>NZ_JBJFLN010000001.1:0-687500 GCF_045033435.1 Methylobacterium sp. HMF5984
TGTACTGCATCGACTTCGCGGGGCCGGACCTGCCGCAGGGCGCCCTCGACGCCGAGGGGGCGGGCGTCGCCGCGATCGTCTCGGCCAGCGCCGGCACGATGCACGATCCCGTCGCCGCGCCGGTGCCGCAGACCGGGGGCTGGCGCATCTACGTCGAGTGGCGCCCCCCCGCCGCGATGCCCCCGGGCGACGTGGTGCTGCGTGCCCACCTCACCCGGGCCGGGCGCCGCATCAGCGAGACCTGGGACGCGGCGGCGTAGGCGCGCGCGGGCGGGCGAACCCCGGAAAGGCCTCCCTTCGCCCTCGCTTCACCGGAGGCGGGCCCTCCCGACCTCGGCGGGCGCGCCCGGAGCGCGGGCAGGCCCCGGATCCGTGCGGGGCCGGGGGGAGGCGCGGCCGCCCGCGCTTCGGCATCGGTGTTCACCCCAGGTTGCCCTCGGCGCGCCGACCCGTCAAACCTTGACGTCTCGTCGCGACAACGTTCGGCGGATGGGGACCGACGCGGGGGAGGAAGGGCGGAGCCAGCGTGGACGGGGACGATTCCGAAGGGCCGCCGCGCCGCCGCCGCCGCCACCTGCCGGGTGCCGAGCGCGAGCGGCAGATCGTCGAGGCGGCGACCCGCTTCTTCGCCGAGCAGGGCTTCGGCGGCCAGACCCGCGAGCTCGCCGCGCGGATGGGCATCACCCACTCGGCGATCTTCCGCTACTTCCCCACCAAGGAGGCGCTGATCGAGCGGGTCTACGACCGGGTCTTCGTCGCGCGCTGGAACCCGGATTGGGGCCCGATGGTGCGGGACCGCAGCCATCCGCTGGAGGCGCGGCTGGTGCGGTTCTACCAAGAATACGCCGCCCGGATCTTCGACTACGAATGGGTGCGGATCTTCGTCTTCGCCGGCCTGCGCTCGGTCGACATCACCCCGCGCTACCTCGCCATCCTGCGCGAGGCGCTGATCCTGCCCGTCTGCGCCGAGTTGCGGGTCGAATTCGGCCTCGCGCCGCCCGAGGTGCTGCCGTTCCAGGAGCGCGAGATCGAGGCGGTCTGGGCGCTGCACGGCAAGGTGTTCTACATCGCGGTGCGCAAGTACGTGTACAACCTGCCGACCCCCGACGACGTCGGCCCGATCCTCGCCGACGACGTGCTCGTGTTCATGCGCGGCGCGCCGACGCTGTTCCGGGCGATCCACGCGGACGCGGCAGCGCTGCGCGGGTCGGCGGAGCCGGGCTGACACAGGTTCGAACGGATCGTTCGCATCGCCGACTCGGCCCCCTCTCCCGTTCGGGAGAGAGTTGGGGTGAGGGGACAGGTGTTTCCGGCGAGGTCGCCCCCCCTCACCCTGTCCCTCCCCCGGACGGGAGAGGGGACCCGCGCCGCCTCCGGCAGAAGCGGGGATCCGCGAACCCGACCATGCTGGCGAAGCGGCGCGATCGCATCGTCCCTATCGGAACGCCGCCCGGTCACGGCGCGCGCGCTTCGCGAAGCGTCCATTCTCCGGATACGCGGCGTCGAACTCCGCATCGAATGCCTTCGCGATCAGATCGGCGAAGGCGATTTGCACGTGACTGGGTCGCGCTCTCATCGGCCGGCATGCGTTGTGCGGGTTTCCTCGAAACCGGCACAACAGAACCGCAGGGTCCGAACCTCGTGGCCGGGGTGTGGACGCGGCCCCGAGGCGAAGGTGCCGGGCGGCCGATGGACGACCGCTCTCGGGGGACATCGACGGCCGTCCGCAGGCGCGGCATGGGCCGGATGCAGGCCATCGTCATGAAGGCCATCCGCCGACATCTCACGCCGTGTGGTCCCCCGTCCCGAGCTCGCCGCGGTCCCGGTGGCACGCCACCTCATGCTCCGGCCCTACCGAGCGGCGCAGCGGAAGCTCGGTGCGGCAGACGGCGATCGCGGCCGGGCAGCGCGGGTGGAACGGGCAGCCGGGCGGGGGCGCGAGCGGAGACGGCGGCTCCCCGGGGAGCGCCTGGAACCGGCGCTTGCCCGGCACCAGCTTTGGCGTCTGGGCGAGCAGGCTGATCGTGTAGGGGTGGGCGGGGGCGCAGAACAGGGTCTCGGCCGGCGCCACCTCGACGAGGCGGCCGAGATACATCACCGCCACGCGCGAGGCGACGTGGGCGATCACCCCGAGGTCGTGGCTGACGAACAGGTAGGTCAGGCCGAGGTCGCGGCGCAGCTCCAGGAACAGGTTCAGCACCTGCGCCTGGATCGAGACGTCGAGCGCCGCCACCGACTCGTCGCAGACCAGCATCCGCGGCTTCACCGCCAGGGCCCGCGCGATGCCGATGCGGGCGCGCTGGCCGCCGGAGAACTGGTGCGGGTAGCGCGCCATCGCGTCGGCCCCGAGGCTGACCCGGGCGAGCTGGTCGGCCACGTAGGCGCGCTTGTCGCGAGCCGCGACGAGGCCGTGGGCGACGGGGGCCTCGCCGACGATGTCGAGCACCCGCAGGCGCGGGTTGAGGGACGCGGTGGCGTCCTGGAAGATCATCTGGACGGACAGCGCGGCCGCGCGGCGCTCCGCGGCGCTCGACCCGGCAAGGTCGCGCCCGTCCCGCAGCACCCGGCCCCGGCTCGGGGCGTGGAGGCCGGCCGCGAGCCGGGCCAGGGTGGATTTCCCGCAGCCGGATTCGCCGACGAGCCCGACCACCTCGCCGGCCCCGATCGCGAGGTCGACCTCGGTCACGGCCTGCACCGCGCTCGGAGGCCGGCGCTCGCCCAGCAACCCGGCGAGCCGGGCGGCCAGCGACGGGCTCGACCCGAACCGCTTCGAGACGCCCTCGAGGCTGACCAAAGGTTTCACGTGAAACGCGCCGGCTGGAGGGGATGGCGGCAGAGGGCGAACCGCGACGGCTCGGCGCGCGCGGTCGGCGGCGGCGCGGCGCAGTCCGGCGTGGCGCAGGCGCAGCGCGGGGCGAAGGCGCAGCCCGGCGGGCGGTCCGTCAGCGCGGGCGCCATGCCGGGGATCTGCGCCAGCGGCACGCCGCGGGCGTTGCGGCTCGGGGCGGAGGCGATCAGCCCGGCGCTGTAAGGGTGCAGCGGCGCCTCGATGACGTCGGCCACCGGCCCGGCCTCGACGATGCGGCCGGCATACATCACGCAGAGCCTGTCGCCGAGCCCGGCCACCACCGCGAGGTCGTGGGTGATCCAGATCAGGGCGGTGCCCATCTCGGCGCAGAGCGCCTGCGCCTCGGCCAGGATCTGCGCCTGGATCGTCACGTCGAGGGCCGTCGTCGGCTCGTCGGCGATGAGCAGGGCCGGCGCGTGCAGCAGCGCGATGGCGATGGCGATGCGCTGGCGCATCCCGCCCGAGAGCTGGTGCGGATAGGCGCGCAGGCGCGCGTCGGGTGCCGGGATCCCGACCTTGACCAGGGCCTCGCGCGCCCGCGCCCGGGCGGCCGCCGCCCCGACGCGCTCGTGCGCGCGGATCGCCTCGACCACCTGGGTCTCGACCCGCAGCACCGGGTTCAGGGTGGTCATCGGGTCCTGGAAGATCATCGCCATCCGCCTGCCGCGCAGCGGCCGGAGCTCGGCCTCCGGCAGACCGGCGATGTCGCGGCCCTCGAGCAGGATCCGGCCGCCCGAGACCCGGCCGGGCGCCTCGATCAGCCCCATCAGCGCGAGCCCGGTCACCGACTTGCCCGAGCCGGATTCGCCGACGAGCCCCAGCACCTCGCCGCGGCCCACGGTGAGGCTCACCCGGTCGACGGCGACGTGCTCGCGCCCGCCGGCTTTGAAGCTCACGCTGAGGTCTTCGAGGGCGAGGACGGGGGCGGTCATGGCGCATTCCCCTGCCCGACGCCGCTTGCCTCCCCCCTCTGCGGGCTCGCGGAGGCGCGCATGCCCGCGCGTCGGCAGACGGACGGATTGCGCGAAGCACCACGCGGCCCCCTCTCCCGAACGGAAGAGGGAACCCGCGCCACCTCGGGAATGCGTGGCGAAACATGTGACCGCGATCGCCCGCCGGGGCCGGAAGGGATGTGCACGGACGGATTTCTTCGGCCGGTCCCGGAGGCCATCAATCCGAAAACCTCGGGTTCAGCACGTCGCGCAGCCGGTCGCCGACGAGGTTGATCGCGACGATGACCGCCACCAGCGCCAGGCCGGGGAAGGTCGAGATCCAGTACTTGCCCGAGAGCAGGTAGTCGTAGCCGTTCTTGATCAGCAGCCCGAGGGAGGGCTCGGTCACCGGCACGCCGACGCCGAGGAAGGACAAAGTCGCCTCGAGCGCGATGGCGTGCGCCACCTGCATCGTCGCCACCACGATCACCGGGGCCGAGCAGTTCGGCAGCAGGTGGCGAAAGATTAGGCTGCGGCGCGGCAGCGCGAGCGCGCGGGCGGCCTCCATGTACTCGCGCCGGCGCTCGACCAGGGCGGTCGCCCGGATGGCGCGGGCGTAGTAGGCCCATTGCACGGCGATCAGGGCGATCACTACCTTGTCCACGCCGCGGCCGAAGGCGGCGAGCAGCACCAGCGCGATCAGGATCGCCGGGAACGAGAGCTGCAGGTCGGCGAGCCGCATCAGCACGGCATCGACCCGGCCGCCGGCGTTGGCCGCGAGCACGCCGATCGTGGAGCCGAGCGTCGCCGCGACCAGGGTCGCCGAGAGGCTGACGACGAGGGAGACGCGCAGGCCGTAGAGGATGGCCGAGAGCATGTCGCGCCCCTGCGCGTCGGTGCCGAGCGCGTACAGCATCCCGGAGACGCTGCGGCTGCCGGGGGGCAGGGTGCCGTCCATCACGTCGAGGTTGGCGAGGTCGTAGGGGTCTTGCGGCGCGATCCAGGGGGCGAGGCAGGCGGCGAGGACCGTCAGCACCAGGGCCGCCAAGCCGAGCGCCGCGCCGGGGCTGCGGACGAACGCACGCACGTGCGCCCGCCAGACCGGCTCGGCCGCGGCGGCGACCGGCCGCGCGGCGGGCGGCCCGCCGGCCGCGGGGAGCGTCTCGCCCGTGCTCACGCGGCCTCCGACAGGCGGACCCGCGGGTCGAGGGCGGCGTAGATCAGGTCGACGATCAGGTTGATGACCACGAACAGGCACACGGTCAGCATCAGGTAGGCGACGATGACCGGGCGATCGAGCCGGTTGATCGAGTCGATCAGGAGCTTGCCGATGCCGGGCCAGGCGAACACCGTCTCGGTGACGACGGCGAAGGCGATCATCGAGCCGAGCTCGAGGCCGATCACGGCGACCACCGGAAGCAGGATGTTCTTCAGGACGTGCACGCCGACGATGCGGGCCGGCGACAGCCCCTTGGCGCGGGCGAAGCGCACGTAGTCCTGCAGCATCGCCTCGCGGGTGCCGGCGCGCGCCAGCCGGATCACCACCGCGAGCTTGAACAGCGCCAGGTTCACCGCCGGCAGCACGAGGTGGCGCAGGCCGTCGAGCGTCAGGAGCCCGGTCTCGATGCCGAGCACGTTGACGGTCTCCCCGCGGCCGCCGGCCGGAAACCAGCCGAGCGTCACGGCGAAGACCAGCACCAGCATCAGGCCCTGCCAGAAGTTCGGCAGCGAGAACGCCAGGATCGAGCCGGTCATGATCGTCCGGCCGGTGCCCGAGCTCGGCTTGAGGCCGGCCCAGAGCCCGAGCGGCAGGCCGACCGCGACCGCGAGCACCAGGGCGGTGAGCGCCAGCTCCAGCGTCGCCGGCAGGCGCTGCAGGATCACCGACAGGGCGGGCTCGTTGTAGACGAACGAGCGCCCGAGATCCCCGTGCAGCGCGCGCCAGGCGAAGGTGCCGAACTGCACCGGCAGCGACCGGTCGAGCCCGAGCCGGGCACCGATGGCGGCGCGCTCGTCCGGCGTCGCGTCGGGCGCGGCCAGCATGTCGATCGGATCGGCGATGGCGTAGACGCCGACGAACACCAGCGTCGCCATCGCCGCGACGGTGACGAGCGCCTGGCCGAAGCGCTGGATCAGGTAGGTCAGCATGCAGGTACGCCGCCGAACGGGGCGCGGGTCCCCTCTCCCCGCACGCGGGGAGAGGCCCGGCTGCACCCCGTCGTGCAGCCGGGAAGCGCAGGCGAAGCCGGAGCGATGGTGAGGGGACGCGAACCGACGAGGCTCCGCCGTCGAAGCCCCCTCACCATCGGCTGCCGCCTCGCCGCGCCGACGACGCGGTCGTCGCGGCCCTCTCCCCGCGTGCGGGGAGAGGGGATGCCCGGCGCCCGGAAATCCCGATCCCTCACTTCACCACCGCGACGTCCATCGCCAGCGTGTACTGGTCGATCCGCGGCGTGTAGCGCAGGCCCTTCACCGTGGCCCAGGGGGTGACCTCGAAGTGGAGCGGGATCAGCGGGTAGTCCGCCATGGCGAGCGCGGAGGCCCGGCGCAGCAGGGCGGAGCGCTCATTCTCGTCGAAGGTGCGCATCGCCTCGATGGTGAGGCGGTCGACCTCGCGGTTGCAGTAGCGGCCGCGGTTGGTGAAGCCGCGGCCGGATTCGGGATCGAAGCACAGCAGCAGCGAATTCAGCGAGTTCGACATCTCGCCGGAATCGGCGCCCCAGCCGGCGAGGTAGGCCGAGAACGAGAAGGTGTTGCGCCGGGTGAAGAAGGTCGACGCGGTCGCGGCGTCGAGGCTCGTCTTCACGCCGATCCGGCTCCACATCTGGGCCACCGCCTGCGCGATCTTCTCGTCGTTGATGTAGCGGTCGTTCGGCGTGCCGAGCGTGATCTCGAAGCCGTTCGGGTAGCCGGCCTGGGCCAGGAGGTCCTTAGCCGCCTTCGGATCATAGGCGACGACGGGGAAGTCCTTGGTCGTGCCGGCCAGCGGGAACGGCAGCAGCTCGCCCGCGCCCTGCGCCACCCCGCCCATCACCCGCTCGACGACGGCCTTGCGGTCGATCGCCTTGGACAAAGCCTCGCGCACGCGCCGGTCGAGCAGCGGGTTCTTGTCCGGCGGCGCAGCCTTGTCGGTGCCGCGGATCGTCGGCGTCTTCCAGCCCGGGCCGTCGAACTGGTCGAGGTGGATGTAGATGATGCGGTTCGACAGGCCCTTGGCGACGGTGAAGCCCGCCGCCTCGATCCGCGGCAGGTCCTGGATCGCCGGGTTCTCGATCAGGTCCGCGTCGCCGGCGAGCAGCGCCGCCACCCGCGGGCCGGTGGAGACGATCGGCTTCATCGTCACCGTGTCGAAGGCGGGCGCCGCGCCCCAGTAGGTCGGGTTCCGGGCCAGCACGACCTGGGTGCCGCGCACGTACTCCTTGAGCGCATAGGGGCCAGTGCCGACGGCGACCTTCGGGTTGCCGAAATCGGTGGATTTCGGCGGCGTGCCCATGCCGGCGCACCCGCCCTTGGCGAAGGTGACCGGTCCGGGCGCGCCCGAGGCCTTGGCGCTGAGCATGCCGAGCGCGGTGATGTTGGTCGGCAGCAGCGGCAGCGGCTCGGCGGTCCTGATCACCACGGTCAGCGGATCGGGCGCGGTGACGCTCTCGAACGGCCGGACGAAGGTGGCGAAGGAGGAGGGCGAGTTCTCCACCAGCGGGATGCGGCAGAAGGTGTAGATCACGTCGTTGGCGGTGAACGGCGTGCCGTCCGAGAAGGTGACGTTCGGGCGCAGCCTGAACGTCCAGGTATGCGCGTCGTCGGCCGTCCAGGCGAGCGCCAGCGCGGGCAGCACCGTCATCGCGGGGTCGGTGGTGACCAGGCCCTCGAAGATGTGGCGCCGCAGCGCGTTGTTGGGGCCGAGGTTGTGGAAATGCGGGTCGATCGACGTGGCTTCCGCGGCGAGGCCGATGCGCAGGTCGCGCGCCGCGGCGCCCAGCGGCCCGCCCGCGGATGCCAGCGCCCATCCGCACAGGACGGCGCGCGACAAGGTCCGGCACGGACGGCGGCGCGTCTCGATCATCGACGGTTCCGTATAGAAGGAGCGGGCACGCGAGGGTGGCGCATCGACGGCGCGAGAGCATTTTCGAGCGAGGCGGCGTCCGGCTCGCGTGAAGACAATGCGATCCCGCACCCTGGATAGAGCCTGTTTCGTGATCCATCGATCACGGGACAGGCTCTAGCGTCAATCGTGCCAACCCTCGGGTCGGAGCGTTTTCAGGCGGGGCGGATGCCGTCTCGCGTGTGACGATGCGACCCCACAAGACGTGCGACCCGGTTTCGCGATCCGAGGATCATGGGCCAGGCTCGCGCCACACCGGTCAAGGACACGCGCAATGGGTATGAAGACGACGTTCGTGGTCCAGACCTTCGTGGTCAAGCGCAAGCGCCTGGTGCCCGGCGACCGCGAGGTGGCGCCGACCGAGAGCGGGGCGCTGAAGAAGGCGAAAGCCATGTCCGGGCGGATGCCCGGCACCGCGGCGCTGAAGGTGGTGGCCGACGACGAGACCGGCGAGCTGGAAAGCGCGACGATCCTGGCGAGCTTCGGCGAGGTGCCCGAGGACTTCGCGGAGAGCCTGCAGGGCGGCTGAATGGCGCCGGAAACGCGAAAGGCGGAGCGGGCCGCCCGGCCCGCTCCGCCTCCATCAGGGTCCGCGCGGCCTTCAGCGGCCGCTGGGCGCCGCACCGCTGCCGGTGGTGCCGTTGCCGCTGCCGCTGCCGGCGGGCGAGCCCGCGGTGCTGGTCGAGGGGCCGCCGCTGGCGCCGGGGGGCGGCGCACCGGCGCCCGGGGCCATGGTGCCCGAGCCGCCCATGGTGCCCGAACCGCTCATGGTGCCGCCGGTCGATCCCGCCGTGCCCGCGCCGCTGCCCGAATTCACGGTGCCGCCCGCGCTGGGCCCGGCGCCCGGGCTGCCGGTCTGGGCGAAGGCGGTGCCGCCGAGCGGCAGGATCAGGCAGGTGGCGAGCGCGAGAATCTTGTACGACATCAAGTTTCCTCCTGGTTTCTATATGGGAGCAACGGTGTCGCGGCCGGCTTGTTCAATATCGATCGCTGCAGCCGCAGGTTCGGGCTGCCCCCGGCGGCATCGCAGGCCCTGATCGCCCCTTCCATCCTCCCCCGTGCCGCCCGGCGCTTTGACACGGGGGAAGGCATCGCGGACACGGTAGAAAGGCATCGCAGGCACGGGAAAGGCATGGCGCGACCCGCCGGCGCCGACGGGGAGCCCCGCCGCATGATCGAGCCCAAACCGGTCTTCGACGACCTCACCGCCTTCCACCTCGCCCGCGGCATCGCGCGCTGGGGCTGGACCGTGGGGGCGCACAGCTACGGCAATCCGCGGGTGCTGGAGCCGGAATCGGCCCGGCTCCACATCGGCCGGTTCTGCTCGATCGGGCCGAACGTCACCATCGCGCTTGGCAACCACCGCACCGACCTCGTCACCACCTACCCGTTCAAGGCGCTCGCCGCCTTCTGGCCGAACGCGGCGGCCGGCGCGCACGACCACGCCACCCGCGGCGACGTCGTCCTCGGCGACGAGGTCTGGCTCGGGGCCAACAGCACGATCCTGTCGGGCGTCACCATCGGCAGCGGCGCCGTGGTCGGCGCGGGCGCGGTGGTGCGCCGCGACGTGCCACCCTACGCCCTCGTCACCGGAAACCCGGCGACCGTCCTGCGCTACCGCTTCGATCCGGAGACCATCGCGCGCCTGCTGGAGGTGTGCTGGTGGGCCTGGGACGACGCCCGGATCGCGGACCACCTGCCGCTGATCCTCGGTGCCGACATCGCGGCGTTCCTGGCGCGGGCCGAGGCCGCGCCGAAGCGCCCGCGCCGGCCGCGAAAGCCGAAACCCGCCGGATGAGCGCCGGCCGGCGCGCGAGCCGCGCCGTTGCGCGCGGGGGCCGGTTCTCGCTATCCCTCCCGGCACCACCCCCGGCCGCCGCAGCCCGGCACGAAGGACCGAATGCAAGCCGCACCGACGCCCACGGACATCCTCGCCACGCTGGTGGCGTTCGACACCACCAGCGCGCTGACGAACCTGCCGCTGGTCGACTGGGTCCAGGATTTCGCGGGCTCGCACGGCGCCGCGGTCGAGCGGGTGATGGACGAGACGGGGGAGAAGGCTGCCCTGTGGATCACGGTCGGGCCGGCCGGCGTGCCGGGCTACGTGCTCTCCGGGCACAGCGACGTGGTGCCGGTGGCCGGCCAGGACTGGAGCCACGACCCGTTCCGGCTGACCGAGGCCGACGGCCGGCTCTACGGGCGCGGCACCTCGGACATGAAGGGGTTCGTCGCCGTCTGCCTCGCGCTCCTGCCGGAGATGGCGGCGGCGCCCCTCGTCCGGCCGCTCCACCTGGCCCTGTCCTACGACGAGGAGGTCGGCTGCCTCGGCGTGCGCCCGCTGATCGCGCGGATGCGGGCGATGGGCCTCGCGCCGCTGGGATGCTTCGTCGGCGAACCGACCGGGATGGCGGTCGTCACCGGGCACAAGGGCAAGCACGCCGCCCGCGTCACCTTCCGCGGCAAGGCCTGCCACTCGGCGCTGGCGCCGGCCGGCGTCAACGCGGTCGAGTACGCCGCGCGCTTCATCCTCCACGTCAGGCAGATGGCCGACGCGCTGGCGGCATCCGGCGCGCGCGATCCGCTCTACGACGTGCCCCACACCACCGGGCTCAGCAGCGTCGTCCACGGCGGCACCGCCCTCAACATCGTGCCGGACCGCTGCAGCGTCGACTTCGAGTTCCGGGCCATCGGCGCGGACGATGCCGGTGCGCTGGCCCGGCGCGCGATCGCCTTCGCAACCGAGACCCTCGCCGCGGAGATGGCCGCGCGCGATCCCGCCTGCGGCGTCGCGGTCGCCCCGCTGATCGATTATCCCGGCCTCGAGACCGCGGCCGATTCGGCGCTGGTGACGCTGGCCAAGCGGCTCGCCGGCCGCAACGGCCACGCCAAGGTCTCGTTCGGCACCGAGGGCGGGCTGTTCCAGGCGCTCGGCGACGTGCCAGCGGTGGTGGTCGGCCCGGGCTCGATCGCCCGCGCCCACAAGGCCGACGAATTCATCACGCTCGCCGAGCTCGACGCCTGCGCCGCCTTCGTGCGCCGGCTGATCGCGGAGTGCTGCGAGGGCTGACGGCCCGCTCGCCCCGGCCTGCGGCGGCCCTATCTGACGAGCGATGCGCCGTCCCTTGCCCGCCGCGCCTTCCCTCCCCCCGACGGATCTCGGGCTTGCCCGAGATCCGCACCCCGTGTGCCCAAGTCGGGCAGGCCCGACTTGGGTACGGGGGAGGGTGGGCCTCGCGTCAGCGAGGGTCGGGAGAGGGGAGCGCCCTTTCAGGCATCGTCGCTCCCCTCTCCCGACCCGCTGCGCGGGCCACCCTCCCCCGCAGAGGGGGGAGGGAAGGGCACGCCCCTCATAGGATTCACCCCCATGCGCCAGAACAAGCTCGGCCGGACCGGCCTCTTCGTCTCGGAACTCTGCCTCGGCACGATGACCTTCGGCGGCGGGGAAGGGATGTGGCGGCAGATCGGTGCGCTCGACCAGGCGGAGGCCGAACGCCTCGTCGGCCGCGCGATCGATGCCGGGATCAATGTCGTCGACACCGCCGACGTCTACGCCGAGGGCCTGTCCGAGCAGATCACCGGCCAGGCGTTGAAGGCCCTCAAGGTGCCGCGCGAGAACGTGGTCGTCGCGACCAAGGCCTACGGCCCGACGGGGCCGGGCGCGAACAGCCGCGGGGCCTCGCGGGTGCATCTGCTCGACGCGGTGAAGGCCAGCCTGAAGCGGCTGCAGCTCGACCACATCGACCTCTACCAGATCCACGGCTTCGACCCGGCGACCCCGATCGAGGAGACGGTGCGGGCGCTCGACATCCTCGTCCAGCACGGCCACGTCCGCTACGTCGGCGTCTCGAACTGGGCGGCCTGGCAGATCGTGAAGGCGCTCGGCATCTCCGAGCGCGAGGGGCTGGCCCGCTTCGAGAGCCTGCAGGCCTACTACACGCTGGCCGGCCGCGACCTCGAGCGCGAGATCGTGCCGATGCTTCGGAGCGAGCGCCTCGGCCTGATGGTCTGGAGCCCGCTCGCCGGCGGCCTGCTCTCGGGCAAGTATTCCGGCGACGCCGCCGGCGAGGGCCGGCGCGCCGCCTTCGACTTCCCGCCGGTGGAGCGCGGCCGCGCCGAATCCTGCATTGACGCGATGCGGCCGATGGCGGCCGCCCGCAACGTCTCGATCGCGCAGATCGCGCTGGCGTGGCTGCTGCACCGGCGCGTGGTGTCGAGCGTCATCGTCGGCGCCAAGCGCATCGACCAGCTCGACGACAACATCGCCGCGACGCAGATCGAGCTGAGCGAACCCGAGCTCGACGCCCTCGACGCGGTCAGCGTGCTGCCGCGCGAATACCCGGGCTGGATGTTCGAGACGCAGGGCGCGCGCGCCAAGCAGCTGGCCGAGGCCGGGCGCAGGAATGCGCGCTAGCGAGAACAGACGGGTGCCGGCCGGCGATCTCCGCATCCCGGCCGCCATTGCCACGGCGGGGGTCGAGGCCTAGCTCGTGCGGGCCCCCTGAGAGGGCCGGCGCCGGGAATACCGGCGCGCGCCGCCTATCGTCGGAGACGCCCATCATGATCCGGACCCTCGCTCTGCCCGTCCTCGCGCTCGTCGCCGGCACGGTGCCGGGCTACGCCATCGACGTCGCCAAGACCGCCACGGTCGCCGCCCCGCCCGCCAAGGTCTGGCAGGCCATCGGCGACTTCTGCGGCATCGGCGACTGGCACCCGGCGGTGGAGAAGTGCGCGCTGTCCGAGAAGGACGGCATGAAGGTCCGCACTCTCTCGCTCAAGGGCGGCGGCACCCTCGTCGAGGAGCAGGTCTCCCGCGACGACAAGGTGATGAGCTACACCTACACGATCCTGTCCGGCCCGCTGCCGGTCTCCGACTACAAGTCGACGCTCTCGGTGGCGCCGGACGGCACCGGCTCGAAGCTGAGCTGGACCGGGACCTTCAACGCCAAGGGCGCCCCGGACACCGTCGCCACCGACGCGATCTCCGGCATCTACGAGTCGGGCCTGAAGGCCATCGCCGACAAGGCGAAGTAGGCCGGTTCGGTCGACGAACGAGCTGTTCCCTCCCCCCTCTGCGGGGGAGGGAAACCGCGATCACGCGAACGGCGATCGCGGATCGAGCACCGCAATCGAAGCCTACGATTGACCGTCCGGCGGCGCGGGGTCAAAAACCGTCCGGCGCAAGCTGCGCCGTGTCAGGGAAAGCCGCCCGTGCCGACCAAGATTTCCGGATTTTCGCTCGCCGCCCTCCTCGCCGCCGCCGCGCTCGGCGGCTGCCAGCAGAAGGCCGCGGCGCCCGCCGTCGCCGTCGCGGCGGCGCCGGCCCCCGTGGTGCTGCCGCAGGGCTCCGGCTGCGGCCCGGCGATCGGCCGGACCCAGGCCGTGGTCGACAGCGACGTCGCCACCGGTAACCTCAACAAGCCGGTCGGCGACCGGTTCAGCGCGGACCTCGCCCATGCCTCGGCAGCCTGCGCCGCCGGCCGCGACGGCGAGGCGCTGCACCTGCTCGCCGCCGCCAAGAGCCGCTACGGCTACCCATAGGCCTCGTCCGGCGCGATGGTCCGGCGCGCGGCCGGGCCGATCGCACATCGCCCAAAAGCAGGACGGCGCACCGCTCGCGGATGCGCCGTCCTGCGTTTCAGACCTGCCGCGAGCTCCGATCGAGCCCGCAACGTCCGCTCAGCGGCCGCCGCCGCTGCCGGTCGAGCCGATGCGCGAGGGCTGGCCCTCGTTGCCGGAGGCGGCCGAGTCGGTGGCGATGCCGTCGGCGGCGCGGCCGGTCGGCGAGTAGGTGGCGGCGCCTTCCTCGCCGGTCGAGTTGGTCTGGCGCGTGACCACGCCCGGCGCGCCCGGCGGCACGACGACGGTGGTGCCGGTCGGCGTCTCGATGACCTGGGCGACGGCGGGGGCGGCGACGCCGAGCGCGAGGGCGGCGGCGAGGGTGAGCTTGATCATGGGGGTGGGGCCTGGACGAGGGGACGGCGCATCGAGCGCCTGAGCCCGGACAACGTCGATTGCGCGCAATCGGTCCATGCGCGCGCGCGATGGACGTTATGTCGCCGCCCGGTGCGGAAGGGGGAAACCGCGCCGCCGGCGCCTCGCCTCCGGCGGCGGAGCGGCGCTCAGGTCACGAAGAGTGGGTTCAACCCGGCCTTGTGGAAGCCGTCCTCGGCGATCTTCAGGTCGAGGCCGTAGGAGGCGACGTCGTCGGCGACGGGGTCGAGCGCCGGGTCGCGGTGCTGGTGCAGGTGCTTGATGTAGCTGTGGCAGGTGCCGCAGGTCTCGACCTGGACGTCCTTCGAGAGCTCGTCGAGGCTCTGGTAGGTGATCGCCTCGCCCGAGCCGCAGGCGGTGCAGCGGATGCGGACGTGATTCCACTGGCTGCCGCAGAGCGAGCAGGCGAGGTAGCGCGCCTTGTCGGCCGGGGTCCAGGCGACGATCAGGCTCGCCACGGGAGCGCCGCCGCAGGCCGGGCAGACGCCGTCGGCCACCGGCTTCAGCGCCGACCGGTCGAGGCGGGCGGCGGCCTCCGACAGGCAGAGCTGGAGCGCGGCCGCGACGAACACGCATTCGGCCATGCGCTCGACCGGGAACGCGCCCTCGAACACCTGCACGCCGAGATCGAGGCGATCCTCCGGCGATGCGGATCGCAGCGCCGCCGCCGCGTCGTGGGCGGCCTGCGGCGCCGGCCCGAGGTCGAGGGCGGCGAGCAGCCCGTCCAGGCAGGCCAGGAAGGCGCCGGGCGCCTCCAGGCTGTGGCGCGAGAGCGGCGGCATGCCGTGCTCGAGCCGCAGGGCGCGGTCGGCATTCGGCTCGGTCTCGGGCTGCGGCACCTGTCCGGCGCGGGCGGCCTGAACCGAGGCCTGCGCCGTGGCGATGCGGGCGAGCAGGTCGAGGTAGCCGCCCATCGGATGGTCGGGGGCGAGGCGCTGCAGCCGCAGGGCGCGGTTCGCGAACAGGTCGGCCGGGACGGGGAGCTGGACGAAGGGCACCGAGCCGGCGATGCCGATCCGGTCGGGATCGGGCTGCAGCTCGTGCAGCTTCTGGCGTTTCGGGGTTTTACCGGCGGTGTCGGCGGGATCTAGCCCCGCGGGCTCGGCCGCGGGGGTGCGCTTGAAGAAACGGGCCAAGGCGTCAGTGCCCGCGCTTGTCGGTGGAGCCGCGCTGGCGCTTGCCGCCGGCGATCTGCCGGAACCACTTGCGGTGATGGCGATAGGCCCAGCCGCCGGTGACGGTGCCGCGCACCATCGCCCGGCCGGTGCCGCGCACCCAGATGCCGGCGTAGATGTGAACGACGATGATCGCGATGGCGACGACCGCGGCGAGCGAGTGCGCCAGCAGCGCCCAGCGCTTCGTCTCGATGACGGTGTACTGGTAGAAGTACTGGTCCCAGATCACCAGCCCGGTGACGAACATGATCCCGATCAGCGCGGTCTGGCCCCAGAACACGCCCTTCTGGCCGGCATTGTACTTGCCGAGCTCGGGCAGCCGGTCCTCGCGGTTGGTGACCACGTCGCCGATCTTCATCGACCAGGCGACGTCGTCCTTGTTGGGGATGTTGAGCTTCCAGAAGCGCAGGAACAGCAGCGCGAAGCTGACCGCCAGCGCCACGCCGAACCACGGGTGGATCGCCCGCGTCGCCTGGCCCCCGCCGAAGATGCCGGTGAGCGAGAACAGGTACGGCGTGAACATCGCCAGGCCGGAGAGGGTCAGCAGGGTGAACAGGATCGCGGTGATCCAGTGGTTGACGCGCTGCAGGCCGGTGTAGCGGGGAACGTAGAGGATCTCCGGCGCCTCGTGCACCTCGCGCAAGGGGCGGGCATCGCCGTCTCGGATGTCGGTGTGAACGGTCATCGGGTCTGCTTCTCTCGACCTGGAACATCGTCCACGATCTCCCGATCGCGGACAAGGCTCGCGCTTATCGTAGGGCCGCGTCGTCCTCGCGCACCGGGATCCACCGCGCGCGATCGATGCGCCCGTGGCCCCGAACGGGAGCCGGGAGGCCGGCGCGCCTTCGGCGGCGCCGGCCTCCCGTGCCCGTCAGTGCGGCCGGGCCTCGCCGCTCTCGGCGTCGCGGCGCTTCTCGTGGTCGTACTCGATCGCCTCTTCCTCCTCCTCGGCGACGACCTCGTTCGGCCCCGCCGTGACGTAGTGGAAGAACCCGGCGACCGCCGCGAAGCCCATCGCGGCGAGCCCGAACACCTTGGCGCCGCCCTTCCAGAAGGCGACCAGCGGCGAGATCTTCGGGTCGAGCGGCAGGCCGGCATAGAGCTGCGGCTTGTCGGCGTGGTGGAGCACGTACATCACGTGCGTGCCGCCGACGCCGGCCGGGTCGTACAGGCCGGCATGCTCGAAGCCGCGCGACTTGAGGTCCTCGACCCGGTCGTGCGCCTGCTCGATCATCGCGGCCTTGGTGCCGAACATGATCGAGCCGGTCGGGCACGCCTTGGCGCAGGCGGGCGCCTGGCCGACGGCGACGCGGTCCGAGCACAGCGTGCACTTGTACGCCTTGTGGTCCTTCTCGGAGATGCGCGGGATGTTGAACGGGCAGCCCTTCACGCAGTAGCCGCAGCCGATGCAGTTCTCCTCGATGAAGTCGACGATGCCGTTGGAGTACTGCACGATCGCGCCGGGGGACGGGCACGCCTTGAGGCAGCCCGGATCGGTGCAGTGCATGCAGCCGTCCTTGCGGATCAGCCATTCGAGGTTGTTGGTCGCCTCGTTCTCGTACTCGGTGAACCGCATCAGGGTCCACGTCTTGGGCGTGAGGTCGTGCGGGTTGTCGTAGACGCCGACGTTGACGCCGACGTCGTCGCGCAGGTCGTTCCACTCCTCGCAGGCCGACTGGCAGGCCTTGCAGCCGATGCACTTCGACACGTCGATGAGCTTTGCGACCTCCATGTGCGAGCGGATGGCCGGCGGCGTCTCCGTGGAGGCGGAGCGCTGCCGGATGTCGAGGGAGCTGTAATCGGCCATGGTCTGATGCTCCCCTTACGCGACGGCGTCAGCAGGAGGCGTCGTCGCCTCGATGTTGACGAGCCACGCCTTGAACTCGGGCGTCTCGGTGTTGGCGTCGCCGACCACCGGGGTGAGCGAGTTCGGGTGCCATCCTTTCTTCGTCTGGCCCATGAAGCCCCAATGCTGCGGGATGCCGACCACGTGGACGGCCTTCCCGTCGCACATCAGCGGCTTGATGCGCTTGGTGACGACCGCCTTGGCCTTGAGCGAGCCGCGCTTGGACCAGACCCGGACCCAGCCGCCCTTGACGATGCCCTTCTCCTTCGCGAGCTGCTCGGAGATCTCGACGAAGGCCTCCGGCTGGAGGATCGCGTTGATCCGGGCGTGCTTGGTCCAGCCGTGGAAGTGCTCGGTCAGCCGGTAGCTCGTCGCCGCGTAGGGGAACTCCTCCGAGGTGCCGAGATCGGCCAGGTCGTCCTTGAAGATCCGCGACGCCGGATTGCCCTTCACCCGCGGGAACGGGATGTTGGCCATCGGCGACTCGAACGGCTCGTAGTGCGTCGGGAACGGCCCGTCGCGCATCAGGCCGCGGGTCCACAGGCGGGCGACGCCCTCCTGGTTGAGGATGAACGGGCCGACGCCCTTATCGGGGGCTACGGTGACGCCGTAATCCGGCACGTCGAAGCCGACCCACTGCTTGCCGTTCCACTCGATGAGCTTCTTCTTCTCCGACCACGGCTTCCCTTCCGGGTCGCACGAGGCGCGGTTGTAGAGCACGCGGCGGTTGGCCGGCCAAGCGAAGGCCCAGTTCGGCGCGATGCCGCGGTCGCCGGGATCGGTGTTGTCCCGGCGGGCCATGGTGTTGCCCTTCTCCGTGTAGCAGCCCGAGTAGACCCAGCAGCCGCAGGCCGTGGTGCCGTCGTCCTTGAGCTGGGCGAAGCCGTCGACCTGGCGCCCGGCCGGCAGGGTCTGCCCGTCGAGGCCCGGCGTCGGGGCGAGCGTGTAGCCGTTCAGCTCGCGCGCGAGCTCGACCGGGGTCGGCTCGTGGGCGATCGCGTAGTTCCAGGTCAGGTTGAGCATCGCGTCCGGGAAGGCGCCGCCCTCCTTCTGGTACATCTCCTTCATGCGCAGGAAGATGCCCGCCATGATGTCGATGTCGGGCTTGCACTCGCCCGGCGCGTCCTGGGCCTGCCAGTGCCATTGCAGCCAGCGGCTGGAGTTGGAGAGCGAGCCCTCCTCCTCGGCGAACAGCGTCGTCGGCAGCTCGAACACCTCGGTCTGGATCGAGGCGGTGTCGACGTCGTTGTACTCGCCGTGGTTCTCCCAGAACCGCGCGGTCTCGGTCTTGAGCGGATCCATCACCACGATGAACTTCATCTTGGAGAAGGCTTCCGTCATCTTGGCGCGATTGGGGAACGACAGCAGGGGGTTGAAGCCCTGGATGATGTACCCGGTCATCTTGCCTTGCTTCGCCAGCTCGAAGCCGCGCAGCACGTCGTAGGTCGGCACGTCGAGCTTGGGCAGGTAGTCGTAGGCCCAGTCGTTCTCCTTGGTCGCCTTCTCGCCCCACATCGCCTTCTGGAACGAGACGAAGAACTTGTTGTAGTTCGACCAGTAGCTGGTCTGGCCCGGGCGCAGCGGCTTGAACTGCCGCTTCTCGGCGTAGGACTGGTAGGTCGGCTCCTTCTCGATCGGGATGTTCAGGTAGCCGGGGATGAGGTTCGACATCAGCCCAATGTCGGTCAGCCCCTGGATGTTGGAGTGGCCGCGCAGCGCCTGCATGCCGCCGCCCAGCATCCCGATGTTGCCGAGCAGGGTCTGCACGATGCACATCGAGCGGATGTTCTGCGAGCCCTTCGAGTGGTGGGTCCAGCCGAGCGCGTAGAGCGAGGCCATCGTCCGGTCGGGCGTCGAGGTCGTGGCGATGAGCTCGCAGACCTTGAGGAAGGTCTCCTGCGGCGAGCCGCAGATGCGCGACACCATCTCGGGCGTGTAGAGCGCGACGTGCTTCTTCAGGAGCTGCATGACGCAGCGCGGGTGCTGCATCGTCTCGTCGACGACCGCGTAGCCGTCCGGGCCGATCTCGTAGTCCCAGGTCGACTTGTCGTAGTCACGCTTCTCCGGATCGTAGCCGGAGAACAGCCCGTCCTGGAAGTCGTAGCCCTCGCGCACGACGTAGCCGGCGTTGGAATACGCCGCGACGTAGCGGTGCTGCAGCTTGTCGTTGTCGAGCAGGTACTTGGCCACGCCCGACAGGAACGCGATGTCGGTCCCCTGGCGGATCGGGCAGTACAGGTCGGCCACCGACGCGGTGCGCGTGAAGCGCGGGTCGACGACGATCAGCTTGGCGTTGTTGTGGGCCTTGGCCTCGACCACCCACTTGAAGCCGCAGGGATGCGCCTCAGCGGCATTGCCGCCCATGACGGTGATGACGTCCGCGTGCTTGATGTCCATCCAGAGGTTGGTCATCGCACCGCGGCCGAAGGAGGGCGCCAGACTGGCGACCGATGGGCCGTGTCAAACCCTGGCCTGGTTGTCGAAGACCAGGGCCCCCATGCTTCGGACCGTCTTGTAGGTCAGCCACGCGGTCTCGTTGGAGGTCGCGGAGGCGCCGAGGAAGCCCATCGTGGTCCAGCGGTTGACCGTAAGGTCGCCGTTCTTGGCCACGAAGTTCTTGTCGCGGTCCTCCTTCATCAGCCGGGCGATCCGCTCGAAGGCGAATTCCCAGGAGACGCGCTTGAACTCCTTCGCGCCGGCCTCGCGGTGCAGCGGGTACTTCGTCCGGGTCTCGGCCTGGATGAAGTCGAGCAGCGCCGAGCCCTTCGGGCAGAGCGTGCCGCGGTTGATCGGGTGATCGGGATCGCCCTCGACGTGCATCACCGCCGAGCGGGCGTTCTTCGACTTGTCGCCGAGGCTGTAGAGGATGATGCCGCAGGCGACCGAGCAGTAGGGGCAGGTGTTGCGGGTCTCGCGCATCTGCGCGAGCTTGAAGGGGCGCACCGCCGCCGCCATCGCCGGCTCGAGGCCGCCGAAGCCGAGGGCGCCGAGCGAGCCGCCCGCGAGGGTGACGGCGCCACCCTTCAGCAGGCCGCGGCGAGAGACCTGAATCGTCATCCGTCCATCCCGATCAGAACTGGAGTTATTCCAGCATGCATCCCAGGATTGGCGCGCCGAGGCAAGTGCGGTTCCGTGACACAGATCGTCGGTCTGTCGCCGTCGGGGCCGCCACGATTTGCCGGCCCGATCCATCCCGCGGCGGCTGCAATATTTTGCCGAGCCCGAGCCTGGCCGAAGCAAGACTTTGTTTAAGGACGTCTTACTTGGACGGCGAGGCCGGGTTCTGGCCCGAGGGGCCCGGGGTGCGGTGATCGAGCGGCGCCTGCGGCTCGGTGCCGGAGGAGGACCCGGTCGAGGCGCCCGGCACGTCGCGGTTGCGGTTCTCGGCCGTCGCGTTGCCGCCGGGATTGGGCGCGTCCTTGGCCGCCGATTCCTCCCGCGGCACGGGGGCCTGGCTCCAGCCGTCGTTGGCGCTGCGGGACTTGTCGCCCATCGCGTCGACGCCCTTGATCTCGCCGGGCTTGGTCTGGGCGTGCCCGGGAGTGCAGGCGAGCGCGATCGCCAGGGCGGCGGCGGAGATGAGGCGGGGGAGGAGCACGCGCGGGGTCCGGGGTTCTGGATCGGGGAATCGACGGGATCTCAACCGGCCAACAATCCCCCGCCGCGCACGGTTCCGATTCCGCGACATCTGCGGCCTGCCGGTGACGAGGCCTTAACCAAGCTTTGCCATTCTGCCGGGATGTCGGAATGGCGTGAGGGTCCGGTGGTCATGGCGAAGCCGCAGACGTCCCGGCCGGGCGAGACGCCCCAGACCCAGCCGCCGCTGAACCCGAGCGTGCGCCGCCACCTCGGCCAAAACCTGCGCAACCTCTACGCCGACACCCTCTCCGCCCCGGTGAGCGAGCGCCTCGAAGCGCTGATCGCGCAGCTGGACCGCCCGAAGGGCTGAGGAAGCCTCGGCGCGAGGGTCTTCGCTCTGCGGCTCGGTTTCCGGGGGTCGCCTGGGGGTGGCGAGCGGCCGAAAAGCTGCCGTTCGACCATCGGCCTGGGCCGGCGCCGCGATCCGCGCGCTCATGAGCCGGAAGGCGCCATGCTCCGCAAAGCCGTGCCGACGGCCGGTGCCCGCGCACGGGCACCGGTGCGGGCGTCGCCGAGGTCGCGGGCGCGCAGGGCAAGGGTCGCGGGCGCGCAGGGCAAGACGGTCGGTCACCCCGGCTCGCGCAGGTTCGTGAAGTTCGCGACGATGCCGGGCGCGCGGCTGCCCTTCCGGGACGAGGCCATCAACCGGACGTGGTAGCGGGCGCCGTCCGCGCCCTCGATCGTCCGCTCGGAGGGCCGGCGCGTCGCCAGCACCGTCGGGATCTCGTCCGACAGCCACGTCAGGGCGATCGGCGCCGAGAAGTTGCGCAGGGACCGGCCGACGTCGCTCGGCTGCAAGCCGAAGATCTGCGCCGCGGCACGGGTGAACATGCGGATGTGGAGATCCGGCGTCAGGAGCACGCTGGCGACGTTCATGCCCTCGAACAGCGTGGCCTGGTCGTCGCTCAGCTGATCGATCGCCTCGATCTTCGACGTCAGCTCGACGTTCATCGTCTGAAGCTCTTCGTTCAGAGACTGCGTCTCCTCCTTCGCGGCCTCGAGCTCCTCGTTGGCGGCCTGCATCTCCTCGTTGACGGAGTACAGCTCCTCGTTCGAGGATTTGAGCTCCTCGAGGGAGGTCTCGTACTCCTCGATCACGGATTGGAGCCGCTCGCGCGTGCTGCTCAGCTCGCGCTCCAGGCCGTGGATCGCCGCGTCCCGATCGTCGGCTTCCAGAGCCTGCCGCCGCTCCTTCTCGACGGGGGCGGCGGCCTCGTCGAACACCACCAGGAACAGCGGCTCCGTCTCGCTCGGCGTGTGGAGCGGCTTGACGACCAGGGTGATCGTCTGCAGGCGCCCGTCCGGAAGCTCGACGCCGATGCTGTCGCGCACGACCCGGGTGTTGCCCTCGATCGCCTCGCGCAGGGCCGTCCGGAGATCCAGCCGCAGGCCCTTGCGCGCCATCGCGGCCAGCTCCCGGGTCGGCTGGCCAGGCACGACCTCCAGATGATCGCCGATCCGCGACGAGTAATGCACGGCCTCGCCCGTCCGCGTCACGACCGCGTGGGGGGGCGTGAACTCGGACAGCATCAGCGTCTCGACCGTGTGCCGCAGGGCCGCGTGCGTCTTCACGTTGCGCCGGTGCGGATGGCCGGTCCCCACGAAGACCGCCGTGTCCGGCCCGGACATCGGCGGCAACCGGGCCGGCGGGATCGCGTCCCGCGCCTGGAAGATGCGGTGCCGCTTGTCGATCGTCTCGAACAGGTCCTCGAAGCGCGTCACGTTCTCGGCCATGCCGATGAACAGGTAGCCGCGCGGGCGCAGGGCGTAGTGCAGCACCGGCATCAGCTGCTGCTGGGCATCGACGCCGAGGTAGATCAGCAGGTTTCGGCACGAGACGAGATCGAGGCGCGAGAACGGTGGGTCGCGCAACACGCTGTGCGGGGCGAAGGTGCACAGGTCGCGCACGGCCTTCTTGACCACCGCGCTGTCGCCCTCGACGACGAAGTGCTGCGCGACCCGCTCGGGCGAGACGGCGGACAGGTAGGTCCTCGGGTAGAGGCCGGTCCGGGCGACCGTGAGCGAGCGCTCGTCGATGTCGGTGGCGAAGATCTGCACGCGCGGCGGATCCGCCAGGGTGAGCATGTGCTCGCGCAGGAGGATGGCCAGGGAGTAGACCTCCTCGCCGGTCGAGCAGGCCGGCACCCAGACCCGCACGATCTCGGTCGCCGCGCGCGCATCGAGAAGCTTCGGGATGACGTGGGCGGCGAGCGCCTCGAAGGCGGCGGCGTCGCGGAAGAAGTTCGTCACGCCGATCAGCAGATCCCGGAACAGCGCCCCGACTTCCGCCGGGTCGGCACGCAGCCGCTTGAGGTAGGCGTCCGGCCCGGCCGCCCCGACCACGCCGATGCGCCGCTGCAGGCGGCGCACGAAGGTGTTGGGCTTGTAGCCCGAGAAGTCGTGCCCGACCTGCGAGCGGAGGATGACGAAGATCTCAGCAAGCAGCTCGGCGTCGAGCTCCTGCGCGGCCGGGTCGGCCTGGGCCTCCCGCGCGGCGGTGCTGTGCGCGGCGATCCGGTCGCCCATCCGTTCGGCCGGCTCGCCGAAATCGACGAAGCCGGTGCGCAGCGAGCTGAGCGGCATGTCGGGGGTCTCGGGCCCGAAGCCGTCCAGGGTCTGGGCCAAGGTCAGGCCGCCGTGCTCCTTGATCGCCTTGATGCCGATGGCGCCGTCCCCGTCGCCGCCGGACAGGATCACGCCGACCGCGCGCTCGCCCTGGTCGAGGGCCAGGGCCGTCAGGAAGATGTCGACCGGCTTGGTCTCGCGGACCTTCGGCTCGAGCGGCCTCAACGTCAGCCGGCCGTCCACGATGCCCATGACGAAACCGCCCGGCATGACGTAGATGCGGCCCGGTCGGACCGGCGCGCCGTCGGTGGCGGTCTCGACCTCCAGCGGCGTGAACCGGGCCAGGACGTCCGGGAGCAGGCTCTTGTGGTCCCGGCTGAGATGCGTGACGATGACGAAGGCTGCCCCAAGCGTCTCCGGCACCCCGCGGAAGAAGCCCTGCATCGCTTCGATGCCGCCCGCGGACGCGCCGATGCCGACGATCGGAAAGTGGTCGTGGTCCATCACGATGTTCTGAGCCTTCGGATCGATGCAATGCCGTTCGTCGGGTCCCAGCATCCTGCGTTCTCGCCCGATGTCGAGGACGGCCGTGCGGATCAGCTGTCGTGCGTGGCCTCCTGCACGACGTAGGCGAGGCAGCGGGCCCGGGCCTCGGGGCTCTTCAGCCGCACGAACAGCCGCAGCAGCGCCACCACTTCGGGGAGATGATCCAGGCCCGCCACGGCGGTTTCGGTGTCCGGTGCCCGAGCCGGGTCGGCGGTCAGGAAGGTCGCCACCGGAACGCCCAGCGACCGGGCGATGCGGACCAGCGCACCGGGGTCGTCGTCCTGCAGGTCGTCACCGTTCATCATGACCGTCCGCCGATCCCCGCGCCGCGGCGATCAATGCACGGCGATCCCGGCCACGCGCGGTCCCATCACGCCGGCGATGCGACGCCCGACATGATGGAGCACGTGACCGAGGAGCAGGCGGGTCTGGGTGTCGGGGTCGTCTTCCGCAGCCTCGTAGGCCTCGATGAGGGACGCCACCAATTGGTTCGACGGGCCGGGGGCGTCGTCCATGCAGGATGCGAGAGGCCCCGCAGCGGTCTGCTCCCGGGAGCGTAGGACGAGCGCGCGCGAGGCCTGGAGCGTCCGCCGCGTCTCCTCGGCCATGGCGCGCAGCTCACGGGCCACCTCAAGGCACCGATCTGCTCGTGAGCGGTCTATCATCGGCGCTCCGGTTTCCGTCCCATGCCCGCACATGGACGACTTCCGTGCGGCAGATCGGAACGTGCACGCAATTTATAGATGTGGCAATCCGACGATTGCGTTCGAGGGCGATCGGGAGGACCGAACGTCAGCATGCGGGGCAGGTCGGCTTTCGCATCCATCGAGCAGACGCAAGTACAAGTCCCGCGTTCCCAAGTCGTCGCTCCATGCGCGGCCCGGAAGCGGACCGTCCGGCCTTGCCATGGGTCGTGCGCGGGCGCGACGGCGACGTCCGCTTCCGGTGGACCTGCGCGCGCGCGTCAGGTCCACCGGGCGCCCTTCATCGGCGGCGGCCTCCCGGAGCCGTACGACCCGAGCCGACATCGGAACCGTGGCCGGCCGGCACGCGGGCTCGGCGCGGCCGCGACGAAACGGCCGGTGCCAGGGATCACACCGGATCCGGCCCTTCCGCCCGCCCGGAATTTGGAATGGTTTGCAGTTTCGTGCACCTTAGGCGTGAATCGGGCACGCCATCCGGAACGCCAAGAAGGCCGGACGCCCGACGGTGGAGGAAACATGAACGAAATCGTCAAGCCGGACTCCCTGATCGTCGCGGAGGCCGAGAGCCTGACCGAGACCTTCTTCGGCGGCTGCCCGCACGATTGCCCGGACACCTGCTCGATGCTGTTCGAGGTGAAGGACGGGGAGCTGCTCGGCGTGCGGGGCAACCCAGACCATCCGATGACCCGCGGCGGCCTCTGCGTGAAGCTGAAGGACTACGAGAAGCGCCACTACCATCCCGACCGGCTGCTCTACCCGATGAAGCGCGTCGGCCCGAAGGGCGCGAAGCAGTTCGCGCGCATCACCTGGGACGAGGCGCTCGACACCATCGTCACGCGCTGGAAGGCGATCATCGACCAGCACGGCCCCGAGGCGATCGCGCCCTACAGCTACCTCGGCAACCAGGGCCTCGTGCACGGCTTGAACGGCGGCGACGCCTTCTTCAACCGCATGGGCGCCACCGTGACCGAGCGCACCTTCTGCGGCGAGGGCTCCTGCACCGCGTGGCTGCTCACCGTCGGCCCGACCGCCGGCCTCGACCCGGACAGCTACATCCACTCCAAGTACATCGTGATCTGGGCCTGCAACTCGGTCTCGACGAACCTGCACCACTGGGCCATCGTCAAGGACGCCCAGAAGAAGGGCGCCAAGGTCGTCGTCATCGACACCTACGCCTCGCGCACCGCCAAGGCGGCCGACTGGCACATCGCCCCGAAGCCCGGCACCGACGGCGCGCTCGCCATGGCGCTGATCAACTCGATCATCGCGCAGGGCCTCGTCGACCAGGACTACGTCGACAACCACACGGTCGGCTTCGCGGAGCTGAAGGAGCGGGCCGCGCCCCGCACGCCGGAATGGGCCGCCGCGATCACCGGCGTCCCGGCCGAGGACATCCGCACGCTCGCCCGCGAGATGGCGACCGAGCAGCCGGTCGGCATCCGCATGGGCGTGGCGCTGGAGCGGCATTACGGCGGCGGCCAGACCATCCGCGCCGTCACCTGCATCCCGGCGCTGACCGGCGCGTGGCGTCACGTCGGCGGCGGCGTCACCCAGTTCGGCGTGTGGGAGCATCCCTACAAGTTCGACGTGATGTGCCGGCCCGACCTGATCCCGGAGGGGACCCGCGTCGTGTCGAACCTGCAGATCGGGCGCGCGCTCACCGGCGAGCTGAAGCTCGACCCGCCGATCCTGTCGATGATGTGCTGGAACTCGAACCCCGTCACGCAGGCGCCCGAGACCGACAAGATCGTCGAGGGGCTGATGCGCGAGGACCTGTTCATGGTCTCGGCCGAGCACTTCATCTCCGACACGGCGTCCTACGCCGACATCCTGCTGCCCGCCACGATGGGCGCGGAGATGGAGGACATGATCCTGTCCTGGGGCCACCTCTACCTGACCTACAACACCAAGTGCGCGGACGCGCCCGGCGAGGCGATCCCGAACAACGAGATCTTCCGCCGGCTCGCGGCCCGGCTCGGCTACGCGGAGGAGAACTTCACGTGGTCGGACAGCGAGTGCCTCGAGCACTACGTCGACTGGTCGTCGCCGGCCTGCGAGGGCATCGACCTCGCCTACATGCGCGAGCACGGCTTCGCCCGCCTCAAGGTCGGCACGCCGGACGACCGGGCGCCGCACCGGGAGGGCAACTTCCCGACGCCGACCGGCAAGTGCATGCTGAAGGTGGAGGGCGCCACGAACTTCGTCGCGCCGCCGTTCCGGCAGATGTACGAGGGCTTCCAGCCCGGCGAGGCGCTCGATCCCCTGCCCGACTACCTCGGCCCGCGGGAATCCCACGCCAACGACCCGGAGCTGGCCAGGCGCTTCCCGCTCAACATCGTCTCGCCCAAGAGCCACTACTTCCTGAACTCCTGCTACGCCAACATGGAGGACAAGCAGAAGGGCCAGGGCGAGCAGTTCGTACTGATCAGCCAGGCCGACGCCGACGCCCGCGGCATCCGCGACGGCGACAAGGTGCAGGTCGCCAACGACCGCGGCGCCTTCAAGGGCGTGGCCCGCATCACCGACGACGTGACGGCCGGCATCGTGGTCGCGACTTTGGGCTACTGGCGCCAGCTCAACGAGGGCACGGTCAACAGCATCTCGTCGGGCGCCTTCTCCGACATGGGCCACGCGCCCTCGTTCTCGGACAACCTCGTCGAGGTCGTTCGGGCGAACTGAGGCCGCCGCCGGCCGTGCGGCCAGCAGGCGCCCCACGGGGCGCGTGCTGCCTGCGGACGGCGCCCCGGGCTTGGCCGGATGCGGCGGATGTGCGAGGCCTCGTCGGCGGTTGCGGGCGGACGCGCGGGGCGGCCGAGCCCCGGAGGGGGAGGCCATGGAACTCCTGATCGTCGACGACCACCCGCTGTTCCGCGAGGCGCTCGCCAGCACGATCGGCCTGTCCGATCCCGACGCGGTGCTGCACGAGGCCGACGGGATCGCGGCGGCCTGCGCGATGCTGGCCGCCCATCGCGGCATCGAGCTGACGCTGCTCGACCTGTCGATGCGGGGGGTGTCGGGCTTCGACGGGCTCGTCACCATCCGCGCCCGGTTTCCGCGCGTGCCGATCCTGGTGGTGTCGGGGCACGAGGATCCGCGCATCATGCGCGAGGCGCTGCACCACGGGGCGGCCGGCTACGTGCCGAAGGCGGTCGACAAGGCGACGCTGACGCGGGCGATCCGGGACGTGCTCGCCGGCGCGCTCGCGATTCCCGAAGGCCTTGCCGAGGCCGGGCCGCCCGCCCGCGGCGCCGCGCGGAAGGCCCCGCTCGCCGAGCGCATCGCCCGGCTCACCCCGCAGCAGATGCGGGTGCTGCTGATGATCCGCCAGGGCAAGCTCAACAAGCAGATCGCCCACGCGCTCCAGGTCGGCGACTCGACCGTGAAGGCCCACGTGTCCGAGATCCTGCGCAAGCTCGAGGTGATCAGCCGGACGCAGATCGTGATCGACACCGCGTCGCTCGACTTCGACCGCCCGCAGGACGGCCATGCCGGCTGAGCGCGCGCGGTCTTCGCACCACACGCGATCTTGAGATCCGGCAGTTTCCTGCCGATCCGAGCGATCTTTGCAGCCTATGATAGCAACGGCCCGGTCCGGCCTTAACATGCGTCAACCGGACCGGCACGATCGACTGGTGCTTCGCCGGCGGAGCCCGGCCCTGTAGGCTCCCGACCCCGGTGCGACCTTTGCGACGACGCTCGGATCGCGCGGCTGATCCGCCGGTTGCCCTGCCGGATCGACGCCCCATCTTCCCCGTCGAGGGCGGCGTCAGCGAACAGGATCGACCGTGACCGTTTTTCGAACCATCCGTTTCCGCGGGCTCGCCCTCGCGGGCGCCCTCGCCGTGGCGCTGCCCGCCCTGGCCCACGCGCAGGAGATGCCGCGGATCGACGGCGCCCACAACGCCCTGCTGATCCACGGCAACTTCTGCGGCCCGGGCAACCGCGGGCCGGGGCACCCGCCGGTGGACGCCCTCGACCTCGCCTGCGCCCACCACGACGCCTGCACGCCGGACCGCGCCTCGGGCCGGCTGCCGCACTGCGCCTGCAACGACCGCCTGCGCGAGGAGGCCGGCCTCGTCGCCCACGATCCGCGCACGCCGCAGACCGTCCGCGACACCGCGCAGTTCATCGCCGACGGCGCCGACCTGCTGCCCTGCGACGACTGATCCGGCCCGACGCCGCCTCGGCCCGGCGGCCGCCCCCGCCGGGCCGCCGCCGCGGGCCGGGCGCCGCTCAGGTGTGGGCGAAGATGTCGACCTCGGGCCAGCCGTCGAGGTCGAGCCGGGCGCGGGTCGGCAGGAAGGCGAAGCAGGCCTCGGCGAGATCCGTGCGGTTCTCGCGCGCCAGCATCCGGTCGAGGCGGTCGCGCGCGGCGTGGAGGTGGAGCACGTCGGAGGCGGCGTATTCCACCTGCGCCGGCGTCAGCGTCTCGGCGCCCCAGTCGGAGGATTGCTGCGCCTTCGACAGGTCGACCCCGACGCATTCGCGGACCACGTCCTTGAGCCCGTGCCGGTCGGTGTAGGTGCGCGCGAGCTTCGAGGCGATCTTGGTGCAGTAGACCGGCGCCGGCATCACCCCGAGCGCCCGGTACAGCACCGCGAGGTCGAACCGCGCATAGTGGAAGATCTTCCGCACCCCCGCATCGGCCAGGATGCCCGCCAGCACCGCGGGCACCGGCCCATCGCGAAGGATCTGCACGACGTCGGCCGAGCCGTCCCCCTTCGAGACCTGCACGACGCAGAGCCGGTCGCGATGCGGGTTGAGCCCCAGCGTCTCGGTGTCGACGGCGATCGCCGCCCCCGGCTCATACCCGGCCGGCAGGTCGCCGCGATGCAGGCGGATGGTGTGGCTCGGCATGGTTTTCGGGCTTTTGGGGGTGGCGGGTTTTCGGCGGGTATCATCCGCTGGGGTGGGGGACAAGGTTGGAGGGACGCGGGTTCGACGGGCTTGAACGAGGGCTATGGGAGGGACGGAGTTCGGCCTTTGGTCCGAAAGCGGGCGTTCCGCGTGCGACTCTACTCAGATGCTTAGGCACCGTTCGACCTAAAGCAAAACCGGTTACGCGCCCTTTGATCACTTCATCCAATAATTAGATTTGATCAGGTTGCAAAAATAGAATTTATTGATATTTAGCGACCATCCAATGACCGTCTTCGAACACCATCTTAGCTTCCTCCAAGATTTCCCCTCTACCTCCGTGTATATAGGTCAGTATCAACTCACATCCATGACCCCGCGCATTCACGAAACGGCGCGAAGGCAGCGATGTCTTTAAATCAGTTCGATTGAATGGCTCGTTTTTGTCTGCCAACTCTCCGAAAGCAGTCGCTGCTTCCTTGGGCATGTCTCGACGAAAGGGGATCGGCACCCATTGATCGGCTGGATAAGGGCACGATAGTCCAGACATAGCGATGAGAAGAAAAAACATCAGCGAAGTCCCGCTAGGTTTTAGCAAAAATAATGATCAAAAATTAATAGAGGTTTCAGGAATGAACCTTCCTACAGTCCTTTTGCCACCTATTCCGATCGTCCGACGCTGCTTCACCCAAAACTGGAGCGGACCTTCCTCGGGCGCGAGAATGGTCGAAAGCGGTCAATAGAACTCTGTCAAGCGCCAACACTCTCCACTCCCGGCGCGCGGCCAACCCCCGCGCGCCGGCCCAAACTCCCAAAAAATCACTTCTGCTTGGCGATGACCTTGTCCTTGATGCCGTCGTAGACCGACTGCGAGAGGATCTTCTTCTGCACGAGGTCGTCCTTGCCCTTGTAGGGGCGGCCCTTGATGATCGCGGCCGAGCGGGCGGCGCCGATGCCGGGGAGCGCGTCGAGCTCGGCGGCGGAGGCGCTGTTGAGGTCGAGCAGGGCGCCCTTGGCGGCGTTCGGCGCGCCGGCGACGGGGGCCGAGGGCTTCATCGGCGCGGCCGGGGCGGCGGGCGCGGTCGCCGCGGGCTTGGTCGGGGTCGCGGGGGCGGGGCTCTGCGCTAGCGCCGGCGCGGCGGCGAGGCAGGCGAGAACGGCGAGGGTGCGCAGGAACTGAGTGGCCATGGTGGTCCTCCCGAAGGAACGGCGGCCCGGTGCCCGGCGCCGACGGCCTGGGGTGTGGGCCGGCGCGCTTGAACCGCGGCTTAACGCTGCGACACGCCGCCCCAGGCGCCGGTTCCAATCCCGAGCGCGCGCATCCGTTCCGTCATCGGGGCCCGGCGGCCGTCAGGGGCGCATCGCGGCGAAGCGGGCGAGGCATTGCGGCGAGATCCGCATCCCGTTCGGCACCGGGCCGGTCGGCGGCGGGCGGCGCACGCAGGTCTCGAGGTAAGCGAGCGCGGCCTCGAGCACGGTCTCGCTGAACGGCTTCGAGATCACCGCCGTCGCCCCCTCCATCTCCTCGGTGAGCTGGCGCGCGTTGGCGGTCATGAAGGCGGCGGTGATGCCGGCGCGGTCGCGGATCGCCTGCGCCACCTCGATCCCGGACGAGCCGTCGGCGAGACGCAGGTCGATCAGCACCAGCTCGGGCCGGCACGCCTCGATCTGGGCGATCGCCTCGGCGGCGGTCATGGCGGTGCCGACCACGCGGTGCCCGGCCTCCTCGAGCATCATCTCGATCTGCATGAGGATGAGGGCCTCATCCTCCACCACCAGGATCCGCAGCGGTTCGGTCACGGCGTCTCCGAACTGTCCGCCGTCTCGCGCGGCAGGCGTATGTTGACCGTGGTCCCCGGCTCGTTCGACTGCCAGGCGATGCTGGCGTTCAGCTGCCGGCACAGGGTGCCGATGAGGCGCTTGCCGAAGGAGCGCTTCTCCATCACCTCGATCGGCATGCCGATGCCGTCGTCGGCGATCTTGATGGCGAAGTACTTGCCGTCCGGCGCGACCGTGACGGAGAGCCGGCCGGGGCGCTCGTCGGGGAAGGCGTGCTTGAGCGCGTTGGTGATGAGCTCGTTCATCATCAGCGCCACCGGCGGCGCCTTGGAGACCGGCACCTCCACCGTCTCGAGGTCGAGGTGCAGGCGGATGCCGTCGCGGCCGGAGCCGCGCACCAGGTCGTTGGAGAGGTCGCGGGCGAACTCGGCGACGTCGAAGCGCTCGACGTCGTTCGACTGGTACAGCCGCCGGTGCACGGTGCCGAGCGCCTCGACGCGGGTCAGCATCATCTCCATCGCCGCGCGCGCCGACGGGTCGGTGATCGCCTTGGTCTGCATGGCGAGCAGGGCGGCGATCATCTGGAGGTTGTTCTTGACCCGGTGGTCGACCTCGTGGACCAGCATCGTCTGCGTCGCGAGCGACTGGCTGAGATCGTGGGTGCGCTTGGCGACCTCGGCCTCGAAATGCGCCTTCTCCTGCTCGACCCGCATGTGCGCGTCGACGCGGTCGGTCACGTCGAGCTGCGAGGCGAAGAAGTAGGGCACCTCGCCGGCCTCGTTGGTGACCGGGCTGAGGTACAGCGCGTTCCAGAACGGGGTGCCGTCCTTGCGGTAGTTCAGGATGTCGATGGCGATGTCGCGCCCCGCCGTCACCGCCTCGCGGATGAGCGCGACGGCGCCGCGGTCGGTGCCCGCGCCCTGCAGGAAGCGGCAGTTGCGGCCCATGATCTCGTCGCGGGCGTAGCCGGTCATCCGCAGGAACGCGTCGTTGACGAACACGATCGGGTTGTCGGCCTGGCGCGGATCGGTGATGATCATCGCCATCCGCGTCGCGCGGACCGCGGCGGCGAACGGGTCGCCCTTGCCCTGCTCGGTGTCCAGGCGGCCGGTCTGGCGCCACGCGTCGGACGATTCCATCGAACGTGATCTCTCTCAACGGGTCGTATCCGCCGTCGGGTCGGTCGGGGTCACCCCACGTGCCGGCGGGACTTCAGGAGGCGGGGCGCCCGGTTCGTAATGCGAACAGCCGGGCGGCCCCGAAGCTTAACGGGGCATGGACGGGAAAAGGTTCAAAGAATTCTGCCCCCGCCCGACTTTCTTCCGCGTGGCACGCATCTTCGCCGGCCCCGGCTCAGGTTGCGCCCGCGGCATCATACCCCGCCGTCGGCAAGTATTGCGCCCCGCAAATGGCCGGCAACGGGCCGTCATCGTCGCACCATCCGGGGCCGTTCCCGAGCGGAGCGTCGCGCCGTTCCGGGGGCTCGCCGAGGGCGCGCGACGCCCCCTAGCCATGCCGGCCCGCCGCCGCTATAAGCGCGCCTTCGAATCTCCGTATCGAGCGGTGCGCGAGGCGATCCCGATCGGGAGACGCCCGGGCGCCGCTTTGGCGCCAGACCGCAAGGATTTCCCGTCATGGCCGTTCCGAAGCGCAAGACCTCCCCCTCCCGCCGCGGCATGCGCCGCTCGGCCGACGCCCTCAAGGCGCCGACCTACGTGACGGACAAGGATTCGGGCGAGCTGCGCCGCCCCCACCACATCGACCTGAAGACCGGCATGTATCGCGGCCGCCAGGTCCTGAACGTCAAGTCGACCGAAGCCTGAGACCGCCGCCCGGGATCAGGCCGTGAGCCGCGCCGTCTCGGCGTAGCGCGCGGCGGCGATCCCGGTGCGCTCCAGCCGAGACGGCCGCAGGGTCGGGTCGGATTCGACGATCATCTGCGTCAGGAAGCCTGCGAGCGGCCGCGTGCCGCCGCGGGCTTTTTGCGTGGCCGCGTCCTCCGGCGCCTCGGCCCGCCCGCCGGCGATCGCCACCAGGGCGCGGGAGGGCTCGGCCGGCCGCGCCGGCTCCCGCGGCTCGGGTGCCTGCGGCCGCACGGTCGCCCGTACCGTCCCGACACGCCCGATTGTCCCGATCTGCATCATCGCCCGCATCTCCCGGCCCGGTCGGGGCCGGCGCTGCAAAGGTGGGGCCGATGTTAACGGTTCGTCAACCTTTTATCGGCACGCGCCTCTCCCCTCCCCCGCACCTAAGTCGGGCCTGCCCGACCTGGGCACACGGGGTGCGGATATGGGGCAAGCCCGAGATCCGTCGGGGGGCGGGAAGAGATCCCTACTTCTTCGCCAGCGCCTCGAGGCGCTCCTGCATCGCCAGCATCTGGCGCTTGAGGTCGTCGAGGTCGCTGCCGGCGGCGGCGGCCGGCGCGGGCGGGGCGGCCTGCCCGGCATGAGTGCCGGCGTTCGTCACGCCGGGCGGGGTGAAGCCGGTGAACATCTTCATGGCGTCGCCGAAGAAGCCCATGTTGGCCCGCACCTGCTGCTCGATGGCGCTCTGGAACGCCGACGAGCCGAAGCCGGTCGAGAACTTCTCGCGCAGGCCGTCCTGGTCACGCGCGAAGTTCGCCATCGAGAACTCGAGGAAGCTCGGCACCATCGTGCGCATGCTGTCGCCGTAGAAACGGATCAGCTGGCGCAGGAACGCCACCGGCAGGAGGTTGTCGGCGCCGGCCTTGTTCTCCTGCTCGAAGATGATCTGCGTCAGCACCGAGCGGGTGATGTCGTCGCTGGTGCGCGCGTCGTAGACGACGAAGTCCTCGCCGTTCTGCACCATCGTCGAGAGGTCCTCGAGGGTGACGTAGGTCGAGGTTCCGGTGTGGTACAGGCGCCGGTTGGCGTACTTCTTGATGACGGTCTGTTGTGCCTTGACGCTGTCCGCCATCTCTGCGGCCTCTCCCCGATCGCGCGACGACCACGGCCGGGCCCCCGCCGCCGGGAGCCGCCCACGCGCCGATCTCGACCTTAAGGCTTTCAGCCGGCGACGAAAATAGCAATCTGGCGCCTTTTCCCGCGGAATAATGCTAATTCCCGGCGCGTCCCGGGTCGCCCGAGCGAGCAGCCGCCGCCCGCCGAGCGTCACGCCCGGCCGTTCAGCCTTCTTGACTTCGATCGAGCGAGGCCCTTCATCCGGGGGAACGGCATTTTCGAGCGCGCGATCTCCAAGACGCGCCGGCCGACCACGAGGAGAACGTTTCAGATGGCAAGCGAAGACATCGTCATCGTCGGCGCGGCGCGCACGGCGGTTGGTTCGTTCGGGGGCGCCTTCAACACGGTGCCCGCGCACGAGCTCGGCAAGGTGGCGATCAAGGCCGCCCTTGAGCGCGCCGGCGTCTCCCCCGACGACGTGGACGAGGTGATCTTCGGCCAGGTGCTCACCGCCGGCGCCGGCCAGAACCCCGCCCGCCAGGCCGCCATCGCCGCCGGCATCCCCGAGAAGGCCACCGCCTGGGGCGTCAACCAGGTCTGCGGCTCGGGCCTGCGCACCGTCGCCATCGGCATGCAGCAGATCGCCAACGGCGACGCCACCGTCATCGTCGCCGGCGGCCAGGAGTCGATGTCGCTCGCCCCCCACGCGCAGTACCTGCGCGGCGGCCAGAAGATGGGCGACGTCAAGCTCGTCGACACCATGATCAAGGACGGGCTCTGGGACGCCTTCAACGGCTACCACATGGGCACCACCGCCGAGAACGTGGCGCAGGCCTTCCAGCTCACCCGCGAGCAGCAGGACCAGTTCGCCACCCGCTCGCAGAACAAGGCCGAGGCCGCCCGCAAGGAGGGCCGCTTCAAGGAGGAGATCGCCCCGGTCACCGTCCAGGGCCGCAAGGGCGACGTGGTCGTCGACACCGACGAGTACATCCGCGACGGCGCGACGGTGGAGGCGATGGCCAAGCTGAAGCCGGCCTTCTCCAAGGACGGCACGGTGACGGCCGCCAACGCGTCCGGCCTCAACGACGGCGCCGCCGCGATCGTGCTGATGTCGGCCTCGGAAGCCGAGCGCCGCGGCATCACCCCGCTCGCCACGATCAAGTCCTGGGCGACCGCCGGCGTCGACCCCAAGGTCATGGGCACGGGCCCGATCCCGGCCTCGCGAAAGGCGCTCGACAAGGCCGGCTGGAAGCCCGCCGACCTCGACCTGATCGAGGCGAACGAGGCCTTCGCCGCCCAGGCGCTCGCGGTGAACAAGGACATGGGCTGGGACGACGCCAAGGTGAACGTCAACGGCGGCGCCATCGCCATCGGCCACCCGATCGGCGCATCCGGCGCCCGCGTCCTCGTCACCCTGCTGCACGAGATGAAGCGCCGCGACGCCAAGAAGGGCCTCGCCACCCTGTGCATCGGCGGTGGCATGGGCGTCGCCATGTGCATCGAGCGCGCGTGAGCCACAGCTCTCCGGAGCCGAAAATCCGGCTTTAGGCCGGACGCAAAACATTTCGCGTGCGGACGCCATCCGCACGCGGCATGACGGCACCATCCGCGGGCCGGAGGCGACGCCCGTCGCACCCGGCCCGATCGCGACCGAGAACACGTTCAAGAAACTGGAACACGTTCAAGAAACTGGAGGAAACCATGGCTCAGCAACGCGTCGCCCTCGTCACCGGCGGCACCCGCGGCATCGGCGCGGCGATCTCGAAGGGTCTGGCGGCCAAGGGCTACAAGGTCGCCGCCAACTACGGCGGCAACGACGAGGCGGCTCAAAGCTTCAAGGCCGAGACCGGCATCCCGGTGTTCAAGTTCGACGTCGGCGACTTCGCCGCCTGCGAGGCCGGCATCAAGGCGGTCGAGGCCGAGGTCGGCCCCGTCGACGTGCTGGTGAACAACGCCGGCATCACCCGCGACGGCCTGTTCCACAAGATGACCTTCGAGAAGTGGCAGGCGGTCATCAAGACCAATCTCGACTCGGCCTTCACCGTGACCCGCCCGGTGATCGAGGGCATGCGCAACCGCGGCTTCGGGCGCATCATCCTGATCTCGTCGATCAACGGCCAGAAGGGCCAGATCGGCCAGGCCAACTACTCGGCCGCCAAGGCCGGCGTGATCGGCTTCGCCAAGGCGCTGGCCCAGGAGAGCGCCGCGAAGGGCATCACCGTCAACGTGATCGCGCCGGGCTACATCGCCACCGACATGGTGATGGCGGTGCCCGAGGACGTGCGCAACAAGATCATCTCGACGATCCCCGTCGGGCGGCTGGGCGAGGCCGAGGAGATCGCCCGCGCGGTCGAGTACCTCGCCGCCGAGGATTCGGGCTTCATCACCGGCTCGACCCTGACGATCAACGGCGCCCAGTACATCGCCTGAGCGACGGCGCGGGGGGCCGCCCGGGTCCCCCGCCCGGACCGGGTCCGCGGCCGCCCGACGCTTCCCGCCCCGGCATCGCCGGCGCGATCGGGCACCGCCACCGGCTGCGGATGCGGCGGCGGGACGCAGGGGGGGTTCTAGCCGGATCTGCCCGTCGCGGTGCCTATAGGCCAATGCACGCCGGCCGCTTTTTGCGCGCTCAACCCGCGATTGCTTTAATCGCTGGTGAGGAATCAGGCCCATGATGCGCGAAAGGGCGGATCGCGGGCGGCGAAGCACATCCATGAAGACGATCCTGGTCCTCACCGATCAGCCCGAGCGCGGCCGGAGGCTCGCCGGGCAGCTCCGACCGCTCGGCGAGCCGCTGGTGATCGACCTGCTGGATCCCTACCAGTCCCGGAACGCGCCCGACCTGTCCCAGGTGGTCGCCGTGGTCGGCGACGCCTCGCTGGCCCATTCGCAGCAGGTCTCAGGCCTGCACCGGTACATGCACCGGCTCGGCCCGGGGCGCGTCCCCTTCCTCTGCGTCCTCCACGAGGACACGCCCCGGGCGCACCTGCAGGCGCAGGCCCTCGGCGCGACCCGCACGCTCCGCGCCGACGCGGTGCTGCGCGAGCTCGTGCCGGCCCTGCGCGCCGTCGTGCCGGCGCCCTCGGTCGACGCGCCGGCGCCATCGCCCGCACCGGACGCCGCGCTTCCCTCCGCGCCCCCTTCCGCGCCCGACGGCGGCCGGACCGCGGTGCGGGCCGCCATCGCCGAGGCCGACACCGCGCTGACGCGGATCTTCGACCTCGGCCGCGCCGGCCGCGCCCCGGCCCCGGCGATGGCGGCGGCGGGCGCGGACCTCGTGGTCGGCGCCCTCAACAAGGCCGACATCCGCGGCTGGCTCGACGTGGTCTGGCGCTTCGACGACGCGACGCACCAGCACTGCCTGCTGGTGGCCGGCCTCGCGGCGGGCTTCGCCCGGCAGCTCGGCCTGCGCACGCAGGATTGCCGCGACCTGACCCAGGCCGCGCTGCTGCACGACCTCGGCAAGGCCCGCATCCCGCTGGCGATCCTCAACAAGCCGGCCCGCCTCGACGAGGCCGAGATGGCGGTGATGCGGACCCATCCGGTGCTGGGCATCGAGATGCTGCAGGGCCAGGACTACCCGGCGGCGATGCTCGCGGTGGTGCGCTCCCACCACGAGGCGCTCGACGGCTCGGGCTATCCGGACGGGCTGGCCGCGCGGCAGATCCCCGACCTCGTGCGCCTGATCACGGTCTGCGACATCTACGGGGCGCTGATCGAGCGGCGGCCCTACAAGCGCCCGCTCTCGGGCGAGGCCGCCTACGACCTCCTCCGCGGCATGACCGGCAAGGTCGACCCGGATCTCGTCAACGCCTTCAAGCCGATCGCGGAAGCCGTCGGCAGCACCATCGCCAGCGCGAGCGCCGCCTGACGTCTCTGCCCCGGGCGAACCGATCGACGCGGATCGCGTCGGCTCGACCTGCACGATGCGTGAGTGCCTTGGGCCGGCGAGGGAAGGCCCCGCGCCGCGTCCGGTCGCGCGACAGGCGGCGTGAGCCCGCGCGATCGCCCGACGGACAACGTCAGGCATGACGCTTGGCCCCGGCCACGCACAGGACGACCACGGCGGTGGCGAGCAGCATGCCCGGCGCCACGGGCTCGTGCAGCAGGAGGCCGGCCAGCGCCAGGCCGAGGAACGGCTGCAGCAGCTGGAGCTGGCCGACGCCGGCGATGCCGCCGAGCGCCAGCCCGCGATACCAGAACACGAAGCCGACGAGCATGCTGAACACCGAGACGTAGGCGAGCGCCGCCCAGGCCGGCCAGCCGACGTCCCACGCCTCCGGCAGGGTCGCGAGCGCCAGCGCGAGGGTGACAGGCAGCGACAGCACCAGCGCCCAGGAAATGACCTGCCAGCCGCCGAGCCGGCGCGACAGCGCGGCCCCCTCGGCGTAGCCCAGGCCGCAGAGCAGGATCGCGGCCAGCATCGACAGGTCGCCGGCGAGCGACCCGGCCCCGCCCTGCGCCAGGGCGAAGCCCGCGACCGCGAGGCCGCCGAGGCCGGAGAACAGCCAGAAGGCGGGCCTGGGCCGCTCGCCGCCGCGCAGCACGCCGAACACGGCCGTCGCCAGCGGCAGCAGGCCGAGGAAGACGATGGAATGGGCCGTCGTGACGTGCCGGAGCGCCAGCGCGGTGAGCAGCGGGAACCCGATCACCACGCCGAGCCCGACGATCGCCAGCGGGCCGAGGTCGCGCCGCAGCGGCCGCGGCGCGCGCAACGCCAGCAGCAGCCCCGCCCCGAGCAGCCCCGCGATCGCGGCGCGGGCCGCGGTGAGGAACAGCGGCGCGAAGCCGGCCACCGCCACCTGCGTCGCCGGCAGCGAGGCGCTGAAGATGAGGATGCCGAGGAGCCCGCTGCCCCAGCCCGCATGAGTCGCCCGGGCCGGGATCGTCGATGTCGAATTCGTCGGTTTGAGGATCGTTCGCATCGCGTTCGCCGTCCCGCCGGCCGCTCCGGCTGCGCCCGCGCCTTGACAACCACCCCAGGCCCATGCCGTCAAATGCCCAAAACCTCGCTTTTCATGCGAATCGGGCATGATGAACCCCGCCCATCTCGACCTGTTCCGCGCGGTGCTGCGCCATGGCGGCATGACGCGGGCGGCCGAGGCGCTCGGCATCGGCCAGCCGCACGTGAGCCGCGCGGTCGCGCAGCTCGAGCGCGACCTCGGCTTCCCGCTGTTCCTGCGCGGGCACGGCAGCGCGGTGCCGACCGCGGAGGGCGAGGCCTTCGCCCGCGAGGTGGAGCGCACCTATGCCGGGCTCGACCACCTGCGCGAGGCCGCCCGCCGCATCCGCGAGATGGGCACCGGGCCGCTGCGCATCGCCTGCCAGCCGTCGCTCGTCGCCCGCCTGCTGCCGCGGGCGATCGGCCGCCTCCGGGCGGCGCATCCCGAAGCCCGGGTGGCGGTGCACGTGCCGGCGCCGGACACGATCTGGTCCTGGGCCGCCTCCGGCCAGTGCGATCTCGGCCTGGTGCGCCCGCGCTCCGGCCATGTGGGGGTGATCGCCGAGCCGTTCCTGACGGTCGACGCGGTCTGCGCCCTGCCCCGGCGCCATCCGCTGGCGGGCGGGCGCGCGATCACGGTCCAGGACCTCGCCGACGTGCCGCTGATCGCCGGCGCGCCCGGCGACTTCCAGCAGGCGGTGGAGGCGGCGTTCCGCGACGCCGGCCTGGCGCCGCGCTTCGGCCCGACGGCGCAGTACACCGCCGCCCGCTGCGGCCTCGTCGCCGAGGGGCTGGGGCTGGCCATCGTCGACCCGGTCGCCGCCCGCGACCTCGCCCTGCCGATCGTGCTGCGCCCCTTCCGCCCCCGCCTGCCGATCGCGACCCTGCTGATCCGCCCGGCGAAGCCGCCGGGCCTCCTGGCGGAACGCCTGATCGGCTTCCTGCACGCGGCGCGCGACGCGGACGGCTTCTCGGCGGGGTGAGGGAGATGCGTGGTTCCGGGATGCCGTCCGACCGGGCCTGCCCCGCGCCAAAACCCCGTTGCCCTCGCCCGCGGGTCCGTGGGAGAGCGGAATCCCTTCCGCGATCACGGGTCTCGCGCGATCTCCTCCTCCTCCGCCACCCTCCTCGGCTGCGGCGCGATCCTGCTGTGGTCGCTGCTGGCGCTGTTCACCGCGGCGTCGGGGGCGGTGCCGCCGTTCCAGCTCGCGGCGATGACGTTCGCGCTCGGCGGCCTCGTCGGCTGCGCGAGCTGGCTGTCGCGCCGGGGCGGGATCGCCGCCGGCCTCGCGTCCCTGCGCCAGCCCTGGCCGGTCTGGGCGCTCGGGGTCGGCGGGCTGTTCGGCTACCACGCCCTGTACTTCGCCGCCCTGCGGCTGGCGCCGCCGGCCGAGGCCGGGCTGATCAACTATCTCTGGCCGCTGCTGATCGTGCTGTTCTCGGCGCGGCTCCCCGGCGCCGGCGGGCTGCGGCCCGGCCACCTCCTCGGCGCGGTGCTCGGGCTCGCCGGCGTGGTGGCGCTGTTCCTCGGCCGCGGCGACCTTCGCGGCGCCGCTGCGGGCTTCCTCTCGGACGCGGCCTTGCCGGGCTATGCGGCCTCGCTCGCCGCGGCCTTCGTCTGGGCGGGCTACTCGGTGCTGTCGCGCCGGGTCGGCGCGGTGCCGACGGATGCGGTCGCCGGCTTCTGCCTCGCCACCGCCGCGCTCAGCCTCGCCTGCCACCGCGCCTGGGAGGTGACGGCGTGGCCGGCGGGCGCGCTGCAATGGGGCGCCGTCGCGGCCCTCGGCCTCGGCCCGGTCGGGGCGGCGTTCTACCTGTGGGACATTGGCTGCAAGCGCGGCGACATCCGCCTGCTCGGCGTCGCGGCCTACGCCGCGCCGGTGCTCTCGACGCTGATCCTCGTCGCCGCGGGCTACGCCGCCGCGACCCCGGTGCTCGGCCTCGCCTGCGCCCTCATCGTCGCCGGGGCGCTCGTCGCGCTGCGGGCCTCGCGCCGCGGGGCGTGAGCGGGAGCGGCGTCGCGTCCGCATCGACGATCCGCGGCGCCGCCTCCCCTCTCCCGGCCCGCGGGGCGATGGGCGAGGGGATGCGCGGCCGTCGTCTCAGCGGCCCGGCCCGGACGCGCCCGCGTCACCGCGGCGTCGGGCGCCAGTCGGGCGGGGCCATCTCGAAGCCGGCGAAGTCGAAGGCGGGGGAGACCGTGCAGCCGACGAGCGTCCAGGCGCCGAGGCTAGTCGCCGTCTGCCAATGGCCCTCGGGGACCACCAGCTGCGGCCGCTGCCCGCGCGCCAGGTCCGGGCCGAGATGGTGGGCGGCGGCGTCGTAGCCGTTCGGGCTCACGGTCAGCACCAGCGGCGCGCCGGCGTGCCAGTGCCAGATCTCGGCGGCGTCGACGCGGTGCCAGGCCGAGACCTCGCCGACGTCGAGCAGGTAGTAGATCGCGCTGCCGACCGAGCGGCCCGCGACCAGGCGCGGATCGCGGAAGGTCTCGCGGTAATGCCCGCCCTCCGGGTGGGGCCGAAGCCCGAGCGCCGCGATCACCCCGGCCGCCGTCATCTCCGCCATGGTTCCTCGCATCCTTCGATCAGGCTCGGTCCGGGGACCGTGGTGGCACATTCAGCACGCGCTTGCCTCGGCCGAAAAGGCTGTCGCACCCGCGCCTCGTGCCGGCGAGGCGCGGATCCCCTCTCCCGTTCGGGAGAGGGACAGGGCGAGGGGACAGGTCTTTCCGGCGAGGCCGCCCCCTCACCCCAACCCTCTCCCGGACGGGAGAGGGGGCCGTCCTGCACCGCGAACGAGCCATCCGGGGCCGTCCTGCGGAGATGCGCGCACGACAACCCGCGTCAGGCGCGGGAAGAACGCGGCGAGCCTCCGCCAGAACCCCGCGCCTACTCGGCGATGGCGCCCTGGGGGACGTGGAAGCCGGGCGGGGCCTTCGGGGCCGCATCCTTGCGCGGCGCGGGTTTCGCCGGCCTCCGCGCGGCCGCTTTCGCCGGTTCCTGGCCGGCGCCGCTCGGGTCGGGCGCGCCGTCCGCCGGCCCGGCTTCCAGAGCGTTCCCCTTGGCGTTGCCCTTGGCGTTCCCCCTGCCCGCCCCCTTGCTCGCCCCTTGGCCGTTCCCCTTGGTCCCGCGTGCGACCACCGGCGGCGCGGCGACGGCGGGCGGGTCGATGCAGGCGCGGAAGGCGAGCGCGGCCAGCGGGGTGCCGTCCTCGGCCACGATCGGCAGCGGGTCGGGTAGGTCCGGCAGGCCGTTCTCCCAGCGGATCGGGGCGCCGAGCTGGGTTTCGAGGGCGGCGGGGGCGGGCCCGCGGCGCAGTGCCGTCAGGTCCGGCCCGTAGGCGGTGGCGGGCTTGGCCGCGATCACCACCTGCAGCACCTGGCTGGCTTCCGGCGTCAGCGGCCGCAGCGGGTTCGCGATGCTGGCGCGGCCGATCCGCGTCACCACCACGTCGAAGCCCTTGGCGCCCTCGAAGCGCGCCGCCCGCGCGCCGCAGGGTTGCAGCACCGCGAGGTCGGCGGCCGGGGTCGGCAGGGCCGGCTCGGGAGCGGGCGCGGGGACGGGCGCAGGGGCGGCCGGCGCGGGCGGCGCGACTTGCGCCTGGGCCGGCGCCGCGGCGAGCCCGGCGGCCAGCAGCGCGAGCAGAAAGGTCCTCATCGCGGGTCGCCCTCCGTGCGATCGGGCCGGGCCAGGCGCGGCGCCTCCCGGCTCTCCGCCCGGATCGGCTCGAGGTCGAGCACCGCGCCGGAGCGGTCGATCGGGCTCGCGGTCGGGCCGATCTCGGCCAGCAGCAGCGCCTCGTCGGCGGCGTCGTGCTCGCTGTCGAGGCGCAGCGGTTCGCGCCGGCCGCGCGCGAGCAGCCGGAGCACCACCGTGCCGGCCACCGCGCAGGCCGCGACGGCCGCCAGGATCAGGAGCGTTTCCATTGCCCCGCAGCGTTAGCGCAAGCGGAGGCCGCATGCACCCCGGGGCACGCCTGCGACCGCACGCGGCCGGGATCCGCGGCGAGACCTTGGCCGGAGCGGAACGGTCCTTGCCTCTCCGGCCACGGGCCGCCGGCGCCTTGCACGCGCCGGGCGTCCCCGCCAAAAGCTGCCTGCCCCCGTCCTGCCGGAGCCTGACCGATGCGAACGCACGCCCATCGCGACCCGGAGGAGCTCGAAGGCCATCTCGTCGGGCTGATCGAGGCCTCGCGCGAGCAGGCGAGCGAGGATCCGTTCCGCAACCCCGTGCTGGCGGTGACGCTGGCGATCACCCGCCGGTTCGACCGGGACGAGATCGGCGAGGCCGACCTCGACGCGCTGTTCGTGCGCCTGCGGGCGCAGGCGCTGGCCGACCGCGCGGCGCGGCTGCGCGCCTACGTCGGCATCGAGGACCATCCCGATGCCGACGCGGCGATGCCGGCGCGCCTCGTGGCGGCGGTGCCCGACCGGCCCGGCGCCTTCGAGAGCTTCCGCGACCGGATCGCGCGCACCGCCTTCGCCGTGGTGTTCACCGCGCACCCGACCTTCGGCATGCCGAAGGCGGTGGCGGCCCTGCTCGCCGAGGCCGCGAGCCTCGACGACCCGGATGCGCGCGCGCCCCTGATCGAGAAGGCCGCCCGGCTCTCGACCCGGCCGGACGCGCCGATCACCCTCGACGGCGAGTTCGAGCAGGCCTGCGTGGCCGCCAACCACGGCCGCGAGGCTGTGGACGCGTTCAACGGCGCGCTGCTCGACGCCGCGCAGAGGCGCTGGCCCGACCGCTGGACCGAGCTGGTGCCGAAGCCCTTCGCCATCGCCAGCTGGGTCGGCTGCGACACCGACGGGCGCACCGACATCGGCTGGTGGGACACCCTGCGCTACCGCCTCGAATCCAAGCGCATGCAGCTCGACCGGGTGATGCGCCACCTCCCCGCCATCCCCGCCGCGAACGTGGTGCGGACGCTCGCCGAGCAGGCGCTGGCCGCCGTCAACCGCCAGCTCGCGGTGGCGCCGCGACTCGGCGACAAGCCCTCGCTCGAGGCGGTGCACCGCTTCGCGCTGGCGCTGATCATCGAGCGCGAGCGGGCGCAGACCGATTCCGGCGCGCTGCTGGCCGGGCTCGCCGGCGCCGTCACCGCGGCCGAGACGGACGCCGACCGGCGCAGGATCGCGGTCCTGCGCTCGGGCATCGCCACGCACGGGCTCTCGAACGCGCTGCCGCATTTCCGGCTCAACGCCAGCCAGATCCACAACGCGGTCCGCCGGGTCATCGACCTCGAAGGCGAGCCGGCCGACGCCGCCCAGCGCCGTTCGCACCTTTCGGCGATCCACACGCTGCTCAACGACGTGCAGCCGGTGGCGGTGGATTTCGGTGCGCTCGCCGCCGAGCGCGCCTCCGCCGCCCGGCTGATGATGACGATCGCGCAGATCCTCAAGCACGTCGACGGCACGCACCCGGTGCGCTTCCTCATCGCCGAGACCGAGACCGGCTACACGCTGCTGGCCGCGCTCTGGCTCGCGCGCCATTACGGCATCGCCGACAAGCTCGAGATCACGCCGCTGTTCGAGACGGCGAGCGCCCTGGAGCAGGGCATCCGGGTGCTCGACGATGCGCTGCGCAACCCGCACTGGCGGCGCTACCTCAAGCGCATCGGCCGCCTCACCGTGCAGTTCGGCTATTCCGATTCCGGGCGCTACGTCGGCCAGCTCGCCGCCACCTTCTGGATCGAGCGGCTGCGCCTGCGCATCACCGAGATGCTGGTCTCGAACGGGCTCGCCGACGTCGAGCTGGCGATCTTCGACACCCACGGCGAATCGATCGGCCGCGGCGCCCACCCGACCTCCCTGCGCGACCGCCTCGCCTACCTCGCCCCCGAGGATGCGCGCGCGCGCAACCAGAAGGCCGGGATCAAGGTCCGCCTCGAATCGAGCTTCCAGGGCACCGACGGCTACCTGCTGTTCGGCTCGCAGGCGATCGCCGAGGCCTCGATCGCGCGGGTGGCCGAGCACGTCTACGCCCTCGACGTGGCCGAGGACGACGCCTTCCCCGACTACGCCCTCTCCGACGCGGCCGAGGGCGCGGACGCCGCCGACGATCCGGTCTACGCCGAGACCGACTTCGCCCTCGAGTTCTTCACCGTCGTGCGCCAGGACATGGAGGCGCTGGTCGACGATCCCGGCTACGCCGCCCTGCTCGGCACCTTCGGCCCGGGGCTGATCGACCGCACCGGCTCGCGCCCGGTGGCGCGGCAGTCGGATTCGGGCGGGCCGGCGCTGATCACCCATCCGCGCCAGATGCGGGCGATCCCCAACAACGCGATCCTGCAGCAGCTCGGCTACCTCGCCAACTCCCTGCACGGGCTCGGCCGCGCGGCGGGGCGCGCGCCCGACCTGTTCCGCGACATGCGCCGCGACTCGGTGCGGTTCTCCCGCGCCTTCCGCTTGGTCCAGCACGCGGCCTCGGTCGGCGACCTCGACGTGCTGCGCGCCTACATCGACACGCTGGACCCCGCGGTGTGGCTCGAGCGCGCCCGCCGCACCCAGAAGGACGGCCGGCGCGAGGAGCTGATCGTCATCGCCGGCGTCCTCGACCGCCTCGACCTCGCGCCGAACCTGCGCCGCCTGTTCGGGCGGCTGACCACCGACGCGCTGAGCCTGCAGGCCGCCGCCCCCGACCTGCGGAAGATGTCGGTGCGCCTCACCCTGCTCCACGCGATCCGCCTCGCGCTGATCCACCGGATCTGGTTCACCGCCGTCCACATCCCCGGCTTCCGGCCCCAGGCCGGCGTCAGCCGCGAGCAGCTGCTGGAGCGCTTCCTGCGCCTCGACATCGACGGCTGCCTGAAGCTCCTCGACGAGATCTTCCCCGTCACCCCCGACCCGACGCTCGGCCTCAACTTCGGCGAGCCGGCCGGCCCGCGCGACGTCGGCACCTACGAGGCCGAGCATTCCGGCCTGTTCCAGCCGATCGCCAAGATGTTCACCCAGGTGCGCGAGATCTCGGGGATGATCCAGCACGAGGTCGGCGCGTTCGGGTGAGGGGGCGCCACCCCCGTCATTCCGGGGCGCCGCAGGCGAGCCCGGAATCCAGAGCCGCCGAGGGTGCGGACTGAAGATCGACCTGCGGCACTGGATCCCGGGCTCCGCTGCGCGGCCCCGGGATGACGGGGCGGAGCGGCGAACGATGCGGCCAGCCCGAGCCGCAGCCGCCTCACGCTCCCGTCACCACCAGCACCGTCCCGTCGATGCCGGTCACCCGCACCCGCGCGCCGGCGGGGAGGTCCGGGCCGGTGACGCGCCACAGGGTGTCGTCGAAGCGGATGCGGCCGGCGCCGTCCTGGATCGGCTCGGCGAGCAGGCCTTCGCGACCGACGAGGCCGCGGTCGGCGCGGTTGAGGGTCGGGACGTGGTCGCGGCCGAGGCGGCGGGCGATGAGCACCGCGGCGACGGCGAGCCCGGAAAACAGCAGCAGCTGCGCCTGCCACGGCAGGGGCACGAGCGCCGCGACGAGGCCGGTGGCGAGCCCCGCGAGCCCGAGCCAGATCAGGAAGATGCCGGGCGCCACCAGCTCGAGCCCGGCCAGCGCCAGCCCCGCGAGGATCCAGGCCCAGGCCGGACCCAGATCCGCGAAGGCGTTCGCCAAGATTCGAGACCAGGCGCCGGAGAAGCTCACGTCCGCGGCACCCCGACGCTGGGCGGCGCACCGGAGCGTGGGCGCGCGGGCGCCGCGCCCTCCCCGAACACCGACTTCGTGATCTCGGCGATGCCGCCCAGCGTCCAGGCGAGCGCCGCCGCTTCGATCGGCACCACCACCACGCGCTGGTTCGGGGCGGTGGCGATGGCGCGCACCGCCTCGACGTACTTCTCGGCCACCAGAAAATTCGCCGCGGCGATGTCGCCCGCGGCGATCGCGGCGCTGATCATGCCGGTGGCCTTCGCCTCGGCCTCGGCCGAGCGCTCGCGGGCCTCGGCGTCGCGGAAGGCGGCCTCCTTGCGGCCTTCCGCCTCCAGGATCGCCGACTGCTTGCGCCCCTCGGCGCGCAGGATGTCGGCCTGGCGGTGGCCTTCCGCCTCCAGCACCGAGGCGCGCTTCTCGCGCTCGGCCTTCATCTGCCGGGCCATGGCGCCGGCCAGATCCGCCGGCGGCACGATGTCCTTGATCTCGATGCGGGTCATCTTCACCCCCCAGGGCGAGGCGGCGGCGTCCATCACCCTGAGCAGCCGCTCGTTGATCTCGTCCCGGTGCGAGAGCAGCTGGTCGAGGTCCATCGAGCCGACCACGGTGCGGATGTTGGTCATCGTCAGGGTGCGCGTCGCCACGTCGAGGTTGGAGATCTCGTAGGAAGCGCGGGCGGCGTCGAGCACCTGGTAGAACACCACCGCGTCGATGGTGACGCCGGCATTGTCGCGGGTGAAGGCCTCCTGGCTCGGCACCTCGATCACCTGCTCCATCACGTTGACGCGGCGCCCGATGCGCTCGACGAACGGGGTGATCAGCCCGAGCCCGGATTCGAGGGTGCGGGCGTAGCGGCCGAAGCGCTCGACGGTGAAGACGTAGCCCTGCGGCACGATGTTGATGCCGGCCGCCAGCGTGACGACCACGAGGATCGCCGCCACGACCGCGAAGGTGCTCAGGCCGATCGAGAGACTCATCGCCATCCCCGCAAGGCGCCGACGCGGCGCGCCGGCATCCTAGCGCAGCCGGGGGCGACGGCGCGAACGGGCGCCGCTCGTCCTCGCAGGGGCGGCGCCTCCCCACAGCGCCCGGCTGGCGCGGGTCCGGGCGACGCGTCCGTCCCGTGCGGCTTGGAGCGTGTTTTGCGCGATCACCGGATCGCGGAAACACGCTTCCTCGCCTCGTGGGATGGCGTTGCCTTCACGCGAGCCGGCGTCCACCTCGCGCGACGCTGCTCTAGCGCTTCCACACCCCGATGCGCTCGGTGCGGGCGTGGTCCTCGGCGGCGACGAGCTCGGGGGAGGCCTCGGGCGAGGCGCGGCCGCCTCCGTTGAACAGGACCACCTCGGAGAGGTCGCGGCCCTCGACGGTGCAGGAGACGTTCTCGCTGCCGGGCACCGGCGTGCAGGTGATCGGCCGGCCGGCGAGGTACTTGGTGAGCTCGTCCGCCTGCCCGCCGCGCACCCACTCGACGCCGAACAGGTGCATCAGCTTGCCGGCGACGCGCACGGTCGCGGTGTCGATGACCTCGGCCTTGCCGCTGATCGCGTTGGCGGCGGGCGGAGCCGGCGGCTCGGGCAGGCCGACCGTGTCGGCGGTCTCGGGCGGCGGCGTCACCGGATCGGGCGCGGGCGCGGCCGGCGCGGGTTTCTCGGCGCCGGCCCGCGGCGCACGCTGGGCCGGGCTCTCGTTCTCGGGCGCACGGTTGCCGACGACGAGGCCGGCCGCCAGCACCGCGAGCAGGGCCGCCGCGGTGCCGCCGGCCAGCCAGCGCCGGTGCTGGCGCACGGATTCGCTCTCGCCCTGCCAGTCGCGCAGGCGCGCGGCGACGCGGCCGACCCCGTCCCGGGCCGAAGCCCCGACCCGCGACGCCTGCTCGCGCCAAGCGGGATCGCGGGATGCCTGATCGGGGGATGCCGGATCGCGCGAGGCCGGCTGGGGGGCCGCGCCGGCCGTCGTCTCGGCGGCTCTGTTCGCCGCCGCCGCGTGCCGCGCGGCGAGCCAGGCGGCCATCCCCGCCCGGACGCCGGAGACGCGGTCGGCGGCGGATTCGGCGAGCGCCCGGCCCTGCTCGGTCGAGCGCTCGGCCAGCGCCCGGGCGCGCTCGGAGCCGGTCTCGACGAGGCGGGCGGTGGCGGCGCGCATCTCGGCGGCGCCGGCCAGCAGCGAGGCGTCCTTGGCGTCCTTGGCCGCCTCGGGCTCGGGCTCGGCCGGCACGGTCGCCGGCGGCCGGAACAGCGCCGGGTGCCGGGCCTGGATCTCGTCGACGAGCTCGGCGAGCGTCAGCGGCGCGTCCGACCCGGCATGACGGCGCGGGCGGCCGTGGCGGTCGACGACGCGATGGCCCGGCGGCGCTTCGGACGGCTCGACCGCCGCCTCGGCGAGGAGCTGCAGCGTGCGCAGGGCCACCGGCTTCGGGTTGCGGCGCGCGATCTCGGCCTCGACCGCGCCGCGCAGGGCCGCGCGCCCGGGGCCGGCGAGCGCCGGGCGCGCCGTCGCGGCCTCGGCTTCCGCATCCGGGGGCGTCGTGGCCGATGTTCCGGTGGCCGGTGGTTTCGTGGCCGAGACTGTCATGGCGTGTCGTCTAGCCGTTGGCGCCGGCTCCGGGAAGCGCGCCGACCGTGGCGCCGCGGCGCAGCACCCGGCTCGATTCGGAGACGATCACCGGCCGGCCGCCGGCGAAGCTCACCTCGAGCACCAGCTCGGCGACCCCTTGCGAGCGCGCGCCGCGGGCCGGGTTTCCGGCCCGGAAGTCGACCAGGGTGCGCACGACGCAGCTCTGCAGCGCCGCATTGCAGGCGGTGCGGGTGTCGTGCGGCTCGTAGCGCCGCTCGGGCCAGCGCTGCGCGAAGCGGCGCTTCTCGGCGAGCAGGGCCGCGAACGTCGTCATCCGCCCGTGGAAGCGCAGGCGCTCGCCGTAGAAGCGCGACGCGCCCGAGACCATGGCGCCGTTCGATCCGGAGAAGGAGGCGAGGTAATCCTCGGCCAGGCCCTGGGCCTGCCCGGCCCAGTCGGCGAAGCGCGGGTCGGCCGCCGCCTCGCGTGCGCCGGAGGGAATCCGCGGCGCGACGGTCAGCGCGTCGGCGGCCGGCGTGTCCGAGAGCCGCCGCGCCGAGCGACGGCGCAGGCGCGGGCGCTCGGCGCGCCGGCTCGGCCCCCCCATGGCGGCCCCGTCGCGCTCGGTCTCCGCGAAGGCGGGCGCCGGGCTCGCCGCGTTCCCGCTGGGCTGCGCCGTCTCGCGATCCGGCTTCGCATTCCGACCGGTGCCGGCCGCGGTCTCGGAGGCCGGCCGCGTCGACTCCCGTGCTGGGGGCTGTTGCGCTTGCGACTGCGGCTCGGCCTTGGGCGCCGGCGTGCCGGGCGCGACCTTCGCCGGCGGATCGACCCAGGCCGGAGGCGTCTGCGCCTGCGCTGCGCCGGCGGCGAGGATCAGGCCGAGCGCGATCGTGGAACGCCGGGCGCCGAAGCGCGGGAGATCAGAGCACATGGGATCACCGGATGGTGGCCGAACGTTGAACGGGGCGTTTTAGAACGGCCGAGGTTAACGCAAGCGGGTGGGCGGCTGGTTCCGTCGGACCGGCACGCCGTCGCGGATCGACCGCCTTCGGCATCGACGGGTCGCGCGAATCGCGTCCGGTGCCGGCGGACGCCCGCGATTGCGCCGGCCGATCGGGAGCGCAAGACCGCGCCAAGACCACGCCAAGACCGCGCGAAGCACGCGCGCGTCCCCTCCCCGACGGGCGCGCAGTCCGCCCGGTGGACCCGGTCGCTCGAGGCACCCGGCCGGGCCGGGCCGAAGGCTTCAGTCCTGATCGATGCGAGCGGAAGACCGTCCAAGCCGCGGAAACCGCCGCCCCGGCCCATGGGAAGCGCGCGATTGCGCGGGCGCCGGGGTTGAGATCGATCGGCGGGTACGCCACCTAGGCCGTATTCCGGGTCCGGGCCCCTCTGGCGGTCGAGGCGTCGACCGTGATGTCGGATCTCTGCCACGCCGTCGCCCCCGCGCCCCCGCGGGGGGGGCGAACGCGCCGAAGGGCTGCCGCTTGTCCGATTCGCAAACTCGATCCGGGATGCCGGAGGTTTTCCGATGAGCGCGGGCGTTCCTCCCCATGACGATGCAGCGGGCCGCCGCAGGGCGCTGCTGCTGTGCAACCCGAAGGCCCGCAACGGCGGCGGCGCGATCGACGCCGTGCGCGACGCGCTGCGCGCGGGCGGGCTCGACCTGGTCGAGCCGGAGCCCGAGCGCGATGGTTGCGCGGTGATCCGGCGGCACGCGCACGACGTCGACCTCGTGATCCTCGGCGGCGGCGACGGCACCATGAACGCGGCGGCACCCGCCCTGGTCGAGACCGGGCTGCCGTTGGGCATCCTGCCGCTCGGCACCGCCAACGACCTCGCCCGCTCCCTCGGCCTGCCGCTCGACCCGGTGGCGGCCGCGGAGCTGATCACCACGGCGGCGGCGCAGCCGGTCGATCTCGGCTGGGTCAACGGGCACTACTTCTTCAACGTGGCGAGCATCGGCTTCTCGGCGGATCTGGCCGGCGGGCTCACCGCGGAATCGAAGAAGAAATGGGGCACGGTCGGCTACGCCATCGCCGCCTTCCGGGTGCTGCGCCGGGTGCGGCCCTTCACGGTGACGATCGAGCACGACGGAAAGCGCGAGCGCGTCACCACGATCCAGGCCTCGGTCGGCAACGGGCGCCACTACGGCGGCGGCATGACGGTGGAGGAGACCGCCACCGTCGACGACGGCAAGCTCGACTTCTACTCGCTCGAGGTGAAGCACTGGTGGCGGCTGCTCGCGCTGCTGCCGGCGCTCCGCCGCGGCACCCATGGCAGGGCCGAGGACGTGCGCGCCTTCCAGACCACCGAGGTGGTGCTGAGCACGCGCAAGCCGCGGGCCGTCAACACCGACGGCGAGCTCACCACCCACACCCCGGCGCATTTCAAGGTCTTCCCGAAGATCCTGAGGATCTACGCGCCGGATGCCGCCCGCCGGCCGGGCACCGCGAACCGGCTCTCGCCGCGCTGAGGCGCGCGCGCTTCGAGGGAGGGGCCCGATGGACCATCTCGTTCAGCTCGCCGCCGACCCGACGGTGTGGGCCGCGCTCGCGACCCTCGTGGTGATGGAGGTGGTGCTCGGGATCGACAACCTGATCTTCATCTCGATCCTGACGAACAAGCTGCCGCCCGAGCACCAGGCGCAGGCGCGCCGCATCGGCATCGGGCTCGCCCTGGTGCTGCGGCTCGGGCTGCTCGGCACGGTCGCCTTCATCGTGCAGCTGACGAGCCCGGTCTTCCAGGTCGCCGGCCACGCCTTCTCCTGGCGCGACCTGATCCTTCTCGCCGGCGGCCTGTTCCTGCTGTGGAAGGCCACCAGCGAGATCCATCACAGCGTCGACCCGCCGCCGAAGAAGGCGACGGGCGCCGCGGCGATCGGCTTCGCCGCGGCGATCGGCCAGATCCTGCTGCTCGACCTCGTCTTCTCGATCGACTCGATCATCACCGCGGTGGGCATGACCGAGCACGTGCCGGTGATGATGATCGCCGTGATCGTGGCGGTGATCGTGATGCTGGTGGCCGCCGAGCCGCTCTCGGCCTTCATCGCCCGGAACCCGACCGTGGTGATGCTGGCGCTCGGCTTCCTGATCATGATCGGCATGACGCTGATCGCCGAAGGCTTCGGGGCGCACGTGCCGAAGGGCTACATCTACACCGCGATGGCGTTCTCGGCCGGCGTCGAGGGGCTGAACATGCTGGTGCGGCGGCGGCGACGAACCTGAGCGGCGGAGCGGTTTCTCCCTCCCCCCTTAAGCGGGGGAGGGAAGAGGCACGGCGCATATGAAAAAGGCCCCGATCCAAGGATCGGGGCCTTCTTTTTCGTCCGAAGGCCCGAAAACGCTCAGGTGTTCATCGAGTCGAAGAAGTCGCCGTTGCTCTTGGTCTGGCGCAGCTTGTCCATCAGGAACTCGATCGCGTCGGTGACGCCCATCGGGTTGAGGATGCGGCGCAGCACGTAGGTCTTCTTGAGCGCGTCCGGGGGAACCAGCAGCTCCTCCTTGCGGGTGCCCGAGCGGGTGATGTCGATCGCCGGGAAGATGCGCTTGTCCGAGACCTTGCGGTCCAGGATGATCTCGGAGTTGCCGGTGCCCTTGAACTCCTCGAAGATCACCTCGTCCATGCGCGAGCCGGTGTCGATCAGCGCGGTGGCGATGATCGAGAGCGAGCCGCCCTCCTCGATGTTGCGGGCCGCGCCGAAGAAGCGCTTCGGGCGCTGCAGCGCGTTGGCGTCGACGCCGCCGGTGAGCACCTTGCCCGACGACGGCACCACGGTGTTGTAGGCGCGCCCGAGGCGGGTGATCGAATCCAGCAGGATGACCACGTCGCGGCCGTGCTCGACCAGGCGCTTGGCCTTCTCGATCACCATCTCGGCGACCTGCACGTGGCGGGTGGCCGGCTCGTCGAAGGTCGAGGCGATGACCTCGCCCTTCACCGAGCGGATCATGTCGGTGACCTCCTCCGGCCGCTCGTCGATGAGCAGCACGATGAGGTAGCATTCCGGGTGGTTGATGGTGATCGACTGCGCGATGTTCTGCATCAGCACGGTCTTGCCGGTGCGCGGCGGCGCGACGATCAGCGCGCGCTGGCCCTTGCCGATCGGGGCGACGATGTCGATGATGCGGGGCGAGAAGTCCTTCTTCGGCGGCGCGTCGAGCTCCAGCTTGAAGCGCTGGGTCGGGAACAGCGGCGTCAAGTTGTCGAAGTGGACCTTGTGCTTGATCTTCTCCGGGTTCTCGAAGTTGATCGTGTTGACCTTGAGCAGCGCGAAGTAGCGCTCGCCGTCCTTGGGGCCGCGGATCGGGCCTTCGACCGTGTCGCCGGTGCGCAGGCCGAAGCGGCGGATCTGGGTCGGCGAGATGTAGATGTCGTCCGGGCCCGGCAGGTAGTTCGATTCCGACGAGCGCAGGAAGCCGAACCCGTCCTGCAGCACCTCGCAGGTGCCGGCGCCGATGATCTCGACCTCCTTGGCCGCGAGCTGCTTCAGGATCGCGAACATCAGCTCGGCCTTGCGCATGGTCGAGGCGTTCTCGACCTCGACCTCCTCGGCGAAGGCGATCAGGTCGGTCGGCGTCTTGGACTTGAGGTCCTGGAGCTTGACCTCGCGCATGGCGTCGAGGTCGGAGGCAGCGAGTGCGCCCTCGGTCGACGGGGTCGGGTCGGGCAAGTTCGAGTCGGGCAAGTTCGAGCCTGGGATGTCCGCGAGGGCGGAGACGTCGGACTGTTCGTTCATGGGATGTCTTGAACCGACGAAAGCGAAGGTTGAGGCAGGGAGCCTGGCAATCGGGAGAGGGCGCCGGATGTCTGGCCGCAAACGGTTGCGGCGGACCCGTGCATCGTCTGGGCGGAGCCCCGGGGGCTCACGGATGCGGCGGCGGCGCTTTTTTTAGGAGGGCAGACCACGCATATCGCGTTTTCGATGCCGGCTCAAGGGGGTGGGTTTCCGAGGCCTCGCTCCGACCGGGGGCTCGCGCGGAGCGGGCGGATCGGAGCGATGGGCGTCGCGGTCGCGGAACCCGCCGTCGTCATCCCGGGGCGCCGCGGACCTGCCCGGCATCCAGAACCGCAGGTCGCGCTGAAGATGGCGCCGGCGGCGGCTCCGGATCCCGGGCTCTGCTGCGCAGCCCCGGGATGGCAGGGTCGGTCTCGTACCGAGAGGTGAGAAAGCCGTCTCGAAGCGGATGGCCGGATCGGCCAATCCCCGCAGGACCGGATCGCTCGACGCACGACGCGCCCCCTCCCCCGTGCGGGAGAGGGGGCGCGTCGCCCGCTGCGATGCGGGGACGGGGTCGTTCGGTGCGCGCCTACGCCGCCTTGCGGCCGCCCTTCTTGCCGGCGGGCTCCTCGGTCGGCTCGGTGCCGTCGAGGTTGAGCTTCTCGGCGATCTCCGAGAGCAGCGCGTCGGTCTTCTTCTCCTCCTGCAGGGTCTCGTCGAGGAGCTTGGCCGCGTCGGCGTAGCCGAGCTGGGCGGCCCAGGTCTTCAGGGTGCCGTAGCGGGCGATCTCGTAGTGCTCGACCGCCTGGGCGCAGGCCGCCAGCACCGCGTCGGCGGCGGGGCTGTCGCCGAAATCCTCCAGGTCCTCCTCCATCTCGGAGGTGATGCCCTGCATCGCCTCGCAGGTCTTGGCGCGGGCCGGCTTGCCGATGATCTCGAACACCTGGCCGAGCCGCTCGACCTGGTTAGCGCTCTCCTCGGCATGGGTCTCGAAGGCCTGGCGGAGCTCGGCATGCTCGGCGGCCTTGGCCGACTTCTTGAGCGCCTTCACCGACTGCTTCTCGGCGTAGTAGACGTCCTTCAACGTCTCGTAGAACGCATCGTGCAGCGTCTTCGGCTTGGTGGCCATGGCGGATGTCCTTCGGGTGCGTCGCGGGCGGCCCGCGACGGCAGGCGGCCCCTGGGCTGCCAACCCGCCGCCCCCGCATCGGCTCCCGACGAAATATCGCCCCCTGTGGAGGAACCGAACGCCGTCGGGCGGCGGCGGACGTCGGCCGAGGACGGCGCGTGCCGTTCAGCCGACAGCCCGCTGCAGCGCGTGCGAGGGAGGGGGCACGGCATGACCGAGCTCGCGAGCCATGGCGATCCACGCGTCGATCGCGTCGCGGACGTTCACGAGCGCTTCCTCGGGCGTCTCGCCGTCCGACATGCAGCCGGGGAGATCGGGCACGGTCGCAGCGAAGCCGCCGCCGTCGTCCTGGGTCAGTGGGGAGATCACCACGGGGTAGGTGAGTTCGCTCATGGCGCGGCTCCGACCTTGTCGATGAACCGAACAAGTTCGCGGATATACCACCCCTTGATCGGCCGAGCGGCGGGGATCGTCAACTTTTCGAATTGCGACCGGTGGCCGACCTGATAGTGCGAACCGCCGCCCCGTGGTGGATGGCAAGCTACGTCGAACTCGGCGCAGAGCGCAGCGATGTCCGACACGGTCCACCCAGCCGCGGGATTGGCCCGCATCGCTTCCAGGCGTTTCGACATGCAGCACCGCCTCCTGATTCGAAGGCAATCATTAACGGTGATGCGTTAATTCTTATTGATCCGGCATTTTATCGCGAATGGGTTAGGACCAAGTTAATCGCTGGAGCCACGTCAGCGATGTCCCGCCTGGTCGGATATCCGCGCGACGATCCGCGCCACCTCCGCCTCGGCGGCGGCGAAGCCGAGGCTCGTATCGATCACGTAGTCGGCCCGCGCCCGCTTCTCGGCGTCCGGCATCTGCTTGGCGCGGATCGCCTCGAAGGCGGCCTCGGTCATGCCGGGGCGGGCGAGCACCCGGGCGCGCTGCACCGCGGGCGGCGCGGTGACCACGAGGACGGCGTCGCAGCGGGTCTCGCCGCCGGTCTCGTAGAGCAAGGGGACGTCGAGCAGCACCAGCGGCGCGGCCGCGTGGCGCTCGAGGAAGGCGTGGCCGGCGGCGCGGACCAGCGGATGGACCAGCCCTTCCAGCGTCGCGAGCCTGTCCGGCCGCCCGAGCACCGCGTCGCGCAGGCGGGTGCGGTCGACGCCGCCGTCGGGCGCGAGCGTGCCGGGGAAGGCGGCGCCGATCGCCTCGGCCGCCGCGCCGCCCGGCCCGTAGAGCGCATGCACCGCCGCGTCGGCGTCGTGCACCGGCACGAAGCGGGCGGCGAACATCGCCGCGGTGGCGGACTTTCCCATGCCGATCGAGCCGGTGAGCCCGAGCACGAACGGTTTTTTGCGCGCGGTGTCGCTCATCCAGGCCAATCTATCCCGGCAGGTCGGCCACGACGACGGCGCGCAGGGCCTCCGTCACCGCCGGGCGCACGCCGAACCAGGCTTCGAAGCCGGGCACGGCCTGGTGCAGCAGCATCCCGAGCCCGTCGACGGCGGCAAGGCCGCGGGCGCGGGCGGCGGCAAGCAGCGGCGTCTCCAGCGGCACGTAGACGATGTCGGCCACCGCCGCGCGGGCCGGCAGCGGGCCGAGGTCGAGGCCGAGCGGCGGCTGGCCGGCCATGCCGAGGGCGGTGGTGTTCACCAGGAGCCCGGCCTCCGGCATCGCCTCTGGGATCGCGTCCCAGGCGATCGCGGTGGCGATGCCGGGGGCCAAGGCCGCCACGGCCTCCGCCCGCTCGCGGGTGCGGTTGGCGACCACGATCCGCGCCAGGCCGCGCTCGGCCAGGCCGACGACGATGGCGCGCGCCGCCCCGCCGGCCCCGAGCACCAGCGCGGCGCCGGCCCGCTCGGGCCAGCCTTCGCCGAGGTTCCGGTCGAGATGCGCGGCGAAGCCCGGCGCGTCGGTGTTGTCGCCGGCGATGCGCCCGTCGGCGCCGACGACCAGCGTGTTGACCGCGCCGATCGCCCGCGCCCGCGGCGTCAGGCTGTCGCTCAGCGCGAAGGCCGCCTCCTTGTGCGGGATCGTGACGTTGCCGCCGGCAAAACCCGATTCCGGTAGCCGGCGAAAGAACTCGGCGAAGTCCGCCGGCGCGACGGCGATGCGCGCGTAGCTGCCGGCGATCCCGTGCTCGGCCAGCCAGTGCCCGTGGATCAGCGGCGAGCGCGAATGCGCGATCGGGTGGCCGACGACGAAGGCGCGTCTCACGCGACGCACTCCCGCGCGAGGAGGCAGGGCGGCCCGCCGGCCTCCTCGATCTGCACCGTGGCGTGGGCGATGCCGAAGCGGGCGCGCAGGGCCTCGGCGATCTCCACGAGGAAGCCGTTGCCCGGATGGCCGTCCGCCATCACGAGATGGGCCGTCAGCGCGATCTCGGTGGTGCTCATCGGCCAGATGTGGAGGTCGTGCAGGCCCGAGACCCCGGGACGGGCGCCGAGATAGGCGCGCACCGCGTCCGGGTCGATGCCCGGCGGCACCGCGTCGAGGGACATCGCGACGCTGTCGCGCAGCAGGCCCCAGGTCGCCCAGACGATGAGCCCGGCGACGACGAGGCTGACGGCGGGGTCGATCCAGTCGAGGCCGGTGGCGAGGATGATCAGGCCGGCGAGCACGACGCCGGCCGAGACCGCGGCGTCGGCGGCCATGTGCAGGAAGGCGCCGCGGATGTTGATGTCGCCCTTGGCGCCCGACGCGAACAGCCAGGCGGTGACCCCGTTCACCAGGATGCCGAGGCCGGCCACCACCATCACCGTGGTGCCGACCACCGGCTCGGGATGGATCAGGCGCGAGACCGCCTCCCACAGGATCGCGCCGGTGGCGACGAGCAGGAACACGGCGTTGAACAGGGCGGCCAGGATCGACGAGCCGCGCAGGCCGTAGGTGAAGCGCGCGGTCGAGCGGCGCTTGACCAGCACCGAGGCGACCCAGGCGGCCACCAGCCCGAGCACGTCGGAGAGGTTGTGGCCGGCATCGGCCACCAGCGACATCGAGTTGGCGGCCCATCCATAGCCGGCTTCGATCACCACGAAGGCGGCGTTGAGCCCGATGCCGATGGCGAAGGCACGTCCGAAGCTCGCCGGCGCGTGGACGTGGCCGTGGCCGCCATGACCATGTCCGGCATGACTGTGCCCGGCATGGTCGTGACCCGCGTGGTCATGCGCACCGTGATCATGGCCGGCATGGTCGTGGCCCCGGTCGTGCCCCGCATCGGGATGCCGGTGCCCGGCAGGGTCGTGGTGATCGTGTCCCGCCATGTCGCGTCCCTAGAATGCCAGGAGGCCCTTGGCCCGCAGCCGCGCGAGCAGCGGCAGCAGCGGCAGGCCCAGGATGGTGCTGTGGTCGCCCTCGACCCGCTCGAACAGATGGATGCCGAGCCCTTCGAGCTGGTAGCCGCCGACGCTCGCCCGCACGCGCTCCGCGCCCGCCAGCGCCACATAAGTCGCGATCGCCTGGGGATCGAGCGGGCGCAGGGTCAGGCGCGCGGTCTCGACGAAGCTCTCGACCGCGCCGTCCTGCGCCAGGGCGACCGCCGCGTGCAGGAGGTGGGTGCGCCCGGCCAGGCGCGCCAGCTGCGCGCGCGCCGCGTCCAGGCCCGCGGCCTTGTGGAACACTGCGCCGTCGCAGGCGAGCACCTGGTCGGCCCCGACGACGACGCGGCCGGGATGCCGCCCGGCGACCGCCACCGCCTTGGCCTCGGCAAGCCGCAGCGCCAAGGCCTCGGGCGAAAGGGTCCCGGACGAAGTCCCGGGATCCGGGCCGGCGCAGGCCGCCTCGACCGCGCGCTCGTCGACGCCCGGCGCCGTCGTCTCGACGGCCAGGCCGGCGCTCTCCAGCAGCATCCGCCGCGTCGGGCTGGTCGAGGCGAGGAGGAGCGGCGCGGACCCGAGCCAGGGGGAGGAAGGCTGCATCCCGCCGGAGTGTCACGGATCGGCGCGCGCCCGCAAGCCGATCGTCGCCGGGCGCGACGCGCAAAGCCCCGCCGTCCGGGATGAACCGGGCGACGAGGCCGGCGGGACCGATACGCGACGCTGGCCCCGAGACGGGTCTACCGCGACCCGGGTTAGCGGGTGGTCAACGGGGTGGGTGTGCGTTGCGGGACGGGCCGCGGGCCCAGCATCGGGCCGACGAAGTGTCGCTTCGAAGCTGCATCGCTGCTCACGCCGGCGATACGCCGCCCGCGCGTCCTTGCCGGAAGGCGGCGCGCGCCCACGGAATGGCCCGGATCGCCCAGGCGACCGGCCGATCGCGGGAAAGCCTCTATCGCGCCCTGTCGAACCGCGGGAATCCGCAGCTCGCGACCTTCATGGGCGTGCTCCGGGCCTCGGGCCTGGAGCCCAGCATCCGCCCGGCCGGCAGCAGGGCGGGCGTGAGGGCCGGCCTCACGCCGCGATGAACTTCAGCCGGTGGTCGCGGTAGAGGTCGAGGATCGCGGCGGCGGTCTCCTCGATCGAGCGGCGGGTGACGTCGATGGTCGGCCAGCGGTTCTTGCTGAACAGGCGGCGCGAGGCGGTGATCTCGTCGGCGACCGCGTCCTTGTCGACGTACATCGAGGAATCGTCGGCCTTGAGGCTGAGCAGCCGGTTCTGGCGGATCTGGACGATGCGCTCGGGCGACGCGATCAGCCCGACGACGAGGGCCTTGCGCACCCGCTCCAGCGCCGGCGGCAGCGGCATGCCGGGCACGAGCGGCAGGTTGGTGGTCTTGAGCCCGCGGTTGGCGAGGTAGATCCCCGTCGGCGTCTTCGAGGTGCGGCTGACCCCGATCAGGATCACGTCGGCCTCCTCGAGGTCGTCGGGCAGGTTGCCGTCGTCGTGGGCCAGGGTGAAGTTCATCGCGTCGATGCGCTTGAAGTACTCCGCGTTGAGCGTGTGCTGCGCCCCCGGCCGCGCCGCCTTCTGGGTGCCGAGGTAGGATTGCAGCAGGTTGTGCACCGGCTGCAGCACCGACAGGCAGGGCGAGCTCGATTCCCGGCACGCGCTCTCCAGCCGCTCGCCGAGATCGCCGCCGACGAGGGTGTAGAGCACGAGGCCCGGCGCCGCCTGGATCTCCGAGATCACCCGCTCGAGCTGCGGCCCGGAGCGCACCAGCGGGTAGACGTGCTCGATCGCCGAGACGCCCTCGTACTGCGCGGCGGCCGCGCGGCCGACGTTGATCAGGGTCTCGCCGGTGGAATCCGAGACGAGGTGGAGGTGGAAGTAGCTGCGGCTCATATCCGTGCCCCTCGCCGCCCGCGCGCGTCCCCGCAGGGCGCCGACCGCATCCGGCGGCCGGAGGAGACGATGTCGGAACGCGCGGCCGCTCGAAGCATCCGGTCTCCTTGGAATCGGGAAAAAGGGACGAAACGCCCTTATCCACCGCCGGCCGTCAGGGGAGTCGATGAGTGTGGATAGGATGGCCCGCCGGCCCGGTCCAGCCGGAGACCGCGAAATCCATCGACTCCGGCGTCAACAGGCCGTCATCATCGGCATGGCGGAATCCCTGCGCCTGGGAGAATCCGGGACGCAGGCACGCGCACGGCTCCGTCGCACCGCGCAAGGCGCTGGCGGGACTGGCCTATCGCAAACATTAGCGGCAATCCGTTAAAGCCTGCTTAACGGCGTTGCGGCCGGGAGAGCCTGTGGACACGGTTGCGATCCCGTGACTCAGCCTCCAAGAGAAAAAACAGAGTCCTAGAATCTCTCTTCTCTAAGATAGAGCCGGCCTGGGGACGGCCTCGTCGCGCCGCGACGGGGACCGGACGAACGGGCCTTTCGAGAACGAGACCTGAGCCCGGCAGGGCGGAACGGGAGGCGGCATTGGGGGACAGGATGGCCACGCAGGGCACGGTGCAGGGTGGTCCCGACCGCAAGGTCCTCAGGGTGCTCGCCGGCGAGGCGGTCTCGCCGCCCCCCGCCTGGATGATGCGCCAGGCCGGGCGCTACCTGCCGGAGTACCGGGCGACGCGGGCGGAGGCCGGCTCGTTCCTGGACCTCTGCTACAGCCCGGACTTCGCCGTCGAGGTCACGCTGCAGCCGATCCGGCGCTTCGGCTTCGAGGCCTCGATCCTGTTCTCGGACATCCTCGTGATCCCGCACGCCCTCGGGCAGGACGTCCGCTTCGTCGAGGGCGAGGGGCCGCGCCTCGATCCGCTCGAAGGCCGGGCCGCGTTCGAGCGCCTGCGCCAGGCCGACGACCCGGCGATCTTCGCCCATCTCGCGCCGGTCTTCGAGACGGTGCGGCGCCTGCGGGCGGAGCTGCCGCCCGAGACCACGCTCCTGGGCTTCTGCGGGGGCCCCTGGACGGTGGCGAGCTACATGATCGGGGGACGGGGCACGCCGGACCTCGCGCCCGCCCGTGCGCTGGCCGAGGCCGACACGGGCCTGGTCGACGCGCTGATCGACCGCCTGGTCACGGTGCAGACGGCCTACCTCGTGCGCCAGCTCCGGGCCGGCGCCGACGCGGTGCAGATCTTCGAGTCGCATGCCGGCACGCTGCCGCCGGCGCTGCCGCCGGGCACGGCGCTGGTCGAGCCGGTGGGCGACGTCTCCGACAGCGCGCTCCCCGAGGAGACCGAGCGCGACGCGCTGAGCCGCTGGTCGTTCGGGCCGATCTCCCGGATGGTCGCCGGCATCCGCGCCGAGGTGCCGGATGCGAAGATCATCGTGTTCTGCCGCGGCGCCGGGCTCGAGGGCCATGCCCGGGTGGTGCCCGAGACCGGCGCCGACGCGGTCGGCGTCGACTGGTCGATCGACCTCAAGGCCCTGCGCGACCGGGTGCCGGCGACGACGGTGACCCAGGGCAACGTCCACCCCGACACGCTCATCGAAGGCGGCGCGGCCCTCGACGCCGCCGTCGACGCGGTGCTCGAGGCCACCCGCGGCCTGCCGCACATCTTCAACCTCGGCCACGGCATCACCCCGCAGACGCCGGTGGCCCACGTGGAGCAGATGCTGGCGCGGTTGAGGGGCGGCTCGCCGTCCTCCTGAAAAGCTCCCGAGAGGCCGCGCATCCCCTCGCCCCGCCTGCGGGGAGAGGGCCGCGACGACCTCGTCGTCGTCGCGGCGAGGCGGCAGCCGACGGTGAGGGGGCTTCGACGGCGGAGCCTCGTTCGTCCGCGCCCCCTCACCGCCGCTTCGGCTTCGCCGCCGCTTCCCACAGGCACGACGAGGTGCCTGTGGGCCTCTCCCCGCGTGCGGGGAGAGGGGAAACGCGCCCTATCCGTGCGATGTCGGAGACGTGCGCCCTGCCCGACCATCCCATCCGGAACCCTCGCCCGTGCTCGACACCCTCTATCCCTGGATCAAGGCGTTCCACGTCGTCGCGGTGATCGCGTGGATGGCCGGGATGCTCTACCTGCCGCGGCTGTTCGTCTATCACGCCGCCCTCCCCCCCGGGCCGGGCGCGGCGGCGCAGTCGGCGACGTTCAAGGTGATGGAGCGGCGCCTGCTCAAGGCGATCATGAACCCGGCGATGATCGTCACCTGGGTGCTCGGGCTGACGCTGGCCTGGACCAGCGGCGCCTACGTCACCGGGTGGCTCCAGGCGAAGTTCCTGCTGGTGCTGGCGATGAGCGGCATCCACGGCTGGCTCGCCCGGATGGTCAAGGACTTCGCCGCCGACCGGAACACCCGCGGCCATAAGTTCTACCGGGTGCTCAACGAGGTGCCGACGCTGCTGATGATCGTCATCGTCGTGCTGGTGATCGTGAAGCCCGGGCTCTAGGCCATGTTCGAGTGCGATGGATGCCGGATGGAAAGACACCTTCGATCGCCGTGCGGCCGCGTCCGCGCGCCGGGTCGGGACGATCCGTCGTCCCGGCTCGGCGCGCACATCGATCGGCTGGCGGCAGAGGATCGATCCGGACCTCAGTAGCCCCAGTACCGGAGCCGCTGCGCGTACCCGGCGTCCCGGTAGGACTGAACGCGGCGAACATGGGCGGCGTGCGCGTAGGCATCGGCCGCCGCGTAATCCCCGTACAGCGCCGCGACGTTGGCGGCATGCTGATCGCGTCGGGCCTGGATGGCGCGGACGTCGGCGGCGTGCGCGGCCTGATCCGACGCGTACTGAGCGCAAGCGCCCGTATTCAGGAGGACGAGCGCGCCGAGCGCGACAGATACCGACTTGATGGTGGAAGTCTTGCTCTTGATCTTCATGGGAACACCTCAAGGAGCGACGCTTGTTCCGCACGTCGCACCGCGATCACACCTCGCAGCGTGTTAATCCGGCATGAACTACCGCTGGTTGGAAGCTGTCCGGGCGGGGAGATGATCTGGCCGATCCCGAATCCGGTCTCAGCGTGCAGGGCAGGCCCGAGCGCCGCCCGAACGCGATGCCGGCGAGGGCGGTTCGGCGGTCGACGGGAGGCCGTCCGCATCCGGGGCGGGTCGAGGGGGGCGTCAACACCGGGGCGGCGAGAGCGGGGCGATCGCGGTCCGGAGATCGTCGGCGGAGGTCGAGCCATCCCCCGCCCGACGCGGCTGCGACCGCAGGGGGCCGTTCTGTCGGCGGCGCCGAAAGAAGCGATTTTTCCGTTCGGTTAACCCGGCCGGCATGCGATGGCGAACGCATCGCCGCCGCACCCCGTTGGACCGCCATGACCTTCGCCATCAAGCCGAGCCTCGTCCTGCCTGTCCTGCCCGCCCTCGCCCTGCCCGTCCTCGCCCTCCTGCTGGCCGCCGGGCCGGCCCGGGCCGCGAGCTTCGACTGCGAGGCGGCGAAGGCCGCCGACGAGCGGGCGGTCTGCACCACGCTCGCCCTGAACGACCGCGACGTCGAGATGGCGACCCGCTACGAGATCCTGAAGGACGTGCTGCCGATGGGCGGCCGCGCCAAGCTGCGCGACGACCAGGAGACCTGGCTCGCCGAGCGCCGCGCCTGCGCCGCCGACACCGCCTGCCTCAAGGCGATCTACGACGCGCGCCTGACGGTGCTGCGCGCGGTGCAGTCGGAATTCGCCAAGCAGGGGCCGCAATAGGCTTCCCAATGGGGCGAGATCTGTATCGAGACGCCCTACCGCGCTGCCCATTTGCAAGCATCGATCCGCCGACGGATCGCATTCATCGATCGAGCCAGCTGCGTACCTCCAGCGAGGCGTCCATCGTGACGGTAACGCCCGGGGCCGTCCCTGATCGGCCGGAGCACATCCTGGACATCGGACCCCTCCGAATGCAATGCCCGGGACCCTGATCAGGCCAAGCGCGCGCGGTCAGGGTAGAAGCACCTGCGACGATGGATTTCGAGCACCTACTCGGGCTTCACACCGGAACGCGCCGCGACCCGCTGCCGATCGTGAGCATAGACCCGCTGGTGGCGCGAGCTCTCGGAGCCGACGTACGGCAGGTGTTGCTGTCGGCCGCGACGATCCGCAAGCAACTCGTCCGCCACCGCGAATTGCCGATCAGCGTCTATCGAGCTCTCCCACCATGCCTCCTGCGCGGTGCCTACCGGCAGGATGGGCCGCGATCGGCGGTGGTGCTGTTCACAGAGCCTGTCGAGCCTGGCAGACACTTCCGAGCCTACGTGAAGGCGACGCAGGCCGGCCACGAACTCTACCTGACCTCGTTCCTGACGATGCGGGACCGGGACATGAGACGGGAGTTGCGCAAGCCGTACCCGCTCATCCGGGCCGCCCTCTGACATGCGAAAGGAGGCCGAAGCCTCCTCACGCCGTGGGGCGGGGCCTGCCGGAACCCCGCAATGCGCTCCTGCCATCGATGGGGGACGGCAGTGCTACGGCAGGCAGATTGTCACCGTGTCGCCCACGAGAAGACATCTAGCACGGCACGGGGCGTCTTGCCAGATTGCAGCCGCTACAGCCGCGCCAGGAGCCGCTCCGCCAGCGGGTTCTCGGCGGCGAAGGCGTAGTCGATCCGGCGGACGGTGACGGCCTTGGCGCCGGCCCGGACCAGGGCGTCGGCGAGGTCGAACACCGCGTCCGCGGGACAGCGCATCACGATCTCGCCGTCGGCCCCGCGCGGGGCGCCGTAGGGCAGCTCGGCCTCGTGCAGGCCGCTGATGCTGGCGAGGTCAATCGCGCCGGAATCCGGCATCGCGGCGCGGACCTCGCGGGTGGTCCGCGCCCGCTCCTCGGCGGCGATCCGGCCGAGCACGGCGCGCAGCGCGTCGCGCTGGTGGGCGCCCCAGGGCGCGTTGAGCGAGGCGACGAGGTTGGCCTCCGAGCGCAGGATCACCCCGTCGTCGAGGATCTTCAGGGCGTTGGCGGCCAGCGTCGCGCCGGTGGTGGTGATGTCGACCACGATCTCGGCCGAGCCCGCGGCCGGCGCGCCCTCGGTGGCGCCCAGGCTCTCCACGATCCGGTAGTCGGCCACCCCCTTCTCCGCGAAGAAGCGGCGGGTGAGGTTGACGTACTTCGTGGCGATGCGCAGGCGCCGTCCGTGGCGGGCGCGCATCTCGGCGGCGACCTCGTCGAGGTCGGCCATGGCGCGCACGTCGATCCAGGCCTGGGGCACGGCCACCACCACGGTGGCGTTGCCGAAGCCGAGCGGCGTCAGGAGCTCGACCTGGCCGTGCGCGTCGGGCAGCGTCTCGCGGATCAGGTCCTCGCCGGTGATGCCGAGATGGGCCGCGCCCGAGGCGAGCTGGCTCGCGATCTCGGAGGCGGAGAGGTAGCGCACCTCGACGCCGGCCACGCCCACGAGCTTGCCGCGGTAGTCGCGCGCGCCCGCCCCCTGCGCCAGGCGCAGGCCGGCGCGGCCGAAGAAGGCGGCGGCGTTCTCCTGCAGCCGGCCCTTGGAGGGCACGGCCAGCACCAGGGGGGCGTCCGGGATGTCCATGGTCTCGCTCATCGGGCGGCTCCCGCCACGGGTCGGCCGGCTCCCGCCGCGGGGTCGACCCAGCGCGCGACGCGGTCGACCCAGAAGGTGCAGCCGACCGCCGGCTGCGCGGTCGCGCTGCCGAGATGGGTCAGGAGCCCGTCGTAGCGGCCGCCGCCGACCAGCACCGGGCCGGCGCGGTCCGTCGTCGCCGTCACCTCGAAGATGAAGCCGGTATAGTAGTCGAGGTTGCGCGCGAAGGCGCCGGAGAAGCGAAAACCCTCGAGCGCCAGGCCGCGGGCGGCGATGAAGCCGTTGCGCTCCTCGAACAGGTCGAGCGCCGCCTCGAGCGCGTCGTGGCGCAGGCCGGCGTCGCGGACGAGAGCCCGCAGGTCGCGGGCGGCGGCGTCCGGGTCGCCCCCGATCGCGCGGTAGCGGTCGACGAGCGCGCGGTTCTCGGCGTTCAGGCCGGCGCCGCCGTTGGCCTGGGCCGCGGCCTTGGCCAGGAACCGCTCGGCGATCTCGCCGGCGCTGCGCCCGCCCACCGCCGAGATCCCGGCGATCGCCAGCACGTCCTCGACGAAGGCGCGGACGCCGCGCGGGTCCTGGCCCTGGATCGCGGCGAGCAGGCCCGCATGCGGGTCCTCGGGCTGGGCGGCGTTGGTGACCGCGTCGAGCGAGCGCCCGGCCGCGAGCGCCCGCAGCGTCCGGCGCTTGGCGGCCGGCGGCACGCTCAGGGCCTCCAGCAGCGCCACCGTGAGCCCCATGTCGCCGAGGCGCACGCCCGGCGCCGCGTGCCCGAACAGGGCGAGGCCTTCCAGCGCGATGCCGAGCACCTCGGCGTCGGCGGCCGGCGTGTCGGTGCGGCCGATCGATTCGATGCCGGCCTGCAGGAACTCGTCGGGCTCGTCGGCCGCCAGCCGGAAGACCGGGCCGCAATAGCTGTAATCGGCCGCCTGCCCCTCGGCCTGCGCGCGATGCAGGCGGCAGACGGGGATCGTCAGCTCCGGCCGCAGGCACAGCTCGGCCCCGTCCGAGCCCTGCGTCACGAAGATGCGCCGGCGGATGTCCTCGCCGGACAGTTCCAGGAACGGCTCCACCGGCTGCAGCACCGGCGGCGTCACGAAGCGGTAGCCGCCCTGCGCGAGATGCGCCGAGAGCCGCGCCTGCGCGAGCCCGTCCGCCCCCATCTCTCCTGCCTGCGGTCGCGTCATGATCCTGCCCGTCGTCGTCGAGCGGTTCTGTAGCAACCGGAACCGGGCTTGGCGACCGCCCCGCCGCCGCGCACGGGCGCGAATGAACACGCAGGGGCGAACCTGTGGGACGCGGCGGCCGTGCGGCGCCCGGCGCACCAGCTATGATGCAGGCTCCCGACCCGACGACCCGACCCGATGGGAACCGACCCCGATGCGCGTCCTCCCCCTCGCCTTCCTGCCCGCGACCTTGGCCCTGGCGACCTAGGGACGTTGGCCCTGAAGACTTGGCCGCTCCTCGCCGCGCCGGCGCGGGCGGAAGTCCCTCGCGACGCGCTCCGGGGCGAGCGCAACGCGGACTACGCCGAGGCCGGCTGCTGCTTGCCGCACGCCGCGCGGGCTCCGCGCCTTCGGCAAGGCCGGCGGCCGCTACGGCGACATCGCCGACGTGCCGCTCCCGGCGCGAAACCGCGCCAAGGTCGCCGAGATCCAGCGCCGGGAGCGCGCCGCCGGCTGCCCGCGCTGAGGGGGCCGCAGCTCTTCCCTCCCCCGACGGATCTCGGGCTCGCCCGAGATCCGCACCCCGTGTGCCCCAGTCGGGCAGGCCCGACTGGGGTGCGGGGGAGGGAGAGTCTGACCGTTGGCGCTTGCCTTCAGGCCTCGTCCGAGAAGTGCTGGGCCAGCACCTCGCGCACGCGGGCGACCATCTCGGCCTCCGGGCAGGAGAACTGCGCCGGCCGGGCGGCCTTCCACTCGGCGTTGCTGGCGATGTTGCGGGCGGCCTCGGCGCCGGCGATGAGGTCCTTGACCTGGACCTCGCCGGCCGCGCGCTCGTTCGAGCCCTGGATGATCGCCACCGGGCTGCCGCGGCGGTCGGCGTACTTCATCTGCGCCTTCATCCCGGCCCCGCCGAGGTAGAGCTCGGCCCGGATGCCGGCCTGCCGCAGGGTGGCGACGAGCCGCTGGTAGGCGGCGATCTCGTCGCGGTCGAGCACCAGCACCACCACCGGGCCGGGCTTCGCCGCCGCCTCGACGAGCGGGCTGCCGGTGAGCTGCAGCGCCGAGAACAGCCGCGACACGCCGATGGAGAAGCCGGTGGCCGGCACCGGCTCGCTGCGGAACCGCCCGACGAGCCCGTCGTAGCGCCCGCCGCCGGCGACCGAGCCGAAGCGCACGGTCTGCCCGTCCTCGTTGACGACGGGGAAGGTCAGCTCGGCCTCGTAGACCGGGCCGGTGTAGTATTCGAGCCCGCGCACCACGGAGGGGTCGACGCGGATGCGGTCGACGCCGTAGCCGGCCGCGTCGACCAGCGTGGCGATCGTCCGAAGCTCCTCGATGCCGGCCCGCGCGGTCTCGTTCTCGCCGAAGGCCGAGAGCAGCGCGTCGACGAAGGCGAAGCGCTCGGGCGCCGCGTCCGAGCCGCCGCCGAGCAGCAGCGCGATCACCTTGTCGGCCTGGCCGGAATCGAGCCCGGCGCCCTTGGTGAAGTCGCCCGATTCGTCCTTGCGGCCGGGGCCGAGCAGCAGGCGCACGCCCTCGGTGCCGAACTTGTCGAACTTGTCCATCGCGCGCAGCACGGTCAGGCGCTGCCCGGCCTGGGCGTCGCCGGCGAGCCCGATCGTCGCGAGCACGCCGTCCAGCACCTTCCGGTTGTTGACCTTGATCACGTACCGGCCGGCGAGCCCGAGCTGGTCCAGCGTGTCGGCCATCAGCATGCAGGCCTCGGCATCGGCGGCGACCGACGGCGCGCCGACGATGTCGGCGTCGAACTGCATGAACTGGCGGAAGCGGCCCGGCCCCGGCTTCTCGTTGCGGAAGACGAACCCGTTGCGGAAGCTGCGATAGGGCTTGGGGATCGCGTCGAAGTTCTCGGCCACGTGGCGGGCGAGCGGCGCGGTCAGGTCGTAGCGGAGCGAGAGCCAGGCCTCGTCGTCGTCCTGGAACGAGAACACGCCCTCGTTCGGGCGGTCGAGGTCGGGCAGGAACTTGCCCAGCGCCTCGGTGTACTCGACGAACGGGGTCTCCAGCGCCTCGAAGCCGTAGAGCTCGAACGTCGCCCGGATCGTCTCCAGCATCCGCCCCTGCGCCGCGATCTCGGCGGCGCGGCGATCGACGAAGCCGCGCGGCAGGCGGGCCTTCAGGCCGGGCTTCTCGCCGGTGTTGGAATCGGCCTTGGACATGACGGTTCGTTTCGATCGCGCGCTTCGGGGGTCGCCGGGCTGTATCGCGGCGGCGGGGGCAGCGGCAAGCCGGCGGCTTGGCGACGGCGTCGCGCGACCAGATCCCGACGGCATGGCACGACGCCCGCAGATGGATCGCGGGGAGCCCCTCTCCCCGCACGCGGGGAGAGGCTCAGCGGCACCTCGTCGTGCCGCTGAGCAGCGGCGGCGAAGCCGAAGCGAGGGTGAGGGGGTGCGATCGGAGGAGGCTCCTCGGTCGAAGCCCCCTCACCGTCGGCTGCCGCCTCGCCGTGCTCCCCGACAAGGGGGAGACACGGCCCTCTCCCCGCGTGCGGGGCGAGGGGATGCACGGTTGGCGACGCGCCCGGTGGGTCGACGCGGCGACCTAGTACGGCGAGATCCACTTCAGCCAGAGCAGGGCCGCGAGGCTGATCACCGCGATCGGCATCTGCAGCGGGCGCAGGCGGGCGAAGAACAGCGGCGCCTCGCCGGCGCGCGCGGCGATCGGGTCGAGCACGGCGATGGCGGCGTAGCCGACGATCAGGAGGCCGAGCGCCGGGATCGCCTTGCCCATCACCACGGTGACGAGGGCGGAGAGCCCGAGCACGAACAGCCCGAGCATCGTCGCGATCTGCATCACCGTCGGCCCGCCCTCGGTGCGGAAGCTGACGCCGCGGCGGACGCCCGCCAGGAACAGCAGGATCGCGGCGCCGTAGAGGATCGTCATCAGGGCGACGAGGTAGTCGAGCGGCTGGCCGCGCATCCACCAGGCGGCGGCGGCGCCGGCCGCCAGCGGCAGCATCGGCCCGTAGCCCAGCACCACGCTGAGCCAGGGCGTCTCGCGCGATTCGTGGGCGGTGAGGGTGCGTCCGGTGGCGTCGTCGCGCATGGGAGGGGGCCGTTTCCGTGTTGTCTCGGGCAAGGGGCGGGCGAGGGGGAGGGGGTAAGGTGCGGGCGGCCGCGCGTCGGGACGATGCGACCGGCCGACACGGGGCCTGTCGCGCCCCGACGCGTCACGTTTCGTGCCACCCGATGCGCGAGCGTGAACCCGCGCGCGATCCCGCAGTTCCGGGATCACGTCGCGGGGTGCAGGGTGCGGGCCTGGCGCCGCAGCGAGCGCCGGCCGGGCTCGGGCGTCGCGTCGAACCAGATCACCAGGGCGAGCGCCGCCAGCGCCGGCGCGCCGAGCGCCAGGAACGCGCCGGTCCAGCCGAGCAGGCCGAAGGCGAGGCCGCCGTACCAGGCCGAGAGCGCGCCGCCGATGCCCTGCACCGCGTTGACGGTGCCGAGCGCCGTCTGCGTCCGGCCCGAGCCCCAGGTCAGGTCGGCGACCACCACCGGCACCGCCACGCCGACGATGCCGGAGGCGACGCCGTCGAGGATCTCGGCCGCGATCAGCCAGGTCGGGTCGTCGACGAAGGCCGAGAGCGCGGCGCGCACCGGCAGCACCGCGAAGGCCGCCAGCAGCAGCTTGCGCCGGCCGCGCCGGTCGGCGAGCGAGCCCGAAAACAGCGCCACCGGCACCATCGTGAGCTGGGCCACCATCACGTAGATCGCGGTCCAGTGCGTCGCGCTGACGGCGGTGGCGACGAGCTTCTGGCCGAGCAGCGAGAGCATGCCGCCGCTGCCGAGGTTGAACAGCGTCAGCGCGCAGGCGAGCACCAGCAGCCGGCGGTCGCCGAGCACGGCGCGGATGCCGGCCCGCTGCGGCGCCTCCTCCGCTCCGTCTTCCCCACCGGGCTCCGTCCAGCCGACCGCGCGGCGCTGGCTCCAGGCCGAGGCCGGGGTGGTCAGCGCGGCGGCGATCGCCAGCACCGCCATCAGGCCGAGCACCCAGAAGGCGATCGCCGACCCGAACCGGGCGGTGCCCAGCGTGATGGCGCCGGCGGCGATCAGGATGCCGACGTGGTTGAAGGCCTGGTTGCGCCCCTGCTGGCTCGGGAACCGGTCCTTGCCGACGATCCCGAGGGTCAGCGCGGTCACCGCCGGCAGCAGCAGCGTGCCGCCGGCCGCCGCCAGCAGCTGCGCCGTGAACACGAAGGCGAAGGCGCGGGCCGGCAGCAGCAGCAGCGTGCCTGCGAGGATCGCGGTGCAGGCCGCGGCGATCAGCAGCCGCGGCCGCCCGACCCGGTCGACCAGCGCGCCGAACGGGCCGGAGAGCAGCAGCGTGCCGAACCCGACCAGGGTGGTGACGAGGCCGACGCGGGCCGGGCTCCACGATCCGGCCTCGGCCAGCCACGTGCCGAGGAACGGTCCCAAGCCGCCCTGGATGTCGCCGATGAAGACGTTGATCAGGGCGAGGTGGGTGGTCGGGGCCATGCCGTCCTTGGGTGCACGCGGGAGCGGCGCAGGGCGTGGCCCGGTCCGGTCCCGCGGTCAAGGTACGATCGGATCGGGCGGAGTCGCGGTGCTCAGGCGGCGCAAGCGGTCCGCTCGGGGCGGAAAGCGGCGCGCGGGAAGACGCTGCGGCCTCGGAGGGCGCCGGGCGCCCCGTCGTCAGCGGAGAACGTTCGGGGGCACCGGCGGGCTCCCGTTGAGCAGGGTGATCGTCACCCGCCGGTTCGGCGCGATGTAGGGATTGTCGGGGAAGACCGGCTCGGTGTCGGCGCGTCCCACCACGGACGCGAAGTTGTCGTTGGGCACCCCGGCACCGGCCAGGACCTCGCGCACGGCGAGCGCGCGCCCGGAGGTGAGGGTCCAGGGCTCGCCGGCCCGCGTCGAGCCCGGGCGCGCGGCGGCCGTGTGGCCGGTGATGGACAGGCGGTTGGGCAGCTTGCGCAGGGCGGGCGCGAGCGCCTCCAGCACGCGGCGGGTGCGCTCGTAGGGCTCGACGGAGCCCTCGCGGAACATCGAGCGGCCGTCGTCGTCCACGAGGGAGACGTTCACGCCCTCCTTGGTCGTCTCGAACACGATGTTGCGCGACAATTCGGCGATCTCGGGCAGCTTCTGGAGCGCCTGCCGGAGGCTGGCGATGGCGCTGTAGTTGGCCGGAACGCTGGCGGCCCGCCGGCTCGCCTCGAGATCGCTGGCGCTGCCCGGGCTGCTCGCGCGCACCGCATCCTCCTGCTGGGCGGAGCCCGTCGCCGCCTCGCGGGGCTTGGACGGCTTGTTGCCCGAGGTGTCGAGGGAGGTGCCGTACAGCAAGCCGCCGGCGCCGCTGGTCGCAGGGCTCGAAGCCGCCGGCGCGAAGTATTCCGCCAGGCCGATCTTCTGCTCCTGCGTCGTCATGCTGATCAGCCACATCAGCAGGAAGAACGCCATCATGGCGGTGACGAAGTCCGCATAGGCGATCTTCCAGGCCCCGCCGTGGTGGGCATGCGCGGCCTTCTTGACCTTCTTGATGATGATCGGCTGGAGGGCCATGGCCGTCGAGTCCCTGCGCGAGGTGGGGTCGGAACTAGGCGGGCAGGGCGGCGGTCGCCGCTTCCACTTCGTTGAAGGTCGGGCGGACGTCGCTCATCAGGGCCTTGCGGGCGAACTCGACCGCCATCACCGGCGGCTGGCCGGCGATGTGGGCGAGGAGGCCCGCCTTGAGCGAGACGTAGTACTTGGATTCGGCCTCGAAGAGGCTCTTGAGCGACTGCGCCATCGGCCCGAAGAAGCCGTAGGCGACGAACACGCCGAAGAAGGTGCCGACGAGCGCGCCGCCGATCAGATGCCCCAGCACCTCCGGCGGCTCCTTGATCGCCCCCATGGTCTTGATCACGCCGAGCACGGCGGCGACGATGCCGAGCGCCGGCGTTCCGTCGGCGAGCGACTGCATGGCCGAGATGATCCGCTCCTGCTCCTGGTGGTGCGTCTCCAGCTCCTCGTCCATCAGGGCGTCGATCTCGTGGACGTTGTTGGCGCCCAGCGTCACCATGCGCATGTAGTCGCAGACGAACTCGACCGCGTGGTGGTTCGCCGCGAAGGTCGGGAAGCTGTTGAACAGCGCCGACTCGCTCGGCTCCTCGATGTGCGGCTCGAGCGCCATCAGGCCCTTCTGCTTCGCGAGCCGATACAGCGAATACTGCATGCCCAGAAGCTCGACATAGGCTTGCTGATTGTATTTCGGTCCCTTCACGAGCGTGGCCAGCATGGCGGGCACGGCCTTGAGCACCGGCCCGGTGTTGCCGATGATGAAGGCGCCGATCGCCGCGCCGAGGATGATGACGAACTCGAACGGCTGCCACAGCACTTCCAGGTGGCCGCCCATCGCCGCGTAGCTGCCGAAGACGCAGGCGAAGACGACCAGTGTGCCGATGATCAGCCGCATGATTTGCCACCCTTGCGCGGCGGCAGGGACAGCCCGAGCGACGCCACTAGCGATCCGACAAATTGCCGATCTCGGTTAACGGCGGGTTTAGGTCGTGGCTCGGATGCCGTCCGGCTCCCTCGGCGCGCGGTCCGGGCGCCCGGCGACGGCGCCCGGACCGCGCGCCGAGACCCGCCCTCAGATCGTGACCATGCCGCCCGTCACCGCGATCATCGCGCCGTTGATGTAGCTCGCCGCGTCGGAGGCCAGCATCACGTAGGGGGGCGCGAGCTCGGCCGGCTGGCCGGGGCGCCCGGCCGGCGTCATCGAGCCGAAGCTCTCGACCTGGCTGGTGTACATCGTCGACGGGATCAGCGGCGTCCAGATCGGGCCCGGCAGCACCGCGTTGGCGCGGATGCCGCGCTTGCCCAGGATCTTGGCGAGGTTCGCCACCATGTTGCACAGCGCCGCCTTGGTCGAGGAATAGGCGAGCTGCTGCTCGACCGGGTTCTTGGCGTTGACCGAGGAGGTGGCGATGATCGAGGCGCCGGGCTTCAGGTGCGGCGAGGCGGCCTTGAGGATGTAGAACATCGCGTGGACGTTGACCGCGTATTGCCGGTCCCAGTCGGCGATCGCGATGCCCTCGAGGTCGTCGGCCAGCACCTGCACGGCGGCGTTGTTGACGAACACGTCGAGCCGGCCGAACTCCGCGATCGTCGTCTCGACCAGCGCGGCGCAATGGCCGGCCTCCGAGACGTCGCCCGGCAAGAGCAGCGCGCGCCGGCCGGCCTTCTCGATCCAGGCGGCGGTGTCCTTGGCGTCGTCGTGCTCGTCGAGATAGGCGAGCGCCACGTCGGCGCCCTCGCGGGCATAGGCGATCGCCACCGCCCGGCCGATGCCGGAATCGCCCCCGGTGATCAGCGCGATCTTGCCGGTGAGCTGGCCGGAGCCGACGTAGCTGTGCTCGCCGTGATCGGGCGGCGGCTGCATCTCGGACGAGCGGCCGGGATAGGGGATCGGCCGGGCCGCGAAGGGCGGCTCGGGGCGCGGGGAGGCGGTGTCGGACATGACGTTCCCATCGGTGAGGCCGCGGGATGCGGCGTCTCCTCGGGAACACGCCGGGAGGCGGACCGGCTCAAAGCGGCCTGCCGCGCCGGATCGTCACGCCGTCGGGCCGTACTGCATCAGCCCGTCGCCGAACGACCAGTTCTCGCGCGCGACCTCCACCAAGTTCACGAGCACGTTGCCCGGCTTCACGCCCGGATCCCGCCCGAGGTTGCGGGCGATCGCCGCGTAGAGCGCCCGCTTCTGCGCGGTGTCGCGGGTGTCGTTGGCGGTGATCTGGATCATCACGAGGTCGTCGTCCCGCGCGGTGCCGAGATAGCCGGGATCGTAGGCGAAGGCGGAGGAGCCGTGCTCGTGGATCACCGTGAACAGGTCGTTCTCGGGCACCGCGAAGGCCTCGCGCATCGCCGCGTAGAGGCCGGCGACGAGGGCGGCGTGGTAGGCCGGGCTCTTGCCGGCGCGCAGGGAGATGCGGGTCAGGGGCATGGAGGGGGTCCTCGGGTCCGGTCGAGGGACACCCTTGCCGTCCGCTATGATAACGGCAAGATATCGGACGCTATATCTGCCATAACGGATCGATGTGATGCTGACCCGCCCGCTCGACATCGAAAGCGTCCAGGCCTTCGTGCTCACCGTCGACCTGGCGAGCTTCACCCGCGCCGCCGCGGCGCTGGAGACCTCGCAGGCCGGGATCAGCCTGCGGTTGAAGCGGCTCGAGGACCGGCTCGGCTGCCGCCTCGTCGACCGCACCCCGCGCAGCGTCCGGGCCTCGGCGCGGGGCGAGCGCTTCCTGCCCGCCGCCCGCGACCTGCTGGCGGCCCATGCGCGGGCGATGGCCGACCTCGCCGCCGCGCCGCCCGCCCGGCTCGTCCTCGGGATCAGCGACCACGTCGCCGGCCCGGACCTGCCGGCGCTGCTGCACCGGCTCGGGCTCGCCGGGTCCGGCCTCGTCGTCGAGGTGCGGATCGCCCCGTCGCGCGACGTGATGCGCCTGTTCGATGCGGGCGAGGTCGACGCGGCGATCGTCCGGAGCGAGGACCCGGCCGAGGCGGGCGGCACGGTGCTGGCCGAGGAGCGGCTGGCGTGGTTCGCCGCCCCCGGCTTCCGGTTCGAGCCCGGCGCGCCCCTGCCGATGGCGACGCTCGCCGGCCCCTGCAACGTCCGGGCGGCGGCGTTGCGCGCGCTCGACGCGGCCGGCCTGCCCTGGAGCGAGATCTTCGTCGGCGGCGGCGTGCTCGCCGTCGGCGCCGCGGTGACGGCCGGGCTCGCGGTGGCGGCGCTCGCCCCCAGCGTCGCGCCCGCCGGCGCGCGGGACGTCGGCGCCGCGTTCGGGCTGCCGGCCCTGCCGCTCACCCGGATCGTGCTGCACGCGCAGGCGCCGGACCCTTGCGCCGCCGCGGCGCTGCGCACGCTGGCGGCCGCCTATCGCGGCGTGGCGCGGTGAGAGTCTCCACGGCACCGAGGGCGGCGCTGCCCCGGGATCGGGGAGAGGCTTGAACCGTAGGATTCGTTCCTATACTTTGGGCGTCGGTACCGAGCGCTTGCGTTCCTGGTCTTGAGAGGCCGCCGAACGGATCGAGGTTCGGTCCATGTCGGGGGTGTCATGAGACTTTTCGTGACCCGCTCGGCATGGAAGCAGGCCTGCAAGGGCAAGATCGCCGCGGGCACGCTCGCCAAGGCCGCCGAGAAGGCCAATCTCGGGCTGGTGGACGCCGAGATCGGCGCTCACCTGTACAAGCAGCACGTCGGCCGAAAGGGCGATTTCCGTGCCGTCCTCTTCCTAGTCACGGACCGGCGATGCGTCGTCCTGCACATCTTTCCCAAGAACGTCCAACCCAACATCAAGGGTGCCGAACTGACGACCCTTCGCGCGTTCGCGAAGATCCTCGCGGATGTCGGCGACGCCGGATTCGAGACGCTTGCCGAAACCCAGGGGTGGAAGGACCTCTCCGATGAGAAGCCCGAAACGGACCTATAGGAGCGATCTGCTTCGATCGATCCACGAGGCCACGAGCGACCTTCACGCCATCGGGGCGATCGACAAGGCGACGCTGCGCCGGTTCGATGTTTCGTGCCTCACGCCCATCGAGCCGCTGCCGCCCGAGAGCATCCGGCGGATCCGCGAACAGGCCAACATGAGCCAGGCGATCTTCGCCAAGGCTCTCAACGTGACGACCTCGCTGGTGAGCAAGTGGGAGCGGGGAGACGCCAAGCCTGGCGGTCCCTCGCTCAAGCTGCTCTCGCTGGTGAGCCACAAGGGCATCGAAGCGATCCTGTAACGCGCCCCGGGCGTGCCGGCCGGGCTGTCCGCGCCGGCGGATCGCTTTCAGCGAGCCGCCCGGATGCGGTGTTTCCCGTGAAAACGAAACAGCCCGGCCGCGCGGGCGGCCGGGCTGTCGTCGAGACGCGGGAGGCCGCGGAACTCAGGAGGCGAGGGGGCCGGTCGCCTCGCCGGCGCCCTGGGCTTCCATCGCCTTCTGGCGGTAGAGGCCGACGAAGTCGATCGGGTCGATGTAGAGCGGCGGGAAGCCGCCGTTGCGCACGGCCTCGGCCACGATCTGGCGGGCGAACGGGAACAGCAGGCGCGGGCACTCGATCATCACCGCTGGGTGGACCTGGTCCTGCGGGATGTTGCGCATGCGGAACACGCCGGCATACTTCAGGTCGAAGGCGAACAGCACGTCGCCGTTGATCTTGGCGTCGCCCTCCAGCGTCAGCTCGACCTCGAAGTCGGCCTCGGCGAGCTGCTGCGCGTTGACGTTGACCTGGATGTTGATCTGCGGGCCCTGGCCCTCCTGGGGCTGGAGCGAGCGCGGCGCGTTCGGGTTCTCGAAGGACAGGTCCTTGGTGTACTGCGCGAGCGCGTTGATCGCGGGGGCCTCGTCGGCCTGCCCGTTGCCGTTCGGTGCGGGGGAATCGGCCATGGCGGGTCATCCTTCTCGAAAGATCGAACACCGGCCGCGGGCCGATGGCTACGGGTGACCGCCATGCCTGTGCGGTCGTGGGCAGAGGCGAGGCCGCTAACATGCCCGTTCGATGCGGACAAGCGAGGCGCCGGACGGCGCGCGGACCCCGCGCCGCCGCCCGGCCGACCGGGTGCCGGCGTCGGGCCGCGGCCGGTCCCGGCGGCGCGTGTCGCGACGACGCGGCCGGGGCGATCCTCCGCGATGTCGCCTGGAACCGGCCGGTGCATTGCCCCATATGCCCATTGCCCCCTATGCAAAGGGGGACGCGGCGCGTTTCCTCGAGAGCCCGGCCGCGTCCGCTCGAGGATGCGTGCGGCGTGACATGACCATCGTGCGACCCCTCTCGGATTTCCCGGAGCCGCGCGCACGGGCCAAGGCTGCGGCCGGGACCCGCGCTCCACGGCGGCCACCATCGGATCGGTGATGCAGGACAGCTTCGACGTGACGACGATCATCTTCCTGGCGCTCGCCGTCTTCGTGATCTGGCGGCTGCGCTCGGTCCTCGGGCAGAAGACCGGCGCCGAGCGCGCCCCGTTCAAGCCGGTCGACCGCAGCCGCACCGAGCCCCAGCCCGGCCGCGGCGACGGCGACAACGTCGTGCGCCTGCCCGGCGCCGACCGGGTCCAGCCCGAGCGCGCCGCCGAGGCCCAAGCGCGCGACTGGCGCGGCATCGCCGAGCCCGGCTCGGCCGTCGCCCGCGGCCTCGAGGCGATCGTCCAGGCCGAGTCCGGCTTCGAGCCGCGCGCCTTCATCGAGGGCGCCAAGGGCGCCTACGAGGCGATCATGATCGCCTTCGCCAAGGGCGACCGGAAGACCCTGAAATCCCTGCTCTCCCGCGAGGTCGGCGACGCGTTCGAGCGCGCCATCGCCGAGCGCGAGAAGAACCGCCAGACGGTGGAGACCACCTTCGTCTCGATCGACAAGGCCGAGATCGTCGCCGTCGACGTGCGGAACCGCGTCGCGCAGGTCACGGTGCGGTTCCTCTCCAACCTCATCACCGCCACCCGCAACGCCGACGGCGTCGTGGTGGACGGCAGCGCCGAGGCCGTGGTCGAGGTGCCCGACGTCTGGACCTTCGCCCGCACCCTGGGCACCCGCGACCCGAACTGGCAGCTGGTCGCGACCGAAGCCGGGGCCTGAGGGCGCCCGCGCAGCCATCGTCCCGAGAGCCATGCCGCCCCGACACCCGCCCCGTCCGACCGCAGCGTTCCGCGCTGCGGTCGCTCTCGTTTCGGGGGCCGCCGCGGCGAGCGCCGCCGAGCCGCTGCGCGTCGGCAACGCCGTGCTGGAGCCGGTCGCGATCGCGGCCCTGCCCGGCTGGCAGGCGGACGAGACGGCGGCGGCCTTCGAGGCCTTCCGCCGGACCTGCGCCGCGCCCGGCCCCGATCCGGCGCAGGCCGCCGGCGTCGCCGGGTCGCCGGCCGACCTCGCCGCCGCCTGCACCGCCGCCGCCGCGCTCGATCGCACCGGGGCCGGCTGGCCCAAGCGGGCGCGGCGGTTCTTCCAGGAGCGGTTCTCGGCCTACCGCGTCGTGCGCCCGGCCGACGGCACCGAGCCCGAGCGGAAGACCGGGTTCCTCACCGGCTACTTCGAGCCGCAGCTCGAGGGATCGCTGGCGCCCGGCCCCGGCTTCGCCGCCGCCGTGCTCGCCCGGCCCGACGACCTCGTGACGCTCGCCCCCGGCGAGACCCGCCCCGGCCTCGATCCGGCGTTGCGCGCCGGGCGCGCGGCGGCGGCCGGGTTCGAGGCCTATCCCGACCGGGCCGCGATCGAGGACGGGGCGATCGCCGGGCGCACCCGCCCGCTGCTGTGGCTGCGCGACGCCGTCGACCTGTTCGTGCTGCAGGTGCAGGGCTCCGGCCGCGTCCGCCTGCCCGACGGGTCGGCGATCCGCGTGCTCTACGACGGCAAGAACGGCCGGCCCTACACCTCGATCGGCAAGCTGCTGGTGGCGGAGGGGCACCTCGCCCTGAACGACCTCAGCCTCGCCCGCTGGACCGCCTGGCTGCGCGCGCACCCGGACCACGCACGCCGGCTGATGCGGATGAACGCGTCCTACATCTTCTTCCGCACCGAGCCGGTCACCGATCCCGCCCTGGGCCCGCCGGGCGCGGCCGGCGCGCCCCTCAGCCCCGGCCGCAGCCTGGCGGTGGACGGCACCCTCTGGCGCTACGGCCTGCCGTTCTGGCTGGAGGGCAGGCTGCCCGGCCAGCCCGGCAGCGGGCACCTCGTGGTCGCGGCCGATACCGGCTCGGCCATCCTCGGCCCGGCCCGCGGCGACCTCTACGTCGGCACCGGCGCGGCGGCCGGCGTCGCGGCCGGAGACCTGCACACCAAGCCCGGCTTCGTCGTGCTCCTGCCGAAGCCGGCCGCGCCATGAGGGGGTTCTGGTCTCCGACGCCATGGCTCCAATGCCATCGCTTTCCGCGACTCGCTGGAACCGGAACGGACGAACGAATGTCCGCATGTCGGAGTGTGGAAGCCGGAAGGATCCTGGGCGTCACGGCGCGGCTCCCTCTCCCATGGGAGAAGAGACCCGCGCTTCACCTCACGCGATCCGAGCGTCCGGCATGAGGCCGCCGCGCCGGCCGCGGGCGCTGTCCCGCGAGGATGCCCATCTCTGGGGCGAGATCGCCAAGCTGATCACGCCGCTGCGCGCCCGCGCGCCGCTGCGGAAGGCCAAGCCGGCTGCCGACGCCCCAGAGCCCGCGGCGCCGGCCGCGGCGAAGCCGACGCCGAAACCTGCGCCGGCCAAAAGCCCCGCCAGAAAGGCGGTGCCGCTCCCCGAGCCCGTGCCGGCGATGCCGAGCGTCGTGCCCGGCCCGGTCGCCGTCGTCGCGCCGGCGAAGAAGCCCAGGCGCGTGGTCCGGCTCGGCGCGGGGACACCGGCCCCGCCGCCGACGCCGGTGCGGCCGGCCTTCGTCCCGGGCCCCGCCCCGCCCGGGCTGGAGCGGCGCGAGCGCCAGCGGCTCAGCCGCGGCGTGCTGGCGATCGAGGGCCGGATCGACCTGCACGGGCTCTATCAGGCCGAGGCGCACGCGGCCTTGGTCGGCTTCCTGATGCGGGCGCGCGCCGCCGGGCATGCGCGGGTGCTGGTCGTGACCGGCAAGGGCGGCGAGGACGCCTATGCCGAGCGCGGCGTGCTGCGCCGCTCGGTGCCGCACTGGCTGCGCGGCGCGGAGCTGCGCCCGATCGTGCTCGGCTTCGAGGAGGCCGCCCGCCACCACGGCGGCGCCGGCGCGCTCTACGTCCGCCTGCGGCGGCGCTGAAGGCGCGGGTTAACCCGAGCGGGCTAATCGGGTAGGCGACGCGCGGAAGCGTTCGGGACCGGACATCATGCACGACGTCGTACGCGAGATCGTTCTCGACACCGAGACCACCGGCATCGACCCCAAGACCGGCGACCGGCTGATCGAGGTCGGCGCGGTCGAGCTCCTGAACCACATCCCCACGGGCCGGACGTTCCACAAGTACTGCAACCCGCAGCGGGCGGTCTCGGAGGGCGCCTTCAAGGTGCACGGGCTGTCCGACACGTTCCTGTCCGACAAGCCGCTGTTCTCGGAGATCGCCGGCGCGCTGATCGAGTTCTGCGGCGACGCCCGGCTGGTGATCCACAACGCGCCGTTCGACGTCGGCTTCCTCAACATGGAATACGCCCGGCTCGGGGCCAACGCGCCGCCGCCGATCGTCCTCGAGAGCGTGGTCGACACCCTGCCGATGGCCCGGCGCAAGCACCCCGGCGCGCCCGCCAACCTCGACGCCCTGTGCAGCCGCTACGGCATCGACACCAGCCGCCGCACCAAGCACGGGGCCCTGCTCGACGCGCAGATCCTGGCCGAGGTCTACATCGAGCTGCTCGGCGGCAAGCAGACCGGGTTCGATCTCGGCGCGACCACGGTCGCCGACGCGGTGGTCGACCGCAGCGCCGAGAGCGTCGTGCGCACGGTCCGCACCGCCCGCGCCCGCCTGACCGACGCCGAGCGCGAGCGCCACGCCGCATTCCGCGCCGGCCTCGGCGCCAGCGCGATCTGGGCCGAGTACATCGGCGAGGACACCGCCGTCTGACGGCAGAGCCGCCCTCACGGGTTGGTGCATCGCACGAAGCCCATATTGCAATGCAATATGGCGCCCCCATATGCCATCCACACGGATGGTGACGGGATGGTCGCGATGATGGATGTGATGGCACGGCCGAAGCCCGCGCGGGCGGCGGCGCGGCAGCCCGAGAGCGAGAAGATCACGATCAACCTCGGGCATGTCGACCTCGGGCACGTCGACCTGCTCGTGGCCGAAGGGGTGTTCTCGAACCGCAGCGACTTCATCCGCACCGCGATCCGCAACCAGATCGAGCGGCATGCCGACGTGACGCGCCAGTCGATGGCGCGGCGCAGCGTCGAGCTCGGCCTGCGCCACATCGACCGCGCCAGCCTCGAGGCGGCCCGGGCCGAGGGGCGGATGCTGGACATCCGCGTGCTCGGCCTCGCCACCATCGCCGACGACGTGACCCCCGACCTCGCCCGTGCGGCGATCGCCTCCCTCGACGTGCTCGGCAGCCTCCAGGCCAGCCCCGCCGTCCGCGCCGCGCTGGCCGACCGGCTGCGCTGAGGCGCTGCCGCGCCTCTGCTCCGAGCCTCCGCTCCGAGCCTCCTGCCCCATTCCGATCCGCCCACGGCGATCCCCAGGACTTCCCATGACCGACCATTCCGACTCGATGCGCGACCGCTTCGCCGACATGATGGAGGCGACCCGGCTGACCGGTGCCGGCCGCCTCGCGGAGGCGACCGACCTGATCCAGCGCAGCCTCGGCGGTCACGCGACGCCGCGGGACACGCCGCAGGACACGCCGAAGGCGATCGAGCCGCCGACCCTCGACCTGACCGCCGAGCGCATCGACGACGCCCCGCGATCCGCGCCCCGGGCCGAGGCGAAGGTCGAGGCCGCGCCCAAGCCCGCGGCCGCGCCCAGGCCCGAGGCCGCGCCGAGGAGCGCTTCGCCCCGAGCCGAAACCGCGTCGGCCGGCCCGATCCCGGAGAAGCTGCGTGCGGCGGTCGACGGCGTCGTGCGCGGGCTGGCGCCGGTGCTGAAGGGCCTGAGCGCCAAAGGCCTCAATACCAAGGGCCTCAACACGAAAGAGCTGGCGCCCGGCTTCGGCTTCGCCAAGCCGCCGATGCCGGGCCGCTCGGCCGAGCCCGCCGAGGGCGAGGGATCGCTCGTCACCAAAAGCTTCGCCGGGCCGGCGGGTGCGCGCGAGTATCGCCTGTTCGTCCCGAGCCGGCCGCAGAATCCGGCCGCGCTCGTGGTGATGCTGCACGGCTGCAACCAGACCGCGGACGACTTCGCCGTCGGCACCGGCATGAACCGGCTGGCGGAGCGCGACGGCGTGCTCGTCGCCTACCCGGTCCAGACCGGCCGCGCCAACGCGCAACGCTGCTGGAACTGGTTCGAGCCGCGCGACCAGGGCCGCGAGACCGGCGAGGCCGCGATCATCGCCGGGCTCACCCGCGCGGTGATGGCCGAGCACGCGATCGACCCGGACCGCGTCTTCATCGCCGGGCTCTCGGCCGGCGGGGCGGCGGCGGCCAACATCGCCCGCGCCTTTCCCGATCTCTACGCGGCGGTGGGCGTGCATTCCGGCCTCGCCGCGTCGTGCGCCCGCGACGTCGGCTCGGCGATGATGGCGATGCAGATGGGCGCGGCCGGCCCCGGCGGCACCCGCGTGCCGACGATCGTCTTCCACGGCGAGGACGACACCACGGTGAGCATCCGCAACGCCGACCAGGTGCTGGCACAGGCGGGCGCCGCGGCGCTGACGCCCTCGCGCGAGCAATTCGACGGCGACGGCCATCCCTACACCCGCACCCGCTACGCCGACGCGGCGGGCCGGGTGATGCTGGAGGATTGGCGGGTGCGCGGCGCCGGCCACGCCTGGTCCGGCGGCGACCGGGCCGGCAGCTTCACCGATCCGCACGGGCCCGATGCCTCGCGCGCGATGCTCGACTTCTTCGCCGCGCATCCCAAGGGGGTCTAGAGCATTTTCTTTACGCGAGCCGGGATCCACCTCTCTGGAAAATGCTCGAGCGGCCGGGCGCCGTCCCGGCGACGGCGTGGCCCGGTTGCAACGCCGAACCTGCGATCGTGCGGTGCCCGCGATCGGAGGCGGCGGATCGGCCGCGATCCGTGCATGGTCCGTTTGCCGGCGAACCGCGTCGGCGGAGGAGGCTTGCGTGCCGGTGTCGGGTTGGAAGGTGGCGCTCGTGGGCGCAGCGGTGGCGTGCGCCGCGCACGGAGCCGCCCGGGCGGGCTCGGCCGCGCAGCCGGGCCAGACCGTCGGCCTGCCGGCCGGGTTTCCGCTGGCGGAGGGGCTGTACCTCATCGACACGTCGAGCTTCGGCGTGCGCGACACGCGACCCCGCGACTCGGAACTCAACGTCAACCTGCCGTCCATCATCTGGGCGACGCCGTGGCGGGTGCTGGATGCCCGGCTCCAGTTCACGGTGCTGCAGCCGGTGACCGCGACGGCGCCGAACGGCGCGCGCTACCAGAGCGGGTTCGGCCAGACCCTGCTCGCGGCCCAGCTCGCCTGGGATCTCGGCCAGCATGTCGGCGTCAGCTACCTGCTCGGCGCCTACCTGCCGAGCGAGACCAAGGTGGTGATCCGGAACCCGGTGCTGCACCAGCGCTTCGCCGCGACCTACAACGGCGACGGCTGGAACCTGACGGCGCATTTCCTCTACGGGATCTTCTTCGACACCACCTCGCCCACCGGCACGTACTACCCGGACTTCCTCAACCTCGACCTGACCGCGACGAAGAAGTTCGGCAAGCTCGAGGTCGGTGCCGTCGCCTTCGGCTCCACCGACCTGCCGACCGGCCGGGCGAGCTACCAGCGTCAGGGCCAGTTCGCCGTCGGCGCCCTCGTCGGCTACAACTTCGGGCCGGTGAACCTGCAGGCCTACGTCACCCGGGACGTCGCCGAGCGCAATTACGGCGGCTTCGACACCCGCGGCTGGCTGCGGGCGATCGTGCCGCTGGGCAAGCTCGACGATCAGCCGGGCGAAAAGACGGACGGGCCGCAGCCCGAGCCGCTGCTCGCCAAGCACTGACGCCGGCGCGGCGGGGGGCTCACACCGCGACGTTGTCGATCAGACGGGTCTTGCCGAGATAGGCGGCGGCGAGCACGCGAGCCGGGCCGTCGACGCGGGCGAGCGGGGCCAGCGTCGCCGCATCGCAGACGGCGAGGTACTGCACGGCGAATCCCGCGGCCTCCAGCGCGGCGATCCCGCGCGCGATGGCGGGTGCCGTCTCGCCGCCGTCCCGCGCCTGCGCCGCGATGTCGGACAGGACCGCGTGGAGCTTCGGCGCGGTCGCCCGCTCGGCCGGCGCGAGGTAGCGGTTGCGCGAGGACAGGGCGAGGCCGTCGGCCTCGCGGATCGTCGGCATGCCGTGGATCGCGACGTCGAGGTCGAGGTCGGCGACCGCGCGCCGGATCACCTGCAGCTGCTGGAAATCCTTCTCGCCGAACAGGGCGGCATCCGGCCGGACCTGGTTGAGCAGCTTCGTCACCACGGTGGCCACGCCCGAGAAGTGGCCGGGGCGGAAGGCGCCGCACAGCCCCTCGGTGAGGCCGCCCACCTCGATGCGGCTCGAAAACCCCGGCGGGTACATGGCGGCCGCCTCCGGCATCCAGGCCGCGTCCGTCCCGGCCTGCGCCAGCAGGGCGAGGTCGCTCGCGGCGTCGCGCGGATAGCGGGCGAAATCCTCGCTCGGGCCGAACTGGGTCGGGTTGACGAAGACGCTCGCCACCACGCGCTCGCCCAGGGTCCGCGCATGCGCGATCAGCGCGAGGTGGCCGCGATGCAGCGCGCCCATGGTCGGCACCAGCACGACGCGGTCGCCGGCCGCGCGCCACGCGGCGACCGTCTCGCGCAAGCGGGCGAGATCGGTGATGGCCTGCGTCTCGGGGGTGGGATGGGCTGGCATGGCGGGCTCCGGCGGAACAAGCGTGCGATCGGCGCGATCCGCCCGCGGGCAGATCGGCTCGCCCCGCCTCGCCGCGGCTTCTTGCAAGGCCGTCGAGCAATTTCAACCGGCTCGGTGGCGCGGCCCCGGGAATGCCGTGACGAAGGCTGCCACGGCATCCTCGCTCATCTGCCGGACCGTGCGGATTCCGGGATGGCGGCCGTCCGGGGCGTCCAGCGGTCCCTCATAGACCAGGCGTTGCGCGCCGATCGCGTCGCTGAAGCGTTGCGGAGCGGCATGAGCCAGCAGGGCGCGGACGAACACGTCGGGCCGGTCGAGGCTGAACCCGAAGTCCAGGAAGAACGCCGCCTTGCCCTGATTGCGCGGATGGGACGGCACCAGAAGATACTTCGTGATCTTGTCGCTGTTCAGGACGAAGTTGCGAACGAACGGCGGTTCGCAGGTCACGCCGCGGGAACGCCGACGTGGCGCAGGTCGGCTGCGAGCATGGTCGCGACGGCGCCGTAGGGCTCGGCGAACTCGACCCCATAGGCGAAGCCGCCGCGAATCACCGAGACGACGGTGCCCCGGCTGCCGGCCGGGATCACGTCCCCGTCGTCCGACGTCGCCGACCGGATCGTCTCGACCGTGTCGAGGTCTCGGAAATCCGTCACCGGCTCGTCGCCGAGCACGAAGAAGAAAGCGCCCAGCGTCATTCGGGCAGGATACGCCGCGCGTGCCGGACCACAAGCCTCGTGCATGCAGGGGGAGGGGGCGGCGACCGCATCGGGTTGGCCGCCGCCGGTCATGCCCCCGTCGCGCTCATCGGCAATACGGCAGCAGGGGCCGGCCGAACGGGTCGTCGACGCCCGGCGGGGGCGTGAGTCCGTAATAGCTCGGCTTCGACAGGCCGTAGGACGAGCCGACGTAGCTCGGATCGTCGGGCGCGTTGGTCGGCACCGGCGCGCGGCGCGGCAGGCAGGCGACCCGGCGCGGGGGCGGGGCGGCGTGAAGCAGGACGCCGTCGCTGCCGTCGCCGCGCGGGAAGTAGCGCGGCGCGCTCACGACGGGTCTGCCATAGGCCGGCCCCGGCTCGGGGGCGAACAGGTCGGCCGCGCCGGCGGGCCCCACGGCGAAGCCGCAGAGGAAGCAGGCCCGGATCATCGCTCTCGCGCGCATGCGCCCGTCGTCCCCCGACCCGCGGAAACCGGGCACGCGGTGCCAGTGTCGGCGCACAGGGTGAACCGATCGTTACCGATCGGCCAACGCGACCAGCCGGGCCTGGAGCACCGTGACGAGGTCGGCGGTCGCGAGCCGCAGCTGCAGGCCGCGCCCGCCGCCGTTGACGTGGATCTCGGTGCGGCCGGCGAGCGATCCCGCATCGATCAGCACCGGCACCCGGCGCTTGGCTCCGAGCGGGCTGATCCCGCCGACGTGGTAGCCGGTGATCCGCTCCGCCTTCGGCGGCTTCAGCATCGACGCCGCCTTGCCGCCCATCGCGGCGGCGACCCGCTTCATCGCCACCTCCCGGTCGGAGGCGACGAGCAGGCAGACCGGCTGGCCGTCGACGGCGGCCATCAGGGTCTTGAGGATGCAGCCCGGCTCGACGCCGAGCGCCTCGGCCGCCTGCAGGCCGATGCGCGGCGCCTCCGGGTCGTAGGCGTAGCCCACCATCGCGTAGGCGATGCCGGCCTCGTCCAGCGCCCGCGAGGCGGGGGTCGCCCGCGGCGTCGCCTTGGCCATCACACCGCCTCCGCCAGGATGCGGCCGATCTCGGCATGGGCGGCGTCCCGCGCGGCCGGCGGCGCCTCCGAGCCGGTCAGGAACACACCCGCGAGGATCGGCGCCCGGCCCGGCGGATGCAGGATCGCCACGACGTTCGACGTCGCGTTGTCGCCGCTGCCGGTCTTGTCGCCGACCGGCCAGGCGGGCGGCAGGCCGGCACGGAGCTTGGCCCCGCCGGTCTCGCAAGCGACCATCCAGGCTTCCAGCCGCGCCCGGTGCGGCGGGGCCAGCGCGTCGCCGAGGAGGCAGCGGTCCAGCGTCCGGGTGATCGCGGCCGGGCTGGTGGTGTCGCGCGGATCGCCGGGCAGGGCGGTGTTGAGGGTCGGCTCGGTCCGGTCGAGGCGGGTGACCGCGTCGCCCTGCCCGCGCAGCCAGGCGGTGAGCGCCGCCGGTCCGCCCAGCGCGTCGAGGAGCAGGTTGGCCGCGGTGTTGTCGCTCCGGACGATCGCCGCCGCGCAGAGCCCATCGACGGTCATCTCCGCACGGCCGCCGCCGGCCCTCTCCAGGGCCGAGCGCGTGACCGGGGCGTAGCTCTGCAGATCGTCCGCCCCGTAGGCGATGCGCCGATCGAGCGTTTCGCGGCCGGCGGCGACGCGGGCCAGGATCGCCGCCGCCGCCAGCACCTTGAAGGTGCTGCACAGCGCGAACGCTTCGTCCGCGCGATGGCCGAGGAACACGCCCGTCGCGTCGCGGAACGCCACGCCGACCCGACCGCCGAGGCGCGCCTCGAGCGCCCCGATGCGTCCGGCGGCGGCGCCGAGCCGATCGGCGGCGCGGGCGGAGAGCGCCGGCCCGGCGAGCGCCAGGCCGGCGACGACCGCGCGACGGGTATGGGCCATGGCGTGCTCCCTTCGGACGGGTTTCGCGGCGCCGCGGTTTGCGCAACGTCGTTTGCCGAGGCAAGACCCTTTCGCCGGGATGCGGCCGATCGATGACGGCCGCCCCCGCGCGGAGGGCGGATGCCGGGAAGCCCCGGGCCCCCATCAGCGATCCGAGCATGAGCGATCCGAGCATGAGCGATCCCCCTACCCTGTTCGCCCCGGCCTCCGGCTTCGGGCGCGCCGCCATCGCGGTGATCCGCGTCAGCGGCCCGGATGCCGGTGCCGTGCTCACGGCGCTTGCGGGCCCGCTGCCGGCGCCGCGCCGCCTCTCGCTGCGAACGCTGCGCGACCCCGCCGACGGCGCCATCCTCGACCGGGCGCTGATCGCCTGGATGCCCGGGCCGAGCACGGTCACCGGCGAGGACATGGCGGAGCTGCACCTGCATGGCGGCGTCGCGGTGCGGGCCGGCGTGATCCGCGCGCTCACCGCCTTTCCCGGCTGCCGCCCGGCCGAAGCCGGTGCCTTCACCCGGCGGGCCGTGCTCAACGGCCGGATGGACCTGACCGAGGCCGAGGGCGTCGCCGACCTGATCGAGGCCGAGACCGAGGCTCAGCGCCGTCAGGCCCTGCGCCAGCTCGACGGCGCTCTCGGCCGGCAGGTCGCGGCCTGGCGCGACGAGGCGATCAATTGCCTGGCCGCCGCCGAGGCGGCGCTGGATTTTTCCGACGAGGGCGACGTCGACGACGCGGCCCTGGATCGCGCCCTGTTCGACCGCGCCGCCCGCCTGCGTGCCGCCATCGCCGCGGCGCTCGCCGACGGGCGCCGCGGCGAGCGGGTGCGCGAGGGGTTCTGGGTCGTGCTCGCCGGGCCGCCGAACGCCGGCAAGTCGACGCTGCTCAACGCGTTGAGCCGGCGCGACGCGGCGATCGTCTCGCCGGTGCCAGGCACCACCCGGGACGCGATCGAGGTGCGGCTCGATCTCGGCGGCCTGCCGGTGATGCTGGTCGACACCGCGGGCCTGCGCGAGACGCACGATCCGGTCGAGGCCGAGGGCATCCGGCGCACCCGCCGCCGGATGGCGGAAGCCGACCTCGTCCTGATGCTGGTGCCGCCGGGCCCGGAGGCGACCGAGCCCGCGGCGACCGGCCGGGTGCTGCCCGTGCGGACGAAGGCGGACCTCGCCGACGGGTCCGGCGGCGGCCTCGCCGTGTCGGCGCTGACGGGGCAGGGGATGCCGGCGCTGCTTGATGCCATCGCCGCGGAGGCCGAGGCTGCGCTCGGCGGCGGCGATGCGCTCATCACCCGCGAGCGCCACCGCGACGCCCTGGAGCGCTGCGTCGCCCATCTCGACCGGCTGCCCGCCGTCGCCGCGATGCCGGAACTGGTGGCCGAGGATCTGCGCCTGGCCGTCCGCGCGCTCGGCGAGGTCGGCGGCCATGTCGGGATCGAGGCGGTGCTCGATCGCCTGTTTTCCGGCTTCTGCATCGGCAAGTAGCCCGGCTTTCCCCCTTCCGTGCGCGGAGAGAGGGGCGGCTCGATGCTGTCGCGCGGCACCGACTCAGCGCGTGCGTCGCGCGGGCTGGTCGCCCAAGGCGATGTCGACAGACGACGCCGACGATGTCGACCCTGTCACCGGCTTACGCGAAACACGGCCGATGTTTCACGTGAAAACCCGATCGCGTGTCACGAGCGGGTCAGGAACATCCCGGTGAGCAGGAAGCCGAAGCCGGCGAGGCCGAAGACGCCTTCCTTGCGCTGGCTCGGATCGATGAAGTGGGCGACGGCCCCGCCGGCGCAACAGAGCGCGCCCAGGCCGATGGTAATGATGTGCATCGTCTCGATCCTCGTTGGTCGCCCTCGCACGTGCGAGGTCTGCGATGTCACGAAATCCCGGGTGGCCGGGACGGACGCCGTTGTCCGTTCATAAGTCGTTCACAGATCGTCGATGACACGCGATCGTGAGTCCCGCAAGGGGTTTCATCGCGAGTCGGCATCCAAATTCGCCATGATCGACTGCCGAACGCAGTCGACCATCGTGCGGCAAGGCTCGGGCCGGATGGATCGACTGATCGAATGCAGTATTCGTTGCCGAAGGCGACGGCACCGTGCCTCTGGATGGGGCATGATCGATGCCATCCCCCTCAGCGGATCCCGGGCGATTGACCTTTCCGCAGCGCGGCGGCACATCCCGCGGATGCGTGAGACGTCTCCACAGGCCTTCGATGTCCTCGTCGTCGGCGGCGGCCATGCCGGCGTCGAGGCGGCGGCGGCCGCCGCCCGGTGCGGCGCACGCACCGCCCTGGTCACGCACGATCCGGCGACCATCGGCGCGATGTCGTGCAATCCGGCGATCGGCGGCCTCGGCAAGGGCCATCTCGTGCGCGAGGTCGACGCCCTCGACGGCCTGATGGGCCGGGTCGCCGACGCGGCCGGCATCCAGTTCCGGCTGCTCAACCGACGCAAGGGCCCGGCGGTGCGCGGGCCGCGCACCCAGGCCGACCGCAAGCTCTACGCGGCGGCGATGCAGGCGGCGGTGGCCGAGACCCGGAACCTGACCGTGGTCGCAGGCGCCTGCGAGGATCTGGTGGTGCGGGACGGGCGCGTCGCCGGGATCGTGCTCGGCGACGGGCGTACGCTCAGCGGCGGCGCGGTGGTGCTCACCACCGGCACCTTCCTGCGCGGGTTGATCCATATCGGCCCGGTTCAGATCCCGGCCGGCCGCGTCGGCGAGGCGCCGGCGGTCGGGCTGGCCCGGACCCTCGACCAGCTCGGCTTCCGGCTCGGGCGCCTGAAGACCGGCACCCCGCCGCGCCTCGACGGCCGCACCATCGACTGGTCAAGATTGGAGATGCAGGAGGCCGACGCCGAGCCCGTGCCGTTCTCGACCCTGACCGAGCGGATCACCACGCCGCAGATCCGCTGCGGCATCACCCGGACGACGCAAGCGGTCCACGACCTGATTCGCGAGACCCTGCACCTGTCGCCGATGTATTCCGGCGGCATCAGCAGCCGCGGCCCGCGCTACTGCCCGTCGATCGAGGACAAGGTGGTGCGCTTCGGCGACCGCGAGGGCCACCAGATCTTCCTCGAGCCCGAAGGCCTCGACGACCCGACGATCTACCCGAACGGCATCTCCACCGCGCTGCCGGAGGCGGTGCAGCACCGGCTCGTCGCCCTGATCCCGGGCCTGGAGGCGACGCGGATCCTGCGGCCGGGCTACGCCATCGAGTACGATTACGTCGACCCGCGCGAGCTCGATGCCGGGCTCCAGGCCGAGCGCCTGCCGGGCCTGCTGCTCGCCGGGCAGATCAACGGCACCACCGGCTACGAGGAGGCGGCGGGGCAGGGGCTGGTCGCCGGGATCAACGCCGCACGGATCGCCGGCGGCGCGGCGGTGGCGACCTTCGACCGGGCCGAATCCTACCTCGGCGTGATGATCGACGACCTCGTCACCCATGGGGTGAGCGAGCCCTACCGCATGTTCACCTCGCGCTCGGAGTATCGCCTGAGCCTGCGCGTCGACAACGCCGACGAGCGCCTGACCCCGCGCGGGGCCGCGCTCGGCTGCGTCGGGACCCGGCGGGCGGCGCACTTCGCCGCGTCGCAGGCCGAGCTGTCGGCGGTGCGCGCCCGCCTCGACGCGCTGACCCTGACGCCGACCCAGGCGCAGGCCCACGGCCTCGCGCTCAACCAGGACGGCATCCGCCGCACCGCCTTCCAAATTCTCTCCTATCCCGATCTGGACTGGGGCCGCTTGGCCTCGGTCTGGCCCGAGCTGAGCGCGGTCTCGCCGTGGATCGCCGAGCGCCTGCGGACGGATGCGACCTACGCGGTCTATCTCGACCGGCAGAATGCCGACATCGCCGCCTTCCGCCGCGACGAGGCGGTGAGCCTGCCGGTTCGGCTGGATTACGGGCGCATCGCTGGGCTCTCCAACGAGATGCGGATCAAGCTCGAGACCGTGCGGCCGGGAACCCTGGGGCAGGCGGCGCGGATCGAGGGCGTCACCCCGGCCGCGCTGACGCTGCTCGCCGCCCATGCGCGGCGTCGCGAGGCGGTGGCATCGTGAGGATGGTCCTAGCCGCAACGCGCGTCTTCCCTCCCCCTTCTGCGGGGGAGGGTACCCTGCGCAGCAGGGGGGGAGGGGGGAGCGCCGCTTCCGGCACTGTCGCTCCCCTCTCCCGACCCTCGCTGACGCGAGGCCCACCCTCCCCCGCAGGAGGGGGAGGGGAACCCGTGGATGTCGTCCGAAGCCTTCCGGGGGCGTCGCGATGAGCGCCGATCGCGACCGCGTGCTCGCTGCCGCGAATGTTTCACGTGAAACAGCGCAACGGCTCGATCTCTACGTGGCGCAGCTGGCGCGCTGGCAGACGATCAAGAACCTGGTCGGGCCAGCGACCCTGGCCGAGGTCTGGACGCGGCACGTGGCCGATGCGCTGCAACTGCTCGATCTGATGCCGGAGGCGCGCCGCTGGCTTGACCTCGGCTCGGGCGCCGGCATCCCCGGGCTGATCCTGGCGATCGCCGGGCCGCCCGGCATCCGCGTCGACCTCGTCGAGAGCAACGCCCGCAAGTGCGCCTTCCTGACCGAGGCGGCCCGGGTCACCGGGGCGCCGGTAACGGTCCACAACGCGCGGATCGAGGCGGTGATCGGCGATCACCACGGGGTCGACGTGGTCTGCGCCCGGGCGCTCGCGCCGCTCGACCAGCTTCTCGCCTGGACCGAGCCACTGTTGAAAACGGGCACCACCGGGCTGTTTCCGAAGGGACGGGAAGCGGTTGCGGAATTGACCGATGCCGCGGCGCGGTGGACAGTCGGCCACGATCTCATTCCGAGCCGAACCGAGTCGGCCGCCCGGATCGTCCGCGTCACCGCCCTCGCTCCCAAGAGCCCCTAGCTCTCGAGAGCCTGCCACTCCCCCCAAGCGTTCCCGTCTCCCAGGCGCCCATGACAAGCGACGCGACTCCCCATCCCGCTGCCGATGCCGCGCCCGCGCGGCCGCTCCGGGTGCTGGCGCTGGCCAACCAGAAGGGCGGCGTCGGCAAGACCACGACGGCGATCAACCTCGGCACCGCGCTCGCGGCGATCGGCGAGCAGGTTCTGGTGATCGACCTCGACCCGCAGGGCAACGCCTCGACCGGGCTCGGCATCGACCGGCGCGCCCGCCGGGTCTCGACCTACGAGGTGATGGCGGGCGAGGCGTCGCTGGCCCAGGCCGTGGTGCCCACCGCGGTGCCGCGCCTGTCGGTGGCGCCCTCGACCATGGACCTGCTCGGCCTGGAGCTGGAGCTGGCCTCGCTGCCCGACCGGGCGCACCGCCTGCGCAACGTGCTGCGGGGCCTGCGCGACGCGAACGCGACGCGCGACGTCAGCTACGTGCTGATCGACTGCCCGCCCTCGCTGAACCTGCTGACCATCAACGCGCTCGCCGCCGCCGATGCGGTGCTGGTGCCGCTGCAATGCGAGTTCTTCGCGCTCGAGGGCCTGAGCCAGCTGCTGCGCACCGTCGAGCAGGTGCGCGGCGCCTTGAACCCGAAGCTGACGATCCAGGGGATCGTGCTGACGATGTTCGATCCGCGCAACAACCTGTCGACGCAGGTGGTGGCGGACGTGCGCGGCTTCATGGGCGAGAAGGTCTACGAGACCATGATCCCGAGGAACGTCCGCGTGTCGGAAGCGCCCTCGCACGGCAAGCCGGTGCTGCTCTACGACCTGAAATGCGCGGGCTCGCAGGCCTACCTGCGGCTCGCCTCGGAAGTGATCCAGCGTGAGGGCCGGGTGCCGGCGGCGGCGTGAGCGGTCGCGGCCCGCCCGTTTCGGCGGGCGGATGCGGCCCGGGACGGTTCGGGTGTACGGCGTAACGATGCGTAACGGAGTGAGTGGGTGAGCGGGATGGCGGACGAGGTGGCACGGCCCCGGCTGGGGCGCGGGCTCGCGGCCCTGATCGGCGATTTCGGGGATGCGGGCAACGAGGCGGGCAAGGTGCAGGCGCAGCGCAAGGTCGCGGTCGAGTTCCTGCGGCCGAACCCGCGCAACCCGCGCCGCAGCTTCAGCGAGACCGACCTCGACGAGCTCGCCGCCTCGATCCGCATGCGCGGCATCATCCAGCCGATCGTGGTGCGGGCGCTCGGCGAGGTGCCGGGCACGTTCGAGATCGTGGCGGGCGAGCGCCGCTGGCGCGCGGCCCAGCGCGCCGGGCACGACGAGGTGCCGGTGGTGGTGGTCGAGATCGACGACCGCGCCTCGCTCGAGTTCGCGATCCTGGAGAACATCCAGCGCGCCGACCTCAACGCCATCGAGGAGGCCTCCGGCTACGAGCGGCTGATGAGCGAGTTCTCCTATACACAGCGCGAGCTTGCCGAGATCCTGGGCAAAAGCCGCAGCCACCTCGCCAACACCCTGCGCCTGCTCAACCTGCCGGCGAAGGTGCAGGAGCGGCTGGTCGCGGCCGAGATCACCGCCGGCCATGCCCGCGCGCTGCTCGGCGTGCGCGCGCCCGAGCTGGTGGCCAAGCGCATCGTCGAGGAGGGGCTGACGGTGCGCGACGTCGAGGCGATCGCCGCGTCCGAGCAGCAGCCCGACGACGTGCCGCGGCCCGGCCGGCCGCGTGGGCTGACCGAGAAGACCGCCGAGGTGCGCTCGCTGGAAAGCCGCCTCGCCCTGGCGCTCGGCCTCGGCGTGACCCTGAAGGCGAAGTCGTCCGAGGCCGGCGAGATCCGGATCCGCTACGGCACGGCCCAGGAATTCGAGGATCTCTGCCGCCGCTTCCAGGTGCCCGACGCCGGCTGACCGGTCGACGCCGGACGCCTCATCGCGGCGTCCGGATCTCTTGCCCCCGCGTCCGATCCCGGGACGGATGCGGGGCCGAGCCTTGTGGCGGCGGCGTGCGCGCGCCTAGAAGCGGGCTGCGTCCACCGTCCGGGCGCGCGTTCCATCGGTCCACGCCGTGGCGTCGCGGCGGGGCCTGCAGGCTCGCATTCGGGCCTCGGTGCCGGCCTCCGGCCGTTCGCGCGGCCCGTTCCATCCTTCGCACGGACACCTCCATGCCCCGCCTCCGCACGATGATCCTGGCCGCAGGCCTTCTCGCGATCCCCGGTCTCGGCCTTGCCCAGACCAGCTCCATCCGCGAGGCGCTGAAGCAGAACTGCACCGGCGATTACCTCGAGCATTGCAGCGAGCACCCGCCCGGCGGCCCGGCGGTGGAGGCCTGCTTCCGGGCCAACCTGAGCAAGCTGTCGCCCGAATGCGCCGCGGCGATCGCCCTCTACAAGCGCGAGACCAAGGGCCGGCGGATCTCCGAGGGGCGGTGAGCCGGCCCCGGCCGCCAGCCGCGCCGATCGGGAGCAGATCGCGCACCGCCTCGGGCGGGCGGCACGGACGGACGCCCCCCGAGGCGACGTCGATCGGCGGGGCTCCGGCGGCCGTCGCGTCAGCGATGGCGTTCGTCATCGGTGAGGATTCGGCAGGCGTCGAGGGCGGACAGGGCCGGCGCGCAGACGTCCGGGTGGCCCTGGCAGCAATCGCGCATCAGGAACTGGATCAACCCGCCGAGCGCCGGGTAGGCCGCGCTGTAGAGGATCGAGCGGCCCTCGCGCCGGGACGCGATCAGCCCGGCATGCTCGAGCTCCTTCACGTGGAACGACAGGTTCGAGGTCGAGACGCCGACCGCGCCGGCGAGGGCACCGGCCGCGACGCCGTCCGGCCCCGCGGTCACGAGATGGCGCACGATCCGCAGGCGGTGCGCCTGGGCGAGCGCGCCGAAGGCGGCCAGAGCTTGCGCTTCGTCCATCGTCGGTCCAATATTTCAATGAATATTGAAACATAACGGACGCCCGACGCGTGGACAAGCCGCCCTTCGCCGATCTGCCCAACATCGCCGCCGAGCACTTCGCCGTGCCGACGCCGGGCACCCTCGCGCCGAAGACCGGCTTCGCCCACCCGCCGCGATTCCTCATCCTGTACGGATCGCTGCGCGCGCGCGCCTTCAGCCGGTTCCTGGCCGAGGAGGCGGCCCGCCTGCTCGCGGCGATGGGTGGCGAGGTGCGGATCTATCACGCCGACGGCCTGCCGCTGCCGGACGACGCCACCGCCGACCACCCGAAGGTCCGGGAGCTGCGCGCCGCCTCGCTGTGGTCGGAGGGGCAGGTCTGGGTCAGCCCGGAGCGACACGGCACGCTCACCGGCGTGATGAAGAGCCAGATCGACTGGCTGCCGCTCTCGGAGGGCTCGGTGCGCCCGACGCAGGGGCGCACGCTCGCGGTGATGCAGGTCTCGGGCGGCTCGCAATCGTTCAACGCCGTCAACGCGCTGCGCGTGCTCGGGCGCTGGATGCGGATGATTACCATCCCCAACCAGTCCTCGGTGCCCGCCACCTACACGCAGTTCGACGAGGCCGGCCGGATGAAGCCGGGGCCGCTCTACGACCGCGTCGTCGACGTCTGCGAGGAGCTCTACAAGTTCACGCTGCTCACCCGCGAGCGGGCCGACCTTCTGGTCGACCGCTATTCCGAGCGGAAGGAGCGAGCGCCCGCGCGCCTCGATGCGGTGGCCGCCGACATCGGGTTCGCCAAGCCGTAGGCGGCGGCCCGGCCGGCTTCGGCCGGATCACGCAGCGTGATCCGGCGCGGCGGTCGCTCGTCAAGCCGGATCGGCGCCGATCGGCGGGCTTTGCTTGCGCGATCCGGGCCTCAGCCCCGTCGCCGCGCCGCCTGCGTCGCGATCCGCAGCAGGGCGGAGGAGGCGTGGGCGTGGGCCAGGACCGGATCGGAGCGGCGGCAGGCCAGGATCGCGTCCTGGAGGATCTGCACCGCCTGGCGCAGGGTGTTGGGGCTCCAGCGGGCGAGCTGCGTCTCGATGCTGCCCTTGCGCTTGAAATGCAGGCCGCGCCAGCTCGCGACCATCAGGCTCGGCGCCTTGTCGCCGCCCTCGATCCGCACGGCGAGCAGCTGCAGCGCATGGCGCAGGCCGGAGCCCAGCATCGCCGAGGGGTCGAGGCCCTCGTGGCGGAAGCGGCGGATGTCGCGCTCCACCACGTCGCCTTGGCCCGCGAAGGCGGCGTCGATCAGGGTGTTGAGCTGGCTGCCGGCGACGTCGCTCACCACCGCCTCGACGTCGTCGAGCCCGACGGTTCCGGTGCCGGCCGCGTAGAGCGCGAGCTTCTCGATCTCGGCGAGGCTCGCCCGGCGGTCGCCGCCCAGGCTCTCGGCCAGCAGGGTGCGGGCGTCGCGGTCGATGCGCAGGCCGCGCGCCTCCAGCGTCCGGTTGATCAGGTCGGCGATCGCGCGGGCGTCGTCGGCGTAGCACGGGATCGCCAGCGCCTTGGCCGACTTCTCGCACAGCGTGCGCAGCGGCGCGGTCTTGGCCAGATCGCCGGCCTCGATCACGATGCGCGTGCCCTGGATCTCGCCCTTGAGCAGCGCCTCGACGGCGGGCGCGATCGGCCGGCTCGTCGGGCGCACCCAGATCGCGCGCTTGTCGCCGAACAGCCCGACGGTGCCGGCCTCGTCGACGAGCCGGCCGGGATCGCCGGCGAGCGCGTCGCCGTCGATCCGCACCAGGGCGAACGGGTCGCCCGGATCGGTGACGAAGCCCTCGGCGAGCTGCTTGGCGCGCTCGGCGACCAGCCCGGTATCGGGGCCGAACAGCAGGATCACCGGCATGCGCGGGTCCGGCCCGCGCCGCAGCAACCCATCGATCTCGCCGGCCTTGACCGCGGTCACGCCCGGGCTCCCCGCCCGATCCTCAAGGCTTGGCCGAGAGCACCGAGGCGAGGCGGGTCTTGATCTGGTCGGCCAGCACCGAGGCGAGGCGGATCTCGGCGTCGCGGGCGGCGCGCAGGGATGCGAAGCGCTGCACCGAGCGGTCGTAGGTCGCGGTCGAGGTCGCGACGCCCTCGGTGACGATCTTGGTGCCGTCGAGGTTTTCGAGGCTGTACTTGACCACGCCGACGATGGTGCCTGCCTCGGCGCGGCCCGTGGTGGTCGAGACGATCGGCGTCTGCACCGACTCGCTGCCCTGCAGCTTCAGCCGGTAGCGCTTCGGCCCGGGCTGGCCGGAGCCGTCGAGGGCGAAGATCAGCTCGCTGCGCAGGTAGTGCCCGATGCGCTCCTGGTCGCGTGCCATCGCGATGTCGTCGACCTGGATGCCGGCGAGCAGCGCGGGCAGCGACTCGCCGGACGCCGTCGGCCCGTAGAGCGGGCGGAAGCAGGCCGAGAGGTTGAGCGCGAGGCCTGCGACGCAGGCGAGACGGGCCGCCCGCGCCGCGGCGCGAGCCGTCGCGGTCCCGATCGTTGTGTCCGCCATCCGCCTCATCCGCCCGCCGCAATCCGTCTCGTCCAGGGTTCTTTAGCGCGAGCGAACGGCCCGGCGCCACGACCCTACGCGCGATCCCTTACGATTCGTCTGCGGCGGGAGTTGGGTCGCCGAGGTCGGTGACCGCGGGCCGCGGAGGCCGGACGCGTCGCGCCGCGGCGAAGCCGAAGACGTCGGCGGGAACGCTCCCCGGGGGGCGTCGACCGGCCGCTTCGGCGCCTGCGGGCGCGGCCGTCCCGCTGCGCGCGAGCCATCGAGACCGCCTGCGGCGTCTCGAACCAGGATCGTGCCGGTCTCGGGCCGTGCCGGGCCGACGCAGGCGGTGCAGCCGCCGCCGGAGCGTTGACGCGCGCGGCGACGCGGACCGGGCGGACCGCGCGAAACCTGACGACGGGGGGCGCGGCGCGCGCGGTCATGCCTCCCGGTCACGCACGCGCGATCGTCACGACGGCATCGTCGCAATCGCGTGCCGAGACGGGTACGGATCCGGGATTTCCCACGGATCGCGGTCGTCTAGAACTCGAGGCCGGGGCTTTTCAGGGCGTCGGCCTCGCGGCTGCAGAAGGCCTGATCCGGGGGCTTGCGCTCGCCCGCCAGCACCTTGGCGAGCTCGGCCCGCGCCCGGTCGAGATCGGCCCGGAACGCGGCGTCGCCGACGAGCGCCGCGAAGATCACCGAGCCGTTGGTGCGCCCGGCGGCGACGTCGCTCAGCCAGTGCACGCCGCAGACCACGCGGCTCTCGCCGTAGGCCCGGCCGCGGGCGAGGATGGCGGTGGCCTTCTCGGGCACCAGCGCGGCCATGATCAGGGCGTAGGCCCAGCCCTGGGTGGCGTGGCCCGACGGATAGCTGAAGCTGTCGGCGAGCGCCTGGGTCCGCTGCACGCAGATCGGCGCCTCGTTGCCGACGAAGGGGCGCAGGCGCCGGTAATGCACCTTCGGCCCGCGGGTGCCGGCGGCGATGTCGAGGCGCGCGCGCTCGAACAGGGTGATCACCGCCGGCACGCGGGCCTGGTCGATGCGGGTGCCGAGCACGCAGGCGAAGGTCTCGAGGATCGCGGCCGCGCCCTCGGCCACGTCGGTGGCGGCCATCTCCCAGCGCGGCGTGCCCTTCATCGCCCGCGTGGCGTTGAAGGCGGCGCGGTCGGCCGCCTCCAGGGTCGAGTGGCTCGCAGGCGGCGCCGGCAGGATCGGGACGGTGTCGGGCACGCCCGTGCCGGTCAGGTACGGCTTGTGCGCCGGCTTGTCCGGGCGGACCGGGTCGGCGGCGACGGAGGGCGCCGACGGCTCGGCCGTGGCCGGGGTCTCGGCATGCACGGCGGGAGCGAGGAGCGCGAGGAGCGCCAGGGCGATCGGGAAACGCGGCATCGGGTCCGTCCTCCGGGGCGGGCGAGGCCCAAGCCATAACGCCCGGACGTTGAACGGGATACGACGGCACCGCGACTTTTCCGATCGCGACCTCACCTCTTCCCTCTCCCGCTTGAGGGGGGAGGGAAGAGCCGCCCCCTCAGAACCCGGACGGCGCCCGCAGGTGCCAGTCGGTCGCGCCCTGGAACGCCTGCCCGATGCGCAGGGCCAGCGCCTCGTCGTAGCCGCGGCCGACGATCTGCAGCGAGAGCGGCAGGCCGCCGCGCGAGACGCCGTTCGGCAGGCTGAGGCCGCACAGGTCGAGCAGGTTGGCGAAGCGCGTGAAGCGGGAGGGCAGGTGCAGCTCGTCGACCTCCGCCAGGGGCACGGCCGCGGTCTCGGTGGTCGGCGTCAGGATCGCGTCGATCCCGTCCCAGGCGCGCGCGAGGTCGCGCTTGAGCGCGTCGCGGCGCTCGAGCGTCGCGAGGTACTCCTGCGCCGACAGGGTGCGGCCGCCGAGGATGCGCGCGCGCACCGCGTCGCCGAGCGGCGCGGCCGCGTCCTCGGCGAGCGCGCCATTGACGAAGTAGGCCTCGGCGTTGGTGATCCCGCTCATCGCCACGAGGTCGGCGAAGCGGAACGGCAGCGCGACGTCGACGATCTCCGCGCCGAGCCCGGACAGCACGTCGAGGGAGGCGTCGTAGGCGGCCAGCATCTCGGCCGAGCAGCCGTCCCGCTCGGCCTCCGGCATCCGCGCGAGCCGCAGGCCGCGCACGCCGCGGTTCAGGGTCGGGAACGGGTCGACGGGCAGGATGCCGCGGGTCGCCGGGTCGAGCGGATCGGGGCCGGAGATCGCCGCGTAGAGCAGCGCGGCGTCGGCGACGCTGCGAGCGAGCGGGCCGGGGGTGTCGAGGGTCGCGCTGAGCGGGACGATGCCGTGGGTCGAGACCCGGCCGACGGTGACCTTCAGCCCGGTCAGCCCGCAGAAGGCCGCGGGCAGGCGCACCGAGCCGCCGGTGTCGGTGCCGATGCCCCAGGGCGCCATCCGCGCCGCCACCGCGACGCCGGTGCCGCTGCTCGATCCGCCGGGCGTGCGGGCGACCGCGAGGTCCCACGGGTTCCACGGGGTGCCGAGATGCGGGTTGGTGCCCCAGCCGCCATAGGCGAACTCCACCGTGTGAGTCTTTCCGAGCACGATCATCCCCTGCGCGATCAGGCGCCGGGCGATGGTGGCGGTGCGGGCGGCGCGCCGCGCCCGGTGGGCGGCCGAGCCGCCCATGGTGATGCGGCCCTCGAGGTCGATCAGGTCCTTCAGCGCGATCGGCACCCCGTGCAGCGGCCCGACCGCGTGGCCGGAGCGGATCGCCCGGTCCGCGCCCTCCGCCGCCAGCCGCGCATCGTCGGCGAACACCTCGGTGAAGGCCTGGAGCTTCGGCTCGCGGGCGGCGATGCGGTCGAGCATCGCCGCCACGGCCTCGACCGGCGACAGCGTTTTGCCGGCAATTCTTTTTGCGAGCTCGGTCGCGGAGAGGTCGGCGATGGCGTTCGTCGTGTCGGTCATCCGGAAGGACCCTTGCTTGTCCGGTCGTCGTGGTCGGGGGCTATCCCGTCGTCCCGGGGCGCCGCTCACGCGGCCCCGGAACGACGGGGCGTCGAGCGTCGGACGCGGCTACGGCAGGCTCACCAGCGTCAGGTCGACGAACCAGCTCTGCGGCGAGACGAACCCCTTCACCTTCGGGCTCATGCCGCGGGGGTTGAGGTCGTGGACGACGTAGAGCCAGGGCGGGTCGTCGACGAGGCGCTCGTGCGCGGCCTTGGTGGCGGCCGAGATCTCGGCCGGGTCGCTCGATTCGGCGAGCGTCCTCAGGGCCTTGTCGAAGGTCGCGTCGGTCCAGTTCGGGAAGTTGAAGCCGTTGGGCGGAAACCGGTCGGCCGCGAAGTAGCGCACCATCACGCCCGCATCGGATGTGGGCGAGGAGACGTTGAGGGCGTTCGAGCCCTGCAGGCTGGCCGCGTCGGGCAGCGCCCGGCTCGAGTTCAGCAGGATCTGCCACTCGACGACGTTGAACGACACGTCGACGTCGCAGGCCTGCTTGAGGTTCTCCTGCAGGAACTCGTTCATCGGCATCGGCGACATCTGCCCCGAGCCGGAGGCCGAGATCATGATCTTCAGCGCGAGCGGGTTCCTGGCGGTGAAGCCGGCCTCGGCCAGCAGCGCCTTGCCCCGCTTCGGATCGAAGCCGTAGCGGTTCTTGGGGGTGCCGAAATCCGGGTTGCCGTCGTTGAACCAGCCGCTGGCGGCCTCCGCGGTGCCGTTGAGGAAGCTGACCACCGCCGCGCGGTCGACGCAGTAGTTCAGGGCCTGGCGCACGCGCACGTCCTTCACCGGGCTGTTGGTCGCGCCGATGTTGAAGATCCACGGCCAGACATGGGGGTAGGTGCCGGTGGTGACGGCGAAGCCCGCGGCCTTCAGCGACGGGATCGCGTCGGGCGCCGGCACCTCGATCCAGTCGACCTGGCCGGCCCGCAACGCGGCGATCCGGGCGTTGGCCTCGGGGATCGGCATCAGGCGGACCCGGTCGACCTTGGCGAGGCGGGACCTGTCCCAGTAGCCGTCGTTGCGGGCGAGATCCGCCGATTCCCGCGGCGTCACCTTGGTCAGCTTGAACGGCCCGGTGCCGGCGGCCGGCACCGCCTGCACCTTGGCCCAGTCGCGGCCGGCCTTCACGAACGATTTCGGGGAGGTGAACAGCAGGTACACCGCCATGTAGGGGAAGTACGAGGCCACCTGCGTGGTGGTGATCTGCACCGTCCTGTCGTCGAGCTTCTTGTAGCTGCCCATGATCGGCACCCGGGCGCGGGAGATGCCGGCGCCCTGCGCCTCGAATTGCGGGCTGTCGTTCTTGAAGTAGCGGTCGAGGTTCCAGATCACCGCGTCGGCATCGAACGCTTCGCCGTCGTGGAAGCGCACGCCGTCGCGCAGGTGGAAGGTCCAGACCCGCTTGTCCTCGGCCGACTGCTCCCAGGCGGTGGCGAGCGCCGGCATCAGCCCGGCCGGCCGGTCGGTGCGGGTGAGGTCCCACTGCACCAGCCCCTCGAAGATCGGGTAGCCGAGGAAGCGCATGCCCTCGAAGCCGTTGTTGGGCATGCCGGTGGCGGTGGGAATGTCGGTCGCGGTCATCGCGATGCGCAGGACGCTCTCGGCGAGCGCCGGCGGCGCGGCCAGCGCGGTGGTGACGGCGAGGGCAGCCAGGGTACGGCCGAGCATCGTGCGGCTTCTCATGCGTGGGTCCGGGAAAGCCCCTCCGGGTGAGGGGGGAGGCCCCTGCGGGCGAGGGGGACAGTCCCTCCGGGCAAGACCTGCGCCAACGATCTTGGGTTGTGCCGCAGGACAATGGCGTCTTGGGCGTTGCGCCCGGGCCTTGCGCCGCCCTATCCCGCGGCACCACGATGGCGCCTTCGGAGGTTTCGCTCCCGGCGGGGCCTGCGGTTCCGGACCGCCAGATGAGGGATGAGCGCGTTGGCAGAGACGATGAACGGCGCCGAGAGCCTGGTCCGCACCCTGGTCGCGGGCGGCGTCGAGGTGTGCTTCACCAATCCCGGCACCTCCGAGATGCATTTCGTGGCGGCGCTCGACCGGGTCGAGGGCATGGCCTGCGTGCTGTTCCTGTTCGAGGGCGGCGCGACGGGGGCCGCCGACGGCTACGCCCGCATGGCCGACAAGCCGGCCTCGACCCTGCTCCATCTCGGCCCCGGCCTCGCCAACGGCCTGGCAAACCTCCACAACGCGCGCCGCGCCCGCTCGCCGATCGTCAACATCGTCGGCGAGCACGCCACCTACCACCGCATCCACGACGCGCCGCTGACCTCGGACATCGCCGGCTTCGCCCGGCCGGTCTCGGCCTGGCTGCGCATGGGCACCACCGCCGAGGCCATCGCCGCGGACGGCGCCGACGCGATCGCCGCGGCGCGGACCGCCCCGGGGCGGATCGCGACCCTGATCCTGCCCGCCGACACCGCCTGGAACCCGGGCACCGGCATCGCGCCCGTCCCCGCGATTCCCGAGCGCGCGCGGGCGGGCGCGGATGCGCAGCGGCGCGCCGTCGCGGCCCTGGCCTCGGGCGAGCCGGCGGTGCTGTACCTGTCCGACCGGGCGGTGCGCGGCGAGGGCCGCCGCATCGCCGCCCGCATCGCGCGGAAGACCGGCGCCAAGCTGCTGGCCATGGCCGCCAACGCCCGGATCGACCGCGGCGCCGGCACGGTGCCGATCGAGCGCCTGCCCTACCCGATCGACGCCGCGATCGAGACCCTGGCGCCCTTCCGCCACGTCATCCTCGTCGGCGCGACGCCGCCGGTCGGGTTCTTCGCCTATCCCGGCAAGCCGAGCGTGCTCAGCGCGCCGGACGCCGAGACGATCGTGCTGGCGACGCCGGAGGAGGACCAGATCGAGGCGCTGGAGCGGCTGGCCGAGGCCGTCGGCGCGCCGGCGGACGAGTCGTCGGCCGCCGGCGCGCGCCCGGAGCTGCCGACCGCCGGCGCGCTCGCCGACGCCGCCATCGGCCGGGTGCTCGGCGCGCTGATCCCCGAGGGCGCGATCGTCTGCGACGAGTCGATCACCACCGGCCGCAACTTCTTCGGGCAGACCCATGCGGCCGCGCCCCACAGTTGGCTCCAGCTCGGCGGCGGCGCGATCGGCCTCGGCATCCCGATGGCGACGGGCGCCGCCATCGCCTGCCCCGGCCGCAAGGTGATCGCGCTGCAGGCCGACGGCAGCGCGCTCTACACCGCCCAGGCGCTGTGGACCCAGGCGCGCGAGCGCCTCGACGTGGTCACGCTGATCTGGTCGAACCGCTCCTACGCCATCCTGCGCCACGAGCTCGCCAACGTCGGCGCCGCCAATCCCGGCCCGAAGGCGATCGGCATGCTGACGCTGGACGACCCGGCGATCGACTGGGTCAGCCTCGCCAGGGGCTTCGGCGTCGAGGCGCGCCGCGTGGAGAATTTAGCCGACTTCATCGACGTGTTCCGCGGGGCGCTGGCCCGGCGTGGGCCGTTCCTGATCGAGGTGGCTCTGTGAGGACCGGACAGACAGCCGCCGCGTCCGTTTCGTCTCCTTCAGCCGGCGTGCCGATGCCCGAAAGGCCCTCCCTTCCCCTCTCCCCGCACGCGGGGAGAGGCCCGCAGGCACCTCGTCGTGCCTGTGGGAAGCGGCGGCGAAGCCGAAGCGGCGGTGAGGGGGCGCGGACGGACGAGACTCCTTCGTCGAGACCCCCTCACCGTCGGCTGCCGCCTCGCCGCGACGACGACGAGGTCGTCGCGGCCCTCTCCCCGCAGGCGGGGCGAGGGGATGCGCGCGAATCTCGGCGTGATGCCTTGCCGTCGACGTCCCGGCTTGCGGCATCAGGGCAGGGGACGCGGGCGTGACCACCTTCACCCTCCCGGGCCTGTCCGCGCCCGCCGAGATCCGCGTCGACCGCCACGGCGTGCCGCATCTCCGCGCCGCGTCGCAGGACGACGTCTTTCGCGTGCAGGGGTTCAACGCCGCCCGCGACCGGCTGTGGCAGCTCGACCTGTGGCGCAAGCGCGGCCTCGGGCTGCTCGCCGCCGATTTCGGGCCGGGCTACCTCGCGCAGGACCGGGCGGCGCGGCTGTTCCTGTACCGCGGCGACATGGAGGCCGAGTGGGCGGCCTACGGGCATCCGCGCACTCGGAACATCGTCGAGGCCTTCGTCGCCGGGCTGAACGCCTACGTCGCCCTGACCCTCGAGCGTCCCGACCTGCTGCCGCCGGAATTCGCCGCCCTCGGGACGCGCCCGGCGGCGTGGGCGCCCGAGGACGTGGTCCGCATCCGCAGCCATGCGCTGGTGCGCAACGTGGCCTCCGAGGTCGCCCGCGCGCAGGTGCTGGCGCGTGCCGACGCCGAGACCGACGCCCTGCGCAAGGGCCTCAGCCCCCCGCACGCGACGATGCCGCTCGGCGATCTCGAGCCGGCGCACTGGCCGGACGACCTGCTCGACGTGGTCCGCCTCGCCACCGCGCCGGTCGGGTTCGATCCGGCGCGGCTCGCCGCCACCCGCGACGCGGCCTGGGCCTGGACCCGGGTCGACGCGCAGGGAAACGTCGGCCGCCAGCGGGTTGCGGAAAACCCCGAGCCGGCCGGCGACGGCTCGAACGCCTGGGCGGTCGCGCCGTCGCGCAGCGCCACCGGGCGGCCGATCCTGGCGAGCGACCCGCACCGCGCCTACGCCCTGCCGGCGCTGCGCTACGTCGTCCACCTCACCGCGCCCGGGCTCGACGTGATCGGCGCCGGCGAGCCGGCGCTCCCCGGCATCAGCATCGGCCACAACGGCAAGGCCGCCTTCGGCCTGACCATCGCCCCCTTCGACCAGGAGGACCTGTTCGTCCTCGACGTCGACCCCGGCGACCCGGACCGGTTCCGGTTCGACGGCGGCTGGGCGCCGATCGAGCGGGTGCACGAGCGCATCCCCGTCCGCGGCGAGGCCGACGAGCCGGTCACGCTCGGCTTCACCCGCCACGGCCCGGTGATCTGCGAGGACCGCGCCACCGCCAAGGCCTTCGCCGTCCGCACGGTGTGGTCCGAGCCCGGCGCCGGCGCCTATCTCGGCAGCCTGGCCTATCTCGACGCCGCGACGCCGGAGGCCTTCGGCGCGGCGCTGCGGCACTGGTCGGCGCCCTCCGTCAACCAGGTCTACGCCGACGTGACCGGGCGGGTCGCGTGGTTCACGGCGGGCAAGGCGCCGATCCGCCCGAACTGGGACGGCCTGCTGCCGGTGCCGGGCGACGGCCGATACGCCTGGGCCGGGTTCCACGACGGGGGAGACCTGCCGAGCCGGATCGATCCGGGCGCCGGCTTCGTCTACTCGGCCAACGAGATGAACCTGCCGGAGGAGTACCCGGCTGAGGCGCGAAAGCTCGGCTTCGAGTGGCACGAGCCGTGGCGCGCCCGGCGCATCCGCACGGTGCTGGCGCACCAGCCGCAGCACGCGCCGGCCGATTCGCAGCGGCTCCAGGGCGACGACGTCTCCGAGCCGGCGCTGCGGCTGGCGCACCTCGCCGCGACGCTGGCCGCGCCCGCCGACGCGGAGGCCCGCCGGGCGATCGCCCTGCTCGAGACCTTCGACGGGCACCTGCACGAGGGCTCGGCCTCGGCCGCGCTGGTGGAGGTGTTCTGGGTGCACCACCTGCGCCCGGCCCTGCTGCACGCCCTCGTGCCCGATCCGGAGACCCGGCGCCTGCTGCCGCCGGGCGACCTGCCGGCCCTGCTCGACCGCCTGGAGACGCCGCGCCCGCCGCTCGACCGCGCCGCCCGCGACGCGCTGGTCGAACGCACCCTGGCGGCGGCCTGGCGGGACTGCGCGGCCCGCCTCGGCCCCGATCCCGCGGCCTGGGCCTGGGGCCGCCTGCATCACGCGCTGTTCGCGCACCCGCTCGGCCCGCGCGGCTTCACCGGCCACGATGTCGGCCCCCTGCCGATGCCGGGGGCGGGGCCCTGCGTGATGCACGCCGAGTACGACCCCGCGACGTTCCGGATGACGCACGGCGCCTCGTTCCGGATGGTGCTCGACGTCGGCGACTGGGATGCCGGCGTCTTCGTCAACGCGCCGGGCCAATCCGGCCACCCGGCGAGCCCGCACTACGCCGACCATGCCGAGCCCTGGGCCCGGCGCGCCTACCGTCCGCTGCTGTACTCCCGCGCGGCGGTCGACGCCGCGACGGAGACGGTGATCACGCTGGTGCCGGGCGGCGACGGCGCCTGACGGGATCGCTCTGGACGAAGGCCCCGCCTTCGACCGAGCGGACGCCGACGCCGTTCCCGGGCCTCGAACGAAGACAGGCCCCCCGCCGTCCCTCCCCCCTCTGCGGGGGAGGGAAGAGGCTCCGCGCGTTCCGTCATCCCGCAGCGGGTCGCGATCGCGCCGGCGCCCAGCGGCGCAGGGCGAGGTGGGTCGGGAGGAACAGCAGGGTCGGCAGGCCGACGATCAGGCCCGCGAGCCAGGCCCAGGCCGGAACCCAGGTCTGCGCCGCCCGGTCGCTCATGCCCCATACGTAGTTCATGTTGACCGGGGTCAGGCCCGGCTCCGGCGTCGGCGGCGGCATCAGGAAGAAGCACGCCAGCAGGGTGACGATCGCGAGCGCGGTCCAGGTCGGCAGGGCGCGGCAATCGTAGCCGAGGCGGCCGACCAGGTAGATCAGCAGGAACGGCAGCCAGCCGTGGAAGCCCGACAGGCCGCGCAGGAACGGCGCGGTGCTCCGATCGAACATGTAGGCGGTCATCCCGGTGATCGGGCAGCCGAGGGCGGTGCCGAGGAAGTCGAGCACCCACAGCAGTTGCGGCGCGACGAGGCCGACCGCGCACATCGCGACGAGCAGCGGGCTCTCCAGCCAGATCCCGACCAGGGTCAGCAGCAGCGACTGGTCGCAGAAGTACAGGAAGTTCGTCGGGCCGTAAGAGGACAGGTAGGTCGGGACCAGGACCGCGACGAAGGCGGTGTAGGCGAGCTTGTCGGGCATCGGGATGCGCCCGCGCGAAGCGGGGGCGAGCGCCGGGAAATCGGGCATCGGATCGTCTCGGCTGGCGAAGGGACGGGGGAATTCGGGTCCGGCGAGGCCCGGCCGGGATTTCGGCCGGGCCTCGCGAGGGGGCGTCGGTCCTGTCTCGGGTCAATTTTTGCCCGGATCGGTCCTTGCCCGGATCAGTCCTTGCCGACCGACATCAGCAGGCGCTCGGTCTTGGCGTCCTCGATGCGGTTCACCATGCGGCGGCCCTCATGCACGTCGCGCACCGTCTTGGTCGCGGTGATGCAGGACTGGACCAGCATCACCACGCCCATGGCAAGGTAGCCCTTGATCCAGATGTCCACCGGCAGGAACAGGATCCCGCAGGCCACCATCGCGGCCGAGCCGAGGAAGGCGGCGTAGGTGAAGGTGACCCAGGCGCCGGAATGCTGGGTAGTCTCGTTGTTCATGACACGCTCCTGATGTGGGACGGGAAAGGGATGGGATGCTCGGTGGGTCAGGCGGCCGGGGCGAGCCCGGCCTTGCGGCGCAGGCCCTCCAGCACGTCGCCGCCGGTCGGGCGGGTGCGCGGGCCGAAGCCCTCGCGCGCCAGGCGCTCGGCGATGTCGGCGATGTCGGCCTCGGCAAGCGCCGCCTCAGTGTCGGTCGCCTCGGCCTGGAGCGCGCGCAGGCGCGCCAGGGTCGCCTCGGCCTCGCGCAGGGTGGCCGTGTCGCCGCGGCCGGTCTGGGCCGAGAGCCGCCGCACGGCTTCCGTCGCGCCGGCGACCCGCCGGCCGCGTTCCAGCTCCGCCTGCCGGCGGGTGGCGTCGGCGACGGTGGCGCGGATGCGGGCGACCTCGGCGGCGAATCGCGTGCGGGCCTCGTCGATCGCCCGGCGCTCGGCCTCGAGCTCGGCGATCGCGTCCGCCGCCTCCGCCGCGAGGTCGTCGCGCCCGGCGGCGAGCGCCGTGACGGCGCGGCCTTCGAGGTCGGCCGCCCGGGCGTCGATCTCGGCGCCGCGGCGGGCCTCGGCCTGGTCGCCGGCGATCGCCACGGCCAGCGCCCGACGGCTGCGTTCCAGCGCGGCGCGGGTCTCGCGGATCTGCTGGTCGAGGATCAGCAGGGCGTTGCGGTCGTGGAGGTCTTCGGTGGCCCGGGCGACTTTCCCCCGGGCGAGGAGGTTGAGCAACTTGAGCATGGTGGGGCTCCCGCGTTATGAACATCGTTCACATCCGGAACCTCCCACGAACATGAACAGCGTTCAAGTGCGCGATTGCACGTCGTGCAAAATAGGGCCGCGAGGCGGCGCGTGACCGGGCTGGCCGACGGCGGGAAGCCGACGAAGGCGGAGGCTCGCCGGGAAGCGCTTCGCACCACGCTCGTTGCCGCGGCGGAGCGCCGGATCGCGGCGGACGGGCTCGGCGCCCTGCGCGCCCGCGACCTCGCCGCGGATGCCGGCTGCGCGCTCGGCGCGATCTACACCGCGTTCCCGGATCTCGACGCGCTGATCCTCGCGGTGAACCTGCGCACGCTCGGCCTGTTCGAGGCGGCGCTCGGGCCGGAGGCCGACGGGTTCGACGCGGCGGGCGCGGCCGACGAGCTCGTCCGGCTGGGCGAGGCCTATCTCGCCTTCGCGCAAGGCCACGCCAGGCGCTGGCGCGCCCTGTTCCAGCACCAACTCGCCGACGGGCGGCGCCCGCCGGACGGGTACGTCGCCGAGCAGGGCCGCCTGTTCCGCCGGATCGAGGCGCCGTTGCAGGCGCTGCGCCCGGACCTCCCGGCCCTCGAGCGTGTCCTGCTCGCCCGCAGCCTGTTCTCGGCGACGCACGGCATCGTCATGCTCGGCCTCGACGCGCGCCTGATGGTGCTGCCGGTCGCGGTGGTGCGGGCCCAGCTCGATCTGCTGATCCGCGCCATGGCGTCGGGATTGGCGAACGCGGACGGGGCGGCCGCCGCGTGACGCGCTCGGCCGCGCCGACGCTGCGAACCGACGCTCAGGGCGCCTCGGCCTTCGCGATGGCGCGGACCGCCCTCAGCGCGTCCGCCCGGCTCGCGTCGCTCGCAAGCCCGCTCCACAGGCCGAGAAGCTCCCGCAACCCGGCCAGATCGCTCGGCGCGGCGGCCTCGCCGAACAGCGACGCGACCGTGCCGCCGAGCGCTTCGGCGAGACGGCGAAGACTGTCGTTCCCCTCCCCGACATCGTCGCGACCGGGGGTCTTTCCGCGATCCGGGCCGGGCTCAACACACATCGACGGTCGCCTCTTGAATAGCCATGCGACCGCACGCGTCCTCGTATTCTGCATTCAGAACGCTTTTACGGCAATACGCAACCTCTGGTCGTAAGGCGGCGTTGTCGGCTTAAGTCTGAGTTGGCAGATGAGAACATCGCTTTGAAGACAGCATGATGGCGACAGACGAAAGGTTCTCCGCCGGGGCCATGGTCGACGCTTGCCTGCGGCTCTACGAAATCGTCCGCGAGGTCGGAACACCCGAGATGGTCATGACGTGCCGTCTGCTGCTCTATCAAGCCGGATTGCAGATCGCGGACGAGGTCAAGGCCGAGAAGGACGGCGCAAGACGCGACGAACATTGACGGCGTGGGAAAGGCCGGGGCCCGTGCCCGCGATGCGCCCGGCCCGACGGACCTGTCTCGAGGCTCGATCGGTCTTGCTTCAGTCGGTCCTGCCTCAGTCGGTCCTGCCTCAGTCGGTCTTGCCGTCGAGGCCGAGCCAGTGGCGGCCGTCGCGGGTCAGGAGGTCGTCGGCGGCCTTCGGGCCGGGGGTGCCGGCCGCGTAGTCCTCCACCGGGGCGGTCTTCCAGGCCTGCAGCAGCGGCTCGACCGCGGCCCAGCCGGCCTCGATGTTGTCGGCGCGCTGGAACAGCGTCGCGTCGCCGGTCATGCAATCGTAGAGCAGGGTCTCGTAGCCGACGTTGGGCTGGTTCTGGAAGAAGTCGGCGTACTTGAACCCCATCGTCACCCGGCCGATCTGCATCTGCGGCCCGGGCACCTTGACGTTCAGCTCGGTCCCGGCGCCGTGGTCGGGGTCGATGGTGATCCGCATCACGTTGGGGCTGAGCTCGGCCACCGGCGTGTCGGAGAACAGCTGAAACGGCGCCGGCTTGAACAGGATCGCGATCTCGGTGCGGCGCCCGGTCATGCGCTTGCCGGTGCGGACGTAGAACGGCACCCCGGCCCAGCGCCAGTTGTCGATCTCGAGCTTCAGGGCGACGTAGGTCTCGGTGGTTGAATCCTCGGCCACGTGCGGCTCTTCCCGGTAGCCGACGACCGGCTTCCCTTCGAGCGTGCCGGCCGTGTACTGGCCGCGCACGGCGTGGTCGGGCTGGATCGGCTTCACGGCCTGCGCGAGCTTGGCCTTCTCGCCGCGCACGTCCTCGGCCTTGAACGAGTTCGGCGGCTCCATCGCCACCATGCACAGCAGCTGGAACATGTGGTTGGGCACCATGTCCCGCAGCGCGCCGGTGGGCTCGTAGAACCCGCCGCGCTCCTCGACGCCGACGGTCTCGCCGGCGGTGATCTGGATGCTGTCGACGTATTCGCGCCGCCAGACCGGCTCCAGCATGCCGTTGGCGAAGCGCAGAGCCATGATCGACTGCACCGTCTCCTTCCCCAGGAAGTGGTCGATCCGGTAGAACTGGCTCTCGTCGCCCTGCTTCAGGATCCGCGCGTTGAGCGCCTGCGCCGAGGCGAGGTCGGAGCCGAACGGCTTCTCGATCACCACCCGGCGGAAGGCGTCGTCCGCCTGCTTCAGCAGCCCGGCCTGGCCCAGCCCGTCGACCAGGGTGCCGAAGAAGCGCGGCGCCACCGCGAGGTAGAACACCACGTTGCCCGAGACCTTGCCCTTCAGGGCCTCGAAGGTCTTGGCATCCTCGAAGTCGCCCTTGAGGAAGTGGATGCGGTCGCGGATGAAGCCCCAGCTCTTCGGGTCGATCCGGTCGGCGTGGAACTCGGAGCCGGGGTCCTTGCTCAGGGTCTCCATCGAATTGGTGAGCTCGGCGCGCAGGCCCTCGTCGCTGCCGTCGTTGTGGTCGACGCCGAGGATGGCGAAGCCGGGATCGAGCAGGCCGGCGCCGGCGAGGTTGTAGAGCGAAGGCATCAGCAGGCGCTTGGTCAGGTCGCCGGCGGCGCCGAAGATCACCAGCGTGCAGGGCGGCGCCGGCTTGGTGCCGCAGGCGGCCTCGTCCTTGAGGGGCGCGTCATGGCTCGATTCGGGCATCGGCGTCGTCCGGTTCTGCGACGCGATGGTGCGTCGCGGCATTCGATCGCACGTCAACCGGCGACCGCCACGGCCGTTCCCGGCGTGACGCGATCGTGTGGGGGCGGGAAGGGCCGGCTCCTCACCCCCGCCGGCGCAGCACCACGCCCGGCAGCGGGCAGGCGGCGGGGGCGACGGTGAGCACCGCCGCGCCCGGGCACAGGGCGCGGCAGCCCTGCGCCGCCTCGATCTGGTCGCGGCCGCAGGCCGTCGCGGTGCAGAACCGCCCGAGATCCTCGCAGGTCGCGCGGAAGCGGCCGGTGCCCGGCCGCTCGCGCAGGTCGGCGGCGGCGGCCGGGGCCGCGAGGGCGAGGAGCACCGGAAGAACGAGCCTGATCACGGGTCCACCCCATCGCCTCGCGCGGCCGCGCGAGGCGCCGACGTAGCATGGCGGCGCCTCGCGCCCTATGGCATGCACGCGACAGGCGACAAGAGGACCTCGGCGGACACCGTGCTCGACATCCAAGGCCTCTCCAAGACCTATGCCGACGGCACGCAGGCGCTCGCGGGCATCGACCTGTCGGTGGCGGCCGGCGAGATCGTCGCGCTGATCGGCGGCTCGGGCTGCGGCAAGACCACCCTGCTCCGGCTGATCGCCGGCCTCGACCGCGGCAGCGCCGGCACGATCACGCTCGACGGCGAGGCCATCGCCGCGCCGCATCCCGGCGTGGGCCTGGTGTTCCAGGAGCCGCGCCTGCTGCCCTGGCTCACGGTGGCCGACAATGTCGGCTTCGGCCTCGACGGCGTCCGCAGGCCCGAGCGCCGCGCCCGGGTCGCCCACGCGCTGGAGCGGGTCGGGCTGTCCGAGCACGCCGCGCGCTGGCCGCGCGACCTGTCGGGCGGGCAGCAGCAGCGGGTTTCGATCGCCCGCGCCTTCGTGGCGCGCCCGCGGGTGCTGCTCCTCGACGAGCCGTTCTCGGCGCTCGACGCCTTCACCCGCAAGGACCTGCACGGGCACCTGCTCGCGCTCTGGGCCGAGACCCGCCCGACGATCCTCATCGTCACCCACGACGTCGGCGAGGCGGTGGCGCTCGCCGACCGCGCCGTGGTGATGCGGCCGAAGCCCGGCCGCCTCGACGAGACGGTGCGGCTCGGCATCGCCCGCCCGCGCGATCCCGCCTCGCCGCAGAGCGAGGCCTCGACCCGCGCGATCCTGGCGGCCCTGGACCGCTCGCTGCGCCCGGCCGAGGCCCAGGCCGCCGCGGCGCCCGCCGGGAACTGGTGGTAGCGGGCGGCGCCGGTTGAGCCGCGGTGCGGTTCCCGCTAACGGCGACCGATCAAGACCCACGATGGAGGAGACGACGATGGACGCCACCACGCTTCGCGCGCTTCAGGCCCCGCTGAAGGACCAGTACCGCAACACCCCCGACGACGCGGTGATCACCCTGCGGGCCAAGGGCTCGCTCGACGACACGGCGATCGCCTGCAAGGTCGAGACCGGCCGCGCGCTGGCGGTGGCCGGCCTGCACCCGGCGACCGGCGGCTCGGGCGCCGAGCTGTGCTCGGGCGACATGCTGCTCGAGGCGCTGGTCGCCTGCGCCGGCGTGACGCTGAAGGCGGTGGCCACCGCCCTCGAGATCCCGCTGCGCGCCGGCACGGTGAGCGCGGAGGGCGACCTCGACTTCCGCGGGACGCTCGGCGTCGACAAGGCGGCGCCGGTGGGCTTCCGCGCGATCCGGCTCGCCTTCGCCCTCGACACCGATGCGCCCCAGGACAAGCTCGACCAGCTGCTCAAGCTGACCGAGCGCTACTGCGTCGTGTTCCAGACCCTGAACCACAAGCCGGAGCTCGCCGTCACCGCCGCCCGCAGCTGAGGGGAGCGCCCACGAAAAAGGGCGGCGGAGCCGAGGCTCCGCCGCCCGTTCGACCGATCCTGCGATCGGAGCGCGGCTTACCGGGCCAGGCTGCCGGTCCGCGACAGGGCGCGGCCGGTGCGCACCGGGGCCTCGTCGCCGAGGCGCGGGCCGATCGAGCCGGTGGTCAGGGCATCGCCCTCGCGGGCGGAGTCGACCCAGGCCGGCATGCCGAAGAAGCTGCGCGAGTCGGTGCGGTCGACGCGGGGGGCGTCGAAGCCCTGCGAACCGAAGCCCTGGGCGAAGGCGGAGGCCGGGGCGGCGAGCGCGAGGACGAAGGCGAGGGGAGCGAGACGCTTGGTCATGGTCGGTTCCTTGTCGTGATGGACGACCCGGTCTCGCGTCGCTGCGCGCACCCCGTGGCCGTCACTGCCATGACCGGGAGATGGTGCGCTGCAGAACGGTTTCACGTGCGCTTTCGCACGTGCGAGAAAGTAAAATTATAGTTCTATTTCAATGAGATCGTAGAACTATTCCACCGCGTGCGCCGCCAGGGATATCCCGGTGCCGTTGCTCGACAGTCCATTCGAAGCCCCGCGCGCTCCCTCCCCCGCACCCCGTGTGCCCAAGTCGGGCCTGCCCGACTTGGGCACACGGGGTGCGGATCTCGGGCAAGCCCAAGTTCCGTCGGGGGAGGGAAGGGGCGCGTCGCACTTTCGCCGATGAAAAAAAGCGCCTCACCCGGCCGAGACGAGCCAGCACCCGGCCGCGAGCCGCACGGCGCCGTCGTCCGCATGGGGCAGCACCGCCTCGGCGACGGCGGCGAGGGCCGCCCGGCGCAGGGGCGGCTCGGCGTCGCGCAGCAGGCGCGAGACCGGGCCGAGCTCGACCGCGACGGCGGCGGCCGCCTCCGCGGCGGCGCGGGCCGAGCCGTCCACGGCGCGCCCGAGCACGAGGTCGCGCACCACCGGCGCGACCGAGACGGCGCCGAAGCCGGCCTCCGCCAGCATGCGGCGCAGGGCGTCCGCGTCGGCGAAGCGGAACGGCCCGGGGCCGGCGAAGTCCGGCGGGCCCGCATCGGGCACCAGCGGCAGCACGGCCGCGCGGGGCACGGTGACCCACGGGTTGTCGGCCATCGCCTGCCAGCACAGGAAGGTCAGGCTCCCATGCGGCGCCAGCGCCCGGCGGAGGTTGGCGAAGGCGGCGCACGAATCCGAGAAGAACATCACGCCGAAGCGCGAGATCGCCCGCGCGAAGGGCGGCCCCGCGAACGCCTGCGTCTCGGCGTCGGCGACGATCCAGTCGATCGGCGCGGCGCCGGCCGGCACCGGCCGCGCCCGCGCCACCGCGAGCAGCGGCTCCGACAGGTCGGCGGCGACGACCCGGCCGGCCGCGCCCACCGCCTCGGCCGCCATCAGCGCCGTCGCGCCGGAGCCGCAGCCGACGTCGAGCACCCCGTCGCCCGGCCGCAGGTCGGCGGCGGCGAGCAGCGCCTCGGTCAGCGGCGCGAACACCGCATCGAGCACGCCCTGGCTGCGCGCCCAGCGCTGGCCGACCGCGCCGTTCCAGTATTCGGCCTGGGTCATCGTCGCTGTCATGGCCTGCTCCGTCGCTCGGCGATCCGGGCGGCATCTTGCATGCCGGGCGGCCGCCGTCAGCGGGGCGCGGCGACGCCGGCGCGTTTCGCCGGTTTCAGGCCGCGGCCATCCGCGCTCCCGCCTGCGACGCCAGCAGGTCCGCCACGGCCTCGGCCGACATCGGCCGGCCGAGATGGTAGCCCTGGAACAGGGTGCAGCCGAACGCCTGCAGCGTGGCGAGGTCGTCGGCGGTCTCGACGCCCTCGGCGACCACCTCGATGTCGAGCCAGCGCCCGAGCGCGAGCACGGCCTGGACCAGCCCGCACTTGTCGTCCGAGCCGGTCAGCCCGGTGACGAAGCTGCGGTCGATCTTGATGCGGTGGGCCTGGAGCTGGCGCAGGGAGGCGAGGGAGGAGTAGCCGATCCCGAAATCGTCCAGCGTCACGCGGATGCCGGCCTCGGCCAGCGCCGTGAGCTTGGCCTGCACCGCGCCGATGTCGAGGGCGGTCTCCTCGGTGATCTCGATCTCCAGCATCCGCGGCGGCAGGCCGAGGGCGGCGAGACGGCCGAGCACGATCTCGTCGACGGCGATCTGCGCCATCTCGCGGGGCGAGACGTTGAGCGCGACCTGGACCGTCTCCAGCCCGTGCCGGCACAGGGTCGCCACCATCGCGCAGGCCTGCTCGAGGATGGCGCGCAGCAGCGACTCGGTGAGGCCGGCCGTCGCCGCCGCCGCCACGACGTCGGCCGGCGGGATCCAGCCGTGGCGCGGGTGGTTCCAGCGCACCAGCGTCTCCAGGCTCACCAGCGTGCGCCCGTCCCGCCCGAAGATCGGCTGGAAGCACACCGTCACCACGCCCTCGGCGAGCGCCTGCGACAGGTCGCGCTCGCTGTCGCGCCGCGTTTCCATCCGGTCGCGCAGGCATTCGTCGAACAGGCGGGCGCGGTTCCGGCCGGCGCCCTTGGCCGCGTAGAGCGCCTCGTCGGCGCAGCTCAGGCGATGCGTCAGGCTGCCGGCGTCGCCCTGGTGGATGCCGATGCTGATGCCGAGCCGGCCGGCGTCGAGGGATTCGAACGGCTCGGCGACCGCGCCGATCAGGCGGGCGGCGAGCACGTCCTGCGCGATCCCCGCCGGCGCCGGCGCGTAGAGCACGGCGAACTCGTCGCCGCCGAGCCGGGCGGCGAGGCTGCCCGGCGGCAGGGCGGCGGCCATCCTTCGCGCCACCTCGGCCAGGACCCGGTCGCCCATGGTATGGCCGTGGACGTCGTTGACGGATTTGAAGCCGTCGAGGTCGAGCAGCATCAGGCAATGCGCGACGGGCTCGACCGCCGCGTCGTCGCGCAAGGCTGCCTCACCGCGCAAGGCGGCGTCGGCATCCTGCTGGAAGCCGGCGCGGTTCAGGAGGCCGGTGAGGTCGTCGTGGGTCGCCCGCCGCGCCATCTCGAGGGCGAGCGCGCTGGCGCTGGCATGGGCCTCCATGCGCGACTGCGCGAGGGCGCTGGCCTCGTTCTTCAGCCGGCTCGCCTCGCGAAAACCCGCCTCGCACAGGAACGCGCCGCGGATCATCGCGGCGAGGTAGAGCAGCACCGTCGCGGCGAGGCAGATCCGGTCGAAGCCGCCGGCCACGAGCAGGCATCCGGCGAACGAGAGCAGCGGCGGGGTGAAGAAGCCGATCGGCATGCGGGCGAAGGCGGTGCCGTAGGTGACCGCGCCGGCGGTCGTGCCGCAGGTCAACGTCAGGTAGAACACCGTCTGCGCCGCGGTGCAGCCGGCGCACAGCGCCGGAAGGAACGCCCAGACCAGGCCCGACAGCCAGGCCGCCATCCAGACCAGGCGCAGGTGCCGGTCGACCGAGCGGGCGGCGGCCTCCGCCGACAGCGCCGTCCGCGGCGACAGCGCGGCGCAGGGCACGCGGCACAGGGCGAGGCGCAGCAGGTTGGCCGCCGTCGAGGCCGCGAACCAGGTCGCGCCGACGGCACCCTGCCCGGCATGGATCGCCACGATCATGCCGACCAGGCCGAGGGCCATGTTGATCGGGATGGCGGTCGACATGCTCAGGCGCAGGGCCGCGAGCTGATCCCGCCGGATCAGGCGGTCGAGGTCCGACGGGCTCGGTACCGGACGGGGCCGGTCGTTCAAGGGGTCAGGCACGTCGCATCCAACCTGCAGGCGTCCCTTCGACTGACGCCGGAGCGGTGAAGGATCGCTTAAGCACGCGGGCCGCCGAGCGTTGGACGGCGCGCGTGCGACATCAGCGCCGGGGGCCGCCGCCCGGCCCGCCCGGCCCGCCGAACCCGCCGGGGCCGGCCCCCGGCCCGCCGAAGCCGCCGGGACCGCCCGGGCCACCGAGCCCGCCCGCGCCACCGAACCCGCCGGGGCCGCCGTGCCCGCCGCCGAACCCGTTCGGGGCCGTGCGGGTGTCGATGCCGAACCCGCCGCCCGGTCCGTTGCCGCCCGGTGCGCTGCCGCCGAGCCCGCCGCCCGCAGATCCGCCGCCCGGTCCACCGCCCCCCGGCCCGCCGCCGCCGGACCCACGGCCGCCGCGCTCGAAGCGTCCGTCCGGGCCGCCTCCGGGCAGGCCGCGGCCGTCGATCCGGTCCGGCGCGCGCTCGAACAGCGGGTTGCGGCCCGGCGCGGTGCCGCGTTCGTCGAGGCGCAGGGCCTCGACGGTGAGGCGCCCGTCGGCGGCCGGCCGCGTCGTCAGCACGGCGCGGACGCTGCCGCGGCGCGGGATCGCCGCACCGGCCGGCCCGGCGACGTCGAGGCCGGAGCCGAGATTCATCCGGCCGCCGCTGCGGCCGATATAGGCCTCCACCGAGACCCGGCTCAGCCCCGGCGGGAACGGCAGCGCCTCGCTCGCGCGGGCCACCTTGAGCACGCCGCCCGCCGCCTCGCCGGCGACCGCGGCGCGCCGGCCGGCGGGCAGCGCGTCGGCGCCCTCCAGCCGCAGGCGCCCGATCACCGGGCGGCCGTCGCGGTCGCGCCGGACCGGGCCCGCGACGCGGGCGGGGCCCTCGGCCCGGGGCTCGATCAGGCTGGCGACGACGACGCCGTCCGGCCGGCGCAGGCCCGACACCGCGACCCGGTCGCCGACCGCCCAGCGCCCGGCGACGCCGGCCGTGGCGACGCTCTGGCCGAGGACGACGAGGGCGCCCTCGGCCACCCTCTCCACCGGCCCGACCACCTCGCTCGTCACGTCGATCCGCCGGGTCGCGAGGCCGCCCGCCTCGGCATGGGCGACGACGTGGACCACGTGGCCGATCCGCATGTCGGCGGCGCGCGCCGCAACCCCGTCGATGCGCACGCTCACGTCCTCGGGATAGGCGATGCGCAGGTCGTTGACGACGATCGAGCCGAAGCGGCGGATCGTGCCGATCACCCCCGTGCCGCCGATGCCGCGGTCGCCGTCCCCCGGCGTGTCCGTCGGCCGCGCCCCGGTGCCGCCGATGCCCTGGTCGCGCGGCGCCTCCTGCGGCAGCGCGCGCCCCGGAACCAGGGCGGCGCCGGCGAGCAGGCGCAGGACGAGGCGGCGGGTCGGAGCGCTCATGCGCGCGGTCCCGGGGCGCCTGAATGCGAAGGACCTCGCAGGCCACCCTCCCCCGCAGAGGGGGGAGGAAGGGCGCCTCGTCCGAGCCGGTCGCTCGACGACCGAACACCGCCCCGATCCGCGCGCGATCGTGCGACCGACAGGTTTCCGACCGACAGGTTCACGCCCCGGCCTCCGGCGTGGCCGGCGACGCCTCCTCGGCAGGGGGGACGCCCGCGCGCGGCGGCACGGCTTCGGCGTAGACGTAGAGGCCGAAGTTCCAGCGGTGGGGGCCGCCGGGATCGGTGGCGCAGGCGGCGTGGGCCTCGCGGTTGGCCTGGGTCAGCGCCTCCATCGCGATCTCCTTGGCGCGCGCCTCCAGCCGCCGCGCCAGATCCTCCGACAGCCCGTCGTAATGCACCGCGCGCTCGAGGAAGCGCGGCGCCTCGCCGAGGATGTTGGCGACCGAGGCCGCGATGTGGTCGTGGAGGTTGCGCCCGAAATAGTAGAGCTGCGGCTCGCCGCCGCCGCGCGGCACGTAGGCGGCCTCGGCCAGGACGATCCGGTCCTGGCCGTCGAGGGTGGCGAGCCCGCGGTCGAGCCATTCGTCGAGCACGGCGCGGGGCCGCAGGTCGCGGGTCACGCCGGCGACCAGGGCCTCGAAGGAGGGGCCGTCCTCGCCCGCGCGCCGCAGCGCCAGCGGGCGCCCGTCCGGGTCGGTGAAGGCGGGGTCCGCGAGCCACCGGGCGATGATCCGGCTGGTGCGCGAGACCACCGCCGGCACCGCGCTCACCGGCGCCCCGGCCCCGCGCAGGCGCCGCACCTCCTTGCGGTGGATGCCGGTGAGCAGCGAGACCCGGCTGTCGGTCTGCTCCTTGCCCTGCAGCGCGAAGTCGTGCTCGGCGACGTTGACGTAGAGCTCGCGCAGCAGGTTCGTCAGCGCCGGGAAGGTGATGCCGCGCGCCACGAACAGCCGGACCAGCGGGCGCAGCAGGCGCGCCACCGGCGCGTGCAGGGCAGCCCCCTCGGCGGTGTCGTTGACGGTCTCGGACATCGGCGCAGCATGGAGGCGGGCAACGTGGGACACAATCCCACATCGTGCGGCGGCGCACCTCGGCCCACCGATTTCGCGTTGACGTGGGAAATCTGCACACATACGGTTTGGGCGTGGTCAAATTTCCCACGTCAACGCGACCCGGACGAGGCCGATGCCCGAACCGAAACCCGCCCTCGTCTGCCGCCCGATGCCGCCCCTGAACGCGACCCTGCGCCGCGATCGCAGGCCGCCGGGCGGGACCACCCTTTCGCGACTGGGCCGGCTCGCCGCCTGCCTCGTCGCCCTCGCGCTGCCCGCCCTCGGGATCGCCGCCGCGGACACGGTCCACCGCGTCGCGACCCCAGGGGCGCTGCAGGCCGCAGCACCAGGATCCCCCTCCCGGGATGCTGCGGTGATCGACGGCGCCTCCCGGGTCGGCAGCCCGGTCCGGGAGGCGCTCCTCCTCACCCCCGACCGGGATCCGCGCCGATGATCGCCGCCGCCGCCCGAAGGCCGCCCGCCATAGGGACCGACCCGATGCGGACCGACCCGAGACCCCCGTGCGGCGGCGCCCGCGTCCTCGACCTCGCGATCTGCATGATCCTGGCCGTCACCATCGTCGGCCTGCTGCTGCTGGCGCTCTGACCGGCCCGTCGGAGGGCGTCTTCCGCAGCCGCGCCTTCCCCCCGCTGCGGAGGGGCGCGACCTTTCCGGACAACGCGCTCCCCGCTCCCGGCCCGCTTCGCGGCCCCCCCCCGCCGAGGGGGGAGGCACGGGCGGCCCGCCGGATCCCGCTCCGCAAAACCTCCCATCCCAACACGAGAACCCCCATATCGAGATCCATTCCGGCGCTCGTTCGCACCCTGCTGCCCGCCCTCGGCCTGATGGCCGGGCTCGCCTCCGCCGAAGCCGCGGACCTGCCGCGGCGGGCGCCGCCTCCGCCGCCGCCGGTTCCGCCCGCCTTCACCTGGACCGGGTTCTACGCCGGCGTGAACGCCGGCTACGCGTTCCGCGAGTCCGGTAAGGGCTTCACCGACCCGACCTACGGCGCCGTGACCGGCGGGGCGGCGAAGGGCGGCTTCGCCGGCGGCGGCCAGGTCGGCTATAACGACCAGCTCACGCCGGGCTCGGGCTTCGTCGTCGGCGTCGAGGCCGACATCCAGGGCACCGCCTTCGCCAAGGCGGATGCGGCCTATCTCGGCACGGTGCCCTACGCGAGCGTCCGCCCGAGCCTCGACTACTTCGGCACGGTGCGCGGCCGCGTCGGCTACACCTTCGACCGGGTGCTGATCTACGGCACCGGCGGCTTCGCCTACGGCGGCGGGTCGGCCTCGGCGAACGCGGCCGCCTACCCCTACGCCCTGCCGGAGACGACGCGGACCGGCTACGCCGTCGGCGGCGGCATCGAGTACGCCTTCACCGACAGGATCTCGGCCAAGATCGAGGCGCTCTACCTCGACCTCGGCAAGCGCGTCTCGGGCGCGACCTACTACGATGCCGCCACCGCCGCCTATTACGGCCCCGGACGCAGCGATGCCGGCTTCGGCCTGGTCCGCGCCGGCCTGAACTACCGGTTCTGAGACCACGCCGCCGCGCGGCGCGCGATCCGCAAGGGCCTCGTCCGAGCCGGCACCCGCCGGGCCGGGCGAGGCGCCCGCATCCCGCCTGTGGCCCGTCTGCATCGGTCCAGCCGCCCGATCCGCACGCCCGTGTTACGCACAGCATTAACCTTTCGTTAAGGGGGCGATTGCCGTCGGGGCCCGGGCGTGAGAGCTTTCGTTAACGAGAGCTTAACGGGTTGGGCCACGGCGATGCGGTTCGCGATTTCGACGGTTCGGGCGGTGTCGGCGCCCCGCCTGCGCAAGGCCCTCGCCGGCCTCGCGGTGACCGCGGGCCTCGCCTTCGCCGTCGCCCCGGTCGCGGCGCAGACCCTGGCCTCGCTGCCCGCCCCCACCATCGCCGCCGCGCCGGTCGGCGTCGCCAAGCCGATCCTCGCCTGGGTCGCCTTCTGCCAGGGCTACCCGGCCGAGTGCGCGGTCGACCCCGCCGAGCCCGCCCGCATCGCCATGACCCCGGCGATCTGGAACACGATCCAGGCCGTCAACCGCCGGGTCAACAAGACCGTCGCCGCGATCACCGACATGGACCACCTCGGCGTTCCCGACCACTGGGACCTGGCCGAGGACGGCTCGGGCGATTGCGAGGATTTTCAGCTGCTCAAGCGCAGCCTGCTGGCGAAAGCAGGCCTGCCGCGCCGCGCCATGCGGATGACCGTGGTCATCGACGAGAAGGGCGAGGGCCACGCCGTGCTCACCCTGATCACCGACCGCGGCGACCTGGTGCTCGACAACAAGACCAGCCAGATCCTGCCCTGGCACCGCACCGGCTACACCTTCATCAAGCGCGAGAGCCAGGACGCCGTCGCCTGGGTCTCCCTCGGCGGCGTCACCTCCCCGGTCACCACCGCCAACCGCTGAGATCGGCGGCGACGTCCCGAAACGGGATGGCCTCGCAGTCGGGGCGTTGACGAAACCTTCACCGCGTCGGCGCGACGCTCCGGGATCGGAGCCGCCCACCCCGACGCCCATGATGTTCCGTTCCATCCCGCAATCGTTGCTCGCCGCGGGCCTGCTCGTCGCGCTCGCCGCCGTGCTGCCGGCGCGGGCCGGCGAGGCCGGGACGCGCTACGCCTCCTGGCACGGCTGCCTCGACCGGCATTTCGGTCTGCGCGCCGCGATCGGAAGCCGGCTCCTGGCGGCCGACGCGGCGATCGGTGCCTGCCGCGCGCCCGAGCGGGCCTACCTCGCCGCCCTCGCCACCTCGCCGCTGCTCGATGCCGACGACGCCGAGCAGGCCCGCGCCGCCCTGGTCGCGCGGGCGCGGGCCCGGCTGCTCGGGCAGCGCGCCGCGCTCTGACGCCGCCGATCCTTCGAGAGAACGGTCTTCGCAAACGACACCGCACGCCGCGCCGGATCGCGGCGCGCGTGCGGTGTCGGTTCGCTCGCCACGCCGCGCCTTTCCCGCTCACGCGTCCGGCGAATGCCGGCCCGAGCGGCGTGGGCCGGTCGTCGGGCGCTGCAGGGGAGCGGAGGGAAGGGGAGCGGAGGCAGAGGGAGTGGAGGGAGGCGCGATCCGCCCGTCCGGCACGACCTGCCCGACGGCACGCAGGTCTCCGGCGAGACCGGGTCTGCCGATGGGGCTGGGATCGTGCCGGAGCGGGCGCGAGGCCGCCTCGGCCTCAGGCGGCGTCGGCCTTGCGGGACTGGCTGCCCTTCACGGCGGAGGTCGCAGCCTTGCGGCCGCGGCGGGCGGGCGCGGGCGCCGCCTCCTCGACCTCCTCGGGGGCCTCGGCGGGGGTCGAGCGGCCGGGCTGGCCGAGGCCGAGGCTCTTGGCGAGCGCCGAGCGCTGGGCCGAATAGTTCGCCGAGGTGGTGGGGTAGTCGGCCGGCAGGCCGTAGCGGTCGCGGTAGCTGTGCGGGTCGAGGCCGTGCTTGGTCAGGTGGCGCTTCAGCGTCTTGTAGGACTTGCCGTCGATGAAGCTGACCAGCCCGTCGGGGCGGATCGACTTGCGGATCTGCGCGGGGCTGGGCTTCTCGACCGTCTCGGCCGCGACGGGGGTCGTTCCGGAGCCGACGTTGTTCAGCGCCTCGTGAATGCTGGCGATGAGCGTCGGCAGTTCCGTGATCGGCACGGAGTTGTTCGACACGTAGGCCGCGACGACGTCGACGGTCCGCTCGATATACTCGTTGCTGGTCTGTGCCGACGGTGTAGTTTCAGACATACGTCCGTTCCTTGCCTGTTCCTTGATGGGTCCCCACCCGAAGGAATTATGATGTTTGGCAGAGAAAGCAAGGATGTCGGAGCGGTTATCGGTGCTCAACACACGAACAAGTGTGGATCTTGCCTGCCGTGCTTCGGCGCTATCCGTGCAACCGACCCGGCATCCGCAGCAATGCAGTGCTCAGCGCCGCGCGAAATCTCTGCAACTGCGGAGGGCGGGATTCCGCTGTTGCCCGAACCCGTTACAGCGCCCGCGCGCGGGCGGGGCGGGCGGGCCAAATGCTGGACGGATGCGTCTTGCGCGACCGCCGGCCCGGGCGACGGCTTTATGTCCAAACCGGAGGTCTGCGCAATGGTGGATAAAAGTGTCGCACCAAGATCAATGGCCTGGGATATTTTGAATTCACGCGTACCGGTATAGACATACTAAGTATCGCGATGATGTTCTCGCGGCCGGGCGTGGGAACGGATGCCTCGGGCCGGAGGATCCCGCCGCGCCGACGGCGCTCGAACCTCGGGGATCAAGCATCCGAGGGCCGGCCCGGTCCTCGCGCGAGGCATTCGCGGCGCGCGGCCGGCGGGCGCATCTCCGGGACACAGTCGCTTCGCGCGACGCCGGTGCCGACGGACAGTCTTGCGGTTCGGACAGGCTCGCTCGGCGGCAGGGTTCGCTCAGCGGCAGGGTTCGCTCAGCGGAAGGTCTTGCTCAGCGGAAGGTCTTGCGCGGATCGAACGCGTCGCGCACCGCCTCGCCGGCGAAGACCAGCAGGCTCAGCATCGCGGCGATCACCAGGAAGCCGGACAGGCCGAGCCAGGGCGCGGTGAGGTTGTCCTTGCCCTGGGCCAGCAGCTCGCCGAGCGAGGGCGAGCCGGGCGGCAGGCCGAAGCCGAGGAAGTCGAGCGAGGTCAGGGTGGTGATCGAGCCGTTGAGGATGAACGGCAGGAAGGTCAGCGTCGCCACCATGGCGTTGGGCAGCAGGTGCACCGTCATGATGCGGACGTTCGACAGGCCGAGCGCGCGGGCCGCCCGCACGTACTCGAAGTTGCGGGCGCGCAGGAACTCGGCGCGCACCACGCTGACCAGCGCCACCCACGAGAACAGCAGCATGATCCCGAGCAGCACGAAGAAGCCCGGCGCGATGAAGGCCGAGATGATGATGATCAGGTAGAGGGTCGGGATGCCGCCCCAGACCTCGATGAAGCGCTGGAACGACAGGTCGACCCAGCCGCCGAAATAGCCCTGCACCGCGCCGGCGACCACGCCGATCAGCGAGGAGACGGCGGCCAGGATCAGCCCGAACAGCACCGAGATGCGGAAGCCGTAGATCACGCGGGCGAGCACGTCGCGTGTGGTGTTGTCGGTGCCGAGCCAGTGCCAGGGAATGCTGGCGCAGCCCTTCCCCGGCACCGTCTCGGCGGCGTGGCACTGCGCGTCGGTGAGCATCCAGGTCGGCGGCGAGGGCGAGGGCGTCGGCAGCCCGTCGTTGATGGTGTCGTAGGAGAACGGGATCGGCGGCCAGATCGCCCAGCCGTTCTCGGCGATCTCCCTGGCGATCTCGGGGGTGCGGTAGTCGGTCCGCGCCAGGAAGCCGCCGAACTTCTCCTCCGGGTAGTCGATCAGCACCGGGAACAGCCACTCGCCCTTGTAGGAGGCGACGATCGGCCGGTCGTTGGCCAGGATCTCGGCGAACAGGCTGACGACGAACAGCGCCAGGAAGATCAGGAACGAGACGTAGCCGAGCCGGTTGCGGCGGAAGTTCTCGAGCCGGCGCCGGTTGAGCGGCGACAGCCCGCCGCGGCGGGGCGCGAGCGGCCGCGCCTCGGGCAGGCCCTCGCTCGGCCGCAGCACGATCGGCTGCGCCCCGGGCATCGGCGCGGGCACGGCGTCGCCCTCGGGGGGCCGGGCGATCTCGTTCATCGCGGGCTGCTCCGCAAGTGGGGCACGAAGTGGGTCGTAGGGTGCGCGCGATTTCCCTCCCCCCGACGGATCTCGGGCTTGCCCGAGATCCGCATCCCGTGTGCCCCAGTCGGGCAGGCCCGACTGGGGTGCGGGGCAGGGGACCCTGCTGTGCAGGGGGGGAGAGGGGAGCGCCGCATCCGGAGAGGTCGCTCCCCTCTCCCGACCTGCGCTGACGCGAGGCCCGCCCTCCCCCGTAGAGGGGGGAGGGGACGGGAACCGCGTGCCCTGGGAACCCTCAGCCGTCGATCCGCACGGCGGTGCCGTCGATCTCGTTGGGGCGCAGCCCGCCGCTGCGTTCCATCCAGCGGCGCAGCAGGCGGACGTTGCGGCGGTTGGCCTTGAAGGCGGCGTCGAACAGGTCGCCGGCCAGGGGCACGATGCCGATCGCGCCGTCGAAGGCGACGTTCAAGGCCATCCGCGCGATCAGCCAGCGCGGCGCCCCGAGGCGGCGCGCCTCCGCGACGATGTAGGACGAGATCACCATGCCGGCGATGTCGCCGACGATCGGCACGAGGCCGATCACCGCCTCGAGCCCGACCCGCCGGTTGAGGCCGGGGATCAGGAAGGCGGAATCGAGCAGGTGCGCCAGTGCCTCGAGCCGGGCGAGCGTCGCCTCGCGGCTCTGGTCGCCGATGCGCAGCGTCGTGCCCGCACGCCAGCTTTGGGAGAAGGTCTGCGAGGGATCCATCGGCGGAAACCGGTGAGCGAGGGTGGCCATGGCCCGGGATGTGGCGCCGCGGGGCTGCCCCGGCAAGGCGGGGGGCGTCGTCGGCGCTCGGCGGACGGACGCATGGCCCCTGGCGTGATGGCCCCTGGAGCAATGGCCCCTGGAGCAATGGCCCCTGGAGCAAGGCCCCCGGCCACAGGAGCTCCCGCCGCATCGGAACGCGCGCCCGGGACCCGCGCATCCCCTCGCCCCGCCTGCGGGGAGAGGGCCGCGACGACCCCGTCGTCGTCGCGGCGAGGCGGCAGCCGACGGTGAGGGGGCTTCGACCGGCGAGCCTCCCACGGCACCGCCCCCTCACCGCCGCTTCGGCTGCGCTTCCCGGCCGCACGACGGGGTGCGGCCGGGCCTCTCCCCGCGTGCGGGGAGAGGGGATGGGCGTTTCATCCCAAAACCGAAACCCGCTCACGATGCCGCCCGCCGCACGCCCGAGAGCCGGTCCAGCGCCGCGTCCAGCGTCGCGTCGGCCTTGGCGAAGCAGAGCCGCACGAGCGTGCGCACGGCCCGGTCCGGGTAGAACGCGCTCACGGGAATCGCCGCGACGCGATGCTCGCGCACCAGCGCCTCGCAGAAGGCGACGTCGTCGGCGTGGCCGAGATCGGCGATGTCGAGGTTGAGGAACCACGTCGCCTGCGCCGGCAGCACCGTGAAGCCGAGATCGGCGAGGCCGCCGGCGAGCCGGTCGCGCGAGCGGGCGTAGCCGGCGCGCATCCCGGTGAAGTAGGCATCGTCCTTCGCCAGCCCGTAGGCCACCGCCTCCTGCAGGTTCGGCGGCGTGGTGAAGGTGAGGAACTGGTGCGCCTTGGCAAGCGTCCGCATCAGCGCCGCGTCGGCCATCACGAACCCGACCTTCCAGCCGGTGAGCGAGAAGATCTTGCCGGCCGAGCCGATCTTCACCGTGCGCGCCCGCATGCCGGGCAGGCTCATCAGCGGGACGTGGCGGGCGCCGTCGAACACCACATGCTCCCAGACCTCGTCGCACAGCGCGATCGCGTCGTGGCGGCGGCAGAACGCGGCCAGCCGCGCGAGGTCGTCGGCGCCGAGCCGGGTCGCGCTCGGGTTCAGCGGGTCGTTCAGCAGCACCACCTTGGTGCGCGGCGAGAAGGCGGCGGCGAGCGCGGCCTCGTCGAGGCCGAAGGCGGGCGGCGTCAGGGTCACGATCCGCGGCACGCCGCCGGCGCGCAGCACCAGCGGCAGGTAGGCGTCGTACATCGGCGCGAACAGCACGACCTCGTCGCCCGGCTCGATCAGCGCCAGCAGCGCGCCGGCGAGCGCCTCCGTCGCGCCCGAGGTCACCATCACCTCGGTCTCGGGATCGAGGGCGAGCCCCTGGTGCCGGGCGTAATGCGCCGCCACCGCCGCGCGCAGGGACGGCAGCCCCATCATCGGCGGGTACTGGTTCGAGCCCTCGACGAGCGCCCGCGCGCCGCGCTCGCGCATGTCGGCGGGGCCCGGGTCGTCGGGGAACCCCTGCCCGAGATTGATCGCCCCGTGCTCGCGGGCGAGCCGCGACATCGTCTCGAACACCGTGGTCGGGAGGCCGGAGAGGACCGGGTTCATGCGAAGCGGGGGGCGGACATCGGCGGGGTGATACCATGGCGCCGATCCCGCGCGAAACGTGCGGGAGCGCACGCCACCGGCGATTGCTGCCAGGCCTCACGGCTGACGAATGTTGACATTCATCATCCGTGAGATAGCTTTCGGGAACACGGCCGGTGCGGCGCCGGTGGGCGCGGAACTCCGCCCCCTCGTTCCGTTCCTGACCTGGCGCCGGACCGGTCGTCGCGAGGCCCGCCAATTCGTTGGCGGGCCTTTTCGCATTATGGCCTCGTCCGCCTGCCGTCACGGATCGCCGGAGCCCGCCATGTCCCCCCGCCGCGCCCTCGCGCTCGCCTTCGCCGTCGGCGCCCTCGGCCTCGGCCTGCGGCGCGCGGTCCCGGTGGCGCCGGTCGACGAAACCTACCGCGACGTGGTGCGGTACTATCGCGCGCTGGAGCGGCCCTGACGGGCCAGCAACAGCACCGAAACATCGGTGCCGTACTGACGACGCATTGACGGGCGATGGCTGCGGCGCAGGGATGCCGAGCGGGCGCACCCGGACCCGAGCCGCGCCCGGCGCGGGTGCCGCAGGGCACGGTCCGTTCGGATGCCGTACAGGCGGCCGGGGCCAGGGTGTCGGATTCGCTCCCCGGGCCGACGAACGGTCGGCCCGCGGACGAAAACAGCGAGAGGATAGGGCGCGACACGGGCGCGGCGGCGTCCGGAACGTGGTCTAATCAGTCATGAACGAGAGCTCACCCATCCGCACGGACACGGCGCGCGCGTTCCAGCCGGACCCGGTCGCGTCGCCCGGCAAGACGCGCCGGTTCCGCCCCTTCCGCTGGATGCTGCTGCTCCTGGCGCTGCTGGCGGCCGGCGCGGTGGCCCACCGCTGGTACGACGGGCGCACGCAGGTCGCGGGCGGCCCCGGCGAGACCCAGGGCAAAGGCGGCCGCGGCGGCGGCAAGCGCGGCGGCATGGACGTGCCCCAGGCGGTCGGCATCGCGCAGATCGTCACCGGCGACATCCCGGTGGTGCTCCAGGGGCTCGGCACCGTCACGCCGCTGGCCACCGTCACCGTGAAATCGCAGATCAGCGGCTACCTCACCGACATCGGGTTCCGCGAGGGCCAGACCGTGAAGAAGGGCGACTACCTCGCCCAGATCGACGCGCGGCCCTACGAGGCGCTGCTCGCCCAGTACCAGGGCCAGCTCGCCCGCGACCAGGCGCTGCTGCAGAACTCGAAGCTGGACCTGGCCCGCTTCCAGCGCCTCGCCCAGCAGGATTCGATCTCGAAGCAGAACGTCGACACCCAGGGCGCGCTGGTGAAGCAGAACGAGGGCACGGTCGCCTCCGACCAGGCCCTCGTCGACCAGCAGCGGCTGAACATCGCCTACGCGCGCATCATCTCGCCGGTGGAGGGCCGGGTTGGCCTGCGCCAGGTCGACCAGGGCAACTACATCACCGCGGCCTCGACCAACATCGTCGTCGTCACCCAGCTCCATCCGATCTCGGTGGTGTTCACCCTGCCCGAGGACGACGTCTCCCGGGTGATGCGCCGGGTGCGCGCCGGCGCCAAGCTCGCGGTCCGCGCCTACGACCGGGGCGACGCCCACGAGATCGCCACCGGCACCCTCGACACGGTCGACAACCAGATCGACGTCACCACCGGCACGGTGAAGCTGCGCGCCCTGTTCGACAACAAGGACGAGGAGCTGTTCCCGAACCAGTTCGTCAACGCCAAGCTCACCGTCGACACGGTGGCGAACGCGGCGCTGGTCCCCAACGGCGCGATCCTGCAGGGCACGCCCGGCACCTACGTCTACCTGATGGACGGCGACGCGAAGGTCTCAGTCCGCCCGATCAAGACCGGCGAGACCGACGGCACGCGGACGGTGGTGCTCTCCGGCCTCCAGGCCGGCGACCGCGTCGTCACCGACGGCACCGACCGCCTGCGCGACGGCGCCCCGGTGCGGATCACGGAGGGCGTCGACGGCCAGAAGGTCACCCCCGCCGCCGACGCCGGCGGCGCCCAAGAGGCCGGACAGAAGCGCGGCCGCCGGCGGCAGCAGCCGTGAGCGCGGGTTTCCAGGATACGCGCCTCCCTCCCCCCTCTGCGGGGGAGGGTACCCTGCGCAGCAGGGGGGGAGAGGGGAGCGCCGTATCCGAACGAAGGATCGGCCTCGAAGCCGATGCGCGCGACGGCTTCGCCTCACTCGGCATCGTCGCTCCCCTCTCCCGACCCCTGCCGACGCAGGGGCCACCCTCCCCCGCGGAGGGGGGAGGGAAGGGCCGGCGTGAGCTCGGGGGGCCCCCGGCATGAACCCGTCCCGCCTCTTCATCCTGCGCCCGGTCGCGACCACGCTCCTGATGCTGGCGATCCTGATCGTCGGCGGGGTGTCGTACCTGAACCTGCCGGTCTCGGCGCTGCCCTCGGTCGACTACCCGACGATCCAGGTGCAGACGTTCTATCCCGGCGCCAGCCCGGAGGTGATGACCTCGGCCGTGACCGCGCCGCTGGAGCGGCAGTTCGGGCAGCTCGCCAACCTCAACCAGATGACCTCGCAATCCTCGGCCGGCGCCTCGGTCGTGACCTTGCAGTTCAACCTCGACCTGCCGCTCGACATCGCCGAGCAGCAGGTCCAGGCGGCGATCAACGCCGCCGGCAACCTGCTGCCGTCCGACCTGCCGGCGCCGCCGATCTACGCCAAGGTCAACCCGGCCGACGCGCCCGTGATCACGCTCGCGCTCACCTCCAAGACCCTGCCGCTGACGCAGGTGCGGGATCTCGCCGAGACGCGGCTCGCCCAGAAGATCTCCCAGGTGGCCGGCGTCGGCCTCGTCAGCATCTCCGGCGGCCAGCGGCCGGCGGTGCGGGTGCGGTTCAACGCCCGGGCGCTCGCCGCCTACGGGCTGAACATCGACGACCTGCGCACCACGATCACCAACCTCAACGTCAACACGCCGAAGGGCACCATCGACGGCCCGAAGCAGAGCTACGCGATCAACGCCAACGACCAGATCCAGGACCCGAAGGCCTACGACGACGCGATCATCGCCTACAAGAACGGCGCCCCGGTGAAGATGTCGGACGTGGCCGACGTGGTGCAGGGGCCGGAGAACACCAAGCTCGGCGCCTGGGCCGACGAGACGCCGGCGATCATCCTCAACATCCAGCGCCAGCCCGGCGCCAACGTCATCGCCACCGTCGACAAGATCAAGGCGCTGCTGCCGCAGCTCCAGGGCACGCTGCCGGGCGCGATCCAGGTGAGCCTGCTCACCGACCGCACGGTGACGATCCGCGCCTCGGTCGAGGACGTGCAGTTCGAGCTCGGGCTCGCCATCGCGCTCGTCGTGCTGGTGATCTTCCTGTTCCTGCGCAGCGTCTCCGCCACGCTGATCCCGAGCCTGTCGGTGCCGCTGTCGCTGATCGGCGCGCTCTCGGTGATGGACCTCTACGGCTTCTCCCTCGACAACCTGTCGCTGATGGCGCTGACCATCGCCACCGGTTTCGTCGTCGACGACGCGATCGTGGTGATCGAGAACATCGCCCGCCACGTCGAGGACGGCGATTCCCCGCTCGAGGCCGCGCTCAAGGGCAGCCGCGAGATCGGCTTCACCATCATCTCGCTCACCGTCTCGCTGATCGCGGTGCTGATCCCGCTGCTGTTCATGGGCGACGTGGTCGGGCGCCTGTTCCACGAGTTCGCGATCACGCTGGCGGCCACGATCATCATCTCGGCGGTGGTCTCGCTGACGCTGGTGCCGATGCTGTGCGCGCGCCTGCTCAAGCACGTGCCCCAATCTCCCGCGTCCCTTGCCGAGACCCGCCGCCGCGAGGGCGTGCTCGGGCGGATGGGCCGGCGCGCCACCGAGGGCACCATCGCGGCCTACGGCCGGGCGCTGCGGGTGGTGCTCGACCACCAGGGCCTGACGCTGCTGGTCACGCTCGCCACCATCGCGCTCACCGCGACCCTGTTCGTGACGATCCCGAAGGGGTTCTTCCCGGTGCAGGACACCGGCGTGATCCAGGGGATCACGCAGGGCGACCAGACCCTGTCCTACGCCGCGATGGCCGAGCGCCAGCAGCGCATCGCCGCGATCATCCTCAAGGACCCGGACGTCGCCAACCTGTCCTCGTTCATCGGCGTCGACGGCCAGAACGTGACGCTGAACTCAGGCCGGTTCCTGATCAACCTGAAGCCCCAGGCCGAGCGGGCCGAGCGGGCCGGCGCCATCATCCGCCGCATCCAGGCGGCCACCGCCGACGTCGCGGGCCTGCGCCTCTACATGCAGCCGGTGCAGGACCTGACGATCGACACCGCGGTGTCGGCGACGCAGTACCAGGTGATCCTGGAGACGCCGAACCTCGAGGATTTCGAGACCTGGGTGCCGCGCTTCACCGACGCGCTGTCGCGGTCGCCGGTGGTGGCCGACGTCGCCAGCGACCACCAGGGCCAGGGCCTGGCCGCCTACGTCACGATCGACCGGTCGACGGCCGGGCGCTACGGCATCACGCCGGCGACGATCGACAACGCGCTCTACGACGCGTTCGGCCAGCGCATCATCTCGACGATCTTCACCCAGTCGAACCAGTACCGAGTGATCCTCGAGGCCGACCCCGACCTGCACAGGACCATCGCCAGCCTCGACGCGATCTACCTGCCCTCCTCCACCGCATCGAGCGGGCAGGTGCCGCTCTCGGCGGTGGCGCGGATCGACGAGCGCCGGGCGCCGCTGCTGATCTCGCATCTCGGCCAGTTCCCGGCCACCACCGTGTCGTTCAACCTCGCGCCGGGCGCCGCGCTCGGCCAGGCGGTGGACGCGGTGGAGGAGGCGCGGAAAAGCATCGACCTGCCGCCGAGCTTCCGCGTGGTGCCGCAGGGGTCGGTCTTCGCCTTCCAGTCGGCGCTCTCGAACGAGCTGTTCCTGGTGCTGGCGGCGATCGTCACCGTCTACATCGTTCTAGGCGTCCTCTACGAGAGCTTCATCCACCCGATCACCATCTTGTCGACGCTCCCGTCCGCGGGAATCGGCGCGCTGCTCGGATTGATGCTGTTCGGGCTCTCGCTCGACATCATCGCGATCATCGGCATCGTGCTGCTGATCGGCATCGTGAAGAAGAACGCGATCATGATGATCGACTTCGCGCTCCAGGCCGAGCGCGAGGAGGGGATGTCCCCGCGCGACGCGATCTACGAGGCCTGCCTGCTGCGCTTCCGCCCGATCCTGATGACGACCCTGGCCGCGTTGTTCGCCGCGGTCCCGCTGATCGTCGGCACCGGCGTCGGCTCGGAGCTGCGCCAGCCGCTCGGCATCGTCATCGCCGGCGGCCTCATCGTCTCCCAGGTGCTGACGCTGTTCACGACCCCGGTGATCTACCTGTTCTTCGACCGCCTCGAGCGCCGCATCACCGGCCGCCGCGAACCCGAGCCGGACCTGCCTGCAGGCGAGGCGCTGCCGTGAGGAAGATCGCGACCGCGCCTCGCATCCCCTCGCCCCGCCTGCGGGGAGAGGGCCGCGACGACCTCGTCGTCGTCGCGGCGAGGCGGCAGCCGAGTGTGAGGGGGCTTCGGCGGAGGAGCCTCCGCCGTTCGCGCCCCCTCACCCTCGCTGCGGCTTCGCCTGCGCTTCCCGGCAGCACGACGGGGTGCAGCCGGGCCTCTCCCCGCGTTCGGGGAGAGGGGAACAGCGCCGTGACGCCTATGGGCTTTCGCCCATGAACATCTCCGAGCCCTTCATCCGGCGCCCGGTGGCGACGACGCTGCTGACCGTCGGCGTGCTGCTCGCCGGCCTCTTCGCGTTCCTGAAGCTGCCGGTGGCGCCGCTGCCGCAAGTGGATTTTCCGGTCATCCTGGTCCAGGCGCAGATGCCGGGGGCCAGCCCCGAGACCATGGCGGTGACGGTGGCGGCGCCGCTGGAGCGGCGGCTCGGCAGCATCGCCGACGTCAACGAGATGTCCTCGACGAGCTCCACCGGCACCGTGCGGATCGTGCTGCTGTTCGGCCTCAGCCGCGACATCGACGGGGCCGCGCGCGACGTGCAGGCGGCGATCAACGCCGCGCGGGCCGACCTGCCCACCGCGCTGCGCCAGAACCCGACCTACCGCAAGTTCAACCCGGCCGACTCGCCGATCGTCATCCTCGGCATGACCTCGGACACCCTGACCCCCGGCCAGCTCTACGATGCCGGCGCCACGGTGGTGCAGCAGAAGCTGTCGCAGCTGCCCGGCGTCGGCAACGTCGACATCGGCGGCTCGTCGCTGCCGGCGGTGCGCGTCGAGCTCGATCCGACCGCCCTGTTCCACTACGGCATCGGCCTGGAGGGCATCCGCGCGGGGCTGGCGTCGGCCAACGCCAACTCGCCCAAGGGCGCGATCGAGGCGGGCGACCGGCGCTTCCAGCTCTACGCCAACGACCAGGGCCGCAAGGCGGAGGATTACCGCGACCTCGTCGTCGCCTACCGCAACGGCGCGGCGGTGAAGCTCACCGACGTCGGCGAGGTGATCGACTCGGTCGAGGACCGGCGCAACCTCGGCGTGGTCAACGGCAAGCAGGGCGTGCTGCTGTTCGTCTACAAGCAGCCGGGCTCGAACGTCGTCGACACGATCAACGGGGTGAAGGCGGCGCTGCCGCAGATCGTCTCGGCGCTGCCCGGCGGCATCGACGTGAAGCTCACCGGCGACCGCAGCGCGACGATCCGGGCGTCGCTGGCCGCCACCGAGGAGACGCTGCTGATCGCGGTCGGCCTCGTCATCCTCGTGGTGTTCGCGTTCCTGCGCTCGGGGCGCGCCACGCTGATCCCGGCGGTGGCGGTGCCGATCTCGATCGTCGGCACCTTCTCGGTGATGTACCTGCTCGGCTACTCGCTCAACATCCTGTCGCTGATGGCGCTGATCATCGGCACCGGCTTCGTCGTGGACGACGCCATCGTCGTGCTCGAGAACGTCCAGCGCCACATCGAGATGGGCAAGTCCCGCATCGAGGCGGCCCTGGTCGGCGCCCGCGAGGTCGGCTTCACCGTGATCTCGATGAGCCTGTCGCTGATCGCGGTGTTCCTGCCGATCCTGCTGATGGGCGGCCTGATCGGGCGGATCTTCCAGGAATTCGCCGTGACCCTGTCGCTGGCGATCCTGATCTCGCTCGTGCTCTCGCTCACCACCACGCCGATGATGTGCGCGCGCTTCCTGCGCCCCGAGGCGCACGGCGCGGGCAGGCGCCCCAACATCCTGATCCGCGGGCTGGAGGGCGCCTTCACCGGCACGCTGAACGCCTACGAGCGCACCCTGCGCGTCGCGCTCGGGCACCCGCGCCTCGTGCTGCTGGTGCTCGCCGCGACGGTCGGGCTCAACGTCTACCTCTACGTCATCGTGCCGAAGGGCTTCTTCCCCGAGCAGGACACCGGCCAGATGATGGGCGGCATCCAGGCCGACCAGCGCATCTCGTTCCAGTCGATGGAGAAGAAGCTCAAGGAGGCCGCCGCGATCGTGCAGGCCGACCCGGCGGTGGACAGCGTCGTCGGCTTCACCGGCGGGCGCGGCACCAACTCGGCCAACGTCTTCGTCGGGCTCAAGCCGGTGGGCGAGCGCGCCTCGATCGGCGAGGTGTCGAACCGGCTGCGGCCCAAGCTCTCGCAGGTGGCCGGCGCCCGGCTCTACGTCTTCCCGCGCCAGGACCTGCAGATGGGCGGGCGCCAGAGCTTCGCCCAGTACCAGTACACCCTGCAGGGCGACACCGCGGCCGAGCTCTACGCGGCGGCGCCGAAGCTGGTGCAGGCGCTGCAGAAGGACCCGACCTTCGCCGACGTCACCTCCGACCAGCAGGAGGGCGGGCTGGAGAGCCGGCTGGTGATCGATCGCGCCACCGCCTTCCGCTACGGCATCACGCCCGACAAGATCGACAACACCCTCTACGACGCCTTCGGCCAGCGCCAGGTCTCGACGATCTACAACCCGCTCAACCAGTACCACGTCGTGATGGAGATCGCGCCGCGCTACCTGGAGAACCCCGAGACCCTCAAGCAGCTCTACGTCTCGACCTCCGGCGGCAAGGCGCGCGGCTCGGCCACCACCAACGCGGTCGCCGGCACGGTGGCGGCGGCGCCCGCCGGCGCCGTCCCCTCGACCACCGCCGCGGCCGACGCCAGCACCAACGCCGCCGCGGTCGCGTCGGATTCGGCCCGAAACGCGGCCGCCAACGCCATCGCCGCCTCGAAGGGCAGCGCCTCCTCGAGCGCGCCGGTCTCGTCCGCGGTCGAGACCATGGTGCCGCTCTCGGCCTTCACCCGGGTCGAGACCGGCAACGCCCCGGTGCAGGTGAGCCACCAGGGCCTGTTCGTGGCGACCACGATCTCGTTCAACCTAGCTCCGGGCAAGAGCCTGTCGGACGCCACCGTCGCGATCGACAAGGCGATGGCGGAGCTGCGCCTGCCGGCCACCATCCACGGCGAGTATGCGGGCGCGGCCAAGAACTACGTCGCCTCGGCCTCGCGCCAGCCGCTGCTGATCCTGGCCGCGATCCTGGCCGTCTACGCCATCCTCGGGATCCTGTACGAGAGCTTCGTGCACCCGGTCACGATCCTCTCGACGCTGCCGTCGGCGGGCATCGGCGCGCTGCTGGCGCTGCTGGTGACCGGCACCGAGTTCACGATCGTCGCGCTGATCGCGGTGTTCCTGCTGATCGGCATCGTCAAGAAGAACGCCATCATGATGATCGACTTCGCCCTCGACGCGGAGCGGACGCGCGGCGCCAGCCCCCGCGACGCGATCTTCGAGGCCTGCCTCTTGCGCTTCCGGCCGATCATGATGACAACGCTGGCGGCGCTGCTCGGCGCGGCGCCGCTGATCTTCGGCGGCGGCGAGGGCTCCGAGCTCCGCCGCCCGCTCGGCATCGCCATCGCCGGCGGCCTGATCGTGAGCCAGATCCTGACCCTGTACACCACCCCCGTCGTCTACCTCTGCCTCGACCGCCTCCGGCACCGGGTGAACGCCCGCCGCCGCGGCGGCGCAGCGGCCCTGCCGGCGGGGGAATGATGCGGTTTCGATCGATGCAGGACGGGGTCGGCGCACCCCCCTCTCCCCGCGCGCGGGGAGAGGGCCGCGACGACCTCGTCGTCGGCGCGGCGAGGCGGCAGCCGACGGTGAGGGGGCGTATCCGGATGCGCCTCGTCCTGCCCGGCCCCCTCACCTTCGCTTCCGCTCGCCGCATGCACGACGCGGTGCATGCGGCCCTCTCCCCGCGTGCGGGGAGAGGGGATGCGCACCCAGCTTGGCGCCATGTCCTGAGGACGGGCGGTCTCGTCGCCCTCACCACCGCCCTGTCGGCCTGCGTCGTCGGCCCAGACTACGCGCGCCCGTCCGTCGAGACGCCGCTGGCGTTCAAGCAGGGCGGCGCCCGCGAGGATTCGGTCGCCTTCGTCGCGTCGCGGAAGAACTGGCGCCCCGGCCTCCCCAACGACGCGGCCGAGCGCGGCGACTGGTGGCGGGTGTTCAAGGACCCGGCGCTCGACCGGCTGATCCGCCTCGTCGACGTCGACAACCAGAGCCTGCGCCAATCCGTGGCGAACTACCGGCAGGCGCGGGCGATCGTCGAGTCGGCCCAGGCCGCGCTCTACCCGACGGTCATCGGCGCCCCGAGCATCACCCGCTCGCGCACGCTGGGCTCCGAGCGCACCTCCGTGTCGATCCAGGGGCAGGCGAGCTGGGAGCTCGACCTGTTCGGCCGCATCCGCCGGACCATCGAGACCGAGGCGGCCCTGGCCCAGGCCGACGCCGCGACGCTGGCGCTGACGCGCCTGACCATCCAGGCCGAGGTGGCCAACAACTACCTGTCGCTGCGCTACGCCGATTCGCTGGTGCGGGTGCTCAACGCCAACGTCGAGAACTTCAAGCGCACGGTGGCGATCACCGAGAACCAGTACAATGCCGGCGTCGCCGCGCGCTCGGACGTGATCACCGCGCAGACGCAGGTGCAGACCACCCAGGCCTCGGCGATCGCCGCGACCCTCACCCGCGCCCAGTTCGAGAACGCGATCGCCACGCTCGTCGGCCGCCCGCCCTCGGAGCTGTCGCTGCCGGTGGCGCCGCTGGCACTGGTGCCGCCCGCGGTGCCGGTCGGCATCCCCGCCGCCCTGCTCGAGCGCCGCCCGGACGTGGCCCAGGCTGAGCGCACCGTCCAGGCGCAGAGCGAGCAGATCGGCGTCGCGGTGGCCGCGCTCTATCCGACCGTGACGCTCTCGGCCTCGGGCGGGATCTCGGGGCTCACCAGCAACGGCCTGCTCTCGGCCGCCAATCAGGTCTGGGCGGTGTCGGCGGCCGGCAGCGAGGTGCTGTTCGACGGCGGCGCGCGCTCGGCCGCGATCACCGCCGCGCGGGCGGCCTACGACGCGGCGGTGGCGAACTACCGCCAGACCGTGCTCGCCGCCTTCGCCGACGTGGAGAACGGCCTCGTCGGCGTGCGCATCCTCGCCCGCCAGCAGGTGGCGCAGGACGAGGCCGTGACGCTGGCCCGCCGCGCCGTCGAGATCACCCTGAACGAGTACCGCGCCGGCACCCAAAACTTCACCACCGTCGTCACCGCCCAGGCGCTGCAGCTCAACAACGAGGTCGCGGCGCTGCAGGTGCGGCTCGCCCGCTTCACCACCGCCGTCGGCCTGATCCGGGCGCTCGGCGGCGGCTGGGACGCGCGCGCGCTGCCGAGCGATGCCGAGCTGAAGGGCCCGCGCCTGCCGATCGACCTGTCGCCGGCGGTGCACCCGGACGAGTAGCCGGCCGGCACCGGAGCCGGGCGCGGGAAAAAACGGTCGCGGTCCTGCGCCGCGCCCGTTCGGACGGCCCCGCGGCTGCGATGACCGAACCGTCGCGAGGCCAACGCGATTCTGACGGCAGCAAGGAAGGGCGCTTCGATGAGCAGGCAAGCGGTGACGGCGCCCGGCGCCGCGGCGGTCGGCCCCTACGCCCACAGCGTGCGGGCCGACGGGACGGTGTACCTGTCCGGCCAGACGCCCCTCGACGGTGCGACCGGGCGCTTGGTCGCGGGCGGGATCGAGGCGCAGGTGCGCCGATGCTTCGTCAATCTCGGCGCCGTGCTGGCGGCGGCCGGCCTCGGCTTCGAGGACGTGGTGAAGTGCACCGTCTTCCTGACCGACATGGCCGATTTCGCCGCGATGAACCGGGTCTACGCCGAGCACTTCACGGAGCCCTATCCGGCCCGCACCACCATCGGCGTCGCGGCGCTGCCGCTGGCGGCGCGGGTCGAGATCGAGATGGTGGCGCACGCGCCGCGAGCCTGAGATTTTACGCGCCGCGAGCCTGAGGACGCGCCGCGAGCCTGAGAATTTTACGCGCCGCGGGCCTGACGCCGTCAGGCGGCGCGCACCGTGGCGAGGAAGCGGTCGACCTCCGCGCCAAGGTGCCCGAATTGGCGCGACAGCGCGCCGGCCGAGGTCAGGACCTGGGCGGCGGCGGCGCCGGTCTCCTCGGCCGCGCTCGCCACGCCGGCGATGGTGCTCGTCACCGCGCCGGTCCCCGTCGCCGCCTGGCCGACGTTGCGCACGATCTCCCGGGTCGCCGCGCCCTGCTCCTCCACCGCCGCCGCGATCGTCGTCGCCATCGCGTCGATGTCGCGGATGCGGCGGGTGATCGCGGCGATCGCCTCCACCGCCTGGCCGGTCGCGCCCTGGATCTGCGTGACCTGGCCCGCGATCTCCTCCGTCGCCCGGCCGGTCTGGGCGGCGAGCGCCTTGACCTCGGAGGCCACCACCGCGAAGCCGCGGCCGGCCTCGCCGGCGCGCGCCGCCTCGATGGTGGCGTTGAGCGCCAGCAGGTTGGTCTGGCCGGCGATGTCGGCGATCAGGCCGACGACGTCGCCGATCCGCCCGGCCGCCCGGCTGAGGGCGTCGACGAGCCGGACGGTGTCGTCCGCCTGCGCCACGGCGGCCTGGGCGAGGTCGGCCGAGCCGCTGACCTGGCGCCCGATCTCGGCCACCGACGCGCCAAGCTCCTCGGCGGCCGCCGCGACGGTGTTGACGTTCGAGGCCGCCTCCTCGGCCGCCGCCGCCACGGTGGCGGATCGGTCGGCGGTCTCCGTCGCGGTCGCCGTCATCGTCCGGGCGGTGGCCTGCAGCTCGGTCGCGGAGGCGGCGAGCGTGCCGACGATCCCGCCGACCGCTTGCTCGAAGCCGTCGGCCACGGTGCGCATCGCGGCGGCGCGCTGCACCGCGGCGCCGGCCCGCGCCGCCTCGCTCTCCGCTTCGAGGGTGCAGGCGTGGATCAGGTTGTCCTTGAACACCTGGATCGCGGCGGCGATCGCGCCGACCTCGTCGCGGCGCCCCCGGCCGGGCACCGCCACGGTGGCGTCGCCCCCGGCGATCCGCCCCATCGCGGCGATGATGCGGTCGAGCGGCCGGGCGATGCCGCGCATCACGAAGGCGATGCCGCAGAGCGCGCAGAGCAGGGCGCCGGCGCAGACCGCCACCGTGAGCCGCAGGGCGGAGTCGTAGCTGAGGGCGGCGTCGGCGGAGGCGGCGTCGCCGCCCCGGTCGTTCAGGGCGGAATCCGCGTCGAGCACCTTCAAGGCCGCGTCCAACGGCATCCGCGAGCGGTCGAAGGCGGCGACCATGCGTGCCCTGTCGCCGTCCCGCGCGGCGGCGACGAGCTGGCCGCGCAGGTCGAGATAGGCGGCCCACTGCCCCTTGAAGCCGTCCCACAGGGCGGCCTCCTCCGGGCTCGAGATCAGCGGCTCGTAGGACGTCACGGCCTTCGCGATCGCCGCGAGGCGGGTGGCGCCGACCGCGTCGAGCTCCGCCGGCGGCTCGGCCGCCAGGACGTAGCGCGCGTCGACGAGGCGGAGGCGGGCGGTGGCGTATTTCAATTCGCCGAGCCAGCGCACGCTCGGCAGCCAGTTCGTCGCGATCTCGGTCGCGCTGGCGTTGACGGCGCGCAGCTTGGAGGCGGCGAACAGGCCCTGCCCGGCGATGCTGACGGTGAGGATGCCGATGACGCCGATCAGCGCGGCCTTGATGGTCAACCGCATGATGGGACGGTCCTCGGATTGTGCGACTGAGGTCATCCTAGTGCGAAGGACTTAAATGACGCTGAATTCGAAGACGTGCAATTGTTTGTCCTCGTTTCCTGTAAGATCTAAATTCAGGAGTGAAATAGAGAACGATAGCTCAACTGCTGGTGTGCAATCTTCCGGGCTGAAAGACTGCCGCGATCGCGGCCGCCGCGATCGCGGCCGCCGCCCATCTCAGGCGCGTCGCAGGCGCAGCCCGAACAGGTGGAGCAGGCCCGCGAGCAGGGCGCCGTAGATCGCCGCGCCGGCGATCCCGAGGAGCGCCAGCACCGCGATCTCGCGGCCGCGCGGCAGGGCGGGCACGACGGATTCCGCCAGCGGCAGGCCGTAGACCGCCACCAGCGCCAGGCCGGCGCAGGCGAGCGCGACGCCGAGCACCGTGAGGCCGAGCGTGCGCCCCGGCGCGGTCCAGCCGCGGCGCCAGGCGAGGGCGACGAGCAGCGCGAGGTTGACCCACTGGCTGATCGCGGTGGCGAGCGCGAGCCCGGCGACGCCGTAGGGGCCGGTGAGCCAGAGCTTGAGCACGACGTTGACGGCGATGGCGGTGAGCGAGGCCCAGAGCGGCGTCCGCGTGTCCTGCCGGCTGTAGAAGCTCGCCACCGCCGAGCGCACCAGCACCACCGCCGGCAGCGCCAGCCCGTAGGCGGCCAGCACCGAGGCGGCCCGCGCGGCATCCTCGGCCGAGAAGGCGCCGCGCTGGAACAGGGCGGCCATGGTCAGGCCGGGCAGCGTCAGGAAGGCCACCGTGAACGGGGCCGAGAGCGCGAGCGAGAACCCGGCGGCGCGGTTCTGGGCGGCGTGCGCCCCGGCGACGTCGCCGGCCGCGATCCGCCGGCTCATCTCCGGCAGCAGCACCGTGCCGGCGGCGATGGCGATGACGCCGAAGGGCAGCTGGTAGAGCCGGTCGGCGTACCACAGGGCCGAGACCGCGCCGGTCGGCAGCCAGCTCGCGATGATGGTGTCGGCAAACGTCGCGATCTGGAACCCGGCCGCGCCGATCACCGCCGGCCCGAGCACGGTGAAGAACCGGCGCATCGCCGGATCGCGGACGGCCGGCGCGGTGAGCCGCGGCGCGACGCCGGCCCGCCGGCAGGCCCACCACAGCAGCGCGAACTGGAGCACGCCCGAGACCGCGACGCCCCAGGCGGCGGCGTGCGCCGCGTCGGGGAACAGGAAGGCCAGCGCGAACGCCGCCAGCATCGCGAGGTTCAGCAGCACCGGCGCGCCCGCCGCCACGGCGAAGCGGCGCTGCGCGTTGAGCACGCCGGAGAGCAGCGTCACCAGCGTCATGAACAGCAGGTAGGGGAAGGTGATGTGGGTGAGCGCCACCGCGAGGTCGAAGCGCTGCGGATCCTGCGAGAAGCCCGGCGCCAGCGCCCGCACCACCCACGGCATCAGCGGCAGCGCGAGCGCCAGCAGCGCGATCTGCACCGCCAGCATCAGCGTGAAGATCCGGTCGGCGAAGCGCTGCGCCGCGCCGTCCGCGCCGGCCTCCGACAGCCCGGCATAGGCCGGCACGAAGGCGGTGTTGAACGCGCCCTCGCCGAAGATCGCGCGGAAATGGTTCGGCAGGCGGAAGGCGACGACGAAGGCGTCGGCCATCGGCCCGGCCCCCATCACCGCCGCCATCACCACGTCGCGGCCGAAGCCCGTGACCCGCGACACCAGCGTCCAGCCCCCGACGGAGAGGATCGCGCGGATCACCGGTTCGTCCCGAATGCGAGTGCCGTCACGCCGCCCACCGTTGCTGAAGCCCGGCGGAGGCTTACGGTCGCGGCCGCCGGCAACGCAAGCGTGCGGCCGCTAGGGCCCCGTCACGCCAGGGTCTCGCCGCGGATCGGCAGGCGGCGGTGGCGCTGGCCGGTGGCGTGGTAGACCGCGTTGGCGATCGCCGCGTTGACGCCGATGATGCCGAGCTCGCCCAAGCCTTTCAGGCCGAGCGGGTTCACCTTCCGGTCCTCGTCGGGGACGAACAGGACCTCGATCTCGGGCGTGTCGGCCGCGGTGGGGACGAGGTATTCGGCGAGATCCGCGTTGCGGTAGTGGCCGCGGTCGAGCACGGTCTCCTCCAGCAGGGCCGAGCCGAGGCCCCAGATCATGCCGCCGGCGAGCTGGCTGCGGGCGGTCAGCGGGTTGAGGATGCGCCCGGCCGCGAACGCCCCGAGCAGGCGCGAAACCCGGATCTCCCCGGTCTCGGCGTGGACGCGGACCTCGGCGAACTGCGCGCCGAAGGCCCAGGACAGGTGCTCGCCGCCGCTGCTGAGGGTGATGTGGCCGGCCCGCAGCGCGTCGAGTCTCTTCGCGCCGCCGCCCTCGGGGACGAACTCGGCCAGGGTCTCGATCCCGGCGGGGTCGAGCCGGGCGACCGCCTCGTCGAGCGCCACGCCGCCCCCGTCGGCCCGCGCCAGCCGTCGGCCGACGAGGCGCAGGCGCGCGGGGTCGGCGCCGGCCAGCGGCGCGCCGGCGGCGGTGCAGGCGGCGGCCAGCCGCGCGCGCAGCTGCTCGCAGGCGAGCGCCAGGGTGCTGAGCAGGCTCGTCGTGGTCGAGGAGCCGCCCGAGATGCCGGCCGGGGGCAGCGCGGTGTCGCCGAGCCGCACCGTCACCGCCGCGATCGGCACGCCGAGCCCGTCGGCCGCGGCCATCGCCAACAGCGTGGTGATGCCGTTGCCGATCTCGTGGTGCGCGGTCTCGACGGCGACGCGGCCGTCGGGTCGAAGCGCGACGCGCATCGTCGCGGGGGCGATCTTCACCGGCCGCACCGAAGTGGCGCAGCCGAGCCCGACCCGCCAGGCCCCGTCCCGCATCGCGCCGGGGCGGGGGATGCGGCGCGACCAGCCGAAGGCCTCGGCGCCGGCATCGAAGCAGGCCATCAGCGGACGCGACGAGAACGGCTTGCCCGAGACCGGGTCGGTCACCGTGTCGTTGCGCCGGCGCAGCGCGATCGGGTCGAGGCCGAGCGCCCAGGCCATCTCGTCGACCGCGCTCTCTAGGGCGAACAGGTAGGGCACCTCGGGCGGCGCCCGCATCGGGCCGGGCGTGTTGCGGTCGACCCGCACGGCGCGCTCGTCGGTGCGGATGTCGGGGCAGGCGTAGAGGCTCGCCGTCACGTCGGTGCCCTCCATCGCGAAGGCGTCGAAGCGCGAGGTCGTCATCGCCGCCTCGTGCACCAGGGCGGTGAAGCGCCCGGTGCGGTCGGCGCCCAGGCGGAGGTCGTGGCGCGTCTCCGGGCGGTGGTTCGCGATGGTGAAGCCCTGCCGCCGGGTCGGCACCAGCGCGACCGGGCGGCCGAGGTCGCGGGCGGCGAGGGCGACCAGAGCCGTGTGCTGCGACAGCGCGAGCTTCGAGCCGAAATGGCCGCCGATCGGCCCCGACACGACGCGGATGTCGGCCGGGTCCATGCCGAGCTGCGCGGCGAGCCCGTGCTGGAGCGCGCCGACGTAGCGCGAGGGCTCGTGCACGGTGAGCCGGCCGCCGTCCCAGGCGCAGGCGGTGGTGAACAGCTCCATCGGGTTGTGGTGCTGCACCGGCGTCTCGTAGCGCGCCGCGATCCGCATATCGGCCCGGGCGAGCGCGGCGTCGGCATCGCCCCGGCGCGGATCCGCGTGCTCGGGCTTCAGGTCGGCCAGCCGCACGGTCTCGGCGCCGGCCTCGTCGAAGGTGGCCGCGAACGGCGCCTCCGCGTAGGCGACGCGGACGCGGGCGGCGGCCTCCTCGGCCGCGCCCTGCGTCTCGGCGACGACGAGGGCGACGATCTGGCCGGCATAGGCGACCTCGTCCGAGCCGAGCGGCAGGTGCGCGCTGTTGGCGTAGCCGCCGGCCATCAGGTGCTTCACCGGCGCGATCCGCCCGGCGAGGTCGCGATGGGTGAAGATCCGCAGGCAGCCCGGCGTCGCCGCGGCGGCGGCCAGGTCGAAGCCGCGGATGCGCCCGCGCACGATCGTGCTGGTGACGAGCGCGGCGTGGGCGCGCCCCGGCAGGGCGACGTCGGAGGAGAACCGCGCCCGGCCCGTCACCTTGGCCGGGCCGTCGACCCGCACCTGCGGGCGCCCGAGCAGGCCTTCCTCGGCACCGGCCTGGGCCGGGTCGGCGATCGGGTGGTCCATCGGCGCGCTCCACTTCGCTTCGGTCCGGGACCGTTCGGGAAGAGGTGTGCCGCGCGCGCCGGCCGGCAAGGCTTTCGCCGTGGCCCGCGGCGATCCGCGCTCAGGTCGCGGCGCGGTCGCGCGGCAGCAGCTTCTGGATGACGTTCCAGTACGAGACCGGCACGAGGCGCTCGATCAGCGCGATCAGCTTGGCGTCCGAGCCGACGAGCACCCGGCCCTGCCGGCGCTCCACCGCCGCCAGGATGATCTCGGCCGCCCGCTCCGGGGCGAGCTTCAGCATCCTGTTGGCGGCGGCCCGGCCGCGGGCGGCCTCCTCGGCGGTCATGTGCGCGGGCAGGCGGGCGCTGTCGGCGACCGAGGTGGCGACGCCGCCCGGATGCACCACGGTGACGCCGATCGCGGTGCCGGCGAGCTCGTGCCGCAGCGCCTGCGAGAAGCCGCGCACCGCGAACTTGCTCGCGGAATAGGCGGTCTGTCCCGGCGGCGCGATCAGCCCGTAGAGGCTCGACAGGTTGACGATCCGCGCTTCCGGCTGCGCCCGCAGCAGCGGCAGGAAGGCGCGGGTCATCCGCACCACGCCCCAGAAGTTGATCTCGAACAGCCATTCGAAATCGGCCTCCGTCACGTCCTCGAAGGTGCCGCCGAGCGCCACGCCGGCATTGTTGATCAACACGTCGAGGCCGCCATGGGCCGCCTCGACCGCGGCCGGCAGCGCGGCGATGGCGTCGCGGTCGGCGACGTCGAGGGGGTGGCGGCTGATGCGGACCCGGTTCGTCGCGATCAGCCGCTCGGTCTCCTCCAGCCCAGCGACGTTGCGGTCGGCCAGCGCCAGGTTGCAGCCGCGCGCGGCCAGCCCCACCGCCAGCGCACGGCCGATGCCGCTCGCCGCGCCGGTGATCAGGGCCGTGCGGTTCTCGAGGTTCCAGTTCGGCATGGGGGCTCGCTGCATGTTTGGTGGATGAAACGCGCGGTCCACTTCCCCTCCCCCCTCTGCGGGGGAGGGTGGCCCGCGAAGCGGGTCGGGAGAGGGGAGCGCCGCATCCGGCACTGTCGCTCCCCTCTCCCGACCCTCGCGTCAGCCGAGGCCCACCCTCCCCCGCACCCAAGTCGGGCCTGCCCGACTTGGGCACACAGGGTGCGGATCTCGGGCAAGCCCGAGATCCGTCGGGGGGAGGGAAGGGAGGCTCACGCCGCGCGCTTGGCCGTCTCGCGGCGCGAGAACCGCATCGTGCCGTCGTCGAGGCGGCCGAACTTCAGGGCGGCGGTGTCGAGGATGTAGTTCTGGTGCAGCTTCCACGGCTTGGTGTCGGCCTGCTTCGGCAGCAGGTGCGCGGCGCGGGTGACGTAGCCGGAGGTCAGCGGCAGGGTCGGCTCGGTGTTGAGCCGGCCGGTATCCGCCAGGGGCTCGCAGCGCGCGAAGCCGTTGGCGTCCATGTGGTTGATGAGCCGGCAAAGATAGCGCGCGGTCAGCTCGCTCTTCAGGGTCCACGAGGCGTTGGTGTAGCCGATCGTCACCGCGAAGTTCGGCACGCCCGACAGCATCATGCCCTTGTACAGGAACGTGTTCTCCGGCTCGACCGCGCGGCCGTCGACGGAAAGCGTCATCCCGCCGATCATCTTCATCCGGAGGCCCGTGGCGGTGACGACGATGTCGGCCGGCAGCGTCTTGCCGGAGGCGAGCCGGACGCCGTCCTCGGTGAAGCTGGCGATCGTGTCGGTCTCGATCGAGGCGGCGCCGGAGCGGATCGCCTTGAACAGGTCGCCGTCCGGCACGAGGCAGAGGCGCTGGTCCCACGGCTTGTAGCTCGGGGTGAAGTGCTTGGCGACGTCGTAGTCGGGGCCGAGCTGCGCGCGCACGCCGTCGAGGATGCGCTTGGTCATCGCCGCCGGCTTCTTGCGCGCGAACTGGTAGAAGAAGATGCCGAGCGCGACGTTCTTCGCCCGCGTCAGCCGGTGGGCGAGGCCGGCCGGCAGCTTTTCGCGCAGCCAATGCGCGATTCTGTCCCGGCTCGGCAGGGCGACGATGTAGGTCGGCGAGCGCTGCAGCATCGTGACGTGCTGCGCGGTCTTGGCCATCGCCGGCACCAGCGTCACCGCGGTGGCGCCCGAGCCGATCACCACCACGCGCTTGCCGTCCCAGGACAGGTCCTCGGGCCAGGCCTGCGGGTGCACCACCGGCCCGGCGAAGCGCTCGCGCCCGGGAAAGTCCGGGCTGTAGCCGTGGTCGTAGGCGTAGTAGCCGCTGCACACCGACAGGACCGCGCAGGTGTAGCGCACCGGCTCGGCGGCTTCGCCGACCTCGGCGTCGAGGGTCCACAGGGCGGCGGCCGAATCCCAGGCCGCCCGCACCACCCGGGTGCCGAAGCGGATCTTTTGGTCGATGCCCTCGGCCTGCGCGGTCTCGCGGACGTAGCTCAGGATCGAGGCGCCGTCGGCGATCGCCCGGTCGCTGCGCCAGGGGCGGAAGCTGAAGCCGAAGGTGTAGAGGTCGGAATCCGAGCGCAGGCCGGGATAGCGGAACAGGTCCCAGGTGCCGCCGATCGCGTCGCGGCTTTCCAGGATGGCGTAGGTCTTCCGCGGGCACTCGGTCTGCAGGTAGTGCCCCATGACGATGCCGGACAGCCCGGCGCCGACGACCAGCACGTCGAAATGCCGGGCGGCGTCCGCGGCGGAGGCGGGTGCCCGAAGCGGACTCGTGGGGGGCGAGGCGTCGTTCATGGCGTCGGGCTCCGGCGGTTTCGCGCGTCGCCCCGATTTAAGGTGGACACCTTATAGACGTCAACGGGCTACCACCGTAAAATGCATCTGGCGCGAAACGTGATGGTGCCGGACGCGCCCCGCGCTCGGCGGATCGCAGGCCGGATCAGGGTGCGGGTGGATCGATGGGGCGGCCAAGTCGGACGGCGGGCCTGAGGCGATGAGGACGGGGCGATGAGGACGGGCCCTGCGGCGCGCGCGAAGGATCTGCCGAAGGGCGTTGCCGGGGCCGCGGGCAGGAGCGGCGCGACGCGCGTCGCGAAGCCCGGCACGCGCGACCGCGTGCTCGCGGCCTGCCGCGACCTGTTCAACGAGCGCGGGCCGGCCGCCGTCACCACCGCCGAGATCGCCGCCGCGGTCGGCATCAACGAGGGCAATCTCTACTATCACTTCCAGCGCAAGGAGCAGATCCTGGAGGCGCTGTTCTCGGCCTTCGAGCAACGGCTCGAGGCGGTGGCGACGGCCTACGCGACGCAGGCGGGCGAGGCGCGCTACGCCCCCTACCTCGCCGGCTGGTTCACGCTGATGTGGGAGTGGCGCTTCTTCTACCGCGACGGCGGCACGATCTTCCGGCTCGCGCCGGCCCTGCGGCCGCGGCTGAAGACGGTCAGCGATTCCGGCCAGGACCACGTCCGGCAGGCGCTCGCCGGGATGAAGGCGGCGGGCCTGCTCAGGGCCGGCCCGGCGGAGACCGAGCACCTGATCGTCAACGCCTGGATCGTCTCGACCTACTGGATCGACTACCTGCGCTCGCGCCGCGGCCTCGGCGAGGTCCGGCGCGAGCACCTGGATTGGGGCGCGGCCCAGGTGGCGAGCCTGTTCCGGCCCTACCTGACCGAGGCCGGGCTCGCCGCCGCCGCGCTGGCCTGAGCCGCCGGCGGCTCAGGCCGCGCGGTAGCGCTCCGCCGCATGCGGCCGCCCGAGATTGGGCAGCATCGCCTGGCGCCCGGCCTCGTAGGCGCTCCACTGCCCGGCATCGGGCAGCGGCGGGATCGTCACGGTCTCGCGCCGGTCGAAGCCGACGAGGGCGGCGTCCACCAGCTCGCCGACCTCCATGACGTTGTCGAGGGTGTTCACGTCGGCGCCGGAGCGCTCCCAGATCTCGGTGCGGGTGGCGGCCGGCAGCACCGCCTGGACGTGCACCCCCTTGGGCCCGAGCTCGAGATGCAGCCCCTGGCTGAGATAGAGCACGAAGGCCTTGGTCGCCCCGTACACCGACATGCCGAGTTCCGGGGCGAGGCCGACGACCGAGCCGATGTTGATGATCGCGCCGGTGCCGGCCCGGACGAAGCGCGGCGCCGCGGCGTTGGCGAGCCGCGTCAGCGCGGTGACGTTGAGGGCGATGAGGGCGGCGAGCGGACCGGAATTCTGATCGACGAAGGGCCCCAGCACCGCCGCGCCGGCATTGTTGACGAGCACGCCGATGCGCGCGTCCTCACGCAGGCGCGCCTCGACGCGGGCGAGGTCGGCCTCCACAGTCAGGTCGGCCTGGACCACGTCCACGGCGATTCCGGCCTCGCGCCGCAGCCGGTCGGCGAGGGCTTCGAGGCGCTGCCCGTCGCGGGCGACCAGCACGAGGTCGTGGCCGCGCCGCGCGAAGCGGTCGGCATAGGTGGCACCGATCCCGGACGAGGCGCCGGTGACGAGAACTGCGGGCTTGGTGGACATGGCCGATCTCTCCTGCTCGAACATGATGATAATCATGTATAAGTGGACATGATGACCATCATGGTCTGCGTCAAGCGCGGTGATCGGGGCCGGTGTGAGGTGGCGCACAGGGCGCGGTTTTCACCGGATCGGATGCGAGCCGGCGGCTCAGCAAGCCGACGTCATGCGCCGCGACCGAAGCGGAAGCGCCTCTCCCTCCCCCCGACGGATCTCGGGCCTGGCCGAGATCCGTACCCCGTGTGCCCAAATCGGGCGGGCCCGACCTGGGTGCGGGGGAGGGTGGCCCGCGAAGCGGGTCGGGAGAGGGGAGCGCGCTGTCCGGATATGGCGCTCCCCTCACCCGACCCTCGCTGACGCGAGGCTCACCCTCCCCCGCAGAGGGGGGAGGGAAGTTGGGGTGGATTCACCGTCGCCTGGATGGATGAAGGCTGTTGCCCGTCTGAGCCGGGGGGCGGATCAGCGATGCGCAGAGACGGGTTTGCTGGCCGAGCCCTGTTCCGCGCCGCGCGGGCGGAACGCCCGGCTGCCGAGAGCGAAGAAACCCACGGCCCCGCCGATGACGACGCCGACCAGCAGAAGGAGGAGATTCGTGTCGGGCATCGCTCAACTCTCGCTCTGGATGAACCGAATGACGAACTGCCCGGAGGCGGGCAGCGCGGCGCCGAGGAGCATCCACCAGATGGCTTCGCCCTGCGGCCAGTTGTGATCCTTGACGTAGGGTACGATGAAGGCGGCACCTACGATAGCGATCCCCAGCATGTTCGAGAAGCTGCCACAGAGCTTGATGTGCTCATTCCAACGCTTGGCCTCGAGCTTCCTGAGATCGGGCTCGAGTTCGATCCGCCTCCGCCGATGCGAGAAGTACAGTCGCAGAGCCGCGGCCGCAAAACCGGCCAGGGCGCCGAGAAGGGGAAGGGCCAGCCTGGTTCCGGTTCGGTCGGCGATCCAGTTGGCCGAGCCGTCGAGGAGACCTGCGAGGTCGCCGGGCATCGATTTCCCCTCGGAGACCTGCGCCGGGAAACGGGCGCTCCCGACCGGCGGGACAATGTGCGTCGTAGGCGGATGGACGCCGCCGTCGCCAAGCTTGGACGCGGCCCGTTGGTCGACCTGCACCGGCCGTGCGATCGAACGCCACGAAAACGGCCGGTGCTGGACGCCTCGGGGCGGGACGACGCCTGTCAGGGGTGGCTTCCCTCCCCCGCGCCCAAGTCGGGCCTGCCCGACTTGGGCACACGGGGTTGCGGATCTCGGGCAAGCCCGAGATCCGTCGGGGGGAGGGAAGAGGCGGTGGCGTGATCGTCCAAGAGATGGGTGAAGGCCGTCGCCGATCCGGGACGTGGCGCCGCGAGGTGCGACGCCCGGCCCGCCAAGCGGCGACCTCCGCCACGCCGCCTCAGGCGGTGGCTTCGCCGTACAGCGTCTCGACGTGTTCCCAGTTCACGAGGTTCTCCAGGAACGCCTTGAGGTAGTCGGGGCGGCGGTTGCGGTAGTCGATGTAGTAGGAGTGCTCCCACACGTCGACGCCGAGGATCGGCTTGGCGCCGTGCACCAGCGGGTTCTCGCCGTTCGGGGTCTTCATGATGGCGAGCTTGCCGTCCTTGACCGCGAGCCAGGCCCAGCCCGAGCCGAACTGGCCGATGCCGGCCTGGATGAAGTCCGCCTTGAACTTCTCCGCGCCGCCGAGATCCTCGTCGATCTTCTTGGCGAGGCTGCCCGGGATCGCGCCGCCGCCGTTGGGCTTCATCCACTGCCAGAAGTGCAGGTGGTTGAAGTGCTGGCCGGCATTGTTGAACAGCGGCTGGTTGTTGCCGTAGCTCGCCGTGACGATCTCCTCGACGCTCTTGCCCTCGAGACCGGTGCCCTCGAGCAGCTTGTTGCCGGTGTCGACGTAGGCCTTGTGGTGCTTGTCGTGGTGGAACTCGAGGGTTTCCTTCGACATGTACGGGGCCAGCGCGTCGTAGGCGTAGGGCAGTTCCGGCAGGGTGAAGGTCATCAGATTCTCCGTCTTGTCGAGGTCTTCTGGACGGGCGTGCGGAGTCGCGCCGCGCGCCGCGCTCGACGGGGTAACGACCGGAAGGTAAGTCGGTGCCCCCGCCGCGGCAACGCCGGAACCGGCACGAAGCCCGTGGAAACCGCCACGCCGCGGGGCCGACTCCGGGTCGCCGGCGTTTTGCAAAACGCCGGCAAGGTCTTACTACGATCCTGGCGTATCCGGCCCCGACTTCGAGAGTTCCATGATCATTGCGCTGTTCGCGCTCAGTGCCGCGATGGTGATCGGCGGCGTCGTCGCCGTGATCCAGGGGTTCCCCTTCGTCCGCCTGGAGAGCGGGCTCTCCATGGTGATCGCGGGCGCGACCGTCGCCTCGGCCGGGGCGGTGCTCTCCGGCCTCGCGGTGGTGGCGATGGGCCTGCGCCGGGTCGCCCACGCCTTCGACGCCCGCCGCATCGTCGACGCCGTCAGCACGATGCAGGACGGGGTCCGCCTGCCCCCGGCGGCCCCCGCGCCGGCGTCCCTCGCGGTCCCGGCCGCGCCCGCGCCGACCGACCCGGCGCCGGCCCGCCCGATGCTGCCCAACGTGCTGGTGCCGGCCGCCGGCGCCGGCCTGCTCGGCGGCCAGAGCCGGACAGATCCGGTCTTCACGGAGGGCTACGCCGAGCCGTCGATCCCCGAGCCTTCGATGCCGGAGCCGGCCGAGGCCCATGCCGAGCCGGCGGTCCCGCACCCCGCGGCGCCCGAGCCGGAGCCCGCCGCCCCGATGCCGGCCGAGGCGCAGGCCGAGCCGGAGCTGCCGCTCCCCGGCCTCACGCCGCCGGAGCCGGAGCCGGCCGCGCACGTCCCGCCGCCCCCGCCTCCGCCCGCCCCAGAGCCGGAGGACGACCTGTTCGCCCCGACCGAGCCGCCGGCCCTGCGCCGGAGCCTCGATGCCGAGCCCGCGCGGGAGGCCCCCGAGCCCGAGCCGGACACCCGCGAGGTCGTCGGCCGCTACGCCTCGGGCGGCAACACCTACGTGATGTACGCCGACGGCGCGATCGAGGCGGACACGCCGCAGGGCCGCTTCACCTTCGCCTCCCTCGACGAGCTGAAGGCCTTCGTCGAGGGCGGCGGCGAAGCCGGCAGCCGCGGCGCCGCCTGAAGGCGTTTCGCGCGCTCTCCCTCCCCCGCAGAGGGGGAAGGGGCACGTGCCCGTGCGTCAGCCCGGCGGGTCGAGGCTGGCGTTCCGCACCGGAAGCGGGGCCAGCATCGTGAGGGCGAAGCCGCCGGGGGCGTAGAGGGTCTCGACCTCGGCCTGCACCTGCGTCGTCAGCACCCGCTGCAGAAGACGCGAGCCGAAGCCCTGGCGGCGGGGCGGCTCCACCGCCGGGCCGCCGCTCTCGCGCCAGGCGAAGCGCAGCATCCCGGCCGGGCCGCCCGGCAGGACCGCCCAGGCGACCGAGATCCGCCCGCGCCGGTTGGAGAGTGCGCCGTACTTGGCGGCGTTGGTGGTGAGCTCGTGGATCGCCATGCCGATCGGCACCGCGATCTCGGAGGGCAGCGCCGTGTCCGGCCCGTCGAGCACGATGCGGCCGTCGAGGGCCCCGTCCGCATCGGCGGCCTCGCCCTCGCCCGCCTGCGCCTCGGCGTAGGGGCGCAGCTCGCTCAGCAGCAGCGTGCGCAGGTCCGCCGTCTGCCAGGTCGCCTCGGTGAGCACCGAATGGGTGTGGGCGAGCGATTTGATGCGGCCGACGAAGGCTTCGTAGAAGCTCTCGATGCTGGACGCCGTCCGCGCGGTCGAGCCGACGATCGCCTGCACCGTCGCCAGGGTGTTCTTCACCCGGTGGTGCAGCTCGCGGATCAGCAGCGCCTGCCGCTCCTCGGCCAGGCGCTGGTCGGTGACGTCGGCGACGAGGCCGATCAGCCGCCGCGGCAGCCGGTTCGGGGCGTCGCGCTCGAAGCGGCCGGCGAGGTCGATGGTGCGCCACGCGCCGTCGCTGCGGCGGCGGATGCGGCCCGTGGTGTGCAGGATCGCGTCGTCGCGCAGCGCCTGCGAGATCGCCAGCCGCACCGCGGCGCGATCGTCCGGGTGCAGCGTATCGCGGAGGAACTCGGTCTTGCCGATGGTGCCGTCCTCGGGCGTGTGCCCGAAGATCTCGAACATCCGCTCGTTCTCCCAGATCGCGTGGTCCTCGAGCATGTGCCACTCGAAGATCCCGAGCCGGGCGACCGTGGTCGCGACCCGCAGGCGCTGGTCGCGGGCGGCGAGCCCGTCGCGGGCCTCGACCCGCGTGGTCACGTCCTGCACCACGCCGACCATGCCGGTGCGGCGCCCGTCTTCGGCGTGGACCGGGCGGCCGCGCACGTCGACGATGATCTCGCGCCCGTCCGCCTCCCGCGTCAGGCGGGTCTCGAAGCGGTAGGCGCCGTCGCGCGCCATCGCGTCCCGGACCACGGCCTGGATCCGGTCGGGCTCGCCCGCGGAGAGGCCGGCGCGCAGGATGTCCCAGGTCGCGGAGGAGCCGGGGGGATGGCCGAGGATCTGCGCGGCGCGGCGCGACAGCACGAGGCGGCCGGTGCTCCGCTCCCAGCGCCACTCGCCGAGGCCCGCCGCGGCGAGGTCCTGGCGGTTCTCCTCGGAGCGGGCTGCCTCGTCGGCATCCACCGCCTCGACGACGAGGACGGTCCCGCCGGCGCCGGAGCGGCGCACCCGCACCTCGACCGAGCCGCCGTCGGCATGGAGCCAGGGATGGATGCCGTCGGCGATCCGGCCGCCGCCGACGAGGTCGGCGGCCGGCCGCCCCGCAAGCGCGCCGGGTGGGTGGCCGAGCAGGGCGCAGAGCGCGGGGTTAGCGTCGCGCAGGCGCGCGCCGTCCTGCGACAGCACGGCCAGCCCGATGGCGGCCTCCTCGAAGGCCGCGCGCCGCGGGTCGTCCGCCGGGCCGTGATCGTCCCTGTCGGTCACACCGTCCCCTCGAACGCGCGGTCGCGCCGTCTCGAAAAGCGTCGCCCCGACGGAGGCACCGAGCGGGCGCCCGACAGGAGCGCGCCCAAGATGGGGCCGGGGCCGAAGCGGGGCAAGTCGCCCGGCGGCGCCTGCGGCTTCGACAACAGCTTAGTTGACCCCGTCGCCCCGGCCGATCCTCGAAGAAAGCCGCCGAACGCCGCCCGAGGCCGCCGCGAGGATCGTGCGGGTCGCCTGCTCCGGGCCACCGGCGCTTTCCTCCGGCACACGGTGGCCGGCCCCGCGACCTCACGCATCGTCGCCTGCGGACGGGGCCTCAGCCCGGCGCGACGCGCGCGAACTCGAGGTAGGTCGGGCGGCGCCCGGCCGCGATCGCCTTCGCCTCGTAGCGGGTGCCGGGCCAGCCGGGATAGGGCTGCGTCCAGTCGGCGGCCGTGCGCGCCGTCCAGCGCAGGTGCGGGCAGCGGGCGGTGCGGACCAGGGTCCAGCCGACGTAGTCGTCGATGTCGCTGGCGAAGCGGAACAGGCCGCCGGGCCGCAGCACCCGGGCGATCTCGGCGAGCGACTCGTCCGAGACGAAGCGGCGCTTGCGCTGGCGCCGCTTCGGCCAGGGATCGGGGTAGAGCAGGTAGACCCGCGCGAGGCTGGCATCCGGCAGGGCGGCGAGCAGCGGCGACACGTCCTCGTCGCGGATGCGGACGTTGCGCAAGGCCCGCTCGTCGACGGCGCGCAGCAGCTTGGCGACGCCGTTGACGAAGGGCTCGGCGCCGATGATGCCGATCTCGGGATGGGCCGCCGCCTGCGCCGCCAGGTGCTCGCCGCCGCCGAAGCCGATCTCGAGCCAGACCTCCGACGGGCCTCGGGCGAGGCCGGGAAACAGCGTCGCCGGGTCGAGGGGGCGGCCGTCGGCGGGCGGGGCGACGCGCAGGCGCGGCAGCAAGTCCGACAGGCGCTGCTCCTGCAGCCCGCGCAGGCGCTTGCCCTTGCGTCGGCCGAAGAAGGCCCGCTCGGAGGCGTCGGCCGGGGGGCTGGTGTCGGTCACGGGGAAACTCGTTGGGAGGCTCACGCCTCGATCGGCGACCGGATCGGGCGCAGGCCCCCTCTCCCGTTCGGGAGAGGGGGCCGCCGGCGCGGGGTCGAAACCCTTACGCCAGGGCCGACCTCAGCTTGTCGGCGAGGTCGGTGCGCTCCCAGGAGAAGCCGCCGTCGGCGTCCGGGGCGCGGCCGAAATGGCCGTAGGCCGAGGTGCGGGCGTAGATCGGCTTGTTGAGGCCGAGCGCCAGGCGGATGCCGCGGGGCGAGAGGTCGAGGGCGTCCATCAGCACGCCTTCGAGCTTGGCCTCGTCGACCTTGCCGGTGCCGTGCAGGTCGACGTAGATCGACAGCGGCTTGGCCACGCCGATGGCGTAGGCGAGCTGGATCGTGGCGCGCGAGGCGAGGCCGGCGGCGACGACGTTCTTGGCGAGGTAGCGCGCGGCATAGGCCGCCGAGCGGTCGACCTTGGTCGGGTCCTTGCCCGAGAAGGCGCCGCCGCCGTGGGGCGCCGCGCCGCCGTAGGTGTCGACGATGATCTTGCGGCCGGTGAGGCCGGCATCGCCGTCGGGGCCGCCGATGACGAACTTGCCGGTCGGGTTCACGTGCCAGACCGTGCCCTCGTTGATCCAGCCCTCGGGCAAGGCTGCGCGGATGTAGGGCTCGACGATGGCGCGCACGTCGGCCGAATCGAGCGACTCGTCCAGATGCTGGGTCGAGAGCACGATCTGCGTCGCCTCGACCGGGCGGCCGTTGGCGTAGCGCACCGTGACCTGGCTCTTGGCGTCGGGGCCGAGCTTGGCCGCGTCGCCCTGCTTGGCCTTGCGGGCGTCGGCGAGGTCCTTGAGGATCTTGTGGGCGTAGAAGATCGGGGCCGGCATCAGCTCCGGGGTCTCGTCGGCGGCGTAGCCGAACATGATGCCCTGGTCGCCCGCGCCCTCGTCCTTGTTGCCGGCCGCGTCCACGCCCTGGGCGATGTCGGCCGACTGGGCGTGCAGGTAGATCTGCACGTCGTTGTTCTTCCAGTGGAACCCGGACTGCTCGTAGCCGATGTCCTTCACCGCCTCGCGGGACAGCGCCTCGAGGTCCTTGAAGGTCACCGAATCGGGGCCGCGGACCTCGCCGGCGATCACGACGCGGTTGGTCGTGGTCAGCGTCTCGACGCCGAGGCGGGCTTCCGGCATCGCGGCGATGTAGGCATCGACCACGGTGTCGGAGATCCGGTCGCTCACCTTGTCGGGGTGGCCCTCGGAGACGGATTCGCTGGTGAACAGGAAGTCCGAACGCGGCATCGTGAGAGCACCCCGGTTGACGGGTGCGCCTTCCTGATCGCGGCGCTTGACCCGGTTGTGAGGGCCGGAGTTCTGGCACCGGCTCCCGGCAGGGTCAAGGTGGAATGCCGAACGGATCCGTTATACCGTACGAAGTGGACGGCCAATCGGTCCGAAGGTGCTACCACAGGGACGCGGTGGCCTCAGCCGCTCAACTTGCGCTCGAGGGCCTGGACCGCGGCGGCGAGGTCGCGCCGCGTGTCGGCCGAGCAGTTCTCGGAGACGTGGCGGGCGACCATCTCGGCCACGCCCTGCCAGCCGGCGTCGAGCGGGCGCTGCGGCGTGTCGCCGAAACCCTCGACGGCGTGGTCCTCGTCCCGGGGCATCCCGTTGAAGAAGTGGTCCAGCGGCACGCCGGTCATGCGCGAGAAGATGTCGAGATGGATCGCGCTGATGCGGTTGGTGCCCTTCTCGTACTTCTGCAGCTGCGCCGCGGACATGCCGAAGCTCTGGGCGACGCGGCGCTGGGTCAACGACGCCTTGCGCCGTTGTTCCGCGATGCGTTGCCCGACATAAACGTCCCGTTGATCCGTCTTCTGGCCTGCCATCACTCGTCTCGCGTGCGCGCCCCCAAGGACGCGGAATCGTCGACCATCCGCGACCTCGCCCTGCGCAAGCTTAGCTGCCGGCGCACGGCTTGTCACCCTCATAACCCGTTGGCTCTCCAGCGGTATCCGCCTGCATGGATGCCGCCGCGATCGCACCGCCGGCCAAGCTCGGCCGTTCTCCGATCCGCTCTACGAGAATTCCGTTGCCGCGGCAACGGTTTCGCGGGGCCGGCGTCCCGCGGGCCTCCCATCCCGTGCGGGCCTCCCATCTCAGGAACGTCCGCGTCCCTGCGCGGTCGCCGCCCGGCGCAACGCGTCGGCGAGGGCCCCCCCCGATTCCGGCGCCGGCGCGGCGGCGGATCGCGGCGCGGGCCCGCGCGTCGACGCCGCGCGCTCCTGGCGTACCTGGTCTTGGCGCCCCTGCTCGCGGCGCGCCGGCCGCTCACCGTCCTCCGCGCGCATGCTCAGGGCGATGCGCTTGCGCGCCGGGTCGACCTCGACGACGCGGACCTGCACCACGTCGCCGGGCTTCACCACCTCGCGCGGGTCCTTCACGAAGCGGTCGGCGAGCACCGAGATGTGCACCAGCCCGTCCTGATGCACCCCGACGTCGACGAAGGCGCCGAACGCGGCCACGTTGGTGACGACGCCCTCGAGCCGCATGCCGGGCTTCAGGTCCGCGATCGTCTCGACGCCGTCCTGGAAGGTCGCGGTGCGGAAGGCCGGGCGCGGGTCGCGGCCAGGCTTCTCGAGCTCGGCGATGATGTCGCCGATCGTCGGCAGGCCGAAGGTGGCGTCGACGAATGCCCGCGGGTTCAGCGCCCTGAGCACGCCCCCATTGCCGATCAGGGCGCCGATCGGCTGGCCGGTGGCGGCCAGGATCTTCTTCACCACCGGATAGGCCTCCGGGTGCACGCCCGAGGCGTCGAGCGGATCGCTGCCGCCGCGAATCCGCAGGAAGCCGGCGGCGAGCTCGTAGGCCTTCGGCCCGAGGCCGGCGACCTTCCTCAGCGCGGCGCGCGAGCGGAACGGGCCGTTGGCGTCGCGGTGCACGACGATGTTGGCCGCCACCCGCTCGCTCAGCCCCGAGACGCGGGCGAGCAGCGGCGCGGAGGCCACGTTGACGTCGACGCCGACGCCGTTGACGCAATCCTCCACCACCGCGTCGAGCGAGCGCGACAGCTTCCCCTCGGCAAGATCGTGCTGGTACTGCCCGACGCCGATCGCCCGCGGCTCGATCTTCACCAGCTCGGCCAGCGGGTCCTGCAGCCGCCGCGCGATCGAGACCGCGCCGCGCAGGGTCACGTCGAGGCCCGGCAGCTCGGCCGAGGCGTAGGCCGAGGCCGAGTAGACCGAGGCGCCGGCCTCCGAGACCATCACCTTGGTCAGCGTCAGCTCCGGGTGCTTGCCCAGCAGCTCGGCGGCCAGCCTGTCGGTCTCGCGCGAGGCGGTGCCGTTGCCGATGGCGATCAGCTCGACCCGATGCGCGCGGCACAGCTTGGCCAGCGTCGCCAGGGCGCCGTTCCAGTCGCGCCGCGGCTCGTGCGGGAAGATCGCGTCGGTGGCCACGACCTTGCCGGTGGCGTCGACCACCGCGACCTTCACGCCGCTGCGGAAGCCCGGATCGAGCCCGAGCGTCGGCCGCGCGCCGGCGGGCGCGGCCAGCAGCAGGTCGCGCAAGTTGCCGGCGAAGACCGAGATCGCGCCGGCCTCCGCCACCGCCCAGAGCCGGGCCCGCAGGTCCGTGTCGATCGCCGGCTTCAGCTTGGTCCGCCAAGTCTTGCGCACCGTCTCGGCGAGGAAGCGGTCGCCCGGCCGTCCGCGCTCGGCGATCCCGAAGGCCTCGGCGATGCCGAAGGTCTGGGCGATCCGCGCCTCCTGCCAGGCCGGCCGGCCGGGCGGCGGCGTCTCGGCGTCGGTGAGGTCGAGATCGAGCACCTCCTCCTTCTCGCCGCGGAACAGCGCCAGGATCCGGTGCGAGGGCAGGCGGGCGAGCGGCTCCTCGAACGAAAAGTAGTCGGCAAACTTCTGTCCGGCCTCGGCCTTGCCCTTGCGCACCGAGGCGCGCATCCGCCCGCGCCGCCAGGTCTCCTCGCGCAGGCCGCCGACCAGCTCGGCATCCTCGCCGAAGCGCTCGATCAGGATCGCGCGGGCGCCCTCCAGGGTCGCCTCAACGTCGGGGAAGCCGTCCTTGCCCGAGAAGCTCTTCGCCGCCTGCTCGGGGGCCTGGTCCGGCCGCGCCAGCAGCACCTCGGCGAGCGGCCCGAGCCCGGCCTCGCGGGCGATCTGCGCCTTGGTGCGGCGCTTGACCTTGAACGGCGCGTAGAGGTCCTCGAGCCGCGCCTTGGTCTCGGCCGCCGCGATCTTCCGGGCGAGGTCCGCATCGAGCTTGCCGAGGGCCCGGATCGCGTCCTGCACGGCGGCGCGGCGCTCCTCGAGGTCGCGCAGGTAGCCGAGGCGCTCCTCCAGGGTACGCAGCTGCGCGTCGTCCAGCGCCCCGGTCGCCTCCTTGCGGTAGCGGGCGACGAACGGCACCGTCGCGCCGCCGTCGAGGAGGTCGACCGCCGCCCTCACCTGCGCCTCGGCGACGCCGAGCTCGGTGGCGATGCGCTGCGTGATGCCGATCATCCGGTCGCGTCCTGCAGATGGCGTGGGGCGCGGTGTCTAACCCGGATGGGGGAGGGGGGCCAGAGCGGGCGGGGCCGGCACGCGGGCCGGCTCCGCCTGCGGCGCCGCCTCCCCCGCGATCCCCGGAGGATCGTCCGCAGCGATCGTCCTCGGGCTGCCGATCGTGGCGATCGGGCCGTCGTGGGCGATCGCGCTCTCGGGCATGCCGTGGCGGGGCGGCGGCTCGGGCGTGAGCACCATGGTGAGCCCGCCGGCGCGATGGATCGCGGCGAGCCCCGGGCGCCGCCGTCGAGGGAGCCGGACAGCACCACGCCGATCATCCGCCCGCGGCCGTGCCGGGCCACGGAATGGAAGAGCAGGTCGACCGTGCGGTTGCCGTGCAGCCGCATCGGGTCGGCGACGATCTCGCCGAAGCTGCGGTCGGCCAGGATCGGGTGCCGGGCCGGCTCGCCGATGTCGATGCGGCCCGGCCCGAAGCGTTCGCCCGCGTCCGCGATCAGGACCGGGTGCGGGCAGGCCTGCGCCAGGATCGCGCGGAGGTGGCTCGGCCGGTCCCAGGGGCGGAGCAGCACGAGGAGGACGGCCCGGAGCGGCGCCGGGAGGGCGACGAGGAGCGCCCGGATGTCGCGAAGGCCCTCGGCCCCGGAGGCGCCGACGCCGACGAACCGGGGCCGGTCACCGGCGGGCATGGGCGCACGGCAGCATCGGGCCGGGCCGGCGCGCCACGCCGGACGGCGAGGATTTTTTGGCCCCACGGTCCAGGGCGTGGGGTGCCGGCGCGCCGCGTCAGTTCAGCCGCCAGATCGCCGCGTTGAGCAGGGACGCGAAGGCGACCCAGGCGGCGTAGGGCAGCAGCAGGGCCGCCGCGATCCGGTCGATCCGCCAGCTCAGGCGGATCGTCCACAGGATCATCACGAGGAGGGCCACCACCACCACCAGGCCGGCACCCAGCGCGTGGCGGGCGAAGAACACCGGCGTCCAGGCGGCGTTGAGCGCGAGCTGCACGCCGAAGGCGGCGATCGCCAGCCACCAGCCCCGGCGCGACGGGCCGGTGGCCGGGCGGGCGCCGAGCAGGCGCCAAGCTGAGACGACCATCAGCACGTCGAGGATCGTCCAGGCGATCGGGAAGGCCGCGTTCGGCGGGTTGAAGGCGGGCTTGGCGAGGCCGGCGTACCACCCGTCGATCTCGGGGGCCGTCGACAGCCCGCCGATGAGCGAGGTCGCCCCCACCGGCAGGATCGCGGCGGGCAGGCGCAGCCACCAGGGAAGGGCCGGGCGGATCGGAACCCGCGTCGGCGAGGCTTGCGTGGACGAGGCTTGCGTGGACGCGGCGCGGCTGGCGGTCTGCATGGACGAAACCCGACGGGGACCTCGGAGGCGGCCCCGGCCCGGATCGTGGCAGCCGCGGCGTTCGGAGGCTATAGGAAACCCGCGCGTCTTCCTCCCCTCGTGCGGGGAAGGGACGATGAAGGGAAGGGACGCGGCGCGAGCCGCATCCGGACCGTCGAACGATTCTCCCGCCACGCAACATCGGACGCGGCCATGACCTCACGCAACCCGACGGACGACGCCGACCCTCGCGCCGCCGGATGGTCGAAGCGGACGCTCGCCGCCCAGGCGATGGGGCATGTCGAGCCGGTGACCCGCGCGGTGGTGGCGCCGCTGCACGTCTCCACCACCTTCATCCGCGACCCCGACAACGGCTATTCCTCCGGCTTCTCCTACGCGCGGCCCGACAACGCGACGGTGCGGGAGGCGGAAGCCGTGCTGGCGATGCTGGAGGAGGCGCCGGCCGCGATGCTGTTCGGCTCCGGCATGGCGGCGGCGACGGCGGTGTTCGGCGCGCTGGAGCCCGGCGACCACGTGGTCGCGCCGGCGGTGATGTACTGGGCCCTCAAGCGCTGGCTGCGCGAGGAGGCGCCGCGGCGCCGGCTCGACCTCGATTTCGTGGCGATGGACGACCTCGACGCCCTGCGCGCCGCGATGCGGCCGGGCCGGACCAAGCTCGTCTGGATCGAGACGCCCGGCAACCCGCTCTGGACGGTCACCGACATCGCCGCCGCGGCCGAGATCGCGCATGGGGCCGGGGCGCGGCTGGCGGTCGACTCCACCGTCGCCTCGCCGTTCCACACCCGGCCGCTGCGGCTCGGCGCCGACCTCGTCATGCATTCCGGCACCAAGATCCTGAACGGCCATTCCGACGTGATCGCCGGCGTGCTCGCCACCGCCGCCCGCGACGCCGCCTGGACCCGGATCGGCGCGATCCGCGCGAGCGGCGGCGCGATCCTCGGGCCGTTCGAGGCCTACCTCTTGATGCGGAGCCTGCGCACCTTCCCCCTGCGCGCCGCCGCGCAATCGGCCGGCGCCCTCGACCTCGCGGGCCGCCTCGCCCGGCACGCCCACGTCGCCCGGGTGCTCTATCCGGGGCTCCCCGAGGATCCGGGCCACGCGGTCGCCACGCGGCAGATGGACCAGGGGTTCGGGGCGATGCTGTCGATCCGGGTGGCCGGGGGCGAGGCCGCGGCGATCGCCACCGCCGCGCGCGTGCGCCTGTGGAAGCGCGCGACCTCGCTCGGCGGCGTCGAGAGCCTGATCGAGCACCGCGCCTCGGTCGAGGGACCGGGCACGCCGTGCCCGCCCGACCTGCTGCGCCTCTCGACCGGGCTCGAGGACCCCGACGACCTGTTCGCCGACCTCGACGCGGCGCTCCGGGCCGCCCACGCGGGCCCCTAAGCGCGGCGGGCTCGGATTCCTGTCCCGCGGGCGGGACCCTCCGGCGTGCCGCGCGTTGTGCCTCACAGCTTCCGAGCATCCCACGCCGAGAGACGACGAGCGGACCATGACGACACGCATCCTTGCCGGCGCCGCGCTCACCGGGGCCCTGGCGCTCGCCCTCCTCGCCGCACCGGCGGCCTCCACCGCCGCGCGGGCCGACACGGTCCCGAACCTCGACATCAAGAAGACCTGCCAGTCGGCGAGCCGGGCCAACGTCAGCGTCAGCGACAACGCCAACATCGAGGGCTGCCTGCGCTCCGAGCGGGACGCGAAGAAGGAGGCCGAGCGCCGCTGGGGCGACTACACGCCCTCGGCCAAGCGCCAGTGCGAGGACCAGTACAAGGCCGGCGGCTACCCGTCCTACGTCGAGATGGTGACCTGCCTCGAGCTCGCCAGCGGCACGGTGCCGACCCAGCCGAATTCCGGCGGCACCGCCACCGGCGGTCCCGGCGCGCCGGGCGGCAAGGCGGCCCCGCAGGAAGCGGGAAGCCAGAACCTCACGCGCGAGCCGGCCGCGAGCCAGCGCACCAACCCGATCGAGGTGCTCGAGAAGAAGTAGCGCCCGCGATGTCGGAAAGACCGCTTCTCGCCGGCCGCCGCGCCGTGGTGTTCGACGCCTACGGCACCCTGTTCGACGTGCATTCGGCGGTGCAGCGCCATGCCGACGCGGTCGGGCCGGCGGCGGCGCGGCTGTCGGAGCTGTGGCGGGTGAAGCAGCTCGAATACAGCTGGACCCTGTCGCTGATCGGTTGCACCGCCCCGTTCTGGCAGCTCACCGAGCGGGCCCTGGACTTCGCCCTGGCGAGCCACCCGGACGTCGACGCGGGCCTGCGCGACCGGCTGCTCGACGCCTATCGCGACCTCGACGCCTACGGGGAGGTGCCGGGCGTGCTGGAGCGCCTGCGCGCGCGCGGCCTGTCCACCGCCATCCTCTCCAACGGCGACGACGCCATGCTCGGCCGCTCGGTCGCCTCGGCCGGCCTCGCGTCCCGCCTCGACGCGGTGCTCTCGGCCGACGCGGCCGGCGTGTTCAAGACCCATCCGCGCGCCTACGCCGTGGCGCTCGACGCCCTCGGCGTGCCCGCCGAGGCGGTGCTGTTCTGCTCCTCGAACCGCTGGGACATCGCCGGCGCCACCGCCTTCGGCTTCGCCTGCGCCTGGATCAACCGCACGGGGAAGCCGGACGAGTACGCCGACCTCGCGCCGGTGGCGGTGCTGTCGGATCTAGCCGGCTTGTTCTGAGGCGGGGCGTCGGCTCCCCCATCTCACCTGGATCGCATGGGGTGCGGGTTCCCCTCTCCCCGCACGCGGGGAGAGGCCCGGCCGCACCTCGTCGTGCAGCCGGGAAGCGCAGGCGAAGCCGAAGCGGCGGTGAGGGGAAGGCACCGGACGAGGCTCCGCCGTCGAAGCCCCCTCACCGTCGGCTGCCGCCTCGCCGCGCCGACGACAGGGTCGTCGCGGCCCTCTCCCCGCGTGCGGGGCGAGGGGATGCGCGCGGGGCGCACCGCCATGGTCCTGTAAGGCTCCCGCGCGTCGACCGACCCCTCACTTCACCACGATCCAGTCCTCCACCACCAGGGCGTCGAGGCCGGTGGTGGTGAACATCAGGATCGCGTCCTCCGCCGTGTGGAGGATCGGCTTGCCCATCACGTTGAAGCTGGTGTTGAGCAGGATCGGCACGCCGGTGATCTCGGCGAAGGCGGCGATCAGCGCGGCGTAGGCCGGGTTGCGCGCCGGCGTCACGCTCTGGAGCCGGCCGGTGCCGTCGGCGTGCACCACCGCCGGGACCTGGTCGCGCTTGGATTCGCGCCAGACCAGGGTGCGCTCCATGTACGGGCTGTCGGCGTAGGCCTCGAACCAGTCGGGGCCGGCCTCGGCCAGGATCGAGGGGGCGAAGGGCCGGAAGGCCTCGCGGTACTTCACCTTAGCGTTGAGCGCGTCCTTCGCGCCCGCCGGCCGCGGGTCGGCGAGGATCGAGCGGTTGCCGAGCGAGCGCGGGCCGAACTCGGCCCGGCCCTGGACCCAGCCGACGAGGCCGCCGGCCGCGAGGATCCGCGCCGCCTCCCGGGTCGCCGCCGCATGGCCGACCTTGCGCGCGCGCGGCTCCCACTCGGCCAGCCGCTCCATCGGCGCGGTCGAGACGCGCGAGCCGAGATAGGGGGTGAGCGGGCGCGCCTCCGGCGCCGGCCCGGTCCAGCCCGGGTTGTCGGCGGCGTAGGCGAGCCAGGCCGCGCCGACGGCGTTGCCGTCGTCGCCCGGCGCGGACGGCACGTGCAGGCGGGAAAAGCTCGAGCGCTCGAGCACCCGCCCGTTGTAGGAGGAGTTGAGGCCGCAGCCGCCGGCGATCACCAGGTTCTCGTGCGGGCTGAGCGCCCAGGCCTCGGCGACGAGGATGTCCATCAACTCCGAAAACACCTCCTGGCCGCTCCTGGCGAGATCGGCCCAGCCGGCCTCGCCGAGATCGGCCGGGCGGCGGCTCAGGATCGTCGCGACCACGTCGCGCACGGTGGCGTCGTCGGTGAACTTCAGGCGGCCGCCCTCCGCCGTGTACAGGCGGCGCAGCTGCGCGACGAGCGCGGGATCGGAGCGGCCGTAGGGCGCGAGCCCCATGATCTTCCATTCCTCGCCCTTGAGCTGGTCGAAGCCGGCGAGGTCCGTGACGAGTCCGTAGAGGAAGCCGACCGAGCCGCGGCCGCGGTGGCGCCGCACCTCGGCGATGCGACCCGCCTCCATCCGGTAGAGCGCGGCTGCGCCGGTCTCGCCCATGCCGTCGACGATCACCGCGGTCGCGTCCGAGAACGGGCTGCCCCACAGGGCGTAGGCGGCGTGGGTGAGGTGGTGGGGGAAGCGGTCCTGCCGCACGATCCGCGCGCGCGCCGCGCCGCCGCGGCCCCGCGTCTCCTGGTCGAGGGCCAGCAGCGTGCCGTAGCCGGCGCGCGCCTGGGCGATCGCCATCTCGGCCACGAAGATGCGCTCGGCGCGCTCGGGCACGAACGAGCGGTTGAGTACCGGCGCGTGCCGGCCCAGGGCCTCGAGGGTGAAGGCGCCGGCGCGCCCCTGCCCCTCGAGGAACTCGGTGAATTGCTGGCCCCAGGTCGAGGCGACGACGAGCTCGGAGCCTTCCGGCACGAGCTCGGCGAGCAGCCCGACCATGCGGGTGGCCGGGTCCGGCTCGCAGTTCGGGGCGCGCTTGTATTGCAGGAAGCGCTCGGCGCCCTCGGCGAACAGGACCGTGCCGTCGGGCCCGATCAGCGCGAGCGCCGGGTCGTGGAAGGTGGTGGCGAGGCCGAGATAATACCGCATCGCGGATCGGGTTAGCGCCGCGGCGCCGACCCGGCAACCTCCCGTCAGGCGCGCTGCGCCCGCTCCAGCCGGCGGGCGAGGCGGGTCGCGCCGTAGACCTCGCCGAGGCGCCGGCGGGCGGCGTGGACGGGAGGCGCCTCGCGCTCGGCATGGGCGGCGGCGATCACCCGCAGCGTCGCGGCGACGGAGCGCTCCAGGCGCTGCTCGTCGTGGGCCTTCACGGCGCGGGCCGGCACGGATTCGGTCATCGGGATGCCCCCTCGTGGTCCCGCCCTCGTCCGGACGGCGACCGTCGGCGACAGCATCCGGGGCGGGCTGGGCCGCAAGATGGCAGCTTGGCCGTAACCTGGCCGCTTGGCCCCGAGTCGGCCGCTCGATCATAAGGTGGCGGCTTGGCCGCGGGAGCCGCCGCCGGCCTCAGGGCGCGGCGGAGGCCTCCTGCGCCCGCACGACCTCGCGGGCGGTGTCGAGCACGATCCGGCGGTCCGCGTCGCTGCGGATCGCGTCCCACAGCGTCAGCAGCTCCCGGGTTTCCTGGGCCGGGCAGCCGCCCTCCCGGGTGCTCACCAGCTCCTCGACGGTGCAGCCCAGGGCCGTGGCGATGCGCTTCAGCGTCTGAGCGGTGCGCTCCGACGGCAGGAGTTCTGTCATGCGTCGATCTCGATCGGGCATCGGCATCACGCGGCCCGGCGTGCGTGGGACGGCGCGGAAGGCCGGCATGCGGCAGGCCGGGTCGGGCGCCGGCCCGCGCCCGGGCGACCCGGCCGGTGCGCGGGTTGCATCGTGCGCCGGCCGCGGGGGGCCATGGCGGCGCCTGCGGTCGGACCGGGCGTCGTCACGGCCGCATCGCGATCCGCCGGCGGACGAGCCGGGATCGTCTTGCGGGTGCAGGCATCGTTGTTCGCAAGATCCAGCATGCGGGTTCCCGTGCGACGCGCTCGAGGTGCGTAGGATAATCGATCTATGAGTTACAGTATATTTTGAATAAATACCTTACAAAGACCGTTCGCTATATATTCGGCAGCTCCGATCCGGCGACGATGCAGGATTTGGACCTGCCCTCGAGACCGCCGATCGATGAGAGACCGGATATCGAATCCAAAATGGGATCGAAGTTGCACTCACATACGTTGGTATCCGATTTTAAACTATAAGTGTCAAATTCGCGCGATATTTATACTGTCTTGCGCTATATTGATAGCCAGCCCGGATAGGGCCCCGGCGCTCGGCCGGCAGGCCTCCGCATCCGGGCCCGCGGCCGAAGCGCCGCGGGCCCCTCACCGCCCGGGGCGCATTCAGCGCGGCCGGCCGGCGTCGCGCCGCGTCTCGGACGGCGCGCAGCCGTACAGCCGCCGGTAGCGCTGCCCGAAATCGCTCATGTGGACGAACCCCCACCGCGCCGCGACCTCGGCGATCGAGAGCGTCGCGCCGCCGCGCGCGGTCAGGTCGTGGTGGACCTTCCGCAGGCGGCGATCGATGATGAACTGCACCGGCGTCTGCCCGATCGCCTGCCGGAACCTGTCCTGCAGCGAGCGGACGCTGATCCCGGCCGCGGCCGCGATGTCGGCCAGCGTCAGCGGGTCGGACAGGTGCGCCTCGATGTAGTCGAGGGCGGCGCGGATGCGCCGGAGCGGCACGTCCTGGCTCTCCTGCGGCGCCGGCATGTCCCGCTTCGGCCAGACCGAGAGCAGCTGGTAGCTCAGGATCTCCTGGATCAACGGGATGATCAGGTTCCCGCGCCGGCTCGGTCCGTGGCTGTGCGCATGGATCTGCCGCAGGGTGCAGAACAGCATCTGCACGCCGGGGGTCGTCATCGCGGCGATCGGCGCGAGCGGCGCGAAGCCGCGGTCGCCGCCGCCCGTCAGCGCCGCGTCGGCGGCCGTCAGGGCCGCGACCGGGATCGTCCCGCCGATGGCGCCGAACCTGCTCGAGGCCTGGACCTCGCGCAGGTCCTCGAAGCCGACCAGCGTGGCGTGGGAGGGCAGGCCGATGGCCTCGCCGGCCCGGTAGCGGTAGGCGATGCTGCCGCTCGTGACGAAGCGGATGGTGACGAGGTCGGCGTCGAATTTCGGCTTGGTGACGAATCCGCTCGCCGAGGCGGTCTCCCACAGGCTGAAGGTCTCGCTCTGGCTGCCGGCGATGCGGATGTCGGGCGCCGCCGAGCGCAGGATGTCGAAGTTGACGGCGATGCCGCCGCGATCGTTGAACAGCTGGAGCTGCCGCAGCGAGCCGATGCGCGCGACGATGCGGTCCTGGGAGCGCCAGGCCGCCGGATCGCGCTGGGCGAGACCGCTCATCCGAGGGGCCTGACCGATCGGGGCGGCGTGGAAGCGGGGCGGCGCATCGTCGGGCAACTCGAAGTGGGGATCGGCTGTGCCGCCGGGGCGATCGACCGCCCCAAAACCGCGCACCGCCGTGCGCGGGCCGTGTTGCGGCCGGCGGGCTACCAGGCGAGCCGCTCGATCACCGCGTCGGGCTGCACCGGCTGGCGCGCGAGCCAGGCGGCGACGTCGCCGAGGGTGTGGTGGGCGGCCGAGACGCCGAGCTCCTCGGCGTGGATGCCGCGGGCGACGAGCAGGCTGGCGATGCCGAACCCGCGCGCGCCGGCGATGTCGGTGCGGATCGCGTCGCCCACCGCCAGGACGCGGGCGGGATCGGGCGCGGCGCCCGCGTCGAGGCCGGCGGCGAGCGCGAGCGCGGCCTCGTAGACCGGCCGGTGCGGCTTGCCGGCATAGGTCACCGCGCCGCCGATCGCGGCATAGGCCTCGGCCAGCAGGCCGGCGCAGGGGATGAGCAGGCCGTTGCGCTCGACCACGAGGTCGGGGTTGGCGCAGATCATCGGCACGTCGCGGGCCCTCAGCGCGGCCAGCGTCGCCCGGTAATCCTCGGCCGTCTCGGTGGCGTCGTCGAACAGGCCGGTGTTGACTACGAGATCGCAGGCGTCGGCCGGCACCAGCGTGAGGTCGAGCCCCTCGAAGATCGGGCCGTCGCGCTCCGGGCCGAGATGGTGGATCCGCGCGCCCGGCCGCCGGGCGATCAGCCCGCGGGTGAGGTCGCCCGAGGTCAGGATCGCGTCGTAGGCGGCGCGCGGCACGCCGTAGCCGTCGAGGATGCGCTGCACGCCGGCCCAGGGGCGGGGCGCGTTCGAGACCAGCACCACCCGGCGCGGGCGCGGGCCGGGCCGCTCGCGGAAGGCGATCAGCGCCGCGCCGGCGGCGGTGTGGGCGCGGGTGCCGTCGTGCAGCACGCCCCAGACGTCGCACAGGATCAGGTCGTAGGCATCCGCGATGCCGGACAGGCCGGGCAGCGTCGGGATCGGATCGGGCATCGGCGGTCTCGGGCGGATCTGTCGGGGAAGGCGCCGGCCGGGTTAGGCGCGCCGGCCGGGGTTGGCAATCGCGCGGGGCTTTGCGGGATCGGGCGACCCGGCGTAGCCTCGCGGCGGGAACGTGACGGTCCCGATTCCCGACGACCTCGCCCGCCGCCTCGCCGCGGATGGCGGCGACCTCGCGCGCCGCGCGCTGGAGGCCTTCGCGGTCGAGGAGTTTCGTGCCGGGCGGCTGACGCCCCCCGAGTTGCGCACGCTGCTCGGGTTCGGCACCCGTGCGGCGCTCGACGCCTTCCTCAAGGCCCGCAACGTCTTCGTCGACTACGACCTCACCGACCTGGACGACGACCGCCGCGATCTCGACCGCCTCGGCCTGTGATCCGTTGCGTGCCGTCGCCGATGCCGGGCCGATCCATTATCTCGTGCTGATCGACCTTATCGCGGTGCTGCCGACGCTGCTGGCCGGGGTCGCGATCCCCGACACGGTATGCCGGGAGTTGCGCCATCCCGAAGCTCCCGCGGCCGTGCGACGCTGGATGTCGGCGCCGCCGGCCTGGCCCGCGGTCGAGCCCGATCCGGTCGGGTCGGACCCGTCGCTCGGGCCACTGGATGCCGGGGAATGGGAAGCCATCCGGCTGGCGACGGCGCTCGGGGCGGACCTGATCCTCATGGATGGCCGTGCCGGCGTCGCCGCCGCCCGGGCCAGGGGGGTCGCCGTCACGGGCACGCTCGGCATCGTCGACCTCGCCGTGCGGCGCGGCCTCCTCGATGTGCTCGACGCCGTCTCACGGCTCCGGGCGACCAATTTCCGCTGCCGCCCGGCGCTGTTCGAGGCCCTGCTCGCCCGGCATCCTCGCCCCTGGCACGGCTTCCCCCCGATCTGCCATCCCGAAGGGACCCTCCGGATCGGGTACGACCCCTCTAGCTCGCCCGGCGCAGGAAGGCCCGGAACGGGCGGCGCTCCGGCGTCGGCTCGGGCGGGTCGTCCGGGGTCGGGGGGGCGGAGGGGACCGGCGGGGCCTGCGCGGCGAGCACGTCGGCCCGCACCGGGCGCGGCGGGGCGAAGACCGGCCCCTGCGCGAACGGCACGTCGAGGTCGATCAGGTCGGGCACGTCGGATTCGGCCGCGACGTCGGTCGCGACCAGGCGGATGCCGGCCCGCGCGAGCGCGGTGACGAGGTCCTCGATCGCGATGTCCGACAGGCTGCGCCGGGCCGGGCCGGGACGCAGCAGCAGGCCGGCGGGGACCTTGACCTGGCCGACGCCGTAGCCCGCCAGCGCCGCGGCGTCGAAGCGCAGGTCCGCCGGCCGGTCGAGGGTGAAGCCGACCCGGCCCTTGAGCGCGGCGACGGCGCCGGCCTGCTCGGCGTCGAGGTTGCGCCAGCTCGCCTGCGGCAGGGCGACGACGAGTCGGCCGGCCAGGGCCGGCTCGGCCGCGACCAGCCGCGCGATCCCGCGCAGGAACCCGGGCTCGTAGAGCGAGAGCGGCGACAGGCCGTAGGCCACCGCCGCCTCGCTGCCGCGGCCGACGAGGTGGCGGGCGATGGTGGCGACCCGCTGCAGCATGCGCCGGTCGAGCTCGGTCGAGCGGCCGTGCCGCTCCAGCACCGGCAGGAACGCCTCCGGCGTCAGCACCGCGCCGGCGAGCCTCAGGCGGGCCAGGGCCTCGTAGGACGCGACCTTGCGCTGCGGCAGCGTCACCAGCGGCTGGAGGTGGACCTCGAGGCCGTCGCCGTCGAAGGCCGCGATCACCGCCTCGTCCTCGGTCGAGCCCCGGGCGGCCGCGTCCGCCCGGGGCAGGGCGCGCGGCGGGAAGAGGCGCGGCACCGGCATCGGCGCCCGCTCGGGCTCCGGCGCCGCGGGCGGCACGTAGGCCGGCGGCTGAACCGAGGCGGGCGGCGGCGCGTAGGCGGGGGCCGGCGCGTAGGCGGGGGCCGATGCGAAGGTTGGGGCCGGCGGCGGTTCCGGGGCGGGCGCCGGCTTCGAGGCGGCCAGGTCGGCGGCCTGCTGCTTCAGCCGCGCGACCTCGCCGTCCTGCGTGCCGACCACGGCCGCGAGGTCGCGCACGATGCCGCTGAGCAGGCCGATCTCGACGGTCAGCTCCTCGACGTCGCGGGGCAGCCCGGCCTGCGCCGGATCGGCCCGGCCGGCCGCCTCGGCCTTGAGCAGGCGCTTCGACAGGGTGTCGAGCTCGGCCGAGAGCTTGTCGCAGCGTGCCTTCAGCCCGCTCGCACGGGCATGGGCCGCGAGCGCGCCGAACGCGGCGAGCCCCCCGAGCGCGAGCGCGCCGACCGTGGGCATCAGGGCGGCGAGCGGCGCGAGCGCAACGAGGCCGAGCAGACCCATCGACCACAGGCCCGCATGCCGGCCGATCCTCCGGGCTGTGGGTCGGTTCGCCACGGGTGCCTTCTTGCCTGGATTCGGGGGGGAGCCCGGGCCTGCCTGATCGGGGCCGCGGAGCCCTTTTGTCGCCGAGGGCCCGCGGAGCCGCAAGCGCGCAGGTGAGCCGGCGCGGCGGTTTTCCGCGAGTGTGACATCCGGAAGTTTTTTCGCCCGCTTGCGGCTTCGCGCGCCCAATCCTCGCCCTGCTCCGCCCTTGCCGCGCCCGGCCCGGCGCCCGAGATCGGTGGCAGGCGATCGATCGACGGAGCGACGGCATGGACGCGCAGGGCGAACTTCTGATGCGGGTCGAGGGCATGACCTGCGGCGGGTGCGAGGCGTCGGTGCGCCGCATCGTCCAGCGGATCGATCCGGCGGCGGAGGTCGCGGTCGACCGGGCGCACGAGCGCGTCGCGATCCGGACCTCGGCCCAGAGCCTCGTGCTGGCCGAGGCGCTGACCAAGGCCGGCTACACCGCCACCGCGATGACCGGCTGAAGGCGCGCCAAATCGAATTTGTCGGCGCAGCGAATAATTTCGACGCGCTTTTCGACCGGAGCTGACGCAAAATGTCGGAATCGGCCGGGCGTTGCGCTTGGTCTTGCGCCCGTCGCACGGCACAACGCCGGCTTGAACGGACGCCGCGGACAAAACCGGACGCCACACGACGCCCTCGTGCCAAAGGTTGAGGAAACCATGCCCTCCGACATCGAGATCGCCCGCGCGGCGACGTTGCAGCCGATCGCGCAGGTCGCCGAGAAGCTCGGCATCCCCGACGACGCCCTGCACAATTACGGCAAGCACATCGCCAAGCTCGATCACGGCTTCATCGGCGGGCTCGAGGGCAAGCCCGAGGGCAAGCTGATCCTCGTCACCGCGATCTCGCCGACGCCGGCGGGCGAGGGCAAGACCACGACGACGGTCGGCCTCGGCGACGCGCTGAACCGCATCGGCCGGAAGACCATGATCTGCCTGCGCGAGCCCTCGCTCGGGCCCTGCTTCGGCATGAAGGGCGGCGCGGCCGGCGGCGGCAAGGCCCAGGTCGTGCCGATGGAGCAGATCAACCTGCACTTCACCGGCGACTTCCACGCCATCACCTCGGCGCACGCGCTCGCCGCGGCGCTGATCGACAACCACGTCTACTGGGCCAACGAGCTCAACATCGACGTGCGCCGCATCCACTGGCGCCGGGTCGTCGACATGAACGACCGGGCGCTGCGCGCGATCACCCAGTCGCTCGGCGGCGTCGCCAACGGGTTTCCGCGGGAAGACGGCTTCGACATCACCGTGGCCTCCGAGGTCATGGCGGTGTTCTGCCTCGCCAAGGACCTCGCCGACCTCGAGGAGCGCCTCGGCCGCATCGTCGTCGCCGAGACCCGCGACCGCAAGCTCGTGACCCTGAAGGACATCAAGGCCACCGGCGCGATGACGGTGCTGCTGAAGGACGCGCTGCAGCCGAACCTGGTGCAGACGCTGGAGGGCAACCCGGCGCTGATCCACGGCGGCCCCTTCGCCAACATCGCCCACGGCTGCAACTCGGTGATCGCCACCCGCGCCGGCCTCAGGCTCGCCGACTACACCGTGACGGAAGCCGGCTTCGGCGCCGACCTCGGCGCGGAGAAGTTCCTGGACATCAAGTGCCGGCAGGCCGGCCTGTCGCCGTCCGCGGTGGTCATCGTCGCCACGGTGCGGGCGCTGAAGATGCACGGCGGGGTCAACAAGAAGGACCTCGGGGCCGAGAACGTCGACGCCCTCGAGAAGGGGTTCGCCAACCTGGCGCGCCACGTCGCCAACGTGCGCGGCTTCGGCCTGCCGGTGGTGGTGGCGGTCAACCACTTCCACGCCGACACCGATGCCGAGCACGCCAAGCTGCGCGACCTCTGTCGCGAACGCCTCGACGTCGAGGCGATCACCTGCAAGCACTGGGCGGAGGGCGGCGCCGGCGCCGAGGCCCTGGCCCATGCGGTGGTGGCGCTCTCCCAGGGCGCGCCGAAGCCGATCGCCTACACCTACGAGGCCGAGGCCAAGCTGTCGGACAAGGTCAAGGCGATCGCGACCAAGCTCTACGGCGCCGCCGACATCCAGATCGAGTCCAAGGCGGCGGGCAAGCTCGCCACCTTCGAGAAGGACGGCTACGGCCACCTGCCGGTCTGCATGGCCAAGACCCAATACTCGTTCTCGACCGACCCGACCCTGATCGGCGCCCCCGAGGGCCACGTGGTCGCGGTGCGCGACGTGCGCCTCTCGGCCGGGGCCGGCTTCGTCGTGGTGATCTGCGGAGAGATCATGACCATGCCGGGCCTGCCGCGGGTGCCGGCCGCCGACACGATCCGCCTCGACGCGAACGGCCAGATCGACGGGCTGTTCTAGGGGCGCACGCGCCGCGTCTTTCCCTCCCCCGCACCCAAGTCGGGCCTGCCCGACTTGGGCACACGGGGTGCGGACCTCGGGCAAGCCCGAGATCCGTCGGGGGAGGGAAGAGGAGAAGAGCCGTCAGCCCCGCGCGGCCAGGACGGTCCGCATCGGGCGCAGGTCGTCGAGATCGTCGTGGTGCAGCAGCAGCACGTCGGTGGCGGCGGCGAGCTTGCGGGCGGCGGGGGTGAAGCCGGCATTCGTAACCACGGCGGCCATGTCGCCGGACCAGTAGCGGGCGGCGGCGGCCGCCTCCTGCACCGCGGCGTTGCCGACCGGGCGGCCGTAGCGCTTGCACTGCACGACGAGGCGGGTGCGGCCCTGCTCGGCGACGATGTCGGCGCCCTGGTCGCCGCTCGCCGGGGTCGGGTGCGTGCGCCAGCCGGCGCGCTCGAGCCGCGCGGCGCAGAACCGCTCGTAGGGCACGCCCTCCTCGGGCGCCGCGTCGTCCTCGGGCAGGTCCACCGCCTCGGCCACCGCCTCGACGATGGACAGGATCGTGTCCGCCCGCGCCGCGCACAGGTCCGCGAAGCCGCGCGCGGTCAGGTCCGGCACCACGGTGCGCGCGACGAAGTAGTCGCGCTCGCGCAGCCAGCCGTCGACGATGCGGTTGCCGTAGGCGTCGACGAAGCTTTCCTGCCGGCGGCGCAGGGCGAGCGTCCGGGCGTGGCGGCGGGCGAGCTTGCGCACCCGGGCGCGGAAGCGCCGGGGCCGCCCGAGATGGCGCAGCAGGACGAGGCCGAGCGCCGCGCCCGAGAGCAGGAGGCCGCCGCGCCCGTACCGGAGCGACAGGCCGCCGCCGACCACCGCGATCCAGAACAGGCGGGCGACGAGGCTGGGCTGGCCGGGCATGAACGACGCCTCACGCGGCCGGCCCCACCGGCCGGCTCCTCGCCGACAGCCATCGCACCCGGCGATGCCCGATCCCTGAATCGGCCCGGCGAGCGCCGCGGAAAGCTGTGGATTTCCCGAGGGCGGGCGCCCGCGAGTGGATCGCGTCGCGCTGTCCGGCTCCCCCTCCCGGAGGAGAGGGCCGGGGCGAGGGGCATGACCCACCCGGACGGGTCGTGCCCCGCAACCCGCCCGTCTCCCATGGGGGACGGGACGCGGGTTCTGCCGGGCCCGACCGGGCGATCGGAAGGACCCGGCGATCAGCCCTCGGCGGCGCTGCGGCCTCGGCTGCGGCGCGGGGCCGGAGCGACGGCCGCCTCGGGCGCGGCCTTGCCGCGGGTCTTGCGACGCTGCTGGCCGAGGCCCATCGTCTTGGCGAGCTCGGAGCGGGCGGCGGCGTAGTTCGGCGCGACCATCGGGTAGTCGGCCGCCAAGTTCCACTTGGTGCGATACGCGTCGGGGGTCATGTCGTAGCGCGTGCGCAGGTGGCGCTTCAGCGACTTGAACTTCTTCCCGTCCTCCAGGCAGATGATGAAGTCCGGCGTGACCGAGCGCTTGATCGAGACCGCGGGCGTCGGCGGCTCGACCTTCTCGGCGGCGGCGCCGTTCCCCAGCTGGGCCAGCGTCGTGTGCACCGAGACGATGAGCCCGTTCAATTCCGGGACCGGAACGGAATTCTTGCTCACGAAGGCCGACACGATCTCTGCCGCCAGAGCGATGTAATCCGGTTCCATGCCGTTGTCGTTCATCATCGATCGTTCCCCGGTCCGACTTCCCTCGACACGTCCGACGTCAACGCAGCCCAAGGGTTGGGAAATTTTCAGCTGACGCCAGCTTGTTCAGGCAAGGCGGCTATGATGTCTAACATCTCAACGCAATGCGCAAGGTCTGTTTCCGTTCGATTAAACTTGATGGAAAGGCTTCCAACACAAAAAAACGAGTGTAGCGCCGCACCCGGAGTCCAGTCCGACCCCCTGCGGCGCTGGTGTCCAATGGCGGAGCCGGTCGTCGAGACGGCCGGAGCCTTCGCGGATTCGGTATTAGTCGCCTGCTTTTCCGTCCCGGCGCGCCAATACCCTCTTTCGATTCCGGCCTCGGGCTTGAAAACTTCGTTGTGTCCGCAACGAGATCGCGAGCGATCCTGCGCGGGCGGCGGCGGAGCGGCCAGGGCCTGCCGGTGCTCCCGAGCCGCCGGTCCGCGCGGCCGCACCCGCGCGACCGGTCGTGCCGCCGCGCGCGCCGACATGAGGACTTGCCCTGGCGCGGGTTGCTCTGTTGAAGAGGCGGGCGCACCGGACGATCGGCCCGCCCCCGTCGATTCGCGACCGGGCGGGCAGACGAGAAGGATCGCATGATGCCGATGGACCGGCCGTGACCGCCTTCCGCCGGGCGGCCGGCCCCCCGCTCGGAGGCCCCGCGTGAGCACCTACCGCTTCGAGGCCCTGCTCACCCCGCGCTCGGTCGCCGTGGTCGGCGCCGGCGCCCGCGCCGGCTCGCTCGGGCGCGCGGTGTTCGACAAGATCCGCGCGGGCGGCTTTCCCGGGCCGGTCCACCCGGTCCACCCGCAGGATGCCGAGGCCGACGGCGTGCCCTGCGTGGCGCGGATCGCCGACCTGCCGGCGGTGCCCGACCTCGCCGTGGTGGCGAGCCCGCCCGAGAGCATCCCCGGGATCGTCGCGGAGGCCGGGCGGGCGGGCGTGCGCGCCGCGATCCTGCTCACCGCCGGCCTCGGCACCGAGCCGGACGATCCCGGCCCGCGCGCGGCGCGGATCGCGCGGGAGCACGGCCTGCGCCTGCTCGGGCCCGACAGCGCCGGCCTCGCGGTGCCGGGCCACCGGCTCGACGCCAGCCTGCTCGCCCGCGCGCCGCGGGCGGGCGACCTCGCCCTGGTCTCGCAATCGGGCACGGTCGCCGGGGCGATCGTCGAGTGGGGCGCCCGGCACGGGGCCGGGTTCTCGGCGGTGATGGCGCTCGGCAGCGCCTGCGACGTCGACATCGCCGACTGCCTCGACCACTTCGCCAACTGCCTGCGCACCCGGGCGATCCTGCTGTGCCTCGACGGGGTGTCGGACGCCCGCCGCTTCATGTCCGCCGCCCGCGCCGCCGCGCGCACCAAGCCGGTGGTGATCCTGCGCGCCGGCCGCCATGCCCGCGACGGGCGGAACCCCGAGACCCATACCGGCGCCCTGGCCCGGCCCGACGCAGTCTACGCCGCCGCGTTCCGCCGGGCGGGCCTGCTGGCGGTCGAGGATCTCGACGCGATGTTCTCGGCCGCCGAGACCCTGTCGCACCAGCGCCCGTTCGCGGGCAAGCGCCTCGCGATCCTCACCAACGGCCGCGGCATCGGCCTGCTCGCCGCCGACCGGCTCGCCGACCGCGGCGGCGTCCCGGCGGACGGGCCGGTGGTCGATCTCGGCATCACCGCCGACGGGCCGGCCTACGCCGCCGCCCTCGCGCCGATGCTGGCCGACCATGCCGGCGACGCGGTGCTGACCGTCCACGTCCCCACCGCCCGCTCGGACGCGGCCGCGGTGGCGCAGGCCGTCGCCGACACGGTGACGCGGGCGCGGCGCGGGCAGGCGCGCAAGAAGCCGGTCTTCGCGGTGTCCCACGGCGAGGCGGCCGCGGCGATCCTGGCCGGCGCCGGCATCCCCCACTTCGCCACCGATTCCGAGGCGATCGAGGGCTTCCTGCACCTGGTGCGCTACCGCGAGGCGCAGGACGACCTGATGCGCACGCCGGATTCGCTGCCGCGCGACTTCTCGCCCGACACCGCGGCCGCCGAGGCGATCGTCGCCGCCGCCCTGCGGCAGGGGGCGGCGTGGCTCGATCCGGTCGCGGTCGCCGGCCTGCTTGCGGCCTACGGCATCGAGACCGTGCCGCTGACGCTCGCCCCCGACATCGACGCGGCGGCGGCGGCCGCCTGGACGATCATCGCCGCCGGCGGCACGGTGGCGCTGAAGGTCGTCTCGCCCGACGTGGTGCACAAGTCCGACATCGGCGGCGTCCACCTCGACCTCACCAGCGAGCAGGACGTCCGCGACGCCGCGCGGAAGATTTTGGTGCGCGCCCGGCGCGAGCGGCCCGATGCCCGGGTCACGGGGTTCGCCGTGCAGCCGATGGTGCGCAAGGGCCAGCGCCGCGAGCTGATCGCGGGACTCGCCGAGGATCCGGTCTTCGGGCCCGTGGTGGTGTTCGGCCGCGGCGGCACGGCGGTGGAGGTGATCGACGACCGGGCCCTCGGCCTGCCGCCCCTCGACCTCGCGCTCGCCGACGACCTCATCGGCCGCACCCGCGTCGCCCGGCGGCTCGCCGCCTATCGCGACGTGCCGGCGGTCGACCGCGGCGCGATCGCGCTGACGCTGGTGAAGCTCGCCCAGCTCGCCGCCGACCTGCCGGACGTGCGCGAGCTCGACATCAACCCGCTGCTCGCCGACGCCGACGGCGTCGTCGCCCTCGACGCCCGGGTGCGCCTGCGCGCCAGCCCGCGCCGGGCCGGCGGCCATCCGCGCTTCGCGATCCGGCCCTATCCCGCCGAATGGGTGCGGGCGCTGACGCTGAAGGGCCGGGCGATCGCCGTGCGCCCGGTGCGGCCCGAGGACGAGCCGCTGTTCCGGGCCTTCTTCGCCACGATCGACCCGGAGGACGTGCGGCTGCGCTTCTTCGCCCCGGTGCGCGACTTCAGCCACGCCTTCCTCGCCCGCCTGACCCAGCTCGACTACGCCCGCGCCATCGCCTTCGTCGCCCTCGACGAGACCGAGGCGGGCGCCGGCGAGGGGGCGAAGCGCATGCTCGGGGCGGTGCGCCTGCACGCCAACGCCGACGGCACCAGCGGCGAGTACGCGATCCTCGTCCGCTCCGAGGCCCGCGGCACCGGCCTCGCGCTCGCCCTGATGCGGCTCATGCTCGACTGGGCGCGCTCGGAAGGCATCGGCACCGTCGAGGGCACGGTGCTCGCCGAGAACCGCGCGATGCTCGCCGTGTGCCGCCGCCTCGGCTTCGCGCAGAGCCGCGACCCGGACGACGTCGGGGTGGTGAAGGTGCGGCTGGGGTTGCGGGGGTGAGGGGAGACGGCCCTGACTCGCACATCGGCTCGGACATCGCTGACGGACCTCCTCGCGTCGCCGCCGGATATCGACCGCGCGCGCATCCTGGCGACGACGGAAGCGGAGATCCGCGCGCAGGCCGTCGCCGACGGCGACGACCCCGATACGGAGGCCGAGGGCTACCGGCTGGTTCCGCCTCCCCACGACCTGCGGCGGACCCTGGGCCTGACGCAGGCCGCTTTCGCCGCCCTGCTCCGGTTTCCGATCAGGACGGTGCGGAACTGGGAACAGGGCCGCACGCCGCCCGATCCCGCGGCGCGCACGCTGCTGACCCTGGTGGCCGCAGATCCCGCCCATGCGCTGCGCATGCTCGGGACGCCGCGGGCGCCATGAAAAAAGCCCCGCCTCCTCATCGGAAGCGGGGCCGCATCTCGCGTCACGCGTAAGAGATCAGTGGCCGCCCTCGGTGGCGTTGCGGGTCGACTCGTAGAGGAACCAGGTGCGTTCCTCGGACTGGTCGATCCACTCCTCGAGCAGCGAGGTGGTCGAGACGTCGTTGGCCTCGTCGGTGACCTCGTGCAGCTCGCGCATGTTGGCGGTGAGCGTCTTGTTGTCGTCGCGCAGCTCGCGCAGCATGTCGAGCGGCGAGACGTACTCCGCGTCGTTGTCGGCGACGCGGGTCAGCGACTTCGCCTGGCCCAGCGACTTCAGCGCGGTGCCGCCGATCTTGCGGGCGCGCTCGGCCACGTCGTCGATGATCGCGAAGATCTGCTCGCCCTGCTCGTCGAGCAGCAGGTGGTAGTCGCGGAAGTTCGGGCCGCTCATGTGCCAGTGGAAGTTCTTGGTCTTGATGTAGAGGGCGAACAGGTCCGAGGTCAGGACCGCGAGGCCCTCGGCGATCTTCTTGGTGTCGGCCGGGTCGAGGTCGGTCGGGGTGTTGAGGCGATCGCTCTCGATGCGGGTGATGGGCTTGGCCTTCGCCATGGTGGTCGCTCCGTTTGGGTCTGTCGGGGGCGGACGCCGGGCGGCCGCCGCGACGGCCCCGGCATCCCTCACCCGGCAGAATGAGCGGTGGCGGCGATTGTTCCAGGGCCGGCCCGCGGCGCGGGGCAGGGGTGCCGCCGGTGCACAGGCTGGAACCATTCCAGGCGGCGGCACGGGTCCGCTCAGTTCGGGATCGCGCCCGGCGGCCGCGGGGCCGGCCCGTCGCCGAACTGCGTCGCCTGCGGCCGCGGCGCCGGCCGCGCGGGCGCGGGCACGGCAGCCCGGGGCGCGACCGCCGGCTTGAGGTCGGCGGCCACCGGCGGGCGCTGGTCGGGCTTGGCCGGGCGGATCGTGGCGCGCGGCGCGATCGCGCCGGTGGCGGCCGGCTCGGTCGCCGCCGAGGGCACCGGCCCGCCCGGCGTATCCAACCCGTAGATGTCGTCGCGGAAATGGACGCGGCCGTCCGGCGTGGCGTAGCCGGTGAGGTAGACGAAGGTGACGGGGACGGGCTTGACCAGCTTGAGGTCGCGGCGCTCGCCGTCGGCGATGCCGGTCTCGATCTCGATCGGGCCCCAGGCCGAGCCCGGCCCGTTCGGCCCCTCGACGCCCTGGAGCAGCCAGCCGACCAGCTCCTTGACCCCGCCGACGCGGACGCAGCCGTGGCTGTGGAAGCGGACGTTGCGCGAAAACAGCGATTTCGAGGGCGTGTCGTGCATGTAGACCGCGAAGCGGTTCGGCATGTCGATCCGCACCTGGCCGAGCGAGTTGTCGAAGCCGGAATCCTGGCGCAGCGTGTAGGCGACCGCCTTCTCGGTGTTCCAGTTCACCGCCGTCGGGTCGACCTCGACGCCGCCGGGGCCGAGGATGCGGATGTGGTTCTTGGCGAGATAGCCCGGCTCCTTGCGCATCCGCGGGATGATCTCGTTCTTCACCACCGAGACCGGCACCGTCCAGGTCGGGTTGAAGTTGATGTCGGTGATCCGGGTCTCGACGCTGGGGGTCGCCTTGTCGGGCTTGCCGACCACGGCGACGTAGCGGCGCGCGACCTGGCCGTTCTCCACCGCCTCGACGGTGGCCGCCGGGATGTTGACGACGACGTAGCGCTCGCCGAACGGGAACTTCGAGCCCATCAGCCGCGCCGCCGAGGCCGCGAGCTGGCGCTGGCGGACGGAGGCCGGCACGTTGAGCGCGGCGATCGTCAGCCGGCCGATCAGCCCGGATTCCGGCAGGCCGTGGCGGGCCTGGAACGCCGTCACCGCCGCGACCAGCGGCGGATCGAGCCGGTCGCTCGGGGGCGCGTCGGCGGGCAGGTCGCCGGTGAGCGTGAGGTGGTGGCGCAGCGCCGGGATCGCCGGGTTCGACGCGCCCGGCTTGAACACCGTGCTCTCGGGCACCGGCGCCCAGCCGCCGGCATCGGCGAAGGCCTGGTACAGGTCGGCCGCGCGCAGGGTGTCGGTGAAGGTCTTCTGCGTCAGCGTCGGGCGCGGGTCGGCCGAGACGGTGGCGTAGACCAGCTCCGGCTCGGGCTTGCGCTTCCCCGCCTCGCGGGACGCCGCCTCCGGGGCGGCGGCCGCGAGCGGTGCCGACGCCGGCACGCCCTGCGGTGCGGATGGCGGCACGGCGGGCAGGGCGGGCGCGGGCTGCGCCGGGGCGGGCATCGCGGCGGGCGGCGGCGCGCCTTGCGCGGCCGCGGCGCTCAGCGCGGCGGCGAGCGCCAGCGGCGACAGGCCCGCGCGCAGGAAGGCGGCAGAGAACATCACGCAACCCCGATCTCGGTCCCGCGACCGGGCGGTTCCGAGCCGGATCATGCCGGCCCGATGGTTACCGATCCCTTGTGGCCGCCCGAGGGTTCGGCCCCCATCGGCTTGGCTGCGCGAGGGTCACGTTCGATGCGTTTCAGATCCGCGGAAGATCTGCCGACCGCCCGTATGGTCGGCGCCCGATGCGACCCTCTCTCCACCGCTCATACGTTCCATCGTTCGCGGCATCGAAGCGTGCCGATCGGCCATGACGGGCAGAAGTCGCTCGACAGGAGCGAGATCGAGGCTGTCGCCGTCCCAAGCGAGCACTTCGTCCTGGCGACCGAGGTCCTAGCGACCGAGGTCCTGGCGCCCGAGGTCCTGGCGACCGGGAAGGATCAGGCCGCCACGGTTGCGGACATACGGCCGATGCCGACGCGACCGCGACGGTTTCAGGCCGAGACGCTGCGCGCTTCGGGAGTCGAGCGAGGCAAAGGGGGCGTGGTGGCTCGGGGTCAGGCCGATCTCGGGCGCGTCACGGCCTCGCCCACACGTCGTTTCGAGTGCAGGCCACCATGCGGACTTCGGTCGTCGTGTCGGCGCTGCGCGCGGCGTCTCGATCCCCGACCGCCGGAGGCGAGCCTTCTCACCACCGATAGATCAGGCTGCCGATGACCGTTGCCGGCTGATTGAAGTTGCAGAAACCGAACGAACAGGTCGTGTAGTTTCGGTTGAAGATGTTGTAGCCGTTGATCTGCGCGCGGAAGCCTTTGTACTTCGGGTCGAGCGCGGCGAAGTCGTAGGCAACGAGGGCGTCGTAGAGCGTCACGGCGGTATTGCGCACGGTGTTCTGATCATCCGCGTAGCTTGAGCCGATGTAGCGGATGCCGCCGCCGATCTGCAGCCCGCGCAAGGCCGAGGCGGGCGGGAAGGCATAAGTCAGGAACGACGCGTAGGTGTCGCTGGGGATGCCGGAGACGCGGTTCCCGTTGAGGGACTCGCCGGCAAACGAGGTCGAGTTCACGAACCGGATGTCGACATGCGTGTAGGCGATGGTCAGGTTCGTGCCCGGCGCGAGGTTGGCGGTCGCCTCGGCCTCGAAGCCCTTCGAGCGTACGGCACCGCCAGCGGTCTGGAACGCGATGTTGCTCGCGTCGGGGATCAGGATGCTCGACTGGTTGATGTCGAAGCCGGCAAACGCCGTCTGGATGTTGGTCCCGGGAATCAGGTACTTCACCCCCGCCTCGATCTGGTCGCCCGTGGTCGGCTTGAACGCCTGTCCGTTTCGGTCCTGGCCGACCTGCGGGGTGAAGGTCGTGGCATAGCTCGCGTACGGAACCAGCCCTGGCGCCAGAACGTAGCCCAGGCCGACCCGGCCGGTGAAGGCGCTGTTGTCCTGGCGCGAGACCGCGCTGTCGGGCGTGGCGTAGTTGTCCTGGAAGACCCAATCGTGGCGCCCGTTCACGGTCAGGATGAAGTCGCCGAACTTGGCCTGATCCTGCAGGTAGACGCCGACCTGATCCTGGGTCTGGCGCGAGGCGGACCCAAGAGGCGGCGTCGCGATGAACTGCTGGCCGTAGTTCCGGGGGGTGAGGTTCAGGTCCGGGGCGAGGCCGAAGCCGAAGCGCGCGCTCAGGCTGTACCGGGCGTAGTCGACGCCGCCGACCACGGTGTGAGCGACCGGGCCGGTGGCGAAGCGCGCCTCCAGCTGGTTGTCCAGCGTCTGCTGCACCAGGCCCTCGCGGATATAGCCGGTGTCGCGGGTGCCGATCGTGCGCGCGTCGTTGACGTTGTTGATATCGACGTACTTCGCGCTGAGGAACAGCCCGTAATGCCGGAAGTTCTGGCGGAAAACCAGGTCCGGCGTGAAGAAATGCTCGAAGGCGTAACCGACCCGATACTGGGTCTGGTCGAGGCCGATGAAGCGCGGATCACCCTGGTAGAAGTTGGATACCCGGAAGCCCGGGTCGTTGTAGAAGAACGTCGCCGCCGGCGTGTTGGTGACCTGGAACTCGCTCAGGAACGTGAACGTCGTGTCGGCCGACGGCTTCCAGGTGAAGGCGGGCGCGATGTTGAGCTGGTCGTCGTTCGTGCCGAGGCCGATGAAGGTGCCGGCCTCGCGGCGTACGCCGGTGAGGCGGTAGGCCATGGTGCCGTCCGAACCCTCGACCGGGCCGCCGACGTCGAAATTGCCCTGGAAGCGTCCGAAGCTGCCGGCTTGGAACTGCACCTCGCCGAACGGCACGAAGACGGGGCGCTTGCTCGTGATATCGAGGATGCCGCCGGGCGATCCGAGGCCGTAGAGGCCGGAGGCCGGGCCGCGGAGGATGGTCAGCGCCTCGGCGCCGTAGGGCTCGCTTTTGGGAAAGGCGAAGCCGCTGCCGATCACGCGCAGGCCGTCACGATAGATGCCCTGGTTGGTGAGCACGTCGAAGCCGCGGATGAAGATCTGATCGAAGCGCGGGTCGAAGCCCGACCGGGCGGAAATGGCGCCCGGGACGTAGTTGACCGCGTCGGTGAACGTCTGGACGTTGCGGTCGTTCAGCTGCTCTCGGGTGACCACCGAGACCGATTGCGGGGCCTCGATCAGCGGGGTGTTGGTTTTGGTGGCGGCCGTGGCGACGCGCGCGGTGTAGCCGGTGATCCCGGAGGGGCCGCCACCGCCGCCGCTGGTGGCGGCCGTGCCGCCGTCGCCGGCGCTGACGTTGAGACCGCCGGAGCCGGCCGATGCCGGCGCGGCGTTGCCGGGTCCCACCGCCTCGACCGAGATCTCGTTGAGCTGAACGGTGCCATCTTGTGCCACCACGGGACCGGCGAGGATTGTGGTGGTGAGAAGGACGGGGAGGAGCGAGGAGCGGTGGGACATGGATCACGCTGGCGCGCGCTCGGACGAGCGCAGTACCCGTGTGATCGTCCTTCACGGATCCGCGAGCAAGCCAAAAACGTGTTATAGATCACACACTTAAAACAGTTCAAATCTGAAAATATTCTAAATTCAAAGTGGGCGAATGCCCCTCGTCGAGGCCGAGGCGCAGGGCATCCGAGAGGGTTCGGGCCGTGAGCGACCTGCCCCGCGCCCGCCGGCGCGAGCCGAGCGAGCGGGGCACGAAATCGAATGTCGGCTTTCAAGCGCCAAGCCGACTTCCGTTCATCGCCCTTCGCGGCCTTTCACAGGGTCAAGCTGCGCGCGCAGGCCTTTGGTCGGCGCAGGCGCCGCGGTCAGCGCAGGAGCCAGGTGCCGACGAAGGCGAGGGCGGCCGAGTAGACGGCGTATCCGTCCTCGTCCGTCACGACCACGGTGATGGTCTGGCGCTCGCCCTCGGCCGGGCTCTCGTCGACGGCGATGGCGGGCAGCAGGCGCTTGGCCTGGAGCGCGGCGGCCTGCACGTCCTCGCACAAGGTGCCCACGTCGTCGCGCTGGTGGAAGCCGTCGTGGATGTCGAAGAAGTAGCGGGGCACAGGCTGTCCACGCGTGGAAGGCGGGAGCGCATCCGTCTCTCAGGCGCGGAGCGCCGAATACTGGGGCCGCGATGGCAGAATCGTATACATCCCGACTGGGACGGCAACCGCGCGAGTGTCGCATGCGGCGGCGGCGCACGAACCGGCCGATGTATTGGCCCGATCCCCGTGCGGACGGTGCGATAGCCTCGCGGAGATTCGCGCGCCTCGTCCCTCCTTTCCCGACCCTGGCGTGAGCCGAGGCCCACCCTTCCCCCACGAAAGGGGAGGGACGATGCGGCGCCCGCCTCCGGCGCCGGCGCGGATGGCGCGGACGGAAAATTTCCGGTTTCCTGCTTGTCCTGTCCGGCGATCGTCGAAAGATCCGCGAGGAGCCTGCCATCCCGAGCCCCACCGCCCCGGTCCCGCCCGCGATGCCCTACCTGCCGCAGCTCGACGGGGTTCGGGCGCTGGCGATCGCCATCGTCTACGTCGCCCATTGCGGGCTGAGCCACGTCGTGCCCGGCGGCTTCGGCGTCACGGTGTTCTTCTTCCTGTCGGGCTACCTGATCACCACGCTGCTGCGGATCGAGCGGGGGCGGACCGGGACGGTCTCGCTGCCGGCGTTCTACCTGCGCCGAAGCTTGCGCATCCTGCCGCCGATGTACCTGGCGCTGGCGTTGTCCGGCCTGCTCCACGGGCTCGGGCTGCTCGACTGGATGCCGGTCGACGCGGCGGCGGTGCTCGGGCAGGCGACGTTCCTGACGAACTATCCCGACCTTCTCGGCACCGAGCGGGTGCTGCCGGTGCCGCTGTGGAGCCTCGCCATCGAGGAGCACTTCTACCTGCTGTTCCCGCTGGCCTACCTCGCGTGGCTCGGGCGCCTGTCGCCGCGGCGGGCGGCCGTGGCGTGCCTGGCGCTGTGCGGCGCGGTGCTGGCGATCCGCGGCCTCAACGTGTGGCGGCTCGCCGACTACAGCCTGAACTACTCCTGGACCCACACCCGCATCGACGCGATCCTGTTCGGCTGCTGCCTCGGCCTGTGGAACAACCCGGTGATCCCGGCCGACCGCGCCTGGCGGCCGAAACCCTGGCACGTGGCGGCGGCGGGCGCCGTGATCCTCGCCACCCTCGCGGTGCGCGACCCCGCCTTCCGCGAGACCCTGCGCTACACCCTGCAGAGCGCGGCGCTGCTCGTGCCGTTCTCGGCGGCGCTTCAGGGGCGCGGATGGGTCGTGCGGGCCCTGGGCTCCGCGCCGATGCGCCGGCTCGGGCTGTACTCCTACAGCTTCTACCTGGTGCACCCGACGGTGATCGCGCTGCTGCTGCATCTGCGGCCGGGCTCGGGCCCGCTCGTGCTGATCGCCGCCGGCCTGGTGCCGACGCTCGCCCTCTGCGCGCTGATGCAGGTCGCGGTGGAGCGCCCCTGCGCCCGGCTGCGCCGGCGCCTGCTCGCCCCGTCCGGCCGGCCGCCGGAGCCGAGCCTCGCCGACCCCGCGCGCCGGGCGGCCTGAACCGCGCGGCGGCCCGCGGCGTTCCTCCGGCACACCGAAGGAGACCGCCCGTGCGCCGCCCGATCGCAACCCGCCCGCCGATCGCCGCTCTCCTGCTTCTCGCCGTCCCCCTGCTGCTCGCCGCAGGCCTGCTGGCCGCCGCCGGCCCGGCCCAGGCGCAGCGCGTCGACACCACGACGCTCACCTGCGCGCAGGCCCGCGGCGCCGTCGCCCGCGCCGGCGGCATCGTGCTCGGCACCGGCGGCCCGACCTACGACCGCTTCGTCCGCGACCGCAGCTTCTGCGCGGCGACGGAGGTGACGCGATCCGCCTACGCGCCGACGCGCACCGACCCGAGCTGCTTCGTCGGCTACCGGTGCATCGAGCCGGGGTTCGACGACTGGTTCGGCGACCGGTGAGGCCGTCCCCTCAGTGGAGGAACGGCAGGGCGTGCGGCGCGAGGTAGCCGAAGCCGAGCAGCACCGCGCCGGCCGCGCCGAGCAGGCCGCCGGCGAAGACCAGGGCGACGATGCCGGTGATCACCTCGGCCGAGGCCAGCACGATGCCGATCTGGAAGGCGGCCGAGGCCAGCTCGTAATGGTGGTAGCGCAGCAGCGAGAGGTCGCGGTTGTTCTGCGCGGTCTTCGCCTTCTCGGCGAGTTCCTTGCGCCCCTCGCCGGTGGCGGGCTCGGAATCCCAGCGCGCCATCGTCTTCGCCCACTCGGCGCGCTTGGCCGCGATCGCGTCCTGGTTCGGCCCCGGCGGCACCAGGGCCACCGCCTCGTCGGCGGTCTTGAGCACCGTGGCGCGGATGGTGCGCGCCTGGAAGAACGCCCACTGGTTGGCCGCCTCGACGTTGGCGCCGATCGCGTCGGTCTGCGCCGCCTTGCCCAGCGTCTCGCTGAAGGCGAGGAACAGCGCCAGCACCGAGATCAGCAGCGCGACGCGCTTGTTCGACGTCCCGCCCGCTCCGTGACCACCCGACATCCGCTCAACGCTCCCCGTTCGATTCGTGCGGGCGCAGTCACAGCGCATCCGGCGCGCGGATGCAACGCGGCCGAGCTTTTAGGCCGATCCGCCGGCACCGCCTATGCTTCGGCGCGGCCCGATTCGCGGCCGGCGGTTTTCGTCTCCGGAGGACGCGTGATGCGCATCGCCAGCCTCACCTTCATGGCCCTCGCCCTCGGGCTGGCGGGACCCGCCCGCGCCCAGGCGCCGCAGAAGGCGGTTCCCCAAGTCGCTCCCCAAGTCCCTTCCCAAGTCCCTTCCCAGGTCACGCCTCAAGTCACCCTCGATCCGGCCCGCCTGGCGGCGGCAAAGGCGGTGGTCGCCCGCGCCCAGGGCGATCGCGACACCACGCTCCAGGCGATGACCGCGCCGATGACGGCGATGGTCCAGCAGATGGGGCTCAAGCAGCCCGATCGGGCCAAGGTCATGGTGCAGGAGGTGATCATGCCGATCCTCTCCGAGCATTACGACGAGCTGCTCAACCTGCAGGCGATCTCGTTCGCGGCCGTGCTGTCGAAGGCGGACCTGGAGGCCATCGCCGCGTTCTACGACACGCCGGCCGGCCGCAACATGGCCAAGGCGCAGCCGCAGTTGGCCCAGGCGCAGCTGACGGGCATGCAGCACTGGATCGGCAGCCTGGCCGGCGAGATGCAGGCGAAGCTCGCCGCGACCGCCGAGGCGCACGGCTGGGTGCCGGGCGGGAACAAGCCGAAGCCGAACTGAGCCTCCGGCTCTTCCGGCGGCGCCCGCCTACTCCGCCGCCTGCGCGAACACCGTGCCGGCGCGCGGCAGGTCGAGGGTGTCCCAGGTCTCGACCAGCGCCGCCGTCAGGGTGGCGATGCGGGCGGCGTCGTGGAACGGCGAGGGGGTGATGCGCAGGCGCTCGGTGCCGCGCGGCACCGTCGGGTAGTTGATCGGCTGGATGTAGATCGCGTGGCGCTCGAGCAGGTGGTCGGCGGCCGCCTTGCACAGCTCGGCGTCGCCCACCATCACCGGCACGATGTGCGTCTCGGTGGCGAGCACCGGCAGGCCGGCCTCCTCCAGCGCGCGCTTGGTCGCGGCGGCCTGGCGCTGGTGCGCCTCGCGCTCGGCCGTCGAGCGCTTGAGGTAGCGCACCGAGGCGCGCGCGGCGGCGGCGATCGCCGGCGGGATCGCCGTGGTGAAGATGAAGCCGGGGGCGAAGCTCCGCACCGCGTCGCAGAGCGCGGCCGAGCCGGTGATGTAGCCGCCGACGCAGCCGAACCCCTTGGCCAGCGTGCCCTCGATCACGTCGACCCGGTGCATCACGCCCTCGCGCTCGGCCATGCCGCCGCCGCGCGGCCCGTAGAGGCCGACCGCGTGGACCTCGTCGAGGTAGGTCATCGCGCCGTACCGCTCGGCGAGGTCGCAGATCGCGCCGATCGGCGCCACGTCGCCGTCCATCGAGTAGACGCTCTCGAAGGCGATCAGCACGTTGCGGCCGGCCGCCTCGACCAGCAGCGCTTCCAGGTGCGCGAGGTCGTTGTGGCGGAAGATCCGCTTCTCGCAGCCCGCGTGGCGCACGCCTTCGATCATCGAGTTGTGGTTGAACGCGTCCGACAGGATCAGGCAGTCCGGGATCAGCTTGGCGATGGTGGAGATGCCGGCCTGGTTCGAGACGTAGCCCGAGGTGAAGACCAGGCCCGCCTCCTTGCCGTGCAGGTCGGCGAGCTCGCGCTCGAGGTCGACCAGCGGCGAGTTGTTGCCGGCGATGTTGCGGGTGCCGCCGGCGCCGACGCCGCAGCGCTTGGCCGTGTCGGTGAGCGCGGAGACCACCTCCGGGTGCTGGCCCATGCCGAGGTAGTCGTTCGAGCACCACACGGTGATCTCCGAGGTCGCCCCGTCCGGCCGGCGCCAGTTCGCGATCGGGAAGCGGCCCGCGATGCGCTCGATGTCGGCGAACACCCGGTAGCGGCGCTCGCCGTGCAGGCGCTCCAGCGCGCCGCGGAAATGCGCCTCGTAATCCACCCGCCGCGCCGCGATCTGGCCCTGCACGGAGCCCGAGCCGCGTTCGGAACCGTGCGCGTGCGTGGGGGCCGGTGTGGAGGCGGGCCGGGTCTCGGGCATGGATGTCCTTGGGGGCTGGCCGGGCGTCGGATGCGCCGAGGCGCGGGATCGTCGTCGGCCGGGCCTGTTCGGGATGCGGGGAGGCGCGGCCGAGGACCGGTACGGTCCGGCGCGCCCGATCGCGCATCGGGTGGAGAGGAATCCGGCGGCGTCGCGTGGCGCCGTCGGACCGGAAGATACAGCCGGATCTGGAATCGGTTCAAGGTGACGGGGCGTCATCCCTGCCTTGCAGGCCGACGGGGGGCCGCCGCCGGCATTCGAGCGACCCTTTGAACGCCGCCGGGGCCATCGCCCCGACGGATGGATTGTGAGGTGCCGGCGGACGATCTAGGAGTCGAAGGCGACGATGGGTCGCGTGACGCATGACGACGAAGAACGACGAGGCCCGGGCCGCCCGCCTCAAGGCGGCCCTGCGCGAGAACCTGCGGCGGCGCAAGCGCCAGGTCCGCGGCCGGGGCGAGCCGGCGGCGGGGCAAGAGGCGGCGGGGCAAGAGGCGGCGCAGGAGGAGGGGCAGGTCGCGGCGGAGGACGCCGCCGAGCCGCCGGACGACCGCGACCCGGCCCCGTCGGACGCGCCGTCGTCGTAGGCGGCACGCGAGGCATCGGCGCTGCGTCCGCAGCCCGAGCCCGTCGAGCCGCCTCTTGCACGACGCGGGACGCGTTTCGCCGGGCTCGTCAAGGGGCCTGCGTCCCGTCGCCGGGCCGGGTCCTTCCCGGATCGTCCGGGGCGAAGCGGAAGGGGCGGCGCGGATCGGCGCCGCGATGCTCCCGCCTCCGAGGCCGGCCTGCGAACCGAGCAAAGACCCGGCGCGCCGGCGCGGTCCCCTTTCGGACAAAACTCGCCTATAGGCTGCGCTCGAGCATGGGCGGCGAGCGCCCGAGGGGCAGGGCCGGCGGCGCGCGGGACGAAGCGCGGCGCGTGAGGATCACGAGACCATGGACCGCATCCACATCACCGGCGGCGTGCCGCTCAACGGCACGATCCCGATCTCGGGGGCGAAGAACGCCGCCCTGCCGCTGATGATCGCGAGCCTGCTCACCGGCGACACGCTGGAGCTCGCCAACGTGCCGCGGCTCGCCGACATCGCCGCGCTGACGCGGATCCTCGGCAACCACGGCGTCGACCACATGGTGGTCGGCAAGCGCCCGGGGCAGACCACCGAGACCGGCCAGACCATCCGGCTCACCGCCTCCAACGTCATCGACACCACGGCGCCCTACGAGCTGGTCTCGACCATGCGGGCGAGCTTCTGGGTGGTCGCGCCGCTGCTGGCGCGCTTCGGCGAAGCCAAGGTCTCGCTCCCCGGCGGCTGCGCCATCGGCACCCGGCCGGTCGACCTCCTGATCATGGCGCTGGAGAGGCTCGGCGCGCAGATCGAGATCGATGCCGGCTACGTCGTCGCCAAGACCAAGAACGGCCTGCGCGGCGCCGAGATCGACTTCCCGAAGGTCACCGTCGGCGGCACCCACGTGGCGCTGATGGCGGCCTCCCTCGCCTACGGCACCACGGTGATCTCCAACGCCGCCCGCGAGCCGGAGGTGGTGGATCTCGCCGACTGCCTCACCAAGATGGGCGCCCGCATCCAGGGCGCCGGCACCCCGCGCATCGTGATCGAGGGCGTCGCCCGCATGAACGGCGCCCGCCACGAGGTGCTGCCCGACCGGATCGAGACCGGCACCTACGCCATGGCGGTGGCGATGACCGGCGGCGACGTAGTCTTGGAGAACACCCGCGCCGACCTGCTGCATTCGGCCCTCGACATCCTCTCCACCACCGGCGCCGAGATCACCCAGGTTCCCGGCGGCATCCGGGTGCGGCGCAACGGGGCGGGAATCGCGGCGGTCGACGTGACCACCGACCCGTTCCCGGGCTTCCCCACCGACCTGCAGGCGCAGTTCATGGCGCTGATGACCCTGGCCAACGGCCAGTCGCAGATCCGCGAGACCATCTTCGAGAACCGCTTCATGCACGTGCAGGAGCTGGCGCGCCTGGGCGCCCGGATCCGCCTCGAGGGCGACCTCGCCATCGTCGAGGGCGTCGACCGCCTCAAGGGCGCGCCCGTGATGGCGACCGACCTGCGCGCCTCGGTGTCGCTGGTGATCGCGGGGCTGGCGGCCGAGGGCGAGACCCAGATCAACCGGGTCTACCACCTCGACCGCGGCTTCGAGGCGCTGGAGGCCAAGCTCGCCCGCTGCGGCGCGCGGATCGAGCGCGTGCGGGCCTGAATCGCCCGCCGTATCGAGCGCCCGCCCGCCTGCATTCGGGCGGCGCGGGCCGGGCCCGGGCAGTCGAGCGCGGGCGGATGCGGCTGCGAAGACCGCCGATAATCCCAATCGATACGGTTTTATAGGATCGTCGTCTTGTCTCGTGCGGCTCGCACGAGCAGGGAATCTTAACGCGCGCCCGCCTAAGGACCGGCTCAAGCTCTCCGAGCATTTTCGAGACGGATCGATGTCGGCATTCTCACGTCTCGAGGCGCGCCTGCCCGCCATGACCATCGGGCTCGCGCTCCTCAGCGCCACGGCGATGGGCGGCTTCAGCTGGCACCAGGCCCGCGCCGGGCTGATGGAGGCGGCGCGCGAGCGGCTGCAGCTCGCCGCCGACGCGCGGCGCGACGGGGTCGAGCTGGTCGCCGACCGGATGCAGGCCGACTTCCTCACGGTGGCGGCGCACCCGCAGGTGGTGTCGAACGTCGCCGACCTGATCGAGACCCTCGACCCGTCCAAGCCCGACTATGCCGGCCTCCTCGCCGCCTTCCGGGCGCCGGAGACGGCGGCGGCGCGCATCGCGCTCGACGGCACGGCGACCAACACGATGTACGGGCGCCGGCACGCGAAGGTGCAGGAGGTCGCCCGCAAGCTGCTGGCGCAGGCGGGCTACGCCGACCTGATGGTGCTCGATGAGGGCGGGCGCATCGTCTACACCACCACCAAGGGCGAGGATTTCGCGCGGCCGGTCTCCGATCCGGCGCTGCGGGGAACCGGGCTGGCGCGGCTGTTCGAGCGCCTGAAGGCCGCCGACCCCGAGGCCGCCCTGTTCGAGGATTTCGCGGCCTATCCGGTCGATGCCGGGCCCTCCGCCTTCATCGGCCGCGCGGTGACGAAGCGCGCCAACGTCGCCATGGGCACGGCGCAGGCGGCCGAGCGCATCGGCTACGTCGTGATGCGGGTCGGGCCGGCCCTGTTCGACCCCACCCTGTCGAAGCGCACCGGCCTCGGCGAGACCGGGCAGACGCTCTCGGCCGGCGCCGACGGCCTGCTGCGCACCCGGCCCCCGCTGAACCCGGACGCCGAGGCCGGCAGCCCCCTCGATGCGCTCGGGATCGCCCCGGCCCGCCTCGCGGAGGGGCGGCCGTTCGACTTTTCGGGCGCGGACGGCCGGCACCTGGCGGCGTCCTCGGTCGTGTCGGTTCTCGGCGCGCCCTGGACGGTGATCGCCGAGCAGAGCCTCGACGAGGCGATCGGCGCCGTCTCGACCCTGTCGCGGACGCTGGCGCTGGTCGGGCTCGGGGTGCTGGCCGGCACCGCCATCCTCGGCCTGCTGCTGGCCCGGTCGATCGCGCGGCCCCTCGGCGCGCTCACCGCCGCGCTCAAGGCCCTGGCCGCCCGGCAGGCGCTGGAGCAGGTGCCCGGCAGCGGCCGGCGCGACGAGATCGGCGACATCGCCCGGGCGGTGGTAACGATCCGCGACGTCTCCCTCGAGGAAGCCGCGCAGCAATTGAAGACCACCGAGGCGGCGCGCCTGCGCGAGGCGCAGGCGCGCCGCGCCCTCCTCGGCGACCTCGCCGAGCGCTTCGAGCGGTCGGTCGGCGGCATCGTCGCGCGGGTCGCCGGCTCGGTGGCCGGCCTGCAGGTCGCCTCGGGCGGCATGCGCGACGCGGTCGCGGGCACCTCGCAGCGGTCGAGCAGCGTCGCGAGCACCGCCCACGAGACCGCCCGCAACGTCAACACCGTCGCCGCGGCGGCCGAGGAGCTCGGGGCCACGGTCCAGGAGATCGGGCGGCAGGTCGAGCAGGCGGCGGAGATGTCGGACGGCGCGGTGCGCGAGGCGGCCCGCACGCAGGCCGCCATGGATGCGCTGGCCGCGGCCGCGACCCGGATCGGCGACGTCGTCGGCCTGGTCTCGACCATCGCCGGGCAGACCAACCTGCTGGCCCTGAACGCCACGATCGAGGCGGCGCGGGCGGGCGAGGCCGGCCGCGGCTTCGCGGTGGTGGCGGCCGAGGTCAAGGACCTCGCCGCGCAGACCGCGCGGGCGACGGAGGAGATCGGCCAGCAGATCGCCTCGATCCAGGCCGCCGCGGGGGAGGCCTCGGGGGCGATCCACGCGATCACCGGGCGGATCGACGCGATGAACCAGGTGGCGACCAGCATCGCCGCCGCGGTGGAGGAGCAGGGCGTCACGACCCAGGAGATCGTGCGCAACATGGGCCAGGCCTCGGCCGGCACCGGCGCCATGACGGCGGACATCGCCGCCGTCGCCCGCGCGGCGGACGCCGCCGGCACCGAGGTCGCGGCGGTGCTGCTGGCCTCCGACGAGCTCGCCGACCAGTCGGCGCGGCTGCGCGCCGAGATCGGCACCTTCCTGGCGGGCGTCCGCGCCGCCTGAGCGAAGCGGGCCGCCTTTCAGGACTCGGGCCGGCTCCCCCTCGCCGGGGCGCGCCGATCGGCGGCCGGGGGAGGGGACGCTCCGTCGCCCGCCCGCACCCGCATCCGTCGCGGCGTCAGCCTGGTGGGCGCGCCTCGGGACGAAGTCGCGGGGGGAATCCCGATCGACGGGCGTCCGAAACGAGAAGGGCCGCCCGGCCCGGATGGCTGGACGGCCCCTCGCCGATGGGAAGCCTTCCGATCAGCGGCCGATGGCGCCGCGCTTGAACCCGAAGCCCGGGACTTCGCAGCCGCAGGACGAGTTGAACGGCGCCGGGCGGGTGACGCAGTTGCCGCGGGCGGTGACGCAGATGCTGCCGCCGCGGCCGCCGCGGAAGTCGTCGCGGCGACGGTCGTAGCGGTCCTCGTCGTAGTCGCGGCGGCGCGGGCGATCGTCGTCGTAGCCGCGGTCGAACCGGCGCGGGCCGCCGTAATCGTAGTACTGGGCGCTCGCCACGGTCGCGCCGAGGGTCGTCCCGAGGGTCAGGGCGGCGATGGCCGCGAGGGTGAGGCGCTTCATGGTCATAAGGTGTGTCCGTCTCCGGTCCGAGGTCGACGTGGGGTCGACCGGGTGTCTACGCGGGGCTGCCTGAACGTCGGCTGAGGCCGGCGCAACGGCTGTCCGCCCGGCGGCCCCGACGCTCAACGCGGCAGACTGCGCATCGGCCGCCACAATCGTCCGGTATAGTGCACGGCCGCCGCCCCGTCCGCCCTCGGCCTGCGACGACGGCCTGCGGTTGCCGGAACCGGCCGGCCTCGCTACTGACGCGGGCGAAAATGTTTCCCGTGAAACCTCCCCCGGAGCGGCCCCCCGACATGGAGCTCCTCAAGCTCGCGGCCCTCGACGCCGAGGACCTCACCGTCATCTCCGCCCACCTTCAGGATGCGGTGCTGAACGTGGCCGACCTCACCTTCCTCGCCGCCGAGCACCGCTTCGTGCTGGCGCTGCGCCGGTTCGACTGGCAGGCGCCGGAGACGCCGCGGCGGCGGCTCGCCGGCCTGCATTTCGAGCGCGTGCTCGGGGTCCGCACCCGCGGCCTGACGCCGGGGGATGCCAGCTTGAGCCTGCTCGCGATCACCTTCGAGGAGACCGAGGCGCCGTCCGGCATCGTCACGCTGCTGTTCTCCGGCCAGGCCGCGATCCGCCTCGACGTCGAGTGCATCGAGGCGCGGATGCAGGATCTCGGGCCGGTCTGGGAGGCCGACAGCCGCCCGGGCCACGCGGCGCCCGCCTCCGGCCCGTCGGCCTGAGCCGTCGCGTCCCACGCCCTCACCAGAAGAAGTGCCCGATGATCCGCCTCGATAGCAGCGACCCGACCTTCGCGGACGACTTCGCCCGGCTGCTCACGGTCAAGCGCGAGATCTCGGAGGACGTCGACGAGACCGTGCGCGCCATCATCGCCGGCGTGGTGCAGGGCGGCGACGCGGCGCTGGTCGACTACACCCGAACATTCGACCGGCTCGGCGACGGCTTCGGCGCGTCCGCCCTGCGTGTCACCGCGGACGAGATCGCGGCGGCGCTCGAAGCCTGCCCGGCCGAGGCGCTGGAGGCGCTGCGCTTCGCCGCCGCCCGGATCGAGGCGTTCCACGCCGAGCAGGTCCCGGGCGACCGCCGGACCACCGACGCCCTCGGCGTCACCTCGGGCTGGCGCTGGACCGCGCTCGAATCGGTCGGGCTCTACGTGCCCGGCGGCACGGCGAGCTACCCGTCCTCGGTGCTGATGAACGCGATTCCCGCCCGCGTCGCCGGGGTGCCGCGGATCGTGATGGTGGTGCCGATGCCCGACGGGCAGTCGAACCCGCTGGTGCTCGCCGCCGCGCATCTGTCGGGCGTCCACGAGGTCTATCGCGTCGGCGGGGCGCAGGCGGTGGCGGCGCTGGCCTACGGCACCGAGACGATCGCGCCGGTGGCCAAGATCGTCGGGCCCGGCAACGCCTACGTCGCGGCGGCCAAGCGCCGGGTGTTCGGCCAGGTCGGCATCGACATGATCGCCGGCCCCTCCGAGGTGCTGATCCTGGCCGACGGCCACGCCAACCCGGACTGGATCGCCGCCGACCTGCTGGCCCAGGCCGAGCACGACATCGCCGCCCAGTCGATCCTGATCACCAACAGCGCCGCGCTGGCCGAGGCCACGGAATCCGCCGTCGAGCGCGCGCTCGCCACCCTGCCGCGCCAGGAGATCGCGCGGGCGAGCTGGCGCGACTACGGCGCGATCGTCCGGGTCCGCAGCTTCGACGAGGCGGTGCCGCTGGTCGACCGCCTGGCGCCGGAGCACCTGGAGATCGAGACGCAGGACGCCGAGGCGCTCTCGCGAAAAATCCGCAACGCCGGGGCGATCTTCCTCGGCTCGCACACGCCCGAGGCGATCGGCGACTACGTCGGTGGCCCCAACCACGTCCTGCCGACCGCGCGCTCGGCGCGGTTCTCGTCCGGCCTCGGGGTGCTCGACTTCATGAAGCGCACCACGATCCTGGCCTGCACGCCGGAGAGCTTGCGGGCGCTCGGCCCCGCGGCGATAACGCTGGGCCGGTCGGAGGGCCTCGAGGGGCACGCCCGCTCCGTCGCGATCCGGCTGAACCTTTGAAGGCACGCGCACGATGTCGGAGGTCAAGGCGGGGGAGACGGGGGTCGAGAAGTGGGTCGAGCCGGCCGGGAAGGGCACGGATCGCCTGATCGGGGTCACGCTCGACGAGGACTCGATCGGCCGCGGCAACCCCGACCAGGAGCACGAGCGCGCGATCGCGATCTTCGACATCCTCGAGGACAACCACTTCGCGATCCCGGGCCGCACCGGGCCCTACGCGCTCAACCTCGGGCTCGTCGAGAACAAGCTCTCCTTCGCGATCCTGTCCCCGACGGGCGACCCGGTGATGACCCACCTGCTGTCGCTGACCCCGTTCCGCCGGGTGATCCGCGACTACGAGATGATCTGCGAGAGCTACTACAACGCCATTCGCACCGCCTCCCCGACGCAGATCGAGGCGATCGACATGGGCCGGCGCGGCCTGCACAACGAGGCGTCCGAGACCCTGAGGGAGCGCCTGGCCGGCAAGGTCGACCTCGACCACGACACCGCCCGGCGGCTGTTCACCCTGGTCTTCGCCTTGCACTGGAAGGGCTGAGGTGGGCCTGCGCCGCCGACGCCCACACCGGCACAGACGCTGAGAGCCCCCGCGCGATGGACGTCCTCGTCCCGCCTCCGCCCGGCGACCTCGTCGTGCCGCGCAAGCGCCGGGTCCAGTCGGTGCTGTTCATGTGCAACTTCAACGCCGTGCGCTCGCCCGCGGCGGAGGTGATCGCGCGCCACTACTTCGGCAAGTCGATCTACGTGCAGTCGGCCGGCGTGCGCTCGGGCGAGCCGGTCGACCCGTTCATGGTCGCGGCGCTGGACGAGATCGGCATCGACGCCAGGAAGCACCGGCCCCGCACCATCGAGGAGCTCGACGAGTGGGAGGGGCTGAACTTCGACCTGATCGTGACGCTGGCCCCCGAAGCGCACCACAAGGCGCTGGCGATGACCCACACCCTGGCGGCCGACGTCGAGTACTGGCAGACGGCGGACCCGACCATCCTCCAGGACGCCTCCCGCGAGCAGCGCATGGACGCCTACCGCGACGTCCGCGACGGGCTGACCTACCGGATCAAGATGCGGCTGAAGGGGTAGGGGACGCGGCGCGGGAGGCTCCGCGGTCGATCTGGCGCTTCCCCGCCGCGCGAACCGATCGCAGCGCATCCCGCGCGAAGGTCTGCCGCACTCACCTGTTTTGCCGGCAAAGCGCGGGTCCCCTCTCCCGTTTGGGAGAGGGGACCCGTTCGGCGCGAGGTGGTCGACACGATCGGTGTGCGGCGGGGAAGTCGCGCCCTCACGCCTCCAGCCGGCGCATCCCGGTGATCGCGCCGTAGCTGTTGGCGGCGATCCGTTCCGCCGCCCGACGCAGGGGCTCGACCGCCACCGCCATGTGATGGCCGTTGGCGTGGATCAGGGTGTCGGCGTCGAGCATCAGGCCGGTATGGCCGCGCCAGTCGACGAAGTCGCCGCGGCGCAGGCCGTCGAAGCCGATCGGCAGGGCGCGGCCGACGGCGCCGGCCTGCTGGTCGGCGTCGCGCGGACAGGGCAGGCCGGCGAGATCGAGGCAGAGCTGGACCAGGCCCGAGCAGTCAAGCCCGAGGCTGGTGCGCCCGCCCCACAGGTAGGGCGTCCCGACCAGCCGCTCGGCGGTGGCCGCGTAGTCCGGCACCGTGCGGTCGAGGGGCGCGCAGTGGGCGGCGAAGACGAAGGCGTCGCCGACCCGGACGAAGTCGCCGGCCGTGTCTGCGACCGCGATCCGCGCCCCGAGCCCGAGATGGCCGAGCGCCGGGCGCTTCATGTCGGGGGCGGGGTAGAGGAAGCTGCGCAGGGCCGTCACCCGGTGGGTCGGGGCCGGGTCGGCCGGGCCGAGGCTCGCCGCCGGCAGGTAGCCGACATAGCCGTCGCGCACGAGCTGGACCCAGGCGAACCCGTCGCCGACCTCGTACACGGCGACCGCGTCGCCCATCACCGCCTCGGTCTCGAGCCCGGCCTCCGGTCGCGGCATCCGGCGAAGCGGGGCGGCCGGGACCACGACCCGGCGCGGCTCGCCGGCGACGAAGCGCGCCGCCTCGACCGCGCCGCGCAGGCGGATGTCGGCGAGGTCCGGCCGAGCCGGCGTGGTGCGCGGATCGTGGATCGCGGTCGGCGGGCTCGTCATCACGGCTCGGGGCTGCGGCTGTCTCGGAATCTGCGGGCGTCTCGGGGCTCATGATCGCGGGCCGCGGTGACCGAACCACGCCACGGGACGCGTCTCCTCCCGCGCCATTTCGACGCATCGTCGTGCTGCTTGAGACGGCAACTGCATCATGAATGCGCCAGCGCGCCCGCAGGATCGCGGCGCACCTCTGCCTGCCTCTTCGGCACGCCGGGGCATGCATGGCAGACGGCGACGGCCTCGTTTTGATGCGGTGCACAATCGGCGCGAATCGGGTACGGTGGGCCATGACGAGCGCGAGCCCTGCCGTGAAGAAGTCGAAGAAGAGCTTTGCCGACCTGCCGCCGATCCGGGTCCGCCGCGAGCCGCCGACGATCGTCGAGGCGGTGACCGCCGCGCAGGACCTGTCCGACGACCTCGAGCAGCAGATCGAGATCGCGGCCGGGCTGATCGGCCTGCCCGCCGAGGAGGTCCGCCCGCACGTCGTCGCGGCGCTGCGGGCCAAGCCCGAGCGCGTGCCGGAGCGGATCATCGCCCAGGCCGGCCCGAGCCGGGCGCCGCGCACCGTCATCGTCGAGCGCCGCACCCGCCCGCCGGTGATCGTCGAGCGCCGCGGCCGCCCGCTCGATCCGCGGCGCTGACGGCGCCCGCGGACCGCCTTCGGGTCCCGCGCTACCAGGCGAGCGTCTCGCCGCGGTAGTCGAGATAGGCCGTGCCGGGCCGGCCGAGCCGGGCCTCGATCACGTCGGCCATGCCGGCGACGCTGGTCGCCACGTCGATGTCGGCCCCGTCGCCGCCCATCTCGGTCCGCACCCAGCCCGGATGCATCAGCACCACGCTCAGGTTCTCCGCCGCGTGGCGGATCGCGAAGCTGCGGACCAGGGTGTTCAGCGCCGCCTTGCTGGCGCGGTAGTTTTCCCAGCCGCCGGAGGTGTTGAGCCCGACGCTGCCGAGGATCGAGCTCATGAACACCAGGCTGCCGCCGGGCGCGAGCCGATCGCGGAAGGCTTCGGCGAAGCGGACCGGGCTGATCGCGTTGGTGAGGTAGACCTGCGCCGCGACCGGCCGCGGCACCGCGTGCAGCGGATCGTGCGCCTGCGTCGCCACGCCGGCCACCACGAACACCAGGTCGAATGTTCGGGACGCCAGCCGGTCGTGCAGGGCCGAGACCGCTTGGTCGTCGTCGATGTCGGCGGTCTCGATCGTCAGCGCCTCGGATTCGAGGGCGGCCAGGCCCGGCGAGGCCTTGCGCTGGGTCGCGGTGACGCGCCAGCCGCGCCCCAGGAAGGTCTCGACGAGCCCGAGCCCGAGGCCGCGCGAGGCCCCGACGATCAGCGCGTTCCTGGCCGACGGATGTTCGAGTTCTGCCATGGAATGTCTCCTGCGAGGCCGGGTTCGGGATTTCTTGGGAGGAAGGTGGCTTCATCGCGCGATGCGGAAAGCGCCGTTGGGGATCGCCCGGTGTGCCGCCGCACGTTCGGTACCTCCACCCTCGGACGCAGCTTCGACACGCCCCCCTTCCCTCCCCCGACGATCTCGGGCTTGCCCGCGATCCGCACGCTGTGTGCCCAAGTCGGGCAGGCCCGACTTGGGTGCGGGGGAGGGGAAGGCGACGTGGGCGCCTTGCGCGCGAAACGTACGGGTTCGGCGCCTTGCCCCGTTCCCTCAATCCCCCGTCTGCACCGCCCAGGTGGCGTGGCGGATGCCCGGTTGCGCCTGCAGGGCGGCGACCACCGCGTCGAGCTCCTTGGCCGCCACCGCGCTGGCGATGAGGGTCGCGACCACGTCCACCGCCGCGTCGCCGCGCTCCTCGACCTCGACGCCGCCGACCGGGTAGCCCGCCGCTTCCAGCCGCTCGACCAGCATGTCCTGGGCGGGGCCCGCGGTGCCGGGGGCGGTGGTGACCTGGACCTCGTAGGTCGCCTCCGTCGCGCTCTCGTCGATCGGCGCGCGGTTGATCGCGTTGACGAGCGGGCGCAGCAGGGTGTTGCAGGCCAGGACCGCGACCGCCACGAACAAAGCCTCCAGCGGCAGGTCGGCGCCGGCGAAGGCGCCGACTGCGGCCGAGCACCACAGGGTCGCAGCCGTGTTGAGGCCGCGCACGTTCATGCCCTCCTTCATGATCACGCCGGCGCCGAGGAAGCCGATGCCGGAGATCACGTAGGCGACGGTGCGGGTCGCGCCCTCGGCCCCGGTCAGCCGCATGCCGAGATCGACGAAGGCGGCCGCCCCCACCGCCACCAGCACTGCCGTGCGCAGGCCGGCGGTGCGCTGGCGGTACTGCCGCTCGGCGCCGATCAGGGTGCCGAGCACAAAGGCCACGATCAGGCTGATCGCCGAATTGACCGGCTCGGGGAGGGGCGTGGGCAGAAGGACCATCCGGTCTCCTAGACGGGCGCGCATGACGGTTCCGTGACGGGAGCCGGTCCCAACCCGAGGTCGCAGCGGGATTGACGGGTGCCCCGGGCAGCGGGCACACCGGCTCGACTATGGATCGATCAAGAATCCAAGTGCGGCGGGTTCAGCCCGCCGGGTTCGACGAGGAGACGTGCAGGATGAAGGCTTCCTTCCAGCCGGCCCGGCCGTGTCGCGCAGGGTCCGTGCGCGCATGAGCGGCGCTGCGCTTGCCGAGCGTCCGGCTGCCGCCGCCGATCCGTTGCGGGCCCGCATCCTCGAGCTCCGCGCCGGCCTGGAGCACGGCCTGATCGGCTGCGAGGGCCTGGTCGAGCGCCTGATGATCGGGCTGCTCACCGGCGGCCACCTGCTGATCGAGGGGGCGCCGGGGCTGGCCAAGACCCGCGCCGTCAAGCGCCTCGCCGACGGGCTCGACGGCTCCTTCGCCCGCATCCAGTGCACGCCCGACCTGATGCCCGCCGACCTCACCGGCACCACCGTGTGGCGCCAGGATGCCGGCACCTTCGAGTTCCTGCCCGGCCCGCTGTTCCACTCGCTGATCCTCGTCGACGAGGTCAACCGCGCGCCGCCGAAGGTGCAGTCGGCCCTGCTCGAGGCGATGGCGGAAGGCCAGATCACCGTCTCCGGCGCGACCCATCCGCTCGCCGACCCGTTCATGGTGGTGGCGACCCAGAACCCGATCGAGCATGCCGGCACCTTCCCGCTGCCCGAGGCGCAGCTCGACCGCTTCCTGCTCCACGTCGTGGTCGGGATGCCGGACGAGGCCTCCGAGCGGAAGATCCTCGACCTCGTCGAGGGCGAGCTCAACCATCACGGCGAGGCGATGCCGGTGAAGCTCTCGGTCGCCGAGGTGCTGGCCGCGCGCGAGGCCGCGCTGAAGACCTACGTCTCGCCGGCGCTGAAGGATTATCTCGTGCGCATCGTCGCCGCGACCCGCACCGATTCCGCGGCGCCGGACCTGCGCGCCGCGATCGAGCATCCGGCCTCGCCGCGCGGCACGCTGGCGCTGATGGTCGCCGGCAAGGCGCGGGCCTACCTCCACGGCCGCGACCACGTCGTCCCCGAGGACGTGGCGGACCTCGCCGCCGACGCGCTCTCCCACCGCATCGGCCTGACCTGGCGCGCGGCCGCGGAAGGGCTCACCACCCGCGGCATCGTCGGCGGATTGGTCCAGCGGGTGCGGGCGCTCTGAGGGTGGTCCCGGCAACCGCGAGAAGGCCCCGCGCGACCACGCCCTGCGCGGGCCCCCTCTCCCATGGGGAGAGGCGGCCGCGCCGCGCTGGCCGGATTCCGGCATGACCGCCACCGCCGCCCCCGAGACGAACCCGGCCTTCCACCTTTCCGGCGAGGCGCTGATGGGCCTGCGCCACCTCGCGCGCCGCGGCGTCACGCCGGCGACGCGGACGCTGGCGGGCCTGCCCGGCGGCATCGTCACCAAGCGCCGCGGGCGCGGCTCGGAGCCCGACGACGTGCGGCTGTGGTCGGAGGGCGACGACCGCCGCCACATCGACCGCAACGCCACCGCGCGCACCGGCATCCTGCACGTGCGCACCCACCACGACGAGCGCGACCGCGCGGTGGTGCTGCTCGCCGATTTCCGCCCCTCGATGCTGTTCGGTACCCGCCGGGCGCTGCGCTCGGTGGCGGCGGCCGAGGCGCTGGCGCTGCTCGGCTGGCGCGTCGTCGGCGACGGCGGCCGCGTCGGCCTCGTGGTCGCGGGCGCGGACGAGCCGACGGCTTTGCGCCCGGCCGGCGGCGAGCGCGCGATGACGGCCGTCACCGGCGCGCTCGCGTCGGCCCACGCCCGCGCCCTCGCGCAACCCGCCGCCGCCGACCCGCCGCTCGACGCGCTGCTGACGCTGGCCCGCAGCCTGCTGCCGTCCGGCGGCCACCTCGTCCTCGCTTCGGCGCTCGACAGCCCCGGCCCCGACTTCGACCGCCTGCTGACGCTGCTCGCCGAGAGCCTGTCGATCCGCCTGATCCTGGTGAGCGACGCCTTCGAGCGGTCCCGGCCGCCGGGCTTCTACCCCTTCGCCCTGCCCGACGGCCGCCGCGGCACTGTCCAGTCCGCACGCCAGGCCGCCCGCGAGCCGGCGCCCGCGCGCCTCGCCGCCGACGAGCGCCTGGCCGACTACGCCCGCCGCGGCATCGCGGGCCTGCGCCTCGACGTCGAGGCCGGCCCGGAGGCCTACGCCCCGCTGATGGAGCGGCTCGATGCGGTGTTGTGAAGCCGCCGCCGTTTCCCTCCCCCCCTGCTCCGCAGGGTACCCTCCCCCGCACCCAAGTCGGGCCCGCCCGACTTGGGCACACGAGGCGCGGATCTCGGGCTTGCCCGAGATCCGTCGGGGGGAGGGGGTGCGTATGCCCGCAGGCGGAAAACGATGACCCCCGCCGACGCTCCTCCCACCCTCGAGGCCCTGCGCGGGCTGCACCTGCCGAACCAGGCGGCGGGGGCGATCTCCGGCGAGGTCGTGGTCGCGATCCTGGCGGGCTTCGCCGCCGCGCTGCTCGTCGGTCTGGTGCGCTATCTCCGGGTCCGCGCCCGCGCCACGGTCCGCCGCGCGGCGTTGCGCGATCTCGCCGCCGCGCGAAACCTCGACCCGGAGGCCCGGCTCGTGGCGCAGGCCCGGCTGCTGCGCCGCGTCGCCCGCACCGTGCAGGGCGAGGATGCGGCGAGCGCGCAAGGGACGGCCTGGGCGCACAGGCTCGACGGGCTGTTCGCCACCACCTTCTTCACCGAAGGCGCCGGGCGCGTCCTCGCCGAGGGGCTCTATCGCCGCAGCGACCGGCCGGACCCGGCCGTCCTCGATGCCGAGCTCGGGCGCCTGATCGGGCGGATGCGCGGATGAGCCTGCTCCCGGCCTGGGTCACGGCGCTCGGTTCCGCGTTCGATTGGGCGGCACCGCTGGCGCTGCTGCTGCTGCCGCTGCCGCTGCTGGTCCAGCGCTTCGTCCCGGCCGAGGCCGCGGGCGGCAGCGGTGCGCTCCGCGTGCCGGCCTCGCTGGTGGCGCGCGCCGAGGCCGGCGCCGACGTCGCCGCCCGCGGCCGGCGCCGGACCTGGCTGATCTGGACCTTGTGGGCGGCCCTCGTCGTCGCGCTCGCCGGGCCCCGCCTCGTCCTGCCGGCCACCGCCCTGCCGGCCTCGGGCCGCGAGATCATGCTGGCGATGGACCTGTCCGGCTCGATGGAGCGGCGCGACTTCTCGCTCGACGGCGAGACCGTGAACCGCCTCGTCGCGGTCAAGCGCGTGGGCGCCGACTTCATCCGCCGCCGCGCCGGCGACCGCATCGGCCTGGTGATCTTCGCCGACCAGGCCTTCGTCGCGGCCGGGCTCACCTTCGACACGGCGAGCGTGGCGCGGGCCCTGGAGGAGGCGACGATCGGCCTCGTCGGCCGCTCCACCGGCATCGGCGACGGCCTCGGGCTTGCGCTGCGCCGGCTCGATCCGAAGGATTCCGGCATCGACGGTCAGCCGGTCGCGTCCTCGAAGGCGGTGATCCTGCTCTCCGACGGCGCCAACAACGCCGGCCAGACCACGCCGCGGGACGTGGCGGCTTTGGCAAAGGACCTCGGCATCAAGGTCTACACCATCGCCCTCGGCCCCCGCGACATGGCCGACGCCGACGGCGAGCAGGACGTGGTCGACACCGAGACGCTGCGCGAGATGGCCGAGATCACCGGCGGCAAGGCGTTCCGGGTGCGGACCACCGACGACCTCGTCGCGGTGGCCGACGCCATCGACACCCTGGAGGGCGGCCGCGCCAAGGCCCCCCCGGTGCCCCTGCGCCGCGACCTCTGGCCCTGGCCGGCGGCGCTCGCCTTCGCCTGCGCCGGGCTGCTCCTGGCTTCTCGGAGGCGGGGATGATGCCAGCGCGCGGGCTCGTGCCCGCCTTGCCGCCGACCGTTTCGCGCATCCCCTCTCCCCGCACGCGGGGAGAGGGCCGCGACGACCCCGTCGTCGTCGCGGCGAGGCGGCAGCCGACGGTGAGGGGGCTTCGACCGGCGAGCCTCCCAGGGCACCGTCCCCTCACCGCCGCCTCGGCTTCGCCTCCGCTTCCCGGCCGCACGACGAGGTGCGGCCGGGCCTCTCCCCGCGTGCGGGGAGAGGGGGGCCCTCCCCACTGCCGGGGCATCCCGCGATGACCGTCCTCGACGCCTACGCGCTGCTGCGGCCGTGGTGGCTGCTGGCGATTCCCCTGGTCGCCGTGCTGGCCTTCCGCGCCGCCGCCCGCGCCGCGCCCCTCGGCGACTGGGCGCGGGCGGTCGATCCGGCGCTGATGGCGCTGATGGTCCGGCGCGGGGCGGTGCTCGGCGGGCGGCGGCAGGCGAACCTCGCGGCCGCGCTCGCCGCCGGCTTCGTGGCGCTGGCGCTCACCGGCCCCGCGGTCGAGCGCAAGGACGCGACGACCTTCCGCAACCTCGACGCGACGGTCATCGTCGCCGACCTGTCGCGCTCGGTCGCCGAGGGCGGCGGGCTGAAGGACCTGCGCCAGATCGCGCAGGGCGTGGCCGAGGCCGCCGGCACCCGCGCGGTGGCGCTGGTGGTCTATGCCGGCGACGCCTACGTCGCGACCGGGCCGACCACCGACCGCGACAGCTTCGGCACCACCCTGTTCGCGCTCGATGCTGACACGGTGCCCGACCGCGGCAGCCACCCCGAGCGCGGGCTGGCGCTGGCCCGCCGCACCCTGGAGGAGGCCGGCGCGCTCGCCGCCGACGTGGTGCTGATCACCGACGGCGACGGCATCGGCGACGCGGCCCTGCGCGAGGCCGAGGCGATGCGGGCCAAGGGCTGGCGGCTCCAGGGGGTGTTCGTGCCGGCGCAGAAGACCCTGCCGCCCGGCGCGCCGAAGACCGACCGGGCCGCCCTCGACCGGCTCGCCGCCGCCGGCGGCGGGGTCGCGGCCGACCTATCGACACCCGCCCCGGTGCTCGACGCGGTCGGCGCCGGCACCGCGCAGCACCTGGCGGCGGGCGGCTACGCCGTGCTCGCCTTCGCCGATCTCGGGCGCTGGCTTCTGCTGCTCGCGCTGGGGCCGGCGCTGATCCTGTTCCGGAGGAGCGCGTGATGGCCGCCTTCGCGCTCGGCCGCCGGCCGCTCTCCCCCGCCGTCTCGGCCGCGCTCTCGCGCGGCTGGCGGCGCTGGGCCCGGACCTTCGGGCTCGCCGCGGCCGGGGCCGGCATCCTCGCGCTGATGCTGGTCTCGCAGCCGCGCACCGGCCTCGGCCGCCTGCTGATCGGGGTCGGACTGCCCTCGGCGGCGCTCGCGGTGCTCGACGATCCGGCCTGGCGCGGGCCGGCCCTGTACGAGGCCGGCCGCTACGACGAGGCGGCGGCCGTGTTCCGCAACGGCGGCCGGCGCAACGCCTACAACCTCGGCAACGCGCTCGCCCGGACGGGCGACTATGCCGGCGCGATCGAGGCCTACGACGCGGCGCTGCAGTTCAACCCGCGCGACGCCGACGCGCAGGCCAACCGCTCGCTGATCGCCCAGCTCGTCGCCGAGGCGATCGACCGCAAGGGCGGCGGCACCGCCAACGGCTCGGCGCAGTACGGCGCCCGCTACAACAACACCGCCAACCAGGAGAAGGACAACACCCTCCAGGCTAATTCCAGCGGCGAGGGCCTGGCGGGCAACAAGGAGGCGAGCTCCTCGGCCTCGATCCCCGGCAACAGCAAGGTCGCGCGCCGCGGCCAGGCCGAGCAGCAGACCGTGGAATCGGGCCGCGGCGAGGCCCGGGGCTCGGCCGGCGACGCCGCCGGGCGCGGCCGCACCGGCGGCGGTTCGGCGATGGTGGCCGAGGCCCCCGAGAAGGAGGTGCGCCGCGTCACCAAGAGCTTCGAGGCGCACGAGATCCGCCCCGACCGCCTCTGGCTCCAGACCCTGCCGGACGACCCCGGCCGCTACCTCAAGCTCCGCCTCAAGGCCGAGCAGGCCCGCCGCATCGAAGCCGGCACCAGCATGCCCGCCGGGAGCAACCCATGGTGAGGTTTTGGACTGCGCCGCGCCGCGTCCCTCACGAGCAGACACTTTCGGGTTCATGGCCTTCGCAAACGCGGTTCTCAGGCCCACCCCGTCATCCCGGGGCGCCGGAGGCGAGCCCGGGATCCAGAACCGCAGGGCGTTGGTCGTCATGCGCCGTCGGCGGCTCTGGATCCCGGGCTCTGCTGCGCAGCCCCGGGATGACGGGGTGGCGCGGATCCAAGCGCGATCGATACGGCTCCGATGCGAGGCATGAACACCGTGGCCCGCAAAGGGGGGAGGAAAGGGCAGGTCGCATGCGATGGACCGTCCTGTTCGCCGCCCTCCTCCTGGCCCAGCCCGCCCGCGCCGAGGTCGAGCCGGGCGACCTCACCCTCACGGTCACGCCCGAATTGAACGGCAACGCCGCGCCGTTCGTGCGCGAGATGGTGCTGCTGCGCATCCACGGGGTCTACAAGCAGCAGATCCTGCTCGAGGAGGTGATCCAGCCGACGCTGGCCAACTTCAGCTGGAGCCAGCTCGGCCGCGACCGCTGGAGCAGGACCAAGCTGAAGGACGGCCAGAGCGCCATCGCCTTCGACCGGGTGATCGCGGTGTTCCCGCACCATGCCGGCGACTTCACGATCGAGCCGTTCGACCACCGCCTGACGATCAACGACGACGGCCAGCGCCGGGTGATCGACGTGCGCTCCGGCCCGGTCGCGCTGCCGGTGGCGACCTGGTCCAAGGAGGGCGGCGGCCCGGACGCCAAGGAGCCGTGGTGGCTGCCGGCCAAGGACGTAACGATCACCGATTCCTGGTCGCCCGACCCGGAGACGGTGAAGCTCGGCGACACCACCCGGCGCATCGTGACGGTGGAGGCGCAGGGCATGGTCGCCGAGGGGCTGCCGCCGCGCCCGGTGATGCGCACCCGCGGCATCCTCACCTTCGCCGGCCCGGTCACCCGCGAGACCCTGATCACCCCCGCCGGCCCGGTGGCGCGCGCCACCTACCAGTGGGACGTGAAGGCCGGCGTGCCTGAGATCATCCCCCTCGACGCGATCGTCATCCCCTGGTTCGACACGGTGTCGCGCACGATGCGCGAGGCCGAGATCCCCGCCCGCCAGATCGGCGGCGGCCTGCCCGACCGGGAAGGCGACCTCGCCCCCCCGCTCGCCACCGCGCCGTGGGTCGCGGCCGCCGCCGGGCTCGCCGCCTTCGGCCTCGGGCTGGCGCTGATCGGGTTCGGGACGGGCGCCGGGCGCCTGCGGCTGCCGCGCGGCGCCCGGGCGGCCCTGCGCCGCGCGGCGGCCGCGAACGACGCCGCCGCCTTCCGCGCCGCGACGCTCTCGGCCGAGCCCGACCTCGCCCGGGCCTGGCGCGCCGACCCCGATACCACCGCCGGCCTCGCGGGCCTCGACCGCGCGCTCTACGCGCCGGGCGGTGCCGCGGCGCCGGACCTCCGGGCGCTCGCCCGCCGGCTGTCGCGCCCCGTCCGCCTGCGGGGCGCGGGCCCGGTCGCGGCCGACCGGCTCCATCCGCTCGACGGCCCCTTGAACGGCCCCTTGAACGGCCCCCTCGATCGCCCGCTCGGCCGCTGACGCCCGGCGCCGGGCCCTCCTCAGTCGACCGCGATGGCGACGAGGGAGAACAGCCCGGCGAGCAGCAGGTTGGCGACGAGCACGAGGGCGATGACGGTCATGGACATCTTGTCGGTTGGGGCGGCCGGTCCGGCGCGCCGCCGTCCATAGCCCGGGCGCCCGGGCCCTGTCCGCGGGGCCGCCGGCGAAGCGCGAAAAGTCCCGCCGGCGATGCAGGCCGGCCACGTCACCGCGGAGCCGCAGGCAAGCGCCGACGGCGCGTCGGAACGTGCACGCCTTGCGTGTGCAACGCTTTCCCCACACCATCCTTAACGATCGGTTCGCGAACGGGGTGCGGCATGACGATGACAGCGATCGGCGGGGCCCTGACGGCGGCGTCCGGCTTCTTCGGCCTCGGCGGCCGCCTGCGCGCCGACGCGCCCGCGGCCCGCCCGGCGGCCGACGACGCCTTCGCCCCGCAGGCCGACGGCCCCGCCCCCGGCGATCCCTGGTTCGAGGCCGTGGCCGAAGCGCTGGCCGAGGCGGGATACCTCGACAGCTAGGGCGTCCGCGGCCTCGCGGTTCCTCCGCGTCCATGCATGCCTGGACGGGATCGCGGCTGCGCCGTCGCCTGTCCGTCATCGCCTCGCAGGCGCGGCACCGTTCGGCCCGAGACGCTAAAACGTTCGTTCTAAGAAACGGGCCGGTCACCGCAAATATCTTCTTCGGATGGGACGGTTCGGAGAAGATCCGGTTTTTCGCGTGTGAAATACCAGCGGGCTCGGCAAGCGATGGCGCATCGAAGCGCCGTGTTCCGGTCGTGCAGCGCCGCTCGACCAGTTGACAACGTTCTGTAAAAAGAACGAAAACCCGGTCTCTTCGTAGGGGATACGGGCCGAGGCCGGCGCGCATCCCGCGGTGATGACCGGAGGATCGGCGTGAGCGAGCGGCACGGAACACGGCGGACGGGGCGGATCGGGCGGCGGGCGGCCTTGGCGGGGCTGTGCCTGGCCGGCGGCCTGCTCACGGTGGTCGGCGCGCACGCCGAGACGGCCCTGCTCAACGTCTCGTACGATCCGACGCGCGAGCTCTACCGCGACATCAACGCGGCCTTCGCCGAGGACTGGAAGGCCAGGACCGGGGAGACCGTGACGGTGCGCGCCTCGCATGGCGGCTCGGGCTCGCAGGCCCGCACGGTGATCGACGGGGTCGACGCCGACGTGGTGACGCTGGGCATCCCCTCCGACATCGACGCGATCGCCAAGCTCACCAAGCGCATCCCCGAGGATTGGCGCGGCAAGCAGCCGAATGCCGGCCTGCCCTACACCTCGACGGTGGTGTTCCTCGTGCGCAAGGGCAACCCGAAGGGCGTCAAGGACTGGGGCGACCTCGCCAAGCCCGACATCAAGGTCATCACCCCGAACCCCAAGACCTCGGCCGGCGGGCGCTGGAACTTCCTCGCCGCCTGGGGCTACGCCTACAACCAGGACAAGGACGCGGCCAAGGCCGACGCCTTCGTCGGCACCGTCTACAAGAACGTGCCGGTGCTCGACACCGGCGCCCGCGGCTCCACCGTCACCTTCGCCCAGCGGGGCCTGGGCGACGTGCTGCCGACCTGGGAGAACGAGGCCTACCTCGTGCTCCAGGAGTTCGGCGCCGACAAGTTCGACATCGTCGTGCCGCCGACCTCGATCTACGCCGAGCCGCCGGTGGCGCTGGTCGACGCCAACGTCGACCGCAAGGGCACCCGCAAGCAGGCCGAGGCCTACCTGGCCTTCCTCTACACCGACAAGGCGCAGGCGATCTTCGCCAAGCACCATTACCGCCCCTTCAAGCCCGCCGCGGCGGCCGAGGCCGACCTCAAGCAGCTGCCGGACATCAAGCTGTTCAAGATCGAGGATCTCCAGGGCAACTGGGACGAGATCCAGAAGCGGAACTTCGACACCGGCGGCCTGTTCGACCAGCTGAGCCGCCAGGGGCGGTAGCGCCGACCGACCCCCTCTCCCTATCCGGGCAGCCGATCCCGGGCAGGCCCGAGGTCGCCGGGAGAAGGGACCCGCGATCGGGCCAGCCGCGTCGACCGATCCGAACGTTTCTCGAGAGACTTCCCATGGTCGCCCCACCCCGCCCGAAGCGGCGCTTCCGACAAGCCAGCGTGATCCCCGGCTTCGGGCTCACCTTCGGCTACACGCTGACCTGCCTCGGGCTGGTGGTGCTGCTGCCGCTGGCCGCCCTCGTCGCCAAGGCCTCGGGCCTCGGCCTCTCGGGGATCTGGTACGTCGCCACCGACCCGCGCGTGGCCAGCGCCCTCAGGATCAGCTTCGGCGTGTCGCTGCTCGCCGCGCTCACCGCCTCGGTGTTCGGCTTCCTCGTCGCCTGGGTGCTGACCCGCTACCGCTTCCCGGGCCGCAAGCTCGTCGACGCCGTGGTCGACCTGCCCTTCGCCCTGCCGACCGCGGTGGCGGGCATCGCGCTGGCCTCGCTCTATGCCCCGAACGGCCTCGTCGGCGCGCAGCTGGCGCGGCTCGGCATCCAGGCGGCCTACACACCGGTCGGCATCTTCATCGCCATGGTGTTCATCGGCCTGCCGTTCGCCGTGCGCACCGTGCAGCCGCTGATCGCCGAGATCGACAAGGAGGTCGAGGAGGCCTCCGCGACGCTGGGCGCCACCCGGTGGACGACGCTGATCAAGGTGGTGCTGCCGCCGCTGATCCCGGCGGTGCTCACCGGCTTCGCGCTGGCCTTCGCCCGCGGCGTCGGCGAGTACGGCTCGATCATCTTCATCGCCGGCAACCTGCCCTACGTCTCCGAGATCGCGCCGCTGCTGATCGTCATCAAGCTCTCGGAGTTCGATTACGGGGGCGCGGCCGCCATCGCCACGATCATGCTCGGGATCTCGTTCCTGACCCTGCTGGCGATCAACCTGATCCAGGCCTGGAGCCGCCGGAGGTTCGGTTATGTCTGATCTGAGCCTGACGGCCGCGCCGGCGCAGGAGGAGGCCGCCAGCGAGGGCCGCCTCGTGCGCGGGCTGCTGATCGGCACCGCGGTGGTGTTCCTGGCGCTGTTCCTGGTGCTGCCGCTGTTCACGGTGTTCGCCCAGGCGCTCTCCCGCGGCGTGGGCGCCTATCTCGAGGCCTTCTCCGAGCCCGACGCCTGGACCGCGATCCGCCTGACGCTGACGGTGGCGGCGATCGCCGTGCCGTTCAACCTCGTCTTCGGGGTCGCGGCCGCCTGGGCCATCGCCAAGTTCGAGTTTCCCGGCAAGAGCCTGCTGATCACGCTGATCGACCTGCCGTTCTCGGTCTCGCCGGTGGTCTCGGGGCTGATCTACGTGCTGCTGTTCGGGAGCCGCGGCCTGTTCGGCGGCTGGCTGCAGGACCACGGCATCCAGATCCTGTTCGCGCTGCCCGGCATCGTGCTGGCGACGGTGTTCGTCACCTTCCCGTTCGTCGCCCGCGAGCTGATCCCGCTGATGCAGGAGCAGGGCAACGCCGAGGAGGAGGCGGCGCTGACGCTCGGCGCCACCGGCCTCCACACCTTCCGCACGGTGACGCTCCCCAACATCCGCTGGGGCCTGCTCTACAGCGTGCTTCTCTGCAACGCCCGCGCCATGGGCGAGTTCGGCGCGGTCTCGGTGGTGTCCGGGCATATCCGCGGCCTGACCAACACCATCCCGCTCCACGTGGAGATCCTCTACAATGAGTACAATTTCGTCGCCGCCTTCGCCGTCGCTTCGCTCCTTGCCGGACTCGCCCTTGTCACCCTCGCCCTCAAATCCCTCCTCGAATGGCGCTACGGGGCGGAGCTCGGGTCGCGGGCACGGCATTAACGCGAACTCGACCGCGATCCGCGTCGAGGGCCTGTCGAAGACCTTCGACACGGCCGCCGTGCTGCACGACTTCAACCTCGACGTGCGCGCGGGCGAGCTGCTCGGCCTGCTCGGCCCCTCGGGCTCGGGCAAGACGACGCTGCTGCGCATCATCGCCGGGCTCGACACGCCGGACCGCGGCCGCATCCTGTTTGGCGGCGACGACGCCACCTTCCTGCCGGTGCAGCAGCGCGCGGTCGGGTTCGTGTTCCAGCACTACGCGCTGTTCAAGCACATGAGCGTGGCCGACAACATCGCCTACGGGCTGAACGCGCGAAAGCGCGCGGAGCGGCCGCCGGCGCAGGAGATCAAGCGCCGCGTCGGCGAGCTGCTCGACCTGATCCGGCTGTCGGGCTTCGCCGACCGCTATCCCTCGCAGCTCTCGGGCGGCCAGCGCCAGCGCATCGCGCTCGCCCGCGCGCTCGCCGTCGAGCCGCGCGTCCTACTCCTCGACGAGCCGTTCGGCGCGCTCGACGCGCAGGTCCGCAAGGACCTGCGCCGCTGGCTGCGCGAGATCCACGACCGCACCGGCCAGACCACGATCTTCGTCACCCACGACCAGGACGAGGCGCTGGAGCTCTCCGACCGCGTCGCCGTGCTCGACAAGGGGCGGCTCGAGCAGGTCGGCACCCCGGACGAGGTCCAGGAGAACCCGGCCTCGGCCACCGTGCTGCGCTTCCTCGGCGACGCCATCGAGGTCGAGGCGATCGCCGAGGGCGGCCGGGTCCGCGTCGACGGCAAGCCGACCCCGGTCGCCGCGCCCGCCGGCCTCATCGGCCCGGTGAAGCTGTTCGTGCGGCCCTGGCAGCTCCAGCTGGTGGAGCCCGCCACCGCCCACCTCACCGGCACCGTCCGCTCGTCCTACCGCAGCCAGGGCCGCCAGCGCATCGAGGTCGGCCGCCCCGACGGCGGCCTGCTGATCGTCGAGGATTCCGACGGCGAGCGCTACGCCGCCGGCCGCGAGGTCGGCCTGCGGATCAACGGGGGGTACGTGTTCGGGTAAGCTTCCTCTACGAGGGTACCAGGCTCACGCATCTCTGCCTGACGGTACCGGACGGCTCGTCGGAAGCGGCGCCTGGCCCCTGTCGCGAACAAGCGATCGAATTCCCGCCTCGTTGCCCGCGCTTGCGCCTCCGACGATCCGTGCACGGCGGCGATCGGTCGGCAGATCGATGCGATCTTAGCGCACCGCTTGCCCCGAGGCGTCTGACATCGCGCGATCGGAGCGGCACGGCCGCCCCTCACGCCGTGGTCCCGTCCCGGCGGCGGAGCACCGAATGCTTGCGGCTGTAGAAGAAGTAGATCGCGAAGCCGATCGCCATCCACACGACGAGCCGCAGCCAGGTGTCGAGGGGCAGGCCGGCCATCAGGAACAGGCAGGACAGGATGCCGAGGATCGGCACCGTCGGCACGCCCGGCACGCGGAACGGCCGGTACATCTCCTTGTCCGAGCGGCGCAGGTAGATCACCGAGCCGCAGACCAGGATGAAGGCGGCGAGCGTGCCGATGCTGACCATCTCGCCGAGGATCCCGATCGGCACCAGCGCCGCCACGATCGCCACCGCCGCGCCGATCAGGATCTGGCTGCGATAGGGCGTCTGGTAGGTCGGGTGCACGTGAGCGAACAGGCGCGGCAGCAGCCCGTCGTTGGCCATGGTGTAGAAGATCCGGCTCTGGCCGTAGAGCAGCACCAGGATCACGGTGGTCAGCCCGGTGAGCGCCCCGAGCTTGATCAGCGCCGAGAACCAGGCGATGCCGATCACGTCGACGCCCTTGGCGATCGGGTCGGGGACGTTGAGGTCCTTGTAGGGGACCACGCCGGTGAGCACCGCGGCGACCAGCACGTAGAGCACCGTGCAGATCGCGAGCGAGCCGAGGATGCCGATCGGCATGTCGCGCTGGGGCGATTTCGCCTCCTGCGCGGCGGTGGAGACCGCGTCGAAGCCGATGAAGGCGAAGAACACCACGCCCGCGCCGCGCAGCACGCCGCTCCACCCGAAATGGCCGAAGCTGCCGTCGTTGTCGGGAATGAACGGGGTCCAGTTGGCTTGCTTGATGTAGCCGTAGCCGAGCACGATGAAGGCCAGCACCACGGTGAGCTTCACCGCCACCATGACGTTGTTGAGCCGGGCCGATTCCTTGGTGCCGCGCACCAGCATCAGCGTGAGCAGCCCGACGATCAGCACCGCCGGCAGGTTCATCAGCGCGGTGGCGTCCGACCCGTCCGCGAGCTTCACCGCGGTGCCGGGCGCGGCGGTGAAGCGGGGCGGGATGACGAGCCCGACATCCTTGAGCAGGCTGACGACGTAGCCGGACCAGCCCACCGCCACGGTGGCCGCGCCCATGGCGTATTCGAGGATCAGGTCCCAGCCGATGATCCAGGCGAAGAACTCGCCCAGCGTCGCGTAGGTGTAGGTGTAGCTCGATCCCGCCACGGGGATGAGCGCGGCCATCTCGGCGTAGCACAGGCCGACGAAGGCGCAGGCGATGCCGCCGGCGACGAAGGACAGCATGATCCCCGGCCCGGCATATTGCGCGGCCGCCGTGCCGGTGAGCACGAAGATGCCCGCGCCGATCACCGCGCCGATGCCCATCGCGATGATCGAGAACAGGCCGAGCGATTTCGAGAGCTGATGCCCGTCGCTCTCGCCCCCGGCGAGGATGTCTTCGACGGTCTTGCGCCCCGTCAGGCCGGAGGGTTGATCCGTGTCAGCCATGGTCGCTCCGATCCGCGCGGCGGCATCCGGCACCATGTCGGGCGGCTCTCGGGGATGCCAGCCGGCGACGCGACTGATCCCCCGGTTTCGCTCGGCCCCCGGTGACGTTCGGCCCGCCCCCGCACGGCAAGGAGCGTGCCGTCCCGGCGGCGCCTCGGCCGGGCTGTCGAGTTCGTGAGCCCGCCGGCCGGGTTTTACCGGTATCCGGGCCCCGCGCACGGCACGGCGATGCGTGCTAGACCGGTTTTCGGCGGGGGAACGCGGGTTTGTCGGTCGTACAACGGCACAACACGAAGATCGCCGGGGCCGGCGAGACCGCGATGGTCTTCGCCCACGGCTTCGGCTGCGATCAGAACATGTGGCGCTTCGTGGCGCCCGCCTTCGAGGATCGCTACCGGACGGTGCTGTTCGACCATGTCGGCGCCGGCGGCTCGGACCTGTCGGCCTACGACCCGGCGCGGTACGCCACGCTCGACGGCTACGCCGACGACGTGGTCGCGCTCGCCCACGCCCTCGGCGTGCGGCGCGGCGTCTTCGTCGGCCACTCGGTCAGCGCCATGGTCGGCATCCTCGCCGCGAAGGCGGCGCCCGAGCTGTTCGACACCCTCGTCCTGGTCTGCCCCTCGCCGCGCTACGTCGACGACGCGGAGGACGGCTACGTCGGCGGCTTCACCGCGGCGCAGGTGGAGGAACTGCTCAACTTCCTCGACAGCAACCACATGGGCTGGTCCCAGGCGATGGCCCCGACGATCATGGGCAACGCCGACCGCCCCGAGCTCGGCGCGGAATTGACCAACAGCTTCTGCCGCACCGATCCGGACATCGCCAAGCGCTTCGCCCGGACCACGTTCCTGTCCGACAACCGCGCCGACCTCGAGAACGTCGCCGCCCGCTGCCTGGTGATCCAGTGCGCGGAGGACGTGATCGCCCCCCGGGAGGTCGGCGAGTACGTCCACCGCAACCTGCCGGGCAGCGCGCTCGTCCTGCTCGACGCGACCGGGCATTGCCCGAACCTCAGCGCGCCCGAGGCGACGGTCGCGGCGATCGAGGCGTTCCTCCGAGGGTGATGACGTGGACGAGGCGACGCCCACCTCCGGGGTGCAGGAGGCCGACGACCTCGCCGACCTGTTCGAGAACGCGCCCTGCGGCTACGCCTCGGCCCTGCCGAGCGGGCGCCTGTCGAAGGTCAACCGGACGCTGGCGACCTGGACCGGATACCCGGCCGGCCACCTCGTCGGGCGCCGCTTCCTCGACCTGCTGACCATCGCCGGCAAGATCTACTACGAGACCCATTTCGCGCCGCTGCTGCGGATGCAGGGCTTCTTCAACGAGGTCGCCCTCGACCTCGTGCGCGCGGACGGCCAGACGCTGCCGGTGCTGGTCAACGCGGTGGTCCGCCGGGACGAGGCGGGCGAGATCCGCTTCATCCGGATCACCGTGTTCAACGCCTCCGAGCGCCGGCGCTACGAGCGCGACCTGCTCGCGGCGCGGCGCGCCGCCGACGAGGCCACCGCCGCGCTGCGGGACCTCAACCTCACCCTGGAGACGCGGGTCGCCGAGCGGACGGCCCAGCGCGACCGGGCCTGGCGGCTGTCGCAGGAATTGCTGATCGTGGCGCTGCCGGACGGCACCCTGGAGAGCGTCAACCCGACCTGGACCGAGCTGCTGGGCTGGCGCGACGACGAGCTGATCGGCCGGTCGTTTGCCGCCTACATCCACCCGGACGACCTCGCCGCGACCCTGGCGGCCTTCGCCGCCATCCTGGAGCGGCCGCTCACGGTTCCGTACGAGTACCGCTTCCGCCACAAGGACGGCTCGTACCGGTCGTTCGCCTGGACCGCCGCGTTCGAGGACGGCCGCGTCTACGCCTCGGGGCGCGACACCACGCTCGAGCGGGAGCAGGCCGACGCCCTGCGCCAGTCGCAGAAGATGGAGGCGGTGGGCCAGCTCACCGGCGGCCTCGCGCACGACTTCAACAACCTGCTCGCGGGCATCGCCGGGTCGCTGGAGATGATGCAGACCCGGATGCGGCAGGGCCGGGTCGAGGACGTCGCGCGCTACATGGCCGCCGCCCAGGGCGCCGCGCGCCGCGCCGCGGCCCTGACCCACCGGCTGCTGGCCTTCTCGCGCCGGCAGACCCTCGATCCCCGGCCCACCGACGTGAACCGCCTCGTGGCGGGGATGCACGAGCTGATCCAGCGCACCGTCGGCCCGGGCATCCCGGTCGAGGTCGCCGCCGGCGCGCGGCTGTGGACCGCCCTGGTGGACGCGTCCCAGCTCGAGAACGCGCTGCTGAACCTGTGCATCAACGCCCGCGACGCGATGCCGGACGGCGGCCGCATCACGGTCGAGACCACCAACGCGCGGTTCGACGCGCGCGCCGCCCGCCAGCACGACATGCCGGAGGGGCAATACCTCGCGCTGTGCGTGGCCGACACCGGCACCGGCATGCCGCCGGAGGTGGTCGCCCGGGTGTTCGAGCCGTTCTTCACGACGAAGCCGATGGGGGCGGGCACCGGCCTCGGGCTCTCGATGATCTACGGCTTCGCCAAGCAGTCGGGCGGGGAGGTGCGGGTCCGCTCTGAGGTCGGGGCCGGCACCCGCGTGAGCCTCTTCCTGCCCCGCCACCACGGCGACGCCGAGGTCGAGGACAAGGTGGCGGCCGGCCCGGCGCGGCCGCGCTCCGGGCAGGGCGAGACGGTGCTGGTGGTCGACGACGAGCCGACGGTGCGGATGCTGCTCGCCGACATCCTGGAGGATCTCGGCTACACCGCGATCGAGGCGAGCGACAGCGCCGCTGGCCTCAAGCTGCTGCAATCGGACGTGCGCATCGACCTGCTGGTGACCGATGTCGGCCTGCCGGGCGGGATGAACGGGCGCCAGATGGCCGATGCCGGCCGCGCCCGCCGGCCCGACTTGAAGGTGCTGTTCATCACCGGCTACGCCGAGAACGCCGCGCTCGGCGAAGGCCACATGGCCCCCGGCATGGCGGTGGTGACCAAGCCGTTCTCCGTCGACGCCATGGCCGAGCGCGTCCGCGCGATGATCGAGGCGCCGCGCCCGGCCTGATCGCCGGGGCGCCGCCCCCGGCTTCCGATGGGCCGCCTTCTGATCTATCGCGGAGGGCGGCGCCCCGGGAGGCGCGCGATGCGGAGGCACCGGCATGGGCGTGGCGACGGATCCGGAGCGGGGCACCCGCCCCGACGTGCTGGCGGCGATCGGCGGCACGCCGCTGATCCGGCTGCGCCGGGCGTCGGAGGAGACCGGCTGCACCATCCTCGGCAAGGCCGAGTTCCTCAATCCCGGCCTCTCGGTGAAGGACCGGGCGGCGCGCGCGATCGTCGAGGACGCCGAGGCGCGCGGGCTGATCCGGCCGGGCGGCACCATCGTCGAGGGCACGGCGGGCAACACCGGGATCGGGCTGGCGCTGGTGGCCTCCGTGCGCGGCTACCGCACGGTGATCGTCATCCCGGTCACCCAGTCGGAGGAGAAGAAGCAGACCCTGCGGCTCGCCGGCGCCCGCCTCGTCGAGGTGCCGGCGGTGCCGTACGCCAACCCGAACAACTACGTCCACGTGGCGCGCCGCCTCGCCGAGCGGCTCGCGGCCACCGAGCCCGCCGGCGCGTTCTTCGCCGACCAGTTCGACAACGTCGCCAACCGCGGCGCGCACGAGCGGCACACCGGCCCCGAGATCTGGGACCAGACCGGCGGCACCCTCGACGGCTTCGTCTGCGCCGCCGGCACCGGGGGCACGCTCGCCGGGACGGCGCTCGCCCTGCGGGCGCGCAACCCCGAGGTCGCGATCGCGCTCGCCGACCCCGAGGGCTCGGCGCTCTACGCGCACTACACCGCCGGGACGCTCAAGGCCGAGGGCTCGTCGATCACCGAGGGCATCGGCCAGGGGCGGATCACCCGGAACCTCGAGGGCTTCGCGCCCGACCACGCCTTCCGCATCCCCGACGCGGAGGCGCTCGACATCGTGTTCGGGCTGATGCGGGAGGAGGGGCTGTCGCTCGGCGGCTCGTCCGGCATCAACGTCGCCGGCGCGATCCGGCTGGCGCGGGTGCTCGGCCCCGGCCACACCATCGCGACGATCCTCTGCGACGGGGCGGCGCGCTATGCCTCGAAACTGTTCAACCCCGCCTTCCTGCGCGAGCGCGGCCTGCCGACGCCGGACTGGCTGGACGAAGCCGGCGCGCCGCTGCCGGACTGGCACGCTTGAGCCGGCAAAACCGTCCGTCACGTTTGCGTGCGAATTATTTGAACGGAACGGATTGTCGCGGCGTTTGAACGGTCAAGCTCACGACCCGTGCGCTCCCGCGGAGACTTTCTTCCATGTCGCTCGTCACCATTCTGCTCATCATCCTGATCATTCTCGCCTTCGGTGGTGGCGGCTTCCTCGGCGGCGGCGCCTATCGCGGCCCGGGCTTCGGCCTCGGCGGCATCCTGATCATCGTCCTGATCGTGCTGCTGGTCACCGGCCGGCTCTGACGCCGGACGCGGGGGGCCGGTTCCGCGATCCGCGATCGGGGACCGGCTCCCGACGCCCCCTTCGCGATCTGCGGATCGCGGAGGGGGCTCTGTTTTCCGTGAGGTCTGATCTTCTTCACGCGAGCCGGGATCCACCGCGCTCGAAACCGCTCTAGCGGGCGCAGACGATCCCAATCACGGCGCCGCCGACCGCAGAGGCGGCGGCGCCGACGCTGCCGGCACCGGCGGTCGACGGCCGCGTCGCGATGCCGGCCTCGCCCAGGACGGCGGCCACGACCGTCCCCGGGATCACCGGGAAGCTCGCCGGCGGCATCACGCCCGCGATCAGCCGCGGCGCCGCCGGATAGGACGCCACGAGCCCCGCGAGGCCGCCCGCCCGGTCGAGCACCGGCGCGCCGGCCGACCCGGGCTGCAACGGCGCCGTCACCCGCGCCGCGCCCACCATCGCGCCCGGCGCGACCGACACGCCCGCATCCCCGCCCGCTCCCTCGCGCGCCTCCTGCGCCGCGACCACGACGCGATCCTCGGACGCCGACGCTCCGACGATGCCCGGCAGGCGCGGCGCCGGCAGCCCGGCGGCCTCCAGCAGCGCCAGGCCGCGCTCGCTGCGCAACACCCTGGCCGGGGCGCTCCCGATCCGCGGGGCCGGGCATGCCTCCAGCACCGCCGACGCGGTCAGCACCCGCCCCGGCGCCACGACGAGGCCGGTGCCGACGACGTTCGGGGCCGAGGCGACCTGCGGACCACCCGAGCTCTGCGGAGCGCCCGACGCCGGTGGCGCGGCGGCCGGCGCGGTCGCGATCCGGGGCGCCTCGCCCCGCGTCCCGGGAAACGGCACGAAGCTGTTGGCGATGGCGATGACGAGGCGGTCGATCTCGCCCGCCTGCGCCGCCTCGTAGCCGATGGCGAAGCCGCGGATGCCCTCCGGCCCGGCGGCGTAGCGCACGTACGAGCGCCCCGAGGCGGTCTCGCCGGTGACGACGATGAAGTCCGGCCGCTTGAGCTTGTACGTCACCTTGCGGTCGGCGAGCGGCGCGGTCGCGCGGGTGAACAGCGCGTCGAGGTCGGTGCCGCCGGCGGGAAACGACCGGCTCTCCAGGGTCAGGCGCCCGTCGGCGCTCTGCCAGCGGGTTCCGCCGGGGACCGCGCTGCGCTTGGGCAGCATCCGCTCGGGCACGCCGAGCGCCGCGCCGCTGGCGGGATCGGCCTGCACGGTGAAGCGCACGGCCTTCCGCGCCGCCTCGCCCGCCGCCAGGATCGCGGCGCGGCTGCGCGGATCGAGGGGGTCGCCGGCGTCGGTGCGGGCGCGGGCGGCGCTCAGCGCCTCGAAGGTCCGCCGGCCGAAGGCGCCGTTGACGACGCTGTTGTAGTCGCCGGTCCAGACCAGCGCGTCCTGCAGCGCCTTGCGCTCGGCTTCCGGCAGGGCCTCGAACCCGGCCCGCATCGCCTCGAAGGCCGGGTCCGGCGCGGCGGCGGGCGGGCGCGGCGGCTGCGGTTTCGGCGCCTGCGCGGCGGCGGAGGCGGCGGCGGCCAGCGTCAGGGCGAGGGCGAGGATCACGCCGCGGGCCGGATCGCAGGCGGAGGCCGGCCCGCGCGCGGGGGCGGGAGCCCGGTCGCGGAGCGGGGGGACGCGCGGTCGGCCTGTGGCGCGGGCGGGCATGCGGGCGATTCCCGGAAGCGTGAGCGTGCCGGACGGTGGCAGAGGCGGCGGCCGAAGGCCAGGGCGGGGCGCCGCGCCCTCGACAATCCCGGCCGCCGCCCCACCCTCACCGCGACGCGAAAGCAGCGAGAGGCGCCGATGACCCACCCAGCGATCGAACCCGGCCGGACGGCCGTCGTCACCGGGGCGGCCAGCGGCATCGGGCTCGCGGCGGCGCAGGCCTTCGCGCGGGCCGGCATGAACGTGTGGCTCGCCGACCTGCCGGGCGAGGCGCTCGAATCCGCCCGCGCCGCGGTGGCGAGGCTCGCCGCCGTGGAGGTGCGCGCCTTCGCCCTCGACGTCGGTCAGCGCCCGGCGATGGAGGCGTTCGCGCAGGCCGTCGCCGCCGGGGGCCCGCCCGCCCTGGTGATGCTCAACGCCGGCATCGAGGCGGGCGGCACGCTGTTCTCCGAGGAGGCGACCTGGCGCAGGATCCTCGACACCAACCTGTGGGGGGTGATCAACGGCATCCACGCCTTCGCGCCGGCGATGATCGCGGGCCAGAAACCCGGCGCCGTGATCGTCACCGGCTCGAAGCAGGGCATCACCACGCCGCCGGGCAACACGCCCTACAACGTCTCGAAGGCGGGCGTGAAGGCGGCGACCGAGGCGCTCGCGCACGACCTGCGCGGCCGCGACGGCTGCCGCATCTCGGCGCACCTGCTGATCCCGGGCTTCGTCTATACCGGGCTGGCCAGGGCCCGCGGCGTCGCCGAGAAGCCGCCCGGCGCCTGGACGCCCGACGAGACGGTGGCCTTCCTGCTGGAGCGGATGGCGCAAGGCGACTTCTACATCCTCTGCCCCGACAACGAGACCACCCGCGCCCAGGACGAGCGCCGGATCGCGTGGGCGGCCGGCGACATCATCGAGAACCGCCCGGCACTCTCGCGCTGGCACCCGGATCATTCCGAGGCGTTCCGGCGGGCGATGGACGGGTAGGGCCCGGGCCGGCGCGCCCCGGCGCATCCTCCGCGCGGCCCGGCCCTCAGGCCGGGATGGCGGCGGCCAGCGCCGTGCTCGGGGGCGTCTTCGGGCGCGGCATGACGCTCGCCGGGCAGGGCGGCGGATCGTCGTCGTCGTCGCGCCGCTTCGGACGGACATACGTGTGCAGGTCCGCGAGGCGGCGCAAGCGGCGTGGCGCGGCGCGCCTCGTCCGAGCCGGGCCTGCCCGGCGGACCGCCCGGTCGAGCTCGCCCAGCGCCGCGAGGACGGCGTCGACCGAGACCGGCTCGGCCCGGCTGCCGACGAGGCACCGCATGCCGGGCGAATCCGCGAGCACGCAGGCATCCGACGCCCAGGACGCCAGGATCGCGCGCTTGTCCGCCCGTGAGAGCGCGGGGTGGGCCAGGACCTCCCGCGGGTGGCGGAACACGTCGCCGGGGGCGACGAGCGCCTGCCAGGCCTCGAACGAGGCCGGATGGGCGCCGCCGCAATCATGCGCGCCATCGGGGTTCATGGCGCCGGAACCGGGATTCATGGCGCCGGAACGGAACAGCTGCGTCTCCCTCATCGATGATCCTCCTTCCTGCTGCGCGATGGGATGGACGTACGGGCCGGAGCCCCCCGCGCGGGCCCGCAGGCCCGCGCGGCAAGGTTCACGGCCGTCGAAATCGAGGCGCGCGCCGGGGGCTCAGGCCGCCTTGCGCCCGGTCTCGATCCGGCTCGGCGCGTCGTCCTGGCTGACCGCGTCCCGGCTCACGGCGGGCACCGTCCCGCCGATCGGGATGCGCCGCGGCTTGAGGGCCTCGGGCACCTCGCGCTTGAGGGTCACGGTGAGCAGGCCGTGCTCGAGGCTCGCGCCGACGACCGTCACGTGGTCGGCCAGCTCGAAGGTCTGGCGGAACGTGCGGGTGGCGATGCCGCGATGCAGGATCCGGCGCTCGTCCTCGGCCGCCTTTCGCCGGCCGGCGACCAGAAGGCTGGCGCCGTGCTGCGTCAGCTCGATCTCGCCGGGCGCGAAGCCGGCGACGGCCATGGTGATGCGATAGGCGTCGTCGGCCACCCGCTCGATGTCGTAGGGCGGCCAGGTCGACGACGCCTCGGCCTGCGCGGCTCGGTCCAGCATCGCGAACAGGCGGTCGAAGCCGACGGTGGATCGGTAGAGCGGTGCGAAATCAAGGGTCCTCATGACCACATCCTCCTGGGAGCAACGTGATGACAAGGGTCGCCGGATGCCTTCCGGCGCCCGTGGGCGAGCCTTCGAACGGCCTCGCGCGCAGGAAATGCGAACACCGCGATCCGGTTCCCGGCCGGCTCCGAAAAATTCTCCTGGCGTCCGGCGTGCGATGCCGGGGGAGGGGGCCCGAACGCCGGGCCTCGCGCGGGCCCGCCGACGAGCCGCGGGACGGCGGGTCGGGGTCGCCGGCCCGCGCTTCCCCCGATGCAACCGTAAGGTTATAGCAGGTGACGGCATCCGTATTCGCGCGGCCGCTTCGGCGTGCGTGCAACACTTCGTCGGTAGCGGGGGCTTAACCGCTTGCCGCGTAGAGGATGAACACCGCGCCCGAGAGGAAAAACTCGGTCTTGCGCCGTCATCCCGGGGCTTTCGAATGCGTGCCGTCGTCGATCTACGCCTGATGACCAAGCTCCTGCTGGTCTTCGCCGTCATCATCGGCGCGGCCGGCCTCGCCGCGCTGGTGAGCTGGCGCGGCCTCGGCTCCGTCGAGGAGGCGCAACGGTGGCGCGATCACACCTACCGGGTCCTGGAGCAGGTCGAGGCGCTGACCACCGCCATGGTCAACCAGGAGACCAGCCTGCGCGGGTACCTGCTGAGCGCCGAGCCGAACTTCCTCGAGCCCTACCGGGCCGGCACCAAGGCCTACGCCGATGCCCTCGCCCGGATCCGCGCGCTGGTCTCCGACAACCCGGCGCAGCTGCAGCGCCTGGGCGCGCTCGACCAGGACGCCCAGGCCTGGCACGACGGAATCGCCGAGCGCGAGATCGCGCTGATGCGCGACGAGCCGACGCGCGGCCAGGCGCGGCAGCTCGCGATCTCCGGCGCCGGCAAGGCGGCGATGGACCGGCTGCGCCTGAAGGCCGCCGAGATCGCGACGATCGAGCGGAGCCTGCTCGACGACCGGGCGCGGATCGCCGAGGCCGCCGGCGCCGGCTCGCGTCAGGCCGTCCTCGTCGGGCTCCTCGCCATGCTCGCCGCCGCCGCCATGGGCGCGCTCCTGGTGAACTGGGCGGTCTCGCGCCCGATCCGGGCGATCACCGACCTGATGGGCCGCCTCGCGCGCGGCGACACCGGCGCCGAAATCCCGTTCCGGGACCGCCGCGACGAGGTCGGGGCGATCGCGGGCGCCGTCCAGGTCTTCAAGGATACCCTGATCCGCACCCAGGCGCTGGAGGCCGAGACGGCGCTCGCCCGCGCCTCGGCCGAGGAGCAGCGCAAGGCCGGCATGCGCCAGATGGCCGACGGGTTCGAGCAGGCGGTCGGCGGCATCGTCGGGCGGGTGTCGTCCTCGGCCGGCGCGCTGCAGGCCACCGCCCGGACCATGACGGCCACGGCGGCCGGGACCGCCAGCCAGTCGACGACGGTGGCCGCCGCCGCCGAGGAGGCGGCCGTCAACGTCAACACCGTGGCCGCCGCCGCCGAGGAGCTCGGCGCCTCGGTCCAGGAGATCGGCCGGCAGGTCTCGGGATCGGCCGACCTAGCGCAGCGCGCCGTCGCCGAGGCCGACGACACCGCCGCCCTGGTGCAGGACCTCAGCGCCGCGGCCGGGAAGATCGGCGACGTGATCGGCCTGATCTCCAACATCGCGAGCCAGACCAACCTGCTGGCGCTCAACGCGACGATCGAGGCGGCGCGGGCCGGGGAGGCCGGCCGCGGCTTCGCGGTGGTCGCCGTCGAGGTGAAGGAGCTCGCCGCCCAGACCGCGCGGGCCACGCAGGAAATCTCGGACCAGATCGGCCAGATTCAGGGCGCCACAGGGCAGGCCGTGCACGCGATCGGCTCGATCGCGGCGCGCATCCGCGAGATCGACATGGTGGCGACGACGATCGCGGCCGCCGTCGAGCAGCAGGGCGCGGCCACGCAGGAGATCGTGCGCAACGTCGGGCAGGCGTCCAGCGGGACGAACGAGGTGACGAGCAACATCGCGGGCGTGGCGCGCGCGTCCGAGGACACCGGGGCGGCCGCCAGCCAGGTGCTCGCCTCCGCCTCCGAGCTGTCGCGCCAGTCCGAGCACCTGACCGCGGAGGTCGCCCGCTTCCTGGCGACGGTCCGCGCCGCCTGACCGCCCGGCCCCGCGGCGCCCCTCCGGGCGGGGCCTCGGGGCGCGACGCCCGGGCCCGAGCGCGGCCGAGCCCGGGCCGGTGGCGCTCCGGTGGCGCGAGCGATGGCGCCTAGCGTGCAGACGACGATGTGCGCCCGTTTGGCCCATGGCCGGTGTGGGAGGGAAGCGGGCCCCGACCACTCGCCTCGAGGCGGACGGCCCGGTGCCGCCCGAAGCGGACGCGAAACCGATCAAGCTCTACGGTTGTTTTTCGGGCTCAGGACGCCCCTGCGTCCGGCATGTCCGATCGCCCCTACGGGCCTCGGTCGCCGGGTCGTCCCGCCGCCAATCCCCGGCCGCCGCACAATCGCGCAGGATCAGCGTCTGTCGGTCCTCCGAGAAGGCGTAGAGGCAAGCCCTGTCGTCGTCATGGGTACCAGAAACCGCGAGCCGCTGTCCGTGCAGATGCCAGCGTTCGCAGTAGTCCCAGCCGTCGCCTGCATCGAACGTCAAGCCGCCGAGCATTCGACCGTGTTCGAAGCACCACGTCGAGAATGAGGTCTGCCAGCGCGAGCGTTCGGGATGCGTCACCTTACGGGTCCAGCATCCGTAGAACAGATGCTTGAGACGATAGGACGATGCCTCCGATTTAGAGGGGAGAGCCGACGATATCAGAAGGCTCAGCCACGCAAGGATCAAAGCGGCCGACCACGCCCGGGAGTTCGAAAGGGGATGTATCACAGTGCTTCTACCCCGAACGCATAGCAACGTCATCGCGACGGCTGCTTTCCGCCCGACCCGGCCTGACGTGCCGGGCTACCGGTCGGCGGACCGTCCGAGGTTCCGCAAAGTTCGGACGCGGACCGTCCACCCCGCCCGAGGGTCCGGCTGCCGCCCGGCGCGTTCCGCGGCGGGCAAAATCCGCGCCGCGCTGCACCCGATTCACCGAACCCCTTCCCGATCCTCGCGGCCGACGCCACATCCGGGTATGGTCGATTCGAGCGATCGGGAGGACGTGCCGTGTACACTGTGAAGGCGAACGACCATGCGGGGCGCCCCGCGACGTTCGCGTGCGGGACCGCCGACCAGGCCCTGGAGAAGACCTGGGAGCTGGCCCGGCGCGGCTTCAAGGACATCGTCGTGACCGACCCGAAGGGCCACGCCTCGAACGCGGCCGCCTTCGAGCGCTCGCTCGACCTGGCCTGAGGCGGGCGGCGGCGCGGATGGCCCATCGTCACGACGACCCGGATCACGACCACGGGCACCAGCACGGGCACGACCACGGCGCGCTGTCCCCCGTCGAGGCGCGGGTGCGGGCGCTGGAATCGATCCTGGTGCAGAAGGGCTACGTCGAGCCGGCGGCGCTCGACGCGCTGGTCGAGCGCTACGAGACCCGGGTCGGGCCCCATCTCGGGGCGCAGGTGGTGGCCCGCGCCTGGGTCGATCCGGCCTATCGCGCGCGGCTGCTGGCCGACGCCACGCCGGCGATCGCCGAGCTCGGGATCGGCGGGCGCGGCGGCGAGCACATGGTGGTGGTCGAGAACACGCCGGACGCGCACAACCTCGTCGTCTGCACCCTGTGCTCCTGCTACCCCTGGCCGGTGCTCGGCCTGCCGCCGGTCTGGTACAAGGCGCCGCCCTATCGCGCCCGCGCCGTGATCGACCCGCGCGGCGTGCTCGCCGAGTTCGGAGTGCGCCTGCCCGAGACGACGCGGATCACCGTGTGGGATTCGACCGCCGAACTGCGCTACATGGTGCTGCCGATGCGGCCCGCCGGCACCGAGGCCTTCGACGAGCGCCGCCTCGCCGGCCTCGTCACCCGCGACGCGATGATCGGCACCGGCCTGCCGGGCGTCCCGGCATGAACGGCGGCCAGGACCTCGGCGGGATGCACGGCCTCGGCCCGGTCGCTCCCGAGCCGAACGAGCCGGTGTTCCACGCCGATTGGGAGAAGCGCGTCTTCGCGCTCGCCATGGCGATGGGCTTCACCGGTGCCTGGACCCTCGACGGCAGCCGCGCCGCCCGCGAGTCGATGCCGCCGGCCGACTACCTGCGCGCCAGCTACTACGCGATCTGGCTCGACGCCCTCGAGCGCCAGCTCGCCGCCCACGGCCTCGCGCGGCCGGAGGAGATCGCCCGCGGCGTCGCCGATCCCGATCCGGCGCCGGTGGCGCGGGTGCTCACCGCCGACATCCTGGAGCCGCGCTACCGCGCCGGCTTCCCGAGCGACCGGCCCGCGCCCGCGCCGGCGCGCTTCGCGGTCGGCGACGCGGTGACGATGCGCAACATCCACCCGCCGACCCACACCCGCCTGCCGCGCTACGTCCGGGCCAAAAGCGGCACCGTGCTGCGCGTCCACGGCGCCTTCGTCCTGCCCGACACCAACGCCTGCGGGCAGGGCGAGAACCCGGACTGGCTCTACACCGTGGCCTTCCCGGCCGCCGAGCTCTGGGGCGAGGATGCCGACCCGAACGGGCGCGTCACCGTCGCGGTGTTCGAGCGCTACATCGCGGGCGGCGCCGCATGAGCGAGCCCGTCGCCCCGTTCTCGGCACCCTGGGAGGCGCAGGTCTTCGCGATGGTGGTCGCGCTGCAGGATTCGGGGCTGTTCACCGGGGCCGAGTGGGCCGACGCGCTCGGCGCCGCGATCCGCCCGGCCGACGGCCCGGAGGCGCCGGCCGATTACGGCCGCTGGCTCGCCGCCCTGGAGACGATCCTCGCCGCCCGCGGCATCGCCGACGGCCCCGCCCTCGACGCCCGCCGCGACGCCTTCCTCCGCGCCGCGGAGGCGACCCCGCACGGCCTGCCGATCGTGCTGGAGAACGACCCGCTGTTCCGGCGATGACGCCGCAGGAGGACGACCGCGACCGTGGTGCGCTTCCTGCGCCCGCCCCGCGAGGGGAGGCCATGATCCCCACCCGCCGCACCCTCCTCGCCGGCGCCGCCTGCGCCCTGGCCGCGCCCGTCCGCGCCGCGCCCGCGCCGTTCGGGCCGCCGGGCCGGCCGTCGTGGTCGGCCGACAGCCTGCAGGCGGCGGCCGCCCGCACCGGGCTGACCTACGGCACCGAGGTGCCCGGCTTCCGCTTCGCGCGCGATCCCGCCTACCGGCAGGCGGTGGCGCGCGAGGCCGGGATGCTGGTCTGCGGCACCGAGATGAAGATGGAGGTGGTGCGGCCCGAGCCCGGCAAGACCGATTTCGCGCAAGCCGACGCCCTGGTGCGCTTTGCCCGCGGCAACGGCCAGCGCATGCGCGGGCATACGCTGGTCTGGCACGAGGCGCTGCCGCCCTGGGTGCGCCCGCTGCTGGCGCGGGCCGCCGCCCCCCAGGCCGAGGACTTTCTGCGCCGCTGGATCGAGACCGTGGCCGGCCGCTACCGCGGGCAGATCGCCTCCTGGGACGTGGTCAACGAAGTGCTGTCGCCGGACGGCGGCGGCCCAGAGGGCCTGCGCGAGAGCCCGTGGCTCACCGCGCTCGGCCCCGGTTACGTCGACCTCGCCTTCCGCATCCTGCACGAGGTCGACCCGACGGCGGCCGGCTGCTGGAACGAGGACGCGGTCGAGCAGGGCGTGCCGTGGATGGAGGCGCGCCGCACCCGCGTGCTCAAGCGCCTGGAAGGGATGCTAGCGCGCGGCGTGCCGATCCGCCGCTTCGGCCTGCAATCGCACATCACCAGCACGGTGCCGATCGACCAGGGCCAGCTTCGGCGCTTCCTCGCGGAGATCGGCAGGATGGGGCTCGGCATCGAGATCACCGAGTTCGACATCGACGACCGGGCGTTCCCGGCCGACATCGCCACCCGCGACCGCAAGGTCGCCGACCTCGCCAGATCCTATCTCGAGGTCGTGGCGGCCGAGCCCGCGGTGCTGACCGTGATGTCGTGGGACCTCTACGACCCCGACACGTGGCTCAACGACCACCCCTACCGCAAGCGCCCCGACGGCCTGCCCCAGCGCGCGCTGCCGCTCGATGCGCAGTTTGGGCGCAAGCCGCTCTGGCACGCGATGCGGGCGGTGTTCGCCCAGGCGCCGGACCATGCGGCGGCGCGGGCGAAGCTGCGGTAGCGCCCCTCGGGCCCAGGGGCCAGGATCTTGACGTCGCGCAGCTTGCCGTCGCGCGGCGCCTCCTCGATGCCGTGCTTCCGCGCCTCCGCGACGAGGCCTTCCATGCCCATGCGATGCTCCGGGCAATGCTCCGGCTTGGTCTCGCCGCCCTTGGCCGGGATCGGGCTCCGCAGCACCTCGGCGTGCGTCCGGATGCCGCCGAGCGACGGCTCCGGCATCCGCTTCCGCCTGGCGTCGCTCGCCCGGCCGATCGGACAAGCATGCCCCCGTTCCGGCGACGCGCCCGACACGAAAGCGTGACGGGCGGGGCGGCCGGCATCGCCCGAAATCCGCTGGCGGGACCGTTCCCCGGGCGGCGGATCTGCTAGGCATCCTGTCTCGCCCGAGGGGGTGTGCGCACGGCGGTCGCGCCGCTGGAGGCCGGGTCTTGGGCGCGATCGACGAGACAGGGGCCCGAGGCCGGGCGACCCGCGCGGCGGCCGTCCGCGCGCCCGCCGTGGCCGCGCTCTTCCTGGCCGCGCCCGCCTTGGCCGTGCTCGCCTCGGCCGCGCTCGATCCGGCGCCGGCCCGCGCCGGCGACCTTTCGGCGCTGTTCGACCCCGGCACCGTGGTGTCCGTCGGCGGGTTCACCGGCGCCGGCGGGCGCTTCCAGGGCGCGCGGGCGGCCGGGCTGTGGGGGGCTGCCCTACGCTTCGTTCCGCAAGGCCGACGAGCGCCCGGGCTGGTTCTCGCCCGACGACGCCCTCGACGCCGCCCTGGTGGACGAGCGCGCGGTGCAGGCCGGCGCCGTTCTCGATGTCCGCAGCGGCCGCGCGGCGCACGACGACCGCAGCCTCGCCGGGCTGCCGCGCCGCCCGGTCGCGGCCGGGCTCGGCCTGTTCGGCGCGGTCTGGCCGGTGGAGGACGTGCTGCGGCTGCGCGCCGAGGTCACGCAGGGCCTGCGCGCGCATGACGGCCTCATGGCCAAGCTCGGCGCCGACCTCGTCGGCACCGCCGGCCGCGTCACCCTGAGCGGCGGCCCCCGCCTCGTGCTGGGGGACGCCGCCGCGATGCGTCTCGATTTCGACGTGCCGGTCGCCGCGATCGCCGACCCGCGGCTGACGCCCTACCGCGCCGCGGGCGGGCCCCGCTCCGTCGGCGCGATCGTGGCCCTGGCCTACGCCTGGTCGGAGGCGTGGCAGACGATCGGCTCGGTCCGCTACGACCGCCTCGTCGCCGCCGCCGCGGGAAGCCCGATCGTCCGGCGCCTCGGCACGCCGAACGACGTCACGGTCGGATTCGGGGCGATCTACTCGGTCCGGATCGACCCGTGAGGCTGCAGCGCAAGCAACGGGACTTCAACGCCAAGATGTCGTTCACGAATTCGTGAATGTTGCCGGCCGAGCACGGCCGATCTTTAATCACCCTCTGCGCCGCGATGCGGGGATTATATCGGAACGTTTCTGTCTATGTCTCGCCGCAAAGAGTGGGAGGCGGACTGTGCCACGGATTCTGTTGACGGGGGCGACCGGGCTGATCGGCGGCGCGGTGCTGCACCGGGCGCTCGAGGCGGGCGACGACGCCACCTGGGTCTGCCTCGTGCGCTGCGCCGGCGTCGAGCAGGGCCGCCAGCGGATCGCCGCGCGGCTCGCCCGGTTCACCGACGCCTTCACCGCCCAGCGCCTCGCCCGCAAGGTCGAGGTCGTCCCCGGCGACTTCACCCGGGCCGACCTCGACCGCGATCCGCGCCTCGACGACTGCACCCACGTGCTGCACCTGGCCGCCGACACCTCGTGGTGGGGCGACGAGCGGGTCTACCGCACCAACCACGACGGCACCCTGGCGCTGGCGCGGCGGGCGCAGGCGATGCCGAAGCTCCGGCGGTTCCTGCACGTCGGCACCGCGATGATCTGCGGCGCCGACGCCGCGGCGATCGTCGCCGAGACCGACTACCCGGCGGCCGAGGCCCGGCACATCGTCGCCTACACCGTGTCCAAGGCCGCGACCGAGACCTCGCTGGCGGCGCGGTTCCCCGACCTGCCGATCGTCGTCGCCCGGCCCTCGATCGTCGTCGGCCATGCCAGCCTCGGCGCGGGGCCGAGCTCGAGCATCCTCTGGGTGCTGCGCGCCGCCGACGCCCTGCGCATGCTGCCCTGCGCGCCCGAGAGCCACGTCGACGTCGTCCCGGCCGACTGGGTCGCCGAGATGCTGGTCGGGCTCCTCACGAAGCCGACGCTCCGGCACGACCTCTACCACCTCTCGGCCGGCATGAGCGGCCGCACCACCTGGGCCGAGGTCATCGCCGCCTTCGAGGCGGCCGAGCCGAGCGACGGCGTGCGCGCCTTCCGGCCGTTCGACCTCGCCGCCGACCGCACCGTGCTGCGCCGGCGCTTCGCCGAGGTGTTCGGCCTCGACGGGCCGCTGAAGCAGGCGATGCTCCGCGCGGTGCGCGCCTACTACGCGTTCTGCGCCCTCGACGTGACCTTCGCCAACGACCGCCTGCTCGCCGAGGGGTTCGCGCCGGCGCCGCGGCTGCCGGCCTACCTGCCGGTGTGCCTGGCGAACGCGGCGACGATCGTCGAGCAGTTCGCCGACGACATCGAGATGTTCGCCGTGCCGCCCCCGGTGCCGGAAGACGCGGCCGGCACCGCGCTGGCGGCCAGCGCATGAGCCCCTACCTGACGCTGGCGATCGCGATCGGCGCCGAGATCTCCGCGACCCTGGCGCTGAAGGCGGCCGACGGCCTGACCCGGCCGGTCCCCACCCTGATCGTTGCGCTCGGCTACGGCACGGCCCTGTGGCTGATGTCCTCGAGCATGGACATGCTGCCGATCGGCGTCGTCTACGCGATCTGGGCCGGCGTCGGCATGGTCGGCGCCGCGCTCGGCGGCGCGCTGCTGTTCGGCGAGCCGGTGACCCTGCCGATGATCGCCGGCATCGCGGTCATCGCCTGCGGCGTGGCGATCCTGGCGAGCGCGCGGGTCGAGGCCTGACGCCGCGCCCGGCGCTGGACCGCGCGGACGGCAGCCGATAAGACGATTTGCCTAAGCGGGGCACCGAGGGATTCGGGAGCCCGGCTTGCAACGTCGGAAGGTTTCACGCGCATGATGGTCGGATCCCGCATCCTGCTCGCTGCCGCCGGTCTCCTGGCCTTCGGAGCCTTGGCCCGGGCCGACGACACGCCTGGAAAACCCCGGGACGCGGCCGGGTCCGCCGAGATCGGCGCCCAGGACCGCAAGCCGATGGAGGCCCCGCCCGGCAACGCGGCGAAGCAGGACGGGCGCACCGGCATGGCGCCCGACGTGCGCGACGTGCGGCAAGACTCGATGCGGGCGTTCAGCTTCCCCGGTGGCGCGCGCTTCTGAGCGGCCGGCGCACGGAGGGGCCGGTGTCGGCGTTCCGCGACAGGCGTCGGGTTGGCGCTCGGGGGGCCGATGCTGCCCCCAACGAAGCAGAGCCAACCCGACAGGCTGGGGACGTGCGCAATCCGCGCCGTCTGGTGATCCCAGGCGTTTGCGATCCTGCGCCGCCAAACCGCTGCAACCCGGCCTTTCACGACGGCGGCCAACGATGAAACGCCTGCCCCTCCTGCTCGTCATCGCGGCCGCACCGGCCCTGGCCGACGCCTGTGACGACGCAGCCCAGCGCATCGCGACCGAGGTCGGAAACGCGTACGCGATCCGGACGGGTCCGGTCATTACCATCAAGCGCGGCCGCCGGACCTTTCACTACACGCTGGAATGCGCAGACGGGCAGCCCTCGATGGTATCGGGGGATGCGGGCTTCGGCACCGACATGGGGGAGTTCGGCCGAACGCTCGAGCGCGCGACCAGCCTCGTCCTCGACGTACCCGAAAACGTCGCGCGAAGCGCCCTGGACAAGTGCGCGCGCCTCGCCCGGCGGCACGGCATGGATGGTGCGGCGACGACGGACGACGCGCTCGCCGTGAGCTGTACCGTCGTACACGATTGGGAGACGTTCGAGATCCGTCGCCGATAGGGGGCGGTCGAAGGCCGGTCGTGGCGCGGTGTCCCGGAACGGATGTGCCCGATCCGGTCCTTCGACGGCGGATCATGGCGAACTCTGCGGGACCGCCGACCACCCCGACCCGAAGCCGTCGGACGGCCATGGAACGGCCGCATCGGGAAGCGGCGACGGCCGGCCTCGCGTCGCGACCGGCGCCCCGCCCGCGCGCAGCCTCACGCGGTCGCCGATCGCTCCCGCTCCGCCTCCCGCACGGCCCGGCCCGGCACGAGGGCGGTGAAGGCCCTCCGCTGGACCACGGGGCCAACAGCCGATAAGATGATTTGCCCAATTATATACGTGACAAAGCAGACGGGGGCAAGCCCTTGTGGCATAATCGGTCTGCGGCAGCAGGACGTTAGCGGGAGTGTGTTCGCCATGGCGAACGGTTCGGAGACTGAGGACTTTATTCAGATTGAGGGCCCGGAGGCGTTTTCGTTCGAGATTTCGCCTGAGATGCTTTCGGCTGGGATCGACTGCGCGGCGGATTTAGGAGTTGAGAACGTCTCGCTAGAACTTCTTGCACAAATGATGTTTCAAAGGATGGCGCTCGCCAGCCGTGGACTGCATCTTCGTAGTTATTTTCCAATGGACCTCTGTGACCGTCAATCCAACGGTTTCTAAAAAAGAATTTGTGGCGCAAATCATACAGTGACTCATTGCAGACGTGCATATCAGATGCAAGCTGCTGGAGATATTCCAGGGACACTGGGACAACTTTTAGTTCGATTGGACCGCCACCTTTGCGACTCGTAACCTTCGTGAGAGATTTTGCTGGCTGTAGCCCTATGTGCTCTGAGTTATAGAAGCCGTGCATCAAATCATTTCTGCTTCCGCGAATGAGTTGATATAAAGCTACCGTTTTTTGCGCTTGTTCGGCTAATTTTGGATCGTTGTTTTTCAGCCCGATAAGGTTCGTGAGCAGGTCAGTTTGGCTCACGTTTCCAAGCCCTGCCGTGACCACTTCACCCACATTCTGTTCCCAGCGCGCGACCACCCATATGCAGGCGGCGAGGTTGCGCTCTATCCGGTTCCATATGACGCTGATGTAGCCGAGGGTACCCAGCTGTTGGTCATCCATGCCCGTCATCGCCTGGCGCATGAGGGGGGTATTTGCATCGTAAAGGAGCGGATTTTGAACGACCATGAACAAGCCCCCAAAGCGCGCGAGCATGCCGATGCCGACAAGGCTGCGCTAGAGGCCGAGCCTAACTGGGACCGCATGGGTCAGATCGCCAGGCGGCTGATGGCGACGCCGCCAGGGCAGCAAAAAACCACGGCGAACTTGGCTCCGAAGAAACTAAAGCCTTAATCCACCTGAGGCTCTGTTTCCTGGCTTTCGTTTTTAGATGCCATCAGTCTCGCGAATATCGACTCAAGAGGCCTTACAATCCAAGGTACTTCTAGCCACTTTGCTAGCGCGATTTGGCCTGCCACTATCATCAAAGTTAAAATGACAAATGCTACATTGCTATCCAAGAACTTATACATAATAGCGTCCAACAATGTGGACACCGCGAAAGACCAAAAAAACCGTTCTACACGGCGTTCTGATTTTTCCTCTTGTAATTGCGACTCAAGTTCTGCCGCAGAAACTGAGGATAAGCCTCGGTCTCTATGCGCTAGAATTGCTTCGATTGTCTCGGAGATTTCCGCATGCGATGCGGTCGCGGTATTCTCGTAAGATGTCTGCGTCGGGGATTTTGACGCCTCTAGCTCCCGGGACATAATTTTTTGCCCAAGCTCCACCGTCCCAATGAGTTAGCTCGACCAACTCGCCCGCGCGGCGTCGCAGAAGATCCTGGCATAACTCATCAATGAGAAGGCTGCGAGGGTCGCCGTCGGCGAAATTTCTAGCTTCTGGAAATACATCTTTGATACGGTCTTTTCCAAACATTCTTACTTTTTTATAGATCTTTGGCTCAACAGGTCCGTAATCCCACGCTTCAAAATCGGCATCCGCTAAACGGTTGCCGCCTGAACGGCCAATATAAATCATTTGCGAAAGATATAATAGTTTTTGCAGCTGGAGGTTTGTTACCGTCCAGCCGCTTTTTTCGCAAATATACCTGCACACAGTATCGAGTCGCGCTGCCATGACTTTCAGATTACCGCACATTAGTAATGCGGTACATCTCTCCCCTTTCGTCAAGCGCAATGGCGTAAAATTGGCTGCCCATGCACAGGTAATATAGCCAATCGAGTTCGTTCTTGCAATGTTCTTACGGCTGACCGTCACGCTTCCTCAGGCGCCTCAGGTGCCTCTCAGCCATGTAGACATCCACCGGCCGCGTCAGCCCGCCGATAGGTAAGGCGCTTGCCCTCAGTGCCCTTGGCAAGCTGGCAGGAGCGCTCGTAATCTGAGTAGCCGAGCTTGGTGCGGGTGTTGTAGCGGAAATCGAACTCTGCGAGGTAGCGGTGAAGGTGCTTCTCAGCGCAGTGCTGATAGATACCCTTCATGCCGCGCTTGAAGATCGAAAAGTAGCCTTCGATCGTATTGCTGTGAACCTCGCCACGGACGTACTCACCAACCGAATGCTTGACGGTGGAGTGCTCTCCGAAGTGCGCCGAGAGGCCGGTGTAAAGGCGGCTCTCGTCGGTGAACAGCTTGGACTCTTTGGCGATGTTGCCCTTTACGATCTCCGTCACGGCAACCTTCGTGGCGACGGCCGGGTGGAACGAGCGGACGGAACCGCCACGCTCGACTAGTGAGACGATCGCGAGCTTGTTCGACGGGCCATTCTTGCCCTTTTTGGTGAAGGGCTTGCCCTTGCGCTGGGGCGATACGTGCGTCTCTTCGGTCTTGCCGAAGTAGGTCTCGTCGGCCTCCACGATCTTGCCCTCGCCACCGAGGGGGCCGGAGACATCGCCGGGGGCCATGGCAGCGCGGATGCGGTGGGCCATGAACCAAGCCGTCTTGTAGGTCACGCCGAGCATGCGGTGCAGTTGGTGGGCCGACATGCCCTTCTTGCTCGCGGCCATCAGGTGCATGCCCATCACCCACTTGTTCAGCGGGATCTTGGAACGCTCCATGACGGTGCCAACGGTGACGGTGAACTGCTCGCGGCACTCGTTGCACTGGTAGACGCCGGGACGGTGAGCCTTGCCGGCCAGCGCCTTGATCTTGGCCTGATCCGCGTTGCCGCAGTGAGGGCAAACCCGACCGTCAGCCCAGCGCTGGTTCTCAAGCCACTCGCGGGCGGCGGCAACGTCGTTGAAGCGGGGATCAGAGAGGTTCATGGCGGTTCAGTCCGTTCGATGGATCGAACCTACCCCCTTCGGCCTGCTTTGTCACGTATATAATTAGGATGATTTGCCTAACCTGGAGACCCGGAAGGGGGAGCCGGTTCGCGAGGGGCGGGAGGCTCCGCGCATGCCGATCGGACATCGCATCCTGCTCGGTGCCGGTCCCCTGGCCGTCGGAGCCCTGGGCCAGGCCGACGTCACGCCTGCGGGACGCCGGGACGCAGCCGGGTCGGCCCGGCACGGCCGCCGGCGCGTGGAGAGACCGGCCGGACGCTCATCGTTTCGGCGACGGCGCCCGCTTCCGCGTGGCCGGCGAGCCTTGCAGGGGCGGGTCGAAGGTCCGCTCCCGGCAGGGCGCCGCGGCGGAACGGACGAACTCCGATGATGCGGGCCGCCCTGAAAGCCTCGCTGATCGGTGCCGGGGCGACCGTCGGCTCGCTCTGCGTCGGCTGCGCGCTGCTACTCGGCGCCCTGCTCGCGCTTCCGCCGTCGAGCCGGCCTATGACCGCGATGATCTTCTGGCCCCTCCTCGTGCCCCTTCTTCTCGGCAGCATCGTGCTCGGGCTGTGGCTGTCCCATCGCTCCTATCGGCGCACGGTCGCGCACGGAGAGCGGTGAGATGGCCGTTCGCGGTCCGCGCGGCAGGCCCACGGGGGGATCTCGACTTGCCGGCGACCGGTCCATGGACGGGCCGACGATCGCCGGCGCCGCCTGCGTCTTGGCGATGCCGCCTGATCAGGGCGCCTATGAAATCCGCTCGAAGTCGAGACCGCCACGACCAGATGGCGGCCGGGCGACCGATACCGACCAGACGATATTGGATCGGCGGGTCAATGCGCGAGGTTTACAAGCATGAAAGAGGCAAGGGGCACTCGGCGTAAATCGGGCCTCCTTCCGACAATATTTTTTGCGACAATATTTGGTAACTTAGTGGGGACATACATATTTAATAAATTCGGACTTGACGATCATTGGAGTGCTACTGCTCAGTTTTTCATCAAAATTTTCATCGCGGTTGCTGTCATCAATTTGATAATATCTTTATTTGAGCGCATCAGAAAATACTTCGAAACCTAACGAAGGGTTCTGTTTCGCGTGTCGCGCTGTCCGACGTCAATCGACGCGGTCCGGTGCAAGACGGATTGCGGAGCGACCGACCCCCGCGTGCGGCTGCACGGGCATGCTCGATCCTCTCCTTCCAGGACGGATCAGAACAAGCTTAAGACCGCCGACCACCCCGACCCGAAGTCGTCGGACGGCTATGGAGCGGCCCCATCGAGAAGCGCCGGCGGCCGGCCTGGCGGCGCGACCGGCGCCCCGCCCGCGCGCAGCCTCACGCGGCCGCCAGTCGCTCCCGCTCCGTCTTCGTCTCCCGCACGGTCGAGCCCGGCACGAAGGCGTCGAAGGCGGCCCAGAAGTCGGCGCGGATCGCGTCGCGCTCGGAGAGGATCTCGTGGCGGGCGTCGGGCAGGACCAGGATGTGGCCGGCCTTGAGGCGGGCGGCGAAGCGCTCGGCCGCGGGCGTGCCGCAGACCGGGTCGGAGCCGGCGGCGAGGATCAGCGTCGGGGTCGCGATCCGCGGCGGCACGCGCGGGTCGCGCAGGCGCGCCACCGCGCGGAAGGCCTCCGCCGTCCAGGCGATGGTCGGGTCGCCGACGGCGCCCGCGCCGACCGCGAGCGCGGCGGCCGCGTTGCGGGCGTAGCGCGCCGGGTCCCGGGTCAGCCGGTTGTTCGGGTAGGGCTTCGTCGCGATCGAGACCGGGCCGCCGCCGGGCACGTAGCGGCTGCCGAGGCCGAGGCGCTGCAGCAGCCGCGTCGCGACCGAGGCGAAGGCGGGCGAGCGCACCATCCGGATCGACAGCATCGGCGCCACGGTGACGATCCGCCGGAACGGCAGCCAGCCGTCCAGCGCCCCGGTCAGCGCGACGCAGCCGCCCATCGAGTGGGCGAGGCAGACATGCGGATCGGGCATGAACGGCACCAGCACCGCGTCGCGGATCGCCAGCAGGTCGCGGCGGTAATCGTCGAAGGCGGCGACGTGGCCCTTGTGCGGGTCGTCGACCCGCCGGTCCGACGCCCCTTGCCCGCGCCAGTCGAAGGCGACGACGGCGAAGCCCCGGGCGCGCAGCTCGCGGATGGTCTCGTAGTACTTCTCGATGAACTCGGCCCGGCCCTGGAGCAGGCAGACCGTGCCCTTGCAGGTCCGCGTCGTCGCGGCCCAGCGCGCCGCCCGCAGGGTGCAGTCGTCCGCGGTGCCGACCGCCATCACCACGGCGCCGGGGGGAACCGGGTTTCCGGGCGTGTCGTGCAGGCTCAGAAGTGCGGCGTCCTGCCGCATCGTTCCCGTCGTCCGGCCGGGTCTTGAACGCACCTCGCCCCCCTCCAATATCACGATCGTACCGGCCGTCAGGCGGTACGAGCCCGGTCCGGCCCACGCGGCGGACCATAGACTCAAACCTGCATGTTGCTCCACGGAGGATGTGTCCTATGCGTCAGTTCGATCTCGCTCCCCTCTACCGTTCCACCGTCGGCTTCGACCGCCTGTTCTCGGCCCTCGACCAGTTCGTGGCGTCCGACGCGGTCCCGACCTACCCGCCCTACAACATCGAGCGCACCGCCGAGAACGCCTACCGCGTGACGGTGGCCGTGGCCGGCTTCACCGAGGCCGACCTGTCGATCGAGGTGCGGGAGAACGCGCTGACCGTGAAGGGCGAGCGCAAGCCCGATCCCGAGCGTCGCGCCGAGGTGCTGCACCAGGGCATCGCCGCCCGCGGCTTCGAGCGCCGGTTCCAGCTCGCCGACTACGTCCAAGTGACGGGTGCGGCGCTGGAGAACGGCCTCCTCCACGTCGATCTCGTCCGCGAGATCCCGGAGGCGAAGAAGCCGCGCCGCATCGAGATCGCCATCGGCGGCAAGAGCCGCGCGCCGGCGATCGAGGGAGCGGCCACCGAGGTTCCGGCCGAGGTCCAGAAGGCGGCGTAAACCGCGCCGTCACAGAGCGTGAGAGCGCCCCGGCCGCCGGCCGGGGCGTTTTTCGTCGTGACCCGCGTCGGGGATGCCGCCGGCGGAACGGATCTCGGCGGTTTGGCGTCGACGGGCGAGGGTCGCCGCGAGGCGCCCGTGACGTTGCCCTTCGCGCCAGGATGCGTTGCATCTTCGGGATCGCCGCGCTGCCGCGCCGCCGCGCACCGGTCGTTCGGGGTGGGGTGACGGCGGCCGGACCCCACGTCGCCGGCTCGGTCGCGCGAAGCACCGCCGCGGCCCCCTCTCCCGTCCGGGAGAGGGGACCCGCGAGCGGTTCGGCGCGGCTGTGCTGGAAGGTAAGGGGGCACGGCGCCTCCGGCCCACGCGACCTGAGGCCGGAACGGCTTCGTCCGACGCGACCTCGGGTGCTGGGATGTCGGCTTCCTGCTTGCGCGGGATGATCCGACCATCTTCCCCGCGGCGCCGCCTCAATGCTCCTGGGGCTTCCCCCGCGGCTCGGCCTGGCGGCGGGCCATCTCCCGGCCGATCTGAAGCAGCAGGAGCCGGATCATCGCCCGCATCGCCGGCGTGCCGCCGGCATCGATCAGGGCATGCGCTTCGAGGCAGACCTCGGCCATGCGGTCGAGCTTGTCCGTCGTCACGTTGACCCTCGCATCGATTTGAGCAAAAGTTGCGCGCAATCGATGCCACGCCCCCGTCCCCGATAGATCGCTGGTCCGGGCCGGACAATAACATAGGTCAACCGGGCATCAAAGTATGCAAAATTCAAATATCGGCGGGGCCGGCCACAGCAACGAAGCGATGATCGCCAAGATCGCCGAGGCTCTCGACTGTCCGGTCGACGACTTCTTCGATGCCAAATCGAACCCGACCGGTGAAACGGCCGACTTGCTGTCGTTCTGGGCGGCTCTCGAAGATGCACGCGAGCGCCGGGGCGTTCTCGATTATATTCGAGCCGTCGCTGTAAAATCGACACAGTCTTGATGGAATTCGGTTGCACTTAACCTAGGTGGTTGCGGATTTTTCCGGGTCGAATAGACCCACTTCATGCGCGATGTGCCCGAACCCGATTCCGCGGATGCCGTGATCGCCGAGTCTCAGGACGTGATCGCGCGATCGCGCGCGGCGCGGGAGGAAGCGCGGCTGCAGCGGGCGGCGGCCCGCGCCGTGGTCGAGCAGGTCCGGGCGATGATCGCCCGGTCGCGGCTGGACAGCGAAGCCGGCGCGTGGCCCGCCCGCGATCCTGCCATGCCCGATCCTGCCATGCCCGATCCTGCCATGCCCGATCCGGCGAAGGGCGGGGCGGCAAGCGTCAGCGGCTCAGGAGGTGCAGGCTGAACAGGCCCTCCGGGTCGAGCCAGAGGCGCTTCGGCGTCCAGCCGGCCCGCGCCGCCATCGCCTGGAACGCCTCCGGCGCATGCTTGTGCGAGATGTCGGTGCGGACGCTCTCGCCGGCCGCGAACCGGATCGCGTCCGTCCCGAAGCGCCAGGTGTCGGCACGGTCGGCGACGAGATGGGCCTCGACCCGCAGCGGATCGTGCAGGATGCGAACCGCGTGGCGGAAGGCGTCGCGGTCGATGCCGGCGCCGAGCTCCCGGTTCAGGCGCGTCAGGTAGTTCAGGTGCAAGGCCGGCATCAGGCCGTCGCAGCCGCCATAGACCCGCCGCAGCCGGTCCGCGTCCTGCGTCGGGTCGGCGCCGACCAGGAGATGGCTCGGCCCGAGCGTGTCGCGGGCCCGCGCCAGGAAGGCCTCCGCCTCGGCCGGCGCGAGGTTGCCGATGCTGGTGCCGGGGAAGAACCCGAGCACCGGCCCGCCGCCGAGGTCGACCGGAAGCCGGATCGGCGCGGCGTAGTCGGCGCCGACCGGGATCATCGCGATGCCGGGATAGTCCCGCGCCAGCGTGCCGACCGAGGTCTCGAGGTAGGCGCGCGAGATGTCGATCGCCACGTAGCGGCGCGGCCGGTCGAGGCCGTCGAGCAGCGTGCGGATCTTGCGGCTCGCGCCGCTGCCGTACTCGACGATCGTCGCGCCCGCTCCGACGAGGGCGGCGAGCTCCGGCACGATCGCGGGCAGCAGCGCCATCTCGCGCCGGGTCGGATAGTAGTCGGGGCTGTCGCAGATCCGGTCGAACAGGATCGAGCCGGCCTCGTCCCACAGGTACTTGCCCGGCAGGCGCTTCGGCACCTCGGACAGGCCGGCGAGCACGTCCCGCCGGAACGCGTCCCGCTCCGCGATGTCCGCCGGCGTCATCGCGGCGTCCCGCGGGTCGCGGTGAGCACGACGAGGGCGATGCGCTCCGCCTCGGCATAGGCCGGCGCGTCGAGCTCCTCGCCGTAGGCGTCCGGGTCGAGCTCGCGATAGCTCCAGCCCAGCCCCGCGGCCTCGCAGGCGGCGGTCGCGGCCCGCCGGAACGGGTCGGCGCCGTCCACGATCGCCGAGCCGGTGAACAGCACCAGGCTGCCGCCGGGGGGCGAGGCGGGTGCGGGCGGCCTCGACCACGGCGAGCGACAGGCCCTCGCCGTAGGTCCCGCCGCCGTCGCGGTAGGTCCGCCCGGCGCGGTCGAGCATGAAGGGCGGGTTCGAGACGACGAGGTCGAAGGCGCCCGCGACGTCCGCGAGGAGGTCGCTGCGGCGCGGCACCGTGCCGTGGACGCCCGCGAGCCGGCTGTTGGTGGCGGCGGCCGCGAGCGCCGCGTCGTTGATGTCGACGAGCGCGATCTCGGCGTCGGGCGCGCGCTTGGCGATGGCGATGCCGGCCGCGCCCGATCCGCAGCCGATGTCGACCGCGCGGCGGACCGGCGCGGCACGGTGCGCGAGGTGATCGACCACGGCCGCGACGAAGCGGGCGGTGTCGGGGCCGAAGAACACCACCTCGGTCGCGCTCGGCGGATAGGCGGAATGGACGAACAGCTCGCCGTCGAGGCTCGACACCCGGATCGCCGAGCGCCAGGCGTCGCCGTCCCGCACCAGCACGCCGGCCGCGCGCATCGCCGCGAAGAGGTCGGCCGGCAGCAGGTCCTCGGCGAAGGGGCGGCTCCAGCCGAACACGTCGCGCAGATTGCGGGCCCGCGCCGCCTGCGGGCGGGCGTTGACGCGGGCATGGGTGGCGGGCGTCACGGTGGTGAAGCTGTAGCCGAGGGCGCGCAGTCGCTCGACCAGGGCGATCAGGGCGGGGTTCGGGTCGGGCCGGCCGGTCATCGCGCCGGCTCCGCGGCGCGGCGCCGGCGCTCATGGGCCGCCGCGAAGCCCTCCTCCGACGGCGTGCCCGGCTGGCCGGGGATCGCCCGGAGGCCCTGAAACGGCGCCGGGCGCGCCCCGTCGCGGCCGACGACGGACCGGATCGGCCCGCGCGTCGGGGCGGGCTCGGCGCCGACGCGAGGGAAGGATGGGGTCTGAAGGAAGGCGCGGAAGCGCTCGGCCAGCGGGGGGCTGGCATCGTCCGTGGAGAGATCCATGCGCACCTGTCACGATCGCTCGGGCGTGCCGCGTCGCGTCCCGCGCGGCGACCGTCCGAGGCCCGGCTGTGTGTGTCGAAGCGCGGCGGGGCGGAGCGCCCATCGGGCCCGAGCCCGCCGATCTGCCGGGGAAACCGCGGCTCGAATTCCTTGTTCCGCGACGCGGCCGACAAAAATCAAGCTTAACGCAGGTTATGGTTCGGCCCGTTGCATCGATCGACAGAATAGCCGAGGTCGACGCGAACGGCCGTCGCGCGGCGAGCCTTGCGAGGATCGTCGTGGGACGCGCCCGGCGCGGCGAATGCAGATCCCGTCCATGCCGGGCCGCGACGGCAAAGCGTCGCGGCGGGAGAAAACGCCCTGCCGCTCGGGTTTCGCTCGGGACGACGCGTCGATGTCGCGCGGGACGGCCGGGACCGGAGGCACGATGGACGCGGCGAACCAGGTGACGAAGGCCCAGGATGCACCGCGTGGAAGCCAGGATGCACCGCGTGCACGCAAAGGCGCGCCGCGTGCGCGGGAGATCACCCCGCGCGGAATCGCGCTCGGCGCCGCGATCACGGTCGTGTTCATCGCCGCCAACGTCTACATGGGCCTGAAGACCGGGATGACGTTCTCGTCCTCGATCCCGGCGGCGATGATCTCGATGGGCTGCCTGCGGCTGCTCGGCGGCTCGAGCATCCTCGAGAACAACATCGTGCAGACGCAGGCCTCCGCCGCCGGCACGCTGTGCAACGTCATCCTGATCCTGCCCGGCCTGGTGCTGATCGGGCATTGGCACGGCTTCCCGTTCTGGCAGACCAGCGCGGTGTGCGCCCTCGGCGGCCTGCTCGGCGTCGCGTTCTCGATCCCGCTCCGGCGCGCGCTCGTCACCCGCGCGGGCCTGCCCTACCCGGAGGGCGTCGCCGCCGCCGAGGTGCTGCGCACCGGCGAGGGCGAGGCCGGCGCGAAGGGCCTGCGCGATCTCCTCGGCGCGGCCGCCGGCGCTGGCGCGATCGGGCTCGCGACCACCGGGTTCCGGCTGCTGGCCGAGGGGATGCACGGGACGCTCGCGGCGGGGAGCGCGGTGTTCCGCCTCGGCACCGGCTTCTCCCTGGCACTCGTCGGCGTCGGCTACCTCGTCGGGATCGGCGCGTGCCTTGCGCTGCTCACCGGCGTCGCGATCGCCTGGGGCGTCGCCGTGCCGCTGCTGACCGCGCTCGGGCAGGGGGAGGGCGCCTCGCCGTCGGAGATGGCCGAGGCGGTGTGGTCCGGGCAGGTCCGCCTGATCGGGGCGGGCATCATCGCGGTCGGGGGCCTCTGGACCGTCGGGTCGCTCGCCCGCCCGATCCTCGGCAGCATCGCCACCGCCCTGGCCTCGGTCCGGACCAGCGGCTCGCGGCTGCCCGGCCCGGACCATCCGCGGGCCGAGCGCGACCTGCCGATCACCTGGGTCGGCGCCGCGGTGCTGGCGCTGACCCTGCCGCTGGCATGGCTGTTCGCCGGCTTCGCATCGGGCGCCGAGCTCGGCGGCGGGCTGTACGGGCTCGTCGCGGCCGCGACCGTGTTCGCGGTGCTGTTCGGCTTCCTGATGGCCGCCACCTGCGGCTATCTGGCCGGCCTCCTCGGCTCGTCCTCGAGCCCGATCTCCGGCATCGGCATCCTCACCGCGATGGCCGCGGCGGTGCTGCTGCCGCTGCTGGTCGGCCGCTCCGCCGGACCGGAGGGCGACCGCTTCGTCATCGCGATGGCGCTGCTCGTGGCCGCGGTCATCGTCACGATGGCCTCGATCGCCAACGACAACCTCCAGGACCTGAAGACCGGCCAGCTCGTCGACGCCACGCCTTGGCGCCAGCAGGTGGTGCTGCTGATCGGCGTCGCGGTCGGCGCCCCCGTCATCGGGCCGCTGCTGTCCCTGCTCTACGAGGCCTACGGCTTCGTCGGCGCCCTGCCGCGCGAGGGCATGGAGGCGGCCAACGCCATGCCCGCCCCCCAGGCGGCGCTGACCTCGCAGATCGCTGGCGGCATCGTCCACGGCACCCTGCCGTGGACGATGGTGCTGATCGGCGCCGGGCTCGGGGCCGTGCTGGTCGCGGTCGAGGCGTGGCTGCGGCGGCGCGACCTCACCTTCCCCGCCCTCACCGTCGGCATCGGCATGTACCTGCCGCTCTCGGTCGAGATGACGATCGCGGTCGGCGGCGTCCTCGGCTGGCTCGCCGAGCGGACGATCCGGGCACGCGCCGCGGCGCAAGGGGACGATGCCGGCGCGGCGACCGAGACCGCGCGCCGCCGCGGCGTCCTCCTCGCCTCCGGATTCCTGGTCGGCGAGAGCTTCGTCGGCGTGATCCTGGCCGTCGCCGACACCCTGGCCGGGCGCAGCGCGTCCCTCGCCCTCGTCGGGCCGGGTTTCGCCCCTTACGCGACCTGGCTCGGCGCGGCCGTGTTCGGGTGCGGCCTCGCCGTGTTCTACCGGCTCACCGCGCGGGCGGACCCGGACGAAGCGGCGGCGTAGGCACGGCCGCGCCGGTGCGGGCGGTATTTTGGGAGAGCAGGTTTCCGGTGACAGCTTCGCCATTGCCCGGCAGGGCGTGCGGCCCCGTTCGATCCCCGATCCCACCCGCATCCGCATCCTGAGGTGCTTGCGCGAAGCGGAAGCCTCAAAGGAGCCCTCCATCACGCGCGAGATCCCGTGAGGGCTCCTTCGAGGCCGCTCGCGCGGCGCCTCAGGATGAGGTCCGAGCCCGAAGAGGAAGCGTGACCCGCCCCGGTCGCCGCGGCATCCGAGGCCCGTCCGCCTCGGTCGCCGGAGCCGGCACGAAAACGTCGGCCCGCCGCCCGTATCTCGCCGGCCGCCCGCCCGGTTCGGTCCGAAACCCGACAGAACCAACCCCGGGGACCGCAGTTGCTCCCGTATGCGCCGCATCGTCCGAGCGGCGGCCGGGAGCTTCGCACCATGAAGGCCCTCGTCTGGCACGGCACCACCGACATCCGCTGCGACACGGTTCCCGATCCGACGATCGAGGACGGGCGCGACGCGATCATCAAGGTCACGAGTTGCGCGATCTGCGGCTCCGACCTGCACCTCTACGACCACTTCATGCCCGGCATGAAGGCGGGTGACATCATGGGCCACGAGACCATGGGCGAGGTGGTCGCGGTAGGGAAGGACAACGCCGCGCTGAAGGTGGGCGACCGGATCGTCGTCCCGTTCACGATCACCTGCGGCCAGTGCCCGCAATGCTGGCGCGGCAACTTCTCGGTCTGCGAGCGCACCAACCGCAACAAGGCGCTCGGCGACGCCGCCTTCGGCCACACCACGGCGGGCCTGTTCGGCTACACCCACCTGACCGGCGGCTATGCCGGCGGCCAGGCCGAGTACCTGCGCGTGCCGTTCGCCGACTCGACCCACATCAAGGTGCCGGACGGCATCCCCGACGAGCGGCTGCTGTTCCTGTCCGACATCTTCCCGACGGGATGGCAGGGCGCGGTCCAGTGCGACATCCAGCCGGAGGACACGGTCGCGATCTGGGGCTGCGGGCCGGTCGGGCAGATGGCGATCCGCTCCGCGATCCTGCTCGGGGCCAAGCGCGTGATCGCGATCGACCGGGTGCCCGAGCGCCTCGCGATGGCGCGGGCCGGCGGCGCCGAGGTGCTCGACTACCATGCCGAATCGAACATCGTCGCCCGGCTCAACGACATGACCGACGGCCGCGGGCCGGAGAAGTGCATCGACGCCGTCGGGCTCGAGGCGCACGCGCTCGGCGCGGTCGACGCGGTCTACGACCGGGCCAAGCAGGCGATGATGCTGGAGACCGACCGCGCCCACGTCCTGCGCCAGATGATCATGGTCTGCCGGCCGGCCGGGATCCTCTCGGTGCCGGGCGTCTATGGCGGCCTGATCGACAAGTTCCCGATCGGCGCGTTGATGAACAAGGGGCTGACCGTCCGCACCGGGCAGACGCACGTGAAGCGCTGGACCGACGACCTGCTGCGCCGGATCGAGGAGGGGCAAATCGACCCGTCCTTCGTCATCACCCACACGGTCGGCTTGGAGGACGGCCCCGAGATGTACCGCACCTTCCGCGACAAGCAGGACGGCTGCATCAAGGTGGTGATCCGGCCATGAGCGGCGCGCGTCCCTCCCCCCCGACGCGCCCGGCGCCCGGCCGCGGCGCGCGGACCGGCCACCACGCGCTCGCGCGCGGCCTCGGCTGGTTCTCGATCGGCCTCGGGCTGCTGGAGATGGCGGCGGCGCGGGGCCTGTGCCGGACCCTCGGCCTCGAGGGCCGGGAGACGCTGGTGCGCAGCTACGGCGTGCGCGAGGTCGCGACCGGCGTCGCCATCCTAACGAGCCACGATCCGGCGCCGTGGATCCTGGGCCGCGTCGTCGGCGACGCCCTCGACCTCGCGACCCTGGCCCAGGGCTTCGAGGGCGATCGTGGGCAGAGGGCCAACCGCGTTGCCGCGACGGCGGCGGTGGCGGGCGTGACGGTGCTCGACGTCGTCTGTGCCCAGGGGCTGATCGCCGCCAAGCGCCTCTCCCGGCCCGGTGCCTTCGACTACGGCGGCCGCAGCGGCTTCCCCCGTCCGCCGCAGGCCATGCGCGGGGCGGCGGCCGACTTCGCGGTCCCGCACGATTTCCGGGCTCCCGAGGCCCTGCGGCCCTGGTCGGGCGACGCCTCCGGGTCGCGCGGCATGCCAGGAACCTTGCCGGCGGAAAATATCTGATTTGGATGCCTTGTGAGCGACCATGTCACCGATCACACACGGCCACTCGGCGCGGGAGCGGCTGAGCTCGACATGTCCTGTCACGCCTGCCCCTGGAGGACGGGACCGTCGCATGAGGCGAAAAAAGATCGGCGCATGCGATTTTTTAACCCTGATCTGGCGGAGCGGTGTGTCTTCGGTCTACTGACAGACAATAAATCACGACGGTGCGGCTTCGAATCGGCCGAGTCAGCGCTCATCGTCGGCTATTCGAGCAGGCGAGGGCTGTGTGAAAACCATTTTCTCGACAGAGCACGTCCACCCACGTGATCGGTTCGATTTCTGGCACGACGTTGCCCGCAAGGACGTCGTCGATCACGCCGCCACACCGCGATGCCGGAACACATTTCGCGCTCAGCTTCGCTCCGGGGCGGTCGGCGCAATCGGACTCGTGTCGTTCCAAAACTCCGAAATGTCGGTTGCGCACACACAGCATCACATCGCGCAGGCGAACACCGACGAATTGTTCGTCTGCCGGCAATTCGGGGGTCAGATCGCTCTAGAGCAAGACGGCCGCCAAGTCGTGCTCGAGCCGGGGGACATCACGCTGGTTGACCCAAGCTTGCAATACCAGGGACGGTTTTCCGAAGCGTCGGACGTGCTCGTCTTGAAGGTTCCCCGGCAGCTCATGGAGGCTAGGCTCGGGCAGACTCGGGAGATGACAGCGCGAGCGATCAAGCCCAGCACGGCCGAGACCGGTCTGCTCTCGGCAAGCCTTGCGATGCTGCCGTTCCATACACCGGAGGCGGGCTCGACCGCAGAAGCGCTCTTGGGGCCGCACCTGCTTGATCTGATCACCCTCTCTGTCGGTCAGGCGATGGGGCAGGACGGGTTGCGCACATCGTCGTCCCGCGCACTCGTCCGCGTGCGGCTGCGGGCCGTGATCGAAGCACGCTTGGCTGACCGAACGCTCGACGCCGGCACGGTCGCGAGCGCGGCCGGGGTCAGCGTGCGATACGCCAACGCGGTGCTGGCCGACGAGAGCACGTCGATCGCGCAGCTCGTCCAGGCGAGGCGCTTGGCCCGTTGCCGGCAGGCGCTGGAAGACCCCATGCAGAGAGGCCGGACGATGAGCGAGATCGCCTATGGCTGGGGGTTTTCGGACATGACCCATTTCGGCCGCCGGTTCAAAGCCGCCTATGGCGTCTTGCCCAGTGAGCATCGTCGTCGCACAGGGCGGAGCAGCTGAACGACGGCCGGGAGCTTTGAAGGGCGCTGCCCCTCGTCAGCGGGACTGTTCGCAGCCCGCGTGCAACGCTCGGTGTTCGATCCCGCCGGGATCGTCGAGACCCAGACCGAGACCACCTTCAGCGTCACCAGCAGGCTGGCCGGTTGCCGAACCGCCAAGCAGGTGGGACCGCCACCTCCATGTACCGCCTCTTTGGGATATCCCGCATCTGCTCGCCCTCGATCCAGAGGGTATCAAGAATATACTTCAGACCATCAATGAACTTATTTTAATATTCAGCGTTGAATTCGCATTCGAAACCAAGAGCCTCATCTAGGAATTGAAATGCGCCTTGGTTGCGACTGAATTACGCGCGATGTTTTATTTAATTTGTAGATTTCTTGATGTCGGAGATGTATTGAGGTTTTCGATGGCGGATGGCTACCAAAGGGGCCCTCTGGACTCTCCGTGGCTCTCATGACCGATACGTCGCCATCGGTGAAGAAGGTCGAGGCGAGGGTGTGCCAAGATAGGGCTCCGCTAGGCGACAACGGGCCCGCTTCGCGCCCGGCGGCTATGGATGGTGCAGGGGACCGCTCTGCCACAGCGGTGGTGCCGTCACTCGATACCCTGTTCGCAGCGGTCGTTCGGCAGGCATGGGTGTTCATCGGCATCGCCGACACACATCTCAGACTCGTCTTCCTGAACGCGGCCGGACGCAGGATGGTCGGACTTCAACCTGACGACGACGTCTCGGCCATTCCCATTCCCGACTTCTTTCACCCAACAGACCAAGCCGTCATCCGCGATGTCGCATTGCCGACGCTGTTGCGCGATGGCCGCTGGGAGGGTGAGTTGCGCTTCCGCAATTTCGGCGGCGGTGCCGGGACGACGGTCCGGTGGCGCGCCTTCATGCTCTACGATGAGGAGGGAGATCTCATCGGCGCCGCGACGATTGGTACGGACATCTCGGCTCGCGAAGGCGCGGAGGCGCGGCTGCGCGCGAGCGAGACCCGGCTCCAGGCCGCCATCGACCTCGTTGACCTCTCAACCTATTCCTGGGATCCGCACACCGGCACGCTGGATTGGGGCGCGTGCCTGAAGGCGCTGTGGGGCCTTCCCCCTGACGCGCCCGTCGACGAACGGGTCTGGCTCTCCGCGATTCACCCCGACGACCGCCCGCGCGTCGAGGCGGCGGTCGCGCGCTGCACAGACCCGACGGGCGACGGCGTCTACCACATCAAGTACCGCGTTATCGGCATCCACGACGGCATCGAGCGCTGGGTCTCGACGCACGGTCTCACCAGCTTCGAGGATGGTCGGCCCATATCGTTCGTCGGCGTCGTGGTGGAGATTACCGGGCAGATGCGCGCCGAGGCGGCCCTGCGCGAGAGCGAGCATCGTCTCGCCGCGACGCTGGCCCAGTTGCCGATCGGGGCCGGCCTCGTCAACCCGGACGGCAGCATCGCGCTGGCGAACCGGGCGCTCGGACGCTACGCGCTCGAACGGATCCCCTCCGTGGAGACGGGGGCGAGCGAGCGCTGGCGGGCCTACGCACCGGATGGGCGGCGGCTGAACCCCGCGGAGTACCCGGGGGGCCGAAGTCTGCGGGGCGAAACCGTCGTCCCGGGCATCGACTTCATCTTCACCGAGCTGAATGGCACCGAGTGCTGGACGCGCGTGAGCGCCGCTCCGTTCCACACGGTCGACGATGCGATCAGCGGCGCCATCGTGGTCGTGCAGGATGTCGATCGAGAGAAGCGTGCCGAGACCGCCCTGCGCGCCAGCGAGGAGCGCTTCCGTCGCTTCGCCGAGCATTCGGCGAACGTGCTCTGGGTCGCGGACCTGGACAGCGGGCGACTCGATTATCTGAGCCCGGCCTTCATGCAGGTCTGGGGCATGCCCGCCGAAGATATGCCGGACATCACGCATTGGCTCGCCAGCGTCCATCCGGAGGACCGCGACGGCGCAGCGCGGGCGCTGGAACGGGTCAGCGGTGGCGAAACCCTGGTTCTCGAGTACCGTATCGTGCGCGCCGCGGACCGGGCCGTGCGCTGCATCCGGGATACCTTCTTCCCGATCCCCGCGATCGACGGGCGCATCCGGTCTGCGGGCGGGATCGCCCAGGATGTCACCAGCGACGCCGGCCAGCAGGCCTACGTGATCGCGGCTGGAGACAAGGCCCGGCGCCGCCTCGTCGGCGCCCTGCGGGCCGCGGATTGCGAGGTGCAGGCTTTTGCAAGCGGCCAAGCGTTCCTCAAGGTGATGGGCTCGCTGATGCCGGGCTGCGTCGTGCTCGATCTCGCCGACGCTGACGACCTGGTGGTTGCCCGAGAGCTGAAATCCGCGCGCGCGCACCTGCCCGTGGTTGCGGTCGGCGCGAGCGGGGGCGACGTCGGCTTCGGGGTACACGTCATGAAGGCTGGTGCTTTCGACTTTCTCGAAGAGCCCTGGCTACCGGAGACGCTGGTATTCGCCGTGAGGACGGCGTTGGCCGAGATCCACGACGCGGAGAAGCGGACGCGCGTATGCGACGAGGGCCGGGATCGGATCGCAGCCCTTACGGCACGGGAGCGCGACGTGCTGGAGGGCTTGCTCGCGGGCGGTACCAACAAGACCATCGCCCGGACCCTCGGCCTGAGCCCGCGCACGGTGGAGATCCATCGCGCCCGGGTCATGGAAGCGCTGGGCGCCCGCACCCTGCCCGAGGCGGTCCTCGTCGCCACTGCTGCCGGCGTGCGTCCCGCGGTTCCGCCCGGCGCCTAGGCCGCTGCCGACTCCCGCGCGGAAACCGGACCTCTATGCGCCGCAAGGGATAACCAGCCTGCGCTAAAGGTACCTAGCTTCGAACTCCGCGAGTTGTGACAGCCGCCGCGGCGCGAGGATCCGCAGGCGGTGTTTCTGCAGCGCGATCAGCCCGTCGCGCCGGAGAGTTTGCAGCAGGCGGTTCACGTGCACGCTCGACAGCCCGAGCGCGTCCGCGAGATCCGCCTGCGTCAGCGGCAGGTGGTACTGGCCGTCCGTGGCTTGGCCGATCGATCCCAGACGATCCAGTAGTTCGCACAGGAGATGCGCCGTGCGTTCAAGGCCCGAGCGAATGCCGATACGGACCATCCATTCGCGGGCCGTCGCCTCTTCGGCGAGCCTCGCACGCTGCAAGGCGTGCGCGATACGGGGATGTCGGCCAAGCAGGTCGAGGTAGACCGCGCGCGGGACCTTGGCGACCCGGCAGGGGGTGAGGGCCTCGATCGCGTGGTCGAGCGGGTAGCCATGGACGGCACCGCGGTCGCAGAGATCACCCGGGACTAGATAGGCAAGGATTTGGCGCCGGCCGGACAGGCGGCGCTTGTAGCGACCGGCGAGCCCGGCGAAGACGATGAGCGCATGGTCGGCCACGCCATCCTGCTCCACGAGAACGGCGTACCGCTCGACCGAGCGGACATAGCCGATCAGGCCTTCAAGTGCTGCGCGATCCTGCTCCGTCAGTGAGGCAAGGCCATCGAGTTTTCGGGCCAGGGCGCAGACGGCGCTGCTCTTCGTCCGCGCTGAAGCCGAATCTCGCGGCACGCGTGCGGCCCTGGCGACGCAAGCGTCCCCCACGATGATCGGGACAAGTATCTCCATCGGCTTCCCTCCTGGATGGCTGCCCATTCTCCCGTCGCCGCGGGGTGAGCACATCCGGCCGATCCCTTAGGGTGCCTCCGATCCGCTCCCTCGACATCCCTGTTCCGTGAAGTCGTCCCAGGGGCAAGCCACGCAATGTGCCGAGTCCGTCGCGCACGAAAGATCGGATCGGCCGGCCCAACCCGCTTCCTCCTGCGTGACCGCCGCGTCTTCCTTCCGGCCATTCGTTCCAGCGCGACAGCAAGCGCCTGGATCCAGCTGATTCGCGTCAGGGCCTAACGGCTCGGAACGTGATTGCTGAACAGGGCGAGGCGACGGCGGACCTCCGGAGGTTTCTCATGCTTCAGCCCCACAGCGCAGCACGCCCGAGCGGCACGTCCGGGTTTCGGCGCATGTTCGCCCCGGGCCACCTGACGGTCGGCGTCTTCTTCCCCATCGAAGCATTCCAGCGCGACCAGCCGACCATGCACGATCAGGAGCGTCTGGCGGTTCGGGCGGAAGAACTCGGCTATGCAGCGCTCTGGAGCCGCGACGTCCCCTTGCGGGATCCGAATTTCGGAGACGTGGGGCAGGTCTATGACCCATGGGTCTGGCTGGGTTGGATCGCCGCGCAGACACGCGAGATTGCCTTGGCGACCGGGTCGATCGTCCTCCCCTTGCGCCACCCGATCCATACTGCCAAGGCCGCCGCGTCCATAGACCGGCTGTCCGGCGGCCGTTTCGTCATGGGGGTGGCCTCGGGTGACCGGCCGATCGAATTTCCGGCCTTTGGCGTGCCCCTGGACGAGCGCGACGTCTTGTTTCGCGAGAACTTCGTCGTCATCCGGACGATCCTCGAAGAGGCGTTCCCCACTCTGCGCTCGCGCTTCGGAGAGATGCTCGGCACCGTCGACCTCGTGCCGAAGCCGATCGGACGGCTGCCCATCCTGGTCACCGGATCGAGCCGGCAGAGTCCGGAATGGATCGCCGAACACGCGGACGGGTGGATCACCTACCCACGCTCGCTCGAGCGCCAAGCCGAGCTTGCGGCCCGGTGGCGGGCCACCACGGCAGGTGTGGCGCCGGGCACGTTCAAGCCCTTCGCTCAATCCCTCTACGTCGATCTTCACGCCGATCCGGATCACCCGCCGCAACCCATTCATCTCGGGTTCCGCGGCGGTCGCAAGTTCCTGCTCGACTTTCTGGTCGCGCTCCGCTCAATCGGCGTCCACCACGTCATCCTGAACCTCAAGTACGGCGCCCGCAGCGCCGGCGAAGTCCTCGAAGAGATCGGCCTCGACGTGTTGCCGCAGCTGAAGGCCTAGAGCCGTTCCCGACCGCGCTGCAATCAGGAACGGCTCTACGTCCTTGTTTCTAAGCGCTCGTCGCCGAAGCGGATGCCGGTTCGGCGGCGAGCGCGCTGGCTCGGCCGGCGCATCAGCCCGCTGCTCATGCGCTGGAGGGCGCCCGGATTGAGGAGGATCACGTAGCGCCCGTGCGTGGTGATCAGCCCGTCGCGGCGCAGCGTGGTGAATGTCCGGCTCACGGTCTCGCTCGAGAGGCCGAGGTAATCCCCGATGTCGGTCCGCGACATCGGCAGCTCGATCGATCGAGCAGCCGAAACCCTGCCCATGTAGTCGATGAGAAAATACGCGAGCTTCTGAGCGGCGCTGGCGCGACCGAGCACGGAGAGATCCTCGGCGCGCGCGGCCATCCGCAGGAGCCACGACCAGAGCGCGTTCGCGATCTGCGAGTCCGACGCCGCGAGCGTGTCCAGCCGGGAGCGGGAGCAGCGTACGGCCCACGTGTCGCTGACCGCCTCGGCAGACGAAGCATGCAGGTGAGCGCGCTCCATCCCGAAGAACTCCCCGGAGAGATGGAACCCGCGCACGACGCGATGGCCGTCGCGGCTGACGTTGATCGTGCGGACCATCCCGGCAATCACACAATAAACGAAATCTCCGCTATCGCCTTCGGCGTAGAGGGTCGCGCCTGGAGCGTGATGGTCGACTCGCCCCAGCGGCGTGATGTGCGCGAGCGTGAGGTCGCCGGCGGCCCGGTTCAGGACGGGCGCCCCAGTGTCGTGCGGGACGGAGGCGGGCACGCCGTGACCATACTGCAGCATGATGCTCCCCCTTGTGAGCCTCGTAGATCGGGCATTGTCGCATTTGATACAATGCGGATGGCTCCTAGGGACTATCCCGGACCCGTCCGGCCCCGATGAGGGCCGCGCTCTTCGGCCTGCGGCCCGTTCCGGGCCCGTTGCACACGAAACGGCAGTGGACTGACGCCCGTCAGGGCGACGCGCGCCACCCCGAGCAAACTCCCCCCTCGTCTTCGCCCATCCTGGCAACACCAGTGATCACCAAGCGGAGGTCAGATGCGCAATGGCCGCTCTGCAGGCTTTCGAGGAGACTCCGAATGGGACAGGTCTTGGCGCCCGGGGTAAAGGCACCCGACTTCACGCTTCACGTCACACCCGACCAGACGCTCTCGCTGGACGACCTGCGCGGACGGCCGGTTGTTCTGGCGTTCTACCCCGCAGATTGGAGCCCCGTTTGCGGAGATCAGATGGCTCTCTACAATCAGGTATTGCCGGAATTCAGGAAGTACGACGCCGCAGTCGTCGGAATTTCCGTCGATAGTGCCTGGTGCCATCAGGCCTTCGCCGAGACACGCCACCTTCATTTTCCGCTGCTCGCGGACTTCGAGCCGAAGGGCGCCGTCGCCTCGCAATACGGCGCCTACCGCAACAGCGAAGGTGTCTGCGAGCGGGCCCTCTTCGTCGTGGACCGGGACGGGATCATCTTCTGGAGCTACCGCTCCCCGATCGCCGTCAACCCCGGTGCGGACGGCATCCTCGATGCGCTGGATCGGCTCGAGAACCAGGAGACAAGCCATGGCCGAGCTTAGAGTACCGGTTTCGGCAGCTGACCATATCCGGGGTGGTACCGACGGGCGGGTCGTGCTCGTCGAATACGGCGACTACGAATGTCCTTACTGCCGCCTCGCGCATGTTCAGGTCCTGCGGCTCGGCAAGCACTTCGGCGACGACCTCACCTACGTCTTCCGCCATTTCCCGCTGACCGAGATTCACCCTCAAGCGGGGCCGGCTGCGGAGGCTGCCGAGTTCGCGGGGGCGCATGGCCAGTTCTGGGCCATGCACGACGCGATCTATGCGCATCAGGATCAGTTGAGCCTGCTGTTCCTCATGGAGGCGGCCCGGGCGCTCGGTCTGTCGGAGCGCAGTCTGGAGGCGGCCCTTGCCGTGAACACCTATGCGCCGAAGGTGGCGCAGGATTTTCAGGGCGGCATTCGGAGTGGCGTCAACGGGATCCCGACCTTCTTCATCAACGGCCAACGGCATGATGGTCCGTTCGACTACCAGCATCTGGCGGATGCCATTCAGTCTGTGCGTTTCAGGCATTAGCTCGCACTCTCGGCGGTAGAATATCCCGCCCAAAAATCTTCCCCCGGGTGATAGGCTCTACGCGATCGTCGCTCCCGCACACTGCTGATCAGCGCAAGACCTGTGCGCTGTCTTGTCAACATAAGCCCCCGACGCCGGTGTCTGCCGGCGCCACGACCGGTTATACGCCAAGCACTATCAAAGATCAGTACCCAAAAAATTCAATATATCTCAGCAAAACTGATCGGCGTCAGGTCATCGAGCCAAGCAGGATCTAGCATCCGCTCACCGCCGCACGCAGCCCTCGGCAGTAGAAACCGATTCGGTTTCGATCGGTCTGCAATGCGCAGGCACGAAGGAGTATTCCCCATGGCAAAAGCGATCGGCATCGATCTCGGCACGACAAACTCCTGTTGTCCGTCGTCAGATGATTTGGGACATTCAGCGGTGTTCAGGAGCGGAGGCTCTGGTTCATCTGGGGTAAGAGGTTAGGCAGCCTGCGCGTGGTGGCGCAAGCGGCGATCCATCAGGGTCTGGCGCTTGATGCGTTCCCGCTCGGCCAGGATCCCTTCGCCGCGTCCGAAGTAGACGTCGGCGGGCGTGAGGTTGCTCAGGCTCTCATGGGCTCGGGCATGGTTGTAGTGTTCGACGAAGTCGGCAACCTGCGTCTCCAACTCGCCGGGCAAGTACGCGTGTTCGAGCAGGATGCGGTTCTTGAGTGTCTGATGCCAACGCTCGATCTTGCCCTGCGTTTGCGGATGGCATGGCGCACCGCGGATGTGGGTCATGCCCCGAATGCCGAGCCAGTCAGCCAGGTCGCTGGCGACGTAGCTTGGACCGTTGTCGGAGAGCAGGCGTGGCCGCGGCATCACCCGCGCCTGATCGAGCCCAGCCGCACCCAGCGCCAGGTCGAGCGTGGCGGTGACGTCGCTGGCCTGCATCGTCGTGCACAGCTTCCAGGCGACGATGTAGCGTGAGAAGTCGTCCAGGACCGTCGACAGGTAGTACCAGCCCCAGCCAACGACCTTCAAGTAGGTGAAGTCCGTCTGCCAAAGCTGGTTGGGCGCGGTGGTTTTATCGCGGAACTCGTCGGCGGCCTTGATGACGATATAGGCCGGGCTGGTGATCAGGTTCTGAGACTTGAGCAACCGGTAGACGGTCGCTTCCGAGACGAAGTAGCGCCGCTCGTCGGTGAAGCGCACCGCCAGCTCACGCGGACTGAGTTCAGGCTGCTCCAGAGCCAAGGCAACGATCTGCTCGCGGATCTCTGCAGGTAGACGGTTCCAGACCCGGCTCGGCTGCGAAGGATGGTCATTCAACGCCTCGGGGCCGCCGCGCTGGTAGGCGTCGTACCAGCGGTAGAACGTCGAGCGCGTGATGCCGAGCTTGTCCAGGGTGGCACGCACCGGCAGGTGGGATTGCTCGACCAGCCGGATGATCTCCAGCTTCTCGGGGGCCGGGTACCTCATGCCTCGTCGCCCCCAGCCCCGCTCATGCTTTTTTTAAGCAAACGGTTCTCCAGGACGAGATCAGCTACGACCTCCTTCAGCGCCCCCGCTTCGCGACGGAGATCCCGCACCTCATCCGTGGTGGCCGCACGAGACGTGTCACCGGACAGGCGCTTCTTGCCAGCCTCCAGGAACTCCTTGGACCAGCCGTAGTACATCGAGGCGGCAATCCCCTCACGTCGGCACAACTCCGCGATGCTGTCCTCGCCACGCAAGCCTTCCAGCACCACACGGATCTTCTCCTCGGACGAGAACTGCCGACGTGTGGCCCGACGGATGTCCTTGATCACCGCTTCTGCCGGCTTCTTGGCCGGTCCGGATGTCTGCTTCATCTTCGCTCCTCAGGGGCTACGATGAACCAGCCATCCTCCGTTCGTGAAGACCCTCATTCTGTCCCACAGGTGCTGACGTCGGACATATAGTGGAACATCGTGTGGTGGTTGGCCCAGACCACGCCCACCTGCAGGAAGCTGAGGACGTAGGCTGCGTAGAGCGGCCATTGCCGCATTAGCGCAGCATCGAGGGACTGACCACCCAGTGCATCCTCCCGCGGGACACGCAGATCAAGCACCAGCAAGGTGATGATGATCGCGAAGACACCATCGCTGAACGCCTCTATGCGAGCCGGCGACGGCTCCTCCTCGGGCCGCGGGATGGCCCGAGCGATCGCCTCTACGGCATCCGTCACGGCATGCTCCTCACCAAAGTTCGAGCTGAGATACGACAGCGCCAGCGGAGAGCGGGATCGCACCCGGTTCAGGCATCGCTCGGCACGGTACGCGTCGGACGATCGGCGTACCGTGCCCTCAGAGCATCGTTCTGGAATAGCCTCTGTGCGATCGAATCGCGATTCAGCTTGTCCCCATCTGCTTTCTTCGTCTTCGGGAGTGCCGGCGTTGCCGGTCGATGACGAGTCGAGCGTCGCGCCATGACCCGTCACGTCACGTAGCGAAACTCCGGCAGTTTCCTCAGTTCGTCCTTGCTGGCACCAGGCAGCACGATCTTTCCTTTCTCATCATCGAGTTTCAGCTGATCGAAGGGCGTTGCAATCAGGTGACCGCCTAGCCCCAGGAATCCGCCCACCTGTATGACAACGAATAAGATTTTATCTTTCCCAATGATCATGTCGTCGATGCTGCCGATCTTCTCATCCTTGTCATTGACGACGGCGCTACCGTGCAGTTTCGTCGTGCGCCAGCCCTTTGCGACTTCTCTTACGTCTACGGTCAGGAGGCGGACGACCTGGGAAAAAGCCGGTACGGCGCCCCCGACGCTCGCGACACTTCCCGCAAACACGGCCCCCACCACCAGCAACACGATGATTGGAAGGCGTGCCTGATCGGCTCGACCCGAACGGGGACGCCGAGAAGCACGGGACCCGGTGTCGTTGGCCGGGGTTCCCTGCCAAGCTGTCTCAGGTCGGACGCGGCGATAACGGGGCATGAGAGCACTCCTCAGCAAGGACGCTGAAACACGGCGTTCGATCGAAACAGCGACTGTTGCCGCGGACAGCCACTTCGTCCGAAGGTCTGCTCCCGAAATGGACGGTGCACATTGATCCGCGTCAGACCCACGAACGATTGGTGGTTGCTTCGGCCGAGGGTTGGCTCGGGCAAACCTCGGGCACTGGCGTTCTCCGAGGCATACGCGGTTAGACATGCGGCGACGTCCGACCGACGACAGACTCTCACAGAGAATATGCGACTTCAACGCTAAGGAATGACCTTCCTATCGCGCAGGGACGCGAAGAAAATGCGGAACATCTCTTCGGTGTCGATACAATCGACAAAGCCTGCCTTGCGCGCCTTGATTGTGCTCGACACATTATCGAAGCCACTGTTGAATATAAAATCCGCAAAATCCCAGGAAATCAATTTCTCATAGGGCGTTCTAAGCAAATCGTACCGGGCAACAATCTCGCTCCAGAGCTCTGTCTTGTCGGCCATATAAGAAGTGAGTGGCATCGGAACCGGATCGGCGACCTCCATATCAAACATTTTGGCAATGCGCGGCCACATGTGCTGCCAGCGAAACTGATCTCCATTCGTGATATTGAAGATGTTGTCGCGGGCAGCTTCCGTGGCCCCTGCCCACACCGTCGCCTTTGCCAGGACGTCCGCTGAACTCACCTGATAGAGGGCGCCATGGGCTGCCGGCGAACCGGGGAAGCGCAGGGGAATGTTGAGCGCCTTGGAGATGACCGCGTAGACGGCAATTGCCATGCCCAGGTTCATCGGGTTGCCGGTTGCATAACCGATGATGGCTTCCGGGCGCAGGGCCGTCCAATGCCACGCCTTCCCGGCTTGCTGACGTCGAAGGAAGTCTTCCTGGTCGTAGTAGAAATTCGGCGACATGAGACGCGGATCGTCCTCGCGGGCCGGCGTCTTGAAAGGTCCAAGGTCGGAGCCGTACGCCTTGCCGCCTTGGTAGAAAGTTACATGCCTCAGCGTCGGAGACACTGTCTCGACCACCTCGACGAGATTCTTCAAAATCGCCACGTTTGTCTTTGAGCGCTCGGCAGCACTCGCCTTCTCGATGTAGGCAGCGAATACGATATGCGTGATGTCGCCGCGACCGTTTAGCTTGCGCTCGACATCGTGGCGGTCGAGCAGATCGACCGTGATGCCTTTCACACCTTCGGGAAGGTACGCGTCACGGCGGGATAGACCGTACACGGTCGCATCTGAGGTGTTGGCCCAGGCTATGGCTGCCGCGTTGCCGGACACGCCGTGCACGCCGGCGACGAGAACAACATTTTTGGTGCTCACGCGAGGATTTCCCTCTCTGATCGTTTCGGCGCGATGTTCATAGACGGGCACCAGCTGTTAACGGACACTGCACGTGTAGTCCTGGTATCCCGCGAGGTCTTTCCGCAGCGCCACCTCCTCGACGAGGGTTCGGGCGAACAGCAACGGTACCGGTACGCCGAGCCAGCCGGATCCTCAGAAAGAGCCGAGGAGGAGCGACGTCCCGATCAGAGGCAGGAGGGCGAAGCTTGACGTCCTCCGGTCGCTTTAGTCCGGCCTAAGTGCTGGTTTTCCGATTTTGTAAGATCCTCACGTTGTCGTGGAGCTGTCACGTTCGAGGTCCCTTACTTCGGGCAGGCTGCCCCAGTCTTGATCCAGGCTTGCGTCAGTTCGCCGAGGATCTCCTGGGTCCCGGGAGCAGCCTCCCGACCCTTGCCGGGATGCCAGCCCCAGCCGACCAAACCGTCGGTTGCGAGATGCTTACTGATGTCCGCCAGCGAGCGGTTGCCGTTTCGGGCCGGGTCCTTGAGCTGCACGCAGATCTCGTGGACCGACAGGCCGATCCAGCCCATATTGGCTGGCGCCAACTGCCATGGGTCGTGTCCCGGTATGTCCCTGTCGTGGCCTACGACCGCCAAGTTCTCGGAACCGTGGCAGGAATTGCAGTGCAGGCCGGACGGGCCGAAGCTGGCCTCGCCACCGCGAACCATTGGGGGACGGTGAAGTCGTTGATCGTCTCCCTGCCTCGGGATGTTATCGGCGGGATGGCAGTTCATGCAGCGCGGATGCGTGATGACCTTCGCCATCTCCCCGAAAAGGGCGACGGACCGTTCGATCTTGTCCTGTATCGCGTCGAAGGACTCTGAGCGGCGCAGATCGGCCTCCGCCGCGAGGGCCACGGTGGTGGACAGCGCCGCGGCCGCCGTCAGGATCGCGACGCGCACGGTCAGGCTCCCATCGCGGCGCGGACCGCCGCTGGGCGGATGGGAAGGTCGCGCACGCGGGCCCCGATGGCAGCGAAGATCGCGTTCCCGATAGCCGGCGCAATCGAGATGACGCCGGGCTCGCCCAGGCCGACCGGCATGTGATCGTTGCGCAGAAACTCGATGTCCAGCTCCGGCACGTCGGTCATGCGCAATGGCGTGTAGGTGTCTAGATTGAGGTCCCGGGGCAGGCCCTTCTCGTATTCCGTGCTCTCGAACAGGGCGAGCGATAGGCCCCAGAGCATGCTCCCCTCGACCTGGGCCAGCGCACCGTCCGGATGCGCCAGCGTGCCGGCATCCACGACGGACGTCAGCTTCTCGACTGTGACGGCACCGCTGTGTGTGTCGACGGAGACCTGCGCCACCGTGGCGATCCAGGTCGGCATGTCGCGTTCCTGCCCGGTGCCGAGCGCCAGGCCCATCCCCTTGCCGGGTGGCAGCGCTTCCCGGGCGGACCACCCGGCCTTCTCCAGGACGCGCTCCATGACGGCTCGGAGGCGATTGGCTCCACCGACGGCGTGCGGAGCCGCGCCGCCGTTGCGGCCCTTCGCGCCGAGCAGCGCGCGCCGGTACTCGGCGGGATCGCGACCGAGCTTGTGCGCGAGTTCGTCGATATGCGTCTCGACCGCCCACGTGGTGTAGCCGGGCGCCACCGACCGCAGGTATCCAGGGAGCATTGTGGCATGGACGACGTCGTTGCAGATCGCCTGAATCCGCTGGCTCGCCGTGTCGTACCAATGGTCCGCGCCGTTGATGGCGAACACATCGACCGTCCCGTGCCCGTCCGCGCTCGGCGCCAGGAACTCCGGAAAGATCGAGCGGGTCGGCCATCCCGATGCGCACCTGTGGTCGTAGGCCAGAAGCGCTCCCCGCCCGTCGGTCACAGAGCGGAGTCTCTGCACGGTAGGCGAGCGCGGCTGGTCGAACTTCGTGTCATCCGACCGCGCGAAGATGAGCTTGACCGGTCGACCCATCTTCTTCGCCGCGAGCGCTGCCGGGACAATGTATTCGCAGTACAGGCGCCGGCCGAAGCCGCCGCCGAGGTAGGAAGTCTCGAACACGAGATCGGCCTGATCGATCCCGAGCGCCTCGGCGACGAGCGGCAGCGTGACCGACTGCCACTGGTTGCCAGCGTGCACGTGCCATGTGCTCCCATCCTGCCAGGCCAGGGCGTTGAGCGCTTCGAGATGCATGTGCAGCACGGTGTGCGTGCGGTAGACGCCCTCGTGCAGCGCGGCGGCTTCGGCGATCCGCATCAGGGGATCGCCCTCCTGGAAGAAGATGCCTCCCGTACTCGGATTCTCGACGAGGCGCGCGCCTTCAGCGAGCATCTGGTCTTCGCTCGCCGCGCCACCATCGGACCGGTAGCTGACCGCAATGAGATCGGCCGCCTTGGCCGCGACGGGCCAGCTCTCTGCGACCGCGACGAGCCAGCCCTGGCATGTTCCTGTCGGATCGTCGATCACGACGGTGTTCAGGTAGCCGGGGAGCTTGCGGGCGGCCCCGTCGTCCCAACTCACGATGCTGTTCCCGTAGCGGGTCGGCGGCAGGACCGGCCGCGCGAACACCATGCCGTCGACCTTGCGGTCGATGCCGTAAACGGCGGTGCCGTTCACCTTCGACGGCACGTCGCGCGCGGCGGCGTCCCGGTTGAGGAACCGGCGTTCCGACGCCGGCTTCAGGGCGATCGCCTTGAGGTCCTCTTCCGTGAACTGGCGGGTGACGCTGCCGGAGGAGACGATGTCGGCGTAGCTGATGGCACGCGCACCGTGCCGCACCTCGCTGGCGCGAGCGACGCAATCCTTCAGGGGCGCCCCGAGCATTCTCGCGCCGGCCTCAAGCAGCGCGATGCGGCCGGCGGCCCCGGCGCGGCTCAGCTCTTCGAAGCTCTTGTGCACGGACCAGGAGCCGCCCGTGATCATCACGCCCCAGCGCGGGTCCGTGTCGACGTGCACGACCTCGACGTGGTCCCAGTTCGCCTCAAGCTCCTCGGCGACGATGCGTGCCAGCGCGGTGCCGATGTGCTGGCCCATCTCCGCCCGGGTGACGTGAACCAGGATGCGCCCGTCCCCGCTGATCTCGTACCAGAGTGTCGGGCTGTAGCCCCTGGACGAGACGTCGCCGAACAAGGGACCAGCTTGCGCGCCCGCAGGGAGGAAACCCGTCGCGACGGCCGCGCTTCCCAAAGACGCGAGGAACCACCGCCGGGTGACGTCGACCGCGCTCATTTCCGCCCCCCGTTCTGGGCCAGGGCGGCCAGCTTGATCGCCTTCTGAATCCGCACGTACGCCATGCAGCGGCAAAGGTTTGCGGCCATCCCATTCCTGATGTCGTCGTCGGACGGATCGGGAGTCTCGCCGAGGAGGGCCGCGGCCTGCATAAGCTGGCCTGACTGGCAATAGCCGCATTGCGGGGCCTGGACCTCGATCCAGGCGGCCTGGAGGGGGTGGAGCTCGCGACCGTCACCTGCCGTCGCGGCCAGGCCCTCGACTGTCGTGACGGCTGAGCCGGCGACGCTCGCCACCGGGGTGACGCAGGAACGTCGCGCCTGGCCATCGACGTGCACGGTGCAGGCCCCGCACTGCGCCACGCCGCATCCGAACTTGGTGCCCGTCAGGTTCAGCCAGTCCCGCAGGATCCAGAGAAGGGGCGTCTCGCCGGGCGCGTCGACTTGGACGTCGACGTAGTTGACCGAGAACGAAATCACCTTGGATCTCCAACAGTGGGTCGATGGCCTGCTGGACACATGCGGCGAGATATCCCGAATCGTTCGAGCGTCCCTCGGACGAACACCACGCTGCTATTTTGGCCCTTGCTGCCGATACGTCCTCGGGACATGCGTGGATGCTCCGCAGGGCTTCGCAGGATTCGGCCCGGCCCCGCTGCATGCGAGCCGCGGGATGGCGACGGATTACCTGATAAAGCTCGTCGCAGCCCTGACGCCGGTCAGTTTGACGTCTTATTTAGCTGTGCGCCGGACACCGAGAATTTCTCGCGGCTCCATGGAGGCCCGGATTTCGCGACCTTGTCTGATACAGGCCCCGAATGAGCGCGCCGGTTGCTGATTCGGAAGCGACATACGGCACCGGAACTGATGCATGTCAGGGCCGCGATGACCCGTCTCGTAGTCATATGCGGAAGGGCTGTTCCGCCTTCTTCATCAACGGACATCGGCATGATAGTCTGTTCGATGACCAGCATCTCGCGCACGCCATCCAGTCCGTGTGCTCCAGGCCGAAGCTTGCGTTGTAGGTGGTAGATGGCGGAGCCGAATACGCGAGAACACCATGCGTGCTGTCACCTATACTGAAGGCTCATCGATCGACGCGCCGGGTGCGCTCGTGGACACGACCTTCCCCGATTCCTGCCCCCACCGACCGCGACTTGCTGGTGCGGGTGCAGGCCGTCTCGGTAAACCCGATCGACACCAAGGTTCGGCAGGGCGCCTACAAGCAGGGATGCGAGCCCAAGATCCTCGGCTGGGATGCCGCCGGGACCGTGATCTCCGTCGGCCCCGAAGCGCGCTTGTTCAAGCCGGGCGATACGGTGTTCTATGCCGGCGCCCTCGACAGGCCGGGCAGCAACGCGGAGCTGCAATGCGTCGACGAGCGCCTCGTCGGTCCCAAGCCCGAGAGCCTGAATTTCGCCGCCGCCGCGGCACTCCCGCTAACAGCGGTGACTGCCTGGGAGATGCTGTTCGACCGGCTCGACGTGGCGAGGCCCGTGCCCGGCGCCGCGCCCGGGATCCTGATCGTCGGCGGCGCAGGTGGCGTCGGCTCGATCGCCATCCAACTCGCGCGGCAACTCACCGATCTCACCGTGATCGCCACCGCGTCGCGCCCCGAGACTGCGCAATGGTGCCGGGATCTCGGGGCTCACCATGTCGTCGATCATGGAAAGCCGCTGGCCGACGAGGTGGCCGCGCTGGGACTCGGCGCACCGAGCTTCGTGTTCTCGACGACGGGCACGGGTGCTCATCTCCCGGAGATCATCGAACTCCTCGCTCCGCAGGGACGCCTCGGACCGATCGACGACCCCGCGACTTTGGACGTGATGCCGCTCAAGCCCAAGAGCCTGTCATTGCACTGGGAACTGATGTTCACGCGCTCACTGTTCCAGACTGCCGATATGGAACGCCAGCACGCGATTCTTACCGAGGTGTCTCAGTTGATCGACGCGGGGCGGCTCCGCACGACATTTGCCGAGTCGTTCGGCCCGATCGCAGCCGCGAACCTCACTCGCGCTCACGCGCTGATCGAGAGCGGACGGGCGAAGGGCAAGCTGGTTCTCGAAGGGATCGGCAACTGAAGTGCAGACAGGCGAGCCAGATGTGCTCTCCTGCTGTGTGGTGGCGCGACTGATGCAGCATGAAGGGATGCGCTATGCGGCAGGTTCTCCATGGCGGCACCGCGACGACTAAGGCCGTGTTGAAGGTCGAGCGGAGAATGACCGCCATGACGTAAGTTCGCGAACGATGGCGTCGAGCGTCATCAGGCGCTTTCGCATTACGGCTACGAGGGGACCTTCTTCGGCAGGCCTCGCTGGGCCAGCCCCTCATGGAAGGGTCGGAAGGGGGAGCCGCGTCGGATCGCGGTCAGAGCGGCCATGTTGAGCACGCCCCGCGCCGACCTTGTCCGCCCGCGCTGGTTGGTCGGCCTCGCATCAGGCCGGTCCAAAGCCAGCCGGTCCGGTTAGCGCTACTCGGGCTCTACGCGTTGGTGCAGCGTCGGACATAGAGCGCGGGTACGGAAACTGGCCGAGCTTACGTCCGTTTTGGTGGACAGCTCGCTTGGAAGCGGCTCTTCCGCTATCGGCCAGCTTCAGTCGCCACACTGGGCCCGCGTGAGTGTCTCAGATGGGTGGAATTCCGCCGGTCCGCTTTCGGGCGGCAACGTAGAAAAGCGGACGTCGCTGCCGCACCCGCTTTCAATCCTTCACGGACCGAAAATCAATTCCAGCCCGAGGCCTGCATTCCAATACGAGTCGTCGTTGTGATCAGCACCAGCCATGTCGGTGGGCGCTACGCTTAGCGGTCATGTGGTCTGCAAGTCGACCGAGCGGTGGCGCGCAGTGCTCCGAGAGCCCCGCAATCAATCTCTATCGACGAATGGAACGATCGCGACGTTCTGTTGGATCGATAAGGCCGGTGCAGCGAGGATGGGGACAGATCCCAGTCCCACCGCGAGACTGCCATGTCCGAGCCTGCCACGACCAGAACCCTCCCGTCCGCCCCGCTCCGCGTTCTGCCAGGCCTGGCCCTGTGCTTGAGCGTGACCGGGCTCGCCGTCGGTTTGGAGGCTCTTGAGGACCATCTGTTCGGCCGGGCGTGGCTGGAGGCCCTGGTCCTCGCCATCGTGCTCGGAACGGCGATCCGCACCGCCTGGAACCCGGGACCGCGGTTCTTCCCCGGTATCGCCTTCGGCGCCAAGACCGTTCTGGAGATCGCCGTCGTCCTGCTCGGAGCCTCGCTCAGCGTCGCGACCCTGCTCGCCGCCGGCCCAGGGCTCCTCGTGGGCATCGTCGTCGTCGTCGCGGCAGCCATCGCGGCGAGCTATGGCATCGGCCGGGCGCTCGGGTTGCATCCCCGCCTCGCTATCCTGGTCGCCTGCGGCAACTCCATCTGCGGCAACTCGGCCATCGCGGCGACCGCCCCGGTGATCGGGGCCGAGGCCGAGGACGTGGCCTCCTCGATCGCTTTCACAGCCGTGCTCGGCGTCCTCGTGGTACTCGGCCTACCGCTCCTGGTGCCATTGCTCGGCCTGTCACCGATGCAGTACGGCGTGCTGGCGGGCCTGACCGTCTACGCCGTGCCGCAGGTACTGGCCGCGACTGCGCCGGTGGCCGCTCTCAGCGTTCAGGTCGGCACCCTGGTCAAGCTCGTGCGGGTCCTGATGCTCGGGCCGGTGGTTCTCGTCCTCTCCCTTGGGGCAAGCCGGCTCCGCGAGGAGACGGGCGAGGCTGCCCCCCACGTCAGTGCAGGAGAACGTCCGAAGCCGGGCAAACTTGCGGTTCATCGCCTCGTGCCGTGGTTCATCCTGGCATTCCTCGCCATGGCGGGGCTGCGCTCGGCTGGATTGATCCCGCAGGCCGCCCTGACGCCGATCGCCACGACCGCCAACGGGCTCACCATCGTCTCGATGGCCGCGCTCGGGCTCGGGGTCGACGTGCGCAGCGTAGTCGGCGCGGGTGCGCGGGTCACGCTCGCGGTGGTCGCCTCGTTGGCGGCCCTCACCGCCGTCAGCCTCGGCTTGATCCGGGTCCTCGGGATCGCGTGAGCCGGCTCCCCCTCGACGCGCTCGCTCGCCTTGCAAGGGAAAGAACGATCTGCTCAACCGAACGAAACGAGCGGATCTTTCTATTAGAATGCTCATCCAGGGGGAGATATCTTCTCCTCATCGAAAAGACGGGCCCCGGGAGGCCCCACCCGAACGTGGAGGAACGCCGTTGAACCATGCTGCCATCCCTCGCCGTGCTGTGCTCGCCGGTCTCGGCATCGGCGGTCTCGCCGCTGCCGCACCTGCCTGGGCAGCTGGCTCGATCAAGCTCCCGCTTCCCGGCGGCCCCGACACGCGCGATCTCACGACCGCGTTCCCCGGCAAGGGGTCCATGATCCTGCAACGTACTCGGCCACCGCTCCTGGAAACGCCGTTCGAGGTGTTCGACCAGGGCGTGTTCACCCCCAATGACCGCTTCTACGTACGCTGGCATTGGGCCTCGATCCCCACCGAAGTCGACGCGAATGCCTTCCGACTGAAGGTGCACGGACACGTCGACAAGGAACTGTCGTTGTCGCTCGACGAGATCGCTCGGTTGCCACGCTTAGAGATCGCGGCGGTCAACCAATGCTCGGGCAACTCCCGCGGGCTGTTCGAGCCGAGAGTGCCCGGGGCGCAATGGGCCAACGGCTCGATGGGCAACGCGCGCTGGACCGGCGTGCGCCTGAAGGACGTGCTCGACCGAGCCGGGGTGAGGGCCGGTGCCGTGCAGGTGCGCTTCAGCGGTCTCGACGAGCCGGTGGTGGAGGATGCGCCCGACTTCAAGAAGTCGCTCGATCTCAATCATGCCGACAATGGTGAGGTGATGATCGCCTACGCGATGAACGGTGAGCAGCTGCCGCTGCTCAACGGCTTCCCGCTGCGGCTCGTGGTGCCGGGCTGGTACTCGACCTACTGGGTCAAGATGCTGTCCGACATCGAGGTGCTGGATAAGCCCGACGACCAGTACTGGATGAAGACCGCCTACCGCATCCCGGACGTCCCGGGCGCCAACATCAAGCCCGGCCAAACCGGCTTCAAGACGGTGCCGATCAACAAGATGGTACCGCGCTCGTTCGTCACCAACCTGCAGGATGGCGCCAAGGTGGCGGCTGGAACGCCGGTGGCGTTGCGCGGCATCGCCTTCGGCGGCGATTGCGGGGTGAAGGCGGTCGAGTTCTCAGGCGACGGCGGCGCGACGTGGTTCCCGGCACAGCTCGGCGCGGACGAGGGCCCCTACAGCTTCCGCCGCTTCGACGGCAGCCTGCCGGCGTTGGCCGCCGGGACCCACACGGTCAGGGTCCGCTGCACCAACACCGACGGCGTCGCGCAGCCCATGGACCGGGTCTGGAACGCCAACGGCTTCATGCAGAACGGCATCGAGGCCGTGTCCTTCCAGGTCGCTTGAGGAGAACAGCCATGATCGCGATCCGTTCTGCGGCCCTCATCGCCGTGCTCGTCCTGTCTCCCCCGATAGCGCTCGCGGCGCCTGCACCCGAGCCGATGCGCTTTACCTCGCAATCCATCGAGATGCCGACCTCCGACCGGATCTTTCCGGACGGGCCGGGGGCGGAGGTGGTCAATAACAACTGCCTCGCCTGCCACTCGGCCGGGATGGTGCTGACCCAGCCCAAGCTCACGAAGGCGCAGTGGACCGAGACCGTGAACAAGATGGTCCACGTCTACAAGGCGCCGGTCGACCAAGCCGACGTGCAGGCCATCGTCGACTACCTCGCTGCGCTGAAGCCACAGCCCTGACGGTTCACGACCGGCCAATCCGCGTCCCCGCTTCGAGGGATCGGCCGGTCGGAGATCATCGACCTACGCGCCGCGGCCCCGCGTGCGCCGCCTCCATATCCGAGAGACCATTCCATGACATCGATCCGTTCCGGCCTGCGCTCGCTCATGGCCTGCAGCGCACTGCTCCTCGCTACGGTCGCCCCAGGGCTTGCCGCTGGTTTCGACGGCGCGATCAAGAACAACTCCCTCGCGCTGAGCCCCGACGGGCGCACGGCCGCCGTCTCCAACAGTGAGGAGAGCCGGGTCCTGGTCTACGACGTGACCGCGGGCAAGCTCGTGCGCACGCTCGACGGCTTCGTCACCCCGCGCAACATCGCGTTCGCCCCGGACGGCGCACGCTTCTACGTCTCAGACAGCGGCACCGGCCGCATCACCGCCTATGAGACCGCAACCGGGAAGGAAGCCGCGATGATCGCGGCCGGGCCCGGCGCGTTCGGAACGGTGCTGTCCGGCGACGGGGCCAAGCTCTACGTCAACAACGAAGCGGCGAGCACGGTGAGCGTGTTCGACACTCGGACCGGGCTGGCACAGGCCGTGGTGACGGGCTTCAGCCAGCCACGGCAGGGGGTGCGGCTCGCGCCCGACGGCAAGACGCTGTTCGTGACCAACTTCCTCGGCGACAAGATCTCCCTCGTCGATACGGCGAGCCACAAGATCACCGGTGAGATCACTGGCTTCGACAAGCTGCGGGCTATCTCGATCACCAAGGACGGCAAGACGCTGTTCGCCGCCAATAGCGGACGCAACACCGTCGGCGTGGTCGATCTGACCGCGGGGAAGGTGGTCGCCGAGGTGCCGGTGGGCCAGGACCCCTACGGCGCGGCGCTGACGCCGGACGGCAAGTTCGTCTATTCGGGCAACCTCAAGGACAACACGCTGTCGGTGATCGACACCGCCACCCGCAAGGTCGTGGCGACCGTCACCGGCCTGAACGAGCCGAGGCAGGCGATCGTGTTCTCGTCCGACAACACCAAGGCCTACGCGCTCAACCGGGATCTCAGCGTCGCGGTGATCGATCGGGCGAGCAATGCCATCACCGCGACCATGAGGCCGTGAGCGGAGCGCGTCGGGATCGGATCGGTCCCGACGCGTTGGACAAACGCACCTGAACCGGGAGACCCGCATGTCGAGCTTGGCCGAGCGCAAGGCGCGCCTGATCGTCCACGGGGATGCCCCTTACAACGCCGAGCCGCCGCTCGCTCGACTGCGCGCGGCTTACCGCACCGCGGCCGACGACTTCTACGTGCGCTCGCACGGCGACCTGCCCGAGATCGACGCGGACGGTTACCGCCTCAGCGTCGATGGGACGATCCAGACCGCGCTGGAACTGTCGCTGCACGGATTGCGCTCGCGCTTTCCCCAAGTCACCGTGACCGCCACGATGCAGTGCGCGGGCAACCGCCGTGCGGACATGCGGGCGGTGGCGCCGGTCTCCGGCGATCCGTGGGACGGCGGCGCGATCGGTACCGCCGACTGGACCGGGGTCCGGTTGGGTGATGTGCTGCGCGAGGCCGGGATCGACGCCGGTGCAGACCTGCACGTCGCCTTCGAGAGCCACGATACGGTCGAGGGGCATCCCTACGGGGCCTCGATCCCACTCGCCAAGGCGCTCGCACCGGAGACCCTGCTCGCCTACGCGATGAACGGCGCGCCGCTCCTGCCCGAGCACGGCTTCCCGCTGCGCGCCGTCGTGCCGGGATTTGCCGGGGTGCGCAGCCCGAAATGGCTGAAGCGCGTCACCGTGCAGGACCGGCCGTCCGACAACCCGATCCAGGCCGGCGACTACAAGCTTTTCCCACCCGATGTGACCGCGGAGACGGCCGACCCGAACGCGGGGCACACCATCAACACCATGCCGCTCAACGCGGTGATCTGCGAGCCGGCTCGGGGTGCGCGTTTGAAAGCCGGATCGAACATCGTCAGCGGCTACGCCGTATGCGGGGATCGCGCCGTAGTCCGGGTCGACGTCTCGGGTGACGGCGGCCGGACATGGGCGCAGGCCGCGCTGGAGCACGACGCGCGTGCGCCGTTCGCCTGGACGTTCTGGTCGATCGACCTCGATCTGCCGGCGGGCGAGCATGAGCTGGCGGTGCGCGCCTGGGACGAGGCCGGGCAGACCCAGCCTGCCGCCCCCGACGACACCTGGAACTACAAGGGCTATCTCAGCGCCGCGTGGCACCGCGTGCACATCACCGCCGCCTGAGGCAGCGGCTCAAGCCCAGAGCAGGGCGGTGGCAGCGAGGCCTGAGATCGCGATCAGCAGGGTTGCGATCCCGACGGTTAGCATGCGCGGCATCATCGGCACCTCCGCGTGGGCGAGGCGTGCCCGGATCGCCCGGTCGCGCCAAGCGGCGGCGGCGAAGGATGCGAGCGCGCAGGCGATCAGCGTCAGCGACAGCACCTTCAGCGGCCACAGAGCCAGCACCTCGCGCAGGAAGCGCTGTGCGGCCAGGCCCACGCCGAGGAAGGCGAGCCCGGTGCGCAGCCACGCGACGAAGGTGCGCTCGGCTGCCAGCACCGTCCGGTCCTCGGCGAGCTTGACCCGCGGGTCGTCGGCCGGCACGGGTTTCGAAGGCTCGCTCATCCGGCGTCGGCTTGCTTGATCAGGTCGAGCAGGGCGTCGGCGGCCCGGCTGCGATAGCGCTCCTTGTGGCGTAACATCCGAAAGGTTCGGGTGGGCAGTGAGAACCGCGCCGCGACCAGCGAGCCTTCGGCGAGCTCGCCCGCAACGACGGCCTCCGACAGGACGCTTGCCCCCGCCCCGGCCTTTACTGCGGCAAGCACGGCCTCGTTCGAGGGCAACTCCAAAGACACCGTCAGGACGTCCGGTGCCAGCCCCTGCGCCGCGAGCGCCGCTTCGAAGGCGGAGCGCGTGCCGGACCCAGCCTCGCGCAACACGAACGCGTGCGCCGTAAGATCAGCGGCCGTCAGCGCGTCGGCGGAAGCGAGCGGGTGGCCGGGCGGGACGACGAGGACGAGGCGATCCAGAGCGACCGCGACGCTCGCCAAGGCCGGGGCATCGACCTCGCCCTCGACGAAGCCGAGTTCGGCCGCCCCCTCGGCGACGACCCGCGCGACGTCGGCCGTGTTGCCTATCGCGAGACGGATCGCGACCTCGGGGTAGGCGGCGCGGAACGCGACGAGGTGGCGGGGCAGCCAATGGCTGGCGATGGTCTGGCTGGCATGGACGCGCAACGTCCCTCGCCGCAGCCCGCTGAGATCGGCCAACACCAGCTCGGCAGTTTCCGCGCGAGCGAGCACCGCCCGAGCCTCGCCGAGGAAGATGCGACCGGCCTCGGTCAGCTCAATGCCACGCCCTACCCGGTGGAACAGTTTGACCGCGTGCCGGGCCTCCAGCCCCGAGATCGCGGCGCTGACCGCAGACTGGACAATGTTGAGCGCTTCGGCCGCGCGGGTGATATGCTGGCGCTCGGCCACCGCCACGAAAATGCGCAGCTGATCCAGGGTCATCGACGGGCTCGGCGGTCTAGAAGAAGGCGGCGAGCCTATCACGCGCTGGTATGCTCGGGTCTGTGAGACTGCCCTATCAGAACTGCTACGTTCCAGCTTGACGGTTCCGTTCCTCAAACCCTATCGGACCGTCGCAATTTGGGTCGGCTTGCGGGCAGTATGTTGGGGTCCGGTTCCCCCCGAGCCGCGCTTGCGGGGTGGCCGACGAACGACCGCTTTTGAGAAACGCAAACGTTCTTCCCAGCGGCCGGGTTGGGTCGGAGGCGGAATAGCCGCTTGGGGTGGTTTCCGGCTAGTCCGGTTTCGGGTGGCGAAACTGGAAAAGCGGACGCCCCATACGAGCGAACGGCCGACTGCTCTGCGCCATCGGCGCACCAAAGGGCGCAACCACTTGAATGGCCCCTTGGAACCCGACAGCTGCTGTCGAGACAATGATTTTCCGTATCCCCCGCTAGTCCGATCAGATGCCCGCGTACCAGGCGTACCCCTGGTTCTCCCAGCAGCCGCCCTTGCCCTGGCCGATCCCGGCAAGGCTCTCGACCACCGCGATGCGCATCACGTACTTGGCCTGATTGTAGCCGAGGTTGCGCTCCACGCGCAGGCGCAAGGTAGCGCCGTTGGCCACCGGCAGTTCCTTACCATTCATCTCGTAGGCGAGGATGGTCTGCGGATGGAACGCGTCGACGAGGTCGATGCTCTCGTAGTACCGGACCGGTGATCCGCCACCGGCCGCGGTGACCTTCCTGCTTTCCCCGCCGCCCGACTGCTTGGTCATGGCCGGGTTGCCGGACGGAGGGCCGGCGCAGAGGGCCAAGTTCCGACTTGCGTGCGATTTCCTGGACCATCCAGCGCCCTTCTCGGACGTCGTGGGCCTCGCGTCCTCCGGTCCGCGGTCGGTGTCCTAGGACCCGCCGGATCTCGATTTCAGCGCGGTTATCGGAAAGCGCCGCCCTGTTTCCACCATCTTCGGAGTCGTGAAAGCCTCGTTTCGCCAACGTCGTCCGGAACCTCGGGGACGGCCCTGGCGATGTGTCCCGGATGTCCCGACCCGAATAACCAACCCGATGCAGACACGCGCGACGCCCCCTTCGATCCGAGCCGACTCACGCGCGAAGAGCTTGAGGCCGAGGTCGTCCGCCTGCGCGACCGTGCGAACGACCCCGGGGTGGATCGACGCAAGATGGCCGTGCTCGATAGCACGACCTCTCTCGCCATCATCCTGACCGACCGGGAGGGGCTCGTCACCGACTGGAACGTCGGGGCCGAACGCATCCTCGGCTGGTCGGCCGAGGAGATGTGCGGGCGCAGGCTGGAGCGCATCTTCACGCCCGAGGACATCGCCATCGGCCGCGCCGGCACGGAGATGCTCCTGTCGCTGGAACATGGTCGCGCCGACGACGAGCGCTGGCACCTGCGCAAGGACGGCTCACGCTTCTGGGCCTCGGGCGAGATGATGCCGCTGCGGGGCCACGGGAGCGAGGATCTGGGCTTCGTGAAGGTGTTGCGCGACCGCACCGCCGAGCACCGGGCCGGAGAGGACCTGCGCCAGAACGCGATCCGCCTTCGCGAGAGCGAGGACCACTACCGCCATACCGTCGAGCTGAACCCGCAAGTGCCGTGGACCGCGGACCCGCAAGGCAACATCACCTCGTACTCGAACCGCTGGCTCGAACTCACCGGACAGGCCCCGGGCGAGCCGCTCGGCGCCGGCTGGGCCAAGGCGATCCACCCGGACGACGTCCCGCATACCGTGGCGGCGTTCGGGGCCAGCCTCGCCAGCGGCGAGCCCGTCGACGTCGAGTACCGCATCCACGTCGCCGCGGTCGGCGAGCATCGCTGGATGCGGGCGCGCGCCTACCCGCGCCGGGACGAAAAGGGTGAGGTCGTCCAGTGGTACGGCATCGTCGAGGACATCCACGACCGCAGGCTGGCCGAGAACCGCCTCGCCAGCAGCGAGGAGCGCTACCGCAGCCTGTTCGAGAGCATCGAGGTCGGCTTCTGCATCGTGGAGATGCGGTTCGAGGGCTCGGTCGCCGTCGACTACCGCATCGTCGAGGCCAACCCCGCCTTCGTGCGCCAGACCGGGGCGGACGTCACCGGCAGGTGGGTTAGCGAGTTCGCCCCGAACCTGGAGCGGCACTGGTTCGATACCTACGGGCACGTCGCCCTGACTGGCGAGCCCGCCCATTTCGAGCACTACGCCGAGGTGTTCGGGCGCTGGTTCGACGTGCGTGCCCTGCGGACGGGTGATCCGGCCGCGCATCGCGTCGCGATCTTCTTCTCGGACATCACCGAGCGTCGGCGGGTCGAGCGGCGGGCGGAGGCCGGCGAGCGAGAGCTCCGCCTCATCACCGACGCGCTCCCGGTCCTGATCTCGTTCATCGGCGCGGACCACGTCTACCGCTTCGCCAACAGGGCCTATGACTCTTGGTTCTTCCTCCCGTCCCAGGAGGTCGTCGGCCGGGATGTCCGCGACCTGCTCGGTCCCGAGGGCTACGCCGCGCGAAAGCCCTTCATGGACCGGGCGCTTGCAGGCGAGGCCGTCACCTTCGAACTCGACTGGCCGCACCGCGACGGCCGGCCCCGGGTCGCCGAGATCCGCTACCTGCCCCGCAGGTCTACGGACGGCGGCGTCGACGGCTTCCACGTGTTCGTGCACGACGTCACCGACCGCAAGCGCACGGAAGTCGAGCTCGCGCGCCAGGTCGCCGACCGCACGGCCGAGCGGGACCAGATCTGGCAGGCGTCGTCGGACCTGCTCTGCATCGCCAGCCTCGACGGCTACTTCGTCAGCCTCAACCCGGCATGGCCGGCGAGGCTGGGCTGGTCGGAGGCCGAGCTCAAGGCCCACCCGTTCCTGGACTTCGTGCATCCCGACGACGTCGCGGCAACCGTCGCGGCCGCGGGGGGGCTCTCACGCGGCGAGGCTCAGCTTACCTTCGAGAACCGCTACCGGCACAGGGACGGTAGCTACCGCTGGCTTTCCTGGAACGCGGTGCCGCGCGACGGCCAGATCTACGCCTCCGTGCGCGACGTCACCGAGATCAAGGCCCAGGCCGAGGCCCTCGCCAGGACCGAGGAGGCGCTGCGCCAGTCCCAGAAGATGGAGGCCGTCGGCCAACTGACCGGCGGCCTGGCGCATGACTTCAACAATTTGCTCGCGGGCATCTCCGGCTCGCTCGAACTGATGCAGACCCGGATGTCGCAAGGGCGGATGGGCGACCTCGACCGCTACATGAGCGTGGCCCAGGGTGCGGCCAAGCGCGCCGCGGCGCTGACCCACCGGCTCCTTGCCTTCTCCCGGCGCCAGACCCTCGACCCGAAGCCAACCAACGTGAACCGCCTGATCACGGACATGGAGGAGCTCATCCGACGCACGGTGGGGCCTGCCATCCATCTGGAGGTGGTCGGCCTCGCCGGCATCTGGCCGGCTCTGATCGATCCGGGCCAGCTTGAGAACGCGTTGCTGAACCTGTGCATCAACGCGCGCGATGCCATGCCGGATGGCGGCCGCATCACCATCGAGACCGCCAACAGGTGGATCGACGAGGCCGGTGCCCGACAGCACGATTTGCCGCCCGGCCAATATCTCGGCGTCTGCGTCTCGGACACCGGCACCGGCATGTCGGCGGAGCTGATGAACAAGGTCTTCGAGCCCTTCTTCACCACGAAGCCCTTGGGCGAAGGCACCGGCCTCGGCCTGTCGATGGTCTACGGCTTCGCCCGCCAGTCCGGAGGTCAGGTCAGGCTCTATTCAGAGATCGGGGAAGGCACCACGGTGTGCCTGTACCTGCCGCGCCACTACGGCGATGCCGACGAGGACGAGGTTAGCCGCAAGCTCGCCGAGGTCGGGCGTGCCGGACAGGGTGAGACCGTGCTGATCGTCGACGACGAGCCCTCGGTCCGCATGCTCGTGACCGAGGTGCTTGAGGATCTCGGCTACACCGCCATCGAGGCCGCAGACAGCGTCGCCGGCCTGAAGGTGCTTCAGTCCGACGTGCGCATCGACCTGCTGGTGACGGACGTGGGCCTGCCCGGCGGCATGAACGGGCGCCAGATGGCGGATGCCGGCCGCGAGAGCCGGCCCGACCTGAAGGTGCTGTTCATCACCGGCTACGCCGAGAATGCGGTGCTCGGGAACGGCTACCTGAGCCCCGGCATGCAGGTCCTGACCAAACCGTTCGTGCTGGAGACGCTCGCCTCGCGCATCAAGGACCTGACCACGGCGGCGTGAGGGAGGATAATCGAGGCATCGGCCGTGTCCCGTCGGCGTGTAGGTACGGATGTCATCTCGAACGGCAATTGTCGGATTGTGGGCGTAGGCATTGCATGACATGCGTAACCCAGTCGACGATGAGCCGTCGGCCGGATCTTCCACGCATGACCAGCGATGCCGTTCACCCGTTCGAGGGCAACTTGCTGCTCGCCGCGCTCGCGCCGCGTGACGTGGCACTTCTCGCGCCGCATCTCGCCCGGCAGGAACATGACCGGGGAGACCTGCTGTTCCGCGTCGGCGAGGACGTCTCGCACGTCACCTTCCCCCTCGACCGGACCGTCGCCACCCTGGTGGTGCCGCTGAGCGGTGGCCGGACCGCCGAGACGGCCACGGTCGGGCACGAGGGGGCGGTCGGCGGCGTGGTCAGCCACGGCTACCTGCCCGCCTTCACCCAATGCGTGGTCCAGGTCGAGGGTGCGGTCCTGCGCATGGACGCGGGCCGCTTGCGCGAGGCCAAGCGCGCCTCCCCGACCCTGAACGACCTGTTCGTGCGCTACGCCGACTGCCTCCTTGCGCAGGTCCTGCAATCGGTCGCCTGCAACGCCGCCCACCCCATCGAGCAAAGGGTGCTGCGATGGCTCCTAGGCCTCCAGGACCGGGTCGGCACCGACGCCTTGCCGGTCACCCAGGTCGTGCTCGCCGGTATGCTCGGCATCGGGCGCACCTACGTCACCACGGTGCTGACCAAGCTCCAGGACCAGGGCCTGATCCACGTCGGACGCGGCCGCATCCACATGCTCGACCGGGCACGGACGGAAGCCGCCTGCTGCGATTGCCACGCCCGGGTGCGCGGGCACTTCCGCACCGTCCTCGGGGCGATCCACGCGCCCGACGGCGAGATCGTCGCCGTCGAGGCGACGGAGCCCGGAACGGAACCGCCGCCCCGGCCCGATGCAATCCTTCCGGAATTCCGGGAGGCTGGTCGATGACCGCCCCGACGGCCACCCCGTTCGAGGTTTCCCGACCGTCGAGACTTGCGGCGCTCGACGCCTACGGCATCCTCGATACCCCTCCCGAGAAGGAGTTTGACGACATCGTCCAGCTGGCTCGGAAAGCCTGCGCGACGCCTGTGGCCCTGGTCAGCCTGGTGGCCGGCGACCGGCAGTGGTTCAAGGCCCGCGTCGGGTTCGAGCCGTGCGAGACCACGCTCGACAAGTCGGTGTGCGCGCATGTCCTCGGGCAGCCTGACCTCCTCGTCATTCCCGACCTGCGGGAGGACCATCGCACCAGGGATAACCCGCTGGTCACAGGCGACCCGTTCCTGCGCTTCTACGCTGGCGCGCCGCTGGATGCGGCGATCGGCGGGTGCCTCGGCTCCCTGTGCGTCATCGACGTCGAGCCGCGACCCGATGGCCTGACCACGGACCAAGCGGAGTCCCTCCGGGCCCTGGCCCGTCAGGTCATGGCCCAAGTGGAGCTCCGGCGGTCGCTGGCCGAACGCGGCGACATGATCGCCATCCAGCGTCCGACCGTGGCCCAGCACGAGGCCCTGCTCGCCGCCCAGGCCGCCGTCGTGGGTTCGGGTGGCCGGCACCATGACGTCCTCGACGCGGTCGTCGGCGGCGTCCTGCGGGCCCTGCCCCAGGCCGAGGGCGGCGTCGTCGAGATGCTGGAGGGCGACGAACTCGTTTACCGGCACGCGGCCGGAAACCTGCTCCGCCATGCCGGCCTTCGCCTACCGCTCCACGGCAGCTTGGCGGGTGCGTGCCTTCTGTCCGGACGGGCACGGGCGGTGTCGGACGTGCTCGACGACCCCGACGTGAAGCGCGACCTGGTCGAGCGACTCGCGTTGCGGTCGTGCGTGGTCGTTCCGATCACGCGGGACGGAGAGGGCATCGGCGTCCTCAAGGTCCAATCCAGTCGGGCCGGCGCCTTCTCGCAGCGCGACGTGGAGGTCGTCGGCCTGTTCGCCGGCACCGTCGCCGCCGGTCTCTACAAGGTCGGTGAGGCCGAGGCCCGGAGCCGCGCGAAGGACGCTGACAAGCGCTACAAGACGGTGTTCAACAGCGCCATCGACTACGCGATCATCGTGATGGGCCTCGACGGGCGCGTCGACGACTGGAACGAGGGCGCCACCCGCATCCTCGGCTGGTCGCCGGCGGAAATGGTTCAGCGGCCGGCCGACGTGTTCTTCACGCCGGAGGACCGGGCGAACGGCATCGCCGGCAAGGAGATGCAGGGCGCCCTCGACCATGGTCGCGGCGTCGACGAGCGCTGGCACCTGCGCAAGGACGGAAGCCGCTTCTGGGCCAACGGCGAGATGATGGCGCTGCGCGACGAGACCGGCGCCGCCGTCGGCTTCCTCAAGATCCTGCGCGACCGCACCGAGCAGCGCGAAGCCGCCGCTAGGCTGCAGGCAAGCGAGGGCTTCCTGCGCAGCGTGCTCGATTCCTCGGCCGACTGCATCAAGGTGCTCGATCTCGACGGCCGCATCGAGTCCATGAACGAGGGCGGTCGGCGCGTCATGGAGATCGACGACTTCGCCGGCATCGCCGGGATGGACTGGACCGGGTTCTGGGATCAGGCAGACAAGGCCGATGCCCGGGCGGCCGTAGACGCAGCCGTGTCGGGTGGCGTCGGGCGCTTCACCGGGCCGGCCTGCACGATGAAGGGCACCCGGAAGTGGTGGGACGTGCAGTTGACGCCGCTCCGTGACGGCGACGGTGCGGTCGCCAAGCTCCTGGCCGTATCCCGGGACGTCAGCGCGAACCGGAAGGCCGAGGAGGCCCTGCTCGCCAGCGAGACGCGCTACCGCGACCTGTACGACAGCATCGACGCGGGCTTCTGCGTGATCGAGGTCAAGCTCGACGCGACCGAGCGGCCGCTGGATTATCGCTTCGTGGAGGTGAACCCGGCCTTCGAGCGGCAGTCAGGCCTTAAGGGCGTTCTTGGCCAATGGATGCGCAGCCTGGCCGACGGCCACGAGGAGCATTGGTTCGAGATCTACGACCGCATCGCCCGCGGCGGCGCACCTGAGCGGTTCGAGCACGTGGCGAATGCCCTCGGGGACCGCTGGTTCGAGGTCTACGCCTATCCCTTCGGCGGGCCCGGCTCCCATCAGGTCGCCGTGCTGTTCAACGACATCACCGCGCGCAAGCGCATCGAGGACGCGCTCAGGGCGAGCGAGGCGAGCCAGCGCTCGATCCTGGCGACCGTGCCGGTGGGCATCCTGTTCGCCGAGGCGCCCTCCGGCCGCGTGGTCGGGGGCAACGCCTTCATGGAGAGGGTGATCGGCCGGCCGACCATCGAGCCTGGCGGCGCCGAGAGCGACAGCGAATGGGTCGCCCGTCATGCGGATGGTCGCCCGGTCGCCCCGACCGAGTTCCCGGTCGCGCGCGTGATCCGCGAGGACCTGGAGCGCGCCGAGCTTGAGGTCGAGTTCGAACGCCCGGACGGCAGCCGCATCTGGACCCAGATCGTCGCCACGCCGGTGCGTGACGCGGCTGGGGCCGCCACCGGGGTGGTCGCGGCCATCTCCGACATCGACGCGCGCAGGCGGGCCGAGGAGCAGCGCGACCTGCTTAACGCCGAGCTCAGCCATCGCATGAAGAACCTCCTGGCGATGGTTCAGGCCATCGCCTCGAACACGTTGCGCGGAGCCACCGACATCGAGGTCGCCAAGGAGGTGCTGGCCGACCGCCTGATTACCCTCGGGCGGGCGCATGACCTTCTGCTTGGAGGGGCCGCGGAGCATGCCGGAATGGAACACGTCATCCGCGGGGCGGTCGGCCTGCAGGACGACGGTTCCGGCCGGGTCCGCTACCGCGGCCCCGAGGTCGAAATCGGCGGCAAGGCCGCGCTCGCCCTCGCGCTGATGGTCCACGAGCTCGCGACCAACGCCGCCAAGTACGGTGCGCTCTCGACCGAGGAAGGCCATGTCGACATCGTCTGGACCCTGGCGGGCGAGGAAGCGGGACGGACGCTCGCCGTCTCGTGGTGCGAGAGCGGCGGCGTGCCCGTCGTCCCGCCATCGCGAAAGGGGTTCGGGACGCGCCTGATCGAGCGCGGCCTCGTCGGTGCGGTCGACGGGAAGGTTTCGCTGACCTACCCGCCGGACGGCGTCCGATGTGTCGTCCAGGCACCACTGCGCAACTTCCAGGATGCGCTTTGAGATCGTCCCGCAACACCTCGCCGACCTTGTCGTTGTCGCTGCGGCCCTTCTTTCCCCGGAGCCCCGAACCCCCGCCGCATGCTCGTTGAACCAACGTCACGAACGAAGCCATTTCCGCGTGCCGGCGGTGAGATGGGTGCGCTCATGCGCGCCCATGAATGGTCCCGCACGCCGGTGGGCCTTCCACAGGGCTGGCCCACCGCCCTGAAGGTGACCGTCAACCTGATCCTGGCTTCGCCCGAAAGCATGTTCCTGGCCTGGGGCCCGGACCTGACGTTCTTCTTCAACGACGCCTACCGCCCGATCCTCGGACCGAGGCTCTCCCAAGCGCTCGGCGCCTCGTTACCCGAACTCTGGCCCGACGCCTGGGAGCAGGTCCGGCCGATGGTCGAACTCGCGCTGGCCGGCACCGCGAGTCGCTATGACGACCTGCCACTCATCACGGCTCGGAACGGCGTCGGGGAGCGGACCTGGTGGTCGTTCTCGTATTCGCCGGTGTTCGACGAGGATGAGGATATCGGCGGTTTCCTCTGCGTCGTGTCGGAGACGACGCAGCGGGTCCTGTCCGAACGTGCCCTGCGGGCGCGCGAGAGGGAACTCCTGCTCATCACCGACACGCTTCCGGTGCTGATCGCCTTCATCGATCAAGACCTCGTCTACCGGTTCGCCAATCGTGCCTACGAGGATTGGTTCTTCAGGTCGCCCGAAGAGGTGATCGGACTGAGTGTCCACGACCTTCTGGACGAGGCCGGCATCGCCGCACGGCGCGCCGCCTTCGAAGCCGCGCTGGCTGGTGAGCCGGTCAGGCTCGAACTGGATTGGCCGCATCGTGACAGGCGCCCGCGGATCGCCGACATCCGCTACCTGCCGCGCCGGGCGGATGACGGGACCGTCGATGGTTTCTACGTCTTCGTCCTCGACGTGACCGACCGCAAGCAGGCCGAACATCACCTGCGCGAGATGAACGAAGCCCTGGAGCGTCGGGTCGCGGAGAGGACGAAGGACCGCAACGCCCTCTGGCAGCTCTCGTCGGACATCATGCTCCGGTGTGGGTTCGATGGCGTCATCATCGCGGTCAATCCGGCGTGGACCGAGGTCCTGGGCTGGGGCGAGGGGGATTTGGTCGGGAGCAACATCTTCGAGTTCATCCACCCCGACGACCTCAAGCATACGGCGGAGGGTGCATCCGCATCCTCCGATGGACATGCCTTCACCCGTTTCGACAACCGCTACCGACACAAGAACGGGGAATACCGATGGATCTCGTGGTCGACCCGACCGGACGAGGACGCCATCAACGCCGTCGGGCGTGACTTCACCGACGAGCGCGCCAAGGCCGATGCGCTACAGGCCGCCGAGGACGCCTTGCGCCAAGCCCAGAAGATGGAGGCCATCGGTCAGTTGACCGGAGGCGTCGCGCACGATTTCAACAACCTCCTCACCGTTATCAAGTCGTCGACCGACCTGCTCAAGCGGCCGGACCTGCAGGAGGAGCGGCGTCTCCGCTACGTCGGCGCTATCTCGGACACGGTGGACCGAGCCGCGAAGCTGACGGGCCAGTTGCTGGCCTTCGCCCGCCGGCAGGCGCTCAGACCGGAGGTGTTCGAGATCGGGCACAGCCTGTCGTCCATCGGCGACATGGTCGGCACGCTGACGGGATCGCGCATCGATGTCGACGTGCGCGTCCCGGCCCATGCCTGCTTCGTCGATGCCGACCCGAGCCAGTTCGATACCGCCATCGTCAACGTGGTCGTCAATGCCCGGGACGCGATGGCCGGCGAGGGACGGCTCGTGATCGCGATGACCGAGGTTTCCGGCATCCCGGCGGTCGGCGTGCATCCCGCCGCGCCAGGTACGTTCGTCGCCGTGTCGATCACCGACACCGGCGCTGGCATCGCCCAGGCGGATATGGACCGGATCTTCGAGCCCTTCTTCACCACGAAGGGTGTCGGACACGGGACCGGGCTCGGCCTTTCGCAGGTCATCGGCTTCGCCAAGCAGTCCGGTGGGGACGTCCATGTCGAGAGCGAGGCCGGCCACGGGACCACCTTCACGCTCTACATCCCGCGCGTGCCCGATCCCGTCGCCTCGGACATCCCGGACGACGAGCCCGAACCCCTGGTCGACGGCCACGGCACCCGCGTGCTCGTGGTCGAGGACAACGTCGACGTGGGTAGGTTCGCGACCCAGGCGCTGGCCGAACTCGGCTACGTGACCGTCTGGGCCGCGAACGCCGACGAGGCACTGGCCGAGTTGGCCAGGGACGCGGCCCGGTTCGACGTGGTCTTCTCCGACGTCGTGATGCCGGGCATGGACGGGATCGACCTCGGGCATGAGATCAGGCGGCTTTACCACGACCTGCCGGTGGTGCTGACGAGCGGCTACAGCCACGTGCTGGCGAAGAACGGCACCTACGGATTCGAGCTGCTGCACAAGCCCTACTCGGTGGAGCAGCTATCACGCATCCTGCGCAAGGTCGCGATGTGGCGTCGGCGTAAGAGCGCCTTGGGCCTCTAGTGGTCGGAATCTAACAGTTGATACCGTCCACTCTCGACCCTTCTCAGACCCGTGGAAGGTCCGCTTCTCGGCAGCTAAGTCGAGGATGACCCACGTCCAGGGTGGTGGATTTCCGCTGGTCCGCTTAAGGAAGTGAGGGCTGAGAAAGTAGCCCTCACTCGATCGAGCAACCGCAGTGATCAGCCTTCATCCGCGTTCCCGAAGAGCGGTGTTCCGATCCGGGCCCATAAGGCGTCAGGCGATACAAATGCCGGGAACCTCGACCTTACGGAACAGATGGGGGCTCGCCCTCGCGCTCTCTGGATACTCCGAGAGTTTCGCCCGAAACTCGGGGTTGGCGAAGGCGGCCCGGAAATGGGCGACGGACTGCCAAACCGCATAGTTCAGAAAGACACCGCTTCCCGCGATGCCGCGATGGAGCTGTGTCGAGATGAAGCCCGGCTGCCGCTTCATGATCGCCGCATCGCGGCTCCAGACCTCCAGAAGCGCGTCCGCGTCCTCTGGCGGGACGACGAAGGTGTTGATCAAGACGACCGGACCGGCCTCCTCGTCGGCCAACTGGTCGGCGAGGGTCACGGTGCTGTCCATTTCGATGAATGTCGACATCGGGTGCTCCCTGGGCAGGCAGGCCAATGAGTTGCCCGCGTGATGCCCACATGGCATCATGGTGTCATTATCAGCGAAATGGCATCATGATGTCAATAGGGCGGTGATCTCTGCGATGTCCGAAGTTTCTCCCTCTGCTGAAGCGCTGACCGATCTCGTTCTCACGCTCTTCCGGGTCAACAACGCGACGCTGATCTGGGGCGACCGCCTGGTCCAGCCCTTCGGGCTCACCAGCGCGCGCTGGCAGATCATGGGGGCCATCGCCTATGCAGATCGGCCGCAGCCAGTGGCTTGGCTGGCCCGGGACCTCGGCGCGAACCGGCAGAACGTGCAGCGCATCGTCAACGAACTCGCCAAGGACGGCTTGGTGGCCTTCGAGACCAACCCACACCACAAGCGCGCACAACTCGTAGTTTTGACCATGGCAGGTCGGCAGGCCTACGAAGCCGCCGTTCGGGCTTGGTTTCCGGCGGCCGGCGACTTGGCTAAAGACATCCCTTCCGACGATGTCGCCACGGCGCTGCGTGTTCTCGGAACGCTGCGTAACAGGCTCGCGGAGAGCGGCGCCGATGCCGAGGAACGGAGCGCGTAGCTCACGGTCGGCTGACGCCCCCGACGCCCCGGGTATCGTCCACAAGCCCGGCTGCTTTCGGGGATCGCTGGCGGAACGTCCGCTTGAGGGCGAAGGGTCAGGGTCTGCTCCCCACCCTTCTCGGACGATCACAAGGTCTTTTAGCGGGTGGTCGTGTATGCACAAGCAAACACAATAAGTAATAAATTTACATTCTGTCTCAAATCGGGACCAGATGATAAAGGATATACGACATTAAGCGATTGCCATTCTTTCCATCGATCGCCATATATTCACCGTGGTCGGCTCATTTCAGGGCGCTGACGATTGAGGGACCGCGTGTGCTCTTGCCCCCAGCACAACGGCACACGTGGCACCCCTCAAGCAGACTGAACTTCGCAATCGCCTCCTGCGCGCGCTGCCGCCGGAGGACTTCGCTGCCTTAGCGCCTGCGCTGCGCCCCGAGGTGATACCCCTCCAGCGAGTACTCATCTCAGCCAACACGCAGATTAGGACCGTCCACTTCATGGAGGCGGGCATTGTCTCCGTCACCTCCGATGCGCCCAGCGGCCGCGTCGAGGTCGGTTTGCTCGGCCGCGAGGCCCTGGTTGGTGCCTCTCCAGTTCTGCTCGGCGACGATCGCAGCCCGTTCACCCACTTCGTGCAGGCGGCCGGGCACGTCTTGACGGTCGATGTGCCCGACCTGCGCGCCGAAGTGGAGCGACGCCCCGCCCTGCGCAGTCTCCTGCACCGCTACATCCAGGCCCAAATCGTCCAGACCGCGCAGACCGCGTTCGCGAACGCCCGGTGCGGTACGCCGACCCGCCTGGCTCGCTGGCTGCTGATGTGCCACGATCGCGGCGAGGGCGACGACATCACGGTCACGCAGGAGTTCATGTCGCTGATGCTGGGCGTCGAACGGCCCGGCGTGACGATGGCGATGCGGACGCTGGTGAAGGACGGCCTCGTCGCCAAGGGCCGGGGCCGCGTCCAGATCATCGACCGGGAACGCCTACTCGACTTGGCGGGGGACGGCTACGGCTTGGCTGAGACCGAGTACGCCCGGCTGATCGAAGGGAGTGCCGACCCGGAAGCGCCGTAGCCCGAGCATTCACCGCATCATGGGTGGGGCTCATCAGCCAGTTCGCGCAAGTATGCTAACGCGCGGTGGCGATCCTCTGCGGTCTTGATCCGGTCCCAGAGCCGTGCGCACTCACTTGCCCCGGCAAGGCGTTCGGTCGCCTCGGTGTCGGCGAAGAAGCTCCCAACAGGAATACCGAGGCTGGCGGCCATCGCGGACAGCTTCGCCAGACGGGCGACATCTGCGGGATCGCTCATGCTCACCTCCAGCAGTCGCATCCGGATACGTCCGCAACCTTATAGCCCCCGAAGCGGAGTGTAAAATTCTTACACTTTTAGTGTGATTGCATCAGAGGTGGTATATCAGCATCAGTCTCAGCTCACATGTCGCTCGCTGATTGGGTAACTTTTCTTGATGTGTTGGACGTCAGGGAGCCTTCTCAGGCTTCTGCATCGCGTGCGCGAGGGCCACGGGCTCGCCAGATGTCGGTGCTCTGACCTCATCCAGGGCTCGCGCCTTGGTTTTCGCGTTCCGCAGAAACGACATCGCCTTCGCCCGGTCCTGGGGCTCTTCCAGCGCGAACCACAGGTTCAGCAGTTCAAGGGTCTCACTCAATTGGTGTTGGTTCTGACCATAGAAGGCTTCCGGGGAGCAACCGAGTGATGCGGCAAGGCGATCAAGCAAAGCATTCGCCTTCTCGCGCTGGATGGGCGTCAGATTGCTGGAAGACATAGGCCCTCGAAGTCACAACATGGGATATGTAAAAAATTTACAAAACCTCAGCGTAAGAAAATTGCATATCCCGCATTGCTTTCCACGCCGTGCGGCTCATACCTACCCAACCAGATTGAGGAAACATAGCCGACTGCGATGCCGATGACGGACGAAATGGTCGCACTGGCCGAGGTGTGCCTTGAGGCAAACGAGATCGTGCAGGCGTATGGCACACCTGAGATGATGACCCTCATGCGCTTGCTATTGTTTCAAATCGGCCAAGAGATCGCGCGTTGCGAAGTTGAGCCCAGGGCGAAGCTCGACGGTGGCTAAGAGCGGCGGCTCCATGCAGGCGCCTATGCGAATTTGACCCGGCTTGTTCGATGATCCGCTTGCGACAGCGGAAGAACGTCCGCTTCAGGGCGAAGGGTCAAGGTCCGCTCCCCACCCAGCGCGGACGTTCGGGCGGATGCCATGCGTCAGATTTTCAGTACTTGGGCAGCGGAGTCCGTCCCACCCCGGCGCGTGGACCTGCCGTAAGCTTCGAGTGCGATCACGACGGGAGCCGGTGCCGGTCCAACGCCCTTCGTCGAATTCGACCACCCGCCACATACTTAACGAACCGTCGATCCCGGCAACGGGCACCGGGAAGCGCTTCCTGATGCCCGTTGCCCTCGGAGTCGCGAATCCCGCGCTCGAACCGATGGGGAACCAAGGCGGCTTGCAACGGGGGTTCCCGCTCCCGGTCACGTCATCCCCGGCCTGAGCGCAATCACGGCGCGTGTATGAGATCCCGTATCCGCGTGGCCAGGGCCTCCATCGCGAACGGCTTGGTCAGCACCCGCATCCCAGGGGCGAGATGCCCGTGTCCGACCGCGGCGTTCTCGGCGTAGCCGGTGATGAACAGGACCTTGAGGTCGGGCCGGTGTACGAGGGCGGCGTCCGCCATCTGACGCCCGTTCATGCCCCCCGGTAGCCCGACGTCCGTCACCAACAGGTCGATGCGCACGTCCGACATCAGCACCTTCAGTCCGGCGCCGCTATCCGAGGCCTCGATGGCGCCGTAGCCCATGTCCTCCAGGATCTCGGTCACCAGCATGCGCACGGTCGGCTCGTCGTCGACGACCAGCACCGTCTCCCCCCGTTCGGCGCGTTGGAAGCCAAGCGCTGCGGTTGTGGTCTCGTCGAGCTCTGCATCGCCGTGGTGGCGCGGCAGGTAGAGGCAGACGGTGGTGCCCTGGTCGATCTCGGAATAGATCCGGACTTGCCCTCCCGACTGGCGCACGAAGCCGTGGATCATGGACAAGCCGAGGCCGGTGCCCTGTCCTGTCGGCTTGGTGGTGAAGAACGGTTCGAACGCCTTCTCGATCACCTCGGGACGCATGCCGCCGCCGGTGTCGGTGACGCAGAGCGATAGGTACTGACCCGGTGCCAAATCACGTTCTGCGGCCGCGCGCTCATCCATCCACTTGTTGGCGGTCTCGATGGTGATCCGACCGCCATCCGGCATGGCGTCGCGCGCGTTGATGCAGAGGTTCAGCAAGGCGTTCTCAAGCTGCGGCGGGTCGACGAGGGCTGACCAGAGGCCCGCCGTCCCGACCACCTCGATGGCGACGGACGGCCCGACAGTGCGCCGGACGAGATCCTCCATCCCGCCGACCAGTCGGTTCACGTCGGTCGGCTTGGGATCGAGGGTCTGCCTCCGCGAGAACGCCAGCAGCCGGTGCGTCAGGGCGGCGGCGCGCCTGGCCGCACCCTGGGCGGCGTTGATGTAGCGGTCGAGCTCCGTGAGCCGCCCCTGGCTCATTCGGGCCTGCATCAGTTCCAGGCTGCCGGAGATGCCGGCGAGCAAGTTATTGAAGTCGTGCGCGAGGCCTCCGGTCAGCTGCCCGACGGCCTCCATCTTCTGCGATTGCCGCAATGCCTCCTCGATCCTGAGACGCTGCTCAATCCCTTCCGTGACCCGGGCTTCCAGCGTGGCGTTGAGGTCCCGCAAGTCGGCGCTCGCCTGCTCGGCGGCCTTGCGGGCCTCCAGGATCTCGCGCTCGTAGCGGCGGCGTTCCGAGGCGTTGAACACCGTGATCCGGATGAACCGGACCTGCCCATGCTCGTCCATGCGCGCGACGGCGTTGGCCAGGACCGGCAGGACGCCGCCGTCGGCGCAGCGCAGGTCGAAGGCGACCTCGTCGAAGTGGCCCTGCATCCGCAGCAAGGGCGCGAATTGGGTCTCGTAGAAGATCTTGCCGGGGACGGTCAGCAGGTCGAGGACGCGGCGGCCCACGAGGCTCTCGGCGTCGTAGCCCGTCCATGTCGAGAACGTGCGGTTGGCCCGGGTGATGCGGCCGCCCGATCCTATCGAGAGGTACCCGCAGGGCGCGTTCTCGAACAGGTCCTCCAGGTCGTCGGCCTCGGGCGGGGCGACGGGTGCACTCATCGAAGGAAGGCTTCGATGGCGGCGACCGTCGCGTCCGGGGCGCTCAGGTTCGGGCAGTGACCCTCCGCCTCGATCACGACAAGCTCGCTCGCGGGAAGGCGACGGTGAAGGTATTCGCCGACGGCTCGGGGTGCGATCACGTCCTCGCGGCACTGGAGGATCAGGCAGCGCGCCGTGACCCCGTCGAGGTCGTCGCGGCTGTCGGACAGGAACGTCGTCCGGGCGAACGCCTTGGCGATCTCGGGGTCGGTGCGGCAGAAGCTGTTGGTGAGCTCTTCGGCGAGCTCCGGACGGTCGGGATTGGCCATGATGACCGGGGCCATCGTCTGCGACCAACCCATCGGATTGCTATCGAGGAACTCCAGCAGTTCGTCGAGCTCCTCCCGCTTGAAGCCGCCAACGTAGTCGCCGTCGTCGATGTAGCAGGGCGAGGGCGCGACCAGGACGAGGTCCGAAAAGAGTTCCGGGGCTGACTTCGACGCAAGCACGCCAACCATGGCGCTCACCGAGTGACCGACGAACACGCCGTCGGAGATGCCGAGCTCGCGGCCGATCTCGACCAGGTCGGAGGCGTAGCCGTCGAGGGAGGCGTACTTGGCGGGGTCGAAGGCCGACAGGTCCGATCCACCGGCGCCGACGTGGTCGAACAGGACGGTGCGAAACCTGTCCCGAAAGGCCGGCTCGACGAAGCGCCACATGTTCTGGTCGCAACCGTAGCCGTGGGCGAAGACCATCGCCCGCTCGCCGGGCCCCAGGCCGTTGGCCTGGACATTGTTCCGTCTGAGAACCGACATGGCTTGACCGAATCCATCGTAACGCCGGTCGGGTGACGTTGCGGGACGCATATCCTCGCCGACGCAGCCTGCACGGATTGAGACCAGACAACGCTTCCAGGTGCCGGATCGACCGTATCGTCGATCCGGCACCTGGAAGCCGAGAAGAGCGATTTGTCTAGGACGCGCCTGCGCCCTGGCACGTCGCTTTCCTACTTGGCAAACGAAAGGGTTCCCCGACCGCGGAGGTCTCACGCAGCGTCTCGAAGCACTGAGCGCCGTTCCGCGCGAGCACCCGTAGGGCACCGTCGATCCCGGCGCTACTGCGTCGGCACCAGCATCGCGCTCACGGCAGGGTCCAGCGGCACGTCGAGACGGCACCTTACGCCACCCGCCTCGAAGTCGAGATCGATCTCCCCGTCCAGTTCCCGCCGAACGCCGCCGGCGATCAGGCGGGTGCCGAAGCCCGCCCGCCTCGGGGCGGCGACCGGCGGCCCGCCACTTTCCCGCCACGCCAGCCGAAGGCGAAGCATTCCGGATTCGCCCGTCGTGACCGACCACTCGACTCGTACGCGCCCACCAGGGGCGGAGAGCGCACCGTACTTCGCCGCGTTGGTGGCTAGCTCGTGCACCGTCATGCCCAAGGCCAGCACGTGGCGCGGCGGCAAGGACACCTCGGGACCGTGGAGGGTGATGTGGTCCGGTCCAGTGCGATAGGGCGAGAGCTCGTTCTCCAACACCTCGGTCAGGGACGCGCCGCTCCATTCGTCACGGGTCAGCAGGTCGTGCGTCTTCGAGAGCGACAGGATGCGCGCCTCCAGGCGCTCGCCGGGGGCCTCGCCGCCGCGGGTCGATTGCCTGGCCAGAGCCTGGACCGTGGCGAGCGTGTTCTTCACCCGGTGGTTCAACTCGTGCAGCAACGTGACCTGCCGCTCCTGCATCTCCCGACCGCGGGCGACCTCGTCCTTCAGTTCGGTCTCGTTGCGCCGGAGAACTCCGGCCATGGCGTCGAGCTTGCCCCCGAGCTGCCCGAACTCGTCCGGACCGGATAGTCCGGTGCGGGCGGCCAGATCACCCGTCTGCCAAGCGGTGGCCGCCCGCAGCAACCGCCCGAACGGGCGGCGAATGAACAGGCGTCCGGCGGCCAGCGCCGCGCCGACGGCGAGCGCCGCGCTGACGGCGATCAGGATCAGGCCGCGTCGCGCGGCGGCATCGACGTCCGCGAAGGCCACGTCCCGGTCGCGCCCGACGGTGACCCATGCCCGCACCGCTGTGCCCCGCGGCCGGGCATTGGCGAGGACCCGCTCGCGCCCGTCGATGCCGAGGTCGATGCGCACCCCCTCGCCGCGGGATGCGAGCCGGCTCTGCCGCTCGGCGGGGACGGGCCGGCCGATCCACTCGAGGCCGTCCGGCCGGCGTGCGATGATGACGTTGTCCTCGTCCGCCACGGTCAGCGAGGTGCTCGGCATGCGCAGGGCCTGCTGCAGGTGCTGGGACAGCCATGCGAGGTCGACGGAGGCCACCACCACGCCGCTGATCGTGCCGTCTGTTCCATGGATCGGCTCGGCGAAGTGGATCGAGTCCTTCCCGGTGGCGACGCCCCGGGCGTAGTTGCCCATGACGAAGCCGTTCTCGGACATGGCACGGCGGTGGTAGGGCCGCGCGGCGTTGGTGTAGGCGTCGGGAAGCGATCCGATGCTGTTGCACACCACGGCGCCGTCCGGGCGCGTCAGCGCCAGGAGGTTGACGTGGGGGAGCACCGAGGCCGCGCGGCGCAGGTAGTCCGTGCAGGCGGCGGGGTCGAAGCCGCGCACGCTCGGATCCTGGGCCACTAGGTCGAGGGATTGGCGGACGCCCTCGGCGAGTTGGGCGAGGTCGTCGGCCACGGACCGCGCGGTGGCCATCGTGTCGGTCCGCACGGCCTCGTCGCGGGCGGCGCGCAGGGCGAATTCGTTATAGCCCTGGATCGCCAGCGCCGGGGCGAGGGCGAGCAGGACCAACAACAGGATACGGGTCGTCAGCGACATCGGGCGGCCCGGACCATGGCTCGGCGCCGGGCGCGCGAACGCTGGTCGTTCGAGGAAGGTTCATGACTATCGCCGGCATGTCCGAGATGCCGGCGAGATATGTTGATGGTCTCTTCCGACCGCCGGCCTTCTTCGTCCCGCCTACTCGGCCGCATTCTTGCGGCTCCGCGGTTTCGATGCCGCCCGATGAAGGATGCGACCGAGCGCCTCGACCGAGTACGGCTTCTGAAGGAGCTCGAAGCCGTGGTCGCTCTCCTGGGCGAGGACGTGGCTGTACCCGCTGGTCAGGACCACCGGCAGGCCCGGATACAATCGCCGGACCTCGCGTCCCAGATCGACCCCGTTCATGCCCGGCATGACCACGTCCGAGAACACCACGTCGTAGGTTCCCGGTTTCTCGGCCAACGTCGCCAGTGCCTCGTCGGCGTTCGCGACCCAGTGCGTGCCGTAGCCGAGCTCCTCCAAAGTCTGAGTCGAGAAGGTGCCGACGTCCCGGTTGTCCTCGACCACGAGGACACAGGTGCCACGTCCGTCGAGTACGGCTTCGACCGATGCCGGCTCGTCGGTCCTGTCCGCGATCCCCTCCGCCCGAGGCAGGTAGAGCGCGAACGTGGTGCCGCGCCCGACCTCGCTCTCGACCTTCACCTCACCGCCCGACTGCTTGGCGAACCCGAACACCTGGGACAGCCCGAGCCCGGTGCCCTGGCCGACGCCCTTCGTCGTGAAGAACGGCTCGAAGATCCGGTCGATCTGCTCGGCCGGGATGCCGGAGCCGGTGTCGGACAGCGCGATCCGGACGTAGTCCCCGACCAGCGCGGGATGCGAGCGCATCGCCGGCACGACCCCCACCGCCTCCACCGTGATGTCGAGGCGGCCCTCGCCGTCCATCGCGTCGCGGGCGTTGACCGCCATGTTCACCAGCGCGGTGTCGAACTGGCTCGGGTCGGCGTTGATGTGGCACGTCTCCTCGCCGACCTGGATCGAGACGGCGATGCGGGCGCCGGTCAGGGTCCCGACCATCTCGCCGATGGCCCTGACGCTTCGACCGACATCGAACACCTCCGGTCGCAACGCCTGGCGGCGCGCGAAAGCCAGAAGTTGCCCGGTGAGCTTGGCCGCCCGGTCGACCGTGTCGGAGATCGCGCCGATGTACCTGTCCCGCCGTTCCTCGGGGAGGTCGGGTCGCTTGAGGAGGTCCGTCGACGACTTGATGACGGTGAGCAGGTTGTTGAAATCGTGCGCGACGCCCCCGGTTAACTGTCCGACCGCCTCCAGCTTCTGCGATTGCCGCAACGCCTCCTCGGCCTGGAGCAGGGTCGCGGCCCGCTCCTTCTCCTCAGTGACGTCGCGAGAAACGCAGTAGAGCAGCCCGTCGACCGGCACCGCCGTCCAGGACAACGTGCGGTAGCCACCGTCGCGGGCGCGGAAGCGGTTCTCGAAGGCGAGGGTCAGGCCGCCCGTGGCGAGGCGGGCGACCTCGGTCCGGGTCCTCTCGCGGTCTTCGGGGTGTTCGAGCCACTCCGAGGTCTTGCCGACGATGTCGTGGTAGTCCCACCCCAGGATGCGGTGCCAGGCCGGGTTGATGCTGATCCAGACGCCGGCGGCGTCGGCGACGCCGAGCATGTCGCGGCTGACGTGCCAGATCCGGTCACGCTCCTGGGTGCGCTCGGCGACCTGATGCGCCAGCGTCTCGTTGAGGGCGCGCAGGTCCGCGGCGACGCGGTCGCGCTCGGCCTCCACGGCGCGCCGCGCATCCACGTCAAGAAGCACCCCGGGAAAGCTCAGAGGCGTCCCGTCCGCGGCATGCTCGACACGGCCGTTCGCCTCCAGCCAGTAGTAGTTCCCGTCGGCGCGCCGGACCCGGTACTGATGGGCGTAGGGGCCCCCGCGCGCGATGGCCTCGGCGATAGCCTCGGCCAGCCCGGCTTGGTCGTCGGGATGGACGGTCGCGACGATCCGGGCGAGCGGGATGCCGTCCCGGCCAAGCGCGGGGTCGAGGCCGAAGGCGCAGGCGAACGCCTCGTCGACCGTGAACCGATCGTTGGGCAGATCCCAGAACCAAGTGCCGATGATCGCGCCGGCCGCGAGCGCCAGCTGGACGCGCTGCACGTTCTCTCGCGCCACCGCCTCGCTGGCACGCAGGGCCGCCTCCGCCTCCTTGCGGGCGGTGATGTCGGTGAACAGCACCGCGACCTCCCGGCGGCCGGCCGGCTCGACGCGATGGGCGGCGACCTCCAGGTGACGGCCATTCGGCGCGAACTGGCGCTGGAACCGGACGGGCTCGCCGCTGTGTAGCACCTTGCCGTAGATCCCGAGCCAGCCGTCGGCGCCCTCGTCGGGGATGATCTCGCGCAACGTCCGCCCGACCGCATCCGCGATGCCCAGGTGATGCGCGAAGGCGGGATTGGCCTCGACGTGCACGTAGTCGCTGAGAGGACCGCGCGGCCCGTCCAGAAAGCGGATGACGCAGAAGCCCTCGTCGATGCTGTCGAACAGGGTCCGGTAGCGCTCCTCGCTGACCGCGAGCGCGTCGCGCGCCGTGCGCTGCTCGGTGACGTCGCGTGCCACTCCGGAGAACCGCACCGGACGGCCGGAGGGGTCACGCTCGATTTCGCCCTTGCGGGCGATCCAGCGCAGCTCGCCGGTATCCGGGCGACGGATGCGGTACTCGACGTCCCGGGGCGGGCCGCCGAGCCGGCGGGTCTCCGCCGTCGAGACGAGGTGCGCGTCCTCGGGGACGACCAGCCCTTCGAGCGCCGTCGCGGGATAGCTCGCCCGCTCGGGCAACCCGTAGAGACGGCAGAGCTCCGGGGTAGGGGTGAGGACGTTGTCGGCCATGTCGACGGTGAACAGGCCGACGCCGCCGGCCGCCTGCGCCTGACGCAGCCGCGCCTCGGACTCTTCGAGCGCCTTCCCCGCCAGATGTTGGCCGGTGCGGTCGCGCAGGATCTTGAGATAGCCGACGAGGCCGCCGTCCTCGGCCTGGAGCGGCATCATCTCGCCCGAGGCGTAGATCCGCGAGCCGTCCTTGCGCAGATGCCAGCGCTCGTCTGTACCGCCGCCCTTTTCCCGAGCGCTCTTCATCTCCTGCTCGGGAATGCCGGCGGCGACGTCCTCCTCGGTGAAGAAGACGTGGGCCGGCCGGCCGCACATCTCCGCCTCCGACCAGCCGAGGATGGCCACGGCGCCCGCGCTCCAACCCGTCACGCGCGCGTCCAGGTCCATAGTCACCATTGCGTAGTCGATGGCGCTGTCGAGGATCTGCCGGTGACGGGTCTCGGTCTCGCGAACCCGGCGCAGGGCGTCGTCGCGGACAGCCGCCGACCGCCGCAGCTCCATCTGCGCCATGACCTGCCGGGCCAGGGCCTGGAGGGAATCGGCCTGCTCCGGCGTCAGCCCTTCCGGTCGCGGCATCCCGTCGATCACGCACAGGGTCCCGAGCGCCACGCCCTCGGGGGTCTCCAGGCGGGCGCCGGCATAGAACCTGAGCCGGGGCTCGCCCGTGACCAGCGGATTGTCCCGCGTGCGCGGATCCTCGGCCAGGTCGGGAATGACCAGCAGGCTCGGCCGCACTAGGGCATGCACGCAGACCGACTGGTCGAGGGGCGTCTGGCAAGGATCGAAGCCGATGCGGGCCTTGAACCACTGGCGGTCCCCGGCGGCGAGGCTGACCAGGGCGACCGGCGTGCCGCAGATGCGGGATGCAAGCAGCACGATGTCGTCGAAACCCTGCTCGGCCGGCGTGTCGAGGATGCCGTATTCGTCGAGGGCGGCGAGGCGGGCCGGATCCCGCGCGGCGTCCTCAGGCGCGGTCACGGGCGGCCTCGGAATTGGCGGCTCCGCGGATCGCCTTCGCCTCGTCTCGCTCGATCAGCAGGCGCAGCGCCGTCCTGACGACCTCGCTGATGCAGGTGTACTCGCCCCTGGCGACCTGAGCCTCGACATACGCGATCAGCGGTTCGGTCAGGGCGATGTGTCGGGAATGCTTGGCGGCCATCCTGGCGCCTATAACAGCTGGACTCTCGGGTGTCGCAGTTGCGACACCGGCCTCACAACGACGTGCACGGGCAGGATGTCGCGCCGGTGCCGAGACCGTCGTGATGCGGATTTCGAGAAACTGGGTTTCCCCGGGCTCATCGCTTGGGATGGCGCCGGACACGCCCCCCCGCGACGGGACATCCCTGCGCCGGCGGATCGAGCGATGACTTCGGCGGCGAGCAGGCCCCGCGTCGCCGTTCGCATGCCCGCGACCGGCGGCGACGCCATGAAAGCCGACCTGCGAGGCCATCCCTGATCGGACCGTTAGGATCCCGTGACGGTCGATGCGGCGTGCATGGTGCGGGAAATGGGCAGCCGGAACAGGAAGGTCGTCCCCCGGTCGACGGCGCTCCTGACTTCGAGCACGCCACCCTGGCGCTCGACGAGATCTCGGCACAGCAGCAGGCCCAGGCCGCTCCCGCGCTCGCCCGCCGTTCCGTTCGTCGTCGTCCGCCGGTCCAGCCTGAACAGGTCGTCGACCCTGCCCGGCGGCATGCCCACGCCGGTATCCGCGACCGAGATTTCGACCTCGTCGCCCTCACGTCGGGCGGCGACCGTAATGGTGCCGCCGGGCAGCGTGAACTTGATCGCGTTGCTGACGAGGTTGCGCAACACCGTGGCGAGCATGTCCCGCTGCGCCCGCACCACCGTGCGGCCGCAGGACGCTTCCAAGCTCAGCCCCTTGTCGGCGGCGGCCTCGGCGGCTCCCTTCATGACGTCTCCGGCCAGCGTGCCGAGGTCGACGTCGGTGAGCGTGACCGCCATCGTGTCCATCTGTAGGCTCGCCCAGGAGAACAGGCTTTCCAGAAGGGCGTAGGCCTGCGTCGCCGCCTCGTGGATACCTTTGGCGCGGCGCTCGATGGAGGCGGGGTCGCGCGCCGCGACGGCCTTTCCGAGCACTTCCGACAGTCCGAGCAGCGCCTGGAACGGGTTGCGCAGGTCGTGGGCGATGATCGAGAACAGCAGCGACTTCTGCCGGTTCAGCGTGTCGAGTTCGAGGGACTTCGCCTCCGCCTCACGACGGGCTTCGGCGAGTTCTGCCTGGAAGGCGCGTCGAGCCTCGGCGAAGCGGATCGCCCGCGCCAGGCCGGAAGGCGTGACCTCGGCCTTGTCGATGTAGTCCAGCGCGCCGGTCCGCATCAGCCGCGTCGCCAGGTCCGGGTCGGCCTCGCCGGTCAGCATCAGCACCGCCCGCGCCTCGCCCTCGGCCGCCAGCAGGGTCTTCAGGAGCGCGAACGTGTCGATGCCCGGCAGGCGATAATCGAGCAGGATACAGTCGAACGTTTCCTCGGAGGCGAGGCGCTCGCCATCCTCGCCGCCGGCGGCCTCGGTCAGGGTGTGGGCGAGGCCGGACTTGGCGAGCGCCCGCCGCACGGCCGCGCGGTCGACCGCGTCGTCGTCGATCAGCAGGATGCGGGTCGGGTTCGTCACGATGGGGACTATGCAGGAAACTCGACCACCTTCCAGTAGTGCTCCAGGAGCGCCACCGCTTCCATGAAGGTGTTGGCCGGGTCGCGCTTGACGATGTAGCCGGCGACGTTGTGGCCGTAGGCCCGCATCCGGTCCTCGTCGGCCTTCGACGTGGTGATCATGAACACCACCGCCGAACGCAGGTCCTGGTCGGCGCGGATCGCCTCCAGGAACTCGATGCCGTTCATGCGCGGCATGTTCAGGTCGAGCAGGATCAGGTGAGGCCTCGGCAGCTTGGTATGTCCGTTCTCGCCGCGCAGGATCTCCAGGGCCTCGACGCCGTCGCGGGCGACCGTGATCGGGTTGCCGATCTTGCTCTTCTTGAAGGCGCGCTTGAGCCCCTGAACGTCCACCTCGTCGTCGTCGACCAGTAGGATGTTAACCGTCGAGCCCATCCGCCTGTCCCTTCCGGCCGTCTCGCGGCCACGTGAAATGCACCGCCAAGCCGCGCCCGTCGGGCCCGTCGGAGAGCCAGACCTTGCCACCCTGGCGGTCGACCAGCTTGCGCACGATGGCCAAGCCCATGCCGCTGCCCTCGACCTCGTCGCGGGGCTTGAGCGTCTGGAACATGCCGAAGACGCGCTCGCGGAACTGCTCGGGTATGCCCGGCCCGTCGTCGGTCACGACGAACTCGAACGCGTCCCCCGCAGGCTTGGCCTCGACCCGGATATGCCCCTCGGCCGGCCGGTCGTGATGCTTGATGGCGTTGCCGATCAGGTTCTGCAAGGCCTGGGTCAGCGGAGCCCGGGCCGCCGGTAACGTCGGCAAGGAATCGTCCGCCGTGATCGCGAAGCCTTCGGGAGGGCTGACCAGGATGGCGAGTTCCTCGACGAGCGCCTTCGTGTCGACCGTGTCCATCGTCGCGTCGGCCCTTCCCGCCCTGGAGTAAGCCAGGAGGTCGTCGAGCAGGCTGTCGAGCCGCCGCACCCGGCTCTTCAGCAACTCCATGTTGGTCTGGACCTCACCGGTCAGCGAACCCTCCAGATCCTCCTCGATCCAGCCGACGAGGTTCTCGATGCCACGCAAGGGCGCCTTGAGGTCGTGCGAGGCGACGTAGGCGAACTGCTCCAGTTCCTCGTTGGAGCGGCGCAGATCGATGGCGTGGCGGGCGAGCCGGCGCTCAAGCGCCTTGCGCTCGGTGATGTCGGTGTTGGTCCCGAACCAGCGCAGGATGGCCCCGTCCGGCCCGCGATGAGGTTGTGCCAGCGACAGGAACCAGCGGTACTCGCCGTCGGCGCCGCGGAGCGGGAAGGTGTCCTTCCACGGCTCGCCGGTCCGGAACGCCTTGCTGATGCGCTCCACGACGCGCTCGACGTGATCGGGGTGGTGGACGTCACGCCAGCCCCAGCCAGCCATCTGCTCGATGATGGTTCCGGTATAGTCGTACCAGCGCTGGTTGTACCAGATGATTTCGCCGTTCGGCTCGGCGACCCAGGCCATCTGGGGCAGCGTGTCGGCGAGGGCGCGGAAGTCGTCCGTGGTGAGGTTCGCGGCTCGCTCCACGCGAGGGGCTCCCATTCTTGCAGGCGAAGCTGCGGCGATAGGCACATACACCCAGGCTGAGGCTACGTCATCAATGCGTGGCATCCCAAAAACGACAACGGCAACTACAAACGTGGCGTTCAACGTCAGTTTCTAGGCGTGGGACCAACTACCGTCTCCCACTCCAAGCCGAAGTTGACGGACGGCTGACGAACGGCCGCTTTGGAGTAACTTCAACTGCGCTTCCGGCGGCCGGGTTGGGTCGCATGCGGAATGACCGCTCGGGGTGGATTTCCGCCAGTCCTGTGTGGATGGCTCCCGTATTGCAAGCGGCGAATTGAGCTTCTGACGCGTTGGTCGGGTGCAGTCTTGTGTCCGGCCTTTTGATGCAGTCGTTCATGTGACCGCTGGCCCTGATGGTATCCGCGAGCTGGGTCCCACTCTGCTTTGCGGGCTTTCACGCCCTGGACTAGCGGCGGGGTGTCCCGGCTCCCGGGCTGACCGGTTCGCCATCAACTCTCATCGTCCTCGCAACCTGGAAAAGTCTCCTTGCCGTGCTGTCAGGCGGCCGCGGCCAGGGGTGCGCGGTAGGTGCCGCCGCGGGTCATGATCGCCCAGGCGACCCGTGCGGTGCGGTTGGCCGCCGCAACGGTTACCACGCGCACTGGCTTGCGCTTGAGCAGCGCCGGCAGCCGCGGGTCGACCGAGGTCGGAGTCGCCTTCGCGCGCCGGATCAGAGAGGTCATGCCGACCACGAGCAGGCGACGCAGGTAGCGGTCGCCCATGCGCGAGATCCGGCCCAGGCGCTCCTTGCCGCCGCTGCAGTTCTGCAGCGGTGTCAGTCCCAACGAGGCCGCGAACTGCCGACCGGAGCGGAAGCGCTCGGGCTCGCTCACCGAGGCGGCCAGCGCCGTTGCCGAGACGATGCCGACACCGGGGATCGTCGCCAGGCGCTGTGACAGGTCGCTGTCCCGATGCCAGGCCAACAACTCCTTCTCCAGCCGGGTGAGCTGGATCTGTACGGCGCCGATCTGATCGGCCAGCCCGGTCACCACGCGTTGCGCCAGTGGTGGCACCTCGGCTGCGTCTCCGGCCGAGAGCCGGGCTGCCAGTTCGAGCGCGTGCCGCAGGCCCCGCGCCATCTCGATCCCGAACTCGGCGAGCAGGCCGCGGATCATGTTCACCAACTGCGTACGTTGCTTGACCAGCAGGTCGCGCGTCCTGTGCAGCGCCAGCGCTGCCTGCTGCTCGGTCGACTTCACCGGCACGAAGCGCATGCTCGGGCGCGTCACCGCCTCGCAGATGGCAGCGGCATCGTTCGCATCGGTTTTACCGCGCTTCACATACGGCTTCACGTAAGCGGGCGGCATCAGCCGCACGTCGTGGCCGAGGCTCATGAGTTCCCGGGCCCAGTGATGGGACGTTCCGCACGCCTCCATGCCGACCAGGCATCGAGGCAGCTTGGCGAAGAACGGCACGACCTGCGCCCGGCGTAGCGCCTTGCGAACGACGACGTGCCCAGCTGCATCAACGGCGTGAACCTGGAAAATGCTCTTGGCCAGATCGATGCCGACGGTGGTGATCTCCATGGGGATGGCTCCTGCATCTGCGTGGCTGCTGCTTTGACAGCAACCACATCTTGGCACCGAGATGCCGTCAGTCGGAGCGGGAGCCATCCACCCCATCTGCTTTCGGACGGCAACGTACGTGAGCAGACGTTGCCGCCGCACCCGTTCACGACATCTCTCGGACGTTCGAGTTGGCGCGTATCTCCGGCCGGCGGTGATCGGGAGCGGACGCTTGTGCAACACGTACTGTATCGACTTAGGCGGAACCGCCGATTCTGCGCCCCATGGCACCCCGGCGACGGTCAGTTGCCGAGGCGTGGGCGTAGCGAGACCACGTTGCCGTCCCCGGCTGTGGTCGGAGTGGAATGACCGAGCGTCTCCGCGACCTTGACGGCGAGTTGCTCGCGCTTGAACGGCTTGCCGATCAGGCGGACGCCATCGTGCAGCCGGCCGTGATGGACGATGGAATTCTCGGTGTAGCCCGACATGAAGAGGACCTTCACGTCGGGACGCATCGCCGTGACGCGCTCAGAGAGCTCCCGGCCCCGGACCTTGCCCGGCAGGATGACGTCGGTGAGCAGCAGGTCGACGGAACCGGTGTATGCGCCGAAGATGCGTAGGGCCTCCTCGCCGTCGGCGGCTTCCAGGACGCGGTAGCCTAGGTCCGAGAGGATCGCACAGGCGATCTCGCGCACGGCCGGCTCGTCCTCGACGACAAGGATCGTGGCGTTCCCGCGAGGCAACTCGACCGGGGCCGCGGAACGCTGACCCGCGGCCGTGACCGCGCCCACCGCCCGCGGCAGGTAGATCTTCACCGTCGAGCCCTCACCAGGCTCCGAGTAGATCTTCACATGGCCACCCGACTGCTTGACGAAGCCGAACACCATCGCGAGCCCCAGGCCCGTGCCCTTGCCGTCCGGCTTGGTCGTGAAGAACGGTTCGAACACGCGCTTGATCACGTCGGAGGTCATGCCGTGACCGGTGTCGGAGACCGCCAGCATGGCGTAGTCGCCGGCCGTCACCTCGGCGTGGTCGCGGGCATAGTGCTCGTCGAGGATCTTGTTGCCGAGCTCGATGGTGAGACGGCCGCCACCCGGCATGGCATCGCGGGCGTTGAGGGCGAGGTTCAGCACGGCGCTTTCCAGTTGCGCGGGATCGGCCATCGCCGGCCAGAGGCCCGCGCTCTCGACGTAGCGCACCTCGATGTGCTCGCCGAGGGTGCGCCGGAGGAGCGGTACGAGGTCCGGCATCGCCGCGGCGAGATCGATAGCGGCAGGCGCTAAGGGTTGCTTACGGGCGAAGGCCAGGAGCTGGCCGGTCAGCGTCGCCCCGCGTTGCGCCGCCCAGGCCGCCCGCTCGATCCGAGTCTGTAGCTTGAGGTCCTCAGCCCCGAGCTTGGACCGTACGAACTCCAGGTTACCGAGGATCACCTGCAGCAGGTTGTTGAAGTCGTGCGCGATGCCGCCTGTCAGCTGGCCGATGGCCTGCATCTTTTGCGCTTCGCGCAGGACACCCTCGGCCTGGGCGCGCTTGGTCATGTCGGTCACGGTAAGCACGAACCCGCCGTCCGGCATCGGGGTGCGGCGGAGCTCCAGGTGGTGCTCATCGGCGCGGACGCGCTCGTAGACCACGGGCTCGCCGGTGGCATTGCGACTGTGGTGGATCTGGTCCTCGGTCTCCAGGGCGGGACGGCCCGCCTCGGAGGTGTGCTCGACGAATGCGACGTAGGGCGTGCCGGGACGGAGCATCGCCTTCGGGATGTCGAGCAGGACCTGGAAGCAGTGGTTCCAGTTGGTCATCCGGCGGTCGGCGCCGAAGACGGCGATGCCTTGGCTCAGGCTGTCGAGGGAGGCGCGCAGGCGAAGCGCCAACGTGCGCTGCTCGGCCTCGACCTTGTTGGAGCGCGACCATGCCTGGTTCAGGAGGCGTGCCGCCACGATCAGGACAAGTGCCGCGAGGACGGCTCCGCCGAGCACGAGCCAGCGCACCCAGGCGGCGCGGGCGTCGTTCTCTGCCAATCGGGTGTCCAACAGGCCCTGCTCCTCGACCAGCATGGCTTGCAGGACACCCTCGGCATGCGTCTGGTAGGTGCGGCCCGCGTCGGTGTTGACGATGCGCAGCGCCGCATCGAGACCGCTGTCGCGCCGTGATTGCACGGTCTGCGCGAGCTCCTCCATCTTGTGCTGGATGACTGGCGAGAGATCGCGCAGGCGACGTTGCTGCGCCGGGTTATCGATAGTGAGCTTCTGCAGGTCGCCTTGCAGCAGGCCGACGCGGTCGCGGGCCTCGTTGTAGGGCGTGAGGTAGTCGTCCTTGCCCGTGAGCAGGAAGCCGCGCTGTCCGGTCTCGGCGTCGCGCAGTGCGATGGCGAGGTCCTTCATCGACGCGAGAACCCGGTAGCTGTGCTGCGACCACTCCCGTGCCTCGCGCGAAGCCCCGAGACGCTCCCAGGTCACGCCACCGACGAGCGCCAGTATCGCGAGCAGCACCGCGAAGACGAGGAGGTTGGCACGGGCGACGAGGTGCTTGGTCATGTCGTTTCCGTGACCGACCGCGCCGCCGTACGGGAAGGGGGGCGACGGTGCGGCGAACCGGGCAAGGCCCCGGAACGGGGACCGACGCGGCCTGTCGATGCATTTGGTAGCGCAATGCCGAATGATTGCGGGGGAATTAGGGTCTTCGTTTGAGAGCCCCCTGCATTGGGGCAGCCATACGAATTGCGCTGGAAGCGGAGATTTGAGTCGGCGGTGGAGGGAAACGAGAGCTCCGATCGGATCGATGCATGACGGCTGCCTCCGATACTGGTCCGCTTGGAAAGAGTACATCGCGTTGAAAAGACACCGAAAACGAACCGATAATTCGCAGAAACGATCTTATGACGAGTCCAGCAAGCGCGATCCCGGTATCCTGTGATCACCGCATGTAGCCCGGCCATCGACAGGCTACGAAGGGCCAGGCCATGACCCAGGGTACCGGCCGGGGGCCGAGCTCGAACGTGGTCCCGTTGCGGGCCGGCGGAGCCCTCTCCGACGGTGAAGCCGACGGTCCTTATCGCCTCGATCTTCCATCGAGCGAGGCCGCGGACAATCCCTACGATCCGTGGAACGCCTGGAACTTCGGTCGTGAGCTTATCTCCGCGAGCCAAGACTGCGTCGAGGTGATCGACCAAATGGGTCATCTACGTCTTCGGAACCCGATGGCGCGCCGTGTGCTCGGCGACGGCGACCTGGTCGATGCTGACCATGAGCCATGGTCGTTATCGTGGCCCCCGGCCATTCGCGAGACGGTCTCGGACGCGTTGGCGGTGGCGGCAACGGTGGGCACGGCGCGCTTCGATGGATGTCGCCCGGCGCCCCAGGGTGGAACCGTGTACTGGGACGTCGTCCTGTCCCGGATCGTCGATGTCGACGGCCGGCTCGTGGGCGTGATGGCCGTTTCGCGGGACATGACCCAGTTGCGGCGGATCGAAGACGGACATGACCTGCGCAGCCGCGAATTGAGCCATCGCCTCAAGAACATGTTCGCCCTGGTCAACGGGCTCGTCACCCTCTCGGCGCGGAACCTCCCGGCCGTGCAATCCTATGCCGGGACCCTGCGCGACCGCTTCACGGCCATGAGCCGGGCACTCGAATACCTGCACGTTCCACAGGTGGACGAGCGCTCGTCCCGTCCGCAACAGACCCTTCAGGGCCTGCTGTGCGCGCTGCTACGACCCTATGACGAGGCGGGCAGCGCGGAACGCCGGTTTGTCCACGGCGCGATGGACGACGTCCCGGTCGGCGATGGATCGGTGACCGGCCTGGCCCTCGTCATCCACGAACTGGCCACGAACGCGATCAAGCACGGTGCTTTGTCGGGGAACGGCGGCACCGTCACCGTCGATTGCCGACGCGTCGGCGCGGACATGAGTATAGTCTGGACCGAACGCGGAGGTCCTCGCATCGGATGCCCGCCCCGCAACGAGGGGTTTGGATCGAAGCTCACCGAGCGAACCGTCTGTGGGCAGCTGTCGGGGACCATCTCCCACCATTGGGAATCGGATGGTCTTAAGGTCGTCATAGGCCTCCCGTGGGCGAGCCTGGCGTCCTGAGCCTGGGCACAAGCAAGGAGGTGCGCGACCTCCCAGGCCCTCCCGAGGGACCGTGTCCGTGCACGGCGGCCAGGACGGACGCCGTCGCCTGGCCCGTGGCAGATGGACCGTGGCGGAAACTGCGGGCCCCGTCGCCGGTTGTCGCATCATTCGGTATCCCGGAGGCGTCGCCGTCCTGGACATGGGGGGCGATCCTAGTCCGCTACCTCGGGAGTTCGTCCAGGTGTCGTGTACGAACGAGGACTGGCCTGACGGGGTGGATCTCCGGCTCCTTAGGGCGGCTGTCGAGGCGGCCGGCGAGGCCATCCTGATAACCACCGCCGACCTCGATGAGCCGGGACCGATCATTGTCTATGCGAACCCTGCCTTCGCCCGCATGACCGGGTACGAGGCTCACGAGGTAACGGGGCGCAGTCCACGCTTCCTGCAAGGGCCAGGGACCGACCGCGCCTTGCTGGAGGGGACCCGCGCCGCGCTGACTGCTGGGAATGCCTTCCAGGGCGAGACGCTCAACTACCGCAAGGACGGCACGGCCTACATGGTCGAGTGGCTGATTACGCCGGTCCGCGGCTCCAACGAACGCATCACCCATTGGGTCTCGGCCCAGCGCAACGTGACCGACCGGCGCGCCTTCGAGGACCGGCAGGCCATGATGGTCCGCGAGCTCCATCATCGGGTGAAGAATACGCTGGCCACCGTGCAGGCGGTCCTGAACGCGACCATGCGCTCGTCCGCGTCGATGGCGGAGTTCGGCCGCGCCTTCACGGGTCGGATCGTCTCCCTGGCCCGGACCCACGCCCTGATCACCGAGGACCACGCCCAGGCCGCCTCGTTCGAGGGCCTGCTCCGGGCCGAGCTTGGCCCCTACGACGAGAACGGCCGCGTGACGCTAAGCGGACCGGACGTGCGGCTTCCCTCCGAACTCTCGGTGCCGATCGGCATGGCGCTTCATGAAATGACCACCAACGCCCTGAGGCATGGGTCGCTCGCCCACCCGGCCGGACGCGTCTCGGTGTCGTGGACGGTCGAGGACACGAACGGCGGCCGACACCTGGTGTGGGTTTGGGATGAGCGCGGGGGGCCGCCGCCAGGCCCCCCGACCCACGAGGGTTTCGGCACGCGACTGATCAATAAGATCCTAACCGCGCAGGTCGCGGCAGAGGTGAACGTCGCCCTCGATGGCGGCGGCCTGCGCATTCATGTGCGCGTTCCGCTCGGCCGATGACGGGCAATAAGGCCTCAGACTGCTTCCATACCCTGTTGATCGTGCCGTGGAGCCGATGGGTCCGAACACGAGAGGAGCTTGCGATGATCAAGCTCTAGACCTGGTCGCCCCCGAACGGGGGCAAGATCCTGATCATGCTGGAGGAGTGCGGCCTGCCCTACACGGTGGCGGCGGTGAACATCGGCAAGGACGAGCCGTTCACCTCCGACTCCTGAAGGTGGCGCCCAACAACAAGATCCCGGCCATCGTCGACGACGAGGCCGAGGGCGGGCCGCTCTCCATGTTCGAGCGCGGGGCGATCCTCGCCCAGTGCTTGTGTCAGGGCCGCTGGAGCGGGTCCAATCGCTAATTTTTAGGGTTCGATAGACGGGCGGAATGATCCCAAGGCGGCCCAAGCGACTCCAAATAAGGGGCATCGCAGGCTGACTGAGGACGCTCGGTGCTCCTCTTACCAAGCTGGACAAAACGAAGTGGCCCGCTGCGGCAGTAGATCTAGAGGTCCACTTTCAGGCGGCTGTCGCAAGACCCTGTACGGCCGGGTTGGGGCGACATTCGGTGGACCGCTTTCCGACCGTATTGGGTGGATTTATGCTGACCTGACCGGTATTTTGGACCGAGCCAATTGAGAGGCTACTGCATGGTAGCGGCCATGGGTAGCCGGAAGGCCAGATCCGGGAAGGTGACAGGCGCGGGCGGCCGGTAGCCCAAGGACGAATGCGGTCGAACGCGGTTGTAGGTATTCTGCCAGATCCCAATCACGGTCCGTGCCTCCTTCAGCGAGTAGAAGATCTCTTGGCGTAGGCACTCGTCCTTCAGCTTGCCATGGAAGCTCTCGCAATAGCCATTCTCCCACGGGGATCCTGGCGCGATGTACTGGATCTGCGAGCCAGCTTTGGCGACCCACTTGCGCAACGCCTTCGAGATCATCTCAGGACCATTGTCGCAGCGGATGTTCTCCGGGATGCCGTGCAGGCACATCGCGTCGGCCAGCGCCTCGATCACGCCGAGGCTGTTGATGCGCCGCGCCACCTTCAGCGCGAGGCAGGCACGGCTGTGCTCGTCGATCAGCGTCAGGATGCGCAGGCTGCGGCCATCGTGCGTCTGGGCTTGCACGAAGTCGAAGCTCCAGACGTGATTGCGGTGAAGTGGTCGTAGCCGCACGCAGGAGCCATCGTTCAACCACAGCCGGCTTCGCGGCCGATGCTTTTGCGGAACCTTGAGCCCCTCACGACGCCAGATCCGCTGAACCCGGTCTTTCCCCACCTGCCAACCCGCTGCCTGCAGCAGCGCGGTGACGCGGCGGTAGCCGTAGCGCCCGTACTCGGACGCCAAGGCGATGATGGCGCGGGTCAGCGCATCCTCGTCAGCCGGTATCGTGGGCACGTAGCGTTGCGTGCCCCGGTGCTGGCCGACGATCCGGCAGGCGTGGCGCTCCGAGAGGCCGTACTTCTCCTGGATCGCGTCGACTGCCTGCCGGCGTCGCTCCGGGGCTACAAGTTTCCCGAGGCGACATCCGCCAGCACTTGCTTCTCGAGGGACAAGTCAGCCACGAGCCGGCGCAATCGCGCGTTCTCCCGCTCCAGATCCTTCATCCGACGGGCCTGATCAATCTGCAGGCCGCCGTACTCCTTGCGCCAGCGGTAGTAACTCTGCTCGGAGATCTCCGCCTCCCTGCATGCAAGGGCCAAACTCTTGCCCTGGGCCGTCTGCACCTCAATCTGACGCAGCTTGAGCACGACCTGCTCCGCGTTCGTCTTCTGGCCTCGCCGCATGTCCAACTCCTTTGGTCCTGGCTGATCCTCTCAATCAGCCCGGTCCAAAGCCAGCCGGTCAGGTCAATGCCAGTCTGCTTCCGGGAGACGAGATGGCGAAACCGGACGTTCGATAAGATAGCGTCAATCGGTGGCTTCGCATCCACTCTGATCATTTAGCTTTCTGCAACAACTTCCGACAACCGGACGCGATTAGCTGTCGTCTGTCAAAGCGGAACGGCTCGGGTGAGCGTGCAGACTGAGGAAACATTTTAGTGGAACTGGCAGCCAGCGAGCAATATTGTAATCGACGTCAAGTTTCATCTGCCCAAAACCCGGCGCCGACATTCTCCCGTCCCAGATAATCTAACTAATTTGGGGTTTTTCCGCTTCGTATCTCAATTCCCTGCATCGGCAGGCACGTTCCGGCAGTCGCGCGGAGAAAGTTCATGTGCGATCCCAGTGGCGGCTTTAGAATTTGCTAGGGTGGCGAATAGTGGCACTTCGGTCGGCGCAGACGTATCCCTAGGGACAAGCAGGGGCGTCCGATGTGCCGGGGAACGCCCGTCCGAGGGGACCAAGGCGCGCCAATCACCACGAATACGCCGTCCCTCCGCGATACGTACTGTGAACCCATGCGCATCGAAGAACTCCAGGAGCGGCATGGTTATGTTGCGACCGATGCCGGCCGTCTCGCGGAAGCGTCCGACAGTGAGCAGCCCCTCCGGATGTGCCCCCGCCACCGCGTCCGCGATCCGCGCGAGTTCGGCGGCCGCCTCTGGCAGCACGTAGTAGCTCTTCGAGATGCGCAGGAGCCAACCGAGGCGCCCGACCTTGTCGAGCAGGTGTCGGAGATCGTCCGGTTCGCGACCGAGGCGGTCGGCCACGACGGTGAGGCGGGGCTGGTCCAGTCCCGCCTCCTCCAGCACGGCGCGCGCAGCCTCGTAGAGCACCGCATCGGCCGGCCGCAGACGCGCCACGTGGTCGGGCAGGTGCAGGAGGGGTCCCCGGCGCGCGAGCCGTCCCGTTCGGACGAGTTCGTCGATGGCAGCCGGGAGGGCCGGGCGTTCGGAGCCTGGTACGGCCGCCGCGATCTCGTCGGAAGAGAGCCCGGGGTTGTCGGGCTGCGCCATGTGCGCCCGGGTCAGCTCCGACACGACCCCCGCGGCCAATGCCGCAACCCGCGCACCCTGGAACGCGATCCGCCGACCGGGCTCCACGACCGCCCCCGCCTCGGCGACGAGGGCGTCCAGGGTCGCCGCCGGCAGGTTGCGCAGGCGGGCGAAGCGGGTGAGGTCGACCCCGTCTTCGGAGGCGCCGAGAAGGCCGTGCAGCGCCTTCGCGTCATCCAGGGTGTCCATCGCGGCCACGACTGCCCGACGGCCGGGCGTCCACGGTCCGCGGCGGGGCCCGTCCACATCGATCACCCGACCGCCACCGAGCGTTCGCGTGGCCGAGACGTCGCGCAGGACGAACCGGTCCCCGGCCAGGGCGCCGACCTCGCGGTCGAGCGTGATCACCGCGTGCGCGGTCGCGCCGGGCTCGACCGCTCCGCCCTCGGCGAGAGACAGCCGCCCCGTCACCGCGACCGTGCCGAGGTGGAGCTGGACGGGGGTGCGGTGGCGCAGGGGCCGAACCTCGTGGGGCAGCACGCGCAGGGATACGTCGAGGCGGGTGGCCGGTCCGTGCAAGTCCGGCGCCAGGATCCACGCGCCGCGACCAACCTGTTCCGGGGACAATCGCGGGCCGGCCAGGTTCAGGGCGCAGCGTTCCCCGGCGCGCGCGGTGTCGGCCACCGTGTCGTGGACGCGCACGCCGCGCACCCGCACCTCGCATGCTCCGGGGGAGACGAGCAGCCGGTCGCCCACCCGCACGGCGCCTGCGTGCACCGCACCGGTCACGATGAGACCGGCCCCGGACACGGTGAATCGTCGGTCGACAGCAAGCCTGAAGCCGCGCCCCGCGTCGTCCGGAACGTGAGGCTTGGCCGCGGCTTCCAAGAGTCGGGCGACCTCGTCGATGCCCACGCCCGTGAGTGCGGAACAGGCGACCACTGGCACTGCGTCGAGCCTAGTGCCAGCGAGGAGGGCACCGATCTCCGCCTTCACCGCCGCGACGCGGTCCGGGCCTACCCGGTCGGCCTTCGTCACCGCGACGACGCCCGTGTCGATGCCGAGGAGGTCGAGGATGGCGACGTGCTCGCGGGTCTGCGGCATCACCCCGTCGTCGGCGGCGACGACGATGAGCGCGCAGGCCACGCCGGTGGCGCCCGCGACCATGGTGCGCACCAGCCGCTCGTGGCCGGGCACGTCGACGAAGCCGAGCGGGACCCGCAGGAGACCGCCCTCAGGCGCGTAGGCGAACCCAAGGTCGAGGGTGATGCCCCGGGCCTTCTCCGCGGGCAGCCGGTCGGCGTCGACCCCCGTCAATGCCTTGACCAGGGCTGTCTTGCCGTGGTCGATGTGCCCGGCGGTCGCGACGATCATGGTTTGCCTCGACCGAGCGGCATCCGGGTTGGAGGGGCCGGCGCGGGTGTCCCCGCGCCGGCTTCGTTCTCAGGCCGAAGCCCTCAATCTTTGATCCGGGTCTCGGCGAGCTCCGACATGCAGGTGTCGTAGGCCGTGAAGGCGACCCGGTCAGAGACCGCGAACAGGGTGAAGGGCGAGTACAGGAACAGGGCCTTGGACCTGTCCTGGACGTACCGCTCCACCTCGCGGGTCACGCCCTCCACATCCTCTCCCGTCGCGTGCAGGAGCTTGTCGTAGAGGGCGTCGAACGCCGGGTCCTCCGGACCCTGGCGCAGGGTCGCGTCCTTCCCGAAGAACTCCCGGTGCACGCAGGCGACCGGATATTGCGGCGTCCAGTCGAAGTACCATTCGAGCTTGACGTCGAAATCGTCCGGCAGGTCGCCCCGGTCGCTGACGAACCGGGCCGAGAAGCCGATCTCTGCCAGGTTCCGGCCAATTGCCTCGACCACGCCCTTCCAGGCGGGAGACGAGACGAACACGAGGTCCCGGCCCCCGAGCCCCGCCTTCTCCAGCACCGCCTTCGCGGCCTGGGGATCGTGCGGTAGGGGTGTCATGCTGGGATCCGCGCCGTAGCGGCCGGGTTGGATGAAGGCTGGGATCACCGTGCCGTAACCATGCGCCCCCTGGTCGAGGATAGCCCGCCGGTCGATGGCAAGGTTGAGCGCCTTGCGCACCTCCGGGTCGCGCCAGGGCGATTCCGGTCGGTTCTCGTTGAAGACGCCCGTGAGGATCGTCTTCGCCTTCTTGGTCTGGATCCTCCCCTTATCGGAGACGGGGAAGCCCTTGGCTTCGTCAGGGGTGAGGTCGAACACCACATCGACCCGGCCGTCACCGGCCGCGACCGACTTGATGCCCTCGGCCTTGCCGATGACGTTGTCGTAGACGATCCGGACCGTCGGCCTGCGGGCCGGGTTCCAGTACGTCGGGTTGGGCTCCATGACCACGCGGTCGGAGCGGCTATCGATGAGCGAGACGCCCTCGGTGAGCACAAACGGGCCAGTCCCCCACGGACCAGGCGCGTCGATGACTCACCAATGACCTTCTGCCGAGCCCGTCTTCGGGTCGACAAAACCCCACTCGTTCCAGAACCGCGTCGACGGCAGGTGCATGCCGCGCAGCTTCATCAGCGCCGCGGAATCACCACCGGGAAAGCGCATCCGCACGGTGCGGTCGTCGACCGCCTCGCAGGTCACGTCCCGGGCGAAGTTCAGGAAGGCGCCCGGCGGGTGCGGGTTGGTCCATTCCTGGACCTTGTCGAAGCCGAGCTTGAACATCGCCGCGTCGAAGGGCTCGCCGTCCTGGTAGACGGCCTCGCGCATCGTGAGTTCGAGGGTCTCCCCATCGAGCCAGCGCCAGCTCTCGGCGAGGCTCGGCTGGCCGATGCCGGCGTGATCGACGCGGTTGGCCTCCTCCATCGTGTTCCAGGTGATGGAGAGCCAGTTCACCGGCGACGGGTCGACCACCGTCACCGTGTTGTGGGGTCCCCAGGGCTGGCCGCCCCCGGGATCCCCGGTCGCTTGCGCGTCCATGTCTCCTCCTCGTTGTCATGACCCGCATGGCGTGCGGGTGGCGTCCGGCTCGACGTGAGCCGAATTGGTCGAACGCTGGCGCATCGCCGCCGCTCTGTCTGGCGGCGCCAAGGGACCATATACGCGATGGGACTTGTGCATCGCCGCTCGGCCCCTTGGCGGAAACCATTTGCCCTGTCGGCGCCTTGGGACGCTTTGGGCGTCCGAAAGCGTCAGTCGTTTGGCGCGACGGCGTTATCGGCGACGCGCGCAGCGAGATCCTTCAGTTCCTGGCGGAGGTCGGCGAGGTTGCGCTCGCCCAAGCCGGCGCGGCAGACGACGGCCTGCTGGGCCACCGCGACCTTGTCCTCCAGGAGCCGGCCAGTCTCCGTCAGGGCGACGAGGACGATGCGTCGGTCCGCGGCGCGGGCCCGGGTGACGAAGCCTGCCGTCTCCAGGCGGTCGACGAGGGGCGTGATCGCGCTGGATGTGAGTTGCAGCCGGGCGGCCAGGTCATGCACCGCCGTCACGCCGTCCTGCCAGAGCGCCAGCATGACGAGATACTGCGGGTAGGTCAGGCCGAGCTCGCCCAGCAGCGGCCGGTAGGCGCGCACGACCGCGTTCGTCGCCGCATAGAGGGCGAAGCAGAGTTGGTCGTCCAGTTTGAGCCCAGGTTCCTTCGTCGATCTTGCCATTGACCGGTGCTCCGTTCAGACCTTAATCATTCATGCGCGAACGATGCTGTCAACCTGTCGCGTTCTCTCGATTGGCGGGGCGCCGACCCCGCCGACGGTTCGACATCGTCCGCATCGAGCGAGACCTGACACAAGGGTCCGCCAACGGAGAGGAAACGACATGACGAGCAAGATCCTGTTCGCCGCGCTGACGTTCGCCGGTCTATCGGCCACCCCCGCGCTCGCGCTCGACGTGACCCGGACCGCCACGGTCGCGGCGCCCCCGGCCACGGTCTGGAAGACCATCGGCGAATTCTGCGGCATCGGCGACTGGCACCCGGCGGTCGAGAAGTGCGTCCTCTCCGAGAAGGGTAGCAAGAAGGTGCGCACGCTGTCCCTGAAGGGCGGCGGTACCATCGTCGAGGAGCAGGTCGCCCGCGACGACAGGAAGATGGATTACACTTACGCCATCCTGGAGAGCCCGCTGCCGGTCGAGGGCTACAAGTCGACCCTCTCGGTCGCGCCCGACGGCAACGGCTCGAAGCTGACCTGGACCGGCAGCTTCAAGGCCAAAGGCGCGCCCGACGCCAAGGCCGAGGAGGTCGTCGCCGGCATCTACGAGGGTGGCCTCAAGGGCATCTCCGAGAAATCCAAGTAGCGCCGCGTCTCCGCCCGTTGCGGCTGCCGTCGCGGGCGGGGCGAACTGACGACGGAGGAGCCACTCATGAGACACCACGGTCATTGCGCGATCCTCGCGGTCGCGGTCCTGCTCGCCGGCACCGGCTACGGCACCGCGGAAGACGGACACGATACGAAGGGAATGGTCGCCATCGGCGATGCCTCCGGCGTGATCTACGGGCCCGGCCCGTCAAATCTCCCCAAGGGCACGCAGCTGAGCAAGCTGGCTGGCGATCCGGCCAAGCCAGGCCCATTCGTGCTGCGCATCAAGTTTCCGGCCAACACCGTGATCGCGCCCCACACCCACTCTCTGCCGGAGACGCTGACCATCCTGTCCGGCTCGATCCATCACGAGCACGGCGAGACCATCGACAAGGCGGCCGGCAAGGTTCTGAAGGCCGGCGGCTTCGTCTACCTCCCGCAGGACATGCCGCACTCGCTCTGGACCACGGACGAGCCGGTCGAGCTCCAGGTCAACGGTTCCGGACCCTTCGGGCTGAACTACGTCAACCCAGCCGACGACCCGAGCCGCAAGACGGACTGAGGGCCGGCATCCCGAAGTCCAGGAACAACTCGCCGCGGCGGGTCCCTCCGTGGCGTTGCCGCCTATCGAGACCGGCTGAACCGGGATAGACCCTCCATTACCATGACGAGGACGGCTTGATGACGATGAATGGCGCCGAGGTCCTGAACAGGATCCTCACGGAGGACGAGGCTGCCATCCTCGAAGCCTGGAACGTGGCCCTGAAGGAGGGCACCTCACTCCAAAGTGGCCGCATCCGCGAGGCCGAGCTCCAGACACAGGCCAAGGCCGTGCTTGGTCAGCTCCAGGATGCTCTGGCCTCTGGAAGCCTCGACGCCGACGCCGCGGGCTACGCCCCCCTGCGGGAGACCCTCGCTGACATCTCACGCTCGCGGGCGATCCAGGGCTTCACCCCGACCGATACCGCCAACTTCGTCCTCTCGCTCAAGGAGCCGATCTTCGAGGCGCTTCGGCGCAAGTCCGACGCAGACGCCTCCGCGCTTGCAGCTGGCATCTTGGCGGCCGGCAAGTTGCTCGACCGGCTCGGGCTGCAGACCATGGAGTTCTTCATGGCGAGCCGCGAGGAGGTGATCGGACGACAGGGGCAGGAGATCGCCGAGCTTTCCACCCCGGTGGTGCGGCTTTGGGACGGCATCCTTGCCCTACCGCTCATTGGCACCCTCGACAGCGCCCGGACCGGCGTCGTGATGGAGAACCTGCTCCAGGCCATCGTCGACGAGGAGGCCGAGATCGCCATCATCGACATCACAGGCGTGCCGACCGTCGACACGCTGGTCGCCCAGCATCTCCTCAAGACAGTCGCCGCCGCCCGACTGATGGGCGCCGACTGCATCGTCTCCGGCATTCGCCCTCAAATCGCGCAGACCATGGTCCACTTAGGGGTCGAGCTGAACGTCGTCTCGAAGGCGACCCTGGCCGATGCCTTCGCGGTGGCCCTCAGGCGCACCGGCCGCAAGGTGGTGCGCCAGCAGTCTCCGGCTGAGGAGCGCCGCTGACGCCATGGACCGCATCCCGATCCTCAAGCTGGGCAGCGCGCTGATCGTCACCATCCAGGTCGACATGCACGACCGCCTTGCGATCGCCTTGGAGGAGGACCTCACGGCGACGATCGCGCGCACAGGCGCGCGCGGCGTGCTCATCGAGATTTCGGCGCTGGAGATCGTCGATTCCTTCATCGGCCGCATGCTGGTCAGCATCGCCGCAGTCTCGCGCGTCCTCGATGCCGAAACCGTCGTGGCCGGGATGCGCCCCGCTGTGGCCATCACCCTGGTCGAGCTTGGGCTGGAACTCACCGGCATCAAGACGGCTCTCAACGTCGAACGGGGCATGGCGCTGATCCAGGCCCAGCTTTCCGAGGAGGACGCCGGGCACGGGAGCGACCGTGACCGTCACGAAGACTGAGACCTTCCCCGTCCGATCCGGCGACGACGTGGTCCGCGTGCGCCAGCGCGTGCGTGCACTCGCCGTGGAGATCGGCCTGGGGCTCGTCGACCAAACCAAGATCATCACCGCCGCGAGCGAGCTTGCGCGCAATACCCTCGATTACGGAGGGGGTGGCGACGTCCGCATGGAGATCGTGCAGGCGGGGATGCGCAAGGGCCTGCGCCTGACCTTCGAGGACGAAGGACCGGGCATCGCCGACATCGAGCAGGCGATGACCGACCATTACACCTCCGGCGGCGGCCTCGGGCTCGGCCTCGGCGGAGCCAAGCGGCTCTCGAACGAGTTTCACATCGAGTCGACGCCTGGAGCAGGCACGCGCGTGACCATCGCGCGCTGGAAGTAGCCATGGACCGGGTCACCGTCACGGAAGCGAGCCAGGTGGCCGAGGCGCGGCGGCGTGCCGTGGCCGCCGCGCAGTCCATCGGGTTCGACGAGACCGCGGCTGGACGGGTGGCCCTCGTCGTGACCGAGCTCGCCACCAACGTCGTCAAGTACGGCGTGCCCGGCGAGATCCTCGTCGGGACCTACGAGGACGCCACCGGATCCGGGGTCGAGATCCTTGCGCTGGACAAGGGTGGGGGTTTCTCGGACCTCGGTTCGGCCCTGCGCGACGGGCACTCCACCGGCGGCAGCGCCGGCGAGGGCCTCGGAGCGGTGCAGCGCCTCTCCGACGCCTTCGACATCGCATCGCGGCCAGGCGTGGGCACGGCGGTTCTGGCGCGCCTGTTGGGCGTCCGGACGACCGCTGCGGCATCGGCAGCGACGTTCGGCGCGGTGACGGTGCCCCTGAGGGGCGAGACCGCCAATGGGGACGCCTACGCCGTGCATGAGCGGCCCGACGGCTGGACGGCCATCGTGGCGGACGGTCTCGGTCATGGACCCGAGGCAGCCAAGGCGTCCGAGGAGGCCTTGCGGTGGTTCCGCCATCATCGGGACAAGTCCCCCGGCGCGATCCTGTCCGCCATCCACGCGGGGCTGGCGCACACCCGGGGCGGGGCGGTCTCGGTCGCACGCTACAATCGGGACGCCGGCATCCTCACGTTCGCGGGCATCGGCAACGTCCTGGGAGCCGTCGTCTCTGGCGCAGTGACCAAGCGCACGGTCTCCCTCGCGGGCACCGCCGGGCACGCGGCCCGGCGTATCCAGGAATTCGAGTACCCGATGCGCCCGGACGACCTGTTCGTCCTGTGCTCGGACGGGATCGTCACCGGATGGTCCCTCGACGCCTTCCCCGGCATCGCGGGGGGCTATCCGTCACTGGTGGCGGGTGCGATCTACCGCGACTTCGCCCGGGCCCGCGACGACGCCACCGTGCTCGTCGTTCGGGAGGACGCGGCATGAGATGGCCTCTCCTCGCAAGCCAGGTCGAGCACGAGGACGACATCGTCACGGTGCGCCAGCGCGTGCGCCGCCTGGCAGAGCGCCTCGGCTTCGAGATCCAGGACCAGACCCGCATCGCCACGGCGGTGTCCGAGATCGCGCGCAACGCCTACGGCTACGCCGGCGGCGGCCGGGTCGAGTACGGCCTCGACGAGGGGCCTGGCGGCCAATCCCTGGTGATCCGCGTGATCGACAAGGGACCTGGCATCCCCCACTTGGACGAGATCCTCGAAGGTCGCTACCGCTCGACGACGGGCCTGGGCATCGGCATCACCGGCTCCCGCCGGTTGATGGACCGCTTCGAGATCGAGACCGAGACCGGCAAGGGCACGGTCGCCACCTTCGCCAAGCGACTGCCGCACGGCGCGGAATCCTTCACGGGAAAGCGGCTCGCGACCCTCGCCGAGGACGTGGCCCGCGCGCGGACCGAGGAACCGCTGGTCGCCCTGCGCGAGCAGAACCGCGAGCTCCTGCGCAGCCTCGCCGAGCTCGCCGAGCGCCAGGAAGAGACGGAGCGCCTCAACCGTGAGCTCGCGGAAACCAACCGCGGGGTCGTTGCGCTGCATGCGGAGTTGGAGGCGCAGGCCGCGCAGTTGCGAGAGGTAGGAGCTTCCCTTGAAACTCAGGTCGCCGCGCGGACGGCCGAGCTCGCTGAGGCGAACGCCCGTCTCCTCGCCGAGGCGGTCGAGCGCGAGCGGATGGAGCAGGACCTTCGGCAAGCGCAGAAGCTTGAGGCGGTGGGCCAACTCACCGGCGGCGTCGCGCACGATTTCAACAACCTGCTGACCATCATCCGGTCCTCCGTCGACTTCCTCCGTCGCCCCGACCTGCCCGAGGAACGGCGCAAGCGGTACATGGATGCGGTCTCGGACACCGTCGACCGCGCGGCCAAGCTCACGGGCCAGCTGCTGGCCTTCGCGCGCCGGCAATCCCTGAAGCCCGAGGTGTTCGACGCCGGCGAGCGCCTGCGTGGCGTCGCCGACATGCTCGACACCATCACCGGCGCCCGCATCCGCGTGAAGGTCGAGGCTTCGGACGCGTCTGCGCTGGTGCGGGCCGACGTCAACCAGTTCGAGACGGCGGTGGTGAACGCCGCGGTCAATGCGCGGGACGCCATGGACGGCGTGGGCACGCTGACGATGCGCGTGCTCGCCGGGCAGCCCATGCCGTCTATCCGCGGCCATGGCGGCTCGCGCGGGCCGTTCGTGGCCATCTCCCTCACTGACACCGGCTCGGGCATCCCACCCGGCGTTCTTGGACGCATCTTCGAACCGTTCTTCACGACGAAGGCCGTGGGACGCGGCACCGGGCTCGGACTTTCCCAGGTGTTCGGCTTCGCCAAGCAGTCCGGCGGCGACGTCGACGTGGCGAGCGAGGTCGGCGTGGGCACGACCTTCACGCTCTACCTTCCCGAGGTCTCGGACAGGCTGGCCGAAATGCCCGTCCTCGACCGCGACGCCGGAGTGGCGCCCTCGGGCCAAGGCCAGCCGGTGCTTTTGGTCGAGGACAACCTGGAGGTCGGGCGCTTCTGCGCCCAGATCCTGGAGGACCTTGGTTACGCGCCCGAATGGGTCGTCAACGCAGAGGAGGCGCTCGAACGCCTGGGCGCGGACGGGGCCGGCTTCCAGGCCGTCTTCTCCGACGTGGTGATGCCAGGCATGGGCGGCATCGAACTCGCCAGAACACTCCGCATCCGCATTCCCACTTTGCCGGTCGTATTAGCCTCGGGCTACAGCCATGTCCTGGCGCGCGAGGACAGCCATGGCTTCGAGCTCCTGCACAAGCCGTACTCTGCCGCGCAGATCGGCCGGGTCCTGGGACGGGTCATTCCCGCTTCGCCCTTGCCGGCGGATGGGTGACGACAGGCTCGTTATACTCAGCCCGTAGCCGCCCAAGGACCTCAATCGCCACTGCCTTGCCACCCTCGGCAAGTTGCTTGCGCACGGTCGCCCCGGTGAGGCTCATGGCCGAAGGCTGGCAATGGTTCAAGGCGCGATCCGGCTCGCGCATGCGCGGCAACGCCTTGATCGGACGACGGCCAAACGCCGTCGGTCAGGCGCGCGAACGCCCCGGTTCCTGGCCGGGTGAAACCTTTTTCTCCCCCTCTTCGTACAGGACCCATCGATGGTCTTTCAAAAGGCGAGGGTGCTACCCCTTTCGCCTGGCTTGGCGCGTGCAAATCACTATCGGCACAGTAATTTTATACTCATCACAGGAACTTCGAAAGAAGTTCGATGCTTTTCAGGCTGTCTAACGGGAAAACTACACTCCCAATAGGAGACAGCGCATGAAGACCTCCACGCTCGCCCTCGCCACCGCCATGATCGGTGGCCTGCTCCTGGGTGCCGGCTCCGCCTCCGCCGCCCCGATGGGCCCCAATGGCCTGAACGCCGGCCAGTCCGACGTAACCCAGGTCCGCATGATGCACGGCGACCGGATGATGATGAAGAAGCGCATGATGAAGAAGCGGATGATGCGCCGTCACATGATGAAGAAGCGCATGATGCACCGCATGTGATCGGTCAGCACTGATGCGGCGGGACGGTCTCCGGGCCGTCCCGCAGTACCCACCGAGCAGAAGGGAACGGCACGCCCGTGCCACGCATCTACCTGACACGCTCCGCGCCGGATGTCGGCGAGGTCGAGCGCCGGCGGTGGATGTTCCGACACCCCGCCGTCATCCGCGTCACCCACTGGGTCAACGCCGTCTGCCTCCTCGTGCTGCTGATGAGCGGCCTGCAGATCTTCAACGCCCATCCGGCGCTGTACTGGGGCAAGGCGTCGACCTTCAATGCGCCGCTGGTGTCGATGTCCTCGACCGAGGACGATCCGCCCAAGGGCGTGACCACCGTGCTGGGCCACAGCTTCGACACGACCGGCTGGCTCGGCTCGTCGGCCGGCGCCGACGGCCAGGCGGCGGACCGCGGCTTCCCGGCCTGGCTGACGCTGCCGAGCGACCAGGACCTGACCGGCGGACGCTCCTGGCATTTCTTCTTCGCCTGGGCCTTCGTCCTGAACGGCCTCGCCTACCTTCTCTACGGTCTGATCAGCGGCCAGCTCAGGTTCCGCGTGATCCCGTCCCGCGACCAGGTCCGGCACTTCGGCGCTTCGGTTCGGGAACACCTGACGCTGCGTTTCCCGCAGGGGGACGAGGCCAAGCGCTACAACGTTATCCAGAAGCTCACCTACCTCGTCGTCCTGTTCGTGCTCCTGCCCGTGCAGGTGCTGGCCGGTCTCGCGATGTCTCCGGCGATGGACGCGGCCTTCCCGTTCCTGCTCGCCCTGTTCGATGGCCGGCAATCGGCCCGGACGGTCCACTTCGTCGTGGCGGCGCTCCTCGTCCTGTTCGTGGTCGTCCACGTCGCCCTGGTCGTGCTCTCTGGCTTCTGGAACAACATGCGCGGGATGCTCACGGGTTGGTTCGTGATCGAGCGGAAGGTCGAGCCGGCATCCGGGCATGGGTCTTCGGAAGGCACCCCATGATCTCGCAGCCAAGCCGTCGCTCCCTGTTGCTCGGAGCCACCGCGGCGGCCGGGACCGCGATGCTCGGTGGTTGCGACCGGCTCGGGGAGGCCGAGTGGTTCCGGCGGACGCTCAAGACCGGCGAGGACGCCAACCTGTTCGTCCAGCGCCTGCTCCTGTCCGAGCGGACCCTCGCACCGGAGTTCGCCGAGGCGGACATCTCGCCCTGGTTCAAGCCGAACGGCACCGAGGGCCCGCCGGACAAGGCCTACAAGGCCCTGGCGAGGGGCAAGTTCGCCAAGTACCGCCTGGAGGTCGGAGGCCTCGTTGAGGCCCCGTTCAAGCTGTCCTTGGCCGACCTTCGCCAGCTTCCCGCACGCACGCAGATCACCCGGCACGACTGCGTCGAGGGCTGGAGCGCCATGGGCAAGTGGACCGGGGTGCCGCTCGCCGAACTCCTGACCCGGGCCAAGCTGAAGCCCGAGGCGCGTTACGTCGTGTTCCACTGCGCCGACACCATGGACCAGGGCGAGGACGACGACACGACGGCGGACGACGACGGGGCGCCGGCTGGCAACGCGAACCCCGCGATGACGAAGCAATCGGGCTCGGGCGAGGACAGGCGGGATTCCGGCGGCCAGCAGCCGTCCGGCGCCGCCTCGGCCGAGGGGTCCGAAGCGGTTCGATACTACGAGAGCATCGACCTGGTGGACGCCTTCCATCCACAGACCATCCTGGCCTACGCGATGAACGGGAAGGACCTTCCGGTGGCGAACGGCGCTCCCCTGCGCCTGAGGGTCGAACGCAACCTCGGCTACAAGCAGGCCAAGTACGTCATGCGCATCGAGGTGGTCGAGAGCTTCGCCGACATCGGGGACGGCAAGGGCGGCTACTGGGAGGATCAGGGCTATGCCTGGTACGCCGGGATCTGATGCGCGCCTTGCTATTGGGCGAACTCCCGCGGCGGCCATCCTCGGGGGCCCAGCGTCGCGATCAATCAACCTGTGACACCATGGCATACGGACGGGTTTCATGGCCCGGTGCCGCCACGTTGTACGACACTGTCATTCGGGCTAGCGCGTCGGCATGATCGAGCGAAGGCCCATCAGCGTATCGCTGACCCCGGAGTTGCACGCCTTCGTTAGCGACCTCGTCGCGTCCGGCGGATACGGCAACGCGAGCGAGGTGGTGCGGGCCGGCCTGCGCCTGCTCCGGCACGAGGAAGCCGCACGCCTGCGACATGGATCGAAGGGCGCGGCCGCGTCGGAACACCCCCCCATGCGAACTGGCTCCGGGCAAGGCCGGCGTGACGTCCGTGGCTGAGGCCGGGCACGGTACGCATCCCTTCCTGGTGGGTGGCGGGGCGATGGGCGCGTCGATGCGCGGCCACGACTGGTCGGGCTCTCCCCTCGGTTCACCCGAGTCGTGGCCGGCGCCCCTGCGCATGGCCGTCAGCCTGATGCTGAACTCGGCCTTCCCGATGTTCCTGGCCTGGGGGCCTGGCCTGGGTTTCCTGTACAACGACGCCTACGTCGAGATCCTCGGCGCCAAGCATCCGGCCGCCCTCGGAGAGCCGTTCGAGCGGGTCTGGTCGGAGATCTGGGACGACATTCGTCCCCTGGTCGAGCGGGCTACGGGTGGTGAGGCCACCTTCAGGGAGGACCTGCCTCTCGTCATGATGCGCAGGGGCTACCCGGAGGACGTGTGGTTCACGTTCTCGTACTCGCCGCTGCGCGGGGAGGACGGCTCGGTGCAGGGGATGTTCTGTGCCTGCACCGAGACCACCGCGAAGGTAAGGGAGGAGCGCCGCAACGCCTTCCTCCTGGCCCTCGGCGATGCCATGCGCATCCACGACGACCCCGACGATCTGATCGCGGCCGCCTGCGGCATGCTCGGCCGGCACCTCGGCGTGCAGCGGTGCGGGTTCGGCGAGGCCGATGCCGCCGGGGTCCATTACACGGTCGAGCGCGACTGGACGGACGGCACCATGCCGAGCCTCGTCGGGATCCACCGCCTTGCCGATTTCGGCGAGGCCGCGATCGGCGAACTGCGCGCTGGTCGCAGTCTCAGGGTGGACGACGTGCCCTCGGACCCCCGGACGGCGCCGAGCGCAGCCTCCTATGAAGGCATCGGCACCTTGCGGGCTCTCCTGTCCGTGCCGTTGGCCATGGAGGGACGCCTCTGGGCCTCGGTGTTCGTCAACCAGTCCGTCCCCCGCCGCTGGACCGATGACGAAGAGGCGTTGGTCCGCGACGTGGCCGGGCGGATCTTCACCGCCCTGCAGCGGGCGCGGGCCGAGGCCGGCCTCGCCGAGAGCGCGATGCAATTGGAGGAGGCCCTCGCGGCGACGCAGGAGAGCCGAACCCGGCTATCCGTCGCGCTGGACGTCGCGCGGCTGGGAACCTTCGACTGGAACACGGTGACGGGCGAGGTCGCCATGGACGAACGCGCCCGAGAGATCTTCGGGTTGCCATCTGTCGGCGTGATCCACCAGGGCGAAGTCTTCGGCGTCATCGCGCCTGACGAAGTCGCGGGCGTCACCGCCGCGGCCGAGGCAGGTTTCCGTGACGGGGCACGTGTGGACATCGGCTACACCATCATCCTGCCGGATGGGGACCGCCGTTCGATCCTCAGCGCGGGTCATCCGGTCGATACCTCCGGCCTCCGCCACATGGTTGGCATCTTCAATGACGTCACCGCCCTCAGGCAGGCCGAGGCGGACCTGCGCCAGGCGAACCAGACCCTGGAGCAGCGGGTTGGGGAGCGCACGCGCGAGCTCATGGCCGCCGAAGAGGCCCTGCGGCAGTCGCAGAAGCTTGAGGCCATCGGGCAGTTGACCGGAGGCGTCGCGCACGACTTCAACAACCTCCTCACGGTCATCAAGTCGTCGACCGACCTGCTCAAGCGGCCGGACCTCGCCGCGGAGAGGCGGGACCGCTACGTGGCCGCCATCTCCGATACCGTCGACCGCGCCGCCAAGCTGACCGGGCAGCTCCTCGCCTTCGCCCGTCGCCAGGCCCTGAAGCCGGAGGTGTTCGCCGCCTGCGACAGCGTTCGCTCACTCTCGGACATGGTGGGCACGCTGACCGGCTCTCGCATCGAGATCGTGACGGACCTTCCGGAGCGGACCTGTTTCGTGCACGCCGACCCGAGCCAGTTCGACACCGCGCTCGTCAACATGGCGGTCAACGCCCGCGACGCCATGGACGGCGAGGGTCGCCTCGACATCCGCGTGCGTGCCGTCGAGGCGATGCCGGCCATCCGAACCCACGCGGCCATCCCCGGCGCGTTCGTGGCGGTCTCGATCAGAGACACCGGCAGCGGCATTCCCGAGGAGCGGCTGGAGCGGATCTTCGAGCCGTTCTTCACCACCAAGGGCGTGGGCCAGGGCACTGGCCTCGGCCTCTCCCAGGTGTTCGGTTTCGCCAAGCAGTCCGGTGGCGAGGTCACGGTCGAAAGCGAGGTCGGTCGCGGGACCACCTTCACGCTCTACCTCCCCCAGGTGGCGGAGGAGACGCGAGCCCCGGACACGGGCGAGCCCGAGCCGCTCATGGACGGCCACGGGACCTGCGTGCTCGTCGTGGAGGACAATGCCGACGTCGGGACCTTCGCCGTGCAGACCCTGACCGATCTCGGCTACGTGCCGGTGCTCGCCGGCAACGCTGAGGAGGCCCTGGCTGAGTTGGCCCGGGACGCGGACAGGTTCGACGTCGTCTTCACGGACGTGGTGATGCCGGGGATGAACGGCATCGACCTCGCGCATCGCATCCGGGAGGAGCACCATGACCTCCCGGTGCTGCTCGCCTCGGGTTACAGCCACGTCCTGGCCCGGAACGGGACCTACGGCTTCGAGCTGCTGCACAAGCCGTACTCGGTGGAGCAGCTTTCGCGGTTGCTGCGCAAGGTCGCCACCTGGCAACGCCGCAAGCGCATCCTGGGCGCGACTTGATCCCATTCCGCAGCCGCATCCCAGCGCCGTATGGGCCGAAATGCCCTTCGTGCTGGCGCTGTCCGCCGATCCGAAGGGCGCCGCCGGCCTGGAGCCGCTCGCCGCCTTCATGACCAACCCGGCCGGCGCGGCCATCGTCAACGCGATCGGCCCGATCCGGCAGGTCACCCGCACGGATGCCAGCGCGAGCCGCCGCTACCTCGTGATCACCGCGGGCAAGCCCGGCGAACTCGGCGGGGTCGTCCAGATGCAGACGTTGGATTGATCGAGTGGGGGGCGGAAGTCCGGAAGGCGAACATCCATAAGAGTGCCGTCGCGGCGCGAGCCCAGTTTCGATGTCTGCTTTCGAGAACGACCTTGGACCGCTTCTACGGCGTAGTTGGGTCGCTAGGGGTCCGTCTGCTTTCCGAGTATGGCCTGGGGCGAAGCGGACCAGCATCCATCAGCTACGGACCGTTAGAACGATTGCCTGCGACCGCTGAGGATGGCAGCTGGCGCCGTGTCCGAGCCGCTGGCCAGGACGCCTAGGACGAGGGTCAGCACGTCCAGGCCGACCTCGACATCGGCAGGCTCGACCGAACCCGCCGATCCCCACCCCACAGAACCCCGGCACCGCAGCAGCACCGATCCAATCGGTGCGACCACAGACATATTGGAGGCATCGGTCGTGATGCCGTGCGGCAGTTGCACGATGGGGTGTCCCGACGCCTCGACGGCGCGCTGGAACAGGCCGACCAGACCCGGGTCACACCGGGTGGCATCGGGATCGATGCCTCGCTCGATGGCGATCTCCAGCCGGCGACGTCCTGCGATCCTGTCGAACGCCGCGACGAGTTCCGCGACGATCGCGTGCCTTCCGTCATCGTCGGAGGACTGGACGATGACGGCGAACGTCACGGAACCCGTCACCACGGAGACCGGGACCGACTGAGCGTCCACTCGCCCGACCGTGACGGTGGCACGATCCCGAGAGGGCCCGATGCGCTCGGCTTCGAGGACGCACTCCGCCATCCCAGCAAGCGCATCGTGCCGAAACGCCATCGGGACCGTCGCCGCATCGACGGCGGCGCCCTTCAGCGTGATCCGAAGGACTGACGACGCCGTCAGGGCCGGAACCACCCCGACCGGGGAGCCCGATTGTTCCAGCGTGGGGCCGGCCTCGGCCGCGACTTCGACATAAGCGAGCACATCGCCCACGGAACGCCTCGCGCCCGTGAGCCCCTCGGGGTCGAGGCCGTGCGCCTCCATGGCTTGGCGCAGCGTGACGCCGTAATCGTCATCGAAGTCCAGCATGTGCGGATCGATCCGGCCGACCACGGCCCTGCTGCCGAGCCTGGGTACGGGGAACCGGGACGCCGCATCCTCGACGAAGGCGATGACCTCGACGGCGTAGTGCAGGGGAGTGCCCTGCCGGACCATACGCTCGACCGCTGCGATGCCCATGAGGACGCCGAGCGTGCCGTCATGGCGGCTGGCGTCCGCGCGCGTGTCGACGTGCCCCCCGATCACGATGGCCGGGCCTCCCGGGATCGATCCCTCGATCCGGCCGACGAGGTTGCCGGCGGGATCGCGCCTGGCTGACAAGCCTGCCCCCTCCATCCAAGCGAGGACGAGTCCCTCGGCCTCCGCCTGCCTCGGGCTGAAGACGCGCCGGGTCAAATTCCAAGTGTAGGCGCTGATCCGGGCGAGGCGTTCGATGCGCTCGATGACGATTTCGGCCGTGCTCACGACGGGACACCCGCCGCTATGCCGACCGTGGTGCTGGCAGGTTGAGATCGCATGGGTGCTCCATGATCCTGACGATGCGGGATCCTTGAGGGACACGCCCACCTGAGGCCGATCCGTCGGTACGGTCAGGCAAGCGTCGAGGACGGGGCTGAGCGGCGCGACGCGTCACCCGAGCGGCCACGCACCCTCGACCCCAGGTACTTCCCCAGCATGACGTCCGGTTGAGCCCATGTAACGTTTTGTGACAACGGCGTGTTTCGCGTTGCCCGGCCGGCCGGCGACCGTATGTGGGGGGTATGAGCGAGGCCCCGACCATCGTCATCGTCGAGGATGACGCCGACATCCGCATCCAGCTCGTCGCCTACCTGGAGGGCGAGGGCTTTCGCGTTGTCGGCCTCGACGGGGGGGCGGGCCTCGACCGGCACCTGGCAGCCGGCCCGGCCCCGGACCTGATCGTGCTGGACTGGATGCTCCCGGGCGAGGACGGTCTCTCCATCTGCCGGAGATTGCGAGAGGCGGGCGGGCCGCCCGTCGTCATGCTGACCGCCAAGGACGAGGACATCGACCGGGTGCTCGGCCTGGAGATGGGGGCCGACGACTACGTCTCGAAGCCCTTCAATCCCCGCGTCCTGCTCGCCCGAATCCGCGCCGTCCTGCGCCGCACGCAGGGTACCGCCGCCCAACCGGCCGACGCCGGCCCGGAGACGCTCGCGGTGGCCGACCTCGTCGTCGACCTCGCCGCGCGTCGGGTCACGGTCGGCGAGGAAGCCGCCGAAATCCCCCTGACGAGTGCCGAGTACGACCTGCTGCACTGCTTCGTCACCCGGCCGCAGCGGGTGCTGTCGCGCGACCAGCTCCTCGACTGGACGCGCGGCCGCACGGCCGATGCCTTCGACCGCACCATCGACGTGCAGGTGAGCCGGCTGCGGCACAAGCTCGACGCCTCCGGCAGTTCCGTCGCGCCCCTGCTGAAGACCGTGCGCAACGCAGGCTACATCCTGGCCGCACCGACGCGTCGCGTTCCGTGATGGCCCGGGTCGGCCTGCTCGGACGGATCATGCTGCTCCTCCTGGGGGCGCTCTCGCTGCTGGTCCTCGCCACCGTCGCCCTGGATGGCTGGCAGCGGCGCCAGGAAGGCCCGCGTTTCGCCACGCGTTTTCCGCGTGTCGACCAGGCCGCGAACATCGTCACCCTGCTGCGGGATGCGGACCCGGCCCTGCGGCCGGCGATCCTGAAGGCCGTCAGCGGGGAGGCGCTGCGGGCCGAGATCGCCGACGCGGCCCCCGACGAGGCCGGCCTGATCCGTGAGCCGCGCCTGGAACGACGCCTGCGGCGGATGACCGGTGACCCGGAAGGCCCCCTGCGGGCTTACACCGACACGGCCATGCTGCATCGGGGCGTCGCCCCGGAGGACGTGAACGACCAGAGCCGGAACCGACCCATCGGCCAGCTTGCGACGGCGACCTACCGGCTGCCGGATGGCCGGATCCTCGTCATCTCGGCCGTCGAGAAGCATCGCTCGATCATGCCGTGGTTGCTCGGCCAGCCGCTGAGCCTGTGGGTGGCAATCCTCGGCGCCGTCGTCGCCGCCCTCGTCCTCGTCGGAACGCGCCACGAGCTCGCCCCGCTGCGCCGCCTCACCGAGGCGGTCACCCGGTTCGACGGGCGAGCCCATCAGCCGGTGGCGACGCCCAGGGGCGCCCCCGAGATCCGAGGCCTCTCGCGGGCGGTCCAGGACATGCAGGACCGCATCGTCGGCCTTCTGGGCGAACGCTCGCTGCTGATCGGCGCGATCTCGCATGACCTCAAGACCTACCTGACCCGACTGCGTTTGCGGGCCGAGGGGGTGGCGGACCCGGAACGGCGGGATCGGCTTGTCGAGGATCTCGACGCCATGACCGAACTGATCGACACGTCCCTCGGCTTCGCCAGAGGCACCGCAGTCGAGGTGGGCCGGACGGCGGTGGACCTCGGCGACCTCGTCGCCGTTGAGGTGGCCGAGCACGCCGCGCAAGGCGCCGATATCCGGCTGTCCGGCGAGGACGTGCAGGATGCGGTCGTCGCCGGCGACGCGGTCGCACTGCGTCGGATCGTGGCCAACCTGATCGGGAACGCCGTCAAGTTCGGACATTCCTCGGTCGTCGTCGCGGTGGAGCGCACTGGCGAGCTGTGCCGGGTCGTCGTCGAGGACGACGGTCCGGGCATCCCGGAGGCGGAGCGAACGGCCGTGTTCAACCCGTTCTACCGGATCGAGCAGTCTCGGAACCGCCGGACCGGCGGCACCGGCCTCGGCCTCGCCATCGCCCGACAGATCGCCGAGGCCCATGGCGGCACCGTGCGGGCGGACGTGAGCCCGCTCGGCGGCGCCCGTCTCGTGCTGACTCTGCCCGCCATCGTCTGAGGGCCGCGCCCGGCGGGCTTCGTTACAAAACGTTACGCCGACGCATCCGTCCGTCACATCTGGGAGGCAAGCGGGGACGATCCTGCCCTCATCGGTCGCAACGCCGGCTCAGGCGATGCGGCTCACGTGAGAGCAAAAGGATTCGACGATGTTGAAGCTCCTAGCCCCCGCCGCCCTCCTGGCCGTCCTCGCGGCCCCGGCCACGGCGCTTCCGCTGGTCCAGGACGCCGTCTCGACGGGATCGGACGGTGCCGAGATCATCCAAGTCTACGGTGGTTGCGGCCCCTACGGCCATCGCGGTCCCTACGGCGGCTGCCGCACCGGCGGACAGTGGGGCGGGTACGTCCGCGGCCGCTCGTGCCCTGCGGGCTTCCACATCGGACCCTACGGCCGCCGCTGCTGGCCGAACTGAACCGTCCCGCCCATTTCCCGAAACCGGCGTCCGGCCGCGTGCCGGACACGCATGGAGGCAGACATGATCCGCAAGCTCGTCGTACCCCTGGCCCTCGCCGCAGGGCTTCTCACGGCCGGTTCGGCCGCGGAGGCCCGGGACGGTTGCGGCCTCGGTCTCCACCGCGGCGTCTATGGCTGGTGCCGGCCGAACCTCGGCTATCGCCCTTACGCCTACGGTCCCGGCTACCGTCACTTCGGTTATCGCGGATGGGGCGGTCGCCGTTGGCACTACGGCTACCACTACGGCTACCACTACGGCTGGCATCGCCGCTTCGGATGGCACGGCGGACACCGCTGGGGCGGCTTCCGGCATGCAGGTTGGCATCACCGCTGGTGATGCCGACCACCCCGCACCGGGGCGACCACGCCTCCAAGGCATGACCCTCGTCCAGCAACCCCGCCGGAGACCTCGCATGCCCTGTGCCGACAGGATTGCATCGCCGCGGTTCAGCCGTCGCGGCGTGATCGCCGGATCGGCCCTCGGTCTCTCGGCGCTCGCCATCGCAGGGCTGGCGGCGATGGCGTCTCGGAAACCCAGGGTCGGCCATGTCGCTGATCCGGGCCTAGCCGGTCCGCTTGGCGACGTCTGGGTGGGATCGCCCCGGGCACCCGTGACGCTCGTCGAGTACGCCGCCCTGACCTGCCCGCATTGCGCGGCGTTCCACGACGGGACCTGGCCGGCCGTCAAGGCTCGCTGGATCGATACCGGACAGGTACGCTTCGCCCTGCGTGGTTTTCCCCTGAACTCTCTCGACACGGCCGGCTTCATGCTGGCCCGGGCCGACGGCGATCGGGACTACTACGCGCGCACCGACCTCCTGTTCGAGCGGCAGCGCGCCTGGGCGTTCGTGGAAAAACCGCTGGATGCCATGCGGGAGTTGATGCGGCAGGTGGGAATCGGTGGTGACCGGTTCGATGCCATACTGCGCGACCAAGCTCTCTACGACGGCGTGCAGGGCGTGTTCGCGCAGGCGACCTCCGCCCTGGGCGTCCACAGCACGCCGACCCTGTTCGTGAACGACGACCGACACGAGGGCGCACTGACGGCGGACGCGCTCGGCGAGACCATCGTGCGAGCCCTGGGACGGAAACCGCGTTGAAGCTCGCCGTTATGGTGCACGAGTGACCACGCTCGGTGGCCGCCCGTCGCTGCGACCGAGTTCCGCGAGATAGGTTCGCAGCAGCGACGCCCGACGCGGACGGAGACGTGGAGTCCTTCCGCACGATGGGCTGACGCTCGATCCCCCGCGTCTTCGCCGCGCTCTCCGGCCGGTGCCCTGATCCTGCGATCAAGGGTTCAGGTGTCGAGCAGGTAGGGCACGACGATGTCTTCGGCGGTGAAGCGGCGCTCCGTCAGGCCCTGCTCGTGATGGTAGCGCAGGACCGCATCGATGGCCGCCCGGTTGGCGGACATGCCGTAGGGCCACCAGTCCGAGCCGAGCAGCTCGCGATCCCGCAGCAGGAGATCCGACAGCCAGGGTATCATCACCCCCATGCTGTTGAAGGTCAGGCCCCGAACTAGATCCTCTTCGGCCACCGTTTTAGCCTCGCAGAAGCCGCGATAGACTGCCCGTACGATCGCTGGTTCCCGCTCGGCCAACTCGCGCGTGACCACGACGGTGTGCATGATTGGGAAGATGCCCGTGCGCCGATAATAGTCGCGCTCGACCGCTTCCGCGTCGGGGAACAGCCGACGGACCTTCGGCGAGCCGTCGAGAACGCAACGCGGCACGTCGGCGGAGATCAGGGCGTCGATTTCCCCAGTCTCCAGGAGGACGCCGAGGTCGGTACCCTTCGGCGCCACCGTGACCGGGACGTCCGCGGGGTGGGACTGGGGCACGAAATCGATCGGCTCCATCGGGAAGTCGATGCCGCCGACGATCCAGCGGTTGCGCTCGGGCCGGAAGCCGAACTCATCCATAAGGATGCCCTTCGGCATCACGCCGGCATCGTGCCCGTAGAGGGCCAACTCGCCGATGGTCCTGGCCACGAGGTCTTCAGGTCGTTCGATCCCGCTCGCGGCGTTCACGTAGATCGCCGAGTGACGGAACGCGCGGTTCAGGAAGACCGGCAGCGCCAGGAAGGGCGACGATCCCTGCGCGAACGTGCGCAGGAAGTAGGTCAGACCGAGTTCCGAGACGTCGTAGGCGCGCCGGCGGATCATCGCCTCGAAGATCTCGGGGACGATTTGAGCCGTGTGATATCGCGCCTCGACGCCCGCGATCCCGACACTGCCGTCGGCGAGCGGGCGGGTGCGGTCGTAGTTCCAGAAGGCGATGTCGAGGGTGCGGTCGGGCATTGGAGGCTCCTGTCCGTTCGCCCCAAGTTATAGTAAACGCGTTTATCATGTGAACCCCCGCAGGCCGGGGATGCGCGGCTTGCGCTGCGGTCGTAGGAAAGGCCATGGCCACCGATCCGCAGACACTTGCCGACCTGTTCGAGCACGAGACCCTCGGCGCACCCGAGAACGCGGTGGGGTTCGTGTTGTGGCGGGTCGTCCATCGCTACGTTCGCGAGATCGACCGAGCGCTCGCGCCCGTCCATCTCACCCACCTCCAGTTCACCGTGCTGGCGATGACCGCTTGGATGGCACGATCCGGCGAGCCCGTGACCCAGGTCGCCCTGGCGCGGTTCGGGGACGTCCACCCCATGCAGGTGTCGCAGGTCCTGGGGACGCTGGAGGACAAGGACATGGTGGCGCGCGCGCGCAGCGTCGCCGACACCCGGGCCAAATGCATCGCGGTGACCGAATCGGGCGTCGCCGCACTTCGGCGGGCCATGCCGCTGGCCATCGCGGTCCAGGAACGACTGTTCGGCGAGGCGGGCGCACCGGGCGGCAGCCTGCTGACGGCCTTGGCATGGTCGGACACGCGTTCCCCGCACTGATGACGTGTTCTCTATCAGGCCCGGAATGGGTTTACTTCGTCTCATCGGTGAAGGCGTCACGAGGTGGGGGACGGAGACCGCATGACCATGCTGTTCGAGGCCATCGCGTCGTGGCATGCGTCTTCCTTCGCGACCCGTTCGTCGGACGAGGCGTGGGATGTTGTCGCTGCGCTGCCGGGCATGGTCGTGAGGCTGCTCGGTACCCTGGATGACGGCTACGGCATCGAAGGCGGCATCGCCGTTCACCGGACGGCCGAGGTCGAGGGCGGGGCCACGTTGAAGGGTCCCCTGATCGTCGGCCCGAACTGCCGCGTGGCCGCCGGGAGCCTTCTGCGCGGCGGGTGCTGGCTCGATGGCGGCTGCGTCGTGGGGCCGGGGACCGAGGTCAAGTCGACCATCATGTTCCGGGGATCGAGGCTCGCGCACTTCAACTTCGTGGGCGACAGCATCCTCGGCCAGGACGTGAACCTCGAAGCCGGGGCGATCATCGCGAATTACCGGAACGAGTTGCGCGACCCGCACCTCCGGCTCACTTACCGTGGGGAGCTTATCGAAGCTCCCGTGCTAAAGTTCGGCGCGCTCGTCGGGGACGGATGCCGCATCGGCGCGAACGCGGTCGTCGCGCCGGGCGCCATTCTGGCGGCCGGGACGGTCGTTCCCCGCCTCGGATTGATCGATCAACGACCACCCTCCTGAGACGTTCGAAGTCATGTCCGCTTTTGAGGATCGCTGAAAACGGCCTGAGTGGCTGTTTCGGGTCGCCAGCGGAACGTCCGCTTCTGGGAGAAGGGTCCGCGTCCCACCCCATCTCGGACGTTCGAGGATGGGTGCCAAGCGTCAGATCATGACCACACGCACCCGTGGAAAAGGAGCCGCGACTGCTGGTCCTGAGCGGGGTCGCACGTGTCGGTTTACCGGCGAACGCATCGTGGACCGTAGACAGGTATCGCCAACCCCGGCCTGGGCTGGGAAAGAGCGTTCACCGCCCAGAGGCACCATTGGCGCGGGTGAACGGTGCTCAGGTGGCCGCGGTGGCACTAGCGCGGCAGCCGGGGCTGCCGGTCGTCTTCGCGAGCCGGTACTCCGAGACCGCGGCCAATGAGGAGGTCGTCGAATCGACGGCGGCCCTGCCGAGGATGCCGTTCGGCGTTTCGGACCTCGAAGAGGTGCTCGGCGTCGCGCTCGGAACGCCTTGACGTCCGACCCGGTGCGGGCGGCGCCCCTCGACGACCATCCGAACCAAGCATTCACGTGGCGACGAACGACGAAACGCAAAAAGCTGGAAGCAGGCCATGGGAAGCGCTACCCACTTCCCACTTCCCGTGGATCACGTTGGCGGCTGGAGGTGTCCTCGCTTCGGTGAGGGGTACGCTTCCCTATTCCCCGAGGTGACGGATCAGCTGTACCCCCTCCTGAACTGTACTGTCCTACAATCTCCCTCCGCGAACCGGTACCGATGATATCGCCAAACCCGTCATAGTCCTCGGACGCGAGTGACCTCGACCGCCGAACCGGTTGTGGTTCCGAGGGACTGATCAGGGAGGGTCGACGGATCAGGAAGCGGCATAGGACGCCGAGCTTCAAATGCCCAAGGCTGACGTCCGATGACGAACCCCAGCCTCAATTCACTCTAGATTGCTTCTGTGCGGAAATTTGGTGTTCGAACGCGCATCAAAGGGTCGGCGGTCAACACAGTAATGCGCGAGCGCGGCCAGCAGCAGCAGGGCGATGATTTTGGTGATCTTGATAGCCGGGTTTAGCGTCGTGCTTATCTTGATCCTCGAAAATAAACAAGTAGTGTTATCAGCCAATAGTGCCAATCGAGCCGCAGCTTTCCGGTAAGGCAACCCACACTCCTCGGCAACGATGGCTATGTGCCTCGCAATGTTACCAGCGTAGTGATCCGCCTGAGTCGGTCCTGTGACCTCATATCATCCCGGACCAGATTTTGACGGGAGGGCTCATCGCCTAGGCCCCGTCTTCGCATTGGAGGGGGACCGTCGCTTGCCCGAACGGGTGCTTATCGCGGAAGGCTTCGACGTAGGAGCTGTTTTCTTTGAGGGAAGACGTGGTTTCTTCGTCGGCGCAGGCCCGACGCGCCCGATCTCGGGACCTGTCACCGCACATTGGGTCAATTCGCTCCTGACCACGCCTGCGATGCCCTGGGCGATGTCCTCGTAGGCCTTGTCGCGACTGGGCCACTCGTTGGCCGGCCTACCGTCGCGCGGGAGGGACTTGAAACGTGCCATCGGCGTACCGAGCCATCCGCAGGTGCGGATGACCGCGGCGACCACATGCATGGTCTTTCGCTCCCGCCTGCCCAGGGCATAGCGGTATTCCTTTTCGAAGCAGTACGTCGATGCGATGTAGTCCGGGCTGATGACTCCGACGAAGATTCTTGCGCGGCGGAGTGCCCGCTTGATCTCCGGGGCCAGTTCGCCTCCGGCCTCTATGTCCCGGTCATACCAGAGTTCGATGCCCTTCCGCTCCAAAGGTCTCAGGTGCTTACGCAGGCGTTCGAGATGGATCTCGTCCTTGTGCGAGTAGGACAGGAAGATCGTCAGGACTGGTGGGACGTCGTCGCGAGCAAACTTTGCCTTCAACGGTTTCGTCTTGATCGCGGAGGCACGCGTCGATTTCGCCTCACCAACCTTTTTCGACGTCCGTACGTTTGCAGCCCGGGCAATGGACATTCGACAGCCCTTCGTTCCGCCGCCTTGCCTCACGAACCTCCTCGGCGGTCAGGATGCTCGTCTCGAACCTCGTGCCGCAATTCCGGCAGCGGTATCGCATCGCGAATGGCATTCTCGGCCTCCTCGACTTCGTGGTGACCGGCCGAGGGATCCGTCCTGAACTGGACGATTCCCACGTGCCCGTTTTGTTCCGTTTTCGACTTGGGCGGCCAAAGGACTTCGGCCGCCCAGGTGATTGATGAGTTGTGAGACCGCAAACAGGACCTACGTCCAGACTTCCCTATTGCGAACTATCAAACATCCTCTTTATACAACCAAACTCCCTTGTCGCCTTAAACAGCTATATCAACCCGGCATAATCAACTGCACCCCGTTGTGCTTCCGCAAATCTCGCCCTTTGAGCAGGATCCATTCCGGACTAGCCAAGCACGCGCTGACTTGAGCAAACTTTCGGTATTTCAGGAACACCAAAACCCGCGAGAAAGACCGAACTCAAAGGCGGCCCACACCTGCGCCGACCGCCGCGCCTACGAACAGCCGGTCGTGCTGCCGCAGGTGTCGCACTTCAGGCAGGTTCCGTTGCGGACCAGCGTGAAGTTCGCGCATTCCGGGCAGGCCTCGCCGACGTAGCCCTTCATCTTGGCCTCGGCGCGCCGGTCGGCGACGCTGCGCTCCGGCTTGGCGAAGGGCAGGGCCTCGATCGACGTCTCCGCGTGGCCGGCGAAGTCCGGCTCCGCCTTGAGCGCGGTGGCGCCGCGCATGGCGTGGACCACGCCGCCGGCCGGGGCCGACTGGCCCGCGTTGCCGGCGCCGACGCCGACGGTCGCGCCGGACGGGCCGCCCTGGATCAGGGTCAGCCGGTCGGCCGAGCCGCGCAGCAGACCGCGGGAGACGACGCTGGCGGCCGTCTGCTGCGGCTTGCCCGCCTCGCGGGTGGTGTCGCCCTCGCCGCCGCCGAGCACGGTCGAGCCGATCTCGGAGGGGTCGACATGGGCGAGGTCCATGCGGGCGAGGTACGAGATCGCCAGCTCGCGGAAGACGTAGTCGAGGATAGAGGTCGCGTTCTTGATCGCGTCGTTGCCCTGCACGAAGCCCGCCGGCTCGAAGCGGGTGAAGGTGAAGGCCTCGACGTATTCCTCGAGCGGCACGCCGTACTGGAGCCCGAGCGAGATCGCGATGGCGAAGTTGTTCATCAGGCTTCGGAAGGCGGCGCCCTCCTTGTGCATGTCGATGAAGATCTCGCCGATGCGGCCGTCGTCGTACTCGCCGGTGCGCAGGTAGACCTTGTGGCCGCCGACGACGGCCTTCTGGGTGTAGCCCTTGCGCCGGTGCGGCAGCTTCTCGCGCGAGCGGATGCGCTCGACCCGCTCGATCACCCGCTCGACGATTCGTTCGGCGAGCTGCGTCGCCTTGGCGGCGGCCGGCGCCTGCACCAGCGCCTCGACCATGTCCTCCTCGTCGTCCTCGTCCTGGATCAGGGCCGAGTTCAGCGGCTGCGACAGCTTGGAGCCGTCGCGGTAGAGCGCGTTGGCCTTGAGCGCCAGGCGCCAGGACAGGGTGTAGGCCGCCTTGCAATCCTCGACCGTGGCGTCGTTGGGCATGTTGATGGTCTTGGAGATCGCCCCCGAGATGAAGGGCTGCGCCGCCGCCATCATGCGGATGTGGCTGTCGACCGAGAGGTAGCGCTTGCCGATCCGCCCGCACGGGTTGGCGCAGTCGAACACCGCGTAGTGCTCCTGCTTCAGCCCCGGCGCGCCCTCGAGCGTCATCGCCCCGCAGATGTGGGTGTTGGCGGCCTCGACGTCCTTCCGCGAGAAGCCGAGGAACGGCAGCAGCTCGAAGGTCGGGTCGGAGAGCCTGTCCGCCGGCACCTTCAGGGTGTCGGTGAGGAAGGCGTCGCCCAACGTCCAGCGGTTGAACACGAACTTGATGTCGAAGGCCGACTTCAGGCCCGCCTCGATCGCGGCGATCTTGTCGTCGGTGAAGCCCTTGGCCCGCAGGGAGCCCGGGTTGATCGCCGGCGCCTGGCCCATCGAGCCGTGGCCGACCGCGTAGGCCTCGATCTCGGCGATCTCGGATTCGCGGTAGCCGAGCGCGCGCAGCGCATCCGGCGCGGCCTGGTTGATGATCTTGAAGTAGCCGCCGCCGGCGAGCTTCTTAAACTTCACCAGGGCGAAGTCGGGCTCGATGCCGGTGGTGTCGCAATCCATGACGAGGCCGATCGTGCCGGTCGGCGCCAGCACCGTCGCCTGCGCGTTGCGATAGCCGTGCTCCTCGCCGAGCCGCAGGGCGCGGTCCCAGGCGGCGCGGGCGTGGTCGCCGAGATTGCCCTGCGGGATGTTGGCGTGGTCGAGCGGCACCGGGGCGATCGAGAGGAACTCGTAGCCCTCCGCCTCGCCGTGCGCCGCGCGGCGGTGGTTGCGGATCACCTTGAGCATGGCGTCCGCGTTGTCCTCGTAGGCCGGAAAGGCCCCGAGCTCCGCGGCCATCTCGGCCGAGGTGGCGTAGGACACGCCGGTCATGATCGCGGTCAGCGCGCCGGCCAGCGCCCGGCCCTTATCCGAGTCGTAGGGCAGGCCCATCGTCATCAGCAGGCCGCCGATGTTGGCGTAGCCGAGGCCGAGCGTGCGGTACCTGTAGGAGAGCTCGGCGATCTCCTTCGACGGGAACTGCGCCATCGTCACCGAGATCTCGAGCACCACCGTCCAGAGGCGGTTGAGGTGCTCGAACGCCTCGACGTCGAACTGCTTGGTCTGGCGGTCGTACATCGTCAGCAGGTTGGCCGAGGCCAGGTTGCAGGCGGTGTCGTCGAGGAACATGTACTCGGAGCACGGGTTCGAGGCCCGGATCCGCCCGCCGGTCGGGCAGGTGTGCCAGTCGTTCATCGTGGTGTTGAAGTGCAGGCCCGGATCAGCCGAGGCCCAGGCCGCCTCGCCGATCTTCTCCCACAGCTCGCGCGCCGGCAGGGTCTTGGTCGTCTTGCCGGTGGTGCGGGCCTTCAGCTCCCAGGGCGCGTCGGTCTCGACCGCGCGCAGGAAGTCGTCGGTCAGCGAGACCGAGTTGTTGGAGTTCTGGCCGGCCACCGTGAGGTAGGCCTCCGAGTCCCAGTCGGTGTCGTAGACCGGGAAGTCGATCTTGGTGAAGCCTTGGCGGGCGAACTGGATCACCCGCTTGGTGTAGGAATCCGGCACGGCGTCCTTGCGGGCGGCCTTCACGGCCTTCTTCAGGGCCGGGTTGCGCTCGGGGTCGAAGCAGGCGTCGCCTTCCGCCTCGCACTGGGTGCAGGCCTTCATCACCGCGGCGAGGTGCTTGGAGACGATCTTGGAGCCGGTCACCAGCGCGGCGACCTTCTGCTCCTCCTTCACCTTCCAGTCGATGTACTGCTCGATGTCCGGGTGGTCGATGTCGACGATGACCATCTTGGCCGCGCGCCGGGTGGTGCCGCCGGACTTGATCGCGCCGGCCGCCCGGTCGCCGATCTTGAGGAAGGACATCAGGCCGGACGACTTGCCGCCGCCGCCGAGTTTTTCGTTTTCTCCACGAAGCATCGAAAAATTCGAGCCGGTGCCGGAGCCGTACTTGAACAGGCGCGCCTCGCGGACCCACAGGTCCATGATGCCGCCCTCGTTGACGAGGTCGTCCTGCACGCCCTGGATGAAGCAGGCATGCGGCTGCGGGTGCTCGTAGGACGAGGCGGACTTGGTCAGCTCGCCGCTGCGGTAGTCGACGTAGTAATGGCCCTGGGCCGGGCCGTCGATGCCGTAGGCCCAATGCAGGCCGGTGTTGAACCATTGCGGCGAGTTCGGCGCGACCATCTGCTTGGCGAGCATGAAGCGCAGCTCGTCGAGGAACGCGGAGGCGTCCTCCTCAGAGGTGAAGTAGCCGCCCTTCCAGCCCCAGTAGGTCCAGCAGCCGGCCAGGCGGTCGAACACCTGCGTCGCCGACGTCTCGGAGCCGGTGCGCTCGGCCTCGGGCAGCTCGCCGAGCGCCGCCTCGTCCGGCACCGAGCGCCACAGGAAGGACGGGACGTCGTTCTCCTCGACCCTTTTCAGGCGCGCCGGCACGCCGGCCTTGCGGAAGTACTTCTGCGCCAGCACGTCGCTCGCGACCTGGCTCCAGCTCTCGGGCACCGAGATCCCGTCGAGGCGGAAGACGGTCGAGCCGTCCGGGTTGCGGATCTCGGACAGTGCCTTGCGGAACGGGATCGCCGCATAAGGCGAGGAACCGGACGTGGTGTAACGACGCTCGAACCGCATGAGACGCACCTCTCCCGACGAGGCGCAGAGGCGCCCCGGGGTTGAATCCGGAGATCCGAAGAGCCGAATCCGGGCGCCTGAAGCGACGCTGCCCGGATCGGCCGACGTTGGTAAGAAGGTGGCTGGACGCGCACGGATCGAACGGATCGGCGCTCCCGAACCATGACCCGGACATTAACGCCGGGCCGGCCTTCACGTCAACAAGTGGTGTTCGGCCTCCCGGTTCCACGCTAGATGTTGTGGTCTTGGCGGTAAAATTGTGGATAAGTCGGCGCCGGCCGTAAGTGCTGTTTCCGCCTCCTGGATTTCGCGCGGAAAATTTTTGCGTCCACAGCGTCGTCGGGGCGCCCGAAAACGCCCGCGCCGCGCCGCCGCGCCGGCATGGCCGCCGGGCAACGGGGCCGGTCCGCGGCGACGCCCGCCCGGCGGCGTCACCGGCGCCCGGACTCGGGTTTCGGACTTGGTTCTGGACTTGCGGGCACCCGCTGCTCATAACCGCGCTCTGCATGCGCAGCCCGGATCGCGATCCCCGGCCGCGCGTGCGAGCAGGCTTCGGAGACGGCGATGGCGCTCAAGGACACGCTTCTGCGCATCTTCACGTGGTGGAACGGGCAGACGATGTCGCTCGCGCTCTACACCGCGCGCAGCGGCAACTTCGTCGGCAGCGACGACCACGGCAACAAGTACTACCGCGCGCAAGGGGCGCTGATCGACCGCTCGGTCGGCTCGGAGCGGCGCTGGGTGGTCTACAACGGCTACGCCGACGCCTCGAAGGTCCCGCCCGGCTGGCGCGGCTGGCTCTGCCACAACATCGAGCTGCCGCCGAGCGAGGAGGCCTACACCCCGCGCGAGTGGCAGAAGCCCCACGTCGAGAACATGACCGGCACGGCCGACGCCTACCGCCCGAAGGGCTCGCAGCTCTCCTGGGGCGCCCGCCCCGCCGCCACCGGCGACTACGTGCCGTGGACGCCGGGCGAATAGCCCCCCACCAGTCCGGCCGGCACGTCTCCCCTCCGGTTGGATAGGCCTCCGAGGCCGGATCTGCTTTGACGACCCGGTCTCCGTCATTCCGGGGCTGCGCAGCAGAGCCCGGAATCCAGGGCCGCCGCGAGGCGCAGACTGGAGCGAGACCCGCGGCGCTGGATCCCGGGCTCGCCTCCGGCGCCCCGGGATGACGGGGAGGGGCCGGAAACGAGACCTGCAGGCCCTGTCCGCCCGCGTCGCGACCACGGAGGCCGCGCCCTTTTTCCACCACCGTTTCCGTATTGAACGCGTCGATCCGCCGGCCGCGCGCCGCGTCGTTCACTTGCCGAGAGGGGCGTGCCTTGAGCCGCATCACCGCACGGGCCGCGTTCGGCCTCGCCGCCCTCGCGCTCTGCGCAGGCCCGGCCTCCGCCGACAAGATCAAGAACCCGACCGCGGTGTTCTCCGGCCTCGACAAGATCACCGGCCGCATCGTCTCGTTCGAGGTGGCGGTGGACGAGACCGTGCAGTTCGGCGCGCTGCAGCTCACCCCGCGGGTCTGCTACACCCGGCCGCCGACCGAGAGCGCCAAGACCACGGCCTTCCTCGAGGTCGACGAGGTGACGCTGGAGAACAAGTACCGCCGGATCTTCACCGGCTGGATGTTCGCCTCGAGCCCCGGCCTGCACGCGATCGAGCACCCGATCTACGACGTGTGGCTGGTGGATTGTAAGGGCGGCAGCGACATCATCGCCGAGGCGCGCGAGCAGGAGGACGTGCCGGCGATGGCCGCCAAGCCCGAGCGCAAGCGCGGCACGAAGGACGCCGCCAAGACCGTGCAGCAGGTCAACTCCGCCGGCCAGGTCGACGTCGAGGCGCCGCGCGGCGTCCCGGTCCAGCCGCGCCAGAAGCCCTCGCGCAAGTTCTTCCCGTCGAACGAGGGCCCGGCCCCGGCCCCGCCGCAGCCCCCGCAGCCGCAATCGATCTTCGACGCGATCTTCCGCTGACCGCATCCCCCCTTTCCCTCCCCCCTGAAGCGGGGGAGGGAAGGGGAGCCTCACGCCTCCGCGGAGCCCGGCCCGAGGGCGGCCAGGGCCTGCGCCCCTCCGACGCTGCCGTCCGTCGGCCAGGCGTTCCAGTCGGCGGCGTGGCCCAGCGCCTCGGCGAGCCGGCGCTTGTAGACGTGGCGCGGCAGCTCCTCGGCGCCGAACTGGGCGAGGTGCTCGGTGACGAACTGGGTGTCGGCGAGGCGGTATCCGCCGGCGCGGAGCCGTCCCATCAGGTGGACGAGGGCGACCTTCGAGGCGTCGCGCACCTCGTGGAACATGCTCTCGCCGAAGAAGGCCGCCCCCATCGAGACCCCGTAGAGGCCGCCGACGAGCCGGCGCGGCTCGCCGGCGTAGACCTCGATCGTGTGGGCGTGGCCGCGGTCGAACAGCGCGCCGTAGAGCTCGCGGATGCGGCCGTTGATCCAGGTGCGCTCGCTCTCGCGGCGCGGGGCGGCGCAGCCGCCGATCACGCCGTCGAAGTCGGTGTCGCTGCGGACCTCGAACACGTCCGAGCGCACCGTGCGCGCGAGCCGCTTCGACACGCGGAACCCGTCGAGCGGCAGCACCCCGCGGGCGCGGGGCTCGACCCAGTACAGCGTCGGGTCGTCGGCGTCCTCGGCCATCGGGAAGATGCCGGCGGCGTAGGCCTTGAGAAGGATCTCGGGCGTGATCTCCACGCGGGTGCCGTCGTGCATGGCGGCGATTCTGGCGTGCGCGCGTCCGGAACGCCAGTGGGGCGGCCGCGCAAATCCACGGCGCCGACGCCGCGGGCCCGACCGGCCGGCGATCGCGATCCTTCTGCGGTTCGATCCGTCCGCATCAGGACCGACCTGCAGGGGCGGCGATCTTTGGAAGCACATCCCCGGCCGCATTGGCTAGGATCATCAGCATCGAACCCAAGAGGTGGCAGCACGCCGCCCGGAGGCCGGCATGATCGTCGCCATGCGCAAGTCCCGACCCGAGGCCCGTCCGATCCCGTCGTGTCGTCGCACCGACGGCACGGGGAAGGATCGCAACACGGCACGGAAGGACGACGGCGATGGGCCATCACGACACGGCATTTGACGCATCCGGCGCGGGACGGACATTCGGATCCCGCACCTTCGCCCTGGCCGCGCGGGCGCACCGCCGGCATTACGGCCGGGCCGCCTTCGCCACCGCCATCGACGACGGCCTGATGCCCGACGAGGTGCGCGGCATCCTGGCCGGCCGCAGGATCGTCGACGCCTTCCCGGTGCGCCGGGGCGAGAGCCCGCCGGCCTATGCCGGCCGCGCCGTGGCCGAGATGATGGTCGCCTACCTCGCGAGCGAGACGCCCTGAGCGGCGAAGCGCCCTCGCGGGCGACCCGGCCGACGCGGTCGGCCCGACCCTGATCCCACCCCGAAGTCCAGTCCCACCCCGAAGTCCAGCCATCGGACGACCTGCGCGACGCCGCAGGCGAGAGGTTTCGGCATGCCGATCCACACCCGTCGCCGCATCCCATCCCGGTTCGCGTTCGCCTGCGCCGCCTCCGCCCTCGGCCTCGGTTGCCTCGTCGGCGCGGGCTCGGCCGACACGCGGACCTCCCTGCGGATGGCCTTCGCCGGCGCCTCGACCGATCTGGCGCAGCGTTTCGCCCCGGCGGACGCGGCGGCGCGGGTCGCCCTCGGGCCGGGCGGGGCGGACGTGCGGGTGGCCGGCGACCTGATGGACGGCGTCGCGCTGCGGGTCGAGGCCCTTCTGGCGGCGAACCCGCAGGCCCGCCGCATCCACCTCACCAGCGGCGGCGGCCTGGTCGAGGAGGGCCTGGCGCTGGGGGCGCTGATCGCCGAGCACGGGCTCGACACCTACGTCCCCGACGAATGCGCCTCGGCCTGCACCCTGGCCTTCGTCCGCGGCCGCGCGCGCTACCTCGGCACGGCCGGGCGCCTCGGCTTCCACGCCCCCTACGAGGCCGGCCTGTTCGGGCAGACCTTCGCCGTCGACGCCAGCCCCGAGCGGGCGGCCTATCGCGACGCCGGCCTCGCCGCGGACTTCACGGCGGAGGCGCTGGCGGTCGCCTCCGACGACATTTGGATGCCGGATGCTGAGCGCCTGATCCGGGCCGGCGCCGTCACCGAGGTGGTGGAGCCCGACCGCTTCCCCGACTCGACCCTCGACGACGACGACGGCCCGGAGGCGGCCCGCGCGCAGGTGCTGCGCAACCTGCCGATCCTCGCGCAGGCCGACCCCGCCGCCCTCGACCGCATCGCCGCCTGGTACCGCGACGGCTACCGGAACGGGCGCTCGGAAGCGGACGCCTTCGACGGGTTGCGCGCCCGGGCGAACGACCACCTCAGGGTCCTGTTCCGCCGGGCCGACGACGCGACCATCCGGGCGCTCGGGCATGCGGCGCTCGCAGCGTCGCGGGCGGTGGGGGCGGGCGACGGTGATGCGTGCGAAGCCATCGCCGGCGGCGACGTGGTCGCGATCGACGAGGCCCTGCGGCACGCCGCGCACCCGGTGCCGAGCCTGCCGGCGCTGATCGTGCAGGCGCGACGGCAGAATGCGGCGCCGACCGAGGGAGCCGCCGCGGGCGACGACGCCCGCCCGCGCCGGCACGCCCGGCGCCCGCCGGCGCGCTGCGCGGCCCGGATCGCGGCGCTGCGGCAGGCGCTGGACCGCCCGGCCCGCGAGGCGGCGGCCGAGGTGCGGGGGCTGCTCCTGACGGAGGCGCCGCAGGTCGCCGCGATCGCCGCGCCGTGAGCCTCGCGCGCCGTCCGTCGCCGGGCGACGACCGGTTCCGTCAGCCGCGAAACCGCGGGGACCGGAAGACGAAGGCCGTGGCCGCCCCCGGCACCGGTGAGGATGCGCGGCGCCCGCCGGAGCCGGCGCCGCGGTAAGCCGAGGCTGCACCCCTGATCCGGATTGCGGGCGTGGCCGCTGTCCGGCCGGGGCCGTTTCGGAGCGGACGCGTCCACGCGTCCCTCCCCTCGACGGATCACGGGCTTGCCCGGAATCCGCATCGCTTGCGTGCCCGATTCCGCGTGCCCCCGGTTCGGGCGGGCCCGATTTTGGGGGGGCGGGAAGATCCGAGCGGTGCCCGGGCCGTCTCCCGGCCCGGGCGTCGTCTCACGCCGCCTCGAGCAGGCGGCGGGCGATGACCTGGGCCTGGATCTCGGCCGCGCCCTCGAAGATCGAGAGGATGCGGGCGTCGCAGAGCACGCGGCTGACGGCGTACTCGAGCGCGAAGCCGTTGCCGCCGTGGATCTGCAGGGCGTTGTCGGCCGCCGCCCAGGCGACGCGGGCGCCGAGGAGCTTCGCCATGCCGGCCTCGAGGTCGCAGCGCTTGCCCTCGTCCTTCTCGCGGGCCGAGAAGTAGGTGAGCTGGCGGGCGATGTTGATCTCCACCGCCATCATCGCAAGCTTGTCGGCGACCCGCGGGAAGCTGATCAGGGCTTTTCCGAACTGCATCCGCTCCTCGGCGTAGCGAAGGCCGAGGTCGAGGGCCGACTGGGCGACGCCGATGGCGCGGGCCGCGGTCTGGATGCGGGCCGACTCGAAGGTCTGCATCAGTTGGGCGAAGCCCTTGCCCTCGACCTCGCCGAGGAGGTTGTTGCCCGGCACCTCGAAGTTCTCGAAGGCGAGCTCGTACTCCTTCATGCCGCGGTAGCCGAGCACGTGGATCTCGCCGCCGGTGAGGCCCTGGACCGGGAACGGCTCCGCGTCGGTGCCGCGGGGCTTCTCGGCGATCAGCATCGACAGGCCGCGGTGGCCCTTCTCCTCGGGCTTGGTGCGGACCAGCACCGTCATGATGTCGGCGCGGACGGGATGGGTGATCCAGGTCTTGTTGCCGGAGATCTTCCAGGTCTCGCCGTCCTTCACCGCCTTGGTGCGCAGCGAGGCGAGGTCCGAGCCGGTGTTCGGCTCGGTGAACACGGCCGTCGGCAGGATGTCGCCCGAGGCGATCTTGGGCAGGAAGCGCTGCTTCTGCTCCTCGGTGCCGCCGCACAGGATCAGCTCGGCGGCGATCTCCGAGCGGGTGCCGAGGGAGCCGACGCCGATATAGGCGCGCGACAGCTCCTCGGAGACGACGCACATCGAGATCTTCGGCAGGCCCATGCCGCCGTATTCCTCCGGGATCGTCAGGCCGAAGACGCCGAGCTCGGCCATCTTGGTGACGATCTCCATCGGGATGTAGTCGTTCTTGAGGTGCCACTCGTGCGCCTGGGACACCACCTCGGCCTTGCCGAAACGGCGCATCTCGGAGCGGATCGCCTCCATGTCCTCGTCGAGGCCGGAATCTCCGACGGTGGCCGACGCCACGCCGTCCCGGATCTTCTGGACCAGGGCGGCGCGGTTCTCCGGGGTGTTGCCGTCGGCGATCAGCGCCTCGACCGCGTCGGTGCGGAACAGCTGCACCTCGCGGGCGGTGAGCCCGAGCGAGCCGACCGGGCGCACCATCTCGCCCTGGCTCATCGGGATGCCCGAGACCATCTGCTCGAGGTACTCGCCCGCGCCGATCTTCACGAGCAGCGTCTCGGTCTCGCCGAGGCGGCCGGCCGCGCGCAGGTTGGCGGCGTAGGTGCCGAGCTCGCGCACCGCCTCGCCGTAGGTGGCGATCCAGGCGAGGCCGTGGGCGGCGTGCTGCTCGGCCTCCAGCTTGGCGGCGTCGACCTTGCCGTCCGTGCCCAGCACGCGGGTGCGGACCCGGCGGGTCGCCTCGGCGACGAGACGTTTCGCGGATTCGCCGGCGGCCTGCGTGAGGGCGACGAGATCCTGCGGCTCGGGCTGGAAGGCGGGCGAAGCGGACATGGCTAGCACTTTCGTCTGAACGTTTCCGGTTGCGAGCAATATAGGCCCGATCCACCGGGACGTAGCAAATTCTTGAGGCTCGGAGCCGCAATTCGTCTTGAATTTTCTATCCAGTCGCGTGCAATTTTCCTCAACGCCGCAACCGGTTGGCGAAACCGGCGCGACGTCGCGGGTGCCGTCGCCGCGCCCTCTCGCCTAGCCTCGGTTCGCCACCGCGACGCCGATCGCGGCCACCGCCATGCCGGCGACCTGGAGCCCGGTCAGCGCCTCGCCGAACATCAGGTAGGCCATGGTCGCCGAGACCGGCGGCACCAGGAACAGCAGCGCCGAGACGCCGGCCACCGCGCCGCGCCGGATCAGCACGAGCAGCAGCAGGATCCCGGCGACGGAGCTGACCAGCACCGACCACGCCATCCCGAGCCAGACCGGCAGCAGCGGCGGCACGGCGAGGCCGTCGCCCGACAGCAGCGCCAGCGGCACCGCGACGCCGCAGGCGCCGACGAACTGCAGGGTCGCGGTGGCCAGCAGGTCGGCGTCGGCACCGGTGCGCTTCTGCCAGAGCGTGCCGAGCGTGATCGCGGCGACCGCGCCGGCGCACGCGGCGAGCGCGACCGGCGGGATGCCGGCCGGGTCGGCGGCGCCGATCTTCGGGGCGAGCACGAGCCCGGCCCCGAGGAAGCCGAGCCCGATTCCGCACCAGCGGCGCAGGCTCACCGCCTCGCCGAGCACCGGCCCGGCCAGCATCGCCGTCGCCAGCGGCTGCAGGCTGCCGACGAGGGCCGCGATCCCCGCGGGCAGGCCGCGATGGATCGCCCAGAACACGCCGACGATGTAGCAGCCCTGCATCAGCACGCCCGCGACCATCGCGTCGCGCCATCCCGCGCGGGTCCGCGGCCAGCGGGCGCGAAGCGCGAGGGCGATCGCGCCGAGCACCAGGGCCACGCCGATCACCCGCAACGCCACGAAGGGCAGCGGCTGGGCATGGGGGGCCACGAACCGGGCCGCGATGAAGCCGGTCGCCCAGATCAGGACGAACAGGCTCGGGATCAGGACGTTTGCGAGGAGGGCGGGCATGGTGCCGCGCAGGCAGCACGCGCCGTCCGCGCTGACAACCGAAAAAGCCGGGGCGCCCCCGCCCCGGGACAGGGGGCGCCCCGCCGTTGCCCGAAGGCTTCACCCCGGCACCGAACGCCGCCCCCCGGCCCTCGACGCGTTGACGGGGACGGGAACGCGATCACGTATCCGAAAAACGCATCCTCCATCGGGTAGCATCGCCGCACGTGACAAACGCTTTGACGGAAGGATCTCGGCGATCACCGCGCATCCCCTCGCCCCGCACGCGGGGAGAGGCTCGCACGGACCTCGTCGTCCGTGCGGGAAGCGCAGGCGAAGCCGGAGCGGCGGTGAGGGGGCGGCCCCGAAAGAGCCTCCTCCGTCGACGCCCCCTCACCATCGGCTGCCGCCGCGCTTTGCCGACGACGTGGTCGGCAAAGCCCCCTCCCCGCGTGCGGGGAGCGGGGAGGGCGGCATGAAACCCCTCCGTACCGCCCTCGAGGTCGCGGGCATCGCCGCGCAGCGCTTCGTCTCCCATGACGGCTGGGCGATCGCGAGCCACATCGCGCTGTCGATCCTGACCTCGCTGTTCCCGTTCCTGATCCTGCTCGCGGCGCTCGCGGGGCTGCTCGGCACCAAGTCCCTGGCCGACGAGGCCGGCCTGCTAATCTTCGACGCGTGGCCGCGGGAGGTCGCCAAGCCGATCGTCGGCGAGGTCCACCGGGTGCTCACCGAGCAGCGCGGCGGGGTGCTGACGGTCGGCGCGCTGCTGGCGCTGTACTTCTCGTCCTCCGGCGTCGAGAGCCTGCGGGTGGGCCTGAACCGCGCCTACGGCCTGCGCGAGATGCGGCCGTGGTGGCTGACCCGGCTCGAATCGATCGGCTACGTCGTCTGCGGCGCCTGCGCGATGCTGGCCTTCGCGCTGCTAGTGGTGCTCGGCCCGCTGATCTGGCGCAACGTCGTCCTCGTCGCGCCGGGGCTCGAGCCCCTGGGCCTCACCGTCGCGATCGCCCGGATCGGCATCACCGCGCTGCTGCTTGCCGCGGTGCTGATCATCGCCCACAAGTTCGTCGCCGCCGGCCGGCGCTCGTTCCTGGCGGTGCTGCCGGGCATCGGCGTAACGCTGCTGCTGTGGTTCTTCGCCGGGCTCGGCTTCGGGTTCTACCTCGACCGCTTCTCGAACGCCTACGCCTCGACCTACGGCGGCCTCGCCACCGCGATGGTGTTCCTGGTGTTCCTGTACTGGCTCGCGGCGATGTTCCTGTTCGGCGGCGAGATCAACGGCACCGTGATCGCGGCCAAGCGCAGCCGGCTGCGGGCGCGGATGCACGCGCGCCAGGCGCGTCCGCCGGTTGCCTAGGACGAGACGCTTTGCCGGGAACCGAGTCCGCCTCGGGCTGTTGGCCCCAGGACTCCATGTGATCCGAAACCTCATCCGGTCAGCTTCCCCGAAACGGGAGGCGGGCCGTTTTCTTTTGGCCGCTCGCGCCGGCGTCAGCCGACGAGGTCGTCGAGCGTGACCGCGAGGGCGTCCGCGATCCTCCGAAGGGTCTCCACGGTGCCGTCGCGCTTGCCGGTCTCGATCTGCGAGAGGAACGGTTGGGCGATGCCGGCCTGTGCCGCGAGCGCCGCGATCGTGAGCCCGCGATGCTCGCGCCAGACCCGGATGCGGTTGTCGCCGCCGAGCAGCCGGTCCACGACCTCGGCGGGGATCAGCTCCTCCTCGCCGGTCGCAAGCTTCAGGCGGAACTGCGCGACGGCGGCCTGGTCGGCCGCGTCCTCCGCGGCCTGGGTCAGCGCGGTGTAGTCGGCCTCGCTCAGGATCACGAGTCGCTCGCCGGCCGGTGTCGTGAAGCGATGCGCGTTCATGGCAACGTCCTTCTCGGTCGGGCGCGATGGCGCGGGCATCGTGGGGATCGACCGCTCAATCGTGGGCACTTGCCCGGGGCGTCACCTTGATGATCGCGACGATCTCGCCGTCTTCGGTGAACAGGACGACCTCAGGCCGCCAGAGCCAGCACCGCTTCGCCCTCGTCCGCCTCGGCGGCCATGAACTGCGCCCGGGCGAGCTCGGCGAAGCGGCCGTTCTGCGCGACCAGGCCGTCGAAGGTGCCGCTCTCGACGATGCGGCCCTCGTGGAAGACCAGGATGCGGTCGGCGTTGCGGATCGTTGCGAGGCGGTGGGCGATGACGAAGGTGGTGCGGCCTTCCATCACGGCTTCCAGCGCGCCCTGCAGGCGGCGCTCGGTGGCGGCGTCGAGCGCGCTCGTCGCCTCGTCGAGGATCAGGATCGGCGGGTTCTTCAGGATCGCCCGGGCGATCGAGAGGCGCTGGCGCTCGCCGCCCGAGAGCGAGCGGCCGCGCTCGCCGATCACCGTGTCGAGGCCGTCGGGCTGGCGCGCCATGAAGGCGGAGGCCTGGGCGCGCTCCAGGGCGTCGAGCATCTCGGCATCGGTGGCGTCCGGGCGGCCGACCTGGAGGTTCTCGCGGATCGAGCGGGCGAACAGCATCGGCTCCTGGAACACCACGCCGATGTTGTGGCGCAGCGACGACACCGCGACGTCGCGGATGTCCATCCCGTCGATGCGGATCGCGCCGGCGCCCGGGTCGAAGCTGCGGTGCAGCAGGCCCAGCGTCGTCGACTTGCCCGAGCCGGTGGTGCCGACGAGCGCGATGGTCTCGCCGGCGCGGGCCGCGAACGACACCCCGTCGAGCGCCTTGCGGCGGCCGTCGTAGGAGAAGCCGACGCCCTCGAACTCGACCTCGCCGGCGAAGCGGGCGACCTGGACCGCGTGCGAGCGGTCGCGGACGGCCGGCACCGTGTCGAAGATCGTGAAGAACTCGGCGATCTTCGGCGCCTGCTGGAACAGGCCGTTGACGAAGCCGACCACGTGGTCGAGGCGCGTCACCAGGGCGGTGGCGAGGCTCATGAAGGCGACGACCTCGCCGACCGAGGTCTGGCCGGCCTGGTAGAGCATGATGCCGGTGACGAACACCGCGGTCATGGTGATGGTGGCCGACGCGCGGGTCGCGACGTTGGCCAGCGCCCACCACGACAGCACCGGGATCTGCGCGGCGAGCAGGTTGCCGATGATGTCGCGCATCGCGTCCTTCTCGGCCTTGGCGCGGGTGAAGGACTGGATCACGGCGACGTTGCCGAGCGCGTCGGAGGCGTGCGCGGCCAGGCCCGAATTGTAGAACTCGACCTCGCCCTGCAGCGTCTCGGTGCGGCGCATGACGAAGGTGGTCAGCGCGGTGAAGACCAGCACCAGCACGAGCAGGATCGAGCCGAGCTGCCAGTTCACGAACAGCGTCATCGGCAGCAGCACGCCGAGCGAGACCAGGGCCGCGAAGTGGTCGCGGAAGAAGCCGAGCCACAGGGCCGACATGCCGTTGGTGCCCTCCAGCATCGCCTTCAGCACGCGGCCGGAATGGTTCGCCGAGTGGAAGGCGAGCGGCAGGTCGAGGACGTGCTCGAAGTAGTTCGCCATGGTGGAGAGGCGATTGCGGTGGGCCAGCCGGTCGGCGTGGAGCGCGATGGCGACGCCCGCCGCGATGGTGAAGAAGCCGAACGCGACCCAGGCCGCGATCAGCGGCAGCATGGTCTGCAGGCCGTTGCCGCCGCGCTTGAGGTGGGTCAGCCCGTCGATGATGCGGCCCATGATCAGGGGTTCGGCGAAGGCCGCCACCGCCAGCGCGACGTTGGCGAACCCGAGGCCGATGGCGAGCCGCTTGTCGTTGCCCAGAAGGCTCAGAACGCGCGCGTATAGACGAAACAGCGACATGTCAGCTCCGAACACCGACCTCAGGCGCGCCCCGTGTTGTCCGGGCCCAGCGCGCTCTTCCCCCTCGAACCCGGTCCGCGGCTGCGGTCCGGGTCTTCCTTCTTCCGTCGCGCTCCGTCCGATCGCCGGAACGGTGAATTCGGGAATCCCGAGCTCCGGGCTCCCAAACGCTTGGCGCGACGGGACTTATGCCAGGGGCTGGCTGAACGGCGCCTGACGGATCCGCCGCGCTGCGGGGAGGCCTTTACGGTTCGTTCAGCAAGATTTCCTAACCTCGTCCCCGAGGGCTCCACAAGCGCGCGATGCGCGCAGGCGCGCGAATTTCTCGCATCGCGCGTCGTGCACGGGGATCTCGCGACCGCGACGTTCGGGCCGGCCGCGCCACAGGCCCCCGGGCCACATGATCGGGCGCCGACGGCGCCGGCCGGAACCTCGCGCGCCGACGCTGCGCCGGATGCCCGACCGCATCGCGGATCACGGGGATCGAGCCCGATCGAGGATGCGCCGACGGGGACCTGCCCCGGGCCGGCGGCTCAGCGCGCCGCGCCGATCTCGCGCAGGTACCGCGCCGTCCCGGGGTTGAGGCTCCCCGCCGGCACCGTGGCGGCGAGGTTCGCGGGATCGCTGTCGCGTCCCTGCGGCAGGCGTCCGGCCAGCCCGGCGCCGGCCCGTCCGATCGCCGCGATCAGGCGGTGGGCCGCCTCGGGGTCGAGGCCCGGCCGGGCGAGGACGAGGCTCCACGAGCCCACGGTCTCGATCGCCGAATCCTGCCCGCGGAAGCTGCCGGCCGGCACGGTCATGCGGCGCAGCGAGGGCCGCGCGGCGAGCGCCCGGTCGATCGCCTGCGGCGACGGGCCGACGAAGCGGGCGCCCCCGGGCATCGCCGCGACCGCCGCGAAACCCGGCCAGCCGATGCCGCCGCCCCAGAGCGCGGCCGCGCGCCCGTCGGCGACCATGGCCGGGCCGTCGCCGGCATGCTCCAGGAGGATCGGGACGATGTCGCGCTCCGGGTCGAGGCCGGAGGCGGCGAGCACCGCGCGGCCCATCACCGTCAGCCCGGAATTCCGGGTGCCGAGCGCGACGGGCATGCCGGCGAGGTCGGCGAGGGTACGGACCGGGCTCGCCGCCGCGACCACGAGCAGGCCGGGCGTGGCGTACATCGGCGCGACCGCGGTGAGCCGCGGGCCGTCACCCGCCGCCAGCGCGTCGTAGGCGAACTCGCCCTGCACCAGCGCGAGGTCGAGGGCGCCCTCGCGCAGCAGCCGGACGTTCTCGGCCGAGCCGCCGGTGGCGCGGGTCTCCAGGGTCAGGTCGGGGTCGACCGCGCGGACCGAGGCCGCCAGCGCCGCGCCGTAGGCCGGAAAGCCGCCGCCCGGGGTGGCGGTGCCGAGGACGAGGCGAAGCGGCTCGGCCCGCGCGGACGAGGCGAGCATCAGGCAGAGAGCGACCAGAACAGGCTTCACCCGCATCGCACGTGTCCGCCTCCGCGCCGGGGCCGTCGCTCGGCCGTCATTTCGCGGTCAGCAGCGCCCAGTAGACCTTGTACTTCGATCCGGGCGCGTAGGCGGTGGCGATGCCCATGCGGGCGGCCTTCGGATCGAGCATCACGGCGTTGTGGGGCGGGCTGTCGCGCCAGCCGGAGAAGGCCTCGGCGAGGGTGTGGTAGCCGGCCGACAGGTTGGCGTTGGCCGACGCGAAGCCGAGCCGCTCGACGGCGCCCTTCACGGTCTGCGCCTTGCTCGGCCGGTCGGCGAGCGCCATCGACGCCGCCTCGGCCTCGGCGAGCTTCTGGAGCTCGGGGTCGAGGGCGAGCGCCGCCTCGCCGCGGCCGCGGCGATAGGCCGAGATCATGTCGCGGGCGGCTTCGGTGTCGACGTGGGCCGCGTTGTTCGACAGGGGCAGGTAGAGGCTCGGCAGCGCCGCGGTGGTCTGCGTGTCGGTGGCGCACCCGGCCAGCAGCGCCGCGCCGGCGAGCAGCAGGGCGCCCGCGCCGTATCGTCCGATGCTGCCCACGTGTCCGATCCGCCGCTCGCCATCGGCCCGCGTCGATCGGGCCACCGCCGCGACATATAGGGTGCCCGGGGGCGCCGTGCAGCGGCGACGTGCATCAGGATTGACGAACCCTTCACCGGCTCGCGCTTAAGCTGTACCGAATGGAGCCGTCGATGCCGGGCCGTCCCGGCGCGCTCCGGTCCGGGTCGGGAATCGCGTGGGAATCATCGAGGCGAACCTGCGGGGCGGCTTCGTCGGTGCGACGTCGCCCGCCGCATGACCGGACCGCCCATCCACCCCGACGTCGCCGCGGCGTCGGCGACGATCCGCTCGGCCGAGGCGCAATTGCGCCTGATCCGCCGGGACGCCGAGCGGCTGGCCGAGCGCCAGCGCACCTTCGACCGGGCCGCGGCCGCGGCCGGGATCGGGGTGTGGGAATGCCGCCTGCGCGACGAGGCGATCGACTGGTCCTCCGGCGTCTACGACCTGTTCGGCATCCCGCGCGGGACGGCCCTGTCGCGCGGGCGCGCCCTCGAGCACTACCCGGAGGCCTCGCGCCGCGCCCTCGAGGCGGCCCGCTCGCGAGCGATCGCCGAGCGGACCGGCTTCCGCCTCGACGCCGAGATCCGCACCGCCGCCGGGCAACTCCGCTGGATCCGCCTGACCGCCACGGTGGAGGCGCGCGCGAGCGTCGCGGTCCGGCTGTTCGGGATCAAGCAGGACATCACCGACGAGAGGCTGGCCGCCGAGGCGGCGCGCCGACGGGCCGATCTCGACGGGATGACGGGCCTCGCCAACCGGATGTGCTTCGAGGACCGGCTCGCGTTCCTGTGCCGGCAAGGCGCGGGCCTGCTCGTTCTCGTCGACCTCGACGGCTTCAAGGCGGTCAACGACGGCTTCGGGCATGCGGCGGGCGATGCCTGCCTCCGGGAGGCGGCCGACCGCATCGCCGGGCTCTGCCGCCGGGCCGACCTCGTGGCGCGGATCGGCGGCGACGAATTCGCCATCCTGCTCGGCGGCCATGGCAGCGCGCGCGGCGCCGAAGCCCTGGCGGGGCGGATCGTCCATGCGATGGGCCGCCCGATGCAGGTCGGCGGCGTCACGATCCGGGTCGGCGCCTCGGTCGGCATCGCCGCCGTCGCGGGCGGCGGGCCGGCGGATGCCTTCGCCCGCGCCGACGCGGCGCTCTACGCCGCCAAGCGCGCCGGGCGGAACACCTTCCGCACGCACGGCGCATCGATCCGCTTCGCCTGACCGGCCGGCATCGCGCCGTCGAGCCCCGGGGGCGACGGCTACGCGCGTCCGGCTCCCGCCGCCATCGCCGCCGCCGCCGCGTCGAGCCCCCAGGCGAGGAGGTCCTTGGCTTCCGCGGCGGTCGGCGCCTCGGTGTAGCACCGCAGCTCGGGGGCGTTGCCCGAGGCGCGGAAGTGGATCGTGCGGCCGCCGCCGAGCGCGATCCGGATCCCGTCCTGCGCGTCGACCGCCTCCGGGGTGCCGACCGGCTGCAGGAAGGTCCGGCGGAACGACGCGTCGCCGAGGCTTTGCAGGAGGGCGCCGCTGCGCTCGGCCGGCGTGTCGGGCAGCCGGTCGCTCGCCATCTCGCCGACGTTCAGCGAGGCTACGAGGTCGGCCAGCGCCAGCCCCGCCTGCCGGGATGCGGCCAGCGTCGCCAGGATGGGCAGCATCGCGTCGCGCGTCGGCAGGGCGGGCAGGACCTTGTCGCCGACCGCGACGTCGGAGCCGAGCAGGAAGCCGCCGTTCGCCTCGAAGCCGGCGACCGCCTTCGCCCCCGCCCGCCGCGCCTGCTCCATGCCGGCGATGACGAAGGGCGAGCCGACGCGGGTGCGCAGCACCTGCCCGAACCCGCCGGCCTGCTCGATCGCCGAGCCGGCGGTGACGGGCACCACCACCGCGTCGACGCCGAGATGGCGCGCGGTGATCAGGCCGAGCACGTCGCCGCGCACGATCCCGCCGGCGGCGTCCGCGACCAGCGGCCGGTCGGCGTCGCCGTCGGTGGTGACCAGGGCGTCGAAGTCGCCCGAGGCCATGACCTCGGCGATGAAGGCGACGTCCTCCGGGCGGTGGGCCTCGGTGTCGATCGGGACGAAGGTCTCCGAGCGGCCGATCGGCGTGACCTCGGCGCCGAACGCCGCCAGCAGGTCGGCGAGCAGGTCGCGGGCGACCGAGCTCTGCTGGTAGGCGGCGACGCGGATCCCGCTCAGGGTGTCAGGCGGGAAGACGTCGCCGTAGCGGCGCCGGTAGCGGTCGATCACGTTCGGGTCCGGCGTCGCGGCGACGGGGGCCGCCATGGTCCCGGCCGTGGCGACGTCGCCGAGGGCGGCGAGGATCGCGACCTCGTCGGCCTTGGTGATCTCGCCGTCGGGCCGGTAGAACTTCAGGCCGTTGCGGTCCTGCGGGATGTGGCTGCCGGTGACCATCACGGCGCAGGCCCCGCGCCGCATCGCCTCGAGCGCCAGCGCCGGCGTCGGAAGCGCGCCGCAATCGATCGCCGCGAAGCCCGTCGCGGCGGCGGCGGTGGCGACGGTGGCGGCGATGCCGGCGCTGCTGTCGCGCAGGTCGCGCCCGATCACCACGGTGCGGCCCGGGCAGCACGCCGCGCCGACGGAGCGGAAGAACGCCCCGGCATAGGCGTAGCTCGGCCACCCGACGAGGTCCGTTACCAGGCCGCGCAGGCCGCTCGTCCCGAACTTCAGGCTGCTCACGACGGCCTCTCCATGCCTCTCACCGATCGTCGACGAAATTCCCCTACGGCACGGATCGGCCCAGCGTCGCCCTGGCATGTTCGAGCACGTCGGCGAGCGCCGCGTCCCAGTCGGCCTTGGGCGTCCAGCCGGTGGCCTCCGTCAGGCGCGTCGCGTCGCCGGCCGCCACCGGGATCTCCGACGGGCGCATCCGGTCCGGTGCGACCCGGACCTCGAACGGCACCCGCGCGTGCCGGCGCAAATCGTCCACCACGCTGGCGATGCTGCGCGGCCGCCCCGAAGCGACGTTGAACACCGACCCGTCCGCGATGTCCAGGCCGCGCCCGATCAGATCGACATAGGCCCGCACCACGTCGCCGACCGGCAGGAAGTCGCGCTCGGCCGCGAGATTGCCCACCGCCAGCACCGGCGCCACCAGCCCGGCCTCGATCCGCGCGATCTGGCCGGCGAAGGACGGCACCACGAAGCGCTCGTCCTGGCCGGCCCCGATCTGGTTGAACGGCCGCAGGATCACCAGCCGCACCTCCGCCTTGGCCAGCAGGTCGCGCAGGATCGCCTCGCCGAACCACTTCGAGCGGGCATACGGCCCCTGCGGATCGGGCACCGCCGCCTCGGTCAGCGGCCGGCCGGCCAGGAACGCCCGGCCGTAGACCTCGCCCGAGCTGACGAACAGGAAGCCCGCGCCGGGGGCGGATCGCGCCACCGCCTCGGCGAGGTTCAGCAGCCCGACGAGGTTGACCCGCCAGGTCTCCCCCGGCGCATCCGCCGATTGCTGCACCGAGGCCATCGCGGCCAGGTGCAGCACGTCGGTCGGGCGGAACGCGGCGACGCTGGCGTGCAGCGCCGCCTCGTCCAGCAGGTCGACCGTCTCGTAGGCGACCCGCTCCGGCAGGACGGCCGGGCGGCCGCGGCCGATGCCGAGGATCCGGTCCGCGGCCCCGGTGCCGGCCGACAGCGCCGCCAGCGCGTGCCGCCCGACGAAGCCCGCCGCCCCCGTGACCAGGATGCGCTTCACGCCCGCACGCGGCTCCGCACGCGGGCCGGGGCCGTCGCGCTGCGGCGCAGGCCGGTCACGCGCGCCCGCCCAGGCGCTTCAGGTCGGCCTCGACCATCTCCTGGATCATCGCCTCGAGCGAGATCTCGGCCTTCCAGCCGAAGGCGGCCTCGGCCTTGGCCGGGTTGCCCAGCAGCACCTCGACCTCGGCCGGCCGGTACAGCTTCTCGTCGATGACGAGGTGGTCGTCGATGGCGAGATTCACATGCGCGAAGGCGAGCGCGCACATGTCGCGCACCGTGGTGGTGCGGCCGGTGGCGATCACGAAGTCGTCGGGCTTGTCCTGCTGCAGCATCATCCACATCGCCCTTGTGTAGTCCTTGGCGTGGCCCCAGTCGCGCTTGGCGTCGATGTTGCCCAGCCACAGCTCCTTCGCCAACCCGAGCTTGATCCGCGCGACCCCGTCGGTGACCTTGCGGGTGACGAACTCGACCCCGCGCAGCGGGCTCTCGTGGTTGAACAGGATCCCGTTCGAGGCGTGCAGGGCGAAGCTCTCGCGGTAGTTGACCGTCATCCAGTGCGCGTAGAGCTTGGCGACGCCGTAGGGCGAGCGCGGGTAGAACGGCGTCGCCTCGCTCTGCACCTGCTCCTGGATCAGGCCGAACATCTCCGACGACGAGGCCTGGTAGTAGCGCGCGTCGGGCTTGAGGGTGCGCACGCATTCGAGCAGGTTGACCGCGCCGAGCCCGGTGATCTGCCCGGTCAGCAGCGGCTGCTGCCACGAGGCGGTGACGAACGACTGTGCGGCCAGATTGTAGACCTCGTCCGGCTGCACGGCTTGAACGATGCGGGCCAGGCTCGACAGGTCGAGCAGGTTGCCGTCGTGGAGCTCCACGTCGTTCTCGATCCCGAGCCACTTCAGCCGGTGGTCGAACACCCCGGCATGGCTCGAGCGCCGCACCACCCCGTGCACCGCGTAGCCCTTCGACAGCAGCAGCTGCGCCAGATACGCCCCGTCCTGCCCGGTGATGCCGGTGATCAGTGCCGTCTTGGTGCTCATCTGCGAAGCCTCTCCCTCTGAACGTGACATTCCGTCGGTCGATGAGCGAGAGCCGCCGCGATCCGCGACTGCATATCCGCCGGCACCCGGGCCTTCAACGCGTGTAAGGCCCGACATCCGTGGCCGATCCGCGGGCGGCGTGCGGGTCCGGGCCCCCGGCGGCCGTCGCGTCGCCCGCGGCGTCGCGCGTCCGCCGCCTGCGCGAATCATCCCGCCCTCTCGCGAACGATGCGGAAGGTTTGGCCAAGGACGCCCGTCCCTGCAACCCAAGCGAGTATGATCGCGCGAGATATCTACCGAGGCGTGCTTTCGGCGCCGCCGGCGCGCTACCGCGCGCCGATCGCGCTCAGGTCGCGCCGTCCGTCGCGGCCCTCCTCGGCGGCCGGCGGGCGGAACCGGCCGGCGATCTCCGAGAACGCATCCTGCATCCCGTCGAGGCCCTGCACCGTGACGATGCTGGAGCCCGGCCCGAGCGGCGGGATGAAGCCCGCCTCGGACAGGGTCCTGAACACCGAGAAGTTCAGGTCGTTCTGCACCTTCTGGCCGAGGCTGACGTCGACGATCATCACCACGAGCTCGAACTCGAGGAACGGGTCGCCGATCTTGCGGAACACCACGCGCGGCGCCGGCTCCTTCAGCACGTCGGCGTGCTGGGCGGCGCAGGCGAGCAGCATCTCGGCGGCGCGCGCCGGGTCCTGGTTGCGCAGCACGTTGACCACCAGCGAGACCCGGCCCGTCCGGTCGCCGCGGACGCGGTTCTTGACGATGCCGGAGATCAGGTTCGAGTTCGGGACGATCACCGCCGAGCGGTCGAAGGTCTGGATCTCGGTGGAGCGCACCGAGATGCGCTTCACGATGCCCTCCGAGTCGCCGATCACCACCTGGTCGCCGACGCGGATCGGCCGCTCCCAGAGCAGGAGCAGGCCCGAGACGAAGTTATTGACGATCGATTGCAGGCCGAAACCGATGCCGACCGAGAGCGCGCCGGCCACGATCGTCAGCTTCTCGAGGCTGAGGCCGAGATAGGAGAAGGCCAGCGCCAGGGCGAGCAGGAAGCCGCAATAGCCCGACACCGTCGAGATCGAGTTGCGCAGGCCCGCGTCGAGGTCGGTGGCGGGCAGGTAGACCTGGTCGAGCCAGCGCTGGACCGCGCGGGTGATGGCGATGCCGAGGACCAGGATCCCGAGGCCGAGCGCGATCGTCGAGAGCGAGATCGTGACGTCGCCGACCTTGAAGCCGAAGAAGGCCTGCCGGATCGAGGAGACGATGTCGGTCGAATCGAGGCCCCAGGGCGCGAGCACCAGGAGCGCCACGATCAGGAACAGCAGCACCCGCGCGGCACCGGTGGAGAGCACCGCGATCTGGTTGAGCGAACGCTTGCGCAGGCCGGTATTGGCCTGGAGCGCGGTGGCGAGCCGCGTGTCGTCCGAGAGCGAGCCGCCGACGAAGGTGTCGGCGCTCTGCACCAGCAGGTAGAGCAGCACCAGCAGGCTCGCGGTCCAGACCAGCTGGTCGATCACGAACGCCGCGAAGGCGACGTAGCCGACGAGGGCGGCGACGCCGATGACGGCCACCGCCGCCCAGCCGACGAGCCGCGCCGGGCCGCCGATGCCGGTGGTGGTCTTCGTCGGCACGTAGGGGCCGAAGCAGGCCTCCTCCTCCTCCTCCTTGTCGGCGAAGCGGTGCAGGCCGATGGCCAGGATCAGCGCGGTGGCGACCGCGCCGATGCCGCGGGTGGCGATCGAGATCGGCAGCGCCGCCGAGATGCCCGAGTTCAGCGCCTCGATCGACTTCACCACGGTGATCACCGTGGCGATGCCGACCGCGAGCCGCGTCACCCGGATCGCCGCCGCGTCGCTCACCGGCGCCGGCCGCCACTGCGGCTTGTCCGGCGAGAGCAGGCCGTCGCACAGGGCCTCGACGAAGGCGATGAAGGCGAGGCCGGCCAGGATCGCGCCGGCCACCGGAAGCAGCCGGGAGGGCAGCAGGTCGGTGGCGTCGAGGGCGTAGTACACCGTGTAGGATCCGATCACCGCCGGCACGGTGCCGAGCAGCAGCACCCGCCACGCGCCGAGCAGGGTCTGGCGCCGGCTCGGGTCGGTCATCGCCGCGTCGCGCCGGCCGAGCCGCGGGGCGATGTTGCGCCGGCCGAAATACAGCGCCACGGACACGCCGAAGGCGAGGCCAAGCATCAGCAGGTTGCCGAGCGTTCCGTTGCGCGAGAACAGCAGCAGGATGTCGGACAGCGCGCTCTGGAGCGAACGGATGTCGCGGGGGACGTCGGCCGCGACCCGGCTCCAGAGCTGCGGGCTGACCAGCGCCTGGCTGCGCTCGAACAGCCCCTTGGTGAAGGATTCCCGGCGCCGGTTCGAGACCCGGTCGATGATCTGGTCGCCCTGGACGAGGAGCGAGCGCGCCAGCCGCTGGGTCTCGTCGATGCGCGAGACCGCCGCGTCGCGCTCGACCCGCTCCTGGGCCACCTCCGGGCTCTCCTCGGCGTCCTTCGGCTTCGGCCCGAGCTGGGTCAGGCGCTCGCGCGCCGATTCCAGCGGCGCGTCGAGACGGCCGATGATCGTGCGGATCTCGTCGGTGACCGGGCCGACGCCGTCGCGGATGGCGGAGAGCTCCGGCGTGCCGAGATCGGTGCGGGCCAGCTCTTTCTCGCGCGCGGCGAGGTCGTTCTTGGCCGCGTCGAGCCTGGCCCGGACCGCCTTGAGCGCCTCGGACATCTCGGGTTTCGGAGGGGCCGGCTTGGCGTCCGCCGGTTTCGCCTCGACCGGCTTGCCATCCGAGGACTTGCCATCCGAGGACTTGCCATCCGAGGACTTGCCCTCGGCCGGTTTGCCGTCGGGCGCCTTCTCGGCCTTGGCGGGGGCCGTCGGCTGCGCGGCGGGCGCCTGCGCCTGCACGAGGCCGGGCGCGAGCAGCAGCGCCGCCAGCGAGGCGACGATCACCGGACGGATCGGGCTGCGCAGGCGCGTTTCGCGGGCGGTTCGGCTGCGCGCGGACGGGCGACGGCTCATCGAATTCCTTGGGTGCTCGGCGGCGGGGCAGGGTGGGGCGGGAAGGGGCGTGGGCGACGCGGCGCTCGTCCGCGGCGCCCTGCCGCAAAAGACGCTTCGTGTCGCCGATCAATGGGGCGAAAGCGTGCCACGTCGGCCCGAGGGCGCCAGGGGAGACGATAATCCTCTCTCCCGGCACCGTCCCGACGCGGTCGCGGAACGCGCCGACCATGCCGGTTCGCGATCGGCGGGCCTCCCCGCAACGGCGTATCGCTCGGGCGCGTTCACGTCGCCGTGAGATCGAAGAGGCGGCGGGCCGCGCCCGAGCCCGCCCGCCGAGACGACCGTGCGGGCGCCGCCGCCCTGTCCCTTTGAGAGGCAGCGCTATCATCTCCGCGCGTAGCATCGTTTTAATGATAACCAGTCATGAACAGCGCGGACCGAACAGCAAGGTAGGCTGAAATAGAGACCCGAGCGACGCAAATAGCGCCGAATGGGTCTGGAAATAAGAAAATAATCAAGCGTCACGATCGGGAAGTCGCGTCGAGCAAAGACACCAGCACACTTGCCTGAAACGTCGGGCGTCATCCGACGATCACGGCAGGATTTGACCAACAATCGAAATCCACCCCGCGCATGCGCGCCCTGCGCACGCGTGCCGGCGGCATCGCCTTGCCTGTCCAGATCTCTGCGTTGCGTTCCTTGAGGACATACCGGCCGTCATGCCCAGCCATCGACCCTGCGACCGCCCCGCTGCGCGCCTGCACCGCGACCTCCTGACCACGACCGCCTTGGCCCTGGCGCTCGGCCTCGCCGCGACGGGCTCGGCCTCGGCACAGGCCTACAATGCCGGCACCGGCGCCACCTCGGCCGGAGCGAATTCGACCGCGGTCGGCCCGAACGCGGCGGCCGGCGGCGACGAGTCCTTCGCCGGCGGCTACAACGCGAGCTCGTCCGGTGCCGGATCCGTGGCGATCGGCTCGGGCGCCGCCGCGCAATCGGCGACGACCAACCAGGGCATCATCAACTACCGGGACGCCAACGGCGTCGGCAACCCGACGGCCGGGACCGGGGGCGACATCCGGAACGGCGCGAACGGCAGCACCACGCCGCCGGGTCCCGGGGAGGTCAATGCCGGCGCGCAGCCGTCGGGCACCGCGATCGGCAAGAAGTCCACCGTCGGCGCCGCCGGCGGCGTCGCCGTCGGCTACAACAACGCAGCCGGCACCGGGACCTTCAACTCGACCGCGATCGGCGCCAACAACGCCGCGTCCGGCTCCTACGGCGTCGCGATCGGCTACGCCAACATCGCCACCGGCCGCTCGACCCTGTCGCTCGGAACCAACAACCAGGCGCTCGGCGACGTCGCCATCGCCCTGGGACGGCAATCCTACGCGGTCGGCGACTTCTCGTTCGCCCAGGGCTTCATCGCCAGCGCCTACGGGCAGGATGCGCTGGCGCTCGGCCGGCTCTCCGTCGCCGGCGAGACCGGCAGCAACCCGACCGCCAGCAACATCGCGATCGGCGACAATTCCAACGCCGTCGGCGGCTCGGCGCTGGCGCTCGGCAGCGGCGCCTCGGCGACCAAGGCGCGCTCGGTGGCGCTCGGCGCCGGCTCGATGGCGCTGCGCGGCAGCCTGAGCGGCACCGAGGCCTACACCACGACCACCCTCTCCTCGGCCAACACCGAGCTCTCGGTCGGCGCGGCGGGCGCGGAGCGGCAGATCACCAACGTCGCCGGCGGCCAGCAGGACACCGACGCGGTCAACCTGCGCCAGCTCCGCTCGGTCGGGAACGGCGTCGCCGGGAACGCGACCGCGCTCGGGGGCAGCTTCGGCAGCGACGGCACCTACACGGCGCCGAGCTACAGCTACAACGGAAAGCCCTACACCACCGTGCCCGGCGTCGTCGGCGCCATCGACCAGCTCGGCCTGCGCTACGACACCGACGGTTCGGGCAACCGGCTCGCCGGCATCGACCTGACCCGCGGCGGCAGCGTCGGCTCGGCGGTCGGCATCACCGGGCTCGCGCCGGCGACGACCGACAGCGGCGCCGTGGCGCTGTCGCAGATGCCGCTGCGATATTCCACGTCGGCGGACCCGACGACCGCGAACCCGGCCACGCCCTCGAACGACGCGACGCTGGTCGGCGCCAACGGCGGCGCTCCGGTCGCCCTGCACAACGTCGCCCCGGGAAGCCTCGCCTCGGGCTCGACCGACGCGGTCAACGGCGGCCAGCTGTTCACGACGAACCAGGCCGTGGCGACGAACGCCGGCAACCTCACCGCGCTGCGCAGCGGCCTCGACGCCGGCACGATCGGCCTCGTCCAGCAGGATGCCGCGAGCCGCACCATCACGGTCGGCTCGGCCACCGACGGCAGCGTGGTCGACTTCACCGGCACCGCGGGCGCGCGCCGCCTGACCGGGCTCGCCGCCGGCAGCGCCGACGGCGACGCGGCGACGGTCGGCCAGCTTCGCCTCGGCGGCAACGCCGTGATGCAGATCTTCGGGGCGGGCGCCGCGTTCAACCCGGTGACCGGCGCGTTCACCGCCCCGGCCTACGCCGTCGGCGGCCAGACCTACGGCGACGTCGGCTCGGCGCTCGCGGCGACCAACCGCCTCGCGGTGCAGTACGTGCCGGACGGCGCGAACAACCCGACCGGCGTGGTCGACCTCGCCCGGGGCAACGGCGGCAACGCGGTCGCGCTGCGCGGCGTCTCGGCCGGCCGCCTCGCCGCGGGCTCGACCGATGCGGTCAACGGCGACCAGCTCTACGCGACGAACCTGCGGGTCGCGACCAACACCAGCGACATCGCCACCAACGCGGGCGCGATCGGCACCCTGCGCCAGGGCATCACCGACGGCACGATCGGCCTGGTGCAGCAGGACCCGACGAGCCGCGCGATCCTGGTCGCCGCGGCGACGGACGGGGCGCTCGTCGACTTCCGCAACAGCGCCGGCAACGGCCGCGTCCTGCGCGGCGTCTCCGCCGGCGCGGTCGCCGCCGGTTCGGACGAGGCGGTCAACGGCAGCCAGCTCTACGACACCAACCAGGCGGTGGCGGCCAACGGCGCCCAGACCAGCACCCTGCAATCGGCGATCGGAGCCGGCACGATCGGCCTGGTGCAGCAGGACCCGACCACCCGCGACATCGCCGTCGGCGCGGGTACGGACGGCACCCGCCTGACCCTGCGCAACGCCTCGGGCGGCACCCGCCTGCTCACCGGCCTCAGCGACGGCACCATCGCCGCCGGCTCGGCCGATGCGGTGACCGGGGGGCAGCTCTACGACACCAACCAGGCGGTGGCGGCGAATGCCAGCGGGCTCGCCGCCACGAACGGCAACCTCGCGAGCCTCCAGAGCGGCATCGTGCAGGGCACGATCGGCCTGCTGCGGCAGGACCAGGCCAGCCGCGAGCTGAGCATCGGCGCCGCGACCGACGGCACGGTGCTGAACCTCGCCAATGCCGGCGGCACCGGCCGCACCGTCGCCGGCGTCGCGGCGGGGACGCTGTCGGCGGCCTCCAACGAGGCGGTCAACGGCAGCCAGCTCTACGCGACGAACCAGGCGGTCGCGGGCCTGTCGGCGGGGGTCGCCAACGGCACCGTCGGCCTAGTCCAGCAGGACCAGGCGACGCGCGGGCTGACCGTCGGCGCCAATACCGACGGCACCACGGTGAGCTTCGCCGACCGCAACGGCACGGCGCGCACGCTCACCGGAATCGCCGGCGGCCGGATCGCCGCGGGCTCGACCGAGGCGGTCGACGGCGGGCAGGTCTACGGGCTCTCCGCCTCGCTGGCCAAGAGCCTCGGCGGCGGCGCGGGCGTGGCCGCCGACGGGTCGGTGACCGCACCGAGCTACGCGATCCAGGGCTCGCGCTTCGGCGACGTCGGCTCGGCGCTCGGCAGCCTCGACGCCGCGGTGACCAACCTCAACACCGTCGGCAGCCGCTACGTGGCGGTGCGCAGCACCGGTGCCGCGGCCCAGGCCACCGGCGCCGACAGCGTCGCCATCGGCCCGGCCTCGGTGGCGAGCGCGGCCGGCGGCGTCGCGCTCGGCGCCAACGCGGTCGCCCGCCGCGCCGGGCTCTCGGGGGCCGCCGAGGCGTTCTCGGGGGCCGCCGTCGCCTCGACCGCGGGCGCCGTCTCGGTCGGGGCCGAGGGCGCGGAGCGGCAGATCGTCAACGTCGCCGGCGGCACGCAGGACACGGATGCGGTTAACCTGCGCCAGCTCCGCGCGGTCGGCGGCAACCTCGCCGGCGCGCTGGGCGGCGGCGCGGGCTTTGCCGCCGACGGCAGCTTCACCGGGCCGACCTATGCCATCGGCGGCAAGGCGTATTCCGGCGTCGGCGACGCGCTCGCGGCGGTCGACACCTTCGCCGTCAAGTACGACGTCGACCCGGCGACCGGCGGGCGCGGGCAGTCGCTGACGCTGGCCGGCAGCGACCCGAACCAGCCGGTGCTGATCCGCAACGTCGCCGCCGGCGTGCTGGCGACCGACGCCGCCAATCTCGGCCAGGTCACGGGGCAGGTCGCGACCGCGAAGGCGCAGAGCTTCGCCTATACCGACCAGCGGGTGCAGGCGAGCTACGCCGCGAGCACGGCCTACACCGACGCCCGCGTCGCGCCGCTGGAGAAGCAGATGACCGCCTTCGGCAGCCAGCTCGCCGGCCTGCAGAACGAGGTCGGGCAGGTCCGCCAGGAGGCGCGCCGCGGCGCGGCGATCGGCCTGGCCGCCGCCTCGCTCCGCTTCGACGACCGCCCGGGCAAGCTGAGCATGGCCGCCGGCGGCGGCGTGTGGCGCGGCGAGGGCGCGGCATCGATGGGCATCGGCTACACGCTCCCCGACGGGTCCGCGCGGGTCAACGCCACCGGCGTCGCCGCCGGCCGCGACTTCGGGATCGGCGCCGGCGCCAGCTTTACCCTCAACTGAGGCCGGCGATGCGCGCGCACGCCACCGCGGCGGCCGCCCTCGCGGCCCTGCTGCTCGCCGCGCCCGCGTGCGGCCAGGGGCACGAGCCGTCGGGCGGAGACGGCCTCCTCGGGTCGATCGCGATGCGCGGCACCGTCTCCACCGACGACCCGCCGCGCGCCCAGTTCGCGGCGCCGGCCTACCGCGTCCACCCGCCGGAGGGGGCGCCGCCGCCGGGCGAGGCGCCGGGCGACACCCGCCGGATGATCCAGGCCTTCGGCGGCTGGACCCTGATCTGCGACGAGAACCTGCGCCGGCGCCGCCGGGTCTGCAACGCGTCGCAATCGATCGTCGACGGCGACGGGGTCTTCGCCTTCAGCTGGTCGCTCGCCGCCACCAGCGCCGGCGCGCCGGTCTTCGTGGTGCGCGCGCCGGTCGGGGCGTGGTCGGCCCACACCGTCGGGCTGACGTTCGGCACCGCCGAGGAGACCGTAATCCGCCTGGAAAGCTGCAACGCCAGCCTGTGCCTCGGCTTCCTGCCCGTCGACGAGGCCCTGCGGCGGGCCATCGCCGGGCGCGCCGCCGTCCGCGTCCGCTATCGCCGGAGCGAGAGCGCCGCCCCCGTCGCCATCGCGACCTCCCTCGACGGCCTCGCCGCGGCGATCGCGGGCATCAGGTAGCTCGCGCGCCGGTCTCGGCGCCTCAGCGCGGGGCGCGGGCCAAGTACCCGCGCCAGCCGCCGTAGCGGCCGATCTCCTCGGCGCCGACGACGCCCTCGGCCTCGACCAGGAACCCCTTCGGCCGGGTGCCGTCGGACAGGTGCAGGGTGCCGATGCCGAGGGGCTCCGGGATGGCGGACACGAAGCGGCCGAAGGCGTCCGGCGACAGTTCCCAGACCTCGGTCTCGATCGCGACGCCGGTGCCGGCCGCCACCCGCAGCAGGCCCGGCCGGTGCGGCGGGCCGCCGGGGAGCGCGTAGAAGCGGTAGTCCGGTGCCGTCGCGACCGCGCGCAGGAAGCGGGCGCCGAGGCGCGTGAGCTCGCCGTTGAGGGCGAGGCCGGAGAGGTGCGCGCCGACCACCGCCAGCTCGATCGCCTCGCCCGCCGCCCGCCCCGCCGGCTCGGTCGCCGCCGGCACCGGCACGGCGCTCGCCCCGATCGGCACGCCGGACGCCGCGTGCAGCCGGGCGCCGAGCGCCGCGAGCAGCCCGTCGCGGCCGCGGGGGGCCAGCAGCGTCACCCCCGCGGGGAACGTGTCGGCCCGGAAGCGCCCGGGCACGGCGAGCGCGCACCAGTCGAGCAGGTTGACGAAGTTGGTGAAGGTGCCGAGCTCGCTGTTCGGCCCGATCGGGTCGGCGGCGAGGTCCGCCACCGTGCGCGGCCGCGGATAGGTCGGCACCGCGAGCACGTCGACCGCGTCCCAGACCGCGTCGGCCGCCCGCCGCAGCTCGGCGAGGCGATAGAGCCCGCCGAAGGCGTCGGCCGCCGAGAAATGCTTGGCGTTCTCGATCACGGCCCGCGTCGTCGGATGCAGGATCTCGGGCCGCGTCTCGATCACGGCGCGGATCGCCTGGTAGCGCTCGGCCACCCACGGGCCGGTGTAGAGCAGGCGCGCGGTCGCGAACATCGGCGCGAAGTCGACCGGGCGGCCGGCGCCGACGAGGGCTTCGAGGTCGGCAAGGCTCGCGGCGAAGGCCGCCTCGGACAGGGCGTCGCCGGCGAAGTCCAGCCCCTGCGCATCCGGCACGCCGAGGCGCAGGCCGGGCGGGACCGCGGACGCGGCGGGCACGGGCAGGCTCCGCGAGAACGCGTCGGCGGGATCGTAGCCGGCCATGGCGCGGAAGGCGGCGTCGGCGTCGGCCACGGTGCCGGCGAAGACCGAGAGCGTGTCGAGCGTTCGGCAGGCCGGGACCATGCCGCGGGCCGAGACGCTGCCGAGCGAGGGCTTCAGGCCGACGACGTTGTTCAGCCCGGCCGGCACGCGGCCCGAGCCCGCCGTGTCGGTGCCGAGCGCGAAGGCGACGAGGCCGCGGGCGACCGCCACCGCCGAGCCGCTGCTGGAGCCGCCCGGCACGTAGGCCGGGTCGAGGGCGTTGCGCGGCACCGGGTAGGGCGTGCGCACGCCGACCAGCCCGGTGGCGAACTGGTCGAGATTGGTCTTGCCGACGAGGATCGCGCCCGCCGCCAGGAGCTTTTCGACCGCGTGGGCGGTCTCGGTCGCGGTGTAGGCGAAGCCCGGGCACGCCGCCGTCGTCGCCATCCCGGCGACGTCGACGTTGTCCTTCACCGCGAACGGGATGCCCCAGAGCGGCCTGCCCACCGGATCGAACGGGCCGAGCGCGGCGAGCGCCGCCGCGGCCTCCGCCTCCGGCACCAGGCTCAGGAAGATGCTGGGATCGCCGGCGGCCGCGATGCGGCGGTAGACTTCCGCCAGGATCGTGCGCGGGTCGTCGCCGGCGGCGTAGGCCGCGTGCAGGGCGGGAATCGTCGGGAACGGGGGCATGGCGTCTCGCGGTGTTGCTTCTCGAAAGCGATCCCATCCCGCCCCGCGTCCCGAGGCGCCCGCCCCGGCGGGCCTCGAAGGCGGCCTCCTTCGAGGCCTCCGCTCGGCTGCGGCACCTCAGGACGAGGGGGGTGGGAGCGTCGGCGCTACAATCCGGCTAGCCGCGCCGCCGTCCGGGCGATCGCGCCCTCGGGGTCGATCAGCGCGTCGAGCACGGTGAAGTGGTTCGCGCCCGTCACCGGGATCAGCGGCCCGTCCAGCCCCAGGGCGCGGCGGGCGGCGTGGTAGGCGTCCGACTGGCGCCGGAGCTCGGGCAGCTCGTCGGCGCCGTACAGCACCGCGACGGGCGGCGCGCCCGGGCTCAGGTGGCGGATCGGCGAGAGCGCCGCGATCTCTTCCGCGCTCAGGCTCAAGGCGTCGTTGAGATTCGTGCCGGCGATCGGCGCGAGGTCGAAGAGGCCGCTGATCGCGAGCCCGGCATCGGCCCCGTCGGCGACCTGCGCGGCGAGGTGCCCGCCGGCCGACCAGCCGGAGACCACGAGCCTGCGCCCGCCGCCATCGGCGCGCAGCAGCGCCAGGGCGGCGCGGGCCTCGGCGACGATCGCGGTCAGGCTCGCCTCCGGCGCCAGGGTGTAGCCGACCAGCGCCACGTCGAGCCCGAGCGCCAGCGGCCCCTCGGCCATGCAGGAGAACCCGCGCCGGTCGTTGCGCTGCCAGTAGCCGCCATGGAGGAAGACCAGCATCGGTGCGCTCGGCTGCCCGCAGCGGAACACGTCGATGCGCTGGCGCTCGCCCGGCCCGTAGGCGAGGTCCAGCGCCTCCGCATGGCGCTCGCGGAACGCGGCGCTGCGCGCGCGCCAGCCGGCGACGATGGCGGCGCTGTCGGCCACCGCACCGGAATTGTCGTAGGCCCGGCTCAGCGCCGCGCGGTCGAGGTCTTGCCAATCGGTCGTCTCGGGCATGGTCGCCGGCCTCTGGTTTGCGATCGTGCTCATGCCGCAGCCGTTCGATCAGGCGCCAGGCCCTCCGAAGCAGGCGCGGGCCCCCTCTCCCGGGCGGGAGAGGGCTGGGGTGAGGGATGAGAACCGTCCGGAGAGGTCACGCCCCTCACCCCCACCCTCTCCCCCTGGGAGAGGGGGCCGCGTCGCGGCTCCGAGACGGATACGATCCTCGCTGCCGCAGCCACCTCAGGCCGCCTTCGGCGCATGGTGGCTGTGGAGCTGGGCCGAGAGCATGCGGCGCACGTCGTTGAAGGCGGGGCTCGACACGTCGCGGCGGCGGGGGAGGTCGATCGCGTGCACCGCCTCGATCCGGCCGGGGCCGGGCGACATCATCACGATGCGGTCGGCGAGGAAGATCGCCTCCTCGATCGCGTGCGTCACGAACAGCACGGTGAGGCCGGTGCGGCTCCACAGGTCGAGCAGCTCGTCCTGCAGCCGTTCGCGGGTCATCGCGTCGAGCGCCCCGAACGGCTCGTCCATCAGCACCACCTCGGCCTCGTTGGCGAGCACGCGGGCGATGGCGACGCGCTGCTTCATGCCCCCCGAGAGCTGGTGCGGGTAGGCGTCGGCGAAGGCCGCGAGGCCGACGAGGTCGATGTAGCGGGCGGCGGTGTCGCGCACCTCCGCGGCCGGGCGGCCCCGCGCCTTCGGGCCGAAGCCGATGTTGTCGCGCACGCTGAGCCAGGGGAACAGGCCGTAATCCTGGAACACCATCCCGCGGCTCGGGCCCGGGCCGGGGATCGGCTTGCCCCACATCAGGGCCTCGCCGCCGGTGGCCGCCTCGAAGCCGGCCACGATCCGCAGCAGGGTGGACTTGCCGCAGCCCGAGGCCCCGAGCAGGCAGACGAACTCGCCGCGGCGCACGGTGAGGTTGGCGCCGCGCAGGGCCTCGGTGCTGCGCCCCTGCGAGCGGTAGGTCTTGGAGACGTCGCGCACCTCGACGATCGGCAGGGTCGGGTCAGCCATCCGAGGATCTCCGGTTCTCAACCATGCGCGGGGCTCCACGCGAGCAGGCGGCGCCCGATCTCCATGACGATCCGGTCGGAGACGAACCCGGCGACGCCGATCACCACCATGCCGCAGATGACGATCTCGGTGCGGGAGAGCTGGCGCGCCTCCATGATGATCGCGCCGAGACCCGTCTGCACCCCGGTCATCTCGCCCACCACGATGACGACCCAGGCGAAGCCGAGGCCGAGGCGCAGGCCGGTGAAGATCGAGGGCAGGGCGGCCGGCAGCACGACGCGGGCGAACTGCGCCGTCCCCGTGCATCCGAGCATGGCCGCGGCCTCGAACAATCGCGGCTCGACCGAGCGCACGCCGAAGATCGTGTTGACGAGGATCGGGTAGAACGCCCCGAGGAAGACCAGGAAGTAGGCCGAGCGCGGCCCGAGCCCGAACAGGATCATCGCCAGCGGCAGCCATGCGGTGACGGGCACCGGCCGCAGGATCTGGAAGGTCGGGTCGAGCAGCGCCCGCATCAGCTGCACGCGTCCGATCAGCAGCCCGAGCGGCAGGGCGGCGGCCGCGGCCAGCGCGAACCCGCCGAAGACGCGGGCGAGCGAGGCGGCGAGATGCGTCCACAGCGTGCCGCTGAAGGCGTCGTCGTTGATCCCGCCGACGGCCAGATCCCGCATCTCGGTCCAGACCTCGGCCGGCGGCGGGATCAGGCTGTAGGGTCTCCCGACGGTGGCGAGGTGCCAGACCAGCGCGAGCGCGACGGGGAGGGCGAGCGCGAGGGCGGGCGCCGTCAGGCGCCGGAGGATGTTCACGGCGAACGAGGCCCGGTCGCGGGCGGTCCCCGTCGTCGAGGGGACCGCATGCGGCGCGTTTCCCTCCCCCCTCTGTGGGGGAGGGTGGGCCTCGCGTGAGCGAGGGTCGGGAGAGGGGAGCGCGTTGTCCGGAAAGGTCGCTCCCCTCTCCCGACCCGCTTCGCGGGCCACCCTCTCCCGCAGGGGGGAGAGGGAGGATGCCGAACCCGGTTCGAGGGGAGAGAGTGCGGTCGGGCTCACGACGCTCACGCGTCCCGCATCGCGTCGACGAAGGTGGTGTCGATGAAGCCGGGCTCGGGCAGGCGCTTGATCTGCTTGAGGGCGAGCATGTGCTGGGCGTAGGCCTCGGCCTTCTTGACCTCGTCCGGGCCGAGCTGCCACGTCAGGTCGACGTTGGGGGCCGAGATCGCCAGCGCCTCGCGCTTCTGGCCGAGCTTGGCCACCGCCATGTCGATCATCGCGTCGCGGTTCTTGGCCGCGAACTCGGTGCCCTTGCGGTGGATCTCCAGCATGGTGCGCACGAGGTCCGGCTTGCTCGCGATCGTGTCGCGGTGGGTGCCGAACACCATGTTGAGCGAGCCCATCGCGGTGCCGTAGGGGTACTCGACGAGCTGGCCGACTCCGCTCGACAGGCTGACGCCGGGGGCGGGCTCGGCGCCGACATAGGCGTCGATGTCGCCCCGCGCCAGGGCGATGTGCATCTCCGAGAACGAGATCCGCACCGGCACGATGTCCCGGATCGACAGCCCCTCCATCCGCATGCGCTCGAGGGCGAACACCTCCTGCGTCGAGCCGGGCCACAGGGCGACGCGCTTGCCCTTGAGGTCCTTGATCGCGCGGATGTCGGAATCCTTCCTGGAGATGATCGCCATGCCGCCGTTGCAGGTCGAGGCGATCACCGTCAGCGGCTCGCCGGCGGCCGCGCCCAGCGTCGCCGAGGCGATGCCGAAGGTGCCGAAATCCACCGACTTGGTGACCACCGCGTTCTTGCACTCGGTCGGGCTCTCGAACGGGATCACCTCGACCCGGGTGCCCGCCGGCGTGAAGCGCTCGTAGAAGTACGGCGCGATCGAGTGGATCAGCTTGAGCGAGCCCATGCGGATCGTCACCGGCTCCGCCGCCCGGGCGACGAACGGGGCCGAGACCAGCCCGGCCCCGAGGCCGGCGAGGAGGGTGCGGCGGTCGATCATGGCTTCACTCCGGGGTCGGCGACGATTTGGAGCCTAGTTGCGCCGACCGTTGCAAACGAGTGCTCGTTCGGGATCGTGCCGTTGCGGTTCGGGCAACGGGTGGCCTAGGCTTGCCGGAGCGGGTTGCAGGACCCGTGCCCGAAGCGGGTCTTGGCGATGAAGCACACCCGGACGCTGGCCTGCATCGCCGAGATCGCCCGAAGCGGCTCGATCCGCCGGGCGGCCGAGCGCCTGAACATCGCGCCCTCGGCGCTGACCCGTCAGGTCCAGGACATCGAGTACGAGCTCGGCACGCCGATCTTCGAGCGGCTGGCGCAGGGGATGCGGCTCAACGCGGCCGGCGAGCTGCTGGTCCGGCACGCGCGCGACCAGCTCGCCGACCTCGAGCGGGTGCGCTCGCAGATCGCCGACCTCTCCGGGGTCCGGCGCGGGCACGTGGCGCTCGCCTGCAGCCAGGCCTTCGTCACGCAGGTGGTGCCGGAGGAGGTCCAGGCCTATCGCGCGCGGTTTCCGCTGGTCGGGTTCACGGTGCAGGTCCGCGACCACGTCCAGGCGGTGGCGGCGCTGACCGCGTTCGAGGCCGACCTCGCCCTGGTGCTGCAGCCGCCGCCCTCGGCCGACCTGCACGTTTTGTATTCCTGCCGCCAGCCGCTCTGCGCGCTGATGCGGGCCGGCCATCCCCTCGCCCGCGAGACCGGGCCGGTGCGCCTGCGCGACTGCCTCGCCCACGCGATGGCGCTGCCCGACCGGTCGCTGGCGATCCGCCTGCACCTCGAGCAGGCCCTGGCGCGGCGGGGGGTGCCGCTCGGGCCGGTGGTCGAATCGAGCTCGCTCGAGTTCCTGCGCAACCTCGTGCTGCGCGAGGAGGCGGTCAGCCTGCAGGTGCCGAGCGGCATCCCCGACGATCCCCGCCTCGTCAGCCGCCCGATCGACGGGCGCGACCTCGACCCGATGGTGATGATCCTCGGGCAGCTGCGCGGGCGCCTGCTGTCCGTCGCCGCGGCGAAGTTCGCCGATCAGCTCACCCAGAGCCTCGACCGGCGGCAGGCGGGGGCCTGAGGCGCGGGAGCGAAACCGCGGCCGCCGACTTTCCCGTGCGGGCCAACCAGGACAGCGACGCCATGAAGACCGACCGACGCCTGATCTACGCGAGCGAGAACGGCGACCGCTGGTGGCTCCGCCGCGCCGACGGCGCCGAGGCCGTGATCCTGCACGAGCCGAACGCGTCGTCCGGCGGCCGCACCTCCGAGACCGCGATCGGCGCCTTCCTGCGCGCCGGCGCGGGCGGGCCGGAGCACCGGGCCCTGCTCGACCTGATCGGCACGCTGGTCGACCAGCCGCCCGCCGCCCCGCCAGCCCCCGCGCCGGAGCCGGGCGCCGCCGCGGCCGAGCCGACGCCCGGCGAGGAGCTGGCCTGATCCGACGCGCCGGCAGACAAGCTCGGAAGACCGGGCCTCAGCGCGCCTTCAGCACCATCCGGCACTCGGCCGGCAGGGCCGCCATGGTCATCGGCGGCCGCGGCTTCGGCTTGGTCTTCGCCGGCTTCGGGTGGAGGATCGCGTCGCTGAACCAGTAGGCGAGCTCCTCGCCGCAGCCGTCGCCCGGGGGCGGGGCGGCCTGGTCGCCGCAGGAATCCTGGCCGTCCGGGCAGGCGAGGCGGATATGGTAGTGGTAGTTGTGCCCGTACATCGGGCGCACCTTGCGCAGCCAGCCGCGGTTGCCGTCCGCCTCGCGGCACAGGGCCTTCTTGATCGCCGGGTTGACGAAGATGCGCGCCACCTCCGGCTGCTCGGCGGTGAGGCGGATCAGGCTCAGCCGCTCCGGCGTCCAGGTGTCGGGGTCGATGTCGAGGCGGTCCGGCCGCACCATGTCGGTGGCCGAGGTCTCCTCGCGTTCCGCCCGCGTCATGCGCCGGTCCGGCATCGGGGTGAGCCACACGTCGGCGTCGAGCCCGAGCTGGTGCGAGGCGTGGCCGGTGAGCATCGGGCCGCCGCGGGGCTGGGACATGTCGCCGACGAGCAAGCCCGGCCAGCCGACCCGCGGCGCCTTGCCGGCCAGCCGTTCCAGGAAGTCGACGAGGTAGGGCGTGCCCCAGTTCCGGTTGCGCGACAGGCGCATCACCTGCCACGTCGCCCCGTCGATCGGCAGCGCGGCGCCGCCCGAGAAGCAGCCCTTGGCATAGGAGCCGTAGGCGTGGGTCGGGCCGGAGCTCGGGCCGGTGACCCGGCCGAACAGCGCCTTGGCCGGGGTCGAGGGCGCGTCGGGATTCTCCAGCGGCGGCAGGGGTTTGGGGTTGAGGCTGCCCTTGTCCTGGGCGTGGGCGGCGGAGGCCGCGAGCGCCGAGGCGAGCGCGAGGGCGGCGGGGAGGGCGAGGCGGCGCTTGTGCATGCGGGTCTGTGTATCCGGTCCGGCGGTCGCGCGTCGAGGATCGGAACGTCGCCCGCCGCCGGGGCGTTTTTCGGGCAGACCCGTGCCGCGCCCGCCGAGCGCGGGCGCACCCACCGAGCCCGAGGCCGCCGCATGACGCCCGCACCCGAGATCCCGGCCGCGAACCCCGACGAGCAGCCCCGCAGCCTGATCGCCCACGACCGCGTCGTCGGCACCGACGTGCGCCGCCCCGACGGCACCAAGGTCGGGCGGATCGAGCGCTTGATGCTGGACAAGCGCTCGGGCCAGGTCGCCTACGCGGTGATGAGCTTCGGCGGGTTCCTCGGTCTCGGCGAGGGGTTCCACACCCTGCCCTGGGGCGTGCTGCGCTTCTCGCCCGAGCACGACGCCTACGTCGTCGACATCACCGAGGCGCAGCTGCGCGACGCGCCGCCGCGCTCGCCCGAGGGCACCGATCCGGCCGAGGACCGCGCCTGGGAGGAACGGGTCCACCGCTACTACAACGCGGCGCCGTACTGGGGCCTGTGACGCGGGTGCGGCCCGGCTACGTCGTCGGCCCGCACCAGCCCGGCAGGTAGTTGGTCTCGGGCGCCTTGGCCAAGGCCATCGCCTCCTCGAGCGCGGCCGAGAAGTCGTTCTCGACCCGCTTGGGCTTGATGTGGCGGCGGAGATAGTCGGCCCAGAGGAACTCGCTGAACGGCGTGGTGTCCTTGGCGAAGCCGCCGGCCCGGCGCAGCTCGCCGGCGAGGCTGCGGAAGGGGTCGTCGGCGAGGTCCCCCATCGTCTTCGGGATCTCCTTGAACCCGACGCGGACGCCGTCCGCATCGTAGGGGTGGACCCACGATTTGTGGTCGCACACCGTCCAGAACGCATCCTTCTCGAGGTGGTGCAGGTCGGCGACCACGGTGACCAGAACGCTCTCGACGCCCTCCTCCATGAGGGCGCGGGAGAGGTGGTGGTGGTCGATGACGTAGTGGTGCTTCTTCGGCCCGAGCAGGGTCGGCACCATGTGCGCCCCGAGGAAGGCGGCGCGCTTGTCCTCGTCGTAGTCGCGCCAGCGCCGGCGCTTCTCGGCGACCTCCCGGTAGCCCACGGTCATCTGCGTCGGGCGCAGATCCGCGATCGGGACGGGCGCCAGCACCGGCTCTCGGATGGCCATCGATTCGGTGTTCCCACGGCCGGGCTCTCGAGGCCCCCGCGGCGATCTGTCATGATTCCGGTGCCGGCGGGAAGGCGCGATCGGCACCCCGCCGTTCACGGTTGCGACAGCCGGCGGCCTCGCAGCCGAGCCTCGCAGCCGAACCTTGCAACGGCTGATTTCAGCGATGCCGTCGCGCTGCCCGCGGCACGCGCATGCGCGCCGCCAGGGCCGGGTCTCAGGTCGAGACCGGGCTGTCCTTGCGCAGGTGCCGAAGCGCGCGGAACGGCAGCAGCAGGAACTTCACGAGGGCCCGGACCGCGAGGAAGGCGGCGACCGAGGCGACCAGGGCAATGGTTTTCAACAAGGGCTCGCGCGCTCCATCCGAGGGGGTCGTCCGAGGGGTCGTCCGGCAGAATCGTCATCGCGGCGGCCCCGGCCGGGCGCCGCATCCGCGGTGCCGCTGGGGCCACGCCGTCAGGACGCGCTCCAAAGCCGGCGAGATTAAGAGCGCCTAACAGAACGGCACCCTGAGCGTTGATGTGCGTTGGTGTTTCATGGCCCGCGCACTTCTTCCCGACGATCTCTGGGACGAGATCGCCCCGCTGCTTCCGCCTCCCCGACCCCGTCCGAAAGGCGGTCGACGGCCTATCAAGAACCGGGCGGCCCTGACAGGCATCCTGTTCGTGCTGCGCTCTGGATTGCCCTGGGAGATGCTGCCGGCCGAGATGGGCTGTGGCTCGGGCATGACGTGCTGGCGCCGCCTGCGGGACTGGCAGGCGGCGGGCGTCTGGACCCGCCTGCATCAGGTGCTGCTGGGGCGACTTTACGAAGCCGGCCAGCTCGACTGGAGCCGGGCCAGCCTGGACAGCGCGTCTGTCCCGGCGAAAAAAGGGGCTCTGCCACAGGCCCGAACCCGACGGATCGCGGCAAACCGGGCACCAAGCGCCACCTCGTCGTCGATGCCCGCGGCACGCCCTTCGGCCTGACCTTCACGGGGGCCAACCGCCACGACAGCGTGATGATGGCCCCGACCCTCGATGCGATCCCGCCCGTGGGCAGCGGCCGGCGCGGTCGCCCACGCCGCCGTCCCCACAAGCTTCATGCCGACAAGGCCTACGACGCCCGTGCCCGTCGCCAGGAGTGCCGCGCCCGTGGGATCGTCCCTCGCATCGCTCGGCGCGGGATCGACAGCAGCGAGAAGCTTGGGCGTCACCGTTGGGTAGTCGAGCGCACCCATGCCTGGTTCAACCGTTTCCGACGCCTGCCCGTACGCTACGAGCGCCGCGCCGACATCTACGAGGCCTTCACCAACCTCGCCGCCAGTCTCATCACCCTCAACCAAATCAGGCGGTTCTGTTAGGCGCTCTAAGCTCGACTTTGGCCACTCATGCGGCGTGGCAGAGGGCATAGGCCCAGGGCGCTGGCAAACGGAAGCCGGGTTTTGTTCGGGCGCGTCGGCGCGGTGATGTTGCCAAAGTCCGCTCGCGCCAGATCGCATAGCGCACGGCGGCCAGAGCATCGGCGAAGGTCGGGCGCGGTTTGGGGTACCACGCGGCGGCCGCGATCCGTTGCCGTTGGCGGACTGGGAGCCGTGCAGCCAGCAGCGTGACGATCGAGAACAGGGCGAGCAGGCAGGGCGTGGTGCGGGCGATGGCCTTGTCCGACCACTGCCGCTGCGTCTCGACACCGAGATGGGCGCGCGCTTCCTGGAAGGTGACCTCAACGGTCCAGCGCCGCACGAACCACCCCACGATCTGCGCGGGCTCGCGCACCGGTTCGGTGCAGAGCAGGGCCTGCGGTGCAAAGCGGCTCTCGGGATCGCGCACCAGCACCCATCGGATCGGCACGACCGGCAGACCGCCGTGCCGCCACACGGCGGTCCCGGAGGCGATCTCAAGGGTGCGCTCGCCCGCCCCGTACCAGCCGGGCACCACGACCGCGTGCCAGCGCGTGTCCTTGGCCGCGAGGATCGCGGCGAGCGTCGGCAGCCGCGCGCCTTTGGTCCGCGGGCGTCCAATCGTGCCGGGCGGCCGAGGTGGGGCCGGCTCGTAGAGAGCAGCATCCAGCCGCAGGCGGGTGATCGCCGTGATGCGAGCGCGGCGCATCGCGTCGAGGAACAGCAAGGCCGAGAAGCCGCTGTCGCCCACCACAACGAGGTCGCGTGCGCGCAGCCAGCGGCGAGCCTGGAGAGCGAGTTGGCGTCCGACGTCGAGCAGAGGCTTGTGCCGACGGCCCCGTTCGCGACAGGCGCGCTCTGACGGCACCAACGCGGTTAGGAACGGCAGCGCCCAGACGCGCCCCGCCCAGGGGATCGGGGCGAGCACCATGAGGCTCATCCAGCGCAGCCCGCTCGCCTTGACGAAATGGCTGTCGGAGGAGCGAACTGGATCACGGTAGATGCCCTTGGCCGCGATCCGCTTGCCGCGGCGGCGCTCGATCGTATCGTCCAGTCCCAGGACCACGGGGCCGCGTTGCGCGAACGCATCGACGAGGAGCCCGAGCAGGATACGGCTGCCGGAGCGCGGGCACCACGCCGCTCGGTTGAGGATACGGTGGACGTTCACGAACCGCCGCTCCTGCGCGCGGCCGATGATGCGCAGGACGCTCGTCACCGTGCGCCGCCCCGGCGTCAGGATCGCGCCGATCAGCAACAGCTGAGCATGGCGCCAGGAGCGGTGGACGAACAGCGGCGCGAACGCCAGGATGATCCCGGCAAAGCGGGTGGGCAGGGGCAGCATGGCGGTGTCTCTTGGCGGGGACGCCACCAGCCTATCCCTCACGCCCGCTTCGTCACCTCCGCCCACTCCACGCGCCGCAAATGGCCAAAGTCGAGCTAAGGGGCTCGATCCCGGAACCATGCGGCCGGCGGAGCGGGCCGCCGGGCCCGCCGCGAACACGCCGCCCGCTTTGAAACCCGTGCCGCGCCGGGCCCGCTCCGGCGGCGTTTCGGCTCGGCCTTGCCAAAGCCCTGCGACGATCTGTAATAATGGCAGGCCCTGTCCGGTCCTCACGGGATCGTTTGTGCGCCGACGCCCGCGAACGGGCGACGGCGCGCCCTCGGCGGCGACGCTTCTCCGCCGCTGCGGCCCTGGACGGCCGGGGATCTGCACACGCGACGGGCCTCGTCCCGGCGCATGAGTTTCATGGAATTCGCGGCCGCCTCGGCATGACGGGACGGTCGAGATGGTTTTCGCGAGGTCGGGAATACAGATGGACGGAGGCACAGCATCGATTGCCGTTGCCCGTGCCGTCAGCGTGCGCGATGCGCGTCGCGCCGATCCGTCCGTTCCCCCGATCAGGTTCAACCCCAGGCGCAGCGGAAGCGCGCGCCGAGCGGCGGTTGACGGCAATCCCTTCAGTTCAGCCCCCGCGGCCTCGGTTTCGAGGCCGGCGCGAGCCCTCTCCCTGACGGCCTTCAGGCCGGGCGAGGCTCCACCGGGACACGGGCCCAGGAGAGCGACGTCCGCCGCCATGTCGAAAGTTCGTCATGGCCAACAACAAGATGCTCATCGACGCGATGCATCCGGAAGAGACCCGGGTCGTCACGGTTCACGGTTCTAGGGTCGAGGAATTCGACTTCGAGGCGGCCAACCGGCGCCAGCTTCGCGGCAACATCTACCTTGCCAAGGTGACGCGCGTGGAGCCCTCGCTCCAGGCCGCCTTCGTCGAGTACGGCGGCAACCGCCACGGCTTCCTCGCCTTCTCGGAGATCCACCCCGACTACTACCAGATCCCGCTCGCCGACCGGCAGGCGCTGCTCGAGGACGAGGCCCGCGACGCCGAGGAGCACCGCGAGCGCGAGGAGCGCCGCCGCAAGTCGCCGCGCAACAACGGCCGCCGCGTCCGCGGGCGCCGGGCCGAGGCCGCCGCGGCCAAGCTCGACGAGACCGTGAGCGCCGAGGACGTCGCGCACGCGACCGAGACGTCGCACGAGGCTTCGCACGCGGACGAGCACGGCGCCCAGGCCGGCGAGCCCCGTCACGACGAGGCCCAAGGGCACGAGACGCAAGGGCACGAGACGCACGTGCACGAGGCGCCGGCGCACGAGACCGGGTCCGGCGCGGATCACGCCGGCGGGACGGCGTCGGGCGAGGCGCCGGCCGAGGGCGCCATCGCGCCGGGAAGCGACGCGTCCGCCAGCCTGCCCGAGACGGCGATCGGCGAGCCCGCCGCGGAGACGCAGGACACGGCGGAGGCCCACGCGCCCGAGGCCGACGCGCCCCGCGATGCGGTCGCTCCCGAGGCCGCCGACGCGGCGCCGCGCCCCGAGGCGATCGTCGCCGTGGCCGAGAGCCTCACCGTCGCCGAGGCGCCGGCGGCGTCCGAGGATGAGCCCGACGAGGACGAGTCCGACGACGAGGACGAGGACGACGATTCGGACGACGAGGACGAGGACGGCGACGACGAGGAGTCCGACGAGGACGAGGGCGACGAGGATCCCGACGCCGAGCCGAAGATCTCGCAGGTCGGCGGCAACGGCGACGCGCTCGGCGAGCTGCCAGAGCGCCCGCGCAGCCACCGCCGCCACTACAAGATCCAGGAGGTGATCAAGCGCCGCCAGATCATCCTGGTGCAGGTCGTCAAGGAAGAGCGCGGCACCAAGGGCGCGGCGCTCACCACCTACCTGTCGCTCGCCGGCCGCTACTCGGTGCTGATGCCGAACACCGGCCGCGGCGGCGGGATCTCCCGCAAGATCACCTCGGCCGCCGACCGCAAGCGCCTCAAGGAGACCGCCCAGGCGCTGGAGGTGCCCGACGGCATGGGCGTGATCCTGCGCACGGCGGGCGCCTCGCGCACCATGCCGGAGATCAAGCGCGACTTCGAATACCTGATGCGGCTGTGGGAGAGCGTGCGCGAGCTGACCCTGTCCTCGACCGCGCCGGCGCTGGTCTACGAGGAGGGCTCGCTGATCAAGCGGGCGATCCGCGACCTCTACAATAAGGACCTCGACGAGGTCCTGGTCTCGGGCGAGGCGGCCTACGCGGAAGCGCGCGACTTCATGCGGATGCTGATGCCGCAGCAGGCGAAGGTGGTGAAGCCCTATCGCGACCCGACGCCGATCTTCGCCAAGCATGGCGTCGAGCAGCAGCTCGACGCGATGTTCTCGACCCACGTGACGCTGAAGTCCGGCGGCTACCTCGTGATCAACCCGACCGAGGCCCTGGTCTCGATCGACGTGAATTCCGGGCGCTCGACCCGCGAGCACGACATCGAGGACACGGCGCTTCGCACCAACATGGAGGCGGCCGAGGAGGTCGCCCGCCAGCTGCGCCTGCGCGACCTCGCCGGCCTGGTGGTGATCGACTTCATCGACATGGAGGAGAAGCGCAACAACCGCGCGGTCGAGAAGAAGCTCAACGACTGCCTGAAGAACGACCGCGCCCGCATCCAGGTCGGGCGGATCTCGCCCTTCGGCCTGATGGAGATGAGCCGCCAGCGCATCCGCACCGGCGTGCTCGAATCCTCGTCGATCCCGTGCGTGCATTGCGGCGGATCGGGCTTCGTGCGCGCCACCGCGTCGGTCGCGCTGCACATCCTGCGGGCGATCGAGGAGGCGCTGCTCAAGGCGTCGAGCCACAACCTGATCCTGCGCACCCGCACCGAGGTGGCGCTCTACATCCTCAACCAGAAGCGCGGGCACCTGCACGAGCTCGAGATGCGCTTCGGCGTCAGCGTGACGATCGCCGCCGACGAGCGGCTCGGCGCCACCACGGCCTACCAGCTCGATCGCGGCGAGCCGGCCCAGCGCGCCGAGGGCCCGGTCACCGGGATCCGCGCCGTGGCGATCTCGCCGATCTCCGAGATCGAGGAGGACGACGGCTTCGAGGAGGCCGAGGACGAGACCGCCGAGGAGGCGCTCGCGCAGGACGCCCTCGGCGAGGCCGATGCGGACGACGAGGCCGAGGATGCGCGCGAGGCCGGTGCCGAGCGCTCGGAGAAGTCGGACGAGGGCGACGGCCAGCGCCGCCGCCGGCGTCGCCGGCGCAAGCGCGGCGGCCGGCCCGAGGGCGGCGAGGCCGAGCGCGGCGCGCAGGCCGGCGCCGAGGCGGGCGACGAGGACGCCGAGGGCGACGCCATCCCGGGCGATATCAACGAAGGCGAGGCCACGGAGGGCGGCGACGCCGAGCCCGCCGAGGCGCAGGCCCGCGAGTCCGCGGCGCCGGCCGACGGCGAGGAGGATGCCGGCGGCCGGCGCCGGCGCCGGGGACGTCGGGGCGGCCGCGGCCGCGCCGAGGGCCGCGGCCGGGACGGCGGCGAGGCCACACTGTCCGAGGCCCTCCTGTCCGAAGGCGCCGCGTTCGAAGCCGACGCGTCGCCCGACGAGGCCGGCGATCCGATCGCCGAGCTGCAGCCGGAGCAGCCGGTGAGCGCCGAGGCCGTCGCCGAGGCGATCGCCGCGGCCGTGCCGCCCGTCGAGACCGCGGTCGAGCTGCCGGTCTCGAGCCCGGTGGAGGCGCCGCCCGCCGAAGCCCCGGCGCAGCCTTCCCCCGAGCCGGCCGCCGCCGAGGAGCCCGCGCCCGCAGCCCCCGCACGGGCTCCGGAGCCGGTGGCGGTGGTGCTCAGCGAGCCGTCCGATCCCGACCGGCCGAAGCGGGCCGGCTGGTGGTCGCGCACCAAGGCGGCGCTCACCGGCGAATGAGCCTGCGCGAGACGGGCTGAACCGGATCCGGCTCACGACACCCCGTGTCGTGAGCCGAATTTTTTGGGAATGGACACCAATCGGCCGCGGGCGGCCGGGTGGAGCGCCGTTCCTGCGTCCGCCGCCGCCGGTCGCGCCGGGCAAGCCCCACGGCCCACGGCAACGGGTCGAGGTCCCGGGAACAGCCGAATGTCGGCCGCTCTCCGAGCAAACGCGCCCGGTCTAAACCCCTTATTGACCTATTCCATCTTAGGTTGAAGCTTTACGGCAGGGGACACAATCGATGTTGAGCTACTTCCGCAAAGCCAGGACTGAAAGGCCGGCCCTTTCGGTAGTCGCTCCCGCCAGCGTTGCCCCCGCCGTCCTCGACCGCGTCGCCGACGAGGCTCCCGCGCCGCTCGCGCCGCCGGCCGACCCCGAGACGTTGCGGCTGCCCGGGCGCCTGTCGGCCGCGGCCTCCTCGGCCGGGACCTCGATCGGCTGGCTCACCCACGATTCCGCCCAGGTCGCCGACCAGGCCCGGCTGATCGCGGCGGCGAGCGAGGAACTGGCCGCCTCGACCAGCGAGATCGCCGCCCGCTCGCAGACCTCGGCCGAGACGGCCGAGCGTGCGCGCGAGGGCATCGTGGTCTGCGCGGCCGACATGCGCCAGGCCGGCGAGCGGATGCAGGAGATCCAGGTCGGCACGTCCGAGATCGGCGGGCGCCTCGAAGGCTTCGCGGCGGCCGCGCGGCGGATCGAGGAGATGGCGACCGCGATCGCCTCGATCTCGGCCCAGACCAACCTGCTGGCGCTCAACGCCACCATCGAGGCGGCGCGCGCCGGCGAGGCGGGGCGGGGCTTCGCCGTCGTCGCCGGCGAGGTGAAGGCGCTGTCGGGCCAGACCGCCCGCGCCACCGACGAGATCCGCGCGCGGCTCTCCGCGCTCCAGACGGAGCTGTCGGCGATGCACGCCGCGGTCGGCCACAGCCGCGCCGCGGTCGCGGCGGGCTCCGAGGTGATGGACCGCGCCAACGCCCGCGTCGAGGCGGAGAGCGCGGCGGTCGCCGAGGCCGCCTCGGAGATGCGGGCGATGGCCGAGGTGATGGAGCAGCAGATCCTCGCCACCGGCGAGATCGCGACCAATGTCGGCCGGATCGCCGCCGGCACCGAGAAGTCCCGCGGCGAGATCCAGGACGCGATCGGCCAGCTGGAGGCGCTCGAAGCGATGAGCCGCACCCTGCTCGACCGCATGGACGGCGACCCGCTCACCCTCGCCCTCGCCCGCCTGCCGGCCGACTGCGCCGCCTGGAAGCGCCGCCTCGCCTCGGTGCTGATCGGCGCGGTGCCGCATACCGGCATGATGACGATCACCGTCGATCCGATCCTGCCCGCCGGCGTCCGCGCCGGCGTCGCCGATGCCGCCGCCCGCGCGGCTGCCCTCTGCGCCGGGGTGAAGGCGCAGGACTGGACCGCCGCGACCGCCGCCTTCCAGGCCTTCGAGGCGGCGACCGCGACGGCGCTGGCCGCCGCCTCGGTCGCGGACGCCGCCGTCCTGGCGGCCTGACCGGGGCGTCCGCGCCACGCTCACGCCAGCCAGGTTCGCAGGCGCCGCACCGCTTCCCGGCACTCGGCCTCCGAGCCGGCGAAGGAGAACCGGACGTGGTGGTGGCCGGCCTCCCGGTCGAAGTCGAGGCCGGGGGTGGCCGCCACGCCGGCCTCGTCGAGCATCCGCCGGCAGAAGGCGGAGGCGTCGTTGGTGAGGCGGGCCACGTCCGCGTAGAGGTAGAACGCGCCGTCGACCGGATGCGTCCGCCCGAGGCCGAGGCCCGGGAACGCGTCGAGCAGGATCGCGCGGTTGCGGGCGTAGCCGTCGCGCACCGCGTCGAGTTCCTCGGTGGCGTCGAAGGCGGCGAGCGCGCCGACCTGCGAGAGGGTGGGCGCCGAGATGTAGAGGTGCTGGGCCAGCCGCTCGATCGGGCGCACGAGGGCGTCGGGCACCACCATCCAGCCGACGCGCCAGCCGGTCATGCAGTGGTACTTCGAGAACGAGTTGATCACGATCGCGTCCGGGTCGAACCGCAGGGCGGTCGTCGTCGGCACGCCGTAGCCGAGCCCGTGGTAGATCTCGTCGGAGACGAAGGGCAGGCCGAGCGCCCGCGCCGCCGCGCACAGCTCCGCCAGCGCCGCCTCGCCGATCACCGTGCCCGAGGGGTTGGCCGGGCTCATCACCAGAACGCCCGAGAGGGCGTGCGCGGCATGGGTCTCCCGCAGCAGCGCAGCGGTGGGGGCGTAGCGGTCGGCCGCGCGGAGCCGCATCGGCACCGGCACCAGGTCGAGGGCCGCGAGGATGTTGTGATAGGCCGGGTAGCCCGGCTGGGGCACGCCGACGCGGGCGCCGGCGTCGAACAGGCTCAGGAACGCCAGGATGAAGCCGGCCGACGAGCCGGTGGTGACCACGACCCGCTCCGGCGCCACCGCGATGCCGTAACGCTCGCGGTAGTCCCGCGCGATGCGCGCGCGCAGCTCCGGCATCCCCAGGGCCTCGGTGTAGGGCACCCGGCCGCCCTCGAGCGCGCGCTGCGCGGCGGCGATCACCGCCCGCGGCGCCGGCGCCGAGGGCTGCCCGACCTCCATCCGCACCACGTCCTCGCCGGCGCGCGCCTTCCCGGCGGCGGCGGCCATCACGTCCATGGCGAGGAAGGGCGCGACGGCGGCGGCACGGCGGGAGATGGGGATCATCGGACGCTTGTACCCGGGCGGCGGCCGCGGGTCAGCCCTCGGACGGGTCGGCGATGCTGCGCAACCCCCCTCAATGCCCGACGAACCCCGCCGCCATGTTGACGGCGAGCGCCAGCACGCCGGTGTTGAACAGGTAGGCGTAGACCGTCTGCACGGTGGCGATCCGGCGCATGCGCTTGCTGGTGATGTTGGTGTCCGAGGTGGCCGCCGCCGCGCCGATGGTGACGGTGAAGTACAGGAAGTCCCAGAAGTCGGGGGCGTCGTCGCCGTGGAAGTCGAGGCCGCCGCGGCTCTCGCCGGGCGCGTCGTCGCCGTAGTAGACGTGGGCGTAGTGGATCGTGAAGACGAGCTGCACGAAGGCCCAGGTGCACAGCACGGTCGCCCCGGCGAGCGTCAGGTCGAAGACCTTGCCGGCGCCGCTCGCCTTGCCGCCGAGCACCAGCACGCCGACGGCGGCGAAGCTCGCCGCGGCCGCGAGCAGGGTGAACACCGTCACCAGGGCCGCGCTGTCGTCGAGGCGCGACGCCTGCAGGCGCAGGGCGTCGCGCGACTGCCCGGTGGATTGGTGGACGATCAGCACCGCGTAGGCCACGATCCCGGCGCACCAGCCGGCGAGCAGGCGGGTGACGAGGTCGGCGCCCGGCATCAGCAGCGCGCCCGCGGCCATGATGCCGAACGCCGCGAGCAGGCGCGGGCGGAGCCGGAAGGCCCGGATGGGATTGATCATCGGCGTGACGCCTCGCGGGAGAAACTTCGATCGGGCACGACAGGATTTGACCCGCCGCCGTGAAAACGCCTAACCCGGCCGATAGCGGACCGGCCAGACCCCGGTCCGGCCCGCCCGCCGCGCCCGCCCAGCGAGGACGTATGCCTCTCTCCCGTTTCCTCTCGGCCTCCCGCCGCGCGCTGCTGCTCGCCGTCCCCTTGGCCGTTCCCTTGGCCATGCCCCTCGGCCTCCCGGCCCGGGCGCAGACCGCGCCGGCCGCGCCCTTCACCGATGCGCAGCGCGCCGGGATCGAGGCGATCGTCAAGGACTACTTGATCAAGAACCCCGACGTGCTGCAGGAGGCGATCGCTGAGGGCGAGAAGCGCCAGGCCGAGACCCAGCGCCTGGCCCAGGCCGCCGCGCTCAAGGAATCGCAGAAGGCGCTGCTCGACAGCCCGCACGACGTCGTCGCCGGCAACCCGGCGGGCGACGTCACGATGATCGAGTTCTTCGACTACAATTGCGGCTATTGCCGCAAGGCGCTCGGCGACGTGCAGGCGCTGATCAAGGCCGATCCGAAGCTGCGCGTGGTGATCAAGGATTTCCCGGTGCTCGGCCCGGAATCGCTCGAGGCCAGCCAGATCGCGCTCGCCGCCAAGCAGCAGCTCAAGGGCGACAAGCTGTTCGAGTTCCACCAGAAGCTGCTCGAATCCAAGGGCCGGGCGAACGGCGCCAAGGCCCTCGACGTCGCCAAGGCGATGGGGCTCGACGTGGCCCGGCTGCAGAAGGACGCCCAGGGCCCCGAGGTGAAGGCGGCGCTCACCGAGAACCGCGGCCTCGGCGACAAGCTCGGCCTGTCCGGCACGCCCGCCTTCATCATCGGCGACGAGATCATCCCCGGCGCCGTCGGCGTCGACCCAATCCGCAAGACCATCGCCGACGTCCGCCAGTGCGGCCACGCCTCCTGCTGAGGCGAGAAAGGGTGTCGCGAACGCGCCCGGTCGTCTAAGACCGGCGCCTTCGCGGGATCCGGGCCCCGGTCGCGCGGCCGCGCCGGCGGATCGGCGCCGCCGCGGCGGTCACCCCAATCCCAGGTCAAGCCCCCAGAAGACAGGCCCGATGTCCAAGCACGACCCCATCGATGCCGATCTCGTGCGCGAGCTCGCCAACCTCGTCACCGAGACCGGCCTGTCCGAGATCGAGGTCGAGAAGGGGGATCTGCGCATCCGCGTCGTCCGCCGGCTCGAGCCCGTGAGCGTCCAGGTGGCCGCGCCCGCCGCGATGGCGGCCCCGGCGGCGCTCGCGCCCGTGCCGAGCCCCGGCCCCGGCGCCGCCCCCGAGCGCGGCAAGACCCATCCCGGCGCCGTGCCGTCGCCGATGGTCGGCACCGCCTACCTGCGCCCCTCGCCCGAGGCGAAGGCCTTCGTCGAGGTCGGCTCCCGGGTCGAGGTCGGCGACAAGCTGCTGCTGATCGAGGCGATGAAGACCTTCAACGAGATCGTCGCGCCCCGCGCCGGCACGGTGGCCGCGATCTTCGTCGAGGACGGGCAGCCGGTCGAGTACGGCGAAGCCCTGATCGTCATCGAGTAGTCGGGCGCGCCTGTCCCCACCCGAACCGCGCACCCTCCGCTCGAAAGCGCCCCTGCCATGTTCGACAAGATCCTGATCGCCAACCGCGGCGAGATTGCGCTTCGCATCCTCCGGGCGTCGAAGGAGCTCGGCATCAAGACCGTGGCGGTACACTCGACGGCCGACGCCGACGCGATGCACGTGCGGCTCGCCGACGAGAGCGTCTGCATCGGCCCGCCGGCCGCCCGCGACAGCTACCTCAACATCCCCTCGATCATCGCCGCCTGCGAGATCACCGGCGCCGACGCGGTCCATCCCGGCTACGGCTTCCTCTCGGAGAACGCGCGCTTCGCCGAGGTGCTGGCCCACCACGAGATCGGCTTCATCGGCCCCAAGGCCGAGCACATCCGGATCATGGGCGACAAGATCGAGGCCAAGCGCACCGCGCTCAAGCTCGGCATCCCGTGCGTGCCCGGCTCCGACGGCGGCATCGAGGACCCGGAGGAGGCCAAGCGCGTCGCGGCCGAGATCGGCTACCCGGTGCTGGTCAAGGCGGCGGCCGGCGGCGGCGGGCGCGGCATGAAGGTGGCGCGCTCGGAAGCCGAGCTGAGCCAAGCGCTCGGCATGGCCCGCTCCGAGGCCAAGGCGGCGTTCGGCGACGACGCGGTCTACCTGGAGAAGTACCTCACCAACCCGCGCCACATCGAGGTGCAGGTGCTGGGCGACGGCCGCGGCGGCGCGGTGCACCTGGCCGAGCGCGACTGCTCGCTCCAGCGCCGGCACCAGAAGGTCTGGGAGGAGGGCGGCTCGCCCGCGCTCAACGAGGCGATGCGGGCCGAGATCGGCGAGATCTGCGCCGACGCGATGCGCAAGCTCGGCTACCTCGGCGCCGGCACCGTCGAGTTCCTGTACGAGGACGGGCGGTTCTACTTCATCGAGATGAACACGCGGATCCAGGTGGAGCATCCCGTCACCGAGATGATCACCGGCATCGACCTCGTGATCGAGCAGATCCGGGTCGCGGCCGGCGGCGCCCTGTCGGTGGCGCAGGGCGACATCAAGGTCGAGGGGCACGCCATCGAGTGCCGCATCAACGCCGAGCACCCGGCGACCTTCCGGCCCTCGCCCGGCCTCATCACCTACTACCACCCGCCCGGCGGCCTCGGCGTGCGCGTCGACTCGGCCGCCTTCCAGGGCTACCGCGTGCCGCCGCACTACGATTCGCTGATCGGCAAGCTCATCGTCCACGGCCGCACCCGCAACGAGTGCCTGATGCGCCTGCGCCGGGCGCTCGACGAGTTCGTCATCGACGGCGTCGACACCACGCTGCCGCTGTTCCGCACCCTGGTGCGCAACCCCGACGTCCAGAACGGCGCCTACGACATCCACTGGCTCGAGCATTTCCTGGAGGGGGGCGGCCTCGACGCCTGATCTCGTCGCGGCGGATCGGCACGAAACCGGTCTTCCGCAGGCCCGCGCGGGGCTCGAGCCGGGCCCGAATCCAGGATCCCGCGGGGATGATCCGGATGCGATGCGGGGCGTCGGCCGGTGGAACCGGAACGGAAGCGCCCGCCGCCCGTTGCTAGGTCCCATCGCACGCCATCGAAACGGATCTCCATGCGCCTCGCATCCCTCGCCCTCGTCGGCGCCCTGATCTCAGGCCCCGCCCTCGCCCAGGATGCCGGCAACGTCGGCCAGCCCTCGCGCGCCGTGCCCCAGGCCGGCCAGACCACCGGCGGCCCGCGCGACACGGTACCCGGCGCCGGCGGCGCGATGACCACCGGCAGCACCGCCACCCGCCCGGCCGGCGCGATGGGCGCGACCCCCGGTGCCGGTGCCGTCGACTCCGCCAAGGGCGGCAACGCCGACCAGACCAACAAGATGGCCCCCAACGCCGGCGCGACCTCGGGCGGCCCCGCCCGCTGAATCGCTCCGCCCGTCGCGGATCGCGAGGCCGGTTCCCGGAAGGGAGCCGGCCTTTTCGTTTTCCCATCCTTCGCTGCGGCGACCCGGACAGATCGTTCGAGGCGCCGACCGGCCCCCTCTCCCGCACGGGAGAGGGGACCTGCGTTGTTTCCGGCCGCGACGCGGACGCATGACGGCCGGCGCGGTGGGCAGCGCAAGCCCGCCGCACCACCCAGGCTGGACATCCCACCGCCGCCGGACTGGAATGGCCGCATCAGGCGAAGGCCGGCACGGGAGGCGACGATGTCCGATCCGATCGTGATCGCGGGGGCGGCGCGCACGCCGATGGGCGCGTTCCAGGGGGAGCTGGCGCGCGTGGCGGCCCCGGAGCTCGGCGCCGCGGCGATCCGCGCGGCGGTGGCGCGGGCCGGGCTTCCCGCCGACGGCGTGTCCGAGGTGGTGATGGGCTGCGTCCTGCCGGCGGGCCTCGGCCAGGCGCCGGCGCGCCAGGCGGCGCTCGGGGCCGGCCTGTCCGAGGCGACCCCGTGCGCGACCCTGAACAAGGTCTGCGGCTCGGGCATGAAGGCGCTGATGCTCGGCCACGACATGATCGCGGCGGGCTCGGCCGGGACCGTGGTGGCGGGCGGCATGGAATCGATGTCGAACGCGCCCTACCTCCTCGACAAGGCGCGGGGCGGCCAGCGCCTCGGCCACGGGCGCATGCTCGACCACATGTTCCTGGACGGGCTGGAGGACGCCTACGATCGCGGCCGCCTGATGGGCACCTTCGCCGAGGACACCGCGCAAGCCTACCAGTTCACGCGGGAGGCGCAGGACGCCTACGCCCTCGAATCGCTGGCCCGCGCCACCCGCGCGACGGCGGAGGGCGCCTTCGCCGACGAGATCGTCCCCGTCGGCGGGGCCGCGACCGACGAGGGCCCGCGCCGGGCCCGGCCCGAGAAGATCCCGACCCTCAAGCCCGCCTTCCGGCCCAACGGCACGGTGACGGCGGCCAACGCCTCGTCGATCTCGGACGGGGCGGCGGCCCTGGTGCTGATGCGCCGGTCGCAGGCCGAGCGCGGCGGCGTCGCGCCGCTGGGCATCGTCCGCGGGCACGCGAGCCACGCCGCGGCGCCGGCCTGGTTCTCGACCGCGCCGATCGGCGCGATCGGCAAGCTGCTCGACAAGGTCGGCTGGCGGGCCGGCGACGTCGACCTCTACGAGATCAACGAGGCCTTCGCGGTGGTGGCCATGGCCGCGATGCGCGACCTCGACCTGCAGCCCGACCGCGTCAACGTCCACGGCGGCGCCTGCGCCCTCGGCCACCCGATCGGCGCCTCGGGCGCCCGCATCGTGGTGACGCTGCTGGCCGCGCTCGCCCGCACCGGAGGCCGCCGCGGCATCGCCGCGCTCTGCATCGGCGGCGGCGAGGCGACGGCGATCGCGGTGGAGCGGACGTCCTGAAGCAGGGTCGAGCGTGGCGGATACCGCCTCGCGTGACGACAATGCGACCACGCCATGAGCCGGTGCTCGTTCCGTGATACGAGGATCGCAAAAAGGGTGCTAGCCGGCGAGCCGACGGTTCGGGGCGGCCGCAACGGCGACCGCCGATTCCCCGAGGCGGGGTCGGTCGCCGAACCGGTGCACGACGTGGCGGCCCAGCGCGATCGCCGGCCTCTCGATCCATCGATACATCAGCGTCGCGACGCCGACGGTCACGAGCGCGGTCGCCGCGGCGAAGACGTGGACCGGGACGACCGGCTCGTATCCCGCCAGCGCGTGCTCGAGCACGACCTGGACCACGGGCCCGAACAGGTAGATCGAATAGCTGATCGCACCGAGGCCGACGAAGACCCGTCCTTCGATCCTGACCTTCACGGCGAGGAGCGCGAAGAGCGCCATCGCCAGCCAGTAGGTGATGACGTACTTCACCCAGCTCTCGTGAAAACCCATGTCGCGATTGTAGGCGAGCACGGACACCAGTGGCACGGCGAGGATCAGCGCCGCCGTCACCAGGGCCGATGCGGAGCCCCAGCCCGCCCGCTGCTCGAAGACATGGTAGCGCAGGCACAGGCCCCAGAACATCACGGCGAGCGAGAGCGGCACCGCCACGGGGAACTTGCGTTCCAGATGGAAGCGCAGGCCGGCCAGGACGACGGCGGCCGCGATGAGCGAGAGCGCGCAGACCACGGCACCCGTGCGGTCGTCGAGGCGACCGATGACGAACAGCCCCACGCAGATGGCGTAGAAGATCAGCTCGATCTGGAGCGTCCAATACAGGCCGATGATGTTCTCCACGCCGAGGAACTGCTGCAGCATGGTCATGTTGGCCGGCACGAGCAGGTTCGGCACGTCGCGGCCGGCCCACACGAACAGGACGAGCAGGCCGCACGGGATCGAGAGCCAGTAGGCGGGATAGAGGCGGAAGAACCGCGAGACGGCGAAGGCCAGGACCGGTCGGCGGCTCGGCTTGAAGAGCGAGAACGGGACGACGAAGCCGGAGACGGCGAAGAACAGCGTGACCGCGATCTTGCCGACGTCGAGATACGCGGTCAGGTGCCCGAGCAGGTCTCGCTCCAGCGGAGACGGCCCGAGCTGAGCCCTGAGACCGAATTCGACGGTATGGGCGTAGATCACCGCCAAGGCGGCTAAGCCGCGGATCGAATCGATGCAGTGGAGGCGGCGCATGACGGCATCGATCACGTTCGCCCTCGGATGCAGGGCGCGGCGACGATTGCAGGCGGTCCGAGTCTCGACAAGCCGCTTCGAAGGGCTTGGTTAAAGGCCGGCCGGCGACGCGACGGGTGCCCCGCGGAGGCTCGACGATCGGCAGGATTCGCCGTGGATCGGCGCAAGACACCTGAGGCGGGATCGTCGAGGCAGGCAGGAAGGCGAACCGGATCCGACCAGAGACGCACATCGAGCCCGATAGGTCCGATCGAACGCCGGAGCGGTCGTCCTCGATCGGGGAGCCCGGCCGTCGGGCGAAGGTCCGCGCGGCATCGTCAACGCAAGGCTTCGTCGCCCGAGGACGCCGGCTTGGCGGAGCGCCCGCCTCGCGGCCGCGGCCCTGCGAGGCGGGGTCGGCGGCGACCGAAGCCGAACGCGATGCGCGGTCCGCGTTCGGCCGCTAGCGTTTGCGGGAGGCTAGGCCGCCACGCCGGTCCCGATCGGGCAGGCGACGCCCGTGCCGCCGAGGCCGCAATAGCCGGCCGGGTTCTTGGCCAGGTACTGCTGGTGGTAGGCCTCGGCGAAGTAGAAGGTCTGGCCGGAGACGATCTCGGTGGTGACGTCCGGGAAGCCGCGGGCCTTCAGCGCGGCGGCGTAGGCCGAGCGCACGGCCTTGGCCGTCGACTCCTGCGCGGGATCGGTGAGGTAGATGCCGGACCGGTACTGCGTGCCGACGTCGTTGCCCTGGCGGTACCCTTGCGTCGGGTCGTGGCTCTCGAAGAAGGTCTTGAGCACGGATTCGAGCGGCAGCACCGCCGGATCGAAGGCGACCAGCACGACCTCGTTGTGCCCGGTGCGGCCGGAGCAGACCTCCTCGTAGGTCGGGTTCGGGGTGTACCCGCCCTGGTAGCCCACCGCCGTGACGAACACGCCCGCGGGCAGCTGCCAGAACTTGCGCTCGGCGCCCCAGAAGCAGCCGAAGCCGAGGCCGATCGTCTCGGTGCCCGGCGGGTACGGGCCCTTGAGCGGGTTGCCGTTGACGAAGTGGGTCTCGGAGGTCGGCAGCGGATCGGGGCGGCCGGGCAGCGCGTCGGCCGGGCTCGGCATCTCGGCCTTCTTGCGGAACATCTGCAGCATCGGGCATCCTTCGGGCGGCGGGTTCGCGTCAAACCCGTATATGGGGTCGCCCGCCCGGTTGATGAAGCGGCCGGTCGCCTCAGGAGCGCGTGAGGAACCCGATCGGCTCGCGCGCCGGCTGCCCGAGCCAGAGCAGCACCGCGCCGAGGCCGAGGCCGAGCAGTGAGGCCGGCGCCAGGGTGAGCGGCAGCACCGCGAGGTTCCACAGCCACGGCGCCACGCCCTCGACCGTGGCCTGGAGCGCGCTCGCCTTGTCCTTGAACAGCGTGAACAGCAATTCGCTCAGCGGCGTGATCCGCAGGCCGTTGTTGGCGACCGAGCGGGCGCCGTCGTAGACCAGGGCCACGAAGCCGCCGGCCAGCAGCACGAAGCCGAGGAGGCGCAGGAGGAAACGGAACATCGTCGGGTCTCGGGAGCACGCGCGTCGGCCGGTCCGGAGGGCGTACGAGCCCCGCCCCCGCCGCGCAAGCGGTTGCCGCGCCCGCGCCCGCCGTGCCACAGGGGCGGCCCCGGCGACAGGAACCGACCACCCGTGACCATCCGCGTACAGGCCCCGGTGCCGCCGGCCCTCGTCATCTTCGATTGCGACGGCGTTCTGGTGGACAGCGAGCCCCTGAGCCTCGCCTGCCTCACCGCCGGGCTCAACCGCATCGGCGTCGCGATCGACGTCGAGACCGTGCGGGCGCGCTTCGCCGGCACCTCCATGGCCTCGATCATGGGCCACGTCGCGCGCGACTACGGCGTCACGGCGCCCGATGGGTTCGTCGCGGCGGTGAAGGCCGAGACCCTGGCGATCTTCGACGCGGAGCTGCGCGCCATGGCCGGGATCGCCGAGGCGGTGGCCGCCCTCTCGCTGCCGACCTGCGTCGCCTCGAGCAGCGATCCCGTGCGGCTGCGCCACTCGCTCGGCCTCACCGGCCTGCTGCCGCTGTTCGACGGGCGGATCTACTCGGCGGTCGAGGTCGCCCGCGGCAAGCCGTTTCCCGACCTGTTCCTGCACGCCGCCGCCCGGATGGGGGTCTCGCCCAACGCCTGCCTGGTGATCGAGGACAGCGTGCCCGGCGTCACCGCCGCGCGGGCGGCCGGGATGCGGGTGCTCGGCTTCACCGGCGGCGGCCATTGGGGCCACGACCGCGACGGGGCCGACCTGCTCGCGGCCGGGGCCGCGCGGGTCTATCGCGACCACCGCGACCTCGCCGCGAGCCTGGCGGCGATCGGCGCGCAGGGCTGAGGCAGGATCGGGCTGCCGCCCGGGACGGCGGCGCGGGTTTGTGCCCGAAAACTGCAAAAAAACGGAAACGGCTTCCTTTGACGCCGCGCCGGCAGATCTCCATCTTAGCGAGGTCGGGCGATGCCAAGCATCGCCGACCGCGGTGATTTGAGGAGCATCGCTTGCGCCGCGTCATCAAACGCTAAAGCACTGCCGGACGACGCCGTCCTGCGGTCCTTCAACGTCAGGAGGACTCCTACCGTGATCCGATACCCCTCGACCCCCGCTCTCCCCGTGCACGGCGCGCGTATGCGCCGGCCTCGTGGTTGCTGTCGCGGCTGACGTTCGCGCGCCGACAGACGATCCGACCGCCCAGCACCGCCGGCATCGCGACCGGCCCCGGGAGACATCCGTCATGCCACAGCTTCATCCGGCCGCGCAGGCCGCCCCGACGCACGACCTGTTCGCCGACCACCTGACCCAGCGCGCCCGCAACCGCCTGCACGCGGAGCCGCCGCCGACCCGGATCATCGAGGTGGGCGAGATCGCCGCCGGCATCGCCGTGCCCGAGCCCGGCGGGGTGCGCTTCTTCTCCTCGGCCCGTGCCTTCGACGAGCTCGACGGCACGGTGTTCCGCAGCACCGAGCAGGCCGCCCGCGCCGCCCGCGAGCGGTTCCGGGCCCGCACCCGGGTGTCGGGCGCCCGACCGGGCGGGGGCAGGCCGGCCGCGGTCTGAGGGGGGCTACCCTTCCTCCCCCCTTACTTGCACTCCTCGCGGGTGCGCTTCATCGCCTCGCCGAAACCGGCCAGCGCGTACTCGTCGCTGGTCGGCCGGCCGCGCATCGAGATGGTCTTGACCAGGAGCTTGGGCACCCGGCCGCTCATCTCGGAGACGACGCGGGCCTCCTCCGAGGGGTTCTGGAGCCAGGCGTTGCCGTCCTTCACCACGAGGCCGTAGCGGGCGCTGCCCAGGGTGATCGCCGGGTCGCTCGGGGCGGCGGCGGCGCCGGGCCTGGCCTGGGCGGCCGCGGGCTTGGACGGGAAGCCGAGCATCACCGCGATCTCATTCTGGACGTTCTCGCCCTTGCGCACGGTGACGAACAGGTAGGCGGTGTCGCGCTTGAGCGTCGCCGGAGAGCGGGTCTGCGGCTGGGCGATGGCGTAGCACAGGCGGGTCTTGCCCTGGCCGCTGGCGAACACGTTCCAGTCGCCGAAGATCGCCACCGGCGTCGCCTGCTGCATGCCGGGCGGCGTCGGCGCTTCCTTCGGCGTCCGCTCGCGGCCGCCCCGGCGGCGGCGGTGGGAGGCGGCGGCCGGCGCCTCCGCCTCCTGCGCCGAGGCCGCCGAGATCCCGAGCAGCCGCGCAACCGTCGGTGCGCTGCCGGCGGGCAGCAGGCACGTCAGCGCGAGCGCGCCGAGCGGGAGCAGGCAGAGGGCTGAACGCATCGTCACTTCCCGGTCGGCTGGCCGGCGCGCCGGGCGCGCCGAGGGCTCGGTCGGCGCGACACCGGCACCGGACGCGGGAGTCATGAAGCCTGCGCGCCGCTTCGGCAAGATGGGGTCTCGGGCCGCCCGGATCGGCGCCGCCCGGCGCCGTCAGCCGGCGTGGATCTCGGCGGCGGCGTTCTGGGCCGCCATCGCCGCGACCGGCAGAGCCGGCGCCTCGCCGAGGTCGATCCGCACCGGGGGTTGCGGCGCGGTCGGCGCGGGGGCCGGCTTGGGCTGGGGATCGTTGTAGGGCGTGTTGTAGCCCTTGCGCACGGCGGCCCAGTAGGCGTCGCGCGCGAGGCCGGAGCCGACGAGGGCCGCGTCGATCATCGCGGTGGCGGTGGCGGCGAGTGCCGGGGTCTCTTCCGGCTTCGTCCAACTCTCGACGGGCATGCTCGCGGTCTCCGATGCGCTTGCGCCGCTGTAGCAGGGCTTACCTAGCTAGACCGTGAACGCGCCAGGCGGCTTTCGGTTGCTGTGCACCATTTTCAGGCAGCCGGCTCCGCGAGCCGCGTGAGCCAGCCCTCGGCCTGCGCGCGGACGTTGGCCGGGGCGGTGCCGCCGAAGCTGACCCGGCTCGCCACCGAGTTCGCGACGCCCAGCACCGCGTAGACCGCCTGCGTGATCTGCGGCTCCGCCTCCTGCATCTCGGGCAGCGACAGTGCCTCCAGCCCGACGCCCTTGGCCGAGGCCATGCCGACGAGGCGGCCGGTGACGTGGTGCGCCTGGCGGAACGGCAGCCCGAGCTCGCGCACCAGCCAGTCGGCGAGGTCGGTCGCGGTGCTGTAGCCGGAGCCCGCGGCCCGCGCGAGGACCTCCGCGTTCGGCTCGAGGTCGCGGACCATGCCGGTCATCGCGGCCAGGCACAGCGACAGCGCCTGCAGCGCGTCGAAGGTGCCCTCCTTGTCCTCCTGCATGTCCTTCGAATAGGCCAGCGGCAGGCCCTTCATCACCGTGAGCAGGCCCATCAGCGCGCCGACGATGCGCCCGCTCTTGGCCCGCACCAGCTCCGCCGCGTCGGGGTTGCGCTTCTGCGGCATGATCGACGAGCCGGTGGTGTACCCGTCCGACAGCTTGACGAAGTCGAACTGCGCCGAGGTCCACACCACCAGCTCCTCGGCGAAGCGCGAGAGGTGGATCGCGCAGATCGAGGCGGCCGAGAGCGATTCGAGGGCGAAGTCGCGGTCGGCGACGGAATCGAGGGAGTTCGCCGTCGGGCGGTCGAAGCCCAGCGCCGCGGCCGTGGCGTGCCGGTCGATCGGGAACGAGGTGCCGGCGAGCGCGGCCGCGCCCAGCGGGCACTCGTTGAGCCGGGCGCGCGCATCGCGGAAACGGCCGCGGTCGCGCGCCAGCATCTCGACATAGGCGAGGCAATGGTGCCCGAAGGTGACCGGCTGGGCCGATTGCAGGTGGGTGAAGCCCGGCATCACCGTGCCGGCATGGGCCAGCGCCTTCTCCGCCAGCGCCCGCTGCAGCCCGGCGGCCTGCGCGTCGAGGTTGTCGAGGGTGTCGCGCACCCACAGCTTCATGTCGGTGGCGACCTGGTCGTTGCGCGAGCGCGCGGTGTGCAGGCGCCCGGCGGCCGGGCCGACGATCTCGGTCAGCCGGCTCTCGACCGACATGTGGATGTCCTCGAGCTCGCGCTTGAACACGAAGCCGCCGGACTCGATCTCCGCCTGCACGGCCTTGAGGCCGCCCTCGATGGCTGCCACATCGTCGGTCGGCAGGATGCCCTGGGCGCCCAGCATCGCGACATGCGCCAGCGAGCCGCGGATGTCCTGGGGGGCGAGGCGCTTGTCGAATCCGATGGAGGCGTTGATCTCCTCCATGATCTCGGCGGGGCCGCTCGCGAAGCGTCCGCCCCACATCCGGTTGCTCATGGTCTTCCCGATCCTTCCGCTCGCGCTCGAGCATTCCCCGTGATCCCGCGATCACGGGGAATGCGCCCGCCTCTCGTGTGGTCGCATTCTCTTCACGCGCGCCGGCATCCGCCGCGCTCGAAAATGCTCTGGGGTACGCAACGATGATGCCTGGACGATTGATGGGCGCCGCGATCGGCGCCGGCCTCGTCACCGCCTTGGCCGCCGGCCTCGCCCTATACGGGACCGGTGCGGGGCCCGGCAACGCCCCCGCGCCCTGTGCCGCCTCGGCCGCGGCGGTGGCCCGGGTCGACGCCGCCGCCCGCGGGGACGTCGCGGCGATGCAGGCGCCCGAGAAGGCCCGGCCGGCACCCGACATCGCGTTCAAGGGGCCGGGCAACGGAGGGAAGGACGGGGGAGGGGAGGCCGACCTGCGGCTCTCGGATTTCCGCGGCCGCCTCGTCCTCCTGAACCTGTGGGCGACGTGGTGCGCGCCGTGCAAGGCCGAGATGCCGGCCCTCGACCGGCTCGAGGCCGCGCTCGGCGGCAAGGATTTCGCGGTGGTCGCGATCAACCTCGACACGCGCAACCTCGACAGGCCGCCGGTCTGGATGCGGGACAACGGCATCGCGCGGCTGGCCTACTACGCCGATCCCGGCGGCCGCGTGCTGCCGGCGGTGCAGCGCGACACCGGCTCGCCCGGCCTGCCGACGACCCTGCTGGTCGACCCCGCCGGCTGCACCATCGGCGTGATGAAGGGGCCGGCCGAATGGTCGAGCCCGGACGGGCTCGCGCTGATCCGGGCGGCCCTCGGGCGCACGTCCTGAGCCCGCTTCGGAGCGCGGGCGCGCTGTCCATTGGACTTTAAGGCAAGGCGCGAAGCCGGGGGCCGGCGGATGATTTGCCGCGATGCCCGATTGCCTGAGGCCGGACCCTGCGCCATAGCTCGGCTATAGCCGAGGTTGGGCCATGATCTTCGTAACGGATGCAGCCGGAAAGGTGGTCTATCTCAGTGATGAATGGACTGTTCTGACCGGTCAGCAGATCGAAGACGTATCGCAACAGGGATGGAGCAAGGTCATCCATCCGGACGACCTCGCCGTCGTGCGGACCGTGGTCGCCGAGGCGAGCGTCGCCCGCAGCGAGTTCACCGTGCGCTATCGCCTGCTGTCGCCGGACGGGCGGGCGACCTGGGTCGTGGCCGGCGCGGTGCCGTCCTTCGGGCCGCCCGAGCGGACCTTCCTCGGCTTCTTCGGCTCCATCAGCCGGCTCGCGTCGCCGCCGCCCAAGAGCACGGCGACCGGGTCGCTCGGCCGCTTCACCCTGCCGTCGCCGGTGGCGGATTCCGAGCCGCGCTCGGTCTTGGAGCTGGTCGCCGACCACCTGATCACCGCGCACGCGCTGATCATGCAGGGCGGCGGCACCTGCGCGCTGGCCGCGGTCGAGGTCGCCCTGCACGAGGTCGGCCGCGAGCTCGTCCGGGCCTCCGCCACCGCGCAGGACGGCTCGAACCTGCATTAGAGCCTCGTCGCGCGCGGCGGATTCCGGCTCGCGTGAGGACGATGCGATCTCACGACAGGCCCTGACGGCGCGGCGTCGGTTCGGCGCGCCTCACGCCTCGGTGTCGGCGTCGAGGTCGCGCCCGCGGGTCTCGTGCATCATCCAGGCGGCGATCGTGCCGAGCACGCTGAACGCGACGAGGTAGTAGGCCGGCGCCAGCCGGTCGCCGGTGATCGCGATCAGCTTGTTGACGACGTAGTTCGTGCTGCCGCCGAAGATCGAGACCGAGAAGGCGTAGACGATCGAGAGCCCGGTGCTGCGCACCGCCCGCGGCAGCGATTCGGGGATCGCGACGATGATCGCCGCCGCGTTGATCGAGGACAGCGCCGACATTAGGAACGTCACCGCGTAGACCGAGGCCGCGGTCGGCGCCTGCGCCAGCCACCAGAAGGCCGGCACCGCCAGCACCACGATCGCGGCCCGCGGCCACACCAGCACCGGGCGCCGCCCGAACCGGTCGGCGAGCCAGCCGCCCAGCAGCGGGAACACCACCGAGGCGAGGCCGAGGGCGATCGGCACCGCCGTCGACACCGTCTCGGTGAGCCCGAGGGTGGCGTGCGCGTAGACCGGCATGTTGGTGCCGATGGCGTTCGAGACGGTCGAGGCGGCGATGACGACGAAGGTCAGGAGCAGCAGGCGCCCGTGCTCGCGCAGCAGCCGCACCACCACCGCGCCGGTGGAGGCGGCCGCCGCCGGATCCTCGCCCTCGCCCGCGGTCTCGGGCAGGTGGCTGCGGATCACGAGGCCGACCGGCACGACGCCGATGCCGAGCAGGAACATGACGCGCCAGCTCCAATCCGCCATCGCCGCCTCGCCGAGGACGATGGTGAGGCCCGTCGCGACGATGCCGGCGAACAGGGCGGCGCAGCCCTGGCTCGCGATCTGCCAGCTCGCCACAAAGCCGCGGTGCCTCGGGGGCGCCGCCTCCAGCAGGTAGGCGGTGGAGGGGCCGACCTCGCCGCCGAGCGCCAGCCCCTGGATCAGCCGCCCGACGATGACGATCACCTGCGCCCAGCCGCCGAGCGTCGCGTAGGACGGCGCCAGCGCCAGCATCAGCATGCCGACCGCCATCAGCGCGATGGTGATCAGCATGGCGGGCTTGCGCCCGGCCCGGTCGGCGAAGGCGCCGATCACGATGCCGCCGATCGGCCGCATCACGTAGCCGATGCCGAACAGGGCGAGCGAGGCGAGCAGGCTGTCGGTGGCGTTGTCGGACGGGAAGAACGCCGCGCCGATCGGCACGGCGAAGAAGGCGTAGAGCGTGAAGTCGTAGAACTCGAGCGCGTTGCCGAGGACCACGGCGCCGACAGCCTTGCGGTTCAGGGCCCGGTGGTCCGGTGTCGTCGTGGCGGTCATCGCGCGTCCTTGCGTCATCGGTGCCCGCATAGACGTCCCGAGCCCGGACCGCCACCGGCAGGGCTTGCCCGTGGGCGCAAACCCGGGCACCCCCGGCGCCATGACGAAGCCGCGCCCCCGTTCCGCGATCCGCGCCGCGCTCGCGAGCGAGGCGGCCGGCGGCCTCGTGCTGATGGCGGCCGCCGCCTGCGCCCTCGTCGTCGCCAATACCGGGCTCGCCGGGACCTACGCCCAGGCGCTGCACGCGCCGCTCGGCCCGTTGAGCATCCAGCACTGGATCAACGACGGCCTGATGGCGGTGTTCTTCCTGCTCGTCGGCCTGGAGATCAAGCGCGAGGCGCTGGACGGCGCGTTGCGGACCTGGCCCGATCGGGCGCTGCCCGGCATCGCGGCGCTCGGCGGGATGGTGGTGCCGGCCCTGGTCTACCTCGCCTTCAATGCCGGCGCCGGGACCGCGCGGGGCTGGGCGATCCCGGCGGCGACCGACATCGCCTTCGCGCTCGGCGTGCTGGCGCTGCTCGGCCGGCGGGCGCCGGTCTCGCTCAAGATCCTGCTCGGCGCGGTGGCGATCGTCGACGACCTCGGCGCCGTGCTGATCATCGCGCTGGCCTATACCGGCGGCCTCGACCCGACGATGCTCGGGCTCGCGGCCGTGGTGCTGGCGCTCCTCGTCGGCCTGAACCGCTCCGGCGTCGTCGCGCTCGCGCCCTACCTGCTGCTCGGCCTCGTGCTCTGGGTGCTGGTGCTGCGCTCGGGCGTCCACGCCACGGTGGCGGGCGTGCTGCTGGCGCTGACCATCCCGATCCGCGTGAGCCCGGGCCGGCCGGAGGACGCGACCTCGCCGCTGCACCGGCTGGAGCACGCGATCACGCCTTTCGTCGCCTTCGGGATCGTGCCGCTGTTCGGCTTCGCCAATGCCGGGGTGCCGCTGCGCGGCCTGTCGCCCACCGCCTTCCTCGACCCGGTGACGCTGGGCGTCGCGTTCGGGCTGTTCCTCGGCAAGCAGGCCGGCGTGTTCGCCGCCCTGCGCCTCGCGGTGGCGCTCGGCCTCGCGCGCCGGCCCGGCGGGGCGAGCTGGGTCCAGGTCTACGGCGTCGCCGTGCTGTGCGGCATCGGCTTCACCATGAGCCTGTTCATCGGCGCGCTCGCCTTCTCCGATGCCGCCCACGAGACGGAGGTGAAGCTCGGGGTGCTCGCCGGCTCCCTGCTCTCCGGCCTGGTCGGCGCCGCGATCCTCGGGCTCCCGTCCGCGCGGAGCCCCGCCCGGGCCTGAGCCGGGCCCGGCGAGCCGGCTGGCGAATCCTCGAAAACGCCCCTTGCCAGCGTGGGCCGGGCGGGTCTAGCCTCTCCTCATGGCGACGCGGCCCCGATGCGAGGCTCCGTCGCCGGAGCGAGACGAAGAGGAGGTCTGCCATGCATGCAAGCCCCACCCACGTCCATTCCGCCGACACCGGTGCCGGTGACCAGGACGATCCGCCGAGCGCCCATCGACAGGGATAGAGGTTTTCGGGAGGGTTTTAGGCGCCCGACCCCGCGGCCCCGAGCGCCGCGGGACGCACGCCGGACAGCACCCTCGAACCCGGGAACGTGGCCCCTGCCACCGGCCCGTCGGCGAAAGCCGGCGGGCTTTTCGTTCGTGCCTCCCGCGTGCCGCCACGGTGCGTAGCGCGCCGCCCGCGCGTCGTCCCGTGCTCCATGCCGATCGAATGCAAAATTACTTACGTATCCGCGCCGCGCCGCCCTTGCGCGCGGAAGCCGAAGCGGTAACGTCGGGCATCATTACAGGATCGGAGAATCACCGCGGAAGAAGAGCGACGGCTAACGATTCGGTCAACGCAGCACAGGATGGTCCCCATGTCCGAGACGATTCGCGTCAAGCCTACCCAGGACGGCACCTATACGGTCTATCGTGGGTCCACCGCCCTGATCTCCGGCCTCACGCGCCTCCAGGCCGAACGCTACGAGGCCAGCATCGGCGACCGCCGGCGTTCCGGGCTTCTCGCCGCCACCGCCTGAGCCGAACGTCAGCCCAGCGCGAGCGGGCCGAGATCCATCACGGTTCCGCCCGCTCCGATCCCGCGCTGCGCCGCCGAGACGACGTGGCGCCCCCCGCTCTCAGAGAACGCGTACAGGATGTAGGCTGCCCGCCGGGCGGCCTCCGACCCGTGCCCGCCGGCCTGCGCGCCGGGCCGCGCCGAGGCGGATGCGCCGCCGACCACCGGGATCGCCCGCCCGCCCGGCCCCGCCACGTGGGCGACGCTCGCCACGTGGTTGTGCCCGTGCAGGACGAGGTCGGCGCCGACGCGGCCGAGCATCGCGCTGAAGGCCGCGGCATCGCGCAGGTCGCGGCCCGGGCTCGCGCCGCCGGGATGGGGCGGGTGGTGGATCATCACGACGCGCGCCGGCCGCGACGGGTCGGTCGCCAGCGTGCGCAGGAGCGATTCGGCCGCCGCGATCTGGCGCGGCCCGAGCCGGCCGGTGGCGACGAACGGCACCGTCGGGATCGCGCTCGACAGGCCGACCAGAGCCAGCGGCCCGCGCCGGCGCAGATAGGGAAACGTGCCGCTGCCGCCGGCGTCGTCGGCGGTCCAGGCACCGCAGGCCGCGAGCAGGCCCTCGAGGGAGCCGCGCACGTAGGCGTCGTGGTTTCCCGGCACGAAGCTGACCGCCTCGGGCGTGCCGAGCGCCTCCAGGAAGATGCGCGCGGTGTCCCACTCGCTCGGCAGGCCGATGTTGCACAGGTCGCCGGTGCAGGCGACGTGGTCGGGCGCCTGCAGCCTCAGATCGGCGACGAGCGCACCGAGCACCTCCATGTCGTGGCTGCGCGAGCGCCCGCGGCGCCAGTTGGCGTAGCCCGTCGCGCGCTTGCCGAAGAGCTGGCGCAGGCGCGGCCGCGGCAGGGGGCCGACATGCGGGTCGGTGAGGTGGGCGAGGCGGAAGGACACGGGGGACCGCATCGCGGTTGAGGCCGGCCGCGTCAAGCGAGCCGGCGCGTGCCGCGCGCCGGCCGAGCCTCACGCCGCGCGACGATCAGGGTTCATGCCGCGCGACGATCAGGGTTCATGTGAAGGCGACCATCCCGACGCCGACGATCATCAAGGCCGCCCCGAGCACGCGCCACAGGCTGGCCGGATGGACCTCGAACCCGACCCAGCCGTAGTTGTCGAGCACGATCGAGGCGACGACGCCGACCGTCACGATGAGGCCGAGGAACGACGCGGCGCCGATCGCGGGCGCGGCGTAGAGCTGGGCCAGGATCAGCAGGACGCTGAGGCAGCCGCCGAGCCAGCCCCACCAGGGCACCGCGGCGACCTGCTCCCAGCTCGGCACGGCGAGCTTGCCGAATGCCAGGCCGCCCAGCAGCATGAAGGCCGTGCTGACGAAGAGGATGACTACGGCCGCCGTGACCGGCAGGCCGAAGCTCTTCGAGAGGGTCGCGTTCTGCCCGGGCTGGATCGCGTTCGCGAGGCCGGCGAGGACGGTCAGTCCGTAGAGATACCACATGACTCGGTATCGCGCGGCCGAACCGCCCAGTTTCCCGATTCGGATCGCCTGCGACGAAATGGTGGCGGCCGGCGCCCCGTCGGATCGGGCGACGCGCTCAGGCGCTGCCGATCAGCACCCCCACCGCCAGCACCAGCGCGCCGCCGAGCACGATCTGCAGCACCGCGCGGCCGAACGGGGTCGCCATGTAGCGGGTGCGGATCGCGGCGATGGCGAGCAGCTCGATCGCCACCACCAGCACCGCGAGGCCGGTCGCGAGCGCGAAGGCGTTCGGCCAGTGGCTCGGGATCGCGTAGGGCAGGGTGTGGCCGAGCCCGCCGAGCGCCGTCATCGCGCCGCAGACCAGGCCGCGCATCCACGGGCTCCCGCGCCCGGTGACGCGGCCGTCGTCCGAGAGCGCCTCGGTGAAGCCCATGCTGATCCCGGCCCCGAGCGAGGCCGCGAGCCCGACGAGGAAGGTCGCGCCGTTGCTGTGCGTGGCGAAGGCGGCGGCGAAGATCGGGGCCAGCGTCGAGACCGATCCGTCGATCAGCCCGGCGAGCCCCGGCTGGACGTAGGCGAGCACGAAGGCGCGGTGGGCGTCGTCGTGGGGTTGCGGGGTATGGGGGTCGACGACGAGGGTCGCGTCCATGATCGATATCCTATTTAGATCGATTCTAAGCTACACATTGGAATTGATCCAAACAACCCGTTTCGCGCGGTTTCGAGGTGTTTTTGGGCACGCCGCGCAGCGATCGGCCGCCCCGGGACGCCCGGTCTCGGTTGCGCGGGCCGAGGCGACGGGTCTAGACAGCCACCGGGCGGCGCAGGACGGCGCCGTCCCGCTGTCGCGTCCGAACTGCCCGACCCGTCGCCAGGCGCGGTCGGCGCCTTGCCGCCCTCCGGCCGTCGCGCCCCCGCGCAAGCCCGGCCGAGCCTCGGAAAGCGAGACATGAATCCCACGCCGACCGTTCCCGCCGTTCGCGTGCCGCAGCATTGCGCGGCCTCGCCCGGCGATCGCGGCCCGTCCGCACGGGGCCCGGTGCGCCGGGCTTCGGCACGATGAGCCTGGGCAAGCGCGTCATCCGCCATCCGGCCGTGCAGGGCGCCCTGGGACGGCTCGCGGCCGGCTACCTCACGCTCGTGCGCCGCACCAACCGCTTCACCGTCGAGCCCGCCGGCGCCGATCCCTGGCTCGACGGGATGTCGCCGTTCATCGCCGGGATGTGGCACGGCCAGCACATCATGGTGTCGTTCGCCGGGCGGCCGGTGGACCGGGTCGCGACGATCATCTCGAAGAATCCCGACGGCAACATCAACACCATCGCCCTGGAGCGGATGGGCGTGCGGGTGATCCGCGCCTCCGGCGCCCGCGGCCGCATGGTCAAGGACGCCAAGGCCAAGGGCGGCGCCGAGGGCTTGCGCGCGATGATCCGGGCCCTGAAGAACGGCGAGATCGTCGCCTTCTCGGCCGACGTTCCGAAGGTCTCGCGCCGGGCCGATGCCGGCATCCTCACCCTGGCGCGCTTCTCCGGCCGGCCGATCGTGCCGGTGGCGGTGGTGACGAGCCGCCACATCCGCTTCGGCAGCTGGGACCGCGCCTGCCTCGGGCTCCCGTTCGGCCGCGGCGCGGTGGTGTTCGGCGAGGCGGTCTTCGTGCCGCGCGATCCCGACCCGGAGACGTTCGAGGCCCTGCGCGCCCGCCTCGAGGCCGAGATGAACCGGGTCCACGACCGCGCCTACACCCTCGTCGGCCGCCTCGACCGGGTCGGGGACAACTGGCTCGGGGCCGCCGCGCCGCGCGCCGAGGCGGCATGAGGAGCCCGGCATGAGGATCCGGGCATGAGGGCGCCGCCCCTCACCTTGGCCCTCAAGGCCTATCGCGGCGGCCTGTGGCTCGGCGAGCCGGCGGTCGCCGGCCTGCTGGCGTGGCGGGCGCGGCAGGGCAAGGAGGACCCGACGCGGCTGCCCGAGCGCCGCGGCCTGCCCGGGCGGGCGCGGCCGGTCGGGTCGCTGGTCTGGATGCACGGGGCCTCGGTCGGCGAATCGCTCTCGCTGGTCGGCCTGGTCGAGGGCATGATCGCCCGCGGCTTCTCGGTGCTGGTCACCACCGGCACCCGCAGCGCCGCCGAGCTGATCGGCGCGCGCCTGCCGGCCGGCGCCGTGCACCAGTACATGCCGCTCGACGCGCCGCGCTGGGTCGAGCGCTTCCTCGACCATTGGCAGCCCGACCTCGCCCTGGTGGCCGAATCCGAGATCTGGCCGAACACGGTGGTGGCGCTGCATGCCCGCGCCATCCCGCTGCTGCTCGTCAACGGGCGGATGTCGGAACGCTCGTACGTGGGCTGGGCGCGCGCGCCGCGCACGGCGCGGGCGCTGCTCGCGCGGATCGCGATCTGCCTGACGCAGACGCGGGACGACGCCGAGCGCTTCGTGCGCCTCGGCGCGCCGCGGGTGAGCGTGGCGGGGAACCTCAAGTACGACGCCGCCGTGCAGCCGGCCGATCCGCAGCAGGTGGCCTATCTCGGCGACATGATCGGCGACCGCCCGGTCTGGGTCGCGGCGAGCACCCATCCGGGCGAGGACGCGGCGGCGGCCGAGGCCCATGCCGCGCTCAAGGGCCGGTTCCCGCGGCTCCTGACCATCGTCGCCCCGCGCCACCCCCATCGCGGCGGCGAGGTGGCGGCCTGCGCCACGGCGCAGGGCCTGCGCAGCGCGCGCCGCTCGGCGGGCGGGCGCCCGCACCCGTCGATCGACCTCTACGTCGCCGACACGATCGGCGAGCTCGGGCTGTTCTACCGCCTGAGCCCGCTGGTGTTCCTCGGCGGCTCGCTGGTGCCGCATGGCGGCCAGAACCCGATCGAGCCGGTGCGCCTGAGCAGCGCCGTGCTGCACGGGCCGCACACGGAGAACTTCACCGAGGTCTACCGCGCCCTCGATGCCGGAGGGGGCGCCGCCGCGGTCGCCGACGCCGCCGAGCTCGCCGCGACGCTGGCCGACCTGATGGCCGCCCCCGACCGCATCGACGCGATGACCCGGGCCGGGCAGCGCGCCCTGGTGCCGTTCGAGGGCGCGGTGGAGCGGACGCTGGCGGTGCTCGACCCCTTCATCGCCCAGATGAAGCTCGCCGCCTTCCATCAGGGCTGATGCGCCCGCCGCGCTTCTGGCAGGACGGCCCGGACCATCCGGCCGCACGTCTGCTGGCGCCGCTCGGGCGCGCCTACGGCCGCCACACCGCCGCCCGCATGGACCGGCCCGGCGCGCGGGCGGAGTGCCCGGTCCTGTGCCTCGGCAACTTCACCCTCGGCGGCGCCGGCAAGACCCCGAGCGCGATCGCCCTGGCCGCGCTGCTGCGCGACCTCGGACGGACGCCCGCCTTCCTCAGCCGCGGCTACGGCGGGCGCCTGCCCGGGCCGGTCCTCGTCGATCCCGCCCGCCACGGCTGGCGCGACGTCGGCGACGAGCCGCTGCTGCTCGCCCGCCACGCGCCGGTCGTCGTCGCCCGCGACCGCGTCGCCGGCGCACGCCTCTGCGTGGCGGCGGGCGCCGACGTCGTCGTCATGGACGATGGCCTGCAGAACCCGACCCTGGCGAAGGACCTCGCGCTCGCCGTCGTCGATGCCGGCGTCGGCACCGGCAACGGGCTGGCCTTCCCCGCCGGGCCGCTGCGCGCGCCGCTGGCGCGGCAATGGCCGCATGTCGGCGGCCTCGTGCTGATCGGCGAGGGCAGGGCGGGCGAAAGCGCGGCCGGCGAGGCGGTGGCGGCGCAGGCCCTGGCGCGCGGCCTGCCGGTCCTTCGCGCCCGGCTGGTCCCCGAGGGCGCCGCGGTCGCCGGCCGCCGCGTGCTGGCCTTCGCCGGCATCGGCCGTCCTGAGAAGGTCTTCGCGTCGCTGCGCGAGGCCGGCGCCGAGATCGCCGCGACCCGCAGCTTCCCCGACCACCATCCCTACCGCGACGCCGACCTCGCGCGGCTCGCAGCGGAGGCCGACCGTCTCGGCGCGGAATTGGCCACCACCGAGAAGGACCACGTCCGCCTGCCCGAAGCCTTCGCCGCGCGGGTGCGGGTGCTGCCGGTGCGCCTGGCCTTCGCCGATCCGGACGGCGTGCGGGCGCGGGTGCTGGCCGGGCTCCGGATCGGGCCGTGAGCCGCCGGACGATCCGCCCTCCGCGTTGCCATCGGGGCCCAACCCCGCTATAGGCGCTCCACGCCCGCCAGACACCCTTGGAGGCACGGGCGCGTGGGGTTTCGGTTCGGCCGTCCGTCTCGGGCGGCCTTCGTCGTTTCCCCGACCATTCATCAATCGAAGGATCACGCCATGAGCGCAGTCAAGACGCTTGAGGCCGTGGCACGCGACCGGGTCGGCAAGGGGGCCGCCCGGGCCGTTCGTCGCCAGGGCCAGGTTCCCGCCGTCGTGTACGGTGGCGGCCAGCCGCCGCAGTCGATCGCCATCGACCTCATCCGCACCCGCACCCTGATCTACGCCGGCGGCTTCAAGACCACGCTGTTCGAGATCAACGCCGGCGGCAAGAAGACCCGCGCGATCCCGCGCGACTTCCAGCTCGACCCGGTCAGCGGCGTGCCGATGCACGTCGACTTCCTGCGCGTCGTCGCCGGCCAGACCGTCACCGTCGAGGTGCCGGTGCACTTCCACAACGAGGACGCGGCCCCCGGCATCAAGCAGCAGGGCGGCACGCTCAACATCTCGCTGCACACCTTAGCCGTCGAGGTCGCCCCCGACCAGATCCCCGACGGGATCGAGATCGACCTCACCGGCCGCCAGATCGGCGACGTGATCCACGTCTCCGACGTCACCCTGCCGGCCGGCGTCACCTACACCGGCGAGGCCGCCGACCCGATCGCCAACGTCGTGCCGCCGACCGTGCTCGGCGCCGAGGTCGAGGCCGAGGAGGCCGCGATCGCCGAGGCGCAGTCGGCGGAAGCCGAGGCCGAGAAGGTCGAAGCCGAGGCCGAAGAGGCCGAGGCCACCGAGGAGAAGAAGGAGGACTGAGCCCTTCGCGGGCGCGATCCTCCCGCGCCGCCGCCCCGCGGCGGCGCGGCTTCGAGACGATGCCCCGGCCGCGAGGCCGGGGCATCGTCGTTTCGGGAAGGTCGGAGACAGTCGTCATGCGGCTCATCGTGGGCCTGGGCAATCCGGGCAAAGCCTACGCCCGCAACCGTCACAACATCGGGTTCCTCGCGGTGGACGAGATCGCCCGGGTCCACCGGGCGAGCCCGTTCCGGCGCCGCTTCCAGGGGGAGGCGGCCGAGGTGTCGTTCGGGGCCGAGCGCGCGATCCTGCTGAAGCCGCAGACCTTCATGAACGAGTCCGGCCGCTCGGTCTCGGAGGCGCAGCGCTTCTACAAGATCGCGCTGTCGGACGTGATCGTCCTGCACGACGAGCTCGATCTCGCCGCGGCCAAGATCCGGGTGAAGCTCGGCGGCGGGAATGCCGGGCACAACGGCCTGCGCTCGATCACCGCCCAGTGCGGCAACGACTATCGCCGGGTGCGCCTCGGCATCGGCCATCCCGGCGACAAGGCCCTGGTGCACGCCTACGTGCTCAACGACTTCGCGAAGTCCGAGGAGCCGTGGGTCGAGGACCTGTGCCGGGCGATCGCCGACGAGGTGGCCCTGCTGGCGGCCAACGAGAACGAGAGCTTCCAGAACAAGGTCCACCTCGCCATGGTCGGCCGCGGCTGGGCCGACGTGAAGCGGCCGGGCGAGAAGGCCACCAAGAATTGACACGAAAACACGAGGACACGATATCGAAGGCCGTTGGAGGCCGTCCGATGAAGAACGTGACCGTGACGATGGACGAGGCGGTGCTCCGTCGCGCGCGAATCGCCGCCGCGACGGAGGGCAAGAGCCTGTCGAAGTTCATCAGCGAGACCGTCGAACGTCGGATCGGGCATCCGACGACCCAGACGGAGGCTTTGGAGCGGTTCCTCGCCGGGCCGCCGCTCCACGTTCTGGACGAGAACGGGAAGGCGCCGCCGAGGAACGAGCGCTATCGTGACGAGTGATCCGGCCTTCGCTGCCGGATCCGCGATCGTCGACCCGCGCGTGTTCGTCGACACGAACGTGTTCCTGTATGCCCGGGACGACCGATTTCCGGAGAAGCAGGCCGAAGCCTTGCGCTGGCTCGCGGCGTTGGCGAAACGAGGTTCGATCGTCGTCGGTCCGCAGGTTCTCGGTGAGATTCACGCCGTCCTCCTGCGGGGAAAGCTTCGAATCGCGCCGGAGGAGGTGCGCCGTACGACGCTCGCGCTGGAAGGCTGGTCCTCCGGTGCGACGGATCTCGATCTGATCGCCGATGCATGGTCGTTGCGCGAGCGGACCGGTTTTCAATGGTGGGACTGCGTGATCCTCGGGGCGGCGATCCGATCGGGTTGCCGGTTCCTGCTCTCCGAGGATTATCAACACGGCCGCGAGGTCGAGGGAACGACAATCATCAATCCGTTCCGGGTTTCACCCGAGACGATCCTGATGGACTCTTGAGGAATATCATGGGCTTCAAATGCGGCATCGTCGGCCTGCCGAACGTCGGCAAGTCGACCCTCTTCAACGCGCTGACGCAGACGGCGGCGGCGCAGGCCGCCAACTATCCGTTCTGCACCATCGAGCCCAACGTCGGCGACGTGGCGGTGCCCGACCCGCGGCTCGACGACCTGGCGAAGATCGCCGCCTCGAAGGAGATCATCCCGACGCGGCTGACCTTCGTCGACATCGCCGGCCTCGTGCGCGGCGCCTCGAAGGGCGAAGGGCTCGGCAACCAGTTCCTCGCCAACATCCGCGAATGCGACGCGATCGCCCACGTGGTGCGCTGCTTCGACGACGGCGACGTCACCCATGTCGAGGGCAAGGTCGACCCGGGCGCCGACATCGAGACGATCGAGACCGAGCTGATGCTGGCCGACCTCGACAGCCTGGAGAAGCGCGTCTTCGCCCTGGAGAAGCGGGCCCGCGGCGCCGACAAGGAGGCCAAGGAATTCCTGGACCTCGTCAACCGCGCCCTGCCGTACCTGCGCGAGGGCAAGCCCGCCCGCATGGTCGCGCGCAAGCCCGAGGAGGAGCGCCTGTTCCAGCAGCTCGGCCTGATGACGGCCAAGCCCGTGCTCTACGTCTGCAACGTCGACGAGGGCGACGCCGACAAGGGCAACGCCTACTCAAAGGCGGTGCAGGAGCGCGCGGCGGCGGAGGGCGCCCAGGCGGTGGTGGTCTCGGCCAAGATCGAGAGCGAGATCGCGGTGATGCCGGCCGCCGACCAGGGCGACTACCTCGAGGCGGTGGGGCTGGCCGAGCCCGGCCTGAACCGGGTGATCCGCGCCGGCTACGACCTGCTCGGGCTGATCACCTACTTCACCGTCGGCCCGAAGGAGGCTCGCGCCTGGACGATCACCAAGGGCACCCGCGCGCCCGCGGCGGCCGGCGTGATCCACACCGACTTCGAGAAGGGCTTCATCCGCGCCGAGACCATCGCGTTCTCCGACTACACCGCGCTGAAGGGCGAGTCCGGCGCGCGGGACGCCGGCAAGCTCCGCCTCGAGGGCAAGGAGTACCTCGTGCAGGACGGCGACGTGCTGCATTTCCGCTTCGCCAACTGAGGCGCTCGCCCATGCCCGGCCCCGACACGTCCGGCCTCCACTTCGAGGATTTCGCCGCCGGCCAGGTCCGCACCGGCGCGCCGCTGACGGTGAGCCGCGACGACATCGTCGCCTTCGCCCGCGCGTTCGACGCGCAGCCGTTCCATCTCGACGAGCGGCTCGCGGAGACGACCTTCGCCGGGCGGCTGATCGCGTCGGGCTGGCACACGGCCTCCCTCGGCATGCGGCTGCTGCAGGCCGGGCCGATGGGCGGGCACTCCTCGCTCGGATCGCCCGGCATCGCCGAGCTGCGCTGGCTGAAGCCGGTGCTGCCGGGCGATACGCTCTCCGCCACCCTGCGCGTCGACGAGACCCGCGCCTCGGCCTCGAAGCCCGACCGGGGCTTCGCCGCCTGCCTGCTCACCCTGGAGAACGGCCGCGGCGAGGCGGTGATGACCCAGGCCTTCACCGTGATGCTCGCCCGGCGCGGGGCCGAGCCGGCGCCGCCGCGGATCGTCGAGACCGGCGTCCCGCCCGCGGTGGTCGAGCCGGACGACGCCGAGATCCTGTCGTTCCTGAAGGACGCGGCGATCGGCGCGACCCGCGATCTCGGCGCCTACGCCTTCCTGGCCGAGGCGATCCTGGCCTTCGGCCGCGCCTACGACCCGCAGGTGTTCCACACCGATCCCGAGGCCGCCAAGGCGACGCATTTCGGCGGGCTGTGCGCCTCGGGCTGGCACACGGCCGCGGCCTACATGAAGCGGCTGCTCGCGACCCGCGCCCGCGACCACGCCCACACCGCCGCCCGCGGGCAGGCGCCGACCACCGGCCCGTCGCCGGGTTTTCGCGACATGCGCTGGCTGAAGCCCGTCTATGCCGGCGACACCGTGCGCTACGCCACGACGCTCACCGACAAGCGCGCCTCCGCCTCCCGCCCCGGCTGGGGCCTCGCCTTCGCCGACAACGTCGGCGTCAACCAGCGCGGCGAGACCGTATTCTCGTTCAAAAGCTCGGTGTTCTGGCAGTGGGCGCCGTGAGGCGGGCGCGGGGTCAGTCCCGCGGGCCGGCATCGCGCCGTGCCTCGGAGGGCGTGCGCCCATAGGCACGCCTGTAGCGTTGCCCGAAGTCGCTCATGTGCACGAAGCCCCACCGCCGGGCGATCTCCGCGATCGTGATCTCGGGATCGAAGGCGGAGGTCAGGTCCTCGTGGGTGCGCGCGAGCCGCCGCTCGGTGATGAACGCGATCGCCGTCTGCCCCATCCGTTGACGGAACTGGCTCTGGAGGGAGCGGACGCTGAGCCCGGCCGCCGTCGCGATGAGCGACAGGGTCATGGGCCGCGAGAGGTTCGCCTCGATGAACTCGAGAGCGATGCCGAAGCGCGACGCGGAAGGTCCGTCGCCGGGGCCGGTGCTACGCGCGCGCGCTTCGGCCAGACGGACAGCAGCTGATAGCTGAGGATCTCCTGGATCAGCGGAAACGCGATGTCGCCGCCGCGATCCGACGCCTGCCCGCGGCGCTGCACCTGCCGCATCATGTGGAACAGGGCGATCATGCCCGGCGTCGAGACATCGGCGATCGGCTCGAAGGACGGCACGCCGTGCTGTCCGCCCGTCAGCGCGGCGTTGGCGGCCGCGAGCGCTTCGAACGTGATCGTGCCGTTGATCGCGTTGAAGGCCTGCGAGGCCTGGATCTCGCCGACCTCCTCGAAGCCGACGAGGGTCGCATGTTTCGGCGTGCCGCGCGTCCTGCCCGCATGATTGCGGTAGGTGATGTGCCCGTTCGCGATGAACCGGACCGTCATCATGTCGGAATCGACCCTGGGCTTGCTGATGAAGCCGCTGGACGAGCGGGTTTCCCACAAGCACAGGGTGCTGCCCTTGCTGCCGATCATCTGGATGTCGGGCTTGACCGAGCGGAGCACGTCGAAGTTGATCGCGAAGCTGCTCAGGTCGTTGAAGCTCTGAAGCTGGCGCGCGGAAGCGATGCGGGCGGCGAATCCGTTCTGCGGAAGCCACGCGGCGCGGTGGTTCGAAGCCTGACCCGTCATCCCGTCAACGTGAAGCCCGTGCCTGCGAACCTGTCCCGATCGCGTCGCCCATGATGACATCCCGCGGCCGCGTCCGCCAATCGCGGGCGTCCACGCAGGGATCCCGGGCGGAGCGCACCGTGCGAAAGCCCCGCCGGGACCCGCCCCGCTGGACGATGCCCTAGGCACCCCCGCGCTGCGCCTGGTGGTGCAGCAGGTTGACGATCAGCGCGGTCCAGCCGGTCTGGTGCGAGGCGCCGAGACCGCGGCCGGTGTCGCCGTCGAAGAACTCGTGAAACAGCAGCGCCTCCTCGGCGCCTTCGGCCGACGGGATCGGCGCGCGCGCGCCGTGGACCGGGCGGCGGCCCTCCGCGTCCTTGGCGAACAGGCCGATCAGGCGCTCCTGCAGGGCGTCGGCGATGGCGGCCAGCGTGCACATCGCGCCCGAGCCGGTCGGGAACTCCACCAGGAAGTCAGTGCCGTAATAGGAGTGGAAGCGGCGCAGCGCCTCGATGATCAGGTAGTTCGTCGGCATCCACACCGGCCCGCGCCAGTTCGAGTTGCCGCCGAACATGTTCGAGGTCGAATCGGCCGGGTCGTAGCGCACCGTGAAGGAGGCGCCGAACTCGTTGAGCACGTAGGGCTGGTCGCGGTGCGCCTTGGAGAGCGAGCGCACGCCGAAGGGCGAGAGGAACTCGGCCTCGTCGAGCATGCGCCGCAGCAGCGCCTTCATCCGGTGGCCGCGCAGCAGCGACAGCAGCTTTCGGTCGCCGACGCCGCCCTCGTCCCAGCGCGAGACCAGGCAGGCGAGGTGCGGGCGGTTCTCCAGGAGCCAGTTGAGGCGCCGGGCGAAGTCCGGCAGGCGCTGGAGCACGAAGGGCTCGATCACCTCCACCGCGAACAGCGGCACGAGCCCGACCATCGAGCGCACGCGCAGCGGCAGCATCCCGCCGCCGGGCATGTCGACCTCGTCGTAGTAGAACGCGTCCTCCTCGTCCCAGAGGCCGAAGCCCTCGCCGCCCATGTCGGTCATCGCCTCGGCGATGAGGAGGAAGTGCTCGAAGAACTTCGAGGCGGTGCTCTCGTAGACGTCGTTGTGGAGCGCGAGCTCGAGGGCGATGCGCATCATGTTGAGCGCGTACATCGCCATCCAGGCGGTGCCGTCGGCCTGGTGCACCATGCCGAAGCCCGGCGGCGGGCGCGAGCGGTCGAACACGCCGACGTTGTCGAGCCCGAGGAAGCCGCCCTGGAAGACGTTGCGGCCGCCGGCATCCTTGCGGTTCACCCACCAGGTGAAGTTGATCAGCAGCTTGTGGAAGACGCCTTCGAGGAAGGCGAGGTCGCCGCGGCCGCCGCGCCGGTCGCGGTCGATCTCGAACACCCGGTAGGTCGCCCAGGCGTGGACCGGCGGGTTGGTGTCGGAGAACTCCCACTCGTAGGCCGGGAGCTGGCCGTTGGGGTGCATGTACCATTCGCGGGTCAGCAGCAGGAGCTGCTTCTTGGCGAAGTCCGGGTCGAGCAGCGCCAGCGGCAGGCAGTGGAAGGCGAGGTCCCAGGCGGCGAACCACGGATATTCCCACTTGTCGGGCATCGAGAGCACGTCGGAGGCGGCGAAGTGGCGCCACTGCGTGTTGCGGCCGCCGTCGCGCTCCCGCGGCGGCACCGGCTGGAGCGGGTCGCCCTGCAGCCAGCGCCGCACGTCGTAGGCGTAGAGCTGCTTCGACCAGATCAACCCGGCGGAGGCCTGCCGGAAGATCGCGCGCGCGTCCGCATCCGCGATTCCGTCCTGCAGGTCGTCGTAGAACGCGTCCGCCTCGGCGATGCGGCGGTCGCGCACGGCGTCGTCGGCGTCGATCGGGCGCGTCCGCGTCCCGGCGGAGAGCCGCAGGCGCACCCGCCGGGTCTCGCCGGGCGCGAGGCGAAGCGCGTAGTGCAGGCCGAGCTTGGTTCCGGCGTCGCGGCGGACCGCCGCGGCGTCGCCCTCGACGATCGCGGCGTGGAGCCCGTCCTTGAACGGGCCCTCGGCCTCCGGCTGGCCGGCGTGCCGGCGCAGGTTGGTGTCGTTCTCGCAGAACAGCACCTCGGGCTCGCCCTCGAAGGCCAGCCGGTAGCGCCCGAGCCGCGGGTGCTCGCAGGCGATGCCGCCCTCCGGATGACGCGCGATCCGGGGCCGCGGCAGCGCACCGTCGTTCCGCCACGACCAGGTGTTGCGGAACCAGAGCTGCGGCACGAGGTGGAGGTCGGCGGCGTCCGCGCCGCGGTTCGTCGCGGTGATCGTGGCGTGGACGTCGTCGACGTCCGACTTGGCGTATTCCACCGTCACGTCGAAGAAGCGCGACCCCTCGAACAGGCCGGTCTCCTCGATCTCGTATTCCGGCACCTCGCGGCTGCGCTGCAGCCCCTCGCGCACGAGGTCCTCGTAGGGGTAGGCCCCCTGCGGATAGCGGTAGAGGAACTTCAGGTAGGCGTGGCTCGGGACCGCGTCGAGGTAGTGGTAGATCTCCTTGACGTCCTCGCCGTGGTTGCCCTCCTCGTTGGTGAGGCCGAACAGGCGTTCCTTCAGGATGCGGTCGCGCCCGTTCCACAGGGCGAGCCCGAGGCAGAGCTGCCCGCGCTCGTCGCAGATCCCCGCGAGCCCGTCCTCGCCCCAGCGGTAGGCGCGCGAGCGGGCCTCCTCGTGGGTGAGCGAGCGCCACGCGTTGCCGTCGCGGCTGTAATCCTCGCGCACGGTGCCCCATTGCCGCTCGCTGAGATACGGCCCCCACAGCGACCACGCCCGCTCGCCGCGCGCCTGCTCGGCGATGCGGCGGCGCTCCGCCCAGGCGATCGCCTCGCTCATGCGCGGGACCCGCAGCCCGGCGCGGGGCGGGCGTCGGCCCCGGCGCCGCGAAGGATCGCCCCGACGGGCCTGGGGGAATGCGGAGGAACGGTCATGACATCCCGAGGGGCCGATGGGTCGATGCCCCGCCCCGGATGCATCATCAGAGCCAGTCGGCGGGCCGGCACGGAAATCGGGCCGACCGCGCGTCCCGGGCGTCCGGAGCTTCGGCGCGCGGGCCGGCCGGATCGAACCCGTGCCGAGGCTCGAGCCCGGGCCGACACCTTCGTCTGCGGATGACGAGGTCTGTCGACCGGCAGCAACGTCGGCGGCTCGTGCGATGAAGACTGCCTTTAATCTGGGCAGAACCTGCGCCGGAAGCACGCCTGATCTGCGGAACCTCGCGTATCGGCTCGGTGTTCAACGGCTACCTGCGACCCTACCTGCGACACCACGCGCGGCTTCCACGGATCTACGATGCTCGTCCAGACCGGTTTCACCATCGCCTTCAACACCTTCGGCCAGACCCCGATGAACCTGCTGCTGAACGTGCGGCCGGAGCGCCGGGCCGACCTCGTCACGCCCGAGGTCATCGCCTTCGATCCGCCGGTGCCGGCGACGCAGCACGTCGACGCCTTCGGCAACGTCTGCACCCGCATCGTCGCGCCGGGTGGCCGGATCACCATGTCGGCCGACTTCACCGTCGGCGATTCCGGCGAGCCCGACGCGTTCGCGCCGCAGGCCCGCCAGCACCCGGTGCAGGACCTGCCCGACGACGTGCTGCCGTTCCTCCTCGGCTCGCGCTACTGCGACACCGACAAGCTCTCAGCCACCGCCTGGTCGCTGTTCGGCGCGACGCCGGAGGGCTGGGCCCGCGTGCAGGCGATCGTCGACTTCGTCCACAACCACCTGCGGTTCGACTACCAGCTGGCCGACAACACCCGCACCGCCCATGACGGCTACGTCCAGCGCGTCGGCGTCTGCCGCGACTTCGCCCACCTGGCGATCGCGCTGTGCCGCTGCATGAACATCCCGGCCCGCTACGCCACCGGCTATCTCGGCGACATCGGCGTGCCGAAGGACCCGGCGCCGATGGATTTCTCGGCCTGGTTCGAGGTCTATCTCGGCGATCGCTGGTACACGTTCGACGCCCGGCACAACACGCCGCGCATCGCCCGCATCGTTATGGCGCGCGGGCGCGACGCGACGGATTGCGCGCTCACCACCAGCTTCGGCACCGCCTACCTGATGCAGTTCGACGTGCACACCGACGAGGTGTCGCCGGACGCGGGCGCCATGGCCGAGGCGGCCTAAGGCGCGCCGGCACCCGTCTCGACCAGCCGGTCGAGGAAATTGCCGATCTCGCGGCGTCTCTGGTCCGGCTCCAGGACGTCGGCGCCGAGCCCGTGCCGCCAGGCGAGCGGGCCGGCCGCCGCGCCGCCCGCGTGGAGCGCGGCGATCTCCGCGGCATAGGCCGAGACCGCGGCGGCATCGGGCGCGAGGCCGGCCTCGACCACGTCCGCGGCGCTGACCCGCAGCATCGCCGCGAGCTCGTCGAAGTCGAGCTCGGGGTGGTACTGCGTGCCCCAGAACAGGCCGCCGCCGTGCGGGATCTCGATCGCCTGCACCTCGAGCAGCGCGTTCCCGGCCAGCACCCGCGCGCCGGGCGGCGGCGCGATCACCGCGTCCGAATGGATCGCCGGCGCGTCCCAGGCCGCGCCCCGGCCCGACAGCAGCGGGTGGCCGCGGCCTTCCGCCGTCGCCGTGATGCGGCGGGCGAAGCCGTATTCCGGCCCGCGCGGATTGGGGCCGACGTCGCCGCCGGCGACGACCGCGGCCAGTTGCGTCCCCCAGCACGAGCCGAACACCGGCAGCCCGGCCTCCAGAGCCACGCGCATCAGGTCGCACTGGCGCGTCACCGCCGGGCTGCGCTCGCCGACCTTCAGGGGCGAGCCGGTGAAGATCACGCCGTCGTAGGCGGTAAGCGCCACGCCGTCGGGCAGGGCGGCGTCGGCATCGGCCGGGCTGAGCAGCCGGCATTGCGCCTCCGGGCGATAGGCGTGGACGACGTCGGCGTAGGATTCGGCCGAGGTGCGGCCGGTGACCGCGACGTGCTGGGCGCGGTCGTCGCGCGTGTTGCCGTCCGCGATGAGCAGTCGAAGCATGGGGGCCTTGCGGGAGATCGTCGGAATCCGGTCACGGGCAACGTCCGGCGCCGCCCGATGGTGCTGCGACATAGGCGCAGTCTCACCGCCGGGCGTGATCCGGAGCCGGTCCGGGCGACCGCCGCGCAGCCCGCCATCCGCGGGTCTCGGGACCTATCGACGGCTGCCGCGTTGAGGCAGGGCCGTTCCTGAGGCAAAGCATTCCATCAGGGGCCGGCGGACAACGTGCCGCCGGCCGAGCGCCCGATCCACCCTGCGTGATGACGATGACGACTGATCAGACACCGCGCGTCGCACCCTACGTCCGGGACACCCTGTCGACCGGGATCGCCGGGCTCGACGACGTCCTGTCCGGCGGCCTGACCAAGGGGCGGCTCTACCTGCTCGAGGGCACGCCCGGCGCCGGCAAGACCACGCTCGCCCTGCAGTTCCTGCTCGACGGCGTCGCGCACGGCGAGAAGAGCCTCTACGTCACCCTGTCGGAGAGCGCCGAGGAGCTGCGGGCCTCGGCGGCGTCGCATGGCTGGTCGCTCGACGGCGTCGAGCTCTACGAGCTCGTCAACGAGCTCGGCCTCGACCCCGAGAGCGAGCAGTCGATCCTGCACCCCTCCGAGGTGGAGCTCGGCGAGACCGTCCGCGAGGTCATCGAGCGGGTGGACGCGCTGCAGCCGAACCGCGTGGTGTTCGACAGCCTGTCCGAATTGCGGCTGCTCGCCCAGAACCCGCTGCGCTACCGCCGCCAGATCCTGGCGCTGAAGCAGCTCTTCGCGGCGCGGGGCTGCACGGTGTTCCTGCTCGACGACGGCACCACCGACGTGCAGCTCCACAGCATCGCGCACGGCGTCCTGCTCCTGGAGCACACCCCGCGCGAGTTCGGCGCGGGACGGCGCCGCCTCCGCGTCCTAAAGATGCGCGGCGTGAAGGCGCGGGGCGGGTACCACGACTTCGTCCTCGAGACCGGCGGGATCGAGGTGTTCCCGAGCCTGATCGCCGCCGAGCACCACGCCGACTTCGCGCCGGTGACCGTCACGACCGGCGCGCCGGGCCTCGACCTCCTGCTCGGCGGCGGGCTGGTGCGCGGCACCAACACGCTGCTGCTCGGGCCGTCCGGGGCCGGCAAGACCACGACCGCGGTGCGCTGCATGCTGGCGGCCCTGGAGCGGGGCGAGAAGGCCACCTACTTCCTGTTCGACGAGGGCCGGGCGACCCTGCTGGCGCGCGCGGCCATCCTCGGGATGGACCTGCAGCCGCACATCGCCGACGGCGACCTCAGCATCGCGCAGATCGATCCGGCCGAACTGGCGCCGGGCGAGTTCGCCTGCCGCGTCCGCGAGGCGGTGGAGCGGGACGGCGCGTCCTGCGTCGTCGTCGACAGCCTCAACGCCTACATCCACGCGATGCCGGGCGAGCAGTTCCTGATCCTGCAGATGCACGAGCTGCTGACCTACCTGAACCAGAAGGGCGTCACGACTCTGCTGGTGCTCGGGCAGCACGGCGTCATCGGCGAGGTCCGCTCCGACATCGACCTGAGCTATCTCAGCGACGGCATCCTCCTGTTCCGCTACTTCGAGGCCAAGGGCGAGGTCCGCACCGCGCTCTCGGCGGTCAAGAGCCGGGTCAACGCGCACGAGCGCACGATCCGCGAGCTGAGGCTCTCCCGCAACGGGATCCAGGTCGGGGAGACGCTGACCGACTTCGAGGGCGTGCTCTCGGGCCTGCCCGCCTACGGCGGCAAGGTCGCGATGCTGCGCAGCGACACGGCGGAATGAGCCGGCCCGGCCCCGACGAGACCCGCGTCCTTATCCTGGCGCCGCGCGGACGCGACGCGGTGGTGATGGAGCAGCTGCTGGCCAAGTCCGGCACCGCCGCCACGGTCTGCGCCGACGGGGCCGCGTGGCTCGCCGGCCTCGAGGCCTCGGCCGGCTCGGCGATCGTCACCGAGGAGGCGCTGGCCGAGGTCGACCCGGACTCCCTCGCGGCCTGGATCGAGCGCCAGCCGCCCTGGTCGGACTTCCCGTTCATCATGCTGGCGACGCGTCAGGCGGGGCGCCGCCCGGCGCGGGGCGCGGCCATGGTGGAGCGCCTCGGCAACGTCGTGCTGCTGGAGCGCCCGATCAACGCCGAGACCCTGATCAGCGCCGTCGCCTCGGCGCTGCGGGTGCGGCGGCGCCAGTACCAGGCCCGCGGGCACATCCGCGAGCGCGAACAGGACCAGGAGCGCCTGCGCGTCGCCAACGAGACCCTGGAGCGGCGGGTCGCCGAGCGCACCCGCGAGGTCGAGGCCGCCCGCGAGACCCTGGCCTTCGCCCTCGATTCCGCCGGCATGGGAACCTGGGACCTCGACCTCCTCACCGACACCGCCCGCCGGTCGGCCCGCCACGACGCGATCTTCGGCTACGACGCGCCGCTGCCGCATTGGGGCCGGCAGACCTTCCTCGCCCACGTCCACCCGGAGGATCGGGAGGCGGTGACGGCGGCCTTCGCGCAGGCGGCGCGGGCGGGGACGCTCGACATCGAATACCGGATCGTGCGCCCCGACGGGGCCGTGCGCTGGATCGCGGCCAAGGGCCGGGCGGAATACCGCGCCGACGGCACGCCGGTCCGCATGGCCGGCATCGTCCTCGACCGCTCCGACCAGCGCAACACCGAGGAGGCGCTGCGCCAGGCGCAGAAGATGGAGGCGATTGGCCAGCTCACCGGCGGCGTCGCGCACGACTTTAACAACCTCTTGACGGTCATCGTCGGCGGCCTCGACATGGTCCTGCGCAAGCCCGACAACGTCGAGCGGGTCAAGCGCCTCGCCGACGCCGCGATGACGGCGGCCCGGCGCGGCGAGCAGCTGACGCAGCAGCTCCTCGCCTTCTCGCGCCGGCAGATGCTGCGGCCGCAGACGCTGAACCCGAACCGCCTGCTCATCGACTTCCGGCCGCTGGCCGAGCGCGCCGCCGGCGCCGCGATCGAGCTCGCCTTCGACCTCGACCCCGCCCTCGACCCGATCCGCGTCGACCCCGCCCAGTTCGAGGCGGCGATCCTCAACCTCGTCGTCAACGCCCGCGACGCGATGGAGGCGGGAACCGGCAGCGCCCGGATCGAGGTCCGCAGCCGCAACGTCCGGCTCGACACCGCGGCCGTCGCCGACAAGGGGGTGCCGCCGGGCGCCTATGTCGAGATCGCGGTGTCCGACACCGGCAGCGGCATCGCGCCGGACCTGATGGCGCGGGTGTTCGAGCCGTTCTTCACCACCAAGGAGGTCGGCAAGGGCACCGGCCTCGGCCTGAGCCAGGTCTACGGCTTCACCCGCAGCGCCAAGGGCTTCGTCGCGATCGAGTCCGAGGTCGGGCGCGGCACCACCTTCCGCCTGCGCTTCCCGCGCTCGGCCGACCCCGCCGGCGAGGAGACGGGCATGGGCGAGCGCGGCGTGCTGCCGCTGCGCCGCGCCGGCGAGGGCGAGACCGTGCTGCTCGTCGAGGACGACGAGCAGGTCCTCACCATGGCCGTCGAGAGCCTGGAGGAGCTGCGCTACAAGGTCGTCGTCGCGCGCAACGCGGCCGAGGCGCTGGCCCATCTCAAGGACGTCCAGCGCATCGACATCCTGTTCTCGGACGTGATGATGCCCGGCGGCATGAACGGCTCGCAGCTCGCCGCCGAGGCGCAGCGCCTGCGGCCCGGCCTCAAGGTCCTGCTCACCTCGGGCTACGTCGCCGACCTCGACGAGGGCCAGGTCATCGGCCGCGGCGAGCTCCCGGTGCTCAACAAGCCCTATCGCCGCGACGAGCTCGCCCGGTCGCTCCGCCTCGTCCTCGGGGCCGACGACGCCTGAATGGGCCGCCGATCCGACGAACCGGGAGTGCAGCGGCCGTGAACTGGATCTATCTGGCGATCGCGATCGTCGCCGAGGTGATCGGCACCAGCGCGCTGAAGGCCTCCGCCGGGTTCTCGCGGCCGGTGCCGCTGCTGATCACGGTCGCGGGCTACGGCGTCGCGTTCTTCTTCCTCGCGCTCACCCTGCGGACGATCCCAATGGGGGTCGCCTACGCGGTCTGGTCGGGCGTCGGCATCGTCCTGATCTCGCTCGTCGGCTGGCTGGTGTTCCGCCAGGGCCTCGACGCCCCGGCCCTGATCGGCCTCGGCCTGATCGTCGCCGGCGTGGTGGTGATCAACTGCTTCTCGAGCACCGCCGGGCACTGAGCCGCCGGCCGCGCGGCACGGTTGACACGCCGCCCCCCCCTCACCATAAGGGCCCGCGCGGCCCGATGGGCTGTCCTTTGGGGGAATGTCCCGAGCGGCAAAGGGGGCGGACTGTAAATCCGCTGCGTAAGCTTCGTAGGTTCGAGTCCTACTTCCCCCACCACGTCCTTCCTTGCGATCATCACCGGCATCGTCCTGCTTCGCACGGGCCTTGCCGCGCCGGGCGAGCCTCCGGGCGGTCCGTGACGGCGGCGGATTTCGCCCTGCGACCGCAGGGTCCGCCGGCTCGCCCGGGCAACCTTCCGTCGTCGTTACCGGCCACGACACGGCCCGGCGCGGATCAGGCCTTCCGCGTCCGCGCCCCGAAGATCGACGTGCCGACCCGGACATGGGTCGCGCCCATCTGGATCGCGGCCGGGTAATCGGCGCTCATGCCCATCGAGAGGATCGGCAAGTTGTGCCGCCGGGCGAGCGCGGCGAGCAGGGCGAAGTGGGCCGAGGGCGGGTCCTCCACCGGCGGCACGCACATCAGCCCCTGGATCGCCAGCCCGTGGGTGCCGACGCATTCGGCGAGCAGGACGTCGAGGGCGTCGGGCGAGACGCCGCCCTTCTGCGGCTCGTCCCCGGTGTTGACCTGGATCAGCAGCTTCGGCGTGCGCCCCGTGCGGGCGATCTCCTTGGCCAGCGCCGCGGCCAGGGACAGCCGGTCCAGCGAATGGATCACGTCGAACAGCTCGACCGCCTCGCGCGCCTTGTTCGATTGCAGCGGCCCGACGAGGTGGAGCTCCACGTCCGGGTAGCGGTCCTTGAGCGCGGGCCACTTGGCGCGCGATTCCTGCACGTAGTTCTCGCCGAACAGGCGCTGGCCGGCTTCGAGGGCCGGCAGGATGCCCTCGGCCGGCACGGTCTTCGAGACGGCGATGAGGCGGATGCCGGCGGGATCCCGCGCGCAATCCTCGCTCGCCCGGGCGATCCCGGCCAGCACCTCGGCGAGGCCCGCGGCGACGTCGGCCTCGCCGACGGGCGGCTTGCCGGAGATCGGCGGCTCCGAGGTCGGGGGCGTATCGATCGGCGTGTCGGTCATTGAAGTCCTTTGGGCGGGTCGTCCGGCCATCGCCGGGGAAAGGTGGGCGGGCCCGCGGCGCTGTCCAACGCCGCCGCGCGGGTGAGGGCGATTCTGCACCTCAATGCCGGGATCGCGCGCCCGGCGCAAAGCCATCTGTGCTTGCATCCGCCACAGGGATCACGCGCCGATGGATCGGCCTCGATTGCCACGCCGGCAGATCCGTTGGCCGAGCCCGCCGCGAATGTGCTAACGCCGCCGCTTCCCCGGTCCGCCCCGCCCGATCCCGGTTTTCGACGACGCCATGACCCATCCTCCCAGCCACCAGACCCTCGAGCGCTACAACGCCAAGGATTCCGAGCCGCGCTGGCAGGAGGCCTGGGCGCAGGCGCGGCTGTTCGAGACCGACAACGCCGACGCCCGCCCGAAATACTACGTGCTGGAGATGTTCCCCTATCCGTCGGGGCGCATCCACATGGGCCACGTGCGGAACTACGCGATGGGCGACGTGGTGGCGCGCTACAAGCGGGCAAAGGGGTTCGCGGTGCTGCACCCGATGGGCTGGGACGCCTTCGGGCTGCCGGCCGAGAACGCCGCGATCGAGCGGAAGACCAACCCGCGGGACTGGACCTACGCCAACATCGCGACGATGCGCGGGCAGCTGCAATCCATGGGCCTGTCGCTCGATTGGAGCCGCGAGATCGCGACCTGCGATCCGGACTACTACAAGCACCAGCAGCGCATGTTCCTCGACTTCCTCGGCAAGGGGCTGGTCACGCGCCGCACCGCCAAGGTGAACTGGGACCCGGTCGACCACACCGTGCTCGCCAACGAGCAGGTGATCGACGGGCGCGGCTGGCGCTCGGGCGCGCCGGTCGAGCAGCGCGAGCTGACGCAGTGGTTCTTCAAGATCACCGACTTCGCGCAGGATCTCTACGACGCGCTCGACGGTCTCGAGCGCTGGCCGGAGAAGGTCCGGCTGATGCAGCGGAACTGGATCGGGCGCTCGCAGGGGCTGCAGGTCCGGTTCGCCCTCGCGACGGCGGTCGAGGGGGTCGGCGAGGCGATCGAGGTCTACACCACCCGGCCCGACACCCTGTTCGGCGCGCGCTTCCTGGCGATCGCCGCCGACCATCCCGTGGCGGCGGCCCTGTCCGGCGCGAACCCGGCGCTGCAGGCCTTCGTCGACGAATGCCGGCGCATGGGCACGGCGCAGGCGGCGATCGACACGGCGGAGAAGCTCGGCTTCGACACCGGGCTCACCGTGCGCCATCCGCTCGACCCGTCCTGGACGCTGCCGGTCTACGTCGCGAACTTCGTGCTGATGGAGTACGGCACCGGCGCCGTCTTCGGCTGCCCGGCGCACGACCAGCGCGATCTCGACTTCGCCAACAAGTACGGCCTCGGCAACACTCCCGTGGTCTGCCCCGAGGACCAGGATCAGGACAGCTTCGTCATCACCGACACCGCCTTCGACGGCGACGGGCGGATGATCAACTCGCGCTATCTCGACGGCATGACGACGGGCGAGGCCTTCGAGGTGGTGGCGAACCGCCTGGAGGCGGAGGTCCTCTCCGGCCGGCCGGTCGCGGCCCGCAAGGTGCAGTTCCGCCTGCGCGACTGGGGCGTGTCGCGCCAGCGCTACTGGGGCTGCCCGATCCCGATCATCCACTGCGAGGCCTGCGGCCCCGTGCCGGTGCCGGTCGCCGACCTGCCGGTGAGGCTGCCCGAGGAGGTCTCGTTCGACCAGCCCGGCAACCCGCTGGAGCGCGACCACGCCTGGCGCACCGTGCCGTGCCCGTCCTGCGGCGCGGCGGCGCGGCGCGAGACCGACACGATGGACACCTTCGTCGACTCGTCCTGGTACTACGCCCGGTTCACCGCGCCGTGGCTCGCGGACCGGCCGACCGACCCGGCGGCGGTGAATCGCTGGCTCGCCGTCGACCAGTATATCGGCGGCATCGAGCACGCGATCCTGCACCTGCTCTACGCGCGCTTCTTCATGCGGGCGATGCAGGCGACCGGCTGGTCCGGCGTCTCGGAGCCGTTCGCCGGCCTGTTCACCCAGGGCATGGTCGTCCACGAGACCTACAAGGACGCGGCCGGCGCCTGGGTGCCGCCGGCGGAGGTGCGGTTCTCGACCGAAGACGGCGAGCGCCGCGGGTTCCACGTGAAAACCTCGGCGCCCATCGCGATCGGCCCGATCGAGAAGATGTCGAAGTCGAAGAAGAACGTCGTCGACCCCGACGACATCATCGCCTCCTTCGGCGCCGACACCGCGCGCTGGTTCATGCTCTCGGATTCGCCGCCGGAGCGCGACGTGATCTGGACGGAGGAGGGCGTGCAGGGCGCCGCCCGCTTCGTGCAGCGGGTGTGGCGGCTGGTGAACGCCGCCGTCTCGGCCACCGGATCGGGCGGCGGCGACGCGGCCTTGCGCAAGGCCGCGCACAAGGCGCTCGCCGCCTTCGGCGAGGATGTCGAGCGCCTGCGCTTCAACCGCTGCGTCGCCCACGTCTACACCCTCGCCAACGCCCTTGAGGACGCGTTCCGCGGCGGCGCCTCGGCGGCGGCCGGCCGCGAGGCCGCCGGCATCCTGGTCCAGCTGATCGCGCCGATGATGCCGCACCTGGCCGAGAGCTGCTGGGCGGTGCTCGGCCGCGACGGGCTGGTCGCGCAGGCGCCGTGGCCCGGCTTCGACCCCGCTTTGCTGGTCGAGGATACGGTCGCGCTCCCGGTGCAGGTCAACGGCAAGAAGCGCGCCGACGTCACCGTCCCGCGCGACGCCGACGCGGCGGCCGTCGAGGCCCTGGTGCTCGCCGACGAGGCGGTCCGGCGCGCCCTCGAAGGCCGGACGCCCCGCAAGGTCATCGTCGTGCCCGGGCGGATCGTGAACCTGGTGGTGTGAGGAGGGGCTGCCCCCTCCCCCCTTAAGCGGGGGAGGGTGGCCCGCGCAGCGGGTCGGGAGAGGGGAGCGGCATTTCCGGATACGGCGCTCCCCTCTCCCGACCCTCGCTGACGCGAGGCCCACCCTCCCCCGCTTAAGGGGGAGGGAAGAGGCGTGCGATCGCTCGTGGATCGACCGAACGTCGTCTCAGGCCGCGAGCGCCCGGCTCACCGTGGCGCGCAGGTCCGCCAGCGAGAACGGCTTCGTCAGCACGTCGGTGACGATGGCGTCGAGGCCGCGCGCGCGCTCGCGCTGGTCGGCGAAGCCGGTCATCAGCAGGATGGTCAGGTCGGGGAAGTCGCGCTTGGCCGCGAGCGCCAGCGCGATGCCGTCCATCAGCGGCATGCGGATGTCGGTGAGCATCAGGTCGAAGGCGCCGTCGGATTCGTTCAGCCGGTCGAGGCCGTCGCTGCCGTCGATCGCCGTGACCACGGCATGGCCGTCGATCTCGAGGCCTCGCTTGAGGAAGCCGCGGACCGTCTCTTCGTCATCCACCAGAAGGATGCGCGCCATGTCGCCTGTATTCGATCCACCGAGGGAAGGCCGTCCGGCCCGGACACGTCTAGAGATCGTCTAAACATCGGCCGTCCTGTCAAGACATTTGAGGACGAAAAGCCTGGAAGTGCCGGAGGGTTGCGAAAATGCCGCGTCCCGAAACGCGGTTCAGGCCCCGCCGAACAGGTCCGGATCTTGGCTGTCGTAGTCGACGACGCCGACGAAGGGGAGCTGGCGGAAGGCGTGGGCCGCATCCATGCCGTAGCCGACGACGAAGGCGTCGGGGCAGGTGAAGCCGACGAAGTCGGCGTCGATCTGCACCGCGCGCTTGCCCGGCTTCTCGAGCAGCACCGCGGTGAGGACGCGCGAGGCGCCGCGGGCCATCAGCAGGTCCTTGGCGAAGACCACCGTGCGGCCGGATTCGAGGATGTCGTCGACGAGCAGCACGTCGCGGCCGCGCACCTCGCTCTGGACGTCGCGCAGGATCTCGACCTGGCCGGAGGAGATCGTGCCGGTGCGGTAGCTCGACAGGTGCACGAACTCGACCTGCGGCGACAGCCCGACCCGGTGCAGGGCCCGCAGCAGGTCGGCGGCGAACATGAAGCTGCCCTTCAGCACCGCCACCACGAGCAGGTTCTGCGGGGCGGCCGCCTTGATCTCGCGGGCCAACGCCTCGTTGCGCGTGGCGATGGTGGCTTCGTCGAAGAGGACGCGGACGCGTCGGGAGGGCGTGGTCATGCGCCTCCATACCCTATTCCGGCGCCGTCCGGCCACGGCCCGCCGGCGGAAAATCGACGGCGGCGCGGTCGCCCGCGACCTACTCCGCTTTCGCCGTCTCGGGTCTGGCCGTCTCCGGCCTGCCCGACTCCGGCTTGCCCGCATCCGAGAACCGGACCTCGATGCCGCGGCCCTGCTCGGGCGGATCGGAAAACCGGCCGGCGAATCGCGCGGTCTCGCCCTGCGCCAGCCGGCTGCGCGGCGGGGCGATGGTGTAGGTCCTCACGACGCCCGCGGCGGCGTCGCGCATCACGACGCTGATCGGCGGCACCAGCACCCCGCCGCGGGCGATGCCGACGAGGTCGCCCTCGACCGCGAGCTCGGCCGGCTTCTCGCCGTCGGCCGGGGTGCGGACCGCGGCGACGTCCCGGATCTCGAGGCCGCGCAGGTTCACCGGCAGGCCGATGCGGGCGAACAGCCCGGCCGCCTGCGGCAGCGCCTGCACCACCGGCACGCGGGCGAGGCAGGCGAGCGGGATCGCGGCCAAAACCACGAGGCAGGCGGCCAGGGCCGGCGACAGCCCGGCGATCCCGCCCTTGCCCTGGTTCCGGCCGAGCGGCTTGTAGCCGAGCTTGGCCTTCTTCGCCCGCGTGCCGCGCGGCGGTGCGGGGACGTTGTCGATGGTGTCGGCCGTCGCGGCGCTGCGCACCGCGGCGGAGGCCTCGGCCCAGGCATCCTCGGAGACCGTCTCGTCGGCGCCGGGGCTGGCGGCCTGCAGCTCGGCCTCGTGGGCGGCGATCACCTCGGCCGGCGACACGAACCAGGTCTCGCGGCAGGCGGCGCAGCGCACCGAACGCCCCTCGGTGCCGACGCGGGCGGTCTCGATGCGATATTCGCTGGCGCAGGTCGGGCAGACGATCAGCATACGCGGCACGCTCGTTGGCGGGGGCAGCCGGGCGGGACCTGCGGCGAAAACCCTTGGGCGATCGTCTTCGGTTAGGGTTAAGCTCCGGTGAAACCGCCCGGAGCCGGCTTGAAATGGCCATGCGCGGCGGTCATCCCGGTGCGGACGGCATGGACCGGGACGGAACGGGAGCGAACGGGCCCTTGCGCGAAACGGCGACGACGAAAAGCCTGCTCTCCGGGGCGGAAGGGCCTGTGGTCCAGTTCGAGAACGTCGGCATGCGCTACGGCCTCGGGCCGGAGGTGCTGTCCGACGTGAGCTTCCGCATCCAGCCGCACTCGTTCCAGTTCCTCACCGGGCCGTCGGGGGCCGGCAAGACGACGCTGCTGCGGCTGATCCTGCTCTCGGTGCGTCCGACCCGCGGGCTGGTCTCGGTGTTCGGCAACGAGGTCAGCGGCATCTCCAGCGCGTCGCTCACCGGCCTGCGCCGCCGCATGGGCGTGGTGTTCCAGGATTTCCGCCTGCTCGACCACCTCACGACCTACGAGAACGTGGCGCTGCCGCTGCGCGTCCAGGGCCGGGCCGAGACCAGCTACCGGGCCGAGGTCGTTGAGCTGCTGCGCTGGGTCGGCCTCGGCGAGCGCATGCACGTGCTGCCGCCGCTGCTCTCGGGCGGCGAGAAGCAGCGCGCGGCCATCGCCCGGGCGCTCATCGCCCGGCCCGACCTGCTGCTCGCCGACGAGCCGACCGGCAACGTCGACCCGAGCCTCGGGCGCCGCCTGCTGCGGCTCTTCCTCGAGCTGAACAAGCTCGGCACCTCGGTGATCATCGCCACCCACGATTTCGGGATCATGGACTCGGTCGATGCCCGCCGGATGGTGATCGGCGACGGCCGCCTGCGGATCGAAGGCTGATGGACACGACCCGCGAACGCAGCCAGGCCGCCAGGACGGCCCCGGACAGGGCCGCGGTCGATCCGGCGCTGCCCCCGACCCTGCGGCGCAACGCGCCCCTGGTACCGACCGATTCGGCCGCGAGCCGCTCGCTCGCCGCCGTCATCGCCATCCTCACCTTCCTCGCGGGCCTGTGCGCGGGCGCGGCCGAGATCGTCGCGTCGAGCGCCTGCCAGTGGCAGGGCACCGTGGCGCAGGAGGTGACGATCCAGGTACGCCCGGCCCCCGGCCGCGACCTCGACGCCGACATCGCCCGGGCCGACGCCATCGCCAAGGCCGAGCCCGGCATCGCCGCGACGCGGGTGTTCTCCAAGGCGGAGGCCGAGCGCCTGCTCGAGCCCTGGCTCGGCAGCGGCCTCGACCTCTCCGACCTGCCGGTGCCGCGCCTGATCACCCTGAAGCTCGGCGACCAGTCCCCCGACCTCAAGCACCTGCGCGCCGGCCTCGCCGAGGCGATGCCGGGGGTCGCCAGCCTCGACGACCACGCGCTCTGGCTGCAGCGGCTCTCGACCGCGGCCAACACCTTCGTCGGCATCGGCGTCGGCATCGTCGCGCTGGTGCTGGTCGCCACGGGCCTCGCGGTGGCGTTCGCCACCCGCGGCGCCATGGCCGGAAACCGCGAGGTGGTGGAGGTGCTCCACTTCGTCGGCGCCGACGACGACTTCATCGCCCGCGCCTTCCAGCGCCGCTTCTTCGGGCTGGGGCTGCGCGGCGGGATCATCGGCTCGGCCGCGGCGCTCGCCGCCTTCGCGCTGGCCGGGCTGCTCGCCCGCACCTGGCGCTCGGGGCCGGCGGGCGACGAGGTCGAGGCTTTGTTCGGCGCCTTCCACATCGGCTGGCGCGGCTATGCCAGCGTGATGGCGATCGGCGTCATCGCCTCGCTCGTCACCGCCGTGATCTCCCGGCTGACCGTGCGGCGGTTCCTGGCCTGAGTCGCGCGTCCGGCCGGTCCGGCACCGCGCCCCGTCGGGCATCGGGGACGAACGGTTCCGAAAATCCCCGTGATCGGAAGTGCTTGGCCGTGCGTTAACCCTCCGGAAAGGCTTTGCGTCCGCAAATGCCGCCTCCGCCCCGCCGCAATCGGCGCTATTCTCCCGGAGCATGACCACGCGTATGGCGCGCGCCTTCGATCCGAGACAGGCCGGCCCCGGCGCCGAGCTCACGGGCTGGGCCTGGGACGCCCGCCCGAGGGCGATGCCGGCGGCCGCGCCCGCCGCGCGGCCCGTCGGCCCGGTGGCGCTGACGATCCTCGGCCTCGCCGGCCTCGGCGCGGTCGCGCTGCTCTCCGGCTTCCTCGCCTTCGTCGCCGCGCTCGACCGCAGCGAGCGGGTGCCGCAGGGCCGTGCCGACGGGATCGTCGCGCTGACCGGCGGCGCCCAGCGCATCGGCGACGCGATCGACCTGCTGGCCGGCGGCTACGGCCGGCGCCTGCTGATCACCGGCGTCAACGAACGCACCAGCCGCGACGAGATCGCCCGGCTCAACCCGACGCAGCGCCACTGGATCGATTGCTGCGTCGACCTCGACTACCGCGCGCGCAACACCATCGGCAACGCCATCGAGACCCGGCGCTGGATGCGCCACAACCGCTTCAGCACCGTCGCGGTGGTGACCTCGAACTACCACATGCCGCGGACCCTGATCGAGCTCGACCACGCGCTCCAGGGCGCCGACCGGATCGTGCCCCATCCGGTGATCGCCGAAGGCTTCGACGCCGCCGATTGGTGGCACAGCCCCTCGGCGACCAAGCTGCTGGCGTCCGAATACCTGAAGTTCCTGGTCGCCTGGGTCCGCACCCGCTTCGAGACCGACCCGGAAAGCTCGCGCGTCGCGATCCTGATCGGCCGCGGCAAGCCGGTGAAGGCGCCGGTGCGGATGGTCGCCGAGCCGCTGCTGCGCGATCTGCAGTAGGCCGCCCGCGCCGCTCGCCGGCCCCACCTCATGAAAAAGCCCTGCGTGCCGGGGCATCGCAGGGCTGATCGGGGGCACCGTCGCCGAGGCGACGGGCCGATCGAAGGCTGAGCGTCGCTCAGAGCGGCTTGGCGGGGTAGGTGCGCACGCCGGGGCGGGCGGCCGCGCCCGAAGGAACGCCCTGGCTCGCCGTCGCGCCGGACGGGTCGGTCGCGGTCAGCGCCGGGCCGCTCCAGCCCTCGGACCGCCAGCTCTGCGACCGCTCGTCGACGTTGACCGAGCCGTGCTGCTCGAGGATGTCCATCGCCGTCGTGGCGTGGGCGTCGTCCGTACGCACCGTCACCAGGGTGCCGCCGCGGCGGATGCCCTCGTTGTAGGTGTGGGCGTCGTTCTCGCTGATCCCGGCGCCGGTGAGCGCGCCGACGAGGCCGCCCGCGGCCGCGCCGATGCCGGCGCCCGTCAGGGTCGCGACCAGCCAGCCGGCCGCCACGACCGGCCCGACGCCGGGGATGGCGAGCAGGCCGAGGCCGGTGAGGAGGCCGGTCGCGCCGCCGACCACCGTGCCGAGCGAGGCGCCGGTCCCAGCTCCCGTCTCGGCCTTGTGGGCGGTCTCGGCATGGTCGCCCGTGCCGAGCCGGCCGGCATGCCGGTCGCCCTCGTTGTTGCTGACGACGCTGATGTCGCCGTGCGAGATGCCGGCCGCCTCGAGGCGGGACACCGCGGTGCTGGCCGCGTCGTAATCGTCGTAGAGCGCCGTGATGGTTTGCTGAGCCATGGTCAAATCCTGGATGTCGTGGGAATTGCGTGCCTGCGCCTCAGCCGTCCGGGGACGGCGATCACTGCGCGGCGACGTTGCCCTTGAAGTCGACGCCGACCTTGACCGGCTTGCCGTTCAGCATCGCGTCGCCGCGCCAGATGCCCTTGTCGTCCTTCATCAGGCCGCGGACGTCCTTGTAGCCGGCATCCTCGAGACGCTTGTGCGTCTGGGCTTCCGTGAAGCTGTTGGCGCCTTCCTCCAGCTTGGCATGCGCGGCCGCGTTGGCGGTGGCGGGCTTGCCGGCGTCGGGCCGGTCGGTGTTCGGACGCGTGACGGCTTCCTGGCCACCGGACTTCTCGCTGGACTTGGCGTCCGGAGCGGGGTTGCCCGTCGTCGTGGTCTGTGCGGACACGGTGCCCGTACCGAGAAGGGTGACGAGCGCGATGGCGGTCAGATAGCGTTGCAAGGCGGTTTCCTCTACTGTTGGTCCCCTTCAATTCCTTCGTGGCGCGAAGCGTTCCACTTTATATTTTGCGAGAACATCGTGTCGGCGGCTAACGACGGCGACGAGCTTTGCGATCACGCACGGCTTGCTTGGGAAATATTTCGCAGCAGTTGCCACAGCGTGCGCGATGACCAGGACGCGCGCGAAACATCGCGCTCTTCCCTCCCCCCGACGGATCTCGGGCTTGCCCGAGATCCGCACCCTGTGTGCCCAAGTCGGGCAGGCCCGACTTGGGGACGGGGGAGGGAAGAGGCGTCGCCGCTTCGGTTGCAGGGATGAGAGCCGGGAGCGAAACGACGGCACGGGGCCGGGCCGATAGGAACCGGCCTCCACCCCCCTTCACGATCACCCGCGGCAGCGGGCCTTGATCGCGGCGGAGAATTCCTTCTCGGAGTCCTGGACCTGGGTCAGCCGGGCGCCGCGCTCGAAGCCCGAGAGGCAGCGACCGTAGACGCCGGCGACGCGGCGCATGGTGTCCACGTGGCGGCGCCAGATCCGGCAGGCCTTGGCGTCGTCGCCGTCGGCCTGCTCGAGCTGGTCGAGCGCCTGCCGCTGCATCGATTGGGCGACGAGCACGTCGCGGGCGCAGGTGCCGTCGGCCGCGCCCTGCTGCGCCGCGGCCGCCGCGGGCATGGCGAGGAACGCCGCGAGCGCGGCCCGGCGCAGGATGCGAGGCCCGCTCATGCGGCCTGCGAGGCCGAGGTGTGGGTGAGCAGCGCGTAGAGGGCGTGCCCGTCGCGGGCCGCGCGGATCCGGTCGAGGATTCCCGGCTCGCGCAGGATGCGCGCGACCTGGGCGAGCGCCTTCAGGTGGTCGGCGCCCGCGCCCTCGGGGGCGAGCAGCAGGAAGGCGAAGTCGACCGGGCGGCCGTCAAGGGACTCGAAGTCGACCGGGCGGTCGAGGCGGGCGACGAGCCCGAACAGCCGGTCGAGCCCCGGCAGCTTGCCGTGCGGGATCGCGACGCCGTCGCCGATGCCGGTGGAGCCGAGGCGCTCGCGCTGGAGCAGGGTCTCGTAGACGTCGCGGGCGTCGAGCGCCGGCAGGCGGCGGACGGCCTGGGCGGCGAGGTCCTGCAGCACCTGCTTCTTGGCCCGGGCGCGGAGCGAGGGCACCACGGAATCCGGATCGAGGAATTCCAGCATCGGCATTGAAGGACCGCCCGTCCGATCGAAAGCCATGGGGGCCCCGCCCCCATGAAGAGGGGGCGCGCCGCGTTGTCCGCGCGGCCCAGCCCCGAAAACATCAATCCCCGCGCCGACGGGCCGGTTCCGGCTCCCTCGGCTCAGGCCGCGGCGCTCGGCGGGTCGACCCAGCCGATCGCGCCGTCGCTGCGCCGGTATACGACGTTGATGCGGCCGGTGCCAGCATGGACGAAGACGATCACCGGGGCGCCGGTGAGGTCCAGCGCGGTGACCGCCTCGCTCACCGAGTGGCGCTTGAGGGTCTTGGTGCTCTCGGCCACGATCGGCGGATGGTTCGAGCCGTCGTCGGGCTCGTCCTCGTCCTCCTCCGGCGCGGCGAAGACCGCATAGGCCGCCTCGACCGCGGCGCCGTTCGGGCCCCCGTTCGGCCCTTGGGCGTGCTCCTTGAGCCGGTGCTTGTAGCGGCGCAGGCGCTTCTCCAGCCGGTCGGCGGTCTGCTCGAAGCTGGCGCGGGCGTCGTGCGCGGTGGACGACGCCTCGATGGTGAGCCCGGAGACGAGGTGCAGCACGCAGTCGGTGCGGTAGGCGGTGCCGTCGCGCCGGAGCGTGACGTGGCCGGTGCTCGAGTCGTTCATGTGCCCGTCGAGATACTTGGACAGGGTCGCCGCCATCCGCTCGTCGACCCGGCCCCTGAGGGCTTCGCCGAGGTCCAGGCCGTGGCCCGTGACGCGCAATGACCCCATGTATCCTCCGGTTTGGTTGACCCTGGTCTCTTGCCCGCGGATCGAGGCCCGCGGGCTTCGGCGGAACGCCGACCCGCCGTCGCGGCGGGGGACGGAGTTAAGGAGCCGGCGCAGGGGAAGTCAACGGAGAGGACCGGCCCCTCCGGCGACGGCCGCGACCCCGGGGCGAACCCGAAGCCGCGGCGCCCGAGCGCGCACCGGCCTCGACTGCCGGCGCGTCACCCGCCCGCTCGGTCGCCGCCGGCCGGCTCGTGGATCGGGCAGCCGTTGAAGCGCTCGCGGAACGCGGCCGAGTGCTTGTAGGGCGCGTTGCGCGCCCGGTTGATGTTGCCGAGCGGCCGGTGCGCGGCGAGCCCGGTCCAGACGCTGAAGCGCATGCCCTCGTCGACCGCCTGCACCCGGCCCGGCTCCCAGCTGTCCTGCGGCCGGACGGTGATCAGGCCGACCCGCTGGAACGGCGCCTCCGCCTCGTCCCACTCCACCGTCGGATCCTCCACCGGCTGGCGTTCGAGGTCGCGGCAGAGCTGGACCCGGAACTCCCACACGCCCTCGATGCCCCACATCTCGGACTGGACCGTCTCGCGGATCGCGTTCGGTCGCCCCGAGGCGTCGATCTCGGTGCCGGTGAGCGCGGTCAGCGCCGGGGCGACGGGGGCGACCGAGAACTTCGCGATGTGGTCGCCGTACCGGAACGGGGTGACGCTGTAGTAGGTCTCGCCGAGCGGATCGACGTTCGGTGCGCCGCCGAGCGCGCCGATGGTCGGGCTGTCGATGCCGACCGCGTGCAGCGCCTTGTTGACCCCGCGCAGCACGGTGGAGGCGGCGACCTTCAGGCCCTCGGCCCGGTCGGTGGTGCCGGCGAGCAGCTTCAGGCTGCCCAGGAACTTGTCGGCGTTCGGCGCCTGGAACACCGTGCCGTTGACGAAGATGAAGTTCTGCGTGGTGCCCTCGGCGTCGGGCAGCCGCTCGCCCGCGACGTCGAGCACCTTCAGGGCGAGGCCGCGCGGCAGCGAGACGGCGTCGGGCAGGATGTCGCCCGCGTTCGTCGAGAGCCGCAGGTAGACCTTGTGCTCGCCGGGCGTGGCGAACAGACCCTGCGCCAGCTCGGGCGGCAGGTCCGCGTCGATCCTGAGCACGCCCTCGAGGATGCCGTGCGCCTTGGCGTGGACGGAGCGCACCGCGTGCCCGGAATCCTCGGCCACCGTCTTGAGGATGGTGTCGAAGGTCTCGTTGAGCTTGTCGATCGTCCGCCCTTCCTCGACGGTCACGGTCTCGACGTCAGGATTGTAGTGAACCGGGCTCGCGAGCATGCAACGTCTCCTGAACTTGCTTGCGCACAACCAATCATGTCCGGATCCGTTCCCGGTTCGAGCCTCGGATCCAGGCTATAGGCCGCCGCGGACGGCGCACGCGACCGGTTCGCGGGCTCTCAGCGCGCCATCATCGCCCCGGGCTGCACATCCCGCCCTGCGCATAGCGCTCGCGCCGGCGCTCGATCGAGGACGGGATCCGCAGCGATTCCCGGTACTTCGCCACCGTGCGGCGGGCGATGTCGACGCCCTCGCCGCGCAGCTTCTGCACCAGGGCGTCGTCGGAGAGCACGTCGTCCGAGGTCTCGCCGTCGACGAGCTGCTTGATGCGGTGGCGCACGGCTTCCGAGGAATGCGCGGCGGTGCCCGCCGCGCCCGGGATCGCGGCGGTGAAGAAGTACTTCATCTCCAGGGTGCCGCGGCTGGTGCCGATCGCCTTGTTGGAGGTGACGCGCGAGACGGTGGATTCGTGCATCCCGATCGCCTCGGCGACCGTCTTCAGGTTCAGCGGCCGCAGGTGCGCGACGCCGTGGACGAAGAACCCGTCCTGCTGGCGCACGATCTCGGTGGCGACCTTGAGGATCGTGCGCGCGCGCTGCTCCAGGCTCCGGGTGAGCCAGTTCGCGGTCTGCAGGGCCTCGGAGAGGAAGGCCTTGTCCCCCTCGGCCTTCGCACCCCGGACCACGCGGGCGTAGTAGCTCTGGTTGACCAGCACCCGCGGCAGCGCCTCGCCGTTCAGCTCCACCAGCCAGGAGCCGTCGGGGGCCGCGCGCACGAACACGTCGGGGATCAGCACCTCGACGCCGCTGGAGCCGAAGGCCCGCCCGGGCTTGGGGTCGAGCCGGCGGATCTCGGCCAGCATCTCGACGAGGTCCTCGTCGTCGACACCGCACAGGCGCCGCAGCGCCGAGAAATCGCGCTTGGCCACGAGGTCGAGGCGGGAGACCAGCGCCTGCATCGCCGGGTCGAACCGGTTCTGCTCGCGCAGCTGGATAGCCAGGCACTCGGCGAGGTCGCGCGCGGCGATGCCGGCCGGATCGAAGCTCTGGACGAGCTTGAGCACGCCCGCCACCCGGTCGAGGGAGGCGCCGAGGCGCTCGGCCACCGCGTCGATCGATTCGCGCAGGTATCCGGCCTCGTCCACCGCATCGATCAGGAAGCCGCCGATCAGCCGGTCGGTGGCGTCGCGGGTGGCGAGGTCGAGCTGGCGGCCGAGATGCTCGCGCAGGGAGGTCTCGACGGTGAGCGTCGCCTCGAAGTCCGGCGCCTCCGAATCGAAGCTGCCGCCGGTGCTGCCGTAGGGCGCGGGCGTCAGCGAGAGCATGTCGCCGGTGGCCGCCTCGCGGATCGGGCTCGGCGCGTCGTCGGGGTAGACGTTGTCGAGGCGGGCGTCGAAATCGCCGTCGATCTCGCCGCGGCCCGGGTCGACCTCGGCGGCGGTCCACTCGGCGGCGCCCTCGAAGGTCTCGGCGGCGGGTTCCGCGCCCTCGGCCGGCCCCTCGGACGGCTCGGCCTCGGCGCGCTCCAGGAGCGGGTTGCGCTCCAGCTCGGCATCGACGTAGGCCGCGAGATCGAGCTGGGAGAGTTGGAGAAGCTTGATCGCTTGCAGAAGCTGCGGTGTCATCACCAGGGACTGGCCCTGGCGCATTTCCAGCCGTTGCAGCAAACTCATCGCGTGGCCTCGGTCCTCTTCGGTGAACAGGCCGCGCCCCGCGTTATTACGCTATAGGCACGGTTCTTGCTTAAGCCCTAGTGAAACGCTGTAAACCGATCCCGGCCGCGCGTCAAAGCGTGATGGCCGGTCGTCGCGTTGGTTCGGGGGACGGTGGCACCGGCGCCACAGCCACGGGGGGCGCCCGTCCCGCTCGCCGACCCGGCGGGCCGATGGGCTCGGCCCGGCCGCCCACGCAGACCTCGCATGCCGAAGCGGCGCGATCCCGCTCGGGAATCGTGCCGGCTCGACCGGCCGGCGGGGGCGCGGTTCGGCACTCGCGCATGCGGCGATCGGGGGCGATGGCCGCCACCCTGCAGCCGTCGCCAGGGCGGCGCGGGACGTCGCGGATGCGGTCGAGGCGCCGCAGCTCGTGCCGCGCTCCGGTCCCGTGCTCAGCTGCGCAGGCCGGGCGCCTCCTGGCCCGTGCGGGCGACGTACTCGGTGTAGCCGCCGCCGTACTGGTGGATGCCGTCGGGCGTGAGCTCGAGCACCCGGTTCGAGAGCGCGGCCAGGAAGTGGCGGTCGTGGCTCACGAACAGCATCGTGCCCTCGTAAGCGGAGAGCGCGTCGATCAGCATCGCCTTGGTGCCGATGTCGAGGTGGTTGGTCGGCTCGTCGAGCACCAGGAAGTTCGGCGGGTCGAACAGCATCTTGGCCATCACCAGCCGCGCCTTCTCGCCGCCCGAGAGCACCCGGCAGCGCTTCTCGACGTCGTCGCCCGAGAACCCGAAGCAGCCGGCGAGCGCGCGCAGGGAGCCCTGGCCGGCCTGCGGGAAGGTGCTCTCCAGGTCCTGGAACACGGTGAGGTCGCCGTCGAGCAGGTCCATGGCGTGCTGGGCGAAGTAGCCGAGCTTGACGCTGCCGCCGACCGCCACCGTGCCGTCGTCGGGCTGGGCCGAGCCCGTCACGAGCTTCAGCAGCGTCGACTTGCCGGCGCCGTTGACCCCCATCACGCACCAGCGCTCGCGCCGGCGGATGCCGAAATCGAGGTTTTGGTAGATCGTGCGGCTGCCGTAGCGCTTGTGCACGCCCTTCAGCATCACGACGTCGTCGCCCGAGCGCGGCGCCGGCTGGAACTCGAACGCCACCGATTGGCGCCGCTTCGGCGGCTCGACGCGCTCGATCTTGTCGAGCTTCTTCACCCGGCTCTGCACCTGGGCGGCGTGGCTCGCCCGCGCCTTGAAGCGCTCGATGAACTTGATCTCCTTGGCGAGCATCGCCTGCTGGCGCTCGAACTGCGCCTGCTGCTGGCTCTCGTTGAGTGCGCGCTGCTGCTCGTAGAAGGCGTAGTCGCCCGAGAAGGTGGTCAGCGTGCCGCCGTCGATCTCGATCACCTTGCCGACGATGCGGTTCATGAACTCGCGGTCGTGCGAGGTCATCAGCAGCGCGCCCTCGAACCCCTTGAGGAAGGATTCGAGCCAGATCAGGCTCTCGATGTCGAGGTGGTTGGAGGGCTCGTCGAGGAGCATCACGTCCGGGTTCATCAGCAGGATGCGGGCAAGCGCCACGCGCATCTTCCAGCCGCCGGACAGCTTGCCGACGTCCCCGTCCATCATCTCCTGGGAGAAGCTCAGGCCGGCCAGCACCTCGTAGGCCCGGCCTTCGAGCGCGTAGCCGTCGAGCTCCTCGAAGCGCGCCTGGACCTCGCCGTAGCGGGCGATCAGCGCGTCCATCTCGTCGGCCCGGTCGGGATCGGAGAACGCCGCCTCCAGCGCCTTCATCTCCAGGCCGACGGCGCTGACCGGGCCGGCGCCGTCCATCACCGCCGAGACGACGCTGCAGCCCGACATCTCGCCGACGTCCTGGCTGAAGTAGCCGATGGTGACGCCGCGATCGGTGGCGACCTGGCCCTCGTCGGGCTCCTCCTCGCCGGTGATCATCCGGAACAGGGTGGTCTTGCCGGCGCCGTTGGGGCCGACGAGGCCGATCTTCTCGCCCTTCTGCAGGGCGGCGGACGCCTCGATGAAGACGATCTGCCGGCCGTTCTGCTTGCCGATCTTTTCGAGGCGTATCATGCGGTCAGGGACCCTCGGGATGGTCCCGCGGGCCTTACGGCATCGGGCCCGCGACCGGAAGGGCGCCGGGCTATCGCGCGAAGCGGGCCTGCAGGCTGTGCCCGTGCATCCGCGCCGAGAACACCACCTTTGCGCCGGCGGGCAGCGGCCCCTTGAGCGCGCCGACCATGCGGTTCGGCGCGGCGCCGGCGAGCGGCACCGTCTCGGTCCCGGCCCCGGTCTGGACGAAGGCCTTGCCCGTCAGCCCCGCGGTCGCGGCCGGGCCGCCGTCGTCGTCGGTGACGAAGAACGTCAGCGCGGTCTCCGACGCGACGAGCTCGATCGGATGCCCGTCCGCCACCACCACGACGCCGCCGTTCGGGCCGGCGGCGCGGGCCGGGGCGGCGAGGGCAAGGAGGAGGGCGATGGCGAGGACGGGGCGCATGGACGGCTCCTGGGTTTTACGGGGTGGCGACATTGGTTCAGCAGGACTAGGTGCGTCTTCCCTCCCCCCTTTGCGGGGGAGGGAAGTGACGCACCGTCAAAACGCATCGGCCGTCGCAACCCCGGTCGGCGCCTCCGCCCGGGCGGCGGCGCGCAGGCGCTCCACCGGCCGGCGGCCGAAGCCGAGGAACAGGATCGGCGTCAGCACCGTGTCGAGCAGCGTCGCGCTGATCAGGCCGCCGAAGATCGTCACGGCGACCGGGTGCAGGATCTCCTTGCCGGGCGCGTCGGCGCCGACGAGCAGCGGCGCCAGCGCGATGCCGGCGGCGAGCGCGGTCATCAGCACCGGCGTCAGCCGCTCCAGGCTGCCGCGGATCACGAGGTCCGGCCCGAACGGCAGGTCCTCGTGGATCGCGAGGTTCAGCCAATGGCTGATCTTGAGGATGCCGTTGCGCGTCGCGATGCCGGTCAGGGTGATGAAGCCGATCATCGAGGCGACCGAGAGCGGCTGCCCGGCGAGCCACAGGGCGACCACCGAGCCGATCAGCGCCAGCGGGATGCTTCCGAGGATGATCAGCGTCAGCACGGCCGAGCGGTAGCGCCCGTAGAGCAGGGTGAAGACCAGCGCCAGCGACACGAGCGAGTGCAGGCCGATGGTGCGCGCCGCCTCGCCCTGCGCCTGGAACGCGCCTTCGAGGCTGGTCGCGTACCCGGCCGGCAGCTGCGTCCCCCCGACCTGCTGGCGGATGGCGGCGACGACCCGGCCCATGTCGGCGCCGGGCGCGGTGTTGGCCTGGACGACGATGCGCCGGCGCGCGTTCTCGCGAAGGATCTGGTTCGGGCCGTCGGTCTCGCGGATGTCGGCGATCTGGCGGGCCGGCACCCAGCCGGAGGGCGTCTCGACCAGGAGGTCGCCGAGCGCCTGGGTGGTGCGCTGGGTGTCGGAGAGCCGCATCACCACGTCGAAGCGGCGGATGCCGTCGACCACGCGCGAGACCACCTGGCCGTTCGAGAGCCGGCTCAGCTGGTCCACGAGCGCCGCCGGCTGCACCCCATAGAGGGCGGCCCGCGCGTAGTCGACGCGGACCTCGAGCTGCGGGATCAGCACCTGCTTCTCGACCTGCAGGTCGGCGATGCCGGGGATCGCGGACAGGCGCTGGCGCAGGTCGTCGGCGAGGCGCCGCAACGTATCGAGGTCGTCGCCGAAGATCTTCAGCGCGATCTCGGCGCGCACCCCCGAGAGCATGTGGTCGAGCCGGTGCGAGATCGGCTGGCCGACGTTGACGGAGACCGGCAGCAGGGCGAGGCGGGCGCGGATGTCGGCGACGAGGGCGTCCTTGGGCCGGGCGCCGGGCTTCAGGTCGACCTCGAGGTCGGAGGAGTGGACGCCCTCGGCATGCTCGTCGAGCTCGGCCCGGCCGGTGCGGCGGCCGACCGAGCGCACGTCCGGGATCTCGAGGAGCAGGCGCTCGGCCACCAGCCCCATCCGGTTGCTCTCGGGCAGCGAGATGCCGGGGTTGAACGCCATGTTGACGGTGAACGAGCCCTCGTTGAACGGCGGCAGGAAGGCGCGCGGCAGCCACGTCGCCGCGACGGCGGCGGCCGCGACCGCGAGCCCGGCCGCGAGCAGGATCGGGCGCCCGCGGGGCAGGGCGACGCGCAGGGTCGCGGCGAGCGCGCGCTTGAGCCCGCGGATCAGCCCGCTCTCGTGCTGGTCGAGGCGCTTGAGGCCGGGCAGGAGGTAGTAGGCCATCACCGGCGTCAGGGTGATCGAGACCACGAGGCTCGCCAGGATCGCGACGATGTAGGCCTGCCCCAGCGGCGCGAACAGCCGGCCCTCGATGCCGGAGAGCGCGAACAGCGGCACGAACACCAGCACGATCACCATCGTCGCGTAGACGATGCCCGAGCGCACCTCCTGCGAGGCGGAGACCACCACGTCGAAGGTCGAGCGCGGGTCGCCCGCCGCGCGGTTCTCGCGAAGGCGCCGGAAGATGTTCTCGACGTCGACCACGGCGTCGTCGACCAGCTCGCCGATGGCGATGGCGAGCCCCCCGAGGGTCATCGTGTTGATCGACAGGCCGGCGAGGTGGAAGGCGATGGCCGTCGCCAGGATCGAGACCGGGATCGCGGTGAGCGAGATCGCCGTGGTGCGCAGGTTCAGCAGGAACGCGAACAGGACGATCGCCACCACCGCGATCGCTTCCGCCAGCACGTGCTCGACATTGCCGATCGAGGTCTCGATGAAGTTCGCCTGCCGGAAGATCAGCCGGTCGGCGCGCACGCCCTTCGGCAGGGTGGCGGTGATCTCGGCGAGCGCCGCCTCGATCCGCGCGGTGAGCGCGACGGTGTCGGTGCCGGGCTGCTTCTCCACCGAGATCACCACCGCCGGCGCGCCCATGTAGCCGGCATCGCCCCGCTTCACGCGCGCCGAGAACGACGCCTCCGCCACCTGCCGCAGGAAGACCGGCCGGCCGTCGACCGTGGCGACGACCATGTTGCGCAGGTCGTCGAGGTCCATCGTCCGGCCGAGGTTCCGGATCAGGTATTCGCGGGCGTACTGGTCGGTGAAGCCGCCGCCGGTGTTGGTGCCGAACTGCGCCAGGGCCGCCTCGAGCTGGGCCTGCTTGACGCCGAGCGCCCGCAACGCGGCGGGCTGCGGCGCGACGCGGAACTGGCGGACCTCGCCGCCCATCGGGATCACCTGCGCGACGCCGGGAATCGAGAGCAGGCGCGGCCGGATCGTGAAGTCGGCGATCTCGCGCAGGCGCATCGGATCGACCGTGTCGGCGGTGAGCGCGACCATGACGATCTGCCCCATGATCGAGGAGATCGGCCCCATCGTCGGGCTCACCTCCGCCGGCAGCTGCGGCCGCGCCATCGCAAGGCGCTCGGCCACCTGCTGGCGGTTGCGGTAGATGTCGGTGCCCCAGTCGAACTCGACAGTGACCACCGACAGCCCGACGCCGGAGACCGAGCGCACCCGGGTGACGCCGGGCAGCCCGTTCATCTGCGTCTCGAGCGGGAAGGTAACGAGCTGCTCGACCTCCTGCGGCGCAAGCCCTTCGGCCTCCGACATGATGGTGACGGTGGGCCGGTTGAGGTCGGGGAAGACGTCGACGGGCAGCCGCGTGACGGTGAAGGCGCCGTAGACGACGAGGATCGCGGCGACGGCGAGAACCGCCAGCCGGTTCCGCAGGGCCTGGGTGACGAGGAGCGTGAACATGCGCGGGCTCCCCGTCAGCGGATCTGGTTGAGGAGCTCGGCGCCCTGCGTCACGATCCGCCGGCCGGGCTCGAGCCCGGAGACCACCCGGACGCGGGCGGCGTCGAGGGGCTCGACCTGGACCTCGCGCGGCGCGAAGCGCTCGGGGGCGACGTGCTCGTAGACCAGGGTCTGGCCGTTGCCGCCGCGGACCACGCCGAGCCGCGGCAGGGCGAGGCCGGTCTGCTGCGTGTCGGTGGCGGCGAGCACCGTCACGAACTGGCCGGTGCGCAGCTCGGGCGGCGCGTCGCGCACGGCGAACTGGATCGGCACCGCCTGGGCCCGGTCGGCGAGGCCGGCGCCGCGATAGGCGAGCTCGAGCCGTCGGCCGTCGGCGAGCCGCGCGGTGGCGTCGGCGGTGCTGGCGAGCGCGTCGAAGCTCAGCGCCTCGACCCAGAGCCGGGACGGGTCGACGATCTTGAACACCATCGCGCCCGGGCTCGCCATCTGGCCGGCGACCGCGTTGGCCTCGGCGATCACCCCCGAGACCGGCGCGGACAGCGCCTCCGGCTGCGAGCGGACGCCGTCGAGCGCCGTGCGGCGGTCGACGAGGCCCTTCAGCTCGGCATCCGCGTCGTCGATCTGCACCTGCGAGACCGCGCCGCCGGGGCTCAGCTTGCGGTAGCGCTCGACCCGGCGCGCGACGATGGCGATCTGCTGGTCGAGCTCGCCCTGGCGCTGGCGCATGTCGGACACGTCCACCGCCTGGACCGGCGGCGTGACGAAGGCCAGCACCTCGCCCTTGCGCACGCGGGTGCCGAGGCGCGGGAACAGGCCGGATTCCGGCGGCGACAGCCGGCCGCCGACCGAGGATTGCACCACGCCGCTGCCGTTCGGGTCGGCGATGATCCGGCCGGGCAGCTCGGTCGTCCGCGCCAGCACGCCCGACGCGGTGACGAGGGTGCGCAGGGTCAGCACGCGCTGGGTGGGTTTCGGCACGAACACCGACCCGTCGGGCAGGCGGCGGGCGAGGTCCTGGGCGCCGGTGGCGGCCATCGGGGTCGGGGCCTCGTGGTCGTCGTCGCCGTGCGCGAAGGCCGCCGGCGCCAGCACGAGCCCGGCCGCGAGCACGACGAGGGCGAGTGCCGCGCCGCTCCGGCGCCCGCGCATCAGCACCGTCGCGAGGATGCCGAGCACGAAGCCGGCGCCGCCGACGAGGAACGGCATCGGGTCGGCGCTGCGCAGGTGCAAGCCGAAATCGTGGGCGACGGCGAGGCCGGCATGCCACGGCGCGGGCTCGGGCGTCGGGGCCGGCGGCACCGGCACGTCGAGGTCGATCGGGAACAGGTCGGTCTTGCCGCCGACGGTCACCGTGAACAGCACGTCGTAGTCGCCGGGCACCGCGCTCCAGGGGGCGTCGAGGCGGTAGCTCCCGTCGGGGTCCGCGACCGCGGCGGCCTTGCCCGCCGGCGTCTCCGCCTCGACCGTCGCGTCGGCCACGGGCTCGTTGGTGTCGGCACGGTCGAGGAACAGCGTCAGCCTGCCGTCGCGCGCCACCGCGACGAGCTCGAGCGCGTCGGTGCTCGACGCGCCGCGCGGGGCCTCGACGGCGGGCGCCGCCTTCGGCCCGTCGGAATGGTCGTGGCCTTCGTGGGCGCGCGCCGCGCCGGCCCACAGGCCGAGGGTGAGCGCGGCCGCCGCGAGGGCAGCCGGGAGCCGGATCGTCATGGGAGAGCAACCTTCGCATCGGGACGGGCGCGACTCGTCGGGACGAGCCGCGTGGCGCGCGCCGGGGCGGCGCGCGCAGCCTCAGGCGAAGGGTCTGGGGGGCTCGGGAAGGGCCTCGGATACGGCGCTCGGGCGCACGGAATCCGGCCCCATCGCGACGCGGTCGCCGCTCGGGCGGTCGGCGCGGACGCCGTCCCCGTCCGAGGCCGCGACGAAGACGTGGGCGCAGCAGCAGCCCGGGCAGGCGAGGCAATCCGCCCGGTCGGCGGCGGCCTCCGGCGCGGCGATCACGGCGGCGACGCCCGGGGCGGCCTTCGAGGCGTGCCCGACGCGCGCATGCCCGGCGCCGGGGTGGTGGGCGTGCCCGGCATGCGCCTGGGCGAAGGCCGGGACCATGACGAGAAGCGCCGCGACCCGAAGGATCGCAGCGAGCCGTCGCAGAAGGTGCCGGGCCTGTCGCATCGTGCGTGAGCCTAGCACGATTCGGGCTTCTGGACAGGGCGTCGAAGCGGGTCCACCGGGGCGTGGCCTTCCCCGGCGCGAAGGGCGGACGCCGCATCCGCTTCGGTCGCGGCTCCGCAGGTGGCGAGGGCATCGACGACCGCTTCGGGGTGGCGATGGATCGTCCAGATCAACGTCATGGCCGTGGCGTTCGGCCTGGACTTGCCCTGTTCCCAGTTCTTGACGGTCGCTTCCTCCAGCCCGAACCGGAGCGCGAACTGGGCTTGCGAGAGATGCAGGGCCTCGCGCACGCTTCGGACGGAGATCGGGTCGGGTGCATGCTTGCGGACGGCGATGCCCAGCGCCGTCAGTTCCGACGTCAGCCGGCTCAGGCTCTCGACCTTCGGCACCTCGACATAGGCCTCGCCGGTGTCGAACACGTCCGTCATGACCGCGTGAGCCGCCTTCACCGGAAGATGCCTACGGACCAGGGCGCGGGCCGCCGCCACCGTGTCGAGGTGCGCGTCCGGCAGCCGCTTGAGGCTGAGGCGCTCTACGGAGCCGTCGGGGACGAGGGTCCCGTCCCGGATTTGCACCCGTGGTCCGAACGCCGCCAACAATGTGGATCGCGTCGACATCCAATTCCTCCATGACCCCCTGCGCGATGTCGCGGAGCACGGACGCGCACCACTTCGTCATCGGGTCGCCGCCGACGTGCATGCCGTTCAGCTCGAGGGATCGCCCCGAGAGCGTCACCTCGGCCATCACAGCGAGCGAACCCCAGGGGGGCCGCACCTCGACCGTGAAGATCGGGTCGTCGCTGTTGGCATGATCGACGACGATCCGAACCTTGCAGGCCGACAAGGAGCTCTTCCTGTGCGCAGATTGCCTATAAGATAAAAAGATGCGCAGACGTCAAGGCCGCTGCAGCCCCGATCGGGATCGAGGCTCGGAAGGCGATGGCTCCGAATCGCGGGCGCAAGGGTGCCATGACGGAGGGAGGGACGTCGCTTCGAGCGCCGGGCGCGGGGGCATCCGAGGCTGCGGCTCCTACTTCCCGCCCGTCCGCGCCAGGATCGCCCGCATCTGGGCGATCTCGCGCTTCTGCGCCTTGACGATCTCCTCGGCGAGCGCCCGCACCTCCGGGTCCTTCGAGTATTGCAGCGCGACCCGCGCCATGCCGACGGCGCCCTCGTGGTGGGGGATCATGCCGCGCACGAAGTCGGCGTCGACGTCGCCGCTGTAGCGGATCGCCATGTCGGCGTGCATCCGCGCGTCGACGGCGCGGAACGCCCGGGTGGAGGGCGCCTCGCCCGCGGCCGGCGCGGGATGACGGCCGGCGTGGTCCATGTGCTCGTGGTCCATGCCCTGTGCCAGCACCCTGCCAGCGAGGAGGACGGCGACGGCGATCAGGGCGGGCCGGACGGTGTTGCGCATGGGGTCGGGTCTCCTCACGGGGATGCGCCGCACCGTGGAGCTTGCCGGCGTGGCAAGGTCAACCGCCACGGTCGCGCCGGGATGAGTCCGGGCCGCCGCCGAGCAGCCGGCCGCCAAAAATCCCGTTCAGCCCGATCACGCCGAGCACGGTGACCGCGTGGATCAGGAGGTCGGTCGCGGTGGCGTCGTGCGGGTGGAACGGCACGAGGAGGGTCGCCGCGGCCGCCGCCGCCGCGAGGCCGCCGAGCGCTGCGGTGAGGTTCGGGTGCAGCGGGCAGGCGCGGCGCAGCATCGCCACCAGCAGCACGGAGAGCGGCAGCGAGACGCCGACGAGGAAGGCGAAGCAGCCGCCCATCGCGTGCCCGTCGGCCGGCGTGGTGCCGGGGGCGAGCCAGCCGCGCAGGCACCCGAGGCCGCTCGCGCCGATCCAGAACGCGGCCGGCGCCAGCGGCAGCAGCGCCCAGCGCAGGGAGCGGCCGGGCACGCTCGTCATGAAGGCGGCGAGCGCGGCCGCGACCGCGGTGAGACCGGCGCCGAGGGCGGCCACGCGCAGGTCCGGCGTGGCGAGGCGGATGCGCAGGCCGTCCATGTCGGCCATCGGCATCAGGATCGCGGCCAGCGCCAGCACCGCCGCGAGCCAGGCCGCCGCGCGCCAGGCCGGCGGGCTGAGCCGGCGCACCGGCGCGAGGCCGCCGACGAGGTCGTCGACCAGGGACTCGTGCACGGATTCAGACATCGCCGCCCTCCTTGTCCCGGGCCAGCGTCCCCCGCAGCGCCTTCAGGGCGCGGTGCAGGTTCACCTTCAGCGCGCCCTTGCTGCGGCCGGTGAGCGCCGCCGCCTCCTCGAGCGAGCGCTCGGCATAGGCGAGCTGCTCCACCGCCTGCCGCTGCCCGTCCGGCAGCGCCGCGACGGCCCGCGCCAGCGCGGCGTTGCGCTGGTCGGCCTCGATGCGCATGCCCGGGGCGGGGCCGGCATCGGCGTGGGCCTCGTAGGCGAGGGGATCGTGCACCTCCTGCGGGCGGCGCCCGGCCCGGCGCAGCCGGTCGATCGCCCGGCGCTGGGTGATGGCGCGCAGCCACGGCAGGAAGGGCCGCGCCGGGTCGTAGCTCGCCCGCGCCTTGTGGATCGTCAGCAGCGTGTCCTGCACCACGTCGTCGACCGCCTCGCCGCGCACCCCTTGCGCGCGGGCGATGCCCGCGATCACCGGCAGGCAGGCGTTGAGCAGCCGGCGATAGGCCGCCGCATCGCCCCCCTGCGCCGCGGCCATCGCCGTCGCCAGACTGTCCTCGAGCGCCATCGCCGCCCTGTCGCCGCGTCGTGTCCCGGACCCTAGCGCAACGCGGCCCCCGGGGGAACGCGCCAGCAGCGGTGGAACCGGGCCGATGGCGGGCAGGTACATCGGCAAGCCTCGCGGGAGACGTCGGGCGCCCATCGCCCGCGTTCGTCTTCGCCGAGGAACGCGCGACGGTTACGCTCGGGCGGCCGGCCCGAGCCGCGCCGCGCCGAGGATCCGCCCGTCGGCGCCCTGCACGATCACCGCGGCGTCGGCGCCGGCCGGCAGCGGCACTTCCAGCGTCGCCGCCTGCCCGGCCCAGCGGCCGATCTCGGACACGGCGCGGACGATGTTGGCCTGGGCGAGGGTGCGGCCGGCATTCTCGCCGCGGGCGACCCGGGTGGCGTGGCTCGGATCGAACCCGACCAGCGTCACGGTGCCGGCCCCGCGCCCGGCGCCGAGCGTGACGACGAGGGCGTTGCCGCGCCGTGCCAGCGCCACCGGCGCCTCGGCGGCGGCGGCGGCCTGCGCGCGGGCGATCGCGGCGCGGACCGCGCCGGCGTCGGAGCCGACGAGCCCGACCTGCCCGTCGATCACCGCCTCGGGGGTGTACGAGCCGCCGCCGAGCCTTTCGGCGTAGGCCGCCTGCCGACGGGTCGCCGCCGGCAGGGCGAAGGTGTCGCGCCAGTCGAGGTGGTCCCAGTAGGTGACGTGGAAGGCGAGCGGCAGCACGGCGCCGCCCTCGCGCGCGATCTGCCCGAGCAGCGCCTCGGCCGGCGGGCAGGACGAGCAGCTCTGCGAGGTGAACAGCTCGACCACCACCGGCCGCCCGGCCGCGTCCGCCGGGGAGACGGCGGAAGGGGAGAACGGGGCGCCGAGCAGGGCGGCGAGGAGCGCGAGCGGGATCGTGCGGCGCATGGCGGGTCTCCGGACGGGTGCGATGCCGTGCCCTTCGCGGCCCGGCCGGGCCGGTTACCCGGGCTTACCCCTCGGTCTCCTCGCCGGCCGGCTTGTCGTCGTCGCGGGCGCGGTGGAGCAGGAAGATCGAGGCCACCATGGTGAGGATCAGGCCGGCGAGCACGCCGAGCTCGATCATCGAGGCCTGGAACAGGGCCGCCTTCTCCTGCGTCCAGTCCTTGCCGTGCATGATCTCGGAGGATTGCAGGGTGATCACCAGCACCCGCCGGATCGAGGCGATCAGCCCGACGATCAGGAACGGCTCGCAGGTGAGCTTGCCGGAGCGCATCGAGACCCGCACCGTGTGCAGGATCTCCACCAGCATCAGCAGGAACAGCAGCCGGTCGACCACCTCCAGGGTCTGCGCGGCGCCCCCGAGCGAGCGCAGCGCCTCGAAGGTGAGCCCGACGGCGTCGACCAGCGCGATCAGCGCGGTGAAGGCCAGCAGCAGGCCCAGGGCCGCGTAGATCGCGTGCTCGGTGTGGAGGAAGACGAAGCTCGACGCGCGGGTCAGGCGCCCCTGCGATTGCGGATCGTCGGCCATGGCGTGCCTCCCGGACGCGTCTTCGTTCCGATGAGACAGGATCGTGCGGCCGGCGTCCAGCGGAAGCCTGGCGGCGGGCGGGGATCGCGGGCGTCCGCGCGGCGGAACGGTTTCCCGGATGGTCCCGTTGCTCTCGTGCAACATAGGAGAAAGACATGCTGACCGGCGGCCTGCTGTGGCTCATCGGGATCCCGATCCCCGTCATCCTCCTGATCTGGTTCTTCTTCCTGCGCGGCCGCTGAGGGCGGAGGGCGCCTCGCACGGGACCGCTCGGCGTCCCCGTGCCTTCTCCGTCCGCGCGTGCTTGCGTCGTCCGCGCCCGCAGCGGAAGCACTGCAACGAAAAGGGCCGGCGCGCCTCGCGCGCACCGGCCCCGAACGCCTGCGGATCGCGCTACTTGGTGATCTTCACCGAGACCGGGTCGCTTGACGGGAAGGTCTCCTCGAGGGCGTCGTCGAGGCGCTCGCCCATCTTGTCCTGCTGGTTGGCGGGGTTCTTCTCGTCGCCGGGCTTGGCGCTGCCCTGCTGGAACCCCGGCTTGTCCGCGCCCTGCGGCGTCTTGGTGTCGTCGGTCATCGGGGCTGCTCCTGCCGTCACGAGGCGCCGAGGGCGGCGCCGGTGCCGGATCAACGCGAGGCGGCCCCGGGTGTTTCACGCCGCGTCGGCCGGGGGAGGGCGGCGCGCGAGGTCGCCCGGCCCGGCGCCGCCTCGCGCAGCACCGCCTCGTAGACGCCGGCGAGGCGGTCGAGATGGGCGTCGAGGGTGAGCGGCGCGGCCCAGTAGCGGGCATGCGCGGCCCGGCCCATCCGGGCGGCGAGCGCGTCGTCGGCGAGCCGGCGCAGGTGGGCGGCGAGCGCGTCCGGGTCGCCGGAGCGGAACAGGAAGCCGGTCTCGCCGTCGACCACCGCCTCGCGGCCGGCGCAGGCGTCGCTCACCACCACCGGCGTGCCCAGCGCCAGCGCCTCGTAGACCGTGAGCGGCTGGCCCTCGTACCAGACGCTGGGGAAGACCAGCGCGCGGGCGGCGCCCATCAGCGCCTGAACGCCGGCGGCATCGCGCCAGCCGAGCATCGCGGCCTCGGGGTAGCGCGCGGCCAGCGCCGCCCGTTGCTCGCCGTCGCCGACGAAGACCGCGCGGATGCCGGCCCGCCGCGCCGCCTCCGCGAAGATCGGCGCGCCCTTCTCGGTCGAGATCCGCCCGACGAACAGAAAGTCGCCCGGCGCCCGCTCGGTCATCGGCCGGTGCGCCACCGCGATTGGGTTGTCGACCCGGTGGAAGCGGGTCCCGCGCGGCAACAGCGGGCCGACCACCCGCTCCTGCAGGTCGCTGATCGTGATCACGTGGCGGAAGAGCGTCGGCAGCTCCGCGACCTGCGTCATGCCGAGGTGGCGGACCACCCGCGCGAGCTTGCGCGGGAAGCTCTGCGCATCGCAGTTCGTCGTCAGGCACGCGCCCGACATCGGCGTGCGGTGGCAGATCGCGGCGGCCGGATATTCGTAGAACCCCCCGGTCGGGCAGACCAGGAAGAACTCGTGCATGGTGTAGAGCAGCGGCAGCCGCGCGCGCCGCAACGCCACGCCGATCGACGGCGACAGCGCCTTGGCGAAGGCGTGGACGTGGACCACGGTGTCGTCGGGGTCGCACGCCGCCAGTTCCGCGGCGAGCGCGCGGGCCGCTTCGCGGTTCCAGATCGCCTGCGCCAGGAAGGCGAGCTTGTTCGTCGTGGTCGAGATGTCGTCCTGGTTCAGGCAGACCACGCGGATGCCGGCGGCGGCCAGGCGCGGGTCGGCCGGGCCGCAGGCGGCGAACAGCGTCACGCGGGTGCCGCGGGCGGCGAGCCCGAGGGCCGAGTCGAGCGCGACCTTGGCCTGGCCGCCGTTGACGTAGGCGTGGTCGGCGACGAGGACGACGTGCACGAGGCGGCTCCCGCTCCCTGGATGTCCCCACGTTTACCGGACCGCAGTTGATCCCGCGTAAACCTCGGGCACGCCGCCGATCTGCGGTTGTTCCCGCTCGGATCGTCCCCGCTCGACCGCCTGATCTCTCGATCTCCTGCGCCGGTGTCGCCATGCACGTCGTGATCCTGGCCGAGTTCGCGAGCCCGAGCGGCGGTGCCGAGAAGGTCGCCGTCGAATCGGCCCGCGGGCTGGCCGAGGCCGGGCTCCGGGTCACCTACGTCCAGGGCATCACGGGCCCGGTCGACCCGCTGCTCGACCATCGCAACCTCACCCGGATCTGCCTCGACCTGCCGGACGTGTGGGCGCGCAACCCCGTCGCCGCGGCGGTCGCCGGCATCTGGCACGCCCGCGCCGCGCGGGCGCTCAGCGACGCAATCGGGCGGATGGCGCGCGCGCCGGACGTCGTCCACGTCCACCAGTGGACCCGCAGCCTGTCGCCCGGGATCTTCCCGGTGCTGCTCGCCACCGGCGCCCCGGTGGCGCTGACGCTGCACGACTACTTCCTGGCCTGCCCGAACGGCGTCTACTACCGCTTCGACACGGCCGAGCCCTGTGCCCTCGCGCCGATGTCCGCCGCCTGCATCCTGGCGCCGTGCGATGCCAGGAGCCGCCTGCACAAGCTGGTCCGCGTCGCCCGCACCGCGGCGGCGCGGCGGGCGGTGTCGGGACGCGGGCTCCACGTCGTCCACGTCTGCGACGCGAGCCGCGCGCGGATGGGCGCGATGCTCGGCGGCTACGGGCTCACGCATCACCGCATCGACAACCCGGTGCGGGTCGCCCCCGGCGCCCCGGCCGCGCCGGAGCGGGGCGACGCCGTCGCCTATGTCGGGCGCCTGACCCGCGAGAAGGGCGCCGACCTCGTCGCGGCGGCCGCCCGCGAGGCCGGCCTGACGGCGTTGCTCGTCGGCACCGGGCCGCTGGAGGCGGAACTGCGGGCCATGCCCCACGTCGAGATGCTGGGCTGGCAGGCGCCGGAGGCCGTGCAGGCGGTGTTGCGCCGCCGCGCCCGTGCGCTCGCCGCGCCGTCGCGCTGGTTCGAGACCGGGCCGCTCACCGTCTACGAGGCGCTCGCCGCCGGCATCCCGGTCGTCGCCTCCGACCGCTCCGGCGCCGCCGAGAAGGTGCTGGACGGCACGAGCGGCTTCGTCGTGCCGCCCGAGCCCGCCGCCCTGTCGGCGGCCTTCGTGCGCCTCGCCGACGACGCTCGCGTCGCCGCGATGGGCCGGGCCGCCCACGGCCGCTTCTGGGCCGCGCCGATGACCATCGCCCGGCACGCCGAAGCCTCGGCCGCGCTCTATGCCGGCTTGCTGCGGACGCGGCGTGACGCGATGCAGCACGCATAGGCCGGCGCGGCGCCCGACCCGCGCCCGCCCTGAGGACGATGCGAAGCGATCGGCCGATCAGATCAAGTTTCCGTGCGGTTTCGCGATCCCCCGCGACGTCACGATCGCGCCGTCGTCGCCATCGCGACCCTGTGCCCGACGGATGATTGCAGCAACATCGGGGGCAATCTGTCAGGTGTGGCGCTTGGTGGGGTCCCGGATCGATGCCGAAGCAAGAGTCTCTGCTTAATAAGCGCGGCTTTCGCCTCGAAAAGCGGCGTCTTGACTTATTATTGCAATGCAACATAAATCCGCCTCGCACGGGCGATCGCTTCGAGACCGCCGGTGACGACGCCACCCGAGGAGCCGATTCATGCAGACCCCGAATTTCGAGATCCCGACCGAGATGCGCGATTTCGCCGAGAAGAGCGTCGACCAGGCCCGCACCGCCGTCGGCACCCTGATGGGCAACGCGCTCAAGGCCGCCGAGCAGGTCCAGAGCTCGGGGCTCAACCTCCAGTCCTCGATGCAGGCCGCCGTCGCCAAGGGCTTCGACCACGCCCAGACCAACGCCAACGCCACCTTCGACTTCGCGCAGAAGCTCGTGCGCACCAAGGACCTGCGCGAGGCCTTCGAGCTGCAGTCCGAGTTCGTCCGCAGCCAGATCGCCGCGATGCAGGCGCAGGCCAAGGACCTCGGCGCCCTCGCGCAGAACGCCGCGCGCTGAGCCGCCGCTCGGCCCCGTGCGGGGCCGAGGATCTTCCGCCGCGCACCGGCGCGGCGGCCCCGGCCTTCGGTCGGCACCGGGCTGGATCGTCCGGTCTCGCGGCCGTCGCGTCGGCGTGCCGATCCGCGGGCGCCGATCGCCGCCGCACCCCCGATGCATTGCGCCGGCCGGCAACTGGACTACGTTCGGCCCGTGCGATTCGGGCTCGAACGGAACGACACGCGGACGGCCTCTAGGGATCTCGACGATGGGCAAGCAACGGACGCCGCAGGGACGATCGACCGGCCGCCGCTCCTCCTCGACCCCGCCCGGCACCCTGCAGGGCAAGACGGGTGAGGCCAAGACGGGTGAGGCCAAGGCGGGTGAGGCCAAAAGCGCTCGCGCCGCCGCGCTCGAGGCGGCGCTGCACCCGCCGGAGGAGTCGCTCCCGCCGGTGCCCTCCGAGGCGCCCCCCGAGCCGCTTCACGCGCACCTGATGGACACGGTCTCGCCCGAGGCCCTCGGCACCGCGACCGGCACCCCGACGTCGGCGCCCGAGCCGGACGCGCCCCCGGCCGAGATACCGGTCCCCGCCGACGCCAACCTGGCCGAAGCCGCCTTCGCCGAGATCCCGAATCCCGAAGCGCCGCCGGTCTCCGAACCGGAAGTTGCCGGCCCGGCTGCGGACACGGCGGCCGCACCTGTCGATGAGCCCGTGCCTGCCGACGAGCCCGTGCCGGTCGCGGCCGCCGCGCCGGAGCCGGAGGCTCCGCCCGCCTACACCAACGTGGTCCCGCTGAAATCCGCCGCGCCGGCGCGGCCGCCCGAGCCCCGGTCGGCGCCCCAGCCCGGCGAGGCGCCGGTGCAGCTGTCGGACGGTGCGCTGCCGTCGCCGGCCTCCTGGCGCGCCGGGCGCCGACCCGTCCCGGCCCTGCGTCAGGACCTCGAAGGCCTCGGCGAGACCCTGTTCGCCTTCATGCGCGACGAGAGCTCGGCGGTGCTGACCCATCTCAACGCGCTGAAGGACGCGCGCTCGCCGGCCGACGCGATCCGCCTGCAGGTCAACGAGATGCAGCGCGTCGCCGACGCCTCGCTCACCTGCTGGAGCGAACTCGCCCGCCGCGCGACGCGGATCGTCGGCCACCGCTGAGGCTGCCGCGCCGCCGTCCGCTCGCCAACGCGCGGATCCCGGCAAATCCGACGCGTCGTCGCGCCGAAGGCGAGCCCGGGAGCCAGGACCGCCGGTCGCGCCCCGATCGGTCTCGTCGGGGGGGGCGGATCCCGGGTTCTGTTGCGCAGCCCCGGGATGACGGAAAGGAGCCGGTTCGGTCGGCGCGCGGCATCCGTGCACGAGACCGCCGGCGGCGGAACGTCCCTGTCGCCTCCCGGTCACAGCGGCTGCCGGAATGGAGCTTGGCCGGAAACCTCCGGTTAACCATGTCGCTCCTATGCCGTATCGGAGGCTCGGGAGGCCGACCGATGCTGCGATCCGCGCGCCTGATCCGTTCCGCGATCCTGACGGCCGCCGTCGCGCTCGCCGCGATGCCCGCCTGCGCGCAGAACGGCGACCGGGCTCCGCCCGCGGTGGCGATCGCGGCCGACCTCGCCGCCTCGCCCGCGGGCACCAAGCTCACCCTCACCCTGTCGAAGCCGGTCGATGCCCGCGCCTTCGTGATGGAGCGCCCGGACCGGGCGGTGATCGACCTCGCCGAGGTCAACTTCCAGCTCGCGCCCGAGACCGGCCGCCGCCGCGAGGGCCTGGTGCAGTCGTTCCGCTACGGGCTGTTCGCGCCGGGGCGCTCGCGCATCGTCGTCGATCTCGCCGGCCCCGCCACCGTGGGGCGGATCGAGACCGCGACGCGCCCGCGCGACGGCGCCGTGATCCTCACCGTGCCGTTCCAGCGCGCCGACCGCGAGAGCTTCCGCAAGGCGGCCACCGCCGGCGACCTCGCCCCCGCGGCCGGCAAGGCCGTGGCGCCGGCCGAGCCCGCCGACCGGCGCCCGCTGATCGTGGTCGATGCCGGCCACGGCGGCATCGATCCCGGCGCGATCGCGGTGGGGGGCGTGTTCGAGAAGGACATCGTCTTCGGCTTCGCCCAGGCGCTGGTCGCCCGGCTCGAGGCCGGCGGCCGCTACCGGGTGGCGATGACCCGCGACCGCGACGTCTACGTGCCGCTGTCCGAGCGCGTGCGCATCGCCCGCGACGCCAAGGCCGACCTGTTCGTCTCGATCCACGCGGATTCGATCTCGTCGGCGCCGCAGGTGCGCGGCGCGACGATCTACACCGGCTCGGAGAAGGCGACCGACAGCGAATCTGCCAAGCTTGCCGAGCGCGAGAACAAGGCCGACGCCGCCGCCGGCGCCGAATCCGGCGACGGGCCGCCCGAGATCGCCGACATCCTGCAGGAGCTGACGCTGCGCGAGACCCGCGGCTTCTCGTCCGGCTTCGCCAAGACCCTGATGGGCCAGCTCGGGCCGGTGATGGAGATGAGCACGAAGCCGCACCGCGAGGCCGGCTTCAAGGTGCTGCGCTCGCCCGACGTGCCGAGCGTGCTGGTCGAGCTCGGCTACCTGTCGAGCCAGCGCGACCTCGACCTGCTGCAATCGGCCGAGTGGCGCGCCTCCGTCACCGGCTCGATGGCCAAGGCGATCGACCAGTTCTTCGGCAACCGGGCCAGCCTGGTCCGCCCGGTGGTGCCGAACCGCCGCTCGGCGGCAATCGCCCCAGTTTCACCATAGATCCGGTGTCGATACGGGGCACTCGAGACCCCGTCGCGCCGTCCATTCTTCGGTCATCGTCGGCGGGGATCTTCCAGGCTGCGGGCATGCCGGATCGGCGTGCGCCTCGCGGGCAGCCCCGACCCCCCTAGCCGAATGCGCTCCGCGCGCGGCCGAAGAAACCGACGGACGGGAAACCGGATGCGCCTCATCCTTCGCTTCTTCGGCTTCCTGTTCAGCGCCTTCGCGGTGCTGTTCGTGATCGCGGCCGCGGGCGGCGCGTTCTTCTACTGGAAATACAGCCAGGACCTGCCGGACCACGCCGTGCTCGCCAACTACGAGCCGCCGGTGATGACCCGCGTCCACGCCGCCGACGGCTCGCTGCTGGCCGAGTACGCCAAGGAGCGCCGGCTCTACCTGCCGATCCAGGCGATGCCGAAGATCATCGTCGCCGCCTTCCTCTCGGCCGAGGACAAGAACTTCTACAAGCACGGCGGCATCGACCCCGAGGGCATCGTGCGCGCGGCGCTGACCAACGCCAAGAGCGGCAAGCGGCAGGGCGCCTCGACCATCACCCAGCAGGTCGCGAAGAACTTCCTGCTCTCGAACGAGCAGACCTTCGACCGCAAGATCAAGGAAGCGCTGATCGCGCTGCGGATCGAGGCGACCTACTCCAAGGACAAGATCCTCGAACTCTACCTCAACGAAATCTTCCTCGGCACGATCGTACCGGGCCGCAACCTGCACGGCGTCGCCGCCGCGGCGCTGGATTATTTCGGCAAGTCGGTGCACGAGCTGACGATCAACGAGGCGGCCTACCTCGCCGCGCTGCCGAAGGGGCCGAACAACTACCACCCCTACCGCAAGACCCAGGCGGCGCTCGACCGCCGCAACGAGATCATCCGCCTGATGGCGGAGAACAACTACATCACCAAGGAGGAGGCGGACGCCGCCAAGAAGATGCCGCTCGGCGTCAACCCGCGCGTCGCCTTCCCGAACGCCGCCAACGCCAACTACTTCACCGAGGAGGTCCGCCGCGAGATCTCCGAGCGCTACGGCGAGAAGAAGCTCTACGAGGGCGGCCTGTCGGTGCGCACCACCCTCGACCCGAAGATGCAGGCCCTCGCGCGCAAGGCGCTGGTCGACGGCCTCGTGCGCTACGACCAGTCCCATGGCTGGCGCGGCCCCGTCACCAAGGTCGACCTGACCGGGCGCGACTGGGGCATGGCGGCGGCCGAGGTGAACGCGCTCGGCGACGTCGCGCCGTGGCGGCTCGCCGTGGTGCTCGGGCAAGGCGGCGGCGGCGTGCAGATCGGCCTGCAGCCCAAGCGCGAGGCCTCGGGCCAGGTCGCCAAGGACCGCGACACCGGCACGATCCCGCCGGACGGCATGCGCTGGGCCGGCCGCCCGAACCTCGCCGCGGGCGACATGATCTACGTCGAGGCGATGGATGGCGGCCGCGGGCAGTACCGCCTGCGCCAGAAGCCCGAGGTGTCCGGCGCCATCGTCGCGATGGACCCGAACACCGGCCGCGTGCACGCGATGGTCGGCGGCTTCTCCTACGACGAATCCGAGTTCAACCGCGCGACCCAGGCGATGCGCCAGCCCGGCTCGTCGTTCAAGCCGATCGTCTACTCGGCGGCCCTCGACAACGGCTACACCCCGTCCTCGATCGTGCAGGACTCGCCGATCACCATCGAGGCCGGCCCCGGCCAGGAGGCGTGGACGCCCTCGAACTACGACGGCAAGTCCGGCGGGCCGCACACCCTGCGCTACGGCATCGAGCACTCGAAGAACCTGATGACGGTTCGGCTCGCCAAGGACGTCGGCATGCCGCTGATCGCCGAGTACGCCCGCCGCTTCGGCGTCTACGACGACATGCTGCCGGTGCTGCCGATGTCGCTCGGCGCTGGCGAGACCACCGTCATGCGGATGGTCACCGCCTACTCGATGCTGGCCAATGGCGGCCGCCGCATCCGCCCGACCCTGATCGACCGGATCCAGGACCGCATCGGCGAGACGATCTACCGGCACGACAACCGCAAGTGCGTCGGCTGCGATGCCGAGAAGTGGTCCGGGCAGGACGAGCCGAAGCTGGTCGACGATTCCGAGCAGGTGCTCGACCCGCTGACCGCCTACCAGATGGTCTCGATCATGGAGGGCGTCGTGCAGCGCGGCACGGCGACGATCCTCAAGCAGATCGGCAAGCCGCTCGCCGGCAAGACCGGCACGACCAACGACGCCAAGGACGCGTGGTTCGTCGGCTTCTCGCCGGACCTCGCGGTCGGCATCTACATCGGCTTCGACAAGCCGCGCTCGCTCGGCGACCGCGCCACCGGCGGTGGCCTCGCCGCGCCGATCGCGCTCGACTTCCTCAAGGTCGCCCTCAAGGACAAGCCGCCGACCCCGTTCCGGGTGCCGCCGGGCATCAAGCTGATCCGCGTGGCGCTCGGCTCCGGCATGCGCGCCGGATCGGGCGAGGGCGCCGGCACCATCCTCGAGGCGTTCAAGCCCGGCACCGCGCCGCCGGATTCCTACGTCGCCCCGGCCGGCCAAGCCGCGGCGCCGGCCACCGTCCCGGCGGATGCCGACCGCGCGGTGCAGGCCGGCGGGCTGTACTGAGCGGGATGCCTCTCTTCCCTCCCCCTGAAGCGGGGGAGGGTGGCCCGCGAAGCGGGTCGGGCGAGGGTCAGCGCGCCGTTCGGAACCGTGGCTCCCCTTTCCCGACCCTCGCTGACGCGAGGCCCACCCTCCCCCGCTCCAGGGGGGAGGGACGTAGTTCCGATGCGGAACAAAAAAAGCCGCCCCTGACGGGCGGCTTTGAAGTCTCAGGGAGGCATCAAACAGAGCGGGACGGAGGTCTCACTCGACATCCAGACATCTGGAATGCCCCGACATTCAATCGAAAAAGTTAACGCGCGGTTAAGGATCCGGCGTTCCTCAAATCATCGCCCGGTTCGACCGGGCCGACATCAGTATCGGCGGCCGCTCAGGCGGCGAGGCTGGTGAAGAGACCACGCCCGTCGGTGCCGCCGACCAGGCCTTCGACGAAGTTCTCCGGGTGCGGCATCATCCCGAGGACGTTGCCGCCCTCCGAGTAGATCCCGGCGATGGCGTTGAGCGAGCCGTTGCGGTTGGCGGCGATCGTCACCTGCCCGTCGGCGTCGCAGTACCGGAACGCGACCCGTCCCTCGCCCTCGATCCGGGCCAGCGTCTCGGGGTCGGCGAAGTAGTTGCCCTCGCCGTGCGCGACGCAGACGTCGATGACCTCGCCCTTCGCGTAGGCGCCGGCGAAGCGCGTGTCGGTGCGCTCGACGCGCAGCGTCTGCCGGTGGCAGATGAAGCGACGGTCGACGTTGCGCATCAGCACGCCCGGCAGCAGGCCGGATTCGCACAGGATCTGGAAGCCGTTGCAGATGCCGAGCACCAGCCCGCCGCGGGCGGCGTGCGCGCGGACCGCATCCATCGCGGCGGCGCGGCCGGCGATGGCGCCGCAGCGCAGGTAGTCGCCGTAGGAGAAGCCGCCGGGCAGGACGGCAAGGTCGGTGCCGGCGGGAAGCGCGGTGTCGGCGTGCCACATGGTCGTGACCTCGGCCCCGGCAAGCCGGAGCGCGCGGGCGACGTCGGCGTCGCGGTTCGAGCCGGGGAAGACGACGATCGCGGCACGCATCACGCGATCTCGATCGCGTAGTTCTCGACCACGGTGTTGGCCAGGAGCTTCTCGCAGGCGGTCTTCAGCGTCGCCTCGGCGCCGGCCCGGTCCGCGGCCGCGACCTCGATGTCGAACACCTTGCCCTGGCGCACGCCCTCGATCGACGCGATGCCGAAGGACTTGAGCGCGGCCTCGATCGCCTTGCCCTGCGGATCGAGGACGCCGGTCTTCAAGGTGACGACGATGCGGGCTTTCATGATGGGCCACTCAGCAGGGTCTGGATCGGAAGAAGGCGGTGACGAACGTCGGGGCGGCCGAGCCGGGCGCGGGGATCGACACGGGACGTGCCGAGACCGGGCATCACCGGCGCGCGGCCCGAGGTGCCGTGCGCAGGGGCTCGATGCTGGTCGCGCGCTGCCAGAGCTGGAGCATGATCCAAGCCGCGACCACGCTGAACAGCCCCATCAGCACGTGGCCGACGGTATCGCCGAGCTCGAACAGGCCGGCGATCGCCCAGCCCGCGGCGATCGCCACCGCGAAGACTTCCGTTCCCACCAGCACCATCATGCTGAGGATCGTGATCAGGTTGCGGGTGTTCACGAGGACCCCTTCCTCCGGCGGCACGGATGTGCGTCCCGCTTGCGAAGGCGGCAGTACCCCGATTGTCGCATCCTGTGCAACCGATAAGCGGAGGGCCGGGAGGCCCCCCGCCTCAGCGCGGCGCCCGCTTGGCGAGGATGCGCTGGAGGGTGCGGCGGTGCATGTTCAGCCGCCGCGCGGTCTCGCTGACGTTCCGTCCGCACAGCTCGTAGACCCGCTGGATGTGCTCCCAGCGCACCCGGTCGGCCGACATCGGGTTCTCGGGCGGGTCGGCCCGCTCGCCGGGCTGCGCCATCAGCGTCCCGTGGATTTCGTCGGCATCGGCCGGCTTGGCGAGGTAGTCGAACGCCCCGAGCTTCACGGCGGTGACGGCGGTGGCGATGTTGCCGTAGCCGGTGAGGATCACGCCGCGGGCCTCGGGCCGGCGCTCCTTCAGGCGGGCGATCACGTCGAGCCCGTTGCCGTCGCCGAGCCGCATGTCGATCACCGCGAAGGCCGGGGCCCGGGCCTCGACCACGGAGACGCCCTCGGCCACGCTCTCGGCGACCTGGACGTGATAGCCGCGCGCTTCCATCGCGCGGGCAAGGCGGGTCGAGAACGGCTTGTCGTCGTCGACGATCAGAAGGCTGCGGTCGGAAAACGCGGCGAGCGGGTCGGCGTCGTTGAGCGCCACAGCATCCGGGGCGCCCGACGAGCTCGATTGCGTCAGCATGAGAAGCTCCTCAAACATTTCGTTGTATTCGTTGAAAGTTTATATAGGCGCGACATCGCCCGCGGGCAGGGGTGGCCGGGTACCGAATTCGGGGGCATGACGGAGCGCCGCACCCCGCTCGAAGATGTGGCGCGCCCAGGAGATCCGGACCTGCGCCCCGTGCGTTCCCGGCTTCGAGGCGTTGGCCAGGGTGATCTGCGCGCCCGAGCGCTCGATCAGCGTCTTGGCGATGAACAGCCCGAGGCCGAGGCCGGCGCCGACCGTGCCGCCCTGGTTCTGGCCCGCCGTGCGGTCCGGGCTGCGGGTGGTGACGTAGGGTTCGCCCGCCCGCAGCAGCACCTCGGCGGAGAAGCCGGGGCCGTCGTCTCGGATCTCCAGGGTGACCCGGTCCAGGGTCCAGCGCCCCTCGATCACCACCCGGGCGTCGGCGAAATCGACCGCGTTGTCGAGGATGTTGCCGAGCCCGAACATCACGCCGGCGTTGCGGCGGCAATCCGGCTCCGGCGCGTCGCCCGCGCTCGATATGTCGAGGGCGATGCCCATCGCGCGGTGCGGCGCCACCAGCTCCTCGATGAGATGGCTGAAGCTCAAGGTCTCGAGGAAGCCGGCCCCGTCGCCGTCGAGCGAGGTGAGCTTCGAGAGGATGCCGCGGCAGCGATCGACCTGCTCGCGCAGCAATTGCAGGTCCTCGGCGACGGCCGGCGGCGCGTCGGGGCCGAGCTGGCGCACCAGCTCCTTGGTCACCACCATGATCGTGCCGAGCGGCGTGCCGAGCTCGTGCGCCGCCGCCGCCGCCAGCCCGTCGAGCTGCGACAGGTGCTGCTCGCGGGCGAGCACCAGCTCCGTCGCGGCCAGCGCCTGGGCGAGCTGTCGCGTCTCCTCCGAGACCCGCCAGGCGTAGACGCCGGTGAAGGCCGTGCCGAGCAGGATCGCCGTCCACACCCCGGAGACGTAGAGGAACGGCAGCTCGATCCGGCCGTCGGCGAACCACGGCAGCGGGCGGTGGACGAGGGCCAGCAGCGTCGCCAGCCCGATCGCCAGCAGGCCGAGCGCCAGCGTCCGCTCCGGCGGCAGCGCGGTCGCCGAGATCAGCACCGGGGCGAGGAACAGCAGCGAGAACGGGTTCTGCAACCCGCCGGTGAGGAACAGCAGCACGGCGAGCTGCACGATGTCGAAGGCCAGCAGCAGCGCCGCCGAATCGGCGCTCAGCCGGTAGCTCGCCGGGAAGCGGATGCGCAGGCCGAGGTTGAGCCACGACGAGGCGGCGATCGCCAGGAAGCACCAGCCGAACGGCAGCCCGAGCCCGAGCCCGAACTGCGCCCCGACCACGGCGGCGCTTTGCCCGGTGATCGCGAGCCAGCGCAGGCGCACGAACGTGTCGAGCCGCAGGTGGCGCGCGTCGCGGACGAAGCCGCTCGGATCGGTGTCGAGCATGATGTGTTCTACGATAGGGCCGCGGCCCCTCCCATCCAGGGCCCGCGACGCTCCGGCGGCCGCCGCGTCAACCCGCCTCGTCCAGCTCGGGGCCGCGGGTGGCGTCGAGGCCGGCGCCCGGGATCGGCGCGATCGGCACCGGCGCGCCGGTGCGGGCCGCCTCGTAGATCGCCTCCATCAGCACCTGGTCCTGCAGGCCCTCCTCGCCGGGGGTGCGCGGCCGGCGGTTCTCCTGGATGCAGCGCGAGAAGTGATCCATCTCCAGGGCGAACTGGTTCTTCGCGCCGAGCACCTTGGTGTCCTGCGACACCGCCTTGCCGTCGCGATGGGTGATGACGAGGCGCTGGCCGACATAGGCGAAGGCGTTCTGCAGATCGATGTCGGCGCCGCCGGTATGCACCGACAGGCGGCGCGATTCGTGGACGCCGTAGCTGGTCATGCACTGCGCCAGCACGCCGGAGGGGAAGCGCAGGGTGAAGCTCACGCTCTCCTCGACCTCGCGGAACTTCGGGTCGTCGGGCGGCGAATAGGTGTGCGCCTGGATCAGGTCGGGCTCCTCGCCCAGCAGCGCCCGCACGCCGTTGAGGCAGTAGAGCCCGATATCCGGCAACGCCCCGCCGCCGGACAGCGCCTTCTTCAGGCGCCACTGCTCCGGCAGGCCCGAGGTCTGGCCGTTGAAGGCCTGGATCATCCGCGGCTTGCCGAACTCGCCCGAGCGCACGAGGCGCACGACCTCTCGGTTGTAGGGCTCGTACTGGCAGCGATAGGCGATCATCAGCTTGACCTTGGCCTGCTCGCACGCCGCGATCATCGCGCGGGCTTCCGCGGAGGAGGCCGCCATCGGCTTCTCGCACAGCACGTGCTTGCCGGCCCCCGCCGCGGCGACGACGTCGTCGCGGTGCACCGCGTTCGGGGTGACGATGTAGACCGCCTGGATCTCGGGATTGGCCTTGAGCTTGTCCCAGTCGCCGTAGCCGTAGACCGCGCTCTCGGCGACGCCGTACTGCTTGGCCACGAGCTTGGCCTTGTCCGGCGTGCCCGACATGAGCGCCACGAGCCGCGAGCGCTTGGCCTCTCCGAGCGCCGGGAGGATCTCGTCGAGGCTGAGGCGCCCGAGGCCGACGACGCAGTAGCCGACCCGCTGGCCCGGCGGCTGCGGCGCGGGCGTCGGCGCCGGAGGCCGGTCGCCCTGGCCGCGCCAGTTCGGGAACTGCACGCGGCCGCCCTGAACCGCGCCGGTGTCGGCCGGCACCGTCGGGCCGGGCGTCGTCGCGGCGCGGGCCGCGTCCGCAGCCGCGAGCGCCGCGCCGGTGAGGGTGACGCCGCCGGCCCGCAGAAGGGTCCGTCGCGAGAGCCCGTGATCGTCTGCCATGCATCCCCGTCTCGGTCGGTGAGAAGCGGGGAAACCCGGGGCCGGATCGCAGGGTTCCGCCGGGCGCCGGCGCGCTCAGTGCAGCCGGTCGGGCGGGGCGGCCGCATTCCAGGCGGCCCGGGCTTCGGCCGCCGCGCCGTCCTCGCGCGCCGGTTGATCGAGGAAGGCAAGGCCGGCCTGGGTGCCGTCGCGCCAGACGACCTCGGCGCGGCGGGTCTCGTTGCGGCCGGTCACGTTGCGGCCGGTCACCGTGAGGTCGACGACGCGCGGCAGGACCACGTCCTCCGCGACGACGATGCGGGCGCCGGTCAGCGAATGGTCCCGCAGGCGGCACGCCGTCTCCGGCAGGAACGCCGCGAGGCGCAGGGTGCCGCCGAGGCAGGCCCGGCGGCGGTCGCTGTGGCGGCGCTCGATCTTGGGCGTCGTCAAGGTCACGAAAGTCATCCCGGATCTTGTTGGCATTTCATCAATGCAAGGGAGCACGAAAAGCTTCGTCTCGTCAGGTTTAAGTGATGGTTAACCCTAACGGCGCCGGGCGGGCATGCGGCCGTCATCGGGCCGGCGGCGGGTCCGGCGCCTCGACGCCGCCGCTGCGCTGGAGCTGGAGCGCGACGAACCAGCACAGGGCCGCCCAGGCGGCGCCGATGCACCACCCGGCCAGCACGTCGCTCGGCCAGTGGACGCCGAGGTAGATCCGGCTGATCCCGACGAGGAGGGTCATGGTGACGCCGAGCGCCAGCACCAGCGCCTTGACGCGGCGGTAGCGGTCGATCCGCGCGAGCAGCGTCGCCAGGGTCAGGTAGGCGATCGCCGACATCATCGCGTGGCCGCTCGGGAAGCTCGCCGTGAACACGTCCATGCCGTGCGGCACCAGGTCCGGCCGCGGGCGATGGTAGAACAGCTTCAGCACCGTCGAGACCAGCTCGCCGCCGCCGACCGCGCCGATCACGAACAGACCGACCCGGCGCTTGCCGGACAGGGCGAGGTAGGCCGCGACCGACGCCGTCAGGAACACGATGGTGAAGACGCTGCCGAGCCCGGTGATGTCGCGCATCGTCTCCTCGAGCCAGCGCGGCCCGATCGGATCGGACAGGTCGGCCGGGTTGCGCAGGGCGAGCAGGATCTTGCGGTCGAGCGCCTCGGTCGAACCCTCGCCGACCTCGTGCGCCAGGGCGAAGAAGGCGTAGCCGAGCCCGCTGACGCAGATCAGCGCCAGCAACGGCCCGACCTCGTTGAGGCGCAGCCGGAGCCAGACGGAGGTGGCGTGGGACAGGAACGGGATGCGCCGCAGCGGGGCGGGGGGGCTCATCGCGCCGTGCCCGATCGATCGCGGGCGCCGTGGGGAGGATTCATCGAGACCATCACGCGTTCTCGCCGAAGGCGAAGCGCGCCCGCTCGGCCCAGGGACCGCCGAGGTAGCGCCACAGGCGGGTGGCCGGCGCGGTGAAGCGGAACGGCGCGAAGTCGTCGGCGAGGGCGGCGTGGAGCGCGCGGGCGGTGTCGGGGTCGACCTTGTTCTGCACGGTGACATGCGGGCGCCAGCCCTGCTTGTCCTGGGCGGTGAGGTGGGCGTCGAAGGTCTTGGCGAGGCGCGCGCGGAAGGCGGAGAGCGGCTCGGAATCGAGGACGTAGGCCACGCCGCGGCCGGTGAAGCGCAGCCCCGTCACTGCGACCTCGGGCGGCGGCACGGTGCGCGCGAGCATCGCGATCGTCTCGCGCACGCCCGCCTCGGCGGCGCCGGGCAGGTTGTGGAACAGCGTGGCGTGGGCCGGGATGCGGTTGAGCGCCTTCGGGAAGTGTTGGCGCCGCAGGCCGTCGAACCGCGCGAACGTGTCCGCGTCGAACTCGAGCGTCAGGATCAGGGGCGCCTGCCGGGCGTCCTGTCCCGGCTCCTCTTGCTTCAGCGCATCTTGCGTCGGCGTCTCTGGCATGCGGGCTTCCTGTCGCGGCCGGACGGAGATGGCGCGGCGCGCGATCAGGTCCAGTAGAGGATCCGCGCCGCGGGCAGGTCGCGGGCGAGCGCGGCAAACAGCGTGTCGCGCATCGACCGCATCAGCTCCTTGGGGAAGACGTACTTCACCGAGCCGAACTTGGTGAGCTTCTTCGCGCGCTCGGCCTCGTCGAGCGGCAGGTCGGAGCCCGGGTACCAGCCCTGGAGCACCTGCTTCGAGCCCGGGGTGAAGCGGTGGGTGATCAGCTCGGCGGTGAGGTCGAGGTCGGGCACGTCGGCGAGCGCCGCGGCGGCCTCGCGGATCAGCCCGGCATAGCCGGCCTCCCAATCCGGCACCGGCAGGATCGGCGCGATCGTGAGCCCGACGGGATAGCCCGCCAGCGCCACGGCCCGCATCGCCTGGAGCCGCGCGTCGAGGCTCGCGGTGCCGCCCTCGTAGCGCGTCGCGGTGCGGGCGTTGACCGAGAACCGGATGCGGGTGCGGCGGTTGTGCGGCAGGTCGAGCAGCGGCTCGACCGCGGCGAACTTGGTGGTGAAGCGCAGCTGCACCGGCGCCTCCCAGGCACCGAAATGCCGGATCGCCGCCGAGAGCGAGCCGGTGAGGTGCTCGATGCCCAGCGGATCGGTGTAGCACGAGGCCTCGAAGGTGGTGCCTTCCTGTGCCCGCTCGGCCTGCGCCGAGGTCACCGCGCCATGGCCGAGATAGGCGCCGAGATTGGCCAGGATCGCGTCGAGGTTGGCGTAGGCCCGCGTCACCGGCGGCCCCGACAGGGAGCCGGCGAGGTAGCAGTACTGGCAATGGGCCGGGCAGCCCTCGGCGAGGTCGAAGCGCCAGTCGGCCGAGGGCGGGATCGGCTGGAGCCGGAGCTTGGTCGGCGGTGCCACGACGAGGGCGAGCGTCGCCTTCGCCTCGATGTAGGCCCGGCGCGGGTCGGCCTGGCGCAGGCCGGTGAGGCGGTTGGCCGTCAGGCGCTCGACCGTGAGCCCGAGCGCTTCCGCGCGGGCGAGCATCGCCCGGCCGTGCGCGTGCTCCAGGGCGGCCGGCGTCGCCAGGACGCGCCGCGGACGCCACAAGCGTGCCGGCCGCGCCGTCGACGAGACGGCCGGCGCGGGCGGCGGCGAAAGGACGGGCGGCGAAAGCACCGGTGGCGCGAGGGTCTGGGCGGGCTCCATGAGGGCCGAACGCCCCGGCACCCGTGCCGGCTCCTCACTTCCGCCGGGCGCGGCCTGCGGCTAAAGCACCGGCCATGGCCCCGAAGCGTTCGCCCGTCCCCCCCGTCCGGGAAACCGTCCACGAGGGGCGCGACGGCTGGCTGTTCCTCATCGGCGGCAGCAACGACGTCATGCAGCGCTACCGCGGGACCCTGCGGCAGTGGTGGACCCTGCGCGGCTGGACCCGGCTGATCACGGCGCGCGCCGCCCGCGCGGCCGGGCTCGGCATCCGCTGCGTCCAGCTCATCGTGCCGGAAAAGCTCTCGGTCTACGATCACAAGACCATCGACCTGCGCTACGATCCGGCCCGGGCCTCGACCCGTCGCCTCGCCCGCAAGCTCGCGGGGCAGGCCACCTATCTCGACCTGCTCGGCCCGTTTCGCGCGGCCCGCGACGGGCCGGTGCCGCTCTACCTCAAGACCGACACGCACTGGTCGGCCGAGGGATGCCTGCTCGCCTATCGCGAATTGATGCGGGCGCTCGCCGCGGTCCCGCCGGCCGACATCGGCACCCGGCCCGTCCTCGTGACGGAGCGGGTGATGGATCTCGGCGCGAAGCTGCCGGGCCGGCCGGTCGAGCGCCTGGTGCGCCCGCAGATCCACCGGGACGCGGTGCGCGTCGAGACCGGGGCGCTGCTCGCGGCCTCCGAGGAAGCGGGAACCGAGGTCGACCTGCATGTCGGCGCGCACGTGGTCTACCGCAACGCCAACCCCGCCGCCGACCCGCGGCGCGTGGTGCTGTTCGGCGATTCCTACGCGCATTTCGCGCCGATGCTGCTCACCGGGCTGCTGGCCGAGAGCTTCGCCGAGGTGCACTTCGTGTGGTCGTCGAGCTTCGACTGGGCTTACGTCGAGCGGGTGCGCCCCGACATCCTGCTGTTCGAGCTCGCCGAGCGCTTCCTCGCCCGCCTGCCCGCCGACGACTTCGATGTGGCCGCCGGGCGCCGGGCCGGCGCGGCCGGCTAGAGCATTCTCCGCGATCCCCGGATCACGTGGAATGCTCTCCCGTTGCAAGATCGCGTCAGGGGATCGGCTGGCTCAGGGTGGTTTCGACGAGGACGTCGTCAGTCTGGGCCGCGAGGTAGAGGTCCGGCGTCCACGCGATGCCGAGGAGCAGGACGACGATCGCGAGGAGGCCGGCCAGGCCCAGCGTCACCCCGTCGGCCTGCCGCCGCAGCGCGTGGATCGCGGCGCATCCGGCGGTGAACACGGCCGCCTCGGCGGCGGGGATCGCGAGGGCAAGCGACATCGGGCCTTCTCTCCGGACGTTTCGGCGGGATCGTGCCACCCGTCTCACGGTCCGGCATCGAATGCGAGATGCCGAGGCCTGCGCGGGGCGACGACCGAGGAAGACATCCAAGCAGGAAACGGGCTAAGTGCACCTCACAAAACCCCCGACCTCCGCGGCCGTTCACTATGTCGGCGATGCCACGACGGGGGTTTTGTGAGAGGCACCAAGCCTGCCACAACCTTTCCCCCTCGCCGCGTCGCCCTCCCGACGGACGGCGCGACGCGCGAAACAACGGATCGCACCCATGGGATTGCTCGTCGACGGCGTCTGGCAGGATCAGTGGTACGACACGGCGTCGACCGGCGGCCGCTTCGAGCGCTAGGCCTCCGCCTTCCGCAGCTGGGTCACCGCCGACGGGTCGCCCGGCCCCTCGGGCGAGGGCGGGTTCAAGGCCGAGCCCGGGCGCTACCACCTCTACGTCTCGCTCGCCTGCCCGTGGGCGCACCGCACCCTGATCGTGCGGGCGCTGAAGGGCCTCGAGGACGCGATCTCCGTCTCCGTCGTCGACCCGCACATGGGCGCCGAGGGCTGGGTGTTCGGCGACAGCCCCGGCGCCACCCCCGATCCGATCCACCATGCGACGCGGCTCTACGAGGTCTACCGCGCCGCCGACCCGCGCTATACCGGCCGCGTCACCGTGCCGGTGCTGTGGGACCGCGAGCGGAAGACGATCGTCTCGAACGAATCGGCCGAGATCATCCGCATGCTCGACGGGGCCTTCCACGGCGGCGGGCCGGACCTCTGCCCGGACGACCTGCGCGGGGAAATCGATGCGGTGAACGCCCGGGTCTACGACCGGGTCAACAACGGCGTCTACAAGGCCGGCTTCGCCACCGCGCAATCCGTCTACGTGGAGGCCTTCGCCGCGCTGTTCGCCGAGCTCGACGCGCTGGACGCCCGCCTCGACCGGTCGCGCTACCTGTGCGGCGCGCGGCTCACCGAAGCCGACATCCGGCTGTTCACGACGCTGGTGCGGTTCGACGCGGTCTATGTCGGGCACTTCAAGTGCAACCGGCAGCGCATCGCCGACTACCCGAACCTGTCGAACTACCTGCGCGACCTCTACGCCCTGGCGGGCGTCGCCGGGACGGTGGACCTCGTCCACATCAAGCGGCACTATTACGAGAGCCATCCCACCATCAACCCGACGGGCATCGTCCCGGTGGGGCCGGCGCTGGACTTCGCCGCGCCCAACGACCGGGCCCTGCGCTTCGGCGGGTGAGGCGAACGCGCGCCGGGCTCGACGGATGCGCGCGGCGCGTTAGATCGGACGGCATGACGCTCGCACAGACCTCTCGCCGCCTCGCCCTCGCCCTGCTCGCCGCGCCCTTGGCGCTGTCGGGCCCCGCCCGGTCCCAGGCCGCGGTGCAGCTCGACGGCACCTGCGAGAAACTGACGATCGAAGGGAAGGACGCCACCTCGGCCTGCAGGCCGACCCTTGGGAACAGCGCCGAGCGTCGGCGCACGACCTTCGACTTCACCACCACGGACGGGCGCACGCTCAGCTTCAGCGGCACCGGCGCGCAGCAGGAGCGCACCGAGGAGACCGACCCGCTGCAGCCGATCAACCTCGTCACCACCGGCACGTCGAGCGACAAGGGCATCGTGCGCAACCCGACCCCGGCGGTCGGCGCCTGCACCTTCTCGACGCCGGCACCGGGCAAGACCACCATCGCCTGCGAGGCCTCGACGCCGGACGGCCGCACCTTCGCCGGGACCTTCGTGACGCAGGCCAAGGCCGCCGCCGGCGCCCCCGCGCAGTAGGCCCGGCGTTTCGAGGGTCGGGGCGCACCGCACGACGCGCTCCACCCTGGGATGCAGCGATCCGGTCTCGGCCCGGCACCGCGCGCGGGACAGCCCTCGGGGACCGGCGAAAACCCGACGAAACCTGCGGATTTGCCCGATTCCGCCGCGCGAGAGCGCGCGCACCGCACTGGTCAGCCGCGTGCCCGAGTCCCATGTACCCGGTCTGGCGACATTTGGTTCCAAGGCCCGACACCGCATGCTGAACGACACGCTCGCGACGGACGCGCACCCGGGTGCGTCCGACCTGATCCGGGAGACCACCACGGCCGGTTTCCGGCAGGACGTCATCGCCGAATCGGCGAACCGTCCCGTTCTGGTCGCGTTCTGGTCGCCGCGCGCACCGTCGAGCAAGACGCTGCTCGCCGTGCTGGAGAAGCTCGTCCGCGCCGCCGCGGGCAAGGTCGTGCTGGTCAAGATGAACGTCGACGAGCATCCGGCGGTCTGGGGCCAGATCGGCCAGCAGCTCGGCCTGCAGGGCGTGCCCGCCGTGGTCGCCATCGACCAGGGCCGCCCGGTCGACATGTTCGAGGGCGCCCTGCCGGAAGCGCAGATCAAGACCTTCTTCGACCGTCTCGCCGGCCCGAGCGAGATCGATCAGGTGATGGCGGAAGCCGCGCAGGCGCTGGCGGAGGGCGACCTCGCCGGCGCCTCCGAGCTCTACGCGGCGGTGCTCGGGCAGCAGCCCGACAACGTCGCGGCCCTGGCCGGCCTGGCCAAGATCCAGCTCGACGCCGGCGAGCTGGAGAACGCCAAGCAGGTGCTGGCGATGGTGCCGGAGGCCAAGGCCGCCGACCCGGGGCTCGCCGGCATCCGCGCCGCGATCGTCCTGGCCGAGCAGGCCGCGGCGCTCGGCGACCTCGCCGGCCTGGAGGCGGAGGTCGCCGCGAACCCGGACGCGCACCAGGCCCGGTTCGACCTCGCCCTCGGCCTCAATGCCGGGAACGAGCGCGAGAAGGCGGTCGATCACCTGATCGAGATCATCCGCCGCGACCGGACCTGGAACGAGGACGGCGCGCGCAAGCAGCTGCTCCAGTTCTTCGAGGCCTGGGGCCCGATGGATCCGGCCGCGATTCGCGGACGGCGCAAGCTCTCGACGCTGCTGTTCGCGTGAGGGCGGATCTGCGGGTGCAGAGGGAAGCCGAAGGTTCTGTCTTGCTGGAGGCATCATGAGCACGCATGCGGGCTACAAGGGGCCGGGCGATTGCCCGCCCGTCATCCCGGTCTTCCCCCTGCCCGGCGCCCTGCTGCTGCCGCGCGGGCAGATGCCGCTCAACATCTTCGAGCCGCGCTACCTCGCGATGGTGGACGACGCCCTGCGGACCGACCGGGTCATCGGCATGATCCAGCCCGACGCCGAGGGCGGCGCCTCGCCGTTGAACCCGAAGCTGTACCGCGTCGGCTGCGCCGGGCGGATCACCCAGTTCGCCGAGACCGGCGACGGGCGCTACCTGCTCTCGCTGACCGGCATCGGCCGCTTCCGGGTGATGAGCGAGCTGGCCACCACCGGCGCCTATCGCCGCTGCCAGGTCAGCTACGACGACTTCGCCATCGATTTCACCGCGCGTGCCGGCGAGGACGCGGTGGACCGCGAAGGCGTGCTGCGGGCGCTGCGCGACTTCGTCGATTCCAACGACCTCAAGGTCGACTGGGCCGGGATCGAGGAGGCGCCGAACGAGGCCCTGGTCAACGCGCTGTGCATGATGAGCCCGTTCGGCGTCCGCGAGAAGCAGGCGATGCTCGAGGCCGCCGACCTGAAGACCCGCGCCGAGATCCTGGTCGCGGTCACCGAGATGGAGATGGTGCGCAGCACCGGGCCCGAGCCGACGATGCAGTGACGGCTCGAAGGACGGCCCGGCGGCGACGAGCGCCTGCGCCTTCGCGACCGACCGGCACGGCTTCCCATGGAGAACCAGAGCATGACGCAGGACATGACCACGCAGAGCACCGCCGTCGAGGCGACCCGCGTCGACCCGAAGCTCCTCGAGCTGCTGGTCTGCCCGCTGACCAAGGGCACCCTCGATTACGATGCCGGCCGCCAGGAGCTGATCAGCCGCTCGGCCAAGCTCGCCTACCCGATCCGCGACGGCATCCCGATCATGCTGCCGGAAGAGGCGCGCCAGCTGACGGACTGAGCCGGGGCGAGGACGAGGGCATGGCGTTCAAGGCGAAATCCGCCTCCGAGACGAAGGCGGCCGAGCTCGCATCCGCGATCGTGCGCATCGCCGACCGGGACGGCGCGCCGCTGCAGATCGGCGTCGACCGGCTGCGCCAGGGCAACCCGCGGCTGACGCCGCTGGCGATCGGCCAGCTCTACCGCAAGCATCGCGACCACCTCGACGCCGCCCTCGCCGAGCGCGGCTACACCCTCGTCGGCTATGCCGACCAGGGCCCCGGCCGCGGCATGGAGTTCGAGATCGACCCCGCCTGACACGGGACCCGGCCGGGGCGTCGAACGTGCCGCGGTACCGGCCATCGCCCGCCCGTGGTAGGGGAGGCGATGCCCCGCTGGCTTTTCCTCACCTTCGTCGCCGCCGTGGCGCTGGCCGTGCTCGGCAGCGCCATCATCGTGCTGCGCGCCCCGCCGTCCAAGCCGCCGGCCGCGAGCCTGTCCTGCGCACCGATGCCCTGCCCGGGGACCGCGCCGACGGCGTGAGCCCCGGCCGAGCGGCCTTCGCCGGCCATTTCCGCACGGGCCTCGGACGAGCCGCGGGGCCCCCCTCGCCGCCGCGGGCGGGGAGGCCTGCACGATGCGGCACCGTCGCGAAACGCCTCAGAAGAAGATCGGCCGCGCGCTCGCGTGGTGCTCGCCGAGCACGGTGCCGGTGGCGGGCTCGATCTCCTTGAGCACCACGTCGTAGCCCCAGAGGTCGGCGAGGTGCTGCAGCACGCGCCGGGCGTCGTCCTTCTGCAGGGTGATCTTGTTCAGCGCCTTGTGGTGCAGGATCAGGCGGCGGTCGCCCTCGAGGTCGACGTCCACCACCTCGATGTCGGGATCGAGCCAGGCCACGTCGTACTGGCGGCCGAACGAGCGGCGCATCTTGCGGTAGCCGCGCTCGTCGTGGATCGCGGCGACGTGCAGCTCGGGCTGCTCCGGATCGTCGGCGACGTGGAACAGCCGCATGTCGCGCATCAGCTTCGGCGACAGGAACTGGGCGATGAAGCTCTCGTCGCGGTAGTTCTCCCAGCAATCGCGCAGCACCGCCATGCCGTCGCCGGTGCCGGCGATGTCGGGGAACCACTGCCGGTCCTCCGCCGTCGGCTGCTCGACGATGCGGGCGATGTCCTGCATCATCGCGAAGCCGATCGCGTAGGGGTTGTGGCCGCTGTAGCTGCGGTCGTCGTAGTTCGGCTGGCGGATGACGTTGGTGTGCGACTGCAGGAACTCGAGATAGGCCGCCTCGCCGATCAGGCCCTTCTCGGAGAGCGCGTTCATGATCCGGTAGTGGCAGTAGGTGGCGCAGCCCTCGTTCATCACCTTGGTCTGGCGCTGCGGGTAGAAGTACTGCGCCACCAGCCGGACGATGCGCAGGATCTCGCGCTGCCAGCGCTGCAGGCGCGGGGCGACCTTCTCCAGGAAGTAGAGGATGTTCTCCTGCGGCAGCTCGAGCAGCGCCTTGCGCCGCTCGATCGCCTGGTCGGCGCGCGTCGCCCCCGCCTTCGCCGGCAGGGTGCGCCACAGGTCGTTGTAGATCTGCTCGCCGTGCTCGACGCGCTCGCGCTCGCGCCGCTGCTCGGAGGCGAGGTCCGGCCGCTTCTTGCGCGGGTAGCGGTGCACGCCCTGGCTCATCAGCGCGTGGGCGGCGTCGAGCACCTGCTCGACGGCCTGATGGCCGTAGCGCTCCTCGCAGCGGGAGATGTAGGTCTTGGCGAAGTCGAGATAGTCGAGGATGCCCTCGGCGTCGGTCCACTGCCGGAACAGGTAGTTGTTCTTGAAGAAGTGGTTGTGGCCGAACGCGGCGTGGGCGATCACCAGCGTCTGCATCGTCGCCGTGTTCTCCTCCATGATGTAGGAGATGCATGGGTCGGAGTTGATGACGATCTCGTAGGCGAGCCCCATCATGCCGCGGCGATAGCCGGATTCGTGCTGGGCGAAGTGCTTGCCGAACGACCAGTGCTTGTAGAACAGCGGCATGCCGATCGACGCGTAGGCGTCGAGCATCTGCTCGGCGGTGATGATCTCGATCTGGTTCGGATACCACGACAGCCCGAGCGCCCGCGCCTCGACCTCGCAGGCGTCGTGGATGCGCCGGATGGTGTCGAAGTCCCAGTCGTTGCCGGTGAACAGCGGTTTTGGGGCGCCGGACGTCGCGCGTGTCTTGAGAGCAGTCATATCGCCTCCCGATCGGCCGGCCGAAGCGCGACGTACCCCCTCTCCCGTGCGGGAGAGGGTTGGGGTGAGGGGGCAGGTCCGTCCGGAGAGGTCGCCCCCCTCACCCTGTCCCTCTCCCAACCGGGAGAGAGGATCCGCGCCCCGACATGACGACCTGCGAAGCTCAAGACTCCGCCTCCGCCCGCGCGTCCTTGCGCCCGAACAGGTCGCGGAAGACGGCGTAGATCTCGCGGCGGTGGTTGACCTTGCGCATGGCGATCGGGCCGCCGGCCTTGGCGATAGCCTCGTAGGTCCGCCACAGGGTGGTGCGGTGCTCGACGAAGCCGGCGCGCGGGCCGTTCTCGTCGCCGACCTCGAGATAGGCGAAGTGCTGGCAGGCCGGCAGGATGTGGGCGCGCAGCAGCTCGGTCGAGGTCGGGCCGTCGGAGGAGACGTTGTCGCCGTCCGACGCCTGCGCCGCGTAGATGTTCCAGTCGTTGGGGTCGTAGCGCTCGGCGATGATGCGCTTCATCTCCACCAGCGCCGAGGAGACCAGCGTGCCGCCGGTCTCGCGGGAGCCGAAGAAGGTCTCCTCGTCGACCTCGGTCGCCCGGTCGGTGTGGCGGATGAACACGATCTCCACGTGTCGGTAGCGGCGCGTGAGGAAGATGTGCAGCAGGATGTAGAACCGCTTGGCGAGGTCCTTCATGTGCTCGGTCATCGAGCCGGACACGTCCATCAGGCAGAACATCACCGCCTGCGCGATCGGGCGCGGATACGGCTCGAAGCGGCGGTAGCGCAGGTCGATCGGGTCGACGTAGGGGATGCGCCGCGTCCGCTCGCGCAAGCCCGCCAGCGCCTCGGCGAGGTCTGGTAGCGCCGGGTCGCCCTCGTCCAGGCCGGCGATGCGGGCTTCGAGCGCCGCCACCTCCTCGGGCTTCGGCCGCTTCAGGGCGATGCGCCGCGACATCGAGTTGCGCAGCGTCCGGGTGAGGGCGAGGTTGGCCGGCGAGCCGGTCACGGTGTAGCCGGCCCGGCGCAGCCCCTCCGTCTCCACCACCGCCAGGCGGCGCTTGGCGAGGTCGGGCAGCTCTAGGTCCTCGAGGAACAGCTCGAGGAACTCCTCCCGGGTCAGGACGAAGCGGAACGCGTCCTCGTTGTTCTCGCCGCCGTCCCCGCCCTCGCCGGAGCCGCGGCCGCCCCCGCCGCCCTGCGGCCGCTCGATGCGGTCGCCTTCCACGTAGGTCTTGTTGCCGGGCAGGATGTGGTCCTGGAGGCCGGTGCCCGGCTGGCGGGAGAAACGCGGCTCGCGCACCCCGTCGGCCGGCACCGTGACGCGGCCGTCCTTGCCGAGGTCCTTGATGTCCTTCTCGCGGGCCGACTCGCGCACGGCCCGCTGGGCCACGTCCTTAACCCGCCTAAGGAAGCGCTGCCGGTTGGCGAGGCTCTTGCCTCCTGGATTCAATCGACGGTCGACGATGTGCATTCGGTGATCAAATCCCCGCCCGCAAGATCCGACCGGGATAACGCGCCGGCCGGTCGTCCGAAATCATGGCGGATCTCGATCAGGTCCCCGAGGGGACCGAATCATCCCGCCTGCTTCACCCGCATGTACCACTCGACCAGGCGGCGCACCTGCCGCTCGGTGTAGCCGCGCGAGACCATCCGGTCGACGAACTCGCCGTGCTTCTTCTCGGTCTCGCCGTCCTTCTTCGAGCCGAACGAGATCACCGGCAGCAATTCCTCGACCTGGCTGAACATCCGCCGCTCGATGACCTCGCGCAGCTTCTCGTAGGACGTCCACGAGGGGTTGCGGCCGCCGTGCTGGGCCCGCGAGCGCAGGGCGAACTTCACTACCTCGTTGCGGAAGTCCTTCGGGTTGGCGATCCCGGCCGGCTTCTCGATCTTCGTCAGCTCCTGGTTGAGAAGCTCGCGGTTGAGCAATTGCCCGGTCTCGGAATCCTTGAAGTCCTGGTCCTCGATCCAGGCGTCGGCGTAGTCGATGTAGCGGTCGAACAGGTTCTGGCCGTAATCGTGGTAGGATTCGAGGTAGGCCTTCTGGATCTCGTGGCCGATGAACTCGGCGTAGCGCGGCGCCAGCTCGCCCTTGATGAACTCGAGGTAGCGCTTCTCGGTCTCGGGCGGGAGCTGCTCGCGGCGCAGCGACTGCTCGAGCACGTACATCAGGTGCACCGGGTCGGCCGAGACCTCGGTGGTGTCGTGGTTGAAGGTCGCGGCCAGCACCTTGAAGGCGAAGCGGGTCGAGATCCCGTCCATGCCCTCGTCGACGCCGGCCGAATCCTTGTACTCCTGCATCGAGCGGGCGCGGGGGTCGACCTCGCGCAGGGACTCGCCGTCGTAGACGCGCATCTTCGAGAACGCGTTGGAGTTGGCGTGCTCGCGCAGGCGCGACAGCACCGAGAACCGCGACAGCATCTCCAGGGTGCCCGGCGCGCAGGCCGCATCCGAGAGCTCGGAGCCCGAGATCAGCTTCTCGTAGATGTGCTGCTCCTCCTGCACGCGCAGGCAGTAGGGCACCTTGATCACGTAGATGCGGTCGATGAAGGCTTCGTTGTTCTTGTTGGTCTTGAAGGTCTGCCACTCGGACTCGTTCGAGTGCGCCAGGATGATGCCGGTGAAGGGGATCGCGCCGATGTTCTCGGTGCCGACGTAGTTGCCCTCCTGCGTCGCCGTGAGCAGCGGATGCAGCATCTTGATCGGCGCCTTGAACATCTCGACGAACTCGAGGACGCCCTGGTTGGCGCGGTTCAGGCCGCCCGAGTAGGAGTACGCGTCCGGGTCCGCCTGCGACAGCGTCTCCAGCCGGCGGATGTCGACCTTGCCGACCAGCGAGGAGATGTCCTGGTTGTTCTCGTCGCCGGGCTCGGTCTTGGCGATGGCGATCTGGCGCAGGCGCGAGGGCCGGACCTTGATCACCTTGAACTGCGAGATGTCGCCCTCGAACTCGTCGAGACGCTTCAGCGCCCACGGGCTCATCAGGCCGGTCAGGCGCCGGCGCGGGATGCCGTAGCGGCTCTGGATCTCGGCGCCCATGGTCTCGGGGTCGAACAGCCCGAGCGGGCTCTCGAAGACCGGCGAGACCTCGTTGCCGGCCTTGAGCACGTAGACCGGATGGACCTCCATCAGGGCCTTGAGACGCTCGGCCAGGGAGGACTTGCCGCCGCCGACGGGCCCGAGCAGGTAGAGGATCTGCTTGCGCTCCTCCAGGCCCTGCGCCGCATGGCGGAAGAACGAGACGATCCGCTCGATCGTCTCCTCCATACCGAAGAACTCGTGGAAGGCCGGGTAGGTCCGGATCGTCCGGTTCATGAAGACGCGGCCGAGGCGGGCGTCCTTCGAGGTGTCGACGAATTCCGGCTTGCCGATCGCGTCGAGGATGCGCTCGGCGGCGCTCGCGTACATCAGCGGCTCGTCGCGGCACGCCTCGAGGAATTCGGAGAGCGTCATCTCCGTGTCGCGGCGCGCTTCGTACCCGCGGGCGAAGCTCTGGAAAAGGTCGTTGGTCGCATGCATCGGCATTCGATAACCCTCTCAGACCGTCAACAGCTTCATCCTGTCCTGCCGCGAACGCAACCGACAGGCCCGCATTTGTCGCAGTGCGGCGAACACGGTGACGCTGCGTGTGCTGGATGCAACACCCGTCGGGCTGAAATGCGGCATCCGTCAAGCTTCCCCGTGGTCGTCCGGCCGGATCGAAAGAACGATCCGGCCGAAAAAACGTGCACTCCGAGCTTTCGGTTGCCTCCGATCAGAGATCGCTGCTGTCTTTCTTGGCATCGGTGTCCTTCTTGGCCGACGCAGCCTCGACGGTGATTTTGATATTCTGCGTCTGCACTTGACCGTCCGCGTTCTTGATTTCGAACGTCACCTCGTCGGCGCCGGTGTAGCCGGCCTTCGGCTGGTAGAAGAGACCCTGGACCGCGGTGTCCTTGTTCGGGCAGCGATAGGAAGCGGGCGTCTTCTGCTTGCCGACCTTGGTGATCAGCGCGCCGTTCTTCGGCGCGCCCGAGACCTTGAACTCCGGCATCGGGCCGGGCGAGCAATCCTTCTTCAGGTTCGGGACGATGGCGATCCGAACCGTCTTGCCGGAGGCGACGGTCTCGCTCTTGGTGATCGTCGTCTGCGCGAAGGCGGGCGCGGCCAGCAGGAGAGCGCCGGCGGCGAGCGCGCGGACGGGGCGAAGGGCGGACAGGGTGGCGCTCACGGGCGTGTCTCCGAACATCTCTTGGCGCGGCATCCGGAGCCATGGGGCCACGTGCCGGCCGAGCCGATGTGGGGATGCCCACGACGCCCGTCGAGGCCGCAGGCCCGTGCCGGCAGCCGGGACCGCGATTATTGCTGAAGCGCGGCCGCGACCACGCCGGTGACGCGGGCGATCTGCGTGGCGTCGAGCTCGCCTTCCAGGGCCGCCGCGAGGCTGCGCTCGACCCGCGCCCGCTCGCCCGCATCCGAAGTCGGGGTGACGGGGATGTCGGTCTCGTCGAGGCCGCAGACCCGGCGGATCGTCTCGGCCGCGGCCAGCAGCGCGCCGCGATCGGTCGGCCCCATCTCCCAGAGCGGGTTGCGCAGGCGGCTGACGACGCGCCGCGCGTCGCGATAATCCCGGTCGACGTGGGTCGCGGCCTCGATCTGGCTGACGAGGAACATCAGCTCCAGGACCTCGGAGGCCGCGTCGGGGCACGCGCGCACGATCCGCATCACGCGGCTGATGAGTTCCTGCGTCGGCGTCATCGAACGGCGGGGTGCGCTCATGCGGCGATCAACGCGGATCGGCCCGCAAAGTTCGCCGCGCCGTGACGCATCGCGCGGCGTCGTCGCGACGCAGCCCGGGCGCCGCTCAGGCCTCGGGCGGGGCGCGGAAGGCCGCCAGCGCCTCGCGGCAGGCGTAGAGGTCCTGCAGCGCGCCGGCCAGCGCCCCGCGGTCCAGGGCCTCATGATCCGAGGTTTCGCGATTCGACCCGTCGCGATCCGGGGTCTCGGGTTCGGCGCCGTCGGGGGACGACATGGCCGGGCCGCTCGTCTCCTGCATCACCGGCGCGGCCGCCACCGCCTCGCCGCGGCCAACCGCCTGGACGAAGCGGACGCCGTTCTCCTTGAGGACGCGCTGCGCCCCCTCGATCGTGTAGCGCTGGACGTGGAGCAGGTGGCGGATGCCCGCGACGAGCGCGACGTCGCCGGGACGGTAGTAGCGCCGCCCGCCGGCCCGCTTCACCGGCCGGATCTGGCCGAACCGGGTTTCCCAGAACCGCAGGACGTGCTGCGGCACGTCGAGGGCTTCGGCCACCTCGGTGATCGTGCGGAACGCGCCCGGATCCTTGTCGACGGGTCCGGACGCCTCGGTGAGGGCAGCGAGCGCCATGGATCGATCCGGCTACGAGGGCGGCGATGGGCGAGCGGTCAGTCGTCGGCGTGGGCGGCGCCGTTTAGGCCGTTGATCCGGGCCTTGAGCACGTTCGAGGGCTTGAACACCATCACCTGGCGCGGCTCGATCGCCACCTCGACGCCGGTCTTCGGGTTGCGGCCGACGCGCTTGCCCTTCGACCGCACGACGAAGGAGCCGAACGAGGACAGCTTCACGGTCTCGCCCTCGGAGAGGCAGGCGCAGATCTCGGACAGGACCGTCTCGACGAGGGCGGCGGATTCGGTGCGGGAGAGGCCGACCTGCTGGTAGACGGCCTCGCTCAAATCGGCGCGCGTCACCGTCTTGCCTGTCATGCCTCGACCCCTCGCGGTTCTTCTTGCCGGGAGCGGTCGTTTCCGACGTATCCCTATGATCTGCCACGCTAATCCCCGGTCGGGCCCGGGTCAACCGGGGCGGCTCCGGAAATTGTTTTCGGCTACCAGCGGATCAGCGCTGCGCCCCAGCTGAAGCCGCCGCCGATCGCCTCGATCATCACGAGGTCGCCGCGGCGGATGCGGCCGTCCCGGCGGGCCACGTCCAGAGCCAGCGGGATCGATGCGGCCGAGGTGTTGCCGTGGCGGTCGACCGTCAGCACCACCTTGTCGCGCGGGATGCCGAGCTTGTCGGCGGACGCCTCGATGATGCGGCGGTTGGCCTGGTGCGGCACGAACCAGTCGAGGTCGGCCGCCGTCGCGCCGCCCTTCTCGAGCGCGTCGACGATCACGTCCATCACCGAGCCGACGGCGAAGCGGAACACGTCCTTCCCCTCCATCCGGAGATGGCCGGTGGTGCCGGTCGAGCCCGGGCCGCCGTCGACGTAGAGCTTCTCGCGGTGGCGCCCGTCCGAGCGCAGGCTCGCGCTGATCACGCCCCGGTCGCCGCTCGCCCCCGCGGCCTCCTGCGCCTCCAGCACGATCGCGCCGGCCCCGTCGCCGAACAGCACGCAGGTGGTGCGGTCCTCCCAGTCGACGATGCGCGAGAAGGTCTCGGCGCCGACGACGAGCGCGCGCCGGGCCGCGCCGGTCGACAGGAACTTGTCGGCGGTGGAGACGGCGAAGACGAAGCCGGCGCAGACCGCCTGCAGGTCGAAGGCGGCACCCGCCGTGATGCCGAGCGCCGCCTGGATCTGCGTCGCGGTCGAGGGAAAGGTGTGGTCGGGCGTCGAGGTGGCGCAGATCACGAGGTCGATGTCGTCGCCGGTGAGGCCGGCATCGTCGAGCGCAGCGCGGGCCGCGCGGATGCCGAGCACCGACGTGGTCTCGGTGGCGTCCGCGAGGTAGCGCTGCCGGATGCCGGTGCGCTGGACGATCCATTCGTCCGAGGTATCGACCCGCTCGGCGAGCTCGGCGTTGGTCACCACCCGCGCAGGAAGCCCCGAGCCGGTGCCGACGACGACGGAACGCAGGGTTGTCATCGGATTCCTTCCCGTCGCGACGCCGGCGCAACAACCATCGGTTGTTAGACCTGCATCGCTCCGATCTCCATCGCATTCGTTCACCGACCCCGATCCCGGGCCGGTGCAGGCGTCTCGTGCCGGTGCAGGCGGCCCACGCCGGCGAAGGCCCGGCCGGGCACCCATCCGGGCCGGGGCGAAGTCAGGCCGGCGCGAGCGTCGGCGTCTGGTCGAGCATCTCGCGGATCGTGCGCATCAGGTCGTGGCGGGCCATGTCGTGGGCGAGGTCGACGGCGGCCGCGAAGCCTTGCGCGTTCTCCGAGCCGTGGCTCTTGATGACGATGCCTTCGAGCCCGAGGAACACGCCGCCGTTGGCCCGGCTCGGGTTCATCTTCTCGCGCAGCGCGCGGAACGCCTGGCGGGCGAACAGCGCACCGATCTTGGCGGACAGCGTCCGCGTCATCGCGGAGCGCAGGTACGTGCCGATCTGCTTGGCGGTGCCTTCCGCGGTCTTCAGCGCGATGTTTCCCGTGAAACCTTCGGTGACGACCACGTCGACGGTGCCGCGGCCGAGGTCGTTGCCCTCGACGAAGCCGTGATAGGCGAAATTCGGCAAATCGATCTCGCGCAGCAGGCGCGCCGCCTCCTTCACCGCCTCGTTGCCCTTCATCTCCTCGGTGCCGACGTTGAGCAGCCCCACCGTCGGGCGCTCGAGGTCGAACACGATGCGGGCCATGGCGGAGCCCATCACCGCCATCTCGATCAGGTGCTCGGCATCGGTGCCGATGGTGGCGCCGACGTCGAGCACCACGCTCTCGCCGCGCACCGTCGGCCACAGGCAGGCGATGGCCGGGCGCTCGATGCCGGCCATGGTCTTCAGGCAGATCTTCGACATTGCCATCAGCGCGCCGGTGTTGCCGGCGGAGACCGCGGCATCGGCCTCGCCGTCCTTCACCGCCTGGATCGCCTTCCACATCGACGACTTGCCGCGGCCCTGGCGCACCGCCTGGCTCGGCTTGTCGTCCATGGCGACGGCGTAGGTGGTGTGGCGGATCTCGACGCCGCCCTTGAGGCGCGGCTCGGCCGCCACGAGGGGGGCGACCACCGCCTCGTCGCCGAAGATCAGGAAGGTCGTCTCGGGATGGCGCTCGCGCGCGAGCGCGGCACCGGGCACGACGGTCGAGGGGCCATGGTCGCCGCCCATGGCGTCGAGCGAGATGCACACGCGTTGGGACATGAAGGGGTTGTCGCGGCCTTTGACGGAACGCCGTCGCGGGGGCGACGGCCGGGATCGGCGCGGCGGAAAATAGCGATCCAGCCCCGGCGGGCAAACGAATTCTCGCGCAGGGGCAGGGTGCGGCCCGATTTGGCGGCCCGCGGACCCGGGAGCCCGCTACGGCTCCTCGGAGCGGAGCGTCCGCAGGACGTCGAAGGGTTTCACGTCCTCGCCGAGCTGGACCGCCTCGAACACCACCCCGGGCTTGCGCGGATAGGGGTCGATCCCGAGCGCCAGGAACTCGGCGGTCAGAAGGCCGAAGTCGATCCGCCCGCCGACGATCGGGTCGGGGATGTCGGCATCCTCCGCGTCGGTGCCGGCGAGGCGGTCGGTGTCGGTGAAGACCACCTCCACCGGCTCGGAGACCCTGGTCTCGAACGGCTCGAGGCTGACGGTGCAGACCAGCGTCACGGTGCCCTCGACGGTGCCGGTGACGACGAGGCGGCTCGTCGGGCCGGACACCGAGAACTGCCCGGCGAGGTCGCGGATCGCCGGAATCTTGAAGTCGGCGGCGAGCGCCGTGCACTCGGCCGGCGTCGCCTCGACGGTGACGGCGCCGCGGCCCTGCGGCAGCCGCGCCACGCTCACCCATCGGGACAGGGGGGTCTCGCTCACGCTCATCGGGCTTCCAGGTCGAGTGTCGGGGCATCGCCCGCATGCGGGAAGGACGGGCCGGCGCCGAGCAGGCCGTCGAGGTCGGCCTCGGCCAGCGCGCGGTCGGCGGCGAGGACGTAGTCGGCGAGGCCGGCGGCGGCTTCGGGATCCTCGCTGCCGAGCACGTTGCGGGCGAGCGCAATGCGGAGCGCGGCGGCATCGCCCGCGTCGAGCGCCGCGTCGTAGTTGGCGGCGCGGCCGTAGAACGCCGCGCCGAGCTTCTTCATGCGCTTGGGCACGCCGAAATCGCCGACGCCGAGCTCGCGCAGGGACGCGTCGAGCTGGAGGAAGACCGAGTTCACGAGGTCCTGCGCCACGTCCGCCGCCGGCGCCGGCAGGCGGTTCAGGCGGCGCAAAGCCAGGATGACGTGGAGGATGAGCGATTCGAAGCGGCCCTCCACGCCGTCGGGCACGCCGAGCGCGGTGTAGAGGCCCGGCTGCCGCGAGGCCGCGTTGAGGCGCATGTGCAGGGTCTCGATGGACCGCCGCCGCGCGTCGTTGCGCCGGAAGAACCGGGTGATCATGGGGTCCGCCCTCGGCCCGGAGGCCGGCCCCCGGACCGCGCCCGGCGGAACGGCCATGCCCGGTCGCGCAGCGTTGTGGCCTGTGGCCGAGCTTGCCTTGTCAAAGCCATAACCCCGCGGTACGGCAACCCACGGTCAAGGTGCAAGCATTCATCAGACCGCCCCTGGTGTCGCGCTCCGGCGTGCCTAGCGGCGTCCCGTCCCATCAGCAACATAGGGTGGCCGATGTCGCGCCGTCTCGTTCCGTCTCTCGCGCGCCTCGGCCTCGTCGGCCTGCTCGGCCTCGGCCTGTCGGGCTGCATCGGCGAGGAGCTTCGCCACGGCTACCAGATCGACCAGGCGGCGCTCGCCACCGTCAAGCCCGGCATGAGCCCGGAGCAGGTGCTGCAGACGCTGGGCACCCCGTCCACGGTCTCCACCGTTGGCAACAAGTCCTGGTACTACATCTCCCAGAACACCTCGCGCACGGTCCTGTTCCTTGGCGAGCAGGTCGAGGACCAGAAGGTCACGGCGGTGTACTTCACCCCCGCCTTCAAGGTGGAGCGCGTCGCCCTGTACGGCCTGCAGGACGGCAAGGTGTTCGACTTCATTGAGCGCACCACGCCGACCAGCGGCGCCGACCGCGCCTTCCTGAGCCAGCTGTTCAAGGGCCTGACCAAGTACGAGCCCTTCGGCAGCGGCAACGGCGCCAGCGTGGTCCCGGGCGCCCAGCGCGGCATGTGAGGCGTCGGGCGAAGGCCCGACCCCGAACCGTCCTTCCCCCGTTTGCGGGGGGAGGGAGGCGGCCCCGCGAGGGCTCATCGTCGTGCCGACAGGACGGCCTCCACGATCTGCGCGGGTTCGGCGAACATCAGGTCGGGGCGGGCCGCCGACAGGGTCGCCGCGTCGGTGTAGCCCCACGCGACGGCGCCGAAGGCGCAGCCCACCGCGCGCGCCGCGTCGAGATCGCGCAGCTCGTCGCCGACGCAGAGCACCGCACCCGGCTCGATCCGCGCATGGCGCAGCAGGCTTGCGAGACGCCGTGCCTTGCCGAACACCGACGCGCCGCAGGCGTAGCGGCCGATCCGGGCGGCGTCCGGCCCGAGCACGCGCCGGACGTTCGCCTCGGTGTTCGAGCTGAGCACGGCCGTCGCGACGCCCGCTTCGCCGAGCCCCGCCAGCATCTCCGAAGTTCCGGGAAACGGATGCAGCAGCGCGGCGTCGCGCGCGGCGAGCCCGTGCATGTGGCGGGCGATCAGCGGCAGCTTCCAGCGCGGCACGCCGAGGCGCGCCATGATCGCCCGCGCCGAGAGCCTGCGGAGCTCGTCGGTCTCGTGCGCCGCGACCCGGCGGAAGCGGTAGCGGTCGGCCACCGCGTCGAGCACGCTGCAGAACCAGGGAAAGGTGTCGGCGAGCGTCCCGTCGAAATCGAGGACGACGAGGCGATATCCGCGAGCCGGGGCGGGACGGATCAGAACCGCAGGGTCTCCGCCGGGACGTCGAGGCGCAGCACGAGGCCGCTCGGCGTCCAATCGTGCTCCAGGATGCCGTCGAGCTGGCCCGTGACGCTGCGCTCGGCGAGTTCCGTGCCGAAGCCCTTGCGCGTGGGGGTCGAGGGAACGGGTGGCCCGCCGCGCTCGGCCCAGGTCAGGCGGTAGCGCGAATCGGTCCGCCGCCCGGTCAGCGTGACGGTGCCGGCCTCGTTGGAGAGCGCGCCGTACTTCACAGCGTTCGTCGCCTGCTCGTGCATGATCAGCGCCAGCGCGGTCGCCGCGCGCTCGCCGACGACCGCATCGTCGCCGTCGACGGCGATGCGGCAGCGCCCATCCTCGGCATAGGCCGACAGGATCAGGCGCATCAGCCCGAGGACGGTCTGGCCGCCGACCCGCGGCGCGCTGCCGGCGGAATGCGGGCGGACGTATTCGTGGGCCTGGGCCAGCGCCCCGAGCCGCTCGCGGAACGCCTTCGCGAACGGGCGCGCGCCGGGATCGCTGCGGGCGCTGAGCGCGGCGATGCCGCCGACCACGGCGAAGATGTTCTTGATCCGGTGCGACAGCTCCTTGATCAGCAGGTCGCGCGCCTCCTCGGCGCGCTTGCGCTCGCGCAGGTCGCGGGTGACCGTCCCGTAGCCGGCATGGCGGCCGGCCGCATCCCGCACGGCGAACACCGTGAACAGCACGGCGATGGCCTCGCCGGTGGCGAAGTGCCGGAACGCGAGCTCGCCCTCCCACCAGCCGTCGCGCTCGAGCGCCGGCATTGCCACGCCCTCGAGGGCTTCGCGGCTCTCGAGGGTCACGTAGTCGGCGATCGTGGTCCGCAGCGCGGCGTCAAGGTCGGGCAGCCCGACCAGCGCCAGCGCGGCCTCGTTCAGGTGCGCGATCCGCCCGTCCTCGGTGGCCAGCCCGATGAAGTCCTTCGAGGTCTCGACGACGGCGGCGAGCTTGCGCGCGTCGGCGACCGCCTGCCTCAGGTCGTGGATGTCGGTGCAGGTCCCGAACCAGCGCTCGATCCGCCCGTCGGCGCCGCGGATCGGCATCGCGCGCCCGAGAGTCCAGCGATAGGCGCCGCTGTGGTGGCGCAGGCGGTACTCGACCTCGTAGGGCGCACCGGTCGCGAGGCTGTGGCGCCAGCGGCTCCAGGCCTCCGCCTGGTCGTCGGGATGGAACATGTCGGTCCAGCCGGCGCCGTCGGTGGAGCCGTGGGGCACGCCGGTGAATTCGTACCAGCGGTCGTTGTAGAAGTCGTGGAAGCCGTCGGGCTGCGTGGTCCAGACCATCTGCGGCATCGCCGAGGTCATCACCCGGAAGCGGCGCTCGCTCGCGGCCAGCTCGCGCTCCCGCGCATCGACGTCGGCGAGGGTGCGGCGATGCTCGACCAGGGTCGAGATCTGGCGGGCGAGCGCGGCCAGGGTGTCGCCCTGGGCCCTGGTGAGCCCCTCGGGCCGCGCGGTGCGGTCGAGGACGCACATCGTGCCGATCGGGGCGCCGATCCGGCTGCGGATCACCGCCGCGGCGTAGAAGCGGAACCCGTTCTCGGCCCGGATCGCCGGGTTGTCGCGGGTGCGGGAATCGACGGTCAGGTCGGTGATGACGAACAGCCCGTCGGCGTGCGAATCGTCGGCCTGGAGGGCGTGGACGCAGACCGAGCGGTCGATGCCGGTCTCGCGCTCGCCGTAGCCGATCTCGGCCTTGAACCACTGCCGATGCGCATCGACGAAGCCGATCAGTGAGACCGGAACGGCGCAGACCAGGGCGGCGATCCGCGCGAGGTCGTCATAGGCCGGGTCCGGCTCGGTATCGAGGATCCGCAGCGCGCGAAGCTCCGCGAGCCGCTCGGCCTCGTTCCAGCGCTCTCGTTCGGTCGCATGCGTCTGGCTCGCGATCGTAATCGGCAGCTCCCGAATTCCCGAGCCAGAGATAGGCGGCTTGCGCCGCCGCGCCTAGGTTCGGGAACGGACGAAGCGCCGGTTTCGTTCGAAGCGGGCCGCGAGCGCCCGTTCGTGGGCGCGTTCGCGGCCCGCACCCCGACGAGGGACGGGAGCGGGCCGCGGGAGTCGCCTCAGGCCGCCTTCGCGGCGTCGAGCGTCGGGTAGTCCACGTAGCCCTCCGGGCCCTGGCTGTACCAGGTCGCGGCCACGTCCTTCTGGAGCGGGGCGTCGGCGGCGATGCGCGCGGGCAGGTCCGGGTTGGCGATGAACGTCCGGCCGTAGGCGATCGCGTCGGCCTCGCCGGCATCGAGCGCCGCCTGGCCGCTGCGGCCGTCGTAGTCGGCGTTGAGGATCAGCGCGCCGTCGAACACCCGCTTCATCGCCGGGGCGATCGGCGGATGGTCGGCCTTACCGAAGGTGCCGTTCGGGCCGGGCTCGCGCATCTCCAGGAAGGCGATGCCGAGTTCCGACAGCGCCTTCGCCGCGGCCACGAACAGCAGCTCGGGATCGGAATCGTTGGCGCCCTGGATCGCGCCGTTGGGCGACAGGCGCACGCCGGTGCGGTCCTTGCCGGCGACCTCGGCCACGGCCTGCGTCACCTCGCGCAGCAGGCGCACGCGGTTCTCGATCGAGCCGCCGTAGGCGTCGGTGCGGTGGTTGGTGCCGTCGCGCAGGAATTCGTCGATCAGGTAGCCGTTGGCGGCGTGGATCTGCACGCCGTCGAAGCCGGCGGCCAGCGCGTTGCGGGTGGCGTTGCGGTAATCCTCGAGCAGCCGCGGGATCTCCTCGACCGGCAGGGCGCGCGCCTCGGCATAGGGCTTCTTGCCGGCGTAGGTGTGCGCGTCGTCGGGCGCGGTCGTGGCGGAGGACGAGATCGGCGCGGCGCCGTTGAGGAAGTCCGGGTGGACGAGGCGGCCCATGTGCCAGATCTGGCAGACGATGCGGCCGCCCTTGTCGTGCACCGCCTTGACGATCGGCTTCCAGGCCTCGACCTGCGCCGCGTTCCAGATCCCCGGGGCGTAGGGCCAGCCGAGCCCCTCCTGGCTGATGCCGGTCGCCTCGGTGAGGATCACGCCGGCGCTCGCGCGCTGGGCGTAGTATTCGATCATCAAGGGGGTGGGCACGTGCTCGCGGCTGGCGCGTCCCCGCGTCAGCGGCGCCATCCAGATGCGGTTCTTCGCGTCGATGGCACCGACGCGGATCGGATCGAGCAGTGAAGGCATGGGCTTCCCGTGTTTGGATGGGGTGGGGGCGGCACGCCGCACCCCGTGTGACGCATAGGTGGCGGGAACGATGCCGCCCGCAAGGCACTGGACGCATGGGCGACCCTGCCGGGGTGCGCGGGCGCACATGGTGTCGCGGGCGGCCTTCCCTTCGCTCCGCGGATCACAGGATCCGGGCATGCAGGGAGCGGGCATGACGGGCGCGCATTCGCGTTCGCGTCGCGGATCGCGTATAGCTCGACGCCTCATTTCCAAGGTCTTTGCAAGAACATGGCGACGGCGTCGTTCGACACCGCCCGGCGCGCGGGCAGCGATTTCTCCGGCATCGAGAAGGCGCCCGAGTTCCGGCCCGAGCCGGCACCTGCGGCGGTGCCCGGGCAGCGCAGCTCGCTCGTCGGCCTGCCGCGGGCGGCGCTGAAGGAGCGCCTGCTCGCCGTCGGCGTCGGCGAGCGCGAGAGCAAGATGCGCTCGGGCCAGCTCTGGAACTGGCTCAACGTCCGCGGCGCGCAGGACTTCGACCAGATGACCAACGTCGGCAAGGCGCTGCGGGCGCAGCTCGCCGCCGCCTACACCCTCGACCGGCCCGAGGTGGTCAGCCAGCAGGTCTCGCGCGACGGCACCCGCAAGTGGCTGCTGCGCATGGCCCCGACCGGCCGGCACGACCACAACCGCGGCGCCGAGATCGAGTGCGTCTACATTCCGGGGCCCGACCGCGGCACGCTCTGCGTCTCGTCCCAGGTCGGCTGCACGCTGACCTGCTCGTTCTGCCACACCGGCACGCAGCGCCTGGTGCGCAACCTGTCGGCGGCCGAGATCACCGCCCAGCTCGTCGTCGCCCGCGACGCGCTCGGCGACTGGCCCGGCCTGATCCCGTCGCGCGACGCCTCGGGCAGCGGCGAGGTCGGGCGGCTCGTCACCAACATCGTGTTCATGGGCATGGGCGAGCCGCTCTACAATCTGGAGAACGTCGTCGACGCGGTGGCGACGATGTCGGACCCGGAGGGGCTCGCGCTGTCGCGCCGGCGCATCACGGTGTCGACCTCCGGCGTCGTGCCGCAGATCCGGCGGCTCGGCGAGGAGGCGCACGCGATGCTGGCGATCTCGCTCCACGCCGTGCGCGACGAGCTCCGCGACGAGCTGGTGCCGCTGAACCGCAAATACCCGATCGCCGAGCTGATGCGCGCCTGCCGCGAATATCCCGGCCTCAACAACGCCCGCCGCATCACCTTCGAGTACGTGATGCTGAAGGGCGTCAACGACACCGACGGCGACGCGCGCGAGCTGGTGCGGCTGCTCAAGGGCATCCCGGCCAAGATCAACCTGATCCCGTTCAACCCCTGGCCCGGCAGCCGGTACGAATGCTCGGACTGGGAGCGGATCGAGCGCTTCTCCGAGATCGTGTTCGACGCCGGCTACGCCTCGCCGGTGCGGACCCCGCGCGGCCGCGACATCCTCGCCGCCTGCGGCCAGCTCAAGAGCGAGACCGAGAAGCTGCGCGCCCGCGAGCGCATGCTGCTCGACGCGGGCGGCGACGCGGCCGGCGCGGTCTCGGCCCAGGGCTTCTACGCCCTTCACGACGGCGAGGAATGAGGGGGCCCGGCACCCCTCCGGTGTGGGCCTTCTGGCAGAGGTAACCGTCTCTTCCCTCCCCCGCCGAGGGGGGGAGGGGGAGCCGGCCTCGCTCAGCCCTGCGGCAGGTCCGGCGTGATGCCGAGGGCGTCCATGCCCTCCTCCAGGAGGTCGCCGGCATCCGGCGTGCCGAGCAGCGTCTTCACCGCGCCGTCGCCGGCGCCTTCGCGCTCGCGGGCGAAGCGGACCGCGTCGGCCCATTCCTCCGGCTCCATGTCGCCGCGGCCGACATAGAGCAGCGCCAGCAGGTCGGCGCGCTCGTCGTCGTTGAGGCCGGCGATCATGCCGCGCAGCTCCGATTCGGTGGCGTCGTCGGTGCCGGAGGTGAGCACGTCGGTGGCGCCGTCGTCGATGGCGTTGGAGCCGGAATCCGGATCGGTCGCGCCCTCCTTCACCTCGACCGCGCGCAGGCGCAGGATGATCTCGGTGACCGTATCGGGGGCGATGTCCATGTCGAGCTCCGGTTGGCGGTCCCGTCGGGGGCCTGAAGCTGCGACAACTGGCGAGAGCGGTGCCGGTTCGCCCGGCCCGGCGCCGTCGTGCTTCCGCGCGGTCGGATTTCGCCGCCCGTTCGCTCCGCGGCGCCCGTGAAGATGCGCGCACGTCGCGGCGCCACGCGGTGCTACGCTGTCGCCGGGGCGGGCACGCGCGGGGGCGGGGGATGAAGCGGGACGGGCTCGTCGGCTGCCTCGCGCTCTACGCCGCGCTCTACGGCGCCTACGGCTGCATCTCGCCGATCCTGCCGAACGTGCTCGCCGCGGGCGGCCTGCCCCCGGAGCGGATCGCGATCCTGCTCGCCGCCGCGACCCTGGTGCGGCTCGTGGCGGGCCCGCTCGCCGGGCGCTCCGCCGACCGGCACGCGGCGACCCGCCCGATCCTCGCCGCCGCCTGCGGCCTCACCGCGCTCGCGGTCCTCGGGCATCTCCCCGCGCGCGGGTTCTGGCCGTTCCTCGCTGTCGGCCTCGCCTACGCGGTGACGACCGCCCCGCTGGCCCCGCTCGCCGACGTGCTCGGGCTCGCCGCGGCGCGGGGCGGCGCCGCGTTTCCCTACGGCTGGGTGCGGGGCGCCGGCTCGGCCGCCTTCATCGCCGGCGTCGGTGCCGCCGGCTGGCTGGTGCAGGGGTTCGGGCTCGCGGCCGGCCTCGTCGCTGGAGCGGTGCTGTTCGCGGCCGCCGGTGCGGCGGCGCTCGCCGGGCGGGACCCGGGCCTCGCGCGCGACCGGCCCGTCGCCGCGCCCGGGATCGGCTTCGCCGACGTCCTCCGCCTTCCCGCCTTCCGCCGCACGGTGCTGGTCGCCGCCCTGGTGATCGGCGCGCATGCGATGCACGACGCCTTCGCGATGATCCTGTGGCGCGAGGCCGGCATCGGGGCGGGCGCCGCCGGCCTGCTCTGGGCCGAGGCGGTGGCGGCGGAGGTGTTCGTGTTCCTGATCGCTGGCCCGCCGCTGCTGGCGCGGATCGGGTTGCCGGGCGGCCTCGCGGTCGCCGCCGGCGCCGGCGCGCTGCGCTGGGCGGTGCAGGCCGAAACGGTGGCGCTGCCCTGGCTCGCCGCGATCCAGTCCCTGCACGGCCTGAGCTTCGCGCTCCTGCATCTCGCCTGCCTCGGGCTGATCGAGCGGACCGTGCCGCCGGCCGCCCGCGCCACGGCGCTGACGCTCTACGGCACCGTCGGCCTCGGGCTCGCCGGCGCGGCGGCGACGCTCGCGTCCGGCCCGCTGTATTCGGCCTTCCACGGCCGCGGCTTCTGGGCGATGGCGGTGCTGAGCCTTGCCGCGCTGCCGCTCGTTCCGCGCTTGCGCCCGCCGTCGGAAGGCACGACCTCTGCGTGACGGCGCGTTTCATGGTACAAAACCGGAACATGCCGTCGGTCCCCGCAACCCAACGCCCAGGTCCATGCCGCACGTCGCCGAGATCCTGATCCCGCTCGCGATCGACACCGCCTACAGCTACGCGGTGCCCGCGGGCCTGGCGCTGGCGGCGGGCGACGTGGTGCAGGTGCCGCTCGGGCCGCGCGAGACGGTCGGCGTGGTCTGGGGCGTGGCGGAGACGGCGGGCGGCTCGAACCTGCGGCCGGTCACCGGCCGTCTCGGCGTGGCTCCGCTCTCCGAGCCGCTGCGCAGGCTGGTGGACTGGATCGCGCGCTACACCCTGGCCCCGAAGGGCTCGGCCCTCGCCATGGTGCTGCGCCTGCCCGACGAGGCGGCCGCCGCCGAGGTGGTCCGCGTCGGCGTCCGCACCACCGGCAAGCTCCCGGCCCGCCCGACCAAGGCCCGGGACAAGGTTCTGGCGGTCGCCGCCGACGGCGAGATCCGGGGCAAGAGCGGGCTCGCCAAGACGGCCGAGGTCTCGCTCTCGGTGGTCGACGGGCTGATCGACGACGGCGCGCTGGAGACGGTGGCGCTCGCGCCCGAGCCGGTGGCGCTCCCCCCCGACCCGGAGTTCCCGCGGGTGCCGCTGTCGGAGGCGCAAGCCGCGGCGGTCGCGGACCTGGTCGCCGCCCCCGCGGAGGCGGGCGGGAGCGGCGCCGTCCTGCTCGAGGGCGTCACCGGCTCGGGCAAGACCGAGGTCTACTTCGAGGCGGTGGCGGAGTGCGTCCGCTCAGGCGGGCAGGCGCTGATCCTGATGCCCGAGATCGCGCTGACGGCGCAGTTTCTCGACCGCTTCGCCCAGCGCTTCGGCGTCCGTCCGGCGGCCTGGCATTCCGGCATCGGCGGGCGGCGGCGCGAGCGGCTGCGCGCCGGGGTCGCGGCCGGCGAGGTCCGGGTGGTGGTCGGCGCCCGCTCGGCCCTGTTCCTGCCGTTCCGGAAGCTCGGCCTGATCGTGGTCGATGAGGAGCACGAGAGCGCCTACAAGCAGGAGGACGGCGTGCACTACCACGCCCGCGACATGGCCGTGGTGCGGGCCAAGCTCGAGGGCTGCCCGGTGGTGCTGGCCTCGGCGACGCCCTCGATCGAGACGCGGGTCAACGTCGAGCGCGGGCGCTACCGGCGCGTGCGGCTGCCCGAGCGCTTCGGCGGCCGCCGCCTGCCCGACATCCAGGCGATCGACATGCGCCTCGACAAGCCGGAGCGCGGGCGCTTCCTGTCGCCGCCGATGATCAACGCGGTGAAGGCCAACCTCGCCGCCGGCGAGCAGGCGCTGCTGTTCCTCAACCGCCGCGGCTACGCGCCGTTGACGCTGTGCCGCGCCTGCGGCCACCGCTACCAGTGCCGGAACTGCTCGACCTGGCTGGTCGAGCACCGCTTCCGCAAGGCCCTGGTCTGCCACCAGTGCGGCTACAGCGAGCGCCGGCCGGACGCCTGCACGGAATGCGGCACCTTCGACAACCTCACCCCCTGCGGCCCCGGGGTCGAGCGCATCGCGGAGGAGGCCGCCGAGCTTTTCCCGGATCGCCGGATCATCGTGCTGTCGAGCGACTTTCCCGGCGGCGCCGAGCGGCTTCGGATGGAGCTCGAGGCGGTGGCGGCGGGCGAATGCGACATCGTCATCGGCACCCAGCTCGTGGCCAAGGGCCACAACTTTCCGCACCTGACGCTCGTCGGCGTGCTCGACGCCGATATCGGCCTGACCTCGGGCGATCCGCGGGCGGCCGAACGCACCTTCCAGCTGCTGCAGCAGGTGACCGGCCGCGCCGGCCGCGGCGAACGGCCGGGCCGCGCGCTGGTGCAGACCTACCAGCCCGAGCACCCGGTGATCGCGGCCCTGCTGTCGGGCGATTCGGAGCGCTTCTACGAGGAGGAGATCGCCGCCCGCGAGGCGGCCGGCCTGCCGCCGTTCGGGCGGCTCGCGGCGCTGATCGTCTCCGCCAACGACCGCGCGGCGGCCGAGGCCCACGGGCAGGCGCTGGCCCGGGCCGCCGAGCCGCCGGACGGCGTGATGGTGCTCGGGCCCGCCGAGGCGCCGCTGGCGCTGGTGCGCGGGCGCTACCGCTTCCGCCTCCTGGTCAAGACCGAGCGCAACGTCGACCTGCAGAGCTACCTGCGCGACTGGCTAGCGCGCGGGCCGAAGGTGCGCGGCAACGTGCGCGTCGCGATCGACGTCGACCCGCAGAGCTTTTTGTAGGCGACCGGGATCGCGTTTTGTAGGAAGGTGCGGCGCCGCCGAAGTCCCGACCGGCGGCGTCCATTTCAGGAGCGCGCATCGTGCTGAGCTACACCAAGAAGCCCGAGTCCAGCGTCGCCGAGATCGTGGTCGACGGGAAGATCACGGACGAGGAGATGAACGCGGTGATGACCGCGATGAAGGCCGACCTCGACAAGGGCGGCAAGCTCAAGCTGCTGGAGGACATCCGCGCCTTCGAGGGCATGGAGCCGGCCGCCTTCTTCAAGGACCCGCGCTTCGGCCTGTCGATGATGAAGGGCATCAGCCACGTGGCGCTCGTCACCGACGCGCAGTGGCTCAAGGTCGTCGCCGAGACCTTCGGCTTCGTCTCGCCGGCCCAGATCAAGGTGTTCGAGCGCGCCCGCCTCGACGAGGCCCGCACCTGGCTCGCCGCCGCCTGAGCGGCGAGAAACCGTCCCGGGGCGGCCTGCCGCCTACTCGGCCTGGGCGGTGCGCGTGGTGTTGCGCCGCGCCGTCCAGCGGCCGGAGCACAAAGCCGAGACCTTCCAGGTCCCGGCCCCGCCCTGCGCCTGCAGCCGACCCGAGGCCGCGCCGCTCGCGGCGCCGTTCGAGACGCTCAGGCCCACCGTCCCGTCAGCCCCGACCTGCCCGCTGACCCGGGCGGCCGTCGCCGCCGACGCGGCGCGCACCTGCCCGTCGCGGATCGCGACCGAGGTGCTGTAGCGCGCGTCGCACAGGCCGCTCTCGGTCACGAGATCGACGGCCCAGGTCCCGTTGAAGGCCCCCGGCTCGCCGGCGGCGGCCGGCGTGAGGATCGCGCCCAAGAGGAGGCCGACGAGGGCGATCGGGGTGAGCTTCGACATTCGGGACCTTGCTGTTGAGCGGGAGCGGCCGGCGGACGGACCGTCGGGGTGCCGGGGAATCAAACCTCGACTCTACATCTTGTGCGGTGACGCGCAGATGAACGACGGAAACGGCAAGAGTATGACGACGCGCGCGAGCGCCGGATACAAGCTGGACCGTTGACGCAAGCCGGCGATGACTGGACGCGCCCCGTCGGATCCTTGCCACGCTTTCGCAAGCCGGTTCGCTGAACGGGATGGCCTGCGCTGGACCGCTCTTGAGACGCTCTTCCGCGCGATCGAGGGCGTGGCCGACCGCGCGGTCGCGCGCCGCACCGTCATCATCCGACGGCGCGCACCACCTCCGCCATCGCCGGGCGCGCGCCGACCTCGGCCTGCACGCAGGCGCGCTCGAGATCGCGCAGGGCCGCCGCCTCCGGGAAATCGGCGGGCGCACGGTCCAGCACCTCGCCGATCAGCAGCCCGAAGGCGCGGACCTCGACCCGCTGCAGGGCTACGCCGGGCGGCCCGTCGGGCAGCACCGAGGCCGCGCCGAAATCGCTGAGCACCGCCTCGCCGGTGGCGGCGTCCCACAGGATGTTGTGGCCGTAGACGTCGCCGTGCAGCAGCCCGCGCGCGTGGAGATGGGCGAGGCCCGCGGCGAGGCCGCGGACGAGGCGCAGCAGCGCCGCCGGGGCGAGGCGCAGGGCCGGGTCGTAGACGTCGCGGCTGCAGCTCGCGAGGCTCGGCGGCCCGGCGAGCACGCGCCGGTCCGGCGGCAGGAGCGGCATCAGCAGCCCGTCGGTCCCGTCCGGGTGGCCGGTGATCCGCCCGAGCGCGCCGGTGAGGTTCGGGTGCGCCCCGGCCGCGAGGCAGGCCTCCATCTCCCGCTCGGGCAGGCCGTCGCTGGTCATCGTCCCCTTGAACAGCTTGAGCGCGACCGGCCGCGGCGGCGCGGTGCCGCCGGGGCGCCACAGCGCGCGGTGCACCCGGCCCGACGTGCCCTCGCCGAGGAGCGCGCCCGCGTCGAGGTCGGCGAACGGGACCAGGGCGGCCGAGGCTCGCGGCGCATCGCCCTCGAACGCGTTGCCGGCCCAGGAGGTCCAGGCGAGGGCGGGGAGGGCCGGAAGCCAGGCGGGCAGCGCGTCGAGGCGGTTGGCCGCGAGACGGATCAGCTCGAGGTCGTCGCAGCCCGCCAGGCTGTCCGGAAGGCTGCGCAGGCGATTGCCCGAGAGCATCAGCTTCCGCAGCCGCGGCCGGTGCCCGAGCGCGTCGGGCAGGTGCGCGATCCGGTTGTCGGTGAGCGTCAGCCAGCGCAGGCGCGGCGGCAGCGCCTCGCCCGGCACCTCCGCGAGGCCGCAGCCGCGAAACCCGACCTGGCTCAGCGCCCTGCAATCCCCCAGGACCGGCGGCAACGTCGCGAACGGGTTGCCCGAGCAGAACAGCACCTGCAGCCGCGTCAGGCGGCCGAGATCGTCGGGGAGGGCGGTGAGCGCGTTGCCCGAGAGGTCGAGCACCTCCAGCGTGTCGGCCAGCCCGAAGATCTCGGGCGGGAGCACGGTCAGGCCGGCGGCCGGCAGGCGCAAGGTGCGCGCCCCGGCAAGGTCGCCCCGGCGGAGGGCGTCGAGGGTGTCGTGCGTCGCGTCCTGCATCGTCGGTCGGCGCTCCGGCCCGCCTGGGAAGCCGGCCTCGTCGCACGAACCGGGATCCTGCAGCAAACCCTTACAAAAAGGAAAAAATATCGTTCTTAGGATTATGGGCTTGACATCGGCACGCTCCTCCGGCATAAGAACCGCACGCTCCAGAAGTGTGACGAGACGGTCTCGGGAGGCGGCGGATGGGCAGCGCAGCCGGGGCCGTCCCGCCGGAGGTCGTCGCCGCCGTGGAACGGCTGGTGCGGCACGGCGAGGCCAGCCTCGCGCGGATCGCCGCCGCCGCCGGGCTCCCGCAGACGACCGTGACGGGCTGGATGCGCGATCGCGGATGGGCGCGGACGCGCCCGGTCCGCCCGCGCGGGACCGACGACATCCTGGCCGATCTCGCCGCCCTCGAACGGTGCGGCGATCCGGTGCGCGTGCCCGCCGACCTCCCGGTGCTGCGACGGCGGCTGCGTGCGCATATCGGCCGGCAGATCGCGACGTTCGATGCGGCTCTGCGCGGCGAGGGGGCGGCGGTGATCGATTCCGCGCGGACCCTGCGCGATCTCGGGGGCCTGAAGCGTCTGCTCGACGACCTCGCCGCCGACGATCCCGCCAGCGAAGGGGAGGGCGATGGCGACGGCCGAACCCCTTCCGCCCTCGACCTTCCGGGCCTCCGCGCGGAGATCGCGCGCCGCTATGGAGGATGCCGCGGCGACCGGCCGGATGGCCGCCTTCCTGGCGAGCCTGCCGCCGCCGCTCCTCCGGGCGCTGGCGCTTGACTGGCTGCATCAGGCGCGGCCCGACCAGCTTCCGCCGCCCTGGGAGGACGACTGGACCACCTGGGCGGTGATCGGCGGCCGCGGCTGCGGCAAGACGCGGACGGGGGCGGAGTGGGTCGACGCGCTCGCCCGCGGCGACCCGGCCTTCACCGACAGGGCGATCGGCCGGATCGCGCTCGTCGGCGAGACCTTCGCCGACGTGCGCGACGTGATGATCGAGGGCCCGTCGGGCCTGCTCGGGCTGCCCGAGCGCGGCGGCCGCCCGCGCTGGTCGCCGAGCCGGCGCCGGGTCGAGTGGGCGAACGGGGCGGTGGCGTCGGCGTTCTCGGCCGAGGAGCCGGATTCCCTGCGCGGTCCGCAATTCGGCGCGGCGTGGTCGGACGAGATCGCCAAGTGGCGCCGGCCGGATGCCGCCTTCGACATGCTGCAATTCGGGCTGCGGCTGGGCGCCCGCCCGCGCAACCTCGTCACCACCACGCCGCGGCCGATCCCGCTGATCCGCCGGCTGATCGCCGACCCGCGCTGCGTGGTCACGAAGGCCCGTACCGCCGACAACGCCCGAAACCTCGCCCCCGCCTTCCTGGAGGCGGTGGTCGGACGCTACGCCGGCACCCGCCTCGGGCGGCAGGAGCTCGACGGCGAGCTGATCGACGACCGGGCCGACGCCCTGTGGACGCGCGAGACGATCGAGGCGGCCCGCGTCGCCGCGGCACCCGATCTGTCCCGCATCGTCGTCGCGGTCGACCCGCCGGCGAGCTCGGGCCGCGCGGCCGATGCCTGCGGGATCGTCGCGGTCGGGGCGTTGGGCGAGACCGCCTACGTGCTCGCCGACGCGACGGTGGCGCGCGCCAGCCCGCAGGCCTGGGCCAACGCCGCGCTCGCGCTCTACCACCGCCTCGGCGCCGACGGGCTCGTGGTCGAGGTCAACCAGGGCGGCGAGATGGCCACCGCCGTGCTCGCCCAGTGCGATCCGGCGGTGCCGGTGACCCCGGTGCGGGCCACACGGGGAAAATACCTGCGGGCCGAGCCGGTCTCGCTGCTCTACGCGCAAGCGCGCGTCCGCCACGTCGGGGCGCTGCCGGCGCTCGAGGACGAGCTGTGCGATTTCGGGGCGGACGGGCTCTCGTCCGGCGCCTCGCCCGACCGCCTCGACGCCCTGGTCTGGGCGGTGACGCACCTGCTGCTCGCGCCCCGCGCCGAGCCGCGCATCCGCAGCTTCTGATGCCGGCCCACGCGACTGCGGGGCGGCGGCCATCCGCCGGGCCTCATGGGTTTCGACCCATGAGGCGTCGGACAACACGCATCTCGAGGAGGCGCCCGATGCCGACCCTGCTGACGAGGCTGGCGCGGGCCGCCGGCTACGTGCCGGCCGTGAAGGCGGCCCCGCTCTCCGGGCCGAGCGTCGCCCTCTACGGGGACGCCCGCGCCGTCTGGACCGCGCGCGACGGCACCGCGCTCGCCCGCGAGGGCTACCAGCGCAACGCCGTGGTCCACCGCGCCGTGCGGCTCGTCGCCGAGGGCGCCGCGTCGATCCCGCTGGTCGTCACCGGCGCGGAGGCGGCCGACCACCCGATCGCCGCGCTGCTGGCGCGGCCGAACCCGCGCGAGGGCGGCACCCGCCTGCTGGAGACCCTGTACGGGCACCTGATGGTGTCCGGGAACGCCTATCTCGAGGCGGTGTCGCTCGACGGGATCCCGCGCGCCCTGTTCGCGCTGCGCCCCGACCGGATGCGGGTGGTGCCGGGGCCCGACGGCTGGCCGGCCGGCTACGTCTACGAGGTCGGCGGCCGCCGCGTCGCCTACGACGAGTCCGGCGCCGTGCCGCCGATCCTGCATCTCGCCCTGTTCCACCCCACCGACGACCATTACGGCCTGTCGCCGATGGAGGCGGCCGCGATCTCCCTCGACATCCACAACGCGGCCGGGGCCTGGAACAAGGCGCTGCTCGACAACGCGGCGCGCCCCTCCGGCGCGCTGGTCTTCGCCGGTGCCGGGGCGAGCTTGAGCGAGGCGCAGTTCGTGCGGCTGAAGGCCGAGCTGGAGGCGAACTACCAGGGCGCCGGCAATGCCGGGCGGCCGCTGCTGCTCGAAGGCGGGCTCGACTGGAAGCCGCTGGCGCTGTCGCCCAAGGAGATGGACTTCGTCGAGGCGAAGGCCGCGGCCGCGCGCGAGATCGCCCTGGCCTTCGGCGTGCCGCCGCTGCTCCTCGGGCTTCCGGGCGACAACACCCACGCCAACTACGCCGAGGCCAACCGCGCCTTCTACCGCCAGACCCTGGTGCCGCTCGCCCGCCGCACGGCGGAGGCGATCGCGCACTGGCTCGCGCCGGCCTTCGGCGACGTCCGCCTCGAGCCGGATCTCGACGCGATCGAGGCGCTGGCCAGCGAGCGCGAGTCGCTGTGGCGCCGGGTGCAGGCGGCCGACTTCCTGACGCCGGCCGAGAAGCGCGCGGCGGTGGGCTACCCGCCCGAAGCCCCGGAGCCCGGGGCCTGAGGCCCCGGCGCAGCCCGATCTTTCCCTGCCCGCCACGGGAGACCGCCATGGACGGCCACTTCACCGGCTATGCCAGCCTGTTCGGCGTGCCCGACCTCGGGCGCGACATCGTGCAGGCGGGGGCCTTCGCCGCGAGCCTGCGGCAGCGCGGCGCCGCCGGCGTGCGGATGCTGTGGCAGCACGATCCCGCCGAGCCGATCGGGCGCTGGCAGGCGCTCGCCGAGGATGGGCGGGGCCTGCGCGTCGAGGGCCGCCTCAACCTCGCGGTGCAGCGGGCGCGCGAGATCGACGCGCTGATGCGGGACGGCGCCCTCGACGGTCTGTCGATCGGCTTCCGCACCCTGGAGGCGCGCCCGCGCGGCGGCTTCCGCCAGCTGCGCGCGGTGGATCTCTGGGAGATCTCCCTGGTGACCTTCCCGCTGCAGCCGGGGGCGCGCGTCGCGAACGCCCCGCTGCCGGCGGAACTGCGCGCCTTCGCCCGGCGCCTCGCGCCGGTGCGTGCCGCCGGGCGCTCCGCCACCCCCGCCGGGTGGTGAGAGGCGGCGTCCGCGCTCTTCCCTCCCCCCCCTCTGCGGGGGAAGGGAAGAGGTCCCGCGGGCACGAAGGGCGCACCTCCAAATCCCGGTTCATCCCCTCGTTTTCCAACGGTGAGGCTCACATGACCCGTCACGAGACCTTCGAGACCAAGTCCGATCGCGTGCTGCTGGAGAACAAGGCCGGGCGGCCCGGCGCCGAGCCGGGCACCGCGCGGGACGCCTTCGACGGGCTGACCCAGGCCTTCGAGGCCTTCAAGGAGACCAACGACACCCGGCTCGCCCAGATCGAGGGCCGGCTCGGGCCCGACGTGCTCACCGAGGAGAAGCTCGCGCGGATCGATGCGGCGCTGGACAGTGCTCGGACGCGCCTCGACCGCATCACCCTGGACCGCGCCCGCCCGCCGCTCGGCCGGCCCGAGCAGCCGCGCGATGCGGCCGCCGACGAGCACAAGACGGCGTTCGACCTCTACGTCCGCGCCGGCGAGAGCGGCGGCCTGAAGAGCCTGGAGGCCAAGGCGCTCTCGGCCGGATCCGGGCCGGACGGCGGCTACCTCGTGCCGCAGACCATCGAGCGCGAGGTGCTCAAGCGCCTCGCCGACCTGTCGCCGATCCGTGCCATCGCCAGCGTCCGCACCATCTCGGGCGGCCAGTACAAGCGCGCGGTGGCGACCGGCGCCCCAATCGCCGGCTGGATCGCCGAGACCGCGCCGCGCCCGGCCACCGACGGGCCGGTGCTGTCGGAGCTGAACTTCCCGGCGATGGAGCTCTACGCCATGCCGGCCGCGACCCAGACCCTGCTCGACGACGCCGTGGTCGACATCGACGCCTGGCTCGCCGACGAGGTCGAGACCGCGTTCTCCGAGCAGGAGAGCGTCGCCTTCGTCACCGGCAACGGCGTCAGCCGCCCGCGCGGCTTCCTCAGCTACGACACCGTGGGCAACGACGCCTGGGTGCCGGGCAAGATCGGGATCGTCGGCACCGGCACGGCCGGCGCCTTCCCGGCGGCGAACCCGGCCGACGTGCTGTTCGACCTCGTCTACGGCCTCAAGGCCGGCTACCGCCAGAATGCCGGCTTCGTGATGAGCCGGCGCACGCAGAGCGCGATCCGCAAGTTCAAGGACAACGAGGGCAACTATCTCTGGCTGCCGCCGACCGCCTCGGACCGGGCCGCGACCCTGCTCGGCTTCCCGGTGACGGAGGCCGAGGCGATGCCCGACATCGCCGCCGGCAGCCTCGCGCTCGCCTTCGGCGATTTCCGCCGCGGCTACCTCGTGGTCGACCGCACCGGCCTGCGGGTGCTGCGCGACCCGTATTCCGCCAAGCCCTACGTGCTGTTCTACACCACCAAGCGCGTCGGCGGCGGCGTGCAGGACTTCGCCGCGATCAAGCTGCTGAAGTTCGCCTGATCCGGGCCGCGGGCGGCGTCCCCGCCCGCGTCGACGGCCCGCCCCCGGGCCGGCCTCACGCGCCCTGGCGCCGTGCCAGGGCGCGGCCCACCTCCAGCAGCAGCGTATCGACGAGGGTGCGCAGGCGCTTCTGCCCGGTCCGGTCGATCGCCACGCGGGCGGCCAGGATCTGGTCGGCGGCCTGCTCCAGCGGATCGGCCGGGGGCAGCAGGCGGAGCTTCGGCCGGGGCAGGACGTCGAGCCTCGCGCGCGTGTCGGTGACGTCGAAGAAGGCGCCGTGGCCGTGCATGCCGGTCTCCGTCCGGGTCACGTGGCCGCGGTTGCGGATCCAGCGGATGTCGCCGCCTTCCGTGACGATCCGGAAGTCGGCGGAGAACGAACCGCCGGTCTCGCGCACCTGCCTGATCCGGTCGAACACCCAGTCGCGATCCTCCGGGTGGATGCGCGCGAGCGACTCGTCGAGCGTGAGGGGCTTGCCGGCGAGCGACGCGTCGCCCGCCATCACGTCGCAGGCGCCCTCGTCGAGGACCGAGCGCCCGGCCGCGACGTTCGTCTCCCAGGCGCCGACGAACCCGAAGGCGATGAGCGCCGAGGCGAGCGAGGGCGTGGCGGGTGTCGAGCCGTCGAACATGAGCGATGCTCCCGGGAGCGAAGCCGCATCGCGTTCCGGTTGAGGCCGGATGCGTCGGCGCCGTCGCATCAAGCGGTATCATTCACTGATTTGAAAATGCAATCGACCAGATGCATGGGCGACGATCGCGCGACCGCACGTGAAACCTGGTCCTTCTGCAAATTCCGGTTCGGGTCGGGGTTCAGCGGTTGCGCCCGGGCCGGGCCATCCAATCCGAGCGGTTGCCGCGGCCGGCCGGCATCGCCTGGCCGACCTCGATCCGGGAAAGCTCGGCCGAGCGTGCCGCGATCCACCCGGTGTGCTCGGCCACCGGCGTCACCGCCGTGAACCCGCCGCAGGCGGTGCGGCGGCGGGCGTCCTGACGCATCGCCCCGCTCGACCAGCTCACCACGCCGACGATCTGGTAGCCGCCGGGGCCGCCCGACAGGATCGGGCCGCCGGAATCGCCGAGGCAGGCGCCGGCGCCGGCGGTCTCGGCCATGCGGCGGCGGTCGGTGACGACGGTGACCCGGTTGGCGACCTGCAGCGACCCGATCGAGACGAGGTGCGCCTGGCGCAGCGTGCGGGCGGTGTTGCGGCGGTTCTCGGCGACGACGCCGAAGCCGGCGATGTCGACCGCGTCGCCGTTGCCGATCGAGCCGGCGCCGCGCGGATCGAGGGGCGCGTAGTCCGTGCCGAGCGGCTGCTCGAGCTTGAGCAGGGCAAGGTCGACGCCCGGCTGGTCCTCCGGCGTGGTGCCGGGGACGAATTCGGGATGCATCGAGGCGGCGATCACCGAGACGCGGCGCTGGCGGAAGCCGCGGTCGACCGCCACGATGCTGTAGCCCGCCGGCTGCATCACGCAATGGGCTGCGGTCAGCACGAGATCGGGCGCGATCAGCGTGCCCGAGCAGATCTCGCCCTGGGTGCTCTCGATCCGCACCACGAAGTTGCGCGTGCCGTTCGGGTCGCGGGTCACCTCGCCGTTGATCACGGCCGAAGCCGGTGCCGGCAGCGAGCCGAGGAGGCCGACGGACAGGCCGCCGAGCAGGGCGCCGCGGAGCACAGTGGCGAGCATCGTTCTCTCCGGGGGCCGAGGGCGCTCTCGGCAGGTGGGACTGAAGCCTAACGTAAAGCAATCCGTCGGCCAAGGTTCGGTTCCTCGGGGCCGGCGGGACCGCCGGCTCAGTGCCAGCGCGCCGTCCGGTCCCAGCCGGCGAGCGTGCGGTCGAGCCAGTCGCGCTGCGGCGCGACGCGGACGGCCTGGGTCAGGCCACCGCAGGCGCCGCCGATCCAGGCGGTGACGGCGACGACGCCCGCCGCGTCCGAGACCGGGCCGCCGGAATCGCCCTGGCAGCCGCCGGCGCGGCCCGCTGCCTTGAGCCAGACCAGGATGCGGCTCGGGCCGTAGGGCTCGATCACCGGCAGGGCGACGCTGCGGAAGGTGCCGGTCGAGCGCGGGTCGCCGGGCCGCTCGGCGCCGTAGCCGGCCAGCGTCAGCGTCTCGCCGGCCCGCGGGCTCGCGGTGCTGAACGTCGCCGGGGAAAAGCGCGGCGGCAGCGGCGTCGCCGTGCGCAGCAGCGCGAGGTCGATCGAGCGCCGCCGGCCGGCGATCGCCCCGGCATCGTAGCCCGGATGGACCGCCCGGGCCGCGACCTCAACGAGGACCGGCTGCCCGGACGCGTCGCGGAAATGGACGCGGTGCTCGAGGCCCGCGCCGGCGCAATGGCCGGCGGTGAGCACCGTGTCCGGCGCCACCACCACGGCGGAGCAGACCCCGCCCTTCGACGACAGCACCATCACCGCGCCCTCGGGCGTCGCCTCGGCGCCGCCGACCACGGCATGCGCCGGCCCGCCGGCCCACGCCAGGGTCGCGAGCCACGCCAGGCCGATCGCGGCCGGGCGGGGAACGCGCTGTCCGAACACCATCGAGACCCCTCGATCCACGCTTCATGGAGATGCGCGATGATGCCGATACGCGTGGCCGGCGCCGTCGTCGAGCCGGTGAGCGTGCCCGAGCTGCGCGGCTACCTGCGCCTCGACCCGGACGACGCCACCGAGGACGACCTGCTCGCCGGCCTGATCGCGGCCGCCCGCAGCGAGGTCGAGGCCGAGACCCGGCGCATCCTCGTGCCCGGCACCTGGCGGATGGTGCTGGACCGGCTGCCCGCGGACGGGCGCGTGCCGGTACCGCTGAGCCCCCTCGTCGCCCTGGTGCGCGCCGGGTTCTCCGCGGCGGATGGCAGCATCGCCGAATTCGCCGCGGGCTCGGCGAGCCTCGCCGCCGACCGGATCGAGGCGCCGGGCCTGCTCTTCGCCGCGATCCCCGATGCGGCCGGGCGCGCCGTGCTAGTCGATCTCGTGGCCGGATACGGCGGCGACGGGCCTCCGATCCCGCCGCCGCTGAGGCTCGCCGTGCTGCGGCGGGCCGCCGCCCGGTACGAGCACCGCGGCGACGACGCCTTCTCGGACGGGGCCGACCTCGCGTCGGCGACCGCGCCGTTCCGCCGGCTGCGGCTGTGATCCGCGCCGCCGGACGTGCTCGCCCGAACCCGCTTCGCGATGTCCCGTACCCCGGAGGCCACCATGCCCGACACCGTTCCGCGGGCGATCGGCACGCGCCGGCGCCGGCTCGTGCTGGAGCTGCCGGTGGACGAGCCCGACGGGTTCGGCGGCATCCTCCGGCGCTACGTCGCCGGGCCGGTGCTGTGGGGGGCGATCGAGCCGGTCGGCGCCGTCGAGCGCCTCCGCGGCGGGCGCGACGACAGCGTCGCGACCCACCGCATCACCCTGCGGGCGCGCACCGGGCTCACGCCGGCGATGCGGCTCGCCGCCGGCCCGCGCCGCTTCGCCATCCGGACGATCGTCGATCCGGACGAGCGCGACCGCGACCTCGTCTGCCACGTCGAGGCCCTGTCGGAGGCGAGCCCATGACCGACGCATCGCCCGGCACGGCCCTCGCCCCGCCGGCGCCGAGCCCGCTCCTCGCCCTGCGCGCGGCGCTCATCGCGCGGTTCTCCACCGATGCCGCGCTCGCCCGGCTGATGGGGGGCACGTTCCGGCTCTACGACGAGCCGCCGGCCGGCGCGCAGCCGGTCTACGCCCTGTTCGGCGACGCCGAGATCCGCGACGATTCCGTCGACGGCGCCGTCCGCTGTAGTTTCTCAGAGAAGTTTCCGGTTTCTCGCACAAGCTTATACCAGTTCTCAAATAAGTTTGTTTGCGGCCTCGTAGATGCATGCTGGAAAGCGCAGATCTACCGCACCGTCATGCTATCCGGCCGTTCCTCTTACGCAGTGCGCTTTCAAATTTTTGGGGACAGGAGGGAATTTTTACCTTGAGCGTCAGAGCGGTTTGACTCAAAGATCTAGTTTTTTTGGCAATTTTCTTGCTCTAATGGGGCCATAAATCTGATTCTTCGGCGATAGCGAGAGTGAATAATAATTAGAAGCGAGATTTTCCAGCTAATCTGAATATAAAAATATCTTCACGTCAAATAGCGGAAATTGGCATCAGCTTGTCCACGGGTTTCGACCACCGGCATTCTGCCTTGTTCGCTAGTGTGAACTGTGACGGACTGCTCTTGGGCTTCCGTATCTATCCACAGGCCAGGCGACAGGAGGCAAACGGAAGCTTGCGCTTTGTTCTTTGTCCGTTCTACATCCATTCTATCGCCTATGAAGCAGGCGATCTCCTGAAGCCGACGCTTGCCGTGTGCTCTGATTCCTTCGAGCCAGCCGCGTCGCTGCATTCGATCCAGCCCTCACGCTGACGGCCGGCGCTGCTGCCTGGCCGTGGGAGATCATGACATGTTGCCGTCCTCGACGACCCCGAACGACCAGCATCAAGATGCCCAGGTGCCCGATGCGCTCGCCCGCGCGTTCCTGCGTACCCTCGAGCAGGAGGAGCGTAGGAAGACCAAGCTCAAAGGCGATCTCGGGTTAGATTGCGATTTTAACCAGGAGAGTGAGGATCCGGTCGAGCGCATCCTGGCGCAGACCGAGGGCGAGAGAAAAACCGAGCACGTGCCCCTTCCTGCGGATCTCGCCGCGGTAGCTGTCCTCGTCGCTCGCGCTATTGAGGCGGAAGACGGTCTCGTTCGCCGACTGCGGCGAGAGGCGCCGGTCGTCGTCATCACCACCCATCTGCCCGATCTCGTCGAGCCAGTGCGGGATATCCTCGAGAGATGCGCCTTCCGACCCGGTGTCCGCGCGATGGATCTGAGCGGAAACCGACCGGTTGCTCTGGGAGCAAAGCAAGCGGGCCTGCTCGTCCGCGACGGCTCGCACAAAGAGCACAGGACGGATGTCGGCAACTCGATGGTCGCCTCGGCACTCCACGCGCGCGTTCCCATCGTCGGCGTCGCTCCCGACCCGATGCGCCAGTTGCCGCGCGATCTCCTTCGCGCGGCCGAGCATCGCCTTATGCTCCCGGGCCTGGATCGGAGCGGGCTCGATCTCGTCATCGATGCGGTCACCGGCGGTTGTCCGACACGCCGGATCGATCCCGATCTGGTCCGTACCCTCGACATCGCAGACCTGCCGATCGCATTCCGAGGCGCCGCTTCGCCTGACGCCTGCATCGATGCGATCGCACGGGTCATGGCTGCCAAGGCCGACTACCTCCAGTCGGGGCCGTCACTCGAGGAACTCGACGGGTATGGTGTGGCCAAGGATTGGGGTCTGGCCCTTGCCGTCGACTTGCAGACGTATCGGATCGGCCGCCTCGCCTGGGCCGACATCGACAATCGGGGCCTGCTGCTGTCGGGGCCGCCGGGGGTCGGCAAGACCAGCTTCGCACGCGCCCTGGCAAAATCCGCGCGTGTCCCTTTGGTGGCGACTTCGGTCGCGGAATGGAACGCATCGGACTATCTTTCCGGCACCCTGCAGTCGATCCGCAGGGCGTTCGCACAGGCTCGGGCCCAGGCTCCTTGCATCCTCTTCATCGACGAGCTCGATGGGATCTCGGACCGCGCGCAGATTCGCGGCGAGCACGTGCAGTACTGGACCCAGGTGGTGAACCTGTTCCTCGAGTTGCTCGCCGGCGTCGAGGAGCGCCCGGGCGTGGTGGTCGTTGCGGCCTCGAACCATCCCGAGAAGATCGATCCCGCCGTGAAGCGAGCCGGACGCCTCGATCGGGAGATCACGATCAAGCGGCCGGACACGACGAGCCTGGCCAGGATCTTCCGGCATCATCTCGGAGCCGACGCTCTGGCCGGGGCTTCGTTGCTGCCGCTCGCCCTCGCCGCGCGCGGCAAGACCGGAGCCGATGTCGAGGCCTTCGTGCGCCGCGCCAGGGGGGCAGCGCGGCGTGCAGGGCGCCAGATCGATCTGGAAGACGTCCTGGCCGAGATCCGCCAGGGACGGCTCGCGATGTCCGAGGAGGCGCGGCGGCGCGCTGCCATCCACGAGGCGGGCCATGCGATCGTGGGCCGGTCGCTCGGCCACAGCGCAATCGTCGACCTCACGCTCCACGACGGAGGCGGCGAAGCCCAATTCGAAGCTCCCGTCGATGGTGCTGCGACACTCCCGCAGCTCGAGGCGGCGCTCGCTATGCTGCTCGCCGGCCGCGCGGCCGAGGAGATCGCGTTCGGCGACATCTCGATCGGCAGCGGCTTCGGTTCGGGCTCGGACCTCGCCCAGGCGACAGCGTTGGCCCGCAACATCGACCTGCAGTTCGGGCTCGGCAAGCTGGGACCCTACTATGTCGACCCGGCAGATAGCCCACTCTACCTCGTCCACGGTCTCGTCGAGACGGTGGCTGCGCGGCTGCGTGCGGCTTATGCACGAGCTCGTACTGTTCTGGAGACACAAATGCCGGCGTTGCGCGCGATCGCCTCGGAACTTGCCGCGGCAGGCTACCTTTCCGCCAAGGATGTCGACCGGATCATGCAGGTTCATGCTGCGCCTGCGCATCTGGTCGAGATGCCCGTACCGGCCTTTGCGATGGGGGAGGCGTGATGTTCGCGCTTCCTCCCGATGAACCCGATCTCGGCGATTTGCAGCTGTTGGCCGAGGCCATCGAAGAATTGTGCGCGATCCTCGACGGCGACCGCGAAGCTGTCATCGAAGGCTTGGCCGAGCTTCTGAGACGACGCACCGCGTTCGAGGCCCTGAAGCGTCGCACCGAATTCCACCGCGACGCTCTGAAAGACCCGCGGATCTGAAATCGGAGGCGAATTGCTGCCGGGGCCGTCGTTTCCCCGGTTCGTGCGACGCCGCCGCTGACCCTTCTCCACGACCAGAAACCACCACCGAATGTCCTGCCCGAACCGGCCGCAACGTGTGCCGGAGCAATGGAGCACGTCCATGTCCGTCCTGAACCAGGGGAATGGCCCCTTTCCTCGTCTCGCCGAGAACGCGCGGAAGTATCGCGCCATCGCAGACGATCTCGATCGCATCGCCCGAGGGTGGCATCCGGGTGAGGACGAACTGCGTGATGCGCCGAGAATGTGGAAGTGGCGCGTAGTCGAGTATCCCGTCCCACATCTGGTCGGAACCGTCCTCGGCCATCCGCTGCTCCGAGACGGCGAAAACCGGACGAGCGAGATTTTAACCTATGATCCCGAGAGAGGCTACGCCCGTACGATCTCAAGGTTTTATAGGCTAGAGTCGGCATCGGCCGATTAATGCCTGACGTCCCATCATTGCTCTGGTCCGGCCTGAGTGAGAGCTTTGCAGTTTTGTGGAACCCAGATGGGAGGATCGGGACGATTACGAACACATCCACTCGTGAGCAGATCGCCTTTGCGCTAAAGTAGGTCGAGACTGAAATGCAGTTCACAGAATCGAAAAGAAGCCGAAATCTGCGCTTGCCTGAGATTGTCCGCCAACAGATGATTTGAGGCTCTTGCATCAAGCTCGGATCATGGCTGTTCGCGGAGGAGACCGCACCCCTCACGAGTGCCAAGGCGACAAGGTGCTGGCAGTTCACGTCCTGCATGGACTGTGGCCTGCGATGCCGACCGCATCGGTCGGCAGATTCATCACCACCTGCCGGACGTCTTCGGAGTACAAGCCATGCCGGCTGCATAGTGTCAGCACGGCGTCGAGCGGCGACTGGATGGGATAGCCGACCGAAAACGTGTTGATCGCCGTCTCGGGGACGGAGAAGCGGCTGCCGATGCCCTCCAGCATCGCCTCAGGTTTCGGATCGGTGGAGAGCGCGATGAAGAGGTTGTGCGTGCCGTCAAGCACGTCGGAGACGCCTGTTAGGCCGACTTGAACGGAGACCGCGGTGACGCCGTTGCAGGCGCCCATGCCGGCGAAATCAAGCGCCTTCTAGATGTGATCCTCGTCCTTTACCCAGCGAGTAATGTTCGTGTTGTCACAGAATAGATAGGGGCGCTAGAACTTCGTTCTGCCAGAAAACCGGAAGGCCTGGGTCTGATCTGCGCCAATATGGCCATACTTGCCCAGGGTCGGGACATACACCTTCACGCCATCGTCTTTAGTGAGCGCGTAGGCATAATCGAAGCGGATGGGTCCGAGCGGCGAATTCCAGAGGATCGAGGCACCGATGGATGATCTGATCACCGCCTTGTCGCGGACGTTGACGCACTCCGGCTCGACACCGATCGTGTAGGCACTTTACTTGCAGCCTGTCGTCGCGCTGTACCCGTTGATGAAGCCGTCACCGTTCACATCGAAAGTGCGCTTGCCCTTATAGCCGAACAATGTTCCAGCATCCGCAAACAGAGCACCCTTCAATCCGAGGTCACGCGGCACGTAAGGCAACGGGAACTGGACCTCGAGGGTGCCGCCGACATAGGTCGAGCCGCCGATGGCGTTGGAGCGGGCGTCGGTGGTGCCGACGTCGCGCGGGCCGATGCCGTTCGGGGCGAAGCCGCGGACGAGCGACGGTCCGAGGAAGAACTGGTCGGTGATGCGCAGCGGGTTGCTGTCGAGCGCCTCGATGTGGCCGCCCTGGATGCGCACGAAGCCGACGACGTCCTCGTAGATCTCCTTGTAGTACCGGGCGTCGCCGGTCACGCGGAAGAACTTCGAGTCGCCGCCCAGGCCGGCGAGGTCGGGCTTCAGTTCGGCGTAGAGGCCGTTCCGGGGCGCGCCGATCACGTCGAGCGTCGAGTAGGCGAGCGTCAGGCCGGCGAGCGAGGTGAGCGTGTTGCCCTGCGAACCCTTGATCGCGATCGAAGCTTCGCCGTTGTAGGCGCAGTCCGGATACTTGGCGAGGCCGCCGACGTCGCGACCGTTAAGGATCTGCCCCGGCGCATAGACGGTGGTGAGGCCCGGGATCGGGTTCGAGCAATCGTTGTAGGGCTGCTTGATCGAGTTCGGGACCTTCAGCTCGGTGTTGTGGAGCGAGTAGCGCAGGGTCACGCCGAAGGCTTCCGTCACCGGCAGGCCGATGCGGATCTGGCCGCCGTAGACGGTCGTCTCGTAGCGCGAGTAGCGGGTCAGGTCGCTGTACTTGTAGAACGCGTCGAAGCCGGCCGCGAGGCGGTAGCCGAGGAAGTACGGCTCGGTGAACGAGAAGTCGACCCCGCGCGAGTACTGGCCGCCGGTCCCGGCGACGCGGACGTACTGGCCGCGACCGAGGAAGTTCGACTCGGAGACCGAGACCTCGCCGATGATGCCGTCCTGGGTGGAGTAGCCACCCGCCACCGAGAACGAGCCCGTGGGCTGATCCTCGACGTCGATGTTGATCACGACGCGGTCGGGCGAGGAGCCGGGCTCGTTCGAGAAGCGGACCTTCTTGAAGAAGCCGAGGCCGTTCAGGCGGCGCTCGGCGCGGTCGGTCAGCACGCGGTTGTAGGCGTCGCCCTCGGCGATATCGAGCTCGCGGCGGATGACGTAGTCGCGGGTGCGGGTGCTCGCGAGCGCCGCCGGCGCACATGCGTCGAAAGGCCCACCGTGTAGCAGCTGTTCAGCCGCTGAACAGCGATTGGCAGAAGAGTTGAGCGGGGCGATGTCCACCGCGGAAGGGTGTCGGGCATTTTACCTCTCCTACAGGGTGGCAGGTGTATCGTCCCGCCTGAACCTTGAAGTTCCTGGATCGTGATCGCCTGCCCGTGGTCTCGCCGGGCAGACACCTACACGGCACGCCGGTCCAAATGCAGCCTTCCCCCTTTTTCCCGATCGATCCTACGGACCAAACTGAAGCTGCCGCTGCCACTCAGGCCATTATCCTCAATCAGCTCGCCGAGGGCGTAATCGTTACCGATACGGTGGGCAGGATCACGATGGTGAACGGGGCTGCGGCTGCCATCCACGGTGTCGCTCGACTCGATGTCGAGCCGGATGCCTACAGCGACACTTACCACCTCTTAACCGAGGATGGCCGACCGTATCCGCCGCTTGATTTGCCGCTTGCTCGTGCAGTGCGGGGAGAGACAGTCCGAGAGGCACGGTGGCGGATCGTTCGACCGGATGGTGTCGGGGTGCTTGCGATCGGCAATGCACAACCCCTTCGCGGGGTGAATGGCGAGCAGATCGGAGCCGTGCTGACGTTACGAGATGAGACTGCGAGGGAGTCCGCGGAGCGCGCCTTGTTCGAACTAAACGCGACACTCGCACAGCGTGTCGAGGAGCAGACGCGCGTTGCGGAACAGGCACGCATTGAGGCCGAGCGGGCAAGCGAGTCCAAGAGCATATTCCTAGCGGCGATGAGCCACGAGATCCGCACACCGTTGAACGGCATCCTCGGCTACACCGACTTGCTTCTTGACGGGCCCCACTTGCAGCCGGAGGACCAACGCCGATTGGAGCTGATCCAGGGTTGCGGCGCTGCACTCGTCACCGTCGTCGACGACATCCTCGACTTTTCGAAGATTGAGGCCGGGCAGCTCACCCTCGACCCGGTGTCGTTCCCGCTGTTTTCGATGATCGACAACACCGTCTCGATCGTCCGCGGCGGCGCCCTCAAGAGCGACCTGCGGATCGAGACCCGGATCGACCCGGACCTGCCAGCTTTCGTCCACGGAGACGTGAACCGCCTGCGCCAAGTGCTGCTGAACCTTTTGAACAATGCCGTGAAGTTCACCCCCGCCGGCTCGGTGACCCTAGTGGTCACCCGCGAAGGCTCTGACAAGCGCGGGCACGACCTACGCTTCGAAGTGACGGATACCGGCATCGGCATCGATCCGGCGCAGCAGGACAGGTTGTTCAAGCGGTTCAGCCAGGTCGACGGCTCGATCAGCCGTCGCTTCGGCGGCTCTGGGCTTGGCCTTGTCATCTGCCGGCAGCTGCTTTCGCTGATGAACGGCGAGATCGGCGTGGTGAGCCGCCAGGGTGTCGGCTCGACCTTTTGGTTCACCCTAACACTGCCCAGCGGCGAGTCGCCGGTAGCCAAGCGGCCTACCTCGACACCAGCCACGTTGGAAGCTGGCACCGTGGTGCAGTCTTTACGCTTACTGCTGGTGGAAGACGTGCCGATCAACCAGGAGCTTGCTTGCGCCGTACTGGAAGCTCAGGGCCACGTGGTCGACGTGGTCGGAGACGGCGCCGAAGCGATCACAGCGGTCCAGGTAGCGATCAAGACCGGGCGTACCTACGACCTCGTTCTGATGGACGTGCAGATGCCGGTGATGGACGGCCTGACTGCGGCCCGTCACATCCGCGCACTACCACCACCGGCCTGCGAGATCCCGATCATAGCAATGACGGCCAATGTGCTGCCTCAACAGGTCAGCGCAGCTCGGGCAGCTGGTATGGACGACCACGTCAGCAAGCCGTTTCGCCAAGCCGACCTCTACGCCACCATCGCTCGCTGGACCGGAACCCAGCGCGAGCCCCGCCTTGCGCTGGCATCCGCGGCGATGGATGGGTCCGAAACCGTTCTCGACAGTGCGGTGTTCGGCGCTCTGAAGGACGGGTTCGGGGCCGAACGCGTGGCGTCGCTCCTCGACCTGATGGGCAGCGAACTGCGCGACCGCTTCCGATCCGCCGAGAGCGACCGGGTCCAGGTCGCCCACGACGCCCACGCGCTGGTCTCGGCCGCCGGCATGCTCGGCTTCACCCGGTTGTCGCGCCTCTGCCGCGAGATCGAGGCGGCCGCTCAAGGCGAGGCGGACCTGCGCCCGCTTATCCACCGCTTGGAGGTCCATCGGGCTGAGGTGCTCGGCACGATCCGTCACCTACAAGCGGCGTAAAATGCATCCCAAGAAGAGATCACCCTTCAGAGGGACACTCATGATGACGTGGCAGTTGACTGCCATCTTATCGCGGCGACAAGCGGTCCAAGTCAGATTGCCGATCGAGAAGATTCCTCACCAACAATAGATCAGGCTTCCGATGACGGTAGTTGGCTGGTTGCGATTACAAAATCCGAACGAGCAGGTCTGGAAGTTGCGATCAAAAATGTTGTAGCCGTTCACCTGTACACGGAACCCATTGTATCGCGGGTCGAGGGCGGCGAAGTCGTAGGCGACCAGTGCGTCGTAGAGCGTCACGGCGGTGTTGCGTACCGTGTTGAGATCGTCCGCGTAGCTCGAATCGATGTAGCGGATGCCGCCGCCAAGCTGGAGGCCGCGCAGAAGTGAGGATGGCGGGAAGGCGTAGGTCAGGAACGAGGCATATGTGTCGCCGGGGATGCCGGAGACTCGGTTGCCGTTGATCGAGTCCCCGGTCGAGGCGATCGCATTCACGAACCGGAGGTCGACATGCGTGTAGGCGACAGTCAGGTTCGTGCCCGGCGCGAGGTTGGCGGTGGCCTCGGCCTCGAAGCCACGGGAGCGCACCGACCCTACCTTTCAGCGCGTTATGGAACGGCTCATTGCCTTAGTCGCGACGCGTAAGCGGACCGGCAGAAAGCCACCCCGAACCAAGGTTGCCGGAGGGCCGATGAACGGCCGCTTTGAATAAGCGCCGACGGCGGTCCGGGTGGCTGGGGTGGGTCGGGATCGGAATGGCTGCTTGGGGTGGATTTCCGCCGGTCCGCTTCCGCAACGACAGGCAGCAGAAGCGGACATTCGTACAGATGATCTGGGATCAGGCTACGCGCACTGTAGCTAGGAAGCGGGCCACCTCCGCCCCAAGATGCTCGGATTGGCGCGACAGTTCGGAAGCCGCGCCCAGCACTTGGGTCGCCGCTGCACCGGTCTCCTCGGCTGCGCCTGCGACACCAGCAATGTTGGCCGTGACCTCGCCGGTCCCCATCGCGGCTTGCGAGATATTGCGGACGATCTCCTGCGTCGCCGCGCCCTGCTGCTCCACGGCGGCGGCGATCGAGGCGGAGACGGCGTTGATCTCGGCGATGCGGGCGGAGATCCCGGCGATCGAGTTCACGCTCTGCTCGGTCGCGGCCTGGATCCGGCCGATCTGCGCGCCGATCTCGCCCGTCGCCCGCGCGGTCTGCCCGGCAAGTTCCTTCACCTCGGAGGCGACGACGGCGAGTCCCCTGCCGGCCTCGCCGGCCCGCGCCGCCTCGATCGTCGCGTTGAGCGCGAGCAGGTTCGTCTGGCCCGCGATGTCCGAGATCATCTTGACCACGTCGCCTATACGGGTAGTAGCGTCGCGCAGTTCCTGGACCAGGACCGCGGTCTGTGCGGACTCCTGCACCGCAATGTCGGCGAGTTCGGCCGAGCCCTGGACCTGGCGGCCGATCTCCTGGACCGAGGAGCCGAGCTCCTCGGCCGCCGCGGCGACCGTGCCGACGTTGGACGCCGCCTCCTCGGCCGCCGCGGCGACGGTGGTGGACTGGCTCGCAGTCTCGGTTGCCGTTGCCGTCATGGTCTGGGCGGTGGCCTGCAGCTGCGTCGCGGCCGCGCCGACAGTACCGATGATACTGCCCACCGCAGTCTCGAAGTCGTCGGCCATCTGGCGCATTCCGGCCTTGCGCTGCGCCTCCGCCGCCAGCCGCGCCTCCGCCGTGTCTGCCTCCAGCTTGCGCGTCCGGATCAGGTTCTCCTTAAACACTTGGACTGCATCAGCGATTGTGCCGATTTCAGTGTTTGCCCCCTGATGCGGGATCGTCACCGCCTCGTCCCCCGATGCCAGTGCCTGCATGGGACGCACGATCGAGCCGATGCCATGCGAGATGCTGTGAACAATCAAGACCGTGACGAGGAGCGTGAGAACGGTCGCTGCTACGATGATCGTCAACATAATAGCTCGCGCCATCACAATGGCGCGTTCGCTGTCCATCACCGTCGCGTCGGCTGCCGCGTCGTTGAGGGCGACGATCGCGTCGAGGGCCGCCGCTGCTGCCTTGACGCGCGGACGCACATTGGCGGTTGTTTCAGCAAGAGCAGTGGCCTTGTCACCCTTGCGGGAGTGGGTGATCACCGCTGGCACTGCATCGAGGTATGCTTTCCAATTCGTCTGAAACGTTTGAAACAACTGCTGTTCCTACGACAAACTGATCAGTGGTTCGTAGACCTTAATGAGCTTTGCAACGACAGCAGTTTTCTTGCGAAGCTCATCCTCTTCGAACTCCATACGTTCTGCTTCGGGGTACAGAATGTGATTGACGACGCTGACACGCACGTCGATCACGCCTGCGCGCAGTGATGCGGCAGTTTTGACGCTCGGTAGGCTATCCCGGCCAACCTTCTCGACCGAGTAGCCTAAGGTGGAGATGCCATTCCAGCCAGTTCCTCCTACGGCTAGAACGAACAGAAGGATGCCAGAGAAAGCGAGCACGAGTTTTGTGCGGATGGAAAGATTCGACGTAAACAAGTCAGTGAATCCTATTAGGAAACTATTTTGCCGATGAACGACCTAAAAGATCATACGATATCATAGTTAAAAGTAGCTTATCAAAACATTCCAGCGACTTGATATTATAAAAATGCACAGTTTTTGAACGCATATAAGGTGATTCTCTAGCAGGCCACTCGATCGTAGCGGCCAGCCGGCACCTCGGAGTCATTCGTCACTATCGGAGTGCCTGGCTCCTATGCATTCATGAAATTAAAGATTTGACGTAGCTAATGCATTGTAGGCGTAATTTTTTATCTCTTATCATTTGGAATGCTTCCAGTAATTCTGAGCAGTCTTTCAAACGCTCGGATCGCTCATCGTCAAGACGAGAAAAATTCCAAAACGCTTCAATTGGTACATCCAATATATCTGCTATTTTAATAAGGGTATTTTGTGTTTCAGGCATTTGTATTAATGTCTCCGATGTTTAACATGGGCGTTGTTTTTTGATAGACTTTCATCCGCGCAGCTCTCAGATCTTCCGAGATGCGAGATTTCTGCTTCAGAAGCTCAGCTGCTGCGCGATACGGTATCGGTAAATTCGCGGGTGGGCTGGATGTCGTTTAGGGACGCTGCGAATGCCTCGACCAGGGCTGCCTCTAGACGGTCCGGCGTCATGCGCCTCAGGATCGCGATGGCCTCGACCTGCGTCATGGCTGGGCGATAGCATCGATGCTCGGTCAAGGCGGCATAGATGTCACAGATGGTCAGTAGGCGGACTGGATCGGAGATAGATGCATCGCTCAACCCGTCCGGATACCCCGAGCCATCCAGCATCTCGTGATGGTGGCGCGTGACGGCCAGCGCGAAGACGTCCGTCATCCCCGCTGCCATCAACATATCGTGCCCGAGAGCGGCGTGCGTCCGCATCACTCCCAACTCATCGGCGTCGAGGGCACTCGGCTTTTGCAGGATGGCCAGCGGGATCTTCGCCTTTCCCACGTCGTGCACCAGCGCTCCACGAACGAGCGAGGTCCGGTCATCGTGCGAAAGGCCGAGATGAAGCGCGAAGTGAGCCGCGAGCCCGGCCACGAGGAGGCAATGGCGGACGGTCATATCATCATGCGCTCGGACAAGTTCGAGCCACGGCCGAAGACCTCCCACCTTCACGGCGCGGAGAACAGGGTCGATCTCGTCGTCGATCGCCTCCAGGTCGACGCGCCCGTGTCGAGCCGCCTTGAACATGTCCGTGAACAGCAAATCCGCCCGGTCGAAGCTATGCTCGACCAGAAGGTCGGTCATGGCCTTGCCGGGTGCGATTTGACGAAACAGTCCTGTCACAAGTGCGCTCGGCAGAGTCTGAGGAGGAAAGCACGCGGTCGCGCCAAGTTGTTCAGCCTGCCGGAGTTCCTCACTACGCATCGTCTGCAACACACAGACCATCGGCAATGCGCGTCCGCCGAGGCGGTCGGAAAGCTTGCCGAGGCAGCGCCGCGCCTCGGCGCGTTCCAACGAGACGTCTGCGATCACGCCGCGGACGCGATCGAGATCGAGATCGGTCCAATCGTCGGCCAGCCCGGCCATCCGACAATGAGTGACGTGTCGGGCGGCATCCGCAAGGGCACGGCTGCGATCCGGCCTGTCGGCCAGCATGACAACACTACGGAATGGCATCGCTCAGACCGCCTTGGAACTACGAGGGATCCGCTTGGAGATGCGCGAGCGAATCTTGGCGTAGGCGGGCGATACCATGGGGTAATCCTCCGGTAGGCCATAGCGGCTCCGATACTCGCTTGGCGTCATCCCTTTAGCGGTCAGATGGCGCTTGAGTGCTTTGTATGCTTTGCCATCGATGAAGCTCACGAGGCGGTCATGCCTGATGGAGGCGGCAATCGCCGAGCGGGTCGGAAGGACAAAAACAGGCGTCTGGGCCTCGCCGCTCTGCAAAGCTTGCAGGGTCGCGTAGATGTGCCGGATTGTATCTGCTAGATCCGCGGGGGGGTATGGCATTGTGAGAGACGTACGAAGTCAAAACAGCTACAGTTTTATCCATTATTGACATATTTTCCAGTCCTAATCGTTGATAATGAATAATAAAATCTCGGATTCATGTCTAGTACGAGAAATTTAAGCAAATCCATCAACTAGATCTGCTCGGATTGGTAGTATGGTCTCAAAAGTCGGCACCGATTTTCACGCGCGATTTAGTGATTTGACCCGCTCCAGGCCACGGTTATTTATATCCAGCGTGGAAAGAGAGAATTTGCTCCACAGCGCGAAAAATCATGCCTGAGAGCGAAATAAGTTCTGGATTGCAGTTCCTAGATGCTTACGCTGTTAACGACTTCTAAAATACATCCGAGGGATAGTTTTCGGTTCTGGCAAGCCGCCCTCTTCGAGCGAGTCGTACCGGTCGAGCTGAAAAAAATAGGCTTTAAGCCGTTTGAGGGCACGCTCGAAGGCGTGAATGTCGGTCCGCTCACAATGACACGTGTCACCCAGAGTGCGATCCGCACCGAGGCGACGCCTGGAACGATCCGACAGCACGACAAGCATGAGACGGTTTCGGTTGTGCTGATGCTCTCCGGGACGCTGGCCTGCGCGCAAGGAGGGCGTGAGTCAGTGCAGCGGCCCGGTGAGTTCGTAGTGCTCGATCGTAAGCCGACTGTCATGGAGACTAAGGAACACAGCCGCTCGCTCATCGTCGAGGTTCCGCGCGAGCGCTTGGAGCGGATGCTGGGCCCCGTCTCGCAATATGCAGGGCTGACGGTCGGCTCCAATCAGGTGACCACATCTCTGGTCACGAACTTCATCGACGAGCTGACCCGGATCCAGGGGCAGCTCAGTCCGGATCTAGCCGAGCGCTTGTCCGGCATTGGGATCGACCTGCTCGTTGCGGGCCTATCCGAGCGCATGGCCCGGGAGGCACCGAGGCCGTTGGCTGGCACGCTCTTGATCCAGCGGGCGAAAGCGTACGTCGCGGCCAATCTCGGCGACCCGACCCTTGATCCATCTCAACTCGCGATTGCCATGGGGGTCTCCCTCAGGCGGCTGCAGCAGCTGTTCCAGGAGCACGGCGAGAACATTGGTAGCTGGATCTGGCAACGGCGGCTGGAGTTAGCCGCCTCCCGGTTGTCTGACTCAGGTTGCATCCGCCCCTCTCTCGCGGCGCTGGCATACGACTGTGGCTTCATCAGCCAGTCACACTTCTCCAAGCGTTTCAAGGATCGCTATGGCATGACGCCTGGCGAATACCGGGCCAGCGCGATCGGGATGCGATAAGAGCGGTGCTTAGGGGATTTTGACGCAAGTGTCCGTTTCAACGTGTGGGAAGATACGATCTCAACGACGAGTTTGGGTCGGAGGCGGAACGTCTGCTTCGGGGCGGACGGCTAAAGCCCGCTTCCCACCCCGAGCCGAAGTTTCCGGACGGCTTACGGACGGCCGCTTTGGAGGAACGCTTACTTCGCCTCCGGCGGCCGGGTTGGGTCGGAAGCGGGATGGCTGCTCGGGGTGGATTTCTCTCGGTCAGCTTTGGGCAGGCGATCCATGGAAGCGGACATCGTCGGTGAGCCTACTCCCGACGCGTAGGCCGCCATTCGCAAAATCAGGAGCGTTGTACAGTGGGTGCCTCGGTCGTATGTCCAGGCGGGCCGCGTTGGATACCCTGGTAGCCGAGCCAGCCGGTATAGAGGCCAACCAGCACGATCAGCGCCGCCGAGGCATAGGGTGCCTGCCGCGCGAAGCTGCTGAACCTGGACCAGCGGCTGGCGATGTGCTTGACGCTCAACGCCGCGATCACGCCAGCCGACACCATGGTGATCGCCAGCCCGATGCTGAAGCACACCACCAGCACGAACCCTAGGCTGAGCTGCTTTAGCTGGATGCAGAGCAGCAGCACCGTGATCGCCGCCGGACAGGGGATCAGACCGCCCGTCAGGCCGAACGCCACGATCTGTCCCGTCGTCACCTGCCTGCCCGCGAACCGCCGCCGGATATCGTCGGCATGGGCTCGTGCATGGGCATCGTTCTCTTCGCCCAAGTTCATGTGGTCGTGGTCGTGGTCGTGGTCGTGTTCCTCGAACGCCACTTCGTGGATTTCCGTGCCGGCCGACCCAATCAGGTCCAGCCTCGCCGTGAAGGCATGCGGCTCCGGGATCTCCTCCATGCTCTCCAGGAAGTCGCCCCCGTTCGTGAAGGAGTAGGTCTCACGGAAGCCATCCGGTCGAATGGTCTGAAGGCTGACGCGCTGCGGTGGGGGCAGCACGCCCTTGACCCGGCCCAGGCGCCAACGGGGTTGCACGCCGTCCTCGAACACCTCCAGCTTGAACACGCCGTCGCGGGCGGTCACGAGCTGCGCCTCATCGTGGTGGTGATGTTGATGCTCGGCGTGCTGCTCGCGCCACGTCCGCCAGAGCATCCAAAGCGCAATGCCGACGATGATGACGGCGGAAGCGAGCTGGAAGTACGGCTCGCTGGTCTCGCCGCCCCACTGCTGTCCGAGGTACTGTCCGCTCAGCGCGATCACCCACACCACCGCCGTGTGTGAGAGGGTCGCCGCAAGACCCAGCAGTACCGCCTGCGTGACCGTGCCTCGCACCGCGATGATGAACGCCGCCATCATCGTCTTCGAGTGACCGGGTTCGAGGCCGTGTAGGGCCCCCAGCAGGATCGCGGACGGGACGAATAGCCATGCGTGTGCGGTCCCCTGCTGGAGCAGGTCGGTCAACGGCATCATTGGGCAGACCCCTCGTTATTTGAGGTAGGTGCGAACCACCTCGATCAGCTCGGTCGCGCCCCGAGCGCGGTCGGGATCGGTCTCGGTGGCTGGGTTCACGACGTGATGGCGGATGTGATCCTCCATCAGCTCGGCGGTCAGGCCGTTGATGGCCCCACGCATCGAGGCGACCAGCATCAGCACGTCCGTGCAGCCGATCTCGGCCTGCAGGGCTCGCTCGACGGCTTCGGCCTGTCCTTTGATCCGTCGCACGCGCGCCAGCAGCTTGGTCTTGTCCTTGACGGTGTGAGACATCGATGGTCCTTCCGGATAGGTCATATAGGGGGGTACCCTATATGATGTCGAGTGTGGGTATCGCCTTGGAGGCGGAGGGTCCTCGTCGCGGGCGGCTGCGTCGTTCACACATGGCGCAACCCCGTCACCGGCGGGGACGAGATCCTAAGGGGCCCCCTCGGTTTCTTTGGTCGCTCGGTCTGCCGGTAGCCGCGGTCGCGTTCGATGCGCACATGCATGCGCCTCGGTCATTCGCTGAGCGGTTTCCATGAGACTCGTGCCAGCCGTCTGACGGGAGCATGCCGGCGGCCGACAATGTGGCTCTGTGAACGGTCGATGGGATCCCCTCGTGGTCACGGACCGATTTACGAGAGGGGCTGACCGGATGCACCGCCTACCAGCGCGAAGGCTTGACCGAGGTCGGCAGGCGCAGCCGCCTCGGGGAAGGGAAGCGGTTCTGTTGCTCGGTGCCCAGCGTCAAGTCACGGTCGGGTCGTGCAGAGCAGGAACGGCGCGTGCAGCGTCGCGAAGCCGAGGCGCTCGTAGAAGGCTTCTAGACTGCCAGCGGCGCATTGCAGGAAGACGGTGGCGGCTCCACGGCTGCGCGCCTGCTGCAGGGCGGCGGCGGTGATGCTGGCCCCGAGGCCGCGGCGCTGCCGGTCGGCGCGGGTGCTGACGTTGTAGAGACCCGCAAGGTCACCCCGGATCATCAGGCTGGCGCAGGCGGCCGGGCCGCTTTCATCCGACAGCACGAGGTGGAGCGGCACGACGTCCGGCCGGCCTCGCGCCACCCGGAAGGCCGGTAGGTAGTAGCGGCGCAGATGCGCCTTTACCGCCGGCACGTCCGAGAGCTGGGCGAACACGCTCTCGAAACCGGCCGGCGGCACGGGGCCTACCTGCACGGCGATCGACACGTCCTCGGAGGCCGCGGCGTAGGCGGTCTGCGCTGCCATCCAGCGGGCTTGATAGGTCACGGCGGGCTCGAACAGCGTGCGCAGGGCGACATACTCGTCCGCGTCCCGCGCCAGGAACGCAGGGTCCCGGCCTCGCCCAAGGGCCGCCGCACCGGCCCAGGCGAACTCTTTGGATGTGCGGATGCCGAAGGCGAAGTTGAGGGTCGGATCGGTGATGTTGCGCGACCAAGCATAGCAGGCGCCGTTCGGGCCGCGCTCGACCCCATCGATTAGGCTGCCGGTCAGTGCCGCGAGGTGGGCATCGCGCAGGGCCTCGAAAGAGGGACGGGCCGAATAGGGGATCACGCGGCACTCGCCTCATCGTTGAAGCTTCGGAGCGTCAGCAGATCGGCGACCCGCGCGTGCAACTCCGGCGACAACACAATGTCGAGATGGTCGGTCTCAGGGATCGTCTCCGTGGACAGCAGCCGCGTGGTCAGCCCGCTCCAATCGATCACCGGCAGGCCGCGGGCGAGCGAATCACTCGCTGTGAACGCGCGGATCGGGACCGCCGAGGGTGCGAGCGTGAGGTCGCGGAACTGGATTGCGTGGTCGACGAGGGTCCATAGCATGCGCTCGCGGCTGCCGACCTCGGGGCCGTCGGCGGGCAGGGGCTGCGGCTCGGCGGCCATGAAGCGCAGGAACTGCACCTCGGCCTCCGAGTCCATGCGGGCACGCAGGGTCTCCCAATGTGAGCGCATCAGAGAGCGATCCGACGACGCGGCGATCATCGCCTCGTGTATCGCCCGCTCATTGGGCTCGATCGGCCGACCGGCGCCGACTGCAAAATTTGGCTCCAGACCGCAGGCGTCAAGCATGCCGACGAAGGCCAGCGGGAAGTCGGGGCCGAGCAGCCGTGCCGTCTCGTAGGCGAGCACTCCGCCCCAGGACCAGCCGATGAAGACGCAAGAGCCTTTCCGACCGCGCATCAGCTTTCGCACCCGCTCGGCATAGGCTTCGGCGAGATCGGTCGGAGACGGCAGTGGCCGTACGTCCTCGACCAGTGACGCGCAGAGGAAGCCGTAGGCGGCATGACCGGCCCCGAGATGGGCGACAAGCGGCTCGTACTCGCGTGTGCTGACGAGGAGGCCGGGAAACAGCACGAGGAGCGCAGCGTCGGATTTCGGCTCACCGCTTGCGAGCCTTACCATCGGCGCAAGGCCGTCATCTGAGGCCCCAGCATCAGCTTCGATCCTGGCGGCCAGCTCGACGATCGTCGGATCGCGCAGGAGATCGGCGACGCCGATGCCGCCCTGGGGGGCGATCAGGCGCAGGCGCGCGACGAGGCGCAGAGCCGAGAGCGAATCGCCGCCGAGGGCGAAGAACGAGCGGTCGACTACGGGAACGTGATTGCCCAGCACCTCCGACCAGATCGCTGCCAGACGGCGCTCAAGGGCGGTGCCAGGTGGGCGCCCGCGACGGTCGTCGGCGGCCGGGTCGGGGAGCGCATTCCGGTCGAGCTTGCCGTTGATGGTCACCGGAAGCCCGGGCAGGATGGTGAGGCTCGCCGGGACCATGTAGCTGGGCAGCGTGCGGGCGAGGCCGGAACGCAGGCGGCCGGCCTCCGGGCGACGCCCGCGGGCAGGGACCGCATAGCCGGCAAGATACGCGCCGCCGGGGCCAGTGCGGTGCAGGACGACGGCTTCCGAAACGTCGGGCAGGGCACGGAGGGCCGCCTCGACCTCGCCGATCTCGACCCGGTACCCGCGGATCTTGACCTGATCATCCGCTCTGCCGGCAAAAGCCAGCGTCCCGTCAGGGCGCAGACGTACACGGTCGCCGGTGCGGTACATCCGGCCGCCCCCCGGGGTGAACGGGTCGGGTAGGAAGCGCTCTGCTGTGAGCGCCGGACGACGCCAGTAGCCCCGGGCGAGGCCGCCGCCAATGTAGAGCTCGCCGGTCTCGCCTTCGGGAATGGGCTCAAGATTGGGCCCGAGCACGTAGGTCGCACGCGCCCCGACCGCGCGGCCGATCGGCGCGTAGGCTTCGTCGAAGGCCGCCCCCGGCGCCACCGCCCAGATCAGCGGCGAGATCACGCATTCGGTCGGGCCGTAGCCGTTGATCAGCATCCGCGGCTTCAGGGCGCGGCCGAGGGTGTGGAAGGTCTCGCGGGGCATCGCCTCGCCGCCGAAGGAATAGACCTGGACGTTCGGGGCCTCGCCGAGGCGTTCGGCCCAGTCGGCAAGCTGCCCGACATAGCTCGTGGGGAAGCCCGCATGGGTCACCCGGTAGCGGCGGATACGGGCCAGCGTCTCGGCCGCGGTCCACAGTTCGGCCCCGCGCAGTACGATGCAGCCGCCGGCCGAAAGCGGCGTCATCCAGCGCTCGTGCGCGCCGTCGAAGGCGAAGGACAGGAAGTGCAGTTCGCGCGAAGCCTCGCCCATCGCATAGGCTTCCGCCGTGGTGCGGCAATGCATGGCCAGCGGCCCGTGCTCGACGAGTACGCCCTTCGGTCGCCCGGTCGAGCCCGAGGTGTAGATTAGGTAGGCGGGGTCGTCCGGCCCCGGCATCGCGGGCGGCGCGGCGCCTGGCGGGGCGGTGAGGTCGGCGAGATCGAGGCGCGCGACAGTCGCTTGTAGGTCAAGGCGGGCGGCGATGTCGGCAGTGGCGATGCACTGCGCGATGCCGGCATTCTCCAGCATCATTCGCACGCGGGCGGGCGGGTATTCGGGGTCGAGCGGCAGGAAGGCGGCGCCGGCGCGCAGGATCCCGAGCAGGGCGACGATCATCTCCGGAGAGCGGTCGAGGGCCACCGCGACGAGATCGCCCCGGCCGATGCCGCGGGCCGCGAGACCGTCCGCGACGTTGGCCGCCCGTGCGTCAAGGTCGCCGCGCGTCAGCGTGCGGTCCTCGAACAGTACCGCTGGGTGTCCGGGAGCCGCTGCGGCGAGGCGCGCGAGCCGGGCCGGTACGCTTTCGGCATCCGCGTCGGACGCAGGCAAGCCGGCCACGCGGGAAGGCGTATTGGCAGGATCGTCGAGCCACGCCCGCGCATCCGCGATCCCGCAGGGGCCGTGGATTGTGGTCCAGCCGGCCGGTAGGTCGCGGGCTGAGGGCCAGAAGGCGCCGTGCCCGGCGCGATCGACCACCACGACCAAATCGGCCGCGGTCCATTCCGTCCCGTTCGGTGCGTCCAACGCGCCCTCCCTTCCGTACCCCTGCCTCCTGTCTGACGGTCGGCCCCGCCCGCGGTTCACGAAAAAATCCTGCGGCGGCCTGAGAGAAATTCCTGAACCGCGGCCCGGCCCGTCCGTCATGGGGGTGTCGGCACCAGACGGAGGACGGGTTTGAGCGAGGTCGAGACAATGACGATTGGGGAGGTAGACCTCCGGGTGGAGGGCACGCGCGAGGCCCCGATCGTCTTCGCGTCGGGTGCGGCAGGCCCCGAGCTCGCGGCGGGCGCGCTGCTCGCCCGCGCCGAAGCTTTGACGGCCGAGGACCCGGCGGTGACGCACATCGGCGTTGAGACTGACGACCCGCGAATCGCAGCCCGCCTTCTCACGCTCGGTGCCGCGCGGCGGATCGGAGCCCAAGTCGAGATCCTGCCCGGCCTGCTCTGGCAATGCGCCGGGCGCTGGCTGCCCGAGGCGCGGCCGCCGTTCCCCGAACTGCACACGGTCACCGACGGCCGCCGCCATCCCCTGCGGCCCGAGACGCCGCGGGGTATCGTCTATGCACGCGCCATTCCCTGGCTCGGGCGCACCTTGAGCTTCCGCACCCTCACCGAGTCCGGCGATGCAGCCCTGTTCTCGAACTGGATGAACGACGCCCGTGTCGCCGAGGTCTGGGAGGAGCGCGGGACATTGGACGAACATAAAACCTATCTCGCGCGGCTCGACGCCGATCCGGCGAGTGTCGCGCTGTTCGGCTGCCTCGATGGCGTGCCGTTTGGTTATTTCGAGCTGTACTGGGCGCGCGAGGGCCGCCTCGGTCCGCTTTACGAATCCGGACTGTTCGACCGCGGCTGGCACGTGGCGATCGGCGATCCTGCGGTGCGGGGGCGCGCCCACCTCTCGGCGTGGCTACCCTCGCTGATGCACTACCTGTTCCTCGACGATCCGCGCACGCAGCGCATCGTCGGCGAGCCGCGGGCCGACCACGCCCAGCAGATCCGCAACCTGCACGGCTCCGGCTTCGGCACGATCGCCACGGTCGACTTCCCGCACAAGCGCGCGGCGCTGGTGGCGCTGTCGCGCGACCACTTCTTCCGCGACCGGCTCTGGATCCCCGGAGCGGCGGCGGCCGACGCAACCTCGCGCCCACCCGCCGTCCCCATCGCCTGAACCAGACCGTCCTCAACGGCCGCACGCGGCCGGCCCCGTCGCAACGCAGCCTGAGACCCCCATGACGGATCAACCCACCACGGACGACATCATCGGCATCGGCTTCGGGCCGGCCAATCTCTCCCTCGCCATCGCCCTGCAGGACGCGATGCGCGACGGCACGGTGCGACCGAGCCTACGCTTCCTCGAACGGCAGCAGAGCTTCGGCTGGCACCGGGCGATGATGCTGCCCGGCGCCGACATGCAGATCAGCTTCGTCAAGGATCTCGTGTCGCTGCGCGATCCTACGAGCCCGTTCAGCTTCATCAACTACCTGCACGTGAAGGGACGGCTCAACGCCTTCCTCAACCTGAAGACGTTCAACCCCTCGCGGATCGAGTACAACGACTACCTCGCCTGGGCAGCCGACCACTTTTCGGACATCGTCGCCTATGGAGAGACCGTTGAGGCGGTGGAGCCTGAGACCCGCGACGGCCGGCTCGCCGCCTTCGTGATCGCCGCGCGCGACGCCGACGGCACGATTCGACGGCGGCGCTGCCGCCACCTCGTGATGGCGGCCGGCGGCGACCCAGCGATCCCTTCGCCGTTCGCCTCCTTGCGCGAAGACCCGCGCCTGATTCACTCCTCATGGTACCTGCCGGGGATCGCCGCCGCGCTTGGGCCCCCGCGTCTCGACGGCGGGCAGCTGCGCATCCTCGTGGTCGGTGCCGGCCAGAGCGCCGTCGAAATCGCAACGGACGCCGGCGAGCGCTACCCGCGGGCGCTCGTCGACCTCGCGATCCGCGGGCCGGCCCTGAAACCCGCCGACGACAGCCCCTTCGTCAACGAGATCTTCGATCCGGCCGCCGTCGATCGGGTCCACGACGCGCCGGAAACGGTGCGGGCGGACCTGCTGGCCGCGCATCGCGCGACCAACTATGCGGTGGTCGATGCCGACCTGATCCAGTCCTTCTACGCTACGCTCTACGATCAGGAGGTTCGCGGCGAGACGCGCTACCGCCTGCGCCGCGGCACCCATGTAACCGCGCTCTCCAGCGATGCCGACGGCCTTCACGCTACACTCTACGACGAAGTCGCCGGCACCGAGGAGACGCAGAGCTATGCTGCGGTGATCTGCGCCACCGGCTACGAGCGCGCGGCGGTGCCGGCGGCCCTCGACCCTCTGCGACCCTTCATGAGTTCAGAGACCGTCGACCGGCACTATCGCCTACCGCTGGGACCGTGCGAACCGCGGGTGAGCCTGCACCTGCAGGGGGTGAGCGAGCCGAGCCATGGTCTCACAGAGACTCTGCTCTCGATCCTTCCCATTCGGGCCGAAGCGATCGCGCAAACGATTCTCGCCGACGAGCAGGCGGCGCGCGCCGCGATCCGGCCCGCCATGGGTGCACGATGACGAGAATCGGCCGCCGCCCAATCGACCTCGACGGCGACCGGGTCGTCGCCCTGGTGCTGCGCCTGTCGGGGCCGGCGATCCTCGGTATCTCGGCTCACTCTCTGCAGATGCTAGTCAATGCGTGGTTCGTCGCCGATCTCGGGGCTTCGGCCATCGCCACCATCGCCATCGCCTATCCGGTAACGTTGCTGGTCGCCGCGCTGGGCTACGGCGCTGGTATCGCCGCCGCCTCGCTGATCTCACGGGCGCTCGGCCTCGGCGATCGCGGCCTCGTCGACGAGGCCGCCTCTCTCGGCTTTTGGCTCAGTCTGCCCGCAGGCTTCATGCTGAGCGCGGTGATCCTGGCCGACACCCCTGCCTGGCTCGGGCTGCTCGGCGCCGATCCGACACTGGCCGCGGCGGCCGCCCCCTACACCGCGCTAGCGACGGTCGGCACCGCGCTGATGCTGGTGATGATCGTCGGCGGCTTCGTGGTGCGGGCGCAGGGCCATGCCGCCTTGAGCGGCGCGGTGATGGTCGGAAGCTTTGGCCTCAACATCGTGCTCGACTGGCTGTTCATCCGGGTGGTGGGGCTCGGCACCGCGGGAGCGGGCTGGGCGGCGGTCGGCTCGCAGGCCGCGGGTGCCCTGGTCTATCTCGTCCACTTCGCTGCCGCGCGCGGGCCCGACCGGGTGCGATTCCGGATGCCATGGGGCGGCAGGATCAGGTCGGACCTCCTTGGGCAGACCCTATGGCTGTCTCTGCCGGTCACGGGCTCGAGCCTGCTCGCCGCCTTTGCCATGGCTCTGTTCGTCGAGGCCGCCGCCCCCTACGGCGACGCAGTTGTAGCCGCGCAGGGGCTTGCCCTGCGCCTCGCCATGGTCGCGGCCCTGCCGCTACTCGGCATGATGGCTGGCGCTCAGGCGGTGTTCGGCCATGCCAGCGGCGCGGGCCGGCACGACCGGCTTCACCGCGCGCTCGGCTTCGTCGTGGCCGCCTCGCTCGTCTACGGTGTGGTCGTTGGCGCAGCGATGCTCGCATTCGCCGGGCCGCTCGCAAGCCTGTTCGCGCATGATCCGGCCACCGCCCTCGAAGGCGCGCGAGCGCTCGCCGCCTTCGCAGTGGCCTTCGTGCCGATCGGGCTACAGCTGGTTGCGGCGACCCTGTTCCAGGCGATCGGCGCGCCGCGGCGGGCGGCCGCGGTGTCGCTCGCGGCGCAAGGGCTCGCCCTGATCCCGCCGCTGCTGATCCTGCCGCGATTCCTCGGCTACGACGGCGTGCTCGCAAGCCGGGTCGCGGCCGAGTTCGTCGCCGACGCGCTGGGGCTCGCTCTGCTGATGGCGTGGCTGCGCGCCGGCGCGGGTACCGGCCGGACATCCGGCACAGCGGCGGTCGAGCGCCGCGAGGCAGTGCAGGTGGCCGCGGCGCACGAGCCCGCACACCAGCGCGCGTGAGACCCCGAGCCGGGCAGCGACGATGGTCTGCGGTACGCCCTCGAACCGGTGCAGCCTGAAGGCGGTGCGCGCGGGCTCTGGCAGCTCGGCCACCGCCGCCTCCACCTGCCGCAGCGACTCGCGCGAGACAGTCACGTTCTCGGGCGTCGCCGCCTCCAATGACAGGCCAGCCTCCGTGAGGTCTAGGGGCATGAAGGTGCGGCGCTCGAAGCGTTCGCGGCGTGCACGGTCGATGGCGAGGTTGCGTACCATGCGACCGACATAGGCGCTCTCGGAGCCGGCGCTGATCGAAGGCGGATCCGCGGCGAGCCGGAGCATCACGTCCTGCACCACGTCCTCGGCCTGCGCGGCGCAGCCCAAGATCCGCCGGGCGCCGGCGAGATAGCGCTCGCGATTGCGCTCCACCGCCGCGAAGCTCCACGGCCTCTCGGCGTTCGCACAAACCGATCGTGCAAACGAGACCGTGCCCGCTTTCGAAACCAGTCCTCGGCTCATCATCGTCGCACCCGCATCGTGCCTCGGCAAGACTCGGCTAGCATAGGCGTTAGGTCACAAACAGTAAAAATCCAATTCTTTATCTTAAATAGTTACAATCTAGCGTATTATGGATATGAAGACGCTGATACGTCGAAATTTGTTGCTCGATCGTGTCTACGGAGGGATCGAAGCATGCGCTCCCCCCACTGGTGTGGCAGGTCGTCGGATCGAGAGGCGCACGCTACCAGCGGTAGATCAGGCTTCCGATGACGGTAGTTGGCTGGTTGCGATTACAAAATCCGAACGAGCAGGTCTGGAAGTTGCGATCAAAAATGTTGTAGCCGTTCACCTGTACACGGAACCCATTGTATCGCGGGTCGAGGGCGGCGAAGTCGTAGGCGACCAGTGCGTCGTAGAGCGTCACGGCGGTGTTGCGTACCGTGTTGAGATCGTCCGCGTAGCTCGAATCGATGTAGCGGATGCCGCCGCCAAGCTGGAGGCCGCGCAGAAGTGAGGATGGCGGGAAGGCGTAGGTCAGGAACGAGGCATATGTGTCGCCGGGGATGCCGGAGACTCGGTTGCCGTTGATCGAGTCCCCGGTCGAGGCGATCGCATTCACGAACCGGAGGTCGACATGCGTGTAGGCGACAGTCAGGTTCGTGCCCGGCGCGAGGTTGGCGGTGGCCTCGGCCTCGAAGCCACGGGAGCGCACCGAGCCGCCCGCGGTCTGGAACAGGATGTTCGTCGCGTCGGGGATCAGGATGCTGGATTGGTTGATCTCGAAGCCGGCGAACGCCGTCTGGATGCTGGTACCGGGGATCAGGTACTTCACGCCGGCTTCGATCTGATCGCCAGTGGCCGGCTTGAACGCTTGGCCGTTCCGGTCGAGGCCGACCTGCGGCGTAAAGGTTGTGGCGTAGCTGGCATACGGCACGAGGCCCGGCGCGAGCACGTAGCCGAGGCCGACGCGGCCGGTGAAAGCGTTGTTGTCCTGTCGCGAGACCGCGGTGTCGGGCGAGGATCGGGTGTCCTGGAAGACCTGATCGTACCGTCCGTTCACGGTGAGGATGAAATTGCCGAACTTCGCCTGATCCTGCAGGTAGATGCCGACTTGGTCCTGGGTTTGGCGCGCCGCCGCTCCGAGGGCTGGCGTGGCGATGAACTGCTGCCCATAGTTGCGCGTGACGAGGTTCAGGTCCGGTACTGCGACGTTGTCGTCGTAAAAGGAACCGAAGCGGGTGGTCAGGCTGTAGCGGGCGTAATCGACGCCGCCAACTACCGTGTGGGCGACCGGGCCTGTAACGAAGTGCGCCTCGATCTGATTGTCTAGGGTCTGTTGGACGAGTCCGGCGCGGAGATATCCGTTGTCGCGTGCAGCGATGGTACGCTCGGCGTTGATGGACGTGATATCCACGTACTTTGCGTTCAAGTTCAGGCCGTAGTTACGAAAATTCTGGCGGAAGATCAGGTCAGGCGTGAATTTATGCTCGAAGGCGTAGCCGACCCGGTACTGAGTTTGGTCGAGGCCCGCGAAGCGCGGATCGCCCATGTAGAAGTTCGTCGCACGGAACCCGGGGTCGTTGTAGAAGAACGTCGTCGCCGGCGTGTTGGTAATCTGGAACTCGCTCAGGAAGGTGAAAGTGGTGTCGGCCGAGGGCTTCCAGGTGAAGGCCGGGGCGATGTTGAACTGGTCGTCGTTTGTGCCAAGACCGATAAACGAGCCGGCTTCGCGGCGTACGCCTGTCAGGCGGTAAGCCATCGTTCCGTCGGACCCAGCGAGTGGGCCGCCGACATCGAAGTTGCCCTGGAAGCGGTCGAAGCTGCCGGCCTGAAACTGCACCTCGCCGAACGGCACGAAGACGGGGCGCTTGCTCGTGATGTCGAGGATGCCGCCGGGTGAGCCGAGTCCGTAAAGGCCCGATGCTGGCCCACGGAGGATCGTCAGCGCCTCGGCACCGTAGGGCTCGCTCTTCGGGTAGGCGAAGCCGCTGCCGATCACGCGCAGGCCGTCGCGATAGATGCCCTGGTTCGTGAGTACGTCAAAGCCGCGGATGAAGATCTGGTCGAATCGCGAGTCGAAGCCTGAGCGGGCGGAGATGGCACCTGGAACGTAGTTGATGGCGTCGCTGAAGGTCTGGACGTTGCGATCGTTGAGCTGCTCGCGGGTGACGACGGAGACCGATTGCGGAACCTCGATCAGCGGGGTGTTGGTTTTGGTCGCGGCCGTAGCGACCCGGGCGGTGTAGCCGGTGATACCGGATGGTCCGCCGCCGCCGCCGCTCGTCGCCGCGGTGCCACCGTCGCCAGCGCTGAGATTCAGCCCGCCGGAGCCGGATGACGAGGTCACGTTGCCCGGTACCACCGCCTCGACTGAGAGCTGGTCAAGCTGAACGGCAGCGTCCTGCGCCATCGCATTCCCAACCAGAGCGGTTGTGGTCATGAGTACGGTGAGAAAGGCAGAACAGTGAGGCATGGCGCACGCTGACTCGCGCCTGGATCGGCGCAACGCCGAACTCATCTCGGTTCAAGAATAATGTGGCAAGTCAGAAACGTGATGTAAATCACACACTTAGAGCGCTTCAAATCTGAAGCTATTCTAAGATTGAGCTTGCCTGACTGGACTGGCTTTTGCGACTCATGCCGCTAAGCGGTTCGATCCACTTGCCGAGGTCTGCGCAATTGGCTTGGCGCTTCATCACAATGTTCCGCTTCTCACCGTGGTAGCTGTCCCGCACCGGGATGAATCCAAGCTTTGCATAGAATGGCTCGGCCGTGACAGATGAAGGCACTGCCAGCACAGCGCCCCCCTTCTCCACGGCAGCTCTCTCGATCCGAGCTATCAGGACCCTGGAAAATACCATAGCCCTGGAATATAAGATCGACGAAGACCGTCCGCACCACCCTATCATACAAGCTTGCCTTGCCGACGATGGTGGTTTGATCGGGAGCAACAAACACGAGCCGACGCGACAGCAGCTCGGACACTGCCACAGGGAAGAAGATTTACTCCACGCGGGCAATCACTGCTTCGGAGTAGTCCTTGGCATTGGTGTCACGTAGCGCCGCGATAATAACCCGACTGATGCCATCCGCATCGCCGAAGCTCGCAGGACGAATGACGCAATCCATTCTGAGACCTCCACACCGCCCGACGGGCTGAACCTCCCGATATGATAACATGACCGCTTTCAGGTGATCCCGGCAGTCCGACGGATGCCCGAGTTGGGGTTGGAAGCGGGATGGCTGCTCGGGGTGGAACTGAGACGGTCCGCTTATGGGCGACCAAGGTGCCGGAGCGGACATCGCGCCCTTCCACCACGTGTCGCGGCCTGCCGACAGTGGCGGTGCATCGTAGAGGTCTCACGCCGGAGGCATGGGGATACGCGCGATGACCTTAATCTCGAAGTCGAAGCCGGCCAGCCATGTCACGCCGACAGCCGTCCAATTCGGGTAGGGGGGCGCTCCGATCTCAGCATCGCGCACCGCCATAATCGTCGCAAACTGCGCTTCCGGGTCGGTGTGGAAGGTGGTGACGTCCACCACGTCGTCGAAGGTGCATCCCGCCGCCGCGAGGACGGTGCGCAGGTTAGCGAACGCACGCCGGACTTGGGCCTCGAACGTCGGCTCGGGCGAGCCATCCTCACGGCTACCGACCTGGCCGGAGACGAAGAGCAGATCCCCCGAGCGGATGGCGGCGGAGTAGCGGTGCGCGTCGTAGAGCGCATGACGGGCGGCGGGCGACACGGCTTCGCGCTTCGACATGGTCGGATCTCCTTGGGTACTGCAGCACGAGGCACGAAGATCGCGCCGTTCGGATGGGCGGCAAGCGTGTCACCCCGCGCCCAGGATTAGGGGGACGGCGCCGGCGATCATCAGCGCAGCCGTGACCCCGTGGATGCCGAGTGCCCTGCCGGCCGAGCCTCGGGCCGCGAGGACGAGCGACATGTCGCCAGCCGGGATCAGAGCTTCCACCAGGAGGACGATCCCAACCATGCGCGGCCCGTCCCACGCCATTACGGCCAGCACCACGAGCCCGGAGACAACGTCGCGCACGCCCTTAAGGCGTAGCCACCACGCGACGTTTGCCCCCGCCTCGGGCAGCGGTAGACCAAAGCTTTGTGTCGCCCCCCGCGGATTGGCGAGGTACATGAAGCCGATGGCGATGATGCCGATCGCGGCCAGCAGCGCGACACCCATCGAGAACCAGTACATCAGCATCTCCCATCTTGGCGAGGCAGCAGGGTACCTTGGCAGTTCATGCCGTACAGATGCCGGGAACCTCCACCTTGCGGAATAGGTGCGGGCTCGCTGTCACGTTGTCTGGATAGGCTCCGAGCTGCGCTCTGAACTCGGGGTTTGCGAAGGCTTCCCGGAAGTGCGCCACGGATTGCCAGATCGCATAGTTCAAGAACGTGCCGCTGCCGGCTGTACCTCGATGAAGCTGGGTCGAGATGAAGCCCGGCTGACGCTTCATGACCTCGGCATCGCGGCTCCAAGCCTTCAGCAGCGTGTCGGCATCCCCGGGTGGGACGACGAGCGTATTGATCAGCACCACCGGACCGTTCGTGTCGTCACGTAATTGGTCTGCGAGCGTGATGGTCGCGTCCATTTCCACAAACCTAGGCATGTCGAGTTCCTTGTCACAACGAAGCCAAAATGGCATCGTGATGTCAAAGCTCGCAGATCGACATTATGGTGTCAACAAGGTTCACGTATGCCTCGTAGAACGCCCTCGGCCGAAACGCTGACGGATCTCATCCTCACGCTCTTCCGCGTGAACAACGCTACACTCGTCTGGGGCGACCGGTTGGTTCGACCCTTCGGCCTGACGAGCGCCCGCTGGCAGGTCATGGGGGCCATCGCCTACGCCGACCGACCGCAGCCGGTGGCATGGCTCGCCCGCGACCTTGGGGCGAACCGGCAGAACGTCCAGCGCATCGTCAACGAGCTTGCGCGGGAAGGCCTGCTCCAGTTCCAAGACAATCCGCACCACAAGCGGGCGCAACTGGTCGTGCTGACCGAGGCGGGCAAGCGTGCCTACGACAACGCGATCCGATCCTGGGACCCGGCCGCTGACGAATTGGCGACGGGTCTATCCTCAGACGAACTGGGTACCACCCTTCGCGTGCTGAGCGTATTGCGCACCCGACTGACGGCAAACAACGCGGGCGAGGGCGAAGCCGATATATGACGCACGCCGAGCGTCTGCTTTCCGGAACGAGGCGAAGCACCCGCGATGTCGAGGTTGGGTCGGGACCCGCCGGTCCGCTCTACGACCGAATTGGGTGGATTTTTGCCGGTCTGCTTTCGAGACGTGTAAAGATATTTAAGTAATTAAAGGTGATATTTTTGATGATTTTCGATCATGGTATCAGGCATTTGGACAGATGTGGGATAGGAATAATTTTATAGATTGATTTGGGATGGCTTTCAAATTTTGAATTTAGGATCATTCCCGTGGCGGCTAGGACCACTGTGGATAGGAACGATCATGAGTAACGCGGCTACTGCGCAAATTCTGCCTTCTTCTCTACAGGGCGTCCCCGGCCTCAAAATGCGATCAGTCAACATCGCTCTGGCGTTGGCGACGCTGGCGCTTCCGGTGGCGGTCGCGAGTAGCTTCGGTATTACCACCAGCGTGGGTTTGAGCAACGTACTCGTTGCGGGGTCTTTCGCTTACCTGCTGCCCGCCGCCTTCGCGGCTACACTCATCGTTCCTGCCGTAGATGCCGCCCGCCCGTGGACACGGGTTGTCGACATCGCCGCCGCTGCGCTCGCCTGTGGGTTCCTGGCCTTCGTTGCATATGCAATCATTAGCGCCATCGGCCAAATTAACGACGCACAGCGCGCATTCGGATCAATGATAGGCGGTTATCCCCGTCAGTCGTTCGCGAGCATCTTTCCTGGTATCGGTGCAATTCCCATCGCAATCCTCGCACTCATGTCTTCATGGAAGGCTTGGCGCGGGCGCTGATGGGGGCACTTTGTTAGTGGGAGAGACGCGATAGGAGAGCAGTTTATCGCCGTTTTATTACGCAGTGAGCGGCTCAGTACTGTGAAAACTAAACCGTTGAATGGCAGCAGGCCACGTGCGTCGCGCAGGGCCTGCTTCCACAATGCAAGCTTTACTGAACGATCCACCGGCTGGTGAAATGCTCGTTCTGTTTGTACCGAGCTAGCTTGGGTCCAACGTCATCGCAGACCTCACCGAAGGGATCGCGTGTGACGCTGAACTCGGCGTCGTTTACATATCCAGTGACGTAGCAGACGTCCTGATATTCCCCCTTGATGCGGTTGCGCATCCTGACCCGCGTGGTGACCAGCGCCGTCTCCAGGGGGCGGTTCTTGTAGAGTGAGGTGCCGTAGTCGAGGATGCGGGTCTCGATCGACATGAACTCCCAGCGATCGTCGCGCTGGGCCGCGTAATGCCGGGCCAGCCTCGGGTACCGTTCGAAGAAGCCGGCCGGCTGCTCGCCGGTGGCAAAGCTCCGGGCCTCGTCACCGAAGGTCTGCTCGAAGAAGCGGGCACGTTCGTCATATTGCTTACGGAGGTCTCGTTCCTGCACGTCACGCCGGGCGCTTTCCGCTTTTTCCTTTTCCCGATCGAGCTTCTTCCGCTCCTCCAACTCGCGTTGGCGCGCGAAGATCTGCTCGGCGCTACGCGTCTTGTCCTGCTCGATTCCGGCCCTGGTCTGGGCCACCTCGGCCGGCTCGATCCAGAGCGGCAGAAAGCGATAGTTGAGACTATCCCGGGTCATGGCCTCGGTCAGCGTGGCGAGATCCACCGTCGAAGCGTAGACGGCACCGCACTCGCCGCGCTTCACCGCAATGAACGCACCGTCGGCTGAGGTTGGCGTAATGACGGGTGTGCTCGGCAGCTCATCGCCGATGCGATCTGCCAGCCGGCTGAGGATGGCCGCGTGTGCCTCCGCGGCGTCCGTCGTGACCTGGCACAGGGCACTCGACGTGTTCGGTCCGACAACGAGACCAAAGCCGTTCCCGGTGCGACCACGGACGCGCGCCTCAACCTCATTGGCCTTGGCGGCCTCGGCTTGCTTGGCATTTGCAAGCGCGGCCGCGTCGATGACCTCGAGCCGCGCAAACAGGTTCCCGTTCACGGCCTCGACCAGGGTGATCATCCGGTCGACCGGCTCGCGCAGAAGGCGTTCGCGCTCGGCAAAGATCAGATCTTGCTTCGCGAGGTCGTTTGCGCCGCAGGTCGCGAGTGGCAAGGCGAGCTTAGCTCCGAGTGCTGCGCTCCGGTCGCGGATCTGTCGGTTCAGGAACACGTCCGACAGCGGTGCATGGAACAGGCAAGCGGCAGCGCGCCCGTCCTCAAAAACGAGTTCGCCGCGCAGGTTGCGCACCACCGACGGGGCCTTGCCGCTGTCGTTATACAACACGATGAGGTCGCCGCGGCCGCCTTCGATCAGGAAGCGGCTCTTGGCGGTGACCGCTCGTGCGAGCCGTGCCGCCTCGTCGATGCGAGCACGTTTCCCAGCGTAAGCTTCGGTGAGCTCCTTCAGGCGGGCATCAGGCGTTTCGGCCGTGATCCCGGCGACCTCGGCAACGAAGCCACCCAGGAAGGTCTGAAGGTCCTGTGGGATGCCGCCTTTCAGGGTGGTCTCCGCTTCACTCTGATCCCGCTTCAGGCGCTCGACGAGCGCGCTGCGGCTGCGCTCGGCCTGGTCGCGCTCGCGCCGACGCTCGTCCTCTTCGCGCTCGCGGCGCTTGGTGGCGTCTTGATTGGTTAGCGCGGCCTGGGCCTTGGCGACCGTGTCCGGTGCGATCCAGATCGGCAGGTAGCGGAAGGTCAGGCCGTCCCGTGCCAGCCCTTTGACGAGAAGAGCCAAATCTTTGGCGGTGCCAAGGACGGCTCCACATTGCCCCCGCTTGATCGATAGGAAGGCCCCGTCGGCCGTGGCCGACACCATGGTCGTCGCCCCGCGGAGCTCGGCCTTCAGCAAGCCCTCGAAGGGCTGCAGAACCTGATCGTGAAGTGCTTTATCGCCGGCCGCGATCCGACAGATCGTGCGTGAGCCGTTGCTGAAGGCGAGCACGGTGAGGCCGTCCGAAGTCCCGCGGGCGACCTCGGTCTCGGCTTCAGCGGCGCGGATCCCTTCGGCTTGCCGCTCGGCCTCGATGTCAGATTTCAGGACCGTTCCGGCAAGGCCGTAGACGCCCGTGTCGACGGCTGAGGCGATGGTGCCGAACAGGCTGGCATTGGCACGCAAGCCGCCGCGCTCGAAGGCGATGAGGTCAGCGCTCTGCTGTTGCGCGCTCGAGCAGGGAGCCAGCGTCTCCTTTACCGGAGCCCCGAGGCTGCGCGCCTTTGCGGTTAGCTGCTCCAGGGCAATGCGGTCGGCCGGCGCTTCGGGGAGGGCGCAGGCCACCGTGCGTTCGGGATCGAAGACGAGGTTGCCGTCGAGACCGCGCACCACCGCGACCGCCCGCGGCGAGCTGTTGTAGAGCAGCACGATGTCGCCGGCCTCGCCTTCGACAAGGAACCGATTTTTGTCGGTGACGGCACGCTGGACCGCCTCGGCCTCGCGGACCCTTGGTTCGATCTGCGAAAATCGCTGCTGAATGGTCTCGGCAAGCCGCGGTACGTCCTGCGGGGAGGCCCCCTGGGCCTGCTGGAGCAACACAGCCAATTCCGGGCGAAGGTCGTCCGGTACGGGTCCGGTCAGGAGCGTCTCGACGCGTTTGCGTTGCTCATCGAGGTTGCGCTGCGCCTGCTGGCGTGTCGCGCGATCCCGCTCGTCGACACCAAGATCCGAGAGATAGCTTTCGTACCGCCGCGCGACCGCGTCGATACGCATGGGCAGGCTCGGATCCGTTACGATGGCGACACTTGGAGCGGAGGACGACCCACGACCGAGCCGGCTGGCGATCGCATTGCTGAGAAAGCCATCGCCGGTAAGGCCCTCGGCGTCGGCGAACGCTGTGATGCCTCGGCGCGTGATGCTGCCGTAGACGCCGTCGGCGGTGGCGTCCGCAGGCAGATGACCGGCGTTGAGCAGGGCCTCCTGCAACCGCACGTGCTCCTCGATCGGTCGATCGAGTTCCTGTCTCGCAGACGTCGGACCCTCACGGTTCACCCGCGCCGCCCAAGTGTCCTTCTGGCGCTTATACGAGGCCGCAATGCAGGGGACGGCTTTAGCGCGGAGCGCTGCCGTCACCTTGCCCGTCTCAGGAACACGGCAGGCGTCGATCGTCCGTTTGATGAGATCGTTTGAATCGGCCTTGAGCTCAGCGCCGGCGTCGGGCTTGAGGTGGCGAAGCGCATAGAACGTCCGCGCCATCTCGAGATCGATGCGTCGCAGCCCAGCATCCTCGCAGATCAGGATAGGAAGCGGCGTGTTTGCGCGCTCGCAGTCGAAAGAGGGACCGAGATCGCGCGGTCCGGAGGCTGGCTTCACCGGTTGGATCACGCGCGGCGGCTCGGCCACAGCGAGGGCCTCGCGGCGCAACTCGCCCAGGCGCTTGCGCAGGGCCTCGGGCGTCTCGGTCTTCGTGCGGGCCTCGGCCTGGGCGCGCAAGCCGCTCATCCGATCGAGGGAAGCTACACGTACGGCCTCGGCCTGGGACAGCGCGCTGAGGTTGCTGATCTCGCGGCCGATCGCATCCGTGTCTGGCGCTGAAGGCCCGGTCCGGGCATTGATCTGTTGATCGATCCGGCCCTGGATCCGGGCAACCTCGGCCCGGACGACAGGGGAGGCGTCGCGCTGATAGTTCGCGAGCGATCCCTTGAGCACCTGAAGCTGCTCGGAGCGTCCCTGGGCCTCGGCGCGCGCCTGGCGCATCTCACGGGCTTCGCTGGTTTCTACGTCGGCGACGAAGATCCGCGTGCCTGAGAAATGTAGGTCGATCGCCTCGCGCGGCTCGACGGCGTGGATGTGATTGTCGCTATCGCGATAGGCGAAGGACTGATTGCATGTGGTCGCGACCGACCAATTATTTTCGTCCGGGGCCGTGCAGCTGAAGCCGCGACGCAGGTTCGGTTCGGTGAAGCGTCGGCATTCGGTGAACAGGCCGCCAAGCCGGCCGTCGTCCGGACCGATGCCGCGTTGGATCAGTCCGGCGATGTCGGAATTTCGCCGCGCCAGCGCTCGGTCCAGGCAAGATCGGTCCGTGGCGGGCAGGCGGGACCACGCTTCGCGTGCCGCCTGACCCTGGGCTGCGCCGAGCAGGCCCCCAAAGATGTCGAGCGGCGTCACCTGCGCGGAGGCGGAGCCGATGGTCGTGGCCAACACAACGACATGCCAGAAACCGCGCGTACCGAGCCAGGCCATACCGTCCCCCGTTTGACGGGGATGTTCGCCGGTTGCGTCGTCTCATTCAAGGTTGCAGACGCCACAGTCAAAGCGATAGTGCAGGCGGCGGACGTGGCCGGGAAAGCTTTATGTGCGATCGCAGACCAGCGCATGGACGAAACGGCATGATCGTCGACCAGCCGCCTCACATTTTTGTCCGAGCGCTGCCCAATTTAATCAGAAAAATGTCGGCAGCTCAAAGCGGATGAGCCAGCGCAATGCGATAGTGTCCCATGCGCTGTATTTTCGCGGCCTGACGAATTCCTTAGATTTGACTGTACTAGCGGACCGGAGATTTAGTTCGGGTTACCTTACCGTCAAAGCCACATGAAAATCCGTGATAGGGCATGCACCCCGATTCATTAAGGCTTACGCTACAATAGTCTTTCGAGAAGCTTGCGTCGATTTCGCAGGTGGTCACGGAGGTTTTCTTTGTGAACACGACCATGCCGTCAAAGCGGATTTTTCCGATGATGTCGATGCCACCGCTGCAGCCGTCGGTGCCGACACTGATCTCGGCCTTCACGCTGTCGCCGCGGCCCTGGGTGATGATCATGGTCATTAGCGCGGGGGTCTTCTGCTCGTAGGTGCCGAGCATCTTGGCGCGGGCGGCGGCGATCGCCGCACCTTCCGTGGCGATCCAGTTGATCGCGCTGGCATGCAGGGTGCTCGGCTTGGGCGCATCAGGGGTGTAGATGATTTCATCCAGCCGCCACGCTCCGCCCTCCTTGATCAGCCGGTAATGCTGCGTGTGGCGGCGCGGGCCGTCCTCGTTCTGAGAGACGAGCGTGGCAGCGATCGTTACCGCTGTGTCGGATTCTGAGACGATGCGAAAGTCCGAATAGGTCGAGAAGCTATCGCTCGGCCGGCCGGTAAAGGCATTGGCGTCGAAATTGTTCTCGCCGACGTCGCAGGAACGGATCCAGTCCCTGGCCAGAGCGGTGGAGATCAGGCGCTTCATCACCGGTGTGACGGTGGTGCGATTCAAAACGATGGTTTCACCGCCTTTGCGGTCGTAGGCCACGATCGCGCGCAGGACCGCCTCGGGCGTGTCCGAGGATGGTACGGCCAGTGCTGGCAGGCAGAGAGCACCGACGAAGAGCGTCACCAAGGCGAGAACGGAGTGTTTGAGCATCGGGTCGTACAAGTTTGTGAAGACCGGCCAGATGATGCCCTCGATCAGTGAAGATTTTCTTGAGCTGCTCGACGGTCTTATAAAAAGCTCTGAGTAATAGGGTTTTTCTCGTGCTGGGATACCGGGTGCGTTTGTGGGTGTTAGCGTCCGGACCCATAACGGTAGCGTAGATGGGCCAGAGGTGACTCACGGCTCCCGCGGGAGGGGCAGATGGACCATTTCTGGCTGACTGGCCAGCAGAGGGAGCGCAATGCCAAGCCAAAGACCGTACGCGCGTCAGTCTGAGCGCATCGAACCTACGGCGAGCCTGCTTTGCCCTGAACGAAACCAGAGATCGTCCTGCCATCGAGAGATGCGCGGGGCTTTCCGTTCCCGACATGACCGTCTTGAATGAGAACGGATCAAAATTTTCAATGCACAGGACCCCTTAACTGCGTCGCGGCGTTGGCCTTCGTCGTACCCGGATGGATCAAATTTTATCGGTTTTTCTGACGCCTTCACAGGTTGTGTCTGGCAGTTTTCCTTCCGCGCCGGTGAGAGAGACCAGGCAGGGGAATACGGACATGAAGAAGCTTCTTGCTGCGGCCACGGCCGCCCTCACGCTAACGGTTGCGGCAGCACCGTCGGCAGAAGCGCGCGGATTTCATGGCGGTGGCGGAGGCTTCCACGGCGGTGGCCGCGGCTCCGGCGTTTACCATGGTGGTCGCGGCTTCGGCGGCGGTCATGCATTCGGTGGCGGCTATCGCCATTTTGGCGGCTACCGCGGCGGCTACCGCCACTATGGCTACCGGGGCTACTACGGTCCGCGCTACGGCTATGGCTATGGCCCGGGTTACTATGGTGCTGACGCTGGCGCTCTCGCTGCTGGTGCCGCTCTCGGGCTCTTTGGTGCCGCGATCGCTGGCGCGGCCGCTGGTTACTGAGAAGCCCGGCAGATGACAATCTCACGAACCTTCCTGGTCGCGTCCGTGGCTGTTGTCGGCCTGAGCTCTGCATCCGCATCCAAGGCGGACGAAAAGATGTATCTGAGCCTGGGTAGCCGAACGCCGGCTGCCCGGATCATCGCCTCGAGCGGGCTCGGCACCGCCGATGCCCAGGCAACGGGCCGGGTCCGAGTCGAGGAGGCGCGCGAAGTCTGCGAGGGCTTCATCATCGGCTCACCTAGAAAAATCCGAGATTGTGCTCGCGGGCTGATGGCGGACCATGCAGGGCCAGTCCACGCCAGTGCCGACTGCATGGCCGGCGTCTTGAGGGACACGAGCGGCGATGTTCTTCGCTATGCCGGTGAATGGTCTAAGGAGGATGCGTACGGGTCAGAACGCTCGAAGTGGCGTGGCTCCGATGGAAAAGTGCTCGGCAATTTTATGGCGTCCGGCGCAGCGACCGCATCCGCTCAATGGGCCGCCCTCTGCGGCCCGAATGCCAAACCGGGCCATCCGACCTTCGCCGACGAGATGCGGGCGCGGGTAGCCCGTCGCTCGAATGGTACACCCCGAGAAGCCTTCAAGGACTTGATCAGCTTCGATCGTCTTGGCGGCTGGAACGCCCTGTTCGCTCCCGAATCAAACCCAGCCATGAAGCGGTTGCTCTCCGCAGAACTGGCCAAAAACTGGGTCCTTGCCACCAGTCACGGCGAGCCTGTCTTCGATGCGAGTCCGTTCACAGGCAAGCAAAACGACGGCTTCTCGACCTACTCCATCACGAAGATCTCCGAGGCGGACGATAGCACCAGCGCTCAAATCGAAGCTGTGTTGGATACCTCGCAAGCGGTCGGTATCCAACGTCACAAACAACTTTATATGTTTGTCAACGAGGATAATCGCTGGAAATTGAATGAGATCAACTACGACCTCGAACATGGTCCACGGTTCCTTCATAGCTACCTTCGCGATTATCTTCGCCGGGTTGCCGAGCAGCCCATAAAAAAGACGGCGCGATCGCGATAGATCCGTTCCTGTCGCAAATTACTGAGTCGATCGATCATCAGCTTTTGTACCGGTGGAGCATTCTCGTGCGCGTATGGGTCCTGCTGACAGCGATCTGTGGCGGTCTCATCGTCTCAGGCGGCACTATGGCGGCTGAGGTGACGTACTCGGACACGCACGGCTCGCATTGCCGTCAGCTCGTCGAACACAGCGAGCTCAGCACCTACACCTGCCGCTGCCCTAAAGGGCGAAGCTTGACCGTCTTTGATGCTGGCATGATCGGTGGCCTGACCCATGGATCGGGACCGGAGGCGCAGAAGTGGCAACCGGCGACCCGCATCACCGGCGATGGCATTGGCAAGAAGGTGGAATGGCGAAGTGTGGCTGGCGTTCCCTACGCCGCCATCCATCGGGTCCATACACCGCGCGGTTCGGTCTTGGTCATCACCCACCTGTCAGTGGCCGGTGGCTGCCATGTGGGTTATGTCGATGGCGCTCTTCCCGCTGCAAATGCCCGTGCGGCGGCGATCGCTGATGCTTCGCGGGACAGGTTCCGTTGCGGAACGGATAAAGCTGAGACCGTTGGGCGAAAGCTATACGACGCAGACTAATTCTACTATTTGAGACAAAATGGGATCAAATTGATATTGATGATTCCCAAAATTCATCTGTTTTCTGGAGAAAACCGTGAAACAGTGCGTATTGCTTTCCGCGGTGCTAGTGTTCCTCGCCCCTGTGTCAGCGATCGCAGATACACTGCAAGGGCCTGCAGCCAACATCGTGAAGACGTGGTTCACAACCGATCGTTCGTTGCAATGTTACGATCGTCAGGGAAATGACGCAGGTTGCGAATTCGGGCCCGACGCCAACGTGTTCGTCAAATATGCCCCCTCGGGCGACACGGCGGTGGCTTTCGCGACCTACGTCAACGATCCGACTGGGAACGCGGAGCAGTTCGCGGTCGCGATTTTCCGGAAGAATTCAAATGGTTGGCGGTTCGTGCGCAACGTGCAAGGGCCTTCCGGCAAATCGGCGTCCAACGTGACGTTCCGAGGCGACAATGTCGGGTTTGATACGGAAGTCTGGCGTAAGAACGATGGCCGTTGTTGCCCAACAGGCCGGAAACATTGGACCATTCCGCTCCGTTGAGCGTCGGCACTCATCGGGTGGGCTGACCTGACCGGCTGGCTTTGGACCGGGCTGATTGAGAGGATCAGCCAGGACCAAAGGAGTTGGACATGCGGCGAGGCCAGAAGACGAACGCGGAGCAGGTGGTTCTGAAGCTGCGCCAGATCGAGGTTCAAACGGCACAGGGCAAGTGTTTGGCCCTGGCCTGCAAGGAGGCCGAGATCTCCGAGCAGAGTTACTATCGCTGGCGCAAGGAGTACGGCGGCCTGCAGATTGATCAAGCCAGGAAGATGAAGGATCTGGAGCGGGAGAACGCGCGATTGCGCCGGCTCATGGCTGACTTGTCCCTGGAGAAGCAAGTGCTGGCGGATGTCGCCTCGGGAAACTTGTAGCCCCGGAGCGACGCCGGCAGGCAGTCGACGCGATCCAGGAGAAGTACGGCCTCTCGGAGCGCCACGCCTGCCGGATCGTCGGCCAGCACCGGGGCACGCAACGCTACGTGCCCACGATACCGGCTGACGAGGATGCGCTGACCCGCGCCATCATCGCCTTGGCGTCCGAGTACGGGCGCTACGGCTACCGCCGCGTCACCGCGCTGCTGCAGGCAGCGGGCTGGCAGGTGGGCAAGGACCGGGTTCAGCGGATCTGGCGTCGTGAGGGGCTCAAGGTTCCGCAAAAGCATCGGCCGCGAAGCCGGTTGTGGTTGAACGATGGCTCCTGCGTACGGCTGCGGCCTCTCAATCGCAATCACGTCTGGAGCTTCGATTTCGTCCAGGGCCAGACCCATGACGGTCGAAGCCTGCGCATCCTGACGCTGATCGACGAGTATAGTCGCGCCTGCCTGGCGCTGAAGGTGGCGCGGCGCATCAACAGCCTGGGCGTGATCGAGGCGCTGGCCGATGCGATGTGTCTGCATGGCATCCCAGAGTGACCCTGACCTGACGTCCCCCCATCGCTTTGGTCCGGCTTGAGTGCGAGTTTTCCGGTTTTGTGAGACCCTGACGGGAGGAGCGGAGCCGTGAAGAAGAGTAGGTTCACCGAAGAGCAGATCGCCTTTGCGCTGAAGCAGGCCGAGACTGGGACGCCGGTCGCGGAGGTACTGCGCCGGATGGGCATCTCCGAGCAGACATTCTACCGCTGGAAGAAGCTTTATGGCGGTTTGGGCACGGGCGAACTGCGGCGGCTGAAGCAGCTTGAGGAGGAGAACCGCAAGCTCAAGCAGCTCGTGGCCGATCTGAGCCTCGACAAGCACATCCTGCAGGACGTGCTTGCAAAAAAGCTCTGACGCCTGCTCGGCGACGCGACCTCGTGCACCAGGTTCAAGAGGCGCACGGGGTGAGTGAGCGGCGCAGCTGCGTCGCGCTCGGCGTCGGCCGGTCGAGCATCCGCTACCGCTCGACCAAACCCGATCAGGCACCGCTGCGGATGCGCATCTGCGATCTGGCCAAGAGCCGGGTGCGCTACGGCTACTACCGGATCTACATCCTGCTGCGCCGGGAAGGTTGGCGAGTGAACCATAAGAGGGTTCACCGTCTCTACCGGGACGAGGGGCTGAGCCTGCGGCTCAAGCGGCCGCGCCGGCACGTCAGCGGGGCACACCGGGAGCGTCAGCCTGCCGCGCTCCGGCCGAACGAGCGGTGGTCGATGGACTTCGTCTCCGACGCGTTGTTCGACGGCCGCCGGCTGAGGGCCCTGACGGTCGTCGATGCATTCACGCGCGAGGCTCTGGCGATCGAGGTCGACCAAGGCATCAAAGGCGAGCAGGTCGTGGCTGTCGTCGGACGCTTGGCACTGCTGCGCGGAGCACCGAGCGCGATTCAGGTCGATAACGGGCCTGAGTTCGTCTCGAAAGCACTCGACCGCTGGGCCTACGAGAACGGTGTCACGTTGGACTTCTCGCGCCCTGGCAAGCCGACCGACAATGCCCTGGTCGAGTCGTTCAACGGCCGCCTGCGCGACGAGTGCCTGAACGCGAACTGGTTCTTGTCGTTGGCCGACGCCAGGAGCAAGATCGAGACGTGGCGGCGGCAGTACAACGAGAGCCGACCTCACACCGCCCTGGGGTGGCGAACGCCCCAGGAATTTGCCTTGGCGGCGGCCCTGCAGGCCGCCGAATGAGACCCGGAAGCTCACCTTTCGGACGGACCAAGATCCGGGGGACCCTCATGAGACCCGGAAGCTCACCTTTCGGACGGACCAAGATCCGGGGGACCCTCAAGCCGACGATGCACTAACTTCGAACTTGGGCCACAGGATAGGGGCAGGCCAATTGATAGAGCCGCTTCACCACCAAACGCGGCACCCTCACCGCTGACTCACGGCAGCTTGGACGCGCGCTACGCTGCCGGCCTTACAGCTCCATACGATCACCTTCCCGTCAGCAGACAAGTAATGACATATGTTGGCTTTTTGGATACCCTCAAAGCTATCAGCGCTACGAAGCCTGTAAGCTCGCGTAGCGCTGGTGCCGCGTAACATTTGCGTGGTGGAGAGCTTAGAGCTTCGGTCCGCTATCGGCGTTGGCGACCGCCGATAGCGGAGATCTCGTCAACTGAACGATGAGGACGTAAATATCCTTCTCAGGATTAAGTAAATACGCTTCAATCGGCCAGTTCCTCTTCTGATCAGTGTACTTCGTTGCACCAAATTTATCTGTAGCCTGAAAAGACCTGCCCCATACAAATTGTTTACCTCTATAATTCGATCCCTCCATACGCCCGCTGATCGAAGCAACGGTCTCAAAACTATCTACGTAGTTCCCGTATTTCCGTACAAGGGCATCTGTAACAGATGATTCCGTAACGCCGACAAGCGTTTGGACGCCGATAATCGTAGTGACTTTGCGAGGAGAAGCCGATGTTTCACGCTGCAGGATAACAGTTCCGCAATTCCGCTCAGCATCAAGCTCAGCTTGACACTTAAGATTGGTTCCCATTACTTGTGGAGAGCTACCCATCCACATTCTATTTTCAATGTCGACGCCCTTTATTTGAGCAAATTGGTGATTCAAACGGTCTAGGCTGTCGAAGCTTTTAGAGCTGTACGATCCATAATTCGACTTAACCCATGCGAGATATTTCGACTCATCATCACCAATTTTAAGCCCACGAAATTCCATTTTATCTGCGGGAACATCTTCATGCGCCGCATTGGCGGCCGACAACAGTGGGCGAAGAGCCTCATTGCTTTTCATCGCCGCAATGGCATTACCGTTTCTTGGATCGAGAATGCGAACCTCGCGTACCTGCATCCGAAGTCGGTTCTCACCAACTGCATCGTTTGCGAAAGGCCGAGCCTGTAGCTCGTAGACAACAGATCTGCTATTACGAAGATCGGCCAGAGTTTTTCTGGCCGCCGTTGATTCGATCTTCCAAGTCGAAAACTCTTTGTAATTTTCGAATGATACTGTGTACGGCGCGCGACTATAAAAGTTTAACCCTATGTTCGGCTGGAATAGGTCTAACGGGAAACCACCGTTCGCCGAATCGTACTCATTGAAAGAGCCGCTAACTCGCAAGGTGACAGTATCAACGTCACGCATGGACTCATACTCCCGCCGTAGACGCTGAGTTTGCTCACCAAGCACGGAGCTACGATCAAACTCAGAAGCTTGACGAAACTGCTGACTATCACGTGCTAAAGCATCAAAATCGGGTGGCTGAGCACCAATAGAACGATATAGGAGCTCGATTTGGTATGGACTGGGCGAAGTAAGTGCCCGAGATGAAGCGCTGGATGAAAGCAGAAGAAGGGCAACGCCGGCTTGGCTGAACAGCTTCATGATCATTGACAAACTCAGCGGAAAATTGGCTATGTGACGGATGTATCTGGCCCTCGCAAACTTAATGACCCGGCCAACTTTCTTGGTTGCCAATATTTTAAAATCAAAAATTATGGTTTCTGACTAAAAAACTCTAATCATCTGTCGTTTGGTAGAGGAACGCACCTAAGTCAATCAGTTAATGGACCAGAGATGCTGGTGCAGCTTTTCCTTGCTGCTTTCCTTTTTGCGTCTAATTTTCAGATGTCTTGCAGTCCGCAGCGGTATCCCAGGCACGCAAATGCAGCGCAACGCACAATCGCCCCGGGTAAGACGTCCCAAATTCTAGTGATTTTGAAAACGTGATCTCAGGTTGCCTCTGCCATCTTCCTCGTCAGCACCAAAACCGTAGATCGGTCAGGGGATTGCAGAGATGAAGAAGTTTTTCGTCACCGCCACGGCTGCCCTCACGCCGTCCCTTGCAGCAGCTCCAGTCGCCGAGGCGCGCGGCTTCCACGGTGGTGATGGTGGTGGCTTCCACGGCGGTGGACGTGGTTTCGGCGGCTTCCATGGTGGGCGTGGCTTCGGCGGTGGTTACCGCCACTTCGCGGGATACCGGGGCTTTTATCGCCACTACGGCTACCGGGGCTACTACGGTCCCCGCTATGGCTACTATGCTCCGGGTTACTACGGAGCCGACGCCGGCGCGCTTGCCGCAGGTGCAGCCCTCGGCCTGTTCGGGGCTGCCATCGCCGGCGCGGCCGCAGGCTACTGAGACCAGCGCCCATGACGATCTCGAGAGGCTTACTGGCAGCGGCCACCGCGATGGTCGCCATGGGCGTGCCCTTTTCGGCCAAGGCCGAAGAGAGGATGTTTTTAAGTCTGGGCAGTCCCGCTACCACGCCCCGCCTTCTGGCTGAGTGCCCGAACGGCGCGTTCCGCCTTAGGTCCGCTTTTGGGCATCGTGTTGGTGCACCTGATCGGCTGGGTTGGGTCGCTATTAGAAGGGCGGCTTTGGGTGGATTGTTGCTCGTCTGCTCTTGGGTACGTTCCCAATAAAGCGGACCGTGCACGAATGGTGGAACGTGAACCGCGGCGATCTAGCCTCTCACAAGCAGCGCGCCCACTCGTTCGATTAAATTACAGCATCCGTTGATACGCTGCAGCTAAGGTGTTGACGGGGTAGGGTCGGCGTGCCAGATTTTGCGGCGCTGCGTCACCCTCGGTGCGCTGCCGTAGGCGTTACCGTCATCCAACGCGTCCTTCCGCCGAGCGGATCCCAGCAGGGAAAGCCTCGGCCCGTAAGGCGCACCGGTATGACTGCATCCCCACACCCCCATTCTGTTTGTTCTTCCGAGATCGGCACCCTTCCGGCGCTGGCGCCGGTTGTCGCGGCCGTCTTCCTTGGCTTCCTCGCGGTCGGCGTGCCCCTCGCGGCCATCCCGATCGCGGTCGGCGAACGCCTGGGCTACGGCGCCGCGACCGTCGGCGCGGTCATCGGCCTTCAGTCGCTGGCGACCCTGCTGACCAGGCACCAGTCCGGCACGCTCAGCGATCGTCGCGGCGCGCGCAACGCCGTTCTCCTCGGCTGCCCCGTCGCGGCGGGGTCTGGGCTGCTCTACACCGCCGCGGGCCTCCTCCCCCTCGCACCGAGCGGCGTCCTCGCGCTCCTCGGCCTCGGCCGCTTGCTGATGGGCCTGGGCGAGAGCCTGTTCCTCACCGGACTGATGAGCTGGGGCATCTCGCGCGTCGGCGCGGCGCGCACCGGCAAGGTCATGTCCTGGGTTGGAATCGCGATCTACGCCGCTCTTGGGCTCGGCGCCCCCCTCGGGCTGGCCCTGCAGTCGGCCGGTGGCATGGTCGGCGTCGGCGCGGTGGCAGCGCTCGCCCCGCTCGTCGCCTACGCCATCGCGCTCCGCCTTCCCCCGGTGCCGGCGACCGGGGGCCAGCGCGTGCCGTTCCACCACGTGCTCGGCCTGATCTGGCGTCCGGGCCTCGTGCTGGCGCTGGCCACCGTCCCCTTCGCCACCATGGCGGCGTTCCTCGTGCTGGCCTACGCCGCGCACGGCTGGGTGCAGGCTGGCACGGCGCTCTTCGGATTCGGCGCGGCCTACGTGCTCGTACGTCTCGTGGCCTCGGGTCTGCCCGACCGCTTGGGCGCGGTCCGGGTGGCTGCTGGTTCGCTGACGTTCGAGGCACTGGGTCAGGCGCTGATCTGGTCTGCACCGGCGCCGGACGTCGCGGCCCTTGGTGCCACGCTGACCGGGCTCGGGTTCTCTCTTGTGTTCCCCGCCATGGGGGTGCTGGCGACGCGCGCCGTGCCGCCCGAGCAGCGCGGACGCGCGGTAGGCAACTTCATCGCCTTCGCCGACATTGCGCTCGCCGTGACCGGCCCCATGGTCGGCTTGGCCACGGCGTGGTTCGGGGTGTCAGCCGCGTTCCTCGTCGGCGCCCTCGCGACTGTGCTGGCCCTCGGCCTTTTGCCCGCGCTCGGGCGGGCCGGCGCGCGCTGACGCGCGTCCTTCCCCTGCCGTCTCCCCTTGCCGCGACCGCCGGTGCGCGGGACCGCGCACGACCTCACCCATCACTGAGAGCTTCGAACCATGTCCACCCTGACCTCGCTCCCCGTCACCACGCTCCTCGACCGCCTGTACGCGGAGGCGGAGACCTCCTGGACGGGCTACGACGCCGTGCTCGGCGGCTTGTCCGAGGATGAGCAGGACCGGCTAATGCGCAGCCGGACGGAGTATCGCGACCTCTACGAACGCCTTCAGGGGATGCCCTTGGCCGTCTCTCGCGAGACGGGCCGGCTCCTCTACATGCTGTCCCGTGGGGCGCGCGCGCGCACCATCGTCGAGTTCGGCACCTCGTTCGGGCTCTCGACGATCCACCTCGCCGCGGCGCTGCGGGACAACGGGGGTGGTCGCCTCATCACCTGCGAGTTCGAGCCGACCAAGGTCGACCGGGCGCGAGAGCATCTGAAGGCCGCCGGCCTCATCGACCTCGTGGAGTTCCGCGAGGGCGAGGCGCTGCAGACCCTGTCCGTCGATCTCCCCGAGACGATCGACCTCGTGCTGCTCGACGGCGCTAAGGCGCTCTACGCGGACGTGCTGGGCCTCTTGGAGCGCCGCTTGCGCGCCAGCGCGTTCGTGGTCGCCGACAACGCCGACGCCTGCCCCGACTACGTCGCCCGCGTCCGCCACCCGGGGCGGGGCTACCTCTCTGTGCCGTTCACCGACGACGTCGAAGTGTCCATGCGCGTGGGCTGAGCCTCGCGGTCGCTCATCCTCCATCCCCTCATCAACGAGAGCCCGATCCCATGAAGATGTCCGGCAACACCATTCTGATCACCGGCGGGACGAGCGGCATCGGCCGCGCGCTCGCCGAGGCGTTCCACGACCGGGGCAATACGGTCATCGTCACCGGCCGCCGTCAGGCACTGCTTGACGCGATCACGACGGAGCGCCCAGGCCTCGTTGGCCTGCCGCTCGACCTCGACGATCCTGCCTCTTACGCGCGTCTGGCGGAGAGCGTCCGAGCGCGCTTCCCCGCGCTGAACGTACTGATCGCCAACGCTGGCGTGTCGCGCACCGAGGACCTGACGGCGGACGCATGGGACGCCGCAGCCGCGCAGGCGATCCTCGACACCAACGTCTCGGGCGTGCTGCGCACCGCGGCGGCGCTGCTCCCCATCCTCAAGCGCAACGCGGACGCGACGTTCATGGCGACGAGTTCGGCGCTCGCCTTGGTGCCGCGCGCCGACTTCCCCACCTACTGCGCGAGCAAGGCCTTCTTGCACTCCTGGCTGATCTCGCTGCGCCATCAGCTCCGCGACTTCCCGGTCGAGGTGCTCGAACTTTCGCCGCCCTACGTCCAAACGGAACTCACGGGGGCACAGCAGGCCGCCGATCCGCGGGCGATGCCGCTCGGTGCCTACGTGGCCGAGGTGATGCAGCTCCTGGAGCGGGGGGATCACCCGCGGGGCGAGATCCTACTTGAGCGCGATCAGCCGCGCCGCTGGGCCGAGCGGGACGGAACCTTCGACGTGCTGTTCGCTGCGATGAACCCAACTGCATAGCCGCCTTGGCGGCGTTCACTTGCGATTGCCCTCCCGAATATGACGAGGCCGGCAACCAAACGACTGCTTCCAAGCGTGTTGCGGACGACCTCGAACGACGAGGTTGGGTCGCTAACGGACTGGCCGCTTGGGGTGGAGTTCTGCCGGTCCGTTCCTGGGCCATAATGCGTAGAGGCGGACGTCCTCCCAAGCGGGCACATCCACTGCTTCGTGTCAGCAGCCGGGCCTCGCCCTGGCAGGCCTCCCGTCGTTCAGACTAGCTCACGATCATCGGGAGGCGAACCTCGTGGTCGCACATGCCCGGTCCCGATCCGGTGACCTCCAAGACGCCCGCCTCGCCGAGCGCGAGGACACGGGCGAACTTGAACTTCGTCGCCGGTGCCCGCCCTGTTGGGTCCGCTGCAAAATTTAGGGGGTTGAGTGCGCGCCCGATCAGCGTGATGAGCAGCTTCTGTTTCCGCGTGGCTTGTGCCATCAGAACGGCGTCGAGCCATCTCCACACCTGCGCTTTGAACTAGATTCGACACGCGGACCAATCAAGAGAGACCTTGTTTTGTCCACGCGCAAAGCAGTGCACGGCGCTTTGAGATAACTACCTGCTGCTCCCACAAAGGCATGAGGGCTATTTGCCTCAACCCATACCGGCCCACTCCTCCTTTGGGTCAAGAATCTCCCATCCTCAAAAAATATGAAGTCATTTTTGCAAACGTTTGCCTCCACAATCTTGGCTGATACAAAACGTAACATGCAGGTCGCTTTTTGGGATGGTATACGCTCCGCATCACGCTCAAATCCACGATCATTGTAGAAAGAAAAGCGATGGCGGCAGGTGCAACCAATCAGGGCTCAGTTGTCAGCCAAGGCGATCATGCGATGGGCACTGATGCCGCACGAGCGACATATGGCTATGATGGAACAGGCATTACGATCGGTATCCTGTCATCAAGCTTCAACACTCTCGGAGGGGAGGATGCGGACGTAGCGAGCGGTGACCTTCCTCGCGATACACGGATACTGCCAGGACAGGACGGTCAGGGCGATGACGAGGGTCGAGCCATGGCTCAGGTCGTCCATGATATTGCCCCCGGAGCGAGCATCCTGTTCGCCACCGCTAAAGGTGGCCTGCAGGCCTTCGCCGACAACATCGTGAGGCTGGCAGAGGCCGGCGCCAAAGTCATCGTCGACGACTTTTTTTACGCTAACGAGACGAGCTATCAAAACAGCGTCGTCACGCAAGCCATTGATCATGTCGTGAAGCAGATGGGCGTGACCTATGTGACGTCAGCAGGCAATAACGGCAACAAGGGCTACGAATCGCCTTTCATTGCTGCGACGGCGTCCGTTTCGATCGCGGGTCAGACGGAAACTTGGCATCAGTTCGCTTCAGGACAGAACTATTTACCTATCACCGTGGGCGGATCAGATGGCACGAAGACGTCGGCGACGTTCAGCCTGCAGTGGGATAGTCCCTCCGCGTCTGTGAGCCCCGACCATGGCGCGACCGCCGACCTCGATGCCTTCGTTTTCGACAGTTCCGACAAGCTGTACAGATCCTTCACGGAAATGGGATCGGTCGGCGGCAACGCGTTCCAGACTTTCTCTCTTCCGATCGCGTCGACGACAGCCACCTACTATGTCCGGATCGGCCTCCACGCCGGATCGGCGCCCGACGATTTTCGTCTGATTGACGAGAGCAACGGCGCCCAGGTCACCCTAGGTGACGTTCCGACCAACACCAGTCACGCGACCAGCAACGGCCACCATGCGGCCCCCGCCGCGATCAGCGTGGGCGAGGCTATCTACGAACATACGCCCGCTTACGGGACGAACCCGCCAAGGCTGGATCCCGGCTCCGCCCTTGGGCCGTCCACCATCACCTACGATACGGATGGCAATCCCCTCCCGACCCTCATCCATCCCAATGCCCCGACCCTGGTCGGCCCAGACGGCATCGACACGACCTTCTTCGGAAACGGGGATCAGGATCAGACCGGTCATCCCAATTTCTTCGGCACATCCGCAGCGGCCCCGCATGTCGCGGGACTTGCCGCCCTCATGCTGGAGGCCAACTCCATGCTAACCAGCGAGGACATCCGCGCTCTGTTGCAGGATGGTGCCATCGACATGAACAACCCCTACACGCCGGGTTTCGATAAGGGATTCGATGCTGCGAGCGGAGCGGGCTTTGTTCAGGGGAGCTCTCTCGGCTTTGCCTCGACCGGAACCATCACGAATGATCAGCACAAAGTGACGCTGTTCGGGACGCACCTCGCCGATACGTTCGTTGGCGGGAACGGTGCGCAGACGTTCCACGGTCAAGGGGGCACCGATACCTACGCAGGCAAGGCAGCCGACCTTAATGGCGATACGATCGCCGACTTTATCAACGCCGACACGATCCATGTTACCGATGCGAGCGCGCAGGTTTACGACTTACGCGTCGCGGACGGGCACTTGTCGTTCGCCCTGTCGATGGACGGGACGCAGGTCACGACAATCGCCCTCGGCGGCAACGCCTTCTCGGGATCCGTCCACCAACATGCGGATGCGCGGGACGGGGTGGATATCACCGTTTCGAGCGACCCGACCGTTTCCGACGTATTTCGTTTCTACGACCCGACAACGGGCGATCACTTCTTCACTGCAAGTCCGGTCGAGGCGACTGCGGTCATGCGCAACCTGCCCGAGTACACGGTCGAAGGTGCGCCTTGGGCCGCACCCGAAAAAGGAGCCGACACCATCGATGTGTTCCGCTTTTACGATACATCCTCAGGGACGCATTTCCTGACGACCGATGTCGCAGAACGAGATGCAGTGCTCTCGAGCCTACCCAGCTACCATTACGAGGGCGTTGCCTTCGAGGCCTACGCCCATGCTGGAGCAACTGACACCTTCGCCCTGGAGCGCTTCTACAACGACGATACGCATGCTCACATGTATGCCGCGACGGATGAAGCCGCTTCCATCCGTACGGGCGAAGCGGGTCATGGCTGGCAGGATGAGGGCGGGGCCTTTATCGTTCACGCACCGAACCATGATGTTTTTGGAGTATAGCTACGAGCAGGATGATCGGTATTGCCAAGAATACTTTATTTGCTCGCGCTCATATGACCAATCCAGAAACTGGCTTTCGTTTTCGAGTGGCAATTAGGCCGGTTTGCCAGAGGGCTGGGGCGTCCATGCCACGCTAGCCCTATTCCTGAGTGGCAGATGGCATGAGGGCGCACTGTCTAGCAAAGCACTCGACAAGGTCGTTCACACCCTGGCCAGCGAAGGCCGAGCACGACCGTATAGGGATCGCGAGCGGCTCCCGACGATCGGCGTGTAGTGCCCGCTTGCGCCTGGCCAGCACCGAATTGTGTAGTGGACGCTTGCGAGATCGGCCGATCGACGCCCCCCGCCTGGACAACGGACGTTGCGATTTCAATGCGGTCGATTTGCGTTGCGATGGAAGGAGAACACGATGGTGACGAGTAACAGGCTTCGCTCAGTCGCGACGGCGACGCTCATCGCCATGGCGGCAGCGATGCCGCCGGCGATGGCCGATGAATCGATGTCTGCCATCACCGGTCATTGGCACGTTGCGAAGGTTGCAGTGCCCGACAGCGGCGTCCAGGCGCTCGTTGACAACGACCCGAGCCTGATGGGCAAGCGGCTGACATTTACGTCTGCCCAGTTGGTTTGGAACCAGATGCCGTCCACCGGCGATGTCTGCACCAGCCCCAGTTTCGAGCAGCTCGATCAGTTGTCACAGGACGTGCGGCCCGAGCTACGCAAGCTCGGCATGCGCCAGCCCGTTGCCTACACGCTTCATTGTCGATCGGGCGGTTGGGGTCCGAGCCGTGAACCGACGATCTACCAGGGCGCGGCAGGGGCTCTAGCACTCCCCTGGTATGACGGCACGATGCTGATGCTCGTTCGCGACCCCGGTAAGCGTCCATGAGACGACAGGGCCTAGCAGGCGGCGAGGGTGGTTCAGCATATAGGCGTGTTAGCCATCTCAACGTCCGCTTCGGAGTATATGATTTTGCAGTCTGAACGACCGGGTTGGGTCGGGACCCGTCCGACCGCTCTACGAGCGGGTCGGGTGGGAGGCCGCCCGTCCGCTTATATTAGGTATGTGTTCGAAAGCGGACGATGGCTATGCAATCACGTTAAGGCACCAATCATGTGTAAGAAAAACAGGTAGTTTCTGCCGCAACAGTCCCATCTTCCGCCCTTTCGTCCGCAAGGCGTTGGATAGCGTCATTGACCTGCATGCGGGCCCTGTCGAGCAACAAGCCGAACCGTAGCAATTTTACTCTGCCCAGCTTTAATATGCAGTATTATCGTCTAATTGCGCAGCCAAATATGATATAAAATCCTTTTGACACGCAGGTATCTTCGTAGTAAATTATCTATTACTAAGCATTATTGATGCGGTGCTTACTTAGCAAGCGTGTTAATTATTATTTAGGTACAAATTTACACCAACAGTATTGCTGTATATCTTGTAAGTTTTTCGAAAAAAAATTTATAATGAGAATCTCGAAATAGTCGGAAGTGCGTCGTGTTCAGTTTTAATGAAATAAGCAAAAGTTATAAAGGTCGTGCAGATAGCACAACTTGCCTAGCGCTTTCGAACGTAACCTTCGATGTGCGCGACGGGGAGTTTTTATGCCTTATTGGTCCGTCTGGATGCGGCAAGTCGACCCTGCTGAATATCATGGCAGGATTTGACCGCCCGTCGAGCGGCAACGCGCTGTTCAGGGGATCTCAGATTGAGGATCCAGGACCCGATAGGACGGTGATCTTCCAGGATTATGGGCTTTATCCTTGGCTGACCGTCGAGGAGAACGTCGGATTTGCACTGAATGCTAAATCCTTGTCGAAACAGGAACGACGACAAATCATAGCGCGCCTCGTAGATTTCGTTCGACTGAATGGTTTCGAGGATCGCTTCCCGGACGAACTGTCAGGCGGTATGCGCCAGCGCGTGAGCCTGGCGCGTGAGCCTGGCGCGTGCGCTGGCGCCTGATCCGAGCGTCGTCCTGATGGACGAGCCCTTCGCGGCGCTCGATTCGATCACGCGCGACCTGCTGCAGGAGGAACTCCTCCGCATCTGGGCCGTCTCACGGCAAACATTCGTCCTGATCACCCACAACATCGAGGAGGCTGTCTTCCTCGCAGATCGGGTCCTGGTCATGAGCGGCCGCCCCGGGCGCATCGACAGCACCGTCGAGGTCGATCTTCCTCGACCGCGTACGAACGCGATCCGGGTCGATCCCCGCTTCGTCTCAATTAAGGAGGCGATCTCGGCACGGTTGCGGGCCAGCGTCCTCGCGCAGCACGGCGGGAGGCACTGAGCCATGGCCGAAGGCGTCGCAACGACAACCGCCTCGTCCCTGGCCTCCTCGGGCATCAGGGCCATACCGTTCGCGGCGTGGGGATGGATCGCCGGGGCCGCCTACGAGGCGAGGCGCTTCGTCCTCATCCCGCTCCTTCTCGCCGCCTGGGAACTGGCGGTGCGCGGCGGATGGCTAAACGGAGACCTCGTGCCCCCGCCCTCGGCCGTGCTGCGCGCGCTTCGTGACCTCGCCGCGAGCGGCATGCTCTGGGAGGACATCGGCGCCAGCATCCAGCGCGTGACGGTCGGCTTCGGAATCGCGGCGACCGTCGGGATCGCGTCCGGCCTTCTGCTCGGACGCATCCGGTGGCTGGCCTTCTACGTCCTTCCCCTCGTCGACCTCGTCCGTCCCATCTCCGTCATCGCATGGATCCCGCTCGCCATCCTGTGGTTCGGCCTCGGCGACCGACCGGCCTGGTTCATCATCGCCCTGGGCGCGTTCTTCCCGATCTTCAGCAACGCCTACCTGGGCGCGGTTTCGGTGGCCGAGATCCACCTGCGGGTGGCGCGATGCTTTGGAGCGGGTCGCTGGTTGACCCTGAGAAAGGTGCTGCTGCCCTCGGCGCTCCCGTACATCCTGACAGGGCTGCGTGTCGGACTGGGCGTGGGGTGGATGTGCGTGATCGCGGCCGAGCTGATCTCGTCGACGTCCGGGCTCGGTTACATGATCCAGCTCGCACGCACGACGATAGAGACCGAGAAGGTCCTCGCCGGCATGGTCGTCGTCGGACTGCTGGGTCTGTGCATGAACGGGATCATGCTCGGGCTCGAACGAGCCCTCGTTCGACGCCGGTGACCACCCCCCATCCTCGCACACCAACGGATGACTTCCATGCACCGCAGGCACTTCCTCGTCGGCTCGGGCCTCGCCGTCGGGGCCTGGTCCGGCCTTGCGCCGGCCCCGACCCGGAGCCAGGACCGCATTAAGGTCACGCTCGGCTACCAGTCCCTGTGGGCGGGCGGCGGCAGCATCTTCGAGACGCTTCGGCACACCAACATCCTTGAGCTGCACGGCATCGAGGCAACCTTCAGGACGTTCACCTTCGGTGGGCCCCTGGCGGAAGCCGCCGTGGCAGGCGCCATCGACAACGTCTTCGCGGCCGATGCCCCGACCCTTCGGGGGATGGCGAGGATTCCCGGCTCGAAAGTCCTTCACCGCACGCACGACCAGCGCTTCGCCGTGGTTGCGCGGCCCGATTTCACGGGCGGCCTGGCCGATCTGAAGGGCAAGCGCATCTCCGGACCTTTCGCGACGACGGTCTTCCCGCGCTGCGTCCAGGCCATTGTCGCCGCAGGGGTCAAGGAGCCCTTCAAGGAGATCCGCATTGTCAATCAGGACGTCGCGGAGCAGGCCGACGCGATGCGGGCCGGCGCCGTCGATGCCGTGACGACTTGGGATCCCACCCTTGAAAACTTGATCCGGCAGAAGCTCGGTCGCGTCGTCTGGCAGGCCCCGCTGGGGGCCGGGTCCGGTATCCAGGGTTTCTCGGGTTCATGGTTGCAGCGCTATGGCCAGGACGGAGCCGTGAGGTTCCTGAAGGCTTGGATCGTCGCCACCTGGTGGACCTCTAGGAACATCGAGCAGGCGGATGCCTGGTTCAGCAAGACGTCGCGTCTCGACGCCTCGATCCTGGATGTGGCGAGCAAGGCGGACCGCTATCTTCGGGCGCCGGTCGCCGACGTGAAGGCCCTGGATTTCCTGGTCTCGCCGCAGGAGGTGCAGGACACCCAAGGGGTCCTCGACTTCCTGCATGAGCAGAAACTCCTGTCGAACCGGATCGAGGCGGCGCGATTCTACGACATGGCGCCCCTGGAACGGGCCCAGCGGGAGATCGCTGCCGGCGACCACGTCGATGTCGGCCGCATCGACATCACCGCCTGAGACGAGCGCAATGGACCTACGACCCGATCTGCCGGACCCGCCCGAACCGGGCAGTTTCGGCGACAGCCCGCTGTCGCGGGCGCTCGCGCAACCCCTGATGCTGGGGCTGTTTCTGCCGATCCAGAGCGGGGGGTGGTCGCCCTCCCTCGAACCTCGCTCAACCACCTGGACCTTCGACTACAACGCCGAACTCACGCTCCGGGCCGAGGCCCTGGGCTTCGATCTTGTCTTCGGCCTGGCGGAGTGGGTCCGTCACGGCGGGTATGGCGGCGTGTCCCGGTTTCGCGAGGAGTCGCTCGATCCGTTCATCACGGCTACGGCCTTGGCCGCGCTGACCAAGCGGATCATCCTCATCTCGACGATCCACATCCTCTACGGCCCGTGGCATCCCCTTCATCTGGCGAAGTTCGGCGCGACCCTCGACCACATCGCGGGCGGGCGTTGGGGCGTCAACGTCGTTACCGGCTACGCTCCGCGCGAGCCCGTGATGTTCGGCATGCAGAAGGTCGAGCACGACCTGCGCTACCGCATGGCCGACGAGTTCACGACCATCCTGAAAAAGCTGTGGCGTTCGAGCGAGAACGTCTCTCTCTCGGGAGCGTACTGGCAGCTGGAAGATGCGTTCGCGCGCCCGCAGCCGCGCTTCGGCCGGCCGATTCTCGTGAGCGCGACGGGCTCCCCCGCCGGCTTCGATTATGCGGGACGCCATTCCGACATCGCCTTCATCACGAGTCCGGCCGGTGCCAAGCTTGAGAACGCCTTGCCGGCCCTGCCGGACCATATCGCCGCGATCAAGGCCGCGGGCCGGAAGCATGGGCGTGACCTGCGAACGCTGATCAACCCCATGATCGTCTGCCGGGACACCGATGCGGAGGCCTGGGATTACTACGACCGGATCGTCAGGAATGCGGATCAGGGCGCGGTCGATGGCTACGCCCGACACCATGCCCTCGCCGACAGCAAGGCGTGGAAAAACCACCGGCCGCAGGATCGCATCCTGGGCGGAAACATCCACATCATCGGGGGGCCTGACTACGTGACGGAGCAACTCGCCAACCTGAAAAGCGCTGGCTGCGACGGCTTGCAGATCTCGTTCTACGATTTTCAGCCGGACCTCGACTTCTTCGGGAAGAGGGTGCTGCCGCTGATGCGTCAGGCGGGTCTCCGCAACTGATGATTTCCCAAACTGCCGCCCTGCCGATATTATCATTATTAGCATTGGGGCGCTTGGCAGCAGATAGCCTAAAAATCTAATTCTCCCTTCTGCCGAACGATAGCAAAGGGTGAGATCGCTTCCGAATTGTACCTGATTGCGTTTCTACCACGAGGCTGGATTAGTTGAGGCTAGTCCACCTCTCTGGCGGATCATTTCCAACGGTGACTGGCAGCTTTCGGCTACCTCTAGCCGTCCAGATGAGCCTCCCTAAATGTCCGGTTCCCGGCATCGCGTGAAGTAACTTGAATGGCTGGGTCGGGTGGAGAGCAGTCTGGCTGCTTTTGAGCAGTGATGCCACGAAAACGGACCTCAGCTCGCACCGGGAAAGTCGACGGCTTTGCGCCCATCTTGGGCGTTCGGTAATCAAGAGCACGGTCAGGTCCCTCTAGGATCGACGTCGGGATTTTTTCATGCTTACCGAAGGGACTTAGATTTAAGCGTCCAGCTCCTCGAATGCAGCGTCGAGAGGTTTCGAAACTGGTAAGGCAGGTGTGCGACTCATCCGACCGTAGGTCCATGCTTTCCCCAAGCATCCGGCAAACGGACCTCCCTGGAACTTGCAAAGGACTGCGAGAGCTCTTCACAAGTCGATCGCCCCAGTGGTTCATCGATTGTCGAGATACGCCTTCATGCGCTCGGCCGTCGGTCCGGACGAGGCCGGGTTCTGGCCGGTGATCAGCAGCCCGTCCCCGACCACGTACGGCTCCCAGTCGCCGGCCTTGGAGAACACGCCGCCCGCCCGCTTGAGCTCGTCTTCGACGAGGAAGGGGACGATGGCAGTCAGGCCTACGGCCTCCTCCTCGGTGTTCGTGAAGCCGGTGACGGCCTTGCCGGCGACGAGCGGCTTGCCGTCGGGCGCCTTGGCGTGACGCAGAACGCCGGGGGCGTGGCAGACGAGGGCGACAGGCTTGGCGGCCCGGAGCGTCGTCTCGATCAGCCGGATCGAGGCGGGGTCCTCGGCCAGATCCCATAAGGGGCCATGCCCGCCGGGATAGAACACCGCGTCGAAGCCCTCGTGGGTGACGCCGTCGAGGCGGCCTGTGTTCGACAAGGCGGCGCTGGCTTCGCCGTCCGCCTCGAAGCGTCGGGTCAGGTCGGTCTGGGCGTCCGGCTCGCTGCTCTTGGGATCGAGCGGCGGGCGGCCGCCCGCGGGCGAGACCAGCACCACCTCCGCACCGGCATCCTTGAACACGTAGTAGGGCGCGGCCAACTCCTCCAGCCAGAAGCCGGTCTTGCGCCCGGTGTCGCCGAGTCGGTCGTGCGAGGTCAGCACCATCAGGATCTTCATCGTCGGTCTCCGGGGGCGGTCTGAGGTCTATCGTTCTGGATGCCGTCATCGACTTTGGCGCTGATCAAGCGCAGATTCCGTATCAACGACGGGTCGTCAGGGACGCTGCGGGACCGCGCCCCCGCCTTCGTAGGCATCAAGCTCTTCCCGGAGATAGGGTGCCGTGCGGCTCGCCCGCGCCTCGGCGACCACTTCGGGACGGCCGGCCGCGACGACAATGCCACCCAGGTTTCCGGCACCGGGCCCCACGTCGATGACGTGATCGGCCCCCGCGACGACGCGCATGTCGTGCTCGACCATGACGACCGTGTTGCCCGCATCGACCAGGCCGTTGAGCTGGAGCATCAGGCGATCCACGTCGGTCGGGTGCAGCCCGGTCGTCGGCTCGTCGAGGACGTAGAGCGTGCCGCCGCGCTGGCCCCGCTGCAGCTCGGTGGCGAGCTTGATGCGCTGGGCCTCGCCGCCGGAAAGTTCGGTCGCCGGCTGGCCGAGGCGCAGGTAGCCGAGGCCGAGATCGCGCAGCACGGTGAGCGGGCGTAGCACGGATGGCTCGTCCGCGAAGGCAGCGCAGGCGCGCTCGACGGTGAGCCCGAGCACGTCCGCGATCGTCAGCCCGTTCCACGTCACCTCCAGGGTCGCGGGCGCATAGCGGGAACCGTGGCAGGTCGGGCAGGGGGCGTAGACGCTCGGCATGAACAGGAGTTCGACGCTGACGAACCCCTCGCCCTCGCAGGCCGAGCAGCGGCCCTTAGCGACGTTGAAGGAGAAGCGGCCGGCGTCGTAGCGGCGGCGCCGCGCCTCGGGGGTGGCGGCGAACAGCTTGCGGACGGCGTCGAACAGGCCGGTATAGGTCGCGAGGTTCGAGCGGGGCGTGCGCCCGATCGGCTTCTGGTCGACCTGGACCAAACGCCGGACCCCTTCCAGGCCGCCGACGATGCGCCCTTCCGTCGGGCCCGGCGCGTCGTCGAGGGGATCCTCCGGCTCGTCGTCGGTCTCGACGGGCCGTCCGAGGCGGTCGCCGACGAGTTCCAGCAGGGCTTGGCTCACGAGGCTCGACTTGCCGGAGCCGGAGATGCCGGTCACGGCGGTGAGGCATCCGAGCGGGAACGCGGCCGAGACCCCGCGCAGGTTGTTGCGGACGATCCCCTCCAGGCGCAGCCAGCCCGAGGGCTCGCGCCGCGGACGCCGCGGCGGCTTGACCAACCCGAACAGGTGCAGGCGCGTGCGCGACGCCTCCACATCGCGAAGACCTTCCGGCGGCCCGCTGTAGAGCACGGTGCCGCCGTGCTCGCCCGCCGCCGGGCCGACATCGACCAGCCAGTCGGCGCGGCGCATCGTGCCGATGTCGTGCTCGACGACGAACAGCGAATTGCCCGCGGCGAGCAGGCCCGCCAGCGCTTCGTGCATGGCGTCGCCGTCGGCGGGGTGCAGCCCGGCCGTGGGCTCGTCGAGCACGTAGGCCACGCCGAAGAGCTGCGAACGGAGCTGGGTGGCGAGGCGCAGGCGCTGCAGCTCGCCCGAGGACAGGGTCGTGGTGACCCGATCCAGCGACAGGTAGCTGAGACCCAGCTCCGCCAGCGTCCCGATCCGATCGACCAGGTCGGCGGCGAGGCGCTGGGCGGCGAGGCGCTTCTCGATGGAGAGGTTCGGCGTCGCGCGCACGTCCGGCGCCCCCGCATGGGCCGACGCGCCCGCAGCGGCGCGCCGGGCGCGATCCCGTCGGGCGGCTTCGCGGTCGAGGGTCTCCTGGGCGGCATCCTTGGCGGGGCGGTCGTCGGGCAGCCTGTCCTCGGCCGCCGGCCGCATCGCCTCGGCGAGCTCGGAGAGCGTCATGCGCGACAGCTCGCCGATGTCCAGCCCGGCGAAGGTGACCGAGAGCGCCTCGGGTTTCAGGCGCTTGCCGTGGCAGGCGGGGCAATCCTCGCTCACGAGGTAGCGCGCGGCGCGGCGGCGCATGAGGGCGCTCTGCGAGTTGGTGAAGGTGCCGAGCACGTGGCGGCGGGCGCTCGTGAACGTGCCCATGTAGCTCGGCTCCAGGCGACGCCGACGGGCTGCCTGCGTCTGCTCCGGGGAGAGTCCGGCATAGACCGGCTCCTGCGGCTGGTCGTCGGTGAACAAAATCCAGTCGCGAACTGCCCGCGGCAGATCCTTCCAGGGCGTGTCGACGTCGATGCCCCGGCTGACCAGGATGTCGCGCAGGTTCTGCCCGCCCCAGGCCTGCGGCCAGGCCGCGACGGCCCGCTCGCGGATCGTCAGCGAAGGGTCGGGCACCATGGACGTTTCCGTGGCGTGGTAGACCCTTCCGAGCCCGCCGCAGGACGGGCAGGCGCCCTGGGGCGTGTTGGGCGAGAAGTCCTCCGCGTAGAGCATCGGCTGGCCCGGCGGGTAGGTGCCGGCCCGCGAGTACATCATCCGCACGAGGCTCGACAGGGTGGTGACGCTGCCGACCGAGGAGCGGGCGCTGGGCGTACCGCGCTGCTGCTGCAGGGCGACGGCGGGGGGCAGCCCCTCGATGGCGTCGACGTCGGGCACCCCGACCTGATCGATCATCCGCCGGGCATAGGGTGCGACCGACTCGAAGTAGCGTCGCTGGGCCTCGGCATAGAGGGTGCCGAAGGCGAGTGAGGACTTGCCGGAGCCGGAGATGCCTGTGAACACCACGAGGGCATCGCGCGGCAGCTCCACGTCGACGTCGCCCAGATTATGCTCGCGGGCGCCCCTCACCGTGACGTAGCCCGGCCGTCCCGCGCCTGATCGAGCAATCCTCACCGGTTCTCTCGGCTTCGGCTGGTCCATGGGACATCCTCTCGACATATCAGTTCTCGCAGGGCACCGGGCGTTGCCGCGCCGACGAGAGGTTTAGGAGCGCGGGAACCACGCGCCAGTCGATCGCTCGGAATGCACGCAGGCGGTTCAAACGAAATCCGCAGTTTTCATCCTCGGCAAGCGGGTAAGTACGGCCGAAGGAGCGTTTGCACGGCTTGGGTCGGAAAAGATCCCGAACAGTCGGCCAGGAAACAGCCCCGGCAGCACAACCGCATTGCCAGTGAACGACAAACGTCTGTGGTGGGCCGTCTTGGGCGACGCCTGGAGGGCCGCGTTTTGATGGCCGCTGTATGCGGCGCGAAATCGCTCGCGCCGACGATGGAGAAGGCTGCCGCCGCCGGGGTAGACGGCGGCAACAAGGTCCGTGGGCGTCTCACCGCTGCTGGCCCGGACGCCGGTGCCGCGTTCGGGCTGCATGATCAATCCAGCGTCGAACACTCGCTCCGAGGCGCGCATCGCGATCCGTTCCTTCCGCCTGCAGCGGATTTTCATGGGCCCTACAGCATGGGAAGTCGGCGTGGCCGGGAGCCGAGCGGGAATGCCGCGTCGATCCGGGCAAGTTCGGCTTCCGTCAGCTGCAGCGCGGCGGCGGCCGCGTTGTCGGCGACGTGCTCGGGGCTGGACGCCTTGGGGATCGTGAGCAACGACGGTCGCCGCACCAGGAAACGGAGCGCCACTTGACGTGCGGTCGCGCCGTGGCTCGACGCGATCTCCCCCAAGACGCGGTACCCCGACGTGTACGGGCTGGGAAAGCTGCCATGGCCGAATGGGCTGTAAGCGACCGTGGCGATACCGTGCTCCTCACACCACGGCAGTACCGCGTGCTCGATGGCACGCTCCTGGAGATGATAGAGGACTTGGTTGCAGGCGATCCGGCCCTCGCCCCCGGCTTTCCAAGCGGCATCGAGGTCGGGCACGTCGAAGTTGCTCACCCCCCAGGACAGGATCTTGCCCTGCTCGCGAAGCCGCTCGAAGCCGGCGAAGGTGTCCTCCAGTGGGTGCGGACCGGGCCAGTGCAGGAGGTAACAATCCAGCCTGTCGGTGCGCAGGCGCGCGAGCGAGCGCTCGCAGGCCGCCACGGTCCCCGCGCGCGTCGCGTTGCTGGGGAGGACCTTGGAGACGAGGAAAACCTCCTCGCGCCGTTCAGCGATAGCCTCGCCGACCACGGTCTCGGCGTCGCCGTACATCTCGGCCGTGTCGATGTGGGTCATGCCGAGGTCGAGACCCCGCCGCAGGGTCGCGACAGCGGTGGGTCGGTGCGCGTCGTCAATGTACCAGGTTCCCTGGCCGATCACCGCAATCTCGCGTGGCACAGGACCGAACGGACGCCGCTCCATGCTCTTCGGTCCCGACGGAGAGGGCGTTTGCTGTGCAGCGTCAACGGCGGCTTTCGGTTTCATTGGGCGGCTGCCTGTCGCGACGGTCCCCGTGCGCTCGCGAACAGCTTGATCACCTCCGGGTTGAAGGCCGGGATGTCGTCGGGTTTGCGACTCGTGACCAAGCCCTGATCGACGACAACCTCCTCATCCACCCACTCCGCGCCGGCGTTCTTGAGGTCGGTCATCAGCGACGGCCAGGAGGTCAGGCGCCGTCCGCGTGCGGCCCCCGCCTCGATGATGGTCCAGGGGCCATGGCAGATCGAGGCCACGGGCTTGCGGGCGTCGAAGAAGGCCTTCACGAACGCGACCGCCTCGGGCAGCGCGCGGAGCATGTCGGGGTTGATGACGCCACCCGGCAGCAGGAGCGCGTCAAAGCCTCGGACCGGGCACTGTCGAGGGGCATGTCCACCGGGAAGGTGCCGCCCCAATCCGTAAAGTTCCAGGCCTTCACCCGACCGTCCTTGGGCGACACGAGCCGGGTCTCGGCACCCGCCTCGTCGAGGGCTTTGCGCGGCTCGGTCATCTCGATCTGCTCAGAGCCGTCCGTCACCAGGATCGCGACCTTCAGGTCGTTGAGGGTTTCAGAAGTCATGTTCCTCTCTCCGTTCGACAAGGATTGGGTTCGGGACGGCCCTCACCGCCCGCTCGGACGCCGCGGCCCGCTCGAGGAGAGGGCGGGCCCTTTGAGGCGACGCCGGGCTGAAACGGCTGAACGCTCAAATCGTAGTTCCTGCGGCCAGCATGAGCGCGTTCCCGGCGTCGGCCTGCGATCCATGGGGCACCGGCCCCCCGCTACCGGGGAAGCTTCGAGGCGAGCACGTCGAATTCCTGGATCGAAGGCGGCTCGGAGAATAGTTCGGACGCCTGTGCCTCCAGCGCCTGCGCGACGCCGCCGGACAGATGGGCCTGCCGGCCCGCCTCGTCGGGGAAGGCGTCAAAAATTCCGAAGGTCGACAGTCCGATTCGAACGGCGAACCAAGCTGTTGTCGCCGGCTCCTGCTCGACAATCGAAAGGCCGCCGCGCAGAAAACTTTCCACGTCGGCCTCTCTTCCGGGCTTCGCTTCCAGTCGTACGAAAAGCGCTTTGGTCACCATGGTAGGCTTCCTTGGAGGGTGAGGATTGGTCGTTCCAGCCCCGAGCATTGGATGGATTTCCCAACCTGAAGCCGCGGCTTCTATGAGAAGCGTGTCATGCATTCCGCGATTGTATGATCCGGTAGAGTCCTAAGGTGTTGTCCGCAGCCTGAATCGAATATTCCTCAATTTCAGACAATTGCTTTACGTCGCAGAAACAGCGATGTCCTGCCGACGTTCGAAACCGGCAATGAAGGTTGAGGCGACCCGTCTTCGGGGATCAAGACGCTGGGCCAAAGTCAGCTCTTCCGGTGCTATTTCTCGGCGGCGGAGCAGCGGCTCTCGAGTGCGCGTTCGACGAAGCTAACAGACCAGCAATAGCGAGCGCGTGCGGGCGCTGTTTTCGATACGCTCGGACGAAGCGTTTCAGGGGTGTGACTCCCTCCCGGGTCTGAACTCTTCGATGTGGTAGGCCATCGCAGGGGCCAGTCGTGCGATGTGTGGCTGCCACCGCGCCCGCAACCCGACATAGGTCTCTGGATCCGGCCCGCCCGGTATCGGCTCGACGCCGGCTTCCGAAAGCCGCCCGACGGCCGTTGCGTAGCGGGTACGCCATGCCTCGCGCTCGGGACAGTTTGCGTCGGCGGGCGTTGGCAGATCCCCGGGCTGGAACGTCGTTTCGAGCGTGACGACAAGCAGCATGGCGACGCGCCAGATCGCATCGACAGCGGCGCTCTCCTTGAGCCATGCGGCCTGACCATCCACAATTCCGCTTCGGATCAGCGACACCGTGTCGAGCGCGATGAACGCCTGCGCCGAGACGGAATAGAAGGGCTGCCGGAACCGGAAGTAGAACAGCACCGGATAGAAGTGATGCGCCTCCTTCATTTCGGCGAGGGACCCAGCGACATCGGCCAGGTGGGTGTATCCGGAACTGAACTGTCCTCCGGGCCCGAGACGTACCAGGAGTTCGGCCGCATCCGAGGTCTCAGCCGCCAGCAGATGCAGCTTCAGGCCGAGGGCATTGCGCTGCCGAAGCGCGCTGTAGACCTGCATCACGTAGGTCAGGACCAGCGACGTCACCGACATCCCGATGAGCGAGTTCACGAGGTAGAGGACCCGGTAGGCATCCGTGGCCGGTTTGAAGTCGCTCGCCCCCACGATCGCGATGCTGCTGCCGCCCGCGTACAGGGCGGTCACGAAGTCGGCCGGGGTTTCGCCCCCGCTCGCCCGAACGGCCGTTCCCAATGCCGGGTGGATGATGAGGCCGGCTCCGACGGTCAGCCCCATCGACCAGAAGAGGACGTAGACGATGAGGATGACCGGGCCGCAGGTGGAGAGCACCGCACCCCGTCGCCCTGCGAAGAGGTCGCCAGCACGGCGGAAGATCGCCCAGATGAGATGGGCCACCCGGTCCGCGAACAAGCCCGTTCCGATGCGTGCGTAGAGGACAGTTAGGAAGACGTCGGCGAGGACGAGCCCCATCACGAGCGCGCCTGACACCTGCTCGAGAACAGGGAGCATCTGGCCTACCATTCCGTTGCGTTCAGGCGTTGGCCAATGTCCAGGGACGCATCGCCTCCGGGCCGATGATGTCGGACGGTTGCGTGAAGTCGCGAGCCGCTCCCCGCATCGCCTCGGCAGGACGCCGAAATCCGCTGCGGCGGCGGTAGTCCCGTTTGACCTTCTCGGATGGAGCGAGGGGTGCCTTCGCGAGATTCTGCGCGCAGATCACGTCGACGGCGGTGACGCTCACCAGAGCCAGTAGTGCCAGCAGCACGTTGTGCTTGCGGGGATTGGGGTCTTCAAGCCCGGGCAGAACCGTGGCGATGTCGAGCGCGTCCCCCGCGACGCGTGCCGAGATCCAGGGGGTCGGATCGCCTGAGCCCAAGATCCCGGCTCCTTGGACGAGTTCGCGCACGCCATAGGCCCGGATGACCGGGGCCGAGCGCGGCATTCCGAGCCAGCGCGCAATGGAACCGCCATAGGCGAGTTCGGTGAGACCGAGACCGATCGAGAACCAGCCGAGACCTTGGGCGAGTGCCCGGGTTCCGGGATCTGGCCTACGGCGCGGGTCCGAGGTGAGATAGCTCGGCAAAGGCGTCTGCGCGGGGGGGCGGCTCCGGTCGCGTGGGTACGTGGACTCGGACATGCTGGCTTCCTCGGTGGACACGGGGGCGAAGCGGCAGAGCCGCCGCAGCGCAGCGCGCTGCGGCACCAGTCACGGCCGGAGCACGACCTTGATGCAGTTGTCCTTCTTGTCGCGGAAGGTCTTGTACATCTCCGGTCCCTGTTCGAGCCCCGCCCGGTGGGTGATGACGAAGGAGGGGTCGATCTGCCCGTCGGCGATCCGCTTCACGAGGTCGTCGGTCCAGCGGTTCACGTGAGTCTGGCCGGTGCGGACGGTGAGGCCCTTGTTCATCAGGGCACCCATCGGGATCTTGTCGACGAGGCCGCCATAGACGCCGGGGATCGACAGGATGCCGGCGGGACGGCAGACGTAGATCATCTCGCGCAGGACCGTGGCGCGGTCGCTCTCCAGCATCACCGCCTGCTTGACGCGGTCGTAGACCTGTTCGAGCGCGCGCGGTGAATGGGCCTCCATGCCGACGGCGTCGATGCACTTCTCCGGACCCTTGCCGGCCGTGAGTTCGTTCAGCCGCTCGACGGTGCTCTCCTGCGTGTGGTCGATGGTGATGGCGCCGCCGGCCCGGGCCATCTCCAAGCGCTCGGGCACGCTGTCGATGCACACCACCTGCTTGGCGCCCAGCAGGATCGCCGAGCGGATCGTCATCTGGCCGACCGGGCCGGCGCCCCAGATTGCCACGGTGTCGGTGGGCTGGATGTCGGCCTGCACCGCCGCCTGCCAGCCGGTGGGAAAGATGTCGCCGAGGAACAGCACCTGCTCGTCGGTGAGCCCCTCCGGCACCTTGATGTGGGTCTTGTCGGCGAAGGGCACGCGGACGTACTCGGCCTGCCCGCCCTGGTAGCCGCCGGTGAGGTGGGTGTAGCCGAACAGGCCCGCGGTGGTGTGCCCGAAGGCCTTCTCGGCCAGGTGCTTGTTGCGGTTCGAGCGCTCGCAGACCGAGAAGAAGCCGCGCTTGCACTGGTCGCACTGGCCGCAGATGATCGTGAACGGGATCACCACCCGCTCGCCCTTCCGGAGGGCGCCGTTCACGCCCTTCCCCGTCTCCACCACCTCGCCCATGAATTCGTGGCCCATGACGTCGCCCTTCTCCATGCCGGGCATGAAGTGGTCGTAGAGGTGCAGGTCCGAGCCGCAGATCGCGCAGGCCGTGACCTTGATGATCGCGTCCCGGTCGTCCTCGATCCGCGGATCGGGGACGGAGTCGCAGCGAATGTCTTGCGTGCCGTGCCAGACCAGAGCTCTCATTGTGATCTCCTCGGAAGCGTCGGTGACGATTCATCTCCGTCGCGCGAGCGGCGAGCCATCCGGAGGATCCCTAGGGAGATTCCCGAGTCGCGGCTCGTGGAGCAGCCTCACCCGGTCGAGCCGGGCCTACCTGTTGCGGCTCCGGGCAGTGCCCCGGGGAACAGGCACGACAGCATCGACGATGTCGTGCCGGCGCTGAAATTTTCATCGATGCCGATCGTCTATTCGCCTATCGCGCGAGAGCAGAAGACGTGCGATACGCATGGGTACCGAGAAAATGCGGAACATCAGCCCGTTGTAACTTAGGAGGGCGGATGTCATGCTGAGTCGTTCGCGATCAGAAGCTGGGCCGATGGCGACCCTCGACTACGCCCTCGGGGGAGTCGAGCGAGCGCTTCGCGATCAAAGCCCCCTGCTTGCATCGATCCTGAACACCCTGCCCCTCGGCGTCGGCATCTATGATCATCACGGGCATCTCGTTCTTTCCAACGCGCTCATGCACCCTTACGTCGGGCTGATCGGGCAGGCCTCGCGCGATCCGACTCAGATGAATCGCTGGCGCGGGTACGAGGGCGACGATGGGCCGATCACGCCCGATCGGTACCCGGGCAACCGGGCCTTGCGCGGCGAGACGGTCTTGCCGGGAGTCGACTTCCTCCACATCGAGCAGGACGGACTGGAACGCTGGCTTCGTGTCGCCGCGGCGCCCTTCCTTCGCGACGGCAGCAATGAAGCGGTCGTCGTCATCCAGGATGTCGATGATCTCAAACGGGCCGCGAAGCGGATCGAGGCTGCATCGGCGGAACTGGCCAGTCAGTCCCGCTTTCTCGAGGCAACGCTCTCGTCGATTCCGGATTTCGTCTACGCCTTCGATCCCTAGAAGCGTTTGGCCTACGCGAACGCGGCCATGCTGGCCCTGTTCGGCCTGCCTGCCGAGGAGATGCTGGGCAGAACGTTCGCTGACCTCGATTACCCGTCCGACCTTGCCGCTGAACTCAACGGGCACGTCGATCGCGTCCTGAATGAGGGCGTGACCACGGAGGGCGAGGTCTATTACCGGAGCCCGACGGGCTACGGCGCCTACTTCGACTTCCACTGGGGGCCCGTCCGCGCCGATGACGGCTCGGTCGAGTTGGTCGTTGGCGTTTCCCGAGACACGAGCGAGCGGCGCGCCATGGAGGAGAAGCTCAGGCGGAGCGAGGCTCGCCTCAGGGCCGCAACCGAACTCGTCGGTCTCGGCATCTACTCATGGGACCCGATCACCGGCGCCCTCAACTGGGACGCGCGCGTGCGCGAGATGTGGGGCGTCCCCCCTGACGCGCCGGTCGACGTCGGCGTCTTCGAGGCGGGAATCCACCCGGAGGAACTCGCGCGGGTCCATGACGCCATCGCGGCCTGTGTCGATCCGGCCGGGGACGGGTGCTACAACATCGAATATCGGCTGATGAGACGCGACAGCGGCGAAATCCGGCATGTCGCGACGTCCGGTCGGACGACCTTCGCGGACGGTCGCGCCGTCGGATTCATCGGCGCCGTGATCGACGTCACGGCGCAACGCTGTGCCGAAAGGTTTGTCCGAGAGAGCGAGGCACAGTTCCGCAGCTTCGCGGAGCATAGCCGGAGCCTCCTCTGGATCGGCGATCCGGAAGCGGGACAAATCGTCTATCGAAGTGCCGCCTTCGAGCGGATCTGGGGCGTGCCGTGCGCGGAAGGGCCGACCGCGTTCAGTGAATGGATAAAAGATGTCCACCCCGCCGATCGGCAGCAGGTCGAACGGTCGCTCGAGCTTGTCCGAGCCGGTGAGGCGGTTCAGTTCGAGTACCGGATCATCCGTCCCGGGGATGGCGCGATCCGCTGGCTGCGCGAGACCAGCTTTCCGATCCGGGACGAGAACGGTACAGTCCATCGATTGGGCGGGATCACCGCCGATCTGTCGAACCAGGACGAGCATCAACTCTACATCGTCAGCACGAAAATCGGTGAGGCGCGACGGCTCGCAAACATGGTTCGAAGCCTTGAATATCGTGTCCGAACCTTCGATAGCGCATCTGCTTTCCTCGACATGGCCCCGGTCCTCACGCCGGGTTGCGTACTTGTCGACGTCCGGCAGTCGAGGAATGAATGCCTTGCGATCCCGCGGGAACTCAGGGCGCGTTCCATCGCGTTGACGACCATCGCGCTCGGTTCGCCCACGGCAGATGTCGCTTCGGCGGTCGCCGCCATGAAGGCTGGCGCCATCGACTTCGTGAGCCTGAGCGATGAGGATGCACCGCAATCCGCGCTGCTGATCGCGATATCCGAGTGTCACAGTGACGCCCGGCCGACGACATCCGATGAGAGCGCCGCGGCGCGGTTGGCGCGGTTGACGCCTCGAGAACGCCAAGTCCTCGTCGGCCTCGTCGACGGTGGAACCAACAAGACGATCGGCCAGCACCTCGGTATCAGCCCCCGCACGGTGGAACTGCACCGCGCCCAAGTCATGAACCGCCTCAACGCAGCCAGCCTAACGAACCTGCTCCAGACCGCGCTGGCCGCAGGGATCGTGCCGTCAGGCTGCGTCGGTCGCGATCAGCAAAAGCTTACCTAGGATCGCTCCGATCCTGTTCGGCCTGCCCTGGCAGCCCCAGGGGGAAGAAGCTTCTGAGAGCATTTTCGCTCAGCCGATGGCGATCGCATGTGCCCCGGCAGGCAGATTCGACGATCGCAATCGCGAGCTGACGTCGTGTCTCCGCCGCGAAGCGATCAGCCGCGCAAGCGAGGTTTGCAGCGAGCATCGAGGTCCAAGCCAGATCGAACCCTTTGCACATCGCTTTGACAATATCGGGAGTGAAGACCGCAGCGTTGGGGTCCATTCGTTCGAGGTGCGAGCCCTCCCAAATCCCCGTTGTCCGACCAGCCGAAGACCACCGATGTATACTGCCCTTCATTCGTGCCTCCCCTGATCAGTCAAGAAGGCATTCTGTCAAGGCCAACGCTACCCGGTAGCTCCCTAAGGGAAGCTACATACGGCAGAGGTGGCGGCTCCTTCCCCGGCAACGCGGCGGCGAACATGCGTCCAGGGACAACGAGGGAGAGCGAGGTCGCCGTGTTTTCGAAAAGGCCTCATCTGCCGTAGGCATGCGCTGCTCATCGGTTCAGACTTGTTCCCCCGGCTGTCATGTCCGTAGCTTATGGCGCACGATCGCCGGCATGCTCCGCGTGCATCGAAATAATCTCAGAACCGCTCGAAGCGAAAGCGGCCTTGGTAGACAAACTTGCTTCAATGAGACGCCATTCCCAACCGGAAGGCCGATATTAGGCAGTGGCAGCGGATCAGAGGTGTCACGCCACATGTCCGCTTCTGCACACCGCATCGGGGAACGCGAACGACTGCGTTGGGTCGGTATCCGCCGGTCCGCTCAATGGCGGGCTTAGGTGGATTTTTACCTGTCCGCTTCCGGAAAGCAATTCGCTGAAGCGGACGTCTGACAGAATCACGAAGCGCGACAGATCATCGCCTCAAGGCGATCCACAGACTTGTCGTGGGATCAGTCACCCGCTTTGATGTTTTCCAGCTGAACGTCGCTCGCCTTTACCGCAAACGTAAGTACTTCGAGACCGCGGGTTCTCAAATAAAACGGCATGGCGCCGACCGATCTGGCGATGGCCCGGACGCTTACGGCTCAGATAGCGTTCTGCCTGGGGCCAACAGCGAGAAACAGCCTTTCACCGCCCGGTTGCGCCACTCATGGACACTAAAGTCATTTATATGTCGCCGGGATGCATATCCGCGCTCATTGTAATTCCACCCCGGGGCAATGACGTATCATAATTTGGTGCTAGCAGCGCGCCGCCTCTGCTTTCAGAACATGAAGCTCAGATCATATCGCTCATAGCTTCGTAGGAGGGCAAAGATGTGGTGCCACCTCTGTCATTGGGAAAGGCAGGCCAAGCAGGGTGGCAATCTCGATCCCTTCATTTCCACCCAGCAGATCGGCCAGGGTATAGCGGTCGAGAACCGCGAGAAACGCCAACAGGGCTTCACCGAGCGCACGCCGAAGGCGGCAAGGAGCCGTGATCAAGCAGGAGCCGCCTGCGAAGCACTCGACCAGCGCGAGGTCCTCCTCGGTCTGGCGCACCACCACCCCAACGACGATCTCCGCCGGGGATTTCGCGAGCCGCATGCCGCCGCCGCGGCCCCGGATCGTGCGGATCAGTCCAAGCCGTCCGAGTTGGTGCACCACCTTCGTCAGATGGCTTTCGGAAATGCCGTAGGCCCGCGCGATCTCGGCAATCGAGCTTTGCCGCGGCTCATGCAAGCCGACGTAGATCAAGGTTCTCAGGGCGTAGTCGGTGTAGCGCGTCAGACGCATGGCAGCTCCCGTCGAGCCATAAGGTATATATCTATTGCACCTTTTCAATCCGGCGTTCATAAGGTGTATTCCATATATACCTTATGAGAGATGCAGATGTCGATCCCGCTCTCCCCGGCCACCATTGCCCTGATCAAGGCCACCGTACCTGCCCTTGAGGGACACGGCCTCACCATCACCCAGCGCATGTACGAGCGCCTGTTCGTCGACGCGGAGATGCGTGCCCTCTTCAATCAGTCCCATCACGGCGAGACCGGGTCTCAGCCCAAGGCGCTGGCCCAGGCCGTGCTCGCCTACGCACGCAACATCGACAACCTCGGCGTGCTCGCCGGCGCCGTCGAGCGGATCGCGCAGAAGCACGTCGCCCTAAGCATCCTGCCGGAGCATTACCCCCACGTGGCGGAGGCTCTGCTCGGCGCGATCCGGGACGTGCTCGGCGAGGCAGCCACGCCCGAGATCTGCGCCGCCTGGGGAGACGCATATTGGTTCCTCGCCGAACTGCTGATCGGCCGCGAGGCCACGATCTATCGCGACCTCGCCACGAAGCCCGGCGGCTGGAACGGTTTGCGCGAGTTCGTCGTGGAGAGCGTCACCCGGGAGAGCGAGACGATCTGCTCCCTCGTGCTGGTCCCGTCCGACGGGAAGCCGGTCCTGCGTCATGAACCGGGGCAGTATCTGGGCTTCCAGTTCGACCTCCCCGGCCACGGCGTGCTCAAGCGCAACTACTCCATATCCTGCGCCCCGAACGGTCACGCCTATCGCATCACCGTGAAGCGGGAGGCCGCGCCGGGCGTGCCCGCCGGCGTCGTCTCGAACTGGATGCATGACCATGCCGGACCGGGAACCTCGGTCCGGGTCGCTCCGCCGGCCGGGGATTTCTTCCTCGACCGAGGCACGGACGGGCCGGTGGTCCTGGTCAGCGGCGGCGTCGGGCTTACCCCCATGATCAGCATGCTGGAGACGATTGCCGAAACCTCGCCGGAGCGTCCGACCTGGTTCGTCCATGGCGCGCTGAACGGACGGGTCCACGCCATGGGCGCACACGTACGAACCCTGACCGACGGCCACGCGAACCTGCATTCCCGCTTCTTCCATGCGGAGCCGGACGAGCGGGAGCCCGCCGACAGGCACTCCGCGGAGCCCGGCCTGGTCACCGCGGAGTGGCTGGTGGCGAACACCCCGCGGGAACTGGCGACCTACTACCTGTGCGGCCCCAAGCCCTTCCTGGCCGCGCTCGTGAACGGGCTCGGGCGCCAAGGCATCCCCGTCGAGCGTATCCGATTCGAGTTCTTCGGTCCGGCCGATGAACTGGTCGAGGCACCGAGACGGGCCGCCTGAGCCCCATCGCGTCGCCGCACGAAGTGCGGGCTGACCGAGACACCCCACAGGACCTCGTCGAGATATGACGAGGGCCGCCGGATGAGGGATCCATGAGCAACCAATCGGTTTCATCCCCGGCGCTCGACCGGTCCGCGTGGTTTGTCGTCGGCAGCGGCCTTGTCGCCCTCGGCGTCGCCATGGGCATCGGTCGTTTCGCCTTCACGCCGTTGATGCCGCTGATGATGCGCGACGGCACCCTCAGCGCCGCGGCCGGTACGGAATGGGCGGCCGCCAATTACGGTGGTTATTTCATCGGCGCCCTGACGGCGTCCTGGTTCTCGTCCGATCCGCGCCGCGGGCTGCTCCTGAGCCTCCTCGGCGTCGCGCTGACCACCCTTGCGACCGCCCAGGTGGGTGCGGAGGGGGCGCTCGCCGGCGCCCTGCTGCGGGCGGCGGGCGGCCTGTTCAGCGCCTGGGCATTGATCTGCGCCAGCAGTTGGTGTCTGGCGGAACTGGCCCGGCGGCAGGTCTCGCACCTCGGCGCCTGGATCTACACGGGCGTCGGCCTCGGAATCGCGCTTGCCGGCATGTTGTCCTGGCTCGGCGGTCGACAGCCGGCGGCTTGGTTGTGGCTGGAACTCGGGGCCGCCGCCGGTGCAGGTGCCCTGTTCGTCTGGATGCGTTCCCGGGCCCCCGGCGTGACCCCGGCGCCGGTCGAGGAACACGAGGCGACGGCCATCGCGAACAACGCCCGCGGGGGACACCTGTCCCTGGCCCTCTGCTACGGTGTCTTCGGGTTCGGCTACATCGTGCCGGCCACCTTCCTGCCCGCCATGGCACGCACGCTCACGCCCGACCCGCTGGTGTTCGGGTTGATGTGGCCGCTGTTCGGCCTGGCCGCAGCGCTGTCCGTGGCGGCGGTGGCACGCTGGCTGCCGACGTGGTCACGCAAGCGGCTCTGGGCGGTGGCACAGGGGACCCTGGCCCTCGGAACCGCCCTGCCGCTGATCGCGCCGTCCCTCTGGGCCATCGCCGCGTCGGCGGTCCTCGTGGGCGGAACGTTCATGGTGATCAGCATGGCGGGCCTGCAACTCGCGCGCGAGGAGCGGCCAGACAACCCGACCCCCTTGCTGGCAAGGCTGACGGCGGCCTTCGCCGCCGGTCAGATCGGCGGACCGGTATTGATCTGGATGATCGGGACCCGGCAATGGGCCGGCCTGGACGCGCTGGGCCTCGTCGGCGCCTGGGCCACCGTGCTGCTGCTGCTTAGCGCGGTGTGGCTATGGCACGACGCCCGTCGTTTCCGGGCGTAGGCGGTCGGGCCTTACCGGTCGTGGGGTGGATCCCGACCGGTCACACCCATGCGGTCGCGAACTCAAGGCGTGCGCCGACCGGCATCGCGTGAATGAAATGTCGGACGGGCGAGCCGGCTCCCATTGGAACGGGGCGGCTCGACCATGACGTCGGGATCGGGGCCGGACCCAGCCATGGCCGGCATATCACTCGGCCCACGATTCCCGGGGGATGCTACCTCGCCCCGCGAACGCCCTTGGGGTCGTCCCCGGGCTGCGTCAGTCTGGCCATGAATGTCCGCGCCAACTGCGCGACGTCTTCGGTCTTCTCGTCGAGCGCAAAATGTCCGGCATCCAGGATATGCACGTTGGTATCCGGTACATCGCGCTTGTAGCCTTCGGCGCCCGGCACGATGAACGACGGGTCGTACCGGCCCCACATGACCAACATGGCCGGTTGGTGTTCCCGCAGCCAGGCTTGCCATAGGGGATAGGAGGCCACGTTGGTCCGGTAGTCGTAGAGGAGCGCCGCCTGGATCTCACGTTGACCGGGGCGGGAGAGCCACGCAAACTCATCGTCCCACGCGTCCGGATTGTACCGCTCCGGATTTGGGCTGTTGCCGAGATGCCTCTGCTTGGTTCCTTGATACCCGACGAAGGCGTCGATCTGTTCGGGATGGGCGGCCGGATCTTCCCAGAATCTGGCGATATTCGACCACTTGGGGCCCAGCCCCTCACGATAGGCATTCGCGTTCTGAATGATGATCGCCTGCACCTTTTCGGGTGCCGCCATTGCCATGCGGAAGCCAATCGGGCCGCCGTAGTCCTGCATGAACAACGTGTACCGTGTAAGACCCAACTGGTTCAGCAGTTGCGCCGTGGTCTCGGCGAGATGTTCGAACGTGTAGCGATAACGGTCCGGGGTGGGTGCCTCACTCTGCCCAAATCCCGGATAATCCGGTGCGATCAGATGATACTTGTCGGCCAGGAGTGGGATCAGGCTCTCCCACATCCGCGACGAGGAGGGATAACCGTGCAGGAGCACAATCGTCGGCGCATCCTTCGGACCCGCTTCGCGATAGAACAGCTTCACACCTTCAACTTCGGCCGTCTTGTAGACCGTTGTGGCCGTCGTGTACGGCAGGCTTTGCGCCGGCAAGGAAGACAGCAGAACACTCAAGGCTATGGCTCCGATCATTTTCATGGGATTGTTGGCAATCTTTGAAGCATGATGCGGCATAACACCCTGTACGGTTGACCAGGGTGCTGTGAGTTTTGCTAAAACCGCGGATCGGCAACTAAGCGGATTACTGCATCGTCGGCATGACGAAATCGGCGCCCGCGCGGATTCCGGTAGGCCAGCGGGTCGTGATGGTCTTGAGGCGGGTGTAGAAGCGCACACCCTCGGGGCCGTGCATGTGGTGGTCGCCGAAGAGGGAGGCCTTCCAGCCGCCGAAGGAGTGGAACGCCATCGGCACCGGGATCGGCACGTTGATGCCCACCATGCCGACCTCGATCTGGTGGGCGAACTCGCGCGCGGCGTCGCCGTCGCGGGTGAAGATCGCGGTGCCGTTGCCGAACTCGTGCTCGTTGATGAGCTTGGCCGCGGTGGCGTAGTCGGGCACCCGCGTGACGGCGAGCACGGGACCGAAGATCTCCTCCTTGTAGATCGTCATGTCGGGGGTGACCCGGTCGAACAGCGACCCGCCGATGAAGTAGCCGTCCTCGTAGCCCTGGAGCTTGAGGTCGCGGCCGTCCACCAGGAGTTCGGCACCCTCGGTCACTCCCTGGTCGATGTAGCCCCGCACCTTGTCGCGATGCTGCTTCGTGACGAGGGGGCCCATCTCGGCCTCCGCGTCGGTGCCCGGGCCGACCTTCAGCGCGCGGATCTTCGGGATCAGCTTGGCGACCAGCGTGTCGGCGGTCTTCTCGCCCACCGGAACGACAACCGAGATGGCCATGCAGCGCTCGCCGGCCGAGCCGTAGGCGGCGCCCATCAGCGCGTCGACCGCCTGGTCCATGTCGGCGTCCGGCATGACGATCATGTGGTTCTTGGCGCCGCCGAGGCACTGGGCCCGCTTACCGTTGGCGGTCGCCGTGGCGTAGATGTAGCGGGCAATCGGGGTCGAGCCGACGAAGCTCACGGCGCCGACGTCGGGGTTGTGGAGGAGCGCGTCAACCGCCTCCTTGTCCCCCTGCACGACCTGGAACACCCCGTCGGGCAGCCCGGCTTGCTTGAGCCACTCGGCCATCAACAGGGCCGTCGAGGGGTCGCGCTCGGAGGGCTTCAGGATGAAGCAGTTGCCGCAGGCCAACGCCACCGGGAACATCCACATCGGCACCATGGCCGGGAAGTTGAACGGCGTGATGCCGGCGACGACGCCCAGCGGCTGGCGCAGGGAATGGCTGTCGACGCGGGTACCGACGTTCTCGGTGACCTCGCCCTTGAGAAGCTGCGGAGCGGAGGTCGCGAATTCGACCACCTCGATTCCCCGCTGGATTTCCCCGGCGGCGTCGGAGAGCACCTTTCCATGCTCGGCGGTGATGACCGCGGCCATCTCGCCGATGCGGTCCTGCAGGATGCCGAGGAACTTGTTGAGGATGCGGGCGCGGCGCAATGGCGTCGTGGCGGCCCAGCGCGGGAAGGCGGCGCGTGCGCTGGCCACGGCGGCGTCCACCTCGTCACGGCTTGCGAGCGCGACGGCGCCGGTCTGCTCGCCGGTCGCGGGGTTGAAGACCGGAGCGGTGCGTCCGGAACGGCCAGGCACGCGGGCGCCGCCGACGAAGTGCTCGATGGATCTGACCTGGGCCATGGTTTCCTCCCGGTACCGGCAATGCATGTCGTCGCCTGTTTGGCTCGCCCCTTCTCGTCCTTCGATTTTTGCTGTTCAACAGGCGTTCCCGCCAAACCGATGTGCACGAATGGATGCCCATGAATTGGGACCACCTGCAGGTCTTCCTCGCCGTCGCCCGACATGGGCAGATGCTTGAAGCCAGCCGCAAGCTCGGCCTCAACCACGCCACCGTGGCGCGCCGCATCGAATCCTTGGAGGCTGCGCTGGGGGCCCCCCTGTTTCACCGCCGACCCAACGGTTCCGCGCTGACCGACGCCGGCGAAAACCTGGTACCGACGGCCGAACGCGTCGAGGCGGAGATCGTTGCCGCGGCTGCACGTCTGAGCGCGATGGAAGCCGAACCGAGCGGGACCGTTCGCATTGGCGTGCCGGACGGCCTCGGCAACCTGTTCCTGGCGCGCGAGCTCGGCCTGTTGGCGACGCGGTATGCAAACCTCGTCATCGAGCTCGTCCCGCTGCCCCGCTCGTTCTCGCTCTCAAGACGTGAAGCCGATCTTGCCATCGGTCTCGACCGGCCGGCGCACGGGCGCCTTATCCTCTCGAAGCTCACGGACTACACGCTGGGACTCTATGCGGGGCAGGCCTATCTCCAGCATGCGGGGCATGTGGAGAGCGAGGAGGATCTAGCCGGGCATGCCGCGGTCATCGGCGTGGACGACTACGCTTACGCATCCGCCCTCGACTACATGACCTTCCTGCAAGGCAAGACGCGGAGCGTATTTCGATGCGCCGGTGCCGTCGGTCAGCTGGAGGCGGTACGCGCCGGAGCCGGAATCGGCATCCTCCACGACTTCGCCGCGTCCGACTGCCCGGACCTCGTCCGCGTGCTTCCACACATCGTGTTCGAACGAACCTATTGGTTGCTGTCCCACCCCGATAGCCATGAGGTCCGCCGCGTCTCGGCCTGCCGGGAATTCATCATGCGACGCGTGCGCGAGGAGCGTGGACGCTTCCTGCCCAGGGACGCCTCGAACTATGCGACGCCCTGAAGGCCGTTGCCTGCCATCACGAGATCGAAGCCTTCCTTGGGCAGAAGATCGAAGATCTCGTAGGTGCAGTCGAGGAAACGTTCGAACGCGGCGGTCAGCAAGCTATCCCGGCGATAGACGATCAGCGTCTGTGCGAAGCCCGCCCCGTCCGGAAGCGCATGGATCGAAACCCGCCCGCTCCGCTGCATCGGTTCGGCGACGACCCGTGGCAGCAGCGATATACCCATGCCGGCCTCGACGCAGCCGATGATCCCGTCGAGGGTGCCGAACTCCATCCGTCGAACGTGCACCAGACCGTGAGTTCCGAGGAACGTCTCCAGCCGCAGTCGGTAGGAGCAGCCGGTCTTGAACACCAGCACCCGCGCTTCCTGCTTGCTCGCCAGCATGGCGACGACCTCGTCGTGTGTGCGAAACTTCGCGCCTGCGACAAGCACGAGTTCCTCCTCCAGCACCGGGACGGCGGTCAGGTCGTCCTGGCTGATCGGCCCGGAAACGAACGCGGCCTCAACCTTCCGATCCAAGACCGCGGAAATCAGCGATTTGGTCGGGCCGAGTTCCAGTTCGATGTCCACCTCGGGATACTTGCCGGTATAGGTCGTCAACAGGCGCGGCAGCCGAAGCGCGGCGGTGGTTTCCATCGAACCCAGGCGCAGCGATCCGCGCGGCGTCTCGTCGGACAGGACGGCCTGCTCGGCATCGGCCAGCAAGCGCGCCACCTGCGTTGCATAGGGAAGCAGCCGCTCGCCGGCTCGGGTCAGCGTGACGCCCCGCGTGCCGCGATAGAACAGGGGTGTGTGAAGGGCCTGCTCCAGCGCCCGTATGCGCCCCGTGACGTTTGACTGGACCGTATTCAGTACCGCTGCCGCCCGCCCGATCCCGCCGGCTTCGGCGACAGCCGCAAAAAACATCAGGTCTGCACTATTCATGACATCTCGATCCAAGATGGGTGCCATCAGAAGGAATCATTATTCCTGAAATCATGGCTCGGCTACATGATTTTTCCCAGCACCGAATCGGCACCAGGGACCGACGGGCGCCGGGGACAATCATGGCACTGCGAACCCGTCTGACCGAGGCGTTCGGGATCCGTCATCCCATCGTTCTCGCACCCATGGACCCGGCTTCGGGCGGCGCCTTGGCCGCGGCCGTCAGCGCCGCCGGCGGCCTCGGGCTCATCGGCTGCGGCTACGGCAACCGCGAGATACTTGAGAGCGAGTTCGCCAAGGCGGGCAATCAGCGCGTCGGCTGCGGGTTCATCACCTGGTCGATGGCGAAGGATCCGGTTCTGTTGGACATGGCGCTGGCGCACGAGCCGGCGGCGATGATGCTGTCCTTCGCAGATCCGACCCCGTTCGCGGAGAAGATCCGGGCGGCCGGCGTACCGATGATCTGCCAGGTGCATAGCCTGGAACATGCCCGTCGCGCGCTCGACGCCGGCGCCTCCGTCCTGGTGGCCCAGGGCACCGATGCCGGCGGTCACGGCCTGACCACCCGTGGCACCATCACCCTCGTCCCGAGCGTGGTGGACCTTGTGGCAAGCGAGCGCCCGGAGGTCCTCGTCCTCGCGGCCGGTGGCATCGCCGATGGGCGCGGCATCGCCGCGGCGCTGATGCTCGGTGCGGACGGCGCACTGCTGGGCAGCCGGTTCTGGGCCACGCAGGAAGCCCTGATCCATCCCTCCGCCAAGGATCGCGTCCTCGCCGCCACCGGCGACGAGACCGTGCGGACGTCGGTCTACGATATCGTCCGGGGTCGCGCCTGGCCGGTCGAGTACACCGGACGCCTGATGCGCAACCGGTTCATCGAGACCTGGCACGGCCGCGAGGACGAGTTGCGCGGCCTTGCGGCCGAGGAGCGCGAGAAGGTCGAGGCCGCCGACCGGAGCGGTGACCACGACGTCTCGAACGTGACCGTCGGCGAGGCGATAGGCCTGATCCGGGACCTGCCCCCGGCGGGTGCGCTCGTCGAGCGCCTGGCCGCGGAGGCCGAGGCGCAGCTCGCATCGGTCTCCCGCGCCTTCATCGCCGCCTGACTTCCACTCGATTCACGAGGTGACCCATGCCCTTGCTACGCTTTGACCTGGTCCAGGGCCGCAGCCCGGCCGAGATGCAGACGCTGCTCGATGCCGCCCACGATGCGATGCTGGAGGCCTTCCAGGTGCCTCCCGGCGACCGTTACCAGATCGTGCATGAGCATCCACCGGCACACCTGGTTGTCGAGGACACTGGCCTGGGCATCCCGCGGACGGACAAGCGCGTGGTCCTGCAGGTGACGACACGACCCCGAAGCCGCGAGATGAAGGAAGCTTTCTACCGGCTCCTCTGCGAGCGGTTGCAGGAGAAATGCGGGATACCGCCCACCGACGTGGTCGTATCGATGATCAGCAACACCGATGACGACTGGTCGTTCGGACACGGACGCGCGCAGTTCCTGACCGGTGAGCTTTGAAAGCTCCCGAAGCTGGAAGGCCATGCCGCACACGGGAAGAATCATGATCGGCATTTATTGACCTGATCGATGAAATCATAAGCTCGGCCTCGACTTGCATGTGACGTGCGGTCTTGGATCTTCATTGTTCGAATATTGGAGACGGCACGTCATGGAACCAGCCACCCCCCCGCTGCGCGGGCATGATACGCAGAACGTCCATTTGGGCGTGGTCCTCACCGTCATCCTCATGGCGGCCTACTTCGGCTTCGTTACGATGGGTGCGTTCGCGCCCGCGCTTCTGGCCCGCCCGGTCCTATCCAACGGCACCGTCACCTGGGCTTTCGCCTATGGCCTGTTCGTCATCGTCCTCGGCGTCGTGCTGACCGGCATCTACGTGCTGGCGGTCAACCGCGCCGATGCGCGCCTGTCGGGGGAGTGAAAGTCATGCCCATCGGTCGACACGCCGTTCGCGCCGCGCTTGCCTCCGTTTCCATCCCACTTGCCACGCCGGCGTTCGCGGCGGCGGGCGAGACCTCCAGCCTCAACCTGACGGCAATCGGGCTCTTCCTCACCTTCGTCCTGCTGACCCTCTGGATCACCTGGAAGGCGGCCCAGCGCACCAAGTCGGCCGACGACTTCTACGCCGCCGGCGGTAACATAACCGGTTTCCAGAACGGCCTCGCCATCGCCGGCGATGCGATGTCGGCCGGTGCCTTCCTGGGTCTCACGGCCCTGGTGTTCACCTCGGGTTTCGACGGTTTGATCTACGCCATCGGCTACACCACCGGCATGCCCATCGTGGTGTTCCTGCTGGCCGAGCGCCTGCGCAAGCTCGGACGCTACACGTTCACGGACGTGGTCTGCTCGCGGCTGAGCGAACGCCCGATCCGGATCTTCGCGGCCTGCGCCTCGCTCGTCGTGGTGGCCTTCTACCTGATCGCCCAGATGGTCGGCGCAGGACAGCTGATCCAGTTGCTGTTCGGCCTCGACTACCTCTATGCGGAGTTCCTCGTCGGCGTGCTGATGGTCTGCTACGTGATGTTCGGCGGCATGGTCGCCACCACCTGGGTGCAGATCATCAAGGCCGGCCTGCTGCTCGCCGGCGCGTCGCTGATCGTGCTCCTGGTGCTTGCCGCCTACGGCTTCGACTTCGGAGCGCTGCTGGCACAGGCCACCAAGGTACATCCCAAGGGAGCGGCGATCCTGGCTCCGCAGGCCGCACCCAAGGACCCGCTCTCGGCGCTGTCCCTGGGCCTGGCGCTGATGTTCGGGACGGCGGGGTTGCCGCATATCCTGATGCGCTTCTTCACGGTGCCGGATGCCCGTGCGGCGCGCGTATCGGTGTTCTGGGCGGCGACGTTCATGAACTACTTCTACGCCCTGGTGTTCGTCCTCGGTTTCGGCGCGCTCGTCATGACCGCCGGCAACCCGACCTACATCGACGTGGGCGGTGCGCTGCGCGGCGGGGGCAACATGGCGGCGATCCACCTCAGCCATGCGGTGGGCGGCAACGCGATGATGGGGTTCATCTCGGCGGTCGCCTTCGCGACCATCCTCGCGGTCGTCTCGGGCCTGACGCTGGCCGGCGCCTCGGCGGTCAGCCATGATCTCTATGCCGGAGTCATCCGCCGGGGACGCCTCGACGAGAAGAGCGAGGTGCGCATCTCACGCATCGCGACCTTCGCGCTCGGCCTGATCGCCATCGGCCTCGGCATAGCCTTCAAGGGGCAGAACGTCGCCTACATGGTCAGCCTCGCGTTCGCGGTGGCCTGCTCCTCGACGTTCCCGGTGCTGTTGCTGGCGCTCTACTGGCGGGGTCTCACCACGACGGGCGCCGTGGTCGGCGGCACCGTAGGCCTCGTCAGCGCCCTCGGCCTGACCCTGGTCGGACCGGCGGTCTGGGTGAAGGTGCTCGGCAACCCGGCGCCCCTGTTCTCCCTGGATCCGCCGACGCTGGTGACCCTGCCGCTGGCCTTCGCGACCTGCTGGCTGGTCTCGCGTCTCGACAGGAGCGCACAGGCCGCCAACGACCGCGAGCGCTTCGACCTGCAGCAGGCCGTCTGATCCGCCGGCCGACCGCCTGCATGTGCCGACCATGGTTCTCGCCGTGGTCGGCACATTCCGATGGCGAAGGCATCGGAATGTCCGATGAGGGGGGTCTGTAGGAAGCATTATCCACGAGCGGGCGCGGCGACTATACGCCGGCCCAGGCGGTCGCCCGCACCGCCACGAGGCCGTTCCGGGGATGCGGATATGACCTTCAAGCTGTTCGCAAGGCGTGCCATCGCGCAGATCGTCGAGGCGCGGGTCCGCGAGATCGTCTCCGTGCTGGATGAGGACAAGGTCGCCCATGACGCAGGGGCGCCCGCGGGCGAAGCCTCCGCCCCGCGCCTGATCCATCATATGCGGACGGACGTCACGACCTGCGACGACGCCCCCGACTGGGCCGAGATCTCCGTGGGATTCGGTTCGCTCAATCCGGGTATCGCCGGCGAACTATGGGGACTTATCGTCATGCCGCGGACGATGCGCACGTTCGACCCTGCGGAAGTGACGTTCGTCGCCCCCACCTATCTGGCATCGGGAAGAACGCGACGGGGCCCGAGCGGCCAATGATCGCCGGACAGGCGATCCCGTCCATTCAAGGGTTGGACATCATGCCTCGAACGGCGCGCCTGACCGATTTGCTCGGGCTCAGGCACCCCATCGTGCAGGCCCCGATGGCTGGCGTCTCGACGCCTGATCTGGCGGCAGCCGTCTCGAACGCCGGGGGCCTGGGCTCCATCGGCATCGGGGCGAGCACCGTCGCGCAGGCTCGCGAGATGATCGAGGGCACCCGAGCCCGGACCGACCGGCCGTTCAACGTCAACGTCTTCTGCCATCCGGCCGCCCAACGCGACCCGGAACGCGAAGCCGCGTGGCTCGCCCACCTGGCACCCTTGTTCGCGGAGTTCGGTGCGACCGTCCCGGAGACCCTCACCGAGATCTACAAAAGCCACCTCGACGACGACGAGGCATTCGAGTTGCTGCTGGAGACCCGGCCGCCGGTGGTGAGCTTCCATTTCGGGCTTCCGCGCGCAAGGAGCCTGGCCGCTTTCCGGGAAGCCGGCATCAAGACCATGGCGTCCGCCACCACGCCCGACGAGGCGGTGCGGATCGAGGCGGCCGGCATCGACGTCGTCATCGCCCAGGGCATCGAGGCCGGGGGGCATCGCGGCATGTTCGACACCGAGGCCCACGACCCTGGGCTGAGCACTTCGGTGCTCGTTAGCTTGCTTGTGAAGCGGACCAACCTGCCCGTGGTCGCTGCCGGCGGGATCATGGATGGGCGGGGCATCCGTGCCGCGCTTGAACTGGGAGCCGCCGGCGCGCAGTTGGGCACGGCGTTCATCCTCTGCCCGGAAAGCGCGGCCAATGAGGCCTACCGCGCCTCGCTCCGAAGTGACCGGGCCTATGACACCCGCCTGACCACGGCGATCTCCGGCCGGCCTGCGCGTGGTCTCGCGAACCGCTTGATCCTCCACGGCATCGCCGCTGGTTGTCCGCCGGCCTGTGCCTATCCGCTTGCGTATGATGCCGCGAAATCCCTTCATGCGGCTGCCTCGGGTAGCGGTAGCGACGCCGCCGCGGCGCAATGGGCCGGACAGGGGGCCCCCTTGGCCCGGGAAATGCCGGCGGCCGACCTCGTCGCTCAGCTTGTCCGGGAGGTTCGGGAAGCCTAGGTTTTAATCTCAGTAAGCTTGACCACGTGGAGGGCTGCGAAGGGTGGATTTTTGCCTGTACGCTTCCGAGCGGCAACGCACGGAAGCGGACGTTGCCGTCCCGCCCGCTCACGACCCTTCTCGGACCCCCGAAAGGTCTGCTTCGCGGCAGGTTAGCGGAGGATGACCTACGTCTGGGTCGGGTGGTTTCCCGCCATTCTGCTTTCGGGCAGTGATCGATGGAAGCGGACATCGCCTACGCGCCCGCTCACGACCCTTAAGCGACCCTCGGAAGGTCCTGTGTGGATGGCTCCCGCATTGCAAGCGGCGAATTGAGCTTCTGACGCGTTGGTCGGGTGCAGTCTTGTGTCCGGCCTGTTGATGCAGTCGTTCTTGTGACTGCTGGCCCTGATGGTATCCGCGAGCTGGGTCCCACTCTGCTTTGCGGGCTATGATGCCCTGGACATTCAGCGGGGTGTCCCGGCTCCCGGGCTGACCGGTTCGCCATCAACTCTCATCGTCCTCGCAACCTGGAAAAGTCTCCTTGCCGTGCTGTCAGGCGGCCGTGGCCGCTGGTGCGCGGTAGGTGCCGCCGCGGGTCATGATCGCCCAGGCGACCCGTGCGGTGCGGTTGGCCGCCGCAACGGTTACCACGCGCACTGGCTTGCGCTGGAGCAGCGCCGGCAGCCGTGGGTCGACCGACGTCGGCGCAGCCTTCGCGCGCCGGACCAAAGAGGTCATGCCGACCACGAGCAGGCGGCGCAGATAGCGGTCGCCCATGCGCGAGATCCGGCCCATGCGCTCTTTGCCGCCACTGCAGTTCTGCAGCGGTGTCAGCCCCAACGAAGCTGCGAACTGCCGACCGGAGCGGAAGCGCTCGGGCTCGCTCACTGAGGCGGCCAGCGCCGTTGCCGAGACGATGCCGACACCGGGGATCGTCGCCAGGCGCTGTGACAGGTCGCTGTCCCGATGCCAGGCCAACAACTCCTTCTCCATCCGGGTGAGATGGATCTGTACGGCGCCGATCTGATCGGCCAGCCCGGTCACCACGCGTTGCGCCAGTGGTGGCACCTCGGCTGCGTCTCCGGCCGAGAGCCGGGCTGCCAGTTCGAGCGCGTGCCGCAGGCCCCGCGCCATCTCGATCCCGAACTCGGCGAGCAGGCCGCGGATCATGTTCACCAACTGCGTACGTTGCTTGACCAGCAGGTCGCGCGTCCTGTGCAGCGCCAGCGCTGCCTGCTGCTCGGTCGACTTCACCGGCACGAAGCGCATGCTCGGGCGCGTCACCGCCTCGCAGATGGCAGCGGCATCGTTCGCATCGGTTTTACCGCGCTTCACATACGGCTTCACGTAAGCGGGCGGCATCAGCCGCACGTCGTGGCCGAGGCTCATGAGTTCCCGGGCCCAGTGATGGGACGTTCCGCACGCCTCCATGCCGACCAGGCATCGAGGCAGCTTGGCGAAGAACGGCACGACCTGCGCCCGGCGTAGCGCCTTGCGAACGACGACGTGCCCAGCTGCATCAACGGCGTGAACCTGGAAAATGCTCTTGGCCAGATCGATGCCGACGGTGGTGATCTCCATGGGGATGGCTCCTGCATCTGCGTGGCTGCTGCTTTGACAGCAACCACATCTTGGCACCGAGATGCCGTCAGTCGGAGCGGGAGCCATCCACCCCATCTGCTTTCTAGCTGCTTGCCAAACGATCATCTACGACTGGCCTGCGGCACGACGGCTTCGAGACGGAAGCTCAGGGACTGGTTGCCACGCTGAAAAGGAAAGCGGCGCGTCCCCAATGAGGACGCGCCGGAGAGTGGGCTTGTGGTCTCAGGAACAAGCAGACGTACGGCATATCAAAATTCAGCCGGATCGCTGTAGCCGATTGGATACAGCGTTCTTCAACCTCTTGCTTCGCCTCCTTAGGGCATTCGTTTAGGCGTGAGCGTCAGATCGTGCTTGGTTCGAACCAGGCAGCACAGCGTGGACGTAGCTTGCGAGACTCGCGCTGCGCAGCGGGTGGAAAGGTTTTGCACCGTCGCCGCAACTGCGCTTGACCCAGGCGGTCGCTTCGTGACTGACGCATTCGACGGGGAACAGCACCAGGTCGCTTTGTCCGACGAGACCCGGAAGCAGGCTGAGGCTTTCCTCGATGCCGCCGTCATGGCTCAAAAGCCGGCCGCCGCGCTCCGACGTGAAGCGCCGGAGGTTCGCGACCTGACGCGGACGGCCACCGACGTACAGGAAGGTTCGACCTTGGAGACAGGCGGGATCGATCGCTGACGTGTCTGCCGAGACGGAAGTGGTCTCGATCACGGCCTCCAGCGCGGCGACCTCAGCTGCAAGCGCTCGACAACGACCGCCCTCCGCTTCGAGGTCCTGGCTCAGCCGATGAGAGGCCTGCATCAAGATCGCAACCTTCTCCTCCAACGCCTCCGCATGTGCCTGTTCGCGTGCAAGGCGGCCTTCCAGAGTTTTCATCGCTGCCTTGAGCGACGCTTCGGGGTCGTCAGACGGACGGGGCAACGGCGCTGAGCGATCTGTGTCGGCGGCGCGGGCCTGCGAGCTGAGGGCGTCGCGCTGCTCCATCAGTTCGAGGATGCGCCGCTCCTGCCGTAGGGCTTCCGCCTCCTGCGCAGCCAGATCCGCTTCGAGCTGGCGCAGGCGTCGGATGTCGGCACGGTTCGACTGCCCGACGAGATGCGAGAGCATGTGCACCTCGCCGAAGACGTCCTGCACCAGGGGCCAATCGGTGGCCGGATGGGTGATCGCGGCCCAGTAGGCACCGGGGATCTCGCCGCGTTCTAGATACTCGCGCCAGAGTGTGCGGACTTCCGCGGCAGTGCTGGCCTCCGTGAAGCGCTTGATCTCGCGCTCGTGGCGGCGATCCAGAGTCTTCTGCAGGAGCTTGGCGCCGCCATCGCGCCGTCCGGCCATCTGCACGATCTCGCCGTGCAGCCGGTGCTCCGTCATCGTTCGGGCATCCAGCCGGCCAAGCTTGGCCAGAATGCTACGCGCCTCGGCGTTGGTCAGACACGTGCCGACGATCGAGCAGTGCAGGTTGTCGGCCAGTTCCCAGATCCGGTCGCGGGGCCTCTCGGCCGGGTCGGCCACCGGCGGCAGGAAAGTCGACCTCACGGCGCCAGCCGCAAGCGCCTGGAGCGCTGGTCCGCTGATGTGAGGGCCTTGGGTCACGCCGCACCTCCGCAATCGCTATATTCCGTCAGATATAGCCAATCTGTCGTAAAGGTGGTTGCTTGCCTAGGGGGGTAGGCATGAGGGCCGAACGAATTCGGGGAGTCAGCCTGCTACCGAGGCCGAGGTCAGGCGTTGCAGGAAGGGGGAGGCCGCACGCTCGGCCGCGCGTTCGATCGCTCGATAATGCGCGACGACCTCGATCCCAAATGCCGAGAGCTGCGCCCCGCCGCCACTCTTGCCGCCGATTTGCGCGGCGACCACGGGCTGTCCGAACCCCTTGTTCATCGCCTCGACCAGCATCCACGCTCGCCGATAGGACATCCCGATCGCCCGGCCGGCCGCCGAGATCGAGCCGTGCTCGGCGATCAGCTCCAGAAGTTGCACCTTGCCTGGCCCGAGCTGGTTGTCGGGTCCGAGATCGATGCGGATGCTCAACCGTGCCATCGGGTCCTTTCGTCCTGCAGGTGACCATAACCCGGATCGAACGCCGACGCTTCCATCCGTAACTGGCGCCCGATGTATCCTGCGGTATATAGCGTGCCGTACCTACTGCAGCGATCGCTGCCATGATCGCCCCTTCGGAGACGAGCCTGCATGTTCACTTGCACCGGATACGCGTCATCGAGTGCCGAGGCGCCGCTCGCGCCCTTCACCTTCCAGCGTCGGGATCCCGGTCCGTCCGACATCGAGATCGAGATCGTCTATTGCGGCGTCTGCCATTCGGACCTGCACCAGGCCCGCAACGAGTGGCAGAACACCCTCTATCCGTGTGTGCCCGGCCACGAGATCGTCGGGCGCGTCACGCGCGTCGGCGCCGAGGTCTCGACCTTCAAGGCCGGTGACCTCGCCGGCGTCGGCTGCATGGTCGGGTCCTGCCGGGAGTGCGCGAGCTGCAAGGAGGGGCTGGAGCAGTATTGCGAGCCCGGCTTCACCGCGACCTACAACGGCCCCGAGCCTCAGACCGGTGGCCACACCTTCGGCGGCTATTCGAGCCATGTCGTCGTCGACAGCCATTTCGTCCTGCGCATCCCGCAAAACCTCGACCTCGCCGGGGTCGCGCCGCTGCTGTGTGCCGGCATCACGACGTACTCGCCACTGCGCCACTGGAAGGCCGGACCCGGACAGAAGGTGGGGATCGTGGGCCTCGGCGGCCTCGGTCACATGGGCCTCAAGCTCGCACATGCCATGGGCGCGAAGGTCACCCTGTTCACGACCTCCCCAGGCAAGGAGGCGGATGCCAAGCGCCTCGGCGCCGACGCCGTGGTGATCTCGAAGGACGCGGACGCGATGGCCGCCCAGGGGGAGACCTTCGACTTTATCCTCGACACGGTGGCGGCCGAGCATGACATCAACGCCTATCTCGGCTTGCTGAAACGCGACGGCACGCTCGTGCAGGTCGGCGCACCCGAGAAGCCGCTGCCGATGCAGGTGTTCAGCGTGATCTGGCGCAGGCGGAACTTTGCCGGGTCGCTCATCGGCGGGATCGCTGAAACCCAGGAGATGCTCGACTTCTGCGCCGAGCACGGCATCACCTCGGACATCGAGATGATCCCGATCGACCAGATCGAGACCGCCTACGCCCGCATGCTGAAGAGCGACGTGAAGTACCGCTTCGTCATCGACATGGCCTCGTTGTCGAAGGCTGCCTAAGGTCCGGGCGATCGTCGCCACGGAACTTCGTCGCGACGATCGCGTGGATGGCGAGCGGGATCACCTCGTCGCCAACCGCGCCGAAGCACAGGCCCCAAGGACAGGCCATGGCCACCTGGCTCGACACGACACAGCGCTATGGCCGCATCAGTCGCGGCTTCCACTGGCTCATGGCCGCGCTCTTCGCGTGGCAATTCGCGGGGGCGCTGCTCTACGTCGGCATCGGCGACACCGCGCTCACGCGGTTCGTCGGTGGAAGCCACTTCACCTTGGGCTTCACCCTGTTCGTTCTGGTCCTGCTACGCGGAGCCTGGGGGCTGATGAACCTGGGCCGACGACCTCCACACCCTGGGCGCCTCGGCCGCGCGGCGGTGGCCGGTCACGGCCTGATCTACGCGCTGATGATCGTCGTGCCGGGGATCTCGCTTCTACGCCAGTATGGGTCGGGCAAGGGCTTTTTTCCCTACGGGATCCCGCTCATGCCGGTGCGGGACGACAAGATCGCCTGGATGATGGTTCCCGGTGACCTGTTCCATTACTGGCTCGGCTTCGTCCTCATGACGGTCGTGCTCGGTCACATCATCATGTCCGTCCTCCACCGCGTCCTCTGGAAAGAGAACGTGCTGGTGCGCATGACGTGAGCGGATGGCGACGAGGACGATCGTTCCTGACCGCGGCCGACGCATCTCCTGCTGACCACGCAAACGACCCGGAGAACACATCCTCGATGCGCAACCTCACTCGTGCCCTCCTCGTCACCGGTCTTCTGCTGGGTGCCTCGATCACGCAAGCCGCCGAAACCGCGACGGTCTTCGGGGCGGCGAGCCTGAAGAACGCCCTCGACAATGCCGGCAAGGCTTTCACCGCGCGGACCGGGATCGAGATCAAGGCGAGCTACGCCGCCTCCTCGGCGCTCGCACGCCAGATCGAGGCGGGCGCGCCGGCCGACCTCTTCGCCTCGGCCGATCTCGAATGGATGGATTACCTCGACAAGAAGACGCTCATCCGACCCGAAAGCCGGGTGAACCTGCTCAACAACCGCCTCGTCGTCGTTGCGCCCAAGGACGCGAAGGAGAGCGAGGTCCCGTTCACCGTAGAGGGCTTCGCCAAGGCGCTTGGCTCTGATGGGCGGCTTGCCACTGGCGAGGTCACGTCGGTGCCGGTGGGCAAGTACGCCAAGGCGGGCTTCGAGAAGCTCGGGCTCTGGGCGACGATCCAGCCGCGGTTGGCGCAGGCCGACAACGTGCGCGCGGCGCTCGCCCTGGTCTCGCGCGGCGAGGCGCCGCTCGGCGTCGTCTACGAAAGCGACGCGAAGTCCGATCCGGGCGTGAAGGTGGTCGGCGTGTTTCCGGCGGACAGCCATCCGCCGGTGGTGTACCCGTTCGCCGTCACGTCCGAGGCTAAGGGTGACGGCGCGGCCCGCTTCCTCGACTTCCTGAAGGGGCCGGCGGCCAAGCCGTTCTTCGAGGCTCAGGGCTTCACGGTCATCACAGTAGAATAGGCAATTCCGGTATGAAAATCTCCGCACGCAACCTCATCAAGGGCAAGGTCGTCGCCGTCGAGAAGGGCGCGACCACCGCGCACGTCAAGATCGAGATCGCTGGCGGTCAGGTCATCACCTCGGCGATCACCAATGAGGCGGTCGACAGCCTGAAGCTCACGGTCGGCGGGGAGGCCTACGCCGTGGTCAAGGCGTCCGACGTGATGATCGCGGTCGACTGAGCATGTCCATTTCCCGCGCCCTCCTCGTTTCTGGATTGTTGGCCTTTTCAGGCAGCACGGCCATGGCCGAGGATGTGCCCGCCTGCGCCAGCTTCGCGTGGTCGGTGGCGCGGGAACGGACGGCCTTTGCAGCACCCGACCTGCCGACAGTAACCTCCGGGTCTGCGCTGTCGGGCGGGACGGGTGCGGCGCGCCTCGTGCTGAAGCCGATCGCCGATGTCACGCTCCTGTTCCCGTCGGAGAAGGCATTGAAGCCGGGTACGTTCGCCGGTTCCGTGACGGCTACGATCCCGGCCGCCGGCACCTATCAGGTGACGCTCTCGGACGACGCCTGGATCGACGTCAGCCAGGACGGCCGCACGTCTCTCAGACCCTCGGCTCACAGCGGCAAGGCCGCTTGCCCGGATGTCCGCAAAAGCCTGCGCTTCGTCCTCGATGCCGGCGCGGTAACCATCGAAGTCAGCCGTGCACCAGCTCCGGATATCAAGCTCGACCTCCTCGAGGCCGAATAGCTTCTCGGCTGCGTAACGCGAGGCGCCTCAGGGCGCCGCGATCGGTTCAAGCTCATGTCGGGCGAGGATCGCCTGTGCCTTCTCCGAGACGAGGAACACCGCGAGGCGGGCGGCGTCCGGGCTGTCGCTCAGGAGCGCCATGCCATAGGTCGCCGGCACCGAGAGGTGTGGGGGCAGCGGGACGAGGCTGAGGCCGGGCGCCTCCTGCATCGTGCCTTCCTGTCCGCTGCAATAGTACAGCAGAGCGTCGGCGTTATTGCCGAGGAACACGGTGGCAGCAGGGCTTCGCCCGGCCACCGGCACCATCGTGTTGGGGGAGCCGAGCAGCCTCAGGGCCTTCTTCTCCAGGATCGCCTTGGCGCCGGGGTGGATGGTCTCGGCTCGGTCGAACACGGCCTGGGCGTAGTCACCGCCGGGATCGGCACCCGGTGTCGAGGTCGCGAGCCGCAGGTCGGGCTTGAGCAGGCGGTCGAGGAGGTTCTCGGACGTCAGCCCGAGGTCGGCACGGGCGAGAACGCATAGCTTGTTCCGAGCGAAGGGCACCACGTCCCTGGCCTTGCCGGCTTCTGCAAGGCGACGTGGCCCCGTGAGGTCGGCCGAGAGAAAGAGGTCTGCCTTCTCCCCGCCCTCGATGCGCTGACGCATCAGGCCGGCTGGCCCGAACACCGGAGCCGCGACGGCATCGGAGGGAAGGCCCGAGGCGGCGATGACGTCCTTGAGCGCCGCCACGAGACTGCCTGCGGCGAAGATCCGAACAGGCTCCGCTCGGGCCGGGGCGACAGCCGCGAAGGCGATAGTCCCGATCAGTGCGAGGGTCCCAAAGGTACGATGGGTCTTCGAAAGGCGTGTGTCGGGCAACGTCGGCTCCGGCTCGATACAAGCGCTGTATCTGCTGGGATATAACCGGGCGTAGGTCAAGGTGGCTGATGGCGTCGCTACACTGCCAATAGGCTTCGTTCAGGCACCGGTTTCGTAGTCGCCCAGCTGCGGTGGTGCGATCGGCGTGAAGAGGGATCGATCGGGCTTGAGGTCGAGCAGCGGCGTGCCGTCGAGGCAATCGAGCCCTCGCACGGTCAGGATGCCTCCCTCGATCGCGATGAGCGTAACGATCGAGGTCCCGATTGGGTTCGGCCGGACGGGCGAGCGTAGGGCGAAGGTGCCCCGCGTCGTGCCGTCGTTGGCTGGGCTTTGGCGCACCAGATCGCGCCGGGAGGCGTCGAGCCAGTAAAGAACCTCGATCCGAGCAAATTCGCCCAGGCCGTCGAGTGCGGCGATCCATGGCTCGAAGACCTCGATCCGGCACGACGGGCCATCCGCTCGTCCTTGCCGCGGACAAGCTAGACGGTCGGTCCAGGGCGTGCGGATACGGCCGATGTAGGTCAATCCGGCGTCGCGCCCCTCAGGAGGGGTGATCGCAACTTCACCGGTACGGATCTCGTTGAGGCGCACCATGCCTCGTGTTGTCCCACAGGTGCGACCTATGCGCCATTGCGAGGGCGCCAGTCCTCACACCGCACGGCATACAAGTGAGGCACGTCCACTTGCCGGACGATGTCCGCTTCCGGGAGAAGGATTAGGGTCCGCTTGCCAACCTTCTCGGACCTTGCTGCACGCAGCCGTACGAGTCGGGAAAACGGTCCGATACCCGACATATCGCTCAGGTTGCTATCGACCCTTCTCGAACCCGCGGGAGGTCTGTTTCTCGGTAGCTTTGTGAACCAGGATCTACGACCAGGACGGGAAGAAAGCAGATCTTTGATAATGGGGCCATTATGCTCTAACGGCGCGCTAAGAACGGATGCTGGTCGGCAAGCAACACGCCGGGAACGATAAGTATCGGTCCTTCGGGTCTACCGAACTCTGGCGGTGGGCCTGGCGGACGACCTTGTCCGAATGCACCCCGGGGTGGGCCCCCGGGTGGAGCGCCATCAGGCCCCCCCGACAGCACCACGCCCTGACGATTCACGCCCACGACCAACGTCGCCGCGTAGTGATCGGCAGCCTCCTTGATGTCGCAGAACGCTATGCGACCCGGATCCATTCGGGCGAGCATATCGGTGCTGTTGAACGTGTCGCGAGGGCGCGTCCGTCCGCCATACGCGGAGACGTTAGCGAACAGGTACTCGCTCAGTGCATCTGGGAAGTAGGTCTGCCCCATCAGCACGTTGCGGCCGTCCAAGAAAATCTTGAAGTGAATGTGCGGCGTTCGTCCGGGATACCAGGCCGGATAGATCGTGCGGAACGCGACCGAGCCAGACCCGTCGGTCATCTGCGTACCACGTAGGAACGCACCCTGCGTGCGAGACCCGCCGGGTCCTCCAGCGTAGCCTGAGTACTCGCCATCGGCGCCCGCACTCCAGATATCGACTCTTGCTCCAGGTAGCGGGCTGCAGGGTCCTGCTTCTATCACGGACATGCGAAGGATCAGCGGGACCCCGGGGAGCCCTTCCGTGACGTCCGATCGCTCAAGATGCGGATCGAAGTAGAAAGGGCCTTCGACGGCCTGCGGCGTCAGCACGCAATGTTGAGTTACCGGGGCGGGCGGTGAAGCGTTTGCCGTAGCCGGCCGAGCGCCGACCATGGTGAGCGGGAGCCCAAGAGAAGCGCCGAGGGCACTGCGTCGATTGAAGCTAGAGGCGGGGTTGAATGTATTTTTCATGGCGACCGAGTAGTGGGTAAAGGCACCAAAAGATGCCCAGATTGCAGGCGGCCGTACTCGGGACGCCAACGATGATACGTGACTTCTGTTACCTCGACGGGTCTAATTACTCCCGTGCCCTCGCGACACTAAAATATCAACATAGCTCAGTTTGGCAACAATCTTTTCAGCCGGATGCTTATTACGTCTCATTGCAAAATCATCTTTTACTCACATAACCGACTTATATAATAAATACCAGCATTAATGTATATCGGTTTGCATGCTGACTAGAATTTCGATCCGCCTGAAAAACGGAAGGCCTGGGTTTGATCTGCGCCAATGTGGCCGTACTTGCCCAAAGTTGGAACATACACCTTCACGCCATCGTCTTTAGTAAGCGCGTAAGCATAATCAAAGCGGATCGGCCCGAGTGGAGAGTTCCATAGGATCGAGGCGCCAATGGACGATCGGATGACCGCCTTGTCGCGCACGTTGACGCACTCCGGCTCGACGCCGATCGTGTAGGCGCTGTACTTACAGCCCGTCGTCGCGCTGTAGCCGTTGATGAAACCGTCCCCGTTCACGTCGAAGCTGCGCTTACCCTTGTAGCCGAACAGCGTGCCGGCATCAGCAAAGACTGCACCCTTCAGGCCGAGGTCGCGCGGCAGGTAGGGAAGTGGGAATTGGACTTCCAGGGTGCCGCCAACGTAGGTCGAACCGCCGATGGCGTTGGAGCGGGCGTCGGTGGTGCCGACATCGCGCGGGCCAATGCCGTTGGGGGCGAAGCCGCGGACCAGCGACGGCCCGAGGAAGAATTCATCGGTAACGTTCAGGGGCTTCCCGTCGAGCGAGTCGATGTGGCCACCCTGGAATCGGATGAAGCCGACGACATCTTCGTGGAACTCCTTGTAATAGCGCAGGTCACCCGTCACGCGGAAGAACTTCGAGTCGCCGCCGAGGCCCGCGACGTCTGGCTTGATTTCAGCGTAGAGGCCATTGTGCGGGGCGCCGATGACGTCCAGCGTCGAGTAGGCGAGCGTCAGGCCGGCGAGCGAGGTGAGCGTGTTGCCCTGGGAGCCCTTGATCGCGATCGAGGCCTCGCCGTTGTAGGCGCAGGACGGGTAGATCGCCTGTCCCCCGACGTCCCGCCCGTTCAGGACCGTGCCTGCGGCATAGACCGAGGTGTATCCCGATATGGGGTTCGAGCAGTCGTTGTAGGGCTGCTTGATCGAGTTCGGGACCTTCAGCTCGGTGTTGTAGAGCGAGTAGCGCAGGGTCACGCCGAAGGCTTCGGTCACCGGCAGGCCGATACGGAGCTGGCCGCCGTAGACGGTGGTCTCGTAGCGCGAGTACCGGGTCAGGTCGCTGTACTTGTAGAACGCGTCGAAGCCGGCCGCGAGGCGGTAGCCGAGGAAGTACGGCTCGGTGAACGAGAAGTCGACGCCGCGCGAGTACTGGCCGCCGGTCCCGGCGACGCGGACGTACTGGCCGCGACCGAGGAAGTTCGACTCGGAGACCGAGACCTCGCCGATGATGCCGTCCTGGGTGGAGTAGCCGCCCGCCACCGAGAACGAGCCCGTGGGCTGATCCTCGACGTCGATGTTGATCACGACGCGGTCGGGCGAGGAGCCGGGCTCGTTCGAGAAGCGGACCTTCTTGAAGAAGCCGAGGCCGTTCAGGCGGCGCTCGGCGCGGTCGGTCAGCACGCGGTTGTAGGCGTCGCCCTCGGCGATATCGAGCTCGCGGCGGATGACGTAGTCGCGGGTGCGGGTGTTGCCGCGGATGTTGATGCGCTCGACGTAGACGCGCGGGCCGTCCTCGACGACGAAGCCGAGGGAGACCTGATGGGTCGCGCGGTCGCGCTGGCCGGTCGGGCGGACCTGGGCGAAGGGATAGCCGGCCCGGGCGACGTCGTTGGTCAGGCCCGACAGGGTCTTCTCGACGTCCTCGGCGTTGTAGACGTCGCCGACCGTGGTGCGGATCTCGCCGTCGAGGTTCTTCGTGTCGAGGCCCGGCAGGCGGGAATCCACCGCCACGGCGCCGACCGTGTACTGCTCGCCCTCCTCGACCGTGACCGTGATCACCCAGCCGTTGGCGTCCGGGCCCTCGACGTAGCGGGCGTCGGCGTTGACGATGCGGAAGTCGGCGTAGCCCTTGCGCAGGTAGTAGCGGCGGACAAGGTCGAGATCGTTGGCGATGCGATCGGGATCGTAGACGTCGGAGGTCTTGATGAACGACAGGAAATTCATCTCGGACGAGGAGACCAGCCCCTTCAGCGTCCGCTCGCTCACGGCGTTGTTGCCGACGAAGGTGATCGACACGATGCCGGTCTTATCGCCCTCGTCGATCTGGTAGATCACGTCGATCGAGCCGTTGGGCAGGTCGACGGTGCGGTAGGTGACCTTGGCGGTCCCGCGGCCGGCGCGGCGGTAGACTTCCTTGATCCGCGCCATGTCGGACTTGATCACGGCCTCGTTGAAGGCGCCGCGGGCCTTGGCCTCGACCTGCCCTTCGAGCGTGGCCTTCTCGATCTTCTTGTTGCCCTCGAACACGACCCGGTTGATCAGGTTGTTCTCGCGGACCGTCACGACGGTGCGGCCGCCGCTGGCGGCGACCTTCACGTCCGCGAACATGCCGCTGGCGAGCAGGTTGCGGCGGGCTTCCTCGGCGGAGCCCGATGCGGTGCCGGTGACGTAGGAACGAATGACATCCGCGTCGACGCGTTTGTTACCCTGCACAATGATCTCGGCGGCGATCGCGTCGCTAGCGACTAGCACCAACATGAGGCCGATAGCCCAGACCGGACGAGGCGATGTGCGCAAGTTATTTTTTGAAGATCCGCGTGCCGGTCGCAGGCAATGGGGATGCACGGGCGAACTCGCTTCCGATAAGCCGAATGGCGACTGCGCTTATGAGTGGGAATTTTACCCACGGCAATCGATGGCCTTCTGGTGCGTGCGATTTGGCACGGCTACGGTCAGATCCCAGTGGGGATGCCCGTCGACGAGACAGCGGTGGGTCGGCGACGGCAGATCGTGTGGTCCATGTCCCTGATGCTTTGGCCTGCAGGCCTTCAAAAGCCTAGGCGTCATCTTTGGAAGACGATGTAGGGTCGTCGACCGCATCAACGCATAGCAACGTAATGTTAAGGTGCTTGTGGGTAAATTTCACACTCAATGACGACCGGGCGATCCGGTCCCTCGATCTTCGGGTAGCTCAATGAGCAGTATCTCATCCTCGACATCACAGATCTTCGCTCAGCGGTCTCCACCGCCGCCACGGCCTCAGGGGTCGATGAAGGATCAGATGTCCTCGACGATCAGCACTGAGTTGTCTGCGGGTTCCCTCAGCAGCACAGATGCCACGGCCCTCACCTCAGCCCTCACCTCGATCGACACGAGCCTGTCCGCAGACTCCACGAGCGCGACGGCGAGCAAATCTACCTCGAAGCTCGATCCCTCTTCCATGAAAGATAAGATCGACGGCTTGATTTCTGACCAAGTCAGTGCCGGAAGCCTCACCGACGATCAGGCTACCGAACTGAAGAACCTGTTCGCGAGCGGTGGTCAGAGTACGAGTTCCGGGACGGCCAATGATGTCGGTGGCGCTGGCGCACCTCCGCCCGGGCCGCCTCCGGGACCGCCCCCGGATGGCTCCAGCTCCGATACCTCATCGAACGATGATTCGAACGGCACGACATCCGGCAGTTCATCGGTCAGCGACCTTCTCAGCTCATTCATCAAGCAATTGCAGAGTTCCCAGTCCAGCAGCTCGGCTTATGGCGCAAGTGGGACGAGCAGGAACAGCTACGCATCGTCGGCCTTGGTACTCGATACCAGCGCTTGAACAAGAGATGGGTGAGGGCACGTCGAGAGGTTGGCGAAAGTTGCAAGCACGAAGATTAGGCGTGTAAGGGCGTTGATCACGAGATGATCCCGCCTTTTTAAAAGCCTCTCGGTCGATCTAAGCCTCTGCCTTCGCCCACGTGTGACGGCAAGTCGATTTGGGCCGACCGTGCAGCCAGGATGGCCGAGCGGGCAGACCGTCCCGCCGTTATGAGACGATGCTACCCGCCACACTCCCCGCGATCTTTAGCGTACACTCCGTAAAACGACTGTCACGATTTGCTTGCGTCGGCGTTCCAGCAGTTACCTGGAACGCCGACGTATGTATATTGGATGACGCCCGCCTAAGGACAGGCCGGACGACCGAGGCCATCAAGGCGACCGTGCAGGGCGTCGTCGCGGCCGGTGATGGGGTTTCGCCAGGTTTGAACGAAACAGCCGCCCGCCACGAGCAACCCGTGGCTCGGCACGAACCACACCGGCCATGCTAGCAACAGTAGGACGGCATAGACGAAGGCCGCCGTCCAACAAGCGAGTCGTCTCCGATGGTGGATGACGAGAGCGAAAATCCCGCGTCGATCCGGGGTATCGCCATCATCGGCGCCGATACCCCCGCGAGGTAGGTCATCATCCCCGCGGTCCGGAACGTCGGGCTGGCCGGTCATCAGAAGCGGTAGTTCAGCCCAGCGCGCACCAGCCCGAAGCCGGCATCATTGCGGCCGGCGCCGTAATAAGCGGCGTTGGTCGCGTCGTAGTAAGTGGTGCCCGAGGATCGCTTGCCGAGGTTGAGGTACAGCGCCTCGATCTTGGCCGAAAGCTTGTCGGTGAATGCGTACTCGACGCCGCCGCCGACGGCGTAGCCGGTCCGCGTCGTGTCCGGCAGCGTGTAGGGATAGGCGGCCGCGTTGGCCGAACGCGATCCGCCGCCGTAGGCGAAGCCGCCAGTGCCGTAGATCAGCACCCGATCGAAGGCATAGCCGACGCGGCCGCGCACGGTGCCGAAGTAGTCGAGGCTTGGGCGGACAGAGTAGTAAGGCGTCGTGCCGAGATAGGCCGCATCCGCCTTGGCGAAGGCGGTACCCTGGATGTCGGTCTCGACACCGAGCACGAAGCCGGAGCCCGGGGTGAATTGATAGTTGTAGCCAACCTGCCCACCTCCGGCGAAGCCACCCTTCGCCCCCCCGCCGGTAACGGTGCCGTAGGTCGGGTCGGTGAAGCCGCTGCTGGAATTACGGAACGCGTAGCCAGCGTTCACGCCGGCGTAGAACCCGGACCAGGTGAAGGCGGGCGGGAGCGGCAGGGGCAGCGGCGGCGCTCGTCGGGGCAGGTCGGCGGCCTCGACGGTCGAGAGCGCACCGACGAGGGCGGCGGCGGACAGCAGGGTGCGGACGAGCGCCGGGAGGGCGACCGGGATGGATGTCGACATTGGGGTTCTCGTGTCGGAAGTAGAGGTTTTAAGCGCCGTGCATCTGCTGGCCGTGGTATCCCCCTCCACCTGAGTTGGAGGATGGCCCACGCGTTACCGACGCACGATAGGATGAGCTGTCAGTTCACGCTCGATTACAGTGTCGACATCAACAAACTAACGATGGCGACGGCCACGATCATGCAGAGCGCGAGATCGAGGATGCGGGCGCTCCCGCACGCGGTTCGATTGTAAGGGGAAATGGCAGACTGCCTCGGAGCAGTGGCGGTATTCATCGGCGCCAATCCCAATTGGAGGTGATGAGAAGTGCCTCCCGGACCGGGTTTCCGGCTCGGGAGGCACCGTCGTACGCCGCAGCCTGTCGGGAGGGGAATCCTGGGGCTGCGGCCTGCATCGCCCCCGGGACCGCGACGCGGTGGACCCTGTCCGCGGCGACGACCCCGATAGCGGGCAGGGCAAGGGCGGCGAGGCAGGCGGCGAGCCGGCCGAGCCGCGAGAGGTCCGCCCCCGCCGGGATCTGGCGCGCGCCGCGCAGGTCCGCGATGAGGGGCGGCATGCGGAGACCGACGAGGATGCGTTTCGGTTCGGTCATCGTCTTCTCAGGCTTAACCACGTGGGAAATTTGACCACGCGATAAATCTATGTGTGCAAAATTCCCACGTCAATTAGTAATTTGTCGAACTGGGTGCGCTCGCGCACTATGTGGGATTGTGTCCCACGCTGTGCCCAGTAATGCTGCCGCCATGTCCGAGACCGTCAACGACCCTTCTGAGGGAGCTGCCCTGCACGCGCCGGTGGCGCGCCTGCTGCGCCCTCTGGTCCGGCTGTTCGTGGCGCGCGGCATCACCTTCCCGGCGCTGACGAACCTGCTGCGCGAGCTCTACGTCAACGTCGCCGAGTACGACTTCGCGCTGCAGGGCAAGGAGCAGACCGACAGCCGAGTCTCGCTGCTCACCGGCATCCACCGCAAGGAGGTGCGGCGCCTGCGCGGAGCCGGGGCGCCGGTGAGCGCGGTGCCGGCGGTGGTCTCGCGTACCAGCCGGATCATCGCCCGGTGGCTCGCGGACCCCGCCTTCACCGACCCGGACGGGCGCCCGCTGGCGCTGCCTCGCGTAGGCGAGGACGGCCCCTCCTTCGAGGCCCTGGTCGCCGGCGTGACCCGCGACCTGCGGCCCCGCGCCGTGCTCGACGAATGGCTCGACCGCGGGCTCGCCACCCTCGACGGCCAGGACCGGATCGTCCTGGCCGAGGCCGCCTACGTGCCGCGCGGCGGCGGTGAGCCGCAGCTCTACTATTTCGGGCGCAACCTCCACGACCACATCGCGGCCTCGGTCGCCAACATCCTCGGCGAGGCGCCGCGCTTCCTCGAGCGCGCGGTGCATTACGACGGGCTGTCGGAGGACCTGGCGCGGCGACTGGAGGCGCGCGCCAAGGAGATCGCGATGGAGGCGCTGACCCAGGCCAACCGCGAGGCCCACGCCGCCTGCGCCACCGACCCCGGCGGCCCCCACCGCTGGAACTTCGGCCTCTACGTCTACGCCGAAGCCGTGCCGCCGCTTGAGGGTGCCCCCTCTGCCGAGGACGCCCTGCCGGACGCGTCGGCGGATGAACGTTGAGGGGGCGGACCATGCGTGCGTTCCCGACCCGCCGGCTCGTGCTGCGTCTGCTCGCGGGTGTCTGCACCGTGCTGCCCGGCGCAGCGCGTCCCAAGGACGCCGTACGCGACCAAGGGATCGGCGGCACGGGCATGAAGCGCACGGACGAGCTGCGCGAGGGTCCCCTGGGCGAGGGCGACCGCGGCATCGGCGGCACGGGCGTGATCGGCACGATCCGTGGCTTCGGCTCGATTTTGGTCAATGGCCTGCGCATCGCCTACCCGGCCGATGTCGGCGTACTCGTGGACGGTGAGCCGAGCAAGGTCTCGGACCTAAAGGTCGGGCATGTCGTCCGCGTCGTAGCCCGTCCCGAGGGTGGCGGGCTGGCGACCCAGCGCATCGACGTGACGAGCGAGGTTGTCGGAGTTGTCGAGCGGGCGGACCCCGGTCGGCTCACGGTGTTGGGACAGCGCGTCACGACGGCGGGCCTGTCCGGGGACTGGCGACCCGGCACACGCGTGGCGGTGAGCGGCCTGCGCCGCCCGGACGGGGTGATCGTTGCGAGCCTGATCGAGCCTCGCGTCGGCGGTCCCGAACGTGTCGCCGGCCCAGTACGGCGCGGCGCGGACGGGACCTCGATGATCGGTGATCTGCGGCTCAGTGGGGATGGGACGCTGCCACCGGGCCAGCGTGCCTCGGTTATCGGCATGGCGGCGGACGGCGGGCTACGGGTCACGAACGCGGCCAGCGTCGCCTTCCCGCCCGGCCTTCGGCGGGCGTCAATCGAGGCGTATATTGGACGAACCGGGGCTGGGCTCGCCCTTGGCTCCGGCCTCGCAGTGGCAGGGCAGGCCGGGTCATCGGTGCCTCGTCAGGGGAGCGTGCGTGCCGTCCTCATCGCGGACGTAGCTCGCGACGGGGTGCTCACTCTGGAGCGACTGCGATTGGAGGGGTGGATCGCGCCCCAGGAGCCGCAGGTCAGGCCAGGCAACGAGACGCCGCGCTTCGAGCGCGAGCGCGACCGGCTCGATTTGCGCGGGCTGCCTGCCGAGCGGCCTAGCGACTTCAGCGCTGCGCCCAGGAGTTGGCCGAGGGCCTTGGAAGGGACCAATCCTCCGGGCCCTGTCATCGACACGCGGCCAAGCTCCGGCGGCATCCCAGGCAGTGGACCGGGTCCCGGGGGCGGGGCGGCCGGACCCGGAGGCGCGGGGACGGGCTTCGGTCAGCCCGGCGGCATGCCGGGGACCGGCTTCGGCGGTCCGGGCGGGCCTGGAAGAGGGCGGTGACGGTCCGCCGGCGGCGGGCCGAGGATCATGACTCGCTTGCATCATCGGAATGACCACGGTCCACGAGGGTGCTCGAACGCGATCATGCCAATCGTTCGTGCATGTAGACCAAGGGGGGCTACACGGTGCCCCGTTTGCAAGACGTCCCATGATTCGATCTGTTATCGTCGGGAAGCGGAGCAACGCCCGAAAGGTCTATCTGATCAGCACGACCCCGGTCTGGGATGACGCCGTGTTGGACGAGCACACGGCCTTGAACGTTGCGGCATAGGATCATGCTGGCATTTACTCAGCCATCTTCAGACCGAAGGGCTTGATCGCTGATCGATACCCAGCATCTACAGATGCGTTCAGATCATATCGGCCGTTCGCACTCCTGGGCGGTAAGCACATCGGAACCGGCATATTTGATTTATATTAGTATTAACAATATTATACAAATTAATAATCTCGAAAGTATGCACTGTATTCTTTACTATCATTAGTCGCCTGTCCAGAACGAATTGCGTATTGTATGCTTCTATGTATAGACACCAAATTAATCAATCGTTTTGACATTAGAAAAACCAGTTCATTTTATAAACTCATCGATCCTCTTCGTCCGACGGCGGTCTAATAACTGTTGATCGACGTAGTGGCTCAATGGCTTCTCAAATCACATATCATGTTTGCCGTTTGTAAGCCGCGTTCAAGACTCAACGTGGATCCCCGTCGGGCCCAGCGGATGAACAGACGGGAAAATTTCGCCGATGAACCGCAGTCGCCATCAGATTACGTTATTCTACCATGGGTTGTAATGATATCATTCTTCGTGTTGCAGTTTAAAACGGAAATGTGATCATAGTTTTTAGGTAGGGCGTGCACAAACATGAAACGAATCGATGTTTTTACTCAGGCTCCAATAATGGCCTATCGAGTGGGATCGTGAGTTTACTTGACCTATCCAGTGCGTGGGGGCTGGGTTTAGCGAAGGGCGGTACCCGGCTGTATCGGGCCAGAGACGGTGCCACGGCCGTGGAGTTTGGTCTCATCGCGCTGCCGTTCTTCGCTCTGCTCGGCGGTTGCCTTGAGAACGGTCTTGTCTCTTGGGAGCAGGAAATTCTTCAACAAGCCGTCGTTGACGCTGGCAGGCAAATTTACACGGGCAACTTTCAGACCACAAATGCCGGCGTTACCGATGCTGCGACTTTGATCAGTCGGTTCCGTACCGCGATCTGCACTCAGCCCAGCGGCGCGGCGCGCATAACAATCTTCACCTGCTCCAACGTTCGAGTGAGCATCACGCAAGCGTCGAACTACGCGTCCGCCACGACAGTTTCGCCCGTAGCGACCAATGCTAATGGCGTCAGCGACTGGAACGCAAATTTTCAGAGTTATACCTGCGCCGGAGCATCTGCTATTATGGTGGTGCAGGCCGCCGTGGATATTCCAGTGTTCTTCCCACTGTTGGGGGCCACTTCGTCCAGTTTACCTAACAAGCGACGCGTGTTGCAAGCCGCTACAGTGTTTAAGGTTGAGCCGTACGCGACAAAGTCTGTGTGTTCGTGATGGGAAAAAATTTCGAAAGATATTCGCATTTTAAGGAAGATCAGCGCGCAGTCGCGGCGGTCGAATTTGCCCTTGTCCTGCCGGTACTTATCGTCATTTATTTTGGAACAGTCGAACTCACGCGCGCCGTGGACGCAAGCCGCAAACTAACGCTATTCACTCGGACACTAGGTGATCTGTCAGGCAGGGCAGACAACCCAAACCCTACGACGAATGACATGGCAACAATCGCGGGGGCAGCGACGGTGATCCTCAAACCGTTGGACGCATCAGGGCTGCAGATCGTCGTCAACTCCATGGGCGTGGAGTCCATCTACGGAGGACTCTATGGCGGTGTCTGCTCCAGTTGGTCGCAAAACGCGACCAAGCGTCCGGCATTACAGATCAACGGCACCAATGGATTGCCGGCGACACCGGCAGCCTACCAGTTCGACGGCGCTCGTTACATACTTGCCGAAGTCACGATGAATTACACGCCGATCATCGGTAGCTCGCTCTACAAGTGGATTTTCGGTGCACGTGGCCTGTCTTTCACAAGACAGATCCCTTGGTCGCAGAGAACCGTCAACGAGATCATCATGCCGGGTGGCTCAGCCTGCCCGAACTATAACTGACGCCTGAGAGAATGCCGTGTCCCTACCGCTGGATCAGGTAAGCTGTTGGCTCAGGCGAGCAGCGCGAAGCTATACGCGCGCTCGATCTGGCCAGGTCGCTCTTATCTTCTCTCTCGTGGCCATACCGGTGCTGTTCGCCTCTGCCGCGGCGGTTGATTATGGGCGACGTAACGCCGCCAAAGCGCAGCTTGACGCGGCTCTGGACGGAGCCGTGCTGGCGGTGATGTCGCAGAAGAGTAACACTATTTCGACAACCAACCTCCAAAATATGGAAACGCAGTTTCGTACCGAAGCCGCCAAGGTTCCCGGCATCGCGGTCACTTCCTTCACTCCAGGTTCACCGGTTAACGGGGCTTCGTCTTTAAGCTTGACGGCAAATTATACTGCAACTGTCAAAACTAGCTTGGCGTCAATGATGAATATCATGACGATGAATATCAGCGGATCGTCATCGAGCACAAGAAATCTGTTTCAGTACATCAATTTTTACCTGCTCCTAGACAATTCGCCTTCGATGGGTCTGGCTGCCACCGATACTGACGTTAGCAATATGAAGATTGCCACGGGAGGCTGTGCCTTTGCCTGCCATCAACATACATTCGACAGCAAAGGAAACATTACTGGCGATAGTCAGAATGACAACTATCACATTGCGCAGAAAAATAATATCAAACTTCGCATACAGGTTCTGAGGGATGCCGTCTCTGCCTTGGTGGACCAAGCCAATTCGAGCATGTCGTTATCTCAACAATTCCAGATGGAGATGTGGACGTTCAACGACTCCACGACACAGACCAGATTGCAGTCGATGACTCCGACGCTTAGTCAGATAAAGTCCGCTACAAGCAGTATAGATATCGCATATGCTTATTATAATCAATCCGATAATCAAACGGACTTTGAGCGCGCTATCGCAAAGATGAACTCTACCATCCCTGCCAGCGGCACGGGTACCACGTCAGCTTCACCGATCCGGTTTTTGTTTTTTGTTACTGATGGCGTCGAGGACACCGGCGGCAGCGTAACCAATCAAAGCGCAGGATTTCAATATCAAAGCAATCGGTTCATTGGTCCGTTTAGCCCTTCGACTTGTAACGCACTGAAGAATAATAACGTCAGGATCGGCATCATTTACACGCAGTATCTTCCGATCTACGATAATGATTTTTACAATTCCTATGTTCGGCCTTATGAAACGAACATCGGTCCCGCTCTCAAAGCCTGTGCATCGGACGGGCTGTATTTCCCTGTAGTGTCGGGCGGTGACATCACCGCCGCCATGCTGCAGTTGTTTTCGACAGCAGTGGCATCTGTCAGACTCAGTAATTAATAAAGCTGGTAAGGCGGTTTTGCAATGTTAAGGACACACAAGAGAAAAGTCTCTTACGCCTCGTATAGGCCAAAAATTCTAATAACTGCACTTTCCGCGGCTTCAGTACGGCGCCGGTCTATTAAATTAATGTTTCGGGAATCGAGGTCCTGATTAGCGCGGTTGTCACGTCAGACTACGGTTTTGACCGCTTTAGGAAAGCCTCGACGTTCATCGATATGCCTGACATGGGTCCGTTGCGGGAGGACTGCTCATGTTGGGCAGCAGCTTGGCTGCTTTCAGTCACGGGATGTCTTTAAGCGGACATAGGTCTTACGGTCGAAGCCCGACGCCCGAACTTCTGACCTCATCGGCCAAGCTGATAATGATACTTGCGACCGGCGTCACGGAGCTATGCTAAGGTCCGTCGGGACGATCTGCGAACGCAGCGATTTAGATCACCAACATCGTTGTGTTCCTGCACGTTAGCGGGAGCGGTTCATGTCTGTTGATAGCCGACCCAAAGATCCGCCTTCCGCCCAAAAAGGTTTCCACCAAGGAAATCGAAATTTACTCAGGTCTGCCGGTCTGAAATGGTTGGCAAACCTGTTAAGCTTCGGCGCAACGCCCCGCGCTGCCTATCGATTCAAGATCACGGGGCTGCCAGGAGTAATCGTCGACCCACGAGTGAGAGGGGTTGCGTAGAATGAAGCGTCGCGAGGGAACCGAGGCCCCGCTTCCGGACGCATCCCTTGGAGTCGGTTACGACAGGATGCCCTCGAACACGACGGCGCAGAAACACAGTGCGACGGCGACGTCCCAGTCCGTGAGCCGTGTGCCTGTGGGACTCTGCCTTCGCAAGGCCGCCGAAAGGCCCGCGCAGGCGGCGATCGCCATGACGGCGATGAGCCCCGAGCCCGGCCACAGAGTTGCCGCCATCAGACCGACCGGCAGGGTTCGCATCGCGACCACCATTACAGGCCGGCAAACCCGCGATGAAGTGGTCGCCTACACTCGGTCTCGGGCGGGTCCCGAGGCGTTCCGAGCCATATGCGCTCCAGTTCCCGCTCGAAGCGCGATCCACGCGGCCCGAGATGTGAGCGCATCCGCGACGGCGAGGAAAAGACGCGTCGGGCCCGGTCCGAGCCGGCCCTCGCTGAAAGCCGAGACGCTGCGGCGCCGCACCATCCTCGACAGGGCGAGCAAGCCAAGCACCATGAGCGTCACGGGCGAGTGCCGGCGCGTCCTCATTTGGGGTCCTCCAGGCTGAAGGTCCTGGCCGCCTCGTCGTAGGCGAAGGCCTCGGCGTAGCGGCCCCATGAGATCAAAGCGTGAAGGGTCTGGTCCGCGTACTCCTCAGACATGTGGTCCTCCAACTCGACCTGGAAGCGGGATCGTGGCGCGGTGTGCGCGGCGCGGTCGTCGAGTGGCCTGACCGGCTGGCTTTGGACCGGGCTGATTGAGAGGATCAGCCAGGACCAAAGGAGTTGGACATGCGGCGAGGCCAGAAGACGAACGCGGAGCAGGTCGTGCTCAAGCTGCGTCAGATTGAGGTGCAGACGGCCCAGGGCAAGAGTTTGGCCCTTGCATGCAGGGAGGCGGAGATCTCCGAGCAGAGTTACTACCGCTGGCGCAAGGAGTACGGCGGCCTTCAGGTCGATCAAGCCAGGAAGATGAAGGATCTGGAGCGCGAGAACGCTCGTCTGCGCCGGCTCGTCGCCGACCTTTCTTTAGAGAAGCAGGTGCTGGCGGACGTCGCCTCGGGAAACTTGTAGCCCCCGAGCGACGCAGGCAGGCGGTGAACGGCATCCGTGAGAAGTACGGCCTCTCGGAACGTTACGCCTGTCGGATCGTCGGCCAGCACCGCGGCACGCAACGCTACGCGCCTACCGTGCTGGCCGACGAGGATGCACTGACCCAGGCCATGATCGCCCTGGCGTCCGAGTACGGACGCTACGGCTACCGCCGAGTCACCGCGCTGCTACAGGCAGCCGGCTGGCAGGTAGGCAAAGACCGGGTTCAGCGCATCTGGCGTCGCGAGGGGCTGAAGGTCCCCAGCCGACATAGACCCCGCAGCCGCTTGTGGCTGAACGATGGCTCCTGCGTGCGGCTACGACCGCTTCATCGCAATCACGTCTGGAGCTTCGACTTCGTGCAAGCCCAGACGCACGATGGCCGCAGCCTGCGCATCCTAACGCTGATTGACGAGCACAGCCGTGCCTGCCTCGCGCTGAAGGTGGCGCGGCGCATCAACAGCGTCGGCGTGATCGAGGCGCTGGCCGACGCGATGTGCCTGCACGGCATCCCGGAGCACATTCGCTGCGACAATGGCCCAGAGATGATCTCCAAGGCGTTGCGCAAATGGGTCGCCAAAGCTGGCTCACAGATCCAGTACATCGCGCCAGGATCCCCGTGGGAGAATGGCTACTGCGAGAGCTTTAACGGCAAGCTGCGCGACGAGTGCCTACGCCAGGAGATCTTCTACTCGCTGAAGGAGGCGCAGATCGTGATCGGTCTATGGCAAACCACCTACAACCGCGTTCGACCGCATTCGTCGCTGGGCTATCGGCCGCCCGCGCCCGTCAGCTACCCGGGTCTAGCCTTCCGGCTACCCATGGCCGCCACCATGCAGTAGCCTCTCAATTGGCTCGGTCCAAAATACCGGTCAGGTCAGGCGCTGGTCAATCGAAATAAACGCGCACTCCCCTGTTGGCCTCCACAGTACAATTTCGGACTTATCGCGAAAACTCTTGGCTGGTGCTATATTTAGGTGAGGACGTGCCAACCTGGCTGTAACCGGGCTGTAGTTTGAGCCAGCCAATCTCCTGAGTGTTGACGATGCGAGGCAACGGAAAACCCTTCGAGCAAGGCCAGAGTGGCAATCCGGCCGGACGCCCCAAAGGTGCTCGTCACCGGACGACGCTTGCCATGGAGGCGTTGCTGGAAGGTGAAGCTGAGGCCCTGACCCGCAGGGCCATCGAACTCGCCCTGGACGGTGACGGCCCGGCGCTGCGGCTCTGCATGGACCGCCTCGCGCCGGTTCGGAAGGACCGGCATGTCATCTTCGATCTGCCGGCGATCGACACCACGGCCGACCTGCCAAAGGCCACACACGCCCTCCTGCAAGCCATCGCAGCCGGCGAGCTAACCCCGTCCGAAGCCGCCGACATCGGCAAGGCCGTGGACGCCCATGTTCGTGCGATCGAGGTCACGGACCTGCATCAGCGCCTCGCCCGCCTCGAAGAAGGAATGCAGCAATGACCTCCCGCGTCATCGACCTCCGCCTGCGCAAGATCGAGAAGCAGCAGAGCGTCAATCGCTTCGACCGCATGTCCGAGGATGAGTTGAACGACGACATCAATCAAAGCCTTGTTGTGGTCTGTGAGGGCTACCCATCGGTCAATGCCGCCGCAGAGGCGTTCCGGGCTTCACCCAGCCTCGAAGACCACCAGCTTGCGGACCAACTCGACTGGTATATCGGCTATGTCGCCGAGGAGCGCGCGGCCGGCCGCATGAACTGAAGACAGGCTGGCGAAGGCGCCCCGACCCTGATCCTAACCGATCGCCCCCCAGGCGTCGGACCCGACATCTACGTCGAGGACTGGCAGGCGTGGATCGCCGACAGCCTCGGCATCATCACGAACGGCGTCCTGTGCGTCACCAGTCCCGAGCTGACGGCGGACGAGTGGGAGGCGCGGCATGTCGCGGCGTGTTGATATGGACTGCTGGAGGGTTCGATCACTCAGCGGCGACCGATGCGCCTCCATCCTCGAAGCGATGGGCGAACTGTGCCTCGTAGAGGCGGTGATAAGTACCCCCAGCAGCTAGCAACGCATCGTGGCGCCCCTGCTCGACGATGCCGCCCGGGCCCACCACTACGATGCGATCGGCATTGCGGATCGTAGCGAGGCGATGGGCGATGACGAGCGTCGTTCGGCCCTTTGCTAGTTCGGTCAGCGAGTCCTGGATCGCTCGTTCGGTCTCGCTGTCGAGTGCGGAGGTAGCCTCGTCCAAGATCAGGATCGGCGGGTTCTTGAGGAAGACGCGGGCGATGGCGAGGCGCTGCTTCTGGCCACCCGAGAGCTTCACCCCGCGTTCGCCGATCACTGTGTCGAGGCCGTCCGACAGGCCGTCGATCAGCGCGTCGAGCTTGGCCCGGCGCGCGGCCTCTACGATCTCGGCCTCACCCGCGTCGAGCCGACCGTAGGCGATGTTGTCGCGGATCGTGCCAGCGAATAGGAACACATCCTGCTGAACGATGCCGATCTGCCGCCGCAGCGAGGCCAGCGTCACGTCGCGGATGTCGAGGCCGTCGATCGTGATGCGGCCCGCCTCAACCTCGTAGAAGCGCGGGACGAGCGAGCAGAGGGTGGTCTTGCCGGCCCCCGACGGGCCGACGAAGGCTACGGTCTCGCCAGCGTCGATCGCAAGGTCGAGGTTCGATAGGACTGGGCGATCCGCCGTGTAGCCGAAGCGCACGCCCTCGAAGCGGATGTTGCCGCACAGGGTCGAGACCGCCACCGCACCGGGCCGGTCGACGATGTCCGGCGCCGTGGCCATTAGCTCGGAGTAGCGGCGGAAGCCGGCGATGCCCTTGGGATAGGTCTCTACAACCGCGCCGATCTTCTCCAGCGGCCGGTAGAACACCCCAACGAGCAACAGGAAGCCGACAAACCCTCCGGGTGAGAGTTCGCCCCGCACTACGAAGGCTGCGCCGCCGAGCAGCACCACGATCTGCACCAGCCGCATGCCGAGGTAGTTGATCGACAGGCTGGCGGCCATGATCCGATAGGCTTCGAGCTTGGTTTCGCGGTACTTCCGGTTGTCGCTCGCGAACAGGCGCTTCTCGTGCGGCTCGTTGGCGAAGGCCTTCACCACGCGGATGCCGCCGACATTCTCCTCGATGCGTGCATTGAAGGCGCCGACCCGACCGTACTGGGCCTGCCAGTTCCGGGTCATTCGGCCGCCGTAGCGTAGGCTAACGAAGGCGATCACCGGCACGATGCCCGCGGTGAGCAGGGCAAGTGGTAGATGCACGAGGATCATGAGGGCGAAGGCGCCGACCAGCGTCATGACAGCGATGAACAGGTCTTCCGGCCCGTGATGGGCGACCTCGCCGATCTCCTCCAGGTCCTTGGTCACCCGGGCGACGAGGTGGCCGGTCTTCTGGTTGTCGTAAAAGCGGAACGAGAGCTCCTGGAGATGATCGAAGGCGCGCGCCCGCATCTCGGTCTCGATGTTGATGCCGAGCACGTGGCCCCAGTAGGTTACCACCACCATCAGGCCGGCATTCGCGACGTAGATCGCCGCCAGCGCCGCCGCCGCGACGAGGATCAGCGTCCAGTCCTGGCGCGGCAGCAGCTCGTCGACGAAGCCCTTCACCGCCATCGGGAAGCCAAGCTCCAGCAGGCCCGAGAGGACGGCGCAGCCGAAGTCGATCAGGAACAGGGTCCGATGAGGGCGGTAATAGGCGAGAAAGGCCTTCAGCATGGGGCTTTCGAGTGATCGATCGGGCACGCGCCGCCGCAGGAGGCAACGCCGGGCAGCCGGTAGCGCATACAGCACACGCGGCGGCGGCGCTCCCCTGCGGCGAAGGCCTGCGCCAACGGGCAGCGGTCGAAGGCGTCCGCATCGCAACGGCTGAGGCATGCCTGAGCCTGGGCCGCGATCGGCGCGGCGAGTCCCGCATCGAGGTTCAATGCGTGTAGGGTGACGTCGGCGGCGACGCCCGCATTGCCCCAAAGCACGCGGCGCGACAAACCCGAATGGGCATGGCAGAGGTCGAAGAACGGCCGCAGGTGCCCATCGACGAGCGGCACCAGCGCGGCCTCGGACCCCGCCGGCGGGCGATCGGCATCGAAGAGCAGGAAGCGCGAAACGGTCCCGGTCTCGTCACATTCGAACCCGGTCCGATCGAAGGCGATCGGGAGCGCCTGCCCGAGGCGGCTCAGGGCGGTGAAGTACGGGATGATCAGGGCAGCGAGGTAGGACTGGGTCCAGAGCGAGACCACCGCGCGCCGGTCCACCGGTCCAAACGGTTCGCCGAACGCGTTGATCACGGCGTCGAAAGCCGCCCGGGCGCGCAGGGTCGAGAGCGACCGGGCGCCGGGACGGCTTGGCCCCGCGGCGATCCGGCCGCCGAAAGTCGCGAGCGAGGCCGGCACCTGCGCGATCACCGCCTCGATCATGCGAGCCCCATGGCGCGATCGCCGTCCAGAGTCCGGCCGATCGCCGCCCGCAGGCACAGGACCGCGACGGCGTAGAACGGGATCGCGAGGGCGAAATAGGCTGCCCAGCCGACGAGGCCGGCTAGCGCCGGAGCCGCTACGCGCAGCGGCATCGCGGCGAAGAACGCGGCCCCGAACAGCAGCGCGTAGTCGGTCGCGGGGCGGGGCCCCTGTGCCCAGCGATAGATCGTGTTGAATACCGGCACGCCGAGGCCGCCGCCGCAGACGAAGCCGAGGATCGTCGCCGCGATGGCGAGGCTGGATAAGCCAGCGGCGCTCGCCGCCAGCATCGCGCTGCCGCAGGCGATCACGCCGACGGCCGAAATGGTGATCAGGCGGATCGTCCCAACCCGCCGGACCAGGGTGCCCGAGAACGCCGCCATGACGAAGTTGATGATCGGCGCGACACTGCCGGTCACGAACCCCACCTCGGAGAGCGGCACCCCGAGATCGAGCAGCACGAGGTTGTTGACGCCTGACACCGCGAACATCGCCGCGAAGTACAGGCCCAGCACCAGCACCTGCGGCGCTAGGATGCGGAGGCGGCGAAGGGACCCGTTCTCGTGCCGCGCCGCGGCGTCCGGCCGCCGGAGGCGCGCCTCGGGGTAGCGCAACATTGGTAGCAGGCAAAGGGTGTTGAGGCCGGCGACGGCGAGAACCGCATTCTGCCAGCCGATGGCCTCGTAGCATGCGATGAGCAGGCCGGCGCCGGCGGCGCCGCCGAGCGAGGCGCCGCAGAGTTTGGCCGAGGCCGCGTAGGGGCGCCGGTCGTCAGGCACAGTCTCGACCACGAGCGCCTCCAAAGCGACGTCCATGGTCGCTACGCAGAAGCAGGTCGCCACCGCGACCCCGAGCAGCACGAGAAGCGGCCACGTCTCACCTAGGCTCAGCACAGCGAGTAGCGCGATGGTCGCGGCCTGCATTACGGCGATCCAGCCGACGCGGTGCGGAAGACGGGGAAGCCGGATCCTGTCGACGGCGACTGCCCAAAGGAAGGTCAGACCGACGGGCAGGTTGATCAGCTGCAGCAGGCCGATCTGGACCAATTCGATCCCCCGTGCCCGAAGGATTAGGGGTGCGCCGCTCGACAGGAAGCCGAGCGTCGTGCCGAACGTGATGTAGAGGCAGAAGAACGGGACGAGGGGTCGTACCCAAGCCAGCGTTCGAACCGTATGCATCGGTGACGATCGCCTATGATGGGGCGCGGGATCGCCGAGACGGCGATCCAGGTTTGTTTGCCCGCGAGGTGGCCCGCACCGAAGCGGAGGGGCCTTCGTCGGGCGCATTCGAGCTAGAACGCCGTCGTACGGAGTGCCGAAGTACGCTCAAAGCAAAAAGCCCATAAAACGCTCCGAAATTACTTTAGAATTGGACTAAACTGTGGATGGCCTGAGTGTTATTAACAGCAATCCTTGATGGTGTCGCGACCTTGATCTGCCAATTGAGGCAGTGACCCTGCGTTGCAGAACCGTCACACCGACCGTATGCCTGTTTGATCCCCCCTTGTCTCTCGCCTGGCTTGTCCGTAGCCAGAGGCCAGAAACGCTAGTTAAATCAGCAGTTTAGGATTGTTATAAACTACGACCTGTTGGCTTGGCAGGCCGGCGCTGGCGTATGTCTTTGGGGCGGTATCATGTGTGATTTTCGGCCAAACATCTTCCACAAGCAGCGTGGCGCGGTAGCTCGTGTGGCTCTTGCCGGTGTGTCGCTTGCAAGCCTGAGCATTGCTGCGCTCGCACAGGAGGCGACGTCACCGCGCCGTGGCATCACCAATCCTCCGGCCGAGGCAAGCGTGCAGCTTGAGACGCTGACTGTCGAAGGTCAGGGCGGTCCGGCCGCGTCCGTGACGCCAGGCGCTGCCGTACGCCGGATCGAAAGTCCGACGGGTCCGGTGGACGGCTACGTTGCGACTCGCTCGGCCACTGCGACGAAGACCAACACGCCGCTGATCGAGACGCCGCAATCCATCACCGTCGTCGGCCGCGAGCAGATCGATGCACAGAAGGCCCAAACCCTAACCCAGGCGACGCAGTACGTTGCCGGTGTCTATTCAGGCACCTTTGGAGCCGACTCCCGTGTGGACTATTTCACAATCCGCGGTTTCGTCGCGAGCGATTACGGCATCTATCGCGACGGGCTGCAACTCCTGAACTACGGGTTCGGTACCTTCAAAGTCGAAACCTTCGGCCTGGAGCGCATCGAGATCTTGCGTGGACCCGCGGCTGTTCTGTTCGGTGCGGGATCGCCGGGTGGTATCATCAACCAGATCACCAAGCGCCCGACGCTGGATCCATTCGGCTACGTCGAGGTCGGCGGCGGCTCATTCGATCAGAAGTACGCCGCCTTCGATGTCGGCGGTCCGGCCGACGAGTCGGGACACTGGTTCTACCGGCTGACTGGTTTCGGTCGCACCGGGGGGACCCAGGTCGACGGTGCGCCGGAGGATCGCGGCTACATCGCGCCGGCCTTAACCTACAAGCCGGATGGAGCGACCAAGCTGACCGTGCTGACGAGCTACCAGTACGACAACACGGCCGTGACCTCAAACTTCCTGCCCTACTCCGGCACCGTGCGCCGGAACCTCTCGGGCCTTTACATCCCGCGTTCGCTTAACCTGGGTGATGCCAACTTCAATACATTCCGCCGTCAACAGGCCTCAGCTGGCTACGAGTTCGAGCACGCCTTCGACGAGACCTGGACCATCCGGCAGAACTTGCGCTACTCGTTCAGCGAAAGTTTCCAGAACTCGGACATTGGACAGCTCGGCTACAGTGATGCCGCCCAGACCCGGCTTGCCCGCTATCAGTTCCTGACATCGAGCAAGATTGGGATCTTTCAGATCGACAACCAAGCTGAAGCACGCTTTTCCGATGGCCTGTTTCGTCACGATCTTCTCTTCGGGCTCGACTACAAGAATTTTCAGTTGCACGACAACCAGGGTACTAATTTCGGCAACTTTTATGCTGTGCCCGATATTAGCATCATCAATCCGAGCTATGGACCAGCGACGGGCCGTCCCTCGCCCTACCTCGTCAACGCGGACTCCTTCACGCAGCTCGGCTTGTATTTTCAGGACCAGATCAAGCTCACCGATCGTCTGACGCTCGTCCTCGGCGGCCGCCAGGACTTCGCGGACAACCGCGTGGTCGACAAGCTTGCCGCCGGGGCCAGCAGCAACGGTCGCAGCGACAATGCCTTCACCTATCGCGCAGCGTTAATTTATAATTACGATTTCGGGCTGGCACCATACATCAGCTACTCGACCTCGTTCCAGCCGCTACTTGGGACGGACGCCAACAACCAAGCGTTTAAGCCAGAGACGGGCGATCAGATCGAGGGCGGCGTCAAGTTCGAGCCAATAGGCGCGGGCTACTTCCTGACGCTCGCCGGCTTCGACATCCATCGCCAGAACGTTCAGACACCCGTTCCGAACACCTTCTTCTCGTCCCAGATCGGACAAGTCCGCTCCACGGGCTTCGAGGCGCAGTTCACCTTGAACCTCGCCGAAGGCCTGAACGCGGTCGCGGCCTACACCATCTACGGCCTGACCACGGAGAGGAGCGCTGACCCGGCCACTATTGGCAAGGTTCCGGTCAACGTGCCTGAGAACTTCGCATCGTTGTTTCTTGATTACACGATCCCCGTCGGCGAGTGGCGCGGCTTTGGCTTCGGTGGCGGTGTGCGTTACATTGGCCGATCCTATGCCGACACGCTCAACACGTTGCGGGTGCCAGAATACGTGCTGTTCGACGCGCAGGTGCACTACAACTGGGACCGGTGGCGTCTGACTGTCAACGCGACCAACATCGCTGACCGACGCTTTGTCTCTTCATGCCAGTCGTCTCTATCATGCTTCTACGGCGACGCCCGTCGTGTCGTCGCTAGTCTCGCTTACAAGTGGTGAGGTCGTTGAGCGTCTTCTGCCGATGGACGCTCACTAATCTGTCTCACAAATCGTGTCTTTGGTTCGGTCGGCCAATCGACGTATTCTTGATTGACGCCATGCCCGATCCGGCTTGCGCCCACGTGTCGGTCGAACCAAAGTCATTGCTAAAGGATCCATGGCACGAGCCTCCTCGTGCCAACCCGCTTCTGCCATTGCTAGGAGCATCTGAGTCCAAAATGGCCGATGACGCCAGCGACGAAAACGTTGATATACAGTGCTGTGTGAGCCGTACGCTTTCGGACAATCTGTCCATCTACGCCCATTCATAGAAACGTAGATAATGCCTGATAGTGCATGGCGATCGTTCGATCTTGGTTGCTTGTCATCAGGAAGGTAAGCAGAAATTATATCCCATTGCGCATCGTTGAGCCAAAATAGCCCATCTTGATCCCCCAGCCCACACATTACAAAAACCCACTCCCCGAGTGCCCCTTGAAGGCGTTCGCCCGGCGGATGTAGCCGACCACCGTGCGTGGATCGCGGTGGCCCGACTGATCCATGATGCGGGCGAGGTCCGCACCGCGCTCTGCCGCAGACGTGATGTAGCCGGCCCGCAGGCTGTGCGCCCCGAACGTCGAGGCATCGAGCCCGGCGGCCGTGCAGTAACGCTTGATCGAGATAGCATGGTATGCCTCTCCCGGCTGTTCGCCTCCTTACCAGGGCGCAGGCGGCATCGTACTGCGGCCTGTCAGCGGCAGCTTCCACAGCGCGGTGTTCGGTGGCCCCGATTGATTTTTGCGACAAGCGCCTGGAGCGGTTTGACCGTCAGGATTTAGACGTGTGGATTGATGCTCTGAAGACACCCACGTCTGGAATGAAAACCGTTGCCGAGGCGCTGGCGGAATGGAGACAGAGCAACAACGTTCCGCGTTCGCCGCGAGGGGGGCGAAACCGTTAGCCCGAGAACGGGGGAGGGGTCGGCATCCAGTTCCGGGAGCAGAAGGCGCCGTGAGGGCTCGATAAGATGAAAGGTAAGCTGCGGCCCAGCCAGCATTACCGGCTGACGCTACTGGCTGGCGGACCACGTCGATATGCCAAGGGGGACCAGGAAATCCCCGGGCTGATGAAGGTGGGTCTTGTTGAGCCGACCGGAGCCGGTTGGGCAGACGGATCACGGGAGTGGGAGATCACGGAGGCAGGTCGCGTGGCATTGCGGGACCATGCCACGAGTGAGAGGGGATGAGCGCTGACCGACATCCGGTTCCGGGGGCGGAAGGCGCCGTGATCATCTCCGACGACGCGACGGACCCCGCCGTCATCGAGAGCCAGGTTCGGACAGCCCTCGCGGCAGAACGGGCGGCCGATCTTCAAGGCGCTAGCGCATTCGCTGCGTCATGCCGAACCGGCGACGTGGATGCGATGCTGCGAGCGGCCGACTTCCTGAACGACCGGACAATTGACGGATGGCGCCTTGCCATGGGGCGGGTCGCACGCCTGTCTGCGGTTAGTCCCGAGATCCGCGCTGCGTTCGTCGATATATGGATCAAATCGAAGCACATACCCGTGAAGGTAGGCCGCAGGCCCACGATGGCGCGAGCGCTCCGTGTCCTGATGCCGCCCATCCCACTGGCCGAGCCTCTACGCCTGTTCCGCGGAACGTCGGACACCGAGCATCGCCGTCACCTTTACGGCTTCTCATGGTCAACGCGGAGCGAAATCGCGGAGAGGTTCGCTGCGCAGGCTAGCCTTGGACCAGGAGGCGCAGTGCTCCTTGATACCCTTGCGCCGATCGGGTCCCTACACCTCCGGCGCGAGGATGAGGGCTACGACGACGAGGGCGAAGTTGTCGTGAACCCCTAGGCCCTAAGCACGTCAAGGGTGTGGCACGCATCGCCGAAGCTGTACAGGGCACTGATCCGTACCAGCGATAGCGTTAGTTACTGGGCACGGTCCGCCGCGACCTCGACCAATGGATAGACCGCCGAAAGGGAGAGCCTGATGACGTCCCCCCATCGCTTTGGTCCGGCTTGAGTGCGAGTTTTCCGGTTTTGTGAGACCCTGACGGGAGGAGCGGAGCCGTGAAGAAGAGTAGGTTCACCGAAGAGCAGATCGCCTTTGCGCTGAAGCAGGCCGAGACTGGGACGCCGGTCGCGGAGGTACTGCGCCGGATGGGCATCTCCGAGCAGACATTCTACCGCTGGAAGAAGCTTTATGGCGGTTTGGGCACGGGCGAACTGCGGCGGCTGAAGCAGCTTGAGGAGGAGAACCGCAAGCTCAAGCAGCTCGTGGCCGATCTGAGCCTCGACAAGCACATCCTGCAGGACGTGCTTGCAAAAAAGCTCTGACGCCTGCTCGGCGACGCGACCTCGTGCACCAGGTTCAAGAGGCGCACGGGGTGAGTGAGCGGCGCAGCTGCGTCGCGCTCGGCGTCGGCCGGTCGAGCATCCGCTACCGCTCGACCAAACCCGATCAGGCACCGCTGCGGATGCGCATCTGCGATCTGGCCAAGAGCCGGGTGCGCTACGGCTACTACCGGATCTACATCCTGCTGCGCCGGGAAGGTTGGCGAGTGAACCATAAGAGGGTTCACCGTCTCTACCGGGACGAGGGGCTGAGCCTGCGGCTCAAGCGGCCGCGCCGGCACGTCAGCGGGGCACACCGGGAGCGTCAGCCTGCCGCGCTCCGGCCGAACGAGCGGTGGTCGATGGACTTCGTCTCCGACGCGTTGTTCGACGGCCGCCGGCTGAGGGCCCTGACGGTCGTCGATGCATTCACGCGCGAGGCTCTGGCGATCGAGGTCGACCAAGGCATCAAAGGCGAGCAGGTCGTGGCTGTCGTCGGACGCTTGGCACTGCTGCGCGGAGCACCGAGCGCGATTCAGGTCGATAACGGGCCTGAGTTCGTCTCGAAAGCACTCGACCGCTGGGCCTACGAGAACGGTGTCACGTTGGACTTCTCGCGCCCTGGCAAGCCGACCGACAATGCCCTGGTCGAGTCGTTCAACGGCCGCCTGCGCGACGAGTGCCTGAACGCGAACTGGTTCTTGTCGTTGGCCGACGCCAGGAGCAAGATCGAGACGTGGCGGCGGCAGTACAACGAGAGCCGACCTCACACCGCCCTGGGGTGGCGAACGCCCCAGGAATTTGCCTTGGCGGCGGCCCTGCAGGCCGCCGAATGAGACCCGGAAGCTCACCTTTCGGACGGACCAAGATCCGGGGGACCCTCACTGACGCCCCTTCGTTCGACCAGTGGCTGGACACCCTGGATACTCGCGTTCCGCCCGATGGGCCTATACAGGAGCGCGAACCTCACTAAGGGCGTCCGCCATCCCTGGCTGAGACTTTTGCACGCCGTGTCCGTTCGGCTTTGGCGAACCGCTCCCCCATGCCCTCGGCCTTCCGAGCCTCCACGAACCGCTCCCCCCAATCTATACGAGGGGCAGGCTCAACAGCGGGTAGGCCGGGCTGCACCTCGGGATAGAGGTCGGGCCTCTGCCGCTTCCGCCACCGGTCAATCGCCTCGATGTCGTACAGGCCGGTTGTCTCGTCGGGCACGGGGAAACCGCGGGCGTAGAGGCGTCGCCGGTACTCCCCGAACTGATCTGGGGTCCGCCCCATACGGCGTGCGGCCTTGTCGGCCGGGACATAGGCCGGATCGACCCGGAACCGGACGGCCGGCGCTGGTGGGAGCTTCCTCGTGACGACGCGGCCTCGCCGCGCCTGCTGTTCGCGTACCCGTCCAGAACTCCCAGAGCGCGGGCCAAGCCATCAACCTGGCGCTTCGCATGGGCGACCTCACGCTCCATCCGATCCAGCAGCAGCAGGTAGACCGTGCCGTGTTGGACGACGATGCGGGCAACCAGTTCGTGCGCCTGCTCAATCTCCGGCAGGGTGTAGGGATGGCCGTAGCCGAGACTGTCCGCCATCATTGGCAACGCCTGGTCCAAGATGAGATCGTTGCCATGTTCAAGTGATCGGCGACATGACGGTGGAGCCATGTCCGACATCGACCTCACTGCCTTTGCTCACCCCGCGATCTCACCCGATCACCCCCTATAAGATACCAAGACCGAAACCGGGTGCGCTCACCGGGTTTTCGGGAGCCGACTAGGAGTATGGCGAGGGGCCGCGCCCATCCTGAGGTCGGAGTACGTAGTGGCGCGTTCTCTGCTCCCGACTTTCATCGTTCTGGCGATGATCCATCAGCACAGGCAGCAGAGGAGCGCTGTGCGATGGACTGGCACGATCAGCAGGACCTGGCGCGATACCGGCGCCGGAAGCGGAAGCAGCGGGACTACCAAGCCGATTACCGAGCGAAGCTGGCCGAGGCCAAGACGCCTGAGCGCGACGACGTAGCGGCCGTACTGATGGGGGTCTACCTCGACGTGCTCGTGCTCGATCACAAGGCCGCCGTAGAGTTCTCCCGACGCTTGGTCGAGGGGCTGGTCGCAGATGGCTATGACCGGCAGGCCAGCATGGAGCGGATCAGGGCGATGGCACGAAGAGTGCGAGCCCGGATGCAGGCGAAGGGCGGGCTGACTGCGACGGAATAGCGGGGCCCGGCGAGGGCTTTCGAAGCCTCACACCGTTGACGGCTGATTAACCGATCGCGGGCAGCTTGCCCCCAAGCCGGACTCAGAACCGGTTCGCTGGTGACACATGCGAAGAACCCGTCCTCCGTGATCAGATCGGGGGACGGGCCTGCTGCCTATCGCACGGCCTGCCACATTGGCACGCCAACGGGACGCCCAGGTCGGTCCCGCCGGAAGGTCTGGTTCCCGTACCGGATCCAAGTGTCGCCGATCGTCTCGACGCGGCGGGCGTTGATCATCAGGCCGCCCCAGTAGTCGACGTGGATTACAATTAGCAATCTGGGTTATTTTCCGATATTTTTTGCTTCGAGCATACTGTCTTACTCTTCTGTATGTAGCGGCGACCTTTCGCTGGCATAGGCTCACAATTATGCGCTACCATAGAAAAAGTTACCATTGGGCAGTGCTCATCTGCCATGCAGTTGCAATGCTGCTGGCGGTCCTGCAGTTTGACTTGGGTAATCGCGCAATCCGTTCCGAAGTAAATTAGTATATTAATACCACACGAACGGCAGGTATCTCTTGCGATCCGCATCGTCGCCCTCCGCTCCCTTCAAGAGGACCCAGAGCAAATTTCGCCTTTAATAGCTAGGAATTGAAAAGCGTTCCAAAGAAAACTACAATCTTAACTTGTAGTTGACAGTCAGTACAGATAGCCGGCATCCGAATTGCGCCATAATAGCCTAGGTTAATCTGCCGCAGTAGTCGACGCGGACCACGCCGACGGTCGGGTGCACGCCGAACAGGTTGGTGGCCGTCCAGTCGAGGGCGATGGCGTCCTCACCGAACCGGTCGAGGAAGTCGATCGCCGCCTCGCGCATCTCCTGCCAATGCGGGCTGCCAAGCGACCGCCTGGCGAGTCGCTCAATCAAAAGCGTCCACCCCATTCGCGACGGCCACGTCGTACGACCAACGGCTCAAGCATTCGACAGCGCATTACGCTTGGAAAAGGCTTGACGATCATCCGCGACAGGTAGAGCGGTGGGCCTCCGCCCGTGGAGAAGACGACCTTGAACGATCAAGCCGAAGCTCAGCCCAACAATTTCGTCGAACTCGCTGCCGACCTCGTGGCGGCGTATGTGTCGAACAACAACGTACCCGTGTCCGAACTACCTAAAGTCCTTGCCAGCGTGCACGCTGCCTTGTCCGGGCTTGGCAACGCGGCACCCGCGGAGTCCGATACCCTTGAGAAGCCGACGCCGGCTCAGATCAAGAAGTCGGTCACGCCGGATGCGCTGATCTCCTTCATCGACGGCAAGCCCTACAAGACGCTGAAACGGCACCTGACCGGGAACGGTCTGACGATGCACGAGTACCGGAAACGCTACGGCTTGCCGTCGGACTACCCTACGATCTCGGCCACCTACTCTGCACAGCGCTCCGAACTGGCCCGATCCATTGGCCTCGGGCAGCAACGGCGCAAGGCAGCTCCCAATGCAGTGGAAGCCCCCGAGGCAGCCCCGAAAGCCCGCGGCCGGAAGAAGGCCTGAGGCCTCTTAGTGGGCTCCGTTCCGGCGTACCGCGGCATCCGTCGCGGTACCATGCTTCCAACCGTGCGCCCGCATCCTGCATCCCGGCCAAGTTGCGTATCGGCCGCGCTCGTGAGATCCGGGCCCCCCCACCGCATAAGCAGATCGCGGCGGGGGCGAGCCGTTCAGCCTAACAGATCTCGATGCCGATCGCGCGGAGGGCTTCAACTGCTTCGTGGAACGGATCATCGATCACGGTGCCGTCGGTCGGCCCAGCAGGATCGCGGTCCGCACGGCCAATCGCCGAGCGCCATCCTTCGCCGTGGGTTCGGACAGAGTGGCACTGGCATGGCGGCTGGCTTTCACCGTGGCAGCAAGGTCCAGCGTGTGGCCGCTCGCGAACCCAAACAGGCCCACCGCGCCACCCTTCAGGAACGCCTCCACCGCAGCGTTCACCTCGTCGGAGGCGATCGTCTTAGCCTTGATGAGGTCGCCGGTCGTTAGGTCAGTCATGGGGCGAGTATCCAAGCATCCCGATTTGATCGACGGGTTTGCCGAGGGGCAACAGATTGGAGCACCACTTGCTGCCTGCGAAGGCGACGTGTTGCCTCCTTATCTCGCCTGCGCCTCGCCGAGCCCTTACCGTTGACTTAGCTCGACTTTGGCCACTCATGCGGCGTGGCAGAGGGCATAGGCCCAGGGCGCTGGCAAACGGAAGCCGGGTTTTGTTCGGGCGCGTCGGCGCGGTGATGTTGCCAAAGTCCGCTCGCGCCAGATCGCATAGCGCACGGCGGCCAGAGCATCGGCGAAGGTCGGGCGCGGTTTGGGGTACCACGCGGCGGCCGCGATCCGTTGCCGTTGGCGGACTGGGAGCCGTGCAGCCAGCAGCGTGACGATCGAGAACAGGGCGAGCAGGCAGGGCGTGGTGCGGGCGATGGCCTTGTCCGACCACTGCCGCTGCGTCTCGACACCGAGATGGGCGCGCGCTTCCTGGAAGGTGACCTCAACGGTCCAGCGCCGCACGAACCACCCCACGATCTGCGCGGGCTCGCGCACCGGTTCGGTGCAGAGCAGGGCCTGCGGTGCAAAGCGGCTCTCGGGATCGCGCACCAGCACCCATCGGATCGGCACGACCGGCAGACCGCCGTGCCGCCACACGGCGGTCCCGGAGGCGATCTCAAGGGTGCGCTCGCCCGCCCCGTACCAGCCGGGCACCACGACCGCGTGCCAGCGCGTGTCCTTGGCCGCGAGGATCGCGGCGAGCGTCGGCAGCCGCGCGCCTTTGGTCCGCGGGCGTCCAATCGTGCCGGGCGGCCGAGGTGGGGCCGGCTCGTAGAGAGCAGCATCCAGCCGCAGGCGGGTGATCGCCGTGATGCGAGCGCGGCGCATCGCGTCGAGGAACAGCAAGGCCGAGAAGCCGCTGTCGCCCACCACAACGAGGTCGCGTGCGCGCAGCCAGCGGCGAGCCTGGAGAGCGAGTTGGCGTCCGACGTCGAGCAGAGGCTTGTGCCGACGGCCCCGTTCGCGACAGGCGCGCTCTGACGGCACCAACGCGGTTAGGAACGGCAGCGCCCAGACGCGCCCCGCCCAGGGGATCGGGGCGAGCACCATGAGGCTCATCCAGCGCAGCCCGCTCGCCTTGACGAAATGGCTGTCGGAGGAGCGAACTGGATCACGGTAGATGCCCTTGGCCGCGATCCGCTTGCCGCGGCGGCGCTCGATCGTATCGTCCAGTCCCAGGACCACGGGGCCGCGTTGCGCGAACGCATCGACGAGGAGCCCGAGCAGGATACGGCTGCCGGAGCGCGGGCACCACGCCGCTCGGTTGAGGATACGGTGGACGTTCACGAACCGCCGCTCCTGCGCGCGGCCGATGATGCGCAGGACGCTCGTCACCGTGCGCCGCCCCGGCGTCAGGATCGCGCCGATCAGCAACAGCTGAGCATGGCGCCAGGAGCGGTGGACGAACAGCGGCGCGAACGCCAGGATGATCCCGGCAAAGCGGGTGGGCAGGGGCAGCATGGCGGTGTCTCTTGGCGGGGACGCCACCAGCCTATCCCTCACGCCCGCTTCGTCACCTCCGCCCACTCCACGCGCCGCAAATGGCCAAAGTCGAGCTTAGAGCGCCTAACAGAACGGCACCCTGAGCGTTGATGTGCGTTGGTGTTTCATGGCCCGCGCACTTCTTCCCGACGATCTCTGGGACGAGATCGCCCCGCTGCTTCCGCCTCCCCGACCCCGTCCGAAAGGCGGTCGACGGCCTATCAAGAACCGGGCGGCCCTGACAGGCATCCTGTTCGTGCTGCGCTCTGGATTGCCCTGGGAGATGCTGCCGGCCGAGATGGGCTGTGGCTCGGGCATGACGTGCTGGCGCCGCCTGCGGGACTGGCAGGCGGCGGGCGTCTGGATCCGCCTGCATCAGGTGCTGCTGGGGCGACTTTACGAAGTCGGCCAGCTCGACTGGAGCCGGGCCAGCCTGGACAGCGCGTCTGTCCCGGCGAAAAAAGGGGCTCTGCCACAGGCCCGAACCCGACGGATCGCGGCAAACCGGGCACCAAGCGCCACCTCGTCGTCGATGCCCGCGGCACGCCCCTCGGCCTGACCTTCACGGGGGCCAGCCGCCACGACAGCGTGATGATGGCCCCGACCCTCGATGCGATCCCGCCCGTGGGCAGCGGCCGGCGCGGTCGCCCACGCCGCCGTCCCCACAAGCTTCATGCCGACAAGGCCTACGACGCCCCTGCCCGTCGCCAGGAGTGCCGCGCCCGTGGGATCGTCCCTCGCATCGCTCGGCGCGGGATCGACAGCAGCGAGAAGCTTGGGCGTCACCGTTGGGTAGTCGAGCGCACCCATGCCTGGTTCAACCGTTTCCGATGCCTGCCCGTACGCTACGAGCGTCGCGCCGACATCTACAAGGCCTTCACCAACCTCGCCGCCAGTCTCATCACCCTCAACCAAATCAGGCGGTTCTGTTAGGCGCTCTAAGCTCGACTTTGGCCACTCATGCGGCGTGGCAGAGGGCATAGGCCCAGGGCGCTGGCAAACGGAAGCCGGGTTTTGTTCGGGCGCGTCGGCGCGGTGATGTTGCCAAAGTCCGCTCGCGCCAGATCGCATAGCGCACGGCGGCCAGAGCATCGGCGAAGGTCGGGCGCGGTTTGGGGTACCACGCGGCGGCCGCGATCCGTTGCCGTTGGCGGACTGGGAGCCGTGCAGCCAGCAGCGTGACGATCGAGAACAGGGCGAGCAGGCAGGGCGTGGTGCGGGCGATGGCCTTGTCCGACCACTGCCGCTGCGTCTCGACACCGAGATGGGCGCGCGCTTCCTGGAAGGTGACCTCAACGGTCCAGCGCCGCACGAACCACCCCACGATCTGCGCGGGCTCGCGCACCGGTTCGGTGCAGAGCAGGGCCTGCGGTGCAAAGCGGCTCTCGGGATCGCGCACCAGCACCCATCGGATCGGCACGACCGGCAGACCGCCGTGCCGCCACACGGCGGTCCCGGAGGCGATCTCAAGGGTGCGCTCGCCCGCCCCGTACCAGCCGGGCACCACGACCGCGTGCCAGCGCGTGTCCTTGGCCGCGAGGATCGCGGCGAGCGTCGGCAGCCGCGCGCCTTTGGTCCGCGGGCGTCCAATCGTGCCGGGCGGCCGAGGTGGGGCCGGCTCGTAGAGAGCAGCATCCAGCCGCAGGCGGGTGATCGCCGTGATGCGAGCGCGGCGCATCGCGTCGAGGAACAGCAAGGCCGAGAAGCCGCTGTCGCCCACCACAACGAGGTCGCGTGCGCGCAGCCAGCGGCGAGCCTGGAGAGCGAGTTGGCGTCCGACGTCGAGCAGAGGCTTGTGCCGACGGCCCCGTTCGCGACAGGCGCGCTCTGACGGCACCAACGCGGTTAGGAACGGCAGCGCCCAGACGCGCCCCGCCCAGGGGATCGGGGCGAGCACCATGAGGCTCATCCAGCGCAGCCCGCTCGCCTTGACGAAATGGCTGTCGGAGGAGCGAACTGGATCACGGTAGATGCCCTTGGCCGCGATCCGCTTGCCGCGGCGGCGCTCGATCGTATCGTCCAGTCCCAGGACCACGGGGCCGCGTTGCGCGAACGCATCGACGAGGAGCCCGAGCAGGATACGGCTGCCGGAGCGCGGGCACCACGCCGCTCGGTTGAGGATACGGTGGACGTTCACGAACCGCCGCTCCTGCGCGCGGCCGATGATGCGCAGGACGCTCGTCACCGTGCGCCGCCCCGGCGTCAGGATCGCGCCGATCAGCAACAGCTGAGCATGGCGCCAGGAGCGGTGGACGAACAGCGGCGCGAACGCCAGGATGATCCCGGCAAAGCGGGTGGGCAGGGGCAGCATGGCGGTGTCTCTTGGCGGGGACGCCACCAGCCTATCCCTCACGCCCGCTTCGTCACCTCCGCCCACTCCACGCGCCGCAAATGGCCAAAGTCGAGCTAAGAGGATCGGCCAGGACCTAAGGAGTCGGACATGCGGCGAGGTCAGAAGACAAACGCGGAGCAGGTTGTGCTCAAGCTGCGCCAGATTGAAGTGCAGACAGCACAGGGCAAGAGTTTAGCCCTTGCATGCAGGGAGGCGGAGATGTCCGAGCATGTCCGACGTCAGCACCTGTGGGACAGAATGAGGGTCTTCACGAACGGAGGATGGCTGGTTCATCGTAGCCCCTGAGGAGCGAAGATGAAGCAGACATCCGGACCGGCCAAGAAGCCGGCAGAAGCGGTGATCAAGGACATCCGTCGGGCCACACGTCGGCAGTTCTCGTCCGAGGAGAAGATCCGTGTGGTGCTGGAAGGCTTGCGTGGCGAGGACAGCATCGCGGAGTTGTGCCGACGTGAGGGGATTGCCGCCTCGATGTACTACGGCTGGTCCAAGGAGTTCCTGGAGGCTGGCAAGAAGCGCCTGTCCGGTGACACGTCTCGTGCGGCCACCACGGATGAGGTGCGGGATCTCCGTCGCGAAGCGGGGGCGCTGAAGGAGGTCGTAGCTGATCTCGTCCTGGAGAACCGTTTGCTTAAAAAAAGCATGAGCGGGGCTGGGGGCGACGAGGCATGAGGTACCCGGCCCCCGAGAAGCTGGAGATCATCCGGCTGGTCGAGCAATCCCACCTGCCGGTGCGTGCCACCCTGGACAAGCTCGGCATCACGCGCTCGACGTTCTACCGCTGGTACGACGCCTACCAGCGCGGCGGCCCCGAGGCGTTGAATGACCATCCTTCGCAGCCGAGCCGGGTCTGGAACCGTCTACCTGCAGAGATCCGCGAGCAGATCGTTGCCTTGGCTCTGGAGCAGCCTGAACTCAGTCCGCGTGAGCTGGCGGTGCGCTTCACCGACGAGCGGCGCTACTTCGTCTCGGAAGCGACCGTCTACCGGTTGCTCAAGTCTCAGAACCTGATCACCAGCCCGGCCTATATCGTCATCAAGGCCGCCGACGAGTTCCGCGATAAAACCACCGCGCCCAACCAGCTTTGGCAGACGGACTTCACCTACTTGAAGGTCGTTGGCTGGGGCTGGTACTACCTGTCGACGGTCCTGGACGACTTCTCACGCTACATCGTCGCCTGGAAGCTGTGCACGACGATGCAGGCCAGCGACGTCACCGCCACGCTCGACCTGGCGCTGGGTGCGGCTGGGCTCGATCAGGCGCGGGTGATGCCGCGGCCACGCCTGCTCTCCGACAACGGTCCAAGCTACGTCGCCAGCGACCTGGCTGACTGGCTCGGCATTCGGGGCATGACCCACATCCGCGGTGCGCCATGCCATCCGCAAACGCAGGGCAAGATCGAGCGTTGGCATCAGACACTCAAGAACCGCATCCTGCTCGAACACGCGTACTTGCCCGGCGAGTTGGAGACGCAGGTTGCCGACTTCGTCGAACACTACAACCATGCCCGAGCCCATGAGAGCCTGAGCAACCTCACGCCCGCCGACGTCTACTTCGGACGCGGCGAAGGGATCCTGGCCGAGCGGGAACGCATCAAGCGCCAGACCCTGATGGATCGCCGCTTGCGCCACCACGCGCAGGCTGCCTAACCTCTTACCCCAGATGAACCAGAGCCTCCGCTCCTGAACACCGCTGAATGTCCCAAATCATCTGACGACGGACAGATCACCCGGAACGCCCCATTCGCCTCTCGGATCCTGATTTCCCGGACACCCGGCCCGACCGTCGCCATCGGCTTCCAATCGTCCGGCTCGTAGCCTTGCTGGAGCCGATCGATCTGGTGCCCGCCCGCTTGGCGCGCGTCGCGGGGGAAGCCAGGCAGGTCGTCGAGCGAACCACCGCGAAACACAACCGCCTTCGCACGATCCGCCATGTCGGGGCCTCACGACGCAGAACGATCCCCAAGACTATACAAAAATTTGTATGAGCCGCAATCGCGGCTCGCTCGGTCCCACGGAGCCCGCCATGGCCACGCTGATCCTGTCCACGGCGGGGGCGGCGGTCGGGACCGCGCTCGGCGGGCCGATCGGGAGCGTGGTCGGGCGGGTGGCCGGCGCGGCGGCGGGGGCCGGGCTCGACGGCGCCCTGTTCGGGGCGGGGACGAGCCCGCGCTTCGTCGCCGGGCCGCGGCTGTCGGACGTCGCCGGCCTGTCCTCGACCGAGGGCGATCCGGTGCCGCGCGTCTACGGCCGGGCGAAACTCGGCGGCACCCTGATCTGGGCGACGCGGCCGCTCGAGGTCGCCAACACGGCCGTCGAGCGGGCGTCCTCCCCGGCGAAGGGCGGCGGCGGCCAGAAGACCGTGCGGACGCGCTACGCCTACTTCGCCAACCTCGCGGTCGGCCTGTGCGAGGGCGAGATCGCCCTCGTCCGGCGGATCTGGGCGGACGGGATCGAGCTCGACCGCACCGCGATCACCTGCCGGGTCCATGCCGGCGCGGCCGACCAGGCGCCCGATCCGCTGATCGTCGCCAAGGAGGGCGCCGACGCGCCGGCCTATCGCGGCCTCGCCTACGTGGTGTTCGAGGGGCTGCCCCTGGCCGATTACAGCAACCGCATCCCGCAATTCGCCTTCGAGGTGGTGCGGCCGGTCAACAGCGTCGCGCCGCTGATCCGCGCGGTGAACCTGATCCCCGGCGCGTCCGAGTTCGGCCTCGACCCGATGCCGGTCACGGTCGATCTCGGCCTCGGCCGGACGCGGGCCGCCAACCGGTTCCAGCTCCAGGCGGCGACCGACGTGGTCGCGTCGCTAGACGCGCTGCAGGCGTTGTGCCCGAACCTCGCCCGCATCGCGGTGGTGGTGGCGTGGTTCGGCGACGACCTGCGCGCCGGGCACTGCACGGTCGCGCCCCGCGTCGAGATCCGCGACAAGGCGACCACCGGCGACGGCTGGCTCGTGGCCGGCCTCGACCGCACGCAGGTCGCGCCCGTCTCCGCCGCGCCGGACGGCACGCCGGCCTATGGTGGCACGCCCTCCGATGCCGGCCTCGGCCGCCTGGTGGCGGAGCTGGCCCGGCGCGGCCTCGCGGTGGTGCTCTACCCGTTCGTGATGATGGACGTCGCCGCGGGCAACGCGCTGCCCGATCCCTACGCGCCCGGCAGCGTCGGCCAGCCGGCCTACCCCTGGCGCGGCCGCATCACCTGCGATCCCGCCCCCGGCCAGCCCGGCAGCCCGGACGGGACGGCGGCGGCCGAGGCGCAGGTGCTGGCCTACTTCGCCGGCGCGCAGGGCTATCGCCGGCAGGTGCTGCACTATGCCGACCTCGCGGCCGGCTGGGCGGCCGCCGGCACGCCGCTCTCCGGCTTCGTCCTCGCCAGCGAGCTCGTCGGCCTCACCCGCGTGCGCGGCGCGGGCGAGACCTGCCCGGCGGCAACGGCGCTGATCGACCTCGCCCGAACGGTGCGCCGGAGGCTCGGGCCGTCGGTGAAGCTCGTCTACGCCGCCGACTGGACCGAGTACGGCGCCCAGGTCCGCGACGGCGGCGCCAGCGTGCGCTTCCCCCTCGACGCGCTGTTTTCCGACCCGAGCATCGACGCGGTCGGGATCGACTATTATCCGCCGATCTCGGACTTTCGCGACACGCCCGTGCAGGCCGACCTCGCCGAGACCGACACGATCTACGACCGCGGCTTCCTCAAGGCCCGGCTCGGCGGCGGCGAGGCGTTCGACTGGTACTACGCCGACGACGAGGCCCGCGCCGCGCAGCGCCGCAGCCCGATCACCGACGGCGCCTACGGGAAGCCGTGGACGTTCCGGCCCAAGGACCTCGTCGGCTGGTGGTCGAGCGCGCACGTCGAGCGGGCGGGCGGGGTCGAGACCCGCGCCACGGCCTGGGTGCCGCGCGGGAAGCCGATCTGGCTCACCGAGATCGGCGTGCCGGCGGTCGACAAGGGCACCAACGGACCCAACGTCTTCCCCGACCCGAAATCCTCCGAGAGCGCCTTTCCGCCCGCCTCGCGCGGCCTGCGCGACGAGCTGATCCAGCTGCGCGGCCTGGAGGCGATCCTGTCGCGGTTCGATCCCGCCGCGGCGGGCTTCGTGGCCGCCGACAACCCGCTCTCGCCCGTCTATGGCGGGCCGATGGTCGACCCGGGCGCGGTCTTCGTCTGGGCCTGGGACGCGCGGCCCTACCCGGCCTTTCCCGCCCAGGGCTCGGTCTGGGCCGATGCCGGCAACTGGCGGGTCGGCCACTGGATCACCGGCCGGATCGAGGGCTGCGACCTCGACCGGCTGATCGAGCGGATCCTGTCCGACCTCGGCGTCGCCGTGCCCGTCGCGATCGAGGCCGCCGCCTACCTCGACGGCGCGGTGATCGACCGGCCGCTCTCGGCCCGCGCCGCCCTGGAGCCGCTGGCGCAGCTCTACGGCCTCGACGTGTCGGCGGTCGCCGGCACCCTGCGGCTGCGCGGGCCGCGGCGCGAGGCGGCGGTGATCATCGCCGACGACGACCTCGTGCGCGTCTCCGAGGACGAGGCGCCGCTGCGCCGGGTGCGCGCCGAGGAGAGCGGCCTGCCGCGCTCGATCGAGATCGGCTTCACCGATTCCGAGAACCCGGACTATCGCCGCGCGTCCGCCGCCGCGATCCGGCCGGCCGGCGGCCGGCGGCGCGAAACCCGGATCGAGGCGGCGGTCGTCACCCGGCGCGAGACCGCAGAAAACCTTGCCGAGGCGCTCCTCGACCGGGCCATCGCGGGCCGCGACACCGCCGGGCTGACGCTCAGCCCGCGCCGCCTCGATCTCGAGCCCGGCGACCTGCTGGCGACGTCGGCCGGCCTCCAGCGCATCGTGCGCATCGACGACGGGCCGGCCGGCCGCCGGCTCGAGACCCGCGGCGTGCCGCTGCACGGGCCGGGCACGCGGCCGGCGCGCCGCGCGTCGACGACCCGGCCCGTCCGGCCTCCGCTGCTCGCCGGCGCCCCGTTCGCGCTTGCCCTCGACCTGCCCGCCGACCGCGGAACCCCGACCGCGCTTCAGTACCTCGCGGCGACCGCCGAGCCGTGGCCCGGCGCGCTGGCGATCTGGCGCTCGGACGGCGCGGGCGCGCCGCTGACGCTCCACGGCACCGCCGACTACCCGGCCTGCCTCGGGCGGACGCTGACGGCGCTGCCCCCGGGGCCGCTCTGGCGTCTCGACCGCGCGACGCGCCTCGATGCGACCCTGCGCAACGCCGGCGCGCTCGGCAGCCTCGACCTGCCTGCGATGCTGGCCGGCGGCAACCTGTTCGCGGTGATCGCGCCGGACGGCAGCGTGGAGGTGATCGCGGCGCAGGAGGCCGTGCTCGTCGGGCCCGAAACGTTCCGTCTCGGCCGGTTGCTGCGCGGGCTCGCCGGCAGCGAGGCGGCGGCATCGCGCCCGGCCCCGGCCGGAAGCCTGATCGTGCGCCTCGACGACGGCGCGGTAATTCCCCTCGTCGACCGGCTCGACGAGGCCGGACGCCGGTTCCGCTACCGGATCGGCCCGGCCTCGCGCGATCCCGGCGACCCGTGCTTCGTCGAGATCTTCGCCGCCGCCGGCCTCGCGGCGCTAGCGCCGTCGAGCCCGGTCCATCTCCGCGCCCGGCGCGAGCCCGGCGGCGTGCGCCTGTCGTGGATCCGCCGGGCGCGCCGCGACGCCGACAGCTGGGACGTCGCGGACATTCCCCTCGACGAGGCGGTGGAGGCCTACGCCGTCACCGTCTTCGCCGCCGACGGCCACGGGCTGCGCAGCCTCGCCGCCGCCGGGCCGAGCCTGCTCTACGCCGACGAGGCCGCGGATTTCGGCGGCCCGCAGGCGGTGCTCGACATCGCCGTCGCGCAGGTCGGGGCGGTGTTCGGGCCGGGCCCGGCCACCCGCGCGCGCGTCGCCGTGCGCCGGGGCTGACATCTCGATCCCTCGACGGAGCCCGCCGATGCCGGACACCACGCAGAACCTCGCGCTGCCGCTGATCGCGGCCAACCAGGCGCAGAAGCACGTCACCCACAACGAGGCCCTGGTGCAGCTCGACGCGCTGGTGCAACTCGCCTGCCTCGACAAGGACCTCGCCGCGCCGCCGGCCGCCCCGGCCGAGGGCGACCGCTACCTTGTCGTCGCAGCCGCGCCCACCGGGGCCTGGGCCGGGCTGTCGGGCCAGGTCGCCTGCTTCCGGGACGGGGTCTGGGTCGGGCTCGCGCCCCGACCGGGCTGGCTCGCCTTCGTGGCCGACGAGGGCGACCTCTACATCTTCACCGGCAGCGCCTGGACGAGCTTCCGTGCCACCCTGGCGAGCCTCCAGAACCTCGCCCGCCTCGGGATCGGCACCGCGGCCGACGCCGTGAACCGGCTGGCGGTGAAGTCCGAGGCCGCTCTGCTCTCCTGGGACGACGCGACGCCGGGCTCGGGCAGCGTGCGGCTCACCCTCAACAAGCAGGCGGCGGCGCGCGATGCCGGCCTGGCGTTCCAGACCGGGTTCTCGACGCGGGCGCTGCTCGGCACCTTCGGCGCCGACGACGTGGCCCTGAAGGTGAGCCCGGACGGCGCGAACTTCTCGACCGCGCTCTCGGTCTCGGCGGCGACCGGCCGGCTCGCCCTCGGGCGGATCGCCGGGCCGGTGGAGATCGGCACCCATGCCGGCGCGCTTCCCGACGCGCCGCCCCAGACGGTGCTGCGGGTCTCCGGCGCCGACGGGACGACGCCGCGGCTCGTCCTCGACGGATACGGCGCCAACGCCGCGGGACACCTCGCCTTCCGGGCCGCGGCCGGGAACGCCGCCGCGCCGGCTGCCCTGCCGCCGGGTGCCGCGATCGGGCAGCTCTCCGCATACGGCTACGGCGCCTCCGGCTACGCGTCGGCGCCGCGGGTGCAGGTCGCCTTCCTGGCCTCGGAGGCGTGGTCGGACGCGTCGCAGCCGACGCGGATCAGCCTGCGCACCACGCCGGCCGGCACCACGGCCACGGCCGAGGCGTTCGCCGTCGAGGCCAGCGGGGCGGTGCGCCTCGCGCCGCTGGCCGCCGACCCGACGACGGGGCTCGCGCAAGGGCAGCTCTACGCCGACAGCACCGCGACCGCGCTCAAGTGGTACACCGGCACGGGCTGGGCGCGGATCAGCAATTTCGCCAAGGCGGCGGCGACCACGAGCTTCGACAACTACGTCCCGGCCGGCGCCTGGACGAAGGTGCAGTTCAACATCGCCGACAGCAACGACCAGGGCGCGTTCGCGGCCGCGACGAACCGCTTCACCGCCCCCGAGGCCGGCCTCTATCGGGTCTCGGCCATGCTCACCTACAAGCGCAACAACGCGAGCGCGCCGACGGCCTTCGAGGTCCAGCTCTACCGGAACGGCGCCCCCGCCGGGCGCGGCCGCGCCGCCGCGACCGGTGCGCTGGTGGACGGGGTCACCGCCCTGTCGCTCGCCACGACCCTGAAGCTCGCGGCCGGCGACGGCGTCGAGGTCTGGGTGCGGTTCACGGGGGCCGACGGCTACGTGGCCGCGGCCGACGCGTCCTTCGGCGCGCAGCAGCTGGGCTGAGGCCGGGCGCCCGCCGCACCGTCCGCCGTTCCCCGCCCCGGAGATCCCCATGAATCTCACCCCCATCGGCGAGGCGTGCCTCATCGCGCGCGAGGGACGGCGGCTGACGGCCTACCGCGATTCCGTCGGCGTCTGGACCATCGGCGTCGGCCACACCTCCGCGGCGGGGCGCCCCCGCGTCGTCTCCGGCCTCGCGATCACCGCGGCCGAGTGCGACGCGATCTTCGCGCGCGACGTCGCGGCCTACGTCGCCGCGGTCCGCGACGGCCTGACGGCGGCGGTCGGGCCGCACGCCTTCGATGCCCTCGTCTCGCTCTGCTACAACATCGGCCCGGCGGCCTTCGCCGGCTCGACCGTCCTGAGACGGATCAACGCCGGCGACGCGGCCGGTGCCGCCGACGCGCTGCTGCTGTGGCGCAAGCCCGCGGCGATCCTGCCCCGCCGCCGCGCCGAGGCCGAGCAGCTCGTCACCGCCTACGCCGTCGCCCTGCCGCGCCCGACCGTGAACGCCGCGCGGCTCCGGATCGCGGCCCCCGTCGCCGCGGTCACGGACCCGGGCGTCGCGACCCCGGTCCTGGTACCGACCGTGCCGCGGCCGGGTCGGCTCGCGCGGCTGCGGCACCGGATCGAGGCCTGGCTCGCCGCGGCGGCCGCGCCGGCGAAGGCCCGGGCCTGATCCGCCGCGCCCGATCCCAGATCCCGTGCCGGCCGGGTCCAGCCGCGCAACCCCAGCCGAAGGATTCGACCATGTCCCGCTTCTCCGCGGCGCCGGCGCTCGCCGGTGCCCTCTCGATCGGCCTCGCGGCCCCGCCCGCCCTCGCCGCGGCGGGGGGCGCCGTCGTGCTGCCCTGGGGCGACTGGATCGTCGGCTTCGTCACGACGGCGCAGGCGGTGCTGACGCCGCTCCTCGTCGCCCTGGCGACCGGGCCGATCGCCCGGTTCGCGCCGCTGCTCGGCTATGTCCTGTCGAAGTCCGTCGTGGAGGGCATGGTCCGCCGGGTCACCGACTACGCGCTCAACGCGGTGGCCGGCGCCGCCAAGGGGCAGGTGCTCACCGTGCCGGTCGGCTCGGCCGTCATCGCCGCGGCGGCGGTGCAGCGGGCGTCCGACCAGGTGCCGGGCTTCGTCGTGAAGGCCGCCGGAGGCCTGCCCGGCATCGCCGAGAAGGTGTTCCGCCGCCTCGCGTTGGAAGACCGCGCGACCGCCGCCAACACGCTCGCGCCGGCCCTCGCCGCCGCCGGCCTCGCGGCGCGATAGCGCCGGAGCGACCGCCCCGTCCGCGGCCGGGACGCCCGTGCGGGTGCTCGAACGACACGCTGGCATCCGCGGAGGGACGGCATGGACGCGACACCACGAAGCCCGGCGGAGCGCGACCCCGCCTGCCGCCGGGCGGCCCTCGCGGCGATCGGCGAGGGCGTCGGCCGGGTGCTGCCGTCCCCCGACGACGGCCTCGGCGAGACCCTGATCCGCCGCGCCTACGCCGAGCGTGCCGCGACCGAGCCGGACGAGGACCGGCTGGTCGTCCGGTTCGGCACCGAGTGGCGCAGCTTCATCCGGCACCAGACGCCGGACCGCCTCGCCGCCCTCGACGCGGTGATCGACGACCGGATCGAGCGGCGGGCGCTGGCCCGGTACTACCGGCGGATGAAGCATGCGGCGGTCGCCGTCGCCGTCACGGCCTTCGCGCTGGCGCAGTTCGGGATCGACCGGCTGCCGCTCGTCCGCCAGATCTGGCGGCTGTTCCGGGGAGATCTGCGATGAGCGCCGCCCTCGACCGCTGGCTCACCCGGCTCTACCACGCGGTCGGCGGGAGCCTGTTCCTGGCGCTGTGCGCCTTCGTCTCCTACACCGCCGGCGACTGGCACTGGCCCTACCGCGTCCGCTCGACGGACCTGCTGACGCCCGAGGTCGCGCCCGGCGGCGCCCTGCGCCAGACGCGGGTGATCGCCTACGGCGCCGAATGCGCGCTGCACGTCACGCGCCGCCTGCAGAGCCTCGGCGCCGACGGGCGCCGGGTGATGCTCCCCGAGATCGCCTTCGATGCGCCGCCCTGGGACCGCGACGGCCGGCCCCAGACCATCGAGACCGAGATCCCGGCCGACTTCCCCTGCGGCCCCGCGATCCTGGTTGAGAGCCCGTCGGCCGCCTGCAACTGGCTTCAGCGCACCGTCTTCCGCCACCGCCAGCCGGACGCGATCACCCCGTTCCGGGTGACCTGCGGCGGGGTCACAGGTCCAGCATTCCGGGCGACGGCGCGTGCACCGTGAAGGCCGCCCCCTCGTGAATCCAGCTGCCGCCGGCCTGGGCCTTCTCGAAGGCCGCCGTCTCGGCGGTGCCGGCCGTGTAGTGGTGCTCGCCGGTCGCGGTGTCGAGGAAGCGCTGCACCGTCAGCGCGTCTGCGCCGGCCAGCGCCGGGTCGGCATAGGCCTGGAACGCCACGCCCTCGTCGTGGAAGCTCGGCATCATCGCGTCGATGTGGTCGCGCTCCGTGGGGCTCGCCGTATAGAAGTGCTCGCCCGTCCGCGTATCGACGAAGCGGAACACGTCCACCGTGTCCGCGCTCGCGGCGGGCGCCATCCAGGCCACGCCCTCCGCGGTGTAGGACGGCAGGTTCTGCGCGACGTAGGCCCGTTCGCTCGCGCTCGTCGTGTAGAGGTCGTCGCCGGTGCTCGCGTCGCGGAAGTGGAAGGTGTCGCTCGGCGACGCCGCGGTCGGCGCGCTCGCATAGGCCCGGATGTAATCGATCGTCATCTGCGCCGACGCCGCGTCCGGGTCGCCGGCCCAGGCCCCGCCGACGGCGAGGTTGGCGATCAGGTACATCGGCTTGTTGAGATCGGCCGGCGTGGCGGCCTGGAAGGTCGGGTGCCCGTCGTAGTACCAGGTGATGGTGTCGGGTTCCCAGTCGACGCCGTAGGTGTGGAAGCCCGACGTCATGTCCGGCACGGCGACGTTCGCCTCGTCCAGGTAATGCGTCGCGTCGACCCGCTGGCTGCCCGAGACCTCGCTGTGGACGGTGTTGCGCAGGGTGTTCGGGTCGCCGCCGACCATCTCCATCACGTCGAGCTCCGGCGGCCAGCTCCCGTCCGCGGGCAGCATCCAGAACGCCGGCCACATGCCGTGGGCCGCGGGGAGCTGCGCGCGGATCTCGAAGTAGCCGTAGGTCTGGCTGAAGCTGTGGTAGGTGTTGATCATCCCCGACGTGTAGGTCTGCCCCTCGATCGAACCCTGGATGTCGGGGGCGGCCGGCGCGGCGGAGATCGTCAGCGCGCCGTCGGAGACCTGGAACGGGTCGGGCAGGCCGGCCGTGCCGCCCGCGGCGCCGTCCGCGCCGGCGACGTAATATTGCAATTCATCGTTGTATGGCATCGTCCCGGTCGCGCGGACCTTCGTCGACCATTGCGGCGCCCCGACCGTGTCGAGGCCCGTCGTGCCGTTCCACGGCGTGAACGCGTCGAACTCTTCGGCGAAGGTCAGCGTCGCGGTCTGCGACAGGTGGTTCGGATCGATCGCCATGACAGGTCCCGCCTCACGCGGGCGGCCGAAGCCGCCGCGCATGATGAATACAACCGAGAGTAGAATAATCGGTTTACAAACTTGGTTCCGCGGTGCGCTGGGTCGTTTGCGGTCTTCGGCCGCCGCTTCGGGCGCCATCTGCGTCTTCGTTGGGCGGGTTCGCGTATAAACTACCGACGGCCTCGGCGTTCGACAGTCGTCGCGCATGGCCTCTTCGTCGCCGATCCTCGCTCCGTCCGGCGGCGGCCGGACGCGCATCCCCGTGGATCGCACGGGGTATGATGGAACCGCTGCGGTTCTCGGCCGTAACGCTTCGCAGCTTCCCACGGACCTTCGATGAGACCCGCCGCCGCCCGAGCCACCCTCCGCCCGCACGGCCCCGGTCATGGGTCCGCGGCCGGCGGCATTCAGGGCGCATTCAGTGCCTCGGGCCGACAGTCCCTCCCCATGCGCTACCCCCTCGCCCTCGCAGCGATCTGCCTGACCGCCGCGGCCCTTGCGGCGGGCGGCCTCGGCATATCGGCGGAGGAGACCCGCGAGGCGGCCCCGGCCGTCGCCGCGCCCGGCCCGCCGCAGCTGCGGGTCGAGGAGTGCCTGTCGCCCGCCGACATGCGCGAGGAGGTGTCCGAGCGCCGGGTGATCGCGCCGGTGACGGCGATCAAGGCCGCGCGCACGGTGATCCCGCGGGCCGAGATCCAGCGGGCGAGCCTGTGCCGCCACGCCGACGGCCTCGTCTACATGCTGACCGCCTTGCGTCGGGACGGCCACTTCGTGCACGTGATGGTCGACGCCAAGACCGGCCAGGTGGCGGGCCAGTACTGACGGCCGGGAAGGCCGTCGCTCGAGGGAGGGTGATCCGTGCGTCTGCTCGTGGTCGAGGATGACCGGGACATCAACCGGCAGGTGGTCAGCGCGCTGGAGGAGGCGGGCTACGTCGCCGACAAGGCCTTCGACGGCGAGGAGGGCGGCTACCTCGGCGAGAGCGAGCCCTACGACGCGATCATCCTCGACATGGGGCTGCCCAAGGCCGACGGCGTCAGCGTCCTGCAGAAGTGGCGCCGCGCCGGGATCAAGACCCCCGTCATCATCCTCACCGCGCGCGACCGCTGGTCCGACAAGGTCGACGGGTTCGATGCCGGCGCCGACGACTACGTCACCAAGCCGTTCCACATGGAGGAGCTGATGGCGCGCGTCCGCGCGCTGCTCCGCCGCGCCGCCGGCCACGCCACCAGCCAGATCGCCTGCGGCCCCGTCACCCTCGACACCCGCTCGGGGCGGGTGTTCGTCGACGGCAACCCGATCAAGCTGACGAGCCACGAATACCGGCTGCTCTCCTACCTAATGCACCACACCGGCCGCGTCGTCTCCCGCGCCGAGCTGACCGAGCATCTCTACGACCAGGATTTCGACCGCGATTCGAACACCATCGAGGTGTTCGTCGGCCGCCTGCGGAAGAAGCTCGCGGTGGACCTGATCCAGACGGTGCGCGGGCTGGGCTACCTGGTCGACCCGAGCCAGCCGCCGGCACGGGTGTGACGGAGCGGGCTACAACCGAGCGCGACCGTCATGTCGGCTCGAGGGGAAGCCTTCCCGCCGAGCCGGATCACGGTATCCCACCCGGCGGTCGGTCCCGCCGCCCGTGCCGCAGCATGCGCCACCCATGAACGCCGTCCTCAGCCTGTTCTCGCTCCGCCGTCGCTCGATCGCCGTGCGGCTCGCCGTCTCGGCGCTGCTCGCCAGCTCCGCGATCCTGCTGATCGCCGCCTGGATCCTGACGACGCTGTATCGCGAGACCACCGAGCGGGCCTTCGACAGCCGGCTGCTGGTCTTCGCCAACAACCTCGCCACCGACCTCGTCACCCCGAGCGACACCGAGAGCCGGGCCTTCACGCTCGGCGACCCGCGCTTCGACCTGCCGCTGTCGGGCTGGTACTGGCAGGTCGGCAAGCCCGACGCCCGGCCGCGGGACCTGCGCACCTCGCGCTCCCTGGTCGGCGTGCCGTTGAAGCCGGCCACCGATCCCGACGGCAAGGCGGGGGTCGGGCAGATCCGCCAGGGCTACGGGCGGGCGCAGGACGACCGGCTGCTCCGCATCATCGAGCGCGACGTCGACCTCGGCGAGGACGGGCGCTACACCGTGCGCGTCGCCGGCCCCGCCGACGAGATCGTCAACGACGTCGAGCGCTTCCGAAATTCCCTGTTCATGACCTTCGGCCTGCTCGGCCTGTCGCTCGCGCTGACGACCCTGCTGCAGATCCGCTTCGGCCTGGCGCCGCTGAAGAAGATGCGCGCGGCCTTGGGCGCGATCCGGCGCGGCGAGGCCGACCGGATCACCGGCACCTATCCGCGCGACATCGCCCCGCTCACCGGCGAGGTGAACCTCCTGATCGAGACCAACCGCGAGATCCTGGAGCGCGCCCGCACCCAGGTCGGCAACCTCGCCCACGCGCTCAAGACGCCGCTCTCGATCATCGTCAACGAGGTCGGCGCCTCCGACGCCCCGGCCGACCTCGCCGAGAAGATCCGCGAGCAGGCGGCGGTGATGCGCGACCAGGTGAACTACCACCTCGACCGGGCGCGCGCCGCCGCGCTCGCGGGCACGCTCGGGACCTCGACCGACGTCGAGCCGGCGCTCGCCGGCCTGGTGCGGACCTTCGGGAAGATCTATCGCGACAAGGACATCGCCTACGAGGTCCATGTGCCGCCGGGCCTGCGCTTCCGCGGCGAGCGCCAGGATTTCGAGGAGATGGTCGGCAACCTCGTCGACAACGCCTCGAAATGGGCGGCCGGCCGCGTCGCGATCCGGGCCGAGGCGGTGGATGCCCACGATTATCCCCACCTTCTCGTGGCGATCGAGGACGACGGCCCCGGCCTGCCGGAGGAGGCGCGCTCGGCGGTGCTCGGGCGCGGGCGGCGGATGGACGAATCGAAGCCCGGCTCCGGCCTCGGCCTCTCGATCGTCGCCGACCTCGCCACGCTCTATCGCGGCCGCTTCCGCCTCGAGCAGGCGGCGCTCGGCGGCCTGCGCGCCGTGCTCGAGGTGCCGGGCGACGTGCCCAAGGGTGCCGCCGGGCATTGAGCCCTGCGGCCGTGGCGGCGGCCACCCCCGCCCCGTCGCTCCCGTCCCGTCGCCCTTGCCCTGTTTGCTCTCGTCCCGTCCGCCCTTGTCATCGCGAAAAACTTGCGTGACACCGTGACGCCGAGGGCGGGCATCGTGCCGCCCGTGCCCGCTCTCTACCATCAGCGGCACGGCCATTCGGCTCCAGCGGGGGCCGTCTTATCAATCGAAGGGATGGAGCGGCCGCGGCCTCGCCTTGCGCGAACCGGGACCGCTTCGAAGGTGCGATGACGGCGATCTGGTTCATTCTGGCGGGCATGACCGCCGCGGCCGTCCTGGCCCTGCTCTGGCCGATGTCGCGCCGCGTCGCCATCGTCCCCGATGCGGCCGGCACCGTCACCGAGACGGCGTTCTACGAGGACCAGCTCGCCGAGATCGAGCGCGACCTCGATCGTGGGCTGATCGCCCCGGCGGAGGCGGAATCCGCCCGCACCGAGGCCGCCCGCCGGCTCCTGCGCGCGAGCCGCGCGCCGGGCCCCGGAGAGGCGAGCGTGGCCGAGCCGCGCCTGCGCCAGCGCCGCGCGGCCTCGGCCTTCGCGCTCTCGACGATCCCCCTGGTCGCCCTGCTCGCCTACGGCCTCTACGGCTCGCCCGACCTGCCGGCCCAGACGCCGGCCGACCGCCAGGCGGTGCAGTCGGGCGCGCAGGACCTGATGAAGGCCGTCGGCCAGATCGAGGCGCGGCTGGCCGCCGACCCGAACGACGCGCGGGGCTGGGCCGTGCTGGCGCCGGTCTACATGCGGCTCGGGCGGTTCGAGGATGCCGCGCGGGCCTACGCGGCGATCGTCCGGATCAAGGGCGAGACCGCCGAATCCCTGTCCGACTGGGGCGAGGCGATGGTGGCGGCCGGCAACGGCATCGTGCCCGAGGAGGCCAAGGCCGCCCTCACCCGCGCCCTCGCCCTCGACCCGAAGGCGCCCAAGCCCCGCTTCTACCTCGCCCGTGCCGCCGAGCAGAACGGCGACACGGCCGAAGCGATCCGCCAGCTCACCGCCCTGAACGACACGAGCCCAGCCGACGCGCCCTGGCTCGGGCTGGTGCGCGAGAACCTGGCGCGGCTCAAGGGCGAGCCCGCACCGCAATTGTCCGGGACGCCGTCGAAATCCGCCCCCGGGCTGCCGCCCGAGCAGCGCGCCGCGATCCAGGGCATGGTCGACGGCCTCGACGAGCGGCTCGCAGCCAAGGGCGGCAGCGCCGACGAGTGGCTGCGGCTCGCCCGCTCCCGCGGCGTGCTCGGCGAGCCCGAGCGGGCGCAGGCGGTGCTGGAACGCGCCCGCGTCGCGCTGAAGTCCGATCCCGCGGCGCTCGCGAGCCTGGAAGCGGGTGCGCGCGACCTCGGCCTGTCCGGCAGGCCGGCCGATGGCATGGCGCGCGATGGGCGCAGCGCCGCGCCTCCGGCCGCCCTGAACGCCACGACACCCGAATCCCGCGCCGAGACCGAATCGGCGGCCGCCGCGGTGTCGGCGATGCCGCCGGCCGAGCGCGACGCCGCGATCCGCGGCATGGTCGCCGGCCTCGATCGCCGGCTAGCGGCCAAGGGCGGCAGCGTCGACGAGTGGCAGCGCCTGGTGCGCTCCTACAGCGCCCTCGGCGATCCCGAGCAGGCCGGCAAGGTCCTGAGCCGCGCGCGGATGGCGCTCGCCGCCGACCCGGGCGCGGCCGAGAAGCTCGACACCCTGGCCAAGGAGCTCGGCCTTCCGGTCCGCCCCTGACGATCTGTCCCGGCACGGGCGACTTGACCCGGGACGCGTCGCGTCCGACATCCGAGGGACAAGAATGAGGACGGTCCCGCACCGGGCCGACCTCCGTGAGGTCGGCACCGGGGCCGGACCAACCCGCCGGGGACGGACCCACTCGTGACGCGCAAGAGCCGCCGCCTGATCCTGATCGCCGCCTGCGGCGCCGTCCTGGCGCTCGCCGTCGGGCTCATCATGTCGGCGATGAGCGGCTCGATCGTGTTCTTCCGCTCCCCCAGCGAGGTGGCGGCACAGGGCGTCGGGCCGGGCACGCGCTTCCGCCTCGGCGGCCTGGTCAAGGACGGCTCGCTCCAGCGCGGGCCGAACCAGACGGTGGACTTCGCCGTGACCGACACCAACGCCACCGTCCAGGTCCAGTATACCGGCCTTCTGCCCGACCTGTTCCGCGAGGGGCAGGGCGTGGTCGCCGAGGGGACGCTCGAGCCGGGCGGCATCTTCCGCGCCGACATCGTGCTGGCCAAGCACGACGAATCCTACATGCCGCGCGAGGTCGCCGACGCGCTCAAGGCGCAGGGGCGCTGGCAGGAGGGCGGCAAGGACGGCAAGGGCTCCGTGAGAATGGACCCGCCGAAGGCCGCCGACGCCGCGCGCCCGAACCTCGGACCGCGCACCGAGCGCTGAAACCGATGTCCGAACGCCGAAAACCGATGTCATTGACTCGAGGAACCGCCGCTTGATCGTCGAGGTCGGACATTTCGCGTTGGCGCTCGCGCTGGCGCTCTCCCTGGTCCAGTCGGTGATGCCGATCTGGGCCGCCCGCTCGGGCGACGCCGCCCTGCGGCAGGTGGCGACGCCGGCCGCGCTCGGCGCCTTCGCCTGCGTGCTATTCGCGTTCGCCGCGCTGACCTACGCCCACGCCACGTCCGACTTCTCGGTCCAGAACGTGGTCGAGAACTCGCACACGACGAAGCCGTTCATCTACAAGCTCTCCGGCGTCTGGGGGAACCACGAGGGCTCGATGCTCCTCTGGATCCTGATCCTCACCCTGTTCGGCGCGATGGTGTCGGTGGCGCGGGACTCGGTACCGCCGGTGCTGCGGGCCAACACCCTGGCGGTGCAGGGTTTCATCACCTTCGTCTTCGTGCTGTTCGTGATCACCACCTCGAACCCGTTCACGCGGGCGGTGCCGGCGCCGGTGGAGGGCAACGACCTCAACCCGCTGCTGCAGGATTTCGGCCTCGCGGTGCATCCGCCGCTGCTCTACGTCGGCTATGTCGGCTTCTCGATCACCTTCGCCTTCGCCATCGCCGCGCTGATCGACGGGCGCATCGACGCCGTCTGGGCCCGCGCCGTGCGCCCGTGGACGCTGACCGCCTGGAGCTTCCTGACGCTCGGCATCGCGATGGGCAGCTACTGGGCCTATTACGAGCTCGGCTGGGGCGGCTGGTGGTTCTGGGACCCGGTCGAGAACGCCTCGCTGATGCCGTGGATCGCCGGCACGGCGCTCCTGCACTCGACCGTGGTGATGGAGAAGCGCGACGCGCTGAAGGTCTGGACGGTCCTGCTCGCGATCCTCACCTTCTCGCTCTCGCTGCTCGGCACCTTCATCGTGCGCTCGGGCGTGCTCACCTCGGTGCATTCCTTCGCCACCGACCCGACCCGCGGCATCTTCATCCTCGCGATCCTGATCCTGTTCATCGGCGGCTCGCTGACGCTGTTCGCGTGGCGCGCCCCGATGCTGCGGCAGGGCGGCCTGTTCGCGCCGATCTCGCGCGAGGGCGCGCTGGTGATGAACAACCTGTTCCTGGTGGCCGCCTGCGCCACCGTGCTGGTCGGCACGCTCTACCCGCTGCTGCTCGAGATGCTGACGGCGGAGAAGATCTCGGTCGGGCCGCCGTTCTTCAACTACACCTTCGTGCCGCTGGCGATCCCGCTGCTGCTGATCGTGCCGTTCGGGCAGACGCTGGCCTGGAAGCGCGGCGACGCGCTCGCCGCCTCGCAGCGCCTGTTCGCCGCGCTGGGCCTCGCCCTGGCGATCGGCCTCGGCACCCTGGCCTGGACCTGGGGCGGCCCGGCGATGGCACCCGTCGGCGTGGGACTGGGCGCCTACCTCATCGTCGGCTCCGTCCTGGAGATCGTCTCGCGGGCCCGCGGATACGGCAGCAGCCGCACCCGCGCGGTCGGCGTGGTCTGGCGCCGGGCGCTCGGCCTGCCGCGCTCGGCCTGGGGCACGGCCATCGCCCATGCCGGCGTCGGCGTGGTGGTGCTCGGCATTGCGGCGCAGGGCTGGGCCACCGAGGGCCTCGCCACCCTGAAGCCCGGCCAGACGCTGGCCACCGGCCCCTACGTCGCGACGCTCGATCGCGTCGCGCCGCGCCCCGGCCCGAACTACGAGGAGGTCGCGGCCTTCCTCACCATCCGCAACAAGGCCGGCGACGAGATCGGCCGGGTCGACACCGGCAAGCGCTTCTACCCGAGCCGCAAGATGACGGTGACGGAATCGGGCCTGCTCACCCGCGGCGTGAGCCAGGTCTATGCCAGCCTGGGCGAGATCGCGCCCGACGGCAGCATCGGCCTGAGGCTGTACTACAAGCCGCTGGTGCTGCTGATCTGGCTCGGCGCTGTGGTGATGGCCCTCGGCGGCGGCCTGTCGCTGACCGACCGGCGCATGCGCGTCGGGGCGCCCGCCCGCGCCAAGCTCAAGCCGGTTCCCCCGCACGCGGTCCCGGCCGAATGAGCCCCGCGCGCGCGCTCCGCCGCGTCCTGCTCGCCGGCCTCGTGCTCGGGGGGGCGACCGCGGCCCAAGCCGTGCAGCCGGACGAGGTGCTGAAGGACCCCGCCCTCGAGCATCGCGCGCGGGACATCTCGTCGGGCCTGCGCTGCCTGGTTTGCCAGAACCAGTCGATCGACGATTCGGATGCGCCGCTGGCCAAGGATCTGCGGCTGATCGTGCGCGAGCGGCTCAAGGCCGGCGACACCAACCAGGGCGTCGAGAATTACGTGGTGAACCGCTACGGCGAGTTCGTGCTGCTGCGCCCGGTCCTGGCCCTGCATACCGTCCTGCTGTGGCTGACGCCGCTGCTCGCGGTGCTGCTCGGCGGCTTCGGCATCTGGCGCCTGTCGCGCCGGAAGGCGCCGGCGCCGGAGCGCGGCCTGTCCGCCGCCGAGGAGGCCGACGTCGCGGCGCTGCTCCGCCGGGAGTGATCCGCGCGCCGTGGCGTTTCCCGGACGTCCGGCGCATGATGCGCGCCGGCGGATTCGAGACGGCGCGTTCGAAACGGCACGAGTCTTGGATCCGCCTTTCGCGAGAAGAACCCGCGAAGGGGAACGCGCATGGCCACGGCGACTCTCACCATCTCGAGCCGGAACTACTCGTCGTGGTCGCTTCGCGGCTGGCTGATCTGCAAGATGGCCGGTCTCGACTTCGAGACCGAGGTGCTGCCCGGCGGCGACGAGACCTCCCGCGCCGAGCTCCTCCACCTGTCGCCCTCATTCCTCGTGCCCCGCCTGCACCACGAGGGCATCGTGGTGTGGGACACGCTGGCGATCGCGCAATACCTCAACGAGACCTTCCCCGAAGCCGGCTTCCTGCCGAAGGACGCCGCCGCGCGGGCGCATTGCCGCTCGATCAGCGGCGAGATGCATGGCGGGTTCATCAACCTGCGCTCGGCCCTGCCGATGAACCTGAAGGCCTTCCACCCGCGCTTCCGGGTGTTCAACGGCGCCAGGGGCGACATCGAGCGCATCGTCACGATCTTCGACGATTGCCTCGCCCGCTACGAGGGCCCGTTCCTGTTCGGCGAGCGCCCGACGCTGGCCGACGCGATGTACGCCCCGGTCTGCACCCGCTTCCGCACCTACGACGTGACCCTGCCGCCGCGCGCCACCGCCTACCGCGACGCGATCCTGCACTGGCCGCTGATGGTCGAGTGGGCGGAGGCCGCCGCCGAGGAGCCGGAGGAGATCGAAGAGCTCGACATGGAGTTCTGAGGACGGGCTTCTTCCCTCCCCCGCAGAGGGGGGAGGGGAGGTCGCGCGCGAACCTGCCGAAGTGCCTACCCCTTCGGCCAGGCCCGGATGTCGACGAAGCGGCCGGCCACCGCCGCCGCCGCGGCCATGGCCGGGGAGACGAGGTGGGTGCGGCCGCGATGGCCCTGGCGGCCCTCGAAGTTGCGGTTCGAGGTCGAGGCGCAGCGCTCGTTCGGGCTGAGGCGGTCGGCGTTCATGCCGAGGCACATCGAGCAGCCCGGCTCGCGCCAGTCGAAGCCGGCGGCCTTCAGCACCGCGTCGATCCCCTCGGCCTCGGCCTGCGCCTTCACCAGCCCGGAGCCCGGCACCACCATCGCCGAGACGCCGGCGTGGACCTTCTGGCCCGCGACCATCTTGGCGACGATGCGCAGGTCCTCGATCCGGCCGTTGGTGCAGGAGCCGATGAACACCCGGTCGAGGGTGATGTCGGTGATCTTGGTGCCCGGCGTCAGCCCCATGTAGGACAGCGCCTTCTCCTTCGAGGCGCGCTTGTTCTCGTCGAGGATCGTCGCCGGATCGGGCACCGAGCCCAGCACCGAGATCACGTCCTCGGGGCTCGTGCCCCAACTCACGATCGGCGGCAGGCTCGCGGCGTCGAGCCGGACCTCGCGATCGAAATGCGCGCCCTCGTCGCTGACGAGGCTCTCCCAATAGGCGCGGGCCCGTGCGAAGGCCTCGCCCTTCGGCGCCATCGGCCGGCCCTCGCAATAGGCGTAGGTCGTGGCGTCGGGCGCGACGAGGCCGGCGCGCGCGCCGCCCTCGATCGACATGTTGCAGATCGTCATCCGGCCTTCCATCGACAGCGCGCGGATCGCCTCGCCCGCATATTCGATGACGTGGCCGGTGCCGCCGGCGGTGCCGATCTCGCCGATGATCGCGAGCACGATGTCCTTGGCGCTCACGCCGGCCGGCAGCGCGCCGTCGACGGTGACGCGCATGTTCTTGGCTTTCTTCTGCAGCAGCGTCTGCGTGGCGAGCACGTGCTCGACCTCCGAGGTGCCGATGCCGTGGGCCAGCGCCCCGAACGCGCCGTGCGTCGAGGTGTGGCTGTCGCCGCAGACGATGGTCTGGCCGGGCAGGGTGAAGCCCTGCTCGGGGCCGATGATGTGGACGATGCCCTGGCGGCGATCGAGCGCGTCGTAGAACTCGATGCCGAAATCCTGGACGTTCTGCGCCAGCGCCTCGAGCTGGATCCGGCTCTCCGGGTCCTCGATGCCCTTGGAGCGGTCCGAGGTCTGGACGTTGTGGTCGACCACCGCCAGCGTCTTCTCCGGGGCGCGCACCGTGCGGCCGGCCACGCGCAGGCCCTCGAAGGCCTGCGGGCTCGTGACCTCGTGGACGAGGTGCCGGTCGATGTAGAGCAGCGTCGAGCCGTCGGCCTCGACGTCGACGACGTGGTCGTCCCAGATCTTGTCGTAGAGGGTGCGCGGGCTCGTCATGGCTCTGGTCGCTTCGCGGCGTGTCTGTGGCCGGCCTCTAGCCGGCGCGGAGGTCTTTAGTAAGGTTCGAAACGCGATTTCGGAAGTGCTCGCCGGCCGGCCGCCGCAAATGGCTGACCGGCATCGGCTGCAGGGGTGGCGGCCGGCCGCCTCCGGTCACGGCCGCCAGAACGGCTTGTCGGCCTCCGCGCGGACGGCACGGCGGTCGAGGCCGGCGTCGCGAAGCTGGTCGTCCCGCAGGCCGGCGAGTTCGCGGCGCGCCCGGTGGCGCCGGATCCAGGTCCGCACCACGGACGGATCGAGACCGAAGATCCGCCAGCGGTCGGAGGCAGGTGGCGACTGGGGTAGGGCCGTGACGGCGGGCATGATCAGCGGTCCGAAGCGGGGAGGGGAAAGCGATCCGGCCGGGATTGCCCGGGCAGGATTGAACCGATACGAACCTCGGTTCAATGTGTTTATTGGCCTCGGATCAATTTGGCGTATGACCGATTATCGGAGCGTCGCCGACGCGGTCGCGGCTGAGATCGCCAGCGGGCAGATCAAGCCGGGCCATCGCCTGCCGCCGCAGCGCGCCTTCGCCTACGAGCGCGGCATCGCGGTCTCGACGGCGAGCCGCGTCTACGCCGAGCTGGCCCGGCGTGGCCTCACCCTCGGCGAGGTCGGGCGCGGCACCTACGTCCGCTCGGACCTGAGCGCTCCGGTCCGGATGCAGCCGGAGCCGGCCCCGGGCGCGGTCGACCTCCAGCGTACCCATTCCAACCTGCCGGAACAGGACGTCGTGCTGACCGAGGGGCTGGCCGCCCTCTCGCGGGCCGGCGCCACGGGCGCGGCCCTGAACCAGTACGGACCGGCGGGCACGCCCCGGGCGCGGGCCGTCGCCGCCCGCTTCCTCGCACGCGGCGATTTCGCCCCCGATCCCGACGGCGTCCTGTTCACCGGGAACGGGCGGCAGGGCTTGGCCGCGGTCCTGGCGGCGCTGGCGCGGCCCGGGGACCGCATCGGCTGCGAGCCGCTGACCTATCCGGTGGTGAAGGGCATCGCCGCCCGCCTCGGGATCGCCCTCGTCCCGCTCGCCCTCGACGCGGAGGGCATCCGGCCCGACGCGATCCTGCAGGCGCATCGCGCCGCCCCCTTGAGCGGCCTCTACCTCCAGCCGACCCTGCAGAACCCCCTCGGCCTCACCATGGGGCCGCATCGCCGGTCCGAGATCGCGGCGGTGCTGGCCCAGACAGGCCTCGTCGCGATCGAGGACGCGGTCTACAGCTTCCTCTCGGATGCGGTGCCGCTGGCGGCCCGGGCGCCGGGCCGGACGATCGTGATCGACAGCCTGTCGAAGCGCGTCATGCCGGGGCTGACGGTCGGCCTGATCGCGTCGCCACCCGATTGGACCGACCGCCTCTCGGCCTCCGTCCGCCAGGGCGGATGGGCCGCGACCGGGTTTCCGCTCGCCGCCGGAACCCACTGGATGGGCGACGGCTCCGCCGTGCGGCTCGCCGTGGTCAAGCGCGCGGATGCGGTCGCGCGGCAGAACCTGGCCCGCGACTGCCTGGGCGACCTGTCGATCGGCGGCGACCCCTGTGCCTATCATCTCTGGCTCGACCTGCCCGAGACCTGGCGCGCCGAGGCCTACGCGGCGGCGGCCCTGCGGCAGGGCATCGCCATCACGCCGGCCTCGGCCTTCGCCATCGTCCCGGGGCATGCCCCGAACGCCGTGAGGCTCGCGCTCGCCGCGCCGCCGCGCGACGACCTGCGCCGCGCCCTCACGGCGCTGCGCCGCCTGGTCGATGCGCGCGACGACCAGATGATCGACGAGATGGGATAGCCTGGACCCGGAGCCGCGCGGCCCGTACGGCCTTGTCGCCACCGCATGGGGCGCCCATCATCGCGCCGGAACCACGCCCCGACGGCGCCAGGAGCCGACCTTTGAGCCTTCGACCCGAACTCCTGATGCTGAAGCCGATGCTTGCGAGCGTCGGCGAGGCGTTGACGCCCGCCTTCGACCTGCATCGGCTCGACGCCGCGACCGACCGCGACGCGTTCCTCGCCGAGGTCGGCCCACGCATCCGCGGCCTCGCCGTCAACGCCCAGGCCAAGGTCGACGGGCCGCTGCTGGACCGGCTGCCCAACCTGGAGATCGTCGCCAATTTCGGGGTCGGCTACGACACCATCGATGCGGCCGAGGCCGGGCGGCGCGGCGTCGTCGTCACCAACACGCCGGACGTGCTCACCGACGAGGTCGCGGACCTGGCGATCGGCCTGCTGCTCGCCACGGTGCGGCAGATCCCGCAGGCGGACCGGTATCTGCGCGCCGGGCGCTGGCCGGAGAAGCCGTTCCCGCTCACGGCGTCGCTGCGCGGGCGCCGGGTCGGCATCCTCGGGCTCGGGCGGATCGGGCGGGCGATCGCGAGGCGGCTCGAAGGCTTCGGCGTCGCGGTCGCCTATCACGGGCGGCGCCCGCAAGGCGACGTGCCCTACGCCTATCATCCGACCCTGGTCGGGCTGGCGCAGGCCGTCCACGTGCTGATGGTGGTGGCGCCGGGCGGCGCCGGCACGGACGGCCTGGTCGATGCCGCGGTGCTCGCCGCCCTCGGGCCGGAGGGCCTCCTGATCAACGTCGCCCGCGGCAGCGTGGTGGACGAGGCGGCGCTGGTCGCGGCGCTGGAGGCCGGCACGATCCACGCGGCCGGCCTCGACGTCTTCGCCGCCGAGCCGCACGTGCCGGAGCGGCTCGTCGCCCTCGACCGGGTGGTGCTGCTGCCGCATGTCGGATCGGGCACGCACGAGACCCGCGCCGCCATGGGGCAACTCGTCGTCGACAACCTGATCTCGTGGTTCGAGGGCCGCGGGCCGCTCACGCCGGTGGCGGAGACGCCCTGGCCGGCGGCGGGCGCCCGGGCATGAATCCGGCCCGGAACACCGTCTGCCTGCGGCTGGCCGCCGGGGCCTGGCTCGCGCTGGTCGGCGCGGCCGCCGGGCAGGATGCTCCCGCCCCGTCCGCTCCTCCGGCCGTGCCTGCATCCGAGCCTCCGGCCGCGCCCGCACCCTTCGCGATCACCCTGCCCGAGGGGCGCGGCGGCGTGCCCGGCACCTGGGACCTCTCGCGCGACGGCACCAACCGGCGCTGCGTGATGACGCTGGCCTCCGAATCCGGCGAGGCCGGGCAGAAGGTGTACTTCCCGGCCGGGTGCCGGCGGTCGGTGCCGGTGGTGGGCGCGGTCGCCGGCTGGCTCTTCGCCGACGGCGTCGTCCGCCTCGTCGACCGCAACGTCCGCCCGGTGCTGGCCTTCGCCAAGCGGCTCGACCAGCGCAGCTACGTCGCCACCGCCGAGGCGGGCGAGAGCTACAGCCTGGTGCCCCTCGAGATCGCGGCGATGCGCGCGTCGAGCCCCCTCGACCCGACGGCGATCGCCGCGGCGCCGCCCGAGGCCGCGCCCGATCCGGTGCCGGCGCAAGCTCCGCGGTCGGCCCCGGGGCCCGGGGCGCCGGCGGGGATCTACGCGCTCGACCGCCTGCTCAACCGCGACGTCTGCCGCCTCGATCTCGGCGACGGGCCGGGTGCGCCGGTGCGCCTCCTCCCGGGCTGCCGCGACAGCGGGATCGAGGTGTTCGATCCGGCGACGTGGCGCACGAGCGAAGGCCGCATGACCCTGGTGGCCAAGCGCGGGCACGTGGTGAACCTCGTGCCCGCCGGCGACGGAACCTGGCGGCGCGACCCGGAGACCGGCGTCGCCTTCGTGCTCCGCCGGGTCGCGCCCTGAGGCTTGCCGCCGCCGGGCTCGTCCGCTGCTCGCGACGGGCCTTTACTTGGCAGCGTCCGCCTTACCGGCATCGTCCTTCGGCTTCTCCTTGCCGAGGTAGATGTATTCCGGCGCCGCGCGGAGCTGGTCCTTGTCGGTGTTGATCATCGCCCGCAGCGCCTTGCCGTCGACGCGCTGCAGATGCATCGCGCTCGGGTCGACCGCGACGTACTTGGTGCCGATCCCGAGGAAGCCGCCGACGCCGACGACCCAGGCCTTCACCTTGCCGTCGAAGCCGATCACCACGTCGGCGATCTCGCCGATGGTCTCGTTGGCGCCGTTGATGATGGTCTGGCCGACGAGCTTCGAGCTGACCATGTCGTCGGGCGACTGCGCGACGAAGGTCGGCCGCAGGTTGTCGGTGAAGGTCGCGGGCTGCCCCGGCACCGCCTCGACCGGCTTCATCGGCGCCGCCGACGCGTCGGGCTTCACCGGATCGGGCTTGACGGAGTCGGGCTTGACGACGTCGGGCTTGGGCGCATCCGGCGAGGCCGTCGCCGGCTTCTCGGGCGGCACGGCCTGGGTGCCCGGCGCGGCCGTGGTCGGGGACGACGTCTGCGCGAGCGCGAGGCTCGGTCCCAGGGCGGTCGTGCCCAGGGTGAGGAGGACCGTTCCGGCAATCAGGCTGCGCATCGCGTCTCGTCTTTCCATCGTCGCCCCGAGCCCGATCCGGCCCGGGGTCTACAGTGAAGCTCCCCCGCAAAAGGCCCGCCGCATCAGAAGGTTCCACCGTGCCCGCGTGGTGCGCCGGCTCCGGAAAACGCGCGGGGCCCGCCCTGGACCTCGCGGCCGCGTGCGCCATCTGGTCGTGGGCCGAGCCCGCGACCGCTCCGGAGGCCGTACCCGCCCATGACCCTGCTCCGCCGCGAAGCCCTCACCCTCCTCGGTGCGGCCATGGGTGCCGCCGCCGGCAGCGCCCACGCCCTCGATGCCGGGACGCGCGCCACCGCCTTCGCCTTCGACGGGCCGGAGGGCGGGGCGATGCCGCTGTCGGCCTATGCCGGGCGGCCGATCCTGGTGGTCAACACCGCCACCGCCTGCGGCTATGCCGGGCAGCTTACCGGGCTGCAGACGCTGTGGACGCGCTTCCAGGAACGCGGGCTGACGGTGATCGGCGTGCCCTCGCCGGATTTCGGCAACCAGGAGCCCCTCGACGGCGCCGCCATCGCCGAGGCCGCCCGCAAGAACCACGGCGTCACCTTCCCGCTCACCGCCAAGACGCGGGTGAAGATGCCGGGCGCCCACCCGTTCTACCAATGGGCGGCGCTGGAGAAGCCCGGCGAGACGCCGCGCTGGAACTTCCACAAGTACCTCGTGGCCCGCGACGGAACGCTGGCCGCCGCCTTCGCGACCCAGGTCGAGCCGACCGACCCGCGGGTGATCAGCGCGATCGCCGCGGCGCTCGACAAGGCTTGAGCGTCACGGCCTGAGGCTCACGCCGCCGGCGCCTTCTCCCGGTCGGCCCCGCGCGACACCTTCAGCAGCGCGTCGAGCTCGCGTCCTGCCGCCTCGATGCGCGCGGCCACGGTCGCGTCAGCGACGACGCCGTCCGCGATCTCGTCGCCGCCGGCATAGACCGAGGTCGGCGCGATGTGCGCGGAGAAGAACCCGAACAGCGGCCGGAGCGAGTGCTCGACCACCAGCGCATGGCGCAGGCCGCCCCCCGTGGCGGCGAGCGCCACCGGCATGCCGACGAGGGCCTCGGCGTCGACGAAATCGAACACGTGCTTGAACAGGCCGGAATAGGCGCCCTTGTAGACCGGCGTCCCGACGATCAGCGCGTCGGCCCCCTCGATCGCCGCGACCAGCGCCTCGGCCGCCGGCGGGAGGCCGTCGCGCGTGAGCGCGCCGAGGCCCGGCCCGGCATCGATCAGGTCGATCACGCTCAGGTCGATGCGGCGACGGCGGCCGAGCTGCGCGCCGATCGCCTCGACGAGCGTGCGGGTGCGCGAGGGCCGGTTGATGCTCGCCGAGAACGCGACGACGCGGGGCAGGGGCACGGATGGAACCTCGGGACTCGCCGGAGCGCCCCGGCCCATGGAGGCCGGCGGCGCGATCGGTCCGTTGTGACCGGTCCGGCGACGCTTGGGAACCACCGCGGGCCGCGACTCCGGCACCGTGTCAGGGCCTGTCCGTCCGCTCCCTGGGGGCCCCGACGGAAGACCCGAGGTCATGGCGCCGGTCCTTCGAGCGCGGGGGACGATCCGGCGGAGCGCCGGATCGGAGGCTGAGGACGGCGCCCACGAGACCGGGACCGGTCGGCCCGTGCTTCGGGCCGAAGCCGCGCAGCCGCCGGAACCGGACCGCGCAGGGGGGGCGAGCCGGTGCGCAGGGCGACGACCGCCTCGATGCGGTCGACATCCGATAAGGATCGCGACGTCGACCAGCGCCGGCCGCCACAGCCGCGGCGCGACCGCCCACGCGATGCCGAGCGTGCCCGCTCAGGCGGAGAACGGCTCCGGTCCGCCCGCCGCACGCTCCTTGGCCCGTGCCATCGGGGCGGTTCGTAGCGGGACGCCGAAGGCGATGTGCTTCGCGATCGTCGTCACCGCGAGCGCCGCCGGCGTCGAGACCGGAACCAGCGGCATCGTTCCCCCGAGCGTCGCCCCAGGCCGGAAGCGTTGCACGCGCCGGTTGGCATCTCCTGAACCGGCGCGGGCGCGCGGGCGGCGTTCCGTTCCGCAAATGCGAAAGCTTGACAGGCGGGGCGAAGTCCTCGCGATGGTGCCTCCCCGAAGCGTCGGAGACCGGTCCGCCCATGAACTCGCTCGTCCCGCGCCTGAACGGCTACGCGCCCTACGCCCTGTCGCTGCTGCGCGCGGTGACCGGCCTCGTGTTCCTGCAGCACGGCACGCAGAAGTTGCTCGGGCTTCCGCCGCGGACGATGCCGGCGCCCGAGCTGCTCTCGCTCGCCGGTGCCGCGGGCCTGCTCGAGCTGGTCGGCGGCACGCTGATCGTCCTCGGGCTGTTCACCCGGCCGGTCGCGTTCCTGCTGTCGGGCCAGATGGCGGTGGGCTACTTCCTCGTCCACGCGCCGAAATCGCCGTTTCCGGCGGTGAACGGGGGCGATGCCGCGATCCTGTTCTGCTTCGTGTTCCTCTACCTCGTCTTCGCGGGCGCCGGCCCCTTGAGCGTGGACGCCGCCCGCGCCGGCCGCCGCTACTGAGCGAGGCCGTCGACCGGGTCGGCATCGATCCGCACCCGCAGGATCGCGTAGGGCGGCTCCTGCAGGTCGCGGCCGTGGTTGTACTCGGGCCGGCGGTTCACCTGGGCGGCCGAGATGTAGAGCCAGCGGTCGGCGGTGATCCAGAACGTGTCCGCCCAGATCAGCCGCGGATCGGAGGCGATCACGGTGATCGTCCCGTCGGGGTCGCGCCGCCCGACGGCGTTCTGCTCCTGCAGGCTGAGATAGACCCGGTCCTTGGAATCGGTGGTGAGGCCGCCGGTCATCCCCTTCTCGCCGAGGTCCTTCACGGTCGCGGCCACCTCGGCATCCGAAACCTTCGGGTCGAGCAGGCCTGCCGTCTCGACCGAATACAGCCGGCGCGCCATCAGCGGCGCGTAGTACAGGCGGCTGCCGTCGGGGCTGAGCGCGATGCCGTTGGCGCCGCCCTTCGGGTGCTGCGGCGGGCTGTCGCCCTTGGTCTGCATCACCGGGCGCTCCTCGACGAACTTCACCACCCCCTTCTGCGACTTGGTGCTGGCATGCTCGGCCAGCCGCCGCGCCACCTGGCCGGTGGCGAGGTCGACGGCGAGGATCGCCCCGTCCTCCCCCTGGCCCTGGTCGGTGATGTAGGCGCGCTGGCGCCCAGGCCTGATCTCGACGCGCAGGTCGTTCAGCGACGAGGTCGGCACGATGCCGGCCTCGAGCGGGATCATGCGGACGATGCGGTTCGTCGCCAGGTCCATCTGGACGAGCTTCGCCCCGCCCGGCACCGGCGCGCCCTTGCCCTCGGGCAGGCCGGAATCGAGCAGCCACAGGCTGTCGTCGGGGGCGAAGACGCCGTTCGGAACGTGGAAGAACGTCGCCTGCGGCCGGCCCGCGTCGGGGGTGTTGGTGGCCTGGTCGGGATAGGGCTTCACCGAGCCGTCGGGCAGCACCTCGCCGACGGTGACCGTCTCCTTGCCGGTGAAGCGGGGCATCATCACGAAGACGCGGCCCCCGTGCGAGATCGCCAGGCCCGTCGGCGTCGAGGGCGCGTGCGCGGCGAGCGCCAGTTCCATCCGCGGCGCGGTCCGGCTCGCCACCGCGGTGCCGCCCGGCGCGGGCGAGCCCGTCTCGGCCGCGGCCGCGGGCAGGGCGAGGGCGGCGAGGCCGCCGGCGAGGAGGTGGCGTCGGACGAGGGGCATGGAGCTTACCGTTTCAGCCGCGAGGCGCGACGCGCAGGTCGATGGCGAGGATGGCGTGGCCGGCGGCGACGAACAGCCGCCGCCCGTCCGATCCGCCGAAGGCGAGGTTCGCGGCCGGCGTCGGCGTGGCGATGCGGCCGAGCGGCGTGCCGTCGGGAGCGAAGATGCGGATGCCGTCGCCGCAGGCGGCGTAGACCCGCCCGGCGCCGTCGACCTTCAGGCCGTCGGGCACGCCGGCCTCGATCGGCGCGAAGGTCCGCGGCGGCCCGAGCCGGCCGTCCGCGCCGACGGAGAACGCCATCACGGCCCGGCCGGCCTCGGGGTTGAGCGACGCGCCGGATTCGCTGACGTAGAGGGTGCGCCCGTCGGGTGCGAAGGCGAGGCCGTTCGGCTGGTCGAGGGCGTCGGTCATCGCCTCGACCTTGGCCGCCGGCGTGCCCGGCGCGGTGATCCGGTAGACGCGGCGCGCGCCCTGCTCGGGCTCGGCCAGGATGCCCTCCTCGGGCTGGGTGATGCCGAAGACCGGGTCGGTGAACCACACCGCCCCGTCGGCGGCGACCACCGCGTCGTTGGGCGAGTTTAAGCGACTGCCGGCGAAGGCGTCCGCCAGCACGATCTTCGTCCCGTCCGGCTCGCGCCGCACCACCCGCCGGGTGCGGTGCTCGCAGGTAATCAGCCGCCCCTGCCCGTCGAGCGTGTTGCCGTTGCCGTTCTCGGAGGGGTCGAACAGGGTTTTCACCGACCGGTCGTCGGCGAGCACGCGGATGCGGTTGGCCTTGGTGTCGCTGAACACCAGCCCGCCGAGCCCGGGTGCCCAGCACGGCCCCTCGCACCAGCGCCCGTCGTCGAACAGCGTCCGGATCGGGGCGGCGGGATCGATCAGGGCGTCGAGCCGCGGATCGTCGACCCGCACCACCGCGCCCGCTGCCCGCACCGTCGAGGCCGCGAGCAGGCCGAGGCCGGCCGCGAGGACGACGCGTCTGTGAAGGTTCGGCATGGCATTCCAAGGACCCGAGCCCATCACCCGGGACCGGGTGAACGCCCAAGGCCCGCAAGCGATCCCGGATCCGATCCGCGCCCGCATCCGGGACCGACGCGTGCCGCGCGGACCTTCGGAATGCGTGGGGATCCTCGGGCTGGCGGTCGTGCGCATTCGGCATGGCCGACGGGCGAGAACCGCTGGCCTATCCGACTATCCTCCCATAAGCACCTCCCTACGGACAGGTGACGGAATGGATTCCTGTGGCGGATCGGTCCCACCTCGCTCGCCTCCGCGAAGGTCGCGGACGGCCGCGGAGCACGACCGCGCCGCGCATGGATCGAGATCGAACGGGCGGGACGCACATGGCCCTCGAAGGATCCCACCCGCATCCGCCGATCGGGAGCGGCCTTCTGCGGCCCCGGGTCGTGGCCGTCGCGGTGCAGAAGGGCGGCACCGGCAAGACGACGCTCGCAGCCTCGTTGGCCGTCGCCGCGGCGGAGGCGGGCGAGCGCGTGATCGCCCTCGACCTCGATCCGCAGGGCTCTCTCGCGTCCTGGGGGGCGATGCGCGCGACGGGCTCGGTCGCGGTCGACCGCATCCAGCCCTGGGAGATCGGGCAGCTCGACGACGTCCTCGTTCAAGCCGCCGACGACGGCGCGACGCTCGCCGTGGTCGATACCGCGGGCGCCATGGCCGGGGTCGCCCACGCCTTGCGGATCGCCGACCTGGTCTTGATGCCGGTGCGTCCCTCCCGCCTCGATCTCATCGCGGCCGGGCCTACGCTGCAGGCCCTGGTCGGCCTGGGGATGCGGCGGAAGCTGGCCTTCGTGCTGAACCAATGCCCGCCGCCGCCATCGCCGCGGACGGAGGCCTATGCCGTGCAGATGCGGACGCTCGGCGTGCTCGCCGAGCCGAGCATCATCCAGCGGGTCGACCACCAGGATGCCCTGGCCATGGGCCTCGGCGTCACCGAGTGCGCCCCGGGGGGCCAGGCCGCCGCCGAGATCCGCGCGCTCTGGGCGTGGATCGACGCGAAGATGGGGCATCCGGTGCCGGCAGCCTGACCCCGTGCCCCGCCGCGCGCGCGCGGGGGTCAGCCCCGTCCGAGCGCCGACAGGATGCGCGCCCACGAGCGCGTGCCCTTGTGGAAGCTGCGCAGGTCGTACTTCTCGTTCGGCGAGTGGATGCGGTCGTCGTCGAGGCCGAAGCCGATCAGCAGGGTGTTGCGGCCGAGCAGGCGCTTGAAGTCGCCGACGATCGGGATCGAGCCGCCGGCGCCCACCGTCACCGCGGGCACGCCCCACTCGTCGGCGAGCGCGGCGCGGGCGGTCTCGAGCTCCGGCATGTCGAAGGGCAGGCTGATCGCGCGCGAGCCCTTGTAGCAGATCACGTTCACCGAGCAGTCGGCCGGGATGCGCTCGCGCACGAAGGCCTCGAAGGTCTCCGCGAGCGTCTGCGGGTCCTGGTCGTCCACGAGGCGGAACGAGACCTTGGCGCTTGCCTTGCCGGCGATCACCGTCTTGGTGCCCTCGCCGGTGTAGCCGCCGATGATGCCGTTGACGTCGCAGGCCGGCCGGGACTGCACCAGCTCGATCAGCAGCCGGCCGCGCTCGCCGGCCGGCTCCGACAGGCCGATCGGGCCGAGGAACTTCTCGGGGGTGAAGTCGAGGCCGCGCCACTGCTCCAGCACCTCGGGCGGGCGCTCGTGCACCCCGTCGTAGAAGCCCGGCAGGGTCACCCGGCCGTCGGCGTCGTGCAGGTCGGCGAGGATGCGCGACAACACGTGGATCGGGTTGCGCGCCGCGCCGCCGAAGAAGCCCGAATGCAGGTCGCGGTCGGCGCAGGTCACCTCGACCTCGAAGTACGCGAGCCCGCGCAGGGACGAGGTGATCGCCGGCGTCGTCGGGTTCCACATGGAGGTGTCGCAGACCAGCACGACGTCGGCACCGAGCCGGTCCTTGTTCTGCGCCACCCATTCGGGCAGCCCCTGCGAGCCGTTCTCCTCGGCGCCCTCGATCAGGATCGTGACCGCGCAGGGCAGCTCGGCGTTCATCGCCAGATGCGCCCGGCAGGCCTCGACGAAGGTCATCACCTGGCCCTTGTCGTCCGAGGCGCCGCGGGCGACGATGGTCTTGTTGCCCTTGGCGTCGGTGGCGATCCGCGGCTCGAACGGCGGCGTCTCCCACAAGGCCAGCGGATCGACCGGCTGCACGTCGTAGTGCCCGTAGAACAGCACGTGCGGCGCCCCCGGCTTCGGCTTGTGCGCCAGCACCACCGGATGGAGCGAGGTCTCCTCCACCGAGGTCTCGAACCCGAGCGCCGTCAGGTCCGCGGCGAGCCAGGCCGCCGCCTCGCGGCACGGGCCGGCATAGGCTGGATCGGTGGAGATCGACGGGATCCGCAGGAAGGCGAACAGGCGCTCCAGGGCGTTGTCGAGATCCTTGTCGATGTCGTTGAGGACGGAATCGAGGGCGGCCATCGGGGCTCCTGGGACGGTTCGGCTGTCCGGCCCAGGGTTAGCCGAGGCGTGCGCAAACGGAAACCGTTTCGCCCGCAGCGCGATCGCCCGCCCCGGGGAACAGCCGCAGATTGGAACCGTTATCGGGAGGAACGGCGGCCGAGGCGCAGCCTGGCCGGACGCAAGTCCTGCGACACGTCCCGCGACCCGTCGCGAGACCGGGCGGTGCCCGACGTCGGTCGCCCTCCCCCGCGCGGTTCGTGCGGAAACCCCTTTTTCTTGGAACGCCCCATGCTCATCGAAAGCGGCTCGCCCGTCGCGGCGGACAACCGGATCGGCATCCGCCTCACCATCAACGGCCAGCCGCGCGAGCTTCAGGTCGCGCCCTGGACCACCCTGCTCGACCTGCTGCGCGAGCACCTCGACCTCACCGGCACCAAGAAGGGCTGCGACCACGGCCAGTGCGGCGCCTGCACGGTGCTGGTCGACGGCACGCGGGTGAATTCCTGCCTGGCGCTGGCGGTGATGAAGGACGGGGCCGAGATCACCACCGTCGAGGGCCTCGCCGGCATCGCCAACGCGGGCGCCGGCTCGAACGGGCTCCACCCGATCCAGGAGGCCTTCATCGAGCACGACGCGTTCCAGTGCGGCTACTGCACGCCCGGCCAGCTCTGCTCCTCGGTCGGCCTGATGAACGAAGGCCACGCCCACTCGCGCGACGAGATCCGCGAGGCGATGAGCGGCAACATCTGCCGCTGCGGCGCCTACACCAACATCGTCGACGCGATCGAGGACGTGATGCAGGGGGAAGCCCGATGAACCGCTTCGACTACGTCCGCGCCGACACCGTGGCCGAGGCGGTCCAGGCCTTCGCCGCCGCGCCCGGGGCCCGCTTCATCGCGGGCGGCACCAACCTGATCGACCTGATGAAGTACGACGTCGAGCGGCCCAGCCGCCTCGTCGACATCACCCGCCTGCCGCTCGGCGAGATCGTCGAGCACGACGGCGGCCTGCGCCTCGGCGCGCTGGCGACGAACGCCACCGTCGCCTACGACGCGCGCGTCCGCGCCCGCTACCCGCTGCTGTCGAACGCGATCCTGGCCGGCGCTTCGGCGCAGCTGCGCAACGCCGCCTCGACCGGCGGCAACCTGCTCCAGCGCACCCGCTGCTATTATTTCTACGACACGTCCACGCCGTGCAACAAGCGCCAGCCCGGTTCCGGCTGCCAGGCGATCGGCGGCGTCACCCGCATCCACGCGATCTTCGGCACCAGCCCGAGCTGCATCGCGACGCACCCTTCCGACATGTGCGTGGCGCTGGCCGCGCTGGAGGCGGTGGTGCAGGTGAGCGGGCCGGACGGCGACCGGGCGATTCCCTTCTCCGAGTTCCACCGCCTGCCGGGCGACGCCCCGGAGCAGGACACCACGCTGAAGCCCGGCGAGATCGTCGTGGCGGTCGACCTGCCCGAGCGCGATTTCGGCCAGCACGTCACCTACCTGAAGCTGCGCGACCGGCTCTCCTACGCCTTCGCGCTGGTCTCGGTCGCCGCCGCCCTCGAGCTCGACGGCGACACGGTTCGGACCGCCCGCCTCGCGCTCGGCGGCGTCGCCCACAAGCCCTGGCGCAACCGCGAGGCCGAGGCGCTGCTGCAGGGCAAGCCCGCCACCCGCGAGAGCTTCCAGGCGGCGGCCGACCTGATCGTGGCCGAGGCCCAGCCGCAGGCGGGCAACGCCTTCAAGGTCGAGCTGGCGCGGCGCGCCATCGTGCGCGGCCTGGAGCAGGCCGCCGCCGGCACGCCGCAATCGATCACCGACAAGCGCATCCAGTGAGCCCCCGATGACCCAGACCTTCTCCTCCACCGGCCGGGACACGTTCGTCGGCAGCGCCCGCAGTCGCGTCGACGGCCCCGCCAAGGTGACGGGCCTCGCCAAGTACGCGGGCGAGTTCGCCGCCCCCGACCTGCTGCACGGCTACGTGGTGTCGAGCGGCATCGCCAAGGGCCGGATCAGGACCATCGACACCGGCAAGGCCGAAGCCGTGCCCGGCGTCGTCAAGGTGTTGACCCACGAGAACCGCACCCGCACCGCCTGGCTCGACTACAATTACCAAGATCAGGTCGCGCCCCCCGGCTCGCCCTTCCGCGCCCTGTACGACGACAAGATCCACTACAGCGGCCAGCCGATCGCCCTGGTGGTGGCCGAGGATTTCGAGACGGCCCGCCACGCCGCGGCGCTGGTGGCGGTCGACTACGAGGTCGAGGAGCCGCTGACGGATCTCGAAGCCGCCAACGCCTTCGCTTACGAGCCGCCGATGCGGCGCAACGGCATCAAGCCACCGCCCAAGCCCTGGGGCGACGCGGATGCGGCGTTCGACGCCTCGGCGATCCAGCTCCAGCAGGAGTATCGCCTCGCCACCGAGCATCACAACCCGATGGAGCCCCACGCCTCGACGGTGATCTTCGAGGGCGACGGCAAGTACACGGTTTACGACAAGGTCCAGGGCGTCTCGAACAGCCATGCCTACCTCGCGAAGGTGTTCGGCATCGCCAAGGACGACCTGCGGGTGCTCAACCCCTATCTCGGCGGCGGCTTCGGCTCGGGCCTGCGCCCGCAATACCAGCTCTTCCTGGCGATGCTGGCCGCGCGCGACCTCGAGCGCTCGGTGCGCGTTGTGCTGACCCGCGACCAGATGTGGAGCATCACCTACCGGCCGGAGGCGCTGCAGACCATTAGCCTCGGGGCCGAGCGCGACGGCACGCTCCTGGCGCTGCGCCACGACGCGGTCGGCGCGACCTCGACCTTCGAGGACTACCAGGAGGTGGTCGTGAACTGGTCGGGCGTGATGTACCGCTGCGACAACGTCCTCTTGACCTACAAGATCGCCAAGCTCGACACCTACACCCCCGGCGACATGCGCGCGCCCGGCGCCGTCACCGGCGTCTTCGCGATCGAGACCGCCATGGACGAGCTCGCCTACGCGAGCGGCCTCGACCCGATCCAGCTCCGCCTGAAGAACTTCACAGAGGCCGACGCCACCGCCGAGAACAAGCCCTTCGGCTCGAAGGCGCTGAAGAGCTGCTTCTCGGAGGGCGCCGCGCGCTTCGGCTGGGACCGGCGCAACCCGGAGCCGCGCTCGATGCGCGAGGGCCGCGAGCTCGTCGGCTGGGGCATGGCCTCGGGCGTCTGGGAATCGATGATGATGCAGACGAGCGCCCGCGCCATCCTCACCCCCGACGGCAAGCTCGAGGTCGGCAACTCGACCGGCGACATCGGCACCGGCACCTACACGATCCTCACCCAGATCGCCGCCGACACCCTCGGCCTGACGATGGAGGACGTGACGACGAAGCTCGGCGACACCGCGCTGCCCGAGGCGCCGGTGGCGGGCGGCTCCTGGACCGCGGCCTCGTCCGGCACCGCCGTGATGAAGGCCTGCCGCGACGTCGGCGAGCAGGTGTTCAAGCTCGCCCGGCAGATGAAGGATTCGCCGCTGGCCAACGTCGACTTCGAGCGCGTCGCCTTCGCCGACGGGCGCATCGCGGTGGCGGGCGACCCCGCGCGCAGCGTCGCCCTGGTCGACGTCCTGCGGGCGGCCGGCGTCGACAAGGTCGAGGCCACGGCCAACGCCGCCCCCGACAAGGACTTCAACGCCAAGTACGAGGCCTACACCCACTCGGCGATCTTCGTGGAGGTGAAGGTGGACGAGGAGCTGGGCCAGGTCCGCGTCACCCGCGTCGTCTCGGCGATCGCGGCCGGAAAGGTGCTGAATCCCAAGACCGCGCGCAGCCAGATCCTCGGCGGCGTGGTGATGGGCATCGGCTCGGCGCTGGAGGAGGAGTCGATGATGGACGACCGCATCGGCCGCTTCATGAACCACAATCTCGGCGAGTATCACGTGCCGGTGAACGCCGACATCCACGACATCGACGTGATCTTCGTCGACGAGGAGGACAAGGCGAACCCGCTCGGCGTGAAGGGGCTCGGCGAGATCGGCATCGTCGGCACCGCGGCGGCGGTGGCCAACGCCGTGTTCCACGCCACCGGCAAGCGCATCCGCAACCTTCCGATCACGGTCGACAAGATCCTGGGCTAGCGGACCCGGCCCGAGCGACGTCCGCTCGGCGACGGTCCGGTCGAGACGGCCTCGGCCGCGGCACCCGCCGCGGCCGAGGCCGTTCGCCTGCGAGGAGATCGCGACGGGCCCCGGGCGCCCGTCCGAAGCCGGCGGCCCGGATGCGGGCCGTCGCCGCGGTCCCGAATGTGCTACGGCGCCCGCTCCGAATCCTCGGGCCGTGCGGTCGTCATGAACCTCCTCCTCGTCTTCGTCGGTGCCGGGATCGGCGGCGTGGCGCGCTACGGCGTCAGCACCGCGTCCCTGCGGCTCGGGTCGGGCTTTCCCTACGGCACCATGGCGATCAACATCGTCGGCTCGGTGCTGATGGGCCTGTTCACCGGCTGGTTCACCCTGCGGGGCGGCGGGCAGCCGCTGCGGCTGTTCATCGCCACCGGCGTGCTCGGCGGCTTCACCACCTTCTCGTCCTATTCGCTTGAGGCCGTGATGCTGCTGGAGCGCGGCCAGGCCGGCGCGGCGGCGATCTACATCGTCGGCTCGGTCGTGCTCGGCCTCGCCGGCCTGTTCGCCGGGCTGCTGCTGATGCGCGCGATCCTGTGACGGGCCCGGCGTGATGATGGCCTTGATGCAGTCCTGGCGCTTCTGGGCGCTGCTCTCGGCGGCCTTCGCCGCGCTCACCGCGATCCTGGCCAAGGTCGGCGTCGCCGGCGTGCCGTCGGACGTCGCCACCCTCGTCCGCACGGTGGTGATCCTCGGCCTCACGGCGGCGATCGTGGCCGTCACCGGCCAGGCGGCCGACCTCGCGCGGATCCCGGGGCGGAGCGCGGTCTTCCTCGTCCTGTCGGGGCTCGCCACCGGCGCCTCGTGGCTCTGCTACTTCCGCGCCCTGTCCCTGGGCGATGCCGCCCGCGTCGCCCCGATCGACAAGCTCAGCGTCGTGCTGGTGGCGATCTTCGGCGTGGTCCTGCTCGGCGAGACGCTGAGCCCGACCAACTGGCTCGGCGTGGCGCTGATCGCCGCCGGCGCCGTCCTGGTCGCGATCGGTGCATGACGGCCGCGGCGTACCATGGAATCGTTTCAACTATAAACTTCGATATCGCCCGACGAAGATTGAAATTACAACGTTTCCAATATTGTCGACGTCGCTTGATTGTCGATTTCCATCCCTGCTAGACCGTTCTCCGGCGATGTACTTCCGCCTTGCTCTCAAGGTGGCGTGCTCGCCGAGCGCTGGAGGCCGGAATGGGACGGGTGATGGACCTGATCGATGCCTGCGTGACGGTGGCGTGGTGGGACGGCTCGTGCCTCGGCCTGCGCCTGCACCGCCTGCCGGACCTGATCGACCACGTCGCGGCGGGCCCGCAGCCGAAGCGGGGGCGCCGCCTCGGAGGCCGCCGATGATCGCCGAATCGAATCGGTGCCGCTGCGACGAGACCCGCGGGCAGGCGGCGGTCGAGCAGGCGCTGACGCGGGCGTTCTGGCACGCCCTCGATGGTCAGGGCCTGTCGGTGATGGCCGCCCTCGAAGCCGCGTCGCGCACCATCGGCGTGCTCTACGGCCAGATCGCCGCGGCGCACGGCGCCGGCACGACCTGCACCTGCGGCTGGGTGCCCGACCCGGACACCGACCTGATCGTGCTGGAAGCGCATCTCGCCGCCGCCCTGCTTCAGCCGCGTGCGCCGGACCTCGCCCGGATGGAGGCCGCCGGCAGCGCCTGACGGCCCGACCCGCCCCGGCGCACGGCGCCCGCTGGCCTTCCCCCGGACAAGCCGGGCGGGCGGACGTTACGGTTCGCTTAACCCACCCGCGCGATCATCGCCCCCTGATGCGAGGTCGGAGCTCGGGCGATGGACGCATTCTACCACGGCCTCGAAACGTCGCTGCTGGCCTTCGGCTTCGCCCTGAGCGTCGCCGCCTTCGCGCTGCTCGCGAGCCCGCCCGCGCCCGCCGGCACGATCACGCTGCCGATGCTGACCGTCGACGTCCCGCAGAACGCCCGCTGATCCGGCTGCGTCGCGGCTCCTGCGTGACACGACGAAGACGTGGGACAGACGTGGTCATGCGTCCGGGACGGCTTGGACATGCCGGATTCAAGGGAGACCATCGCGCAGCCTTGCGCTATCAGCCGGGACAGCCCTGATCGGCCTGCGACTACGCGGCGGTGTCACCGACGGCCCTGAGCGGATACCTTCCGGTCGCGGTCCCGGCGCACGCCTCGCGTCGATCGCCGCACCGCGTCACCGTCGTCATCGAGCAAGCCGGCTGTCCGACATGATCCCTGAGCCCGCCCTGGCAAACTCCTCGCCCCTCGAGCGCGACGCGCACCTCGTCTCGACCGACCACAAGGTCGCGCCGGGAGAGATCGCGGCCGGCGTGGTGATCGGCCGGGCCTCGGAATATTTCGACTTCTTCGTCTACGGCATCGCCTCGGTGCTGGTATTCCCGAAGGTGTTCTTCTCGTTCGAGCCGGATGCGCTCACGGCCACGCTGTACTCCTTCGCGGTGTTCTCCCTCGCCTTCATCGCCCGGCCGATCGGCTCGGTGATCTTCATGGCCGTCGACCGGCGGCACGGCCGCGGCGTCAAGCTGACGATCGCGCTGTTCATGCTCGGCGGCGCCACCGCGGCGGTGAGCTTCCTGCCGAGCTACGCCAGCATCGGCCACGCCTCGATCTGGCTGCTGGCCGGCCTGCGCATCCTCCAGGGCCTCGCGCTCGGCGGCGCCTGGGACGGGCTCGCCTCGCTCCTGGCGCTGAACGCCCCGCGCGAGCGCCGCGGCTGGTTCGCGATGATCCCCCAGCTCGGCGCGCCCCTGGGCTTCATCGTCGCCAGCGCCCTGTTCTCGTTCTTCCTCGTCAACCTCGATTCGGCCGACTTCCTCGATTGGGGCTGGCGCTTCCCGTTCTACTGCGCCTTCACCATCAACGTCGTGGCGCTGTTCGCCCGCCTGCGGCTGGTGGCGACCGACGAGTTCGTCCGCCTGATGGAGAAGGGCCGGCTCGAGCCGGTGCCGGTGATCGAGGTGGTGCGCCACCATGCGGTGGACGTGTGGATCGGTGCCTTCGTGCCGCTGGCCGCCTTCGCGCTGTTCCACCTCGTGACGATCTTCCCGATCAGCTGGCTGACCCTGTTCACCGATCGCTCGCCCGGCGAGTTCCTGATCGTGCAGTGCTCGGGCGCCATCGTCTGCGCCGGCGCGGTCGCGGCCTCCGGGCTGATCGCCGACCAGATCGGCCGCCGCAACGCGCTGCTGCTCAGCTCCGGCCTGATCGCCGTCTTCGCCCTCGGCAGCATCATCGCGCCCCTGGTGTTCGGTGACAGCGCGATCGGCCAGACCATGTACGTCACCATCGGCTTCATGCTGATGGGCCTCGCCTACGGCCAGACCGCCGGCGCGGTGACGGCGCGGCTCGGCGCGCGCTACCGCTACACCGGCGCGGCGCTGACCTCGGATCTGGCGTGGCTGTTCGGCGCAGGCTTCGCCCCGCTGGTCGTCCTCTGGCTCTCGTCCCGCTACGGGCTGTGGATGGTCGGCCTCTACCTGCTCTCGGGTGCGGCGGCATCGCTCCTTGCCCTCACCCTCGACCGTTCCGAGATGCGTCAGATGTAGTCGGGAGGCCCGCGTCGTCCCTCACCCGTTCCGATACATGTTCGCGCCGAACGGCCCCAGGGCCCGCCGGCCAGGCAAACCGAGTTGATCGCCGTGGCACGCTCCGCCTCACCTTCCCGTCCCCCGGCCCGCACGGCCGCCCGGCTCCTGCGGGGCCTCTGCGCCGTGTCGCTCTCCGGGCTGCTCGCCGGCTGCAACCTCGTGGTGATGCAGCCCTCGGGCGACGTCGCCCTGCAGCAGCGGAACCTCGTCCTCGCCTCGGTCGGGTTGATGCTGCTGATCGTGCTCCCGGTGATCGCGCTGACGCTGATCTTCGCCTGGCGCTACCGGGCGACCAACGAGTCGGCCCCCTACGATCCGGACTGGCACCACTCGACCCAGCTCGAGGTGGTGATCTGGACGGCGCCGCTGCTGATCATCATCGCGCTCGGCGCGCTCACCTGGATCAGCACCCACACCCTCGACCCGTTCCGGGCGCTCCGGCGGATCGACTCCGCCCGCCCCGTGGCGGCCGGCGTAAAGCCGCTCGCCGTCGAGGTCGTCGCCCTCGATTGGAAGTGGCTGTTCTTCTACCCGGAATACGGGATCGCCACCGTCAACGAGCTCGCCGCCCCCGTCGACCGGCCGATCGACTTCAAGATCACCGCCTCCTCGGTGATGAACGCCTTCTACGTCCCCGCGCTGGCCGGGATGATCTACGCGATGCCCGGCATGCAGACGCAGCTCCACGCGGTGATCAACAAGCCGGGCGAGTATGCCGGCCTGTCCTCGCACTACAGCGGCACCGGCTTCTCGCGGATGACGTTCAAGTTCCACGGCCTCGACGATGCCGGGTTCGACGCCTGGGTCGCCAAGGCGAAGGCGCAGGGCTCCGACCTCACCCGCGAGGACTATCTCAAGCTCGAGAAGCCGAGCGAGGCCGAGCCGGTGAAGTACTACAAGTCCGTCGCCGACGGGCTGTTCGACACCATCGTCAACATGTGCGCCGTGCCGGGCAAGATGTGCATGAGCGAGATGATGACCATCGACGCCAAGGGCGGCGCCGGCAAGGACTCCACCGAGAACCGCGAGCGCCTCCGCTACGACAACCGCCACATCGAGCAGGGCGACGAGGCGCCGGGCGCCACAGCACCCGCGTCCGGCCGCACCCCGCACGGCCAGGAGCAGCCGCAGGGCATGAAGCCCGACGGCAACAACCCGCACGTCCACGAAAACGGAACGAAACCCGAGAACCAGATGCCGGCGCCGGAGCGGGACTCGGTCGCCCCGTCGCAGCTCAACAACAAGTAGGACCGGCGCCCCGCCGCCGAACCACCCTCAACGGATCGAACCCATGTTCTCCAATCCGGATCTCCAGAAGCTCGTCTTCGGACGGCTCTCGCTGGAAGACATCCCCTACCACGAGCCGATCCTTCAGGTGACCTTCGCCATGGTGGCGCTGGGTGGCCTCGTCGTGCTCGGCGCGATCACCTACTACCGCTTCTGGGGCCCGCTCTGGCGGGACTGGCTGACCTCGGTCGACCACAAGAAGATCGGCGTGATGTACATCGTGCTGGCCTTCGTCATGCTGCTGCGCGGCTTCGCCGACGCGCTGATGATGCGCGCCCAGCAGGCGGTCGCGTTCGGCGCCAACGAGGGCTACCTGCCGCCGCACCACTACGACCAGATCTTCACGGCGCACGGCGTGATCATGATCTTCTTCGTGGCGATGCCGTTCGTCACCGGCCTGATGAACTACGTCGTGCCGCTGCAGATTGGCGCCCGCGACGTGGCCTTCCCATTCCTCAACAACTTCAGCTTCTGGATGACGGTCTCGGGCGCCATGACGATCATGGCCTCGCTGTTCGTCGGCGAGTTCGCCCGCACCGGCTGGCTCGCCTATCCGCCGCTCTCGGGGGCGGACATGAGCCCGGGCGTCGGGGTCGATTACTACATCTGGGCGCTGCAGATCGCCGGCATCGGCACGCTGCTCTCGGGCATCAACTTGATCGCGACCATCGTGAAGATGCGCGCGCCGGGCATGACCATGATGAAGCTGCCGATCTTCGTCTGGACCTCGCTCTGCACCAACGTGCTGATCACGGCGGCCTTCCCGATCCTCACCGCCGTCCTCGCCCTGCTGTCGATGGACCGCTACGTCGGCACGCACTTCTTCACGAACGACCTCGGCGGCAACCCGATGATGTACTTCAACCTCATCTGGATCTGGGGCCACCCGGAGGTCTACATCCTCATCCTGCCGGCGTTCGGCATCTTCTCGGAGGTGACCTCGACTTTCTCCGGCAAGCGCCTGTTCGGCTACGCCTCGATGGTCTACGCGACCGTGGTCATCACCATCCTCTCGTACCTCGTCTGGCTGCACCACTTCTTCACGATGGGCTCCGGCGCCGACGTGAACTCGTTCTTCGGCATCACGACGATGATCATCTCGATCCCGACGGGCGCGAAGATCTTCAACTGGCTGTTCACGATGTATCGCGGCCGGATCCGGTTCGAGCTGCCGATGATGTGGACCGTGAGCTTCATGGTCACCTTCACCATCGGCGGCATGACCGGCGTGCTGCTTGCCGTGCCCCCGGCCGACTTCGTGCTGCACAACTCGCTGTTCCTGATCGCGCACTTCCACAACGTCATCATCGGCGGCGTGCTGTTCGGGAGCTTCGCCGGCGTGACCTACTGGTTCCCGAAGGCCTTCGGGTTCAAGCTGGACCCGTTCTGGGGGAAGATGTCGTTCTGGTTCTGGACGGTGGGGTTCTACTTCGCCTTCATGCCGCTCTACGTCCTCGGCCTGATGGGCGTGACGCGCCGCGCCAACCACTTCGACGATCCGTCGCTGCAGATCTGGTTCGTGATCGCCGCCTTCGGCGCGGTGCTGATCCTGCTCGGCATCCTGTCGATGATCGTCCAGTTCGTGGTCTCGATCCGCAACCGCGAGTCGCTGCGCGACCTCACGGGCGATCCCTGGAACGGCCGCACCCTCGAGTGGTCGACCGCCTCGCCGCCGCCGGACTACAACTTCGCCTTCACCCCGGTCATCCACGATCTCGACGCGTGGTCCGACATGAAGAAACGCGGCTACGAGCGCCCGCTCAAGGGCTACAAGCCGATCCACATGCCGAAGAACACCGCCACCGGCGTGATCCTCGGCGTGGTCTCGATCGGCTTCTCGTTCGCGATGATCTGGTACATCTGGTGGCTCGCGGCCGCGACCTTCGCGACGATGTTCCTCGTCACCGTGATCCACACCTTCAACTACAACCGCGAGTTCTACATCCCCGCCGCCGACGTGGTGCGGGCCGAGGGGCAGCGGACGAGCGTGATGGCGGGACGGGCCTGAGCCGATGATGCACACCGACACGGCCCCGCCGGGCACCGAGGCTCCGGCCTTCTACCTCGACGAGGACCACGCCCACGAGTCGAGCACCATGCTCGGCTTCTGGATGTACCTGATGAGCGATTGCCTCATCTTCGCGGTGCTGTTCGCCACCTACGGGGTTCTCGGCCGCAACTACGCGGCCGGGCCCTCGCCGCGCGACCTGTTCGAGCTGCCGCTCGTGGCGCTCAACACCTCGATGCTGCTCCTCTCCTCCATCACCTACGGCTTCGCCATGCTGGAGATGGAGAAGGACAACGTCCGGACGATGCAGGTCTGGCTCGCGATCACCGGCCTGTTCGGCGCGTGCTTCATCGGCATCGAGCTCTACGAGTTCGCCCACCTGATCCACGAGGGCGCGACGCCGCAGCGCTCGGCCTTCCTGTCCTCGTTCTTCGCCCTGGTCGGCACCCACGGCCTGCACGTCTCGCTCGGCATCGTCTGGCTGATCGTGCTGATGGTGCAGACCGCCCAGAAGGGGCTGATCGTCGAGAACAAGCGCCGGCTGATGTGCCTGTCGATGTTCTGGCACTTCCTCGACGTCGTCTGGATCGGCGTTTTCACCTTCGTGTACCTGATGGGAGTGCTGCAATGAGCTCGGCGACGGGGGCGGGGCACCACGCCGAACCGCACGGTCACGGTCACGGCCACGACGCGCACGGCCACCCGGCCGGGGCGCACGGCTCGTTCAAGAGCTACATGACCGGCTTCGTGCTCTCGGTGATCCTCACCGCGATCCCGTTCTGGCTGGTGATGAGCGACGTGCTCGGCAACGCCGTGCACACCAGCCTGATCATCATGGCCTTCGCAGTGGTGCAGATCGTGGTCCACATGATCTACTTCCTGCACATGAACACGAAGTCCGAGGGCGGATGGACGATCCTGGCCCTGATCTTCACGCTGACCCTCGTCGTGATCACGCTGACCGGCTCGATCTGGGTGATGTATCACCTGAACACCAACATGATGCCGACGTCGCCGCACGACCTGATGCACCACAAGCCCTGAGGACGTCCCGCCTCGGCCTGACGGCCTTCAACCTCGCGAGCGCGCTGGCGGTCGCGGGGCTCGTCGCCCTCGGGATCTGGCAGGTCGAGCGCCGGGCATGGAAGCTCGACCTGATCGCGCGGGTCGAGGCCCGAATCGGCGCGGCCCCGGTCCCGGCGCCCGGGCCGGCGGCGTGGCCGAGCGTGACCGAGGCCGCCGACGCCTACCGCCACGTCCGGGTGGCGGGCCGCTTCCGCCACGAGTCCACCACGCTGGTCCAGGCGGTGACGGTGCTCGGCGGCGGGTTCTGGGTGCTGACGCCGCTGGTCGCCGACGGCTTCACGGTGCTGGTGAACCGCGGCTTCGTCCCCTCCGATCGCCGCGATCCTGCCGGCTGGCGCCGGCCCGAGGGCGAGGTCGACGTCACCGGCCTGTTGCGCCTCACCGAACCCGGCGGCGCGTTCCTGCGCAGCAACGCGACCGCCGAGGATCGTTGGTATTCCCGCGATGTCGCCGCGATCGCTTCGGCCCGGGGGCTCTCCGGCGTCGCGCCCTACTTCATCGATGCCGATGCGTCGGCGGATGATCGCTTGCCCGTCGGCGGGCTGACGGTGGTCGCCTTCCACAACAACCACCTCGTCTACGCGCTGACCTGGTTCACCCTCGCCGCGATGACGCTGGGCGCCGCGATCTACGTGAACGTGGAGCGGCGGCGAGAGGGGTGAGGGGATCGTGCGCCGGACCGTCGTCCGTTGCCGCGCAGATCTGTCGCTGCTCATCGTTCAACGCGAGCGACCGGTCCGCATTCCCTCTCCCCGCTTGCGGGGAGAGGGCCGCGACGACCTCGTCGTCGTCGCGGCGAGGCGGAAGCCGACGGTGAGGGGGCTTCCGACGCGTGAGGCTTGTGCGGACGCGCCCCCCTCACCGCCGCTGCGGCTTCGCCTCCGCTTCCCGGCTGCACGACGGGGTGCAGCCGGGCCTCTCCCCGCGTGCGGGGAGAGGGGAAACCTGAGCCCTATCCGATGCCCCATCGGGCCGTTCGGTCAGCCGGCCTGCAACACGTTCGGCTGCTCAACCCGCGTTGGCCTTCGGCGTCAGCTTCAGGATCCGTCCGTCCAGGCCATCGGTGACGGCGTAGACCGCGCCGTCGGGGCCGACGCGCACGTCGCGGATGCGGGCGTCGAGGGGAACGCGCTCCTCGGTGACGACCTTGTCGCCGTCGCGCTTCAGCACCACGATCCCCTCGCTGACGAGGCCCCCGACGAGGAAGTCGTCCGTCCAAGCGGGAAACAGCGTGCCGGTGTAGAGCGCCATGCCCGACGGCCCGATCACCGGATCCCAGTAATAGACCGGCTGCACCGTGCCGGCGGCCTGGGTCACGCCCTCGCCGAGGGGCTCGCCGGAATACTCGATGCCGTAGGTCGCGACCGGCCATCCGTAGTTGAGGCCGGGCCGCGGACGGTTGAGCTCGTCGCCGCCGCGGGGCCCGTGCTCCACGGTCCAAAGCCGGCCCTGGCCGTCGAGCGCCGCCGCCTGGACGTTGCGGTGGCCGTAGGACCAGATCTCGGGCTTGGCCTTGTCGCTGCCGTAGAACGGGTTGTCCTTGGGGGCTTGGCCGTCGGCGTCGATGCGGAACACCTTGCCGAGGCCGCTGGCGAGGTCCTGGGCCTGGACGCGCGTCGCCTTGTCGGAGCGCTCGCCCACGGTGACGAACAGCTTGCCGTCGGCGGCGAAGACCAGGCGCGAGCCGAAATGCTTGTCGCCGTCGTAAGTCGGCATCTGCCGGAAGACGACCTTCACGTCGTCGAGCTTCGCCCCGCCCTCGCCGTCCTGGACGAGCTTGGCCTTCGCCACGGTGGTGCCGTTGCCCTTGTCGCGGGGCTCGCTGTAGCTGAAGAACACCAGCCCGTCGGTGGTGAAGCCGGGGCTCAGGGCGATGTCGAGCAGGCCGCCCTGGCCGCGCGCGTCTACCTTCGGCACGCCGGCGATCGCCGGGCCGACGGTGCCGTCCTTGGACACGATCCGGATTTTTCCGGCCTTCTCGGTGACGATCATCCGGCCGTCCGGCAGGAACTCCATCGCCCACGGGCTCGCCAGCCCCTTCGCGACCGTCGCGACCTCGACCTTCGTGGCGTCCGCCGGCTTCGGGGCGCGGGTCTGGTTCGGCAGCAGCGGCTTGTAGCCAGTGTTCGGCGGGGCGGTCTCGGCGGGGGTGTCGCCGGCGCTCTTCGCCGCGGGTGCGCTGAAGGCGTCGCCCTCGATGCGGGACGGCCGCTGGGCGGCGCTGTCCTCGGCGAAGGCACCCGGTGCCAGCGCGACCGCCGCCACGGTGGCGAGCGCGAGGGATCGGAAGCGCGGCACCTGCAAAAATCCTGTCACCGTCAAGAATCCTCCTGGATCGTCTCGGCCGCACGCGCGGCATCGGTCTGGCGTCCTCGGTCACATGGGGCGGGGGCGCCGCCAAAGCGAGCGCGGGACGGCCGGAGCCGCCGCGTCCGCTGCGCTGTGGACCGAATCGCCATGAACCGGGTGGGCAGCCGGCATGCGGTCCGGTCGACCGCCTTGACCGCAGCACGGCGGGTCGCCAATTCTTCCTTCACCGATCGGCGGGCGGCCTGCTGCAGGCGCTCGCGCGGTCCTTGAGAAGGGTATTTTCCGATGGCGACGGTGAAAGTGACCGACGCGAGCTTCGAGCAGGACGTCCTCAAGTCCGTCGAGCCCGTGGTTGTGGATTTCTGGGCGGAGTGGTGCGGTCCCTGCCGGCAGATCGGTCCGGCGCTCGAGGAGATCGCGTCCGACATGCAGGGCCGCGTGAAGATCGCGAAGGTGAACGTGGACGAGAATCCCGGTATCGCCTCGCAGTACGGCATCCGCTCGATCCCGACGCTGCTGCTGTTCAAGAACGGCGAGCGGGTCGACCAGAAGGTCGGCGCGGCGCCGAAGGGCGACCTGTCCCGCTGGATCAGCGCGCAGACCGCCAGCGCCTGACGCGGCGACCGATCAGGACGAGCCCGCCTCCTCACGGAGGCGGGCTTTTTCGTGCGCGTCGGTTTTCTCGGTGCGTCGACGGTGCGCGCAAAAAGAAAGCCCGGCCGTGAGGCCGGGCTTTCTCGCGTTTCGAAACCCAATTCGAATGATCGGAGCCGACCCCGGGCTCTGAGCGGCCCGTGGGTCGGAGGTCGGATCCTAGTAGGAGCCGAACTTGTAGTTCAGGCCGGCGCGGACGACGGCGAACTCGGTGTCGTTGCGGCGGGCGACGTAGCCCGGAGCGAAGAACACGGCGCCGGCGGCGTTGGTGGCGTAAGCGCCGTTCAGACGGTTGTTCTGATCGAGGTTCACGTAGAGGGCTTCGACCTTCACCGTCACGGCCGACGAGCGGAAGAAGTTCAGGAACGAGTCGGTCGGGAGGGCGTACTCGACGCCGCCGCCGGCGGTCCAGCCGGTCCGGAAATCGTCACGGCTGCTGTTCGGCAGGCCGAACTCGCGGCCACCGCCGGCGCCGTAGGCGAAGCCGCCGGTGCCGTAGAACAGGGCCTTGTCGACCGCGTAACCGATGCGGCCGCGCACGGTGCCGAAGAAGTCGAGGCTGGAGATGCCGTTCGGGCTGAACGCCTGGACGCCGGGCGCGAGGGCGAACCCGGGGGTGACGACGTAGCGGTTCCGGTTGCGACCGAAGTCGACGTACTGGGCGTCCGCCTCGATACCGATCACGACGCCGGAGCCCGGGGTGAACTGGTAGTTGTAGCCGACCTGGCCACCGCCGGTGAACCCGTCGGTGGAGTTCGAGCCGCCGAAGGCGATCTGGGTCGGGACGGCGGCCGCGACGGCGGTGCCCGGAGCCACGTTCACGACGGTCGCGCCGGAGCGGTCGTTCGCGTCGAAGCCGTAGCCGGCGTTGATGCCGAAGTAGAAACCGGTCCAGGTGAAGACCGGCACCGGCGTGAACACCGGCGGAGGCGCGCGGCGCGGCAGGTCGGCGGCCGAAGCGGCGGCGGTGAGCGCCGTGAAGGCGGCCAATGACGTCAGAAGCGTTTTCATGTTTTTTTGATCCCCAGCGTGTTGCCCGATCGATGCTGAGGATAAGTGATTTCCCACGGCCAAGATGTAACATCCGGGCCACAGCTGCCTGGTGTCTGCATTGTTGCAACGATCGCGTGTGCTGTGCAGCAAAATAAGTCTGAGGTTTACCGCAGATCAACGCAAGGTCACGTCGGCGGCGTGCCGTTGGCGGTCAGGACGGCGCCGACGAGGTAGAGCGAGCCGCAGATCAGGATCCGCGGCGGCTGCTCGAAGGCGATGTCGGCGACCATGGTCAGCGCCGCCTCGATGCTCGGCGCGATGCGCGCGCTGAGGCCGACCTGGGTCGCGATCTCCTCGACCTCCTCGGCGGGCCGCGCCGCCATCGATCCGGCGATCGGCACCGCGATCAGCGCGCGCGCCAGCCCGACGAAGTGGCGCAGGAAGCCCTCCGCGTCCTTGGTGCCGAGCAGGCCGACGATCAGGACCAGCGGCACGTCGCTGCGCTCGCCGAGGTCGGCCAGCGCCGTCGCGAGGATGCGTCCGCCGTCGATGTTGTGGCCGCCGTCGAGCCAGAGCTCGGAGCCGGGCGGCACCAGGGCCGCCAGCCGTCCGCGGGCGAGGCGCTGCATCCGGCCCGGCCAGTCGACGTTGCGCAGGCCGGCTTCCACCGCGCCGACGCCGATGTCGCCGAAGCCCGCCGCCCGCAAAGCCGCGATGGCGGTGCCGGCATTGGTGAACTGGTGGCGGCCGACGAGCTTGGGGCGCGGCAGGTCGAACAGGTCGGTCTCGTCCTGGTAGACGAGGCGGCCGCTGTCCTCGTGGACCGAGAAATCCTGGTTGCCGACCCAGACCGGCGTGGCGCCGACCGCCGCGGCGCGGCGGCACAGCACCGCGTCCGCCTCGGCGTAGTCCTGGGCCGCGATCACCGCCGGGCAGCCGCGCTTGAAGATGCCGGCCTTCTCGATCGCCACCAGCTCGACGGTGTCGCCGAGATACTCGGCGTGGTCGCGCCCGATCGGCGTGACGACCGCCGCCGCGACCGTGTCGATCACGTTGGTCGCGTCCACGCGGCCGCCCAAGCCCACCTCGAGCAGCAAGACGTCGGCCGGCGCCTCGGAGAACAGCAGCAGCGCCGCCGCAGTGGTGATCTCGAACACCGTGATCGGGTCGCCCGCGTTGGCGGCCTCGCAGCGCGCGAAGGCCTCGGCGAGCCGGTCCTCCGGGACGTAGTGGCCGCCGCCGATGCCGCCGAGCCGGATGCGCTCGTGGAAGCGCACGAGGTGGGGCGAGGTGTAGACGTGCGCGGCCAGGCCCCCGGCCTCCAGGATCGCCCGCATGAACGCGATGGTCGAGCCCTTGCCGTTGGTGCCGCCGACGTGGATCACCGGCGGCAGCCGGCGCTCGGGGTGGTTCAGGCGCGCGAGCAGGCTCTGGATTCGGCCGAGCGACAGGTCGATCGTGCGCGGGTGCAGGGCCAGGAATCGCGCCATCAGCGCATCGGAGGAATCCATGGGCGTGCGGCGCGTCAGGCGGGTTCGAGGATCGGTGCGGATGCGGCCGGCGCCGGCGCGGCGGGCGGGCTTACGTTCATCAGCAGGCCGCAGATCCGCACGATGGTGTCCTTCAGCGCGTGGCGGTGGACGACCTGATCGAGCATGCCATGCTCGAGCAGGTACTCGGCGCGCTGGAAGCCGTCGGGCAGCTTCTCCCGGATCGTCTGCTCGATGACGCGCGGGCCGGCGAAGCAGATCAGGGCGCCGGGCTCGGCCAGGTGCACGTCGCCGAGCATCGCGTAGGAGGCGGTGACGCCGCCGGTCGTCGGGTTGGTCAGCACGACGACGTAGGGAAGCCTTGCCGCGCGCAGGCGCCGGATCGCCACGGTGGTCCGCGGCATCTGCATCAGCGAGAGGATGCCCTCCTGCATCCGCGCGCCGCCCGAGGCCGCGAACATCACGTAGGGCGTGCGCTTCTCCAGCGCCGTCTCGGCGCCGCGGATGAAGGCCTCGCCCGCCGCCATCCCGAGCGAGCCGCCCATGAACGCGAAGTCCTGGACCGCCAGCGTCATCGGCTGGCCGCCGACCCGGCCGAACCCGACCTTGAACGCATCCTGCATCCCGGTCTTGGTGCGCGCCTCCTTGAGGCGGTCGGCGTAGCGCTTCTCGTCGCGGAACTTGAGCGGGTCGACGGCGACCTCCGGCAGCGGCACGTCGATCCAGGTGCCCTCGTCGAACATCATCTTGAGCCGCGCGCTCGCGCTCATCTTGAGATGGTGCTCGGAGCCGGGGATGACCCAGTGGTTCCCCTCGACTTCCTTGTGGAACACCATCTGCCCGGTATCCGGGCATTTCACCCAGAGGTTCTCGGGCGTCTCGCGCTTGAACAGGGTCTTGATCTTGGGGCGCACGACCTCCGAGATCCAGTTCATCGGTTCGACCATCATGAAGCGCCCGTCCGGTTCGATCGGGCCGACATCGTCGATCGGCCCCGCGTAGCTCAGGCTTGCATATCGGGGCCGGTGCCCCGGTTGACCAGCGCCCGCCGCCTCAGGCGGCGCGGGCCGAGGCCGAGCGCACCCCGGCGGCGAGCTCGCGCACCAGCGTCGAGACTGCCTCGACGCTGCCGCCGGTGGCCTGGCCCGCGCCGTCGAGCGTCCGATGCAGCGCGTCGACGAGCGCCGAGCCGACGACGACGCCGTCGGCGCCCTTGGCGATGGCCGCGGCATGCGCCCCGGTCCTCACGCCGAAGCCGACCACCACCGGCAAGGCCGTGTGGCGGCGGATGCGCCCGACCGCGGTGCCGACCGCGGCGAAATCCGGCGTCGCCGTCCCGGTGATGCCGTTGATCGACACGTAGTAGACGAAGCCCGCGGTGTTCGCGAGCACGGCCGGCAGGCGGCGCTCGTCGGTGGTCGGCGTCGCCAGCCGGATGAAGGCGAGGCCCTTGGCCAAAGCCGGCAGGCAGAGCTCGTCGTCCTCCTCCGGCGGCAGGTCGACCACGATCAGCCCGTCGATGCCGGCCGCCGACGCGTCGTCGAGGAAGCGCGCGACGCCGTAGGTGTGGATCGGGTTGAAGTATCCCATCAGGATCACCGGCGTCTCGGCGTTGCCGGCGCGGAACCGGCGCACGAGGTCGAGCGTCTTCGCCACGCCCTGGCCGGCCTTGAGCGCCCGCAGGCCCGCGGCCTGGATCGCCGGGCCGTCGGCCATCGGGTCGGTGAAGGGAAGGCCGAACTCGACGATGTCGGCGCCCGACGCCGGCAGCGCCTCCAGCACCTTCAGCGAGGTCTCGGGATCGGGATCGCCCGCCATCACGTAGGTCACGAGGGCGGCGCGGCCTTCCGCGCGGCAGCGGGCGAAGGTGGCGTCGATGCGGGCGGCCATGGTGCCTGTCCGTTCCTGGTGTCGAAGAAGGAGATCGCGAAGGGATCGAGGAGCGATCGAGGGTTGGCGGACGGGATCGCCCGAGGGATTGGTGCCGCGCCTACACCATCGGCGGCGGCCCGTGAAGCGGAGGCGGTTTGGCGGCCCGTCCTCGCGTGCGCGAGGCGGCCGGGTGCGCATGCCTCGAAAGCGGGCATGGACGTTCGCGCGCCAGCCGCCTATTGTGCAGGCAGGCGGGAATACTTTGCACACTATTGTGGCAGATCAAGAAAAACCCTAGGTCTCGAATCACGGTCGCCAAAGATCGACAATCGAATCCGAGGACACGCCATGACCAATCCTTCCGAGATCAAGAACCGCTTCCACGCCAGCCTCGAGGCCTCCGAGGCCCGCGAGAACGGCTTCCGCAGCCGTCTGCTCGCCGAGGGCGCGCGCGCGCTCCAGCCGGTGCTCGGCGTCCTGACCCTGATGTCGGAGGTGCTCGACGAGCGCGACAACGTGCACGGCAGCATCACCGGCCTGGATTGCGCGATCGACAGGGAAGACTTCGTCACCCTGCGCGCGGTCCTCAGCGGCACCTCGCAGCCCGAGCAGCGGATCGTCATCAAGTACGGCCCCGAGCTCGGCGGCCGCAACCTGATCTCGGTTTCCGGCATCGGCCAGGCCTACGCCGAGAAGCTCGTCGCCAAGACCCATTGCGCCGCGAGCCTCGGCCGCTCGGTCGGCAGCGACCTGCAGCTCGACGTCGCCCGCGCCGAGGACCTCGCCGAGGTCGTGCGCGAGATGGTCGAGGCCTACTTCGTCGGCCAGGCCCAGGTGCCGGTGCAGCACCATGCCGGCGCCATCGAGGGCCACGCCCGCTACGCCGTGCAGTGATCCCGCGCCGCAAGGCCCGCCCGACCTCCGCTCCGGCGACGGTTCCCCCGTCGCCGGAGCGTCGGCGCGTCCTATCTGCGTGACGACGCAGCGTGTCCCGGCCCCTGCCGGACCCGCGACTCCCTCACGCATCGCCCCGGTTCTCAGGGCGCACGGGACGCTCCGCATGGCTTCCATGATCACCCCCGTCTGGTTCATCACCGGCTGCTCCACCGGCTTCGGCCGGGACCTCGCCCGCGCCGTGCTCGCCCGCGGCTGGCGCGCGGTGGTGACGGCCCGCGACCTCGGCCGCGTCGCCGACCTCGCCGAATCGTCCGGCGACCGCGCCCACGCGCTCGCCCTCGACGTCACCGACCAGGGCCAGGTCGACGCCGCGGTCGCAGCCGCCCACGCGGCGTTCGGCCAGGTCGACGTGCTCGTGAACAATGCCGGCTACGGCTACCAGGCCTCGGTGGAGGAGGGGGTCGAGGCCGAGATCCGCGCGCAGTTCGACGCCAACGTGTTCGGCCTGTTCGCGCTGACCCGCGCGGTGCTGCCCGGGATGCGGGCGCGGCGCAGCGGCCGCATCCTCAACATCACCTCGGTGGCCGGCTTCATCGGGTTTCCCGCGTCCGGCTACTATTCGGCGAGCAAGCACGCGGTCGAGGGCTGGTCGGACGCGCTCGCCGCCGAGACCGCGCCGCTCGGCATCAAGGTGACCTGCATCGAGCCGGGCCCGTTCCGCACCGACTGGGCCGGGCGCTCGCTGAAGCAGACGCCGAGCGCGATCGCCGATTACGCCGAGACCGCCGGCGCCCGCCTCACGGCTACGTCCGAGAAGAGCGGCACCCAGGCCGGCGATCCGGCCCGCGCCGCGGAGGCGATGATCCATGTCGCCGAGATCGAAGATCCGCCGCGCCACCTCGTCCTCGGCGCCTGGGGCTACGATGCGGTGACCGCGAAGCTGAAGGCGCGGCTCGCCGAGATCGAGGCCTGGCGCGAGACCAGCCTCGGGGCGGATTTCCCGGAGGGCTGACGCGGTCTCGCGTCCATTGGCGCAACCTCCGGTTAAGCGCCCTTGCAAACCCATCGTTCAGCCTCTGCTGCGATGGTCGCTCCGCCCGGACGCGTCACGCCGGGGGAGATCCGCATGGACCCCAGGGACCTCGTCGTCGCGCTCGCGCTCCTCGTCGCCATCGCCAGCCTCGCCTTCGCCTGGGCGCGGCGCGGGCGGGCGGGCGCCCTGGACGACGCCGAAGACCTCCACGACCGGATCTGGCAGGTCTCCGAGAGCGAGGACCGCTACCGCGCCCTGGTCGAGGCCACGACCGACGTGATCGTCCAGCGCGACGCGGCCGGCCGCATCACCTTCGCCAACGAAGGCTACGCCGCGCTGTTCGACCGGACGCCGCTCGCGATGATCGGCGCGACCCTCGATCTCCAGGTGCTCGAGACCGCCGGCGCCGAGACCGGCCCGGACGGCGTGCGCCGGAGCGAGGCGCGGGTGATGCCGGCCGACGGCGTGCCGCGCTGGTTCGCCTTCGTCGAGGTGCCCGTCGCCCGCGGATCCGAGCCGATCCAGTGGCTGCGGGCCGGCCGCGACGTCACCGGCCGGGTCGAATCGGCCCGCGCCCTTGACGTGGCGCTGTCGCGCGCCGAATCGGCGAGCGTCGCCAAATCGCGCTTCCTCGCCACCGTCAGCCACGAGTTCCGCACGCCGCTCAACGGCATCCTCGGCATGGCCGACCTCGTCCTCGACACGAGCCTCGACGGCGAGCAGCGCACCTACGTCCAGGCGGTGCGCACCAGCGGGCAGGCGCTGCTGGCGCTGATCGACGGCATCCTCGACTTCTCCCGCATCGAGGCCGGCCGCATCGACCTCGCCGCCGAGCCGTTCGACGTCTCCGCCACCGCCGAGGCGGTGGTCGAGCTGCTGGCGCCGCGCGCCCAGGACAAGGGCATCGAAATCGCCCTCGACGTCGCCGACGGCGTGCCGGGCCTGGTGATCGGCGACGGCGACCGGGTGCGGCAGATCCTGGTCAACCTCGTCGGCAACGCGGTGAAGTTCACGCAGGGCGGCGGCGTCGGCGTCAGCGTGGCGCAGGCCGACGGCGCGATCGTGCTCGCGGTCGCCGATACCGGGCCGGGCATCGCCGACGACCGGGTCGGATCGCTGTTCGAGGAGTTCGAGCAGGGCGACGGCAGCGCCAGCCGCAGCCACGAGGGCACCGGCCTCGGCCTCGCCATCACCCGCCGCCTCGTCCTGCGGATGGGCGGGCGGATCGAGGCGGAATCGAAGCTCGGGCGCGGCTCGACCTTCCGCGTCGTGCTGCCGCTGCCGGCGGCCGAGCATCAGCCCGCCGCCGTGCCGCGCCCGGTGCTCGCCGCGCGCAAGGTGCTGATCGTCGCTGATTCGCCGTTCCAGGCCCCGTTCCTCGCGCGCAACCTCGCGCGCACCGGCGCGTCCGCGGTGGTGATGCCGAACCTCAAGGACGGGCTCGATGCGCTCGCCGGCGTCGGCTTCGACGCGGTGATCGCCGACCGCGCGCTCGGCGACGACGCCGTGCGGCGCCTCGCCGACCAGGCCAAGGCCTGCGGCGTGCGCTGCAGCCTCGTCCTGCTCTCGCCGTTCGACCGGCGCGAATTCGGCGCGCCGAATGCGGCCGGGTTCGACACCTACCTGATCAAGCCGGTGCGCGCCCGCTCGCTGTTCGACCGCCTGCTCGCGCCCACCCCGCCGGCCGAGCCCGCGCCCGAAGCGGCCAACGCCGCGCCCGTGCGCGCGGGCACGGGCCTGCGCGTGCTGCTGGCCGAGGACAACCCGATCAACGCGCTCCTGGCGACCAAGGCCCTGGAGCGCCTCGGCGCCGAGGTGGTGCACGCGGCCGACGGGCTCGAGGCCCTGGCCCGCCTCGCGGAGGGCGGCACGTTCGACCTCGCCCTGATCGACATCCGCATGCCGAATTGCGACGGCCACGAGACCGCCCGCCGCATCCGCGCCGTCGAAGCCCGCGGCAAGGGCGGCCGGCTCCACCTGGTCGCGCTGACCGCCAACGCGGGCCGCGAGGACGAGAAGGCCGCGCGCCGGGCCGGCTTCGACGGGTTCCTGGCTAAGCCCCTCGACCTCAAGCTCCTGCCCGGCCTGCTCGAGCGGCGCGTCGCGCGGGCGGCTTGACGGACGCGTCCCCCCGCGCGAACACCGTCGTCATGCCTTCCGACACGCCCGCCAACCTGCCCGCCGACCCGCACCCGACGTCCCGCGACCCCGGCGGCCTGGCCGCCTGGGGCATCGCCGCCCTCGTCGCGGCGACGGTGCTGCTCGGCGTGCTCCTGCCCAACCGCGCCCCCCACGGCCCGGCCTCGCCGGCCGACGACGCGACCTGCGCCGAATGGGGCGACGGCTGCCGCGTCTGCCGGCGGCTCGCCGACGGGCCGGCCTGCTCGCTGCCGGGCATCGCCTGCACGCCCGGCCCGCTGCAGTGCCTGCATCGCGTCGGCGGTTGAGGCCGGACGCCGAGTCGCGGCCCGTCTTCCGCTTCGCCCCGAGCCCGAACGGCCGGCTGCATCTCGGCCACGCCTATTCCGCGCTGCTCAACGCCGCGCTCGCGTCCCGCACCGGCGGGCGCCTGCTGCTGCGGATCGAGGACATCGACCCGACCCGCTCGCGACCCGAGCTGATCGACGCGATCGGCGCCGACCTCGCCTGGCTCGGGCTCGTCTTCGACCCACCCGTCCGCCGCCAGTCGCAGCACATGCCGGACTATCGCGCCGCCCGCGACGGGCTGATCGCGCGGGGCCTGGCCTATCCCTGCTTCTGCACCCGCGGCGACATCCGTGCCGCCGCCGGCGGCAATGCCGCGCGCGACCCGGACGGCGCGCCGCTCTATCCCGGCACCTGCCGGGCGCTCGATCCTGAGACCGCCGCCGCCCGCCGCGCCGCCGGTGAGCCGCACGCCTGGCGGCTCGACATGGCCCGGGCGATCGGGCAGGCGCCGGGCCCCCATGTTTATACGAACCTGGCGCTTCTCCCTCCCCCCGACGGATCTCAGGCTTGCCCGGGATCCGCACCTTGCGTGCCCAAGTCGGGCAGGACCGACTTGGGTGCGGGGGAGGGTGGGCCTCGCGTCGGCGAGGGTCGGGAGAGGGGAGCGCCCTTTCAGGCATCGTCGCTTCCCTCTCCCGACCCGCTTCAGGGGGGAGGGGAGGGCGCGTTTCACGAGATGGTCCGGGTCGTTGATCCCGCCCGCTGGGGCGATGCCGTGATCGCCCGCCGCGACGTGCCGACGAGCTACCACCTCGCCGTCGTGGTCGACGACGCGCATCAGGGCGTCACCCACGTGGTCCGCGGCCGCGACCTCGAGGCGGCGACAGACCTGCACGTCCTGCTCCAGGGGCTGCTCGGCCTTCCGACCCCGCGCTACCACCATCACGCCCTGGTCCTCGGCCCGGACGGGGGCAAGCTCGCGAAGTCGAAGGGCTCGGAAAGCCTCGCCGACCGTCGCGCGCGGGGCGAAACACCGGAGACGATCCGCGCGGCGCTCGGCTTCGCCTGAAGCGCCGGCTCGCTGCGGGAAGGCCGCCTCAGCGCACCGCCGCGTCGCGCTGCGCCATCGCGGTGGCGCTCTTCGACTTCTGCATCACCGCGTCGATCTGCTCGCGCTGGCGCTTGAACTCGGCGAGCATCCGCCCGTCGAGCTCGCGCCCGCGCGGCACGCGGATCTTCATCGGG
>NZ_JBJFLN010000001.1:697500-2735000 GCF_045033435.1 Methylobacterium sp. HMF5984
ACCTACGACGATCCGATGACGCAGAAGGACAAGGGCCTCGTGCCTTACAAGATCGTCCGCGGCGACAACGGCGACGCCTGGGTCGAGGCCGACGGCAAGAAGTACTCGCCGTCCCAGATCTCGGCCTTCACCCTTCAGAAAATGAAGGAGACCGCCGAGTCGCATCTCGGCCAGCCGGTGACGCAGGCCGTCATCACGGTGCCGGCCTACTTCAACGACGCCCAGCGCCAGGCGACCAAGGACGCCGGGCGGATCGCCGGCCTCGAGGTGCTGCGCATCATCAACGAGCCGACGGCGGCCGCGCTCGCCTACGGCCTCGACAAGAAGAAGGCCGGCACCATCGCGGTCTACGACCTCGGCGGCGGCACCTTCGACGTGTCGATCCTCGAGATCGGCGACGGCGTGTTCGAGGTGAAGTCGACCAACGGCGACACCTTCCTCGGCGGCGAGGACTTCGACAACCGCGTGGTCGAGTACCTGACCGCCGAGTTCAAGAAGGAGCAGGGCATCGACCTGACCAAGGACAAGCTCGCCCTCCAGCGCCTCAAGGAGGCCGCCGAGAAGGCCAAGATCGAGCTGTCCTCGGCGACCCAGACCGAGATCAACCTGCCCTACATCACCGCCGACGCCACCGGTCCGAAGCATCTCGCGCTCAAGCTCAGCCGCGCCAAGTTCGAGTCGCTGGTCGACGATCTGGTCCAGCGCACGATCGAGCCGTGCCGCAAGGCACTCAAGGATGCCGGCGTCTCGGCCTCCGAGATCGACGAGGTCGTGCTCGTCGGCGGCATGATCCGCATGCCGAAGATTCAGGAGGTCGTGAAGTCGTTCTTCGGCAAGGAGCCGCACAAGGGCGTCAACCCGGACGAGGTGGTGGCCATCGGCGCCGCGGTCCAGGCCGGCGTGCTCCAGGGCGACGTCAAGGACGTGCTGCTGCTCGACGTGACCCCGCTCTCGCTCGGCATCGAGACGCTGGGCGGCGTGTTCACCCGGCTCATCGATCGCAACACCACGATCCCGACCAAGAAGAGCCAGACCTTCTCGACGGCCGAGGACAACCAGAACGCGGTCACCATCCGGGTCTTCCAGGGCGAGCGCGAGATGGCGGCCGACAACAAGCTGCTCGGCCAGTTCGACCTGATGGGCATTCCGCCGGCCCCGCGCGGCATGCCGCAGATCGAGGTGACCTTCGACATCGACGCCAACGGCATCGTCAACGTGACGGCCAAGGACAAGGCGACGAACAAGGAGCACCAGATCCGCATCCAGGCCTCTGGCGGCCTCTCGGACGCGGACATCGAGAAGATGGTCAAGGACGCCGAGGCGAACGCGGAGGCCGACAAGCGCCGCCGCGAGCTCGTCGAGGTGAAGAACCAGGGCGAGAGCCTGATCCACGCGACCGAGAAGTCGGTCAAGGAGTACGGCGACAAGGTCTCGGAGGCCGACAAGGGCGGCATCGAGACGGCGATGACCGCGCTCAAGACCGCGCTCGAGGGCGAGGATGTCGAGACGATCAAGGCCCGCACCACCGACCTGATGCAGGCCTCGATGAAGCTCGGCGAGGCGATGTACGCCGCGAGCCAGACCCCCGAGGGCGGTCCGGACGCCGCCGCCGGCCAGGAAGCCAAGAAGGACGACGTCATCGACGCCGACTTCTCGGAGGTCGACGAGAAGGACCAGAAGAAGCGGGCGTAAGCTCCGCGCGCAGCCTGAAGCGGGGCCGGAGCGATCCGGTCCCGTTTTCGCTTGCGGGTTCGGCTTCGGGCCGTCATTCCGGGGGCCGCTCCGGCGCCCGCGCGGAACGGGCGGCCGCCCGGGCGCGACACGACCCTTCAAGACGCGGAAACAGCGACATCGCCGACTGCCTGGGGCAGGCGGACGGATCGTTAGGGACTATCGAGGCAAGGCATGTCGAAGCGGGACTATTACGAGATCCTGGGCGTCGCCAAGACCGCGTCGGACGGCGAGATGAAGGTCGCCTTCCGCAAGCTCGCCATGACCTACCACCCGGACAAGAATCCCGGCAACAAGGACGCCGAGATCAAGTTCAAGGAGATCAACGAGGCGTATCAGTGCCTGTCCGACGGGCAGAAGCGCGCCGCCTACGACCGCTTCGGCCACGACGCCTTCACGCAGGGCGGCGGCCAGGGCGGGCCCGGATTCGGCAACGAGTTCGGCGACTTCATGTCGGACATCTTCGACAACTTCTTCGGCGACGGCCGCGGCGGCCAGCAGCAGGCCCGCGGGCGCGGCGGCGCACCGGGACGCGAGCGCGGGGCCGACCTGCGCTTCAGCCTGGAGATCTCGCTCGAGGAGGCCTTCACGGGGAAGGCCGAGACCATCAAGATCCCGACCTCGATCACCTGCGAGACCTGCGCCGGATCGGGGGCGAAGCCCGGCTCCAAGCCGCGCACCTGCCAGACCTGCGCCGGCTACGGCCGGGTGCGGGCGGCGCAGGGGTTCTTCGCGATCGAGCGCACCTGCCCGAACTGCCACGGCCGCGGCGAGATCGTCGACGACCCCTGCACCGCCTGCGCCGGCGCCGGCCGGGTCAACCGCGAGCGCACGCTGGCGATCAACGTGCCGGCGGGCGTCGACGACGGCCTGCGCATCCGGCTCGCCGGCGAGGGCGAGAGCGGCCTGCGCGGCGGGCCGGCCGGCGACCTCTACGTGTTCCTCTCGATCAAGCAGCACGCCTTCTTCCAGCGCGACGGCGCCGACCTGTTCTGCCGGGTCCCGATCTCGATGGTGACGGCGGCGCTGGCCGGCGAGATCACCGTGCCGGTGATCGACGGCTCGCAGACCCAGGTGCGGATCCCGGCCGGGACCCAGACCGCCAAGCAGTTCCGCATCAAGGGCAAGGGCATGCCGGTCCTGCGCACCCGCGAGGTCGGCGACCTCTACATCCAGGTCTTCGTCGAGACGCCGCAGAACCTGACCAAGCGCCAGCGCGAGCTGCTCCAGGAGTTCGGCCAGACCGCCTCCGACGACAATCATCCGGAGGCCGCCGGCTTCTTCTCAAAGGTGCGCGATTTCCTCGGCGGCTTCGGCGGCACCGCCCGCCAGTAGCGGGAAACGCAAGATGCGGGGCCGGGCGGATCAAAACCGGCCGGCCCCGGTTGAGCCTTCGGCCGAGGTCGCTTCGATCGCCGAGGCTGGTGTGATCGCAATGCGCTAGGCACGAGCGCAACCTTGCCTGTAAGACATGTGCCGACCGCTGCGCTGACCGCCGGGATCGCGACGTCGCGATCGGACCTGAAGGAACATCGGACTTGCCGCCGCTACGTCGTTCCAGTGCGAAAGCCTCGTCCGTGAACGCGAAGGTGCGGCGCGATCCGCTGGAGGACGAGGCGCGATTCCTCAAGTCCTGGCTCGAGCGCCCCCTCGTCACCGGCTCGGTCACCCCGTCCGGCAAGATGCTGGCCCGGACCATGGCGGCCTACGTCGATCCGGCCGTCTCCGGCCAGGTGATCGAGATCGGACCCGGCACCGGCCCCGTCACCGAGGCGCTGATCCGCCGGGGCGTCGCGCCCGAGCGGCTGGTGCTCATCGAGTTCAACCCCGATTTCTGCACCCTGCTGAAGCGCCGGTTCCCCGGCGTCACCGTGGTGCGCGGCGATGCCTACGACATTCGCGGCAGCGTCGGCGCGGTGCTGACCGGGCCGGCGGCCGCGACGGTCTCGAGCCTACCGCTGTTCACCAAGCCGCTCGAGCAGCGCCTCGACCTGCTCAACACCGCCCACGACCTGATGCATCCCGGCGCGCCGTTCGTGCAGTTCACCTACGCCGTCGTGCCGCCGATCCCGGCGCGCTGCGCGCTGGGCAGCTACACCGCCAGCGGCTCGAACCGGGTCTGGCTCAACCTGCCGCCGGCCCGGGTCTGGGTCTACCGCCGGCCCTGATCGGCGGGGTGCCCCAATGCGAGCTGAGCGTAGGCCTCAGGTCGCATTCAGGTGCTGGTTGCTACTTCTCCTCTCAAGGCCGGTGCGCGAGCAGCCGGTCGCCCGAGAAGGAGAACCGCCGATGTCCACGACGCCGACCCGAACCCGCCTCGCCCTCGCGGCCCTCGCGCTCGCCGGCGGCCTCGCCGTCGCGGCGCCGGCCCAGGCCGCACCGTTCGCACCCGCTCCGCTTGCCGGGGCCCCCGCCGACGTGGTCCAGGCGCAGTATGGTTACGGCTACGGTCACGGCCCCCGTCATTTCGGCCACGGCCCGCGCCACTTCGGCTACGGCCCGCCGCGCCCCCGCCACTTCGGCTGGGGCGGCCCGCGCTTCGGCCATCATCACCATCATCGCGGCTACGGCTACGGCTACGGCCGGGGCTACGGATACGGCCGCGGCGGCTGGTAGGCGAGACCGGGCCGGTGGTGAGAACCACCGGCCCCTTTCATGTCGCCGGGGCGATCCGCTCGAGCACAACCGGTCCCTCGGGCGGCCCCTCGGCCGGCGGCGCCCGGAGACTGTAGGCTGCCCGCAACGCGGCCTCGGCCCGATCGGCCGCCGCCGCGTCGGCCGCGTGCACGATCCCGAGCCGTCCGCTCGCATCGCCCGGCCGGGCGAGCTGCGAGAATCCCACCCGCCCGTCGATCCCGTCCTCCGGCCGGGTCCGGCCGCCGCCGAGGCCGATCACCGCGAGCCCGATCGCGCGGGTCGCGACCCGTTCCACCGTGCCGACCGCGCGCACCTCGCGGATCACCGGCGCGACCGGGAGGTGCTTTGCCGGCTTCTCGATCAGGTCGGCCGGGCCGCCGAGCGCCGAGACCATGCGAGAGAAGCGCTCTGCCGCCCGCCCCGAGGACAGGCTCGCCTCCAGCCGCACCGCGGCGTCGCGCGTGTCGGGTGCGAGCCCACCGGCCACCAGCATCTCGGCCGCCAGCGCCAGCGTCACCGCGTGGAAGCGCGGCTCGCGATGCCCGGTGAGGTAGTCGACCGCGTAGGCGATCTCCAGCCCGTTGCCGGCGGCATGCGCCAGCGGCGCGTCCATGTCGGTGATCAGCGCGACGGTGCGCAGGCCGGCGCCGTTCGCCACCGCGACGATGCTGTCGGCGAGCGCCCGCGCTTCGTCGATCCTAGTCATGAAGGCGCCGGAGCCGACCTTCACGTCCATCACGAGGCCGTCGAGCCCGGCCGCGAGCTTCTTGGCGAGGATCGAGGCGGTGATGAGATCGAGCGATTCCACCGTGCCGGTCACGTCGCGGATCGCGTAGAGCTTCCGGTCGGCCGGCGCGAGGTCCGCGGTCTGGCCGATGATGGCGCAGCCGACCTCCGAGACGACGCTGCGGAACCGGGCGAGATCGGGCGTCGCGTCGTAGCCGGGAATGCTGGCGAGCTTGTCGAGGGTGCCGCCGGTATGGCCGAGGCCGCGGCCCGAGATCATCGGCACGTAGCCGCCGCAGGCCGCGACCATCGGCGCGAGCACGAGGCTGACCGCGTCGCCGATCCCGCCGGTGGAGTGCTTGTCGAGGACGGGGCCGGGGAGGTCCCAGGCGAGCACGTGGCCGGACCGCGTCATCGCCCGCGTCAGCGCCACCCGTTCGGCCACCGACATCCCGCGCAGGAACACCGCCATGGCGAAGGCCGCCGCCTGGCCCTCGCCGACGCGCCCGTCGGTCAGGCCGGCGACGAAGCCGGCGATCTCGTCGGCGTCGAGCGCCTTCCCGTCGCGCTTGTCCCGGATGGTCTCCTGCGGCAGCCTCATGACGTCCCCTCCGGGGTCGCGGCGGCCATCAGCACGCCGAACAGGCTGCTGGCGCCGAGCCGGACCGTGGCGGGGCTCGCCCAATCCGGCCCCATGATCTTGTCGGCGAGCGCGAGGTAGGCGGCGGCGTCGGCGAGCGTCCTCAGGCCGCCCGAAACCTTGAGGCCGCCGCGCCCGGCCTCGCGGATCGCGCGCAGCATGGTCTCGGCCGCCTCGGGCGTCGCCGAGACCGGGCTCTTGCCGGTCGAGGTCTTGATGAAGTCGGCGCCGGCCGCGAGTGACAGCCGGCTCGCCGCGGCGATCGCGTCCGCGGTGCGCAGTTCCCCGGTCTCGAGGATCACCTTCAGGCCGGATTTCGGGCAGGCCTCGCGCACCGCCTCGACCATCAGGCGGGCGGTCTCCGCATCGCCGCGCAGCAGCGCCCCGTAGGGCAGGACGAGGTCGATCTCGTGCGCGCCGTCGCGCAACGCCTCCGCCGTATCGTCGACCGCGCGCTCCACGTCCTCGCCGCCCGCGGGAAAGTTGATCACCGTGGCGATCCGCACCGGGCCGCCCGCTAGCACCCGCGCCGCCTGATGCACGAATTGCGGCCAGACGCAGATGGCGGCGACGCCGCCCGCGCGGGCATCCCGGCAGAGCCCGTCGATCTGCGTGGCCGTGCAGGTGTCGCCGAGATCCGTCAGGTCGAGGAGCGCGAGGGCGCGGCGCGCGACCAGGGCCGGGTCGAAGGTCGGATCGGTCATGCGGGCGGACTCTCGAAGGGGCCGAGGCTCATGGATCGCCCGCGGGCAGGCTGGCGACGAAGCTTCGGATCAGGCGGATCAGGTCGGCGGCGGCGGCGGTCGCGGCCTGCTTGGTCTCGGCATGGTGCGGGTCGCCGTCGCCGATGCCGGCGGCGCGGTTCGTCACCACCGATACGGCGGCGACGGGCAGGCCGAGGAAGCGGGCGAGGATTACCTCCGGCACCGTCGACATGCCGACGAGGTCGGCGCCGAGCCGGCCGGCCATCCGCACCTCGGCCGGGGTCTCGAAGGACGGCCCGGAGAACCAGGCGTAGACGCCCGCGGGAAGGGGGATGCCGCAGGCCGCCGCCGCGGCGTCGAGCCGGGCATTGAGGGCGGGGTCGTAGGCCCGCACCATCGGCACGAAGCGGGCGTCGCTCGGCTCGCCGATCAGCGGGTTCATCCCCGACAGGTTGAGGTGGTCGGACAGCCGCACAAGGCTGCCGGGACCGGCCTCCGGCATCAGCGAGCCGGAGGCGTTGGTGAGCAGCAGGCAGGCGGCGCCGAGCGCCTGCGCCGCGGCGATCGGGATGCGCATCGCGGCCGCGTCGCCGTGCTCGTAGGCGTGGGCCCGGCCCTCGAGCACCAGCACCGGGCGCCCGGCGATCACGCCGCGATGCAGCCGCCCACGATGGCCGCTGACGCCGGCGCCCGGAAAGCCGGGGATGTCGGCATAGGGCAGCGATACCGCGTCCGCGAGCGCATCCGCGAGCCCGCCGAGCCCGGTGCCGGCGACGATGGCGCAAGCGTAGGGCCCGGCAAAGCCCGCCGCGCGCAGGGTCTCGACCGCATCAGCCACCGAGCGTCTCCGGACCGAAGGAGGCCGGCAGCAGCGCCTCGAGGGTGAAGCTCTCCGCGACCCCGCCGGGCCCTGCGGCGTGGATCGGCGTCTCGGGGGCGGCGAACTCGCGGATGCGCTGGCGGCAGGCGCCGCAGGGCGTGACGAGGCCGCTGCCGTCGCCGAGCACCAGGATCTCGCGGATGCGCCGGCCGCCGGCCAGGATCATCGCGGCGATCGCCCCGGCCTCGGCGCAGGTGCCGACCGGGTAGGCCGCGTTCTCGACGTTGCAGCCGGCATGGATCGCGCCGTGCTCGTCGCGGAGCGCCGCGCCGACCGCGAAGCGCGAGTACGGCGCGTGCGCCCGGGCGCGGGCCGCGGCGGCGGCGTCGAACAGGGCGGCGAGGTCGAGAGGGGAAGAGCCCGGCATCCGCGATCATTGGCACCGGCCGTGCCGGGCTGTCGAGAGGGCGGGCGAGGCGGCAGGGGCGTGCGCGCCGCCGGCTTTCGCTCGCCGAGCGCGCGTTCTAGAACGCTGGGAACGATTGTCATCATCCGGGGACGACGATGCTGGGCCGTTACGAGCGCGGAGCGGGGGGCGAGGCGGTCGTCGCCTACGGCGACGGCACGATGCGGGTGGTCAAGCCCGGCGCCTTCGTGCGCTGCGCCACCACCGGCGTGCCGATCCTGCTCGACGACCTGCGCTATTGGAGCGCCGTGCGCCAGGAAGCCTACGCCACGCCCGAGGCGGTGATGGAGCGGCTGCGGCAGACCGGCCGGCCGTAAGCCGCGATCAGGCGTCGCGGCGTTCCAGCAGCTCGATGCGCACGCCGTCCGGCCCGTCGATGAAGGCGATCCGCAGCCCCGGCCGCATCGCCTTGGTCTCGACAAGCACCGTGACGCCGCGCGCCCGCAGGTCGGCGAGCGTCGCGTCGATGTCAGCGACGCCGAGCCCGATATGCTCGATGCCGAGATGCGGCGCCCGCGCCGGCGGCGGCAGGTCGGCCGGCGCCTGCTCGATGAAGACCGTGAGGCCGCCGAGGTCGAGCACGATCCGGCTCGTCGGCGTGCCCTCGCGGCGGACCTCCCGCGCGGCGAGCTTGTCGACGTAGAAGGCGGCCGCGGCCGCCGCGTCGGGGCTGCGCAGGTGGACGTGGTCGATGTGGAAGTCCATCGGGTCCTCGCGGGCTCAGAGGAGGGTCCGGTCGAGCCGGATGATCCGGCACGGGTCGCCCGCCCGCGCGGCCGGCGCGTGCGGCGCGCGGATCAGCAGCGCCTCGGCCCGGCCGAGCACCGCCAGCATCGACGAATCCTGGCGCGATTCCGGATGCGCCACCGGCAGCCGGTCCGGTGCGGTGTCGAGCACGGCGCGCATGTAGTCCTGGCGCCCGTCGTTGGCGTCGAGGTCGCGGCCGAGGGTGGCCGGCTCGCTGCGGTCGGCGCCGGCACGCGGATCGCCGAGCAGCGCGCGCACGGCCGGCACGACGAAGAGCAGCCCGCACACGATCGACGAGACCGGGTTTCCCGGCAGCCCGATCACCAGCATGTCCCCGAGATGCCCGTGCATCAGCGGCTTGCCGGGGCGGAGCGCCACGCGCCAGAACCCGAGCTCGAGCCCCTCCGCCGCGAGCGCGGTCTGGACAAGGTCGTGGTCGCCGACCGAGGCGCCGCCCAGCGTCACGAGAAGGTCGGCCTCGGCCGCGCGTGCCCGCGCGAAGGCCGCCTCCAATGCCGGAAGCGTGTCGCCGGCGATGCCAAGGTCGATCGCCGCGCCGCCGGCGCCGTTCACCAAGGCGGCGAGCGCCAGGGCGTTCGAGGCGACGATCTGGTCCCAGGCCGGGACCTCGCCCGGCTGCACCAGCTCGTCGCCGGTGGCGAGGATCGCGACGCGGGGCTTGCGGCGTACCGAGACCCGTCCGCGGCCGGCGGCGGCGACCAGCGCCAAGCGGCGCGCATCGAGGGTGTCACCGGCCGCCAGCAGCCCGTCGCCCTCGGAGAAGTCGAGGCCGGCCCGGCGGACGAATTTTTGGGCGGTCACCGCTTCGAGGGCGCGGATCGTCTCGCCGTCGGCCTCGGCATTCTCCTGGATTAGGATCCCGTCGGCGCCCTCGGGGACGGGCGCGCCGGTGAAGATCCGCACGGTCTCGCCGGGGCCGATCGTGCCCGAGAAGCCGTGGCCGGCGGCGCTGGTGCCGACGAGGCGCAACGCGGCCCCGGCCGTCGCGTCGGCGGCGCGCACGGCGTAGCCATCCATGGCGGAAGCCGGGAAGGGCGGTTGCGTGCGGGTGGCGACGACCGCGGCCGCCAGCGTGCGCCCGGCGGCCTCCGCGATCGCGACCTCTTCGGCCGCGACCGGCCCGGGCACGCTCGCGAGGATTCGCGCGAGCGCTTCGGCGACGGGGATCAGGCCGCTCACGCGAGCGCCCCCGGTCCCGGACGCGCTCCGGTTTTCTCCCTCCCCCCTCCGCGGGGGAGGGTGGGCCTCGCGGCACCGAAGGTCGGGAGAGGGGGGCGACCTCTCCGGATACGGCGTTCCCCTCTCCCGACCCGCTTCGTGGGCCACCCGCCCCCGCACAGGGGGGAGGGATGAGCGCCGGGGGCCATCACGCCGCGTCCTCCGCGCGGTACGCGCCGGAGCGGCCGCCGTCCTTGGCGAGCAGGCGGATGCCCTCGATCCGCATGCCGCGGTCGGCGGCCTTCACCATGTCGTAGACCGTGAGGCAGGCGACCGAGACGGCGGTCAGCGCCTCCATCTCGACGCCGGTCGGGCCCTGCACGCGGACCTCCGCCGTGAGGCGCAGGCCCGGCAGCGCGTCGTCGATCTCGCAATCGACCCGGACCTTGGTGAGCAGGAGCGGATGGCAGAGCGGGATCAGCTCGTGGGTGCGCTTGGCCGCCATGATCCCGGCGAGGCGGGCGGTGCCGACCACGTCGCCCTTCTTGGCATCGCCCTCGCGGATCAGCGCCAGGGTGGCGGGCAGCATCACCACCCGCCCCTCGGCGCGGGCGGTGCGGGTGGTCGCGGGCTTGTCGCCGACGTCGACCATGTTGGCCGCGCCGGTGGCGTCGAGGTGCGTGAGGCGGGGTTCGTCCACGATCAGCCCTTCGCCTTCTTCGCGGCCTTGGGCCCGAACAGCAGGTCGTGCGTCGCCGCCGTCACGTCGTCCTGGCGCATCAGGCTCTCGCCGACGAGGACGACGTTGAGGCCGTGGCGGCCGAGCCGGGCGACGTCGGCATGGCCGCCGATGCCGCTCTCGGCCACCGCGATGCGGTCGGGCGGGATCTCGGCGCCGAGCGTGATCGCGGTCTCGAACGAGACCTCGAAGGTCTTCAGGTTGCGGTTGTTGACGCCGATCAGCGCGGTGCCGAGCGGGATCGCGCGGGCGAGCTCGGCGGCGTCGTGCACCTCGACCAGCACGTCCATGCCGAGCTCGTGCGCCGTCTCGACCAAGGCTTCCGCCTCGTCGTCGTCGAGGCAGGCCATGATCGCCAGGATGCAGTCGGCGCCCCAGGCCCGCGCCTCGTAGACCTGGTAGGGCTCGAACAGGAAGTCCTTGCGCAGCACCGGAAGCCGGCAGGCCTCGCGCGCCTGGGTGAGGTATTCGGGCCGGCCCTGGAACGAGGGCTCGTCGGTGAGCACCGAGAGGCAGGTGGCGCCGCCCTTCTCGTAGGCGGCGGCCAGCGCGGCCGGGTCGAAATCCGCCCGGATCAGGCCCTTGGACGGAGAGGCCTTCTTCACCTCGGCGATCAGCGCCGGGCGCCCTTCCGCCACGTGCGCCCGGATCGCGTCGGCGAAGCCCCGCGGCGGCGAGGCCTTGGCGGCGCGCGTCTCCAGCTTGGCGAGCGGCACCCGCAGCTTCGCCTCGGCGATCTCGCGGCGCTTGTAGGCCTCGATGCGGGCGAGCACGCTCGAGCGATCGGTCGGCGGCGGCTCGGTCGGAGGCGGCGGTTCGGCGAGGGCGTCGGTGGCCATCGGTATACCCTATCCGTTCGAGACCGCGACGAGGCGGGCCAGCGTCGCGCGGGCCGCCCCCGAATCGATCGCATCCTGCGCCCGCGCGACGCCGTCGGCGAGGGCGTGCGTCAGGCCTGCGACCACGAGCGCGGCGCCCGCATTCAGAACCGCGATGTCCCGGTAGGCGTTGCGCGTGCCCGACAGGACGTCGGCCAAGGCGCGCGCGTTGTGCTCGGGATCGCCGCCGCGGAGCGCCTCGAGGTCGTGCAGCGGCAGGCCGACGTCGCGCGGATCGACCGCGAAGGTCGAGATCCGGCCGCCCTCCAGCGCCACCACCTGGGTCGGGCCAGTGACGGTGATCTCGTCGAGCCCGTCCGAGCCGTGCACGGTCCAGACCCGGCGACTTCCGAGCTCGGCGAGGACCTGCGTCAGCGGCTCGGCCCAGGCCGCCTGCGACACGCCGAGCAGCTGGCATTCGACGCTGGCCGGGTTCGAGAGGGGCCCGAGCAGGTTGAAGATGGTGCGCACCGGCAATTCCGAGCGCACCGCCGCCACGTGCCGCATCGCGCCGTGGTGGGTCTGGGCGAACATGAAGCACAGGCCGGCCTGCGTCAGGCACCGGCTCAGGCCCGCCGGGTCGAGCCCGAGCCTGACGCCGAGCGCCGCCAGCACGTCGGCCGCGCCCGAGCGCGAGGTCGCGGCGCGGTTGCCGTGCTTGGCCACCGGCACGCCGCAGGCGGCGGTGACGATCGCGGCCAGCGTCGAGACGTTGTAGCTGCCCGAGTGGTCGCCGCCGGTGCCGACCACGTCGACGCTGCCGGCCGGCGCTGCGACCCGGACCATGCGCGCGCGCATCGCCTCGACGGCGCCGACGATCTCGTCCGGCGTCTCGCCGCGGACCTTGAGGCCGACGAGGAAGGCGCCGGCCTGGACGGGCGTGACCTCGCCCGACAGCAGGTCGTCGAACGCCGCGCGGGCTTCCGCCCGGTCGAGGGAGAACCCGGCGGCGACCTTGGCGAGATGGGGCTTGAAGGATTCCATCGGCTCGACGGGCGACGCGTTCGCGGGAATCCCGCGTCAATGCACGCCGGGACGGGCCTTGTCACGTGCCTGGTCCCGCCCGCGCGCCCGGTTCCACGCCGTCGCGATGTCGAGGAAGTTCTGCAGGATCCGCGTGCCGTGATGCGAGAGGATGCTCTCGGGGTGGAACTGCACGCCGTGCACCGGCAGGTGCGCGTGCTCCAGGCCCATGATCAGGCCGTCGGCCTCGGCGGTCACCGTCAGCGCCTCGGGGCAGCCGGCACGGTCGACCACCAGCGAATGGTAGCGCGTCGCGTCGAAGCTGTCGTTGAGCCCGCGGAAGATGCCCTTCGCGCCGTGGCGGATGGTCGAGACCTTGCCGTGCATCGGCGCGGGCGCCCGCACCACGTCGCCGCCGAAGGCTTGGCCGATCGCCTGGAGGCCGAGGCAGACCCCGAAGATCGGGATCTCGCCCGAGAGCTCCCTGACCGCATCGAGGCAGATGCCGGCCTCGTTCGGGGTGCAGGGCCCGGGCGACAGCACCAGGGCGTCGGGCGCGCGCGCGCGGATCTCGTCGACCGTCACCTGGTCGTTGCGCACCACGTCGATCGCGCCGCTGAGCGGGCCGATCAGGTGGACGAGGTTCCAGGTGAAGGAATCGTAGTTGTCGATGACAAGGACGGAGGGCGTCGGCGCGGGTTCCATGACCGACGATCTGGCCCGGCCGGCGGCGCCGGTCAAGGCGACGGGCGCGTCTGCCGCTTCACGCCGGTGAGGCCGCCACCCTCGGGCCGACCAGGGCGAACAGCGTGCCCTGCGGATCCCGCGCCTGGACGATCCAGGCGCCCCCCGGCACCGCGTGCGGGCCCTGCAGGGCGGTGCCGCCGGCCGCAGCGACCCGCTCGGCCGCGGCGTCGATCGATTCGACGGCGATGTAGAACAGCCAGCACGGGGCTGCCGGCATCGGCGAGGTCATCATCCCGCCGAGGTCGACCCCGTGGCGGGCGAAGACCTGATAGGTGCCCATCGGCCCCATATCGACCGCCATGGACTTTTCCCAGCCGAACAGGCCGGCATAGAAGGCGAAGGCCGGCTCCCCGTCGCGGGCGTGCAGCTCGTGCCAGCCGAACGGGCCGGGCGTGCCCGGCGGCGGCATCGGCGGCGGCGTCCCGTCGCCGCGAAACAGCGCGAAGGCTGCGCCCTGCGGGTCGGCGGCGATGCAGAACCGGCCGACGCCCGGGATGTCGCGCGGTCCGAAGGTCACGCGCCCGCCGGCCGCCGTCACGCGCGCGGCGGAGGCGTCCACGTCGGCGACCGCGACGTATCCGAGCCAGCCCGGCCGCGCGCCGGCGGGGGGCTCGCATCCGGTCGGGGCCATCATCCCGCAGATCTGGACGTCGCCCGCCCGCGCGATGCGGTAGTCGACCCCGGGCATCCCCACATCGACGATGCTCCAACCCGCGACCGCGCCGTAGAAGGCCTGCGCCGACGCGATGTCGGGCGTCGTCAGCTCGTACCCGACGAAGGTGCCCGCGTGATCCGCCATGGTCTCGGCTCCAGGAACAGGCACGTTTGTCGCATTGCGATTTGCGTTGATATCAACGTAATTCGACGGATGTCAACCGTCGTCCCCTTCGCGACCACCGCCGCCGTCCGCGAGACGTGCCTTTGCCTGCATGCCCAGCGCGCGGCCCGCGCCCTCAGTCGCCGCTTCGACGACGCGCTGCGGCCGCTCGGGCTGACGAGCGGGCAGTTCTCGCTGCTGATGTCCCTCAACCGACCCGAGCCGGCGCCGATGGCGTCGGTGGCCGGCCTGCTCGCGATGGACCGGACGACGCTCACCGCCGCCGTGAAGGTTCTGGAGCGGCGCGGCCTCGCGACGGTCGCCGTCGATCCGAAGGACCGGCGCGGCCGCCTCCTGGCCTTGACGGAGGCCGGCCGCGCCAGCCTCGCGGCCGCGGTGCCGGTCTGGCGCGAGACGCACACGGCCGTCGATGCGGCGCTCGGCGGGGTCGACGCAGATGCCTTGCGGACCGCGTTGCGCGCGCTCGGCTGAGCCTACTGCCCGCGCTTCGCCTGCGCCGCGAAGCGCACCGCGTCCTCGGCCGCGCGGAACAGGGCGCGGGCCTTGTTCACGCATTCCTGCTGCTCGGATTGCGGATCGGAATCGTAGACGATGCCGGCGCCGGCCTGCACGTGCATGCGGCCGTCCTTCACGATCGCGGTGCGCAGGACGATGCAGGTGTCCATCTCGCCGCGCGCGCCGAAATAGCCGATGCAGCCGCCGTAGGGCCCGCGCTTCTCGCGCTCGAGCTCGTCGATGATCTCCATCGCCCGCACCTTCGGCGCCCCCGAGACCGTGCCGGCCGGGAACCCGGCCGCGAGCGCGGCCAGGGTGTCGTGCTTCGGGTCGAGGTCGCCCTCGACGTTCGAGACGATGTGCATCACGTGGCTGTAGTATTCGAGGAAGAACGAGCCGGTGACGGTGACGGTGCCGAGCCTGGCGACGCGGCCGACGTCGTTGCGGCCGAGGTCGAGCAGCATCAGGTGCTCGGAGCGCTCCTTGGGGTCGGCCAGCAGCTCGTCGGCGAGCGCGCGGTCCTCGGCCGGCGTCGCGCCGCGGCGGCGGGTGCCGGCGATCGGCCGGATCGTGACCTTGCCGTCGCGCACCCGCACGAGGATCTCGGGCGACGAGCAGACGACCTGGAACTCGCAGAAGTCGAGGTAGCACAGGAACGGCGCCGGGTTCGTGCGCCGCAGCGAGCGGTAGAGCGCGATCGCCGGCAGGGTGAACGGCGCCTCGAAGCGCTGCGACAGCACCACCTGGAACACGTCGCCGGCGGCGATGTAATCCTTCGCCTTGGCCACCATCGCGAGATAGGCCTCCGGCGAGGTGTTCGAGACCGGCTCGGGCCTCGCGACCGCGGCGAGGTCGACCCGCGCCTCGATCGGCAGCGGGCCTTCCAGCGCCTCGGCGATCCGGTCGAGGCGCGCCAGCGCCGCCTCGTAGGCGGCCTTCGCCGTCACCCCGGCCACCGGGCGCACCGGGCAGACCACGGTGATCAGGTCGCGCACGGAATCGAACACCACCATCACCCGCGGGCGCACGAGGATGGCGTCGGGCACGTTCAGCGGGTCGGGATTGGGCTCGGGCAGCCGCTCCATGGCACGGACCATGTCGTAGCCGAGATAGCCGAACAGGCCGGCCGCCATCGGCGGAAGCTCGGGGCCCTCGCCCTCCACGATCGCGCTCTCGGCGATCAGCGCGCGCAGGGACTCGAGCGGCGCGCGCGCGTCGGCGACGAAGGCGGAGAGGTCGTCGCGGGCGAGCGCGGCGCGGCCGTCGCGGCAACGCCAGGCGAGGTCGGGATCGAGGCCGATCATCGAGTAGCGCCCGCGCACCACGCCGCCCTCGACCGATTCGAGCAGGAAGGCCGGGCCGGAATGGCGGCTGCGCAGCTTGAGGAACGCGGCGACCGGCGTCTCGAGGTCGGCCACCAGCGTCAGGTCTAGGAGGACCGGGCGACCGGCCTCGTAGGCCGCCGCGTAGGCGGCGTAGTCGGACGCGTCCGCCATCGGCCCTAGTACTCGCCGCCGATCGCGCGCCGCAGCGCCGCCTGGTTGACGCTGACGCCGGCGTTCTTCTGCACCTCGGCGATGTATTCGCCGAGCACGTCGTCGGCCAGCGCGGTGCGGAAGTTGCCCTCGATGGTCTTGTCGGCCGGGCTGCCGGCGACGAAGGCCGGCATCGTCGCGGCCTCGACTTTGTAGACCGCGCGCGCCTCGCCGGACGCGGCCGAGCCGGCCTTGCCGACGGCGGTCGCGAAGATGCGGTTGACCACGTCGACCGTCAGCGCGTCCTTGGCCTGGTTGCGGGCCAGATCGTCGCCCTCCTGCGGGTTGACGCCGATCTCGGTGCCGAGCGCCGCGAGGGTCTCGCCCTTGTCGAGCCGCTCGGCCAGAGCCTTGCCCTTGGCCTGCAGCAGGCGCGAGACCTCGGCCTCGCGCCAGCCTGCGGCGACCGCGTCGCGGACCTCGTCGAGGGGCTTGTCGTGCGCCGCGTCGATCTTGGTCACGTCGTACCAGACGTAGCCGCCGGCCTTGGTCCGCAGCGGCTCGTTGTCGCCGCCGATCTCGGCGCGCAGCAGCGCCGGCAGCGTCGTCTCGGAATCGGGGATGCCGGCCACCGTCCGGCCCGCCGGATCCTTGCCCTGCGCGTCGACGCCCGCGATCGTCACGATCGGCAGGTCGCGCTCTTTGGCGATGTCGGCGAGCGGCTTGGCGCCGGCGCGCTGGTCCTCGATCGCGTCGTGGATCTTGTCGACGCCGTCGCGGGCCCGCGCCAGCGCGATCTGCCTGCGGATCTCCGGCTCGACCTCGGCCAGCGTCTTCACCGTCGCCGGCTCGATCGCGGTGACGTGGAGGAGCACCGTGCCGAAGCGGCCCTTCACCGGCTGGCTGGTGCCGTCCTTGTCGAGGCCGAAGGCGGCATCGGCCACGGCCGGATCGAACAGCTCGGCCCGCGTCAGCGTCCCCAGGGTCAGGTCCTTGCCGTCGGTGCCGCGCTCCTCCGCCACCGCGGCGAAGCTCTTGCCGTCGGCGATCGCCTTGCGCGCCGCCTCGGCGGCCGCGGCATCGGGGAACACGATCTGCTGGATCGTGCGCTTCTCGGGCGCGCCGAAGCGCGCCTTCTCCTGGTCGTAGACCTTCTGCACCTCCTCGGCCGAGACGGCGTCGGGCTTGGCCATCGCCGCCGGGTCGAGCACCAGCAGGGTCGCGGCACGGTATTCCGGGGCACGGTAGGCCGAGCGGTTGCCCTCGTAATAGGCCTTCAGCGCGTCCTCGCTCGGCGCCGCGACCTCGCCGGCGGCCGAGGGCGGCAGCATCAGGTAGGCGGCCTTGCGCCGCTCGGTGGCGTACCGATGGACCGCCAGGCGCATCGCCTCCGGCACGTGCAGGTCGGCGGAGACCGCCTCGGCGAGCTGCAGCCGCGCGATGACGGCGCGCTGCTCGCGCACGAACATCGCCTCGTTCAGGCCGGCGCGCTGGAGGGTCTGGTAGAACAGCGCCGACTCGAACTGGCCTTGCGCGTTCTGGAAGCTCTTCTCGTCGTGGATCGCCCGGATCACCGACGCGTCGGGCACCGCGAGGCCGAGATCGGAGGTCTTCTGGTCGAGCGACGCCTCGGTCACGAGCTGGGACAGCACCTGCCGGTCGACGCCGAGCGCCCGCGCCTGATCCGGGGTCAGCGTGCGTCGCATCTGCGTCTGGTAGCGCTGGAGCTGGTTCTGGTAGGCGGTACGGACGGCCTCGGCCGTGATCGGCGTCTTGCCGACGGTGGCCACCGCGGTCGACGAGCCGCCGCGGAAGAACTCCTCGACGCCGAAGACCGCGACGCCCGCGATTAGGAACGTGAAGATCACCGTCAGCACGATCTTGCCGAGCCAGTGCTGGCTCGCGTTGCGGATGTTCTGCAGCATTCTCTTAGCTTACGCGCGCTCGGATCGCCGGAGGCATCCGGCCCTGTCGGGCGCCGCGAGGCGCCGTCCTTTGATCCGCCCGCGATAGCCTAGTCCGCACCGGCAGGCAAAGGCCGCCGCCGAGCCTACTGCGTCAGGCGGGTCATCTTCACGGCGCGGTCGAGCATCGCGCTCAGCGAAGCGTTGATTTCGTCCGCCGAACTGGCCGTGAAGAAGAAGCCCGGCGAGGCGCAGCTCTTGAGCGGGGTCGAGAGCGTCGGGCTGAATTGGTTGACCTGATTGTTCTCCCAAGCTGTATAGGTTCCGTCGTTGGTTGAGTTGATCGTAATATAGGGGATGTAGAGGACTGAAATTGTCGCGCCGGCGTTCTTCAGCGCTGTGCAATTGGACGGGTCCATCTGGGCGGGGCTGGAGCCGTCCCACCACGCGTTGGCATAGCCGTTGAACTTCGATGGGTTTCCAGGATACGTGTACTTTCCGTTCTTCCAAAGATAGTAGTGTTGACCGTTCTGCATTCCGTCCGTGATGAGAAACACGAACGGCTTCGGGTTGCTGGTGGACGAGCCATCACCGTAAGCCGAGATGGTCGACTTCATCTGAGGCAGGGCGACCTCGAAATGCGTCCCGCCGCTCCCCGTGCCGGTGCTCGGATCGCCGTTGACGGAGAGCTGGGTGGTGTTGGTATCGAGAAGATTGGTGAACGCCATTGGCGGTTGCTTCGTGCATTCGGCCGCCGTGTTCGCCGTGGCAAGGTTGCTGGAGAGCGGAGAAAGCGTCGCCAACTGATTGATGAACGGATAGATGCCGACCCGGTACTGGTTCGGGACGATCATTTGGCTCGTGGCACGCTGAAGCAGCGAGCAAACGGCATTGTTGACAGAATCCGAACGCAATTGAATCGGTTTCGGTTTGTAATTGACTGCCAGGTTCCACCCGTTGGCTCCGGGCCAGTGGCAAGCGAACATGCATCCCTGTTTGGAATCGGTGAGCGTCGATTCGACGTTCATGCTGGCGAGCAGGTTCATGTCGCTGGCCGAGGTCGGCAGTCCCATCGATCCCGACACGTCCACCATCACGTAGAAGTCGAGGTAGCTTGCGAGGTCGGTCGACGCGGTCACCGTGTTGGCGAGGGGGGTCGTCGGCGTGCGGAAGATCCGGCCGAACGTGTTCGTCACGGTGGCGGTGTAGGCGACCGTCGACGTCAGGGATTGGCCGTCCGGGGCCAGCTGCGGCGTCTGCAGCGTGTAGGTGGTGAACGGCACCTTCCCCGCGTTGACGTTGAAGACGTTGGTGGCCTGGGTGATGCCCGCAGCGATCGCCTTGGCGGTGAGGTTGGGCTGGCCCTGGTTGGCGGCGATGTAGGCCTTGGCCGTCGCCACGGCCGCGACCGCGGCCGCGTCCGCCGCGCCGTCGAGCTTCGTCTTGTTGGTGATCGCGACGCCGTAATCGACCCCGAGCCCAATGAGCCCGACCAGCGGGATGAGGCTGAGGCCGAAGATCATCGCGACGTTGCCACCCCTTGCCTCCGCAAAGCTCGGACGCGAGATGGCGTGCCGGTCTGCCCGGCGAAGGCGGTTCAGTAGCCAGAACATTTCGTGGCGATCCCGTCGCTGTTCGCGGTGTCGTAGTTCACGAGGGTGGCGTAGCGCGGCTGGACGTAGACCGAGCGGGCGATCTGGCTGCCTGAAAAGAACTTCGCACCGAAGAACGGCTTGAAGGTGAATGCCACGTCGATGACGATGATCGAGCCGGGACCGTAGACCGAGCGCGGCAATGTTCCGACGTTCGGCGCGGCGGTATTGTCGGCGGGCAGCAAAGGCGTCCCGCAGGGGCGCTGGGTGCTGCCGGACGTGCCCGTGCTCGTCCACACGACGTTGGCCGTGTAGCAGGCGCTCATGTCGGCCGGGTCGTTGCAGGCGGTCGACTTTTGCGTGAAGGCGACGCTGGCGTACTTGATGGTGATGTCGTTCGACCAAAGCACGTTCTGCCGGGCCGCATCCTTCATGACGTAGGGGAACAGCACGAGCGCCGAATCGAAGCTGAAGTGAAGGTCGGTCGCGTTGACCGTGGCGATCGTGGACCCCGGCGGCGGCGGCACCTGTGAGATCATCTGGCTGATCGAGTGCGCGACGAGCTCGACCTTGCGCGTCGCGTTCACGTACGTGACCAGCTGGATGCCGCCGAGCATCAGCGCGAGCAGCGCCGGCAGGACGAGCGCGAACTCGACCGCCGACAGCCCGCGCCGGTCGTCGCGGAAGCGTTGCGTGAGGGATGGCCGACGGGGTGCCATCAGAACTTCTCGTTGCGGAATGCCGCCGTCGAGATCGCCAGGTAGCTCGTGGAGCCGTCGGTGCCGAGCAGGGATGCGAAGACGCTCGGCAGGACCGAAATCGGGTAGATGACCTGCAGGTACTGATAGTCTCCAGCATTGCCGAGATCGTACTGGCCCGATCCGTTCGTCTGGGACGGCACCAGGAGGCCGCTGACGTCCGGCTTGACGAAGGCGTAGTAGCCGCTCTTCGCGCCGGAGGTCGGCTGCACTTTGTAGAGGTTCACCACAACGTTCCCGCACGACATCACGGCCGGCAGCCTGCTGCAGAGCGCGGTCTTGAACGTCGCCTGATCGATGCCATTGATCTTGGCTTTGCCGATCATCACCTGCCGCGCGGCCTGGCTCGTCGCGTAATCGAGCCGCTGGTTGACGAACATCACCAGGGCGACGGCCATGACGAAGGCGATCGTCAACAGCAGCATCGGCGCGACGAGGGCGAATTCGACCGCCGTCGCTCCGCCTCTCGCCTGAAGGAATGTCCGTGGACCGCGCATGCGCCGTGATCGCATGTCAGGAATTAAGGCCGATCTAACATAGGGTAGCCGTTTTCGGCCTATCGCCCCTCCGCCTCGCCGGCATCCCCCGCGCGGGTGTCCTCGGTTCTTTCGATCCATCGCGTCTCGGCATGCCGCCCGTCCCCGGAGCGGGGGCCAGGTGATCTTCGTCGCGGATCGTCTCCCGGCGCGGCCGATCCGGTTTGCGCCCTCATGCGGGCTCTGGTAGCCCCGGCCTACGCGTGCGCCGGCAGGCGTTTGGGACGGCAGGGACATCGATGATGCGTTCGGGACGGCGGCCCCTGGTTGCGGGCAACTGGAAGATGAACGGCACCCGGGCCTCGATCCCCGTGGTCGACGCGGTGCGGACCGGCCTGTCCCCGGCGCTCGCCGAGACGATCGACCTGCTGATCTGCCCGCCCTCGACGCTGATCTCGGCCTGCGTCGCCGCGACCTACGATTCGTCGATCGCCATCGGCGGCCAGAACCTCCATGCCAAGCCGAGCGGCGCCTTCACCGGCTCGATCTCCGCCGAGATGCTGGCCGACCTCGGCGCGCGCTACGTCATCGTCGGACATTCCGAGCGCCGGGCCTACCATCACGAGACCGACGACGGCGTCCACGCCAAGGCCCTGGGCGCCCGGCGCGCCGGCCTGTGCGGCATCATCTGCGTCGGCGAGACCATGGAGGAGCGCGAGCAGGGCCGGGCCCTCGACATCGTCCGGGCGCAGCTCGCCATCGGCACGCCGAAGGGCGCGACCGGCGCCGACACCGTGATCGCCTACGAGCCGGTCTGGGCGATCGGCTCGGGCCGCACGCCGACGGCGCGCGAGATCGCCGAGGTCCACGCCTCCCTGCGCGAGATGCTCGACAAGCTCGTCGGCGAGGAGGCGGCCAAGATCCGCATCCTCTACGGCGGCTCGGTCAAGCCCGGCAACGCGCGCGAGCTGCTCTCGGTGGAGAACGTCGACGGCGCGCTCGTCGGCGGCGCCAGCCTCGTCGCCGAGGATTTTCTGGGAATCTGCGCCGCCTACGCCTGAGCGATCCGCGCCCGCTCAGATCTTGTAGGCCTGCCGGGCGAGCAGCCGCCAGCGGCCGCCGTCCCGGTGCCAGACCTGCATCACGCCGATGCGCACCGGCGCGGTCTTGCCGCCGGAGGTCGTCTCGCCGCTGAACACGTGCCGGGCGATGGCGTCCTCGCCGACGACCGAGACCGAGCGGTCCGACAGGACGATGCTCGGGAAGGCGGAGCGCCCGCTCGTCAGCGCGTCGACGAAGGCCGCCTTGCCCTGCACAGCGCCGCTCGAATGACCGTAGCTCAGGCCGTCGAGCACCAGCGCGTCGAGGGTGGCCGCGTCCGGCGCGAGCAGGGCCGCGGTCAGGGCGTCGACCGCCGCCTCCACCTCGGCCTCCGGTCCCGCCGCGCCCGCCGGGGCGGCCCGGGCGACGGAGGCGGCGAGCGCCACGGCGAGCACGAGGCGGCGTGAGATGGGCATGGCGTCATCCTCCGGTCCGAGGCGGCCGATCCGAAGCGCCGCTCTTCGCGCCCGCCTTTGAGCACGCGGAGCGATCGTCCGGGGAGCCGGGCGGCTGACATCGGCGCGCCGATCGTCACGTTTGGCGCCCGCACGCTTGTGGTGTATGTCCCCGGCAGATTTGTAGCCGGTGCGATGCAGCTCCGGCCGTCGTGTCCGGCTCCCCGTCCCAGCGAGCGGCTCCCGGGACCGGCGCGCGCAAGAACGATTCCGGAATTCCGATGCAGACAGTCCTGATCGTCGTCCATCTCATCATCGTGCTGTCGCTGATCGGCGTGGTGCTGCTGCAGCGGTCCGAGGGCGGGCTCGGCCTCGGCGCCGGCAGCAGCGGCGGCGGCGTCTCGGGCTTCATGACCGGGCGCGGCCAGGCCAACGCGCTGACGCGGGCCACCGCGATTCTCGCCGCCCTGTTCTTCGTCACCAGCCTGACGCTGGCGGTGATGTCGCACCGCTCCGCCGCGCCGAAATCGATCCTCGACGGCGCCAACGGCACGACGCAGCCGGCCGGCCAGCCCGCGGGCGCCGACAACCTGCTCGACACGTTGCGCCGGCAGAACAACGCCCCGGCCGCGGGCACCCCGGCGGCGCCCGCCGCGCCGGCGGCCCCGACTCCGGCCCAGCCGGCCGTTCCGGACGCGCCCCAGTCGCGTTGAACGCCGCGATCGAATCGGAACGACGCAGCCGCGCCGTTCGATCGGGCAAAGGAAACTTAACGCTCCCGCCCTAGGCCGGCCCAATCCAGCATTGTGCGAATTCCGTGGGAATCGCGCGGTGCGGGTGGCATGCCGTTTGGCGAATCGCCCAGCCTTCTCTATGGACCGAGGCCCATGACGCGGTACGTTTTCATCACCGGCGGCGTGGTCTCCTCGCTCGGCAAGGGTCTGGCCTCGGCGGCGCTCGCGGCGCTGCTCCAGGCGCGCGGCTACTCGGTCCGCCTGCGCAAGCTCGACCCCTACCTCAACGTCGACCCGGGCACGATGAGCCCGACCCAGCACGGCGAGGTCTTCGTCACCGACGACGGTGCCGAGACCGACCTCGACCTCGGGCATTACGAGCGCTTCACCGGCGTCCCGGCGACGCGTGCCGACAACATCACCACCGGCCGGATCTACCAGGACATCATCGCCAAGGAGCGCCGCGGCGACTACCTCGGCGCGACGATCCAGGTGATCCCGCACGTCACCAACGCGATCAAGGACTTCGTTCGCGACGGCAACGACGCCTTCGATTTCGTGCTCGTCGAGATCGGCGGCACGGTCGGCGACATCGAGGGCCTGCCGTTCTTCGAGGCGATCCGCCAGCTCGGTAACGACCTGCCGCGCGGCTCCACCGCCTTCGTGCACCTGACGCTGCTGCCCTACATCCCGTCCGCCGGCGAGCTGAAGACCAAGCCGACGCAGCACTCGGTGAAGGAGCTGCGCTCGATCGGCATCCAGCCCGACATCCTGCTCTGCCGCTGCGACCGGCCGATACCCGCCGACGAGCGGCGCAAGCTCGGGCTGTTCTGCAACGTGCGCGAGACCGCGGTGATCGAGGCGCGCGACGTCGCCTCGATCTACGACGTGCCGCTCTCCTACCGCGAGGCCGGCCTCGACCGCGAGGTGCTCGCGCATTTCGGCCTCGCCCACGACGGCGAGCCGGACCTCTCGCGCTGGCGCACGATCTCCGAGCGGGTGAAGAACCCCGAGGGCGAGGTCACCATCGCCATCGTCGGCAAGTACACGGGCCTGAAGGACGCCTACAAGTCGCTCACCGAGGCGCTGATCCACGGCGGCATCAGCCATCGCTGCCGCGTCAACCTCGAATGGATCGAGGCGGAGGTGTTCGAGCGCGAGGACCCGGCCCCGTTCCTCGAAGGCATCAACGGCATCCTGGTGCCCGGCGGCTTCGGCCAGCGGGGGGCGGAGGGCAAGATCCGCGCGGCGCGCTTCGCCCGCGAGCGGAAGATCCCGTATTTCGGGATCTGCTTCGGCATGCAGATGGCGGTGATCGAGGCGGCCCGGTCGCTCGCCGGCGTGCCGGACGCGAACTCGACCGAGTTCGGCGACACGGCCGAGCCGGTGGTCGGCCTGCTCACCGAGTGGCTGCGCGGCAACGAGCTGGAGCAGCGTGCCGCCGCCGGCGACCTCGGCGGCACCATGCGGCTCGGCGCCTACGATGCGACGCTGCACCCCGACACGAAGATCGCCGGGATCTACGGCAGCACCCACATCTCCGAGCGCCACCGCCACCGCTACGAGGTCAACATGGCCTATCGCGAGCGGCTCGAGGCCAAGGGCCTGCGCTTCTCCGGCCTGTCGCCGGACGGGCTCCTGCCCGAGACGGTCGAGCATGTCGGCCACCCGTGGTTCATCGGCGTGCAGTTCCACCCGGAGCTGAAGTCGCGTCCCTTCGCGCCGCATCCGCTGTTCGAGGGCTTCGTCGGCGCCGCGATCGAGCAGAGCCGCCTGGTGTGAGGCGGGACCGCCCGCGATGACCTCGATCTCCGGGCTGCCCGCCTTCCTCGGCTACGGCGCCATCGCCTGCGGGCTCGTGGCGCTCTACCTCGGCGTCTACCTGACGGCGACGGCGCACCGCGAGATCGCGCTGATCCGGGCGAACAACGTCGCCGCCGCCACCGCGCTCGGCGGCAGCCTGCTCGGCTACGCGCTGCCGCTGGCCGTGGCGATCTACAACGCGCAATCGGCCCTCGACTGCGTGATCTGGGGCCTCGTCGCCCTCGTCGTGCAGATCCTGATCTACTTCCTGGTCCGGCTCGTCCTGCCCGACCTGTCCCGGCGGATCGCGGCGGGCGAAGGCGCCGCGGCGATCCTGCTCGCCTCGGCCTCGCTCGCCGGCGGCGTGATCGATGCGGCGGCCATGACCTACTGACGAGCCCGCGATCGGGATCCGCCGAGCGTGCGGCGCCAGGCGTCGCGGATCGCGCATCGGGCTCCGCGGCGGGGCCGGCCGGCGAAGCTTGACCATCTTCTCAAGGGCCGCCGGCGTTCCTACATCCGGGCCTCGCGGCGTTCTGCCGCCTGGGAGCTGGGCCGTCCGAGACGGTCCGAACGATCATGGCCTCGTCCATCGAACGGTCCTCGAAGCGCTCGACCACCGTCGCGCTCGTCCTCGTCGCCGGCGCCGGCGCCACGGCCCTCGCGCTTGGGCGGTACGATCCCTCGCAGCGCGAGGAGGATGTCCTGGTCTACGGCGGTCCCGACGCCTGCATCCGCGGCGGCATCCGGACGGAGACCGATTGCCGGAGCACCTACGCCACGGCGCTGGCGGCCTATCCGGAGGCGGCGCCGCGCTACCTCTCCCTGGCCGATTGCGAGGGTCATCACGGCGCCGGGCATTGCGTCGACGGAACCGCCGTCGCGACGAGCGCGGCCGGCCGCTTCGTGCCGATGCTGGCCGGCTACGTCATCGGCCGCCGGATCGAGCAGGCCCTCGAGCCGCAGCCCGTCTACGATCATCGCCTCGGCCAGGCCGGGGCGGCGTATTCCGGATCGGGCGGCTACTGCACGAGCTGGGGCGGCCGCGTCGTCACCGGAAGCGGCGGTGCGTCGTCGCGCGCGCGCGTCGCCTCGTCGGCGGTGCGCCCGGCCGCCTCCGGCGGGTTCGGCGCGACCGGCCGGGGCTTCGCCTCCCACGGGATGGCGGGTCACGGGAGCGGCGGCTGATGCGCCGCATCGCGATCGGCGAGCGGCCGGGCTGGCGCGCGAGCGCGCGGGCCGCCGGCTTCACCTTCCACACCCTCGACGGCGCGCCTTACTGGGACGAGAGCCACGCCTACGCCTTCACGCTCGGCGAGATCGAGCGCGACATCGAGGCGCCGGGCACCGAGCTCCACGCGCTGTGCCTCGCCTTCGTCGCCGACGCGGTCGAGGACGCGCGCATCCTGGCCTCCCTGGCGATCCCGGAGGCGATGTGGGACGTCGTGCGCACCAGCTGGCGCCGCGGCGACCCCTCGCTCTACGGGCGGCTCGACCTCGCCTACGGCGGCGAAGGCACCGGCCCGGCCAAGCTCCTCGAATACAACGCCGACACGCCGACCGCGCTCTACGAATCCGCGGTGTTCCAGTGGCTCTGGCTCGAGGACCTGCTGCGGCTCGGGCGGGTGCCGGCGGGCTCGGACCAGTTCAACGCCGTGCACGAGCGCCTAATCGAGCGGTTCCGGGCGGTCGGCGGCACCTGCCTGGCCCTGGCGGCCTACGCCGACGCGCCCGAGGACCGCGGCACCGTCGCCTACCTGGAGGATTGCGCGCGCCAGGCCGGCCTCGCGACCCGCTTCCTCGACCTCGGCGATATCGGCCATGCCGCGAGCGGCGCCTTCGTCGACCGGACGGAGGCGCCGATCGCGACCCTGTTCAAGCTCTACCCGTGGGAATGGGCGTTCACGGATGCGTTCGGCGCAGCGCTCGCCGCGACGCCGACGCGGTTCCTCGAACCGCCCTGGAAGGCGGTCCTGTCCAACAAGGGGCTGCTGCCGCATCTCTACGCCCGCGAGCCCGGCCACCCGAACCTGCTGCCGGCCTATTTCGAGAACGACCCGCAGAAGGCGCGGCTCGGCACCTCGTTCGTCAAGAAGCCGCTGTTCTCGCGCGAGGGCGCCAACGTCCTGATGGTGCGCGACGGCGCGGTGCTGGCACAGGATCACGGCCCCTACGGCGCGGGCGGCCATGTCCGGCAGGCGCTCGCCGAGCTGCCGTGCTTCGACGGGCGCCACGCCCTCGTCGGCGCCTGGATCGTCGGCGACGCCTGCGTCGGGATCGGCCTGCGCGAGGCGGCCGGCCCGATCACCACCGACGCGGCGTTGTTCGTCCCGCACGTCATCCTGCCCGGGTGAGTGCGCCGATGACGCGCTGTGCAAAGCGCGCCCAGCGGCCTATCTGAGCGGGCGTGACGGACATCCTCTTCTACCACCTCCAGAACCAGCCGCTCGAAGCGGTGCTGCCGAACCTCGTCGAGAAGTCGCGCGAGCGCGGCTGGCAGGCGGCGATCCAGGCGGCGAGCGAGGAACGGCTCCAGGCGCTGGACGATCACCTCTGGACCTTCCGCGACGACAGCTTCCTGCCCCACGGCACCGATCGCGAGCCCGACGCGGCGAGCCAGCCGGTGGTGCTGACCTTGCGCGACACCAACCCCAACGCCGCCGCGATCCGCTTCCTCGTCGAGGGCGCGGACCTGCCGCCGGATGCGGGCGACTACGAGCGGATCTGCGTGCTGTTCGACGGCACCGACCAGGACGCGCTCCTGCGCGCCCGCGAGCAGTGGAAGGCCGCCAAGGCCGCCGGCCACGCGGTCGCCTACTGGCAGCAGGACGACGGCGGCCGCTGGCTGAAGAAGGCGTGACGCTCCCCCGCGACTGGAATGCAGGACCGACCATGCCGATCATGAAAATGGCGCGCGTTCTTCCCTCCCCCCTTTGCGGGGGAGGGTGCCCTGCGGAGCAGAGGGGGAGAGGGGAGCGCCGTATCCGGAGAGGTCGCGCCCTTCTCCCGGCCCTCGCTGACGCGAGGGCCCCCCTCCCCCGCAGAGGGGGGAGGGGGTTCGTGGCACTCGTCGCGCTTCTCTTCGCGATCGTTCCGCTTGCGGCGACGGCCCAGGCGCCGCAGCGTGGGCCCACCGAGGCGCGCGCGCCGGAGGGAAAGAAGCTCCCGCCCGACGTCACCACCGAGCAGAGCGTCACGCTTCCCAACGGCCAGAAGCTCGATTTCACCGCGACCGCGAGCAGCCTGCCGCTGGTCGACGAATCGGGCAAGCTGCAGGCCGAGATCGCCTTCGTCGCCTACACCCGGCCCGCGGCGGCCGGGACGGTGCGGCCGATCACCTTCGCGATCAACGGCGGGCCGGGGGCGGCCTCCGCCTACCTGAACATCGGCGCGATCGGGCCGTGGCGCCTGCCGGCCGACGGCGCGAGCATCAGCCCGTCGCGCTCGGTCGCGCTGGTGCCGAACGACGGCACCTGGCTCGATTTCACCGACCTCGTCTTCATCGACCCAATCGGCACCGGCTACAGCCGCGCCGCGGACGGCGACGGCAAGGCGTATTGGAGCGTGGAGTCGGACGCCTCGGTGCTGTCGGCGGCGATCGCCCGCTACCTGCGCGTCAACACCCGGATGGGCGACCCGAAATTCTACGTCGGCGAGAGCTACGGCGGCTTCCGGGGACCGCTCATCGCGGCCAAGCTGCAGGAGGAAATCGGCGTCGGGCTGTCGGGCCTCGTGCTGCTGTCGCCGGTGCTCGATTTCGGCACACTGGCGCCCCCGCGCGCCAACCCCTGGGGCAACGTCCTGCGGCTGCCCTCCTACGCGGCCGGCGCCCTGGAGCGGGCCGGCACCGTGCCGACTCGCGAGACCCTGGCCGACACCGAGCGCTACGCCACCGGTGCCTACCTCGCCGACCTGCTCAAGGGGCCCGACGACGCGCCGGCGGTGGCGCGCCTGACCGAGCGCGTCGCCGCGCTGACCGGGCTCGACCCGGCCTTCGTCAAGGCGCAGGGCGGGCGGCTGTCCTCAAGCAGCGTCCAGCGCGAGGTCGACCGCGCGTCGGGCCGCGTCGCCAGCGCCTACGACACCGGCGTCTCGGGATGGGACCCCGACCCGACCGCGGCGCATTCCAGCTTCGACGACCCGCTGCTCACCGCGCTCCAGGCGCCGCTCACCAGCGCGATGATCGACCTCTACGCGAAGACGCTGAACTGGCGGGTGACGAACCTGCGCTACGAGCTCCTGAACACGGCCGTGAACCGAGGCTGGAGCTGGGGCGGCGGCCGCTCCGCGCCGGAGGCGGTCGGCGCCTTGCGCGGCGTGCTGGCGCTCGACGGCAACGTCCGCGTGCTGGTGGCGCACGGCTTCACCGACCTGGTGACGCCGTACTTCGCCTCCAAGCTGCTGATCGACCAGATCCCGTCCTACGGGGCGGAGCCGCGGCTCTCGCTGGCGGTGTACCCCGGCGGGCACATGTTCTATTCCCGCCCCGATGCCCGGGCGGCGTTCAAGCGCGACGTCTCCGCCCTCTACGCCGCCGCGCTGAAGGCGCGCGAGGCGACGGCCCCGAACCCGCAGCGCAAGGAGGCGCCGTGACGTTGCCAGATCTGCGGACCCTCGCCGGCGCCGGCCTGATCGCGGCCGCCCTCCTCGGCGCCTGCACCGTGACCGAGCGGACATCCCCGCCCGCGCCCTCGGAGATCGTGCCGATCCCGCCGCGCGTGCCCGCGGCGGCGACCTTCACCGGCCCGGTGCTCGCGCCGGACGGATCCTGCACCGGTCCGGCCCCGGCGAGCGCCGCCGCGATCGAGCCGGGCATCGGCGAGTGCGACCTCGTGCGGCTGAAGGGCCGCCCGCCGGTGGACGTGCTGGTCGGGGAAGGCCGCGCCGGCCGCGAGGTCCAGGTGCTCTACACCGAGCCCGGCGCGAAGGAGCTGTACTTCTTCGTCAACAACAAGCTCGACCGCGTGGTGAAGTAGGCCGCCGAAGGCGCGCCTCCGTGTCACGACCGCTATGAAGGCAGGGGGGCGACGGGACCCGGTCGAACCCTGGGCTATCGCACCCGCCAGACCTTCAGCACGTCGCCGCCGACGGGCAGCGGCTCGAGCCAGTCGGCCTGCACGTCGCCGCGGGCGAGGCGCGTGGCGAAGGCGGGGCCGTCGAGGCCCTGGCTCGGCCGCGTGCAGCAGACGATGACGTAGCGGACGCCGTGCGCCGCCACATGCCGGCGCAGGTCGGCCTCGCTGCCGCCGAGACCCTCGATCGCGGCGGTAAGCCCCGGGATCGCCCGGTGATAGGGCGCCGCGACCACCGCGTGCGGCGTCCGCATCAGGATCGACGGTCCCATGATGATCGGCGCGAGCACCGTTCCGGCGGGCAGCGCGGCGAGCGGCGTCACCGCGGCGTCGTCCTGGCAGGCAAAGGACTTGGCGGTCGCCGCCGAGGCCCCGCTCTCCTCGACCAGGCCGGCGAGGACCGCCGGGATCATCCAGGCTGTGCTGATCAGCGCGATGCCTAGGGCGGCGAGGCCGGCGCGTTGACGCGGCGGCGCGGCGCGGTCGCTCGCCAGCGCGTGGGCGCGGTCGAGCGCCGGCCCCGCCACGAACGGGATCAGCCCGGAGGCGACGTAGATCCCGCGGAACTGGAACCAGCCGATGACGAGGCCCGGCCAAAGCAGCATGGCCGCGACGCCGTAGGCGCGCCGGTGCGCGGGCGCCCCCCGGAACGCCGCCCAGGAGGCGGCGAGCGCCGCCAGCACCAGGACGGGATAGTAGACCAGAATCTCGTACTGCCTGCGAGCGACGAACTTCGGAACCGAGGCCATCTCGTTGACCATGAGCAGCCAGCGGTCCCGGACCAGCGGCGTCATCCCTGGAAAGGGGCCGCCGAGGCACACCGGGAACAGCAGGACGAAGCCGCCGACGAGGATCGCGCCGATCGTCGCGACGACCGCGACGCGCGCCCCGATCGAGCCGAGCCGCCGGTCGAGCCCCGCGCAGGCGAGCGCGGCCGCCCCGCCGCCGCCCGCCAGCCAGAGCCAGGGCGGCGAGAGCGCGTCGCAGGCGGTGGCGGTCCAGAGATGCGGTGCGGTCTGCGCCCCGAACAGGAGCGGCGCCGCAAGCCCGATCCCGAGGCCGAAGCCGAGGAAGCAGAGCAGGGCCGGTCGCCCGCGGAAGACCCAGTCGCCGACCACGAACAGCGCCCCGAGCGCGACGGAGGGCAGGCCTTCGAGGCCGATCGCCAGGGAGAGGGCCGCGAGCGCCCCGGCCGCACACCCGGCCCTGGCACCGCCGCGGATCAGGGCCGTCGCCATCCCGAGAATCGCGATCATCTGCACGTCGTGGTGGTCGATCCGGCCGGCGGCGAACTGCACGGTGACGCCGAAGGTCTGCGTTGCAGCGAACAGCGCCAGCACCGCCGCCCGCTTGCCGAAGGTCGTACGCACGCCGGTCCACAGCACCGCGGCGTAGACCGCGAGCAGCAGCGGCGGCCAGAACGCCGCGACGATTCCCTCGGCGAGCCCGGAGCCGAGCAGGGGCGTCAGTGCGAGGAGCAGGCCGGCCAGCGGCGCGTCGAGCAGGCGCGACCAGTGGCTCGGCACGCCGCCCGGCGGCAGGAATCGGTACTGGACGTTGTCGTACCAGCCCTGGCCGGCGGCGAGGTCGCGCGCCTCGACGAGGCGCATCGCGTCGTCGGTGTCGGGCACGCGCAGGTGCCGGATCGTCTCGATCACGTCGCCCGGCGGATACAGCGTGACCGCGCAGAAGAGCACCAGCAGCCACAGGATCGTCCCCGCATCGAGGCGTGCCGGCTTCCCGGCCGAAAACGAAGCTGTGGCCGCCATCGCGCCTCTCCGGTGCCCGCCGGCCGCTCCGGCCGCGGCGGGTCTCGTTCCGCTCGCGCGACCCTGCCGCGAATGCGCTTAACGGGCGGTCAAGAGCGTCAGCCTGGCAGGTTTCCTTAACCACACCGTGCGCAAGGTGCGCGGACGCAGAAGCAGGCCGGGGCAGCGGATGAGTCATCACACCGAGACGCTGGTGATCGGCGGCGGCCCCGCCGGGCTCACCGCGGCCTACCTGCTGTCGAAGCAGGGCCGCGACGTCACCGTGCTGGAGCGCGACTCGACCCAGGTCGGCGGCATCTCGCGCACGGTGAGCCACAACGGCTACCTGTTCGACATCGGCGGCCACCGCTTCTTCTCGAAGTCGAAGGCCGTGGTCGACCTCTGGGACGAGCTCCTGCCCGACGACTTCATCGAGCGGCCGCGCCTGTCGCGGATCTACTACCAGGGCAAGTACTACGCCTACCCGCTGAAGGCCTTCGAGGCCCTGCGCAATCTCGGGCTCCTCACCAGCACCGCCTGCGTGCTGTCCTACCTCTACGCCCGCGCCCGGCCGATCGCCGCGCCGAAGCACTTCCACGGCTGGGTCCGCAACCAGTTCGGCGAGAAGCTGTTCTCGATCTTCTTCAAGACCTACACCGAGAAGGTCTGGGGCATGTCCTGCGACGCGATCTCGGCCGACTGGGCCGCGCAGCGCATCAAGGGCCTCGACCTCGGCGCCGCCATCCGCGACGCGCTGAAGCGCTCGCTCGGGATCCGGGCGAAGCCCAAGGCCGGCGAGCCGGTGATCAAGACGCTGATCGAGTCGTTCCGCTATCCCCGCCGCGGCCCCGGCATGATGTGGGAGGCGGCGTCGGAGAAGATCGCCGCGCAGGGCGGCAGGGTTCTGCTCGACCGCGGCGTCGACGGCCTGTCGTTCGACCCCGCTGCCGGCCTGTGGCGCGTCGCGGCGGTCCGCGGCGACGGCACGCGCGAGACCTTCACCGCGCGCCACGTGATCTCCTCGGCGCCGGTGCGCGAGCTCGTGGACGCGATCACGCCGCGGCCGATCAGCACCTTCCAGGCGCGCGCGCTGCAGTATCGCGACTTCGTCACGGTGGCGCTGATCGCCAAGTCGCAGAAGAACTTCCCCGACAACTGGATCTACATCCACGATCCCTCGGTGCAGGTCGGGCGGGTGCAGAACTTCCGCTCGTGGTCGCCCGAGATGGTGCCCGACGAGGCCCATACCTGCCTCGGGCTCGAATACTTCTGCTTCGAGGGCGACGGCCTCTGGACCGCGAGCGATGCCGACCTCGTCGCTCTGGCCAAGCGCGAGATCGGGCAGATCGGCCTGATCGACCCGGCCGACGTGGTCGACGCCTGCGTCGTGCGCCAGCCCAAGGCCTACCCGGTCTACGACGAGACCTATGCCGAGAACGTCGCGCTGGTGCGGATGGAGCTGGAGCGGGACTTCCCGACGCTGCACCTCGTCGGCCGCAACGGCATGCACAAGTACAACAACCAGGACCACGCGATGATGACGGCGATGCTCACCGTCGAGAACATCGTCGCGGGCCATCGCCGCCACGACGTCTGGCGGGTCAACGAGGATGCCGAGTACACCGAGGCCGGAATCTCGGGGGCGCAGGCCGCTCTCGGCAGCGAGCGGCTGGTTCCGCGCAAGGTCGCCTGAGGCGACGGGAGCGAGAGGCGTTTGCCAAGACAGTGATGCGCCCGCGTCACGACGCGGCCTTGCCGATGCCGGCGCGCGGCATACACTCCCCGCCAACGCCCGGTTGCAGGGGCGGTTTCGGGAGGCAAGCCCCATGCGATCGGTCCCCATGCGATCGGTGATTCTCGCCGCGCTCCTGTCGAGCGCGGCCGTCGCGACCTCGGGATTCGCGACCTCCGCCCTGGCGCAGGGCGCGTCCCCCGCCGAGACCAAGGCGAAGGCGGACGACCTGGAGAAGCTGCAGGGCTTCAAGAGCACGAACACGGCGCCCGCGCCCGAGATCCCGCAGACCGGGCGCAAGGCCGACGCCATCCGCAAGACGCTCGGCAGGATCAAGCTGCCCGAGGGCTTCAAGATCGACCTCTACGCGATCGTGCCCGACGCCCGCTCGATCGCGGTCGGCCCCAATGCCGGCGTGCTGTTCGTCGGCACCCGCAAGACCAAGGTCTACACCGTCACCGACCGCGACAAGGACCGGGTCGCCGACGAGGTCCGCGCCTTCGCGCCGGGCATCGACTTCAAGATCCCCAACGGCGTCTGCTTCTCGAAGGACGGCGTGCTGACGGTCGTCGAGCAGAACCGGGTGCTGTCCTTCCCCGCGGCGGAGTTCTTCTACGAGAACCCGGACGTCGCCGCCGGCATCGTCGTCAAGCAGGGCGAGCTGATCCCGGCTGGAGAAGAGAGCTACAACCACACCGCCCGCGTCTGCCGCGTCGGGCCCGACGGCAAGACCTACATCGCGCTGGGCCAGCCCTACAACGTGCCGGCGCCGGAGAAGCTCGAGCTGTACCGCACGCACGGCATCGGCGGCATCGTGCGCGTGGACGCCGACGGCAAGAACCGCGAGGTCTACGCCACCGGCATCCGCAACTCCGTCGGCATCGACTTCGCGGCCGACAAGACGCTGTGGTTCACCGACAACCAGGTCGACGGCATGGGCGACGACAAGCCGCCGGGCGAGCTCAACCACGCGACGAAAGCCGGCGAGAACTTCGGCTTCCCGTGGTTCGGCGGCGGCGCCGTCCGCACCGTCGAGTACAAGGACCAGGCGCCGCCGGCCGACGCGGTCGCGCCGGTGGCCGAGCTGCCGCCGCACGCGGCCGATCTCGGGCTGACCTTCTACAACGGCAAGCAGTTCCCCCAGGCCTATCGCGGCGGCCTCTTCATCGCCGAGCACGGCTCGTGGAACCGCACCGAGCCGGTGGGCGCGCGGATCATGTTCGCGCCCGTCTCCGACGGCAAGGTCGGCGCGCCCAAGCCCTTCGCCGAGGGCTGGCTGACCGGCGACGGCGAGTATCTCGGCCGCCCCGTGGACGTCGCGGTGCTGCTCGACGGCTCGCTCCTGGTCTCCGACGACGCGGCCGGGGCGGTCTACCGGATCTCGTACGAAGGCGACGCGAAGTAGGGCGATCGGCCGTCGAGGGCCGTGCACCCTCTTCCCTCCCCCGCGTAGGGGGAGGGAGAACGCGCCGAGCCGGCGTCGCCCAGCGCGTTGCACGCGCTGTCTGAGTCCCCCCTGAATGCTTCCGGTCACCCCATGCTCCGCCCGTCCCTCCTCGTCCTGATCCTCGCCCTCGCGCCCGTCGCCGTCCAGGCGGGCGATGCCGCCGCCGGGCGCAAGCGGGCCACCGCCTGCCAGGCCTGCCACGGCATGGACGGGCTCTCGAAGCTGCCGGAGGCCCCCAACCTCGCCGGCCAAGTCGAGATCTACCTGGTGAAGGCGCTGACCGAGTACCGCGACGGGACGCGGCAGAACCCGGTGATGTCGGTCGTGGCGAAGGACCTGTCGGACGCCGACATCGCCAACCTCGCGGCCTATTACGGCGGCCTGCAGATCGAGGTGATCCCGCCGGGCTGAGGTCCCGAGGCGGCTTTCGCCCGGCGCCCCGTCGCCCTATCCCGATCGAACGACGCGGAGGTTTCCGATGTGGACGTCGACGATGCCGCGCCCGGAGGCGCCGGCCTTTCGCCAGCGCGGATGGCCGGCCACGCCGGCGCCGCGCGGGCTGCTCGCCCTCGGCACCGTCCTGGCAATCGCCGCCGCGGGCTTGGTGGTCGCGCGCGCCCCGGCGACGACGATCGATCCCGATCTGGTGCGGGTGATCCGCGCCATGGCCGTGATCAAGGGCGGCTTCGCCGCGATGGCGCTCGCCGCGTGCTGGTGGCGCCTCGGACAGCCGGCCTCGGGCTGGCGGGGGGGCGCCTACGTCGCGGGCCCGGCGCTGATGGCGGGCGGCGCCCTCGCGCTGTGGTCGCTGCAGAGCGTCGGCGCCGCCGCGCTCGGCCTGCATCTCGGGCTGTTCGGCGTGCTCGCCGCCGGGCTGACGGACCCCGCCTTCTTCGACGGCCGGCACCGCCGGCGCACGTGACGCGTTTTCGAGCGCGATGGAGGCCGGCTCGCGTGAAGAAAACGCGACTGCAAAGAAGACGCCTCAGCGGCCGAGGCGCCGCCGCGCCGCGTCGCGGGCGCGGTGCTCGAAGCGGGCGAGGCGGACGCGCCGCTCCAGCGAGAGCGCGTCGCGGCCCGGCGGCATCGCGATGATCTCGGCGACGCGCTCGCGCTCGCGATACAGGCTTTCCAGGGCCGAGCCCGCGAGCGTGGCCGAATCGAGCCGGTCGGCGAAGGCGGTCTCGTGGCAGGCGCGCACGATCTCGGCTTCGAGCAGCAGGCCCGGGGCGCAGGCGCGCCGGTCCTCGTCGTAGGCGGTCTTCAGCAGCGTCGCGGTGCCGCCGCCGGTGAGCGCGAGGCTGATCGCGACCGGCCTGCCGTCGACGGCCAGGATGTCGGCGCGCGCCCCGACGGGCCCGTGCGTCGGCCCGAACAGCGCGCGCGCGAAGGCCGCGTGCTCCGGGCGACAGGCCATCGCCGAGCCGGCCGCGCCCTTCCAGCCGGCGCGCTCCAGCGCGAGGAAGGCGGCGACCGCCCGCTCCAGGCCTGGGCCGGAGGCCGCCGTCTCGAACGTCACCGCGCCGGCCTCGCTCAAGCGCTTGGCGCGGCGGCGCAGGTCCTTCAGGCGGGCCCTGTGCGGGTGGCCGGCGAGGAAGGCGTCGTGGCTCGGGCGCCGGTCGAGCACCGGGCGCTCAAAGGCGGCCACCGTGGCCCGGCGCCAGCCGGCGCGGTCCATGGCGGCGACGAGCCCGGCACCGGCCGGCCCGTCGAGGGACAGCAGCGGCCAGCGCCAGGCGCGCCCGCCCGAGGCCGCGCCGAGGCCCGCGACGAGGGCGTCGAACACCGCATCCGGCCCGTCGGCGACGAGGGGCGCCGTCGCGGTGACGAAGGGCGAGAGGAAGGGCCGCGCGACGCGCCCGCCGAGGCCGCTGAGATCGCGCACCATCCGGTAGGGCAGGGCGGCCTCGAGCCGTCCCTCGCGGCGGACGGTGACGAAACGCAGGGCCTCGGCGGCGAGGCCCGCCCGCTGGTGCGCTTCGACGACGTGGCGCGCGTAATGCGGATGCGGCGCCCGGGCGCGGCCGAACAGGTCGTCCCATTCTTCGGGACGCGGCGCGTCGGACGGCCCGGCCTCGATCGCGGGGACGGGCGATGCGACCCGGATCATCGGGCGTCCATCGCGAAAAGGCCGGCCCAGACCGGGGTCGCGAGGCCGTGAACGCGCCGCGCCGCCAGCGCCAGGATGCCGGCCCGCAGGACCGTGGTCAGCGCCATCCCCAGCGCCGCCCCGATCACCCCGAGCGGCGGCACGAGGACGAGGCAGGCGCCGACCGCCACCGCCAGCATCGCCAGCGTGATGCCGGCGCAGAGCCGCTCGCCGCCGAGCATGGTCAACAGGTCCTCGCCCGGGCCGAACAGGCTCGCCGCGACGCTGCCGGCGGCAAGCACCGCGAGGATCGGGATGCTGTCGGAGAATTGCGGCCCGAACATCGCCAGCAGCAGCGGGCTCGCGGCGACGACCCCGAGCGCCACCAGGGCGGTGGCGGCCAACGTGCCGCGGCCCTGCAGGCGCACCAGCCAGGCGAGCGTGTCCCGGTCGCCGACGGCGTGCGCCGCGCTGAAGCGCTGCGCGGTGGCGGCGACGGCGGCGAAATGGACGAACACGACGAACTGCTGGATCCGCGTCGCGGCGAAGTACAGGCCGACGGCGGAGGGCGGCATCAGGAAGCCGAGCACGACGACGTCGACGAAGGTGAAGCCGGCATTGGCCAGGTCGATCAGCGCGATCGGCAGGCTGGCGCCGAGCCAGTGCCGCCAGCGGTAGCGGCGCGGGCCCCGGGGCAGCGTGCGCGCCATCCGCGCCAGCACCAGCCCGGCCTGGATCGCGACGGCGAGGATCGCGGCGGCGAGCATGCAGGCCATCGCCACCCAGGCCTCGGCCGGCGCGCCGAGCAGGATCGCGGCGACCATCGCGACCATCATCACGGTCTGGCGCAGCAGGTAGGGCGGCGCGATCGCCAGCACCGCCCAGTTCTGGCTGCGGGCGAGGCCTTCCAGGTAATCCTGGAGCGCGAACAGCGGCAATACGAGCGCCGCGACGAGGAGCGGCGCGCGGTAGGGCCCGGCGACCCAGCCCGGCCACAGCGTCAGCACCGCGGCTCCGAGCAGCGCGACGGCCAGGGCCGCCCCGCCGATCGCGACGGCGCCGGCCACGAGGTAGCCGCGGGCGTGGTCGAGGTCGCCGCGGGCCTGGTCCACCGGCAGGAAGCGGCAGGCGCCCTGCGACAGGCCGAGCGTCACCGAATGGCCGATCATCGCGGTCCAGACCCAGACCGTGGCGAAGACGCCGTATTCCTGCCAGCCCATCAGCCGGGCGGTGAGCACCTGCGCGCCGTAGGCGAAACCGGCCGAGGCGATGCGGATCGCGAACACGTCGAGGGCGGTGCGGGCCGGGCCGGTCGCGGCGATGCGCAGGCGGCGGACGGCCGAGCCGAGGGTCGCCGCCGCCATCTCCGCCTCCCTCGACCCCGCGGTTCCGCACCGCGCGGATCGGACCCGAGCCCTAACCCGGGCCCCGTTGCGGCGGGGTTAATGGGCCGGCGCCGTCACGGTCTGGGGGGCGCGACCGCCGCGCCCACGGTGCCGGACGTCTCGCGCGGCGGCGCGGCCGCGCTGCCGGTGGCGTCCGGCTGCTGCAGCGACAGCGTGATCGCCCGGCTGACATGCTCGGCCATGCAGCGCAGGCCGAGGTCGTTCAGCCGGAACTGCTGGCCGAGCATGTGGCCCTCGCCCTTGTCGCTGCGCCCGGCGAGGTAGCGCATCGCGTCGTAGCGCAGCACCAGCGGCACCTTCTCGCTCGTCGCCACGGTGCGTACCGACTGGACGATGCTGGTGTAGTACGCGTCGGCGGCGAGGCTGGCGGTGTAGAGCGGATCGACCAGGACCACGTCGATGTCGTGCGACTTGATCCACCTCACGGTCTCTGTGAGGGCGTCGGTGAAGGCGTCGAGCTCGACCCGGGCGAGGGCGTCGTGGGTACCCACCTGCCAGATCACGAGGTCCGGCTCGACGTCGGCCACCATGCTGCGCAGGCGCTCCGCCGCGCCCGAGGCGATCTCGCCCTGGAGGCCGCGATACTCCATCACCACGTCGACGTTGGGCATCGCGCGCTCCAGCGCCGTCTCGAGCTTGACCGGGTAGGTCGCGGACGCGCCGGGCGCGGCATTGCCGCCGATGGCGAGCACCCGCACCGGGCGCTTCTTCAGGATCGCCGCCTTCACCGCCTCGAGCTGGGCCAGCGTGTAGAGCTGCGAGCCCGGCACGCGGCATTCGGGCGACAGGCTGGGATCGGCGGGCTCCGCCTCCTTGGCCGCGGCGCCGGAGGGCGGGGACACGATCATGGGAGCGCCGCTCGACCGGGGCGCGGCCTCGCGAGGGGCGTCCTGCGCATCCGCGGGGGCGCTCGCGATGAGGCCGAGGAGCAGAGCGGCGGCGATCCGGCGCATCGCGGCGGCCCTCACGACGCCACCCGGACTTTTCGGCCGCGCCATTCCACGAACCATGCGGTCGCGCCGAGGCCGACGATGCCGACGGCGAGCACGATCATGTCGACGATCAATCCGCCGCCGGTCCGAAAGCGCAGGAGCTGGCCGCCGAGGCTCAAGATCGATCCCATGGAGAACACGGCCAGGGAATTCCGGCCCAGGCTCGCAAGATACCCGACAATCAAGGGGATGCGGGGCGCGATGATACCGTAGACCGGACCGAATGCGAGAAGGACGCCCACGAAATGTAACAGGCGCGCCGGCGTCAAGTAGGTCTTGTCGAAGCTGAACAGCAGTCGCGGGTCCGGGACCAGCATCGGATCGGGGCGGATCTCCAGCACCGAGAGCACGATCCCGAGGACGACGATCGCGATCCCGAGGGGGAACAGGCGGCGCGACCACAGCCGCAGCGTGCCCGAGGTGCGGTTCCAGTCCTGCAGGACGAAGCCGAGCACCAGGAGCAGCTGCCAGCACCACGGATCGAAGAACCAGTCGCCCTGCCCGGGCCAGGACGGCAGGTTCCACTCCTCGACGAGGCTGGCGAGGTAGAGGCCGGCCGAGAGCCCGAGGGCGAGGAGCCGGCTCTCTCTGGCGATCAGCACGAAGACCGGGGCGATCCCGAGCAGCACCACGTAGAGCGGCAGGATGTTGAAGAACCCGAGCTGGTGGGTGAGCAGCACCATGCCGACGACGGTTTGGATCGGGTCGGCGAAGAACCCGCCGGCATTGTGCCATTCGAGGATCAGCGGGTTGTCGAAGACCAGCGCGGTGCCGGCGATCATCGCCAGCGCGATCACCATCACGGCGAGCTGCGCCCGGTAGACCTCGATGGTGCGCGACAGGAGGCGCAGCACCGAGCGCAGCCGCGGCTCGGGCGTGCCGTCGCGGCCGCGGGTGGCGATGCCGATCGACCAGCCGGCCAGGAACACGAACAGCTCGGCCGCGTCCGAGATGCCGTACTGCGAGTAGGTGTAGCGCTCGAAGGTGTTGCCGGGGACGTGATTGATGAAGATCGTGACCAGGGCGAGCCCGCGCCAGAAATCGATCGCGTTCGGTTCCCGCATCGCGGTGTCGGCTCCGGAAGTTCGGCGTGCGGGTTCGTCCGCCGGCGGCGCGTCGCGACGCGGCGAAGGCCGGTCCTGATACGGCGGCGCAGGCCCGACTGCAAAGGTGCGCCGCAGACGCCCCGCCCCGCGGGTCGAACCGACACGCCGTCGCCCGCGTTACGCCGGGACAAGGAGCCGACGATGTCCAGAACCCACGGAATTTCCGCTTTCGCCCTCGCCGCCGCTGTGGCCGCGTCATGGTCGGGCCAAGCGCTCGCCCAGGCCCAGACGGGCACGGGCGGCGGGCCGACCACGACGATCACCGCGCCGAACACCTCGAGCGTCGGCCAGACCGTTCCGCGCCCGGGCGCCGCCGGCGAGGGCAGATTGGGCGACCGGGAGACGCGGACGGCCAACGAGAAGAAGGACGATCAGCTCATGCGCGGCATCTGCATCGGCTGCAGCAAGCAGTGACGGCGGCCCGGCGGTTCACTGAACCCGAGTTCACGCCGCCGGGTTCTCGCGTGCCAATCGCAACAGGTTCTGTCCGTAGGCGGTCTTCTTGAACAGCTCGCCGCGGGCGACGAGCTGCTCGTGGCCGATGAAGCCCTGCTCGAACGCGATCTCCTCCAGGCAGGCGACCTGCAGCCCCTGGCGGTGCTGGATCGTGCGCACGAACTCGGAGGCCTCCAGCAGGCTGTCGTGCGTGCCGGTGTCGAGCCAGGCGTAGCCGCGGGACATCTTCTCGACGTGGAGCTGGCCGCGCTCGAGATAGGCCTCGTTGACCGAGGTGATCTCGAGCTCGCCCCGCGCCGAGGGCGTCACCGCGGCGGCGATGTCGAGCACCTGATTGTCGTAGAAGTACAGGCCGGTCACCGCCCAGGTCGATTCCGGCTCGGCCGGCTTCTCGACCAGCCGCAACGGCCGCCCGGCCGCGTCGAGCGTGACCACGCCGTAGGCCTGCGGGTTGTCGACGTGGTAGGCGAACACCGTCGCCCCCGCCTTGCGCTCGGCGGCGCGCGCCAGCAGGTCGCTCATGCCGGCGCCGAAGAACAGGTTGTCGCCGAGGATCAGCGCGACGTCGTCCTCGCCGACGAACTCACGGCCGATGAGGAAGGCCTGCGCCAGCCCCTCGGGCCTCGGCTGCACCGCGTAGGCGAAGCGCAGCCCGAACTGCTCGCCGGTGCCGAACAGGCGCTTGTAGTTGTCGAGGTGCTCGGGGCTCGAGATGATCAGGATCTCGCGGATGCCGGCCAGCATCAGCACCGAGACCGGGTAGTAGATCATCGGCTTGTCGTAGACCGGCAGCAGCTGCTTGTTGATCGACAGCGTCGCCGGATGCAGCCGCGTGCCGGAGCCGCCGGCCAGGATGATGCCCTTCATCGGAAGGCCTCCGTTGTGACCGGCCCGATCAGGCGGTCGAGAATGGTGTCGAGAGCTTGTTGCCACGGCCGCATCGCGATGCCGTAGGCGGCGTTCAGGCTCTCGGTCGAGAGCGCGGAGTTCGCCGGCCGCCGGGCCGGGGTCGGGTAGGCGCTGGTGGGGATGCCCGCGACCGGCACGGAGCGGCCGCCGCGGCGGGCGCTGCCGGCGACGATGGCTTGCGCAAAACCGTGCCAGGTGGTCGTCCCGGCGTTGACGCAGTGGAAGGTGCCGGTCGGCGCCCCCGCGTCGCCCGCCATCCGCAGGGCGACGGCGGCCAGCGCCGCGGCGAGGTCGGCCGCCGAGGTCGGGCAGCCGTGCTGGTCGTCGACCACGGTGAGCCGGTCGCGCTCGGCGGACAGCCGCAGCATCGTCTTCACGAAGTTGCCCCGGTGCGGGCTCACCACCCAGGCGGTGCGCAGGATCGCGTGGCGCGGGTTGCCGGCCCGCACCGCCAGCTCGCCCCCGGCCTTGCTCGCGCCGTAGACGCTGCGCGGCGCGATCGGGTCGTCGGGCCGGTAGGCGCCGTCGCGCGTGCCGTCGAAGACGTAGTCGGTCGAGACCTGCACCAGCGGGACGGCGTGGCGCGCGGTCTCGGCGGCCAGGATCGCCGGCGCCAGCGCGTTGAGGCGCCAGGCGGCCACCGGCTCGGCCTCGGCCCTGTCGACCGCGGTGTAGGCGGCCGTGTTGATCACCGCGCCCCAGGGGCGCTCCGCCATCCGAGCCGCCACCGCCTCCGCATCGGTGATGTCGAGGGCGGCGCGGTCGGGCGCGTGGACTCGGACGCCGTCCGGCCAGGCGTAGGCCTGCAGCTCGGTGCCGACCTGCCCGGCGCCGCCGAGAACGAGGATGTCCATTCAGGCGCCGCCCGTCGCGGCGGGCGCGGCCGGGGCGAGGCCGAGGCGCTCGCCGGCGTAGCGGCCCTCGCGGATCGGGCGCCACCAGGCCGCGTTGTCGAGGTACCAGCGCACGGTCTCCTCCAGCGCCTGCTCGAAGGTCTTGGACGGCGCCCAGCCGATCTCGGCCTCGGCCTTGCCCGGGTCGATCGCGTAGCGCCGGTCGTGCCCGGGCCGGTCGGCGACGAAGGCGATCAGCCGCGCGTGCGGGGCGTGCTCGGGCCGCAGCCGGTCGAAGGCGGCGCACAGCGCCTCGACCACGGCGAGGTTGTTGCGCACCGCGCGCCCGCCGAGCAGGTAGGTCTCGCCGACCCGGCCGCGCTCCAGCACCGCCACCAGGCCGCGGGCGTGGTCCTCGACGTGGATCCAGTCGCGCTCGTTCAGGCCGTCGCCGTAGACCGGCAGCGGACGGCCCTCGAGCGCGTTGAGGATCATCAGCGGAATGAGCTTTTCCGGGAAGTGGCGCGGCCCGTAGTTGTTCGAGCAGTTCGTCACCAGCACCGGCAGGCCGTAGGTCTCGTGCCAGGCCCGGGCCAGGTGGTCGGAGGCGGCCTTCGAGGCCGAGTACGGCGAGCGCGGGTCGTAGCGGCTGCCTTCCGTGAAGAACCCGCCCGGCGGCAGCGAGCCGTAGACCTCGTCGGTCGAGACGTGGAGGAAGCGGAAGCGGCCCTGCGCGTCCGCCGCCAGCCCCTCGTGGTGGCCGCGCGCCGCGTCCAGCATCACCTGGGTGCCGATCACGTTGGTCCGGATGAACGCGCCCGGATCGGTGATCGAGCGGTCGACGTGGCTTTCGGCCGCCAGGTGCATCACCGCGTCGGGCCGGAAGTCCGCGAACGCCGCGCGCACCGCGTCGGCGTCGCAGATGTCGGCCTCGACCAGGCGGTGGCGGGGATCCTCGGCGAGGGGCGCCAGCGACACCGGGTTGGCCGCGTAGGTCAGCGCGTCCAGCGTCAGCACGTCGTGGCCGAGGTCGCGCACCAGGTGGAGCACGAGGGCGGAGCCGATGAAGCCGCAGCCGCCGGTCACCAGGATGCGCATGTCGGGCCTTTCCTTCACGTCGTCGATGGCGCTCGCGTGCCGGGGCTTCAGAACACCGGCCCGAGCTCGGACAGGCGCGGCGCCGCCCGGTCCTTGTCGGACAGGATCGCCTCCGCGGCCAGGACCGGCCAGTCGATGCCGACGTCCGGGTCGTTCCAGACCAGGGCGCGGTCGTGGGCCGGGCTGTAGTAGGCGTCGACCTTGTAGGCCACCATCGTGTCCGGCGTCAGGGTGCAGAAGCCGTGGGCGAAGCCGTGCGGGATGAACAATTGCTCGCCGCCCTCGGCATCGAGCGTGACGGCCACATGCTGCCCGTAGGTGGCGGAATCACGGCGCAGGTCGACCGCCACGTCGAGGATCGCCCCGGCCAGCACCCGCACGAGCTTGGCCTGGGCCTGCGGCGCGACCTGGAAGTGCAGCCCGCGGATCGTCCCCTTGGGCGCCGAGAACGACTGGTTGTCCTGCACGAAGGCGCAGGCGATCCCCGCCCGCGCCAGCGCGTCGACGCGAAACGTCTCCGAGAACCACCCGCGCGCGTCCCCGAAGCGCTTCGGGACAACCCGCATCACCCCCGGAACCCGGGTCTCGATCACATCCATCGCACGCTCCCCGAATGCGCCGCGCTCGCGCCGGACACCGCCCCGGACCGAGCCTCGGCGCCTGTCCCGCCCATCGCGACGGGGCTTCCAAACATTCCCGGAAGTTGTCAAGGCTCGGCAATCCGAGGGAACCGACGGATCCGGGCCATGACCGCGACGATCCGCGCGCGCCTGAAATTGCAACTAGTAGTTGACCGCGGGGTTAACCGCCCGGTGAAATCGCGCCGCCGACGGATCGGCTCGGCGGGCGCGCGCTCACGGGATCCCGATCATCTTGTGCGTCTGGAGCGAGAGCCGCCAGCGGGCATCCGCGCGGCAATAGGCGACGGCGGCGCCGGTGTTGGCGATCCGGTCCGGCCCGTCCATCGGCTGGAGCCAGCGATGGTGGAAATCGAGGTCGGCGACCGTCTCCGGCGCGAGGTCGGCCTGCGGGAAGACGAGCTTCAGCTCGTCGCCGCGTCGCTGCACCAGCGGCGCACCGGCCTTGGGGCTGACGCAGATCCAGTCGATCCCTTCCGGTGCCGCGAGCGTCCCGTTGGTCTCGACCGCGATCGCGAAGCCGCGGGCGTGGACGGCCGCGATCAGCTCCGGGTCGAGCTGCAGCAGCGGCTCTCCGCCGGTGAAGACGACGTAGTGCGCGTGGGGACCGCCCTCCCAGGTCCGTGCGATCGCATCCGCGAGGTGGTCGGCGGTCGCGAACTTTCCGCCGCCCTCGCCGTCGGTGCCGACGAAGGCCGTGTCGCAGAACCAGCAGACCGCCTCGGCCCGGTCCGCCTCGCGGCCGGACCAGAGATTGCAGCCGGCGAACCGGCAGAACACCGCCGCCCGCCCGGCCTGCGCGCCCTCGCCCTGGAGCGTGTGGAAGAGTTCCTTGACCGCGTACGCCATCGTCCCGCCGGGCCCGAGCCGATGACGGCCGGGGCATCGTCCTGTCCTGAAAAGATCGTCGCGCGACAGCACATAGGCGCGCCCGTGCCGCAACGCCACATCACGGCGGTGGACGCGCGAAGATCCGCCATGCTCTCGCCACGGTGCCCGCGTTGAACGGCCGACGTTCTCAGGGCCCTCCTTCGCGGCCGCGAGAGGGACGGCATCGGGCCCGGTGCCGGCGCGGCGTTCCACTGCTTTGAGTCGGGGTCGATGTCGAACCGTTTCCTGAGGCGCCTCACCCTGGGGCTCGCAACGCTTGCCGGCCTGCTCGCTGCGCAGGCGGCCGACGCCGTGACCGCACCCGTCCTCGTGGTGGAGGTGGATTCCGGCAAGGTGCTCTACGCGCAAGGCGCGACCGACCCCTGGTACCCGGCCTCGATCACCAAGCTGATGACCACCTACGTCGCCCTCGACCTGGTGCGGCAGGGCAAGGTCTCGCTCGACTCGATGATCACGATCTCGGCCGCCGCCGCCGCCGAGCCGCCCTCCAAGATGGGCTTCAAGCCGGGCACGCAGCTCACCCTCGACAACGCGCTGAAAATCATCATGGTCAAGTCGGCCAACGACGTGGCCTGGGCGATCGGCGAGACCCTCGGCGGCACGATCGACGGCTTCGCCGACATGATGAACGAGACCGCGCGCCGGATCGGCATGCGCGAGAGTCGCTGGTACAACCCGAACGGCCTGCCCGACCCCCGGCAATGGACCTCGGCCCGCGACATGGCGGTGCTCGGCCGCGCGCTGCTGCGCGACTTCCCCGACTCGCACGACCTGTTCTCGATCTCGGCGATCCAGTTCGGCCGCTCGGTGATGGCCAACCACAACGGCCTGCTCGGGCGCTATGCCGGCGTCGACGGGATGAAGACCGGCTTCATCTGCGCCGGCGGCTTCAACGTGGTCGCCAGCGCCAACCGCAACGGCCGGCGCATCCTCACCATCGTGATGGGCAGCCCGAGCGCGCGCGAGCGCGACCTCAAGGCCGCCGACCTGTTCGATTACGGCTTCGGCCAGTCGGCCGGATGGACCGCGCAGACGCTCGACGCGTTGCCCGCTTCCGCCATCGGCGCGCCGCCTGACATGCGGCCCTACATCTGCGACCGCAAGAAGCCGATGCCGATCGACGAGGGCCCCGGCGCCATCGCCGGAAACGCCGACAACGCCGGCGCGCAGTTCCTCGGCGCCGCCGGCCTGTCCTCGCCCGCGCTGACCCTGGCGACGCTCAACGGCGCCGCCGCTCGCAACCGCACCCTGCCGCCGCGCGCCCCGCTGCAGCCGATCCTGGTCTGGATCGGCCGCGACCCGGCGGAGGGGCAGATCATGCTCAACGAGCAGGCCGAGGCCGAGAAGGCCGCCGCCGCCGCCACGCGCGAGGCGAAGCTCGAGGCCGCCAAGGCCAAGCGCGAGGCGGCGCTCGAGGCGGCCAAGCAGAAGCGCGCCGCGGCCGCGGAAGCCAAGACCCAGGCAAAGGCTCAGGGGAAGGATCAGGGCAAGGCGAAGGCCGCGATCGCCGGCGCCGTGCCCCGCGCGGCCAGCGCCTACACCTCGGTCGACGTGTCCGGCATGCCGGAGGCCAAGCACAAGCCGCCGACCCACGCCAAGCCGGCGACGGCGGTGACGCATAAGGGCGGCAAGCCCGCGGTGGCCAAATCCGTGCAGACCAAGCCGAAGGCCGGCGCGAAGCCCAAGCCCAACGCGGCCAAGTCGGCCGAATCCGCGGACGAGTGATCGGCGCGCGCGATTGAGCCCGCCGCCCGACCGCGCTAGGCCGGCGGCATGACCGACGCTCCCCGCCGACCGGACCCGATCCCGCTCACCGTGCTCACCGGCTTCCTCGGAGCCGGCAAGACCACGCTGCTCAACCGGGTGCTGCGCGATCCGGCGCTCGCCGACACGGTCGTCATCGTCAACGAGTTCGGCGAGATCGGCCTCGATCACCTGCTGATCGAGGCGATCGACGAGAACATGGTCCTGCTCGGCGCCGGCTGCCTGTGCTGCACCGTGCGCGGCGACCTGATCGCGACGCTGGAAGACCTGCTGCGCAAGCGCGACAACGGCCGGATCACGCCGTTCCGCCGGGTCGTGATCGAGACCACCGGCCTCGCCGACCCCGCGCCGATCCTGCACGCGCTGATCTACCACCCCTACCTCGTGATGCGGTACCGGCTGCAAGGCGTCGTCACCGTGGTGGACGCGGTCAACGGGTTCGACACGCTCGACGCCCACCCGGAGGCGGTGCGGCAGGTGGCGGTGGCCGACCGGATCGTCCTCGCGAAGGCGGATCTGGCCGGCGACACCGGTTCGCTGCGGGCGCGCCTGCACGCCCTCAACCCGGCCGCACCGATCGATCCGCCCGACGTCCCCGCCGAGACGCTGCTCGGCGGCCTGTTCGGCCTCGACGGCAAGGCCGCCGACGTGCAGGCCTGGCTCGGAGCCGTGCCGGAGGCGGACGGGCACGCTCACGACGTGAACCGGCACGACGCGGCGATCCGCGCCTTCTCGCTGACGAGCGACGTGCCGGTGCCCCGCGCGTCCTTCGAGATGTTCCTCGACCTGCTTCGGGGAAGCCACGGCCCGAAGCTGCTGCGCCTGAAGGGCCTCGTCGCGATCGCCGACGATCCCGACCGGCCGGTGGTAGTCCACGGCGTCCAGCACGTGGTGCACGCCCCCGTCACCCTGCCGGCCTGGCCCGACGACGACCGCACCTCGCGCCTCGTCCTGATCGTCCGCGACCTCGACCCGGACTTCGTCCTCCGGCTCTGGGACGCCTTCCTCGGCCGCCCGCGGATCGACGCGCCGGATGCGGCGGCGCTTACCGACAACCCGCTTGCCATTCCCGGCGGCTGACGGCTCCCGCGGCATCATCCTTGAAGCCCGCACCCCAAAGGGCGCCTCCAGGGGTGCCGAACGTTCCAGAGTGGGACGGTTCCTCTCGAATGCGGGACGCAGGTGCCATGATGCACGGCTTCACGGTCATCCAGGGCGGGCAGGCGGTCCCCGACGCGGCGGCGATCGGCCATCCGGTCGCGCGGGCGTCCGAGGAGGCGGCTTCGAACGGACATGCGGCGTCGCGCTGGCGCGTCGACCTCCACCGTGCCGGCACCGTCGACGACGATGCGGTCGCCGCCTGGCGGGCGCTGATGACGCGCAACGCGATCACCGATCCGCGGGTCGATCCGGATTACGTGCTGAGCGCCGCCCGCCATCAATCCGGCGGCCGGACCATCGCCTTCGCCCTGGCCTGGGACCGGGACGGCAACGGCCGCGCGGCGCTCCACGGGGTGATGCCGATGGCGATGCCGCACCCGATCTGGGGGCGGGGCCGGGCCGACCTGTGGCAGCCGCCGGGCCTCCCGGACCCCGCGGCCGCCCTGATCGACGGGTCGCGGGCGGAGGCCGTCGAGGCCGCGGTCCGCGGCCGGCTCGCGGGCCTGCGCTGGCCCCTGCGGCTCGGGGCGCCGACGCGCCTGCCGACCCAGGGCGACGCCCCGCGCCCGGTCCTCGCCGCCACCCATGAGGGCCGGCGCCGGACCATTCCCGCCGACTGCGTGATCGGCGTGCGCGCCGGGGACGACGCGGCGGCCGAGGTCGAACAGGTGTCCGCCCCGGGCCTGATCCCGTCCGCGGTCGAGGAATTCCTCGCGCTGGACGCGCGCCACGCGGCGCGCCCGATCATCGCCGATCCGTCGGAGGCGTCGATGGTGCGGGTGGTGACCCGCCTGTTCGCCCGCCGCGGGCAGATGCGGATCGAGCTCGCCCGCCGCGCCGGGGAGCTTGTCGCCGGCACGCTCCACCTCGGCGCGGGCGCCCGCGCCGTGGTCTGGCGGCGCGCGGCGCGGGTGTGACGCGCTACTCGTCCTCGCCGAACCTGTCGGCGAGCAGCGCCTCGATCGCCGCGAGGCAGGGCTCGGCGTCGGCTCCGACGGCGGTGACCATCACATGGGTGCCCTGCGCCGCGCCGAGCGTCAGCAGCCCCATGATCGAGCGGCCGCCCACCGTCTCGCCGGCGCGGGTCACCGTGACCTGAGCGTCGAAGCGCTCGACGGTCTGGACGAACTTGGCGGATGCCCGCGCGTGCAGGCCGCGTCGGTTGATGATCGGCAGGCGCCGCAGGAAGCCGCCGTCGGGCACGGGCGGCGGCTCGTCGTCGGGTTCGAAGAGGTCGTCCATCCCCCGGCGCGCTTCCCTGTCCGTCGCCGCGCTGCGATTCGCGTCGGCCTGAATCGGCGCGCGCACGGCGCGGCCCTCACCGTGCGTAGCGGGTCGGCGGTCGGGACGGCAAGATGACGGGGAAGACTATTTGCCGGCGAGAACGCGCGAGGCGACGTTGATGTACTTGCGGCCGGCTTCCTGGGCGTGGAGCACCGCGTCGCCGAGGGATTCCGCATCGCGGACGCTGGCGAGCTTGATCAGCATCGGCAGGTTGATGCCCGCCACCACCTCGACGGCGCCGCCGTTCATGCAGGACAGCGCGAGGTTCGACGGCGTGCCGCCGAACATGTCGGTCAGCACGACGACGCCGGTTCCGGTATTCACCCGGCCGACCGCCGACATGATGTCCCGCCGCCGAAGCTCCATGTCGTCTTCCGGACCGATCGTGATGGTTTCGATCTGCTTCTGAGGGCCAACCACGTGCTCCAATGCGGCCCTGAATTCGGTCGCGAGCAGTCCGTGGGTGACGAGCACCATGCCAATCATCGACACGTATTCCGGTGTCCTGTGAACGAGTCCGCCATGTTGTGCATTGCACGCACAGGCTCAAGGCAGTCGCGACGTTTTGATCGCCCGTCGCCGCGATCATGCCACGCAAGTGAGCACCGCGCTACGGGGCCGCGCGGGTCCGGTCGACGGGAAGCGCCGTGTGCGACTGCGAAGACACGCTGAGCCCGGCCAATGCCCGTTCCGCGAGCACCAGGCCGGGTGCGAGGCCGGCCTCGCGCACCGCGCGGTCGATCCGGAGCGCGGGCAGGGCGATGCCGAGGATCGTGGCCTCGCCATCCGGCGCATCGGGCAGGCGCGGCTCGCCGGCGACGAGGTCGACGACGAGCCGCAGGACGCAGGCCTCGACGCTCTCCACCGCGATGATCCCGTGGCCGCGGATCTCGATCCGCCCGGCGATGGCGGGATGCGGGCGTGCCACGACGCGCCCGTGGCACCGCGCGAGGCGCACCCGGTCGTCGCCGACCAGGGCCGCGAAGCCGCCCCGAAGGGTGGCCCGCTCCATCAGCGCTAGGGCGAGGCTCGACTTGCCGGCGCCCGCCTCGCCGCGGAGCAGCACGCCCGCCTCGCCGACCACGACGCAGGTGGCGTGCACGGTGGCACGCTCCGCATCCGTCGCATCGTGCGATGCGCGGCGCACCGGCCCGATCACGCCGCCGACAACTGCCGCGGCGCCGCCGGGATCCGCACGATGAATCGGGCGCCGCGGACCGTCGGCTCGCCGTCCTCGTCCGCCGGGCCGGGGCGGTTCTCGGCGCGGATCGAGCCGCGATGCGCCTGGACGATCTGGCGGGAGATCGAGAGGCCGAGCCCCGAGTTCTGGCCGAAGCCCTGCTCGGGACGGTCGGTGTAGAAGCGCTCGAAGATCCGCTCGAGGGCGTGCTCGGGAATGCCCGGCCCCTCGTCCTCGCAGATCAGTTCGATGTCGCCGCGCACCCGGCGCAGCGCCACGCGCACCTTCGCCTCGGTCGGCGAGAACGAGCGGGCGTTGTCGAGGAGGTTGTTCACCACCTGCCCGAGGCGGCTGTCGTGCCCGATGATCGCGAACGGCGTGTCCTGGTCGCCGGCCGGCGCGTCAACGTCGAGCTGGATCAGGCAGTCCTTGGGGCGCTTGCGCTCGTTGGCGACCGAGACCACCGTGGTCAGGAGCTTGCGCAGGTCGACCTTGCGCGCCTCGGCGCGGGCGAGCTCGGCGTCGAGCCGCGAGGCGTCGGCGATGTCGCTGATCAGGCGGTCGAGGCGCTTCACGTCGTGCTGGATGATCGCCATCAGCCGGCTGCGCGAATCGTCGTTGCGGGCGAGCGGCAGGGTCTCGACCGCGCTGCGCAGGGAGGTCAGCGGGTTCTTCAGCTCGTGGCTGACGTCGGCGGCGAAGCTCTCGATCGCGTCGATGCGCCGGTAGAGCGCCTGCGTCATGTCCCGCAGGGCGCCCGAGAGGTGGCCGATCTCGTCGGTGCGGCTGGTGAAGTCGGGGATCTCCTCGCGGGTCTTGATCCCCATGCGCACCTTCTCGGCGGCTTCCGCCAGCCGCCGCACCGGGCCGGCGATGGCGCCGGCGAGCAGGATCGAGAGTACCACCATCACCATCGCGGCCACGAGGAAGACCTGGAACAGGCCGAAGCGCTCCGAGGCAATGACGCGGTCGATCGCGTCGCCCTGCGTCGAGAGCAGCAGCGCGCCGCGCACCGCCCCCGAGCGCTGGATCGGCACGGCGACCGACACCGTGGTCTCGCCGAGCCCGTTGCGGCGCACGAGGCTGCCGCGGGCGCCGTTCAGGGCGGTCTGGACCTCGCGCAGGGAATGGCCGTTCGTCGGCCCGATCTCCTCCTGCGGCTTCACCCGCTCGCCGAACAGGCCGAAGCTCCACGCTTGCGCGACCTCGAAGGCGCGCTCGAGCAGGGAGCGCTTGCGGATCTGGGGCGCACCCGCGGCGCCCTCGGGCCGGTTGAACAGCGAGCGCGTGTCGAACAGCAGGCCGCCCTCGCTGTCGTAGACCCGCGCGCGGTTGCCCGTCGGGGTCACGAGGCGGCGCAGGAGCGGCGCGACCTGCTCCGGGTTGAGCGAGAAGGCGAGCGGCTGCGATTCCTCGTCCGGCGCGTTGCTGCCCTCGCCCGCCTGCTGCTGCAGCAGCTTGTCGGGGTCGATCCGGATCGTCCCGGTATCGACCGAGGCGGAGGAGGCGATGGCGCCGGCGATGATGTCGCCCTGGATCGCCAGGCTCTGCACGCGGGCCTGGATCAGCCCCTGCCGGAACTGGTTCAGGTATAGGAACCCGACGAGCAGCGCGATCAGCCCGACGAGGTTGAGCACGACGATGCGGCGGGTCAGGCTCGACGAGGCCCGCTGACCGATCGCATCCCAGGAGGCCCGCGGCCATGCGAGCGGGCCGCGGCGCGGCTCTTCATCGGTCTGCGACGTCACGACGGTCCGGTGTTCGAGAAGCGATCGAGGCATTCGGGGCGGGGCGCGGAGCTTCAGCCTTCCTTGAAGCGGTAGCCGACGCCGTAGAGCGTCTCGATCATGTCGAACGCGGTGTCGGTCACCTTGAACTTCTTGCGCAGGCGCTTGATGTGGCTGTCGATGGTGCGGTCGTCGACGTAGACCTGGTCGTCGTAGGCCGCGTCCATCAGCGCGTTGCGGCTCTTCACGACGCCCGGACGGTGGGCGAGCGCCTGCAGGATCAGGAACTCGGTCACCGTCAGGGTCACCGGCTCGCCCTTCCAGGTGCAGGTGTGGCGCTCCGGGTCCATCATCAGCGAGCCGCGCTCGAGCGAGCGGGCGGCGGCGTCCGCCTCGCGGGCGGCGGCGCCCGGGCCGTCCTTCGGGGCGAAGCGGCGCAGCACCGCCTTCACCCGCTCGACCAGCAGCCGCTGCGAGAACGGCTTATGGATGAAGTCGTCGGCGCCCATCTTGAGGCCGAACAGCTCGTCGATCTCCTCGTCCTTCGAGGTCAGGAAGATCACGGGAAGGTCCGATTTCTGCCGCAGGCGCCTGAGAAGCTCCATCCCGTCCATGCGCGGCATCTTGATGTCGAAGATCGCGAGGTCGGGCGGCGAGTGCTTGAGCCCGTCGAGGGCCGAGGCGCCGTCGGTGTAGGTCTGGATCCGGTAGCCTTCGGTCTCCAGGGCGATCGACACCGAGGTGAGGATGTTGCGGTCGTCGTCGACGAGGGCGATGGTCGGCATGCGCGTTCCTTGACTGATCGGGGCGGTGCGGGCGCGTGACGAGGGCCTGCGTCGCCGCCTCCGGCCCCGGACGGGGCAGGCAAAAACGCGAACGCGACGACGAGTCGTATGACCGTGTCCGTTTCGCGCGGAAGGTCTGGTGCTTTAAGCCGAAGTTTCGAAAAAAGCGAGCGGCCATGGTAGCTTGGCCGTATCCGGGCGATGCGCCGCGTCCCCCCGGCCTCGTCGCCGGCCGCGATTTCGCCCTATGATGCGGCGGGCGCGGCGTTTTTCCGACGCCGCTTCGGGGAGCGACGGGCGCGATGGCAGAGACATCCGACAGCGTGGGCGGGGCCGAATCGAGCGCGCCGCGCGGGCCGGCGCGGCCGCTTCCGGCGGCCCAGGCCCCGTTCGACGCGATCGGCCTGTCGCGGCGCCTGCTGCGCAGCATCCGCTCCGGCGCGCTGGCGACCCTCGATGCCGACGGCACGCCGTTCGCCTCGCTGGTGACCATCGCCACCGACGTCGACGGCACGCCGCTGATGCTGCTGTCGCAGCTCTCGGCCCACACCCGCAATCTGCTCGCCGACCCGCGCTGCTCGCTGCTGTTCTCGGCCGGCGGCAAGGGCGATCCGCTCGCCCACCCGCGGCTGACCGTCGTCGGGCGGGGCCTGCGGACCGACGAGCCGCGCGCGCGGGCCCGCTTCCTTGCCCGGCACCCGAAGGCCGCGCTCTACGCCGACTTCCCCGATTTCGGGTTCTTCGCGATCGCGCCGACGGCGGGCCACCTCAACGGCGGCTTCGCCAAGGCAGCGACGCTGACGCGGGCCGAGCTGCTTCTGGATCTCGCCGGCGCGGAGGCGATCGTGGCCGGCGAGCGCGGCGCGATCGAGCACATGAACGCCGACCACGCCGACGCGCTGGCGCTCTACGCGGCCTCGGAGGGAACGGCTGCGTGGCGCCTCACCGGGCTCGACCCGGATGGCATGGACCTGCTGGCCGGCGACCGGACCGCGCGGGTGACGTTCCCGGACACGGTCCGCGACATGGGCGCCTTGCGCAAGGTCCTCGTGGTCATGGCCGCCGAAGCAAGGGCGGCGGCCGAGACGCCGCGGCCCTGAAGCCGACGCATCCCCGCTCGGCCGGCATGCCGCGCGGGCCGACGACGGGGAAAGGGGCCTCAGACCTCTTCGGCGGCCGGCTTTTCCGTCTCGGCCTCGTCGCCGTCCGTCTCGGCGTCCACGGTCTCGGCTTCGGCGGCCTCCGGCTCGGGCTGAGCTTCGGCGCCGGGCGAGGGCCGGGTGCGGCGGCGGCTCCAGCCGGGCGTCGCGCGCGGCGCGCCGCGGGTGACTTCCTCGTTGCCTTCCAGCACGCGCTTCACCCGCGCGTTGAAGTCCGACATCGAGATGCTGGGCGAGCGCCCGTTGGGGGGAGTGCGAGCCATTCGGGGGCCTTCCGCTTCGTAGCCCAAGGCACGGGATTGCGCGGAGGGAAGCTCTCTAGATAGGGCGGAACGTGCGGAAACCGAAGGGCCGAGGCGCGGAGCGCGGCGCTGAGCGGGTCTGCACGCCCTCTTTCGCCCCGCGACGACGCCCGCGCTTGGCGCTCTCCCCCGCGGCTGCTATCCCGCGGGCGACCGACACCGCCTCCTCACATCAGACGGCGCGCAGCGATGGCCCTTCGGCCGGCCGCACGCGCGCCGGAGATCCGCATCGATGACGACTACGCCGATCGACAACATCCGCAACTTCTCGATCGTCGCGCATATCGACCACGGCAAGTCGACGCTCGCCGACCGCCTGATCCAGACGACGGGCACCGTGGCGCTGCGCGACATGAGCGAGCAGATGCTCGACTCGATGGACATCGAGAAGGAGCGCGGCATCACCATCAAGGCGCAGACCGTGCGCCTGGAATACAAGGCCGAGGACGGGAAGAACTACGTCCTCAACCTGATGGACACGCCCGGCCACGTCGACTTCGCCTACGAGGTCTCGCGCTCGCTCGCCGCCTGCGAGGGCTCGCTGCTGGTGGTGGATGCGAGCCAGGGCGTCGAGGCGCAGACGCTGGCCAACGTCTACCAGGCGCTCGACGCCAACCACGAGATCGTCCCGGTCCTCAACAAGATCGACCTGCCGGCCGCCGAGCCGGAGCGCATCCGCGCGCAGATCGAGGAGGTGATCGGCATCGACGCCTCGGAAGCGGTCGCGATCTCGGCCAAGAGCGGTCTCAACATCGAGGCGGTGCTGGAGGCCATCGTCAAGCGCCTGCCGCCGCCCAAGGGCGACCGCGACGCGCCCCTCAAGGCGCTGCTGGTGGACAGCTGGTACGACGTCTACCTCGGCGTCGTCGTGCTGGTGCGCATCGTCGACGGCGTGCTCAAGAAGGGCATGAACATCCGCATGATGCGGGCCGACGCGGTGCACGGCGTCGACAAGATCGGCGTGTTCCGGCCGAAGATGGCCGACATCGGCGAGCTCGGGCCGGGCGAGGTCGGCTTCTTCACCGGCTCGATCAAGGAGGTCGCCGACACCCGCGTCGGCGACACGCTCACGGAGGACAAGCGCCCGTGCAAGGAGATGCTGCCGGGCTTCAAGGACGTGCAGTCGGTGGTGTTCTGCGGGCTGTTCCCCGTCGACGCGGCCGAGTTCGAGACCCTGCGCAGCGCCATGAGCAAGCTCCGGCTCAACGACGCGTCGTTCTCCTACGAGATGGAGACCTCCGCCGCGCTCGGCTTCGGCTTCCGCTGCGGCTTCCTCGGGCTCCTGCACCTCGAGATCATCCAGGAGCGCCTGGAACGCGAGTTCAACCTCGACCTGATCTCGACCGCGCCCTCCGTCGTCTACCACCTTCAGATGACCGACGGCACGGTGAAGGAGCTGCACAACCCGGCCGACATGCCGGACGTGATGAAGATCACGGCGATCGAGGAGCCGTGGATCCGCGCCACCATCCTCACGCCGGACGACTACCTCGGCGGCGTGCTCAAGCTGTGCCAGGACCGCCGCGGCACGCAGGTCGACCTCAACTACGTGGGCAAGCGTGCCATGGTCGTCTACGACCTGCCGCTGAACGAGGTGGTGTTCGACTTCTACGACCGCCTCAAGTCGATCTCGAAGGGCTACGCGTCGTTCGACTACCACATCTCCGACTATCGCGAGGGCGACCTCGTCAAGATGTCGATCCTCGTCAACGCCGAGCCGGTCGACGCCCTCTCGATGCTGGTCCACCGCTCCCGCGCCGAGCATCGCGGCCGCGCCATGTGCGAGAAGCTGAAGGACCTGATCCCGCGCCACCTGTTCCAGATCCCGGTCCAGGCGGCGCTCGGCGGCAAGATCATCGCCCGCGAGACGATCAAGGCGCTGTCCAAGGACGTGACCGCCAAGTGCTACGGCGGCGACATCTCGCGCAAGCGCAAGCTCCTGGACAAGCAGAAGGAAGGCAAGAAGAAGATGCGCCAGTTCGGGCGCGTCGAGATCCCGCAGGAGGCGTTCATCGCCGCGCTGAAGATGGACGATTGAGCTTTTCGGCGCCCTGGGGTTCACTGGGCCGTGTGACGGAATCGGTGCGGCGACCCACGCGCTGTACCGGCGGCGCGGCCTTCGTGCCGGGTGACGGTGATACGCGATGCAGCGCAGCGAAGTGATCGCCAGACTGACTGAGCGGGCGGGGCATCTTCAGGAGGCCGGCATACTCGCGCTCTACCTTTTCGGCTCCGTCGCCCGTGACGAGGCCGGCCTCGACAGCGACGTCGACCTGTTCGTCGACCCGCAATACGAACGGTTCGGCTTCGTCGAATTGTTCAGGACGGAGGCCTACCTGGCTCAAGCCCTCGGCTGCCGGGTCGACCTGACGACGCGGGAAGGGCTGCATCCTCAATTGCGGGCCGAGATCGAACGCGAGGCCATCCAGGTCCTGTGATGAAGCGGTCGGCGATTGCGCGCCTCACGGACATCCTGACGATGATCGACGCGGCGGCGGACATCGTCGCGGGACGAACGTTGGCCGATTATCGCATGGACTTGGTGATGCGCCTCGCCGTCGAACGATGTGTCGAGATCGTATCGGAAGCGAGCCGGCACGTGCCGCCGGATGCGAAGACACGCTTTCCGTCCGTACCGTGGTCCGAGATCGCAGCCGTCGGCAACAAGCTTCGGCACGAGTACAATCGCATCGACGACCTCATCCTTTGGAAGATCGCGACGGTGTCGCTTCCCAAGCTTCGCCCGATCATCGCGGCGATCCTGAGCGAGGCGTCGGCTGGCTGAGCGGCGCTGCGCGCGACGCCCGCCATCGGCGCGACGTCGTGGCGAACGTGGCATCCGTCACCGGCCCCGATCCACGAGCCGGAACCGCGCTGCACCGCAAAAGGTTCGCCCTCCGAAAACCGGAGCCGAACCGATGCGGATCACCACCGTCGCCGACCACGTCGTCGAGACCCTGCAGGAGGCCGGCGTCCGGCGCATCTACGGGGTCGTCGGCGACAGCCTGAACGCGATCACCGAGGCGATCCGGGCCCGCGGCGTGATCGCGTGGATCCACGTCCGCCACGAGGAATCCGGGGCCTTCGCCGCCGGCGCCGAGAGCCAGATCACCGGCGAGCTCGCGGTCTGCGCCGGCTCGTGCGGCCCCGGCCACGTCCACCTCATCAACGGCCTCTACGATTGCCACCGCTCGCGCACGCCCGTCCTGGCGATCGTGGCGCACATCCCGTCGGCCGAGATTGGCTCGGGCTACTTCCAGGAGACGCACCCGACCGAGCTGTTCCGCGGCTGCAGCCACTACTGCGAGCAGGTCTCCGACCCCGCCCAGCTTCCCTACGTGCTGGAGAACGCGATGCGCGCCGCGATCGGGCAGCGCGGCGTCGCGGTCGTCGTCATTCCCGGCGACGTCGCGCTCAAGGACGCGCCGGCCCGCGCGGTCGCGACGAAGGCCGGCCTCGTGCCCCCGAAGCCCGTGGTGCGGCCGGCCGAGGCCGACCTGGACGCGCTCGCTGCGCTCCTCAACGGCGCGAAGAAGATCACGCTGCTCTGCGGCCGGGGCTGCGCGGGCGCGCATGCCGAGCTGCTGCAGCTGGCCGAGGCCCTGAAGAGCCCGATCGTCCACGCGCTCGGCGGCAAGGAATACGTCGAGTACGACAACCCCTACGACGTCGGCATGACCGGGCTGATCGGGTTCTCGTCCGGCTACGCGGCCATGCACGGCTGCGAGACCCTGTTGATGCTCGGCACCGGCTTTCCCTACAAGCAGTTCTACCCGGCCGACGCGAAGGTGGCGCAGGTGGATCTGCGCCCGGAGGAGCTCGGGCGCCGCTGCCGGCTCGACCTCGGCCTCGTCGGCGACGTCGGCGCCACGATCCAGGCGCTGCTGCCGAAGCTCGCGGTCAAGACCGACCGCGCCTGGCTCGACGGCAGCCTCAAGCACTACGCCAAGGCGCGCGCCGGCCTCGACGAGCTGGCGGAGGGCAAGCCCGGGCGCAAGCCGATCCACCCGCAGCACCTCACGCGGCTCCTGAGCGAGGCGGCCGCCGACGACGCGGTGTTCACCGCCGACGTCGGCACCCCGACGATCTGGGCGGCGCGCTACCTCAAGATGAACGGCCGGCGCCGGCTCATCGGCTCCTGGGTGCACGGCTCGATGGCCAACGCCATGGTGCAGGGCATCGGCGTCCAGGCGGCGGCCCCGCGGCGCGAGGTGATCGCGCTGTGCGGCGACGGCGGCTTCAGCATGCTGATGGGCGACTTCCTGACGCTGCGCCAGCATCGGCTGCCGCTGAAGGTGGTGGTGTTCAACAACGGCTCGCTCGGCTTCGTCGAGATGGAGATGAAGGCCGCGGGCTACCTCGAGACCGGCGTCGCGCTGGACAACCCCGACTTCGCCGCGATGTCGCGGGCGGCCGGCATCTTCGCGATCCGCGTCGAGGATCCGGGCGAGCTGGAAGGCGCGATCCGCGAGTTCCTGGCCTTCGACGGCCCGTCGCTGCTCGACGTGGCGGTGGCGCGCAACGAGCTGTCGATCCCGCCCAAGATCGATGGGCAGCAGGTCAAGGGCTTCAGCCTCTACATGCTGCGCGCGGTGATGAGCGGACGCGGTGACGCGGTCCTCGACCTCGCCAAGACCAACCTGATTCGATAGACCGGATTGAAATCGTTCCAGGGCGCGCCGCGGCGCGCGCATGGCGCGTTCGAGACATACGGGAGGGCGCGCATGGCCCGGCAGCGGAACATCTGGCGCCTCGCGCGCCGCCCCGTCGGCACGATCGCCGAGGGCGACCTCGCCTACGGCTCGGAGGCGCTGCCCGAGCTGCAGCCCGGGCAGTTCCTGCTGCAGGTCCTGTACCTGTCGCTCGATCCGACGAACCGGATCTGGATGAGCGACGCCGAGCAGTACATGCCGCCGGTCGGCCTCGGCGAGCCAATGCGGGGCCTCGTCGCCGGCCGGGTGGTCGAGAGCCGGAAGGACGGGGTCGAGGTCGGCGCGCTCTATGCCGGGATGGGCGCCTGGGCCGACCACATGGTCACCGACGGCCAGGGCCTGCAGCCCCTGGCCCTGCCGCCGGGCGTGCCGCTCTCGGTGGGCTTCGGCGTGTTCGGCCTCGTCGGCCCGACGGCGTATTTCGGCCTGCTCGACATCGGCCGCCCCAAGGCCGGCGAGACCCTGGTGGTCTCGGCCGCCGCCGGCGGCGTCGGCCAGATCGTCGGGCAGATCGGCAAGATCAAGGGCTGCCGGGTGATCGGCATCGCCGGCGGCCCGGACAAGTGCCGGTTCGTCGTCGACGAGCTCGGGTTCGACGCGGCGATCGACTACCGCAGCGAGGATGTCGGCGCCCGCCTCGACGCGCTGGCGCCCGACGGCGTCGACATCAACTTCGAGCAGGTCGGCGGGGCGGTCTCAGACGCGGTGTTCGCCCGGATGCGCCTGTTCGGGCGGATGCCGCTGTGCGGCCTGATCGCCTCCTACAACGACACCGCGGAGCGCCCGGGGCCGGCAGCGTCCGCGGCGTGGCGGCAGATGCTGATGCGCAGGCTCACGGTGCAGGGCTTCATCGTCACCGACTACGCCGCGCGCTGGGACGAGGCGGTGCAGGCGCTCGGCGGCTGGATGGCGGAAGGCCGGATCAAGACCCGGCAGGACGTCCGGCCGGGCCTCGCGCGGGCGCTCGAGCACCTCGACAGCCTCTACACCGGCGGCAACTTCGGCAAGCTGCTGGTCGAGGTCGGCGCCTGAGGGCGTCGGCGAACGGCCGACGCGGACGGCCGGGGGAATCGGCCGAGGAAGATGGCAGGAACATGCGGATCGGACTGTTCGTCCCCTGTTACGTCGACGCCTTCGAGCCGGAGGTCGGCATCGCCACGCTCGAACTGCTGGAGCGCCTCGGGCTCGATGTGGCGTACCCGTTCGACCAGACCTGCTGCGGCCAGCCGATGACCAACACCGGCTGCCACGCGGAGGCCGCCGCCACGGAAGCCCTGTTCGTCAAGAACTTCGCCCCGTTCGATTACGTCGTCGCGCCCTCGGGCAGCTGCGTGCACCAGGTCCGCGAGCACCTCACCGCGATCCCGCAGACGGAGGAGGTGGTCGGCGTGCGGCGCAAGACCTTCGAGCTGGTCGAGTTCCTGCACGACGTGCTGAAGATCGAGGAATTCCCCTGGGCGTCGTTCCCGCACAAGGTCGCCTACCACTCGAACTGCAATGCCCTGCGCGGCATCCACCACGCCCGGCCCTCCGAGATCGTCGCGCCGCCCTACTCGAAGCCGCTCGACCTGCTCTCCAAGGTGAAGGGCATCGAGATCGTGTCGCTGACGCGGCCCGACGAGTGCTGCGGCTTCGGCGGCACCTTCTCGGTGTTCGAGCCGGCGGTCTCCGCCAAGATGGGCTACGACAAGGTGACCGATCAGGCGCGCGCCGGGGCGGCCTACGTCGTCTCGGCCGATTCCTCGTGCATGATGCACCAGAAGGGCTGCGCCGAGCGCCTCGGCGTGCCGCTGAAGTACATCCACATCGCGCAGGTCCTCAACGGAGCCGCCGCATGAGCATCGAAGATCTCACGCCCCGCGAGACCGGCGGCATGATCCATCCCGAGGTCCGCGCGCCCGTCGACGAGAGCGAGCGCCACCAGGACGGCGGCCGCCTCCAGCACGCCGAGGCGGCCTCGAAGCCGATCGCCGCGCCGAAGACGCGCGAGCCGCAGCCGCGCGGGGCCAAGATCCGCGGCAACCGGCCGATCGACCAGGGCGAGGCCGCCGAGCGCTTCCTCGCCGCGCCGCTGCATCAGGCGGCGCACGACGAGCGCCTGTGGGACCTGCGCAAGAAGCGCGACGTCTCGGCCCACGGCATCCCCGAATGGGAGGAGCTTCGCGAGATCGCCTCGAACATCAAGGCGCACACGCTGAGCCGCCTCGATACCTATCTCGAGCAGTTCGAGGCGGCGGCGAAGGCCAACGGCGTCCACGTCCACTGGGCCGCGGACGGGGCCGACCACAACCGCATCGTGCTCGAGATCCTCCGCAGCCACGGCGCGAGGACGCTGGTGAAGTCGAAGTCGATGCTCACCGAGGAGTGCGGCTTCCGGCACCACATGGCGGCCAGCGGGATCGAGATCATCGAGACCGATCTCGGCGAGCGCATCCAGCAGCTCGACAACGAGGAGCCGAGCCACATCGTGGCGCCGGCCGTCCACAAGACCCGGATGGACGTCGCCGAGGTCTTCGCGAAGACGCTGGGCACCGACCCGGACAACGACGACGCCCACTACCTTGCCGAGAGCCAGCGCGAGACCACGCGCCCCTACATCCTCAACGCCGATGCCGGGATGACCGGCTGCAACTTCGCCATCGCCGAGACCGGCACGGTCGTCACCTGCACCAACGAGGGCAACGCCGACCTCTCCGGCAACGTGCCGCCGCTGCAGATCCACTCGATCGGCATCGAGAAGATCATCCCGCGCATCGAGGACCTCGGCGTCTTCATCCGCCTGCTGTCGCGCTCGGCGCTCGGCTCGCCGATCACCCAGTACACCTCGCATTTCCGCGGGCCGCGGCCGGGCACCGAGATGCACTACGTGCTGGTCGACAACGGCCGCTCCGAGCGCCTCGGCATGGAGGAGTTCTGGACCTCGCTGAAATGCATCCGCTGCGGCGCCTGCATGAACACCTGCCCGGTCTACCGCCGCTCGGGCGGGCTCTCCTACGGGGCGACCTATGCCGGGCCGATAGGCCTGATCATCGACCCGACCTTCAACAAGCGGAAATACTCGACGCTGCCGTTCTCCTCGACGATGAACGGCTCCTGCACCAACGTCTGCCCGGTGAAGATCAACATCCACGAGCAGATCTTCGCCTGGCGCAAGGTGCTGGCCGAGGAGCACCAGATCCCGCTCCTGAAGCAGGGCATGATGAAGGCGGCCGGCGCCGTGCTGAGCCGCCCGGCCGCCTACCGCGCGGCGATCGGCACGGCGGATTCGGCGCTGCGCGCGCTGCCGCGCTTCGCCGTCTACAACCCGCTCAACACCTGGGGGAAGAAGCGCGAGATGCCCGACGCCCCGAAGCAGAGCTTCCACGCCTGGTACAAGCAGAACCGCATGGCCGGCGCGGCGAAGAAGGACGTGTCGTGAGCGCCGGCACCCGCGCGGCGACGCTGGCCGCGATCCGCCGGAACCGGCCGGCCGGCGACCACCCGCTGCCGCAGGTCCCGGTCTTCGCCCCGCTGGTCGCCGACGACCACGTCGCGGCCTTCACCGAGGCGCTGAAGCGCATGGGCGGGCGCGTGGTCGAGGCCGGCCCCGCCGGCGATCCGCTCGGCCACGTGCGCGAGCGCCTGGACGCGGCGAAGGTCGTCGCCTCCGCCGTGCCGGAACATGCCGGCAACCGCGACCTCTCCGCCGTCACCCGGCCGCAGGCGGTCGACGACGTCGACGTCGCGATCGTGCGCGCCCGCTTCGGCATCGCCGAGACCGGATCGGTGCTGTTCACCGAGGCCGAGCTGGTGGTGAATGCGGTGGCCTACCTCGCCCAGCACCTCGTGGTGCTGCTCGACCCTGCCGACATCGTCGTCAACGTCCAGGCGGCCTACAAGCGGCCGGACTTCGCCGGGGCGGCCTACGCCGTCCTGCACACCGGCCCCTCCGCCACCGCCGACATCGAGGGCGTATTGATCCACGGGGCGCAGGGCGTGCGCTCGCTGACCGTCGTCCTGTTGCCGCGCGGCGACGTTCGGACCGCCTGATCGATCGCGCCGTCGAGCTCGGGGAACCTCGGAACGGGCGTGCTCCTTGCTTGGGCTAGACCCTCGGCAACGCTACGGAGGCCCGATGCGCTACACTCTCGGCTGCAGCCTGTCCTACAACATCCTTTCGGACACGACCTTCATCTTCAACCTGGAGGTCGCGCGCCTGCGAAGCCTTGAGATTCTCAGCGAATCCCTCGTGCTGACGCCGAACCTGAAGCGCGACATCTACACGACGCCCGATCTGCTCAACCGTTACCTCGGCGTCAACGTGCCGATGGGCCAGTTCGCGCTGGAATACAACGCCGAGGTCGAGCTCACCGTCCACCGGGCCGACCCGGCGACGATCAACGAGACGCCGATCTCGGCGCTGCCGCTCGACATCCTGCCGTTCCTGCTGCCGAGCCGCTTCGTCTCGTCCGATCGGCTGACGCCGTTCGCCCAGGCCGAGTTCGGCGCGCTGCCGAAGGGGCATCAACGGGTCAACCAGATCTGCAACTGGATCCACGACCACATGACCTACAAGCCGGGCACCAGCGACGGCGAGACCACCGCCGACGAGAGCCTGCTCAAGCGCGCGGGCGTGTGCCGCGACTTCGCGCATATCGGCACCGCCTTCTGCCGCGCGCTGGGCATCCCCGCCCGCTTCGTGTCCTGCTACGCGCACGGCCTGGTGCCGAGCGACTTCCACGCGGTGTTCGAGGCCTATCTCGACGGGCGCTGGTGGCTGTTCGACGCGACCCGCCAGGCCGATCTCGACGGCCTGGTGCGCATCGGCGTCGGCCGGGATGCCGCCGAGATCGCGTTCTCGACGCCCTACGGCAACATGCAGCCGGTCAACCAGCAGATCCGCATCACGCGCTCGGACGGCCTCGGCAGCCCGCCCCAGCGCACGGTCGACGCGATCTCGACGGAGGTGCCGGCGCCGCATGCGGGCGCGGCGTAGGGTTCGCCATCGAACACGGAGGGCATATGCTTCTCTTTCCCTCGCGGAGAGGGCCTGCCGCTGGTTCGATAAAGGACTCCCATGGCCTACCGCCACGTCGTCGGCCCGCGCAGCTGGGCGTTCGCCGACCTTGCCGAGCTGATGGCGAAGGCGACGCCGGTCCGCTCCGGCGACCGGCTCGCGGGGCTCGCCGCGGAATCGGCGGAGGAGGGGTCGGCCGCGCGCTGGTGCCTCGCCGACGTGCCGCTGCGCGAGATCCTGGCCAAGCCCCTGATCGCCTACGAGGACGACGACGTCACCCGGCTGATCCTCGACGGCCACGATGCGGCGGCGTTCTCCGAGATCGCGCACCTCACCGTCGGCGACTTTCGCGAATTCCTGCTCGTCGCGACCAGCGAGACGCTGGCGCGGATCGCGCCCGGGATCACGCCGGAGATGGCGGCGGCGGTCTCGAAGATCTCGCGCAACCAGGACCTGATCCTGATCGCCCGGAAGTGCCGGGTGGTGACCCGGTTCCGCAACACCATCGGCCTGCCCGGCACGATGGCCGTGCGGCTGCAGCCGAACCACCCGACCGACGATCCCGCCGGGATCACGGCGGCGATCCTCGACGGGTTGTCCTACGGCTGCGGCGACGCGGTGATCGGCATCAACCCGGCCTCGGACTCGGTGGCCGCGCTGGGCAAGCTCCTCCACCTCCTCGACGCGATCATCCAGCGCCATGCGATCCCGACGCAGGGCTGCGTGCTGACCCACGTCACCACCACCCTTGAGGCGATGAACCGTGGGCTGCCGGTCGACCTCGTGTTCCAGTCGATCGCCGGCACGCAGGGCGCCAATGCCGGGTTCGGCGTCACGCTGGCGATCCTGAAGGAGGCGCACGAGGCGATGCTGGCGCTGAAGCGCGGGACGGTCGGCGACAACGGCATGTACTTCGAGACCGGGCAGGGCTCGGCGCTGTCCGCGAACGCCCATCACGGCATCGACCAGCAGACGCTGGAGGCGCGGGCCTACGCGGTGGCGCGCCCGTTCCGGCCGCTTCTCGTCAACACCGTCGTCGGCTTCATCGGGCCGGAATACCTCTACGACGGCAAGGAGATCATCCGCGCCGGGCTCGAGGACCACTTCTGCGGCAAGCTGATGGGCGTCCCGCTCGGCGTGGACGTCTGCTACACCAACCACGCCGAGGCCGACCAGAACGACATGGACGTGCTGCTGACGCTGCTGGGGGCGGCCGGCTGCACCTACGTGATGGGCGTGCCCGGCGCCGACGACGTGATGCTGAACTACCAATCCACCTCGTTCCACGACTCCCTCTACGTCCGCGAGGTTCTGGGCCTCAAGCGCGCCCCCGAGTTCGAGGCGTGGCTGCACGCCCTCGGGATGACGGACGATCACGGCACGCTGCTGCCCGCCGAGCCGGGATCGCCGCTGCTCGCCGACGCTTCAGGGCTCGCCGCATGAGCGAGGACGCGAAGGTCTGGGCGCGGCTCGCCGGGCTGACGCCCGCCCGGATCGGCCTCGGGCGGGCCGGGAGCGGCCTGCCGACCCGCGAGGTCCTGCGCTTCGGCCTCGCCCACGCCCAGGCCCGCGACGCCGTGCACGCGCCGATGGATGCCGATGCGATCGCACGGGCGATCGCGGCGTTGGGTTTCGCGACGCTCCGGGTCGCCTCGCGGGCGGCCGACCGCGCGACCTACCTGCGCCGGCCCGACCTCGGGCGCGCCTTGGCGGAGGAGGGCCGCCAGGCCCTCGAAGAGGCCGCCGGCGATCCGGTCGATCTCGCGATCGTCGTCGCCGACGGGTTGTCGGCCCGTGCCGTGCACGAGGGCGCGGCCGGTTTCCTTGCGGCCTTCAAGCCGCATGCCGACCGGGCCGGCTGGCGGCTCGCGCCGGTGGTCGTCGCAACGCAGGCCCGCGTCGCGCTCGGCGACGCCGTCGGGAGCGCCCTCAAGGCCCGCGCGGTGGCGGTGCTGATCGGCGAGCGTCCCGGCCTGTCCTCGCCCGACAGCCTCGGGATCTACCTCACCTTCGCGCCGCGCCCCGGCCGCTCGGACGCCGAGCGCAACTGCATCTCGAACGTCCGCCCCGCCGGGCTCTCGCACCCGCTCGCCGTGTTCAAGCTCGACTGGCTCCTGACCCAGGCCTTCGCCCGCGGGCTGACCGGCGTGTCCCTGAAGGACGAGAGCGACGCCGCGCTCGCCGCGGCTCAAGAAGCGAACATGATCGACGTGTAAGCGATACCCGTCAGGCGGTTGCATCCAGCAGGCAAAGGGCAAGATCCGCCGCTTCTGCGACTTCAGCGTTCTCGGAGGTCAATAAGGCCGCCAACGCGGCTTTCGCCGATCGGTACGTTTCCTCGTCGGCGCAATCGACGCGGCCAAGCTCGAAGAAGATCAGCGTTTCGGCACGCGCTTCGTACGATCCCTTCGCGATCAGCCGAGCGGCCAAGTCAAGCGGCAGGGTGCCGCCCAGCTCGCTGAGAGCGAACAGAAGCGTTCCCGCTTCTCCGGCGACCCGTTCGTCCCGCAAGGTCGTGACGATGGGCTCGGACATCTCCGCAAGACCGCAGTCCGCCAGCGCCAACGCAGCCGTATTCCGCACGCGGCGGGATCGTGTGGACTGCAGGATCTCCGCCACGTCCCTCAAGGCGTCGGGGGAGGGCGCGTGGCCCTTCAGGTCTTCGAGCGTGGCTACCAAGGCTTCCTCATCACCGGAGCCTGCGGCATCCGCGACGGAAGACTGCCGGGGCAGAACGAGCGTGTTTGAGACCATGCGTTACGACCGCTCCTTCGGCGGATGTGAACTGGCCCAGTCCGCGTAAGTATCCTCCGCCTCCCGCCGCGTCGTCAAATCGCCGAGCCCAGCCCTCGCTTTTTCGCGGTGCCACCATCGTCGAAACTCGTCGAACCGTGGTCGGCTTCGCAAGCCGAACCAGGGATCGCGGGTGAACATCCGCCCTCCGCGCAAGGGTCGTCTTTCGTCTTCGGCCATGGCTCGCACAGATGCGTCGTCAATGTGAGCATACGCAGTGCCGACCGCTCACGTGTCCAGAACGATCACCGGCCCGCACGTCTGAATATCTGGGCGCCGAGCAAGCCAAACGCGGCTGTGGCGGGGTCGCAACACCGCGAAAGCATCCCGGGTTTGCCCCGAGACCTGCCTTCAACCGCCGCGATCCCGCCATAAACCGGGACCACCTCAGCATCCGCGGTAAACGGCTTTTCCCCCAACCGGTTACCGCTCGGTTGCGAGCGATTCCAAGAGCGTGGTCGAGCCTCCTCGCGCAACGTCGGTCGACGCTGCGGGACGGTCGTTCGCACCCCGCCGGGGATCGGCCGATGCGTAGCGGACCCGGGGGTGCGGGACAGGTCATGGACGCGCCTACGAACGACAAGTCGAAGCTGCCGAGCCGCCACGTCACGGAGGGGGCCGACCGCGCGCCGCACCGCTCGTATCTCTATGCGATGGGCCTGACCAAGCAGCAGATCCACCAGCCGCTCGTCGGCGTGGCGTCGTGCTGGAACGAGGCCGCCCCGTGCAACATCTCGCTGATGCGCCAGGCGCAGGCGGTGAAGAAGGGCGTCGCGGCCGCCCACGGCACCCCGCGCGAGTTCTGCACCATCACCGTCACCGACGGCATCGCCATGGGGCACGCCGGCATGCGCGCCTCGCTGCCGTCGCGCGAGGTCATCGCCGATTCCGTCGAGCTGACCATGCGCGGCCACGCCTACGACGCCCTGGTCGGCCTCGCCGGCTGCGACAAGTCGCTGCCGGGCATGATGATGGCGATGGTGCGTCTCAACGTGCCGTCGATCTTCATCTACGGCGGCTCGATCCTGCCGGGCTCGTTCCGCGGCCGCCCGGTCACCGTGCAGGACCTGTTCGAGGCGGTCGGCAAGGTCGCCGTCGGCGACATGAGCCTCGACGACCTCGACGAGCTCGAGCAGGTCGCCTGCCCCTCGGCCGGCGCCTGCGGCGCGCAGTTCACCGCCAACACCATGGCCACCGTTTCCGAGGCGATCGGCCTTGCGCTGCCCTACTCGGCCGGCGCGCCGGCGCCTTACGAGATCCGCGACCAGTTCTGCGCCACCGCCGGCGAGAAGGTGATGGAGCTGCTGGCCAAGAACATCCGCCCGCGCGACATCGTCACCCGCAAGTCCCTGGAGAACGCCGCCGCCGCGGTGGCGGCCTCGGGCGGCTCGACCAACGCCGCGCTCCACCTGCCGGCGATCGCGCACGAGTGCGGGATCAAGTTCGACCTGTTCGACGTCGCCGAGATCTTCCGGCGCACGCCCTACGTCGCCGACCTGAAGCCGGGCGGCCGCTACGTCGCCAAGGACATGTTCGAGGTCGGCGGCATCCCGCTCCTGATCAAGACCCTGCTCGACCACGGCTTCATCCACGGCGACTGCATGACGGTGACCGGCCGCACCATCGCCGAGAACATGGAGCACGTCCGCTGGAACCCGGACCAGGACGTGGTCCGCTCGGCCGGCAGCCCGATCACCCCGACCGGCGGCGTCGTCGGCCTCAAGGGCAACCTCGCCACCGAGGGCGCGATCGTGAAGGTCGCCGGCATGCCGCTGGACAAGCAGGTCTTCACCGGCCCGGCGCGGGTGTTCGACGGCGAGGAGGCCTGCTTCGAGGCCGTCCAGAAGCGCACCTACAAGGAGGGCGAGGTCCTGGTGATCCGCTACGAGGGCCCGAAGGGCGGCCCCGGCATGCGCGAGATGCTGTCCACCACCGCCGCGCTCTACGGCCAGGGCATGGGCGACAAGGTCGCCCTCATCACCGACGGGCGCTTCTCCGGCGCCACCCGCGGCTTCTGCGTCGGCCATGTCGGGCCCGAGGCGGCGGTGGGCGGGCCGATCGGCCTGCTGCGCGACGGCGACATGATCACGCTCGACGCGATTAAGGGCACCCTCGACGTGGCGCTCTCCGACGCCGAGCTCGACGCGCGCCGCAAGGCGTGGACGCCGCGGACCAATTCCGCGACCTCCGGCTACCTCTGGAAGTACGCGCAGACCGTCGGACCCGCCGTGAACGGCGCCGTGACCCATCCGGGCGGCGCCGAGGAGATCCAGAGCTATGCGGACGTCTAGGACCGACCGCGACCGGCCGGACCGGGCCGATCCCCGTCGGTCCCGCGGCGGGCTGAACGTGCACCTGCGCGGCCTCGCGCTCGCCGCGACGGCGGTCGCGACCCTGCTCGCCGGCACGCCGGCGACGGAGGCGCTCGACGCCAGCGTCCGTACGCCCGTGCCGGAGAAGAGCTACCGCAGCGCCAAGGACGCGCTGCGGGCCGGCGTGCGCGAGTACAATGCCGGCGACAAGGAGGGCGCGGCCCGCGCGCTCGAATACGCCGCCGACCAGGGCCACGCGCTCGCCCTGTGGAAGCTCGGCCGGATGTACGCCGAGGGCGACGGTGTCCCGCACGACGACCTGAAGGCGTTCGAGTTCTTTTCGCGGATCGCCGATTCCGGCACCGACGACGGGCCCGACGCGCAGACCTCGGCGGTGACGGCGAGCGCCTTCACCGCGCTCGGCAGCTACTTCCTCGACGGGATCAAGGGCACCTACGTGCGCCCGAACCCCGAGCGGGCCTACGACATGTTCAACTACGCGGCGTCGTATTTCGGCGACCCGAACGCGCAGTACAACCTCGCCCGCCTCTACCTCGACGGCACCGGCGTCGAGGCCGACGCGCGCCAGGCCGCGCGCTGGTTCAACCTCGCCGCCGAGAAGGGCCACCACCCGGCCCAGGCGCTCTTGGGCGACATGCTGATGAACGGCATGGGCGGCGTGCCGGTGCAGCGCGCCCGCGGCCTGATGTGGCTCTCGCTGGCCCGCGAGGGCGTCGAGGGGCGCAAGGACGCGTGGATCGTCGCGCTCTACGAGAAGAACTGGGCGGCGGCCAGCGACGAGGACCGCGCCGAGGCGCAGGCCCAGGTGCAGACGGTGGGCTCGATCAAGCGCCGCCGCTGAACCCGGGCGGGCACGACGGCCCGGCCGGGGCGATGTCATATCCCGCGACGCGAATCGAACCCGGCACGGGTTCCTCCCTCCCCCGCCGAGGGGGGAGGGAGACGCGCTGAACCGAGTTCATCAGAAACGCGGTCTATCGGACGGCGCTCAGCCCTTGCGCGCGGCCATGGCCGTGACGAAGGACGGGCGCGCCAGGATGCCGTCGACGTAGGCCGCGAGCTTCGGCCAGCGGGCGGCGTCGATCTTCGCGTCCGCGAGGTGGAAGTTGTAGAAGCCGGTCGCGATCGCGATGTCGGCGATCGAGAAGGCGTCGCCGACCAGGAACGCGCCGTCGATCCGACCCTCGAGATGGTCGAACAGCGGCGGCAGGTCGGTGTCGAGCGACTTGGCGACCGCGGCGTCGTCGCAGGGCTTGCCCATCATGTTGGGCTTCAGCACCCGCTCGCGGAACGCCACGACCAGCGGGCCGAACAGCTCCGTGTCGCCGAACTTGTCGAACCAGACCGCGCGGCCGAGCGCCTTCGCGTCGGCCGGCATCAGCGTCGGGTCCGGGTGCTTGCGCTCCAGGTACCACAGGATCGCGGAGGAATCGGCGAGCTTGAAGCCGTCGTCGTCGATCGCCGGGATCTTGCCGAGCGGGCTCGCCGCCTGGAACGCCGCATCGGGCGCGTGGAACATGCAGGGCACGTGCTCGTAGGGCACGCCCTTCTCGGCGAGCGCCACGAGGATCTTGCGGACGTAGGGCGAATAGCCGGTGCCGTAGACGATCATGCTGGTTCTGGACCCATCGGGTTTGCGGAGGGCGCCTCGTAGCACGGATCCCGTCGGCACGGCCGCGACCGGCCCCCCGGATGCGGTCGGACCGCTGCGGCCATTCGACGGGCCATCGGAACTTGGCCGTACGATCGGGCACTTACCCGCACGAGCCCGCACCTCCGTGGGCCGCGATTCCGCCGTCACGAGAGGATTTCCATGAAAGCGCTGTGCTGGCACGGCAAGGGCGACATCCGCTGCGACACGGTCCCCGATCCGCAGATCGAGGATGCGCGCGACATCATCATCAAGGTGACGTCCTGCGCCATCTGCGGCTCGGACCTCCACCTGATGGACGGCCAGATGCCGACCATGGAGGCGGGCGACGTGCTCGGCCACGAGTTCATGGGCGAGGTCGTCGAGGTCGGGCAGGGCTTCACCAAGTTCAGGAAGGGCGACCGCGTGGTCGTGCCGTTCAACATCAATTGCGGCGAATGCCGCCAGTGCCGGCTCGGGAACTACTCCGTCTGCCAGCGCTCGAACCGCAACGCCGCCATGGCCGCCGCCCAGTTCGGCTACACCACCGCCGGCCTGTTCGGCTACTCGCACCTCACCGGCGGCTACGGCGGCGGCCAGGCCGAGTACGTGCGCGTGCCGATGGCCGACGTGGCGCCGATGCTGGCGCCCGAGGGCGTCGACGACGAGTCGCTGCTGTTCCTCACCGACATCCTGCCGACCGGATGGCAGGGCGCCGAGCATTGCGAGATCAAGGGCGGCGAGATCATCGCGGTCTGGGGCGCGGGCCCGGTCGGCCTGTTCGCGATCCAGTCCGCCAAGATCATGGGCGCCGAGCGCATCATCGCGATCGACACGGTGCCCGAGCGCCTGGCGCTCGCCCGCACCTACGGCGCGACCGACATCATCGACTACGCGAAGGAAGACGTGTTCGAGCGGATCAAGGAGATCAGCAAGGGCGAGGGCGCCGACGGCGTCATCGACTGCGTCGGCATGGAGGCCAGCGCCGGCCATGGCGTGGCCAGCCTCGTCAACACGATCCAGGAGAAGCTGACCTCGACCGAGCGGCCCTACGCCCTGATGGAGGCGATCAAGGCGGTGCGCCCCTGCGGCATCGTCTCGGTGCCCGGTGTCTACGGCGGCCCGATCCCGGTCAACATGGGCATGATCGTCCAGAAGGGCCTGACCATGAAGAGCGGGCAGACCCACGTGAAGCGCTACCTGGAGACGCTGACGAAGCTGATCCAGGAGGGGAAGATCGACATGACGTCGATGATCACCCACCGCTCCACCAACCTCGCCGACGGTCCGGACCTCTACAAGACGTTCCGGGACAAGAAGGACGGTTGCGTGAAGGTCGTGTTCCACCCGAACTGATCGACGGGGCGATGCTGGCGCGGTCCGGAACGGACCGTCGCCGGCGTCGCTCGCCGCGGGGGGCTCACGCCGCCCGCGCGTTCGCCGTCGGCGCGAAGTGGCCGAGGTAGCGCGTACCGATCGCCGTCACCGGCAGCACGACGAAGACGTCGGTGGTGCCGAACTGGCGGTCGATCACCGCCCCGTCGCCGAAGGTGGCGCCGACGCGGAGGTATCCCTTGATCAGCGGCGGCAGCGCCTGCAGGGCGGCCTTCGGGTCGATCGCCTCGCGGTCGAGCCGGTCCATCGGCACGTAGCGCTCGGGAAGCGCCCGGGCCCGCCAGCCGTCGGGCGCACGGGCATGGTGGTGCAGGAAGCTCAGGGGCAGCGCGAGGCGGGCGGGATCGGTGCCGTCGAGGCTGGCGCAGCCGATCAGCGCGTCGATGCGGTGGTGCAGCACGTAGGCGTAGATGCCGGCCCAGAGCAGCTCGACCGTGCGCTTGGTGCGATAGGGCTTCAGCACGCAGGAGCGGCCGAGCTCGAGCAGGCGCTTGCCGGGATGAGCCGCGAGCAGCGGCGCGATGTCGAACTCGGAGGCCGAGTAGAAGCCGAAATGGCGCTCGGCCGCCTCGCCGCGGAGCAGGCGATAGGTGCCGACCACCTTGGGCCGCGCCTTGCGGAACGGCTTCGCGTCGGTCGCGGCGTGGTCGATCACCAGGAGGTGGTCGCAGACCGCATCGTAGGCGTCGACGTCGCGCCGCGACAGCATCGCCATGCCGCTGGGGATCGCCGACATCTCCTCGTAGAACACCTGGTAGCGCAGCCGCTGCGCCCGGCGGATCTCGGACTTGCGGGTGGCGAGGCACACCTCGAGGCTGCCGATGCGGCCGAGGCTCGGGCCCAGCTCGGGGAGGGGCTTGCCCGCACCCTTGGCCTTGAAGCGGATCGGCGTGGCGCCGGGCGGGGTCAGGCTGCGGCCACCGAAGCCGGGCAGGGTGCCGTCGGCCGACTTGCGCTTCAGCTTCGCGATGGGGGACTCGACGCTGTCCCAGCCGTTGGCCCGGATCGCGTCCCAAGCGGCGGAGGCCCCACGCGTAAACTTCGCGACCATGGTCGACGCCCATTCCGGGTCGGGAGCGCGCCCCCGCGGGGCGGCCGGCTCCAGGCCCTGGAACCGGACACAATCACGAAGGCCGCACGCTTTTATGACAGGCCCGCGCCGGCGCCCGTGAGCGTCCCGCGAGCCCGAAGGCCGTCCGGTCTCAGACGAACTGGCTGAGGCCGGGGACGGAGCCGACGATCGGCCCCATCACGTCCTCGCCGGCCTTCTCGCGGCCGTAGGCGAACAGCTCCTGGCCGAGCGGCTGCATCTGGCCCATCGGCACGCCGGCCGCCATCAGCTTCTGGCCGAGCGCCATCACGCCGCCGCCCATCATGCCGCCGAGCATGCCCATGAGGCCGCCGCCGCCCTCGTCGGCGTTCGAGGTCGCGACCAGGGATTCGGCGCCCGGCATCGCCGCCATCAGCTGGCTCACCTCCGTGGCGGGGCCCTCCTTCTGGAGGAACGCCAGGATGTGCCCGATCGCGGTCTGCGCCGTCGCGGCATCGAGCCCGGTGCGGTTGGTCACGCGGGCGATGAGTTCTTCCATGATCGGCAGCTCCCGAGGGTGTTTCCTCGTCCTTCGGGCTTAGGGAAGCAGAAATCAAGCAAAACGGCCGCGCATCTGGCAAAGCCGGTCTTCGGCCGGCATAACCTTCACCGGTGGTGCGAAGGGGATTGGGCGTGATGGCGGGCGACGGCAGCATCCTCGTTGGAAAAAGCATCCCGAAGACCGGCGCGCCGAAGCCCGAGGTGCTGACGCTCAAGCTCGCCAACCGGCACGGGCTGGTGGCCGGCGCGACCGGCACCGGCAAGACCGTGACGCTGCAGGTGATGGCCGAGGGCTTCTCCAATGCCGGCGTCCCGGTCTTCGCGGCGGACGTGAAGGGCGACCTCTCGGGCTTGGCGGCGGCCGGGGAATCCAAGCCGGTCTTCGTCAAGCGCGCCGAGGAACTCGGCATCGCCTACGAGCCCGACCGCTTCCCGACCGTGTTCTGGGACCTGTTCGGCGAGCAGGGCCATCCGATCCGCTGCACCGTGACCGAGATGGGGCCGCTGCTGCTGGCGCGGCTGCTCGAGCTCAACGACACGCAGGAGGGCGTCCTCAACATCGCCTTCCGCGTCGCCGACGAGAACCAGTGGCCGGTGATCGACCTGAAGGACCTGCGCGCGCTGCTGGCCTTCTGCTCGGAGAACCTCAAGACGATCTCCGGCCAGTACGGCCACGTCTCGGCGGCGTCGGTCGGCGCGATCCAGCGCCAGCTCCTGATGCTCGAGAACCAGAACGCCGACCGGTTCTTCGGCGAGCCGGCCCTCAACCTCGAGGACTTCATGCGGACCGACCGCGACGGGCGCGGCGTCGTCAACATCCTGGCCGCCGACAAGCTGATGCAGCGGCCTCGGCTCTACGCCTCGTTCCTGCTGTGGATGCTCTCCGAGCTGTTCGAGCAGCTGCCCGAGGTGGGCGACCTGGACAAGCCGAAGCTGGTGTTCTTCTTCGACGAGGCGCACCTGCTGTTCAACGATGCGCCGAAGGCGCTGCTGGACGCGGTCGAGCAGGTGGTGCGGCTGATCCGCTCGAAGGGCGTCGGCGTCTACTTCGTGACGCAGAACCCCCTCGACGTGCCCGAGACGGTGCTGGGCCAGCTCGGCAACCGGGTCCAGCACGCGCTGCGCGCCTTCACCCCCCGCGACCAGCGCGCGGTGAAGGCCGCCGCGGAGACCTTCCGGCAGAATCCCGGCTTCGACGTCGCGGAGGCGATCACCCAGCTCGGCGTCGGCGAGGCCCTGGTCAGCTTCCTGGAGCCGAAGGGCACGCCCTCGGTGGTCGAGCGCGCCCTGATCGCGCCGCCCCAGGGGCGCGTCGGCCCGCTGACGCCGGCCGAGCGCGCTGACCTGATCGCCCGGAGCCCCCTGCGCGGCAAGTACGATGAGGCGATCGACAGCGAGAGCGCCTACGAGATGCTGGCCAAGCGCAAGAATCTCGACGCCGCCCCGGCGGAAGCGGCGCAGGCCTCGGAAGGCGGCCTCGGCGGGTTCCTCGGCGGCATCATGGGCAGCGTGTTCGGCACGCCCGCCGCCAAGGGTGGCGGCAAGGGGGGCCGCAAGGCGCCGCAGAGCCTCGCCGAGCAGGTCGTGTCGAACGCGGCGCGCTCCATGGCGCGAAGCGTCGGCACCCAGGTCGGCAACGCGATCCTGCGCAACGTGCTCGGCGGGCTGACGAAGCGGTAGCAGGGAGCGGGCGCGGCGCGGGCCGCGCCGGGTCACAGGCAGGGATCGGGTGCCGCCTCGAGCCGGCCCGCCTTGATCGCGGCGAGGAAGGCCTGGTAGTCCGCCGCGTTCCGGTCGCCGTAGGCGTGCGCCCAGTCGGCCAGCGCCTCGCGCAGGTCGGCGTGGCGGTCCTTGCCGCAATAGCCGGCGATGGCCGCCGCGTCGCCGGTGCGGGCATGCGCGCGGGCGAGCAGCGCGCCGTAGGCCCAGGAGAAGTACAGCAGCGGCTGCCCGGTCATGCAGGAGACCGGGATCTCGCCCTTCATGTTCTTCATCTGCCGCACGTAGAACGGGCGGTCGGCGATCGTGGTCCAGCCGAGCAGCGGGTCGCCGACGCCCTGGAGCAGGCGCTGGCCGTAGATCACCCGCTCGCCCTCGTGGCTGGCATAGGGCTCCGGCATGCCGGGCAGGTAGGGGGCGTGGGCCGGGCGCACCGCCTCCTTCACCTGCAGGAAGAGCACGTCCTGGTCCGAGTTGCCGCAGAGCAGCGCCACGTAGGCGCGGGTCCCGACGCTGCCGACCCCGACGACGCGGTGGGCGACGTCGACCACGTGGTAGCGGCTCAGCATGAACCGGCGCTCGCGCGGCAGCGTCTCGGCGTAGTGCTCGAGCCCGGTGATCACCGACTCGCGGGTGTCGTCGTCGACGCGCGTGAGGATCGGCGCGTCCTCGCGGAAGCGCCAGCCTCCGTCGACGCGGCGCTCGCCGACGCGGGCGAGCAGGCTCTGGTTGTTCTTCTTGCGCGCCTTCTCCACCGCCTTGCGAACGACGGCCTGGGACGCCTCGTCGATGCGGACGCCGGAGAAATCGAGCTCGTCGGCGCGGGTGGCCTGCTGCCAGACGTCGAGGGACCCCTGCGGCGCGAGGTCCAGCATCGTGTGCTGGTAGCCGCCGACGGCGGCCATCACCGCCTGCCGGCGCTGGTCGGCGGGCACCCCGTCCTCGCGGGCCGCGACCTCGATGCTGGCGACGAGGCGCTTCAGGTCCCACTCCCAGGGGCCGATCGTGACCTCGTCGAAATCGTTGAGATCAAGCACGACGTCGCCCTGCGGCGTCCCGAACAGGCCGAAATTCGAGATGTGCGCGTCTCCGTTCATCACCACCATGATCTCGCTGCGCGGGCTGTGCGCGAGATCCCAGGCCATGACGTGGGCCGCCCCGCGCAGGAAGGCGAAGGGCGAGCTCGCCATGCGGGCGACGCGCAGCGGCACCAGCTCGGGCTGCCGCCCCTCGTGGGCGCCCGCGATCAGGTCGACCGGATCGGGCCGGTCGGCGGGCAGGTCGAGGGCGGCGTGAGCTGCGTGGTCCACCACCTCGCGCAGGCGCTTGCCGGCGGCGCGGCGCTTGTCCCAGGGCTCGCCGCCGGCGCGGAGATCGATGTGCGGGTAGTCGGCTAGCGGCTCCAGGACGCCGGCTTCGGCGGCCTCGTCCGCGGCCGCGTGGTCCTGGCCGGTCTCGGCGCCGGCGGACGCGTCCTCGCCGTGGATGGGGTTCGGTCGTTCCATGGCTGCCTGCGACTCCGATCGACCGGGGACAACCTTGACCGCATAAGTTCGTTGCGGCGGCGGGGATTATGTCGCCATCGAATCCGTGGGGCGTAGCGCGGAAGGGTTACGATATCGGACGCCGGGCCGATCCGGCCTTCACGTCAGCTCCACCGTCACGGGCACGTGGTCCGATGGTTTCTCCAATCCGCGCAGGTGCTTCTGCACCGAGGCCGCGACCAGGCGGTCGGCGGCCTGGGGCGAGAGCAGCAGGTGGTCGATGCGGATGCCGAAGTTTCGCGACCAGGCGGCAGCCTGGTAGTCCCAGAAGCTGTAGAGGCCGGGGCGCGGGTCGCAGGCGCGGACCGCGTCGGTCAGCCCCTCGGCGAGGAGCGACCGGAACGCCGCGCGCGTCGTGGGCAGGTAGAGCGCGTCGTCGGCCCAGGCCGCGGGCTCGGCCGCATCCTCCGGCTCGGGAATGACGTTGTAGTCGCCGGCCAGCACCAGGGCGGTCTCCTCGCGCATCCGCGCGCGGGCATGCAGGCGCAGGCGCTCGAGGAAGGCGAGCTTGTAGGGGTATTTCGGGCTCGCCACCGGGTTGCCGTTCGGCAGGTAGATCGAGGCCACCCGAACCGGCGCGACGCCGTCCCCGGCGACTAGCGCCTCGACGTAGCGGGACTGCTCGTCCTCGGCGTCGCCCGGAAGCGCGCGCAGAACGGTCTCCGGATCGTAGGTCAGCGGCGCGCGCACCAGCAGCGCGACCCCGTTATAGGCCTTCTGGCCCACGGCCTCGACGGCGTAGCCCGCAGCCTCGATCTCGGCGCGCGGAAACGCCTCCTCCTGGCACTTCAGCTCCTGCAGGCAGACCACGTCCGGCTTGGCCTCGTCGAGGAAGGCGAGCAGGTGCCCGACCCGCTGCTTGATCGAATTGACGTTCCACGTGGTGATGCGCATCGCTGGCGTCCTGGAGAGCGGAGCCCGTCATCGGGCCTTCGCACCGCCCTGACAAGCGGAAGGCCGGACGCATCGTCGTCCGTCCCGCAACGAGGTCGCCGGTGGACTGGTTCGAGCCGATCGCCGGCTATTGCGAGCGCGGGAGCCCAGCGTTCTGGGCCGAGCCGGTCAACGCCGTCTCCAACGCCGCCTTCCTCGTCGCCGGCACCGTCGCGTTCCGGCGTGCCCGCACGGTGGACGATCGGCCCGCCGCCGCTCTCGCGCTCCTGACGGCAATCGTCGGCGTCGGATCCTTCCTGTTCCACACCCTCGCCGTGCGCTGGGCGATGCTCGTCGACGTGGTGCCGATCGCCGTGTTCATCCACGCCTACTTCTTCCTGGCGATGGTGCGGTTCCTGCGATTCGGGCTCGTAGCGGCGGCGGCGGCGACCCTGGCGTTCGCGGGCTTCGGCTTCGGGCTCGTCCCCGCCCTCGATGCCGCCGCCGGGCGCTCGGTCGAGGCCCTCACCAACGGCTCGGTCGACTACCTGCCGGCCGTGCTGGCGCTCCTCGGCGTCGCGCTCGGGCTGCGATGGCTCGGCGACCCGTCGCCGACCGGCGAGCGGCTCGTTGCGCTGGCGCTCCTGTTCGGCGTCTCGCTCGCCCTGCGCACCATGGACCGCAGCGTCTGCGCGCGCGTGCCCGTCGGCACCCACTTCCTCTGGCACCTGCTGAATGCCGGCATCCTCTGCGGCCTGGTCGTCGCCGCCGTGCGGCATCGGGCGGCGTCGCGCCGCCGGTGACGGGGGGCGCCCGGAGACGACCGCGCGACCGGCCGATTTCTTGCGCCTCCCGGCAAATCGAGGCAGAAGGACGCCGCCGCAGCCGATGGGGCGCGCGGCGTACCCCGCGCCCGTCCGCGCTGGCCGACAGGCCGCCGACGGCGCAGGGCAGAAGGCTACGAAAACCAGCATGTCCCAGAGCTTCCGCCTCGGTGTCGCCGGTCTCGGCACGGTCGGTGCCGCCGTCGTCCGCATGATCGCGCGCCGCTCGTCGGCGCTCGCCGCCGCCACCGGCCGCGACATCCGCGTCGTCGCGGTCTCCTCCCGCGACCGGACGCGCGACCGCGGGTTCGACGGCGCCGGGCTGCACTGGTTCGACGACCCGGTGGAGATGGCGCGCTCGGCCGAGGTCGACTGCGTGGTCGAGCTGATCGGCGGTTCGGAAGGGCCGGCCAAGGCGGTCGTCGAGGCGGCGCTCGCCGCCGGCAAGCCGGTCGTCACCGCGAACAAGGCGCTGCTCGCCCTGCACGGCGCGGCGCTGGCGACGTCCGCCGAGACCGCGGGCGTGGCCCTGGCCTACGAGGCGGCGGTCGCCGGCGGCATCCCGGTGATCAAGGCGCTGCGCGAGGGGCTGGCCGGCAACGCGGTGAGTCGCGTCTACGGGATCATGAACGGCACCTGCAACTACATCCTCACCCGGATGGAGCGCGAGGGCCTGACCTTCGAGGCCTGCCTCAAGGACGCGCAGGCGCTGGGCTACGCCGAAGCCGACCCGACCTTCGACGTCGAGGGCTTCGACACCGCCCACAAGCTCGCGATCCTGACGAGCCTCGCCTTCGGCACCGCGATCGACGCCGAGGGCGTCTCGGTCGAGGGCATCTCCGGCGTGAAGCCGCTGGACCTGCTGATGGCCGAGGAGCTCGGCTACCGGATCAAGCTGCTCGGCGTCGCGCAGGCGACGGAGGCCGGGATCGAGCAGCGCGTGCACCCGACCATGGTGCCGAAATCCTCCAGCATCGCCCAGGTGATGGGCGTGACGAACGCGGTGACGATCGACGCGGACGCCGTCGGCGAGCTGACCCTGATCGGCCCGGGCGCCGGCGGCGAGGCCACGGCGTCGGCGGTCGTCGCCGACATCGCCGACCTCGCCGCCGGCCTGACCCGCCCGACCTTCGGCTGCCCGACCGCGCAGCTGCGCCCCGCCGAGCGGGTCGAGATGCAGCGCCACGAGGGCGGCTATTACATCCGCCTCACGGTCCACAACCGGCCCGGCGTCGCGGCGGGCGTGGCCACCCGCATGGCCGAGCGCGAGATCTCCCTGGAGAGCATCCTGCAGCGCCGCACCGGGGAGACGGCGGAGAGCGATCCGCACGGGCGCTCCGGGCAGCCGGTGCCGCTGGTGCTGATCACCTACGCCGCGACGGAGGGCAACATCCGCGCGGCGCTCGACGCCATCGCGGCCGACGGGCTGCTGGCCGAGGCGCCGCAGCTCATCCGAATCGAGCGGGAATAAGCCTCCTCGGCACCTGAAGAATAGGCACTATCGTTCCTCTTCGCTGGAAATTCGGAAACCTGAGTTATTTTCGTGCATCCTGCCTGCGCTAAGCTGTAGGAGCAGGGCACCGAAAACGTTCGGGCCGCGGGAAGGGCTTGGGAAACGATGGACGAGGCGCTCATGCAGGGCTCGCGGAGCGTCGTCGCGCGCACGCTCACCCTCGAACTCGCGCGCGTGACCGAACGCGCGGCCATCGCCGCGGCCGCCCTGCGCGGGCAGGGCAACGAGAAGGCCGCCGACCAGGCCGCCGTCGACGCGATGCGGGCCGAGCTCAACGCGCTGCCGATCGACGGCACCGTGGTGATCGGCGAGGGCGAGCGCGACCAGGCGCCGATGCTGTTCATCGGCGAGCGCCTCGGCAGCGGCGGCGGGCCGCGCGTCGACCTCGCGGTCGATCCGCTGGAGGGTACGACCCTGTGCGCCAAGGACATGCCGGGCGCCATCGCGATCATGGCGATGGCCGAGCGCGGCTCGCTCCTCGCCGCCCCCGACGTCTACATGCAGAAGATCGCGATCGGCCCGGGCTATCCGCCGGGGATCGTCGATCTCGACGCCAGCCCCGCCGACAACATCGCTGCGCTCGCCCGCGCCAAGAGCGTGCCGGCCTCGCAGATCGTGGCGATCGTCCTCGACCGGCCGCGCCATGCCGACCTCGTCGCCGCAATCCGCGCGGCGGGCGCCGGGGTCCGCCTGATCTCGGACGGCGACATCGCCGGCATCATCTTCACCAACTCGCCCCACGAGACCGGCGTCGACATCTATCTTGGGACCGGCGCGGCGCCCGAGGGCGTGATCGCGGCCGGCGCGCTGCGCTGCATCGGCGGCCAGATGCAGGGCCGGCTGATCCTCGACACGCCCGAGAAGCGCCGGCGGGCGCAGGACATGGGCATCGGCGACCCGAACCGGAAATACGAGCTCACCGACCTCGCCCGGGGCGACGTCATCGTGGCGGCGACCGGCGTCACCGACGGCGCGCTGCTGCGCGGCGTGCGCTTCAGGCCCGGCGTGATCGAGACCGAGACCGTGGTCTATCGCTCGGCCACGGGCACGGTGCGGCGCATCCTCGGCGAGCACCGCCGCACGGAGCGCAACGTCGACTGAGCATGCGCGAACGCCGTCCGCGGAGGCTTCCCCTGCGGACGGCGCGGTCGTTTACCCGATCAGTTCAGGACGACGACCTTGGTGCCGACGTTGACGCGGCTGAACAGGTCGATCGCATCCTGATTGATCATGCGGATGCAGCCCGACGAGACGCTCTTGCCGATCGAGTTCGGATCGAGGGTGCCGTGGATGCGGAACAGCGTGTCCTTGTTGCCCTGCCAAAGGTACATGGCCCGGGCGCCGAGCGGGTTGCGGTTGCCGCCGGGAACGCCGACGCCGCTCGGCAGCGTGTCGACCTCGCGGGCGAGGTGCGGCGTCCGGGCGATCATCTCCTTGGGCGGGTACCAGTCGGGCCAGGCCTGCTTCAGGTTCACCGTGGCGGTGCCCGACCACGAGAAGCCCTGCTTGCCCACGCCGACGCCGTAGCGCCGCGCCCGGCCGTCGGCCTGGACGAGGGTGAGCTGGTGCGCCCGCGGGTCGACGATGATCGTGCCGGGCTCGTAGGGCCCGGTATAGGCGATCTCCTGGCGCAGGAACGCCGGGTTGGTCTTCTTCCAGTTGAACGCCGCCACCGGGAACGCGTCGTCGGCGATCGCGGCATAGGCCTTGTCGTAGCTGATCGGGCCGTTGTCGATCGGCCGGTTGATCGCGGCGGCCATGGCCGGGGAGAGCTGGTTGGCGCCGGGCTTCGGCCCGACGGTGAGCGGCGCGGCGGGCGCGTCGGCCGGGCTCTCGGCCAGCGTCTCGGGCGGGCGCTCGGCGAGCTGCTGGCGCTCGGGGGCGAGGCGGCGCTCGGACGTCGCCGCGCGATCGGGAACGGCGCGGCCGAACTCGACGCGGCCGGCATAGGGCTCGTAGCGGCCGGCGCGGAGGCGGTAGAGCGCGCCGGTCTGGTCCTGGAACAGGCGGTCGTCGTCGCCGACGCCGTCGATGGCGCTCGAGGCGAGGGCGCCCCGTCCCTGGGCGTGACCGGGCGCGGTCGCGGACAGGCTCGCGAGGCTGGTCATCGCGCCGACGAGCAGAAGGCTTCGCAGGGTATTCGACATGGCGGTTCGAAACGTCCTTGATCCGAGGTCCCCGGGTCGGCGCGGGGCCGGCACGGAACCTTGAGTCACGCGGTCGTGCAGCGGCGGCCGCGATCCGGTGGTGACGATCCAAGGCTTAGCAAGTCCCGGCCCGTCGCGTCATCCTCCGCAGCGTCCCGGACGCCGTTTCATCGCGTGCCGTCGATTCCTTGCAACGGTCGGCGCCGAGCGCGCGCTCGTCTATCGAGAATCTGCCGGGTCGCGAGATCTGCAGTGCAGAGCTGGTGCGTGGCCGGAACGGGAGGCGAGAGCTGGATCGCAGCATCCGGGCGCCCGTCGGCACCCGCCCTTTACCATGCCCGATCGTTCCCGGCAGAGCGGGGACAAGTTGCGGAGACGCGATTGATTTGTCGCCCGTCTTGGCGCCAACAGTATCGCAGATCACACCATCTTCGGACATCGACCCGTGTCATCCGCTTCGAACTTGCGCGCGCGCCTCGCGGCGTCGCTCCTGGCGCTCGCCTGCGTCGTCGCGGTCCCGGCCGTCGCGCGGGACGCCGCGAAGCGTCCGGAGCGCCCGCGCCCGGTCCAGACCGTCGAGCCGGACGCGTCCGAGCCGAAGGCCGCCTGGACGGCGGGGACCGCGCCGCCGGATTGCACGCGTGCCCGCCGCAAGTTGTGGCAGCCCGAGCAGGGCTGGATCGTGAAGACCATCACCACCTGCCATTGAGGCTGCGATCCGGCAACCGATCTCGGAGACGTGATCGGTTGATCCGCGGGCCATGCACCCGCACGAAATGCCCGTGGATTGGGCGGTTTCCGGCGATCGCATCCTGCCCAGGCATCGTTGCCCTGAAATCCGGCACCGGCTGCTGGCGGGACGGCCGCATCCCGTCCCGTCGCCGGGGCCCATTGCACCCCGAGGATCCGACCCTCCGGAGCGCCGGTCGTCAGGCCGGGGGCATCCGGCGTCGCGTCCGCGTCTGGCACGGTTGCTGCTTGGGGTGGTGCGCTGCGCCATGCGCGGCACGCTGGGCAACGAAGCCTCGCAATGCGGACGGTGTGAGTCCGGTTCCTCCGGCATGAGCGGCTGCGCCCGAGCGCCCGCCCGATCAAGACGAGCACCCACGATGGCCTCCTTCAAGACCGTGATGAAGTCGGGACATCCCCCGACGCTGTTCGCCGCCTTCCTCTACTTCGACTTCTGCTTCGCGATCTGGGTCCTCAACGGCGCCATGGGGCCGTTCATCACCGAGACCTACAAGCTCTCCCCGGCCCAGACCGGGTTCATGATCTCGCTGCCGATCCTCGCCGGCGCGATCATGCGCTTCCCGCTCGGGGTGCTCGCCCAGTACATCGGCCGGAAGAACGCCGCCATCACCGAGATGAGCGTCATCATGCTGGCGATGGCCTACGGGTTCTTCTTCATCTCCAGCTACAACGACGTGCTCGCCATGGGCGTGCTGCTCGGCATCGCCGGCGCCTCGTTCGGCGTGGCCCTGTCGCTCGGCTCGGGCTGGTTCCCGCCGGAGCACAAGGGGCTCGCGATGGGCATCGCCGGCGCCGGAAATTCCGGCACCGTGCTCGCCGTGCTGTTCGCGCCGCCGCTCGCCCAGGCCTACGGCTGGCAAGCGGTCTACGGCTTTGCCGGCTGCGTCATGGCGATCCCGCTCATCGTGATGATCGTCCTCGCCAAGGAGCCCCCGGATCTCGAGCACCAGTCCTTCAAGGACCATATCTCGTGCCTGTTCACCAAGGACGGCTGGGCCTTCTCGCTGATCTACGTTATCACCTTCGGCGGCTTCATCGGCCTGTCGAACTTCCTGCCGACGTTCTTCTACGAGCAGTTCGCGGTGACCAAGGTCGAGGCCGGCCGTCTCACCATGCTCGCCGCCTTCATGGGCTCGGGCATCCGCATCCTCGGCGGCTACTTCGCCGACCGCCTCGGCGGCATCGCCGTGCTCTCGGTCGTCCTGCTCGCCTCGATCGCCTCGTTCCTGGCGCTGACCGCAACGCCGTCGCTGGCCGCGACCACGATCCTGTTCATGCTCTGCTTCGCCGCGCTCGGCGCCGGCAACGGTGCGCTGTTCCAGCTCGTGCCGCTGCGCTACCCCACCAACACCGCAGTGTCGGGCTCGATGATCGGCGAGATCGGGGCGCTCGGCGGCGCGATCCTGCCGAACGTCATGGGCTTCTCGAAGCAGTATACCGGCGCCTTCGCCACGGGCTTCGTCGTCTACGCCGTCTTCGCCGGGATCGTGCTCGGCTGCCTGTTCCTGTGGCAGCGCAAGTGGGTTGGAACCTGGGTCGGCCCGCGCGGCAAGGTGCTCGATCCGTCGGCCACCCCGGCCGCGAACGACGGCATGCGCGCCGCCACGGCCTGAACCCTCTACCATCGTCACGGATTAGCACGGGGGCTTCGGCCCCCGTTTTTCGTTTCGCCACCAGCCGACGGCGAGAAGGGCGAGCGGGGACGGCGAGACGCGACCGTCGCGTTCGCTGCCTCAGCCCGGCGCGAGGGACGCGCAGTCCGGTGCCGTGCTCGGCCCGCCACGGGTGCGATCGACCCGCCCCAGCCTCGCTCGCGCTGCCCGAGCCATCCCGACGCCGCCGTCGGCCGACGTCGCGGTGGATTGCGCCTGCGGAAAAAACCGGGTCTTTGTCACCGACGGTTGCACTCCGGCATCGGCCGAGCGTACTGAATACGTAATGCGAAACGTCGCATCCGGTCGCGAGGCCAGGGTGCCGGCGAGGACCGCCACAAGGCGGCTGCGACAAAAATCCTGCCGGAGGATCGACGCCATGATCAAGCGCCTGAGCGCCACGAACAGCGTGCTGTTCCTGCTCTGCCTGATGTACTTCATCACCTATCTCGACCGCGTGAACATCGCCACCGCGGGCGCCGTGATCATCAAGGATCTCGGCATGTCGAACACCCAGTTCGGCCTGATCCTCTCGGCCTTCGCCTACCCCTACGCGATCTTCCAGGTGATCGGCGGCTCGGTCGGCGACAAGTTCGGCGCGCGGCGCACGCTCCTGGTCTGCGGCCTGATCTGGGCCACGGCGACGATCCTCACCGGGTTCGTCGGCGGCCTCGTCAGCCTGTTCCTCGCCCGCGTGCTGCTGGGCTTCGGCGAGGGCGCGACCTTCCCGACCGCCACCCGCGCCATGCAGAACTGGACCGCGCCCGGACGGCGCGGCTTCGCGCAGGGCATCACCCACGCCTTCGCACGGCTCGGCAACGCGGTCGCGCCGCCGATCGTCGCCTTCCTGATCTACCATTTCGGCTGGCGCTCGAGCTTCGTCATCCTCGGCGCGATCAGCTTTGTCTGGGTCGTGGTCTGGTACCTGTACTTTCGCGACGACCCGTCCGACCACAAGTCGATCACCCGAGCCGAGCTCGACCAGCTGCCGCCCCCGCGCAAGGTCGGCGCCAAGCAGTCGGTGCCGTGGGGCGCGCTGACCAGGCGCATCCTGCCCGTCACGATCACCTATTTCTGCTACGGCTGGACCCTGTGGCTGTTCCTCGGCTGGCTGCCGAGCTTCTTCAAGCAGAGCTACGGCCTCGACCTGAAGAACTCGGCGCTGTTCGCCTCGGGCGTGTTCTTCGCCGGCGTCGTCGGCGACACGCTGGGCGGCGTGCTCTCCGACCGGATCTTCGAGAAGACCGGCAACCTCAAGCTCGCGCGCCTCTCGATCGTCGTGATCGGCTTTCTCGGCGCGGCGGCGAGCCTGACCGGCGTGTTCTTCACCCGCGACCTCACCTACGTCGCGCTGCTGCTGTCCTCGGGCTTCTTCTTCGCCGAGCTGGTGATCGGGCCGATCTGGTCGGTGCCGATGGACATCGCGCCGAAGTTCGCCGGCACCGCGAGCGGGCTGATGAACACCGGGTCGGCGGTGGCGGCGATCGTCTCGCCGATCGTGTTCGGGCTCATCGTCGACGCGACCGGCGACTGGACGCTGCCGTTCGCGGGCTCGATCGGCCTGTGCCTGCTCGGCGCGGCGACCGCCTTCACCATGCATCCCGAGCGGCCCTTCGTGGAGCCGGCCGAGGCCGGTCTCGTCCCGCCGGGGGCGACCCTTCCGGCGCGCTGAGGGGATGCCGATGACGGAGACCCGACGCGAAGGCCCGCTCGCGGGCGTCAAGGTGGTCGAGCTCGCCCACATCATGGCGGGCCCGGTCTGCGGCCTGATGCTCGGCGACATGGGCGCCGAGGTGATCAAGGTCGAGAAGATCCCGGGCGGGGACGACACCCGCCGCTCGGTGCCGCCCGCGATCGAGGGCGAGAGCGCCGCCTACATGATGATGAACCGCGGTAAGCGCGGCCTCGCCCTCGACCTCAAGAGCGAGGCCGGCAAGGCGGTGCTGCACCGCCTGCTCGCCGATGCCGACGTGCTGATCGAGAACTACCGCGCCGGCACGATGGAGAAGCTGGGCTTGAGCTACGAGGCCCTGCGCGAACGCTACCCCGCCCTGGTCTACTGCTCGCTCTCCGGCTTCGGCCGCTCCGGCCCCTACGCCGAGCGCGCCGGGTTCGATCTCGTCGCGCAGGGGATGAGCGGGCTGATGAGCGTCACCGGCGCCGGGCCGGGCGAGCCGCCGATGAAGTGCGGGCCGCCGGTCACCGACATCACCGCCGGCATCCTCGCGGCGATGGGGGTGCTCGCCGCCTACACGCACCGGCTCAAGACCGGCCTCGGCCAGGTGGTCGACACCTCGCTGTTCGAGGCCGGCATCACCCTGACCTACTGGCAGTCGGCGATCGCCATGGCGACCGGGATCGCGCCGGGGCCGATGGGCTCGGCCCATCCGCTGAATGCCCCCTACGAGGCGTTCGAGACCGAAGACGGCTGGATCACCATCGGTGCGGCCAACCAGACCAACTGGCTGCGCCTGCTCGACGTGCTCGGCGCCGCGGAACTCGCCGCCGACCCGCGCTTCGCCCTCAATGCCGGCCGCATGGAGCATCGGATCGCCCTCGCCGAGGCGCTGGCGCCGTTCTTCCGCAGCGCCACCTCCGAGGCCTGGCTCGCGCGCCTGGAGGCGGGCGGCGTGCCGGCCGGGCCGGTGCTCGACGTCAACCAGATGCACCGCGACCCGCACACGTTGGCCCGCGAGATGGTAGTCCCGGTCGATCATCCCCGCGCCGGGACGATGACGACGCTCGGGCTGCCGGTGAAGTTCTCGGCGACGCCGGGCAAGGTCCACGGCCCGGCACCGCTCTTCGGCGAGCACTCGCGCGCGATCCTGCGCGGGGCCGGCTACGACGCGGCGGCGATCGACGGCTTGATCGCGGCGGGCGTCGTGGGCGAGACGACGGCGTGACGATTGGAGAGGACTTCCACCATGAGCGACGCCGCCCCGACCGATGAGCTGCTGGTCTCCCAGGACGGCGCGATCGCCCGCATCGTCCTCAACCGGCCGCACGCCCGCAACGCGCTGACCTTCGCGATGTACGAGGGCCTGGTCACGCAGTGCCTGCGGATTCAGGAGGACGCCTCGGTCAAGGCGCTGGTGATCACCGGCGCCGGCGAGAAGGCGTTCGCCGCCGGCACCGACATCGCCCAGTTCCGCAGCTTCGAGACCGCCGAGGACGCGCTCGGCTACGAGCGCTTCATGGACCGGGTGCTCGGCACGCTGGAGCGGATGCGGGTGCCGACCATCGCGGCGATCGCGGGCGCCTGCACCGGCGGCGGGGCGGCGATCGCCGCCGCCTGCGACCTGCGCATCGCCACGCGCGACGCCCGCTTCGGCTTCCCGATCGCCCGCACGCTCGGCAACTGCCTGTCGCAGGGCAACCTCAAGCGCCTGTCGGACCTGATCGGCCCGGCGCGGGTCAAGGACATCATCTTCACCGCCCGCCTCGTCGGCGCCGAGGAGGCGCTCGCCATCGGCCTCGTCGGCGAGGTGGTGGCCGATGCCGCCGCCCTGGCCGCGCGCGCGACGGAGCTGGCGACGCTCCTGACCGGCCACGCCCCGCTGACGATGCAGGCCACCAAGGAAGGCCTGCGCCGGCTCGCCGAGGAGGCCGCCGCCCCCGAGGGCGAGCCGCAGCCCGGCGACGACCTGATCCTCAGCTGCTACATGAGCCGCGACTTTCGCGAGGGCATGGAGGCGTTCCTCGCCAAGCGCACGCCGGACTGGCAGGGGCGCTGATCCGCTTTCCCGCACGGGCGATCGAACCTCGCTCGATCCGCATTGGGTCGCCCGTTCGCCGCACATCCCCTCGCTCCGCCTGCGGGGAGAGGGCCGCGACGACCTCGTCGTCGGCGCGGCGCGGCGGCAGCCGAAGGTGAGGGGGCTTCGACGAAGGAGCCTCGTTCGTCCCCACCCCCTCACCCTCGCTACGGCTTCGCCTCCGCTTCCCGCAGGCACGACGAGGTGCCTGCGGGCCTCTCCCCGCGTGCGGGGAGAGGGGAGAAGGGCCGCGCTACCGCGTGGACGGCAGCAGCAGGTCCGGCAGCCACAGGGCGATGCCCGGCACGAGGCACAGGATCAGGATCGCGACCGCCATCAGCACCACGAAGGGGAGCGTGCCCCAGATGATGTCCGAGAGCGGGATGTCGGGGGCGATGTTCTTGATGACGAAGATGTTGAGCCCCACCGGCGGGTGGATCAGGCCCATCTCCATGGTGATCGTCATCACCACGCCGAACCAGACGAGGTCGAAGCCCGCGGCCTTAAGCGGCGGCAGGATGATCGGCGCCGTCATCAGGATGATCGAGACTGGCGGCAGGAAGAAGCCGAGCCCGATCACCAGCCCGAGGATCGTCGCCAGCAGCACCCAGGGCGAGAGCTGCATCGCCACGATCGCGGCGGCGGCCGACTGCGAGATGTGCAGGTAGCTCATCACGTAGGCGTAGAGCAGCGACATGCCGATGATCAGCATCAGCATGGTCGATTCGCGCAGGGTCGCGGTGAGGATCGGGCTGACGTCCCGCGGGCGCCAGACGCCGTAGATCGCCGCGATCAGGCCGAGCGCCAGGAGGCCGCCGAGGCCCGCGGTCTCGGAGGGCGTCGCGTAGCCGCCGTAGAGCGCGACCATCACGCCGGTGAGCAGCACCACGAAGGGCAGCACCCGCGGCAGCGTCTCGAACCGCTGGCGCATGCTGTAGGTGTCCTCGGCGAGGATCGGCGACTGGACGCCGCCCCGCTCGTAGGCGGCCTTCGCGGTGGCGTACTCGGCGCGGAAGCGGAACATCGCCCACGCCGCGAACAGCCCCACCAGCAGCAGCCCCGGCCCGATGCCGGCGAGGAACAGGCGCCCGAGCGACTGCTCGGCGGCCACCGCGTAGAGGATCATGGTGATCGACGGCGGCAGCAGGATGCCGAGCGTGCCGCCGGCCGCGATGATGCCGGCGGCGAAGCCCGGCGAGTAGCCGCGCTTGCGCATCTCCGGGATGCCGGCCGAGCCGATCGCCGAGCAGGTCGCGGGCGAGGACCCCGCCATGGCGGCGAACAGCGCGCAGGCGAAGACGTTGGCGATGCCGAGCCCCCCGGGGATGCGGTGCATCCAGGCATGCATCGCCGAGTACAGGTCCTGCCCCGCCTTCGAGCGCCCGATCGCGGCGCCCTTCAGGATGAAGAGCGGGATCGAGAGCAGGGTGATCGAGGCCATCTCCTCGTAGACGTTCTGCGCCACGGTATCGAGCGAGGCCGACGGCATGAAGAAGAACATGAACGCCAGCGCGACGAAGCCGAGCGCGAAGGCGATGGGGATGCCGGCCAGCATCGCCGAGAGGGTGGCTCCGGCATAGAGGAAGCCGATCGCGGCGGTGCTCATCGGGTGATCCTCGCGGTGTCGACGGTGTCGCCCATCGGGTCGGTGCCGCGCGGCGTCGCGTCGGGCCGCCCGTGCATGTCCTTGTTCAGGTCGGCGCCGACGCCGATCTTCGGCGCGACCCAGCCGGCGGAGTTCGGGCCGTAGGTCAGGGCCTGGACGATCTGCACGGCGAACTGGATGCCGAGCAGGCTCATGCCGACGGCCATCAGCGCGTAGGGGATGGCGAGCGGCGGGCCCCAGCTCGATTGCGAGACCTGCCCGTCGACCCAGGCCTCGTGGAACAGCGTCCAGCTCTTCCACGCGAAGAACACCACGAAGACGAAGCTGATCACGTCGGCCATGAGCAGGCGGGCGCGGTTGACCTTGGGCGACAGGAACCCGGTCAGCGCCTCGATCGCCACGTGGCCGCGCTTGGCCTGGACCGCGGCGGCCGAGAAGAAGGTCGCGCCGACGATCAGGAACACGGCCATCTCGTCCTGCCAATCGGTCGGCTCGTGCAGGACGTAGCGGATCACCACGCTGTAGCTCAGCACGAGGCAGGCGCCGACGAGCGCCAGCCCGCCGAGCACCATGATCACCCCGTTCAGGCGCTTCATCGCGCGATCCATGACGCCGAGCGCGCCGGGGATCCGGGGCTCGGCGACCGCCTTCGTCTCGGAGGCGGCCGAGGCCGCGTCGAAGGCGTGGCTCATCGTGTGTGCTCCCGATGCCGACGCCTCGGGAGCGTTCCGCGGCACCGGCCGCGGCGCGCATTCGCGCTTGCCGGCCGTTGGCCGGATGGCCAGGACTGCGCTTGCCTCGCGCTCATGCGACCTGCTCCGCGAGCTTGAGGAGCTCGGCGCACTGCGCGTTCTTGGAGGCGTAGTCCTTCCACGCCGTGTCGCGGGCGATGTCGCGCCACTGCCCCATGGTCTTCTCGTCGAGGTTCTGCACCTTGGCGCCGGCCTTCGCGAAGACCTGCTCGACATGGGTGTCGTCGGCCTTGGCGCCGTCCTGGCCGAAGGATTCGAGCTCGGCGCCGACGGTCATGATCAGGTCCTGCTGGTCCTTCGGCAGGCCGCTGAAGATCGACTTCGACATCATGATCGGCTCGAGCATGAACCAGTACGAGCGCTCGCGGCCGGAGGTGAGCGCCTTCGACAGCTCCTCGAGGCGGAACGAGATCAGGCTGGTGGAGGAGGTGATGACCGCGTCGCACGCGCCGGTCTGCATCGCGGCGTAGGATTCGCTCGACGGGATCGAGAGGGTGGCCGCCCCCGCCTGCTTCATCATCAGGTCCATCTCGCGCGAGCCGCCGCGGACCTTGAGGCCCTTGGCGTCGGCCGGCGCGTAGAGCGGGCGCTCGCGGCTGGCGACGCCGCCCGCCTGCCAGACCCAGGAGACGAGGATGATGCCCTTGGCGTCGAGGATCTCGGTGAGCTTGCGGCCGACCGGCGCCGCCTTCCAGGCGACGCCCTGCGCGTAGGAGGTCACCAGCCCCGGCATCAGACCGATGTTCAGCTCGGGGATCTCGCCGCCGGCGTAGGGCGACGGGTAGAGCGACATGTCGAGCGCGCCTTTGCGCATCGCGCCGAACTGGGCGTTGGTCTTCATCAGCGACGAGCCGGGATAGACCTGCACCTCCAGCGCGCCCTTCGAGCGCTCGCCGACGGCCTTCGCGAGCTTCCGGCACATGCGGTCGCGGAAGTCGCCTTCGTCAATGGTGCCGCCCGGGAACTGATGCGAGAGCTTCAGCACGGTCGCGGCCTGGGCCGCGCCGAGGCCGAAGCGCAGCAGGGCCGGCGCGGCGAGGCCGCCGGCGAGGAGGGCGCGTCGGGTCGGCATCATGATGTTTCTCCCGCGTCGCACAATCGCGACTGTATTGTTTTGCGCCGCACAATATACGGGATGCAACGCTTGGTATACATTGAAGGGGCTCTTGTATATTTTGTCAACGCCCCTGCATAATGAGCGGAGAGAAAACGTTGCGCCCGGGAGGGGTTCGGCGATGAGCCAGGCACAGCGCCTGCGGCAGACCATCGAGGACGAGATCGTGGCCGGCCGCTTGGCCGTCGGCGCGCGCCTCGACGAGGTGGTTCTCGCCGAGCGGTTCGGGGTGTCCCGGACGCCGATCCGCGAGGCGCTGCTGCAACTGGCGGTCACCGGGCTCGTCGAGACCAAGCCGCGCAAGGGCACCATCGTCAGCGCGCCGGAGCCGCAGCTCCTGCTGGCGATGTTCGAGACCATGGCCGAGCTGGAGGCGGCCTGCGGCCGCTTCGCGGCCCGGCGCCTGACGCCGGACCACGAGGCTGCGCTGAAGGCGGCGCTCGCGGCCTGCGAGACCGCCGCCGCGGCCGGCGACACCGAAGGCTACTACGCGGAGAACCACGTCTTCCACGCGGTGGTCTACGGCGCCTGCGGCAACGCCTTCCTCGCCGAGCAGGCGCGCCTGCTTAGCCGGCGGCTCGCGCCCTATCGCCGCCTGCAGCTTCGGACGCGGCATCGGCTCGGTCAGTCGCTGGCGGAGCATGACAGCATCGTCGCGGCGATCGTCGGCGGCGACGACGCGGCGGCCGCCGAACGGCTGCGGACGCACGTGGTGGTGCAGGGCGACCGCTTCTCAGACCTGGTCGCCGGCCTGCGCTCCCTCGGCAACGCCGCCTGAGCCACCGACCGGACGGAACCATCCGGCTCGGGCGGGCAGCGGGAATTGCATTTACCGCGATTGCGATCGGAGCGGGCGTCTACGCAGAACAACTCAACCACAGATTGTTTTTGATGGTACGATCCTTCGTCCTGGGGCGTGCGGGTCGGAGTCGTCGATGCTCAAGCACTTGGTGAAGACCGCGGGCCGGAAGGCGGGTCTCGACATCTTCCGGGCGAGCACCGATCCGTTCCGGTGGAGCCACACCGTCCACGATTACTATCCGGTCGCCCCGCAGGCGCGCTGGCAGCCGCAGACCCTTCCGCACAGCCGCCTGCGAACGGTGCTCGACCAGGGCCGCCCGGATTACGAGCGCTTCGTGTCGGCGCTGGAGGACCACGCGGCGCTGATCCACGGGGTCGCCCACGCGCCCGACATCGCCAACCCGATCGCGCCGTGCTGGAACAACACCTGGTTCACGGCGCTCGATGCGGCGGCCCTCGTCACCTTCCTCGCCTGGAAACGGCCGGCGCGCTACGTCGAGATCGGTTCGGGCACCTCGACCTGCTTCGCCCGCTACGCCGTCGAGGCCCTGTCGCTGCCGACGCGGATGACCTCGATCGATCCCAACCCGCGCCGGCACATCGACCAGATCTGCGACCGGGTGATCCGCCAGCCGCTCGAGGTCTGCGACCTCGCGGTCTTCGACGCGCTGCAGGCCGGCGACGTGCTGTTCTTCGACGGGTCGCACCGGGCCTTCGCCAACTCCGACGTGGTGGTGTTCTTCTTCGAGATCCTGCCGCGGCTGGTCCCGGGCGTGATCGTGCACATCCACGACATCTTCATCCCCGACGACTACCCGACCGCATGGAACTACCGGCTCTACAACGAGCAATACCTGCTCGCCGCGATGCTGATGTGCGGACGGCCGCCGTTCAAGGTCACGGCGCCGATCACCTATCTCTGCCAGGATGCCGGCTTCGGCGAGCGGGTGAAACGGGTGTTCGCGGCGCCCGCCGGCGGCCCGGACATCCCGTTCCACTACCCGAACGACACCGGCCTGCCGGGCGCCTCGTTCTGGTTCGAGATGACGGACGCCGACTAAAGCCTCAGTCGGCGGCGTCCGCTGGCAGGTCGGCGGAGGCCTCGCCGAAATTGGCGGCGATCACCGGCTTCTTGCCGCGGATGTGCTCGCGCATCAGCTGGGAGAGCGCGGTGCCGTCGCGGGCCCGCAGAAGCTGCACCATGCGGTCGTGCTCCTCGATCGCCCGGGTCCACTGCTCGGGCGTCTGGTGCGCGGAGTAGCGCGAGCGCTGGATGCGGCCCGACAGGCTGCGATAGATCCCCGCCAGCGTCGCGTTGCGGCTCGCGGCCATGATCGCCTCGTGGATCTGGCGGTTGAGGCGGAAGTAGCCGGCCTCGTCGGAGGCCTTCCACATCCCGACCATCGCGTCGTGATCCGCCTGGATCGCGGCGATCTCGTCCTCGGTGACGGTGCGGCAGGCGAGGTCGGCGGCCGTCGCCTCGAGGCCGGCGATGACCTCCATCATCTCCTCGATCTCCACCTGGGAGATGCTGGCGACCCGCGCCCCGCGATTGGGCAGCAGCTCGAGGTGGCCTTCGGTGGCCAGGATCTTGATCGCCTCGCGAAGCGGCGTGCGCGAAATGCCGAAGCGTTCGGTGAGCTCGCCCTCGTTGACGCGCGCCTTGGGCTCCATCTCCCCGGATTGAATCAGCGCCCGGATCCGGTCCGCCACCTCGTCGTGAAGATAACGTCGATTGATGCCGAGGCCGGGATCGATCTTGTTCATGCGTTCGATGCAATCGCGGGCGAGCAGGAGGCGCCCCTGTTTAGGCGCCTCCGAAATCAGTGTCGAGGCATCAGGGCTCGGTCCAGGATCCTGATCACATGTTCTGCCTCCAACCCGAGCCCGTCGTGGATCTGGTGGCGGCAGCTGGTGCCGTCCGCGACCACGAGATCGCCGGGGCCGGCCTTGCGCAAGGCCGGAAACAGCGACAGCTCGGCCATCGCCAGCGAGGTGTCGATGGTCTCGGCGCCGTAGCCGAAGGCGCCGGCCATGCCGCAGCAGCTCGATTCGATCGGGCGCACGTCGAGCCCGGGCACGCTGCGCAGCACGCTCTCCACCGCGCCCATCGCGCCGAAGGACTTCTGGTGGCAATGGCCGTGCAGATGCGCGACGCGGCCCCCCTGGTCGGCGAAGTCCGGCGCGATCAGGCCGGCCTTGAGGTCGGCGGCGAGCAGCTCCTCGATCAGCAGGCTCTGCTTGGCCAGCAGGTTCGCGTCCGGCCCGGGCAGCAGGGCGACGAACTCGTCGCGGAAGGTGAGCAGGCAGGACGGTTCGAGGCCGACGACGCGGGCGCCGGCCCTGACGAAGGGCAGGAGCGCGTCGAGCGTCCGTCGCGCCTCGGCCCGCGCCCGGTCGGTTTGGCCCGAGGCGAGCCACGTCCGCCCGCAGCAGAGCGGGCGTTTGCCCTTGGCGGGAAAGACGCGGTGCAGCCGATAGCCGGCGGCGACGAGCACCCGCTCGGCCGCCTCCAGGTTCTCGCGCTCGAAGGCGCGGTTGAAGGTGTCGCCGAACAGGATCACGTCGCGGTGCTCGCCCACCACGTCCTGCGGATGGGCCGGCTCGCCGGTCTCCTTCCAGGGCCTGCGCCAGCGCGGCAGCGAGCGCCGGGCGGAGAGGCCGGCGACCTGCTCGGAGATCCGCGCCAGCGCCGGCACCCGGTCGCGCAGGTTGAGCAGCGGCGCGAGCCGGGCGGCGATGCCGGCGTAGTGCGGCATCGCGCCGATCAGCCGGTCCTTCAGCGGCAGGCCGTGGCGGGCGTGGTAGTGGTGCAGGAACTCGACCTTCATCCGCGCCATGTCGACGCCGGTCGGACATTCGCGGCGGCAGGCCTTGCACGAGACGCAGAGGTCCATCGTGCGCTTCATCTCGGGCGACGTGAACGCGTCCTTGCCGAGCTGGCCCGAGATCGCCAGCCGCAGGGAGTTCGCCCGGCCGCGGGTCAGGTGCTGCTCCTCGCGCGTGACGCGGTAGGACGGGCACATCGCCCCGCCGGCGAGCTTCCGGCAGGTGCCGTTGTTGTTGCACATCTCGACGGCGCCGCCGAAGCCGCCGGCCTCGGGCCAGTCGAGCGCCGTCGCCTGCGGCTCGCTCACCCGGTAGTCCGGCGCGAACCGCATCAGCGTGTGGTCGTCCATCCTGAGCGGGCGCACGATCTTGCCCGGGTTCAGGCGGTTCTCCGGGTCGAACGCGTCCTTCACCGTGTCGAAGGCGCGGGCGAGGCGCGGCCCGAACAGGGGCGCGATGTATTCCGAGCGCGAGATGCCGTCGCCGTGCTCGCCGGAATACGAGCCCTTGTAGCGGCGCACCAGCTCGGAGGTCTCCTCCGCGATGGCGCGCATCTTGGCGACGTCGCCGCCCAGCTTCATGTCGAGGATCGGGCGGACGTGCAGGCAGCCGACCGAGGCGTGGGCGTACCAGGTGCCCCGCGTGCCGTGCTTGGTGAACACGTCGGTGACGGCGTCGGTGTAGTCGGCGAGGTGCTCGAGCGGCACCGCGCAATCCTCGATGAACGAGACCGGCTTCGCGTCGCCCTTCATCGACATCATGATGTTGAGGCAGGCCTCGCGCACCTCCCATACGGACTTCTGGCGCGACGGCTCGTGGATCTCGACCACCGCGTCGGGGAAGCCGTGGTCGGCCATGCAGGCGTCGAGGCGCTTCAGGTCGCGCTTCAGCCCGGCGAGATCCTCGCCGGCGAACTCCGCGAGCAGAAGGCAGTTCGGCGTGCCGCGGGTGATGTCGGCGAGCGTCGCGCGAAACAGCGGGATGTCGGCGCCCAGCACCAGCACGTTGTTGTCGACGAGCTCCACCGCCACGGGGTCGAGGTCGACGATGTGCCGCGTGGTCTCCATCGCGGCGCGGAACGACGGGAAGTGGCACACCCCCATCACCCGGTGCGCCGGCAGCCGCGAGAGCTTCAGCGTCACCGCGGTGGTCGCCGCCAGGGTGCCCTCGGAGCCGACCAGCAGGTGGGCGAGGTTCGGCCGCGCCTCGATCAGCGCATCGAGGTTGTAGCCGCCGACCCGGCGCTGGACCTTCGGGTATTTGTCTCGAATTTCCTGGCGCTCCGATTCGGCAAGCGCGATCATCTTGCGCGCGAGGTCTTCCGCGCGGGCCGAGCCGGTGACGCCGTCGGACGCGTTGCCGGTCAGCCCGAAGCCGAAGGCCTCCGCATCGTGGAACAGCGCCTCCATGGCGAGCACGTTGTCGCTCATCTTGCCGAAGCGCAGCGAGCGGGCGCCGCAGGAATTGTTGCCGGCCATGCCGCCGATGGTGCAGCGGGTCGCCGTCGAGGGCTCGACCGGGAAGAACCAGCCGTCGGCCTTCACGCGGGTGTTCAGGCGCTCCAGCACCATCCCCGGCTCGACGGTGACGGTGCCGGCCTCGGCGTCGTAGTCGCGGATGCCGTTGAAGTGGCGGGAGCAGTCGACGACCAGCCCGGAGCCGATCGGCTGCCCGTTCTGCGAGGTGCCGCCGCCGCGCATGATCACGGGCACCCCGTGCTCGGCGGCGATCGTCAGGGTCGCGGCGATGTCGGCCGCGCTCCGCGGCAGCACCACGCCGGCCGGCATGATCTGGTAGATCGAGGCATCCGTCGCGTAGCGTCCGCGCGTGAAGGCGTCGAACCGGGCCTCGCCCTGCAACGCCTCGGCGAGACGCCGCGCAAGACCCGCTCCGTTCCGCCCCGCGACGCGTGCGCCCTGTCGTGCACCCTGGGGCGCCGTTCCAACCGCCACCTGCTCGGCCCTCCGTGCGACCGAACGCGGCCGCCTCTCCTAAATGTATTCAAAATTCATTTTTAGGGAAAGATGGCGCGCATCGCCTTCGCGATCCCGCTCGGCCATGGCACTATGGCGCCGCAACCCCGCCCAGAGGCAAGCCTTCCCGTGACGATCGATCTCTACAGCGACACCCAGACGCGGCCGACGCCGGGCATGCGGGAGGCGATGGCGCGCGCGGTGGTGGGCGACGAGCAGTCGGATTCCGACCCGACGACGCGCGAGCTCTGCGACCGGGTCGCGGCGCTGCTCGGCCAGGAGGACGGCGTGTTCATGCCCTCCGGCACGATGTGCAACCTGGTCTCGATCCTGGTGCAGACCCGAGCCGGCGACGAGATCGTGGTCGACGACCAGTCGCACATCTATAACACGGAGGCCGCCGGCTCGGCCGCGATCGGCGGTGTCTCGGTGAGGGCGCTCCCGACGCCGGCAGGCGTCTACACGCCCGAGGCGTTCCGGGCCGCGATCCGTCCGCCGGCGCGCACCGCGCCGCGCAGCGCCCTCGTCTCCATCGAGCAGACCACCAGCTTCTCCGGAGGCTCGGTCTGGGAGCTGGCCGACATGCGGGCGATCCGCGACATCGCCCGCGCGCATGGCCTCAAGGCGCATATCGACGGCGCCCGTCTCCTCAATGCGGTGGCCGCCACCGGCATCCCGGCGAAGGACTACGCCGAGGGGTTCGACAGCGTCTGGCTCGACCTCAGCAAGGGTCTCGGCTGCCCGGTCGGCGCGGTGCTGTGCGGCTCCCGCGACTTCGTCGTCGAGGCGTGGCGCTGGAAGTACCGCCTCGGCGGCGCCATGCGCCAATCCGGCGTGATCGCGGCCGCCGGCCTCTACGCGCTCGACCACCACGTCGATCAGCTGAAGACCGACAACGCGCATATCCGGCTGATCCACGCGGCAATCGCCGACGTGCCCGGCCTGCATTTCGACCCGACGGCCGGGCAATCGAACATCCTGTGCTTCGGCGTCGCCGGCCTCGGCGTCACCGCCTCGGACTTCGCAGAAGCCTGCCTCGCGCACGACGTCCGCATCCGCGCCATCGGCAGCCAGATCCGGGTCACGACCCATCTCGACGTCGACCGCGCCGGCGCCGAGCGGGCCGCCGAGGTGATCCGTGCGACGGCGTTTTCGTTTGCCGAGCGCCGGGGGGGCGTTCGTTAGTGGTCGAACCCTGACGGGTGATACCCACATCGAGGGTCCGCATTCGACCCTTTGCAAACATCAGAAAGGTCGCTTGCGACTGTCGACGAGGCAAAGGCCTACGGTCGGGTTGGATAGATCTCCGCCGGCCTGTGTTCTATTGTGTAAGTACGACCTTGCCGTTGACGGGCCCGACACCCTTGGGCACCGGCACGCTCGTCGCGTCGTAGTTCGCGTTCAGATACAGTGTTGGACCGTCGTAGAGGTCGAGGAGCTGCACGGCGATGACCGTGTAGGCCGACTGATCGCTCACGGCCGCGCTGCCGTCGATGATGAGCCGACCGGCTGGCAGGTAGATCGTGCCCAGCATCGTGCGGGCATTGTTGCTGATGATACGGTACTCGCGCAGCGGCTTCGAGGGGGGAGATGGCGGGGGCGGGGGTGAGCCTTTCGGGCCCGGTGGTGGTGGAACCGGCGCGGACACGCTTGGCTGCTCTGTCATCAGGAAGCCCGCCAGGGGGCCGCTCACCGGTGCCGACAGGCTGATCGTGGTGTTGGCATCGAACCGCAGACCAGCGGCGTCGCCCATTAAATAGAACCCGACATTCTGACCCGACATGCTGGCTTGCTGATCCACGATCAGCGGACCGTCCTTGATGATGTAGACGCCCGGGTTGAGCGTGACCTTGGCCGTTCCGGTGATGTGCAGGCCGCCGCAATACGTGCCGGGATCAAGCGTCGTGCTGGCCGTCACCGCAACGTTGCCGGCTGCTGGTCCTCCCGGTCCCTTTCCTGGGCCAGGGCCGGCCGCCGAACTCACCGTCACGCAGCCCCCGGGAGGCGGTGCGGTCACGATGCTGGCCAAAGGATCGTTGATCGCAGGGCAACCCGTGGTCACAGGCGGCGCGAAGTTGGCGCGGGCTGTGCTCGATCCACCGACGCTGCAGATCCTTTCAGCCTTGGCGATGGCGTTGTCGTCACCCTGGATCGCCTTGGCATCTTTGGGGTTGGCATAAAGGGAGCAAGACGTCGCCGACAGGTTCGCGTTCTTCTCCAGATGCAGGCTACCCGTAGCAGCGGGATCGAGGGTGAGCAGGCACAGGCGCATCTTGCCCATGACCGTCGCGGTCGAGCGGGCTGTGATCGGCACCACTTTCACGCCGACGAAGGCTCCGAAGGTGAGTTTGAAATTGTCGGTCGCACTGGCTGGGACGCCGGTCTTGTCACTGGTGACCGACACCTGCACGGTCAGGGGCCGATCAGGCGGGGAGGGTGCATTTTCGACGATGATCCGCTGAACGATGCTGGCCACCGCAGTCGTATTCGATGGCGCGAGCTTCAAGGCATTACCTGCCGCGAGCATGGCATTGTCGACGGCGCTCTGCAATTGGCTACGGCGATAGGCTATGCGGCTGTAATCGATGCCGCCGCCAACCAAGCCAAGGAGGACCACGCTGGTCAACGCGAAGATCAGAGCGACTGCACCGCGGCGATCCGCATGGAAGCGTTGCCAGGTCTGCAGCGCGCGCTGCCAGTAGGGGACACGGTACGCGTGGGTGCGGCTTTGCCGAGCCATTCAGGTACCGTTTGCGAGCGTGTTCCCCCGAACGCTCACACAGCAGCACACACACGTTAAAGATGCATTGGCTCTTGGTCTTCAGCGCCTCGGTCTCTGCGACGTGCCCAGTCCCGAACCTCGCCTACACCTCGACGGCAGGCTTGGATTGAAGGCAAAACGTCCGCTTCGGGGCAAACGGCCAGGGTCCGGTTGCCACTCTTCTCGGAGGTTTGGCTACAGGTACCAAGCGTCGGATTTCGACTCCTGGCAGGGTGGGCGCCGGTCGGCAGAGCCGCACGGCGCCCGCATCGTCCCTGAGCTACTCGGCCTTGCGCTTGACGATGGCGAGGGTCTTCGGATCGAGCTTCAGGTCGAACTGCTTGCCGGAGCCGTCGACGGCATCGTCGACCTCGATCATGCCGTCGTCCAGCTCGATCTCCTTCCACTGGGTGAAGCCTTCCTGCTTCAGCATCGCCTCGACCTTGGCCTGCTGGTCCGGCGGCAGCTTCTCGTCGGCCCGCGCCGCACCGGACAGGCCGGCGGCGAGGACGAGGGCGAGGACGGTGGAGGTCGGGCGCATGGCGGTTTCCCTTCGTGGTTGTCGACCGGCGGAGAACAGCCGCGCGAGGAGCCGGTTCCTGAGGTTGTCAGGCTCATAGGCGCCGCCTAGGCTTACTTTCCCGTAAGCCGAAGGCTCCTCACGTCATGGTCACCCGCGTCGCCACCGTCGCCTTCGAGGGCATCGAGGCGCGTGCCGTCGACGTCCAGGTGCAGATCATCCCCGGCGCGGTGAACTTCACCGTGGTCGGCCTCGCCGACAAGGCGGTGGGCGAATCGCGCGAGCGCGTGCGCGGCGCGCTGATCGCCTCGGGGCTGGCGATGCCGGCCAAGCGCATCACCGTGAACCTCGCCCCCGCGGATCTGCCCAAGGAGGGCTCGCACTACGACCTGCCGATCGCGCTGGGCGTGATGGCGGCGATCGGCGCGCTGCCGGCCGACGCGCTCGCCGGCTACTGCGTGCTGGGCGAGCTGGCGCTCGACGGCACGATCACCGCGGTCAACGGCGTGCTGCCGGCGGCGATGGCGGCGGCCGCGCGCGGGCTCGGGCTGATCTGCCCGGCCGCAACCGGGCCCGAGGCGGCCTGGGCCGGCGGCGACCTCGACGTGCTGGCGCCGCGCTCGCTCATCCAGCTCGCCAACCACTTCAAGGGCACGCAGGTGATGGCCCGGCCGGTGCCGGCGGTCGCCGCTCCCGGGGCGCCCCTGCCGGACCTCCGCGACATCAAGGGCCAGGAGGGCGCCAAGCGCGCGCTGGAGATCGCGGCCGCCGGCGGCCACAACCTCTTGTTCAACGGGCCGCCCGGCGCGGGCAAGTCGATGCTCGCCGCGCGCCTGCCCTCGATCCTGCCGCCGCTGACGCCGCGCGAGCTGCTCGCGGTCTCGATGATCCAGTCGGTGGCCGGGGAGCTGAAGGAGGGGCGGCTGTCGGACCGGCGCCCGTTCCGGCAGCCGCACCATTCGGCCTCGATGGCGGCGCTCGTCGGCGGCGGGATCAACGCGCGGCCGGGCGAGGCCTCCCTGGCCCATGGCGGCGTGCTGTTCCTCGACGAGCTTCCCGAGTTCACGCCGCAGGTCCTCGATTCGCTGCGCCAGCCGATGGAGACCGGCGAGATCATGATCGCGCGGGCCAATCACCGCATCACCTACCCGGCCCGCTTCCAGCTGGTCGCCGCGATGAACCCGTGCCGGTGCGGGCAGGCGCTGGAGCCGAGCTATGCCTGCCGACGTGGCCCGAACGGACGTTGCATGGCGCAGTACGGCGCCCGCATCTCCGGGCCGTTGCTCGACCGGATCGACCTGCGCATCGAGGTCGCGGCGGTGACCGCAGCCGACCTGATCCTGCCGCCGCCGGCCGAGGGCTCGCGCGAGGCCGCCTCGCGGGTCGCGGCAGCGCGCGACCGCCAGACCGCGCGCTACGACGCCGCGGGCTTGGCCGCTGGCACCACCAATGCGACCTGCCCGGCCAGCCTGATCGAGCGGGTTGCCGCCCCGGATGCCGACGGCGCCGCGCTGATCCGCACCGCCGCCGAGAGCATGCGGCTGACCGCCCGCGGCTTCCACCGGACGCTGCGCGTCGCCCGCACGCTCGCCGACCTCGACGGCGAGCCGACGGTTCGCCGCCTCCACCTCGCCGAAGCGCTGTCGTATCGCGGGCGGGGGGAGAAACCTCTAGTATGACACTCTAGGTGTGATAACATGCAACTTAGAGGAGATTTTCAATGGCAAAATTTATTAGCGTTTTCAATAACAAAGGTGGTGTCGGAAAGACAACTCTAACTTGGAATATTGCTGACTCTCTTGCAGAGCAAGGCAAGAATGTACTCCTTATTGATTTTGATCCGCAATGCAATCTCTCGATCGCTATGCTTGGAAGTGCGGGATTCAAGGAGTTAATATCCGCGAATAAGTCACCAAAAACAATCAGGGGATTCTTACAAGGGTATTTACAAAACACCGGACCCGGAGAGATACAATCTTATACTGGAGATCACACAAATTCAAAACTAAAAATCATAGCGGGAGATTCTTGGCTTAATGTCTATTCAGACTCTTTGAGTGTCGGCAATGATTTATTGACCGGAAACGGAATCGCAAAATTTGTTGCATTAAGGACATTGGAAGCAAAACTTCGTGAGAAGGGCGAGGTATACGACTATATAATGATCGACCTGCCCCCCTCTTTTGGCGGCCTAGTTCGATCCGCTCTTTATTAATCTGATCATCTCATTATTCCATGCACCTCTGATATTTTCAGTGAGTACTGCATTGGATTGATTGCGCAAATGTTGCCACAGTTTATATTGGACTGGAATACAGGTATTGGCTGTTTCAAGCAGAATAATTACGGATTGAAAGATTATGATGGCTACGGTCGTCCGGTCTTCAGCGGTTGGATTTTCAACGGATTCGATACTAGAGATAAGAAAATGCTTAGGGCCGATAAGGCTCATTACGAAAATATAAATGAAGCTATAGAAAGTTTATCCGAAAGCCTGCAAAAGACCATAAAAGACTATAATCCTGTGATGGAATACACTGACGATGATTTTAATATTGGCCAAGTAGAAGATATGAACGTACTAATACAGAACATTATTTGGCAAAGTGTGCCTGCATCGAAACTTGCTGCACATAAACAAGTGAAAGATCTTACTGGCGATAGGGCCGCTTGGAGTGCATCGCAAATCGAATTGATCGGAAAGGTTGAAAATCAAATCAACGATATTGCTCAAAACATAATAAATAATTTTGAGTGAGAATGGGATCACATCATCCGTCGAGCGCGGCGTAGCGGCGGAAGATGCCCTGCTCGTTGAACGGGATCCGGCGCGGGCTCGCGAGGTAGGCCGCGATCCGTGGGCGCACCGCGACCGTCGCGTGCAGCGCGGCCACGCGCGGATGGTCGGGGAGCCGCGCCGCCATCGCCTTCGGGAAGGCGTAGCGCAGCCCGTCGATCAGCTGGAACAGCGACAGGTCGGCGTAGCTCAGGCGATCGCCGACGAGGTGGGTGCCGTCGTTGCGGGTGAGCACGTGCTCGAACCACGCCAAGAACTCGGGGATGCGGTCGGCGCGGAAATGCGCGGCGCGGCGCGCGGCTTCGGTCGTCTGGGCCTCGTAGGCGAGGCCGGCCGCGATCGGGTGGTGGGTGTCGTGCGCCTCGGCCACCATGTCGGCGATGGTGAGCTGGATCTGGTGCGTCCAGATCCGCTCGCCCTCGGCCGCTCCGGCCAACCCGAGCCGCGGGCCGAGATAGAGCAGGATCGCCGCCGTCTGCCCGACGACCACGTCGCCGTCGCGCAGGAAGGGCGGTGCGAAGGCCGGGCGCGGCTCGTCGAGATCCTCCAGGATCCGCGTCAGCGCCGGCAGGCCGAGACCGTCGGTCTCCGCCTCGCGGGCGACGTCGACGTAGGCCGCGCCGGCCTCTTCCAGGGCGAGGCGCACGAACTCGCCGCGGCCCTGCAGCATCGGCCAGTAATAGAGCTCGTAGGGCATCGCCGCGCCGTCACGCGCGCGGCGTCACTCGCCCGGGGCCTCGTCGGCGGCGGCCTTGTCGGCCGGCGGCTCGGCGCTGGCGACGGTCTTGCGCTCCAGCATCGGCTGGAGGCGGAGCGCGAGCTGCTGGTCGAGATGGCGGGCGTAGGCGCCCTTGAAGAACTTGGCGCCGGTGCCGCCGCCGTAGAGGCGATCATGCGCCGCGATCATCGCGTCGACCTCGGGACGGCAGAGAAAGCCGATCACGCCGGCGGCCTGGAACCAGCGACCGGCGCGGGCGTGGTTCATCGCGCCCGGGTTGGCCATCACCGTCTCGGCGAAGCAATCGGTCGCGGCCTGCTGCAGCGGCGCCAGCACCTTGTCCGCCTCGGGCTTCGAACGCTCGCGCGCCGTGGCCGGCGCGAGGGCGAGGAGGAATGCGAGCGCACCGAGCAGCGGGGTCTTCATGGCGCGGGAAGCCTCGAACGAGTGATCGATCGAGGCGAGTATTCCCCAGGGATTTTGTCGGGAACAGGGCCGTCCGCGCCGCAGCGCACGCGCCGGGCGCGATCCTGCGCCATCGTCGCTTCCGCGTCACAGCGGCGCCCCCGCCACCGCCGCTTCGACCGCCGGTTTCGCCTGGGAGCGTCCTAGCCGCGGCGCTCGGCGTTCCAGCGACCGCTGCATTCGGGGCCGCCCTGGGTCGACCAGGTGCCGGTGCCGGTCCCTTGGCGGCCGAGGCGCCCGACGACGTTGGCGGTCGCCGCCCCGTTTGAGATCGTCGCGCGCACCGACCCGTTGGTCGCGACCCGGCCGCTGATCGCGAAATCGCCGCCGGGATAGCTGGCCTCGCCGCGCTGGATCCGCACGCCGTAGCGATAGGCCCGGTCGCAGATGCCGGATTCGGTGATGACCTCGATGCTCCAGTTGCCGTCGTAGCGGTCGGGGATCTGGACCTTCTTCCGGGCCGCGTCGGCGGGGCTGAGGCCGGCGGCTGCGAGGATGAGGAAGGCGGAGGCCAGCGTCAGTGCTTTCATCGGATCCCGATCGGGCGAGCGTGTCGAGTGCCCGGCACGCACCGCGCGGGCGTGCAGGCATGTCCGCTTCGAAACACGCGACGGCCGGATCGGTTGCCGATTTCCCCGCTCAGGCGCGGGCGGCCCGTCTCAGGGCGTCGTTCAGCAGCGCCAGGAGGTCGCCGCCGGCATGGAGGAAGCCGTGGACGCCCGCCGCCGCGAGCGGTTCGGCGAGATCCGCCCCCGGCTTGCCCGCGAGGTAGATCGTCCCGGCGCCGGCCGCCGCCAGGGCCTTCGCCGCGGAGACGGCGCGGGCTTCGTAGACGGCGTCGGAGGAGCACAGGCAGGCGAGCGCCGCACCCGAGGCCTTGAACGCCTCGGCGAGGCTCGCATCGTCGGGGAACCCGTCGGTGCTCAGCGCCTCGATGCCGCCGGCGGCGAAGGCGTTGGCGGCGAAGGTCGAGCGGGCGTTGAACACCGCGACCGGGCCGAGATTGGCCAAAAACACCTGCGGGCGCTTCCCGGTCTTGTCGAGGAAGCCGTCGGAGGCGTCGCGCAGGGCCTCGTAGGGCTCGGCGAGCCGCTGCGACGGCAGGGCGTCGCAGGCGACCGCCGTTCCGCTGCCGAAGCTCGCCGCCGGGGGGGCGGCGACGGGCGCCACGTCGAGCACCGCGACCGACTTCTCGGCAAGGTAGGGGAATTCGGTGGCGCCGGTCAGCGCCTCGCGCCGCGTCGCGACGTTCTTCGCCCGCGTCTCCCGGGTGATCTCGATCCGGCGCTGGAGCTTGCCGACGCTGAGCGAGGCGACGATGCCGCCCTCGCGCTCGATCGCCCGGAACGCCTCCCAGCCGGCCTCGGCCAGCTGCGCCGTCAGGCTCTCGAAGCCGCCGGCGCCGGCGGCCGGATCGGCGACGCGGGCGAGGTTCGATTCCTCGATCAGCACGATCTGGCTGTTGCGCGCCACCCGCCGGGCGAAGGCGTCGGGGAGACCCAGCGCCTGGGTGTAGGGCAGGGCGGTGACGGCGTCGGCGCCGCCGAGCCCGGCCCCGGTCGCCGCCATCGCGGTCCGCAGGATGTTCACGAAGGGGTCGCGCCGGGTCATCATTCGCCACGCGGTCTCGGCCTGGAGCCGCAGCGGCTTCGGAGCGAGCCCGCAGGCCTGCTCGATGCGGGCCCAGAGCCGGCGCATCGCCCGAAACTTCGCGATGGTGAGGAACTCGTCCGCGTCGGTCACGAGCAGGATCCCGACCGCGTCGCGGGCCCGTTCCAGCGACACCCCTTCCGCCTCCAGCGCCCGGAGATAGGTCACGGCCGTGGCGAGCACCGCGCCCAGCTCGGCCGCCTCGCCGGCGCCGGCCTCGTGATAGGGCCGCCCGTCGGCCAGGAGCGCGCGCCCGGTGAAGCCGGCGGCGTCGAAGTCCTTCACCGCCTGCCCGAGCTTCGGTGCGATCTCGGACCACACCGCCCCGAGGCTGCCCGAGGCGGCAAGCGTGCCCACCGGATCGATGCCGAGGTCGAGGTCGCAGGCCGACAGGTCCTCGCCGCGCGCCTTCGCCAGCTCGACCACGAGGCGGGCCGCCTCCAGCCCGAGCGGGCCGGCGTCGACGCGCAATCCGATCAGCGGCAGCATCACGCCGGCAAGCGCGGCTTCCAGCTCTTCGACCGTGCGTGCGGTCAGGCCGTAGCCGTGGGCCGCCGGCGCGCCGGAGAACACCAGGGTCAGCGCATCGGCGCCGCCTTCGAGGTCGGCCAGCGCCTGCCGGTTCGCCTGCTCGATCTCGGGATGGTCGACCCGCTGGGCGATGCGCCACGGGCCGGCCGCGCGGACCGGCTGCGGCACGGGCTCGGCCGCCTCGTAGAGCGGCTCGATGCGCAGGCCGTCCGCCGTCTTGGAGACGAGGCGCTTCTCGTAGTCGGCGCCCTTCAGAACGCCCTCGACGAGGCCGAGCCAGCGCGCGCGGGTCGCGGGCTCGAAGAGGTCGGCAAGCGGTCTGTCTTCCATCGCGGAGGGCCTTCAAACGGTGCCGGGACGCGGGTCTTTCGCCCGCTCTCCCCATCCGTCTGCCCTCGCACGGCCCCGCTGGCGAGGCAATCGACGGCGGCGACCGTATTTTTTATCCAAAGATGATCAGGCCGGCGAAGCCCGCCGAGCCGACGATGATGCGCCACCACGCGAACAGCCAGAAGCCGTGGCGGGAGACGTAGTCGAGCACCGTCCGCACCACGACGAGGGCCGAGACGAAGGCCACCACGAAGCCGATGACGATCAGCCCGACGTCGTCGCCGTTGAGGTTCTTGTAGTTGTCGAGCAGGTCCTTGGCGAAGGCGCCGGCCATGGTCGGCATCGCGAGGTAGAACGAGAACTCGGTGGCGGAGCGCTTGTCGGCGCCCATCAGCATCGCGCCGACGATGGTGGCCCCGGAGCGCGACACGCCCGGGATCATCGCCAGGCACTGGAAGATGCCGATCTTCAGGTCCATCGGCAGGGTGAAGTCGTAGACGTCGGTCTTCTTCACCTCGAGATCGGTGTCGTCCAGGACGAGCAGCACGAGCCCGCCCGCGACCAGGGTCGCGCAGACGATCCACGGGTTGAACAGGTAGGCCTTGATCACCTTCGAGAACAGGCCGCCGATGATCGCCGCCGGCAGGAAGGCGAGGAGGATGCCGAGCACGAACCGGCGCGCCTGCGGGTCGTTCGGCAGGGCGAACGCGATGCCGAGCAGCCGGCGGAAATACACCGCCAGGATCGCCAGGATCGCGCCGAGCTGGATCAGCACCTCGAAGGTGTTGTTGGGCGAGTGGAACCCGATGAAGTGCCCGACCAGGAGCTGGTGCCCGGTGGAGGAGACCGGGATGAACTCGGTCGCGCCCTCGACGACCGCGAGCACGACCGCCTTCGCGATGCTCAACGCATCCATCATCGCAGATCTCGCATCATCGCTGGTCTCGACCGTTCGCGCCGCGCCGGCCGGCGACCGGCCTGAGGGAATGGAATCGCCGCCCGCGGCGGGACGCCCGCAGGCTTCGCCGACGATGGTGAACGAGCGGTTACCGCGTTCCGTGCGGCGTGTTAATGAGGCGGCAACGATCGAGCAATCATGATCATCCCACGCTCGGTCCCGCGGGTGTCCCGTGCGGCGCGTCCCGCCGGCCCTTTTCAGTCCGACAACGGCCTCGATGGCGACGCTCTATCACTTTCCCTTCTGCGCCAACTCGCGCTTCATCCGCCTCGTCCTGGCCGAGATGGGCCTGGAGCCGAGCCTCGTCGAGGAGCGGCCCTGGGACAGGCGCGACGAGTTCCTGCTAATCAACCCGGCCGGCACCACGCCGGTGCTGATGGAGCAGGGCGGCCTGGTCGTGCCCGGCGGCGGCATCATCGCGGAATACCTCGACGAGACCCGCGGCCTCGGCCTCACCGGGCGCCGGCTGATGCCGGACCATCCGGCCGAGCGGGTCGAGGTGCGCCGGCTGATGGACTGGTTCCTGGTCAAGTTCGAGGCGGAGGTGACCGGCTACCTCGTGACCGAGAAGATCGCCAAGCGCTTCATGACCAGCGCCACCGGCGGCGGCCCGCCGGACATGAACGCGATCCGCGCCGCCCGCACCAACGTCCGCTACCACCTGAAGTACATCGGCTACCTGATGGCGCGGCGCCGCTGGATCGCCGGCGACCACCTGACCTATGCCGACCTCGCCGCCGCGGCGCACCTGAGCTGCGTCGACTACCTCGGCGACGTGCCGTGGGACGAGGACGAGACCGCGCGCGACTGGTACGCCCGGGTGAAATCGCGGCCCTCCTTCCGCGCGCTGCTCGCCGACCGGGTCGCGGGCATGCCGCCGGCCGGGCATTACGCGGACCTGGATTTCTGACCGACCGCCGCATCTTCGCAGGCCGGGACCTGCGCCGCCTCGTCGAGGCCCGCGCCCGCCACCTGGGCTTCTGCGACCTGCAGGTCACCCGCCCGGAGGCGGTGCCGGAATTGCCCGGACGCCTCGCCGCGTGGCTGGGCGAGGGCGCGCACGGCACGATGGGCTGGATGGAAGACCGCGCCGACCAGCGTGCATCGCCCAAAACCCTGTGGCCGGGGGTGCGCAGCATCATCATGCTCGCCACGAACTACGGACCCGAAACCGACCCGCTCGATCTGCTCGCGAAGAAGGATCGCGGCGTGATCGCGGCCTACGCCCAGCGCCGCGACTATCACGAGGTGGTGAAGGGCCGGCTGAAGGAGCTCGGCGGCTACCTCTCGGCCAAGGGCGACGTGCGGGTGAAGGTGTTCTGCGACACCGCCCCGGTGATGGAGAAGCCCCTGGCCGCGGCGGCCGGCCTCGGCTGGCAGGGCAAGCACACGGTGCTGCTGTCGCGCGATCACGGCAACTGGCTGCTGCTCGGCGCGATCTACACCTCGGCCGACTTGGAGCCGGACGCGCCCGAGCGCGACCATTGCGGCTCGTGCCGCGCCTGCCTCGACATCTGCCCGACCAACGCCTTCCCGGGCCCCTACCGGCTCGATGCGCGCCGCTGCATCTCCTACCTGACGATCGAGCATGCCGGCCCGATCGCCGCGGAGTTCCGCACCGCCATCGGCAACCGGGTGTTCGGCTGCGACGACTGCCTCGCCGTTTGCCCCTGGAACAAGTTCGCCCGCGTCGCGCAGGACGCGCGCATGGCCGCTGATCCCGGCCTCGACGCGCCGCCGCTGGCCGAGCTCGCCGCCCTCGACGACGCCGCCTTCCGCAGGCGCTTCGCCGGGACGCCGGTGAAGCGCACCGGCCGCGACCGCTTCCTGCGCAACGTCCTCATCGCCGTCGGCAACTCGGGAGACCCGGCGCTGGCGTCCTCCGCCGTGCGGAACCTCGCGGACCCGGCCGCGATCGTGCGGGGCATGGCGGTCTGGGCCTGCGGCAGGCTTCTCGGCGCCGCGGCCTGCCGTCCCCTTTACGAACGCCACGGGCTCGGCGAGACCGATCCGGACGTTCGGGCCGAGTGGCGTGCCGCGCTCGACCCGCCCGCGGAGATGCCATCATGACCCTGTTCGTCTTCGGCCTCGGCTTCTCGGCCCGGCGTTTCTCGGAATGCGCGCGCGGCCGGTTTCCCCAGATCGTCGCGACGGTGACCGAGCCGGACAAGGCCCGCGCGATCGAAGCGGAGACCGGACTGTCGATGAGGGCCTTCGGCCCCGAGGCCGACGACCCGCGCATCCCCGCCGACCTCGCGGCGGCCGACGCGCTGCTCGTCTCGGTCCCGCCCGACCGCGACGGCGACCCGGTGCTGCGGCGGTTCCGCGACGACATCGCCCGGAGCCGGATCGGCTGGATCGGCTACCTCTCGACGATCGGCGTCTACGGCGACCAGGGCGGCGCCTGGATCGACGAGACCGCGCCGGCGACGCCGAAGAGCGCGCGCTCGCAAGGGCGGCTGGCCGTCGAGAACGCGTGGCGGGCGCTCGGCGCCGAGACCGGCAAGGCGGTGCAGGTGTTCCGGCTGTCGGGCATCTACGGCCCGGGCCGCAACCCGATCGTGAAGCTGCGCGACGGCCGATCCCAGCGCATCGTCAAGGCGGGGCAGGTCTTCAACCGCATCCACATCGACGACATCGCCGCGACGCTGCTCGCCTCGCTCGACCGGCCGCGCAACGGCGCGGTCTACAATGTCACCGACGACGAGCCGGCGCCACCCCAGACCGTCACGGAATACGCCGCGGCGCTCACCGGCCTGCCCCTCCCGCCGGAGGTCGACTTCGAGACCGCCGACCTCTCGCCGATGGCACGCAGCTTCTACGGCGAGAACAAGCGCGTGCGGAACCGCCTGATCCGCGCGGAACTCGGCGTCGACCTCGCCTTCCCGACCTATCGCGAGGGGCTGCAGGCCTTGAAGGACGAGGCGGCCGGCTGACGGAGCCGGCCCACCGTCACGGGCGCGGCGGCACGTGCGCGTCGAGCCAGGCGGCCAGCCATGCGGCCACGTCGAGGCTGTTCCTGTCCTGCATCAGCATGTGCGAGTTGCCCGCCATGCCGACGTCGGGCAGCAGGACCAGCTCCGCCTTGCCGCCGGCCTTGTTGGCGGCCTCGACGAAGGTGCGGCAGAGCTTCAGCCGCGGGGCCCAGCGCGGCACGCGCTCGACGTAGTCGCCCCATAGCACGAGGATCGGCAGGTCCCTGTAGGGTGCCAGGTCGTCCTTGGCCGGATCGGGGCAGGCGGCCGGCTCGATCGCCACGAGGCCGCGGATGCCGGCGCGATCGAGCGCGGCGGTCTGGAACGGGTAGATGCCCGATTGCGAGTGGCTGATCAGGATCGCGCCGTCGAGCCCGGTTTTCTCGATCGTCTTGGCCAGCTCGGACAGGGCCGGCACGGTCGGGTTCGGGGTCGGCAGGGTCGCGGCCCAGTCGGCGACCATCTGCTTCCAGAACTCGGCCTGCGCCTCCAGCGGGAACTGCATCCCGGGAAACACCTCCGGATATTTCGGGCCGAAGCGGAAGATCGCCCAGGCCGGCTCCTGGCCGGCCGACACCACCGGCGGCAGCGTCTCGGGCGCCGCTTGGCCGGTCTTCACCGCGTTGATCCTGGACGGGTCCACCGCCGAGCGGCCGCGACCGGCCTGGTCGATCACGTAGGTCGGGAACCCGGCGCGGACGAAGAACTCGTCCCAGCCCATGCGCCCGTCCGGCGTCGTCTCCCAGGTCTTGCCCGTGAGGCAGCAGCCGTGGATCAGGACGATCGCCGGGCGCTTGGCCGCCACCGGGATCTGGTAGCGCACGTAGACCTGGTCGACGCTGATCGTGCCCGAGGGCGCGTAGGCCGGCAGCGTCGAGAGGGTGTCGGAGGCGACGCTGCGGCCGCCGACGAAGAAGCTGCCCTGCCGGGCGATCGTCAGCGGCCCTGCGGGCTCGGCCGCCGCTGCGGGCGGGGCGAGCAGGCTCCCGATCAGGGCGATGGCGGCGAGACGCCGCCGCGGCGGCGTCGTGTTGTCCTCGGACATGCGGTTCCCGGTTCCCCGCGGCGCCGTCTTCCGTGGCGCCGCAGCCGGAACCTAGCACCGCCGCGCCCGCCGGCATCAACCGGAAGGTGCGGCGGCGCGACGATCAGGCCGAGAGTTCACGCTCGACGCGGGCCGCGGCCTCGGCCGGCACGTCGAGCGCCTCGGCCAGCATCTTGAGGAACTGGCGCTCCTGCATCGTGTCGAGGTCGATCGCCAGGGCCGCGGCGGCGTAGATCCGGGCGGCGGCGTCGGAATCGTCGACCGCGTCGGCGATCTCGTCGATCTCGGCCGGGTTGGCGAGCTCGCGCTCGAGCCAGGCGCGCCCGTCGCGATCGATGCCGGCCGCCGCGACGGCCTCGTCGAGCCGGCGCCGCTCGGCCGCGTCGACCAAGCCGTCGGCCACGGTCGCCGCCACCATCGCGCGCAGCATCAGGCGCGCCTCGTCTTCCGGCACGTCCTGGGACGCCGTCGTCTGCGCCTCGTCCGGCTTGCCGCCGCGCAGCGCCCGGAAGGCGAGGCCGCCGATCAGCGCGAGGCCGCCCAGGGCCGCGCCGGCCAGGGCTCCGCCGCGCGCCTTGACGAGGGCGTCGACGATCGACTTCGCGTCGACGGACTTCTTGGGATCGACGGGCAATTTGGTGTCGGCGGTTTTGTTCAGATCGGGCATCGCGGGCTACTCCGAACGCGGGCGGGGATCGGACCGGCAACGACCGGACGGGGCCAAGGTTCATCGGCATCTTCCGTCGCGCCGGTGGCGGTTGCCGGATTCGGGCGAGGCGGCGATAGAGGGCGGCACCAGCCGATGGCGCTCCTTCCCCGTCCCCTAAGCCGAGAGGCCATGACGACAGCCGCACGATCCAAGAGCCCGAGCCTGCCTCTGCGGGACGCCGAGCGCGCCAGGCGCCTCGCGGCCGTGGCCGCAACCGCGTTGCGGCTCGAGCTCGACACCTACCCCAAGCCCGGCCTCGTCAGCCGCGTCGACAGCGGCAGCCATGCCGACATGGACGCCGCCACCTTCGCGGCGAGCGCGGCGGCGATCGAGCCCTACCTCGCCGACCTCGCGGCCGCCGGCGCCCAGGAGGCGACAATGCCGGCGCTGCGCCGCATCGGCATCGCGGCCGAGGCGGCGATGCGCGCGGCGACCGGGGGCGTGAACACCCATCGCGGCGCGATCTTCGGCCTCGGGCTGCTCTGCGCGGCCGCCGGGTCGTTCACCGGCGAGACGATCCCCGCCGGAGGGCTCGGCGTCCGGATCCGCCAACGCTACGGCGACGCCATCCTCGACGGCCCGGTCCTGCTGCGCGCCCCCGGAGCCGAGGCCCGGCGCCGCCACGGGGTCGGCGGCGCGCCGCACGAGGCGGCCTCCGGCTTCCCCCACCTCTACGGGGTCGGCCTACCGGCCCTCGACCGCGGCCGGTGCCTGCGGCCGGACGATCCGGAGGCGGCGCGTGTCGAGGCTTGCCTCGCGCTCATCGCCACTTTGGAGGACACGAACCTGCTGCATCGCGGCGGCGAGGCCGGCTACGCCTTCGCCCGCGACGCCGCCGCCGGCTTCATCACGGCCGGCGGCGTCGGCCGGTCGGATTGGCGCGCCGCGGCGGAGGACCTCCACCGCGCCTTCGTCGCGCGCAACCTCAGCCCCGGCGGCGCGGCCGACCTGCTGGCGATGACCCTGTTCGTGGACGCGATCGAGGCGCCGCGCCCATGACGCTGGCGATCCTCTGCTCGGGGCAGGGCGCCCAGCATCCCGGAATGTTCGATCTCACCGCCGACCTGCCGGCGGCGCAGGCCGTGTTCACCGCGGCGCGGCCGCTGCTCGAGGCCGACCCGCGCGACCTCGCACGCGCCGGCGGCGACGCCCTGAACGAGAACCGCACCGGGCAGATCCTGTGCTGCGTCGCGGCGCTCGCCGCCTGGACCCTCCTCTCGGAGGCGACGCCCGGCCGCCGGATCGTCGCCGGCTACAGCATCGGCGACTTGGCCGCCTGGGGCTGCGCCGGACGCTTCTCGGCCGAGACCGTGCTGGCGCTCGCCGCGGCCCGAGCCGAGGCGATGGATGCGGCCTCCGGCTCGGGGTACGGCCTCGCCGGCATCCGCGGCCTGCCGCAGGCGCGGGTCGCGGCGATGGCGACCGCGCAGGGCTGCCACCTCGCGATCCGGAACGCGCCCGACAGCGTCGTGATCGGCGGAGCGGTCGGCGGATTGGAGGCCGTCCGCCGCGACGCCCTCGCGGCCGGCGCGCAGCGCGCGGTGCTGCTTCCGGTGCGGACGCCGTCGCACACCCCGCTCCTCGCGGACGCCGCCGCCCGCTTCCGCAAAACCCTGCGCGAGGCTCTTCCTGACAAGCCGGCGCGCACGGCGCCCCGTCTGGTCAGCGGGCTCGACGGCAGCACCGTGTTCGATGCCGCGGCCGGGCTCGACAAGCTCGCGCGCCAGATCGCCACCACGATCGATTGGGCGGCCTGCCTCGACGCCTGCCGGGAATACGGCGCCACCACCGTGCTCGAGCTCGGCCCCGGCCACGCGCTCGCGACGATGGCCGCCGCGGCGCTCCCCGACGCGCGGGTGCGGGCGCTGGAGGATTTCCGTTCCGCGGCGGGCGTGACGGAGTGGCTCTCGGCCTAGGGAACGCTGCGCCCGAAGCGCTCTCCCTCCCCCCGCGGAGGGGGGAGGGGGGACGTGAAGCTGGGCGCCGGAGCGTTCAGTGGGCCCGGCAGCCCGGTGCCCGGCGGGCCAGCGCGCCCGAACCCGTCACGAATCGAGGGCGTCGGCCTCGTCGATGTCGAGGAGGAAGACGATGTCGGCTTCGTCCTCGTCGTCCTCGCCCTCTTCGGTGGTGGCGTCGTTGGCGGCGGCGTGGCGCGGATCGTCCTCGAAGTCGCCCTCGCCGTCGTCCTCCGCCAGCGCGTCCTCGAAGATCTCGATCTCGTCCTCGCTGGCGGCGCGGATCTTGAGCTCCGAGGTGCCGTTCCAGAGCGGCGCGCCGTCGCTCGTCATCTTCTGGATGTCTTCCTTGAAGCCGTCGCAGGTGAAGAGGTCGCGCGCGGTCTCCTCGTCGCCGTTGATGACCGCCACGGCTTTGCCCTCGATCTCGAGCGTGAACATCGCTGACTTCCCTCTGGTTACCGTGGTTGCGGAAGGCCCCGCATCCGGGCCGTTCGCGCCTGCGCCGCAAGAAAGCTCTGGAACTTCCGCGCACCGCTCTCAATCCGGTCGCGGGGATGCTGTAGGGGGGAACGGTACACCCGCCAACCCCGAATTATCGCGCCGTCCGAGCCCTCCGCGGTCCGCCTCCTGCTTGGACCCGGCGACGGCATGGCGTGGCCGGCGCCGGCCCAGGAAAGAAGGATCATCCCGGATGCGGATCAGGCTCGGCTGCGAGATGCGCTACGCCTTCCCCTATCCCGTGCCGATGGTGGTGATGCTCAACCTGCATCCCTCCTGCGCCGACGCCCTCGAGGCCCCCGATGCGATCGTCACCCATCCCGAGGTGCCGGTCGAGACGTACCGGGACAGCTTCGGCAACCTGTGCGGCCGCCTGATCGCGCCGGCCGGCGCGTTCACCATCGGCACCGACGGGGTCGTCGCCGACGACGGGTTGCCCGATCCCGCCGAGCGGGACGCCGAGCAGCACCGCGTCGAGGACCTGCCGGCCGAGACCCTGCTGTTCCTGCTGCCGAGCCGCTACTGCGAATCCGATCTGCTCGCCGAGGAGGCCTGGCGGCTGTTCGGCGACGTGCCGCCCGGCTGGGCCCGGGTGCAGGCGGTGTGCGACTTCGTCCACGCCCACCTCGCCTTCGGCTACGAGTTCGCCCACCGCGACCGCACCGCGCTCGACGCCTACCAGGGCGGGCGCGGGGTCTGCCGCGACTTCACCCATCTCGCGGTGGCGTTCTGCCGGGCGCTGAACCTGCCGACCCGTTACTGCACCGGCTACATCAGCTTCATCGGCGAGCCCGAGCCGCACCCGGCCGGCGATTTCTGCGCCTGGATGGAGGTCTATCTCGGCGGGCGCTGGCACGTGTTCGACCCGCGCAACAATGCGCCGCGCATCGGCCGGGTGATGGTCGCCTACGGGCGCGACGCCGCCGACGTGCCGCTGACCCACACCTTCGGCCCGAACCCGCTGGTCGGCTTCCGGGTCTGGGCCGACGCCGTCGCGGTGATCGACCACCTCGACGCGGAGGCCGCCGAGGAGCCGGAGGAGCCGCTGCCGCCGCAGACCATGACGACCCGGATGGGGTGAGGAGCGTTCATTCTTGGTCGTATGGGTCGGGACCCATGAGGCCCGGCGGACGCCCGCCGCCCCGCGGTCGCGGGGGCCGGATCACGATCCGGGCTCAGGCCCCGCTGCCGCCGCGCGAGATCGCGCGCTTGACCACGCCCTGCACCTCGGGGTTCGAGAGGAACAGGTCGTGGTTGATCAGGCCGCCGCCGTAATCCGAGGCGTCGGCGACGCGCACGCCCAGCGCCTCCAGGCGGTCGCGGTCGGCGGCGCCGGCGCGCACGACGCCGCCGGCGATGGCGCCGGAGAGCTCGAGCGCGCGGTCGTTGGTCGACGAGATCACCGTGATCTTGTGCACGTCCGCGCCGAGCTTGGCGACGCTGCCCGTGAACAGGTCGATGTCGATGTCGGGGGCGGCGAGCACCACGGCACCGATCCGATTCATCGCCGCGTCGCCGGCCTCGGCGCGCAGCATCCGCAGGGTCTCCAGCGTCAGCAGCGTGCCCATCGAGTGGGCGACGATGTTGATCCTGCCCGCGCTCTGGGTCGCCGCGAGGGCCTTCAGCAGGTCCTCGAACGCGTCGCGCGACCACAGCGCGCTCTCGCGGTCGTAGCCGTAATCGAAGGTCGCGGCGGCCGACGGCCAGGTGAACAGGCCGGAGACGCCGCGGAAGCGGATGCCGTCCGAGAGCCGGGCCGCGCTGACGGCGGCCGACTCGAACGATTCGCGGTAGCCGTGGACGTAGATCAGCACGTCGCGGCCGAGGGCGGCCTCCGCGAAGGCGTTGGCCGCGCCGGGGCCGGTCTCGACCTTCGGCACCGCGCCGATGGTCCAGTCGCCGGAGATCACCGACGAGACCTTGCCGAGCAGCGACCGGTCGGGCGGGGACAGCCGCACCTCGGCGAAGCTCAGGCCGCGTCCGCGCTCGGCGTTGAAGTAGGGGGGCTTGGGCGGGCTGCCGACGGGCTTGCGCGTGGTGGCGACGAGCAGGACCGGCATCACGTCGAGGGCCGACTGCCTCTCGGGCAGCGCGACCGTCCCGGTCGAGAGGCTGTCCGTGACGCAGCCCCCGAGGGACGGCGCCAGCACGGCGGCCCCCCCGAGGGCACCGAGGCGGACGAAGGCGCGGCGGGTCGGAGGCTGGCGCAGCATGATCTCGGGTCTGTCCGGCACGAGGGGAGACGGCGATGTGTCCGGCTCCGAGACCTAGCCTGTGCCGCAGGATCATGACCATGGCAGGGCGTAAGCGTGACCGTTCGTCCGGTGGATTGCGGGCATCCGGCGCGGCGGCCGGGAGCCTCCTCCTGAACGGCGGCGGCATACGGCGGTCGGAAGGGCAGGGGGATGCCTCACGATCGGAAAAGGACCCGCCGTGTTCACAGCGCGAAACCCTTTCGATCGCCAGATCGTCACCGGCGCGTCGCGCGATCGGCCTGGCCACCGCCGCCTCCGTCCTGTCCGGCACCGGCGGCGCTGATGCCGGGATCGCGATCGGCGCGGGCCGACCCGGTCCGTGCCCCTCGACGAACGCCGCCCGCCCCGGCATGAAGGGCGGATGACGCCTCCTTCCCTCGACATCGATGCGCTCCGCACGCGGCTGCTCGCCGGCGACCGGGCCGCGCTCGCCCGCGCCATCACCCTTGCCGAGTCGAAGCGGGCCGATCACCGGGCGCTGGCGCGGGACCTGATCGACGCGGTTCTGCCGCAGACCGGGCAGGCGATCCGCGTCGGCATCACCGGGGTGCCCGGGGTCGGCAAGTCGACGACGATCGACGCGCTCGGCGCCAACCTGACGGCCGCCGGCCACAAGGTGGCGGTGCTGGCGGTCGACCCGTCCTCGACGCGCACCGGCGGCTCGATCCTCGGCGACAAGACCCGGATGGCCCGCCTCGCCCTCGATGCCAACGCCTTCATCCGTCCGTCGCCCTCGTCGGGTACGCTCGGCGGCGTCGCGGCCAAGACCCGCGAGACCATGCTGCTGTGCGAGGCGGCCGGGTTCGACGTGATCCTGGTCGAGACGGTGGGCGTCGGCCAGTCCGAGACGGCTGTGGCGGACCTGACCGACTTCTTCCTGGTGCTGATGCTGCCGGGTGCCGGCGACGAGCTGCAGGGCATCAAGAAGGGCATCCTCGAGCTCGCCGACATGATCGCGGTCAACAAGGCCGACGACGGCGAGGCGGAGCGGCGCGCCAACGCCGCGGCCGGCGAGTACCGCGCGGCGCTCCACATCCTGACGCCGGCCTCCGCCACCTGGACGCCGCCGGTGGTCACCATCTCGGGCTTCCACAACCTGCGCCTCGACGCGATGTGGGACCGCGTCGTCGACCACCGCCAGAAGCTCACCGCCACCGGCGAGATCGCGAGGAAGCGCCGCGAGCAGGACGTGAAGTGGATGTGGGCGCTCGTCCACGAGCGCCTGCACCAGCGCCTCGTCGGCACGCCGGAGGTGCGCAAGCAGACGGCGGAGGCGGAAGGCCGCGTCGCGCAGGGCGAAGCCTCGCCGGCCGCGGGCGCGGCCGCCATCGCCGAGCTGATCGGGCTTTGAGCCTGGCGGCTTCCAGCGGATCGCCGGTTCTTCTGATCACCGGGTTCGGCCCGTTTCCCGGCATGCCGCGCAACCCGAGCGCGGCGCTGGCGCGCCGCCTCGAAAGGTCGAGCCGCCTCAGGTCGGCCCTCGGTCGCGCCCTGCGGGTGCGGGTGCTGGACACCACCTACGACGCGATCGGCACGCAGCTCGTGCCGACGCTGGCGCAGGCGCCCGCGGCGGTGCTGATGCTCGGCGTCGCCTCCCGGGCCAAGCGCATCCGCGTGGAGGCGCGGGCCTGCAACCGGGCGAGCCGGTTCTACCCCGATGCGTCGGGGCGCCCGTCCGCCCACCTCACCCTCGATCCGGACGGACCGCCGGCCCGCCGTGCCTTCGTCGCGCCCCAGGCCCTGGCGATCCTGCGCCGGCACGGGCTGGCGGCGGGGCGCTCGCGCGATGCCGGGCGCTACCTCTGCAACGCCAGCTACTTCCGCGCCCTGGCCGAGCCCTGCCCGGTGCTGTTCGTCCACATCCCGCCGGCGGCAGCGGTGAGGCGGCCCCGCGACGCGGCGCGCCCGCGGCACGGCCGACCCGATCCCGCGGCGCAGGCGCGGGCGCTCACGGAGGTGGCCTTGTTCCTTTGCGTTCGGGGACGGGCGGCCGCCTCGAAGCGGTGATGCTGCGTCGAATGTCTCACGTCGCCGCCGCGTCGCTCACCCCAGATCCTGCAGGTGCCGCGCCGCGATCACCGAGGCGGCGGTGCGGTTCTCGACGCCGAGCTTGGCGTAGATGCCCTCCAGGTGCTTCGTCACCGTGCGCGGGCTCAGCCCCAGGATCTCGCCGATGTCGCGGCTCGACTTGCCGCGCGAGAGCCAGAGCAGCACCTCCGCCTCGCGGCCGGTGACGCGAAGCCGATCGCGCAGGCGGTCCAGGCCCGCGGCGGTGTCGTCCCGCGAGAGGCGCAGCAGGATCTCGTCGCCGGTCCGGCCGATGAAGCTGAGGACGTGGGCGCGGCCCTCGCGGTCGCGCAGGCTCAAGGGCGCCGCCGCGCCGCCGTCCAGGGCGTCGCGCAGCCAGGCGCGGCTCGTCGCCGGCAGGGCGAGCGACGCGCCGGGATCGGCCGCGAGGTCGGCGAGCAGGCGCGCGGCCTGCGGCGTGCACCAGGCCACCGCGGCGGCCGCGTCCACGGCGAACAGCGTGCGGCCCGCGGTGTCGAGGGCCGCACGCGCGCTCTGGGCGGCGCGGGCGCTCGCCAGGTGGACGCGGATGCGGGCGAGGATCTCGTCCGGCGCGATCGGCTTGGTCACGTAGTCGACGCCGCCGGCGCCCAGCCCCTTCACGATGTGCTCGGTCTCGGTGAGCCCGGTCATGAAGATCACCGGCACGTGCGCGACCTGCGGCTTCGCCTTGAGGCGGCGGCAGGTCTCGAACCCGTCCATGCCCGGCATCATCGCGTCGAGCAGGATCACGTCGGGGGTGATCTCGTCGACCAGCGCCAGGGCGAGGTCGCCCGCCACCGCCACGAGCACGGTGGCCCCGGAGCGCTCGATCGCCTCGGTGAGGAAGCTGAGGGTGTCGGGAGAATCGTCGACGACGAGGACGATGTCGCGCTGCGGCTCAGGCATCCGAGGCGAGGCCTTCCCGATCCACCGTCCGCTCCACGGCCTGCTCGGACATCTCCTGGAGGATGCGCAGGTAGCGCCGCATGTCGAAATCCGCCACGAGGCCGCGCATCTCCGCCACGAAGGCGCCCGGCACGCGCGCATCCTGCGCCATCTCGGCGAGCTTGGCCTCGATGCCGCGGATGTGGCCGATCCGGCCGAGGCGCAGCAGGTCGCCGACCTGCTCCGGCGACGGCCCGGCGGGCGCCTCCGGCGGCGGCGTGCCCGGGGCCGGCGGCGGCTCGGGCTCGGGTTCCTGCGTGCCCGACCATTCCAGGCCGAGCAGCTGCGTGATCCGCTCGAGGAAGTCGCGCAGGTCGAAGGGCTTCGCGATGATCGCGTCGTGCGGGGCGTCGTCGCCGCGGATCGGGCTGATCTCGTGGACGTTGGCCGACATCATCGCGATCCGCCCGGAAAACCCGGTCTCGCGCAGCCGCTTGGCGACCGCCCAGCCCGAGAGCCCCGGCATCGCGATGTCGAGGAGCAGCAGGTCGGGCCGATCCGCCTGCGCCGCGGCGAGGCATGCCGCCCCGTCGGCGGCCTCGATCACGACGAGGCCCTCCGGCTCGAGGATCTCGCGCATCAGCGCGCGGTGGCCGGCATCGTCGTCGGCGACCAGCACCGTCCGCCGGGCGCCGCCGTAGGCCCGGGCCGGGACGGCCAGCGGAAGCGGCGTCGGCGCGGGGCGCGAGACCGAGGCCAGCATCAGGCGGAAGCGGAAGGCGGTGCCGCGGCCGAGCTCGCTCGTCACCGAGATCTCGCCGCCCATCACCTGCGCCAGCAGGTTGGCGATGGTGAGCCCGAGCCCGGTCCCCGGCGTGCCGGCGGCGGCCGGCGTCGCGCCGCGCTCGAACGGCTCGAAGATCCGCTCGAGGTCGGCCTCGGGGATGCCGGGCCCGGTGTCGCGGATCGTGAACACCGCCACCTGGCTGCGGTAGCTGAGGTCGAGCGCGACGTGGCCGCTCTGCGTGAACTTGATCGCGTTCGAGAGCAGGTTGAGCAGCACCTGCCGCAGGCGCTTCTCGTCGGTGGCGACCACCGCGGGCAGGATCTCGGGCCGGGTGAAGCGGAAGTCGAGGCCCGCGGCCTGCGCCTGCAGCCGCACCATGTCGACGATCTGGTCGAGCACGTCGGCGATGCGGATCTCGTCGCGGTGGATCTGCAGGCGGCCCGCCTCCATCCGCGAGATGTCGAGGAGGCCGTCGATCAGGCCCGAAAGGTGCTGCGCGCTGCGCCGGATCACCCGGATGCCGTTCTGGCGCGCGGGCGGGATCGCGACGTCGCCTTCGAGCAGCTGCGCGTAGCCGAGCACCGCGCTGAGCGGCGTGCGCAGCTCGTGGCTGATGCCGACGACGTAGCGGCTCTTGGCGAGGTTGGCGGCTTCCGCCGTCTCCTTGGCCGCCTGGAGCTTGGCGTCGGTGACCTTGTGCGCCTCGATCTCGGCCTCGAGCAGCGCGGTCTGGCGCCGGGTCTCGGCCTGCGCGACGCGGCGGCTCTCGTGGGCCAGCACGAACAGCCAGGCGACGACGCCGAGGATGACGATCAGGATGAAGAACACGCTGGTCAGCGCCGCCCGCAACGCCGCGCGGTGCTCGGGATGCTCCAGCGTCGCCCCGGCATGGACGATGCCGAGGATCAGGCCGACCACGGCGACCAGCGTCAGCATCAGGGCGAGGTAGCGCCCGAGCGGCGCGCCGATCCAGGCCGCGGTGCGTGCCGGCACGATCCGGCCGAGCGCGCCTTGCGCCTGCGCCTCCAGCTTGCCGTGCGGCTTGCACAGGTCTCCGCAGCGGGCGTCGAGCGAGCAGCACAGCGAGCAGATCGGCCCGTCATAGGCCGGGCAATGGGCCATGTCCTCGCCCTCGAACGGCAGCTCGCAGACCCGGCAGACGATCTCGGAGTCCCCCCAGTCGGCCTTCGGCGTCCGGGCGAGGTAGTAGCGCCCGCCCGTCCCCCAGGCGATCAGCGGCGCCGCCGCGAACGCGACGCCGAGCGCCAGCAGCGGCGCGAACGGTTGCAGGGCGTGCCCGAGCAGGCCGGCATGGGCGAGGTAGCCGGCGAGCAGCGCCAGCGTCATCGCCCCGGTGCCCACCGGGTTGACGGCGTAGAGGTGCGCGCGCTTGAACTCGATGCCGGGCGGCGACAGGCCGAGCGGCTTGTTGACCGCGAGATCCGACGCCAGCGCCCCGACCCAGGCCGAGACCACGACCGCGTAGAGCGGCAGCGTGCTGGCGATGGTCTTGTCGATGCCGAGCTCCATCAAGAGCAGCGCGATGGCGACGTTGAACACCAGCCACACGACGCGGCCGGGATGGCTGTGGGTGAGCCGCGAGAAGAAGTTCGACCACGCGATCGAGCCGGCATAGGCGTTGGTCAGGTTGATCTTGAGCTGCGAGACCACGACGAAGCCGGTCATCAGGAGCAGCGCGGCCTCCCGCGAGGGCGTGACGTAGCCGAAGGCGACCGCGTACATCCGCGTGGGCTCGGCGGCGTTCTCCGGCGCGACGCCGTGCGCCATCGCCAGCACCGCGAGGAAGGCGCCGAGCAGGATCTTGAGCATCCCCGGCACGATCCAGCCGGCGCCGGCCGCCAGCACCGCCGCCCACCAGCGCCGGTCGATCCGCCCCGCCTGCCGCCCCTTCGCCTCCGGCACGAAGCGCAGGAAGTCGACCTGCTCGCCGACCTGCGCCAGCAGCGCCAGCAGCACGCCGACGGCGAGGCCGAAGCGGGCCGCGTCGAGTCCGGTGCCCGCGCCCGGGGCGAGGCCGGGGAAGGCGAGCATCGCCGCGAGCGGCGCGTCGCCCTTCCAGGCGATGCAGGCCAGCGGCAGCAGGTTGAGGCCGATCCACAAGGGTTGGGTCCCGATCTGGAACCGGCTGATCAGGCGGATGCCGTAGACGACGAGCGGGATCACGATCGCGGCGCAGGCGAGATAGCCGATCCACAGCGGCAGGCCGAAGCAGAGCTGCAGCGCCAAGGCCATGATCGCGGCTTCGATGGCGAAGAACAGGAACGTGAAGCTCGCATAGATCAGCGAGGTCACGGTCGAGCCGAGATAGCCGAAGCCGGCCCCGCGGGTGAGCAGGTCCATGTCGACGCCGTAGCGGGCGGCGTAGATCGTGATCGGCGCGGCGGTGGCGAAGATCAGCACGCCGACGACGAGGACGGCGGCCAGCGTGTTGGGGAAGCCGGTGGCCAGGACCAGCGTGCCGCCGATCGCCTCCAGCGCCAGGAACGAGAGCGAGCCGAGCGCCGTCTGCGCCACCTGGAACGCGGACCAGCGCCGCGCCTTCTTGGCGGTGAAGCGCAGCGCGTAATCCTCCAGCGTCTCGTCGGCGACGAGGCGGTTGTAGTCCCGGCGGATCGGGATGATGTGCTGGCGCCCGCTCATGGCGTGGTGGTCGGTCCCGAATCGTCCCCGGACGGCGTGGCCCGCGGACCGTGCGGCATCGATAGGCCGGATCGGCGCAGGATACGCAAAAATCGTGCGCCGCCCGCGCGGCTCGCGGGGGGCCGACAGCATTGAATTCGCGGGGCCGCGACGGCATATCGCCACCGCATCCGCGCCCCGGGTCCTGCGGGATATGGCGCCGCGCGGACCTGTCCTGATGCGCTGCCCGACGACGAACCGACGTCCACTTCGTCCGGCGGCGCCTTGTGAAGTGGAGCGACGAACGTGAGCGAGACGGTGGAGCGGCACGAATTCGGTGCCGAAGTCGGGCGGCTGCTGGATCTCGTGGTCCACGCCCTCTATTCCGACCGCGAGATCTTCCTGCGGGAGCTGGTGGCCAACGCCGCCGACGCGATGGATCGCCGCCGGTTCGAGGCGCTGACCTCGGCGGCGAGCGCGCTGCCCGCCGACGCGAAGGTGCGGATCACCCCCGACAAGCCGGCGCGCACGCTGACGGTCTCGGATGCCGGCATTGGCATGAGCAAGGAGGACCTCGCCTCCAACCTCGGCACCATCGCACGCTCGGGCACGCGGGCCTTCTCGCAGACGCTGGCGGAGGCCAAGCCCGACGAGAAGCCGAGCCTGATCGGCCAGTTCGGCGTCGGCTTCTACTCGGCCTTCATGGTCGCCGACCGGGTCACCGTCACCTCGCGCCGCGCGGGCACCGACGAGGCCTGGACCTGGGCCTCGGAGGGCCAGGGCAGCTACACGCTCGAGCCGGCGACCCGCGAGGAACCCGGCACCACGATCGTGATGCACCTGAAGGAGGACGCCGACGAGTACCTGGAGAGCTACCGGCTCGACCATCTCGTGCGCAAATGGGCCGACTTCATCACCGTGCCGATCGCCATCGTCGAGGACGGCAAGGAGGAATCGGCCAACCAGGGCACCGCGCTCTGGCGCAAGCCGAAATCCGAGATCACGCCGGAGCAGTACGAGGAGTTCTACCGCTCGGTCGGGATGAACTTCGACAAGCCGTGGGCGACGCTGCACTGGCGCGCCGAGGGCGCGCTCGAGTTCTCGGCGCTGCTGTTCGTGCCCGGGATGAAGCCGTTCCAGGCGGTCGAGGGCGAGCGCGAGAGCAAGGTTCGCCTGCATGTCCGGCGCATGTTCATCACCGACGACGCCAAGCTGCTGCCGTCCTGGCTGCGCTTCGTGCAGGGCGTGGTCGACACCGAGGACCTGCCGCTCAACGTCTCGCGCGAGATGCTGCAGACCACGCCGGCGCTGGCCAAGATCCGCCGCGCCGTCACCGGCCGGGTGCTCTCCGAGCTGACGAGCCGGGCCAAGGACGCCGAGGGCTACCAGGCCTTTTGGGAGAATTTCGGTCCGGTGGTGAAGGAGGGCATCTACGAGGACCACGAGCGCCGGGCCGAGATCGCGCCGCTGCTGCGCTTCAAGTCCTCCGCGGTCGAGGGCTGGACCGGGCTCGCCGACTACGTCGCGCGGATGAAGGATGGCCAGGAGGCGATCTACTACCTCGTCGCCGACGACGCCGACGCCCTCGCGCGCTCGCCCCAGCTCGAAGGCTTCCGCGCCCGCGGGCTCGAGGTGCTGCTGCTTTCCGACCACGTCGACGCGTTCTGGCCCGAGCAGCTCGCGCGCTTCGAGGAGAAGCCGCTGCGCTCGGTGACGCAGGGCGCCCTCGACCTCTCGAAGTTCGCCGGCGACGGCGACGCGGGCGAGCCCCCGGCCGGGATCGAGGGCCTCGTCGCGAAGATCAAGGCGGCCTTGTCCGAGGACGTTTCGGACGTGCGCGCCACCGACCGCCTCGTCGACAGCGCCGTGGTGCTGGCCGCCGGCGGCAGCGGCCCCGACCTCCAGATGCAGCGCCTGCTGCGCCGGGCGGGCCGCGCCGCCGGCGGCGGCAAGCCGATCCTGGAGATCAACCCGCGCCACCCGCTGATCCGCGCGCTGGCCGAAGGCCCGGAGGACGCCGTCGCCCCGGCCGCCGGCACCCTCCTCGACCTCGCCCGCATCCAGGACGGCGACACCCCGCGCGACCCGGTCGCCTTCGCCCAGGTCGTCGCGGCGGCGCTCGCCGCGAAAGCCTGAGGCGCACGGCGACCTTCGCCGACGACGACGATCGAAAGATCGCATTCCGGCTTGTGATCCGGCGGTGCTTCATGCTAGGCACCGCCGGTCTCGACGAGGCACCTCGCGGAGAGGTGGCAGAGCGGTTGATTGTACCGCACTCGAAATGCGGCATGGGTGCAAGCCCATCGGGGGTTCGAATCCCCCCCTCTCCGCCACTCAAAACCTAACCTATTGGTATTGCAGATAAATCACTCCTGACGGGGACCGTTTTGGCGTCGTGGTGGTACACATAGGTGGTACACACGATGGTCCTTGCGATGGCTCGACCGTGGCGTCACCCGAAGACCGGCATGTACTGGTTCCGGCGTCGCGTGCCGAAGGAACTGCGGCTCCTTCTTGGAAGGAACGAGGAGCGCAAGACCCTCGGAACGAAGGAGCCGGCGCTGGCCCGGATGCGCTATCTCGAGAAGGCGGCCGAGGTCGAGGCGCGTTGGTTCCGACTTCGTTCCGGCGAGGCGGCACTGGATGCGAACCCGGAGGCGGTTCCACCGGAGCCCCGGCCTACCGGTGCCGAAGCGCCTGGTGCCCGTTCCTTCGTGGGATGGCCCGGACGGCCCGTCCCCTTTCGATCCAGACCCGCCGACGGCACGGCGCCCGTCCTCGAGGGAGCGGATCCGCGGCACCTCGCCGTGCCCTGGCGTCCCGTTTTCGAGGCCTACGCCGCGGAAGCCGATCTCGCTCCTTCGACGATCAAGCGCTGGACCGGCGTGCTGGTCGCCCTCGAGGGCGTCATGGAGACGGACGACCTCGCCAAGATCACGCGCCGCGATCTCATCGCGTGGAAGTCCGCTCTCCTGGCTTCGGGCCGGGACCCGCGCACCGTGCGCGATGCCTACATCGCGGCAGTGAAGGCCCTTATGAACTGGGCGGTCGCAAACGGACACCTGAACGCTAACCCCGCCGGAGGCGTCGTCGTCCTGGTCCCCGACAAACCCCGAACGCGGGATCGGGAGTTCACCGACGCCGAAGCCGAGACGATCCTGCGGGCGGCTCTCGGACCGCACGGCTCCCGCCTATCCCGCGAAAAAGCCGCCGCCCGTCGGTGGATTCCATGGCTTTGCGCCTACGGAGGAGCCCGCGTGAACGAGATGACCCAGTTGCGCGGGCAGGATGTGCGCCTGGAGAAAGGCATTTGGATCATCCGGGTCACGCCGGACGCCGGACGCGTGAAGACCGGGCGCTGGCGCGACGTTCCGCTGCACCTACACCTGGTCGCCCAGGGGTTTCCGGAATTCGTCCGCAGTCGCGGGAGCGGGCCGCTCTTCTACGATCCCGAACGGGGCCTCGGCGGCTCGGATGCGCATCCGATCTACAAGAAGGTCGGCGAGCGCCTCGCGTCGTGGGTACGGTCCCTCGGCATCGACGATCCGGGCGTCGATCCCAATCACGGCTGGCGGCATCGCTTCAAGACGGTAGGACGCCGTGCCGGAATCGATTCTCCGATCCTCGATGCGATCCAGGGTCACGCGACACGGACCGAAGGCGAGCGGTACGGTAGGTTTCCTATGGAATGTCTCTTCGACGCGATACGGCGCATGCCGGCATATGACTTGGGCTGAAATCGAGGCCCGCGTCGCGGACGTCCGCCGCACTTCCGAACACCGGTTGCTCTGAGCTGGTCCTGATCGCCGCTCGTAAGCAGGCCGGCGCAGGAAGCGGCCCGCGGCTCCGCGGCCGACGCCGTTCGCCGGCCGGGTTCGCCGCCGAAGTCGGCCGGCCATGCCGCGCCTTCGAGAGGTGTAGCATGCTTCCCCCGGCGAGCGGCGATGCAACCCGGGTCGAGCAGGACGACGTCGCAAGTGGCGGGCTCCGCGCCCTCGACCTCCATGCCCGGCGAACCAGCGGGCATACTTGGGACGGCTAAGCCCTTGACCTACGGCTTCTTCGCCAGCAGGCGTCTGATTGCCTCGGCGGGTAGCAAGGTCCGGGAATGTTGATACGCGTCTTGTCTTCAGGGGCGTTTCAGGGACGCGGTGGCATCCGAGCGCCATCCAGCCTTCGATGGATGAGGGAGACGAGGGTAAGGAGATCCTCGGCATCGGCCTTGGCCATCGCCCAATGGATCCGGGGCGCATGGGCGGTCGGATTCCTGAACATTCCGAAGACGCCCTTCACGAGGTTCGCGAAGCCCTTCTGCTCGGACCACTCGCTATCCGACGCCAGGTCGTTGATGGCCAGCATCGGAGTGGGGCCGCCGAGGGCCCGCTCCACAAGTGAGTTGCCGTCGTCGGTCAAGCCGGTGCTTGCCCTGAGCTTGGCTCCGACGCTCTTCACCGCCTCAAGCACGGCATGGAAGTAATTCTCCGCCAGCAGCTCCTCGCGACAGAAGCTCAGCACATCCGGATGCGTTCCGCGCGACTGAAGGTCGGATCTTAGCTCGCCGGCACGCCGCCGTGCTTCCGAAACCGTGGTGGCCTTAGTCGACGCGACCAAGCATCCGCTCTCGTCGACGGCTAGCGCGGCAAAGGAAAGTGCTGCGTTGAGCTTTGCCCGAAGCGGCTCTTGCCGTCCGGGATCCCGTAGGTACCTCTCGGGCTTCATCGCCTTCCGGATGAAGGCCAGGATCGCGGTTCGGTCCTGCCGCGCGTTCTGGCTTCCCACGAATGCGTCATATGTTCGGTGCCGCTTGTTGAGGCTCGGAGAGGGATCCGGGATGCCACAGCTACGCAGGAGGTGCCCTATTTCTCCGCCGGTCAGCCCATCGGCGGTGTCGCCGAGGGCGTTCGCGATGGCCTCAAGCTCGCTCTGGGTGAAATGCATGCCAATGCCCCCTTGCCTAGCGGACCGAGACGTACTCGTCGGCGCAGTCAAACCTCAAGGCCTGTCCGACGTCAGCACCTGTGGGACAGAATGAGGGTCTTCACGAACGGAGGATGGCTGGTTCATCGTAGCCCCTGAGGAGCGAAGATGAAGCAGACATCCGGACCGGCCAAGAAGCCGGCAGAAGCGGTGATCAAGGACATCCGTCGGGCCACACGTCGGCAGTTCTCGTCCGAGGAGAAGATCCGTGTGGTGCTGGAAGGCTTGCGTGGCGAGGACAGCATCGCGGAGTTGTGCCGACGTGAGGGGATTGCCGCCTCGATGTACTACGGCTGGTCCAAGGAGTTCCTGGAGGCTGGCAAGAAGCGCCTGTCCGGTGACACGTCTCGTGCGGCCACCACGGATGAGGTGCGGGATCTCCGTCGCGAAGCGGGGGCGCTGAAGGAGGTCGTAGCTGATCTCGTCCTGGAGAACCGTTTGCTTAAAAAAAGCATGAGCGGGGCTGGGGGCGACGAGGCATGAGGTACCCGGCCCCCGAGAAGCTGGAGATCATCCGGCTGGTCGAGCAATCCCACCTGCCGGTGCGTGCCACCCTGGACAAGCTCGGCATCACGCGCTCGACGTTCTACCGCTGGTACGACGCCTACCAGCGCGGCGGCCCCGAGGCGTTGAATGACCATCCTTCGCAGCCGAGCCGGGTCTGGAACCGTCTACCTGCAGAGATCCGCGAGCAGATCGTTGCCTTGGCTCTGGAGCAGCCTGAACTCAGTCCGCGTGAGCTGGCGGTGCGCTTCACCGACGAGCGGCGCTACTTCGTCTCGGAAGCGACCGTCTACCGGTTGCTCAAGTCTCAGAACCTGATCACCAGCCCGGCCTATATCGTCATCAAGGCCGCCGACGAGTTCCGCGATAAAACCACCGCGCCCAACCAGCTTTGGCAGACGGACTTCACCTACTTGAAGGTCGTTGGCTGGGGCTGGTACTACCTGTCGACGGTCCTGGACGACTTCTCACGCTACATCGTCGCCTGGAAGCTGTGCACGACGATGCAGGCCAGCGACGTCACCGCCACGCTCGACCTGGCGCTGGGTGCGGCTGGGCTCGATCAGGCGCGGGTGATGCCGCGGCCACGCCTGCTCTCCGACAACGGTCCAAGCTACGTCGCCAGCGACCTGGCTGACTGGCTCGGCATTCGGGGCATGACCCACATCCGCGGTGCGCCATGCCATCCGCAAACGCAGGGCAAGATCGAGCGTTGGCATCAGACACTCAAGAACCGCATCCTGCTCGAACACGCGTACTTGCCCGGCGAGTTGGAGACGCAGGTTGCCGACTTCGTCGAACACTACAACCATGCCCGAGCCCATGAGAGCCTGAGCAACCTCACGCCCGCCGACGTCTACTTCGGACGCGGCGAAGGGATCCTGGCCGAGCGGGAACGCATCAAGCGCCAGACCCTGATGGATCGCCGCTTGCGCCACCACGCGCAGGCTGCCTAACCTCTTACCCCAGATGAACCAGAGCCTCCGCTCCTGAACACCGCTGAATGTCCCAAATCATCTGACGACGGACAATCTCCAGCTTCTCGGCGCGCGGCACCTTGACCGTAAGGCCGGTGGTCGGGTTCGACTTGAGTTTGCGCCGCGAGACCAGCCAGCCATAGATCGCCTTCATGGCAGCGAGATACACGTCTCTCACGGTGATCGCCTTTCGATCGCCTTCGAGCAGGTGATCGAGCCATTCGACGATCTTGTCTCCGTCGATGATGGCGAGATCGTCGTGACCCATGAAGTCCACCAGCTGCACGAAGACGGGCATCCACCGTTTTCTGGTCGCAGGCGACAGTTCCGCGGCCGCCGCATAGGCGAGAAAGGTTTCGAGAGCTTTGACGCGCTGCGTCAGAGCGACTCGCTTCGGAAACCGATCCTTGTTCGGATCCTCGCGATGATCGCCGCGCAACCATCGATATGGTTGGGCGCATGCCTGAGCGACCGCCTCCGCTGCATGATAGTCGATCGACCTACGGGTCGGCGCGTCGACCAGGATGCCCCTGTCCGTCAGGAGGGCATCGATGTCGACGCCCACCGAGTCGTCGAAGAGCTTCTTCTCCTCATCAGAGCGGAACCCCTTGATGGCATAATGGCAATAATCGATGATAAATTCATGGTAGAACATAGAAAACCCACCATTGCGAAAGCGCTCCATGTATAGATGATACATGTCGCCTCCTATCGCTGCGATTTCCTGCCAACCGAGCTTCCGGTAACCTTCGCGCAGACTTTTCCATCTGCCCTGAATTTTCAGATCGTGTTGATCGAATCGACGTTTCGCCTCGATCGAATCCTTCGTTTTGAGAGAATGTTTCTCAAGCTCATGGCCGACGAGTTCCGCCAGATCCTTCGGGACGCGGCGGCGGTAGTAGTAGGTCTTCGAAGTTGGGTGCAACCAGGGAGCGGCCATGGATTCGATCTTCCTCGATGCCACGGTATCCATGAGAGGTAAGAGATTCCTTTGACCGAGATGCCGGCGTCTCGGCGAGCCCTTCGTTCCTTGTGCGACGAGCGCGCCGATCCGTTCCGAACTTGTATCGGCAAGTCGGGGCGTGCCGAGCTCCCGGGTAACGTTCCGCTATATCGCCTCAATTGCGGCGACGTCGAACAGGACAGCCGGATACGGACAATGTCCCGCAGGGGCGTAGGGCGGCGCGGCGTGGTCCTCGAGTGGTTCTAGGTCACTGCGTTGGCCTGCTCGGCAGAAGCGTGACTCCGTGCGCGGCCATCTGTAGGTTGCCTTCGGGCCCCCGGATTCGCCGACGAGCCTCTCTCGCTGAATGGTGGGCAGGCATGGAAAGCTATAGGTTTCGGGCGCCGGGTAAGACGCCCGAGAACGTGCAGCTCGATCTGGACGAGGTTTGGACGACGATTCGTGAGGACGAGGGTTTGCGGCGTCGTGCGGCAGCCCTCGGTGCCGACGTCGACGCCGTCGGCGAGGAGAGCCCGTTCGAGGCGGAGCAGGGGGCTGAGGGTATCGGCGCCGTCGAGCTCATTCTGATCGGGGCGGCCGCTCGCGTGGTTGGGGGGCTGGGCGAGAAGGCGCTCGCGGCGCTTTGGAACGAACTGATCTGGCCGCGCCTGCGTCCGCGCCTGGGCGGCGTCGAGCAGATCGAGGATGAGCACAAGTAGGCTGCGGCTGCTATCCGCCGCGGCGGAAGTCCCACATCCGGTCCTTCGGGACCGCAAGTCCATCGTCGCGGGCACCTTGATCGCGCGGAGCTTTGACGCGACGTTGGTCCCTCACGCCCCGACCGATCACGACGTCCTGCACGACATGCGGACCGAAGCCGCGGCGGCGGCGGTCAGCAGAGCATCCTGCAGGGATCATAACACGACGTTGGAGCACCATCTCGACGCCGTGCGCGGGGCGCTCGGTCGGGCGGTGGTCGGCCACGGCTTGGCAGGCGAGCGCGGGCCGGTCGTGGGCTCGCGCGAGGCGACCGTACCCGGGATTCTGGCCCGTTTCGATACGGACCTCGCCCGGATCGACTGCATCCGCTGCGGTCGCGCGAACGGCCATCTCTGCAACGGCAGCGAGCTCGATAACGCGACCATGCGCAAGCAGCCGGAGTGCTGGAGTCCGTTCACGGACATCTTCGCACTCGCGATGACCGCGGCTCAGGACGCATACCAAGCGTACGTGCCGGACCTACCCGCGTTCAGCGGCCTACCGTCTACCTACGTGGCGTTCACCACGACGGCGTGCGACGGCAGCGCCATCGATGCGCGGACCATGTTCCCGCCGCGCGACGGACTCCCCGCCCGGTACGCGGAGGTCGTCGTCGATATCCCACGCGGTCTGCAAGACCCGGAGGCATATCACAGGTTGGCCTACCTGTTGTTCCACGAGGTGATCGTCCACGCCGTCCAAGCGGCGCGACGCGCTTCGGCCCGCAAGCCGCAAGGCTCGCAGTGCGCCTTCGCCGAAGGTCTCGTGGACTCGGCCGCCTTCCGTATCCTGATGCATGCCCTGGACGGCCGCGGCGATGCTCCCATCGCGTCGATGCACGGTATCGCGGGCCTGTCCGACCGGTTCCGGGCCAGCGCGCACGGTCAGCGCGAGGAGCGGTGTCGGCTCGGAGCGGTCGGCTCGGATGGTGCGGGGGAACTTGCGGCTCGAGCTCGGGCTTTCGGACGGCGGTGCTTCGACAAGCTTTCCGACGTCAGGGGTGGCAAGGAAGGCGAGCGCTGGGCGATCCGGCTCGCTCTATGCCTGAACCTTGAAGACCTCGATCTGGCGCGCAGACGCGCCCTGCTCATGGCGATTTGGGAAGGCGTCGACGCTCCCTCGTTCCTTTCGCGGATCGGTGCGTGCCGCGCTCTGGATGCCTACCTGGAGCATGCCGACGTCGACCGTCTCCGGGCGGAACTCGGGGCCGCCTAGTCGCAGAACAGGACGATTGGGAAACCGCGGGTGCGAGAAGGAGTTCTTATCCGTTTGAATTGAAAGTCGGTTCGTCTTAAGTCTGGGTTGCGACTCGGTAGGGATTTGAATGGGTGACTCGTCCTTGAGGATTGTCGGCAGCGTCCTCGGGCTGCGTCGTTTCACGCTTCCGGAACTCGTCCACAACGCGAAGGTCGAGCCGAGCGCGGCCCGGTCGTGGCTGCGTCGGAACAAGTGCAGTTTCACCGCTCCGGAAACCGCTTCGACAGGCGGGATGGGCCGTCCGCTGCGGGTGTGGCGGCTCACGGCGGAGGCTGAGGCCCGGTACGCCAAGCGTTTGGCGAAGATCGCTTCGACGCGTCTGAATGCGGCCGTGCACGGCTCGGACCGGCCTGTGGTGACGCAGCTTGCAGCGCTGGACGAGGCCGAGGGCTATCTCGTTCTCGCCCGTGGGACCAAGAGCCCTGACGAGCGGAACACGGCCCTCGCATGGGCATCGGAATGGGCTGATGCCGCCGCCAGACGCGTGGTCTCCCACAAGGAAGTCGGCGACGTGGTCGCCTCCGAGGTGCTGCACAAGCTCCTTCGCGTTCAAGTCGACGTGTCCGCCCTCCGACACGAGGAGGTTCATCGGCTCGAACAGGCCGAAGTCGACCTGGCCCGGCTCCCGACGACGGTCCTCGCCATTGCCCGCAATCGGGTCGCGTGCCTCGAGGCGTGGTCGTTCACGGAAGTGTGCGTGCCACGGGAGCCGGACAGGTTGGCGGCGTCCGGTCCGGCCGGTCTGGAGGCGGTCGGCTCCCTTGCCGCGCTAGGGCTGTTGACGTCGTTCAAGACGACCGTCGGAGCTTGCCGGGCATGGGCAAATCAAGTTCGTGCGCTGTCCCCAACCACCTTCATGAAGGGCCTCGGGCTGCTCGATCGTTCCCTGGCCCGGACCTGGAGCACCGACGCCGGCACCATGTTCGTGGCGATCTGCGCGGGCATCGAGCAGCATCCGGAGCTGTTCGGCGATCCGCGCGTCAGCGAATGGCTGGACGGCTCGTTCGTCCGGGCGGCGGACCAGCCGGCCGTCAAGGGTGCCTACTTGCGTATCCGGCTGCACACGCCGGGGGCTCACCGTACCGAGGTTCTCGATCTCGCCGGCGTCGCGGCACCAACGGACGCATGGCCGATCACGGAGGTTTGCGACCATGTGCCGGCGCTTGCTTGCGACTTCGAGCCGGAATCCTGGGCCACGGCGGAGCGCTCCCTGATGGCGCAGGGTCTCGCCTACTACCGCGCGACGTCGGAGTCTCACCGCGTGCTCGTTTCCGGACGATCCGAGAGCGCAAGGTTCAGATCCGCCTTCATGCAGGAGGATCTCGACTAGGGCGGCGCGGCGACCGGGGCGCCCTCCCGCATACATCCCGCGGGACCGAAACGCGGGCAGGTCCGGGGGGGACCCTGACGGGGCAAGGAAATCTCGATGAGCGACGAACGCCCGGCCCACTGGCCCCGCTACCTCCGTTCCGCCGCGCGCCTGCGCGTCGCGATCGAGCGCAATCTTCAAGACTATCTGTTCGAGCGCGACCTCGGAGGTCGCATCTTCTATGTGTTCGACGCGAACGTCATCAAGCTCTTCCTCAGTCCCGCGGAGGTGAGCGAGCGCGTGGCATCTCTTGGCGAACGCGGGGACGAGCCGCACCTCCCGGCCACCGCCGTGATCACTGCGGAGTTCCTTTTTTCCCGCGGCCTCTCCGGTCAGTACGACACGCCGGCGCTCCTCACCCCTGGGCATGCGGAGGACGTGGCGGCCATGATCGACAGGATCGAGCGTCGCGTCGTGGACGTCGTCCATAGGCAGGGGATGGACGGCGGAGGGCAGCGCCTCGGCCGCGGGGGGGCGGACGCGATCCACCTGCAACGGCTGGTCGATTCCGTCTCGTTCGAGGGCGGCGACATCGAGGGGCCCGTTCGAAGGCTCGTCCAAGAGCTCCCGAAAGCGGCCCACGGCTTGTTCGACAGCGCCGTTAACGAGGCTCGGCAGGTCGGCAGGATCGTCGACGGCGATCTGCTGAGACCTTTGAGGTTGCACCCTGCGGCGACACGCGAGGTCATGAACCCCGACCTCCGCATCGTCGAGGTCTGGGCGGCACGGATACGGGCGGAACATCGCGAGGCGATCGGCGGCGACAGGCAGGCCTCCGCTCGCGAACGCATCCGGCGCGACGCCGAGGCGGTGGCCCAGACACTCATCCTGAACGACGCGGCGCGCGATGCCCTCGTGCCGACGCGGTACGTCTTTGTCACTACGGACAAGGCCATACGGCGCGCCTACGCCCGCCGGTTCTGGGAGGAGGGCCCGGACCGCCCTTCGGACTACGCGCTGCGTGACCCCGCCCAGTACGTCCCGATTCTCAATGCGCAGCAGATGAGGAACGGCGTCGACTCGTCCGACCTGCTGGAGCAGGTCAGGACGGCCATCGACGCTCTGTTCGAGGGCGTCCGGGACGATCTGGGCAACGCCGACTACGATACGTTCATGGCGCAGTACGCCGACGGATGGATGGATCGGGTGAGGGCGCGGCGACCGGCTGCATGGGGCCGCGCCCTGGACCGATTGGACGCTGTGAGGCGGGACGGGCGGTCGGAGGCGCTTGAAAACCTTCATGCGCTTTGGCGGGAGGCGGGGCAGGGTGCCGTCCTGCTCAACGCGAAGCTGCTACACCGACGGTTCGAGGTCGAGTTCACGCCGGTCGTGCGAGTGCTGAACACCTATTCCTCGATCCAGTCTCGGGTCCTATCGCACCTCCGGACGGTAGTCTCGGACTTGGGCGATGCGCACGCCAACCTGGTGGCCACTGGGCTCGAACGGGAAGACGCCCCTCCGTCCACGGCAGACGGAGTGGTGATCGCGCCCAAAGTTCCGGGACCGGTCCCGCTGCTCGTCCGGCGGCCGTTACGGAGCCTCCGGGACGAAGAACCCGGTCGTCCGTCGGATCGAACCCGGCCGACGATCTTCTTCGATGCTGCCTGCGCAGCTTTCAGGGCCGGGAGGTGGGCGCTGGCGCAGGGATATGCGCGGCGAGCCCACGTCGTATTCCGCGCCGCGCCGTCCGACATCAGGGTGCCTCTCAACCCGGATGAACTGGAGGCTTATGCCGCCGAGGCCGCCTACGTATCCGCTGCCGCTACGATCCTACGCATGGAGAGCGAGGAGGCATACGACCTCGCGCGCCGGGGCAATGCCGAGGCCGTCCGGCGCCATCGGCTCCGGAGCGATCGCTACGGCCTGATACGTGGAATCGCGACCGAGAGCGCTTTGGTCCTGGGACGCCTCTACCGTGGGCGGCTACAGGCTCATTTGATGGGTTGGTGGTCGACGCACGACCCGCTGTTGGCCTTTCTCCGGATGAGCGACGGTCTGCTGGAGGCCGTCGAGGCACTGCCGATGGCATCTGCTCCGTCCCCCGGTTACGTCCGGCCGGATGGCGATGGCTCGGCGCTGCGGTCGTTCCTATGGCAGCAGGTCGCCTTTGCGTCCGCGTTCGAGCGGTTGTTCATGCGCGACGAACCGGTGTTCGACGACGCGCTGGTCGCTCGGGCTATAGAGGCGATGGCGGGCGGGATCGGCGTCTACCACGATTCCCTCGCCTCCAGGATGGTCACGTCGTTCCTGCGAAACCGTATGGCCGAGCGGAGAAACGACGATAGCGCTACGCATACCAGGGCCGACGTCGAGCGGATCGCGTCGCAGGTCCAACCATCCGACACCATCGAGGCTGCGTTGGCGAAACATCTGCTCGCATGGGTCCGTGACGACAGTACGGGTTGATGGTCGAGTATGCCTCCCAGCTCGATCGCCGGTTGCAGGGTCGAAACCCTCGGCGCATCGATCGACTGTTGGTCTGCCAGGGCACGTCTCCGCGTTGCGAAAACCCGGACTTGAAATACATCGCGGACGATCGAACCGATATCCAGCTGCAAAGGCCGCGGTGTGCTGGACCGGATCGCCGAATGGCGTCGGGCTGGTCGGACGCCGTTCCCGTCCTGAGCGATATCGGAGGTGCCATCAAAGGCGGACGTTCCACACGTGGGACCCGGAAGTTCCCCCGGGACGCCTCCTGCAAGAACGCCTTCTCCAGCGTCGGATCGGCGATTGATTTTCGACGCCGAGCATTCCCGGTCCCGAGAAGCTTCATCCGTCGAACTTTATCCGATTTCCGGCCGCCAAACTCACGCGATCACCGGTAGTATGTCAATGAACTCACGCCGGACGTACGGATTGCGTCCGCAAGGCTTTGACCCTGTGAGATCAACACGTCCGCCTGCTGTGGCTTGACAACAAACTTCTCGGGCTTCGGGTGCTTTGCCATCTCGTCCGTCCTCCAGGCTCGAAAACCATACCGAAGGGCGGACGACTTCAATGGGGCCGGACCAGTATGCTGGCGCGGGTGGATCGGGGTCCGCTTTCGGCTTCCTGTTCATCCCAGGGCATGGCACGTGACGCGAGATCCGCTATGGTGCCTCCATGTCCGATACCGAAAGGCCCCTGTCGCGCGAAACGCTGACCCGGGCCTTCGAGATCATGGGTCAATATCTGGGCGATCGAGCGGTTTTGTGCGAGCTTGCCATCTACGGCGGCTCCGCAATCATGCTGCAGTTCGACTGAAGGCGTACGACCGAGGACGTCGATGCCGTCGTGCTTCACGCCGATGCAGTCGGAGAGCGGAACCCGTCGTTCGCCCGTCACGGCGTTGCCAAGGACGCCTCGTATTACGCATCGCTTGCGCTCGGTCTGAAAGAGGACTGGCTCAATCGGGCCGTTGACGCCTTCACCGCGCGCGACGAGGAGGTCGAACGCTTCGTGCCGTTCGGGTCGTATCCGTCAGACGGCCCGACCGGACTCCGCGTATTCCTCGTCCGCCTCGAATATCTGTGCGCCATGAAGCTCGCCGCCCTCAAGCGCACCGACGTCGGCGACAAGGACTACGACGACGCCCTCAAGCTGGCTATGTTGACCGGCGTCCGGGACGAGGAGGGTCTGCGGACGCTATACGGAGGCTTCTTCCCGGAGGATGCGCTCGCCCCCAATGCCGAGGAGCGACTGCGTGAGCTAGTCGCCGACTTAGCGGGGTACACGCCATGAGGCCGCAATCCCTCCGCGAGGTGATAGATCGGGCCTCCCCCGACGACGCCGCGTTCGCCGACGCCTGTCACGACTTTCTCGATGCCTTCTATCTCAGGCATGGAGACCGCGAGGCGCCGGAGGTCATGCTACGCGCCCCGCTTGAATTGACCGGCGATGCCTTCCAGGACGCCTGCATCGGCGCCATGGGCGAACACCTGGCGCGACGCTGGAACCTGCCGGTGCCCGAGTGGACGGGAGGTCGGTCCCGCAATCGGCTCGGGCCTCCCGTATTCGTTCCCGAGAGCAAGGCTCTGCGGGGCTATCTACTGTCCGCCAGCCCGCCAGCCCGCCAGCCCGCCAGCCCGCCGGCCTTCCGGGCGAGGCTCGTCTTCACGGGAAGCGACCCCCTCCAGCGAGCGCGTTTCCCCCGGGACGGTGATGAATCCAAGGTCGCCTTGGCGTGGCCTGCCCGTGTCTTCCCGAACCGTGGGATCGACGCCAGGGACTCGGTCTTCGGCATTTCCCGAAGAGTGTCGTCGCCGTAGCCATGCGACATGCGACCCCCATTGGCATCTGCGCAACGCGGACCTCGGAACCTATGCCGTGCCGGGGATCGACGGACGGGGGCGGATCCAAGGAACCTCGGGAGCGCTTGAGGCTCCGCCTGAAGCTGTAACTCCGCAAAAGGGTTTGAGCTGAGGTCGCCCATGACGCCGCGGAGCGACCCGCCGGACGAGGCTGCAAACCCCCGTCGTGACCAGCGTCAACTATGTGTCAACTCGATCATTGACCCTTTGTTGACGCGGCGCGCTTGGCCTCGTAGCTGTGGGCTGGGAAACGGGATGGCACGATGTGGGACATGGTTTTGGATGTCGTGACCTCCCTGGCCACGACGAACGACAAGAGGCTGACGTCGGCGGATGTATCCGCGATCTGCGACCTTCTGGACGATGCATCGGTTTCCAGCGACAGGCAGGATATCAAGGCGGCGCATGACGCGCTGGAACAGAGCTACCGCACGTTGCTCGCTGCTGCACCCGAGGCAGCGAGACGTGCAGCCTCCGGGACCGATGCGGCGTCGGACCATGCGACGGCACATACGCTTGGACAGATAAGCTTGGCCCAAGCGTTTGCTGCCCGCGCATACGAACGGCGCCCGGACGTCACGTTCGCGGCGACGCTCAAGGAAGCCCGGTTCGAGAAGCTGGTGCGGGCTCTCGCGGAGCGGCCGATGACAGGCGTCGAGCTTTCCGACCGAACGGATGTCACGCCGGAAACAGTAAGTCGGAATCTGAAGATACTGCGCGAACTCGGTGTTTCTGATTATCATCGGGATGGAACTCGTCTCATCAACTTCCTGACTCCGCCGGCAATGGCACTGGTGAAAAGCATGAACCTCGCGCATCTGCCTGTCGCCGCGAAGGAAAGTGGGATCGCAGCATTGCAGAATCGCAGCAATGCACTTCCGGACCACATGCGCTCGACCCCATCCTTCGCCTCGAACGACCTCGATCTCGAAAGGCCGGCGGCGTGACCGAAGAGGGCGGTCGAGTTGTGACGTTCTACTCCTTCAAGGGAGGCGTAGGGCGGACCATGGCCTTGGCGAACACGGCGTTCCTGGCGGCTACAAACGGTCTTCGTGTCCTGGTCATGGATTGGGATCTCGAAGCTCCCGGCGTTCCCTACTACTTCAGAGGGCAACTCGAGGCGCACGACGAGGCATCCCTGGCGATGAAGCCCGGCATCCTCGACATGGTGACGCAATGGACGGCGCGGGTGAAGCAGATGTCTTCCTCGACTGACGCCGATGCATTGACGAAGACGTACGAAAACGACGAAGCGTTTAGACCTTTTGTGAGTACGCTTATTCCGAATGAGCGCTTTCGTGGCGGTGGCTGCCTCGATGCCATCGTTGCGGGCGCGTCGAAGGGGGGAGAAACCGGTAATTCCGTATACGAACAGACCCTGTCCGATTTTTCATGGCCGAATTTCTTCAACCACTATGCGGGTGGATTGTTGATCCAAGCCCTCAGAAATTGGGCGAGGTCCAAATACGATCTCGTATTGGTCGACAGTAGAACCGGATTCGCCGACGTTGCAGGCATCTGCACCGTTCAGCTGCCTGATATCGTTGCCCTATGTTTTATTATGAACAGGCAAAACATCGATGGGACGGCGAAAGTCGCGGCCGCAATAAAACGGCAACGCGACAACGACGTGGAAATGCGTTTGATACCCATGCGTTTGTCGCGTGAGGGAACGTCCGAGGAAGCCGATGCGCAGGCCTTCGCTCGCGGCGTGCTTCGCCGGGTGGGTCTTCTGGGGCAGGACCTAATTGCTTCGGATCTCGAAAGACTCCGCATACGTGCAGCGGATGGCGTACCGTTCTACGAAACCTTAGCTCCATTCGGCTCGACGGAACCGAGAAAAGACCCTTTGACCCTGGACTATGCCACCGTGGCGGAAGTCCTGATCGGCCGTAGCATCGAGATCGCTCCCATAGACGCGGCCTGGCGCGACTTCGTGCGCAGGCGTCTGGAGCCGCGGCAGGCAACCTTGGCATATCTGGCGGAGCTTGAAATCGCCGAGCCCAATAGAGCGCGCGAGGAGATCGAAGCGCTGATTGCATCGGCGAACCATTCCGTGGAAACAGGTCGCAAGCTCGACGATGCCTACGTCGATGCTTTGATCAAGGCGACGTTCGTCGTCGCCGAGCGGCCGGACGTCGATTTCGAGGAGCAGATCGATCCATACGATGCTCTTCTGACGCTCATGCGGCGCCTGTTCGAGAGACAGCCGGATGTCTGGCGCCTTCGACTGGCGGACGTCATCGAACGTACCTCGGCAGAGGAAAACAGCCTTGGAACGCCCGAGGATGAAGCCGCCGTTCTCGAGGATATCGATACCCTGCTCGCTGGCGCACCGGCGACGGCCGCGCTTGGATTGCGACGGGCGCGACTTCGTCATCGCGTCGTGCGCACCATGCTATTCGATGGAAACTTCGACGAAGCCCTTCGATCGATTGACTTGGCGGACAGCTTGTTGAACGGAGTGCGACCGCTCCATCCTACACCCGAGGAGCTGAGAGAAATCGACGAGGCGATTGTTCAAAGTCGACTATTGAAGGGCGACGCTTATTTCAGTCAAAATAACGGTCACGCTGCCGTACGCGAGTACAAATCGGCGTTAATGCTGGCAGAAAATGATCATCCAGGTTCGCGGACGGTATCGGACGTTCTATTCCGCCTTGTTCGCGGATATCTCAGCTTCGACCCCCCCGCCGCGACGGAGCCTGCGCTTCGGTGGACGACGCTGAACGCAGATAGCCCCGGCGCACTCAGCCGACTTTCGGTGTTGGTCGATGCGGTATCGTCTTCGATCGACCCTGCGGGTGCGTCGCTGAAGCTGACTCGCTTGTTGTTTTCAGAGGACGAGCAATCCAGTTCATATAGATCATCTTCGTTTTTCAGTCGGTTTCTCGGTGTAAATTCTACTTTTAGATTTCTTGTTTCGGCCGCAAAGCTGATCGTGCTTATACCCGAAGAAGATCTCATTGTAATTAAAGGTCTGATTGTCCTAATTTCTCAGATATCGCCCAAGGTGCTCGTCCGAGGTTCGGGGTACATCGAAGCGCGATATGATGAGCTTCGAAGTGCAGTCGATGTTTTGATATCGGCAGCTGCCTTATTGGGTCTTGAGCAAGAAGTTGGTCGATTGAATGCCATATCTGAACATTTGGTAAGAAGCGTCCGACGTCAAACGCCGAATTCCGGAGAGCGAGACGATGGATCTGCCTGACCGGAACGTACTGGAAGCCTTTAAGGCACTGCCCAATCCAGCCGATCTGTTCCTCCATACATGGCGCATGGCAGCCGTGTGGACGCCGAGCGACCGCGACGCTGCGGAGCCGCCTTCGCCTGACACCAAGATGGCATTCGCCGCAGCATTAGCTCACGACGATGGTCCTGCTTCGGTCTCATTGATAATTAAGATCGTACTTCCGCATTGGCCTGCGACGTTCGACAGCTACGATGTGCGCCGCAGGGCTGCCGGCCTTTTGCTTGCAATGCTTGCCTCGATCGACGAAGTCTTTCGTTTGATCCATCCTCGCACCGTGAGATTGGCGCCCGGTGCGACACCCCGTGTGACGGTTCCGGAATGGCTTCGGCGTTTGGAGTTTCATAGGGGTCGGTATGGGTGGTACGCGGAAGATGCGTCGTCCCAACTCGTTGCACGCGGGCCACTGAAGCGAGTGGCTCGATCGGCCGCCGCATCCTTCGCCGACAGTCTGCCTGATCGCTTTTCGGCAATCGGCGTCTGCCGCAGAAGCATGGTCGAGGGAGGTCGTCCGATAGGAATACGGATGCTACCCGTCGGCAGCGATGCTGCGACAGGCGTGCCGTCTTCTGGAATATCGGGTGGGGAAACGGTCGGCTTCGTTGCGGTTGCCGAAGGCGCGGACGATCTCGACGTCGTCGTCGAAGAGCGGGGCGGGCGCGAGTACGTGGACTTCCGGCCTCGCGCCGACCTCAACGAGGCAGCGCGCATTTTCGAGGCAGCGCGTGGGCTCGGTCCCGTCGACCTTCTCGTATGTCCGGAGCTGACCGTCTCTTCGGACGGAGCGAGGCGGCTCGGCGGCCTTCTTGCAGGTGCCGGCATCCGGCTTGCGAACGTCGTTCTTGCGGGCAGCGGACTTAGTGCGGACACCCATGCCGATGAACGACACTGGAACGAGGCCCGACTTCTGAACGGTGCCGGGGTCGTGCTTGCCACGCAGCGGAAGGTCTGGCCGTTCGGGCTTTCGCGGTCGAAAGCCGACGGCTACGGGATACTCGAATCCGGCAGCACGGCAACAGGCCTCGTTATGGAGGATGTCGCGTCCGGTACGGAAATATCCATCATAGAAATGTCAGGATTTGGGCGCGTCATTATTTTGATATGCCAGGATTTCGAAGCTCAGCCTCTGGTCTCGGATCTCATAAGCGAGTATCAGCCTGATTGGGTTCTTGTGCCTATCTTAGATCTTCCTCTGCGAAATTTCGGTTGGACGAACAATCGGGCATTTGGGCTCAGCGGGTATGCTCAAGCCCGCTTCATCGTCGTAAACAGTTTGACGCTATCGAACCGGACTCGCGATGCGACAGCGACAGCGACAGCGACAGCGATCGGATTGGCATTAGGGCCGCGCGATCCGACGGCGGACGCCTCTGGGGCCGAGGTCGACAAATCGCGTGCATTTGCTCTCGCGGTGCCGGACATTACGCAGTCCCCCTCCCGTGCTTCGCTGACGTGGCGCGACGGAACAGCCGTTTGGCAGGAGATGGTGTTGACAGCCAAGCTCTGAGAACCGGGCGGGGTCGGTGAAGAACCAATTGCAACACTCGACGGCATCCAGACCAATTGGATCCGGGGGCGCGCAAGAGAGAGATGCCGATGCGTCCGACTTCTTCGGCGAGATCGGACACCTTGTTCCGGATACCAGAGTAAGTGGCTTGCCTCGCTTGGGTCATGCGTGAAACGCTCGAGATTGATCGCAGGAAGTTCGTCCAGATAGATCACGTCGAACGGGATCTACTGATGCGATCTTTCACCGATCCTTTGATCGCATCTTTGAGGCGGGCCGGACAGGAGACGACGAGGAAGTCCCCGGCGGACCTCGCGTTGAAAAGCCTCTCGCCAGTGATCCCACGACTCGAGCATCCACTGTCAGCAGGCGCAGATCGTCGACGACGGGACGGAAGCCTCTCGAGGATCAGGAGTGTCAAACAGCGTTGAACATTGACCCTGGATTAGAGTGGGCCCCTGACGGTGGGCACGATCAGGCGGCGGTTTTGACCGTCGGCCGGGCGTGTTGCTCCTCGAACTGCACGGGGCTCAGGTACCCGAGCGCGGAATGCAGCCGCTTGGTATTGTAGACCTCGTCGATGAAGCGCGGTAGCTCGGCTGCCACATCGGCGAAGGTCTCGAACGCCATCGGGTACACCCCCTCGACCTTGAGCGTCTTCATGAAGCTCTCGGCCTTGGCGTTGTCGTAGGGATTGCCGCGCCGGCTTATCGAACCGACGATCCCGTGCTCGACCAACACCTTCCGATACGCCTCGGCAGCGTATTGACTGCCGCGGTCCGTGTGGTGGGTCAGTCCCCGTGCCGGCTGGCGCCTTCGATCGCTGCGCGCAGAGCCGCGAGGGTCAGGCAGGCGTCGATCGACCGGCCGAGCGCGTAGCCGACCACGCGGCGCGACCAGGCATCCAGGATGATCGCGACGTAGACGAAGCCGCCTGTTACCGCGACGTAGGTCAGATCCGCGACCCAGAGCTGATCGGGCCCGTTCGGCACGATGTCCCGGGCCAGGTTCGGGAAGATCGGGCTCTCATGATCGCTGTCGGTGGTCGTGACGTAGCGGCGGCGAACACGCGGCTGTAGGTCATGCGCGCGCATGAGGCGGCGGACCTTCTTGTGATTCACCTGCCACCCCTGCTGGCGCAGGGCCGCTTGGACGCGGCGCCAGCCGTAGGCTTCAAACGCGTCGCAGATCGCCGCCATGGCCTCAACGAGGGCGGTGTCGTCGGCCGCCCGCGTCGGAGCGTCGTAGAAGGTGGAGCGCGCCAGACCCATCAGCCGACATCCCGCAGCGACGGAGAGGCTGCCGGGCCGGTGATCACGGACATAGGCCCGCTTCTCGGCGGCGGTCCCTGGCGTAGAGCCCCTTTTAAAAACTCAAGCTCAAGCGCCTGACGGCCGACGAGCCGTTCGAGCGCGGCGATGCGCGCCTCGTAGGCTTGGATCGTGTTGGCGGCGGCCGCGTCGTCGTCGAACGCGCCGGTCTCGTACTTCTACACCCAGACCCGCACGAGGTTGCGCGAGAGATCGTGGCGCTTGCCGGCAATGGCTTCGCCGTGGTCGCGGCGGAGGTGAAGGCGCTGAGGAGCAGACCGCCAAGGCCACAAGCGAGATTGTGGATCGGCATCAAAGCATGAGCCCAGCCGTTTCGCCCTTACCTACCTCATAGGGCAGACAAATTGCGCTCGAAAGGTGGGGTCACGATCGGCGCCGATCGTGACCCCACCTTTCGAGTGGTTTCGGACATATTTACAAGCACTTGAGCAGGGTAGCGTGACGGGTTTTGTTTCGACGCCAATTTACAATCTGACCGATCACCGCATGGACTCGCCAAAGCGGAAGGCTGGGATCGGCCGCTTCTAACCGTCATCAGACCATCGGACGGCCAAGCTGATCGGGTTTCGACCCGATGGCATGACCGCCGCCAGCATCAAGGCACACACGCGCAACCTCGTCGCCTTCGCGGCAGAGGCTCTCGTTCGGTTCGACGGGCGACGGAACGACGCTCAAGGTGCGAATCCGACCTCCTTCGGAAACGCGCCCGTCAGGTACCGGCGATCCTTCGGCGGTACCTCGCGCATATCCATGAACTCGCGAAGGCGCCGCGCGCCCTGCAGGACGCGCTCCCGGATATCGTTCGCGCGGTCGGCATCCAGTCGGAAAGCCGTGCGTGCGTCAAACGCGGCGTCTGGGTCCCAGGCCGGCGAAACCTTCGGCGCCGGTGCGGGAACGTGGCGTGCCCGTTCCGGATGGGGAACGAGATCGAACACTGGAGAGAGCTTCCAACCGTCGCCCTTGTCGACGAATGCGTGATTTCTGAGGTGGTCGTCGGTGTTGTGGAGATATGAGTTCAGAAGCAGGCGGCCGAAGACCTCGGCCGGCGCATCCTTCACCCCGATCACCTGGGCGATCGCCGCGATGTCCGTATAGGTGCGCTCCGTGTTGTAGCTGGTCGATGGTTGCTTCAGCAGGGTCGCCGCGCTGAGATACGAGAACGGCCGACCGTCGATCCCCTCGTCCCGATCGAACCGTTCGACGAACAACGCGGCGCGACCGCCGGCAACCACGATCTTCCGCCGCGGAACCGAAAAGCCTGCTGCTTCGGCGACGTCGAGGCATGCAGCCTCCACCCGGGGGTCGTCGAACTTGTCCATCGAGGTTGGAAATTTGGCGATCCATTGACGCCCCTCGGATCTGATCCTGGCCTTGGGCCGTGCTCCGCCCACGTCGCTGTTCCGGAAGAGGAGTTTGAAGTGATGCCCTTCGGCATCGCCGGCTTCGACCGCCGCCGCCGCATCCATCAGCGCCTCGAGATCGTCCGTCTCGCCGGGTAGGTCCACGAGCGGCTCCTCCGGCGGCAACCAGGTCATGGGTCCGTCATCCGGGTTCGGCCCGAAAGCCAGATCGCCGGTACGCCCTCGGCCTCCGAGTGCGAGATACTCGGGCATCGATAGGGTGCTTTCGGGGAATGCTCTCGTCAGAACCTCCTTTCCCCATCCGTCGGGTCCCGCGTCGTGGAAGGCCAGCGGCACTTCCTCGGGGACGGCCGCATACGATTTGGCGACGAGCCTCAGACCGATCGGATCGATGGGCTTCGCCTTGACGTGGCCGAGGCAGGACGACGCGTACCGGAAGCGCCCGACGCGCTTCGGACCTGTCCCTTCGAACGTCAGGTCGCCTACAGGCGCGTAGTCGTCTCCATGCCACCGGTAGACCACGAGGTAGTCGAGCCGTCCGGTCTTAGAAGTCCGCCACACCGGTTCTGCTCCCCGCCCGCTTTCTGCCCGATGCCAACTCCATGCTTTCGCCCATCGGGTCCACGGCGAGCAGTTCGCCGATCCGTTCAGTGCATCCAAAGACCGTCAACGCCTTGATGGCGACCGCCAGAGTCACTCCGGGGCGGCCCTTCTCCAGATTGATGACGGACGGTCGATGGACGCCCATCCGCTCGGCCAACTCGACTTGGGACAGATTCCGGCGCAGCCGCGCCAAGCGCACGCGCTCGCCAAACAACCTCAAGCTTTCGAGTTCTTCGGTGGAAAGAATGGCTGTCGTGTTCATGCCGCTAAAGCATACATCGGAGGGTCTTATATGCACTCTAGCCGCACATGACGCAAGGGTGGATGCGGCTTGCGGAGCGCCTACGCTGACCGTCGCCATCAAATACCCGGGGTTGGCGGTCGGCGCAAAATGGACGGGTCTCGCCGTCCAGCCAGCCGGCGACGCCGTCTTCGGCAAAGCGCGACTGCCAATGCCGGACCACAAGCGGCCTTACGCTGTGCTGCCGAGCGCGGTTCGCCGGACGCTAGGAACGAAGGACCCGGCGCTGGCACGATCACGGTTCCTTCTGATCGCCATCGAGGTCCAGAGCCAATGGGGATGGAAGGCGTGCCGACGTACGTTCAGGCGATGCGGAGCGCCTCGGCGAACCCTTCGATGCGACCCGAGACGGACCTCCTTCGGTGGCCTCCAGCTTGAGATCCTTCGGTGGAAAACCCGTTCCTTGGGGGGGGGCGGCGTGTCGGCGTCTAATGGACACCTCCGACGGTCGGTTCCCTGGCGCCCGATCTTTGCCGCATATGCTGCGGAGGCATGCCTTGCAGGCCACCGTCAAGCGCTGGACCGGTGTCCTCAAGGTGCTCGAGCGGGCGGTCGGTACCGGCAACCTCGGTCGCGTCCGGCGGTCAGACCTGATCTCCTGGAAAGCCTCTCTGCTCGCGTCCGGGTCAGCGCCACGAACCGTGCGCGACGCCTACATCGCAGCCGTGAAGGCCGTATCGAACTGGGCGGTCGCCAACGGCCATCTGGACGTATCGCTGGACTGCACGGTGGCATTCCATAGGTAGGATCGCGACATCCAGCTTCCGGTCGCTGAGCCGCATCGTAGACCTCAAGGAACAGATATGGACGCGAGCGTTTGGATAGCCGGCGTATCGGCAGTCGTCGCGACCGGCGCAGCTTGTGTCTCATTATGGCAGGCGAAGGAGGCGAGAGACCAAGCTGTCCAGGCTCGACGGCAGGCCGATGCAGCTCACGGTGATGTTGCTCCGACCTTCCATGTCGAGCCAATCAGAGGTGTCAAAGAGGAATGGGCACTCTGCTTCGTGGCGCGGAATTTCAACCGTCATGCCGTACTGGTGGATACGGTCACCATCAACTTCCCGGATACCTTTCTGCTGCTCAAGGGTACAGTGGAGACGCGTACGACAAATCAGATCGTCGAAGGCTACGTGCAACCCGCGAAGGGTGTTTATCGAGTTCGATCCAAGGAGACGCTGGTAGGCCTTGCCCCGGGCGGGGAGCATGCCGCGGATCTCCGATTTTCGATCTCGCTGCGGCCTGCAACCTTCGAAGCTCGCATGGGCGGCGGCGCGCTGCAGACGCTATCGGTGCAGGAGGGCGACCAGATCGCGATCAGCTACGCCGTCAATTACAAAGTGCTCGACGGCCTCGACGTGACGCGCGAGAAGTCCGGGATGCTCACGCTCGTCTTCTGATCGGATCTCACGGATGCGTCAGGCTATAAGCCACGATCATTCCGAGCGCGCCGCCAGCCAAGCTGCCCCATGCGATCCAGACTGCCCGCTTGATGAACTTCGAGCAGCGGTCAATGGTATCCGTATTGCGATCTATGCTTCTGACATCGAGGGCGACGCCCTCGGCGAGTGAGCGATGAAGTCGGCGACCGTCCTGTATATCTTCGATCCAGTTTGAGGGACTGTTGCCGACGTAGTAGAAATCATCAGGCATGGCGGCCATGTTGGCGCAGAACATCGCGATCAGCAGGCCGAAGACAACCATGATCCCGACCACGCCGAAGGCCGCGAAGTCGGTACTGGTCGTGACGACCGTCACGCTTGCGCTGCCGATCACGGCAGAGGCAGCCGCAAGGAAGCCGAAGAAGGTCATCGCCCTCTGGTTTCCCGCCAGCGTTACAGTGAGCTGCGCACCGAGGTAGGCGTCGGCTTCCTTGCGGATCTGAGCCAGCGTGTCAGGGTGTGCGCTTTCGAAGGTAGAGGCCGGATCAGGCATGGATGCTCCGTTTCAAGCTCAGCCGGGCGATAAAACAACGGGGAAGAAGGGTGGCGGAGCCCGCACCGGCGGATGGACCGGCGACAGCAAGCCTACGCCGAAGCCGCAGCCACCTAGGCCCGCGCCTCCCAAAGGGGGGAAGAAGTAGGCTGACTGGACCACGAAATCGTCCATGGCACTCGTCTTGAGCTCCGCGATACGACGCTTCGGATCACGAGGCGGCCGACGGATGCGCGCGGTGTCCGCGCCTAGGCGCAGGACGCGTGTTTCCTTGGCGCGGACAATCGACGTGCGGTTTGGCCCCACGTATCGTACACGCGATCTTGGAAGCGGGACGGAGCCTCGATGCCGGGCGAGCTTGAAAACGACACTCCGATAGCGACGCCGTTTCTACTGAGGTTCGCACAGGTGCGAACCGGCAGCGGCGTGTTGCCCGGACGCTATTGCTCCGATCGCGACGTCTGGGTCGTGAACACCGAGGAGGGCTCGGTTCCTCTGATTCTGAGCCGGGAGGAAGGCCGAGCCGACGAGACCGTGACGCGTGTTCTGGCCGAGCAGACCGATCAATCGATGGGCGGAGCATACGCCGGAACCGTCGTGGGCATGACCAGCACGGCCGTCGAGATGGAACGTACCGACATCCGGACCGATGCGATGTCCCTCCATTTGACGGTGACGCTTACGGAGGTGCAAGCCGAACAAACCGACGCATGATCCTCCTCGTCACAAATCGGCGCGACGTCACGAGCGACCACGTCGTGCTCGAGCTTCGGCGACGCGGCCAACTCTACGCACGTTTGAACACGGAGGATCTTGCGAGCGCGCGATCGAGCTGGAGGCTCGCGGGTGCCGACCCGGACTGGACGATCGCAACTGATGGGCGGACGCTCGACCTCAACGCCGTTGCCGCCGCCTATCTGCGCCGGCCGCTGCCGCCGGACCTCGCGGAACTCGCCGACCTCGGCGAGCGACGGTATGCGACGGGCGAGTGGGTTGCCTTGCTCGAGGCCCTCTACGCGCACCTGGGCGATCGTTGGCTCAATCCTCCCGCGGCCATGTCTTCGGCCGAGGACAAACTCCGGCAGTTGACGCTCGCCTCTCGGCTCGGCTGTCCGTCGTCAGATGATTTGGGACATTCAGCGGTGTTCAGGAGCGGAGGCTCTGGTTCATCTGGGGTAAGAGGTTAGGCAGCCTGCGCGTGGTGGCGCAAGCGGCGATCCATCAGGGTCTGGCGCTTGATGCGTTCCCGCTCGGCCAGGATCCCTTCGCCGCGTCCGAAGTAGACGTCGGCGGGCGTGAGGTTGCTCAGGCTCTCATGGGCTCGGGCATGGTTGTAGTGTTCGACGAAGTCGGCAACCTGCGTCTCCAACTCGCCGGGCAAGTACGCGTGTTCGAGCAGGATGCGGTTCTTGAGTGTCTGATGCCAACGCTCGATCTTGCCCTGCGTTTGCGGATGGCATGGCGCACCGCGGATGTGGGTCATGCCCCGAATGCCGAGCCAGTCAGCCAGGTCGCTGGCGACGTAGCTTGGACCGTTGTCGGAGAGCAGGCGTGGCCGCGGCATCACCCGCGCCTGATCGAGCCCAGCCGCACCCAGCGCCAGGTCGAGCGTGGCGGTGACGTCGCTGGCCTGCATCGTCGTGCACAGCTTCCAGGCGACGATGTAGCGTGAGAAGTCGTCCAGGACCGTCGACAGGTAGTACCAGCCCCAGCCAACGACCTTCAAGTAGGTGAAGTCCGTCTGCCAAAGCTGGTTGGGCGCGGTGGTTTTATCGCGGAACTCGTCGGCGGCCTTGATGACGATATAGGCCGGGCTGGTGATCAGGTTCTGAGACTTGAGCAACCGGTAGACGGTCGCTTCCGAGACGAAGTAGCGCCGCTCGTCGGTGAAGCGCACCGCCAGCTCACGCGGACTGAGTTCAGGCTGCTCCAGAGCCAAGGCAACGATCTGCTCGCGGATCTCTGCAGGTAGACGGTTCCAGACCCGGCTCGGCTGCGAAGGATGGTCATTCAACGCCTCGGGGCCGCCGCGCTGGTAGGCGTCGTACCAGCGGTAGAACGTCGAGCGCGTGATGCCGAGCTTGTCCAGGGTGGCACGCACCGGCAGGTGGGATTGCTCGACCAGCCGGATGATCTCCAGCTTCTCGGGGGCCGGGTACCTCATGCCTCGTCGCCCCCAGCCCCGCTCATGCTTTTTTTAAGCAAACGGTTCTCCAGGACGAGATCAGCTACGACCTCCTTCAGCGCCCCCGCTTCGCGACGGAGATCCCGCACCTCATCCGTGGTGGCCGCACGAGACGTGTCACCGGACAGGCGCTTCTTGCCAGCCTCCAGGAACTCCTTGGACCAGCCGTAGTACATCGAGGCGGCAATCCCCTCACGTCGGCACAACTCCGCGATGCTGTCCTCGCCACGCAAGCCTTCCAGCACCACACGGATCTTCTCCTCGGACGAGAACTGCCGACGTGTGGCCCGACGGATGTCCTTGATCACCGCTTCTGCCGGCTTCTTGGCCGGTCCGGATGTCTGCTTCATCTTCGCTCCTCAGGGGCTACGATGAACCAGCCATCCTCCGTTCGTGAAGACCCTCATTCTGTCCCACAGGTGCTGACGTCGGACAATGCGCAAGCCGTTCTCAGACGAAATGTTGGTCAAAGCCACGCGACGGATCATATCGGCGCGCGGCATGGAGCTTTGAAGGTCGCCTCGTCGGTTCGCCGATCGAGGCGCCATCGAGCTACGCTGCTCAGGCGGCTGCGCGACCTGGCCGGCCCAAACCAATATTTTTTGCGAGAGCAGACCGGGCCTCCGAGTACGAGGCGGCCGTCGTCGGATAATCGTCCGGCAGTCCGAACTTCGCCCGGTAGCCGCGCGGGTCGAGCCCATGCTTCGTGAGGTGTCGCTTCAACGTCTTGTATGATTTTCCGTCGATGAAGCTGACGAGCCCGTCGGGCCGGATCGACTTGCGGATCTGTGCCGCGGTGGGCTTCTCAACTTCTTCGTCCGGGGTGCTGACACCACCAGCCGCTGTCACGCTCGCGATGCCGTTGAGGGTCGCATGAACGGTGCGGATCAAAGCGGGAAGTTCAGTTGCCGGCACGCGGTTGTTGGACACGTAAGCCGCTACCAGTTCGCCCGCCATTGCGAGTATGTCAGGGTTTAACCCCAGGTTTTCTTGCGTCACTTCGATTATCCTGTATGTACGCTACTGGCGTGAGATCTACCGATCTCTCGTCCAAATCAAGGCATGACTCGCACAAGATCGTGCGATCCTGCCGTGACCTGTACGCATGATCGACGGATAAGGTTTCCAGGAGAAGGCAGCCCGGCGCCCCATCGGGGCGGTCCCAGCTGCTTTCACCACGCTCCGCGGCAGTGCGGCGTCACTCAAGGTGCAGCCGTGGAGAAAGACTTCATCCGGAAAATGGGGTCAGCCGGGGCCGATGCGCATTAAAAAAGCCCCGGCCGCGTCTGCGGTCCGGGGCTCATTATCATGCGCAAGCCTGCGGCTGCTGTTCAGTACCCGTAGCCGTAGTACCCGCCGCACGAGCCTGGGCCATACCCATAGGCGCCGTACCCGTACGTGCCACCGTAACCGCAGTTTCCGTAGTAGCCGCCTAAGCCGTAGCCGACGCCCAGGCCAAGACCGACGCCCGCCAGACCGTAGCCAAGTCCCCGACCATATCCGCCGCGACCGTAGCCACCCGCGAAGCCGCGGCCGGCAAATCCACGTCCGACAAAACCGCCGCGGGGTGTGCCTATACCGCCGCGAAAGCCGCCGCCGCCGCCGCCGAAGCCGCCACGGAAACCGCCGCCACCGCCGTGGAAGCCGCCACCGCCACCGCCGAAGCCGCGGGCATCAGCGGTCACCGGCGTGAAAGCCAAGGCTGCAATCAGAGCCGTTGACGCAAAAGCAATTTTCTTCATTCCGTGAACTCCATAGCCGACCCATCAGAATCGGCCTGTTATAAAGGAGCAACTGCTAGACCTTGCGATAGTTCTCGCGACAGCGTGTCCTACGACACACGAAAATGTATCGGAGTGTTTCTTAGGGCTTCGCTTGGCTTTGGCGTTCAAAGCTTGGTCTTAGAGCCTGATGGTGTCGCGGTTGGCTCCACCGTCGGGTGCGCGATCCGTAATCGGGTTGGGATGGCACCCAAATGAGGAGATGCATAACGCTCAAGCGACGGGAGTTCCTTTGGCACGACATAGTCCCCCCGCCGATGCGCTCGGCTCGAATATGACAGTGAGTTCGACCGGAATTTCGTAGAGCGGAGGTGCGTTTCCTATGCGTATGCCTTGACGATCTACCTCATCGGGTGGAGCGGTGGATCCTCTTGATGGAAGGGATCGTCGTGGACGAAAAACTCGAAGCTCAACCCAATAACTTCATCGAACTCGCCGCCGACCTCGTTGCGGCTTACGTGTCGAACAACAACGTGCCGGTGTCGGAGTTGCACAATGTGATCGCCAGCGTGCATGCGGCTTTGTCCGGTCTCAGCAATGGGGCGGCTGCTGAACCTGCCGGCCCCGAGAAGCCGACCGCGGCACAGATCCGTAAGTCGATCACGCCGGACGCGCTGATCTCCTTCCTCGACGGCAAGCCCTACAAGACGCTGAAGCGTCACCTGACCGTGGCCGGTCTGACGTTGGAGCAGTACCGTGCACGCTACGGTCTGCCGTCGGACTATCCGTCGACCGCCGCAAGCTATTCCGCTCAGCGGTCCGAGCTGGCGCGCTCGCTTGGCCTTGGCCAGCAGAGGCGTAAAGCAGCTCCCAAGGCTGCCGCGGCCGACGAGACAGTCTCCGAGGCGCCCAAGACCCGTGGTCGGAAGCCCAAGGCCGCAGGGGCGTCCGGGGCGGCTCCGAAGGCACGCGGGCAGAAGGTCGCCGGGACGGCCTGAGGCCGCTCAGCGCCCCGTTCCGGCACACCGCGGCATCCGTCGCGGTGATGTGCTTCTAACCGAGTCCTGCCATCCTACACCCGGGCCACGTTGCGTATCGGCCTCGCTGGTGAGATGCAGGGTTCCCCCGTCCCGTGAACCGATCGGGGCGGGGCTGAACCGTCTGCTCCCGTGTGAAGGCTCGAAGTCTTCAACAGCATTGTCTTGCAAGGCAGCCCTCCCGTGCGCGCAGGCAACTGAGCGAAGCGTTGCACGTTGAGAATGGCGCTGTGTGGCGCTTGAGGCATCCCATGTTGTTGATCGCGTCCCTTGTCGCCGGCACCTTCGTGCTCGCGAGTTCCTTCTCCCTGATCGCCGTCCTGACGGACTGAAGACACACTTGCGCCGCCCGGGATCAGGCGGCCGGGCAGGGTCGGCTCACACCTCAACTGCCCTGCAAGCTCTCCGCAAAATCGTCCGGCACCTCGCCGAACTGGCCAAGGATCGTCGCGCTCTCCAGCTCGCCGGTCTCAGCGTCGGCGACGATCTTCAGTGCCGTGATGCCGGACATCGCCTCGGCCTTCTTTACCGCGCCGTTCTCTGTCGGCGCCACCTCGCGGTCGCCGGGCACCAGGCGCTTCCGCTCGATGATGAAGGTCTGCATCGCGAACGTCGTCTCCGCGCCGATGGTGCGTCCTCTCAGCCTTGTCTCGGCGGTCGATTGTCGAGCACGTCCGTGAACGGCTTCGAGAGAACGTGCCGGCCCGCCGCATCGTAGATCTCGACCGTCCAGGCCGACCAATCCCGCGTCGCGCCGCCGAGCATCAAGTCCAGCGCGACCCGCGCCGCATGCGCGCGCATCAGCGCCCAGGTCGGCAGCCGCTTGCCCAGCCGATCGGCGATGAGGTCGTGCCCGTCCGTGCAGTGGAAGCGGTAAAGCGGTGTCGGCATTGGCCTTCTACCCCGCCCTCCACAGCATCCCACCGCTTCGCGCCCGGCTGTGATCGCCATGGTTGAACCGTCGATCCGCTTACTGTCTGTTCCTTGTATGTTCTTGAACAACTTGGAGCACCGATGCACCCCCAACCCTACGAACCGCCTGTGGAGATCCGTTCAACCGAGGCCGAGGCGATCGCATGGGCCTACCGGCTGGTCGCATGCGGCGACGCCTGGGCCGCGCTGGTCCGGGCGATCGAGGACGCGCTGTCCGACCTTGCGGAGGCCGAGCGCCGGACCGAGCAACGCGACCGGCTGATCTCGTACGGCTACGTCCGAGCTGGCGTGGCCGCGGCGCCGGCGAGCGACGCGGCGTGAGCCCCTACGCGGTCGATGAACTGACCCTCGGCAGCATGGACGCCGTCCGCGTGCCGGTCATCGGGCAGGCGCTCTGCGCCGGCTTTCCGTCGCCCGCCGACGACTTCCTCGAAGGCGCGCTCGAGCTGCCGCGCTGGCTCGTGCCGAACCCGCCGGCGACCTTCCTGATGCAGATCCGCGGCGAGAGCATGCGCGGCGCCGGCATCCACGACCGAGACCTCGCCTGCATCGACCGCAGCCTCCGGGCGGAGGACGGCTCCGTCGTCGTCGCGGTGGTCGACGGGCAGCTCTCGTGCAAGCGCTACCGGATGGCCGGCAACCGGGCGCGTCTCGACTTCGACAACCCCGAGATGCCGGCGTTCGCCGTCGACGAGTTCGGCGAGGTCGAGATCTGGGGCGTGTTGCGCTTCTCGATCCGCTGGCACCTCGCCCGTGGGCGGCTGTCGTGAGCGGCCCGGACCCGCGCCTGCACGACCGGATCGGCGGCGGCCGCGCCATCGCGCTCATCGACGGCAACAGCTTCTACTGCTCGTGCGAGCGCGTGTTCGACCCGAAGCTTTCCGGCGTTCCGGTGATCGTGCTGTCCAACAATGACGGATGCGCCATCGCCAGGACGGCCGAGGCCAAGGCGCTCGGCATCCGCATGGGCGAGCCCTGGTTCAAGATCCGGGAGATGTGTCGGGTGAAGGGCGTGCGGGTATTCTCGTCGAACTACACCCTCTATGGCGACATGAGCGCCCGGGCGAACGCGGTCTACCGCGACTTCTCCTCCATGGTGGAGATCTACTCGATCGACGAGAGCTTCCTCGACCTCTCGGACGTGCGGGCCGATCGCCGCGTCGCGCTGGCCCGCGACCTGCGCGCCACGGTGCGCGCCTGGACCGGCATCCCGACCTGCGTCGGCATCGGCCCGACGAAGACGCTGGCCAAGCTCGCCAACCACATCGCCAAGCGCATCGCGCCGCTCGACGGCGTCTGCGACCTCACCGACCCGGCCGAGTACGACCACTGGCTCTGCCGCATCCCGGCCGGCGAGGTCTGGGGCATCGGCCGCGCCTCGCTCGCCAAGCTCGAGGCCATGGGCGTCGACAGCGTAGCCGATCTCGCCGACCTCGACCCCCGCCCGGTGCGCAAGGCGCTGACGGTGGTGGGCGAGCGCATCATCCACGAGCTGCGCGGCCTGTCCTGCCTGCCGCTCGGCGCGCTGCCGGCCCAGCGCAAGGGCTGCGCGGTGACCCGCTCGTTCTCGACCCGGATCGAGGACCGGGCCACGCTGGAGCAGGCGGTCTCGGCGCACGCCACGCGGCTCGGCGAGAAGCTCCGGCGCCAAGGGCTCGGCACGAACCACGTCTCGGTGTTCTACCATACGAGCGAGCACGACCGGGGCGCACCGATGCGCTCGGTCTCGACCACGGTGACGTTGCCGGAGGCCACGAACGACACGCTGGCGCTCATCAAAGCCGCCCGCCTCGGCGTGGCGAGGACTTGGCGCGAGCCCGGCGACCGGCCGTGGCGGTTCAGCAAGGCCGGGATCGTGACCACCGACCTGATGCGGCTCGACGCCAGCCCGCGCGCCCTGATCGGGCAGCTCGACCGCGCGCGCTCCGGGCCGCTGATGGCGGCGATCGACGCCTGCAACGCCCGCTTCGGCCGCGGCAGCGTCGTCCCCGCCCGCGCAGGCCTCGTGGAGAGGCGGTCCTGGAGCACGAAGTTCGGGATGCGCACGCCGCGTTATACCACCCAGGTCGGCGAGCTGCCGATCGCGGTGGCCGGCTGATGGAGCGCCTGTGTGACTTGCGCGGGCGCCGACTCGTCGTCGAGTGCCCGCCGTGCAAGCGGCGCGGCACCTACGACCTGGCTCGCCTCCGGCAGCGGTTCGGCGAGCACGCCGACCTCTACGACGTGTATCTCCGCCTGACCCAGACGTGCGGTCATCAGCAGGCGGTCGGCACCCGGCAGCCGAACCAGTATGGCCGGACGTGCCGCGCCGCGATCGGCGTCGAGGGCGGGGACGGGCGCACGGGCTTGCCGTCGCGCACCTGAGCAACGCCCTATGCCGAAGTGTGCAACCTCGACCGCCTCGCGGTTGGCAGCTACGATCTCGTCCTCGACGGCGTGATCGTCGGCAATGTGGTCCGGGAGGTCTCGGCCGATGGCGGTCATCGTGCCTGGCACGTGGAGCTGCTCGACGACCCGCCGCCTGATCGCCGCCCGAGCCCATTTCGTGAGATCGAGCACACCTCTCCTACGCTTGATGCCGCGACGGCATAGCTCGGCGGCGCGGTGGTCTCAGGTTCTCTTGAGGCAGCGTAGCGCACGAAGGGGAGGATCGGGCTGAGCCTCGGCATCGTCCTCTCGGCGGTCTTGCGCAACGCCGGGGTGCAGCGCGATCCAACTTCCAAAGGATGAGACCCCATTGCCTCGTTCTTCCCCGGCTAGGCCCCGCTGGGCCCGGCCGAGGCGGGATCATCACGTCGCAGCCACAGCGTTGCTAGGCAAGGTCAACGACGATATCGCCCAGTTCGTCCTTGAGGCAGGCGTGGACGCGACGCAGCCATAGCTGGGCTTCAGCTTCGCCGGCTCTGGCCTCCTCGGCTTGCTTCTCCGCGAGCTTGGCTCGGGCTTCCGACAGACGGGCGAGTTCGTCGGCCTTGTCGGCTCGCAGTGTCGCAGCCTTGGCTGCCGCCTCCGCAGCTTGCGCACGCCGCTCGGCATCCTCGGTCTGCTTCACGCTCCGTCGGATGATCGACTGGGAGCGAAGCGAGACTTCCTGAGCAAAATCGCGTGCCCGGCGTACACGCGCTCCAACATCTCGGATTAGGTCGAGCGCGGCGGGCCAATCGACGAATGTCGGCTCGGCGAACGTCTCCTGCGAACCCGGCATGCTGGGCTCGGCGAAAAGGGGCACGACCTTCTTGCCCGACGTCACGTCGGCAGCCCATTTCGTGCTGCTGCGTGCAGCATCGCTGGGTTCGGCCTCGTCTCCGTCCTGGCGCGCATCGACGGTCCGGCGCTGAGCGTTGATCGACATCAGGCGGTCCGCTTCGCAGACGCTTCGACACTGAACTCGTTCGCGATCGTGTCGTAGACCCGCGACAGCCACTCTTCCGCAATGCGCGCGCGCTCCTCCGCCGCCTTCACACGCTCGTCGGCGGCATTGAGCAACACGTCGGCGCGGCTCTGGATGTCGGCGGTTCGCGCTTCGGCGGCGCGAACCCGTTCAGCGGCCAGCTTGAGATCCTCGCGGGCGCGTTCCAGCAGCTCCTGGACCCGCTGCTCTTGTTCCTGCGCCTGGGCCTCGACCTCGCGCGCATGGGTCGCCGCATGCCGAACGCGGTCGATCAGCAGCGACCAGTCCTGCGGCGACGACCGGCGCGTCGGCGGCTGGCCGCCGCCGATGTCATCGAGGGGGCCGACCAACCGCAACACCTTCGAGAGCTGAGCGTCGGACCCCGGTTCGCCGACCGGGACGTCCAGCGGCGAGAGGCTTTCCCAAGAGAACTTCTTCGCCGGGTCCATTGGACTATCTCACTATTTGCTTAGGCTCGGACCACGCCAGCCTGGTCAGTTAACAGATCGTTTGCAATGGTTAACAGAAGCTTAACGCATTGGCTATCGCTGATGTCGCGGGCGTTCGCGTCGTCGGCGTTGTCAACTTAGTCGAAGGCGACCGCCATCCACTGCAGCAAAGCGTTCTCGACGGCTCGCTCCAGCCGGCCTGCGTGAAGTCGCTATGCTTAGGATGGCTTGGTACTGAGCGCCCCTTGAAGGCATTCACAGAACCGAAACATAGAGGCAGAAGCCTTCGCCTTGCTGTGTCGGGTTTGCCACAAGGCGGGCTTAAGTGGATCGGTCCGTTTCGAGGGCCGCCGCCGGCGCCCGTGGCATCCGCTTGCGGGCGTCCGTTCCGCCGGCCGCCCCCCGGTGACCTCGACGGGGGCTCTGCGTCGCTTGGGACGGCTGACGGCCGGCGCCTGCTCACCATCAACGGCAGCTCCCTTGTGGCCGAGATCGTCATCGCGCGACGTGGGCGCCGCCGCCGCAGATGTCAGCGCGATCGCCCACTGTACATCGGAAAGCCTTCAACGTTCCTTATAGGAAAAAAACGAACAACCCATCCATGAGAGGACGCATTCTCATCCGAAAATTTCTGCGCGCATTCGACTAGACGCCGAAACTGGACGCTTGAACGAGCTTGAATCAAAAAACAACGCTCGATGTCGATCCGAATGTCCCCGCCGCATTTGGGATTCGCCTTTGATAGATTTGCGTGATATAAATCTACTTATGCCTATAATAGGCATTTAATGCGTATAGGATCGTCTTCGCGATGGCATGGTCATCTTTTCGGAACGTGCTGGCCTCGCCGTCGTCTGGCTCGTCGCTGAAGGATGCGCCGGTCGATGAGGTATCGAGACAGCCCAAGCCTGACATCGCCCTGCCCAAAGCGAACCTCGATGCGTTCGATAGCGCAATGAAACGGACGAGCGCCGCGCGCGCAGAGAAGCCATTGTCTCTCGACTCGATCGGCCAGCGCGATGAGGTCGTAAGGCAGCGCATCAATGCGATGATGGATCGCCTGGAGGACTTGAGGACATTGGAGGAAGATTTCTCCTCCATTCTCGAGCCGATCATCAGTATTAGCGATGAGCTGCCTCGCGCAAGCATGCGCATCGCCGAACTCGAGACGTCGCTTGCGCAGGAATTCCAATCGAGCCGAACGATCAGGCTCGAAGTCGCGGAGCTTCTCACCCGGTCGGCCGGTCTGGCCACCGAGCTCTCCGATGCCCTCGCGCGAGCCGATCGATCTGAGAACCAGTTGCGCGCCGCCGACGCTACGATCGCCGACCAGCGTATCGAGATCCGCGACAAAGCGCTCTCCATCGAAAACATGGAGCGACAACTCTTCGCTGAAGCCGAACAGGTGAAGGCTTTGAGCGGCGAGAACAAAGCCCTGCGGCTGGAAGCACAGGCCGCCGACAGCGCGCTCGCACGATCGGAGCATGAGCTGCTCGGCGCCCGCGAGAGCCTTGGTGTCCTCGATGCGGACAACCGCCGCATGACGACGCTCAACGAGGAGCAGGCCGTCCAGCTCTCGGAACTGGAGAGCCGCCATCGAAGCTTGGAGGCTCTGGCCGACGTGGAGCGCCATCGCTTGCGGGCGGCCGAGAGCCAGCTCGCGAGCGAGGTCGCCGCGCGAGAAAGGAACGAGGCTCAACACGAGACGGACCTCAGCTTCTTGCGGACCGAGCGCTCCGGATTGGCCATGAAGCTCGAAGCCGCGACCAATCGAGCGGAATCGAACGAGCAGCTGCTCGGCCAGGCACGCAACCAACTCCGTGAGAAGGATGAGGCGCACAGGATCGCGGATCGCAATTTCAAAGAGGCTAGCATCGCGCGTACCACTGCGGAGAGGCGCTTGGACTCCCTTCAGACCGATCTGGCGCGTCAGACCGAACGGTTCCTCGACATGCAGCGGTTGCGCGGTGAACTCGAATCGCGCTGCGACATGCTCGGCAAGGCCCTGGCGGCCCGAGAGGCGGCGGTCGAGCAAGCCGGCATTCGCAACGCTGCCCTCGTCGAGCGCATCGAGCAGATGACCCATCGTCAGGAAGCGGCGCGCGCCGAGTTCGAGTTGGCAAACCGGCGGTTGACGGAGGACTTGCAGAACGAGCGCTCGGAGCGCGCTCTGGTCCAAGGCGCCTTGGACATCGCCCGGGAAACGCGTGTATCGCTTCAGAAGCAGTACGAAGTCCTCAAACGCTCGGGCCGAGGATGGCGGGCCGGGGAAGAGGATGCGTCTCCGGTTGGTGCCGAGCCAACGTCGGAGCCCGTCAGCAACGTCCGGCCGTTCAACGCAGCCGTTCAAAATTAACGATCAAATATTCATTGCGGAACAAGGTTTAGGATGAGCGATCCCGCCTCCAAAGACATGCCGTTCTCTACGGGTCAGTCGATGATGCTTCGTGCATGGCAATCGAACGCGACGAAGCCTGGAGAAAAGGTCGTCAGCTTCCTCCCCTCATCGGAAGGTGGGTCTGGAGCAATGTCGGCAAACCCGGAGAATGCAGGAGGGCCGCCCCTGAGGGAGTGGTCGGCCGCCGTCGATCTCATCGAAGAGGCAAGCGAAGCGATCCGCATCGGTGAGCAGCGAGCTGCGGAATTGGAAGCCCAGCTTACGCATGTCACCACCCAGGCATCGGAGGAGATGCGCCGTCTGAATCAGCAGATCTCGCTCACGGAGCAGAAGCTTTCTCGTGCCGAGGAGCGCGCGCGTCTGGCCGAAAGCCGGGCCCACGAAGCTGAGGCGTGGCTCGTCCGGCTTCACGACGCGGCAATCACGGCTTTCGGATCGAGGGCCGCACAGAAAGCCGCGTCCCTCAATGGCGAACCCTCTGACTGAAACGGACTCGGTGCAGTGTTCAGGTCGGACCCGACGTCCTCGTTTGCGGCTACTTCCGCCGATCATGCTCCGGTGGGCTCGTCGAGCCTTGCTACACCGTTGCATTTTGCCAAGGTCAACCCGGGTGTCGTCCTTGAACTGATTGCGCAGGCCGAGACAGAAATTACCAGTTTCGAGCTTTGGCGCAACAAGATCCATTCCGATGCGTGCCTGCTGCTCGCTCGCATCAAGCAGGAACGCCTGGACTACGCCACGCAAATCAGGAACCTGGACCATGAGGTCAGGGTTTTACAGGAGAAATCCACCGAGGCAGAGCGTGTCGCCTATATGGCGCTCGTTGAGCTGGACGGCGCACTCCGTCTCTGCGAGATGGCAAATGCAAGAATTCTAGAAGCTGAAGAAAGGGCAGAAGCTGCCGAGAGGCGCGCTGAAAGCGCCGAAGGTTGGCTCGAGAAGGTACAGGCCGCCATTACGTTCGAATTAATAGATCAGCCGCGCGAGCGCCATGGCGGCGAATGAACGCTTCATCAAATTAAGAGATTTATACAAAAACTATCATTCGTCTCTATCTTGCCTGTGGTCATTTTGAAGGCCGACATCAGATAACGTGTCTTAAGGCTGGCTTCTCTGAAAATTCTGCCACGATAGTTTCCTGGACCCGCGCCAGCCACTCCTCGGAGATACGCGCACGCTCCTCGGCCGCCAGCAGTTTTTCGTCGGCAGCCTTTAGCAACGCGTCGGCACGGCTCTGGATATCGGCAGAGCGTGCCTCGGCAGCTCGGACACGCTCAGCGGCATCCCGGACATCCTGCCGGACACGGTCGAGCAATGCCTGAACGCGCAATTCCTGTTCCTGAGCCTGCGCCTCAATATCACGAGCATGCTGGGCCGCCTGACGAACCCGATCGATTAGTTTTGACCAATCCTCAGGTGGCGAACGAGGGTCGGAGGTAATCTCCGTTCCAACGCTGTCGAAGTGACTGACAAGCGGTAGCACCTTCGTGATATGAGTGCCGACAGCATCCCCTTGATTAGACGCATCGAGAGCTGAGAGGTATCCGAAAGGGAATCTCTTCACAGGTTTCATGGAGCTCCTTGGCGCGACGCGGGCGCCATTTAGATAGGCCGCGATTATTGATGATAGTAAATTTAAACTATCTAGTGTCCGGTTTGCAAGTCACGGCGTCCTAGCTCCGGCCGATCTCCACACAGCTCTTCCAGCCTTGCGCCGTACCAAGGCCTTCCGCTGCCGACGGAGCTTGACCTCTGGCATGGGACCCCAGCGCCACGCGTTCTCGATACCGCGCAAGACCCTCTCCTGTTCGCGCATCGATCGGCCAACTCGACCGCGAGCGCTCCCGGCCGCTAATGGCGGCGATCGACGCCTGCAACGCCCGCTTCGGCCGCGGCAGCGTCGTCCCCGCCCGGGCTAGACTCGTGAGGAAACGGACATGGAGCACGAAGTTTGAGATGCGGACGCCGCGCTACACGAGCCAGGTCGGCAAGTTGGCGATGGCGCACGCGCGACCGGCGGTATGGCGGGCCGTCGCAGCAGGGTCGTCTTGTCGTGAAGTGCGCACCTTTGAGGTGGCGTCCCGGGATTTCCGGGGTCATTCCGCGGCTTCAGCGTGCCCCTCGTCGACATCCGCCTCATCGTCGGCGTCGACGCCTTCCTCCAGCTGCTCCTCGTCGTCCGTCGCTGCCTGCGGGGTGATCCCAAACCGGGCGGCGACATCGGGTGCGAAGCGCAGCAAATCGGGGCGAAGACGCAGGAGGCTGAGGTCCTTGGATTTCCCTTCCAGCATCACGTCGAAAACCAATCCCTCGGCCATCCGCATGAACGTCGCGAACTCGAAGGGGTTGGTGAAGTCGGCGTGACCCGTCCAGACCGGGGGCCGCAACACCGTCTTCACCCGTGCCGTCGCCTTGATCGGCGCCTTCAACACCTCCTTCGACTTACCCCTGGCTTTTCCGGCCTTGGCCGCCTCTCGTTGCTTGGGGGTGATCTTTTGCTTGATCTCGCGCAACTCGGTGCGCGGCGAGGAGAAATGCATTTTCGGGCGGACGCCAGCGGGCCACGTCGCAAGGAAGCGCTCGAAGGTCTCGCGCATGTCCAGCCGCTCGGGATTGAGGCACCAGAAATGCTGGTAGTCGAAGATCAACCGCACCTCGGTACGCTCGTGGATCCAGAGCACGTCCGCCGCCGAGAAGCGCAGGTCATCATTCTCCAGCACCAGACGGCGCTTCACGTGCTCCGGGCAGAGGTTCCAGCCGTCGACCCAACGCGCCCGGCTCGCCTCGTGGTCGTCGTAGACGCCACCGACATGGGTGATCATCACCGCCTCGTCGTCCAGCTCCATCCGGTCCAGCATCTCGGCTTGGCTGGAGAGATCCCAGATGCTCTTCTTCGTGAGCTCGGGGTTCGGAGCGTTCAGCAGCACGTACTGCGAGGGATGGAACGACAGCCGGATGTCGTAGGCTCGGGCCTTTGCGCCGAACGCCCGCAGCTCGGCATCGCTCTCCGCCACCATGTTGTGAAACCGGGGCATGTCCGGGTGGGTCGCATAAGGCGCGATGTCCGACGACATCCGGTACATGTCGAGGTTCTTGGACTTGAGGTAGTCCAGGACGTGGTCCAGCAGTTCGAGGGAGCACCTGAGGTGCGGATCCTTCTGCCAGCGCCGGGTGTCCTGCGACTTTAGGTCTGGCCGCCCCATCACCTTGACGGGAAAGCCCAGCCGCAAGGGACGATCATTGCCGGTCATGCCTGCACCTGTGCCTGGGGAAACCCGAGTCCCTGGATGAAGTCGTTCCAGTCGGCGTTGCGCAGCGCCCCGCCTGTCGCCTGGGCGTGGCCGTTGCCGTAGCGCCCGTCGGCGTTGGCCGGACGATGCTCGGCGAGGAAGGCGATGAGATCGCGCCCGCTGGCCGACCGAGCGGCGAAATGCACCCAGCTGGGGCGATAGCCCGCGTTCGCGGCGATCACGATCTTGTCCTTCAGGCGCCCCCGCCATTGCTGGGCGATCAGGGGATGGATCTGGCACGGGGAGTCGAGCGATATCAGCGCGACGTCGCCGCCGATGGCGGGCGGCACGCGCTTGGCCGTGTCCATGGCCGCCCGGACCTCGGTCTTGGCCGCGTGCAAGGCTAACGCATCGGCATCGTCGCCCTTGGTGATGCGTTTTGGGCCGTCCGATGCCAGCAGAAGTCGTAACGCCGGCCCTGCGTCGGCCGCCGCGGTTCGGCGGGGGGCGTTGACGAGCGACGTGGCATCGCGAAGGGCCGTCTTGCCCCAACGAGCCTGGGCCTCGGCGATCTCCGGGAAGTCGAGACCCTCGGCCATGTCGCCGATCAGGCCCACCGCCGCCAGCCATAGCAGGTCGGCCTGGTCCCCCATGGCGCCAACGGCCCACCAGGCAAGCAGGGCGGTGGTCGGCTCAGGGGCGAGGCCGTTCCCGCTGATCGTGATCGCGTCCCTCGGTTCGCCGGTCGGGACGTGGTGGTCGATGACGAGTGTCGGGCAGCCCGACAGCACGGGGTCGGCTCGGGTGCCGAGGTCGGCCAGGATCAGTCCGCCGGGCTCGTGCTCGCCCAGCCGGTCGGCGACCTGGGGGTCCCACGGTGACTCCCCCTTACCGACAACGACCGATACCGCCTCCCATCCCGCTTGCCGGAGGGCTCGGACCAGTATGGCGGCCGCGGTCAGACCGTCCGCATCGAAATGGCTGACGATCAGGATGGGTTTCTCTTTGTTGAACTTGGCGAGGGCGGCCTTCATCGCGTCCCGTGCCGACCCTCGTGTATCGCCATGCGATGACAGGCTTCCGACCATTCGAGACCTCACTGACCCACCCGTCATTTCATACCCCGTGGCCCCGTTCGAAGGCCGGCCCCGAAATCCTTTGATGCAAGCCAGAGATGCGCATCGCCCGGCGAGGCAACGTCCGAGTTTCGGAACCGATGGCAGGCCAATCAGAGAATTCTGTTCAAAGATTCCATTGCCCGGGGTGCAAGCGCACAGGCGATCGGCCGTCGGCACCATACGGCCTCCCAAACGGCATCGGCCTGCTGATGTCCGGGGTCGGAGGATGTTAGGATCTGGTCGGAATCACGTCGAAGGGCTCTGGGAGCCATGCCTGGTTCGCCCTGCCGGTTTTCCGGCAGCTGCGATGCCCTTGGACCGGGAAAGCCCTGTCGCCACTGTATCGCGGCCGCGATTGCGCAACGTGCCGCCAGTCTCCGTGAACGCATCGCCGCGAACCGAATGGAAGGACGGCCGCCATACGCCAACCGACCGGAACAACTGTCGAATCCAGATCGATCGCTTCATGGTTCGCGCATCGGGTTAGCAACCGCAGCGAAAGCGGCCGCCGGAGAGTCGGATTGTCGGTCAAGAGCGTCGACCGGCGAGGTCGGTCACACGCCGGGTCAAGCGGCCTTCCGGGTTTTGCCGGCCAAAGCCTTGCCCGAAATGCGCTTCCTTGAAGGCGTCGAGGCCTTCGCCTTGGTCTTCCGCGGCTGCACCTTCGCTGATCCCTCCCCATTCTCGGACCTGATGCTGCGCTTAAGGGCCTCCATCAGGTTCACGACGTTACCGGAGTTCGGCGCACCGGCCTTCGCCTTGCCTTTGCCCTTGCCCTTCGCCGGCTTCGGTGCCTTGCCCTTCACCAGGGCGATCAGCGCCTCCTCGTAGCGGTCCTCGAACTTCGACGGATCGAACTTTCGGGTGGAGCGCGCGATCAGCTCCTCGGCGAGCGCCCGCATCTCGGCCGTGGGATCGCCGTCGGGCATGTCCTCGAAGTAGGCCGTCGGCGAGCGGACCTCGTCCTCGTATCGCAGCAGCGTCGCGAGCAGGCCCTTGCCGTACGGTTCGAGCAGGACCACCCGCTCGCGCTTGTAGATGACGATGCGGCCGAGCCCGGCCATGCCTTTCTTCCTCATCGCATCCCGGATCACGGCGAAGGCCTCGCGCGAGACCTTGTCCTCGGCCGCCAGGTAGTACGGCTTGTCCAGGTAGCGCTCATCGACCTCCGCGCGCCTGCAGAACGCCTCGATGTTGATCGTGTGCGTGCTCTCCAGGGCGATCTCGCTGAGTTCGTCGTCCTCGATCGGCACGAGGTCGTCCTTGGCGATCTCGCATCCCTTAACCTGATCGTCGCGATCCACGGTGTCGCCGGTCACGGAATCGACCATCAGCTGCTTGAGACGGTTGCCGGTCTCGCGGTTGATCGTATGGCACTTCAGCTCCCTCGACGAGCTGACTGCCGGATACAGTCCGACCGCACAGGAGACGAGTGAAAGTCGAAGATGACCTTTCCAGTTGGCGCGGGCTGCCACGTCCGTCTCCTGTGTCTGTCGAAGTATTTCCGGCCGCCGATGCCTTCGCGCCGCGAAGGTCGGGAGCTTGACGGTTCAACGAGAGTCCAACTCGACTCGTTCCTCCACAGGCGCAGCTGTGGATAACCTGCCCATTATTGTAGATGGCCCTGCCGAAGGAGTCGGCCCAGGAACCCGAACGGGCCGTTCCGGTTCTCACAGGACGATGACCGAGCTGCTCAGATCCTATCGGGACAAGCGGGATTTCGAGGCCTCGCCCGAGCCCAAGGGCAAGCGCGGCCGCAAGGCGGCGAAGGCGCGGTTCGTCGTCCAGAAGCACGACGCGCGGCGCCTGCACTACGACCTGCGGCTCGAGATGGACGGGGTGCTCAAGAGCTGGGCGGTGACGCGCGGACCGAGCCTGTCGCCCGCCGAGAAGCGGCTCGCGGTCCAGACGGAGGATCACCCGGTCGACTATCTGGCCTGGGAGGGCGCGATCCCGAAGGGCCAGTATGGCGGTGGGACCATGATCGTCTGGGACACCGGTTCCTGGGAGCCCATGGGTGATCCGTCCGTTGGACTGGCGAAGGGGCACCTCGAATTCGCCCTGCACGGCGAAAGGCTCGTGGGCCGATGGCATCTCGTGCGCATGAAGGGCCGCGGCGGCGAGAAGAAGCAGCCCTGGTTGCTGGTGAAGGCCGACGACGAGCACGCCCGCCGCGACGGCGACATCCTCGTCGAGCACGAGGCCTCGGTCCTGTCGGGCCGGACCAACCGGGATCTCGCCGAGGGCGGGGTCGTCAGAGCCGATCATGCGGCCCGCGCCGAGGTCGCCGCCGAGCGGAGGACGAAGCCGCCCGCGAGCCGCTCCAAGGGGGCCCGCCAGGCGATCCTGCCGCCCTTCGTCGAACCCGCGCTCGCGACCCTCGTCGACGACGTACCCACCGGCGACGGCTGGCTGTACGAGATCAAGCACGATGGCTACCGCATGCAGGCCCGCATCGACGGCGGCTCGGTGAAGCTTCTGACGCGCTCGGGCCTCGACTGGACCGCGAAGTTCGAAGCCGCGGCCCAGGCCCTGAAGGGTATGAAGCTGCCCTCGGCCCTGATCGACGCCGAAATCGTCGTCGAGACGGAGAGCGGAGTCTCCAGCTTCTCCGCCCTGCAACAGGCGCTCGCCGCCGGCGATACGGGATCGGCGGTCGTCTGCGCCTTCGATCTGCTCTACCTCGACGGCAGGGATCTGCGTGCCCTGCCCCTGACCGAACGCAAGGACCTGCTGCTGCAGGTCCTCGACGACGCCCCGCCGGGCGGCCCCATCCGGTTCAGCGAGCATCTCGCCGCCGATGGCGAGGCCATGGCGCGCCACGCCTGCAGGCTCGGACTGGAAGGCATCGTCGCCAAGCGCGCTGACGCGCCCCACCGCTCGGGCCGGACCGATGCCTGGCGCAAGATCAAATGCAGCTTGTCGAAGGAGTTCGTCGTCGCCGGCTACATGCCGTCGACCACCGCGTCCAGGTCCGTCGGGTCGTTGATCCTCGGGACGCACGAGGACGGCACCCTCGTCCACGTCGGGCGGGTCGGCACCGGCTTCCGCGACGCGGTTGCGCGGGATCTCTGGACGCAGCTGGAACCGCTGCGCATCCCGGCGGCGCCCTTCGCGGCCGAGCTGCCGCCGCCGGCGCGCCGCAACGCCCGCTGGGTCGAGCCCCGGCTCGTCTGCGAGGTCACGTTCCGCGGGTGGACGGGCGACGGCCAGCTTCGGCACGCATCCTTCAAGACCCTCCGGAGCGACGTGCGGCCTGAGGAGGTCGTACGGGAGAAGGGGGCCGCGGCCGCGAAGCCTCGTATGCGGAAGCCGCCGGTGAAGGCCACGCCGCTGACGCATCCGGATCGCGTGCTCTGGCCCGACGTCGGCCTGACCAAGGAGGGTCTCGCCGAGTATTACGAAGAGGTTGCCGACCGAATCCTGCCGCACGTCGTCGACCGGCCGCTGTCGCTTCTCCGGTGCCCGGATGGCCTCGGATCCTGCTTCTACCAGAAACACGCCTGGGCCGGCCTCGACGACCGCCATATCCGGTCCGTGGACGGGGAGAACACCGTGGTGATCCGGGATCGGGATGGCCTTCGCGCCCTCGTCCAGTCGAGCGTGCTGGAGATCCATCCATGGGGGGCGACGGTCTCGGACCCGAATCGGCCGGACCGGCTGGTGTTCGACCTGGATCCGGGCGACGGCGTCGCGTGGGACGATCTCGTTGCCGGCGCGCTGGAGGTGCGCGAGCGGATGTCGGCTTCGGGCCTCGCCAGCTTCGTGAAGACCACCGGCGGCAAGGGGCTGCACGTCATCGTGCCGATCGAGCCGAAGGTCGGCTGGGACGAGGCCAAGGCCTTCGCGAAGCGCATCGCATCCGAGATGGCGAAGGACGTCCCCGACAGCTTCGTTGCGACCGTGTCGAGGAAGGCCAGGGAGGGACGGATTTACGTGGACTACCTGCGCAACCAGCAAGGAGCGACCGCCGTCGCGGCCTTCTCCACCCGGGCGCGCCCCGGGGCGCCCGTATCCGTTCCCATCGATTGGAACGAACTTCCGTCGCTCGGCTCCGGGGCGCGCTTCGACGTTACAAGCCTGCTGGGGCGCCTGTCCGCATTACAGCGCGATCCCTGGACTGGGTTCGAACGGGCGGCTCGTCCGCTCGAAGTTGCTGGGCGCCGACCCCGTCGACGGACCTCGTAGGCGAAACCTGACGCTTGGTACCCATTCACGAGGGGCGTTTGGGCTGGCGACCAGACTTTGGTCCTTCGTCCCGAAGTGGATGTTCCACCGTCGACCCAAACTCGCCGCTCAAGGCTGCTCGCGCCGGGACCGAAAGCGGTCATTCGGCCAACTGCCGTCCTTGCAGCAGCGAACCCAGCAATGACCGTTCGCCCGTCCGCGGCCGCGTTCGAACCGGAAAAGAAGTGCCTCGGCCGGGTGCGGTCATTCGATCGCTATCGGCGTTTCGCTCAGGAGGCCTGGGACATCCTGCCGGATCGCGTAACGATGCGTGTGAGCGACATCACGCTCTGGATCAGTGCCGATTTGGTCCAGGAGCCCTACCAGCATGGGCAGATCCAGAGCTTGGACACAGTCAGGAAGCGATCAAGGAGCTGGTGTACCGCAAGCGATATTTCGTGAGCGATGACGACGTCGACGAGAATGCGGCGGAGGAACGAGCAAGGTGTCTTAGAAGAGACTTATCTTCCTTCTTGCCCTAGCGGATACTGAGACCAGTATCATCCCCTTCACGCCGGGTAAGAAAACATGTGGCTCTCCGACGAAGCCAGGCCCGATCGAAACGACGCCCTGTTCGCTCGACGAAGATCCCGCGAATGTCCCTGAGCGTGAAGGGGTTAAGCCGCCGCTGGCACCTTCCGTTCGCAGGCGGGCTCAAGAGGGCTGTTGCTCGGGGATAGGTCTGTTCTCAGCATACAATTGTCGGCAGCGATCCAGGCAGGATTAAGGATCGATTAAGCCGCCGTGAGCGAGACATCGCGTAAATGTTGGTTTCAAAAATGGTGGATCGCCCGATCCTGGAGTTCACGCTGATGAACACCCCCTTGTTGCGATCTTCCAATGAGGCCGAGCGCCTTGCCGCCCTGCGTGACCTGAACATCCTTGATACCGCACCGGAGACCCAGTTCGATGCGATCTGCCGTACGGCGCAGGTCTTGTTCGGAATGCCGATTGCCCTGGTCTCGCTCCTCGACGAAGACCGCCAGTGGTTCAAGGCGCGCTGCGGGCTGAGCCACGACGCAACGTCCCGGGACGTCGCATTCTGCAACCATACCATCCAGGCCGACGAGGTCCTCATCGTCGAGGATGCCCGTGACGATGCCCGGTTCAAGTCGAACCCCCTTGTCACGGGGGAGCCGGGCATCCGCTTCTATGCCGGCGCACCGCTGATCCTGAGGTCCGGCATCCGCGTCGGATCACTCTGCATCATCGACACCGAGCCGCGACGCTTCTCGAGCGAGCAGGGCCGCCAGCTCCGCGACCTGGCCGAGGTCGTGACCGCGAACCTGCGCGTCTACCAGGATCGTACCGAGCATCGTCGCGTGGCGGCGACGCTGGCGGATACCGATGATGCGTTGCGCGACGCCCGATCCCGCTACGCCTCACTCGCCGACGCCCTGCCGCAGATGGTGTGGACCGTCTCGCCCGAAGACCGCGTCACCGCCTACCGGAACGCGAGCTTCCGTGCCTACTACGGCGAGACCGACGGTTCGCGCGGCCGGGCCCACAGCCGCAACCATCCGGGTGACGTCGACCGCATGTCGAGCGCCTGGGAGGCCGCGGTCTCGGGCAAGCAGGCTTTCGAACTCGAAGGTCGCCTCAGGCGGCATGACGGCGACTACCGCTGGCACCGGATCGTCATGATCCCGCTGAAGCGCAGCGGAGAGGTAATCGAGTGGCTCGGTACCGCGCTCGATATCGACCACATCATCGCGGCACAGACCGCGCTGAAGGCGACCGGAGACCTCCTGCGTCTCGCCCAGGAGGCGGCCGAGGCGGGCATCTGGGAGTGGGACATGCGCGACGACGTCGTCCGGCTCTCATCGATGAGCGCCCGCATGCACAACCTTCCGGTACCGGTCGGCCAGGACGCGATGGAGATCCCGCTGGCCGATTGGAAGGTGCAGGTTCATCCCGACGACCTTCCTAAGGTCTGGGACGAGGTAAAGCGCGCCATAGCCGATCGGACCACGTACAGCTGCGAGTTCCGCATTGCCAATCCTGCGGTCCCGGCCGAACCGCGATGGATGCAGTCTTTCGGTCGCATGCTCGACGACGCGGCCGGCGAGCCCGTCCGCTGCGTCGGCCTCCAGATCGACATCACGGATCGAAAGGTCTCCGAGGCGCGCATCGCCCACGTCGCGAGTCACGACAACCTCACCGACCTACCCAATCGGGTGGTCTTCCACGCGACGCTCGAAAGATCCCTCGCGGATCTCGGAAACGGTCAAGCCGCGCTGCTCTGCCTCGACCTCGACCGCTTCAAGACCGTCAACGACACGCTCGGACACCATGCCGGGGACAGGCTCCTACGCGTCGTCGCCGACCGTTTGAGGGACTCCGTCGGGAATGAGGGCGTCATCGCGCGCCTCGGCGGGGACGAGTTCGCGATCATCCTGCCGGGGGCCGGGCTTGAGACCGCGCAGGCGCTCGCACGGACCGTCATCGACGCCATCGGCCAACCGATCCATCTCGGCAGCCAGGTGGTGACCATCGGCGCGAGCATCGGGATCGCGCTCGCACCGGAACATGGACTGGAGGTAGATCTTCTGCATCGCCATGCCGACCTCGCCCTCTACCGGGCCAAGGGGGCCGGACGGAACAGCTCCCAGGTCTACACCAAGGGAATGGACGAAGCCCTGGAGGACAGGAACAAGCTTGAGTTCGACATGCATCTCGCCCATCGCAAGGCGGAGTTTCGGCTGTATTACCAACCCGTCGTCGCACTGACGGACGGGCAGGTCCGTGGCTTCGAGGCCTTGATGCGCTGGCCGCATCCGATCCGCGGGATGGTCTCGCCGGCCGAATTCATCCCGATCGCAGAGGAGACTGGCCTGGTGGTTCCCCTCGGGACCTGGGCACTGGAGGAGGCCTGTCGCTTCGCCGCGTCGTGGCCGATCCAGGCGCGCATCGCCGTCAACGTCTCGGCGGTCCAGTTCCAGCAGCCCGGCCTTGAAGCGGCCGTTGTGAACGCCCTTGCGGTCTCCGGTCTCGCGGCCAACAGGCTCGAACTGGAGATCACAGAGAGCCTGATGATCCAGGATGGCGACGCGGTCATCGCCTGCCTGCATAGGCTTCGGTCCATCGGCGTCCGCATCGCCCTGGACGATTTCGGGACGGGGTACTCCAGCCTGAGCTACCTTCGGCGCTTCCCGTTCGACAAGATCAAGATCGACCGGTCGTTCGTACGCGAGATCGACGACCCCGACGCGCAGGCCATCGTCCGCGCCGTGGTCAGCATCGGCGAACGTCTTGGGACCGCGATCACCGCCGAGGGTGTCGAGACTGAGGATCAACTCGCCCTGGTGACCCAAACGGGATGCACGGAGGTTCAGGGTTTCCTGTTCGGCAAGCCGATGACGCCCGAGCAGGCCCTGGCTTTTATGAGAGAGCAAACCCCGCGGAAGGCGGCGTGAAGCAGCCGTCATTTTACAACCGCAAGATCAATGTCTTCTCGAGGACCGGACGCGGCTGTAAGCAGCCAGACGTTTCCCACCCCGAACGGTCATTCCGGATCCGACTCGGCCCGGCTGACATACCCGGCTTGCCTCGGCTTCCGATGCAGACGCTCGAACATGCTGGTGCTGTGCTGCGCTAACCGGGACATCACGCGGACCTCCGGCCGGGTTCGCGGGAGCCCGTGGCTAGGCGGTGGTTAGGCGTCGGGACTTCGCGTGGCGCCTTGACGGTGATGGCGACCTTCTGACCGACGAATTCAACACTATCGGCGCACCGGCGTGTGTTGCGCCGCCCGACCGCTTCGGGCGCCTTCCCACGTGGCAGCCAGCGCGGCGGTACGGCCGCGCTGGCCCGACCCGGCTCAGCGCAGGAGCTGGAGGATGCCCTGGTTGGCGCTGTTGGCCAGCGACAGCGCCGAGATCGCCAGCGACCGGCGCGTCGACAGTCCGTGACCTCCGTTATCTCGATCGACGGGATTGCTTCGGCAACCTTGCGGCCATGCAACACCAGGACATCCACCTGACGCAACTTCGCGACGATTTCTCCAGCCGTATGCTGCTTCCGACCCATGATGACATCCTCCACATGGCTCTGGGACGACCACTTTTCAGGGGCAGGCCAGCTTAATCGTCGAAGCCTTCCAGAACGACTTTGCCCTTCGCGCGACCGCTCTCGATCAGTGCATGAGCCCGCGCGAGGTTGGTGGCATTGAGAGGTCCGAATGACTCATTGAGCGTGCTGTGGAGTTTTCCCGCGTCGATCAGGCGGGAGACCTCGGTGAGGATCTCGTGCTGCCGCTCCATGTCTGCCGTTCCGAACAGCGAGCGGGTGAACATCAGCTCCCAGTGAAGCGACAGGCTCTTTGGCTTGAGCGGCATCACGTCGAGGGTTGCAGGATCGTCGATCAGGCCGAGCCGCCCCTGCGGCGCAAGCAGTTCAATGATCTGAGGCAAATGCGCATCGGTCCCTGTCGTCGCAAACACGAAGCCCGGTACGCTGACCAGACCCAGGGCCGCTACCTCGGCGGCGAGCGGCTTGGAATGGTCGACGATGTGGTGGGCGCCGAGATCCCGGCACCATTGTGCGGTCTCGGGGCGCGACGCGGTAGCGATCACCGTCAGTTCGGTAAGCTGCCGGGCGAGCTGAATCGCGATCGACCCGACGCCACCCGCGCCGCCTATGATCAGGAGCGCAGTCGCGGCGCCTGGCACTAGCTTGGAGACGTCGAGACGGTCGAACAGCATCTCCCAGGCGGTCAGCGCTGTGAGCGGCAATGCGGCGGCGGCCGAGAAGCCCAGGGTGTCGGGCTTCCGCCCGACCAGGCGCTCGTCCACACATTGCAGGGTAGCGTTGCTGCCAGGTCTATCGAGGGCACCGGCATAGAACACCGCGTCGCCGGGCTTGAACAGGCGCGCCTCGGGACCGACGGCCGTGACGATTCCGGCCGCATCCCAGCCGAGAATCTTCGGCGTGCAGGCCTGCTGATAGACCCCCTGCCGCACCTTGGTGTCGATTGGGTTCACGGAGACGGCGTGGACGCGCACGAGCAGGTCGCGGCCGGTGGGGACGGGATCGGCGAAGGTCGTGTCCACAAGCGCGCCCGGCGCCGCGATTGGTGAACCTTCGGTGTAGGTGACGGCACGCATGGCTCTCTCCTAACGCTTGGTTCGATGTCGCCCAGGGATGAAGGGCCTTGAAGCCAGCTCATATAGGCCGGGAAACGGATCGGATGAGTGCCGGGTGGGGGCCGCCGCCATTGACGGCGCCGTGGGACCGAACGGCTCAAGCGTCGTTCACGCCGGCATCGGACGACGGCTCGGCATATCGACATTGATCGACCCCCACGAGGCAGTCGCGGCCCACGTCTCCATCATGACGCCGGATCGCTCGCGGGCCCGCCGCCGTGAAGGGTGCTTCGTTCCAAGCCTGGGCGTCGGCGGGCGTGTCGAAAGCATCGGGGGCAACGACGGCATCTCGCGGAACGCTGGCGATTGAAGGCCGAGGATGCCCTGACTGTCCGGCGCGTTTCCATTTCGATGGATTCGCGTCGTACATTCCATGCTTCAGGTCGGATCGATAGTTATCCAGAGTTCGTCAAGTGACTGATCTACGAGATAGAGGCGAAGCGCACGGAAGGACCAGCCCGGAGAGACCGTTCCCGACCTAAGGTCGAAGGAGGCCTGGTGCCTCGGACAATGGATCCGGCCCGCCGCGCAGCGCCCGAGCGACAGGTCGGCGCCTTCGTGAGGGCAAGCCCGCTCCGCCGCGACGAGCCTTTCGCCGTCCCGCATGAGGATCAGGTGTTGCCCCCGCACGAGAATCGGCGTCGGCGCCGGCCCGTCGAGGATGTCGAGAGGACCGAGGTGCAACCGCACGGGCCGCTCCGGGTCAGCCACCGAGGTAGGCGTCGCGAACGTGCGGATCGGCGATCAGGTCGGCGCCCTTGCCCGCGAGCACGATGCGGCCGGTCTCCAACAAGTAGGCGTAGTCGCAGAGTTCCAAGGCCGCGAAGGCGTTCTGCTCGACGAGCAGGACCGTCGTCCCGGCATCGCAGATCGCGCGGATCACCGAGAACATCCGCTCGACGATGTTGGGGGCGAGCCCCAGGGACGGTTCGTCGAACAGGACGAGCTTGGGCCGCGCCATCAGCGCTCGGCCGATCGCCAGCATCTGCTGCTCGCCCCCCGAAAGGGTTCCGGCCGCCTGCGCCCGGCGCTCGGCGAGACGCGGGAACTCGCCGTAGATCCGGGCGAGGTCGGCGGCGATGCCGGCCTTGTCTCGCCGGAGAATGGGCCCGGCCGCCGACGGGGCCGACCGCACGGAGAGTCGGGCAGCCGACGCTGGCGGTGAATCCGGAATCGGCGCAGCCGCCCGTGAACGCGCCCGAGACCGTCGCGCCGTAGCGCACGCTCGCTCCGGCATAGGCCTCGAACAGGGCGCGCGAGGCCGCATCCTGCAGCGGCAGGAATTCCCCGCGGATCGTCAAAGCGGCCGAGGCGCCGGGAAGCATGGCCTCGGTTACGATCGCCGCGATGCGTGCCATGGCTGCTTCGCGATCCTCCGGGCGGACGTAGCGCAGGTCGATCTCGCAGGTGGCGAGCGGCGCGACCGTGTTGACCGACTGGCCGCCCGAGACGAGTCCGACGTTCACGGTGGTGCCGCGTTCGAGGTCGGTGATCGCATGCAGCGCGATCGTCTTATGGGCGAGTTCGCCGATGGCGCTGGTCCCGCCCGCGGGGTCGGCGCCGGAATGGACAGCCTTGCCATGCACCGTCGACGCCATGAACACGCCGCCCTTGCGGCCCGTCACCACATCGCCCGACGGACGCCCCGGCTCCGAATTCAGCACCGCGCGCGCGCCGCGCGTCGTCTCCTCGATGATCGGGCGGCAGGCCGGCGACGCGGTCTCCTCGTCGCTGGTGAACAGGCCGACGAGCGGAGACGGTGCCCCGCCCACCCGTTGGAAGGCGGCGAGGCGGAAGGCGTTCATCACGAGCCAGGCCTTCATGTCGGCGACGCCCGGGCCGTAGGCGCGACCATCCGAGACCCGGAACGGCCGCCGCGCGGCCTCGCCGGTCGAGAACACCGTGTCGCGGTGCCCCATCAGCACCGCCGGCCGATTGGCGGCTCCGCGCCCGGCCACGTGGGCCTTCAGCGCATCGCCGTATCCTGCGATCGGGATCGTGGCGACGGACACACCATGCTCGGCGAGAACCCACCGATCCGGGCAGCGACGGCATCGACGCCGGCCTCCTCGTAGGAATTGGAATCGATGTTCACGAGAACCGCGAGCAGGGCCAGCATCGCGGCCTCCCGTGCTTCGAGCCAGCGGACCGTGTCGGCGCCTCTGTCGGACAGCGCAACTCCCATCGGGCTGCCCCGGCACTTGGGACGGATGGATCCGCCGCCGGCCGTGCCTTCGTTCCTTCCGCCGCGTCAGTCCCGGTACGCCGGCTCCTCGCGATCCAGGATTCTCCGGATCGCGGACAGGGGCAGGCGGGCGGATTCGGGATCGCCGGCGCGCATCTGGCGGGCCGTGGCTTCGGCGATCGCGGGATCCACGCGAATGACCTGGCGCCCGGTCGAGAGCGCCAGGGTCTGCACCTCGGCAGCCCGCTCGAGATCGTAGAGGTCGTCCCAGGCTTCCGCGATGGTCGGCCCCAGGACCATCCCCCCGTGATGCTTCATGAAGAGGCAACCGAACCTTGATCTTGCTTCCGGAAGAAGACGTTCCGTCAGCGACTCGAGCCGGTCGCTTCGTGTCCGGCGAAGGCTCCCCGCAAGTGGATCGCTATCGAGCGCGATGGCCTTGCCGTCAGCCTTCGAGCTCGGTCGCCATCGAGCTTAGACGGGCTTACCAACACGATCCTGGGACATGCGGCCCACATGAGCTGCCACTGTCACGTCCCAGGGCGCCGGGGTTCGAAAGATTTCGCCGAGGAAGGTCAGGAACGCCTTCACGTTTGGATTGCCCCGGCGGCTCTCCGGCCACAGGGCGATCATTGCGTGGCGGTCCACGGAATACTCATGCAGGATCGGGATGAGTTCGCCGCGTTCGACGAAGGGAGCCGCCAGATAGGTCGGCGAGATGCCGATGCCGCCACCCGCGACGAGAGCGGATGCAACGGCGTCGCTGTTGTCGGTGACGATGCCGGCGTTGGGTACGATCTCCAGGATGCGATCCCCGGCTCGAAAAGGCCAGCGTAGCGCTTGGCCAGTGCTCTGGAAGCGAAAGTTCACGCAGTCGTGGTCCACGAGTTCGTCCGGATGCCGTGGGGTTCCGCGCCGGACCAGATAGGCCGGGGATGCGAATGCGCAGACACGGTGTGGCGCCAGCGTTCGAGCGATCAGTCGGCTGTCTCCGAGATCCCCGACGCGGATGGCGACGTCGATGCCGTCCGCGATCAGGTCGGCAAAGCCATCGCCGAGGCGCAGGTCCACCATCAGCTTCGGGTAGCGCTGACGGAAACGGGGCAGTGCCGGAGCAATCAGGTGCAGCCCTACCGGCAACGGCGCCGTGACCTTCAGGGTCCCCGCCGGTTCCGAGCGGGCCGCCACCGCCATCTGCTCGATCTCCTCGGCATCGCGTAGCAGGCGAAGCGCTCGCTCGTGCAGGTCGTGTCCTTCCGAAGTGAGCGTGAGCGACCGGGTGGTTCGGTGGAAGAGGCGCAGACCAAGATGCTGCTCTAGGCGCTGGACGCTTTTGCTCACCGCAGAAGGCGAGATCGAGAGCGCGCGCGCTGCCGCGGTATAGCTCCCCAGCGAGCCGGCACGAGCGAATGCGATGAGGCCGGTGAGCCGGTCGAGCCCAATTTGTGCCGTCATGGCGTAACTGAACCGCCATGCGGCAGAATTATCAAGCCCAAAGCGAAGATCTAGGTTTTGGTCCCCGGCGACCGACGCCCCGAGCACGAGGATCAGCACCATGAACGACATCAGCTCGCTTGCGGCTTCCACCCTTCAAGATCGCGCCGTCGTCATCTTCGGTGGCACCTCCGGCATCGGTTTGGCCTCCGCGATCCAGGCCAAGGCCGCGGGCGCCAAGGTCATCGTCGTCGGGTTCAACCCTGAGGGCGCGGAGCGGGTCGCGACGGAGAACGGCTTCAATGGCTGGCGTGCGGCCGACGTGACCAAGCCCGAGACCATCGCACAGGCCCTCGCGGACATCCCGCACGTGGACCACCTCGTCCTCCTCGCCGGCACCTTCGTCGCCGGCAAGGTCCTGGATGCCGAGGTCGAGTACCTGAAGCGCGCCTTCGACGAGCGGATCTGGGCGGCCGTCCATACCCTACGGACGCTCGGTGAACGCCTCGCTTCCGATGGCTCGGTGACCTTCATCTCGGGAGCGCTGGCGGATCGCCCGAGCGCCCAGGGAACGGCAGTGCTCGCCGCCGCCTCGGCCGCGATGGAGGCTTTTGCCCGGGGTCTGGCGCTGGAACTCGCGCCGATACGCGTGAATACGCTCTCACCCGGCACCACGGACACGCCGCTTCTCTCCCGTACGCTGGGCACGCATCGCGACGCCTACGTCGCCGCCCTCACCGAGAAGCTCCCCCAGCGTCGTCTCGGCACGGCGGAGGAGGCTGGTACAGCGGTCGTCTTCCTCATGAGCAACGGCTTCATGAACGGCGAGACCCTCCACATCGACGGCGGCGCACGGCTGGTCTGACCGCCCGGCCAAACCTCGCCGAAGTCTGCCTGCCGAAAGTCGTTGCCCGAACGAAGGTCCGCTTCATAGCTTGAGTTCCCCGAAGCGGATCAACCCCCAATCCATTCGACCTGGACGTAGGTCATCCTCCACCAAGCTACCGAGAAGCGGACCTCCCCAGGGTCCGGAAGGGCCGAGAGCGGAACGTCCGAGTCGGGTAGGTTTCCGCATATCTACTCTTGGAACGCAAACCCGAGTAACCGGACGTGAGCGCTGAATGCGACGCATGTCGGCTATTCGCCCATTCCGATCGGTCGTGAACGCCGGAGGGCATCCGACCGCCGATGCCCTGGGGGCGCGGCGGTCTGCAGGGCACGAAAGGACGGGGGGGCCGGCGCCACGCCGACCCGGCGGCTTGATCCCTGAACCTAGCGCCTGACCTTGCCGCGGTTCTCGATCGGTTGCCGGACAGCCGCTAGGCAGCCTCGCGCGCAAGGGTGGGCAGGTCCGCCCCGGCCTCGATCTCGGCCGCCGAGGGAAGACTTCCGAGGCCGAGCAAGTGCAGGAAGGCGGTGAAGGCACTGTTGCGGCCGATGCTGCAGGCGGCGGTCACTCTGTCGCCGGTGACGTAATAGGCGATGAAGTCGAGGGCGGCGGGGTCGCCCTGAACGATGATCCGGTCGAAACCTTTGGCGTATCCACCGTAATCGAGCCGCTTGTCGCCCTGGTTGCTCCAGAAGAATGGAGCACCTGCGAACACGCCGCTTCGGCCGAGGATGGCATGGGCCACATGGGTGCCGTGCTGCTGCGCGAGACGCCAATGCTCGATCCGTGCGGTCTCGCCGCTCGCCCTCTCCGGGAAAGTGGCGATATCGCCTGCGATCCAGACGCCGTCCGCGAGCTTGAGGTCCCCGCCGACCTCGAGACCGCCGCCCTCGCCGGGCTCGACGCCCGCGATCAGGCTGCTTTCCGGATCTGCACCTGCGCCGACGAGAACGATGTCGGCCGGGAGGCGCCGTCCGTCCTTCGTCTCGACAGCTTCGACACGACTGATGCCAGTGATCCTGACGACGGAGCCGGTCTCGAACGTGACGCCGTTGTCGGCATGGTACTGCTTCAGCGCTGCACCCACCGCCTCGCCGAAGCGCTTGGCGAAGGGCACCTCCTCGCGCGCCAGCACGGTTACGGACAGCCCGCGCTTGTTGAGGAACGCAGCGGCCTCCATGCCGATGAAGCCGGCGCCCACCACGACGACCGACCCTCCCGCGCGCGCCGCCTCGCTGATGCGGATCGCGTCGTCGAGACTGCGCAAAATGAAGACCCCGCCGAGGTCCTTGCCGGGGAAGTCGGGCAGCACCGCCCGACTTCCGGTGGCAACGAGGATCGCGTCGGCCTCGAAGGTCCGGCCGTCTCCCAAGGTGATGTCGCGTCGGGAGGGATCGACCTTGACGACCTCCCCGGTGATACGCTCGACCTTGTTGATCTGGTCGAAATCGGGCTCGATCAGCACCTTTTCCGGCGGGGTCGGCTTGGCGAGGAACTGCTTGGAGAGCTTCGTCCGGTCGTAGGGCGGGTGCGCCTCGCGGCCGACCATGGTGATCGGCCCGTCATAGCCTTCGCGGCGCAGGGTCTTCACGCAGGCGACGGCCGCTGCGCCCGAGCCGACGATGAGCACGCTCTCCACGACCGCGCTCGCCGTCTTTGCCGGCGCCGGCGCCGGCGTGAGGGTCGCGACGGCTTCTGACCCCTCGATGCGGACAAGGTAGCGCGTCAGGGAGTCGAGGGCCGGCGGCTCCTCGAGGCTTCCGTCGGCCAGCGCGAAAGCGGCCTTGTGCCAGGGGCAGTAGAGGCGTCCGCCGCAGATCTCGCCCTTGGCGAGCGGCGCCCCGAGATGCGGGCACTTGGCCTGAAACGCCCGCACACCGGAGGCGTCGCGCACGAACAGCACCTTCTCATCCCCGGCCGATCCCTCCTTCATGCCCCCCATCGGGATCGCTTCGAGGGCAAGGCGGATTTCGGTTCCGGGCATGGCTGGCGTCGCTCCTAGTGAGCGCCATCGCGCCCGGCCTATCAAGTCGCCCAACCTGTTCCAGTTGCCTCTTGCCCGGCCGGGAACGCGGTGGAACGCGGACCCGTGAGATCGCTTCAAGCATCCGTCGTCGTCCGGTTGCGCCGCAACCTCACCGGCGTTGGGGCGCCTCTTAGGAGCACACAGATACTGCTTCATTCCTCACAGGATGATGCTCGAACCGCTGGATCGAACACATGAACCGATCGGACGTCCGCTTCTGGGTCTTATGGAACCCCCCTGCGACGGCGCAATCGGGTCGAGACCTGTCCGTCCGCTCTAGGGTTGGGGTCTGGCCGAGGATGCCGCCGTCGAGCTCGCCGTCCTGGTGGTGTCGTCGGCCGCGCGCCATTCCCGAATGGCTGGCGCAGTCTCCCGAGCCGGTAGCTAGGGACCGTATGCCTTCCGCCTGGATGCCCTTCGAGGGGGGCGCTCGATTCGGTTGAGGATGAGATCACGGCCCGTCCTGCGACCACCGGGATGCATGGCGGAGGTAGGGGGCGGCATCACAAGACCTTGCTGGGCCTGTACGGCCTACCGACCCCTCTCCCCCGCGGACGCAGCGATTGGGGACGTGGTGTCCCGTTAGATCCGATCCGATCCGGCTTCCTCGGACGCCGGCTGCCCTTATCCTTCAGAAGTCACGTGCCGCCGGAAGGCAGGAACCGGCAGCCCAGTCCGAAAGGAACCTCGTGTCCCCATTGTTCACTTCGTTTTCCCTTGCAGGGCTCGAGCTGGCGAATCGGATCGTGATGGCGCCGCTGACCCGGTCCAGGGCAGCGAACGACGCCGCCGACACGATGACCGCGCTCTACTACACGCAGCGGGCGACCGCAGGGCTGATCGTGTCCGAGGGCACGACCATCAGCGAGGAGGGACGGGGCTACCTGTTTAACCCCGGCATCTTCTCAGCCCCGCAGGTCGCCGGGTGGAAGACTGTTACCGACTCGGTCCGCGGCGCCGGCGGCCACATGTTCGCTCAGCTCTGGCACGTGGGACGCGTATCGCACACGTCACTTCAGAAGGACCAGGGTCTGCCGGTCAGCGCCTCGGCCAGGACGGCGGCGGGCGCCAAGGCCTACGCCTACGACGATGGCGGCAAGCCGGCCTTCGTAAAGACGTCCACGCCGCGCGCCCTGTCGACGGACGAAGTCCGCCGGGTGGTAGAAAACTTCGCGACGGCCGCCTCGAACGCCGTCGCGGCCGGGTTCGACGGTGTCGAGATCCACGGCGCCAACGGCTACCTGCACGAGCAATTTCTCAACCCGTACGTGAACGACCGCACCGACCGCTACACTGGGGCAACGGTCGCGGGCCGCATCGCCTTCACGCTCGACGTGGTCGACGCCATTGCCGCACGCATCGGAGCCTCCAAGGTCGGCATCCGGATCTCGCCCTATGGCCGGCTGTTCGACATGCCCGCCTACGACGGAACCGAGGTGACCTACCTCACGCTGGCGGCGGAGCTCGACCGGCGCGGCATCGCCTACATCCACGTCATGGACCAGTCGGGCTTCGACACCGGCGAGATGGCGGTGGATGAGATTCCGGCTCAGCCCCCCTTCTGGGATAAACTCCGCAAGGCCTTCCCGACCGGCGCGATCATCCTTGCCGGGGGCATGACCCTCGACCGGGCGAACGCGCTCATCAGCGAGGGGACCATCGACCTCGCCGCCTTCGGGCAGGCGTTCATCGCCAATCCGGACCTGGTCGCACGTCTGCGGGAAGGCTTCCCCCTCGCGGTCCCGGACAAGGCGACGTTCTACGGCGGCGGTGCCGAGGGATACGTCGACTACCCGTCCTACCGCGCCGCCTGATCCGCTTCGGTGGTCCCGCGCTCCGCCCCATCCAAGGATACGATCATGCCCAAGCTCGCAACATCCGTCGATTATTCTGGCCGCGACAAGCCCATCTCGATCAACTCCTACACCACGGTGCTCCGCCATCCGAAGGTGCCGCACGAGCTGTTCGCCATCTACTGGCGGGACGTGCACGGCCCGCTGTGCTCGCGCATCCCCGGGCTCGGCTGGTACGTGCAGAACCACCTCTCCCGCGAGCAGGACGCACGCCTCTGGCCGGCAATGGACGGCATCCGGCCCTTCCCAAACTACGACCTGGATGGCGGCGTCGAGATCGGCTTCCACTCCGCGGCGGACCAGGCGGCATTCAACGAGGCTTGCCCGATCCTGTTTGCGGACGAGCAGAACATGTTCGCGGCGACCGTCGCCTACGCGCTCCCGAAGGGATCGACGACATTGGTCGACCGGGTCGCGGAACCCTCCCCGAATGCCGATGACGGGCTCGACCGCATTCACCTGCATCTCGGTGCCGCCCATGACGATGCGGCGGTGTTCGGCGACCGCATCGGTCGTCTCGCCCGCGCGCTCGCCGCCGAGGAGGCGGTGCTGCGGGTTCGCCTCCATCTGCCGGAGCCTTACGACAACGCCCACCCGGCTCCCCCGGCGCCCAATGTCGGGCACGAGGTCCCGGCCGAACGTCGCCTGATCGCGATCCTCGACCTCGCCTTTGCCTCGCCCCTGGACAGGAGTCTTTTCTACGCGTCCGACGCCTTCCGACAGGCGACCAAGAATCTGGCGGCCGATATCGCCCATGCGTCTCCGTTTGCGGTCAGCGGGGTCTACACGTATGTCCGCGACAAGGAACTGACGCTCGCCGGCCTGCGGGGCAGCCGTCCGGCGCAGCTCATCGAGAGGCTCGGCGCGCGCAACCAAGTCGCCGCCGATGTCCGCCACCTGCTCCAAACCGGCACACTTCTCGACCGCTGATGACCGAAACCGGGGCACCGGTGCGGTATCGTACCGGCGAGCCCCACGCCGAAACCGGGACCGCGTCGCATGGCAGCCCCCCATGTCGCCTGAGCGCATCGAGGACATCGTCGCATTCGTGCACGCGGCGGACGCGCGGAGCTTCACGGTGGCGGCCGAGCGGCTCGGTCTTTCTCGGTCCACGGTTGGCAAGCGGATCACGCGCCTGGAGGCACGCCTCGGCGCCCGCCTGCTGCACCGCACGACCCGCAGCGTGACGCTCACCGACGAGGGCGCAAACTTCCACGGGCAATGCGCGGAGATCCTGGAAGCGCTGGAAGCCGCCGAGGCGGTGGTGACGGCACGGGGTATCGCGCCGAGTGGACGCTTGAGGATTGAACTGCCGGTCTCGCTTGGGCGCCTGCAGGTGCTGCCCATCCTCCAGCGGTACATGCGCCTCTGGCCGGCAGTAAGGTTGAACGTCAGCTTCAGCGACCGTTACGTCGACCTCATCGACGAGGGAATCGACGTCGCGGTCCGCGTCGGCGGCAGGGTCGACAGCAATCTCGTGACCAGGAAGGTGGCGGCCCACACGCTCGTGACCTGTGCCGCGCCGGACTACCTCGCCCGCCGGGGCAAGCCGGTGACCATCGAGGACCTGCTGGATCACGATTGCCTGACGTTCTCTCATGGCGGCCGCCCGGTCGAATGGCGGTTCCGCGACCACGGCGCCCGGCGGACGGTCGCGGTTGGGGGCCCGCTGACTTCCAACAACGCGGAGGGGCTGCGCGACCTGGTCGTCGCCGGCCTCGGGATCGGGCAGTTGGCCACGTTCCTCATCTCCGACGAACTGAGGGATGGCAGGCTCGTCCCGATCCTCGCGGGCCACGCGTCTGAAGGCGAGCCGCTGTCGGTCGTGTACCCGGTCCGTCGGCTCCTGCCGCCCAAGGTCACGGCGTTCGTGGACCTGCTTGTCGCGACATGGCAGCCGCGGCCGCCCTGGGACCTCTGATCGGGTCTGACGCAGCAGGCTGACGGCTGCGGGAGGAACGGCGGGGATAGTCAAGAAAGGCTCGACTCGATGGAGGGGAGCCAGGATGTCCCATCCCAGTCGGGCGGCCCTCAATCAGCAGCTGAGGCAGGCATCAATTCGCACCGGAGAGGCGCATGGACCGTTGCAGCCGCGGTTCTGTTTGGAGCACGCTACGGAACCAAGGCGCACCGGGGTGATCTGCGACCACCTGCGACCCGAGGGGGTCGTCCCGTCTGTTCCGTCGAGTATTCGAAAGCGGACGCGAGCCTCAATTTGCGGGAACGGCAGGACGAGTTGCAGGATCGCCGGTTAGGGTCGGGTCAGGAAGCGTTTGGCTCGATCCGTCCGAGGTTCGGTGAAGAATATGCCCGGTGGCGCGATTTCCCGGATGCAGCCGCTTTCCATGAAAACGATCGTGTCCGCCACATCGCGCGCGAAGCGCATCTCGTGGGTCACGATCACCATGGTCAGCCCCTCCTTCGCGAGTTCGTGGATGACGCTGAGCACCTCCCCGACCATCTCGGGATCGAGGGCACTGGTCGGCTCGTCGAACAGGATGACCTTAGGCCTCATGGCGAGGGCTCGGCTGATCGCGACGCGCTGCTTCTGACCGCCGGACAGCGTATGCGGGTAAGCGTCGGCCTTCTCCGCGAGGCCGACGCGCGCCAAGATCGCGCGGCCTTCCGCCTCGGCCTCCCGCCTCGGGCGGCGCAGGACATGGACCGGGGCCTCGACGACGTTGCCGAGCACCGTCAGATGGGGCCAGAGCGCGAAGTGCTGGAAGACCATGGCGATGCTGGTTCGCGCGGTAGCGAGTTCGCGCCGGGCCATGGGGCGCGCGGTAGCCGCCGTTCCGGTCCGGCCGATCGGCTTGCCGTGGATGAGCACCGAGCCTTTGCTGGGCTCCTCCAGCCAGTTGAGGCAGCGCAGGAGGGTCGATTTGCCCGAGCCGCTCGGCCCGAGGATGCAGGTCGTCGTGCCGGGAGCGATCTTGAGGTCGATATCGCGAAGAACCTCGAACCCGTCGAAATCCTTGCACACGCCCTGCACGGAGATGGCAGCGTCGATCTCAGCCAAAGCGCACCTTCCTCACTCTTTCCATCCGTCGCACGCCGTCCTCGACCACGAAGGACATAAGGAGGTGGAGGCCGACCGCCGCGGCGAACGGCGCGAACGGGGTGAAGGTGTTCGCGCTGACGAAATTCGCTGCGAAGGTCAGTTCCTGCACCGTGATGATCATGAGGAGGGCACTGTCCCGGATGGTCGTGATGACCTGGTTTCCGATCAACGGTGCGGCTGTGATGGCGACCTGGGGCAGGATGATGCGCCGGTAGAGCAGGCTGCGGGACAGACCGAAAGCGTGGGCGGCCTCGATGGAATCCCTGGCGACGGCGAGGAACGCGGCCCGGAAGATCTCGGCGAGATAGGCCGTGGTGTAGAGCGTCAGCGAGGCCAGTCCTGCCCACCACGGATCGAGCCTGAGGCCGAGCTCGGGCAGGCCGTAATAGACCAGATAGGCCAGCAGCAGGAACGGCACGCAGCGCAGGAGATCGACGAGTTCCGCGAGCGACCGGCGCAGCGGTCCGGGGGCCTCGGTGAGGAAGATGGCGACGAGGATGCCGAGGGGGATGCTGAGCAACAGGCACCCCAGCACCAGCGACAGGGTGTTGGCGGCCCCCCACAGGAAGACGTCCCGGCTCTGCCAGACGGCCAGCAGCCCGCTCATCAGCGCGCGCCCCCGTAACGCCGGGCGATCCTGCGCTCCACGACGCGCTGGCCCCGTACGAGCGTCGCGATCAGCGCCGTGTAGATCAGGGTCGCCACCAGGAACGGCGGCAGCGGTTCGTAGGTCTCGGCACCGACCCGGCCGGCGGCGCGGGTGATCTCCACGACGCCGATGACCGCCACCGCCGGGGTGCACTTGAGCAGGATGGTGACCTCGCTGACGAGAGGCCCGAAATTGGTCCGCCAGATCTGCGGGAAGATGATTCGCGTGAAGATCTGCCGTTCCGACAGTCCGAACACTGTGGCGGCCTCGCGCTGGTCACGCGGAAAGGTCTGGAGGGCGGCGCGCCAGATCTCGCTACTGAAGGCGGCCGTGTTCATCGTCAGGGCCAGGATGGCGGCCGGCACCGGGTCCAACTGGATGCCGGCCGACGGCAGGATGAAGAAGACGAAAAGGACGAGCGTTACGAAGGGCGTCGCCCGGACGAGGCTGACGAAGGCCGCGAGCGCTCCCGCGAGCACCGGCACTCGGCGCCAGCGCAGGAGAGCGAGGAGCAGGCCCAGGGGCAGGCTGAGCAGGATGCTGACGGCCGCCAGCGCGGCGGTGACCACCGCGCCGTCGAGGATCGTCCGGATCGCTGGCCATGTCATAGCGGCCTCTCCCCGCGCTTGAGGTGCTCGCCGCCCGGGAGCCCGCTACTTGGTCGCCGTCGCCGGCATGTCCTTGAAGGCGCGGCCCAGCCACTTCTCTTGAAGGGCGTAGAGTTCGCCGCTCGCCCGCACTTTCGCCATGAACGTGTCGAGATAGGCGAGAAGGCCGTCGTTGCCCTTGGCCACGGCCCATGCCGCATAGGTCGGCGCACCGACCGCCTCGCCCATCCTGAAGCGCTTGGGCTGATCCTTCGTCAGGCTGACGAGATTCACGACGCCGTTGATCACGTAGTCGAGCCGGCCGTTGGCGAGATCTTGGTAGGCTTCCGGCAGGGAGGTGTACTGCACCACCTTGCCGAGCTTGCCCCCGGTCTTGGCGAGGGTGGGTTCGAGATCGGCCAGGGCGGCATAAGAGGCGCCGCCGGATTGAACGCCCACCGACTTGCCGGCCAGATCAGCGACGCCCTTGATCCGGGACTCGTCAGCACGGACGACGTAGTACTGCGTGGCGTCCGCGATCGGCATGGTGAAGGCGAGGCTTTGCACGCGCTCGGGCGTGATCACGGCGGCGGTCAGGGCCACGTCGTACTTGCCCGTGGCGACGCCGGCCAGCAGCCCCGTCCAGGGGATGATCTGTTGGTCGATCTTGAACGGCGCTTCCTTGCGTAGCAGCGCCAGGAGTTCGTGGTCGAGGCCCATCGGCTTGCCGTTCTCGACGTATTCGAACGGCTTGTAGCTGTCCTCGGTCGCGACGGTCATCGTCCCCCTGGCCTTGATCTCTTCGAGGCTGGCCGCGAAGGCCTGCGAAGCGCCGACGGTCAGCATCACGGCGGCGATGATGCCAATGGTCTTGGTCCGGACGAACAGCATGACTCGATCCTTCTGCTCTCGATGATGATCGTGCCGCCGCATCCTGCGCCGGGCCGGTTTCTCGTCTCGGCGGGGACGGTTCAGGCCATCCGGGATGGTGCCGCTCCGCGATGGGCCACCAGGTCGATCTCGACCAGCGCGTCGTAGGCGAGGCCCGTCGTGCCGATGCAGGTGCGTGCCGGCAGCCGATCCTGCGGGAAGAACGACTTGTAGGTCGTGTTGAAGGTCGCGTAGTCGCGCTGGAACTCCGTGAGGAAGGCGCGGGCGACGACGACGTGCTCGAAGCCCAGCCCGATCCCGGCCAGCACGGCTTCGAGATTGGCCATCACGTTGCGGGTCTGCGCCTCGATGCCCTCCGGCAGGAGGCCGGGAGCCTGCGGGGTATCGGGCATCTGCCCCGTCACGAACACCATGCCGTCGATCTCGACCGCATGGCTGAAGGGCGCCACCGGCTTCGGCCCCCCGGCGATCATGTGAAAGAGGGCGGCTGACGTGGTCTCGGAATTCGGCACCGTGGACTCCTCGTTGCAGGCCATGCCCGCAAGGCCCTACCGCGGTCACCACCGTGAACCGCATTGTCACGATCAGATTAGGTCGGATTGTCTGGTTCTGCGCGGGGAGACTTGCGGCAAGCTGCTTGAATTTCCGCCGGCACTCGGCTGAAACTAGGACAATCACTCGGACAATCGGAACAGGCATGACGCGACCGGGATGGACGGAGGCGGTCGAGCGAACTGCGGGTCCGCGCTTTCGCGCTATCGTGGGGGCGGTGGAGATCGCCCTGCGAGCCGGCATCCTGCGCCCTGGCGACCGGTTGCCGCCGCAGCGGGACCTCGCCGACTGGCTGTCGCTCAACATTGGCACGATCAGCCGAGCCTATGCCGAGATGCAACGCACGGGCCTGGCGCGGGGCGAGGTCGGCCGAGGCACGTTCCTCAACCCTGTGCAGGCAACCGACGGTCCGTCGTCCCTGCGGACCCCCGCCCCGCGTCCGGCCTTCCTCGACCTGTCTCACAACTTTCCAGCGCATGCGATGCATCATCCCGCGCTAGCTGCGATCCGGCCGTGCTTCGAGGGCGGGGTCGATGTCGACGCCATGCTCTCCGCCCAAGTCGATATCGGCCTCGGCCGGCATCGGGACATCGCCGCGCACTGGCTCGGCCGGTTCGGGATCGAGGCGCAGGCCGACGACGTGCTGATCACCTGCGGCGGCCAGCACGGCCTGCTGCTGGCGCTCATGGCGCTGACCCGCCCCGGCGAGGCCGTCCTGACGGAGGAGGTCACCTTCTACGGCCTGAAATCCGCAGCCGGCATGCTGGGACGTTCGCTGGTCGGCGTGCGTATGGACCGCGAGGGCCTCGTGCCCGACCATCTCGACGTGGTCTGCCGGCGGACGAACGCGAAGGTCCTCTTCTGCACGCCGACGCTGCACAACCCGACCACGGCGACGATGTCGGCGGAGCGGCGTCGGGAGGTGGCCGAGGTCTGTGAACGCCACGACGTCATGATCGTCGAGGACGACGTCTACGGCTTTTTGCCCGATCCGCTGTTGCGGCCGCTGGCCGCCTCTGCCCCGGACCGGGTGGTGCACATCTCCAGCGTGTCGAAACTCATCGGCCCGGGGCTGCGCGTCGGGTTCATGAGAGTGCCGCGGCATCTGGTCTATGCGTTCGGCATCGCCCTTCGAGCCAGCACCCTGATGGCCTCCCCCTTCACCGCCGAATGGGCGACGCGCCTGCTGGCCTCGCAGCAGATCGATCGGGTCGTGGCCGACTTGCGGACGGAAACCGAAGCCCGGCAGGCCCTCGTAGCCTCCCTCATGCCGGAGCATGCCATCATGAGCCACCGAAACGCGTTCTACTTCTGCCTCAACCTGCGGAACGGCTGGTCTGCCGAGGCTTACAGGCAAGCCGCCGAAGACATCGGGGTGGGGGTCACGCCACTGAGCCTATTCGAGGTGTCCTCCTTGCACCAGAATGACAGTGTGCGTGTCTGCGTCAACGCGGCGCCGGACCAAGCCTCGCTTCGCGAAGGGTTGGAGAAGCTCGCAGGGCTGCTCGTATCAGGCGCACCGCCGACCGTTCGGTTCAGAGCGGCGATCTGAATCGGACGGTCGGCATTCGGGCAAAAGTCCGATGTCGTCATCCCATGCCATAAGCGGACCGGCTGGAAACCACGCGACCCAGACGCAGGTCATCCTCCGCCAACCTGCAGCGAAGCGGACCCTCCGACGGTCCGAGAAGGGTCGACACCGGAACATCGTCTACCAGCAAGTGAATGTCCGCCTCCGGGCGGTGGGGTGATGTCCGCTCATGGCGCAACCAGGACTCAACAAATTGGGTGCGGGAGCGTCCGTTCTGCACGTTCCGACGGAGGGCGCCGAATGGCCGGGATGGGCGCAAAGTGGAATGACCGTTTGAGTGCGGGGCCGAGGTGCTGTCGCGATCGGTTTCGTGTTTGACGGTTGCCCCAAAAAGTTGCTACGAGCTTCGGTATCGGCGGGTTAATAGAACCTTTGTTGTCAGGGGCTTAGGCTTGTTGGCGGCGAATCCCCTCTCCACCAAATCGTCCTTGCGCCATTGCGATGACGGTATCTTCCTGATGCCGTGGGCTTTCAGCGCGCTCCTGCTACGAGGGCGTGCGACGAAGCCAGAGGCAGATGGTGGGTCTGGTCCAGCGTCGGGGCATCTTCTATGTCCGTCGCACCATCCCGGATGCGCTGCGCGCCGACATGCCGGCCGTGCTCGGAACGGCAGGGCCTGGCATCTTCGACGAAAGCGCGCCCGTCTCGCTGAAGGGAAGGCGGGCCGGCCGGGAGTTCTGGGTCAGCCTCGGCACCCGCGACGCGGACGTGGTACGCGATCGGGCCCGCCGGCTGGATGGCGAGGCGGACGCACTCGTCCGCTTGGCGAAGCGCCGTCTGCCTCAGCGCTCAGCCGAAACTCACGGACCTCGACGACACGGTTCTTCAGGGTCTGGTCGCGACGTTCCGCCATCGCAAGCTCGCCGCGGATGAAGCGCGGCGGCGCGGTGCCGACGCTCTCTCTCGCGAAGGGTTCGACGCACTCGGGCGGGAGATCGCGTCGCGGGAGGCCGAGTTGCGGGACGCCAACGCGCGCGGCGACTGCACCGCCACGCACTTCGACCACGACGCCATGATGACCGTCCTCGATGCCGGACTGAACATCGCGTTCGGATCGCCGGGGGATCGTCGTCTCCATCTCGCGTTCGTCGAAGCCGAACTCGAGGTGATGAGCGTCATCGGCGACCGGCATCGTGGGACTACGACGCCGACCCCTGAGCGACCGACAAGCGACGCCCCCGAACCGAGGGCGCGCCTCCGTCGAAACCGGGGAACGTCGAAGCGTCGACCCCGGAGCAGATCCTGGAGGGTTGGAATCTCGATTAGACACCGACCGAGAAGACCTTCGACACCTTTTCGAGCATGGTCCGTCGGGCTGGAGATGGTGGCGTGGCGGCTACCTGAGGCTGGACGATGTGCGTGCGGCGCTCGTGATCCATGACGAGGTTCAGGAAGGCGTTTTCGCAGAAGTCTTCGCCGATGGCCGCTGTTCGGCGCGTACCGTTGCCGTGCCCCAGGCCGGGGGAGACCGATGGCGGAACGTCAGCCCGGGCCAAGCCCCCGTTGACGCGAGCGCTGCCGGGTTGGAAGCGATCGGCTGCCGGACCATCCGGGTCCGGCAGCCGGGACGGGGGGCAACGCCAGGAGGATGGCCTGGTTTTGGACATCACAGGGTGGGATGTCGGGCGACAATCCGGGCCGGCTGCCGGTTAGGCAGAAACTCCGATGGCGGAAATGGCGTTCACGGTCCGAAAACCATGGTGCGGTCTCATCGACCGATAAACGTCCGCGCGGTCTCGCTCCAGACGGCGGCGTCTACCGCATCGAACGATGAGCCGCCGGTCCGGCACCCGTGTCGTCCGAGATCCGCTGTGAATTCAAGGCGGGTGTGGGTCAGTTCCGCCGCGCCCTGATCCAAGAGAAAGCTCAGGTTGCCGCAGCGGCAGCCCAAATCGTCAGGGCGCAGTCATCGCTCGGCGTGCCATAAAAGTACGCTAAGAATCGTATTCAGTGCCGTCAACGACAGCAGAGATGACTGCACTGACCATCGATAGAGGATTGTATCTCCTTGTTTCTGGTCGCCTCGCGCGCGTGACGTCATCAAATTGCCGCACTGGCCCGATGAATGCATGATGCGATATGCTTCTGTACGCGGCCGTCGAGCCCCGCCCAACGGATTGATCGAGGCGAATTCAAGGTATGGCGGCGATCGTCCGACTGGCCCTGCTGCGGCCCTACACCTTCGTCGTGATGTCGATCCTGATCCTGATCTTCGGGGTCATGGCGATCGTGCGCACCCCGACCGACATCTTCCCCCGGATCGGCATCCCGGTGATCAGCGTCGTCTGGCAGTACACCGGGTTGCAGCCCGACGACATGGCGGGACGCATCGTATCGGTGTTCGAGCGCTCGCTGACCACCACGGTCAACGACATCGAGCACATCGAGTCGCAATCGGTCCCGGGCTACGGGATCGTGAAGATCTACTTCCAGCCCGGCGTCGACATCACCGCAGCCCAGGCGCAGGTCACCTCCATCTCGCAGACGCAGCTCAAGCAGCTGCCGCCGGGCGTCACGCCGCCCCTGATGCTCGCCTACAACGCGTCGAGCGTGCCCATCATCCAGCTCGCCCTGTCCAGCGACAGCCTCTCGCAGACGGCGCTCAACGACCTCGCGCAGAACTTCATCCGGCCTCAGCTCACCACGATCCCCGGGGCGCAGCTGCCCTACGCCTACGGCGGCGCCGCGCGCCAGGTGCAGATCGATCTCGACCAGTCGGCGCTGCACGCCCACGGCCTGTCGGCGGCCGACGTCGGCGCGGCCTTGGCCCGGCAGAACCTGATCAATCCGGTGGGCACCCAGAAGATCGGGAGCTTCGAGTGGATCGTCGACCTCAACGATTCACCCAAGAGCATCGAGGCGTTCAACGACCTGCCGGTCAAGGTCGTGGACGGCGCCGTGGTTTTCATGCGCGACGTCGCCCACGTGCGCAACGGCTCGCCGCCCCAGACCAACGTCGTCCAGCTCGACGGCAAGAAGGGCGTGCTGATGTCGATCCTCAAGATCGGCAACGCCTCGACCTTGGACATCATCGCCGACGTCAAGGCGCGCCTGCCCGCCATCCAGGCGGGCCTGCCGACGGGCGTCGACCTCAAGTACGTGGCCGACCAGTCGGGCTTCGTGCGCGAGTCTGTGGTGGCGGTGGTGCGCGAGGGGGTCATCGCCGCCGCGCTGACCGGCCTGATGATCCTGGTCTTCCTGGGCAGCTGGCGCTCGACGCTGATCATCACCGTGTCGATCCCGCTCGCCGTGATGTGCTCGCTGATCGCGCTCTCGACGCTCGGGCAGACCATCAACGTGATGACGCTCGGCGGCCTCGCGCTGGCCGTCGGCATCCTCGTCGACGATGCGACCGTGACCATCGAGAACATCAACCGGCACATGGAAGAGTTCGGCGAGGACATCGTCACCGCGATCACCCGCGGGGCGCAGGAGATCATGCCGCCGGCCACCGTCGCCCTGTTCTGCATCTGCATCGCCTTCGTGCCGCTCCTGGCGTTGGGCGGCGTGGCGGGCTTCCTGTTCCGGCCGCTGGCGATGGCGGTGGTGTTCGCGATGATCGCGTCCTACGCGCTCACCTATACCCTGGTGCCGACGCTGGCGCGCTACCTGCTGACCGAGCACGCCCACGGGCAGGATCCGGCGAACAAGCCCGGCCCCTTCGCCCGGTTTCAGCGAGGCTTCGAGCGCCGCTTCGAGGCCCTGCGGCAGGCCTATCTCGGGCTGCTCGGCTTGGCGCTGTCGCGCCGGAAGTCGTTCGCCGTCGGCTTCCTCGCGGTGGTCGGCCTGTCGTTCGGCCTCGTCCCCTATCTCGGGCGGGACTTCTTCCCGGACGTGGATGCAGGGGCGCTCCGCATCCACCTGCGGGCCCCGACGGGCACGCGCATCGAGGAGATGACGGCCCTGACCGGGCGGGTCGAGGGACGGCTGCGCGCGCTGATTCCGCCGGGACGGGTGGCCAGCGTCGTCAACAACATCGGCCTTCCGATCAGCGGCATCAACATTTCCTATGGCAACAGCGGCACCATCGGCACCTTTGACGCCGACATGCTGGTGACCCTCGACGAGACCAGTGGCGGAAGCGAAGGCGGCCCATCGACCGCGGCGCTGACCCGGCAGCTGCGTGAGCGCCTGCCGCAGGATTTTCCCGGCGTGACCTTCGCCTTCCTGCCCGCCGACATCGTCAGCCAGATCCTGAACTTCGGCTCCCCCGCCGCGCTGGATGTCCAGGTGGCCAGCCGCGACATCGCGGGGGGCCGCGCCTACGCCAACATGCTCCTGGCCCGGGTCCGCCGCGTAGCCGGGGTCGCGGACGCCCGCATCCAGGAGCAGGCGCGCAACCCGGCGCTGCGGGTCGATTTCGATCGCGCGCTCGCCGGGGTCGTCGGCCTGACCGAGGGCGACGCGGCCGCGAGCCTCCAGGCGACGCTGTCGGGCAGCACGCAGACAGCTCCGACCTACTGGCTCGACCCGCGCAACGGCGTGTCCTACCCGGTCTCCGTCCAGACGCCGCAGTATTCGATCGACACGCTGGGCGCGCTCAACAACCTGCCGATCACCGCCGCCCGCTCGGAGCAGCTCCTGGGGGGCTTGGCGACGATCCGCCCCGAGCCGCTCAGCGCGGTGGCGACCGACTACAACATCGCCCCCACCGTCAACATCCTGGCCACGACGCAGGACCGCGATCTCGGCGGCGTCACCGCGGACATCCAGGGGGCGATCGACGCGACGCGGGCCGACCTGCCGAAGGGGGCGACCGTCACGGTGCGCGGGCAGGCGGTGACCATGGCGCAGGCCTACCAGCAGCTGCTCGTGGGCCTCGCCTTCGCGATCGTGCTCATCTACCTGCTCATCGTCGTCAACTTCCAGTCCTGGGTCGACCCGTTCGTCATCGTGACGGCGCTGCCGGCAGCGTTGGCCGGCATCGTGTGGATGCTGTTCGCCACGCACACCCACGTTTCGGTGCCGGCGCTGACGGGGGCGATCATGTGCATGGGCGTGGCGACCGCCAACTCGATCCTGGTCATCAGCTTCGCCCGCGAGCAGCTCGACGCGGGACGCACGGCGATCGAGGCGGCGCTGGCGGCCGGGGCGACGCGGCTGCGGCCTGTGATGATGACCGCGCTGGCGATGATGATCGGCATGGCGCCGATGGCGATCGAGCCGGGCCAGAACGCCCCGCTCGGCCGCGCCGTGATCGGCGGATTGCTGTTCGCCACGCTCGCGACCTTGTTCTTCGTGCCGGTGGTCTTCGGCATCGTGCATGGGCGGCCGCGCCGCGCCGCGGCCCGGCGCGAAGACGCTTCCCCCCAGCCCCTCTCGTCCCCATCGGCCTGAGCGCAGATCCCGCATGCACCCAACCCAACACGCCAAATCCGACGACGCCGCGCACGCGAGCGCCGAGCCCGCAGTCGCGTCGCCCCGCACGCGGTCGGGGCGCCGGGTCGGCGCGCTGCTGGCGGGCGTGGCCATCGGCGCCGCGGCGCTGGCCTGGGTCGGCATCAGTGACCGTGCGAAGGGGATGCAAGAGGTCGAGAGCTGGACCGAACGGCAGGCCGTGCCCACCGTTCGGGTGGTGCACGCCCGGCGCGGGCCCATGGACGAGGACCTGACCTTGCCCGGGTCGCTGAGCGCCTTCTACACCGGGACGCTGTATGCCCGCGCCAGCGGCTACGTCACGGCCTGGCATCGGGATATCGGCGCCCGCGTGCGCAAGGACGAGGTCCTGGCCGAGATCTCGGCGCCCGACCTCGACCAGCAACTCGCCGAGGCGCGCGCCACCCTTGTTCAGCTTCAGGCGGCGGTCGACCAGGCTCAGGCGAACGCCGATCTCAGCGCGGCCACCAACAAGCGCACCGCCCGCTTGGTCACGCAGGGCTGGTCGAGCGAGGAGCGCGGCGACACCGACCGCTTCACCGCGGCCTCGCGCACGGCGGCCCTATCGGTGGCCAAGGCGAACATCGTCGCCCAGCAGGCCAATGTCGGGCGCCTGGAGGAACTGACGCGGTTCAAGGAGGTCCGGGCACCCTTCGACGGGGTCGTGACCGCGCGCAACGTCGACATCGGCGACCTGCTCACGGCGGGGGGAACCTCGGGACGGCCGCTCTACCGGGTCTCGGATCTCCACCGGGTGCGCGCCTACGTGAACGTGCCGCAGGCCTTCCTCGCCGTGATGAAGCCGGGGTTGAAGGCCTCCCTGCGCGTGCCGGGGCAGGAGGCGGCGTTCGACGCGGAGGTGACCTCGACCGCGAACGCCATCGCGGAGGATTCCCGAAAGGGTCTCGTGGAGCTCCAGGCCGACAACCCGGAAGGCAAGCTCTGGCCGGGGGCGTTCGTGGAGGTGCGATTCCACGTGCCCTCGGACCCGGGGACGTTGCGCGTGCCCGCCACCGCGCTGGTGTTCGACCGCAACGGCACGCAAGTGGCGCAGGTGGGCGACGACCACCGGATCGCGCTGAAGCCCGTGACGCTCGGGCGGAACCTCGGCAACGAGGTCGAGGTGCGCGCGGGCGTGACCACCGCCGAACGGCTGATCGACAATCCTCAGGAGTTCCTGGCGAGCGGGGACGTCGTCCGCGTCGCCGGAGAGGAGGCCGCTCCGCGGACCGCCTCGGCGAACTGACGATCGCCCCCGCGGCGGACGTTTCCCGGCCCCCGCGTGGTGCACCGCGACCCGCCATCGCGAATGGGTCAGGCCGCCGTGCAGCCTGACCGCACGGCGATTTCGCCGGTCGCCGGCGGGCACGTCATGGCAACTGCACGCACCTAGAGCGGCGCCGTTCGTCTATCGGATACGCCCTATCGCCCGCCCTGCCGTCAGTCCGTCGGATCGTCGAACACTCCGGCCCACAAGCCGGCACGACGCCCCCAGGCCCGGTCGCTCGCCCGCCTGTAGGATGCCGGCGCGTCGCGGGCGGGCATCGCGTAACCGTTGGCGATCATCCAATCGCCGAGGTCCTCGTCACCGATTCGGCACGTCGCCTCGGCGGAACCGCTGTCTGGGCGATCGTGCCGCTCGCAAATCGGCTCCGCCGTCCCGATGCGTGCGATCATCTTCTCGCGGACTTGGCGGCCGCACGCGTAGGGAACCTCGTGGGCGTCCCAACACGTCGCATCCGGTGCGGGCATCACGATGCCGAACAGCGTGACGGATCCGCCGTCGATCGTGAGGGTGGTCCCGTTGATCAGCGAGGCATGCCCCGTCGCCGGCTCCCCAGCCAACGCCGGTTTCCCCGCGATGGCGAGACAAGTGGCCAGGGCCAGCGTCAAGACGCGGTTGTCCGGGACCCGGGCCGGGGGTTGATGTCTTGTGGCCGGCGGCGGGCACAGGATCGTGCCGGCAATCGCCGCCACGACGGTCAGAAGGATGCCGATGATGATGGACATGGCCGTGCGGCTCCGCGAACGAGGGATCTGCGGAGCGTTCTGGCGGATCCTGAACCCGCCGGCCTGACGGAGCCCGTCAGCCTCCCGTCAGGTTGACCCACCCATGGTGCCAGTGTCCATGCCGATCCTCCGCATCCTTCTCGTTGCCGCCCTTTGCTCAGGTCTCGTCCGGATGGTCCCTGCGCGCGCGGACGACGACGCCGACCGGGCCCGTCGCGCCCTCGAACGCGGCGAGATCCGTCCGCTCGACGAGGTCCTGCGCGCCGCCCGTGCTGCCGTGCCCGGCGACGTCGTGGCCCTCGACCTGAAGCACCACGACGGGCACTGGTTGTACAAGCTGCGTATCCTCGGCGCGGACAGCAAACGACGCGACGTGAAGGTCGATGCGCAGTCGCTGCAGATCATCGACAGGGACGACGATGACTGACCTGACATGGAAACGCGTCCGATGCGGGTGCTAGTCGTCGAGGACGAGCCCCGCATCGCCGCGGACGTGAGCGCTGGCCTGGAGCGTGCCGGCTACGTTGTGGACGTCGTCGCGGATGGCGAGGCCGCGTGGTTCCGCGCCGAGACCGAGACCTACGACGCGATGGTGCTGGACTTGGGCCTGCCGCGCCTCGATGGCCTCGGCGTGCTCCGCCGCCTGCGCGCGGCCGGCACGATGGTCCCCGTGCTGATCCTCACCGCGCGCGATGGCTGGCGGGAGCGCGTGGAGGGCATCGACGCAGGCGCCGACGACTACCTCGCCAAGCCATTTCGAATGGAAGAGCTCGCAGCGCGGCTGCGCGCAATCCTGCGGCGCACCGCCGGCCACGCTTCGCCGGTGCTGCGCGCCGGCGCCGTTGAGCTCGATACGCGCACCCGGGCCGTCAGCGTCGCCGGTCGCGAGATCGACCTGACCGCGTTGGAGTACCGCCTGCTCGCTTTCCTTATGCACCAGCAGGGACAGGTGGTTCCGGCCGGCGAACTTCTCGACCACCTCCACGGCGTCGGAAGCGACCGCGAGGCCAACGCACTCGAGGCGCTGTTGACGCGGTTGCGACGCAAGCTCGGGCCGGGAATGATCGAGACCCGGCGCGGCCAGGGGTACCTCGTCCCCGCCGACCAACCGAAGGCGCCTGGCCGTTGAGGGCGGACTCCCTGCGCCTGCGCCTCGGGATCACCGGCGCCGCCTTGATCAGCCTCGCTCTGCTGCTGGCCGGCTTCGGCCTGACGATCATCTTCGACCGCGTGCTGGACGCCCGAACGGCCGACGAGCTCGACCGCTCGGCCAAGCTCATCGCCGGGCGCGTCGGACTGGCTTCGGACGGTGCCCCGACCCTGTCGCGCGAGCCGCCGGATCCGCGGTTCGCCACACCCTATGGCGGCCTGTACTGGCAGGTCGAGACGCCGGACCGGCGGTCCCTGCGATCGCGCTCGCTTTGGGACAAGAGGCTCGAATCGTCGGGCCTGGACACGGGTGATGCGCCGATGGTCGCCGATGCGACGGGACCGGATGGGGGGCGGCTCCTGTCCCTATCGCGACCGGTCGAGATCGATGGGGCCGGTGGAACGGCGACACGGTTGCGGGTCACCGTCGCCGAGGATCGGCGTGGACTGGCCGCGAGCCGGTCGACGTTCCTGCGCCTTCTTATGCCGTCGCTCGCCGCGCTGTTCGTTGTGCTGACCCTGGCGATGGCGGTCTTCGTCCATCGCGCGCTGACGCCATTTCGAACGTTGCGCGCGAGCCTTGCCGCGGTGCATGCCGGAACGCGCGAACGCCTCCCGGACGTCTTCCCGGACGAGGTTCGTCCGCTCGTGGCCGACCTCAATTCGTTGCTCGACGCACAGGAACGGGCGCTCAAGCGAGCGGAGGCCGGCGCGGCGGACATGGCACACGGACTGAAGACGCCGTTGGCCGTCATCGACGCCCTGATGCGCAGGCTCTCCGCAACGGAACCGGTTGTGGCGCAGCAGATCGCGGAACAGACACAGGCGATGGGCGGTCAGGTCGAGCGCACGCTGTCTCGAGCGCGCCTCGCGGGTGCTCGGGACCTGCGTCGCAGATCCTGTGGCGTGGCGGCGGTCGTGGACAGGCTCATCGCCACGATGCGGCGGCTTCCCGAGGGCGACTCACTGGTCTGGGACGTATCTGTCCCTGCCGATCTGTCTTACCCGGGCGACGAGGGCGAGCTGATGGAGGTTCTGGGCAACCTGCTCGACAACGCGCGCAAGTGGGCACACCGGCGTGTGCGCGTCACCGGGACGCCGGACGGGGCGGGAGGCCGCTTGTCGGTCAGCGACGATGGGCCGGGGATGGACCCCACGGCCCTGGCCGGGCTGGGCCGTGGGGTGCGCTGGGACGAAAGCCGACCGGGCACCGGTTTCGGGTTGGCGATCGCCCGCGACGTAGCCGAGGCAGCCGGTGCCCGGATGGCATTCGGCGAGGCCGCCGAGGGGGGACTGATGGTCGAGATGGTTTGGTCCTCCGGCTGAGGTCTTCGGCAGTCTTCCGCCGGCAGGGGACAGTCGAGACCGCCAGGGTGGTTATCCAGGCGGCTCCGCGAGCCACCTGGCCCGAGACGGCCCTTGCCGGCGCTGCCGGGACGCAGAGGCGGCCGTTGACGCTTCGAGCTCGAATCGAACGTCTGGTTCAAGGCCAAACGTCGGACGGGATCGACGCTTTACCCCGGAAGCGGACATCCGTTTTCTGCCGTTCCGGCAGCGGTCCGTTTCCCCCGTCACCGCGGTGGATCGCGCAGAATTTGCGAGTTTGGCAGCTGCGGATGCCGGCGTGCGACCACCTTGCACGCCGCCGGGAACATCAAGTCCGTGCGTGTCGACCCCGGTATCCGGCGTCGCCTCAGGTGCCGGATGCCTGCGTTCGACAGTCGATCCAAGTTCGACCTACCGGCTCCCGATGAACCGCTGCCGGAGGGCGTCGGCTTTGCCGCCAGTCCGTTGCTGCCGATACCATGGCAGCCAAGGCCGTCGACCTGCGCGGTGGCGACAGGTTCGAATGGCGGCTGATTGCAACTTGAGAGCGCGAATTCAACGCCCAGTGTAGCCTCTAATTAAGAATTCTACCTCTATAAATAAGTGCTTCCATTCGGCACGCTCGCTGGGCGGCCTGAGATCGGGTCCGATGTGCCATGAGCGCTGAACGGCACTACCTTGGCGCTGCCCGGTGCGAGACGCCGCGGAGCCTGCGGCCGAACGCGGGCGCCCCCTCCCACACCTGGGCGCGCTATCTCGACGTGATCCGGCACGGGCTGCTGATGATCGACGATGCGGGGCGCGTGATCGTCTCGAATGCGCCGGCCGAGCGCCTGCTGACCAACTTCCTGCCGCCTTCGCGCGAACCGGGTGCCAGGCCGTTGCTTCGCGCCCTGTGCGCCGGGACTGCGAAACCGAGGCGCGAGGTCTTCCGATCCTTGCGCCAGGGACGCGATCGTCGCACGGCCGTTTCGTTCGAGGTCAGGGATCAGGGGCTCACGCTGCAGGTCGAGCTGAATCCTGCAGAGGAACAGGGTTGGATCGCGACGATCGAGGACGTCAGCGCGCGCAAAGCCAGCGAGGCGCGCGCCGACGAGGCGGCACGCCAGGATCCGCTCACCGGCTTGCCGAACCGCCTGCTCCTGCAGGAACGACTCTCCGAGGCCCTCGTGCGCCTCCATCGCAACGGCGAGAAGTGCGCGCTTCTCCTCGTCGACCTCGATCGCTTCAAGCCCGTCAACGACACGCTCGGCCACCCGTTCGGCGACGCGCTCCTGAAGAAGGTCGCCGATCGACTGCGCTCGGCCGTGCGGCCCACCGACACCGTCGCCCGGATCGGCGGCGACGAGTTCATCATCGTGCAGGCAGGCATCCGCGAGGCCAGCGACACGCAGGCCCTGGCTCGGCGCCTCGTCGACCTGATCGGCCGAACCTACATGATCGACGGGCATCTCCTGACGATCGGGGCCAGCGTCGGCGTCGCGTTGGCGCCCAACGACGGGGACGCCTCCGAGACGCTCCTGAAGAACGCCGACCTGGCCCTCTACCGGGCCAAGGTCGACGGACGCGGCACGTACCGCTTCTTCGAGCCCGAGATGGACGCGCGCATGCAGGCGCGCCGCCGGCTGGAGCTCGACATGCGTCAGGCGCTCGCCCGCCGCGAGTTCCAGCTGCACTACCAGCCGCAGATGCAGCTCGACGGCGATCGGCTGATCGGCTGCGAGGCCCTGATCCGCTGGAAGCATCCCGAGCGCGGGGCGGTCTCACCACTGGACTTCATCCCGCTGGCCGAGGAGATCGGCCTGATCGTGCCGATCGGCGACTGGGTCATCCGGCAGGCCTGCCGCGACGCGATGCACTGGCCGGCGCACATGGCGGTGGCCGTGAACGTGTCCCCGGCCCAGTTCAAGAGCGACCGCCTGGTCGAGACGATCATGTCGGCGCTTGCCGGCTCGGGCTTGCCCGCCCGGCGCCTGGAGGTCGAGATCACCGAGGGCGTGCTGCTTCAGGAGAACGAGAAGACGCTGCGGACGCTGCATCGGCTGCGCGAGCTCGGCGTCCGCGTGTCGATGGATGATTTCGGCACGGGCTACTCCTCCCTGAGCTACCTGCGCTCGTTCCCCTTCGACAAGATCAAGATCGACCGCTCCTTCGTGAAGGACCTGTCGAGCAAGCCGGACGGCGACGCAATCATCAGGGCCATCGCGGGCCTCGGCAAGAGCCTGGGCATGACGACGGTCGCCGAAGGCGTCGAGACGCCGGAGCAGATGCAGCGCATCCGCGAAGAGGGCTGCACCGACGTGCAGGGCTATCTCATCAGCAGGCCGATACCGGCCGACGACCTCATGACCTTCCTCGCGAGCTACCCGCCGCACGCGTGATCTACCCCAGTCCCGGATAGTCTCTGATGAGCGAACTCTATCGCCTGGTCTACGCGAGCAAGAACCTGCTGAAGGGATCGGAGGCCGAGATGACGGCATCGATCACGCAGATCCTCGCGGCGTCGCAACGGAACAACGTCGAGTCGGACGTGACCGGCGCGCTGATGTTCAATGCGGGGGCGTTCGCCCAGGTTCTGGAGGGACCGCGCCGCGAGGTCGAGGAGACGTTCGAGCGGATCCAGTGCGACGATCGGCACGGCGACGTGACGGTCCTCCAATGCGGGCCGGCCGAGAAGCGCGGCTTCGCGAACTGGTCGATGGCCTTCGTCGGCCAGTCCGCCGGGGGACAGGCGCAATTCAGCCAGCTGGCGGCCGAGAGCGGCTTCGACCTCTCGCGCCTGGACGGCGACGCCGTGTTCGCGATGCTGCACGGGCTCGTGCTGGAGGAGGAGCGGGTGCCGGCACCCGCGCCGATCGCTTCGCCGTCCGAGGATATGCCCGCAACGGGCCTCGATGTCGAGCAGCTGCGAACGGAGATCGCGCAGCTTCGGCGAGAGGATGCGGCCCCCCGGATCCCGCCGGCGCCCGACGCGGTCCTGGCCGGCCCGATCGCGGTCGTCGGCCCGCGCGCCCGCCCGGGAGGCGACGCGACGGGCTCGGCGGGCGGCGCGGCGGACGCTGCCTTGTCCGTGCTCAAGACCGCCCTGGCGCGCGAGCGGCAACGGACGAGCGAGCTTCGGACGGAGATCGACGCGCTTGAGGTCGCGCTGGCCTTGCACCAGGACCAGATGGACGCCCTGCGGGCGGAACGGGACCGCTGGGCCGAGCGCGCACGCCTTCTTGCCGCGGCGATGGTCCAGGAGGCGGGCGACGTCCGGACGTCGCCCGATCATGCGAGCGCCGGGTCCAGGGAGCCGACATCCGCCGCGGCGCCGGGCGCGGCCCGTCGCCTGCGCGCCTAGAGCCTGCTCCAGCGAGGGGGATGCCCCGGTGATCCGATCGCGGGCCGGCGCGAATACGGACCGTCGTCCACGCCCGCCGGCGCCGGACGTCAGGGCGACGTCCGCAGCCGCTCCAGCAGGGCGACGTCGGCATAGCCGTCCGGACGGAGGCCGGTCGAGGCCTGGTAGGCGCGGATCGCGGCCCGCGTCTTCGGACCGATCCGGCCGTCCACGGCGCCGGCCGTGTGGCCGTGCGCGTCCAGGCCGATCTGAAGGTCGCGGCGCTCGCCTTCGGTCAGGACGCGGTCGCCACGGGGCCAGTCGCGGGCGAAAGCGGCCTGCCCGCGAAGGCGGTCCGACAGGTGCGCGACGGTGAGCGCGTAGGACAGCGACGTGTTGTAGCGCAGGATCACCGAGAAGTTCGGCCGCAGCAGGAAGGCCGGGCCGCCCGCGCCCGCGGGGACGACGAGGGTGGCCTGCGCGACGCCGTCCGCTTTGCGATCGGGGACGGGCGTCGCGCCGAGCGCGCGCCAAGCGTCGAGGCTGCGCGGGGTGGTCTCGTCCGCCAGCGCGTAGTCGAAGCTTTCTCCCAGCACGGCTTCGCCGCCCCAGGGCTCGTTGCCGCGCCAGCCCATGGCGACGAGGTAGTTCGCCGTCGAAGCAAGGGCATCGGGCACCGACCAGAGGTCGCGCCGGCCGTCGCCGTCGAAATCCACGGCGTGGGCGCGGTAGACGCTCGGCATGAACTGGGTATGCCCCATGGCGCCGGCCCAGGAGCCGGTCAGGCGCGCGGGCGGCACATCCCCTTGCGCGAGGATCCGAAGCGCCTCGACGAGCTCGTCGCGCCAGTAGCCCGGTCGGCCTGGATCGCCGCAGGCCAGCGTCGCGAGCGATTGCACCACCGGACGGACGATCGCGGCGTCGTCGAGGACTTTGCCGTAGCCCGACTCGACGCCCCAGAAGGCCACGAGGGTGAAGCGGTCGACGCCGGTGCGCCGCTCGATCGCCTCGAGGACCGCGGCCCATTCCTCGAGCTTGCGCTGCCCTTCGGCGATGGTCGCCTCGGTGATCGTGGCGTCGAGGTAGGCCCAGATCGGCTTGACGAACTCGGCTTGGCCGCGGGTCGCCGCCAGCACGTCCGGGTTGGGCGTCAAGCCGACGAGCTGCCCGTCCGCCCAGGCCGGCGGCACCCCGCGGGCCTGGGCGTCGGCGGCGATCCTGCCTAGGCAGTCGGCCCAGGGCGATGTCTCCGACACGGTTCCAGAGGGTGCCGGGCCGGCCGTCGCCAGGGCCATCGGGAGGGCTGCGGCGCGGAGCAGGCGGGCGAGGCGCATCATCGGTTCTCCGCGTCGGGGCGGCGATCGCATTGCCGGAGGAAGCCCCTCGGCCCTATGTCGGTTCTCGATCCCGCTCAAGGCGCGCGTGCGGTCGCGACCCGGCGCATCCGTCACGGTTCATCACGGCTCTCGTCCCCGCACCGCCCTTGGAACCCCTCGACCGATGCCGAACCGTCTCACGTCGACCGTCCGCGCCGCCGCCGAGGGGCTCGTCGCGCTGGTGGCGGCCGGCAACCGGCTGCGCCTGCCGGGGACGGCGCACCCCTTCGTGGTCGGCGTCCACGCGCCGATGCGCGCGGAGCTGACGCTGCGGGACCTGCCCGTGACCGGGACGATCCCATCGGGGCTCGACGGGCGCTACCTCAAGATGGGCGCCAACCCGGCCCGCCCGACGACGCGCGGCCACGATTGGTTCCTGGGCGACGGCATGGTGCACGGCCTCCGCGTCGCGGGCGGCAAGGCCCTGTGGTACCGCAACCGCTGGATCGGCTCGCGGGCGGCCTCGGCGGCGCTCGGCCGGCCCGCCGCCCCCGGACCGCGCCGGGGCGACGACACCGTCAACACCAACGTCGTCGAGATCGGCGGCCGCGCCTTCGCCCTGGTCGAGGCCGGCAGCTATCCGGTCGCGCTGTCCGAGGATCTGGAGACGCAGCTTTACGATCCGTTCGAGGGGACGCTCGCCGGCTCCTTCACCGGGCATCCGCACCGCGACCCCGAGACCGGCGAGACGCATGCCATCGCCTACGACGGACGGATCTGGGACAGCGTGCGCCACGTCGTCGTCTCGCCCGCCGGCCGCGTCGTGCGCGACGTCTCGATCCCGGTCGAGCACGGCCCCTGCATCCACGATTGCGCGATCACGGCGCGCTTCGCGGTGGTGCTGGACCTGCCCCTTACCTTCTCGATGCGGGCGGTGCTGGCCGGCCACCGCTTCCCGTTCCGCTGGAACCCTGCCCACCGCGCGCGCCTCGGCCTGCTCCCCCGGCACGGGACGGCCGCCGACATCACATGGTGCGCCCTCGATCCATGCTTCGTGTTCCACGTCGCCAACGCCTACGACGACGCGGACGGGCGGGTGGTCCTCGACGTCGTCGCCTACGAGAGCGTGTTCGCCTCGGCAGGCGGCGGCCTCGACAGGCCGGGCCGGCTGGAGCGCTGGACCGTCGACCCCGCGACGGAGCGGGTCGACCGGCGGGTGGTTGATCCGGCGGCGCAGGAGTTTCCGCGGATCGACGAGCGCCGCTTCGGGCGACCCCACCGCTACGTCTACGCGGTCTCGGTCCCCGCCGACGGCAACACGCAGCTCGAAGGCGCGACGCAGATCTACAAGCACGATCTGGCGCGCGGGGCGCGGCGCGTGCACGAATTCGGTACCGGCCGCGTCCCGGGGGAGTTCGTCTTCGTGCCGGCGCGGCCGGAGGCCGGCGAGGACGAGGGATGGCTGATCGGGCTCGTCGTCGACACGGCGCGCGACACGACCGACTTCGTCGTTCTCGATGCGCGCGCGTTCGAGGCGCCGCCCGTCGCCACGATCCACCTCGGGCACCGGATCCCGCCGGGCTTCCACGGCAACTGGTTTCCCGCGCGCGATCCGGCGTGAACGGTCGCTGAGGTTGACCCCGATCACCGCGTCGATGCCCGAGGGCGTGATCGCGCTCCAGCCGCATACAGCGGCGAAAGCCATCGAACGCCGTAAGCGAGTGCTGCGATGCAAGGCGAGCCGACGGCGCCTCCGGCGGGGCGGCGAAGCCGGCAAAACGACCACGAGGCGCGCGAAGCGGGGATGGCTCCTCCGACGCCTGAAGCCAAATCGCGGGACCGCACGGCGTGGCGCTTTATTCCGCTGGTCGGTCCGTGCATGATGAAGGCATGAGCGTCGCGCCGTCCGGTGCGGGTGCCGTGGGATCGCATCTCAAGCCCGAGGACAACGGGCAGGGCGGTTCCGCCGACGGGGAGGGTTTCGGATGGATCGTCGCGTCCTGTTGGCCGGCGTCGGCGGTCTTGCCGCGTGGGCTGCGCTTCGCCCGTCGGCCTCCGTCTCCGCCGGCGACAGGACGCGCATCGTGCTCTGGCATGCGATGTCGGGCGCGAACGGCGAGGAGGTCGAGCGGCTGACGCGCGACTTCAACGCGAGCCAGTCCGATGTCACCCTCGAGGCGGTGTTCAAGGGCACCTATCCCGAGACGCTGACGGCGGCGATCGCGGCCTACCGCGCCGGCAGGGCGCCGCACGTCGTCCAGATCTTCGAGGTCGGCACGGGCACGATGCTGCAGGCTGGCGCCGCCATCAAGCCGGCCTGGAAGCTGGCGGAGGAGACCGGGCTCGCACTCGATCCCAAGGCCTACATCCCAGGCGTGCGGGGATACTACAGCTTGGCCGACGGCAAGCTCGCCTCGATGCCCTTCAACTCCTCGACGGCGGTCATGTGGTACAACCGCGACGCCTTCGAGAAGGCGGGGCTCGACCCGGACGCGCCGCCGGCCACCTACGACGACTTCGCCAAGGCGGCCCGCACCCTCGCCTCCAAGGCGGCCACGCCCATCGCCAGCACCTCCGCCTGGATGACCTGGATCCAGTTCGAGGAATACGCCGCGATCCAGAACCTCGCCTACGCCACCGAGAACGACGGCTACGACGGCCTCGGCGCGGAACTGCTCATCAACACCAAGCCGTTCGTCGACCAGCTCCAGCGCTTCCTGGACCTGTCGAAGGACGGCGCCTTCAAGTACGCCGGCCGCGACGGCGCGCCCGATGCGGTCTTCTATTCCGGGCAGGCCGCGATCGGCTTCGGCTCGTCCTCGGGCCGTGCCGACATCGTCAAGAACGCCAAGTTCCGTTACGCCGAGGCCTTCCTGCCGACGAGCCGGCGCTGAATCCGCGCCCGAACAACTCCATCATCGGCGGCGCCAGCCTGTGGGCGATGACGGCGCCGAAGCGCAGCGAGGCCGAATACAAGGGCGTCGCGGCCTTCTACGCTTTCATCGCGAAGCCCGAGCAGGTTGCCCTCTACGCCCAGAACACCGGCTACGTTCCGGTGACGGTCGCGGGCTACGCGGCCACGAAGCAGGCGGGCTACTTCGACAAAAATCCCGGCACCGACGTGCCGGCGCGGCAGCTCTCCCGCGGGGAGCTGACCCCGAACTCGCGCGGCCTGCGCCTCGGCCGCCTGCCGGAGATCCGCGCGATCCTTTACGAGGAGATCGAGAAGGCGCTCCAGGGCCAGCAGACGGCGCAATCGGCGATGGACGCCGCCGCCGCGCGCGGGAACCGCGTCCTGCGCGACTTCCAGAAATCCGCGCGCGGCTGACGCGGCGGACCGGCGGAAGGCACGCGTGAGATGGAACGACGGACGCTGTTCCCGGGCCGGGTGCTCCCGGCGCTGCTGATCCTGCCGCAACTGGTGCTGACCGGCGTCTTCTTCCTGTGGCCGGCCATCCAGGCGATCAAATCGAGCCTGGAGCGCGAGGACGCCTTCGGCACCAGCACGGAAATCGTCGGTCTCGACAACTTCGTCGACCTGTTCGGCGATCCGCTCTACCTCGCCGCGATCGGGCGGACGCTGGTGTTCTGCGCCTGCGTGACCGGGATCGCGATGGGCGTGGCGCTCGGGCTCGCGGTCCTGGCCGATACCGAGATTCGGGGGCGCGCCTTCTACCGCACGATGCTGATCTGGCCCTACGCGGTAGCGCCGGCCATGGCGGCCGTGCTGTGGGTGCTGATGTTCCACCCGCAGATCGGTCTCGTCGGGGCGTGGCTGAACCGGATCGGGATCGCCTGGGACTACAAGCTCGACGGCACGCAGGCCATGGGGCTCGTAATTCTGGCCGCCGCGTGGAAACAGGTCAGCTACAACTTCATCTTCTTCCTGGCGGGCCTCCAGGCCATCCCGAAGACGATCATCGAGGCGGCCCGCATCGACGGCGCCCGCGGCGTCCGCCGGTTCCGCACCATCGTCCTGCCGCTGCTGATGCCGACCGTCTACTTCCTGCTCGTGGTCGACCTCGTCTACGCGGCCTTCGACACCTTCGCGACCGTCTACGCGGTGAACGGCGGAGGGCCCGGCCAGTCGACCCAGACGCTCGTCCTCAAGGTGTACCTCGACGGCGTCGTCAACGCGAACGTCGGCTCGTCCTCCGCGCAATCCGTGGTGCTGATGGCCGGCGTCATCGTCCTCTGCGCCCTGCAGTTCCGGTTCCTCGGGCGAAAGGCCGCCGCCTGATGCGCCGGAGGATGCCCCCTCTGATCCCGCATGCCGTGCTGATCCTGGCGATCCTGCTCTTCGCCCTGCCGATCTGGATCGCCATCGCGGGCTCGACCCAGGATTCGGCCGCGATCGCCCGCGGCGAGGTCTCGCTCGTCCCGCGCCTCTCCGGCCTCGGCGTCTACCGCGACGTGCTGGTGAACGGCTCGGCGGGGGCCGGGCCGGTCTGGCGCTCGCTGCTCGTCTCGGCCGCGATGGCGCTGGCGATCGCGTTCGGAAAGATCGCCCTGTCGCTGCCCTCGGCCTATGCGGTCACCTTCTTCCGCTTTCCCTTCCGCATGACCGCCTTCTGGCTGATCTTCCTGACGCTGATGCTGCCGGTCGAGGTGCGGCTGATCCCGACCTTCCATGTCATGGCCTCCCTCGACCTCATCAACAGCTTCACGGGGCTGACGATCCCCCTCGTCGCCTCCGCCACGGCGACGCTGCTGTTCCGGCAGACGTTCCTCGCGGTTCCGGACGAGCTCGTGGAGGCGGCGCGCATGGACGGGGCCGGGCCCCTGCGCTTCCTGCGGGACATCCTGATCCCGGTCTCGGGCGCCACCATCGCGGCCTTGTTCGTCATCCTGTTCGTCTACGGGTGGAACCAGTACCTGTGGCCGCTCCTGGTCGCGACCGATCCGAAGCTCGACACGGTGGTCATCAGCATCGTCAAGATGGTCGGCGTCGACACCGCCACCGAATGGAACAAGGTCATGGCGACGGCGGTGCTGGCGCTGGTCCCGCCGGTCGCGGTGGTGCTCGTCATGCAGCGCTGGTTCGTGAAGGGCCTGACGGAGAGCGACAAGTGATGGCGGGCCTGAAACTCGACGGCCTGCGCAAGCGCTTCGGCAACAACGAGATCCTGAAGGGCGTCGACCTCGCCCTGGCGGACGGCGAGATGCTGGTCATCGTCGGCGCGTCGGGCTGCGGGAAATCCACTCTCCTGCGCATCGTGGCGGGGCTCGAGACGCCGACCGCCGGGCGCGTCCTGATCGACGGGCGCGACGTCACCGACCTCGACCCGTCGGCGCGCGACATCGCCATGGTGTTCCAGAACTACGCCCTGTATCCGCACATGAGCGTGTTCGAAAACATGGCCTACGCGCTGAAGATCCGCGGCCTTCCCCGCTCCGAGATCCGGGCTAAGGTCGATGCCGCCTCGGCCCTCCTGGGCCTGGAGGCGCTGCTCGAGCGCAAGCCGCGCCAGCTGTCCGGCGGCCAGCGTCAGCGCGTCGCCATGGGGCGCGCCATCGTCCGCGACCCGAAGCTGTTCCTGTTCGACGAGCCGCTGTCGAACCTCGACGCGAAGCTCAGGGTGCAGATGCGCGGCGAGATCCGCCGCCTCCAGCGCCGGCTGAAGGTGACGAGCCTCTACGTTACGCACGATCAGGTCGAGGCGATGACGCTCGGGGACCGGCTGCTCGTGATGCACCAGGGCGTGCCAGTGCAGCTGGCGACGCCGACGGAGGTGTTCGAGCGCCCGGCCGACACCTACGTCGCGGGCTTCATCGGCTCGCCGGCGATGAACCTGCTTCCCGGCACCCTCGGTCGCGACGGGACGTCGGTACGCGTGGCGGACGCGGACGTCGCGCTCGGGCCCTGGCGGTTCGACCGGCCCGACGGCCACCGGGTGGTCCTGGGCATCCGGCCGGAGCATGTCGTGCTCGACGCATCGGGCATGACCTGGCCGGTCGAGGTCGTGGAGCTGCTCGGGTCCGAGATGCTGGTGCATGCCGGACGCCCGGGCGGGGCATCGCTCACGCTCAAGATCGCCAACGGCGCGCCCGTGGGCGACGCCATCCGGGTGTCGTTTCCCGCAGCCCACATCCACGTCTTCGACGAGGCGACCGGCTTGCGGATCGAGCCGGCCCTCGCATCCTCGCGCGTGAGGGAAGCCGGCTCGCGTGCGGATGCGAGGGCCTGACCCTGTTCCATCGGAGGACGCACCGCATGCGCTTCGTGACCGCCATCCTCCTCGCCTGCCTCGCGGGCCCGTCCGCGGCGTGGGCGCAGGCGGCGCCGCTCCCACCCCGCGAGGTGCCGGCCAAGACGATTCCTGTACCGGGCACCGTGAGCCCGGCCCTGCAGGCGATCATCGCCCAGCCGCTGCGGACGAACTGGGACAAGCCGCCGACGACGCCGGACGGCTGGAAGCAGCTCTCGGACGGCTTCGCGACGCTTGCCGCCCCGCAGATCGGGCCGATGTCCGAGCGTCTGCGGGTGACCGTGGCGCCGACGACGATCGACGGCGTGCGGGCGTACACGATCACCCCGACCGACATCCCCGCCGCGAACCGGGAGCGGATCGCGATCCACGTCCACGGCGGCTGCTACGTCCTCAACCCCCGCGAGGCCGCCCTGCCGGAGGCCATGCTGCTGGCCGGCTTCGGCCGGATGAAAGTGATCGCGGTCGATTACCGGATGCCGCCGGAGGCGTTCTTTCCGGCGGCGCTCGACGACGGCATGACGGTCTACAAGGCCGTGCTTCGGACCACCGCCCCCGGCCGGATCGCGGTCTTCGGAAGCTCGGCCGGCGGCGCGTTGACCCTCGCGATGATGCTGCGGGCCAGAGCGGAAGGCCTGCCGCTGCCCGGGGCCATCGCACCCGGCACGCCGATGTCGGACGCGACGCAACGCGGCGACTCGTTCCAGACCAACGCGAGGGTGGACAACGTGCTGGTCTCGCCGGCGGGATTCTGCGACGCGGCCACGAAATTCTACGCCGCGGGGCATGATCTCACCGATCCCCTGCTTTCGCCGATCAACGGAGACGTGCGCGGATTCCCGCCGACGATCCTGACGACGGGCACGCGCGACCTCCTCCTGTCGAACACCGTCCGGATGCACCGCAAGCTTCGGCAGGCCGGGGTCGAGGCCGCGCTTCAGGTCTTCGAGGGGCAGTCGCACGCGCAGTTCTACCGGGACGATCGCGTGCCGGAGGTGAAGGAGGCGTTCGAAGAGATCGCGTCCTTCCTCGACCGGCATCTGGCGCACTGAACCCGGGGCCGCCACGTCGCCCGCGACAGGCCTCGGGCAACGTGGCCTGCGGGGATGCGGCGGGCCGCAAACGAACCGGCCGCCTCCACGATCGCGGCCGCCTGTCACGATCTTGATCGGGGCACGCCTTCGAGGTCGAGCGAGGGCGTGTCATCCATGCGGCTCCTGCCGCGAAGAGCCGAAGCCCAGAGGACATCCATGGCGATCGCGCCCGTTGATCCGGCCCCGTCCAAGCCCCGGCCCTCCCAGGCCGTGCCGTCCAAGCCCGCGCCGGCAACGGATCCCGGAACCGCGCCGGCGGCCGGGACGCTCGAGCGCCTCGGCATCCGCTTCACCGCCTGGGCGGAGCGCTGGTTTCCGGACGCCTTCATCTTCGTCGCCATCGCGGTCGTGATCGTCGCCCTCGGCGTCCTGGCCAACGGCGCGCCGGCGGCGTCCGTCGCCAAGAGCTTCGGGGACGGGTTCTGGAGCCTGATCCCCTTCACCATGCAGATGGCCTTCGTCACCATCGGCGGCTACGTCGTGGCGGTCTCGCCGCCGGTGCGGGCGCTGATCGAGCGCATGGCGCAGGTGCCCCGGACCGGGCGCGGGGCGGTCGGCTTCGTGGCGGGCGCGACGATGCTCTCGTCGTTCCTAAGCTGGGGCCTCAGCCTGATCTTCGGCGGCCTGCTGGTTCGGGCGCTCGCCCGGCGGACGGACCTCCGGATGGATTACCGGGCCGCCGGCGCGGCGGCCTATCTCGGGCTCGGCGCGACCTGGGCGCTCGGTCTCAGCTCCTCGGCGGCGCAGCTCCAGGCCAACCCTGCGAGCCTGACCAAGAGCCTGCTCGCGATCTCCGGCGTGATCCCGTTCAGCGAGACCATCTTCCTGTGGCAGTCGATGCTGATCGCGGCGATCCTGTTCGTCGTCTCAGTGGCGATCGCCTACGCCTCGGCGCCGCGCGGGGCGACGGCCGTCACCGCCGAGACCCTGGGCGTCGACGTGAGCCGCGAGTCGACCGACATCCCGCCGCCGCGCCAGCCCGGGGAGTTGCTGGAGCATTCGCCGCTCCTGACGATCCTCCTCGTGGTGATCGCCGGCGGCTGGATCGTGCAGGAATTCGCCCGTCAGTCATGGATCGTCGCGATCTCGAACCTCAACACCTACAACCTGCTGTTCCTCACCCTGGGCCTGCTGCTGCACTGGCGGCCGAAGCGCTTCCTCGTGGCCGTCTCGAAGTCGGTGCCGGCGATCGCGGGCATCCTGATCCAGTATCCGCTCTACGCAGCGATCAGCGGGATGCTGACCGTGCCGAAGAACGCGGCCGGCGCCTCGGCGTCCGATGCGATCACCCATGCCTTCGTGAACCTCAACACCGCCGGCACCTTCCCGCTGACGATGGGCGTCTACTCGGCGATCCTCGGCTTCTTCGTGCCCTCGGGCGGCGGCAAGTGGCTGCTCGAGGCGCCCTACGTGCTCCAGGCAGCCAACGAGCTGAAGGTCCACCTCGGCTGGGCGGTGATGATCTACAACGCCGCCGAGGCGCTGCCGAACCTGATCAACCCCTTCTGGATGCTGCCGCTGGTCGGCATCATCGGCCTGAAGGCCCGGGACATCGTCGGCTTCAGCTTCCTCCAGCTCATCGTGCACCTGCCGCTGGTGCTGTTCCTGCTCTGGGCCCTGGCCTTCACGTTGACCTACCATCCGCCCGTCATGCCGTGAGGGCGAGGCGGCGGGAGGGTTAGATCTTGCGCGATGCGCCTTGGCCGACGAGGACGGCGGCGCCGGCATCCGCGAGACGCTGCATCTGATCCTTCGGCGCGTCCGAATTCGTGACCAGCGTCCAGCGTTGCGGCAGAGCCGCCCAGGCGTTCTGCTCGGCCCGGCCGAGCTTGCTCGCGTCGGCGAGCACGATCACCCCGTTCGCCTGGCGCATCATCAGGGATTTGAGCGCCACCTGATCGAGGCTCGCCTCGCAGAGGCCGCGCCCCGCCACCACCCCGTCGGCGCTGAGGACGACGTGATCCGCGGTCATGAGGCGAAGCGCCTCGACGGCGAGGGGGCCGACCGTGCTCATGCTGGTGGCCCGCAAGGCGCCTCCCAGGACCACGAGCTCGATCCCCGGCGCCTCGGCGAGGGCGGGGAGCAGGGCGAGGTTGTTGGTGACGATGCGCAGGCGGCGCTTGGCGAGGAGCTGCCCGAATGCGGCGACCGTGGAGCCGGCATCGAGGATCAGCGTGTCGCCGTCCTCGACCAGCGTGATCGCCTTGCGGGCGATGGCGAGCTTCTCGGGCCCGTTCACGGCCATCCGCTCGGCCAAGGTCGTCTCGACAGGGTGGCCGGCGAGGATCGCGCCGCCGTAGGTCCGGCGGACGGCCCGGGTGGCGGAGAGGACCTGGAGATCGCGCCGGACCGTGGAGGCGGAGACGTCCAGGCGGGCGGCGACGTCGTCGACGTCGATCTCGCCGAGCTTCAGCGCCTCCAGCAGCAGCGCCTGACGCGCCTTGCTCCGCATCGACATGAGGACGACGACCCTACCGAGATGATCCGGTGCGCCCGATTCGACCCGGACGATCCCTTCGGGACGGCGGATCCGGGCGCGGCACGGGCTCGCCCGATCCGCCCTCCGCTCCGATCGAGGGGAGGGCGCATCATGCCGAAGGTCGGGCCGGCTGGCTATGCGGAAGCCGGTGCCGCCTTCGGCGCGAGATCGACCGCCTGTCGCAGGGCCTCCATCAGGCTGCGCTCGTCGGCGACGCCCTTGCCAGCGATGTCGAAGGCGGTCCCGTGGTCGACCGAGGTGCGGATCACGGGAAGGCCCACGGTGATGTTCACGCCGGCCTCGAGACCGAGCACCTTGATCGGGCCGTGACCCTGATCGTGGTACATCGCGACGACCATGTCGTAGTCGCCGCGTCCGGCGAGGAAGAACAGCGTGTCGGCCGGCAGCGGGCCGCGCACGTCCCACCCCCGGGCCCGACAGGCCTCGACCGCCGGCGTGATCTTCTCCGCCTCCTCGCCGTGGCCGAACAGCCCGTTCTCGCCCGCGTGCGGGTTGATCGCGCAGACGCCGATCTTCGGGTTCGCGATGCCGGCCTTCACCAGCACCGCGTGCCCCCGCGCGATCACGCGCTCGACCAAGCCGGGCTCGATCTTCGCGATCGCGTCGACGAGGCCGATATGGGTCGTGACGTGGATCACCCGGAGTTTGGGCGAGACCAGCATCATCGAGACCTCCGGCGTGCCGGTCAGGTGGGCCAGCATCTCGGTATGACCGGGGAACTTGTGGCCGGCGGCATGAAGCGCCTCCTTGGACAGGGGCGCGGTGCAGATCCCGCCGGCCTCGCCCGCCTGCACCAGCTCGACGGCCTTGGCGATGAAGCGGTAGGCCGCCTCGCCGCCGACCGGCGACACCTGCCCGAACGGCAGGTCGGCGGGGACGACCTTGAGGTCGATGCATTGCACCGCCCCCGTGTCGAAGTCGGCCTCGCCGACATCGGCCAGGGCATCGACCGGTACCCGCGATCCGACGATCTCGCCCGCCTGCCGCAGGCGCCCGGCATCGCCGACGACCAGCGGACGGCACAGGGCCTGAACCTCGGCATGGGCAAGCGCCTTCATGATGATCTCGGGGCCGATGCCGGCCGGGTCACCCATGGTGATGGCGATGGTCGGACGTGTCATGAGAAGCTTCCTTCGATGCGGACCGCACGCAAGCGCTCGCGGATGCGGATGAGGCTGTCGGCGTCGCCGAAGGCGCCCGCCTTCGTCGCGACGGGGATGGCGAGGCGGCCGAGCGTGAGGCCGAGGGACACGCCGGGCTCGATCTCGTCGACGAGGCGGATCCCGTCGACGCCGAAGCGCGAGAGGAGGGCGGAGGCGGTCTCGCCCCCGGTGGCCGCGAACGCGCCGATCGCGGCGCCCAACGGCGCGAGCGCGTCGGCGAGGGCATGCACGAGGCGGGGGCCGAGGGCCATGTCGGGAACGCCCGCCATCGCGATCTCGACCAGGACGTCGTGCCCGGCGGCGATCGCGATCGCGACGCGCGCGACCGCAGCGGCCAAGTCGCCCGGATCGCCGAGAAGGGTCTCGGACGAGACGGGCAGGTGGACGACGCCATCGAGCGCCGCGAGCTTGCGGGTGGCCGCGCGGGAGGCCGTCGCGAGCGATCCCACCACGATCAAGCTGCCGCCCCGGCGCGACGCGATCCGCAACGGCGCGAGCGCCGGCCTCGCCTCGACCGCTGCGAGGGCGTGGGCAAGGCCGGCGCTGCCGACGAAGAACGGCGCCAGCCCGCCCGACGGGCCCGCGGCGGCGATGCGCAGGCCCTCGGCGGCGATGCGCAGGCCCGCGGCGGCGATGCGATCGAGATCCGCCTGGGTCTCGGCATCGCAGACGGCGACGACGTCGCCCATGGCGGCGACCTGCCCGAGCGCCGACGCGAAGCCCGGGCCGCGCACCGTGACCAGCGGCACGGCCGTCGTCCGGATCCCGGCCGTGCCCAGCACGAAAGCTAGGTCGGCGTTGGCGTAGCTGTGGTCCCGTGCCCAGACCTCGGCCTCCTCGAGGGGGCGCCCGTCGACCTGGACGCGCCCGCCGACGGTCGTCCGCCCGGTGGCCGGAAAGGCCGGGGCGCAGATCCCGAACACGGTTCCGGCGAAGCCGTCCTCGGCGCGGCCCTTCAGGTGACGGAGCGCGGCGGCGGTCTCTGCGGCGGGCTGGCCGCGCAGGGTCGAGTCGATCTTCTTGAAGAGGATCCGGTCCGGATCGTGGAGGCGCCTCAGGCATTGGGCGTGCCGCTGCGCGGCAGCCGCGGCGGAGAGGCCCCGGCTGTCGGCATCGTAGGACAGCACCGGGAGATCCGCCGACCCGCATCCCGTCGCGGTTCCCCACGTCACCGCCGCCGCTCGGCCGCGACGACCGAAGGCGATGGCGCAATCGGCGGCGCCGGTCAGGTCGTCGGCGAGGATGAGCCAGCGCTCGGCCATGTCAGCGCCCGGCGACGACGCGGTCCGGCTCGGCCGTGCGGCCGGCAGGCGCGCTCCCCGTGACCTCCGCGATTTCGCCGTCGGCCCTCACGGGATCGCCGAACCGCCGCGCGGCCCAGGCGGTCGCCACGGGGACGAGGATGGCCGTGACGACGACGCAGGCGGCCACCAGGATCGTCGCCGGACCTGCGGCGTCGGCATAGGCCGGGTTGGCCGAGGCCACGATCGCGGGCACCGCCGCGGCGTTGCCGGCTGTCGAGGCGGCGGCGATCCCCGCGACCCCGGTCCCGCCGGTGAGCCGGTCCGCGAAGAAGAGCGGGATGCCCGTCATTACCACCACGGCGACGCCCATGGCGACGCCGAGGAGGCCCGCCTGCCAGACCTTGGTGAGGTCAAGCCCCGCACCGAGCGCGAAGGCGAAGAACGGGATCATCACCGGGATGGCGCGGCCGAGGAAGGCGCGCATCTCGCGGTCGAGGTTGCCGATGATCATGCCGACGAGGAGCGGCAGGATGGCGCCGACCAGCGTCTGCCAGGGAAAGGCCGAGAGTCCCGCGACCCCGAGCGTGACCATGGTGAGGAACGGCCCGCTCTCCAGCGACATGACCGTGTAGGCGCCCACGTCGCGCGGGCGGCCGTACTGGCCCATCAGCGCCATGTAGAGGCCGCCGTTCGTGTCGTTCATCGCGGCGACCACGGCCAGGGTGGACAGGCCCGCGAACATGCCGGCGGCGACCGGCGCCTCGCCCAGGACGCGTCCGAAGACCAGGCCCAGAAGCACGGCGATGCCGACCTTCACGAGCAGCAGGGTGCCGCCCTTCCTGGCGATGTACGGCGTCGCGCGGAAATCGATGCTCGCCCCCATGCACACGTAGAAGACGGCCAGGATCGTCAGCGCCCCGGAGAACAGGGCGCCCGTGAACGAGCCGAAAAGCTTCGGCGTGCCGGGGAAGAAGGTGGCGATGAGCGCCCCGGCGAGCAACGGAACCACCATCATGCCGCCGGGCACGGCTTCGATCGCCCGCTTGATCGGGATCTGCATCTCGGGATCCTCCCTGCGCATTTTGCGCAGATTTTTTCATTCTTGCGCCGATCAAACCCACAACGAGGTCCTGCAGCGCATTCATTCTGCACTGTTTGCGCAGTTTGTCTACAAAGTGGTTCAAACCGCGCGATCTTAATCGTTCGACCAGCACGACAGGTGCCGCATGGGGCGCCGTGTCGACCCTAGACAGGTGACGCGCACGCGGCGCGAAGACGTTGCGTGGGGCGAGGCGGTTGTGACTGGTCCAAGGGCCACCCGCGATGCGGTGCTCGGCCGAGGGCGGCCTCTCCGGCCCGTCGCCCGGACAAGCCTTTCAAGGCCGTCGGTCAGGTCCCCGCCTGCTGGCGCCGGTATCCGCCCGGCGTCGTGCCGACCCGGCGGACGAACGCACGCCGATGTGGCCATGGACATCTCCCGTCCCGGCGCGCGCAGCCAGCTCGCGGAGCATGGGGACGTGATGCAGATCCTGCCGGTGGTTTCGGCCGATTCGAACGGCCTCTCTCGATTCCTCGGGATCGGGACCGGTGCGTCACCCGAGCCTGAAACCCATGGCTCCCCTTCCGGCTTTCCCCATTCCACAGAAAGGCGTGAGATGATCGACCTGAACACCGCGACCGCCGAGGAACTCGACACCGTAGCGGCGTTGAGGGGCCACGGCTTCGAGATCGTGCGGTACCGCGAGGAGCGTGGCCGTTTCACCAGTCTGCGGCAGCTCGACGAGGTGCCAGGTCTCAGTGGCAAGACGGGCGGCGTCGAGCGCGACGTCGATGTCGGCAAGACCTAGAGCATTATCGAGCGAGGTGGAGCGCGGCTCGCGGGAAGAAAATGCGATTCCACAACAAGATAGAGCATTTTGCGTGATCCAGGGATCACGCAAAATGCTCTGGCGTCCGGAACCCTCGCTGGCACCCGCGTCTCAGGGGTGGGACAGGGTCAGGTCGAGCTGCGCGCTTTCCGTATCCCGTCCCATCCGCCGATCCAGCGCTCGCAGGACCGGCGTGACCGAAACCCCATGCATGAGGATGGAGATCAGCACGGTCAGGCTGGCCGTGGCCCAGAGAAGGTCCGCCTGTGCGAACGTCGCGTGGCCCATGGCGAAGGACAGGTAGTAGACCGTCCCGAGGCCGCGGATGCCGAAGAAGCTGACCACCGCACGATCCTCGCGGGATCGACCGCTACCGAGAAGACCGAGCCAGCACGCGAGGGGTCGAACGACCAGTATCGCGATCAAGGCGAAGGCGGCGGCTGTCCATGTGAGGGCCTGGAGCAGCCCTCCGGCGGCCAGCATGGCTCCGAAGCCCACGAGAAGCACCATCATCAGCAGGCGCTCGAGCTCCTCGGCATAGCTGTGCATCTTGCGGTGATAATCATGCCCGCGGCTGGAGGCGCGCAGGACCAGGGCCGCCGCGAAGACGCCGACGAAGCCGTAACCGTCGACGGCCTGGACGCAGCCATAGGCGATGCAGGTCACCCCGAGGGCGACGAAACCGTCGCCGGTCCGGGACAGCTTCGAGACGTTGGGCAGATGGAAGGTCAACCATCCCAAGGCCCGCCCGATCAGCGCGCCGAGGACGGCGCCGACGAGGATCTTCCAGAGGACGTCGACCGCGAACCAGTGTGACCAGGGTACGCCGGCAAAGCCACTCGTCCCCGCAAGGGCGATGGCGAGGTTCACGAAGGGGAAGGCGAGCCCGTCGTTGAGGCCGGCCTCGGAGGTCAGGGCGAAGCGGGGCTCGTCCTCGTTGTCCTCGGCAGGCTCTCCGACTTGGACGTCGGAAGCGAGCACCGGGTCGGTGGGTGCCAGCGCCGAGGCGAGAAGCAGGGCTCCCGCAGCGCCCAACCCGAGCAGGGCCGACCCAAGGAGGGTCAGGGCCAGGATGGTGAGCGGCATGCCGATGCCGAGCAGACGCCAAGTCATCGACCAGCGCTTCCAGCCGATGAAACGGTCGATCTTCAGACCAGCTCCCATCAGCGAGATGACGACCACCGCCTCGGTCGCGTGCTCGACGAGCGTGGGGTGCGTGCCGGGATGCGGGGTGAGCTCGCCGATGGCAGGGACGAGCGACAGGGCGGCACCGATGCCGACGCAGCAGATCGGCAAGGACAGGGGCAGGACCCGGAGCACCATCGGCAGCCATGCCGTCAGAAGCACCAGGACACCGAACCCGGCGACGACGAGGACATAGGTTTCCATTTCAGGGCGAACCGTCCCAAGTGCGGTCACGTTCCCGATACCGGTTCCTCTGCGACCCTGGCGACCTGCGGGGCCACCACAAGACTATCGTCGACTTCCGACCGTCGTCCGCGGGGAGCGGTTCGAATTCGCGAGAGAGCGGGCCTCCAAGCCCATCTGCAAGGCGAGCGGCACAGACCGAGCGGCGCCGACAAGGACAAGCTGACGGCAGGGCAGAAGGCCGAACGTCGCAACCGTGCGGTGGCGGAACCACGCCCTCGCTACGACGCTCCAGCCCCGCGCAGTTGCGGTTGGGCCAACGGTTTTTCGCGGTTTGGAACGCTGCCTCGCCGGGAATGCAGCTCGCTTTCCCGGCGCTCGCTGGGGTCATGCTGCTCGCGCGGCGACCTTCGCGAAGGTGCCGGTCGCGATCTGCTCTTGGAGCTGCGCCTTGAAGTCCGCGATGCCGAGGACCTGAACGGGATTGCCCGCATCGTCGAGAAACTCGTAGAGCGCATCCTCGATATTGCGGTTGCTGAAGAAGACGATCGCATCCTCGTCGCCGCCACCCTCCATGTGGGGGGCGGCGTTCGCGACGCCCGAGACGTAGCTGCCCGTCGGACGGGTCTCCTTCAGGGTTCCGTCCTCGCGATAGAACCTCAACTCACCTTGCATCACCAGCGTCACGTACGGGCTCTTGTGCCGGTGCAGCATCACCCGCTGGTTGGCGGCGAACTTGAACACGACGTCGACGATGCGGTTCTCCTCGTCGACCTTGTAGACGAAGAAGGCGATGTGCGGCAGCCAGTCCAGGGTCCGCCAGGTAATGTTGGTTTCGTCGAACGTATGCTCGGACATTTTGTTTCCTTCCGTTCCCCCATCCCGCCGCACTCGGCGGACGCGCTGTTTTCAGCTGCTTCGGATGGTTCGACGTAGACGCAACGTCCTCCGCGATGAATCGATACGCGGCTTTTTCGCCGATCCGTCATGCGTCCGACGTCACCGGGCGATCACGTCCGTCCCTGACATGGGCCTCCGGTCAGCGCCTCTCGCTCCGCCTCGGGACTGCCATGGCCTCGATGAAGTTGCGGATTTCCGTCTGGCGCTTGTCGCCCTCCGTGACTTGGTCGTCCGGGCCGAGGCGCCAGGCGCGGTCCCGGGACATAACCCGCCAAGGTCGTCCCCGCTCCGGTCGCGCTTTCCCCGATCTCTTCAGGGCGAGGCCGGCATGCGCGACGCTTCAGCTCAGGGATGCCTCGACTGCAACAAACGTGCGGATGGCTCGTTGATCGCCCATGTCCGCGAAGCGCCCCTTGGATGCCTCGGTGATCCTCGTGGTCGAGGACGACGATCTCGTTCGCCTATGCGCCGCCGAGATGCTTGAGGACGCAGGCCTGACGGTGATCGAGGCCGGCAACGCCGATGAGGCTTGGGACATCCTCGAACGGCGCTCGGATGTCGGGGTGCTGTTCACCGACATCGACATGCCCGGCTCGATGTGCGGCAAGACGCTGGCGGAGCGCGTCTACGCCTCGTGGCCGGATATCCGACTGGTCCTGACCTCCGGGCGACACCGCTTGGCGGATGAGGAGGTCCCCGATCACGGCCACTTCGTGTCCAAGCCCTACAGCACGCGGGATGTCGTGGAGGCCGTCGCGGACGCCAAGTAGGGCGCCCTCGACGTCAAGGTCGGTGCCAAGCCCCTCGTCGACAAGGCCATGGGGAGGCGTGATGCAGGCGAGGCCGGCGCGACCTGGGACAGGGCACGCCGACTGGGGAGGTTCACGGGAAGTCGCGCCTTTCTACCAGTGGGTGCTAGCGAGAAACACGGTTGCCGGCGCGGATCACCTTTCTTGTGCTCGTTCACCAAGCCCTTCGAGGCGATGCGAACAAGTAGCCGGCGACTGTTCCAGGACCACTTTGATGGGGGAAATCCAAGATGCCGGTTCGCGCTTTCGTGATTTTGATACTGGGATCGATCGCGACGCCAGCCTTGGCCTTGCAACCGCAGGACACCCTGCGGGACTGAAGTGCCGCAACGGGCGCGGACCGTGATCGTCTGCTGCAGCAGCTGGAGAAATCCAGCGCAATAGCTGCTCCGCGCAAGGATGTGTTGTCCTGCCTCAATGATGCCGCGCGCATGAATGCGCATGCCGACTTGGCGATCGGCGATGTGTTCAGGGCCTGTGCCAAGCAGGCATCGGAAGACTCGATCTGAGTGCCGACCATCCCCTGACCTCGCGCGTGAAGCGGAGAGGCGTTTCAGGACGCAGGGGACGGCTATCAGCCGAGCGAAACAGATGCCGCCCACGAGGGCGATCTGAAAGCCATTGAGGTTTGGAACCGATGCTCACGCAAGCGGCTATTCTCGTGACGGCCCTCCTGTTCGGCGGGATGGTCCTGTACTCGTTCGGTTTCGCTTCGTTTCTGTTCAGCGCGCTGCCCGCCGACGCGGCAGGCCCACTGCTGCGCCGCGCCTTCCCGCATTTCTACATCTTCGTCATGGTGTGCGCCCTCGGTGGCGCGGCGCTGACAGCCACCACCGATAGGGCATCGGCACTCATACTGGGACTGATCGCCGTCACGGCGCTCCTCGCGCGCCAGATACTCATGCCGGCCATCAATGGCGCGACCGACATGGGTAATCGCGCTCGCTTCGGCATCCTTCATACCGGATCGGTCCTGGTGACCCTGGCTCACATCGTTGGGTCCTCCGCAGTAATCCTGAGACTTTCCGCCTAGCCGCGTCCGATCAGGGGCATACCTGCAATGCCCGGGGGCATGCCAACGAGATCTCGGGCTCTCAGGACAGCTCGATCACCGAACCGTAGAGAGGCTGGTCAAGCGACCGCATGGCGCGTCCGCGGTTGATGGGGTCTCGTCGCGCATTCAACCAACCGGGAAACGACCATGGCCCACGTCCTCGTCATCGGCGCCAGCAAAGGTATCGGCCTGGAGACCGTGAAAGCGTCGCTCGCGGCCGGACATCGCGTCCGGGCTTTCGCGCGTTCGGCCACGACCATGACCCTGTCCGGTGCGGGTCTGGAGCGTTTCACGGGTGACGCGCTGAAGGCGGGAGATGTCGCCGCCGCCCTCGACGGCGTTGACGTCGTCGTCCAGGCGCTCGGGGTGCCGGTCAAGGATCTGCTCGGCCCGGTGACGCTGTTCTCGGACGCGACCAACATGCTGGTACCGGCCATGGAGAAAGCCGGTGTCAAGCGCCTTGTCGCCGTCACCGGCTTCGGCACGGGCGATAGCAGAGCCTCCATCGGCCTGCTTCAGCGCGTCCCGTTCCGCCTCGTCTTCGGTCGCGCCTACGACGACAAGGATGCGCAGGAGATGCGCATCCGCAAGAGCGGCCTCGACTGGACGTTCGTTCGGCCAGGGGTTCTCACGCCCGGATCGGCGACTGGCCGCTACAAGGTTCTCACCGAGCCCTCAAAGTGGCGGAACGGCTTGATCGCGCGGGCCGACGTCGCCCACTTCATCGTCGGGCAGGTCGACCAGCCGACCTACGTGCGAAAGGCCGTCGTCCTGATCGGCTGATCGACCACGGCCGGACCCAGGCATCCAAAAATTCCGTGACCCGTATCGGATGCCGTGACGCGGCATGCGTTACCCTCGGAGCGGCGCGGCTCCCGCCCGGGGCCCAGGTCGACCCATCATGTTCGCCTCCGTCTACGTCAACCTGCCGGTCTCGGACCTCGCGCCCGCCGAGGCCATCCGCGCCTCGCTGGCGCCCTTCCAACGCGGCGGCAAGCCTCGGCAATCCGGACCTCGGCCTGGCGACCGTGGCACACAGGCCCAGCGCGTCTCCAGCCGCCAAGTCCAGCCGATGTTCTAAGCGGAGGGCCAGACCTTGTCGGGCTTCGTCCTCGACCGACGCCTAAACCGCGCCATGCAGCGCCTCATCGAGGCCGAGGATGCCCGCCCGGTGAGTGCGATCACCTTTGATGTCGCCTTCGGAGACCTGTCCTACGTCAATCGGACCTTCCGCAAGCGCTTCGCCCTGACTTCGTCCCAGGTCCGTCGACTGGGCAGGACCACCGGCGCAGTAGCTTCGGGGCCGGCCGGAGCCGGCGAGCCACTGCGCGCTGAGCGGTAGAGCAGGCACGGACCTTCGAGCCAAAGCCGTAAGCATCGAAGCTCCTATCCATCCAGCGCAAGCCGATGGGTTCATCCATTCGAAGCAGTCCACGCGAGGAGGGATCCGACGTCGGATCTCAGTCGCTACGCGCTCAGATTCAGCCGATAGCGATAGGCATCGCCCCGGAACAAGCCCTCGACGTACTCGATCATGACCGAGTTTTGGTTGTAGCTGTGGCGCTTGATCAGCAGGCACGGAAGGGGCCGTTCGAAGGCGAAGATCTCGCATTCGTCCGCCGTCGGCATGGTCGCCTCCACCGTCTGCTCGCAGCGCACGAGGCGGCCGCCCGGATGCTCGCTTAGAAAGGCGTAGACCGAGCCGGAAAGGTCGCCGGTCTCGAGGGCGGGCACCGCGCGGATGTTGTACCAGGCGACCTCGCGCGACATCGGCACGCCGTCGCCCGACCGGACGCGCGTCAGGCGCAGGAACGGGGCCGTCGAGGGGAGGCCGAAGATCGAGGCGATCGAGCGGTCCTCGGTGACCGTCCGCTCCAGGATGCGCGAGGACGGGATCTTCCCCAGCTCCCGCATCTCCTCCGTGAAGCCCTTGAGCCGGTCCATGCCCGGGCGCACGGGCTCGGGGGGACGGCGCACGAGGAAGCCGGAGCGCCCGCGCGGCACGAGAAACTCGTCGTCGCTGAGCTCGGCATAGGCGCGCTGCACCGTGACGCGGCTGACCCCGAGGCTGTCGGCGAGCTGGCGCTCGGCCGGCAGGATGACGCCCGGCGGCAGCGAGCCCGAGAGGATCAGCTCGCGCAGCTGGCCCTCGATCTGCCGGTAGAGCGGCATCGCGGTGTCGCCGCGCAGGCGCAACAGAGAGATCACCGAGGGACGCTCGCCGCTCGCGATGTCCCGGTCGACCTCCCCCTGCATCGTCCGATTTTTGGGGCGCACGTCCGATCGACCTCCGGTACAGAGGCTTATATCGGATCGGCTCGGAGCGCTCCATGCGTGTCTTTGTCATCGGAAGCTTCGTGATCGCCTGCTCGGTCAAGGTCGCGCGGCTGCCGCAGGCGGGCGAGTCCCTCGACGGCTCGGCCTTCGTGGCCGAGCCCGGCGGCAAGGGCTTCAACCTCGCGTTCGCCGCGCACCGGCTCGGCGTCACGGTTGACGGGCTCTTTGCCGTGGGCACGGACGTGTTCTCCCCGGTGGTCCGCGCGACCTTCGCGCAGGTCGGGTTCTCCGAGGCCATGCTGGTGCCGCATGCCGGCTCGACGGGCGCCGGCGTCGCCTTCGTCGATGCAGCCGGCGAGAACTGCCTGGCGGTCTGCCTCGGTGCCAACCTCGCCCTCGCTGCGGAGGACGTCCGGGCCGCTGCCGCCCGCGTCGGGCAGGCGGACCTCGTGGCGGCGACGTTCGAATCGCCGGACGCCCCCATCCGCGAGGCCTTCGCCCTGGCTCGGACGCGGGGTCTTCCCACCCTGCTGAATCCCTCGCCGGTGCGTGCCCTCGACCCGGCGATCCTGGCCGACACTGCGATCCTCGTCGTCAATGCGGTGGAGGCGGCCGATCTGGGCCTCGGCGCTCCCGACGCCATCGCTGCGGCCCGGGCCGCGACGCCGGCCATCGCCGCCCTGCTGGACGGCGGCCTCGAGCTCCTGGTGGTGACCCTGGGGCAGTGCGGCGCGATCGCGTTCCGCCGCGGAGTGCCGCCCCTGCGCCAGCCGGCCTTCGCCGTGACGGCGGTCGATACGGTCGGGGCGGGGGACGCCTTCGCGGCCGGGCTGATGGCGGGCCTGCTCGCACAACAGCCCCTCGACGCGACCCTGCGGCAGGCCGCGGCCTGCGGCGCCCTCACGACCCGCCGGTTCGGGGCCTTCGACGCCTTTCCGACCGCGCAGGCGTTGGCCGCCTTCCTGGACGAAGCCGGACCTCGCCTCAGGCCGCATCCAGGCACGGCGCCGTCTGCCCGCTGAACATCGAGAGCGAGGCGACGATGCTCAGCAGCTCCGCCTGCCGCTTGGTCCCGGTCTTGTTGAAGATCGAGGTGAGCTGGGTGCGAACGGTGCTTGTCTGGACGCCGACGCTCTCGGCGTAGCTCTGCAGGCGCGAGCCCCCGGCCAGCGCCTGGAGCAGGCGCGCTTCCGCCGGGGTGAGGTCGAACAGCAGGTTCAGGAGGCCGTCGTCCGGAACGGCCCACGCGCCGACGTGCACGAGGACGAGCAGCACCGCCGAGGCACCGAAGACGTCGCCGGGGTGCCGGTCCAGGCGCATGACGTGAGCGATCTGAGGGCGGTGGTCGGAATAGCCGCGCACCGGCATGCTCTGCGTCGCATGCCGGCCGCCGACGACGTTGCCGATCGCATCCTGCAGCAGCTTGCTGTTGATCAGGCTCTTGAACAGCAGGCCGCCGTGCTGGCCCGGGGGCAAGACCTCCTCCCGCTCCTGCATGCGGGCATTCATGGTCAGCACCCGCCCCGAGGCCGACAGGACCGCCGCGGGAAGCCCGATCTGGTTGAGCGTCATGGTGGCGACGCGGGTGCGCTCGCAGCCGAACTGGGCGCCGAGCTGGCACGCACGCGCGAGATGGGGCCGCAGGGCGTCGAGCCGAGGCAGGATGGCGGCCTCATGGGGGCCGGTCCGGGCCCGGCGTTCGGCGGTGATGATCGCGACGTCGCCGGTCGCCAGGGGAATCGTCGTCCCCACCTGCCAGAACGGCGCGTCGACCTCGCAGGGCCGCCCGTCATGGGAGCCCGGCACGAGGTCGACGTCGCGCATGAAGCCCGCATGAGCCAGGGTGCGCCACTGCGCCGTGCGCCCGCTGCCGCGCCAGGAAGCCGTGGTCGTGTGATGACGCAGGCGCTGCTCCAAAGTCGGTGAGGCGATCCACCGGGGCATGCCGACGGGGGGCAGCACCATGAGCACGGCACCATCCGAGTTCGCCGTATCGCCAAGAGATTGAAGGACCTCCGGCCAGAGCTCGGGAGTGCCTGCAGCCTCGTAGATCCGGTCGATGAGAGCTTCCCGCATCAGCACGCCCCACGGTGATCCCGCTGATCGCGATAAGACCAATATCAGTCCAAAATCGACGGCGGTATCCCTCAAACGGATGATGCCGGCGACGAGGGACGGCGCCGCGAGCCCGCTTCCGGCAGGTTCGCCGGTGCGTCGCCTCGCCGGGGGCGGCGACAACGCGGCATCCAGCGTCGTGGGTGAAGCCGTGCAAAGGCCTGACGTGGCGGAGCTTTCCTGTTCGGCCGAGACGTCCGCGGCGGGCCTGCGGCGGCGCAGGCGGTGCCATCCGCCAGACGGAGGATGCTCGGGGTTCAACCATCCCTAGATTGTCGGCTCGCGGAAGGATCAGCCATGAGAACAATCGTCGCCAGCCTCATCGTCGTTTTGTCCTGCACCGGGATCCGGGCCGACGAGTTGAACGACATGCCGGACATCGCCTGCGCCCAAGCATCCTCGGCCCTGGAGCGCGCGCAAATCGGGTGCCCGGACGCCGACAATGCCGCGCCCGAGCCCCGGGCGGTGGCCTCGCCCCTCGACCGCCGGGAAGACGACTGAACGCAGTCCCGCCGCCATGGGCGTCATCGCCACGGCCCTGCTCGCCGGCGCGAGCCTTGGGCTGACCATCGCCGCGCCGATCGGGCCGACGAGCCTGCTTTGCGTCCAGCGCACGCTGGCAGGGGGCCTGCCGACGGGCGTCGCCACCGGGCTCGGCGTCGCCACCGTGCATCTGACATACGGGGGGCTGATGGTGCGCTGGAGCGCGGACTTGGCTGCGGCGTTCTCGAACGGGGCCGTGCTCTCCCTGGTCTCGGGGACGGTGCTGCTCGGCCTCGCAATCCGGGTGCTTCGCAGCGTTTCGGTCCTGCACGTGAGCGGCGAGCGCCGCCACACCCTCGCCGCGAGTTACGGCAGCGCGGTCGTGCTGGCCCTGGCGAATCCCATCACCCCCGTGCTGTTCCTGGCCGCCATGCCGGCCCTCCTCGCGCGCGCGGCCGCGCCGCTTCCGGCGCTGGTGGTCGGCGTCTTCCTGGGCTCGTTCAGCTGGTGGGTCGTGCTCAACACCGCCGTGTCCCTGTTCCGGCGCTGTGTCACCAATCATGTTCTCGGCCGGATGAACAAGGCCGCCGGCCTCCTCCTCGCCGTCCTCGCGTTGAGCCTGCTGGCTCGGGGGTTGGACGGCCGCTGGGTGGGCCTTTTGGACGGTCCGCCCAGGGACGGGACACGATCGGCCAGCCCCCCGATCGGTGCCGAGGGGCCGCGCGGGACCGACCGGGCGACAGCGACACCCTCGCCACCGATCACGACATCCTCCGCCCGCTCTTTGGCCGGGTCGTGGAACGCACCCTAGGTCGGGGTCCCGCTACGATTCGGAATGATGAATATGCAATTTCAATATTGTCACAAAATTGCATTGATATTGTCCGCAGGGTTGTTGCTGTCTTCGGCTCCCGTCGATTCACGGGAGGATATGTTCATCGAAACCGTCGAAGGCTGGCACAGCAATAAGACACTTCGAAACAACGATCCGCTTCCCTGTCAAATGACCCATTCCTATCGCGACATGACGGACGGGGGAGCTCAAAATTCGGTCGGGATTACGAGATCGGACGGGCAAATCGTATTCATGCTGTCTTATGAAAGATGGAATTGGTCCGAGGGTGAAAGTCTTAAATCAGATCTGATAACCGGGAATGAAACGATCAGCCCCGTCCCAACCTGGATCGGCAAGGGGACGATCCTGTACTGTCGTATACTCGACAGGGAAGTCCGCAAGCTGTCGGTGAGCCGGACGGTTTTCGTGCGGTTTCCCAAGGGAGATGCTGATTTCGACGTTTCGGGTATCGAGGGCGCACTTGCGGCGATGGACCGCTGCAATCGATCTGATACAAAAACGAGATAGCGAAATAGTAATACTGTCATTCAATTTGCATTATCATCGCTAAAAATTGATCAGTATTTGAGTTTTATCAATTAAAAATCAAGAAAATATCAATAATTAGTGAAATAATCATATAGATCGAATTCTAGAAATACTGTGATTCTCCTCTCCTTGCTGTCGAAGGGATTCTTCGCGATGGTGGACGGCACGCGTCGGGCGATCCTCGGCGGCATCACTCTGGCGGCCGGTGCGCTCTCAGTGCGGACTTCGTCGGCCGCCGAAGCAGACGGACATGCGGCCGGGTACGATGTGGCCCCTGCTTCAAAATTCGCATCGACGATCCCACGCAAGGTGGGCGATGCCGTCAGTTTCACGACCTCGCTCGACAAAGGCTCGCTCAAAGCGACATCGGGCGGCTGGGCGCGAGACGTGACAGCGAGAATACTCCCTATCGCAACGGACATCGCCGGAGCACACCTTTATCTCAACGCTGGCGGCGTCCGCGAGATGCATTGGCACACGTCGGATGAATGGGCGTATATTCTTGCCGGTCGCTGCCAAGTGACCGTGGTGGACCCGAGCGGGGAGATGGAGGTCGCGAATTATGGGCCGGGCGACCTGTGGTATTTCCCAAAAGGTCACAGCCACGCCATTCAGACCTTGGGGGCTGAACCCTGCCACGCCATTCTTGCCTTCAACGACGGTCTCTATGGAGAGCATGGAACCTTCGGTCTCAGCGATTGGGCGAGCCGGCTAGACCCTGCGATGATGGCGCAGGTCTTCGGGATGCCCGAGGACTCGATCGCAGGCATCCCATCCGGCGAGGTCTATATTCGTCAGGGCGCTCTGATGCCTCTCGACGGGCCGCAATCCCGGGCCACCAAGGTGCTCAGCCGATCCCGCACGCACCGATACCCCATGCTGGCAGCCGGTCCCCAGACGAGCTCGGACGGCGGATCGCTGGCGATTGCCTCTGCCGAAGATTATCCGTTGTCCGCGGGCATGACAGGTATGTTGTTGAGGCTCCAGCCCGGCGCTCTGCACGAGCCGCACTGGCATCCAAACGCAAATGAATGGCACTACGTTTCTCGCGGACGGACGCGCGTGACGCTCTTTGCCCCGGACAAGCGGCTCTCTGTCGCCGAACTTTCCGCCGGAGATTGTGCTTACTTGCCACGCGGGTGTGGTCACACGGTGCAGAATATCGGCAAGGAGGAATGCGAAGTCGTAGGCGTGCTCGACAGCGGGTCCTATCAGGAAACGTCGCTGTCGGACTGGGTGCAACGTGTCCCGGTACATCTTCTGGCCAATAATCTCGGCCTTCCTGACGAGGCGTTCGCGAAACTTGCGCGCAAGAAATCTGTCATCATAGCAGCGTCTAAGCTCGACTTTGGCCACTCATGCGGCGTGGCAGAGGGCATAGGCCCAGGGCGCTGGCAAACGGAAGCCGGGTTTTGTTCGGGCGCGTCGGCGCGGTGATGTTGCCAAAGTCCGCTCGCGCCAGATCGCATAGCGCACGGCGGCCAGAGCATCGGCGAAGGTCGGGCGCGGTTTGGGGTACCACGCGGCGGCCGCGATCCGTTGCCGTTGGCGGACTGGGAGCCGTGCAGCCAGCAGCGTGACGATCGAGAACAGGGCGAGCAGGCAGGGCGTGGTGCGGGCGATGGCCTTGTCCGACCACTGCCGCTGCGTCTCGACACCGAGATGGGCGCGCGCTTCCTGGAAGGTGACCTCAACGGTCCAGCGCCGCACGAACCACCCCACGATCTGCGCGGGCTCGCGCACCGGTTCGGTGCAGAGCAGGGCCTGCGGTGCAAAGCGGCTCTCGGGATCGCGCACCAGCACCCATCGGATCGGCACGACCGGCAGACCGCCGTGCCGCCACACGGCGGTCCCGGAGGCGATCTCAAGGGTGCGCTCGCCCGCCCCGTACCAGCCGGGCACCACGACCGCGTGCCAGCGCGTGTCCTTGGCCGCGAGGATCGCGGCGAGCGTCGGCAGCCGCGCGCCTTTGGTCCGCGGGCGTCCAATCGTGCCGGGCGGCCGAGGTGGGGCCGGCTCGTAGAGAGCAGCATCCAGCCGCAGGCGGGTGATCGCCGTGATGCGAGCGCGGCGCATCGCGTCGAGGAACAGCAAGGCCGAGAAGCCGCTGTCGCCCACCACAACGAGGTCGCGTGCGCGCAGCCAGCGGCGAGCCTGGAGAGCGAGTTGGCGTCCGACGTCGAGCAGAGGCTTGTGCCGACGGCCCCGTTCGCGACAGGCGCGCTCTGACGGCACCAACGCGGTTAGGAACGGCAGCGCCCAGACGCGCCCCGCCCAGGGGATCGGGGCGAGCACCATGAGGCTCATCCAGCGCAGCCCGCTCGCCTTGACGAAATGGCTGTCGGAGGAGCGAACTGGATCACGGTAGATGCCCTTGGCCGCGATCCGCTTGCCGCGGCGGCGCTCGATCGTATCGTCCAGTCCCAGGACCACGGGGCCGCGTTGCGCGAACGCATCGACGAGGAGCCCGAGCAGGATACGGCTGCCGGAGCGCGGGCACCACGCCGCTCGGTTGAGGATACGGTGGACGTTCACGAACCGCCGCTCCTGCGCGCGGCCGATGATGCGCAGGACGCTCGTCACCGTGCGCCGCCCCGGCGTCAGGATCGCGCCGATCAGCAACAGCTGAGCATGGCGCCAGGAGCGGTGGACGAACAGCGGCGCGAACGCCAGGATGATCCCGGCAAAGCGGGTGGGCAGGGGCAGCATGGCGGTGTCTCTTGGCGGGGACGCCACCAGCCTATCCCTCACGCCCGCTTCGTCACCTCCGCCCACTCCACGCGCCGCAAATGGCCAAAGTCGAGCTTAGAGCCTCTAACAAAACCGGTTGCGGCGCGTTGAGGGGAGATGGCGAGACCGCTTCTTCCCGATGGCCTGTGGGCCGAGATCGCACCGCTGCTGCCGCCTGAGACAGCCAAGCCGAAGGGCGGTCGCCCGCGAAGATCTGACCGCGCGGCGCTGACCGGCATCCTGTTCGTGCTGCGCTCGGGCACGCCGTGGGAGTTGCTGCCCAAGGAGATGGGCTGCGGCTCCGGCATGACCTGCTGGCGGCGCTTACGCGACTGGCAGAAGGCCGGGGTGTGGGACCGCCTTCAGCAGGCGCTGCTCGACCGGCTCGGACGCCAGAACGGCATCGACTTCAGCCGCGCCTCCCTCGACAGCGCCTCCATCGCTGCAAAAAAGGGGGCCCGGCGGCAGGCCCGAACCCGACCGACCGGGGCAAGCCGGGCACGAAGCGCCACGTCCTCACCGATGCGAAGGGCATCCCGCTCGCCCTGAAGCTGACGGGGGCCAACGTGCATGACAGCCGGATGCTGGAGGCGGTCGTGGATGCCGTCCCGCCGATCCGTTCATGCTGGGGACGGCCGCGCAAGCGGCCCTCGAAGCTGCACGCCGACAAGGCCTACGATCACCGCCGCTGTCGTCAGGCGCTGACCCGCCGTCGCATCCAGCCCCGCATCGCCCGGCGCGGGATCGAGAGCAGCCAACGTCTGGGCCGACACAGGTGGGTCGTGGAGCGGACGCTGGCCTGGTTCGCCAAGTTCCGCCGCCTCGCCATCCGCTACGAGCGACGGGCCGACATCCATCTCGCCTTCTCGACCCTGGCCGCAGCCCTCATCGTTTGGCGCTTCATCGAACGATGGTTTTGTTAGACGTTCTTAGCTCGACTTTGGCCATTTGCGGCGCGTGGAGTGGGCGGAGGTGACGAAGCGGGCGTGAGGGATAGGCTGGTGGCGTCCCCGCCAAGAGACACCGCCATGCTGCCCCTGCCCACCCGCTTTGCCGGGATCATCCTGGCGTTCGCGCCGCTGTTCGTCCACCGCTCCTGGCGCCATGCTCAGCTGTTGCTGATCGGCGCGATCCTGACGCCGGGGCGGCGCACGGTGACGAGCGTCCTGCGCATCATCGGCCGCGCGCAGGAGCGGCGGTTCGTGAACGTCCACCGTATCCTCAACCGAGCGGCGTGGTGCCCGCGCTCCGGCAGCCGTATCCTGCTCGGGCTCCTCGTCGATGCGTTCGCGCAACGCGGCCCCGTGGTCCTGGGACTGGACGATACGATCGAGCGCCGCCGCGGCAAGCGGATCGCGGCCAAGGGCATCTACCGTGATCCAGTTCGCTCCTCCGACAGCCATTTCGTCAAGGCGAGCGGGCTGCGCTGGATGAGCCTCATGGTGCTCGCCCCGATCCCCTGGGCGGGGCGCGTCTGGGCGCTGCCGTTCCTAACCGCGTTGGTGCCGTCAGAGCGCGCCTGTCGCGAACGGGGCCGTCGGCACAAGCCTCTGCTCGACGTCGGACGCCAACTCGCTCTCCAGGCTCGCCGCTGGCTGCGCGCACGCGACCTCGTTGTGGTGGGCGACAGCGGCTTCTCGGCCTTGCTGTTCCTCGACGCGATGCGCCGCGCTCGCATCACGGCGATCACCCGCCTGCGGCTGGATGCTGCTCTCTACGAGCCGGCCCCACCTCGGCCGCCCGGCACGATTGGACGCCCGCGGACCAAAGGCGCGCGGCTGCCGACGCTCGCCGCGATCCTCGCGGCCAAGGACACGCGCTGGCACGCGGTCGTGGTGCCCGGCTGGTACGGGGCGGGCGAGCGCACCCTTGAGATCGCCTCCGGGACCGCCGTGTGGCGGCACGGCGGTCTGCCGGTCGTGCCGATCCGATGGGTGCTGGTGCGCGATCCCGAGAGCCGCTTTGCACCGCAGGCCCTGCTCTGCACCGAACCGGTGCGCGAGCCCGCGCAGATCGTGGGGTGGTTCGTGCGGCGCTGGACCGTTGAGGTCACCTTCCAGGAAGCGCGCGCCCATCTCGGTGTCGAGACGCAGCGGCAGTGGTCGGACAAGGCCATCGCCCGCACCACGCCCTGCCTGCTCGCCCTGTTCTCGATCGTCACGCTGCTGGCTGCACGGCTCCCAGTCCGCCAACGGCAACGGATCGCGGCCGCCGCGTGGTACCCCAAACCGCGCCCGACCTTCGCCGATGCTCTGGCCGCCGTGCGCTATGCGATCTGGCGCGAGCGGACTTTGGCAACATCACCGCGCCGACGCGCCCGAACAAAACCCGGCTTCCGTTTGCCAGCGCCCTGGGCCTATGCCCTCTGCCACGCCGCATGAGTGGCCAAAGTCGAGCTTAGAGCGTCTGGAGGCTGTTATGGACCGTCATTCGGAGATACCAGATGAAGGGGCATGACCTCTTCACGCAGATCCTACCCATCCGATGTCTCCGATGACGAATGGGCGCTGGTCGTCTCGTACCGACGCTGTTGCGTGAGGATGCGGGGCAAGGCGAGCACGGCTTGCGCGAGGTGTTCGACGGCCTGCGCCATGTGATGAAGACAAGGGGCACCGTGGCGGTGGATGCCCCACGATCTGCCACCTTGGGAAGCCGTCTACCAGCAAGCGCGGCGCTGGCTAACGGCGGCGGCTTCGAGCAACTCGCCGACGAATCCCGTACGCTGCCGCGCCTCGTCACCGGCCCCAATCCAGAACCAAGTGCCGCCATTCTCGACGGCCGGACCCTGCGCTCGATGCCCGAGAGTGGCGCGCGGGCCGGCTACGATGAAGCCAAGCGCAAGAAAAGCTCCATGATCCGCTTGGCCGTCAAGACGCTTGGCCACCTTCTGGCCCTGCGCGTCACGCCCGCCGACGCCGACGACTGCGCCCAGGTCGGGCGGCTGGCGGAGGCTATGCAAGCCACCAAATTCAGAGCTGAGACAACATGAAGGATTGACGGTCTGCGTCAGCGTATTCCCTAAGCGTAACAATTTCTCGCGTCGGGACAAAGTCTCGTTGCACGAGTCGATGACGCATGCATCGAACGAGCCTAATCTGCCCTATACCTGGGACGTCAACTTCCCGATCTGCGTCCCGTTCGGCCGAGCGGCAGCCGTGGGTGCAAATTCGCTTCCGCATGGCTTAAAGCCATACCTTGAGGAAGATGGACATTCAGGGGACAGGCCAAATTTCGAATTCTACTAGGAAGCGAGCTTCACCCGCGGGTCCACGTTCTCCGACAGATGCAAGTATGGTTCAATCAGATCGTAAACCCTGGATGCTTCATTCGAGCCTTTCCTGCATTGATGGCGTCGGGTGATTGACGAAGCTGCCCCCCTATGAAAGGGCAAATCCGAGATCTCCATGCGGCGTTAGTTCACGGTGAAGATGCCTTAAACTGTTTACGCCGCTCTGAAGATTGCGTTATACCTCAACGGGAAAATTGAAGGCATCCCACAAAGAGCGCTCGGATTGCGGATCTGGAAATCCACCAACGAGCCAAGCAATCTACAAATAGCCTGTTTGCTTTGGTTGTAAATACTGTATTGGGCGCGTATTTGAACAAATTCTAGCACATCAAAAGATTCGACGCAGTTCCAGCGTCAGCTAAAAATAATTTTACCAAAACCATTAAGCTGAAAATTGAGCTTCAGGAGTTCGACTTATTATCGAGCATCTATTTAGCTGTTAACCACTGTAGCAGTTTATTCGATCGCATGTAAATCGATAAATGAGGTGCGATATGTACCATAGAGTCTATAATAAAAAACCTGAAATATTTGTTGTAAAATCAACCGTGACCGAAGATCTGTTCGACGAGTTCGCAATGGCGTGCGGGGCGACCTATCAGGCAACCATTCGGCATGCACGAGTCACGGCAGCATTGGAGCAGGGAGTTTTTCGTATTCGAAGATTTGATATTTGGACCAACGATGAATCAGGAACGAAAAAGAAAATCGGCCAATTTTTGATCACAAAAGGTTTTAGGAACCTAAAGTTTCACCCAGGAATTTGTCTCCTTCAAGGTCATGAGCATCTTTGGAGTGAGGCTATGAGAATGGCTCTTGAAGCTCTGGGTGACGGACGATACGTTTATGGGTCACGTTTCAATCTAGAAGATCCGCGCGAAGACGAGATTGAGTGTATTAGAGGAGCTTATATTATCGAAGTCCATGACCATGTCGTCGAAGCGGTGGATTTTTCTCAATGGCCGACGTGGAATCATTATGTAAAAAACGTTAGCAACAACATCCGAAGGAACATTAAATATTTTGCAGAAAATACTCAAAATTATGATATAGAAATAAACACTGGTATACAATTCATACGCCATATTCCGTCTCTGGTTTTCAGTCGATACAAGATGTATCGAAGAAAGTCGGTCAAGTGCAGTCCTTATGGGATGGTAAGGATGTACCTTACTCGATTGCTGAGTTCTGGAAACAATTCGTATAGCGCTAGATTGCAAATCAATAAATCGAATAAGGCGACCTTTAGCGGGATCCAGTTCGGTGCTTTGGATTTCTACATGGACGGCGCCTCGGATGATAACGTCAGGGGCTGCGGATCATTTCTCGTTCTCGAAATGCTTGCGAGACTTTTCAACCGATCGCCCAATGGGAAATTCGTGCTTGGAAGTGATCCCAACCCAATTCGGGATCGAGAATCGAAATACACAACGCGACATCGTTATCGCCAAGACTTGAGGATATCATACTTTCCGACCAGCACAGTTGATTTTTATTATAAATCTCCAATAGACTGAGATCGCCCTAATTCAAAGTTTTTAACAATGAAAAACCGTCTAACAAAACTATCTGTGAAATTGTTGATTCGGTACTTAAGGTCAAGTCAATGCTTCCAACGATATTATTTATCTGTCAGATGAAGTAGAAATACAATACGGCGTGTTCGATCTTGGGATATAGAAATATGCCCATCGACAATCGGTTTTATTTGTCGTTGCCTGCTGGAGCTGAGATCTACGCCCCGTCGGTTGGCGGCGGGTTTTTGGCTAAGGCGTTGATGGGCTGAGGAGCGTTTCCGATGCCGTCATCCCTGTCGATCAATCTGCGCGAGCGGGTTGTTGCGACCCTGACGGGGAGGCGCGACCTGCCATGGCTCCGCCGCCCGCTTCGAAGTCAGCGTGTCGCGTGCCAGCCGCTGGGCGAAGCGCGTGCGGAAGGAGGGGCAGATCGCATCGTGGGCGCAGCGCAGCGATCGGCGCTCGCAGGCCATCGAGGTCCAAGCCGATCCGATCCAGCAACTTAGGAAGCGCATCCTGCGATCTGTCTGGACGAACTGCGCGATGCCCGGGCCGTGCAGGGCGTGCCAACCAGCACAGGCGCGCTGGCTCGAATCTTCGCCCGGCAAGGCATCACCCGTAAAAGGCGGCGCTGCGCGCGGCTGAACAGTCGCGGGCGGACGTGACGGCTGCCCGTACCGTCCGAAATCCCTGAACCGCCATCCGGCGAGCATCCGCCCGCTTCACACCGCTAGGATGTCGAAACAGCAGCAATGCCGCAGGATACAAAACGATTCGGCCTTCGCTTCATGATTGGACGCGACTCGACGCAATTTGTTTGATCGATATCGGACGTTGCGGATTTTGCTGTTGCAGCCTCGTGATGCGCTTTCCAAGCCGCGCGCACGGTTCGGCAATCAGAACATGAAAGGCCCAGCCACTCGTCAATACTAAGGGATAGACAATAATTATCATGGACCAAAGGGGAAGGACGTTTTGAAGTAAAAACGTGACGGCCGCCAGGATTGGCACTTGCACGAGGTAGACGCTGTATGAAATCCTTCCCAGGAGTTGTAGCGGCGGAGCCGATAAAAAACGTTCGATCCGACCTGGCGCGAGTGCTGCGGATATGACGAAAACCGATCCGGTTGCGACGCCAATATTGTGAAAGGCGTGTGTCTGCGACCAATGAGTTTGAACCATCAGCAGGCCGGCACACATCACGAACTCGCCAGCGTGGTATTTTGAGGTCGTCTCGAAGAACCGCCGGATTCTATCCAGATTGAGGGCCATCGAGGCGCCGATGACAAAAAATATCGTGTAATAGGCAGTATGTTGGAGTTCCCACAAAATGGTTCCGGTCAATGAAGTCTCAGGTACGGATCTGAGGAGGGCGTGTATTGCTGCTACGATGAAAAAGCATCCCAGGATAAGAATTAATGATGCTTTCCATTTCCACGAGATCATGGGTATCATAAGCAGAGGAAACAGGAGCGAGACACGCATTTCCCAAACAAGGGAATGAACAGCTCCGTTGAGGCGGAAGTTCGTCTGCCCCAGCATCAGTGCATGCTGCACGAGGTTTTCGATCGTAACAGGTGCCGACCACGTTTCGGCATTGATCCAATTGCTGCCCCCGGAAATATGAAAAATCGGTTGAAGAAAATAGACTGCAACGGCCGCAATCGCAATAATCGCAACATACGGAAGATAAATTCGGGAGATGCGCTTGATTAAGAATGCGCGATACTGCGGAGGGTGTCCTTCGATCCAAGGCAAAGCCAGCACCAGGCCACTCAGGACATAGAAGAGCGTGACCGCTTCATAGCCCGACCAAAAAATCCTCGCCGGGGTATAGAACAGGATATATTCCGTGGCGGATCTCGCCTCCGTTGTCCAGTCGGAGTAGAAATAGTCGCTGTAAGCGGGAATGATCGTAAGGCAGTGATGATTGAGCACGATGGCGGCTGCAAGGCCGCGAACCGCGTCGAGAGCATGCAAGCGCTGTGGTAATCCCGCATCGATTTTGGCGAGATCGCTATCCGTCGCAAGATTGTTTGCAGTCCGATCCGGCATGACAATATTCGCCTTCCTCACATGCCCTTTTGGAATAGCTCTTATCTCGTTGCGGGTGTTGTCGTACGGATCATCTGCGGGCTCAATGGCGATTTGGGGGAGCGCTTTGGTTGTAGGTCCGCGCTTCGGAGCCGAATGGAAACTGGCGCGAAATTGCCGCCGAGCAGATTGTCGGGAGCAGCCGTCTCTCAGCTTGGTTCACCGGCTCGAAGAGGTTTGTCTTTTGGTTCGACGCCACGTCCGAGGGTTTCACAATCGTCGTCGAGATGTCCGATCAAGCAAGAGCCGGCGCTTGATCGAGGCTGCGGCGACGCGGTGAGAGCCCAAGCGTCTGCGCGCGCGACATGATTTTATTCAAGACTTTGATAATGTTTTGAAATGCTGCGCTGCGAAGGCCGCGTTCTGTGCCAGGTTCCCATGGAAGTGCCGCCCCGACGGAGCCAATCAGTCACCTGATTCCGTCCCATGAAGAGAGCGCTGAGAATGCTCGCCAGGTCCTACGGCGTCACTCGGATCTCGCCTGCCGGTCGACCTCTGGCCATCCACGCGAGGCCGGTGATGTCACGCGGTGATCCTCTGAGCAGCATGGGCTTGGCCTTCACATTTCGGTATCGCGATCCTGCCGAGGGTGAATTGATCCGCTCATCGTTCGGGCTGCTGGATTAGGATCGGCAGAAAACGGATTCGGCCATCGTCGCTGCGATGGACCGGATTGCTGCCGCGACTTTGCAACCCAGGGGCGCGCCGATCGGAACTTTTGTCGAAAGGTCTATTTTCTTAGATGTGGGAGATCATTAACCGTTTTTTAACCATGTCTATCGAATTGCTGATCTGCTTGACCGGATGGCGACAAGCCTCTTTGGGCGCAGATGATGCATATGGGACGATCGATTTCGCTTCGGGTCCTGCTGGCCGCGATCCTCGTGGTCGCGGTGCTTGCCGGCGGTGCCTGCGTGCTGCTCGTCGGCTCTGAAGATGCTGCGGAGACTGCGCGCAGGAGCGAAGCGGACGTCCGTCGTACGGCGAACCTGATTTCCGACAGGCTGAGCGAGGAATTGGCGACGGTCGGGCGTGATGTCAGCCTTGCTGCGGAAAACACGGTGCTCGGGCGCGAGGGGAACGGGACGACGGTCCAGCAAGTCCTCGGACGCTGGCGTGCTCTTCATCCGGGATATGCCGACATCCTCGTCGCCGACAGGAGCGGTCGCGTGCTGGTCACCGCGAGCGGATCGCTCGCCGGCGCCGACGTGTCCGGGACGACCTGGTTTTCGCGCGGCCTATCCGGGATCGTGATCGGCGACGCGAGCGATCGCACCCGCACGGGCGGCGACGTCCCGCCGAACGTGATCATCGGCGCGCCCGTTCGCGCCGGCGGCACAACGGAGATCGGCGTCCTCGCGGTCCAGCTCAAGCCGGACTGGATCCAGGAGGTGGTCGCCGCCCTGCGCCGCAACCTCGGGGGTGCGGCACGCGACTCCGCCATTCAAGTCATGAATGCCGGCGGGCGTACGCTTCACCGGTCGACCGGCTTGGCGCAGGTGGGTCGAACCCATGAGGCCACCGCAGCCATCGCCGAAGGCGCCGGGCTCGGGTGGATCGTTTCGGTCAAACAGCGCGATCTCGTCGAGGACGCCGCGGGCGCAGGCCCCGCCACGTTCCTCGCCCTCGCCGCGGCGGCCCTCGGCGCGGCTTATATCGGCGGCGCGGTCGGGGGACGGCTCGGCCGCAACGTGCAACGGATCGCCGACGCGGCCCGTCAGGACCGGGTGGATCTGCTCCGTCGTGATGTGCCCACCGCCGATCTCGCCAACCTGGCCGATGCCGTCGGCGCCTGCATCGGGCGAAGCCAGGGACGGGAACGCCTGCTCGGGGAGTCCCGGGGAGCCCTGGCACGCAGCCGCGACCGCGTCCGCTCGGCGAGGCTGCTCGGGGGCTTCACGAGTTGGGAGGTCGACCTGCGGAACGGGCAGGTGACCTGGGCAGACGGCGCGGCCGCCGCGGTCGAGAATGCCGCCGAGCGGGCGTGTACGCTCGAGGAGATGCTCGCGCGGATCGAGGTCGACGACCGCGCGCTGCTCAAGAACACGATGCGCGCCGTATGCGAGGAGCCCGGCTCCATCCGAGAGGCGGTCATTCGTTCTCTCGCCGGTCCCGAAGACAGCGCTGGCCGCCGCCTGGTCCTGCGCCTCACCGCCGTCGCGCTCAACGGGCAACCGGTCCGTCTCCACGCCTTGACGCGTGAGATCGCCCAGGTCGCCCTTCCCGCGCCGTCCACTGGATCCGTCGCGCCGGGGGCCGTGCTGGCGGAGGTCGGTGAACCACCGGCCGCCTTCCCGGCACAGGCGATCGTCGCGGGGATCGCGCACGACATCGGCGGCGCCCTCGACGCGATCTGGGCCGACCTGCGCGACATCGAAAACGATGCCGCCTTCACGGATGACAACGCGATGGAGACCGCACGGCGCGATGTCGCCCGTGGTTCCGCACTCTTGAAGCGCATGTTGGCGCTCGTCCAACCCGACAGCCCGGTCGTGCAGAACGGCGACGCCGCGCGCGTCGTGACCGAGACCGTCGACTTCATCCGCGCGGCGATCTTGCCCGGGCTCGTGCTGACGCCGTGGGCGGGCACCCTGCCGAAGCTCGCATGCGGCATTCGCGAATTGGAAGTCGCCCTGCTCAACGTCGCCAGCGATGCACGCGCCTCCCTCCCGACCGATGCGATCGTGACGCTTTCGGTCGAGGAGGCGTCTGATCACGGCGACGCCCAGATCGGCCTGCGGGCCCGATTCTCGGCCCCGGACGGCTTCCGGGCCGATCGTGGCGTCGCCGCGGTCCGGGGCCAGATGGATGCGATCGGTGGGGCCATCGGCGTCGCGACTGCGAACGCGGGCATCACCATCACCCTGACGTTCCCGATCGCACGGGAGAGCCTTGTGCCATCCGATCCCGCCCGTGAGGCGGAACAGGTCCTGCTCGTCGAGCCCGATGCCGTCCTTCGCGCCTCGACGGCCGAGAGCCTGATCGGTCGCGGCTATGCGGTGACGCCCGTGGCGTCGACGGAGGAGGCGAGCGAGGCTCTCGCCGAGTCCCGCGCCTACGCCGTCCTGCTGTGCGCACATGCGATGCCGGCGGTGGACGGGGTCTTTCTGGCCGACGTCGTGTCGCGCACGCATCCGGCGACGGCCATCGTGCTGATGGCACCCGACGCGATCCCTCTCCGGGGCGACGCTGCGGTCCAAACACTGCGCAAGCCGTTCAGTTCGCAGGATCTCGTCGATGCCCTCGCCGGCGCGACCAAGCCGTCGCGCCGCGCCGATGCAGCGTGATGCCTGACCGGGCACGGGGACGCCGGTTCGCTCGAAGTCGACGTCCCGATCGCTTGCGCTGATCTGGAGTTGTCCGTCTCCCGACCGGAACACAGCTCCGCGTTGCGGCGGGCTGCACGGTCTTCGGTTCCTGACGACGTCGATCTATCGCGCCGAATGAAGGCGATCGATCCTTTTCACGCCCGTTCATTGATCGAGCGCGTGGAGGGTCTTTGATCTCCGCTTCGCCGCGTCGAAGTGCCGTGTTGCACGGGATTTCCTACGTGTAGGAAAAAGGCCACAGGGCGTCCTGCCCGGCCGGCGCAGATTCGCGACGCGCATCCTGTCGCGGACCAGCCGGAAGGAAACATCGTCCCTCTCTCGTCGATCAGGGGGGGCGACATAGCGTATTGCCGGCGGAGCTTTGGATCGTGAGCCCGTCCGGATCGGCGTCCGACCTTTTATTGGCGTCGTCACCGCCGACGAGCGCACCGATGTCACGGAGTCGATTGCGACCGGTGTCGCCACCTCTTGGCTCCGGATCTCCGGGCAGGTCTTACCTGTGCGTGTTCCAGCTCGAAGATTGACTTCCCCACAGCGTTCCGTCTGAAACGTTGCACCTGATCGCCTGAGACATTCTATCGGCCAGCACGGCCTCAATTCAGCACCGCGATCCGCGCAGAAAGCCTACAAAGTCAGCAAATTTAGACTGCAGATCTGAGCAATATATCGCCACTACAACCAATGGTTGAATAATCTAAGCACATTTAGAGGTCCCAGATATTGGGCGTTAACCATCCTTTAATCCTTATGAAGCTCTTTGTGCCGCTGGACATCGGCGCGCCGCGATGATCCGCCTGCACCCTCGGACGACATCATGACGAAGATTCGCGCTGGTCTCTGTGTCTTCGGAGCAATTGCGACGCTGGCTACGCCCAACGTCGTCGCGGCGGCCGACTGGTACACCGGCGCGGAACGGGAATCCGTGCAGGACGACTACATCGTCGCGATCGACTCCGCAGCCACCGTGACCTCGAACAGCTCGGCGTTCGGTGTCGTCACCGCGACGATCGCGCCAGTGACCCCGCTCAACGAGAGCGGTCCGCGCATCCGGCTGCAGGGCGTGGCCGGTACGTATTCCTATCCGTCCTCCACCGGCCGCACCGTGCGCGGCGAGCAGGAGGAGGGCACCGCCATGCTGGGCTATGAATGGATCTGGCAGCAGGCCGCGCTGGCCGGTTACGTCGGCGTGAACATCCGCAGCAATTCGCTGTCCGTCATCGATCCGAACAATCCCGTGCTCGGAACCGGCATCGGCGCGAAGGTCGCCGCCGATCTCTATCTCAATCCGACGGCGAACACTCTGTTCGCCGCCAACGCCTCTTATTCGACGCTGTTCAGCGCCTACTATGTCCGCATGCGGGCGGGTTTTGCCGTGGCCGATGGTGTCTTCGTCGGCCCGGAGGCGACGCTGCTGGGTGATGCGTTCTTCAACCAGTGGCGATTGGGCGCTCATCTTACCGGATTCACCATCGGGCCAATGAAGTTCTCCGTTGGCGCCGGCTACGCATATGATCGGATCCAAAAGGGTGGTTATTACACCAGCGTCGAAGGTCGAGCAGCCTTCTGATGAACCTCCGGCCGAAAGACAACCGTTGAGCGCCGAAATCCGGCAGTAACCGTGCCTGCATCCGAGACTCCCGCGATGCGCGACATTCTTTGATTCGAGGGATCGAGCCCGTGACATCCGTCCTCGTGCGTGCAGTCTGGCTTGTGAGTGCTGCCGTGGTGCTGCTTCTGCTGGCACAGCCGGTCGGAACCTCGATCCAGCTGGAGATGAGCCTCGGCGCGATCGGTCTGATGATCCTCCTCTGGCTGTTCGCGCGGGGGCAGGTCGGGCGTTCGGTGTTCCTGGCGGTCGGCAGCCTCATCGTGCTGCGCTACCTCTACTGGCGCCTGTCGAGCACGCTGCCGCCAACGACCGACCCCTTCGGCTTCGCCGCGGGCGTGACGCTGGCGCTGGCCGAGGTCTATTGCTTCTACATCCTCATGGTCAGCCTGATCGTGAACGCCGATCCGCTGACGCGCGCCCTCGTGCCGGCGGATGACGATGCGGACCTGCCGACCGTCGACATCTTCGTGCCGAGCTACAACGAGGACCGGCACATCCTCGCCACGACGCTGGCGGCGGCCCGCTCCCTCGATTACCCGGCCGGCAAGCTCACGGTCTGGCTTCTGGACGACGGCGGGACCGATCAGAAATGCACCGATTCCGATCTGGCGGCCGCGCAGGAGGCGCGCACGCGCAGGGCGGACCTGCAGACGCTCTGTGCGGAGCTCGGCGTCTCCTACCTGACCCGGAGGCGCAACCTGCACGCGAAAGCGGGCAACCTCAACAACGGTCTCCAGAATTCCGGCGGCGAGGTCGTGGTGGTGCTCGATGCCGACCACGTGCCGTTCCGCTCCTTCCTGCGCGACACCGTCGGCCACTTCGCCGAGGATCCGAAGCTGTTCCTCGTGCAGACGCCGCACGCCTTCCTCAATCCCGACCCGGTGGAACGGAACCTCGCCACCTTCGATCGCATGCCGTCGGAGAACGAGATGTTCTACGCGATCGGCCAGCGCGGCCTCGACAAGTGGAACGGCTCGTTCTTCTGCGGCTCGGCCGCGCTTCTTCGCCGGACCGCCCTAGAGGAGGCCGGCGGCTTCTCGGGCGTGACCATCACCGAGGATTGCGAGACCGCCTTCGAGCTCCATTCGCGCGGTTGGACCAGCGTCTACGTCGACAAGAGGCTGATCGCCGGGCTTCAGCCGGCGACGCTCTCGGACTTCATCGGCCAGCGCTCGCGCTGGTGCCAGGGCATGCTCCAGATCATGCTTCTGAAGAACCCGATGTTCAAGCGCGGCCTCAAGCCGATCCAGCGCCTGTGCTACCTGTCGAGCATGACGTTCTGGTTCTTCCCAATTCCGCGCCTGATCTTCATGATCGCGCCGCTGCTGTACATCTTCCTCGATATGAAGATCGTCATCGCGAACGTGGACGAGGCGGTGGCCTATACGGCGACCTACATCCTCGTCAATTTGATGATGCAGAACTATCTCTATGGCCGCGTGCGCTGGCCGTTCGTGTCGGAGCTGTACGAATACGTCCAGGGCCTGTTCCTGATCCGGGCGACGGCGGCGGTCATCCTGTCGCCGCGCAGGCCCCAGTTCAAGGTGACGGCCAAGAACGTGACGCTGGACCGCGACCAGCTCTCCCCCCTGGCGCTGCCCTTCTTCCTGGTGTTCGCGGTCCTGCTGACGGGCTGTTGCGTGGCGAGCTATCGCTACCTGTTCGAGCCGGGCGTCACCAACCTGATGCTCGTGGTCGGCCTGTGGAACGGCTTCAACCTGATCACCGCCGGTGCCGCTCTGGGCGTTGCGGCCGAGCGGCGCCAGACCGAGACCAGCCCGTCGCTGGCCGTCGACCGCCGCGCCGTCCTCACCCTCAACGGAATGGCGGTCGACGTGGCCGTCGAGCGCATCTCGAGCGCCGGCTGCCAAGTCCGCATGGATGCCGTGGTTCCGATGCAGCGGAGCACCGACACCAACGCCGGCCTGCTTTCGGTCCCGCCGCGCGCCGGGCTGTCCGCGGAGGCCGTCCGGGCCGCGATCCCGGTGCGGCTCACGGCGATGACGGCGTCCGGCGAGGAATCCGTGTGGCGGCTCGACTTCGAGACCCTGCCGCCCGAGGCGTACTTCGTCCTCGCCGACCTCATGTACGGCGACGCGGACGCGATGGCCCGGTTCCAGCAGCGCCGGCGCGGTCACAAGAACCTGCTCGCCGGGATCCTGCAGTTCGTCTGGTGGGGAGTCGTCGGCCCGGTGCGCGCGGCGGCGTACCTGCTCAAGGGCAACCCGGCACCGGTCCCCGCCGCAGCGCCCCAGGTCGAGGTGCCGCTTCCCCGCACGGTGACGATGCATCGCCGGCTCGTCGACGGCGCCCGCGCCGAGCCGGCCGCCAACGTCGGATCGTCGGAGATCACCGTCCGGAGCGCGAAGCCGGTGCCGAAGGTCGAGGATGCGACGCCGGGCTGGCTCCAGATGATGCTGGACGCCGAGAACGCCGCGCTCGTCCGCGACCGCCGGCGCAATTCGGACTCGCCCCACCCAAGCGCCGGCTGAGACATGGCTCAGATTGATCTCCCCCCCGCCCGTGCGATCGCCGTGCGTTCGCTCCGCTGCATCCGGGCCGCGATGGTGCTGGCGACCGGCCTGCTCCTGGCTCCCTGCGCCGGGGCGCAGAGCTTCCTCGGTCGCGGGGCTCCGCACGCCCTAACGATTCCCGGAGCGGACGAGGCGGCACGCCCCCCGCGCCGGGCCGAGGGCCCGTCGCCGGACGGCCCGGAGGCCGGGACGCCGGTCCCCGTGTCGCAGGCCGCCGTATCGCTGCCCCAGCGCCCGCTTCCCGCGACCGGCGAGAGCCTGCGGCTCAGCGGCGAGGAGGACGCCTTGCAATGGCCGGTCTACGTCACGGCCGAGCAGGCACGCGAGCGGCTGCGGCTTCGCGTCGGCTACCTCGCCGCCATCTCGGTGGTCCCGGAAGCCTCGTTCCTGACCGCGGCGGTCAACGACGTCGTCCTCGGCCGTACGCCGATCAAGGCGCCCGGTGCCGTCAAGGTGATCGAGTTCGACATCCCCGCGGGCGTGCTCAAGGCCGGGTACAATGCGATCGCGATCTCGGCGGTCCAGCGTCACCGTGTGGATTGCTCGCTGGCCGCAACCTACGAGTTGTGGACCCAAATCGACCCGTCCTGGACCGGTCTCATGATGCCGGCGGGCGTCGAAACCGTGCGGTCCCTGCGCGACCTGCCCGCGGTGGCACCGGATGCGCGCGGCCTCGTGCCGCTGCGCGTGGTGCTCCGGAGCAAGCCGGGGTTCTCGACCTTCGAGAAGATCATCGCCCTGGTGCAGCGCGTCGCGCTCGCGGGCCGCTACGCCCACGTCTCCGTCGAGTTCGGGGCACCGCTCCAGGGGCCTGCGGGCCTCAACCTGGTCATCGGCTCGGCCGACGAATTGCGGGATCTGCCCGGCATCGATGCGGCCCAGGCCGCGACGGGGCAAGCGCTCGTCTTCCTCCCGGCCAACGCGGAGCGGGCCGCGACCCTGATCGTGCCCGGCAGCGGAGCCGCCGAGATCGAATCCGCCGGTGGGGTGCTCACCGCCTCCGCCTCGCGTGTCGCCGAAGGCAGCCCGCAGGGCCTGCGCCAGCTCGCGCTCGCCCGCGGCTTGGAGCTCGGCGGCGGCACCACGGTGCCCCTGTCCCGCTTCGGCGTGCAGAATCGCGAGTTCTCCGGGCGATTGTTCCGGACGGGCTTCGACGTGACCCTCCCCGTCGACTTCATCCCGGCCGACTACGGCAAGGCTATCCTGTCGATGGCGGGCGGCTATGCGGCCGGCCTCGAGACCGGCGCGCAGGTCATCGTCGACGTCAACGGGCGCAACGTCGCGAGCGACACGCTCCCCCGCGCCGAGGGCGAGGTCTTCCGCAGCTTGGCGATGCCGCTGCCGCTCGGCCGCTGGCGACCCGGCCGGAACCGTATCGAGATCACGGCGCGGCTGCCGTCGCGGGCCGACCGGACCTGCGAGGACAGCGGGGTCGAGGCGAAGCGCTTCTTATTCCTTAACGACACGACGTTGACGCTTCCCCCCCTCGCACGCGCGCTGCGCCTGCCGGAACTCGCGGCGACCGCCAGCGGTGGATTGCCCTACCTTCGGACCGCGCAACGGCCGCGGCTGGTGGTGCCGACGCCGGACCGCGAATCGATGTCGGCCGCCGCCACCATCGCGGTCCGTCTCGCGCTCGCCGCAGGTCGCCCCATCGACTTCGAGATCGGAAACGAGAACGCGCTTCTGCGCAGGGCGCCGACGGTGGTCGTGGCGCCGGCCCGCGCCCTCGATCCGGAGGTGCTGCGCGCGGTCGGGCTCGACCCCGAGCAGATCCGGCGGATCTGGGAGACGCGGGCGACGGCGCTGCCGTCGCCCGCCCAGCCCGATGCGACCCCGGGCCTCAGCCTCGACCGTCTCCGCAACGACGTGCCGCCGGCCTGCGCCCTGCCGGCGTCCGCCTCGCGGACCGCTCTCGTGATGCCGCGCCGCGCCCGGGACGCGGACAGCGACGGCGAGACCCGCGATCTCGTCTCGTCCTGGAGCACCGCGGTGCGCAACCGCGACTCCGTTGGCGACATGCTGTCGAACGCGACGGGCAGGCTCGGCAGCGCGGCAACCGAGACCATGGCCGCGGCGACGGGGTGGCTCACGGATCAGGTGCGCGAGGATCCGGTGACGATCGGCATCGGAGCATCCCTCGTCGTCGGCCAGGGCATGGCGGGCCACGATCCGGACACGGCGATCACCGTCTTCACCGCACCCAACGGTGCCGCCCTTCAAGCCTCCGCCATCTGCCTGAGCGCTCCCGTCGTGTGGAACCAGCTCGAGGGACGCGTCGCCGCCCTCGACGCCAACGACGGCGCCCTGACCACCTTCGCCGCGCGCCAGGGCCAGATCGTGGAGACCGTTCCGCGGACCTTCGAGAACACGCGCCTCGTGCTGGCGGGGTGGTTCTCGACCAATCCCAACACCTTCGTCCTCACCCTGCTCGCGGCGGCCGTCCTTCTTGGCCTCAGCACGCAGGCGATGCTCCGCGGAGTCGGCCGCAGGAGCCAGCCGATCCCCGACGCGCGGCGGGACGCCGACGGGGACGACCGGGAGTCCGACCGATGAGCCCCTTGCGCCGGCGCCTCGCCGCCCTTCTCCTGGTTCCTCTCCTCGCGCTGCCGGCGGCGGCGCAGGCGCCCGCGCCGCCGGACGGCGTCGGTGAGGCATCGTCCCGCCCGGCTGGACCGCCGACGATGTTCAACGCGATCGGCGATATCGGTGCCTGGCGCAGCTACCGGAGCCGCTTCGTCACGCCCGAGGGCCGCGTGGTCGATACCGGCAACGGCCGCATCAGCCACAGCGAGGGCCAGGGCTACGGCATGCTGCTGGCCGTCGCGGCGGGAGACCGCGACGCCTTCCAGCGCATCTGGGGCTGGACCCGAGCCAACCTGATGGTCCGTCCCGACGCGTTGCTCGCCTGGCGCTGGGAGCCGGACAAGCGGCCGGGCGTGGCCGACGTCAACGATGCCACCGATGGCGACATCCTCGTCGCATGGGCCCTGGCCGAGGCCGCCGAGGCCTGGTCGGACGAGGGGTACCGCCTCGCGGGCCGCCGCATCGCCGTCGACGTCGCGCGGCGCACCGTCCTGTTCAAGGCGGAAGGCGGGCCCCTGCTCCTGCCGGCCATCGCCGGCTTCTCGGCCGAGGACCGGGCGGACGGCCCGGTCGTGAACCTGTCGTACTGGGTGTTCCCGGCCTTTCCGCGGCTCGCCGCGCTCGCGCCGGAGTTCGATTGGGCACGCCTGAATACCGCCGGGCTCGACCTGATGACGCGCGCCCGATTCGGCACGTCGAGGCTGCCGACCGAATGGATCGCGATGCGCGGCGGCGTGCCGAAGCCGGCGGAGGGCTTTCCGGCGACCTTCTCCTACAACGCGGTCCGTGTGCCGCTCTATCTCGCGATGGCGGGATACGAAGATCGAAAGGCCTACGAACCCTTCGTGAAGCTCTGGTCCGCATCCGGTTCCGCGGGCATGCCGATCCTCGACATCAACAGCGACCAGACGGTGGGCCAGCTTCAGGAGCCCGGCTACGCGGCCGTAGCCGCCCTGGCCGCCTGCGCCGGGACCGGTGCCGCGCTGCCGCCGAGCTTCGCCGAGCCGGCCGTCTCCGAGAACTACTATCCCGCCACCCTCCATCTCCTGGCGCTCGCCGCCGCCAACACGAGGTATCGCTCATGTCTCGGGCGTTGAGACGAGGCGGCGCAGCCCTGTCGCTGCTGGCGGGCCTGAGCCTCGATGTGGCGGGAACGGCGACCCAGGCGCGGGCACAGGGCGCGCCGGACGCGGCGAGCACCGTCCTGCGCGACGACCGGCGCGCGCCAGTGATCCTCGGCGCGACCAGCGCACCGTCGTCGGAGATCGTCGACGAGAGTGGGCTTCGCTACTACGCCGCGCAGCGCCAGAACGAGCGGGTGCAGACCGAGATCGCCCGCCTGCGGCGGCGCTATCCCAACTGGACCGTGCCGACCGACCTCGACACGCTGAAGCCGAGCCCCCCGGAGGAGGCTCCGCTCTGGGACCTCTTCACCGCGGGACGGGTCAACGAGGTGCGCGCGGCGATCGCCGCGCGGCAGGCGGCCGATCCCGAATGGCGTCCCTCGGACGACCTCGCGCGCAAGCTCAACCGCGGGACCCTGCGCAGCGAGGTCAAGGCCGCTGAGGCGAAGGGTGATTGGGACCGGATCCGCGCCCGCGTCGACGCCGCACCGGACACGCTGCGCAACCTCGACATCGACATCGCCTGGACCGTCGCCGAGGCCTACGCGCGCACCGGCTACACAGCCCAGGCCGTCAACGCCTACCGCACCATCCTGACCGGTCAAACCGACACCGCCCTGCGGCTCGCCACCATCCACAAGGCGATGGCCAACCTGCCGATGGCACAGGTCGAGCCGCTGCTCGCCATGGGCCATTCCGCCGCCGACGGGAGCAGCGAGTTCCAGGCGATTCGCCCCGACGTCACGCGGGCACGGATCGCGGCCGTGCTGCACGAGGAGCCGGCCGGGAAGATCGAACCGGCGGACCTCGCTGCGCTGAGCGACGCCGTGCGCAAGGCGGCGGACCCCGCCGAGCTCAGCCTGCTCGGATGGTATGCCTATCACCGCCGCCAGTTCCGCGAGGCGCTCGACTGGTTCAAGGCCGCCATCGCCCGCGGGGGCGATGCGCGGATCGCGACCGGCCTCGCCCTCTCGCTTCGCGAGCTGGGGCAGGAGCGCGAAGCCGAGGAAGTCGCCTATGCGTGGCGTGGCCCGTCCGTGACCAACGCGGCGCTCTACCTCGACATGATGGGACGCCGGCTGACACGGCCACCGGTCGCGGCCGTCGATCCCGCGCGCCTCGACCGCTTCGCCAAGCTCGTTCTGATGACGACCTCCGGCGAGGGTGCGCAGGCGTTGGGCTGGTACGCCTACAACGCCTGCCAGTTCGAGGCCGCCGCGGACTGGTTCCAGCGTGCGAGCGCATGGAAGCCCCAGGAAGCCGCCGTTCTGGGCTACGCGCTCACCCTGAGCCGCCTGAAGAAGACCCGCGAGTTCCTCGAGGTGGTGAACCGCTACGATGGCCTGTTCCCGACGGTGGTGGATCTGGTCTTGCCGGCGCCCGACGCCCAGGCATCGGGACCCTGCGACCCCGTCCGCGACCCGCCGGCCGCGCGGGCAGCCGCCGCCGCTCAGGTTCGCGTCCCCAAGCCGGTCCCGGCGGCGGTCCTCGGCCGGGCGTTGCCCGTGCGGCGCGGCGAGTTTCCTTTGCCGGTCGCCGCCGAGAATCCGTTCCGCTTCCCCGAGCCGTCCGAACGTGGCCGCGAAGCGGACTTTCTGCGCGACGCCAAGGCGCTACAACCTTTGATTGCTCGTCGCGTGCCCGGTGTCCCGGCGATGCCCTACGAACGCTACGGCTTCACCCTGCTGCCGGCCTGGAACGGCATGGACCGTCCGACATCGCAGGCTGCGCTGCCGCTGCCGCCCGCCGGCACGCTGGCCCATGCGGATGCCCCGAACCTGACGCAGGGGGACCCATCCCGCACCGCCGAGGCGCACGACGGCGATCGGTTCGGTCCCTTCGACACCGCGTCCGACAGATCTCGCACCGATTCGCGCAGCACGGGACTGGACCGATGATCCCGTTCTCATTCCCCGGTGTCGGCCGGCCTCTGCGCCGCTCCGGCAGCATCCTGCTGTTGACCGGTCTTCTGGCGGCCTGCAACACCGCGCAGGAGGCGCGCGGGCGGGTCGCGTTCGTCGCGACGGCCTACGCCTCCGGCGAAGGATCGCCCCAGCGCGTGCCGCTCGTGTCGCTCCCCGATGCCGGGTCGGCCGTTCTCGTCGACGAGTCCCGCCGCCGTGGCGCCCTGCATCAGAAGATCGTCTTCGGCCGCGATGGCAGCAGCCGGGCCGACCTGAGCTTGGGGACCGCCGGCTCGGGCATTTCCGGCATGGCCAAGCCGACGCGGCTCGGAATCGCCGCCGAACTCGCCCAGCTGCCCGACGGGCCGTACCGCGTGTCGCGTGAGCCGGCGCGCAACGCCTATGGCCCGGTGGGCGTGGCGCTGAACGGGCGCTGCGCGTTCGCGTGGCAGTGGATCGAGGATCTGCACGGCATCGGATTGGGCGACACGTCGGAGATGCCGGGCCGCATCTCCGCGTCGCTCAGGGTCCATCATTGCAGCCGCGGCTCGTCCGAATCCCTGATCCGCGACTTGTCCCGCCTGCGCCTGGGCGCGGCTCTTCCCGAACGGATCGCCCGGGCGCCGCGACGCGCACGCCCAGCACGGGCGCCGGAGAAGATGCAGGTTTCCAGCACGCCGGACCCCGTCGCCACGATGACGCCGCCCGCGGTCGCCCGCCCGCTCGTCACCGTCAATGGCAGCCGGACCCTCGTGAGCATCCCGCCGGATCGGGGCACCGCGGACTATGCTGTCGATTCCGGTCGCCCGGTGGTGCCGAGGCCGGGGCCGGGCGCCGCCGGATCCGAGGCGCTCGATCAGCCGCGCTACCTCACCGATCCTGCGCCGGCACGGCCATCCTCGAGCGCCCCGGCGACGCAACCGCCCCCCAGTCGACGCGACGCCCTGTCGACGGACCTTCCGGCGCAAGCCTATCGCGGGCCGACCCCCCCGCCGTTCGGTTGGTGAGGCCACCGACCACGCTCTCGAGGAAGACGAGGGCGGCCGAAACCGATTCCGGCCCGAAACGTCAGTATCCGATTCGGGCGACATCGACAGGGAATCCCTGCCGTGTCGTCCGTGTCCGATAGCAGATGTAGCCGTAGGGACCGTACCATCGGCTGCCGTTCCAGCACGGACGCTGGAGCGGTCGCAGGTCGATGATGCCCGGCTCCGGCCAGCCTGCCGAGGCGTAGATCGGGGCGGGCCGCGCGACAGGCTGATCGATCGGCTGTGCGCTCACCGCGGATCCGAACAGCGGCGTCAGGCAAAGGATCGATAGGGCGCGTCTCATGTTGCTTGCATCCATCGTGGATGGTCCTTCGCCTGAGATTTTCTCGTCAACGCTCGGCGCCCATGGATGTTCGACGTGGGTTGCATCGGCAAATCAGCGGTTCCGTCTTCGCGATCGATGTTCCCGAAAGACTCGGAAGCTGAAAACTCATTCTTGGTCGCGCGGCGAAGGCGGGGCGAGCGGATGGCACGGAGCCGCTTGGTTCGGCTGGTCGGAGGATGAGCTCGGGCGAAGGCGAAGGGTGGCTCGGCGACGCATGCGGACGGACGGTGTGGCGACGCTTCCGCCATTGCCCCATCACGGAAACCGACCTCCTCGCGCGTGCAGGACAGCACGGTCTGAGCCGTCCTCCCGCGTTCCGCTGTTCGGGCTCGAGCCATGCTGTCGCTCTATGCCGCAGCCCGAAGCTCGAGGCGGGGAGGGATGTCGAGCGTCACCGCGACTGTGACGCCGGGCGCGATCTCGCTTCAGGTTTGCCGGGTCACGTCGGAACCGGAGGGGTTCGCGAGCGGATCACGGTCGCGACCGGCGACGTCGAGCACCTCCCGATCGTGCTGAGTCGCGTCGGGGACCCTCGTGCCTGGAGGGCTACCGGTGCTTTCCCGCCTGGGTCGCGGACGAGGTCGACGCGCCGCCTCGGCAGAGTTCCGCCCCGGTCCGCGAGCCACGGCCGGTCTTCTCGATCGGCCCGGAAAAGCCCGCCGATCCGGTCGAGCGGTACTCCCAAAGCCCAACTCCATCGCTTCCGCGTTCTGCGGTAAGTATTGCGGGTCGTACCAGAGTGGTCCTCTGCCTGGCTAATCGCGTTCGACAAATCAGAATTCATGCCTCCGGCGCGTGCGGAGTGCCATGTCTCGCTATTTGGTCGGGTCCGTTCGAATGCGATACTCAACGAGCTTGCGAAGCACCGCCCGAACGTGCTCTCGAACCTGTCTGCGTCTGATGTCGTCGGCCTCTGACCGAGGCCCATCCTGCGGTGCGGCTTCAGTGGGCACGATTTTCACGTCCTCATATGGAGACCGGTGGCGACGACTGCGGCTTAAGCCGTTCGGCGCAGGCAACAATAGATACGCCAACTTGCGGGCAAAAATTTCATCAAAATACGTAGGCCGCTGTCGGATGCGCGCTTGTGCAAATGCGGATGGCGACATGGTTAAGCCGTCCTGATGCGCAACGCGGCAAAGTCGGCTGTTTACGACTCGGTAACGAGCCTGGGCCAAAAAAAATGAAACTCGGGAGGTCGGTTTGCCGCAACGCTTTCGCTTCGATCTTGAGAGCAGCCACATCGCGATCCGGGACGAAGCCGGCGTGGAAGCCGACAGCCTCGATCAGGCGATCGAGCAGGCGGAGGCTGGGATCGAGGAGATGCGGGCGAGCGGTGAGATGCCGCCTTCCAGCGAGACCTGGGAGCTGGTGATCCGCGACGAGGACGGCGTTGAGCTGAAGCGTCTCCCCGTCTGAGCCTTGCCGACGGATAGGAAGCGCCGATCCTCGCGTGCGGCGGTGCCTGCGGACGAGAGGAGGCGTCCCGCCGGGAAGGGCGTCCCCCGCCGGCACCAAAGCAACACCGCGTCGGCGAGCGGCGGGGTCTGCCAAGGAGCGCCGGACACGGTGCCGGTCGCGGCAAGCGTCAAGTTCGCGACCGCCTATGGGGCGGCTCGGCCGGCTTCGGCAGGGGGCCGTGTCTCGTCAGATGACCTGTCCGACACGGTCCTCGAGGAGCATCCTCTTCAGGATCATGTGGCTGGCGACCAAGCGCGCGATTGCCGAGATCAGCGTCGCCAAGGCTGCACCCATCACGCCGTGGAGGATGATCAGCGGGAGGCCGACGACGATCGATATCGCCACGCCGATGCCGTTGATCACGACAGCGGTTCGCGGGGCATCGATCCCGTGCAGGAACGAGCAGACCGCCTCGGTCGCGTAACCCGCCATGAATGCGAGGACGAGCACCCTCACAGGGCCGGTGAGGTCGAGATAGGGTGAGCCGGCACCGTAGAACGCCGACAGGATGAGCCGCGGCTCGATCAGCGCGCTGCAGTACAAGGCGAAGATGACGGGCGCACCCAGGAGGGCGCAGTTGCGTGCCGCGTTCCAGGCGCTGGATCTCCCGGACAGGTGCGCCCGCGCCGCGAGTTGCGGGATCAGGTTGAGCAGCGCGAACAGGACCGGGTTTGCGACGTTCAGGACGTTGAGCGCCGCCTGATACGACGCCGTCGAGCCGGCACCGTAGGCGAGGGCGAGCGTCCAGCTCAAGATCTGAAAGCGCGTGATGCCGAGCACGTTGCTGGTGAGCGAATACCGCCCGATCTGCCAGAAATCCTGCCAGGTCCCGGCGAGCCCCGCTGCATTCGGCATGGTCAACCGCGCTTGGCGCGCCTGAACGCAAGCCGCGACGGCCGACGTCAGCGCCATCACCCAGAAGATCGCGGACATGGACAGGGATTCGACGTACCAGAACAGCGATACGACCACCAAGGTTTGGCCGAGGTAGCTGATCGCGTCACCGAGGATGGCGTCTCGAAACCGCAATTCGGCGAACAGGGCGCGGCGGCAATACTCCTGGAACTGCCAGCACAGGAAGTAGGCGATGGCGGCCAGGGCCAGGTCCGCACGTCCGTTGGCGAGGTTCACGACCGCGAGGCCGATGCAGAGCGGGATGCTGAGCGGTACGAGGATCAACAAGCTCGTATGGATCAGCGCCCTGCTCTTGTCCGGGAGCGCGACGCTGCATCTGACGGTCATCGGATAGAAGACCAGCGTCGTGTTCACGACCTGCAACAGGAACAGCACGCCGAACAGGATCGAAACGTGCCCATATTCCGATGGTGGAAGATGGCGCGCGAGCATGATGTTGAGGACGAAGGTCCCCAAGCTGACGATCGCCTGGTCGATCAGAGGATATCCGGCACCGGTCGAGCGCGCCTTGATCCAGGTCGTCTCGATCCTCGATCGCCATGTCTGCCTCGAAAGCCCGGTGTGAAGCGCTGGGGGATCGCCGACGGCGGAGGCGGACGGATCGGATGCTGGCGGCATGGCTGGAACCCGTGCGGGACGCGGTGACCGGCGTCCTGTCGGCTCGACGTCTCCGTCGAACGGTCTGCCACGATGTCGCGTAACGACCCCCGCGACCGAGGTCCGGGGCGGCTCGAACCGAGGTCGGCGTCGTGATGTCTTCGAACGACGATGATGATCGACAGGCAGGAACGCGTCCGTTCATGCTGGAAGCTCGAGCACGGACGGAGCAGCGGCGACACGCGACGGGAGCGATCGACACTCCCTGCCGATACTGTATCGCAGCGTCCAAGCAGCAAGAAGCGTTCGCTTCGTACTAGCCCTCCTGGCTACTGCGCCCTGGTCCACCTCGGACTTCCGAACCATGCCCGCAGCCATGCTGCGATGATGTCGCCGCACGCGGGTGTCGTCCGGCGACGCGCGGACCCGATGAATCATGAAAACCGTCCATAGCAAGCCAAGCAACGCGGTGCGGATCTTCGCTTGCCGTACCAGCATTCCAGGACGGCGAGAGGGAGTAATACCTGTTAGAGATGGATATTAACGCATCGTTAAACATACTCTTCGGCGTTGCATTCGCTGGGAGAAGAGACAATGTTGAGCCGACGCGTGCTTGTGACCGGGGCCGGAGGATTCATCGGGCACCATCTGGTGACGTTCTTGAAAGCGAAGGGCTATTGGGTTCGCGGCGTCGACATCAAGATGCCCGAATACGAGACGTCGCAGGCCGACGAATTCGAGGTCCGCGACTTGCGGGATCCCGACGCCTGCCGAGCCGCGGTCAAGGGCATCCACGACGTCTACCACCTCGCCGCCGACATGGGCGGCATCGGCTACATCACCTCGTCCCACGCAGGCATCACGCTGAACAACACCAAGATCAACGTCGGCATGATCGACGCCGCTCGTGACTTCGGCGTCGAAAGATTCCTGTTCGCGTCGTCGGCCTGCATCTACCCGCAGTACCTGCAGCTTCAGCCCGATGTGACCCCGCTGAAGGAAGCCGACGCGTTTCCTGCCGATCCCGAGGAGGGCTACGGGCTCGAGAAGCTGTACATGGAGAAGATGTGCCAATATTTCACCGAGGACTATGGTTTCGCGACGCGCGTTGTCCGCTTCCACAACGTCTACGGACCGCTCGGCACCTATGACGGCGGGCGCGAGAAGGCGCCGGCCGCGATCTGCCGCAAGGTGGCGCTCAGCCAGGACGGCGGCGAGATCGAAATCTGGGGCGACGGCCTCCAGACCCGGTCGTTCATGCATGTCGACGATTGTGTCGAGGGCATCTACCGGATCATGGGATCCGGTTACGACAAGCCCCTCAATCTCGGAACCGACGAGCTGATCTCGGTCGACGGGCTCGTCGATCTCGTCTCGTCGATCGCCGGGAAGCGGCTGTCCAAGCGTCACGACACGTCGCGCCCGCAGGGCGTGCGCGGCCGCAACAGCGACAACAGCCTGCTCCGGGAGGTCCTCGGCTGGGAGCCTCGCATCCTCCTCGCGGAGGGGCTCGTCCCGACCTACCGCTGGATCTCCGGCGAGCTCGAAGCTCAGAGCAGCCTGCAGGCCCCGATCCCGGCGGTCGCCGCCGAGTAGCGAGGAAGGCGCGTGGGCATCGATCCCGGTGCCCACGCGGCCACGCCGCATCGGCATGCGCCGTGGAGCGGGCGAGCCGCCCGGTTCGTCGCGCTGCCGTCGATCCCCTCTCCGAGACCGAGATCGCGCTCAATGGCCACGACACTCCCGACGTCCGACCTCAAATCCGCCGCCGCCTCGCCCCTCGTCACGCTGCGGGGAAGCGGCCGACCTCTGCGCAGGACCGACGCGCTGGCGCGCTGCCTCGGCGTGGCGCTCGCTCTCGTGTCCGCGGACGCCGCGGCGGCGGCCATGGCCGTGGCCGGCGGCATGCTTCTGACACGGCAGAGCATCTTCGCCGATGCCGCCGGCATCTCGGACGTGATCGCTCTCCCGATCCTCGCCTGCGCGATCTTCGCCCTGTCGGGGCTCTACAGCGGGTACGGCCCGAGCCCTGCCGAGCGCCTTCGCCTGCGGACCTACAGCGTGCTCGCGCTGGCTCTGAGTTCCCTGGTCTTCCTGAGCGGATACGGCCTCACCGCAGGGTCCGCGATGAGCCTGACCGTGACGACGCTGCTCCTGGTCACCCTCGGCTTCTACGCGGAGGTCGCCGTCCGAGGCTTCCTGATCCGGAAGGGGGTTTGGGGGGCGCGGACCGTGATCGTCGGCACCGACGCGTGCGCCACCGGCTTGGCAACGACGCTGCTGGCGCAGCCGGAGCTCGGCTTCAACCCGATCGGCTTCCTGGTCGATGGCGCCCGGAGAACCGACGCGACGCAGGCCGGGCAGGCCGTTGCCCTCCTGCCGATCCTGGGCGCGATCGAGGAGGTGCAGAACCGATCGTCCGTCGAGGTCGCGATCTTCTGCTCCTCCGCCGATTTCGCGGCGAGCGACATGGCGGAGACCGGCCCGCTGCCGTTCCCGCGGGTCGTCGTGGCCCAGCAATCGCAGGATCTCCAAAGCCTGTGGATGCAGACCAGGCTGCTCGGCAGCACCTTCGGGTTCGAGATCCGCCGGGATCTCTACAGGCCGCGCAATCTCGGCCTGAAGCGCCTGGCGGATCTCGTCCTGACCTGGCCGCTCATCGTTCTGATCGCACCGGTCGTCGCTCTCCTCGCGCTGCTGATCAAGTGGGCCGATCCGGGGCCCGCCTTCTACGTGCAGCAGCGGGTCGGACGAAACGGCAGGCCGATCGGCGTGCTCAAGCTCCGCAGCATGTACGTCGATGCCGAGCAGCGACTGAAGGACCATCTCGCTGCCGACCCGCAGGCCGAGAGCGAGTGGCTGCGGTTCTTCAAGCTGAGGCACGATCCGAGGATCCTGCCCTGGATCGGCCACTTCATTCGGCGGACGAGCCTCGACGAGCTGCCGCAATTCTGGAACGTCATACAGGGCGAGCTCAGCCTCGTCGGGCCGCGGCCGTTTCCTTCGTACCACACCGACGGTTTCGATCGCCGCTTCCAGGCTTTGCGGCGCAGCGTCCCGCCGGGCCTCACGGGGCTCTGGCAGGTGTCGTCGCGCAGTGACGGCGACCTGGCCGTGCAGCAGAGCCAGGATACGTTCTACATCCGCAACTGGTCGATCTGGCTCGACTTCTACATCCTGCTCGCCACGGTGCCGGCGATGATCGCCGGGTCGGGTGCCCGCTGAAGCGGGCGCCTTTCTCTCTCAGTGAGCGTCGGCGAGCGACGGGTCGGGCTTGGCACCGACCCGTTCGGCCTGTTCGGGGCGGGAAGCGTGACCCAGGGCCCAGATCGCCGCCTGGGTTCGGTTCTGCACGTTGATCTTGCGCAGAATGCTCTTCACGTGAATCTTCACCGTCGACTCCGCGATGCCGAACTGCCGGGCGATGTGCTTGTTGGAGATGCCGTCCGTGAGGCATCTGAGAATGTCCGCTTCCCTGCCGGACAGGAACAGGCGCTGTTCCGTCGGCGCCGCCTTCAGGGGCTTGGGCTCGTACGGCGTGCGACGCGACGCCAAGTACTTGGCGAAGTTGATCGACAGGACGCCACCGTCGCCGAAGACGACATCCAGTGCCGTGATCAACGCGGAAGGGCTGATGCCGGCGCTCAGGAAGGCGTGCGCCGGGATGCTCATCGCGTCCGCATAGCGATCGGGATCGTTCTCATCCACGAGCACGACGATACGCGCCGCCGAATTTCTGGACCGCAACGCCGAAACGATCTCCGCCAGCTCGGTGCCGTGCGCTGCATCCGTGAAGATGATAAGCTTCGGGCTGGTATCCTGCAGATGATTCGAGCAATCGAGATGTGGTAACTGAATGATGTTCCGATATTGATGATCTTCGAGAATGCTACGCAGTCCTTCGCTGTAAAATCCAAACGGTCCGATGATCAGCGTCGCTATCGACCGGCTTGGATGCTGGTCTGTGATCTTGAGCCTGCGCTGCGCCGACGCAGCTGCTGGCGCTCTGATTCGGCTGAGTCGTAGCCCTTCGGACATCATCGCCTCGCGAATTTGAAAGACCGGGCATCTATAAAGCAAGAGAATGGAAATCCTGGAGGATAAGTCAATTCTAAAATGGAGCCACCGAGATCCGATTAGGGCTCTACATCGCGGATGAGAAAACAGTTGTCGCAATTTTTGCATGCCCCGAAGAGCGAGGGCCGAGCATCGGGCACAACGTTTGCGGCGGAAATGTAACTTATGATGGTCGCCCCGGGCGCCCCAACTAGTGTTTCGACAACAGTTACGAACCTCCTCGATTCGCAGGATCGAACGCTCGGCACAGGACGTGCTCGGGATCGCACACGGATCGACATCGGCATCCGGATGCCGCCGCCTGCGCTGCAGGGCGCATAGTACTTTGGGAGGACCAAGCTGGCCTTTTGAGACATATGGAGAAGGACCGATTTGATTATATTCGACGGTCACATGTCAAAACTGTCTTAGGCAGGCTCTCATGGCTGTAGAGAAGCGTAAAAGCGCGCGGTCCTCCGTGCCGCGGCCGGTGAATCGCCGTCGGACGGACGAGATCGTCGAGACGGCCCTGGTCGAGCCGAACAGCCTGTTTCGAGAGGGGATGGAACACATCCTGGCTCGAACGCGATTGCAGGTCGTCGCCAAGACCGACACGCTCACCGCTCTGCTGGCATCCTCGACCGGGCACAAGGCGCCGCGCCTGGCCATCCTGGCGATGGAGGGAGTGGACGCGCCCTCGACCGCGACCATCGGCGCGCTGAAGGCCCGGTATCCGGATTGCCGTATCGTGTGCCTGATCCAGGGCGATCATTCGGATGCGAGCGTCGACCTGCTGAAATCCGGCGCCGACGGCGTCCTGTTGCGGTCGATCGGCGCCGACGCCTTCGTCAGATCGCTCGAGCTGGTGATGCTGGGAGAGCGCGTGCTTCCCGCGGCCGCCCTGTCCGCGGCCTGTTCCGGCGAGTGTCGAGAGGCGACGCCCGCACATGGGCCTCTTCCGGACGGCGATCAGCCCGGCAAGCCGGAGCACGCGCCGCGCTACTGCAATCTGTCTTCTCGGGAACTCGCCATTCTCCGATGCCTCGTCCAGGGCGAGTCCAACAAGATCATCGCACAAAACCTCGACATCGCCGAAGCCACGGTCAAGGTTCACGTCAAGGCCATTCTCCGCAAGACCCACGTTCAGAACAGGACCCAGGCCGCCATCTGGGCCCTCAACCATCTCGCCGACTGCGAGCCCTCCGATCTCGAAGGGGCGGCGAATGGCAGCCACGGCCAAGTCGCGCCGGTTCTTCTGCCCGCCGATGGGTCTATCCGCGTAGCCTAAGCCGGGCGCGCTCAGTTCTCGCGCCAAGCCTTGGCGACCTGATCCGCGAGCGGTTTCGTCAGGAAGGAGATGACGGTGCGCTCCGTCGTCTTGATGAAGCTCTCGACCGGCATGCCCGGGCGCAGCTTCGCCTTCCCGAGCCGCCTGCTCTCCTCTTCGCCGATCGAGATCCGGGCGGTGTAAACGTTCATGCCCGACTTGGCGTCCTTCGTCACATCGGGCGAAAGCCGGTCGACGACGCCGTTGATCTCGGGGGTGGTGCGCTGGTCGAAGGCGGTGAATCGGAGCACGGTCTGCTGTCCGACATGGACGTGGTCGATGTCCTCCGGGCGGATCTTCACGTCGACGGCGAGCGCGTCGGCCTGCGGCACGATCAGCATCGCCGGCTCGCTCGGCGTGACGAGGCCGCCGATGGTGTGCACGCTCATCTGGTGGACGATGCCGTCCTGCGGCGCGCGCAGATCGATGTGACGCAGCGCGTCCTCGGCGACGACACGCTTTTCCACGTACTCGGAGGTCTTGGCACGGATATCGGCGAGTTCCTTTGCGACCTCGGCGCGCATGTCCTGGTCGATCTGGAGGATCTGCAGCTCCGTCTCGCTGATCTTGCCCTTCGCCTGCGCGATCGCCGCCAGGAGCTGGCCGCGCTCGCCGTCGAGGCGGGTCGCCTCGCGCTCCAGCGCCGTCACCCGCGAGACGGGGATCAGGTTCTTCTGACGAAGCTCGCGCAATCCCTGAAGCTCGTTCTGGATCAGCGCGATCTCACCCTCCTTCGCCCGAGACTGGTCGTTCAGGCCCGTGATCTCGTGGTTGAGCTGGGCGACCCGCTCGTTGAGCTGTGCTTTCTGGCCGCCGCGGGTCGCGCGCCGGATGGTGAAGAAGGCGGTTTCTCCGGCGATCAGGTTCGCCACCGTCGGGTCGGTCTTCGCGCGCTCGAGGAACTCGGCCGGGAAGGTCGGCGCGTCGGCGCCGCGCTGTTCCGCCTCGTCGCGCGCACGGCGCGCTGTCGTCTCGTCGAGCGACTTGACGACGATGTCGAGGTTGGCCCGGATCTGGGTGTCGTCGAGGCGCACCAGCACCTGCCCGGATCGCACGCGATCGCCCTCGCGGACGTTCAATGCGCCGACGACCCCGCCCACCGGGTGCTGGACCTTCTTCACCTCCGATTCGACGACGACCTGCCCGGGCGCGATCACAGCGCCCGAGAACGACGTCAGGCAGGCCCAACCACCGATGCCGAACACGAGGATCCCGGACAGGATCGCGGCGGCTCGCAGCTGACGCAGCAGCGAATCGTAGCTCGGGCTTCCATGGACGCCCGGCGCCGGGACGAAAACCTCGGCCAGGGCGCGCAGGCGTCCGGCCGCCGTCTCGATGCCGGCGCGCGCACGGGACAGCGCGAGGCGAAGGCGCGGCTCGAGCGAGCGGAACCTGGCCGGGACAGTCCGAATCATGCGCGGAACCGTTGCTGTGCGGCGGCGAAGGCCGGCCTCGGCGCGTCGGCCCGGGCGGGCACCTTCGCCGGCGGAGCGGTCGTCGGGACGGCGGTCGGGCGAAGGAGCCGGCCGAGAACCTCGTCGCGTGGACCGAACTCGGCGATGCGCCCGTCCGCGAGAGCGAGAATGAGATCGACGGTCGCCAGCACGTTGGGACGGTGCGCGACGACGATCGAGATGCCGCCGCGCGCGCGAACCCCGTGCAATGCAGCCGCGAGCGCGGTCTCGCCGGCCACGTCGAGATTGGCATTGGGCTCATCGAGCACGACGAGGAACGGGTTGCCGTAGAGCGCCCGCGCTAGGCCGACCCTCTGGCGCTGGCCCGCAGACAGGCGGACGCCGCGCTCGCCGATCGGGCCGTCGTAGCCGCCCGGCATCTGCACGATGGTGTCGTGGAAGCCGGCGGCCTGCGCCGCTTCGATCACGGCGTCCGCCGACGCGTTCGGGTCGAACCGGGCGATGTTCTCGGCGATGGTCCCCTCGAAGAGCTCGACCTCCTGCGGCAGGTAGCCGATGTGGCGCCCGAGCGCCGAATTCGACCACTGGTCGAGGGAGGCGCCATCGATGCGGACGCTGCCCCTGACCGGCGACCAGACGCCGACGATCGCCCTCGCCAGCGAGGACTTGCCGGACGCGCTCGGCCCGACGATGCCGAGCGAGGTGCCCGCCTCCAGGTCGAGGCTGATGTCGGACAGGACCAGCCGCTGGATCTGAGGGGGCGCGACGCTGACGGCCTGCAGGCTCAAGGTCCGGTGCGGCGCCGGCAGCTGCAGCGGCGTCGGCATTACGGGCAAAGCGGTCAGGAGCACGTCGAGCCGGCGCCAGCTCTGCCGGGCCGCGACGAAGCTGCGCCAATTCGCGATCGCCAGTTCCGCCGGCGCCAGCGCCCGCGAAACCAGGATCGAGCTCGCGATGATGATGCCCGAGGAGGCTTCGCCCGAGATGACGAGGCAGGCGCCGAGCGCCAGCACGCCGGATTGGAGCGCGAGCCGGAAGACCTTGGATGCGGAGCCGAGGCCGGTGGCGATGTCGGCGACGACCTGCTGCGCATCGAGGAAGCGGCGGTTGGCGCCGGACCAGCGACGGATGAAGGTGTCGCGCATGCCCATGGCGGCGAGCACTTCGGCGTTGCGCTGCCCGGCTTGGGCCAGGCTGCCGCGGCTGGCCGCGTGTTCCGTCGCCCGTTGCATCGGCCGCCGGGTCAGGCGGTCCGTGACGATGGTCAGGGCCACCAGCACGCCGGCTCCCGACAGGGCGGCGAGGCCGATCAGCGGATGGAACAGGAAGCAGATCAGGAGGTAGAGCGGCATCCAGGGGAGGTCGAACAATGCCCCCGGGGCCGGGCCGCTGAGGAAGCTGCGCAGGGCATCGAGATCGCGCACCGGCAGCAGCCCGTCGTCGGGCATGCGCCCGACCAGCGGCGCCCGGATGGTGGTCTCGAAGACGCGGACGCCGAGCGACTCGTCCAGCATGGCGCCGACGCGAACCAGCGCACGCGCGCGCAACACCTCCAAGGCCCCCTGGAACACGAACAGGGTGAGCGCCAGCAGGCACAGACCCAACAGCGTCGCGATGCTGCGGCTCGGAATCACCCGATCGTAGACCTCGAGCATGAAGAACGATCCGGTCAGGCACAGGATGTTCACGAGGCCGCTGATCACGGCGAGCCCGACCAGGGCGCGGCGGGCGACGACGATCGCGGAGGCGATCTCGAAGCCTCCGGCCGGCAGCCGGGACGCCGCGCGTGGATGTGCAGGCTGCGGTTTCACGAACACCACATCACCGTCCTTGCAGTCGATGGAGGAGGATTTCGGGTATGCGGGACCGGGGGCGCCAGCCGCCATCGCCCCGCGGATCGGAGCGATTCTGATGCCGGATGCGCTGTGCGCCGCCCGTCGCCGTGCCCCTCTGCCCGAGCGGAGCGAGGGGGCGGTCAGGCGTCGTGTCGCTGGAAATCCAGCGCGCGTCGCCGGGGAGGGCCGATCCGATGACCGGCCCCCCGTCGTGTTCGTCTCGACGGCGTCAGCCCCAATGGCCGCCCGCAGAGGCGTGGTGGAAGTGGTCGATCGGCGTCGCGGTCTCGGCCCCGGCGTGATTCGCCCAGTGCTGCTCGGCCAGTCCGGCGTAGTGCTGCAGCGCGTTGCCGGCCACGGCCTGCCAATCGACATGGCCGTCCAGGCGAGCCGAGATGGCGCTGGCGACGGACGGGTCGACGCCATGGTCGGCCAGCAGATCGGCCCAGGACGGGTGCGCGTCGCTCGATGCCGAGACGGGGCTCGTCGGCGTCGCGCCGCCGCCCTGTGCCTCCGTGCCCCCGTGGCAGTGCGCCAAGCCACGACCGGGGTCGTGCGGGTCGGTGTGCGGCGCACTCCCCGTCGCGGATGTTTCGTCCGGGGCCGCCGGGACGGGGGGCGTCCCATCGCCGATCCCCTCGCCGGGCTGCGCGGTCACGGGCGCCGGAGCCGTGGAGCCGGTCTGCTCGGGAGCCGCCGGCTGCGCGGTCGCCGGCGACGCTGGCTCCGTCGCGACGGGGGTGGAGACGACGGGCGTCGAGGCTGGATCGACGGATTCCGCATGCTCCGGTGCCGCCGGGGCGGTGGTCGCGGGCAGGGCGGGGTCGGCCGCGACGGGAGGCGTCTGGGATCCCGGCTCGCTTGGTGCCGGCGTCTCGGGGGCGGGCGTGAACTCGACGGGCACGGTCTGCGCCACCGGGATCTGCGTCGAGATCGTCGCACCGGCATCCTCGCCGGCGGTCGTTTGGAAGCCGCTGAAATCGTAGCCGGTGTTCACCCAGGAGAAGTGCTGCCCCGAGGGGTCGGCGTAGTGGTACGCGTTGTTGGCGAAGCTGTTTCCACCGTTGCGCAATCCGGCTTCGTCGAAGTCGGCGACCGAGCCGGAGACGCCGGCGCCCGGCGTGCCGTCGACGATCACGTTGTCATGGACCGCGTTGCCGGTGGTGGTGTGCGGGCCGTACGCGCCCGATCCGCGGTCCTGCTGAATCAAGGTGATTCCGTTGCCGCCGGTCGTCGCGTCGACATGGTTGCCGTAGACCTCGACGTTCTTCGAGTTCTGGATTTGGATCTGACCGTCCCACAGCCAGGGCGCCGTCGGGCTGCCGTTCCCCGTCACGACGTTGTTGCGGATCGTGGCGTCGTAGCTGATCTCGTGGCTGATGCCGCCGGCGAGATTGTTGACGACGGTGTTGCCGTCGTAGAGCGTGTGGATGTTGTCGATATCGGTCCAGAGGCCGTAGCCGTTGTTGTCGTGGGCATAATTGCCCAAGACCTGAAGATTGGTCGTCTGGGCGAACTTGCTGCCGCCGCCCTCGAAGCCGGGATCGATGCCGGCGAAATATCCGTTGTGGCCGATTTCGTTGCCTTGAACGAGAATGTCGGTGCCATTCGCGCCGAGACCCATCTGGCCGTTGTCGTGGATATTGTTGCCGACGATCTTGCCGTCCGTTCCAACGTAGGCACCGAGGGCGTAGTTCAGCCGGATCTCGTTGTTCTGGACCACCCATCCCTGGGCCGACGGGTCCCATCCCACGGCCGCGTGCTGCACCGGCGGGTCGTACTTCTCGATGACCAGGTTCTCGACGGTCACGCCCTTGGCTCCGCCCGCGAAGGCGAACGGGCTCACGCCGGCCTCGACCTTGTGGCCGGCGGGATCGTCCTGGAAGTAAATCTTGTCGGCGGCGTAGTCGAAGTAGAACTTGCCCGGCGCGACCTTGCCGAGCGAATCGACGGGCGAGAGCGGTTTGTCGTCGATGAAGAACGTCTCGGGATAGCCCGCACGCTCGGCACCGGGAATGCCCTTGTCGGTCGAAAGACGCATGCCCTCCTGGGTCTGGTCGCTCGCGACCCAATTCGCTCCTTCCTTGGTGAAATCCGTGATCTGGTGCGAACCGTTGAGAATCGCACCTTCCTGACCGATGAAGTGGTCGTTGTCCTTGGGCGTGACCGACTGCATGCGATGCTCGCCGGCCTCGATCCAGAAGGTCGATCCCGCGGGCGCGGAGTCGACGACGGATTGGATGTCCACGCCGACCGGCACCACGATGGCGCCTGCAGGCATGCTGGTAGAAGTAATCCCAAAGGTCTGTGACGCCACCATTGCGCTCCCGATCAGCTGAGGGTTCTCGTTGACGTGCAGGCCGAGCGACGTCTAAGTTTCTCTCAATACTGAAAGAAACCGTATTGCGTTCGCGATTGCGCGGACGCTCGATGTAGCCGGCTTGACCATTGGATACGCCCGCCATGGACTCGCTGTCTTGTCTTTTCGCGCCAGATATTTGCGACGTCGCGCCTCGGCGATCTCGAGCGATCCCGGCCATGGGCTATGCCGTGGCCGCATCCGCTCTCGTTTCCCTCGTGAACCCGATCCGTGAAGCGGTCGCATGACGGACCTCGGCGCAGCCCTGCCACAAGATCCGTCCCTGAGCAGCACGGCCGTCGCGCTCGCGGTCGAACGGCTCGTCCTGGCCGGGTTGGAGCCCGATCCGCTGCTTCGTCAGGCCGGCCTCGTCGGCGCGGATGCGGACATGCCGGTGCGGGGCGACGCGGCCGAGAAGCAGGGCGTCTTCCTCGATACCGCGGCCGACGTGCTCCAGGACCGGTCGCTCGGCCTGCACATCGCCCAGGATTACGAGCTGCGCCGGTTGGGCCTGTTCTTCTACCTGATGGCGTCGTCGGAAACGGTCGGCGAGGCGCTGAGCTGCTTCGAGCGCTACGTGCGCACGCAGGATGCCGGGCTCGACGCCTCGTATCGCCAATCCGACGTCGCCCTCACGGTCGCCGTGCGCCCCCTCGACGTCGGCTTGGCCCCCAGCCGGCATCTTTCGGAATTCCTGATGCTCTCGCTCTATCGACTGGTGACGTCGTTCACGCCGGCGACGCCGCTCGGCGTGAGCTTCGTCCACGTCCATCCCGAGACCGCCGAAGACACCGAGACCTCGTTCGCCGCTCCGGTCGACTTCGGCGCATCGGAGAACCGGATCGCATTCGCGGTCGACATCGCGAATGCGCGCCTGCCGAGCTTCGACCCCTACCTCCACGGGTCGCTCGTGCGTCAGTTCGAGCATGCGGCCGAGGCGGCGCAGGCGGAGCCGAAGTTCCTCTGGTCCGACGTCAAGAAGGCGATGGCGCCGCGGCTCTCGAACCGGACGGCGACCATGGCCGACATCGGGCGCGACCTCGGGATGAGCACCCGCACGCTGTCGCGCCGGCTTCGCGAGGAGGGCAAGACCTTCAGCGGGGTCCTGGACGAGCTGCGGGCCGAGCTCGCCAACTACTACATCCGGATCAAGGGTTTGCCGATCACGGAGATCGCGTGGCTGCTGGGTTATCGCGAGGCGAGCGCGGTCGTCGTCGCGTTTCGGCGCTGGACCGGCCTGTCGCCGACCGAGCTGCGGCGACGGAACGAGGCCATGACGATGGTGCGCAGCGCAGCGGCTCCGGACGAGAACGCGAGCGGGCCATCGCACTGACGGCCGCGCAGCTGCGCCGTTCGCACAGCCTCCGGTCCGTTATTTCGGAAGAACGATCGGGCTCGTCTCGGGGCGCCGGAACAACGGAAGGGATGGTTGCCCGCTCGGTCACGACGAGGAACGACCGGACGTGAGACGCCCCGGTCGCGTGACGCGCGACCGGGGCCGTGCCGTCACCCCGCAAGCGCCAGCGGGACCACGCGATCCGGCTTGCCGGCGTCGGCATCGCCCTTCCCGACGCCGACGTAGCGGAAGCCCGCCTTCTCGACCCGCTTGGGCCCGTAGACGTTCCGCAGGTCGACGAGGATGGGCCGGGCCATCGCGCCGCGGAGGCGATCGAGATCGAGCGCACGGAACACGTCCCATTCGGTGACGATCACGACGGCATCCGCATCGACCACGCAATCGTACGCGTCGAGGCAGTACGAGACGTTGGCGATCATCGCGCGGGCATGATCCATTCCTTCGGGATCGTAGGCACGGATCCGCGCGCCGGCATCCTGCAGCGCCGTGATGATCGAGATCGCCGGCGATTCGCGCATGTCGTCGGTATTCGGCTTGAAGGTCAGCCCCAGGATCGCGATCGTCCGCCCGCGCACGCCGCCGCAGGCCGCGATGACCTTTCGGGCGATGATGCGCTTGCGATGATCGTTCGAGGCGGCCGCGGTCTCGACGATGCGCATGGGCGCCCCGTGCGCCTGCGCCATGGCGATCATCGCCTGGGTGTCCTTCGGGAAGCAGGAGCCGCCGAAGCCGGGCCCGGCATGCAGGAACTTGGCGCCGATCCTCTTGTCGAGGCCGATGCCGTGCGCGACGTCCTGGACATCCGCGCCGGCCTGCTCGCAGAGGTCCGCGACCTCGTTGATGAAGGCGATCTTCGTGGCGAGGAAGGCATTGGCCGCGTACTTCGTCATCTCCGAGCTGCGCCGGCCCATGAACAGGATCGGAGCCTTGTTGAGGAACAGCGGCCGGTACAGCTCCTCCATCACCGCCCGCGCGCGCTCGTCTTCGGCGCCGACGACGATACGGTCCGGCCGCTTGAAATCGTTGATCGCCGCCCCCTCCCGCAGGAACTCCGGATTCGAGACGACGGCGAAATCGAGCTGCGGCCGCAGCTCCCGGACGATGCGCTCGACCTCGTCGCCGGTCCCGACCGGCACGGTCGACTTCACCACGATGACGGCGTAGCCGCTCAGCGCCACGGCGACTTCCCGGACGGCATCGAAGACGAAACTCAGATCGGCTTGGCCGTCCCTGGCGCGCGCCGGCGTTCCGACCGCGATGAAGATTACCTCGGCCGATGCCACCGCCGTCGCGAGATCCGTCGAGAAGCTCAGGCGCTCGTCCGCGAGATTGCTGGCGACCATGCCGTCCAGATGCGGCTCGTAGATCGGCAGGACGGCGCGTCTCAGAGCGGAGATCTTGTCGGCGTCGCGATCGACGCAGACGACGGTGTGTCCGAAATCCGCGAAACATGCGCCCGAGACGAGACCGACATATCCTGATCCAATGACGGCGACGCGCATCGTACCGACTCCTCTCGTGAGGTTACCCAGGCCAACGCCACGTCGGCGGCGTCGAAGACGACAAATGAAAGAATGATGTCCGTAAATATCGTCGGACGACAGGGCAGGTATTGGTCTATTTGGAACAAGCCGATCGCTCCAGTGGGCAAATAGCGTGTAGCTCTTTTGGAGAGAAGACCGTGCTTGTTGCCTGTGATGCGGCGTGCTTCGACACGGGCGGTCGGAAGGGGTGGCACGGTCTCGCAGCCCGATCGCGAGCGTGGTGCGGTCGCCGCCGCTCCGCTGGCGGCGTCACGCAGCCGAGACGCGCGGCGGTATCGCTACCGCCCGTAGACATCCTCGACGCGGACGATGTCGTCCTCGCCGGTGTAGGAGCCGACCTGGACCTCGATCAGCTCGAGCGGGATCTTGCCGGGGTTGGTCAGGCGGTGCAGCGCGCCGATCGGCAGGTAGATCCCTTCGTTCTCATGCACGAGGATGATCTGCTCGTTCAGCGTGACCTCGGCCGTGCCCTTGACGACCACCCAGTGCTCGGCCCGGTGGAAATGCTTCTGCAGCGACAGGCGTCCGCCGACCTTCACCATGATGCGCTTGACCTGGAAACGCTCGCCGATGTCGACGCGCTGGTACCAGCCCCAGGGCCGGTACATCCGCCGGTGCGCGTCGGCCTCCGGGTGGGCCTTCTTGCGCAGGCCGGCGACCAGTTCCTTGACCCGGCCCGACTGCGACTTCGAGGCAACCAGCACCGCGTCGGGGGTCGCCACCACCACCACGTCGTCGAGGCCGACCACCGTGGTCAGCCCCTCGCCCTCGCTGTGCACCAGGCTGTTCGAGGTACCGACGAGCTCGACCCGGCCCCGCACGGCGTTGCCCTGCTCATCGCGGTCGAGCACCTGCCAGACCGCGTCCCAGGTGCCGACGTCCGACCACGGGAACGACACCGGCAGCACGCCGGCGCGCGTCGTGCGCTCCATCACCGCGTAGTCGATCGAGATCTTCGGAGCCTCGGCGAAGGCGGCGGCGTCGAGGCGGACGAAGTCGAGATCGGTGGTGGCCGCGTCCACGGCCGCCCGGGCGGCGCCGATCACCGCGGGCGCGTGCGCCTCCAGCTCGGCGATCATGGTGTCGGCCCGGAACAGGAAGTATCCGGCATTCCAGAGCGCGCCTTCCGCGATCAGACGCTCGGCACCGGCCAGGTCCGGCTTCTCGACGAAGCGCTCGACGGTGTGCAGGCCGGGAAGCTCCTCCAGGCCCGCACCGGGCCGGATGTAGCCGTAATCGCGCGCCGGGCGCGTCGGCTCGATGCCGAGCGTCATGATCATGCCCCTTCGCGCGCCTTCGGCGGCTTCGGCCACGGCCTGCCGGAAGCCCTCGGTGTCGCCGATGACGTGGTCGGCGGCGAGGATGAGCACGACCGCCTGCGGGTCCGTGCGGGCCGCGTGCACGGCCGCGACCGCGACGGCGGCCGCCGAGTCCCGTCGTTCCGGCTCGAGCAGGATGTCGGCGGCGACGCCGCATTGTGCCAGCTGCTCGGTGACGATGAAGCGGGCATCCGCGTAGGTCAGGACGATCGGCCGGCCGAAGACCGGCGTATCGGCCACGCGCAACGCGGCGGCCTGGAACGTCGAGGTATCCGGGTTCACCAGCCGCGAGAACTGCTTCGGCATGCTCTCGCGCGAGGCCGGCCACAGCCGCGTGCCGGAGCCGCCGCACAGGATCACCGGGCGGACCGGGCTCTTGCGATCGCCGTGCTTCGTCAGGGACAGCACGCTCGGAGACACGTGGTAGGTCATGGCGACTCGATCCGGATCGGAAGGGTTTCGGCAGCCTCGCTGACGATGAGACCGATCCGATCTGCAGGGCTTGCTGAAGAACGGCATCGGCGATCGCGCGCGGGGCTCCATGCGCGCGATGCTGCTCACGCGACGCGGATGTCGCGGTGATGGGGCGCCGGTTCGCGCGGGAGGATCTGGCCCGGGGCCTTCACCATGAGATGGATCGGCTTGGCCGGCTGCTTGTCGCGCGCCAAGCGGAGCAGGTTCTGGCCGTAAGGGGTCTTCGCGAAGAGCTCGCCGCGGGCGACGAGTTGCTCGTGGCTGATGAAACGCTGCCGATAGGCGATCTCCTCGAGGCAGGCGACCTGAAGCCCCTGCCGCCGTTGCAGCGTCCGCACGAACTCGCCGGCTTCGAGAAGGCTGTCGTGCGTGCCGGTGTCGAGCCAGGCATAGCCGCGCCGCAGCAGCTCCACGTGCAGGTCGCCGCGTTCCAGGTAGACCTGGTTCACGCTGGTGATCTCCAGCTCGCCCCGGGCCGAAGGCCTCGTCGCCGCTGCGATGTCGAGCACCCGGTTGTCGTAGAGATAGAGCCCGGTCACGGCCCAGTGGCTCTCGGGCCGGATCGGCTTCTCGACGAGCTTTTGCGGCCGGCCGCGCCCGTCGAGGGTGACGACGCCGTAGGCTTCGGGGCCGTCGACGTGATAGGCGAAGACGGTCGCCCCGCGCTCGCGCATCGCCGCGCGGACGAGCAGGTTCTTGAGGCCGGCCCCGAAGAACAGGTTGTCGCCCAGCACCAGGGCGACCGGGTCGGTTCCGACGAAGTCGCGCCCGATGATGAAGGCCTGGGCCAGCCCCTCGGGCTTGGGCTGCACCGCATAGGAGAAGCGCAGGCCGAACTGCTCGCCGGTGCCGAGCAGCTGCTGATAGCTGCCGAGGTGCTCGGGCGCGGAGATGATTAGGATCTCGCGGATGCCCGCCAGCATCAGCACCGAGATCGGATAGTAGATCATCGGCTTGTCGTAGATCGGGAGCAGCTGCTTGTTGATGGCCAGCGTCGCCGGGTGAAGCCGGGTCCCGGACCCTCCAGCGAGGACGATGCCCTTCATGGCGACCCACTCCTCCTGCTCGACGGCGCCCCGCCGGGGACGCGATCACGATCCGAAACATCCGAAGCTCCGCCGGGACGTGCCCGAAGCGATCCAGGCCTCACCGCGCCGCGGCGGCCGGTCTCAGGTCGGGCGCCGCACCGATCCCCGCCGCCTGCTCCAGCACGTGAAGGTCGAGCGCGAACGGCGATGGGGGCGCGACGTCTTCGCGCGCGGCGGTCAGCAGATTGTCCAGCAGCATCGAGCCGACGGCCGTCTGCCAGAGCCACAGCCCGTTTGCCTGACCGACGAAGCTCGGTTCGCCACCGAGGGCACCGGCCGGCCTGAAGCCGGCGGCGAGACCGATCCCGAACACGCCGGCGACCGGCCGGCCCTTCGCGTCGAGAACCCGACAGGCACCATCCACGGCGGGACGGGGGGACGTGTTTCCCGTCAGGCGGATCGGTGCACCGCTCGAATCGAACAGGGGCAGCAGTCTCGGTCGATAGCCCAGCGCCGCGACGATGACGTCGGCCTCCTCGAGAAGGCGATGCGCGGGGGCCGGATCCGCGCCGTCGATGAGCATCGGAACGACACGCGGGTCCCCCGGCCGCCCGCCGATGCGTCTGACGTTCATGATCAGGTCACGGGATTCGGTCCGGAATCCGGCGAACCGGAAGACGAAGCCGCTCACCGGGCAGATGTCGCGAGGCTCGAACTCCGTATAGCCGTCGGCCAGAGCCGCCTCGGAGGACGGATAGAAGATCCGCAGCGGGCGCCGATGCAGGATCTGGATGCTGCCGGGCCGCTTCGTCTCCTCGGGCAGGGTTCTCAGGAGCAGCACCGCCGTCGCGACCGCGCTCGTGCTGCCGCCGACGATCGCGATGCGCGGCTCGGCGCGGCCCAGCAGGAAGCGAGCGAGGCGCTCCGTGCCGCCCTGTCGCAGGACATCGTCGGATTGCAGGATCTTGCCGGCGAATGCCGGCAGGAGCGGCCGGCCCGCGACCGGCTCCTCAAGCAACCGCGCCGGATCCTGTGCGCCGCCGGTGGCGAGGAGCAGCGTGTCCGACACGACCTCGAAGGTCGTGCCCATCGTCCTGCTGCAAGTTTTCGTGTGCCACAGCCCGTCCGCGTCGCGGTGGGCGCTTGTCGCCTCGTGATCGACGAGGACCAGCCCTCCGGCATCCAGGATCGCCTTGCGGAGGACCTCGCCGATCAGGACCATCAGGGCCCCGGCCTTCTCCAACGGGATCGATCCCTTTCCGTAGCCCCGCAACTCCCGGCACAGGGGATGGTCGACCAACTGGCCGAGCCGCGGGTCGGCGTGATCGGTGACCGCCGTGAGGAAGGTTTCGGCCGTGCTGTCGGACCAGATCGCGTAGCGCCCCAGGCGTCCGGCTCCGAGGATCGGCCCGGCCTCGATGACGGCGACGCCGCCGGCGAGGATCTCGTCGAGGCGCCCGTCTCGCGAGGCCGCGACGAGGGGCGCGAGCGCGGCCGGGCCGCCGCCGACGATGGTGGTGCGGAACGGCGCCTTCGGCGCACGCCGGGCCATCACGCCACCTGCTCCCGAGCCTGGGCGCCGCAGGCCGTGCGAAACGCCTCGCAGATCCGGCCGACATCCGCGACGGTGAGGAAATCCGAGAGCGGGAGTGAGACGACGTGCGCGCTGAGCGCATCGGCCACGGGAAGCGCGCCGAAGACGCACCGCTGCTGGAAGTAGGGCTGCTGCCCGACATGGGGGCTGAAGTAACTCCCCGTGCCGACGCCCATCCGTGCCATGTCCGCACGGATCGCGTCCCTGCTCGCGGCCGATCCGACCGGGAGCAGCACGGGCATGAACTGATAGACGATGCGCTCGCCCGGCGCCTGCTGCATCGAGAAGTCGCGCAACGCCTCGCGATACGCGGCGGTGAGGATCTGCCTGTGCCGAGCGCGTTCCTCGAAATCGCCGAGGCGGACGAGGGCGCCGAGCGCGGCGACCTCCGACATCTTGGCGTTCATCCCCGGCAGCACGGCCGAGCGCTCGCTGTCGAAGCCGAAATTCGCCATGCTCCGCAGGAGCGCGATCGTCTCGCCATCGGTGCTGTAGATCAGTCCGCCCTCGCCGACGCCGAACGGCTTGGTGCCGTGCATCGAATAGACGATCATGTGCGGGGAGCCGGTGCCGAAGGCTCGACCGAGCTGGTCGAGACATCCGAGCGAGGCGGCGGCGTCGATCACGATCGAAACATCGTGTTCCTGCGCCAGGCGATCGTAGCGCGCGAGATCGATGCACGCCCCGAAGGTCGCGTACGGCATGATCGCGACGACCTCTCCGGCATGGGCCCTCAAGGCCTCGTCCTCGGCGATCCGGCAGGCGCACCAATCCGACGGATCGACGTCGATCAGCAGCGGCGTGAGGCCTGCCCACAGCGCCGCATGGGCCGTCGCCGCGAACGTGAAGGCCGGCATGATGACGTAGCGCGCGGTCGGCCCGGACCGTTCGGCGGCCAGCTTCAACGCCAGCATCAATCCGCTCGTCGCATTGCAGACGGTGAGGCACGAACCGATGCCGCCGAAGACGTTCTCGATCATCGCCACTTCGAGTCGCGTATTGGTCGGCCCATAATTGCTCAACCAACAGGATCTCTCGATCTCCTGGAGCTCGCTGACGTGATCGCTCAGGCGCGGCGCATCCGGCTTCGTGAGGGGCAGATAGTTCGCTGCGATGGTTTCCAGCGCTCGCACTGTCATGGTGAGACCTCAGAATTACTGAATTCGCCTTGATCGCCGTTCAGGAGAACTGATCCCCGACGCGAGAAGCATGGCGGCAGTATTTTTTCTATTCAACTCACCGAACGCCTATATTATTGACTAGCCCAAAATCGCTCGGAGGCGGATATCAGGCTTCATGATTTGGGGAGATGTCGGGATGACAGCAGAGCGATCGAGTTGCTGCGAATTCAATCAATTATCGGCCGTATACAGCTGCGGAATATTGGAAAAATTCACATGCAGGTTCCTCGGCACTGTCACGCGCCGTCGCGGGCCATCGCGCGCGGCCACGGCTCAGGGGTCTTCCGCCGACCGTTCCTCAGCGCGACCACGGAGGGACGGGGCATCGCCGAACGCGTTCGCACGCGCAAAAGGATTAAGGTTGGCGCCGATGATGTATCCGTTTCGGCCCAAGCGAATACGTCCATCGGGAACACCGCGAAGATCGCCGGTGTCTCGCAAGATGCCGTCCGCGTGGCCTGAAAGGCCTCGATGGTGTCGTTTCACGCGAAGATGGTCCGCATTCGACGGGTCCCGATTCTGCTCGAATACCGAGATTGCCGGATCCGGGCGAGGCGGTTGCCCTTCGTCGCTTCGTCCGAGCCGATCCTGTCGAGGGCGACGGCACCACGCCGCCCGCGGCGCTGCCCGACGGGGTGACGATTGCTTCAGCCCCCCACATCCGGCACGGGCGGGCGCCGCTGGATGGATTGGTAATGACGTTCTGTCGGACCATGGCGGTCGCAACAGGCCTTCCGAACCGCCCCGGCGCAAGGCCGCCCGGTCGGTCCATGGGGAAGCCGGTCCGATGGACGACGGTCCGGCGACCGAGCCCTTCGCTTCCACGCCGGCCGCGCGCGGTCAGATCGGAAGCACGTTGGTGTACTTCACTTGGCCCAGGGCGAAGCTCGACTCGATGGATCCGACCCCGTCGAGGCGGGTGAGCTTGTCCTTCAGGAAGCGCTCGTAGGCGGCGAGATCCGGGACGACGACGCGCACCAGATAGTCGTGCCGCCCGGTCATCAGGTAGCACTCCACCACCTCCGGCCAGCGCGCCACGGCCTCGGCGAAGCGGTCGAGTTCCTCCTCGCGCTGGCGCTCGAGCTTCACCGAGGCGAACACGCTGATCGGCAGGCCGACCTTGGCCTGATCGACCAGCGCCACGTAACCCTTGAGGATGCCGGCCTCCTCCAGCATCCGGATGCGGCGCAGGCACGGGGAGGCCGAAAGGCCGACGCGGCCGGCGAGATCCTGGATCGTCACCCGCCCGTCGCGCTGCAGCTCGGCCAGGATCTTCCGGTCGATCGCATCGATTCGTCGATCCTGCATGAACTCACCTCAAGGTCCCGCTGGATTAGCGAATCCTGCCGAGATTTGCGCTCGGCACGCCGAGATTGGCAATTCCTGCCGCGTGCGTGGTGGCATCCTCAGGCCATCTCCGAGAGGCCGAAGCGATGCACAGCGACCCGCGCCTGCCCTGCCTGACCGAACTGGAGCGCAAGGCCCTGTGGCTCTCCACCTGGATGATCCACAACGCCAATCACCTCCGCCCGAACCCGGACGGCATGAAGGTCGGCGGCCACCAGGCCTCGTCGGCCTCCCTCGCGACGATCCTGACGGCGCTCTACTTCGCGGTGCTGCGTCCGGAGGACCGCGTCGCGGTCAAACCCCATGCCAGCCCGATCTTCCACGCGATCCAGTATCTCGCCGGCAACCAGACCCGCGCGAAGCTGGAGACCTTCCGCGGCTTCGGCGGCGCGCAATCCTACCCGTCGCGGACCAAGGACACCGACGACGTGGACTTCTCGACCGGCTCCGTCGGCCTCGGCGTCGCGCAGACGCTGTTCGGGTCGCTGGTGCGCGACTACGTCCGCGCCCACGGCTGGGGCCTCGACCGGCCGGAAGGCCGGATGGTGGCGCTGGTCGGCGATGCCGAGATGGACGAGGGCAACATCTTCGAAGCCCTGATGGAGGGCTGGAAGCACGGCCTGCGCCGGACCTGGTGGATCATCGACTACAACCGCCAGAGCCTCGACGCGGTGATCCGCGAGGGTCTGTACACGCGCTTCGAGGAGATCTTCCGCTCGTTCGGCTGGGACGTCGTCGTCCTGAAATACGGGTCTTTGATGGACGCGGCCTTCCGCGAGCCGGGCGGGGCGCGGCTGCGCGCCTGGATCGACACCGCGCCGAACCAGCTCTACGCGGCCCTGACCTTCCAGGGCGGCGCGGCCTGGCGCCGCCGCCTCGAAGCGGACCTCGCCGACGATGCCGACGCGCTGGCGCTGATCGACCGCCGTTCGGACGCCGCCCTGGCCGCGCTGATGGGCAACCTCGGCGGGCACGACCTCACCAACCTGATCCGGGCCTTCGAGGCGGCCGACAACGATCGCCCGACCGTGTTCATCGCCTACACGGTCAAGGGCTTCGGGCTGCCGCTCGCCGGCCACAAGGACAACCATTCCGGGCTGCTCACCCCGGCCCAGACCGCGCTGCTCCGCGAGAGCATGGGCGTGCGCGAGGGGCGCGAATGGGAGCCGTTCGAGGGGCTGGCGCTGCCGGACGCCGAGCTGCGCCGCTTCATCGACGCGGCGCCGTTCTTCTCCGAGGGGCCGCGGCTGCGCACGGCGCCGCGCCTGCCGGTGCCGGCGGGCTTCCCATGCCCGCGCCAGCCGACGCAGTCGACGCAAGCGGGATTCGGGCTGATCCTCAACGAGCTGGCGCGATCCGACGCGCCGATCGCGGAGCGCATCGTCACCACCTCGCCCGACGTCACCGTCTCGACGAACCTCGGCGGCTGGGTGAACCGGCGCGGCCTGTTCGCCCGGGAGGAACTGCGCGACCTGTTCAAGGCGGAGCGCATCCCCTCGACCTTCACCTGGGACTTCTCGGCCAAGGGCCAGCACATCGAGCTCGGCATCGCCGAGATGAACCTGTTCCTGCTGCTCTCGGGCCTGGGCCTGTCGCACAAGCTGTTCGGCGAGCGGCTGATCCCGATCGGCACGCTCTACGATCCGTTCATCAGCCGCGGCCTGGATGCCCTGAACTACGCCTGCTACCAGGATGCCCGCTTCATCCTCGCGGCGACGCCGTCGGGCGTGACCTTGGCGCCGGAAGGGGGCGCCCACCAGTCGATCGGCACGCCGCTGATCGGGATGGCGCAGGACGGGTTGTCGAGCTTCGAGCCGGCCTTCGTCGACGAGCTGTCGGTGCTGATGGCGCACGCCCTTGACCATGTGCAGCTCGAGGGGCCGGAGGGCGGCTCGGTCTACTTCCGGCTCTCGACCCGCAGCATCGCGCAGCCGCAGCGCGCGATGACGCCGGCCCTGTCCGACGCAATCGTCGCCGGCGGCTACTGGCTGCGCGAGCCCGGCCCGAACGCGGAGATCGTGGTCGCCTATACCGGCGCCGTCGCGCCCGAGGCGATCGAGGCGGTGGGCCTGATGGCCGAGGACCGGCGCGACATCGGCCTGCTCGCCGTCACCTCCGCCGATCGGCTCCATGCCGGCTGGACGGCGGCGCAGCGCGCCCGCGAGGGCGGCGACCGGACGGCGCGGAGCCACATCGAGGCCCTGCTCGCCGGCCTGCCGCCGCATTGCGGGCTCGTCACGGTGATCGACGGCCACCCGGCGACGCTCGGCTGGCTCGGTGCCGTGCAGGGTCACCGCACCCGGGCGCTCGGCGTCGAGCGCTTCGGCCAGACCGGCACCGTCGCCGATCTCTACCGGCACTACGGCCTCGATGCCCGCGGCATCGCCAAGGCTGCCCTGGCGCTGGCACCCGAGCGGCCGATCCGCAACCTGCGCATCGCCTGAGCGCCGCACGTGACGCTGCGCGATCCGATGCGGCTCGACATCGGCGTGATCGCCCGGGCTCCCTCGCAGGGCGAGATCTCGGCGGGTGTGGGACCGCCGAGGACCGGCCGGATCAGGGATTGCGGTCGTTGCGGCGCAGGCTGGCGGGCGATGCGAAGATCAGCAGGCCGGCCGCGACCAGGCAGAGGATGCCGATGCCGTAGAGGGCGGGCGTCGTCGAGCCGGTCAGGTCCTTCACCCAGCCGACCGCCACGGGGCTGACGATGCCGCCGAACTGACCGAGCGTGTTGATGAGCGCGATGCCGCCGGCGGCCCCGACGCCGGTGACGAGCTTGGCCGGCAGCGTCCAGAAGGTCGGGATCGAGGCGACGATGCCGGCGCCGACCAGCGCTAGGGCGATCATCAGCGGCACGATCTGCTTGTCGAACAGCCCGGCGGCGAAGAAGCCGATGGCCGCCGCCACCGCGAGGCCGGCGACGAATTTCGGCCGGTCGCCGGAGGCGTCGGACAGGCGCCCGATCACGACCATGCTGATCGCGCCGCAGATGTAGGGGATCGCGGTGAGGAAGCCGACCGAGGCCGCGGTGCCGCCGGTGGCGGTCTTGATCAGGTCCGGCCCCCAGAAGTTCAGGCCGTACGAGCCGACCTGCAGCAGGAAGTAGACCAGGGCGATGAGAAGGAAGCCCGGCTGCCTGATCGCGCCCCAGAGCGAGTGGTCGCCGATGTCGCGGTTGTGGTGCGCGATCTTCGAGGCGAGCAGGTCCTTCTCCGGCTGCGTCAGCCAGCGCGCGTCGGCGATCCGATCGTCGAGACGCAGGAACACCAGCACGCCCAGCACCAGGCAGGGCAGGCCGCCGGCCAGGAACAGCCATTGCCAGCCGGCGAGCCCCGCCGTGCCGTTGAGGCCGCCGAGGATCAGCCCCGCCACCGGCGCCCCGAAGATCCCGGAGAAGGCCGAGGCGACGAACATGAACGAGGTCACGCGGCCGCGGAACGAGGCTGGGAACCACAGCGTCAAGTAGTACAGGATGCCCGGTGCGAAGCCGGCCTCCATCGCGCCGATGATGAAGCGCAGCAGGTAGAAGTGCCACTCGGTGCTGATGAAGACCATCAGGGCGGTGGCGATGCCCCAGGAGATCATGATCCGGGCGATCCAGCGCCGCGCGCCGACCTTGTACAGCAACAGGTTCGAGGGGACCTCGAAGATCACGTAGCCGACGACGAACATGCTCGCCCCGAGCCCGTAGGCGACGTTGCTGAAGCCGAGGTCGCTCTGGAGCTGGAACTTGGCGAAGCTGATGTTGATCCGGTCGAAGAACGCGAACATGTAGCAGACCATGATCAGCGGCATCAGCCGCCAAGCGGCCTTGCGGACCACGCTGCTCTCCGTGATGGCGTCGAGACCCGCGAGCGGGCCGGTCGTGGCGGCGGTCATGGTTTCCTCCTGGAACGGGGCGGCGGGCGCCCCCGCCGGCCGGTCGCGGACGACCGTCGGGCAGGATGCGCGCGAGCACGGCGGAGCCGCCTTCTCCGAGGGGCTTCCGACGCGGATCGGTTCGGTCGGCGGCTCAGGCCGCCCGATCGACGGGACGGCTTACGCCGAATGAGGGACGGGGCGGCTCATGCCGCTTGCGGGACCGGGTGCAGATCGCAGGGGCGCCCGGCCTTGGCGACCTGGCCCGGCACGTCGTGGCCGACGAGGCGCGGCAGGTCGCGGGAGAGGCCGAGCAGGGCCTCGAGGTCGAGGCCGGTCTCGATCCCCATCTCGTGGGCCATGCTGACGAGGTCCTCGGTGCAGATGTTGCCCGTGGCGCCCGGCGCGAACGGGCAGCCGCCCAAGCCCCCGAGCGCCGCATCGAACCGGCGCGCGCCGGCGCCGTAGGCCGCGAGCACGTTGGCGAGCCCGAGCCCGCGGGTGTTGTGGAAGTGCAGGGTCAGCCGCTCGGCCGGCACGATCGCCAGCGCGCGGGCGACCAGGCGCTCCACCTGGCGCGGGTTGGCCATGCCGGTCGTGTCGGCGAGCGTCACGCCGGCGATGCCGAGCGCGAGGTATCGCTCGACCTGCGCCATCACCTTGTCGGCCGGCTGGTCGCCCTCGAAGGGGCAGCCGAAGGCGGTGGCCACCGTGGCGTTCGTCGACACGGGTGTACCCTTCACTGTCTCCATGATCCGGCCGAACCCCTCGATCGAGGCCTCCGGGCTCATGCCCATGTTGGCGCGGTTGTGGGTCTCGCTCACCGAGGCGACGAGGTTGACCTCGCCGACGCCGGCCGCGAGCGCCCGCTCGGCGCCTTTCGGGTTGGGCACCAGGGCGACGTAGACGGTGCCGGGCCGCCGGGCGATCCCGGCGAAGACCTCGGCCGCGTCGCGCAGTGCCGGCACGGCCTTCGGCGAGACGAAGGACGAGACCTCGATCCGCGAGAAGCCAGCGGCCGAGAGCGCGTCGATCAGCCGGATCTTCTCGGCGGTCTCGACGTAGCGCGGCTCGATCTGGAACCCGTCGCGGGTGGCGACCTCCTGGATCAGCATGGCGGTTTCGGTCATTGCACGGCTCCCTCGCGGCGCAGGCGCTCGATGGTCTCGGCGTCGCGGCCGAGGTCGGCGAGCACGGAATCGGTGTGGGCACCGAGCGCCGGTCCCTGCCAGCGCACCGCCCCGGGGGTGCCGGACAGCTTGGGCACGATGCCGGGCATCTTCACCCGGGTGCCGCCGGGCAGCTCCGCGTCGAGGATCATGTCGCGGGCGCGGTAGTGCGGGTCGGCGACGATGTCGGCCACCGAGTAGATCCGTCCCGCCGGCACGTCGGCCGCCGCGAGCGCTGCGAGCGCTTCGTCCACGGTGTGCGCCCGGGTCCAGTCCGCGATCACGCCGTCGATCATGCCGGCCACCCGCGAGCGGCCGTCGTTGCTGCGCAGCGCCGGGTCGTCGGCGAGGTCGGGCCGGCCGACGACGGTCATCAGGCGGCGGTAGATCGGGTCCGAGTTGCCGGCGATGACGACGAAGCCGTCGTCCTTCGTCGGGTAGGTGTTCGAGGGCGTTATGCCGGGCAGCGCCCCGCCGGTGCGGGTGCGGACCTCGCCGAGCAGGTCGTATTCCGGGACCAGGCTCTCCATCACGTTGAACACGCTCTCCACGAGGGAGACGTCGATGACCTGGCCCTGGCCGCCGGCGGTCTTGACGTGGAGCAGCGCCATCAGCGCGCCGATCACCCCGTGGAGCGAGGCCAGGGTGTCGCCGATGCTGACGCCGACGCGGGCGGGCGGGCTGTCCGGGCTGCCGGTGGTGAAGCGGATGCCGCCCATCGACTCGCCGATCGCGCCGAAGCCCGGCCGGTCGCGATACGGCCCGGTCTGGCCGTAGCCGGAGATGCGCACCATCACGAGCTTGGGGTTCAGCTCCGAGAGCACGTCCCAGCCGAGGCCGAGCTTCTCCAGGCCGCCGGGCCGGAAGTTCTCGACCACCACGTCGGCGCTCCGCACGAGGTCCTTGACCACCGCCAGCCCATCGGGCGCCTTCAGGTTGATCGCGATCGACTTCTTGTTGCGAGACTGCAGGTACCACCAGAGCGAGGTTCCCTCGTGCAGCTTGCGCCACTTGCGCAGGGGATCGCCGTCCCCCGGCGACTCGACCTTGATCACCTCGGCGCCGAACTCGGCCAGGATCTTGGTGGCGAACGGTGCCGCGATCAGCTGGCCGAGCTCGAGGACCCGGATCCCGTCGAGCGGACCCTTGGGCGATGCTTCGCCGGTGCCTGGCATGGCCGTTCCCTCCATTGTCTTTGGGTCGATCGGTATTGGATCGGGTGCACGCTGTCCAAACGCGATGCATCACCCCGCGTTCTCCGAAGGCGAACGCAGGCGCCCCTCTCAATCCCCGCCTGCCCGGCGCAGGTGATCGAACAGGACGGCCGCCGCCGGCGATTGCGTGCCCGGGCGGACGACGAGGCTGAGCGTCCGCCGCGCCCACGGGTCGGTGAGCGGCACGGCGACGACGTTCATCTGCGGGCCGAGCAGGGCGTGCACCCGCTCGGGCACCACGCCGAGCCCCATCCCGGCCTGCGCCATGCGGCAGATCGCGTCGAAGCTCGGCACGTGGACGCGCAGGCGCAGCGGCCGCCCGAGGCGTCGGGCCTCGTCGCGGAGCGTGCCGTAGATCGAGCTCTCGCGGTGCATGCCGACATGGTCGTGGTCGAGGGTGTCGGCGAACGCGACCGCGTCGCGGCCGGCGAGCGGGTGGCCGGCGGGCACGACGAGCACGAGGCGGTCGCTCCGATAGGGGTGGGCGACGAGGGAGCGCGGATCGGTGCTGCCGGCGCAGATGCCGAGATCGGCCGCTCCTTCCTCCAGGCCGGCCACCACGCCGCCGCTCGGCCGTTCCTCCAAATCGATCCCGATGCGGGCCTGCGCCGCCAGGAACGCCTGCAGGTCCTCGGGCAGGAACTGCACGATCGCCGAGAGGTTCGCGAGCACGCGGACGAAGCCGCGGAGCCCGCTGGCGTGCTCCGCGAGCTCCAGCGCGATCTGCTCGGCGGACCCCAGCATCCGGCGGGTGTGGTGCAGCAGCGTCTCCCCGGCGGGCGTCGGCCGCATGCCCCGTGGCTCGCGGATGAGCAGCTCGCAGCAGAGCGCGCGCTCCAGCTCGGCGAGCCGCTTGCTCACGGCGGAGGGGGCGATCGCGGCCCGGCGCGCCGCGCCGTTGAGCGTGCCCTCCTCGCAGATCGCCGCGAACAGCCGCAGCGTCTTGAGGTCGAGGCGGTTCAAGATGAACGGGGTCGGCGATCCCTCCGACATGGTCCGCGCCGCTCCCGTGATCCGATCGATCCGACCGGCGGACCCCGTGCTGCGATCCTGATCGCGCCCGGACGCTCCGGCAACGGGCCAAGCCTGAAGCACGCGCCCCGAGCCGCGTCCAGGCTCGGCGTCGCAGGGGGGCTCCACAAGCCGTCGGATCCCGTCGAGGAGTACATGATCCCGACGGGCGAGCGAGGTCCGGCCGCGCTTCGGTGAGACGGGCCGGACCGGGCTGCTCAGCCCGGGATGATGCGCTCGTCGAGCTTCCGGTCCACGATCTCGACCGTTCGGTCGATCTCGGCATCGGGCATGTCGAGCTGGTGCGAGATCAGCTTCAGCAGCAGGTCGACACGCTCGATGTAGGGCGCGCCGCTCTCGACCGCCCGGGCGGCCGACGAGGGCTTCAGCAGGCCCTCGGCCGCCTTGGCGTACTTCTCGAACGGGACCTGATCGCTCGGGTCGGCACCGAGCCGTCGGGCCACCGCGTCGACGTGCTCGTAGATCGTGCGGGACAGGGGGAGGTCGCCGTGCACCGCGTCGCGGATCGAGCGCGGCGCCTGGGGCGTGATGCAGCGGTAGTTGCCGGTGAGCAGCATCGACCACTTCGCCAGGGGCACGAACAACGAGTCGAACACCTTGAGCTTGACCGGAACGTCCTGGCCCTCAACGCGCACCGCGTCGATGTCCGCCTCGAGCTCGCGGAGCAGCGCGTTGTGCGCGGGATCGGCGAAGGTCGCCGCCTTGAAGTTCGTCGGCAACCCGACATGCAGGACGTTGGCGCCCTCGTCGGGCGGGCGGAACGCCTGCGGATCGGGCGAGCACAACGACATCAGGCCCGGCTCGAAGCGGTCCCAGACGCCGGCATTCGTGTAGGCCTCGCGCAGGTCCATCTTCGCGAGCGCCGGGATCCGATCGAGATACGGCAGCGGCGGCATGTTCATGATCGACAGGCACGGCAGCCTGGCCGCCGCGATCTTGATCATCAGCACGCGGATCGTGTGGTTGTTGTACTGCGGCTCCTGCATCGCCAGGCCGACGAGATCGTAGCGCGAGACGTCGACGTCCTCGGGCGGCATCGCGTCGACCTTGCCCGGCAGGTCACGGGAATGAAACGACCGGTGCGTGGCCTCGTCGCGCAGCTTGATGCGGACTTCGGTGCCCTGGCTGTTGATCAGGTCCGCGGTTTTCCGACGGCAGACCAAGGTCACATCATGCCCGGCCATCAGCAGCTTCGTCGAAAGCAGCGAGCCGTATGATGCCCCCAGGATCAATATTCTGCGCGGCATGGTTTCATCCCTGAGCGTTCGGTTCTTGTTTTTGCGCCGGACGGGCGCGCGGCTTGTATCTGGTATACGCAGCCGCCCGGCTCGCACGCAAGCGGCCACGCTCCAGCGGGACAGGCGGTCCCCAGGCTCGATCGGCGGCGGGCCTCGGGTGCTCGGCGGGGTGCGCTCGCGTCGTGCCGGCGCGCCGTGCGCCCCTTCCGCTCGCCGCGCGGCCGCGCCCGCGATCAAGCGATCTTCGGGTGCCGGATGAAGTCGACGAAGGCGCGCAGCGGGGCCGGCACGAGTCGCCGGCCCGGGTAGTACAGGTAGGGCCCCGAGAAGCGCGGCCACCACGCTTCGAGGACCGGTTCCAATGCCCCGCTGGCCAAGTGCGGCCTCAACCAGTCCTCGAACAGGGTGATGACGCCGGTCCCCGCGATCGCCGCCTCGACGGCGAGGTCGGTCGCGGCCCCGACGCGCACGAGCAGCGGCCCTGCCGGATCGACCTTCACGGTCTCGCCGTCGCGCTCGAACTCCCAGGCCATCTCGACCCCGCTCGGGAAGCGGCCGCGCAGGCAGGCATGGCCGAGGAGGTCGCGCGGATGCTCGGGCCGGCCGTGACGCGCGAGGTAGGCCGGCGCCGCAGCGGTCGCGAAGCGCTGCACGCGCGGCCCGATCGGAACCGCGATCATGTCCTGCTCCAGGCGCTCGTCGTAGCGGATGCCCGCGTCGCATCCGGCGGCGAGCACGTCGACGAAGCCGTCCTCGGCCAGGACCTCGAGACGGATCTCGGGATAGGCGGCGAGGAAACCCGGAACGATCGCGGGCAGCACGAGGCGCGCGGCGCTGACCGGCACGTTGAGCCGAAGCGTCCCGGCCGGCCGGTCGCGGAAGCCGTTCACCAAGTCGAGCGCCGCCTCGACCTCTGCGAAGGCCGGGCCGAGCCGCTCCAGCAGCCGTTCCCCGGCTTCCGTCGGCACCACGCTGCGGGTCGTGCGGTTGAGGAGGCGGACGCCGAGCCTGTCCTCGAGCCGCCGAACCGCCTCGCTCAAGCTCGACGCGCTGGCGCCGCTCATGCGTGCGCCCTCGCGAAAACCCTGCCCGCGCGCGACGACGAGGAACGCGTCAAGATCTCCGAGATCGGCCTTCATCGTTCGCCCATCCGCACAACTTGTGCGGATTGTGCCCCATTCTCGCGCACGGTCGCAACGTCCAGTTAGGTCGGGTCACAGGAGAAGCACCATGTCCTTCATCGATCAGGCCGGGACGTTTCGGATCGGCCACCGTTCCGTGAAGCGCCTCGGGTACGGCGCGATGCAACTCGCCGGGCCGGGCGTCTTCGGACCGCCCAAGGATCGCGACGCGGCGCTCGCCGTGCTGCGCGAGGCGGTCGCGAGCGGCGTCGACCACATCGACACCAGCGACTTCTACGGACCCCACGTCACCAACCAGCTGATCCGGGACGCGCTCGGCCTGTATCCGCACGACCTCACGATCGTCACCAAGGTGGGCGCGCGGCGCGGTTCCGATGCGTCGTGGAACCCGGCCGCGTCCGACGCCGACCTCGCGGCGGCCGTCCACGACAACCTGCGCCATCTCGGGCTCGACCGGCTGGCGGTGGTGAACTTCCGGGCCATGCTCGGCGACGGGCACGGGCCGGCCGAAGGGTCGATCGAGGCGCCGTTGACGGCGCTGGCCGAGCTCCAGCGGCAAGGGCTGATCCAGCACATCGGCCTGTCCAACGTGACGCCGACCCAGGTCGCCGAGGGACGCCGGATCTGCGAGATCGCGTGCGTGCAGAACCACTACAACCTCGCCCATCGCGGCGACGACGCGCTCGTCGACGCGCTGGCACGGGACGGCATCGCCTACGTGCCGTTCTTCCCGCTCGGCGGTTTCAGCCCGCTGCAATCCGCGGGCCTGTCCGCGGTGGCCGAACGGCTCGATGCCACGTCGCTGCAGGTGGCGCTCGCTTGGCTGCTGCGCCGGTCGCCCAACATCCTGCTGATCCCGGGGACCGCGTCGCTGGCGCACCTGCGCGAGAACCTCGCCGCCGCCGCGCTCCACCTGCCGGACGACGCGCTGGCGGACCTCGACCGGGTCGGCACCGCGACCCAGGCGTGATCGACCGGGCGGCGGCAGGCCGCATCGGCGAGCCTGCCGTCCGCGACGGGGGACCGGTCGCCTACTTCTCGCGGAACGCGCGGCGTGCCTGATCGACGAGGGGCTTGGTCAGGTAGGAGAGCACGGTGCGGTCTGCGGTGCGGATGAACGCTTCCACCGGCATGCCGGGCATCAGCTTGGCGCCGTCCAGCCGGCCGAGCTCGTCCTTCGTCACCCCGAGGCGCACGAGATAGTAGAAGCTGCCGGTACGCTTGTCCTCGCTCACGTCGGCGGCGATCCGGGTCACGCGTCCGTTCAGCTCCGGCGTGGTGCGCTGGTCGAAGCTCGGGAAGCGCAGGCCCGCGGCCTGGCCGGTCTGGAGCCGGTCGATGTCCTGGGGGGCGACGCGCACCTCAACCACCAGGGAATCGGCCGTCGGAACGATCAGCATGATCGGCTCGCCCGGCGCGATTACGCCGCCGCGGGTGTGGACCGACAGTTCGTGCACGTAGCCGGTCTGCGGCGAGCGGATGTCGATGCGCTGCAATTGGTCGAGGGCGGTGATCTTCTGCTCGGTCAGGGTCGCGGCCTTGGCGCGGTTCTCCGCCAGCTCCTTGGCGACGTCGCTGCGCAGGTTCTGCTCGAGCTGGATGATCTGAAGCTCGGTCTCGGAGACCTTGCCCTTGGTCTGCGCGATGTTGGCGACCAGCACGCCGCGCTCGCCCTTCAGCCGGGAGATGTCGCGCTCGAGGCTGGTCAGGCGCGTCAGCTGGATGAGATTCTTCTTCCAAAGGCCTTCGACGCCCTCGTACTCGCGCCCGATGATCGCGGTCTCCTGCTCCTTGGCGACCGACTGCTCGACAAGCCCCTTGATCTCCTCCTTGAGCTGCCCGATCCGCTCGCGCAGCTGCGCCTTCTGCCCCTCGCGGGCGTCGCGGCGGAAGTGGAACAGCCTGCGCTCGCCCTCGACGATGCGGGCGACCTCGGGTCCGGCTTCGGCGAGGCCCTTGGGGAACGCGACCTCGTCGCGGCCGTCGCGCTCGGCTTCCAGGCGGGCGTTGCGGGCGGCGATCTCCCACAGGCTCTTGGTGACGCTGTCGTAGGTGGCCCGCGCCGTCGTGGCGTCGAGGCGGATCAGCAGGTCGCCGGCCTGGACGCGCGCGCCCTCCTCGATCGGCAGCTCGGCGACCACGCCGCCGGTCGGGTGCTGCACCTTCTTGATGTTGCTCTCCACCACGAGCGAGCCCGTGGCGATGATCGCGCCGGACAGCTCCGTCGCCGCGGTCCAGGCGCCGGCGCCGGTCGCGACCGCGATGATCGTGGCGACGCCGGCGATGTGCCGGCGCAGGGAGCGCCGGGTGTCGCGCGTCGGATCCGGCTCGGGCCGGTTCGGCGTGTCGGCCTTCGTCATGCGACCCTCGTCGGTGTCTGCCGGGTGAGCGCGCTCAGCTGCGCCAGGACGTCGTCGCGGGGGCCGTGCAGCTGCACGCGGCCGTCGCCGAGGACGAGGATGCGGTCGACCGCGGTCAGCGCGCTCGGGCGGTGGGCGATCACCACGGCGATGCCGCCGCGGGCGCGTACCGCCTGGACGGCGGCCGACAGGGCCCGGTCGCCCTCGACGTCGAGGTTGGAGTTCGGCTCGTCGAGGACGACTAGGAACGGGTCGCCGTAGAGCGCGCGCGCCAGGGCGATCCGCTGGCGCTGGCCGCCCGAGAGGCCGAGGCCGCCGGCGCCGACGCGGGCATCGTAGCCGCCGGGCAGGCGCAGTACGACCTCGTGGACGCCGGCCGCCTTCGCGGCGGAGAGCAGCGCCTCCGGGTCCGGCTCGGGATCGAACCGGGTGATGTTCTCGGCGATGGTGCCGTCGAACATCTCGATGTCCTGCGGCAGGTAGCCGATCGAACGGCCGAGGGCGTCGGGGTCCCACTGGTCGATGGCGGCGCCGTCGAGGCGGATCACGCCGCGGCTCGGCCGCGCCAGGCCGACGAGGGCGCGGGCGAAGGTGGACTTGCCCGATCCGCTCGGGCCGATCACGCCGAGCGCGCTTCCGGGGGCGAGCGCCACGTTGACGTCGTGCAGCACCAGCGTGTCGGTGCCCGGCACGGCGATCGACAGGGCGGTGACGCGCACGCTCTCCCGCGGCGCCGGCAGCGGCGTGAGGGCGGCCGGCTCCCGCGGCGGCAGGAAGGCGACGATCCGGGTCCAGGCCTGGCGCGACGCCGAGAACGACTTCCAGTTCGCGATGGCGAGATCGACCGGCGCCAGCGCCCGGGCCGAGAGGATGGTCGCGGCCAGCATTACGCCGGCGGTCGCTTCCTCGCGCACCACGAGGTAGGCGCCGAGGCCGAGGATGCCCGATTGCAGCACGGTGCGCATCAGGCGCGCCGTCGCGCCGAAGCCGATGGCGAGGTCGTTGCCGTCGGTCGCCACGTCGAGGTTCCGGCGCGCCCGGGCCTGCCACAGGGTCGCGATCCGCGCGCGCATGCCGAGCGCCGAGAGCAGCGGCGCCGTGCGGTGCGCCATGTCGGTGAAGGCGCGTCGCTCGCCGGCCACCCGGACGCCCTCGCGGGTCGGGCCGGCCGAGGCCCAGTCGGTCAGGATCGTCAGCAGGCACAGGACCACCGCGCCGCCGGCGATCGCGGTGCCGAGCCAGGGATGGAACAGGAAGCAGACCGCGATGTAGAGCGGCACCCACGGCAGGTCGAAGAAGGCGGTGAACGCCATGCTCGACAGGAAGCCGCGCACCGTGTCGAGGTCGCGCAGCGCCTGCGGGCCGTCGTCGCCCCGCGGCGTCTCCGACCCGCGAACCAGCAGGGTCCGGAAGATCCGCGCGCCGAGGCGCTCGTCGACGAGGCGCCCGAACCGCGACAGGATCCGGGCGCGGAACACCTCCAGCACGCTCTGGATCAGGAACAGCATCAGCGCGATGCCGGCCAGCCCGACCAAGGTCGCGATGCTGCGGCTCGGCAGCACCCGGTCGTAGACCTGCAGCATGAAGATCGGCGCGGTCAGCATCAGCAGGTTGATGAGGCCGCTGACGATCATCACGGTCGCCAGCGAGGCGCGCCCGGCTCTGGCGGCAGCCCAGAACTCCCGGCGCTTGGCGATACGCAGCACACGTTCGTCGATCACGAGACGGTTCCCCGGCTTGCAGGATCAGGCAGAGACGATTCGGCAGGGCAAGTCGGCGGAAGAGGAAGCCCCCGCCGCGTCGGGCGGCGAGGGCTCGGATGGGTCAGAGGCCGAGGAGGTGGATCCCGGTCGTCGCGGTGTGCGGCGTCGGGTCGACATGCGCGGCGTCGACGTGGCCGCCGAGATCGATCGCCGCGATCCCGAGATCGAGGGGCAGCCCGTGCGAGGCTCCCGCATCCGCCGATGCGGTCGCCGTGGGGGCGACGTCGAGGAGGTGGCCGACGAGCGCGTCTCCGCCCCCGCCGCCGGCCTGCGGGAAGACGATGCCGTCGCCCGAGAGCAGGCCGGCATGGAGCAGGCCGGGCTGATCGGCCGGCACCGCGATCGCGCTCGCCTGGACGGTGTGGGCCGGGTCCGCGCTCGGGGTCAGCACCGCGAGATTCGCCGCCGGCGTCGGCGTCGCCGGGCCGGCCGCCACGTCGATCAGGGGATGGGTCCCGGCATCGTCCGCCGCACCGCCGGTGAGACCGCCGAGGAGGCCGCCGACGGGATTGGATGCGCCGCCGGCGCCGCCCAGGATGCCGGTCACCGGCGAGAGAACGCCGTCGAGCGGCGTCCCCGCGCCGGCCCCGCCGACACCGCCGAGGGCCCCCGTCACGGAGCCGAGGACGCCGCTCGCGGCGTCCGCGACGTGCCCGAGATCGCCCGCGACCTGCCCGACCGCCGCCGGTCCGCTGCCGGTCAGAACGGCACCCGGCAGGTTGGCGACGTCCGTCAGCAGGTTGCTGGTGTCGCCGAGCTCGCCCAGCCCGACGGTGTTGCCGAGCCCGATCACCGAATGGACGGGATCGTTCAGGACCGGCACGTCGTGGCCGATCTGCTCGAGGCCGGCATGGATGCCGTCGATGACCCCGTTGGCGAGGTCGCCCACCGGCTGCAGCGGAGCGCCGGCGCCGAGGAGCGCACCCGTGGCGCCGGTGCCGGCGCCGCCGGTCAGCCCGCCGACGACCGACGTGACGGGAGTCAGGAGCCCGTCGACGGGCGTGCCGGTCGCGATCCCTCCGGCACCGAGACCATCGAGGCCGCCGAGGATCCCGGTGGCGGAGCCGACGACACCGCCCGCGGCGTCGACCACGTGCCCGACATCGCCGACGATCTGCCCGATCGCCGCCGGTGCGTTTCCGCTCAGGATCGCGCCCGGCAGGTTGACCGTTTCCGTCAGGAGGTTGCTGGTGTCGCCGAGCTCGCCCAGCCCGACGGTATTTCCGAGCCCGATCACCGAATGCAGCGTGTCGTTGAGGATCGGCACGTCGTGGCCGATCTGCTCGAGGCCGGCATGGATGCCGTCGATGACCCCGTTGGCGAGGTCGCCCACCGGCTGCAGCGGAGCGCCGGCGCCGAGAAGCGTGCCCGTGGCGCTCGTGCCGCCGCCGGTCAGGCCGCCCAGTCCGCCCACGAGACCGGTGACGCCGCCGAGAAGACCTCCGGCCGCGTTCGTCACCGCGCCGACATCGCCGAGGATCGGCGACAGCGCCGCCAGGCCCTCGCCGCCGAGGAGATTGCCGGGCAGGGCAACGACGTCGGTCACGAGGTTTCCGCTCTCGCCGAGATGGCCGAGGCCGATCGTCTCGCCGAGGTTGGTCAGGCCGTGCAGCGCATCGTTCAGGAGCGGGATCTCGTGGCCGATGTTCTCCAGCGTCGCGTGAATGTTGAGGACCGCGCCGTTGGCGAGGTTCGTTACCGGCGCGAGCAGCCCGTCCCCGGACAGCAGGCCGCCGGCGCTCGCCGCACCGGTCAGCGAGCCGACCAGCGTATCGACCGACCCGAGAACGTGGCCGAGATCGCCGAGGACCGGCGTGGCGGATTGGAGGCCGCCGCCGCCGAGGAGGGAACCGGGCAGGGTGGTGACGTCGGTCAGCAGGTTGCCCGCGGTGTCGAGATGGCCGAGCCCGAGGGTTTCGCCGAGGCCGGTGACGGCGTGGATCGGCCCATTGAGAACCGGGATCTGGTGGCCGACGGTCTCGAGCGTGGCGTGCACGTCGAGGACGGCCTGGTTCAGGATGTTGGTCGCGGGGCCGAGGATGCTGCCGCTGCCGACGAGGCCGTTGCCGGATGCCGGCACCGCGCCGACCGTCTCCGCCAGCGTTCCGGCGGCGGCGGCGACGCCGCCGGCATCGGTCAGCAGCGGACCGACCGCCTCGGTGCCGGTCGGGTTCGCGGCGACGCCGCCGAGATCGGTCAGAAGGTTTCCGGTCTCCCCGAGATGGCCGAGCCCGAGGGTCTCGCCGAGGTTGGTCAGGCCGTGGAGCGGTCCGTTCGCCGGAGCGACCTCGTGGCCGACCTCCTCGATCTGGGCGTGCGTCTGGAGGACGACCTGGTTGGCGGTGGCCTCGATCGCGTCGGGAAGCAGCGAGGCTCCGGTCTCCGTCGAGCCGCCGTCGACCGCGCCCTCGGTCAACGAGGCGATCGGGCCGAGGCTTCCGAGCTGGCCCGTCGACAGGGCGGTCGAGGACAGCAACGCGCCGGGGCCGGCGAGCCATTCGAGCGAGCGGGTGGACGAGCCGAGCACGGAAAGGGGGGATGCGGACATGAAAACCTCCAGGTTTTCGATGCAACCCGATCTGCAACCATTGGTTGCATAATCCCGGTTCCGTAGTAAATGCTGAGTGAACGGTGGAGCCCGTCCGAGCGTCCGGGAACGACGACTGTAGTTCGATCCGGGTTCGACATCGCCGAGTCTCGGGGCGTTCGGTAGGTCGTGAGTAATCTCCACTCTATCCAGACGAGCGCTTCGCGAGGACCCGACGGCCGGCCGATAGATCGGCCGCGTGATCGGGCGACGATCCAAGCCGGCTGCTGGGTGCATCCCGAGGATGATCGTCGATGGGGGTGATCCGACGTTCGCCTATCCCGGCGCCAGGGGCCGAGCGGGATCGATGGACGCGTCGGCGCGGCGCAGCGTGATGCGCGTCAGCTCGGAAGGTCGGCCGAGCCTGACGGCGAAGCCCGGCCACAACGCCGTGCCGTTGTTGACGTAGAGCGTCATGCCGCCGACCCGGTAGCGGCCCGAGACGAAGCCCTCGTTGGCGCGGGCGAACAGGCGGTCGAACCCGCGCATCGTCCCGCCATGGGTATGTCCCGACAGCTGCAGCGCGACGCCGTGCGCGGCCGCTGCCCGCGCCCCCTTCGGCTGATGATCGAGCAGGAGGACGGGTGCGTCCCGCGGTGCCCCTGCGAGCGCGGCGTCGAGGTCCGGACCGGGGTGTCCCGTATGCGGCGCCGACCGATCGGTCACGCCGGCGAGCACCAGGGCGGCGTCGCCCCGCCTCAGCACCGTATGCCGGTTCGCGAGCGCCGTCAGGCCGAGTTCCGAGTACCGCCGCATCCAAGCCGGGTAGTCGAAGAAGTATTCGTGGTTGCCGGGCACGAACCAGACGCCGTCCGGTGCACCGAGCCGGCCCAGGGGCTCGACGTCGGCGCGCCGCGAAGCCGGGGCGCCGTCGATCAGGTCGCCGGTGATGACGATGAGGTCCACGCCGAGCCGGTTGGACCGCGCGACGACCTCCCGGGTCCAGGATGCCGGGAAGAGCCGGCTGATGTGCAGGTCGGTGAGCTGCAGGATCGTGTAGCCCTCGAAGGCGTCCGGCAGGTTCTCGATCGCGATGTCGACGTCCTTGAGCGCCGGCACGCGCACGGCCTGCTGGACGCCGAGCGCCGACAGGAGCATCGCCGCCGTCGCGGCCCCGTAGCGCCATCCGGTCGGAATCGCCCAGCCGCCCAGGGGCAGCGAGACCAGCGCGATCACGTCGAGCGCGAGCTGCATCACCGCCAGCAGCAGGATGGCGCCGAAGGCCCAGTTGAACAGAACCACCAGCCACCGCGGAAACTCGGGCGCGAACACCGAGCCGGAGGAGAGGCGGCACCACAGGTGATACTGGGAGGCGACGAGCAGCAGCACGGCGATTCCGGCCTTCGCGGCAGGCGGGCCCGGCAGCGGCCAGAGCACCCGGGTCACGACGTACAGGCAGGGCAGGCTGAAGATCAGATGGAACATGGCGTTCCGGCTACGCTGAAAGCCGGGGTCCGGGCCAGAGCCGATGCGGGGAAATGCCGGCTTCGGCGCAGGTCGGGTCGTCGCGGCACCAGTCAGGCCGGCCCTGCATGAGCGCGCCGGACCGTCACGCTGCGGTCAGGCGCGGGATCGCGGAGCGCAGCCGGGAATATCCGCGGTTGGAGAGCGGCCACGCCGCCTCGTCCCAGGGGCGCCGCACGCGCACGACCGCCTCGGGCAGCATCGCCGCCGACGGGCCGACGGGCGCCCAGGCCGTGACGACGGGTAGCCCGGCCGACCAGCCGGTGTCGGCCGGTCCCGCCTCGCAGCCGAAATGGGCGGTCGCCCGGTCCAGCGCGTCCTGCATCGCGGCGTGATCCGCCGACCGGACGCGCTCGGACGCCCCCTCGGCATGAGCGAGCATGCCACCGATCCGCACGATGCGCGCCTCCCCGAGCGGAAGACTCTCCGGGTGCAGGTCGTCGAGATGCAGCAGCAGCGCGACGTCGCCGGTCGGCGGCATGGCGGCAGCCGGCAGAGGGACCTCGCGCGGTGGCATCGCCTCGTCGAGGGCGTCCGGGTACTCGTCGAGCCCTTCGGGATCGAAGCGGTTCTCGGTGTAGCGCCGGATGTTCTCGGCGCGCGCGACGTAGTGCTTGCCCCGGGTGTGCAGCCCCGCCACCCAGCGCCAGGACAGCGTGTTGCTCGCCGGATCGCCGTCGACGAGATGACGCATGAAGAAATCCGCACCCAGCGCCCAGGGCAGGCGCAGGGTGAAGATCCAGATCGAGGCGAACCACATCCGGGCGTGATTGTGCAGCCAGCCGGTCTCGACGAGGTCCCGCGCCCAGTCGTCGAAACCGTCGATGCCGGTCCGGCCCGCGATCGCGGCCTCGTAGGTCCGGCGCAGGCCGGGCTCCGCGGCGAGCCGCGCCCGATCCGCCGTGGCCAGCGCGAGGGCGTCGGTCCAGGCGGTCGGGTGGGTCTCGAGATGACCCTTGAAGTAGGTCCGCCAGAAGACCTCGGAGACGAACTTCTCGGTGCCGCCGTCGCCGAACGCGGCCTGGGCGGCGGCCACCACCTCGGCTTCCGTGATCAGGCGGCGCCGAAGGTAGGGCGAGAGCGCCGACGTGGTCGGCCGCGCGTCCGGTCCGCGGTCGGTGTTGCGGGCACCGGCATAGTCGACGGCGGCGTCCGCGAGGAAGGCCGACAGGCGGTCGAGCCCGGCGGCACGGGTCATGGGAAAGCTGCGATCCATGCCGTCGAGCTAGCGCGGCGGCGCGCCGGCTTGGATGCGACCGATTCCCCGAACCCCGGCGGAGGCCGCCGGGGTGTATCCAGTGTCGAGCATGGCGCGATCGCGCGTCAGGCCGCCTCGGGCATGCGGTCGAGGAACTTGTCCAGGGTGAGCGGATAGTCCCGCACGCGGATGCCGGTGGCGTTGTAGACGGCATTCGCCACCGCGGCGCCCACGCCGCAGATCCCGAGCTCGCCGACGCCCTTGGCCTTCATCGGCGAGGACATCGGATCGACCTCGTCGAGGAAGATCACCTCCTGATGCGGGATGTCGGCGTGCACCGGCACCTCGTAGCCGGCGAGGTCGTGGTTGGCGAAGAAGCCGCGCTTGGTGTCGACCGTCAGTTCCTCCATCAGCGCCGAGCCGGTGCCCATCGTCATGCCGCCGATGACCTGGCTGCGGGCCGATTTCGGGTTGAGGATGCGCCCGGCCGCGCACACCGCGAGCATGCGCCGGACCCGGATCTCCGCCGTGTCGGCATCGACCCCGACCTCGACGAAATGGGCGCCGAAGGTCGATTGCTGCTGCTTCTTGGAGAGGTCGCCGAACTCGATGGTGTCCTCGGCCGTCAGCTCGCCCCGGTTCGCGGCCTCGCCGAGCGGAACCGCACGGTTGCCGGCCCGCACCTGCCCGTCGGCGAAGACCGCGTCGTCGGAGTTGATGCCGAGACGCTGCGCCACCGCCTCGCGAAGCTTGACGCACGCCGCGTAGACGCCAGCCGTCGACGAGTTTCCGCCGAACTGGCCGCCCGATCCCGACGAGACCGGGAAGGCGGAATCGCCGAGCCTGACCGCCACCTTGTCGAGGGTCACGCCCATCATCTCGGCGGCGGTCTGCGCGATGATGGTGTAGCTGCCGGTGCCGATGTCGGTCATGTCGGTCTCGACCGTGACGGTGCCGGCTCCGTCCAGCCTGACCCGCGCGCCCGACTTCAGGACCATGTTGTTGCGGAACGCCGCGGCCATACCGACGCCGACGAGCCACTGCCCGTCCCGCACCTGGCCCGGCCGTGCATTGCGCTTGGACCAGCCGAAGGTTTCGGCCCCCAGCTTGAGGCAGCCGACGAGGTCGCGGTGGGAGAACGGGCGCTTCGGGTCCTGCGGGTCGACCTGGGTGTCGTTGCGGATGCGGAATTCCACAGGGTCGATCCCGAGCTTCTCCGCCATCTCGTCCATGGCGACCTCCAGGACCATCAGGCCGGGCGCCTCGCCCGGCGCCCGCATGGCGTTGCCCTCTGGCAGGTCGAGATGAGCGAGCTTCATCGCGGTGAGCCGATTGGCACCGGCGTAGAGCAGCTTGGTCTGGCTCACCGCCGTCTCGGGATCGCCGTCGGGCAGGTTGCCCGACGTGCTCTCGTGGGCGATGGCGGTGATCGTGCCGTCCTTGGTCGCGCCGATGCGCACGCGCTGGATCGTGGCCGGGCGATGCGTGGTGTTGTTGGCGATGAACGGGCGGGTCAGCGCCACCTTCACCGGGCGCTGGAACGCCTTGGCGGCGAGGGCTGCGAGCACCGCGTCGGCCCGCACGAACAGCTTGCCGCCGAAGCCGCCGCCGACGAAGGGTGAATCGAGGCGGACGTTCTCCTTCGGCACGCCGAGGATCTTGGCGAGGCTGCCATGGCCCCAGCCGATCATCTGGTTCGAGGTCCAGAGCGTGACCTTGTCGCCGTCCCAGGCGGCGATGGTCGCGTGCGGCTCCATCATCGCGTGGCTCTCGTCGGCGGTGGTGTAGCGCTCGTCGAGCGTCACCGGCGCCTGCGCGAACGCTCCCTCGAAATCGCCGACGCGTTCCTCGCCGTCGCCGCCGCTGCCCTCGCTGCTGTCGCCGGGCACGGGCGGCGCGCCCTTCGCCTCGGCCGCGAGATCGAACTTGCCGGCCTCGGGCGCGTAGTCGACCGTCACGAGAAACGCCGCGGCGCGGGCCTGCTCGAACGTCTCGGCGACGACGACCGCGACGGCCTGGTGGTAGTGCTGGATCTCGTCGCCGCCGAACAGGTAGGCGGCGTTCATCATGCCCCGCTCCAGCCGGGGATGCTCCAGGGTCGTCACGACGCCCACGACCCCGGGCGCCGCCTTGGCGGCCGCCGTGTCGATGGCGCGGATGCGGCCCTTGGCGATGCTGGACCCGAGCACGTAGCCGTAGGCCTGGTTCGGCACGACGTCGTGGCGCTCGTAGGCGTAGGGCGCGGTGCCGGTGGTCTTGTACTTGCCATCGATGCGGTCGGTCGGCTTTCCGACGACCTTGAGCTGGTCGATCGGGTTTTGGCCGGCGGGCTGATCGAACTTCATGGCTTCAGGCCCTCGCTTGGTTGAGCGCCGCGGACAGGGTCCGCTCGGCGAGCGTCAGCTTGTAGGCGTTCGCGTGCGTCGGCGCGGCGCCGGCGAAGACCTGCTCGGTCACCGCCTTGGCCCCCCGCGGCAGGTCGGCCTCGGCCGCCTCCACCCGCCAGGGTTTCGGCGCCACCCCGCCGAAGGCGACGCGGCCGGACCCGTCCCTGCCCAGGATCGCCGCCACCGAGACCAGCGCGTAGGCGTACGACGCCCGGTCGCGGACCTTGCGGTAGAGGTGCGTGCCCGCCACCGGCTTCGGCAGCGTCACCGCCGTGATCAGCGCGCCGGCCGCGAGCGTGGTGTCGCGCTCGGGCGCGTCGCCCGGCAGGCGGTGGAACTCCTCGATCGGGATCGTCCGGGAACCGCCCTTTGCGTCGATGGTCTCGACGGTGGCGTCGAGCACGCGCATCGCCACCGCCATGTCGCCGGGATGGGTGGCGATGCAGGCGTCGCTTCCGCCGATCACCGCCAGCTGCCGGCTGACCCCGTCGAGCGCCGAGCAGCCGGAGCCCGGCCGGCGCTTGTTGCAGGCCTGCGCGGTGTCGTAGAAGTACGGGCAGCGGGTGCGCTGCAGCAGGTTGCCGGCGGTGGTCGCCTTGTTGCGCAGCTGCCCCGAGGCGCCGGCCAGCAGCGCGCGCGACAGCACGCCGTAATCCTTCCGGACACGGGCGTCGGCGGCGAGGTCGGTGTTGCGCACCAGCGCGCCGATGCGCAGGCCGCCCTCCGGCGTGGCCTCGATCCGGTCGAGCCCGAGCCCGTTGACGTCGACGAGGTGGGTCGGGGTCTCGATCTGCAGCTTCATCAGGTCGAGCAGGTTGGTGCCGCCGGCGATGAACTTGGCGTTGGGCGTGCGCGCCACGGCGGCGGCGGCCTCGGCCGGCGTGCTCGGGCGCTCGTAGGTGAACGACTTCATGCGGGCCTCCGGCCGGTCTCGAGGCCGGCGACCTCGCTCATCGCCTCGACGATGTTGGAATAGGCGCCGCAGCGGCACAGGTTGCCGCTCATGCGCTCGCGGATCTCGGCCTCGGTGACCCGGGTCGGCGCGGTGAGGTCGGCGGTGACGTGGCTGGGGATGCCGGCCCGGATCTCGTCGAGCACGGCCACGCCCGAGCAGATCTGGCCGGGCGTGCAGTAGCCGCACTGGTAGCCGTCGTGGCGGACGAAGGCGGCCTGCATCGGGTGCAGGTCGTCGGGCTGGCCCAGCCCCTCGATGGTGGTGATCTCGGCGCCCTGGTGCATCACGGCGAGCGTCAGGCAGGCGTTGATGCGCCGCCCGTCGACGATCATCGTGCAGGCGCCGCACTGGCCGTGGTCGCAGCCCTTCTTCGAGCCGGTCAGGTGCAGATGCTCGCGCGCCGCATCGAGCAGGCTGGTGCGGGTGTCGAGCTCGAGCTCGCGCCGCTGGCCGTTGATCGTGAACCACACCCGCGCCAGGACAGGGCGGTCGCCGGACGCAGCGTCGGCGCGGGCGCCCGCGGGAAGGGTGGAAAGGGCCGCGGCGGCGGTCGCGCTGGCGACCACGTCTCGTCGGCTCATGTCGAATTCTCCAGGCGGTGCCATCATGGTCTCCGAACCTGTTGCGGGGGGCGACGACGCGCCCGAAGGCCGTCCGTCGGAAGCAGAATGCCCAGGGCAACTCCGGCAGGCTGGATAAGCTCCAAAGTGCCACCGGCTTCGGTCCGGTGCTCGGCACGGACATTTCGCCCCGGCATCCCGCGTCGGGATCGCCTCGCCTGCCGCATCCGGGGTGTCGGCGGCTCCCGAGGACGCGGCACCGACCCCGGTCGCCCGGTTCGGTCCGTCGCGCGTTCGCGCCTTCAATTGGTCGCACACTTCCGGGTGCCGACGCGTCGGAATCTCAAGAACCCTGCTTCCGCCGCCCTGATGGTCGCGGGATCGGCGGTAACGAGGAATCCCCGACATCGCCCAGCGAGGCGAAGGGCCGTGATGCCTCGCACATGTGATGATGATACACACGCGCGCCACCTCTCGGCTGACCATGCGAAGGCCGTGCGTTCGTCCGCGATGATGCATCGGGGATAGCGCGACTGGCCGGGCACCGTCTCGATATCGTCCTCGGTACCTTAGGCGATGCGGATCGACGACCGCCCGCCCGGTCGACGCCCGAGCCGACGTCGTGTGGTGGGTTCGATTCCGGCGTGGCCTCGATGCGCGAGGTGAAGGTCGGCGCGACGATCGGCGATTTCGTCGTCGAGCCGACGCCGCGCCCATCCGACTGCCGTTGCAGCAGATCCGATCGCCCAAGGCTCGATGATTCGGTCTCGATCATCGTGCGGCCTCCGTCACGAGGAGACAGGCTGCGCACGACAGGGTGGTTCAGGTCGAAATCGAGACGCCGTCCGTGCGGCGTTCGGGGATGTCGCGACGCGCGTCGCGGTCATCGGCGGCGCGCCTCGTCTCACCGATCCGCAATCGCGATCCGCCGGCGACCGTATCGGCTGCGCCGGCGGGCGGGCCGCCGAACGCAGATCGTGACGCCACGGGAGCGCGGACTCAGCGAGCGGGCACGGCCTCGGCGACCACCTCGACGACGCGGCGCGGCGCGACCGGCTTCGTGGCGGCCACGGGCTGAGGCGTCGTGGTCATATCGCTGACGGAACGCGTCTGCTGAGACGTCCGGGCCTGCTCGCGGTAGAGCGGCGGGGTGAGGTTCAGGGCGTCGCCGGCCATCGCCGCGCCGGCGGAGACGGATGCCGAGGCGAACGCGATGAGGGCGAGGGCGTGGGTGAAGCGCATGACGGATCTCCGGTTGGGTCGCTTGCAGAGCCGACCGACCGAGAGATTGAACCACAGAATTTGTGCGTTGCGATATGTGCATTTTGCAACGCAACATAATGCGAGCGAAGGCCAGTTCTTCTTTTATAATTCCGCCCCCGGACGCACTCATCTGTCCATCGCAACACTTCGCTATGCATTCGGCGCATACGGCATTAAATCGGTATCACGACGTCAAATTATCTTTTCGGAGCCCGAAAAAACAATTTTACCAATAATGTCGCGATACGTTCAGTCGCTCCCGAGCCCGCTCTTTCTCTTCAGGGCATCACAGGCGGCCCCGGTCAATGACTGACCTCGCGCGCGGCGCCATCGGTCGCGCATTCAATCGACGATCGCTGAATCAACCCTCTTCGTGAATTCGGCGTCGAGGGTTGCGGCGGATTTGACGATGGCAAGGACACCTCGGCGCGTCGCCTTGTCGGAGATGCCGGCAAACGTCCTGATCAGGTCCATCACCTCGGAATCCTGTAACAGTTGCTGAATCGACTCGCGGCCATCGCCGATCTCTGCCGGAGCGTCGAAGAAGGTCGAGACCGGGACGCCCAGGAAATCCGCGATCGCCTGAAGCCGGGCGGCACCGACACGGTTGCGTCCCTTCTCGTATTTCTGGACCTGCTGGAACGTGACCCCGAGAGCCTGCCCGAGCGCGGTCTGGCTCAGACCTTGAGCGGTCCGATACGCCGCGATGCGGCTTCCGATCGATCGGTCGCCGCTGGTCGCGAGCTTCGGCGCATGGATGGGGGTCATTCTGGCATTCGCTTTCAGGTTGGAGACGACTCGACCAGCGTCGCTGCTGATCCGAGCACATCCCAATACGCATTGCGCGCGATTGAGTTTCGCGGCTGCGATCAATCCTGGGTTGCAGAAATGTCATAGCTTGGCCTTGTGACGAACGGCCGAGCGGATCGCGTGCCGGCCCCGTGGAGGCCGTGCGCCATGCACGGTGCCGCGAGGTTCTGCCGCACCGACGAAGCGAGCGGTGCGGCGTTGCCCGCGGCGAACGTGAAGGAGCTGGCATGGCCGACAAGGCAGACGTGACGACGTACATCCTGAAGCAGGCGCTGGCGGCCAAGGTCGGCGACCATGTCGAGATCGCGGTTGAGGCTGAGGACGGGACGCGGTTCAAGATCCGCTCGTCGTCCGAGCAGCTCGACGCGCTGGTGGGCGACCTCGACGGCATCCTCGATGCCGACGACGCCGACGCCGCGTAAGGCTTCCCAAGAACGGTCCGCCTCCGCATCCGCGGGGGCGGACCCGTGCCCCGTTCGACCGAGGCGTCCGGCGGCTCGACCGCCCCCGGGCCGGCCGCCACGGATCACGGTCTGAGGCCGGCCGCGCGAAGTTCCCGCTCGACGGCCTCGTAGACCAGAGCCATGCCGTCGTCTGTCGGCGCGGCCTGCTTCCCGGCCACCGTCGTCGGCTCGACGCGGTCCGCGACGGTCCGCGGCGGGTGCCGTGTTCGAAGCTCGGCGTACTCGACAGGGTGCTGCGGCCGTGCTCCGGAGAACAGCGACTTGAGCTTTTCCCACGCGCGCGTCATGCGGTCGCCGCCTGCCGCATCGGTCCGGCCGCACGGGACGCATGCATCCTTTCACGCCCGGCTCGCGACGACGATGTGCCTGCGATCTCCCGAAGGAATGCGGACACCGCGCCATCGGACAGCCACGCGTCGACGGGGCGGGACGTCGGTTTCTCCGGCGCCTGCCGGGCAGAGGCCGCGTAGCTCCTCGCGATGAAGGTCGAGCGCGTCATGGTATGGGCCGGGTCGGTTCGCGGCGTCGCCGCCTTGAGGAACGGCTCGCTTCCCGGCACCCCGTCGAGCGCGGCGATCTCGGTGTAGACCGGCCAGCATCCGAACCCGCCGCGGTCGTCGGCGAGATCGCAATCACCGTAGGCGATGTCGAGCACGCGGGTACCCACACCCGTGGTTGGCAAACGTAATGTCGGCTCAACGACACATAGAGATGGCCGGAATAGCAACCCTCTATCGCGGGTGAGATCTACATGAGGCGACGACGCTCGGCACTGACGACAAGCTCAAGCCGACGTCTGCAGCGACAAGCCTGTCTCCGCGGCGGTGGTCGTCGGATCAGGCAAGGTCCGATCGACGGTCTTCAGCAAGTCCGGATGCCTGCTCTGGCGCATATCGAGCCAAGCACCCGCGCGATGCTGGACTTCCCCCCGAAGGCAGCGTCACGCTGCGATGGCCGGGGACGTCATCGTCGCGGATTGACCCTCGGCGACCTTCCGGCTCGCGGCATCGATCGTCTTGCGAAGGATGACGATCGTGTCCTCGACCGCGGTCTGGGTCGACAGTTTCGCCCCTTCCGGGCCGGTCAACGTTCGCAGGGCGCGCACGAGCGAATGCTCGAAATGGTCCAGTGCCTCTTCGGCGCGGCTTCCCGACAGCTCTCCGAGCCGCACCAGGGCGACCTGCAGGGCGACGCCGAGAAAGCCCTCGATCGCCCGCTTCTCGAAGGTGGCGCTACGGTCGACGGTCATGGTTCGATCTCCCGAAGCATCGTCCGTGATCACTGGATCACGGACGATGCTTCATCTTGTTGTGAGATGGCATTGTCTTCACGCGAGCCGGCATCCGTCTCGCTCGAAAATGCACTAGGCAGCGCGCGCCGACGACCGGCGACCATGCGCCTGGTCCATGATCTCGGCGACGCGCTCGCCGACCGCCAGAGCGATGGCGTCCGAGCGTTCGCCTTCGGCGCGGGTGCGGCAGACCCCCGTGAGGACGTCGGTGACGCGCTGCTCCATCACGGCCAGCAAGGCGGCCGCCGCCTGCGGCTGCGCCCCCTGTACCACCGCCGCGAGGTCGTAATAGGCGTCCTCGACAAGACGGAGCGTGAGGCGCTCGACCGCCTGTTCTTCGGATTGCGCAAGACCAATCACGTCGGCACCCGTTCTCGTCGATCTACTGACGCAACTTTCGATTGTAATGGTTAACAAGTGGTGAACGTGCCGTCGGTTCGGTCGAGAGCGGCAGGACACCTTAAGCGGACGGCGTCGCGTCGGCGGAAGGCCGCAAGGTCGCCCTAAAAGCTCAGGAGCCGGCGGATCCGGTGAGGCGAACGGGTCCAGCGATCGTCGGGATCGCCGCGGCTGGCGACAGAGGCCACGGCGACCATCAGGGCGCAGGGCATGATCAGTGCGGCGATCAACGGCAGATACATGGACCGACCACAATCTTGAGTTGTCCTAGGTGTCCCGTGTGGTGGTGAGCGCTTTGTTAAAGCCGCGGCGTCCCGCCGTCTTTTGCTTGCCGAACCCTGCATCGTGGCCGACGATGCTTCGCCTTTCACATCGTCTGCGTGCCGTCTTCAGTCTCAGCTTGCCGCCCCCCGTGACGGCATTGCCGGCATCGTCGTGCGCCATCCTCTCGGGCCAAGTTTCGGACGCGCCTCTCCGACGCGCGACGGCGACCGCTCCGGCGTGCCGGCGTCCAACCGATCAGACGATGTGCAGTCAGACGATGTGAAGGTAGGCGGGATCGAACTCGGCGACCGTCTCGAGGCCGTCCCAGTCGTGGATGATCAGCTCGCGACGGTGAAGCGTCACGAAGCCGAGCTTCCTGAGTTCCTGCAACGAGCGGTTCGCGTGCACGGAAGACAGGCCCAAAGCGTCGGCGAGTTCGGCCTGGGTCAGCGGCAGCACGTACCGGAAGTCGTCCGCTACGCCGACCGTCCTGAGCCGGATGTACATCTCGCAGAACAGGTGCGCCATCCGGCCGACCGCCTGGCGCCGGCCGAGGCTGATCACCCGCTCGCGGCAGCGCGTGGCATCGATCAGCGTATCGCGCCACAGGGCCATCGCGAGGGAGGTGTTCCGCTCGATCAGCGCGCGCATGTCGCTGTGCGCGACGAAGGCGACCGTGGTCTGGGCGATCGCCACGAGCCCCTGGTCCATCACGTGCAGGTGCAGGCTCTCGATGTCCGGGATGTCGCCGGGCACGTAGAAGGCGAAGATCTGGCGCTGTCCGTTGGCGAGGCTGCGGCAGCGATACGCCCATCCGTCCATCACCAGGCAGCACTGCTTGGGCACGTCGCCTTCGTGAACGATGCTGGTGCGTCCGCCGAAGGTTCGCACCGTGAACGACAGGTTCTCGATGTCGGCGCGATCCCGAGCCGAGATCTGCGCCGTGCTCTTCAGCTTGCGGATCAGCCATGACGCTGGGGCGACCGATGGGAGGCCCGAGTCGGGGGCGTCGCTCACCGATCGACCAACCAGAGGCCGGTCAGGCTCAACGTCGTCGTGAACACCGGATGCCGGTCCGCATCCCTGGCGATCACGGTGAAGGTGTGCCGGTCGCCGTTCCCGGTCTCGAACCGTGTGATCTCGGGAAGGATCTGCATGGCGGCACTTCGAACCGCGTCGAGGTCGGCGCATTCGGTTCCGGTCTCGTCGATCCGAAGGTCGCCGTCCGCGATGTCGAAAAAGTAGCGTGGCAACGTCGTCTCCGATGGACGGGAGGCAGGCGCCCCGATCGGCAAGCCATGGCTGGCGATCGGGGCACCTACGAGCCGCATAGCGAAGGCGGCGCGCTTTCACTCCATCATAAGTTAAATCGCGCAATGCTGGGTTGATGCAGGCTCGACGCGATGGGCTCGGTCGGCATCATCGCCGCCTCGACGGGCGGTCTCGCTCCGCCTCGGCAAGTCGTCGGCGCACGCCCGGTCCCGAGTACTGAATTCGGCTCGACCGCGGACCCGTTGTTCATCGCGGCAGCCGAAAGCCACGGCGAGCACGCCGTCGGCATCGTGCTCCGCGGCTACGACGGCGACGGCGCGGAAGGCCTCCCGATCATCGAGGAGCACGGCGGCGCGGCCCTCGTCCAGAAACCCGAGGACGACGCGCAGCCCTCGATCCCCTGGGCGGCGATCCTCGCCAACCCTCCCGATGCCTGCCCGTCGGTCGAGGCGATCGCCGACCGGGCGTCCGCGCGTTGGCGCGGGCAGGCGGACGGCTAAACGGCCGACAGCCGCTTCGTGTTCTCGGCGACGTGCTCGCGGTATCGCGCCACGACGACTTCGGGCGAGCCGCCCATCATCAGGGTGCCCGCGGCCTCGATGCTCGCCTGGATCTTCTCGGCCACCATCGAGTGCATCTCGGCCATGCCCTCGCGGCCGCCCCAGGCGAGCCGCACCAGGCGCAGCTCGATCACCTTCTGGGATTCGAAGGCGAGCATCATCGACGAGAAGAAGGGATTGTACACGGGACACTCCACACCGCTGACAGGTGCGGCGGGGGATCAACCGGCCCAAGCGCCGAAAAGGTCCGCGGCCCTAACGCCATGGTTGCCGGCTCGTCGAGAGATGGCGAGCACGGATGACGAGCGCGGAAACCCTTCGGCCGGCTCCGCCGTATCCCTGGTTTCCGGCCTTCCCTCGGCCGCCCTCACGCGAAAAGCGGCTCATGTCTCGCATCTCCGTCACCGTTCTCGCCGGCTGCGTGCTCGCAGCCCTGCTCGTTCCGGCCGAAGCCGCGCGGAAGAAGGTCCGGGTCCCCGATCGGTTCGACGGCTCGTGGACCATCACGGCCGTGACCGAGGAAGGGCCGTGCCCGGCGAGCACGCGCTATCAGGTTCAGATCAAGGATAGCGACGCTTCGATCCCAGGCGACGAGATCGACGTCGACGGCGGCGTCTCGCAGGGCGGAACCGTGCAGGCCACGATCGTCAAGGGCGCGAACCGGGTGCCGATCGCGGGAACCCTCGACGCCGCGGGCAGCGGCAGCGGAACCTGGCGCACCACCGGCGGCATCGTCGGTTGCAGCGGACGGTGGAGCGCCAGGCGCTCCGGCTAGGTCGCTCGACGCTTCGGCCGTCAGAGCCGGATCGCGGTTGGCGATCGTGTCGCGGATCTCGCAATCCGGAACCTTTCAGCCGCGCTCCCAGGTCGCGTGCTCGTCGGAGCCCTCCGGGTAGGGGGCGGCGCCGATCGGCTCGCCACGATCACGGGCGTAGCGGCCTTCCTGGCTCACGAAGACGGAGACCGTTGCGAAAACGACATCGTGCACCTCCGGGCGACGCCGACGATGCGGAAAGATCGTCCAGCACCGGCTCGTCTTCATCCTTGGGCTCCTCACCGGCGTCGACGTGCCAGCCCAAGGGGCGGGAAATCGACGAGGAAACCGAGTTCACGCCGATTCCGAACTTCGGTCGCCGACGGGATCGACCGCTCGGCGGATCCGCAGGAGCAGGAACGGAAGTAGATCGGACCTCACCGATCCTCGCGGCGCCACCGACGATGCGGCCGAGCCCGAAGACGCGCCGTCAACCGAAGAACGATCCGACGGACGGCAGGGCGGTGCTGGCTTCGACTTTATGGGCGGCGACGCGAACGTGCGGAATGCGGGTGAGAGCGTCCCCGTACTGAGCGCGGATGTGCTCCGGGACGAGCGGCAATGCCTTCAGATCGGCGGAGGTGAGCCGGGCGGCGGCGCGGTGTTCGAGGTTCGACATGGCGGATCTCCGGTTCGGGGACACCGACGGTGTAGCTGTCAGCGCTTGCGTTGCACCATAGATGGGGCTCGCAGTGCTGCGGTGCAGCGAGAACGGCTGCCGCGCGGCGATCTGACCGTCCCGAACGAAGCCGATCTCAGAAGCTTCCCGTCGATCGCACGGCAGGCGCCGGAACGCATACTCGTCCACCATGACCTGCTCATGAAGCCTCGGCTTCGCGAACCCGCAGATCCTCTCCACGCCGCGAGGCGGAGATTGGGTCGATTTCGGATTTGACTGAGGAACGGGAAGTCGACGCATGAAAATGGCCCTGCAGGACAGATGCTGCAGGGCCATCGGATCGGACGTCTGAGATCGCTTTCGGGCTTCAGCAGTCGTTGCTGCCCGGCTTCACCACTTGGCCCTCGGCCGGCTTCTGCTCGCCGTCGGCGGGCTTGGTGCCGGCACCGACGTTGTTCAGGGCACCGACCGTTCCGGGGGTCTCAGCCTTGGCGCCGGGGGTCGTCTTCGCCGTCGAGGTCCCGTCGGCCATCGAGCTCTTGTCGGCCGAAGACGACGTGCCCTGGTTGTTGGTGGTCGTGCCCACCGCACAGGGGGCTGCGACGGACGCGCCGGCCGTGAGCATCAGGATGGCGGCAGCGCCAGAAAGGGTCGTGAACTTGGTCATGTTTCCTCCGGAGATATGCCGAGAGAAGCCGGCCTACGAACGATAGTTCCGAAACGGCCGCAGGAATCGGGCAAGACCTCTTGTCTCGTCCTGCTCCTCCGCTTCGCGAACGATCTCCGTCGCCGCATCGTCGGCGCGACCCCTGATCCCTCGATCGAGACCTTGCGCGCTGTCCAGGCCGTGCAGCGCCTGAAGCAGCATCGGCGGCAGGGCGATGCGATGCTCCTGCAGAAGGAGCGCTGCATCGTTCAGTGCCTTGACCTGCGCCTCCGGAATCGGGCGATTCATGATCTGCGCGTCGAGCACCGCATCGGACAAGGTTCCGATCAGGCGCAGGACTTCGGACATCTGCGCGGTGTCTCCCTGTTCGCCCGCCATGATCCACATTCCACTCGAGTTCGACGCACGCCGGGTTCGGAGCCGAGCTCCGGAAGAGAATGCCGCGAAGCCGAGGACGCTGCGTCCTCAGTTCGGTCCCGTGCATTCCGCGTTGAACGGCCCGAGGACGATATCGCCCTGGTTCGGGTTGTTGACAGTGAAGGGCGCCGTGTCCTTCGTGCCGACGAAACCGGGGCCGAGATCCGGCTGGAAGAAGCCGTCGCCGAACTTCATGTAGCAACGGTCGAGGACCGCCTCGTATTCGAGGTGGATCTTCGCGGCTTCCCGCCCGCCCGCGACCGGCTGCCCGAGGCGGCCGAGCGGTGCGCAGTAGGCCGTCAGATCGACGTGCCCCGGCTGCGACAGCCGCACGGTGGCGAAACGCCCCGGCCTCACGACGAAGGCGGGCCCACCATCCTGGCTGGCGACCAGCACGGCGGCGGAGCGATTGTAGACCCGCCTCAGGCAGTCCGCCGAGGCGGTGCTCGTCCACCCCACCACGATGACGGTCGAAGCCATCAGGGTTCGGGCGCAGGCGGATCGGATGAACATCATGACACGTCTCTCGGTGGTTCCGGGAGGCAAACGCCGAAGACGCTGCCGTTCAGCGTCATCAACGCGAAACCAGCGGTTGCGATCAAATTTTGCTTTCCGCAGCCGTACGCGACGCGCCGCACGCCGAAGCCGCCCTTGCCGCACGGGCAATTCGGCCGGCGAGGACGGCGCATCACCCCTCGCGCTTGACATATATCTATCTTGAATATTAGTTAGATGCATAACGGATATATGGTGCTGCCGTGAGCGAGACCGAATTCCTCGAGGCGTACGATCCCGCCGCGTTCGCGCGGCCGGCGCTCACCGTGGATCTCGTCCTGCTGGGGCTGAGCGAGGGCCGCCCGGCCGTGCTCCTGATCGAGCGCTCGCAGCACCCGCATGCCGGCCGGTGGGCGCTGCCCGGCAGCTTCGTCGCGATCGACGAGCCGCTCGACGCGGCGGCCGGGCGCATCCTGCGTGAGAAGGCCGGCTTCGGCGCGAACGAGGCCGCCCGGACGCATCTCGAGCAGCTCTACACCTTCGGCGCCGTCGACCGGGACCCGCGCATGCGCATCGTCTCGGTCGCCTACCTCGCCCTCCTGCCCGAGGCGCTGTTCACGCAGGTGCTGATGGGCGACGCCGGGTTGTCGGCAGCCCGGATGGCGGTGCCCGGGGAGGGCGAGGCGGGCCGCCCCGTCGCGGTCTTCGCCGCACGGGATCGGGCGGCGCGCACGGCTCTGTCGCTCGCCTTCGACCACGCCGACATCCTGGCTCTGGCGATCCTGCGGCTGCGGGGGAAGCTCGATTATTCCGACGTCGGCTTCGCGCTGCTGCCGGAAACCTTCACCCTGCGGCAGCTGCAGGACGTGCACGAGGCGATCCTCGGCACGACCCTGAACAAGCCGGCCTTCCGCCGCCGGATGCTCGATCGGGGCTGGCTCGTGCCGACGGGTGCCCGGGAGACCGGCACCTCGTTCCGTCCCGCCGAACTCTATCGCTACCGGAAGCCGCTCTGATCTGCGGCTCCGCCCCCACGAGGAGGGTCCCATGGCTACGATCCGCAACATCGGTCCGGTCGCGCAGCTGAAGAGCGAGGCGAGCAGCCACGTCATCCGCCACCGCAACGGCCGCATCCGGCAGAGCGGGCGCGGCCTCGTCTTCTGGTTCCGGCCGGAGACCGCGAGCATCAGCGAGGTGCCGATGGACGACCGCGAGATGACGCTGTTCGTGCGCGGCCGCAGCCGGGACTTCCAGACCATCGTGGTGCAGGGGACGATCGGCTGGCGCGTGGTCGACCCGGAACTGCTGGCGAGCCGGGTCGACTTCTCACTCGGACTGCGCACCGGCAGGCCTCAGGGCGAGCCGATCGAGCGCATCGAGGCGCGTCTCGGCGGCATCGCCGGCCAAGCGGTCCTGCAGGCGATCGGCGGGAACCCGGTCGGCGCCCTCCTCGATGCCGGCCCCGAGCCCCTGCGCGTCGCCCTCCAATCGGTCCTGGAGGCGGCGCCGGCCCTGGCGGAGATCGGCATCGCGGTGGTCTCGGTGCGGCTCACCAACCTGGCGCCGTCGAGCGAGCTGGAGCGCGCGCTTCAGACGCCGACCTTCGAATCCCTTCAGCAGAAGGCGGACGCGGCGACCTTCGCGCGGCGCGCCCTCGCGGTGGAGAAGGAGCGGGCCATCGCGGAGAACGAGCTCGAGACGCGGACGGAACTGGCCCGGCGCGAGGCGCTGCTCATCGCGCGGGAGGCGGAGAACGCCCGCGACCGTGCCGCCGGCCTCGCCGAGGCGCAGGGGCTGGAAGCGGCGGCCGAGGCCGAGCGCATCCGCCTCGTGGAAGGCGCCCGGGCGGAGGCCGAGCAGCGCCGCGCCGCGATCTATCGCGATCTCCCGCCGGCCGTGCTGCTCGGGCTGGCCGCGCGCGAACTCGCAGGCAAGCTCGAGACGATCGAGCACGTCAACGTGACACCCGACCTGCTGGCCGCCGCCTTGGGCGAGTTCCGCAGGCCGGTGCCGCCGCTCGCGGCCGCCTCGCGCTAGGCGTCGTGCCATGCCGGTGATCACCCCGCGGGCGGTGTTCGTCATCCGCGACACCGATTACGAGGCCCTGCTCGCCCGCCACGCCACCCGCGGGCAGGCCCGCTTCTTCCTGGAGAGCCGCGGCCAGAGCCTGGCCGAGGTCGAGGCGCGCCACCTCCGGTTCCACGCCGTGCTCGGGCAGGCGCGGGCGGCGGTGCCGGGGGACTGGCGGCAGGCTCTGACCCGGCGCGTCGACCTCGATCGCTTCCTATTCGCCCCCGAGGACGTCGTCGTGACGGTGGGCCAGGACGGGCTCGTCGCCAACGTGGCGAAGTACCTGCGCGATCAGCCGGTGATCGGCGTCAACCCGGACCCGGACCTCTACGACGGCGCCTTGGCGCGGATCGCGGTCGGGCGCCTGCCCGCGCTGCTCCCGGCGAGCGTCGCCGGGGCGGCCCCGGTGGAGCGCCGCACCATGGTTCAGGGCGTGCTCGACACCGGCGAGCGGCTGCTGGCGCTCAACGAGATCTTCGTCGGCCATCGCAGCCATCAATCGGCGCGCTACAGGATCGAGGCGGCGGGCACGGCCGAGGACCAATCGTCGAGCGGTCTCATCGTCGCCTCGGGGACCGGCCTGACCGGCTGGGCCCGCTCGATCGGGGAGGCGACGCACCTCACGGTCGGTATCGGGAGCGAGGAGGCGGCGGTCGGCTACTGGGTGCGCGAGCCGTTCCCGAGCGTCGCCACCGGCACCGCCGTCCGGGCGGGCAAGCTGACAGGCACGGCGCTGGCGGTGACCTCGCGGATGAACGAGGGCGGCGTGGTCTTCGCCGACGGGATCGAGCAGGACTTCATCGCCTTCGACTGGGGTCGGCGGGTCGAGCTCGGCCCGGCCGACCGCGCCCTGACCCTCGTGGTCGCGTAGCGTCGCCGCGGCTCAAGCCGAGGGCTCCACCGCGGCGTCGGTCCAGCTCTGCAGCGGAAACGTCCGGTCGTAGGCCAGATTGAACAGGAAGGCGTAGGCCACGTAGAAGCCCGCGATCGCAAGATCCATCACAAGGGCCTCGACGAGGCCGATGCCGAGATACCAGGCGATCGGCGGCAGCAGGATCACGAGCAGCCCGGCCTCGAACAGCACGGCGTGCGCCACCCGCAGGGGGAGGCTCTTGCGCGTATGCCCGACCAGCCGCTGCATCGCGCGGTCGAAGCCGAGGTTGTAGGCGTAGTTCCACGCCATCGCGACCAGCGCGCTTCCGACGCCGATCACGCCCATGTCTGCGGCGTGCAGCCCGAACAGCAGGGTCCCGAGCGGGATGATGAGCGCGAGCCCGATCACCTCGAACAGGATGGCGTGGCGGATGCGGTCACGGGTGGTTCGCATGGTCTGGCCCGAAAAAACCTCGTTGGTCGGCCGCGTTCTATCTGCGATATCCGACCCGGCAAGTTGGTACGTATCTCGGGAGCCGATGGATGGCGGTCTCGCTCGATCAGCTTCAGGCCTTCGTGGCGGCGGCCGAGGCCGGGTCCTTCTCCGGCGCCGCCCGCGTGCTGCGGAAGGCGCAGTCGGCGGTCAGCACGCAGGTGGCGAACCTCGAAACGGATCTCGGCCTGCCCTTGTTCAGCCGGGCGGGCCGGAACCCGGTGCTCACGCCGGCGGGGGAACGGCTGCTGCTGGAGGCGCGGGTGGTGCTCGACCGGCGGGAGCACCTGATCGGCGTCGCGAGCAGCCTCGAGCAGGGGGTGGAGAACCGGCTCGTGGTCGCCATCGACGAGCTCTATCCCGAGCACGCGCTCGGCGCGCTCTTCGCCGACTTCGCCCGGCACTTCCCGTCGGTGGAACTGGAGCTGCTCTTCCCGCTGATGGAGGACGTCAGCCGCATGGTGCAGTCCGGCGCCGCCGACCTCGGGGTGATGTGGCGCCAGGAGGTCTTGCCGACGGAGCTCGGCTTCCAGACCATCGGCTGGGTCCCGCTCAAGCTCGTCTGCGGGCGCGATCACCCGCTGGCGAAGGCGCGGGTCGCTTGGGAGGAGCTGAAGCGCCACCGCCAGATCCTCGTCGCCGCGCGCGGCGACGGGCCGGAGAAGCGCCGCCTTCGCGTGGCCGCCGAGGTCTGGTGGGTCGAGAGCCACTGGGTGATCCTGGAGATGGTCAAGCACGGGATCGGCTGGGCCTTCGTCACCGACCACGTCATCGCCGCCTCGCAGACCGCGCCGGACCTCGTCACGCCGGACCTGCAGTTCGACAAGGGCGACTGGCCGATCGCCCTCGAGCTGGTCTGGCACAAGCAGCGGCCTTGCGGCCCCGCCGCGGCCTGGCTGCGCGAGCGCTTCGCCGCGGAGCGCGTCGGCAGCCTCGCGGGCGACGACCGGCCGCGCTGAGGCCGGCCGCGTTGAGGTAAGGGCGCGCGGCGCGGTCAGGGCTCGGCCCACGCCGCCCGCACCGGCCCGGTTGCGGTATCGGGCTTGGCATCGCCGATGAAGATCACCACCGGGCCGTGCTCGGCCCGCCGCGGATCGTAGAAGTCGAGGAGGTCGGGGTACCGGCGCTGGATAAAGTCCGGGCGCAGGCCCGCGCGGCGCAGCAGATGGTCGATGACGACCTGATCGCCGTGCACCCCGTTGGGGACCGGGCCGCACGAACCGGCCCGCATCCAGCGTTCGGGCTCGGCCGCGAACGCGGCGTGGAGGAAATGCAGCTCGCCCCCGTCCCAGCGCAGCAGGGCGCTGGAGAGCCGCCCCTCGTGGAAGTAATCCTCCATCGCGGCGAGCCCTGGCTCGGCCAACGCATCGCATGGCCCGGTGAGGACGGTGTCGAGGTCGCACAGCAGCGTCGGCCCCCGCGTCAGGCCGGGGCGGAACGCCTCCATCTTCGCCCACCAGGCCGGCCAATCGTGCCACAGCGGAACCTGCTCGACGCCGGCGACGGCGAGCGGAAGGTCCGTGAGGCAGAGGATCCGCTCGAACGCCGGGGCGTGGCGGCGCACGCCGCGGGCGAGGCGCTCGACCCAGGTCGCGTCGTAGCGGCCGCCGCCCTTCAGGACGGTGACGAGGGTGGTCATGCGCGGAACCCGATCATGTTGCGGGGACGGACCCGGTAGGGCCGGTCATCCCGAAGGGTGAAGGCGGAGCTGGCCGGACGCCTCGGCTTCGGCGAACCAAGCACGCTCGGCCGCCCAGGGATGACCGGGCCAGCCGGCGAAGCCGAAGCCGTAGGCGTCGACCGGCCCGGACCACGAGGGCCGGCCGAGCAGGAGCGCCAGGGTCACGAGAAAGCCGGTGCTCGGGTTCGGCCGTCCCATGGTGCCGGCGCCGAGGCGCAGGCCACCCTCGCGGTGCAGGTCTTCCGGCAGGACGTGAACCGGCTTGCCGAGCGGAGCCAGCAGCGCCAGCGCCTCACGGGTCCAACACACCTGCTCGGGTCGGTTGTGCTCCGCTGGAAGCATCGGGAACGGCAGGATGAAGGCCTCGGCCGCACGAACCACCGGGCGGTCGAGGAAGCCCGGGTCGGCCAGCCATTCCCGCATCTGGCCGCCGCGATTGACCAGGGCGAGGTGGGTGACACGCGAGCCGGTGCGTCCGCGAAAGCCCGCCGCGTTGTTGAAGCGCACCACCGAGGGCGCCGCGTCGATCGCGGCGGCGGCCTCGATCTCCGGCGCGTTGCCGACGATGGCGAGCCGGGAACCCGAGATCCGGAGCGCACCGGTCCGGGGCGCATCGTGGGCGCGTGAGGGATCGACCGGTGCGTTCACATGCGGCTGGGGTTCGAGGAGCAGCGGAGGTATGGCGTCGGCCCCACGCGGCAAGGTGCGGCGGCGGAGCGGGAGGGTTGGACCGATGATGCGCCGATGCTTCGTCTGCGCCGCAGACATGCTGCAGCCGACCGAACGGCATCTCACGTATCCGGGCGGTCGCCGCCGCGATTTCCCGCTCGCCTGCGCCTCCTGCGGGCTCCTGCTGACGGCGGATGCCGATCCCGACCGCTGCCGCGCCGATCTCGCGGAACGCCTCGCCGCACCGGCCTTCGTTCCGGACCCGGACGGCGCCTACGGGCTCGACCTCTACACCCTGCGCAGCGCCGCGACCGGAGCCAGTCTCGGAATTCGCGCGCTCGACGGGGACGGCCGTGCGGATCTGCGCCGGCCGCACGGCATCCGCGCCGCGCAGGCGGACCTCTACGCCCTCGACGTGGGGGAGACGATGCCGGTCTCCCTCGGCCTGCTCTGTCGCCCTGCGGATCTCGAGCGCGTCCTGGCCGGCGTCGAGGCCCACGCAGCCTGGACCGACGACGTGGTCGTCCTGCTCGATGCGTCGGCCGGTCCGCCGCGCGCCATGGCCGCCGCCGGCTTCGCGCACGGTGCAGTGCGCGTGGCCGCGCGGCCGATGGACGGCGATTTCGGCGCGCAGCGCAACGCCCTCCAGGACCTCGCCCGCCATCCCTGGATGCTGCAGCTCGACGCCGACGAAACCCTCGACGCCGCCGCGGGCCGCCGCCTCCCGGCGCTTGCGGGCCTGGCCGAGGCGGGCGATGTTCTCTCGGTCGGGCTGCCGCGCCGGAACCGCGTCGACGGCGTCCTCTCCGACGTCTACCCGGACGTCCAGTACCGGCTGAACCGCAGGAGCGTGCGCTATGGCGGCCGCGTGCACGAGCGGCCGGTGCTCGACGACGGCTGGCCACGCAGCGCCATTGCGCTGCACGGGGCGATCGAGCATCATCTCGGCCGAGCGCACGTCCTGGCGCGCTCGCGGCGCTACGAGAGCCTCGCCCCCGGACGCGGGCGCCCGGAGGAAGAGGCGGCGCTGCTGCGGCCGTTTCGCGACTGAGCGCCCGGTTCGGGGCTCGGCTCAGCGCGTCGCCCGAGCGCAGCTCGCCGAGATGGCGCGCGCGTACAGATCGAGGGTCTCGCGGCCGAGGGCCGCCCGGTTGAAGCGTCCGGCCGCCGCGAGCGCACGTGTTCGGTAGGCCAGGCGAAGGCCCGGGTCGGCGAGCAGCGGGCGGAGGGCGTCGGCGAGCGCCGGGCCGGTCGCGTCCCGTGACAAGGGCCCCGCGCCGGGGTCGCCGACGAAGGCGCGGGCGCTGGCATCCAGCGCGCAGGCCACCACCGGGCGTCCATAGGCCAGGGCCTCCTGGTAGACGAGGCCGAAGCTCTCGTAGCGGGAAGGTGCGAGCACCGCATGGGCGGCGGCGTAGGCTTCGGCGAGCTCGTCGGCGGGAACCCGCCCGCGCGCGCGGATGCGGGCCCGCGCCCCACCGGGCAGATCGCCCGGGAGGTCCGACGGCGGCACGCCGACGAGATCGAGCACGAAGGGCGGAACCGATCCGAACGCGGCCTCGTCGGCGAGGATCGCGATCGCTCCGAGCAGGGCGTCGAAGCCCTTTCGCGCCTCCGCCCGTCCCACGAAGAGCAGGCGCACCGGCTCGGAATGGTCCGGATAGGCCGCGCCCCGCGCGGCCGCCGTGATCTCCGGCGGCAGGCTGAGGCCGATCACCGCTTCCGGCTGCCGGCCGGACAGAGCGTAGGCCCGGGCGATCACCGCCCCGTGCTCGGCCGTGTTGGCGATCAAGCCGGCGCTGCCGCGCGCCTGGGCACGCTCCAGCGCGTCGGCGGTGCGGCCGTCGAACCCGTCGCGCAGCGAGGCGGGGGCGTCGCGCGTTAAGGCCGCCGGCGTCGAGCTTCGCGTCACCAGCGGCAGGTCCCGGCGCCGGGCCAGCAGCACGGCGGGGGCGTACCAGTTCGTTGCCTCCGCCACGTCGAACGGTGCGTGCGCGTGGACCGCGCGCACCGCGCGGCGGAAGGCGAGGGGGGCCGCGAGGTGGCCGGCCGAGCCCCAGCGGCGCAGGCGCGCCAGCGCGCCGCCCGGCGGCAGGGCGATCCCGACAACGGTCACGCCGCCGATGCGCTCGCGGCCGGTGCGGTCGAGGGCGAAGACCGTCACGTCGGCGCCGGCCATGGCGAGGCTCTCCGCGATCTCGCGCGCCGCGGTCGAGAGGCCGCTCGGGGCCGGCGGGTAGTCCCAGGCGAGGTAGGCGACCCGCATCAGGCTGCGAGCAGGCGGCGATACAGGGCGAGGTAGTCGGCCGCCATGCGGTCGGCCGTGAAGCGCGCCTCGAAGCGCGCGCGGACCTGGGCGCGGTCGATCTGCTCGATCCGCCCGAGCGCGGCGACCGCCTCCGCTTCGGAAGACACGATGAAGCCCGTCACGCCGTCCTCGACGATCTCCGGCACGGAGCCGCGGTTCCAGGCCACCACGGGCGTGCCGCAGGCCATCGCCTCGATCATCACGAGGCCGAAGGGCTCCGGCCAGTCGATCGGGAACAGCAGCGCCCGCGCGCCGCCCAGCAGTTCCCCCTTCCGACGATCGTCGACGGGTCCGAGATAGGTCGCGTCGTCACCCAGCAGCGGGCGGACCCTGTGCTCGAAGTAGTCCGGGTTGCCGACGTCGACCGTGCCGCCGAGCCGGATCGGGATGCCGGCGGCGCGCGCGACGCGGATCGCGGTGTCCGGCCGCTTCTGGTCGGTCATCCGGCCGACGAAGGCGACGTGCGCGCCGGGCTGCGTCTGCAGGGCGTAGCGGTCCCGCGCGATGCCGTGATGCACGATCCCCGCCCGGTTCGCGGCCGGGATGCCGGCCTCCTGCGCCGCCGAGATCGCCGCGACCGGCAAGTCGGGGAAGCCCGCGAAGAACAATGCCCGGTCGAGCTCGTCCACGCGCCAGTGCACCGTCGTGAGGCTGTGGCGCCGTCGCGCGCCGAGAAGCGCCGCATGCGCGAACTCGCCATGGCAATGCACGATGTCGAACCGGTCGAGGCGCAGCCGCAGCGCCTCGAGCTGCAGGGCGTCCAGCGCCGCCGGGACGCCGGGCGCGACGCGTCCATGGCGGCGTTCGAGGGCCGAAAGACTCGGGTGATCGCCCACGTGCGGCAAGTCTGTCGCACTGTCGGAGGGGGCGAACAGTGTTACCTCCACCCCCAAGCCACTGAGCGCCGTGCCGAGGTCGTGGATGACCCGCTCCGTGCCGCCGTGATGCTCAGGGGGAACGGGGAAGATGTTCGGGGCGACTTGGGCGACGCGGATCACGATGGGTACCTCACCTGCAGCGTTCTCTCGTCCCGGCACGCCCGAGACGCCGGCGGCCTGATGTTCGTCCTGCATGTCGCCTTGCAGGGCTGCCTTCGCGGCGGCAGCGTCGCGTTCGGGCTGACCGCCGATACCGGCGGCCACATCCGCTATCTGCTCGACCTCGTCGCGGCCTCGTCTCAGGATGCCGGCATCGAGCGGATCGTGATGGCGACGCGGCTGTTCGACGGCATCCATGGCCCGGACTACGCCGTGCCCGAAGAGCGGATCTCCGACAAGGTTGAGCTCGTGCGGCTCGCGAGCGCGTCGCCGGCCTACCGGTCGAAGGAGGAGATGCACGCGGAGGTCGCGAGCTTCGCCCGGAACCTCACGGCCTGGATCGGCCGGCAGGCGCGGGCGCCCGACCTGATCCACGCCCACTACGCCGAAGCGGCCTCGGTCGCGCGGCTGGTCGAGGACGCGCTCGGGATCCCCTTCGTGTTCACCGCCCACTCGCTCGGACGGGTCAAGGCGTCGATCCTCAGCGCAGGCGCCGAGAACGGCCCCGATCTCGCGCCTCGCATCGCCGCCGAGGAAGGGGCCCTGGCCCGCGCCAGCCTGATCATCGCCTCGTCCCGCGACGAGGCGGAAGTGCAGTATGCCGGCTACGCGGCCTACGATCCCGGCCGCATCCGTGTCCTGCCGCCGGGCAGCGATCTGGCGCGATTCACCGCGGCCGAGCCCCTTCCGCGGGTCGACGCCACCATCGACCGTTTCCTGCACGATCCGAGCAAGCCTGCGCTGCTGGCCCTCGCCCGGCCGGTGGCGCGCAAGAACCTCGCGGCGCTGGTGCGGGCCTATGGGGAGAGCCCGGAGCTTCAGGCCCGCGCCAACCTCGTCCTGATGGCCGGCATGCGCGAGGATATCGATGCGCTCGACGGCGACATGCCCGCGACCCTGCGCGAGATCCTGGTGCTGATCGACCGCTACGATCTCTACGGCCGCGTCGCCTATCCGAAGACCCACGACCCGGAGGACGTGCCGGCGATCTACGCCTATGCCCGCACCCGCGGCGGCGTGTTCGTGAACCCCGCCCTCAACGAGCCGTTCGGGTTGACGCTCCTCGAAGCCTCCGCCGCCGGCCTGCCGCTGGTGGCGACGGACAGCGGCGGCCCCAACGACATCGTCGAGACCTGCGGCAACGGCCTCCTCGTCGACCCGCGCGCGCCGGATGCGATCGCCGCCGCGTGCCTGCGGATCCTCGACGAGCCCGATCTATATGCGGCCTGCGTCGCGGGCGGCGCCCGCGCGGCGGCCGCCTACGACTGGGACCAGCACGCCGCCCGCTACCACGATCTTCTGCGGGCGCTGCGGGCGCCCGAGCCGCCGCTGGCCGTGCCGCGTCAGCTGCTGGTCTGCGACATCGACAACACCCTCGTCGGCTGCGCGGCGTCGCTCGGCATCTTTCGGCGCTGGCGCAGCCGCCAGGCGGGGCTGGCCTTCGGCGTCGCCACCGGCCGTTCCTTCCACTCCGCGATGGCGATCCTCGAGCAGCAGGCCAGCCCGCGCCCGCAGGTGATGATCACCTCGGTCGGCTCGGAGATCTACCATCTCGATCCCAACGGCGTGACCTACACGGCAGACTTGGCCTGGCGCGCGGTCGTCTCGACCGGGTGGGACCGCTCCGGCGTCCGCGCGGCGCTCGCCGATCTCGACGGGCTCGTGCCGCAAGGCCCGCTGGAGCAGCGCGGGCACAAGCTCAGCTATTTCGGGGACGCGACGACGGCACGGGCGGTGCTCGCCCGTCTCGCGCAGGCGGGGCACCGCGCCAGCGTGATCCACAGCCACGGACGCTACCTCGACGTGCTCCCCGCAGCGGCCTCGAAAGGGACGGCGGTCGCCCACGTCCGGGCGCTCTACGGCCTGCCGGAGCGGGCCGTGTTCGTCGCCGGCGATTCCGGGAACGACGTCGAGATGCTGCGCGCCCAGGCGCAGGCGATCATCGTGGCCAACTACTCCGACGATCTGGCGAGCCATGCCGCGCTGAAGCATTCCTACGTCGCCCGCACCTCGCACGCCCGCGGCATCATCGAGGGCGTCGGCCATTTCCGCCGGATGCTGGCCGATGCCGGCTGAGCCTTCGCATGTGCCCTCCGCGAGCGTGCTGACGCTGGTCCGCGGCCGGGCCGACCGTCTGCGCAACCTCATGCATGGGTTGGCGCGCCAGTCCGCGTCCCCACGGGAGCTGGTGATCGCCTGGATGCAGCCCGAACCCGCGCCGGACCTGCCGGACCCGGGTTGTCCCGTGCGTCACCTCCACGTGGCGGGCGAGCCGATGCCGCTCGCCGCCGCCCGCAACCGCGCGGCCGAGGCCGCCCGCGGCGAGCTGCTGATCTTCCTCGACGTCGACTGCATCCCGTCTCCCGGCCTCGTCGCAGCCTACCGCCGAGCGGCGGCGCAGGCCGAGGGCCTGTTCCTCGGCGAGGTGCTGTATCTGCCGCCCGGGTCCGAGGCGGGGAATGCCGCCGACGATGCGGCGCTCGCGCGGGCCGGGCAGAGGCATCCGGCGCGGCCGGCGGTGCCGCGAACGGGCCTGCGCCCGGAGCCGGATCCCGGCCAGCTCTGGGGCCTGTCCTTCGCTCTGCCGGCCCGCGCCTGGCACGCCGTCGGGGGCATGGACGAGGCTTACGCCGGCTATGGCGGGGAGGAGACCGACCTCGCCGTCCGCCTCGCGGCCGGCGGGTTGCCGACCTTCTGGGTGGCGGGGGCTTGCGCCTACCATCAGCACCACCCGGTCCACGTGCCGCCGCTGCAGCACTTCGAGGCGATCCTCGCCAACGCCGCCCGCTTCCACCGAAGGCACGGACGCTGGTGCATGACCTACTGGCTCGACCAGTTCCGGGCCGCCGGGCTGATTGCCTGGGACGCGGACGCACCGGCGATCCGGCTCGTCCGCCGGCCGCGCGCCGACGAGGTCGCCGCCGCCCTGCGGCCCGACGCCCTGTTCTCCTGACGGTTTGCGAACACTCCAGCCATGAAGAAGCCCATCGCGTTCTTCGTCCATCATCAGGGACGGGGCCATGCCAACCGCACGATGGCGATCGCCGCCGAATTCGCCCGCGACCGGCCCGTCTCCGTGCTCACGGCCGGCCCCCAGCTGTTCGACGGCTTCTCCCGCGACATCGAGATCGTGCCGCTGCCGAACATGATCGGCGCGTCCGTACCGACGCTGCGGCTCTACGCGGAGCCGACGCCGCAGGTGATGCACTGCGTGCCCCTCGGCCTCGCCGAGATGCGACGGACCATGCGGCGGATCCTCGACCACCTCGACGAGCGCGAGGTCGGCCTGTTCGTGGTCGACGTCTCGGCGGAGATCGCGCTGCTCGCGCGCATCGCCAGCGTGCCGGCGGTGCAGATCCGCATGCACGGCGACCGCTCCGACATCGGCCATGTCGGCGCCTACGAGGCCTGCGTCGGGATGCTCGCCCCCTTCGACGAGCGGATGGAGCAGGACGACTATCCGGCGTACCTGTGGGCCAAGACCTTCTACAGCGGCGGCCTCTGCACCAGCGTCGACGGCGTGCCCGGTCGCGCCGAGGCGCGCGCACGGCTCGGTCTCGATCCGGCGCGCGAGATCGTCGTGGCCGTGACGGGCGGCGGGGGCAGCGGCACGCCCTACGCGCCGCTGACGGTGGCCGCGCGCGCCGCCCCCGAGACCCTGTGGCTCACCCTCGGGCCGACCCATCGCGAGGGCCACGAGACTGACTTCTCCAACCTGCGCGAGCTCGGCTGGGTGCCCTCGGTGACCGACTACCTCGCCGCCGCGGACATCGTGCTGGCGTCGGCCGGCGACAACACGGTCCACGAGGTCGCCCGCGTGGGCGGCCGCCTGATCGTGATGCCGGAATGGCGCTACTTCGGGGAGCAGACGCGCAAGGCCGAGGCCCTGGTCCGTTTGGGCGCCGCGGTCCAGGCCCCGGTCTGGCCCGGCGATCTGCAGGGCTGGCGCGATCTCCTCGCCCGGGCCCGCACCCTCGATCCCGCCCCGCTGGGCAGCCTCTACGCGCCGGACGCCGCCGCCCGCGCCGCCGGCTGGCTCGAAGGGCTCGCCGACGAACTCTGGAGCGGCGCGGCCGAGCGACCGGCGCTCGCCGTCGTCGCTCGTTGACCGCCCGCTCAATCCCGCGCTCGATCGTCCAGGAGCCAGACCGCCCGATGTCCACCGTTTCCGTCGTGACCCTCGCCAAGGGGCGGCCCGCGCACCTGCGCAACGTGCTCCTCGGCCTCGAGCGCCAGACGCAGGCCCCCGTCGAGTTCATCGTCGCGGTGATGCAGGACGTGCCCTACGACCTCCCCGAGGTGGCCTTCCCGGTCCGTCAGATCCTGGTCCCCGGCACCGAGCTGCCGCTCGCGGCCGCGCGCAACCGCGGCGTCGCGGCCGCGAGCGGCGACGCCGTCGTCTTCCTCGACGTCGACTGCATCCCGGCCCCCGACCTCGTGGCCGACTACGCGCGCGGGCTCGCCGAGCTCGACGGCCTGCTGATGGGCGAGGTCCTGCACCTGCCCGAGAAGGCCACGGCGGGCGCCTGGACCTGCGAGGCCTTCGCCGCGGTCGCCGAGCGTCACTCGGACCGTCGCGGCCCTCCGGCTTCCGGCATCGAGATCTGCCGCGACTACCGCTGCTTCTGGTCGCTGAACTTCGCCATCCGGCGCGCCACCTTCCTCGCCACCGGCGGCTTCGACGAGCGCTACGTCGGCTACGGCGGCGAGGACACCGATTTCGGCAAGATCCTCGATCAGGCCGGCATCCCCATCGCCTGGATGAAGGGCGGGCTGGCCTACCACCAGTACCACCCGCACCACATGCCGCCGGTCCACCACCTCGCCAGCGTGGTGCGCAATGCCGAGCTGTTCGAGGCCAAGTGGGGCTACCGCACCATGGGGCACTGGCTCTACGCGTTCAAGGTGATGGGGCTGATCGACGACGCCCCCGATCGGCCGATCCGCATCCTGCGCCACCCCGAGGCCGGCGATCTCGCGCTCACCGGCCAGCAGAGCCACCAGCCCTACAGCAACGCGGCGTCCGTCATCCGCTTCCTCGAAGCCCAAGCCGCCCCGGCGGCGACTGCGTGAGGATCGCGCTCCTCGCCCATCTCCGGCATCCGGTGGCGCGCCCCTTCGCGGGCGGGATGGAAGCCCAGAGCTGGGCCCTCGCCGACGGGTTGATGGCGCGGGGGCACGAAGTGGTGCTGTTCGCCGCCGGCGACAGCGATCCGCGCTTCGCCGTCGATCCCGTGATCCCGGTGCATCATGAGCGCAGCTTTCCCGGGCTGGAGCATCGCGGCGACGCCGGCCTCGTCGCCCATGTCGACGCCGGCTACGCCGCCGCCTGCGACCGGATCGCGGCCGGCGGGTTCGACGTGCTCCACAACAACAGCCTGAGCCGGCTGCCCCTGGAACGCCGGCGCATCGCGGTGGTGCCGACCGTGACGTCGCTCCATGTCCCGCCCTACAACGCGCTGCGCTGGTTCGTGGACGAAAGCCTCGGGCCCGGTCATCGGATCACCGTCACGTCGGAGGCGCAGCGCACGCTGTGGTGGCCGGACGCGGTGCCGGCGGGCGTGTCCGTCCTCCACAACGGCGTCGATCCTGGCGCCTGGCCGTATCGTGAGCGCGGCGACGGGACCGCCGTCTGGTCCGGGCGCATCGCGCCGATCAAGGGCACGCATCTCGCGGTCGCGGCGGCACGGCGTGCCGGCATGCCGCTGACCGTGTTCGGCCCGATCGAGGACCGGGCGTACTGGGAGGCGGAGGTCGCGCCCCAGATCGGCGGTTCGATCCGATACGGCGGCCACCTCTCCGGCGCCGCGCTGGCGCGCGAGATCGGCCGCGCCTCGGTCTTCCTGTTCACGCCCTGCTGGGACGAACCCTTCGGCCTCGTGGCGGTGGAGGCCATGGCCTGTGGCGTGCCGGTCGCGGGCTTCGCCATGGGCGCGGCCGAGGAGGTCGTCGGCGAGGCCGGCCGCCTCGCGCCCGTGAACGACGTGGCCGCGCTCGCCCGCGCGATCGGCGAGGCACGCGCCATTCCCCGCACCGTCCCGCATGGACGGGTCTCGCGACTGTTCACCCGCGATCTCTGGCTGGAACGCTGCGAAGCCGTGTACGCGCTGGCGCGGACGGAGCATGCCGCCCGGAACTGACCTCGTCCACTGCCGTCCGGCTCCGATGCTCACGCGACCGTGAACACAGCATCGCCTCAATCCCAAGCCCAAGAGACTTCGATGGTCCTGCGCGGGCGGCCACCGATCGACCGGATCATGCCGGCGCGGTCGTTTGTTCGGCGGCGACCTGGATTGAATCTCAGGCGGTGGTGATGCTGCTCATCTGGTCCGGCTGGGGCATTTTGGTCCTGCCCGTGGTTCTCGGCACCGCCCTTCTCGTCGGCGCCTCGGGCGGGCTGGCGCTTCGCGCACTCGGCCATCCGGAGCTGACGTTCCTCGCCGTCAGCCTCGGCCTGCTCGCCGCCGCGGCAGCCAACTGGTTCGTCGGCCGAAACCTCAACGGCACGCCGCCCCGCGAACTCCTCGATCCGGCCACCAACCAGCGCGTGCTGCTGCACAGGGTCCACCAGCTGTTCTGGATCCGGATGGAATACTGGTCCGTCCCCGTGGCGCTCGCCGCTCTGGTGCCGCTCCTGGCCCTGCGCAACCTGTGAGCCGGCCGACGACGCGCGTCGCCGGCGGACCGGACGCGCTTCGGCGCGGCTCAACTCGGCTTGCCGTCGCGATGGGAACGCCGGCGGCGGCCGAGATGCCGGTCGCCTCCGTCGGGATCGACGGCTTCGACGCGTTCCTCGGGGCCTGCGCGCGGGGTGCGGCGAGCTCCGGGGTGCCGGAATGCCCAAAGCTTCTCCAGAGATAAGGACCGATCTGCGTGGCCAACGGCACCCGCGTATCCGAGCGTTGGTTCAACGCCGCCCTGTGGCTCGTCGCCCTGCTGTTTGCGGGCTTCCTGATCGGTCTGGGCTCGCTCGTGGTCGGCGACCTGCCGCAGGTCGAGCACCGCTACACCGTGGATCAGTTCCTCGACCCGGAGCCGGCGCGCGCCTCGGCCGCCGCCCTCAAGCAGATCCGGCGCGAGCAGGACGACGCGCGGCGGCAGGCGGAGGCGGCGCAACTGGCCCTCGACGCCGCCCGCTCGGCGACCGAGTCGGCGCGCGAGACCTTCGCGAACTGGCTGAAGACCCGCAACGCCACCCAACGCGTCGACCAGGATCCGGGTCTCGTCGCCCGCACCGAGGGGCTGGATCAGCTCAAGGCGGCCGAGCGCGCCGTCGAGGAGCGGCTCGAAGGCCTGAACCGCACGGCTTTCGAGCTCGGCGAGCGGGAGGCGGCGCTCTCGGCGGCCGACGGCGCCCTGCAGGCCGAGGCGCAAGCCCGGCTCGATTCGGCCGAGCGCGGGCAGGAACTGCGGGTGTTCGGCTACCGGCTCGCCCTCACGCTGCCTCTCCTGATCCTGGCCGGCTGGCTGCTGATGAAGCGCCGGCGCACGCGCAACTGGCCGTTCGTCTGGGGATTCGCATTCGCCGCGGCCTTCGCGTTCTTCGTCGAGCTGGTGCCCTACCTGCCGAGCTACGGCGGCTACGTGCAGTACGGCGTCGGCGCGGTCCTCACGCTCGTGGGCGGCCGCGCCGCGATCAACGCTCTGCACGCCTACCGCGAGCGGCAAGCCCTGGTGGAAGCGCGGCCGGATGCCGAGCGCCGCACCGAGATCGCCACCGACGAAGCGCTCGCGCGCCTTGCCCGGAAAGTCTGTCCCGGCTGCGAGCGCGGGATCGCCCTCGACGATCCCGCCACGAACTTCTGCCCGCATTGCGGGCTTGGGGTGTTCGAGCGCTGCTCGGCCTGTGCCCAGCGCAAGAGCACGTTCGAGCGCTTCTGCCGCGGATGCGGCGAGCGCCGGATGGTCACCGCGGCCGTGACCGGGTAGCTGACGCGCAGAGAACGCCGCATGTCGACCGCTTCACACACAGGGTACCCGATGAGTCGCCCGCGCCGCGTCGGTCTGCCTTGGTACGGCCCCGAGCACTACGACGCGCTCCGTCACGGCCTCGTCGACGGCGCCAAGCTGCCGGCGTCGTACGAGGCGTGGCGCATCTCCGCCGAGCAGGTCGAGCGTGAGGTGCACCGCAGCGGCGTCGACGTCGTTCGCGTGCCGATCGAGCCGGGCGCGTTCATCGACTGGTGCATGCGCACGGGGTCGGCGAGCGACGGCGCGGCACGCGCCCGGTACGCGGCCGAGCGCCTCGAGGAAATCGCCGCAGGGGGCTAGCGGGCCGTCCCTCGGGACGATCTGGTCGGTCCGGGGGCCTTGGGCCGCCGGAGCCTCACGTATGATGCGGATCGGTGTTCCGGTTTTCGCCTCGGTTCTTCCGTTCCGCCTTCAATTCCCGCTCGGCCAGAACCCAGAATCGCATCTCCTGGCCTTCGGGGCGGTGATTGCGGTCCCAGAGGTCGTAGGCCCGCTGCCGGATCTGCTCGATCGGGATCGGTGCGTCGTCGTCGTCCATGCGTTCACTGATCTTCGTTGGGCCTGATCTGCATCCCTGCGCGATCGGAGGATCGCGCCGCGGCGTCTCGGACTTGCGATGGCGCCGGGTCCGGCTCGAACCGAGCGATGAAGCGTAGCTGATCCCATAGATCGATACCGTGACCATCCACCAGGGCCTGCACCTGCGCCTTGGCGTCGTCGTCGCCCGCCGCGGCGATCACGGCCTGCAGGACCATCCGGCCGTCCGCGCCGAACATCATCGCCCGGTAGCACGGCACGCCCTCCGGTTCTGCCGACGGCGGCCCGCTCATCGGCCGGGCCCCGGTCCCGTGATCGATGGGCGCGCCCGGGCGATCGGGGCGCGTCCGCCGTCGATGCGCCGACCCGCGCCATCCGCACGAACGTCGTTGTCGGGGCTCGCCATGGGATTTGCCGCGCTGGAAACGGCGGGAGCACGAGCGTCTCGCAGGCGCTGACGGCCGGGATTCTGGTCAGCGATGGTCTAGAACTGCACCTTCGGAGGGGATTCGCACTAACATAGGATAGCTTGTGGATCGGTGCGGTGCGTTCCCCCAAGAGCGGTGCCGATCTTCTGGCGGCTTTCCTCTCCGTGCCCACGTCGAGGCCGAGATGCCCTAACGCTGCGGCTAGTTCGACGCCCTGCCGCGCGACCGTGGCGCGGGCTGGACGGCGGGCGGTGCGAGCGGCGGCACGCCGCACGCTTGAGCTGTGAATAGCCGCCTTTCGGATGGGACCGGTCCGGACCGAACCGCGTTGCCGGAGTCCCAAGGGGTGCGGACGGAGTGCGGAATGGCCGAGCGTCGACGGAAGGTGGCAGAGCCGGCACCTGCGCAGCTGGACGACGCCCCCCTCGTTCCGATTGGGGCGCTCGCGGTTTCGCTCCTGGACATTGCTGCGCAGGCCGGATCGAGCCGGTCGAACGCGTCGAAGCCGGTCGTGCACGTCGCGCGCGACGCGCGTCGTCTCGACGACCTCGCCCGCGTCCTGCGCGCGCTCGCTCCGAACGCCGAGATCCTCGTCTACCCCGAATGGGACTGCCTGCCGTTCGACCACGCGTCGCCGTCCCGGGCGACGATGGGAGCGCGCGCCGCGGTGCTCCGCCGGCTGAGCGGTAAGGGAGCGCCGCCGGACTTCGTCATGACCACGGGGCCGGCGCTCGCCCAGCGCGTCCCGCCGCGAGCGACCTGGGACGACGCGCACGTGCCCCTCGCGATCGGCGACCGGATCGATCCGGAGCGGATCACCGCCGCCCTGGTCCGTCTCGGCTACGTCGTGGACGAGCGCGTCGACGAGCCGGGTGAGGTCGCCGTGCGCGGCCGCACCATCGAGGTGTTCCCGGCCGACGCGGCCAGGCCGTCCCGCATCGAGCATGTGGACGGCCGCGTCACGGCGATCCGGGTCTACGATCCGATCACCCAGCGATCGGTCGGAGACGTCGACCGCCTCGTGATCGATCCGGCCACCGAGATCGTCCTCGCCGCGGGTTCGGAAGAGCAGCTGCGCCCCTTCACCGGCCAGGAGCACGCCCTCGCTCGATTCTACCCACGCCTGGTCACGCCCCTCGACTATCTTCCCGATGCCGGCCTCGTGGTCGAGGAGGGAGCGTCGACGCGGATGGCCGCCTTCTTCGAACAGATCGACGAGGCGCGCGCGATGAAGCGAGCCGGGCGGAACGGCCGGAGCGACGTGGGGCTCGGAGACGACCTGTATCTGTCGCTCTCGGACTGGACGAAGGCGGTCGAGGCGCGGACGCTCTCCGCGGCGACCCGGGACGCGGCCAAGGACATCGCCCTGCCGAGCCTGGCGGGGGCCGCGCGTCCGACGGTTGCCTTCGCCAAGGTTCTTCGCGCGGAGTTGAAGGCCGGGCGGCGGATCGTCCTGGCCGGCCCGACGCTTCCGCTGCGCCGGCTCGTGCGCGAAGCATCCGCGGTGGCCGACCGCGCGGTTCGCCTGATCGACGGTTGGGCGGAGGTGGCCTCGGCCAAACCGGGGGAGGTCCTCGCCCTGCAGGCGCCCCTCGGGGCAGGTTTCCGCGCCGACGGCGCCACCGTGATCGCGGCGGCCGACCTCTACGGCCCGGACGCCGCGCCGGTCGGTCCCGCAGGCCACGTCCTGCCGCTGTGCGAGGTCGATCTGCGCCCCGGCGACGTCGCGGTCGACCGCGACCGCGGCCTGTGCGTCTTCGAGGGCTTGGAGCAGGTCGCTGCGGTCGGTGACAGGCCGGCGACGGAAGCCCTGCGCCTGCGGTTCGCCGACGAAGCCGTCCTGATGGTGCCCGTCGCCCAGGCCGACCGGATCTGGCGCTACGGCTCCGAGCCGAGCGCCGTCACCCTGGACAAGCTCGACGGCGGCACGTGGGCCCGCCGCCGCCTGGAGGCCGAGGCGACGATGGCGCGGACCGCCCGCCACATGCTGGAGACGGCCCGCGAACGTCGCGAGGCGGGCGTCCCGGCGATCCGGCCTCCGGCTCGGGAGATGGAGCGCTTCGCGGCCGGTTTCGGCTTTCCGCCGACGCACGACCAGGCCGCGGCCTTCGAGGCCGTGTCGACCGATCTCGCTTCCGGAGTGCCGATGGACCGGCTCGTCTGCGGCGACGTCGGCTTCGGCAAGACCGAGGTGGCCCTGCGCGCGCTGGCGGCAGCGGTGTTCGCCGGGCGGCAGGCGGTGCTCATCGCGCCGACCACGGTGCTCGCGCGCCAGCACGCCGAGACGCTGCGCCGACGCTTCGGCCGCTTCGGCATCGCGGTGGCGCAACTCTCCCGCCTGGTATCCCCGGCCGAGGCCAGGCGCGTGAAGGCGGGCCTCGCCGACGGCACGGTGCGGCTGGCCGTCGGAACCCACGCCCTGGCTGGGCGCGGCGTCGCCTTCGCCGATCTCGGCCTCACGGTGATCGACGAGGAACAGCGCTTTGGCGTGAAGACCAAGGCGGACCTGCGTCGTCTCGCCGGCGGCGGCCACGTGCTGACGCTCACCGCGACGCCGATCCCGCGTACGCTCCAATCCGCCCTCGTCGGCCTTCAGAGCCTCAGCATCCTGGCGACGCCGCCGGCGCTGCGTCAGCCGGTCCGCACGATCGTCGCCGCGTTCAATCCCGATACCCTGCAGGACGCGCTCGTTCGCGAGCACCGGCGCGGCGGGCAGAGCTTCGTGGTCTGTCCTCGCGTCGAGGATATTGGGCCGATGGCCGAGCGCCTGCGCGCCCTCGTTCCCGACCTCGAGGTCGTCGTCGCGCATGGCGGCCTGAAACCGTCGGAGATGGACGAGGCGATGGTGCGCTTCGCCGACGGCGACGGGGACGTGCTCCTCGCCACCGCGATCATCGAGAGCGGGCTCGACGTGCCGCGCGCCAACACGATGCTGGTCTGGGAGGCGGCCAAGTTCGGGCTGGCGCAGCTCCACCAGCTGCGCGGCCGGGTCGGGCGCGGCCAGCGCCGCGGCGTCGTCCACCTGCTCTTCGATCCCGATGCCCCCCCGAGCCCGGCCGCCGAGCAGCGCATGCGGGCGCTGGAGGCGATGGACCGTCTCGGCGCAGGCTTCGCGATCAGCGCCCGCGACCTCGACCTGCGCGGCGCGGGCGATCTCGTGGGCGAGGATCAGGCCGGCCACGCCAAGCTCGTCGGCCTCGGTCTCTACCGGCATCTTCTCGAGCTCGCACTCCGCCTCGCCAAGGGCGAGGAGGCCGAGGATTGGTGCCCCGAGATCGAGATCGGGCTTCCCGGCGGCATCCCGGGCGATTACGTGCCCGAGCCCGAGATCAGGCTCAGCCTCTACACCCGCCTGCTGCGACTCCGGGACATCGAAGCGATCGAGGCGCTTTCGAGCGAGGTCGAGGATCGCTTCGGTGCTCCGCCGGAACCCGTCTCGGCGCTGTTCGCCCTCGGGCGCCTGCGTGCGGCCTGCCGTACGCTCGGCGTCGCCCGGTTGAGCGGCGGCCCGCAGGGTATCGCAGCCGACCTCCGGCCCGGCATCAAGGCCGGGCCGATGCCGGTTGAGGACGACCTCGTCGTCCGCGAGGGACGCGTCGTCCTTCGCCGCTCCGTCACCGAGCCGACGGAACGCGCCGCCCTGGCCATGGACCTCCTCGACCGGCTGCGGGCGGCCCAGGAGCGAAACGGCCAGCGGTGACATCGCCGGGCTGCATCGGATCGCGGGACGCCGACTTCGTCTCGCGGGTCGATGACGTTCGCCACCGGCTCCGGCGCGATCGGTGCTACCGTGCCGGCGTTCGCGGACTCTCGCCGTCGGAAGCCACTCCCCTAAGGATCGATTCGATGCGTCACCCCCTGGCCTCGGCCGCACTCCTCCTCCTCCTCGGCACGGCCGCGCAGGCGCAGGGTCTGCAACAGGGGGCACGGGAGGGCTCGCGGCGCGGCGAGGAGATGGCCGGCCCACTCGGAGCCGTCGTCGGCGGCGCGATCGGTGCGGCCGTCGGCACCGCCAACGGCATCCTCGGGATCGACCGCCGCGAACGCTTCCGGATCTACGCCCACGCCGAGCGACGGCCGTCGTTCGCTTATGGCGGCCCGGTTCGCGTCGGGACCGTGCTGCCGGAGGATGGCATCGTCTACTACGACGTTCCTCGCGAGTTCGAGCTCGTGGGCTTCAACTATACCATCGTCAACGACCATCCGGTGCTGGTTGAGCCGGGCACCCGTCGCATCGTCGAGGTGATCGATTGAAGAACCGCTCCGCGATCGGGGCGAATCCCGGGGATGGCGCGCCGCGACGGATCGCGTGATGCGGCGATAGCGGGCGCTGTTCCCGCGCAGCATCAGATGAGAGCCATGCAGGCGGCCCAGCGGCCGGTCGATCTCAGGCCGCGTGGTGCAGCGCGTCGACGACCTGGGCTGCCTTGTAGGGTTTCGGCACGAACAGGCCGTGGTCCGGCACCTCCGTGTCGGCGAGCCGGTGCCGCCCCGAGTTCAGGACGAGCCGGATGTCCGGCCAAGCCGCGGACACGCGTCCGGCCAGGGTGACGCCGCACATCGTCCCCGGCATGTCGACGTCGGTGAAGATCGCCGCGATGTCCGAGCGCTCGTGCAGGATGAACCAGGCCTCGTCCGCTTGACGGGCCTCGATCACCGCGAAGCCGGCATCCTCCAGCATCTCGACCGCGTACATGCGCACGAGGTCGTCGTCCTCGACGACGAGAACGAAGGAATGGTCGAGCTCGCGCTTCACCGGCATGGTTGTCCAACAGAAGTCGACGTCTTTGGTCGCCGGCTTCGCTCGCATTGGCCGCATGGTCGCGTGAAGGCAGACGCAGCTTCGCGCATCATGAATATCGTCGCTGCTCTTGGAATTCGAAGCCTGCTTTCGGCGTCACCATTCGGAAAAGCTCAATCCGTGCGGTTCGTCGATCTCACCCGACAGGGAAAGGGCGATGCACCGGCTGCGATACCGATGACGGCCGATGTCCTGAAATTCGCTCGCGGTCGACCGTGAGCGGTCGAGCAAGCAGCACGCGAAGCCCGCCGACCGACCCGAAGGCTGGTACCCGCCACCTGAGAGCGGCAACGGTCGGTGATGCGAAACACCGGCGGCTGCATCGAGCGACCGGATCACGCCGTTTCGGCGGGTGCACCTCATCTACAAAGGCTCCGGCATCACGATCGTATGTTCTTGATCGCGAGGTCCTTGGCCGACCGAAAATCTTCCTCGACCAAGCGTACCCAGCACCGTCCGTCCTGCCGAGCCGATCGTCGGTCGAGGCGTGCTCGGCACCAAGCGCGCCGACACACATCCCGTCGGTCAGCGCAGCAACAGCAGTGCGCCGCCGATCACCACGGGGATGGCGACGATCGCGCTGTAGAACACCGGCATGACCCAGGATCGTTCGCCGTGCACGTCGGCCGCCGCCCGAACCTGCTCTGATGCCGCCTCGGTCTCGCGGGCCAGCTTGATCCGCTGCGGGGTCGGGGGCGTATCCCCGGCCTCGTCGCAGGTTCCGAGCGGTGCCGCCCCGACATCGCCGTGGCTCGCCTTGTCGCCCGTCCGGCCGCTGTCGATGTCGGCCTTCAGCTGCGCCGAGGTCGGATTCTCGCTGTCCGGCGCCTCGCCGAAATCGAGGTTGCCCGGGGCGGGTGGCGTTTCGGAACGAAGGTTCATTGCGGGTTTTCCCATGCTGGACGTCGGCATCGGGAACGCCCGGATCCGAGTGCGGTTCAGTTGGCGTTTCGCTTCGCGGGCTGCGGGTAGGCCGGATTTCCGGCCGGCACGGCGCCGGTGTTCGCGGACGACGTGCCGCCGTCCTTGCCGGTCGTCGATCCCGTGACCTCCGCCCGCGAGGCCGCCTGGCTCTGGCTGGCATAATCGGGCGGCGCGCTGGCTCCCTGCCACACCATGAGGCCGACCAGGGCCGCGATCATCAGCCCGACGCTGGCCACCAGCACGTAGAGTGCGGGCTTGCCGCGCTTGCCCTGTCGACCGGACTGCCCGGAGAGTTGTTCTGCCACCGTGAAACCTCGCTCGTCCGATCTTGCCGGACATCGAGCAAGTAACTTGCGGCTCGCGCGATAGGTCCGCCCCTGTGGCGCTATCGACCGTCGATCCGGCACGACGGCCAAACCTCGCGCCGGGTCTCTGCAACATTCGCCGCGACGGTTCGGATCGACGTCATCGTGGCGCGGCCCTTTGGCAGCTCTCGGTTCCACGGATGTTTCCGGCCCTACTTCGAGAGATCCCGAAGAGGAAATCATCGTGTCCCAATCCGATCTCGATCCGGCCCGCGTGCTGATCGCCTTCTATTCCCGCTCCGGTTCGGTCGAAGCGCTGGCCGTGGCCGCAGCCGACGCGGCGCGTGCGGCTGGCGCCGAGGTGCGGCTGAGTCGGGCCCGCGAGGTCGTCGACGCCGATGCGATGGCGAAGGTCGACGGCTGGGCCGAGAACGCCGCGCGACAGAACGCGCTCTATCCGGAGCCGACCCATGAGGATGCGGAGTGGGCGGACGCGATCCTGTTCGGCACGCCGTGCTACTTCGGCGCGATGGCCACGGAGCTGAAGGCCTTTCTCGATCGGCTTGGCCCGCAATGGAAGCGCGGCGCGCTCTCGGGCAAGGTCGGCGGCGCCTTCGCCGTCGCCTCGTGGCCGCATGGCGGATCCGAGGTGGTGACGTTGTCGCTCTACGCGCCGATGGCCCATCTCGGCATGGTCATCCTCCCGCCGGGCTACACCGACGAGGCGATGCTCGAGGCCGGCTCCCCTTACGGCGCGTCGGCCATCGTCGGAGCCGAGAACGCCGATCCGCGGCCGGAGGATCTCGATGCCATCCGCCATCAGAGCCGCCGTACGGTAGCGATCGCCCAGGCCCTGATCGCCGCCGGCGAGATGCCGTGCCGCCGAAAGTGATCCCCGGCATGGTGCCGCGAGATTCTGCCGCACCGACGAAGCGAGCGGTGCGGCGTTGCCCGCGGCGAACGTGAAGGAGCTGGCATGGCCGACAAGGCAGACGTGACGACGTACATCCTGAAGCAGGCGCTGGCGGCCAAGGTCGGCGACCACGTCGAGATCGCGGTTGAGGCTGAGGACGGGACGCGGTTCAAGATCCGTTCGACGTCCGAGCAGCTCGACGCGCTGGTGGGCGACCTCGACGGCATCCTCGATGCCGACGACGCCGACGCCGCCTAGCATCCCCGGAACGGCTTCACCCCCGAACGCTTCCCCAACGTTCCCCCAGAGAACGTCCCTCGAAGAACGAGCCCTGCCATGATCCACGCCGATACGCCGATGCCGGGAGAGGATCCCGGCGCCCTGATCGAAGATCCCGCCCGCCTCGACGAGGTCGTCCCGGCAACCGAGGAGGACATCGAGGCCGATCCGCAGCCCCAGCCCAACGTCCCGACGGAAGACGATCCCGAGGTCAAGGACACCGAGGTTCAGCCGACCTGAGACTCCTTGCGCAAACCGATCGAACGGATGCGCGCGGGTACGAGCTCGCGCGCATCCGTCGTTTCGCATCTAGAATAGGGCGACGAGCCCGACGCCGAGGACCATCAGCACCCCGCCGAGGATGCGCCAAAGGCTCGCGGGATGGCGCTCGAATCCGACCCAGCCGAAATTGTCCAGGACGATCGAGGTGGTCACGCCCGCCGTCACCAGCAGGCCGAGGAACGGAGCCGCACCGATCTGACGCGCGACGACGAACTGCGCGAGGATGATGCATCCGCCGAGGATGCCGCCGAGCCACGCCCACCACGGCATCGCCGCGGCCTGCGCCACCGTCGGCCACGCGAGCTTGCCCGCGAGCAGGCCGACCACGAGGATGCAGGTGGCCGTGCCGGCGACGACGATCAGGCCCGCCGTCAACGATTCGTCCAAGCCCTTCGACAGCGCGCCGTTCTGCCCGGCCTGGACGGCGTTGGCGACGCCGGCGAGAAGCACGAAGCCGTAGAGATACCACATGGTCGCGATCTCGCATGATGAGATCTGTCGACATAGGGCGCCGAGCTCAGATGCGGATCGATGGGACCGGCGACATCTCGTCCTTCGCGCCTCTCGTGCACAATTCGACGGGTGGGAAACGCCGAAGATATTTTAGACGCGCGAGCTTCATCGGCCTGCGACGCGACGTGCCAACGGCACCAGCCGACGAAGATTCGCCATACGAAAGGCCGCCTCGTCGTCGACGTCGCCGCCGACGCGTGCGCGGAGGCCTTCGCCGTCGCAGGTTCGGAAGCGGATCGAACGGGAACGGCGCTAATCGCGAAGTGCCGCTGCGAGCTCGGCGAAGGCGTCGGTACTCGCGGGTTGCCAGGGGTCTTGCCGCAAGGCCGCGTAGATCCTCGGAATGACGATCACGGCTTGGTCGAGCTCGGGGTCCGAGCCGGCGTGATAGCCGCCCATCACGCGCAGGTCGCGGGTGTCCTCGTAGCGCATGATCAGGTTCTTCAGGGCGCGGACGAGGTCCCTCTGCTCCCGTGTCCAGACCAGGTCGGCAAGCCGGGAGATCGAGCCGAGCAGGCTAATCGCCGGATAGCGGCCCTGGTCGGCGATCGCCCGGTCGAGCACGATATGGCCGTCGAGCGTGCCGCGGATGCTGTCGGCCACCGGGTCGTTGTGGTCGTCGCCATCGACCAGGACCGAGAAGATGCCCGAGATCGTCCCGCCGCCCTCGATGCCCGGCCCGGCTCGTTCGAGGAGCCGCGGCAGATCGCCGAACACGTTGGGCGGATAGCCGCGCGCCACGGGGGGCTCGCCCGCCGCCAAGGCCACGTCCCGCGCGGCATGGGCGAAGCGGGTGACGGAATCCACGATCAGCAGGACCGATTGCCCGCGGTCGCGAAAGTATTCCGCGACCGCCATGGCCGTCTTCGGCGCCTGACGACGCATCATCGGGCTCTCGTCCCCGGTCGCGACGACGACGACGGATCGCGCGCGGCTCGCCTGGATCGGGCCTTCGAGAAACTCGCGCACCTCGCGTCCGCGCTCGCCGACCAGGGCGACCACGACGGTGTCGAACCCCTCGCACCGGGCATGCCTGGCCGAGCGACTGAGAAACATCGCCGCCTGTCCGGCTGGATTGCCGCCGCCGATGATGATGGTCTCGGCGTTTCGGCAATAGCGCGCCTCGATCTCCGTCGCCGCGTAATAGATGCCCGCGCCTTCGAACGCCTCGAGCCGATCGATCGGCAGGCGGCGGTACTGGACACCGGTCGCGACGACGACGGCGCGTCCGCGAACGCGCTGATCGTTCTCGAAGGTCGCGCAGAACCCTCCGTCTCCGAGCCGCTCGAGCTTGGCCACCCGTCGCGGCATCGCGAACCGTGTTCCGAACTTCATTGCCTGGACCTCGCCGCGCCAGACCAGGTCGGCTCCGGAGATCCCCGTCGGGAAACCCATGTAGTTCTCGATGCGGCTCGACGTGCCGGCCTGGCCGCCGATCGCGACATCCTCGACCACCAGGGCGCGCAGTCCTTCCGCGCCGGCGTAGACGCCCGCCGCCACACCGGCCGGGCCGCCGCCGACGATGAGCACGTCGAATGCCTCGTCGTCGATCAGGTCGTGGTTGAGGCCGAGCAGGTGGGCGATCTTGTCCGGCGTCGGCTCCGTCACGACGACGTCGCGCCCGAAGATCACGGCCGGCCGGTCCGCGCGCGTCGCGCAGCTCTCTGCCACGGCGGCGGCTTCGGGGCTGCCGAGGGCGTAGGACCTGTAGGGAAGCCGGTTGCGGCTCGCGAACTCCGCGATCCGCCGCACGGCCCGGTCGTCATCCTCGCCGATGAGCACCAGGGTGCCGTCATGGGTATCGAGCTGGCGCCGCCGCCGTGCGGCGAGAACCGTGATGACGATATCGGACATCTCGGGGATCTCCGACATCAGCCGCAGCATCTCCAGGCGCGGCACCTCGATCACGGTGGTGTCCTGGACCGCCCGCATGGGCATCGACCAGTTCCCGCCATTCAGAAACGCGATCTCGCCCATGAACTGCGTCGGCCCGAGCGTCGAAGGAAGATGGCGCTCGTTCGTGAACGGATTCACGACTTCGATCTCGCCCGTCTCGACATAGACGAAGCGATCGGCGCGCTCGCCCGCGCGTGCGAGGAAAGCCCCGGCGGGGTAATTCCGCGCGACGCCGGCAGACCGAAGCGCTGCGACATGCGAGGCCGCGAGTGGGATGCGCTGCATCTCGCGCAGGTCTCGACCGATCGTCTCCATGTCCGCGTTTCCCCGCACGCTGTCTGGTGCGGCAGCATCGATCACGCCGCTCCGCCGGACAAGGTGCCGAGCGTGTAGGAGGCCCGAGCTGGCATCGGCCCGTCTCCGAAGCCGGCCGGTAACCGGCCTGCGAAGCATTTGCCTCTGAACGACCTGGCTCGCGCGTAAGACGCTCAGCCAGAGCACGGTGGCATCGTGTCGGATCGCGTCGCCACGCGTCCCACCGGAACACGCCTTCTCCGCGATCACGCTTGTCCGATGTCGGTCGGTTTCAGGGATGGTCGGGGGTCGCCCAGGGGGCTGCGGACAGCGTTTGGGCCAGGTAGGCGATCAGGGCCGTCACGCGAGCCGGACGCAACTCGCCCGGCGGCATGACGAGGTGCAGGGCGATCGGCGGCAGGGCCCAATCGGGCAGAACGCGCTCCAGGGTGCCGGCCTTGAGATCGTCCCAGATCATGAAGTCCGGCTGCACCGCCAGTCCGAGGCCGGCGCGCAAGGCCGGCGCGAGGGCCTCCGCATTGTTGGCCCGCATCGGGCCCTTCGGCACGATGGTCGCTTCGTTCCCCGCAGGGTCCGTGAATCGCCAGCGGTCGGACATCGGCAGGTGGGCATAGCCGAGGCAGGCATGCCGAACGAGGTCGTCCGGGTGCGCGGGGCGGCCGTGCCGTTGCAGGTAGCTCGGCGTGGCCACGAGCGAGCGGCGGACGGCGCAGAGCTTGCGGGCGCGCAACGAAGAATCCGGCAGTGCGGCGATGCGCAGTCCGATGTCGAAACCGCCGCCGATCAGGTCGACCACGGCGTCGCTCAGGTGCAGGTCGATCGAGACGGCAGGGTACCGCTCGAGGAAGTCCGGAAGCCGCGGCGTGACGTGGAGCAGGCCGAACGACATCGGCACGGCGAGCCGGACCAGGCCTTGAGGCTCGGAGGCGCCGGCCGAGGCCTCCGCCTCGGCGGCCTCTCCCTCGGCGAGGATGCGCGCGGCACCGTCCTTGGCTGCCCGCCCTGCCTCCGTCAGGGCGAGCTTGCGCGAGGTTCGATGGAACAGGCGGGCGCCGATGCGAGCCTCCAGCCGGCTCACCGCTTTCGAGACCGTCGCGTTCGACAACCCAAGCTCGGCGGCGGCGCGACCGAAGGAGCCGGCCTCCACGACCTTGGCGAAGATCGCCCAGGCCTCGAAATCGGGCAAGCGCATGCGGCAGATTCCGGAAAAGATGGGTTTCCATCGTTTCCCTTTCAGCCTTGGCTGACAAGCCGCATAACGCCTCGATCGTAGTCCCTATCGGTCTTCGAACGATCGAGCGAAGGAGGGATCCATCATGAGCTGGCACGGTGCGGAAGACCCGATCCCCGGGGATCGTTTCACCTGCGACGCGATCAAGACGCTGATCGTTCCGCGCTCGCGCGACCTCGGTTCGTTCGCGGTGCGGCGCGCCTTGCCGTCGGCGGAATGCCGGATGGTCGGCCCCTTCGTCTTCTTCGACCAGATGGGACCGTCCGAATTCCTTCTCGGCAAGGGCATGGACGTGCGGCCTCACCCGCATATCGGCCTGTCGACCGTCACCTATCTCTTCGACGGCGAGATCATGCACCGGGACAGCCTGGGCACCGGTTTGCCGATCCGTCCCGGCGAGCTCAACTGGATGACCGCCGGTCGCGGGATCACCCATTCCGAGCGCACGGGTGCGGATTTGCGGCAATCCGGCTCGAACCTGTTCGGCATTCAGGCGTGGGTCGCCTTGAGCGCCAAGGACGAGGAATGTGCACCCGCCTTCGAGCATTACGATGCTGCGGCTCTGCCCACGCTCACGGGCGAGGGCAAGACGGTCCGTCTCATTGCCGGCGAGGCGTTCGGAGCCACATCACCGGTGCGGACGTCGAGCCCGATGGTCTACGCGGAAGCGGCGTTGGACACTGGGGCGATGCTCCCCCTCGACCCGAGCTACGACGAGCGGGCGATCTACACCGTGTCGGGCGTGATCGAGATCGCCGGCGATACCTTCGGTCCGGGCCAGCTCCTGGTCTTCAGGCCCGGCGACCGGATCAGCGTTCGCGCGACGGAAGGCGCCCGCTTCATGGTGCTCGGCGGCGAGCCGATGGATGGGCCGCGCCACCTCTGGTGGAATTTCGTTTCCTCACGGCCCGAGCGGATCGAGCAGGCCAAGGCAGACTGGCGTCAGGCGCGCTTCGACACCGTCCCGGGCGATTCCGAGTTCATCCCGCTGCCCGACTCACCTCCGCCGGTGCGATACCCCTGAAGACGATCCAGGTGCGGCCAGCCGTTCGCGGGCCGGCCGCGCTTGGCGCGATTCCTGACGATTGCCGACTCCCAGGGCGTACGGATGTGGATCTGCCCGGCGGGAGGTTCGCAGATGGAGTATCCTCTCTGGAATCGAGGATCGAGGTCCGTTTCGCCCCCCAATCCGGAGGAGCCGGACGGCCGACGGATGAGCGCTTATCGGAAGCGCGCGCGGCAACCCAGGCGGTCGGCTCGGGTGCCTCTCACAAGCCGGCAGGCGAGTGCCCATCCTGGTGTTGAGCCGGCCGCGCGTCGGGGGCCCTTCGCGGGCGATGAGCTCGCGGGCCGGCAACGGCGGCGGCAAGGTCGAGCCTTTGATGATCGGGCCCCGGCCATGCCCGGATGAGAGGAGGGCAGCCTTGCGTTCCGCGTCGTCGGAAGGTCCGTTCCGGTGCCGGCCTTCGCGGATCAGCGGCAGCCATCGGACCCTGGGACGGCAACAACCCGAGCGTCGGGTGTGGTAGAAGGCGGACATGCCCGCCAAACACTCCCGCCACATCGCCCTTGCGGAAACGCTTGTTGCCCGGGCCGACAGCCAGGTGGCCGAGGGCGCGTGCGCCTCGACCCGCGACCTCGTTCGAACCGCCATCCGGATCCTGCGCAGCAGGGACGCGGGCGAGGCCACCAGTCTGACGGCCCGCGGGGCGCCGGCGTCACTCCGTCGGCGACGGGGCTGAGTCGATGGTGGATGCTTCGGCTCTCGCCGGCGGCGGCGACATGGGCGCGCTCATGCGTGCCTACGATTGGTCGGTCACATCGCTCGGGCCGCAGGAGCACTGGCCCCAACCGCTCCTGACCCTTGTGCGGGTGATGCTGAACTCGCGGCAGCCCATGTTCATCTGCTGGAGCGGGGACCGCACCCTGGTCTACAACGACGCCTACGTGCCCATGCTGGGCGAGAGGCACCCCACAGCCCTCGGTCGCCCGTTCTTCGAGACTTGGCCTGAAGTCCGAGGCGAGCTGGGAGTTTTGATGGATCGCGTGTTTGCGGGAGAGCCCGTGCACATGGACGACCTGCAGCTCACCCTCCACCGCAACGGCTACCCGGAAGAAACGCACTTCGCCTTCTCCTACACTCCTGTACCCGGCGATGATGGTGCGGTCCTCGGCCTGTTCTGCGCCTGCACCGAGACGACCCGCCAAGTGCTCGCCGAGCGACAAGCCGCTTCCGAACGGCAGCGGCAGCAGGCTTTGCTCCAGCAGATGCCCGGGTTCGTCGCCGTGCTGCGCGAACCGAGCCATATCTTCGAGTACGTCAACGATGCCTATGTCACGGTCGCGGGTCGACGCGCTTACATCGGGCGCAATGTCCGCGAGGTGTTTCCGGAACTGGTCGGCCAAGGGTTCTACGAGCTTCTCGACCTGGTGTATTCGACCGGCGAGCCATTCACGGCCCGTACCGTTCCGATCCGGTTCGCGGGCGAGGATAGCGACCGGTACCTCGACTTCCTCTACCAGCCCATTCGCGACGCGGACGGGGCCGTCACCGGCATCTTCGCCGGCGGCTACGAGGTCTCGGACCAGATCCGTTCGCAGGCCGCCCTGGCCGAAAGCGAGAGCCGCTACCGCACCCTGTTCGAGAGCATCGACGTCGGGTTCTGCATCATCGAGGTGACGTTCGACGATGCGGACCGGGCCATCGACTACCGCATCCTCGAAGCCAACCCCGCCTTCGAACGGCAGACCGGCGCCGACGTGGTCGGCCGGTGGGTCAGCGAGTTCGCTCCCGATCTCGAACGCCATTGGTTCGACACGTATGGGCGCGTCGCACGGACGGGCGAATCCTCCCATTTCGAGAACAGGGCCGACGTGTTCGGGCGCTGGTTCGACGTGCGCGCCCTGCGCGTCGGTGATCCAGCCGCGCGCCGGGTCGCCGTGCTCTTCAGCGACATCTCCGAGCGCAAGCGCATGGAGGAAGAACTCCAGGTTCTGAACACCACCCTCGAGCAGCAGGTCTTCGAGCGAACGGCCGAGCGCGACAGGCTCTGGACGTTGTCCGAGGACATGCTGGCCCGGGCCAACTACGAAGGGATGATGTCGGCGGTCAGCCCGGCCTGGACCCGGGTGCTCGGCTGGTCCGAGGCCGAGCTCCTGTCGCGATCCTACGGGACCTTCATGCACCCGGACGACATGGAACGGACGCTGGACGGCCTCGCCCGGATGGGGGAAACGAGGCAGCCGGCTCGCTTCGAGAACCGCATCGCCACCAAGGACGGGAGTTGGAAGCCCCTCGAGTGGATGGTCGTGCCCGAGGCCGACGGGACGCACTTCATCGCCGTCGGTCGTGACCTGACCATCGTCAAGGCGCGCGAGACGGAGCTTGCCTCCGCCCAGGAGGCGTTGCGCCAGGCTCAGAAGATGGAAGCGGTCGGCCAGCTCACCGGCGGCGTCGCGCATGACTTCAACAATCTCCTCACCGTCATCAAGTCGTCTACCGACCTGCTCAAGCGTCCGGACCTGCCGGAGGAGCGACGCCAGCGCTACATCGGCGCGATCTCCGACACCGTCGCCCGCGCTGCCAAGCTCACCGGTCAGCTCCTCGCCTTCGCGCGCCGGCAGGCATTGAAGCCGGAGGTCTTCGATGCCGGCCGGAGCGTTCTTACCATCAGCGACATGGTCGGCACCCTGAGCGGTTCGCGCGTCAAGATCGTCACGGACATCCCGGACGAGCCGTGCTTCATCGACGCCGACCCGAGCCAGTTCGACACGGCCTTGGTGAACATGGCGGTCAATGCCCGCGATGCGATGGATGGCGAAGGTACCCTCACCATCACGGTGCACCCCGTCTCCACCATCCCACCGATCCGCAGCCACCCCGCCGTATCGGGCGACTTCGTCGCGGTGTGCATCGAGGACACGGGGGCAGGCATCGCCCCCGACCGGATCGAGCACATCTTCGAGCCGTTCTTCACGACCAAGGGCGTCGGGCAGGGAACGGGCCTCGGTCTGAGCCAGGTCTTCGGCTTCGCGAAGCAATCCGGCGGCGAGATCCGGGTCCAAAGCACGGTCGGTCAGGGTACGATGTTCGTGCTGTACCTGCCGAAGGTGAAGGCCGCCCCCCCTTCGCCCGAGACGGAGCCCGAACCCCTCGTCGATGGTCACGGCACCTGCGTCCTGGTGGTCGAGGACAACGTGGATGTCGGGACGTTCGCGACCCAGACCCTGGCCGAGCTCGGCTACGTCACCGTCTGGGCGTCGGACGCCGAGGAGGCGCTGGCCGAGTTGGCCGCAGACGCTGCCCGCTTCGACGTCGTCTTCACCGACGTGGTGATGCCGGGCATGAACGGGATCGAACTCGCACACGAGATCCGCCGTCGGCATCACGACATGCCTGTTTTACTTGCCTCCGGCTACAGCCACGTTCTGGCGCAGAACGGCACCTACGGTTTCGAGCTCCTGCACAAGCCGTACTCGGTCGAGCAGCTTTCGCGTCTCCTTCGGAAGGTGGCCACTCGGCAGAGGCGCAGGCGCATCATGGGCCGCTAGCTCAAGCTCGCAGCGCGCGCGAGGTGCGAAACAGGGCGTTCGTCCAACCCTTCGAAGCGGCTCGCCCCGCCCTGCCTGCTCGCCCTGTTCTCGGTCAGACGGGTTGGCAAAAGTCGCCGATCCGCCGCCGGGCCGTCCATCATCCAGGTGGCAAGGTCGGCGTAGGCCCGGATCGGCGAGGCGCACGGCGATCCGGCATGTCCTGTTCCCGCCACAGCAGGGAGCGGCGCCCCTCTCGTTGCGGTGGCTCAAATGGTCGACGCTGTCGAGAACGGCACCCGCCCAGGCACGCGACGTCCGCCACGCACGGCCCGCGGCAGCCGCAGCCGGAAGACCGCTACGCGCGCGAACGAACCTTCGGCTGAGCTCGACCCGGACGCATCGTCCCGGCGAGCGAACAGATCGGCGGACGCACCAAAGGTTTCGCGAGTTGCTGCGAGCCGCCCGCCGAGCGCTCCGTCAGCATTGATCATCGCCTCCCGCGGTTGATTTGCGTCGGAATCCTGGCGACAGTAGGGGCTTCCCTGCCACATGAAGCAGGTGGGATGGCGCTCTCCATTCGCACGCAACCTATCGATTCTGATCGTCTTGTTATGAATTGGCGAAATGATTTTTATAACAAATGCTGCAGGACATTGTATCTATACGAGTGCCGAGTGGACGAATTGGACCGGTCAGGCCGGCGTTGATGCGCTGGGGAAAGGATGGCTTTCCAAAGTTCACCAGGACGATCAGAGGATTGTTGAGAAAATCTTCTGCAAAGCGACGCAGCACGCCGCCGAATTCAGCATTCGCTATCGCCTTCTGAAGGCGAATGGCGCGCCGCAATGGGTCGGTGCCGGTGGGGTGCCCTCATTCGGGATCTATGGGAACGCCTTCATCGGCTACGTCGGGACGATCACCGCCCTCGCCGAAGGGGCGACGGACACGATCGCAGCCTACGGCAACGTCGAGCAAGTCAGGCCGCTCGGGCCTCATCCGGCAATGACGCCGGTCGATGCCCTCGACCGGATCGCCGACCACCTGATCATCGCGCATTCGCTCATCGAGGCCGAGGGCTGCAAGGCCGCCCTGCCTGACGTCCGCAAGGCATTGTTCAGGGTCGGGCAGGCTCTCGCCTCGCGGATCACGGATCAAGCACAGCTGAACTGAGCCGAGGGGCAGCCGAGGTTCACCTGAGCGACCGACCTCCTCGCTGAGGTCCGGCCGAGGCAGAGCTGCCTCAAGCGGCGGACGTACGCGGGGAGACGGCGGCGAGGGGTGGAGCGTGCCGCAGGTCGGGCGGCGTCTTGAAATCTCGGGCCGCACCGCGGGACGCCGCGACCCCGCGCGGAAAGCCGCTGCGGTCCCGGTAGGATCGCCGACGACCCGATCTGCGGTCGTGCAGCACGGTGGTGGCTTGGGCGTCGATCAGGTCGATTGCGGTGATGCCGAGCAGCAGCGCCAGAGCGACGACGACGTTGTCGCGCTTCGGGTTGTCCGGCCGAAGCACCGTCAGCGCGGTCGCGATATCAAGGCCGTCACCGGCGACTCGGCTCCAGAGCCCAAGCTTCTTGTCGACCGACAGCGAGAGGATGCCGCTGCCGATCTCCCGGACGCCGTAGGCGCGCACCAAAGCCTCCTTGCCCTCCATGCCGAGCGGGCGCGTGATGCGCTGCGGCGCCAGGAGCTCGGTCAGGCCGAGGCCGAGGCTGAACCAGCCGAGCCCTTTGGCAAGGCTGTCGGGTATGCCGCGCGAGCTCGGCCCGGAGCGTATGACCTTCGGATCGCCCTCGGATCGCGTGATGTTCGTGAGGCGCGCGATGCTTGTCATGGTCTTCATGGCCTATCTCGCTGGATGTCAGGGTTTGAGAACGACCTTGATGCAGCTGTCCTGCTTGTCCCGGAACGTCCGGTACATCTCGGGTCCCTTGTCGAGGGAGACCTCGTGGGTGATGACGAAGGAGGGGTCGATCTGCTCCTCCTCGATCCGGCGCAGGAGATCCGCGGTCCAGCGTTGGACGTGCGTCTGCCCCATCCGGAACGTCAAACCCTTGTTCATCGCCGCGCCCATCGGGATCTTGTCCGACAGGCCGCCGTAGACGCCCGGGATCGAGATCAGGCCGCCGGGCCGGCACACGTAGATCATCTCGCGCAGGACGTGCGGTCGATCGCTTTCCGCCATGAAGACCTGCTTGGCTCGGTCGTAGACGGTATCCGGCATGCTGGGGCTGACGTGGCTTTCCATGCCGATGCAGTCGATGCACTTCTCAGGGCCCTCGCCGCCGGTCAGCGCATTCAGCCGCTCGACGACGTCCTCCTCCTCGAAATTGATGGTGATCGCGCCCCCCGCCTCGGCCATCTCCAGACGCTCCGGCAGGCGGTCGATGGCGACCACCTGCTCGGCGCCGAGCAGGATGGCGGAGCGGATCGTCATCTGGCCGACCGGTCCGCACCCCCAGATCGCCACGGTGTCGGTGGGCTGGATGTCGGCCTGCACGGCCGCCTGCCAACCGGTTGGGAAGATGTCCGAGAGGAAGAGCAGCTTCTCGTCGGGAATGCCGTGAGGCACCTTCTGGACGGTCGTATCGGCGAAGGGCACGCGCAGGTACTCGGCCTGACCTCCGGGATAGCCGCCGGTGAGGTGCGAGTAGCCGAACAAGCCCGCCGTGGTGTGGCCGAAGACCTTGTCGGCGAGGTGCTTCTTAAGGTTGCTTTTCTGGCAGACGGAAAAGTACCCGCGCTTGCACTGATCGCACTCGCCGCAGACGATGGTGAAAGGTACCACCACCCGGTCGCCTTTCTTCAGCTTGCCGTTGAGGCCGCGCCCGGTCTCCACGACCTCGCCCATCGTCTCATGACCCATGACGTCGCCCGGGAGCATGGCGGGGATGAAGTTGTGAAACAGATGCAGATCCGATCCGCAGATCGCGCAGCTCGTGACTTTGACGATCAGATCGCGATCCGCTTCGATCTCCGGATCGGTGACGCTGTCGCAGCGAATGTCTTCTTTCCCGTGCCAGACGAGGGCTCGCATGGTTCGCTCCCGTGCAAATGCTATGGTGTCAAGGTCTGATGTGCAGCAAAGGCGCCGTCAGGGAACGAACACGGAGCGGACGCAGCCGTCCTTCTTGTGTTTGAACATGGCGTAGCCGCGCGGCGCATCTTCGAGCGAGAAGCGGTGCGTCGCCAGGAACGACGGGTTCAGCTCGCCCTTCTGGGCGTGGGCAAGCAGACGATCCATGTAGGCCTGCCCGTGCTGCTGGGCCGTGCGAACCGTGAGACCCTTGTTCATGATCGCGCCGACCGGGAACTTGTCCATCACCCCGTAGACCCCCAGGATCGAGAGGGTTCCGCCTTTCCGGCAGGCCAGGATCGCCTCGCGCAGCGCCTGGCCGCGATCCGTGTGCATGTGGATGAGTTGCTTGGCGCGGTCGTAGGCGTATTGCAGGCCGGTCCCGTGCGCCTCCATGCCGACGGCGTCGATGCAGGCATCGGGTCCGCGGCCTCCGGTCATCTCCCTGAGCACCTCCAGGACGCTGTCGACGTCCTCGTAGTTGATGGTCTCGGAGCCGACATGCTCGCGCGCCATCCGGAGCCGCTCAGGCAGGCGGTCGATCCCGATCACCCGTTCGGCCCCCATCAGGAAGGCGCTCCTCTGCGCCATCAGCCCGACGCCGCCGCAGCACCAGACCGCCACCACGTCGCCGCGCTGGATGTTGCAGAAATCCGCTCCCATGTAGCCGGTCGGAGCGGCATCGGAGAGGAACAGCACCTGCTCGTCCGGGAGGCCATCCGGCGCCTTGAAGCAGTCGTTGTCGGCGAAGGGGACGCGCACGTACTGGGCGTGCGCCCCGGCATAGCCGCCGAATGCGTGCGTGTAGCCGTAGATGCCCGCGGTCGGGTACCCAAAGACGGGCTCCTGCAGTTCCGGTTTGGGATGGGTGTTGTCGCACAACGAAGAAAGCTTGTTCTTGCAATACCAGCATTGGCCGCAGGTGATGAACGACGGTACCACGACCCGGTCGCCCTTCTTGACCTTCTTCACCTCGGGTCCGATCTCCTCGACCACGCCCATGAACTCGTGACCGATCACGTCGCCGGCTTTCATGGTCGGGATGTAGCCGTCGATGAAATGCAGGTCGGAGCCGCAGGTGGTCGACATGGTGACCCGCAGGATGCAGTCGTGCGGATTGACGATCTCGGGATCCTTGACGGTCTCCACACGCAGGTCGTTGACGCCGTTCCAGATGAGTGCGCGCATGAAAAGGCTCCTGCTCAGCGAGGGTCGGGTCGAGCTGCGGGCTGACGCTCGGTGGTCGGGATCTCGCCGGTCTGGACGAGGGCTTTGAAGTAGTGGAGCGACTTGCTCGCCAGCGACGCCGGAAGGGTGTCGCCGAGCATCTGGGTGGCGATCCGGCCGAGCATGCCGCCGGGCGGATCGAGGCTGACGTGCAGAGCCACCACCGTGCCGCGGTTGCCGGCGGCGCGGAAGCGCACCGACACGTCCCGGATCAGGGCATCGTCGCCTTGTGCCTCCCAGCGGAGGGCTTCGCCGGGCCGGTCGTCCGTCAGGCGCATGTCCCAGGAGCCGAGATCGTGCCCAACGCTCCACCGCGTCTGTCCGTCGCCCGTGGTCTCTGACCGTCGCAAAGGGCGCCATGATCCGCTGCAAGGTCTCGGGCTCGCGCAAACGGCGGTACAATTCATCGGCGGGAACATCCTCGATCGTGATCGAGCGCTCGATCTCCGGTTTTCGCCAAGCTGCGGACCCTCGGTTCGGATCGCCTCCGGTTCGTCCGCCGGACGCGCTCCGCTGCGCACCGAGCACGCCGATCGCGGCGACGCCGGCCGCGGCCGCGAGGGCAAGCCCGATGAGGCCCGGGGTGGAAAGACCGCCGGACGCATCCTGTCGGCGTTGCCGACGGCTGGGTCCCAACCACGGGTCCTCCGCCGCGTGCGTACGCGCTGCCCGCTCGCCCCGCTCCCGTCGGGAGAATCCATCCTGCCCATAGGTCATGGCGCACCTCGAAAGCGGGGAACGACCCCATATCGCGGGTCGAATGGTTGCTGGGTCGCAGAAACGCGTTGTTTATCTCGATCAAATCTTGTCGAGCCGGGACATGTTGAAGATGAATCGAATATTGGGCGGAACGATCGTGGTGCCCGCTACGAAAACTTGCGGCCCTACGCAGCGGAGACGGTTCCGGCCACTCGTCTCTGTTTCCGAGCGCCCCATCCCGAACCATGTCGCACCGCGATCCCGATGCGGACGGCGGGTCGGGCGAAGCGCCTTGGCCCGTGAGGGGTCGAGGCCACATTACGCCCGAGATCGACGTTGAGGCGGCACGCTCCCAAAATTCTCGGGAGTACCGGCCCGGTCTGAATTCCGGGCCGGTGATCGACGGTGATCGGAGGGAACCTTTGGGCAGAGCTACGCTAGCGCGTGCCCGACGCGTCTTGCGTTTGGCCGCTGCCCTGCCCGGCAGAATTGGCCCGCGTCGGAGTTCCGGCGCCCCCTGCCTGAGAGGTCGATCCGGTCGTCTGCGGGTTGGGATTACCCAGGGCGTTCGCGTTGGCCGTCATGCCGGCCAGGAACTCGCCGCGCTGCCAGTTCGGCATCCCGACCGAGGCGAGCAGGTTCGTGGTCAGCGTGCCGGTCGGCTCGAGCCCCTGCGCCTGCTGGAAGTGGGTCGCGGCGATGGTCGTGTCGTTGTTCCAGTTGCCGTCGAGGTGGCCGGCCGCGTAGCCGCGCAGGTTCAGCACCTGCTGGATCTGGCGCACGCCGTCGGAATTCATCCAGAGCGGCTCGCCGGCGCTGTCCGCACGCTCCAGGGCGATGCGCTGGTTGTCGACCTGCCGATCACCTCCCGGCCCGGACGCTTGGCTCGGCTGCGGGCGCGCCGCGCCGGCGGCCTGCGGGCCCGTGCCATGCCCGGCCGAGAAGATCGGGTCGGTCAGGCCGAGGGCGGCGATCAGGCCGACTTCGAGCCGTCCCGTCGGCTCCAGCCCCTGCGACTGCTGGTAGCTGCGCGCGGCCTGCACGGTCGCCGGCCCCCATCGGCCGTCCACCTGCCCGGTGTTCCAGCCCTGCTGGTTCAGCGCCTGCTGGATCTGCCTGACGCCGGCCGGGCTGACATGGAGCGGCGTCCCGCGGCTGTCGGCGCGCTCGACCACGATGCGCTGATTGTCGACCTGCTTGGTTCCCTGGTCGCCGGCCTGGCCGCCGCCCTGGCCGTTGCGTCCACCGGCGTTGCCGAGGATGATGTCCTGCTCCAGGCCGAGACCATAGACGAGCGGGATGGTAAGGGACCCGGTCGGCTCCATGTTCTGCGCCTGCTGGAAGCTTCGCGCCGCCGAGGCGGTCTGCGGGTTCCAACGGCCATCCACGGTGCCCGTGCTGTAGCCCTTCTGGGTCAACGCCTGCTGGACCTGCCGCACGCCCGCCGAGCTGACGTAGATCTGCGTGCCCTGACCATCCTGCTGGTCCTGGGCCACGCGCTGGTTGCTGACCGCGGATTGTTGAGCCTGAGCATGGCCGCCCGCCACGGCGGCGAGGACAGTCGTCGTGAGAAAGAGATGCTTCAGCACCATGATGAACCTCCTTTCATGGACGTAGGGACGAACCAGGGCGGCCACGCCCCGTTCCTGCGGACGATCCCCTAGGGAACCTCCGATGCTGGCAGGTTTCTCGGGATGGAGGGGTACGACGGCGGGGCACGCGAGGGCCGTGTCCGAAAGGTCCCTAAGGGAGTGCCCGGATCGTCCTGCGAGGCGAGGCACGTCACACTGCCGGCTGCAGGGGTGGCCCCGCCGCCCTCGACGCGGAGGATCGACGTGAGCGACGGGCATTTCCAAGCCGACACGGATGCCTGCGCACGCGAGGCTCGGGCGGCCATCGAGGGTGTGCTCGAGCGGCGGTGTCCCGAGCTGAAGATCGCCTTCTGGACCGCCGTCGACAGACACTATCGGCGGGACGCCCCGTCCGGCCCTCGGCAGGGGGCACCCGCAAGCCCGAGCCCCGATCTCCGGGCGCCGACGCAGCCGCGATAGGCATCGTCCTAAGGACGTATCCGCGGAACGACGCCGGCAGCCCCCGGTTCGCGATGGGAACGGCGTCCTCGCCACGCAGGGCGGCCCGAAAGGTTCGCGCATGCTCCCCGTCCTCGAAGGCACGGCCGGCGCCGTCGTGATGGGGATCGTCCTCCTCGATGTCTTCCTCACCGTTCTCTACGCCCGCATCGGCACCGGGCTGCTCGCCGAGCGGGCCGCGCATCTCGCGTGGCGCGTCCTGCGCCGCGTCGCGGAGGCGGCCGGCCCGCAACGCGGCATCGTGCTGTCCTTCTGTGGGCCGACCATCCTCGTGCTCTACGTCCTGCTCTGGGCCGGCGGCCTGACCCTCGGTGCGGGCCTCATCATCTGTCCGTCGTCAGATGATTTGGGACATTCAGCGGTGTTCAGGAGCGGAGGCTCTGGTTCATCTGGGGTAAGAGGTTAGGCAGCCTGCGCGTGGTGGCGCAAGCGGCGATCCATCAGGGTCTGGCGCTTGATGCGTTCCCGCTCGGCCAGGATCCCTTCGCCGCGTCCGAAGTAGACGTCGGCGGGCGTGAGGTTGCTCAGGCTCTCATGGGCTCGGGCATGGTTGTAGTGTTCGACGAAGTCGGCAACCTGCGTCTCCAACTCGCCGGGCAAGTACGCGTGTTCGAGCAGGATGCGGTTCTTGAGTGTCTGATGCCAACGCTCGATCTTGCCCTGCGTTTGCGGATGGCATGGCGCACCGCGGATGTGGGTCATGCCCCGAATGCCGAGCCAGTCAGCCAGGTCGCTGGCGACGTAGCTTGGACCGTTGTCGGAGAGCAGGCGTGGCCGCGGCATCACCCGCGCCTGATCGAGCCCAGCCGCACCCAGCGCCAGGTCGAGCGTGGCGGTGACGTCGCTGGCCTGCATCGTCGTGCACAGCTTCCAGGCGACGATGTAGCGTGAGAAGTCGTCCAGGACCGTCGACAGGTAGTACCAGCCCCAGCCAACGACCTTCAAGTAGGTGAAGTCCGTCTGCCAAAGCTGGTTGGGCGCGGTGGTTTTATCGCGGAACTCGTCGGCGGCCTTGATGACGATATAGGCCGGGCTGGTGATCAGGTTCTGAGACTTGAGCAACCGGTAGACGGTCGCTTCCGAGACGAAGTAGCGCCGCTCGTCGGTGAAGCGCACCGCCAGCTCACGCGGACTGAGTTCAGGCTGCTCCAGAGCCAAGGCAACGATCTGCTCGCGGATCTCTGCAGGTAGACGGTTCCAGACCCGGCTCGGCTGCGAAGGATGGTCATTCAACGCCTCGGGGCCGCCGCGCTGGTAGGCGTCGTACCAGCGGTAGAACGTCGAGCGCGTGATGCCGAGCTTGTCCAGGGTGGCACGCACCGGCAGGTGGGATTGCTCGACCAGCCGGATGATCTCCAGCTTCTCGGGGGCCGGGTACCTCATGCCTCGTCGCCCCCAGCCCCGCTCATGCTTTTTTTAAGCAAACGGTTCTCCAGGACGAGATCAGCTACGACCTCCTTCAGCGCCCCCGCTTCGCGACGGAGATCCCGCACCTCATCCGTGGTGGCCGCACGAGACGTGTCACCGGACAGGCGCTTCTTGCCAGCCTCCAGGAACTCCTTGGACCAGCCGTAGTACATCGAGGCGGCAATCCCCTCACGTCGGCACAACTCCGCGATGCTGTCCTCGCCACGCAAGCCTTCCAGCACCACACGGATCTTCTCCTCGGACGAGAACTGCCGACGTGTGGCCCGACGGATGTCCTTGATCACCGCTTCTGCCGGCTTCTTGGCCGGTCCGGATGTCTGCTTCATCTTCGCTCCTCAGGGGCTACGATGAACCAGCCATCCTCCGTTCGTGAAGACCCTCATTCTGTCCCACAGGTGCTGACGTCGGACAGAGGATCTCGCCGCCATGCTCGCCCGCGTCGGGACCGACGTCCACCAGCCAGTCGGCGCGCCGCATCGTCTCCAGGTCGTGCTCGACGACGAACAGCGAGTTGCCCGCGGCTTTGAGGTCGTCCAGTGCCTCGACCAATGCCGCGCCGTCCGCGGGGTGGAGGCCGGCCGACGGCTCGTCGAGCACGTAGACGACCCCGAAGAGCTGCGAGCGCAACTGAGTGGCGAGGCGCAGCCGCTGCAGCTCGCCCGACGACAGTGTCGTGGTGATGCGGTCCAGCGACAGGTAGCCGAGCCCGAGCCGGGTCAGCCCGCCAATTCGGTCGAGGAGGTCGGCGATGAGACGTTGCGCGGCCAGACGCTTCTCGATCGACAGGTTCGGCGTGCCTCGCACGTCCGGCGCACCGGCATGCGCCGAGCCGCCTGCCGCCACCCGCTCCGCTGCCGCCGCTCGGACGGTGGAGCGTCCCAGCCTATGGCCGGTGCAGCCAGCCTCCTCGGGGATCGTCCCAATGGAGAGGGGGTAGAGAACATCGGCGAGCCGTGTGATCGGCATCGCCGCGAGGACACCGATGTCGTGCCCCGCCACAGTGACGGACAAGGCCTCGCGTTTGAGGCGCTTCCCCTCACAGGTCGGGCACGGCTCGCTGACCAGGTACTGCGCCGCTCTTCGGCGCATGAGCGCGCTTTGAGAGTTGGCGAAGGTGTGCAGGACGTGTCGTCGAGCGCCGGTGAAGGTGCCTTGATAGTCCGGCTCCCGCTTGCGCTTCAGGGCCTGCCGCGTCTCCTCCGGGCTCAGGCCAGCGTAGACGGGCACCGTGGGATGGTCGTCGGTGAACAGGATCCAGTCACGGTCCGCGCGAGACAGGTCGCGCCAGGGCACGTCGACGTCGTAACCCAGCGTCACCAGGATGTCCCTCAGGTTCTGGCCGCCCCAGGCCTGGGGCCAGGCCGCGACCGCTCGCTCGCGGATCGTCAGCGAGGGGTCCGGCACCATCGTCGCCTCGGTGGCATCGTAGAGGCGGCCGAGCCCGTGGCAGCGCGGGCAGGCGCCTTGCGGGGTGTTGGGCGAGAAGTCCTCGGCGTAGAGCATCGGCTGGCCGGGCGGGTAGCTGCCCGCGCGCGAGTAGAGCATGCGCACGAGGCTCGACAGCGTGGTCACGCTGCCGACCGAGGATCGCGAGTTCGGCGTGCCCCTCTGCTGCTGGAGCGCGACGGCGGGCGGCAGGCCCTCGATGGCGTCCACGTCCGGTACGCCGACTTGGTCGATCAGTCGCCGGGCGTAGGGAGCGACCGATTCGAAGTAGCGTCGCTGGGCCTCGGCGTAGATCGTGCCGAAGGCCAACGACGACTTGCCGGACCCCGACACCCCGGTGAACACCACAAGCGCATCGCGTGGGATGTCGACGTCGACGTCCTTGAGGTTGTGCTCTCGCGCGCCGCGGACGGAGACGAACGGGGACGGACTTTGCGATGCCTCGCGAGATGTCGGGCCCGCCGATGCGTCGGGCGCAGGATCCGACGTTTTCGACGAAGAGCCCAGACTTCGCGCGATGGCGTCCGTCGGCACAGTGATTCTCCTCGCGGTTCCAAAGCCGCCGTCCCTGAGACAGGCCTGAAGTCTGGGGTCGGACGACGCGTCAGGCGGATATGGGGGCTCTCACGGAGGATCCGAACCAGCTCAGCCCCTGCCGCGCCTCAGGGGCGTCCTGGTCCTGATGGACTCGCACGCTTCCGGGCCGGAACCGACTCCCTCGATGCAGGGCTCCTGCGGAGCAGCCGGCGCGTTACTGAACCTTCAAAGCTCTCACGGGGATCGTGCGCCCGCGGCCTTCGATACCCGATCGATGGGGGAGCGGCTTGTCTCTCCTGCGGGTTTCCATAGCCTCATCCTCGCTCAGTGGATCGCCGACCTCCCCGTCCATCCCAGAAGGAAAGGGTTTCCGAGCGCGCTTTCGATCAGCTGATCGCGGTCTCGCATGCCCCGTCGGGCGGCGTCCACAATCGCCAGGGCGAGTCGACGCCGCGTATCGGCCGCGACATGGTTTCTCGTGCCATCACCGTCCGTGGCAAGCATCACGGTCCAAGCCTGATCGAAGGCCTCGCTCATGGCCTGCACCATGTCAGGGGTGAAGACCGCCGGGCCGAGGGGTATCTGTCCGCTCTCAGGACCGCTCGCGGCCCGAAGGTTTCGCTTTGTCGAAGGCTCCCGGCCTGAGGTGGTGCGCATGAGTTCCTCCGCGATCACGGTACAGAAGGATACGTTCGGTGCGGCCATCGCAATCCGGTCGCCTCCCTGGAGCTTTCACGAACGACCTCCGCCAGGATGTCGCGACAATGCGCGTCGGGCCTGGCGTTGGTCCGAAGCCGCGGCGTCCGTCTGCGGCAGCGGCGAGCTCAGAGTGGGACTGGTCCACGCCGTTAACTCGCGGCATCGCGTCGGCGGTCTCCCTGGGGCAGCGCGGTGGTCTTTGTATCCGGCGAGCCCGGCCAGCGCGACAGTTCCTGGTCACGCACGCGCCTCGGCTCACTTCGGCCGCCGGCCATGCGGGAGCGCCGAAGCGAGCCGCTGAAGGTTCTCGTCTCCGCTCACGCGGCTCGTGCGTTCCCGCGTGCGCTCGCGAACAGCTCGATCACCGCGCGGTTGAACGCCGGGATGTCGTCGGGTTTCCGGCTGGTGACCAGGTTGCCGTCCACCACGACCTGCTCATCCACCCAGTCCGCGCCCGCGTTCCTGAGATCGGTTCGGAGCGAGGGCCAGGAGGTCAGGCGCCGCCCGCGCGCAGCACCCGCCTCGATGATGGTCCATGGGCCATGACAGATCGAGGCCACGGGCTTGCCCCCGTCGAAGAAGGCCTTCGCGAACGCGACTGCCGCGGGGATCGCCCGGAGCGTGTCGGGGTTGATGACGCCGCCCGGCAGCAGCAGCGCGTCGTAATCGTCGGGCCGGGCGCCGTTCAGGGACATTCCGACCGGGAACTCGTCGCCCCACTCCGTCAACTTCCAGGCCTTCACCTGGCCGTCCTTGGGCGAGACGATCTGGGTCTCGGCACCGGCTTGGTCGAGCGCCCGGCGCGGCTCGGTCATCTCGACCTGCTCGAAGCCGTCCGTGATCAGGATCGCGACCTTCAGGCCATCGAGTGTGTCAGAAGCCATGTTCGTACCTCCGTCGGATCGGGTTTGCGCGCGATGGGTGCAGCCTCGTGCGGGAGCGACTACCGGCTCCGCCGGATCGACCCATGCGCCGTGAAGACCCGTCCGCCCGTGGACAGGGCGGCCGGCATTGGCATGCGGCGGACGCAACAGCCGCAGCCGACCGGATGGGCAGCCGACGCCCGGCGCGGGGAGGCCGCGCCCGGCTCGGTGGCCGCGTAGGGGACCCGGCCACCCGGGCTGCTGCTGGCGATGGCCGGTGCGCTGAGGAATGCCCGTGTCGTCCCGGTGCCGCATTCCGGGCACGGGCATGCGTCCAGGAACTGCGCCATGGGCCGCATCGCGGTGAACGGCCCGCACATCTCGCATGCGTATTCGTAGATCGGCATGGCGTCCTCACGCTCGAGCCCGTCCGGCGAGACGGCGGATAAGCCGGGCGAGCCGCTGCCCGCCCGGCCCGGCGGATCACGCGGCCGGCTGGAGGACCACCTTGGTCCAGCCGTCGTCGCGAGCGTCGAAGTGCTGATAGGCGTTCGGTGCCTCACCCAGCGGCAGCTCATGCGAGATGATGAAGGACGGCTTCGCGCGACCAGTCGAGATGAGGTCGCGCAGTTGCCGGTTATAGGCTTTCACGTTGCATTGGCCGGTCCCGATCGTCTGTCCTTTGAACCAGAACAGGCCATGGTCGAAAACGATCTCGCCCTGCTTGTAGAGCGGATCCTGAGGGGCCGGATCCTGGGGCACAAAGACACCGACCACGCCGATGCCGCCGGTGAACTTCACCGACCTCACGAGGTCGTTCATCGTCATGTTGGGGTGCTCGTGGCCCTCCGGGTCGTGCGCTTGATAGCCGACGCACTCGCAGCCCCGGTCGGCGCCGATGCCGTTCGTCAACTGAAGGACCTGGTCGACCGCGGAGCCCTTGGAATCGTCGATGGGCAGAGCGCCGATCGAGCCTGCGAGGCGCAGGCGGTCGGGATGGCGATCGACGACCATGACCATGCAGGCGCCCTTGATCATCGCCGCGTGGGCCGCCATGAGGCCGACCGGCCCGGCCCCGTAGATGACGATCGACTCGCCCGGACGGAGCCCGGCGAGCTCGGTGGCATGCCAGCCGGTCGGGAAGATGTCGGCCAGCATCACGTAATCGTTCTGCCGCTCCTCGGCGTCCGGCGGCAGCTTGAGGCAATTGTAGTCGCCGTAGGGAACGCGCAGGAGGTCGGCTTGCCCGCCGCGATAGGGGCCCATGTCGGCGAAGCCGTACGCAGCGCCGGCCATGTTCGGTACGACGCTTCGATCCGCCGTGGTCAGGCAAAACGCGCTCAAGCCGCGTTCGCAGTTCTTGCAGAAGCCGCAGCCGATGTTGAACGGGATGGCGACCCAGTCCCCGACCTTCACCCGATCGACGGCGCCCCCCACCTCGGCCACCTGACCGAGGTTCTCGTGCCCGAACACGCCGCCGCGTGGAAAGTCGGTCCGGCCCTCATACATGTGCAGATCGGAGCCGCAGATGTTGGTGCTCGTGATCCGCACCAGCACGTCGGTCGGCCGCTCGACCTGCGCGTCTGGCACGTTCTGCACGGCAACATCGCGCGGGCCATTATAAACGACTGCTCGCATCGCGATCTCCTGACCTGAGTCTTTCGGCACGGGAGGAACAGTAGCTGCTGCCGGCCACCGGACTATCCGGTTGATGCCTACGGTGTTCTCCCTAGCGCGGCATGAGCCTCGATCTCGGAGGCGCACCGTTGAACACAATCGCCGCCGCTCCCGACGACGCGTGCGTCCCCGGCACAATCACCCGGTCGGCGCTGCCGCTGGCCACCGCTGGAGTCGGGTGGCAAAGGCGGCAGCAGTCAGCCTCGGTCTATCTTCAGATGACTGACGATCCGAGAGGCCGCGGCATCTGATCGCCGGGCTGAACGAAAGTCCTCTCCCCGGCTTACCTTTGTGTCGGTCCGAGGATCGACCGTCCACGCCCCCATGCTCAGGTTCTCCCCCGTTTCTGGGCGGGCGTGGACGACAGGATCAGTGATCGCGACAGGCGATCGGCCTCCGAGGAGGTGCGCGATGACCTCGAAGACAGTCGCGATCGTCTGCGGTGCCGGCTGCGCCTTGATCGGTCCGGCGGTGGCCAGAGCCTTCACCGACGATCCGACGGATCAGCTCACGCTGTCCCTGATCATCGCAGGATCCGTGGTGGTAACGGTCCTGGTGTGCGGGCTTCGATCCTGGGACAATTGATCCGCCGCCTCGGCCTTGTGGCCAAGCGGCAATCTCGCGGAAGCAACTTCCCGATCAGCCCGACGGTCCGTCTCGGGCTCGATCGTCGGCGCGCGCCTTTGTACCGAACCCCCCTTCTTTTTCATCGGCGAGCGCGGATGTCATTGTCATGCGGCGCCTTGAAGTGCTGGGTCTGCTGTTCCTGCCGAGCGCACGGACCCGGGAAGAGATTTTACCGAGTGCAGGATCACTGTTGCTAGGCATGCCGAGATGAAGGAATGCTCCGTTGCTTCAGCGACAGATCCTCCCGGAGCCTGAGTTGCTCCGACCGCGCCGACAGCTTCGACCTTGTGGCCGCTCTCGGTCTGATGCGCCTCCAAGCGCCGCGGTTCGCGGGGATCTGATGCTCGGCAGCACGCGGCGCGATTGCCCAACGTGGCTCGATCGCTGTGGACATTCATAGGTTTATTTGAGCATGGGTAGACCGCATCATCGTACTGCCAAGCTTCGACGGGATGACCCGGCGTCTCGACGTGTGGAACGGCCAGAAGGCGTGACCCCGTCGTACCCTGCGCAGCGGGTCTCCTCAACCGCATCAGCGCGTCCAGCGGGACCGCATCTCGTCGATCACTTGCTGCGGGACCGCGGCGCCCTGAATGACGAAGGGGTTCTTCAGCTGCGTGAGCCTGCCGGCGAGATGGTCCGCCCAATCGGCCCTCACAGCCGGCGCCGTTTCTCAAGCTAGGGCTTACAATCGTAGGCGCGCTCGGTCGCGTCGCCGACCAGATGACCCAAGGCCTCCTCGGCCGACTCCACCTGTGGAACGTAGCTGAGCCGGCCCAAGTCCGAAAGGCCGCGCGAAGGCCCTGGGTGGTCACGTGCACCCCCATGTGCTCGCGGCAAGGTTCGACCGGGGCGCACCGCGAGGTACAGGTTCGCCCTTTCACCGTGCAGGCCGCGGGGCAGGGTCGTGACCTGCTTACTGGTGGGTGTGTGGATCGCGGGCACGGTCCAGCCCGGGCATCAGTGTGCCCAAGCGGATGCCCCAAGCACGACGCGTGTCCTTGGCGGTCCTTACCGACCCCCAAATGACCACGTCGGCTGGACACACGAAGCGACCTCAACGGGTTCGACAACCCGGAGGACCACACACCACCGATCTGCGCAGGTAAATGGCGGAGACGGAGGGAGCCTCTGCCATCCCCACCTAAGTCACTGACAATCCGCGCAAGATGTTGCTTCCGTTCACTTTTCCCAGTTACGTCACTACAAAGTTCGCTACAAAATCGGGGGCGACGCGACGCACATGGCTGGCAAGGTTCGGCATCTTCTTCACGCCCATGGGCGCTACTCCGCACGCCTCGCGGTTCCGGCCGCGCTACGGCACATCGTCGGCAAGCGCGAATTGGTCGAAGCGCTGGGGCCGGATCGCGTCGTGGCCCTTCGCAAGCTACCGGCGGCCGTTGCGGGCATGCAGGCCATCCTTGAAGCTGCACGAGTGCGAGCGACACCGCAGAACGCGGTCTCGGCTCCGGCTCGCCGTGGTCGCCCGCTCACAGCCCGGCAGATGGCTCGGCAGCACTACCTGACACAGGTTCAGTTCGATCAGCAGGTCCGAGAGGAAGATCAGCTTGCCGGCGCCGGTTTTGTTGACGACCGCGAATTCGCCAAACTTGAGCGGGCGATGGCCGGGGCAGCTACGGAGGCGGAGCTTGAAGCCCTCGTGGGCCGCATCCTCACGAGCTTCCGGTTGCGCGGGCATACCGAGATCACACCGGCCTCTCCCGAGTTCCGCAAGACGGCGATGGCGCTCGCCGTTGCTGAGCACGAAGCCTTGGCTGTCGCGGCGGCTCGCGATGACGGCGACTTCACCGCTGCCAGCGCACACCCCCTCTTAGCCGCTGAGCAGACCCTGGAGCCGGCGCCGGTCTCCCCGCGCATCCTCGGTCCAGATAGCAGCAAGACGCTCGGCGAGATCGTCTCCCTTATGATGGTGGAGAAGAAGGCGCGGCCTGCGAGCGTCTACGAATATGAAGTCGCTGTCCGGATGTTCGATGAGCACTTGGGCGAGGCCCGGCCGGTCTATACGATCACTCGTCGCGATGTGCTCTCCTACAAGGCGGCGCTCATGGAGACCCCGGCCAACTATACGAAGCGCTTCCCCGACACACCGCTGCCCGAAGCGATCAAGCGCAACAAGGCACGGGCGACACCCTTCCCGGTGCTCAACGTGACCACGATCAACGACAAGTGGCTCGCCCGCCTGCAATCCATCTTCAAATGGTGCGTCCAGAACGATGTTCTCCCGGACAACCCGGCGAGCGGCATCAAGGTGGATCAGATCGCAGGAACCGCCGCGCCGCGTGTGCCCTTCACGCCGGGCGACCTCGCCAAGATTTTTGCGTCGCCCCTGTTTCAGAAGGGGGCCGCGTTGGGCGAGCGCCAGTGGATGCTCTTGATCGCACTCCACACCGGCTTGCGGGCGAGCGAGATCGGGCAACTCAAGCTCGACAGCGTGCGACACGAGCGCGGCGTCCTCGCCTTCGCCGTTGAGGAACAGGTGAAGACGCGCGGGTCGGCGCGCCTGACGCCAGTCCACTCGACCCTGATCCGGCTCGGGATCGAGAAGCACGTCGCGGCGCTCCGGGTGGCCGGCGAGACGCATCTGTTCCCCGAGTGGTATCGCGCGGCCAACGCCATCCCGCAGTCGGGTGCCGACCGCGTGCGCAACCTGCCATACTCGCAAGTGCTGCCGCGTTGGTTCAACCGGAGCTACAAGCCGAGCGTCGGGATCAACGACGACCGCAAGGTGTTCCACAGCTTCCGCCACACCTTGAAGACGGCGTTGTCTCGGGCCGGAGTCCCACGATCCATCAGCGACGACATCACCGGTCACGACGACCAGACGGCCGGCGGTAAGTATGTCCACGAGACCTCTATCGAGGCGATGCGAGACGCCTTGGAGAAAATCCGATTTGACGGCTTCTCTCTCTGATATTGCAGAATGGGTCTAAATGCGCTTTTGATGACTGCCTTTAAACATTTCTGGGCCGTGGGGGAGATGAGATTGAGTCAGACCTCCACCGTTTTTACTATTCTTCTGAAGCCGATATTTTCTCGCGTAATGGGTCTGAAATTGGTTATTTCGGATTCCATCACGCCATCAGATTAGTTCCCTGAAAGACTGAGCTTTAATTTTTCCTGATAAACTGCAATTCTTTTTCTCGCACGCTCAATCACATCACTGTAGTGAAGAATTTCAAAATAGGTTTCGCCTAGCAGTCCCCGAGTAGTAGGATCTATAAGAGGGCTCGATTGAAACCAGCCATTACCAAGGGGAAATGGTGTCCATGAGCCACTGAGACGCAGGGGATCGACCGAATCGCCGATAAGGTAGCCGTAGAATTTCTTCAAACGTCCTCCCGATTTTGCCGCCAACAAATGTGCATACTCGGAAAGATCACCAATATGGGCATCCGTCGAAATGCCAGGCGCCTTGAATTCAATTATGATAGCTGACCCTTCTTTGCTGAAAATAGCGATATCAGGTCTCTTCCGTTCATTTTCATGAACGCGCCGCAAAAATATTGACTTCAATTCATCGTCAATACCGCTATCAAAAACTTTGGTGCCATCCTCATAAGTGATATTACTAAGTGGAACATCTGATGCAATATAATCGTAATAATGATACTCTTCATTTAGAAGCCACACATCATGATCTGAAAATTCAGTGCTATCCTTTCGCATTGGAAAGAAAACACTGTGAATAATTCTCTCATCTTTACGTCGACCATCGACGGCCTGCTGTATTGAGAGTTCTTTTTTACAAGCCAAAGCCAGAATTTCTACAACAGCAGCACGTCGCACAATTAATTGCGATAAGTTTGCCATATCGAAATTTTTGAGGGATGAGGTGTATTTCCAAGACAACTCATTGATTTTTTTGCGAAAGTCCTCGGTGTCCGGTTCTGTTCTGATGATTTCGTCTTTGAGACTCATGATCTCGGCAGTCTCATCGACTACTCTTTCCTGATATTTTTTCAGAACCCTTTCTGCAACCGCCCGCGCAGACTCTCCGTAGACAACGCGGGTAGATGTATCCTGAAGCATAGCCTCGCTGATGCCGAATGACTCGGCGACTTCTTGTATTATTTTGATTTTATTCCAAGCTGCAGGAACAACCATGCCGTCGATAATTGGATCGATTGCAGCATATATATTTTCATAGGAAATCTTATTAAGTAAAAATAGATCTCTTGCGGTGAAGTCGTCGGGGATGTTGTCAAAATCGTCCCTCTGTTCATTCACCCGTTCATCGAGATAGTCACTTTCGATTAAGATGATGTGGTGGAATCCATCGAGCGGATTGTTCTGTTCTGTGCGCGTCCGGAGATATCGTGAGGTTATATCTTTTACGGGCGACGACTTTGCGCAAAATGCAATAGCATTACGAGGAAGGTCGAAAAGATTTGTATCAAGATGGTAATGAGATAATTTAAATTTTTGATGTGTTCCAAGCATCATGCCGGTGCTCGCATCACATTCTTCGACCAAGACGGTTTTTTCCGACGTCACTTTTGGCAGGTCAGAGCGTTTCAATGTTTCGATTTGCTCGCCACTAATCCAATGATCGGTAATAAATTTTATTTCAAAATCACCAAGCCGACCATCCAAGCTAACGAGTCGTTGCAAAAACACGACGAGCATCTGTTTTTTAAGGACAGAAGCAGAATAAAGCGAGCTCAATGGCTCACCACTCGCTAAACGAGAACGGGCAATATCTTTAAAATTTTCCAGACAAATTTTAGTCCCAATGTCTTCCTCTGAACCAGTATTGATACGAAAATCGTCAGTATCGATCTGCTTCTGAGGCTCACGATAGATCATATCGCGCTTTTTCACACTAAGACCAACGCGATAATTACTAACGATGCTCAATGCCGAAAATTGATGGAAAAATTGTATCCGGCCAGAACCCTTGCATTTTCCAATCCCGATTATTGGCAGATCATCCTTGTAGGATGTGTCTTTGGTCAGAAAAGATTTAAGCTGTTCGTCTCCTAGGCCGCATCCATTATCTTTGCAGACAATTTTCATATCTTCTTTGACGGCGAAGATATCTGCTGGTTGGAAATTAACCTCAACCGATATGGTCATGTTGTTAACAGACGAATCATCATGCCGTCTTATTAAAAACGAGTCGATGGAGTTCGAAATCAGCTCCTCAAATAGCACATATTTATTAGAGCTTAATTTAGTGTTTTTAATGCTTCCCCGGACATCAAGTGTCATAGTATTTCAAGCCATCGATCTAATCAGTGTTGCGCTCAGCTATTGCAAAATTGCATCAACTGACATCCCGCAGACCATATCGCAGTCTGGCAGCCGCTACGAGTCGAATTCACTGCACAAGGACATTGGCGATTGTCCGTAGAAGTATGCCGTAGCGGACACTCAGGGGAGGTCCGAAAAACCGTCCGCTAGGGTTGCATTCGATCAACGGACGCGGCACTATACGGACGCTACCACAGCGGACATATCGATAGCCCGATGCAGACCGTCCTCTACGCCCGCGTCAGCACTGCCGATCAGACCATCGCGCACCAGCGCAAGCAGGCCGAAGGAGCCGGGTTCAAGGTGGACGTTGTCGTTGCTGATGAAGGCGTGTCGGGCGTAACCACCGCGCTCCGGGAGCGCCCCGAGGGTCGGCGCCTCTTCGACATGCTCCGGCGCGGCGACGTGCTCGTCGTGCGCTGGGTCGATCGGTTGGGCCGCAACTACGCCGACGTCACCGAGACCATTCGGACGTTCATGCATCGCGGCGTCGTCATCCGCACCGTCATTAACGGCCTCACGTTCGATGGCGCCACCACAGATCCGATGCAGCAGGCCGTGCGAGACGCTCTAATCGCGTTCATGGCCGCGACCGCCCAAGCTCAGGCCGAAGCGACGAAGGAGGCCCAGCGCGCCGGGATCGCGCACGCGAAGACTCAGGACGGCGACACCTACAAGGGCCGCAAGCCGAGCTACACCCGCGAGCAGCTTGAGATCGTGCGCGATCGTCTCGCTCAGGGCACCAGCGTTTCCGCCATCGCGAAGGAGACCGGCCTGAGCCGGCAGTCGATCTACCGCGTCCAGAGCAACCCGGCTGAGGCCGAGGCTGCGCTTGCCCGATGGGCCGCGTGATGAAGGAGAGCTACCCCATGACCGCTCAGACCGTGAAACGCCGCTACACCCGCCTCGCCGACAACGAGTGGGCCGAAGCCGAGGCTCTATGGTCCTCCGGCGCCGCGACGCTCCCCGAGCTGTCGCATCAGTTCGGCATCACGGAGCGTGGCTTACAGGCCCGCTTCGCCCGGCGCGGCATCGAGAAGGGGGAGAGCGCCAAGGCCCTCGCTGCCCAGGTCGTCGCCCGTGTGCAGCGGGAGAACGAGGTCCAGGTCGACGCGCTCACTGAACGAGCGCTGGCGATCCGTGAGACCACGTTCAGCCGCGCTGACAAAATCGAACGCATGATCGTGGACCGTCTGGACGCTGCCGCTGCGGACCCAGCCCAGACCTACGCTGCCGCTGCTGCCGTCAAGATGTTAGGCAACGCCGCTGCTGCCCTCGAAAGACTTCACACGCTCAAGCGCAACGCGCTTGGCATCACCGATGACGACATGAATAGCGATGAAGTTCCGGTCCTTGTGATCCGCAACCTCACTAAGTCGCAGATCATGGAGATGCGGCAGAAGCAGGATGACGAAGACGCCTTCGACGGTGACATATCAAACGATGCTGATAGTGATCCTGCATCGGACGATAACGGAATCGCATACGAGCACGAGGAAGCTGCCTGATGGCGTAAACTATCAGCACTGACTGCTTGATCGTATAGGGGGTGGGGGAGGAGGCGAAGTCCTAGAAAAATTGGACCTCTCAGATAGCGGTCCGTTACGTCCGGGCGACAACTTTTCACCCACGAAATCTGCAATGCGCCCGGCAGTTCGCATTGATGCGACAAATTAGTCACTACGGATCCGTTGATCGTTGCATGGAAAGCACATACATGTCTGCTGCAACAGCATCAGACATAGGAGCTTCCCGTGACCCCTCATACCGTAAGGCCCACGCAGTCCAGCGTCGGCCTCCCCGCTGAACGCCTCGCCCAGCTTCGGGCCTTGGCCGACCATCACGGCGTCTCGGGCGTCGAGATCATCGAGCGCGCAATCCGGCGCGGTATCGAGGCCGGCGAGATCCCCGACACGCTGCCCGGCTTCGCTGATATCGCCGTCGCGGATGACGACGCGCTGTTCGTCTCGGTCCGCAACGTGAGCCTGCCCCTGCTGGACCGGGATCAGGCCATCCTCATCGCCGCTGTCGTGGACGCCGCGACCGGCACGGCGCCGTTCCCCGGGCTGGAGTTCAAGTCCGGCAGCGCTAAGGGCGTGGATCTGGGCCACGGCAACAAGCTCTACATCGGCCGGCACGCCAAGGCGGTCACGTTCGGCATCGTGGACGGCAAGACCAGCCAGACCACGCTTCGCACCGCGACCACGGCGAGCATCGCAACCGACTTCGCCCGCCTGCTCCGCAAGCATGCAGCCCAGATCATCCGGCCGGTGATCGATGCCACGACCGGCGAGCCCGCCAAGCATTTCCTTCGCATCATGAGCGGAGAGGACGCCGCGATAAGCGTCTCGTCCACTCAGGAGGCCCGGTCATGACCATCTTCCGGATCGCTCTCGAAGACCTTCACAAGGCCGACGTGCTCAAGCGTCTGGTAGCCAGTGCCACCCACGGCGACGTGGACGCCTTCATGAGCTCAGCTGCCCAGCTGACGTGGGCTGGTGGATGGGAGAGTGCCCTGAGCGCCCTCATCCCTCTGGGCCCCTTCTCGGACGCGGTCCGGGAAGCTTTCCAGATCGCATGGCATGGCAGCGCCTCGCAGGAGTTCGGCACCAAGCGGTTTCTGACCACCGACTTGCTCGGCAAGGACCGCCTTCTCCTTGATGGCCTCAGTGCTCTGCTGCCGCCGGTCAGCCCTGATCCGCTGCCGCAGACCCTTTACCGGGCGCAGTCGCTGCGGGACTGCCGCGCTGGACATGTCGGCCCGTGGTGGACCCCGGACCGCGACTTCGCCCTGTCGCTGTGGGCTATGACCTCAGCACCCGCCGAACATGTCGGGAGGCACGCCTTGCTCGTGACCGAGGCCCCGGCGACCGCTGCGGTCTACCGGGCTGCTTATGATGCCGAAGTCCTGTTGGACCCGCGCCGGCTCGGGACGGTTCGCATGGTCGGAACGTCCGGACCCACTAACTAGAGCAATAACAACGCAAGCTGGAAAGGAATGAGCCGCCCGCCCCGGCCAGGGCGAACGGCTCTTTTTCGAGACAATGCCTGAATCATCTATGATATCGACTGCTTTCGCACAAGTCGAAGAACAGAGCGGACGCGTCCCTGCGTCCGATTTTCGAGTGGTGTTCTCGCGTAAGATTGCGAAGTTGCGTAGCGAAGGCCGGTTCCCGTCTGTCGCTGAGCGTGCTGCCGCACGCCGTGCCGCTGCGAATGCTCTAGCGACGGCTACCGCACCCATGACCGAGGAGGAGCTTGCTCCCCTCCTCGCCAGTCTCGACGACGCGATTCCAGATGAGGAGGAGCACGTCGCTCCGGCACCGGCTAACGACAACCTGTCCGACTACCTCGACCGGGAGCTTGCCGACCTCCCGACCGACTTCGACGACGTTGCGCCCATGCCCGTCGTCACGAACCTCGACGGCACCCCGGCTGAACCTGATCCGGCACCCCGACCGCTGGCAGGAAATCCGAAAAAGACCGTCGGCAGGCCGCGCGTGTCCTTCGCTCGCGACAGCAGAAACCTTCCTATCCTGAATGACTTCGTGCCTGACGCGCGGGTGGGCAGGACCAGTCGCACGGTGCCTCTTTCAGTAACTGATACCACCCTCTCTCCTACGACCTCCCATACCCTGTCCAAGACCACCCAGAAGCGCAGGGAGGCCGACGAGAACGACACCCGCAGCGCACCGAGCTGGAACCGCACTACCGAGGTCATCAAGGGCCACGCCTTCGCTCGCACCGTCAGCACACGGGGCGGTGGCCTCGCCTGGACGCTGAACCTCGGCGGGAAGATCGCGCAGGCCGCGAACGACAACCCGGAGGGCTTGAAGGAGCGGATGCACGACCGGCTGTTGAAGGCCTTGAAGGCGTCGTCGCTCGGCGCTCGGGATTTCGTGTTCAGCGTCGAGGGCACCAAGTCCGGCCGCTGGCACCTGCATGGCGTCCTGGACGTGATCGAGAGCGAGAAGACCGTCTTGGACGCGGTTCTGCGGAAGGTCGGAGGCGTGTGGGACTCGGCGCACCACGCAGACAAGCAGGCGAACATCAAGGTCGTCTGGGGACCGGACGGGTGGGCGCGCTACCTGCGGAAGGACAGCTCGACGACGCGCCGGCTGCTCGGCACCAAGACCGTCTTGAGCGTCACGCGCGGGTGCCGGCAGCGGGCCGAGGCCTTGTGGGAGGGAAGGCGCCTCAGCTTCGACCGCGACGCTCTTGCGATGACGAACGGCATCCGGGAGCGGGCGAAAGATCTTCACCAGGAGGCCCGTGAGGCGGTCAAGGAGGCGCGCCGGCTGGCGAAGGCGTCAGAGGTGCCGGCGACGGCCACACCGCTCTCAGCGCTCGGCCCTGAGTCCTCCGAACCGGCATCCGCCGTGCGCCTCGCGCCGGGAGAACCGACACGACCCGCGCCGGGCTCGACGACGTGGTTCTCGACGTTCAGGATCGGCACCGAGCCGTGCTCGGCCGCCCAAGCGATCCGGGAGTCGGACGGGCAGTGCCAGCCGCTCGCCACCGCGCGGTCACGGGGACCACCGAGTGTAGCCAAGCAAAGGCGAAGCAGGTGCTTCGCCAGCCGATCTGCTCGACCAGAAACGCCGACAGTGGCCAGCTCATGTTGCTGGTGAAGCCGCCGCACAGAGTCAGCGTCGTGATCGCCGATCGCGCCTCGGCGCCATAGAGCCGGCCAAGCGTGGCGAAGGCGGGGTCGTAGATCTAAGCGACCTCGCGCGTCTGCGCCGGCCTCTCCTTCGGGCCGCTTGTGGCCCATGACAGCACGACGCCGAGGCCGACGGCGAGACAGATCACGGGCAGGGGCGTGGTGCGGCTCATTGCTTCATCCAAGCCTACGACCTGGAGATTTCGACGCTGATATTTCCGGACCGCGTGATGCTGCAATGACCAACATGGGGAAGGGAGCCACCGAAGCCGTTCTTCGCCTCGAACGCCTTGTAGATCTCCCAGCCTTGCGCAGTCTCGAATTGACGGTTCGATTCCGAGATCCATGAGGTGCTATAAGACCCAGGGTATTGCAGCTGTCCTTTGATCGCATAATCGCAAGCAGTCATGGCATCGATCATCTGCCGGCTCCGCGCCTTCTCGCGAACAGCTTCGATCGCCGCATCTGCATCCCTCTGGAAGGCTTCTCGGTTCTCAGCCTCCTTGCGAGCCTCGGCTATTAGATCTCGGGGCTTGGACGGTGACACGGCGCCGAGGCTGAGACCCACTACAAACATCACACCGGCGATCTGCAACAGATCTTTCCAACGATCGAACTCTTTTGCTTTCGCCGAGAGGGCTCCGAGAGCGATGGGAATGCTGAGCGCCATCAGCGCGGCGCTGTAGTCCTGGATGTGCATCGCCGCCTCCTTTCACGCTACTGTGATCGATAGGCGTTCACGGACCATTATTGGACATAGTGACCAACGCGCTAACCAATACCCAAGAGAAGTCTGCCTTCGGCTCGATCGAGGTGGTCGAGGGCTATGACGACGACTAACTAGATGAAGAGGGGATCGCGACGCCCTTCCTCATCGACTACGTCAACGAGGAGGACTGACATGGCGCGCAAGATCGAGGCGGTCACGAACGTGGGCGACCGCACGTATCAGGCCTTCCGGGACGACTCGCCTTTCGGAGGTCTCGGTCCCCTCGGGTTCGAGATCCTCGACCGTGCGACCGGTCGGGTCCTCCTCGACCTGCCAGGGGAGGGCGCCTTGGCGTTCTTCGAGTTCATGCTCGCTGTTTACGACCACGAGCAATCCGAGAGACGCCAGTAGCATCCCGATTTTCGTTCGCGCACCCGACGCGGTCAGCGACCTGTCGGTGCTTCTTTCTGGCGGATAACCTGGATCAAGGCTTCGTTCCTCGTGGACCCATGTAGCCCATGGTGGATCTCACGATGGCAGCTCGGACAGACCGCTCCCACGAACCGAGGATCATCTGGACCGCCGTCACTTAGGCGGCGGGTGTGATGAGGTTCGAGGTAGGGCTCGCCCTGTAAGGTGATGAACGGCGCGGGCTCGTTGCAGCTCTCGCAGATCCCGGCCGCTCGCGCGAGAACGTAGCGCCGGACCGCTGCTGAGCGTCGGTAGAGGCTTCGACGCGCCGCTGTGCCAGCTATCTGCGGCGTTGACCGAGCGGCTTCCAAGGCCCGCGTTCGTAGACCTGCGAGGTCGACGTCAAGCTCGAGCTCCTCGACTAGTTGCGCATCCTCCTCAGCCTGCTCGCCGACGTTCGCAGGGACAAGCTCGAAGACGATGGCAGAGCGCTGGGCGCCATCTCGGTCTGGGGCGGTCTCGAGCCTATGGCCGGCGCAGTCGAACTGACCGAGGAAGCGCACGCCTTCTCGGCCGCGCGTCTGGAAGACCAGGAGGTCCTTACCATCGACTAGGTGATCCCGGATCGCGCGGTTGCCGCGCTCGAACACCATGTCCCCAAGCTGTCCCTCCCCGAAGTAGCGGAACACGCCCTCAGACGACCAACCGTCGGCGTAGCCGTGCTGCTCGCCGCTCGAGCCGGTGAAGACGATGATGACGGGGTGCTGGCTGGGCGTGCAGATGCCACCCTGCTGCTGACCGCCGTAGACGGCGTGGATATCTTGGCGGCGGTTGTAGACCAGATGCTCGGAAAAAGGGCCCCAGGGCATGACGCCTGCTTACTCCAAGTCAGTTTCTGATTTTCCGATTATGATAGAATTATGATATAATAATTGTTCATCAGATATTATGTGACCAGATACAATTTTTATTTGTTTTTGGTCTAATCTAATGGCGCCATAATCAAGTAGAACGTGATGATTTGGGCACAAAATTATAATGTTTTCAGGTTTGTCCGGGCCGTAATGAGGCCTGCCGAGAGGGCGAATATGGTGTGCCTCTGCATATGTCTCTGTAGCAGAAATGCGAGTAGCTAAGCCACATATCTGGCAAGTGTTATTGTGCAATTTTTTTATACGCCTTGCCATAGGTGTGTCGCGTAAAATGCGATACGTTTCCTGGCGTTGAGGATCTTCTACCAAATCACTAATGTCACTAGGCTTTGGGGTATGTTTTTCAAGTGAACGTAAGCCCCAAATACCGCTACCTATACCTTCAACACTATAGAAAATGTCAAAACGCTTCTGATGACTCTCAGAGTCAGACGAATTATATTCGAGTTCTCTTCGGATAATCGCCTGCCAAGTTTCTGGCAATTGTTGCCCGTTGGCCTCGCGGACGCTTGCTACGGCAGCATATATTTTCCGAAGAGGTGCTTGGCCGCCTATCGAGGCCAGTGCTGTTTGCACGTCATCGCGCCAAGCCATCTCTTTGCTCCTAGATGTCCCACCACTTTGCATCGGCCACTTGGCTTACGCGAGTGTGCAGCATCAGCGTGCCTTTGTAGAAAGCCATACAACAGGCACCCGAAGCTGGGGAGCAAGCTTTCTTCTTGTAACAAATTCAAAGGCTCGGCTTGTGATGTTCGGCTTACGAGCTGCTGTGCGAGCCAAGCGCCAAAGGTAGGCGGTGAGAGCGCCCCCCCCCACTCAACAACCTTGGTGCTGATCGCTCCGCCAATGCACGCTGATTTACACGCAAGATGGGCGCGCAGATGCGCCCGCCTCTGAGTCCCCCCGAGCCGGCATCCGCTAGGTGCCTCACTCTGGAGGAGTCGGCACGGTCCGCGACGACCTCGGCGACTTGGCTTTCAACGCCCAAGCTCCCTGTTACGTCCCGGACGAGGAAGCCCTTGCCGTTTTCCCGCTTCCAAGCTCCGCCCGGACCGGGATCGGGCCTTATCAGCGGGTCCTAACCCACCCCCTGACCGAACGCCGTGCCGTAGGTCGAGACGGCAGAGATGAACTATGCCCGCTGCTGCAACTCGTGGCCTGCCTAGGCGATGGGATTCGCGGTGGGGGTTTCGTCCATACCCTGATCCCGAGCTGCCAAGGTCGGTCGGGCAGCATCGTGAACGGCGGCATAGGTCGAAAGCAAGGTCATTACGACGTCGAAGAACGTCTGGTCGTGCTCCGGCGTGCGCATCGCTACCGTGGTGACACTGCCGTTGCCTATGTAGGCGCCCAGCGCTTGCCGAAGCTCGAACCGAGCGGCGGCTATGGGCGGATCCTGATGGACGAGCGGCCCTAACGTCGCGTCGAGAACCTGAATTCCGGCCGCGCCCATTTGCCGATCGAGTCCGCCAGGCTTGATTCGCTCCAGAGAGTCGAAAATTTCACGAATCTGGTCGGCAACGAACGTCATCATGGAAGGTGGAACCTCGTTAGGCCCGAGCACCATATGCCGGGACCACCTGCCTCGCGACCCACCGAAGCACCAGAGCTACAAAGTGCCTGCCACAAAGCTACTACAAAGCATCTCACCGATGCCGAGCTAAGCATCTGAAAATGCTTGATGAAATTAAATGGCGGAGACGGAGGGATTCGAACCCTCGATACCCATTTCTGGGTATGCTCATTTAGCAAACGAGTGCCTTCAGCCGCTCGGCCACGTCTCCAGCGTCGTCGGCTCTAAGAGGTCGGGCCGGGGCGGTCAAGCGGGTCGCGGGCTTGGCGCGTGGCGGAGGCCCTTCGGCGTTCGTAGTGCTTGGCGATGCGCAGGTGGCGCGAGATCGCGTAGTTCATTGCCGTGAGGAAGCCGTAGACGCCGCGGACGCAGTGGCGGCGGCCGAAATAGGCCTTCAGGAAATTGCCGGGCAGCTCTACGAACACGCGCCAGCTCGGGATCGCGACGCCGCGGGCTTCGAGGTCGTCGGCCTGCTGGTCGGAGTAGCGGTTGAGCTTGTCGAGCTGGTCGCCGAGCGAGCGCACCGAGAAGTGATGGATCACCCCCTTGAGCCGTCCGGGCTCGACGCCGGGCTCGAGCGCCACGCGGTCGTGGACCGGGGAGGGCGAGTAGCGCCCGCGATCCTTGCGGTAGAGCCGCACCGGCGTCAGGGCGTAGGCCCAGCGATGCGGGCGGCTCTCGCCGGGGAAGATCTCGGCGATGGCGATGCGCCAGGCGGGCGTTTCGGGCTCGCCGGCGGCGAACAAGGCGCGGATGTTGGCGGCGAGGTCGGGCGGCACCACCTCGTCGGCGTCGAGGTTCAGGAGCCAGGCGTGGCGACACTGGTCCTCGGCGAAGCGCTTCTGCGGGCCGTAGCCCGGCCAGTCGTTGTGGATCACCCGCGCGCCGAGGGAGGCCGCCAGCGCCTGCGTCCCGTCGGTCGAGCCGGAATCGACCACCACCAGGTCGTCGGTCAGGTCGCGCACCGCACGGATCGTCGCGCCGATGCGGTCCGCCTCGTTGCGGGCGATGATGAAGACGGAGATCGGCAGGGTGCTCGTGCCGTTCGGCGGGATCGCGGACACGCGGCTCAAGCCCCGGGCGCCGCGGCGAGCCGCTTGCGCTGGACCTTGCCGTTGGCGGTGCGGGGGAGGGCGTCGAGAAAGCGGATCTCCCGCGGGCGCTTGTAGGCCGCGAGGCGCTCGGCGCACCACGCGATCAGCGCGTCCGCGTCGGGCTCGGCGCCCGGCTGCAGCACGACGAAGCCACAGATCACCGAGACGTCGGCGCGCACGGCCAGCTCGGCGACCCCGGCTTCGGAGACGGACGGATGCGCGATCAGCGCGCCCTCGACCTCGTTCGGGGAGACGCGGTAGCCCATCGCGTTCATCAGGTCGTCGTTGCGACCCTCGAACCAGAGATAGCCGTCGGCATCGAGCCGGGCGAGGTCGCCGCCGGCGAACCAGTCGCCGCGCAGCACCTGCGCCTCCTCGTCGGGCCTGTTCCAGTAGCCGAGCATCAGGCCGGGCTCGGAGCGGTGGACCGCGAGCAGGCCGGTCTCGCCGCCCGGCACCGGCTCGGGTGCGCCCTCGACCGGCAGGATCGCCACGCGCCGTCCCGGCTGGGGCTTGCCCGGCGAGCCGCGGCGCTGCGCGATCGTCGGCCCGGTCGAGACGTAGGTCGAGATCTCGCTCATGCCAAGCGCCTCGTAGAGCGGCTTTCCCGTCGCTTCGGTCCAGGCGTCGAGGACGTCCGCGGGAAGCGCCTCGCCGGCGGTGCAGCCGTGGCGCAGGCTCGACAGGTCGTGGCTGCCCGGGTTGCCATACTTGAGGATCTGGCGATACAGGCTCGGCACGGCGGCGAAGATAGTGGCGCGATGGCGCGCGATCAGCCGGGGCCAGACGGACGGGTCGCGCGGCCCGTTGTAGAGCACGGCGGTCGCGCCGACGGACCACGGATCGGTGATGCCGACGCCGAGCGTGTAGGTCCAGTTCATCGTGCCGGCGTGCAGCATCGTGTCGGATTCCGAAAGGCCGAGCCAGTGCTCGAGCATCGGCCGGCGGCCGTAGACCGCGCGGTGGGCGTGCAGCACGCCCTTCGGTCGACTGGTGGTGCCGGAGGTGTAGACCAGGGTCGCCGGGTCGTCGGCGGAGGTGTCCGCGTAGTCGGCGAGCGGCGCTTCGGTCTTCATCGCGGCGATGGCCGCTGCATCGAGAAGGATGCGGTCGCCGAGAGCCGCCGGATCGACCACGCAGCCGCCGCCGACGGCGACCGCCGCCGCACCCGAGTTCTCCATCAGGAAGGCTGCCTCGGCCGGCGTCAGCTGCGGCGACGAGGGGAGGGCGACGAGGCCGGCGGCGAGCGCGGCGAAGTAGACGAGGACGTAGTCGGCCTCGTTGCCCATGCGGATCATCACCCGGTCGCCGCGGCGCAATCCGCGGTCGAGGAGCCCGGCCGCGATCCCGCAGACGGCGCGGTCGGCCTCGGCGAAGGTGAGGGTCTCGACCGCCTCGCCCGCGCCGACGAGGATCAGCGCGGTCTTGTCCGGCCGTGCCCGCACGTTCTCACCGAGGCAGTAGCGCGCCGCGTTGAAGCGGCTCGGGGGATGGCGGTCGGCGGACACCATGGCGTGGCTCCCGGATGTTGGCACATCGCGGGATGTCCATGGGCGAGGCCGCCGTCAACCACTCCCTGGCGTCATGCCCGGCGCGGCACGCGGCCTTCCTGCTCCTCGAAGCCCTTCAGCACCTTGTCCAGCGTCAGCGGATAGTCGCGGATGCGGATGCCGGTGGCGTTGTAGACGGCGTTGGCCAAAGCCGCGCCGGCGCCGCAGATGCCGAGCTCGCCCAGCCCCTTGCTCTTGAGCGGGTTGGCCTTGTCGTCGCGCTCCGGCAGGAACACCGCGTCCATCGCAGGAATGTCGGCGTGGACCGGCACGTGATACTCGGCGAGATCGTGGTTGACGTAGGTGGCGGTGCGCGGGTCGATCACCGCATCCTCCATCAGCGCCGCGCCGACGCCGAAGGTCATCCCGCCGATCGCCTGGCTGCGGGCGGTCTTGGCGTTGAGGATGCGGCCGCCGGTGAAGACGCCGAGCATCCGCCTCAGACGGATCTCGCCGGTGTCGCGGTCGACGCCGACCTCGGCGAAGTGCGCACCGAACGAGTAGTGCGAGAACTTCTCCTTCAACGCGCCGGGCTTGATCTCGCCCTCCGCCGCGACGCCGCCCGACCCGGCGAGGTCGATCAGGGCTTCGGAGCGGTTGCCGGAGGTGACGCGCCCGTCCGCGAAGACGACGCCGTCCGGGTTGAGGTCGGTCGCCGCCACGAGCTTGTTGCGCAGGTTGTCGCAGGCGACGTAGAGCGCCGAGCCGGCCGAGCCCGCGCCGAACGATCCACCGGAGCCGGCCGCCGCCGGATAGGCGGTGTCGCCGATCTCGACGCGGATGCGCTCGACCGGGAGCCCCATCATCTCGCCGGCGATCTGGGCGAGGATGGTGTAGGTGCCGGTGCCGATGTCGGTCATCGCCATCCGCACGGTCAGGTATCCGTCGGCGCCGAGCTTCACCGACGCCGAGGACGGCATCAGCGGGTTGAGGCGGGCCGCCGCCGACATGCCCATGCCGACCATCCAATTGCCGTCGCGCACCGTGCCGGCCGCCTTGCGGCGGTCCCATCCGAACAGCTTGGCACCCTCGCGCATGCACGGCACGAGCTGGCGCACGGTGAACGGCACCTGCTTCTCCGGGTCCTGGGTCGGCTCGTTGCGGATTCGCAGCTCGATCGGGTCGAGGCCGATCTGCTCGGCGAGCTCGTCCATGGCACACTCGAAGGCGAGCATGCCGACGGCCTCGCCGGGCGCGCGCATCGAGGACGCGATCGGCAGGTCGAGCTTGGCCAGGCGATGGCGCGTGATGCGGTTCGGCGCGGCGTAGAGCGAGCGCGTGACGTTGGCCGAGGTCTCGTAGAACTCGTCGCCCTGTGCCGTGTCGGACCAGGATTCGTGGGACAGGGCCGTCAGCCTTCCGTCGCGGTCGGAGGCCAGCCGGATGCGCTGGATCGTGTCGGTGCGGTGGGTCGCGACGTGGAATTCCTGCTGCCGGGTCAGGGCCACCTTCACGGGGCGCTGGATCGCCTTGGAAGCCAGCGCGGCGAGCGTCGCCTCCGGCATCGGCTGCAGCTTCGAGCCGAAGCCGCCGCCGATGTAATGGCTCACCAGACGCACGTTCTCGACCGGCAGCTTCAGCACCGAAGCGAGCGACTTCTGCCCGCGGTTCAGCATCTGGTTGGCGGTGTAGAGCACGACCTTGTCGCCCTCCCACGAGGCGATTGTCGCGTGCGGCTCCATCTGCGCGTGGATCTGCGTCGGCGTCGTGTACTCGACGTCGAGCTTGACCGGGGCTGCGGCGAAGGCGCCGTCGAAGTCGCCGAGCTTCGAATCCGGGTCGGTCTGCTGCTTCTTCGGCTCGACCGCCTGGGGCAGCGCCGCCCGCAGCGAGGCTTTCGGGGCCCGGACGTCGTAGGCGACCTTCACCAGCTTGGCCGCGGCGCGCGCCTGCTCGAAGGTCTCGGCCACGACGAAGGCCACCGGCTGATCGAAGAACCCGATGTTCGTCCCGGCGAGCTGCGGCCAGACCTGCTCCTTCTTCTCCCCTTGCTCGGGCACGTTCTCGTGGGTCAACACATGGATGACGCCGGGTGCCTTCGCGGCGGCGGCGGTATCGATCGAGCGGATCGTGCCGGCGGCGATCGTCGCGCCGACGATGAAGCCGTAGGCCGGGTTCTTCACTTCTCGGGTCTCGTAGGCATAGGGCGCGCGGCCCATCACCTTGAGGCGGCCGTCGATGCGGTCGATCGGCCGTCCGACGAGGCCGTCGGGCCTGTCGTCGAGCGGCGTCTTCCCGACCGGTTGATTCATCTCCATGGCATTCATCCTGAAAGCGTGGACGGTCAGGTCCGGGTGGCGTCAGTCACCACCGCGCGGAGCGTCCGCCGGGTCAGCGGGATCTTGAAGTCGTTGGTGCCGTAGCCGCGGGCGCCGTCCAGGACCGCATCCACGGCGTCGTCGGCGCTGCCGCCCTTGGCGAGCACGGCCTCGGCCGCCTCGACCCGCCACGGCTTGTGCGCGAGGCCGCCGAAGGCCATCCGCGCCTGCGTGATCTTGCCGTCCGCCTTGCCGATGACGGCCGCGATCGAGACCGTGGCGAAGGCGTAGGAGGCGCGGTCGCGTACCTTGCGATACACGTGCAGGCCCTCGATGGGCTTCGGCAGCGTCACGGCCGTGATGATCTCGCCCGGCTGCAGGGCGGTCTCGATCTGCGGGGTGTCGCCCGGCAGGCGGTGGAACTGTGCCATCGGGATCGCGCGGGTCGCGCCGTTCGGCGACAGCGTCTCGACGCTGGCATCGAGGACCCGCATCGCGACATTCATGTCGGAGGGGTTGGTGGCGATGCAGGCATCGCTGGTGCCGAGCACCGCCATGATGCGGTTGAACCCGCCGATCGCCGAGCAGCCCGAGCCGGGCTCGCGCTTGTTGCAGGGTTTCGACGTGTCGTAGAAATAGTAGCACCGCGTGCGCTGGAGCAGGTTTCCAGCGGTCGTGGCCTTGTTGCGCAGCTGCCCCGAAGCGCCCGCGAGCAGGGCCTTGCTCAGCACCGCGTAATCCTTCCGCACCCGCGGGTCGGCGGCGAGATCGGAGTTGCGCACGAGCGCGCCGATGCGCAGGCCGCCCTCCGGCGTGGCCTCGACCTTGTCGAGGGGCAGCCGGTTGACGTCGATCAGGGTCGCCGGCGTCTCGACCTGGAGCTTCATCAGATCGAGCAGGTTGGTGCCGCCGGCGATGAACTTGGCATTCGGCCGGTCCGCCGCGAGCCGCGCCGCGTCGCGGACGGTGGAAGGCCGCTCATAGGTGAAGGCTTTCATCGCGCGCGCCTCTAGAGTTCGGTGCCGGCGACGTCGCGGATCGCCGCGACGATGTTCGGGTAGGCGCTGCAGCGGCACAGGTTGCCGCTCATCCGCTCGCGGATCTCGGCATCGGTGAACGCAGCCTTGCCGACGAGGTCTTCGGTGACGTGGCTCGGCCAGCCCGCCTTGACTTCCGCCAGCATGCCGACGCTGGAGCAGATCTGGCCCGGCGTGCAGTAGCCGCACTGGAACCCGTCATGCTGAAGGAACGCCGCCTGGATCGGGTGGAGCTGCTCCTCGGTGCCCAAGCCTTCGATCGTGGTGATCGCGTCGCCATCGTGCATCGCGGCGAGCGTCAGGCAGGAATTGATCCGGCGCCCATCCACCAGCACCGTGCACGCGCCGCATTGGCCGTGGTCGCAGCCCTTCTTCGAGCCGTTGAGGTCGAGATGCTCGCGCAGCGCGTCGAGCAGGGTGGTGCGCGTGTCGAGGGTGAGGTCGTGCTCGGTGCCGTTCACCGTCAGGCGGACCGGCAGCATCTGCGGCGTCGGATCGCCCGGTGCGTCCGCGAAGGCCGGCTTTGCCGGCAGGCCGAAGCCGGTGGCGGCCGCCGCGACGGCGCAGCTCTCCATCAGCGTCCGCCGCGTCAGCGCGAAGGCGCCGTCTCGTGTCTTGTCCGTCATGCTCGCTGTCCCGTGCGACCGGTGGTGCCGGCTGCTGTGGTGCGGGCGAAGTGCGTGCCCGCAGGGCGGTATCGCAACGGGAACGCCAGACGGATTGATTCGATCCGTTCCAGACTGCGCCGGATCGGCGCGGTTGGATAAAGAATGTGATCGCGATCGGCGCGCGGTGCGGCGGCATAGTTCGACGACCCGGACGCAGCGCGCTGCCCGGCTTCAGGGATCGCTCTCGACCTTGGGGCTACCGCTCGCGCTCGACGACGCAGGTCGCGCCCGCGAAGGGGCAGGTCGCGCCCGCGAAGGCACGGTCCGCTCAGGCACCGGCGGCGAGGCCGCCTTCGCCGATCGCCGAGAGCGTGAGGTGGTCGGCGCCGACCTCGGCGCCGGTATAGCCGAGCATGTGCGCAAGTTGGTCGCGGGCGCGCCACACGCGGCTCTTCACGGTGCCGATCCGGCACTTGAGGATCGTCGCCGCCTCTTCATACGACACGTTCTCGACGGCGACGAGGATCAGCGCCTCGCGCATCGGCGGCGACAGGCGCCCGAGCGCGGCCTGCACGTCCTGAAGATCGAGGTGGCCGCCCTGCTCGGGCAGGCTCGTCAGGCGCGCGGCGTGATCGCCGTCGCTGTCGGCGACCTCGCGGGCGTGCTTGCGGTGGACGCTGTAGAAGGCGTTGCGCATGATGGTGAACAGCCAGGCGCCGAGGTTGGTCCCGACCTTGAAGCTGCCGCGGCTGCGCCAGGCGCGCAGCATCGTGTCCTGCACGAGGTCGTCGGCCGCCGAGGGGTTGCGGGTCAGCGAAATGGCGAAGCTGTGCAGGCTGGTGGCGGCTTCGAGCAGGCCGGCCTTGAACGCCGCGTCGTCGCGCCCCTGCGCGTCGGCAAGAACAACTTCGAGGCGCGCCAGCAGATCGCCGAGATGGGACGGCGGCGGGGCCTGCATCGAGGCGGCATACGTGGTTCGAAGATGCTCACCGAGATGGATGCGGATCGCATCGGACAGTTTCGGCGCCGCGACGGACAGGGAGTCCGAGGAGCCATTGCTGTCTTCCGTGGTGATGAGCATCGTGCCCCGCGCAGCTGGAGTTCCGATGGCGCCTCGGCACCGGCTCGCGATGTCGCGCAATCGATCGGGTGCCGCAGCAACATAGGTTATCTTTGAGCGGTTTCGGCCTGCGGCGATCTAGGCATTGCTGCCTCATCGCGGCGAGGCGTCGGTCCTCCCACGGCCCGCGTCCTGGTCAAAAATTCCGCATCCCGGACAGGACGACCAACCTGTCCTGCACGAGCCCATCACGCCGGAAGCGCGCGAGCCTCGGACCGGGGCGACGGCGTTGTGCGACGCATCGCGCAGGGTGCGTCGCAAAACCGTTATGCTCAGTCTCAGCATATCTAGACACGGCGATCCGGCGCGCCTAACTTAGGCGGCACAATGCTCAAACTGAGCATAATGGAGGGCGCCATGGCGTCGACCGCGTTTCCCGTCTCCGCCCCCCGCGCCGTTCCGGCAGGGTTGCCGCTGCCCGAGATCTACGCCCGGGTCAGCCGGCACATCCCGGCGATCGAATGGCCGGCGCTCGCCCCCGACATCGAGGCGATCCTCCGCCTCAAGCGCGAGCGCAACGCCGTGATCCTGGCGCATAACTATCAGGCGCCCGAGATCTTCCACACGGTGGCCGACATCGTCGGCGACAGCCTGGCGCTCGCCCGCGAGGCGGTGACGGTGAAGGCGGACGTGATCGTGCTCGCCGGCGTGCACTTCATGGCCGAGACGGCCAAGCTGCTGAACCCGGGCAAGACCGTCCTGATCCCGGACCTCGGCGCCGGCTGCTCGCTCGCCGACTCGATCACCGCCGCCGACGTGCGCGGCCTGCGCGCCAAGTATCCCGGCGTGCCGATCGTGACCTACGTCAACACCTCCGCGGCGGTGAAGGCCGAGTCCGACCTGTGCTGCACTTCCGGCAACGCCGTCGAGGTGATCCGCTCGCTCGGCGTGAAGCGCGTGCTGATGATCCCCGACGAGTTCCTGGCGCAGAACGTCCAGGCGGTGCTGCCCGAGATCGAGATCCTCACCTGGGCCGGGCATTGCGAGGTGCACGAGCGCTTCACCCCAGCCGACATCCGCGAGGTGCGCGAGAGCTATCCCGGCGTCACCGTCATCGCCCACCCGGAATGCCCGCCGGACGTCGTCGCCGAATCCGATTTCTCGGGCTCGACCGCGATGATGATGAACTTCGTCACCGAGAAGCGCCCGGCGCAGGTCGTGCTGGTGACCGAGTGCTCGATGGCCGACAACATCGCGGCCGCGAACCCGGACATCGAGTTCATCAAGCCGTGCAACATGTGCCCGCACATGAAGCGGATGAGCCTGTCGAACATCCGGCACGCTCTGGAGACCTTGACCCACGAGGTCGTCGTCGACCCGGCCTTGGCCGACCGGGCGCGCGCCGCGGTGGAGCGCATGCTCGCGGTGGGTGCGCGATGAACGCGTTCTCGCGCAACCCCGCCGACCGCGTCGTCGTCGTCGGCGCCGGCGTCGCCGGCCTGAGCGTCGCCCTGCGGCTCGCGCCGCGGCCGGTGACGCTGGTCAGCGCCGCGCCCCTCGGGCTCGGCACCGCCACCGGCTGGGCGCAGGGCGGCATCGCCGCCGCGATCGGCGCCGACGACGCCCCGTCGCTCCATGCCTCCGACACCGAGGTTGCGGGTGCCGGCCTCACCGATCCTGCGGTCGCCCTTCGGGTGGCCGCGGAAGGTCCGCGGCTGATCGACTGGCTGGTCTCGCTCGGCGCGCCGTTCGACCGCGACGCCGATGGTGCTTTGGCCCTCGGCCTGGAGGCGGCTCACGGCCGTCGCCGGATCGTGCGGGCGGGCGGCGACTCCACCGGCGCGCGCGTCCTCGAGACCTTGGTGCGTGCGGTGTTCGCGACGCCCTCCATCGAGGTGGTGACCGCCTCGGTCCACGACCTGCTTCAGGACGAGAACGGGGCGGCGGCCGGCGTCGTGTGCGAGCGCGACGGCGCGCGCTTCCGCATCCGTGCCCGCGCCGTCGTGCTCGCCACGGGCGGAGTCGGCGGGCTCTACGCCTCGACCACGAACCCGCGCGGCGCCACCGGCCGCGGCCTCGCGCTGGCGGCCCGGGCCGGCGCGGTGATGCGCGACCTCGAATTCGTGCAGTTCCACCCGACGGCGATCGCCGTCGGCGCCGACCCGATGCCGCTCGCCACCGAGGCGCTGCGGGGGGAGGGCGCCCGGCTCGTCGACGAGACCGGCGCCGCCGTGATGGCCGGCATCGCCGGCGGCGACCTCGCCCCGCGCGACGTCGTCGCCCGCGGCATCTTCCAGGCCCTGGCGCGGGGCCGCACGGTCTACCTCGACACCCGCGGGGCGCTCGGCGCTTCGATGCCGACGCGCTTCCCCACCGTCGCGGGCCTGTGCGCGACGGCCGGCATCGATCCGGCGCGGCAGGCGATCCCGGTGCGGCCGGCGGCGCACTACCACATGGGCGGCATCCGGGTGGACGGCACCGGCGCGTCGAGCGTTCCCGGCCTCTACGCCAACGGCGAGGTCGCCTCGACCGGCCTGCACGGCGCGAACCGGCTCGCCAGCAACTCGCTGCTCGAGGCGCTGGCCTTCTCCGGCTTCATCGCCGACGCCTTCGACGCGATGCCTCCGGCCGCCGTCCTGCCCGAGATCCGCACCGCGCGCGCATCGAGCGACCTGCCGGCGATCCGGGCGATCATGGAGCGCCATGTCGGCGTGGTCCGCGACGCGGCCGGCCTGCAGATCGCCGTCGACGGCCTGTCGCGCTTGGCCGAAACGGGCTGCGACGCCGCGCTCACCGCCCGGATGATGGCGCAGGCGGCACTCGGTCGCTGCGAGAGCCGCGGCGGCCACTGGCGCAGCGACCATCCGCACGCCGCGCCGGCCCGGCACACCGAGGCGACGCTGCGCAGCCCTGGCGCGGCCCCATCCGAACCCGCGCGAACCGACGAGGCGTTGGCCCGATGAGCGATATCCTGCCCCTGCCGCGGCTCCTCGTGGAGCCGATCGTCCGCGCCGCGCTGCTCGAGGATCTCGGCCGCGCCGGCGACATCACCACCGATGCGATCGTGCCGCCGGACGCACGCCTGGACGGCGTCATCGCCGCCCGCCAGGACGGCGTGATCTCCGGCGTCGACGCCGCGGTGATCGCCTTCGCCCTGATCGATCCGGCGGTGCGGGCCGTGGTCGAGCGCGGCGACGGCGCCCGCGTCGCGCCCGGCGACGTGGTGATCCGGCTGTCGGGGCCGGCCCGCGCGATCCTCACCGCCGAGCGCGTCGCGCTGAACCTGCTCTGCCGGATGTCGGGCGTCGCGACCGCCACGGCAGGGCTCGTCGAGGCGGCGCGGCCGCACGGCAAGGCCTCGATCGTCTGTACCCGCAAGACCACGCCGGGCCTGCGCGCGCTGGAGAAGCACGCGGTGCGCGCCGGCGGCGGCTCGAATCACCGCTTCGGCCTCGACGACGCGGTGTTGATCAAGGACAACCACGTGGCGGTGGCCGGCGGCATCGTCCCGGCGATCGAGCGGGCGCGCGCCCGGGCAGGGCACCTCGTCAAGATCGAGGTCGAGGTCGACACGCTCGACCAGCTGCAGGAGGCGCTTTCGGTCGGCGCCGACGCGGTGCTCCTCGACAACATGAACCCGGAGCAGCTCACCCGGGCGGTGGCGATGATCGACGGGCGTGCGCTTTCGGAAGCCTCGGGCCGGATCACCGCGGCGACCATCGGCGCGGTGGCTGCGTCGGGGGTCGACCTGATCTCCTGCGGCTGGATCACCCACAGCGCCGCGATCATCGATCTCGGCCTCGACGCCGCCTGACCGGAACACCCGGACCGGTAGGTGCCTCGCGGCATCAGGCCTTGTGCCGCGACCTTCGGATCGGCATGGGAGGGCCGTCTCGTGGCGAGGCGAGGCGGTCCGGTAGCATCCGGCCCGGAAATCGGGTTGGGGTTCCATGGCGGTCGGCGTATCGGACGACGTGGCGGAACGGGCGGCTTCGGCGGCCGGCGATCCGCCGATTCCCGGCATGCCGCCGCGTCCGGCTCGGCGGCTGCCGACCTGGACCTTCCTGAGGACCGCCGCGACCAACTCGCTCGCGGCCTGCGACGCCGAGCTGTTCGAGCGCCTGATCGTCCCGCGCAACTACTGGAGCCAGCAGGTCCTCTTCGTCAGCGATCCTGACGCGATCCGTCACGTGCTGATCGACCGGTTCGACAACTATCCCCGCGTGACCTCGATCCGCCGCCTGTTCGAGACCGATCTGCGCACCGGCACCCTGGCGAGCGAGGGCGAGGTCTGGCGGCGGCACCGCCGCGTCGCGACGCCGACGATCGATCCGCGCTCGATCCGTCCCGACATCCCGGCGATGCTGGAACTGGCCGGCCGCATCGCCGACACGGTCGAGGCCGAGGGCTCGACCGCGCCGGTCGATATCGAGCGCTCGGTCGGAAGCCTCTCGACGCTGCTGTGGAACCAAGTGGTCACCGGCGGCGATCCTGCCGGGTTGCCGATCCTGCGCTGGCTTTCGAAGGTGCCGCACAAGCCGCGGCTGATCGACCTGATCCCGAAGCCGCCTTGGCTCGCGGACCGCCTCGTCCACCGCCGCCGCGACCCGGCCCTGCCGCTGCTCGACGCCGACCTGCACGCGATGATCGCCGCACGGCGAGGGCCGGACTACGCCGGCCCGCACGACCTGTTGTGGCGCCTCGCCCACGGGCGCGACCGGCAGACCAGCGAAGGCCTGCCGGATGCGGAGGTGCGCGACGAGGCCGCGAGCCTGATCGCCGGCGGCGCGGCCTCCGTGCGAGCGCTGACCTGGATCTGGTACCTCCTCGCCCTGCATCCCACCGTCGAGGCGCGCTTCCATGCCGAGCTCGACGCGGCGATGCCCGACGGCGTCGCGACCCCCGACGCCTTGGACAAGCTGCCCTATACCCGCCGCGTGCTCGACGAGGTGATGCGGCTGTATCCGCCGATCCCCGCCATCCTGCGGCAGGCCGCGGCTCGCGACGTCGTCGGCGGCCACCGGGTCCGGCGCGGCGCGATCATCGCCGTGATGCCGTGGATCGTGCACCGGCACCGAAAGCTCTGGCGCGATCCCGACCTGTTCGATCCCGAGCGCTTCACGGAAGGCAACGGCGTCGGCCGCCCGCGGCTCGCCTACCTGCCGTTCGCGACCGGCCCGCGGGTCTGCGTCGGGGCATCCTTCGCGCTGACGCAGATGCTGGTCGTGATCGCCGTGCTCGGGCGCCGCTTCCGCTTCCGCCTCGCCTCCGACGCGCCGGTGGTGCCGTTCGGCGCGATCAGCCTGCAGCCGAAGGGCGGCCTGCCGGTGCTGGTCGAGTCGCGCTGAGCCAGCGGTCGAGCCTTCCAAAAGGAAAAAGCGCGTCCTCGATCTTGAGGAACGCGCTTCGGAAGGTGGCCCGTGGTCTCAGGATACGGGCGAAGATCTCCTATCCGGTGCGGCAGGCATCCGTATCGGGGCATGGTGCCGAATAGACTACAAAGCCCGCGCGATGTCGCGGCTAGGACAGCGCTCGACCGGATGACGATCGGTTCGCGTCACGTCGCGGCAGGTCCTCATCTCGATCCCGCCGCACCGTCGCCGTATTCGGCAGCTGCCGGCAAAAGATGTTTCAGCGTTCGTTATCCACAGCGCGCGACCCGGCCACGTTCTCGCTCCGATACGGCAAAGCTGCCACAGTGTTGCCACCGTGTCACGGCGCGACGCGAACCATGGTGCGGCGCGGTTTCAGGCTTGGCTTTGGGCCGCGCTCGTTTACCCCTTGGCGAGACTTGGCACGGCATCGTGCCGAAGCGTCGTCCACCGCGTTCTCCACAATTTTCGCCTGCCTTTTGAGAGGCCTTGATGCGTCGTAACTTCGCCCTGATCGGGCTCGTCTGTGCGGCTGCCGCCTGGGCGGCGCCTGCACTCGCCTACGAGATCGACCCGTTGACCCGTCAGCCGCTGGACAACGCGCTGTCGGTGCGCGTGCGCCCGCAGGCGGTCCAGGCCGTGGCGGTCCCGACGGCCAACGCTTCGCTCAACGCAGCCGACCCGATGGCCTCCGCCGTCCCGCAGATGTCGGCGGTTCCTCGCGAGACCGTGGCCTATAACGGCCCGTACTCGGCCGGCACCATCGTCGTCTCCACCGCCGAGCGCCGCCTGTACTACATCCTCGGCAACGGCGAGGCCCTGCGCTACGGCGTCGGCGTCGGCCGTCCCGGCTTCACCTGGGGCGGCGTGCAGAACATCACGATGAAGAAGGAATGGCCGGATTGGCGCCCGCCGGCGACCATGCTGCGCCGCCGCCCCGACCTGCCGCGCTTCATGAAGGGCGGCATTGAGAACCCGCTCGGCGCCCGCGCGATGTATCTCGGCGGCTCGATCTACCGCATCCACGGCTCGAACGAGCCGGAGACCATCGGCACCGCCGTGTCATCGGGCTGCATCCGCATGGCCAACGAGGACGTGATCGACCTCTACACCCGCGCCAAGGTCGGCACGAAGGTCATCGTCCAGCGCTGATCGGCCGATCGCCGGTCCGGAACGGGACGGTTGCAGAACGAGAAAGGCCGGCGGAGACGCCGGCCTTTCTCGTTTCGCTGGCGGGTCTCAGTGGCAGCCGCACCCGCCGCCGCTGCCGCATCCGCCCTTCGCGGCGGCGTCCTTGGGGGAGCCTCCTTTGATCGGGGCGACCTTCGCGGTCTCCCGGTCCAGGCCGCGCTCGGCCAGCTCGGTGAGATAGGTCGACCAGCGGGCGTCGTACTCGCGGCCGAGCTCGTGCAGGTAGCCCCAGCCGAAGATGCCGGTGTCGTGCATGTCGTCGAAGCCGAGCTTGACCGCGTAGTTGCCGACCGGCTGGATCTCGAGGATCGCGACCGCGCGCTTGCCGCCGATCACCTTGCGCTCGGCCGGCGAATGGCCCTGCACCTCGGCCGACGGGCTCGACACCCGCAGATACTCCGCCGGCAGCGCGTAGCGCCCACCATCGTCGAAGGCGATGTTGAGCACGCGCTTGTCTCCCGAAAGCCGGATCTCGGTCGGCCAGCGTTCCTCGGTCACGGTCGAACTCCCTTGCAACTTCTGAGGCCGGCGGCGCGTCTGCGTCCCTGCACGCGCTTGCCCACGGGCCTGCGTCCCATCATATGCGCATCCATGCTAGGTTCGTCATCCGATCGCCGCGCGGAAACTGCATCGCCGCCTTCAGAGTCCCGCATGGGCCATCAAAGCCACGTTCAGCCGGCGCCGCTGATCGACCCGTTCCAGCGGGCGATCACCTACCTGCGCATCTCCGTGACCGACCGCTGCGACCTGCGCTGCGTCTACTGCATGTCGGAGGAGATGAACTTCCTGCCCAAGCGCGACCTGCTCACGCTGGAAGAGCTAGACCGGCTCTGCGGGGTGTTCATCGATCGCGGCGTGCGCAAGCTGCGGATCACCGGCGGCGAGCCGCTGGTGCGTCGCGACATCATGCACCTGTTCCGCCGCCTGTCCCGCCATCTCGGCACCGGTGCGCTGGACGAGCTGACGCTCACCACCAACGGCACCCAGCTCGGGCGCTTCGCGGCCGAGCTCGCCGAGCTCGGCATCCGCCGGGTCAACGTCTCGCTCGATACCCTCGACCCGGAGAAGTTCCGGGCGATCACCCGGCGCGGCGACCTATCCGTCGTGCTCGACGGCATCGCGGCGGCGCGGGCCGCCGGCATCAAGGTGAAGATCAACGCGGTGGCGCTGAAGGGCGTCAACGAGGACGAGATCGCCGACATGATCGCCTGGGCCCACGGCCTCGGCATGGACATGACGCTGATCGAGGTGATGCCGCTGGGCGAGGTCGACGGCGACCGCACCGACCAGTTCCTGCCGCTCTCGGTCGCCCGCGCGCGTCTCGAGCACCGCTACACGATGACGCCGCTGCCCGACCGCACCGGCGGCCCGGCCCGCTACGTCCGCGTCGAGGAGACCGGCGGGCGGCTCGGCTTCATCACGCCGCTGACCCACAATTTCTGCGAGAGCTGCAACCGCGTGCGCCTGACCTGCACCGGCAAGCTCTACATGTGCCTCGGCCAGGAGGACGCCGCCGACCTCCGCGCGGCGCTGCGCGCCTCGCCGGACGACGCGCTCGTGACGGCGGCCGTGGTCGAGGCGATCTCGCGCAAGCCGAAGGGGCACGACTTCGTCATCGAGCGCCAGCGCCCGGCCGCGGTGCCGCGCCACATGAGTGTCACCGGCGGCTAGGACCGGCCCGACCCCTCGATTCTCATCCCCACAATTCTCACGGTGAGGGGGTGAGCGGATATCCGCTTCCGGTATCCCAGCAGGGCGATCGCCTCCGTCGCGGTGCGGGGAGCGTCTCCCGTCATCGTCCGGACCGCTGCGGTCCTATTCCACGACGATGACGTGGTTCGGCAGCTCGTCCGGGTCGCCGCGGCCGGCCGGCACGTGACGCGCAAGCTCCGCTCCCATGCGTTCGACCGCGCGCAGAAGCCCGGCTTCCGCCTCGCCCCTGCGCAGGGCGGTGGTGAGGTCGGCGAGCGTCGCGGTCCAGTGCTCCGCGCCGACGCGATCCAGGATGCCCTGGTCGGCGACGATCTCGGCATGATGCTCGGCCAGCGACAGGTAGAGCAGGATCCCGGTCCGTCCGCGGGTGCGTCCCAGCCCGCGTGACCAGAACGCCCGGCGGGCGGCGTCGCGAGCCCGCGAGCGCCGGACACGACGGGGCGTCAGCGCGACGCGCAGTCGCTCCGACAGGCCCGCCGCGAGGAGGGCCGCCACGAGGGCGGCTTGCGCGAGCAGGATCGCTCCGGTGCTCCAGCTGGTCAGCACCAGCAGCGGCCAGGGTAGGATCAGGCCGGCGACGAGGGCCGCGACGTGCACGATCGAGCGGTACTGCCCGGCCCGGGCCGTCACCATCACCACGATCTCGCCGGCGGTGCCGGCCTCCGCGCGGCCGACGGCTCGCTCGATCCGTGCGCAGGCATCCGGCGTGAGCAGGGGGCTACCAATCACCCGAGGCTCCTCCGCCGCCGGACGAGCCGCCGCCGCCCGAGAACCCGCCCCCATCGGAGAAGCCGCCGCCGAACCCGCCCGAGGTGCCGCCGCTCCAACCGCCGGTCCCCGGCCCAGGAAGAAAGACGATGCCGCCGCCGCGCCCGCGGCCACCGCGGTTCATCCGCCACGCCACGAACAGGATGAGAAGGAACAGGCCGATGAAGATCGCGACCTGCGCCGGATCGACCTCGTCGGAACGGACCTTCGGCTTTCGCTGCCAGACCTCGGCGTCGCCCGAGAGGATCGAGAGCATGCCGTCGACGCCGGCGGTGATCCCGCCGGCGAAGTCGCCGTCCTTGAAGCGCGGCGTGATCGCGCTCGCGATGATGACGCGGGACAGGGCGTCGGTGAGGGCGCCTTCGAGGCCGTAGCCGACCTCGATGCGGACCTTGCGCTCGGTCGGCGCCACGATCAGCAGGGCGCCGTTGTTGGTCTTCGCCTGACCGATCTTCCACTCCCGGAACAGGCGGTTGGCGTAATCCTCGATCGTGATGCCCTGAAGGTTCGGCACCGTCGCGACGACGACTTGATCGGAGGTCTTGTCCTCGTAGGCCTTGAGCTTGGCCTCCAGGGTCCCGCGCTGCTCGGGGGTGAGGATCCCGGCGGCGTCGACGACGCGCCCGGTCAGCTTCGGGAAGGTCAGCTCCGCGGCCGCCGCAGCCGTCCACAGCCCGGCGCAGGCCACGAGGGCGAGGACGAGGGGGAAGGCCCTGAGCGCTCCGCGCCGCATGCGCGAGAAATCCCTAGAACTTCACGTTCGGCGCCCGCTCGGAATTGGGCGTTGCCGTGAAAGTCTCCATCGGCTTCGATTCCGGGTAGAACCACGCCGCGATCCAGCGGCCGGGAATGGTGCGGATCTCGGTGTTGTAGGCCTGGACCGTGCCGATGTAGTCGCGCCGCGCCACCGCGATCCGGTTCTCGGTGCCCTCGAGCTGCGACTGCAGCGCCAGGAAGTTCTGGTTCGACTTCAGGTCGGGGTAGGCTTCGACCGTGGCCAGCAGGCGCCCGAGCGCACCGCTGAGCTGGTTCTGCGCGTCCTGGAACTGCTTGAACTTGGCCGGGTCGGTGATCGTCGAGGCGTCGACCTTGACGCTGGTGGCGTTGGCGCGGGCCTCGGTCACCTTGGTCAGGGTGTCCTGCTCCTGCTTGGCGTAGCCCTTCACCGTCTCGACGAGGTTCGGGATCAGGTCGGCCCGGCGCTGGTACTGGTTCTGCACCTCGCTCCAGGAGGATTTCGCCTGCTCCTCCAGGGTGGGCACGCGGTTGATCGCGCCGCAACCGGAGAGGCAGGACGCGAACAGCATCGCGATCAGCGCACCGGCGATGCGGGCGATGATCGGGCTGGTCCGCGGCGTTGCGAAGTCCGCACTCGACGACATGTCCACCACTCCTGCCTGCCTCGTCCGGCCCAGCTTGGCCGTAATCACGCCGACGTGAGATAGGGTGCCGCACCCGCCGGGAGAAGGGCCGCGCCGCGCGTTCGCGATGCGTCGCGCGTTCGTCCGGGCGGAGCCGGTCGAGGTTGACAAGCCCATCGCCGCGGTGCGCTGTGCGCGCCATGGATGACACGCCTCAAGCTGCGGCGGACAAGCCGCGCGTTGCCATCACCTATTGTACCCAGTGCAACTGGCTCCTGCGGGCCGCCTGGATGGCGCAGGAACTGCTCTCGACCTTCCGCGACGACCTCGGCGAGGTCGCGCTGATCCCGGCGAGCGGCGGCGCCTTCTCGATCACCGTCGGCCCCGACACGGTCTGGGAGCGGACCCGCGACGGCGGCTTCCCCGACGTGAAGGCCCTAAAGCAGCGCGTGCGCGACCGGCTCGATCCGGCGCGCGATCTCGGCCATATCGACCGGCCGAGCTCCGATCGGCCGAAGTCCGACCCGTGATGGCGCGATGCTGCAGGACTACGCCCCCGATGACGCCGCCGCGCCCGCCCGCGATCCGGATGCTGCGGTGAGCCCGAGCGAGCTGCCCGCCGCCCGCGGCCGCCGCGGCCCGCGTCCGAGCTGGCTCCGCCGTCGCATCGAGCGGCTCGAGCGGAACGGCGCCTCGACGCAGGTCTACCTCGTTGCGCTGGTGATCGCGCTGATCGGGCCGGGCCTGATCTTCACCGCGATCCTGCTCGCCCGCTACGCCTCCGTCGAGCGTGCGCGCTTCGAGCAGGATGCCCGCGAGAACGTGCGCGGCATCGCCCTGTCGATCGATCGCGATACCGCCGGCCTGGTCTCGGTGCTGCAGACCCTCGCCACCTCGCCGCGCCTGAAGGATGGCGAGTTCGAGGCCTTCGACGCGCAGGCCCGTCTCGTCCGCGAGGCGATCGACCTCGACATCATGCTGCGCCATCCCGACGGGCAGCAGATCGTCAACACCGGGATCAAGCGCGGCGGCATGCTGCCGATTACCGTGCTGCCGTTCGACAAGGAGATCGCCTCGGGCACGCAGCGGGCGATGGTGACCGGCTACCTTCCCGGGCCGATGCCGGGCGATGCCACCTACGGTGTCGCCGTGCCGGTGATGGTCGGCCCGAACGTCGCCTACATCCTCAGTTTCAGCGCGCCCGTGAGCCGCCTGCAGGCGATCCTCGCCCGCGAGGTCGTCGAGGGCTGGACCACCGGCATCTCCGACCGGCAGGCGCTGGTCCTCGCCCGCCTGCCCGACCCGGGCGCGATCGTCGGACGCCCGCGCCTCGCCAGCCTCCGGCAGATCCAGACCGAGACGCCCGGCGTCTGGCAGGGCAAGGACCGGCAGCACCGCCCGGTCGTCGTGGTGGAGGCGCGCTCGCGCCTCACCGGGTGGACGGTCGGCACAAGCATCCCGCAGACCCTCGTCGACGCGCGGCTGCGCCGCTGGGTCTGGGCCTTCGGCGGGTTCGGTCTTCTCGTCCTGGCGACGTCGTCGGCGCTCGCGGTCGTGCTGTGGTCGCGGGTGTCGCGTCCGCTGCGCCAGCTCGCGGCCTCCGGCCCGGCCCTGTCGCGCGGCGAGGCGATCCCGCGCATCGCCTCGCCGGTGCACGAGATCCGCCGCCTCGGCGACGTGCTCACCGACGCCTCGCTCCGCTTGAAGACCCGCGAGGGCGAGCGCGACCGCGCGCTGGCCGACACCCGCCGCGGGCTCTCGGCGCTGCGGGAGAGCGAGGCGCGCTTCCGCCACATGGCCGATTCCGCGCCGGCGCTGATCTGGATGACGGACGAGGCCGCGACGGTCAGCTTCGTCAACATGCATTTCGAGCACATCTTCGGAATGCCGGCGACGGCGCTGGCCAACGAGGGCTGGCACAAGATCGTCCATCCCGACGACCTCGCCGGCTTCTCGGCCACCTTCACCGACGCCTTCGACGCGCGGAAGCCCTTCCGCACCGAGGTCCGGGTGATCGACCGCGACGGGGCGGTTCGCTGGCTCCGCTGCGAGGGCGTGCCGCGCCTCGACGACGGCGGCACCTTCCTCGGCTACACCGGCTGCAACGTCGACATCACCGATGCGAAGTCCGCCGAGGAGCACCTGCTGCTCCTGATCCACGAGCTGAACCACCGGGTGAAGAACACGCTGGCCACCGTCCAGTCGATCGCCAACCAGTCCCTGCGCAGCCTCGACGGGGCCGAGGCCGATGCGGCCCGCGGCGCCTTCGAGGCGCGGCTCCTGGCGCTCGCCCGCGTCCACGACGTGCTCACCCGCGAGAGCTGGGAGGGGGCCGAGATCGCCACGGTCGTCGCCGACGCGATCCGCCCGCTCGATTCCCCGGAGGTCTCGCGCTTCCGCGTCTCCGGGCCGCCGTTGCGGCTGCCGCCGCGGATCGCGCTGTCGATCGCCATGGCGCTGCACGAACTCGGCACCAACGCGGTCAAGTACGGTGCGCTCTCGCGCGAAGGCGGCCGCATCGACATCGCCTGGACGCTCCGGCGCGACGACGAGGTCAGCCTCACCCTGCGATGGGTCGAGAGCGGCGGCCCGCCGGTGGCGAAGCCGACGCGCACCGGTTTCGGCTCGCGGCTGATCGAGCGCAGCCTCGCCCGCGAGCTCGCCGGCGAGGTCAATCTCGCCTTCGATCCCGCAGGCGTCGTCTGCACGATCGTGGCGCCGGTTCCGCCGCCCGGCCTGCTCGAGCGCAAGGGCGGCACCGACGTGCCCCGGATCGCGCCGCTGCCGCGATTCGGCTGATGGGGCGGGTGTTTCAGGATGGCCAGACGCAGACTCCACTGAGGTGCCTGCCGGCGATCCGCGGATAGCGCGCACCGGAAGTCAAATGAGTAGGCGTCCCCCTATCCCAACCAACGCCCTCATCCTGAGGTGCTGCCTCGGCAGCCTCGAAGGAGCCCTCCTGCGATCGCGCGCCTGGTCAGCGGGCTCCTTCGAGGCTACCGGTGCTCGGAAGCGCTTAGGATCGACATGAGGGGTTGGATCGGCGCGCAGGGACAACGCGCACGACGCGAAACCGCCGCGACCCGAGGGTCGCGGCGGTGGGAATTTGGCCCGATCGTGATGGGTCCGAAACAACTCAGAACCGGTAGGTGAAGTTGCCCTTGACGGCGTGGTCCTCGGCGCGGGACCCGACCTGGCCGGTGTAGGCGATGCCCAGGGTGGCGGCGGCCGAGACCCGCAGGTCGAGGCCGGCTTCCGCCACGAGGGCGTCGCGGTCGATCGGGATGCCCGCGGTGAGGAAGGCCGGGCCGGTGGCGCCGAAGGCCAGCAGCGCCGTCGGCACCACGTCGCCGAAGGCCCGGCGGTAGCCGAGCAGGCCGTGGGCCGAGACCGGCGCGCCGAGGCCGAGATCGAAGCTCGTCTGCGCCCGTACGCCGGCGGTGGCCGCCCCGAGGTCGTAGTCGCGGGCGAACCCGGTCAGCGCGGCGATCCCGCCGGTCTCGGTGAAGCGGTCGCGGCCGATCGCGACGACGGCGCCGCCGACGACGGGCTCGATGTAGGAGAGCGTCGTCACCGGGACCGGGGCGGCGTCCTGGCCGACGGGCGGCGCGGCGCCGCCCAGGAAGAGCTTGTAGCCGATCTCGCCGAAGCCCTGGATCGTCGAGCCGCCGGTGCGGGCGCTCGGCGTGTCGGCTAAGCCGGCGAACGCCACCGTCCGGGTCAGGCGCGCCGCGTTGTCGGCGTAGACGGCGCCCAGCCGCAGCGAGACCGGCCCGCGCTCGTAGCCGCCGTAGAGGCCGCCGAAGCCGCTCTCGATCGAGCCCGATTGCAGGCGCCCGGCCGTGTCGAGGCTGGTCGCGGTGTAGCCGCCGGCCACGCCGAGGCGGAAGCCGCCCTCGACGCGGACATCGGCGCCGAGCACGAAGCCCGAGGTCTGGCGCGACAGGCTCGCCGCGTTGCCGTCGCTGCGGGCCTGCCCGAAGCTGCCGAAGCCCTGTCCCCAGAGCCCGAACACCCGCGGGTCGAGGGTGCGGATGGCCACCGGCACCGGCGCGGCGCGGCGACCGGGCAGGTCGGCGGTGTAGGTGGCCGGCAGGCGTCCGTAATCGGCGCCCTCCGCGAAGCCGGGGGTGGCACCCCAGCGCATCCGATCCAGGATCGCCTCGCGGACGAAGTACGCGGTCTCGAACTCGGCCGAGATCGCGCTGGCATGGATGTCCCCGGTCAGAGCCCGGAAGGCTCCGACCGCCTCGGGGGTCGTCAGCCCGATGGTGCGGTCGTAGGCGCCGGTGCCGGGGCCGCCGGCCTGGATCGCGTTGGCGACCGCGCCCTGGTTGCGGGTCTGCGCGATCGTCGCGAACGCGATGTCGTTGCGGGTCAGCGTGAGGTCGACCTCGTTGGCCTGGTAGCGCAGCGTCGGGGAGAGGAAGGCGAAGTTCGCGGTCACGCCCGCGAACTGCCCGGCTACGCCGCCGCCGGCGGTGAGGATCGCGTACTGCGTGCGCGGATCGTAGGTGCCGGGCGCCGCGAGCACCTGCACGGTGCCGCCGGCGAGCGTCGCCGTGCCGGCGACCGCGAGCCGGTCGGACTGGCCGGCGGCGTTGGCCTCGACCTGAAACACCGAGCCGGCCGCGAACGCGGCGTTGCCCGCGACGGTGAGCGTGCCGATGGAGTTGCCCGGCGCCACCGTGCCGCCCGAAAGCGCGCTGATGCCGCCGACCGTGCCGGTGCCGCCGAGCAGGCCGCCGTCGCTGACCGTGGCGAGGCCGGCGATCGTGCCGTTGGCGTAGAGCGCGCCGCCGTTGCCGACCGCGACGTTCGTCGCCAGCGCGTCGGCGGCATCCATCCGCAGGGTGCCGGCGACGTTCCCGAAGTAGCCTGCGGCCGAGTACAGGTCGAGACGGCTCCAGTAGCTCAGCGCCGTGCCGTAGAAGGCGGCGAGCGCGTTGGTCTCGGTGTTGACGAGGATCTGGTTGATCGTGCCGGTCTGCAGGTTGCCGTAGAGGCCGCCGTTCGGCGCGACCGTCCTGGCGGCGGTCGTGCTGCCGCCGTAGAGCGGCGCCAGCAGGATCGAGGCGTCGGGGCCGTTGACGGGCGCCGTCTCGCGCGGCGCCTGGGCGAAGGTCAGGGTCGGCAGGCCGTAGGTCAGGCGGGACTGGTACAGCGCCTGGTTGGCGGCGGAGGGCACGTACGGGTTGCTCGCGGTGTTGGCGGCACTCGCCGCGCAGGCCGCGACGGTGTTCCCGCACTGCACCGCCTCGTAGGCCTGCAGCTCCGCCGCGGCCCGGGTGAACAGGCCCGGCATGTTGATCGCCGTGCCCGTCGTCGCGGCGTTGTTAATGTAGGCCGGGTTGGTGAAGGTCTGGGCGAGGTCGTAGGCCGAGAAGGCGCGCGAGGCGATGATGTCGAGCGGATAGTGCACGCCGAGCACGATGCGGTCGTTGGCGTAGTCCGAGGCGCGCAGCAGCATGTTCTGGTACTGCTGCGGCACCAGCATCGCGAGCAGGTAGCCGTCGGTATAGGCGTACTGGGTGTGCCCGCTCGGGAAGGACGGGTTGGTGGCGATGCCGTTCAGCGCCGTCGGGTCGAACACGTTGTAGCGGCTCGCGGCGACCTGGATCGGCCGCGAGGAGCCGTAGACGTCCTGGCCCGCTTGCGTGTTGCGGACGCCGTAGGCGAGGTCGAGGACGCTGTCGAAGCGGTTGGGCAGCGTGCCGGTCGTCCCGGCCGCCCCGGCGGGCGAGCCGGCGGGGATCGTGTAGGGACCGGTGGGCAGGGTGTAGCCGGCCGGCGCCACCGCCGGGATCGGCGGCGCGTTGCCGGAGGGCGCGGTGCTCGGGTTGTTCGCTGCCCCGTTCGCGAAGTAGCTCTTCGCCACGCCGAGGTTGGCGCTGAGCACCGTGTAGGCCTGATTCAGGAGGTTGAAGGTGTTGGTGAGCGGCCCGCTCGTCGCGGTGCTCGCCCGGATGCCGGTCTGGTAGATCGCGCCGAGCTGCGGCCCGAGCCCGCCCACGGGCTGGTAGGGGTTGAGGCCGCCCGGGCTCTGCGCCGCCTGCAGCGGCAGCCCGCCCGCGAGATTGTCGCCCGGCCCGAGATTGACCCGCGTCCCGTCGAGGAGGGTGATCGTCGTCGCGAAGGCGGCGCTTCCGGGCAGCGCCTTGTCGCTGATCGCCCGCTGCTGGTCGGCGACCGAGGCGCCCTGGTTCTGGGCGATGGCCTGCGAGAGGTTGAGCTGCAGCGTCTGCTGCCCGACCGCCGTTCCGTTCAGCGAGAGGAACGGCGCGAGCAGGTTCAGCACGTTGACGTTGGCCGGCGTCGTGTTCGCGGTCTGCGCCTGGACGGCTGCCGGCCCATAGGCCGCGACGACCACCGCGGCGATCGAGACACCCTGCTTGAAGTCCATGATTCGTCCCCTCGTGCCGATCTTCGGCGTTCGGAGAGCAGGACTAGCGAAGTCTACGTCGGAGTCTTCGTCATAATCCAGTCATAATATTGAGAAGTACGTGGGGTTGCTGAAAAGCAACAAGTATTATCATGTGCTGGCTAAATACCTCGGCCCGGAACACAGCGTCTCGGGGATGACTTTGCCGGCTCGCATCACTGCGACCGGCGCGACGGCGTCAGGCGCAGGCCGGGGGCGGGGCGCTCGAGCAGGACCTCACGGCGAAAGCGGACCAGGCGCGCCGGCCGCCCGGCGGTGCCGCTGGTGACGCCCTCGGTCTCCTCCACCAGCCCCTGCTGCGCCACCAGCCGGCGGAAGTTCTGCTTGTGGAGCTGCGTTCCCGACAGGGCCTCGACGGTGCGCTGAAGCTGGAGCAGCGTGAAGTGCGGCGGCATCAGCTCGAACACCACCGGGCGATACTTGATCTTGCCGCGCAGGCGCCCGATCGCGGTGGCGAGCACCCGGCGATGGTCGAACGCCATCGGCACTCCCGTCGGGTCGCCGGGGCGCGCGGGCCCGGCATTGCCGGCGGCTTCCGGGATCAGCCCCGCCTCGAACAGCAGCTCGTAGCGTTCCAGCACGCGCTCCTCGTTCCAGGTCGCGCCGTTGAGGCCGAAGGTGAGGCCGAGGCGGTCCGCGCGCGAGCGCCGGAGCTTGGCATCGGTCGGCGCGCCGGCCCAGGCCAGCAGCTCGGCCTCGATCGCGTCGAGCTCGGGCGGCCGGCCCTTCCGGAAATCCTCGTAGGGCAGGTAGCGGTACCAGTTGCGCCAGGCCGCCTCGGCCAGGCCCGCCGGGCGCTCCTCGCGCACGAGGGCGAGGTAGGCCACCGACAGGGTGTGGACGCCCGCCCTGGCGTCGGCCTGCCGGTCGCGGTCGCCGAAGGTGTAGAGCTGCTCGACGTAGCCCAGGCGCTGGTGGGTCTGGCGCTCGACCCAGGCGCGCAGGCCGCGCTCCAGGGTGGCATGCTCCGACACGAGCGGCCCGGCCGGCAGCCCGTCGCCGCGTCCCGCGGCCTGGTCGGCCACCTGGACCGTCAGCGCCCGCGGCTCGCCCTCGGTGGCGGCGATGATCGCCGCGGCGAGCCCCACGGAGGAGGGGCTGGGCACCGTCCCGGCCGCGCGCAAGTCCGCCGACATCGTCTTTCCCGTCGCCCTGTCCATCGCATGACCCGCCGCCCGAGGCCGAGCGGTCGTCGATGGAGCGGCCGCGCATCGACCTGTCGTTGCTTAAGCCGCAAACGGCCGCAATCCGTCAACGCGGCGCCGACATTCCGGCGGGGATGGCACCCTCTTGCCTCCGAGGCCGAAAGCGCTTGCTAAGCGGCTCTGCGATGGCCAGACAGGGCCGAACGCGCCGGGACGACAGCCGGTCGTGAGGAGGCGGGCGATGCAGGCGGGCGGCAGCCTCGGAAACGCGACGACCGGCCGCGCGTCCGGTCCGACGGTCGACCTGCGCCTCTACGGCCTCCTCGACGTCGGCGTCTGCGGCGACGACGGGCCTCGCCTCGCCGACATGGCGGCGGCGGCGGTCGCCGGGGGCTGCACCCTGTTCCAGTATCGCGAGAAGGACATCGCCGACGCCCGCGCCGCGCTCGCCCGCATCCGCGCGATCCATGCGGCCCTCGCCGGCCGCGCGCCGCTGCTGGTCAACGACCGGGTCGACCTCGCGCTGGCCGCGGGTTGCGAGGGCGTGCATCTCGGCCAGTCGGATCTGCACCCGGCCGATGCCCGCCGGCTGCTCGGCGACCGGGCGATCGTCGGGTTGACGCTGAAGACCGGCGCGCAGGCCGACGAGCTCTATCGGCTGCCGGTGGATTACGCCTGCATCGGCGGCGTCTTCGCCACGACCAGCAAGGACAACCCGGATCCACCGGTCGGCCTCGACGGGTTCGCGCGGATCGCGTTCCGCGCCAGGCTCGCCCGCGGCACCGCGGTGCCGGTCGGCGCGATCGCCGGCATCGACGCGAGCAACGCCGCCGCGGTGATCGCCGCCGGCGCCGACGGGATCGCGGTGATCTCGGCCCTGTTCGGGGCGGAGGCGGTCGAGGGCCGGGCGCGCGACCTGCGGGCGCGGGTCGACGCGGCGCTGGCCGAACGAGGAGCTGCCCGATGACGCCGATCGCGCTGACCATCGCAGGATCGGATTCGGGCGGCGGCGCCGGGATCCAGGCCGATCTGAAGACCTTCTCCGCGCTCGGCGTCTACGGCGCCAGCGCGATCACGGCGCTGACCGCGCAGAACACGCGCGGCGTCCAGGGCATCCACGACGTGCCCGCCGACTTCGTCGCCGCGCAGATCGACAGCGTCTTCTCCGACCTCGCCGTGACGGCGGTGAAGATCGGGATGCTGTCGCAGCCGGCGGTGATCGAGGCCGTGGCTGCGGCGCTCGAGCGCCACGCCATCCCGCGGCGCATCCCGGTGGTGCTCGATCCGGTGATGGTCGCCACCAGCGGCGACCGGTTGATCTCGGACGACGCGGTGATGCTGCTGCGCAGCCGCCTGATGCCGCTCGCCGACCTGATCACCCCGAACCTGCCCGAGGCGGCGAGCCTTCTCGACGAGGCACCGGCAGCCGACGAGAACGGCGCGGCCGCGCAGGCCAGGCGCCTCGTCGCGGCGGGCGCCCACGGCGTGCTGATCAAGGGCGGCCATGCCGCGGGCGACGAGAGCGTCGACCATCTGCTGACCTCGGAGGGGCTGGTGCGGCGCTTCTCGGGCGCACGCCACCCGACGCGCAACACCCACGGCACCGGCTGCACCCTGTCGGCCGCCGTCGCCGCCGGCCTCGCGAAGGGCCTCGGCCTCGAGGCGGCGGTCCGGGCCGCCAAGGCCTACGTCGCCGCCGCGATCGCCGCCGCCGACGACCTCGCGATCGGCGAGGGGCATGGGCCGGTCCACCACTTCTTCGCGATCTGGGCCTGAACGCCGAACCGGCACGCTGCGGCATCCGCGCCGGTCGCCTTGCATCCGCGGGGGGATTGCGTTTGTAGTAGCGCACGTTCGTTCCGATAAACGGAACGCGATGGCGGAATGCGGATGGCTTCGGCGATGCAGGAACAGGCGGAACGGCCGGGTCGGGGCCGGGACATGCTGAGCGGAGCGGCCGTGCTGTCGGGACAGCTCGGCAAGACGATCCAGCGCCTGCGCAAGGCCTACAACCTCTCGCTGTCGGAGCTCGCCGAGCAATCCGGCGTCGCCAAGTCGATCATCAGCCAGATCGAGCGCAACGAGACCAACCCGACGCTGGCGACGATCTGGCGCCTGTCGCAGGCGCTCGACGTCTCGATCGAGCGGGTGCTGGCGGCCAACGACGAGGAGCCCTTCATCGAGAAGTCCTCGCGCGCCGACACGCCGATCCTCGTCTCCGAGGACGGCAAGGTGCGGCTGGCGATCATCGGCTGGGTCAAGACCATCGAGTGGCTGCAATGGTACGAGGTCTCGGCCGACCCGGGCGGGGTGCTCGATTCCGATCCGCACCAGCGCGGCTCGGTCGAATCGCTCTCGGTCTCGGAGGGCTGCTTCGAGGTCGACATCGGTGGCGTTGTTCAGCGCGCGCGCGCCGGCGAGACCCTTCGCTACCGCTGCGACCGCCAGCACGTCGTCCGCTGCACCGGCGACGTGCCGGGCCGCGCGACGATGGTGGTGATCATGAAGGCGGCGGTGATGGAGTGAGCGGCCCGGGCGCTCAGCGCCCGCCGTTCACCCAGCGCACCAGGTCCGCGAGCACGGTGCCGAGCGCCTGGTCGAGCGCCCGCGCGCCGTTGCCGGCATCGACCGCGGTGACGGGCACGCGCGCCGTGAAGATCCGGGCCGCGACCACCTTTCCGGTGCCGTCGGCGACCAGCTTGGTCGAGATGTCCACCACCGCCTCGCCGGTGCCGGCCGCGATGTCGAAGGCGCGGATCTCGGAGATGAGCTGGTAGTCGGCCACGACCTTGTCGCCGGGGCGCGAGACCGAGCGCAGGCGGCCGGCATTCTCCAGGCTCTGGATGATCCGGGTCTGGATCAGGCGCGGCAGGCGATCGGCCCATTGGCCGCCGCCGAGGAACGAAAGCGAGCCGCCGGCCTCGCGCACGATGATCCGATCGGCCTCGAACGGCTGGATGCCCACCGGCTCCGCGACCACGATCGCGCGCGCGCTCGCGGCCGGGCGGCCGGCGGCAGGCAGCGCCATGAGGTCGAAGGTCAGCGGCGCGGCGCCCCCGCCGCAGCCGCCGAGGATTGGGGCGACGAGCGAGGCGGCCAGGGCCAGACCGGTAACGGGACGGAGCATACGCGATACCTGAACGTTCCCGGCCGGGTGGCCGGGAACGGATGAAGCTGTGCCGTTCAAACTATTCGGCCGCATGAAATGTGCCGTGCGGCGAGGCACATCGACCCGGAACGACGCGACTTCAGCGGCCACCGTTGTATTCCGGCAACGACGGCTTGCCGCCGAAGATCACCTGCGAGGGGTCCCGCTCCAACGTCCGGACCGTGCGGTTCAGGGTGTTGAGCGTGCGTTGCCCGTCGGTCGACAGGGCCTCGACCTCGCGTCGGCCGGTGCCGCTGAGCCGCCCGAAGCTCGTGGCGATGTTGGCGGTGCGCTTGTCGAGGTTCTCGGACAGGGTCCGGAACGCCTTGCCGGCGTCGCGCACCGAGATCGCGGCCTCGCGCACCTGCGTGAAAGTGCTGGCGCCGGCCTCGCCCGAGGCGGATCCGAGGAAGCCCTCGGCGCCCTTCAGCACGGCGTCGATCCGGTCGGCCGAGGCGTTAAGCTTGCCCGCCAGCGACCGGGCGTCGTGCAGGCCGGCCTCGATGTCCGGGCTCGACGTCGCGAGCGCGCTCGAGAACCGGTCGGCGTTGTCGATCACGCGGTTGAGCTTGCTGCCGTCCACCGCCTTCACCAGGCTCGAGACGGCGGGCCCGGCCTCGGCCAGCGTCTTCGAGAAGCTCTCGACGTTGGCGAGCGTGCGGGTGATCGCGCCCTCGTTGCCGGCGACCAGCTTGTCGAGGCGCTGGAGCACGTCGTCGGCCCGCTGCGCGATCTGCTTGGCGGCGGCCATCATGTCCTGGATGTCGGACGAGTCGGCGAAGATCGTCGGCATCTCGCCGTTCGTGCCCGGCGCCAGCACCGGCGCGTCGGCGTTGCCGCCGTTGAGCGCGATCACCGAGACGCCGGTCAGCATCGCCGAATCGAGGCGCGCGCGGGTGTCGGCGCGCAGGGGCGTCGAGGGGGCCACCTTGATTTCGGCGATGACCCGGCGCGGATCCTGCGGCAGCAGGTGGACGTCCGTCACCTCGCCGACCTTGATGCCGTTGAAGGTCACGCTCGACCCGCGCGACAGCCCGCCGACGCTGCCCGAGAACACGACGCGCACCGCTTGGCTCACTTGCCGCGACGAGCCGCCCGACAGCCACAGCACGAAGCCGAAGCCGACCAGGATCACCCCGAGGGTGAAGGCGCCGATGAGGGCGAAGTTCGCACGGGTCTCCATGATCTCAGGCCTTCCGCCAAGCTGTGGCATTCGTGCGGTGCGCGGGCGCACCCGCGCGGCGCGCCGGCATCCGCCCCCGGTGCGAGCGGTCACGCATGGGCGGGGACGCCCGTCCGCATCGGCGCCGCCGGGACGATCGCGCGGGCACGCTTGCCGTGGAAGTACGAGCGCAGCCACGGGTGGTCGTGCGCCAGCATCTCGTCGATCGTGCCGGCGGCGATGATCTGTCCGTCGCCGAGCGCCGCGATGCGGTCGCATGCGGTGTAGAGGCTGTCGAGGTCGTGCGTCACCATGAAGACGGTGAGGCCCAGGGTCTGCTTGAGGGTCGCGACCAGCTCGTCGAACTCGCCGGCGCCGATCGGGTCGAGGCCCGAGGTCGGCTCGTCGAGGAACAGGATCTCGGGGTCGAGCGCGAGCGAGCGGGCCAGCGCCGCGCGCTTGATCATGCCGCCCGACAGTTCCGAGGGCAGCTTGTCGGCGGCATCCGGCTTGAGGCCGACCATCTCGATCTTGAGGCGCGCGAACTCGTCGAGCAGGCGCTCGGACAGGTTCAGGTGCTCGCGCATCGGCATCTGGATGTTCTGCTTCACGGTGAGCGCCGAGAACAGCGCGCCCTGCTGGAACAGCACGCCCCAGCGCTGCTCAACGCCGCGGCGCTCGGCGATGGTGAGGCCGTCCATGTCCTGGCCGAACACCTCGATGGTGCCCGAGCGCTTGGCCACGAGGCCGAGGATCGTGCGGGTCAGGACCGACTTGCCCTGGCCCGACGGGCCGACGAAGCCGAGGATCTCGCCGCGGCGGATGTCGAGGTTCAGGCCCTTCAGGATGGTGCGGTCGCGAAAGCCGACGACGAGGTCGCGGACGCGGATGATCGGTTCGGGTTTGGTCGTCTCGGGCATGGCGTCTGGGTTTCGCAACGGATCCTCAGAAATCGATCGCCGCGAAGAACACCGCGAACAACCCGTCGAGGACGATCACCATGAAGATGGATTTGACGACTGAGGCGGTGACGTGGCGCCCAAGCGATTCCGCCGAGCCCTCCACGGCGAACCCCTCGATCGTCGCGATGATGCCGATGATCAGCGCCATGAACGGCGCCTTGATCAGCCCGACGAGGACGTGGTGGACGCCGACCGCCGCCTGCAGCCGCGCCAGGAACTGCTCCAGCGTGAGCCCGCCATAGGCCATCGCCGTGAGGCCGCCGCCGGTCAGCGCCGCGAGCGCCGCGATCAGCGTCAGCATCGGCAGCCCGACGACGAGGGCGAGGATGCGCGGAACGATCAGGATCTCGATCGGGTCGAGCCCCATCACGCGCAGGGCGTCGACCTCCTCGCGCATCCGCATCGAGCCGATCTCGGCGGTGAAGGCCGAGCCGGAGCGTCCGGCCACCATGATCGAGGTGAGCAGCACGCCGAGCTCGCGCAGGATCAGGAGCCCGATCAGGTTGACGACGAAGGCCGCCGCCCCGAAGCGCTGGAGCTGGAAGATGCCCTGCTGCGCGACGATGCCGCCGACGAGGAACGAGATCAGGAAGATGATCGGCACGCCGCGGAAGGCGACCTGCTCGATCTGGTTGACGAAGGCCCGGCCGCGGAAGGTCGACGGACGCGACGCCACGCGCAGGCACGCGGCGATCACCTCGCCGAGGAAGGCGAGCCCCGTGATCAGGTCGTGCCCGCCGCGGACCACGCGGCGGCCGAGGCCGTCGAGCATCGCGAAGATTCGGCCCTGGCGGACGGGAGCGGCCGGCTCGGGATCGCGCAGGTGCATCTCGCCGAGCAGGATGCGGTGCTCAGGCCGCACGCCGGCATAGCTCAGGCGCCCGCCGGCCGCCTCGATCTCGCCGCGGGTCCGCTCCAGCACCCAGGCGCCGAGCGTGTCGAGGCGCGCGACGGCGCTCAGGTCGACCATCACGGGGCGGCTCCTGGCCTCGGCGGCGATCCGCGCGGCGGCGATCTCGACCGCGCCGCCCTGGTCGGCCGTCCAGCGCCCGTCGAGCGCGACGTGTCCGTCGCCCGGCGCGATGGTCGCGCCGGCGGGCTGCCGGTCGAGTCGATGCGTCGGCGTGGTGTCGTTGGCCTGCACGAAGCCTGTGTCCCTCGATCGGCGCCGGTCTGCCTGCGCGATATGTTCAGATTAGGGTTGACGGTCCGTATCGTGCCGCACCGCAACCGGAGGCTGCCCGGTGGCAGGGACCCGGGCCGCGGCCCGGCTCGCGGCGGCCGCGGTCAGGGCGAGGCCCGCGACCGCGAGCGGCGCCATCGCCAGGAAGACGAGGGGCCCGCCCGCCCGGTAGGCAAAGCCGCTGAGCAGCGTGGCGCCGGCCGCCGCCGTCGCGTTCGCGGCGCTGAGCGTGCCCTGCGCCCGGCCGCGGGCGCCGTCCGGGGCGAAGGCGGAGACGGCGGCCATTGCCCCGAGCTGCGTCGCGCCGAAGGTCAGCCCGTGCAGGGCCTGGAGGCCGACGAGCGCGGGCAAGGTGTCGCCGAGGGCGTACATCCCCACGGCGCGAACCAGCGCCGCCCCGCCGCCGAGGGCGAGATAGCGGAACGGCGTGCGCCACGCGGCCGGCAGGCGGGCGACGCAAGCGAACAGCACGATCTCGGCGACGACCCCGACGCCCCAGAGCGCGCCGACCGTCGCGGTCGAGAAGCCGTGCGCGGTCCAGTGGATGCTGCCGAAGGCGTAGATCGCCGCGTGGCTCGCCTGGATCGCGGCGGCGGCGGCGACGCAGAGCTTGAGGCGCAGCGGCAGCCGTGGACGAAGCCCCTCCGCGTGCTCCGGCGCCGGCGCGGCGACCGAGCGGCTGGTGAAGGCCACCACGCTCGCGATCAGCGCCAGCCCTGTGAGCAGCAGCGGCACCGCGAGGGTTTCGCCCATCGCCGTGAGCAGCGCCCCGCCGGCGAGGTTGGCGATGAGGAACGCCACCGAGCCCGACATCCGGATCCGCGCGTAGTCGAGCCGCGGCTGCCGGCGGACGGCGGCGAGGGTGAGGTAGTCGATGCTCGGAACCAGCGGCGCGCCGGCGACCGCGTTGAGCAGCACGAGGAGCGCCAGCGCCGGCCAGCCGATCCCGGCGCCGGCCGGCATCAGGGCGTAGGTCGCCGCCAGGGCGAGGCTGCCCGTCAGCAGCAGCGCCCGGGCGCCGACGCCGCGATCGATCAGGCTCATCAGCGGTGCGGTGGCGACGATGCGCGTGGCGATCGGCAGGGCGAGCAGCAGCCCGATCACCGAGGCGTCGAGGCCGAGCGCGGCGAGCCAGACCGGCATGAACGGCATCGCGATGCCGATCTCGACGAAGACCACCGCGTAGAGGAGCGACAGGCGGAAACGGCTGGGCTCGAGAGTCGGGGACGCGGCCAAGGTCTCGGATCGATGCGAGGTGGATCGGGACGGGAGCGGCCACCGTAAGCCGCCGTTAAACCGATCCTGTCAAATTGCGCTCTTGCCAGAGTTGCGCCGGAGCCGGGTCTCGTCCCACCGCGCGAGGCTATCGCCTTCGAGGACGCGTATCATGTCCGGTTCCCACTCGCTGACGGCCTTCGAGCCGACCGAGTACGAGGCCATCGAGGCGACCATGAGCGGGAGCGCCCGCGGGCGCTGGTTCCTCGCGGAGTATGCCCGCCGCAACCGCAGCGCCGACACGAACGTGCTGCTCGACGCGATCGCGCGGCTCGAATCCGCGGTTACGGACGGGCACGGCCCGGACGCGGTCAGCCATTTCCGCGGCGACATCATGGAGATGGCGAGCGCGATCAGCCGGACCAAGGCCGAGATCGCGGCGATCACCGATCCTGATCACGACCAGACCCGCCTCGGCATCGCCTCGGAGGCGCTGGACGCGATCGTCCAGGCGACCGAGCGGGCGACCACCGACATCCTCACCGCCGCCGAGCAGGTTCAGGAAAGCGCGTGGTCGCTGCGCGAGCACGGCATTGACGAGGCGGCCTGCGACGCCCTCGACCGCTACGCGACGCAGATCTACACCGCCTGCTCGTTCCAGGACCTCACGGCGCAGCGCACGAGCCGGATCGTGCAGACTTTGCGCTATCTCGAGGAACGCCTGATCGCGATGATGGCGATCTGGGGCGATGCCGGCGCTCCGGTCCCGCCGGCGCCGGGCTACGCGACCTCGCGCCCGGCCCGCGAATCGCGGCCCGAGGACCTCGATCAGAGCGACGTCGACCGCTATCTCGGCATGGACGCGCCGGCGGTGATCGCCGCCGCGCATGCGGCTCTCCGCGCGATCGAACCCGGTGCGGTGCCGCTCCACGACGACATCGTGTTCCTGCCCTCGGCGCCCGAGCCCGAGTCGGCCGCGGAGGCGTCGGACGTCGAGGCTGAGCTGGATTGGGCCGACGATTTCGAGGCGCAGATCGCCTCCGAGGACGACGCCCTCGAGTTCCGGGCTGCCGACGCGAGCCCCTCCGACGTCAGCGCCGAATCGCATCCGCCCGCGGAACGTGCGCTCAGCTTCGCCGAGATCGATGCGCTTAGCGTCGAGGAGAAGCTGGCGCTGTTCTGCTAGGGCTCCGCCGAGCGAGCGCGAGACCGCCCTCTGATCCGGGACCGCGCCTGCGCCGGCGAACCACGGCGGGGCGACGCGTTCCCCGAAGCTCGGGATCGCGCCTCGCGCCGCTTGCGCCCCCGTGAGATCGCCGCCCCTATGGGCCAGAGGGGCGAAGCGACGGAGGCCGGGCGTTGCCGAGGTATCGGAACAAGTCGTTGCCGCCGCCGTACCTGAAGCGGGTCTGGCTGCCCGACGACGCGGTCTACGATCGCGACGCCTATCCCTACTGCCTTCCGCTTTTCCTGGAGGGCGGGTTCGAGCTCGCGTTCGATCGTCCGGTGACCATCATTGCCGGCGAGAACGGGGTCGGGAAATCCACCCTGCTGGAGGGCATCGCGGTCCTCGCCGGGTTCGACGAGAGCGGTGGCGGCGCGGGCTACCGCGCCGTCGACAACGCCCGGGCGGCCGAGACCGGCGGCGGCGACCTCGCGCGGGTGCTCCGGGCGAGCTGGCTGCCGAAGGTCGGTCGCGGCTGGTTCTTCCGGGCGGAGAGCTTCTTCTCCGTCGCCCGCTACCTCGACGAGGTCGGCAGCCCCAGCGCGGATTTCCTGTCCTATTCGCATGGCGAGGGCTTCATCCGGTTCTTCGAGGAACGCTGCGCCAAGCCCGGGATCTTCCTCTTCGACGAGCCCGAAGCGGCCCTGTCGCCGAACCGGCAATTCGACTTCCTCAGGCTCCTGAGGCGCATGGAGGCGGGCAACCAGACCCAGGTGCTGATCGTCACGCATTCGCCGATCATCATGGCCCATCCCGGCGCACGGCTGCTGCGGATGAGCCGGCACGGCCTCGAGCCCGTCGCCCTTCAGGACACCGAGCATTTCCGGATCCTGCGGCAGTTCGTGAGCGATCCCGAAGGCATGATCGAGGCGATGACCGACGCGTAGCAACGATCGCGCGGCCGGAACCTGTAGCCAGGACGAAGGGTCGCGCGTTCGCCGCAATGATCCGGCGTTACACCCTCCGCGCATCGCCCGGCGCCTGCGAGAGACCGACGACATCGTGGCCCTTCACCTGCTCAAGCTCTGCGTCGGCCCCGCCTCGATCGACGAGTTGGAGGCGCGTCAATCCCGGTTCCGCGACGAGGCGTTGCGGCTCGGTGCCGATCCGGCGCCGGTCCACACCACGCGGATGGTCCCGAAGCGGCGGGCCGAGATCGCCGGGCACGGCTCGATCTACTGGGTGATCAAGGGCACGCTGAGCTGCCGCCAGGCGATCACCGCGATCGACCTCGTCACCGGCGACGACGGCATCGGCCGCTGCCGCCTCGTCCTCGATCCGGCGATCGTCGCGGTGACGCCGCGGCCGTGCCGACCGTTCCAGGGCTGGCGCTACCTGACCCAGCGCGATGCGCCCGGGGACCTCGGCATCGGCGCCGCCGCCGACCTCGCCGCCATGCCCGAGGCCCTGCGCCGCGAGCTGGTCGGTCTCGGGCTCCTGTGATCGGACAAACGAAGGGCGGCCCCGATGGAGCCGCCCTTCTCGCGTCTTGCAGGCGTCAGGCGCCCTCGAACCGCCCGCTCGCATGGGCGAGCATCGTGTAGACCTTGCCGGTCTCGGAGGTCAGGTAGGCGTCGGCGCGGGCCGCGTCGCGGTCGTTGCGGGCCACGTCGCCGAGCAGGCGCTCGAACTCGCTGACGTAGCGGTCGACGGTGCGGCGGAACTCGGCGTCGGCACGGTAGCGGCGCTGCATCTCCAGGAAGGTCTGCTTGCCCTGCGGCGTGTAGATCTTGATGTCGAACAGGTTCGGCTCGCCGCGACGATAACGCTCCCAAAGGTCGACCGCCGTGCGGTGGTCGATCATCCGCGCGATATCAGCCGAGATCGTCTCCAGGGCGATCCGACCGGTCTCCACTGCGGCCTTCGACGTGGCAGCGGCAGGGACGGGGGGCTCGGTGGCGCCGGCTTCGTCCTCGTCGTCGAGCGAGGCCCGCGTCAGCAGATCGGACAGCCAGCCGCGCTTGTCGCTGGAGGCCGGGCTTGCCGTCGGGCGGACCGGGGACGCGGGACGCGCGGCCGGGGTCTCGGCCCGTGCCGTCGCCACGGGCCGCGCCGGGGCGGCCGGGGCCGCCGGCCGGGCGGCAGCCGCCGCGGGAGGCGTCCGCGCCGCTGCCGGGGCGGAGGTCGCGGCGGGCGACGGCTGCGCCGGAGCCGGGCGGGAAGCCGGAGCGGCACGACCGCCGGCCTCCGCCGTCCGCCGCTGCTCGGCCGCCTGCGGCTGAACCACGTCGACCGCACGGTTCGAGCGGGCGACGAGGGCCGAGAGCTCGTTCAGCGCCTTGATCTGATCGGAGACCACGCGGCGCATCTCGCCGGTGGCGTCCTGGGTCTCCTGCGGCAGCTCCAGCACGCCGCGGGCGAGGTCGGCGCGGGTGGCGTCGAGCTCGGTCCGGATCGCCCCTGCCATCTCGCGCATGCCGGCGACCGATTCGCCGAAGCGGGTCTGTGCCTCCGCGAAAACGGTGCGCATCTCGGCCGAGGCGGCGGCGATGGCGGCGCGGACGGACTCGGCGGTCTTCTCGCCCTCCGCGTCGGCTCCGGTCCGGAGGCCGTCGAAGGCCTCCGAGACACGGGCGCCGGCGGCGCCGGCCGACTGCGTGAGGCTTTCGCCGACGGCGCGAGCGCGCTCCTCGGCGGCGCGCAGCGAATGCTCGATCGACTCGGCGAAGGCCGCGGTCTGGCTCTCCAACGAAGCCGAGCGCTCCTGCAGGCCGGCCAGAGCCGTCTCCATCGCTTCCTCGCGGCCAGACAGGCTGGCAGCGAGCCGGCCCTCGACGCCCTCGAGCGACCCGGCGGCGCGGCCGAGCTCGGCCACATGGGTGCGGGACTGCTCGGCCAGGGCGCGGCTGCGGCCGTCGAGGGCCTCGGCCAGGCTCGTGGCCTCGCGCACGGCCCCTTCGGCGACGCCGCGCAGGGCCTCGACCTGGGCCGAGACGCCCTCGCTCGCCGTCCCGGTCTGCGCCGCGACCTCCTGCAGCGCCTCCTGGATCTGCTGGACGCGGTTGGCGAGGCTGCCCTCGATCGCGCCGAGATTGGCATCGGCACCGGCGACCAGATCCATGAGGGCCGCGTTCGCCGCCTCGATCCGGGCGACAACGCTGCCGAGGTCGCGCCGCAGGCGGTCGTTGACCTCGGACAGGCCTGCGATGGAGCGGGCCGCACCGTTCTCGACCGCGGCGCGCAGCGCTTCGGCCGATTCGCGCGATTGCAGGGTCAGCGCCTCGGTGCGCTCGCGCAGCGCCTCGATCAGGGGCTCGCCGGTCTCGGCGAGCGCCCGCTCGATCGCGGTGCCGCGCTCGGCCAGGGCGCCGGAGAGCTGCAGCACCGGTCCGTCGATCACCGCCCGCAGGCGGTCGATATGGCCCTTCATGGTGTCCGCGACCGTGCGGCCGGTCCCGTCGACGCGCTCGACCAGGGCGCCGCCGCCCTCCTCGATGCCGCGGACGATGGTCTCGGCGCTCTGCGCGAGGCGGCGTGCCAGGGCCTCGCCGCGGGAATCCACCAGCGTGCCGAGCGCGTCGGCGCGGCGTTCGAAGCCGGCGGACAGGGCCTGGGTCCGCTCGTCGAGCAGCGCCGCCATCGCGGCGTTGCGCTCGTCGAGGGTCGCGCCGAGCGCCGCCGTGTGGGCGTCGGCCAAAGCCGCGTGGCTGCGGGCGCGCTCGTCGAGCGCCGCCACGAGGGACGCCATCCGCTCCTCGACGAGGCCGGCGAAGGCGTCGTGGCGGTCGTCGAAGGCCGTGGCGAGCGCGTCGCCGCGCGAGGCCACCAGGGTGGCGAAGGTCTTCATCCGGCTGTCGATGCGCTGGGTGAAGGCCTCGCTGCGGCCGTCGACGCTGACGGTGAGGGCCGTGCCCTGCGCCTCGACGGTCTTGGCGAAGGCATCGGTCCGCGCCTGCAGCAGGTCGGCGAGGTCGGCCATGCGGGCGTCGAAGGCCTCGGTGATTGCCCGGGTGCGGGCCTCGACGTCGCCGCCCAGGGCCGAGGTGCGGCTTTCGAGCAGGTGCTCGATCGTGCTGGTCGCCTCGTCGAAGAGGGCGCGCAGGCCGTCGGTGCGGGCCGCGACCATCCGGGCGAAGTGCTCGGCACGATCCTCGACGGCGCTGCCCAGCGCGTGGCCGCTCTCGTCGAACAGGGAGCGCAGGGTCTGCGTCCGGGTGTCGACGGTCTCGGCCAGCTGCCGCCCGCGGCTCTCGACCAGGCCTTCGAGGGCGTCGTGCGCATCGGCGAAGGCGGTGCGCAGGGCGGACGTGCGCTCGTCCAGCGCCTCGGTGAGCTGGCGCTCGCGAGCGTCGACGAGCTGCGCCAGCGCGGCCGGCGCCTCGTCGAACACCGCGCGCAGCGTCGCGACGCGGGCGTCCACGTTCGTGGCGAGATGATCGCCGCGGCCTTCGACCACCGCATCGAGGGCGGCATGCGCCTGCTCGAACAGGGCGCGCAGCATCTGCGCCCGGGCGTCCACGGTCTTGGCGAACTGCGTCCCGCGGCCGTCGACGAGGTCCGCCAGCGCATGCAGGCGCTCGTCGAACAGGGTTCCCATCGCCTGGGTCCGGTCGTCGAGGGTGCTCGTGGCGTGGCCGAGCGTGGTCGCGATGGTCTCGACCAGCTCGCGGCCGCGGCTGTCGAGGGCGTCGTGGAGCGGGCCCATGCGGCCGTCGAGGCTCGACGACAGGGTCGTGGCGTGCTCGTCGAGCAGGAGGCGGATCTGGTTTGTGCGGGCGTCGAGCAGGTCGTGGACCGTGCGCACGCCCTCGTCGAGCAGGCCGCTGATGTCCGAGGTGCGGGACGAGAGGGTGCGCCCGAGGCGCCCCTCGCCGTCGCCCAGCATGCGCTCCGCGTCGGCGATGGTCTGCTGCAGCTTGGCCAGCACGCTCTCGCCGCGCTGGTCGATGACCTCGCCGAGCGAGGTGCCGCCGCGGTCGAACAGGCGGGCCAGCTCGGTGATGCGGCCGCCGATGGCGCCGAACACCATGCGGCCCTTCTCGTCGAGCTCGTTCGACATCGCGGCGGTGCGCTCGTCGATGAGCTGGCCGAGCAGGTCCGAGCGCTCGGCGAAGGCGCGCCGTACCGTCTCGGTCTGGGTCGCGAGCGCCGCGTCGGCGCTGGTCGCCCGCTCCTCGATCAGGGCGACGAGTTCCTGGACGCGGCCGGCGAGCGCGGCGTCGATGCCGCCGGTCCGCTCCTCGATCGCGCGGGTGAGGTCGGCGACGCGCGCGGCCATCGCCGCGTCGATGCCGCTGGTGCGGCTCTCGATCGTCTCCACGAGGTCGCGGGTCCGGCTGCCGAGTTCCTCGTCGACCGCGCGGGTGCGGCTCTCGATCAGGCGGATCGCCTCGAAGGCCTGGGCACCGAAGCGCTCGTCGACCAGGCGGCTGCGCTCTTCAAGCGCCGCGCCGATCGCCTCGAGGCGGCCGAGCACGCCGGTGTCGAACCGTCCGGCCCCCTCGTCGAGGCGGCGGGCGATCTCCTCGCTGCGGAGCGCGAGGGCGTCGCTGATGGCGACCGCGCGGGACGCGATGTCCTGGCCCAGGCCCTCGGTCCGGCTGTCCAGCGCCTGCACGAGGTCGCGGCTGCCCTCGGCCATGATCCGCGCCATCTCGCCGGTGCGACCGACCAGGGCCTCGTTCAGCGCCGTCGCGCGGGTGCCGAGATGCCCGTCGATGTGGGTAACGAGGTTGGCGAAGGTCTCGCCGATCTCGCTCGAACGCTTGGCGGAACGCTCTTCCAGCGCGCCGAGATGGGTCTCGACCGCGTCCTGCGCGTCGCGGGTGCGTTCGGCGATGGATTCGGCGACCGCCTTGCCCTTCACGGAGATGATCCGGTCCATCTCGGCTAGGCTGCCGCCCATGGTCTCGCCGAGCGTGCTCGTGTCGCGGGAGATCTTGTCGGCGAGGATGTCGCCGCGGGCGATGATGTCCTGCAGGGCGGCGAGCCGGCTGCCGATGGTTTCGTCGATCGCCTTGACCCGCACGTCGGCGGTCTCGCCGAAGCTGGCGCCGCTCTGGTGGAGGGCGTCGGCGACGCGCGCGCCCTGCGTCGCGACCGCGAGGACGATGTCGCGTCCGGTCCCGGCGATCCGCGCCTGGGTCTCCTCGGCATGGCTGGCGAGGAGGTCGGTGACGCCGCGGCCGTGCTCGCCGAAGGCCGCCTCGATCGTGCGCATCCGGGCGGACAGCTCCTCGGCGACCTGATCGGCGGCGCGGGCGATGGCGCCTGTGGTCTCGTTCGAGCGCGTCGCGAATTCGGCGTTGAGCGAGCCCATCGCAGTGCGCAGGGCCTCGATCGCCGCCTCGGCACGGCTGCCGAGCTCGCCCCCGGTCTCCTCCGACGCGGCGCGGATCCGGCCGAGCAGGCCTGTCATGTGCGTCTCGACGGCACCCGTCACCTCGCCGGAGGTCGCGCGCAGCGCGTCCATCGCGGCGTCGACGCGGGCGGCCATCTCGGCGGTCTGGGTCGCGGTGGCGCCGTGCGCGGCGGTCGCCGCAAGGCCGATCGCCTCGGCGGCCTCGGCGCTGCGGGCCGCGAGGTCGGCGGCGGTGTCGGCCAGGCGACGCTCGAAGATTTGAACGGCCTCGACGGTGCGGGCCTCGAGCTCGCCGGTGGCGCCGGCGGCCGAGCGGCGCATCGCCTGCGCCGCCTCGGCACCGGTCGCGCCGATCGAGACCGTGGTCTCCTCCGCCGAGCGGCGGAAGCTGTCCACGGCCTCGGCGGTGCGCGCCGCGATCTCGGCCGAGAGAGTCGCGATGGTCTCGCGGAGTGAACCGGTGGCGCCCGAGGCGCCGTGGGCGAAGGTGTCGCCGAGGTTGGCGAAGGCGGCCTCCAGGCTGGAGGCGGCCTCCTGCGAGCGCTGGGCCACGAGGCTGCCGGCGCGCTCGCCCGCCGCGTCGAGGCGGGTCTCCAGGTCGCCGCCGTGGAGGGTGATGGTCTCGTGCAGGCGCCCGGCGATCGCCTCGATGCGGTCGGCGACGCCGCCGCCGCCTGTGGTGACCGCCTCCGCGACCCGCTCGGCGGTGCCGACGAGGTCGTCGCGGACGGCGGCGGCGCGCGACGCGAAAGTCTCGATGACCCCCGCAGCGGCGAGCGCCAGCCCGGCCTGGGCGTCGCGGCCGCGCGCCTCGATCGACGCGGCGACGCCGTCGCCGGCGGTCTCGATCTCGGTGCGGAGCGCGGCGCCGCGGCCGGCGATGTCGTCGGACAGGGCGGTGCCGGTGGCCGCGAAGTGCGCGCGCAGGGCGTCGCCGGTCTCGGCGAAGCGGGCGGTGATCTCGCCGCCGGTCTGGGTGAAGCGCTCGGCGAGCGCATCGCCGCGGCTGAGGAACGTGGTCTCCAGGCTTCCCGCCGAGCGCTCGAAGCTCTCGCGCACCGTCGCGCCCTGGCGGTCGAGGGCATCGATCACGCCGGCACCGGTCTCGGCGAGCGAGCGTGCGACCTGGCTGGCGTTCTCGGCCAGCCGCTCGGTCAGCGCGCCGCCGGTGCTCTCGAACACCCGGGTCACGTCGGCCGCGCGGGTCTCGAACGACCGCGTCAGCGTCTCGCCGACCTCGGCGATCGAGCCGCGCACGCCTTCGCTGGTGGCGGCGAGCCGCGCGATCAGCTCGTCGCCGCGTCCCGACATCACGCCGACGACGCGGTCGCCGGCCTCGCCCAGCGACGTCGTGATGGCGTCGCCGCGCGCGTCGAGAGCGCCGGTGACGCGCTCGCCGGCGCCGGTCATCGCCGTGACGATACGCTCGGCCGCGCCCTCCAGCTCCTGCGTCAGGCTCTGGTGCGAGCCGGTGATCGCGCCACGCACGCGCTCGGCGTTGGCGACGATGGACTCGCGCTGCGCCACGAGCTCGTCGACCAGGGAGCGGATGCGGATCTCGTTGTCGGAATAGGCGCGTTCCAGGGTCGCGATCTCGCCGCGGACCAGGGTTTCAAGCTCGCCGGCCCGGGCCAGGGCCCGCTCGACGCCGTCGCCGACCGCCGCGACCTCGCGGCGGACGGTCTGCGACATCGTCAGCACCGCGTCGGTGGAGAAGCTCTCGGGCTCGGCCAGGCGGATCGCGACCTCTCCGACGGCGCGCGCCACGAGGCGCATCTCCTGGGCCCGCACGGCCAGCATGCCGGTGATCAGGAACAGCACCACCGGCCCGACCAGCGCGGCGGCGCCGACCGTGGCCTGCAGCGCGGTGAGGCCGGTCAGAAATCCCTTCAGGTCGCCGCCGGACTGGTTCCAGGCCAGCAGCGCGAGCCCGTTGACCCAGAGGAACGCCGCCAGCGCGGCCAGAATGTAGGGAGTCCGCGCCGGGCGCACGCGCAGCGTCTGCTGCAGGATTCCGATGTTGCGCCGGTCGTCGTTGGCCACCAGCGAGCGGTCGGGCGGAAGCAGGCCGCCTTCGCGATGCGCGCGCTCCCGGCCGGGCGGCGGCACGTCGGAGGCGAGCGGCGGATCGAGGTCGAGGCGCGGCGGGCTCAGGCGCCCGCCCTGCTCCTGCAGCGGGTCGCCGTCGCCGACATCGGGCAGGCGCGGCTCGGTCCGGGTCTCGGCCTCGGGCGTCAGGACCTCGAGGTTCAGCGCCTGCTCGATCGCAGAGAGCGCCGCCTCGGCCGGGTCCTTCAGCTTCTTTTCGGTGGCCATGCAACGCCTCGTTACGCGATCTCGCGACCGCCGGCGAGAGCCGGTGGCGGAGACACAACTACCCGTTTACCAAGTCAATTTAGACCCCGCCGGTCCCCCCGGATACCCGATCGGGGACCCCGCTTCGGAATTCCTTAACGGAATGGTTACCAAGGCGGAGCGGACCTGGCGGACAGGCCGCCAACCCATGATGCAGCAAGGATGATCCGGTGGCGACCGCTTTGCGGCGCGCCCTGTGGACAGCCGGGATGCAGATCCGAGGAAGCCCGACCGTGGACGCCATCGACCGTGCGCATCTCGACGCACAGACGTTCGGAGACGCGGATCTGGCCGCCGAGCTCCTCGGCCTGTTCGCGGAGCAGTGCCTGCGGATCCTGCCGCGCCTGTCCGATGCGGCGCTGCCGGGGCAGGACCGTGCCGATCTCGCCCACACCCTGAAGGGTTCCGCCGCCTCGGTCGGCGCCGGGCGCGTGCGCGATCTCGCCGCCGCCGCCGAGTCGGCGCTGCGCGGGGGCGGCGACGGCGCAGACGCGGTGGCCGCCCTCGGACCGGCGGTCGCGGCCGTGCTCGCGGAGATCGCCGGCTGATCCTGAGCGGTCGACATCTGCGGCATAAGCGGTTCGGGTTGCAGGGGAGGGGAACACGCCGCGGCTTGCCGCGTAGCTTGCAGCGACAAACCCATCCCTCAGGTGTCCGCCGACGCGTCACAACGTTCGCGTGCTTGCAATCCGCGTCATGCCCCGCCAAGCAGGCCCGGCGCTCGCCGGACATTTGCCCGCCCGATCCACGAGCCCGGAGTTACGGATGCCCAAGATCACCTACGTCGATCATGCCGGAACGGCGAGGACCGTCGAGGGCAGCGTCGGCGCCACCGTCATGGAGACGGCGTTGCGCAACAACGTGCCGGGGATCGACGCGGAGTGCGGCGGCGCCTGCGCCTGCGCCACCTGCCACGTCTACGTGGCCGACGATTGGGCCGAGGCGGTCGGGCCGGCCGAGGACATGGAGCAGGACATGCTCGATTTTGCCTCCGACGTGAAGGCGACGTCCCGGCTCTCGTGCCAGATCCGCATCAAGCCCGAGTTCGACGGGCTCACGGTGACGACGCCGGCCCGCCAGGGCTGAGCGATCGGGTTCAACGCAGCAGCGCCCGCATCGCCCCGTCGAGGCCTTCCAGCGTCAGCGGGAACATGCGGTCGGAGAACAGCCGCCGCATCATCGCGATCGATTGCGTGTAGCCCCATTGCGGCGCCGGCACCGGGTTGAGCCACACCGCCTTCGGGAAGTGCGCGAGTACCCGTTGCACCCAGGCCGCGCCGGGCTCCTCGTTCCAGTGCTCCACCGATCCGCCGGGCGCCGCGATCTCGTAGGGGCTCATCGAGGCGTCGCCGACGAACACCACCCGGTAGTCCGACGGATAGGTGCGGATCACGTCGACGAGCGGCGTCGCCGCGTCGTGGCGGCGGCGGTTCTCGGTCCACACCGCCTCGTAGGGGCAGTTGTGGAAGTAGAAGTGCGCGAAGTGCTTGAACTCCGAGCGCGCGGCCGAGAACAGCTCCTCGACCTGCTCGACGTGCCAATCCATCGAGCCCCCGACGTCGAGAAACAGCAGCACCTTCACCGCGTTGCGCCGCTCCGGCCGCAGGCGCACGTCGATGTAGCCCTGGCGGGCGCTCTCGCGGATCGTGCCGTCGAGGTCGAGCTCGTCGGCCGCCCCGGTGCGGGCGAAGCGGCGCAGCCGCCGCAGGGCCAGCCGCATCGTGCGGGTCCCGAGCTCGACGGTGTCGTCGAGATCCTTGAACTCGCGCTTGTCCCAGACCTTCACCGCGCGGAAGTTGCGGTTGCCGTCCTGGCCGATGCGGATGCCCTCCGGGTTGTAGCCGTAGGCGCCGAAGGGCGAGGTGCCGCCGGTGCCGATCCACTTGGAGCCGCCCTGGTGTCGCTTCTTCTGCTCGGCGAGCCGCTGCTTCAGGGTCTCGAACAGCTTGTCCCAGCCGAGCGCCTTCATCTCCGCCTTCTCGGCATCGGTGAGGTACTTTTCGGCGAGCTTGCGCAGCCATTCCTCCGGAATCGCGGTGGGCGCCACAGCCTCGCCGACGGTTTCCAGGCCCTTGAAGACCGACCCGAACACCCGGTCGAACCGGTCGAGATGGCCCTCATCCTTCACCAGGGCCGTACGGGCGAGAAAGTAGAACTCCTCGACCCGCTTCTCGGCGAGGTCGCGCTCGAGCGCGCCCAGCAGGACCAGGTACTCGCGCAGGGAGACGGGGACGCGCGCCTCGCGCAGCGCTGTGAAGAACTGAAGCAGCATCGCTCGATAACGCGCCGCGGCGGGCATCGGGTCAAGCGCCGGTCGCGATCACCTGAAGGGCGGTGCGGCGGGACGATGGGCTCCGGCAGGCCAGGATTCCTGGGTACAAGTCCTCATTCCTGTTGATATCCCGTCGAGTCGGGCTCGCACGGTCACGCAAACAGTCATCGGAATCGATCATCTCGGATGCATCGAGTCCAGCCGGGCGTGGCGAGAGTCAACATGCCCGGAATCAGGAGGTCTGCGATGGCAGTCATCCTACGCAACATGTCCGAATTCAAGCGGTTTCTCGGGAAGCCGGGCGCGATGATTCAGGTCGTTCGCAACACCTTCATGGATCGCCAGCCCGAGGCGGCCCGCGCGGCCTACCGCGACAAGGGCATGTACCTGCCGCGCACGGTCCAGGCGATCTCGCGAAAGGCGGCGGTGTTCGCGCTGAAGGGGCATCCGGGAACGGTCTGGCTGTACTGGGACAAGGGCGCCCGCGGCTGGCGCTTCAACGGCGACACGGTGACGGTGCCGCTCTCGATGGGGCTCGGACCGCCCGACGAGATCGTCTACCGCTGCAGCTTCGCAGAGGGGCTCGAGCCGGCCCGCGCGGTCCGGGCGGCCAAGCCGGAGGCGCGCGACTGGCACGGCGAGGCGATGCCGAACCTGATCTGACCGCAGGCGCGCGGCGTCCGCGCCCGGCTCAGGCGCGCCGCACCACCGGAGCGGGCTCGTCCTTGGGAGGCGCCTCGCGCGGCGCCTCGTGCGCCTTGCCGACGGTGCGTCGCGCCCGGAAGACCGGGCGGGTGTCGGTCTCCTTGCGCTTGAGCATCGCGCGGTACTCGTCGCGGCGCTCGTGGATCGAGGCGATGACGAGGCCCATCGGCACGCCGACATCCACCAGCACCGCCTCCGACAGCTGAAGCGAGGCCTCGATCGTCTCCGGCACCGCGTCGTCGACGCCGAGCTCGTAGAGCGCGGTCGCGTGCTTGGCGTCGCGGGCGCGCGCGACGATGGTCAGGTCCGCCCGCTCGGCGCGGGCGGCCATCACCACCGCCTCGACCGCGTGCGGGTTGTCGAGAGTCACCACCAGCGCCCGCGCGGTGGCGATGTCGCAGCGGCGCAGCAGCTCGGTGTTCGAGGAATCGCCGAAATAGACCGGCTTGCCGAGCCGGCGCTGCTCGGCGACGCGGGCGGCGTCCGCGTCGAGGGCGAGGTAGGGGATCTTGTGGCGGGCCAGCATCTCGCCGACCTGCCGACCGACCCGGCCGTAGCCGGCGACGATGACCCGGTCCTGCTGCTTGTCCGGCGGCGGGTCGGCCCGCACCCGCCCGGCCTGGTTCTTCGAGGCGCGCTTCCCGATCCGCCGGCCGAGCGCCGCGAGGCCCGGGATCATGATCATCGTCACGGTGGTGACGATCAGCGCCGCGCCCCCGACCGGCTCCGGCACCAGGCCGCCGGCCATCGCGCCGCCGATCAGCACGAAGGCGAACTCGCCGCCCGGCCCGAGCAGCATCGCGGTCTCTAGGGCGACGGCGCGGGAGAGCTTGAGCGCGGGCGCCGCCATCACCACGACCGCCGCCTTGATGAACAGCAGCGCGAAGGCGAGCCCGAGGATCGCGCCGGGCGCCGCCAGCAGCTGCGCGGGATCGAGGTTCATCCCCACGGAGACGAAGAACACCCCGAGCAGGAGCCCCTTGAACGGATCGATCGTGGCCTCGATCGCCCGGCGGTACTCGGTCTCGGCGAGCAGCAGCCCGGCGACGAAGGCGCCCAGCGTCATCGACAGGCCCGAGGCGGCCGCCGTCAGCGCGGTCGCGACGATGACGAGCAGGCAGGCCGCCATGAACAGCTCGGCCGACTTGGTGCGCGCCACGAGGTGGAACAGCGGCCGAAGCGCGAGGCGGCCGGCGACCACGATCAGCACCAGGGCGATCGCCGCCTGGGCGAGAGCCAGAGCCAGCGCGCCGCCCATGTCGGCGCCGTCGCTGCGGCCCGACACCGCGATCGCGAACAGGACCGGCGCCACGGCAAGGTCCTGGAACAGCAGCACCGCGAAGCTCGCGCGCCCGGCCGGCGTGTTCAGGCGGCGCTGCTCGGCCAGCACCGGCAGCACCACGGCGGTGGAGGACAGCGCCAGCGCGATGCCGACGATCACCGCGCCCGCCAGCGGGACCTTCAGCCCGAACAGGATCGACCCGATCACCAGGGCCGAGCAGATCACCTGGATCGAGCCGAGGCCGAAGACCAGGCGCCGCAGCGTGCGCAGCCGCTCCCAGGACAGCTCGACGCCGATCATGAACATCAGGAAGATCACGCCGAACTCGGCCAGATGCGCGATCTCGGTGCGGTTGCCGATCGTGAACAGCGAAACCCAGTGGAACTGGTCGGCGAAGCGGCCGAGCCCGAACGGCCCGAGGAGCGCGCCGGCCCCGATGAAGCCCAGCACCGGGCTGATGCGCAGGCGATGGAAAAGCGGCACCACCACGCCCGCGGTGACGAGGAACAGGATCGCTTCCTTGTAGGAGCCGGCATGGACGTCGGGCATCGGCGGTCGGTTCGAACCTCTTGGTCGGGTGGCGCTGCTTTGGGTCGCCGCGATCATGCGAGTTGGGCGCCGCGCGAGCAACCTCGAAACGCCGCCGCGGCGCGATTGGACGGCCGCCCCGCCCAAATTCGCGACTTCGAAGTGAGGCATTTGCGCCACCCCGGATGCGGTTCCGGTGGATGGCCGCCATGCGGCCCAAATTCGGCACAATGCCCGCTTAGCGAAAACGATTAACGAACGGTTACGCTCAACCGCGCGTCGCATACGATCCGAGCTTAGAGAGCCCCATGCGAAAGATGCCCCCGAGCCGGGAGGTCCAGCGCGAGCGCCGTGCCTGGGCCATCGAGTCCGACAGGTGGACGCACGAGCGCCATGTCGAGAAGGGCTATCGCATCAAGTGGGGCTACGTCGCGATCGCCTACCTCGTCGAGTTCATGGTCATCGGCGCCTCGCTCTGGGGCGCCTGGCTGTTCGCGGCGGTCTACAGCGACGGCGACAACCACGCCTTCTACTTCATGCTGCTGGCGCCGCTGGTCTACGCCGCGGTCGAGCTGTGCCGCGTGCCGCTCGGCATCCTGGCGCGGACGCAGCGCTCGTACTTCATTCGCGCGCTCGCGGTCGTCGGCATCATCTTCGCCGCCGGCGTGACAACGAAGTCGGTCTCGCAGCTCGGCGAGATGATGTTCCATCCCCGCCTGATGGAGGCCTCCAAGACCAAGACCGCGCTCAAGGACGCGCAGGCCGACCGGAGCACCATCGACAACCGCATCGCCTCGGCCGACGCCCGGGTCGCGCAGTACACGACCGAGCTCGACCAGATCGAGAAGCGCGCCGCGGACAACGCGGCGCAGCTCTCGGCGCTGCCGGCGCAGCGCTGCGAGAAGGTGTTCGGCACCAACAGCCGCGGCGTGCGCTACCAGAACCTGAAATGCGTCACCGACCCGCGCACCGCCACGCTCTCGTCGAGCGTCGCCAAGGCCTCGGCCGATCGCGGCGTGCTGACCAAGGATCTCGAGGAGGCGCGCAAGGCCCGTGCGCAGCTCGACCGCGGCGCCGCCGAGCGCAAGGTCGCAGACGCCGAGCAGGCCTACCGCAACGCCGTGAACCGCTCGCAGCTGCACTCCTTCACGGCGATGGTCTACGGCGTCGATCCGATCGACGTGTCCGAGCAGCAGGTGCACGCCTTCCTGCGCATCTTCGTGTTCCTACCGGCCCTCTGCGCCGCCTTCGCCTCGACGATCCTCGCGCTCTGCGCTGTCTCGGTGCGCAAGACCTTCATGGACGAGGACGACCTCGGCGCCGCCGTGAACCCGGAGGCGACGCCCTACATGCTGGAATCGATCACCGAAGCGCTGAAGCAGAACCTCGAGCCGGTGCTGCCGCGGCAGAACCGTGAGGCGGCGACGGGCGCGGTGATCCCGATCAACCGCCCGGCCACGGGGATCGCCCCGGGGATCGCGGCCGCGAACCAGCCGAACCTTCCGGCCGCCAGCGCGGGAGCGGGCGCATGAGCTACGTCGCGCAGGGGTCGCCGGAGAACATCGCGCTCGCGCAGCAGGTCAACGGCCGGCTGCGGGCGGAATCCCGCATCGTCTTCGCCCGCGCCTTCCTGTTCCGGGCGGCCGGCGCGGGGATCTTCACCGCGCTGGCCGGCATCGGCATCGGCGCGGCGGCCTACGGCTGGGCCACGATGAACCAGTTCGACACCGCCGCCGAGAAGATCGCCGCCGCGATGCAGGCGGCGCTCTCCGACGTCACGCTCAAGACCAAGGGCGAGGTGACGCTGACCGACAACGTGCTGAAGCTCGAAGGCGGGCTGTCGAAGGCCGCCGGCGCCCCGACGCCGACGAAGGCGCAGCTCGGGGCCGACGCGGTGCCGGCTTCGAAGGCGATCGTCAACACCACCTTCACCGTGTTCAAGCAGGTGCCCTATCTCGACGGGCAGATCGTGACCGGCTGGAACTTCAAGGACAGCGCCGACCAGCCGTACCAGCAGTACTGCTACTTCTCCCGGCGGTCCAACGAGTCGAAGGGCCAGGTGGAGATCAAGATCGATCTCGCGATGGACGGTAAAACCCTGCCACAACCGCAAAAATCGGACGTGAATCTTGCGATCCTCGCCTCGAACTGCGTCTGGCACGACGGCAAGTCGCTGTAACGCAGGCCGACACGACGCCATCGCACGAAAAAACGGGTCCGAGGAAACGCTTCCCTAACCGCTCGCGCGCCAGGATGCGTCTGCACGAACGTGCGTGCAGACGTGATCCGAGTACCGCCGATGGACGACCTTCTGCGCGAGTTTCTGACTGAGAGCAGCGAGCATCTCGACACCGTCGACACGGAACTCGTCCGGTTCGAGCAGGATCCGAACAACGAGACGATCCTCCGGAATATCTTCCGCCTCGTGCACACCATCAAGGGAACCTGCGGCTTCCTCGGCCTGCCGCGGCTGGAAGCACTGGCGCATGCCGCCGAGACCCTGATGGGTCGCTTCCGCGACGGTCTCGCGGTGACCAGCCCGGCCGTCAGCCTGATCCTCGCGACGCTCGATCGCCTGAAGCTCATCCTCGCCGACCTCGAAGCCACCGGGACCGAGCCCGCGGGCAGCGACGCAGACCTGATCGAGGCGCTGGAGCGCATGTCGCTCGGCACGCCCGAGGCCGCCGCAGCTCCCGAGCCCAAGATCGCCGAGGCCAAGCTACCGGAGCTTAAGATTCCGGAGCCGAAGCTGCCCGAGATCGTCGTGCGCGAGAGCAAGCCCGGCGAGGTCTCGCTCGAGGACCTCGAAGCCGCGTTCCTCGCGGCCCCCGGCCCCGACGATGCCCCCTCCGCCTGGATGCCCGAGCCGGCGCCGATCGCTCAGGCACCGGTCGCCCCGGCTCCGATCGCACAGGCGCCGGCGGCCCCCGTGCAGGAAGCTCCGGCCCCGGTCGCGAAGGCCCCGGTGTCGGGCGATGCGCCGGCCGAGGCCCCCGAGGGCGGCCTGGCCAAGATGCAGACCATCCGGGTGAACGTCGACACCCTCGAGCACCTGATGACGATGGTGTCCGAGCTGGTGCTGACCCGCAACCAGCTCCTCGAGATCGCGCGCAAGCACGAGGATTCGAGCTACAAGGTTCCGCTGCAGCGGCTCTCCCACGTCACGGCCGAGCTGCAGGAAGGCGTCATGAAGACGCGCATGCAGCCGATCGGCAACGCCTGGCAGAAGCTGCCGCGGGTGGTGCGCGACCTGTCGAGCGAGCTCGGCAAGCAGATCGACCTGGTGATGCTCGGCGCCGAGACCGAGCTCGACCGGCAGGTCCTTGAGGTCATCAAGGACCCGCTGACCCACATGGTCCGGAACTCGGCCGACCACGGCCTCGAATCGACCATGCAGCGGATCTCGGCCGGCAAGTCGGCCCGCGGCTCGATCCGCCTCTCGGCCTACCATGAGGGCGGGACCATCACGATCGAGATTGCCGACGACGGCAAGGGCCTCGATCTCGTCGCGATCCGGAAGAAGGCCGTGGAGCGCGGGATCGCGACCCAGGCCGACGTCGAGCGCATGACCGACGCGCAGGTCGCAAAGTTCATCTTCGACGCCGGGTTCTCCACCGCGGCCGCCGTCACCTCCGTCTCCGGCCGCGGCGTCGGCATGGACGTGGTGAAGACCAACATCGAGACCATCGGCGGCGTGATCGACATCGCCACGCAGAAGGGCGTCGGCACCACCTTCACCATCAAGATCCCGCTGACGCTGGCGATCGTCGCCGCCCTCATCGTCCGGGCCGGCGAGAGCCGCTTCGCGGTTCCGCAGCTCGCGGTGCTCGAGCTGGTGCGGGTCGACGCCACCGCGCCGCAGCGGATCGAGCGCATCAACGACGCGCAGGTGCTGCGCCTTCGCGAGCGGCTGCTGCCGATCGTGACCCTTAAGGGCCTGCTCGGCCAGGACGACACCGCGACCGAGACCGGCTTCGTGGTGGTGGCCCAGGTCGGGCGCCAGCGCTTCGGCATCCTCGTCGACGAGGTCTTCCATACGGAGGAGATCGTCGTGAAGCCGATGTCCTCGAAGCTGCGCCACATCCCGCTGTTCGCCGGCAACACCATCCTCGGCGACGGCGCCGTGGTGCTGATCGTCGACCCGAACGGCATCGCGCGGCAGGTCAGCCAGGGCGCGCAGGGCGGCGGCCCGATCGAGGCCGAGGCCGAGGCGGCCGAGCTCGGCGACCCGAAGACCACGCTCCTCGTGTTCAAGGGCGGCGCCGGCAGCTTCAAGGCGGTTCCGCTGTCGCTCGTCACGCGGCTGGAGGAGATCGACGCCGGCAAGGTCGAGTGGCTCGGCGGGCGTCCGCTGATCCAGTATCGCGGCCGGCTGATGCCGCTGGTCCCGGCCGACGAGGCCATCGCGATCCGCACCGAGGGGACGCAGGCGCTGGTGGTGTTCTCCGACGGCGACCGGGCGATGGGCCTCGTGGTCGACGAGATCGTCGATATCGTCGAGGAGCGCCTCGACATCGAGATCACGGCCGAGCGTTCGGACCTGATCGGGTCGGCGGTGCTGCGCGGCCGCGCCACCGACATCATCAACATCGCCCACTTCCTGCCGCTGGCCTACGACGACTGGGCGCGCGGCGCGAAGGCGGCCTCGGCGAAGACCGCCACGCTGCTGCTCGTGGACGATTCGGCCTTCTTCCGCGACATGCTGAGCCCGGTGCTGAAGGCCGCCGGCTACCGCGTCGTCACGGCGCCCGGTGCCGAGGAGGCGCTCGCCATCCTCCAGGCGGATGCGCGGATCAGCGTCGTGGTGACCGACCTGGAGATGCCGGGCCGCAGCGGCTTCGATCTCGTCGGCGCGATGCGGGCGGGCGACCCGCGGGTAGCCGGCCTCCCGGTGATCGGCCTCACCGGCACCATCGGGGCCGATGCGGTCGAGCGGGCCCGCACCCTCGCGATCAGCGACCTCGTGGCGAAGTTCGACCGCAGCGGCCTCGTCGCGGCGCTCGCCGAGCTCGATGCCGCGCCGAACGCGGCGCTCCGCGCCGCCTGAGACCGGCCCGTCCCGACGGTGCCGCGCCGATCCCGGCGCGAACCGACCATCCTGGTTTGACGGCGCCGCGACGCCGGGGAGACACCACCATGCAGGCTGCCAACAGCAACGCCACGGAGGCGGGAACGACCCAGGACTTCGTGACCGTCTTCGTCGGCGATACGATGTTCGGGCTCGCCATCGACCGGGTGCACGACGTGTTCATCCCGGCCGGCGTCACGCCGGTGCCGTTGAGCCCGCCCGAGATCGTCGGCCTGCTGAACCTGCGCGGACGCGTCGTCACCGCGATCTGCCTGCGCCGCCGGCTCGGCCTTCCGGCGGCCGAAGGTGCGGCGCGCATGGCGATCGGCCTGGAGCAGGGCGGCGAGACCTTCGCCCTCGTGGTCGACGGCGTCGGCGAGGTGCTGAAGCTCGGCGTCGAGACGCACGAGCCGGTGCCGATCAACCTGGATGCCCGCTGGCGCGACCTCGCCCTCGGCGTCCATCGCCTCGACGGCCGGCTGCTCGTCATCCTCGACGTCAACGCGCTGCTGGTCTTCGCGTCCGAACGCGCCGGCGCGACCGCAGCGTGACGTCGCCGACAGCAAACAGCCGAGAGGGCAAGACGCCGTGACCATCGCTTCAGCCGAAACCCGCACCTGCCTCGTGGTCGACGATTCCGCCGTGATCCGGAAGGTGGCGCGGCGGATCATCGAGACGCTCGGCTTCGACGTCTCGGAAGCCGAGGACGGCAGCGACGCCCTGCTGCGCTGCGCCGAGGCGATGCCCCAGGTCATCCTGCTCGACTGGAACATGCCGAACATGGACGGCTACGCCTTCCTCCAGGCCCTGCGCCAGCGGCCCGACGGCAACGGCCCGAAGATCCTGTTCTGCACGACCGAGAACGACGTCGGCGCCATCGCCCGGGCCCTCCGGGCGGGCGCGGACGAGTACATCATGAAGCCGTTCGACCGCGACATCCTGACGGCCAAGCTCGAGCAGGTCGGCGTCGTCCAGGCCGCGGCCTGACGCAGGCCCGATCCGGCTGCCCGCGTCGGCTCGGTCGAGCCGGCTGGACCGCGACGTCGAACGACCCCCACTCCCCCATCGTCATTGGGATGCCGAACCCATGCTGGCCGCCAACCCGAGCCTCGCGCCCAAGCCGTGGGCGACCGCGTCCGTGCCGATCAAGGTGCTGATCGCCGACGACTCGGCCGTGGTGCGCGGGCTCGTCGCGCGCTGGATCGGCGAGGCCGGCTTCACCGTCGTCGGCACCGCCTCGAACGGCCGCATCGCCGTGGAGATGATGACGCGGCACGATCCGGACGTGGTGCTGCTCGACATCGACATGCCCGAGCTCGACGGCACCGAGGCGCTGCCGCGCATGCTCGCGGCCAGCCCGACCGTGCAGGTCGTGATGATGTCGACGCTGACGACACGCAACGCCGACATCTCGCTCAGGTGCCTCGCCCTCGGCGCGGTCGATTATCTCGCCAAGCCCGAGAGCAACCGCGGCGTCACCACCTCCGACGCCTTCCGCGCCGACCTCGTGGAGCGGGTGCGGCTGTTCGGCGCCGCCCGCGCCCGCCGCCGCGGCCCGGCGCCGGCCCCGATCGCGCCCGGCGCCGCCCCCTCGCCGATGCCGGCCCCGGCGGCGCCGCGCCCGAGCGCCCCGGTCACCCTGCGCCCGAAGGCTCGCACCGGCCTGGCGCCCCGCGTCCTTCTCGTCGGCGCCTCGACCGGCGGCCCTCGGGCGGTCGGCGAGATGCTCGAGAAGATCGGCGCGGCGACGCTGCGCCGGCTGCCGATCCTGATCGTCCAGCACATGCCGCCGATCTTCACCGCGGTCTTCGCCGAGCACCTCGCCACCCGCACCGGACTCGTCGCGGCCGAGGGCAAGGCCGACGAACGGCTCGAGCCCGGGCGGATCTACGTCGCGCCGGGCGGGCGCCACATGGGCCTGACGGGGGGCGCCGGCCGAGAGCCGGTGATCCGCCTCGACGACGGACCGCCGGTGAACTTCTGCCGGCCGGCCGTCGACGTCCTGTTCAAGGACGCCGCCGCCCTGTTCGGGGGCGCAACCCTCTCCGTCGTGCTCACTGGCATGGGCTCGGACGGCACCCACGGCGCCCGCGCGCTGTGCGAGGCCGGCGGCGCCGTGCTCGCACAGGACGAGGCGACGAGCACCGTCTGGGGCATGCCCGGCAGCATCGCCAAGGCGGGGCTGGCCCAGGCCATCCTGCCGCTTCCCGAGATCGGCCCTGCGCTGCGCGCCATGATCACGGGACAGACGGCATGACCGAGCTCGAATTCGATTTCCTGCGCGCCTATCTCAAGCAGCGCTCCGGCCTCGCGCTCACCCCCGAGAAGCGCTACCTCGTCGAGAGCCGGCTCACCCCCGTCTGCCGCCGCTTCGGCCTCGCCACGCTGCGCGACCTCGTCGGCACCTTGAAGATCTCGCGCGATTCGTCGATCGAGAAGGCGGTCGTCGAAGCGATGACCACCAACGAGACCTTCTTCTTCCGCGATCGGACGCCGTTCGATCTGTTCCGCGACGTGCTGCTGCCTCAGGCGATGGCGCGCCGTGCCGGCCAGCGCCGGCTGCGCATCTGGTGCGCGGCGGCCTCGACCGGCCAGGAGCCGTATTCGCTCGCGATCCTGCTGCAGGAAGCTGGCGCCAAGCTTGCCGGCTGGCAGGTCGAGATCGTCGCGACGGACCTGTCCACCGAGGTGATCGAGAAGGGCAAGCTCGGGCTCTACAGCCATTTCGAGGTGCAGCGCGGGCTGCCCGTGCAGTGGCTGCTGAAGTACTTCACCCAGATCGGCGAGCAGTGGCAGATCGCCCCGGCCCTGCGCGCGATGATCGATTACCGGCCGCTCAACCTGCTCAACGGCTTCGAGGCGCTCGGCTCCTTCGACGTGATCTACTGCCGCAACGTGCTGATCTACTTCGATACGCCGACCAAGGCCGACATCCTCGGGCGGCTCGCCGAACGGCTTGCACCCGAAGGCGCGCTTCTTCTCGGCGCGGCCGAGACGGTGATCGGCCTGACTGACCGGCTGAGCCCGAACCCGCAGCATCGCGGCCTCTACGGCGTGGCGCAACCGGCCCTGCGCACGGCGCCTCCGCTCCCCGCCGCGTTCCCGCAATTGCGGGTCGCCGCCCGCTGACTCGGGCGAGCATCACAGTACGATTTACGCTGCGGGAGGAGGGGGGAACGGCCGCTGGGCGCCGCTGGAAACATACCGAAACATTAAGGCGAACAGATCCTTAACCGCGGCGTGGGCACTTTGCACACGGACCCGCGGCCGGGCGTTTCCGGCAGCTTCACGGGAAAGCCGCCCATGAGTTCGATCTCCAGCACCACCGCCTCGCAGATCCAGGCGCCGCAGCGCCCGGCGCACGCCCACAAGAACCGGGTCGCCTCCGAGATCGACAGCGAGGCCTCGGCCGGCACCATTTCCGCGACCGACGCCACCGCGCTCACCAGCGCCCTCGACTCGATCGACGCCAGCCTCAAGTCCGGCGAAACCGCGAACGGTGCCGCGTCGGCATCGTCGAGCACCTCCGCCGCGTCGCGGCTCGACCCGTCCCAGATCAAGAGCCGCATCGACGGCCTGATCGCCGACCAGGTCACCAACGGAACGCTGACCAGCGACCAGGCGGCGACGTTGACGTCGCTGTTCGCCAAGGGAGGCGCGAAGGGCGAGGCAAAGGATGGCGGGGTCGGCGGTGCGGGCGGCCCGCCCCCGGGACCGCCCTTCGGCGCGGCGCCGGACGGCAACGACCTGTCCGATGCGTCGAGCGCGGATCCCGGCGCCTCGGCCTCAGGCAGCACCAGCACCGCGTCGACGAGCGATCTGCTGGCGAGCTTCATCAAGCAGCTCCAATCGACGCAGGCGAGCGCGACCGGCTACGCGTCGAGCGGGACTTCCAGCACGAGCAGCAACGCCTCGGCCCTCGTGCTCGACTTCCGCAGCTGAGCCGCATCGGCGCGCGCGGTGTCGCCATCCTCGGGGCGAGCGAGCCGGCACCGCGTCCTCGCCCGACACATCGTCCGTCCCCGGCGATGCCGCGAGACAACCGCCGGCCTCAGCGGGTAGGACGCGGTCTCGACGCGAAGCGAGCAGGAGACATTCGATGACGGCAAGGCCGAAGGTCGCGTTCATCGGCACCGGCGGGACGATCTCGTCGCTCGGTCGCGATTCCCTCGACATCCTCGACTACACCGCGACCGGGAACCGCCTGGAGGCGCAGGCGATCCTCGATGCCGTGCCGGAGGTGGGCGCGGTCGCCGAGATGGTGCCGGTCGCCTTCCGCGCCGTGCCGAGCCCGGCGATCGGCTTCGCGGAATGGCGCGACCTGGCGACGACCTGCGAACGCCTCGTCGCGGAGCATCGCGACCTCGCCGGCATCGTCATCGGGCACGGCACCGCCACCCTCGAGGAGACCGCCTACGCCCTGAGCCTGACGCTCACCGTCGACGTCCCGGTGGTGCTCGTCGGGTCGCAGCGGCCGATGAGCGCCCTGTCGAGCGATGCCGGGCTCAACCTCGTCGCGGCGATCCGCACGGCGGCGTCGGCGCAGTCCCGCGGGCGCGGCGTCCTCGTCGTCCTCAACGACGAGATCCAGGCGGCGCGCGAGGTGACCAAGACCTCGGTCGCCCGGCTCCAGACCTTCCGGACGCCGGATTTCGGGGTGCTCGGCCACGTCGACGGCGCCTCGGTGCAGTACTACCGGCGCTCGGAGCGGAGCCACGCTCCGGGAACGCCCTTCGACATCCGCGCGCTCGAAGCGCTGCCGCGGGTCGACGTGTCCTACGGCTATGCCGACGCGGACGGCACGGCGGTGCGGGCCTTCCTCGCCGCCGGAGCGCGGGGCATCGTCTCGGCGGGGCTGGCGCCGGGCATGACGCCGCCGCGCGAAGCCGACGCCCTCGAGCAGGCCGCCGCCGCCGGCATCGTCGTGGTGCAGTCGACCCGGGCGGGCAGCGGCGTCGTCCCGCTCACCACCCGCCTGAGGGAGCGCGGCATCCTCAGCGCCGACAACCTGACGCCGCAGAAGGCCCGCATCCTGCTCGCGCTCGCCCTGACGGTGACGCGCGAGCCCGCGGAGATCGCGCGGATGTTCGCCACCTACTGAGACGCGTCGGGACGGGCCGAACCCGATTTCGGCCTCCGCCATCGACAAGGATCGGAGGGTGGAGCAAGACGGTGCCATGGCAATGGCGGCATCATCCATCGTCTCCCTCTCCGGGCCGGAACGCGAGCGCATCGCCGCGTACCTGGCCGAGATCGCCTGCGCCGCCGGCGAGATCCTGCTCGGCCACCACGGCAACGACTGCCCGCACGTGCTCAAGGTGGACGGCTCGCCCTCGAGCCATGCCGACCTCGAGGCCGAGCAGCTGATCCTGGCCAAGCTCCTGGAACGGTTCCCGGCGATCCCGGTGGTGGCCGAGGAGACCTGCCACGACGTGCCGCCCGCCGACCGGTTCTTCCTGGTCGACCCCCTGGACGGCACCCGCGACTTCCTCGCCGGCAGCCCGGAATTCGCCGTGTGCATCGCCCTGATCGAGGGCAACCGCCCGGTCGCCGCGGCGCTGGCCGCGCCGGGCGTCGGCCGCGTCTGGCACGCGGGTGTCGCCGCGCACGAGGCGCCGATCGAGGCCGGCCGCCCCGGGCCCTCTCGCGCCGTCCGAACCCGGCCCGAGCCGCGGGACGGGCTGACCGCGCTCGGCAGCCGGCGCCACGGCGATTCCGAGACCGAGGCCTGCCTCGACGCGCTCGGCGTGACATCGCGCCGCGCGGCCGGCTCGGCCCTCAAGTTCGCGCTGATCGCCTCGGGCGAGGCCGACCTCTACGTCCGCTGCGGACCGACCATGGAATGGGACACCGCGGCCGGCGACCACATCCTGACCGCCGCCGGCGGCCGTGTCGTCACCCCCACCGGCCGGCCGATCATCTACGGCCGGCACGCGATGGCCTATCGCAACGGCCCGTTCGCGGCTCTGGGCGATCCGGCGCTCGCCGCCCGGGTCGCGCTTCCCGATCGCGGGCCGATCCTGCGGCCGCGGGAGGGCGCAGCGGTGACGCGGCTCACTCCCGTCCTCCGTCCGTGAGCGGCTGCAGGCTCGGCCAGGACGCCTCCGCCCGCTCCGCGAGCGTGGGGTCCGCCAGCACCCGGTCCCGTCGCTCGGCGTTGCGGAACAGGTAGAGGCGCTCCTCGATCACCGCGAAGACCAGCGGATCGGCGTCGACCAGCCGTCCGTCGAGGATGCCGACGACGTCGTATCCGCCCAGCCGCGGCGTGTAGACCGTAGGGTCGCGCAGGTAGGCGGCGCGGTTGGCGGCACCGGCGAAGCGCCAGGTCCTGCCGCCGCCGGAAGCCTCGAACGCGGACGAGCCCGCCCGCGGGCCCTTCGGCAGGAAGTAGCTCACCGGGTCGAAGCCCGAGAGCGCGAGCGGGCCGGCGACGGGCGTCTGTCCGATCGCCGGCTCCGCGAGGCCCGCCAGGACGAGGATGGCGCAGTCACGCCGCGTTAACCACATCGTGTCCACCTATCCCTCAGCTCGCGCCCGGATCGACCGCCGTGCGCTCCGGCGGCAGGTCTGCCGCATGTCCTTGGGGGCGGACGCAAGGCATCGTCCAGGTGCGCATCCAAGTCCAGGCGCGCGATCGCGTCCCATTACGGCGCCGCCTTCAGCGGATCGAGGAGGAACCATGACCACACCCGATTCCCCCCGCACGGCCACCCTGCGGCAGGACGCGCCGACACGCCGCCGCGCCCTGGCCGGCCTGAGCTCGGCCGGGCTCCTCGTCGCGTCGACGGCCGCGTTCGGCGTTTCCGCGAGCGTGCCGGCCTCCGCCCGCGGCGTCGAGGATCCCGGCGCGCCGGAGACCTTCCGGCCGCGCGAGATCGTCGATTCCGGCCACAAGTTCTTCGGCAGCGTCTCGCGCGGGCTGGCGCTCACGGTGCAGGAGGCGACCAAGCGCTGGGGCGAGCCCAACGGCTACATCCTCGGCCAGGAAGCCTCCGGCGCCATCGTCGGCGGCGTCCGGTACGGCGAGGGCACGCTCTACACCCGCAATGCGGGCCAGCGCCGGATCTACTGGCAGGGCCCGACCCTCGGCTTCGACATCGGCGGCGACGGCGACCGCACCATGATGCTGGTCTACAACCTGCCGGCGGTGAATGGGATCTACCGCCGCTTCGGCGGGGTCGACGGCTCGGCCTACTTCGTCGGCGGCTTCGGCATGACGGCGGTGACCAACGACGGCATCGTCGTGGTTCCGATCCGGACCGGCGTCGGCGCCCGCCTCGGCATCAACGTCGGCTATCTGAAGTTCACCGGCACGCCGACCTGGAACCCGTTCTGACGCGACCGAATCGCGACTTCGCGCCCGCGCGCAAAACCGGTTAGACTGCGCGTCAGCTTCGGCCGGGCATGCTCGGCCCACGGGCACGGCATCCGGGTTCAGCCCCGGTGTCCGGGCTCGTTCTGCGTGTGGTCGCATCGTCGCACGAGCGGGCAGGGTCCGGTCTTGCGGCGGCGCTCAAGGGATCGAGTTCGCCCGCGTGATCGAAACCGTGATGGTCTTCGCCCTCGGCTTCCTGGTGGCGATCCTGTGCGCGCTGCTGGCGCTGCCCGCCGTGAACGCGCGCGCCGCCCGCCTGGCGCGGCGCCGGACGGAGGCGCAGCTGCCGCTGTCCGTCGGAGAGATCGCCGCCGAGAAGGATTTTCTGCGCGCCGAGTTCGCGGTGCGGCAGCGGCGGATGGAGCGTGCCGTCGAGGACGCGCGCGCCAAGCGCCAGGCCGACATGGCGGCCCTCGGCAACCGCACCATGGAGGCGGCCGCCCTCGCGCGCGACGTCGCCGCCCGCGACGCCGAGATCGCCGAGGCGCTGGCGCTTCGCGGTCGTCTCGAGAACGAGCTTTCGACCGCGCAGGCCGACGGCTCGTCGAGCCTCGCGACCCTGCTCGCCCTGGAAGAGGCGCATGCCGACCTCCTGGACAGCCTGCTCGCCGCGCGGAACGCCCTCGGCACGGTCGAGGACGTCCCATCCGCTGCAGGCGCGGCGGAGAGCGAGGGCAGCGTGCGCGAAAAGCTCGCGGCCACCGAGGCGGCGCTCGCCAAGGCCGTGTCCGACCGCGGGGAGGCGTTCGAGCGCGAGAATGCGGACCTTCGCCGGCGCATCACCGAGGTGGCCGACACCCTGACTCAGCGCGAGCGCCTTCCGCCGGTGGCGGCCTACGCGATGCGTGCCTCCTCGCACTGAGCGGCCGTCGAGCCACCAAAATCCTAGGGTTGCGGTTGCGAAACCGCGCCGCGATGCCTTGTTTCCACCACGCGATGGCATCATCGCACCGCCATCCCCCCCTCTCGATCCGACAGATGGAACGACGCCCCATGGCCTTGAAGCTCATGTCCCTCGCCCTCGCGCTCGGCCTGGCCGTGTCGTTCTCCGCGCCGGCCTCGGCGGCGCCCGAGACCAAGCGCGGCAACGAGACCCTGAAGAAGTACTGCACCGGCGATTACCTGAACTATTGCGGCAACCTCGCCCCCGAGGACCCGAAGCTCGATGCCTGCTTCGAGAAGAACTGGAAGTCGCTGTCCGAGAATTGCCGCCGGGCGATCGACGCCTACGAGGCGACCAACGGCGACAAGAAGGGCTGAACCGCCCGCTCGACCGAGCCGGTTCGGAGCGAGGCTGTGGCGCGCGAACGCTCGCCTCGCGTTCCGGCAACGGCTAAGGTGCGATCCTCCCTTGGGAGGACCGCCCCAGAAGTGCCCGCCGGACCCTCCGCGATGCCGCCCACCCGCGTCCTGACGTTGACCCTCGCCACAGGCCTCGCCGCGCTCGCGCTGGCAGGGTGCGGCCGCCGCGGAGCCCTCGAGCCGCCGGGCGCCTCGGCGACGACGCCGCAAAGGAGTGCGGCCCAAGGCACGCCTACGGCGACGGCCGGACCCCGGACCCTTCCGCAGAGCACCGGCCTCGGCGGCGGCACGCCGGAGCCCGATCCGTCCGCGGTCCGCGACGGCGACGAGCTGCCGCCCTCCGCGCTCGCCCCGGCCTCCGGCACGGAGGCGCCGGTCGAGACCGGCCGCGGGGCCAAGCGCGGCTATCGCATCCCGAAGGATCCCTTCATCCTCGATCCGCTGCTGTAGCGCGCCGCTCCCGCGCCGGATCGCACGGCGCCCTCGTCTTCCACCCTGCTCTCCCGCCCCGGGGGGGGGCTTCCCCGCGGACGGGATCTCGAGCCGAACGGCAGATCTCGACGCTTCCCGGACACGGCCGAACGATGCACCATTTCCAGGATCGCGATGGACGCCTGCACGCCGAGGACGTCGACCTGACGGCCCTGGCCGAGCGGGTCGGGACGCCGTTCTACTGCTACAGCACCGCAACCCTGGAGCGGCACTTCCACGTCTTCGCCGAGGCGTTCTCGGGCGACGACGCGCTGGTCTGCTTCGCCATGAAGGCGAATTCCAACCAGGCCGTGCTGGCGACGCTCGCCCGACGGGGCGCCGGCATGGACATCGTCTCCGAGGGCGAGCTGCTCCGCGCGCTTCGGGCCGGGGTCGACGCGCAGAAGATCGTGTTCTCCGGCGTCGGCAAGACCCGCGACGAGATGGCGGCAGCGCTGAAGGCCGGGATCTACTGCTTCAACGTCGAGAGCGAGCCCGAGCTGCTGGCGCTGTCCGAGGTGGCGACCAGCCTCGGGATCGAGGCGCCGGTCTCGATCCGGGTCAATCCCGACATCGACGCGGGCGGCCACGTCAAGATCTCGACGGGCAAGTACGAGAACAAGTTCGGCATCCCGATCACGCGCGCGCCCGCCGTCTACGCCCTGGCGGCGACCCTTCCGGGCCTTGCGATCCACGGCGTCGACATGCATATCGGCAGCCAGATCACCGATCTCGCGCCGTTCGAGAATGCGGCGCGGCTGCTCACCGGGCTGGCCGGCCGGTTGATCGCCGAGGGCCATCCGATCCGCCACATCGATTTCGGCGGCGGCCTCGGCATCCCCTATCGCGACGACAACGCAGCCCCGCCGGACCCGGCGGCGCTCGCCGCGACGATCCGCCCGCATTTCGCCCCGCTCGGCCTGCGGCCGGTCTTCGAGATCGGCCGGATGATCGCGGGCAATGCCGGCATCCTGGTCACCCGCGTGGTCTACGTGAAGGAAAGCGAGGGCCGCACCTTCGTCATCGTGGATGCCGCGATGAACGACCTGATCCGGCCGACCCTCTACGAGGCCTATCACGCCCTCCGCCCGGTGGAGGCTCCGGCCGCCGACGCGCCGCGCGTGACGGCGGACGTGGTCGGACCGGTCTGCGAGACCGGCGACTATCTCGCCCTGCAGCGCGAGATGCCGCGGGTCGTCGCCGGCGACCTGATCGCGGTGATGACCGCGGGCGCCTACGGAGCGGTCCAGGCCGGCACCTACAACACCCGCCGCCTCGTGCCCGAGGTGCTGGTCAGCGGTTCGCAGGCGGCGATCGTGCGCCCGCGCCAGAGCTACGACGCGCTGATCGGCCTCGACCGGATGCCCGACTGGCTCGCCTGAGCGCCGGCCGTCGCGTCAGTGTCCCGGTGCTGCCATCGCACCGGGCTTGTCGTGGGTGCCGAGGCGTTCGACCAGGGTCGCGCTCGCGCGGTCGAGGCCGACGATCTCGACCGCCCGGCCGTGACGGCGGAACTTCAGCACGACCCGGTCGAGGGCATTGATCGCGGTGATGTCCCAGAAATGCGCCGCCGAAAGGTCGAGCACGATCCGCTCGGCGTCGTCGCGGAAATCGAACGCGCCGTGGAATGCTTCGGCCGTCGCGAAGAACAGCTGCCCGGTGACGACGTAGGTGCGGACCACGCCCTCCCGGCGGCTCTCGACGCGGAAGACGCGGGCGACCTTGCGCGCGAAGAACACGCCCGACAGCAGCACGCCGACGAGGACGCCGCGGGCGAGGTCGTGGGTCGCGACCACCACCGCGACGGTGGCGAGCATCACCACGCTGGACGAGCCCGGGTGCCGGGCGAGATCGCGGATCGAGCGCCAGGAGAAGGTCTGGATCGAGACGAAGATCATCACCGCCACCAGCGCCGCCATCGGGATCTGCCGGACGTAGGCGCCGAGCGCGACGATCAGGAACAGTAGGAAGCAGCCCGCCCACAGGCACGACAGGCGACCGCGGGCGCCGGAGGTGACGTTGATCACCGTCTGCCCGATCATGGCGCAGCCGGCCATGCCGCCGAAGAAGCCCGAGACGATGTTGGCGGTGCCCTGGCCGAGGCATTCCCGGCTCTTGTCGCTGCCGGTATCGGTCATCTCGTCGACGATCGCCGCCGTCATCAGCGATTCGAGCAGGCCGACCATGGCGACCGTGGCGGCGTAGGGCAGGATGATCCGCAAGGTCTCGAAGCTCAGAGGGACCTGCGGCGGCAGGAACGAGGGCAGGCTGCTCGGCAGCGCGCCCATGTCGCCGACCGTACGGATCGGCAGCGCCAGCGCGATCGCGGCGATCGTCAGGAGGACGATGCAGACGAGCGGGGAGGGCACCGCCCTGGTGAGGCGCGGAAGGCCGTAGATGATCGCCAGCCCGATCGCGACCATCGCGTAGACGGTCGGACCGCGCCCGATCAGCTCGGGCATCTGCGCGAGGAAGATCAGGATCGCGAGGGCATTGACGAAGCCGGTGATCACCGAGCGCGAGACGAAGCGCATCAGGTCGCCGAGCCGCAGCAGGCCGGCGCCGATCTGGATCAGGCCGGCGAGGATCGAGGCGGCCAGCAGGTATTGCAGGCCGTGCTCGCGCACCAGCCCCGCCATCACCAGGGCCGTGGCGCCGGTGGCGGCCGAGATCATCGCCGGCCGTCCGCCGACGATCGCGGTGGTCACCGCGATGCAGAACGAGGCGTAGAGCCCGACCTGCGGATCGACGCCGGCGATGAGCGAGAAGGCGATCGCCTCCGGAATGAGCGCGAGCGCGACGACGGTGCCGGCGAGGAGCTCGCGCGGCACGTGCGGGGCCCATTCGGCCCGCAAGGTTTGAAAGGTCATGCAAAGGATCCGGTCCGCGCCCGCGGAGGGCGGCGTGCGGGCTCATGAGAGACGGGATTTCGACGGGAGACGGTTCGGCGGCCCAAGCACGATGCCCCGTGGAAACGGGGACCGCGGGGCGTCGCGCGCGCTACGGCGGCGTCATCGATGACGGGCGAACGTCTGCCGGAACCATGAGCCCCTGTTAGACAGCGGCACCCGGCCACGCAACCCGCCGCCCGCTCATGCCGGTGCCGCAGCGACGGCGCGCAGATCCGCAACCAGCTCAGCGACGCGCTCACGCTTCGCGTCCCAGGCGAACATGAACCGGGCTCCACCACCGATGAAGGTGTAGAAGCGCCAGCCCCTGCCGCGCAGGCGTTCCATCGTGTCCGCCGGCATCGCCAGGAACACGGCGTTGGCCTGGACCGGGAACATCGGCGCGATGCCGGGCATGTCCGCGACCGCCGCCGCGAAGTCCTGTGCGCAGGCGTTGCCGTGCGCGGCGTTTCTCAGCCACGCCCCGCTCTCCAGCATCCCGACCCAGGGGGCCGAGAGGAAGCGCATCTTCGAGGCGAGCTGCCCCGCCTGCTTGCAACGATAGCCGAAATCCTCGGCCAGTGCGGCGTCGAAGAACACCACCGCCTCGCCGGCATGCATGCCGTTCTTGGTGCCGCCGAAGCAGAGCACGTCGACGCCCGACCGCCACGTCATGTCCGCCGCGCTGCATCCGAGATGGGCGCAGGCGTTGGCGAAGCGGGCCCCGTCCATGTGCAGCGACAGGCCGAGGTCGCGGCAGGTCGCCGAGATCGCCCGCAACTCGGCGAGGGTGTAGACCTGCCCCGTCTCGGTCGGCTGCGTCACCGTCACCACGCGGACCTTCGGGAAGTGGATGTCCTTGCGGTTGGTGGCGAGCGCCCGGATCGCGTCCGGGGTCAGCTTGCCGCTCTCGGTGCGGACCGTGAGCAGCTTCGAGCCGTTCGAGAAGAACTCCGGCGCGCCGCACTCGTCGGTCTCCACGTGGGCGGCGTCGGCACAGATCACGCTGTGGTAGGAGCGGCAGAGCGCGGCCAGCGCCAGCGCGTTGGCGGCCGTGCCGTTGAAGGCGAAGAACACCTCGCAGCGGCTCTCGAACAGGGTGCGGAAGGCGTTCGCCGCGCGTGCCGTCCAGGCATCCTCGCCGTAGGCCGGCGCATGCCCCGCATTGGCGGCCGCCATCGCCGCCCAGGCTTCCGGGCAGATGCCGGAATAGTTGTCGCTGGCGAATTGCTGCGCGTCGTCGGTCATCGCTGTCTCTCACCCGTCATGAGCGTCCCTTCGCCAGCCCTGCCGGGACGAGTCCGGCCTGGGATGTCATACCCGACTTAGGACGGCATTGCAGGAGCCGGGCCGGATTGCTGCGCCCGGCATGCCCTGTGCGGGCGGACGACGGCTTTACGCCCTGCGTCCGCGCGGTCACACCGCACGCGGATCGACGTCGCGTCGCCAATCCGGTTGGAACTCGCGGGCGCTTGGTGTAAGAGCCTGCCCAAGGTGCAGATTTGGTGCCGAATCGAGACGGTCCGAACCGCGTCCCGCCCGGGCGATCCCCGGGTCCGGGGCGCTGTCGGTTTCCCGCAACGCTCGCGGGCGTCACGCTGACCGCGCCGACCGAATGCCACGTTCAAACCGGTTCTAGAGGATCCACTCCGTTGCAGGTACTCGTTCGCGATAACAACGTCGATCAGGCGCTCCGCGTCCTCAAGAAGAAGATGCAGCGCGAAGGCATCTTCCGCGAGATGAAGCAGCGCAAGGCCTACGAGAAGCCGTCCGTGCGCAAGGCGCGCGAGAAGGCCGAGGCGGTCCGTCGCGCCCGCAAGCAGGCCCGCAAGACCGCGATCCGCGAGGGCCTGATCGCTGCTCCGAAGCCGAAGCCCCGTTTCGGCGCCGGCGCCCCCCGTCGTCCCGGCTTCCCGTCGATGACCCCGTCCGCTCCGGCCAGCGGCGCTCCGGCGGCTTCCGCCGCCGAGTAAGACGATCCGGGCCGCGAGGCCCGTCGATCGCGATCCTCGAAAAAGGCCCGGCCGCCCTTGCGGTCCGGGCTTTATTTGTTCGTGAAAGGATTTCGGACGACGCCGCGTGCGCCGTCCTCGTATCGGACCGGAACGCGCTCAGGCGGCGCGGGCGGCTTCCGTCGCATGCTCGGCCTGGACCAGCACGTCGAGGGCGCGCCACGGCTTCTGCATGAACACCGCCTGCGCCGGCATCCTCGCATCGCCGCCGGCATCGTAGCCCGAGGTCACCACCACCCGCACGTCCGGCCAGCGGCGCTCGACGGTGCGGGCGAGCGCGAGCCCATCCATGGCGCCCGGCAGGCGGATGTCGGCGAAGAGCAGCGCGACGGTGACGTCGTCGCGCTCCAGGATCGAGATCGCGGCCTCCGCGCTGTCGCAGGCGATCACCCCGAGGTCGGTCTCCTCGAGCACGGCGGCGGCGAGGTTGCGGACCGCGGCATCGTCCTCGACGACAAGGGCGACCGGACAAGGGGAGGGGGCGCGGTCCATGGGACCTCCTTCACGAGATGTTGCGGATGCGGGTTCGATGCCTGACCGGCGACGCGACCTCATGCGTGGGGCGCTGATTCCCGGATGAGCCATGCTGCGCCGTCCGAAGCCGGGTAACAAGAGTCCGAATTCGTCTCAAGCGCATGCCTGCGTTGCGACCGGTTTGGCGAGGATCCGTTCAGGAGCGCACAAACTCCGTGCATGCTGCAGTGCGTTAGCGAACTGTTCATCATCGACAACGAAATGTTACGGTTCGGCGACGGCGCGGCACCGAGCTTGCCCGAGGGCAGACTAGGTGAGGTTCGCGCCAGCGCGATCAGCAAGAGGTTGGCCCCAGCCATGTGCCGCTTCCTGGCCTATAGCGGTGAGCCGGTTTTCCTGTCGGACCTCGTCTGCGCGCCGACGCACTCGCTCGTGCATCAATCGTTGCACGCCGAGCAGGGGAAGACCGAGACCAACGGCGACGGCTTCGGCCTCGGCTGGTACGGCGAACGACCGGAGCCGGGCGTCTATCGCGACATCTCGCCCGCCTGGTCGGACGAGAACCTCGTCAACCTGTGCGGGCAGGTCCGCGCGCGGACCTTCTTCGCGCACGTGCGCGCCTCCACCGGGACGGCGACCGCGCGGACCAACTGCCACCCCTTCGTGAACGGCCGGCACCTGTTCATGCACAACGGTCAGATCGGCGGATACCTGCGGATCAAGCGACGCCTCGAGGCGCTGATCCCGGACGCCCTGTACGACGGGCGTCGCGGCAGCACCGACTCCGAGGCCCTTTTCCTGCTCGCCCTCTCCAACGGCCTTGCCGAGGACCCGATCGGCGCCATGGCCGAGACCTTGGCCACCGTGCGCGACCTGATGAAGGCGGCCGGCATCACCGAGCCGCTGCGCTTCACCGCGCTGCTGACCGACGGCGACGAGCTCATCGCCTATCGGTGGGCCTGCGATGCGCGGCCCCCGAGCCTGTACTATCGCCAGACCGAGGCCGGCCTGGTCGTGGTCTCCGAGCCGATCGACGGCGCCAAGGACGGCTGGCAGGTCGTGCCGAAGGGCGGCACGCTGCGCGCGCGCCGCGGCGGACCCGTCACGGTGAAGGGCCCGGAGCCGGTCAAGCGCAGCATCGCCGCCTGAGCCGGACATCCCGGCCGGTTCGTTCCCGCCGGCGCCTTGCCCCCGGCGGCGTCGAGCGCGACATTGCCTCGGTCGCCGGCCCATCGCGGCCGGCCGGGCAGGGATCGCAGGGCCGACATGTATCCGGACGTGACGCTTCACATCGCCGGCGCCTGGGTCGCCGGTTCGGGCGGCGAGACGCTGCCGGTGCTCAACCCCGCCACCGGCGAGACCATCGGGCGATGCGCCGTCGCCACCCGGGACGACCTCGACCGGGCGCTCGAGGCCGCCGCGCGCGGCTTCGCGCAGTGGCGCAAGGTCTCGGCCTTCGATCGCGGCAAGGTGCTGCGCCGGGCCGCCGACCTGCTGCGGGAGCGCGCCGACGCCATCGCCCGGATCATGACGCTGGAGCAGGGCAAGCCCCTCGCCGAGGCGCGCATCGAGACGATGGCCGCGGCAGACGTCACCGACTGGTTCGCCGAGGAAGGCAAGCGCGCCTACGGCCGGGTGATCCCGCCCCGCGGCGACGGGGTGCTGCAGTTCGTGGTGCGCGAGCCGGTCGGGCCGGTGGCCTGCTTCACCCCGTGGAACTTCCCGATCAACCAGGCCGTCCGCAAGATCGCCGCCGCGCTCTGCACCGGCAATCCGGTGATCCTCAAGGGCCCCGAGGACACGCCGGCGAGCTGCGCCGAGCTGGTGCGCGCCTACCTCGATGCCGGCGTGCCGGGCGATTGCCTCGCGCTGGTCTACGGCGATCCGGCGACGATCTCGTCGTACCTGATCCCGCATCCGGTGATCCGGAAGATCTCGTTCACCGGCTCGACCGTGGTCGGCAAGCAGCTCGCGGCCCTGGCCGGCCAGCACATGAAGCGGGCGACGATGGAGCTCGGCGGCCACGCGCCGGCGATCGTCTTCGGCGATGCCGACGTCGAGAAGGCGGTGGCGGTTCTCGGCGCCAACAAGTTCCGCAACGCCGGCCAAGTCTGCGTCGCGCCGACCCGCTTTCTCGTCCACGATTCGGTGTTCGACCGCTTCGTCGACGGCTTCACCGACCTCGCCTCCAACCTGAAGGTCGGCGACGGCCTCGATCCCGAGACGAAGATGGGGCCCCTGATCCACGGGCGGCGCCTGGAGGCGATGGAAGCGCTGGTCGCCGATGCCAATGCGCAGGGCGCCACGCTGCGCACCGGCGGCAAGCGCATCGGCAACCGCGGCAACTTCTTCGAGCCGACGGTGCTGACCGACCTGCCGCTCACGTCCCGGATCATGAACGAGGAGCCGTTCGGCCCCGTCGCGGCGATCCAGCGCTTCTCCGACGACGCGGAAGCCTACGCGGAGGCCAACCGCCTGCCCTACGGCTTGGCGGCCTACGCCTACACCCGCTCGTCGGAGCGGGCGACGCGGGTGTCGAGCATGGTCGAGAGCGGCATGGTCTCGATCAACCACCACGGCATCGCCCTGCCGGAGACGCCCTTCGGCGGGGTGAAGGAATCCGGCTACGGCAGCGAGGGCGGCTCCGAAGCGCTGGACGGCTACCTCGCGACCAAGTTCGTCACGCAGGCGAATTTCTAGGCCTCGAAGGCAGGTTCACCGCGTCTTCTCTCCCCCCTCCGCGGGGGAGGGAAGGGCGCGCTGATGCCCTCAATAATGCGGCGGTGGGGGCTCGGCGCCGCCGGCAGCCGTGCGAGCGCCCGCCTCCTCGACGCGCTCGATCAGCGATTCCACCTGCCGCCGCAGCCGGTCGATCAGCCGCCACTGCTCGGTGACGGTGCGGTTGAGGTCGTCGATGGTCGCGTCCTGCTCGGTGAGGCGCATCTCGAGATGGTCGATGCGGGCGGACTCGCTCATCGCAGGGCCTCCGGCGGATGGTCGGGCCGCTCGGCCAGCGCCGGCCCCAGCGCGATGCGGCCGTCGAAGACGAAGCAGTCGCCGGTCCAGCGGCTCTCGGCCTCCGGCACGGTCTCGAGGTATTTCAGGATGCCACCCTGGAGCAGATGGACGTGCGCGAACCCGCGCGCCTTGAGGTAGGCGCCGGCCTTCTCGCAGCGGATGCCGCCGGTGCAGAACAGCGCCACTTCCGCACCGGGATCGAGCGTCTCCGCGAACGCGCGAAACTCGCCGAAGCGCGATAGCCCCGGATCGACCGCGCCCGCGAACGTGCCGAGCGCCACCTCGAACCGGTTGCGGGTGTCGACCGCCACCACCCCTGGCCGGTCGAGCAGCGCGTTCCAGTCCTCGGGCGCGACGTAGGTCCCGACCCCGTCGGCCGGGTCGGTGGCGCCGCCGTCGAAGGTCACGATCTCCGGCTTGCGCTTCACCTTCATCCGCGCGAACGGCGGTGCCTCGGCCGTCGACAGCTTGCATTCGAGCCGATCGAGGCGGCCGCCGAACAGGTCGGGCCCGTTCAGGGCGGCGAGGAACGCCGCGATCGCCTCGGCCGAGCCTGCCACCGTGCCGTTGATGCCTTCGTGCGCCAGCAGGAGCGTGCCGGTCAGGCCGAGGTCTTTGCACAAGCCCTCGATCACCGGCGCGAGCGTTGCGGCATCGGGGAGGGGGACGAACTGGTAGAGGGTGGCGACGGTTTGGGGCATGGCGGCGGTGTACCAGGGCCTACCTATCCAGGGAATTCATGCGAGGTTCGGCCCTCCAGCCCGCGACCTCATCCTGAGGCGCCGGAGCGGAGCGGAGGCCTCGAAGGAGCTTCCAGCCGGCCGCGTGATCCCTGGAGGGCTCCTTCGAGGCCCGCTGACGCGGGCACCTCAGGATGAGGTGGGTGGTTCGGCTCGAGTTCGTGTTGCGGGGCGTTTGGCCAAGTCCTGCAGAACGGTCCAATCGCTGCGGATCAGCGCTTCCTTCTTGGCCCGCGTCCAACCCTTGAGGCGCCGTTCCATCGCGATCGCATCGGTGATCCGGTCGAACGACTCCGACCAAACCAGCTCGACCGGTCGCCTCCGGCTCGTATAACCCGGATAGGTCCCGGCCTGATGCTCGCCGATCCGGCGATCGAGCGATTCTCCGCGCGCGGAACCGACATAGTAACTGCCGTCAGCGCATCGCAGGATGTAGACGAAGGCGCTCATCGCACACCCAATTCGAACCAACGCTGTTTGGATGATCGGGCAAAGCCGTCGATCCGGCCATCCCCCTCATCCTAAGGTGCTCGCGTCAGCGAGCCTCGAAGGAGGCCTCCAGAACCCTCGACGCCTCAGGATGCGGTGGTTTGACGGAGGTCTGAAGCTCGATCACTTGACGACCGGGTGAGCCCCCGCTCAATGCGCCTCCTCCCAGTTCTCCGCTGCCCGCGCCTCGACCACCAGCGGCACGTGGAGCGTGAGCGCCGGGGCCGGGGCCTCTTCCATGATGCGCTTGATCACCGGGATCGCGCGATCCACCTCGGCCTCGTTCGTCTCGAACACCAGCTCGTCGTGCACCTGCAGCAGCATGCGGACGTTCAGGCGCTCGGCGGTGAGCGCCGCCTCCATCCGGGTCATCGCCCGGCGGATGATGTCGGCGGCGGTGCCCTGGATCGGGGCGTTGATCGCCTGCCGCTCGACGCTGGCGCGCTCGGACGGGTTGTTGGAGCGGATCTGCGGGTAGTGGCAGACGCGGCCGAACAGGGTCGTGACGTAGCCCTTGTCGCGGCAGGCGCGCTTGGTGGTGTCGATGTAGTCGCGGATGCCCGGGAAGCGCTCGAAATACTGCTTGATGAACAGGCTCGCCTCCTCGCGGCCGATGCCGAGGCGGTCGGCGAGCCCGAAGGCCGAGATGCCGTAGATGATGCCGAAGTTGATGGTCTTGGCCCGCCGCCGCAGGTCCGGCGTCATCTCGGAGAGCGGCACGCCGAACATGGCGCTCGCGGTCGCTGCATGGATGTCGATGCCGTCGGCGAAGGCCTGCCGCAGCTGCGGGATGTCGGCCATGTGGGCGAGCAGGCGCAGCTCGATCTGGCTGTAGTCGGCCGAGATCAGGCGGTTGCCGGGGTCGGCGACGAAGGCGCGGCGGATGCGGCGGCCCTCCTCGGTGCGGATCGGGATGTTCTGCAGGTTCGGGTCCGACGAGGACAGCCGTCCGGTGGTGGTGGCGGCGAGCGAGAACGAGGTGTGGACCCGGTTGGTGTCGCGGTCGGCGTGCTCTTGCAGCGAGTCGGTGTAGGTCGACTTCAGCTTGGCGAGCTGGCGCCAGTTGAGAATCTTCTTCGGAAGGTCGTGCCCGGCCTGGGCCAGCTCCTCGAGCAGGGTCGCTGGCGTCGCCCATTGGCCGGACGGCGTCTTCTTGGCGCCGGGCAGGCCCATCTTGCCGAACAGGATGTCGCCGATCTGCTTCGGTGAGGAAACCTGGAAGCGCTCGCCGGCATCCTCCTGGATCTCCTCCTCGAGACGCGCCAGGATCTGCGAGAAGTCGCCGGACAGCCGCGAGAGCATGTTGCGGTCGACGCGGATGCCGTGCTGCTCCATCCGGGCGATCACCGCGATCAGGGGCCGTTCCAGGGTCTCGTAGACGGCGAGCCGCCGCTCGGCGACGAGGCGGGGCTTCATCATCCGCCACAGCCGCAGCGTCACGTCGGCATCCTCGGCCGCGTAGGCGGTGGCCCTGTCGAGCGGCACCCGGTCGAAGGTGACCTTGGCCTTGCCGGTGCCGGCCACGTCCGAGAAGGTGATCGGCTGGTGGCCGAGATGGCGCTTGGCGAGTTCGTCCATGCCGTGCCCGCCCTTGCCGGCATCGAGCACGTAGGAGATCAGCATGGTGTCGTCGCACGGCGCCACGGTGATGCCGTAGCGCTGGAACACGAGCCAATCGTATTTCAGGTTCTGCGCCACCTTGAGCACGCTCGGGGTCTCGAGCAGCGGCCTCAGCCGACTGAGCGCGGCGTCGCGGTCGATCTGCGAAGGCAGCGGCTCCACGAGATCGGACGCCGTCGCCCCGCCGCCGAACAGGTCGTCGGCGTTCGGCGCGGCCTCGACCGCGCGGACATGGGCGAGGGGGATGTAGGCGGCGCGCCCCGGCGCGACGCAGAGCGACACGCCGACGAGGTTGGCGTGGTGCGCATCGAGCGAGTCGGTCTCGGTGTCGACTGCGATCACACCGACCTCGTGCGCTTCGGCGATCCAGGCATCGAGATGCTCGAGCGAGAGGATCGTCTCGTAGGCGCTGGTGTCGAACGGCTTGCTCGCCTCCGCCGCGCGCGCCGCGACGAGGTTCGACGGCGTCGGATCGGACGGGCTGCGGGCTTTGGGCGCGGCGTCCGGCAGGCCGAGATCGGCGAAGGGGTCGATCTCGGCGCCGTCCCCGGCCGCGGCCGCGGCGTCGGAGAAGGGGGCGTCGTCGCCCGGGACATGGCCCGGGAGCAGGCGCGGATCGGGCTTCACCGCTTCCGGGTCGACATGCAGCATCGCGGCGATGCGACGGGTCAGCGTGTTGAACTCCATCGCCTTGAGGAAGCCGACGAGCTTTTCCGGGTCGGGCTTGGGCAGGCGTAGGTCGTCGAGCGCCACCGGCACGTCGACGTCCTCGACCAGGGCCACGAGCCGGCGCGAGAGCCGCGCCTGCTCGATGCCGGCGAGCAGCATCTCGCGGCGCTTAGGTTGCTTGATCTCGCCCGCCCGCTCCAGCAGCTGCTCGAGGCTGCCGTATTCCTTGATCAAGGCCGCCGCGGTCTTCAGGCCGATGCCGGAAACGCCGGGCACGTTGTCGGAGGAGTCGCCGATCAGCGCCAGCGCGTCGCCGATCTGGTTCGGCTGCAGGCCTTCCCACTTGGCGACGATCGCCGCCTCGTCGAGGTTGCGCTCGGGGCGGTGGCCCGGCTTGCCCTTGGAGCCGGATTCGAAATCGTAGAACCGAACCAGCGGCCCGACGAGCTGCATCAGGTCCTTGTCGGACGACACGATGATGACGCCGGCGCCCCGCGCCTCGGCCTGCCGGGCATAGGTGGCGATCAGGTCGTCGGCCTCGTAGCGCTCCATCTCGATCGCATGCAGGCCGAAGGCCCGCACCGCGTCGCGCATCAGTGGCATCTGCCGCTTCAGGTCGTCCGGCGCGTCGGGGCGGTGGCCCTTGTAGTCGGAGTAGAGCTCCTTGCGGAACGAGCCCTCCGACTTGTCGAAGACGATGCCGAGATGGGTCGGGCAGATGCCGGCCGCGCCCTCCTGAACGAACTGCGCGATCTTGGTGCAGAACAGCCGCACCGCACCGGTCGGCAGCCCGTCCGAGGGACGGAAGTTGAACTTTTCCGGCTGGTTTATCGCCTGGAAGTAGGCCCGGAAGATGAACGACGACCCGTCCACCAGGATCACCTGATCGCCGGGGCCGACGGGGGAGGCGGTTTCGTTTTCAGCGCTCATCGGCCGCTCGTAGCTGGAACGGAGCGGCGCGTCATCCGGACGTGCCTGGTGCGTCGGCACGCTGAAGCTCCGCCACGCACATGGCCAGCAGTTCGGGCAGACGCTCCTGCACGGTCCGCCAGATCTGGAGCGGCGACACGTTCGCATATTCGTGCCGGTAGATATTCCCGGCGCTTGAAACCTGCTGCCAGGGGATATGCGGATGCCGGTCTTTCGTCGCTGTATCGACGCGCCGACTGGCTTCCGAAATAATCTCGAGACAGCGGGTCACAGCATAGATGGTCCGTCGATCCTGCTCGAATTCCGCAGCGCCCATTCCACCGATGAAGTCGAAGGCGGCCTCGACGTTCTCACGAATGCCGAGGCATGCCTCGCGGCCACGCCTAGAAAGCATGGACGGCCTCTCGTTCTGCTTCAGGCTTGACATGCGCCTTGAGCATTTTGCGATTGGACACGTCCACGGATATCGGAAACAGGTCGCCGATGAAGTGAATCACCCCGACATAATCGAAGACATCGCGCACGGCGGCCTCGTCGATCTCGATCATCACGTCGAGATCGCTGCCTGCATGGTTCTCGCCCCGCGCGACCGAGCCGAACACCGCGGCATGCCGCACGCCGAGGCGTTGCAGCTCCGGCTCATGCGCACGCAGGATGTCGATGGCGGCGTCGCGATCCATGGACCGACCCTACCGCGGATCCGACCTTCGCGGAACGCGCCTCAGGTCGCAGCCCCCACCGTATCCGCCATCTTCGCCCGCCGCGTGCCGAGCGGCTGCGGCGCCCCGACCGTGGTGTCGTGGACGGTCTGGTGCTCCATCTCGGCATTCACCTCCGCGCCGAGCAGCACGATCACCGTCGAGATCCAGATCCAGGTCATGAACCCGATCACGGCGCCGAGCGAGCCGTAGGTGTCGTTGTACTTGCCGAAGTTCGCCACGTACCACGAGAAGCCGAGGGAGCCGGCGAGCCAGGCGAAGGCGGCGATCGCGCTGCCCCACGTCACCCAGCGCCAGCGCGGCGCGTCGCGGCAGGGGCCGTAGCGGTAGAGCAGGGCGAGGCCGCCGAGAACGGCGACGAACAGGGCGGGCCAGCGCAGCAGCGCCAGGTACCACGCGTCCGCCGACAGGCCGACCGTGTTGAACACCACCGGCAACACCACGATCGCCCCGAGCGCCAGGATGATGAACAGCAGCGCGCCCGCGGTGAAGGCGAGGGACCGCAGGTTCAGCCAGACGAAGTTTCGCGTCTCGCGCTCCTCGTAGACGATGTTGAGCGCGTCGAAGACCGCCTTCATGCCGCCGTTGGCGCTCCAGACCGAGAGCAGGATGCCGGTGAAGAACGTGACGCCGAGGGTCGTGTCGCCCTTGGCCGCGATGCGCTTGACCTGCTCGCCGACGATGTCGATCGCGCCGGAGGGCATCACCCCCTGGAGGCTGGCGAGGTGGTCGTTGATCGTGGCGACGTCGGCGAAGAGGCCGTAGCAGGACACCAGCGCCGCCACGGCCGGGAAGATCGCGAGCAGCACGTAGAAGGTGACGCCGGCCGCGACCGAGACCAGGCGATTCTCCTTCAGGTCGCGGAACACGCGCAGCCCGACATCCTTCCAGCCGCTTTTGGGTATCTCGGAGGGGGTGCTCGCCTGCCGGCCGCGGTCCGACTCGGTTTGCGCCACCGCCCGGGCGTCGCCGCCGGAATGCGAGGGCGAGGGCGCGCGAGGACCGTCCGGGGCCGGCGCGGGCCGGTCTCCGCCGCGCCGATACGGTAGCGCGGCGATGCCGACGAGGGTGGCGGCGAGCGCCAGCGTCCACACGGCGGAATGGCGCTCGTCCAGTCCGTCTGCGCTATGGTTTCGGTCGGTCATCAATGGTCCCGTCGCGATGGCCGTCTACGAGACGGCGCGTCGCGACGACAACCGGTGGTCGCAAGGAGTGGTTTCCTCGGACGACGGGCGAATTCTCAGGCTGCCCCGTGCTATTTCACCTGAACACTGTCCACGACCTCGCGAAATTTGGCGAGCGTGCCCTCGCGCTGGTCCTCGCGCACCACCCCGAGGGCGCGGAGATAGCCGTCCGGAGCGAAGCGGATCGTCTGGGAGACGACGACCGGCGTGTTCGTCGGCATGTCGGTGGCGCGCGCCACGATCTCGTGCCAATCGGTTCCGTTCGAGCGGTAGCTCTGCGAGCGCTCGATCACGAAATCCTTCATGGTCTGGTTGGAGTACAGCGCGGCCTTGGCGAAGCCGTCGCGCTGCTCGGCCGTCGGCGGCTGCTGCACCGCCTGAGCCAGAACCAGGATCGGCTGCTCAAGGTTGCTCATCTGGTCCTTCGGCCCCTGCGTCAGCAGCACCGAGTTGCCGGCGAGCACGCGCAGCGGGCGGAACCCCGCCGGATCGGCGATGCGGAAGGGCAGCGCGTCGACCTGCTGCGCCAGCGTCAGCGCCGGCCGGATCGTCACGCCGGTGACGAGGCTGCGCATGGTCTTCTCGGTCTCGGCATCGGGCAGCGCCTGCCCGATGATCAGGCCGGTGACGGTCGGATCGCCGACGAGCAGCAGCCACTTGCGGACCGTCGGCGTGGCGCTGCCCGGTTCGCCCGGCTGCGAGCCGGTGAACAGCATGCCGTCGGCCTCGCCGATCTTCACCGGCTCGCGGGTCTCGACGGCGAAGCCCTGGTTCTTCAGGTTGGCGTCGGTGAAGGTCTGCACGAGGTCGGCGAAGGCAGTCGCCGGCAGCTCGACCACCGAGAGCGTCGCCCCGCCCTCCTTGCGCTCGAAGCCGGAGAAGCGGCGCGAGGGCGACATGTCGGAGGGCGGCTCGAACCCGAAGCGCGAGCCCGCGGGATAGACCGGCTCGGCGGCCGACGCCGGCCCCGCATCGAAGCCGAGCACCAGGGCAAGCAGCGCGAGGGCGGACAGACGGGGGCGCAGGCGCATCGAACCAGGATCTCCACAATCCGGAATGGCGCCGGACCGGATGCGATGCGTCGGCCCGCGGCCGGGTCCTGTCAAGCGGACGCGTTCACGCGTCTGCCCGGATGCCGGACCTGCGGGCCTTGGAGCGAACTTCGAACCAGGCGCCTGTCTCCATGAGTCCGCATCAACCAGGGCCCTTCGCGTTCAAGGCGCCCTCGTCACCCGCCGCAGGGTCAGGTTGCAGCGGCCGCCCGGGGGCAGGAAGGGCGGGTCCGGGTCTTCCGCCACCGACAGCAGGTCGCCGCCCGCGACGATGCGCTCGACGCCGTGGTGGATGAGGCGGGAGGGGCCGCCGATCACCAGGGCGTCGCCGGCCGTCAGGCGGATCGAGCGGGTCAAGTCGGAGCGCTTCGGGCCGCCGTAGCGGAACACCGCCGCCGCGCCCAGCGACAGGGACACGACCGGGGCCGTCAGGTCTTCCTCGTCGCGGTCCTGGTGCAGGCCCATGCGGGCGCCCGGTGCGTAGAGGTTGATCAGGCAGGCCTCGGGCGGGCGGGGATGATCGGCGAGCGCGTCCCAGGCGGCGCGTGCGGTCGCGGGCATCGCCGGCCAGGGGTCGCCGGTCTCGGGATGATCCGGCTGGTAGCGGGATCCGGCGACGTCCGAGACCCAGCCGAGCGGGCCGGCATTCGACATCCGCACCGAGAACGGTTTTCCCGTGCGCGGCATCCGCGGCGTGAACGGCGGCGCGGCCGCCAGCACGGTCGCGATCTCGTCGGCGAGGCGCCGCCGGGCGGCCGCATCGAGCCAGCCGGGATGGTGGATCAGGCCCGGCGCGAGTTCGACCGCCACGCGCTGCGCGTCACGCGTCGTCGATGTCGCGTTCCAGCACCGTCTTCGAGGCGACGGTGGTGTCGGCCTTGAGGCGGTAGACGAGCGGCACGCCGGTGGCGATCTCCAGGCCGGCGATGGTCGTGGTGTTGAGCCGGTCGAGCACCATCACCAGGGCGCGGAGCGAGTTGCCGTGGGCGGCCACGAGCACCCGGTCGCCGGCCATCACGCGGGGCAGGATCGTCTCGATGTAGTAGGGCAGCACCCGGGCCGCGGTGTCCTTCAGGCTCTCGCCGCCGGGCGGCGGGATATCGTAGGAGCGGCGCCACTGGTGCACCTGCTCGGCCCCCCAACGCGCCTTGGCGTCTTCCTTGTTGAGGCCGGACAGGTCGCCGTAATCGCGCTCGTTCAACGCCTCCGAGCGAATCGTCTCGATCTCGGACAGGCCCATCTCGCCGAGCATCAGCTTGCAGGTCCGCTGCGCCCGCCCGAGGTTCGAGGTGAACGCCACGTCGAAGCCGTAGCCCTCGCTCTTCAGCCAGCGCCCGGCCTTGTGCGCCTCGTCGACGCCGCGCTCGGTGAGGTCCGGGTTGCGCCAGCCGGTGAAGAGGTTCTTGAGGTTCCACTCGCTCTGGCCGTGGCGAGCGAGGACGAGCAAGCGGTCCATCGGGGTCCGGTCTTTCTGGGGAGGCGCCCGATCGGGCAGGTCGCTGCGGCTCCTACCAGAGCCGGGCCGAGGCCCCAAGCGCGGGCCGACCACCCGCGCCCGTCCGTGGTCGAGCGTAGCCTTACAGGCCGAGCACGTCTGTCATGCTGTAGAGGCCCGGCGGCTTCGGATGCGCCCAGAGCGCCGCCTTCACCGCTCCGGCCGCGAACAGGCTGCGATCTTCGGCGTGGTGCGAGAGGGTGATGCGCTCGCCGGCGCCGGCGAAGATCACCGAATGATCGCCGACGACGCTGCCGCCGCGCAGCGTCGCGAAGCCGATGTCGCCGGCCCGGCGCGCGCCGGTATGGCCGTCCCGGGTCGAGACGCGGACGTCGGCGAGGTCGACGCCGCGGCCTGCCGCGGCGGCCTCCCCGAGCAGCAGGGCGGTGCCGGAGGGCGCGTCCACCTTCATGCGATGGTGCATCTCGGCGATCTCGATGTCGAATTCCGGCCCCAGGGCGGCGGCGACCCGCTGCACCAGGGCGGCGAGCAGGTTGACCCCGAGCGACATGTTGCCGGAGCGCACGATGCGGGCGTGGTAGGCGGCGGCCCAGAGCTTGGCGAGGTCGTCCTCCGACAGGCCGGTGGTGCCGACCACGTGGACGATGCGGGCCTGCGCCGCGAGCTCGGCGAACTGCACCGTCGCCGCCGGGACGGTGAAATCGAGAACGCCGTCGCTGGCCGCGAACGCCGTCAGCGGGTCGTCGGTGACGGGCACGCCGAGCGGGTGGAGGCCGGCGAGCGTCCCGGCATCGTGGCCGATCGCGTCCGAGCCTTCGCGCTCGATCGCGGCCGAGAGCGTGCAGCCCTCGGCTTCCGCCACCGCGCGGATCAGCATCCGCCCCATGCGCCCGTCGGCGCCCACCACCACCAGCCGCATCGTCTTCGCCGTCCTTCGATCCGAGTATCACGGGTATAGGCTCGGTGCCGGCCTGCCAACCCGCACCTGCCGACCCGAACGTACCTGTGCGCCGGAACACCCCCGGGTGCCATCGCGTACGGAATTCGATGCGCGATTCCGCTACGGCGTTCAGGAACGCCCATCCCGACGCCGACGCCAGGAGACCATCGCCCCGTGCCGCATGCGACCGAGCTGATCGCCATCATCGCCCTGGGCCTCGTGATCGCCTTCGTGTTCGGCATGCTGGCGCAACGCCTGCGGCTGCCGCCGCTGGTCGGCTACCTCGTGGCCGGCATCGCCATCGGGCCGTTCACGCCGGGCTTCGTCGGCGACCAGAAGCTCGCCGGCCAGCTCGCCGAGATCGGCGTCATCCTGCTGATGTTCGGCGTCGGCCTGCACTTCTCGATCAAGGACCTCATGGCGGTGCGCACGATCGCGCTGCCCGGCGCCGTGGTGCAGATCGCGGTGGCGACCGCGATGGGCGGCGGCCTGGCGCTCGCCTGGGGCTGGGGCCTCGGCGCCGGCTTGGTGTTCGGCCTCGCCCTGTCGGTGGCGAGCACGGTGGTGCTGCTGCGGGCGCTGGAGGAGCGCAACCTGCTCGACAGCGACAAGGGCCGCATCGCGGTCGGCTGGCTCATCGTCGAGGATCTCGCGATGGTCCTCGCCTTGGTGCTGCTGCCGGCGCTGGCGCCCTCGCTCGGCGGGAGCGCCGGTACGGGCGACCATGCCACGGGCAACACCCTCGCGCAGGCGCTCTCCGGCTATCTCGGCGACAGCATCTGGCTCACCCTCGGGCTGACGCTCGCCAAGGTGGGCGTCTTCACCACCCTGATGCTGGTCGCAGGCCGCCGCATGGTGCCGTGGCTGCTCGACCAGGCGGCCCGCACGGGATCGCGCGAGCTGTTCACCCTCGCCGTGCTCGCGCTCGCGCTCGGCATCGCCTTCGGCTCGGCGGAGCTGTTCGGCGTGTCCTTCGCCCTCGGCGCCTTCTTCGCCGGCATGGTGCTCGCCGAGTCCGACCTGAGCCACCAGGCCGCGGCCGATTCCCTGCCGCTGCAGGACGCGTTCGCGGTGCTGTTCTTCGTCTCGGTCGGCATGCTGTTCGACCCCGGCATCCTCGTGCGCGAGCCGCTCTCGGTGCTGGCGGTGCTCGGCGTGATCCTGCTCGGCAAGTCGATCGCCGCGGTGGCGATCGTGCTGGCGTTCAAGCATCCGGTCGGCACCGCGCTCACCATCGCCGCGAGCCTGGCGCAGATCGGCGAGTTCTCCTTCATCCTCGTCGGGCTCGGCCTGTCGCTGAAGCTGCTGCCGGAGGAGGGGCGCGACCTCATCCTCGGCGGGGCGCTGCTGTCGATCACGCTGAACCCGTTGTTCTTCGTGCTCGCCGCGCGGGTGGAGCGCTACCTCGCCGACAGGCCCGACCTCGCGCGCCGGTTCGAGCGTCGCGGCGCCGATGCGATCGCCGTCGCCGAGCCCGCCAAGCCCCATCGCGGCCACGCGATCATCGTCGGCTACGGCCGGGTCGGCAGCGGGATCGGCAAGGCGCTCGACGCCTGGGACCTGCCCTTCGTCGTGGTCGATCGCGACCGCCGGCGGGTGCTCGACCTGCGCGCCTCGGGCCTGGAGGTGGTGTTCGGCGATGCGCTGGCGCCGGGCATCCTCGCCGCCGCCGACATCGCGCAGGCCCGCCTCCTGGTGATCGCGACGCCGGATTCGCACCATGCGCGCCGGCTGGTCGAGATCGCCCGGGAGGCGAACCCGCGGATCGACACCCTGATCCGCACCCACAGCGACGCCGAGCGCCGCCGGATGGAGGAGGAGAAGGTCGGGCTGGTGCTGATGGCCGAGCGCGAGCTCGCCTTCGGCATGACCTTCTATGCCCTGCGCAGCCTCGGCCTGACCGAGGGCGAGGCCCGCCTCTTCGTCGATGCGAGCCGCGCCGACAGCCGCGCCGAGGCGCCGACGGAGGCCGAGATCGACCCATCGCCGGAACTCCGGCCGCACAAGGAGGAGCCGGCGGCGGGGTGAGCGCCGGCCGCGTCGTCCTAGGCCGTCAGCGCGCGCCCCAATTCCGCGACCCGACGCAGGTCGTCGACGAAGGTCGCGTAGGCCTCCTCCTTCGCCTCGTCCGGCAGGCGCAGCAGGTAGGAGGGGTGGACGGTGATGAAGCCCTGGAAGCGGTCGTCGAGGCGCTCGAACCGGAACGGGCCGCGGGCACGGGTGATCGGGATCTGCTTGCCCGTCAGCGCCAGCACGGCGGTCGCGCCGAGCGCGACGACGAGCTTCGGGGCGACGAAGTCCAGCTCGCGATCGAGCCACCAGCGGTAGTGGCTGACCTCGCCCGCGGTCGGCTTCTGGTGGATGCGGCGCTTGCCGCGCTCCTCGAACTTGAAGTGCTTGACGGCGTTCGTGAGGTAGCTCGCCGCGCGGTCGAGACCCGCTTCCGCCATCGCCCGCGACAGCAGCTGGCCGGCGGGCCCGACGAAGGGGCGGCCCTGCCGGTCCTCCTGGTCGCCCGGCTGCTCGCCGACGAAGGCGATGGTCGAGCCGATGCGGCCCTCGCCGAGCACGGCCTGCGTCGCGCCCGGCACCAGCGGCTCGGAACGCTTGATGATCGCGTTCAGCGCCTCGAGGGTCTTCGGCGCCTGGTCGGACATCGCCGCCACCGCCTTGGCCGGATCGCGCTTGATCGTCATCTGGGGGGGCCTTTCGATCATCTGCGTGGTTCGGGTCGCGGCCGCGCGGACGAGGCCAGGGATGGCGGCGGTCTCCGGCATGTTGTGCCAGTACTTCTTCGGCATCTCCGCCCGCATCGCCTTGAGGTTGGTACGGGCCGGGTTGAACGTGCTCTCGTAATAGTCCCGCCAGCCGGCCTCGAAGCCATCGCCCTCCGGCAGCTGCGCCTTGTCGCCCGGCGGTCCGAAGGTCAGCGCCGTGCGGTCCCAATGCGCCGAGCCGTCCGGCGTCAGGATCGTCCAGTCCATGGCGCGGAACCGGTCGACGAAGAACGGAGCCGCGGCCTCAAGGATGTGGTTGTCCGGCTCGAACCACGCGACGAAGCGTTCGCCCGTATCGGTTTCGATACGGCGAAAGCGCAGGAACGCGTGCATCTTGTGCAGGTCGCGGGCGATCGCCTTGCGCATCCCGTTGAGGCGGTGGACCAGCGGGTCGCTCGCCACCTCCGGCAGGTGGCGCTCGCCGCGAAGCACGCGCCAGACCAGGGTGTGGAGCAGCGCGTAGCGCTCGGGATCGCGGTGGGGCACCACCATCGGGATCAGCCCGGCCACGGGCTTCGGCAGCGCGACCGGCGGCGCGTCGGGCTCGTCGCTGGCGGACGTGCCGAACAAGCCGGGCGCATCGCCCGCCGACCACGTGACGCGATCGGGCGGAACCCCGTCGGCGACCAGCCGGCGCAGGGTGGCGCGGAAGCCATCGAAATCGGCACCGGGGCGCAGGTGGATCGTGCGATGCGCGCTGTCTGTCCCTCCCCCCTCTGCGGGGGAGGGTGGCCCGCGCAGCGGGTCGGGAGTGGGGAGCGGCATTTCCGGATACGGCGCTCCCCTCTCCCGACCCTCGCTGACGCGAGGCCTACCCTCCCCCGCACAGGGGAGAGGGACGAGGTCGCGCGCATCCATTAGAACAGGCTCAGCTGCTGCGCCGGCTCCACCAGACGGCTGCGCAGATCGAGCCGATCGGTGAGCCCACCCGGCGTGTAGTCGGCCGCGATCAGGAACGGGCGGGCGCGCTTCAGAGCCGAGGACAGCCGCGCCACGTCGTCGAGGCGCAGGCGCGTGTGGCGGCGCGCGCGGATGATCTTGTCGACCGCCCGCGCCCCGAGGCCGGGGACGCGCAGCAGCATCTCGCGGTCGCCGGTGTTCACGTCCACGGGGAAACGATGCCGGTTCTTCAGTGCCCAGGCGAGCTTTGGGTCGATGTCGAGGGAGAACATCCCGTCGTCGGCCGCATCGGCGACGTCGTCGGCGGAGAAGTCGTAGTACCGGATCAGCCAGTCGGCCTGGTAGAGCCGATGCTCGCGCTGGAGCGGCGGCGCCTTCAGCGGAAGGATGCCGGAGCCTTCCGGGATCGGGCTGAAGGCCGAGTAGTACACCCGCTTGAGCCCGACGCTGCCGTAGAGATGCGCGCTCTTGCGGATCAGCGCCTCGTCGGTGGTCGCGTCGGCCCCGACGATCACCTGCGTCGACTGCCCGGCCGGCGAGAAGCGCCGCCGCTCGGCCTTGGCCTCGACGATGCGCTCGGCCACCTGCGCCATCGCCCCGAGGATCGTCGCGCCGTCCTTCTCGGGGGCGAGCTTCTGCAGGCTCGCCTCGGTCGGCAGCTCGACGTTGATCGAAAGGCGGTCGGCGTAGAGGCCGGCTTCCTCGATCAGCCATGGGCTCGCCTCGGGAATCGACTTGAGGTGGATGTAGCCGCGGAACCCGTGGTCGCGCCGCAGCGACTTGGCCACCCGCGTCAGCAGCTCCATCGTGTAGTCGGGCGACTTGATGATGCCGGAGGAGAGGAACAACCCTTCGATATAGTTGCGCTTGTAGAACTCGACCGTCAGCGTCACGACATCCTGCACCGAGAAGCGCGCCCGCTCGACGTTCGAGGAGCGGCGATTGATGCAGTAGGCGCAATCGAACAGGCAGTAGTTCGTCAGCAGAATCTTCAGCAGCGAGATGCAGCGCCCGTCCGGAGTGTAGGCGTGGCAGATCCCCGATCCGGTGGTCGAGCCGAGCTCGTCCTTGCCGGCCTTGCGCTTCGGCGCGCCGGACGACGAGCACGAGGCGTCGTACTTGGCGGCATCGGCGAGGATGCGCAGTTTCTTGGCGAGCGTTTCATCCATCGAACAAACAATGAACCCGGGGAGCGTGAATACAAGGCGTCGGCCGGCGTTGCCCCCGGGCGGCGATGCCGCACCCCGCCTGCCTTTCGCGGGGCGCGGCTCCGAAGACCGATCAGCCCTGCTTGAGGGTGGCCTTCAGGGTGATCTCGCATTCCAGAACCTTCGAGATTGGGCAGCCGATCTTGGCGGCATGCGCCAGCGCGTCGAACTTGGCCTGGTCGATGCCCGGGATCGCCGCGGTCAGCGTCAGCGCGGACTTCGTCACCTTGAAGCCGGCACCGTCCTTCTCGAGCGTCACGACCGCCTCGGTGGTCATCTCGGTCGCGGCCAGCCCGGCTTCCTGCAGCTGGAACGCCAGCGCCATGGTGAAGCAGCCGGAATGCGCCGCCGCGATCAGCTCTTCCGGATTGGTCCCGGGCTTGTCCTCGAAGCGCGTGTTGAAGCCGTAGGGCTGCTGCGAGAGCACGCCGGACTGGGTCGTGATCGTGCCCTTGCCGTCCTTGCCATTGCCCTGCCAGACAGCGTGCGCCTTGCGGTTGATCATCGAAGCTCTCCAGGGTTCGCGGTGGCGCGCACGACCGTGCGCGACGTCACCGTCGATGACCGGCCAAGTGGCGCAGGCTCCGGCGAGTTCCAGGCTCAGGTCCCGTCGGGCACCTCCTCGGCGTCGACGGTGCGGCGCGCGAGATCGTAGCCGAAGCCGGCCCGCGCCAGCGCCGCCAGATCCCGGTCGCGGTGGAGAGCGCGGATGTCCGGGCGGCGGAACGGCCCGAGCCGCCGCCGCTTGGCGTAGGCGAAGGCGGCCTTCTCCTCGATCGCCGCCGAATCCGCCTCGGGCACGGCCTCGCGCTCGGCCTCCATCGCAGTCTCGACCGTATCGCGCGACAGGCCCTTGGCCGACAGCTTGGCCGAGGCGCCGCGGGAAGAGGTGCCGCGCCGGCGCAACGTCGCGAGCCGCGCGGTCGCGAAGCGCGCGTCGTCGACCAGCCCGGCGGAGACCGCCCGCGCCACCGTCGCCTCGATCATCTCGAAGAAGGCGCTCGCCTCCTCGCCGCGGGCCCGGGCGCGCTTCTCGACCCGCCGCCGCAGCGTCCGGCGCAGCATCTCCACCGAGGCGCTGTAGCGCTCGAGGTAGTGCAACGCCGCCCGCTCGAGATAGGCGGCCGTGACGGGCGGCGCGGGCCTTGCAGCGCGGGCCGCACCGGAGTCTGCAACGGTTGCGCGTTTCACGGGTTCTTCACGATCCGGACAGGTTTCGGTTTCATGGATCAGCCATGGAACCCAGGCAACGCGGCAGGATCGGTCATGGTCTCCTCCCCGCAGCATCGGCCATCCTGTTGAGACGCGAGTGGCTCCTCGTGCTGCTCGCTCTCGGGCTCGCCGCCACCGCGGCGGCGGTGGTCTACCTGTCCCGTCCGACCACGCTGACCGTAGCGGTCGGGCCACAGGACGGCCCCGAGGCCGCGCTGATGGAGGCCTACGCCAACGCCCTGTCCCGCGCCCGCGAGGACGTACGCCTGAAGGTGGTGCGCTACGCCGACGTGCGCGACAGCGCGGCCGCGCTCCAGGCCAACAAGGCCGACCTCGCGGTGGTGCGGCCGGACGTGCTGCTGCCCGAGAACGGCCTGACGCTCGCCATCCTGCACGACGAGGCCCTGATCGTCGCCGCCTCGGAGGCCGGCGAGATCGATGATTTTCCCGACCTTGCACGCCGGCGCCTCGGCATCGTCGTGCGCCACAGCGCCGACATCCCGTTCATCACCAACCTGCTGACCTTCTACGACTTCGTCCCCGCCGCCGCCGACATCCCGGACGGCGAGGAAGCCCCGCCGGGGCAGGTCGTGCTGGTTCCGCTCAAGCCGTCCGAGGTTACCGCCGCGATCGCCGAGAAGCGGGTCGAGGCGGTGGCGATCATCGCCAGCCCGACCTCGAAGGCCGCGGGCGCCATGGTCCACGCCGTCGAGATCGGCCTTCCCGACAAGAAGGTCGGCCTCGTCTCGGTGCCCGACGGCGACGCGATCCTCCAGCGCTATCCCGAGCTGCAATGCGTCACGATCCCGGCCGGAACCTTCGGCGGGCGCCCGAAGCGTCCGGCCGAGGAGGTCAAGACCGTCGGCGCCTCGTATCGCCTGATGGCGCGGGGCACCGTGAGCCGGGTTGCCGTCGCCTCCGCGACGCAGCACCTGTTCGAGTGGCGCTCGCGCCTCGCGGCGGCCGCGCCGATCGTCAGGCTGATGAAGGCGCCCGACTTCGACACCACGGTCGCCGCCACCTCGGCGCGCCTGCCCAACCACCCCGGTGCGGTGGACTACTTCGAGCGCGAGCAGCAGACGTTCCTCGACCGCTACGAGGACTACATCTACCTGCTCGCCTTCTTCGGCGGCACGATCGGCTCCGCCGTCGCCTGGCTCGGCCAGCGCCTCGCCCGCAAGCGGCGCGAGCGGGTCGACATCGTGCTCGACCGCCTGCTCGACGTGATGCGCGAGGTCCGCGCCGCGCCGACGATGGCCGAGCTCGACGCCCTGGCGATCGAGGTGGACGATCTCGTCGCCGACGTGGTGCGCTACGCCCGCGAGCGCTCGATCGACGCGCGCACGGTCAGCGCCCTGATCCTGGCGGTGGACGGGGTTCACGCGGCGATCAACGACGGCCGACGCGGGCTTTCCGCCGGGGCCGAGCATCGCCCCGGCGGCCGCACGCGGGCCGCCCGGTCGCTCGCCCTCAACCTCTCGGCCGCCGAATAGGCGAGCCCGGGACGCGGCGTCGCCCTATCCCTCGATGATCTCGCGGATGCGGCTGGCCAGCACCTCGACCGGGAACGGCTTGGTGATCATCTGCATGCCCGGGTCGAGGCCGCCGTTGCCGAAGATCGCGTTCTCGGCATAACCGGTGATGAAGAGGATCTTCAGCCCGGGCCGCACCAGCCGGGCGCGGTCGGCGAGCTGGCGCCCGTTGAGGCCGGGCAGGCCGACGTCGCTGACCATCAGGTCGATCCGCGCGCGCGATTCCGCGATGCGCAGGCCGGCCGGCCCGTCGGCGGCCTCGAGGGCGTGGTAGCCGAGCTCGCCCAGCACCTCGACGATGAGGTCGCGCACCACCGGGTCGTCCTCGACGACGAGCACCGTCTCGCCGCGCTCGGCGCGCAGGGCCGTGGCGATCCCAGGACCGGTGCCCTCGGCCGCCGCCTCGCCGCGGTAGCGCGGCAGGTAGATCTTGATCGTCGTGCCCGATCCCAGCTCCGAGTAGATCTTGGCGTGCCCCTCCGACTGCTTGGCGAAGCCGTAGATCATCGACAGGCCGAGGCCGGTGCCCTGGCCCAGCGGCTTCGTGGTGAAGAACGGGTCGAAGGCCTTGGCGGCCACGTCCGCGCTCATGCCGGTGCCGGTATCGGTTACGCAGACGCAGATGTACTGGCCCGGTTCCACCTCCGGATGCAGCCGCGCGTAGGCCCGATCGAGGTGGGTGTTGCAGGTCTCGATCACGAGGCGGCCGCCGTCCGGCATCGCGTCGCGGGCGTTGATCGCGAGGTTGAGCAGCGCGTTCTCGAGCTGGTGCGGGTCGCAGAGCGTGAGCCACAGGCCGCCGGCGGTGACGATCTCCAGGTTGACCTGCTCCGTCAGCGTCCGGCGCAGCATGTCCTCCATGCCGGCGATCAGGCCGTTGGCGTCGGTGGGCTTCGGCTCCAGCGGCTGGCGGCGGGCGAAGGCCAGCAGGCGGTGGGTCAACGCGGCGGCGCGGTTGGCCGAGGACAAAGCCGCGGTGGCGTACTTCTCGATCTGCTCGGTCCGGCCCTGCTTGATCCGGGTCTGCATCAGGTCGAGCGAGCCGACGATGCCGGTGAGCAGGTTGTTGAAGTCGTGGGCGATGCCGCCGGTGAGCTGGCCGACCGCCTCCATCTTCTGCGCCTGGCGCAGCAGCTCCTCGACCGCACGCTGCTCGGTGATGTCGCGGCCGACGATGTAGAACAGGTCGCCTTCCGGCACCGCGTTCCAGGAGATGGTGAGGCGTTCGCCGTCCTTCCGGATGACGTGGTCGACGAAGCCGTCGACGGTCTCGCCGCGGGCGAGCTGCGCGACGACCTCGGCGGTCTCGGCATGGTCGGCGGTGTCGATGATCGTGGCGAACGGCTCGCCGAGGAGTTCCTCGCGGCTCCAGCCGAGCACCCGCGTCCAGGCCGGGTTGACCGCCTTGAGGTAGCCGTCGAGCCCGGCCGTGCCCATCAGGTCGGTCGTGGTCTCCCAGAGCCGGTTGCGCTCGCGGGTGCGGGATTCGACCTCCCGCGTCAGCGCGGCCTCGATCCGCGTCCGGTCGGTGATGTCCTGCACGAAGGCGTAGAAGCCGTCGACGGCGCCGTCGCCATCCCGCCGCGGGATGTAGCGGATGTCCGCGACGCGCTCGCGCCCGTCGGGATGCGGCCACTCCATCTCGAAGCGGACATCCTCCCCGCCGAGCGCCGCGGCGAAGGCCGGCTCACGCCGCGCGAAGCCGTCCTCGTCCACGAGGTCGCGGACGGTACGGCCGATCACTTCGGAAAGCGGGCGCGAGAACCACGTCTCGTAGGCGGCGTTCGCGAAGCGGTAGGTCAGCGTCGGATCGATGAAGGCGATCAGGCTCGGGAGCGCGTCGGCCACCAGGCGAAGCTCGCGCGCAGCCGCGCGGACCGCGTCCTCGGCGTCGCGACGCTCGGTGATGTCGAAGGTCACGCCCGGGAACTGAACGGAGCGGCCGTCCGCATCGAGCACGCACTGCCCTTGCGCCGCGACCCAGCGCACGCCGTCCGGCTGGACGAGCCGGTACTCGGCCGCGAAGTCGCCGCCCGTCCGCATCGCCGCCGCGATCCGCTCCTGCACGGCGGGCAGGTCGTCGGGATGGATGCCGCCGAAGAACTCGGCGATCGGCGCGCCGGCAACGGCCCGGTCGGGATCGACGCCGTAGAGGCGGGCGAAGCGGGCATCCGCGGTGACGCGGTCGGCCGCGACGTCCCAGTCCCAGGTGCCGATGCCGTCGCCGGCCGAGAGCGCGAGGTCGAGCCGGCTGCGGCTGTCCTCGCGGTCCTTTTCCGCCAGGATCTGCGCCGTGGTCTCCCGCGTGATGCAGATCATGCCTGCGACCGCGCCGTCGTCGTCGTGGACCGGCGAGTACGAGAAGGTCCACCAGGTCCGCTCGGGCTGCCCGCGGCGGTGCATCGTCAGCGGCAGGTCGCGCACCGACACGCCTTCGCCCGCGAGCGCCCGGGCGCAGAGCGGCCCGATCTCCGGCCACAGGTCCGCCCACAGCTCCGGAAACCGCACGCCGAGCGCACGGGAGACGCGATCGCCCAGCACCTCGCGATAGGCGTCGTTGAAGAAGCTGACGAGGTCCGGCCCCCAGGCCAGGAACATCGGCACCGGGCAGGCGAGCATCGTTGCGAGCGTGGTGCGGAGCGCCACCGGCCATTCCGCCAGCGGGCCGAGCACCGAGCCGGACCAATCCTTCATCAGGATCTCGCGGCCGGTCTCGCCGCCCTCGGCGAGGAAGCGGAACTTCGGGTCCTCGATGCCGATCGTCACCGGGTCGGTCTCGGCACGGTCCGGTCGCGATCCGGACGTCGGCCGAGGCGGCGTTCCTGGCGGGCGGTGGCTGTCGAAACGTCGGTCCGGAACATCGCAGGAGGGATGTCGGCAAGTCCGATGGGTGTCAACGCGGGTCCGGCGGGTCCTGCTCTCAGGCGGCGACCCGCCCTTCGAGCGGGAAGACCTTCGCCGGGTTCATCAGCCAGTGCGGGTCGAAGACGTTGCGCACCCGCATCTGCTGCTCCAGGTCGGCCTGCGTGTACTGAAAGCGCATCAGCTCGCGCTTCTCGATGCCGACGCCGTGCTCGCCGGTCAGGCATCCGCCGACCTCGACGCAGAGCTTGAGGATCTCGTCGCCCGCGGTCTCGGCCTTCTGCAGCTCGCCGGGCTTGTTGATGTCGAACAGGATCAGCGGGTGCAGGTTGCCGTCGCCGGCATGGAACACGTTGGCGACGCGAAGCCCCTGCGCCTTGCAGATCGCGCCAATGCGCTCCAGCACCACGGAGAGCTGCCCGGTCGGGATCGTGCCGTCCATGCAGATGTAGTCGGAGATGCGCCCCGTGGCGCCGAAGGCCGACTTGCGGCCCTTCCAGATCGCGGCGGATTCGGCCTCCGACTTCGAGACCCGGATGCTCGTCGGGCGGAAATCCTGCGCGATCGCCGCGATGCGGGCGAGCATCGCCTCGCACTCGGTGTCCGAGCCCTCGACCTCGATGATCAGCATCGCCTCGGCGTCGCGCGGGTAGCCGGCCTGCGCGAAATCCTCGGTGATCAGGATCGCCTCGCGGTCCATGTACTCGATCGCAACCGGGATGATGCCGGCGGCGATGATCGCCGCGGTGCAGGCGCCGGCATCCTCGACCGACGAGAAGCCGACGAGCGCCGGGCGCGCGCCCTCGGCCGCGCGCAGGATCCGGACGGTCGCCTCGGTGACGATGCCGAGCTGCCCCTCCGAGCCGCAGATCAGCCCGAGCAGGTCGTAGCCGCCGGCATCGAGATGGTCGCCGCCGATCTCGACCACGGTGCCGTCGTTCATCACCAGCGTCACGCCCATCAGGTTGTTGGTGGTGACGCCGTACTTGAGGCAGTGCGCCCCGCCGGAATTCATCGCGATGTTGCCGGCGATGGTGCAGGCAAGCTGGCTCGACGGGTCGGGCGCGTAGAAGAAGCCCTCGTGGCCGACCGCGCCCGAGATCGCCAGGTTGGTGATCCCGCTCTGGACGCGGGCGATGCGGTTCTCGAAATCGAGGGCGAGCACCTGGGTCATCTTCCCCACGCCGAGGATGATCGCATCCTCCTGCGCGATGGCGCCGCCGGCCAGCGACGTGCCGGCGCCGCGCGGCACCACGCGGACGCCGTGGGCGTGGCAATAGGCCATCACCGCGGAGACCTCGGCGGTGGTCGAAGGCAGGACCACCGCCAGCGGCATCTTGCGGTAGGCGGTGAGCCCGTCGGTCTCGAAGGCGCGGCGCTCGTCCTCCGTGGTCACCAGGGCCTCGGGGCCGACCAGCGGCCGCAGGCCGGCGACGATCGCGTCGCGGCGGGCGACGACGCCGGCATCGGGCTCGGGGAAGCGGATGGACATGGCGAAACCTCCGGATTTCGTCGATCCGATCGTCACCGCGTCAGGCCCTTCAGCCGCCGCTCAGGAGCGTGGGCCTAGACGGGTTCCGCGGCGGTGCGGGGACCGTTTGGAGATCAGTCTATCGCACTCCCGGCGGGTCCGCACCGTCGGGCGAAGGGGCGGCTCAAAGGCGACTGAGAGGCTACTGCAACGTTTGGTCGCACCGGCACATCGGCGTGAACGGCGTTTGCACCTTCGACCTGTTCCAATCGACCAAGCTCTGCCATAAGCCTGACGGCCATAGCCGTCATAATGGAGGAAATCCCGATGCGTCATGTCATCCTCGGCGCCGCCCTTGCCCTGCTCTTGCCGATCGCCGCCCAGGCGGAAGGCGATGCGGCCGCCGGCGAGAAGGCGTTCGCACCCTGCAAGTCCTGCCACAACTTCGAGAAGAACGGCGTCGGCCCGAACCTCAAGGGCATCGTCGGCGAGAAGGCCGGCGAGGGCCGCGACGGCTACGCCTTCTCCGCGGCGCTGAAGAACTCGGGCATCACCTGGGACGAGGCGAATCTCAAGGAGTGGCTGGTCGACCCGAAGAAGAAGGTCCCCGGCACCAAGATGGTCTTCCCGGGCATCAAGGACGAGAAGAAGGTCGAGGACATCATCGCCTACCTCAAGTCCAAGACCTGAGCGATCGACGACCCGGCCATTCAGGTCAGGCCGAGGGCCGTTCCCGCTCGCGCGGGGACGGCTTTTTTTCTTTGCGGTCGCCGAGTTTCGCAGGAGTCGACATTGCCGGCCCGATCAGGCGTCGGTGCCGTCGTGCAGGCCGGTGCGGAGGGTGACGAGATGGTCGAGCAGGGCGCGGCGCCCCTCGACGTCGAGGCCGGTCATGCCGCCGGCCTGATTGGGAATGCAGGCCAGCGGCTTGCGCAGGGCCCGGCCGGAGTCGGTCAGGAAGATGCTGACCTGGCGCTCGTCCGCACGGTCGCGGGCGCGCCGGACCCGGCCCGACGCCTCGAGCCGCTTCAGCAACGGCGTGAGCGTCCCGGAATCGAGGAACAGCCGCGTCCCGATCTCCTTCACCGACAACCCTTCCTCCTCCCACAGGACGAGAAGCACGAGGTATTGCGGGTAGGTGAGGTCGTGCTGGCCCAGCAGCGTGCGATAGGCGCGGCCGAAGGCATGCGCCGCGGCGTAGACGGCGAAGCAAAGCTGGTTGTCGAGGCGCTGCGAGTCCGCGGACGCCTCCGGGACGATTGCGGGCTTCCTCGGCGCTCGCCGCTGCGAGCCTTGCCGAACGGACATGGGCTTTTCGACTCCGGTTGACGACGCTGGTCAAATCCCAGCACGAATTCGGTCAGGCGTAGGCACAGATCTGACGCAGTATCTCGGTCGGGCAATATCTTAGCCAGCACGGAGCGATTGCACAATCTATGCGATCATCCTGCGGCTTTTCGAGACGGACTACCCTTTCCAATCCTTCAGCGCGGCGAAGGGGCTGCCCGAGCGATCCGGCGGCGGCGGATTGAGAATCGGCTCGACCTGGGCGATCGCGTCGGCGAGCGAGAAGGCCGAGCCGGCGGGCAGCTTGCCGCCGGCGGCGTCCTTGTGGCCGCCGCCGCGGAACTTGCGTGCGGCATCCAGGGCGGTCTCGTCGTTCGAGCGGAACGACAGGGAGCCCGTGCGCTGGACGTTGCACACCCGCTTGGCGCCGCCGCGATCCATGATCAGGTCCGAGACGCGCTGGAAGGTGCCCGAATCGAGGCCGAACGAGAGCAGGGTCCCGTCCGAGAGGGGGCGGAACAGCACGTCCGAGCGCGCGAGCACGCGGGCGATCCGCATCCGCGTGGTCAGGTTGCGGTCGTCGTCGGCCTCCCCATCGAGGAGCCGATCGAGGACCTGCCGGCGCAGCGCGGCGACCCGGGTCTCGATCTCGGCGGGCGCCAGGCCTTCGTCGATCAGCCCCGAGACCGCGCGGAGCAGCGCCACGACGAAGCGGTCGTGCCAGGGGTGGCCGACCGGCACGAGGTTGCCGACGTTGTCCCAGAACACCTCGTCGAGCAATAGCCCGCCGGCGAAGGTCGGGCGCTCCTTCTTCCACAGGTCGAGGGCGTCCACGGCCTCGACCAGGGCGGTGAGATCCTCGCCGTCGCGCGTCGCGTAGAGGCTGCGGTTGGCGTGCGCCATCCGCGTGGCGCAGCAGGTCTCGTCGATCAGGACGACGACGTCCGGGTCGTCCAGCTCGAAGCGCTTCGGCGAGGCCGCCTCGTCCACCGGCTCGACCCCGTGCTGGCGCAGCTGGTCGATCGACGAGGCGTGATGGTCGAGGACGATCAGGCGGTGGCGGGCATCCTCGCCCCGCTTGCGGTTCATCGCGACGAAGCTCTTGAGGAACTTCACCGCCACCGGCTCGAGCCCGAGATCGGTCATGATCAGCGTCTCGGAGGCTTCCGCCTTCGACAGGCGCTTCAGCTCCTCCTCGACCACCGGGCCGACATCGGAGTAGCGGGGCACGTGGACGATCCGCGCGACGTCGACGTGGTTGCCGACGATCGCCACGGCGCCGTAGCCGTCGAGGTCGTGATGGGTGATCTGGGTGACGGTCACGGGGCGGTCCTCGGGAGCGATCTCGCCGCCTTATGCGGCACGGCGCGGCCCGGGGCGAGCCCTGCCGAGGCGTGCCTCAATGATACGGGTCGGCGGCGTCCCGAAGCCCGTCGCCCAGGAAGTTGAACGCCAGCACCGTCACCAGCACGGGCACCACCGGCAGCAGCAGCCAGGGGTAGAGCTGCACCGCCGAGAGGTTCTGGGCGTCGTTGAGCAGCACGCCCCAGCTCGTCACCGGCGGCCGAAGGCCGAGGCCGAGGAACGACAAGGCGGTCTCGCCCAGGATCATCGTCGGGATCGAGAGCGTCGCCGAGGCGATCAAGTGGCTCATGAAGTTCGGGATCAGGTGCCGGCCGATGACGCGGGCGGGCGAGGCGCCCATCAGCTCCGCCGCCTGCACGAAATCCTCCTCGCGCAGCGCCAGCAGCTTGCCGCGCACGGCGCGCGCGAGGCCCGGCCAATCGAGCAGCCCGAGGATGATGGTGATGCCGAAGAACACCCAGAGCGGGCTCCAGCTCGGCGGCAGCGCCGCCGACAGGGCGAGCCAGAGCGGGAGCTCGGGCAGCGAGCGCACCACCTCGATCAGCCGCTGCACCGCCGCGTCGACGAAGCCGCCGAAGTAGCCGGCGATGCCGCCGAGCAGGAGCCCGAGCGCGAACGAGATCGCGACGCCGACGAGGCCGATCACCAGCGAGACCCGCGCGCCGTAGATCATGCGCGAGAGCAGGTCGCGGCCGAGCCGGTCGGTGCCCAGCAGATAGAGCGTCCCGCCCTCGGACGGGCAGACGAGGTGCCGGTCGCCCCGGCTGAGCCCGAGATGGGTGTAGGCGTCGCCGCGGCAGAAGAAGCGCAGCGGCTGCGGCGTGGCGGCGTCGGTGACGTAGCCGCGGCGGAAGGTCTCCATGTCGAGCTCGGCCCGGTACGGATAGACGAACGGCCCGACGAACCGCCCCTCGTGGAACAGGTGCACCGCTTGCGGCGGCGCGAACAGGTAGTCGCCGTTGCGCCTCGCCTGCTCGTAGGGGGCCAGGAACTCGACGAAGGGCACGGCGGCGTAGAGCGCCAGGAGCACGAGCGCCGAGGCGACGGCGATGCGGTGGCCGAGGAACTTCCGGAAGATCAGCCGCCAAGCCGAGGCGTAGGCCGTGCCGGAATCACGTCCGCCGCCGGCCTCCGGATCGAACGGCGCCGGGTCGACGAAGTGAGGTGCCACGGGTGCCGTCTCGGGCACCATCAGCGTGCCCCCATGCGGATGCGCGGATCGAGCCAGACCAGGATGAGGTCCGAGATCAGCATGCCGACGAGCGTCAGCAGCGCGACGAACATCAGGATGAAGCCGGCCATGAACTGGTCCTGGCTCTTCAGCGCGTCGAGCAGCAGCGGGCCGACGGTCGGCAGGCTCAGCACCAGCGAGACGAGCACCGATCCGGAGACGAGGTGCGGCAGCAGGTTGCCGATGTCGGCGACGAACGGGTTCAGCGACATCCGGAACGGATACTTGAGCAGCGCCCGCAGCGGCGGCAGGCCCTTGGCCCGCGCGGTCACGGTGTAGGGCTTCGCGAGCTCGTCGAGCAGGTTCGCCCGCATCCGCCGGATCATCGCCGCCGTGCCGCCGAGCCCGATCACGAGCGTCGGCACCGCGAGGTGGGCCAGCAGCGACTGGACCTTCGGCCAGTCCCAGGGCTTGCCGGTGAAGGATGCGTCGTAGAGGCCGCCGATCGACAGGCCGAACCAGATGTTGGCGTAGAACAGCAGGATCAGTGCCAGCAGGAACCCGGGCACGGCGAGGCCGACATAGCCAAGCACGGTGACGACCGCGTCGCCCGCGGTATGGCGATGCGTCGCCGAGTAGATCGCGATCGGGATCGCGACCAAATGGACGAAGACCAGGGCCGCGAGGTTGACCACCAGCGTCAGCCAGAGCGCATCGCCCACCACCTCGGAAACGGGGCGATCGTACTCGAACGACCAGCCCCAATCGCCCTGCAGCAGCCCGGAGAAGCCCGCCGGGCCGGGCATCAGCCCGATCCAGATCAGGTACTGCTCGTAGACCGGCCGGTCGAGGCCGTATTGCCGGATCAGCAGCTCGGCCTTGGCGACGGACACCGCCTCGCCCATGGAGCGCAGCTCCATGATCCGGTTCGTCAGGAAGTCGCCCGGCGGCAGCTTGATGATCGCGAAGACGAGGGCGGAGATCACCAGCAGCGTCACCGCCATGGTGAGGACGCGGCGCAGCACGGCGATCGTCATAGCTGGGCCTGGCGTTCGGCCGGGCGGTCCCAGAACACCTCGTCGAGGCGCTGGACGCCGATCATCGCCGTCGGCTCGAAGGCGTACAGCGCCTTGGCCGGCAGGTTTGCGAGGTGGCTCGATGCGACCACCGGCTGCAGCGCGCCCCCGACCGTGCCGATGACCCAGGTGTTCTCGGCGTGGTTCATCAGCATCTCGCGCCAGATCGCCGCCTGCCTGCCTGCGTCGTCGGTGTCGCGCCACTGGCGGTCGAGGTCGATTAGGCGGTGGACGGCCTCGACGTCGCACGCCTCGCCACTCGCCCCGTGCGTCTCGACGTGAAGGCTCCAGCGCGGCCAGGAATAATGGTCGCTCTGCGCCGGGCTCAGCTCGGTCGGCGGCATGATCGCCGTCGGCACTGCGAGGTCGAGCCCCTGCGCCGCCACCATCACCGTCATCCCGGCCACCGAGCGACGGCGCAGGTTCGTGCGTTCCTGCGGCTTGACCACGAGCTTGATCCCGACCTCGCGCCAGAACTCGCCGATCAGCAGCAGCCCGTCGAGCACCATGGAGACCTCGCCGTCGCTCTCGACGACGAGCTCGAGCAGCCGGCCGTCCGGCATCAGGCGGATGCCGGAGGGGTCGCGCCTGTCGAGGCCGGCGGCGTCGAGCAGTCTTTCGGCCGCCGCCGGTTCGTAGCCCGCATGCAGCGTGCGCATCTCGGGCGCGTAGAGCGGGCTCTCGGGGATCAGCGTGTCGTTGCCCTCGGTGCCGAGGCCGAACAGCAGGGTGTTGTTGAGGGTGCGGCGATCGATGGCGAGCGACAGCGCGTGGCGCCAGCGCACGTCGCGGTTGAGGGCGCGCCAGCCGGGATCGAGGGTCGTCAGGTTCGGGTAGAGCGCGATCTCGGAGCCGCGCGCGAGCGGCCACAGGTTGGTGCGGTAGCCGTGCGCGCGCTCGCCCTCCTTGAGGCTCGGGATGTCGGCCATCGTCAGGCCGCGGAACATCAAGTCGGCCTCGCCGGCATTGGTCTTGGCGACGAGCAGCCCGCTCGAGGCGACGTCCATGACGATGCGGTCGAGATAGGGGAGCTGCGTGCCGGCCGTGTCGACGCGGTGGTAGTAGGGGTTGCGCTCGAACACGAAGCGCGTCGCCGGCGCGCGGGTGCGGGGCCGCCACCCCTGCAGGGTCGGGGCGTCGGGATTGTTCAGCTCGTAGTTGTCGTCCATCCGGTTGTGCAGCGCCGCCCAGCCGCGGAGCTTCTGCGCCTTGGCCGCGGCCTCAGCCTTCTCGCGCCCGACGTATCGCGGATGGACCGGCTTCAGGTAATGCGCCGGGCGGTAGATCAGCGGGTCGCGCGGCGCGGCGAGGGCCGGCAGGAAGCGCGGGTTCGGCCGATCCCAGGTGAAGCGCACGGTGACCGGATCGACGATCTCGACGGTCGGCGGCTTGCCGTCGACCAGCAGGAAATCGGGCGGGCCGCCGGGGCTCAGATCCCTGTCGTTGGCGACGTCTTCCCAGTAGTAGCGGAAATCCTCCGTGGTGAAGGGCTCGCCGTCGGACCAGCGATGGCCCTTGCGCAGGGTGAAGGTGAAGCGCCCGCCCTCGACCGCGACGGCCGCCAGCACGTCGGGCTTCAACACGAGGTCCGCATCGTAGCCGACGAGGCGTGTGTAGCCGTAGACCGAGAGGTAGCGCACGTCCCGCGCCTTGGCGATCAGGGTGCGGATCGTCCCGCCGCTGGTGCCGAGCTTGCGCGCGGCGGCGGCGGGATCGACGACGAGCGGGGTTTCGGGCGGCCCTGTCCGAGGGGTATCCGCGCGGGCGAAACGCGGAGCGGCGAAAACCGTCGAGGCAGTCGCGACGCCGATCAACAATGCACGGCGCGAAATCCCGGCATCCGATGTGCGCGCCGCCTCGGCGCGCGTCTCCCTCCCCCCCTTGCGGGAAAGGGTACCTTGCGCAGCAGGGGGGGAGGGGGAGCCCGCGCTTTCGTCGTTCCGAAGCCCGATCAAGCGGCTATTCCTCGCTTCGGCGGATGCAGCGCCACGTAGGTCAGCCGGGCCGGCGAGTAGCCGGTGGCGCGGTGCAGGTCGTCGAAGGCGTGCGCGCGGGCGATGCCGGCTGCGGCCTCGCGGGCGAGCGGGTCGTCGGCCGGCTGCTCGAAGCTGCGGCCGTTGCGCTGCCAGCGGATCGGCTCGGCCCGGTCGCGCCGAGCCTCGTCGCGCCCAGCCTCGTCACGCAAGGTCTCGATCATCGCGATGGTGGGATGCGCCGGGCCGCCATGGGCATGGATGCGATGGCCGGCGGCGTCGTCGTCGAACAGAAGGCGGGTGAGGCCCAGGCGCCTCGCCTCGATCACCCGCCGCCCCTGCGAGACGTGGTCGTCGAAGAACGCGACCGTCGTCGCCGCATCGAGCTGCGACCAGTCGGCCGTCGACCAGTCGGCGGTGCTGTAATGCGCTCTCGGGTCGCAATAATGCAGGTTCGACAGGTCCGGGTCGTGGCAATGGATCGTCGCGTCCGGGCAGGCCTGCCGGATCACCCAGGTGGTGAGCCCGCGGAAGACCCCGGACTCGATGACCGTGGCCGGCGCCAGCGCGCGCATCGCCACGTAGAGCTGGAGCGCCCCGTTGAATCCGCTGCCGCCGCGGCGCTGGCGCACCGGCGCCGTCGGGATCAGCGTCCAGAACCGCCGCACCGCCGCGGGCACGTCGAGGCCGGTCGCGATGCCCGACGCGGCGAGGTCGCGCTGCAGGCTGTCGGCCGCGGAGCCGAGCAACTGGTTGACCTCGCGCGGCGAGGTCGGGCGGTGCGACCAGTCGGGGGCGGCGGGCACGAGGTCGTAGCCGAGCCGGTCGAAGAACGGCGCCAGCACGCGGCGGCGGAGCCGTTCCAGCGTGCGGGAGGGGCGGGGCGTGCTCATGCGGCCCGCCGCGCATCGGCTGCGCCGTGGCGGACGTGGTAGCCCGGCTCGATCTCGACCATATGGCCGGCCTCGTCGGGCGCCAGCCGGTAGGGCTCCGGCCAGCACCCCGGGTCGGAATGGTCGCCGGTGACCGCCGAGAAATCGAGCGGGTGGTCGAGGCTCGGGTCGGGCACCGCGGCGAGCAGCGCGCGGGTATAGGGATGGACCGGGTTGCGGAACAGGGCGGCCTTCGGGGCCTGCCCCACGATTCGCCCCCGGCACATCACCGCGATGGTATCCGCCATGTAGTCGATCACCGCGAGGTTGTGAGAGACGATGAGGTAGGTCAGGCCGAGCGCGGCCTGCAAGTCCTTCAGCAGGTTCAGGATCTGGGCCTGCACCGAGACGTCGAGCGCCGAGACGGGCTCGTCGAGCACCAGCACCTTCGGATCGAGGGCGAGCGCCCGGGCGATGCCGATGCGCTGGCGCTGGCCGCCGGAGAAGGCGTGCGGATAGCGCCCGAGCGCGCCGGCTTCGAGGCCGACCATCGCCATCAGCGCCTCGGCCCGCGCCCGGCGCTCGCGCCCGCCGATCCCGTGGATCTCCATCGGCTCGGTGAGGATCTGGCGCACGGTCATCCGCGGATCGAGCGAGGCGTAGGGGTCCTGGAACACGAACTGCACGGCGCGGCGGTAGGCGAACAGGTCGGCGCCGGCGAGGGCGTGGACGTCGCGCGGGCCGGTGCCGTCGTCGAACAGCACGCGGCCGGCATCGGGGGCGAGCGCGCGCATCACCATCTTCGAAACGGTGGTCTTGCCCGATCCGGATTCGCCGACGAGCCCGAGCGTCCTGCCGGGCACGAGGTCGAGCGACACGTCGGAGACCGCCCGCACGACCCGCGGCGGCCCGCCGAACCGCCCCGAGCGCAGGGTGAAGACCTTCGAGACCCCTTCGATGCGCAGGATCGGCCCGTCGATCGCCGCCGGCCTGCGTGCCGGCGGGATCACCGCCTTGGCCGGGCGGATCGGCGTCAAGCGCTCGCCCGGCGCCATGTCGAAGCGCGGCACGGCGTGGAGCAGCGCCTTGAGGTAGGGGTGGCCGGGGTCGCGCATGACCGCGCCGCGCGGGCCGGACTCGACGAGGCGGCCGCGATAGAGCACCGCCACGTCGTGGGCGACGTTGGCGACGACGCCGAGGTCGTGGGTGATCAGCAGGATCGCCATGCCGGTCTCGTCCTGCAGCCGGGTCAGCAGCGCGAGGATCTGGGCCTGGGTCGTCACGTCGAGGGCCGTCGTCGGCTCGTCGGCGACGAGCAGGGCGGGCTTGAGGATCAGCGCCATCGCGATCATCGCCCGCTGGCGCAGGCCACCGGAGAGCTCGAACGGATAGGTGTGCAGCGCCCGCGCCGGATCGGGGAAGCCGACGCGGGCGAAGGCGTCCCTGGCCTGCGCGTCGGCCTCGGCCCGGGTGGCGTTGCCGTGGATGCGCAGCGCCTCGCCGACCTGGTCGCCGATGGTGTGGAGCGGCGACAGGCAGGTCATCGGCTCCTGGAAGATCATCGCGATGCCGGCGCCGCGGATCGCGCGCATCGCCGGGCCGTCGGGGGGCAGCGCGGCGATGTCGGTTGCCCCGCGGCCGGTGTCGAACAGGATGCGGCCGGCGCTGATCGTGGCCACCCGGGGCAGGATGCGCAGGATCGCCTGCGCGGTCACCGACTTGCCCGAACCGGATTCGCCGACGAGCGCCAGGGTCCGCCCGCGCATCACGTCGAGCGACAGGCCGTGCAGGGCGCGGAACGGCGCACCGTGTCCGCCAAAATCGACCTGCAGGTTCTGGATGGACAGGAGCGGGCTCAAGCGATCCTCGCAGGCGCGTCGGCCGGGCAAGTCCACCACGCCGGCACCGCCCCGTCCACCGCCGGCGGCCGGAACAGATGCCGCGGGTCGCAGAGCGTCACCGCCGGATGCCGGAACAGGATCGCGAACAGGGCGCCGAGGAAGTCCCAGATCGCTTCGTCGTGGGCGAGGTGGTGAGTAAGCAGCCCGACCGGCCGATCGTTTCTCTCCGCGATGGTCCGGCACAGGGTGTCGATCAGCCGTGCGGGATCGACGAGCGAGCGCGTGCCGCGCCAGTCGATCGGGTCGATTGCGACGTCGGCCCGCATCAGGCCGGGCACCGCCGCTCCGGGCACCGACGACAGCCCGCGATAGCCCAGCGCCGGAAGGGCGGCGGCGATTTCGGGGGCGAGGCGGTTCCACGGCGGCACGAACACCGGCAGGAGCCGGTCCGCCGGAAGCCGCCCGCGGGCGACGCGCAGGCCCTCCGCGGCGTCCGCGATCGCGAGCGGCAGGGGCCGGTCGGCGCCGAACTCCGACGGTTTGCTGCCGGGTGCGGCGTGATCGGTGTGGGCCAGTCCGTGTACGGCGAGGCTGGCGCGTGGCGCGTCGGCGAGACGCTCGCTGAGGGACGGCTCGATGCCTGCCGGGATCGCCGCGACGAGCAGCGGGGACGCGAAGGTGTCCGAGAGGTCGAGCAGGCGGTCCAGGGCGGGCGTCGCGGCGACGGCATCGTCGTCCCGCCACCAGATCGGCACGCGGCGGCCGCGCGCGCCGGACTCGTCGAGGACGGCGCGCAGGCGGTCGAGCGGGGTCTTCTCCGCACGGGCGCTCCGTTTCTTCGCGGCGAGGAGCGTTTCGACGATGGCGACCGTGCGCCGTGCGCCGTCGAGCGCGATGCCGTGGTCTGCCGGGATCGGCGCTCCGGCTGCAGACGCGATGGCGTCGAGCAGCGTCGCCGCGGAAAGTGCGTCCTCGGGCACGATCCGGGCCAGGCCGCGGGCGGCGAGGTGCTGGGCACGCAGGCTCTGCTCGGTCTCGGCGCCTGCCGCGAACGGCACCAGCACGGCGGGCGTCCGGGTGGCGAGGAGATCCACCGCGGTGTTGTAGCCGCAGGTGCTCACCGACACCGCAGCCCGCGCCAGAAGCGCGCGATAATTCGGCTGCGCCCGCGTCAGGACGCCGTCGGCCAGCCTCGCGCGCATGGCATCGATCTCGGCCTGCGCGATGCCGTGGCCGGCAAGGATGCGCCAGCCGAGGTCCGGCCTCCGCCGTGCCGCGTCCGCGGCGGCGCGGCAGAGGCCGAGCCCGGCCGCGCTCGACCCGGCCGAGACCAGGACGCCCGCGCGGGCATCCGCATCCTCGATCGGCGCCGCGTCCTCGTCGACGTAGCCGGTGTATCGCAGCTTGGCGCGCAGATCCTCGTCCACCGGCCAGGAGGCGTCGAGGGCGACGAGATCGGGGTCGCCGTGCACCAGCACCGCGTCGTAGATCCCGGCCACGCGCGCATGCGCGATGCGGATCTTCCGCGGCTTCTCCGGCGCGACGAGCACGTCGCGGATCGAGGCGAGGATCAGGGGTCGCGGGCGCCGCTCGGATGCCGCCTCGACGAGGTCGAGGAATTCGGCTTCGAGCGCTCGGCGGCCGAACGGGAACAGCTCGGTGATCACCACGTCCGGAGCCGTCTCGGCCAGCGCCTGCCGAAGCAGCGCCCGGCGTGCCGCGAGCAGGTCGGCGCCGGCCGCATGCCCGTCCACGCCAAGAAGCCGCGCGAAGGCGGTGCCGACGATGTGCAGCGGCGGCAGTTGCACGAGGCGCAGGCCGTCGAGCCGCACCATCGGCGCAGGGCCGCCGCCCGAGACCAGGGTCACCGCATGGCCCGAGGCGGCGAAGGCGCGGCCGATCGCGGCGGCGCGGGCCAAGTGACCGGCGCCGAGGAGATGCGTGACGGCGATCAGCGCCCGCATGCGCAGGCCTCCGCTCGCTCGGGCACCGATGCGGGACGCGGCGGCGCGATGCCCGCCGAGGCGGCGAGCCGCCCGCCGATCAGGTCGATGCCGGCATCGAGCGAGAAATCCCGCATCAGGCGCGCGCGGGCGGCGTCCGCGAAGCTCCGGCGCCGCACCGGATCGCCGGCGAGCCGCAGGATCGCCGCGGACAACGCCGCGGGATCGCTCTGCGCGACCAGGCATCCCTCGACGCCGTCGGTGACGAATTCCGGCGTGCCCGCGAAGGCGGTCGCGAGGATCGACAGCCCCTGCGAGGCGGCCTCCATCAGCACGTTGGGCAGGCCGTCGCGGTCGCCGGACGGCGCAGGCTTGGTCGGCAGCACGAAAAGGTCGGCCGCCCGCATCGCCGCGATCACCGCCGGTTGGGCCAGGGCGCCCCGGAAGGCGACGCGGCCGCCGAGCCCGCGCTCCGCGACGCGGGCTTTCAGGTCCTCCCGAAGCTCGCCGCCGCCGATCAGGTCGAGGCGCCAATGCAGGTCCGGCGGAAGGGCCGCGAGCGCGTCGATCAGGTCGTCGTGCCCCTTCTTGGCGACGAGCCGGCCGACGCTGAGGATCCGAATCGGATCCTGCGCATCCGTGCCGTCGCGCGGCGGCCGGAGGGGCGGCGCCGGAAAGCGGGCGAGATCGAGGCCGTGATAGGCCAGCGCGACGGAGCCGGCTTCCGCTGCCGCCCGACCCGCCGACACCGCCCGCAGGCGGCCGAGGCCGTCGCGGGTGCAGGTCACCCCCCAGGCCGCGTCGGAGAGCTTGTCGGACAGCTCGCGGTCCGGCGTCGTCCAGATGTCCTTGGCGTGCGCGGAAAAGCTCCAGCTTCGCTCCGTCAGGAGCGCGGCGTAGCGCGCGACGCTGGCCGGCGTGTGGAGGAAATGCGCGTGCAGGTGGCGGACCGCCTCGGGCAGCTCCCGCGCCAGCACCAGAGCCTGCCCGAGGCGGCGGATGCGCGAGGCCGTTGGGTCGTGCAGGAAATCCGTGGCGAATTGGAGCGCCAGCGCGACGAAGCGCCGGCGGCGGAGGCCCCAGGCCAGCCCGCGCAGGACCCGCAGGGGCGCCTCGTGCAGGTATTCGGGGAGGTAGGCCACCGGCGCCGCGATCGCGTCGTGCATCGGATGGCGGCTCGCGTCGGTCGGGCGGCGCAGCGACCAGATCGCCAGCGCGAGGCCGCGGCCCTCGAGCGCCAGGATCTCCTGCGCGATGAAGGTCTCCGACAATCGCGGATAGCCCTTCAGCACGATCGCGATGCGCGCCTCGCTCACGGCCTGTCACCGAGGGCGAGGACGGGTGCGCCAGCGTTCAGCACGCGGACGCGCTCGGCGATCCGGTCGAGGCCGCCGAGCAGGTCGGGGATCCGCGCGCGCGACGGAGGCGCCTGGTCCGGCAGGGCCCGGAGCGCCGCCGCCATGCGCATGGGGTCGCGCCCGTCCGCCTCCAGCACGGTGCGGGCGAGGCCGAGGCCTTCGGCGGCCACCGCGCGGATCTCCTGCTCGCGCCGCGGCGTGGTGCGCGGCACCAGAAGCGCTCGCTTGTCGAAGGACAGGATCTCGCAGAACGTGTTGTAGCCGCCCATCGCTACGACGCCCGACGCCTTCTCCATCAGGAGCTCGATCTCGCTGTCGAAGGTGATCGCGGAGAGCCGGCCCGGCAGCCGCGCGATCCGGCCCAGGAACGCCGCCCGGCTCTTCGAGGCGAGGAAGGGTCCGAAGGCGATCAGCGCGGGAAGCGGGATCGCGGGATCGGCCTCGTAGGCCGAGATCACCCAGTCGATCAGCCCGTCGCCGTCGCCACCGCCGCCGGGGGTGACCAGGATGAACGGCTCGGCTGCGACGCCGGGCTCGGCCCGGTCCGGTCGGGGGCGCGGCGCGGCGCGGTGGAGATAGCCGGTATAGGTCGTCCGATCCGAGAATTCCGCACCCACGGGAAGCGCCGCCAGCGGCCGGTGGATGCGCGCGAGGCCGTAGATCCAGATCTCGTCGTAGAACCGGCGGATCGCCTCCGAGGCGCCCTTGCGCTCCCATTCCGGCACGAGGCGGTCGGAATCGTCGAGGACGTCGCGCAGGCCCAGCACCACGCGGCAGCCGCGGGCGCGCAGGTGCTCCAGGGTCGGAAGCATCTCGCCGTGGAAGCCCGTCGGCTCCTTATCGACGATCACCAGGTTCGGCCGGAAGTCGCGGGCGGTGCGCAGGACGATGTCGGCGCGCCGGGCGACCGTCTCCTGCAGCGACGCCTGCGGGTCGAGCCCGGCATAGCTGCCGTCGGCGCGCTTGGTGACGCCGGGCACGCGCACGGAGGAGACGCCGCGGGCGAAGGCGAAGCGGGCGACCACCGTCGAGCCGGAGACGATCATCGCCTCGACCTCGCCGGTGCCGGCCAGCGCGTTCGCGATGGTGCGCGAGCGGCGCAGGTGCCCGAGCCCGAACGTGTCGTGGCTGTAGATCAGGACGCGGCTCGGGCGCATCACGGTCTCATCCTCGAACGCCCCCTCGCGCCGCCGCCATCCGCGCCCCGGCACGCGCAGCGCATGCAGGCGCAGCGTCGCAGCCGGTCTGCGGTCGCACAAGCCGGGCCGCCGTGACAATGCCTCGCGTGGGACGACACCGCATTCCGGAGTGACGGAGGCCCGAGGCTGTGAGTCCGCGCACGCTCGGGCTTCGCCTTTTCGTTGCACGATGACATGCGTGTGACGCGCGGGCTCGCGAGAGGGTATGGGAGCCGGAACGGGGGCCGGGGACGGGCGATGCGGGATCTGGAGCCGACGCTGTTCGGCTATATCTGGCGACATTCGAAGCGCGACCAGTTCGCGATCTGCGCCGTCGTGCTCGCATCGCTGCCGTTCTACTTCGCCTCGCTCGACCTGCCCAAGCGCATCGTCAACGACGCCATCTCCGGCAAGGCGTTCAAGGGCGGGCGCGAGACCGTCGACTTCCTCGACCTCATCATCCACTGGCCCGGCTGGCTCGGCGGCGAGCAGGAGGTGCTGTTCTCCGGCTTCGAGGTCGACCGCACCGGGCTGCTGTTCGGGCTCTCCGGGCTGTTCCTGACCCTCGTGCTGATCAACGGCGCGTTCAAGTTCTGGATCAACCTCAGCAAGGGCGTGCTCGGCGAGCGCATGCTGCGGCGCCTGCGCTTCGAGCTGTTCTCGCTGATGCTCCGCTTCACCCCGGACACGACGCGCGAGGTGAAATCGTCGGAGACGGCGACCATCATCCGCGACGAGGTCGAGCCGATCGGCGCCTTCATCGGCGACGCGATCGTGGTGCCGTGCTTCCTCGGCACGCAGGCGGCGACCGCGCTGATCTTCATCCTGATGCAGAACCTGTGGCTCGGGCTCGTCGCCGGCTCGATCGTCCTCGTGCAGATCGTGGTGATCCCGCGCCTGCGCCGCGAGATCATCCGCTTGAGCCGGAAGCGCCAGATCGCGTCGCGGAGCTTCGCCGGCCGGGTCGGCGAGGTGCTGGACGGGCTCGAGGCGGTCACGGTCAACGACACCGGGCGCTGGGAGCGTGCCGAGATCGGCGGCCGGCTGTTCAGCCTCTACGACCTGCGCCTGCGGATCTACCGGCGCAAGTTCCTGGTGAAGTACCTGAACAACCTGCTCGCGCAGGTGACGCCCTTCCTCTTCTACGCGATCGGCGGCCTGTTCGCGCTGCGCGGCGAGCTCGACATCGGCCAGCTCGTGGCCGTGCTGGCCGCCTATCGCGATCTGCCGCCGCCGCTCAAGGAGCTGATCGACTGGGACCAGCAGCGCCTTGACGTCGAGGTGAAGTACGAGACCGTCGCCGCCCACTTCGCGCCGCACCGGCTGCGGCCGTCCGAGCCGGAGGGCCAGGGTTTGGTACGGCCCCTCGGCGGCCCGCTCGAGCTGGACGGCGTCAGCCTCAAGGATCCCCTCGGCGGCCCGGCGCTCGAGCTCGGGGCCGTCAGCCTGCCGATGCCGGTGCAGGCCGCGATCCTCGCTCCCGCGGGCGGCCTCGGCCACGTGGTCGCGCGGCTCGTCGCCGGCCTGCAGGCGCCGCAGGGCGGAACGGTGCGGATCGGCGGCGCGGACGTCGCCACGCTGCCGCAGGCCCGCCGGGCCCGCGCGCTCGCCTATGCCGGGCCGGAGCCGGTTCTGTTTCCCGGCACGATCCGCGACAACCTCGCCTACGGCCTGCGCCGGCGCCCGGTGATCCGCGACGACGCCGGCAGCCCGGAGCGTGCGCGGCGCCGGCGCGCGGAGGCGCGGCGGACCGGAAACCCGGTCGAGGATGCGAGCGATCCCTGGATCGACTACGCCGCCCTGGGCCTCGCGGACGCCGCCGCCCTCGACGCGCGGATGCTCGACCTGCTGCAGCGCCTCGGGATGGGCGACGACCTCTACCGCTTCGGCCTCAGCGCCTACAGCCTGGTGCACCACGATTCCGAGCCCGGGCGTCGGGTCGTCGCCGCGCGCCGGCACCTGCAGCAGCACTTCGCGGCCGCGGGCATGGCCGACCTCGTGATCCCGTTCGATCCGCGTCGCTACAACGAGCAGGCGACGATCGCGGAGAACCTCCTGTTCGGCGTGCCGACCGTTCCGGAACTGACCGGGCGCAACCTCGCGTCCGAACCGCGCTTCCGCGCTGCCCTCGACAGGCTGTTCCTGCTCGACGACCTCGCCCGGATGGGCGTGGCGATCGCCCGGAACCTGGTCGACATCTTCCGCGACGTGCCACCGGGCCATCCGCTGTTCCGCAGGTTTTCGCTGATCGCGCCGGACGAGCTGCCGGTCTTCGAGCAGCGGCTCTCGGCCCTCGGTGCCGACGAGGCGCCGCCGGCGGCCGACAACGAGGCGTTCCTCGCCCTCGCCCTGGCCTACGTCGAGCCGCGCCAGCGGCTCGGCCTCCTCGATGCGCCTTATCGGGCGCGGCTGGTGGCGGCGCGCTACACGGTCCGCGAGGCGCTTCGACGGGAGGACGGCACCGAGGACGTCGAGCCCTACGATCCCGAGCGAATCAACCGGCACAGCTCGATCCTCGATGCGCTGCTCTTCGGGCGGATCAACACCGCGCGGATGCACGGCGAAGCCGAGATCCAACGCCAGGTCCGCCTCGTCGTGCAGGAGTTCGACCTGGAACGCCGCATCCGCCTGCGCGGGCTGGATTTCCCCGTCGGCAACCGCGGCCGCCTGCTCACCCCGCGCCAGCAGGCGCTCGTCGACCTCGCCCGCGCGATCCTGCGGCGGCCGGAGATCCTGGTGGTCGACGGAACGATCCCGCATCTCGACGGCGGCGCATCGGCCCTGATCGCGGCCGTCACCAGCGGCGGGCCGCAGATCAGCCTCGTCGCGGTCGCGGCGACGGAAGCCGAGGCGGCGCCGTTCCCGGTTCGTCTGCGCTTCGACACGACCGGTTCGGTCCGCGTCGAGACCGCGCCGGAGCCGGAGGTCTCGGTGCCGACCGCGCGTTCGGCCTGAGGCGGCGCGTGAAACGCCGGCTTTCTGCCTGGAATTTCCGTGTTGGAAACCGATTCTGCACTGTCGTCTCGACAAAATGCCGAAGAAGCGTCATGGAATACGGTACGCGTCCGCGCGTTCCTGTCCAAATCCAAGAGAATCATACGCCGCATGTTGCGCAGCCGTGTGCGACGGTCCTTTACCGTCGAGGTCAAGTCGAAGAACCGCCACTCCCTGTCCTGGCCAGATGATCCTACCCCGGCGCCCCTGAACTGGGCCGCGCTCGATCCGGCGCCCGAGACGCCGTCGCCGTTCGATACGGTCTGGCCCGACCAGGCCGCCGCCCCCGCGCCGCCGGTGCCGGCGGAGAAGCCTCGGCGAATCCTGCAGAGCCTGATCGTGGCGGAGCCCGAGCCCGAGGTGGCTGAACCCGTGATCGAGCGCGCGCTTCGGCTTCCGCGCGTGAAGCGGGTGAAGCGGGTGAAGCCTCCGCAGATGCGGTCCGAAAGCCCGCGCGCCGAAGCCGGCCGTTCGGATCAGGCACGATCCGAAATGGTGCGCCCCGATGCGATCTGGTCGTTCGCCGACATCGCGGACGCGTCCTCGGAGCCGGCCGTCGCTGCCCCGGCGATCCCGGCTCCGCCGGTGACCGCCGTCGCTCCGGTCGCCGCAGCGCCTGTCGTGATGCGCAGGCCGACGAAGTCGCGATCGACCGAACCCGCCCTCGCGCCGGGCCAGCGCTGGAAGCGGCGCCTGCCGCGCTCCTGCCGCTAGCCGACGTTCGTGCGAGCCGGGCGCCGGCTCGCTCCATGCGACGGCACCCGTCGCACGAACGTCCTGTGATCCGGGGATCCTGGTTGCGGCCAGGCGCGGGGCGTCAAGCCGCCCGGCGCACGGCGTAGCGATAGCGGCGCCCCTCCGCGTCGAGCAGCTCGCTGTCGGAGGTCTCGCGCCAGACCACGTCGTCCTCGGGCCGCGCCGCATCGGTCAGCTCGGTGCCGCGCACGATGCTGAGCGCGATGCCGAAACCGTAATTGGTCGCCGTCGCCTCGGTGATGGCCGAGCCGATGTCGGCCTCGTCCGGCAGGCAGGCGAACAGGACGCCGTCGGCGATGGCGAGCGTGTAGGTTCCCATGGCGCGCTCCGCGGTTTTCGAAGCGCCGGACCGTATGAGCTGTTTCCGGCCGTGGAAGGGCGAGGGGTGGGATGCTGCAATGCCGCGGTCGGCGGTTGCCCGCGGGAGCCGCATCGATCCCCCGAACGCAGGTGCGGAATGTCACGCCGCCGGCTTCGACCGCGCACGCGATCGTGTAGACCGTCCTCGCCCGACCCCATGATCGCCGAACGCCGCGCACGCCCATGACGGACCCGCTTCTCGACCGGCTCACCGACATCCTCGGACCCGACGGCCTCGTCGTCGGCAACGAGCTCGCGAGCCGACCCGCGAGCTGGACCCGTGCCGACGAGCCTTGCGCCGCGGCCGCGCTCGTCCGCCCCCGCAGCACCGAGCACGTCTCGGCGGTGCTCGCCGCCTGCCACGCGGCGGGGCGCGCCGTCGTCCCGCGCGGCGGCGCCACCGGCCTCGTCGACGGCATCCTCTGCGCGCCCGGGGACATCGCCCTGTCGCTCGAGCGCATGACCGGGATCGAGGCGCTCGATCCCTTGGCGATGACGATGGTGGTCCGCACCGGCACCACGCTCGAGGCGGTGCAGGCGGCAGCGGAAGTGGCGGACCTGTTCTTTCCCCTCGATCTCGGAGCCCGCGGCTCGGCGACGATCGGCGGCACGATCAGCACCAATGCCGGCGGCCTGCGGGTGCTGCGCTACGGGATGATGCGCGAGATGGTGCTCGGCCTCGAAGCGGTGCTCGCCGACGGCACGATCGTCTCGTCGATGCGGCCGCTGATCAAGAACAACACCGGGCTCGACTTGAAGCAGCTCTTCGTCGGCACGGAGGGGACGCTCGGCGTCGTCACCCGCGCGGTGCTGCGCCTGCGCCCGGCGCCGGCCGGCTACGCCACCGCGCTCGTCGCCTGCGCCGACGTGAACGCCGCCGCCGCCATTCTCGCCCGCGCGCAGCGGGCGTTCCAGGGCCGGGTGTCGTCCTTCGAGGGCATGTGGCCCGACTTCTACCGGACGATGACCGCGCCCGGCCGCTTCACCCCGCCGCTCCCCCGGGAGCACCCGTACTACGCGCTGATCGAGGTCGAGTGCGTGCCCGAGGAGGAACCGCGCTTCTTGAGCCTGCTCGAGACCCTGATGGCCGAGGCGGTCGTGCACGATGCCGTGGTCTCGGCGTCTGAGGAGCAGCGCCGCGCGCTGTGGCGCATCCGCGACCGCGTCGAGATGCTGGTCGAGGCCGGGCTCGGCCGCCCGTTCGACGTCAGCGTGCCGCTCTCGGCCATGGCCGGCTACGTCGCCGAGGCGCGCGCGCGGATCGCCGCGATCCACCTGGACGCGGCCAGCGTCGCCTACGGGCATGTCGGCGACAACAACATCCACTGGAACACCGCGCGCCTGCCGGACCCCGCCCTCGAAGCAGAGGTCGAGGCGGCGATCTACGAGCCGCTCGCCGCGCTTCAAGGCTCGGTCTCGGCCGAGCACGGCATCGGGCTGGAGAAGCGCGGCAAGCTCGGGCTCTCGCGCTCGACCGCCGAGATCGCGACGATGCGCGCGGTCAAGCGCGCGCTCGACCCGAGGAACATCCTCAATCCCGGCAAGATTCTCGCGAACCCCGCCGGGTGACGGGCCTCAGAACCCGACGCGGTCGCCGCCCTTCAGCGACAGCATCTCGCGGGCATCGTCCGGCGTCGCGATCTCGAGCCCGAGCCCTTCAATGATCCGGCGGACCTGGGCGACCTGCTCGGCGTTCGACTGCGCGAGCCGGCCCGGGCCTGCCCAGAGGCTGTCCTCGAGCCCGACGCGGACGTTGCCGCCCATCGCCGCCGCCATCGCCGCGATGTTCATCTGATTGCGCCCGGCGCCCAGCACCGACCAGCGGTACTGGTCACCGAACAGCCGATCGGCGGTACGCTTCATGTGCATCACGTCGTCCGGGTGCGAGCCGATGCCGCCCTGCAACCCGAACACGGTCTGGATGAACAGCGGCGCCTTCACCAGGCCGCGGTCGAAGAAGTATTTGAGATTGTAGAGGTGGGCGGTGTCGTAGCACTCGAACTCGAATCGTGTGTCGTTGCCGGCGCAGGTGGTGAGGATGTGCTCGATCTGCCCGAACGAGTTGCGGAAGATGATGTCCTTGTTGGCCAGATACGTCCGCTCCCATTCGTGCTCGAGATCCTTGAAGCGGTCGAGCATCCCGAACAGGCCGAAGTTCATCGAGCCGAGGTTGAGCGAGGCGATCTCCGGCTTGAAGGTCGCGGCCGGGCGCACGCGCTCCTCGATGGTCATCGTCGGCGCGCCGCCGGTGGTGATGTTCACCACGCAGCTCGAGCGCTGCTTGATGACGGGCAGGAACTTGGCGAAGGCCTCCGGCGTCTGGTCGGGCTCGCCGGTTTGCGGGTTGCGGGCGTGCAGGTGGACGATGGCCGCGCCCGCCTCCGCCGCGCCGATTGCGGCGTCGGCGATCTCCTCCGGCGTCACCGGCAGGTAGGGCGACATGCTCGGCGTATGGATCGCGCCGGTTACGGCGCAGGTGATGATGACTTTTCGCGCGCGCGCCATGGCAGCGTCCGTCCCTGTCTGTTCGCGAACCGCTCCGGGCCCTTCGCTGCGATGGTAGCGCTGCCGCCCCGTGCGGGCCAAGCCTCGCTGAGCAAGCCTCGCTGAGCAAGCCTCGCTGAGCAAGCCTCGCCGAGCCGAGCGAGGGGATCGGCCCGCACTCAAGCCGGGCGCGATCCGGCCGCCGGCCGTCTCAGCCGGCGCCAGCCCATCGCCACGCCCGAGCCCGCGATCACCGATCCGGCCGCGAGCAGCAGCAGCATGACCCCGTCCCAGGCGGGCCGGTGGCGCAGGAGGATGCCGAGATCGAGGGTGTGCAGCAGGTCGAAGCCCCAGCGCTCGACGCGGCCCGACCGGTCGAGCCGGTTCAGGATCTCGCCGGTCTCGAGATCGATGTGGAACCACGTCGCCGCCGGGTCGTCGAACACCACCCGGAGCACCGGCAGGCGCCGGGCGCGGTGGTGCGACGTCCAGTAGAAGTCCTCGTGCTCGAGCCGAGAGGTCGTCATCGATCGAGCCTCCGGGACCAGGCGGCGCGCGGCGGCGTCCAGCCGGTCGGGCGCGACCGGCGCCGTTCCGCAGCAGGCGATCTCCCGCCCGTCGCGGCAGGCGATCACCGCGAGCGGCGCACCGCCGAGCCAGGTGAACCGCACCTCCGCCGCGTCCGTGCAGGCGCGCTGGCGGATCGCGGCGCGGTCGAGCCCGGTGCGGGCGCCGGGTGCGTCGGCGTAGCGTTCGAGCATCGCCTGCGACGGGCTGGAGGAGGAGAACCAGCGGTTCGAGTTCATCGAGAGCCAGCCGCTGACGATGAAGCTCAACAGCGCGAGCCCGCCGATCAGGCCGCCGAGATGATGCCAGCGCGCGAGGCCGCGATAGGGCGTCACCGCGCCGGAGCGATAGCGTCGGGCGATCCGCATCCGCAGGAGCCCGAGCACGAACCCGGTAACGGCCCCGACCATCGCGATCCCCGAGACCCACACGATCACCGTGCGCCACAGCGCGGCCTGCGCCCGCAGCGGCGCGACGTAGAGCCAGTGCGGGACGGCGCCGAACCAGTTCCAGAACCGCTCGTGCGCCGTGGTGTCGAGCACCACGGCACCGGTCGGCTGCGAGACGTAGAGCTCGGTGCCGTCCGCATCGCCGAGCGCGATGCGGTGAAGCGGGCGCACCGCATCGTAGCGCTGGTGCACCGTCCAGATGTCGTAGGCGAGCGTGTCGCGGTAGGCCGGGCGCAGGCTGCGCGGATCGTGGCCGGCGATGGCGAGGGCCTCGTCCGGCGACGCGGGGCCGATCGCCCGGCCGTCGACCGCGGAGACGGTGCGGCGGGACCCGTCCCAACGCGCGACCCGGTAGACCGGCTCGGCCCCCCGCATCGACAGGCTCAGCGCCCGGGGAAAGCCGGGCTCGTCGGCCAATGCCGCGTCCGGCGAGACCCGCACCGCGTCCCAGGCGATCGCGGGCAGCCCGGCCCGGCGCTCGGGCTCGGTCAGCGACGGGTAGGCGACGTACATCATCACCACGCCGCTCACGAACCACGTCGCGAAGAACAGCCCCGTGACGATGCCGAGCCAGCGATGGCCGAGATGCAGCCACCGCTTCCCCGTCTTGCCGAGCTTAGCGAGCTTGGCGAGCATGCGCGCCGTGGAGGCCATCTCAGAACGCCGTCGTGAAGGCGACCTCGAACGAGCGCGGTCGCCCGAGGAGCCAGTTTGTGCCGACCCCGTCCACCGCGTTTCCGCTGATCGCGTAGACCTTGTCGAACAGGTTGAAGACGCGGAAGGACAGGCGCGAGGCCGGCGTGACCTGATGGTCGAGGCCGAGGTTGACCAGCCCGTAGGCCGGGCGTCGCGCGGTGTTGCCGAAATCGCTGAACACCTCGCCGACGTACTGGAACCCGACCCGTGCTTCCCAGGTCGGCGCGAAGGCGTAATTGAGCCAGAGGTTGGCGACCCGCTCGGGCACGTCGATCGGCCGGTTGCCGGCGTACGAAATCGTCGCGCCGTTCACGGCCTGGTCGAAGGAATCGTACTGCGCGTGCAGCAGGGCGAGGTTCGCGTCGACCCGCCAGAGCGGCGTGACCTGCAGCGAGAGCGCCGCCTCGACCCCGTAGGAGGATTGCCGGCCGACCTGCGTCGAGACGTTCGGCTGGCCCGGCACCGCCGAGATCAGGTTGTCCTTGACGATGCGGTAGCCGGCGAGCGTCCACTCGCCTCGGCCGTCCCAGAACACGCCCTTGGCGCCGAGCTCGACCTGCTCGCCGGTGGAGAGCTTGAAGCCGGCCAGCGATTGCGACAGCGTGATCAGGCTGTTCACCGGGTCCGTGGCGGTGGCGACCTGCGCATAGAGCGCGGTGTCCGGCGTCGGGTTGAACACCAGCCCGAAGCGGTAGCCGAGGCCCTGGAAGGACTTCTCGAACTGCGCGTTGCTCATCAGGTTCTCGCGCTGCAGGGTCGAGGCGTCGAACCGGACGCCGGACAGGAACGAGAGCTGGTCGGTGAGGATCAGCCGGTCCTCGGCGAAGACCGAGGCCTGGTCGGTGCTCGTCGCGTAGGCCGGGCTGGCGCGGCCGTTCAGCGGGAACGAGCCCGGGTCGTAATCCGTCAGCGGGACGCTGGTGACGAGGCCCGATCCGACGGTCGAGAAGTTGTTGATGTGCCGGAAGTCGATGTGGTTCACGTCGAAGCCGGCCAGGAACTCGTTGCGGAAGCCGAACAGCGTGCCCTTGAACGCGGCGTCGAACCGGTTCCCCAGCTGTTCCTGCTGGTGGTAGATTTCGGTGTAGTCGCTCCGGTCTACCAATCGCGTCGATCGGTTGAAGCTGTAGGTCTCGACGTCGAGCCAGTGGCGCCTGCTCTGCAGCCGGTAGGCGGTGTTGCGCACCGTGATGTCGGCGGTGGGCGTCCATTCCGTCTTGAGCTGGGTCCAGTTGTCCGCCCAGGTGATCTTGGCGTCGCGGACGTTGTAGTTCTTGAACCGGATGAAATCCGGGATGCGCCCGTGGACCAGCGGCGTGCCCCAGTAGCGCGCCGGCTCCTGATAGCCGAGGTCGTGGCTCAGGGTGAAGGCGAGGTCGGGCGTGGCCTGGAGCAGGATCGCGCCCGAGACCGCGAGGTTGCGGAAGTCGCCGTCCGGGCTGATCCAGCCGCCGGCGCGGTTGCCGCTGACGTTGAGGCGATAGGCCACCGCGTCGCCGATCGGGCCGCCGGAATCGAGGGCGAGCCGCGCGATGCCGTCCGATCCGACGCCGGCCCGCACCAGGTTGATGGACGTGAAGGTCGGCTTCTTCGTCACCACGTTGATGACGCCGCCGATCGCCCCGTCGCCGTAGAGCACGGAGGCCGGCCCGCGCAGCACCTCGATGCGCTCGACGTTCCAGGTGTCGAACGGGAAGGTCACCGTGTTGGCGCCGACGAACAGCCGCGTGCCGTCGTAGAGCTGCTGGATCGAGTTCGGCCCCGAGAACCCGCGGCTGGTGAAGGCGCCGTTGCCGTTGCCCGGCGAGGCGATGGTGGTGATGCCGGTGGCGTTCTGCGTCACGGCGTCCGCGATCGTGTCCTGGCCGCGCAGCCGCGCGGTCTCGCCGGAGATGACGTCGACGCTGCCGGGGGTCTCCAGCGGCGTGAGGCCGAGGCGGCTCGCGCCGCGGTCGGGCGTGCGCAGGTTGAGGCCGACCGGCGCGGCGCGGCTCAAGCCGACGCCGTCGCCCGCGACCGTGAGGGTGTCGAGCACGACGCTCGCCGATTCGCCGGCGACCGGCTGGGCGCCGGCATCTCGCGGCGGAGCGAGGATGACGAGCGCCGTGCCGGCGAGGAGCGGGCAGCGCATCGCGCGCCCGAGGGAACGAGCGGTTTGCAGAAGAACGAGCATGGATCGGATTCGGCTCTATCGGCGCGACGCGACGGCCTGCCCGACCCTCCATCTACATCGAATGTAACAATGTTACAATTAGGCGATCGGCCGAACGCGGCTCGGCCGCCGGCGCACGGATGCCGGGCGGCTTCCTGTGCGTCGTTCGGCGCGGGTCTCGCGGTGGGCAAGGGCATGGGAGGGACGTGCGGACGCGTGTGGTGGCACGTCACCGCGAACGAGGCCGCCCCGCATGCGCCGCGCGGGCCCATGCGTCTCGACACCCGTCGAGGCACCCCGCCCGACGCGTTTCGCGTGTGACCACGACTGACGGCAGGTCTCCTGGCTCGCGGGTCGCTGCCCCTCATCGTCTTCCCAGGCGCCGTGACCCAGTGACGTGTTGATGGAGGCTCGCCGCTTACAGTTGCGGGGGCAGCCGCGGCATTGGAAAGGCTCCTCGGAGCCTCGTCCTCACCGCGTTCCCTTTTGATCCCCGAGGGGAACCGTCCCCGCCAAGTGGCTTCCGCGGTCCCGAAGAGTCAACGGCCGGAATCACGCTCCTGTGAAGTGTGACCCGGCGGCGACAGCGACGGCGCGCACGGTGACGCTAGGTCGAGATATGCGATCCGTCCTGCGCCGACGCCTCGACGACGACGCTCGGCGGCAAGGTTCCTCCGGCGCCGCCGAGGACGGAGCCGAGGTCGCCCGGCAGGGCGGTCTCCGCGGTCAGCTCCGCCGGCTCGCCGCCGGCCGCGTGCTCGTCCGCCACCAGGGCGACCGCGCCCGGTGCGATCAGGCCGAGGCTCGCCGCGTGCCGGGCGATGGCGGTGCTGTCGGCGGCGATGACGAGGTGGCTGCCGGCGGCCGCGACGACCTGCGCCAGCGCCTCGATCTCGCGAATGCGGTCGGCGTCGCGCGACACGTTGCGGATGTAGACCGCCTTCACCCGGCCCGGATGGTCGGCGACGATCCGGCCGTAGACCTCCGGATCGTGCTGCCCGCTGTCGCCGATCAGCACGAACGGCAGGTCGCGATACAGCGACAGCATGTGGACGATCAGGGCGCGCTTGTGATCCTCCGCCCGGCGGGGGAGGGGGTGCTTCCACGACAGGCCCCATTCGCGCAGGAACAGGATCGGGCCCACCGGGATGCCGTGGATCGTGAAGAACTCCGACAGCATCTCGTACAGGCCCCACGGCGCGCGCGAGACGTAGAGCATCGGGTTGGCCTCGATGCCGTCCGGGCCGACGTAGAGGGCCCGGTAGAGCGCGGCGACGCCGGGGAAGGCGACGCGGTTCTCGGCATCCTCCACGAACAGCCGCCACAGCATCTTGGCCTTGTTGGCGACGCCCGTGCGCATCACCGTGTCGTCGATGTCGCTGACGACGACGCAGCCGGTGGCGCCCGGCGGCACGAACACCTGCCCCCGCGCCCGCACCGGCGGCTCCGCCTCGAGCGTGAGGTCGACGTCGTGCCAGCCATGGTCGCCCGCGGGCAACGCCTCCGGGCGGAGATGGACGCGGAAGTAGCCGTCGCGGTCGGTCTCGACCCGCGTCTGCGCGCCGCCGAAGCGGGCGGTGACGGCGGCATCCTTCAGCGCCCGCCGCGCGATCCGCCGGGCGATGTCCCGCAGCTGCGCGCGCAGGCTCTCGTCGCCCGGTGCCGTATCGGGGTGGGACTGGCGGAAGATGCGGCCGATCAGGAAGATCTCGTCGGCGGAGCCGTAGCCGCGATAGGGCTCGATGACGATGCCGCCGCGCCCCTGCGCCCGGCGGACCGGGCGGGCGACGAGCTTCAGCGCCCGGACCGCGCCCCTCCTCCAACGCCGCAAACGCACTCCCATCGCCGATCGCCCGCTTCCGTCGCCTGAGCCGGTCAACGCCGCACGCGGCGGATCGGAGCCCTCACGGCTGCACCTCCGGTGCGCCGTCGGGGCCGGAGGGCTCGTCCATCAGCGGATGCAGGTCGCGGACCATGCTCTTCAGGCGGTCGTCGAGGACGTGCGTGTAGATCTGCGTCGTCGAGATGTCGGCGTGGCCGAGCAGCTCCTGCACGATCCGCAGGTCGGCGCCGTTGTGCAGCAGGTGGCTGGCGAAGGCGTGGCGCAGCACGTGCGGGCTGACCTTGTCGGCGCGCAGGCCCGCGGCCTCCGCCGCCGCCTTCAGGTCGCGGGCGAAGGCCTGCCGGGTGAGATGGCCGCTCTCGCTGTCGGCGGGAAACAGCCACGGCGCGTCGCTCGGCGAGGCGGCGAGGTGCCGGCGCATCGCGTCGCGCGCCAGCTCGGTGAGCGGCACCAGCCGTTCGCGGCCGCCCTTTCCCCGCACCACGAGGTAGCGCTCGCGGGTCGAGGCGGCCGAGCGCGGAAGCGCGATCAGCTCGGAGACGCGCAGGCCCGTGGCGTAGAGCAGCTCGAGCAGGCACAGCATCCGCTGCGCCCGCCGCGCCTGGCCCGGCGCCTCGGCCTCGACCGCCGCATCGATCTGTGCGCGCGCCGTCGCGAGCAGCCGGTCGACTTCGGCGACCGACAGTACCTTCGGCAGCGCGCGGCCGCGGCGCGGGCCGGTGAGCGGCGCGCTCGGATCGGATTCGGCCAGCCCTTCTGCGTAGAGGAACTTGTGGAAGCCGCGGATGCAGGAGAGCCGCCGGGCGGCGGAGGCCGGCTTCAGGCCACGCGGCTCGAGGGAGGCGACGTAGGCGCGGAGGTCCGCCGCCTCGATCTCGGCGAGGTCGAGGCCCTCGTCGGCGAGGTGACCGAAGTAGTCGTCGAGATCGCGCCGGTAGGCTTCGAGGGTGTTCTTCGCCGCTCCGCGCTCGGCGGCCAGCATGTCGAGGTAGGCCGCGATCTCGGGCGGCGTCCGCCGCTCGGCCTCGGGCGGACGCTCCTCCCTCACCGGCCGCCCGGCTGGAGCTTCGAGGCGGGGATGGTCACGCTCATTTCCCGCGGCGTCGGCGTCACGAAGGTCGCTAGCGCGAACATGCCGGCGAAGACGAGGCCGGCCAGGATCGCGAGGGTGGCGAAGAAACGGAATAGGGTCGGCACAGCGGTCGAACCTCGGGGCACGCGGACGCGATGGAGCAGGGCGCAGCGGGGACTTAAGTTTTGCGCCGCGGCGACCCGGGTTGCACCATGCCGCCGCCGCGCTGGCAAGGCCCGGAAGGCCACATCCTGCGCCCGTCTCGCCGCGACGATGGGCCGGCGCATCGGGCCGGCTCCACGCCGTCTCCGGGCCCTTTCCGAGATTTCAGGGGGCGGCGGCCGCGGGCCCGACCGCATGGGTGATAACCCCGCAGACTTGGTATAAGACCCGGGACACCGCCGCACCCGCTCCCAGCCCCGTCGCCGACCCGCCCTTTGCCGTCCATGCCGAGCCCCGCCCGATGACCACGCCCGAGCCGATGGGCGATCCGATCGAAGCGCGCCTGCGCCGGGCCCTCGGCTCGCGCTCGATCGTGCTCGTGGGCCTGATGGGAGCGGGCAAGAGCACCGTCGGCCGCCGCCTCGCGAGCCGGCTCGGCCTGATCTTCAAGGACGCCGACATCGAGATCGAGGCGGCCGCCGGCCTGACCATCCCCGACATCTTCGCGATCTACGGCGAGCCGAGCTTTCGCGACGGCGAGGAGCGCGTGATCTCGCGCCTGCTGCGGGCGGGGCCTCTGGTCCTGGCCACCGGCGGCGGCGCGTTCATGCGCGAGTCGACCCGCGCGCGGATCGCGGAATCGGGCGTGTCGGTCTGGCTCAAGGCCGAGCTCGACGTGCTGATGCGGCGGGTGCGCAAGCGCGGCAACCGCCCGCTGCTCCAGACCGAGGATCCCGAGCGGACCATGCGCGACCTGATGGACCTGCGCCATCCGGTCTATGCCGCCTCCGACGTGACCGCGCTGTCCCGCGACGTCGCCCACGACCGCGTCGTGCAGGACGTGCTCGAAGCCCTCGACGCCTACCTCAACCCGCCGGACGAGAGCCGCGCGGTCGCCGCGCAGTGAAGCTGTCATGACCGAGCCCCTCGCCGTCCACGTCCCCCTCGACCAGGGCCGCGACTACGACATCCTGATCGGGCGCGGCCTCATCGCTAGCGCCGGCGCGCGCGTGGCGGCGCTGGGCGGCAAGGCGGCGGTGATCGTCAGCGACGAGACCGTCGCGGCGCTCTACGGCGACGCCCTGCGGAGGAGCCTGGAGGAAGCGGGCCTGCGCTCCGCACTCGTCGCGGTGGCGCCGGGCGAGGCCTCGAAATCCTACGCGACCTACGCGTCGGTCTGCGACGGCCTGCTCGCCCACAAGGTCGAGCGCGGCGACCTCGTGGTCGCCCTCGGCGGCGGCGTCGTCGGCGATCTCGCGGGCTTCGCCGCGGCGACCCTGCGGCGCGGCGTGCGCTTCGTGCAGGTGCCGACGAGCCTGCTCGCCCAGGTCGATTCCTCGGTCGGCGGCAAGACCGGGATCAATTCGCCGCTCGGCAAGAACCTGATCGGCGCCTTCCACCAGCCTCGCCTCGTGCTCGCCGACACCGCGACCCTCGACACGCTTTCGGAGCGCGAGATGCGGGCGGGCTACGCCGAGGTCGCCAAGTACGGGCTGATCGGCGATGCCGGCTTCTTCGACTGGTGCGAGGCCCATTGGCGCGGGATCTTCTCCGGCGGGCCGGAGCGCGACGAGGCGGTGGCGATCTGCTGCCGCGCCAAGGCCGGGGTCGTCGTCCGCGACGAGCGCGAGGACGGCGAGCGCGCCCTCTTGAATCTCGGCCACACCTTCGGCCACGCGCTGGAACGCCTCACCGGCTACGAGTCGGCCCGCCTCGTCCACGGCGAGGGCGTCGCGATCGGGCTGGCGCTGGCGTTCCGCTTCTCGGCCCGTCTCGGCCTGTGCGCGGGCCAGGATGCGGGCCGCGTCGCCAACCACCTCGCGCTCGCCGGCCTGCCGACCACCCTCCAGGCCGTGCCCGGCGGCTGCGGCGACGCCGACGCGCTGCTCGACGCGATGGCGCAGGACAAGAAGGTGAAGGATGGCGCGCTGACCTTCATCCTCGCTCGCGGCATCGGCCGGAGCTTCATCGCGCCGGGAATCGAGCGGGACGCGGTGCGCGCCTTCCTGCAGGACGAGCTGCGGGCCGGCTGAGCCCGACCCGCATTAACCGCGGCGGAACCTCGCGGCCCTATCGTCGCCGCGCTGGCGCTCGGCCAGGATTCGGGTCGGACCATGGGCGCGTCGCAGGGTGTCAGCGCGTCGGAGCGCTTCGCGGCCAGCCTGCGGGAACGTCTCGCCCACGATGCCGGCCTGCTCCGCTTCGCGCGCCTGGCCGCCGCATTCCTGGTTCCGACGATCCTAGCGCTGGCCTACCTCGCCTTCGGCACCGGACCCGATCCGCGCCACAACTGGCTCGGCGACGTGATGGGCAGCGATCTTGCCCAGGTCTGGGTAGTCGGCCGGACGGCGCTGGGCGGACGCGCGACGGAGGCCTACGACCTGCCGGTGCACCTTCAGAACCTCGCTGCGGCCTTCGGGCCGGAATGCCGGTTCGCGTGGCATTACCCGCCGGTGTTCCTTCTGGCGGCGTCCCCCCTTGCGTTGCTGAGCCCGCAAGGGGCCTTCCTCGTCTGGATCACCCTCTCGCTCGCGATCTTCGCCGCTGCGCTCCACCGTGCGACCGGGCGGCGCGACGCGGTGCTGATCGGGCTCGCGCACCCGCTGGTGCTCTGCAATCTCGCGTACGGCCAGAACGGCCTCGTCACCGCTGGATTGCTGACGCTCGGAGCGATGCTGGTCGACCGGCGGCCCTGGCTCGCCGGGCTCTGCTTCGGGCTCGTCGCCTACAAGCCGCAACTCGCAGCGCTGGCGCCGTTCCTGCTGCTCATGACGGGCCGCCGACAGGCGCTCGCCGCCTGCCTCGCCACGGCGCTGGCCCTGTGCCTCGCCTCGGTCGTCCTGTTCGGGCTCGCGCCCTGGCAGGCCTTCGTCGCGAGCCTGTCGGAGACCAACCGGATCATCCTGCAGGAGGCCGGCGCCGGCCTCGATCTCAACGCCAGCGCCTTCGGCGCGGTCCGGCTGGCCGGCGGCTCGTTCGCGGCGGCCTGGACGCTGCAGATCGGCGCGAGCCTCGCGGCGCTCGCGGTCGCCTGGCGGGTCTGGGCCGGCAACGGCGACCTCGGCCTGCGCGCCGCGACGCTGCTCGCCGCGGCTCCGATGGTCTCGCCCTACGTGCCGGTCTACGACCTCGTCCCTCTGGTTCCGGCGACGATCCTCCTCGCGATCGCCGCCCACCGCGCCGGCGGCCTGCACGACCGTGAGCGGGCGTTGATGCTCGCCGCCCCCTTCGTCGCGCTGCTGCGCCTGGCGATGGCGGCGACGAGCCTCCCCTTCGGCTTCCTCCTCGGCCTCACGACGCTCGCCTGCATCGCCGCGCGGGCGCTGCCGCGCCCCGTGCCGCGCCTGGGACCGGCGGTGCCGGCCAAATCCTGACCCTGCGCGCCCGGCGATAGGGCAATCCGGCGCCGAATCCCCTATGAGGGATGTCGCCGTCGCGCCTCGATCCCGAGCCTGCCGCGACGGCATGAGCTCGAAAACCCGGCGCGATGGAAACCCACACCGACCTCTGGCTGGCCGCGAGCATCGTCGTGATCTCGCTGCTGCTCTCGGCCTTCTTCGCGGGCGCGGAGACAGCCTTCACCGCCGCGTCCCGCGCGCGGATGCATTCCCTGGAGGAGGCGGGGGATGCGCGGGCGGGCATCGTCAACCGCATCCTGGCGATCCGCGAGCGCTTCATCGGCGCAATGCTGATCGGCTACAACATCGTCGCGATCGGCGCCTCCGCCTTCATGACGAGCGTGCTGACCGCGGTCTTCGGCAAGAGCGGCGTCATCTACGCCACCATCGGCATGTCGGTGCTGGTGATCGTCTTCGCTGAGGTGCTGCCAAAGACGCTCGCGATCTCGAAGCCCGACAAGGCGGCCCTGATGATGGCCCGCCCCGTCGCCTTCGCGGTCGCGGTGATGGGCCCGGCGGCGCTCGCGATCGAGAGCCTGGTGCGGCTGATGCTGCGCCCGTTCGGCGTCACGATCGGCGACCACCAGTCGATCCTGTCGCCGACCGAGGAGATCCGCGGGCAGGTCGCGCTGCTGCACCGCGAGGGCGGGGTGGCCAAGGCCGAGCGCGACATGCTCGGCGGCCTGCTCGACCTCAACGACCTCTCGGTCTCCGAGGTGATGGTCCACCGCACCAAGATGCGGATCATCAACGCCGACCTGCCCTCCGAGGAGATCGTGCGCGAGGTGCTGGCCTCGCCCTACACACGGATGCCGCTGTGGCGCGGCACCACGGAGAACGTCGTCGGCGTGCTGCATGCCAAGGACCTGCTCCGGGCCCTCGACGCGGCCGGCGGCGACGCGTCCGGCCTCAAGGTCGAGGCGCTGGCGCTCGAGACCTGGTTCGTGCCGGACACCACCAGCCTGCGCGACCAGCTCAAGGCCTTCCTCTCGAAGAAGACCCACTTCGCCCTCGTCGTCGACGAGTACGGCGAGGTGATGGGCCTCATCACCCTGGAGGACATCCTCGAGGAGATCGTCGGCGACATCGCCGACGAGCACGACGTCACCGTCTCGGGCGTGCGGCCGCAGGGCGACGGCTCGGTCAACGCCGACGGCGGCGTGCCGATCCGCGACCTCAACCGGGCGATGGACTGGAACCTGCCGGACGAGGAGGCGACGACCATCGCCGGGCTCGTCATCCACGAGGCGCGCGCCATCCCCGACCAGGGAACCGCCTTCAACTTCCACGGCTTCCGCTTCCAGGTCCTGCGCAAGGCGAAGAATCGCATCACGACCCTGCGGATCACGCCGCTGGAGCCGACGGGGAGCAAGCGTGGCGACGGATGAAGGATTTGGCCCGTCATCCCGATAACCTATGTTATGGAGTTTTGATATCAGTCAGGTCTGATACGGGCGTTTAGATGTTGTTTATGCTCTAGTTTGATGTTGTGCTCAGTCTCGGGTGCCGTATCACAGGTGTGGTCTCGGCCATCGGAGTGATCGTCGGGAGACGTCAAGCGGACCATGCGTCTCGACATCGCGACCCTCTTGCTGGTGACCTTCGTCCTCACGTTCCTCGTGGGCGTGCTCTTCGTGCTGTCGTGGGTCCAGGCACGTCGGACGCACGCTCTGGCGATCTGGGGCGTCGCGCACCTCGTCGGCGCGATCGCCTCCGGCGGGCTGGCCCTGCGCGGCACGATCCCCGACTGGCTCTCCATCGGCGTCGCCAACGCGATGATGATCGCCGCCTACGGTCTGATCTGGAGCGGCGTGCGGGCTTTCGAGGGGCGGAGCCTGCGCCTGTCGATCGCGATCCTGAGCGGCGGCGCCTTCGCGGCGGCCTGCCTCGTCCCGGCGTTCTACGGCTCGATCGCGGCGCGGGTCGTCCTCGCCTCGTCGATCGCAACCCTCTTCTGCGCGGCGAGCGCCTACGAGATCTGGCGCGGCCGGGCGGAACGGCTGGTCTCGCGCTACCCCGCGATGATCCTGCTGTGCATCTACGGGCTCTGCTACGCGGTTCGGATCCCCGCAGCCTTCCTCGCCCCCCTGCCGACCAGCCCAGACGCCCTGCAATCGCGCTGGGTCGCGATCCTGTGCTTTGCCGCGATGCTGTTCACGATCGCCATCGCTTTCACCTTCATGGCGCTGACCAAGGAGCGGGCCGAGCGGGCACAGCGGCTCGCCGCATCGGTCGATCCGCTGACCGGCATCGCCAACCGCCGCGCCTTCGTGCTGGAGGCCGAGGCGATGCTGGCGCGGCCCTCGCCGAGCGCGCTGCTGCTGTTCGATCTCGATCATTTCAAGCGTGTGAACGACACCTACGGTCACGCGGTCGGCGACGGGGTGCTGGTCGGTTTCTGCGCCCTGGGGCGGGCCTTGCTGCCGGGCGATCGCGCGTTCGGCCGGCTCGGTGGCGAGGAGTTCGCGTGCCTGATCCCGGCCCAGACCCCGGAGGCCGCCCGGCGCGAGGCGGTCCGCTTCGGCCGCGCCTTCGCCGCCCTGCGCCTGCCGACGCTGCCGCACCTCGAGGTCAGCTGCAGCATCGGCGTGGCGGTGAGCACGCCGGGACATGAGCGTTTCGACGACCTGATGCGCCGGGCCGACCTCGCGCTCTACCGCGCCAAGCGCAACGGCCGCAGCCGAACGGAACTGGCCGAGGCGGACGGTCCGGATGTGCAGGCCGCCCGAAATCGGCGACTGCCTTGGCCTCAGGCAGCCGAGTAGGCTGCGGCCCCCAGGCGTGCGCGGGCAGCCGCGTATTCGCGCGCGAGCCGTGCGACTACGTCCGCCACGGGCGGCGCGTCCGCGATCGTCCCGACGCCCTGGCCGGCACCCCACACGTCGCGCCACGGCTTCGCCCGGCTGCTGCCGAAGTCCATCGCGCTCTTACCGACATCCGGCAGGCTCTCGGGATCGAGCCCGGCGGCGCGGATGCTGGGGCTCAGGTAGTTTCCGGGCACGCCGGTGAAGAACGGGGTGTAGAGGATGTCGGCGGCCGCGCTTTCCGCGATCATCGCCTTGTAGCCGTCGGCGGCGTTGGCCTCCGCCGTCGCGATGAAGCGCGTGCCCATGTAGGCGAGGTCGGCGCCCATCGCCTGTGCGGCGAGGATCGCGCTGCCGGTGGTGATCGCCCCCGACAGGATGATCGGCCCGTCGTAGAAGCGCCGCACCTCGCCGAGCAGGGCGAACGGGCTCAGCGTGCCGGCATGCCCGCCCGCGCCGGCGCAGACCAGGATCAGCCCGTCGACGCCGGCCTCCAGCGCCTTCTCCGCGTGCCGGACGGTGGTGACGTCGTGGAACACCACGCCGCCGTAACCGTGGATCGGCCGCACCACGGCGTCGGGCGCCCTGAGCGAGGTGATGACGATCGGGACCGCGTGGGCGACGCAGGCGGCGACGTCCCGGGCCAGACGGTCGTTCGAAGCGTGGACGATCTGGTTGACCGCGAACGGCGCGATCCGCCGCGTCGGCTCGGCCGCCCGCGCCGCGGCGAGCGTGCCGGTGATGAGCGACAGCCAAGTGTCGAGGCGTTCAGCCGGCCGGGCATTCAGCGCGGGAAACGACCCGACGATGCCCGACAGGCACTGGGCGATCACGAGGTCGGGCCCTGACACGATGAACAGCGGCGCGGCGATCACCGGCAGGGCCAGCGTGCCACGCAACGCCGGGGGCAGGCGTTCGTTCGATGCGGATTCGGTCATGCGCCCTGCCTCTCGATCGTCGCGGCGAGGATCAAGGGCCGGGCGGTCGCGCCGTCAAGGCTCCGATGCAGGTTTGCCGACGACATCGACGGACACCGGCGTCGGCCGTCGCCAGGCCGCGGCGCGGGTTGTGCAGCCCGGGGCCGAGGTGCAGGCTCGGTCGGAGCCGGTCCGGTCTCGCGCGGCGATCGCGCGTGCCGGCCGGCTCGAGGCCATGTCAGAGGGCCGCGACGGCCCGAACCCGGAGGATGCCGCTTGAGCGGGACGATCGACGACACGATTCTCGGCGTTCCCGAGGCGTTGCGCACGCATGTCGGCGCGATCAGGCCGATGGCCGAGCACAAGGTGCTCCCGCGGCTCGATCACTTCGCGCGCGATTTCATCGCGCTCTCGCCCTTCCTGGTGCTCGCCTCGATGGACGCGGAAGGCCGGGCCGACGCGAGCCCGCGCGGCGACGCTCCCGGCTTCGTCCGGATCCTCGACGACGCGACGTTGCTGATCCCGGACCGCCGCGGCAACAACCGCGTCGACAGCTTCGGCAACGTGCTCGGCAATCCCGGGGTCGGGCTGATCTTCTTCGTGCCGGGCATCGACGAGACGCTGCGGGTGAACGGGCGCGCGGCGCTGGTCACGTCGGCCGAGATGCTCGCGCCCCTGGTCGCCCAGGGCAAGGTCCCGGTGACGGGTCTGCGCGTCGCAGTGGAGGAGGTGTTCTTCCACTGCGCCAAGGCGCTGATGCGGGCCAAGCTGTGGTCGCCGGAGGCGCAGGTCGAGCGCAAGAGCTTCCCGAGCCTCGGGCGCATCCTCGCCGAGCAGACCGGCACCGTGAGCGTCGCCGATGCCGAGCGCTCGACCGAGGAGGCCTACCGCACCCGGCTCTACTGAGCATCGCGCGGGATCGCCGGAGGTCCCCGGCGATCCCGCCTCCCGTTCATTCGGCTTCGGGGGCGATCGGCTCCAGGCCGCCGACGTGGCGCTGGGCGTAGAGCGGCAGGCCGATCTGGCGGATCAGTTCCTGCTGGGTCTCGAGGAAGTCGATGTGGCCTTCCTCGTCCTCGGCCAGATCCTCGAACAGGCGCTTCGACACCCGGTCGTTGATCGAATCGCAGTACTTGGCGGCTTCGAGGTAGAGCGCGCGGGCCTCGCACTCGGCGGCGAGATCGCAGGCGATGATCTCCTCGACGTTCTGGCCGATCCGCAGGGGATCGAGCTCCTGGAGGTTGGGGAAGCCGTCGAGGAACAGGATCCGGTCGACGAACCGGTCCGCGTGGTTCATCTCCTCGATCGATTCCTTACGCCAGAACTTGGCGAGGTCGATGTAGCCCCAGTCGTTGAGCATCCGGAAGTGGAGCCAGTACTGGCTCACCGCGGTCAGCTCGCTGCGCAAGCCGCGGTTCAGATACTCGATGACCTTGATGTCGCCCTTCATGAAACCCGTTCTCCCCTTGGCCGTGCGAGGGAAAAGCCGGGCTACGCCTCAGGCGGCGATCCCCTCCTCTGCAGGCTGGACCTTTCCCAAACTGCAGCCGGTTGCGCAACCCGTCGCGCAGGCATGGGCGTCCTGTCCCGCCTCGAGCGCCGCGGCGCCGAGGGCGTTCTGCATGATCGAGCGGATCGTGCGGGCGCAACGCCCGCATTTCGGGCTGCAGCCGAGGCAGGCGTAGACCTGGGCCGGCGTGCGCGGGCAGCCAGGACCCGGGCCGAGACACCCGCGCACGGCGCCATCCGAGAGGACGTTGCAGGAACAGACGATCATACGATCCAAAACCCGATGGCTGGAGGCTCGTTTCCTTCGACGCCCTCGAATCGTTCGAGAGCGCTCACCGTGCGTCGTCCCGGTCCTCGACCGTCGCCAGTTTAGAACTCTTGAAAACTAAGCGTTTTCAACGTGTTAGCGAACGCCACATGCCATCCGGCACCGTATGGGTCAAGGCTCCGGCGATCACGAGTGCACGATCGGATCGCGTCGTCGCGTTTCGCGGCTCCCTATTGCGCCAGCTCCTTCAGCGCGAGCCGGATGAGAACCTTCGCCTCGGCGTCCTCGCCGCCAGCCTTCAAGGCAGCGGCGACCGCGGCCGAAGCCTGGAGCTGGGCGTAGCCGAGGTTGACCAGCGCCGAGATCGCGTCGGCGACGGGCTGGGGCGCGGAGCGGTTCTCGACCGCGCCCGACAAGGCGATGAGCGCCGGATCGATCGGCGCGAAGGCCGGCGCCTTGTCCTTGAGTTCGGCCACCAGCCGGGCGGCCAGCCGCGGGCCGACGCCGGGCGCACGCGCGACGGCGGTCTTGTCGCCCATGGCGATCGCCGAGGCGAGCTGAGGCGGCTCCAGCACCGAGAGCAGCCCGAGGGCGACCTTGGAGCCGACGCCCTGCACGGTCTGGAGCAGGCGGAACCACTCGCGCTCGGCATCCGAGCGGAAGCCGTAGAGGCGGATCATGTCCTCGCGGACATGCGTCTCGATCGAAAGGACGGCCGGCTCGCCGGGCTTCGGCAGGCGCTGGAGCGTGCGCGCCGAGCAATGCACCTCGTACCCGACTCCCTGGACGTCGAGGAGGACGAAATCCTCGCCGTAGGAATCGACCACGCCCTTGAGCTTCCCGATCATGAGATCCCGATCATTCGCGCTGCCGCGTCCAGCGTGCCGTCCGCTGCCTACAGAATGCCGCGCATCGCCGCCATCCGGCGAAGCGTGGCGAGTCTTTCGGAAGGCCAGTCTTGAGAGCGGCCGAGCTTCGTGGGATCAGGGCAGGGAAACGGTCGGTTACAACCCAGGCGATCCCGATGCGCGGACCCTTGCTTCTCCTCGCCCTGGCACTCGCCCAGACGCTCGCCCTCTCGCCGGCGCGGGCCGCCGACACCGCGACTGCCCCCAGCGCCGACCCGACGCAGGTCCGGCCGGGCGCCTACCGCCTCGATCCCGACCACGCCAAGATCACCTGGTCGCTGAGCCATCTCGGCTTCTCGACCTATTACGGGCAGATCACCGACGTCACCGGCGACGCGACCCTCGACCCCAAGGACGCGACCAAGATCCGGCTCAAGGTCACGATCGGCACCGACAGCATCACCGGCGTGAACCCGAAGCTCGACGCGCATCTCAAGGCGCCCGACTTCTTCGACACCGCGAAGTTCCCGAGCGCGACCTTCGCCGCCACCGCGGTGGAGGCGACGAGCCCGACCACGGCGCGCGTCACCGGCGACCTGACGCTGCGCGGCGTCACCAAGCCGGTCGCCTTCGACGCGACCTTCAACCAGGCCGGCATCCATCCCGTCGACAAGGCCTACACCGTCGGCTTCGACGGCCGCGCCGTGCTGAAGCGCTCGGACTTCGGCATCGACGCCTACCTGCCGATGCTCGGCGACGAGGTCGTCCTGCGCCTCGAAGGCGAGTTCAAGGCGGTGAACTGATCGGCCTCAGCCGAGCTTGGCCAACGCCGCCGCGATCCGCGCGGCGCCCGGCCCGGCCGCGCCGGGCGGCGGGTTGGCGCGCTTGAGCGCATGGGCGCCGCGATGGTTGACGTGGGTGATGGCGATGGCGAGCGCATCGGCCGCATCCGCCAGCTTGAACTCGGCCTTCGGGAGCAGGAAGCGCACCATCGCCTGGATCTGCGCCTTCTCGGCATGCCCCGAGCCGCAGACCGACTTCTTGATCAGGTTCGCCGCGTACTCGAACACCGGCACGCCGGCGAGCGCCGGCACCAGCAGGGCGATGGCGCGGGCGTGCCCGAGCTTGAGCGTCGCCTGCGCGTCCTTGTTGACGAAGGTCTCCTCGACGGAAACTTCGTCGGGCGAGAAGTCCCGCACGACCCGGGTGATGCCCTCGTGCAATTCGCGCAGGCGCAGCGCCAGCGGCAGGTCGCCGTCCGAGGTGACGACGCCGCAATCGACGTAGGCGAGCTTCGCCCCCGTCACCGTCACGACGCCCCAGCCGGTGCGGCGCAGGCCCGGATCGATGCCGAGGATGCGGATGGGCGTCATGAACCGGACCTTGGCCGCACGGCCGGAACGCCGTACCGGCTCTGTCTGAGCACATAGCGTGAACGAAGGGTTTCGCCAAACGGTCGCGGCTGGCCGACTTTCGAAACTGAGGCGATCGAACTACCGTCGGCTTCGCGGCGCGCCACGATGCGGGTCGAAACTGCGGGCGGGCTGGCGGATGAACACCCTCGATTGGCTGGTGCCGACCCTGGCCTTCCTCGCGCCGATGCCGCCGATGCGGCCGGAGCCGCCGAAACCGCTGCGCGGCAACGCCTGGGCGGCGGGCATGGTCATCGGCAGCGTCTGCCTGATGATGGTGCTGCCGATGTTCACGATCTGGAGCTTCTGGGGGCCGCACGATTCCTTCCAGGTCCGCTGCGAGGCCTCGGGCGGCCGCGTGCTGCAGGACCCGGCGATCGGGGTCGCGCCCTTCCGTTGCGACCGCAGCGGGGCGGCCTCGCCCCGCTGACGCCCGCGCCCCGCGTCTCGCGCCTTAGGCCTCGAGCTTGGCCACCAGCGCGTCGGACAGGGCGAAGTTGACGTAGACGTTCTGCACGTCGTCCTGGTCCTCGATCACCTCGACGAGGCGGATCAGCTTCTCGCCGGTCTCGTCGTCGACGTCGATCGTGTTCTGCGCCTTCCAGACGAGGCCGGTGCGGGTCGGCTCGCCGAAGCGCGCCTCCAGGGCCTTGGTGACCTCGCCGAAGGAGTCCTGCGCGCAGGTGATCTCGTGGCCGGATTCGTCGGAGCGCACGTCGTCGGCGCCGGCCTCGATCGCCGCTTCCAGCATCGTGTCGGCGTCGGCGACCGAGGCCGCGAAGCCGACCACCCCGACACGGTCGAACATGAACGCGACGGCGCCGGTCTCGGCGAGGCTCCCGCCGGACTTGGTGAAGGCCGAGCGCACGTCGGAGGCCGTGCGGTTGCGGTTGTCGGTTTGCGCCTCGACGATCAGCGCGGCACCGCCCGGGCCGTAGCCCTCGTAGCGGATCTCCTCGTAGGTCTCCCCGTCGGCACCGGCCGCCTTCTTGATCGCCCGCTCGATGTTGTCCTTGGGCACGTTCTCGGCGCGGGCCGCGATGATCGCCGCGCGCAGGCGTGCGTTCATCGCCGGATCGGGCAGGCCGAGCTTGGCCGCCACCGTGATCTCGCGGGCGAGCTTCCCGAAGAGCTTCGAGCGGACGGCGTCCACCCGGCCCTTGCGGTGCATGATGTTCTTGAACTGGGAATGGCCGGCCATGGCGTCGCGCGTTCTTTAGGTCTTGGCGGCGGAGGGCTCGCGCCCTCGACGCCGCCGGGCGGGGATGCCGCGGTTTATACGCGCGTGCGGCGCGGGGAGGCAACGCGGGCGGCACACGCGAACGCGATCGGCCGACGACGGAAAGATCGGCGGCGACGGGCGTTCCCGAACCGCGGCCGACCGGCGCGCCGACGAGGACAGAATGCGAAAACAGGTTGAGCGGAAACGGACGGTCGTGGTCACGGGCGCCAGCGCCGGCGTCGGCCGGGCGGTCGCCTGCGAGTTCGCCCGGCATGGATGGAACGTCGGCCTGATCGCCCGCGGCGAGGCCGGCCTGCACGGGACGATCGAGGACGTGGTGCGGGCCGGCGGACGCCCGATGGCGTTCGCGGCCGACGTCGCCGACGCGGACGCGGTGAGCCAGGCGGCCGCCGAGGTCGTCGCGGCGTTCGGCGGCATCGACGTCTGGGTCAACAACGCGATGGTGACGGTCTACGCGCCCGTCCAGCAGACCTCCGCCGAGGAGTTCCGTCGCGTCACCGAGGTGACCTATCTCGGCCAGGTCCACGGCACGCTCGCCGCGCTCGAGCACATGGTGCCCAAGGATTCCGGCACCATCGTCCATATCGGCTCGGCCCTGGCCTACCGCTCGATCCCCCTGCAGGCGACCTATTGCGCGGCCAAGGCGGCGGTGCGCGGTTTCGTCGACTCGCTGCGCAGCGAATTGCTGCACGACGGCAGCAAGGTACGGCTGACGATGGTGCAGCTGCCTGCGGTGAACACGCCGCAATTCGATTGGGCCCGCTCGGTGCTGCCGCGCAAGCTCGAGCCGGTGCCGCCGATCTACCAGCCCGAGGCGATCGCCCGCCACGTCTACGCGGCCGCGCAGGCGGCGCCCCGCGAGCTTTGGATCGGGACGTCGGCCTGGAAGGCGATCGTCGGCAACATGGTGATCCCGGGTTGGATCGACGGGTATCTCGCCCGTCACGGATATCGCGGGGAGATGACCAGCGTGCGCGCCAACAAGCACCGAGCCGACAACCTCTACGAGCCGGTGGACACCGATCCCGGCGCCCATGGCCGTTTCGACGACCGCGCCGTCGGCCACGTCGCCGCCGTCGACCCGAAATGGCTGAAGCTCGGGCTTGCCGCGGCGCTGGGCCTCGTCGCGGGGACGACGCTGTTCGCGACGGAAGCGCAGGGACGGCACGATGCGCGCCGGCAGTCGGCCGGTCGCCGGCTCGCCCGTCGCGACTGACGGGTCAGGCGCTCGCGTGCCACTCCCTCAGGCCCGCGAGCGTCACCACCCCGTCCGCCCACGCGAACCCGAAGACGTGCCGGTGCGGATGCCCCGGCTCGCCGAGATCCGACACCGCCGAGAACGCGCCGTCGAGGCGGTGGGTCTCGGTGTAGCGGCTGCGGGTCGCCAGCACCGGCAGGCCGGCATCGAGCGCCGAGCGGATGCCGGCGGCGGAATCCTCGAACGCGATCGCCTCCGACGGCGCGATGCCGAGGCGTTGCACCGCGAGATCGAAGATGTCGGAGGCCGGCTTCTTGCGGGCGGCCTCGTCGCCCGAGGCGATCACGTCGAAGGGGCGGTCGCCGGCCGGAAAGTTGACGGCAAGGAGCGTGTCCACGTTGGCGCGGGTGGTGGTCGTCGCGATCGCGAGCCGGACGTCGCCCGCCCGCGCCTCGGCGATCAGCCTCGCGACGCCGGGGCGGAGCGCGAGCGCGCCCTCCGCGACGAGGCCGCCGTAGATCGCGGTCTTGCGGGTGTGGATCTCCGGCATGCGCGCACGCAGGTCCGCGGCATCGCCGTGGCGGGTCGCGACGTAGTGGGTGAGCCGCTCCTTCCCGCCCATCACCGTCAGCAGGTCGGCGTAGCACGCCGGGTCCCAGTGCCAGGGCAGGCCGAGCTCGGAGAAGGCGTGATTGAAGGCCTGGCGATGCAGGTCCTCGGTCTCGGCCAGCGTCCCGTCGACGTCGAAGATCAGCGCCTTCAGCATGAGGTCGCCATCAGCATCGGATCGCCCGGCCGCTCGCCGCCTCGGCGCCGGCGCGGATCGCGGCGATCCGCTCGGCGTAGCGGTCGGGGCCGTCCTTGAACACCGCGTTGCCGGCGACGAACACGTTGGCGCCGGCGGCCGTCGCACGGCCGACCGTCTCGGCGTCGACGCCGCCGTCGACCTGGATATCGATGGCGCGGCCCGCGATCATCGCCTTCACCCGCGCCACCGTCTCCAGCGCGCTTCCGAGGAAGCTCTGGCCGCCGAAGCCCGGGTTCACCGTCATCACCAGCACCATGTCGGCGAGGTCGAGCAGCGGCTCGACCATCGCGGCGGGCGTTCCCGGGTTGAGCGCGATGCCGGTGCGCTTGCCCAAGCTCCGGATGGTCTGGAGCGAGCGATGGCTGTGCGGCCCGGCCTCGACGTGGACGGTGATGCCGTCGGCGCCGGCGTCTGCGAAGGCCGCGAGGTAGGGGTCGGCCGGCGCGATCATCAGGTGCACGTCGAAGAACTTCATCGTGTGCGGGCGCAAGGCCTTCACCACCGGGGGCCCGAAGGTGATGTTGGGCACGAAATGCCCGTCCATCACGTCGAGATGGATCCAGTCGGCGCCGGCCGCGTCCACGGCGCGGGTCTCCTCCGCCAGCCGTGCGAAGTCGGCCGACAGGATCGAGGGGGCGATGATGGCCTTTGGCATGCGGCAGGTTCCGAGACGCGCGGGGCCGACACGCCCTCGCGCGGGCTGATGAGGGGTGGGGAAGCCCGGCCAAAACAGCCGGACTTTTTGCCCGCGACGACCCGTGCGGTCAGGCGAGCCGGCGCTTGCGCTCGACGAGTTGCATGATGATCGGCGTGAGGATGAGCTGCATCGCGAGGTCGAGCTTGCCGCCGGGGATGACGATCGAGTTGGCCCGGCTCATGAAGCTGCCCTCGAGCATCGAGCGCAGGTACGAGAAGTCGATGCCCTTGGGGTCCTTGAAGCGGATCACCACCATCGATTCGTCGGCCGTCGGGATCCAGCGGGCGATGAACGGGTTCGAGGTGTCGACCGTGGGCACCCGCTGGAAGTTGATGTCGGTCCAGGAGAATTGCGGGCAGATGGTCTGCACGTAATCCGGCATCCGCCGCAGGATCACGTCGGTGACCGCATCGGTCGAATAGCCCCGGAACGACCGGTCCCGGTGCAGCTTCTGGATCCATTCGAGGTTGATCACCGGCACGACGCCGATCTTCAGGTCGGGGTAGCGCGCGAGGTCTAGGGTCTGGTCGACGACGCACCCGTGCAGGCCCTCGTAGAACAGCAGGTCGGAGCCGGGCGCGAAATCCTCCCACTCGGTGAAGCTGCCCTGCGGCCGCCCGTAGCGTGCGGCGTCCTCGACGTCGTGGACGTAGTGCCGGGTCCGGCCCCGCCCGGACTCGCCGTAGGTGCGGAACACCTCCTCAAGCTCCGGCAGGAGGTTGGCGCGCGGCGCGAAGTGCGACAGCGTCGGCTCCGCCGCCATCATCGCGTGCATCGTCTCGCGGTCGAAGGCATGGAAGCCGTCGCCCTCGATGTAGACCGCCGACACGTCCTCGCGCCGGAAGATCTGCTCGAAGGTGTTGCGCACCGAGGTCGTGCCGGCCCCCGAGGAACCGGTGACCGAGATGATCGGATGCCGCGCCGACATGCTGCTACCGGGCGTGTCCCGAGGTCACGAGCGCATCAGCCCGCGCTGCCCGAACAGGGGGGAGCGCCCGGCGGCGTGGTTGCGCCCGTCGTAGTACTTGGCGACGCTGGCGACCTCCTCGACCGAGCCGAAGACCAGCGGCACGCGCTCGTGGATGCCGGCGGCGGCGATGTCGAGGATGCGGCGTTCGCCGTCGGTGGCGCCGGCGCCGGCCTGCTCCATCAGCATGGCGATCGGGGCGGCCTCGTAGAGCAGGCGCAGGCGTCCTTGCGCGTAGCCCTTGCGCCCGTCGCCGGGGTACAGGAACACGCCGCCGCGCATCAGCACGCGCTGCGCGTCGGCCACCAGCGAGCCGAGCCAGCGCATGTTGTAGTCCTTGTCGTGCGGGCCCTCGGCGCCGCGCAGGCAATCCTCGATGTAGGCCTTGATCGGGCCGTCCCAGTGCCGGGCGTTCGAGGCGTTGATCGCGTATTCCTTGGCGGCCGCCGGCACTTCGAGCGCGGCATGGGTCAGGCGGAAGGCGCGCTCGGCACGGTCGAGCACGTAGACCTGGGTGCCGTGGCCCAGCGTCAGGATCAGCGCCGTGGCCGGCCCGTAGGTGACGAAGCCGGCCGCCGTCTGCGCCGTGCCGGGCGTGGTGAAGGAGGCGATCGGGTCGCCTTCGGCGGTCACGGCCGGGCGGATGCCGAAGATGGTGCCCACCGCCATGTTCACGCCGATGTTCGACGAGCCGTCGAGCGGGTCGATCGCGACCGCGAGCGGCGCCCCGGCGTTGAGGTGCATCACGCCCTCGGCCTCCTCGGAGGCGACCTCGGCGACGGGCGCGCCCTGGAGGGCTTCCGTGACGCGCTGGTGGGCGATCACGTCGAGCGCCTTCTGCACGTCGCCGTCGCTGTTGTGCTCGCCGGCCGCCGCGAGGTCGCCCCCGAGCGCTCCGCGCCCGATGACCTCGCTGATGTCGATGGAGGCCGCCGCGATCGCGGCGATCACGGCGGCGGTGTCGGCCAAGTGCGGCTCCGCCGCGACAGCCTCGGCGAGGCATGCATCGAGCCGCGATCCGAGTGCCGGTGAACCTGTCGACATCCGCTTGCCTTTCCGCCCGAGATCCTGCCGCGCCGTCATGCGTGCGACGGCGCCTGCCGCACGCCTTACCTGCCCGAAAGCCGGCAGGATACCGCACGCGGGCCGCCCTTCACCAGGGACCGACGCCGCCTGTGGGCAAGAAATCTAAAACTTCTTGCGGCCGATTACAAAAAAACTAAAAACAGCGCATGCGCAACCTGTCCCTCAAGCAACTTCAGGCCGTCGCGGCGGTGGCACGTCTCGGCACCATGACGCGGGCCGCCCAGGAGCTCAACGTCACCTCGGCCGCCCTCTATGCCCGCATCCGCCAGCTGGAGGAGGAGGCGGGCCTGCTGCTGTTCGACCGGACACCGACCGGGTTGAAGCCGACCGATGCGGGCCGCGAGATGCTCTGGGCGATCGACAGCATCAACACCGTGCTGGAGACCTGCGCCGACAAGCTCCGCATCCTCAAGGGCGGCGCCGGCGGCCGGGTGACGCTCGGCGTGGTGTCGACCGCGAAGTACTTCGCGCCGCAGGTGATCGCCGGCTTCGTGAAGGCGCATGCCGGCGTCGAGATCAACCTGTCGGTGCGCAACCGCGGCAACACGGTCGAGGCGCTGCGCAACTACGAGATCGACTTCGCGATCATGGGCCGGCCGCCGCGCGACTTCGCGATCGAGGCCGAGATCTTCGGGCCGCACCCCCTGGTGTTGATCGCCGATCCCAACCACCCCCTGGCGGGCCGCCGCGGGCTGACCAAGGCCGACATCGCCGAGGAAGCCTACCTCGTGCGCGAGGACGGATCGGGCACCCGCACGGTGTTCGAGGAATTCATGAACGGGATCATCATCAAGCGGGCGAAGCTCGGGATCGATTCCGGCTCGAACGAGACCATCAAACAGGCGGTGATGGCCGGGCTCGGGATCGCGCTGCTCTCCGCGCACACGGTCTCCGCCGAGGTCGAGGCCGGCCGTCTGGTTCTGCTCGACGTCCAGGGCCTGCCGATCCGGCGCGACTGGTACGCGGTCCGCCGGGCCGACAAGGTCCTGGGTCCGGCGGCCGCCGCGTTCTGGGAGTACTTGATGCAGGACGGCGCCCGCTGGTTGCCGGGGGTCGAGGTGCTCGGCCAGGAGACGGTCGCCGCGATCGCCGCCGGGGGCAGGGCGTGAGCGCCGGCCTCGTCGTCGTCGGGGGCGGGCAGGCGGGGTTCCAGGTCGCCGCGTCGCTGCGCGAGGCCGGGTTCGCCGATCCCGTCACCATCGTTGGCGACGAGCCGGGCCTGCCGTATCAGCGGCCCCCGTTGTCGAAGGCCTATCTCGCCGGCAAGACCGACGCCGCGGGGCTGCACCTTCGCCCCGACGCCTTCTTCGCCGAGCACCGCATCGCGGTCCGTTCGCAGACCCGGGCCGTCGCGATCGACCGGGCGGCCAGGACGCTGCGGCTCGGCGACGGGACCGTCCTCCCGTACGATCACCTCGTTCTCGCCACCGGCGCGCGCAACCGCCCGCTGCCGGTGACCGGCGCCGACCTTGCCGGCGTGCGCCAGCTGCGCGACCTCGCCGACGCGGACGCCCTGCGCGCGGCCTTGGAAATCGCGCGGCGGATCGTCGTGGTCGGCGCCGGCTTCATCGGCCTCGAGTTCGCGGCCGTCGCCGCCGCGCGCGGCCTCGACGTGACGGTGATCGAGGCCGCCGACCGCCCGATGGCGCGGGCGGTCTCGACCGAGACCGGGGCCTTCTTCCGCGGCGCGCACGAGGGGCTCGGCGTCCGCTTCGCCTTCGGTTCCGGCGTCGCATCGATCGCGGGGGAGGGCGGCCGCGCCGGCGCCGTCCGCCTGTCGGACGATCGCGAGCTGCCTGCCGACCTCGTCGTGGTCGGGATCGGCGTGCTGCCGAACCAGGAGCTCGCGGCCGAGGCCGGCCTGTCCGTCGCGGACGGCATCCGGGTCGACGCGTTTCTCGCCACCGACGACCCGGCGATCTCGGCGATCGGCGACTGTACGCGCCATCCCAGCGCCTTCGCGACGGGATTGTCCGCGGACGGCACCGTGCGGATCGAATCGGTGCAGAACGCGATCGACCAGGGGCGGTGCCTCGCGGCCCGCCTCGCCGGCCGGCCGGCAGCCTACGCGGCGCTGCCGTGGTTCTGGAGCGACCAGGGTCGCTACAAGCTGCAGATCGCCGGCCTCTCGGGGCCGTCGGACCTGTCGGTCCGGCGGGGTGGCGGCGAGGCGTTCTCGGTGTTCCGCTACCGCGGCGCGCGCTTGGTCGCGGTCGAGTCGATCAACCGCGCGGGCGACCACATGATGGCCCGTCGCATCCTCGGCGCCGGACGGACGCCGACGCCGGAGCAGGCCGCCGACCCCGCCTTCGACCTCAAGGCGTTCGCGGTGGCGTGAAACGCATCGACCCCGCACGGCCGGGGCCGAACGGGGTCGATGGTCGTCGGATGGGGTGAGGCCCGACCCGCCCGGGCCGGGCGATCGCCCTCAGGAGATCAGGTCGAGCTTCGCGGCTTCGAGGCCGTTGCTGCGGACCGATTCCGGCAGCGCGAGGAAGTCGCGGTAGCCGGCCTCGCGCGCCATCGCGTCGAGGGCAGTCGCCTCGTCGTCGGCCGAGCCGGTCCACAGCACGATGCCGTTCTTGGTCTGACGAATCTGGAAGATGCTCATGGGAGCCCCGTCGCATGGGATGTTGAAAGCTTAACGTCCTTAATGCGGCGCGGTTGCAGGTATTCGGTCGCCTATTTCCAGGCCGTCGTCTACGCTCCCCGGGGCGTCGGCGCGTGCCTTCAAAACGCCGGGCTGCGGTGCGACAGGGCAGGCTCAGGCGAGCCCATGGACGCCAGCGAGACCACTGCCGTGATGCGATCCTTCGTTGCCGCCCTGCGTGTCGCCGGCCTCGCGGCGGCCTTCTGCGCGGGCGCATCGTCCGTCGGCGCGGTCGAAACGGCGGCGGTGCCCGAGCCGCAATCCATCGCGCCGGCGATCAGCGTCGTGCCGGCCCAGATGCGGGAGATCGTCGAGCGGGCGGTCATCACCGGGACGCTGGTGCCGCGCGACGAGATCCTGGTGTCGCCGGAGATCGAGGGCTTCCGCATCATCGAGCTGCTGGCGGAGGAGGGCGACCGGGTCGCCGCCGGCCAGGTGCTCGCGAAACTCTCCACCGAGATGATCGCGACCCAGGAAGCCGCGAACGCGGCGGCGGTCGCCCGGGCCGAAGCCGCGATCGTGCAGGCCAAGAGCCAGATCGTGCAGTCGGAGGCGGCCCAGACCGAGGCGCGGCTGTCGTTGGAGCGCGCCCAGGCCCTGATCAAGACCGGGAACGCCACCGCCGCGATCCTCGAGCAGCGCGTCTCCGCGGCGCAGGGCGCGGACGGCAGGCTCGCCTCTGCCCGCGGCGGCCTGCAGGCCTCAGAGGCCGATCTCGCCACCGCCAAGGCCTCGGGTGCCGAGATCGCGCTCAAGCGCGCCCGCGCCGCGATCCGCGCGCCGGAAGCCGGGATCGTCAATCGCCGCACCGCCCGCGTCGGCGGAACCGCGACCGCGGCCGGCGAGCCGCTGTTCCGCCTGATCGCGCGCGGCGAGATCGAGCTGGAAGGCGAGGTGCCGGAGACCTGGCTGCCGCGGATCAAGATCGGCGATCCGGCCCAGCTCGACCTGGAGGACGGGCGCAAGATCGTCGGCAAGGTCCGCCGGGTCTACCCGGAGGTCGACCGCACCACGCGGCTGGGCAAGGTCCGCATCGCGCTCGGCGACGATCCCGCGCTCCGCATCGGCGCCTTCGGCCGCGGCACCGTCGAGGTGGCGCGGCGAACCGGCGTCGCGGTTCCGGTCTCCAGCCTCCTGTTCGCGGCCGACGGCAACGCCGGGGTCCTCGTGGTGAAGGACGAGCGGGTCGAGGCGCGCAAGGTCGTGCCCGGCCTCTCCGCCGCGGGGTTCTCCGAGGTTCGCAGCGGGCTTGCCGCCGGCGAAATCGTCGTCGCGCGCGCCGGAAGCTTCCTGCGCGACGGCGACCGGGTGCGGCCCGTGCCGCCGGAGACCCTGACGCCGCTCGCCGACGCGACCGCGCGCTAGGGGCGACGTCATGCGCCTCAACATCTCCGCCTGGTCGATCCGCCGGCCGCTGCCGTCGATCGTCCTGTTCCACGTCCTGATGCTGCTGGGCTTCGTCAGCTTCCGCTCCCTGCCGATCACGCGCTTTCCCAACATCGACATCCCGATCGTCTCGGTGACGATCACCCAGTCGGGCGCGGCGCCCTCCGAGCTTCAGACCCAGGTCACGAAGTGGGTCGAGGATTCGGTGGCGGGCGTGAAGGGCGTCAAGCACATCCTCTCGACCATCACCGAGGGCTCGTCGGTCACCACCATCGAGTTCCGGCTCGAGGTGAACACCGATCGGGCCGTCAACGACGTGAAGGATGCGGTCTCGAAGATCCGCCTGAACCTGCCGCGGACCATCGACGAGCCGATCATCAACCGCGTCGAGATCGCCGGCCTGCCGATCATGGTCTACGGCGCGTCCGCGCCCGCGATGACGCCGGAGGACCTGTCGTGGTTCGTCGACGACGTGGTCGCCCGGTCGATCCAGGGCGTGCGCGGCGTCGGCGGCGTCGAGCGCCTCGGCGGCGTCGCCCGCGAGGTCCGCGTCACCTTGAAGCCCGACCGGCTGCTCGCGCTCGGCATCACCGCGGCCGACGTCAACCGGCAGCTGCGCCTGACTTCGGCCGACATGGCCGGCGGACGCGGCGAGGTCGGCGGCCAGGAGCAGTCGATCCGCACGCTCGCGGCCTCGGCGACCCTCGACACGCTCGGCGCCACATCGATCGTCGTCTCCGGCAACCGCAAGGTGCGGCTCGACGAGCTCGCGACGCTCACCGACACCGCCGAGGAGCCGCGCACCTTCGCCCGCTTCAACGGCGAGCCGGTGGTCGCCTTCGCGATCTCGCGCTCGGCCGGCGCCAGCGACGCCGAGGTCTCGGTCGGCGTGGCCGACCGGATCGCGTCGCTGCACGCCGCCAACCCGGGCGTGCGCTTCGACCTGATCGACACCTCCGTCACCAACACGGTCGGCAACTACCATTCCGCGATGCTCGGGCTGCTGGAGGGCTCGGCGCTGGCGGTGATCGTCGTGCTGCTGTTCCTGAAGGACTGGCGCGCGACGCTGATCGCGGCGGTGGCGCTGCCGCTCTCGGTGCTGCCGACCTTCTGGGTGATGAGCACGCTCGGCTTCTCGCTGAACGCCGTCAGCCTGCTCGCGATCACGCTGGTGACCGGCATCCTGGTCGACGACGCCATCGTCGAGATCGAGAACATCGTCCGCCACATGCGGATGGGGAAGACGCCCTATCGCGCGGCCCTCGAGGCGGCCGACGAGATCGGCCTCGCGGTCATCGCCATCACCGCGACGATCATCGCGATCTTCGCCCCCGTCTCGTTCATGGGCGGCATCGCCGGGCGGTACTTCAAGCAGTTCGGACTGACGATCGCGGCCGCCGTGTTCATGTCGCTGCTGGTCGCGCGCCTGATCACGCCGCTGCTCGCCGCCTACTTCCTGCGCGACCACGGGCCGGAGGACACGCGCGAAGGCGTCGTGATGCGCGGCTACACCCGCCTCGTGGCGTGGTCGGTGCGGCACAAGTTCGTGACGCTGGTGGCGGGGCTGGCCTGCTTTGCCGCCTCCATCCTATCCACCGGCCTGCTGCCGTCCGGCTTCCTGCCGGCCGAGGACGCGGCCCGCACGCTGTTCGTGGTCGAGCTGCCGCCCGGCGCCAAGCTCGCCGAGACCACGCGCGTCACCGACGCGCTGGTGGACAAGATCCGGACGCTGCCCGAGGTCCGCAGCGTGTTCGTCGACGGCGGCCGGCAATTGCCGGGGAAGAAGGAGGTGCGGCTCGCCTCGCTGACCATCAACCTGACGCCGAAGAACACGCGACACCGCACGCAGAAGGAGGTCGACGTCGCCGTCGGCGCGATCCTGCAGCAGCAGCCCGACATCCGGTTCTGGGCTTTGCGCGAGGGCGGCCAGCGCGATCTCGCGCTCATCATCGCCGGCCCCGACAAGGCGGTGGTCGCCGACGTGTCGCAGCGCCTCCAGCGCGAGGCGGCTCAGGTGCCCCACCTCGTCAACGTGATCTCGACCGCGCCGCTCGACCGCACCGAGATCCGCATCCGCCCCAAGGCCGGGGTGGCGGCCGATCTCGGCGTCTCCACCGACCTGATCGCCGAGACGGTGCGCGTCGGGACCATCGGCGACATCGGCGCCAACCTCGCCAAGTTCAACGCGCGCGACCGTCAGGTGCCGATCCGGGTGCAGCTGCCCGAGACCCTGCGCGGCGACTTCGCCCAGCTCGAGACCCTCAAGGTCCCGGTCAAGGGCGGCGCCGCGGTGCCGCTCTCGACGGTGGCCGACCTGTCTCTCGGGCAGGGCCCGACCGCGATCGACCGCTACGACCGGGCGATCCGCGTGGCGCTGGAAGGCGACATGCAGGGCTCGGACGCCCTCGGCTCGCTAATCGACCAGGTCATGCACCTGCCGACCGCCCAGGCCCTGCCGCCGGGCGTGACCATCAGCCAGACCGGCGACGCCGAGGTGATGGGCGAGGTGTTCTCCGGCTTCGCCCTCGCCATGGGCGCGGGGCTGATGATGGTGTTCGGCGTGCTGATCCTGCTGTTCGGCTCGTTCCTGCAGCCGATGACGATCCTGTTCTCGCTGCCGCTGTCGATCGGCGGCGCGATCCTCGGGTTGCTGGTGTTCCACAAGCCGATCTCGATGCCCGTCGTCATCGGCATCCTGATGCTGATGGGCGTGGTCACGAAGAACGCGATCATGCTCGTCGATTTCGCCGTCGAGGAGATGGGGCGCGGCGTCGACTGCGCCACCGCGATCATCGATGCCGGCCGCAAGCGCGCGCGGCCGATCGTGATGACCACGATCGCCATGGCCGCCGGCATGGTGCCCTCCGCGATGGCGCTCGGCATCGGCGGCGAGTTCCGGGCCCCGATGGCGATCGCGGTGATCGGCGGCCTCATCGTCTCCACCGGCCTGTCGCTGGTCTTCGTGCCGGCGATCTTCGTGCTGATGGACGACCTGTCCCGCCTGATCGTCCGCCTGTTCTCCCGCTTCGTCGGCGCGCGCGACGACCCGGAGGAGGCGGGGCGCGCGCCTTCCGGCCATCCCGCCAACGATGGGCGGGGCTACCCGGCGCCGCCTCGGGTTGCCGCGGAGTAGGGGACGCTTCGGCGCACGTGCATCTTCGATCGGGACGCGGACATCGCGTTCGGGCGGTCGATCCGAGCGCTTCGCGGTTCCGTCATCCCGCGATGAGAGCCCCGTCGCTCGCTGCGCAAGCGCCGCAAGCGCCTTCGGCCCATGATCCACCACCGCGTTGCCGACCACGGCGGAGATGGAGAGCAGGGCGGGCAAGGCCGGCGCGCGATCGTGCCGCCATCGTCGAACACCGCGCCTCGCGTGCGCCCTATGGGCATGTCGTGCCATCGCCCTCGTGCGGCAAGCGCGCACAAAGGCACTGCCCTCGTCCGCCCGCGTCCCTACATAGGGAGCGAGACAGGATCGGCCGTTTCGCGCGTCGATCGTCACGAGGCGCGTCGCCCCTTCGGAGCGCGCGCGACATCAGCCAGGAGCAGGCCGCATGACCGAGACAGCAGGCTCGCCGAAGAAGGGCCGCAAGCCGGCGGATCCCGGCACCCATCACGAGCCGCCGACGCAGCCCCCGCGCGAGGCGGCGGTGGAGGCGCTGATGCGGCTGGCGGCCGAGCAGCCCTGGAACGACATTGAGGTCGGCGACATCGCCCGCGAGGCGGGTCTGAGCTTGGCGGAGCTGCGCGACCTGTTCCCGTCGAAGGGCGCGATTCTCGCCGGCCTCGCCCGGATCATCGACCGTAAGGTGCTCGAGGAGGACGGTGCCGACCTCGCCGAGGAGCCGACCCGCGAGCGGCTGTTCGACGTGCTGATGCGCCGGCTCGACGCGATGACGCCGTACAAGCCGGCCTTGCGGCGCATCTCGTTCGCGCTGCGCGGCGACGTGCTGTCGATGTTGGCCCTGAACGGCGTGGCCCTGAACTCCCACCGTTACATGCTGGCCGCGGCCGGGATCGACACCGAGGGCCCGCTCGGCCGGCTCAAGCTCCAGGGCGTCGTCATCGCCTTCGCCCGCGTGGTCGAGACCTGGCTGCTGGACGACGATCCGTCTCTCGCCCGGACCATGGCCCGCCTCGACAAGGAGATCCGCAGCGGCGAGCGCTTCATGGAACGCGCCGAGGACGCCCGCCGGCTCGTCGCGCCGTTCCGCGCGCTCGGACGGTCGCTGCTCGATCGCCGGTCCCGGTCGCGCACGCCGGACGTGGAGGACGGCGAGCCGGCGCCGAGCCTCTGACGCGCTGGCGCTCGCCATCGGGCCGGCCATCCGCGTCGAGGCGAGCGCCGCGATCACACCGGGCGATCGAACGCCCGCACATGCGGAATCCCGATTGACGCCACCGATGCCACCCCCTAAACGAGCCTTCGTCGGCGCCGAGCGCCCGGCGAGCCCAGGTGGCGGAATTGGTAGACGCGCTGGTTTCAGGTACCAGTCTTGCAAGAGGTGAAGGTTCGAGTCCTTTCCTGGGCACCAATGCCTAAATAAGCTTCTGTTTTCACTGAGCTTTTAGGTTCGCATCCCGCACCGGGTCGATAGGTGCGGGAATTCTCCGGGCTTCTCTGGCGAGCTTCGCCCGGCTCGCGGTCCTCGTGTAGACCGCACTCTCACGGCTCCCATCGGTCCACCCGAACAGCGCGTTGAGCTGAGCTTCGCTAGCTCCATCCTCAGCCACGCGGCGCGCGCCGGCCTTTCGCAGACCATGGGCGGATCCAGGGCACTTGGCTGCGCGGCATGCTTTGCCGAACCATGTCCCGAACGATTCCTTCGTGAACGGGCGCCCACGCTCGGTGGCGATGAAGGTGAGTTCTCCGGTCGGCGCTGCGGCGATTGAGGCTGCGAGCGCTGGCATGATCGGGGCGATCACGACCATGCCCGTCTTCTCGGTTCGGATTGTGAACTCGCCATTGCGGACATGGGGCCGGCCGAGTCGCACCGCATCGCCGCGCCTGAGGCCGGTGTAGAGCAATAGGTCGAACGCAAGGCGCTGCCGCGATCCGGTGGGCCATTTCGCCTCAAACCGAGCGACTTCTTCTTCGGTCCAAGCGTGAAATCCGACGTCGTCGTTGGATCCGACCAAGAGCTTGATGCCTATCGTCGGATCGATCTTCACGTGGTTGGCGGCAACGGCCCATTGGAACAGGCCACGCATCGCCTTGATGAAATTGTTCGCTGCGTGCGGCTTGTCGCGCCGGCGGTCGCGGGCTTCCAACAGGTTGGCGTGGTCGAGGTGCTTGATCGCCTCATTGCCAACGGCCTGCTCGACGATTCGATAGACGGTGTGTCGCTGCTTCCGGGTTGCGGCCGCGAGATCAGACCAGTCTCCGGTGGAGAGGTACTTCGCGATCAGCCACGACACGGTCCCGGCGACGGGGCCTGTCTGCTTCACCGGCTTGCCTTCCACGGCCAAGCGATAGTCGCGCCAGAACTCCTTTGTATCGTAGGCCTCGTGCATCCGCGTGCGCGGGCCCTGACCAACGCGAACGTACCAGACGACCCGGCCATGCCGAGTTTCTTCACGGACGAGGTGTGGCGGGCGAGGGCGCGGCATGTCGGCGGTCATATGACCAGCCTTTTGCGGGTTTCGGCAACTTCGTTCTCTGGCGCCTCTACGACCGCGGCGGCCGCGACGGTCTCGACCGAGACACCGTCAGAGCGCACGATGATTCGCATGACGGGCAGGCCAGCCGCTTGCGCAGCTCTGATCGCCCGAGCAATGTCGGCCTGCGTGACGTTGGCTGGACGCCTACCCATCAGCATCCTCCCGTCCCCGAGCGGGCGGAGGGGAGGGGTCGCCTCCTGCGGCCTGGGCCGGAATGGTGGGAAGCTCGCACCAAAGCTGAGGCCTCTGGTCCAGTCCCCAGCAAACCGTTGACCGCCACCACTCGCCATCGGCCGGGACGACTTCGGGCTCCTTCGCGCCGCGTCGAGCGATGATGATCGGTCGGCCATCGCTTGGCGCAGTGGATATGGGTTGCCAGTTCGCCTCCGCCTCGGACCGATCCGTACCGGTGGATCGGGCAGAAGCGAGTTCGGCCGAAAGCCGCGCCACCTCATCGGCGAGCCGATCGCGGTCGGCGGTGGCGGCGAGAAGCGCTTCGCAAGCGTCACCATAGTGCAGGGCGAACAAGCGATGTCCGTAGGCTTCGCCCATCAGGTCGCGGCACGCCTCGCCGTACATGCGAGCCAAGTCGATCAGATCGGCTTCGGCCTTCATGCCTCTCGCTTCGGACTGCCAGAAATCGCGTGATCCACGCTTCTCCGCCTCCTCCGCGCGGGCCTCGGCGGCGGTGATGCGGTCGAGGAGGGGAGCGAGGTGCCGGGCGGTTATGAGGTCGGCCTGCTCAGACGGGAGCATTCCGGCGACCCTCGTCGCTTCGACGGTGAGCGTCACGGCTTCGACGAGCGTAAGCCTATCCATGTTCTTGACCCCCTCTCAGACGGCGCGTTGGGGTGTGACAACTCCGCCCGCTGAAGCAGGCGGCTTCTCGGTCAAGCTGTGCGGCATTCCGCTGGCTTAGCGACCGAAGGCCGTGTCCCGGCCCGAATGCCCGCTGATGCACGATCATCGCAGCCGCAACGTCTCGATCCAGAACCGCGCCGCACTCGCAGGCGTGGGTTCGGGTTCTGAGCGTCTTGGCTTTGATCATCCCGCACAAGGGGCAGGTTTGAGAGGTGCCGCGAGGATCGACCAGGACAACGGACCCATTGGCGCTTTCAGCCTTATAGGTCGTGAACTGAACGAGTTGGCTCCACGCGGCGTCGTGAACGGACCGGGCGAGCATCCCACGCTTGAGCCCGGCCATGTTGAGGTCTTCGAAGGCAATCGTACCGTAGCGGCTCACGAGGGATCGCGAGAGCTTGTGCGCAAAATCGCGGCGCTGGTTCGCGATTTTGGCCGAGCCCGCAGCGAGACGGACCTTAGCCTTCAGGCGGCGCTTTGAGCCGATCTTACAGCGGGCAAGCGCCCTCTGACGGCGACGTTGCGCCGCCTGGCCCTTACGGGCGAACCGCGGGGCCTCAACGGTGTCGCCATCGCTCGTGGCGATGAGCGCGTTCAAGCCGAGGTCGATACCGACCGAGCCCGTACCGCAAGTTTCTGCGAACTCGGTCTTGACAGACAAAATCACGAACCACTTGCCGTTCTGGCGCGTGAGGATCGCAGTTCCGAGTTTTGCTCCCGGAGGCAAGTCGCGGTGCCAACGCACCTTGATCCCGCCCGGCACGCCGACAACGCCGACCCGACGGTCTTTCTTAAGGGTGAAGCCGTCGCCAACACGGAACGTCGCGGCGTGATAGCGGGCCGAGGCGCGGAAACGCGGGAATCCGTGGCCGCGCTTGAAAAACGCGGTGTAAGTTTGATCCAGCCGTCGTAGCACTTGCACTGCAGCCGTGAACGACCACCGACCAATACCGCTAGGGTCGTCCATGCGGCAGGCTTTGATCTCGTTAGATTGCGCCGCAAAATGCAGACTAATGCCCCGGCGCCGATAAGCCTCAATGCGCTGCTGAAGCGCGGCATTATATAGATCGCAGAAGTCCCGCAGCATTTCGTCAAACATCATCGCCTGCGAGCGACTGGGGCGAAGCCTGTATTTATAGCTGCGGTTTTGCATCGTGTGAGTATCGGGCTCGCTCATGCTCAGTTCCCTCCTTTGGCCGGAGAGGGGGTCGGGCGGGCGGCGGGGAGCTTGAACCAGCGCGTCGGTTCGTAGATGTCCTGATCCCAGTCGCGCCAAGCCTCCAAGCCATTGTGCTTGTAGAACTTGAGCATCACCGGGCCGTCGTACTCAGGCGCCAAGCAGGGCACTTCGGTTCCATCCTTCGGCGCCGTCTCGATCGGCTGCCAGCCCGCATCACCCTCGCCAACGGGCCGGGCGGCGAGGATGGCTTCTTCCAGAGCCTTGAGCTTAACCTTGACCGAAGCGGCCATGACGCCTGCGCAAGAACCATCAGCCGCAACCCGACCGAACAGGTAGTCGGCGTCGGCCTGCAACTCGTGTAGCGGCACCCGTATGTCATCGGGTAGATCCCGTCCCGGATTGACCTGGGCGGCGGGCGCGAGGGCGGCTTCGTCAACGACAGGCTCAATCGTCGGCTCGGCGTTGTGGGCGTTGCGATCGTACCCCTTGGCGCAGCCAAGGTCTGGACATGCGCCCGGTTCTTCGCATGTCGGGCACTGCTCCGCCGATACGGCTGGCGCTACGTATTCAAAACTCGCGTTGCTGATGCTGCCCGTGTGGACATCGCCGGTCTGCTTCGCCGATGCGGCCGGCGCTGGGGAGGCGGGTCGGGTGGCCTCCAGTTCTTCCACGCGTTCGCTGATCTGCGCCAGCATCGTCGCCACGTCTGGACAGTGACGCTCGGGAGCCGGCGAGCATCGATACTCGCCATCCAGGCCAACGCGCAGCGCAGCGTCCGAGACACCGGCCTCGTAGCCATCGCGCTTGCCGATCTCGTAGCTCTCGTTCGCCTCCTTCTCGGCAGCTTCGGCCGTGACATACCCACCCGGATCGCCCGCGGCTCCGGCCGGGGTGCGGGACGAGAGGGCGGCTTCGGCCTCCAGATAAGCAAGCCGCTTCTCAAGGCCCCGGATATGGTCGCGCGCGGCAGTCAGCAGGTAGGGGCTGCTGGGGACACGCTTCGGGAAATAGTCTTTCGGTCCAAGTTCGCGAAGCATGTCTTTGAAAGCGTTGGCCGCATGCGTGAGGATGTTGTTGGCGTGCATATCGCGGTGCTCGTAGTTCTTCTCACCCGTCCCAGACGCCTCCCGAGCACCTTCCCAATAGCTCTCGCCGAGATCGTCTAGAGCGCCGATGATCCGCATCATGTGATCGCACTCGGGCACAGTGAGCTTGGCCCACGTCGTCATGTCGGGCAGCCCCACCGTCCCGCCATCGGCAGGCGGGGCCGCAGGTGCGGCGGCGAGGGTGCGGAGAGCGGCGTGGGCGAGTAGTCCGAACTCGTTGAGGACGAGCACCTTGTAGTGCTTTCCATTATCCTCAACGATGACATCCTCGGACTGAACCCGCTCCCTGAGCAACCAAGTTCTGTCGCGCGCGACGATCTTTTCGAGCAGGGCACGCACCTCCTCCGGCACTGCGGGTGCGCGCGGGGCGGGGGAGGCCGCGAGGGCGGCGTCAAGGGCATATTGCGCGTCGGTATGCACTGTCGGCTGCTCATGCCCGCACCGTTCGCAATTGATGAAACCGGTGCGCAGGTACAGAGCCGCCATTTCGGCCGCCTCCCGCAGCGTCGTCACGTCCCCGGCCTCGGCCGTCTGGGTCTGGGTCTGGGCAGTCACAGCAGGCCTCCGTTCATAAGGCGAGTAAGCCAAGCACAAATAAGCGCGACGAAGAGTAGAATAGCTATCGCGCTCAATCCGGTAAGGATGTCATTTTCAGAAGGCTTTCTCACAACTTGCGTAAATCCATATATCGCAAGAGCTAGGAGGAAGATCGATGCGCCGTACCCAATAACGGATATTATTATAGACCCTATCATGGCGTCAGACCTCCAAACCCTGCTCGGCGATTGCGCAGAGGAAATCGCAGGCCGGCACGATGGCGTCGGTTGTTGGAAAGCCGGCAGGGATCTCGTCTATGAAGACGCGCTCGCCGTGGAGCTTCGCGAGCCTGACGCCGAGGTCGCGCGCCTGGGCGGCCGTCGCATCGAACTCGGCCGGGAAGTGCTCGCGGAACAGCGACCAGTAGCCGGGGGCCTGGGCCTTCACGCAGCCGGTCCTGAGGCAGTTCGCGTTCGGGAAGCCCATCGCGTAGGTGCGAGGCAGCGCTAGTGGCCTGACCGGCTGGCTTTGGACCGGGCTGATTGAGAGGATCAGCCAGGACCAAAGGAGTTGGACATGCGGCGAGGCCAGAAGACGAACGCGGAGCAGGTCGTGCTCAAGCTGCGTCAGATTGAGGTGCAGACGGCCCAGGGCAAGAGTTTGGCCCTTGCATGCAGGGAGGCGGAGATCTCCGAGCAGAGTTACTACCGCTGGCGCAAGGAGTACGGCGGCCTTCAGGTCGATCAAGCCAGGAAGATGAAGGATCTGGAGCGCGAGAACGCTCGTCTGCGCCGGCTCGTCGCCGACCTTTCTCTAGAGAAGCAGGTGCTGGCGGACGTCGCCTCGGGAAACTTGTAGCCCCCGAGCGACGCAGGCAGGCGGTGAACGGCATCCGCGAGAAGTACGGCCTCTCGGAACGTCACGCCTGCCGGATCGTCGGTCAGCACCGCGGCACGCAACGCTACGTGCCTACCGTGCTGGCCGACGAGGATGCACTGACCCAGGCCATGATCGCCCTGGCGTCCGAGTACGGACGCTACGGCTACCGCCGAGTCACCGCGCTGCTACAGGCAGCCGGCTGGCAGGTAGGCAAAGACCGGGTTCAGCGCATCTGGCGTCGCGAGGGGCTGAAGGTCCCCAGCCGACATAGACCCCGCAGCCGCTTGTGGCTGAACGACGGCTCCTGCGTGCGGCTACGACCGCTTCATCGCAATCACGTCTGGAGCTTCGACTTCGTGCAAGCCCAGACGCACGATGGGCGCTCTCTGCGCATCCTAACGCTGATTGACGAGCACAGCCGTGCCTGCCTCGCGCTGAAGGTGGCGCGGCGCATCAACAGCGTCGGCGTGATCGAGGCGCTGGCCGACGCGATGTGCCTGCACGGCATCCCGGAGCACATTCGCTGCGACAATGGCCCAGAGATGATCTCCAAGGCGTTGCGCAAATGGGTCGCCAAAGCTGGCTCACAGATCCAGTACATCGCGCCAGGATCCCCGTGGGAGAATGGCTACTGCGAGAGCTTTAACGGCAAGCTGCGCGACGAGTGCCTACGCCAGGAGATCTTCTACTCGCTGAAGGAGGCGCAGATCGTGATCGGTCTCTGGCAAACCACCTACAACCGCGTTCGACCGCATTCGTCGCTGGGCTATCGGCCGCCCGCGCCCGTCAGCTACCCGGGTCTGGCCTTCCGGCTACCCATGGCCGCCACCATGCAGTAGCCTCTCAATTGGCTCGGTCCAAAATACCGGTCAGGTCAGGCTCACCCCCGCTGCAGGGGTGACCATGAAGCTGATCCTCTGGGGTACGATCATGCCCGTGGCAGCGACGGTCGATGTGCCCATGGCTGCTTCTTCGACTTTGGCTTCCACAGCAGCGTCCAAGATGGCTTCGACCGCCGAGATCGGCACGCGCACCGTTGCCTCGGCTCCATCTTCGTCCTGACCATTCAGAACGAAAAGGCGGCGCAGCTTGAGGAACCGGGCCGTCACGCCCTCTCGGAACGTGATGCGTACGTCTTTCGCCAAGCCCGCCTCCCAGGTCGAATCACCGGCATCCTCGCGGCAATTCTGAGCGCCGCCAATCTCCAGATCGGGACACCGCCATGACGACGAGCCGGAGAGGTCTTTTCGGAATGCTGGCGGCTGCGCATGCGGCATTGGGGGCGGGCGTGGCTGCTGCTCTAACACCGATACCGCAACGAGCGCGCGGCTATGGTCGCGTCGAGCCGTGGGGCGGCTATCGCTACCAGGCTGTCGAAGGCAGCCACCTCACCGAGAGCGAGGCCCGTCGAGTCCTGATGGATGCCATCGCGGCGAACAACGCTGAGCGCGACCGCACCGTGCATGCCCGCGCCGAGGTGGCTCGCCGTCGGTTCGGCTGATGAGCTACCCAGCCCTCGTCGCCGCGATCCAGCGGCAAGCCGCGCTGAAGCTGGCGATCTGCGTCCGCCTCGACTTTACGTCCGGCCCGATGCTGGTGTGGAACGGTCCGGGCCCGCTGGCGACGCTCGACCCATTCGCGGCCAACCCCTACTCGGCGCCCCGCATCGTGTGGCAGGGCGTCGGGCAACTCGGGTCGGTCTCGGACATCGACCGTGCGCTGGTGTCGAGCCAGACGCCGACGCTGACGATGTCGGGCGTCGATCCGGTGGTCGCGGCTCGGGCGCTGGCTGGATCGCACGAGGTGAAGGGCCGCGGGGTCCGGATCTTCGAGCAGTATTTCGACGCCGATACCTCGCAGGTGGTCGACATGCCGTTCTCGCTCTGGACGGGCCTAATGGACCGCCCGCAGATCGCGACGCAGGCGAGTCAGTCCACGGTCACGGTCTCGACGGTGACGCTGCTCTACCGCCGCCGCCGGCCGGCGCTGGCCTACCTCTCGGACTCGACGCAGCAGGCGCTCTACCCGGGCGACGCCGGTTGCAGCGAGATGGCCCGGCTGGTCCAGGCGACCGAGAACTGGCCCGCCTACTCCTGATGCCGCCCGATCTCGTGGCGCACCTGCGAAAGGCCATGGGCGAGCCCTTCGCCCGGCCGCACGCGGACTGCTGTTTCTTCGTTGCCGACTGGATCCTGGCCCGCACCGGCATCGACCCGGCCGCGGATCTGCGCGGCACCTACACGAACGCCACCGGCGCGCTCCGGCTGATCCGGGCCTGGGGCGACTTCCTGACGATGTGGAGGGTGCACATGGCGCTTGCCGGCTTCAACGAGACCCGCACGCCGGCCGTCGGCGATGTCGGCGTGGTCCGTGGCGGCGATGGCGCGATCGTCGCGGCGATCCGCGTGCCGGGCGCGTGGGTCGGCAAGGCGCCGCGCGGGCTCACACACGACGACATGCCGGCCTTCTGCGCTTGGAGCCTCGCGCGTGGCTGAGGTTCTCGCTGGCGCTATCTTCGCTGCTGCGAGCACCACGGCGGTCGAAGTCGGTGCCACCTTCGGCATTTCGGCCGCGCTCGCCACATCGGTCGTCGGCGGCGGCGCGGTGCTGCTCGGCGGCGTCGCCCTTAGCTTCGCGGCCAGTGCTCTGTCAGACCCGCAGAAGGTCGCGGCGCAGCAGTTCCAGTCCCGGCAGCCCGTGCCGCCCAGGCAGCGCTCCTACGGGCGCGTGAAGCTCGGTGGCGCCTACGTCCAGTACAAGGCGCTCGGCGGCGCGTTCTTCTACGGCCTCTACCACGGTGAGGGGCCATGGGACGCGATTGAGGAGTGGTGGTGCGACGACCTGAAGACGAACCTTGTCGCAGGTTCGCTCGGTGGGATCGTCACGTCGGTGCCCTGGCGGAACTACGTCGGCATCGAGAGCCACCTCGGGCTGGCATCGCAGGCCGCCTCGCCGGTGCTGCTGCCCTCGACCGGTTGGGACGCCTCCCACTTCCTGAACGGCTGCGTCTACAGCGCGGTGAAGTCGACCGCGCCCGCCGAGGCGAAGTTCAAGAAATTCTTCCCGAAGGGCTCGTTTCCGACGCTCCGGGTGACGGCCCGCGCCTCAAAGGTATGGACTCACGCCGATCCTTCGCAGACCGCGGACCCGGCGACGTGGAAGTGGACCGATATCGCGGCTCCGTGCATCCGGGACTTCCTCACGCACCAGCAATGGGGCCTGCGCGTCCCGGTCGCCCTGATCAATGAGGCGAAGTTCGACGCATTCGGCGGCGACTGCGCCGAGGCGATTTTGGCTAAGGATGGGACGCAGTTCCCCCGGTACTACCTCGGCGGCACCTATCAGCTCACCGACGATCCGACCGACGTGCTCACGCAGATGCTGGCCGCCTGCGACGGCGCGCTGACGCTGGAGCAGGATGGCACCATCGGCATCACCGGTGGCAAGGCGCCGGTCCCCACCGTCACCCTGACGGACGCCGACGTGATCTCGCTGCAGATCGAGGCCGGCGGATCGAAGCTCGCCGCGTTCAACCGGCTCAAGATCACCTACGTCTCGCCCGCGCACGACTACCAGCAGGTCGAGGGGCAGGCCTGGAACGACGCATCAGCCCAGGCCGACTCCGGCGAACTGCTCGAGGACGATTTTTCTCGGCCGTGGGTGCAGAGCTTCAACCAGGTCCGGCGCCTTGCCAAGATCCACACCGCCAAGGGCAACCCAGCCTTCAAGATCACCGGGGTGTTCAAGCTGTCGGCCGCCGCGGCGCTATTCGAGGAGGCGATCCGCTTTCAGTCCGACACGTACCCGATGTTCACCGGCCTCACCTTCCTCGTGGCGCGCGCGGTCGCGAACGTATCGGGCGGGACTGTGACGCTGGACCTGCAGAGCCTGGATCCGGCCGCCTACAGCTTCGATCCGCAGACCGAGGAAGGCACGCCGCCTGCGCTCCCGAACACGAACGCTACGGTGGCGGCGCCGGCGCCCCCGGCGAACCTCGTCGTGACCATCGAGCGGCGCGCGGTGAACGGCACCACCTCGGCGACCTTCCTGCGCATGACGGCCACCGCGCCGGCGCGCGCCGACCTCTCGCTGATCGGGCGCTACCGCATGGCCGGCGACGACGGCTACGCCACGATGGTGCAGGACACCGACGACCCGTTCTCGCTGCTGTCGCAGGTGCTGATCGACGGCGCGCAGTACGAGGCGCAGGGCGCGGTGACGACCTACGGGCAAGCGCTGGTCTCGGACTACGTCAGCGCGGATCCGGACCCGATCACGGCAGTGGCCGACCCGACCGCCCCAGACCAGCCCTCGGGCTTCGTGGCGAACGGCGGCGCCGGTCGTGTCATGCTGGCCTGGACCAATTCGGGCTCGCCGAACTACGCGGCCACGCGCGAGTTCCGCGGCACCACCGCGACGTTCGCCAACGCGATCAGGATCGACACCGTAGCCGGCGGCCCTAACCAAGCCGGCGAGGACACCGACAGCGGGCTCGCGCCGGGGCCCTACTACTACTGGATCGAGGGCCTGAACGGCTCCGGGGCGGCCTCCGCGCCGGTCGGGCCGATGATGGCTACGGTGACCTGATGCCGCTCGCCTGGCCGTCCATCCTCGTCCCGTCGTCCGAGAACTGGAATCCGAACAAGGGCGCATCGCGTGGCGGCGGCCGCGGGCTGACGAACCAGGAGCAGGTCGTCGTCGGCCCGTCGGGCTACAACACCGCGACGCTGACGATCCCCTGCATGACGCGGGCCCGCGTGCTGGCGATGCGGGCGCTGCTCGCCGGCTTCGACGGTCGGGCCGGTTCGGTCTTCGTCGGCCCCTTCGAGGTCACCCGGGCCCCGTGGTTCGTGGACCCCGACACAGGGGGCAAGATCACCTACGGCCAGGGCGCGAAGGATGCCGCGCTCGATCCGGCGTGGGCGACGAACCCCGACACCTCATCCCGGCTCGACTTCCAGGTTGGCGCTGCGGCGGCGATGAACGCCACGTCGATAACGATCCAGCGCAACCGCGGCGGCTTCCTCGAGCCGGGCATGATGTTCTCGATCGGCAACCGGCTGCACCTGATCACGGCGCTCACCACCGCCGACCCGGTCGACCCTGACACGCTGCAGGCGGGAGCCGGCGCGGTCGGCATCGCTTTCCGCCCCTGGCTGCGGGCCGACTATCCAGTGGGCACCCCCATCGAGTTCGGCCGGCCCCTCGGCACCATGGGCCTCGCCACTGACGACACCGGCGCGATGGAGCTTCAGCTTTCCCGCCTCGGCACCGTGACCCTCGACCTCGTCGAGAAGTTCTAGCGCCTCGGCGCGCCCTTCCAGCCTTCCGAGGACCGAATGGCCCTATCCAAACTCACGTCGCAAGACGCGGGCGCCGCTGCGCGCGGGAAGATCAATGCCGGCCTGGATGCGGTCGATGGGCAGGCAGCCTCGACCGCTCAGGCGCAGCAGCTTGCCGCTGGGGCCCAGGCGACCGCTCAGGCAACGGCGGCTGCCGCGCTGCGTGGTCAGGACGTCTTGCCCGCTACGAGGCCTGGGAACGGGCCGCGCTCTTTCACGCAGTCGCTTGCCGGCGGCGCGGCCAGTGCGCTTCCGGCCCTTCCGGATACCGCCCTGGCCTTCGGCCCCGACGGTGCCTCGGCTCGCCTCGTCGGGGCCGGGGTGGTGGCGCAGCGTGGGGTCTGCGCCGTGGAACCGGGACGGATGTATCTGCCCCGGTTCGTCGTGCGCCGCCTCGTGAACACCTCCGATCCCTCGAACGACACCGTTCGATGCGCGCTGGCGTGGTTCGACCAGGTGGGCCAGCCGCTGAGTGGGGCGAATGCCTTCTCGGTGGTGAGAGATCTCACTGCGCTCAAGGTGGCGGACGGCCTGATCGACATCAGCGATTCCTTCGTGGCCCGGGAGGAAGCCGCCGGCATCGCCATCGCCGCACCGGCCAACGCTTGCTACGTCCGGGCCTACGTTCAGCAGTTCGGCGGGACCGCGACGACCGACGTGCTGGTGATCAACTGGCAGGACACGTCGAATGCCAACGTCCTATCCCCGGATTTTTCGGCCTTCACCGCACGCGTCGCACAACTCGAGAGCGCACAGGCTGCAGCTCGTCTGACGGTGCTGGAGCAGAACGCGGCGGCGCCGATCACGGTCGGCTTCACCAGCTACGCCGCGATCCAGGCTGCGAACGTCCCCTCTTTCGTTGGTCGCATCACGACGCTCGGCTACCGCTACAACGGCAAGGGAGCAGCGACCTACGTCCGCGCTTCCGGTCAGCCTGCGCACCCCTTCCGGGTGCAGTCGAAGGATGGCGCCTGGTGGGAGGGCGCTGACGACGTCGTGACGACCTACCACCTCGGGGCCTACGGCGACGGCGTGCAGGATGACGCTCAGGCGCTGCGCGACCTCTGGACGGTGATGATGACGCTCGGACGGAAGGGCGACCTCCTGTCCGGCACCTATCGCTGCGCGTCGCAGGTGGCGTGGGACTATGGCGCTCGAACCCAGACGCCGCCGGCTCTGACGGGAGCAGGCTATCATCTCGCCGCCATCGCGTTCGATGCGAATGTCCCCGGGCCCAACCTCTACATCTACAGCAGCGGCATTGGCGCCCCGGCTGGTGTCGATATGTTCTACGGTGCAGTGGGCAATTTCGCGGTTCGCGGGAACACACCTGGCATCGTCTTCCAGATCGGCAAGGAAGATTACTCCGACGCGCACAATTCCTGCTACTACGGCCCGTTCGTTGCAAACAACGCCAGCACGGATGCTGCGGCGTGCGCGTTCGAGACCAACGTCTGCTACGACAGCCACATCACCTGCATCGCCAACTGCTCCGGCAGGCCCGCCTCCGGAAACGGCATTTCCCCCTCGACCACGGCTTGGCGCATCCGTCGCTGCCCCTTCACGAACTTCTACGGCTCGGGCGGCAACGCCGGGCGCCTGATCCACTTCGCCGGCAGCTACACGTACAGCAGCAACTTCATCGGCGTGGACCTGGAGGTCGGCGGGATCGGTATCGTCTGCGATGACCCGAACGCCAAGAACATCCGCTTCCTCGGCGGCACCAACGTGCTGGTCGACTATTGCGCCGACAACCCCGGCGGCGGGCGGGACATTCTCGTCGACGGCATGTCGGCCAGCCCGGATGTCGGTCTGATCAAGACCAACGTGAACGACGGCCTGCAGATCATCGCAGACAGCGTGACGGGGCGTGGCACCTTCAAGGGAACGGTCTCCGCCAACGCGATCGGCGTCGACACCTTCGTCCAGGCCGTCCGGACCGATGGCGCTAGCGCTCAACTTTACGCGTCGGCTGGGGCCGCGCTTCTGCGATCGATCGGAGCATTCCCGGTTGCCATCGCCCCCAACGGAGTCACCCGCTGGACGTTCGACACGTCCGGCAACCTCGTACCGAACGCATCAGGAACGCAGGTGCTGGGCGGCGGTAACAACCGCCTGCTCAGTGCCTTCCTGGTCAACTTGGACGTCAAGACGACTGGTTCCGACGCCACCGCGACCGTCGCCCGAGATGGAGGTGCCACCGCGCAGCTCTACTCTGCCGGGGATGAGGCCAGCCTGAGATCGGTCGGCAACCAGCGCCTCGCGTTCTACGTCAATAATGCTCGCAACTGGTACATGAGCACGACGAACGAGTTCCTTCCGGCGACGGACGCGGCCTTCAACATCGGCGGCGCGAGCGCTCGGATCAACAACCTGTTCCTGGCCAACAACCCGATCGTCAGTTCCGACATCCGGTTCAAGAAGCGGCGCGGGGAACTCACCGAGGCCGAGATCAGGGCTTGGGCGGACGTGAAGCCGTGCATTTTCCAGTACCTCGCGGCAATCGCCGACAAAGGCGAGGCGTCCGCGCGCCTGCACGCCGGCTACATCGCGCAGGATGTGATCGAGGCTTTCGCGGCGCATGGGCTCGTGGCGTTCGCCTATGGCGTCGTTGGCTCAGATGTCCTGACCACTAAGGAGCAGAAGGTCACGAGCACGGCGCGGCGCCCCAAAATGCAGACAATCACCGAAGCAAGAGTCGAGGTGGTGGTTCAGGATGGGCGAGCCGTTCAGCAGGTCGTCGAGCATGCTGCCGAGGTCCCAGTCATGCGCGAGCTTCCGCTCTTCGACGAGAGCGGCGCCCCGGTGATGATTGAGACGCCGTCGAGCGAGTCTGCGTCTCCGATCCAGCACATCTATGCGGACGGCGACGGTGTCCAAAGCCGATCCGGCGCCGAGATCGTGGGGGGCGATGCTCCGGCTCCGATGCGTGTCCAAGCCACCTATCTCGTCCCCGAGATGGAAGACGTGGACGTAGTCGAGGAGGTCGAGGTTCCGGTACTTGATGCGACCGGCGCCCCGGAAACGCGCCTCGTGCTCCGCTACGATCAGTGTGCCGTCTTCGAGGCCGCCCTTCAACGGTGGCAGTCAGCGCTTCATGGCGGCCGATTGGTTGCCATCGAGCAGCGGCTCGCGACGTTGCCCGCGTCCTAGCCCGCTCGTCGCACCACCTGGCTCCTCCTTTTGATGCTGGTACCAGCTAGGTTGTGCGCCTCTGCTCATACGCTCTAGGGCCGCGCGAGCCCCATCAGAAGAAGGCCCACATGCACCGCGTTCGCGATGCCTCCGGTTTGCGCGAGCCGAATTGCTTCCTCTCTCGGGACAAGCACGACTTCGATGTCTTCCGACGGCTCTTGATTATCCGTGCCAGGTAGGACCCCTTTTGCCCGCACGAGGTGAACTCGATTGCCGTAGCGCGCTGGATCCGGGCTGAGGGTCGCCACCTGCTCGAAATTACCTCCAGAGAACCCTGTCTCTTCCTGTAACTCGCGAGCAGCAGTCACAAGAGCGTCGCCTTCTCCCGGATCTGCAATGCCCCCTGGAAGCTCAAGGCTCATGCCGCCGAACGCATGTCGATATTGGCGCACCAATACAACCCGCTCGCTGATGTCTAAAGCAAGAACGTGAATAAAATCGCGGGACTCCAAGACATAATATGGTGCGATATTCACACCTGAGGGTGTCACACAGTCGTCGGCCCTGATCGAAATCCATCTGTCTTTCAGGGCATAAGACGAGCCGAGAACGGTCCAGCTCTTATCGGTCATAGCGAGTGCTCCACAGAGGTGGGAAAAAGGCTCGTCTCCTTCGCGTCGGTCATTGCTCTCAGCACTCCCTTCTCAATCGCTTGGCCCCGTAACATGCCTGCCCGAGCCTGACACGCCCCCCACTGACACCCGGAAATAACCATGCCCGACACCGGCCCTGCCGTGGTCGACTTTGATCTATGGCGCGGGAGCAATTTGCCGCCAGTGATCTGGGGTCTGGAGAATGAGGACGGCACGCCGTTCCCGATCGCTGGGTCCGAGTTCGTGCTGACGATCCGCTGGGCCGCGGGCTCGATCCGCATGAGCACGGCGGTCGGCGATGGCTTTGCGCTCGATGCCGGCACCTCCGAACTCGCCTGGAGCCCGACACGGCCCTTTCGACAATCTGAAAACCCCCGTGGCACGCTCTCTCGCAGCCCTCGTGCTTCGTTACGCGCTGGCCTCTGCCGCCATGGCCGCGCGCCACCGCCCGGTCTGCGTGGCGGTGATGATCGAGATGGTGCCGGCCCGCATCTGCCCGCCGGCCCCGCGCCGCTGATCGCTAGGTTGGTAGGATGCTCCCATGAACCGTCGCCGGTGTGCCCACAAGCGCTCGGCGAACGACATCCATCTCGACCCCGTACCTCGCGCCGTTCTCGCCGTGCACGCGCGGCCAGTGGTTCTGCCGAGCCAAGGCCTCGACCTGCTCAGACTGACAGCCACAGGCCAAGGCAATCTCCTCGGCCGTGAGCCAGGGTTTCGAACGGGTCTCGTCGTTCTGCATCGGTCTCATTTCTCCGTCTCAACGCCGCCAGCCCTTTAGCACGGCACCACCGCTCTCTGACATCGTGAGAACCTGACCATGGCCGCTGCGCTTGATCGCGCCGTCTTCTACGGCCCTGTGCGTTCCGATCCGTTCCCGAAGGCGCTGTCCCAGGGCCAGGTCGCGGGGATGGGCTCGCTGCTCGAAACGTGCCCGCCCGATCTCGGCACCGACGCGCTGGCTTACTGCCTCGCGACGGCGTTCCATGAGACCGCGCGGACCATGCTCCCGATCAAGGAGATCGGCGGGACGGCTTACTACACCCACATGTACGACCCGCAGGGTGGCCGGCCGGACGTCGCGAAGGCCCTCGGCAACACGGTGCCGGGCGACGGCGCCAAGTTCGCTGGGCGTGGCTACGTCCAGCTCACCGGCCGGTCGAACTATCGTCGCGCCACGGGCGAGCTGCAGAACCGCGGCTACCTCGACCGGTCCCTTGACCTCACCGTGACGCCCGACATGGCGATGACGCCGGACATTGCGGCGGCGATCATGTTCCTCGGCATGCAGGAAGGCTGGTTCACCGGCCGGAAGCTCTCCGACTATTTCGGGCCCGGCAAGTCTGGACCCGTCGGCGCCCGCGCCATCATCAACGGGCAGGACAAGGCGTCGGTGATTGCCGGGTACTTCCGAGCGTTCCAGGCGGCGCTGAAGGCGGCTGGGCATGTGCCGGGCGGCGTGGCCGCGTCGGTGCCGACGATCGCCGTCGAGACCAAGCCGCTCCCGCCTCCGGCCATGCCTGCCCGGCCGCCCGCGGCCGCGCCGCAGAGCGCCGCCCCGAAGCCCGCCACCGTCCAGACCGGCGGCCTCGGCGCATGGCTGAAGTCCCTGTTCTCGAAGAAAGCGGCGTGAGCGTGGATCCGCTTCTCTGGATGCTCGTCGGGCACGCGCTGGCCGACTACCCGCTGCAGGGCGACTGGCTCAGCAAAGCCAAGAACCAGACGCTCAGCCTCGTGCCGGGCGAAGCGATATGGCCCGGTGCGCTGCGGTCGCACGCGGCCATCCATGCCGGTGCCGTGAAGCTCGCGACTGGATCGTGGGTGCTCGCCGGGTGCGAGTTCGCCGCGCACACCGCGATCGACCACACCAAGTGCGCCGGCCGCCTTTCCTACAACACCGACCAGGCGCTGCACGTCGTCTGCAAGCTGATCTGGTTCGGGCTTCTCCTCTGGTTTGAAAGGATCGCGTAATGGACGGATGGATGCAGGCCGCGGGGCAACTCGCGCAGGCGGGGCTTCCCTCGCTCGGGTCGCTGATCGGCGGGATCGCCGGCGGGCCCCTCGGTAGCGGTATCGGTGGCGCCGTCGGACGCGGTGCGGCGGCAGCGATCGGCGCAGCGCTCGGTGTGCCGGCCACCCCCGAGGCGATCACGCAGGCCGTCGCCGCCGACCCGGTCGTGGCGCAGGCGAAGCTCGCCGGCATCGAGGCCGACGCCAAGGTCCAGGCCGACTACCTCGCCGATGTCGCCAACGCGCGCACGATGCAGCTCGGCCTCGTCCAGACCCATTCGTGGGTCCAGAACATGCCGGCGATCGTGACCCTGCTCATCTTCACCGCCTGGATCACGCTCACGATCGCGCTCTACTTCGTGCAGGCCGAGATCCCGGAGCGCGTCTATCAGCTCCTTAGCCAAGCCTATGGCGCGGCGAACCTCGCGCTCGGCACCGCGATCGCCTTCTGGCTCGGCTCGTCCCGGTCGTCGCAGATCAAGGACAACCAGATCACAGCCCTGCTGCCCGGCGCCGGGCGTCGCTGACGCATGACCGGGGTCGAAATCGCCGGCATCCTGAAGGACTACGGTCCCTGGGGGCTGTGCGCGATCCTGATGCTGGTGATCGCCAAGCTCTATCGGGACAACCAGGCGCTCAGCACCGGGTACATCGAACGGGTCATCCTGGGGTTGAACGCGGCGACGTCTGCCTCGACCAGCGTCCAGGGTGCCCTGTCCGAGCTCCGGCACCTGATCGACGCCAGCGGCAAGGCCGTGGGCGAGCACAGCGGGCACATCGCCCTGCTGGTCGAGAAGGTCCAGCACGGATTCGGCAACACCGCGAGCGCCATGCAGGCGGTCGCCAACGAGTTGCAGCGGCTCCGCGATCGCGACGACCAAAGGAATCGCGACCGGAACGACCGGGGGCGCCCCTGATGTGGAGGCGCATGATGGCGTGGTTCGGATTCCCCTACGCGGCCACCGAGCAGATGCGCCGGCTCGACGCGGCGGCCGCGGTCAATATCGAGGCGCAGGTCAGCCTGCAGCGGGAGGGCGATCAGACCGCGGCCTCGGCGAAGAAGACCCGCGGCGCGGCCGTGATCGAGCGCCGGCGCACGCAGATCGCGTCTCGCGCCATGCGCGAGCGCCCCCTCCGAACGAGCGAGGTCCGCGACCTCGTCGACGAGATGCTGACCCGAATGGACGAGAGCGCAGAACACCGCGCCCAGCGCAGGCACTGAGGCGAGATGATTTACAACGACGAACGGCCCGAGCGCATCCGGGGCACCATCTACCTCTCCGCCATCGTTCTCTTCGTGGGCTACCAGTCGATCAACGCATTCGTGCCGAATGCTGATATGATTCTGGCGACCCGCATCCTCGCGACGGGCTTCTATTCGGCTGTCCTCTACGTCTACGGACGCGACGCATGGGCCGCCTTTCGCAAGCCGGAGCCGAAACGATCCGACTTCCTCATCGTCGGGATCTGGCTCAGTTTCCTCTCGCACTGGTGCCAGAACCTCTACTCGCTGGCCTACCGGCTCGCGCAGGCGCCGGAATGGCTGCTGACGGCCGAAGTCGTGTCCCCGATCGTGATGCTGTCCATGGTCGCCTCGGTGCTGCACGTAGCAGCCCCCGGCGCGGTCGACGGCACGGTGCCGCGACGGAACCGCATCGCGCTCGGCATCGGCATCGGGCTGGCCGTGTTCGCCGTCGCCGTCCTGATGGCGACCCGTCCCGACATCCGGCCGATCATTGATCGAGCCCGCCCCTACATCGGCGACTGGTTCAGCACCGGCTACCTCGTCGTGCCGGGGGCGCCGCCGGCATGAAGTCCTGCCCCGAAGGCGCCTTCACGTCCGGCCATCTCTGGATGGCAGCCCTCGGTGGCCTGATCCTCGGCATCGTTGTCACGTCCGTCCTGCGCAACGCAGGGATGCTCGGAGACACCCCGCCCAACGGATGACGCGAGGAGCTTGATGGCCTATGCCGGCCACCTCCTCCCAAAGATACCTCAGCCCCGCCGGCATCCGCCGCGCGGGGCTCTTTCGTTCTCCGTTCACCAGCCCGCGCTACGTCCCGGCCATCGAAGGGGTTCCTCTGGCCCTGACATCACCTCAGCCCGCCCGGTAGCCGCCGCGGCGGGCTTTTTCGTCGATGACAAATCTTTCAGTCGGCTTAAGTGGCCTGCGTAACCTCGCGAAATATTAAAATTGGTGTAACGCCAAACATGTTTCTTGGCCGGCCGATAAGTTCACGCGCCATTCCGCCAAACTCTGCTGCGGCTCTTGCGAAGTCTTTTTCGAAAGTTGGTATCGCGATTTCATCGAACGATTGAGGGTTGGGGTCTTCCTCGGTTGGTATCTTCATATCCGGGAATGCATCCAAAATTCCTATTACCGTCCATAATCCACGCAAGACAATACCATGCTTCAGCATTAGATCTGTAGGAGTAGTCGTAAGAGACTCGTGAGATATTGTTGCCCAAGCATTCACGTTTATATCGTTTTCCGTAGAAAGTACATGCATTTGTATTGCGGGTGGCATAGATTGCATCAATTCGAGACCACGCTGATGGTTTTTGGCCTCAGGGCTTCCCTTCTTGGCGCCGTTTGATTTAAGCCACTCATCAGATATTTCTCTTTTCAATATAGGATTGCTTAGAATTGTCTTTATGTTCTGGAGATCGCATATCAATATACTACCAGTGATTTGAACAAAGCTTCCTAAATTTGCATTCCAGGCGTTTCTGCTAATGTGATTTCCAGAGGCAAGATAATCTAACAGCAGTCGAGCATTGGACCACAGCGGATCAAATGTGTGTTCCTCGACATCCTTAGTATCGTCAGTCGTGGAGGTGTCGAGGGCTGCCGAAAGACCCATTACGGCTGGAAGCCCTAGGGTGCCCAGCGCCGCACCCTTTACCGTTTGCGCGCTGCCAACGCTCTCTATTGCTTTTACGTTTGTGCGGGGTCCATATTTCTGAAATTGGGCTAGGAACGATCCTACCCGGCGAACATCTTGGTATAAAAAATCATAGACGGAATTGCTTGGAAGGGCCCCGGAGTGCTCCTCGTAATCTCTTTCTTCGCTCGTCTGCGTCTCGTCGAATGTCTCCGGCGCGCTCGACGTTTTTCCTGACGGCATCTGCAATCTCTTCCGATCGTTCGATCTGTTTGGAGAGAGATGGGTCTGTCGGCCGATTGACCTGATCGTGGTCCGTCATCGGTTTGATCCTTCAGGCCTTCTCGACGAGGCGGCGAATCGCTCCCGGCGCGGAAGGTAGGTCGACTTCAGGTTGGCTGCAATTCAACAAAGAAACATTGACGCCGCGGCATTCAGCCGGTGCTATCACGCCGAGGCGCGTCGTGTCGAAATCAGGTCTTGGCTTCGAGGCGCCGTCTACCGCGCGGCCTCCCAAACCGGTACGCCGACAGGCCGCCCCGGCCGATCCCGCCGGAAGGTCTGGTTCCCGTACCGGATCCAGGTGTCGCCGATCGCCTCGACGCGGCGGGCGTTGATCATCAGGCCACCGCAGTAGTCGACGCGGACGACGCCGACGGTCGGGTGCACACCGAACAGGTCCGTGGCCGTCCAGCCGTGCGCGATGGCCTCCTCCCCGAACCGGTCGAGAAAGTCGATCGCCGCCTCGCGCATCTCCTGCCAGCGCTGCGCCGAGAAACCCGGACAGGGTGGCACCGTGGGCTTCATCGCCTCGAGGGCATCGCGCCATGCTTGGACGTCGGAAGGCACGGGTCGAATCGGTGCGGGTGATGCCATGGGTCTCACCGGATGTGGGCCGGCGGGGATAGGGGTGCGGGCGGGGCGGCGCAACGCGGCTGTCGGCCGCCGGCCTATCCCGGGCCGAGAACCTTCAGCAGCTCGTGCCCACTGTCGCTGAGGAACCAGGCCTGCTCGTCCCGCCGGCGCCCGGGGTACTGCGCCGGCCGGACATCGATGTAGCCGAGCACGACCAGCGCGCGCATCGACTTCGGGTGCGCAGAGAGGCGCAGGCCGAGGGGGTTCATCGCGGCGGCACGCAGAGCTTCGAGAGCACGCCCGCGGACGGCTCGGTCATTCGCCACGCTCGACCCGGTCAGTCAGAGCCCGCGCGGCGATCTGGGCGACCGCGATGCCTTCCTCGGGCGACAAGCGCTTGGTGTTCATCCGGCGCTCGGGCTCGGCGCACACGTAGACGTAGAAGATCACCCGCCCGGCCCGGTCGACGACCTGCACCGATTCCGCGGTCGCCATAATGCGCAGCGGCAGGGCGAAACGAAGCGCCTCGCTCAATGCCCGGCGCTCTCGTTCTTCTGCCGGGCGAGGAGGGTCAGCAGGTCCACGAGGTCGTCGGCCACTTCCATGTCGAGGCCGGTCTGCGGCACGCTGTTGACGCGCGCCGGCTCGCCGGTCGCGATGTCGTAGACCGTCCAGCGTTCGTCGTCAGGGCTCATATTGAAGGCCTTAGCGAGCTTATTTCTCCTCGCCGGGTGACTAGCTACCTTACCCGACGCACTAACTAATCGTTGATTGTGCCTTTGCACCAATCCTGGAATTCGCCTATTAAACAAAAATCTGGAAACGCCGATATTGTTCCCGGTACGTCGTAATGCACATACCCATCTTTCACAGCCAAAACTCGCCGAGTTTTAGGCGCGATAAGACCAACATAGATCTTTCCAGCCCTTATCTCGATAACAGATGAGTCAAGCATCACGAGCATCAATAGGGTAGAGGGCAAATTGCCTGAGATCTTGGTTGACCATAGAATCAGCTTTTTCCTTCAGTCTAAACCTCTCGGCTTCAACCTCGGCGCTGGTCATCCAATCGCCCAGCTCGTCCACTTTTCCTCCGCAATGGGCGAACCCAAAATTACACATATCTATTGGGCCTGAAAACAGCAATGATTTAGCCTCAGTCAACGGGATTTTGAGCCTACTCATCATCAGCTGGTGCATGGACGCAACCGCAGCAAATCTTACGTTAGCCGAGGGGTGCGTATATGCCGGGAGTTTAACGTCAGATCTCGGAGAAAATGCGCGTAGCAGCGCCGCCACCGAAAAGATATTTAATATTGCCGGCAACACCTCTTCAAAACGCTTAATTTGGTCAACCCAAGCATTCTGGAAGTTAACATTATTCGAAGTATAACTTGTCGAGTGGATGGTAGCTGATCCATCGGCCATAATTTCAAACGCATGGTTTCGAAGTACCGTGGCTTCGTCAGCGTATGGGGCGTCAGGATCGCTGATGACACTTAATGTTCCGATAGATCTGCAAAAATCGACGTGACCGTGCATGATATGGGAGAGCTCGTGCGATACGAGCCAAAATACCATCTGATGAAAAAGCCGATATCCGACAGAGGTTCTGGTTGTATTTTGCAGATCAGCAAATGAATTAATGGGCGCATAGATGGCGGTAGTTCTATAATCGAGATCGAACTCAACGCTTTCATCTCCAGCACCAAGGAAGGGAAATATTCTACTGCACGAAAGCATTGCTCTGGATAAATTATAAAGATAAAATATTGATCCTGCATGCAGTCCTATTAGGTAACCTTCATCATTCCGGGAAGCAAACGCCCTCATGGAAGGAGCGGAGATAACACCGAAAGAAATCAAATGCCCAATATTAAGTTTACTTAAAGTATCTTTTATGATTGCTTTACCTTGGGCCTCCACATCTTTAATCACTAGTTGTGTTGTAAGATCGCTTGCAGGAATAAATATTTCTCCATATGATGAAAAATGCTTACTTGATCTCTCTTGAAAATTAGAAAGTTTGCATTCGTCGAACATGAGCTTTTTCCATAATTTTTAAGTTTTGTTGCGCCCAAGCTGTACTAACTGTTGCAATTTGCACGAACACGTCGACCGCGGCGTTCACCTCGTCGGAGGCGATCGTCTTGGCCTTGATGAGGTCGCCGGTCGTCGGGTCTGCCATGGGGCGAACGTAGAGCCGGCCGTGCGCCACAGGAAGGGGAGGGCGCCGCAATCGCCGGCCAAATGGTGCGGGACGCACCCGTAAAAGCCTTTTCGCAACAATAGGGGCAAATATCCCGCACCTTGCTTTATCGAGCTTGAAATCGTTGCGTTATTTCACTTCTTTCCTGGGCACCATCAGCTGGCTAAGCCACTGATCCGCAAATAAGTTCTGATAGATCATGTAGTTAGCTGGCCTCGCGTGGTACACGTTTGAGGTACACACGTGGTCCTATCGATGCCTCGACCCCAGCTCCGTTCCGGCTCGCAGACGTACCGCCTGCGTCGGCGCGTGCCCGCCGACCTTGTTGCAGTCGTTGGCAGTCGTGAAGTCACCGTTAGCCTGAAGACAAAGGACCCGGCCGAGGCCAAGCGCCTGATGGCCGAGGAGCTGGTGAAGCTCGAAGCCCGCTGGGCGACGTTGCGGAAGGGACCGCAAACGCTGAGCGAACGTGAAGCACGCGAGATCGCGGTCACTATGCATGATGCGTGGCTGACCCGGCATGCCGACGAGCCGACTGCGCAGACCTTCTGGCCGGTCGATGTGGGTGCCCGCGTCTTCACCCGCCCGCCGCTCGACGCCTTGAAGTCGGCCGTAGGCATGGTCTGCGATGTCCCGGACCTCGGGCGGCTGATGGGTCTGGAGCAGTGGTGCTACGAAGGCGCAGACCGTGAGTTGCAGGACCGTGGCCTTCTCGTCGACGAGGACGGTCGCAGGAAGCTTGCTCGGGCAGTCGGCGCAGCCGTGCAGCGCGCGAGCCTGACGCTGCAGCGCATGGCCCGTGGCGAGATACCTGACGGGTATGACCTACCGCCGGCCCCGGCACCGATACGAGCACCGGCAGCGCAGCCGTCCGCACCGCCCGCCCCGACACCGCAGAGGGAAGTGGCACCGATCCTGGGCAAGGCGGCACGCGTGACGCTGACCGGCTTGGTGGAGGGGTGGTGGGTGGAGGCCGAGAAGACAGGCAAGTCCGCCTCGACCCGCGAGTCGTACACGAACACCATGCGCGGCTTCGTGGCCTTCCTAAAGCACGACGACGCGACCCGCATCACGGCAGAGGATGTGATCGCTTACAAGGACTATCGGCTGGGAAGTGTTGGACGAAGCGGCAAGCCGATCTCGCCGTGGCCTGACCGGCTGGCTTTGGACCGGGCTGATTGAGAGGATCAGCCAGGACCAAAGGAGTTGGACATGCGGCGAGGCCAGAAGACGAACGCGGAGCAGGTCGTGCTCAAGCTGCGTCAGATTGAGGTGCAGACGGCCCAGGGCAAGAGTTTGGCCCTTGCATGCAGGGAGGCGGAGATCTCCGAGCAGAGTTACTACCGCTGGCGCAAGGAGTACGGCGGCCTTCAGGTCGATCAAGCCAGGAAGATGAAGGATCTGGAGCGCGAGAACGCTCGTCTGCGCCGGCTCGTCGCCGACCTTTCTCTAGAGAAGCAGGTGCTGGCGGACGTCGCCTCGGGAAACTTGTAGCCCCCGAGCGACGCAGGCAGGCGGTGAACGGCATCCGCGAGAAGTACGGCCTCTCGGAACGTCACGCCTGCCGGATCGTCGGTCAGCACCGCGGCACGCAACGCTACGTGCCTACCGTGCTGGCCGACGAGGATGCACTGACCCAGGCCATGATCGCCCTGGCGTCCGAGTACGGACGCTACGGCTACCGCCGAGTCACCGCGCTGCTACAGGCAGCCGGCTGGCAGGTAGGCAAAGACCGGGTTCAGCGCATCTGGCGTCGCGAGGGGCTGAAGGTCCCCAGCCGACATAGACCCCGCAGCCGCTTGTGGCTGAACGACGGCTCCTGCGTGCGGCTACGACCGCTTCATCGCAATCACGTCTGGAGCTTCGACTTCGTGCAAGCCCAGACGCACGATGGGCGCTCTCTGCGCATCCTAACGCTGATTGACGAGCACAGCCGTGCCTGCCTCGCGCTGAAGGTGGCGCGGCGCATCAACAGCGTCGGCGTGATCGAGGCGCTGGCCGACGCGATGTGCCTGCACGGCATCCCGGAGCACATTCGCTGCGACAATGGCCCAGAGATGATCTCCAAGGCGTTGCGCAAATGGGTCGCCAAAGCTGGCTCACAGATCCAGTACATCGCGCCAGGATCCCCGTGGGAGAATGGCTACTGCGAGAGCTTTAACGGCAAGCTGCGCGACGAGTGCCTACGCCAGGAGATCTTCTACTCGCTGAAGGAGGCGCAGATCGTGATCGGTCTCTGGCAAACCACCTACAACCGCGTTCGACCGCATTCGTCGCTGGGCTATCGGCCGCCCGCGCCCGTCAGCTACCCGGGTCTGGCCTTCCGGCTACCCATGGCCGCCACCATGCAGTAGCCTCTCAATTGGCTCGGTCCAAAATACCGGTCAGGTCAGGAGGCGCATCTGCGCTTCCTGATCGACGGCGGTTACGATCTCGGAGAGGGGGGCGAGACGGAGTGGATCCCCGGCGATTTCACGGACCCGAACGTGCGGGTCGCGCAGGCCGTGCGGGGAGCGACGCAGCGTGACTACGAGGTCGTCTGGGAGTACCGGGGCACCAGCGAGTATCTCACCGCGGATCGCTTCGATCTGGGCTACGGCGCGGTCGCGTTCGCGAACTGCGTGGGGCTCGTCCTGAACACGTGGACGACGATCGTTTGGGCGAGCGTCGGCATCACGGGCGACTTCGCGGTGGCGCAGGCGGATAGGCGCTTCCGGGAACTGCTCCGTAAGCGCCTCGTGAAGCGTGATCTGCCGGTGGCGTGGCTGTGGGTTCTAGAGCGCAGCGAGAAGCGTGGACTGCACGCGCATCTGCTGGCCCATGTGCCGGAGGCGCACCGGGACTGGGTGAAGCGAGCCATCGACGAGTGCGTTGAGACGGTCGCTGAGCGCCCAGTGATAAGGGTACCGGGCGAGAAGACGGTGCTGGTTAAGGGCCGTCACGACAAGGCGTTTTGCCCTCAGTGGTTCTGGTTCCGGTACATGATGAAGGGGATCAGACCGACTACCGCGCTGAACGATCCGGCGCGACCGGGGCACTTCGTGCCGCTGAAGGAGATCGCGGCGATGCGCCGGATGGACCCGCAGGGTATGGTCCGCACGCAGCGGTTCGGGGTGTCGCGAGCGCTGCAACAGCTGAGGCAAACCCAACTACGGGCTGAAACGGGTCTGCCGAGTAATGCGTTGCGCAATGGCGCGATGAATTTCTACGAGCTGTTCGACGATCGATACTACCAGTGGTCGCAGCGGGACGAGAACAGGCGACGGACCGAGGAACTGCTGAAGACGCTGGTGATCTGAGAACGTCTGAGCGTCGTTGAGAAACGGAGCGGCTGGCCCGAGAAATGGAAGGGCCGGCTGCGTTCTCATTCCAGAAAGAATAGGTTTTCGGATACGCCGTGATCCGGCCATCCGATGCAGCAAGCTCTTAAGATGCCGGTCGACGCGTGAGTACCGGCGTCCTGAAAAAGGGTACTATAGCGTCAGCTCCGAGAAGAGTGGCAATAGGACCTTAACCTTCTGAATGGAAGCGGACGTTCTGCCTTCGACCCAGGGCGGTCATGCTGACGATCGTCGTGGCCTATCAAAAGCGGTCATATGTCCGCGGCGGGGAAGGGCGGTTCAGAGTGGCAAGCGACCTTTGGCGTTCTGCTCAGAAGCTAAGTTTGACTGATAGCTGAACCTCTTGACTCAAGGTTGAAGCTGTTGTTAGCGAAAAATCACCTCCAAGTACACTTGCCTATGTCTCGGAGTGATCTTCCTCAACTAAGGTGCCGACGCCTGCGCCACATTGCGCGCGATCCGGCTCAGCGCGTCATCCAGTTCGGCCGGCGCCATGCTGGACAGCGGTCGTTCCGGCGGGATCACAAACTGAAACATTGGTACGAACTGCTTATAGAGCTCAGTAGGTTTCAGCATCACCGCCAACACTTGGCAATCGCCGCGCTTCGCGCGCTCGGCGATCACCTCCATCTCGCGGCGAGTAGAATCAGAAGTGAGGTAGTCGGGCGATATCATCATTATCGCGATGCGAGTTCGCTCGAGGTGTTGCTGAATTGAGGCTTTCCAATCTGTACCAGCGCTCATGTGGTGAGCGCGAAAAATATTTATCTGATTTGCGTAAGTTAAAGGCCGCAATCTTTGCTCCAGTCGGCTGGACCATAAACGATCCTTAGATGCCGCACTAATGAATATTTGGTCTCGAAAGCCATCCAGGGAAGTGCCTTCAGTTTTCTGATTAGGCGATTGTCTATCGCCCCGTTTTACAAGCAGTTGGCATGAGAATTCACCAAGCAGTTGACTAAGCACTACACCAAATGTGAGGTTCGATCGGGGCGCGCCAGCCACCACAAGACCCAGTAAAAGACCATCCGGAGTCATAATAATAGATCCAGAGTCGCCCGGAAGGGAGAACGGCTCATCCCCGTAACCCTTCACACCGAACAATCCATTGAACGTGACCATCTCGCCATGACTATAACGAATTGATAGGTTATCTAATTCGACTACGTCGAGCCTACCTTTCGTAAGCCCCGAAGTTGCGCCTATTTTGATAACTTCGGTTCCAAGCAGGTCAAAAAATTCCTCCCGAGCTGCCGCTCGAATCCACTTTGGTGCTGCGTTAGGAGTAGTCTTAAAGTTAACTCCCTTCTTAAGCTTGAAGAGCCCAAATTCTGGAGTATGGGCACCATCGCCTACGCGGCGAGAAATATTCGAACCTTGAACTAATGTTGCAATAAGTCTATCTTGTGCAGACAGCATAATCAGTCGATTGATGTCAGTTTCACCCTGAGACTTGAAAAAGCCGGAGCTATGAAGCGGCGCAATTATCCCGGTGGAAACGCCTTTTGCTGTGACAAAGCATGGTAACGTGCAGTAAAGATTTCCACTGCCCTCACCCTTGCTGATTTCCTTGTCAACTATTGTCACCGAAACGCCAGGTCGAAGGCTCATGTCATGCCCCACTGCGCTCATGTCGACGGTCCTTGCATAAGCGGTGACATCAGCAAGTTTCACTTGCCCAAAAACCGCGACGCCGAAGACTTGCTTTGGCAAGGCAGCCACCGCTTTTGCTGACTCGCAATATACTTGGTAGGCATGCTTGCCAGATTTCTGCCCGACCGCAACACTTTGAACGTCGCACTTGCCTGAAAGATATTCGCGAACTCTAGGAAGGTACCGATTGATGTATTCAGGACTATCAAAGGGCGGAAACCGCTCAGCGTCATTGTAGTACTCGCTGCCCCAATGTCTTGTCAGTGAATTGGCAAATTGCTGTTTCTGACGCTCGGCAAGACGTCCTTGTTGTTGCTTGTCGAGGATCCAGTCAAGGCTTCTAGCAGCCCCGTGCCGTATCAAAACGCGACTTGCAGATCCCTTCCATTCGTTCTCGTCCTTGTGCTTGGCTGTGACCTTCACGGGCCGGGTTGACCAATCGACTGTCTTAAGATCACCAACAACACAGTTCACCCTCTTAAGACTAATAAGGTTGGCAACGATGATGCGATGGATAATCGCCGACGCAGCGCTGAATTTTCCAGGTGCCCGTGTGTTGAAAAAAATAGTGTAACCTGTAGTTAAATTATCTTTCAGTCGCCTTTGGAAGGCTGCAGGTACCGGCAAGGCCAAATAAGCCCGGTACGGCTCATCGCTTGCCCAATATTCCGAAGGTCTCGTACTCTCCGTTTTAGACAGCTTAACGATGTCACCCTTAACAGCGTTTCTATCAAGTATCTTCGCGAGTTCGATAATCTCGCGTCCCTCTTCGAAGTTATTCAGAGATCCTCGAATTACCTCAATTAGGGCCCCGTCTCCGTTGCCGCTAATGAAGATTGCTGGCTTGATGCCGGCTAAGTCAAACGGCAGGAGGCCTTCGTTCTCCCAGTATGAATGGGCGATGCCATGTGGACTCCCCTTGAAGGGCGACTCTAGACCGAAGCCGCAGGCAACTAGGACAGCCGTGAAGGGCCCAGACGTCTTTGTTCGCCCGGTCCGCAGAGTTAAACCATCCACGCTCTTTTCGATACCCTTGACGGTTGTACGAAGATGGATCGGAATGTCTGAGAAGTAATCCCTAATCTCTGCAGTAATTGATCCAATAATTTTTGCCGGTGTGTTCTCGCACCAATTTAAAAACGGAAATGATGTACTTGGTATCAAATCCATTTCCGGCCAGAAGTTTACCGTAGGATGGACATGTCGGATAATGGTTTGCCGTTGAAAATGAAAAAGGTTGTTCTGTTTCTCAAACAAAGAAACCTGAACTTGTTTGTTAAGAAGGGCGACTGCTGCCGTAACGCCGGCTAGCCCACCGCCAATCACGGCAACACGGTCATACGGCTTGATTTCGCCCCTTTCGAGCAAAGCCCAGATCAGATTTAGCGCCCGTGTCTGTTGGGCAAAAAAATTTATTCTGCCAGAAAAATTACCAATGAAGTAGATATTTCTAAGCTCGTCTAACGACGAAGCGTCAACTAATGCTCTACCCAACCCAGCTGCATGTGCCTCCTCAATAGGCGGCTGCCCACATTCTTCTTTAAGGCGCATTCCCATTTTTAAAACAACTCGCCTCAGCTATATTGATGGCTAGGGTAGTCCTGAAAAAAGACGTGGTTCGCAAATTTGTCGGGTATCTGCCCGGCAGAATTCCTCGCCACCATGCATGTTAAACGCTGTAGGCGGTTCATCAAAATTTGGCAAAGGGTCTTCAGCTGGCTGAGTGGCGGCGTCCGCTTCAAGGCATTGCCCTCCGGAAGCGGACAGTCCCAAAACCACCCAAACAGATCCTAGGTCATCGTCTATCAAACCGCCGCGAAGCGGACTTTCCGAGCAATTTGCGAAGGACAGAAAATCGAAGCGCGCCTCACGACTGGTACGACGCTGGCCTCAGATGAAGAAACGGAGCCTATTCAGGGGGAAACGGATAGGCTCGCCGGAATAGCCTATATTCAAGCAGGACTTGTCGGTTAGGGCGTGTACCCGCGTCCCTTAATCCTCCTATGATCCTTCCCTGTATGGAGAGATCTCATCTAGGATATCTCGCTTGTTTTCTACCCCGGAGGGGTGGGAGGCCCGAGCGGGCTGTTGTGCCCGAAGGGCACAGCTTCGCCGGTGACCCGGCAGAAGCTGGCGATCGTCAGATCCCCCATGCGGGAGGCCGTCGGAGCCGGGGCCGGAGATGAAACCTTGTAACAGGCAGGCCGGGGTTGGGCTGTCGGCCTTTACTCACCGCTTCCCGCTCACCGAGCAGCCAACGCGGACGGACCCTACTCTCCGGACCCTTGGAGCAGGCATCGTCCAGGGGGCTTGGATGCTTACCGTTCCCCCCTCCTGAGCAGCCTGGAGACTCAGACTACCCTTGAGTACCGATGCCCTTCGGCGTTTGATCCGGCGGTCCCCATCCCGCCTGACTAGCGGTGGAGGCTCGGAGCCCGTGAGGGGCCTGGCGTGTCTCCATATGGCGAAATGACGTGGGAGCGAGCAGCGATCGGAGGCTTTTTGGCTGCGGGATGTCGGAGCGTTCTGGAGACGGGCTGCGGTTGAAAGCCACCACACAGGCGTGGTACACAGCGGTCTTGGCGAGGTTCGCTAACGCATTGATTCGAAACGAATTAGTTTTGCGTATGCCCAATCCTTTCCTGGGCACCAATCCTAAACAGCCGTTGAGATCGAACAGCGTTTAGGTTCGCATCCCGTACCCGGAGACCCGGGGCGGGATTTTTGCGTTTCAGCACCCCTGCGCGCTGGGATCGGGCCGCGCGATCTCCGGTGTCGTCGGCACGGGACGCGGCCGTCTCACTTGCCTTTCGGCTTGGCCCGAAACACCACCGGGATCGTGAAGGTCAGCCCCTCGTCCGCCACGAGCGGCGGTGGCGGCGGAACCGGATCGGATCGGTGCATCATCGTCAGGGCGGCCTGATCGAGCGCGCCGTCGCCGGACCCCTTCAGCACCGTCGCCGAGACCACGTGGCCGACGCGGTCGAGGAGGAAGCTCACGAGCACCTCGCCGGTCGGATGCGTGGCGCCGCCCGGGTAGCGCTTGTGCCGGTCGAGATGGGCCATGAGCTGCTTCTGCCACGTCGTGCGGACGCGGCGGGCGCTCTCGCCGGTGCCGAGGACGGGCGCGGTCGCGATCGCAGCCTCCTTGACCGTCTCGGAGGTCGGCGCGGCGGCGGCCTCGGACGCGACCGACTCCGCCGACGGGCTGGTCTCGGCGACCTTGACCTTGCTCTCGTCCTCCTGCGGCTTGAGGGGCGCCTCCGGCGAGACGATCCGGTCGGGATCCTCCGTCTCGGTCGGCACGGCCTTCGGCAGCTCGGTCGGGTCGTCGACGGCCTTCTGCTGGACGACGGCCGGCGAGGCAGCTGCGTCGTCGGCTTCCGGCCCGGGCGGCAGGTCCGAGAGCTCGCGCCGCGGCGCCGTCATCTCCAGGCCGACCTCCAAGGCGGCGGCGCCGAGGTCGTCGGCCTCGTCTGGCTCCGCGGAGCCGAGCGCGAGCAGGCCGCCGCCGGCATGCAGCGCGAGCACGAACGCGCCCGCGGCCAACCAGAGCGGCCAGCCGAGGCGCGCCGTGCCGGAAGCCCCGAGCGCGTGTGCTCTGCCGATCCTGCCCGTCATGGCGCCCGTGGCGCCGGCCCCGACCCCGACGCATCCGCGGGCGGACCTTCGAGCGCGACGAGCGCGACCTTGAGGTAGCCGCCGGCGCGGAGAATCTCGAGGACGTCCATCATCTCGCCGTAGGGGACCGCGCGGTCCGCGCGCAGGAAGATGCGCCGTTCCCGGCTCGGATCGGCCTGCGCGTCGAGGGCCTGCGCGAGGTCCACGCGCCGCACCGGCGTCTCGCCGACCGCGACCGCGAGGTCGGCCTTGATCGTCACGTAGGTCGGCTTGTCCGGTCGCTTCTGCGGAACCGCGCTGGAGGAGGGGAGGTCGATCGGCAGGTCGACCGTCGAGAGCGGTGCCGCGATCATGAAGATGATCAGCAGCACGAGCATCACGTCGATGAACGGCGTCACGTTGATCTCGTGCGCCTCGCCGAACTCGTCGCCGTCCTCGTCGCCACCGAGTGAGATCGCCATGGTTCAGGGCCCCCCGCTCACTCGGCCGCCTGCGCCAGCGGCGCATGGCGCTCGACCTCGCCGCGCTCGAGCTCGCGCGACAGCAGCCGCATCGCCGTGCCGGAGGCGCGCTGGACCAGGTCGCCGTAGCTCCGGGTCGCCCGGGCGAAGTGGTTGTAGATGATCACCGCAGGGATCGCGGCGGCGAGGCCGATGGCGGTGGCCAGCAGCGCCTCCGCGATGCCGGGCGCGACCACCGCGAGGTTTGTGGTCTGCGCCCGCGAGATCCCGATGAAGCTGTTCATGATGCCCCAGACGGTGCCGAACAGGCCGACGAAGGGCGAGATCGCGCCGATCGTGGCGAGCGCGCCCATGCCGCGGCGGGCGAGGCGGCCTTCCGCCTTCACCAGCTCGGAGCAGCGCGAGACTGCCCGCTCCTTGATGCCCTCCGCATGGCCCTTGGAGATCCGCACCTCGTTCGCGACCGTGCCGACGAGGCGGTCGAGGATCGTGCCGCCCCCGCCGAGCGCCCGCTCGGCCTCGGCCAGCGAACCGGTCTCGGCGACGCGGCCGAGCGCCCGCACGAGGCTTCGGCGGGCGAGGCCGAGCTCGATCGTCTTCGCCACGAGGATCGTCCAGGTGACGACCGAGGCGAGCGCCAGCCCGCTCATCACCACCTTCACCAGGATGTCGGCGTTCAGGAACATCGACCACGGCGACAGCTCGTGGCCGCCGGGGGCCGAGGCGGAAATCGCCCTTCGCGGGCCCGGCTCCGGCGCCGGCGGCGCTTCGGCAGCCAGCGGCGCACGGGCAGGGCCGCCGACCTCGACCTCGGTCGGCCGCGCGGGCTTCGCCGGCGCGGGTGCGGCCGGCGCGGCGATCGCCGGCGGCGGGACGGCGCCCGGCTGCTGCGCCTGCGCCGGCGCCAGCCAGAGCAGGGGGGCGAGGGCGATCGCGCGGATCGCGGATCGCCGGCGGGGTCGATGATCGGTCATGTCTCGGCCCAGGTCCGGATCAGGTTGTGGTAGATGCCCGTGAGCCGCACCACCTCGGCGTGGTCGCGGCCCAGCTCCCCGACGAGCCCCTGAATGGAGGTGTCGAGGTCGTAGATCAGGCTGCGCGCCTGCGGGCTGCGGATCATGCTCTGCAGCCAGAAGAACGAGGCGACCCGCGTGCCCCGCGTCACCGGCGTGACCATGTGGAGGCTCGATGCCGGGTAGAGCACGAGGTCGCCCGCCGGCAGCTTCACCTCCTGCGAGCCGTAGTAATCCTCCGCGATGAGCTCGCCGCCGTCGTAGGTGTCGGGCTCGGCGAGGAAGAGCGTGACCGAGAGATCGGTGCGGATGCGCAGGCCCGTCATCGGGTCGCCGCGCACGGCGTTGTCGACGTGCACGCCGAAATGGTGCCCCTCGCCGTAGCGGTTGAACAGCGGCGGGAAGATGTGCAGCGGGATCGCGGCCGAGACGAAGAGCGGGTCGGCCAGGAGCGCGCCGACGATGCGCTCGCCAAGGCGCCGCGCGACCGCGCCGTTGGGCGGCAGCTGCTCGTTGCGCTTGACCAGGGCGGACTGCGAGCCGGCCGTGGACCGGCCGTCCTCCCACTCCGCCGCGTCCATGATCGCGCGGAACTCCGCGACCTCGGCCTTGCTCAGCACCTCGGGAATGCAGACCAGCATCGCTCAGAACCGCGTCTGCGCGATCAGCGAGATGGTGCGGCCGGGCTGAAGCTGCGTGAACGGCACGTTGCTTTGGTACAGCGCGTCGTAGATGCGCCGGTCCGTGAGGTTGGCGCCGTAGAGCTTCACCGTCAGGTTCTCGTTCACCTTCGCCTCGAGGAAGGCGTCGAAGCGCCAGTACGAGGGCAGGACGTTGGCGTTGGCCGCCAGGGTGCCGCCCGCCACCCGCGAGTTGTTGACCACCTGCGCGCCGACCTCGAACATCGGGGACAGCTGGTACTTCGCCAGCATGCTGAAGGAGCGGTTGGCGATGTTGGCCAGCCGGCTGCCGACGTTCTGCGGGATCGCGGACTGCGTCACCCGCGTGTCCATGATGACGTAGCCGCCGAACAGGCTGAGCCGGTCGCTGACCCTGCCGGCCAGCTCGAGGTCGAGGCCGCGCACCCGGTACGCGCCGGTCGCCGAGATCACCGCGTTGGTGCCGCTGCCGATCGTCTCGCGCGCATTGTCCTTGACGGTGTTGAACAGGGCCGCGGTGGCGAGCAGGCGGCGGTCGAACAGCTCGGACTTGACCCCGATCTCGTCGGCCGTGTTCTGCTCCGGCGGCAGGATCTGGTTGCCGGCGAAGGCGGGATTGAGGCCGCCGTAGAGGGAGCTCGACGCGTCGAGCTCCGCGCCGACCGGGTTCGACGAGGTCGCGTGCGCGGCGTAGACGCTCACGGTCGAGGTCGGCTTCAGGGTCAGCCCGATGTTGTAGTTCAGGTTTCCGGAATGGGCCGACACCGAGCTGGTGTCGTTCGACGAGGTGATCGCGTAGTCGTCGAAGCGCACCCCGCCGTTGAGCAGCACGAGATCGCTGAGGTTCATCGTCTCGATCAGGTATCCGGCCTTCGTGTCGACCGGGATGACCGTCGGGTTGCCGGCCTTGGTCGGCCGGGTCGAGAACGGCAGCGTGTTGGGCGGGGTGAGGATGTTGATGCCGCGAAGCGTCCCGTTGCCGCTGAAGTTGCCCGAGAACAATTCCGAGGTCAGGCCTGTATAGCCCTGGCGGCTCACCTCCTCGCGGCTGAACTCGGTGCCGAGGACCAGGGTGTGCTTGATCGGGCCGGTGTCGAAGCGGAAGGTCGCGTCGGAGATGTCGGCCGTGACGTCGACCGTCTGGTAGCGGCTCTGCGGGTTGAGGCTGAGCGTCGTGCCGTAGAGGTTGCGGTTGGCCGGGATCACCGGGGCCTCCGGCAGCGTGCCGACGTAGTCGAGCACCGAGTGCGCGGCCCGGAACCGGTTGCTGAGCGTGACCCATTCGGTCGGCGACCATTCCGCGGTCAGCGTCCCGGTATCCTGCTGGACGTGCTGGAAATCGCGGTTGACCAACCCGTAATAGGTGTCGCGCGGCACGATGCTTTCGGTGAAGGGCCGCCGCGACAGGGCGTTGAAGGGCACGCCGAAATCGGGCAAGCCGTTCAGGTCGGTGTGGACGTAGTTGGCGGTGAACTTCCAGTCGTCGGCCGGCTTCAGCGTCACGGCGAGCGCCGCGCCGTCGCGGTCGTCGGTCACGAACCGCCGCCCGGCGACGCCGGATTCCTGGTACAGGCCGCCGATGCGGACCGCGAGCGCCGGGCTGATCACCTGGTTGAAGTCGAGCGTGACGCGGCCGCGGCTGTCGCTGCCGACCTGGCTCTCGGTGTTGTAGAAGTCGCCCGCCGTGGTGGCCTGCTTGGTGACGACGTTCACCGCGCCGCCCGCCGTGCCGCGGCCGGCGAAGGACGAGGCCGGGCCGCGCAGGATCTCGACCTGCTCGGTGAAGAAGTTCTCGCGCACGCTGACCGACGGGTCGCGGATGCCGTCGATGAACACGTCGTTGCGCGCATCGAAGCCGCGGATGAAGAAGCGGTCGCCGAAGGCGTTGCCGCCCTCGCCGGAACCGAGCGTCACGCCGGCGGTGGTCCGCAGGATGTCGCGGAAGCTGGTCGCGTTCTTGTCGTCGATCACCTCCCGCGTGACGACGGTGATCGACTTCGGCGTGTCGAGGATCGGCTGCGTGAAGCGGTTCGAGGACAGGCGGTCCGCCTTGTAGGGCGCGGCCGGGTCCGCATACGGATTGCCGCTGATGTCGCCCCGGGCCAGGATCGGCGGGCCGGCGCCGGTCGCGGCGGCGCCGATTGCGGGCGCCGCGACCGGAGGTGCCGCCACACGGCGGGCCCGCACCGCACGGCGCAGGGCCGTGCGTGCCTTGACCTGGGTCGGGCCGGGCTTCGGAGCGGGCGGGCGCTGCCGCGTGATCGGGGCGTCGATGTTCAGGGGCGGCAGGGCGGATGCAGGCCCCTGCTGCGCCTCGGCGCTGCCGACCGCGACGGCGCAGGCGACGCCGATGACGCCCTTCTGCTCCTTGAGCTTCGCGTAACGCCCATCGGCAGCAGGACGCAGCGACTTTGGAATACGAGATGAGCTCTGCACGATCTTCCGACCCCCCCGGCACCCGCAGCGCCAGTCGTCGGGCGATGCGATGGCCTCAAAGGGCTTGGGAAAGATCTTCCGTCAACGAACGAATGTTGGAACAGAACCAAACTATGGCTGATTTCCGAGGCCGAACGACGATCATCGGCCCGATCGGAGATCGGAACTATTCCAGTTTGATGGATGGGATGCCGACGAGTTCCCCGGAATGACCATTCCCAGCAGGCCGTTGGGTCCGATTTCCGAATTGGAATAGGTCCAAGGCATCGCTAAGACCTTCTCGTCCCGCCCCGCGTGTTGCTGGGGAGACACAATTCACACCGATCGCGTCGCGGCTCGGATTAAAGCGCGCCCATCGCGGGCGCCGCCGCGTCCGGCGGACATCGATGCGGCGCGGTCCGCCCTGCCTGCGCCGGCGATTCCGGACCGCAGGACCCGTTCAATCCTGGCTCGGCGGCTTCATCAGCGAGAACAGCTCGTCGATCGCGTGGAGCGCCGTCGCTCGCACGTGGCCCTCGTCCTCCGCCCCGGTGATCCGGATGCCGCTCACCACGGCGCGGATCTCGTCGCGAAAATCCGAGAGGAAGCCGACCGGGTAGCGGTTCTCGCTCGCCATCCGGGCGATGACGCCGGTGAGCAGGATCTGCAGCCCGAGAACCCGGCCGTTGAGTTCGTCCATCGTCGTCCCCCGTCCCAGGCACGCGCTGCGCCATCCGGGCGCGGGATCGCCGAGCGATCCATCCGGACGGTCGCGAAGGCGACGTGCACGGCCCGATCTATCCCAAAAGCGGGACGCCTCTGGAAGCGGCATCGTCATCTGAGTGCGGACGTGCGGACCGTCCGGCATCGTGGGCATGACGCGAGGCACCGCTTCGACGACCGACGCCGCGGACGGGGTCGAGAGCACGGGCCGTGGCGAACAGCGGCATCGGCGCCCGGGGGCGCTCGGTGTGCGCGTCAGCCGAGAACCGCTCCTCCTTCGAACGGCGTGCCGGCGACGATGCGGTTGCGGCGCAGGGCGCGTGGCATGGCGAGGCGTTCGCGATTGCGACGAGCCGTGGGAAGCGCAGTCGCCACCGCTGGGTCGTGGAGCGGACCCATGCCGGGTTCGACCGCTTCCGTCGCCTGCCCGTCCGCTCCAAGCGACGCGCCGACATCCACGACGCCTTCACCGCCCTCGCCGCAAGCCTCATGACCCGCAACCAGATCTGACGGGTCTGTTAGGCGCTTCAAGATCGGCATAATTTCTTATGTATAGATCGAAGCAGATATACTGTATCATTGCCTTCGTTCTCTGGATATTTTCAGTATTAACTCGGTGTAAGGACTGCGCGCCGGCGTAACGGGCGCGAGCCGCAAAAGTACGATCTGCGAAGAATCGAGCGAGGCTGTTAACGGCTTGTTCGAACCTCGGAAAATAAACCTGACGGCATCGCGCGCCGGATCTGCGATCGGCGGACGCGCGCATATCGGGGGGCGAAGCATGGCCGAGCAGACGACGGGCATCTGGTATTTTGGCAATCCGGTGATCGACAGCCTGAACGTCGGGCGAGCCTGGATCGGACCGGACCTGACCTACAGCTTCGCCTACAGCGACATCAACGGCAACGGCGTCCCGGACATGGACGAGGGCGACTGGAAGCCGTTCTATCGCGAGATCATCGCAAATATCGAAAGCTTCACCGCCTTGCGCTTCACCGAGGTCGCATGGGGCGGCAATCTGAGCTTCAGGCTCGAGGAAGGCGGCGGCGGCGAATCGGTGCTGCCGTGGGTGGGCGTGACCAGCGCCGACAGCGTCATCGGCATCAACGCCAATGTGGCCGGATCGGCCGCGGCGGTGCGGCTGGGCACCTACTTGGAAACATGGTTCCACGAGACCGGCCATGCCCTGGGCCTCAAGCACACTCACGACCTCGATTTCGGAAATGTCCTGGATGGCGCGACCTGGGCGGGCGATCCCGGCAGGCATCAGCTGAATTCTCAGCTGTACTCTGTGATGACCTACACCTCGCCATTCCTGGGCGAGGACAACCCGTTCACACCCTGGGTCGATTACGGAACGCCGCTCAACGCCCAGCCCGGCTCTTATGCTGCGATCGACATCGCAGCGCTGCAGGCCATGTACGGCCGGTCCGAAAACGCCACCGGCGACACCGTCTATCGCTTCGGCGACGACGTCGACTTCAACCACGGATATACGACGATCTGGGATACCGGCGGCATCGACTCGATCGCGTACGTCGGCGACGCCCGTTCCAAGATCGATCTGCGCGCCGCGACGCTGAAGGAGGAGATCGGCGGCGGCGGCTGGGTGAGCACGTCCGAGACGTTCACCGGCGGCTTCACCATCGCCAACGGCGTCACGATCGAGAACGCGGTCGGCGGCCACGCGGCCGACATCCTGATCGGCAACGATGGCGCCAACCGGCTCGATGGCGGCGCCGGCGACGACAAGCTGACCGGCAATGGCGGCGACGACGCGCTCGTCGGCGGCACGGGCTTCGACACGGCGGTGTACGCGGGCAACCGCGCGGATTACACCGTGATCTGGAATCCCGCCGCGTTGAACGCCGGCTTCTCGATCCGCGGCGCGGCGACCGGCACGGATACGCTCAGCGGCATCGAGATGCTGTCGTTCGACGACGGCACGGTCGCGGTCGCCGACCTGATGGCTGCGTTGCGCGCGCGCGGAGGCGTCGGGCAGCAGGAAACCGTCATTCCGGCCGTGCTGGCCGCCGACATTCACGGCGCCTTCACCGCCACCGCCCAGGCCCGGTTCGACGATCCCGCCGGCGGCACGTGGCAGCGCGTGTTCGACTTCGGCAACGGCCCCGGGCAGGACAACGTGTTCCTGGGCCAGCGCGCCGACAGCACCGACATGATGTTCGCGATCTGGCGCGACGGCCGGCCCTACAGCATCACCGCCGCGAACGCGATCGTTGCGGGCGAGACGGCGACGTGGAAGGTCGCGGTCGACGACGGCGGCACGATGCTCCTGTCGAAGAACGGCACGCTGGTGGCGCAGGGTCAGGGTGTCGTCCCCGCCGACGTCGTGCGCGCCAGCGAACTGGTCGGCAAATCCAACTGGGGCTGGGACACGCCGCTGATCGGCAAGGTGCTCGACGTCACCGTGGCCCAGAATCCGGCGGACATCCATGGCGCCTTCGTGGCGGACGTCGTCGCCCGGTTCGACGATCCGGCCGGCGGCGCGTGGCAGCCCGTGTTCGACTTCGGCAACGGCCCCGAGCGGGACAACGTGTTCCTGGGCCAGCGCGCCGACAGCACCGACATGGTGTTCTCGATCTGGCGCGACGGCGAGGATCACAGGATCACCGCCAAGGACGCGATCGTCGCCGGGCAGGACGCGCACTGGACGACGAGCGTCGACGAGACCGGCGTGATGAAGCTCTATAAGGACGGCGTCCTGCTCGCCGAAGGGCACGGGGTCGTTCCCGCCGATGTCGTGCGCACCAGCGAGTTGGTCGGCAAGTCCAACTGGGCGAGTGATGCGCCGCTGCTCGGCAGTGCCGGCAAGGTCGACGTCCATGCCTACAGCGAACTGAATCATGCCGAAGGCGCTTTCTCGGTCAGCGCCGAGGCGCGCTTCGATGATCTCGGACACGGCTGGTACCAGCGGATCTTCGACACCGGCAGCGGCGCGGACACGAACAACATCTGGATGGGCCAGGTCGGGAACGGCGCCGACATGGCGTTCGAGATCATCGAGGACGGCATCAAACACCGGCTGGTCGCCAAGCATGCGATCACCCAGAGCGAAACCGCGCTGTGGCAGGCGAGCGTCGACGAGGGCGGCGTCATGCGCATCTACAAGGACGGCGTGCTGCTCACGCAGGGCGAGGGCGCGGTGCCGTCGGACGTGGTGCGGGGCCACAGCCTGATCGGCGCGTCCAACTATGCCAGCGATACCCCTTTGGTCGGCAGCGTGAACCATCTCGAGGTCCAGGCCCACAACGCAATTCCCGAGATCCACGGCGCGTTCGACGCCTACGCGACCGTACGCTTCGACGACCTCGATGCGGGCGGCTTCCAGCGCGTGTTCGACACCGGCAACGGCGCGGGGACGGACAACATCTGGCTGGGGCAGGTCGGGCAGTCCGACACCATGGCGTTCGAGATCTTCGACAAGGGCGTCGCACACCGGATCGCCGCCGCGGACGCGATCGTCGAGGGAGAGACGGCGACCTGGCACGCCGGCGTGGACAGCCACGGCCTGATGCAACTGTTCAAGAACGGTACGCTGCTGGCACAGGGGCAGGGCGAGGTGCCGGACGACGTGGCTCGCGCCAGCGATCTCGTCGGCGCCTCGAACTGGGCGAACGACGCCCATCTGAAGGGAATCGTCCACGACCTGTTCTTCGTCTGACGCCGCGACCGAGGAGCCCTCGTTCCGAACCCGCGCGCATCCGATCTCGATCGGATGGGCGCGTATCGCATGCGTCCCGCTCGTTCCGTGCCGATGCGGAGGTGCAGGTGGATCCCATCCCTTCGATCGCCCGGTTTCGAAGGATGTGCATCGCGGCGCACGTGACGATGGCGGGGCGTGCGAGCGGCATTCGGCGGCTTGGTACCGTCGGCCCGTTGTCGATTCTCCGGCGCAGGCGTTCGGTCGCCGGGCAACGCGAGCGGCCCCGGACGGCATTGTCGTGCCTCCGCCGTGGCTCGATCACGACGTCGGCAGGCAGGATCGCGCTCGACCCGTCACACGCCGCCCGCGCGCGCGAACTGTGGCCGGGTCGCAGGGGGGCCGACGTGGCGAGGCGGTCTCAACGCGATGCACCGCGCTCAGAGGTTGACGACCTCGAGCTTGGGGCGCGGCGCGTCCCAGCGCACGGGCCGATGCTCGCGCGTGACCGGCATCAGGGCCGACAGCTCGACCGCGATCACCTCGGCCATTCTCTGCACGAGGTCGCTTCCGGTGGCCGAGCCGTCGTCGCAGCGGGCCTGCAGGCGCGCGAGATCGATCTGGTCGAACGCGTCGAACAGGGCGAGGCCGCCGTCGCGCCAGTCCTGATGCCGGTCGATCGCCGCGCACAGGGCCTTGATCATGCGGGCATTCAGCATCCCGGGCTTGTTGTTGCCGGTCTCGATCACGCATTGCAGGGCGGTGATGACGGTGTTCTGGCCGTGCCGCTTGATGCATTGCTTGATCGCGCCGACCGCCATGGTCTGGCCGGCGGCCTGCTTGCTGATCGGCAGCGGATAGCGGAGCAGCGTGGCGTCCGCCCGGGCGCAGACGTCGGCGACCTGGACGGCCCAGGTTTCGCCGGCGACCAGGGCGGCGGCGTGGACCGCGACGCGGGCGATCGGCGTGGTGACGCAGTTGATCGCCTTGAACGCCGCTGCCTGCTGCTCACGCGCGGCGATCACGATCTGGCAGGGCACCTCGTCGTACCCGACGAGCAGCGCCGCCGTGGTGCGATGCTGCCCGTCGATGATCGCGAAGCGGCCGCCTTCGACGGGGGAGACGACCACGGGGGTGAAGCAGCACCACGAGAACATGCTGGCAATGCGTTCGACGTTCCTGCGACCCACACCGATGATCGGGCGCTGGTAGCTCGGGTCGATCGTCAGCGCGCTGATCTTCAACCATTGCAGCATCGGCGCCACCCCGGCGTCGACGTGACTGGGACGCGTGAACCCATCGGTAGAGATCGTATGCATGGCCTGCCCTCGAACGAATTCTCGCCTGTCGCGATCGATATCCCGGCTCCTGCCGGCTGCGATGTTTCCCTCGATCGTGTCCTGGAGCGGATCCGCGATGCTGATTTCAGGCGACGAAGTGACCAGTCGGTTCTGATCGCGCTTCGAAGCCCCTCCACGATCCGGATCGAGCATTTTGCCGTTTATTGATTACTGCCAAATTGTATTTGACAAAAAACTGTATCCATTAGGAGAAAAAGTCAATATTAACCTATATCAAACCAGGCGTTGTGTTTGGGGCGGCTCTATAGTGGATTTTTGCCAGTTTCCAGGACACGCGCTGCGGATGGTCCGGTGCCTCGGATGGGGCCGAGATGCCATCGTCGTCCGTCCATGATGTTCGGATTTTTGTGCTGGACGATCGCACGATGGCTGCAAACAGCGCTGCCGAATTGCCGAAGATCGTCATCGTCCGTGCGGGATTTTGATTTTATAGCCATTGGAGCATCATATATTCGATTCCATAAACTAGAAAATTGATTGATATCTTCTTTTGAGGTTATAATATACATGCGATAGCTTAGAGCAAGTGAGCGTAGAATGGGGTTTCGGCCGGGTTATCCAGCATTCGTAGTCGATGTTATGAAGCCGGATGAGGCGGAGTGGAGCTTTGTCCCTCTCCTCGACACGCTTCCCGGGAGGCTCACTGGCAACGACCAGCGCCTGATTGGTCTTGAGAAACCCGACATCGAGTGCGCCGCGCTCGACGCGTCATCGGTTTACTGTTTTGAGGCGCGATCTAGCGTTTTGCACAGGATTCTTGCGTCGATCGGTCAGATCCTCGCCCCACAACTGGAGGTCGACGGCGACCGTCTCGCGCGGGGGAACTCCGCCGTTCTGGCCGTCTCGCGTCGCGTGGGCGTTTCCTTCGCATTCGGCGAATGGGTCCGAGCCGCGTCCGATCTCGCGGGCAGGCTCGGAAACACGGCCGAGCGTACTCCGGTGCGGGCGGACTCACCGACCAATCGATCGAGTGCCGCCTCTGGCGTCGACACGACCGATTCAGTGCCCTGCCACGTCGTCATCGCGGATCGGGTGGCTGCGAGCGACAAGCCGGCGGATCCCAAGGGTATTGCGGGCCATGCCTGGCTCGCCCAACCCTTCGCGAGCCGTGCCGTCAGGCCCTTCGCCGCGATGGCCGGCCGGGAGCGGCGCCGCCATGGCTGAGGCGAAGCCCTGGCTGCCCGCGAGCGGGCGCTACCGCCTCGAGATCCTGTCGCGCGGCGCTCGCCTCTACCATCCGCAGGACCGCCAGATTCGAGCCCTGGCCAAGCGCGGGCTGATCGAACCCTTGCCGGAGGCCGACCCGGCCGGGGCCTGCCGCTGGACGATCACCGAGGCCGGGCTGGCCGCGCTGATGGGGTTCGTGCCCGCAAGCAAGATGGGGCCGTCGGGCAACGGCTGATGCTCCGCGAGCTTCGGCATCAGGGAACGCCCGACTCAGCCACCGGGCTCGACATCGAGCGTTCTCGCCGGACCCTCCAGCTCCTTGGCGACATCGTGGAGCACCTGCTCGACCAAAGGCGGCCACGGGACATCGCAGGCCTGAAGCAGCTTCGCCGCATCGAGAAGCGCTTCGATCTGCGCCGGCAGGATCGGACCGCCCACCATCTGCGCATAGCGGACCCGAGCCGCGAGAGCCGACGACAGCCGTACGACTTCCGAGCGTTTGTCCATCTATGGCTCCGGGGATTCGATCTTGTCGTAGTTCATCAAAGCGATGCTTTCAAAATGGTCGTCTCAAGGGTTGTTATTAAATATTTCACGACTACCATTAAGGTGGCTGTGAGATTTAATCAATTAATTAATTTTTATTTTTTATCCCCAGAGATCACAACTTGTAGCATTTTAGAGACGAGTAAACAGTTAGGCTCAAGAAATACATTTCGATATATCGATAAAGAGTAGCATGAAAATCATGAACTACCTTGCGCGCGCTGTGCGACGAAGCCACCGCGAATGTCACGCACCTCGCGTCCGCGCGTTGCGCTCCGAGCGCCTACGCAGATCCAATAGCAGGACAGGAGTTAGGCCACCGCCGCCGTGAAACGGAACCTAGACCTGCTCTGTCGAATGGTCGAGGACGAGGTTGGCGATTTCGAAGCGGTCGGGAAGGAACGCTGCAGGCTGCCGACGGCTCAGCGGACCTTAGCAGTTGCGGCGCTGCAACGGCCCCGTGTCGGCGAGTTTCCCGCGCGTTCACCCGGTTGCCGACCGTGGGTTCCCCGGCCGATGCGAGAGACCATGACGACGGGCGAGATTTCGTTCCGAAACGCGTGGCTTCCGGTGTTCGTCGACCGCACCGTAACGAACGTCGACGACCGAGTCGATGACAGGACCATCTGAGCGTCGTCGTGGCGGGTGCATGGCCACCGCCCGGTGTTCGCATTGCTGTGTGGGTATGGCGCGCCCGAAAGGATTCGAACCTCTGACCCCCAGATTCGTAGTCTGGTGCTCTATCCAGCTGAGCTACGGGCGCCCTGCGGACCGGTCGGCGGTGGAGGCCTGTTCCGGTCGCGAGGGGGTGTCTAGAGGCTCGTTCCGCGCTTGGCAAGTGGGTATCGGCAAGTGGGTATCGGCGGGTGGGTTGGCGGAGCGGTCCCTTGCCGTCGCGCACGCGGCGCATCGATCCCATGGCTCGCGACGGCGCTCGCAACCGAGGCGCTGCTCGGGCCCGCGCATCGCCGAGCCCACCGTGCTGCCTTTGTGCCGTCTCCTGCGCATGGTATCCGAACGCGTCCGCGCGCCGGCTCGCGGCCGAGGTGGATACGGCAAAGCCGCCGCAGGCGGGCAGGGCGGCGTCCTGCCGGCGAGAGATGCTTTTTAGGGTACGAGATCCGAATGATTGCGGCGGCCGAGACGGAAGGCACCCTCGCGGGCTGGCGCTTTAGCGTCGCGCCGATGATGGACTGGACGGATCGCCATTGCCGGGCGTTCCATCGTGTGCTGTCGGCGCGGGCGCGGCTCTATACCGAGATGGTCACCACCGGCGCGGTCATCCACGGCCCACGGGAGCGGCTGCTCGGGTTCTCGCGCGCGGAGCATCCGGTGGCGGTGCAGCTCGGCGGCTCCGAGCCGGCCGACCTCGCCGAGGCCGCGCGGATCGCGGAGGGCTACGGCTACGACGAGATCAACCTGAACGTCGGCTGCCCGTCGGACCGGGTGCAGAACGGGCGCTTCGGCGCCTGCCTGATGCTGGAGCCGGAGCATGTCGGCGCCTGCGTCGCGGCGATGAAGGCGGCGGTGCGGGTGCCGGTGACGGTGAAGTGCCGGATCGGCGTGGACGAGCAGGACCCGGAGCCGGCGCTCGACACGCTCGCCCGCGCGGTCGTCGCGGCCGGCGTCGACGGGCTGATCGTGCACGCGCGCAAGGCCTGGCTCCAGGGCCTGTCGCCGAAGGAGAACCGCGACGTGCCGCCCCTCGACTACGGCCGGGTGGTCCGCCTCAAGCAGGCATTTCCCGCCCTGCCGATTGCGGTGAACGGCGGCATCGCCACCGTGGCGCAGGCGAAGGCGCACCTGTCCGGCCTCGACGGCGTGATGGTCGGGCGCGCGGCCTACGGCGATCCGGCCGGGCTGATCGCGGTCGATCCCGAGCTGTTCGGGGCGCCGGCCCCGGTGGCGGACGCGTTCGAGGCGGTCGAGGCCTATGCGCCCTACGTCGCGGCGGCGCTGGAAGGCGGCGAGCGGCTCCATGCCATCACCCGGCACATGCTCGGGCTGTTCAACGGGCGGCCGGGCGCGCGGGCGTACCGGCGCCACCTCTCGACGGCGGGCGTCGAGGCCGCGGCCGACCTCGCGACCCTGCGCGCCGCCGTGGCGCTGGTCTCGCGGGCGTTGCCGGAGCGGGACGCCGCCTGATCAGCGCCCGCGCAGGATCAGCCGGTCGCCGCGGACCTCGTAGCCGGCGAGCCGCGTCAGGAAGCTCTGCCCGAGCAGGTTGCCGTCGAGGGCGCCCGGCTTGGCGACGAGCGCCGGGACGCGCCGTTCCGTGATCGGGCCGATGGCGAGCGCGTCGAGCGTGGTCGGCGCGGCATAGGCGATGCCGTTCGCCGTCGCGACGCGGGCGGTGAATGCGCCGGCTTCCGGGCGGAGGCCGAGCGCCGCGGCGTTCTCCGCGGTGAGGACGACCGCGCTGGCGCCGGTGTCGAAGGCGAAGCTCTGGCTCCGCCCATCGACCTGCGCCTCGACCAGGAATGCGCCGTCCGACCGGCGCGTGATCGTCACTGTGCCCCCGGGGCCGATCGTCGGGGAGCCAGGGCGCAACGCACCGGTCACCCGCGCGCCGACCTCCTGCAGCGGCTCGCGATAGACGTAGCCGACGATGCAGGCGAGCCCGAGGCCGCACCAGAGCAGCAGCGCCTGGAGGTTCTTTCCGGGGGCGCCGGCGAATTGCCGCCAGAACCCGGCGACCACCAGCGCGAGGATGCCGGCGCCCCAGGCGAGGCCGGCGAGCTGGTCGGGCTCGATCGCCCCGGCGATCCGGCCGCCGTCGGTCGCGACCAGCACGGCCACCACCAGGCCGATCGCGATCAACGCGAGGATCGTCATGCCGGCGTTCCGGCCACCGCGAGACCGGCCCCCCGCAACCGGGCCGGGAGCCCTGCCATGATCGCGCGGCGCTGCGGCTCGGAGAGCGAGCCCCACAGCCCGATCTCGTCGCGCGTCCGGCCGCAGCCGATGCACAGGCCGCTCGGCCCGTCGAGGACGCAGACCTTGGTGCACGGGCTCGAGGGTTTGCCGGACGACGTCGGGATGGGCGGGTTCATGCCGCGTCCATGCCTGCTTCGTGGCCTTGCGATCAAGCTCAGACCGTGGCCAGCAGGGCGAGGAGGGCCCCGATCTCCGCGACCTGCTGGCAGGCTCCGACGACGTCGCCGGTCTGCCCGCCGATCTTCCGCCGGGCGATGCGCGTCATGGCGAGGGCGGCGAGCGGCGCCAGCACCACCATCGCGAGGATGCCGGAGAACGGCAGGCCGAGCGGGCGCGCCAGCAATGCCAATACCAATCCGATGCCGATGGCCGTACCCGTCGCCGCCCGGCTCGGGCGGCCGACCGCGGCGGACAAGCCCCCGGGTCGGGCCGGCGCGAGCAGAACCATCGGCGCGAGCGCGGCGACCCGCGACAGGATCGCGGCGAGGGCGAGGCCGGTGGCGGCGGCCGTGCCGGTCCGGTCCAGCAGGGTGGCGAGCGCGCCGATCCGGAGCGCCAGCGACAGCATCAGCGCGACGCCGCCATAGGCGCCGATGCGGCTGTCCTTCATGATCTCGAGCCTGCGCTCCGGCGTCGCGCCGCCGCCGAACCCATCGGCGACGTCGGCGAGGCCGTCCTCGTGCAGCGCACCGGTGAGCATCACCGCGACGGCGACGGCGAGCGTCGCCGCGACGAAGGGCCCGAGGTCGATCCACCATCCGGCGAGCAGCACGAGGGCCGGCGGCAGCGCCAGGATCAGGCCGGCCAGCGGCAGCATCCGCGGGATCGTCCGGAAGTCGGGGACGGCGTGCGGATCGGGCTCGCCCGGAAACCTCGGCAGCGGCAGGCGCGAGTAGAAGCGCAGGCACGCCGCCAGATCGTGCAACAGGTCGCGGCCCGGCCAATCGGCCTCGCCGCGGAACGGTCCGCCCACCATCACGCCGCCTTCGCTCGCAATCGGCCTTCGTCCGCACGCAGCCTTCACCCGCGCGTCCCGCACCACTATAGCTCGCGGGAACGGCGCGCCCGTCCACCGGCGCAAGCCCGCCCACAACAATCCTTTGGACCCGATGACCGACCCGACCCCGTTCGCGGATATCCGCCGCCTGATCGAGACGATGCCCGGCCCCGATCGCGATGCGACCGCGGCGATCGCGGCACGCGAGGCGCGGCTGACGAAGCCCGCCGGCGCGCTCGGGCGAATGGAGCAGCTCGTCGCCTGGCTCGGGGCGTGGCAGGGCAAGGCGATGCCGACGCTGGACCGGCCGCTGGTCTGCGTGTTCGCCGGCAGCCACGGCGTGACGAAGCGCGGCGTCTCGGCCTTCCCCGATGCGGTGAATCGCCAGATGCTCGAGAACTTCGCCGCGGGCGGGGGAGCGATCAACCAGATCTGCGCCGCCTACGGCCTCGGCTTCAAGGTGTTCGACCTCGCCATCGACCTGCCGACCGGCGACATCACGCAAGACGCGGCCCTCGACGAGAAGGCCACCGTCGCGACCATGGCGTTCGGCATGGAGGCGGTGGCCGCCGGCACGGATTGCGTCGGCGTCGGCGAGATGGGCATCGGCAACACCACGATCGCCGCCGCGATCTACGCCGCCCTGTTCGGGGGAGCGCCGTCGCACTGGGTCGGGCACGGCACCGGCTTGGACGAGGCCGGGATCGCGCGGAAGGTCGCGGCGGTGGAGGCCGCGCTCGCCCACCATGCCGGCCATCTCGACGACCCGCTCGAGGTCCTGCGCCGCCTCGGCGGCCGCGAGGTCGCGGCGATGGCCGGCGCGATCCTGGCCGCGCGGTTGCAGCGGGTGCCGGTGGTGCTCGACGGCTACGTCGCGACCGCCGCCGCGGCGGTGCTGCACGCGCTCGACCCGCGCGCGCTCGACCATTGCCTCGCCGGCCACGTCTCGGCCGAGGGCGCCCATGCGGAGGTGCTGGAACGCCTCGGGCTGGTGCCGCTGCTGGCCCTCGGCATGCGGCTCGGCGAGGGCTCGGGCGCCGGCATGGCGATGGGCCTGCTGAAGGGCGCGCTCGCCTGCCATCGCGACATGGCGACGTTCGAGCAGGCCGGGGTCTCGGGCAAGGCCGGCGTCTCGGGCAAGGCGGGGTAGCAGGATGAAGATCACCCAGGCTTTCACCTTCGAGGCGGCCCACCGCCTGCCGAACGTGCCCGAGACCCACCGCTGCCACCGGATGCACGGGCATTCCTACCGCGTCGAGCTGACGGTCGCCGGCCCGGTCGACCCGCGGACCGGCTGGGTGGTCGACTTCTTCGACATGGAGGCGATCTTCGCGCCGGTGCTGCTCCGGCTCGATCATTACTGCCTCAACGAGGTCGAGGGTCTGGAGAACCCGACCGCCGAGAACATCGCGGCCTGGATCTGGCATCGCACGAAGGACGGCCTGCCGGGCCTCAGCTCGGTGAAGGTGTTCGAGACGCCGATGTCCTGGGCGGAGTACGACGGTGACTGACGAGCGCGCACTGGTCCTGTTCTCGGGCGGCCAGGATTCCGCCACCTGCCTCGCCTGGGCGCTCGACCGGTTCGCCCATGTCGAGACGCTGGGCTTCGACTACGGCCAGCGCCACCGAATCGAGCTCGACGGCCGCGACGCGCTCCGCGACGGGATCGTCGGCATCCGCCCCGACTGGGCGGAACGGCTCGGCGCGGACCACACCCTGGCCCTCGACGCGCTCGGGCAGGTCTCGGAGACGGCGCTGACGCGCGAGACGGCGATCGGCTTCGAGGCCGGCGGGCTGCCGAACACCTTCGTGCCGGGCCGCAACCTCATCTTCCTCACCTTCGCCGCCGCTCTGGCCTATCGAAGGGGCCTGCGGCACGTCGTCGGCGGCATGTGCGAGACCGACTATTCCGGCTACCCGGATTGCCGCGACGACACGATCAAGGCGCTGCAGGTCGCGCTCAACCTCGGCATGGAGCGGCGCTTCGTGCTGCACACCCCGCTGATGTGGCTCGACAAGGCCGAGACCTGGCGCCTCGCCGAGTTCCTGGGCGGACGGCCGCTGGTCGATCTGATCGTCGAGGACAGCCACACCTGCTACCTCGGCGAGCGCGGCGCGCGCCACGCCTGGGGCTACGGCTGCGGCACCTGCCCGGCCTGCGCCCTGCGGGCCTCCGGCTACGCCCGCTTCGTGGCGGACGCACCCGGGAAATCGGGCCAGAACGCCGCCGCTTGACAGGGCGCCCGCGTCAGCGGGTTTGGACGATCACCCCGTACCAGCCGAGGCCCGCATAGGTCTCGTAGCCGGGGGTGCGGTGGAAGGCGGTGACGGCCGCGCCCTGCACCACGCCGTTGGCGCTTCCCTTCGGATCGAAGGCCAGCGTCTCGCTCAGCACGCCCCGGTCGTCGGAGGCGGCGAGGACGCGGCGGTCCGCATCCACGAGCAGCACCCGCGTGCGGGCACGATCCTGCGGCGAGACCCGCACGCCTGCCACGATCGCTCGCGCCTGCGGTTCCCAGTCGAAGTGGATCGCCAGGACGCCGGCCGGCACCCCGTCCGCTCGCCCGCCCGCGCGGATGCTCGCGCAGTACGTCGCGACCTGCGCCCCGCCGAGACGCGCCTCGCGCCGCACGTTGCCGGAGACGTAGTCGTCGCCGCTGCGCAGGACGTCGGCCTCTCGGAACCAGGGCTCGTCGGCGACGCTGTCGCCGCGCACCCCGGGATACCGATCCGGCCTGCCGACGGCGAGGATGCGTCCGTCGCGGTCGCAGACCCAGAGGTCGAGATAGACCGTGTAGGCGGACAGGATCACGCCGAGGCGTGCGCACGCATGGGCCGCGGTCGCTTCGCCGGGCTCGGTCACGCAGGCCACCAGGGCCGCATCCGTCGCCCACCAGCGCACGTCGCAGGTCCGCTCGTAGAGATTGCGGTCGACGAGCTCGATCGCATTGAGGGCGAGATCGATCATGCGCTCGCCCTGGGCCTGGACGGCCATCGCGCCGACGGTCCGGCCGAGCTCGCCGATATGCCCGGACAGCTGCGTCTCGAGCTCGCGGGCGAGGCTCTCGATCTCGGCGCCGATGCCGCGGACCTCCTGTGCCACCACCGAGAAACCCTTGCCGTGCTCACCGGCATGGGCCGCCTCGATCAGCGCGTTGAGCGCAAGGATCTTCGCCTGCGCGGTGATCTGGTGGATGCGCCCGATCTTCTCCTGTGCCACCCGGCTGACCCCGGCGGTCAGGGTCGAGATCGTCGCCAAGGTCGGCGCCGGCTCGACCGCCGCGTCCGCGGCTCGGCCGACGATGTTCGAGGCGGAGACGGGCATGCGGTTCGGCTCGGGTTCGGATCGTCGTTCGTGACTTAATACCTAGACGGGCCGAGTGAAAAAGACTTTAATCTAATCAAAGAGCCGGGCGGCGCTGCTTTCAATCCGGCCGCCGCTGTCAGCGGCGCGAAACCCGTCCGTCTCGGGCGGCCATCGTTCGCGAGCCGGGTCAGCGCAGGCGGTCGGTTAGCGCGGTCAGCGTCCCGGCGAAGGCTTCGGGCCCGCCGAGCAGCCGCTCCAGCAGCAGAGCGCCTTCAAGCGTCGCCACCACCAGGCGGGCATGGCGCGCGGGGTCGAGCCCGGCCCGGATGCTCCCATCGGCCTCGCCGTCGCGAAACACCTGCTCCAGCCACGTCAGGTGATGGGCGAAGAACGCGCCGACGTCGCCCCGCAGCCGTTCGGGCAGCGCGTCTCCCTCCGTGGCGAGCGCGGCGCACAGGCAGCCGAGCCCCTGCTCGACACCGCCGAGATAGAGCCGGCCGTAAGCCGCGATCCGGTCGATGCCGGCCGGGTGCGTCGCGCAGATGTCGGCGAGGGCCGCGTCGTAGCGTTCGCCGTAGGCCGCCACCAGTGCCGCGCCGAGATCGTCCTTGGTCCGGAAGTGATGGTGGATGCTGGCCTTGCGGATGCCGACCACCTCGGCGAGGTCGGCGTAGCTGAATCCGGACCAGCCGCGCCCGCGCACCAGCATCTCGGCCTGAAGCAGCAACTCGGCGCGGGTGTCTCGCATCGCAGGGTCGGAAACCGTGTTCGCAGCGCGCCGCCGGGCAGCACGTTCCCTCTTGTGGCACTTGACGCCGAAGAAATCTACCTACTAGATGGTTGGAACAATAAGTCAGGAGGTCCCGCATGTCGGGAACGGCTCAGCGCCACGCCCATGCCCGCCGCAGGGATTCTCGGCGATGAGCGCCGTGCTGACGCGCCGCGCCGCGCTTTTCGGCGGGTTCTGCCTGTGCTGCCTTCCGAAGCCCGGCTTCTCGGCCGAGTCCTTCGCGATGGAGGAGGTCGGGCCCGGCATCTTCATGCGCCGCGGACCGAACGCCGACGCGACGCCCGAGAACGACGACGCGATCGCCAACATCGGCTTCATCGTCGGCAAGGAGGCCGTGCTGGTCACGGAGTCGGGCGGCAGCCTCGCCGACGGGCAATGGCTCCGCTCCGAGATCGTGAAGCGCACGTCGAAGCCGATCCGGCACGTGGTCATCACCCACGTCCATCCCGACCATTGCTTCGGCGCCGCGGCCTTCCTGGCCGACAAGCCCAACGTCATCGGCCATGCCCGCCTGCGCGAGGCGCTCGACGCGCGGGGCGACTATTACCGCCAGCGGCTCGTCGACATCCTCGGCGCCGACAAGGCCGGCAGCGTCGTCTACCCGACGCAGGAGGTGAAGGACGGGGCCGAGGTCGACCTCGGCGATCGCACCCTGCGCTTCGCCGCACACGCCACCGCGCACACCTCCTGCGATCTCTCGATGATCGACAGCGCCAGCGGCCTGCTGTTCACCGGCGACCTGCTCTCGGTCGGCCGCATCCCCTCGCTCGACGGCAACCTCAACGGGTGGCTGAAGGAGATCGAGGGCTTGCGGGGCTCGGGCGCGACCCGGGCGGTTCCCGGCCACGGCCCAGTGTCCGTCGCGCTGGCGCCGGGGCTCGATGCGCTCGCCGGCTATCTCACCACGCTGCGCGACGAGACCCGCAAGGCCATCGCCGCCGACGTGTCGATCGAGAAGGCGGTGGGGACCGTCGCGCAATCCGAGCGCGGCAAGTGGGACCTGTTCGACAGCTACAACGGCCGCAACGTCACCGAAGCCTACAAGGAGCTCGAGTGGGAATGAGGCCCGGCACGACTTATCTTTCACGCCATCGGAGGAACGCCATGAAGTCCGCCCTTTCGTTGATCCTGAGCGCGAGCCTGTCGGCCGCCATCCTCGCCGGCCCAGTCCTGTCCGGACCCGTCCTGGCGGCCGGTGCCTCTGACACCGACGCCGAGCGCGCCGCGCGCTGGCAGGAGATCGCCAAGTCGGTGTTCGGCGACCGCAAGATCGCGCCGACCGACACCCTCATCCGGATCGACGCGCCGAACCGCGCGATGGATGCGGCGCTGGTGCCGATCACCCTGACCATGCCGGAGAAGGACAAGATCAAGGCGGTGCACTTCGTCATCGACGACAACCCGTCGCCCTACGCCGCGCACTTCACCTTCGGCCCGGCCGCCGACCCGAGCGAGCTGAAGCTCCGGGTGCGCGTGAACAACTACACCAACGTCCACGCCGTCGCCGAGACGAAGGACGGCGGCCTCTACGAGGCGGTCAAGTTCGTGAAGGCGTCGGGCGGCTGCTCGGCTCCCATGGGCATGAGCGACGAGGAGGCGATGAAGGGCATGGGCGACATGCGGATGAAGTTTTCCGGCGAGGCCCAAGCGGGCAAGCCCGTCGAGGCGACGCTCATGATCCGCCACCCGAACTTCTCGGGCATGCAGATGAATCAGGTGACCCGCGACTACACGCCGGCGCGCTACATCAACAAGCTCGTCGTCACCGCCGGCGACAAGACCGTGTTCGCCATGGACGGCGACATCTCGATCGCCTCGAACCCGGTGATCAATTTCGGCCTCATCCCCGAGCCCGGCAAGCCGATCAAGGTCGCCGCCACCGACAGCCAGGGCGGCTCGTGGGAGCACAGCTTCAACGCGCCGAGCCCGAGCAACTGATGCCCGCGCGCCGATCCCATCGCCTGATCCGCGTCGGCACGGCGCTGGCCGCCGCGGGTCTCCTCGCCGCGGCGCCGGCGGACTCACCGGTGAACGTGCCGGAGCCGGCGGGCCTGCACGAGGGCGTGCAGCAGGGCTACACGCCGAAGACCCTGAGCGGCGCCGTCGTCGTCGACATCGCCGCCCTCGACGCGCTGATGCCGAAGCAGCCGCTGCTCATCGACGTGGCTTTGGCCGACCGGAAGCCCGCGAACTTCCCGGCGGACCGGCCCTGGCTTCCGGCCCACCGCTCGGTGCCCGGCGCCGTCTGGATGCCGAATGCGGGCGCGGCGCCCCTCGATCCCGTACGGGAGGACCTGTTCCTGAAGCGGGTCGAGGCGCTGACCGGCGGCGACAAGGCGAAGCCCATCGTCACCTTCTGCCATCCCGATTGCTGGGGCAGCTGGAACGCCGGCAAGCGTCTCGTCCGGCAGGGCTACACCGCGGTGCACTGGTTCCCCGACGGGATCGAGGGCTGGCAGGACAAGCACGAGACCGCGGTGGTCCGAGAGGACCCCGAATGGGCGCGCAAGCCGGTCTCTGCCGGCGAGCGGTAGCGCCTTCTCGAGCGCGCCGCATGCCGGCTCGCGTGGACGCGTCCCGCCCGGCCGAGCCTTACACCCTCCCGCAAAGGAAAAGCGGCGGGCGGGATTTCCGGCGCCGGACGGTGTAGAGGAGGCGCGCGGGCGATCCTGATCGGCCGCGAGCCTCCGGCCCGTCAGCCGCGGGCGAGGTGACGAGAACGGAGTCCAAGACCATGTCGCAGGTCGTGCAGTCGCGGCGCGTGATGGCGGTGGATCTCGCCAAGCGGAAGGCCGAAGGCGCCAAGATCATCGCGCTGACCGCCTACCACGCCCACACCGCCAGCATCCTCGATCCGTATTGCGACTTCATCCTCGTCGGCGACTCGCTCGGCATGGTGATGCACGGCCTCGAATCGACCCTGCCGGTCACGCTGGAAATGATGATCCTCCAGGCCCAGGCGGTGATCCGCGGCACCTCGCGGGCGCTGGTGGTGGTCGACATGCCGTTCGGGTCCTACGAGGCGTCGCGCGAGCAGGCGTTCATGAACGCCGCGCGGGTGCTGAAGGAGACCGGGGCCGGCGCGATCAAGATGGAAGGCGGTGCCCGCTTCGCCGACACCGTCGCGTTCCTGACCCAGCGCGGCATTCCGGTGATGGGCCATATCGGCCTGACGCCGCAATCCGTGAACACCATGGGCGGTTTTCGCGTCCAGGGCCGCGGCCCGGACGGCGAGCGCATCCTGATGGAGGATGCCCGCGCGATCAGCGAGGCCGGCGCCTTCGCGATCGTGCTGGAAGGCATCGTCGAGCCGGTGGCCAACGCCATCGCCCGGTCGCCGGCCGTGACCGCGCCGACGATCGGCATCGGGGCCTCGGCGGCCTGCGACGGCCAGATCCTGGTGCTCGAGGACATGCTCGGCCTGAGCGACCGGGCGCCGAAATTTGTGAAGAGCTTCGGCTCGCTGCGCGCCCACATCGAGGAGGCGGTGCGCACCTACGCCGACGAGGTCCGGTCCGGGCGCTTCCCCGCCGAGGATCACACCTACGGGCCGCGTTGAGGGCCGGTTCACCCTGTTCGGGGCGAAAACCCTCGGTCGCGCATACCGGGCGATCGATCGGGCATGGTCGTGCGTTACCCTCCCGATCATTCGGAGACGGCATGGACGCGCGCTGCATCACCCTGAACAACGAGGCGGTCCGCATCGGATCGGAGCGGCTGCTCAGCCACCTCCGCAGCGAGGGCCTGAATTACGACCTCTGGGTCACCGGCACCGATTGCGGGAGCACGGTGCACCTGCGGGTCGACGACCTCACCGACAGCCTGGACAGCCGGATCCGCGCGGTGCTGGTCGGAACCGCCACGACGCTGGACCTCGCGACCCGGCCCCACGCGTAAGGCGCAACGCCGTCGATTGACGCATCCCGGTCGATCCCCGACAAGGCGGCCGCCCGACGCTCGGTCCGAGCGGCGCGGCATACCCCCGCCGCGCCGCCCCGGCCGATGCTGTTCAACTCCTTCGTCTTCCTCCTCGCGTTCCTGCCCGCGGCGCTGGCGCTGCACGCCCTCGTCGAGCGCCATCGGCCGGGCCTGCGGCTGCCGCTGCTCGTCCTGCTGTCGTTCGTGTTCTACGGCTGGTGGGACGTGCGGTTCGTGCCGCTGCTGCTCGGCTCGATCCTGGCGAACTGGCTCGTCGCCCGCGCCTTCGTCAGGGCGCCGACCCGCTGGCTGATCCCGGGTGCGATCGCGGCGAACCTCGTCGTCCTGGCGCTGTTCAAGTACCTCGATTTCTTCGCCGACCTCGCCGGCCTGATCCCGGGGATCGAGGCGCCGCGGCTCGGCTGGGTGCTGCCGCTCGGGATCTCGTTCTTCACCTTCCACCACATCATGTACCTGACCGACCTTCGGGCCGGCCGCGCGCCGGCCTTCGGGCTGACCAAGTACGCGCTCTACATCGCCTTCTTCCCGCAGGTTCTCGCCGGCCCGCTCGTGCGCTGGAGCGAGATCATGCACCAGTTCGACGAGCGTCCCTATGCGCGCCCGGATGCGGCGGAGCGGATCGGCCGCGGGCTGATGCTGCTCACCGTCGGCCTGTCGAAGAAGGTCTTCTTCGGCGATCCGCTGGCGGGCTACGTCAACCCGGTGTTCCAGGCCGCCGCCGCCGGCAAGGCGGTGACGACCGCCGAGGCGTGGCAGGCCACCCTCGGGTTCACCTTCCAGATCTACTTCGACTTCTCGGGCTACACCGACATGGCGCTGGGCATCGCGCTGCTGTTCGGGCTCGTGCTGCCGCAGAACTTCGACGTGCCGTACCGGTCGGCGTCGCTGCGCGACTTCTGGCGGCGCTGGCACATGACGCTGTCGCGGTTCCTGCGCGACTACCTCTACATTCCGTTCGGCGGCAACCGCCGCGGCCTCGCCATCCAGGTCGCGGCCCTGTTCGCGACGATGACGCTCGGCGGGCTCTGGCACGGGGCCGGGCTGACCTTCGTCGCCTGGGGAGCGCTGCATGGGGCCGGCCTCGGGGCGGGCATCCTGTTCCGCCGGGCGAACCTTCGGATGCCGATGGTCCTCGGCTGGGCGCTGACGTTCCTGTTCGTGGTGCTGACCTGGGTGCTGTTCCGCGCCACCAGCTTCGAGGCGGCGCTGATAGTGTTCAAGGGGCTGGCCGGCTTCGGTCCGTCCGGCACCGGCTTCAAGTGGCGGACCATCGCCGTCGCCGCTGCCGTGGCGACGGTCGGGCCGAGCGCCTGGGCCGCGGTCCACCGCATGCCGCCGAGCCGGCTCATCGCCGCCGCCTTCGCGCTGCTGTTCGTCGTCGTGCTCCTGAAGATCGGCGACGACGGCAATTACGACTTCATCTATTTCCAGTTCTGAGCCGATGCGGACCCCGTCGCCCGACACGGCCTGGCACGATTTCGCCCGCACCGCCGTGCTGACGGCGATCGGCCTCCTGTACGGCTACCTCGCCCTCGCGATCGCGATCGATCCCTACGACAGCGGGCGCTCCACGCTGTTCTCCGTCGGCGGCGTCCGGCCCCAGGGGCCGCGCACCGCGCTCGCGGTCCGCGGGCGCGACCCGGCCTTCACGGGGGCCGTCATCGGCAATTCGCACATCCAGCTCGTCGAGCCGGCCCGCCTCTCGGCCGCCACCGGCATTCCGTTCGTGCAACTCTCCGTGCCGGCGACGGGCCCGGGCGAGCAGCTGCTGGTTCTCGACTGGTACCTGCGCCATCATCCGAAACCCGCCGCCTTGGTGATGGCGGCCGACGACTTCTGGTGCACCGACGATCCGGCGCTGCCGCCCGGCAAACCGTTCCCCTTCTGGCTCCTGGAACGCGACCCCGTCGCCTACGCCTTCGGCCTGCTGCGCTTCAACGTGGCCCAGGAGGTCGCCGGCCGGATCGGGTGGCTGCTGCGCAGGAAGCGGCCGATGGCCCGCGCCGACGGGTGGTGGGATTACGAGCCGGATTATCTCAAGCTCGGGTTCGGCGGCGGCGACCGGCGCGCGCCGAGCGCGGGGCCGCCCGTGCCGGACACCCCCGATCCGCACAAGGCCGGCCCGTTCCCCGCGGCCGCGCGCCTGACCGTGATGCTCGCCCGCGTCCCACCCGCGACCCCCGTCGTGCTGATGTTTCCGCCGATCCATGCCTCGGCCCTGCCGCGCCCGGGGACCGCCCGCGCGGCGGCCGAGCAGGCCTGCAAGGCCGCCATCGCGGCGGCGGTCGCGACCCATCCGCTCGGCAGCGTGCTCGACGAGCGCCGCGACACGCCCGAAACGCACGAGGATGCGCAGTTCTTCGACCAGAGCCATTACCGGCACCCGATCGCCCGGGCGCTCACCGATGCCGTCGCCGCGGCGATCGTCCGCCTTCGCGGTCCGTCGGCAATCCACGATTGAGCAAACCAATCTCCGTCGCACGCGCGCGACCGTGGCACCTTTGCCGCATCAATTGGCGCAGCGTGTGCAAGCACCGCAGCTTGAACGCGGGTGCGTTGTAGCAGCAATCCACCTCGACTATACGGCAGGCAATTATCGCCGCGGACCGGCCGTACGGGACTATGGAAGGGCGACGAATGGCGAAGGTGACGCTGGAGGACGGCTACGTTCCGTCCGACGACGAGCCCTTCATGAACGAGCGTCAGCGCGAGTATTTTCGGCGCAAGCTGCTCGGCTGGAAGAGCGACATCCTGCGCGAGGCGCAGGACACCCTGGTTGCGCTGCAGAGCGAGAACGAGAACCACCCCGACCTCGCCGACCGCGCCTCATCGGAGACCGACCGGGCGATCGAGCTGCGGGCCCGCGACCGGCAGCGCAAGCTCACCGGCAAGATCGATGCGGCCTTGGCGCGGATCGAGGACCGCTCCTACGGCTATTGCGAGGAGACCGGCGAGCCGATTTCGCTGCGCCGGCTCGATGCCCGGCCGATCGCGACCCTGTCGCTGGAGGCGCAGGAGCGCCACGAGCGCCGCGAGCGCGTCTACCGCGACGACTGAAGTCTCTCGCGGTGCAGCATGCGGTTTTTCAGTAACCGGACGGTCTCGACTGTGCCGTCGCCCTGAAATCGCAAGCTGAGCCGCGGGAACCCTCGGGCTTGACCGTGCTTTACCCGATCACATCATCGGAGGCACGTCCATGGACAACGATGTTCTGATTCCGGTCCTCGCCATCGGAACGATCGTAGTCGCGACGGTGATCGCCGTCTGGCAGCGGACGCGCGTCGCGAAGATCAAGCACGATCCCACCCGCTCGGCGGTGATCTCGGGGCACGGCGAGGCGCCGCGCCCCAACCGGCCCGGCACCGAGCACACCTGATCGGAGCGTTCGGCCCTGATCAGAACGGCAGCAGGATGTCGACGATCTGCTGGCCGTAACGCGGCTGCTGCACGTCGGTGATCTGGCCGCGGCCGCCATAGGCGATGCGCGCCTGGGCGATCTTGGTCGATTCGATGGTGTTGTCCGACTCGATGTCCTCCGGGCGGACCACGCCGGCCACGATCAGCTCGCGCACCTCGAAGTTGATCCGGATCTCCTGCTTGCCCTCGACCACCAGGTTCCCGTTGGGCAGGACCTGCGTCACGATCGCGGCGACGTTGGTCGACACGGTCTCGTTGCGCTGGACCGAGCCGACGCCGTCGTTCGAGGAGCTCGACGTGGCGGTGAGCAGCTTGTCGGGCGACACGCCGGCGGCGAGCACGGCGGCGTTCTTCTCCAGGCCGCCGGCATTCGGCAAGCCGAAATTCTCGGTGTTGCTGCGCGAGCGCTTGGTCTCGTTCGAGATGTTGGCCTGATCCGTGACGTTGACCTTCACCGTGACGAGGTCGCCGATCCGCGCGGCGCGCTGGTCCTTGAAGAAGGCGCGCGAGCCGGTGCGCCAGAGCGAGTTCGGCGCATACGAGACCGGCTGCACGTCGGGCATCGGCAGGCGGACCGGCTTGTAGCCGGCCTGCGCCGTCGGATCCTCGATCGCCGACAGGTTGGGCTGCGCGCCGACCTGGGACAGGCGGTCCATGGTGTTGCAGGCGCCGAGCCCGGCGCAGGCGACCAGCGCCGCGGCGAGGGGCAGGGCGCGGCGCGGGGAGCGCGAAGGATGACGCATCGGATCGTCTCTGCCTGATCTTGATGGGTGCGGTCAGCGAAGCGTGGTCGGCGGCTCGGCGCTCGCCTGCCGCTGCGGCGGGGCCGGGCCGACCGAGACGCGGCCCGGGCCGATCACGATCGCCTGGAGAACCTTCTTCGAGGCGATGTTGACGACATTGACCGTCGCGCCCAGCCGTCCGGCATCGGTGGCCTGGCCGCGCATCGCCAAGCTGATGCCGGGGGATTCGTAGACGATGGTCACCGCCTCGCCGCGGGCGACGAGTTCCGGCGGGGCGGTATCGCCGGTGCGGAGGATCGCGCCCTGGCTCAGCGTGCGCTGCGCGACCTCGCCGACCAGCGTCGCGCCCGAGGCCAGCGCGTCCGGCGGCGAGCCCTCCCGCGGGCGGCGCTCGATCGTCAGGTCGGCGGCGGTGACCGGCTCGCCGCGGTTGAGGGTGCGGTTGACGATGGCGACGTCGCGCATCTCGATCACCACGCCGGAGACCCGCAGCGAGGCCTGGCGCTCGCCGAGCGTCATCAACCCGCCGACGCGGCGCGAGCGCGGATCGTAGTTGAGATCGAGGGCGACGACCTGGCCGTCGAGATCGACCGGCGCCAGCAGCATCGGCCCGTCCCCGTCGAGGCGCACGCTCACCGATTTCGCGTCGACCCCGTAAGCGGTCTCGAGCGCACGGCGCAGCGCCGCCTCAATCTCCTGGGCTCCGACCCGGCGCGCGGCGCGCTGCACCGCGACCTGGAGCCGGCCGCCCGTCTCGACGGCGCCGAGGTTGAGGGCCGCGACCGCCTCGAGGATGCGGCGGGCCTGAATCGTGCCGGTGGCGCCGAGCGCGGGCGCCCGGAACAGCGGGCGCTTGGCCGCCGAGCTCGGTGCGCCTTCGACGAGATCCTCGAGGGTGAGCACGTCGCCGCGCGCGGTGACGTCGCCGCGCAGGCGCATCGCCTCGTCGGCGAACGCCGGCAGCGTGTAGGCGCCGAGAACGGCCAGCGCGAGGAAAGCGAAGGCCGCGCGCAGCAGCACCGTGACGCCGAGCGGGGCGGTGCGCAGGCCGGCGGAACGCGTGATCGGCCGCAGCTCGGCCTCCTGGCGCGGTTCGTCGTAGGCGGGGGAATGGAACATGACCGTCGGGCTCCGGGCGGCGCTAGCTGCGGAACATCTGCGAGGTGGTGGAGAGCATCTGGTCGGCGGCGGTGACGACCTTCGAGTTCATCTCGTAGGCGCGCTGCGCGGCGATCAGCGACGAGATCTCGGTGACGGCGTTCACGTTCGCCTCTTCCAGGTACGATTGCTGGAGGTTGCCGAAGCCCTCGCCGCCGGGCAGCCCGCTGACCGCCGGACCCGAGGCCGCGGTCTCGATGAACAGGTTGTCGCCGATCGATTCGAGGCCGGTCTTGTTGACGAAGCGGGCGAGCTGGAACTGGCCGAGCGATTGCGGTGCGGTCTGCCCGGGCAGCGTCGCCTGCACCGCGCCGGTGGCGCTGATGGTGACGGCGGTGGCAGTGTTCGGCACGGTGATACCGGGATCGACGAGGTAGCCGTCCCGGGTGACGAGCTGCCCCTGCGCCGACAGGTCGAAGGAGCCGTCGCGGCTGTAGGCGGTGCGCCCGTCCGGCATCGTCACGCGGAAGAAGCCCTCGCCGCGGATCGCGACGTCGTAATCCTTCTCCGTCGAGGTCAGCGTGCCCTGCGACATGATGCGGGCCGTCGAGACGGTCTTGACGCCCGAGCCGATGGCGAGGCCGGCCGGAAGCTGCGTGTTCTGGTCCGAGGTCGAGGCGCCGGCGCGGCGCAGGTTCTGGTAGAGCAGATCCTGGAAATGCGGCTGCTGGCGCTTGTAGCCGGTGGTGCGAAGGTTGGCGATGTTGTTCGAGATGACCTGGACGTTGAGTTCCTGGGCCGCCATGCCGGTGGCGGCGGCGTAGAGCGCGCGCATCGTCTAGCTCCCGCTCAGGCGACGTCGGCGAGGCGGCGGATCGCCGTGCCCCGCAGATCGTCGAGCCGCGTGATCACGCTGGAGACCATGGCGTAGGTCCGGTTCACGTCCATCAGCCGGGTCATCTCGAGCACCGGGCGCACGTTGGACTTCTCCAGCGCACCCGATTCGAGGCGCCCCCTGATCCCCGCGGGCTGCGGCTGCGCGCTCGATTCGTAGAGGTTGGCGCCCGCATTGGTCAGGGTCTGCGGGTTGGCGAAGGTCACCAGCCGCACCTTCCCCCGCACGCCGAGATTGGTGGAGACCGTGCCGTCGGGGCCGATCGAGAGCCCGGTCTCCTGCGGGTTGATGGTGATCGGGCCGCCCTCGCCCTGCACCGCGTAGCCGTCGCTGGTGACGAGGGTGCCCTGCGCGTTCACCTCGAAGGCGCCGTTGCGGGTGAAGCGCACGCCCTGCGGCGTCTGCACCGAGAAGAACGCCTCGCCCTGGATCGCCACGTGGGTCGGGTTGCCGTCGGGCTCGATCGCGCCCTGGCCGAGGTCGAGCGCGGTGCCCTGGTCGATGACGTAGGAGAGGCGGCGATCCGAGCCGGCGAAGGTGTCCGCGCTCGCCGTCGGCATCAGGTATTCCTGGAAGCGCGTCGAACGGCCCTTGAAGCCTGTGGTTGAGACGTTGGCCATGTTGTTGGCGATGACGTCGAGCTCGCGCTGAAGCGCCATTTGGCTCGACACGCCGACGAGGAGGGCATTCTGCATCGTGGACTCGATCCGTCGTGCCGCGGTGGCGGCGAGGGGATATCCGCATCCCTCGTGCCAGAGTACGAAAGCCGATTTTCGTGTTTCAAGTCAATGGCTTGGCGGGGCGATCGCGGGTCGGCCGAAACGACCGGATCGGTCCGGCGGCAAAGCCGACCCGGCAGATTGTGCCGGCTTAACGGCGTGTTAACCCTGCCGGCTGATACCGGAGCCTCGAAGGGGCCCGCACCCGATAGGCGTGCGCCCGGATGCTCACCCGACGGATCGCGGACCACCGCTCATGGCCAAGAAGCCCAAGAAAGCGGATACCGCCGAGGGTGCCGGCGGCGAGGCCGCAGCCCCGAAGAGCAAGAAGAAGCTCATCATCATCGTCGCGGCCGCCGTGCTCCTCCTCGGCGGGGGAGGGGGCGCGTTCATGCTGAAGAAGCGTGCCGCCGCCGAGGCCGAGGCCGAGCACGCCGCCGAGGTCGCGGAGGTGAAGAAGCCGTCCATCTTCCTCGACGTCCGAGAGATGGTGATGAACCTCAGCCCTGAGGCCGGCGTCGAAAAGGCCAAGTTCGCCAAGGTCCGCATCGCCCTCGAGCTCAAGGACGCGAAGGTCGAGAGCGAGGTGAAGCCGCTGATGCCGCGGGTCGAGGACGCGCTGCAGATCTACATGCGCGACCTGCGCGGCAGCGACCTCTCCGGATCGCTGGGCCTGTATCGCCTCCGCGAGGAGCTGCTGAAGCGGGTCAACGTCGCGGTCTATCCCGCCCGTGTCGAGGCGGTGCTCTTCAAGGACGTGATCGTCCAGTAGCGACCGGCCGCAAACCCGAGCCCGACCGCGCCTCTCTGCAACCGAGCCCCTCATGGAACCCGACGACCCGAACGTGGAGGACGACTGGTCGGCAGCCCTGATCGAGCAGGGCGCCGAGGGCGGGGACGCGTCGCTCGCCGACGAGTGGGGCGCCGCGCTCGCGGAGCAGGGCACCACCCGCAACGCCAGCGACGTCGCCGCCGAGTGGGCGACGATGATCGAGGACGGGGAGAGCGACAACCTTCCCGAGCTCGCCGGCAACGACCGCATCCTCAGCCAGGACGAGATCGACGACGTCGTCGGCTTCTCGCTGCGCGAGCTGTCAGCCTCGGGCGCCGGCGGCGTCCGCGCCATCGTCGATTCGGGCGTCGTCCAGTACGAACGCCTGCCGATGCTGGAGATCGTCTTCGACCGGATGATCCGGTTGCTGTCGACCTCGCTGCGCAACTTCTTCCAGGACAACGTCGAGGTCACCCTCGACAACATCACCTCGGTCCGCTTCGGCGACTACCTCAACGCCATCCCGCTGCCGACCCTGCTCGGGGTGTTCAAGGCCGACGCCTGGGAGAATTCCGGGCTGGTCACGGTCGAGTCGAACCTCGCCTACTCGACGCTCGACCTGCTGCTCGGGGGCAAGCGCGGCGGCTCGTCGAGCCGCCTCGACGGGCGTCCCTTCACCACCATCGAGATGCAGCTGGTCCGGCGCCTGGTCGAGATCATCCTCGGCGACCTCGAGCTGTCGTTCCAGCCGCTGTCGCCGGTGCGGTTCGCGATCGACCGGATCGAGACCAACCCGCGCTTCGCCACCATCACCCGGCCGGCCAACGCGGCGATCCTGATCTCGCTCCGCCTCGACATGGACGGGCGCGGCGGCCTGCTGCAGATCCTGTTCCCCTACGCCACCATCGAGCCTATCCGTGAACTGCTCATGCAGAGCTTCATGGGCGAAAAGCTCGGCCGCGACCACGTCTGGGAAGGGCACCTCGCCACCGAGATCTGGCAGGCGGACATGACGATGGAGGCGGTGCTCCACGAGATGACGCTGCCGCTGAAGCGCGTCATGGCGCTGAAAGTCGGCGACACGCTGATGTTCGACGCCAAGCCGAGCGACCTCATCACGGTCCGCTGCGGCGAGTGGGCGCTGACGCAGGGGCGGATCGGGCGCGTCGACGACAGCATCGCCGTGCAGGTGACGCGGCCGCTGCGGCGCTCGCGCACCACGCTCCAGGCCTACGAGGCCTCGATGAACAACCGAAGCGACACCTGAGCGATGGATTTTCGGTCATGAGCCTCCTCGTCACGCTCGCCGCAGACGGCCTCGTCGCCGTCCTGCTCGTCGCCACCATCGTGTCGTCGATCAAGCTGTCGCGCCGCATCGCGCAGCTGAAGGGCGACGAGGCCGCCCTGCGCCAGACCATCGGCGACCTGATGGTCGCCACCTCGACCGCCGAGCGCGCCATCGCCGGCCTGCGCAGCACGCTGGACGAGTGCGACCGCACGCTGGCGGAACGCCTCGGCACCGCCGAGCGCTACGCCGCCGACATCGCCGCGCAGGTCGAGGCCGGCGAGGGCGTGATCGCGCGCATCGGGGCGATCGTCACGCAGATGCGCGGCGCCGCGCCTCGGCCCGTCGCGCCCGAGCCGGCCGTGCAGCGCCCGACGATGCGCGTCGCGAGCGAGACGCCGGCCTCCGACGGCCCGAACGGCGAGCGCCTCGGCGCCGCCGCCGCCGCCGCCCTCGCGATGACCGAGCGCGCCCTCCACAGGGTGCGGAGCCGCGCCGCATGAGTGCTGGGCCTCCCGCCCGGACCGACCCCGCCCGAGCCGCGCTCGCGGCCGCCGAGGGCGCGCGCGCGGCCAAGGTCGTCCGGGGCGCCAACAACGCGAAGGCCCTGACCGCCCTGGCGCGCGCGCGCATGCGCGCGATCCGTCCGTTGCGCCTGCGGATGATCGATGCGGTCACGCTCGCCGCCGCCGGGCTGCTGGTGCTGAAGCTCATCGCGATGTCGGTCGAGACGCCGCAGGTCGGCACCGAATTGCCGGCCCTCGCCCAGGTGCTCGCCAAGGCCCGCGCCGGCTACGAGCTGGCCGACCCCGCCACCACCGGATCGGTGACGCCCAAGGACGAGACGAAGGCGGATGCCAAGAAGCCCGAGCCGCCGCCCCAGGCTCAGCCGCCGATGCCCGAGCCAGTCTCGCCGAGCGAGCGCGCCCTGCTGGAGAAGCTCGGCGCCCGGCGCGACGCGCTCAAGCAGAAGAGCGACGAGCTGGAGCTGCGCGAGAAGATGCTCGGCGAGGCCGAGCGCAAGCTCGAGACCGGGCTCGGCGACCTCAAGCAGGCCGAGGACAAGGTCGACACATCCGGCAAGGCCAAGGCCGAGGCCGAGAAGGCCGGCCTGAAGAACCTCGTGACGATGTACGAGACGATGAAGCCGAAGGAGGCCGCCCGGGTCTTCGACCGTCTCGGCCAGGACGTCCTGGTATCGCTGGTGCTGGCGATGAATCCGCGCAAGATGGCGGAGGTGCTGGCCGTGATGCAGCCGGATGCCGCCGAGAAGCTGACCGTGGCCCTGGCCAATCGCGCCCGCGGCGTCGCCGGCCCGCAGGCCGCGGCCGGCGGAAGCCTCGGCCCGAACGAGCTGCCGGCGATCGAGCCAGGCGGCCGCTGAGCCGCCCGGCTACGTTTCCGTCGCGCCACCCGGGTACGCGGCCGTGCCGCCCCGGCCGGTCCGGTCGCGCTCAGGCGGCGCGTCGTCGGCCGTCCGCCGCGCCCGCCGTGCCGAGATCCGCCGGGGCATCGAGGACGCCCGTCGCCCGCACCAATCCTTCGGCGCCGGTGAGCGCGCCCGCCCGCAACTCGAGGCCGAGGAAGCGTTCGCGCGCGAACGGGCCGGGCAGGGTGAGGCCGGCAGCCAGGGCCCCCGAGAAGCCGAAGCGGTCGTAGTAGGGCGCGTCGCCCACGAGCAGCACGGCGCCGTGCCCGAGGGATTCGGCGCGGCCGAGGGCGGCATGCATCATGACCCGGCCGAGGCCCTGGCGCTGCAGCGCCGGGTCGACGGCGAGCGGCCCGAGAAGCAGGGCCGGCCGGGCGCCGGCCTCGACGGTCCAGAGCCGCAGCGTCCCGATCAGGCGCCCGTGGCGGGTCGCCGAGAAGGCGAGGCCGCGGGCGGGCAGGCGGCCTTCCCGCAGGCGCTCCGAAGTCTTCGCGCGGCGGTTCGCGCCGAAGCAGGCGTCGAGCAGGCGCTCGCGCGCCGCGACGTCGAGATAATGCTCCGCCCGGATCTGGATCATGACCGTAACCGCCCCGTCATGGCGTGACGCTCGAGGATCCTCGCATCCCTGCCGGCGACCGGATGAGAGCCGGCCGATCGGGATGCGCGGTCTGGGTTCAGATGCCCTAACGACCCGCGGCCGCCGAAGGTGCGGATCGGGTCAGATCACGATCTGTTGCAGCGGCGGGAAACCGTTGAAGGCGACCGCGGCGTAGGTCGTGGTGTAGGCGCCGGTGCCCTCGATCAGCACCTTGTCGCCGATGGAGAGGGAGACCGGCAGCGGGTAGTGATCGCGCTCGTAGAGCACGTCCATCGAGTCGCAGGTTGGGCCGGCCAGCACGCACGGCGCCATCCGGTCGCCGTCATGCGCAGTGCGGACGGGATAGCGGATCGACTCGTCCATGGTCTCGGCCAGCCCCCCGAACTTGCCGATGTCGAGGTAGACCCAGCGCACCTCGTCCTCCGCGGCCGACTTCTTCGAGATCAGCACGACCTCGGCCTCGATCAGGCCGGCGTTGCCGACCATGCCGCGGCCCGGCTCGATGATCGTCTCGGGCAGCCGGTTGCCGAAGTGCTTGGTGAGCGCGCGGAAGATCGCGTCGCCGTAGGATTCCACGCCCGGCACCTGCTTGAGGTACTTCGTGGGGAAGCCGCCGCCGAGGTTGACCATCGACAGGCCGATGCCGCGGAGCGCGCACTCGCGGAAGATGGTCGAGGCGGAGGCGAGCGCTCCGTCCCAGGCCTCGGTGTTGCCCTGCTGCGAGCCGACGTGGAACGAGACGCCGTAGGCCGAGAGGCCCTGACGATGGGCGTGATCCAGCACGTCGACCGCCATCTCCGGCTCGCAGCCGAATTTGCGCGACAGCGGCCAGTCGGCGCCGGCTCCGTCGCACAGGATGCGGCAGAACACCTGCACCCCCCCGGCCTCGATCCCGGCGGCGGCGGCGGCGCGGACGATCTTCTCGACCTCGGCCTCGCAATCGACCGCGAACAGGCGGATGCCGAGACGGAGCGCGCGGCCGATGCAGCGCTCCTTCTTGATGGTGTTGCCGAAGGAGATCCGCTCGGCGGTGGCGCCGGACGCGAGCGCCATCTCGATCTCGGCGACCGACGCTGTGTCGAAGCACGAGCCCATGTCGGCCAAGAGGCGTAGCACCTCGGGGGCCGGGTTGGCCTTCACCGCGTAGAACACGCGGGTGTCGGGCAGCGCGCGGGCGAACGCGGTGTAGTTGTCCCGGACCACGTCGAGGTCGAGCACCATCACGGGGCCCTCGTCGCGGCCGAGGTCGCGGCGGACGCGCAGGAAGTCGCGGATGCGATCGGTCATGTCGATTCCAACCCACAGGTTCGCGGGGCCGCCCACGGGGGAGCGCGCCGTCGAAGATGTGACGGTCCAGGCGGACCGCCGGCGTCTGGGGCCGATGCGTCGCGCGGACCCGCGCGCTGTGGAGACGCGACGATCCGTGCGGGCGCGAAGAGCACCCGGAGGCTGCCGTGGATTGGACGGGGTTTTCCCATCCGCACGCCGGGCAAGGAGAAACAAGCCTCTTCGGTGCCGGCCTTTGGAGGGCCGACGAGACCAAAAAAGCCCGTTCGTCGTTGCTTTAAGCTGCGTCCCCCGTGGAGAGCGGGGTTCGCCGGTTTCGCCTCCGGCTGCCGGTTGTTGTCGGGGTCCGGTGTCGCCACCTGGATGCCGGCCGGAGGGGATCCACCCTGTCGACCATCGATCCTTTAAGACCCCTGGCGGCTGTCCGGCAGTTGGCCGGATGCCCACCAACCGACACGCGGCCACAGGCACGTGCGAAATTGGGCAGGGCGGATATACGGACGCCGCCGCGCCATCACAAGGAGAAATCGCCGCCTTGCGGTGGGATTTCCTGTGCAGGCGGGCAGCTGTTGCCAAAACGCAGCGCTCGGCCGTGGCCGGGCTTCCCAAGCGCGCGAAGAGGGGGCATCTGACGCCGGTCGACGGTGGCGACGCCCTGCCGGTCCGCGGCATCCGGGCGTCGTGCTGCGCGTGCGGCGGGCGGTGAGCGGCGGTCATCATGGTCGGGGTGAGACGGCGGACGATTCGGCCCCGGGGGACCGCGTGAGCCCGCAAGCCGACGGCGAGCTGAAGATCCGCCCCGCGCGCCTCGACGATCTCGATGCCCTGGTCGCCCTGGAGAACGCGACCTTCTCGACCGACCGCGCGGAGCGGCGTGCGATCCGGCACGCGATCCGCTCGCCCTCGATGAGCGTGCTGGTCGCCTTGCTGGAGGAGGAGGACGGGACCAACGTCCTCATCGGCGCGGCGACGCTGGAGCGCCGCCGCAACAGCCGCAACGCGCGGCTCTCGTCGATCGCGGTGTCGTCGTCCCGTTCGGGTCTCGGCCTCGGCGGGCGGCTGATGCAGGCGGTGGAGGACGAGGCCCGCCGCCACGGCTGCACCCGCCTGCGCCTCGAGGTCCGCGCCGACAACGGCGCCGGCCTGCGCTTGTACGAGCGGCGCGGCTACACCCGCTTCGACGTGCGCGAGGATTATTACGAGGATGGGATGGAGGCGTGGCGCTACGAGCGCCCGCTCGTCGACGACGCGCCGGGCACGGCGCAGGTGCCGCCCCGGCAGCGCCGGAGCGGTTGAGGCCGAAAGATCAGTCGCAGCGCTCCTTGCGCACCGTCTTGCGGTCGCCCTCGTCGTTGGTCGACGTAACCGTCTTCGTGGAGCAGCCGTCGCTGCTCTCGCGGGTCTCGACCGTCTTGCTCTCGGTCGCCGGGCGGTCGACCACGACGGTGTCCGGCGCGCCGCGCTCGATCACGGTGGTCTGGGCGGTGGCGGCCTGGATGCCCGCGAGGGCGAGGATCGCAGCGGCGGGAACGAGGATGCGCATCTGACGGGGACTCCGAGGAAGGTTTGGACCGGACGCGGAAACGGCCTTCGGCGCCAAACCGTTCCGGCGCGCCCTCGTCGTGCCGGATTCAGGGAATCTTACCGGCGCGGCGCTAGATCGAGGCCGCAGGCCGCGCTCGCCCGTGCCGGTTCGTCCCCGAAGGCTCGTTCGTCCCCGAAGGCTCGTCCATGGCCGTGATCGCCGCTTTCGTCCTGAATGCCGGGCTGAACTTCGTCCTCGGCCTGCTCATCGCCAAGCTGCTCGGGCCGTCCGACTTCGGACGGTTCGCACTGGCCACCGCCGGCACCCTGGTGATCACCACCGTGCTGTTCGAATGGCTGCGCCTGTCGGCGACGCGGTTCTATTCCGTGCGCGTGCGCCTCGACGAGCCGTGGATCCGCCACGGCCTCGACCGGGCCTACGCCATCCTCGTGGCGCTGCTGTTGTCCGCCGCGGCCATCGCCGGCGGCCTCGGTCTCGGCGACGGCCCCGACGGCCACGCCGCGATCCTGTCCGGCGCGATGCTGGCGGCGCTCGGCATCGGCGTGTTCGACTACCATGCCGCGCTCGCCCGCGCCCGCTTCGACGGCAAGCTCTACTTCGGCCTCGTCGCGGTGAAGAACGTGCTGGCCTTCGCGATGATGGCGGCGGCCGCCTGGTATCTGCGCCAGCCGGCCTGGGTGCTGGCCGCCGCCGGGCTGAGCCAGCTCCTCGCGGTGATAATCCTGCGCCACCCGCTGCGCGACCCGGTGACGACGGTGGAGCATCATCGCCGGCGCGAGACCTGGACGCTGTTCCTGCGCTACGGACTGCCGCTGATCGCGGCCAACGCCGTCTACCAGCTCCTGCCGTTCCTCAACCGCGGCACCATCGCGGCGCAGGCGGGATTCGCCGAGGCCGGCTACTTCGCCCTCGCTGCCGACGTGACCGCACGCAGCCTGACCATGCTCGGCACGGCGCTCGACCTGCTGCTGTTCCAACTCGCGGTCCGCGTCGAGGAGCTGCACGGACGTGCGGCGGCCGAACGTCAGGTCGCCGCCAACGCCGCCACGGTCTTCGCGCTGCTGCTGCCCTGCGCCGTCGGGTTCTGGGCGGTGCTGCCGGCGCTCGAGGCGCTCGTGGTGCCCGAGGCCTATCGCGGGCCTTTCGCCCTCTACGCGCTGCTGCTCATCCCGGGCCTGTTCTGCCTCGCGATGATGTTCTTCGCAATCAACCCGGTGTTCCAGATCCGTCGCCGCACCCTGCCGGTGATCGCGGCCGCGGCGGCCGGGCTCGCCGTCAACGGGCTCGGCCTGCTCGTCCTGCCGCCGCTGCTCGGCGGCGCCGGCGTGGCGCTGGCCCAGACGCTGGCGCTCGGCGCGGCCTTCGCCTGGCTGGCCGTGCGGGCCCTGACCGGACGCGACCGGCTCGTGCTGCCCTGGAGCGAGATCCTGTCCGCGAGCGCCGCCTGCGGCGCCATGGCCCTGGCGCTCACGCCGTTGCGCCATCTCGATCCGCCGCTCGCGCTCGGCCTCGCCGTGCCGCTCGGCGCCGGCCTCTACGCGGCCGTGGTGTGGATCTTCGACATCGCCGGCCTGCGCAGCCAGGTCGCGGGGCGCGTCCGTTCCACCCATCCCCTGGCCGCAGAGTAGAGCGGTTCCACTTTGCAAGGCGGCCGCGATCCCGCATGATCGCGGCCACAAGGATGCCGCGCAGAAGGCATCCGCCGAAAACACGCGACCGGGCAGGAAACGATGCCATTCTACGAGCCCCGCGACGAGGGCGAGGCGGCCGACATCGTCGGTGCGGCCGCCGGCCGGTCCGAGCGCCTGCGCCTCGTGGGCGGTGACACCATGGCCGGGATCGGCCGGCCGGCGCAGGACGAGGCGACCCTGTCGGCGCGGGCGCTCTCCGGGATCACCCTGTACGAGCCGGCCGAGATGGTGATCGCGGCGCGCGCCGGCACGCCGCTCTCCGAGGTCCAGGCGCTGCTCGCCGCGCGCGGCCAGATGCTGCCGTTCGAGCCGATGGACGCCCGGGCCCTGATGGGCAGCGCCGGTGCGCCGAGCTTCGGCGCGGTCGCGGCGGCCAACAATTCCGGGCCGCGCCGCATCAACGCCGGGGCCGCCCGCGACAGCCTGATCGGCGTGCGCTTCGTCAACGGCCGCGGGCAGGCGATCAAGTCCGGCGGCCGGGTGATGAAGAACGTCACCGGCCTCGACCTCGTGAAGCTGATGGCCGGCTCCTGGGGCACCCTCGGGCTGCTGACCGAGGTCACCTTCAAGGTGCTGCCGGTGCAGGAACGCGTCGCGACGCTGGTCTTCTCGGGGCTCGACGACGCCCGCGCCGTCGCCGCGCTCGCCGCCGCGCTGGGCTCGCCGTTCGAGCTCACCGGCGCGGCGCACCTCCCCGCGGGGATCGACGGCGAGGACCCCCGCACGTTGATGCGCCTCGAAGGCTTCTCCGATTCCCTCGACTACCGCATCGGCGAGCTGCGTAAGCTCCTGAAGCGCTTCGGCGCCGCCGAAATCCTCGATGGCGAGCCCGGCGCCGCCCTGTGGACGGCGATCCGCGACGCGACGCCGTTCGCCGGCTCGGCGGACGCCGTGTGGCGCCTCTCGACCGCGCCGACGCGCGGGCCGGCGCTCGCCGCCGCGATCGGCCGCGCGATGCCGGCCCGCTGGTTCTACGACTGGGGCGGCGGCCTGGTCTGGCTCGCCGTGCCGAGCGCGGGCGATGCCGGGGCCGCGGCGATCCGCGGGGCGCTCGCCGAGCACCGCGGCCACGCCACGCTGATCCGCGCGCCCGACGCGGTGCGCGCCGCGGTGCCGGTGTTCCAGCCGCTGTCCGAGCCGCTGATGCGGGTGACGCAGGGGATCAAGGCGGCGCACGATCCTGCGGGAATTTTCAACCCCGGGCGGATGTACGCGGGGGTTTAGCGCTTCCGCGCGGGGGCCCGACCTCGCGCGGGCCGTCCGCCGCATCGTGCCCGGCGCGAAACGGTGGCACAGACGATCGAAAGACGGGGCCGACGCGATCGGCCTGAGACAGGACGCATCCAGAACGCGCCATGCAAACCAATTTCTCCCTCGCTCAGCTCGCCGACCCGGCGATGGCGACCTCCGAGAAGATCCTGCGCACCTGCGTGCATTGCGGGTTCTGCACGGCGACCTGCCCGACCTACCTGCTGCTCGGCGACGAGCTGGATTCCCCGCGCGGGCGGATCTACCTGATCAAGGACATGCTCGAGGGCGGCAAGGCGGCGAGCGCCGAGGTGGTCAAGCACGTCGACCGCTGCCTGTCGTGCCTGTCCTGCATGACGACCTGCCCATCGGGCGTGCACTACATGCACCTCGTCGACCACGCCCGCAGCCATATCGAGGAGACGTTCTCCCGGCGGCTCGACGACCGCGCGCTCCGGGCTATCCTGGCTTTCGTGCTGCCCCATCCCGGCCGGTTCCGGCTGGCCCTGTGGGCGGCCAAGCTCGGCGCGCCGTTCAAGCCGCTGGTCGCGCGCCTGCCGCGGGTCGGCAACCGCCTCGCCGCGATGCTCGACCTCGCGCCCGCCGCGCTGCCGGGCCGCGAGCCGACGAACCGGCCCGCGACTTTCCCGGCCGTCGGCGCCCGGGCCGAGAGGAAGCGCGTGGCGCTGCTGCGCGGCTGCGCCCAGAGCGTGCTGCGCCCCGATTTCAACGCGGCGGCGATCCGCCTGCTGACCCGGCACGGCGTCGAGGTGGTGCATGCGGACGGGGAGGGCTGCTGCGGCGCGCTCACCCACCACATGGGCAGGACGGGCGATTCGCATGCCCAGGCCAAGCGCACCATCGACGCCTGGATCGCGGAGGCCGACGGCGCGGGGCTCGACGCGATCCTCGTCACGGCGTCCGGCTGCGGCACGACGATCAAGGATTACGGATTCATGTTCCGCGACGACCCGGCCTATGCCGACAAGGCGGCGAGGGTCTCGGCGCTGGCCAAGGATGTCACTGAGTTCGTCGCCACGCTCGGCATCGCGCCGGTGATCGAGAGCGACCTCGTCGTCGCCTACCATTCCGCCTGCTCGATGCAGCACGGCCAGGGTATCCGCACCGAGCCGAAGGCCTTGCTGAAGCAGGCGGGTTTCACCGTGAAGGACGTGCCCGAGGGGCACATCTGCTGCGGCTCGGCCGGCACCTACAACATCCTGCAGCCGGAGCTGGCAGGCAAGCTGCGGGCGCGCAAGGTCGCCAACATCGAGCGCATGCGCCCCGACGTGATCGCCACCGGCAACATCGGCTGCGCCACCCAGATCGGGAAGGGCACCGCGATCCCGATCGTCCACACGGTGGAGTTGCTGGATTGGGCGACCGGCGGACCGCGGCCGGCCGCGATCGGGCGATCGGCCGAGCCGGCGCTGCAGGCGGCGGAGTGACGAACCTCAGCGTTCGAGCTGATAGGTGACCGGGATCCAGCGATATCCGGTGCCGCTGCGCCCGACGTAGCCGAGCGAGGGGAACGAGGTGTGGTAGCCGGCGACGACGAGGTCGTCGGTGGTCGCCATGTCGTAGATCCGCCGGCGCGTCGCGGCGCCCGCGGCCTTGTCCATGTCGAACAGGGCGTGCCAGCCGGGCTCGGCGAGCGAGGCGACCTCGTGGTGGGCGCAATCGCCCCAGATCAGCATCCGCCGCCCTTCGCTCTCGACGTGGAAGGCAAGGTGGCCGGGCGTATGCCCGTAGGCCGCGAGCGCATGGATGCCCGGCACGACCTCGTCGCCATCCTTCATGAAGCGCGTCCTTGCGGCGAGCGGCATGAGGTGGGTGCGGAACACCAGCGCCGAGGCGTGCTCGTTGCTCGATGGCGCCGCCGCGAGCCGTTCGGGCTTCGCCCAGAACTCGTACTCGGTCGCGCCGACGACGAGGCGCGCGTTCGGGACTGCCGGATGCCCGTCGCGCATCAGCCCGCCGATGTGGTCGGTGTGGCAATGGGTGAGCACGACGACGTCGACCGCCTCCGGCGCGGTGCCGGCCGCCTCGCTCAGCCTTCGCGACATCCGGCGCTGACGACCGGTCAGGGTGCCCGCTCGCGAAATGACACCAGCACGAAGACCCGGATCGCCGAGGACAGGTTCTGGCCGTCGCGGCCGGCATCGATCGCCCCGATCAGCGCCTGCACCGATTGGCCGCGTGCTGCGGCGATCTCGCACAGAGCGGTCCAGAACGGATCCTCCAGCGACACGCTGGTGCGGTGGCCGGCGATCATCACCGAGCGCTTGGTGATGCTCATCGCGGGCTCTTCCCTCCCTTCCCAGCCTTCCCCGTCATCCCGGGGCGCCGAAGGCGAGCCCGGGATCCAGAACCGCAGGTCGTGCCTCGGATGGCGCCGTCGGCGGCTCTGGATCCCGGGCTCTGCTGCGCAGCCCCGGGATGACGGAGTGAAGCGGTATCAGAAGCAATCCACTTGGATCGGACGAGATCGGTGAACGCCGTGGCCGCCTCCAAGGAAACGGACGACGCGCGGCGGCGCACCCTCGCTCACGTCTCCGAATCCGGCCCGACCAGCTTGTGGCCCTCGTGGCGGGCGACCTCGATCGCCGTCTTGCGCTCCTGCAGGGTCCGGGCCTTCTTCGGGCGGCCGAAGGCGATGCGGTTGTCGGCCGCCTTCTCGTCCTTCTCGAACCGCAGGCGTGTCTTGCGGACTTGGCGCAGGTTGATGATCTCGGCCATCGCGTCGATCTCCCGGGTCTCGGCTTCGGCCTACTCGGCGCTCGGGGCCAGCATGGTCTCGGGCCGCACCACGCGCTCGAACTCGGCCTCCGTCACGTAGCCGAGGCGCAGGGCCTCCTGCTTCAAAGTGGTGCCGTTCTTGTGCGCCGTCTTGGCGATCTCGGCGGCCTTGTCGTAGCCGATCGAGGGCGCGAGCGCGGTCACGAGCATCAGCGAGCGGCTCATCAGGTCGGCGATCTTGTCCTCGTTGGCCTTGATCCCGACGACGCAGTTGTCGGTGAAGCTCACCGCCGCGTCGGCGAGCAGGCGGATCGACTGCAGCACCGCGTTGGCGATCACCGGCTTGAACACGTTGAGCTCGAAGTTGCCCTGGCTGCCGGCGAAGCTCACCGTGGTGCCGTTGCCGATCACCTGCGCGCAGACCATCGTCAGCGCCTCGCACTGGGTCGGGTTGACCTTGCCCGGCATGATCGAGGAGCCCGGCTCGTTCTCCGGCAGCGACAGCTCGCCCAGCCCGGAGCGCGGGCCGGATGCCAGCAGGCGGATGTCCTGCGCGATCTTGAACAGGCCGGCGGCGAGCGCCGAGAGCGCGCCCTGCGTGAACACCAGCGCGTCGTGGGTCGCCAGCGCCTCGAACTTGTTGGCGGCCGAGGTGAAGGGCAGGCCGGTCAGCTCCGCGACCTTGGCGGCGAAGCGCTCGGCGAACTCAGGATGCGCGTTCAGCCCGGTGCCGACGGCGGTGCCGCCCTGCGCCAGCGCCAGCACGCCGGGCAGCGTCGCCGCGATGCGCGAGCCGCCGAGCGCGACCTGCGCGGCGTAGCCCGAGAATTCCTGGCCGAGCGAGACCGGGGTCGCGTCCTGCAGGTGGGTGCGGCCGATCTTGACGATCGATTCGAAGGCCTTCGCCTTCGCGTCGAGCGCGGTGTGCAGGTGCGTCAGCGCCGGCATCAGGCGCTCGGTGATCTCGCGCGAGACCGCGATGTGCATCGCCGTCGGGAAGACGTCGTTCGAGGACTGGCCGCGGTTGCAATGGTCGTTGGGGTGGACCGGCGACTTGCCGCCGCGCTTGCCCCCGAGCCGCTCGTTGGCGAGGCTGGCGATCACCTCGTTGGCGTTCATGTTGGACTGGGTGCCCGATCCGGTCTGCCACACCACCAGCGGGAACTCGTCGTCGTGCCGGCCCTCGACCACCTCGGCCGCCGACGCCGCGATCGCCTCGGCCACCTTCGGGTCGAGGCCGCCGAGATCCTGGTTCACCAGGGCGGCCGACTGCTTGACGAGGCCCAGCGCGTGGACGAGCGGCGCCGGCATGTGCTCGGTGCCGATCTTGAAGTTCTGGATCGAGCGCTGGGTCTGCGCCCCCCAATACCGGTGCGCCGGAACCTCGATCGGCCCGAAAGTGTCGGATTCCGTGCGGGTGGCGGTCTCGGGCTGCGGCGACATCGTGGCCTCTACGTTCGGTGCGGTGCGGTGCCTACCTACGACAGGCGGCGGCAAATCGCGAAGGCGCTTTTCCGGCCGTGTCCCGACAAACGCGGCGGCCTGTTCCCCGTCGCGCCAAGCAAGGATGGCGCCCGAATGACGGCGACGATCGCGATCGACACGGATGCGCCGGTGGCGTCCCGCTTCCGGCCGCCGGTGCCGGCGCCGCGCCGCACGGCGATGGGCCTGTTCGAGTTCCTCAAGGCGGCGCGCAAGAACCCGATCACCACCTGGATGGAGGATCACTTCACCGCCCCCGTGGTGGCCGGCGACGGCGCCATGGGCCGCATCACCGTGGTCAGCGACCCGGCACTGATTCGCTACCTCCTCGTCGAGAACGTCGGCAACTACCGCAAGGACGACCTCCAGCGCCGCGTCCTGGCGCCCGGGCTCGGCAACGGCCTGCTCAGCGCCGAGGGCGACGCCTGGAAGCTGCAGCGGCGGACGCTGGCGCCGATCTTCTCGGCGCGCACCGTGCAGGGTTTTTCCGATGCGATGAACGCGTCCGGCGCCAAGCTCGCCCGCCGCCTCGTCCGGCGCGACGGCACGCAGGTCGACGTCGCGCTGGAGATGACCCGCGTGACGCTGGACGTGCTGGAGCGGACGATCTTCACCCAGGGCCTGCCCGGCGATCCCGATGCGCTCGGGCGGGCGATCACCCGCTTCCTCGAGGCCGTCGGGCCGATCGACCCGCTCGACGTGTTCGGCGTGCCCGATTTCGTGCCCCGGCTCGGACGCCTGCGGGCGCGGCCGGCGGGGCGCTACTTCGCCGAGGTGGTCGAGGAGCTGATCGCCCGCCGCAAGGCGCTGTTGGCGGCCGGCGGAGCGCCGCAGGACCTGATGACGCTGTTGCTGGCGGCGCAGGACCCCGAGACCGGCAAGGGCCTCACCGACCTCGAGGTTCAGGCCAACATCGTCACCTTCATCGCCGCCGGGCACGAGACCACGGCGAATGCCCTGACCTGGGCGCTGTACTGCTTGGCGAAGGACGACGCCGCCCGCGAGCGCCTCGAGGCCGAGGTCGACGCGGCGGGCGACGGCGACGTCGCGATCGAGGCGCTGCCCTTCGCCAAGGCGGTGATGGAGGAGGCGATGCGCCTGTTCCCGCCGGTGCCGTACCTCAGCCGCCAGGCGATCCGCGACGATCGCCTCGGCCGCATCAAGGTGCCGCGCGGGTCGATGGTGCTGGTCGCGCCCTACGTGCTGCACCGGCACCGCACCCTATGGGACGATCCGGACGCCTTCGTGCCGGAACGGTTCCTCGGTGCGAACCGCGACGCGATCCCGCGCTTCGCCTACCTGCCGTTCGGGGCGGGCCCGCGCGTCTGCATCGGTCAGAGCTTCTCGCTGCAGGAGGCGGTGATCGTGCTGGCCCACATCGTCCGCGCCGTGCGGTTCCGGATGCCGGCCGATCATCCGCCGATGACGCCGCTGCACCGGGTGACCTTGCGGCCCGAGCACGGCCTGCGCATGGATGCGACCCGCCGCTGAGGCGGGCCGTCCCTATCGTGCGACCGCCCCGACCATCGGCCCGAGCGGGCGGCTGATGTCGCTGCGCTTGAGCGCCGGCGCGTAGAGGCTCGACACGCTGCCGTCGAGGAACAGCGCGTTGCGGCAGCCGAGGTCGTCCCGGAACAGGCGCGCGAAGGCGCCGAAGGTGACGGGATGCTCCGAGATCGCGAACACCGCCACCCGCCCGTCGTCGCGGACGCCGACGCCGTTGCGGATCTTCTGGCTCGGCCCGTCGGCAGAGATCTTGGGGTGGATCTGCCCGTCGATTACCAGCATCGGGCCGGACTGCGTCGCGAAGTCGGGCCTCAGGCGTGCCTTGAGGTAGTGCCCGGTGTCGAGCACGCCGGCGCGCTCGCCCTTCACGTAGAACACGCCGTTCGGTTTGAGGTGGAAGTTGCCCGGCCCGTTGGCGGTCGAGACGCCCTTCATCTCGCGGCCGTCCTCGACGTAGAGGCCGACCGGGGCCTGGCCCTTGTCGTACATGCCGGCGTTCATCGCGAAGCTCAGGCGCGGGCCCTGCTTCTCGGCGAGCGCCGAGAGCGACGAATAGGGCTGCCCGTCGGCGCCGAGCCAGAACAGCCGCACGCGCTGGCGGCGGAGATCGACGGTGCACACGGTGAAGCTGTCGCCCTGCGCCTGGACGGGCCGGCAGGCCTCTGGGACGGCCGTTTCCGCGCGCGCGCCGCCGCTCGAGACGGCCAGGAAGGCGAGAGCCGCCGCCAGGGTCGGACGTAACATCATCGTGAGGCCTCGAACCAGCCGAGCCATTCGCACGCCTGCGGCGCGTCTCCTCACCTCAGAATGCGACGCTTTTCAAGCAGCCGCGATGGCCGCAGCAAGGAGGCGGTTTCGAATGTCGCAGCCTGAACCGAAATCGGCGCCTGCGCGTTTCTCGGATGATGGGGGTTACGGTCACGACTCTTCTGGAGATGGTTTGATGAAGCGTCTTCTTCTTGCTTCGACGTTGATGGTCGGAGCGCTCGCTTACCTGCCGGCGTCGGCCGAGGCGCGCGGCTTCGGCGGTGGCTTCCATGGCGGTGGGTTTCACGGCGGCGGCTTCGGCGGGTTTCGTGGCGGTGGCTTCGGCGGGTTCCGTGGCGCCGGCTTCCGGGGCGGTTTCGGCGGCTATCGCGGCGGCTTCGGCGGATATCGGGGCTACGGTTACGGCCGCGGCTACGGGTACGGCCTCGGCGGCCTGGGTCTCGGTGTCGGCCTCGGCCTCGCCGCCGGCGGCCTCTACGGGGGATACGGCGGCTACGGCTACCCGGGTTACGGATACGGCTATGGCTACGCCCCGGCCGCCTACGGTGGCTACGGTTACGGTTACGGCGGCGAGTGCGTGACCGTTCCCCGGGTCCGCTGGACGCCGTACGGCTATCGCCGCGTGCTGGTCGAGCGCTGCTACTGAGCGGATCGACGACGGAAACGAGAAAGAGGGCTGCCCGCGGGCGGCCCTTTTTTGTTTCGGCTCAGCGCTGGCGGCGCATCTCGTCCCGGCGCATCGGCATCGCGTCGATCGTCGAGAACAGCCGCAGTGCCGGGATCGGCTCCGCCGCCGTGATCTTGGCGCCGCCGTCCTTGCCGACGAGCACCGCGCGGAACGCGTCGGCCGGAAGGCGCAGCTGCCGCCGGATCGCCGCGGCGCTTTCCCCATCACCCACCGCCTCGACCACCACGAGATCCCGCTCGCCGAACCCGGCACGCGCCGCCTCGACGGCGGCGCGCTGCTCGGCGAGCCGGCGATCGTCGGCATCCGGGGCGGACAGGACGAGCACGCGCGACGCCTGGCGATAGCGCGCCAGCGGGTCCTGCGCTGCGGCGGCCTGGCCGGCGAGGGTGATCGACGCGATGGCGAGGGCGAGTCCGGATCCGACGCGCATGCGGTTGCTCTCGTGTTTTGGGGATCGGTTCGATCGGGCAACGCGGAACGCGCGCGACGGTGACATCGGGCCTCGCCGCTGCGACATGATAGGCCGATCGATCCTCGACCCTCACGGAGACCCGGCATGGCCGCCAAGAACCGCCGCATCGTCCTCGCCGCGCGTCCGCACGGCGAGCCGACCTTGCAGAACTTCCGCCTCGAGGAGGCCGTCGTCCCGACGCCGCGCGCCGGCGAGATCCTGCTGCGCACACGCTGGCTCTCGCTCGACCCCTACATGCGCGGCCGGATGAGCGCGGCGAAATCCTACGCGCAGCCGGTCGGCATCGGCGAGCCGATGACCGGCGGGACGGTGAGCGAGGTGATGCGCTCCGAGCACCCGGACTTCCCCGTCGGCACCCTGGTCCAGGCCTTCGGCGGATGGCAGGAGTTCTCGGTGTCCGACTGCAAGGGCCTGCGAAAGGTCGATCCCGCGGTCGCACCGCCGACGACGGCGCTCGGTGTCCTCGGCATGCCCGGCATGACCGCCTATACCGGGCTCCTCAACATCGGCGAGCCGAAGCCCGGCGAGACCGTGGTGGTGGCCGCCGCCGCCGGGCCGGTGGGGTCGCTCGTCGGGCAGATCGCCAAGCTCAAGGGTGCGCGCGCCGTCGGCATCGCGGGCGGCCCCGAGAAGTGCGCCTACCTCACGCGCGAGCTCGGCTTCGACGCCGCGGTCGACCATCGCTCCGACGACCTGCCCGGCGCGCTGGCCGCCGCCTGCCCGAAGGGCATCGACGTCTACTTCGAGAACGTCGGCGGCGCGGTCTTCGAGGCGGTGCTGCCGCTGCTCAACGACTTCGCGCGCATGCCGGTCTGCGGCCTGATCGCCGGCTACAACGCCACCGAGCTGCCGCCCGGCCCCGACCGGTCGCCGCTGCTGATGCGCGCGGTGCTGACCAAGCGCCTGCGGATCCAGGGCTTCATCGTCTGGGATTTCGCGAGCCAGATCGACGCCTTCGAGCGGGAGGTCGGCGGCTGGATCGCGGATGGATCGGTGAAGTACCGCGAGGACGTGGTCGAGGGCCTGGAGAACGCGCCCGAGGCCTTCATCGGCCTTCTGAAGGGCCGCAACTTCGGCAAGCTCATCGTCCACGTCGCCTGAGCGGGACCCCGCAGCCGGCGTCACGCGATGCGGCTCCGGCTTGCCGCATAATCGGAACAAAGATAGAACACAGGAGGCCGGCGCCGCGTGTGGGTGATGGGGACAAGCGCCGATGCGCCGGTTGCCCGGGCTCGTCCCGAGGCTCATGAAGAGCACCCGCGGGTTCGGCCGGACCGAGCCCTGTGAGATCCGACGGCGAAGGAGAGAGCGATGGCGGGCAGCGTCAACAAGGTCATTCTGGTGGGCAATCTCGGGCGCGATCCCGAGACGCGCCGCCTCGGCTCCGGCGATCCGGTGGTCAACCTGCGCCTCGCGACCTCCGAGTCGTGGAAGGACAAGGCGTCGGGCGAGCGCAAGGAGAAGACCGAGTGGCACTCGGTCGTGATCTACAATGAGAACCTCGCCCGCGTGGCCGAGCAGTACCTGCGCAAGGGCTCGAAGGTCTACATCGAGGGCCAGCTCCAGACCCGGAAGTGGACCGACAATTCCGGCGTCGAGAAGTACACCACCGAGGTGGTGCTCCAGCGCTTCCGCGGCGAGATGACGATTCTCGACGGGCGCGGCGGCGGTGGCGAGATGGCGGCCGACGACGAGGGCGGCGGCCAGGTCAGCCGCGGCGGCGGCGGCGGCGAGTATGGCGGCGGCCGTTCCCAGGGCGGCAGCGAGCGGCGTCAGCCCCCGGCGCCCGCGGGCGGTGGCGGCGGTTCGCGCGGCAACTACGACCTCGACGACGACATCCCGTTCTAGGCAGCACCCGCCCGCCGGGCGCCGTCGGCACCTTGCTCCTGATATTGTGAAGGCTCCGGATCACGCATCCGGGGCCTTTTTCGTTCCGGGTTCCAAAGCATCGTCGCTCACGGATCGAGCAGATCGCGAACGGCGGAAAGTCATTTTTTCCCGGCCGACATGATGCGCGGCTCTCCGCAAGTCTTTATCCCGGACGATCGCCTTATTGTCCTAGATGAGGGGGCGTTCCGTGCGACCGAGGGTTGTGCTCATGTCGCGATGACGCCGCAGGATGTCATCTAGGGTTGGTAGGGCGATTCAACTTTGGTTTAGATCTTCGGGTGGATAGCGTCTAAATAACGTATCTCATCCGCCTCAGGTGTCATGCCTCGCCGCCTCGTCCGCGCATTTCGTCCGTCACCGATCCGCACGTTCGCCGCCGCCGCCGAGGGGGCCGCCGCGGTCGAGTTCGCCCTCGTTTCGTTGCCCTTCCTGGCGCTGGTCGGCGCGATCATCCAGATCGCGTTCGTGATCTGGGCCGGCCAGAACTTCGACCGCACCGTCCAGAACGCGGTGCGCGGCCTGTTCACCGGCCAGTTCCAGATCGCCAACAGCGGGACGACCAGCGCGGCGGTCCTGCTGCAGAAGCTCAACGACGCGATGTGCGGAACGGGCGCCAACCGGGCCTTCACGCTGTTCGACTGCTCGAGCGTGAAGATCGACGTGTCGCTGGCGAGCTCGTTCGCGGCCGGGTCGAGCGCGACGCCGATGAACGCCACCACGAGGACCTGGAACAACGGCTTCGGGACGAGCTACGCCTGCGCGAAGCCGGGATCGATCGTCGTCGTCACCGCGGCCGTGAAGGTGCCGGTGTTCTTCAGCCTGCTCGACCTCGCCCAGATGAGCTTCGCCGACGGGACGCATCTGCTGCAGTCCACGGCCGTGTTCCGCACCGAGCCGTACCAGACCACCGCCTCGACCGGATGCTGAGGGCCGGGATGGTGCGGTGTTCCCCTCTTCATAGCTCAGGCGCGTCCGAGCGGGCCTTCGCTCGGTTCGCACGCGCGTCCGGCGGCGTCTCCGCGATCGAGTTCGCGTTGATCCTGCCCGTGCTGCTCGCGATCTTCGTGGGCCTTTCGGAGTACGCCCACGCGGTCGACAACTGGCGGAAGGTCACGCAGCTCGCCCGGACGGTGTCCGACCTGACTGCGCAGGGCGACGCCCAGAACCCGATCGACGCGTCGCTGATGCGCGACATCCTCGCCACCTCGACCCTGGTGCTGAAGCCGTTCGACGCCAGCGGCGTGAAGATCGTGGTGAGCGCGATGGCGGTCGACCTCACGAACCTCAACCTGATCCCGCGGGTCTGTTCCAGCACCGCCAACGCCAACGCGTCGCCCCGCGCCACGGGCGCCGCCTCCGACCTCACCGTGCCGACCGGATTCCGCACCAACGGGGTCCGCTACGTCCTCACCGAGGTGAGCATGCCCTACACGCCGATGCTCGGCTCGGCGCTGGTCAAGCTCGTCAACGGCGCCACGAGCACGATCACGCTCAAATCCAGCATGCCCTGGCCGGCGCGCGGCGGGCAGCCCGCCAAATCCACCTACACCGAAGTCTGGATGCCGGGAGGCGCAGCATGCCCGTGACCCCGGCCCGCTCGACACCTCGAAGGATCTCGATGTGCCGACATCTCGGCCGCTTCGCGCGGCAGCGCGACGGCAACGTCGTCCTGCTGTTCGGGCTGCTCGCGCTGCCGCTCCTCGGCTTCACCGGCGCCGCGATCGATTACGGCTTCGCCACCTACATGGAGACCAAGCTCCAGGCCGCGACCGACGCCACCGCCCTCGCTCTGTGCCAGACGCCGATGGCGACGACGAACCCGGCTCTCCAGACCCAGGCCGTCGCGATGATGACGGGCTACATGGGCGCGACCGGCCTCACGGTCGACCCGCTGGCGGTGACGGCGAACCCGCGCCAGATCACCCTGACCACGCACATGGTCTCGCCGGTCTTCTACAGCCGCATCACGGGCGTGACGGCCCCGCGGCCGGGCGGGTCGGCGCGCTGCGCCACCCCGGTGCCCAAGACCTTCGAAATTGCCCTGGTGCTCGACAACACCGGCTCGATGGCGGAATCGAGCGGCGGCCAGAGCAAGCTCCAGGCGGTGCAGACGGCGGCGACGAACTTCGTTGACTACGTGTACACCAACGCCGCCTTCGCCACCGGCACCAAGATCTCGATCGTGCCGTTCGCCGCCGCGGTCGCGGTCGATCCGGCCGCCTACCGCTATGCCACCTGGATCGACCAGAACGGCAAGTCGGCCTATCACTGGACCAACGTGATCGCACCGGCCTCCGCCGGCTTCACCAACCGCTTCGGCCTCTTCACGGCGCTGCAGAGCGCCTACTCGGGCTGGGGCTGGGCCGGGTGCCTGGAAACGTTGCCCTATCCGCTCAACGTCCAGGACGGCGCGCCGACGAGCTCGAACCCAAGCTCGTACTACGTGCCGATGTTCGCGCCCGACGAGCCGGGCGATGGCAGCACGACCTTCGCCGGCTACAACAACAATTCTGCGTTCAGCTTCAACAGCTACATCGACGACTACACCAACGCCAACAGCTGTGCGAGCCAGTCGCAGTCGAGCACCACCTTCGCCGCCGCCGAGGGCCGCGCCTGCAAGTACGTCAACGCCCGCGACGCATCGCCGACCGCGTCGAACAGCTATACCGGCATCCCGAACGGCCCGAATTTCGGCTGCACCACCCGCCCGCTCCAACGGCTGACCAGCAGCACGGCGACGCTGAAGTCGCTGATCAACGCGATGGCGCCGCTCGGATCGACCAACATCCACGAGGGCCTGATGTGGGGCTGGCGGACGCTGTCGCCGAGCAGCGTCTTCGCCGACGGTGCGCCCTACGCGTCGAGCACGGTCAACAAGATCATCATCCTGATGACCGACGGCGCCAACAGCTGGGCGACGAACGGCTACTCGCCGTTCAATCAGTCGATGTATTTCGCCGCCGGCTACTTCCAGAACGTCGACGGTTCGACGCCGAATCCGCGGCTCCCGCCCGGCAACCAGAACGTCACGAACGCGAGCAACGCACGCGCCGCCCTCGACGCGCTGACGGCCCTGGCCTGCAGCAACGCCAAGAGCGCCGGCATCTCGATCTACACGATCGGCTTCAGCGTGCCCTCGGACCCGATCGACAGTGCCGGCCTGAACCTCCTGAGCAACTGCGCGACGACGGCGTCCCAATCGTTCGTCGCCAACGATTCGAACAGCCTCATCTCGGCCTTCAACCAGATCGCGGCCAGCATCGGCACGCTGCGGCTCACCCAGTAGTCACGAGGCGCCCGAGGGCGACAGCGCGTGGATCGGACCGAGCGCGCATTGCTGGATCAGCAGCGCGACCAGGCCCGACCAGCCGGTTTGATGCGAGGCGCCGAGGCCCCGGCCCGTGTCGCCGTGGTAGTACTCGTAGCAGAGCACGTGGTCGCGGAAATGCGGGTCCTCCTGCTCCAGCCGGCTCGTCGCCTGGGACGGGCGCGTCCCGTCCGGCCCGCGGGTCGAGAGCGCGATCATGCGGTTCGCCAGCTCGTCGGCGATCTCCTGAAGCGACAGGAAGGTCCCTGAGCCGGTCGGGGCCTCGACCCGGAAGTCGGGCCCATAATAGCGGTGGAACCGGCGCAGGCCGTCGATCAGCAGGTAGTTGATCGGCAGCCAGATCGGCCCGCGCCAGTTCGAGTTCCCGCCGAACAGCCGCGTCCGCGACTCGGCTGGCTCGTAGGGCAGGGTCAGGTCGGCCCCGTCCCAGACGAAGTGGAACGGCGTGCGCTCGTAGACCTTGGAGACGCCGCGGATACCGTGCGGCGACAGGAACTCGCCTTCGTCGAGCATCCGCCGCAGCAGCGCCTTGAGGCGATGGCCGCGCAGCAGCGACAGCAGGGCCGTGCCGCCTTCTCCCGGCTCCTGCCAGCGCGAGACCAGGGATGCGAGGTCGGGCCGGTTCTCCAGGAAGAAGCGCAGCCGCTTCTGCAGCCCGGGCAGCTTCACGAGGTCGGTCTTGCGCAGCACGGCGACCGCGCAGATCGGGATCAACCCGACGAGGGTGCGGGCGCGGATCGGGATGCGCTCGCCGCCCGGCGTCTCGATCACGTCGTAGAAGAACTGGTCGGCCTCGTCCCAGAGGCCGCCCCTGCGCGCGGCGGCATCGGCGATCAGCAGGAAATGCTCGAAGAACTTTTCCGCCATGTCCTCGTAGGCGGGATCGCGCAGCGCAAGCTCCACCGCAATCCGCATCAGCTCGAGCGCGTTCATCGCCATCCAGGCGGTCGCGTCCGACTGCGTCAGCGCCCCGCCCGCGATCGGCTTCGAGCGGTCGAACAGGCCGATGTTGTCGAGCCCGAGGAAGCCGCCCTGGAACAGGTTGCGCCCGGATGCGTCCTTGCGGTTCACCCACCAGGTGAAGTTCATCGTCAGCTTGTTGAACACCCGGAGCAGGAAGTCGTGGTCCGGCCGCCCGGTCAGCGCCTGGTCGAGGGAGAACACCCGCCACGCGGCGAAGGCGTGCAGCGGCGGATTGGCATCGGAGAAGTTCCACTCGTAGGCCGGCACCTCGGCATTGGGGTGGCCGTAGGCGTCGTCGAGCAGCAGCAGGATCTGCCCCTTGGCGAAATCGGGGTCGATCGTCGCGAAGACGAGGCTCTGGAGCGCGAGGTCCCATGAGGCGAACCACGGGTATTCCCAGGCATCCGGCATCGAGATGATGTCGTGCGCCCGCACGTGGCGCCAATCGGCGTTGCGGCCGGCCTTGCGCGCCTCGGGCGGGGCCGGCTGGGCCGGGTCGCCGTCGAGCCACTCGCGCACGTCGTAATGGTAGAGCTGCTTCGACCACAGCATCCCGGCCAGGGCCTGGCGCTGGACCGCCCGGCGGTCGGCATCCGCGATGTCGGCCTGCAACGCGGCGTAGAATGCGTCGGCCTCGGCGATGCGGGCGGAAAACACCGCGTCGAAGTCGGCGAAGGCGTCGCCGGACGCCTCCGCGATGCGGAAGCGCAGGCGCACGCTTTGCTCGCCGCCCGGCGCGATGGTCAGCCGGTGCACGCCGGCGCATTTGGTGCCGGACCGGTCAGGATTGACCGCGTCCATCTCCCCGTCGACCACGCGACGGCCGATTCCGTCCTTCGGGTAGCCGGATTGCGGCGCGCCGAACAGGCGGTGGGCGTTGGTCTCGTTCTCGCAGAACAGCCATTCCGGTGCCCCGTCGGCATGGAGCCGCATCGCCGGCATGGCATGGTGGACGGCGAGCACGGTGCCGTCGGCGGCGAGCCGCAGGTCGGGGCGCGGGCCGTTCGCCCACGACCACGTGTTGCGCGAGAACAGTTGCGGCAGCAGCGCCAGCGTCGCTTCATCCGGGCCGCGGTTGATCGCGGTCACCCGCATCAGCACGTCGTCGGGCCCCGCCTTGGCGTACTCGATGGTGACGTCGCAGTAGCGGCCCGCGTCGAACAGGCCGGTATCGATCAGCTCGAACTCGCGGTCGTCGAGGCCGCGGCGCGCGTTCTCCTCGGTCAGGCGAGAATACGGAAACGCGTCGTGCGGGTACTTGTACAGCATCCGCATGTAGGCGTGGGTCGGGACGCCGTCGAGGTAGTAGTACAGCTCCTTGACGTCTTCGCCGTGATTGCCCTCGGCATTGGTCAGGCCGAACAGGCGTTCCTTGAGGATCGGGTCGCGGCCGTTCCACAGGGCGAGCGACAGGCACCAACTCAGGTCCTTGTCGGCGAAGCCGCCGATGCCGTCCTCGCCCCAGCGATAGGCGCGCGAGCGGGCATGGTCGTGGGGCAGGTAGTCCCAGGCCGCGCCGTCGGCGCTGTAATCCTCCCGCACCGTGCCCCATTGCCGATCGCTGAGATACGGCCCCCACAGGCGCCAGGCGGGGTCGGTCCGCGTCTCGGCGAGGCGCCCTCCCTCGACGGTCTCGAAGATGCGCGGCGGTCGATGGGTGTGGGACACGTCGAGAATCCCTCGCTTCACGTTCGTCGGATCGAGCCGGGCCTGCGGACCGCGCGCAGGTCGGAGCGGTTTCATGAGCGGCGCCGTCCTGCAAGGCTCGCGCCCCGCATCGGAGGCGGGGGCTGGTCACGCCGCGTGCGCTGGTTCACACCGCGTCCGGTCATCCGCGCAGCCTGATGGAGCAACCCGGTTTGGACACGGCATCCCTCGCCCCGCACGCCCACCAAGTCCTCGAGGACGCGACGCTGCCGGAATGGCCGAACCATTATCGCGGCAAGGTGCGCGACAACTACGACCTGCCGGACGGGCGCCGCATCCTGATCAGCAGCGACCGGATCAGCGCCTTCGATCGGGCGCTCGCCGCGATCCCCTTCAAGGGCCGGGTGCTGACGCAGACCGCCCGCTACTGGTTCGAGGCGACCGCCGACCTCTGCCCGAACCACGTCCTCGCCTATCCCGACCCGAACGTGCTCGTCGGGCAACGCCTCGACATCCTGCCGGTGGAGATCGTGGTGCGGGGCTACCTCGCCGGCAGCACTGCGACCTCGATCCTAACGCAGTACAAGGCCGGCGCGCGCACGATGTACGGCCATACCCTGCCGGACGGGATGCGCCCGAACGCGCGGCTGCCGCAGGCGATCATCACCCCGACCACCAAGGCCGCCGACGGCGCCCATGACGCGCCGCTGACCGCCGACGCGATCCTGGGCCAGGGCCTGCTTACGCCGGCGCAGTGGCGGACCGTATCGGAGACGGCGCTCGCGCTGTTCGCCCGCGGCCAGGACCTCGCGGCGCGGCGCGGGCTGATCCTCGCCGACACCAAGTACGAGTTCGGCACCGACGCCGACGGCCGCATCGTGCTCGCCGACGAGATCCATACCCCCGACAGCAGCCGCTACTGGTTCGCGAAGACCTATCCCGAGCGCTTCGCCGCCGGCGCGGCCCCGGAGAGCTTCGACAAGGATTTCGTCCGCAACTGGGTGGTGGCGCGCTGCGACCCCTACAACGACCCGATCCCGGAAATCCCGGCCGAAATCGTGCTGGAGACGGCGGCCGTCTACATCAACGCCTACGAGACGATCACCGGCGCCACGTTCACCCTGCCGGACCCGGCCGAGGTCCCGCTCGACCGCATCCGCCGGAACCTGAAGGCGTATTTGTCTTAGGATGTCGGATCGAACCGGAAGGTCGGGTGCGTTTCCTTTCCCGCAAAGGAGGGAGGGAAGACCGCGCCGCCATCACGCCGAGATCACGATCTTCGCGGTCAGCCCGCGGCTGCGAAGCGCGTTGCGGCAATCGACGACGATCCGGGCGCTCCCGCAGATCGCGGGGTAATCGACCGCGTCGTGGTCGGTCACGATCAGCACGGCGTCGAACGACGCCGGCGTCCCGTCCGTCAGCGCGACCGATCTCGCCCCCTGAAGCGTCCTATATTCCCGCGTCGCGGGAACCGCGGGCACGAACGGGTCGTGGTAGGCGACCCGCGCGCCGCGCGCCTCCAGCATCGACCAGAGCCTGAGCGCCGGGCTCTCGCGGATGTCGGAGATGTTCTTCTTGTAGGCCAGGCCGACGATCAGGATCCGGCTGCCCGACAGGCCGCGTCCGGCGTGGGTGTCGAGCGCGCGGATCAGCTTGTCGAGCACGAAGCCCGGCATCTGCTGGTTGATCTCGCCGGCGAGCTCGATGAACTTCGTCGCGATCCCGAACTCGCGCGCCTTCCACGTCAGGTAGAACGGATCGATCGGGATGCAGTGCCCGCCGAGGCCGGGGCCCGGATAGAACGGGGTGAAGCCGAACGGCTTGGTCTTGGCCGCCTCGATGACCTCCCAGACGTCGATCCCCATCGCGTCGAAGATCACCTTCAGCTCGTTGACCAGGGCGATGTTGACGGCGCGGAAGATGTTCTCAGTGAGCTTCGTCGCCTCCGCCGTCGCGGTGGACGACATCATCACCGTGCGGGCGACGAACGGGGCATAGAGCGCCTCGGCGAGCCGCGCCGCCGCGGGGCCGTCGCCGCCGACGATCTTCGGGATCGTCGCGGTGCTGAAGGCGCGGTTGCCGGGATCCTCGCGCTCGGGCGAGAAGGCGAGGAAAAAGTCCGATCCGCTGCGATAGCCGGTGAGCGCCTCGAGCAGCGGCCGCACGACCTGATCGGTCGTTCCCGGCCAGGTGGTGGATTCGAGCACGACCAGCTGCCCCGGCCGCAGGCGCTTCGCGATCTCCTGCGTGGTCGTGCGCACGAACGACAGGTCGGGCTCGCGCTGCCGGGTGAGCGGCGTCGGAACGCAGATCAGGATCGCGTCGACCTGCGCCAGGCCGTCGAAATCGGTCGTGGCGCGAAAGCGGCCGCTTCCCGCCATCGCCGCCACCGCTGGCGCCGGGATGTGCTCGAGATAGGTCTCGCCGCGCATCAGCATCGCCGGCTTGTCGGCGTCGATGTCGAAGCCGACGACCGCGAAGCCGGCCTCCGTCGCCGCGAGGCAGAGCGGCAGGCCGACATAGCCGAGTCCGACGACCCCGATGGTGGCGGCGCAGCGCTCGAAGCGCGCGGCGATCGCGTCGATCGAGGCGTGGGGGCCGGCGGCTGGGTCTTCGGTCATCGCATGCGTTCCAGCGCCGGGCTCGTCGCAGCGGCCCGGCGATCGTGTCTTACCCGGTCCGCGGCCTCAGGCCAGGGCGTCGGCATCCGCAGGGCGGTTTTCCTGACGTACAGATGGCAATGCCCTTGCCGGTCTTGACCCGTCTTGGCGCCTATGAGTTATGGCCCCCATTCGAGAGTAGAGGCGGCCATGGCAGAAGATCACACCATCACGAAGGCACTTGCGGAAATCAGCCAGCGCCGTGATCTCCTTCAGGCCGAGTACGAGCGGATCGGGACCGAGCTGGCAAAGCTGCAGATGGCCGAGGGGGCGCTGCGGTCGATCGTCGACAACACGCCGCTCGATGCCGCCGTGTCGCTCGGCGACGGCTCGGCCCGAAGGAGCGCCGAGCGCGTCGCGACGCCCGGCCAGACCTCGACGCGCGGCCCGCGCGGTCCCCGGGCGAACTCGGCGAAGGGCCGGCTCCGCGCCCTCCTGGAAAGCGCCGGCCCGCAGGGCCTGTCCACCGCCCAGATCGCGCAGCGCCTGCCCGACGTCGCGCCGGCCACGCTGAACGCCTACCTCAGCACCATGGCCTCGGGCGGCGAGGCGATCCGCCGGGGCGACTTCATCAGCATTGCCAAGGCGACGTCCGCCGACGCGGATGCGGAGGCCGATGCGGAACTCGAGAACGAGGACGCGTCCGAGGACGAGGCGGCTTCGGAGACCGACGAAGCGACCGCCGAGAGCTGAGGGCGCGCAGCCCGCCACCATGCCGGTCGTCGGCCGACGCACCGGCGGGTGACGATCGTGGGCCGGTTGGTCCGCGCTTCGTCGCGCAGGCCGCCCTGTCCCGGCCGGCGAAGGTCGCCGTCGCGATCAGGCCCCGCCCTCCGACGGAGCGTCCTGGCTCTGCCGGTTCGCGGCGCCCGCCGCCGGCAGGGCGATCGCCACGCGCAGGCCGGGCGCGTTGTCCTCCAGCGTCAGGCGCCCCTGGTGCAGGCGCACGACGGCGGCGACGAGGCTCAGGCCCAGGCCGAAGCCCGGTGCCGATCGGGCGTCCTCCAGGCGCACGAAGCGGTCGAGGACGCGCCCGCGCTCGGCTTCCGGGATGCCCGGGCCGCGATCGGCCACCGTGACGACGATCTCCGCGCCGATCCGCGACGCCGCCATCACGATCCCGCCCGGCGACCCGCCGCGCGCCTCGGCGCCGTACTTGATCGCGTTGTCCAGGAGGTTGGCGAGCGCCTGCCCCGCCAGCTCGCGGTTGCCGTCGACGAGCAAGCCGTCCGGCGCCGACACGTCGAGGCGCTGGCCGCGCTCCTCGGCCAGCGCCTCGTAGAGCTCGCCGATCGCCCGCACGGACGGTCCGAGATCGAACGGTGCCATCATCTCGCGGGCGTTGCCCGCCTCGAGCCGCGCGATCATCAGGAGCGCGTTGAACACCCGGATCAGGCCGTCGCTGTCCTCGATCACCCCGTCCAGCGCCGCGCGCAGGGCGTCCGGCGAGCGCTCGCCGCGAAGCGCCTCGTCGGCGCGGTTGCGCAGGCGCGTCAGCGGCGTCTTCAAGTCGTGGGCGATGTTGTCGGAGACCTCGCGCAGGCCGCGCATCAGCTCGCCGATCCGCTCCAGCATCAGGTTCAGGTTCTGGGCGAGGCGATCGAGCTCGTCGCCGTTGCCCGCGACTGGCAGGCGGCGGCCGAGATCGCCCGCCATGATGGTGCCGGCGGTCTCGGTCATCGCGTCGACCCGCTTGAGGACCCGGCCGGCGACCACCCAGCCGCCGATGACGCCGAGCAGCACCACGACCGCGAGCGAGGTGCCGAAGGTGCTTGCGATCACCCCGCGCAGGCGGTCGCGCTCCTCGACGTCGCGGCCGACGAGCAGCCGGAAGCCGCCGGGCAAAGTGAAGATGCGCACGATCGCGCGATGGGTCTCGCGCCCTTGCGTCTCGCGGCTGCGGCCGTAGACGGTCTCCGCCTGTCCCGGCGTCGCCAGCACGCTCGCGGGCAGGTCGCCGACGTTGCCGACCACGTGGTCGCCGTTGGCCGTGGTCACGAGGTAGAGCGAGGCGCCGGGCTCGGCCGCCCTTCGCTCGACTGCGGAGATCAGCCGGCGCAGGCCGCCGCCGTTGTACTGCTCGGCGAGCCCGTTGATCTCGGCGTCGATCGTCGAGACGATCTGGTCGTCGAGGACGCGACGGGCGCTCCAGGCGATGGTGCCGAGCGCCACCCCGGCGCAGGCCGCGAACACGACGAGGTACGCGATCGACAGCTTGAACGCCGTCGTCCGGAACAGCTTCTGGATGCGGACGAAGGCGCTGTCCGGCGTCGGGACGTGCGGCGTCACGGGACGAGGATGCCGGCGATCGCGCGGGCTCGATCCGTCCTCGCGGGCATCATGATGGCGGCCGCGCCTCGTCGGCGCGCAGGATGTAGCCGGCGCCGCGGATCGTGTGGATCATCGGCGTGCCGAAACCCTTGTCGAGCTTGGCCCTGAGGCGCGAGACGTGCACGTCGATGACGTTGGTCTGCGGGTCGAAGTGATAGTCCCAGACGTGCTCCAGGAGCATGGTCCGGGTCACGACCTGGCCGGCATGGCGCATCAGGTACTCCAGCAGCCGGAACTCGCGCGGCTGTAGGGCGACGTCCTGGCCCGCCCGCGTCACCCGGTGGGAGAGCCGGTCGAGCTCGAGGTCGCCGACGCGGTAGGCGGTCGCCTCGGCGCTCGCGGCGGACGAGCCGCCGCGCCGGGCCAACACCTCGACGCGGGCGAGCAGCTCCGAGAAGGCGTAGGGCTTCGGCAGGTAGTCGTCGCCGCCGGCGCGCAGGCCCTTCACCCGGTCGTCCACCTGCCCCAGCGCCGACAGGATCAGCACCGGCGTCGTCACCCTCTGCTCGCGCAGGGAGCGGATCAGCGAAAGCCCGTCGAGCTTCGGCAGCATCCGGTCGATGATCAGCACGTCGTAGGCGCCGTCGCAGGCGAGGCCGTAGCCGTCGAGGCCGTCGGTCGCGTGGTCGGCGAGGTGCCCGGCCTCCCGGAACGCCTTGACGAGGTAGGAGACCGCCTCGCGATCGTCCTCGATGATCAGGAGCCGCATGGGTTCGGTCCATAGCGCGGACCGGGACGGGGCGGAATGGGCTTGGACGGTCACGGTCGGGCTGCCCTCCATCATTCGGTCGTCCGCATCCTGCACCCGCCCGGATGACCGGGAGATCGCGGGAAGATGACTGTTCGGACAGGTTCGCCCGCCACGCGTTGCAGCCATGCCGGGAATGGCGGGATCGGATCGCAACCATGCGGCTTGTCCTGCCGCGCACGCTGTCGCCACGCCGACGATCCACCGACGGACCCGGGCCGGGCGACGGCGCAGGACCCATCGCATCCACGGACAGGCCGCATGAACGACATCTCACGCCGTACCCTGATCGCCGCCGGCACCGCGCTCGCCGCCGGCGGTGCCCGCGCCGCCGAAGGGCCGATGCCCGAGCGCGACGGCAAGGGGGCGGACATCCTCGGGCCGCGCAACCCCGCCCGCGAGGCCGAGGATCCCTACACCGTCGCGCCGCCCGCCACCGACCACGGCACGATGCCGAACCTGAAATGGTCGTTCGCCGACAGCCACATGCGCCTGGAGGAGGGCGGCTGGGCCCGGCAGACCACGGTGCGCGAGCTGCCGATCTCGAAGGCGATGGCGGGCGTGAACATGCGCCTGAAGGCCAACGCTGTGCGTGAGATGCATTGGCACAAGGAGGCCGAGTGGTCCTACATGATCAAGGGCCGTGCCCGGATCACCGCCATCGATCCGGACGGGCGGACCTTCGCGGACGACGTCGGCGAGGGCGACCTGTGGTACTTCCCCTCCGGCATCCCGCACTCGATCCAGGCGCTGGAATCCGACGTCGACGGCTGCGAGTTCCTGCTGGTGTTCGACGATGGCGGCTTCTCGGAAGACTCGACCTTCCTGATCACCGACTGGCTGGCGCACACCCCGAAGGAGGTGCTCGCCAAGAACTTCGGCCTGCCGGAAAGCGCCTTCGCGAACATCCCCGAGCGCGAGCTCTACATCTTCCCCGGCCCGAAGCCCGGCCCGCTGGCGGGCGACCGAATGGGGGGCGCCGGACCGATCCCGAAGTCGTTCAGCCACCGGATGCTGGCGCAGGAGCCGATCCGCACGAAGGGCGGAACGGTGCGGATCACCGATTCGACCAACTTCCCGGCCTCGGAGACGATCGCCGCGGCGCTGGTCGAGCTCGAACCCGGCGCGATGCGGGAATTGCACTGGCACCCGAACGGCGACGAGTGGCAGTACTACCTCTCCGGCAAGGGGCGGATGACGGTGTTCGGCTCGGAGTCGAAGGCGCGGACCTTCGACTACCAGGGCGGCGACGTCGGCTACGTGCCGTTCGCCATGGGCCACTACATCGAGAACACCGGCGACACGCCGCTGACCTTCCTCGAGATGTTCAAGAGCCCGCGCTACGCCGACCTGTCCCTGCGCCAGTGGATGGCGCTGACGCCGCACGCGCTCGTCCAGGCCCACACCAAGCTCGATCCGAAGCTGATCGACGGGCTGTCGGCGAAGAAGGGCCCCGTGGTGCCGCTCTGAAGCGGCGCCCCTACACGTCGTTGCCGAGCCGGGCCGAACGGCCCGGCGTCGGGGCCGGAGCCGGGGGGTTCTGCTGGGCGACGCTCGGCGGCGCGTCCTGGCCGCGGCCGGGCACGACGACGAGGCGCTGGACCTCGCCGCGCAGGTAGGCCTGCAGGAAGGCCTGGTAGTCCTTGAACGACACGCAGCCGTTCGAGGCCCCTGTCGGCCCCAGCATGTAGGTGTGGGCGAGGAGCCCGACCCGGCCGTAGACCGCGGCGGTGCCGCCGACCGGCGTGAGCCGGATCGCGCGGACGCCGTGGAACAGGTCCTCGCGCTCGGTGAGGTCGTAGGTGCCGGGCGGCGTCGCCCCCCGCATTCGCACGTGGACGTTGCGCGGGTCGTCCATCATCTCGCCAAGGCCGGAATGCGCCTCGAGCTTGGTGCCGTTGGGCAGCGTCACGATCCGCGCGCTGATGTCGTAGATCGCGACCGCCGCCGGGTCGGGGTTGGCCGGGGGCACGATCCGCTGGCGCGGCAGGTTCGCGGGGGAGGGCGTCTCCAGCGCGGCATAGGCCAACGCCGGCGTCGCGGTGCGCTCGATGCCGAAGAACTTCTCCAAAAAATTGCGATCGTCGGGGGCGGGCGCCGGGATCTCCGCCGTCCGGCTGCGGCGGGACGCCTGCCGGTCGGCGCGGCGGGTCGTCTCGGGACCGATCGGGCGCCGGAACTCCGGCGGCCGCGGCACCGGCAGCGGCACGGTCTGCGCCAGCAGGTTGGGCTCGGCAGCAGGCGGCGCGCCCGGAGGCGGCGCGTCCTGCGGGACCGGCTCCTGCTGCGCGAACGGGGTCGCCGGCTCCGGCGGCGCCTGCGGGCGCTCGGCGGACCAGTCGGGGAACGCTTCGAGCAGGGCCTCCCGCCACCGCGCGCGGGCTTCCGCTCCGAGCGTCGGCGCCGGGTCCTGAGCGACCGCGCCGGGCACGGCGCCGGCCGAGGCGACGAGGGGGTCCGATGTCGGTGCGGTGCGCAGGCCGCCGAGGACGACGCTTCCCGAGACGAGGGCGGCGACGGCTGCGACCGAGGCCGCCCTCAGCGCGACTCGGCGCAGGCTCGCGCTCGACCGAAACCGTTGCGCCTGTGGGCTGGAGGAGGGATCTTCGACCATGCGGGCACCGCCTGTTTCCAAACGGATGCCGTCGATCCGATCCCGCGACTGCCGGACGTATCCGTGCAAGCGGGCCGATCCGCACCCTCCCGGCCCGATCGGCCGAGCGGTGAGATGGCTCAGCCCGCCCGGTTTTTGTGGGGCGGCTTTATGGTTAACCGGCGACGAATCGTGGCCGTTCTCGGCCGGGGTTCGTCGCCGTGGCGGCCTGTCCGATCGCCGAGGTCAGTCCCCGTCGATCTGCCGGCCCATCAGGGCGATGGCGCGCTGGTACACCGAGGCGGCGTTCCAGCCCTGGAGCGCGGCGAAGTTGGGCTCGCCGGGCTGGTATCCGGCGCCGGCCTGCCAGCCGTGACCCTTCAGGAAGTTCGCCGTCGAGCTGAGCGCCGCGCCGACGTTGTTGAGGTCGCCGGTGCCGTAGGTCAGCACGTTCTTCGGCAGGAACTGGGTATGCCCGACCTCGCCGTGGGCCGCGCCGCGCGTGGCGGACGTGATCAGGCCGCGGTCGACCAGGGTGAGGGCCGCGTAGAGCTGGTCGGTGAAGTAGGCCGAGCGGCGGCAATCGTAGGCCAGCGTCGCCACCGCGGACAGCGTGTTGACGTTGCCGCGCACCGCGCCGAACCCGGTCTCCATGCCCCAGATCGCCAGCAGCGGGCCGGGGGGAACGCCGTAGCGCTGCTCGATCTGCGCGAACAGCGCCGCGTTCTGGCGCTTGAGCGCCCGCCCGCGCGACACGATGGTGGTGGCGCCGCGCTTGGCTAGGAACTGATCGAGCGAGAGCTTGAAGCTCTTCTGGCCGCGGTCGGCCGAGATGGTCGGCGTCGAGTAGGAGGTCTCCTGCAGGGCGGCGAGGCTCGCGGCGCTCGCCCGGCCGCGGGCTTCCTCGGCGAACTGGGTCTTCCAGGCCTCGAAGCCGCTCGCCGAGTTGCCGCACTGGGCCGCCTCGGCGCCGCCGGCGAAACAGGCGAGCGCCACCGCGGCAACGGCCGCCAGGGAGGCGCGGCGCTTGGGGTCGGTCACGGAGATCTCCATCGACAGTCGATTGGGTTGGGGGTTGGGTCGGGCTGGGAAACGCGGCACGGTTCGGCCAGAACGGCGCGGTGCCGCCTTCCTGCGGTCTGGCTCGCTATGTAGCGGGCGTTGCAGCCGGACATAACCCCGCGCCCGCCACCGAGGACAAGTTCATGAAGGTTGTTGCAGATCTGTGCATCGTGCCGATGGGCGTCGGCCCCTCGGTCTCGCCCTACGTCCGCGAGATCAAGACGATCCTGGAGACGAGCGGGCTCGACGCCGAGATGCATGCCAACGGTACCAACATCGAGGGCGAGCTCGCCGACATCTGCCGGCTGATCGAGCTGTGCGAGGAGCGGCTGAGCCAGATCGGCGTGCAGCGCGTGTTCTACACGATGGCGTTCTCGTCGCGCCGGGACAAGGCGCAATCGATGGCCGACAAGCTGACCGCGGTCTCGTAGCGCTCGGAGATCCCCACCGCGCGCGGCAACCGGGCCGGCTCAGAGATAGTGGCGGAACACCGTCTGGCCGACCGTCGACTCGTGCTCCGCCGACAGCAGGTCGGCGAGGCAGCGATAGGCCAGCAGCAGGCCGGTCGCGAGGGCGGCCAATGCCAGGAGGAGCGGGTTGGCGAGCGGCGTGACGGCGAAGGCCAGGGCCACGAGGACGACGGGAAGACGCAGGAGCCGGGTCGCGATGGTCATCTGTGCTGCCTCGCCGTCGTCGGGTCATCGAACGCACCCACGGTAGGCGCCGCGGGTTGCACGAATGTTTCCTGCGCCCGACGCAGCCGCTTCGGGGTGCTCCAGCGCACCTCGGCCCTCCGAAGCCGGAAATTTCGTGCCGATGCGCCGGCCCGACGAGCCCTCGTCGGGCCGGCGCATCGGCAGGATGCCATCGCGACGGCTCGGCCAGTCGTCGGCGTCGCTGTTGCTGCCCGCCCCGCCGAGACGTTGTGGATTGCCGGTATGATGCGAGACAAACGCCACGGTCGAGCGACGCTCGAGACCGAGGGCGCCGTGCCCCGGGAGACGGCGAAAAACCGAAAGTCAGCGGTCCGTGGCGGAGGGAGCGGGATTAAACTGATTGATGCGTGACGGTGCGGATCGTTGCGCAACGGTTCATTTCCCCAACGACCGCAGATATTTGGCTTGCCATGGCGGTGCGGTTCGTTTCGTATCGGTGCCGTAGAACGCGCCCCTCTGCTAGGGCACGTAGTAGGGCAGGACCGGTATGGCTCGCGCGATCAATCGGCTTTCGGCTCGCTTCGTCGCGACGGTCGCAGAGGCCGGCCGGTATGCTGACGGCGGCAACCTCTACCTGTCCATCTCGCCCAACGGCGGTCGGCGCTGGGTCTTCCTGTTCCGGTGGCTCGGCAAGGCGACGGAGATGGGTCTCGGCTCCACGCGTGACGTTTCGCTGGCCAGAGCTCGGGAGAAGGCCGCCGAGGCTCGCGGGCAGCTCGCCGAGAGCATCAACCCGATGCAGGCGCGCGAACAGCGCCGGGCGATCCCCACGTTCGGCGAGGCGGCCGATTCGTATATCGTCTCGATGGAGCCGTCATGGCGCAACCCGAAGCACGTCGCGCAGTGGAAGATGACGCTCACCCGCTACGCCGCGCCGATTCGGGGGAGGGGCGTCGACACCATCAGCACCGACGATGTCCTCGGCGTGCTCCGGCCGCTCTGGCAGGCGAAGCCCGAGACCGCATCACGGGTGCGCGGGCGCATCGAGGCTGTCCTGGACGCAGCGCGAGCGCAGGGGCATCGCACGGGCGAGAACCCGGCACGCTGGCGCGGACACCTCGACAAGCTGATGCCGGCCCGCAAGGTACTCTCACGCGGCCACCATGCCGCGATGCCCTACGTCGAGGTGCCAGCCTTCCTTGCGACTCTGCGCGAGAACCCGACCGTCTCGAACCTGGCCCTAGAGTTCACGATCCTGACGGCCGGCCGCTCGGGCGAGATCATGGGAGCGCGGTGGTCGGAGGTGGATCTAGCGAAGCGACTGTGGACCGTGCCGGCGGATCGCATGAAGGGCCACCGAGAGCACCAGGTGCCGTTGGCGGCGCGCGCTCTTGAGATCCTCGAGGCTCGACAGGCGGACCGCGGCGATGGGACAGGGTTCGTATTTCCCGGCGGGAAGCCCGGCGCTCAGCTTTCGGTCATGGCTTTGACGATGGCGTTGCGCAGGACAGGGCAGGGGGCATTCACCCCGCACGGATTCCGCTCGGCCTTCCGCGATTGGTGCGGCGACGAGACGACGTTCCCGCGAGAGGTGGCAGAGGCAGCGCTGGCCCACGCCATCCGCGACGCCACCGAAGCTGCCTACCGCCGGGCGACCGCCCTGGAAAAGCGGCGGGCGCTCATGACCGCGTGGAATGCGTTCTTAACGAACGAGCCCGCCTCGAACGTCGTTGCGCTGCGAACCGCATAAATCGCCCCGCAATGCTATTGACGGCCACGCACCGCTGTGCGCTTTATTGGATGTGTTGGATGCAATTCCGGCCATAGCTGCGATTGTGTGGCGCTCTCAGAAGACCTTGAACCCGACCCGCCAAACCGGCGGAGCTCTCGCGGCAGCGGGAGAACGGTAGGTCTTGGGCGCGTGCTGCCGCGTGCGCCCCTCGCCAATGCGAGGGAGATATGGCCGCGACACAAGAATTCGAAACAATCCGTGAAGTAGCTGAACGGCTCCGTCTGTCCCCATCAGGGGTCTACGGCCTCATTCGCCGCGGGCTATTCCCCAAGCCGGTGAAGCTTGGCACTCGCCGTTCTGGCTGGCCTAAGTCCGACAGCGAGAAATACTTGAGCGCCCGGATCGCCGATCGGGAGCGCTCCGCATGACTGCCGATCTGCGCGAAGCGTTTCATACTGCTGCCGTCCGCTTTGTCGGATGGCATCGGATCAATGATCAACAACGCTGGTTCGGTTGGCGAAATTCTGAGACTGGAATGCGCGAGTATGTCGAGGAGCCGACCGTCGAGTTCTTCGGCCGCGACTTCCCGATAACCGAAATTTGTTGGTATGCAAAAAGCCTAGACGGCCCTCTACCTCTTCACATCGAAGAGCTATTCATCGTCATCGACGGCGGTACGGGCGAGCCGATAGCCAAGACTTACCCGGAAGCTGTCGAACTCCTTGAGGTCGCTATCGAATGCGAAAGGTCCGAACAGGAGGCGCGGCCACTGTCTAAGCCCTCTGTTCTCGACTTCGTTCGCGATCAGGCTTTTCGCGAAGGTGCCGAGCGCGCGTCCAAGGGGCTGCAGAGCTGACCTAAACAAAGCGGCCGGGACAACGCCTGCAAGCGTCCCCGGCCTCATCATCCCGAACCCGCTGAGGAACGTCATGACTGTCCACACAGATAGCACGCCCGCGCCCGCTCAAGGAGGCCCGGTGACCGACGCCATTCGCACTATGCGAGCGGCAAGCCCGGAGCGAGCGGAGATCGACAGCCTTCGCCTCGCGATTTGCGACCGAGTCCGCGCCGACCTGGCATTGCTCGATCGCCTCGCGGATCTCAGCACGGGAGGCCGCGCATGACCTCGCCCGGGCAGATCGAGATTGAGCGCCTGCGCGAGCGGGCCGCTCAGCTCGAACGATTCTACGAGATCCATTCTGAGGTTGAAGGTCCGGTTGATCAGGCCTGCCTGATGGCCGACCTCGCCATGCAATGGTGGGATGGGCTGTCGGAGCAAAGAGCAGATTTCCGCGCGAAGACCGGCACCAGCCTGGAGCTGAGCGAACGCGAGCGTCGCATCGCTGCCTTCGCCTTCGGGGAGATCTGGACGCGCCTGCGCATGATCGACGAGCGGATGTCGGCGGAATGATCTGGTTCAAAATTATCACCGCAGCGACCGTCGGCCTGCCGCTGTACCTGCTCCGCCGCGCGCTCCGGCGCCGCTGATCACCATGCCGCGCGGTGCCTATCTATCGCGCGGCATGTTATCGATAGGTCTGATCTAAATTCGGAGGGGGCGATGATCCTCGACGTGACCCGTGACGGTGTGCATCTTGGCCGGCTCATTCGCTCGGCCGGCGCCGTCTATGCCTACGATCCAACGGGCGTCCCGATCGGCAACTTCGGCGACCTCGACGCGGGGGCCTCAGCTCTTGCTGCGCATGCCATTCGGAGGCTCGCCGCATGACCGCCCGGGCGTCTTGCGGCTTCAAGACGGGTGTGGACGGCACTGGCCGCCGCCGCATGACGGTGGCCGCCGTCATCGCCGGCAGTCAGCCCGTTGTGCACCTGCGCTTGCGTGAGGGGGCCGGCGAGCGGTCCCGATCCGCCGACACTATCGACCTGAGCTTACGCCAGGCCAACGCCCTCGTGCGCGCGCTGAATGCCGCCATCGAGGCCGCCGAGACCGATCCCCGCCGCGACGGGCCTTCCCTGATGCCAGCCGCTCGCGCGGTCGCTGGCGCGGATTGCGATGATGACGGGGCCGAAGCCTAAGCCGACGCCGCCTGAGGACTCTTTCACGTCTCTCAAGCTCGACATCCAACGGGCCGCCGTCTCCGATCCGCGCCTTGCTCCCGGACAGCTACGGTTCCTCTTGTACGTGCTTCACGAATCGTGGCCGAACGACACGAACGGCCTACCTCGCACCCGCGTGACGGACGAGGCGATCATGCAGGACGTGCCCGGCCACGCCACGCAATCCACCTGCTACCGAACCAGGGCCCACATCGCGGCTCTTGGGTATTGGACCTATGCGCCCGGTTCCGGGATCACCGCGACGGTCTACTATTTCAAACGCGACCCGGCTCCTCACGTTCTAGCCTTGCTCAAGGCGAATGAGGAACGACGCAAAAGCGATGTCCAAGCGCGCATGCAAGCGTTGCTGGGCGACACGCAGACCCTGCAATCTCAACACAAGGAAAAACGTCGGCGGCGGACCCGTAAAAGTGCCGAGCCCCTGCAAAGGGAACACAATGAGCCCCTGCAAACCTCTACACAACCGTGTGTCGAGAATGCAGGTATGTCTTCTCTTTCTTCACCTCCCCAAGAGACGCTACCGTCTAAGGAAGTGGCTCAGGTGGCCTCTGCCTCTCAGCCCTCTCAGTGCTTCATCTGCGGCAGGTCCTTCATGGGTTTCAACAATGCCGCGAAGCCGGTGTGCGTTCGGCACCTCGCTCGGCCGTTGAGGGAAGAGATCGCATACCGGGGCGCGACCAACGGCGAATAGCAGTGGGAAATCTGCCCACTTGACCGGAATGCAAATCCTGATATCTATCAGGATATGAGCACGGCCCGACTATTCACGCCCGGCGAGGCGCATCGGATCACGGGCGTCAGCCCCGAGACCGCGCTCGCCTGGCGTCGTCGGGGGCTTTGGACCTCCGGGGAAGACGGCAAGCACGTCCGGTATGACCTGCGCGGCCTGTGTGCCCTGAAGCTCGTGCGGGCACTGATCGAGGCCGGCATCCCGATCGGGAGCACCGTCGAGACGATCGGAAACGATTTCCTCGACCCGATGCAGAATGCCTTGCTGGCCACTCGCCGCAAGCACCTGAGTACGGCCTATGCGGTGATCCTGAAAAAGGGCGATGCCCTCTACCGGGTGACGGTGTTCGACCTCGCCAACCTCGCGGAGCTCGCCAGCCCCGAATGCGTGGAGTGGGATACCACCATCATCATCAATCTCGGGTCGCTCGCTCGCGAGATGGCCGCCTTTGGCGCGCTGGATTGATGCCATGGCTCGGAAGCGCAGGCTGAAGGCCATCGATCGCCGTAAGCGGGCCGCCGCGGGCACCAGCAAGGTCTTCGAGGCGATCGGCACGTCCAAGCACTCCTGGGCGGCCGAGCGGCGCCAGCGGTGGAACAGCGGCTCGCACGGCCCGGCCTCGCCCTGCCGAGTGCTGGTACGCGACGGACAGCCCACGGGGGCCGCCCATGGCTGATACCCGCGCCGAATGGGCTTTCGTGGCGGACATCGCGTCCGTTCACCGGGACCGCAACACCGAGATCCGCATCAGCCTGTACGAGGCCCGCAAGGGCTATGCAGCGTGCATCCGCAAGTACGAGCGCAGCCGTCACCACGACGGCATGGTCGCCGCCGGTTTCACCCTCATGGTTCCGATTGAGAAGATTGGCGACCTGATGGTGGGCCTGGATCGCACCAGGACCGCCGCCAGCGCCTTGCGAGGTGCCGCCTGATGGGCCGCCCCTCCGCACGCGCCAGGGGCTACGACACGAAGTGGGACCGGGAGCGCAAGGCGTATCTCGCCGTGCATCGCACCTGCACGCGATGCGGGAAGCCCGCCACCGTCGTCCACCACCGCACCCCGCACAAGGGCGACCGGCACCTGTTCTGGTCCCGATCCAATTGGGAGCCGGTCTGCGCTCCCTGCCACGATGGCCCGTGCCAGCAGGTGGAGCGCCACGGCTACCACACGACCACAGGCAGCGACGGACTGCCGACCGACCCGAACCACCCGTTCAACGCCGACGCCAGCCACGCGCCATCCTCGCGGACGTGAGCGGCCATCGAGAGCGAGACACCTACCCCACCCCCTAGGGCGGGTCCGAAGTCACCGAATGTGCAGCCTCAGGACCGGGGGTTTCCCGCTCCTCAGATTTAATTCGAGACGGAGACCAAAAATGACCGCCGACAGCCGCCTTTCGCGGGCCGTTCCATTCCCAGAGTTCGGGCCGGATCACGTCCTGCGGTTCACGACCGGCGACCTGATCGCGCTGGAGTCGTCCTATTCGGTGAAGGATGACGCCCTCGGCGCCGATCCCTGGACGAAGGAGATCGAACGCCGGCTTCAGGCCAACGACGCGACCTTCGTGCGCGAGGCGGTGAAGCTCGGTGTGAAGAAGCCCGGCGGCTTCGCCCGCCCCGAGATGAAGGACCACGAATGGGACGACCTCCCGTTCAGCCCGGCCGCCGTCACCCAGAAGCTCGCGGACGCCATCCTCTGCGCCATCACCGGCCGCGCCTACGCGGACATCCTGCAGGATCGCGAGGCGGCCGAAGGAGCAGCGGCACAGGCCGCCTGATCCACCATGGGCGAGCGGGGCAAGGGAGCGAAGCCCCGTCGCGTCCTGACGGAGGCCGAGACGAAGCAGCGGGCGCGCAAGCGGCCGTGGGAGCGCAAGGGACTGAGCCGGGCCGATCGCGTCGTCCGGTTCATTCAGTCTCTCAAGATCACCTCGGGCAAGTTCGCAGGAACACCGTTCCGGCTTCGCTCCTGGCAGAAAGACTTCCTCCGCAAGGTCTACGCGGTGGACAGTAATGGGCATCGATTAATCCGCACCGCGGTGCTTTCGATGGGACGAAAGAACGGAAAGACACAGTTGGCCGCAGCCATCGCCCTTTGTCACCTTGTCGGACCCGAATGCGAGCCGCGTTCGGAGGTCTACTCGTGTGCCAACGACACGGAACAGGCCGGGAAGCTGTTCGATGAGATGTGGGCGATGATCCGCTCCGATGAACGGCTTGACGACGAAACGAACGTCATCAGCTTCCGCAAAGAGATCAAGCATTACCCGACTGATGGGCTGTATCGCGCTGTTTCGGCCGACGATAAGACCAAGCTCGGGCTCAACCCATCGTGCGTCATTTACGATGAGCTTGGCGCGGCCAAGAACCGGAAGCTGTTCGACGCCTTTGATACGGCGATGGGCGGCCGAGAGGAGCCGCTGTTCCTCGTCATCTCGACACAGGCGGAGAGCGACTTCGCGCCGATGAGCGAGCTTGTCGACTACGGCGAGCAGGTGGCCGCGGGCGTGGTCGCGGACCCGACCTTCAGCCTGACGCTGTACGCGGCGCCGCTCGACGTGGATCCGTTCTCGCCGGAAGCGTGGCGCGCGGCCAACCCGGCGCTGGGCGATTTCCGCTCGCTCGCGGACGTGCAGCGGCAGGCCGGCCAAGCGCAGCTCATGCGGTCGAAGCGGCCGGCCTTCGAGAACCTGGTGCTGAACCGGCGCACGGCGGCGGAACAGCGTTTCGTCAACCTCGTGGAGTGGAAGGACAACGGCGACGACCCGGCGGCGCTGAAGGATCTGGAGGGCAAGCCCTGCTTCCTGGCGCTCGACCTCTCCGCCACACGCGACCTGACGGGCGTTGTCGGCATCTGGGGCGACGCGGCGACGGGCTTCGACGTGCACGCCTGGGGCTTCCTGCCCGGTGAAGGCCTCGCCGATCGCGGCATCAGCGACCGTGTTCCCTATGTCGAATGGCGGGACCGCGACCTGATCATCGCGCCCCCCGGCACCATCATCAACGACCCTGCCATCGTCGCCGAGTTCCTGGCCGGGCTGTTCGACCGGTTCAAGGTCCGCGGGCTCGCCTACGACCGGTTCAAGATGACGGCGATCTTGGCCGAGTTCGACAAGCTCGGCGTGGCCGTGTCGCGGGTGAAGAACCCGCAGGATGATGACGCCTTCGCCGCGTGCGAGCGCAGCGGCGCGGTGCCGATCGTGGATTGGGGCCAGGGCTTCGTCAGTATGGCCCCGGCGGTGGACGCGCTGGAGAACGCCATCGCCATGCGGCGGCTCCGGCACGGGAACACGCCGGTCCTGACGTGGAACGCGGCCAACGCGGTCACGACCAAGGACAGCGCCGGCAACCGGAAGCTCGACAAGGACAAGTCGCGCCAGCGCATCGACCTGATCGTGTGCCTGGCGATGGCGCTCGGCCTGGAAAAGGCCCGGTCTCTCACCGTGAAGCCCCCGCCGGACATCTCGGCCTTCCTCGCAAATCCGGTGTGGGTCTGATGAGCCTCCTCGCGTACCTCGGAAAGCTCGTGACGCTCCGGGACCGGAATTTCTGGTCCATGTTCGGCGGGTTCGAGTCGTGGACCGGCAAGGCGGTGACGCCGGACAGCGTGATGCAGATCGCGACCGCGCTCGCGTGCATTCGCCTCACCGCGACCACCGTCTCAACGCTCCCGGTGCACGTCTACCGCGAGAAGCCGGACGGCACGCGCCAGCGGATCCCGGATCACCCGATGGCGAAGGTGTTGCGCGACTCGCCTAACGCCGACCAGACGCCGGCCGAGTTCCTGGAAGGCATGGTCGCGTGCACCATGCTCTTCGGCAACGCCTTCGCGCTGAAAACGAAGTCGGTCGGCCAGGTGCGCGCCCTGACGCTCCTCCGGCCGGACCTGATGACGGTGCGGCGCGATCCCAACACGTTCGCCCTGGTCTACGACTACGCCGACCCGCGCGGGCGGGAGATCTACACCGCCGACGACGTGTGGCACCTCAAGGCCTTCGGCCTCGGCGGCGACCTCGGCCTCTCGGCAGTGCAGTACGGCCGGCAGGCGTTCGGACTGGCGATGGCGACGGACGAGGCGGCCGGGCGCACCTTCGCGAATGGCGTTCGGCCCGGCGGGTTCTTCAAATCCGAACAGCTCCTCACCGATGAGCAGCGGGAGCAGAACCGGAAGAACCTGATCGAGACCATGCGTGGTCCCGAGAATGCCGGCCGCATCGGCATCCTGGAAGGCAACTTCTCCTGGCAGCCGGTGACCATGCCGCTGAAGGATGCCGAGCTACTGGCCTCCCGCGGCCTGCATATCCAGGAGATCTGCCGCCTGATGGGGAACATCCCCTCGGTCCTGATCGGGCACACGGGCGAGGGTGTCACGGCCTGGGGCTCCGGGATCGAATCCCTGATCCGTGCATGGCTGACGACCGGGCTCGGTCCCTTGCTCGGGCGGATCGAGCAGAGCGCCACGCGCGCGCTTCTGGCGCCGCGCGACAGGGGCAAGGTGTGGTGCGAGTTCGCGCGTGATGGGCTGTTGCAGGCCGACAGCGAGGCGCGGGCCAAGCTCTACGCCTCGGCCGCTCAGAACGGCTGGCGCAGCCGGAATGAGATCCGCGCGCTGGAGAACCTTCCGCCGGTCGCGGGCGGTGACATCCTCACCGCGCAATCGAACCTCCTCCCGCTCGACAAGCTCGGGACCATCGTCACGCCGACCCGCGAAGAGGTCGTACCTCAGGAGACGCGCCAGTGAACGTGAAACGCCGCGCCTTCCCACTCGCGATCAAGGCCGCCCCCGACGGCGAAGGCCGGTTCTCCGGGCACGTCTCGGTGTTCGGCACGCCGGACAGCTACCGCGAGGTCGTCGCTCCCGGTGCGTTCGCCGCGAGCCTCGCCGCCACCAAGGCCGCCGGGCGCACCGTGCCGGTGTGCTGGCAGCACCGCATGGACGAGCCGATTGGCGCCTGGACGCGGCTGGAGGAGGACGACAAGGGCCTCTACGGCGAAGGCACCTTGTGGCTCGACGTGGCGCCCTACGCCCGGATCGCACAGCGCGGCATGGCCGCCGGGTGCATCTCGGGCCTGTCCATCGGCTACTTCGTCACCGCCGACAGCTTCAACGACGTGGAGCGCATCCGCACCCTGACGGGCATCGAGCTCGTGGAGGCGTCCATCGTCACCGACCCCGCGCACTCCGACGCCCGTATCGACGTGGTGAAGGCGAAGCTGGCCGCGGGCGAGGGCATCACCGATCGCGAGTTCGAGTCGACCCTTCGGGAGAAGGGCTTCTCGCGCTCGGAAGCCGCGGACATCGCCGCCCACGGCTTCAAGGCCTGGACCCGCCGGGAGGCGGGCCAGCCACAGGCGGAAGACGGCGCCCTTGCCGGCCTGATCCAGGCGGCCGGCGCCTACCAACTCCCCTCATTCTGAAAGATCAGACCATGAATATGCATTCTCGGCATTTGCTCGCGGAAGGCTTCCGCACCAAGGACCGCGGCGGCGCACCCGACGACACGGCCGGCTTCAAGGCGCTCGCCGACCGGCTGGAGCAGCGCAACAAGGATTTCGGCGAGTTCGCGGAAAAGGCCGCGGCCGAGGTCAAGAAGCACGGCACGGCGCTGGAGGAGACCAGCACGGCGCTGGCCAAGGCTCGTGAGGACGTGGCGGACCTCGCCGCCCGCATGCTCGAGATGGAGCAGAAGGGAGCCCGCCGGCCCGGCGGCGAGCCGGAGGTGAAGAGCCTGGGCGAGCGCGTCACCGGCTCGGTCGAGTTCAAGGCCTTCGCCGCGAAGCCCGCCGGCTCGCACCGGATCGAGGTCAAGATGATCACCTCGGCGCCGGGCTCGGCCGGCTCGCTGATCGTGCCGGACTACCAGCGCCAGCCGGTCATGCTGCCGCATCGGCCGTTCACGGTGCGCCAGCTTCTCCAGCCGGGCCGGACCAGCGGCAACCTGATCTACTTCGTCCGGCAGTCCACGCTGGTGAACAACGCCGCGATGGTCGCCGAGGGCGCCCAGAAGCCCGAGAGCAACATCACCTTTGCGCCCGACACGGCGGCGGTGAAGACGATCGCGCATTGGATCCCCGTCAGCCGGCAGGCCTTCGACGACGTGCTCGGCATGGAGAGCATGATCGACGGCGAGCTGCGCTACGGCCTCGACTACGTGGAGGAGCAGGAATTGCTCTTCGGCGACGGGACCGGGGAGCACCTGAAGGGCCTCGCGACGCAGGCGACGGCGTTCGCGGCGCCGGCCGGGCTGACGACCACCGCCGCGGCTGGCTCGGCCTCCGACAAGATCGATACCCTGTTGCAGGGCATCGTGCAGGCGGAACTGGCTCTGCTCCCGGCGACCGGCATGGTGCTCAACACCGTCGATTGGGCGCAGATCATCTCGGCCAAGGACACGACCGGCCAGTACCTCGGCAACGGCCCGTTCGGCACGCTCCAGGGTCGGAGCATCTGGGATCTGCCAACCGCCGTCACGCCGGCCATGCCGCAGGGCAAGTTCATGGTCGGCTCGCTCGGCACCTCGGCGCAGATCTTCGACCGACTCGACGCCGAGGTTGTCGTGTCCAGCGAGGACCGGGACAACTTCATCAAGAACACCCTCACGGTGCGCGCCGAGAAGCGTCTCGCCCTCGCGGTGAAGCGGCCCGCCGGCATCATCTACGGCAGCTTCCGGTCCCCTCAGTAGGCGGCGGCGGGATCATGGATTTCAGCGATCCCGCCAACAGTGGGCTTCAAACGCTCATCTGACATCCGCCCGTCCCCACGCTCCTCACCATTCGAGAGGCCCGGTCCGCCGGACCTCTCACAATCGAGGAAGAGACCATGCCGACCGTTCGCGTTCTTCGACCCTTCGCCAACGAGCACCATGACCGCATCGTCAATCCGGGCGACATGATCGTGGTGGACGTGGAGCGCGCCCGCGCCCTCACCGAGAATGGCCTTGTCGAGCCGGCGGTGACGGCGGCGACGATCGCCAAAGCCGCGCCGGTCCCGGCGAACAAGATGGCGCCCGCGCCCGCCACGAAGGCGCCGCCCGCGCCCGTGCGTTGCGGTCGCCCGCGGAAGGTGCGCTGACCCATGGCGCTCAAGATCACCACGCCGCCCGCCGACGACGCCTTGGTCGTCTCGGTGGAGGAGTTCCGAGAGCAGTCCGGACAGGACGGCATCAGCGCCGATGACAAGCTCGTGCAACGGCTCATTCGGGCCGTCACGTCCTGGCTCGCCGGCCCGCAAGGCTGGCTCGGCCGCAGCTTGGTCGAACAGACGCTCACGCTCACCGTGCCGCTCGGTGTGGCGGAATATTACCCGGGCGACCGGGACGGCGTGCCGGACCCGGGGCTCTACGGGCTGATCCTGCCGCGTCCGCCGTTCATTGCCGTGGAGACGGTGGCGATCCTTGATGCCGCCGGCACGGCGAGCATCATCGCCCCGACGGGCTACACGACGACGGATCAAGCGGACGGTCTCACGCGCCTGACGTTCACCACGGATTTCCGCGCCCCGCTTCTCACGGCCGGCGCCGCGTCGCTCCGGGTCGTCTACCGGGCCGGATACGGCGGGCCCGAGGACGTAGACCCCGCTATCCGCCACGCGGTGCTCATGGCCGTGATGCGCCTCTACGCGGGCCGCGGCGATCCGACGATCAGCCTTCAGTCAGACCCGATGATGGCCGACCTGTTCGCGCCGTTCCGCGTCTGGACCACAGCATGATTTCGGCCGGCGCCATGCGGCGGCGCGTCCGCATCGAAGGGTTCACCGAGACGCGCGACCCGGAGAGCAACGAGGCGATCCAGACGTGGGCGCTCGTGGCCGAGGTCTGGGCCAACCGCCGGGACACGTCGGCGCGCGAGTTCGTAGCCAGCGGCGGCGGCGACGTGGCGGAACAGGTGGCCGTCTTCACGGTGTGGTGGCGCGAGGGGATCACCACGGAACAGCGCATCGTCTCGCAGGGGCAGACGTTCGAGATCATCGGCCTGTCCGAGGTCGGGGAGCGGTATCAGCTTCAGATCCAGGCACGCGCCCGCGGCTCGGAGACCTCGCCATGATCGGCGGCAAGGTCGGCGGGCTGGCGGTGTTCTTGCTCCAGCTCCGGCACAACGAGAACAAGCTCAAGGCCGCGGCGCAGCGGCGTGCCGAGGAAGAGGCCGAGCGCGTGGTGGAGGAGATGAAGGCCCGCGTACCGGCCGACAGTGGCGAGGCGCGCGAGAGCATCCGCGTCGAGCCGAAGCCCGGCGGCGGCGTCCGCATCCTGGCCGGCGGCGAAGACACCACGAAGGACGGTTACGACTACGTGCGGGCGATCGAGTTCGGCCGGCCGCCGAGCCGGAGCGGCCCGGGTCAGCCGCCGCGTCCGTTCTTCCGCCCGGCGGTGGACGAGAGCCGCGCGCACGGCGGCGCCCGGATGGGCGAAGGCATCGCTGGCGACATGGAGGATTGAACCGATGGCACGCTCGGCAGCGCTCAGCTTCGACATCGAGTCGAACGTCTCGAATTTCTCTCGCGCCATGCAGGTGGTCGAAAACACCGCCAAGCAGAAGGCCGCGGGCTTCGTCCTCGAATTCACCGGGGCCGGCCGGAAGGTAGACGACGCCCTCGGCAGCGTCGGAAAGCGCTCGGCCGTGCAGATTGGCGACGCCCTCTCCGGGGCCGCCAAGCGGTTCGAAGGCGAGTTCGCCAAAGCCGCCGCCAACGTCAACGCCAACCTGTCGAAGAGCCTGGCCAGCGCGATCAAGCCGGTCTCGTTCGGCGCGGCCGGCCTAGTGGCGGGCGTAGCCGCTATCGTGGTCGCCGCCGCCACGGCAGCAACGGCCATCAGCCAAGCCAACGCGCAGTTGGATCGCTTCATCTCGCTCGGCGACAACGCGGCGGCGGCAGGCGTCGGGGTCGATTTCTTCCAGCGGTTCAGCGAGGCCGCGACCAAGGCCAAGATCGACGTGGCCGAAGTCGAAGCGGCGCTCAAAAAGGCCGGCGAAGCTGTAACGCCGAAGTTCGAGCAGGAAGACCCGGTCAAGAAACAGCTCAACAACTTGTTCGAGACGGGATATCTCGGCGACTACCAGTCGAAGGGATTGCAAGACTATAACGCGGCGGACTCGAACGAAGGCCGCATCCGCGCCGCCGTCACCGCTATGCAAGAGCTTCAGTCGCTCGGGGAACGGCTCGCCGCAATCGACCTCGCGAGCAAGCTGTTCGGTCCCGAGCTCGCCGAGCGCATCCGGTCGGGCAAGCTCGATATCTCGGAAATCGCCGCTTCCCTGGATCGCAAGCGAGACGACGTCATCACGCAAGCACAGGTGGAGCAAGCCCGGCAGTTTCGAGAGCAGTTGGACGAAGCCTACAAGGCGATCGATGACGCCTTGCACGTCTCGGTAGCGTTGGAAGGAGCCGGCCAGGATCTCCTGAATGTGTGGCTGGGGATCGCGCAGGGTATCGCCGCGGCCGCCAAGGAGGTGGGGGTCCTCATCGACAAGCTCGGGGAAGCCAAGCAGGCCAGCCAAGACATGATGGGCCAGCTCGCGACTGCTCTCGGCGCGAACGCGATCAACCGTTACTTCAATCCCAATCAGGGCCGGACGGTCGCGACTGCAGAAGACCCGCAGACCGTATCTGCACCGATCGCAGCACCGACGCCGCCACGCCGGCCACTGAGCTTCTACACCGACGAGCGCGCGGAGAGGCCGGCTCGCGGCGGTGGGTCGAAGTCGCCGGCAACGGAATCTCTCGACCAGGTGGAGACCTTCATCAACGGCATCGAGCGCAGCACGGTCGCGCTGAAGGCCGAGGTGGATGCGATCGGCAAGAGCGCGGCCGAACGACAGAGCCTTATTAACGTAGCCCGGCTGGAGGCTGTGGCGCGGCAGCAGGGCATCACCCTGACGGATGAGCAGATCGCCAAAACGAAGGCCCTGTCAGCCTCGACGGCCGAGTACCGGGAGAAGATCGAAGATGCGCAGGAAGCGCAGGCCGCGATGCGATCGATCGGTGGCGACTTCCTGAAGGGCATCGCACACGATGCGCAGAGCGGCGCCAGCGCCCTCGACATCCTCACGGGCGCCGTCTCGCGCTTGGCACAGAAGCTCGGCGACAAGGCCCTCGACAGCCTCGCGGACAGCCTGTTCGGCAAGAGCGGCGGGCAGAGCGGTAGCGGTCTGCTTGGGGGCTTGTTCGGCAGCGGCGGCACGAATGGCGGCGGTTCGATCCTCAGCTTCTTCACGGGCGGCTTCAACCCGATCCCGAGCTTTGACGTAGGCGGGTTCACGGGCGCCGGCCCGCGCCTTCAGCCCGCCGGCATCGTCCACCGCGGCGAGGTGGTGTTCTCACAGCGCGACGTGGCGCGTCACGGCGGCCCGGCGGTGGTCAACCGCATCCGGCTCGGCGGACCGGGCTATGCGGACGGCGGCGTGGTCGCCGGGGAATTCAGCGACGCCTTGAACGCAAGCGTTGCTCGAATGGAGGCTCGGCCAGCAGCACGCGAGCGGACGGCGATGGAGGGACTATCGCAGGCGACGGCGAACCGCCCAGCGCCAGCCCCCACGTCGCAGATCATCGAGGGCGACAAGGTGACGGTGCAGGTGCTTCAGCCCGGCGCCTCGGCCGAGCAAATCGGGGCGGTCGTTCAGCGCAGCAACGCGCAGCGCGACCGCACGCTCGGGCAGCGCCTTCAAGAACACCGGCAGCGGTTCGGATAGGAGATCATCATGCGGAAGACATTACTCGCAGCCGTGGTGTGGTTGGCCGTCCTCGGGCCCGGCTTCGCCAAGGCAGACCCGTTCCTCACGCCGCTGCTCGCGACCTACGTTGTGGGAGAGGGCGTCATCACGATTGGCACGGCCACCATTTCCTATGCGTCCATCGCATCTTTCGCGCTCACGGCCGGCGTGGTGGCGCATCCGACCATCCTGCAGGTGGCACGATGACCGCGCTTAACATCTTCTGCGAAGAGAGCCGGGCGGACATCTGGAGCGATGGCGCTTACCTCCGACCGGATGGCACGCTCGATTCCATCGCATCGAAGGTGGTCGTTCTAGGCGGCGTCCCGGCGGCAGTAGCGGTGGCGGGACCGTCAGACCTTCAACTCGTGGTCATGCTCCACTTGGCGGCTCGGTTCGCATCTTATGACGACTTGTGCGACGGCGCGGTCGAAGCGCTGCGCAACCACCCCTTTGGTGACGATCGACTAACGCAATCGTCTTTCGCCTGGGCCGGATGGTCTGAGCGCCGGCAGAGGATCACAGCGCACGTCGTCACCTCCGAAGGCATTCCCGGCGGCCTAGAGGCGTGGCAGCGCGGCGAGGCATGGCGGTTCATCAATCCAAACCCGCCGCAACTCGTGCCGGGTTTAGCGCGCCGGGGCCTCGACCTGTTGAAGCCCGACGCGATCACGGAAGATGAAGCCGCATCTCTCATGCGAGCGCAGCGCGCTCTTCGCATGCCGCTTCGCGAGACGCTCGGCGAGTCCATTGTGGGCGGCTTCATGCAGCACACCGTTGTGACGCGCGATGAGATCAGCACGCGAGTGGTGGAGCGGTGGCCCGACGTCATCGGCCAGATGATCGCCGCATGAGGCTCGCCGACCATCTGGCGGCAGCCGCCGCCGAGCCCTTCGTCTGGGGGCACTCTGATTGCTGCCTGTTCCCGGCGGATTGGATGAAGGCGCGGACCGGCATCGATCCGGCCGCCCCATTGCGGGGCAGGTACGGTACCGCCTTCGGCGCGCTCCGGCACATCACGGCCCGCGGCGGCTTCGTGCAGATGGTCCGCGATCTCATGCGGGATGCAGGCTTCGCCGAGACGGACAGCCCGGTCCCCGGTGACGTCGGGATCGTCATGCAGCCAGGCGGGCCGGTCCTCGCGATCAAAACGCCGCTCGGATGGGCCGGGAAGGCACCCGAGGGCATCATCGCCGGCCCCTTCAAGCACCTCGCCGCTTGGACCATCCCGATTGTCGATCAGAAATGTACATAACTATTCGAGGACTGAGGATCTACTTTTTCTCTGTAGAGCGTAGATCTTGCAGAAGAGCCTGCTTATCTTCCATCGATTCGAATAGAGTATTAAGCCTAGTCTCCATCAGTCGCTGATACTCCACTTGCTTCGGAGTGCTGACTTCTGTGCCATCCACACCAACAATAGGTGGAATATTCTGGCCATGATCACCAGTACCTCGAGATATTCGGGCTCCTTGCGCTATCTCGTGAACGATCAGAACTGCGTGGATCGTAATTTCAGCCTTTAATTCCGTAAGGCGGGGTTCTTCGACCGGGGAAACTACATTGTCCAAATGCTGGTGAATCTTCTGTTTCGTCGTTTCTTCGTTCCTGTCTTTAAGCTTATCTCTGATCGCCGAAGCTTGAGACTCGTCCGCACCAACACCTAAGAGATCTTTGATTGTTTTTAATACGTTGACTGTTCTTTCTGCCGCATCGAGCAATGGAGTGTAGACCGCTAGAACAGCGCCAACTGCAATTGGCAGCCATTCCATAAAGAATGCAGGATCTGTGGTAGATATGTACACAATGCTCGGAGCAGATCTTGTGCCGGTAGATAGCTCCCCCATGCTTTTGAAGAACCTATCGAATAACACAAGCTTGCCGGCAAGTGGCGTTAGTTCGTTATCAAAACCAGATCTAGGTAGTTCTAGTTCGAGTGAAGATGTACTAGATTGGAGTTCATAACGTTCGATGCCAATCGAATCGGAGAATACAAGAAAACCGCTGACTTGGTTGTATATGTTTGATGCTTCGTTTATGTATATATCGAATTCAGAGGATGCCGCAGCCTGGCTCATGTTCACTGCAGGAATTGCAGATAGTATCAAATTCGCAATTCTATCGGGTAAAAGCGCCGATATATCGCTGGATCTTAGCTTTAGAAATACATCTTTCGGATAATCATTAAATATGTTGTGCTCTAAAATATCTCTAGCGGCGCTACGTAGCTTCTGCGCCTCAGATCGGTAATTATTTTCACTCATAGACCCCCTTGTGGCCGATAAGTTTCTTGCTTGTTGCAATAAAGTAATTAAATTGTTTCTATCAGCCTCTAATTTTATATCATTTGCAACGTCAAACAACTTTGAAGCCAGCAACGATACCTCCCAGAGGGTACTTTATATCTAAAATGCAGCAACGCAGTTATTTGCACGCGCGAACGCTGGCAGCAAACAGGGGCCTGTAGTGGGGCAGGTAGTAAGAAGCCAGAAATTCTCTAGTAAAAACAATCATTTATGAGAGGTATTGGCGGAGGGAGCGGGATTCGAACCCGCGATACCGTTTCCGGTATACACACTTTCCAGGCGTGCGCCTTCAACCACTCGGCCACCCCTCCGTGCCCGGCAAGCGTCGGCGCCGCGCATCGCGCGGGCGGCGGACGGTTCGACCGGGTGGCGTGCTGTACCCGCCGCGTCGCCCGGGTGCAAGCGGCTTAACCGCTGCGTTCTAGGAGCGTGCGCGGCGCGACACGAGCGTGGTGGTGGCGATGGCGAGGCCGGTCCCGAGCATCGCCGCGCCGCCCTTGACGACGAAATCGGCGAGGCGGCCGTGCCGGGTCAGGGTGAGACCCTGCCCGAGCTCCAGGATGGCCGCGAGGGCGACGACGCCGACGAGGACGACGAGCCATCGGCGCGGATAGGCGAGGGCGAACAGCATCCCGAGCGCGCCGTAGGCGAGCGCGCGCTCGACGTTCGCGGGCGCCACGGACGGCCGCAGGTCGATCGGCGACAGGGTGACGAAGACGAGCGCGGCCACCACGAGCCAGGCCGTGACGCGGAAGAAGGATTGCATCGGGTCGTGTCGCCCGAGACCGGCCTGCGGGTCAATGCAGGCGATCGATGAGCTTGGCGTGCGGACGCGAAGCTAAGTCACCGCCCGTGGGCGATCGGCCTCCATGGCTGCCGAGCCTCACGGTTCTTGATGCAGGCGCCCGACGCTCCGGCCGACGCCCACTGTCGCCGGCGAGCCGCCTCGGACGTCGGTGCGGCAGGAGGGGCCGTCTGCCGGACGCGCCGACGGTCGGCGCGCGCTCAGAACCAGGACCGCGTGGCGAAGGAGTAGTCGACCTTCAGGCCGAACAGGAACTGGTCCGGGTTGCCGAACGGGCGCCGCACCAGCGGGCTGTCGCCGGAGGAGCCGAGGATGCGCGAGTAGCCGGCGTAGCCGGTATAGGCCCAGGTCGCGTCCTGGGTGTAGGTGACCGCGCCGAGCACGCCCGCGGAGAAGAAGCTGCCGGGGTCGTAGGCGGCGACGCGACCGTTCACGGCGGCTTCGTCGGCGGTGACGCCGAAGTACTTCCGCGCGTAGGAGGCGTCGCCGATGTTCAGGCGCGGTCCGATCGAGAACTGGAAGCGGTCGACCGGCAGGATGTAGTCCGCCCCGACCGAGCCGACGGTGCCGTGGTGCCCGTACACGCCCTGCCGGACTTCCACCCGCGTGCGGATCGACGGGATCGGGTAGAACTCGATGAACAGGCCCGGCTCGACGGCGAAGCGCGCATCGCGGAAACCGAACAGGTGCCGGCGATCGTCGCCGTAGTAGCGGCCCGGCACGAAACGCGCGGTCGGGCCGATGCGGAACACCGCGTTGTCGTAGAGCGAGAAGCTGAACCCGTCGTCCGGCGCGGAGAAGCGGCGCGGCTCGCCGGCGCGGCGCACGTCGATCGCCGGGTAGCCGATCACCGTGTAGTCCTCCGAGCCGGGATAGCGCGGCGTGAACTGGAGGTTGCCGGTCAGGGTCACGATCCAGGTGTCGGGATCGACCTGCGCGAAGGTCGGCACTGCCCGCGGCATGATCGCGCCGAGGTCGGCGGCGAGGGCCGATCCGCCGAGGGCGATCGCGAGGGGGAGGGCGAGATAAGCCGCACGCGGCTTCGAGGAGGGGCGAACCGCATTGCTCATGGCCGATCTTATAGACACGCCGAACCGCGCTCCGCCCGCGTTTCATCCCGTCGCGGCCGCAAAAACCCCGATTGTGTCCGCGCCGCAACGAACGCTTGCAACCGGCCGAACGGGTGATCGCGTCCGGTGCGTCTCAGGATTGCAGGGCTTCGGGTCGAAGGGTCGGGATCATGCCCCGAGCAGCGGCGGCGGCCGGCGCGAGACCCAGCCGGCCGCCGCGTCGTAGGCGGCTCCGAGCTGCAGGCAAGCCAGCTCGCCCTGGTTGGGGCCGACGATCTGGATGCCGGTCGGCAGCCCGCCGGGGCCGAACCCGGCCGGAACGTTCAGGGAGGGCAGGCCGCTCATGGTCGCCGGGATCACCACCTGCATCCAGCGGTGATAGGTATCCATCGTGCGGCCGCCGACCTCTTTCGGCCAATCGAGGCCGATCGCGAACGGGAACACCTGCGCGCTCGGCATCACCAGGAAGTCGAAGCGCGCCATGAAGGTCCGCACGGCCTCGTACCAGGCGGTGCGGCCCTCCTGCGCCGACCTGATCTGGTCGGCGGTGAGGGCCAATCCCCGCTCGACCTCCCAGATCGCCTCGGGCTTGAGCAGGGCGCGGTGCGCCGGGTCGTCGTAGAGCGGGCGGAGGCTCGACGCATTCATCCAGGCGCGCAGCAGGACGTAGTCCTGCCACAGCCGCTCCATGTCGAAGGCGGGCCGGGCGTGCTCGACGCGGCAGCCGACCGCCTCGAAGGCCGATAGCGCCTCGACCCCGCATTCCAGCACCCCGGGATCGAAGGGCAGCTGCCCGTCGAGGTCGCCGAGCCACGCGATCCGCGTGCCGGAAAAATCGCGCTTCAGGTCCTCGGCGAAGATCGCCGGATCCTGCGGGATCGAGAATGGCACGCGCGGGTCGGCGCCGGCCTGAACCGACAGCATCAGGCCGATATCGGCCGGCGAGCGGCCGATCGCGCCGGAGACGCCGAAGCCCGGCGTGAACACGTCCGGTGCGGCGATCGGGATCCGGCCGTAGCTGGTGCGCAGGCCGAACAGGTTGTTGAAGGCCGGCGGGTTGCGAAGGCTGCCGGCATGGTCGCTGCCGTCGGCCACCGGCTGCATGCGCAACGCCACCGATACCGCGGCGCCGCCGCTCGAGCCGCCCGCGGACCTGCTCTGGTCGTAGGCGTTGGCGGTGGCGCCGTAGACCGGGTTGAAGGTGTGCGAGCCGAGGCCGAATTCCGGGACGTTGGTCTTGCCGATGAACACGGCGCCGCCGCGGCGAAGCCGTCCCGCCATGATCGAGTCGGCCGGTGCGATCCGGTCGCGGAAGATCGGCGAGCCTTGCGTGAACGGCAGGCCGCGGACCGCATCGAAGTCCTTCACCGCCAGGGGAAACCCGAGGAGCGGGCCGGCGCTCTCGCCGCGGGCGAGGCGGGCGTCGCGCTCCGCGGCTTCCGCGATCAGGCGGCCCGGGTCCTGCAGCGCGACGATCGCGTTCACCGCCGGGTTCAGCCGCGCGATCCGCGCGAGCGCGGCTTGCATCACCTCGACGCAGGACACCGCCTTCCGGTGGATCGCGGCGGACAGCGCGACCGCGCTCATTTCGAGGATGTCGGACGGCGCGCTGGATGTCATCGGAACTCCATCGGGCAGGCGGTCAGGTCAGCCGCCCTTCCTGATAGGCGTGGCAGGCGACGCCATCGATCAGCGCCGGCACCTCGGCCCGGCAGCGGTCGTCGGCGAAGGGGCAGCGCGGGTTGAAGCTGCAGCCCGGCGGCGGGTCGATCGGGTTGGGGATCTCGCCGGAGACCGGCGTGCGCTGCCGCCCGGTCAGGCCGATATCGGGCACCGCGTCGAGCAGCATCCGGGTGTAGGGATGCTTCGGATGCGTGAACAGCTCGCGCCCGCCGCCGATCTCGACGACGCGGCCGAGATACATCACGCCGATCCGCGTCGCCATGTGGCGCACCACGGCGAGGTTGTGGCTGATGAACAGGTAGGTCAGCCCGAGCCGGTCCTGCAGGTCGCGCATCAGGTTGAGGATCTGAGCCTGCACCGAAACGTCGAGCGCCGAGGTCGGCTCGTCGCCGACCAGGAACTCCGCTTCCGAGGCGAGCGCGCGGGCGATGGCGATGCGCTGGCGCTGCCCGCCGGAGAAGGCGTGCGGGTACTTCACCCGGTCGTCGGGATGCAGGCCGACCAGCGTGAGCAGCTCCCCGACGCGGTCGGCGATCGCCGCCTCGCCCCGGATCAGGTCGAAGGCCCGGATCGGCTCGGCGACGATCCGTCCGACACGCCAGCGCGGGTTCATCGACGCGTAGGGATCCTGGAACACCATCTGGATGCGTCGCCGCAGCCGGCGGCGGGCCGCATTCTGCGCCGGATCGGTCATCGAGACGCCGGTGATGCGGACGTCGCCCGCGCTCGGCGGAAGGAGGCCGACCACCATGCGCGCGACTGTCGACTTGCCGGAGCCGGATTCGCCGACCAGGGCGAAGGTCTCGCCGCGCTCGATCGTGAAGGCGACGCCGTCGACCGCCTTCAGCCACTGCTTCGGCTGCCGCTCGATCATCCGGTTGAGCCACGGCTTCGACACGTCGAACAGCCGTCGCAGGCCCTCGACCTCGACGTACGGCGCGGGCGCGCTCATGCCGCCACCTCGGCGCGATCGTAGAGGTGGCAGGCGACGCGGTGCCCGCCCACCGGGATCGGGTCGGGGCGCTCGACGCGGCAGCGGTCGAACACCTTCGGGCAGCGCGGGTTGAAGGCGCAGCCGGCGGGAATCGCGGTCAGGCGCGGCATCGCACCGGGGATCTGCGCCAGCCGCCCGGTCTCCTGCGTCAGGGTCGGGATCGCGCCCATCAGGCCCTTGGCGTAGGGATGCAGAGGGTCGCCGACCACGGCACGGACCGGGCCGATCTCGGCGATGCGGCCGGAATACATCACCGCGACCCGGTCGGCCGCCTCGGCGATCACGCCCATGTCGTGGGTGATCAGCATCACGGCGGTGCCGTGATCGCGCCCGAGGCGCTTGAGCAGTGTGATGATCTGCGCCTGCACCGAGACGTCGAGCGCCGTCGTCGGCTCGTCGGCGATGATCAGCTCAGGCTCGGCCGCCAGCGCGAGGGCGATCACTACGCGCTGGCGCATGCCGCCGGAGAACTCGTGCGGATAGCCGTCGATCCGCCGCTCGGGCGCCGGGATGCCGACCTCGGCGAGCAGGTCGATCGCCCGCGTCCGCGCGGCCCTGGCCGAGAGGTCGGTATGCGTCTGCACGGTTTCGATGATCTGCCGTCCGATGCGGTAGAGCGGGTTGAGGCTGGTCAGCGGGTCCTGGAAGATCATGCCGATGCGCCGGCCCCGGATGCGGCGCAGCCGCTCGGGCGGCAGGTCGTCGATGCGTTCGCCGCCGAGCCGGATCTCGCCGCCGCTGATCCGGCCGGGCGGGTCGATCAGGCCGATCACCGCCGCGCCGGTCACCGATTTCCCGGCGCCGGATTCGCCGACGACGCCGAGGATCTCGCCGCGGGCGATGTCGAAGGACACGCCGTCGATCGCCTTCAGGATGCCGCGCCGCGTCGCGAACTCGACGCGCAGGTCGCGGACGGAGAGGACGGGTTCTGTCATTGCAGCTTCGGGTTCAGCGCGTCGCGCAGCCAGTCGCCGAGCAGGTTGATCGCCAGCACCAGCCCGGCGAGCGCCAGGCCGGGGAAGGCGACGATCCACCACTCGCCGGAGAACAGGAAGCGGTTGCCGGTGCGGATCAGCGTGCCCAGCGACGGCATGGTCTCGGGCAGGCCGGTCCCGAGGAACGACAGCGTCGCCTCGGTGATGATCGCCAGCGCGAGGTTGATCGTCGCGATGACGAAGACCGGTCCCAGCACGTTCGGCAGGACATGGCGGACCATGATCACGGGCGACGACAGCCCGATCAGGCGCCCGGCCTGGACGTAGTCCTTGTTCTTCTCGACCATCACCGAGGAACGGACGGTGCGGGCGTACTGCACCCAGAATGACAGCCCGATCGAGACGACGATCAGCCCGATGGTCGCGTTGGTGTCGAGGCCGCCGCCGGCCGCAGCCTTCGCCACGCCGTCGACGACCAGCGCGATCAGGATCGCCGGGAAGGTCAGCTGCACGTCGGCGACGCGCATGATGACCGTGTCGACGAGGCCGCCGAAGTAGCCGGCGATCAGCCCGAGCGCGAGGCCGAGGCCTCCCGAGACGAGCACGCCGAGAAGGCCGACGACGAGCGAGAGGCGCAGGCCGTAGAAGACGGCCGAGAGTACGTCGCGGCCCTGGTCGTCGGTGCCGATCAGGAACGGCGCCTGCCCCTCCGCCGACCAGATCGGCGGCAGGTTTGAGTTGATCAGGTCGAGCTCGGCCGGATCGTAGGGATTCTGCGGCGAGATCCACGGCGCGGCGATGGCGAGCGCGAAGAACAGCACCGTGACGGCGAGCGCCGCCATCGCCAGCTTCGAGCGGCGGAAGCTCGCGAAGACGTCGGAATCGAGGAACCGCGCCCAGCGCGAGGACGTCGCGGCGAGGGCGCTCATGCGGTGCGCCCCGCCAGCCGCAGGCGCGGGTCGACGATCGTGTAGAGCACGTCGACCGCGAGGTTGATCGCCACGAAGATCGCCGCGACCAGCAGCAGGTAGGCGGCCATGATCGGGATGTCGACGTTCTGCACCGCCTGCACGAAGAGCAGGCCCATGCCCGGCCACTGGAACACCGTCTCGGTGATGATCGAGAAGGCGATCACCGAGCCGAGCTGAAGCCCGGCGATGGTGATGACCGGGACGAGGGTGTTCTTCAGCGCATGCCCGAAATGGATCGAGCGGGTGGTGAGGCCGCGCGCCCGGGCGAAGCGGATGTAGTCGGCGCGCAGCACCTCCAGCATCTCGGCGCGGACGAGCCGCATGATCAGCGTCATCTGGAATAGCCCCAGGGTGATCGAGGGCAGGATCAGGGCACGGAGCCCCGAGACCGTGAGGAAGCCGGTGGTCCACCAGCCGAGGCGCACGGTGTCGCCGCGGCCGAACGACGGCAGCCAGCCGAGCGTCACCGAGAACAGGAAGATCAGCAGGATGCCGATTAGGAAGGTCGGCAGGCTGACGCCGGCGAGCGAGATCGCCAGGAAGAGCTTGGCCAGCGCCGTCTCGCGGTGCAGCGCGCAGTAGACCCCCATCAGGATCCCGACGACGAGGGCGAAGATCGTGGCGCACAGCGCCAGCTCGAGGGTCGCGGGCATCCGCTCCGCCAGCAGGTGCGAGACCGGCTGGCGGAACTGGTACGAGATCCCGAAATCGCCTCGCAGCACGTTGGCGGCGTAGCGCGCCGCCTGCACCGCGACGGAGTCGTCGAGCCCGAGGTTCCTGCGGATCTCGGCCCGCTCCGAGACCGGGGTGTCGACGCCGACGATCTGGTTCACCGGGTCGCCGGCGAAGCGGAACATCGAGAACGCGATCACCCCGACGACGGCCAGGACCACGACCGATTGCAGCAGGCGGCGGAGGATGAAGGCGAGCATCGGGTCAACCGTTCACGCCGCGCATCAAGGCTTCTTCGACACCCAGTAGAGCAGCAGGAGGTTGTCGGGCCGCTGCGTCAGCGTCACCGTCTTCGAGACGCCCCAGGCCAGCGCCTGCTGGTGCAGCGGGATGACGGCCCAGTCCTTCTGCAGGATCTCGAAGCCCTCCTTGATCTCGGCGTCGCGCTTGGCCTGATCGGTCTCGCCCTCGACCTGGTCGGCGATGGCGTCGAGCTTGGTGTTGCAGTAGCCGCCGAGGTTCCAGCCGCCGCGGCTCGACTTCGGATCGGTCCGGCAGCCGACCATCTCGTAGAGGATGTTGTGGCTGTCCTGCGACGACGGCGTCCAGCCCAGCAGGTAGAACGCGGTGTCGTAGTTCGGCGCCAGCACCTTGGCGAAGTACTTGGCCTTCGGCTGGGCGTTGAGGTTCACCTTCACGCCGACGCGGGCCAACATCGACACGACCGCCTGGCAGATCGCCTCGTCGTTGACGTAGCGATCGTTCGGGCAATCCATCGGGACGGTGAAGCCGTCCGGGTAGCCGGCCTCGGCGAGCAGGGCCTTGGCCCGCTTCGCGTCCGTCGCCGGGCGCTTGAACTCGGCCGAGCGCGCGTAGAGCGAGGGCGCGATCATCAGGGCGGTCGGCGTCGCCTGCCCGCGCATGACGCGCTTGGCGATCGTGTCCTCGTCGATGGCGAGGTACATCGCCTCGCGCACGCGCACGTCCTTGAACGGGTTCTTGCCCTTGACGCTCGAATCCTTGAGCTCGTCGCGGACCTGATCCATTCCGAGGAAGATCGTGCGCAGCTCCGGCCCGGTCATCACCGTGGCGTTGCCGCTGGCGTTGACGCGCTGCTGATCCTGCAGCGGCACCGGGTCGATCCAGTCGACCTCGCCGCCGAGCAGGGCCGCGACGCGGGTGGCGTCGTTCGAGATCGTGGTGAACACCGCCTCGTCGAGGTTCGACTCGACCTTGCCCCAGTAGCCGGGGAACTTCTTGAAGATGGTGCGGACGCCGGGCTGGTGCTCGGTGATGACGAACGGGCCGGTGCCGTTCTCGTGCAGGGTGGCGTAGCTCGGCGATGCCGCGCTCACGGGCGAGGGCGCGACGGCGTTGTTTTTCTCCGCCCAGGCCTTCGACATGATGTACCAGGTCGAGAACTGGTAGACCGCGATCGGGTTGGGCTTCGACAGCACCATGTCGACGGTGTGGTCGTCGACCTTCACGAACTTGGCGTCGGACGGGATGTTGGTGGTGAAGCTCGATCCGGCGGCCCGGACCCGGTCGGCGGAAAACAGCACGTCGTCGGCGGTGAAGGGCGAGCCGTCGTGGAAGCTGACGTTCTTGCGCAGGTGGAAGCGCCAGCGCGTCGGCTCCGGCGTCTCCCACGATTCGGCGAGGCCGGGCGCGAGGTTGAGATCCTTGTCGCGGGTGATCAGCGCCTCATAGACCGCGGCGTGCATGCCGATCGTGAAGCTTTCCTTCAGCGAATACGGATCGAGGGACTTGATGTCGCCCTGGAAGGCGAAGCGGAAGACGTTGGCCGCCTGGGCCGGCGCCATCCCGAAGGCCAGGGCAAGGCCAGCGGCGGCCGCGAACGTCCGGATCCGTGACATCGACAAACGCAACTCCCTGAAGCGACCGGTCTTGGCGGGATCGACGACCCTTGGATGCCTAAGAAAACGGCACCGGGTCAACCGCCCGTCATATCATTCGGGATGATCCGTCGTTTCGGCGCCCGCCGCGAGGGCGCGCACGCATGGATCGCCATGCACCATGCGGGACTCGTGCCAGGGTTGCGGATCGCCGACCGCGCCGGATCGATCTCGGCGGTGCATGACCTTTCCGAGGCCCCTCGACTCTCGATGCACCGTCGTCCACGGCTCTTCGCGCGCGCCGCGATCGGCGACGGGGGAGGTTGTCTTGAGAAACATCATTGCGACGACGGCGGTTCTTGGATTCCTTTTCGCAAACCCAGCATCCACCGCGTCGGCGAAGCCGTTCGAGCTGCCCGACACCAAGCCGATCGTGACGATCGACCTCCCGAACGCGTGGTCGCCCGAGGAAATCGAGAAGGGTGCCCAGGCGACGTCCCCGGATACGTCGATCTACGTCGCTTTCGAGGTGCAGAACCTTAAGAACCTCGAGAACGCCATCGTCGAAGGCGTGAAGTTCTTCGCCGAGAGCGGTGTGAAGATCGATCCGAAGTCGCAGAAGAAGTCCGAAGCCAAGATCAACGGCTTCGACGTGGTCGATCTCGGCTGGGACGGCGTCGACAAGGACGGCCCGACCAAGGTGAGCCTGTCGGTCATCGTGCTGTCGGAGACCAAGGTCGGCATGCTGTCCTACTGGGGCTCGCCCGCCGGCGAGACGAAGTACGCGGCACAGCTCAAGGCGATCGCCAACAGCATCCAGCCGCTCGGGCGATAGGCGACTCGCCGTCGCCGGGCAGGACCTAGCTCGCCGGGCCGGACCTGCCCTCGCGGCGGTCCGGTCAGGCGCCGCCGCACAGGTGCCGGGAATCGCCGAGCGGCCGGAAATCCTTCGTGCGCAGGTTGGTCGTCGTGAAGACCTTGCCGCGGTCGTCGCCCTTCGGGATCGAGACCGGGCAGGTCTCCCTAGGGTCGCCGACCTTCGCGTTCGCGACCGCCGGGTCGAAGTCGTTCGACACGCCGTGGACGCCGTTTCCAAGCTCGACGCCGGTGCCGTCGTTGGTGGCCTTGCTGTTGGGTCTCCTCAGCGGAGCGCCGAAGCGCCTCCCGATCACGGGAATCACCGTCGTCGCGCAGGCCCCGACCCGCCTCGGCATCGCATCGCCGGCGACGGTGGGTCCGGCAAGGCGTGCGGCGATCACGACGGCGACGGCGAGGGGCGTGGGCGTGCCCGCAGCGTATCGCCCGCGGCCATCGTGCGCAGCGGCTCCGAACGGTGCCGTGTCAGTGCGCCGGGATCGGGGCGAGCGCGTCGGCTTCGTCCTCGTCGGCCTCGATCTCCGCATCGGCCTCGGTCTCGTGCCCGGTCAGCCCACCGGCCTCGGCGAGTCCCTTGGCGGCCTTGCGCAGGAGCTTGCGCAGGCGTCGCCGCTCCTTGTTGTCGAGGCCGGCGAGCAGCTCCGCCTCGACTGCGTCCCAGATGCCCTCGATCGCCTCCGCCTTGGCGAGGCCCGCCTCGGTGAGGCGCACGCGCACGATGCGCCCGTCACCGGCCTCCGCGCGCCGCTCGACGAAGCCGAGGGCGGCGAGCCGCGAGATCGTCTTCGATGCGGTCGGCGGGCGCACGCGCAAGGTCGCGGCGAGGTCGCCCATCGTCATCGTGCCGGAGGCCGCGAGCACCTGCACGACCTGCTCCTGGCCGGCGAACAGGTCGAGCGTCGCCAGCCGGTCGCCGATGCGGGCACGATGCAGGCGCGCCGCCTGGACCAGCGCCCAGCCGACGCTCTTGGCGCCCGGTGGCTTCGATCCGGGCCGCTTCGCGGCCGCCGTTTCGGGGCTCGGAGCCGGGACCTCACCGGGGCGCTCAGCCGAGGCGTCGCGGCTCTTGCGCTTGATCCGCGCCGCGTCGGGAGCGGGCCGCGCGTCCTTCCGGTTCTTCGCCTTGCCGTTCACGGGCAGCCCCGGGTTCTCGATGACCGGCGCGGCTGCCGGGATCTCGTCCGCCGCTGACATCCCATACCCCGCGCTGCACGACCGAACACGCCGAAAATCCGGCCCCGGAAACGGGACCGGCCTCGTTCGCGGCCGGCTGTGCCTCGGGCGTGTGAAGCTGGGATGACGGTCGGGGCGGCGATCCCCTGCTCAGCAGGGCATGAGGCCTCAGCAGGGCATGAGGCGGCGGAGCTGGTCGAGGATGTCCTCGCCGCTGCACGGGCGGGCGATGAAGTGCGCGCCGGCCGGCATCCGGGCCGGGTCGGGCGCGGCGCGGCCGGAGACGATCAGGATCGGCAGCTTCGGCCGCGCCTCGGCGACGGAGCTGGCGAGGTCGAAGCCGTTGGCCTTGCCCGAGAGCTCCACGTCGGTGACGAGGCCGCAGATGTCCGGCCGCGCCTGAAGGATGCTCATCGCCCGCTCGGCCGATGCGCATTGCACCGTCTCGTAGCCGCCACCCTCGAGAACGTCGCCGAGATCCATGATGGTCAGCGCCTCGTCCTCGACGAGGAGGATCACGGGCCGGTCTTCCTGGGGACTCGTCTGCTCGCTCGTCACGATATGCATCTCCAGCGTTTCGGTCCGGGAGCGTCGCCGGGACACGCCCCCCGCCGCACCCTCATCCTGGATGTCCAACGGCAGAGGGGCGTTCCGGTTGCAGTGCCGGGCGGGGTTGCCGACAGCGCTCGATCAGCTCGAGATCGAGACCGATCCGACGACCGAGACGACGGATTCGATCAGGTGGTCGAGGTCGTCCCGGCCGATGGTCAGCGCCGGCGTCAGGTAGACGACGTCGCCGAACGGGCGCACCCAGACGCCGCGCTCCACGAGCCGCGCCTTGAGCGTCGCGAGGTCGGGCGGCTCGGCGAACTGCACCACGCCGATCGCGCCGAGCGTGCGGATGTCGGCGATGCCCGGCCGCCCACGGAGCGGTTCGAACCCTTCCGCGAGGCGCGTGCCGATCGCGCGGGCCTGCTCGAGCCGCGGCTCGCGCGCGAACAGGTCGAGGCTGGCATCGGCGGCCGCGCAGGCGAGCGGGTTGGCCATGAAGGTCGGTCCGTGCATCAGCGCGGCGCCGGGATCGTCCGACCAGAATGCGGAGAACACCTCGCCGGTGGCGATCGTGGCCGCGAGCGCCATCGTGCCGCCGGTCAGCGCCTTCGACAGGCACAGGATGTCGGGCACGATGCCGGCCTGCTCGCAGGCGAACAGCGTGCCGGTGCGGCCGAAGCCGGTGAAGATCTCGTCGACGATCAGCGGCAGGCCGTGGCGGCGGGCGAGGCGCGCGATCGTCGCCAAGACCTCGGGCGGATGCATCCGCATGCCGCCCGCACCCTGCACCAGCGGCTCGACGATCACCGCGGCGAGCTCGGTGCGGTGGCGCGCGAGGATGCCGTCGAGGGCGGCCGCCTCCGCCTCGGTCCGCGGCAGGTCGGAGAAGAGCTGGCTCGGCAGGAAGGCGCCGAAGCGGCGGTGCATGCCCTCCTCGGGGTCGCAGACCGACATCGCCCCGACCGTGTCGCCGTGGTAGCCGCCGCGGAACGCGAGGATGCGGGTGCGGCCGGCCTCGCCGCGGTTCAGCCAGAGCTGCACCGCCATCTTCAAGGCGACCTCGACGGCGACCGAGCCGGAATCGGTGAAGAACACGTGGTTCAGGTCGCCGGGCAGCAAGCCGGCGAGCCGGCGCGCCAGACGCTCGGCCGGGGCGTGCGTCAGCCCGCCGAACATCACGTGGGGCATGGTGCCGAGCTGCTCGGAGACGGCCGCGGCGATGTGGGGATGGTTGTAGCCGTGCACCGCCGTCCACCACGAGGCGATGCCGTCGACCAGCGCCCGCCCGTCGGCGAGCACGATGCGCGAGCCGTGCGTGCGCACCGCTTCCAGCGGCGGCGCCGCATGCTTCATCTGCGTGTAGGGGCGCCACAGGGGCGCGGCGCTCGGATCGTCGGTCGGCATCCGCAGATCGATGCGGGCATGCCGCGCGACGGTCAACCGGGCGCGACGCCGGACTTGACTCCGGCCGGCGCCGCGGGGCTTTGAGGCCCGATGTCGAGCCTCGAATCCTTCGCCCGCGACAAGCTTTCCGGCCTGGATGCCGCCGCTCTCCGCCGCCGCCTGGTGCCGACGATCCGCGCCGCCGACGCGATGGCCGAGCGCGGCGCGCGCCGGCTCGTCTCGTTCTCCTGCAACGATTATCTCGGCCTGAGCCACGACCCGCGGGTGATCGCGGCCGCGCAAGCTGCCGTCGCCGCCTACGGCGCCGGCTCCGGCGGGTCGCGGCTGGTGACCGGCAACCATCCGCTGCTGACCGCGCTCGAAGCGCGGCTCGCCGCGCACAAGGGCACCGAGGCGGCGCTGGTGTTCGGCAGCGGCTACCTCGCCAACCTCGGGATCACCCCGGCGCTGGTCGGTGCGGGCGACCTCATCCTCGTCGACGCGCTCGCCCATGCCTGCATGTGGGGCGGTGCGCGGATCTCGGGCGCGACGATCCTGACGTTCCGGCACAACGACGTCGCCGACCTCGGCCGCCTGCTTTCGGCGCATCGCGCGCAGCATCGCCGGGCGATGATCCTGACCGAGCGGGTGTTCAGCATGGACGGCGACCGCGCGCCGCTCGGCGACATCCTCGGGCTCGGCGACGCCCACGACGCCTGGACGCTGGTGGACGACGCGCACGGGCTCGGCGTCGTCGAAGGCGGCCCGCGGGCGCCGCTGGAGATGGGCACCCTGTCGAAGTCGCTCGGCTCCTACGGCGGTTATCTCTGCGCGTCGCAGGCGGTGATCGACCTGCTCACCAGCCGCGCCCGCAGCTTCGTCTACACCACCGGGCTGCCGCCGGCCTCCGCGGCCGCCGCCCTCGAAGCGCTGGCGATCCTGGAGGCGGAGCCGGAGCGGGGTGCCAAGCCCCTGGCGCTCGCCCGCCGCTTCACCGCGCGGCTCGGATTGCCGGAGGCCGAAAGCGCCGTGGTGCCGGTGATGGTCGGCGAGGCGCAGGCCGCGCTCGCGCGCTCGGCCGCCCTCGAAGCGCAGGGCTTCCTCGTGGTGGCGATCCGGCCGCCGACCGTCCCGGCCGGCACCGCGCGGCTGCGGGTGGCGTTCTCGGCGGCGCACGACGCGGCGCAGGTGGACGCGCTGGCCGACGGCATCGCCGCCCTGCGCTCGGCGTGACATGACCTAAGAGGCGACGGCACCCGATCGCGGCGAGGCGCCCCATGGATCGGCCGCGCCGCTCGCGCGCGACCGGGCGACGATCAGCTGGGACATGCGGATCGTCTGGCTCAGGCGATCGATCGAGTCGGAGACGGCTGCGCGCAGATGCACCGCCCGCACCATCTCGCGGCGCTGCGTAGCCGACGAGACGGGAAGAAGCCGACGCCTGCTTCGGAGACCCTTGCTCAGCATCTCGCGGAACGGGACGTCCATGAGCAGGAGGCCGTCGTTATCCGTGATCTCGAAGGCGTAGGGCATCGGGTCGTGGCCGGACCGTGCCAGCTCCGCCGCCATGTCGAGGATGGCGCGGCAGACCTCCAGATACGCCGCATCGAGGTCGGCGAATTCCAGCTCGATCTCGTCGCGTTCATAACCGCTCGGGCCACGTAGATGACAGTAGAAGTACGGCATCCGACGAAGTGTGACAGGTTTCGAGCGCCGGCGCCATAGGTGTTCCTCGGCCCGATGGCGGCAAAGGTCGTCAGTTTCCTGTCGCTTTCACCCTACGGTCTTGGTTGTCTCGGCTGTTCGCGCGGTGGTAGTCATCGCGATCCGAAACGAAGAACGCCGCGCTCTCGCGCGGCGTTCTTCGTTCGAGCAAACCCCGGGCTTCAGTTGAACAGCGAGCCGACGCCGCCCTGAACCCGGCCGAGGCCCTGGCGGGCGATCGGGTTGCTCGGGTCGATGGTGGAGGCGCGCTGGTAGTTCTCCATCGCTTCCTTCTTGCGGTTCGACTTCTCGTAGGCGAGGCCGCGATAGGCCCAGGAGGTCGCGTCCTTGTTGTTCACGTTGAGGGCCGCGTTGTAGTCCTCGATCGCCTTGTCGTACTGGTTCGTGGCGATCAGGCTCTGGCCGCGGGCGGCGTAGGGCGCGCTGACGAAGGGATTGCGGTCGATCGCGGCGTCGAAGTCGCCAATGGCGGCGGTGTTCTGGCCCTGCTTCTGCCGGACCAGGCCGCGGGCATGATACGCCTCGGCCGATTCGGGCATCAGACGGATCGCCACGTTGAGGTCGCTCATCGCGCCGTCGAGGTCGCCCTGCGCCCGCAGCACGTTGGCGCGGCCGATATAGGCGGGGCCGTAATTCGGGTCGGAGGCGATCGCCTTGGTGAAGTCCTGCAGCGCCGCGTCGTTGCGGCCGGTCTGGCGATAGGCCAGCGCGCGGTTGTTGTAGGCCGAGCCGGAATTCGGGTCGATCTGCACCGCCTTGGTGAAGTCGCCGATCGCGTCGTTGAACTGGCCCGCGCGGGCATAGGCCGCGCCGCGGGTGTTGTAGGCGGCGGCGTCGTTCGGGTTGCGCTGCACCACCTCGGTCAGCGAGGCGATGTTGACGTTGGTCGCGCCCGTGGTGTCCGCCTCGAGCACCGCGAATTGCCGCGGGCCGGCAGCGCTCCCCACGGTCTCGCAGCCGGCGAGCGCCACGCTCGCGAGCGCAGCGAGGCCGAGCAGGGCCGACCGTTGAAACCGCACGCTGTCTGACGTCATCGCCCCATTCCCCTCGGCACGGTGCTCAAGTCTGCAGCACGCCCGAACCTTGATCCACGCACCCCGAGCGGCGCGGCCGACACGGAACCGGTCCGATCCGGTCGCGTAGGCTCCGGCACGTTCGCGCATCGCGGTGAACGCCCGCTTAAGCACGGGCGACGGACCCGTTGATGCGGGCCGATGTGGCGAACATATGGCTCGACTGGAAAAGACCTTGCGATCTTGGGAGCAGAGCGCACGCGAAGCATCCGCTGTTGTGCGGATGCATCGGATTTCAGGGCTCGAGGCGGGTGACGTGGCCCATCTTGCGGCCGGGCCGGGCTTCGCCCTTGCCGTAGAGATGCAGATGCGCGCCGGGCTCGGCCAGCAGCGACCGCCAGCCCGAAACCTCGTCACCGATGAGGTTGCGCATCTCGGCGCGCAGTCCGCCGGGGCGGGACGGATCGCCGAGCGGCCAGCCGCAGACCGCGCGCACGTGCTGGGCGAACTGCGAGGTCGCGGCGCCCTCGATCGTCCAGTGCCCGGAATTGTGCACCCGCGGCGCGATCTCGTTGACGACGAGCCGCTCGCCGCCGTCGGCCTCGCGCACCAGGAACATCTCGACGGCGAGCACCCCGACGTAGTCGAGGGCGTCGGCGATCGTCCTGGCGATGGCGAAGGCGGCCTGCGCCGTCTCCGGCGCGATCCCCGGCGCCGGCGCGCGGGTGACGGCCAGGATGTGGTTGCGGTGCTCGTTCTCGCACAGGTCGAAGGCGGCGAAGCTTCCGTCGGCCGAGCGCGCGGCCACCACCGAGACCTCGCGCTCGAACGCGACGAAGCCTTCGAGGATCAGCGCCGCGCCGCCGAACTCGGCGAAGATCGCGTTGCGATCCGATTCGGCCTCCGTCCGGATGATGCGCTGGCCCTTGCCGTCGTAGCCGAACCGGCGGGTCTTCAGCACCGCCGGGCGGCCGATGGCGTCGAGCGCACGGGCGAAGTCGTCCGGCGTGTCGACGGCGCGGAACGGCGCCGTCGGGATGCCGAGGCGGTTGATGAAGTCCTTCTCCGACAGCCGGTCCTGCGTTGTCGCCAGCGCCGAGGCGCTCGGGTGAAGCGGCGCGTGCGCCGCCAGCAGGTCGGCGGTCTCGCGCGGGATGTTCTCGAACTCGTAGGTGACCACGTCGACGCTTCGCGCGAACCGCGCCAGCGCCTCGGAGTCGTCGTAGGCCGCGCAGGTGGTCGCGGCCGCGACGTCGAAGGCCGGGCTGTCGGCGTCGGGGCAGTAGACGTGGACCTTGAGGCCGAGATTCGCCGCCGCGAGCGCGATCATGCGGCCGAGTTGGCCGCCCCCGACGATGCCGAGGGTGCTGCCGGGCGCGATGGTCTTCGTGGTCACGGGGTCTCGGTCTCCGGCCGTTCGGCGACGGATGCGGTCTGGGCCGCGCGCCACGCATCGAGGCGGGCGGCGAGGTCGGCATCGGACAGCGCGAGCACGGCGGCCGCCAGGAGCGCGGCGTTGATCGCGCCGGCCCGGCCGATCGCCAGCGTCCCCACCGGAATGCCGGCCGGCATCTGCACGATCGAGAGCAGGCTGTCCTGTCCTGACAGCGCCTTGGATTCAACCGGCACGCCGAAGACCGGAAGGCTCGTCATCGCGGCGGCCATGCCGGGCAGGTGCGCGGCACCGCCGGCGCCCGCGATCACCACCTGGAAGCCGGCCGCCTTCGCGCCCTTGGCGAAGGCCACCAGCCGGTCCGGCGTGCGATGCGCCGAGACGATGCGCGCGTCATGGGCGACGCCGAGCGCGTCGAGCGTCTCGGCGGCGTGCCGCATGGTCGCCCAGTCGGACTGGCTGCCCATGATGATCGCGACCGCAGGCGCCGGCACCATCCGCGTCAAACCCATTCTCTGCGCGAAGGAAGCCCGTGAGCCTGAATCCGCCGCTGGCAAGCTCGCCGCTTACAGGCGCGGGCCCGACGCGGCAAGGCGAGGCGCGGCGGCATCCACCGGCATCAGGCGATGATGTCGGGGGTGATCTGGTCCTCGACGAAGGCGATCCGGTCGCGCAGCGTGAGCTTGCGCTTCTTCAGCCGCTGGATCTGCAGCTGATCGCCGGCGACGTTGCGCTCGAGGGCGTCGATGGCGTCGTCGAGGTCGCGGTGCTCCTGCCTCAGCCGCGCCAGCTCGACGTCCAGTTCGGACTGCTCATCCGGGACCAACTCAACCGTCATCGTCGCCTTCGAAACCCGCCGCGTGCCTGGAGCGAGCATGCGTCAGGCACGCCCGAGCGGCAAGCATTCGTGAGGCATAGGCTGAGGATTGCCTTCGACAGCCGGCTCGACATGTGCGAGATTCGACCGGTCGGAACGATGACAGGAGACACGACTCATGTCGCTGCAGACGCATCTGAGCCAGCTCACCCGGAAGCACGAAGCCCTCGAACGGGAAATCCACCAGGCGACGCTGAGGCCGTCCGAGGACGACCTTCGCATCGCGGAGCTGAAGCGGCGAAAGCTTCTCCTGAAGGACGAGATCAACCGGTTGCAGGCCGACGTCGACACGCTGCACTGACGCGCCTGATCCCCAGCACGGCACCGAGGTCCGCCGCGCCGTCCCTGACGGCGCGGCTTTTTTGTGCGGTCCGCCGATCCTGCGGCGAGCGCGAGTCTGCTAGGCTCGCCCCGTAAGGCGCCCCGTGAAGAGGTCGCCCCGAGGAGCCGCCATGCCGACCGACCCCTCCGCCGATGCGCCGTCGCGCTATGCCGACGTGCACGCCACCGCGATGCGCGATCCCGAGGGGTTCTGGCTCGACGCGGCGCGGGCGATCGATTGGGCGACCCGGCCGACGCGGGCCTTCGACGCCGCCTCCGGCCCCTACGGCCGCTGGTTCCCGGACGGATCGCTGAACGCCTGCTGGAACGCGGTCGACCGCCACGTCGCGGCCGGCCGGGCCGACCAGGTCGCGATCCGGTACGATTCGCCGGTGACCGGGACCAAGCGCGCGATCACCTACGCGGAGCTGCTCCGCGAGGTCTCCGCCCTGGCGGCGGTACTCGGCGACCTCGGAGTGGTGCGCGGCGACCGGGTGATCCTCTACATGCCGATGGTGCCCGAAGCCCTGTTCGGCATGCTGGCCTGCGCCCGGATCGGCGCGGTGCATTCGGTGGTGTTCGGCGGGTTCGCCGCCAACGAGCTCGCCGTCCGGATCGAGGACGCGGCGCCGAAGGTGGTGCTCGCCGCTTCCTGCGGCATCGAGCCTAGCCGGTTGGTCGCCTACAAGCCGCTGCTCGACGCGGCGCTCGCCGCGGCCAAGCACAAGCCCGCCGCCTGCCTGATCCTCCAGCGTCCGCAAGCGGCCGCGAGCCTCGTCGAGGGGCGCGACCGCGACTGGGCCGAGGCGGTCGCCGCGGCCTCGGGACGGTCGACGGACTGCGTCGCGGTGACGGCGACCGACCCGCTCTACGTGCTCTACACCTCCGGCACGACGGGCAAGCCCAAGGGCGTGGTGCGCGACACCGGCGGCTACCTCGTGGCGCTGGCCTGGTCGATGCCGAACCTCTACGGCGTCCAGCCCGGCGAGACCTACTTCTGCGCCTCCGACATCGGCTGGGTGGTCGGGCATTCCTACATCGTCTACGCGCCGCTCCTGCACGGCTGCACCACGGTGCTCTACGAAGGCAAGCCGGTCGGCACCCCCGATCCCGGCGCGTTCTGGCGGGTCGTCGCCGAGACGGGGACCGTCTGCCTGTTCACCGCGCCGACCGCGCTGCGGGCGATCAAGAAGGAAGACCCGAAGGGCACTTACGTCGCCGGCCACGACCTCTCTCGCTTCCGCACCCTGTTCCTGGCCGGCGAGCGCGCCGACCCGGATTCGGTCGCCTGGGCCGAGCGGGTGCTCGACCGGCCCGTCATCGACCATTGGTGGCAGACCGAGACCGGCTGGCCGATCGCCGGCAACCCGGTCGGCCTCGGGATGCTGCCGGTCAAGCACGGCAGCACCTGCGTGCCGATGCCGGGCTACGACGTGCAGGTGCTCGACGAGGGCGGCAAGCCGGTGCCCGCCGGCACGATGGGCACCATCGCGATCCGCCTGCCGCTGCCGCCGGGCTGCCTGCCGACCCTGTGGGGCTCCGACGCCCGGATGCGCACGAGCTACCTTGAGACCTTCCCGGGCTGGTACGACACCTCGGACGCGGGCGTGATCGACGCCGACGGCTACATCACCGTGCTCGGGCGGACCGACGACATCATCAACGTCGCCGGCCACCGCCTCTCCACCGGCGGGATGGAGGCGGTGCTCTCCGCCCACCCCGACGTCGCCGAATGCGCCGTCATCGGCATCCGCGACGCGCTCAAGGGCGAGGCGCCCTGCGGCTTCGTCGTGCTCAAGGCCCAGGTCGCGCGCGATCCGGCGGAGATCGAGCGTGAGCTCGTCGCCAAGGTCCGCGACGAGATCGGGCCCGTGGCCGCGTTCAAGCTGGCGCTGACGGTCCAGCGGCTGCCGAAGACGCGCTCGGGCAAGATCCTGCGCGCCACGATGAAGCGCATCGCCGACCACGAGCCCTGGACCATGCCGGCGACCATCGACGATGCCGGCGTGCTCGACGAGATCGGCGAGAGCCTGAAGGCCCGCGGGATCGGGGAGGGGTGAGCCGCCCCCTGCTACGGCGCGAAGGGCCGGCATGAGGCGGCGAGCTGGCGTCCGTCCCGAGAGTGCGGCACACAGCCGATGCCCCCGCAACCCGGAGTTGCCGATGACCGCCCGCCTGTTCGAACCGCTGACGCTCGACGACCTGACGCTGGAGAACCGCATCCTGATCGCGCCGATGTGCCAGTACTCGGCCCGCGACGGCGAGGCGACCGACTGGCACATGATGCATCTCGGCCAGCTCGCGATGTCGGGCGCCGGGCTGCTGACGCTGGAGGCGACGGCGGTGTCGCCCGAGGCGCGGATCACCGCGTGGGACCTTGGGCTGTACTCCGACGGCTGCGAGCGCGCGCTCGGTCGGGTTCTGGCGGCGATCCGCGAGTACGCGCCGATCCCGGTCTGCATCCAGATCGCCCATGCCGGCCGCAAGGCGTCGAGCCGGGCGCCCTGGGACGGCGGCCAGCAGATCGCGCCGGATCATCCCTACGGCTGGCGCACCGAAGCCCCGTCCGCCCTGGCACACGGCGACGGCGAGATGGCCCCGCACGCCCTCGACGGCGCGGACCTCAAGCGCATCCGCGACGAATTCGTCGCGACCGCCAAGCGCGCGGTGCGCCTCGGGATCGAGGCGTTCGAGCTGCACGGCGCCCACGGCTACCTGCTGCACCAGTTCCTCTCGCCGTTGGCCAACCAGCGCACCGACGCCTACGGCGGCAGCCTCGAGAACCGGATGCGGTTCCCGCTCGAGCTGTTCGAGGCGGTGCGGGCGGTGGTGCCCGCAGGCCACCCGGTGTGGATGCGGGTCTCGGCGACCGACTGGGTCGAGGACGGCTGGGACCTCGAGGAGACCGTGGAGCTCGGCCAGCGCCTGAAGCGCGCCGGCGCCCCCGCGATCCACGTCTCGACCGGCGGCGTCTCGCCGAAGCAGGCGATCAAGCTCGGGCCTGGCTACCAGGTGCCCTATGCCGAGCGGATCAAGGCCGAGACCGGGCTCGCCACCATCGCCGTCGGGCTGATCACCGAAGCGGACCAGGCCGAGGCGATCCTCGCCGAGGGCCGGGCGGACGCGATCTCGCTCGCGCGCGCCCTGCTCTACGATCCGCGCTGGCCCTGGCACGCGGCGGCCGCGCTCGGCGAGACGGTGCGCGCGCCCAAGCAGTACTGGCGCTCGCAGCCCCGCGAGCACAAGGACCTGTTCAAGGATCCGACCTTCGGCCAGCGCTGATCGCACCTATACCTGGGCCTGGGCCCGAGCCTCGGCCCGGGCCTCGCCTCGGGCGTGCGTTTCCGTTATCGGCTCGGGCCGCAGGCCGGCCGCGGCCTGTCCTGGATATGCGTGATGCTGGCCATCGGCCTGACCCTGTTCCACCCGAGCCGAGACCAGGTCGACGACATCGTCCGACGCTATGCCGGCAGCCGGCATCCGGTCCTCGCCTTCGACAATGGCGGCCTCGGCCCCGTAAATCGGATGAAGCTCGAGGCGGCCGGCGTGCGCTTGCTGTCGGCCGGGAGCAACGTCGGCATCGCCGCCGCCCTCAACGGCGTCGTCGAGGCCGCGGCGCGGGTCGGCGCGGACGGCGTCCTCCTGCTCGACCAGGATGCGCAGGTCGGGCCGGAGATGATCGGCGCGCTCGCCGATGCCCGCACGCGGCTCCGTGCGGAGAATCGGCCCTGCGCGGTGATCGGACCGGTACCGGGCCGCGCAAACGCCGAGGCCAAGCCGCCGCGGTTTCGGCGCCGGCCCCGGCAGGCGGCCGTCGGCACGCTGGTGCCGGTGGAATTCCTCGCGACCTCGGGCTCGCTCGTCGACGTGGCGGCGTTCCGCGCCGTGGGGCCGTTCCGGGCGGACTACTTCATCGACGGCGTCGAGCTCGAATGGTGCTTTCGCGCCTGGGATGTGGGCTACGGCTGCTGGATGGCGCAGGACGCCGCGATCGGCCACCGCGTCGGCGGCGGCACGATCCGCGCGCTCGGCATCGAGACGCCGCGCCAGCCGCTGTTCCGCATGGCGACCTACCTGCGCAACTCCGTCTACGGCTGGCGCCTGCGGCACATCCCGCTGCCGTGGAAGTTGCGCCAGGTCGCCTACCTCCCGGTGCAGACCCTCTTGTACTGGCGCGACAGCGGCTACCGCCCGGCGGTGCTGCGGCGGCTGGCCGGGGCGGTGCTCGATGGTCTCCGCGGCCGCCTCGGCCGCCCCTTCGACGCGCCATGACGACGCCCCGCACCGATCGACGGCCTGCGATCGACGTCGTGATCGTCAACTGGAACGGCGGCGCCCTGGTGCGCGCCTGCCTCGCCAGCCTGGCCGCCGCCGGCGACGATCCCGCCACGGACGTGGTCGTGGTCGACAACGCCTCGACCGACGGCTCCGCCGACGGCCTGGAGCGGCCGGACCTGCGCCTCACCGTGATCGGGAACGCCGACAATGCCGGGTTCGGGCGCGCCTGCAACCAGGGCGCGGCGGTCGGCCGGGCGCCGGCGATCCTGTTCCTCAACCCCGACACCGAGGTCGGGCCGGATGCGCTGCGTCTGGCGCTGGCGGCGCTCGACGCCGATCCGACGGTCGGCATCGTCGGCGCACAGCTCGTCGACGAAGCCGGCCGTGTGCAGCGGATGTGCGCAAGGCGCCCGACCGCGGGCAGCCTGATCGGCCAGGAGCTTCATCTCGACCGGGTGATGCCGAGCCGGGTGCCGACGCATTTCATGACGGAGTGGGACCATGCCGCGTCCGGTCCGGTCGACCAGGTGATGGGCGCCTTCCTGCTGATCCGCCGGTCGCTGTTCGAACGGCTCGGCGGCTTCGACGAGCGCTTCCACGTCTATTACGAGGATGTCGATCTCTGCGCCCGCGCCTGGGATGCGGGCTTCACGGTGCGCCACGTCGCCGAGGCGACGGTCCGGCACGACGGCCAGGGGACGACCCGGCAGGTGAGGGCGCGGCGCCTGTTCTACATCCAGCGCAGCCGCATCCTCTATGCGGCCAAGCACCAGGGTGCGGCGACCGCCCTCGCCCTGCTGGCGGCGACCTTCGCGGTCCAGATCCCGTTGCGCCTCGCCCTGGCGCTGCGTCGCCGGTCCCTGCGTGAGGCCGGGCAGGTCGTCCACGCGGCGGCGCTGCTCGGCGGCGCCGTTCCCGCCCTTCTCGCGCGGCTGCGCCGCGCCGATTGACCCGACCACAAGCGCGACGGACCGTCCCGAAGCGCGCCGACGTCAGCAGGATCCATGCTTCACGGACAGAAGATCGCCGTCGTCCTCCCGGCCTACAACGCGGCCGCGACCCTTCAGAAGACGTTCGACGACATCCCCAAGGACATCGTCGACGACATCATCCTGATCGACGACGCGAGCCGCGACCGGACCGCCCTTATCGCCGAGGGCCTCGGCATCCACACCATCCGGCACGAGCGCAACCGCGGCTACGGCGGCAACCAGAAGACCTGCTACGAGGCGGCGCTGGCGCGGGGCGCCGACATCGTCGTCATGCTCCACCCCGACTACCAGTACGCGCCGCGCCTGGTCACCGCGATGGCCTCGATGATCGTCTCGGGCGAGTACGATGCGGTCCTCGCCTCCCGCATCCTCGGCAAGGGCGCCCTCGTCGGGGGCATGCCGCGGTACAAGTACGTCGCCAACCGCGTGCTGACGCTGCTGCAGAACCTCCTCATGGGCCAGAAGCTCTCGGAATATCACTCCGGCTACCGCGCCTGGAGCCGCACGGTGATCGAGACGATCCCCCTCGACCGCTGCTCGGAGGACTTCGTGTTCGACAACCAGATGCTCGCCCTGGCGATGCAGGCCGAGTTCCGGATCGGCGAGATCTCCTGCCCGACGCGGTACTTCCCCGAAGCCTCGTCGATCAATTTCCGCCGCAGCGTCGTCTACGGCTTCGGCGTGCTGCGGACGGCCTTCGCCTACCGCCTGCACCGCCTCGGGATCCGCCGGGAACCGCTCTTCGCCCCCACCGGGACGCCGCGGCGATGAACGCCGCACGCACCCGCCTCGTCCTGGCGGGCGGGGTGCTGCTGGCCGCGATCGCGGTCCCGATCGTGCTCGGAGCGGTCTTCCCCGGAACGATCCTCGACCTGCTCCACGCAGCGATGAGCGCCGGTGCGGCCTTCGGCGTGGCCGGATGGGCCTGCCTCGTCCTCGCGCAGACCCTCGTCGCCACCGTCGGGATCCTGCCGGCCTCCCTCATCGGCGTCGCGGCGGGCGCGCTCTACGGGCCCGGCCTCGGTTTCGCCCTCGCGACGGCGGGGACGCTGCTCGGCGCGGGCGCGAGCTTCGCCATCGGCCGGTCGTGGCTCCGCCCGCACCTCGCGGGCTGGGTTTCGGGCGGCCGCCGGCTGGCTGCCATCGACCGGATGATCGTTGCCGACGGCTGGAAGGCGGTCGGCCTGATCCGCCTGTCGCCGATCCTGCCGTTCGCGCCGACGAGCTTCGCCCTGAGCCTCACCACCGTGCACGCGGGTGCCTACGCCATCGGCACGCTCGCAGCCTTGCCCGGCCTCTTCGTCTGCGTCCTCACGGGCGCGGCCGGGCGCAGCGGCGTCCTGGCCGCGACTGGCGGAACGGCATGGCTTTCGCCGATCCTCCTCGGGATCGGGATCGCGGCGACCCTCGGCCTGACGATGAGGCTGCGCAGCGCGCTCGGGCCGTTCGAGGGCGCCGAGCGATGACCCTCGGCTCGGTTTCCGGCCGCGCAGCCGACGACCTCCGTCTCTGGCTCGGTGCGTTCCTGCTCCTGGCGATGCCGCTTTGCCTGGTGCTGGCGCTGGCGATCCCCCTCGGCGAGGTGGCGGACGAGCCCGCCCACCTCATGCGCGCGGCGAGCCTCGTCGACGGGCAGATCGTCGGGCATCGCGAGACCATCGTCGGCCCCGACGGGCGATCCGCGATGGCGGCGGGCGTCCGGGTCGATCCCGTCTGGGAAGAGCTGGCGCGCACCCGCATGCCGGACAACGCCAAGATCGCGGCGCCGCCCGTCGATCCTGCCGTCGGCACCGGCCCTTGGCGCCGGACCGGCGCCTTCGCGCCGCTCTACACGATCGCCACCTATTTCCCCGTCTTCTACCTGCCGTCGGCCGCCGGCCTTGGGATCGGTCATGCCCTCGACCTGTCGGCCCGGGCCACCGCCCGGCTCGGGCGCCTGTTCGACGTGGCGGCCTACGCGCTGATCGGCCTCTGCGCCCTCGCGGTGGCACGCCGCGGCCGGGCCTGGCTGTTCGCCCTCCTCGCGTTGCCGATGACCCTGTCGCTCGCCGCCTCGTTCAACCAGGACGGGCTGATCGTCGCCGTCGCGATCCTGGCCGTCGCGCTGCTCACCCATGAGCCGGACGACCCGCGGGCGCGGCGACGCTTCGCCGGCGCCGCCATCCTGATCGCGCTGATCCTCCTGGCGAAGCCGCCCTACGCTCCGATCGCGCTGATCCTGCTCCTGCCGCTCCCGCGCGGAACCGGGCACCGGATCGGCGCCGGCCTGCTTTCGCGCCTGGCTGCGGTCGTGGCGGTCGTCCTGCCGGCCGTGCTCTGGACCGCATACGCCACCGCGACGATCGCGACCCCGGTTCCCCGGCCGCCCTACGAGGCCGGCCCGCTCTGGCCCGGCGACCGTCCGGCCACCTTCCACGGCACCGACCCGGCGGCGCAGCTTCGGGTGCTGATCGCGGAGCCGATGCGCTTCCTGACCGTGCCGGCGCGCTTCCTGCTGACGGTGAAGCACGCCGCGACGATGACCGAGGGCGTCGTCGGCATCCTGTGCTGGCACGACCGCCACCTTCCGGCAGTGCTGCACGCGCTGTGGATCTTCGCCCTCGCGGCGGCCCTGGCCGGCACCGGGCGAGCCCCCGGAAGCGGCGCCACCCTCGCGCTGCTGGTGCTCGCCGCGGCGCTCGCCCTATGGCTCGTCCTGATCTCGCAGTATCTTAGCTGGACCAATGTCGGCGATCCGCGCATCGACGGGCCCCAGGGACGCTACCTGCTGCCCATCCTGCCGATCTTCGCGCTGGTCCTGAGGCCCGATGCCGAGGCGGGCGTCGCGCCCCCCCGATGCCTCGTCCGCTACGCGGCGGTCGCCGTCGCGGCCCTCGGCCTCGTCGTGGTCCCGATCGTGGCTTTGTGAGCGGCGGCTCCGGTCAGGCCGCGCGCCAGCGCAGGGCGGCGCCGTTGCCGAAGGCGCGGCCGTAGAGGGTGCCGTAATTGGCCGCGGCATCGTCCCAGCCGAAGGTGCGCGACATCGCCGTGCGGCGCATGGCGTTCAGGCGCTTCTTCTGGCCGAAGGTGTCGAGCGCCCGGCGGACGGCCCCGGTGAAGCCCTTCGACGAGGTGTCGGCGAAGGTGAAGCCGGTGACGCCGTCCTCGACCGTGTCGGCGAGGCCGCCCGTGCGGCGCACGATCGGCAGCGAGCCGAAGCGCTGGGCGTACATCTGCGCGAGGCCGCACGGCTCGAAACGCGACGGCATCAGCAGGAAGTCGCTTCCGGCGAACATCCGCCGCGCGTCGCGCTCCTCGAACCCGACATGGACGCCGACCGAATCGGGGTGCCGCCGGGCGAGGCCGCGCAGCGCATCCTCGAACCGCGCCTCGCCCTGGCCGATGGCCACGAGCTGCCCGCCCTCCGCGACGATGGTCTCGGCCGCCTGGATCGAGAGGTCGATGCCCTTCTGGTGCACGAGCCGCGAGACGATGGCGAAGAGCGGCCCGCGCGAGACCGCGAGCCCGAACTGGCGCCGCACCGATTCCGCGTTGGCGCGCTTGCCCTTCCAGTCGTCGGCCTCGAACCGCGTCGCGAGGTGCGGATCGGTGCGCGGGTCCCAGCTCTCGTCGATGCCGTTGAGGATGCCGGCGAGCCGCCCCTGCGCCGCGCGCGTGCGCAGCAGCCCGTCGAGGCCGCAGCCCGAATCCGGCGTCAGGATCTCGCGGGCGTAGGTCTCGCTCACGGTGGTGACGTGGGTGGCGTAGTACAGGCCGGCCTTGAGGAACGAGAGCTGCCCGTAGAACTCGACGCCGTTCATGTCGAAGGCGTCCTCGGGCATGCCGAGGCGCGCCATCGTCTCGCGCGGGAACAGGCCCTGGTAGGCGAGGTTGTGGATCGTCAGCACGCTCGGCACGCGGATCCGGCGCCAGGCGAGATAGGCCGGGGCGAGGGCCGACTGCCAATCGTTGAGGTGGAGGAGATCGGCCGCCCAGGCCGGGTCGGCGCCCTGCGCGATCTCGGCGGCGGCGAGGCTCAGCCGGGCGAAGCGCAGGTCGTTGTCGGGGAAGTCGCCGTCGGCGTTGCCGTAGGGGGTCCCGTCGCGCTCGTAGAGGCCGGGGCTGAGCAGGACGTAGATGCGTAGTCCGTCGCCGGTCTCGACGAGGCCGAGGTCGCAGGGCGGGACGCCGGCGAAGCCGTCGAGCCGCGCCACGACGGGCATGTTTGGAAACGCGTCGACCACCTGCCGGTAGCCGGGGATCAGGACGCGGACGTCGTAGTGCTTGCGCAGCGCCCGCGGCAGCGCGCCGGCGACCTCGCCGAGACCGCCGGTCTTCACGAAATCGGCCATCTCCGGCGTCGCGTAGAGGATGCGGGGCTGGAGTGCGGTGCGAAGGTCGGGCAGGGCGTGCGACGGCGTCAGGATCGGCCGATCGAGGTTCGCGGCGGCCGGGTGGTACGCGTGGGGCTCGACCATCGATGGGTTTCCGCGCCGTGCGGATCGGTCCTGGCGCACCGTTCCATCCGCAGCCGATCTCGACATTGCCAACGCCCTCGTGCTCCGCCGGGTTTCCGCTGCGACGCACAATCTAGGCCAGGCAGATCGTTAATGCGCGGTTCATCGCATTGAACTGCGGCATTTAGGTTCGCGGTTTCAGCGCTTCTGCAGGATCAGCCCCTCGTCCGGCCCGAGCGCGATGGAAGCGACCGCGCCATCGCCGCCACGATGCCCGCGGGTCGAGAGAAGCACCGTCCAGGTCTCGTCGGCGGGCAGGGCCAGCGTGTGCGAGGCGCCGCCGAAGTTCAGCAGGATGCGGAACGCGCCGTCATCGCCGAACCGCTCATAGGCGAACACGTCGGCCGCTTCGGTCGCGATGCCGCGATACGCGCCGACCGAAAGCGCCGCGTGCTCGCGCCGCAGCGCGAGGAGGCGCCGGTACAGGGTGAGGATCGAGGTCGGATCGTCGCGGAGCGCGTCGACGTTCCGGGCCGCCGCATCGTCGGAGAGCGGCAGCCACGGTTCCACCGTCGAGAAGCCGGCATGGACCTCGCCGTCCCACTGCATCGGCGTCCGCTCGGGATCGCGGCCGTGTCCGGGCTCGTTCCGCTCCCACGGATCGCGGACGCGGTCGGCCGGGATCGGCACGTGGGCCAGGCCGATCTCGTCGCCGTAATACAGCGTCGGCGTGCCGCGCAGCGTCAGCAGCAGCATCGCCGCGATCCGCGCTTGGTCCGCCCCGACGCGGGCCGCGATGCGCGGCTGGTCGTGGTTGCCGAGCACCCAGTTCGGCCAGCCGCCGTCGGGCAGCGCGGCTTCGTAGTTCTCGACGAGGTCGGACACCGCCTCCGCGCTCCACGGCGTCTGGATCAGCTGGAAGTTGAACGGCATGTCGGCGCCGGAGAGGTCCGGGCCGTAATAGGCCATCAGCCGCTCCATCGGCAGGTAGATTTCGCCGATCAGCACCCGCTCGCCGTAGGGGCGCAGCACCGCGCGCATCTCGGCGATGACGTCGAGCACCTCGGGGCGGTCGGCGGAGTAGACCTGGGCGAAGCGGTTGATCTCCGGCTGCTCGGGCGAGAAGTCGGGATTGGCCGGATTGTCGCGAAATCCGGCATCCTTCATCAGGTGCCAGATCACGTCGACGCGGAACCCGTCGACGCCGCGCTCGAGCCAGAACCGGAGGGCGTCGTGCATCGCCGCCCGCACCGCCGGGTTGCGCCAGTTCAGGTCGGGCTGCTCCCTCAGGAAGGCGTGGTAGTAGTATTGCCCGGTGGCCGGATCGAGGGTCCAGGCCGGTCCGCCGAAGTTGCTGAGCCAGTTGTTCGGCGGCCCACCATCCGGGGCCGGATCGCGCCAGATGTACCAGTCGCGCCGCGGGTTCGTGCGCGACGCGCGGCTTTCCGCGAACCAGGGATGCGTGATCGCGCTGTGGTTCGGCACGAAGTCGAGAATCACCTTCAGCCGCCGCCGATGCGCTTCCGCGACCAGGGCGTCGAAGTCGGCCAGCGTGCCGAACAGCGGGTCGATCCCGCAATAGTCGGCCACATCGTAGCCGTAGTCGGTCATCGGCGACGGGTAGATCGGCGAGATCCAGACCGCGTCGACCCCGAGCCAGGCGAGATGCTCGAGCCGGGCGGTGATGCCGGGCAGGTCGCCGATCCCGTCGCCGTCCGTGTCCTGGAAGGAGCGCGGATAGACTTGGTAGACCGTGCCGCGCTTCCACCAGACCGTGCCGGCCATGAGCGATATCCCCGAAGTTGACAGGCTCGGCTTTAGCGTTTTCGCCGGCGGGAGGCGACGGGGGTACGGTTCACCCGGAGTTCAACACCGGCGTGACAAAGTCCTGTCGGGTTTCGGTGCGACGGTGCTTGTGTCTGAAAGGACACAAAGGCGAATCAGATCGCCGCCATCGACGGGATCGAGCCTCAGCGACGCCTCGACAAGACCGGTGAGCGACCGCAGGATCGTCGATCCGGGACAGGGGTCGATCGCCGCCGACGAACGCAAGCGGCGCTCCCGAGACGCGAAGACGCGCCGGGGCCGACGATGGGGGATTGCACGTGCTGAAAGACGCTATCTTGGCACCCGTACCCGGCGACGAGCGATCCGACGCGCCGGATCGGACGAGCACCGTGCCGTTCCGTGAACCGCAGGTGTGGGACAAGCCGGCGCAGCCCGCCTCGGGCGATGCCGTCGCCGACCTCCGCGAAGCGATCCGCGCCAAGCTCGCCTACGCGATCGGCAAGTCTGCCGAGACGGCGCGGGAGCGCGACTGGTTCGCGGCCACCGCCCTCGCGCTGCGCGACCGGATCGTCGACGCCTGCCAGGCCGCAGACCCGTCGGTACCGAATAAGCGGGTCTACTATCTCTCCCTCGAATTCCTGATCGGCCGGCTCCTGTCGGACGCGATGAACAATCTCGGCCTGGTCGAGACCACGCGTGCCGCCCTGCAGAGCCTGGGCGTCGACCTCGGCACCGTCGAGGGCGCCGAGCCCGACGCGGCTCTGGGCAATGGCGGCCTCGGCCGCCTCGCCGCCTGCTTCATGGAGAGCATGGCGAGCATCGGCATCCCGGCGATCGGCTACGGCATCCGCTACGACCACGGCCTGTTCCGCCAGACCTTCGAGGACGGCTGGCAGCGCGAGGCACCCGAGACCTGGCTCGCGGAGGGCAACCCCTGGGAGTTCGTGCGTCCGGACGCGACCTACGCGATCGGCTTCGGCGGCCACGTCACCATGGCGGCGGTCTCGGACGGCGTGATCCGCCGGCACTGGCATCCGGCCGAGACGGTGCTCGCGGTGGCGCACGACGTGCCCGTCGTCGGCTGGCGGGGAAAGACCGTGAACACGCTCCGCCTGTGGAAGGCCGAAAGCGAGGCGCCGGTCGATCTGGCGCAGTTCAACGGCGGCGACCATGTCGGCGCGGTCTCCAACCGGATGCGCGCCGAGGCGATCTCGCGGGTGCTGTACCCGAGCGACTCGTCGACCGCCGGCCAGGAGCTGCGCCTGCGCCAGGAATACTTCTTCACCTCCGCCTCGCTGCAGGACCTCGTCCGGCGGCACGTGGCCGAGCGCGGCGACGTCCGCTTGCTGCACGACCACGCCGCGATCCAGCTCAACGACACGCATCCGGCCATCGCCGTGCCCGAGCTGATGCGCATCCTGCTGGAGGATCACGGGCTGCAGTGGGACGATGCCTGGCACGTCACGACCAACACGTTGAACTACACCAACCACACCCTGCTGCCGGAGGCGCTCGAGACCTGGCCGGTGGAGCTGATGGAGCGGCTGCTGCCGCGCCACATGCAGATCATCTACCTGATCAACTGGATGCACCTCGAGGAGCAGGGCCGCCACGGCCGCCACGACGCCGCCCACCTCGCCTCGGTCTCGCTGATCGACGAATCGCAGGGGCGCCGGGTGCGGATGGGGCACCTGGCCTTCCACGGCGCGCGCCGGGTGAACGGCGTCTCGGCGCTCCACACCGATCTGATGCGCTCGACGGTGTTCCGCGACCTGCACGCGCTCGACGGCGACAAGATCGTCAACAAGACCAACGGCATCACCTTCCGCCGCTGGCTGCACAACGCCAATCCCGGCCTGACCCGCCTCGCGGTGGAAGCGGTCGGGCCCGGCGTCCTCGACGATCCCGGCCTGCTGCGCGGGCTCGACGCCTTCGCCGAGGATCCGGCCTTCGTGAAGCGCTACGCGGCGGCCCGCTTCAGCCGCAAGCAGGCGCTGGCCGGGATCATCGCCGAGCGCACCGGGATCGACGTCGACCCCTCGGCGCTGTTCGACGTGCAGATCAAGCGCATCCACGAATACAAGCGCCAGCTTCTCAACGTCATCGAGACGGTGGCGCTCTACCAGGCGATCAAGGCCGAGCCCCACAAGGACTGGACGCCCCGCGTCAAGATCTTCGGCGGCAAGGCGGCCCCGAGCTACAGCCAGGCCAAGCTGATCATCAAGCTGGCGCTGGACGTGGCCAAGGCCGTCAACGACGACCCCGAGGTCGCCGACCGCCTGAAGGTGGTGTTCCTGCCGAACTATTCGGTGAGCCTCGCCGAGGCGATCATTCCGGCCGCCGACCTCTCCGAGCAGATCTCGACCGCGGGCATGGAGGCGTCGGGCACCGGCAACATGAAGCTGGCGCTCAACGGCGCGCTCACGGTCGGCACGCTCGACGGCGCCAACATCGAGATCCGCGACCATGTCGGTGCGGACAACATCTTCATCTTCGGGCTCGACGCCGCCGGCGTTCAGGCCCGCATCGCCGAGACCAACTACGCGCGCGACGCGATCCAGGCCTCGCCGCGCCTGGCCGCCGCCCTCGACATGATCGCCTCGGGCCGGTTCTCGCCGGACGAGCCGAACCGCTTCCGGCCGCTGACCGACGACCTGCGCCACCGCGACCAGTACCTGCTCACCGTCGACTTCGACGATTACTGGCGGGTCCAGCGCGAGATCGACGCCGCCTGGAAGGACCAGGCCGGCTGGTGGGCCAAGGCGATCCGCAACACGGCGCGGATGGCCTGGTTCTCGTCGGACCGGTCGATGCGGGAATACGCGCAGGAGATCTGGCGGGTGCAGGTCTAGGGGGACGCCTCTCGCCGCGGTTTTTCCCTCCCCCCTGCGGGGGAGGGAAGGGCGGGCGCCTTCAAGAGAATCGCTGCACACGCCAGCCGCTCAGGCTCAGGGTGGCTTGTGTCGCAAAGCGAGAACGAGGCGGGCGCCTGGGCGATCTACGCGTCGACCAGGACCGGATAGCATCGTGCGCCGACGGCAGCCGCGAGAACCTGCACCGCGCCGACCGTCGAGCTGTCGCCGGCCACGTGCACCACGTCCGTGGCGCGCAAAGCCGGCAGGTGGGCGGTGAGCGGTCCGGGCCGCACGTCCGGCGGCCGCTGGCGGCTGCGGTCGGCGCTGAGCACGATGCGCCCTACGCCCGTGGCCCGCAGCCATTCCAGGCTCTCGCGCATGTAGAGATCCAGCGGATCGCGCGCGCCGACGACGACGCAGAGGTCGCGTGTCGGCTCGATGTAGCGGGCGGCGCGGGCGATCGACCAGATCTGCCCGAAGCCGCAGCCGGCCGACACCAGCACGAGGCGCCCGCCGCCGGGGCGGTACTGCGCCCGTCCGACCGGGCCGCGAATCTTCACCTCGGAATGCAGCGGCAGCGAATCGGCGAGCGACCAGCCGTCCTCGTCCCGCGCGAGATGGAACACCAGCTCGTTGAGTTCCGCCGAGCCGTCGACGCGCAGCGTCGGGTACAGGGTGCGAAGGCCGACGCCGTCGAGCGCGAGCGCGACCTGGGCGCCGGGTCCGAGCGGCAGGTCCTTGCTCACCGTGACAACGAGCTCGATCACATGCGCGGTGAGCGCGCGGACCTCGGTGACGGTGCCGGTGCGCATCGCGACCGCCGGGGCCGGCTCCTCCGCGTGCGCGTGGATCGACGGGCCGGCCGGAAGCGCCAGCTTGATCGGGTCGACCCGCTCGCGGCGGCCCGGGACGCGGCGCGCCCCGGGAGTCGCTCCCTGTCCCGGAACGGCGGCGCCGTGGGTCGCCTGGGCGGTCGCGATCATGCCGTCGGCGACCGCCGCATCGAGCGGGGTGTCGCCGGTGGCGATGCGGACGGACTTGCCGTTGACGACGAGCGAGCAGCGCGCGCTCATGGTCGTCTCCCGAATGTCATGAGGATGGCGGCGATCAGCGCGGGGACATCAGCAGGCGATCGACCATGCCGGCCCAGCGCTCGCGGGTGGCACGCGCCTCCGCGCCGATCGGCTCCGGCTCGACGTGCAGCGCCATCCGGGCGCGCAGGGAAGCCGCCTCGGCCCGCTCGGCCATCAGGATGGCCTTCATCACCGCCATCTCGGCCTGAAGCCGCTCGACGACGTCCTCCTCCGGCTCGCCGTCGAAGGTCCCGTCCTGGAATTCGAGGTCTTCGAGGGCCGCCATCTCGTGCTCCGAGGTGGCGAACGCGGTCTCGAGCCGGGCGTCGGCCGGCTCATAAGCCGGCATTGCGTACGCGGTCGGCGCGGCGCTTCGCGGCGGGTCGAGGCGGATCGGGCGCGCGATCAGCCGGCGTACCACATCGGATCCGCTCGTCTCGCGAAACCGCCTTGCCGCTTCGGCCATCACCGTTCTCCAGCACGCGGCAGGGGCGTCGTGCGCCCTGCCATTTCTCCACACAACCTTCCGTCGGCATGGTTAAGGGAGGCTTAAATCGCGGTTGTCACGCGCCGATTCCTCCGGTCGGCGACGGGCGAGCATGGCGCCCGTCCGCCTTCTAAAAATTCGGCTGCGCACCCGGCGCCGACCGAAATGGGTGCGCATCGTCGCGCGGAAACGCTGCGACGTCACCGATTCGCGATCGTCGCAGCGTCGATCGCGCGGCGTCAGATCGCCGGAGACAGGCCCGCGGACGTCGCGAGGCCGCGGCCGCGCGGGTCGGGGCCGAACGTGTTCGGGCCGACCGTGCCCCGCAGGAACCCGGTCTCGATAAAGTACCAGAGGTTGCCGAGCGGAATGAGCGAGAGCAGCACCCAGACGCCGGGCTTGTCGCGGTCGTGGTAGCGCTTGATCCCGAGGCAGACCGACGACCAGACGATGAAGACCGTGGTGAGGAGGTTCAGGATTACGAACGGGATCGCTGCCGGCCCATCGACCTTGAAGCCTTCCCCTGCGGCGGCCTCGTTCGGGATCATCTGGGCCAGCACGTAGTTCAGCGCGGACGCGACGATGATGGCGCCGAACACCGAGCCGAGGATGCCCTTCCAAAAGGTCGCGCGCCCGATCCGGCCTTCGGCGGAGAAGAGAAGTTTTTTCATGATGTCGACAGCCCCATCGGCCCTCCGTCCGCGCATGGTTCTGCGGGATCGGCCGGCGATCGAGCCGTAGGCTGCCGAAAGCTTAGCTTCAACGCGAAGGGCGACCACGGGACGGGGGTGCAAGAGTTCGGGACGCCGGAGCAATCGACCTGGGGATGAAACCGCGATCAGGCGGCTTCCGGTGCCGCCCCCACGAGCTGGCGGGCCTGCAGCATCGTCATCGGCTCGCCGAAGGCGTAGCCCTGCGCGTAGTCGCAGCCGAGCTCGGCTAAGGCCTGGGCGTCGGCCTCGGACTCCGCACCCTCGGCGACGATGGCGAGGTTGAGCTCGTTGGCCATCCGCACGATCGAGCGCAGGATCGCCGTCTTGCCCGAGGCCATCTGGCGGACGAAGGACTGGTCGATCTTGATCGTGTCGAAGGGGAAGCGCTGCAGGTAGGACAGCGCCGAGTAGCCGGTGCCGAAATCGTCGAGCGAGAGCCCGGCGCCGAGATCGTGGATGCGGGTCAGCATCTGCGCGGCGTATTCGGGGTTCTCCATCACCAGGCTCTCGGTGAGCTCGAGCTTGAGCGAGCCCGGGATCACGCCGGAGCGGGCGAGCACCGTCTTCACGTCGTGCAGCAGGTCGTGCCGCAGCAGCTGGCGCGACGAGACGTTGACCGAGGCGAAGATCGGCGGGTCGACCTCGAGCGAGCGCTGCCATGCGGCGAGCTCCAGCGCGGTCCGTTCGAGGGCGAAGATCCCGAGGTTGACGACGAACCCGCTCTCTTCCGCGACCGGCATGAAGGTGGCCGGCGGGATGCGCCCGAGCTTGGGGTGATCCCAGCGCAGGATCGCCTCGAAGCCGGCCACCGTGCGGTCCTCCAGGCGGACGACCGGCTGGAACAGCACCTTCATCTCGTTGCGCTCGAGCGAGCGGCGGAGGTCGCTCTCCAGCATCAGCCGGTCCGAGCGCTCGGCGCGCATGTCGGCGCGGAACACCTCGATGCGGTCGCCGCCGCCGCGCTTGGCCTGGACCATCGCGGTCTCGGCGTTCTTGAACACCTCGTCGCGCTTGAGGCTGGCGCCGGTCTCGTGCAGCGCCAGGCCGATCGAGACGGTGAGGAAGATCTCGCGGTCGGCATAGGTGATCGGCGTCGCGATGGCGCGGCGGATCATCTCCGCGAAGGCCAGGATGCGGTCCGAATCGCGTTCCGACAGCAGGATGACCGCGAACTCGTCGCCGGCCACGCGCGCCAGCGTGTCCTGCGGCCGCAGCAGGCGGCCGAGGCGGCGCGACAGGGTGAGCAGGATCGAGTCGCCGGCCGAGAGGCCGATCGCGTCGTTGATGCCCTTGAACCGGTCGATGTCGAGGACGATCACCGTCGGCTTCAGCCGCGGGTCCTGGCTCGCGAAGGCGATCGCGGCATCGAGACGGTCGCCGAACAGCTCGCGGTTCGGCAGGCCGGTGAGGCTGTCGTGCACGGCGTCGTGCAGGAGGCGCTCCTCGGCGGTCTTGATCTCGGTGACGTCGGCGATGGTGCCGACGATGCGGATCACCTCGCCGTCGTTGCCGATCACCGGGCGGGCCTTGAGGCGGTACCAGTAATAGGCCCCGCCCGAGGTGCGCAGGCGAAAATCGTGGACGATGCGGCCGCGCCGCTCCTCGATCATGGTGTCGAGGGTGGCCGAGTAGCGCTCGATGTCGAACGGGTGCAGCAGCCCGAGCCAGTTCGCGGCCGGCCCCTCCAATGCGCCGCGCTTGAGGCCGAGCTGGACCTCGATCTCCTGGCCGGCGAAGACCCGGTCGCCCGGCACGTCCCAGTCGAACACCACGTCGCCGGCGCCGGTGAGCGCCAGCGCCCGCCGCTCGGTGTCGGAGACGAGGGCGTGGGTGAGGCCGCCGCCGGCGAAGGCGTGCTGCATCACCGTGAAGCCGATCAGCATGACGATCAGCACGAGGCCGCCGATCAGCGCCGGCTGGGTCAGCTCGCTGCCGATCTGGCCGGTCACCGCGAAGCCGGCGGCCGTGACCCAGACGACGAGCAGCGTCCAGGTCGGGACGAGCAGGATGGCGCGGTCGTAGCCGTTATGGGCGGCGAGGTAGGCGATCAGCAGCAGCCCGACCCCGGCGACCGCGGCGATCGAGATGCGCGCGACGCCCGCCGCCACCGGCGGATCGAACAGGGCGAGGCCGACGAGCCCTGCCAGGAAGGTCAGCCAGAAGAACGCGACGTGGCTGTAGCGCACGTGCCAGCGCGAGAGGTTGAGGTAGGCGAACAGGAACACCAGCAGCGTCGCGGCCAGCACCGCCTCCGCCGAGGCGCGGTAGACCCGCTCCGCCAGCTCGGTGACCGGGAAGACCCGCTGCAGGAAACCGAAATCGATGCAGGCATAGGCCAGGACCGACCAGGCGAGCGCGGCCGCCGCGGGGAAGATGATCGCGCCCTTGACCACGAAGACGATGGTGAGGAACAGCGCCAGCAGGCCGCTGATGCCGATGATGATGCCCTTGTAGAGCGTCAGGCCGGCGGCCTTCTTGCGGTAGGCGTCCTGATCCCAGAGGTGCACCTGCGGGATGTTCGGGCCGCGCAGCTCGGCGACGTAGGTGATCGTCGTGCCGGGATCGAGGGTGATGACGAACTCGTCGGCTTCCGGGTTCTCGTTGCGCTCGGGCCGGATGCCCTGGCTCGCGGTGATCGCCGCGATGCGCGAGCCGCCGAGATCGGGCCAGACCACGCCGGAATCGACCAGCCGGAAATGCGGCGCGACGAGGATGCGCTCGATCTGCTCGTCGGTGTCGTTGGTGAGCGCGAACACCATCCAGTCGGGCCGCGCGCCGGCATCGCGCGCCTTCACGACGATGCGGCGGACGATGCCGTCCTTGCCCGGTGCCGTCGAGATCTGGATCAGGTCGCCGTCCGAGCGGTAGCGCTCGATCGCCGTCGTCAGGTCGATCACCGGCGCGTCGAGGGTGACCCGCACCGCCTCCACGGCCCGAGCGGAACCGCTGAGCAGAAGGCCGCAGAAGAGTGCCAGATAAAGGGCGGGGATGCGCAACGGGCGAGTGTTCCGGCCGGGTACGGCGGCGAGTACGGCTCAGGTTCCGCGCAGTGGTAGAGGCGGGATTAACCTGGAGCAAGGCGGCAGAGGCCCGGCGGCCGGCGTCACCCACCGCTGGCATACGCGATCGTCCGGGCCGGGGATCGCCCGCTTTTGCGGCCAAAACAAGTTTTCGGTCGCAGCGCGGGCGTGTCGTCCCCAGTCTCGCTCAGGCGGCGCGCAGCACCGCCGTGATCCGGTCGAGGGACGGGAGCTTCTTGATCGGGCCGATGGCGGCGAGCGTCGGCGCCCCGGCGAGGACCGCGAGGCCGGCCGCGCGCACGTGGTCCACCGTGACGGCGTCGACCTTGGCGATCACCTCCTCGGCCGGGATCACGCGGCCCCAGGCGAGGATCTGGCGCGCGTTGCGCTCGATCCGGCCGCCGGGCGTCTCCAGCGCGGAGAGCAGCGAGACCTTCAGCTGCGCCTTGGCGCGGGCGATCTCGACGGTGTCGAGGTCGCGTGCCGCGCGCGCGGTCGCCGACAGCGTCACCTCGACGAGCTCGGGCAGGTCCGCGCCGGAGGTCGCCGCGCCGATGCCGAACAGCCCGCAATCGGAGAACGGCCAGTGAAACGCCTGGATCTCGTAGGCGAGGCCACGGGTCTCGCGCACCTCCTGCCAGAGCCGCGAGGTCAGCCCGCCGCCGAGCACCTGCGAGAACATGTGCAGCGCGTAGTAGGCGTCGTCGCGGAACGACAGGCCGGGCAGGCCGATCACCACGTTGGCCTGCTCGAGCTTCTTCGGCATGCGCCGCTCGCCGCCGGCATAGGTCCCGGGGATCGCCTCGGGCGCGCTCGACCTCGGCATGGCGCCGAAATGGCGCTCGGCCGACGCGACGAAGGCCTCGTGCTCGACGGCGCCGGCGGCGGCGACCACGAAGCGGTCGGGGGTGTATTCGCGGGCGAGGTAGGCGCGGATGCCGGCCTCGTCGAAGCTCCGGATGGTCTCCGGCCGGCCGATGATCGGGCGCCCGATCGGCTGCCCGGGGAAGGCGGCCTCGGTGAAGGCGTCGTAGACCACGTCGTCCGGCGTGTCCTCGATCCCGGCATGTTCCTGCAGGATCACGCCCTTCTCGCGGGCGAGCTCGCCCGCGTCGAACACGGAATCGGTCAGGATGTCGCCGAGCACGTCGAGCGCGGTGCCGACATCCTCGCCGAGCACCCGCGCGGTGTAGCTCGTGCCCTCGGCCGAGGTCGCGGCGTTGATCTCGCCGCCGAGGTTCTCGATGTCCTCGGCGATGGCCCGGGCCGAGCGCGTGCGCGTGCCCTTGAACGCCATGTGCTCGATGAGGTGGCTCAGGCCGTTCTCGTCTGGGCGCTCGTGGCGCGATCCCGCCCCGACCCAGACGCCGAGCGTCGCGGTGGCCACGCCCGGCATCGCTTCGGTCGCGACGGTGACGCCGTTGTCGAGGGTGGTGATGCGCAGGCCCGGAGAGGCGGCGTGGGTGGCGAAGTGCTGGTTCATGCGCCCCTCGTGATGCGCGCGCGGTCGCGGATCAGGGCCTCGACCGCGGCCTGGTCGTTGCCGACCCGCGTCATGCGCTCGGGCCGGTCCATCAGGTCGGCGAGATGCGGGGGGAGGGCGGGGCGAAGGCCGCCGGTGGCGCGGCTCACCGCGTCGGGGAACTTGGCGGCGTGCGCGGTCGCCAGCGCCACCACCGGGGTCGCCGGGTCCTGCCGCAGCAGGCGGCGGGCGGCCCGCACGCCGATGGCGCTGTGGGGATCGAGCACGTGCCCGGTGGCGGCGTGGGTCTGGGCGATCTCGTCCATCACGTCGGGCTCCGACACGGCGGTGGCGTCGAACTCGGCACGCACCTTGGCGAGCACTCCCTCGTCGAGGCTGAAGCCGCCGGACTGCTTGAGCCCGGACATGAGGCGGCCGAGCGAAGCGGTGTCGCGATCGAGCGCCTCGAACAGCAGCCGCTCGAAGTTCGACGAGATCTGGATGTCCATCGAGGGCGAGGTCGTGGCCTGGACGCCGCGCAGCTCGTAGACGCCGTGCTCGAGGGTGCGCGCCAGGATGTCGTTGGCGTTGGTGCCGATCATCAGGCGCTCGATCGGCAGCCCCATGCGCTTGGCGACCCAGCCGGCCAGCACGTCGCCGAAGTTGCCGGTCGGCACCGCGAACGACACCTTGCGGTGCGGCGCGCCGAGCGCGACCGCGCTGGTGAAGTAGTACACGGCCTGCGCCGCGACGCGGGCCCAGTTGATCGAGTTGACGCCCGAGAGCTTCACCGCGTCGGCGAAGTCGGCGTGCTGGAACATGGCCTTCACCATGTTCTGGCAGTCGTCGAAGTTGCCGTCGACCGCGAGCGCGTGGACGTTCGGCGCGTCGACCGAGGTCATCTGCCGGCGCTGCACCTCCGAGACGCGGCCGTGCGGGAACAGGATGAAGATGTCGACCTGGTCGAGCCCGCCGAAGGCCTCGACCGCGGCGCTGCCGGTGTCGCCCGAGGTCGCGCCGACGATGGTGGCGCGGCTGCCGCGGGCGCGGAGCACGTGGTCCATCAGCCGCCCAAGCAGCTGCATCGCCACGTCCTTGAACGCGAGCGTCGGGCCGTGGAAGAGCTCAAGCAGGAACAGGTTGTCGTCGAGCTGGGTCAGCGGGCAGATCGCCGGGTGGCGGAAGGTGGCGTAGGCCTCCTCAATCATCCGGTCGAGGTCGGCATCCGCGATCTCGCCGTCGATCAGGGGGCGCAGCACCAGCTTGGCGGCGTCGGCGTAGCGCTTGCCGGCCAGCCCCGCGATCTCGCTCGCGGACAAGGTCGGCCACGCCTCCGGCACGTAGAGGCCGCCGTCGCGGGCGAGCCCGGCGAGCAGGGCATCGGAGAACGAGAGCGGCGCGGCGGATCCGCGGGTCGAGACGTGCAGCACGGGGGCCTCCGGGGAAGGCGCCCCCTCTACACGATGCGGTCGGGCGTGTCGAAGACCGCCGAGGCGGGTTCAGGCATTCGTGCCCTCGGCCTTGACCAGCCGGCAGCCGCTGATGCGCCACGCTCCGTCGGCGCCGCGCTCGAGGCTGTAGACGGCGGTCCAGTCGACGCCGTCCTCATCCTGGATCGCAACGTCCTGCGAAAGCGCCCCGTCGCCGAGGTCCTGCATCTGCCCGAACACGAAGGTGCGGTGCCGATAGACCGGCCGGTAGTTGTTGCGCACCATGCCGAGGAACACGTCGGCGGTCGGAAACATGCCCTGGATCGCCGGGGCGGCCTGGGCGTAGGCGGTGGCGGCGTCGTCGCGCACCAGCGCCTCGGCCTGCCGGGTGATCGCCGCGCGGGCCGCCTCGCGGGCGCCGTCGTCGGCGGCGTGCGCCGACGTCAACGCGAGGGCGAGGAACAGGGCGAGCCAGCTGCGCATCGGATCACTCCGCCATGGGACGCAGCGAGTGTAGCCGGCGTCGCCGCCGCCGCAAGCCCGGCCTCAGGCGCCGGAAGGCGCGTCCGGCTCGTGCAGGCGCTTCCAGGCAAACACGGAAAAGACGCCGAGCAGGCAGGCGGCGATGCCGAACCAGGTGAAGGCGTATTGCAGATGGTTGTTGGGCAGGTCGACCCGGAGCTGCCCGCCGCGCGGCCAGGTCCGGCTGCCGGGCGCGGCATCCGCCTCGATCAGGTAGGGGGCGGCCTCCGGGAAGCCGCGCGCCGCGGCGATGCCCGGCACGTCGCGGTTGAACCACTCGTTGCGCACCGGATCGGGCGCCGGCACGAACATCGTCCGTGGCTCGCTGCCGCGCATCAGGCCGACGATCGTGGTGTCGCCCTCGACGAGCCCGTCGCGGCGGTCGGCCTGGTTCTTCAGCTCGGTCGGCACGAAGCCGCGGTTGACCAGCACCATCGAGCCGTCGTCGCGCCGGAACGGCGTGATCACATAGTAGCCCTGCTGCGCGCGGCCCGGCGTCTCGCCGGCCGCGAGCCCGTGGACCAGCGTCTCGCGATCGTTGAGGAAGCGGCCGCCGACGCGGACATGCTCGAACTCGTCGTGCGCCGGGTTCCAGTCGGCGGGCGGCGGCACCGGCTCGGCCTGCGAGCGCGAGACGATGCGGGCGATCAGCGCCTCCTTCTCGCCCTTGCGCTCGAGCTGCCACACCCCGAGGCCGAGGAGGATCGCGAGTGCCATCAGCGTCGCGAGCGCCGGCGGGACAAGGTCGCGGATCGCGCCGGGGCGCGTCCGCGAGGCGGTCTCGGCCGCGGTCACGGCTCGAAGCGTCCCTGCTCGGCCTTGTTGGTGTATTGCAGGGCCAGCAGCATGCCCTTCAGCGGGCGGACCAGGATCAGGCTGAGGCCGATCGAGAGCGATCCGGCCACCAGCGCGTGGACCCACATCGGCGGCTGGTAGGTGATCTCCATCCACAGGGCGAGGCCGACCACGAGGATGCCGACGATCGACATCACGAAGAAGGCCGGCCCGTCGCCGGAATCGAACGCGCCGTAGTCGAGGCTGCAGACCTCGCAGGCGGGGGCGACGGTGAGGAACCCCTTGAACATGTGGCCTTCGCCGCAGCGCGGGCAGCGGCCGCGCAGGCCGGTCGAGATCGGTGCTTGTGGCGTGTAGGTCCGGGCCAAGCTCAGGTTCCTTGCATGACGTGAAGCCCCGCAGCGATGCACCACGTGTCGGCTTCACCGAGGATATGGGTGCCCGGACACGAAAAAGGGCGGCCGGAGCCGCCCTTCGACGCATGTCCCCCCTGCGTCACAGGGGATCCTGCCCGATCGCGCTTAGTGCGCCGCGTGCCCGGCGCCCGAGCCCCAGACGTATATCGCCGCGAACAGGAACAGCCACACCACGTCGACGAAGTGCCAGTACCAGGCGGCGAACTCGAACCCGAGATGCTGCTTGACCGTGAACTGGCCGAGATAAGCGCGGTACAGGCAGATCCCAAGGAAGATCGTGCCGATGAGGACGTGCGCGCCGTGGAAGCCCGTCGCCATGAAGAAGGTCGACGAGTAGATGCTGCCGGCGAAGCCGAAATGCGCGTGGCCGTACTCGTAGGCCTGGCAGGCGGTGAACAGCACGCCGAGGATCACGGTCAGCCACAGGCCGTACTTCAGGCCCTTGCGGTCGTCGTGGAGCAGCGCGTGGTGGGCCCAGGTCACGGTGGTGCCGGAGGTCAACAGGATCAGGGTGTTGAGCAGCGGCAGGTGCCAGGGGTCGAACGCCTCGATCCCCTTCGGCGGCCAGACGCCGCCGGTGAAGCCGACGCGCGAGGCCTGGATCGGGTCGGCGGTGTAGAGCGCCGCCTCGAAATAGGCCCAGAACCACGCGACGAAGAACATCACCTCGGAGGCGATGAACATCATCATGCCGTAGCGGTGATGAAGCTGCACCACGCGGGTGTGGTCGCCTTGGTTGGCCTCGTGGACCACGTCCTTCCACCACGAGAACATGGTGTAGAGCACGCCGAGCGAGCCGGCGCCGAAGATGTAGGGGCCGGGGGTGAGCGTGCCGATCTGCAGGCTCTTCATCCAGAACACGGCGCCGAAGGCCATCACGAAGCCGGAGAAGGCGCCGATGAGCGGCCAAGGGCTCGGTGCGAGGATGTGGAAGTCGTGATTCTTGGCGTGCGCCTCGGCCATCTTACCCGTCTCTCCTCGACCCCGTCGGTCCTGCGCCGTCGCCGGCTCGCGGTCCGCTTACCCTGAACGCCGAATTCGGGCCATCCGGCCCGTCCGGTCTACCCGCACCCTTAGCGGAGGCGGGCGCGTGTTGTCACGCTTCGCGCACCGGGAAATCCCGGCGCGGTCAGAAATCCCGCTTGTTTCCGGGTGTGCTCGTGTTGGCGACCGCAGCCGTGACCGGCTCGCCGTTCTTCGAGGCGAAATAGGTGTAGGACAGCGTCATCTCGGAGAGATGCGCGGTGTTCGTATCCTTGCGCATCTCGGGATCGATGTAGAACACCACCGGCACGTCGAGCGTCTCGCCCGGCTGGAGCGTCTGCTCCTTGAAGCAGAAGCACTCGATCTTGACGAAGTAGCTGCCCATCAGCCCGGGCTGCACGTTGAAGGTCGCCACGCCGGTGGACGGCGTCGTGCCGGTGTTCTTGACCTGGAAGAAGACGGTCTTCGTCTCGCCGAGATGCGCCTCGACCCGGCGCGACTCGGCCTTGAACCGCCACGGCAGCGAGGAAGACACGTTGGTGTCGAAGTGGACGACCATGCTGTCGTCGGTGGCGACGCCGGCGGTGAGCGCCGGGCCCTGGCGCGGCGTGCCGTCGTAGCCGGTCGCCTTGCAGAACGCGTCGTAGAGCGGCACCGACGCGAAGGCGAGGCCGATCATGCCCACGGCCATGCCGCCGCAGGCGAAGGCGGTGCGCAGCATCGTCCTGTCGGTGTTCGGTGTGCTCATCAGAGCGGCCGGTTCAGGATCTGCGGCCCGAGCTTGGCGATCGTCAGGACGAAGAACAGCAGCACCATGGCGCCGAGCGCCAGGGCGATCGCGATCGAGCGCTTGCGCCGGCGCGCCTCCTCCTCGGGGGTGAGGGGGCGCATCTCGATTTTGGGAAAGCCGTGCGGATCGTATTCCATCAGGCGAAGACCGGGCGGAACAGGCCGAGGCTCTGCTCGGCGAGCAGCGCCGAGAACAGAACGAAGAGGTAGAGGATCGAGAAGCCGAACATCCCCATGGCGGCCTTCTTCTCGGCCTCGCCCTCGCGGTTGCGATAGACCTGCACGCTGAAGGCCAGCATGCCGAGGCCGCCCAGCACGCCGACCACCGCGTAGAGCAGGCCGGCGAAGCCGAGCCAGACCGGCAAGAGGCCGAGCGGCGCGAGCAGCAGCGTGTAGTAGATGATCTGGCGGCGGGTCGAGGTCGGGCCGGCGGTGTTCGGCATCATCGGGATTCCGGCCTTGGCGTACTCGCCGGCCTTCACCAGGGCCAGCGCCCAGAAGTGCGGCGGCGTCCAGATGAAGATGATCGCGAACAGAACCAGCGATTCGACGCCGACCGAACCGGTCACCACCGCCTGCCCGATCACCGGGGGGAGGGCACCGGCGGCGCCGCCGATGACGATGTTCTGAGCGGTCGCCCGCTTGAGCCACATCGAGTAGATCACCGCGTAGAACACGATGGTGAAGGCGAGCAGCCCGGCCGAGAGCCAGTTCGCGGCGAGCCCGAGCACCATCACCGAGCCGACCGAGAGCACGAGGCCGAAGGCTAGGGCTTCGTTCGGCTGGATGCGGCCGTCGGGGATCGGGCGCTTGGCGGTGCGCGTCATGATCGCGTCGATGTCGGCGTCCCACCACATGTTGAGGCAGCCCGAGGCGCCGGCGCCGATGGCGATCATCAGCAGCGAGATCACCGCGACGGCCGGCGGCACGTGGCCGTGCGACACCACCATGCCGACGAGGGCGGTGAAGATCACCAGCACCATCACCCGCGGTTTCAGCAGGGCGAAGTAGTCGGGCACGTCTCCGCCGACGACCGAGACCGGCGTCGCGCCGGCGGGCAGGCTGTTCGACAGGGTGGTCATGGACACCGCAACCATTCTGCTTTTCGCGCTCGGGCCCGCGCGGCGGGAGCGCTCGATCCGGCACGGGAAGTCGCGAACCGGAACAGTTCCAAACGTCCGGGCGTCGCACGCCCGGAAAAAGGGGGGATCCTGCCGAGCGCCGCTCAGACCGGACCGTCGCACCGCCCTTGCCGGGACCCTTCGCGGGAAGGATCCGGGGAAGGGCGGGGGCCGCGCGATGCGGCCCCCGCGAAGTGGTTAGTGGTGACCCGGCTCGTCGACGATGCGGGGCAGCGTCTCGAACTGGTGGAAGGGCGGCGGCGACGACAGCGTCCACTCCAGGGTGGTCGCGCCGGGACCCCAGGGGTTGTCCGCGGCCCGCTCCTTCGAGCGGAAGGCGAGGATGACGCCGATCACGAACACCATCATGCCGAGGCCGAAGATGTGGCCGCCGTAGGTCGAGACCTTGTGCCAGCCCGCGAACGCCTCCGGGTAGTCGGCGTAGCGACGCGGCATGCCGGCGAGCCCGAGGAAGTGCATCGGGAAGAACAGGATGTTCGCGCCGATGAAGGCCAGCCAGAAGTGCAGCTTGCCGGCCCATTCGGGGATGATGTGGCCGGTCATCTTCGGGAACCAGTAGTAGATGCCGGCGAAGATGATGAACACGGCGCCGAGCGAAAGCACGTAGTGGAAGTGCGCGACGACGTAGTAGGTGTCGTGCAGGTACTTATCGACCGCCGAGTTCGCGAGCACGACGCCGGTGACGCCGCCGACCGTGAACAGGAAGATGAAGCCCACCGCCCAGTGCATCGCCGCGGTGAAGCGGATCGAGCCGCCCCACATCGTCGCGATCCAGGAGAAGATCTTCACGCCGGTCGGCACCGCGATCACCATGGTGGCGAACACGAAGTAGGATTGCGTCTGAAGTGACAGGCCGACGGTGTACATGTGGTGCGCCCACACGACGAAGCCGACGACGCCGATCGCGACCATCGCGTAGGCCATCGCGAGGTAGCCGAAGACCGGCTTGCGCGAGAACGTGGCGATGATGTGCGAGACGATGCCGAAGGCCGGCAGGATCATGATGTACACTTCGGGGTGACCGAAGAACCAGAACAGGTGCTGGTACAGGATCGGGTCGCCGCCGCCGGCCGGGTCGAAGAAGGTCGTGCCGAAGTTGCGGTCGGTGAGCAGCATGGTGATCGCGCCGGCGAGGACCGGGAGCGACAGCAGCAGCAGGAAGGCGGTGACGAGCTCGGCCCAGGCGAAGAGCGGCATCTTGTGCAGCGTCATGCCGGGGGCGCGCATGTTGAGGATGGTCGTGATGAAGTTGATCGCCCCGAGGATCGAGCCGGCGCCGGAGAGGTGCAGCGCGAAGATCGCGAAGTCGACGGCCGGGCCGGGATGGCCGGCGGTGGAGAGCGGCGGGTAGACGGTCCAGCCGGTGCCGGCGCCGGACGCGCCGGGCGCGCCCTCGACGAACAGCGAGCAGATCAGGCTGCAGAAGCCCGCCACCGTCAGCCAGAACGAGATGTTGTTCATGCGCGGGAAGGCCATGTCCGGCGCGCCGATCATCAGCGGCACGAACCAATTGCCGAACCCGCCGATCAGCGCGGGCATCACCATGAAGAATACCATGATGAGGCCGTGGCCGGTGACGAAGACGTTGTAGGTCTGCGGATTGGAGAAGTACTGGAGGCCGGGCGCCTCCATCTCCATCCGGATGCCGAAGGACAGGAACGCACCGATCATGCCCGCGCAGAACGCGAACAGCAGGTAGAGCGTGCCGATGTCCTTGTGGTTCGTCGACAGGAACCAGCGGGCGAAGAACGAGGGTTTGTGGTCGTGGGCCTCGTGGGCCCCTGCATGCGCTGCGGCGGTTGCCATCTGAGCTGAGCCTTGTGCGTGTCTCTCGAGATCTCGGTGGGTCGGGCCGGCGCCGTCGCGGCGCCGGCCCGAGGCGCGCCCGCTACCGGGCGTCGGCGAGCTTGGACCCGTCGTCGATGCGGGCGTACTTGGTCTTGGCCTCGCCGAGCCAGGCTGCGTAGGCCTCGTCGTTCACGACGCGGACGACGATCGGCATGTAGGCGTGGCGCTGGCCGCAGAGCTCGGAGCACTGGCCGTGATAGGTGCCCTCGCGGTCGGCCTTGAACCAGAACTGGTTGAGGCGGCCGGGAACGGCGTCGATCTTGAAGCCGAAGGACGGCATCGCCCAGGAATGCATGACGTCGGCGGCGGTGACCTGGATCTTGACGATCTTGTTCACCGGAACGACCATCTCGTTGTCGGTCTGCAGCAGCCGCGGCTGCTTGTCCTCGTCGATGTTGGCGTCGAACGAGAAGCCGCCGCCCTGGTCGGCGGGGTACTCGTAGGACCAGTACCAGGCGTGGCCGGTGACCTTGATCATCACGTCGGACTTCGGATCCGACAGCTGCACGCGCAGCAGGCGGAACGACGGGATCGCGACGGCGACGAGGATGAGCACCGGGACGATGGTCCAGGCCACCTCGATCAGGGTGTTGTGGGTGGTTTTCGAGGGCGTCGGGTTCCGCTTCTCGCTGAAGCGGTAGATGCACCACAGGATCAGGCCGAGCACGAACACGCAGATGGCCAGCGACAGCCAGTGCACCCACGACTCGAACTGGAGGATGTCGCGGGCGTTCTCGGTCACGGGGACCTGGCGGTCCATCTGCCAGGGCTCGGGCTGGCCGATGCCGGCGGCCAGGGCCTGCGACGACGTCAGGAGCAGCGCGCCGAACGCGGCGAGCCCCCTCATGGAGCGGTGTTTCGTCTGCGCCGTCCGCATGTGCCTCTCGTGGCTCCCCTTGGTCACGTTACGCTCCGTCGACCGCCCGCATCTTGCTTGAACGAGGTTTGCGGTGTCGCTCGACGGAATGGACGCCCCGAAGGCGCGAGGCCCGGGTATCCGATCGCGGTGTCAGACCACAAGGTCGTGAAAGGCGCAACCGCACAAGCGTCGCATCGCACGCTTTCCGGACGCTCCGCTCCGTCACCCGGGCGATCGCCGCAGGGGCGGCTCGGCCCGCGGCCTGCTATAGGGCGTGCTCGGGTCGAGCGGCGGGAACAGCCCATGACGGACGGACGGCGGCCGGTTCAGGCCACTTCGGAGACGGGCCTGCGTGAGACGGCCTTGCAGGAGACGGCCTTGCAGGTGGCGACCCGCGTCGTCGCCTACGCCGCGCCGGAGCCGCGCGACGATCACCGCGCGCTCGCCGTCGAGATGCCGGTGAACCTCGTCTACGGCAGCGTGCCCTATGCGGTGATGATGGCGACGCCGGCCGACCTGGAGGATTTCGCCTACGGCTTCAGCCTGACCGAAGGCATCGTCGCGGCGGCCGACGAGATTCGCGGCGCCGCGGTCGAGCCGGGCGACGGCGGGCTGCGCCTGCTGGTGGATTTGGCGCCCGGGCGCCTGCGCGAGCATCTCGCCCGCAAGCGCGCGATCAGCGGGCGCACCGGCTGCGGCGTCTGCGGGATCGAGGATCTCGCCGCCCTGCCGCGGGCCGAGACCCGGGCCGCGTCGGGCCGCGTGCGCGTCGGGACGGAGGCGATCGCGCGGGCCTTGTTGGATCTCGGCGATTCCCAGGTGCTCGGGCGCGAGACGCGGGCCGTGCACGCCGCCGCCTGGGCGCGCCTCGACGGGAGCCTCGTGGCGGTCCGCGAGGATGTCGGCCGGCACAACGCGCTGGACAAGCTGATCGGGGCGCTGATCCGGACGGGAACCGACCCGGCCGCGGGCTTCCTGGTGATCACCAGCCGGTGCTCGTTCGAGATGGTCGAGAAGGCTGCGCATTTCGGCGCGTCGGTCCTGGTCGCGATCTCGGCCCCGACCTCGCTCGCGATCGAGCGGGCGCGCCTGCACGACATGACGCTCTGCGCCATCGCCCGGGCCGATTCGTTCACGCTGTTCTGCGGGGAAGAGCGCGTGGTCGGCCGCGCAGGGTAGCGGCCGATCAGGGTGTCGGCGCGTCCTTGTCCGGCGCGCCCGGCACGAGGGTCGCGCCACCGATGACGCGGACGTTGCGCTTGGCCTCGGGCGGATTCTTCCAGCTCTGGTCGGCGGGTTTGACCTCCGAGGTCTTCACGTCCGCCGGCTTCGATTCGCCCGGCTTCGATAGGACTGACTTGGCCAAGGTCCTGTCGGCGGGCGGCTGGACCGCTGCCGGAGTCGGCGTGACGCCGGGAACCGGCGCGGCCTTCGGCTGATCCACGGCGGCGACGGGAGCCTCCGGCTTCGCCTCGGGCTTGGCGGCGTCCACCGGGCGGAGCTTGGGCGCCTCGGGAACGGTGCGCGCCTGCGCTTTTCCTTCGATCGCCTTGCCATCGCGCGCCTTCTCGTCGAGCGCTTTGGTCTCGGACAACCGGGGCGGGTTGGCGACTCGGGCGAGCTTGCGCGGCGATTCGGCGGGGCCGCGCCGATCGGGGTTGATGCCCTGCGGGTTCGGGTCCGCGAGCGTGCGCCCCGGCATGCCGTTCGATCCGTCGGGTCGGGTATAATCGGCCTCGGCCGGCGCACGGCGCAGGGGCATTCCGCGCGCCTCGGGCAACGGGATGTCGGCCGGCGGGAGCAGGCGCTCGGCCTGCCGCATCGGCTGGCGCGGCATCTCGTCCTCTTCGGTCCAGCCGTAGCCGGGCGCCGGGCGGGCAAGGGCGTTCGGGCCGTCGTCGAGGCGCTGGCGGCCGAGGATCGCGCCGTCCCGGGCATCGACGAACAGGCGCACGCGGGCACCCATCGGGTTGAAGGCCTCGACGATGTAGGCGCGTCCGTCGAAGCGCGGGCGGCTCATGCCGCTGAAGCCGCGCTCGCTCAGGCGCCATGCGACGGCGCGCGGCGGCATGATCGCCTCGTCGTACGCGTATTGCGCCCGCGCCGCGTCGGCGGCACCGATCAGCAGGGCGCAGGCGGCGAGGCCCGCACGGAGACGACGATAGGATCGGTTCACGGCTGACCTCCCGGTCGCATTCTCAAGATCGCCCGATTCTCCGCAGGCGCTCGCCCCGCGCCGGGGAGTCCCGATCGGGACCTGCCGACGATCCGGCCCGGGCCCCGCGCCGAAGGACCGCGTCCCGCGTGTCCTTCGGCCATTCCGGCAGGGTCGTTGCCCCGCATGCCGCTTGTGCTCGGCGCTCGCCTTTGAGCGGAGGATTTGGGCGCAATTGCGGGAGAAAGCGGGCAGCGAAGGGCCGATCTCGACGCCGATCCACCCGTTCGCATCGCCCCTCGCACGACGGGGAATTGGGTCGCCTGCCGATCCGGCGTGGGGGCGGACGTGGGACCGGACATGGGATCCGTCATGGGATGCGGCATGGGATGCGGCATCGAAACGCCGCTTTTGGTCCCGCGGGGCCCTTGCTGGAATTTTTGAAATCTGCCAGTTTGCAGTGTTAGGACAGTATGACTGTCCCATTTCCGGTGCGCGCGTGCGAACGATGCCGCGCGGTGGGGCCGTTCAGGCCTGGGCAGAGGGTTTCGGGACGTGACCATCGTGACGTCGAAACGAGATCGCGAGCCGGTCGTCGCAGAGGCGATCCGGGCCCACGCCGGCTGACATCGGGCCGGTGCGAGCCCGCGGGTAGCGGGCGCTTCCTCCACCGAGGACCCTCCCGAGACCCGACGAGACAAGATGACTGGCCCGGCCTCGCTTGAGCGCCGGGCATGAAACATGCTCGCCTGTCGGGCATGGGCGTTCGAACGGGTCTGGTCGATCTTTCGGGGATGGTGGGCATGGCGGCTTTCGGGAATGCGGACATGGCCGTAAGCGGGAACCTCAACGCCGACACGGCGCCGGCGGCCCGCGACGGCGTCGCGCCGCTGGTGGTGCGCGATCCGGCGATGCCGGTGGCGCAGGGCGCCTACGATCCCCGCAACGAGCGGGACGGCTGCGGCGTCGGCTTCGTCGCCGACATGCACGACCGGCGCACCCACGCCATCGTCGAACAGGGCCTGAAGATCCTGGAGAACCTCGACCATCGCGGCGCGGTCGGAGCCGACCCGAAGATGGGCGACGGCTGCGGCATCCTCACGCAGATCCCGCACGCCTTCTTCGCCGAGGAATGCTCGCGCCTCGGCTTCGAGCTGCCCCCGGCCGGCGACTACGCCATCGCGCAGCTGTTCATGCCGAAGGCCGACGAGCCGCGCGCGATCATCGAGGCCATCGTCGAGGAAGCGCTCGCGTCGGAAGGGCTGCCCCTGCTCGGCTGGCGCGACGTGCCGGTCGACCCCGAGGACCTCGGCATCGCCGTGAAGGCGACCGAGCCGCATCACCGCCAGCTCTTCATCGGGCGCCCGGCCTCGGCGACCGACGGCGACGCGTTCGAGCGGCGCATCTACGTCGCCCGCAAGGTGATCTCCGGCCGCGTCTACGGCCTGAAGGACCCGCGGGTGATGGAGTTCTACCCCGTCTCCGTGTCGAGCCGGACCATCGTCTACAAGGGCATGGTCCTGGTGAACCAGCTCGGGAACTACTTCCTCGACCTGAAGGATCAGCGCTTCGTCTCGGCAATCGCGCTGGTGCACCAGCGCTTCGCCACCAACACCTTCCCGACCTGGCGCCTGTCGCACCCCTACCGGATGGTGGCGCATAACGGCGAGATCAACACGCTGCGCGGCAACGTGAACTGGATGTCGGCCCGCCAGGCGAGCGTCGATTCGGAGCTGTTCGGCAACGACATCTCGAAGATCTGGCCGATCTCCTACGAGGGCCAGTCCGACACCGCGTGCTTCGACAACGCGCTCGAGTTCCTCGTGATGGGCGGCTACCCGCTGGCCCACGCGATGATGATGCTCATCCCCGAGGCCTGGGCCGGCAACCCGTTGATGGGCGAAGATCGGCGCTCGTTCTACGAGTACCATGCCGCGCTGATGGAGCCGTGGGACGGGCCCGCCGCCGTCGCCTTCACCGACGGCCGGCAGATCGGCGCGACCCTCGACCGCAACGGCCTCCGCCCCGCCCGCTACGTCGTCACCGACGACGGCCTCGTCGTGCTCGCCTCGGAGATGGGCGTTCTGCCGATCCCGGACGAGAAGATCGTCCAGTCCTGGCGCCTGCAGCCGGGCCGGATGCTGCTGATCGACCTCGAGAAGGGCCGCATCGTCGACGACGAGGAGATCAAGGGCGAGCTCGCCGCCGCGCACCCCTACGCGGAGTGGGTGAAGAACACCCAGATCGTGCTCGAGGACCTCAAGCCGGTCACCGCCCGCGAGAGCCGCACCGACGTGTCGCTGCTCGATCGGCAGCAGGCCTTCGGCTACAGCCAGGAAGACCTCAAGCTGCTTATGGCGCCGATGGCCGTGACCGGCCAGGAGGCGGTCGGCTCGATGGGCACCGACACGCCGCTCTCCGCTCTGTCCGACAAGTCGAAGTCACTCTACACCTACTTCAAGCAGAACTTCGCGCAGGTCACCAACCCGCCGATCGACCCGATCCGCGAGGAGGCCGTGATGAGCCTCGTCTCGTTCATCGGCCCGCGCCCGAACCTGCTCGACATGGAAGGTGCCTCGCGCCGCAAGCGCCTGGAAGTCCGCCAGCCGATCCTGACCAACACGGATCTCGAGAAGATCCGCTCGATCGGCCATTTCGAGGACCGCTTCGACACCAAGACGCTGGACATCACCTACCCGGCCGAGACCGGCGCGGCGGCGATGAACGGCGCGCTCGACCGGCTCTGCGACCGCGCGGAAGTCGCGGTGCGCGGCGGCTACAACATCATCGTCCTGTCCGACCGCGCGGTCGGCCCCGACCGCATCCCGATCCCGGCGCTGCTGGCCACGGCGGCCGTGCACAACTACCTGATCCGCAAGGGGCTGCGCACCTCGGTCGGGCTCGTGGTCGAATCGGGCGAGCCGCGCGAGATCCATCACTTCGCGTGCCTGGCCGGCTACGGCGCCGAGGCGATCAACCCGTATCTCGCCTTCGAGACGCTGGTGGCGATGAAGCACGAGTTCCCGCCGGACCTCGTCGACGAGGAGATCATCTACCGCTACATCAAGTCGATCGATAAGGGCCTGCTGAAGGTCATGTCGAAGATGGGCATCTCGACCTACCAGTCCTATTGCGGCGCGCAGATCTTCGACGCGATCGGGCTGAACTCGGCCTTCGTCGCGCGCGACTTCTTCGGCACCGCGACGATGGTCGAGGGCGTCGGCATGGCCGAGATCGCCGAGGAGACCGTGCGCCGCCACGCCGACGCGTTCGGCGACGCGCCGATCTATCGCAACGCCCTCGATGTCGGCGGCGAGTACGCCTACCGGCTCCGCGGCGAGGCCCATACCTGGACCCCGGACACCGTTGCGACGCTGCAGCATGCGGTGCGCCTCGGCGTGCCCGAGCGCTACCGCGAATACGCCAAGCTGGTGAACGACCAGGAGCAGCAGCTCAAGACCCTGCGCGGCCTGTTCCGGATCAAGCTCGCCGGCGAGATCGGGCGCGAGCCGGTGCCCGTGGAGAGCGTCGAGCCGGCCGCCGACATCGTCAAGCGCTTCGCCACCGGCGCGATGTCCTACGGCTCGATCTCGAAGGAGGCGCACGAGACCCTGGCGATCGCCCTGAACTCCTTCGGCGGTCGCTCGAACTCGGGCGAGGGCGGCGAGGAGGTCGAGCGCTTCAAGCCGCTGCCGGACGGTCGCTCGCGCCGCTCGTCGATCAAGCAGGTCGCGTCCGGCCGCTTCGGCGTCACGACCGAGTACCTCGTCAACGCCGACATGATGCAGATCAAGGTCGCGCAGGGCGCCAAGCCCGGCGAGGGCGGACAGCTGCCCGGCCACAAGGTCGACGCCAAGATCGCCAAGGTCCGCTATGCCACGCCCGGCGTCGGCCTGATCTCGCCGCCGCCGCACCACGACATCTACTCGATCGAGGATCTGGCGCAGCTGATCTTCGACCTGAAGAACGTGAACCCGGCGGCCGACGTCTCGGTCAAGCTCGTCTCCGAGGTCGGTGTCGGCACGGTCGCGACCGGCGTCGCCAAGGCGCGGGCCGACCACATCACCATCTCGGGCTTCGACGGCGGCACCGGCGCGGCGCCGCTGACCTCGCTCAAGCATGCCGGCGGCCCGTGGGAGACCGGCCTCGCCGAGACGCAGCAGACGCTGGTGATGAACCACCTGCGCGGCCGCGTCGCGCTGCAGGCCGACGGCGGCATCCGCACCGGCCGCGACGTGCTGATCGCGGCCCTGCTCGGCGCCGACCAGTTCGGCTTCTCGACCGCGCCGCTGATCGCGGCCGGCTGCATCATGATGCGCAAGTGCCACCTCAACACCTGCCCGGTCGGCGTCGCGACCCAGGACCCGGTGCTGCGCAAGCGCTTCAAGGGCACCCCCGAGCACGTGGTGAACTACTTCTTCTACGTCGCCGAGGAGCTGCGCGAGCTGATCGCGACGATGGGCTTCACCAAGCTCGAGGACCTCGTCGGGCGTTCCGACTTCCTCGACAAGGTCGAGGCGATCCAGCACTGGAAGGCGCGCGGGCTCGACTTCTCGAAGCTGTTCCACCGTCCCGACGTCGGGCCGGAGGTCGCCATCCGCTGGGTCGAGACGCAGAAGCACCCGATCGACCACGTCCTCGACCGGCGCCTGATCGCCGGCGCGCAGAACGCGATCGACACCGGCGAGCCGGTGGTGCTCCACGACGTGATCCGCAATTCCGACCGCACCGCGGGCGCGATGCTCTCGGGCGCCGTCGCCAAGGCGCACGGTCACGAGGGCCTGCCCGACGACACCATCGTGGTGAAGCTCTCCGGCACGGCCGGCCAGAGCTTCGGCGCCTGGGTCGCGGCCGGCGTGACGATCGAGCTCACCGGCCACGGCAACGACTACGTCGGCAAGGGCCTGTCGGGCGGCAAGCTGATCATCCGGCCGAGCGACGCGCTGAAGGCGCCCGCCGACAGGACCATCATGGTCGGCAACACCGTGCTCTACGGCGCCATCGCCGGCGAGTGCTACGTCCGCGGCTCGGCCGGCGAGCGCTTCGCCGTGCGCAACTCCGGTGCGATCACCGTCGTCGAGGGCATGGGCGACCATGGCTGCGAGTACATGACCGGCGGCGTGGTCGTGTCGATCGGCGAGACCGGGCGGAACTTCGCCGCCGGCATGTCCGGCGGCATCGCCTACGTGCTCGACGAGGACGGCTCGTTCTCGGCGCGCTGCAACCTCTCGATGGTCGATCTCGAGCCGGTCGAGGAGGAGGACGACCTGATGCGCCGCTTCCACCAGGACGGCGACCTGGAGACCAAGGGCCGCGTCGACATCCTCGCCGACATGTCCGGCCACGACGAGGAGCGCCTGTCGCAGCTCATCACCAATCACCTGAAATACACGGGCAGCCCGCGTGCCAAGGCGATCCTCGACGACTGGGCGGGCTACCGCACCAAGTTCGTCAAGGTGATGCCGGTGGAGTACCGCCGGGCGTTGCGCGAGATGGAGATGGCACGGATGCCGGTGGCGGCCGAGTAGGCGCGCGCCGGCCTCAAGCCGGTCGATGGAGATCACGTTCGATCCCGCGAAGCGTCTGGTGACGTTGCGCAAGAGGGGCCTCGATTTCGCACGCACCCCTGAAGTCTTCGCCGCCGCGGTGACGACCTTCCGGGACGAGCGAATGGACTACCGCGAAGCGCGATCGATCACGGTGGGAATGCTCGACGGACGGATGGTGGTCGTCGTTTGGACCGAACGGGATCATACTCGCCGGATCATCAGCATGAGGAAGGCCAATGACCGAGAGCAAGCGCGCTATCGCGAACGCGGCTGACCGACCGCTGAACCCCGACGAGATCGGCTGGGACCCGGACGACGCGCCGGAACTGGACGAGGCTTGGTTCGAGAAGGCCGATCGTTTCGTCGGCGGCCGCCTTATCGAGCGCGGGCACCGTCCCGGCGAGACTGAACGGTTGGTGCTTCCCACCGATCTCGTCGAGCGGTTCAGAGCCGGAGGGCCAGGCTGGCAGATACGGATCGAGACCGCGCTCAAGGAATGGTTGCGCGAGCATTCCGACCGGCTCTGAGCCGGCCGACGGACGGCCCGGACGAAACACGCGAGCGATGGCGGACATTGCGAGGGGGGACGACATGACGGCGACGCTTGCGACGATCCCACCTGCCGCCATGCGGATCTACGGCGATCTCACCTCGGGCAATTGCCTGAAGATCAAGATCGTCGCCGATCGGCTCGGCCTCGCCTACGAATGGGTGCCGGTCGACGCGCTGAAGGGCGAGAGCCGGACGCCCGCCTACCTCGGCCTGTTTCCGGCAGGCCAGATCCCGGGCGTGGCGTTCGCGGACGGGCGTCGGCTCGCGCAGTCAAACGCGATCATCCGCTACCTCGCCCGCGGCAGCGCGTTGCTGCCGGACGATGCCTTCGCGGCGGCGACGGTCGACCAGTGGCTGTTCTGGGAGCAGTACAGCCACGAGCCGGCGGTCGCGGTCTGCCGGGCGGAGATGAAGTTCCGCGGCGTGCCGCGCGAGGCCCGCGATCCCGCCAGGGTCGCGCGCGGCGAGGCGGCGCTCGACCTGATGGAGCGGCATCTCGCCGGAACGGGCTGGTTCGTGGGCGACGACGCGACCATCGCCGACGTCGCCCTGTTCGCCTACACCCAGTGGGCCGACGAGGGTGGATTCGATCTGGCCGCGAGGCCCGCGATTCGGGATTGGCTCGACCGATGCAAGGTCGCGTTCCGGATCGAACCCGACGCTATCGCCACCGCCGCCGGTCGCTGACCCGATCGCGGCACCACCGATTTTTCGCTACCGACGCTGAGCATCCCGATGGGCAAGATCACCGGCTTCCTCGAATTCGACCGGCAGGACCAGAAGTACCAGCTAGCGGCCGACCGCGTGCGGCACTTCCGCGAGTTCACCCTGCCGCTCGACGAGCACGACCTGAAGAAGCAGGCCGCCCGCTGCATGGATTGCGGCATTCCGTTCTGCCACGGGCCGACCGGCTGCCCGGTGCACAACCAGATCCCGGACTGGAACGACCTCGTGTTCCAGTCGGATTGGGAAGAAGCCGCCCGCAACCTGCACTCCACCAACAACTTCCCGGAATTCACCGGCCGCATCTGCCCGGCGCCGTGCGAGGAAGCCTGCACGCTGAACCTCGAGAACCAGCCGGTCGCGATCAAGACGATCGAGCAGGCCATCGCCGACCGCGCCTGGAACATGGGCTGGGTCAAGCCCGAGCCGTCGTCGATCCGCACCGGCAAGAAGGTCGCGGTGATCGGGTCGGGCCCGGCCGGCCTCGCGGCGGCGCAGCAGCTCGCCCGGGTCGGGCACGCGGTGCACGTCTACGAGCGCGAGCCGAAGGCCGGCGGCCTGCTCCGCTACGGCATTCCCGACTTCAAGATGGAGAAGCGCCACATCGACCGACGCGTGAAGCAGATGGAAGCCGAGGGCGTGGTCTTCCACTACAACCAGAACGTCGGCGTGACGAAGCCGGTCGAGGAGCTGACCGCGGAGTTCGACGCGGTGCTGTTCTCCGGCGGCGCCGAGGACCCGCGCAACCCGCAGCTGCCGGGGCAGGAGATGGAGGGCGTGCACTACGCGATGCCCTACCTGATCCAGTCGAACCGCCGCGTCGGCGCCGAGCCGATGCGCGGCAACGGCGAGGCGCCGATCCTGGCATCGGGCAAGAACGTGGTGGTGATCGGCGGCGGCGACACCGCGTCCGATTGCGTAGGAACCGCCTTCCGGCAGGGCGCCCTGTCGGTGACGCAGCTCGACATCCGGCCGCGGCCCCCCGAGCGCGAGGACAAGCTCTCGGTCTGGCCGTACTGGCCGACCAAGATGCGGACCTCGTCGAGCCAGGCCGAGGGCGCCGAGCGCGAGTTCCAGGCGGCGACGCTCCGGCTCGAAGGCAACAAGAAGGGCCGGCTCACCGGCGTCGTCTGCGCGCGCGTCGACGCCAAGCGCCAGCCGATCGAGGGCAGCGAGTTCGTGCTGCCGGCCGACCTGGTCTTCATGGCGATCGGCTTCGCCGGCTCGATCCAGAAGGGTCTGCTCGAGCAGTCCGGCATCACGGTTGACAAGCGCGGCAACGTCACCGCCAACGAGGAGGATTACCGCACCTCCGACCCGAAGATCTGGGCGGCCGGCGACATGCGGCGCGGCCAGTCCCTCGTCGTCTGGGCGATCCGCGAGGGCCGTCAGGCCGCCCGCTCGATCGACGAGACGCTGATGGGTGCCTCGATCCTCCCGCGCTGAGGTTTTCGCCGGGCGTTCAGCCCGGCGGCCAGCGGAAATCGTCGGCGCGGCCGGGCTGCGGCAGCGGTGCCGCCCCGCGCTGGAGCGCGCGCTCAACCGTGCCGGTGGCGTCGCCGTCGCGCGGTCGACCGCTGACCAGGACGCCGCCGGGCGACAGCTCGATCCGGCCGAGCGGGACGACCGGCCCCGCCGCCGGCTTGACGGGGAGGGCCGGGACGCCGGGCGGCTCGGGCAGGCTCGGCAGCATCGCCGTGATCTGCCTGTCGATCGCGGTGACGTCGTCGAGGGTCGTCGCCGGTGCCCCGTCGAGCGGCGTCGCGGGCAGGGCCGAGACGGCGGCGGCCGGCTGCTCGGGCGCGGTGGGCGCCGTCGCACCCATCAGGCGCTTCAGCTCCACGTCGGCGAAATGCGCGAGCTTGCGGGCGCCGGCATGGGTGAAGTGCACGCCGTCGGCGGTGCGGAGCTTGGCGCTCTGCCCGTCGAGGTCCGGTCCCGTGGCGGTGTAGTGGTTGCGGTCGTCGGAGAAGCCCGGCCCGACATCGACGTAGGTGCCCCCCGCCTTGGTCACGGCATCCCGGACGATCTCGTTGAGGCTGCCGAGGTCGCGCGTCAGGCTCTCGCTGCGCATCGGCGGGGCGCCGACCCAGACGAGCGGAATCTTCCGGTCGGTGAAGACCTTCACCAGTGCGTCCACGCGGGTGCGGTAGACCTCGCGCCAGCGGTCAGAGAGCGGATCGAGGGTCTGGTCCCCGTCGCGCATCGGCTGGCGATCGTTGGCGCCGAGCATGACCACGGCATAGCCGACCTTAGGGTTCGCCTTCAGGTAGTCCTCGGCGGCCTTCGGCCAATCGACGACGTCCCTGCGCACGAGGCCGCTGTCGGCCTTGGCGCGGTCGATCACCGCGACGTCGGCGGTGTCCTCGAACACGTCGTCCAGCCCGCGGCTGAGATGGTCGGCCAGCGAATCGCCGAACACCGCGATCTGGACCTTCGCCTCGGTCTTCTTCACGGCCGGCGCCGGCGCCGCGACCGTGGGCGCCGGCCGGGTCTGCGGACGCCGAAGCTGGCGGCCGGTCTCCGCGCTGGCGGGCGGCCGCACGCGAGGCGGGCGATAGGTCGGGGCCGCCTGCCGCGGCTCCGGCGGGCTCGGCCGGTCTTCCCACGGCCAGTAGAATTGGCGCTGCTCGGGCTCCAGCGCGGCGCGGCGCGGCGCGCGGGCATAGCCGTCGTCCTCGCGGTAATAGGCGTCGCGGCCGCGTCGGCGCGGCTGGTCGTAGCTGTCGCCCCACTGCGCCTCGGCCGGCGACGGCGGCAGGAGGACGAGCGGAAGCGCGAGGCCGGCCCCGAGCGCCAGAACGAGGCGGCGCGCCTTGGCGGCTGCCGCGTCGGCTCGGTTTGTCGCGTCGCGTCTCATGCGCCCTCCGGTGCCGCGGGTCTCGACCCGCAGGCGACCATAGCGGAGCGGCCGCGCCGCGTCTAAGCTCGACTTTGGCCACTCATGCGGCGTGGCAGAGGGCATAGGCCCAGGGCGCTGGCAAACGGAAGCCGGGTTTTGTTCGGGCGCGTCGGCGCGGTGATGTTGCCAAAGTCCGCTCGCGCCAGATCGCATAGCGCACGGCGGCCAGAGCATCGGCGAAGGTCGGGCGCGGTTTGGGGTACCACGCGGCGGCCGCGATCCGTTGCCGTTGGCGGACTGGGAGCCGTGCAGCCAGCAGCGTGACGATCGAGAACAGGGCGAGCAGGCAGGGCGTGGTGCGGGCGATGGCCTTGTCCGACCACTGCCGCTGCGTCTCGACACCGAGATGGGCGCGCGCTTCCTGGAAGGTGACCTCAACGGTCCAGCGCCGCACGAACCACCCCACGATCTGCGCGGGCTCGCGCACCGGTTCGGTGCAGAGCAGGGCCTGCGGTGCAAAGCGGCTCTCGGGATCGCGCACCAGCACCCATCGGATCGGCACGACCGGCAGACCGCCGTGCCGCCACACGGCGGTCCCGGAGGCGATCTCAAGGGTGCGCTCGCCCGCCCCGTACCAGCCGGGCACCACGACCGCGTGCCAGCGCGTGTCCTTGGCCGCGAGGATCGCGGCGAGCGTCGGCAGCCGCGCGCCTTTGGTCCGCGGGCGTCCAATCGTGCCGGGCGGCCGAGGTGGGGCCGGCTCGTAGAGAGCAGCATCCAGCCGCAGGCGGGTGATCGCCGTGATGCGAGCGCGGCGCATCGCGTCGAGGAACAGCAAGGCCGAGAAGCCGCTGTCGCCCACCACAACGAGGTCGCGTGCGCGCAGCCAGCGGCGAGCCTGGAGAGCGAGTTGGCGTCCGACGTCGAGCAGAGGCTTGTGCCGACGGCCCCGTTCGCGACAGGCGCGCTCTGACGGCACCAACGCGGTTAGGAACGGCAGCGCCCAGACGCGCCCCGCCCAGGGGATCGGGGCGAGCACCATGAGGCTCATCCAGCGCAGCCCGCTCGCCTTGACGAAATGGCTGTCGGAGGAGCGAACTGGATCACGGTAGATGCCCTTGGCCGCGATCCGCTTGCCGCGGCGGCGCTCGATCGTATCGTCCAGTCCCAGGACCACGGGGCCGCGTTGCGCGAACGCATCGACGAGGAGCCCGAGCAGGATACGGCTGCCGGAGCGCGGGCACCACGCCGCTCGGTTGAGGATACGGTGGACGTTCACGAACCGCCGCTCCTGCGCGCGGCCGATGATGCGCAGGACGCTCGTCACCGTGCGCCGCCCCGGCGTCAGGATCGCGCCGATCAGCAACAGCTGAGCATGGCGCCAGGAGCGGTGGACGAACAGCGGCGCGAACGCCAGGATGATCCCGGCAAAGCGGGTGGGCAGGGGCAGCATGGCGGTGTCTCTTGGCGGGGACGCCACCAGCCTATCCCTCACGCCCGCTTCGTCACCTCCGCCCACTCCACGCGCCGCAAATGGCCAAAGTCGAGCTTAGAGCCTCCCGCAAAACCTCCCGAGCGCCGGCGGTCTCCAGTGCCAGGCATGGCGCGACGGCGGTCCTGCGACGGATGACGGGCGGCCATTCGACCCTGAAAGCGTCGGTCTTCCGACGATCGTTCGTCCCCCTCATCCTTCGCAGCCGCCGAAGCGGCACCGCGAGGATGAGGGAAACGGGCCGACGAACGCGTCGACGGGGTTTCAGGCGGCGCGGACGGTGGCCAGGAAGTGCGCGACCTCTGCGCCGAGGCGTTCGGATTGGCGCGACAGCTCGGAACTCGACGCCAGGACCTGGGTCGCGGCAGCGCCCGTGTCCTCCGACGCGCGCGCCACGCCCGCGATGTGGGCCGTGACCTCGCTCGCACCGGCCGAGGCCTGCGCAACGTTGCGCACGATCTCCTGGGTCGCCGCTCCCTGCTCCTCGACGGCCGCCGCGATCGTCGCGGCCACCGCGTTGATCTCGCGGATCCGGGTCGTGATGCCGCCGATCGCGCTCACGGCCTGATCGGTCACGTGTTGCACGTGCCCGATGCGCTGGCTGATCTCCTCGGTGGCCTTGGCCGTCTGGCCGGCCAACTCCTTCACCTCCGTCGCGACGACCGCGAAGCCGCGGCCAGCCTCACCGGCACGCGCGGCCTCGATCGTGGCGTTCAGAGCGAGCAGGTTGGTCTGCGAGGCGATGTTGGAGATCATCCCGACCATGGCCCCGATCTGCCCGGCGGCGTGGCTGAGCTCCTGCACAAGCCGCGCCGTCTGATCGGCGTCCACCACGGCGGCTCGCGCCAGCTCGGACGAGCTGGACATCTGCCGTCCGATCTCCTGCACCGAGGATCCGAGTTGCTCGGCAGCGATGACTACCGTGCTCACGTTGTCCGCCGCCTGCGTGGCCGCCGCTGCCACGGTGCCCGACTGCGCTGCCGTGTCGCCGGCGGTCGCGGTGATCTGCTGGGCCGTCGCCTGCAACTCGGTGGCCGCCGACGAGACCTGCCCGACGATGCCGCCGACGGCCGCTTCAAAGGCGTCGGCCATCTGCCGCATCCCGGCTTGGCGCTGCCGCTCCGCCGCCAGCCGCCCCTGGGACATCTCCTCCTCCAAGGCCTCCGTGCGGATCAAGTTCTCCTTGAACACCTGCACCGAGACGGCCATCGCCCCCAGCTCGTCGCCGCGCCGGGTCGCGGGCACCTCGGTCGCCGTGTCGCCCCGCGCGATGGCGCTCACGCAGGCGGCGAGCTGGCGGATCGGGCGGCCGATCATGAGGGCCGAGAACACGGCCGAGCCGATCAGGACGAGGATGACGGTGCCGCCGATGGCGAGCCCGATCCGGTTGGCGGACTCGGCGGTCGCGACCGTGTTCCGCCGCGCCTCGTCCGCGAAGCGCTGGGCATTGGCGACCGATTCCGTTCCCGCCTCGTTCAACAGCGTGTTCACGCGCTGCTGCTCGGCGACGATCCGCGACAGCCTGTTCCCGTCGACGGACCGCGCGCCATTCTCGAAGCGGATGACGTCGGCCAGCGATGCCGCGAGGTCGGCATAGGTGACGAGATTCGTCCGAAGGTCCTGAAGAACGCCCGGGATCAGCGCGATCCGGATCGGCTCGTCGAGCGCCGCTGCGCCGGTAGCCTTGCCGGCGCGGATGCGCTCGGCGACGCGGGCGACCTGCTCGGCGGTTTCCGCGGTGCGGATGTCGCCGACCGCCGCTTGAAGCTCTGCGTGCGAGAGGCGGGTCTGCTGGATGCCTGCAAGGATGATCTGCTCGCGTCCGGCCGCGGCGTTGGCGTCGATGATATACTGGGCGCTGATCCACTGGTTCATGACGAGGGCCGTGGCGAGCAGGACTCCGATCACGCCCGAAGCACCAAGTTTCTTTCCGATCGTCCAACGCATGATGACAAATCCCCCGAATTCTTGAGAACATCAACAATCCGGACGACAGACCTACGACGCGACATCGCGACGACCATCACGGACGTCTCGGAAGATAGGAGAGTTTCATGGATGCATGATTGACCACACGTCTCACAATGCGCGTTTCCGGCTTGCGAACGACACCGTCCGAGAGCGCAAACCGCTCGGTTCGACTTCGAGCGATGAATAAAAGAGCGATCTGCACTCTTTCGCCCCGGCTCGACGTTGCGTTCCGACGGAGCGTCTGGCCAAGTCGGGCGATGCCCGCCCGACGCCATGCATCCTCCTACCAGTTGCTCAACCTTCTCGAGGCGACCGGCCAGGTCGGCGTCTGGTCCCTCAACCTGCGGACCGGCGAAATGAGCGGCTCGCTGGGTCTCGCCCACATCACCGGCCTGCCTTCGGACGAGAGCCTCCTCGGCCTGCTCGACCGACTTCTCCACCCGGACGATCGCGAAGCCCTCGGCGAGCTGTTCGACATGCTCTACAGCGGCCGGGCGATCGACCGCACGGTCCGGCTTGTGCGTCCCGACCACACCGTGCGCTGGGTTTCGGTCAAGGCCCAGATCGTTCTCGACGACGCCCATCGGCCGATGCGTGCCGAGGGCATCGCCTTCGACGTGACCGGCCCGCACGAGGCGCGTCTGCTCGCCGAGCAGAGCACCGCACGCTATCGCGGCCTCGTTCATGCCATCGCGGCCGTGGTCTGGACGACGGCTCCGGACGGGAAGGCGCGGCCAAGCCCGACATGGCAGGTCCTGACCGGGCAGACGGGCCCGGAGATGCAGGGCGACGGTTGGCTCGCCGCGATCCACCCGGAGGATCGGGCACGGATCGAGACGGCATGGCGAACGGCGATGGAGCACGGCACGCCTTACGAGGCGGATCACCGCGTTCTCTGCGCGGACGGCACGGTCCATTGGTACAGCAACCACACCATACCCCTCCACGATGCCGATGGTTCGGTGCGCGAGTGGATCGGGATCATGCAGAAGATGCCGCCCAGCGGTCGATTCTCGTCGCCTGAGATCACCGGGACGCTCGTGCGCGGAGCCCGCGCGATGCTGCGCTGGTCCGTCGTGGATCTGGCTCGGGCCGCCGGCGTCTCGGTCTCGAGCATCCGGCGCCTGGAGGAGGAGGTCGGGACGGTGCAGCCGCGAACCCGCTTGGCGATGCGTCGAGCCCTGGAAGGCGCCGGCATCGATTTCATCGGGACCCTCGACGGCATGACGGGGGTGATCTTGACCAGGGATCGGCGTGGCGCCTGATCGTGTGGATCTCGAGCCGACGCGCCGTCGGGGCCGGCGATCGATGATGCCGCGCCCTTGGCGGCCGGCATCGCCGGACGGTTCGACGTCATGCCCGCTCGGATCGGACGTGTCTTGAGAGCGCCTTCAGGCGAGGTGGATGCCGGCTCGCGCGAAGCGCGGTCGACGATGCAACACGCGGGCGCCCCTCATAAAACGCCCGATCATCGGAGCCTCCTCCTGTGTCCAGGACGGCGCTACGGACGTTTAGTACGGCTGTCATGCCGGATCGCATAGACCGGAATCCCTGAGGCCCGGCGGAACGCCGCCGCCGTGCGGCGCGAGGTCCGTGCCTCGACGGGTCGGCCTCAGCGCGGCCTGGCGTCGATCCGGCCCGCGAGACGGTCGCGCAGGGCGGGCGTGGCGTAGCCGTCGGCGGTCAGGCCTTCGCGGATCTGGTAGCGCCGGATCGCCTCGCGCAGCTTCGGCCCGGCGCGGCCGTCGGCCTCGCCGGCATAGAGGCCCTGCGCGGCGAGGCCCGTCTGCAAGGCCTGAAGGCCGGCCTTGTCGAGGCGGGACGCCGCGCTCGGCCAGGGTGCGACGAGGGGCGGCCCGCCGGCCAGGCGGTCGGCGAGATGGCCGACCGCCAGCGCGTAGGAATCCGAGGTGTTGTAGCCGCGGATCACCTCGAAGTTGTCGGTGATCAGGAAGGCCGGCCCGCCGGCGCCGCCGGGCAGGAACACGGACGCTCCGCCCTTGTCCGGCAACGGGCCACCATCGATCCGGCTGACGCCGCGGCGCGAGAATTCAGGCAGGTCAGCGGCGTAGCGCGTCAGGTCGAAGCCCTCGGGCAGGCGGACGGCGTAGCCCCACGCGATCGCGGGATTCCAGCCGAGGTCCTTGAGGTAGGCGGCGATCGAGGCGAGGGAATCGGCGTCGCTCGCCCAGATGTCGCTGCGGCCGTCCCCGTCGAAGTCGACCGCGTGCGCCAGGAACGTCGAGGGCAGGAACTGCACCTGTCCCATCGCGCCGGCCCAGCTGCCCAGCATCCGGTCCGGCGCGACGTCGCCGCGCTGCTGGATCGCGAGGGCGGCGAGCAACTCGTCGCGAAACAGCGTGCCGCGGTGCCGGGCGGCGGCGAGCGTCGCCAGCGCGCGGATCGTCGGCACCGAACCGCCGCTCGCGCCGAAATCCGACTCGATGCCCCAGATCGCGAGGAGCACCGAGGCCGGAACGCCGTAGCGCGCCTCGATCGCCGGGAGGGTCGGCCCGAGCGCCGCTCCACGGGCCCGGCCGCGGGCGATCCGCGCCGGCGAGACCGCCCCGACGAGATAGTCCCACACCGGCCGCCCGAACTCGCTCTGCCCCTTGATGCGGGCGAGCAGCGCGGGGTCGGGCACGACGCCGCGGAACGCCGCATCGAAGGTCGCCGGCGCGATGCCCTTCGCGAGCGCATCCGTGCGGAGAGCCGCGACGAAGCCGGGGAACGCGTCCGCCCGGCCGGCTTGCCCGACGGCGGCAGGCTCGGCGAGGGAGCCGCCCGGAGCGGCGGAGAGGCAGAGGGCCAGGAGCGCGGCGCGGATCGGGCGCACGGCCTCAGTGCCGGTTGCGCTTGGGCAGGGCGTCTTCCCAGTCGAGCGCCTGGCGCACGATCGCGTCGAGGTCGTCGTGCTTCGGGCGCCAGCCGAGCTGCTCGCGGATCCGCGACGCCTCGGCGACGATCCGCGCCGGATCGCCGGGGCGGCGGGGCGAGACGCGCACCGGGAAGTCGCGACCGGAGACGCGCTTCACCGTGTCGATCACCTCGAGCACCGAATAGCCGGTGCCGTAGCCGCAATTCAGCGTCAGGCTCTCGCCGCCGGCGCGCAGGTGGTCGAGGGCGACACGGTGCGCCTCGGCGAGGTCGGAGACCTGAATGTAGTCGCGCAGGCACGATCCGTCCGGCGTCGGGTAGTCGGTGCCGAACACCTCGAGATGCGGGCGCTGGCCGAGGGCCGCCTGCGTCGCGACTTTGATCAGGTGGGTGGCGTTCGGCGTGGACTGCCCGGTGCGACCGCGCGGGTCGGCACCGGCGACATTGAAGTAGCGCAGGATGACGTAGCTGAAGCCGTGCGCGGCCGCCGCGTCGCGGATCATCCACTCGCTCATCAGCTTCGAGCGGCCGTAGGGGTTGATCGGGTTGGTCGCGAGGTCCTCCGGCACCGGCACGGTCTCCGGCTCGCCGTAGACCGCGGCGGTCGAGGAGAAGATGATGTGCTTCACGCCGGTGCGCACCGCGGTCTCGATCAGCGCGCGCGTCTTCACCGTGTTGGCGAGATAGTAGTGCAGCGGGTCGGCGACCGAGTCCGGCACGACGATGCGGGCGGCGAAATGGGCGATCGCGTCGACGCGGTTCTGCAGAATCGTCTCGGTGACGAGGCCGGGGTCGCCGACGTCGCCGCGCACGAGCTTCACCTCCGGCGGCAGGGCCCAGTCGAACCCGGTGGAGAGGTCGTCGAGGACGACCGTCTCCTCCCGCCCGGCATCCTGCAGGGCGAGAACCATGTGACTGCCGATATAACCGGCACCACCCGTGACCAGAACCGCCATCGTTGCCCCTGAAAGAAACCGCGCCAACCAGCAAGCGGAAGCTTGCTTTTAACCGATAATGCTCAATCGTGCCGCGCAACGGCGCGAAGCCGTCCGCTTGCCGTGCTAGTGTTGCCCGGAACGCCCGGCCCGTCCAACTCCCACGTTTGGGTTTTTGCTCGATGAAACCGATCCGAAAGGCCGTCCTCCCCGTCGCGGGCCTCGGCACCCGCTTCCTGCCGGCCACCAAGGCCGTCCCGAAAGAGATGCTGACGGTGGTCGACCGGCCGGTCGTCCAGCACGTGGTCGACGAGGCGCGGGAAGCCGGCATCGAGCACTTCATCTTCGTCACCGGCCGCGGCAAGGCGGTGATCGAGGACCATTTCGACATCGCGTTCGAGCTCGACCGGATGCTGCAGGAGCGCGGCAAGTCCGCGGCCTACGAGGAGCTGAAGCGCGACCTGCCGGCCGCCGGCCAGACCAGCTTCACCCGTCAGCAGGCGCCGCTCGGCCTCGGCCACGCGGTGTGGTGCGCCCGCGAGATCGTCGGCGACGAGCCCTTCGCCGTGCTGCTGCCGGACATGCTCAGCCGCGGCTGCATGGGCCAGATGCTCGCTGCCTACGAGCGCCACGGCGGCAACGTCGTCGCCGTCGAGGAGGTCGCGCCGGAGGAGACGCATCAGTACGGCATCGTCAGCGTCGGCGAGACCTTCGGCCAGACCTTCGAGGTCACCGGCATGGTCGAGAAGCCGAAGCAGGGCACCGCGCCTTCGAACTTCATCATCTCGGGCCGCTACATCCTCCAGCCGGAGATCTTCGGCATCCTCGAGCATGGCGAGAAGGGCGCGGGCGGCGAGATCCAGCTCACCGACGCGATGATCAAGCTGATGGCCGAGCAGGACTTCTTCGGCATGCACTACGAAGGCCGCACCTACGACACCGGCTCCAAGCTCGGCTTCCTCACCGCCAACATCGCCTACGCGCTCGACCGCAAGGATCTGGCCGGCCCGCTCAAGGCCGAGATCGCGAAGCTCCTGGCCGACGGTTAGGCGGCTGCGGACGTGCAGCCGGAGCGGGCGGGGTATGCGCAACCGGTAGGGGTATTCCGCTTGCGTTTTGTGCGTCGCAATTTACTTTGTGCATTGCGGGATCGCGATGGCGTCGCGGTCCGGCAGCCCTTCTTGGGCGTTTCCTCCCTAGACTTCGGGCCGCTCCTTCGGGGGTGGCCTTTTTTCTTGGTCGCAGGACTGCCCGACGTGTGTGGTCGGGCCCGGGGTCATCAGTTTCACGCAACCACGGTTCTGCACGCTCCTCGTCATCCCGAGGCGCCGAAGGCGGATCCGGGGATCCGGGGATCCGGAACCGCAGGCCGTACTCGATCCTGCCGTCGTCGGCTCTGGATCCCGGGTTCCGCTGCGCGGCCCCGTGACGACGGGGAGGGGCTGATCGGTCATGCCCGCTCGCGGGCGAGGATTGCCGGAGAACGACAGGCAACCTCGGAAGGACCTGCGACGCCCTGCGCCCGATCCGACGAGGAGCCGTTATCAACCTATTCGGCGGCGATGCCGATCGGCGTCTCCGAGCCGAGGTCGTCGGCGACCTCGACGATCGCCTCGCCGAGCGTCTTGGCCAAGTCGAAGAAGCCGGGCGTGATCGCGAGGCTCGCCTCGTTCATGTAGAGGGCCCGGTTGATCTCGATCTGCAGCGCGTGCCGGCCGATGTTCGGCTCGCCGTAATGCTCGGTGATGAAGCCCCCGGCATAGGGCTTGTTGCGTACCACCTTGTAGCCGCGGGCGCGGAAGGCCGCCTCGAAGGCGTCGATCAGCGCCGGGTCGCAGGCGGTGCCGAAGCGGTCGCCAAGCACGAAGTCCGCTCGCGCATCGTGATCGCGCCCCAGGCTCGACGACGGCATCGAGTGGCAGTCGATCAGCATGCAGCGCCCGAATTCCCGCACGGTGCGCAGGATCAAGCCGCGCAAAGCCCGATGATACGGCTTGTACAGCCCGTCGATGCGCGCCACCGCCTCGTCCACCGGCATGCGCGCAGCATAGATCTCCTGCCCGTCCGAGACGACGCGCGGCACCGTGCCGAGGCCGCCGGCGACGCGCATCGAGCGCGTGTTGGCGAAGGGCGGCAGGCGGCCCTCGAACATCCGCGGGTCGAGCTCGTAGGGCTCGCGGTTCACGTCGAGATAGGCGCGCGGGAAATTGCAGCGCAGCAGCGGCGCGCCGAGCTCGACCACCTGGGCGAACAGCCGGTCGACATGCGCGTCCTCCGACCGGCGCAGCGATAGCGCGTCGAGCCGCGAAGCCTTCAGGAAGCTGTCCGGGTAGACCGACCCGGAATGGCCGGTGTTGAACACGAACGGCAGCGTGTGCCGCGTCGGCTCGTCCACGGCGAAGGCGGGCGAGAAGCCGAAGGCGTCTGTCTGATGCGGAAAGGGGAGCGTCATCGGCGGGGAGGCGCACCGTCGGGAATGGGAACGGCCAACGTCAGGGCCGCACTGTGGGGCGGCGGCGGCGGCCTGTCCACCGTGCCGGCGGGCTCCGGCATGGCCGCGCGGTGCGGCCTGTCACCTCGCAGGGGCGGCAAATCCTAACGTCTTGTTTACCGTTGGCTCCCTTTATGAAAAGAACGTTGCGATTCGAGGGTCCGGAACCGTCCGATGAAAATTCTCTTGGCGGAAGACGACAACGACATGCGCCGGTTCCTGGCCAAGGCGTTGCAGAATGCCGGCTTCGACGTGCTGTCGTTCGACAACGGCCTGTCGGCCTACAATCGCCTGCGCGAAGAGCCGTTCGAGCTGCTGCTGACCGACATCGTGATGCCTGAGATGGACGGGATCGAGCTCGCCCGCCGGGCGACCGAGCTCGACCCGGACATCAAGGTGATGTTCATCACGGGCTTCGCCGCCGTGGCGCTCAACCCGGATTCGAAGGCTCCCAAGGACGCGAAGGTCCTGTCGAAGCCGTTCCACCTGCGCGATTTGGTCAACGAGGTTGAGAAGCTGCTCGCCGCTTGAGGCGGCCGGCGTGACGTTCCGGCCATAGGCGATCGGGACCGCCGACCCCTATATGGTCGTGTCATCCGCGGGACGCGAACACGCCCATGAATCCGGTTACGATCTACACGACGGCGTGGTGCCCCTACTGCTCGGCGGCCAAGAGCCTGCTCAAGGAGAAGGGCGTCGCATTCCGTGAAATCGACGTCGAGAAGACGCCCCCCGAACGCGCCACCATGATGGCGCGCGCGGGCGGACGCACCAGCGTGCCGCAGATCTTCATCGGCGAGACCCATGTCGGCGGCTGCGACGACCTCTACGCCCTCGACAAGGCCGGCAAGCTCGATGCGCTGCTGAAGGCCTCCGCGAATGCCTGAGACCCGCTTCGTCGCCGCCTGCGTGCAGATGCGCTCGGGTCGCGACCCGGGCGCGAACCGCGACGCGGCGGTGGCCGGCGTGCGGGAGGCGGCATCGCGCGGCGCGCAGTTCGTCCAGACCCCGGAGATGACCTCGCTGGTCGAGCGCGACCGCGCACGGCTCTTCGCGGTGGTGCGCGGCCAGGACGAGGACGAGACGCTGGCCGCGCTCCGCGACGCGGCACGCGAGACCGGGACGGTGGTGCAGATCGGCTCCCTCGCGATCCGCGCCGGCGAGAAGATCGCCAACCGCGCCTTCCTGATCGGCGCGGACGGCGCGATCGTCGCGGCCTACGACAAGCTGCACCTGTTCGACGTCGACCTGCCGAGCGGCGAGCGCTGGCGGGAATCCTCGACCTATACCGGCGGCGCCTGCGCCGTCGTCGCGCCGACGCCGTGGGCCGAGATCGGGCTCGGCATCTGCTACGACATCCGCTTCCCCGCCCTCTACCGGGCGCTCGCCGAGGCCGGCGCCTCGGTGCTGACGGCGCCGGCGTGCTTTACCCGGCAGACCGGCGAGGCGCATTGGCACGTGCTGCATCGGGCACGCGCGATCGAGACCGGATCGTTCATGATCTCGGCCGCCCAGGGCGGGACGCACGAGGACGGTCGCGAGACCTACGGGCACTCGCTCATCGTCGATCCGTGGGGCCGGGTGCTGGCCGATGCCGGCGGCGCCGAACCCGGCGTGATCCTGGCCGAGATCGACCTTTCCGCGGTCGCGGATGCGCGCGCGCGAATCCCCTCGCTGCAACATGGGCGCCCGTTCACGGTCGAGCGGGTCGGCTCCCCAGGAACCGCCCCGTCGTGACGGCATGATCCGGTACAGTCTCGTCTGCGAGGCCGGGCACGGCTTCGAGAGCTGGTTTCCCTCGTCCGAGTCCTTCGACGCTCAGGCGGCGCGCGGCCTCGTGACCTGCCCGGTCTGCGACACGTCGCGGGTGGTGAAGGGCCTGATGGCGCCGAGCCTCGCCCGCACCGACCGCGGGCGCCCCGTGGGCGGCGCGGACGCGGATCTGCCCGTGCCCGTCGCACCCGCCCCGGTGCCGATGATCGCCGAGCCGGAGCGGCGCATCCGCGAGATGCTGCGGAGCCTGCGCGAGCACGTCGTCGCATCGGCCGAGCATGTCGGGACGCGGTTCCCGGAGGAAGCGCGCAAGATCCATTACGGCGAGACGCGGGAGCGCGCGATCTACGGGCAGGCCAGCCCGGACGAGGCCCGCGCCCTGATCGACGAGGGCATCGACGTCGCGCCCTTGCCGCCGATGCCCGACGATCGCAACTGATCGATCGCGCGGTCGAAGCGGCCGGGCGTTCGTAAGCGATCGCGTCGGATCGCTCAGGGCTTCGCTGCGGCCGTGCCGGCGATGCCGGCGAGCACGAAGGCGATGACCGCGTTCCAACCGGCGAGCGAGACGCCGAGCACCCGCATCGCCGCGGTCGAGCAGTCGACGACCTTCGTCGTCTGCAACGCGTTCAGAAAATCGCCGACGGCCGCCGGGTTCGCGCCCGTGCCGCCGCCGCAATCGGTCGGGCCCGGCCAGAACCCCCACTCCGCGCCGGCGTGGTAGGCGCCGAGCCCGGCGCCGTAGAGCAGGCCGGCCGCGGCCAGCCCGAGGGCGAGGCGCGAGAGCCGCTCGGGCAGGAACAGCGCGAGGACGGCGAGCGGCACCGCCGCGTAGTAGGGCAAGCGCTCGGTCAGGCAGAGCTTGCACGGTGCGTAGCCGTAGCCGAACTGCAGCACCAGGGCGGCGCCGACCGTGAGGATCGAGCCGATCAGGACGGCGAGCGCGGCGCGGCGCAGGCGCAGCAGGGCGGCGTAGCTCATCTAGAGGATCACCTTGAATAGGACGAAGCCGAGGACGATCACCGCGACCGAGATCGCGACGACCGCGTTGAGATGGCGGTCGAGCACGCCGCGGATCTGGACGCCGTAGCGGCCGAGCAGCCCGGCGAGGATGAAGAAACGCGCGCCTCGGGTGACGATCGACAGCAGCGTGAACCAGAACAGGCTGTAATGGGCGAAGCCCGAGGTGATGGTCACGAGCTTGTAGGGGATCGGCGTCAGCCCCTTGAGCAGGATCACCCAGTGCCCGTACTCGGCATAGGATTGCTGGAAGGTCGCCGCCTTGTCCTGCAGGCCGTAGAGCCGGATCAGCCAGGTTCCGAGCGAATCGAACAGCAGCGCGCCGATGGCGTAGCCGACGAGGCCGCCGAGCACCGAGCCGACCGTGGCGATCAGCGCGTAGAACCACACCCGGTCGGGCCGGCTCACCGCCATCGGCACCAGCATCGCATCGGGCGGGACCGGGAAGAAGGAGCTCTCGGCGAACGCCACGGCGCCCAGGACGTAGGGCGCGGAGGGCTTGCCCGAAAGTGCGAGTATCCACTCGTAGAGGCGGCGGATCATCGGGCCTGTCTGTGCATCGGGTTCCTCGGGGCAGGGCGCCCTTTGAGCACAGCCGGCCCGACCGCACCAGCGTGCCGGCGATCCGCCGCACGCCGTGCGCGACCCCGGGAAAGGGCTTGGCCCGGCCACGGGACCTGTGCGAAAAGGCTCCCCGTCGCGGGTATGGTGGAACTGGTAGACGCGGGCGACTCAAAATCGCCAGCCGCAAGGCGTGGGGGTTCGATTCCCTCTACCCGCACCAACCTTCTCATCCCTGCTCCAGGAATCGTCGGATCCAGCCCGCCACCCGGTGCCGGTCGTCCGGTGCGTCGAGCGAGGCGAGCGCCGCTTGCGCCCGCTCCGGATCATCCTGCGCATCGGCATGGCCGGCGATCAGGGCGCGGGTGTAGTCGGGCTCGAATTCCGGGTGGAACTGCACCGACAGCGCGGCGCGGTCCCGGTATTCCAGCATCGCATGGGCGTGAAGGCGCTCGCCGCGAGCACGCGGGTCGCGGGCGGGGCCACGACGACCTGATCCTGATGGAACGCCGCCACCGCGATCCGTGTCGCGTCGTCCGTGAACGGCGCCCGCTCCGTCACCGCGTAGCCGTGCAGGCCGAGGGCGCGCCCCTTCTCCGAACGGATCGCGCGGCCGCCATAGGCCTCCGCCATCACCTGATGCCCGAAGCAGATGCCGACGAGGCGCTTCTCCGGCGGGAGCGCGCGCAGGGCCGCGATCAGCGGCGCGATCCACGGCAGCGGATCGTAGACGCCGGCCGCCGAGCCGGTGACGGCGTAGCCGTCGAACGCCTGCCAATCGGAGGGCATCCGTCCTGCGCGGACATCGAAGATCGTGCTGTCGTGCGCCGGCCCGATCATCCGAGCCGTCATCGCGCCGTAGGAGGGGAAGCGGTCGAGCCGCGCCGGCGGCGATCCGGCTTCGAGGATGGCGATGCGCACGTGACCGACCGCTGCTGATGATCCGCGACCGGCATCGCGCCGTTCGCGCCGCGATGCAACCGGGTCAGGCGGGGCGCGCCGTCCGCCCGACCCGTCGCGGCCGGACGACGGGCTTGAGGCGGATGTCCATGGCGTTGCCGCGCCAGACGATCGCGCGATGGGTCCAGGCCGCGCACCAGACCAGCGGGATCAGCGCGTCGCGCAGAACGAAGGCGAGGAGCAGGCGGGGGGCGTGGAACCAGCCGGCGCGCGTCGCCAGCCGGAGCTCGGCGGCGTAGCCCAGAGCTGCGAGAGCGGCGAGGCCGGCCGCCGCCGTCCAGGTTCCGGCCAGGAGCCCTGCGAGCAGGAACGGCAGCAGCGTGCCGCTGGCGATCTCGGGCGCGAAGAACAGCGGGAACGTCACCCGGCGCAGGCGCGCCCAGCGGATCTGGCGGGACCAGACCTCGGACGCCCTGCGGCGCCCCAGCGGCTGCTCGTACGGCGCCGCGACGAGGTGGACGCGGCGGCCGGCCGCGCGCACCAGCTTCGTCGCCGCCGCGTCCTCGGCGATCTCGGCGGCCAGCGCCCGGATGCCGCCCTGCGCCTCCAGGAACGGGCGATGCCAGAGCATGCTCTTGCCCTGCGCGAAGCCGAGCCCCACCGCCTCGCCGGCATATTGCCAGCGCGCCTGGAGGGTGTTGAGGAAGGCGCACTCGACCGCGGCCCAGATCCCGTCCGGCCGTGCGCCGATCGGCGTCGAGCAGACGAGGCCGGTGTCGGCGCGCCACGCCGCCTGCATCCGCTGCAGGTAGTCCGCCGGCATCAGCACGTTTGAATCGGCGATGACGATCCAATCGTGTCGCGCCGCCTCCCAGCCCCGCACGCAGTTGTTGAGCTTCGGGTTGTCGCTGATGCGCTCGTCGCCGATCAGGATGCGGGCCGGAACCTGCGGATGTGCCGCGACCAGGCGGCGGACCAGCGGCAGCACCGGATCGGCGGCATCGGCGACGCAGAACAGGATCTCATAGGCCGGGTGGTCGAGCGCGAAGCCGCGGGCGAGGGTCTCTTCGCTGAAGGTCTCGAGGCCGCAGACCGGGCGCACCAGGGAGATCGGTGCGCCGGCGGGGAACGTGGTCTCGCCGGGCGAACGGCCGATCCGCCGACCCGCCACGATCAGGCTCGCGAGGTGGACGATCGTCAGGAGCGCGCACGGCGCGAGGGCGAGCGCGGTGCCGTCGAGGGCCGGTAAGGTGCTGGCGAGACCCATGCGGCACGCATCTCCGAACCGGCCTGTCCCGCGGCGTGCGGCCGCGCCGGCGGACTGCCCCTAACAGGGTGCGCATTTCAGCCGTATGACAGCCTCGGGCGCACCCAGGGGAGCGAAGCTTTGGCCGAAGGCGGAACCGTCGCGATCCTCGGAGCCGGCATGGCGGGCGGCGCCGCCGCCCAACGCCTCGCCCAAGCCGGCATCGCCGTCCGCATCTTCGACAAGGGCCGCGGCATCGGCGGGCGCATGGCGACGCGGCGCACCAGGACGGGCCAGCGCTTCGACCACGGCGCGCAGTTCTTCCGCGCCAAGGGCGACGCGTTCCGCGCGCAGTGCGCAACCTGGATCGCGTCCGGCGTCGCTGCGTCCTGGGGCGAGGACGGCCGCACCGTCGGCCTGCCTGGCATGCCGGCGCCGGTCCGCGCCCTGCTCGACGGCTTTCCGGTCTCGCTCGAGACCACGATCATCCGCATCGCGCGCTCGGAGGCCGGCTGGATGCTGACGGATGCGGACGGCGTCGCCAGCGGTCCCTTCGCCGCCGTTGGTCTGACCTTCCCGGCGCCGCAGGTCGTGGCGTTGATTGCGGCGAGCGGTCTCGTCCTGGCCGGGCCGGACCGGGCGACCTACGCGCCGTGCTGGTCGCTGCTCCTTGACCTCGACGAGCACCCCGGCTTCTCGAAGGCGCATCTGGCGTTCGCCGACGGTCCGATCGCGCTGATCGTGCGCGAGGAGACCAAGCCAGGCCGCGCGGCCGGTCACGCCCTGGTGGCGCATGCCGCGCCGGACTGGTCCCGCACGCATCTGGAGGATCCGCGCGAGGCGGTCCGGGCCGCGCTGATCGGCGCGCTCGAAGCCCGTCTTGGCCGGGCGGTCCGCCCGGCCTACGCCGCCGTCCATCGCTGGCGCTACGCCATGGTCGAGACGGCGCTCGGCGAGCCCTGCCTCTACGATCCGGCGCAGCGGCTGGGCGCGGCCGGCGATTGGTGCCTCGGCCCGCGGATCGAGGCGGCCTTCGACAGCGGCCGGGCGCTGGGCGAGCGCATCGTCGCGGACCTGAAGGGCGCGCGGTGATCCCGCCGATCGTGTTTCACCCGGCCTACGAGGCGAGCCTGCCGGCCGGGCACCGGTTCCCGATGCGCAAGTACGGGCGGCTCGCCGAAGTCCTGACGGAGCGCGGGCTGGCGCCGCGCGGGTTCGTGACGCCGGAGCCGGCCTCGCCCGAGCTGCTGCGGTTCGCCCACGATGCGGCTTACGTCGAGGCCGTCCTCGCTCTTTCGGTCCCGCGGGCGATCGAGCGGGCGATCGGCCTGCCGGTGGACGCGAGCGTCGTCCGCCGCTCGCGCGCCTCGGTCGGCGGCACGTTGCTCGCGGCGCGCCTCGCCCTCGCGCAGGGTCTCGCCGGAAGCGCTGCAGGCGGGAGCCATCATGCCCGGCGCGAGCAGGGGGCGGGGTTCTGCGTCTTCAACGACGTCGCGGTCGCCGCCCGCGCCCTGCAGGCCGAGGGCGCGATCCGGCGGGCGCTCGTGGTCGATTGCGACGTGCACCAGGGCGACGGCACCGCCGACTGCCTCGCGCGCTCGCCGGACCTCTTCACCCTCTCGATCCACTGCGAGAAGAACTACCCGACCGCCAAGATCGCCGGCGACCTCGACATCGGCCTGCCCGACGGGCTCGACGATGCCGGCTACCTCGCCGTGCTCGAGGCGCGGCTTCCGCCCCTCCTCGACGCGCTGGCGCCCGACCTCGTGTTCTACAATGCCGGCGTCGACCCGCATCGCGACGACCGCCTCGGCCGGCTCGCGCTCAGCGACGACGGGCTGCTTGCCCGCGACCGCTTCGTCGTCGGGCAGGCGCGCGCCCGCGGCATCCCGCTCGTCGCGGTGATCGGCGGCGGCTACACGCACGATGTCGACGCGCTCGCGGGCCGCCACGCCCTGGTGTTCCAGGCGCTGGCGGCCAACGCCCTCTACTGATCCGCGGGCAGCGCCCGCGCCTGGGTCTCGAGGGCGTCGAACAGGCAATTCAGCGCCGCGCCGTCGAGGCGGTGGAAGTCGAGCGAGCGGCTCAGCATCAGGCCGAGGATCGAGAAGGTCAGCGCCGCACCCTGGCCCGCGCGCCCCTCGATCGAGCCCATCGCCGCGAGCTGCTCGGCCAGGAAGTCGGAGAAGGCCGCCACGGCCTCGGGGTTGTCAGCCGACGCGATCAGCAGGGCATCCGGAAACCCGCATTCCTCGGCGTACATCTCACGGGCATGGGCGATCACCGCCAGCGGCAGCGCGGCGGGCCCTCGCGGGCCGGCGGCGAGGCAGGCGGCGATGCCGGCGCGAAGCCGGCCGACCTTGCGGACCGCCAGCGCGGTCACCAGCGCATCCTTCGAGGCGTAGTGGTGCAGCACGCCGCCCTTGCTCAGCCCGGCTTCCACCGCGACGGCGTCGATCGTCAGCGTGCGGCTGCCGGAGCGCCGCAGCAGGGCTTCGGCCGCGTCGAGGATCACCTCGGCGCGATCCTGTCGCCGGCTGCGCGTCTTCGCCGTCCCATCGTCCATCGATACCGCCCGTAAAAACCGTCTGGACGGTCGGTAAGATAGCGGATAAGTTCCGGCCGCGATAGATCGAGTCGGGACCATGCGCGCGGTGAACCGAGGTTTTTCCATCGTCCTCGCGTCGACGATGCTGGCGGCGACCGCCGTCCGTGCCGATCCGGTGCCGCTGATGGCGCAGACCCTGGTGCGCACGGTGATCGCGGCGGAAAGCCCGATCGCCGGCGACGTCGTCTTCACCGGCGACGTCCAGGCGCAGGGGCAGACCAGCGTCTCGTTCCGCACCGCCGGCAAGATCGAGACCCGCCTCGTCGAGGTCGGCGACCATGTCGCGGCCGATCAGGTCCTGGCCCGGCTCGACCCGCGCGAGCAACGCTCGAACCTCGCCAACGCGCAGGCGGCGCTCGCCTCGGCCGAGGCGCTGTCGACCCAGGCCAAGCTCGGGTTCAAGCGCCAGGAAGCGCTGATGGCGAGCGGCTACACCACGCGGCCCTCCTACGACAACGCCGAGCAGCAGCTGCGCACGACCCAGGCCGCGGTCGATTCGGCCAAGGCGGCCCTCGGCACGGCACAGGAACAGCTGTCCTACACCGAGCTGAGGTCGGGCGTGGCCGGCATCGTACTCAGCCGCTCCCTGGAGACCGGGCAGGTGGTGCAGGCCGGCCAGTCGGTCCTGACGCTGGCGCAGGACGGGCCGCGCGATGCGGTCTTCAACGTCTACGAGGCCTTGCTGGCGTCCCCTCCGCAATCCGGCACCGTCGACGTGACGCTCCAGGGCGACCCGTCGGTGACCGCCATCGGCAGCGTCCGCGAGATTTCGCCCAGCGTCGATCCGGCCTCCGGCACCGTCCGCGTCAAGGTCGGTCTCAAGCAGACGCCGCCCGCGATGAGCCTCGGCGCGGTGGTGATCGGCCGCGGCCGGTTCCAGAGCCACGCGGCGATCGTGCTGCCGTGGTCGGCGCTCTACCGGTGGGAGGACAAGCCCGCGGTCTGGGTACGCGATCCCGCCGGCGGCACGGTGGCGCCCCGCATCGTGACGATCGACCGCTACGGCCCCGACAGCATCGCGCTGTCGAGCGGGGTCGCGTCGGGCGAGGAGGTCGTCATCGCCGGCATCCAGTTCCTTCGCCCCGGCCAGACCGTGACGGTGGCCCAGCAGGTCGCGACGGGAGCCGCGAAGTGATGGTGTTCAAGCGTTTCTTTGCCGCCGCCTTCCCTTCCTCCTCCCGCGCAGGGGGGAGAGGCGGGCGGTTTCGGGCCCCTTCCATCCTCGTCGGAACGTCGCTGCTCGCGCTCGCCGCCTGCAAGCCCGCCGAGGAGGCGAAGGCGCCGCCGGTGCGGCCGGTCCTGTACGCTGTCGCCAAGCCGATCGCGTCGGTGCGGTTCGGGCCGTTCGCCGGCACGGTCGAGCCGCGCTACCAGTCGCAGCTCGGGTTCCAGATCGCCGGCCGGGTGGTCGCGCGCGACGTCACCGTCGGCGACCTCGTGAAGAAGGGGCAGCGGCTCGCCGCCCTCGACACCGTGGTGCCGCGCTTCGCGATGACCCGAGCCGAGGCCGACGTGGCGGATGCCAAGGCGCAATCCGAGAACGCCGCCGCCACCGAGGCGCGGACCCGGCGCCTGATGGAAGGCGGCAACGTCACCCAGGCGCAGCTCGACAGCACCGTCGCCAACCGCGACACCGCGCAGGCGCGGCTGACCCAGGCGCAGGCGAGCCTGGAAAAGGCCCGCGACCAGATGGGCTACACCGAGCTCCAGGCCGACTTCGACGGCGTCGTCACCCAGCGCAACGCCGAGATCGGGCAGGACCTCACCGCCGGGCAGACGGTGGTGACCGTGGCGCGGCCCGAGGTGCGCGAGGCGGTGGTCGACATCCCCGACGACCTCGTCGCGGCCATGCCGAAGGACGGCCGCTTCACCGTGGCGCTGCAGAGCGCCCCCGAGATCACCGCCGTCGGCACCGTGCGCGAGACCGCGCCCTTTGCCGATGCGAGCACCCGCACCCGGCGTATCCGGATGTCGCTCGACAACCCGCCGCGCGCGTTCCGGCTCGGGGCGACGATCACCGTGTCGCTGGTGCGCAGGATCGCGCCGCGCTTCGTGCTGCCCGCCACCGCCATCCTCGGCGCCGACGGGCGAGATTCCGTGTGGATCGTCAACGCCGCCGGCGACGCGGCGAAGCGGTCCCCGGTCACGGTCTCGGACCGGAAGGGCGACTATGTCGGCGTCGCGAGCGGGCTGGCGGCGGGCGACCGCGTCGTCGTCGCCGGCGTCCACTCCCTCGCCGACGGCCAGACGATCCGCCTCGCGGATGCGCCCATCGTCGTTCCCGGCACGCAGGACTTCTGATCGTGGGTAGCTTCAACGCATCGGAATGGGCGCTCTCGCACCGCTCGTTCGTGTGGTTCCTCATGGCGATCTGCCTGGTGGCCGGCACGCTCGCCTATCGCGGGCTCGGCCGCGAGGAGGACCCGCCCTTCGCGATCAAGACGATGGTGGTTCAGGCGGTATGGCCGGGCGCCACCATCGGCGACACGCTCGAGCAGGTCACCGACCGGATCGAGAAGGAGCTGCAGCAGGTCGCGACCCTGGACTACGTCCGCAGCTACACCACGCCGGGCAACGCGACGGTATTCGTGCAGCTGCGCGACACCACGAAGGCGTCCGAGATCCAGCCGTCGTTCTACCAGGTCCGCAAGCGCCTCGGCGACATCCAGGGCACCTTCCCGCAGGGGATGCAGGGGCCGTTCTTCAACGACGAGTTCGGCGACGTCTACGGCAACGTCTACGGCTTCACCGCCGACGGCCTGAGCCACCGCCAGCTGCGCGACTACGTCGAGGGCGTGCGCACCGAGATCCTGAAGGTACCCAACATCGGCAAGACGCTGCTGCTCGGCACGCAGAAGGAGACGATCTTCCTCGACTTCTCGACGCGCAAGCTCGCCGGCTACGGCATCGACATCCAGTCGCTGATCAAGACGCTGCAGAGCCAGAACGCGATCTCGCCCTCGGGCGTCGTCCAGGCCGGGCCGGAGCGGGTCTCGGTGCGGGTGAGCGGGCAGTTCTCGTCCGAGACCTCGCTGGAGACCATCAACCTGCGGGTCAACGACCGCTTCTTCCGCCTGTCGGACGTCGCCGAGATCAGCCGCGGCTACGAGGACCCGCCGGCCGCGCTGTTCCGCGTCGACGGCAAGCCGGCGATCGGGCTGGCGATCGCCATGCGGCCGAACGCCAACCTGCTGCATTTCGGCGAGGACCTGAAGGCGCGCATGCGCCTGATCGAGGCGAAGCTGCCGATCGGCGTCGGCATCCACCTCGTCTCGGACCAGCCGCGGATCGTCGAGGAGGCGGTCGGTGGCTTCACCCAGGCGCTTCTCGAGGCGGTGGTGATCGTGCTCGCGGTCAGCTTCCTCAGCCTCGGCATCCGCGCCGGCCTCGTGGTCTCGATCTCGATCCCGCTGGTGTTGGCCATCGTCTTCGTCGTGATGCAGATCATGGGCGTCACCCTGCAGCGCATCTCGCTCGGTGCGCTGATCATCGCGCTGGGCCTGCTCGTCGACGACGCGATGATCACCGTCGAGATGATGGTCGCGCGGCTCGAGCTCGGCGATTCGCTGAAGAAGGCCGCGACCTTCGCCTACACCTCGACCGCCTTCCCGATGCTGACCGGCACCCTGGTGACGGTGGCCGGCTTCCTGCCGATCGGCTTCAACGGCTCGTCGGCCGGCGAGTACACCTACTCGCTGTTCGTGGTGATCGCCGCCTCGCTCCTGGTCTCGTGGGTGGTGGCCGTGCTGTTCGCGCCGCTGATCGGCGTGACGCTGCTGCCCAAGACCATGAAGAAGCACAGCCACGAGCCCGGCCGGATGGGGCGGTTGTTCCTGCGCGCGCTCGTCGCCGCGATGCGCTTCCGCTGGCTCACCGTCGCGGGCTGCGTCGCGCTGCTCGGCCTGTCGATGTACGGCATGACCTTCGTGCAGCAGCAGTTCTTCCCTGCCTCCGACCGCACCGAAATCCTGGTCGACTTCACCCTGCCGCAGAACGCGACGGTTACCGAGACGCAGGCCCAGATGGACCGTTTCGAGGCGACCCTGACGGGCAACCCCGACGTCGAGCGCTGGTCGTCCTATGTCGGCCAGGGGGCGGTGCGCTTCTACCTGCCTCTCGACCAGCAGCTCGCCAACAGCTTCTTCGGGCAGGTCGTCGTGGTGACGAAGTCGCTGGAGGCGCGCGACCGCCTGTTCCCCAAGCTCGAGGAGCGGGCGAAGCGCGACTTCGTCGGCACCGACGTGTTCGTGAACCCGCTCTCGCTCGGCCCCCCGGTCGGCCGGCCGATCCAGTACCGCTTGAGCGGGCCCGACCTCCAGGTGGTCCGCGCAAAGGCGCTCGCGCTCGCCGATATCGTTGCCAAGAGCCCGCATGTCGGCGTGCCGACCTTCGACTGGAACGAGCCCGGCAAGGTGCTGCGGGTCGAGATCCTGCAGGACAAGGCACGTCAGCTCGGCGTCACCAGCCAGGACATCGCCGGCATCCTCAACGGCGTCGTCGGCGGCACGGCGATCACGCAGGTGCGCGACTCGATCTACCTCGTCAACGTGATCGGGCGGGCGCAGGCGGCGGAACGGACCTCGCTCGACACCCTGCAGAGCCTGCAGGTGACGCTCGCCAACGGCTCGGTGGTGCCGTTGCTCGCCTTCGCGCGGATCGCCTACGACCTGGAGCAGCCGATCGTCTGGCGCCGCGACCGGGTCGCGACGCTGACGGTGCGCGCCCCGATCATCGACGCGACGCAGCCGCCGACCATCGTGGCGGCGCTCGCCGCCGACATCGACGCGTTCGCCGCGGCCCTGCCGGAGGGTTACGCGCTCGCCACCGGCGGCGCGGTCGAGGAGGCGGCCAAGGGCCAGGGCCCGATCGCCGCGGTGGTGCCGGTGATGCTGCTGACGATGGCGGTGTTCCTGATGATCCAGCTGCAGAGCGTGCAGAAGCTGTTCCTGGTGTCGAGCGTGGCCCCGCTCGGGCTCATCGGCGTCGTCGCGGCGCTGCTGCCCTCGGGCAAGCCGATGGGCTTCGTCGCGATCCTCGGCATCCTGGCGCTGATCGGCATCATCATCCGCAACGCGGTGATCCTGGTGAGCCAGATCGAGGAATGCGAGGCCGACGGCCTCGGGCCCTGGGACGCGGTGGTGGAGGCGACCCGCCACCGCATGCGCCCGATCCTGCTGACGGCCGCGGCGGCGAGCCTCGGCATGGTCCCGATCGCCCGCGAGGTGTTCTGGGGGCCGATGGCCTACGCGATGATCGGCGGCATCATCGCGGCGACCTTCCTGACGCTGTTCTTCCTGCCGGCACTCTACGTCGGCTGGTACCGGATCCGGCCGCCGGCCCCGAGCCGCCCGCCCGCTACCGCGGCTTGATCGGCCGGCGCGGCGAGGTCGGCGGCGCGGTCTCGTCGGGGGCGACCGCCTCGGGCGGGATCGCCACCGGCTTCGAGAACGCACCGAGGTTGTCGACCAGCTTCGTCAGCAGGCGGATCGTCTCGGCGACCTCGTCCGCGCTGAGCGCGGCGAGGAAGTTGCGCTCGCGCTCCAGCGCCACGACGGTGATGCGGTTGTGCAGGTCGAGGCCGGCGGGCGACAGCGCCAGCAGGCGGCGGCGGGCGTCCTTCGCGTCGCCCTGGATCAGCACCAGGCCGCGGCTCTCCATCCAGGCGATGCTGCGGCTCACCACGGCCTTGTCGAGGGCCGACAGCTCGCAGATCCGGTGTGCGGTGATCCACGGCTCGGAGGCGAGCCGGTACATGATCCGCCAGTCGGTCAGGCCGACCCCGAAATGCTGCCGGTAGAAGATCGAGGCGTTGTTGGTCAGCGTGTTCGACAGGTGCGTCAGCAGTGCCGGCACGTAGACGTCGGGATCGACGATGGCGGGCTCGTCCCGGCTCACCGCGGGGGATTCCTGTGCGCCGGCGATCGATCCACCCATTGACCATGCCCCGCCGAGACGTGCTCCTCCGTGCATCCGCTCGCGCGTTGCCGGATCGTCCCAGTATCCGGAATACTTAGACCCGATCGCACCCGTCGCGCACCTGCCGGCTGGAAACTTGTCTCCGCCGACACAACCTTTTCGGCCGTGCGGGGATCCGATCAGGGCGGCGCAGGGTCGCACAGGGCCGGCGCGAGCGCGCCGAGCACGGGCCGGTAGGCCGCAAGGTGGAGCCCGTCGCGCATCGTGCCGGGCTTGGCGAAGCCCGTCGCCCCGTCGCGGATCGCGGCGAAGGGATCGGCGAAGCGGCAGCCGAGCCGCGCGCACAGGGTTTTGAGCCGACCTGAGTAATCCGCGACCGCGAGTGGGTCGAGGCGCCCGTCGAGCGCGCGACCGATCGGCGGCAGCGCCGTCACGACGAGGCGATCCGTGTTCGTCGTCAGCTGTTGGATGATCCGCGTCGCCGCCGCCTCGTAGCGCGCCGCCGCCGCGGCCTCGCGCGGGTGGTTCTTGGCCAGGATGTCGTTGGTGCCGATCGTCAGCACCGCCGCCCGCGGCCGGACCGGAAACCGCAGGGTCGCGACGAGGTCGGCGTAGACCGGCGCGCTGGCGCCGCTGACGCCGCCGTTCACGAGTTCCAGGCCGCAGGGCCGCTGTGCCGGCGTTTCCAACTCGGCGTGGGAATCGCCGGCCAGGAAGACGTAGTCGGCGGGCGCCTCGTCGAGATGGACCTGCACCGCGGTGAGCCGGCCCTGCGCGTAGGCGCGGACGTTGACCGGCGCGACCGCGAGCATCCGCCCGAGCAGGATGCCGGTGCCGACGAGGGCGAGACCGGCGAGGCCGGCGACGATGCGGCGCCTCATGCGCGGGCGGTTCCGGCCCGGTCCACCGTCGCGTCGGGCCGGGAATCGGTCGTCGCGTAGTAGGGCTTGATGTCGAGGAGCGGGGTGCCGTCGAGGCAGTCGAGACCGCGCACCGTCAGGGTCGCGCCGTCGCGTCCGAGCAGCTCCACCACCGAGAGCGCGATCGGGTTCGGCCGCGCCGGCGAGCGCAGCGAGAACGTGCCGCGGCTGCCGTCGGCGTGGCGCGGGCGCTGCACCAGCAGGCCGCGCTCGGCCCGGTCCATCCAGTACAGCAGGATCAGGTGGCTCGCGCCCTCGACGTTCTGCAGGCCCGGCGCGTAGCGCGGATCGACCGCGACGGTGCAGGCCGCGTCGGTCTGCAGCCCGTTCTTCGGGCAGTCTCCGCGAACCGTCCACGGCGTGTGGATGCGGCCGATGAAGTGGAGCCCGGCATCGGCGCGATCGGGGAGGGCGACGGCCTCCTCGCCCGCGCGGCGCGCGAACGCGTCGCCGGCGGCGTCCATGCTGGTCGCGTTCTTAGCATCCCGATCGGTCATCCGCCGGCTTTCGGGCAACGCGACGCCGACCGCAAGCCCCGCCTCGCGCGCACGGGCGCCGGGGTGTAGAGCCGGGTGGGACGGGCGAGGCAGGATCTGAACGGGGAACGCGCGTGATTGAGAACGAACTGCGCCCGATGGAGGCGGTGGCCGACGTCGCGACGGCCGTCGACCGGCTGGTCGAGCTGCATGCCGGCGCGACCCAGGCCCTGCGCACCGCGCTGACCCGCACGCTGGACGGCGGCAAGCCGCCGGACGCCGCCGAGCGGCTGCAGTTCCGCTACCCGGAGCTTCGCGTGACCTACCGGCCCGCCGGCCCGGTCCCGCGCATCAGCCGCGCGACCGCCAAGATGCAGGCGCCGGGCACCTACAGCACCACCGTCACCAGCCCCGCCGACTTTCGCGCCTACCTGACGGCGCAGCTCGAGCCGCTGGTGGCCGATTACGGGGTCGGGCTCGAGGTCGGCCTGAGCGCGCAGGAGATCCCGTATTCCTACGTGCTCGAGCCCGGCACCGACCTCGGCGCGGGACGCGTCAGCCCGGCCGAGCTCGCGACCTGGTTCCCGGTCCCGCTGCTCTCGCTCGTCGGCGACGAGATCGCCGACGGGACCTGGCAGCCGATGGCCGACGAGCCGCGCCCGCTCGCCCTGTTCGACGCCGTGCGGGTCGATTACTCGCTCCGTCGCCTCGTGCACTACACCGGCTGCGACTGGCGCGAGGTCCAGCCCTGGATCCTGCTGACCAACTACCACCGCTACGTCGACCAGTTCGTCCGCCACGGGCTGGAGCGCCTCGCCTCCGGCGCGGAGGGCATCACCAAGCTGGTCATGCCGGGGGGCATCACCGTGACGCGTGGCGAGGCCGCCTCCGCCGACCCGGCGGCGCTGATGGCCGCCTCGCCCTGGCACCGCTTCCAGATGCCGGCCTACCACCTCGCGTCCGAAGGTGCCGACGGCACCGCGCAGGGCACGACGCTGGTCAATATCGGCGTCGGCCCCTCGAACGCGAAGACGATCACCGATCACCTCGCGGTGCTGCGCCCGCATTGCTGGCTGATGGTCGGGCATTGCGGCGGCCTGCGGCAATCGCAGACCATCGGCGACTACGTGCTCGCCCACGGCTACATGCGCCGCGACCGCATCCTCGACGAGCTGGTGCCGCCGGACGTTCCGGTGCCAGCGCTCGCCGAGGTGCAGCTCGCGCTCCAGGCCGCGGCCGCGCAGGTCACGGGGGAGAAGGCCGACGCGCTGAAGCGGCGCCTGCGCACCGGCACGGTCGTCACCTACGACGACCGCAACTGGGAGCTGCGCTTCAGCCAGGAACGCCGCCGGATCAACCTCAGCCGCGCCATCGGCGTCGACATGGAGAGCGGGACGATCGCCGCGCAGGGCTACCGCCTGCGGGTGCCCTACGGCACGCTGCTCTGCGTCTCCGACAAGCCGCTGCACGGCGAGATCAAGCTGCCGGGCGCGGCCAACGCGTTCTACGAGCGAGCGGTGGCCGAGCACTTGCTGATCGGGCTAGCCGCCCTCGACATCCTGCGCGGCGACCGCCACGGCCTGCACTCGCGCAAGCTGCGCAGCTTCGACGAGCCGCCGTTCCGGTAGGCCGCGCCGCTACTTCAGCCTGCCGGCGATCCATCCGATGATCGCGTCGGCGACCTCGCCGTTGTTGGTCTCAAGCATCATCATGTGGCCGTTGCCGTGGATGCCGTGCTCGGCCAGCGCCAAGCGGTCGGGCTTAGCGCCCGCCTGCTCGAGGAAGGCGCCGGTGCAGTCGTCCATCGTCGCGCGGAACGAGGCCTCGGCCGTCACGATCACGGCCGGTACGCGGGCGAGATTCGGCAGCTTGCGTGCCGGCTCGGCCTGGAGCCAGCAGCGGATCTGGCCGGGACGGAGCGGCGCCTCGGACTGCGCTACGACGAGGTCGGTCGGGGTCGAGACCGGCGGATCGAAGGTGAGTGGCACGCGGGTGATGCCGTAGGGCCGGGCACGCGCCTCGCCGACCTTCTCGTACCAGGCCGCTCCCCCCTTGAAGCGGATGTCGTAGAAGGTCGGCCCGTTCGGCTCGACCGCGACATGCGCCTTCACCAGGTCGGGGCGCCGGTCCGACACCGCCCATCCGAACACGCCGGCCTGCGAATGCGTCAGCAGGACGGACGGCCCGATCTTCTCGAGCAGCGCGATCAGCGCGGGGTCGACGAGCTCCTCGCTGCGCAGGGCGCTGGCGATGAACGGCACCTGCGAGAAGTAGAACTGGTCGAACGCCGCGTTGCCCCTCACGCCGGCCCCGCCGGGCCAGCGGGTGTGAAGCTTGGCCTGCGGAAACAGGTCGAAGCGCTCCTGCCCGGTGAAGATCGTCTCCAGGTCGTTCGGCGCGAGCCGCGCATAGGGGCCGTAGGCGTCCGGATCGTCGCCGGACCGGCCGCGGCCGACCTGGTCGACGACGTAGACGGCAAACCCCTTCTCGACGAACCGATCGACCCAGCCGGGACGCCCGTCCGGCGTGCCGAGGAAGTTCACGCCGGTCTGCGCCGTGCCGTGCACCATCACCACGGGATAGGGCTGCGCAACCTCGACCGGCGCGTGATACTGCACGAACATCTGCCCGACGGCGGCACCCTTGCCCGCGACCGTCTCGTAGGCGCCGCCGACGAAAAAGTAGCCCTCGCGCTGCGCCGGCTTGAAGGTCGCCGGATGGTCGGGCGCAGGCTCGGCCAGAGCCGGTGACCCGAAGCTCAGCAGCGCCCAGGCGAGACCCAGGACGGGTTTCCGCATCGTGACCTCCCGCAGACGTTCTTGTTCGCGTCGGATCGGACGCTAGCAGCCGCCGGCGACCGCGTCAGGCCGTTTGGCTCGCGGACCGATAGGGCGACGGTCGTCTGTCGCCGAACCCGACCCTCGAAGGCTTGGGCGCCACCGGACGAGAGAATCAACGCGGCGGGGTCGCCGCCGCCGATGCGGCAGCGGGGGGCCTTCCGTTTCCGCTCGCATCAGGGTCCCTCGGCATCCTGCGCGGCGACCGCCACAGCACGCCCCGCATGTTCCGGCGCCGTCCGATCATGCCGCAGGGGACGCCGTCGAGCGCTGACGGCGCCCGTCACCGACGCCAGTGGATCCACGGGTGCGATGGGGTGGCGTCAGGCCGCCTCCGCGCGCGCATCGTACGATGCCTGTGCCGCGTCGATCCGGGCGAGGTTGTCGAACGCCCATCGCCCGAGCGCTTGGATCGGCTCCGCGAGGGAATGCCCGATCTCCGTGAGTTCGTAGTCGACGCGCGGCGGGATGGTCGGCGTCACCGTCCGGGTCACCAGACCGTCCCGCTCGAGATGGCGCAGCGTGAGGGTCAGCATTCGCTGCGAAATCCCGTCGACGCCGCGCTTGAGTTCGCTGAAACGGCACGCGCGCTCACGCAACAGCATGATCACGAGCACGGTCCACTTGTCGCCGATGCGCGACAGCAGTTGCGAGACGCGCAGGCACTCGGGCGAGTGCTTCGCCTGGGACGCGGTCACATCCATGTAACCTCGGTATCCGGTTTGTGCCGTCTTGCGACGGCTCCGCGAATTCATATCATGACCCGGTCACTAATCGAAACCGAGGCACGAGACGGAACCCCGCGCATCGGCGCGCGCGACCGGCGATCGCTCAGGCTTCACCGTCCAGCAAGGAGATCGCGCATGTCGCAGACCCTCGTCGCTCCCGCAGCTGCGCCCGCGCGCGCTCGCGACATCACCGTCCGGATCCTGACGGCGTTGCTCGTCGTCGCCTGCCTGGGGGCCGGCGGCGCCAAGCGCGCCGGCGTTCCGATCATGATCCAGCCCTTCGATCAGATCGGCCTCGGGCAATGGCTCAGGATCGTCACGGGCGTGATCGAGGTCGTCGGGGAGGCGACCCTCCTGGCGCCGGGCTACGGGTTCTTCGGTGCCGTCTGGCTGGCGGCGACGATGACAGGCGCGATCCTCGCCCACCTCCTGGCGCTGCCGTCCTCGCCTGCGCCGGCGATCCCGCTGCTGGTCGTGAGCCTCGCCGTCGCCCGGCTGCGCTGATCCCTCGCAGGACAGCGGCGGACGTCGTTTGCTCCGGCCGCATCGACCTTTCGAGCCCGCATCGAACAGGAAACCCGACGATGACCGATACCCCGTTCAAGCCCGTCATCTACCTGATGGCCGGCTGCCCGTTCTGCTTCAAGGTCCGCCTGTTCCTCCTGGAAACCGGGCAGCTCGACCACGTGACCTTGCGGGAGTTCGTCCAAGGCACGAAGGAGCAGAAGGCGATCGGCAGCCTTCTCGCACGAACCGGAACCCGGGTCGCCTATCCGACGGCCGAGCTGACGCCCGGCGTCCTCACCGCCGAGTCCGATGCCATCGTCGCGCATTTCGCGACACGCGCGGGCGTCGCCGCAGACACCCTGCCGACCTACGCGTCGTATCTCGCCGGAGTCTTCGAGAGCCTCCAATTGCTCTACCGCGAGAACATGGAGCTGAAGAGGCGCCAACCGGCGGGCTGACGCGGAGGCGCGAACCCGGTCCCTCGCCCTTCCCACGAGTTCCGAAGCGAAAGCCTGCCCGCCATGACGGTCGAACCCATCCTGACCCTGGAAGGGATCCCCTTCCTGGACGACGCGACCCGGCCCAGGGCACCGGCCATCCCCGGCGTCACCCCGATGCAACGCGCCCGAGGGCGGCGCCTGGGCCTGTATCACCGGCACCACCTCGCCGAGCTTGCCGCCGTCCGCGCTGCGCTCGACCGGTTCCGGTCGGGGACCGGCACCGTCGAGGCCGTGTCCGAGGGCGTCGCGTCCCTGTCGATGGTCGCGAACTTCCGCGCGTTCGGCAACCTGTGCGGGCAACAATGCCAGATGCTCCAGATGCATCACGACATCGAGGAAGGCAGCGTCTTTCCGGCCATCAGGCAGGACGCAAGCATGAGCCCGGTCCTCGACCGCCTCGGCGCGGAGCACCGGACCGTTCACGCCCTGCTCGAACGCATCCTGCAGATCGCGCGCGCCATCGCCGTGGATCCGCGCCGGGACTACGCCCTCGCCCTGGGCAGGATCTACGAGACCTTCGAGCAGATCGTGATCTCGCATTTCGGCTACGAGGAGCGCGAGCTCGAGGAGGCGATCGGGTTCTACAACGCGTTATGAACGGCCGCCTCCAACCGGAGCGCTTCGTCGATCGCCGCGGGCCCGGATCGCATGCAAGGCCCCGGGTAAGCCGGCACGTTTCCTCAGCGGCGCCCGCCCCACATCCCGGTGCGTTCCGACCGCGCCTGCTCCTCCGCCGCGAGCAAGTCGGGCGGCGCGTCCTCGCTGGCGCGGGCGCCGCCGGCCGAGAGGATCAGCGCGGCGAGGTCGTCGCCGTCGATGCGGCAGCGGGTGCCTTGGGTTCCGCCGGCATCGGGCGCGCACACCACCTCGCGGCGGCGCAGGTAGCGCGCGAGCTGGCGGGCGAGGTGGCCGCCCTGGCCGTCGACGCCGGCGAGCCGCACGGTGCGGCCGCGGAACGACAGGGTCCCGGTGTCGATCACCTCGGGCACGCCGCGCGCCTCAGGGCCGGCGGCCGGCGCGGCGGCTGCGGGCGCGGGCGGCGCCGCTTCGGCCGGCTGCGGCTCGGCCTTGACCGCGGAGGGGCGCTTGCGGCCCTTGGCCATCTGCGCCGAGGCCCGCTGCACGAAATCGCGGAAGATCGAGGCCGGGACGTCGCCTCCGCCGACGCGGTTCATCGCGGAATTGTCGTCGTTGCCGACCCAGACGCCGACGACCATGTCGGGCGTCATCCCGATGAACCAGGCGTCGCGGTAATCCTGCGTCGTCCCGGTCTTGCCGCCGACGGCCAAGCCGGACACGCGCGCGCCCTTGCCGGTTCCGCCGTCGACCACCGCCTGCAGCGAATCGAGCATCATCGTGCGGCTGTCGCCCGGCAGGCCGGCGGCGGGCTTGGCGTCGGGGCGCAGATATAGCGGGGCCGGCGCTCCGCCGCGGATCGCGTGGATGTCGAAGCTCTCCACCGGCGTGCGGTTGGCCAGAACGCCGGCATAGGCGCGTGTCATCTCCAGCAGCGTGACCTCGGCCGAGCCGAGCGCGAGGCTCGGCACGTTCGGCAGCTCGGACTGCACCCCGAGGGATTTCGCCGTCGCGATCACGGCCGGGATGCCGAGCTCCTCGCCGAGCTGGGCCGCCACCGTGTTGATCGAGAGCGCGAAGGCGGTCCGCAGCGGCACGGCGCCGCGGAACCGGTTGTTGGCGTTCTGCGGCTCCCAGTCGCCGATCTGCACCGGGCGGTCGACCAGCACGGTCTCCGGGGTCAGCCCGTTCTCGTAGGCGGTGAGGTAGACGAACAGCTTGAACAGCGAGCCGGCCTGGCGCTTGGCCTGGGTCGCGCGGTTGAACTGGCTGTCCTCGTAGTCGCGCCCGCCCACCATCGCGAGGATCGCGCCGTCCTTCGACATCGCGACGAGCGCGCCTTGGCCGATCTTCTTCTTGCCGCCCTCGGCGTCGAGGCGGCGTGCGACGATTCCCTCGGCGAGGCTCTGGAGGTCGAGGTTGAGGGTCGAGCGCACGGTGAGGTCGCCCGGCGCGTCTGTGAGCTTCTTGGCGTCGGCGGCGAGGAGGTCGAGAAAGTAGTTGCTGCCCGGCGGCGTCTCCGGCGGCGTGCGCAGCGTCACGGTCTTGGCCCGCGCCGCGTCGGCGGCCTCCGCGGTGATCGCGCCGGTCTCGACCATGGTCTGCAGCACCACGTCGGCGCGCTCCTTGGCGCCGCCGAAGTTGCGCGTCGGGGCGAGCTGCGAGGGCGCCCGCACCAGCCCGGCGAGCATCGCCGCTTCCGGCAGGGTCAGCGCCTTCGCACCCTTGCCGAAGTAGCGCCGCGCCGCCGCATCGGCACCGTAGGCGCCGGCCCCGAAATAGGCGGTGTTGAGGTAGCCGAGCAGGATGTCGTCCTTGCTCATCTCGGACTCGACCCGCAACGCCAGGAAGGCCTCCTGGATCTTGCGGCGCAGGGTCTTCTCCTGGTTGAGCGAGGTCAGCCGGACATATTGCTGCGTGATCGACGAGCCGCCCTCGCGCACCCCGCCGCCGACGGCGTTGCGCCAGGCCGCGCGCACCAGCCCGCGCAGGTCGATGCCCCAATGGCTGTAGAAGCGCCGATCCTCGATGGCGACGATCGCCTGGGCGAGATGCGGCGGAAGCTCCGCCTTGGTGATCGGCTGCCCGCGGAACGCGCCGCGGGTGGCGAAGACCCGGCCGTCGTCGGCCTCGACGGTGAGCGCGCGCTGGCCCTGGTCGATCACCACGCCGCCGAGCGGCGGCAGCGTCAGGAACGCGAACAGGACGTAGCCGGCCAGCGCAACGAGCGGCAACGCGACGACGGCGCCGGCGACCAGGAGCGCGGGGCGCAGCGGACGCCCGCGGATGGCGAAGCGCGACGGCGCGGACCCGGCGGTCGCCGGTCCCGCGATGGGGGCGTCAGCCTCGGCCGGAGTTTTGGATCGGCGGCGTGCCGCGAGGCCCCCGACGAGCGATCCGGTGGCGCGCGCCGCCTCCCGGCCCCTGCGCCCGGCGCCGCGCGCGGCACCGGCTGCGAGGATGCCGAGCTGGCGCGCCAGCACCTTGGCGGCGGCAGCCGCCTCCCGCGCCGCGGCACCGGGCGAGGCGTCGTCGGGGGGGCGTCGATCCGGATCGGGTGAAGGCATCGTGTTCCTGAACGGCGGCCCGTGCGACACCACAGCCCCGCCGGCGCTGCCGTTCTAGAACGAACGGGCGGAGCGAAGCTATGCCGTGTGGCGTCCGCCGGGACGTCCGGTCTCTCAGACGCCGTGGCGGAAGGGCATCGGCGAGCCGGCCGCCTCGTGGCGGTCGCGCAGGCGGAAGCCGAGGACGACCAGCAGGACGCCGAAGGCGACGGCGTAGGCGCCGAGCCACCAGGTGAGCACCAGCGCCGACATGCCCGGCTCGACGAGCAGCACCCCACCGAACAGGATCGAGACTACGCCGCCGAGGCCGAGCCACCAGCGTCCGAAATGCAGGTGCAGGCGGAAGGCGGCCGCGATCATCAGCGCGCCCGTGACGATTGCCCAGATCGCGACGAGCAGGACGAAGGCCCAGACGGCGGCGCCGGGCACGAAGAAGGCCGCGACGCCGACCAGGATGTCGAGCAGGCCCTCGATCAGCAGGAAGCCCCAACGCTCGTGGGCCTGTGCCGCCCGGACCGAGGCGACGATCGCGAACACGCCGTCGACGACCATGTAGGCGGCGAAGAACCACACCAGCGACAAGACGAAGGCGGCCGGCGCCACGAAGGCCATCACGCCGAACAGGATGGCGACGACGCCGCGCAGGGCGACGAGCCACCAGTTGCGCGCCAGCGTCCGGCTCATCGCGTCGAGGCGCGCGGTCCCGACGAGCGGGACGCCGGTCGGATGGGTTCGAGAGAAGAGGGCCATCGCATCGGCTCGCTGGTGATCGGTACGGTACTCCGGCGCGAAAACGCCGCACCGCAACGCCCGTTCCCCTCGGTCCTGTCCCGCGGGGTCGAACGGCGCGGCGAAGCGCAGCGGAACTTTGCCGTCGCATCGCCTTTTTAGTCGGTGAGGCGGGTTATTCGTTCGCTCCGGCCGCTTCGGCAGTGTTCGGCGCGGGCGCAGGCGGTTTCTTTTCGATGCTAGACGATCAGCGCCAGGCGACGGCCCTGGACCCGCAGACGCGCCCCGACGACCGGGAGGCGCCCGACCGACGCGACATCATCGATCTCAAGCCGCAGGAGAAGGATCCTCCCGCGGGCGACGAGGCCGACGAGAGCAAGGCCGAGTCCGATCAGGACGCGTCGTCCGAGGGCGAGGATGTCGAGAACCGGCCGGGTATCCTCAAGCGCCATCCGTGGTGGTTCGTCCTCGGCGGGATCGCGATCGTGCTCCTTGGGATCGCCGGGTTCTTCTACTGGCAGATCTACCTGCACCCTTACGAATCCACCGACGACGCGTTCGTCGACGCGCGCCAGTTCTCGATCGCGCCGAAGGTGTCCGGCTACGTCGTCGCGCTCTCGGTCACCGACAACCAGCACGTCGACACCGGCGCGACCCTGTTCCAGATCGACCGGCGCGATTACCAGGTCGCCCTCGAGCAGGCCCAGGCTCAGATCGCGTCGGCCAAGGCGTCGATCCAGAACGTCGACGCGCAGGTCGAGGCGCAGAGGGCGCAGATCGACGTCGCCAAGGCGCAGGTGACGCAGAACCAGGCGGCGCTCGACTTCGCGAAGGCGGATGCCGCCCGCTACAAGGATCTCGCCAGCCGCGGTGCCGGCACCGTGCAGCAATCGCAATCCTCGACTTCGACCCTCGAGCAGCGCCAGGCCGCGCTGACGAGCGCGAACGCCAGCGTGGTGCAGGCGCAGAAGCAGATCGGCTCGCTCCAGGCGCAGCGGGCATCGGCCGAGGCCAGCCTCGCCAACGCCGATGCGCAGGCGGCGCAGGCCGTGCTCAACCTCGGCTACACGACGGTGACGGCGGCGCAGCCGGGCCGGGTCGTGCAGCTCACCGGCGCGGTCGGGCAGTACGCCCAGGCCGGCCAATCGCTGGCGATGTTCGTGCCCGACGAGAAGTGGGTCGTCGCCAACTACAAGGAGACGCAGATCACCGACATGCGCCCGGGCCAGTCGGTGAGGATCGAGATCGACGCCTATCCCGACCGCAAGATCACCGGGAAGGTCGCCTCGGTGCAGCCCGGCTCGGGCACCGCCTTCAGCCTGCTGCCGGCGCAGAACGCCACCGGCAACTACGTGAAGGTGGTGCAGCGCGTGCCGGTGAAGATCGTCGTCGACGAGTGGCCGCAGGACGTGTCGATCGGCCCCGGCATGTCGATCGTGCCGACGGTGCGGGTGCGATGAGCGCCGGGGCCGCCGCGGCGGGCGGCGGTTCGCGCAAGGCCGGCGGCAAAGATGCGGGAAAAGCGAAGGCGACGTCGGGCGGCCTGCCGCGCACCGCGGGCGGCCACAGCCCGTGGGCGGTGGCGCTCGTGGTCGCGCTCGCGACCTTCATGGAGGTGCTCGACACCACCATCGCCAACGTCGCGCTCCGCTACATCTCGGGCGGGCTCGCCGTCGGGCCGGACGAGGCGGCGTGGGTGGTCACGAGCTACCTCGTCGCCAACGCGATCGCGCTCACCGCGTCGAGCTTCCTGGCCAAGCGCTACGGCCGCAAGGCATTCTTCATCGCCAGCGTCGCGCTGTTCACTGTCGCCTCGATCGCCTGCGGCTTCGCCTGGGACCTGAACTCGCTGCTGGTGTTCCGCGTGATCCAGGGGCTCGGCGGCGGCGGCATGGCGCCCCTGGCGCAGTCGATCCTCGCCGACTCGTTCCCCCCCGCCAAGCGGGGCCAAGCCTTCGCGCTCTACGGGCTCGCGATCGTCGTCGCGCCGGTCGTCGGCCCGACGCTCGGCGGCTGGCTGTCCGACAACGTCTCCTGGCACTGGTGCTTCCTGATCAACGGCCCCGTGGGCGTGATCGCGCTGGCGCTGATGTGGTGGCTCCTGGAAGATTCCGAAGCCGCGGTGAAGGAGCGCAAGGCGCTGCGGAAGAAGGGCATCCGGTTCGACGTCGTCGGCTTCCTCCTGGTGGCGACCTTCCTCGGCTCGCTCGAGGTCTGCCTTGACGAGGGCCAGCGCAAGGACTGGTTCGGCTCGCCGCTGATCCAGGTCTTCGGTGTTCTCGCCGTGGTGTCGTTCGTCGCGATGATCCCGTGGCTTCTGAGGGCGAAGAACCCGGCCGTCGACCTGCGCCTTCTCGGCAAGCGCCAGTTCGGCTCGTGCTTCCTGGTCATGCTCGCCACCGGCGCGATCCTGATCGCGACGACGCAGTTCATCCCGCAGATCACGCAGGACTATTACGGCTACACCGCCACCATCTCGGGGCTCGTGCTGGCGCCCGGCGGCCTCGTCACCGTGGCGATGATGCTGGTGATCGGGCAGGTGTCCGGCTACTTCCAGCCGAAATGGCTGATCGCCACCGGCGCGACGATCGTCGCGCTGGCGATGTACGACCTGACCCGGATCTACGGCGATTCCACGTTCTGGTTCTTCGCCTGGTCGCGGATCTACATCGGCATCGGCCTGCCGATGATCTTCATCTCGATCACCGCCGCCTCGTACGAGGGCATCGAGAAGTCGCAGACCGACCAGGCCTCGGCCTTGATCAACGTCGCCCGCAACGTCGGCGGGTCGATGGGCGTGTCGCTGGCGCAGAACATCCTGGCCTATCGCAGCCAGTTCCATCAGAGCCGGCTGTCGGAGAGCGTCACCACCACGAGCCCGGCCTACCAGGAGACCATGCGGCAGGCGACGCAGTACTTCACGGTGCACGGCACTCCCGGCGTCGACGCGCAGGGGCAGGCCACCGCCTGGATCGGGCAGCAGCTCGCGACGCAGACGGCGTTCTTCGCCTACATCGACGTGTTCTGGGCGCTCTGCCTCGTCTCGGCTTCGGCGGTGCCGCTGGCGATGATCCTCAAGCGGGTCGAGCGCGGCGGCGACGCGCCGGCGGGGCATTGAGGGAACGCCCTCCGAGATCCGGTGCGGCCGCGGATCGATGCGCCGGCGACGTTCGTCCGGTTCGACAGTTCGCGGGATAACGCTTACCGGCTGCAACCAGAAGAAATCATCTCGGCCCTGCGCGCCGAGCGGGAGGAAGCCGGCGTGCCGCGTTCATCGAGGACGACATCGACCGTTGCCGCCGTGGTGCTCCTTGCGCTCGCCCTGCCGGCGCGGGCCGCCGAGCCCGCCGGCGAGTGGCGGACCTTCGGGCACGACCATTCCAACCGGAATTTCTCCGATCTCTCGGCGATCGACCGGAGCAACGTCGGGCGGCTCCGGCCGGCCTGGATGTTCCAGACCGGGGTGACCGGCTACTTCCAGGCCCAGCCGGTGATGGTCGACGGCGCGCTCTACCTCTCGACCACGCAGAACAACGTCGCGGCGCTCGACGCGAAGTCCGGCCGGGTGCTGTGGACCTACACCCACAAGCCGCGCACCGAGAAGATCTTCGGGCCGCCCTCGAACCGCGGCGTCGCCGTCTCCGGCGGCCTCGTGTTCCAGGCGACGATGGACGGGCGGGTGATCGCGCTCGACGCCAAGTCCGGAAAGGTCGTGTGGGACCACGAGGCGGTGCGCCCGGAGGAAGGCGAGTCCGAGACCGCATCGGGGCTGACGGCGCAGCTCGGCGGCAAGCCGGTGCAAGGCTCGAGCCGCCTCGGCTTCAAGATGCCGCCGCTCGTCGCCGACGGTCTCGTCATCGTCGGGGTGAGCGGCGCCGGCTACGGGCTCCATGTCGAGGACGAGAAGGGCGGCCTCGACGGCGGCTCGGTCGTCGGGATCGAGGGCGGCTACGGGCGCCGCGGGTGGCTCGCCGCCTACGACGCGAAGACCGGCGAAGAGCGCTGGCGCTGGTACGTCACCAAGGCCGACGGCTGGGAGGGCGGATACGTCGAGACCACCGCCGACGGCGTCCCGCTGCATCGCGACGTCGCCGCCGAGAAGGCGGCAGCGCCGGCCAACCGCGAGGCATGGCGGGTCGGCGGCGGATCGCTCTGGATGACCCCGGCCTTCGACCCGGATCTCGGCCTGATCTACCTCGGCACCGGCAACCCGGCGCCGCAGAATTTCGGGCTCTCGCGGCCGGGCGACAACCTCTACACGATGAGCCTCGTGGCGCTCGACGCGAAAACCGGCGCGCTGCGCTGGTACTATCAGCAGGTGCCGCACGACGAGTGGGGCTACGACGTGGCGAGCCCGCCGTTCCTGCTCGACCTGAACGGGAAGGACGGCCCGGTGCAGGCGGTCGCCTCCGCCAGCAAGACCGGCTGGATCTACGTCCACGACCGCGCCACGGGCCGGCTGATCGAGCGCTCGGCCCCGCTGATCGCGCAGAAGAACCTGTTCGCTCCCCCGACCGCGGAAGGCACCGTGGTCGCGCCGGGACCCCTCGGCGCCGTGTCCTGGCCGCCGACGGCCTACGATGCCGCAAGCGGCCTCGCCTTCGCACAGGTCCGGCACGGGGCGACCACCTACACCGTCAAGACCGTGCCCGGCGGCCCCGGACGGCCGGAGATCCGCTACACCGAGACCGGCGAGGCGAAGGGCGAGCCGAGCTTCAGCACGCTCACGGCGGTCGACCTCGCCAAGGGCGGCACGATCGCCTGGTCGGTGAGGTCCGAGAGCCGGCTTGCCGGCGGCACGCTGGCGACGGCGGGCGGCCTGGTCTTCTCCGGCGAGGAGGACGGCCATCTCGACGCGCACGATGCCGGCACCGGCGAGATCCTGTGGCGGTTCCAGTGCGGCGCCGGCATCAGCGGCCCGGCGATTACCTACAGCCTCGACGGGAAGCAGTACGTCGCGGTGGCGGCCGGCGGCTCGTCCTTCACCAAGGCTTCCGGCTTCGGCACCGGCGACGCGCTGGTGGTGTTCGCGCTGCCGGACTGAGCGTGATCGCTCAGCCCTTCGGCCGCGCCTGCAGGATCGCCGCGCGGACGAACGGGCGCTTCAGCGCGATGCCGACATCCTCGCGCTCCATGAAGACCCGTGCGCCCTGGTGGTTGCGCACCGCCTTCATCAGGTTCAGCCGATAGCCCTGCCGGAACACGAAGATCGGCGGCAGCGGGTCGGCGAGGTAGGCGGCCACCGCGGCGTCGACCTCCTCCTCGGCGATGTGGTGGGCGTTGCAGAGGTCGCCGACGGTCTGGAAATCGATCATCCCATCGACATAGGGCGTCGCGCCCCGCCTGTCCCGGGCCGCGACCGCCGCCGTCGCGTTCGGGTCAGGCGACCGGGCGGTAGGCGGTGCGCAGGCGCAGGCCGAACACCGCGAGCATGGTCATGCCGCACAGGACGGTGTTGGCGTTCAGCAGCACGTTCTCGAACGAGGCCGAGATCACCGCCAGCATCCAGATGCGCAGGAAGAACAGCGTCTGAGCGTCGAGCAGCCGCCCGGCGCTGGCCCGCTGCAGGTCGCGGATCGGGGCCACGACGAGAGCGTTCAGGAGCAGCAGCGCGCCGGGCAAGCCCATGACCAGTGCGGCGTCGAGGAAGGAGTTGTGCGCCTGCGTCGCGGTCTGCACCCAGTCCGAGCCCGGGTCGGCGCCGCCGCCGTAGACGGTGCGGTCGGTCAGCCAGAAGGCGCCGTAGCCCCAGCCGCGGATCGGGTGCACGACGACGTGCTCGATCGCGAAGGCCCAGATCTCGTTGCGCGCAGTGAAGGTCGCGTCGGGAATGATCGCGTCCAGCACCGTTCGGATCGGCGGCAGCAGCACCGAACCGATGGTCGCGACGATCAGCAGCGCCACCGGGCCGACCAGCAGCAGCCCGCGCATCGTCCCCCCGCGCAGACGGCTGCACAGGACCGAGACCAGCAGGACGAGGGGCAGCACGGCCAGCGGCGTCTTCGAGCCGGCGAAGACCATGAAGACCAGCGCCCCCGCCGTGATGGTCCAGCCCAGGCCCCGGTGCAGCACGGCGGCGACGTAGAGGCCGCAGACCGCGATCATCGACATCGCCGAGCCGGCCTCGTTCTTGTGGGTGAAGATCCCGCGCCACAGGCCGATGTGGTTGTACTCGCCGGTGACGTCGAAGGCCGAGTGGATGGTGAGGTTGGGGACGAGCGCGACGCCGAGATAGCTCGCGGCCAGCACGATGCCGGCGGCGAGCGCCAGCGCGGTGGCGAACTGGCGCCCGTTGCGCGCGACCACGAGAACGCCGGCGGCGAGCAGCGCGACGATGCCGAACAGCACGATCCGGCGGATCGACAGCATCGGGTCGGTGGAGAGGAGGGTGGTGATGCCGAGCCAGCCGCCGAGCAGCAGGAGCGGCCAGGAGGCGAGGGGGCGCAGCCTGGCGAAGCCGAGCCGCCCGAGCACCATCAGCATCGCCGTGCCGAGGATGACGAACAGCGCCTGGGTGAAGAGGCTGCCGGTTTCCGGGTCGCTCAGGAGGCTGCGGTTGGCGAGGTCGCTGAACCAGAGATGGTTCCAGAGCAGGATCAGCACGACGGTGACGAACGGCAGGCGGACGGCGTCCGGGATGTCGCGTCCCGGCAGCGATCGCGACCGCCTGACGGCCGCCTCAGCCCTGATGCCGTGCGCCGCTGACACGAACCCGCCCTCACCGGCCATCCGCGGTCTGGAACCGCGCACCATCATAGTCCGGACGGAACACGCCGTCGCCCCGAACCTGCCCGCGGTCTCATCCGATCGCGGGTAACCTTGACGGAGCGATCAGCGCCGCCCGATCGTGATCGATTGCCGGCTCGCCGCCTGCGTCCGGAGGAAGGCCGCCATCTCGGCGAGCTCCGGCGCCTTCGACCGGAAGGTGACGGAGAGCGCGAGCAGGGTGTCGGCGTGGTCGAGCCCGGAATAGATCCGCTCCTGCACCGGCACGCGGGCGTTGCGCAGCGTCTCGGCGAGGCTCTGGGTGTTGCGCGGGCGGACGATCGTGTCGTCGGCGCCGGTCGCGAGGAAGGCCGGCGGCGCGCTCGGGCCGGCGAAGGTCACCGGCTGAGTTGCGCGCGGGTCCGGCGCCTGGCCGAACACCTTGCGCGAGGTGTCCTGGTCGAACGGCAGGAAGTCGTAGGGGCCGGACAGGCCGGCGACCGCACGGATCACCTTCGGGTCGACCCCGGCCGCCTTGAGGTAGCGGGTGTCGAGGCCGAGCATCACCGCGTTGTAGGCACCGGCCGAGTGCCCGGCGAGCACGATGCGGCGCGGGTCGCCGCCATAGGTTGCGATGTTGTCGCGGACCCAGGCGACGGCGGCTGCGCCGTCCTCGAGGAAGCCGGGGAAGGGCGCCTCGGGATAGAGCCGGTAGTCCGGCAGTACGGTGACGAAGCCCTGCGCGGCGAGCGCCTGTCCGACGAAGGCGTAATCCGCCTTCGAGCCGTTCTGCCAGGAGCCGCCGTAGAAGAACACCAGCACCGGCGCGTTCTCGGGCGCGTTCACGGGCGCGTAGACGTCGAGGCGACGCCGCGGGCCCTCGCCGAACGGCTCGTCCCGCAGCACCTGCCGGCCGCCGGAATCCCGCGGGCCGATCGCATCGAACAGGGCGAGCGGCGAGCAGGCGGCGATGCCGATTGCGGCGAGCGCGAGGCATGCCAGGCTGGCGAGAGCCGTGAGGATTCGTGTCATTCGATGTCCGATTGGGCCGCGAAGGCCAGATGCATGCGGCTCTGGGCGGATTCATGACCGGATCGCGCCGAACTCCGTCGACGCGTCAGGTGCGCAGCACGATGCAGGCGCCGCCGACGCTGCGGATCCGGCCGCACAGCCCGTCGGCCGCCTGCCGGCTCTCGGCCGGGATGCGGATGCGGTAGAACGCGCGGGTGCCGCGATTGCGCAGGCGCGTGCCGATGATCATCGGGCGGACCTCGCCGACCACCTTGGCGTAGGTGGCGCGCGCCCGGGAGAAGGTCGCCAGCGCCAGCGACTTCGAGAAGTTGCCGGCGAGCTGGATGCCCCACGGCGCGGCCGGCCCTTCGTTGGCGCCGATGGCGAAACGGTCGCCGCGCGACGGCATGCGCAAGGCGGCCGTGACCTGAAGGCAGGTCTGCGCCGGCTCGGGTGCGGTCTCGGCCTTCGCCGACTCGGGCACCCGGGCGTCCGCGCGCTTCGTCTCGCCGGGTTTGGCCTCGCCCGGCGTGGTCTCGGCGCTCTTGGTCTCCGTGTTCTTGGTCTCGGCCTTCTTGGCCTCGGCGCTCTTGGCCCCGCCCCCTTCCGGCGGCCCCATCTCGATCCGGGATGCGCCGCCGCGCCAGTCCTCGGCGGGCGCGCCGGTGATCGCGAGCACGTAGGCGCGGGTCTCGGCGGGCAGGCCGCCGCTGCCGGCAAGCCAGCTCGTCACCCGGCCCGGGCCGCCGTTGTAGGCGGCCGCCGCCAGGCCGAGATTGCCGAACTGCCGCTTCAGGTCGGCCAGCAGGTGGGCGGCATGCGGGATCGCCTGCTCGGGGTCGAACGGATCGGCCAGCCCGCGCTCGCGCGCCGTGCCGGGCATGAACTGGGCGACGCCCTGCGCCCCGACCGGGCTGACCACGCCGACGCGGAACGCGCTCTCGCGCCAGATCAATCGCGTCAGGAACGGCACCGGCAGCCCGCGCGCCCGCGCCGATCCCTCGATCAATCGGCACAACGCCTGCTCGACGGTCTCGGTGGCGCCGTCGGAGGGGACGGCGTGTGCGGGCGTGGCGAGGAGGAGGGTGGTCGCCAGGAGGGCGAAGGCGGCGCGATGCCGAGGGGATTTGAGCAACCCTCCGGCGATGCGAGCCCATGCGTTGCACCAGGCATAATCAAGAATGCTGGTGTGATACCGCTCCGAACACGCGCGTTTCCCTCCCCCGCAGAGGGGGGAGGGAAGGGTGCTGAACGAGGGGCTATCTGAAAACACCTCACGCCACGAATGGGAACGGTCATGCCTCGCGATCGTGCCCCTTGCGGTCGCGGGCGCCGTGCGCCGCAAGACCGATCCATCCCACGTGCACCGTTCTAGCGCCCTGCAACCGGCGATCAATCCGCCGCGTCACGTCCAGGCGGGGCGGTCGGTGCCGAGGCGGCGCGCGGGCAGGGACCATCGGACCGGCGCGCCGGCGACCGCCAGGGGCGGGCGCAGGCGATGGGCCGGGCCCCACGGCGTCGCCTCGACGCCGGCATCGAAGTCGTCGTCGGCTTCCGGCGCGAACGCCTCCATCGAGCCCGTCCGCTCGGCGTCGAGGAGCAACCGCGCCGTCCGGGCCAGCGAAAGGCGCGCCGCGCCGGCACGCCCGTCGCGCAAACGTCGCTCAAGGAGGCGGATCGCGGCGGCGGCCAGAAGGTAGCCGGTGGCGTGGTCGAGGGCCTGGACGGGCAGCGGCACCGGCCGGTCGGCGTTCCGCCACGCCTGCCCGGCCTCCGCGATGCCGCAGCTCATCTGCACCAGGCTGTCGAAGCCGCGGCGTCCGGCCCAGGGGCCGGTCCAGCCGTAGGCGTCGAGGCTGACGTCGATCAGCCCGGGCGAGAGGGCACGCCGTGCCGCGGCGCCGTAGCCGAGGCGGTCGAGCGCTTCGGGCCGGTAGCCGTGCACGAGGATGTCGGCGCCGGTGAGCAGCGCCTCGAACCGGTTGCGGTCGGCCTCGCGGCGAAGGTCGAGCCGGGCGCATCGCTTGCCCAGCGTCACGTCCGCCTCGACGCCGGGCTCGTTCCAGCCCGGCGGGTCGATCCGCAGGACCTCGGCGCCGAAGCCGGCCAGGAACCGGGTCGCCACCGGCCCGGCGAGCACCCGCGTCAGATCGAGGACGCGCAGGCCCGCGAGCGGCCGCGCGGGTTCGGGCTTCCAACTGGAGCGGGCGGCCGCGCCGGGATCGAAGGCGACGAGCGGCTCGGCCGCGACCGCCGCCCCCTGCGGATGCGCATCCCAAACCTCGACCGAGCGCATCTCGGCCGCGCAGCCGCCCTCCGCCACGATCGCCGCCTCCAGATCGGATTTGTCCCAGCCGGCGACGGCGGCCGCCATGCCCGCGCGGTCGGCTTGCGCGCCGAGAACGCGCTCGGCCGCCGCGCGGTGATGCGGCGCGTTGGTGTGGAGCCGGATCCAGCCGTCGCGGGTGCGGTAGTCGCCCGCCACCGGGTCCCACAGGTCCGGCAGCGTCCATTCGATCGGGCGGAGCGAGGTGCGGAACCACAGCGAGGCGAGGCGGCGGTCGACCGAGACGGCCGGCGTCGCGCCGACGGTGCCGACGAGGTCGGCGATCGCCAGCCCCGCCGCGGCGACGGAGCCGGCGGCTAGGTCGGTGACCGGAAAAGCCGAAGGCAGGGTCCCCGTCCCGGTGATCGTCCACGCCCCGGTGCCCGCCGCGCTGCCCAGCGCCGCACGGATCGTCGCCGCGAAGGTCTCTGCCGACATGCCGCCCCCTGTTGGCCCCCGGGTGGTTCGCCGTCGGGCCGCCGCCGCGCTATAGAGACCGCACCTGCCCCGGAACGAACGCGATTGATGCCCGAGCCGCTGCTTTCCGTCGAGGATCTCTCGGTCGCCTTCCGATCGCGCGAGGGCGAGAGCCGCGCCGTCGATGGCGTGTCGTTCACGATCCTGCCGGGCGAGACCGTGGCGCTGGTCGGCGAGTCGGGATCGGGCAAGTCGGTCACCGCGCTCTCGATCCTGCGGCTCCTCGACGGCGCCGCCCACCATCCGGGCGGCCGGATCGTGTTCAAGGGGCGCGACCTGCTCGCCCTGCCGGAGCGCGCGATGCGCAAGGTCCGCGGCGCCGACATCACCATGGTGTTCCAGGAGCCGATGACCTCGCTGAACCCGCTCCACACCATCGAGCGGCAGATCGGCGAGGTTCTGGGCTTGCACCGCGGCCTGTCCGGCAAGGCGGCGCGGGCGCGCATCCTCGAATTGCTGGAGCTGGTCGGCCTGCGCGATGCCGCGCGCCGCATGGGCGCCTATCCGCACGAATTGTCCGGCGGCCAGCGCCAGCGGGTGATGATCGCGATGGCGCTCGCCTGCGAGCCGGATCTGCTCGTCGCCGACGAGCCGACCACGGCGCTCGACGTGACGGTGCAGGCGCAGATCCTCTCGCTGCTGGCCGACCTGCAGAAGCGGCTCGGCATGGCGATGCTGTTCATCACCCACGACCTCGGCATCGTCGAGCGCATCGCCGCGCGGGTCTGCGTGATGCTGAACGGTCGGATCGTCGAGGCCGGCCCGGTCGCCGCGGTGTTCGCCGACCCGCAGCACGCGTACACGCAGCGCCTGATCGCCTCCGAGCCGAAGGGCCGGGGCAACCCGGTCGCGGCGGATGCCGAGGCGCTGGTCGAGGCCGGCCCGCTGAAGGTGTGGTTTCCGCTCAAGGAGGGCTGGCTCCGGCGCACCGCCAGCTACGTCAAGGCGGTCGACGGCGTCGCCCTGCGGGTGCGTGCCGGCGAGACCGTCGGCGTCGTCGGCGAATCCGGCTCGGGCAAGACCACGTTGGGCCTCGCGCTGCTGCGGCTGACGGCGTCGGAGGGGCCGATCGTCTTCCTCGGGCGCGACATCGAGACCTACGGCGTCGCGGCGATGCGGCCCCTGCGCAAGGACATGCAGGTGGTCTTCCAGGACCCCTACGGCTCGCTCTCGCCGCGGATGTCGGTGGCCGACATCGTCGCCGAGGGGCTGGTGGTGCAGGGCTTGCTGAAGCGCGAGCATCGCGCCATCGTCGCGCAGGCGCTGACCGATGTCGGGCTCGATCCGGCGGCGATGGACCGCTACCCGCACGAGTTCTCCGGCGGCCAGCGCCAGCGCATCGCCATCGCCCGGGCGATGGTGCTCGACCCCCGCTTCGTCGTCCTCGACGAGCCGACCTCCGCGCTCGACCGCTCGGTGCAGTCACAGATCGTGACCTTGCTGCGCGACCTGCAGCGCACCCGCGGCCTCGCCTACCTCTTCATCAGCCACGACCTCAAGGTGGTGCGCGCGCTCGCGAACTACGTGCTGGTGATGCAGAACGGCGTTGTGGTGGAAGAAGGACCGGCCGACGAGATCTTCTCCCGGCCGAAGACCGCGTACACCCGCACCCTGTTCTCGGCGGCCTTCGCGCTGAAGAGCGACACCGTCGCCGACGTCGAGCCGGTCTAGGACGATGGCGCGGGCACTGCTCATCGTCCTCGATTCCGTCGGAATCGGCGGCGCGCCGGACGCCGAACGCTACGGCGACGCCGGCTCCGACACGGTCGGTCACATCGCCGAGGCCTGCGCCGCGGGGCGGGGCGACCGTACCGGCCTACGTTCCGGCCCGTTGCGCCTGCCGCATCTGGCCGCCCTCGGCCTCGGCCTCGCCTGCGAGGCCGCGACGGGTCGGATGCCGCCGGGGCTCGCGCCGCCCGGCGCGCTCGCGGGCGCCTGGGGCCACGCCGTCGAGACCGCGGCCGGCAAGGACACGCCGTCCGGGCATTGGGAGATCGCCGGCCTCGCCATGCGCGAACCGTGGGGATACTTCCCGGATATGCGGCCGGCCTTTCCCGAGGCGCTGACGCGCGACCTGATCCGGCTGGGGGACCTGCCGGGCATCCTCGGCGACCGCCACGCCTCCGGCATCGCGATCATCGATGCGCTCGGCGCCGAGCACGTCCGGACCGGCAGGCCGATCTGCTACACGTCCGCCGACAGCGTCTTCCAGATCGCGGCCCACGAAGACGCCTTCGGCCTGGAGCGCCTCTACGACCTGTGCCGGATCGCGCGCGAGCTCTGCGACGCCTACCGGATCGGCCGGGTGATCGCCCGGCCCTTCGCCGGGACGGCCGAGGCAGGCTTTCGCCGGACGAGCCACCGCCGCGACTTCTCCGTCGCGCCGCCGGCCGACACCCTGCTCGACCGCCTCCAGGCCGCGGGCCGCGACGTGGTCAGCGTCGGCAAGATCGGCGACATCTTCGCCCACCGTGCCACCGGCCGCGAGATCAAGCCGGGCGCCAACATGGCGTGCCTCGACGCCGCGCTCGATGCGCTCGGAAGCCTCGCCGATGGCGGGCTGGTATTCGCCAACCTCGTCGACTTCGACAGCGAGCACGGCCACCGCCGCGACGTGCCGGGCTACGCCGCCGAGCTGGAAGCGTTCGACGCCCGCGTTCCCGACATCCTGGCGACGCTTCGCCCGGGCGACCTTTGCCTCGTCTCCGCCGACCACGGCAACGACCCGACCTGGCACGGCACCGAGCACACCCGCGAGCAGGTGCCGGTCCTGGCCTTCGGGCCGGGGATCGCGCCGGGCCCGCTCGGGCGGCGCGCGACGTTCTCCGACATCGGCGCCACCGTCGCCCGCCATCTCGGCCTGCCGCCCGGCGCCGGGACGCCGGCCTTGTGAGGAGTTTTGCGATGCGGGACGACGACGAGCGTGTGAAGCGCCCGGTCCGCCACGAGATCGGGCAGGGGCTCGACACCCTGTCGGTGGACGAGATCGATCACCGGATCGCGCTGCTGCAGGACGAGATCCGGCGGCTCGAGGCGGCCCGGACGGCCAAGCAGGCGGCGCTCGGCGCCGCGGACGCGTTCTTCAAGCGCTGAGGCGGCGCGTTCAGTAGCGCGTCGTGAGCGCGTTCAGCCAATCCGGCGAGGCGTCGACCAGCACCGCCTCGATCCGCTTGTCGGCGCCGAGCACGATCACCAGCCCGGTGGCGACGAGGATGAGACCGAGCGCCGCCTTCATTCCCTTGCCGGCCCGCATCAACCGGTCGCGCCAGCGCATCAGGACGGATCGCGAGAGGGCGCCGAGGATCAGGAGCGGCAGGGCCGCGCCGATGCCGAAGACCAGCATCGTCAGGCCCACCGCCCCGAGGTCGCGTCCCTGCGCGGCCAGGATCGAGGCGGCGCCGAGCGTTGGGCCGACGCAGGGGCTCCAGACGGCGCCGAGCAGCAGCCCGACGCCGAACTGGCCCCACAGGCCGGTGGCGGAGAACCCGCCGAAGCGCGCCTCGGTCCAGTTCGCGACCGGCCCGGCGGCGACCGCGAGGCGCGTCTGCGCCGACGGCACCAGCAGGACGATCCCGACGAGGATCAGCAGGATCGCGGCGACGCGGCGGAACACGTCGCCGTCGAGCCCGAGACCGAAGCCGATCGTGGCGACGAACAGGCCGATCGCCACGAACGACAGGGCCAGCCCGCCCGCCAGCGCCGCCGGCCCGTAGCGATGCTCGGACGCCGCCGCCCCGAGCACCAGCGGCAGCAGCGGCAGCACGCAGGGCGAGAGCGTCGAGAGCAGTCCGGCGAGCAGCGCGAGGCCGAGGCTGACGAGCATCGCGTTCGGCCTAAAGGGTCTTCTCGACCAGCCCCTCGATCCATTCGGGCTGCGTCTCGCCGACCGAGCGGCCGGTCTCGACGGCGCCCTTGTAGGCGATCAGCGTGCTCTGCATGCGGACGTCGAGCTTGCGCAGCAGGTCCTTCTGGCTGTCGAAGTCGATGTCGAAGATCTGCAGGTCCTTGAAGCGCGGGTCGGCGCTGAGCTTGGCCAGGATCGGCTTCTGCGTCTTGCAGATCGGGCACCACGGCGCGCTGACCTCGACGAGGATCGGCTTGCCGGCCTTCTGCGCGGCGTCGAACGCCTCCTGCGAATAGGGCTTCATCTCCCCGGCCTGCGCCTGGGCGAAGGCCAGCGGCGCGAGGGCGAGGAGGGCGATGAGCGTACGGCGGCGTGTCATGAGCGTCGGATCCCCGGTTGGCGAAAGCCCGGCCCGCTCGGGCCGGGCGCGTCGTCGTCGATCAGTTGCTGACGGCCGGCACCGGGAAGGTGTGGTCGAACGTGCCGCCCTGGCTGTCGGTGGCCGCGACCGTGATCGGCGCGCTGCCCTCGGGGCGCATCTCGAAGCCGATCACCGGGTTCGACGAGATCGAGATGTCGCCTTCCAGCGTGAAGACGTTGCGCGCGCCCTGGCTGACGCTGATCCGGTCGAGGTAGCGGGCGGGCGTGTACTCGCGCGAAACCTGGTTCATCTGCATGCCGGAAAAGTTCGGGTGGCGGATCATCAGCGTCGCCGGCATCGCCTTGTCGGCGGTGAGGTCGGAGAACTTCATCCGCATGTCGCCCATGCCCTTCATCGCGTCCGCGTCGGTCATCCCCATCGGCGCCGAGCAGCCGCCCGATGCCTTTACGAAGATCTCGGACGCGACGAGGCGCCCGTCCTTGGTCTCGGCCACGGCGTGGACGTTGGAATAGGTGTTGACCCGCACCCGCATCTTCAGCTGCGCCGGGTCGCCGGCCGGCCCGAAGTCGACATGGGCGGCGAGCGGTGCCGGGTTGTCGTCGATGATGAGGTACAGCCCCTTCACCTGGTCCTTCCTGGCGACGGTGAGCGTCACCGGGACCAGGGCGGCGTCCTCGGCGCGCACCGGCATGTCGATCGACACAAGCTTGCCGGGCTCGACCTTTCGGTCGCCGAACACCTGCTTCTGCAGCTCCTGCCAGCGTGCCGCGCGCTCGGCGTCGCCGGCCGCCGCGAAGGCGACGCCGGCCGAGGCCAGCACGGGCAACGCGACGGCGAGGCCGACGACGGTCTTTCGGATGATGTGGCGCATGGCGTTTCCTCGTAATCTCTTCGTTCGTTGCATCGGTGCTCTTGATGGCACCGCCGTCACGATAGACTTATAGAGGAGATTGCCGAATTTCCTCGGTCAAAACATAGTGCGCCGCGCGTCGTACCGAGCCGCCGGCACGGTTGCGTCTAAGATGCGTTCGGCTTGCGGAGCACCCGCTCGTCCGCGACGAGCCGCTCCAGCTCGGCCTCGCCGACCGCATCCATCGGCGCGCGGATGCGGATCGCCCGCGTCGGCTCGCCGGCGCGCATCACCAGCACCACGGTCTCGATGTCCGGGCAGCCGGGGTCGGCACAGGCGATCTCGTTGACGGTGATCGCATCCTCCGCGCCGAGCCCGAGGGCATCCGAGCATGCGACCTTCAGAAGCTTGGCGCGCTGAGCCTGCTCGGCCGAGCGCGCCCGCCACGCCTTCAGGCTGACGAAGGCCATGCTCGCGATTCTCCGTTCCGCGCCGAGGGGTCGCACGGCATCCCGAGCCCTGCCGATCACCGGATGAAACCCTGTTGCATCGGGCGTGGCTGTCAAGCCTCACGCCCGCGTCCATCGTCGACTGGTAGACGCAACGATGTCGGGCAAAGCTGGATTTCTGGTAAGCTCGCACGATCGCCGAAACAAACGCGACGCTCGCTCGTAAACGTCGCGCGCCCGCGTCCGGGGTGCAGGTGAGGAGTACCCGTTGCGACCCTGGCGAGACGGACCCGCTGATCGACGTGGCTACCACCACGGCAACCTGAAGGAGGCGCTGATCGAGGCCGCGCGCCGCTTCATCGCCGAGCGCGGCATCGGCGGCTTCACCCTGGTCGACGCCGCCCGCCTCGTCGGCGTCACCCCGGCCGCGCTCTACCGGCATTTCCGCGGCCGCGAGGCGTTGCTCGAGGAACTCGCCGGGCGCGGCTTCGCGGATCTGGCCGAGCGGCTGGCGCGCGCGCTCACAGCCCGCGGCACCCCGCTGGAGCGCTTCACCCGGATGGGCGAGGCCTACCTCGCCTTCGCGGAGGAGGAGCCGGGCTACTACGCGGCGATCTTCGAGACCCGCGGCGTCCATGCCCCGAACGAGGCCGGGCCGCGCCCGAGCCCGTTCGACCTCCTGGTCGAGGCGTTGCAGGCGACCTTCCCCGACGGGTTCGGCGGCGTTGCCCCGCGCTTCATTGCGTTGGAGGTCTGGGCGCTCTCGCACGGGCTGGCGACCCTCGCGGCAGCGGGACACCTGCCGAAGGGGCCGGGCATTCCCGACAAGTATGAGCTTCTGCGCGCCGGCGTGCTCGCCCTCGTCCACGGCGCCGGGGCGGGCAAGCCGGGGTGATGCGCATCGCGCGTCGCACCCCTTGAAAGGCCTTCGCGCCACCCGCATGTTAACGCTGTTCACATGAACAGCGGAGCCTTACCGTGAGCACTTCCACTTCCTCCCCCTGGGCGAGCGGCAAGGTCAGCCGCTGCGGCCCGTTTCCGCGCCGCTCGATCGAGATCGGCGCGATCGTCGTGAGCTTCATCTACTGGTGGCCCGTCGGCCTCGCCCTGGTGGCGTGGAAGATCGCCGGGTATCCGGCCCTCGGGGAACTGCGCGACTACGCCAAGCGCGGCGCCGCGGGCTGGGAGGGCGGCACCGCCCGTGCCTCGCGCTTCGCCCGCGCGTTCGAGGCCTCGAACCGCCGCGGAACCACCGGCAACTGGGCCTTCGAGGAGTATCGCAAGGCCGAGCTCGACCGGCTCGACGCCCAGCGCCGCGCCCTGCAGGAGGAGAGCCGCGCCTTCGCCGAGTTCGTCGAGGAGCTGAAGCGCGCCAAGGATCGCGACCAGTTCGACGCCTTCATGGACAAGCGCCGCGCCGACGGGACCGACAAGTCCTTCACCGCCTGATCCCGACGCGCGACCGACGAGATCGAGGGCCTTCCGTGCGAGCGGAAGGCCCTTTTTCGTGGGGTTCGCGTTGCGCCCGGGATCGCCGTTCGGCAAAGCGGGAGGGCACGCGTCGGGAGGACAGGATGAGCCAGGCAACGGTCACGGTGGTCGACCACCCCCTCGTCCAGCACAAGCTGACGCTCCTGCGCGACAAGAACCGCTCGACGCAGGGTTTCCGCAACCTGCTCAACGAGATCGGGATGCTGCTCGCTTATGAAGTGACGCGCGACCTGCCGCTGGAGCCGGTGACGATCGAGACGCCGATCCAGACGATGGAGGGGCGCCAGATCCAGGGCAAGAAGCTGGTCCTCGCCCCGATCCTGCGGGCTGGCGTCGGCTTCCTCGACGGGATGCTGTCGCTGCTGCCCTCGGCTCGCGTCGCGCATGTCGGGCTCTACCGCGACCCGGAGACGCTCGAAGCGGTCGAGTACTACTTCAAGGCGCCGTCGGACCTCGCCGATCGCACGGTGCTGGTGCTCGACCCGATGCTCGCCACCGCGAATTCCGCCATCGCCGCGCTGACGCGGCTGAAGGCTCGCGGCGCGCAGGACCTGCGCTTCGTCTGCCTGCTCGCCGCGCCGGAGGGCGTCGCCCGGCTTCAGGCCGCTCACCCCGACGTGCCGATCTGGACCGCGGCGATCGACAGCCACCTCAACGACCACAGCTACATCGTGCCGGGCCTGGGCGATGCCGGCGACCGGATGTACGGCACCCGCTGAGACGCGCGGGCCTTGGACCCGGGCTTGCCAACGGAGCGTCCGGCAGCAACTAGGGGCGAACCCTCGCGAGGAGACCGCCCGATGACGACGACGCTGCCCGAGACGATGCGCCAGGTCTGCTTCAACGGAGCCGGCGGCCCCGAGGTGATCGGCATCAAGACGGTGCCGCTGCCGAAGGCCGGGCCGGGACAGGTGCTGATCGAGGTGGTGTCGGCCGGCGTCAACCGTCCGGACGTGATGCAGCGCGGCGGCAAGTATCCGCCGCCGAAGGGCGCCACCGCGGTGCCGGGCCTCGAAGTCGCGGGCCGCATCGCGGCGCTCGGCGAGGGCGTGTCCGGCCTGTCCCTCGGCGACGAGGTCTGCGCGCTGGTGATCAGCGGCGGCTACGCCGAGTTCGCGGTGGCGGAGGCCGGGCATTGCCTGCCGAAGCCCGAGGTGCTGTCGCTCGTCGATGCCGGCGGCATCCCCGAGACGTACTTCACGGTCTATTCCAACGTGGTGCAGCGCGGGCGGCTCGCCGCGGGCGAGACCTTCCTCGTCCATGGCGGATCGAGCGGCATCGGCTCCACGGCGATCCAGATCGCCAAGCACCTCGGCGCCCGCGTGCTGACGACGGCCGGCTCGGCCGAGAAGTGCGCGTTCTGCGAGTCGCTCGGCGCTGACGCCGCAATCAACTACCGCGAGGCCGACTTCGCCGAGGAGGTCCAGCGGCTGACCGACGGCAAGGGCGTCGACGTCATCCTCGACATGATCGGTGCGAGCTACCTCGCCAAGAACCTCGCCTCGCTCGCGATCGAGGGTCGCCTCGTGCTGATCGCCCTGATGGGCGGCAACAAGGTCGAGGCGCTCAACATCACGCCGATCATGATCAAGCGGCTCACCTTCACCGGCGCCACGCTGCGGCCGCGTCCGAACGCCGAGAAGGCGGAAATCGCCGACGGGCTCCGCCGCGACGTGTGGCCGGAGCTCGATGCCGGCCGCATCCGTCCGGTGATCCACGCGACCTTCCCCCTGGAAGAGGCGCAGAATGCGCATGCTCTGATGGAGTCGAGCGCCCACCTCGGCAAGATCCTGCTCGTCACCGGCCGCTGAGGCCGAGCGCGGCCGTATCGGGAGGAACCCCCGGCGACGGACCGGCGTTTGCCGGGTCGAGAACGCGTGCCGCCCTTCGGCACGCGGCGACGCCCTGACGGCGTATCGGTGAGGTCCTTGGAATGGTCGAGAAGCTTCCCAATCAGAACGCGCGCCAGGGCGAGCGCGGCAAGTCGGTGCTGTGGGTGCTGGTCGGCAGCCTCGTGCTGCTCGCGGTCGCCACGATCGGCTTGCTGACGTGGAACGGAGCCAACGCGCCGAAGGATTATGCCAGCCAGAGCCAGGACGCATCGCGCAAGGAGATCACCGGGTCGGTGACGGGCTCGAGCAATGCGCCGGCGTCGAGCAACAGCGGTGCCGTTCCGGCCGGCAACCCGACCTACCCGCAGCCGGCCCAGCCGAGCGCCAACGGCAATCAGCCCAAGTAGGCGATGAAAGCGACCCGGCCCGCGCTCAGCGGGTCGGGACCGGCGTCTCGCCGCGATAGTCGTAGAAGCCGCGCTTGACCTTGCGGCCAAGCCAGCCGGCCTCGACGTACTTCACCAGCAGCGGGCACGGTCGGTACTTCGAATCCGCCAGACCCTCGTAGAGCACCTGCATCACCGACAGGCAGGTATCGAGACCGATGAAGTCGGCGAGCTGCAGCGGGCCCATCGGATGGTTCGCACCGAGCCGCATCGCGGTGTCGATCGATTCGACCGAGCCGACGCCCTCGTAGAGCGTGTAGATCGCCTCGTTGATCATCGGCAGCAGGATGCGGTTGACGATGAAGGCCGGAAAATCCTCCGACATCGTCGAGGTCTTGCCGAGCTTTGCGATGAACGCCTTGGCCGACTCGTAGGTCGGGTCCTCCGTGGCGATGCCGCGGATCAGCTCGACGAGCTGCATCACCGGCACTGGGTTCATGAAGTGGATGCCGATGAAGCGCTCCGGCCGGTCGGTCGAGGCGGCGAGCCGGGTGATCGAGATCGAGGACGTGTTGGTGGCGATCAGCGCATCGGGCCGCAGCGACGTGCACAGCGTCGAGAAGATCTGCCGCTTGGTCGCCTCGTTCTCGGTCGCGGCCTCGATGACGAGGTCGCAGGGGCCGAGGTCGTCGTAGCTGCGGGCGGCGACGATGCGCTCGCGGACGTCGCGGCGCTGTCCCTCGTCCATCGTGCCCTTCGAGACCTGGCGCGCGAGGTTGCCGTCGATGTTGGCGAGGCCGGCGTTCAGGCGGTCGGGATCGCGGTCGTTCAGCAGAACGTCGAGGCCGGCCGCTGCGCAGACGTGAGCGATGCCGCTCCCCATCTGCCCGGCACCAATGATGCCGACCCGCTTGATATCGATGCCCATCTGTCGATCCATGCCCCCGACGCCGACGACCGAAGCGGTTGTCGAGCTGCCCTACGCCGCACGGCCCACCATCCGACGCGAAAGCTGGAAGGACTGTGCGGCGTTTCTTTTAGACCCTTCGTCGGCCCAAGTGGAACCCGTCGCGCACGCGATCGCGAGACGGGTTCGACCGGGTGACGCGATCCGACGACCTTCGGATCGCGACGAACGACTTCAGTTGCCCTTGGCCTTGCCGATCTCGGCCTGCAGTTCCGGCACGATCTGGAACAGGTCGCCGACGAGCCCGTAATCCGCCACCTGGAAGATCGGCGCGTCCTCGTCCTTGTTGATCGCGACGATGACCTTCGAATCCTTCATGCCGGCCAGGTGCTGGATCGCGCCGGAGATGCCGACGGCGACGTAGAGGTCGGGCGCGACCACCTTGCCGGTCTGGCCGACCTGCCAGTCGTTGGGGGCGTAGCCGGCATCGACCGCGGCGCGGGAGGCGCCGACGGCGGCGCCGAGCGAGTCGGCCAGCGGCTCGATCAGCTCCTTGAACTTGTCGGCCGAGCCGAGCGAGCGACCGCCGGAGACGATGCTCTTGGCCGCCGCCAGCTCCGGCCGGTCGGACTTGGCGATCTCCTCGCCCTTGAAGGTCGAGCCGCCGGCAGGGGGCGCCGCCGCCGTCACCGCCTCGACGGGGGCCGCCGCTCCGCCCTCGCCGGTGGCCTTGAAGGCGGCGGTGCGGACGGTGATCACCTTCTTGCCGGCGCCGGCCTGGACGGTCTGGATCGCGTTGCCGGCATAGATCGGGCGCTCAAACGTGTCGGGCGACACGACCGCCATAATGTCGGAGATCTGCGCGACGTCGAGCAGGGCGGCGACGCGCGGCAGGATGTTCTTGCCGGTGGTGGTCGCCGAGCACACGATCGCGTCGTAGGGCTCCGCGATCGCGACGATCAGCGCGGCGACCGGCTCGGCGAGGTCGTGGTCGTAGGCCGCGTCCTCGGCCAGCAGCACCTTGTCGACGCCGTCGAGCTTGGCCGCCGCGTCGGCGGCGGCCCGGCTGCCGGCGCCGACGACGAGGGCGTGGATGGGGGCGCCGAGCTGCTTGGCGGCGGTGAGCGCCTTCAAGGTGCCGTCCTTGATCTCGGACTGGCCGTGCTCGACGAGGAGGAGGGTGGTCATCGGTTCAAACCTCGGATCTCGGATGAGGCGCGCGCTCGACCGGATGCGGGAGCGCGCGCTGCGGGACTAGATGACGTTGGCCTCGGTCTTCAGCTTCTGCACGAGCTCCGCGGCCGAGCCGACCTTGATGCCGGCCGAGCGGCCCGGCGGCTCGGCGGTCTTGAGGACCTTCAGCTTCGGGGTGACGTCGACGCCGAGGGCGTCGGGCGTCATCTCCTCGAGCGGCTTCTTCTTCGCCTTCATGATGTTGGGCAGCGAGGCGTAGCGCGGCTCGTTGAGGCGCAGGTCGGTCGTGACGATCGCCGGGAGCTTGAGCGACACCGTCTGCAGGCCGCCGTCGACCTCGCGGGTCACGTCGAGGCTGCCCTCGCCGGCCTCGATCTTGAAGGCGAAGGTGCCCTGCGGCCAGCCGAGCAGCGCGGCGAGCATCTGGCCGGTCTGGTTCGAATCGTCGTCGATCGCCTGCTTACCGAGGATCACCAGCTCCGGGTTCTCCTTCTCGACGATCGCCTTCAGGATCTTGGCCACCGCCAGCGGCTCGCAGACCGTGTCGGTCTTCACCAGGATCGCGCGGTCGGCGCCCATGGCGAGCGCGGTGCGGAGCGTCTCCTGGGCCTGCTGCGGGCCGATCGACACCGCCACGATCTCGGTGACCTTGCCCTTCTCCTTCAGGCGGATCGCCTCCTCGACGGCGATCTCGTCGAAGGGGTTCATCGACATCTTGATGTTGGCGAGCTCGACCCCGGAGCCGTCGGCCTTGACGCGGATCTTGACGTTGTAATCGACGACCCGCTTGACGGGCACCAGAACCTTCATGGCGGTCTACTTCCTCCGCGGCCGGATTGTTGTGATCGGCGAATTTCGGAGCGCCTTCGCAGGCGGCTCGCACAGGGCGCGGACCGTAACGGCCACATTTCCGCCTTGTCAACGCGGCGCGCGCACGCGCTTTCGAAAAGCCGCGGACGGTCGGCGAAGGGAATTCGGATCGGCGGTACGGCGGCGGGCGCGGATCGGCCCGGGCCCGCCCTAGCGGTTCTTGCCGGGCACCCAGAGCACGTCGTCGGCGCCGTCGGCGTTGGCCGCGCGGCTCGCCACGAACAGGAAGTCCGACAGGCGGTTGAGGTACTTCAGCGCCTCGGGCGAGACGATCTCGCCCTCGGTCGCCGCAAGCGCGACGGCGAGCCGCTCGGCCCGGCGGCTGACGGTGCGGGCGAGGTGGAGCGCGGCGGCGGCCGGCGAGCCGCCGGGCAGCACGAAGGACTTCAGCGGCGCGATGTTGGCGTTGAGCGCGTCGATGTCGGCTTCGAGCCGCGCCACCTGCGAGGCGACGATCCGCAGGGGCTCGTAGGCCGGGGGCGCGTCGCTCGGGGGCGTCGCGAGGTCGGCGCCGAGATCGAACAGGTCGTTCTGGATCGCGCCGAGCATCGCGTCGATGCGCGGCTCGGCGTGCTGGCGGGCGAGGCCGACGCAGGCGTTGGTCTCGTCGACGGTGCCGTAGGTCTCGACCCGCAGGTCCGCCTTCGACCGGCGCTGGCCGTCGGCCAGGGCGGTGGTGCCCTTGTCGCCGGTGCGGGTGTAGATGCGGTTGAGGGTGACCACGGGTGCGCCGACGCTTTCATGTCAGAAGATGTAGCCGAGCTTGCAGATCAGAAGGTGTAGCCGAGCTTGCCGCCGAAGTTGGTCAGGCCGCGGTTCTCGCCGCACAGGCCGGCATTCGACATGTGCTCGACGGTCGCCATGATGCTCCAATGCTCGGTGATGCGGAAGCCGAGCGCCGCGGCCTCGCGGAACAGCGGCGAGCAGCCGAGCGAGTTGAAGCCGTACGGGGCGAGCGCCTTCGGGCCGGTATAGCCGTTATGCGCGGCGCCGCCGAAGAAGCCGTCGATGAAGACGCGGCGGTCGAAGGTCTCGGGGAAGAGGTCGACCGACCAGGTCGCGCCGAGATAGGCGTAGCTGGTCCGGCCGCCGGTGTTGTAGCTGCCGCCCACCGTCGGGCGCGGCACGAAGGCCTGCCAGAACGGATCGGCGCTCACCAGCGGCTTCGAGAACAGGATCTCGCCGTTGACGTTCTGCTTCTCGAAGCCCGGGAGCTTGCCCTCGGCGCTGCCGGGATCCTGCACGGCGCCGCCGATCCGGACTTCGGAGACGATGCTGAGGGGCTGCACCGGCGGCGCGTAGGCCGCGGGCCGCGGCGCGTACCCGAGATCGGCTGCCGCGACGGGCGAGGCGATCGCGAGGGCAAGAGCGCCGGCGACGAGACGATGCGAGGAGGACTTCATGCGGGGCGGATCCGGTTGAGCCCGGAATTCCTAGCATGGGCCGGCCTGCCGGGGGCGCCGTTTCATCCGGCCCGCGCTCGAATGCGCCCCGGTGCGGCCCGGCGGTCACAGTCCCGGGCCGCCCCGATCCATCAGGCCGAGCGCCACCAGGCCACGCCCATGATCACCAGGATCGCCACGAACTGCAGCAGCACGCGCAGGCGCATCAGGCGCTGGGACAGGTTGGCGTCGCCCCCGCGCATCATGTTGGCGAGGCCGAGGAGGAGGATGACCGCGACCGCGAGGCAGGCGACGAGGACGACGGAGTTGCCGGACATGGACGGACGATCTCGACTGCGAGCGATTCCGCCCTTGTAGGCGCTTCGCCGGGCGAACGGCAGGGGCGATGCGACGCGGGCCGCGCCCCGGCTCAGTTCCGGCGCAGCAGGCGCTCGAAGTAGTCGAGCTCCTCCTGCGAGCGAGTCGGGTCGCCGAGCTTGCGCCGCAGCTCCTCCATGATCCGGCGCGCCCGCTGCACCGCCGATTCGTCGGCGGTCGGCACGCGCACGCGGCCGTCGCTCATGTCGCGCCCGCGGGTCGGGCGGCCGAGCGGGTCGTCGTCCTTGGCACCGGCCTGTCCCTGCTGGCCGGGCTGCTGGCCGTCGGGCTTGTCACCCTGGCCCTCGCCCTCGGCTTCGGCCGATTCCTGCATCTGCTGCTGCATGCCGTCGGCACCGCGCTTGAGCCCGTCGAGGGCGCGGCCCTGCGCGTCGACCGCGTCTCCGTCCTGGCCGTCCTTCAGGGCGTTCTCGGCCTCGCGCATCGCATCCTCGGCATCCGAAAGGCCTTCCTCGCCCTTCATGCCGTTCTCCTTCATGCGGTTCTGCAGGTCCTGCAGGCGCTGGCGCAGGGCCTGCTGGCGCTCGCCGACCCCGCCCTGCTGGCCCGGCTGCCCCTTGCCTTGCTGGCCCTGGCCCGGCTGCCCCTGCTCGCCTTGACCTTGCTGGCCCTGGCCCTGCTGGCCGGGGCTCTGCTGCCCCTTCTGCCCCGGCTTCTGCCCCGGCTGACCGCGGCTCGGCGGACGCTGGTCCTGCTCGCCGCCGGGCTTCTCCTGGCCTTCCTTGAAGGTCTCGTCGCGCAGGCCCTGCTGCTCGCGGGCCATCTGGTCGAGCTCCTTCATCTGCTTCTGCATCTCGCGGGCGGTCGGGTCGGACTTGCCGCCCTGCTCGGCGCTCTGCAGGTTCTCCAGGATGTTGCGCAGCTGCTCCATCAGGCGCTGCGCCTCGGCCGTGTCGCCGCGCTTCATCGCCTCGGCCATGTCCTTGAGCATCTTGTCGAGGTCGTCCGGCGTCACGCTCTTCGATGGCTGGCCCTGCTTGTCGCGCGAGCTCTGCTCGCGCGGCTGCTTGCTCTGCTTCTCGGCCAGCTGCTTCATGAACTTGTCGAGGGCCTGCTTGAGGTCCTGGGTCAGGCGCTGGATCTCGTCGTCGGGCGCGTTCTTCTCGATCGCCTCCTTAAGCCGGTCCTGCGCCTGCCGGAGCTTCTTCTCGGCGTCGGAAAGGTCGCCGTCCTCGATCTTGAGGGCCATCTCCCAAAGCAGGTCCGCGACCTCGGTGAGCGCGGCATCGTTGCCGGCCGCCCGCAGGCGCCGCGCCGCGGTCTTCAGGCCGAGGAACACCCCCGGCTGCGGCGTGAACATCTCGGGCGCGACGAGCAGTCCGTCGAGCGCCATCTGCACGCGGGCGCGGCCCTCGTCCGGCGTCACCACGAGGCGACGGCGCTCCTCGGCCAGCGCCCGCGCCAGCGGATCGCGGAAGGGGCGGGCGGGCAGCACCATCTCGATCGTCGGCGTGCGGCCCTCCTGGCCGGCCTCGTCCTTGACGAGATAGGTGAAGCGCACCTTCGCGCCCGACCAGGGGTTGTCGGTCAGGTCCACGAGCGTCTTGGTGTCGGTCTCGCCGCTCGCATCGCCCGGCAGCGCCAGGGCGATGCGCGGCGGCGGCACAAGCGAGCGCGTCCCCTCCAGCGGCTCGACGATCCCCTCGGCCGAGGCGATGCCGTAATCGTCCTTGGCGCGGTAGCTCAGGTTGAAGGTGCCACGCCCGTTCACCTCCGGGCCGCCGACCGCGTGGACCTCGGGCGGGGTGTCGGGGATCGCCTCGACGATCAGGCGCTGGGTCTGCCCCGGCGCGGCGATGGTGAGCTCGGCCGTCGGCCCGACGATCTGGAACCGGTCCTCGCGCAGGTCGGGTCGCGGCTCCTTGCCGGGCACGGCCTTGAGCCCGGCATTCGGCGTCAGCACGGTCTGCGCCGGGCCTTCGCCGGCGATGCGCACGATCAGCTGCGAATTCACCGGCACGCGCAGGCGCTGCTCGCCGCCAGACATCGCGACCGCGAGCGGCGGAAGCCGGGTGTAGAGCGGCGGGTCGATCCAGCCGTCGATGCGGTAGTTCGGGCCGGCCGAAGCGGCTTCGCGCCAGTCGAAGGCGCTGCCGAGGCGCTCGCGCCATTCCGGGCCGGCGACGAACAGGCTCGCCACCGCCGCGACCACGAGGCCGGCGCGCAGCGCGAACGGGTCGTGGCGCGGCATGCCGGGCCGCGGCCGGCCGACGCGCAGAGTCGCGACGGCGCTCGCCGCCCGCGCCTGATGCAGGGCCCAGAGCGCCCGCGTATCGGGATCGGTGGTGCCGACGGCAAGCGTGTCCTCGATCGTCGAGGCCGGGGCGTGAACCAGCGTCGCGTCGCGCGCCGCCGCCTCGCGGTCGATGCGGGCGAGCGCGGCGCGCCGGTCCGACCGGCGCAGCCGAGCGAGCGGGGCGAGCACGGCGACCAGCGCGGCACCGAAGGCGACGAGGCCGACGATGCGCCAGGTGGCGGAGAGATCGAGCCAGAGGCCGAGCCAGGAGACGGCGAGGAAGGCCAGCACGACGCCGAGGCCGCGCCACAGCACCGGCCAGGCCCGCTCCCACAGGCCGGCGGCGTTGGAGCGCGCCACCAGCCGGTCGAGCCGTGCGGCGGTGCCGGATCGCTTCGGATCGTTACTGCTCACGCCCGCAATCGCCTCGCCGCTCTCGAACCAGCACGTTCGTGCCGGCAAGCTAGCATGGTGCGCATCGTGCGCGTGCGGGTCAAATCCGCTCAGGGCGGGTCGGCCGTCCTCAGTTGTGCGACTGGATGAAGTTGCGCACCAGCGGGTAGGTCTGCCCCTCCCACTTGCGGCCCGAGAACACCCCGTAATGGCCGACGCCGGCCTGGAGGTGGTGGCTGCGCATGTGCGGGGGCAGGCCGGTACAGAGGTCGTGCGCCGCCATGGTTTGGCCGACGGCGCAGATGTCGTCGCGCTCGCCCTCGACCGTCATCAGCGCGGTCTTGCGGATCGCGCGCATGTCGATCCAGTTGCCGCGATAGGTCAGCTCGTTCTTGGCCAGGGTGTAATCCTGGAACACCGTCTTGACGGTCTCGATGTAGAACTCCGCCGCGAGGTCGAGCACGGCGAAGTACTCGTCGTAGAACCCGGCGATCGCGTCGGCCTTCTCGACCTCGCCGTTGGCCATGTGCCAGAACAGGTCCGCATGGCCCTGGACGTGGCGCTTGGTGTTCATCGAGACGAAGGCCGAGACCTGGACGAAGCCGGGATAGACCCGGCGGCCGGCGCCCTTGTGGCGCCGCGGCACGGTGGCGATCAGGTTCTTCTCGAACCACTCGATCGGCTTCGAGGTGGCGAGCGCGTTCACCGAGGTCGGGCTGATCCGGCAATCCACCGGGCCGGCCATCAGCGTCATGCTGCGGGGCGTGGCCGCATCCTTCGATTCCGCCATCACGGCGGCGGCGGCGAGCGCCTGGACGGTCGGCTGGCAGACCGCAAGCACGTGCGCGGGGCCGCCCATCGCCCCGAGGAACTGCACGAGGTGCCCGACATAGTCGTCGAACCCGAACGCGCCGTCGGAGAGCGGCACGTCGCGGGCGTTGTGCCAGTCGGTGATGTAGACGTCGTGGTCGGGCAGCAGGGTCTTCACCGTGCTGCGCAGCAGCGTCGCGAAATGGCCCGAGAGCGGGGCCACGACCAGCACCTTCGGCTGCTCGGAATCGATGTCCTTGCGAAAGCGCAGCAGGGTGCCGAACGGCGTGACGAGGACCGACTCCTCGACCACCGAGACCTCGCGGTTGCCGACCGTCACCGCCTCGATGCCGAAGGACGGGCGTGCGAAGGTCAATCCGGCGCGCATCATCATGCGGGCGCCGGCCGACATCCAGTTCACCGGATCGCCGAAGGCGGTCCAGGGCGAGACGGCATCGTGCAGCACGCGCCCCCAGGCCCGCGTCTGCTGGGCCAGGTCGCACTGCATCTCGAACGCGTCGTACAGCATGGGGCGGGCACTCGTGCGCGACCGGCCCGACAGGCGGGCGGTCGCGGCTTCGGGATGGGGCTGATACGCCGCTTCGTGCTGCATCATCATGCGGTGAGGATCAGACGGGCGCGCACCCACCGCAACCGTCTAAAAGTACGAAGCCGTCGGCCTGTGTCTTCGCAGTACCACGTTTGACGGCGCGGCGCTTGTCAGTTCGTGCGCCGCCATGCTCAACCGCTGAGATGATCGACCGAGGCAGGCCCGCGGCCGGGCAGACCAAACGCTATGCCCTCAAGCGCGGGGCGATCCTCGATGCGGCGGCACGGCACTTCAATGCCCGCGGCATCCGCGGCACGGCGCTCAACGACGTCGGCGGCAGCGTCGGGCTGATGCCCAACAGCATCACCTACTATTACCGCCGCAAGGAGGACCTCGCGGCCGCCTGCTACGTCAGCACGATCGCGTGGCACGAGGCGCTGCTCGCCGAGACGGTGGCGCTCGCCGACCCGGCGGAGCGCCTCTCCGAATTCCTGGCCGCCTACTTCCGCGACCTCGCGGCGATCGAGATCGGGGCGCGGGCGCCTCAGGTCCGGCTGACCGACATGCGCGCGCTGCCTGAGCCGCAGAGCGCGGCGGTCTACGCCGCCTACAACGCCTTCTTCCGGCAGGCGCGCGCCGCGTTCTTCCCTGAGGCCGCCTTCCCGGGCCTCGACCGCGACGCGTTGCGGGCACGGACGCTCCTCGTCGTCTCGGTGGTGCACACGGTCCGCGCCTGGATCGACCGCTACGAGGCGGCGGATTACCCCCGCGTCGGGGCGCGGATCGCCGATCTCCTGCTGCACGGCCTGGCGAGCCCGGAGAGCCGCTGGAGCGGCGACGCACCGGACCCGATCGCGGCCCAGGGCGACCCGACCGAGCCGTTCCTGCGGGCGGCGACGGCGCTGATCAACGAGGAAGGCTATCGCGGCGCCTCGGTGGAGAAGATCTCGGCGCGGCTCAGCGTCACCAAGGGCTCATTCTACCATCACAACGACAACAAGGACGACCTGATCGCCCAGTGCTTCGCGCGCACCTTCGCCATCCTGCGCCGGGAGCAGGAGGCGGCCGAGGCGGCCGGCGGCACCGGCTGGACTCGGATCACCGCCTGCGCCCGTGCGCTGATGCGCCACCAGGTCTCCGAGGGCGGCCCGCTCCTGCGCTGCACCGCCGTCGGCGCCCTGCCGGACACCCTGCGCGCCGAGATCCCGCTGACCATGCGCCGCCTGTGGGAGCGCCTGGCCTTCCCGATCGGCGACGGCATCGCCGACGGCTCGATCCGCGCCGTCGACCCGTCGATCGCCGCGCAGGTCGTGAGCAGCATGATCGACGCCGCCTCCGACCTCGACCGCTGGTGCGACGTCGCCGGCGCCGATGCGGCCGAGATCTTCGTGCGCCCGCTGTTCATGGGGATCCACGCGGCCGCCGATTAGCGCGTGCCCGGGTCCTCGGATCGCGTCAGGCCGCGATCAGGCCGCCGTCGTCGGCGACGCGGCGCAGGTGGTAGGGCGTGTCGCCGAGCTGGTACTCGATCATCGCCAGGCGCTTGAAGTGGTGCGCACCGATGTACTCCATGGTCATGCCGATGCCGCCGTGGAGCTGGACCGCTTCCTGGCCGAGGAAGCGGCACGCCTTGTTGACCTGCACCTTCACCGCCGACAGGGCGGCGGCACGCTCGGCGGCATCGCCGGCCTCGACCATCATCGCCCCGTAGATCGCCATGGAGCGCGCCTGCTCCAGGGCGATCAGCATGTCGACCGCCCGGTGCTGCAGCGCCTGGAAGCTGCCGACCGTGACGCCGAACTGCTTGCGCGTCTTGAGGTAATCGACGGTCAGCGCATGCAGCGCCGACATCGAGCCGAGGGCCTCGGCCGCCAGCGCCGCGATCCCGTGCTCGGCGACGCGCACCAGCAGCGGCAGGCCGCCCTCGGGATCGCCGAGCACGTCGCCGCCATCGACGGCCACGCCGGCGAAGGTCACCTCCGCGGCCCGGCCGCCATCCTGGGTCGGATAGGCCTCGATGGTGACGCCCGGCGCATCGGCCGGCACCACGAACAGGCCGATCCCGTGCGGGTCGCGGCGCTCGCCCGAGACCCGGGCGCTGACGACGATCAAGCCGGCGGAATCGGCGTTCAGCACGACGCTCTTCTGCCCATCGAGCACGAAACCCGAGCCGTCGCGGCGGGCCCTGGTCGCGACATCGTGAAGGTCGTAGCGGGACTGCCGCTCGGTCTGGGCGAGGGCGAGGCGGGTCGAACCCTCCACGATCCCAGGAAGCCAGCGCGCCTTCTGAGCCGAATCGGCGCCGAGCCGGATCGCGGTGGAGCCGAGCACGCCGCTGGCGAAGAACGGCTCGACCGCGAGGTTCCGGCCGATCGCCTCCATCACGATCATCGTCTCGACGGCGCCGCCGCCGAACCCGCCATCCTCCTCGGAGAAGGGCAGGCCGCAGACGCCGAGCTCGGCGAGCTTGCCCCAGCTCGGCTCGGAGAACCCCAGAGGCTCGCTGGTCCGGGCCTGGCGCGCCTCCAGCGACGGGTAGTCGTCGGCGCAGAAGCGCTCGACGCTGTCGCGCAAAAGGTTCTGCTCGCCGCTGAAATCGAAGTCCATGGTGTCATCCGTTCGAAGCCGCGAAGAGGCTTCCGATAGAAACGCGAGTCCCCCCCTCCCGTGCGGGAGAGAGACAGAATGAGGGCTCCAGGTCTTTCCGGCGACGTCGCATCCCTCTCCCGAACGGGAGAGGGCGGCGCAGTGCGTCCTGCGGGAGGTCTCACAAGCCCAAGATGCCCTTGGCGATGACGTTGTGCTGGATCTCGTTCGAGCCGCCGTAGATCGAGACCTTGCGGTTGTTGAAGTAGCTCGGCGCGGCCGCGTCGACCCAGTCGAAGCCGCCGGGCGGGTTGTTGGCGCCGGCGCCGCGCTGGGGCGCGGCGAGCGAGAACGGGCCTGCGAGCTCCACCAGCAGCTCGGTCGCCGCCTGCTGCAGCTGCGAGCCGCGGATCTTCAGGAGCGAGGAGGCCGGGTCGGGCTGCACCGAATCGGCGCGGCCCTGCTTGGCCGCGACCCGCATCTGGGTGATCTCCAGCGCCTTCAGCTCGATCTCGACCTCGGCGACCCGTCCGCGGAAATCGCCGTCGTCCCACATCGAGCCGGCGCCGGAGGGCATCTCCTTGGCGAGGCGCTTGATGCGCTGGATGCGCTCCTTGGTCAGGCCGATGCGGGCGATGCCGGTGCGCTCGTTGGCGAGCAGGAATTTCGCGTAGTCCCAGCCCCTGTTCTCCTCGCCGATCAGGTTCTCGACCGGCACGCGCACGGAATCGAAGAACACCTCGTTGACCTCGTGGCGCCCCTCCAGGGTGATGATCGGGCGCACGGTGATGCCGGGCGACGTCATGTCCATCACGAGGAAGGAAATGCCGCGCTGCTTCTTCGCCTCCATGTCGGTGCGCACGAGGCAGAAGATCCAGTCGGCATGCTGGCCCAGCGTCGTCCAGGTCTTCTGCCCGTCGACGACGTAGTGGTCGCCGTCCCGCACCGCCTTGGTCTTGAGCGAGGCGAGGTCGGAGCCGGCGCCGGGCTCGGAGAAGCCCTGGCACCACCAATCGTCGAGATTGGCCGCCCGCGCGAGGAAGCGCTGCTTCTGCTCCTGGTTGCCGAAGGTCGCGAGCACCGGGCCGAACATGTAGCAGTTGAACTGCTGCGGCAGCGGCACCGCCGCCTGCAGCAGCTCCTCGGTGTAGATGTAGCGCTGGATCGGCGTCCAATCCTGGCCGCCCCATTCCTTGGGCCAGTGCGGCACGGCCCAGCCGCGCGCGTTCAGGATGCGCTGGGACGTGACGACGTCGTCCTTGCCCAAGCCGCGGCCTTCCGAGACCTTGCGCCGGATCTCGGCCGGGATCTTCTCGCGGCAGAAGCTGCGGACCTCGTCGCGGAACGCGATCTCGTCGGCGGTGTAGCGCAGGTCCATCGGTGTCTCCTGATCGTCGCGGATCGCTAGGCGGCGATCTCGAAGAGGCCGGCGCAGCCCATGCCGCCGGCCACGCACATGGTGACGACGGCGTAGCGCGCCTTGCGCCGCCGGCCCTCGAGCAGGGCGTGGCCGACGAGGCGGGCGCCGCTCATGCCGAAGGGGTGGCCGACGCTGATCGCGCCGCCGTTGACGTTGACCCGCTCGGGATCGATCCCGAGCGTGTCGCGGCAATAGAGCGACTGGCTGGCGAAGGCCTCGTTCAGCTCCCACAGGTCGATGTCGGCGACCTTGAGCCCGTGGCGTTCGAGCAGGCGCGGCACGGCGAAGACCGGGCCGATGCCCATCTCGTCGGGGTCGCAGCCGGCCGAGGCGAACCCGCGGAAGCTGCCGAGCGGGGCCAAACCGCGCCGCGCCGCCTCCGCCCGCGACATCACCACGCAGGCGGACGCGCCGTCCGAGAGCTGGCTGGCGTTGCCGGCGGTGACGAACGCATGCTCGCCGCGCACGGGCTTGAGCTTGGCCAAGCCTTCCAGCGTCGTGTCGGGGCGGTTGCCCTCGTCCTTGGCGAGCCGGGTCTCGACGGTGCGGGTCTCGCCCGTGGCCTTGTCGGTGACCGACATCATCGCGGAGATCGGCACGATCTCGTCGTCGAACAGGCCGCGCTCCTGCGCCGCCGCGGTGCGGCGCTGGCTTTCGAGCGCGAATGCGTCCTGCGCCTCGCGCGAGATGCCGTAGCGCCCGGCGACGATGTCGGCGGTCTCGATCATCGGCATGTAGATCGCCGGCAGGTGCGCCAGCAGCCAATCGTTCCGGGTCAGCTCCTTCTGCACCTTCGGCTGCACGAGGCTGATCGATTCGAGGCCCCCGGCCACCGCCACAGGGACGCCGTCGAGGATGACGCGGCGGGCGGCGCTGGCGATCGCCTCCAGACCCGAGGCGCAGAACCGCGACACGGTCACGCCGGCCGACCCGACCGGGATGCCGGCGACGAGGCTCGCATGCCGCGCGACGTTGCCGCCCGTGGCGTTCTCCGGGTAGCCGCAGCCGAGGACCACCTCCTCGACCTCGCCCGGCTCGACGCGCGCGCGCTCGACGGCGGCGCGGATCGCGTGCGCGCCGAGATCGGCGCCGTCGATGAGGTTCAACGCGCCGCGGAACGCCTTGCCGATCGGCGTGCGGGCGGTCGAGACGATGACGGCGTCGGTCATGCGGGGTCAGCTCCGGTCTTCGCGCGCTCTTCGGCGACGAGCACGCTGGCGAGCAGCTTGCCCGCCGGGCTGCGGGGCAGGGCGTCCCGGAACTCGAGCGCCCGGGGGATCTCGTGGCGGCCGATGCGGCTGCCGAGGAAGTCGTTGAGCGCGTCGAGGCTGAAGCGCTCGGCGCCGGGCTTCAGGGTGACGAAGGCCTTGGCCGCCTGCCCGCGGTACGCGCAGGGCACGCCGATGACGATCGTCTCGGCGACGGCCGGGTGCTCGTAGATCGCGCTCTCGATCTGCACCGGATAGACGTTGTAGCCGCCGGAGATGATCATGTTCTTGCGCCGGTCGACCAGGTCGAACAGGCCGTTCTCGTCCACCCGCCCGATGTCCCCGGTGAGGAACCAGCCGTCGCGGAACGCGTCCGCGGTGGCGTCGGGTTGCTCGAAGTAGCCGACGAAGACGTTCGGCCCGCGGATCGCGATCTCGCCGGTCTCGCCCGTCGGCACCTCCACCGACGGGTCGTCGAGGGAGACGACGCGCATGTCGACGCCCTTCAGCGGAATGCCGATCACGCCGGGGCGGCGCTCCCCCGCCCGCGGCAGGCGGGTGCCCGCCGGCGCGGTCTCGGTCATGCCCCAGCCGACGGCGAGGTTCACGCCCATCAGCCGGCTGAGGCGGCGCATCACGTCGAAGGGCAGGGGCGCGCCGCCACTCATGCACGACCGCAGCGACGAGAAGTCCACCGCCTCGATGCCGGGGCGGTTCTGCAGCGCGAACCACATTGTCGGCACGCCCGGCAGCGCCGTGGCGCGGCGGACCTCGATGTCGGCGATGATCTCGTCCAGGTCGAAGCGCTGGCGCAGCAGGATCTGGGTGCCGCCGCGGATGCCGCGCAGCAGCACCGTCGTCAGCGCGTAGATGTGGAAGAGCGGCAGCACGCAGACGGTGCGGGCCGAGGCCTCGCCCTCGTCCCCGTCGTCGGTCCAGAGCCGGTACATCGAGACGGAAGCCGTGAGGTTGCCGTGGGTCAGCATCGCCGCCTTCGGCAGCCCGGTGGTGCCGCCGGTGAACTGCAGCAGCATCACGTCGGAGGGCTTGCGCTGCGGCCAGGCCGCCGGACGCGGAGCCCGGCGCAGGGCCGACAGGGTCACGACGCCCGGGCGCTCGGGGATCGGCAGCGGCTCGGACACCGTCGAGGCGCCCCATTCCGCGTCGTCGCCGACGAGGAGGGTGTCGACGGCGCCCTCGTCGAGGAGCTTCAGCGCCACCGGCAGGAAGCCCGGGAGGTTGGTGGTGACGAGGACGCGCGCGCGGGTGGTGCCGAGCTTGTGCGCGAGCTCGCGCGGCGCATCGAGACCGGACAGGTGCACCACCCGCAGGCCGGCCCGAGCCGCCGCGAAGAAGGCGACCGGGTGGAACGGGGTGTTCGGCAGGTGGAGGCCGATCGTGGCGTCGGGCGTCAGCCCGCGATCGATCAGGCCGGCGGCGACCGCCTCGACGTGGTCGGCGAATTCGGGAAAGCCGATCGCGCGTCCGCGGAAATCGAAGGCCGGGCCCTTCGCCGCGGCGACGCCCGCCGCCAGCAGGTCCGGGATGGTGCCGATCTCGACCGGGCAGTCCCAGTCGCAGGCATTCGGGAAATGGCGCGCCCAGGCCTGTGCCCGCGGCTCCGCCGTCGGCTCGGTCTCCCGGATCGCCTGATGCGACACGCCAACCTCCCAAACGCGGCCTCGTGCGGGCCGCTGTTCCATGATTGCGAAATTCGATCTATGCCGATGCCGGGCGGTGTCAACCGAACATACCGGTTTTTCGAAACCGGAACGGGTGGGCCGGTGTCGAGCGGCGCCGCAGACGTGCCGGACACGGGGCCAGGAGGAGCCGATGGAGCGGACGACGGAACCGGACCTGCCGCTGGCGGGCATCCGCGTCCTCGACCTGTCGCGGGTGCTCGCCGGGCCGTGGTGCGCGCAGGTGCTGGGCGACCTCGGCGCCGACGTGATCAAGGTCGAGCATCCGACCCGCGGCGACGACACCCGCGACTGGGGCGTCGCCACGAGCCCCGGCAACACGACGTATTTCGACAGCGTGAACCGCAACAAGCGCTCGCTCGGCCTCGACCTGGCGTCCGAGGAGGGTGCGGCGTTGGCCCGAAGGATCGCGGCCGGCTGCGACGTGCTGATCCAGAACTTCAAGCGGGGCGGCGCCGACAGGCTCGGGCTTGGCTACGACCGCCTGTCGGCGGAGAACCCGGGGCTGATCTACTGCTCGGTCGCCGGCTACGTCGGCGACGGGCCGGAGGCGGAACGCCCGGGCTACGACCTCGTGGTGCAGGGCGAGGCGGGCCTCATGGCGCTGAACGGCCGCCCGGACGAGCCTCCGCTGAAGTTCGGCGTCGCGGCCGTCGATCTGTTCACCGGCCAGTATGCGGCCCAGGCGGTGCTCGCGGCGCTCCTTCAGCGCCACCGCACCGGGCGCGGCCGCCACGTCGAGATGGCGCTCTACGATTCCGGCCTCAGCCTGACCTCCTATGTCGGCCTCGCGGCGCTCGCGCTCGGGCGCGATCCCGAGCGGGTCGGCAACGCGCACCCGGCGATCGTGCCCTACGGCGTGTTCGAGGCGGCCGACGGCCCCCTGGTCATCACCGTCGGCAACAACGGCCAGTACCGCCGCTTCTGCACGGTGATCGGCCGGGAGGACCTCGCGGCCGATCCGGACTACGCGACCAACCTCGGCCGCTCGCGCCACCGCGACCGGCTCGCGCCTGAGATCGACCGCGAGCTCGCGCGCATCCCGCGGGCGACGCTGATCGCGGCGCTCCGGGACGCGGGCATTCCCTGCGGCGAGGTCGCCGGCCTGCACGAGGCGTTCCGTTCCGATCGGACGGCCGAAGCGCACATGCTGCATGCGGGACGATCGCCCGTCCTCGCGCCGCCCTACCGCCTCGACGGAGCCCGTCCCCCGGTGCGCCGGCCGCCGCCGGGCCTCGGCGAGCACACGCGCGCGCTGCTCGCGGAACTCGGCCTCGATTCGAAGCATATCGCCGACCTGCGGACGCGCGGCATCGTCGCGGGCTGACGCCGGCCCGTGCGACCGAACCCCGATCTCGAAAACCGCCGACGCCCGGACCCGGCCGGACGCGGCGCACGATGAGGAAGCCAGCATGACCGACATCCCGATTACCCTCCGCCGCGACGGCCGCGTCGCCGTCATCACGCTCGCCTCGCCGCCGGTGAACGCGCTCGGCGCGGCCGTCCGCGAGGGCCTGCGCGATCGGATCGCGGAAGCCGGGGCGGATGCGGAGGTCGGGGCGATCGTCCTCACCGGCTCGGGCAAGCTCTTCTCCGGCGGCGCCGACATCACCGAGTTCGGCAAGCCGCCCCGCGGCATGGGGCTCGGCGAGCTGCTCGACATCGTCGAGACCTCGTTCAAGCCGGTGGTCGCGGCGATCCACGGGCAGGCGCTCGGCGGCGGGCTCGAGCTGGCGCTGGCCTGCCACCACCGCGTGGCGACGCCCTCGGCGAAGCTCGGCCTGCCGGAGGTGAAGCTCGGCCTCGTCCCCGGCGCCGGCGGTACGCAGCGCCTGCCCCGCGTGGTCGGCCCGCAGAAGGCCCTGGAGATCATCACCTCGGGCCAGCCCGTCGGCGCGAAGGCCGCGCACGCGATGGGCTTGCTCGATGCGCTGACCGGCGCGGACACGCTGGTCGCCGACGCGACCGCCTTCGCCGAGCGCATCCTCGCCGAGGGACAGGCCTCGCCCCGCATCCGCGACCGCGACGACCGCATCGCGGAAGGGCGCGACGACCCCGCCCTGTTCGACGCCTTCCGCAAGGCGAACGCCAAGAAGTTCCGCGGCTTCGAGGCGCCCGAGGCCTGCATCCGCTGCGTCGAGGCGGCCTGCAACAGGCCGTTCGCGGAGGGCATCGTCTTCGAGCGCGAGACCTTCGACCGGCTGATGCACGGCGCGCAGTCGATCGCCCAGCGCCACGTCTTCTTCGCCGAGCGTGAGGCCGCCAAGATCCCGGGCCTCGGCAAGGACGTCCCGACCCGCCCGGTCGCCCGCGTCGGCATCATCGGCGCCGGGACCATGGGCGGCGGCATCAGCATGAACTTCCTCAACGCCGGCATCCCGGTGACGATCGTCGAGGCCAAGGCCGAGGCGTTGGAGCGTGGGCTGAAGACGATCCGCCGGAACTACGACGGCTCGGCGAAGAAGGGCCGCATCACCGCCACCGACGTCGAGACCCGCATGGCACTGCTCACCGACAGCCTCGACTTCGCGGACCTGGCCGGCTGCGACCTGATCATCGAGGCGGCGTTCGAGGACATGGACCTCAAGCGCACGATCTTCCGGACGCTCGACGCCATCGCCAAGCCCGGCGCGATCCTCGCCTCCAACACCTCCTACCTCGACATCGACGTGATCGCCGGCATGACCCGGCGGCCGCAGGACGTGATCGGGATGCACTTCTTCTCGCCGGCCAACGTCATGCGCCTGCTCGAGGTGGTGCGCGGCGCCGAGACCGCGCCCGACGTGATCGCCACCGCGATGGCGCTCGGGCGCCGCATCGGCAAGGTCGCGGTGCTGGTCGGCGTCTGCCACGGCTTCGTCGGCAACCGCATGCTGGAGCAGCGCCAGCGCGAGGCGAACAAGCTGATCCTCGAAGGCGCCCTGCCGCAGGACGTCGACCGGGTGGTGGAGGGCGTCGGCCTGCCGATGGGGCCGTTCGCGATGAGCGATCTGGCCGGCCTCGACATCGGCTGGTCGGCGGAGACCTCGAAGGGCGAGAGCGTGCGCGACATCCTGTGCGAGCAGGACCGCCGGGGGCAGAAGACCGGCCGCGGCTTCTACGATTACGACGAGAACCGGAAGCCCTCGCCCTCGGATGCGGTCGAGGCGGTGATCCGCGACGTCTCCGAGCGCAAGGGCATCGCCCGCCGCACCGTCACCGACCAGGAGATCCTGGAGCGCTGCCTCTATCCGATGGTGAACGAGGGCGCGAAGATCCTCGAGGAGGGCAAGGCTTTGCGCGCCTCCGACATCGATACGGTATGGATCAACGGCTACGGCTGGCCGGTCTACACCGGCGGCCCGATGCACTGGGCCGACGGCATCGGCCTCGGCAAGATCCTCGACCGGATGAAGGCCTTCGAGGCGGAGCACGGGCCGGAATTCGCGCCCTCTGCCCTGCTGGAGAAGCTGGTCGCCGAGGGCGGGAGCTTCGCGCAGTACGACAGGGCGGCGCGGAATACGGCCTGAAGACGGGGGCCTCGGCAGCGACACCCACGCCAACAATTTTGAGGAGGCGCGGGTCCCCTCTCCCCGCGCGCGGGGAGAGGCCCGGCTGCACCCCGTCGTGTGGCCGGGAAGCGCAGGCGAAGCCGAAGCGGAGGTGAGGGGGCGTTGCCGGGGTTAGGCTCCTCGTTCGACGCGCCCTCACCGTCGGCCGCCGCCTCGCCGCGCCGACGACGGGGTCGTCGCGGCCCTCTCCCCGCGGGCGGGGCGAGGGGATGCGCGGCGGTCGCAGCGTTCAGATCCGAGGCTTGGACAGACGATCGACCGCTGTGTCAGAAAAGCGCGGCGTCTACCCGATCGCCCCGCTGGCGATCGTCACGCCGCCGTCCACCACGATGGCCTGGCCCGTCGTGAACCGCCCCGCGGCCGAGGCGAGGAAGATCGCCGCACCGGCGATCTCGTCGGGCTCGCCGATGCGGCGCAAAGGCGCGAGCGAGGTCGCGGATTCCAGGACCTTCGGATCCTCCCACAGGGCGCGGGCGAAGTCGGTGCGGACGAGGCCGGGGCAGATGCAGTTCACCCGGACGTTGTGCGGGCCGTACTCGACCGCGTAGTTCCGCGCGAGCTGCATGTCGGCCGCCTTCGAGACGTTGTAGGCGCCGATCACCGGCGAGCCCTTGAGGCCGCCGATCGAGGAGACGATGACGATCGCGCCGTCGCGCCGGGCGATCATCGCCGGCGCCACCAGCTGAATCAGCCAGTGGTTCGAGACGATGTTGTTCGACAGGATCTTGGTGAACTGCTCGTCCTTGATGTCGGCCAGCGGCCCGTAATACGGGTTGCTCGCAGCGTTGCAGACCAGCGTGTCGACCGCGCCGAAACGGTCGTTGGTCTCGCCGATCAGACGGACGAGGTCCTCCTTCACCGAGATGCTGGCCGGCACCGCGATGGCGCGGCCGGCGCCGTGCGCCGCCTCGATCTCGGCGACGACCACGTCGCAGGCCTCGCGCTTGCGCGACGACACCACCACCCGCGCGCCCTGCTCGGCCATGCGGAGCGCGATGGCGCGCCCGATCCCGCGGGACGAGCCGGTGATGACGGCGACCTTGCCGGTGAGATCGAACAGCGACATCGGATCATCCTCTCGCGCGTCTGAGCTTGGCCATGCCGCCGATCCAGCGGTCGTGGTCGTCGGCCTTGCGGCGCACGTAACCGGCGACCTGCGGGTGCGGCAGGATCAGGAAGTGGCCCTCGGCGAGGCCGGCGAACGCCGCCTCCGCCACCGCTTCGGGGCTGAGCAGCCCGTCGAGGAGCGCCGGCTCGCGCGCCGAGGCGCCGCGCACCATCGCGGTGTCGACCCCCTGCGGGCAGAGCGCGGCGACACGGATGCCATGGTCGCGATGGGTGATCGCGAGGTGCTCGCAGAAGCCTAGGGCGGCGTGCTTGGTGGTGGAATAGGTCGCGCTGCCGATCTGGCTGAGCAGGCCGGCCGCCGAGACCGTGGCGAGGAAGGTCCCCGCGCGTCGGGCGATCCAATCCGGCAGCAGCGCGCGCGACGCGTGGACGTGGGCCATCACGTTGACCGCCCAGGCGCGCGCCCAGTCGGCATCGGGCGCGGAGGCCGCATTCTCGGGATCGGGGTCGCGCAGCAGGATGCCGGCATTCGAGCAATAGACGTCGACCGGCCCGTGCTCCCGGATCGTCCGCGCGACGAGGTCGGCGACGCTCTCGGCCGCGCCGACGTCGCAGGTCGCGGCGACGCCGCCGATGCGCGCCGCGGTCGCGGCGGCGCCGGCCGCGTCGACGTCGGCGGCGATCACCGTGGCGCCGTCGGCGGCGAAGCGCTCGCACAGCGCCCGGCCGATGCCCTGGGCTGCGCCCGTCACCACGACGACGCGCGCCATCGCGGTCAGGCCCCGGCTTTCACAGCGAACGACCAGGCCGCGTCGGCGAGCTTCGGCACGCGGGCGGCCATGTCGGCGGCGTGCTCGCTCGCGGCGGTGCCGGCCTTCATCCGGCCGGCGATGCCCTGGAGGATGCCGACGAGGCGGAACAGGTTGTAGGCGAAGTACCAGTTCAGGTCGGGCAGGCCGTCGCGACCGGTCTCGCGGCAGTAGAGCGCCACCGCCTCGTCCTGCGTCGGGATGCCGAGCGCGGGGAGATCGAGCCCGCCGAGCGCGCTGCGGCCGTCCGCCGGCAGCACCCAGTGCATCAGAAGGTAGCTGAAGTCGGCGAGCGGATCGCCCAGCGTCGACAGCTCCCAGTCCAGCACCGCGGCGACCCGGCCATGGGCGAAGATCATGTTGTCGAGGCGGAAGTCGCCGTGGACGATCGAGACCCGGTCCTGCTCCGGCACGGTCCGCGGCAGCCAGGCGATCAGCCGCTCGGCCGCCTCGAGCCGGTCGCCTTCGGCGGCGCGGTACTGCTTGGTCCAGCGGTCGACCTGGCGGGCGAAGTAGTTGCCCGGCCGGCCGTAATCGCCGAGCCCGATAGCGGTGGGGTCGGCCCGGTGCAGGCGGGCGAGGGTCGTGATCATGCCCGCGTAGACGTCGCGCCGCTCGGCCGGCGGCAGCTCGGGCAGGGCCGCATTCCAGTGCACGGCACCCTTGACCGCCTCCATCACGTAGAAGGCCGCGCCGATGACGCCGGCATCCTCGCACAGGGCGTCCGCCCGCGGCACCGGGAAGCCGGTGTCGTGCAGTGCGCCGATCAGGCGGTACTCACGCTCGACCGCGTGGGCCGAGGGCAGCAGCGGGCCGAAGGGCTTGCGCCGCAGCACGTAGGCGCCCCCCGGGGTCTCGACCCGGTAGGTCGGGTTCGACTGGCCGCCCTTGAACTGGCGCAGCGTCAGCGGGCCGTCGAACCCGGCGACGTGCTCCGCCATCCAGGCCGCCAGGGCGCCCTCGTCGATCCGGTGGCGCGGGTCGACCGGCTTGGTGCCGGCGAAGGCGGAATCCCCCGTCCCGCTCACGCGGCGGGACCCGCTTTGCTGTGGCGGGCGAATTCGAGGCGGGCGATCGAGCGGTTGTGGACCTCGTCCGGCCCGTCGGCTAGCCGCAGGGTGCGGATGTGGGCGTAGGTGCGGGCGAGGTCGAAGTCGTCGGAGACGCCGGCGCCGCCATGGGCCTGGATCGCGTCGTCGAGCACCTTCAGCGCGATGCGCGGGGCGGCGACCTTGATCATCGCGATCTCGAGCTTGGCCGCCTTGGCGCCGACCTTGTCCATCATGTCCGCCGCCTTCAGGCAGAGCAGGCGCGTCATCTCGATGTCGATGCGGGCCTCGGCGACGCGCTGCTCCCACACCGACTGGTCGGCCAGCCGCTTGCCGAAGGCGGTGCGCGCGAGCAGGCGCCGCACCATCGCCTCGAGGGCGGCCTCGGCCGCGCCGATGGTGCGCATGCAATGGTGGATGCGCCCCGGCCCGAGGCGCCCCTGCGCGATCTCGAAGCCGCGGCCCTCGCCGAGGATCAGGTTCTCGGCCGGCACGCGCACGTCGCGTAAGGTGACCTCGGCGTGGCCGTGCGGGGCCTCGTCGTAGCCGAACACCGAGAGCAGGCGCTTGATCTCGACGCCGGGCGCGTCGAGGGGCACGAAGATCTGCGATTGCTGTTGGTGGCGCGGGGCGTCGGGGTCGGTCTTGCCCATCACGATCGCGACCTTGCAGCGCCGGTCGCCGACGCCGGTCGACCACCACTTGCGGCCGTTGATCACGTAATGGTCGCCGTCGCGGCGGATCGAGGTCGCGATGTTGGTCGCGTCCGACGAGGCGACCTCGGGCTCGGTCATCAGGAAGGCGGAGCGGATCTCGCCCGCCATCAGCGGCTTGAGCCAGCGCTCCTTGTGCATCGGGCTGCCGTAGCGGTGCAGCACATCCATGTTGCCGGTGTCGGGGGCCGAGCAGTTGAACACTTCCGAGGCCCAGGCCACCCGGCCCATCTCCTCGGCGCAGCGCGCGTAGTCGAGGTTCGTCAGCCCGGCGCCGTGGAACGCATCGGTGTCGTGCTCGGGCGAGGGCGGCAGGAACAGGTTCCACAGGCCAGCGGCGCGCGCCTTCGCCTTCAGGCCCTCGATCGCCGCGGAGGGCGCCCAGCGGTCGGGCGCGGACTGTGCCGTCTCGGCCTTCACGGCGTCGAGCGCCGGATAGACCTCGGCGGCCATGAAGTCGCGCACGCGCTTAAGCCAGAGCTCCTGCGTCGAGGACGGGGAAAAATCCAATGTTCCACTCCCTGAGCCCGCCGACGTCGTCGCGTGGCTGGGCGGTCCGAGCGTACTCCCGCTTCGAATCGGGCCACAAGCCCCAACCCGGCCGGCCCTGACAGATCGGCGCCCCCGTCTCCGACCGCCCAGCGTACCGAAACCTTGAACCGACGTTCCCACGGCGATCGGCGCTACGATGGCGCGGCCGCTCCGTGCTGTAGAGCGAAGGCTCCGTTTGGTACAGAGGCAAGCATTCGCTCGCTGTGACGCCGGAACTGTTGCAGATCGACGCTTGGAAAATCTATAGAAGACTTAACGTGCGTGAAGGCTCGCCCGTCCGATCGATGGCATTCACGGCGGGCCGGGACAGCGTTTCTCCTCCGGCGGCACCTTCGCCGGTCAACGTCCCCCGACCTCCCGGCGAAGGTGCTCTTCGTCGCGGCCGCGCGTCAGGCTTCCATGCCGCGAGGAGCCGCCGCGCCCCCAGAAAGCGGAGTGCCCGTCGTGTCCGAGCCGATCACAGCGCGCTCCCTCGTCGGTCGGGATCCCGCCGTGACGACGATCGTCTTCCTGGTGCTCCTCGTCGAGAGCGTCTTCCTGCTCGCCTGCCTCCTTTACCTGTAGGGCGCCGCGGGCGGAGCGGGGCGACGGACGCCATCCCCCGCCCGGCGTTCGCAGGACCATGCCCGAGGTCGGCGATCCCGCCCGAGGGGTCCGGCCGCGATGAAGCGCTTCGGGCTTCACGTTTCGTCAACCCTATCGCCAGGTCGCCGACGCTCGCGCTTTACATGGAACAAAACAGGAACAAAGTAGGGTCATCGAAACGGAGTGCCCGACATGCTCAAGCGGATGGTTCTGGTCGGCGTCGCGGAGTTCATGGCCTTCGGGCTGCTCGCGGTCGCGGTGGCGGGTTGGGCGGTAGCCTTGGCCCCGATCCGTTGAGGGATGCCTTCGGCGCGGGCGGCCGGACTGCCCGTGCACAGGATAATCGGTCGCAGGCCGCGCGTCCGAAACGCCACATCGGCGGTGGATATCGGCAATCGCGGCCTGCCGGCCATCGACTCCTGCGGCCGAAGGACGGATCTCTGTGGCACCCGCACAAGGACCGTCATGGCGCGCCAGCTCAAGGAGGTCGGATTCGTCCACCTCCACGTCCACTCGTCCTATTCCCTGCTCGAGGGCGCCCTCAAGGTGGGCGACATCGTCAAGTCGGCTCTGGCCGACCACCAGCCGGCGCTGGCGCTGACCGACACCAACAATCTGTTCGGCGCGCTCGAGTTTTCCGAGAAGGCCGCCGGCAGCGGCATCCAGCCGATCGCCGGGATGCAGCTCTCGGTGGCGTTCGAGGCCGTCGACCCGATGGCACGGGTGGCGCGGCCCGCCGGCAGCCTCGTCGTGCTGGCGCAGGACGAGACCGGCTACGGCAACCTGCTGCGGCTGGCGAGCCGCGCCTACTTCGACACCGGGCTCGGCGAGGCGCCCTGCGTGAGCGCCGCGGCGCTCGCCGAATCGTCGGCGGGCCTGATCGCGCTCACCGGCGGCTTCACCGGCCCGCTCGACGCGGCGCTGCGCGCCGGCCGCCCAGACCTCGCCGAGGCGCGGCTCGCCGCCCTGCGCACCACCTTCGGCGAGAGCCGGCTCTACGTCGAGCTCCAGCGCCACGGCCTCGACGACGAGGGCCGGATCGAGGCCGAGCTGCTGCGCATGGCCGACCGCGACGGCCTGTCGATCGCCGCCGCCAACGAGCCGTTCTTCGGCAAGGCGGGCGATTACGACGCCCACGACGCGCTGCTCGCGATCGCCGACGGGCGCGTCGTCTCCGACGACCGCCGCCGCAAGCTCACCGCGCGCCACGGCTTCAAGACCCGGGCCGAGATGGCCGAGCTGTTCGCCGACCTGCCGGACGCCCTGCAGGCGACGGTCGAGATCGCGATGCGCTGCGCGGTCCGCGTCCGCACCCGCAAGCCGATCCTGCCGAACTTTTCGCGGGTGGCGGCGGGCGGGACCGCGCCGATGCAGGACGCGCTCGCCGACGCAGCGCCCTCGGTGCCGGTGGAGGTCGCCGCCGACGAGCCGACCGAGCTGCGCCGCCAGGCCGAGGCCGGCCTCGCCCTGCGCCTGAGGCAGCACGGGCCGTGCGAGGGCTTCACCGAGCAGGCCTACCGCGACCGCCTGGCCTTCGAGCTCGACGTGATCGTCGGGATGAAGTTCCCGGGCTACTTCCTGATCGTCTCCGACTTCATCAAGTGGGCCAAGGACCACGACATCCCCGTCGGCCCGGGCCGCGGCTCGGGCGCGGGCTCGCTTGTCGCCTACGCGCTGCTGATCACCGACCTCGACCCGCTGCGCTTCGGCCTGCTGTTCGAGCGCTTCCTCAACCCCGAGCGCGTCTCGATGCCGGACTTCGACATCGACTTCTGCGTCGAGGGGCGCGAGCGCGTGATCCAGTACGTGCAGGAGCGCTACGGCCAAGAGCAGGTGGCGCAGATCATCACCTTCGGCACGCTGCAGGCGCGCGGGGTGCTGCGCGACGTCGGCCGCGTGCTCGAGATGCCCTACGGGCAGGTCGACAAGCTGACCAAGCTGGTGCCGCAGAACCCGGCCAATCCCGTGACCCTGGTCCAAGCGATCGAGGGCGAGCCGAAGCTGCAGCAGGCGATCGAGGAGGAGCCGATCGTGGCTCGCCTCATGGAGATCGCCAAGAAGCTCGAGGGCCTGCACCGGCACGCCTCGACCCACGCGGCCGGCGTGGTCATCGGCGACCGGCCGCTGGAGCAGCTGGTGCCGCTCTACCGCGACCCGAAGACCGGGATGCGGGTGACCCAGTTCAACATGAAGTGGGTCGAGGCCGCCGGCCTGGTGAAGTTCGACTTCCTCGGCCTCAAGACGCTGACGATGCTGAGGTGCTGCACGGACCTGCTCAAGCAGCGCGGCATCGAGATCGACCTCGCGGCGCTGCCGCTCGATCAGCCCGAGACCTACCAGCCGATGGGCCGGGGCGAGACGGTCGGCGTGTTCCAGGTGGAATCGGCCGGCATGCGCAAGGCGCTCTGCGAGATGCAGGCCGACCGCTTCGAGGACATCATCGCGCTCGTCGCCCTCTACCGGCCGGGCCCGATGGCCAACATCCCGGTCTATTGCGAGCGCAAGCTCGGTCGCGACGCCGGCAACGAGGCGGCGTGGTACCCGCATCCCAAGCTGGAGCCGGCGCTGAAGGAGACCTTCGGCATCATCGTCTACCAGGAGCAGGTGATGGAGATTGCCAAGCTCCTGGCCGGCTACTCGCTCGGCGAGGCCGACATGCTCCGGCGCGCCATGGGCAAGAAGATCCGCGCCGAGATGGACGCCCAGCGCGACCGCTTCGTGAAGGGCTGCGTCGAGCGCGGGCTGACCAAGCCGAAGGCCAACGAGATCTTCGACCTGTTGGCCAAGTTCGCTGATTACGGCTTCAACAAGAGCCACGCGGCGGCCTACGCCCTGCTGACCTACCAGACCGCCTACCTGAAGGCGAACCATCCGGTCGAGTTCCTCGCCGCCGCGATGAACCTCGACATGGACAACACCGACAAGCTCGCCGAATTTCGGCAGGACGCGCAGCGGCTCAAGATCGTCGTCGAACCGCCCTCGATCAACACCTCCGGCGTCACCTTCGAGGTCCATGTCGACGATAATAGCGTCGGGCGCATCCGCTACGCGCTCGCCGCGATCAAGGGCGTCGGGCGCGAGGCGGTGAAGTCGATCGTCGAGGCGCGCGGCGAGCGCCCGTTCAAGGATCTCGCCTGCCTCGCCCGCCGGCTCAACCCGCGCCACGTCAACAAGCGCACGCTCGAGAGCCTGGTCGCCGCCGGCGCGATGGACGACATCGAGCCGGACCGCGCCAAGGCCTGCGCCGCGGTCGAGCCGATTATGAAGCTGGCGCAGGGCGCGGCCGAAGCCGAGAGCGCCGGCATCGCCGACATGTTCGGCGGCGTCACCTCCACCGACGTGAGCTTGCGCATCCCGGCCTACGAGGGCTGGCCGATGGCCGAGAAGCTCAAGCGCGAGTACGACGCGATCGGCTTCTTCGTCTCGGGGCACCCGCTCGACGAGTATCAGGATCTGCTGGGCAAGCTCCGGGTGCAGAGCTGGGCCGAGTTCTGCCGCTCGGTTCGCGCCGGCACCTCGAGCGTCGGCAAGGTCGCGGCCTCGGTGCTCGACCGTTCCGAGCGCCGCACCAAGACCGGCAACAAGCTCGGCATCGTCACGCTCTCGGACCAGACCGGGCATTTCGAGGCGATCATCTTCTCCGAAGGCCTCGGGCATTACCGCGAGATCCTGGAACCCGGCCAGCCGCTGGTTCTCCAGCTCCAGGCCAACCTCGAGGGCGAGGACGTGCGCGCCCGGATCCTCGCCGCCGAGCCGCTCGACGCGGCGGTGGCGCGTTACCAGAAGGGCATGCGGATCTACCTGCGCGACGAGGGCCCGATCGGCGCCGTGCAGCAGCGCCTCGCCATGCGCGGCGAGGGCGAGGTCTCGTTGATCCTGCTGCTGGACGGCGGCGAGCGCGAGGTCGAGATCAAGCTGCGCGACAAGTACCAAGCCACCCCGCAGATCGCCGGGATGCTGCGCGCCGTGCCGGGCGTGATCCAGGTGGAGGTGAACTGATCGTGAGGAGCCTGAGCCCGCCACCGGCCCAGTGTGGCGAGCACCTATAGAATCTGGATCCCAGAAAATTCGTATCAGGACCTCGCAAGGAGAGCCTTGAGACGATCACTTTGCATCTTTGAGCAAACAAGAAATGGTTTATTCAATTAGATGAGCTCCGCGGTCGATGAATATTGCTTGCGTCCAGCTCCCGACTAGCGAATTCGTCATGTAGCGATAGTGTTTCGTCTGCTCCTCCGGTGGAAGAAGGATGAAGCCAGCGATTTTGATTTCACCTTTTCCGAAATACCCACCGCAACTCGTAACATCATAAAGAACGCCGAATTCGCGCGGGAGTTCGCCTCTGACCGGTTCGATGAGACGAACCCGCGCATACCGTTCCATCATGAATATCGTCCGGACCTGAAGTACCTCCACCTTGCCAACGAGAAATCGGGTCGGCCATTCAACGAAAGAACCGCGCGTCGGTATCGGGACATCGCACGCCGAAGCGCTTGCAACGGACGTGAGCAACACGACCAAGGCCGACCGGATCGATCTCGTAAGCATCGACTGGATCACTCCATGAAAGACCTTCATCTCATGCGACTGAATATAAATCCTGATTTAAATTTATAAACAGTATACCTGCCATTGTAGCAACGTGATCGCAATACGACTGCACGAAGATGATTCGATAGGGACCTCGTAACGTCTTCTTTACCATGCCAAGGGGAAACAGGCATTCGGTCCGGTCGATGTGCGCCGGCGCAACCTCCTCAAAACCGACCGATCCTACACAGCCTTGCTTAACCAAGCGGGACGGGGTCGATGCGGACGAAGGTGGTGCTGGCGCTGACGGTGGTCGTCTACCTGACGACGGGCCGGGCGCCGGGCTTGCGCGAGTTGCGCAACCCGGATGCGGAGCATGGCGGCGGCCGCGTCGTGACGGCGCTGAAGCGCGCCTGGGTCTGAGGCCGCATCGATGGAGGCGTCCGCTCTCGCCGCCGCGAGCCTATCCCGGTGCGCCGCCCGAGATTGGATGGCCGAGATCCAGGCGGGCGGCGACCAGGGCCTGCAGGTTCCAGAGGTGCCGGTCGCGGATGCCGAGTGCCTCGCAGGCCTCGACCGTGCGAAACAGGTACTCGGCGCTCGGCCCGAGATGCCCGGACGCGACCGCGATCCGGTCAGCGATCTCGGCCTCCGTCAGGCGACCGGAATAGCGGTCGCTCGCGCGGTTCACGAGAAAGGTCAGCGCCGAGACCGTTCCGGCCTCCGTCGCGACCGGCAGCCAGCGCGCGACGTAGCCGCGCCCGCGCATCTCGCGGCGCCAGACCGGCATCAGCGTCTCGCGCAGGTTGGTTCCGGCCAAGCGGAACGCGACGCCCCGGCACGAGCCGCCGCGGTCCAGCGCGAGCACGAAGCCGGGCCGCTCCGGCGTGCCGCGAAAGCGCCGTTGCAGCAGGCAGAAGCGCCGGTGGAAGCCGCGCACCGTGCCGATCCGGCTCTCGGCGAAGGCGAATTCCGGCCGCCACATCAGCGAGCCGTAGGCGAACACCCAGAGGTCGCCGGCGCCGCCGCGCTGCTCGATGATCGCGTCGAGGCCGGGCTTCAGCTCCTCGTCGGTCATCACCTGCAGCGCGCTCTCGTCGTCGGCGACGGGAACGGCGTGCGCGCGGGCGATCAGGTCGAGGGAGAGGGCGAGCGGCGTGTTTCGCATCGGTCCGGGGGAGCAAGGACGGGGCCGGAACAACCCGGATCAGCCCCCGATGGTGCCGGCCTTCGCGTTGCCCACGGTCTCCAGCTCCGGGAACGGCTCTGTGCGGTGGCCCTGGCAGACCTCGTCGTCGTCGATCGCCGTGAGCGCGTTCGCCGCCTTGTCCTCGCGGATCACGACCTTGGGTCGCTCGCCCTTGCCGAAGGTGCGACCCTTCATGTGGCTCGAGACGCAGTAGAGCGTGCGCCCGCCATCCTCGAACGGCCCGGCGATCCGGCTCGATTCGAACCGCACCGGCAGCAGCGAGACCGACCCGAACGCGACCTGCCGCAGGGCGAGGGCGGCGATGCGCTCGCGGACGGGTTTTGACGACGCCTGGGCGGCGGGGGAGGGCGCCTCGCCGCGCCCTATGCAACCGGTGAGGATCACGGTGATGGCAAGGATGGGCGCGGACCGTCGAAATGCCCGCCGAGTGGGACGCGCAGCGGGTCCCGAGATCGAATTCCGCACCAGCATCCAATCCCCGCAACCTCTCCCGATGCCAGAAGCTACCGCGGCTTTCAGTCCTAGGAAACACACACCCTCACGCCGCACACCAAAAACGCCTATGTACGGCGGATGCAGTGGACGGATGACGCGCTCGTGCTCGGCGTGCGCAGGCAGGGCGAGACCGGCGTCGTCCTCGAGGCGATGACCCGCGCGCACGGGCGTCATCTCGGCCTCGTCCATGGCGGGCGTTCGCGCCGGTTGCAGCCGGTGCTGCAGCCCGGGAACCTGGTCCGCGCGACCTGGCGCGCGCGGCTCGACGACGGCCTCGGCGCCTTCGCGGTCGAGCCGCTCGAATCGGCCCTGTCGCGGCTGATCGGCTCCGGCCTGGCGCTCTACGGCGTCGGCCACCTCGCCGCCCTCCTGCGCCTGCTGCCCGAGCGCGATCCGCATCCCGAGATGTTCGAGGCGGCCCGGGTCCTGATCGGCCACCTGGACGACCGCACGATCGCCCCGGTGCTGATGGTGCGGTTCGAGCTGGCGATCCTGGCCGAGCTCGGCTTCGGCCTCGATCTCGGCGCCTGCGCCGCCACAGGCGGGAACGACGCCCTGATCTACGTCTCGCCGAAGAGCGGGCGCGCCGTCAGCGCCTCGGCCGGGGAGCCCTACCGCGACCGCCTGCTGGCGCTGCCTGCCTTCCTGCGCGACGGCGGGCGGTTGGAGGGCCTGGACGACGTGCGGAATGGGTTTACCTTGACCGGCTACTTCCTCACCCAGCACATCTGGGGTCCGCGGGCGCTGCCCGTCCCCGAGGAACGCTCACGATTCGTCGCGGCCGGCCTGGATGCCGCGCCGTGATGTTCGTGTTATGTTCCACATGAAACATCTGAGAACGGAGCCGTGATGGGCCAGCCCTTCGAGCCGCCGACCGGGGACGGCATCGAGAGCGTCGAGCTGAAGTCCGCGCTAGAAGAGCGCTACCTCGCCTATGCGCTGTCCACGATCATGCACCGGGCGCTGCCCGATGCCCGCGACGGGCTCAAGCCGGTGCACCGCCGCATCCTCTACGGCATGCGGCTGCTTCGGCTCGATCCGAACACCGCGCACAAGAAGTGCGCAAAGATCGTCGGCGACGTGATGGGCGACTTCCACCCGCACGGCGATCAGGCGATCTACGACGCGCTGGTTCGGCTGAGCCAGGACTTCGCGCAGCGCTATCCGCTGGTCGACGGCCAGGGCAACTTCGGCAACATCGACGGCGACGGCCCGGCCGCCTACCGCTACACCGAGGCGCGGCTCACCGAGGTCGCGCGGCTGATCCTCGACGGGTTCGACGAGGACACGGTCGACTTCCGCCCGTCCTACAACGGCGAGAAGGACGAGCCCTCCGTCCTGCCGGCGGCGTTCCCAAACCTGCTCGCCAACGGCAGCCAGGGCATCGCGGTCGGCATGGCGACCTCGATCCCGCCGCACAACGCCGCCGAGCTCTGCGACGCGGCGCTCTACCTGATCGCCAACCCGCAGGCGACCTCGGCCCAGCTCGTCAGCTTCGTGCAGGGGCCGGACTTCCCCACCGGCGGCATCCTGATCGACTCGGCCGAATCGATCGCCGAGGCCTACCGCACGGGCCGCGGCGCCTTTCGCGTGCGCGCCCGCTGGACCAAGGAAGACCTCGGCCGCGGCACCTGGAACATCGTCGTCACCGAGATCCCCTACGGCATCCCGAAGGCGCGGCTGATCGAGAAGCTGGCCGAACTGCTGCAGGAAAGGAAGCTGCCGCTGCTCGCCGACGTGCGCGACGAATCGGCCGAGGACGTGCGCGTCGTGCTGGAGCCGCGCTCGCGCAGCGTCGACCCGGTGATCCTGATGGAATCGCTGTTCCGGCTGACCGAGCTGGAAGCCCGCATCCCGCTCAACATGAACGTGCTGGTCGGTGGCCTCGTGCCCCGCGTCATCGGGCTCGCCGAGGCTTTGCGCGAATGGCTCGACCATCGCCGCGTCGTGCTGCAGCGGCGCTCGCGCAACCGGCTCGGGCAGATCGAGCGCCGGCTCGAGATCCTGAACGGCCTGCTCATCGTCTACCTCGACCTCGACGCGGTGATCCGCATCATCCGCGAGGAGGACGAGCCGAAGCCGGCCCTGATGGCGCATTTCGGGCTGACCGAGGTCCAGGCCAACGCGATCCTCGACACGCGGCTGCGCTCCCTGCGCAAGCTCGAGGAGATGGAGCTGAAGCGCGAGCTGGAGACCCTGTCGCGCGAAAAGGACGGGCTCGAGGCGCTGCTCGGCTCGGATGCCGCGCAGTGGAAGGCGATCACCCAGCAGGTCCGCCAGGTGAAGAAGGCGTTCGGGCCCGACACCAAGCTCGGCGCCCGCCGCACGACGCTGCAGAACCCGCCCGACACCGCGGGCATCGACTTCACGGCCGCGATGGTCGAGCGCGAGCCGATCACCGTCATCGTCTCGGAGAAGGGCTGGATCCGCGCGCTGAAGGGCCACGTCGCCGACCTGTCGGGCGTCGCCTTCAAGGGCGACGACCAGATCAAGATCGCCTTCCCGAGCGAGACCACCGCCAAGATCCTGGTCCTGGCCTCGAACGGCAAGGTGTTCACGCTCGACGCCTCGAAGCTGCCGGGCGGCCGCGGCTTCGGCGATCCGATCCGGCTGATGGTCGACCTCGACGACGGCACCGAGATCGTCGCGGCGCTGCCCTATCGCCCCGAGACCCGCCTGCTCATCGCCGGCTCTGACGGGCGCGGCTTCCTCGCGCCGTCCGACGGGCTGGTCGCCAACACCCGCAAGGGCAAGGGCATCCTGGGCCTCGACGGGGACGCCAAGGCGGTGCTGCTGGTGCCGGCCGAGGGCGACCACGTCGCGGTGACGAGTTCCGACAAGCTGCTGCTGGTCTTCCCGATCACCGAGCTGACCGAGCTCGTGCGCGGCAAGGGCGTGCGCCTCCAGCGCTGCCGGCAATCGACCCTCGTCGATGCCTGCGTCTTCGCCCTGGCCGAGGGCCTGCCCTGGCGCGACGGCTCCCCCCAGCCGCGCCTCGCCAACGCCGGCGTGCTGGAGAAGTGGATGGGCCACCGCACCGATGCGGGCACGCTGATGACCCGGAGCTTCCCGAAGTTCGAGCGGTTCGGTCGGTAGAGAGGGCCTGGTTCTGGATCGCCGGAAGAGGGGGAGCGGCTTCTCCGAATCCGGCGCTCCCTCTCCCGACCCGCTTCGCGGGCCACCCTCCCCTCGAAAGGGGGAGGGAAGAGCCCGAACGCGATCGCGAGGCTTATCCGCTCACCGCACCACCCCCTCGCGCTTCAGCAGTGCCCGCTTGCGCTCGATGCCCCAGCGGTAGCCGGACAGGGCGCCGTCCGTCCGCACCACCCGGTGGCAGGGGATCGCGACGGCGAGGGCGTTGGCGCCGCAGGCGCGGGCGACGGCCCGCACCGCCGCCGGCGTGCCGAGGCTCCGGGCGATCTCGGCGTAGCTCGCGGTCGTCCCCGCCGGGATCCTGCGCAGGGCATCCCAGACGCGCTGCTGGAAGGCCGTGCCGCCGATGTCGAGGGGGAGGTCCACCGGCCGCCCCGGCGCTTCGACCAGGCCGACGACCTGCGCGACCAGCGCCTCGAACGCGGCGTCGCCGCCGGCGAGCGCCGCGTTCGGAAAGCGGTCCTCCAGGTCGCGCAGCAGCGCGTCCGGATCGTCGCCGAGCAGGATCGCGCAGACGCCGCGGGCGGTAGCCGCGACGAGGATCGCGCCGAGGCTGCACGGGCCGACCGCGAAGCGGATGGTCTCGCCGGTCCCACCCTTGCGGTAGGCGGCGGGCGCCATGCCGAGCCGCTCGCCGGCCCCGGCGTAGAAGCGGCTCGCCGCCCCGTACCCCGCCTCGTAGAGCGCGTGCGTGACGCTGCCGGCGCTCGGCAGGGTCTTCGCCATCCGTTCGGCCCGGCGGGCCTCGCCGTAGGCCTTCGGCGTGACGCCGGTCGTCGTCTTGAACACCCGATGGAAGTGGAACGGGCTCATCCCGGCCGCGCGGGCGAGAACAGCGAGCGCCGGCAGCGATTCGGCCTCGTCGATCAGGCGGCAGGCGCCGGCGATCGCCGCGGCGCGCCTCGCATCGGGCGACGCCTCGTTCGGCCGGCAGCGCCTGCACGGACGGAAGCCCGCATCCTCGGCCTCGGCGCAGGTGGCGTGGAACGCGACGTTCTCGGGACGCGCCGCGCGCGACGGGCAGCTCGGTCGGCAATACACGCCGGTGCTGCGGACCGAGTAGACGAAGCGGCCATCGTACGCCGCGTCGCGCGCCGACACGGCTTCGCGCCGCATGGCATCCGCTGACAGATCGGGACGGGTGGCCTCAGTCGTCGGCATCGCAGCCTCATCGATGATCGGGGCCGGATGCGGACCGCGCGGTCTCCCCGTCATGCGCTGCTCGCTCACGGGCCGCATCCCGTCCCTTGCTCTCGAATCCGGCGGGCATCCTGGGCGCGCACGGCGTCCTCCTCAATCCGCCGGCCGCGCCGCATCGACCGCCCAGAGGTGCAACGCCGCGTAGGCGCGGTACGGGCGCCAGCCTTCGGCGCGCAGCAGCAGCTCCGCCGGGCTCGGGCGCCCGGCGCCGCCATCGAGGGCCCGCAGCAGGCCGACGTCCCCGGGCGGAAACGCGTCCGGCGCGCGCAACGCCCGCATCGCGATGTACTGCGCCGTCCAAGGCCCGATCCCGCGGATCGCGGTCAGGCGGGCGACGGCGGTGGCGAGGTCCTGGTCGGGTGCGAACGGATCGGGCTCGGCGAGGCTCGCCGCCGCGAGCGCCCGGATCGCGGCCCCGCGCGCACGCGGCATCGTCAGGATCTGCGCGACGTCCGCCGCGGCCACACGCTCGGCGGTCGGGAAGACATGGGTCAGGCCGGGTTCGGCGAGGGCCGGGAGGGGCGTTCCGAGCTCGGCGACGAGCCGCCCGGCGAGCCGGGTCGCGGCCGCCACAGAGACCTGCTGCCCGAGGATCGCGCGGACGCCGAGCTCGAACCCGTCCCAGGCCCCCGGCACCCGCAAGCCGGGCCGCGCGGCGACGAGGGGCGCGAGACGAGGATCGGTCGCGAGATGCGCGCCGATCGTCGCCGGGTCGGCGTCGCAATCGAACAGGCGCCGGAGCCGGGCCGCGATTCCGGGAAGCTCGGCCTCCGCCACGCCCGTCACGATCGCGACTAGCCCATCGCCGCCGGGCGTGATCGCGATCGATCCGGTTCGCCCTGCGACGGCGATGGTGCGCGCGTAACGATCCGGGCCCACCGCCTCGATCCCGGGGATCGCCCGGCCGGCGAGGAAGTCGCGCATCGCCGGCCAGTCGTGGGGCGGGCGGCAGGGCAGGGCGATCGACGCAGGCACCGCGGCCGCGATCCGGGTCAGCCGTTCACCGCCCGCCGCACCGGCGCGGCGTCGCGGCCCGGAAGCCAGCGCGCGATGGCGGCGTAGAGGACCGCGCGGTCGAACGGCTTGCCGACGTGGTCGTCCATGCCGGCCTCGCGGAACTGGCGCACCTCGGCCGGCAGCACGTTGGCGGTCATCGCGATCACCGGCACGTTCGCCGCCGGGCCTTTCAGGCGGCGGATCATCCGCGTCGCGGTGATGCCGTCCATGCCCGGCATCTGCACATCCATCAGCACGAGGTCGAACGCGCCGTCCTCCACCGCCATCACGGCGGCGGCGCCGTCGGCGACCACGTCGACGGTGTGGCCGGCGGCCTCCAGCACCAGCCGCGCCAGCTCCTGGTTGATCTCGACGTCCTCGACCAGGAGGATGTGCCCGGTGGCGTGCGACGCGACGACGGCCGGCACGGCGGTGGGTGCGTCGACGTCGACGCCGCGCGGCAGCGTCACCGTGAACCAGAAGGTCGAGCCCTCGCCGTCGTCGGAGGCGACGCCGATCGTCCCGCCCATCAGCTCGACGAGGCGCCGGCAGATCGCGAGGCCGAGGCCGGTCCCGCCGAAATCGCGGCTCACCGAATTGTCGACCTGCGAGAAGCGCTCGAACAGCCGGTGCTGCTTGGCCTGCGGGATGCCGATGCCGGTATCGCTGACGCTGAAACGGATGGTCTCGCCGGCGGGCGTGGTGCCGGCATGGCGCACCGCGAGGGTCACGCTGCCGCGCCGGGTGAACTTCACCGCGTTGTTCAGGAGGTTGAGCAGGATCTGGCGCAGCCGGGCCTCGTCGCCGACGAGGCTGGGCGGCAGGTCCGGGTCGATCCGGCCGATCACGGTGAGACCCTTCGCGGAGGCGAGCCCGCGCACGATCGACAGGCCGTTGTCGGCCAGCGCCGCCGGCGCGAAGGCGCGCTGCTCGAGATCGATCGCCCCGGCCTCGACCTTCGAGAAGTCGAGGATGTCGTTGACCACGGTGAGCAGGGCGGAACCCGACGAGCGCGCCAGCTCGGCGTGGCGCTGCAGGTCGGGCGCCAGCCGCTCGGAGCGCGCCAGCAGGTCGGTGAAGCCGATCACCGCGTTCAGCGGCGTGCGGATCTCGTGGGACATCGCGGCGAGGAAGTCGGTCTTGGCGAGGCTCGCGCGCTCGGCTTCCAGGCGCGCGGCCTCCGCGGCGGTCTTGGCCGCCTGCAGCGCGAGCTCGGCCTGCTTGCGATCGGTCGCGTCGAGGTTCAGGCCGATCACCCGCACGGGCCGCCCGGCGGGATCGTAGTACGCACGGCCGATGCTCTGCAGCCAGCGCTCGACGCCGTCGCCCCCCGTGATCCTGAACTCCATCACGAAGCTGCGGCGCGAGGCGATCGCCTCGGCGGCGTCCGCCAGGGCACGGTCCCGGTCCTCGGGCATCACTAGGGCCTTCCACGCCTCGATCGGCATGCGCAGGGGTTCGGTGCTCGACAGCCCGTGCAGCCGCGCGCTCTCGGGCGAGAGCAGGACGGAACCGGCGACGAGGTCGAGGTCCCAGGAGCCCGCCTCGGCCGCGTCCTGGGCGAGGCGCAGCAGGTCGCTGGTCTCCTCCAGGGCCCGGCGCGCGGCGATGATGTCGTCGATGTCGAGGGCGGTGCCGAGCCAGCCGACGATGGCGCCCGCCTCGCGGATCGGCATCATCACGATCTTGTGCCAGCGATAGGTGCCGTCGTGCCGGCGCAGCCGGCCTTCGATCTCGTGCCCGCGCCCGTCGCGCACGGCCGCCGCCCGGGCCGCCTCCATGCGACCGGCATCGTCCGGATGGTTGGCCGCGAGCCTTTCGGCAAGGCCGGTCCCGATCGGCCCGTAATAGGCCTCGAAGCGCTGGTTGACGTAGGCCGCCAGGCCATCCTCGGCCCGCACGATCCAGACGAGCTGCGGCAGCGTGTCGGCGAGCGCCCGGTAGCGCGCCTCGCTCGACCGCAAGGCATCCTCCGCCTGATGGCGCGCATCGACGTCGCGGACCGAGGCGACGAAGCCGGCGGGTCGGCCGGCGGCGTCCCGCACCAGGCGCCACGAGCCCTCGACCCAGATGTAGGAGCGGTCGCCGCGGCGCAGGCGATAGGTCGCCACCGCGGTCTCGGCCTCGCCTCCCGAGAGGCGGGCGATCATCGCCGAGAGCGCGCCTGCGTCGTCGGGATGGGCCTCGTCCTCCGGCCGCGTCCCGACGAGGTCCTGCGGCGCCAAGCCCAGGAGCGCGTGCGAGGCCGGCGACGCGTAGATCCGCCGCCCGTCGAGGCCGACCTGGACGATCATGTCGCTGGCGTTGTCGGCGAGCAGGCGGTAGCGCGCCTCGCTCAGCGCGATCGCCTCCTCGGCCCGGCGCAGATGGGTGATGTCGCGCACGCTGATGAAGACGCGCGCCACGCGGCGGCCGCCGGCCTCGCGCAGGGGCACCAAGATCACCTCGAAGCGGTGGGTCCCGTCGCCGCCGACCCGCTCCTCCTGGCGCCGCGCTGGCTCGCCGGAGCGGATCACACCCTCGATGTCGGCCCGCACGATCGCGGCCATGTCGGGCGGCATCACCTCTTCCGGGGTCTTGCCGCGGACGGCCTGCTGCGAGTGCCCGATCAGCGCGGCGGCGCTCGGGTTCAGGGTCTCGAGGGCGAAGCTGCCATCGGCCGCGACGGCGTGGACGAAGAGGTGGTCGGTGGCGTTCTCGAACACACCGCGGAACAGCGTCTCGGCCTCGCCGAGGGCCCGGTGGGTCTCGACCAGCAGCGCCTCGCGCCGCCGCCGGCGCTCGAGCTCGCGCAGCAGCACCAGGCATCCGAGCAGGATGACCGCGCTCGCGACCGCGCCGACCGCCAGCGCGTTGCGCCGCTCCGCGACGAGCGGCGCGAGCACGACCTCCACCGACTTGCCGACCGTGACGACGAGCGGAAGGTTCTCCGTGGCGCGATATCCGAAGATGCGCGCGCGCCCGTCGAGGCCGCTCTCGACCGCGTAGGTTCCCGCCGGCGCCTCGGACAGGCGCGCGAACAGGCCCTGACCGTCGAGCCGCCGGGACAGGTCGCGCTCGTACATGCCCGGCATCGCCGGCTCGCGGATGCGGACGTAGCCGTCGCGGCCGAACAGCCCGACGACCGCGTCGGCGCCGACGTCGAGCGCCTTGAAGCGCCGGGCGAGGTAGTCCGGGTCGACGGCCACCATGAGGACGCCGCCGAAGCTGCCGTCCGGGCGCGTCAGCCGGCGCGCGAGGTTGAAGGTGAAGGTATCCATCAGCCGGCCGCGGATGGTGCGCCCGACATAGAGGCCGGCTTCGGGATTGTCGGCCAGCGACCGGAAGTAGGGCCTGTCCGCGACGTTGGTCCTGCTGAGGGCGGAGGGCACGGCGTCGCGCGTGGCGACGAGGTCGCCGTTCGCGTCGAAGATCGCGATCTGGCGCGCGCTCTCGGCCAGCATCGTGGCGCGCTTCGACCAGCGGGCGAAATCGAAGGTCTCGGGATCGTCGGCGTAGTCGGCCTCGATCAGGCGCATCACCTGGTCGACGCCCTCGATCAGGCGCGAGACCTGCTCGGCCAGCGCGATCGACAGGTTCAGCACGTCGCGCCGCGCCTGGAGCATTTCGCCCTCGCGGCGCTGCTCAAGATGGAACAGCAGGCCGAGCCAAACGAGCGCGAGGAAGACGAGGCCCCCCGTCGCCACGAGCGCTTGCGGCAGCCGGCCGGCGAGGCGATTCGGCACGAGGCCGACCCTCCGTCGTTCCGGCATCTGCGTCGTCGCCACCATCATCCCGCTCACCCAGAACCCGTTCCGCGCGACCGTGGCATGCCGATCGTCACGAAACTGAATACGCGGCGCAGCGTCAGGACGTTTGCGCGACGTCTTCCAGCGCGCGCACGGTCTCGTCGCGCAGGTCGCGGATCTCGGCGAGCGCGGGCGCCAGGTCGGCGCCGTCCTTCGCCTCCGCTTCGAGAGCCCGGCAGGCCGTGGACAGCCGCTCGCAGCCGAGCATGCCCGACATCGAGATCAGGGTGTGCGCCTCCCGCGCGATCTCGCCCGGCGGGCGGCTTCCGGCCGGGAACGCGGTGCGCAGGCTGTCCGTGAACCGGACGATCAGGCGCCGGAGCTTCTCGGCGCCGATCACGCCGCCGAGGTCGTCGAGGACCGGGCGGCTCAGCAGGGGCAGGGTCACGGTCGCGCTCCGAAGTCACGTCTTGCCGGCGGCGCCTTCGTGGACGACGCCTGCATCGTCCGCCCTACGTCGGCCCGGACTGCGAAGTTTCCGTTGCCGACCGGTCGGCAACGGCAGCGGACGCGGCGCTAGAGCAGCGTGCCGCGCAGGATCAGCAACGCCACCGAGAAGTAGATGACGAGGCCGGTCACGTCGACGAGCGTCGCCACGAAGGGCGCCGAGGCGGTCGCCGGGTCGAAGCCGAGCCGTTGCAGCAGGAACGGCAGCATCGAGCCGGACAGCGACCCGAAGGTGACGATGCCGACGAGCGCGCCGCCGACGGTCGCCGCCACCAGCGGCCAGTGCTCGCCGTAATCGTACAGGCCGGTCTTCTGCCAGATCGCGATCCGCACCACGGCGATCACCCCGAGGATGCCGCCGAGCACGAGGCCGGTGGGCAGCTCGCGCAGGGCCACCCGCCACCAGTCGCGCAGGCGGATCTGGTGCAGCGCCAGCGCGCGGATCAGCAGCGAGGTCGCCTGGCTGCCGGAATTGCCGCCCGAGCTCATGATCAGCGGGATGAACAGCGTCAGGACGATCGCCTTCTCGAGCTCGCCCTCGAAGCCCTGCATCGCCGAGGCGGTCAGCATCTCGGAGAGGAACAGCGCGCAGAGCCAGCCGGCGCGCTTCCGGATCATCGTCATGAAGCCGATGTCCATGTAGGGCTCGGGCAGCGCCTCCATGCCGCCGAAGCGCTGCACGTCCTGGGTCTGCTTCTCAACCATCGCGTCGATCATGTCGTCGACGGTGACGATGCCGATCAGGTGGCCGACCGCGTCGACCACCGGCAGGGCGAGCAGGTCGTATTTCGAGATCAGCCGGGCGGCCTCCTCGCGGCTCGCCGTCGGCGACACCGCGAGCGGGCGGCGGCCGGCGGCGACCGAGAGCACGTTGTCCTCGGGGTTGCCCGAGATCAGCCGGCGCAGCGGCACCGCCTTGGTCAGCGCGCGGGTGCGCGGGTCGAGCACGAAGATCGCATAGATCGTCTCGCGGGTCTTCTCGACGCGGCGGATGTGGTCGAGGGTCTGCGACACGGTCCAGGTGCCGGGCACGGTGACGAACTCGGTGGTCATCAGCGAGCCGACGGTCTCCTCGCCGTAGGCGCTGAGGCGGTCGACCGCGCCGCGGGTCTCGGCGTCGAGGCGGGCGCGCAGGTCCGAGCGGCCGGGCTCCTCGATCTCGCGGAACACGTCGGTGACGCGGTCGGCCGACATGCCCGACAGGTAGGTGGCGACGCGGTCGCGCGGCAGCATCTCGATGATGTCGGCGGCGTCGTCGAGCTCGGGCTGGTCGAGCACCTCGATCGCGCGATCGTGCGGCAGGCCGAGCAGGATCGCGGCGGCGACCTCCGGCGCCTCGGCGTTCAGCGCCTCGACGATGTCGGGCGCACGCTCGTCGGAGAGGCGCGCCGCCAGGACGGAGGGGTCGACGCGCGGATCGATCGGCACGACCGCGTCGGGGACCGGCAGGGGGGGGACCTGTTCAACCATGGGCCTCGCCTCGCGGGCCCGGCGGCGCGCCGTACGGCACCGGCCGCGACCGGCTGCGCGGCGGAGCCCGGCGCGAGCCTTTCAGGGGCTCAGGCGGGATCGCGGCGTGCGGCCGGCCACGGCTCGGACGATCGGTCTGGCGTGTCGCTGGGCATCGGATCTTCGTGGGAATGGCGTGCGCGGATGCCGACGGCCGTCTCCGCGCGCGGCAGCCTGTGCGCCCGGCGGTGCGACGCGTCAAGCCGAAAGCGCCCCCCTCGGAGAGGGCGTGGCGGCAGGGGGCGGAATGGGGTTGGCGATTTGGCGCCACCGACACCATCTACCTTATCGAAAAGCCGAATTCGGCGTTTTGGAGATGAATGCCGGGGCGACCGAGCGCCCTCTCGGCGATCCTATGAGAAATATAAGTGTAGCGCCCGCTTGTATTGCGCCCAAGGTATCGCCTATCTTCCGGTCATCGACGTTCACGAGGAGAAACGCCATGACCTGGTCCGCCCCCATCGTTCAGGAAGTCTGCGTCGGCATGGAAGTGACGAGCTACGAGTCCGCCGAGATCGACACCTTCAACTGAGCCGATGACCGGCTCGCGAGCGAGCCGGCAAGACGTCCCTTTCGCCCGCATCCCATTCAGGAGAATTCACATGGCTTGGTCCGCCCCCGTCGTTTCCGAGATCTGCGTCGGCATGGAAGTCACCAGCTACGAGTCGGCCGAGATCGACACCTTCAACTGAGCTTTCGATCGGCCGCCGATGCGGCCGGTCTCGTGAGCGCCGCTCCCTCGGGGGCGGCGTTTTGCGTTGGTGCCGGGCGTGAAACGACGAAGCCGGCCGTCCCTCGCGGGCGGCCGGCCTCGTCGTGTTCGGCGTAACCGAGGTCTCACAGACGGTAGCGGATCTGGTCGGTCCAGAACCGCTCCAGGCGGCTGAGGGCGGTGTTGAGCCGGCCGAAATCGTCGTCGGAAATGCCGCCGATCGGCTGGATGGTGCGGGCGTGCTTGTCGTAGAGGCCCTGGATGATGTCGTGGACCATCCGGCCCTTGTCGGTGAGGCTGATGCGCACCGAGCGGCGGTCGGTCTTCGAGCGGGCGTGGTGCAGGTAGCCGGCCTCGACCAGCTTCTTGACGTTGTAGGAGACGTTGGAGCCGAGGTAGTAGCCCTTGGTCCGCAGCTCGCTGGCGGTGAGTTCCTTGTCGCCGATGTTGTAGAGCAGCAGCGCCTGAACGCTGTTGACGTCCTCGCGGCCGCGGCGCTCGAACTCGTCCTTGATCACGTCGAGCAGGCGGCGGTGCAGGCGCTCGACGAGGTGCAGGGCTTCGAGATACGAGCCGGCGACGGCTCCGGTCTCGGGAGCGGTGTTGGTATCCGAGATCTTGACGGCCTGGGACTTCATCTTGTGCCTCGCCCGAATTATTCTGCCGGAGCCTTCTGCCGTCCGGCACCGCTCATGGGGTGAAACTAGGCGGCGGAGATGAAAACCGCTCTAAGAGACAGGATGAATTCGCGATTTACTTCTGTCGGTAAATGCAAAGTGAAGTGATTCGTATAACCACTCGTTTACCGCGCTTCCTGTGCCGCGAGCCAAGAAAAAACGAAGTAGAAGATCACGATACTGGACTCGACCAAGACCAGAATCAGCGGCGTCTGCAACAGTTGCGGCGTCAGGACGGCGAGCGTCAGCATCGAGGTCACCGCCAGCAGCCAGACCACGCCGCCCCAGGCGCTGGTGAGCCACAGGCCGATCGCCGCGTTGGCGTCGATCACCGCGAAGTAGATCAGCGCCGCCTGGCGCCCGAACGGCTCCAGCGCGAACGGGCGGTGCCCCGGCACCACGTCGAGGATCGTCGCGAAGGAGAGCACGCTCTTGGCGAGCCACGCCAGGGCCGTCAGCCGCATGAACCAGACCAGCACCGTGTCCCAGGTGCTCTTGGGCGCGGCCGAGCGCCGCTCGATGCGGTCGCTCGGGGCCTCGCCGACCGCGCTGCCGCGGGTGATGCGTCCGACCTTGCGCATCAGGCGAACCGAGGCTCCGGCGCCTCGGACGGCCCGAAGGCAGCGGCGACCGCGGCGTGGTCGACGGCCTCGAGCGTCGCCGGCCGCCAGTCCGGCCGGCCGTCCTTGTCGATCAGCACGGCGCGGACGCCCTCGAAGAAGTCATGCCCGCGCATCAGGCGGGTGACGAGGCGGTATTCGGTCAGCACCGCGTCGGCGAAATCGAGATCCAGCCCGCGCCGCATCTGCTCGCGGGCGATGCACAGGCTTGTCGGGCAGCGGGTGCGCATCACGGCCGCGGTCTCCGCGGCGAAGGTCGAGCCCGATGCGGCCGCGCCGTCCAGCCGTCGCAGGATGTCCGCGACGTCGTCGGCGGCGAACGCGTCGTTGATCAGGCCGCGCTCGGCGACGAGCGGCCCGGTCGGCGGGCGCGCGGCGCCGGTCTCGAGCGCGGCCGCGATCGGGCCGCCCTGGGCGAGCCGGTCGAGGATCGCGGCGAAATCCCGGGCGGGCGCGTAGGCGGTGGCCAGGCCGAGGGCGAGCGCGTCGCCCGGGCCGACCCGGCTGCCGGTGAGCGCGAGATAGGTGCCGACGCGGCCGGGCAGGCGCGGCAGGGCGTAGGTCATCCCGACATCGGGAAACAGGCCGATCCCGACCTCGGGCATGGCGAAGACGTACGTCTCCGAGGCGACGCGGTGGGCCCCGTGGAGCGAGATGCCGACGCCGCCGCCCATCACCACGCCCTCGATCAGCGCGACGATCGGCTTCTCGTAGCGCTGCATCCGGGCGACGAGGCGGTACTCGGCCTGCCAGAACGCGAACACCTCGTCGAAGCGTCCCGCCTGGCCGCAGGCGTGGATGTGGCGGATGTCGCCGCCGGCGCAGAAGGCGCGCCCCCCGGCGCCGCGGATCGCCACGCGGGTGATGCCGGCATCCGACGCCCAGGCGTCGAGCTGCGCGTGCAGCGCGCCGATCATCCCGAGGGAGAGCGCGTTCAGGGCCTTCGGCCGGTCGAGGGTGACGAGGCCGAGCGCGCCCCGCCGCTCGAACTGGATCTCGTCGTTGGCCGCTTCGGCTCCGCTCACGTCTCTCGATCCTCTCGCCGCGTGTCCGCTCAGCGGGGGTTAGAGGCCGTAGCGGCCCGGGCGTCAACGCCGGGCGCCCGCGTCCGGTTTGGCCGAGGTCGAAGCCCGGGCGAGCGCGGGCGTCAGTCTGGCAACCGTTCCGCCTTCGATGCGAACGGCAGACCCATGCGCCGCCAGAGTTCGGCCTGGAGGGCGATATTGACCGCGAGGGATAGGAAACCGATCGGGCTCAACAGGATCGGCTTCAAAAACGCCGACTTCACGACGGTAGTTTGGAGCCACAGCGTCGCCAGGACGATTGCCAGGATGACGGGGACGAGCACGACGAAGACGCGAAGCCCGGCGAACGTGATATCCCAGAAGTGCCCCCTCGTCGCCGAGATGGCGTCCGACAGGGTGAGCGGCAAGGCGGCAAGGGCGAGCACCGGGCCGACCAGCGTGAGCCGCGTCCGTATCCACCAACTCGGGACGAGCAGTCCTACCAGAACGAAGGTGGGGATTCCGAGCTGGCCATGAAGGCTCCAGAGCCAGGCCCACGCCGCTCCGACGAGGAGGAGCAGGAGATCGAGGGCGACGACGTTGAGGATGGCGCGGCGCCGCGCGCCGGGTTTCGGGATCGACGGCGGCCCGACGTCCCACATCACCTCGTACAGGCGGACCTTGTAGGGCGCGACGAGGACGAAGACGGCCGCATGGAGCAGCAGCCACCATCTGGTCACGGCGGGCACGTCGTTCTCGTGGCGCATCAGGGCCTCCGCGCCGTCGCCAGCGAGCAGGATCACGAACGCGATCGCCGTCGCCGGCCCGAGCGCGCGCATCGCGCGAAAGCTCCGTCCGTACGCGGCCGGAATGATCCCCTCGAGCGTGAACGATGCCGTCATGAGCCCCCCGACCAACCACGACCGGCGAATCGAACGCCGGAGCGATGTGAAAGAATTCCGATCCGCTGCGGGATGTCACGTGCCGAGGCGACGGCGTCACGCAGGCGTGAACCGTTCGGGGACCCTGCCGCGCTGCGGGCGGGGCGCCTCCGGCGGCTCGTGACGTCGCGGCGCTTCGCCGGCTTCGCCCGCCCAGCCACTTATGCTACGCCGCGCCACCCGCGAACCGATCACAGCGAACGCGATCCCATGCCCTTCGAACACGCTTCCGACGACACGCCCCGGCCGCGCCCGCTCGCCGTGGAGACCGCGCGGGAGGGGACCCGCGCCGAGGGCCTGAAGATCACCCAGCGTCCGCGCCGCAACCGCAAGGCCGACTGGTCGCGGCGGCTGGTGCGCGAGAACACGCTGACGGTCGACGACCTGATCTGGCCGATGTTCGTGATCGTGGGGACGGGCCGGCGCGAGCCGATCGCCTCCATGCCCGGCGTCGAGCGCCTCAGCGTCGACGAGATCGTGCGCGACGCCGAGCGCGCCGCCCGCCTCGGCATCCCGGCGATCTCGTTCTTTCCCTATACGGAAGCGAGCTTGCGCGACCCCACAGGCTCCGAGGCCCTGAACCCGGACAACCTCGTCTGCCGGGCGGTGCGCGCGGTGAAGAAGGCGGTGCCGCAGATCGGCATCATGACCGACGTCGCCCTCGACCCCTACACCTCGCATGGCCATGACGGCCTGCTCTCGGACGGCGCGATCCTCAACGACGAGACCGTCGCGCTGCTGGTCGAGCAGAGCCTGATCCAGGCCGAGGCCGGCACCGACATCATCGCGCCCTCCGATATGATGGACGGGCGCGTCGGCGCGATCCGCGCCGGGCTCGACAAGGCCGGCTTCCTCGACGTGCAGATCATGGCCTACGCGGCGAAGTACGCCAGCGCGTTCTACGGCCCGTTCCGCGACGCGATCGGCACGCAGGCGGCGCTCGTCGGCGACAAGCGCACCTACCAGATGGACCCCGGCAACGGCCTGGAGGCGTTGCGCGAGGTCGCCCTCGACCTGGAGGAGGGCGCCGATTCGGTTATGGTGAAGCCCGGGCTGCCCTATCTCGACATCATCCGCCGTGTGAAGGACGAATTCGGCGTGCCGACCTTCGCCTACCAGGTGTCGGGCGAGTACGCGATGATCGAGGCCGCCAGCCGCAACGGCTGGCTCGACGGCGAGCGCGCCATGGTCGAGAGCCTGCTCGCCTTCAAGCGCGCCGGCGCCGACGGCGTGCTGACCTACTACGCCCCCCGCGTCGCCGAGCGGCTGCGCACCGGCGCGTGAGGCGCCGGCGGGGCAGCGGGTTCGTCGCCCTCGGGATCGCGCTCGGATTTCTCGGCGGTCTCGGCGCCTGCGAGAGCGCGGTGCAGCGCCAGCGCCTGTCCATCTGCCGGAAGGCGGTGCCGGCGCTCGTGCCGGACGAGACGGCGGTGCGGATCCTGCGCGCCGGCACCGGCGCGGCCCCCGACAGCATCCGCGTCGACTACGTGCTCGGTCGCCATCCTCACTATGCGTTGTGCCGCTTCAACGCCGGGGCCGTGCTCGACGGTATCTCCACCGACCGCACGACGCTGTCGGAGGCCTCCCTCTACCTGCTTAAGCGCTACTATCTCGACACGCCGGACGCCGACGAGCCCAAGCAGAAGATACCTTGAGCGCTCTGCGCTCGAAGCGGGATACCGCCACGTTGTCTGTACGGTGACGTGTTTTGAGGCAGACGGACGGCGGCTTGCTTGCAAGAGAAGCAATTACAGCTCAAGCCAGCGAAAATTAACAGCAGACCGTGCCTCGCACTTTTAAGATTTGTGAAAATATTACAGTCCTAAGTCTATATCACTACGGATTCATACAACCTTCTCCCCACAGGTACGCGTCGGCGTGCCCGCGGCGGCGCGCCCAGGAAATTCCATGGTCCCCCAGCGCATCTCCGAAGATGTCGGCCTCGCGGAACTGGTCGACCGCTCCACCGGCCAGCTGAAGACCTCGACCCGAGCCAGCATCGGCGCGATCAACACCATCACCCGCCGCATGCATCTGCTGGCGATGAACGCGATGATCGAGGCGGCGCATGCCGGCGCGCAGGGCGCGGGCTTCTCGGTGGTGGCGCAGGAGGTGCGCCAAGTCGCCGGCGAGATCGACGGCCTCGCCTCGGCGCTGGGCACGAAGCTCGGCGACGGCGTCGACACGCTGACCCGCGCCGTCGGCCAGCTCGCCGACCACGCCCGCGCCACGCGTTGCGTCGATCTCGCCCTCAACGCCGTCGAGGTGATCGACCGCAATCTCTACGAGCGCACCTGCGACGTGCGCTGGTGGGCGACGGATGCCGCGATCGTCGACGCCGCCTCCGATCCGACCGAGGCGGCCGCCGCCCATGCGAGCCGGCGCCTCGGCGTCATCCTGTCGTCCTACACGGTCTATCTCGACCTCTGGCTGTGCGACCTGCACGGGCGCGTGATCGCCGGCGGGCGCCCGGACCGCTTCGCCGTCCAGGGCCGCGACGTCCGCAACGAGGCGTGGTTCGCCAAGGCGCGCGCCCTGACCTCGGGCGACGACTTCGCGGTCGCCGACATCGCGCGCTGCGCCGGGCTCGGCGGTGCGCAGGTCGCGACCTACGTCGCCTCGGTCCGCGCGGACGGCGAGGCGCACGGCAAGCCCCTGGGCTACCTCGCGATCCATTTCGACTGGGAGCCGCAGGCCCGCGCGATCGTCGAGGGTGTCCGCCTCGCGCCCGACGAGCGGGCATCGAGCCGCCTGATGCTGCTCGACGCGCGCCATCGCGTCATCGCCTGCTCGCGGGGCCGCGGCATCCTCACCGAGCGCTACCCGCTGCAGGTCGACGCCGCCGCCAGCGGGCATTACCGGGATCCCCAGGGGCGCCTGGTCGCGTACCACGCCACGCCCGGCTACGAGACCTATGCCGGCCTCGGTTGGCGCGGCGTCATCGAGCAGGCGGCCGGCTGAGCGGAGGGGGCCGGGCCTTGAGGGAGATCGGGGCGATTCCCATGTGACGGTCCAGCGATGTCACGCGAGATCACGGCCATGCTGAACCCCCGCTCCGATTACGCCCGCCCGTTCGAAGCGCCGAGCTACCTGCCCCCCGTGACGATGCCGGCGGTCCGCGCCAGCCTCGGCGGCCGCACGGTCGCCTACCTGCTCGACATCCTGTTCATCCTCGGCTTCAGCGCCCTGCTCTGGGTCGCGATCGCCTTCCTCGGCGTGGTCACCTTCGGCCTCGGCTGGGCGCTGTTCGCGGTCCTGCCGGCGAGCGGCGTGATCTACAGTGCGATCACCGTCGGCGGCTCGCGCCAGAGCACGCTCGGGATGCGGATGATGGGCCTGCGCGTCGTCGCGCCGGAGACCGGGCGGCCGGTCGACCTGATCACCGCCGCGGTCCACGCGCTGCTGTTCTACGTCGCGATCTCGACCTTCCTGCTGTGGTTCGTCGATCTCGCCTTCGGCCTGGTCCGCAGCGATCGCCGTCTCGGCCACGACGTGCTCCTCGGCCTCGCCGTCGTGCGCGCCGGCTGACGTCGCGACCGCGCCGGCAAACGGTTTCGGCCGCGCGCACCGGCGCGGCGAAATTGTCGCCTCGCCTTGGCCGGCAACCCATTGAGCGCGGCCACGGCCGCGTTACACTGCAGCGGCGGCCCGGCGCAGGAACCCGTGGCGAGAGGGCAGCGCGAAGCGTGACGAGCCACCCGCGCGACACACCGCAATTCTACCTGACGGCGCCGTCGAACTGCCCCTACCTGCCGGGGCAGGAGGAGCGGAAGGTGTTCACGCACCTCGTCGGCCGTCGCGCCCGCGATCTCAACGAGATCCTGACGCAGGGCGGCTTCCGCCGCTCGCAGACCATCGCCTACCGCCCGGCCTGCGAGACCTGCCGCGCCTGCATCTCGGTGCGCGTGGTGGTGTCCGACTTCGTCGCCAGCGGCAGCCAACGCCGGATCCTGTCGCGCAGCGCCGACCTCGTCGGCACGCCCGAGCCGAACCGCCCGGCCTCCGAGCAGTACGCCCTGTTCCGCCGCTACCTCGACGCCCGCCACGGCGACGGCGGCATGGTCGACATGACGGTGCTCGACTACGCGATGATGATCGAGGACAGCCACGTCGACACGCACCTCGTCGCCTATCGCCGGCGCGGGCCCGACACCGCGATCCACGGCCGCGGCGTCGGCGGCTTGGTGGCGCTCTGCCTCACCGACGTGCTCTCCGACGGCCTGTCGATGGTGTACTCGTTCTACGACCCGGCGGAGGCCCACCGGTCGCTTGGGACCTACATGATCCTCGATCATATCCGGCGCGCCCACGAGATGGGCCTGCCGTACCTCTACCTCGGCTACTGGGTCGAGGGCTCGCGCAAGATGGATTACAAGGCCCGCTTCCTGCCGCAGGAGCGGTTGCAGCCGCAGGGTTGGGTGCGGGTCGAGCCGAAGGCGTAATGCCAGCGCGGTCAGCAGGGCCGGCCGGCCCTGCGGTGCGTTCACCTCCCGGCCCAGCCGTGCTAGGCGCGCGGCTCGATACGCCCGCGAGATCCGAGACGCCGATGATCCCCCGCTACAGCCGCCCCGCGATGACGGCGATCTGGTCGCCCGAATCCCGCTTCCGCATCTGGTTCGAGATCGAGGCGCACGCCACCACGGCGCTTAGCGAGATCGGCGTGGTGCCGAAGGACGCCGCTGACAAGGTCTGGGAGAAGGGCCGCGATGCGGTGTTCGACGTGGCCCGCATCGACGCGATCGAGGCGGTGACCAAGCACGACGTCATCGCCTTCCTCACGCATCTGTCGGAGATCGTCGGGCCGGAGGCGCGCTTCGTCCACCAGGGCATGACCTCGTCGGACGTGCTCGACACCTGCCTCAACGTCCAGCTCGTCCGCGCCGCCGACATCCTGATCGCCGACGTCGATGCGCTGCTCGCCGCCCTGAAGCGCCGCGCGCTCGAGCACAAGCTCACCCCGACCATCGGCCGCTCGCACGGCATCCACGCCGAGCCCGTCACCTTCGGCCTCAAGCTCGCCCAGGCCTATGCCGAGTTCGTGCGCAACCGCGCCCGGCTGGTGTTGGCGCGGGAGGAGATCGCCACCTGCGCGATCTCGGGCGCGGTCGGCACCTTCGCCAACATCGACCCGCGGGTCGAGGCCTACGTCGCCGAGAAGATGGGGCTGACGGTCGAGCCGGTCTCGACCCAGGTCATCCCGCGCGACCGGCACGCGATGTTCTTCGCGACGCTCGGCGTCGTCGCTTCGTCGCTCGAGCGGCTCGCGATCGAGGTGCGTCACCTGCAGCGCACCGAGGTGCTGGAGGCCGAGGAGTTCTTCTCGGAAGGCCAGAAGGGCTCGTCGGCGATGCCGCACAAGCGCAATCCGGTGCTGACCGAGAACGTCACCGGGCTCACCCGCATGGTGCGCGCCTACGCGCTGCCGGCGATGGAGAACGTGGCGCTCTGGCACGAGCGCGACATCTCGCACTCCTCCGTCGAGCGGATGATCGGGCCGGATGCCACCATCACCCTCGACTTCGCGCTCGCCCGCATGACGGGGGTGATCGACAAGCTGCTGATCTACCCGGCCCAGATGCAGAAGAATCTCGACCGGCTCGGCGGCCTCGTCCACTCGCAGCGCGTGCTGCTGGCCCTGACGCAGGCGGGCGTCAGCCGCGAGGACGCGTATCGCCTCGTCCAGCGCAACGCGATGCCGGTCTGGCGCGGGGAGGGCGACTTCCTCGCCCTGCTGAAGGGCGATGCCGAGGTCACGGCGGCCCTGTCGCCCGAGCAGATCGAGGAATGCTTCGATCTCGGCTACCACTTCAAGCACGTGGACACGATCTTCTCGCGGGTCTTCGGGGACGGCTGAACCCCGCACGAATCCTGCTAGGAACGATATCGACCGGTCATCGCAAAGGGCATCCGCCGTGGCGTCACCCCGCATCGTCTACCTCAACGGCGAATTCCTGCCCTTCGACCAGGCCCGCGTGCCGGTGATGGATCGCGGGTTCCTGTTCGCGGACGGGATCTACGAGGTCTCGGCGATCATCGACGGGCGCCTCGTCGACAACGCGGCGCATCTTGCCCGCCTCGACCGGTCGCTCGGCGAGATCGGCATCCGCAACCCGCACGACGCGGCCGCCTGGGAGCGCCTGCAGACCGAGCTCGTCGCCCGGAACGGGGTCGTCGAGGGGCTGGTCTACATGCAGGTCACGCGCGGCGTGCACGAGCGCGACTTCGCCTTCCCGCCCGCCGGCACGCCGCCGACCGTGATGATGTTCACGCAAGCCAAGACCGTGCTCGCCAACACGCTGGCCGAGACGGGCGCCAAGGTGGTCACGGTCGAGGACCTGCGCTGGAAGCGGCGGGACATCAAGTCGGTCGCCCTGCTCGCACAGGTGCTGGCCAAGCAGGCGGCCGCGGAGGCCGGCGTCGCCGAAGCCTGGATGGTCGAGGACGGCGCGGTCACGGAGGGCTCGTCCTCCACCGCCTTCATCGCGACCGGGGACGGCCGCCTCGTCACCCGCCCGCTCTCGACCGCGCTCCTGCCCGGCATCACCCGCGCCGCGGTGATGCGGCTCGCCGCCGAGACCGGCCTGACGGTGGAGGAGCGCCTGTTCTCCGTCGAGGAGGCCTACGCGGCGGCGGAGGCGTTCTACACCAGCGCCTCGGCCTTCGTGATGCCGGTCGTCGCCATCGACGACCGCACGATCGGCGAGGGCGTCCCCGGCCCGATCGCCCGCCGCCTGCGCGAGCTCTACATCGCGATGGCGCGGGGGAGCTGAGGGAACCTTTCGCGACCCAATCGGAGACATTCCTCGCCGCGCCTTCGCTCCCCTCTGCGGGGGAGGGTCGGCCTCGCGTCAGCGAGGTTCGGGAGAGGGGAGCGACCTTTCCGGATACGGCGCTCCCCTCTCCCGACCCGCTTCGCGGGCCACTCTCTCCCGCAGAGGGGGGAGCGAAGCGGCGCTCGATTCGAACGAGGCATCCGCGTCCCAGGAGATCGCGATAGGAACGGTTCCCCGGCCTCGGTGTTTGCTTCCCGATCGCGAACGAGAGGGAGGTCTTCGTTGTCAAAGGTCCTGACGGGGCTCGCCGCCTCGGTCTTCGCGCTGGTCGCCACGGCCGCGCTCGCCCAGAATCCCGATGCGCCGCTGAAGGATCGCGACAGCGATCCGGTGCTGCCGCCCCAGAACCAGACGCCGCCCGATCGCGTGCGCCCGAATGCCGACGCGCCGCCGGCCGATTCCACGCTCAGCGACAAGCTGCGGCAGAGCGACGGCGTCATCAAGCCGCCGGGCAACGCGGCCCCCGGCATGGTGGTTGAGCCGCCGAACCCGAACGCCGGCTCCATGCCGGTGATCAAGCCGGGCGAGCTGCCGGGGCAGAAGCCCGGAACCGAAGCCAAATAGGCTCCGCGCCGAAGCTCGTCCCCTGCCGGTTCGACACGGCGGGGGCGGTTTGCTTGATTTCCCGGACCGGATCGCGGAAACACCCTCACGGCAACGGGTTTTCTCTCGCGCGGCGCAACGCCGGGCGCCCGCGAACGGGCCACGGGTCTGAAGGCACGCATGGCGAACGTCGTCGTCGTAGGCGCCCAATGGGGCGATGAGGGCAAGGGCAAGATCGTCGACTGGCTCTCCGAGCAGGCCGACATCGTGGTCCGCTTCCAGGGCGGCCACAATGCCGGGCATACGCTCGTCATCGACGGCGTGACCTACAAGCTGGCGCTGCTGCCCTCGGGCGTGGTGCGCGGCGGCAAGCTCTCGGTGATCGGCAACGGCGTCGTCGTCGACCCGTGGCACCTCGTCGACGAGATCGCCCGCATCCAGGCGCAGGGCGTCGAGGTCTCGCCGCGATCCCTCCGCATCGCCGACAACGCGACGCTGATCCTGCCGCTGCACCGCGAGCTCGACCATTTCCGCGAGACCGCCAACGCTGGGCTGAAGATCGGCACGACCAAGCGCGGCATCGGCCCGGCCTACGAGGACAAGGTCGGCCGCCGCGCGATCCGCGTGGTCGATCTCGCCGATGCCGACACCCTGCCGGCCAAGATCGAGCGGGTGCTGACCCACCACAACGCCCTGCGCCGCGGCCTCGGCATCGCCGAAGTCGACGCGGGCGCCCTGCTGTCCGAATTGAAGGCGATCGCGCCGACGATTCTGCCCTATGCCTGCCCGGTCTGGGCGCTGCTCGACGAGGAGCGCCGCGCCGGCAAGCGCATCCTGTTCGAGGGCGCGCAGGGCGCGCTGCTCGACGTCGACCACGGCACCTATCCCTTCGTCACCTCGTCGAACATCGTCGCGGCGCAGGCGGCGACCGGCTCGGGCCTCGGCCCGGGCGCGATCGGCTACGTGCTCGGCATCGCCAAGGCCTACACCACCCGCGTCGGCGAGGGCCCGTTCCCGACCGAGCTGTTCGACGAGATCGGCGAGACCATCGGCCGGAAGGGCCGCGAGTTCGGCGTCAACACCGGGCGCAAGCGGCGCTGCGGCTGGTTCGACGCGGTGCTGGTGCGCCAGACCGTGCGCACCTCGGGCATCGACGGCATCGCCCTGACCAAGCTCGACATCCTCGACGGGTTCGAGACGATCGAGGTCTGCACCGGCTACCGCCTCGACGGCGCGGTCATCGACCACCTGCCGGCGAGCCAGGCCGCACAGGCCCGGGTCGAGCCGGTCTACGAGACGATCCCCGGATGGTCGGAGACGACCGCCGGCGCCCGCTCCTGGGCCGAGCTGCCGGCGCAGGCGATCAAGTACGTCCGGCGCATCGAGGAGCTGATCGGCTGCCCGGTGGCGCTCCTCTCGACGTCGCCGGAGCGCGACGACACCATCCTGATGCACAATCCCTTCGAGGATTGATCGTCCGGTCCGCGCGACGCGCGGACCGCGAACCCGCGGATCCCTGAGGACATGGCCGATTACTACCCGTTGCTGGCGCGGGCGCTCGACGCCCTGCCCGACCGGACGCCGGCCATGCGCAAGGCGGTCTACGAGCGCGCGCGCAACGCCCTGATCGGCCAGCTCCGCTCCCTCGACCCGCCGCTGCCCGAGGCGGACATCGATCTCGAGCGGCAGGCGCTCGACAACGCCATCGCGCGGCTGGAGGTCGATTACGGCGCACCCGCGCCCGCACCGGAGGTCGCCCCGCCGCCCGCGCCGGCGATCGTGCCGCCTCCGCCGCCGCAACCGCCGATCCCCGAGCCGACCCCGGCGCCGCTGCCGGCCCCCGTGCTCGAGCCCGAGCCGCAGCCCGAAGCCACGCCGTTCCTCCCGCCGGCTCCGGCCCCGTCCTTCCTGCCGAAGGCGCCGGAGGAGCCGCGCGAGGCCGCCGTGCCGATCACCGCGCGCAAGCCGAAGGGCCCGGATCCGATCCCCGAGCCGGAGCCCGCGGCGGTCCAGCCGGCCGAGGCCGTCGACGATCCGATCGCCGCCAACGATGCGGCGAACGGGCGGCAGCGCCCGCGCATCGACGTGGTGGCGCCGCGCGGCGGGCGCTCGCGGATGCTGCGCAACGCCTTCGTCGGCATCGTCCTGACGGTGGTGATCGGGCTGATCGCGGTCGCGGCGTTCCTGCTGCGCGACAAGCCGGCGAACCTGCCCTCCGGCGGTGCCGAGACGGCGGAAACCCAGCCGGAGGGCGCCGAGACGAAGTTCTCGGACCGGATCGGCGGCGACCCCGCTCCGAAGGCATCGCCGCCGGCCGTCGCGACGGATCAGGCCGGGTCGCGCAATCCCGCGAGCCCGCCGAGCCAACCCGGGATCGCGGTTGCGCAGCGCGCCGTCCTGATCGAGGAGAACACCGCGGGCCAGAACGCGGCGCCGACCTCGACGACCGGCCGCGTGGTCTGGCGCCTCGATTCCGTTCCCGGCGAGCAGGGCCAGCCCTTGGAGACGGCGATCGTCGCCACGGTGACGGTGCCGGAGGCCGGCCTCACGCTGGTGATGACGATCCAGCGCAACCTCGACCAGACCCTGCCGGCCTCGCACACGATCAATCTCGTCTTCACCGGCACCGGCGCGGACGGCGAGAAGCGCTCGGTGCAGGATATCGGCCTGCTTCAGGCCAAGGACGACGAGGCCGCCCGCGGTTCGCCGGTCTCGGGCCTACCGGTCCGCGTGCGGGAGAACCTGTTCCTGATCGGGCTGTCGTCGCTGCGCGGCGACGTCGACCGCAACACCGACCTGCTGCTGCACAAGCCCTGGTTCGACATCGCGATCCGCTACGCCAGCGGGCAGCGCGCCGTGCTCAATTTCGAGAAGGGCAGCGCCGGCACGCAGGTGGTGCAGGAGGCGTTCGACCAGTGGAAGTGAGCTGACCGCTCCGACGGAAGGCCGTGCCGCCCTCCCCGCATGGGGGGAGGGGATATGCCCGGATGTCGCCGCCGACGCTGGTCTCGGCGTCACGCACCCATGCGCGGCAATTCCCGCGTCGCGAGGTTGCGTTTGACCGCTTCCTGGACCTTCTCGAACGCCCGCACCTCGATCTGGCGGACGCGCTCGCGCGAGACGCCGAACTCGCCCGAGAGGTCCTCCAGGGTAATCGGATCGTCGGCGAGGCGCCGCGCCTCGAAGATGCGACGCTCGCGGGCGTTGAGCACCGAGAGCGCGTCGCGCAGCGCCGAAAGCCGGTTCTGGCCTTCCTGCTCGCCGGCCAGCACCGTCTCCTGGCTCGGCGCGTTGTCGACGAGCCAATCCTGCCACTCGCCCTCGCCCTCCTCGCGCAGGGGCGCGTTGAGGGAGGTGTCGCCGGACAGGCGGCGGTTCATGTCGATCACGTCCTGCTCGGGCACGCCGAGCCGGGTCGCGATCTGCGCCACCTGATCCGGCTTGAGGTCGCCCTCCTCGAGCGCCGAGATCTTGCCCTTGGCCTTGCGCAGGTTGAAGAACAGCTTCTTCTGGTTGGCGGTGGTGCCCATCTTCACGAGCGACCACGAGCGCAGGATGTATTCCTGGATCGCCGCCTTGATCCACCACATCGCGTAGGTCGCGAGGCGGAAGCCCTTGTCGGGATCGAAGCGCTTGACCGCCTGCATCAGGCCGACATTGCCCTCGGACACGACCTCGCCGATCGGCAGGCCGTAGCCGCGATAGCCCATGGCGATCTTGGCGACGAGGCGCAGGTGCGAGGTGACGAGGCGGTGCGCCGCCTCGCGGTCGCCGCCGTCGCGCCAGTTCTTGGCCAGCGTGAACTCTTCCGTCGGCTCCAGCATCGGGAACTTGCGGATCTCGTCGAGGTAGCGCGACAGGCCACCTTCGTTGGCGAGCACGGGCAATGCGCCGGCCATGGCATTCTCCTTGACGATGGTCCCCCTGGCGGGCGGACACTCTGGTGCGGAGCACCGCTTCTCAAGCCGGCTCTCCGAATCCCCATGGTAGAGGGGAAAACTCCGAGCCGGTAGCGGGTCCGCGACGCGAACATAGACCTCAACGCATCACGCCTCCGGAAGGTCGAACCTGTCACGATCGGTCGCGGGCCTCGGTGCGGTTTCACACGCTGGTCCTTGACCGTGGCCCGGCGGCCACGCGGCTCAGCGCTCCGCCAGCGCCGCCACCAGCCGCGTCATCTCCGGCGGGAGCGGGCTCTCGAAGCGGAGGTGCTCGCCGGTGCGCGGATGGGCGAAGCCGAGCAGCGCCGCGTGCAGCGCCTGCCGCCCAAGGGCCTTCAGCGCGTCCTGCGCGGTCTCCGACAGCCGCGCCGCCTTGGTGATGAAGGCGCCGCCGTAGACCGCATCCCCCAGGAGCGGATGCCCGCGATGGGTCATGTGCACGCGAATCTGGTGCGTGCGCCCGGTCTCGAGCCGGCAGCGGACCAGGGCGGCCTCGGGGTAGGCCGCCTCGACCGCGTAGTGCGTCACCGCGTGCCGGCCCTCCTCGGGGCGCACCACCGCGATCTTCTCGCGGTTCTTGCGGCTGCGGTCGAGGTTGGCGTCGATGGTGCCCACCCGCGGCTCGGGCAAGCCCCAGACCAGGGCGAGATAGGCCCGCTCCAGCGGCCCGTTGCGGCCGTGGTCGGCGAACTGCGCGGTGAGGCCCTTGTGGGCGGCGTCGTTCTTGGCGACGACGATCAGCCCGCTCGTGTCCTTGTCGAGCCGGTGGACGATGCCGGGCCGGCGCACGCCGCCGATCCCCGACAGGCTCGCCCCGCAATGGCCGATCAGCGCGTTGACGAGGGTGCCGGCCGCGTGCCCGGGCGCCGGATGGACCACCAGCCCGGCCGGCTTGTCGATCACGACGAGGTCGTCGTCCTCGTATGCGATGACGAGGTCGACCGCCTCCGCCTGCGGCTCGGCCGACACCGCCTCGGGCAGCACCACCGCGAGCACCGTGCCCGGCCCGACCTTCACCGCCGAATCCAGGATCGTCACCCCGTCGCGGCGGACATGGCCCGCCTTGACCAAATCCTGCAACCGCGCCCGCGACACGTCGGGAAAGGCGATCGCCAACGCCCTGTCGAGGCGCACCCGCTCCGCCTCCGGCCCGATCACCGCCTGCCGCTCGCCTTCGATCTCGAAACCCTGCAACACGCCACTCCTCACGACCCGGCGAAAAAGGCTCCGCCCGGGTCTTGCTCCATCGCCGTACCGTCGCTATACGAACGCCTCGCCGGCCGATAGCTTCATCAGCCGCAGCGACCGCGCCCATCGTCTAGCGGTTAGGACAGGTCCCTCTCACGGATCAGACCGGGGTTCGATTCCCCGTGGGCGCGCCACTTCCGTATAGGACTGCGAACATCAGGCACGGCTGTGCCACCGGCTCCTGTCACGGCAGTTTTTAGGCTTTCCTTGTCGCCGACAATGCGGATCACGTCCGCTCCGACCTCCACCCGGTCGACGAGCGCCTGAAGCCACGCCTTTCGAAACGGGATCTCGCCCGACGTCACGTGCTCGCGCATCAGGCGCTCGATCGCTTCGGGGCTGATCTTTGCTGGACCCGGACCGGCATCACGAATCCGGCCGAGCGCGGCTTTTGTCAGTTCCTGCTCCGCCCACACAGCCGAAAGCCGCTCCTTCAGGAGGTCGTCCGGCTCGTCCTCACCGATCTCCACCAGCCGGTAGAGCCGCCGCAGCTTCTCCTCCGCTATCGCGAGCTCGCTTCGCAGCCACGCGGCCGTCGACATCCGCCGCACGCTTAGCTCTGAGCGCCTAGAGACAAGTCAAAGTAGCCCCCAGTCGCTCGGGCTGCAGCAGTTCGGCTACGAGGCGGTCGGTGACGAGCGAGTCGAACGTCACCATTCGGATCGAGCGGCCGGGGCAGCCCGTCGCACCTTAACGCACCTGCGTCGAGCAGCTGCAGTAGGTGTGCCCTTTCTTCGATTTCGAGGTTCCGGTCCGCAGCCTCATCGCGCCGCCGCACGTCGTGCGCGTCGCAAGTCCGGTGAGCAGGATCGGCCCCGTCACCACGCGTGCGGGCGTGACACGCGGATTGTGGGCGTTCAGCGTCGTCTGCACCGCGTTGGACACGTCATGCGCGATGAAAAGCAAATGTCGGGTTCATCCTGAAAGCAGCGCGACGAACGTCAGCGATTGCTCAAGCCGCGGCCTTCATGCCCGTCAGGAAACTCAGGAACTCGAAATGGGGCAGCGGACGGCTGACGTGATAGCCTTGAACCTGGCTGCATTGGGCCTCGGCGACGAACGCGTACTGTTCCGCCGTCTCCACACCTTCGACGGTGGTCGTCATACCCAGGCACGCGCCCATGGTGATGATGGCCCGGACGATCGCCGCACTCTCCGTATCCTCAGGCAGGAGACGAACGAAGGAACGATCGATCTTGATCTTCGAGAACGGGAAGCGGCGCAGATAGCTGAGTGAGGAATACCCGGTCCCGAAGTCGTCCATCGCGAGGCTGACACCAAGCGCCTTGAGCTTCGTGAGCATCGAAAGGGTCCGTTCCTCGTCGTCGAGCATGACGCCTTCCGTGATTTCGAGTTCGAGACGGCCCGCCTCAAGCCCGGTCGCCTCGAGGGTCGCAGCGACCGTTTCCGCGAGACGGTCGTCGCGGAACTGAACGGGCGAGAGATTGACCGCCACCTTGATCGCGCTGGACCACGTCGACGCCTGCGTACAGGCCGTTCGCAGCACCCAGGCACCCAGGTGCAGGATGAGGCCGGTCTCCTCGGCCAGGGGGATGAACTCGATCGGCGGAATGAGGCCGTGTACAGGGTGACGCCAGCGGACCAGGGCTTCCGCCGCGGTCACTACCCCCGTCTCGGCATCGACGAGCGGCTGGTAGTGGACCTCGAACTCGCCGACCTCGAGGGCGCGGCGCATGTCGGCTTCCAAACGGATGCGCGCCTGCATGCGTTCGGCAAGCGCCGGCTCGAACAGGCAAAAAGACCCCTTGCCCTCACCCTTGACCTTGTAGAGGGCGAAATCGGCATTGCGGAGCAGTTCCTCGGGTTGGCTGCCGTTCAGCGGAGCCATCGCGATACCGATGCTGACGCCGACATGAACCAGCTGCCCGTCGAGCAGGAAGGGTCGGTCGATCGCCTCCACGAGGGCAACCGCCAGGGATTCCGCAGACGTGACGCCGACGGAGCCCAGAAGCAGGATGGCGAACTCGTCCCCGCCGAGACGTGCCACGATGTTGGTTTCGCCGACGACGGCTTGCAGCCGCGCGGCGACCTTGCGCAGGAGGTCGTCGCCCATGCCGTGACCGAGCGTATCGTTGTCGAACTTGAACCGATCGAGATCGAGCATCAGCACGGCGAAGCCGCCTTCCCCGTTCCGCAAGGTCGCGGAATGGTGGGTCAGCAGGTCGCCGAAGCGAGCCCGGTTGGGCAACCCAGTCACGGTGTCCGTGAAGGCGAGCGTCCGAAGCCGTGCTTCCGATTGCAGGCGCTCGCGTTGGTCCCGGAAGGCGATCACGGTCTGGCGCTTGTGGCCGAGCGAGATGTCCTTCCGTACGACGCGGACCGGGACATGCCCACCCGCGGCGTCGACGAGCTCGACTTCGCGTTCCTCGTGTTCCGGGAGGTCGCCCAGCACCAGTCCGGGGAGCAGGCGTTTCACGTTGCACCCGACCAACTGTGCCTGAGTCAGGCCGGACATCTCTTCAAGGCTACGATTGGCCGTCGTCACGACTTCGCCGTCGCATACGGCGAGGCCTTCGAGCGAAAGGCTTGCCAGCTCCCGCAGACGCGCGCTGTCCCTGCGCAGCTGCGCCCGGGCATTCAAGGCGGACCGCAAGCCGAAGAAGGCGAGGCTGAGCAGGCCGAACGAGACGAGCGCGATGATCGGGGCGATCGTCTCCGGGGCGATGGCGGAGGCGGGCAATGCCACCTGAGGGTCGTAGGCGATGGTGACCGCGGTCATACCGGCGAGATGCAGGACCACGATCGAACCGAACAGCAGGGGGCCGGCGAAACGTCGGCGGGAGCGATCGCGCTCACCCGCCATGATCAGGGCGAGGCCGGACAGACCGAGGCTCAGGAGCACGGATGGGGCGATGAAGCCCCAGTCCCAGGTGACGTGCCCCCTCACCCGATATGACGCCTGTCCGACGTAATGGAGGGCGGTGACGCCCGAACCCAGGATGACGCCTGCCACGAAGCGGGGCGCACGCGCGCGCTGGCCGATGGAGAGGCCGACCCCGGTGCCGATCCCCCCGATCACGAGGAACAGCGAGACTGCCGTCAGGATCGGTTCGAAGCCGGCCGCCATGCCGGGTCGATAGGCGAGCAGGGCGATCATGTGGGTCGCCCACGCGGTACAGCCGGCGGCGACAATACTGACGATGCCCCATTTGCGCCGAGCTACGCCTTCCGAACGCGCCGCATGAGCGGCGATGGCGGATGAGGCGTAGATGCCGACGCTGCATACGACTGCGGCCAACAGCAACAGCTGCTCGTCGTGGAAGTCTCGAACGCAAGTCACGATCGAATGCATGTCGACTTCACTGGTGATATCAGGGTCGGAAGTGTCCGGTGATCAGAGGTGGCCATCGCACCTGGCTGCGATGGCTTTACTCGCGCCTTTTCATGGTTGCGCCTTTGGGGGTGGACCGAGCAGAGTTTTGCCGTGTGGGATCAGGAGCTCGACTTCCGCTAGGGCTCGCACGGAGATGTCTTTCAGGTCGTCTGTGGAGGGACCAAAGCTCGGGTGCATCTACAACGAAGACGCCCAAAATCTTTCGGTGCCCGATCGTAATGTCTCTCGTCGAGCGCGTAGGCCTTGGAGCAGCAAGCGAACCGGCACTGCGTTGGTGGATCCGTTTTCCTGATCGGCATCCACGATCGTATCCCGTGCGCTTGAGCCGACGACTGATCGCGTCGGCTCGGACCGTCGGACAAGAGAAGCGAACTCAGCGCTCATCTCGTCCGCGCCTGGGACGACGTCTCTAGACAGCCGCTCGTGATGCCTGGCGAACCTTTCGGGTGGCTTGATCGACCTGCTCGCTTGCCCGGGCGATGTCCTCCATGCTTCCGGCGATCGTCGTCACCCCGTGGGCGGCCGTATGCATGCTTCCCGACATCTCCCGGGTCACGGCAGACTGTTCCTCCACAGCAGCGGCGATGGCGCCCGACACCTCATCGAGCGAGCGTATCGTTCCCTGGATGGAGCCGATGGCATCCACGGCTTCGCGTGCGGCGGCCTGTGTGGCGGAGATCTGCTCACGGATCTGGTCGGTCGCCTTGGCGGTCTGCTCAGCCAACGCCTTCACCTCGGACGCGACCACCGCGAAGCCTTTCCCGGCCATGCCGGCGCGCGCTGCTTCGATGGTCGCGTTCAAGGCCAAGAGGTTGGTCTGCGCGGCGATGCCCTGGATCAGCGTCACCACGTCGCCGATCTGCGCCGCCTGGCCGCTCAGCCCGGTGACGATGCTGCCCGTGCGCTGTGCCTGCTCGACCGCCTGGGCGGCCATCCGCGCGGCATGGCTCACCTGCTGGCTGATTTCGCCGACCGAAGCCGATAACTCCTCCGCGCCCGAGGCGACGCACTGGATGTCGTTGGACACCTGCCCCACCGTGCCGGCGGTCTCGGCCGTCTGACGGGTGACGTTCTCGACGGCTTGGCCGATCGCGTCGAGATCGGTGCCGATCGCCTGCTGCGCTTCGGCGCGACGCTGCCGCTCGTGCACCTGGGCCGTGATATCGGTCGCGAACTTCACCACCTTGATCGGAACCCCATCGCGATCACGGATCGGATTGTATGTTGCCTGGATCCAGACCTCACGCCCCCCCTTGGCGATCCGCCGGAACTCGCCCGACATAAACTCGCCGCGTCCCAGCTCAGCCCAGAAGTTGCGATAAGCCTCCCCCGTCCGCTCGTCCGCATCGACGAACATGCTGTGCTGCTGCCCGCGGATCTCATCGAGCCGGTAGCCGACGGCAGCGAGGAAGTTGGCGTTGGCCGTCAGGACGGTGCCGTCGAGAGAGAACTCGATCACCGCCTGCGAGCGGTTGAGGGCAGCAAGCTGGCCTTCATGGTCGATCGCGCGCTGAACCTGCGAGGTGATGTCGGACGCGAACTTGACGATCTTGCGAACGCGGCCGGCGCGGTCCAGCACCGGATTATAGGTCGCCTGAATCCAGATCGCACGACCATCGTTGGCAATGCGCTTGAACTCGCGGGTCTGGGACTCCCCTTTGCGCAATGCGTCCCAGAACCCGTGATAGGCCGGCGCGTCGCGCTCTGCCGGCGTGACGAGCTTGCGGTGGTTCTGGCCCTTCAGTTCCGCCAGCGTGTAGCCAACGAGGCCGAGGAAGTTCGCATTGGCATCGAGGATCGTGCCATCGGGGGCGAACGCGATGCGGGCGCGCGAGCGGTCGATGGCCTCGAACAGCGCACGGAAAGAGCTATCGAACAAGCGCACCAACAGACTCCCAGCCGGAGGGTCTACGACCTCTTCGACTTGAATTGTAATTCTTGCCGTAAATTATAGATTAATTTCTCGCTCAAACTGCCTATTTGTCGCACATCCAGTATATTTTTTACACTCTAGAAACCGCCTGGAAACACTCGAAGTATGGTAAGGGCCCTTGTAGGATTTGCCATTTCAAGCGTATAGGGCTCTTCCACCCTGTCCCTTGCATACTTCAAGTTGGCTGCGTTCCATCAGTCGACTTCTGCGCTCCTGAGACATCAGCGCCCCGGCGCCCTATCGAGAGCGCCGAGCCGACCGCCGCACGACAGCGTCTGCCGCCAACTCCCACCCGGAAGCGGAACGGCAGAAATCCATCCGACCCGGCCTTAAATCGCCGTCGATCAGGCTGCTACAAAGCAGATGGGGTGGATGGCTCCCGCTCCGACTGACGGCATCTCGGTGCCAAGATGTGGTTGCTGTCAAAGCAGCAGCCACGCAGATGCAGGAGCCATCCCCATGGAGATCACCACCGTCGGCATCGATCTGGCCAAGAGCATTTTCCAGGTTCACGCCGTTGATGCAGCTGGGCACGTCGTCGTTCGCAAGGCGCTACGCCGGGCGCAGGTCGTGCCGTTCTTCGCCAAGCTGCCTCGATGCCTGGTCGGCATGGAGGCGTGCGGAACGTCCCATCACTGGGCCCGGGAACTCATGAGCCTCGGCCACGACGTGCGGCTGATGCCGCCCGCTTACGTGAAGCCGTATGTGAAGCGCGGTAAAACCGATGCGAACGATGCCGCTGCCATCTGCGAGGCGGTGACGCGCCCGAGCATGCGCTTCGTGCCGGTGAAGTCGACCGAGCAGCAGGCAGCGCTGGCGCTGCACAGGACGCGCGACCTGCTGGTCAAGCAACGTACGCAGTTGGTGAACATGATCCGCGGCCTGCTCGCCGAGTTCGGGATCGAGATGGCGCGGGGCCTGCGGCACGCGCTCGAACTGGCAGCCCGGCTCTCGGCCGGAGACGCAGCCGAGGTGCCACCACTGGCGCAACGCGTGGTGACCGGGCTGGCCGATCAGATCGGCGCCGTACAGATCCATCTCACCCGGATGGAGAAGGAGTTGTTGGCCTGGCATCGGGACAGCGACCTGTCACAGCGCCTGGCGACGATCCCCGGTGTCGGCATCGTCTCGGCAACGGCGCTGGCCGCCTCAGTGAGCGAGCCCGAGCGCTTCCGCTCCGGTCGGCAGTTCGCAGCTTCGTTGGGGCTGACACCGCTGCAGAACTGCAGTGGCGGCAAAGAGCGCATGGGCCGGATCTCGCGCATGGGCGACCGCTATCTGCGCCGCCTGCTCGTGGTCGGCATGACCTCTTTGGTCCGGCGCGCGAAGGCTGCGCCGACGTCGGTCGACCCACGGCTGCCGGCGCTGCTCCAGCGCAAGCCAGTGCGCGTGGTAACCGTTGCGGCGGCCAACCGCACCGCACGGGTCGCCTGGGCGATCATGACCCGCGGCGGCACCTACCGCGCACCAGCGGCCACGGCCGCCTGACAGCACGGCAAGGAGACTTTTCCAGGTTGCGAGGACGATGAGAGTTGATGGCGAACCGGTCAGCCCGGGAGCCGGGACACCCCGCTGAATGTCCAGGGCATCATAGCCCGCAAAGCAGAGTGGGACCCAGCTCGCGGATACCATCAGGGCCAGCAGTCACAAGAACGACTGCATCAACAGGCCGGACACAAGACTGCACCCGACCAACGCGTCAGAAGCTCAATTCGCCGCTTGCAATGCGGGAGCCATCCACACAGGACCTTCCGAGCGTCTGAGATGGGTTGTAAGCGGACGCGGTGGCGATGTCCGCTTCGGCCAGTTCCCGCCCGCGAGCGGACCGACTGGGAACCGCCCACTCCGGCCGTAGGGCATCGTGCACCAAGCTGGCCGGAAGCGGACGTTCCAGCGCGCTGCATAGGGTGGGCAGCGAACCTGAGTCCTTCGCTTCGAAGCGGACGTTCCGCCTCCGACTCAGGCGTCGGGACCACCGCTAGCGCTTACCGAAAGCATCCGTCAGTCTGTCGTCTGGGAGCTTCGGCCGTCTCGCAGACCGTCGTGCTATCAGGGCCGGGTAGGCTGCAGGCCCGGCACCGCCGCGAGGAGCGAGCGAGTGTAGGCGTGATCCGGCTGCCGGAAGAGGTCGGCCGTGGGCCGCATCTCCACGATAGCGCCGCGATGCATCACGGCGATGCGGTCGCAGATCTTGGCCGCGACGCGCAGGTCGTGGGTGATGAACAGCATCGCGAGGTTCAGGCGCTGCTTGAGGTCTTCCAGCAGGTCGAGCACCTGCGCCTGAACCGAGACGTCGAGGGCCGAGACCGCCTCGTCGGCCACGAGCACGTCTGGCTCCATTGCCAGCGCCCGGGCGATGCCGATGCGCTGGCGCTGGCCGCCGGAGAAGGCATTGGGGTAGCGCTCGGCCGCGCTCGCCGACAGGCCAACGAGGTCGAGGAGCTCGCGGGCCCGGGCGCGGGCCTCCCGCCGGGGCGTACCGTGCGCGATCGGGCCGGCGGTGATGATCTGCTCGACGGTGCGGCGCGGGTTCAGGGACGCGAACGGGTCCTGGAAGATCATCTGGATGCGCCGGCGCTCGTCACGCAGCGCGCGCGGCGCCAACGCCGTGTAGTCGAGGCTGCCGAGGCGCACCGTGCCCCGGTCCGGCTCGATCAGCCGGATCGCGAGGCGCGCGGTGGTGGACTTTCCGGAGCCGGATTCGCCGACGAGGCCGAGGGTCTCCCCGCGGCGGACGTCGAAGGCCACCTCCTTGACCGCCGCGACCACGCGCGGCTTGCCGAACAGGCCGGCGCGCGTGGCGTAGGTCTTGGTCAGCCCGATGGCCGAGAGGGCGAGGGGCTCGGCCTCGCGGGAGGCGCGCGCCGGCGGCACCAGGCTCGGCACCGCCGCGAGCAGGGCCTGGGTGTAGGGGTGCTGCGGATGCTGAAGGACGGTCTCGGCGCTGCCCTGCTCCACCAGTCGCCCGCGCTGGAGCACGGCGACATGGTCGGCGATGTCCGCCACCACGCCGAAATCGTGGGTGATGAACAGGACGCTCATGCCGCGCCGCCGCTGCAGGTCGCGGATCAGCGTGAGGATCTGGGCCTGAGTGGTGACGTCGAGCGCCGTGGTCGGCTCGTCGGCGACGAGGATCGAGGGCTCGAGGGCGAGCGCCATGGCGATCATCGCGCGCTGGCGCTGGCCGCCGGAGAGCTGGTGCGGGTAGGCGCGCACGATCTGCCCCGGATCGGGCAGGCCGACCTCGGTGGCGAGCGCGACGGCCCGGGCCCTGCGCTCGGCCGGCGTGAGGAGGCCGTGCGCCTCGAACATCTCGGCGATCTGGTCGCCGATGCGCATGACCGGGTTGAGGGCCGTCATCGGCTCCTGGAACACCATGGCGATGCGGCGACCGCGAAGGCTGCGCCAGCCGCGCTCGTCCAGGGTGAGCAGGTCTCGCCCCTCGAACAGGATCTCCCCGCCGACCGGCTTCAGCGCGCGGGGCAGGAGGCCGGTGAGCGCGTAGGCGCTCATCGACTTGCCCGAGCCCGACTCGCCGACGACGCAGAGGATCTTGCCCGGCATCAGGTCGAGGGAGAGGTCCTCGACCGCGTGGGGACGGTCCGAGCCCTTCGGCAGCGCCAGGGTGAGATTCCGGATGCGGACGACGGGCTCGCTCATGCTCAGGCTCCCTTGAGGGCTTTGCGCCGAACGAGCACCGCCGGCCCGGTCTCGGCGAGGTCCCAGTACAGGCCCGCCATCAGCATCAGGGCCTCGCGCGAGGGCGGCCCGAGCAGGTGCTCGTCGGGGCCGTGCTGGAGGCAGGCCGGGTAGGAATGCGGCACCCACAGGGTCGGCAGGCCGAGGATCTCGGAAAAGGCGTCGTTGGGCAGCGAGCCGCCGAGGTTCGGCAGCAGGGCCGGCAGCTTGCCCGTGCTCTCGGCGATCGAGGCCAGCGCCCAGTCGACCCATGGGTCCTCGACGGGGAGCCGGGTGGCGCGGAACACCTCCGTGCGCGCGGCACGGACCTCGACCATCGGGTAGCCGTGGGCGTCGAGATGGGCGCGCAGGGCCGGCAGGATGCCTTCCCAGTCGGTGCCGACGACGAAGCGCAGCTGCAGCGTCGCCTTGGCGGTGGGCGGCACGGCGTTGAGCGGTCCGTCCGGGTCGCCGGTCTTGAAGGCCAGCACCTCGAGGGTGTTCCAGCCGAACACGCGCTCGGCCGCGGTCAGTCCCGGCTCGCCCCAATCCGCGTCGATCTTCGGCGCGGTCGGATCGGTGCCCACAGTGATGTCGGCCAGCGCCGCCCGCACGTTGTCGGGGAGCGCCGGTGGCCGCAGGGCGTCGAGAAGGATCTTGCCGCGTCCGTCGACGAGGGTCGCGATGGCGTTGGCCAGCACCGTGCCGGGGTTGCGCAGCAGGCCGCCCCAGTTACCGGAATGGTGGCTGCCCTCACGCAGGTCCAGCACCATCTCGAAGGTGTAACCGCCGCGCGAGCCCAGGAAGACCGTCGGCCGCTCGGCGCTGACGCGGGGCCCGTCCGAGGCGATGAGCACGTCGGCCTTGAGCGCCGCGGCCTCGGCGCGGCAGAGGTCGCGCAGGCCCGGCGAGCCGGCTTCCTCGCCCATCTCGATCAGCAGCTTGGTGTTGAAGCCGAGGCGCCAGTCGCGCGCCGCCATCACCGCCGCCAGCGCGCCGAGGTTGAGGATGTGCTGGCCCTTGTTGTCGGCGGTGCCGCGGCCGTACCAGCGCTCGCCCTCGATGGTCACGGTCCAAGGGTCGAGGCCGTCGCGCCACTGCTCGGGATAGCCCCGCACGGTGTCGCCGTGGCCGTAGATCAGCACCGTGGGCAACGCGTCGCCCTCGTGGCGCTCGGCAATGAGGAACGGGCCGTGGACGCCGTCCGGGTTGTCGAGGATGCGGCTGGTGAAGCCGAGCGGCGCGATCCGCGGCACCAGGAAGTCGGTGAGGTAAGCCTTCAGCTTCGGCAGCTGCCCCGAGGTCTGGCTCTCGGTCGGGCGGGCGACGGCGTCCTGCAGCACGCTGAGGAAGCCGCCCTCGTCGTAGTGGCGCGCGGCGCGCGCGATCGCGTCGTGTCGGGACATGGGCTCACTCGATCTCGGTGCGGTGAAGTTTTTTGCGGGGCAAGGGGGGCTCAGCGCCGCCCCTCGGGGGCGGTGACGTCGCGGATGCCGTCGCCGAGCAGGTTGATCGCCAGGACGAGGATCAGGAGCGCGACGCCCGGGATGGTGATCACCCAGGGCTGGAAGAACATGTACGGCTTGCCCTCGGCGATCATCAGGCCCCAGGACGGCAGCGGCGGCTGCACGCCGAGGCCGAGGAAGGACAGGGCGGCCTCGAGCAGGATGGCGTGCGCGATCTCCAGGGTCGCCACCACGATGAGCGCGTTGAGGATGTTCGGCAGCACTTCCTGGAACAGGATGCGGGCCGGGGAGAAGCCCGTTGCGCGGGCCGCGGCGATGAAATCCTGGTCGCGGATCTGCCGGGTCGCCGCGCGGGTGACCACGGCGAAACGGTCCCAGAGCAGGAAGCCGAGCACCAGCACCACCACCTTCAGCGAGCCGCCGACGAGGGAGGCCATGGCGAGCGCGACCAGCACCACCGGCATGGCCAGCCGCGTGGTCACGACGTAGCTCACCACCGCGTCGACCCGGCCGCCGAAATAGCCGGCGCAGATGCCGAGCGTCGTGCCGATCACGCCCGAGATGGCGGCCGCCGCGATCCCGATCAGCAGGGAGATCTGGCTGCCGTAGATCAGGCGGCTGAAAGAGTCGCGCCCGAGCTTGTCGGTGCCGAGCACGTGGTCCCACGTGCCCTTCGCCTGCCAGATCGGCGGGATCAGGCGCCGCGAGACGTCCTGGGCGTAGGGATCGTGGGGCGCGATCAGCGGGGCGGCGAGCGCGCAGAGCAGGATGGTCCCGAGGATGCCGGCACCGATCACAAAGCCGCCGTGGCGGAGACCGCGCCGAAGCACCGGGGCGGTGGGCGAGCGGGCGGCGCCGCCGGCCTATCGGCCGGGAGGGCCGCCGGCGTCTCGGGCAAGCCGGCGCTGAGCGGGGAAGCGGATGGCTGGAGGGTCATTGGCGCAGCCGGGGATCGAGGAAGGCGTTCAGGAGGTCGGCGGCCAGCGTCAGAGCGATGTAGATCATCGCCAGGACCAGCACGATCGCCTGCACCACCGGGAAGTCGTTGCGGGCGATGGATTCCCAGGCGAGCTGGCCGAGCCCCTGGAGCGAGAACACCGCCTCGATCACGATCGAGCCGCCGAGCATGAAGCCGAACTGGACGGCGGCGAGCGCGATCACCGGAATCACGGCGTTGCGCAACGCATGCCGGATCAGGATCTTTCGCGGCGGCAGACCTTTGGCGCGGGCGGTCCTGACGTAGTCCGAGGCCAGCACTTCGAGCATGCCGTTGCGGGTCAGCCGCATCACCGCCGGCATGGCGTAGTAACCGAGCGCGATCGCCGGCAGCACGAAGTGCTTCCAGGTCGTGTTGCCGGAGACCGGCAGCCAGCGCAGGTTCACCGAGAAGATCATGATCAGGGTCAGGCCGAACCAGAAGCTCGGCATGGCCTGGCCCAGCACCGAGACTGAGAGGGCGGCCCGGTCGATCCAGGTGTCGCGCCGGACCGCGGCCAGCACCCCGAGGGGGATGGCCACGAAGAGCGCCACGGCCAGGGCCACCACGCCGAGGAACAGGGTGATCGGCAGGCGGGCGGCGAGCAGGTCGATCACGCTCTCGCGGAAGTAGAACGAGTTGCCGAAATCGAGCCGGATCGCCCGGCCCGCCCAGGCGGCGAACTGAGCCAGGAGGGGCTGGTCGAGCCCGTACTGGACCCGGATCGCCTCGACCTGGACGGAGGTCGCCTCCGGCCCCGCGATCGCGGTGGCCAGGTCCCCGGACAGGTGCAGCAGCATGAAGCTCGCCACCGACACCGTCACGGCGACCGCCAGGGCCACCAGACTTCGTTGGATCATGAATCGCAGCATGGTCCGGCTCCCTCGGTCGGTCGGCGGTCGGTCGGCTTCAGGCGCCGGCCGTCACTTCCATTGCGCCGCGTAGAAGCGCGGCAGCTCGTCGGGCTGCGCCGTGAAGGTCAGGTCCGACGTGAAGGCGTAGTTCGTCGAGTACGAGAACAGCGGCAGGGCGTAAGCCTGGCCGGCGATGCGCTTGAGCGCTTCGGCGTACTTGACCTTCCGCACCGCAGGGTCGGTCGCCCCGTCCCCGGCTTGGAGAGCCGCGATGGTCTCGGGGTCCTTGGTCAGATCCTCGTCGCCGCCGCGGAAGTAGACGCCCGTGAAGGCCGAGACGTCGAGGACCGAGAACGACCCCCAGGTCTGGAAGGCGATCGAGACCTTGCCGCCGCGGATGAGGTCGCGGAGCGCCGCGTAGCGCAGGTAGTTCAGCCGGGCGGTGATGCCGACGGCGCGCAGGTAGCCGATCACGGCCTCGGCGTAGTCGCGCTCGCGGTAGGCGCCGAGATCGATCTCGAAGCCGTTCGGGTAGCCCGCCTCCTTGAGGAGCGCCTTGGCCTTGGCCGGATCGTAGCTGTAACGCGGCACGCCCTCGTCGGTGCAGCCGAACTGGTCGATGAAGCAGGCCGCGTTCATCACCCGGCTCCCGCCGCGCACGAGGTTGTCCACCATGGCCTTACGGTCGACGGCGTACGAGATCGTCTGCCGGACGCGGGGATCCTTCAGGGGCGAGTTCTCCTTGGCCCGGCCGAGAGTGTCGAACTGCAGAAAGCCGACCCGCATGGTTTCGGCGCTGAGGACCGAGACGTCTGGGGCGCCCTTCAGCTGGTCGGCCTGATCGCTCGGCACGCGCCAGATCCAGTCGATGCCGCCGGTGACGAGCTCGGCCATGCGGCTGTCGGCGTCGGGGATGACGCGGAACTCGAGCTTGCCGATCTTGGCCGCGCCGATCGGGCTGCCGGGCCAATACTTGGCGAAGCGCTCCATCTTGACGCCGCGCCCGTTCTCGACCGCGGTGATGCGGTAGGGGCCGGTGCCGACCGGCGCCTTGGCGAAGCCGTCGAGGCCGACGCGCCTGAAATAGGTCGCCGGGAAGATCGGGGTCGGCCCGGCGAGGTATTCGAGCGCCGCCGGGAAGGCCGCCTTCAAATGGATGCGGACCGTGTGAGCGTCGACGACCTCCGTCGACTTCATCCAGTCGACGTTCTGCTTCGTCACCGTGCGGGCTTCCGGCGTCAGCACGTAGTTAAAGGTGAAGGCCACGTCTTCCGGGCCGAAGGCGTCGCCGTTGTGGAAGGTCACGCCCTCACGCAGGGTCAGTTCCAGGGTGACGGGATCGACCCACCGCCAAGAGGTGGCCAGCATCGGCTGGTAGGTGCCGGTCTTCGGGTCGCGGGAGATCAGGGTGTCCCAGACGTTGCGGGCCAGGATGACGCCCTCGCGGGCGCTGTTGTGGTAGGGGCTGACGTTTTCCGGCTCGGTGTCGGAGGCGTAGACCAGGGTGTCGTTCGCCTTGCCGGCGAGGGCCGGGACACTGGCGGCCAGCATCAGCAGGGTGAGCGCGGCGCGTGCCGTGGAGCCGTGTCTCGCCATCTCCCGCTCGCCATGATGTCGGTCCTTTTCGCCCGTCCGCGCGGTCGGCCTAGTGCCGGCCGCATCGGTATGCCGCTTTTTTCGTCGTGCCATGGTGTTGTGCAATTGGCATCGCAACAAGTAGAATTTCGCGATTGCTGCCGTGCCGTTTCGGCAATCGACAGGTTTCCATGAACGTTTCGGGCCTCCGCTACGTCTTGGCCGTCGCCAGAACCGGGTCGATCGCCGCGGCGTCGACGCACTTGAACATCGCGGCGTCGGCGATCAGCCGGCAGATCTCCAACCTCGAGAGCGAACTCGGCTGCGTCCTCTTCGAGCGGCGCCCGCGCGGCATGGTGCTGAGCCCGGCCGGGGAGCTGCTGGCGGAACACGCGCGCCAGACCCTCCTGCGCGCCGAGCAGGTCGCGGCTGACGTCCAGGAATTGCAGGGCCTCGCGCGCGGCTTCATCCGCGTCGCCACCTCGGAGGGCTTCGCCCTCGACCTGCTGCCCAACGCGATCGCGGAGTTCCACGCCGCCCATCCGGGCATCCGCTTCGAGGTGCAGATGTTGCCCCCCGCCCAGGTCACGCACGTGGTGGCGGCGGGCGACGCCGATATCGGCATCACCTTCGCGCTCGCCCCCTCGAGCCTGATCGCGGTCGCCTACGACAACGCGGTCGAGATGGTGGCGCTCAGTGCCCCCGATCATCCCCTGGCGCGCCGACCCGCGATCCGGCTCGCGGACCTGAAGGCCTACCCGATCGCGGTGCCGACCCTCGACACTACCGCTCGCCGGGTCTTCGACGCGGCCTGCCTCGCGGAGGGCATCACCATCGAGCCGACGCTCACGGCCAACATCCTTTCCGCCCTGCTGCCCTTCGTCCGGCGGACGAAGGGGCTCGCGCTGATGTCGGCCCTCACGGTGCAGACGCCGGTGCGCCTCGGCGAGCTCGTCTGCATCCCGGTGCATGCGCGGATGAGCCTGATGCGGGGCATCCAGGTCCAGGTGATGCGCGACCGCAAGCTGCCGCACGCCGTCCAGGCCTTCCTGCGCCGGCTCGTCGCCGCGCTGCCGCCGACGGAGCCCGGCGGCGTCTGACATCGGTCGGCCGGTCCGGCGCAAGTCGGCTCAGCCGTTTCGGAAGGTGTAGCTGTAGCCGTTGAGCGCGGGGGCGCCGCCCAGATGGGCGTAGAGCACCTTCGCGCCCTTGGGGAAGAAGCCCTTCCGCACGAGGTCGATCATCCCCTGCATCGACTTCCCCTCGTAGACGGGGTCGGTGATCATGCCCTCCAGCCGGGCCGAGAGGCGGATCGCGTCCACCGTCTCCTTCGAGGGCACGCCGTAGACCGGGTAGGCGTAGTCCTCGTTGAGCACGATGTCGTCCTCGGCGATCGCCGGCGCGCCGACGAGGGCGGCGGTATTTTTTGCGATCTCCAGCACCTGGGCCTTGGTCTGGGCGGGCGTGCAGGACGCGTCGATGCCGATGACGTTGCGGGCGCGCCCGTCGGCGGCAAAGCCCACCACCATGCCGGCATGGGTCGAGCCGGTGACGGTGCAGACCACGATGTAGTCGAAACGCAGGCCCATCTCGGCCTCCTGGGCGCGGACCTCCTCGGCGAAGCCGACGTAGCCGAGCCCGCCGAACTTGTGCACCGAGGCGCCGGCGGGGATCGCGTAGGGCTTGCCGCCCTTGGCTTTCACGTCCTCCAGGACCCTGGTCCAGCTCTCGCGGATGCCGATGTCGAAGCCGTCGTCGACGAGCTGCGTCTCGGCGCCCATGATGCGGGACAGCATGATGTTGCCGACCCGGTCGTAGACGGCATCCTCGTGCGGGACCCAGGCCTCCTGGATCAGCCGGCACTTCATGCCGATCTTGGCGGCGACCGCCGCGACCATGCGGGTGTGGTTCGACTGCACACCGCCGATCGAGACCAGGGTGTCGGCCCCGCTCGCGATGGCGTCGGGCACGATGTACTCGAGCTTGCGCAGCTTGTTGCCGCCGTAGGCGAGGCCCGAATTGCAATCCTCGCGCTTGGCGTAGATCAGCACGTCGCCGCCGAGATGGGCCGTTAGCCGCGGCAGGTGCTCGATCGGGCTCGGGCCGAAGGTCAGGGGATAACGCTCGAACTTCGACAGCATAGGCGACGTCCTTTGTTGGTCAGCCCGAGAAAGCTAGCAAAGTCGGTGCGGAAGGTGCTCTCGAAATGCGCCGTTGTTTCCTATTGCAATGAGACGACCGGCGGTCTTAGCCGAAAGATCGTTGCGCCATCACCCATTGGAATGGAAGGATCGTTCATAAGCGCTCGGCGAGGGCGAACGAGCCGTGAGCTTCGCCGACGGCTTTATGATGGGCGGCCGCATGTGCGATGCCGTCCGGGCCCGGTGGACGAGGCCAGCCGCACGACCGCCGATTCGTCCCCGGCCGGCTCGGCGCGACGCCCCGGCGATCCGAGCCGATTTCCGTCACAGGACACCGCCCGTATGAGCGCCGCCTGCACGCCCCCGCTTGATCTCCCCGATGCCGTGCGGGATGCCAAACCCACGGTCTGGCGCAACCCGCGCCTGGGCCGAGCCGCCGAGATCCTGCCGGGCCTGGCCTTCGGCCTCGCGGACGTCGTGGCGGCCGAGGCGCGCTGGCGCCGCTTCGATCCGCTCCTCGCCCGGCTGTTTCCCGAGCTCGCGACCGGTCGGATCGATTCGGCTCTCCTGCCGCTCTCCGCCGACTTGGCCGCCCTGGTGTCGGGACGCCCGGGGGCCTCGGCTTGGGTGAAGGCCGACCACGACCTCCCGATCACCGGCTGCATCAAGGCGCGGGGCGGCGTCTACGAGGTGCTGGTCGAGACCGAGCGGCTCGGCCTCGCGGCGGGCTGGCTGTCGGGCGCGCCCTCCTATGCCCGCCTCGCCGACCCGGATGTCCGGGCGGCCTTCGGCGCCCACACGATCGCGGTGGGAAGCACCGGCAACCTCGGGTTCAGCGTCGGGGTGATCGCCCGCGCCCTCGGCTTCCAGGTCGAGGTGCACATGTCCCACGACGCCAAGGCGTGGAAGAAGCGCCGCCTGCGCGACCTCGGCGCCCGGGTGGTGGAGCATGCGGGCGATTACGGCAGCGCCGTCGCCGCCGCGCGGGTCGCCTTCGAGGGCCGCGCCGACGCGCACTTCGTCGATGACGAGAGCTCGGTCGACCTGTTCCTCGGCTACGCGGCGGCGGCCTTCGACCTGCAACGCCAGCTCGAGGCGGCGGGCGTGAGCGTGGACGCGGCCCATCCCCTGTGCGTCTACCTCCCCTGCGGCGTCGGCGGCGCCCCGGGCGGCGTCACCCTCGGCCTGAAGCTGCTCTACGGCGACGCCGTGCGCTGCGTCTTCGTCGAGCCCGTCGCCGCGCCCTGCATGCTCGTGCAACTCGCCGCAGGCTCGGCGCGGTCGGTGAGCGTCTACGAGATCGGCCTCGACAACCGGACCGCGGCGGACGGCTTGGCCGTGGCCGCCGCCTCGATGCTGGTGGCCGGCACCGTCGGCGCCCTCGTCGAGGCCGTGGTGACGGTGAGCGACGCCGACCTGTTCGCCTGGCTGCGCGATCTCTGGGACCGGGCGGCCTTGCGCCTCGAGCCGTCAGCAGCGGCGGCCTTCGCGGCGGTGGGGCCGGCTTGCGGCGTCCTGCCGGACGTCGCCCACGCGACGCACGTCGTCTGGACCACCGGCGGGGCGCTGCTGCCGGAGGCGGAGTTCCAGGCCGCCCTCGCGCAAGCGGCTTGAAATCAAGCAGCGGAGGCTGAGTGCTCAATCCAATGAAGGCCTGTCGTCCAATAGGCCGCGGCGCCGGCGCCATACGGCAGACATCATAACGTACCGGGGCCGCCGTTCGTCCGCTTTCGTGAGAATATCGCCAACCGTGGTCCGACCGCCTCCACCGAGGCAGTGTGGGAACGCGGTGTGCTGTGTTGGATTGGGGCGGCGATGGCGCACGGTGCGCCGCGTGCCCTCACGCCCGCAAGGCGGTGAGCAGCGGTCCGGTGCCGAGGATCGCCATCACCCGCTTCATATTGTGGGCCAAGACCTGCAGGCTCATCTCGGTTGAGGCGTTCTTCAGCCAGTACAACCGGAAGTGGGTCGCCCCCATCCAGCCTTTCAGCGTCCCGAACACGTGCTCGACCGTCTGCCGACGCGTGCGCATCGCGTGACGATCCTCGTCAAGCCGGTGCTGCACGGCTTCCAGGACCGCCTCGTCCCCCCAGCACGTCACCCGTCATTCCTTGGCCGGCGTGCTCCTCGCGCTTCGGTGAAGAAGCCCGATAGTGTACCTAGGCGCAGGCTCCGCCGTTAACCGCGCGACGGTGTTGAAATCGCCGCGAGGCGTTCCGTCGGGCACCGCACGTCGGTCGGTCTGTCGGACCTCCGCAGCTGACGATGAATCAGAGGTCCGCGCGGGGCGCACAGCATCACCGTCGGTGGGTATTCCTATCCGTGATGCAATCTGAGGGTATCAAGGACTCTGGTCCCCGACGACTCGTTCCGCGTCCACTGGCCGGCAGCTTCGTGGGTCCGTTCGAGCGGCACTGGCTCGGCGGCGGCGACGGGCCGAGGAAGGTTCGGGAAGCGGTCACCATCGACACGTTGTCTAGCGCTACATCGTTGTCATAAAATGATCTTTTTGACGGCGAGAGCGCCGTCGGCAGTGTGTGATCGTTCGGGCCGCGGCAGCTCAGCGTCGGTGCATTCGACGTCAACACACCGCCAACGCCGACCTCGGCCGCGTTACAAATGCGGGGGCGTGTTGATATATTTCCTAGGTCGGTCATTGCCCGGGCCGCATATGGCTAATAGTTCTTAACACGCATGAAAAAAAGCAGCTCCAAAAGCTGCCCTCGATGCAGCGTGACCATGTCCCCCTGCGTCGGGTTCGTCTGGGAGGCGGGCCGATCGATGTCGAGACCGAAGAAATACATCGTGTGCAACCAGGAGGTGTTGCCCCTGGCCGAGACTGTCGACCGGGCGACGCGATCCGTCGCGCTGCCGGGGATGCACGCCTCTCGTGGGACGCGCCGCTGCATCCGGCCCGCTGCGATCGGCCATCCGTGCGACCGAGGATCTTCCTCCTCTCATGCCACCTAGCCTGATCTCTTTCGCAAAAAAATCGTCCGCGCCGATGCATCGCGCGTCGTTCGAAGGTTGAAGCGGTCAGCGCGGCGCGCGTTGCTGGCGCGCTTCGCTGCAAGCGTCGCCGCGATCGCGGCGGATGCCCTCACGGCACCTGCCTCAAGATAATCAACAACGACGATCAGACTGGGGAGAGAGTATCATGGCCGTCTATGGCAACCACAAGGGGCACACGTTCTTCGACACAAACGGCAACGGCACGCAGGAATACGGTGAGGGCAACCTGTTCGGCGGGTTCCCGGTCGGCCTGTACAGCGCGGACGGCAGGACCCTGATCGCGACGACCTTGACCGACGCCAACGGCAACTACGATTTCGGCCAGCGCCCCGACGGCACCTACGCGATCCGCTTCGGCAGCGGCGGCGGGTTCCGCGGCGATCAGGCCACGATGACCGCGGACGGCGCCAGCTGGATCACCAACGTCACCGTCGGCCGCGGCGCCACCACCACGGTCGACCAAGGCTTCTACGTCGGCGCCGGCGGCACGATCGGCGGCACGGTCGGGACCGACCTCAATGGCGACGGGCAGTTGACGGCAGGCGAGGGCCAGGGCGGCGTCATCGTCCGTGCCTTCGACGGCGTCGGGAACCTCGTCGGAAGCACGAGCACCGACGCCGACGGCCATTACGGCTTCTCGGGGCTCGCCGGCGCCTACACCGTGCAGGTTGTCAACCCGCTGGGTCAGACCGTGGTCGGAAGCGCCTACAAGGCGGTCGCGACCTCGGTCGCCTCGGGGTCCGACGGCAACAGCTTCGTCCTGGCGGCCGCGCCGACGCTCGCGCCGTCCGCCGGCAGCGGCAGCGTCGGCGGCCACACCTTCTTCGACACGGATGCCGACGGCAGCCAGCAAGCCGGCGAGTACAGCCTCGGCGCCGGCTTCCCGATCGACCTCTATAATGCGGCCGGAACGGTCCTCTACGGCAGCACCGCCACCGACGCGAACGGCAACTTCATCTTCGCCAACCTCGCCGACGGAACCTACGCGCTGCGGTTCCACACCAGTGGCGGCTTCCACGGCGACCAGGGCATCACCACCGCCGACGGCTTCAACTGGCAGGCCGTCTCCGTCGATCACGGCGCGCCGACCCTCGTGAGCCAGGGATTCAACTTGGCCCCCGCGGGAAGCATCAACGGCATCGTCTACGCGGATTCCAACGGCAACGGACGGATCGACACCAGCGACGGCGGACAGACCGGCGCCGTCGTCACGCTGTACGACGCGAGCGGGCACGCGATCCAGACCACGACGACGGGCCCGAACGGCGCCTGGGCCTTTCTCGGCCTGGGCGGCGGGCAATACACGGTCGCGTTCGATCTTGGTCTCGGGAACGCCGTCGTCGACGCGCCCGCGAGCGTCTCGCGGACGGTCGTGAACGGCACCGCCGTCAACTACGAGCACACCCTCGTCACCGGAGCTGCGAAGGTCGCGGCCGGCCTATCGGGCACCGTGTTCGCCGACGCCAACGGCAACGGGCGCTTCGATGCCGGCGAGGCCGGCGTCGCCGGCGCGCACGTCGCGGTGATGGACGGCAGCGGCTACGTCGTCGCGACCCTGACCGCCGATCCGAACGGCCACTACACCCTGCCGGACCCCTATGCCGGGCAGAACTACCGCGTCGTCGTCAGCCCGCCCGCCGGCTTCGCCAGCGAGGACGCCCGCGGCGTCTCGGGCCTGGCGCTCGTCCCGGGCCAGGCTCTGGACCATGTCGACCTCGCCGTCGTCGCGGCCATCCCGCCGGCCACCGTGGTTCCGCCCACGGTCAGCAAGGTCATCAACGTCGTCGTGCGCGGCCAGTCCAACACCTACTACCCCACGGTCGAGGGGCAGATTGAGGTGATGCGCCAGGAGATCCAGAAGCTGCTCGGCTTCGACGGCATCAACCAGCGCGTGAACGTCGTCGCGTCGAGCAACGATCCGAACAAAGCCGACACCGAGATCGGCGGCACCTCGCTGACGGCCGACTAGCTCCATCCCAACGGAACCGACTGGTCCTCGACCTATCTCGAGCGCGGCTATCTCAGCGCGATCAACCAGTTGCCGGCCACCGACCGCGGCGCGCCGACCGCGATCGTGATGCTCCACAACGAGTGGGACAGCAACTTCACCACCGGGCTTACGGCCGACCGCTGGATGAGCGCCATGCGCTACGAGGCCGGCCTCGCCCGCGCCGTCCTCGGGCTGAGCACCAACGACGCGCCCTACCTGTTCGTCTCGCCGATCCCCTTCGCCGCCGGCGCGCCGCAGCAGCCCCTGCAGAATCAGGCGATCGCGGTCGGGCAGGCCGAGCTCAGCGCCGACGCGGCGTTCAACGCGAAGGTGGTCACGCTGCAGAGCAGCGACGTGACCATGGATCACGACGGCGCCAACGGCGGGTTCCACCTCAATACGCAGGACCAGCAGGCGCTCTACGGCCGCGCCGCCCTCGGCCTAGCCCAGCAGTTCGCGGCATCGGCGATGCCGGGCTCGCCGATCAGCCTGGCCAACGGCAACATCGACAATCTCGGGCCGCAGGTCACCCAGGTCTCGGCGGTGGCCGGGCACGCCAACCAGCTCCTCGTCACCCTGGCCTTCGATCAGGCCGCGAGCCTGCAGGGACTCGACGGCGTGGCCGCCTCGGGCACCGGTTGGTCCGTTCGCGCGGGCTACGACGACGCGACCGCGGAGGCCAACGGCACCGCCGCCCAGATCGTCGACGCCAACCACGTGCTGCTGACCTTCGACACCGCGGTGCCGGCCGGCGAGCGGCTGTTCTACAGCTGGGGCAGCTTGCGCCTGCAGCAGAACAACGGCCCGGGCAACGGCAACGCGATCTACGACAACAACGGGCTGCCGCTCTCCGTCGATCCGCACGGCCTGCCGATCGGCTACGTCGCCGCCGGGGGCCCGGCGATCACCGGCACGGTCGCCAACCAGACCACCGCGCAGGCCGCGATGAGCCCGTTCGCGACGACGACCCTCGCCGACCCGAATCTCGGCGCGACCGATACCCTGCGGATCACCGTCACGGGGGCCGGCGGCACGCTGTCCGGCGCCGGGCTCGCCGCCACCAACGACGGCGCCTACATCCTGTCCGGCTCGGCCGCGGCCCTGCACGCGCTCACCTTCGCGCCCACGATCGGCCAGCCCGGCACGACGACCTTCACCCTGCAGGCGATCTCGAACGCCTACCCGACCGCCGCCACCGACAGCACAACCTCGGTGGTGATCAAGGCCCCCGGGATCACCACGGCGCTGGCACAGGACACCGGCACGTCGGCGATCGACGGCATCACGGCGAACGCCACGGTCAGCGGCGTCACCAATGCGGGCGCGACGGTGACGCTGGTCGACGAAGCCGGCCGCACGGTCGGCCGCGCGACCGCCGATGCGACCGGGCAATACACCATCGCCCCAGCCGGGCTCGTCGACGGCGTCCACACGTTGACGGCGACGGAAACCTATCTCGGCGTCGCCGCGGGCTCCGCACGTGTCGGCCTCGTCCTGGACCGTGCCGCGCCGGGCACGCCCGGGCTCGCGCTCGCCCACGACACCGGCGCATCGGCGAGCGACCGGATCACCTCGGACGCATCGCTCACCGTGAAGGCGGCGGAGACCGGCGGCAAGCTGGGCTACGTCGTCGACGGCAGCGCGGTCGGGGCCTACGACCCGAGCACGCTGAAGGACGGCGCCCATACGGTCTCGGTGACCCAGTCGGACGCCGCCGCAAACGTCTCCGCCGCCCGCACGGTCGGCTTCACCCTCGACCACACCGCGCCGGTTGCGCCGACGATCGCGCTCGCCCACGATACCGGCTTCTCCTCGACCGATCGGATCACCGCCGACGCGACCCTCAAGGTCACGCCGGCCGAGGCCGGCGGCAAGCTGAGCTATGTCGTCGACGGCAGCGCGGTCGCCGCCTACAACCCGAGCACGCTCAAGGACGGCGCCCACACCGTCTCCGTCGTGCAGACCGATGCCGCCGGCAACGCTTCCGTCGCCGGGTCCCTCGGCTTCGTGCTGGATCACGTCGCTCCGACCCTGAAGGCCGACACCGCCTCCGGCACCTTCGCGGCGGCGCTCGCCGGCAACGTGCTGGCCAACGACACCGGTGCCGCCAGGCTCCACCTGGTGGCGGTGCAGTTCGGCAACGGGCCGTCCCACGTCGTCCCGGCCTCGGGCACGGTCCAGGCCTACGACCCGAGCGGCACGCTCACCGTCTCGGCCGACGGCAGCTACAGCTACCAGCCGACGAAGGTCGGGCACGCGGTGTACACCGAGACGGTGGCGGATGCGGCCGGCAACACCAGCCAGACCACGCTGACGCTGAACGTCGCCAAGGCGGCGATCCCGTCGTCGCTGAGCTTCGGATTCGCGCTGACCGAGGCGCATTTCGACTTCCGCGACGGTCACGACCTGATGACGGCGCCGAACGGCACCGTCACCGACCTCACCGGCGTCGCCACCATCGCCTTCACCGACGGGACCGTGCGGGAGAAGGACGGGTCGCCCCTGGTCGACGACCTGTACTACGACGCGCACAACCTCGACGTCTGGCGCGCCCACATCGATCCGGACACGCACTACGCGCAGTACGGATGGCACGAGGGCCGCGACCCGAACGCCTCCTTCTCGACCAACGCCTACCTCGCGGCCAATCCGAAGCTCGGTCCCGCCGGCGTGAACCCGCTGACGCATTACGACGTGCGCGGGTGGCTGGACGGTCGCAGCCCCGGCGCCGACTTCTCGGCCGAGGCCTACCTAGCCGCGAACCCGGACGTGGCCGCCGCGAAGATCGATCCGCTCAAGCACTACCTCGCGACCGGACAGGCGGAGGGCCGCGCCGCGTTCCCCGGGCTGACCATCGCCAACGGCACGGGCGACCATCTCTACGGCGACTTCGACGCGACCTACTATCTCGCCCACAACCTCGACGTGGCGGCCGCCGCACGGTCGCAGAGCGGGTCGGCGGATTCGTTCGCCTTCACGCACTACCTCACCACCGGCGCGCATGAGGGCCGCGACCCGAACGCCTACTTCTCGACCGACGACTACCTCGCCGCCAACCCCGACGTCGCCGCCTCCGGGACCAATCCGCTGCTGCACTACGAGCAGACCGGCTGGTTCGCGGGACGCGACCCGAGCACGGCCTTCCACACCGACGCCTACCTCGCCGCGAACCCGGACGTGGCGGCTCTCGGCATGGATCCGCTCCACCACTACCTGCAGTTCGGCATGGCGGAAGGGCGCCATCTCGCCTGAAGCGCGCCGCGCCGGTGCGCCGCCTCGGCGGGACGCACCGGCGCTCTCAGGCCGGCGAAGGATCCGGCTCGGCGCGGGAGCGTGCACCGGGGCCAGGGTGCGCTCCGTCAGCCGGAATGTGCGAATCGGGGCAGGCTCGCGCGGCGACCCCGACGGCGGGTCAGGCGAACAGCCCGACGAGCGCGTAGCACCCCGCCGCGATCAGTGCGGCGGCGGGCATCGTCAGCACCCAGGCGATGACGATGTTGCCGGCCACGCCCCAGCGCACCGCGGAGGTGCGGCGAGCGGCACCGACGCCGACGATGGCGCCGGTGATGGTGTGGGTGGTCGAGACCGGAACGCCGAGCCAGGTCGCGGCAAACAGCGTGATCGCCCCGCCGGTCTCGGCGCAGAACCCCTGCATCGGGTTCAGGCGGGTGATGCGCGAGCCCATGGTGTGGACGATGCGCCAGCCGCCGAGCAGCGTGCCGAGCGCCATCGCGCCCTGGCAGGCGAGCACGACCCAGAGCGGGATATAGAACTCGGATCCGAGCAGCCCCTGCGAGTAGAGCAGCACCGCGATGATGCCCATGGTCTTCTGGGCGTCGTTGCCGCCGTGCCCGAGGGAGTAGAGCGAGGCGGAGAGGAACTGCATCACCCGGAATGTGCGGTCGACCGCGAACGGCGTCGCGCGCACGAAGCTCCAGGAGACAGCGAGCACCAGCAGCAGCGCCAGCAGGAAACCGAGCAGCGGCGACAGAACGATCGCGGCGATGGTCTTGCCGAGGCCGGCCCACACGATCACCGGCGGCCCGGCCTTGGCGAGGCCCGCGCCGACGAGACCGCCGACGAGGGCGTGCGAGGAGCTCGACGGGATGCCGAGCACCCAGGTGGCGACGTTCCAGGCGATCGCGCCGATCAGCGCGGCGAAAATCACCGGCGCGTCAACGATGCTGGCGTCGACGATGCCGGTCCCGAGCGTCTGCGCCACGTGGAGGCCGAAGAACAGGAAGGCGATGAAGTTGAAGAACGCCGCCCAGATCACGGCGTAGCGCGGCCGCAGCACCCGCGTCGAGACGATGGTGGCGATCGAGTTGGCCGCATCGTGCAGGCCGTTAAGGAAGTCGAAGACCAGCGCGACGGCGATCAGTCCGACGAGCCAGGGCAGCGCGAGCGCGGTGATCGTCATCCTCAGACGTTCTCGATGACGATGCCGCTGATCTCGTTGGCGACATCCTCGAACCGGTCGACCACGCTCTCGAGGCTGCCGTAGATCTCGCGTCCGATCAGGTAGCGCATCGGGTCGGTGTGGCCGTGGGCCTGGTACAGCGCCTTGAGGCCCTGGTCGTGCAGCTCGTCGGAGCGGCCCTCGACGCGGGTGATCTCCTCGGTGAGGGCGGAGAGCCGCGTGGCGTGGGTGCCGATCGCGCTCAGCAGCGGGACGGCCTCGGCGGTGAGGCGGGCCGCCTGCACCACCGTGTCGCCCATCTCGCGCATCAGCGGCTCGAAGGTGCGGATCTCGTAGAGTTCGATGGTCTTCACGGTCTTCTGCATCTGGTCGATGGCGTCGTCCATCGACTGGATCAGGTCCTTGATGTCGCCGCGGTCGAACGGGGTGATGAAGCTGCGGCGCACCGCGAGCAGCACCTCGCCGGTGATCGCGTCGGCCTCCGCCTCGCGCGCCACGATCGTGCGGCCGAACTCCGGCACGGCATCGCCGCCCTGGAGCAGGCCGTGAAGGGCGTCGGCTCCGGCGACCAACGTCTCGGCGTGGCGCGCGAACAGATCGAAGAACCGATCCTCGCGCGGCATCAGCGCCCGGAACCATCCCAGCATCGCGGCGATACCCCTCGGCGCCCGACCGTCGACGCGCCGCTTCCGGTCCCTCGTGGCACGCTTTGCGGCTCGGCGCGAGGGCGGGCGCGTGAAAGGCTCGACCGATCATGCCGAAGCGTATCGGACGGCGCTACACCACCTTCCTCGTCGCGGTGACCGCGGACGCGGCCACAAGCACGGTGCCGGCTTCGGTCTACGCGGTGATGGCGCGACGCCCGGACGAGGCGTTGGAGATCGTGCGCGCGCAGGCCGATGGGAGCGACGAGGTCGTCGTGGTCGGGTCGCTGTCGAGCCGCATGGCGAAGGCGATCCGGCTGTCAGCGGGCGAGATGCGCGCGATCTGACAGGCGAGCCCGCGCATCGCCGCGACGGCGCCCGGCCGGGATCGTCGGATCCCGGGGATGGCATCGGATCGGGCCCGCACGGCGGTCGCCGCGGCAGCCCGATCCGGTTCGGCCCATCCATGCGCCCTCGGCGCCGACGTCGGACGCGAGGGCGGTCGAGGTTCAGCGGATCACTCCGCCGCCTGCTGCAGCCGCAGGCGCTGGTTCTGGCCGATGGTCCGGGAGATCACCGAGCGGCGGGCGCTGTAGCTCGCCGAGACCAGGGGGTAGTCGATCGGGAGGCCCCACTTGCTGCGGTAGGCCTCCGGCGACAGGCCGCGGAGCGTCAGGTGCCGGCGCAACGCCTTGTAGGGCTTGCCGTCCTCGAAGCTGATGATCGAATCCTGGCGGATCGAGGCGCGGATCTGGGCGTCGGTCGGCCGGGCGAGCACCGGCTTCGGCGGCGTCTGCAGGCCGGTGATCGAGCCGTGCACCGTCCGGATGAGGTCCGGCAAGCCGGCGGCCGGCACCGAGTTTCGGGCGACGTAGGCGGCGAGGATCTTCGCGGCGAGATCGATGGGGTCTGAGGTGGTCTGCACGGTCGTGTCCTTCCGAATTCAATCTGGTGGGTGCGCCGGGGCGCGAAGTCGTCGAAACCAGGATGCTTCAGCGGTCGATCGCTCTAGAGGGACGCGGCGGGAGGAGCCGCTGCCGAACGATTATGCGCCTGCGCGCTCAAAACACAACTTATGCGCGACCCATTCAGTGCGTTAAATCTACTTAGAATTGATTAACGCGCTCAAGCGGGTTGCAAATGCACGCACGCAGCGCGCTCGGGTCGCCAATTTCGCTCACGGCGACAAACCCTTAGGTGAACCCTAAATCGTCCGCCACTCGCGCGAATCGCTATACACTTTCTAGTTGTATATCTCGTGCTGCCGCCCGGTGCGACGCCCTCGACGAGGCACCGGGCCTTTACCGGTCCGGCGACCTCGCCGAGAACGGGCGGCGGAGGATCGCATCATGGAAGTCCTGGTCGTCGGTGCGGGCGTCGTCGGCCTCGCGACTGCGCGCGCCCTGGCGCTGCGGGGGCACGAGGTCGTCGTCGCGGAGGCGGCGGAGGCGATCGGCACCGGCGTGTCCGCGCGCAACTCCGAGGTGATCCACGGCGGGATGTACTATCCGGCGGGCTCCCTGCGGGCGAAGCACTGCGTTGACGGCGCGCGCCGGCTCTACGCGCTCTGCGAAAGCCACGGCATCGCCCACCGCGCCTGCGGCAAGCTCATCGTCGCCACGACGGAGGCCGAAGCGGAGACGATCGCCGCGATCCGGGATCGCGGCGTCGCCAACGGCGTCGAAGGACTCGATCTGCTCGACGCCGCCCAGGCCCGACGCCTGGAGCCGAACCTCGCCTGCACCGCAGCGCTTCTGTCGCCGCGGACGGGAATCGTCGACAGCCACGGCCTGATGCTGGCGCTGCAGGGCGATCTCGAGGATCGCGGCGGCGCGATCGCCCTGCACACCCCCGTCACCGGCCTGGGGCGCCGCGACGGACGCTGGGCGGCGGCGTTCGGCGGTGCGAGCCCCGGCGACTATCCGTGCGACGCGGTGGTCAACGCGGCGAGCCTCGACGCACAGGCCCTGGCCGCGCAGACCGGGGGCTACCCGGCCGAGCGGGTGCCGCGCCGCGTGCTGGCGCGCGGCAACTACTTCGGCTTCACGGGAAAGCCCGCGTTCTCCCGGCTGATCTATCCGGCACCGGTCGAGGGCGGCCTCGGCACCCATCTCACCCTCGATCTCGCCGGGCGGATGCGCTTCGGCCCCGACGTCGAGTGGATCGAGGCGGTCGACTACCGGGTCGATCCGGCGCGCGGCGACGCCTTCTACGCGGCGATCCGGCGCTACTGGCCCGGCCTGCCCGACGGCGCGCTGGTCCCCGATTACGCCGGCATCCGCCCGAAGCTCACCGGCCCGGGCGAGCCGGCCGCCGACTTCGTGATCGACGGGCCGGCCGAGCACGGCCTGCCGGGCCTCGTTCACCTGTTCGGAATCGAGAGCCCGGGCCTGACCGCCAGCCTGTCCCTGGCCGAGGCGGTGGCCGACCGCCTCGGCGCGTGACGGCGCGCTCTCAGGACAGGATCCGCAGCGCCAGCGGCACGAAGATCGCGGTGAGGAAGGCGTTCAACCCCATGGCGATGCCGGCGAAGGTGCCGGCGACCTCGCTCACCTGGAACGCCCGCGCGGTGCCGACGCCGTGGGCGGCGAGCCCGACCGCGAAACCGCGGGCGCGCATGTCGCGGATACCCAAGGCCTGCATCAGCGGCGTCACCAGGATCGCGCCGGTGATGCCGGTCAGCATCACCAGCACCGCCGTCAGCGTCGGGTCGCCGCCGAGCGCTTCTGAGATGCCCATCGCCACCCCCGACGTGACCGATTTCGGGCTGAGCGAGACGATGACGGGCTCCGGGATGCCGAGGAGGCGCGCCAGCACGATCGCGCTGCCGAGCGCCACCGTGCAGCCGGCGACGAGGGCGGCGAGCATGGGCAGGAGCGCCCGCATCACCGTGGCGCGGTGCTCGTAGAGCGGCATCGCCAGCACCACCGTCGCCGGCCCGAGCAGGAAGTGGACGAACTGCGCGCCGTCGAAGTAGGTGGCGTAGGGCGTGCCGGTCAGGGTCAGCACCGTGCCGGTGATCGCGATGGCGATGAGCACCGGGTTCGCCACCGGGTGGCGCCCGCTCGCGGCCGAGATCCGGTCCGCCACGAGGTAGGCGGCCAGCGTCACCGTCAGCCACAGCAGCGGCGTGCGCGCGAGGTAGACCCAGACCGCGAACTCGCCGCTCACCGGTCGCCCCCGACCCGCGCCGTCAGCCGCGCGACCCAGAGGAACACCAGAACCGTGGCGACGAGCGCCGCCGCGGTCGAGACCACGACCACGATCGCGAGGCGAAGCCCCTGTGCCTGCACCACGTCGAGGCGCCCGACGATTCCGGCGCCGGCCGGAACGAACATCAGCGACAGGTTCGCGAGCAGCCCGCGGGCCGTGTTCTCCAGCGTCCCGTCGGTCAGCGGCTTCGGCAGGACCCGTGCCAGGTGCAGCGCGCGCCGGTCGCGCAGCACCAGGAAGCCCAGCATCAGGGCCATGCCGAGGACCGGGCCGGGGAGGGGCAGCCCGGCGCTGCGGGCAAGCACCTCGCCGAGGAGCTGCGCCAGCAGGATCAGGGTCAGGCTCGCGATCATCGATCGCCGCCGCTCAGGCCGGATCGGCGGCGATGCCGGGGATGCTCTCGCCGCGCGCCCGCGCGATCCCGCCCTCGTCGAAGCCGAGGAGCTTGCCGAGCCGCCAGACCAGCGCCTCCTCGAACTCGTCGACGTGGCCGTCGGCGGCGGCGACCGACCACGCCATCCCCAGGATGCGCCCGCGCTCGCCGGCATCGGCCTCGTGCGGCAGCATCTCGACGAGGCTCGCCACGTCGCGGGTCTCGGAATCGAAGGCGGCGGCCCGGGCGATCAAGGCGTCGGCGGCCTCGGCGCTCTCGGCGTAGCGCCCGCGCACCAGCCGGGCGAGGCGCTCCGATTCCGCCGGCGCGAGGATGCCGTCGGCCCGGGCCACGTGGACGAGGAGCGCGGTGGCGGCCAGGTGGGTGTCGTCGCCCGGCGTCTCGTGCGCGGCGACCCCGAGGGCCTCAGCGGCATAGGCCCGCAGGCGTGCGATCAGCGACATGGCGATGTTCCCGCGACCGGCGCGCCCGGTGCGGTGGGACCCTTCCCGCCGGATCCGCCCCCGTCAAGGACGCGAAGCCCGCCCCCGACCCTTCCCCGCGCCGCCGTGTCCCGCCTGCATCGCAGCCGGCTCCGCGAACGGTGCCGCCTTGCCAACGGCAGACCGGACGGCTATGCACCGTGGCCTCGGCGATCGCACCCTGCGACCGCGGACGGATGCCGCTTTAGCTCAGCTGGTAGAGCACCTCATTCGTAATGAGGGGGTCGGGGGTTCGAATCCCTCAAGCGGCACCAACACTTAGCCCTCTGCTTGCTTACCGGAAATGATGATCGGTAAGCACATGGTAAGCAGACCGGGAAATCGGATATTCCTTCCCAACGCTTCGTTACGCCCGTTGCGCTTGCACTCAGCGGCCGCCAGGATCGCCCCATGGCAGACCCCACGACCGGCGAACTTTTCAAAATTAAGGCTGTCACAGACGACGAGGTGAACGTCGCTGTCGACGCGTACCTTGCGGCGCCGGACATGGGCCCATTCCCAATCGCAGAGGGCTACCGAATCGACATCGACGCGGCGGTCAAGGCGAGCAACTTCGCGACCCTCGTCGTCTCGGATGATCACGCGAGCCCTGCGCAGAAGGCCAAGGCCGTGCGCACCGCGATCCTGCTGGCGCGGCCGGTGGCGTCGTGAGCGATCCCGCGAACAGCAACACGCCGGCTCAGCTCTTCGACATGCGGAAGGACGACGAGGTCTGGACGGTCTACGATATCGCGACCGGCGAGCCGGCTCGCGTCAACGGCGTGCCTCAGACCGGCCTCGACATGGAAGTGGCTGACGACCTCGTCGACCTGCTGACCCTCCTCGCTCGGCAGAAGAACGAGAGCACCGGGCATTGAGCGAGACGCTCCGGTTCGCCCTACCGTTGCGCATCAAGGCCACCGAGGAATCGATCCAGGTCGTCGACCGGGCCGGGCGGGTGATCTTCTACGTCTACGTGTGCGCCGAGCCCGAGCGTCGGATGAACACCAAGCGCCTGCGCACGAGGAAAGCGTCGCGGTCGCCCAGATCGCCGCGCGGGCGCTGACTGACCGGGTCGAGCGTGGCGAATGACCCAGCCGTCCGCGGGCGTGCTCTCGAAGCTCTGCGCGCCGCCGCGATGAACCCCCTCGGCCTGCGCCTCTCCGCGCACCCAAAATCGATGCGCGCGCTGGTCGTGCTCGGCTACATCGGTGTCCGGCCGGCGCAGTACCCCGGACGCCGGCGAGACGAGCGGGCGTGGTTCCTGACCGACAGCGGGCACGAGCTGCTGAAGGTGCTCGGCCCGGGCTAGGTCGGCGGCCGACAGCCGCGTTGCGCCACCCCGCCCGGGCCCCTATCCCCGCCGGCCCACATCCGGCGAGACCCATGGCATCACCCGCACCGATCCGACCCACGCTCGCCGACGTCCAGGCTTGGCGCGACACGCTCGAGGCCATGAAGCCCACGGTGCCCCCCTGTCCCGGCTTCTCGGCGCAGCGATGGCAGGAGATGCGCGAGGCAGCGATCGACTTCCTCGACCGGTTCGGTGAAGACGCCATCGCCCTTTGCTGGATGGCTACGGACCTATTCGGCGTGCACCCGACCGTTGGCGTGGTCCGGGTCGATTACTGCGGCGGCCTGATGATCAACGCCCGCCGTGTCGAGGCGATCGGCGACACCTTGATCCGGTACGGGAATCAGACCTACCGGCGGGACCGGCCTGGGCGGCCTGTGAACGCGCCGGCGTGGCAGGCCGCGCGGTAAGCTGCGCACACGAAAAAGCCCGCCGCAGCTGGTGCCGGGCGGGCTGAGATGTCTCGCGGGGCGCTCATCACGAAGACGGCTGATGTAGCGCGTACGGCAGCGCGGGCCCAAGGCCTCGGCCTTGCATTCAAATCCAAAATCGCAGATCAATAATCGGTAAACGAGGGGCTTGAGATGCGACTGGACTCAAACCAGACTTGGCCGATCGAATGGCTTACTAAAGAACAGTTCCCCGGCTTCGATCAGGTCTATTATCTCGACCGGTATCCGGACATCCGAGAGGCAGGTGTCGACCCTCTTCAGCACTTTATGGATCTGGGATGGAGAGAGGGGCGTGATCCAAGCCCAGGCTTCAATGTTGCGGGATACCTCGCCGCTAATCCGGATGTGCGGGAGTCAGGCGGCAATCCTTTGCTGCACTACCTTAACTACGGTTTGGCTCAAGGGCGAGTCGGACACACAAGATACATGGAGCAGCAGGAAGCCTCGACCACTCTTGCCGCGGACCCGATCGACCCGTCTGACGTCTGGGGCGCGCGCGCGCGCGAGAACCTGAGCCTACCGCCGCATGGCTGGCTCGACGTTCTCTGGCTTCTACAAGACAGAGTGTGGCCCAAGGTATTCGGCCACGTACCGGAGAGCTGGTGGGCTCCGGAGGTGTTCCGCGCCCTAGGCGTCCCGACCGGCGGTAAATGGCTTAGCCTCGGATGCGGTCCTGGTCATGCCGAGATCGCCCTCCTGCAGCACGGCTCTGTCGACGAGATACTCGGTATGGATCCTTCCTCTGGGGCAATACAGGTCGCCAATGAGCTTGCCCTCGGTGCAGGTGTCGCGGATCGCGCGAAGTTCGCCATTTCGGCAATGGACCTCCCCGAGTTTGAACCCAACTCGGCTGACGTGGTGCACATGAACATGTCGCTGCACCACATTCATGATCTCGAATGGGTGTTCGCGCAAATCTTTACGGCGCTAAAGCCCGGTGGATACTTCGTCGCTAATGAGTTCGTTGGACCGAAACGTTTTCAGTGGTCTGAGCAGCGCATCAAGATCGTGACAGACTTCCTTGCAACGATCCCGGACCATTTACGACGCGACTACCGCGACAACTCGGTTAAGGTTCGGCAGCAGACCTACCCCGCCGAGTGGTGGATCGCAAATGATCCCACCGAGTCGGTGAGATCAAATGAAATACTTCCATTGCTCATGAGTATTTCACCTGAAACGAAAGTGTACTCTTATGCTGGAAATATCGCAAATTTGGTTCTAGAAAACATCATTCATAACTTTGATCCGCAACGTGATGAAGACAAAGCAGTATTGGCGCGGCTCTGGGAAGAGGATGATAAATGCGCTGAGGCCGAGGGGCCAGATTTCGTTTACATCGTAGCATCAAAATCGGCGGACGGGCGCGAGATGAAGATTGCTCGGAAGATCGCCGCCGAGTGGGTAGGCCACAGGAACTCGCATAGCGAGTGACGGTACTGAAGCGCCGGAACGCGAAAAGCTCGCCGCGGCGTATGCCGGGCGGGCTGAGTTTGGCTCGGGTAGGAATGAGCGTGGGGCGGAAGTGCCTCGCGCGACACGCCTACGCGATCCACATGCTAACGAAACGACAGCGCACGAAAAAGCCCGGCGCGCCATAATGGCGGCCGGGCATAGTCTGGAATAAAACGGAGCAGGGGAGCTCCGATTGCCCGGCTCGCACGAAATGTGCCGTAGGGCTGTCGACCTATGTTGAAGGATCGGCACTGAAGGTTGAAGCACACGTAACGCCCGCCGCGGCGGGTGCCGGGTGAGCTGAAGGGATCTGGAGGAAGTCGCTCGGCCGATGTGAATGTCGGTACGATGCTCATACGCCGGCTTGGGCCAATGACATACGAAGGTTGCCGTTGGCTGGATCATCCTCAGAATCTGCGTCAGCGAGCCGGCAAGCATTAACGTTTCGCAATCCAAGCGCCGATCTAATCGCTAGAGTCCATCTGGAGGCGGTCCAGGGCGCTTAGGGCGCCCGATCTTCAACAAACGGAGCGGCCGCGTCAGCTTCCAACTTAATGATGCTGCCGTTGAATCGTGGAAAGAAACGCTCCATTGCAGCAGTGCCGTATAGCTCTCTCTCTCTCTCTCTATGTCCGACCATGCAGTCTTCAATTCAGCTTCAAGTTCCTGGCGTCTCAGAATAGACGTGTCGCTCTCCAATAAAATTGAGTTACGCTCAGCGATGATCGCATTGCGATCCGCGCAAGCGGCATCGCGATCTGCGTGAGCGGCATCGCGATCCGCTCGAACAGCATTTAGTTCTTCCTTGTAATTCAGAGATGCGGCGTTCACGGCAGCAAGCTCGGCCTTGATAACGTTCAGGTCTGCCTGGTCCACTTGTGCGCCGGCAAGTGCGGATCGCAGGGTCTCGTTGTCCCTCCGAAGCGACTGGATCTTGCCCTCGCTCGAGCTGACGAACGACTCGATCGCTGCAATGGCTTGGTTGTTGGCGAGGTTGCTCAAGTGAAAGTCGTGTGCTTGAGCGCGAGATGCATCTAACTGCTGTCTGAGGTCCAAAAGTTCTGCCCCGCGGGCGAGGTATTCTTGTTCTCTAACGATTGCCCCGCCAAGGCGAGCGAAGTAATCACGGATCAACTGTCCATGTGGTTCGATACGGCCTCCGAACAATTGATCCATCCAGGGCAGCATTGGATCGGAGCCGACATAGATTACGCCTAATCCGTAGGAGTGGTCGAAGTCGAACGATGGATATCTTTGAGAAACTTCGTTCCAAAGTTGCCAGACGCCAAAGTTATTATCAAGCACCCGAATATCATGGAATAGCACGATTCCTCTACGGCTTAACTTTAGCAGCCAGGTTTCTAAATCGTGCCTCACGGCCTCATAGGTGTGAAGGCCGTCAATATGCAGCAGATCAACGCTGCCATCATCAAAATGCGGCAATGCGTCATCGAAGCTCATGCGCATGAGATTTAGGGCGTCGAGTGGCCGTGCTGCCACGTATGCTTTGAGGTTCCAGTAGGTGTCTATGGTATGAGAGCCGGCATGTGCATCGCCGATCCAGTGATCGACGCCGAAAAATGCCCCAGCATGCCCAACATCGTTCGCCGCCTCGGCCATGGCACAGAGAGATGCACCATTGTGGACGCCCAACTCGACTGTGATAGACGGTTGATGAATACCGACTAACCATTTGGAAAAGGGGATATGCCCCAGCCATGCCGACGCAACAATACGGTCAGGCATCGTAAAGACATGTCGTTCGTTTAGATTCGGCAAGATCTGTTCGTCAGGCATTCGTAGCGCTTCTCCAAGTCAGACCAAGCCCTTATAAGTCCGTTTACTGTATAATGATTCAGATCGAATTGGCTAGATCCGTTTCTGAAGATGTGGCGTCGAATTTACCGCATCGGGTGCCGGGTCGCGCCGCGCGGCTAGATGCTTCAGGATCACCACCACCAGCATGACGATCGCGCCACACAAAGCCGCCATCCAGAGGTGGCCGGCGGTGAACGTAGAAAAGGCGCCCCAGCCGAAGCCAGGGCGCACGAGGGTGTTGACGGATGTCAACGCGAGGTCAGTGCAGCAGCCCGACCTTCGTCAGGATCACGGACCCGAAGGCGCCGACTGCCGCCGTGACGGCGCCCCACACCCGCTTGTCCATCGTGTCCAGGCGCTTCTCGACGCCGTCGATCCGCTCGTGGATCGCCCGGTTGTCCTTGTCGATCTCCGACCACGGGACGAACGTGGCGATCGCCTGGATGACGTTGGTGTGCCGCGCCTCGGCCGCCGACTGCGCGGCCTTGTTGGCATCGAGCATCGAGTTCTGGCGCTCCTCGATGCGCGCCAGCGCGATCAGGATCCGCATCTCGGGGTTGGCATCGACGCCACCTTCACGGACGACGGTCATGGCAGGCGCGCTCCTCGGCGCTTGGGCGTGTTCGAGAAGGCCTTCCCCGAGGCCGGGAGGGATGGGCGTCGGCACGCGAGAGGCGACGCCTTGTCCGATCAGGTCGAGCCCGGGTCGCGATACGGCAGGCCGGCGGGTGCGCCGCGGTTTCTCGTCGGACATCGGTGCCCCCGGATGATCCCTCCCCCTCCTGCGGGGGAGGGTGAAGCGCTACCGCTTCGAGAAGATGCGCCCGACGGTGGCCTGGACGCCGGCGACGCCGATCACCGACGCGACGATCATCTGCTCCATCGCGTCGTAGGGCGCCGGGAGCTTCGCCACCTGCCAGTTGAACAGGAAGGTCGAGTCGAGGACGATCGCGCCGAAGTGGAGCATGCAGAGCCCGAACGCCGTCGGGATCATCCAGGCCGACCAGAGCGAGAGGCGTTGCGCCGCGCGCTCGGCGGCGATCACCTTGCGCTCCTCGATGTAGGCGGAGAGCTGCCCGGTCGCGACCGCCGTGTCGGCGGTGACGTTCTGGCCGTTGGTCAGAACGGCGGTGTCCTGGCGCTTGCTGAGATAGGCGAGGACGGCGGAGGCGAAGCCTGAGCCAAAGAACTTGAGCAGGCCGCCGCCGATCAGCGCGAGGAAGCCCATCAGCGCGGTCCCCCGTCCGGTCCGTCACCCGGGCGCGGTCCCATCGGACGCGCCGCGTCGCGGATATTCTTCAGGACGGGCGGCAGGGCGAGACGGGCGAGCGCGAGCACCGATCCGATCCGCGCGCCATAGCCCTCGTATCCCGGCGGCAGGACCGACGACCAGTCGAAGCCCACGACGGCGTTCAGGATGTCCGGCAGGGAGAACAGGATCGCGAGCAGGTAGAGCCGAACGCCCACCAGGCGCGCGTTGATGCGCTGGAGCATATTCATGGTTAGGCAGCCTTCGGGCGAGAGAGCAGGGCGTGCACGCGCGACCAGAAGCCCGGGGCGGGGCTGGGCGCAGAAGAAAGCCCGCCGGTGAGGGCGGGCTTGATGGTGGTCGGGGCGGGCTTCGCGGCGGTGATCGGCGCGAGGGGATCGGGCACCTTCGGCGGCGGAGCGACTTCCGGGATCCGCACCGACGACATCAGGGCGACGCGGAATTGCGCGTGGTAGCCGGCGATCAGCTTGTCGCAGTCGGTGCCGTTGATGATGCGCCGGGCGCCGACGGCGTCGGCCCGGCCGGGCCCGAAGTAGTCACCGAGCTTCTTGCCGGTGAACCACCCCTCGATCATCCCGTAGAACAGGATGGCCGCCGCCACGTCGGGGCGCATCGCGAGCGCCGGCGTCTTCACCAGGTCCTCGCCCGCCTTCAGGATCCCGAGCGCGCGAAGCCGCGCCGTCGCCTTGGCGTAGTTCGCCTCCCAGGTCAGCTGGACGTAGCCCCGCCCCCAGAAACCGGTCGGGCCGTAGGCCTTGCCCTTGCCGCGGCCGAACTCCTCGATCGGGCGCATGGTGCGCGCCGTCTCGTGGAACGTGGTCGCGAGGCAATAGGCCGGCTTCTCGACGCCGAGGTCGGCCGGGCAGGCGTCGAGGATCGCTTCCATGCCGGCGACCTGGTCGGCCGTGAGGTGGCCGGCGAACGGCTGCCGGCGCACGGCGTCGAAGAACGCCACGCGGTCGATGTCGAGGGCCATGTGCGGGCATCCCTGCAATAGAAAAAGGCCGCACAGGGCGGCCAGGATGGGGGGCACGTCAGGGACGGGGCCGGTCTAGCGCGAGCCCTGGTCCCGAAGGGCCTGGACCGCGCGACCGCTGATCGTGGCGACGACCTTGCCGTCGGCATCCACGACCTCGAAGGGGCCGATGTTCGTGGCCCCGTCGCAGAGCTGCAGCCAGTCCGGTCCCTGCGTCGGGCCCGGCGTGACGCGATTGTCGCCGGGCGCGACCGGCGTGCCGGCGGCGCCCGCTCCGGTCGGATTGGCGGCCGGGCGAATGCAGCTCGTCGAGGCGGCCGAGGCAGGCAGAGCGAGCGCAAGCATCGCGGCCGCGGCGAGGGCGGTTCGGATCATGGCGCGCCTCAATGGATCATCTTCGAGACGGTCGGCGCGGTGCTGTAGGTCAGCTGGTAGATCGCGCCCGCGGGAACCGTGAACTGCCCGCCGCCCGTGCCGAACGTGATGCTGTTCGTCTCGTCCCGCACGATGACGGACGCTCCGCCCTGGACGAAGTACGTCGTCGTCGTCGGGCCGGCCGGTAGAGGCATCGGCGACGCCGCGACCGTGACGTTCGACGGCCCGACCGGGTTGTAGCCCGGGTTGTCGTGGACGACGTTGTTGCGGCCGGTGGCGTTGAAGCCGACTGCCGCCACGGTGTTCCCGAAGAAGCGGTTGTCGTGAGCGGCGATGAAGTTGCCGGCGCCGCCCTGCGCACGGAAGCCGATCCCGTTGGTGCGGGCCGAGGTCGCGACGTTGAACGGCGAGTAGGCGCCGATCCCGTTGTCGCCGATCGTGAAGTGCCCGCAGCCGGGACCCAGATCGATACCGACGGCCCAACCCGAGACCATCGCGCCCGTCACCGAGGTATCGATCGGCGAGGCGTCGGCGCAGACGAAGCCGCTGCCGTTCAGACTGGTGCCCTGGCCGGTGGTCGAGACGATCAGGCCACCGGACCACCGCGTGTTCATCACGGGGCTGGTGATGCCGGTCAGCTTCGCGGCGCCCGACCCGTTGATGATGAAGCCGTTCGTGTTGAGCGTGCCGTCGCTGGCATTCGTATTGGTGATCCAGGAATTGTAGATCCCGGTGTCGAAGACGTAGCCGGAGCCGACGGGCGTGATCGATCCGTTGTCGCGCTGTGCCGAATCCATGTAGGTCGAGTTGACCCGCGTCGCCTGGACGGTCTGCCCGCGCACCACGAAGGCCGCTCCCGAGCCCGTCCCACCTGTGGTGTTGCCGATAGCGAACGTGGCGCCGGTCCCGGTTCCGCCTGTGACGGAGGTCGGGTTCGGCGGCGCTGCCGTGTAGTTCGACTGGACGGTGTAGGAGCAGCACCCGGCAGGGGCGACGGCCGTGATTGGTCCGTTCGCCGCGCTGGTGTTGGTCAGCTGCAACGCCACGCTGCCAGAGCCGACCGTTCCGCCGACCAGCGTTAGGGTGTCGCCCCGGGTGTAGCTCGCGCCACCGCTGTTGACCTGGACGGGCAGCGCTGGGAGCACCGTGTACCCGCCGGGGTTCGTGACGGTCCAAGCCGTGATCAGGCCGCTGCCGTTCACCGCCGTGACGGTGATCTGCATGGCACTGAAGCCGGACGCGAGCGTGCCGCCGGTGACCGTGAGCACGTCGCCGACGCGATAGCCGGTGCCGCCGGAGAACAGGAACGGTGCGTTCGATGGCTGCAGGAGCAGGTTCGTGCGATTGCTGATGAGGTCCGAGTCCGTAACGACGAGCTCGCCCGTGTCCTCCCCCTTGATCGCGAACGTCGGATAGCGCCGGTTCGACGCCACCGGGTCGATGAAGTTCGACATGCAGATGAGGCGGTTGATCCAGTTCGCCGGACCGACCACGTCGTTCTGGACCAGCACGCAGCCCGAACCCGGGTTGGTGCCGCCGTCCGCGCAATACTGGACCATCAGGTGATCGACGGAGTTCCAGCCAGCCTGCGCGCCCATGCGCACGCCGATGAAGCAGTTCCGGATCGAGGTGTTGCGGACGTAGCCGTAGCCGTTGGCGAGGTTGACGGTGTAGCCGGAGGTGCGGACCGCGTTGGTGTCGGTCGCGACGTGCTCGAAGGCGACGTCCGAGATCCCCGAGTTCAGGCCGGTGAACTTCAGCACGTCGCCGGTCGTGAAGCCGACCGTGGTGCGCAGGCGCGTGCAGTTCTGGCCGCCGCCCTGGATGTGCAGGTAGGCGTTCGTGATGACCGAGGTCGACGACAGCAGGTAGACGCCGCAGGCCAGCCGCAGCCGGGCGCCCGTCGAGGGCAGCTTCGCAACCGCAGCGACGATCGCCTGCGAGACGTCTACCCCGGTGTCCGGCAGGACGCCGAGGTTCCCCATCGAGAAGTCGGGCAGCTGGGTCGCCGCGTCGAAGATGTTGGTCGTCGCGTTCAGGCAGCCGATCGGCACCATCGCGCGCGCGTTCGAACTCCGCACCGACAGTTGCCGGCACGGGCCGGAGTTCTGCATGCCGATTTCGGGCAGCGTGTAGGTCTGAGCGCCGGCATGCGCGCACAGCGTCGCGAACGCGACGAGCGCGAGAATGGTCTTGCGGAGCATCGGGCGAGCCTCAGTTCGGGAGCGCGGCGGCTTGGGCGAGGACGGACGCGAGCTGCGCGTCGGAGAGGCCGAGCGTCGCCTTGACGAAGGCAGCAAGGGCGCATCCGGCGGTGACGAAGGCGGTGCTGTTGAAGGCCCGGTTGATCGGGTCGCCCGGATCGGACGGCACGGCGGCGGCCAGGACCGCGGTCGCTCCGGGCGTCAGGGCCTCGAGCGCACCGAAGAACTGGCTGCGGCTGGGTCCGGGGGTGCCGCCGACGCCGGTGGTGTCGAAGCGGAAGGCCGTGCCCTCGCGCGTCACCACGACCGTCGGCGTGGAGCGCACGTCGATCGGGAAGGATGGCCGGATCGGGTAGGAGGGCATGGCGGCTCCGGGCAAAGAAAAACCCGCCGGCGAGGGCGGGTTGGGCAGAACGGTGCGCGAGGCGCGCGTCAGGCGAATTCGATGGGCTCGTCGAAGATCTCCGCCGTCTCCAACCCGATCGTGACCGAGACGCGGACGTCGTAGAGGCCGGGCGGGATCGCGAGCAGCGAGCCGGCCGGGAAGAGCGCCTCGACGAGGCCGGGGTTCGAGACGACGAGCGTCCCGGTGGACAGAGAAGCCGACAGGACGGGCGGCGCATCGCTGGCGCAGCACCCGATGCTCGACCAGCACCACAACTCGCGCCACATCGGCGCGCGCGGCGTCACGGTGAGCACCACGTCGGACGCGGCCAAGAAGTCGATCAGCCCCGCATCGGTGATGTCGAGCCGCCCGGCCGGATCGGCGCTGCGGAAGACATGCCGGAACCGCCACTGCCCCCGCCGCGAGACCGCGCCGAGCGTGTTCATGAACGATGGCATGGCGCGCTCAGAGCTTGAGGTAGTAGGTGCCGAGGCGCGTCGGCTGCAGCGTCGAGATCGGCACGCCGCCGCCCGGGTTCGCGTTTGACACGTCGAAGTCCGCCGAAGGCTGCTGAACCGTAGGCGTTCTGACGCTGTGCCAGAGATCGTTGACTGCCACGCCGCCGGCGCCCTGCGACGCGCCGACCAGATCAACGAAGGTTGGCGTCTGGAATGGCGGGTAGTTCACCGTTACATGCCCGTTCGGCAGCGCGGCCGGAAGGTTCGGGTTGGCCAACACCTCGGCGATGTCGCCGCCGGTCGCGCCTGGTGATTGCGCGTCGCCGAAGGCCGAGAACCGCGCGGAGACGGTGCCGGTCGAGCCCGCGGCCGCAACCTGCGAGAGCGTGATGCTGGTCCCGTTGATCGCGAGGACGCGCGTGCCGGACGAGAGCCCGACCGCGGTCACGAACATTCCCAGCGCAAGGCGCCCGGGGTCCACGACCTGTGCCGCCGTCGATCCGTCCGTCAGGGTGATGTCGGTCGTCACCTGGAGCCGGTTCGTGGGCGACGACCCCATGTCGTCCAGGCCGCCGGCCACGAAGCCCTGCATCGTCGGGACGGCAATCTGCTTGCCGGCGGCGAAATCGTCGGCGGCCGACGTGCCGCGCCCGCCGATGACGGAGGCGATCCCATCCCCGAAGGTCGACCACAGGTAGATGAAGAGCGCCCGGGCCGAGGCGTCGGCGAGCTCCGTCGCGCCGGAGCCGCTGCCGCCGACGGTGCGCTGGTTCATCCGCACCCAGCCCGGCTGGATCGAATTGTCGAGGCGCCACTTCACGTCGCCGGTCCGCGCGAGCGCGTTGGGGTCGACGTCCGCCACCGGATCGGTCGTGTCGACCACCGGGGCCTCGCCGAGCCCGTCGTCGTTCCAGATCAGGTCGCCGTAGGGGCCCAGGACCTCTTCGCGGTAGAGCACCTGCGGCAGGTACACCCGCGGGAATCGTCCGGTGCCGTCGGCGACGACCGGCTGCGTCAGCGGCACGGACAGCGCGGCATCGCTGAAGACGGTCAGCGGCTTGGTGGTGCCGGCGTCGTAGAAGAACGCGCGCGGCACCAGCAGCGGGCGGCCCGACGCATCGAGCACCTGCTGCCGCGAGAGCGGCCAGGATTGGGTCATTTCAGGGGTCCGACATGCGCCCCGCATGGGGGCGGGGCTTGCGGGCTGCGCGGCAGGTTGCTCGCGCGCGTCTCGGGACGGTGGCTTATTCGGCGGGATTGCCCGTCGGGTCAAGGGTACTGCCGAAACGTTCGAGCCGGGCGCTTGTGGAAGCGGCCCGGCTCGGTTCATCCTCGGAGATGCGACTCAACCGATGGACATCACCACAATATGAAAAAGCCACCGCGGAGCAAGCCCGGGAAACCGAAAGCTAAGCCCAGCCTACCGCAACTAACAGTCGCCACTGACCTTGACCTGACCGGTATTTTGGACCGAGCCGATTGAGAGGCTACTGCATGGCCGCTGCCATGGGTAGCCGGAAGGCCAGATCCGGGAAGCTGACAGGCGCGGGCGGCCGATAGCCCAGGGACGAATGCGGCCGGACGCGGTTGTAGGTAGTTTGCCAAAGACCGATCACGATCTGCGCCTCCTTCAGCGAGTAGAAGATCTCTTGTCTCAGGCACTCATCCTGAAGCTTGCCATTGAAGCTCTCGCAGTACCCGTTCTCCCACGGCGAGCCCGGCGCAATGTACTGGATCTGTGCTCCGGCTTTGGCGACCCATTTGCGCAACGCCTTGGAGATCATCTCAGGGCCATTATCGCAGCGTATGTGCTCCGGGATGCCGTGCAGGCACATGGCGTCGGCCAGCGTCTCGATCACGCCGACGCTGTTGATGCGTCGCGCCACCTTCAGCGCCAGACAAGCTCGGCTATGCTCGTCGATCAGCGTCAGGACCCGGAGCGAGCGTCCGTCGTGGGTCCGCGCCTGGACGAAGTCGAAGCTCCAGACGTGATTGCGGTGGAGCGGACGTAGCCGCACGCTGGATCCATCGTTCAGCCACAGGCGGCTGCGCGGTCGGTGCTTCTGTGGGACCTTGAGCCCCTCGCGACGCCAGATGCGTTGAACCCGATCCTTGCCCACCTGCCAGCCGTCCGCTTGTAGCAGCGCGGTGATGCGGCGGTAGCCATAGCGCCCGTACTCGGACGCCATGGCAATGATGGCGCGGGTCAGCGCATCCTCGTCGGCCAGCACGGTCGGCACGTAGCGTTGCGTGCCCCGGTGCTGACCGACGATCCGGCAGGCGTGACGTTCCGAGAGGCCGTACTTCTCCCGGATCCCATCGACCGCCTGCCGGCGTCGCTCGGGGGCTACAAGTTTCCCGCGGCGACGTCCGCCAACACCTGCTTCTCCAAGGATAGATCGGCTACCAGTCGCCGCAGCCGCGCGTTCTCGCGCTCCAGGTCCTTCATCTTCCTGGCCTGATCGACTTGGAGACCGCCGTACTCCTTGCGCCAGCGGTAATAGCTCTGCTCGGAGATCTCCGCCTCCTTGCACGCTAGCGCTAAACTCTTGCCCTGGGCCGTCTGCACCTCGATCTGCCGCAGCTTCAGCACCACCTGCTCCGCGCTCGTCTTTTGACCTCGCCGCATGTCCGACTCCTTCGGTCCTGGCTGATCCTCTCAATCAGTCCGGTCCAAAGCCAGCCGGTCAGGTCAATCGCCGGCGGCAATGTCCTGATCTCTCACGCTGCCGAGGTGCGCCCATGAGCCGGCTCGCTCACCATTTCCGCCCGCCGTTCGCAGTCCGGTCCGCCTCCGAGCCGGTGATCGTTGACGCCGACGGCGAGCTGATCGGGCAGGCGCTGCCTGGTCCGCCGCTGAAGGTCCGCATGCTCCTCGCCGAGGAGATGGCCGCCGGCCTCAACGCGCGCTGCCGTGTCCCCGAGCCGGCGATCGCCGACGGCTTCGACCCTCACCACGGCGCGGCTGTCCTCGCCGAGAGCCGCCAGCAGGCCGAGCGGATGAACCGCGGCCGCCTTCCCGACGCAGCGGAGTGACCACCATGGAAATGATCGCCAACGCCGGCAGCGCACCATCCTCGGTCCGCATCCACACCGACCTCTTCCAGGGCACCGATGAGTGGCTGGCGGCTCGGTGCGGCATGCTCACCGCGAGCGAGATGAAGCTGATCATCACGCCGACCTTCAAGGCGGCGAAGAACGAGAAGGAGCGTGCGCACCTCTACGAGCTCTTGGCCCAGCGCATCACGAAGCACGTCGAGCCCCACTACGTCGGCGACGACATGCTGCGCGGGCAGGAGGACGAGTTCGAGGCGCTGGCCATCTACGCCAAGCACTACGCCGAGACCGAAGCGGTTGGCTTCATCACCAACGACAAATGGGGCTTCACGCTCGGCTACTCGCCCGACGCGATCGTCGGCTCCGACGGCCTCGTCGAGTGCAAGTCCCGGCGCCAGAAGTACCAGATCGAGACCTTCGTCGTGCACGTCGCCGAGGGGTCGATCCCGGCGGACTACCTGATCCAGATCCAGACCGGCCTCCTCGTGGCCGAGCGCGACTGGTGCGACCTCGTCTCGTACTCCGGCGGCCTGCCGATGGCGGTGATCCGCGCCTACCCGGACGAGAAGATCCAGGCCGCGATCGAGGAGGCCGCCGGCGACTTCGAGCGGCGCCTGAGCGAGGCCCACGACCGCTACCTCCACGCCATCGCCAAGTCGAAGGCCGTCCCGACCAAGCGCATCAACCGGGAGATCGTGGCGTGACGGACCTCTCGCAGACGATCGCCCCCAAGAGCGACCAGCTCAACGCCGACGACCTGATCGGCGGGCCGCGCACGATCACCGTCACGCGCGTCTCGGCGATGAAGGAGCCCGACCAGCCGATCGCGGTCTACTTCGAGGGCGATGGCGGCAAGCCGTACAAGCCCGGCAAGTCGATGCGGCGCGTCCTCGTACGGGTCTGGGGCAACGACGGCGCGACCTACGTCGGCCGCCGCATGACGCTCTACCGCGACGACGCGGTGCAGTTCGGCGGCGCGGCCGTCGGCGGCATCCGCATCAGCCACATGTCGGACATCGCCCGCGATGTGACGATGGCGCTCACGGTCACCCGGGCGAGCCGCAAGCCGTTCACGGTGAAGCCACTGCCGGTTGATCGCGGGCCGGCGCCGGGGAAGGAACCGACCGCACCGACCGGCGCCCCGAAGCCGACGCTGTCTAACGTCGCTCGCGACAAGGCCCGCCTCGGTCGCGAGGCCTATGCGGCGTGGACTGATCGGCTAACGCCCCGCCAGGTGGAGGCGCTCGGCGAGATCCGGCCCGACCTCGACCGGTTGCTCGACGACGCCGACGCGCGCGACGAGGAGACGTTCCCCGGCGACATCCCGAACAGCGAGGCCGCGTGATGCGTGGCGCTTCTCCTACAATGTGCCGCGCGACGGTAGCTGGTCGCCGCCGCGATATCGCGAGCCGACCTAGGTCACGCCGCGATGGCGTCCCGCGCCGCGTGAAGATCGAGCCACAGGTCCAGGCCGAGCGGCCCTTGCTTACGGAGCGCCACCTGCGCGCGGTGATCCGCGCCGTCTTGAACGAAGGCGATCTCATCGGGAACGCGGCCGGTGGTGAACACGCGCACGTGGGCGGCGGATCCTGCGAGCGAAAGCACCGCACACGGGACGACCTCACCGTCGAAGCGGATCGATGCCGTCGTGTGCGTGGGAGCCTGGTTGAAGTGCTTGTTGGCCATGCTGAGCGTGTCCTCCATGCGGAAGCTGCCAGCGTAGAGCCCCCGTCCTCAATCGTCCGTTGCAGCGCAGCAACGCGCGTCGTGGCTGTGGTGGCCAGATCATGACCGCGACCACCCCCACGCTCGGGAAGGACAGGTCCCCCTTGGCTGAGATCACATGGACGGTCCGCCCCGAGCAGATGGAGCTCGTCGCCTGATGGTTGCCTACAGCTTCAAGTAGCGGTTCGGTCCGCCGATCCTCGCCGGCACGAAGGCGCAGACGATCCGCGCCGACCGCAAGCGCCACGCCCGCCCGGGCGAGCAGCTGCAGCTCTTCACCGGCATGCGGACGAAGCACTGCCGGCGGTTGGGCGAGCCGGTGTGTCTCGCGGTGCAGCCGGTGCGCCTCGTGTTCGCCGAGCGCGGGATCCCGGAGGCCTTCCAGGTTGACCACGAGCCGATCGGGCCACGCGCGATGGTAGCGTTCGCGCAGGCTGACGGCTTCGTCGACCTAGACGACATGCGCCGCTTCTGGTGGTCGGAGCACCCGCCGGAGGAAGGCGACACCCTCGTCTTCGAGGGCTTCCTGATCCGCTGGCAGCCGCTCGTGCCGGCCGACGCGCTCGACATCGCAGCGAGGGCAGCATGAGCGTCTACGTCGATCAGCCCATCTTCCCGTTCGGACGGATGATGATGTGCCACCTCTGGGCCGACAGCCTCGATGAACTGCTGGCGATGGTCGACCGCATCGGCGTGCATCGGAAGTGGATCCAGGGCCACCCGACGCTGTCGTTCGGTAAGCACCGTAACGCTTCGTGGGTCCATTTCGACATCGCGAAGGGCAAGCGCATTCGCGCGATCGAGGCCGGCGCCATCGAGACCGACACCTACGGCGCTGTCTACTGGCAGGCCCAACGCGACGGGAACGCGGCGAAGGTGGCGATGATCGATGGCGTTCGGGCGAAGCGGCGCGAGACTGAGATCGCTGCAGCAGAGGAGGCGCGGCTGCATGGATAAGCCGCAGGCGGTCAAACCGTCGCCGAACACCCATCAGAACAGGGAGGGGAGGGCGTCATGACTGATGCAGCGCGCCACGTCGTGCCGTTTCAGGCGGCCGCCCGCGAGGTCGGGTTAAGTACGGCGACCCTTCGCCGGATCTGCAAGGACGGGCGCGGCCCGACGCTTCTTCGGCTTAGCGAGCGGCGCCTGGGCGTCCGCCGGGGCGACCTGGATGCGTGGCTCAAGACCCGCGAGATAGGCGCCGAGAAGGTCTAGGGCTTCGCGCTTCTCCGATGCGTAGACCGCCCGGTTGTAGATGCCGGCCACGCCGGCCTTGTGACCCGAGATGTGGTTCAGGACGGCCTCGACCACGTGCGGCAGCACCTTGAGCCGATCGGCCATCAGTGTCGCCGCGGTTCGCCGCAAGTCGTGCAGCCTCCAACCCGTCACGCCCGCGCGCGCGTCGAGCGCCGCCTTCGCCCGAGAGAACCCTTGGAATCCGCCATCGCCTTGACCGAAGACGAGGGTCCGCCCCTCGATGTGCTCGGTGGCGGTGAGGATCTGCAGGGCAGGGGCCGACAGCGGGACGTCGTGATCCTGCCCGTTCTTCACCCGGTGCGCCGGCAGCGACCAGAGCGCGCCGGCAAGGTCGACCTCGAGCCACGCCATGCCGGCGACCTCGTCGCGGCGCTGGCCGGTCAGCAGCAGCAGCCGCACGATCCGACCGAAGTCGTCGTTCCGGCACGCACCGAGCACCTTGGCAACCTCGTCCTCGGTGAGGATGCGGGCGCGCCGGACCTCGGGCGCCGGCTTCGGCACGCCGATCACCGGGTTGAGCTCGGCCGCCCCGGTCCCGACCAGCCACGCGAAGTGCGCCGAGAGGGCCGAGCGGGCGCGGTTCGCCGCGTGCGGGCCGGTCTCCCGCCGGATCTCAGCCAAGCGATCGGCGATCTGCTGCCGGCCGACCGAATGGAGTGGCAATCGGTGCAGGGGCCGCCATACCGTCCGCAGGTAGCGGGACGCCTCGCTGAGATAGGCCGGCCGTAGTTTCGGCGCGACCGCCTCCAGATAGGGCTCGACACCGGCGCCGAAGGTGATTGCCGCGCGCGCCTTGGCTTTCACCTTCTCGGCGTGCGGATCCTCGCCGAGCTTCGCCCGCGCCAGGCGTTCGCCGGCGGCGCGGCGCGCATCGCTCGCGGTGAGCACGCCGACCTTGCCCAGCGTCTCACGCTTCGATTGCCCCAGCGCGTTCCGGTACTGCACGACCCAGGTCCGCGAGCCGCCCTTGCTGAGGCTCAAACCGAAGCCGGGCAGGTCGTCGTCGAACACCACGAGCTTGTCGCGCCCGGCGGGGAGCACGACGGCAGCTGCGGTTTGGTTCGTAAGCCGCATCGCGCCCCGGTAAGCACATGGTAAGCAGCGCGGCGGATGCCTACGCTCACTCCCGCGCACATGATGAGGTGTTACCCGTGGGCAAGCCCTCTCGCGGTCAGCACTTTTGGCGGCCGGTAAGCAGTCCTGTCAACTGTTGCGAGCTATAACCCGTGTTTCGTAATGAGGGGGTCGGGGGTTCGAATCCCTCAAGCGGCACCAACACGTCTAAGTCGTTGTTTTGTCACGATTTTCTAACGGACCCCAAGACGCCTAGCTACAGTCCGCAGCTACAGGTTCGAGTCGCGAATCACGCCTCGTTCATGTTCACGGTCAGGTCCAGATCGTGCCAACGCGTCTTCAGTTCGAACGCGAGCAGCGGGCTGATCTCCGTCTCGATCCAATCGTTGTCGAACGGACCGATATCGCGGGCGACGCACCACGCGGCCATGTCCTCGTGTTCAACGTCTGCGACGAACTGCGCATCCGGCCGCTTGCGGTAGCTGCGTGGGCGACGCGATCCCTGCGGCTCGTACAGGATGTACGCGTACGGGTAGCCGGTATCGACATCCACGTACCAATCGATCGCGTAAAACACGGGCGGCGCGCTCCGGATGGGACCGCAGCTTTACCAGCCGAATCATTAGGGAATCTCTACTCAGCTATTCAGCCAAGTATAGACCCCTTGACAAGCTCGCGGTTCGGTTTACCCGAGCGATGATCAACTAGAATCCAAGCAAGTATAAGAATTTGCCAGCGCGCCGACCGCCTCTGACTTGAGAAAGTCGGTGGGATCGACTATTCCCGATCGATCGTGTCGAGCGCACGAAAAAGCCCGGCCGCCATTTGCAGTGGCGACCGGGCTGAATGGGTACCTTCAGCAGGTCCCCGCTTATACAGGTTTTAGCAGCGAGGCGCAACGGCCTCGGACTGAAGCCTTGCGCTCGACCTCATGAACGGGGTCGAAGGGATGAATCAGTACAGGATGCGCCGGTTGGCGCGGTACAACGTAGGCGTGAAGAAGTGGAAGGGCGTCGTCGGGTACGCCCTGCCCAGGCCGGTGATCCGGTGGCTCCAAGGCGTGTGCGACGAACGGCTCGCGAACGAGAACGTCCAGCGGGCGACCCTCACCCTCGCGAATCTCATCGGCCGCTGCTTCACGTCACCGGGCACGCTCGGACGCGATCCCGACTGGATGGCCTACGGGGCGGTGTTCTGCCTCGCCCGCGACGCCTCGAACAAGGCAAAGGGCGTCTCCGGGACCGGGGGTATCCTCTCGCATCCCATGATGATCGCGGCGGGAGTGACCGAACACTACTTCAAACTGGCTAAGCAGATTCTGCTGAGTTGTGGATTCATCGATGTCGTATCGCACCCGTTCACGTACAACTCGAATCCGCTTGCCAACACCACCCGTCGAAAGCCCATTCTGTACAGAATCGGCAAGCGCTGGTTCAACCTTTTACACGCGCGGCCGGGCCTGAAGAACCCACCGATCCATCCGGAAAGCCCCGATCTCCAGAATGCAGTAAATCTTACGATTGAAGGGAAGGATTCTACACCACATCCGTTTGGGCCGGTTGGATTGAATTCTGGAGATTCACTTCCGAGCGGGTTCGAGCGGACCGTCCCAGAGAACCCGTGGATTTGCCGGATGGAGACGAAACGGGAGCGGGAACGGCGTGAGGCGCGTCCGGAGAAGGACCGGGCGCGGGCCGACCTTGCCCGGCGACGGTACGCCGAGGCGCTTCGGGCCAAGGAGGCGGACCAGCGGAACGCGTCGATCGACAATTTCATCGGCTTCGGGCGGAGGTCGAAGCGGGGACCCGCATCGGCGCCTCTGGAACAGGCGCTGGATCAGTTCGCCCAGGCCATGGGGCTGAACCTGTGAGCGACGACGAAGGCGAGTGGACCGAGCTGTGGTGGGAGACGTTGCGGGTGGTCGCCCCGATCAGTCGTGGAGATCGCCGGGGCGGGGCGTGGCGGCGTCGGCGGGTCAGTCTGCCCGGCGGGAGGCCGCGACCGTCTGAGGAACAGCGGTCACAGCCTCGACAAGGTACGCGTTCGCGTACTCAGTGATGGGAATCTTCCGGCATGGGTTCCGAGGGGCGCGGCGGTTCTGCTTGCCCACGGGCATCGTCAAGGCTTCCTCGACGGTCAGCTTCGACCTGAACACCCGATTGTGGATCAGTGTCGCGGTGATCTTCGTCCGAGCTGACCACTGCGCACAGTCCAACCATTCACCCTCGAACAGCAGGTACACATCCCCGTGCACCCATTTGACGTGATCGAAATCGATGGTCCGGGAAGGGACGGTCGGCGGCCGACCGCGGCTCACTCGGATTCCCCAGGCAGCGGTGGGAAGAACTCGCGCCACGGTGCGGGAACGATCTTCGATCCCATCTTCATCTTGAACATGAGCACGTGCGCGTCATCGGGGAAGGTCCACCGGAGAAGGCGACCGACCTGTTGAACATCGACCACCTCACAGCCTGACTCTGCGAGCGCAAGACCGACCTCAATTCCGAACTTGATTCCGGAATCACCAAACAACATTGGTGTGTTGGGGCGCTCGGTGTAGGTGATCGAAGCCTTGGAGTCGGTATCCCTCAGGTATTCGAGATGTTCCAGAAATTCTGCCACATCAGACTTATCGATCTGTCTGGGGCCATGGTCGCCGATGAACCGCATCTGACGGCGCTGGCCGTGCAGGTTCGGCTGGGGAGCCTTCTTCGGCACCACGGGGTGACGGATGGGACGGCCGCTCATCGCTTCACCCCCGCGACTGTGTAAACCTTCTCCGCCTTGCGCCGCTTCACGGCGGCCCTGGCCCTTCGGGCTTTGATCGCCTGCATGTATTCCGCGTACAGCGCATCATGATCACGAGCGTATTGTTCACCGAGAGCACGCTTACGCGCCCTGAATTCTTCCTTCGTCATAACATCCTCAGATTTGAATCTAACGATGTTACCACTTCCAAACTTCGATCTCAGTATTAAAGCTCGCCGCAGTTTCCCAGGCGGATCAGCTCGTAAACAATCTCCGGATCGCTCGCGTAGAGCTGCCCGGCATTCCCAATGCTGTAGCCGGGTGGAATCGGACCCTTGTGCGGGGGATCACGCGACGGCGGAATCTTCGACCGCAGCACCGTGTTCTCCATCTCCAGCCGATCAAGCTCGGTGAGAAGCACGGCAAGCTCGGATTCCGAGATCACGGGGCGTTGCTCAGAAGACGGTTCGAGAGCGGAATCGAGAGCGGCGCGGGCTTCACGGTCCGGCACCGTCCACGGGTCTGAACGGTTCGAACCACCGTGACGACCCGCGGAGCCTTCGCCTTCAACGCAAGAATCTCGGTGTGCTGAGCGGCGATCTGATCGTGTTGGCGAGCGATCTCCGCATCTCGGACGGCATGACCGGAAAGGGTGCTGATCAGCAGCACGAACAGGACGGCGGCTTCGATGCCAGCGATGAGAAGAAACGACCTCACGCCCACCTGGGCGTAGAGCGCTTTGAGGCGGGTGAGGGCACGGGTGAACATGCCCTATTTAGAACTTCACCCCCAGGCGATCTTCAGCTCGAACGCAGCTCGACGGTCCGGCACCCATAACGAGTACAGCTCCACATCGGTGTCCCACCGACCGATGTGCTCGTCGAGCCATTCGACGAACTCGGAATCCAGCACGTCGTCGCCCTTCGGCCGGTCCTGATCGAACGCACGCTCGTACTGACGAAGCGAGATTCGAACACGCAACCCGCGGGCACGGTACGCCCTGATCTCACGCGCTTCGAAGTTCCGGAACGACTGGTTGGACGCTGTTCGAGGCCGTCGCATCACAGCCATCGTCCCATGAAACCGGACACCTCATTATCCGCAATCGCGATCGTGTGAATCCAAGTTCCGTTCGACATGCTCTGAGTGGCAATCGGGATGTCCCGCGCGTCGCAGAAGACCCGCATATCCGCCATGTCGATCTCTGCATTCGGGAAATTCGGCCTCGTGAAGATCGCCTGAGCGGTCACCCCATTGAGGGAGATCGTTTCCTCGCCAACGATCTCGCGCTCACCACGAAGATAAGAGTTTTTCATCGCATCAAAGTCGAGCAGGTGGGCCACTGAGCCCATGTCGAGAATCTTGAAGGTCCTTGCCATAGTGAATCCCCGATGATTCACAGCTCGCGTTATAGCGAAACGTGAATCCGTAAATTGTTATAGCCACCCGCACATCTCATATGCTTAAACGCGGCATTGCGAAACGGAAATTTCATATGACTCCGACCTTAGACGACCTTCAGAATCAGATCGCCTTCCTCACCCAACAGCTCCAGGCCGCACTTGCCGCTCAGACCGCCACAGCAGCCCCAGCACCGCCTTCGCGGTTCACCATGGGTCGATGCCCCCCGGTGCCGTCGATGACGCTCGCGCAGGCCACGTTCTTCGACAATGGCCCATCCGGATCGCGCAAGAAGCACACCGCAGAGTTCGCGGTCACCGTGGAGACGTGGATCGTCCCACCCGACCAGATCAAGCTCTCAGCGTGGCAGTGGAAGAAGTCGATTCCCCTGATCGAGTACGACACGTTCAAGCTGAGATTCGATGGCCTGCTCAACCGTGGCTCGATCACCCCGGAATACCACGAAATCCTCCAGCACACGTGGAAGAAGCTCGAACCCCAAATCGGTGCAACGAATCGAGCGATGTTCGGGCTCATCAGCACCAAGAACCCAGGCACCGTGTACTTCGATAATCAGTTCGCGATCGTCTACGTGGAGAACCGAATCCCCACGTCATTCCAGTTGTTGATCGAAGGCGATGACCTGTTCACCGCGAAGTTCGATCACCTCGACATGAAAGGACAGCCATTGAAGGGCTATGCGAAGCGACAAGCTCGACTCGCCATGTGCGATTTCCACTCGAACTGGTCAACCGAATAGCTCGAAACTCATAGTCTAATTAGTCTAAGTCGAAGACTAAATTTAGACTATGAGTTTTCGCTGCGCTGCAACTAAAGGTCAAGCGCTCGCAAAGCTCGCACTCGACCAGTCTACGAGTTGGCCTCGTCCCTCGACCAACTCCCGTACAATGCGGTCCGCGCCATCAATGGCCGCAGACCTCGACCAGTTGAGAAAGAGAAATTCTGTCCCTTCGTCGAGGCAAAAGTAAAGTGATCGCGGCGGTGAATCGTCGAGCGAGAATAGCTTCGCATGGGGCGTGGTACCACAGATACGAATAATATCGACGTGTCAGCTCGACCAATGTATAAATCAATCTATCGAAAGATGACACGCAGCATCGATCGGTAGCTTAGTTCATAATTCATACCTTGCCCCACGATGATTGCTCGTCATCGTGGGGTTTTTCGTTTGATCATCACATGACCATCCGCACACAGGCCCGTACAGAGCCGTGTAGAGCCGTGGGGGCTAGGGGAGGGGAATCGTGTGGAAGCGTCTGTAGGGCGCTGTGAGACGATCCTAGAGGCATCCTAGAAGGCCACAGCATTTTTGTGATTTTCAATGTCGCCTCGCTGAAGCCAAGACGATAATTAGTTCATATGTGAACTATCTCAGATCATGCAAGCAGAGCATACCAACACCCTGCCTCGAATAGTTAACACGGCTTCGCATAAGCTGTATTATGGAATCTGCGAAAACGACTTGGGGTCAGGCTATGCTGCCCACGCATGCCCATGGCGGGGCATGAATGCATGGCTTGCGGCCTAATGTCGGGGAATGTCCCCCATGAATCCGAAAAACGTCAGACGATGATGTGTGGACGCAGCTCGACCAGTCTTCGAGCGGCCTGACCTGGGCAGATGATCGGCTTTGTGAGGCTAAGTGATTGATCTTGCTCGAAAAAGCCTAATGAAAATGAGCCTCTCCCGCCGGAATTCTTCGACCCCCCTCCCCTCCCCTGCGATTTCAAAAATCCGGAGTAAAACCCGAAAAAGCCAGCGAAAAAACGGGTCCCCATCTGGAGTAGGGGACCCTCGCGTTCCGCTCGGCCCTACCGGGTCCCCCCAGATCAGGGTCCCCTGATGGGTCCCTCTATAGTGGGACTCACCCCGCCGGGTCCTCCCTAACATTTTAACCGTGCTTGAAGACCGTGGATTCACTTCCCCCTCAACCTGTGAGATTCTTCGGTCAGAGGAGTCCATCATGCGTCGTATCATTCCCCTTGCTCTGGTTCTCAGCCTTCTCCCGACCTTCTCGCAGGCGTGCGTTCTGATGTCGGACGATCCCGACGCGGAGCTGTGCGATGGGGTGATCTCCCGCGGCGGGTCCTCCCATTATCTTCGGGACCTTCACGGGGAGCGTCGGTACCGCAAGGAGCTGCGTGACCGCGCCGGGGATGTTCCGATGATCCCCCAGGGCCAAAGCTTCAACCTGTTCGACGGTCGGACGATCTACTCGGGGCAGGTGAACCCGTAGGAACGAAAAAGACCCTTCGATGGGGATGACCGAACGATTCCCTCACCAGATCATGTTGATCAGGTCTTGCACCCAACTCGCTGCGGTTTCGGACGCATGTCCGATTCCCTGTTCAAGTTCCTTCTCCGCAGATTTTTTCGCGACCTTCGCAAGGCTATCTTTCATTTTGTTCATAAGACCACGTTCGACCATCACGGGATTTCGAAGCAGCCCGAGTGTCGTTTCGAGAATCGCGATCAACTGATTTCGCTCAATATCGGTGATCGCCTGTTGGTCAGGTGGAAGATTTGATCGTTTTACTTGTACGACTATGCTATCTAACAGCACAGATGTAGCCGAGATTTTGGCTTTAAGCTCAGAATTTAAGGCGATGAAGCTCCAACTATCAGCTTGAAATGTAAAAGGCGGCGATGATGGTTGCGCCTGAGCTGAACGATTTTGACTCGATTCGACTAGGCTATCAACCTCGTCTCGGAAAAATTCTGTATCGTATTCGTTTACTGGATCGGTCCGCTGATCTAAGCTCCGTAGATAGCTTCGAATACGCTGTGCGACAATTCGTGTATCTTGAAGATCAAATGGCCCAGGATTTTTGAGGTATTTTGAGACTAGCGGAGCAGCGAGGGACAACTTGGGAGCAAGATCGGTGTAAGCCGTGCCCCATCCGTGCAGTTCATTCAAGACGATGATCAAGTCATCAATCTCATGCTTCTCAACGGTTTTCTCATCTCGACCATTAAGATATGAGATGACCATTTCCATATCATCGAGAAGCTTATGGACGACATCGATTTGCGCCATTCCGGTTTTGAGCCTTCGCGGACGTTCATTTAGGACGTACAGTCGGACTTTACGCTATCAGGTCAATCCCACGTCAACAAGCTTTGATCGCCAAGGATTCGCTTGCTAGAATGTAGGGTGTATCGGTATGGCAACGCCTCTTAAGTATCAGTACAATTACCTGCCTGTAAAATACCTTCTTTCTTCGTATCGGGCACTTATAGATGGGCGGCACGGCGTGTTGCACTTGGAGCGGTTGTTAGGTGAAGATAAGCTTTATGTTTCTGACTGGAAAATCGCTTGGATAGGGACCTGTACGATCCTGCGGACCGCAGTTTCCCTATTCATAAAAGACGGTAAGTCGTGCTTACCAGAGAAGCTTAGATTTGAAATCACCGCAGAAGGAAAAAAATTAACGAAAGAGAAATCTGAGAATCCGATCTATCACGAATTCCTTCTTAAAGAGCGGGATAATCTGATCCACCAGTACGAATGGAGGGCTTACGAGAGATGGCTTAAGCCGGATGGTACCTATCGGGTCCCTCACACGATCGCGATGATGATGTCCGCGGAACATGACGACGCCCGCCCCGTAATTTTGATGAGAGAAGGTTTCTACGCCGGACGTGACTCGTTGGAGCTGCTTCACGAGAGCGCGGATTGGGTTGAGGCACGAATCTATGATGCAATCGGTAGGGCAGGTTATCACCCTGACGAGTATCGTAATGCATTCGACTTTTCAGAAATGCCGAAGCCACCCAAAACGTTGCTCGACGCACTGTCGAATGATGATTCAAGCTCAAACGATAAGTGACGTGACAGATCATCTATATCTGTGGTGGGGCTTCATGCCCACGTCATCCGGTACTCGAATATCGTGTCTTCATTTGGAAAGACCGCCCAGCCAACGCGGTTGATATCGTAACCGAACATCACCTCACGTTCCGCGAGCCAATCCACGATGACCTGGGTGGTTACTCCTTGCCTCAAAGAGTCCTCGGCGATCTTCATGATCGTGATTCTGAGGGGACTCATCAGCCCCACCGCATCTTGATCGCGACGCGCTGATTCTCATCCGTGGGCTCGAACTTGAACCAGTTATCGTATATCGGGTTGAAGCTGATCGCGATTCCTTGTTCACGTGCCCATGCCTGAACACTTTCGAGTTCCACGGACCGATCGTACTGCTTTTCCGGTCGGTCGATCCGCTTGATCAGGTCGCGTTGCTTCGCAATTTGCTGCAATACCGTGATGACGGAATCGTCCATATCGTCCAGCCAAGCGTTGGCTTCTGCATATCGGTCATCGTACGTTTTCTGGGTCATTCCGACCCCCTCAGCATCGCCACCAGGGCTTCAGCAACGGCCACGGCGTCTTCCGGGGCATCTTCCCCCCAGGTGAGCCCCAAGGCGCTGTAGAGGGCTCTCAGCTCGTTCTGGAGCTTCACCAGTTTCGCGAGGGTGGCGACCAGGGACTGTTCCCTGATCTCCGGCTGGATCGGCAGGTGGACGTTCTTGTCGATCACTCCGCGTCTCCCCCACCGAGGTGATAGGCGGTCCACGCGTCGTACAGGCCGCGTCCACGGGTCGGGCCACGCACGCGCGAACCTTCCTTGCGGATGCTCCACTGCTTCTGAATCGGCGTGGTGATGATCCGCTCGTCAGACCATCCACGCTTGCGGCGCATGGTGAGCGCGGGAATCTCGCAACCGAGGATCATCGCCCATTCCTGGCTGCTCAGGGTCACGCCGTTGTAGGTGAAGTGGACCGTGTGCCGCTTGTTGCGGGCCTGTTCTTCGTCGGTGGCCCAACGGCAGTTATGGGGCTCGTAGTTCCCGTTGTTGTCGATCCGGTCGATCGAATAACGTTGTCCGGGAACCTTCGGCTTCTGACCCATATCCGCGTAGAAGTTCCAGAAGTCTTTCTGCCAATGATCGCAGATTGTGATTCCGCGTCCGCCGTAGTTCTTGTACTGCTTGTGATCCGCGTTGTTACACCGAAGCAGCATCGCTCTGTAAACATGATATTCAGGGAGTGTAGATTTCGCAATGGTCACTTGTAAGGTCAATCAATTTGTGAATGACTTACAATAAAACAGCGTTACCACTTCTGACGATATGTTTTTGCTCTAACAAGTCGATATTAGCCGGGGGTTCTAAATAGACGACCTCATCTTATTGAATCTTGGAGCACTATGTCCGTCGAAGTAGCAGACTGGATCACCGATCTCGACCCCACGAATCCGCCCGCGGGCGACCCGATCGCGCAGGCCGCCGACCACATCCGCACGATCAAGGGCGCGCTGATCAGCACGTTCCCGGCGATCACCGGTCAGGTCACCGCCACGCACACGAATCTGAACAACGTGATCCTTCAGGCCACGCCTACGGGGAAGTGCGTTCCCGTCTACACCTCGACCACCACGGCGGGTGTCGTTCCGTACACGGATTTCGGCCTGACCTTGCTCAATCTGGCTGATGCGGCGGCGTTCAACGCGGCGATCGACAAGTCCGGATTCGTCGCCAAGTCCGGCGACACCATGACGGGTGCTCTGACGCTTCCTTCGGCGAACCTGCCCGGAGATTTTAAGGTCACGATCGACGCGAATGGGAATCCGATGATCCAGTTCAAGACTGGCTTGGCGATCATCGGGAATCTCTCGCTCAACGCGATCGAGTTCTACACCCAGGGGGTTCGGGTCGCGCACTTCAACTCGGCGGGTGACCTTCGCGTGCTCGGAAACATCGAAGCGTACTCGAAGTTCGACTGATGACGATCCCCTGCACAGGCCCGATCCGGGCCGATCAGATCGCGACCGAGTTCAAGGGTGCGAAGCCGATCAAGATCAGCGAGTACTACAGCGGCGGACGCTACGTGCCCGCGAGCATCACGAAGGTTCCGAAGTCGGGACCGATCAAGTGGTCGGATTTCCGCTGCGTCTCGAACACGTCCGCGGGCACCCAGAATTACGACACCGCCGGGGCGTTCGCGTTCGTGGTGCCCTCGTACACGACGATGACCGTTGAGGTCGTCGGCGGCTCCGGTGGTGGCGGTGGATCGGTCACCGACCAGTCCTCGTACGTCGGGAACGGCGGAGCCGGTACGAACGGTGGGGAATCCAAGTTCCTCAACATGGTCGGCGGAGCCGGTGCCGGTGGCGGCGGCGGCACGGGTGGTCGCAACCCTTCGGATGCCCGCCCAGGCACCGCAGGTGGTCCCGGACAGGCGTCGGGTGGTGACACCAACGTCACCGCGGGCGGCAAGGCCGGTGGCGCTGGATCGGTCTTCGTCCCGTCGAATGACGCGCGCGGCAAGGGCGGCGACGGCGGCAAGTCCGGCAAGGCGACGAAGACCTACACCGCGGGCAGCGATGGCGCCCCCGTGGTCGGCACGACCATCAACGGATTCGTCGGTGCGGGTGGCGTTGGCGGTCTTCCGGGGTCCCAGGGCGCTCCGGGTGCGACCGGGTACGTACATATCACGTGGAGTTAAGTTAAGTGGCGATCGTTCCTTTCCGACAGTTGGGTCAGTTCGGTGTGAATACCGACTCCGATCCGTTTTCATTTCAGGACCCGCGGCAGTGGACCACGGCGAACAACGTCCGATTCCGTGACGGTTCGATCTGGCGCGGTCCGCGCTTCCGCAAGGCTGGAACGATCGCCGAGAACGAGCCTCAGAGCGTCATCGGGTACGGTCTGCCGTCCGGCGGGTACGAGTACCTGATCACGTTCAAGTCCGGAAAGGTCTTCCGGTGGTCTCAGCGTGGAAACACGGGTGAGGAAGGGATCAAGGCCGATCTCACCCCGGTATCGTGGGTGAATCACGACTACGATGAGCCCGGCACGTGGGCGGAAACCAACTCGGTGGTGTACTTCAACCGTCCCGACCGCAAGCTCTGGAGCATGCGCAAGGGCGGCAAGGGCTTCGCGGTCGTCGATGGATGGGGGAAGTACTGGCGCTGCAAGGCTGTTCGAGCCCTGAACGGTCAGGTGATCGCGATCGGCGTCCAGAAGGATGGCCGCGACTACCCGACGATGGTTCTGAACTCCGATTACACGACCTACAACACCTCTGCCGACATCTGGAACGCCGACACGACCAATTCGGCGGCCTCGAACGTCCTCGCCGACATGCCGAGCGCGCTCGTGGACGGCTGGCCGATGCAGGACCGGATGTTCCTCTACGGCACCCGCTCGACCTGGGTGATGGAGCCGTCGTTCGACAATTTCGTGTTCCGCTACCGCCGGGTGTTCGAGTCGGATTCCGGTGTAATCAGCCAGAATTGCGTTCAGGACGTGAGTTCGACCCACTACGTGTTCGGTCCGGAAAGCATCTGGATGCACAACGGGTTGTCGCGTCAGGATATCGTCGATGGTGTGATCCGCCGTAAGATTTACGACTACATCGTCATGGCGGAGAAGGCAAAGTTCTACACCGTGTACATTCAGGAGCGGAACGAGATCATGTTCTGCTTCGTGTCGAGCGATCCCGAGTGCGCATTTCAGGTCCCGACCGATCCGGATGTCCCGGCACCGGGCTGCAACCGCGCGGCCGTGCTGAATCTGAAGACCAACCAGTGGTCGTTCGATGATCTGCCGTTCGTTCTCGGTGCGGCGTTCGTCTCAGCCCACACCGGCAAGCGGTACGAGGAATTCACGGATGCCGACACCTACACGTCGTCAGCTCCGCACACGTACGCCTACTACACCGACCGCACGAAGCCGTCGCCGCTGTTTGTGGCGCGTGCCCAGGTCGCAGCTCCCCCGCCGCCCCCGCCGCCCCCGGCGACGAGCCTGCTTGCGGTGGACGATTCCCGGTACCTGACCATCTCGTCCGGCTACACGCCGAACATCATCCCGGTGAAAGACATCCTGGGGAACGACCTGGGTTCGAACGTCACCATCGTGTCGGTCGAAGCCCCGCACAACGGCACGAGCTTGGCCGGTACGGTCACCCTGGGTGGCGACTCGATCTACTATCGCGCACCCCCTCCGACCTTCAGCTCGACCCCGAGTTCCAGGGCGTACCCGGATGTGTTCGGTGGCAAGTACCAGAGTGGTGCCGACGTGTTCGACTGGTCGCTCGAAGTGAACGACAACTACGATCTTCGGATCGGCGACATCTGCATCGCCAGCGTGATCACGAACCGCCCGGTGACCGGGGATGCGTTCATGGGAATGAACGATCCCGCTTGGGTCAAGACGATCACCCTGCCCAGGGATACGCTCGAAATCTCCGTCTACGTGCTGATCGTCGATCAGGCCGTGTACGATCGGCAGCACGGCAAGAAGTGGATTCTTCGCAAGGCGGGAAGCACCTCGAACAGTTCGTGGATGGATGCGCAGTTCAGGAATGTCCGGTACGAAGACGTTAAGACCCTGGATGAAGTACACTTCAGCTTCGATGCGCACGTCAAAGCTGGAGATATTACGGAATCTTACATGCTTGGCAGCGATGAGCCGACTGCTTGGTTCACGCACGCGCTGCTCTACAAGGCCGCGGGCAAGCCCAGCTATGCAGGCGGATATCCGGGTGCGGCGGGCTTCCCGTGGTTGGCTTACTTCTCCGAGGGCATCACGAACGTTCCGGTCGAGCACATCGACTCGCTCACCGGGATCGACGCGGACGAGTACGCTTACTCGGAAATCCGTTTCCTTGCGAAGCCGAGCGGGTATGCATCGAACTCGGCGACCTACGCGACCTCGGACAACTTCGGCTACACGATCAGTGATGGCACGAATACGTCGAGCGCCACCGTGCACCTGACTTTGATCCCGCCGAACGATGGTTCTGGTTCGACCCCAAATCCTGATCCGATCATCCTCGACTAGCTCTAAATACAGCCATGGCTGATTCCAATTCCGTGACGCTCGTCGATGGCGCTGTCATCCTGAGCTATGATCAATTCCGAGAGGTCAACCCCAACGGGTTGGTCTCTCCGGAATACAACGCGCCGATGTACGTGCGGAATCGCATGGTCAATGTCGATCAGCTCCTTCCGGAGCTGCGGCAGTACAAGCACATCACCACGATCTATCCGGCCGCGATCATGCACGAGAACTCGAAGCCGCTCCAGATCGCTTGGGGTGGATTCGATTACGTCGGCACCGATCCCTTCATGGGTCCGTACCTCGAATTCCTTCCGAACGGGGTCAACTACCGGCTGGATTCGATCTCGAAGGGTCGCTTCCTCGATCTGCGCATCCTCTACGAAGACGATGTGTACGATGCCTCGATCTCCGCTCTCGACATGGACATCACGGGTGCGGGTAAGAGCTGAGCATGGCCGCTTACACCAAGCCGCTCGACATCTATCGGTACACGTTCCAGCCTGATCTTTCGGTCAAGCCGGAGACGATGGCACTCTACGTCGATCGCGAGTACCGCAAGGTCGAGCGCTCGATCCGCACGTTGACCGAAGCTCTGTCCGAGGTTCGCGAAGGCACCTCCACGGGTTCCACGATCACGCTGGCGCCCACCGGGGTGAAGGCCGGGCAGTACACCAACGCGGTCATCACCGTGGGTGCTGACGGCCGGATCATCGCGATCCGGAACGTCCCGGTCGAACGCGAGCTGCCCCGGTTCGGCCTCGCCGGTCAGGTCCTGATCTCGGACGGCGCCGATGGCGCTGCATGGCAGACCGCGCCGTCACCGATCCCTTCGGGTGGCCTCACCGGACAGGTTCTTGCGAAGACCGCCTCCGGCACCGCCTGGGCCGATCTCCCGGCACAGCCCACGCTTCCGACGATCCCGCGCGCACAGGATTCCACCGACATGGTGGTGGACGCGGTGGGGACGGATTTCGCGTTGCGCCTTCGCACCACCGGGGTGAGCCCCGGCACCTACACCCAGCCGATCCTGACGATCGACGCGACCGGCCGGGTGCTCTCGGCCCAGAATGGTGACCTTGCCGGTCCGGCCCCGCCGACCGCGTACTGTTCGCACACCAGCGCGGGTACGTCCGACACGTGGCGGCTGATGGTGGATATTGGCTTCACCGGCTCGTTCACCGCGGATGTCGCCTTCCTCGTCGATGGCGTCGAGACCACCGGCACCCAAATTCGGTCGAACGAATTCATCACCGCGACGTTCGACCAGCCGGTGGACGTTCAGGGCATCCGGATCACCGCGGTGGATGCGGCGGGTGCGCTGATCTCCGGACGCGTTCAGCAGCCCGACAACGGGTTCTGGACCACCGCGTTCGAGATTCCCCGTCAGGCGGATTGGCACGATGGCGAGACACGGTTCTACACGATCGGTCCGTCGATCTCTCTCACCGGAGCTGTGACCGGGACCGGCGCGAACGAGATCGTCACGACGATCGCCCCCACCGGGGTCACCGCGGGCACCTACACGAACGCGACCGTCACGGTCGGCCCGGATGGTCGGATCACCAAGATCAAGAAGGGTGAAGCCTCCGGCGGATTCGGTGGCGTCCTCGATTTCCCGTTCACCGGGCGCAAGAACGGCCAACTGTACACCATCGACATTATCGGTGGTCAGATCGTGGTGACCGGTGACAGCGGCATGCAGGCTGAAGATGGTTCGACCATCCAGGCCGAGAACGGCTCTGGCAGCATTTCGCCGGAAGCATAAAATACTATAGACTTGTTTTGCTAAGGACCCTATGACCGGCAAGAAGATTTCCGAATACGACGACGGCGGCCAGTTTCAGGTCGGCGACAAGTTCCTGATCGCTCGCGACGGCGACAACTATTCGATCGACGGTGGTGTGATTCCGACGCTGGCGAACGTTGCAGCCAACGCCAACGCGATCACCGGGCTTTCCTCGAACGCGGTCATGTTGACCATGCGGGTCGCCCAGGTCGCGGCCAATGCGGTCACGTTGACCGGTCGCGTGACCGGTCTGGAATCCAATGGGACGACCCTCAGCGCCACCGTCGCCAATCTTGCGGCCAATGCCGCCACGCTGGCGAACGTGGCCCGTACGGGCGCATATGGCGATCTGACTGGCAAGCCTGCGATCCCCTCGAAGGTCTCGGACCTCACCAACGATTCCGGGTTCCTGACCTCGGTGGCGATCCCCGCCACGGGTGTCGCGCCGGGCTCGTACACGAACGCGAACATCACGGTCGGAACGGATGGACGGATCACGCTGGCCTCGAACGGCGTTGCGGGCTCCGGGTCCACCGGGTCCACGGGCTCGACTGGCTCCACGGTGCTCCCCGCCCCGTACATCAAGGGTCGGGTCTCGTTCGTCGTCGATCCGAACACCCTCGCGGTCACGATCCGCAGTTCGTACAACGTCGCCAGCGTCGAGCGGACCAACACGGGCAAGTACCGGGTCACGTGGACCACGCCGATCGCTCCCAACCTGATGCCGTTGGTCACCGGCCGGTACCCGGACATGCCCGGCACGGCTCCGGCGATGGTCGTCGGTGGCGCCAACCGTGAGACGGCGAGCGGCGACACCACGAACGCGACCAACATCGAAATCTTCTTCGGTCAGTACGACATCTACGCGGGTGAACTCGTCATGGTCGATCCCGACCAGTGGCAGAAGACCGGCGGCTCGACGGGGGGATCGACCGGCGGCAGCGTAACATCGAACAGCTTCAAGGCTTTCCGCCTACGGTTCGATAGCACTCAGTCGATGAGCTATGCGTCGATTGCCGAAATCGAGTTCCGCGAAGTGGCGGGGAAAGCGCAAACCGCTTCCGGCGGAACCGCGTTCAGCACGGCCACAGGCAATAATACGACCGCAGGCGCGGCGTTCAACGGCGATCTGACCGATCGATGGGTCGGCGACTACCCGGATAAGCCGTTCCCGAAGTACGTTGGCTATATCTTTTCTTCGGCCAAGACGATCGTCGAGGCTATGCTGGCCGCATCAGGTTATTCGTCCGAAGCTCCGCTGACCTACGGCATTGAAGCAAGCAATGACACAAACACGGGTCTCGATGGAACATGGATCGAGCTTGCGAAGGTTGCGACTGGAACGAACTGGTCTGAGAACGAGAAGCGCATCCTGACCCTGACCCCGCCTGCCGCAAGCTCGGCTGCTCCCAAGACCTTCAAGACGTTCCGCCTGACCATGAGCGGGATTCAGGGCGGCTACGGCTACGCGTTCTCCGAACTGGCGTTCCTTGACGCGTCCGGCGCTCCGATCTCGACCGCGAACGCGACGATCACCGCCTTGGGTACCAATCCGGGTGGGAACAACCCGGCGAATCTCATCGACGGCTCCGCACAGACGTATTGGGACTACTCCCCGGATAGCTCTAGCTCGATCAACCAGACGACTCCGGTGTGGGTCGAAGTCACCTTCCCGTCCGCGGTCACGGTTGGTTCGTTCTCGGTCCGCGCCCGTGCCGATGCGACGAATTCTGGCGACGCGGCGATCACGGGGAATCAGGTCTCGAAGACGCTCATTCTCGAAGGTACCTCCGACGACGGTCACGTCTACGCCCTGGGCAAGTTCCGCACCGTCACGGCTTATGGTCTTGGCGAAGTCCGGACCTTCAAGCTCTTGTAACACCGTAAATAGGGGGTGATCACCCCCTATTACACCCAGCACATCCGCACGCCGGAAACCCTCATCTACGCGGACCCGGCCCACCGCTACTCGGTTTGGCAGCACATGGTCAGCGTGGATGGGGAATGGTTGGTCTTCGTCCATTCCTACGTGACCGATTGGAAACCCTCGACGCTTCGCGCCATGCGCGCGTCCTTCGCAGCGATCCGGCCTCAGCTCCCCCCGGTGATCGCGTGCATGCCGTTTCGGCCTGATCGGACCTTCCACCACTTCATCACGGCCTTCGGATTCGAGCAGTTCGGCACAGCGCCATGTTCGGATGGTCCCGACCGCCCGCTGTACTTCCACTTCAGATAAAAGCTTTCGAATAAATATCCGTCATATGCATCACAGATAGTTGGTGCGCGCAAAGGACGAGATGGGAAGCTCCACCACTGAAACCAAATCAAGCAGCTCGTCGGATACCACCCCGTGGGCACCGCAGCAGCCGTATATTCTCTCCGGCCTCGCCGATGCGAAGTCGATTTACGACAAGCGCAACGCGGCAGGAAACTACACGGGCGATTTCGTCGCAGCTCCGAACAAGGACCAGTATCAGAGCTTCAACGATGCGCTGGGCTGGGCCAACGGTGCGGCGAAGGATTTCTCGAATCAGCAGCTCAACCAGGGGAACGCGCTCTACAACGCTGGTATGGCGACCCAGAACGCCGCGACCCAGGGTCTCGCTAACTGGACCTCGACCGACCACACCCAGGCGAACATCGACAAGGCCAACCAGTACGCCAGCGCTCAGAACGTTGACGGACAGGTGCAGGCGGCGATGCGCGACCAGTACCGGCTGGCCTCCGAGAACACCCTTCCGACGCTCTACCGTCAGGCATCGGGCACCGGGAATCTGAATTCCGATCGGACCGCGCTCGCACAGGGCGTTGTCGATCGTGGTCTCGCCGAGAAGTCCGCCGACCTGTCCGCGACCATCCGCTCGAACCTGTTCAACCAGGGTCTGGCGATGACCAACAACGAGAACCAGCAGAACCTGTCCGCGCTCGGCACCCTCGGGACGCTCGGCACGAACAACCTCAACATGGGCATGACGGGTCAGAACAACGGCTTCACCGATTACGGCAAGGCGTTGGGTGCTCAGCAGGCGGCTTCGTTCGGTCTTCAGGGCCTGAACCAGAACGTCATCGACAACGACAAGGCGAAGTGGATGTCGAACTACTCGTTCGACCAGAACAACCTCAACGATTACTGGAAGATTGCTGGTGACGTGAAGGGTACGCACACGGATTCCACCGGGACGCAGACGACGACTTCGACGCCAAGCCTCGGATCGCAGATCGGTCAGGGTATCGGCATCTTCGGATCGCTGTTCTCGGACGCACGATACAAGGTCGTGCTGTCTGATGGTCCGGTCGGCTCGTGGAAGGGTTTCCCGACCTACCGCTACGCCTACACCTTCGCCCCGAACGATATTCACGAAGGTCCGATGGCGCAGGATATTGCTGCGGCTCGCCCGGATGCTGTGTCGGAAGTCTTCGGCAAGCTGATAATCGACACCAGCGTTCTCTAAGGATACCATGGCAGACTTCGATTACTCCGGCTACGACTTCGCAAACGACCCGAACGCGGTCGCAAAGGCCACCTACGCGCGGCTTCAGTCGCTCGGCGTGGCGCCGCAGACCGCCGCGGGTGCCCTGGGCTCGCTCATGGGTGAATCCGGCTCGCGCCTGAACACTTCGGCGATCAACAAGGGCGACGGCGCGGACGGCTCGAACAGCATCGGCATGGGCCAGTGGAATGCAGACCGCGCCATCGCGTTGCAGAACCGCGCTCAGCAGATGGGAACCAAGGTCGAGGACCCCCGTGCTCAGATCGAGCATATCGCGGGTGAGCTGACCGGGACGCACAAGCACGTTCTCGCCGCGCTGAAGGAAGCCGGTGACGATCTCGGCAAGGGCACCGACATCTGGACGCGTCAGTACGAGGTGCCGGGCGATCCCGACGCGACCATGTACAAGCGCGCCTCGAACGGCCTGAACTTCTACAACAACGTCGGCCGTCTCATGGACCCGGCGACCACCGGTTCGATCAACACGGTGAAGCCGCCCGCGCGTCCCGCCGACACCTCGGTGTCCGAGGACGGTGCGGCAGCTCCGGCCGGTGCGATCTTCAACCGCAATCCGATGGCTCAGCAGGCGGTCGCGAACAGCCCGGCACAGCTCGGTCCGGCCGAACAGCCGGGCGGTGGAATCCTCTCGCCTTCGTTCTGGTCTGGCAAGGGCGGCGGCTTCGCAGGCATCAACAACATCTCGGACCTGGGGAACCGGCTCGAAAAGGTCGGTGGCTGGCTGAATCCCGCCGCTGCGGCTGGCGCTGCGTCGATCCAAGGTGCGCAGACGAGCGCGCTCACCGCAGCGTCCAACATCGAGGCTCAGAAGTTCAATCAGGCCCGCGCGACCAAGAAGGATGCGCAGGAAGAAGCCGACAAGAACAACCCGGAGACCACGGTGTCCACGGCTCCGTCCGGCAAGGCGTTGCTGGTCACCCGCAAGAAGCCCAACGGCGACATCTCGGTGGACACGATTCCGCTCACCTCGGACGCGATCAAGGATGATGGTGAGGGCAAGACCGCCAAGGGTGAGAAGCCCGCACCGGCAAGCATCCTGAAGCTCGAAAACGACCACAAGAAGGGTTTCTCGTCTTCGGTCGATCTGGTCGATAACATCGACGACGTTGTGAAGGCGATCACCACGGGCAAGGTCTCGATGGATGCGGTCTCACAGGGTCTCGGATACCTGAAGAACCACACCGACAGCGCCGACTACAACGCACAGATTCTGAAGAAGGCCAAGTCTGCGATCATGCAGTTGGCTCAGCAGCGCGTGAAGCTCGAAGGCGGAAGCCCCTCGGACTTCCGGATCAAACAGGCCGAAGCCTCGATCCTTCCGTCCGGTGGCGAGTACGACACCACGCAGGTTCTCGAAGCTCTCGTTCGCGCGCGTCGCGTCCTCACCGGGAATCTTCGTGATTCCGCGTCAGGTCTCGGCTCGATCTACACGCAGCATCCGTCGCTCGGAAAGGCGATCATGCCGGGTTCGACCTCCGGAACCGGTGAGTTCTACCTTCACCGCTACGGCGACATCACGAAGGACGACGAGAACTATTACAAGTCCGCCGAGGACTTCGTGAAGAAGCGCAACACGACCAATTCCACCAAGGGCCGTCCGGACATGAACCGCGCGATGCCGGGGCTGTTCTGATGTCGGATATCATCGCTGAAGGCGTCGAACGTGCCCGATCCAAGGGCATCGACGACATCAAAATCCTCGACAGCATCTCCCAGGGCGACCAGGGGGAGCTGTACCGCGACGGCATCGCTAAGGCGCGTGAGAAGGGCATCGAACCGGCCAAGATCGTGGATTCGATCGTACAGGGTCGGGCGAACCTGAAGGAAGACGCGCGCGCCAACCAGACCTGGGGGGAATGGGCTGGCGATATCGGCAAGGGCCTGATCCACGGGGTCGGCGCTCAGATCGGGAACGTGGGTTCGACCCTTCAGGCCCCGGCGGATGCGCCCCAGGCGGAACAGACCGGGCTGGCGAATCAGGCGTCTGAGAAGCTGATGGGCGCCGGTCAGGCGATCCAGAACATGACCCCTGGGTACGAGCCCGGTGGAGCCACGTGGAATCCCTCGACGTGGCCCAAGGCCATCGCGGAAGCAGCTCCGGCCATCGCCGGGTATCTCGCTGCGGCCCGTGCCGGTGCCGCCGTGGGTAGCACCGCGGGCATGCTGGGCGGACCCTTCGCGGAAGTCACCGTCCCGGTCGGTGCCGTCGTCGGCGGCCTCGGTGGCATGGGCGTTTACGCGTACGGTCAGAACCGCGGCGTCAACGCGACCGCGCACGCGAACGAACGCGGGCTGAACTTCCCGGAGAAGCAGGACTTCGACCGCACGCTTGCGCCGACCATCGCTCAGTCCGCGCTGGATGCCGGTGCGACCGCCGCGGGTGGTCTCGTCGGCAAGGTCGCCGGAAACGCCCTCGGTGCGGGTGCGGACAAGATCATCCGCGGCGCGGTCGGTGACGGCGTAACCGGCAAGATCGCCGGGACCGTCCTGAATGGTCCGAATCCGATCACCGGAACCGGTGTGAAGGGCTTGGTCAACACGGGCGCACGCGTCCTCACCACGGATGCGGCGCTCGCCGCTCAGGGTGCGGGCGATTCGGCGATCCACGATTTCGCGGCGACCCGCGACAACGAGGGTGGTCCGTCGATCTCGTTCGACAAGGCGCTTCAGGCGGCCAAGGAAGGCGCGATCCTCGGGACGGCGCTTCGTGGCGCGCGCTCGGCTGGCTCGCTCCACGCGGCGGCGAAGTTCCGCGGTGGTGATGCGGAAGCGCTCGATCGCGTCGCCAACCACATGAAAAGCGACGACTTCCCGGTCGATGTCGCGGACCCGAAGAAGGCCGAGCTGGCTCTCTCGATGGCGAAGGACCTGTACAAGAAGCGCGTGAAGGAAGCCGCAGCTCCGGCGGAAGGCGAAACCGGCCTGACCGGTCGTCAGCAGGATGCCGTGGATTCCACGATGTCCCTGCTGAAGCGCGGCGGCACCCTCGAAGGCAAGCAGCTCGCGTCCCTGAAGGACACGCTGAGCGATGCCCCGAAGGTTGTCGAAGAAATCCGCAACCTGAACGCCGTGAACTTCATGGCGGACCGGTCGGGAATCACCCCGGAGCCGAAGGCGTCCCTCGGATCGGTCCTGAAGGCGGCCAAGCACCCGTTCGCGCTCGGTGGACTCGGTTCGGTCGGCCTCGAAGCGGCCATCCACGGCGCGGGTGGTCTCGGACTGGCGACGCTCGGCACCGCGGGTGGTGTCGGTGCGGCGGCCTATCTCGGTGCGAAGACCCTGGGTCACCTCACGGGAATCGCCGAGAACAACAACCGTCCACTCTCCCGGATGATGGATCGCTTCGGCGACCGTCAGGGCGCCCCCATGGGTCCGGTCGGAAGCCTGTCCGATCCGATGACGGCCGCTCAGCAGGTCATCGCCACGCAGCGGGCGCGTGAGGCGCTTGCAACGGCTCAGGCTGCTCAGGGTGCCCCGCGGGCTCCGGAGCCGTCCCAGGCCCCCCAGGGCGCTCCTATGCCCCATCCGGAAGCCCCGCCGATCCCCGCGGCCGAACCGGTCGCCGCTGAGCCGCATCCGGCGCTCGCCGAAGCCATGGGCGGCATGGCCGCACCGATGGTGATGCAGTCGAGCGGTCCGCGTCGTTCCGCACCGGCTCCGGCAGTCGAGGCCGCGCCGATCGGCGACATCCACGCGGAGATCGCAGCTCAGGCGAAGGCCGAAGGCCAGCCCCTGCTGGATGTCTACGGTCAGCACCTGCGGTCGGCCTTTTCGGTCGCGAAGAACGATCGGATTCCTGAGCCGGTCCGGGCACGCGCTGCGGCGGATGCGGTCGAGCTGAAGACCGCCATGGACAAGCTCGGTGAAACCGCCTCGCCGGAAGCGATGAAGCGCGCACGCTCGCCGCTGGCCCAGGAAGAACCCGCACCGGGTTACGAGCCGGTCTTCAGCGACCTGCGTGGATTCACCCGCGAAGGCGCTGCTTACGCGCGCTCGGCCGGTCCGAGCTACCGCGCGGCGATGTCCCAGGCGGCAGCTCCGGCCCAGGCGGAAGCGGCGACCGCGAAGTTCCTTAGCGGATTCCCGACCAAGCCGGATGCGGAACTCGCGTCGAAGAAACTGGCGCAAAACGGTCTGTTTGGGGCGATTACTGCTAAATCCAAGGCAGGTGCGCTCAACATGGCGCACAAACATGGAAAGACGGGTCGTCCCCGCGGTCGCCCGAAGAAGAAGTAATGCAGCTCAATGCCATCGGAGGCGGGCGTTACATCGAAGTGATCGATGGCGCGCTCGCCTTCGTCCCGAAACCGAAGCGGATCGGGCCGTTCAACACCAGACCACGCAAGCGTCGCCCGGCCAAACCATTGGTCCGCGCCGAACGCGGGTACGGGCCGATGGGTAAGCTCATGGCGACCCCAGGCTATCGGGAATGGTTGAGCCGCGAACACAAGCACATGGCCGAACGCTGCAATAGTGTTCGCGGTCGCCAGCGCGGTCTGATGGATGGTGTCGGGCTCGAAAACCTGCCCGCGATCAAGAAACAAGCGGAGATTATCGCGATGACTGAATTCGAAGAACTTTGCACGGCGCTCAATGAACACGATCCGGTCGTCGCGTACGCGATGAAGCAGATTCTGATCATGCTGAACGAGCCCGGCGGCACGCGCGACAAGCACGCGCTGATCCGCACCTTGCTGGAATACCGCAAGGCCAAGCCTGCGGCGGCCTCCACGGTCACCGTCACCAACACCCAGGACACCTGGGCTACCCTGATCTCTGGCCCGGAGTCCAATGACTGAAGCTGAACTTCGCCAAAAGTTGGCGACGAACTTTGCTTTCTACGCGGAAAACTTTGTCAAGATTAGAACCAAGGACGGTGAGATCAGGAACTTCAAGCTGAACAAGGTTCAGCGCGATCTTCTGGAACTCGTCGAAGCTCAGATACGCACCACCGGCAAAGTCCGGATCGTCATCCTGAAGGCGCGTCAGCAGGGCCTGTCCACCTTCGTCTCCGCGTATCTGTACTGGTACCTCAGCCATCATCGGGCCAAGAAGGGTCTCGTGGTCGCGCACGTCGCGAAATCCACGCAGTCCCTGTTCGACATGTACCGCCGCGTCCACGGCGACATGGACAAGCGGCTGAAGCCTTCGACCTCCTACGCGGGTCGAACCGAACTGTTCTTCGACAAGCTCGACACCGCGCTGGCGATTGCGACCGCGGGTGGTGACGGCATCGCGCGCGGTGAGACGATCACCCACGCCCACCTGTCCGAGGTTGCGTTCTGGCCCAAGGGCTCGGCGCACGAAAACCTCAACGCGCTGATGCAGGCGATTCCGGGAAACAAGGAGACCGTGGTGTTCGCCGAGAGCACCGCGAACGGTGTCTCCGGGCCTTTCTACGACCTGTGGAACGCCGCGGTGAACGGCACCAACGGATTCATCCCGTTCTTCTCCCCTTGGTACGATTCCGCGGAATACACGATCGACGGTCCTGTCATCCCTCCGATGCAGATGACGGTCGAGGAAGTCGATCTCGCCGCGCGCGGCGTGAGCAACGGGCAGCTTCTGTGGCGCCGACAGAAGATCGCTCAGAACGGCCGCGACGCCTTCATGCAGGAGTACCCGTCGTCCGCCGACGAAGCCTTTCTGACTTCGGGAAGCCCAATCTTCTCCCCGTCCGCGCTCACCGACCTGATGGCGAACGCCAAGGATATCATCACGCGCGAACGCTTCACGGTCGAGAACGAGTGGATCGAAGATTCCCGCGGTGAGCTGTTCCTGTACCACGACTACGACAAGGCATCGACCTACTACATCGGAGCTGACGTTTCGCAGGGTACGGGTCGAGACTTCAGCGTGGCGCAAATCCTCGACGAGGATAAGCGACAGGTTGCGATCTGGCGCGGCAAGGTCGATCCATTCCGCTTCGCCGACATCCTGTGTTCACTCGGTGAACGATTTAACTTCGCCCGGATCATCGTCGAAAACAACTCGATGGGCTTCGGTTGCGCGGCTCATCTTGGCACGCATCTGCATTACGACAACATCTATTACACGATGACCGAAGGCAAGGCGAACGTCAAAGAGACGAAGACCTTCGGATTCCGGACCTCAGCTCAGACCAAGCCGATGATTGTCGCCGGTCTGCAAGAGGCGATCCGCATGGGTGAGATCGAGATCAACGATCGCATCACCCTGTCGGAATTGCAGACGTACATCACCACGGATTCCGGTCGAATGGAAGCAGAGTCCAATTGCTGGGACGATACTGTGATGTCGTTGTGCCTCGCGAACTATGTCCACACCGGTAAAGTCCAGCCGATCAATGTTACGGACGAGTATTACGTCAGGGCGATCTAAATAGATCACCTCATATTGAATGATTTTAAGGACCGGATGGACAAGAATGGCCTGACAGACGATCAGATTGTTGCACTGTGCGAGACGAAGATCGCTGATGCAGTAGGCTGGAATTCGTCCAAGCTCAGCAAGGAGCGTGAGCGCGTCACCGATTACTACAACAGTCTGCTCCCGAAGCGAATCCACGCAGGTTCGACTTCGTACGTGTCTCCGGAGGTCTATATCAAGGTCAGCCAGATGCGGAACCAGATCGTCGAGACGTTCAGCGGCTCCGATCGGTTGGTTTCGTTCGACGCGTTCCATCCCCAGGATGAGATGAGCGCGCGGGCACAGACCGAATACTGCTCCCACGTGCTGTTCAAGGACAATCCCGGCCACGCCATCCTCCGTGACGTGATCCACGATGGCCTGATGGCGCGTGTCGGTGTGGCCCGCGTCGCTTGGGAGAAGATCGAGGGCGAAGGCGAGGAATACGAGTTCAGCAACGTCACCCAGGACGAGATGGACGCGCTGCGTCAGAACCCGGCGTTCAGCGACATCCAGGCGGCTCAGGACGAGTACGGCATCTATTCGGGCCGTCTCGTGGAGACCAAGGAAGGCGGTCGCATCGTCGTCGGGAGCGTGAATCCGGAGGAATTCTTCATCGAGCCTCAGGCGAAGATGCTCTCGCCGGAATACTACTGCGGCACTCGTACGGTGAAGACGCTCGCCTGGATCGAGACCAACTATCCGGGCAAGACCAAGGGCCTGGAGAGCTACAACTTCGAGGACGATCTGGCCCTTCGGAACTCGCCGGAGCTGATCGCCCGGTTCCAGGGCACGGATTCCGGGGTGAGCTACAACAGCCCGGACGCGACCGATGCCGCCGATCCGATGACCCGTCCGGTCCTGATCAACGAGCTGTTCATCAAAATCCGCCGCGAAGGCGACATCACCCCGTCGCTCCATCGCGTGGTGACGTGCGGCAAGGTGATGCTGGAATGCGAGAAGATCGCCCGGCTCCCGCTGATCGCCTTCGTGCCCCTGCCGATCCCGCACGCGTTCTACGGCGACTCCTTCGCAGCTCGGATGATCCCGTTTCAGGATATCGCGACCTCGACGGCCCGTCAGGTGCTCGACCACGCGGCGATCACCAACAACCCGCGCCTTCTGGTGAAGACCGGCTCGCTGAAGAATCCGCGCGAGCTGTTGGAAAACCGCCTCGGTGGCATCGTCAACGTGTCCAGCCCGGACGCGATCATGCCGATGCCGCAGACCGCGCTGAATCCGTACATCTTCTCCCTTGGTCAGGCGATGCAGGCCAAGTCCGAGGAAGTCACGGGCATCTCGGCGCTGTCCCAGGGTCAGAACAAGGATGCGGTTTCGCAGCAGAATTCGGCCGGTTTGATCGAACAGTTGGTCAATATGGGTCAGGTTGGTCAGAAGCAGATCGCGCGAAACTTCGCCGAACAGTTCCTGATCCCGCTGTACGAGATGATCTCCGAACTCGTCATCCTGAACGAGAGCGAGGCGCGTCAGCTTCAGGTGACCGGTCAGGTCATCACCTGTGACCCCGCTCAGTGGGTCGCCGGTCGCACGTGCTCGGCCTCCCCGCACCTCGGTTACGGTGAGCGCGACGCGAAGGCCCGCAAGGTCGTCGATTTCATCAGCCGGGTGAAGGAAGGCGGCGGCGGCAAGTTCATGGGCGACCAGGGCGATTACGCCGTGATCGAGTACCTGATGAGCCTCGATGGTGAGCGGAACCTGCTCCAGAGCTTCTTCCCGATCACCCCGGACAAGATTCAGCCTGCCCAGCCCGATCCGATGATGATCGCGGAAGTCGAGCTGAAGAAGGCCCAGGCCCAGGCGCACGTTCAGGACGCACAGACCAACGCGAAGAAGGTCGATGTCCACGCCGAGTTGGCCGCTGCTAAGCAAAAGCTCGCCGAGATGCAGGCGATGCTGGACAACAAGGTCAAGGAAGAAGGCGAGCACCGCCGGAACATGGAAAGCATGAACCGGATCGACATCAGCCAGCGTGAGATTCACCTGACTGAGCAGGCTCCCGCCGACATGACCAAGGCGATCATCTCGCCGAACGGCTAAATATCGGCATGAAGAAGCCGATCAAATCAGTCAAGCCGATGAAGAACATCAAGGGTCAGAAAGCACAGAAGTCGCTTTCTGGCCCGAAAGCCATGAAAGGCATGAAGGGGGACCGGTAAGTGGATTACGTCGATATTTCGGATCAGGCGAAGTACCGCCGCGGTCAGCTTAGCACCCCTCAGGGCTTGATCATCCATCACACCGCGGGTGGTTCCACCCCCTCCAGCATCATGAACACGCTGAATCAGCGTGGCCTGGGTGTGCAGTACGTGATGGATCGCGATGGCGTGGTCTACCGGACGCTTCCCGATGGCGCCAAGGGCGCGCACATGCTGCCCGGTTCGAAGTTCGAGAATTCGGCCAACCGAAATCTGAACAATTCAAATGCGATCGGCATCGAAATCATTGCGAAGAACAACAAGGATTTGACCCCGGCTCAGATGAAGGCCAGCCAGTCCTTCATCAACGACATGCAGACGAAGTACCCGTCGATCGGGAACAACATCTACGGTCACGGTGAGGTCAATCCGGGCCACAAGGAAGCCGACGAAGGCATGGGTCCGGTAAGCGCGTATCGCGCGGCGTCCGGCGCACCCGGCACAGCTCCGAATCAGGCCGCGATCACCAAGCACCTTGCGAGCTACAACCCGGAAGCCTCGACCCCTGTGGCGGCAGCTCCGGCGGCTCCGGCTGATCCGGCCAAGCCCGCTGAGCGCCCGATGCTCACCGAGTTCTCGCTTCCCGGCAAGGGCTCGTACGCGCTCGAAGACGGCATGGTGGTTCCCAAGGAGACGGGTTCGCCGAAGGCGTTCGCCTCGACCCCGCTGGTGTCCCAGAACCAGAGCATCCCCGGACAGGCCGCAGGCTTCAACGGCGCGAATCTCGGCCCGTCGAGCACCGGCTTCTCCGGCACGTCCGGCTCGATCGTCGATCAGGCCAAGCAGATGGCGTCCACCGGTCAGATGGGCGGCCTGATGGGCAAGCTCCAGACGCTGGCCTCGGGTGGGTCCGATGTGGCGAAGTCGATGATGAACGCGCTGATCACCCCGGCCTACGGGGCGACCCGTGACGAGGTGCCGAAGCCGCTGGTCCCGCCGGTCACCCCGGCGGCCACGAATCCGGCCCCGCTGGTCCCCACGGCACCGACCACGCCGGTCACCCCGCCGACTCCGAATGCCGCCGCAGCTCCGGCCGACAACCCGCTGATCGTTCGCGGCATCCGTCCCCAGGAGCCGGTCAATCCGTTCACCGGGCTCCAGCCGCAGACGACGCCGCTCCCGCCGACCCGCCCGGCGGATTCCGAGCTTTTCGCTCAGCCGACCGACCAACCGAAGGCACAGTCCCAGGGGACGATCTTCGGGGCGAACTACCACGGACCGGACAGTGGCATGATCAACGTCGCGATGGGTGCGAAGCCGGACTTCAACTCCGGAATCCAGTCGAAGCAGACCTTCGGGGATTGGCTGACGCCGCAGCAGCCCGCGCAGCCGCCCGCACAGCAGCCGATCGGTCAGTTCGACCCGCTCACCGGTCAGTCGCTCCAGAACAACGCGGGTTCGGGCTTTATGGGCTTCCTCGGCGGCCTGTTTGGTTAAATACCTTCGTGACTGAAGATGAAATCATCGCTCGTGGCTCCCAAGCCACGATCATTCTCAATGATGAGCGGATTATGTACTTCTTCGATGAGATGAAGTCGCTGATCAAGGATGCCACCTTCAACACCGAACCGGGCGAAACCGTTGAACGGGAACGCCTCTATTATCAACTTCGGGGCATCGAAGATGTCCTCAACACCATGCTTGGCTATTCAGCCAAAGCCGAGGAACTACTCGCTGCCCATAGCAGCACTGAGGTCGATTGATGACTGAAGCTATCCGAGAGGACGCTTTTGAAGCAGGCGGGGCTGATCCCGCCGATCTGTTCTTCAACCGTATGCAGGACGCGGACACGCTATCCGAGAACGAGAACGAAGACGAAAACCACGACGATCATGACGCAGGCACCGATGAGGATGCGGACGCGGATGAGGGCGCCGATGAGGCTACCCAAGACGACGAAGACGCTGATGAATCGGAATCCGATGAGACCGTAGAGACCAAGGCGGAGAAGGCTCCCGTCGAGATCACCGATGACGCTGTGCTGAAGCACAAGGTCGATGGTGTCGAGATGACCTTCACCGGACGTGATCTGAAGATTCTTGCCGGTCGCAATGCCGTCATCCAGCGGAAGGAGCAAGAAGTTGCTGATCTCCGCAAGCGCGCTGAAGAAATTGGCGGAGTCGCTACGGCCACTCTGAAGCATCTTCGCGAACAGGCTCTGGAACGATTCAAGCCGTTTGAAGGAACCAACCTCCTTCTGATGTCGAAGCATCTGTCCGCCGACGAACTCGCCATCGTGACCGAACAGGCACAGAAGGCGAAGGCGGAACTCGACTATTTCGACAACGAACTTGAGAACGTTTCCAAGCGCAATCAGGAAGACGAAGCCACTCGCAAGAGAGCTGAGGACGCTCAGCTCAAGGAGTCGGCGGAAGCTTCTTGGAAGCAGTTGAGCGATCCGAACACCGGCATCCCTGGATGGGGCATGCAGATGTACAACGATCTGCTTGGCTACGCCATCGGTGACCGCGGTCTCAACCGCGAGATGGTTTTGACGCTCCACGATCCTGTCGCTTGGCAGATGATCCACGATTCCTACACCCTGCGTAAGGGTAAGAAGGTTCTGGAACAGAAGGCCAAGCCTGTCGCAAAGACCGGCCAGACCAAGATTATCAAGTCGTCGGGCACCGTCGCATCCGAGATGGCAAAGCCATCCAACGACGCAAAGCTCATGAATCGCCTTCGCCAGACTGGTGATGTCGATACGGCTGCTGATCTATTCCTCGCGCGCGCCACTCGTAAGTAAATAGTTACAATCAAACCCTTTTCTTTGAGGTATTACAGTGTCCGCTCTTAGTTCCTACGAAATCGTCGGTAAGAAGGAAGATATTTCCGACGTTATCTCGAACATCTCCAATCGCAAGGTTGCTTTCACGACCCTGATCAAGGGTCCGGTGAAGGTCAACAACACGCTGTTCCAGTGGCAGGAAGACGCGCTCGCGGCTCCCGACCTGAACAACGCCGCAGTCGAAGGCGCGACCTTCGTCGATGCGAACCTGACCCCGACCGTCATGCGTAACAACTACACGCAGATTCTGACGAAGACGGTCAACGTCGCTGAGACCACGGATGTCGTCGGCACCTACGGCCGCGCGAAGCAGATCGCGTACGAGCTTGGCAAGAAGTCCGAGGAGATCAAGATCGATCTTGAGTCGATCTATCTCTCCGGTCAGACCGCCGTTGCTGGTTCGTCTTCGGTTGCCCGCAAGATGAACTCGTTCCAGGCCCAGGTCGATGCCTCGCTGCGTTACGCAACCGGCGGCGCCACCACGACCCCGGCCCTGGCTGACATCAAGACGGCCCAGCGTGACCTCATGGGTTACGGCGCTCGGATCAACACCGTGCTGCTCCCCTACACGGACGCTGATGCCCTCGCTGGCTTCACGACCACGCCGAACGGCAAGTTCGTCCGTCAGATTCCGAACTCCGGCGCGGCTTCCGAGGGCATCGTCGATGTCGTCGATTTCACCGTGACGCAGTACGGCCGCGTTGACTACGTGCTCTCGATCTTCGCGCTCTCCACCGACTGGTTCCTGTTCGACCCGGCCATGTGGGAGAAGAAGGTTCTCCGTCCGTGGACCCGCGAAACCCTCGCGAAGACCTCGGATTCGACCCGCATGTCGATCGTCGGTGAGTACTCGCTGGCTCACAAGAACCAGAAGGCTTCCGCCGTCATCCGCAAGGTCACCGGCACCAACGGCAAGTTCTGATCCTCGGATCAGGCACCAAGAGAACCGGCCTACGGGCCGGTTTTTTTATGCGCCGTTCTAAATACGGCATGCAGTTATTCAACAAACCCAAGTTCCACCGCGTCGTTTACAACTTCAAGGACGACTCGTCCGGCGATGTCGTGATCAAGTCGGAACAGCACATTCCGCAGTCGTTCTTGGATGCCCGCAAGGCCGAACGCGACGCCGCGGACGCCAAGGGGCACATCGGCGACGACATGCGGGTGTTTTCGGTGCCGACCTTCCTTCTCCGCAAGTGGAAGGCCGAGGATGGATTCGATCCGATGGCTTGCCGCGAAGCAGATGACGAAACGTCGATGGAATTGCTTCGTGAAGCACGCCGTCGCCTGATCGCGGAAGGCTATTCGCACTTTCTGAACACGAACAAGACCTTCTAAAGGAGGCCGGACCCATGCCCATCACCCTCGGTGATATTCGAGCACGTGTCATCGATTCGCTGAAGCGACGCGATGTTCCGCTGGCGACCCTCGATCGCTTCATCACGGACGGCATTCGCCGGATTCAGTTCAACCTGCGCACGCCGCTCTCGGAAGCCCAGGCCGAGGTGGTCACGAGTGGTAGCTTCACCGGCAAGGTCAACGTCCCCAACGATCTGCTCAACCTGATCTCGCTTCAGGTGAACGGCATGGAGCTGACCCAGCGCTCGGTGTCCGAGGTGCGTCGCGTTCAGACCCAGGTCGGAATCGGACAGCCCACGTACTACTGCCGCGTCGAGAACCAGTTCCTGATCGCGCCGCTGCCCGGACCGGGCGCGCTGGTGCACATCGACTACCATCAGGACTTCGCCGCGCTCGTCAACGAGACGGACACCAACCCGCTCATCGACGTGTGTCCGCAGCTCGTCACCTGGGGTGCGCTGATCAACGCGGGCGACTGGTCCCTCGATCCGGCTCGTCAGGCCGCGTGGGCTCAGGGCTTCGCCACCGCATTCGCAGAAATTCAGGAGCAGGCCGATCGCGACATCCTGCTGAACGCCTCGATGGCGCCATGCCACGCGATCGATGGAGGTATCCGGTGAGCGGCTTTTTCAGCAATGAGTCCACGGACGACGTGGGCGCGCTCACGATGACCGCAAACAGCATCGTTTCGGAGTCGAGCTTCTTCGCGACCAACCCGGACGGCACGATCGCCAACGCGACGATTCCGTTCGACGGCAAGCTCGATCACTCGGATGCCATGATCGGCCACGTCATCGTGGACAATCAGCCGTCCACGGTGGCGATCGGCTCGATGCCGCCGGTCAGGGGTGTGGTTTCGGTCAGCAACTTCCCGACGACCATCGCGGTGTCCAACCCGCCGGAGACCCAGGCGGTCACCGGTTCGGTCACGGTCGCCGGAACGGTTTCCGTCGCCAACCAGCCCACCGAGATTCGCGTCAACAACGTCGATCCGATGCCGGTGCGCATCGTCGCCTCGGACGTGCAGCTCGGCGGTGGAACCGGTGGCGGCGACGCCTTCGACGGCATCGTTCGGAACACCGTCTCGGCTCCGGTCAACGTGAAGCTGGTCTCCACGGATGTGACCGTGAATGGCTCTGTGAGCCTCGCCAGCGGCAGCAACGTGGGGATCACGGGTCTGGTCGGGATCAGCTCCCTTCCGCCTGTGTCGGGCTCTGTGAGCATCAGCAACTTCCCGGTCGCGCCGACCTCCCTCACGATCAACAACGCGGCGTCCAACCCGGTCCCGGTTGCGCTTCAGAACGCGTCGGTGACGATCGCAAATCCGGTGACCGCGGTCAGCATCACCAACCTGCCGACGAAGCAGAAGATCGACGACACCACGGCGATCCGGGTCGAGGTGACCAATCAGGTCCAGACGGGCGGCTCAAATTCGTTCGACGGAAACGTGACGGTGAAGGCCGGGACCGCGCACATCGGTTCGGTCGGAATCGACGGAACGGTGAAGATCGACACCTCGACGCCGCTTCAGGTAACGGTCACGAATCCGTCCTCCGGCGGCGGCGGTGGCGGCACGTCCTTCAACGGCGTGCTGGCGAACTCGAACGCGACCATCGGCACCGTCAACATCGCCGGTCCGCTCGAAGTCGGTGGTGAGGTCACTCTGACCCCGGACAGCCTGATCCAGTTGACCGCGAATTCGGTGGTCGGGATCAACGACACCAAGCCGATCCGCGTCGAAGTGACGAATCAGGTTCAGACCGGTGGTGGTTCGACCTCGTTCGACGGGAACGTGACGGTCCGCAACGACGTGCTCAACACCAGCGAGCGCGCTTCGATCAAGCGGAGCGTGGCGATGTCCCAGGTTGCCGACACCTACACGGTGATCGACCGCGACGCCTATCAGGGCATCCGCATTCATGTGGTCGATCCGACCGATTGGTCCACGAGGACGATCGACGGTCACCCGTACTACGAGATTTACGGCGGCACGATCTCGTACGTGATCGAGGGCTCGGACGACGAATCCACGTGGACGCAGCTTGGCACCGCGGCGGTCGATCCTTCGCAGGGTGTGATCGGCGATCAGGTCATCTTCGAGAATTCCGAGCCGTACATTCAGGTCCGGTATGTCCGCGTGAAGATCGACCGCAGTTCGCTGTATCTGATCGATTCGAGCACCTACCCTCAGTACACGATCGCGAACTTCCCGGTCGATACTCTCGGACTGAGCGCTGATCAGTTCAAGATCGTTCAGGTCGCTCAGAGCGGTAACTTCTACGTCCAGCCGAGCGGCGGCGAGATGGCCGTTCGCCTGAAGGGCACGGCCGCAAACGGAAGCACGGTCAACCTGGGAACGGACACCGCGCCGGTCTCGGTGAAGGTGGTTTCCGCCGCGACCCAGACCGTCAACGGCACGGTGAGCCTGGGTGCAGGGACCGCGGCGATCGGCACGGTGAATCTCGCCGCTGGTTCGACCGTACGCCTCGACCTCAACAATCAGAACGGCAGCATCCCGGTGACCCAGCAGGGTCCGGTGAGTGCAACGCTAACCAACCCGTTCGACGGTGCGCTTCGTCTCGCCGGACTTGCTGTTTCGAACTCGAATCGTCTCCCCGTGGATGTCGGAAACCCGACCGTTAAGATCACGGCCGCTGATGGAAGTTCTCCCATCCCGGTGGTCGTCAGTAACGCGCTCAAAGTCGAGATCGACGCGGGTGCTAATAAGGCGGGTTCGTACGACTATCCGTTCTACACTGTGTACAAAGGTATCGCGAACGTTACGGTCGCGAACCCGGTCACCTCGGTGACGGTTTCGAACCTGCCCGCGACCCAAGCGGTGAGCATCGCCAACACGGTCAACGTCGCGGGAACGGTCACGATCGCGAACCCGATCAGTTCGGTGTCGATCTCGAACTTCCCAGCCACGCAGACCATCGCGGGTACGGTCACTCTGTCGAACCCCTTCGATGGTGCGCTGAAGCTCGCCGGGAATGCGGTGTCCTCGACCAACCGCCTCCCCGTGGACATCGGCTCGCCGACCGTCTCATTGGCCTCGAACGCGGTCACGGTTTCCGGCTCGGTTGCGATCTCGAACCCCGTCACTTCGGTGGCGGTGAACAACTTCCCGGCGGTCCAGGCGATCAGCGGCACGGTTTCGCTCGCATCCAACGCGGTCACGGTTTCCGGTTCCGTCAACGCGACGATCCAGGGGACTCCCGCGGTCACCGCGACGATCACCGGCACGCCTTCGGTGAACGCCACGATCCAGGGCACCCCTACGGTCACCTTGTCGTCGAACGCGGTGACGGTCTCCGGGTCTGTCGCGGTCTCAGCTCTGCCCACGGTCAACGTGAACACGCATGCGGTCACCGTTCAGGGCGCCGTCACCCAGCAGTACGCGTCGGTCGCATCCTACACCGACCGCTCCGGCAGCATCGCAACGGCTGGCGCGTCGCAGGTGCTGTTCTCAGCGAACGCGAGCCGCGTCGGTGCATGGGTCCAGAACCTTTCGACCGGTGATCTGTACATCAGCGAAATCGGTTCTGCGACCACCGGTGGTTCGAGCCTGAAGATTCCGGCCGGTGGTCTGTACGAGTATCCGGTTCACGGTGTTCCGCAGGGCGCAGTCAACATTATCGGCGCAAACGCCGGACAAGCATTTTCAGCACGTACGTGGTAATTTGAAAGATTAGATGCCTCTCTACACTCCTTCTACTGCCGCGGCTGCTGCCAGCGGCGGAATGTCATTGCTTCGTACGACGATTCTGACTTCCTCGGGCACGTGGACGAAATCGACCGACGCCAAGCTGTTCTTCTTCGAATTGATTTCGGGGGGATGCGGCGGCGGCAGTGGTACGCTCGGCGATACGTCCGCGAACCGATTCGGTGGCGGTGGCGGATGCGGCGGACGTGTCATCCATGCCACGATCGTCGCCGCTGATGTTCAGTCGAGCTGCCCTTACGTGATCGGCGCGGGTGGTGCAGGTGGTGCGGCGATCCCTACCTCCCAAACTGCTACGCCGGGTAAGGCCGGAACCGTTGGCGGCGCCACCTCGATCACCATCGCACCGAACCTAACCATGTACATCGCCAGCGGTGTATCCGGCGCGGGTGGTGGCGGCAGTACATCGGCTGGGTCCGCGGGCGTCGGTCTTGCGTCCGTCACAAGCATCGTCATGTACACCCAGGCTTCGGCCGGTGCAGGCGGCGACCTTACCGGTCTCCCCGGAGGTCAGAACGTCATCGGCCCTGGAAACGGCGGTGGAGGAGGCGGCGCGAATTCTGTAACTTCGGGCTCAACCGCCGGAAGTGGAAGCCCTGCGGCTCGCTTCACCTACAACAACAGTCTCCAGACGATGCTGAACAACAACGGTGCTCAGGGTGTCGCAGGCACCGCGGGACCCGATGGACCGTCACCGAGTTACGGCGGCGGCGGCGGCGGTGGCGGTGGTACGACCAACAACGGTGTGGTGTCCGGCGCAGGCGGTGCGGGCGGTCTCCCCGGTGGTGGCGGCGGCGGTGGCGGCGGTGGCCGCGTCTCCAGCAAGGGTGGTGACGGTGCACGTGGCGAGATTCGGATTTACGAATTCGGATAAATCTCAGCATGGCACGCTATCAAGTTCGCGACATTCAGTCCCGCAAGATCAACATCATCGAGTGGGACGGTAAGTCCCCGCTTGGCCCTCAGTACCACGATTGCTCCATCACGCTCGATGATGGGCTTCCGATGTACATGATTCCACCGCTATCTGTTTCGCGACGCCAAATGATGCTCGCCCTGAACGCTCAAGGGAAGCTTGTGAGTGTGAATGCGATCGTCGCGAGCGCCGACATCGTGACCCAGCTATCGTGGAGCGGTGCGACGGCATTCGATCGCACCGATGCGCTCGTCACGGTGATGGCGAAGACCAATGGATGGACCGACGCAGACCTCGATGATCTGTTCCTGCTCGCAGGTACTTTCTGACCCTCTCTAAATAGTGGATGCGTACTTCAACCACTGGCATCGATCTGATCAAGTCCTTCGAACATATGGAGCTGACGGCCTACAAGTGCCCGGCCGGTGTCTGGACGCTCGGATACGGCACGACCTCCGGGATCAAGCCCGGCATGACGTGCACCGAGGCCCAGGCCATCGAGATGTTCAAGAAGGACCTGATCAAGTTCGAGAACGGCGTGAACCAACTCGTCAAGGTCGCGCTGAATCAGAACCAGTTCGATGCCCTCGTGAGCTTCGCCTACAACTGCGGTGAGCACGCGCTGGGTGGCTCGACCCTGCTGAAGAAGGTCAACGCGGGTGACTACACGGGCGCGAGCAAGGAGTTCGGAAAGTGGAACAAGGGCGGAGGGAAGATTCTCGCGGGTTTGACGAGGCGTCGAGCTGCGGAATCCAAGCTGTTCGAAACCCCCGTGGACGGCGCAAGCAAAGGATTCTTCGCAAAGTTGCTCGGTCGATAAGCGATCTGTTCGACTTCCTTCGGACCAATATCAAGGTGATTCTGATCCTGATGTTGATCGTGGGCGTTCTCACCGGGGCGATCGACAAGGACAAGCTCATCGAAAAGATCACCGATCCGGTGTCCTTGATCACGATCCTCGTGACCGGCTAATACAATGCGCTTATTGTCGAAAAGTTCCCTATCTAGCGATAAATAGGGCATGGCCGACGATTACAAAGACGACCTCAGGCACCTTTCAGACAAGATCAACGCGGTAGAGGTTTCGGTCGGTCAGATCAACGCCAAATCCGACGAGGCGAGTCGTCGTCTTCAGGGCATTGAGACGGACACCAAGCACACCGCGAAGAACCTTGCGATGTTCAACATGACGTTGGCGCGGATCGATCACCGCCTGACGACCATGGAGAACGATATCAAGATCATGGACCTCGAAAAGGCCGATCGAGTTGATGTCGATCACAAGATCGACACGCTGACCAAGCGCGTCGATACGATCGAAAATCAGAAGAAGGAAACCAAGGCGTTCTTGACCCGGAACGCTACTCCGATCGTCACCACGGTCGGCGGCATGGTTGCCGCGTACATCGCGGCGAAGCTGGGCATCTCGGACCTCCTGAAATGATCCGCTTCATCCTCGGCGCCACGAAGCGCATCGCGTACCTGTTGGTGGTCACCGCGTGCATCCTCTACGGATGGAACGCCTGGACTCGATATGTCGATCATCTGGAGACGCTGAAGGAACAGCACGTTCATCAGTTGCTTGAACCCCCATATGTCCATCACGGCGATAAGGTTCCGGACAATATCGTTCGACCGGGAACAATCATCTACGTCCACAACGTCTACACGCGGACCGAACGTTGCTCGATGGCCGTGGCAAATCTGCTCATCGGGGTGGACACGGACATCGTGTTCCATTGGACCACGTTCAACAACTGGCTCGGCGCGGGCACATTCCGCACCGACGAGGTGTTCGATGTTCCCGCCTGGGTCGTGCCGGGTCAGTACCGGATCGTGAAGCGGACCACCGCGACGTGCGGGGATAAGATCGTGTTCTTCGTGAACTTCGACCTCCCGGTGGAAGTCAGGAAGTGAACCGAATCCGGGTGAGCGTGCTCCAGTGCATGCTGATCCAGGGCGCGGTCAGCTTCTCCACGGGGAGATGCATCAGGGTGAGGTGACGGCGATTCCCGTCCTCGCTGAGCGAGCCCGGTCCCTCACACGTCCACACCACGCAGCTCAACGGTCCCTCGACCTCCTTCGAATGCAGCCGACACGCGTGCTCGATCGTCTGGCGCATCTTCAGGGGCATCTCAGGCTCACAGGGAAGCCCTACAGGCCGGTAGAACGCCGCGACCGCATCGAAGTCCGCCCCGAAGCCTGTCGGCCGTCCTGAGGCATCGTAGGCGGCTTCTACGCCTTTCCCGGACACGTCCCGAATCACCCCGCGATCGGGAAGCATCGCAGCTCCAGCCATGCCGACCATCGAACCGATGTTGGCCGCGTTGATCAGCTCGATTCGGCGCTCGACCAGCGTGGCGAGATCGCTCGGACCCGGCTTTGAGTAGCAGACGAGCGTCCCGAGTCCTTCCTTGGCGAACTCGACCCATTGCGGGTCCCCGTAACACATCTGCGGCTCGCACGATCCGCCGACGTACTCGGCGAGGATTCGGACCAGCCGGATGATCACCAGTCGGTTCAGCGGAAGGCCAGCCGCGTGGTTGATGCACTCCCATACCCGCTCGATCCATGGGTGATCCGCGCAAGGCGTCAGCACCACGTAGGAGACCGGGCGACGGTCCCCCAGGTAGTCGAACAGGAACGAGGGCATGTCGGTGGCGGTGTACCGGGTGAAGCTCTTTTTCTTGCCCGGCTCGTCCGTCCTGAGCTGCGTCGGCCGCGTCGGGCCGAACAGGTGACCGGGTTCCGCCATGAATCCGAGCACGTGCCCGGCTCGCATGACGGACATCGCGGTGAACAGATCGTTCACCGTCCGGATCACCATGAACGCGCTCACGCCTTAGCGACTCGCTTCGCCTTCGGAGCTGCGGCGGGTGCCTCGACGGGTTCCTCGACCTCGACCGCCGCCGGGGCGCCGATCAGCTTCTCACCGAACGATTCCAGGGCCAGCACGACCTGCTGGAGACCGTAGGTGGAGAATCCATGCTCGACCGCGTAATGCAGGATGTCCGCGGCGGTCGCGTGAATGAGTTCCTTCGTATCAGACATTGTACTCCTTCAGTACTTTGAAAAATTCTTGCATAGGTGTGGCAGTTCCCTGAAGTGGGAACCAGATTTTTCCCGTCATTCGACCGGTTCCAGGCTTGAATTCGATGATGTAATCGAATGGGCGCTGGTGCTGAATGCTCTGCTCGATGCACCACTGGTCGATCAACGACTTGTGGCGCATGAACCACGCGGCATCCACGGTGAGCCGGTAGCGGGGGAAGTATCGGCCTGCGTCGCCGCTCATGCCAACCACTCCGGCGGAATCGATCCGATCGCGTAGGTGAAGCCTTGCTTAGCCAACCACTGTTCCTGTGATGTCGGGCTGTTCTTGTAGAGTTTGACCCCGGCCCGCATCAGCACGAAGCGTACTTCGATGTCCGGATTGGATTCACGGAAGTGGAGATACTTCACGCGCTCATCGACGGAACGGAAGCGACCCTTCATTTCGATCACCAACTTCCGATCGGGGAAGTAGAGATCGGGAACGTAGAACGATTTACGCGCCGGAATCATGTAGGGGATTCGAGCGGCTTCGTAATGGGCGTCAACATCGAATCCCGGCTCACGAGCCAGGATTTCGGAAACGACTTTCTCCTCGAACTTGCTTCGGAAGATTGCTTTGTAAAGGGCCGGGGTCACCCAGGTATTTACGAAACACTCGTAAAACACGTGGGATAAGGCTGAAAAGCAAAAGGACGACCCGTTTCCGGATCGTCCCTGCGTGAAGTCAAGTCGAGATAAGGTGAGTCACGTCACCGTGCGACGCGTATCGATAAGTCAGGCTCACATCTTAGCTTGCCGCTTTGCCCCGGCGCAACCACCCGAGATCGCCGACGATCTCAGATTCGTTCGCGTACTTCGTGCCGTTGACCCGGCACAGCTCGATCACGCGGTCCGAAAGGAACGACTCCATGTAGTCGATCGTCTTTTCGAGGATGCGGGCCTGACCTTCAAGTTCTTCGTTCTCGTCGCTTAGCGCTTTCCGAATGCCATTGATGCGCTCGCATTCCTTCTGGAAGTAATCCAGCTTCTCCGTCACGCGCGCTAAGTCTTCCTTCATCTTGCCACCGGATTCGGCTTCGTCGATGATGCTTTCCAGCTTCGACATCAGCTCGGACTTATTCGGCGCCCTGATCGACTGAGCAGCGATTAGATTCTTCTCACGCTCCAGCCCTTCGGCGACCAGCTTCTTCAAACGAAGAATCTCATTCTTCTGAGCGGCGACCTGCATCCGGAGCGGACGGTTCACCGCACTAGCCGCGTTCAGCTCCCGAGCCAGCCCATCGATCGTCCCCTGCATCCTCACAGCGAGGTCGGTTTCGTCACCGGCAAAACTGACTTTCACGTCAGACGGGTGGACCTTAGCGCTGTTCAGCATCCGGCCCATCGTTCGACCGGCGTTCTCGTGCGCGGTCTCATTGTCTCCAGCGAGCTGCTGAAAGACCTTCTTGAAGGTATCGATGTTCAGCGCCATGATCACGCCTCCACGGTCAGGTGAAGGCGGATGGTCGGCGGGGAAGAAGCCGGGCTACGCGGGACGGGGATCGAAATCTGCGACAACATCATGGGCTCCATTGCTTGTCCGTTGCTTCGGACAAGACAAAGGATGCCATGAATCTTTCGAGAGTCGAATCGTATCCGGGCGGATGGTTAAAGCTAGGCTAGTCTCGCCTATGAATCGGCTTCGGAATCGGTTGAACGAAATTCCGAAGCCGATGTCTACTCGGATTGATCCTCAGGGTTAACCGGCGGTGCACCGGTCAGGCTGATCTTGTCGATCCAGGGCTTGAGCACCCGCATCGACGAGCCGTGTCCGTACCCGGCGGCGACCGTTTTGATCTCGTGGCCGATCAGCTCGTACTGGACGTGGAGCGGGCATCCCTCTGCCCGGAGCTGATCCTTCGCCCTGTGACGCAGGCTGTGCAGCACCTTGCCCTTATCCTTGACCCCTACCTTCTCGATAACCCGGTGGAGCACGCGACCCAGGTTCTTGGCGTTCGACGTGAACAGCGGGCCTTCGATCTTCGCGGGAAGGTACGGCATCACAAGGTCCGGAATTGGAACCCAACGCTTGGACTGCTTCGACTTCGTGCCGACGAAGACCTTCCGAATGCCTTTCTCGGATTCCTCACCCTTGATCTGGAACGCCTCACCCAGGCGCATGCCGGTGGTCGCCAGCAGCACCCAAAGAAGGGCGGCCTCGCGGTCCTTCATCGTCGGGAGAGCGGCGGCCACCAACGCCATGTCGGAATCCGTGAACGGCACCCGCTTCTCCGAATCGTCATCCTCGGGAGCCACGGAGCTGAACGGGTTGAACCGAAGCTTGTTCTCCTTGATCGCGTAGTTCACCGGGGCGCCCAGGTAGTTCAGCTTTTTGACGATCGTCGCGCGCTTGTCCCGCTTGGCCTGGAGATGGGCGACCAGAAGCCGGGCATCGTCACGGCTGCAATCCGTGATCGCCTTGCCGTGGACGAGCTGCTTGAACAGGGTCCACGTGTCGCGGGCTTCCTTGTTGAAGTACGGATTCCGGGTTTTCAGCGAGAGGTAGGTTTCGAGGATCGCGGAATCCGCGTTATCCACAGGTTTCGCCTTCGCCGCCTTGGGCTCTCGCGCGTCCGGGTCGAACGTCCTGATCTGATCGAACGCGTTGAGGATGAAGTTGTCCTCCCGGCCAACGACCACGCCGTCCCGGATCATGATCGCCTCGATAGGGGTGGCGATCACCTCGGTGCCGTCGTCGAGCTTCGACAGGCCGATGGGGTACTTCGTCGAGATCGACGTGACCTTTGCCATGCCCCGGAGGTTCGGGTTCCGGCTGTGCAGGTAGAGGTCGCGCTTGTGCTGCTGCACCATCGGCAGGGCGATGATCTCCGCCTCGTGCCGGTCGGCCGTACCCAGGCTTTTCTGGACCTTCTGGCGCCCCATTGCCACGGGGTACTGGAGCCGGAGCCACCAGTTTTGCGAACCGGGGCGCTGGTACAGGTAGTCCGCCTTTTTCCGGATCACGACAAACCGCCTCAGCTACACCAGTCAGATGCAGTTATAGCTACAGGGTTAGCTACAGGCCAGCAATGAATGATTTCAGTGGCTTAAGCCCTGTGGATAGCGTATGGATTCCCCTCCCTCAAGCGGCACCATTTTGGTTGCGCTCTCCGCAACGGTCCTGAACACTTCAGCTCGAATCGACGTCTGCCGCTCGCGCAGCGGTGACCCTGTGCGCCCGATCGGCTCGACGTCTTTGGAGCGATCGCCAGGACCATGCGATCCCGCAGGGTGACGTCACGCCGTCGCCTGGAGCCGATGCGGCGCTCGCGGCCGGCCCCCAAGCGCAAGCTTGCAATCTTGCCGAACGAGGACGGGGACGCTGGCAATCTGCTGTAGTTGCGGCAAGCTTTTTAATCCCGGCCGGTGCGTGCGCGGCGGCACGTCGAAAATGTAAGCGGCTCACCATCTCAGTCTCAAGCAGAGAGAAACGGACCCGGATCAGGGTTTGTCCTGCAAAGGAGCTGAGACGCCACCATGAAGACCCGTATCGCCGCCATCGCCGCCGCTGCTGTTCTTGGCGTCGCCACGATCTCGTCGGCAATGGCCTACGACCGTCCGGCGCGTTACACCGGTTTCGCGCCCTACGACGTCGAGACGACGGGTTCGTTCGACGGCTTCGATCAGCGGTTCGACCGCAATCCGGCTACCTGCCGGATGAGTTCCGCCGCCGAGGGTAATGCCAATCAGCAGAACTTCCCGGTGAAGCAGTACGGCCAGACCGCCGGCGGCAATCGCTGCTGATCGGTTGGCGGGCTTGGAGGTCGTCGCCGACGTCGTCCGTCGGGTCATTCCCCGCGGCGTGATCGCGACGGTCGTAACGCGCGGGCCGTCGTCGGTGAAAGGCGGCGCGCCCGAGCAGAGTGCCGAGATCCAGCGGCGGGGTGCGAGCCCTGCCGCTTTCTCATGCGTCCGAGGCGGATCGACCGGCTGAAGCCCTGTCGCGGCTTTTCAACCGGGCGGTGGGGCGACATGGTCCGCGCCCGAGGTCCGAAACCCGCGCGAGCTGTCATGACCCTCTCCGATGCCGTCGCTCCGTTCCGCAGCCTCCTCGGCGAGGGTGGGGTGCTGACCGGCTCCGACACCGGGCGCTACACCCGGGACCAGCGCGACCTGATGCAGGGCGAGACGGCGGCCGTGCTGCGGCCGCGGTCGGTCGCCGAGGTGCAGGCGCTCGTGCGCCTCGCGAAGGCCGAGGGCTTCGGGCTCGTGCCGCAGGGCGGCAACACCGGCTACGTCGGCGGGGCGACGCCGCAAACCGGACGACGGCAGCTGGTCGTCAGCCTGGAGCGGATGACGCGGATCCGATCGGTCGATCCCCTCGATTTCTCGCTCGCCTGCGATGCCGGGGCGATCCTCGCCGACGCTCAGGCGGCCGCGGCCGCGCACGACCTCCTCCTGCCGCTGAGCCTCGGCGCGGAGGGAAGCTGCCGCCTCGGCGGCAACCTCGGAACCAATGCCGGCGGCCTACAGGTGCTGCGCTACGGCATGACCCGCGACCTGGTCCTCGGGCTGGAGGCGGTCCTGCCGGACGGGTCGCTGCTCTCCGACATGAAGCGGCTGCGCAAGAACAACATCGGCTACGACCTGAAGCAGCTCTTCGTTGGCGCCGAGGGCACGCTCGGCATCGTCACCGGGGTGGTGCTGAAGCTGTGGCCGGCGCAGAGCTTCCGCGCGACCGCGTGGCTGCAGCTCGCCGCCGGCGCGCCGATCTCGGAGATCGCCGCGTTCCTGCGCCGCGAGACCTCGGACCTGGTCTCGACCTTCGAACTGATCTCGGCCTCGTCGCTCGCTCTGGTCGCCGAGATGCGCGGCGCCGCGACCGGCTTCGCCACCGGAGCCGGCGGGGCGGTGCTGCTCGAGCTCTCGTCCTCGTCGCGTCACATCCCGCTCGACGACGTGCTGATGGCGGCCCTCGAAGCCCTGATGGAACGGGCATGGATCACCGATGCGGTGCTGGCGAGCTCCGAGGCGCAGCGCCGGGCGATGTGGACCGTGCGCGAGACCATCCCCGAGGGCGAGAAGCAGGCCGGCGGCTCGGTCAAGCTCGACATCGCGGTGCCGGTCTCGCAGTTCGGCGCGTTCCTGGCCCGCGGCGGTGCGCTGGTGGCGGAGCGGATGCCGGGCGTGCGCCTGTCCTTCTACGGCCATGTCGGCGACGGCAACGTCCACTACAACCTGATGGTGCCGGCGGGCGAGGACCGCCTCGCCTTCACCCGCCGGGTCGAGGCGGGCATCGCACACGACCTCTACGCGGTGGCGATCGATCTCGGCGGCAGCTTCAGCGCCGAGTACGGCATCGGCCGGTTCAAGCGCGACCTGCTCCGCCGCTACGCCGACCCGACCCGGCTCGCCCTGATCGAGACCGTCAAGACCGCCATCGACCCGGACGGGCTGATGAACGCCGGCGCCATGGCCGGACGCGACTAGCGACGCACGCGCGCCGGCTCCGTTCGGTCCGCCGCTTCGCCCAAAATCCGAGCTTGGCGTCCCGCCGAAATACATGCATATGCCTGTTTCGGGCGTGGGCGCCCCCAATCGGTCGAGGGTGTGATGATGGTCGCCAGTCCGTCCCCTGTGCTGTCCGGCGCGCTCGCCCGGGCGCTGGCGCGCCGCGGCGTGCATTATGGCTGGGTCTCGGCCGCGGTCACCTTCCTCACCATGCTGGTCACGGCCGGCGCGGTCGGGGCGCCCGGCGTGCTGATCCTGCCGCTGCAGACCGAATTCGGCTGGGACACCGCCTCGATCTCCTCGGCACTGGCTATCCGCCTCGTGCTGTTCGGTTTGATGGGCCCCTTCGCCGCCGCCCTGATGAACCGCTACGGCCCGCGCCGGATCGTGCTTGCGGCATTGGCGCTGATCGCCTCGGGGTTGCTGGCCTCGCTCGTGATGACGCAGCTCTGGCAGCTGATCCTGCTCTGGGGCGTCGTGGTCGGCGTGGGCACCGGGCTGACCGCGCTGGTGCTCGGAGCGACGGTGGCCACGCGCTGGTTCTCGCATCGGCGCGGCCTCGTCGTCGGGCTGCTCACCGCGAGCTCGGCCACCGGCCAGCTGATCGTGCTGCCGATCCTCGCCGCGCTGACCGAGGCGCTCGGCTGGCGCGCCGCCCTGCTCACGGTCTGCAGCCTGCTCGGGCTGGCGGCCCTCTTCGTGTTCCTGTTGCTGCGCGACCGGCCGGAGGATGTCGGCCTGCTGCCCTACGGCGAGACGGCGGCGAATGCCGCCCCGCCGCGCGGGCCCGCCGTCGGCGCCATCGCGGCGCTTCGCGAGGCCGCGCGGACGCGGGTGTTCTGGGTGCTGTTCCTCACCTTCTTCATCTGCGGCGCGAGCACCAACGGGCTGATCCAGACCCACTTCATCCCGCTCTGCGCCGATTACGGCCTGCGCCCGGTCCAGGCGGCGAGCGTGCTCGCCGGCATGGGCGTGTTCGACTTCGTCGGCACGGTCGCCTCGGGCTGGCTGTCGGACCGCTACGACAACCGCTGGCTCCTGTTCTGGTACTACGGCCTGCGCGGGCTCTCGCTCCTGTGCCTGCCGTTCTCCGATTTCTCCTTCGCCGGGCTGTCGCTGTTCGCGGTGTTCTACGGCCTCGACTGGATCGCCACCGTACCGCCGACGGTGAAGCTGGCGGCGCAGCGCTTCGGGCGCGAGCGCGCTAACGTGGTCTTCGGCTGGGTCTTCGCCGGGCACCAGCTCGGCGCGGCGACGGCGGCCTTCGGCGCCGGCCTCTCGCGGACCGAGCTGCAGAGCTACCTGCCGGCCTTTTTCGCCGCAGGCGCGCTGTGCCTCGTCGCCTCGGCGCTGATCCTCACGCTGAGCCCGCCGCGGCGGGAGGCGGTACCGGGTGCGGTGCCGGCCGCCGGCTGAAACCGCGTGCCGGCGTCCGACACATCACGATCGGGCATCGAGCCCGATCGCTGGCGCCGCTTACGACCATGGCGCAGGTGACGGCTACACCGTCCGGTCGACGACCCGTCCCTGACCGGCCGGCGCCGGGGGCGAAACGGCAACCGCCGTCTCCGCGACCAGCGCAGCGACCGCCTTCTGCGCGTCGATCTGCTGACGCGCGACGGCGGTGCCGATCGACTGAGACAGGGCACCAGCCTGGATCTGGACGGCTCGGGCGACGGGGCTGGTCATCGCGCATCATGACCCGGCGTCGGTGAAGGGCTGGTTATGCCGACGCTTCAAAAGTCTGTCCCGGCCGGAAAGAGATCGGTTCGGTCGACGGTCCGCCTGCGGTCCGAAGTCGACCGCCCGTCGCCGATGGCCCCCCGCACGCCGGCGAAGACCTCACATCGTGGCGCACGCGGTGGTGCTCGACGCGCCCCTAGGTTTTCGGCGGGTCCAGCATGACCCAGAGGCGGGTGATCCGCCCATCGACGATGTTCGCGACGTCCGCGCCGGTGACGACGACCGGCCCGTTCCGGGGGCCGCCTTTCCAGCGCAGGACGCCGAGCCCGTGATGCCCGACCGCGACGCCATCGGGCGCGAAGCGGAAGTCCGGCCCGAACCGCTCGAGAAGCTTGCCGGCGATCTCGGAGATCGCCGCACGGCCCACGACGACGGTCGTCGGCTCGTACATGACCGGGTCGGCGACGAAGAGCACATCGAGGGCGCGCTCGCGCTCGGCGCCGTCGCGTTCGTTGAAGATGCGTTCGAGATTCGCGCGCAGCAGGCGGTCGTAGTCCGGCGCGTCCGGCGTCGTGGTCTCGTCCGGCACGGCTCATCCTCCGGCGGTGGCGATCTGCGCTAGGAGGGTATCGGCCCAGATGCCAGTTGAGAAGCCACGGATAGGCAAAGATTCTGGTGTCGCGGCTTCATGGCGGCCGACGGTCCAGGTCTCGATCCTCGCGCGATCACCCGATCACGAGCCTGGTGCGCGGCCCGAGGCGGCGCAGGAGCCGGAGCAGGTCGGCGCGCTTGAGCGCGACGCAGCCCTCCGTCGGCGTGTAGCCCGGCCGGGCGATGTGCAGGAAGATCGCCGAGCCGCGGCCGGGGCGGATCGGGCCGCGGTTGTGGTCGAGGTCGATCACCACGTCGTAGAGACCGTCGTCGCGCCACATCCGTTCCGCGCTCACGCCCGGCGCGGGCAGGGCGATCGGCCGGTTGTAGCGGCGGTCGCGGACGTCGTCGCACCAGCCGTCGCCCGGCGCCGTCCGGCGTAAGGGGAGGGTGGTGGCAGGGCGAGGAAGATGGTCGGACCGATAGCTGCCGCCGCGCAGGCGGACGCGACCGCGCGGCGATCCGCCGTCGCCCTCGCGCTTCACCTGCACGATGCCGGCGCTTCCCAGGGCGCAGGGGATGATGGCGTCGCCGGCCTGCAGCAGGCCCTTGCGCCGGTCGCCGACGCGCGGGTGCACGCGAAGCGTCGCCAGGGTGGTCGTCTTGCCGGGTCGGGAGCCGGTTCGGGGAGGGCGAGGTCGTTGAATCATGATGCTGCGCGAGAGTGATTCCAGGCTCGGCGTTCGGGGCCCCGATCGGCTCCGCCCGCCCGTGCCGGCCCCGTCCTGCGAGGACCATACGGGCAGGATGTCACCGAAATGGTCGAATAATTGTGCACAAGGCAATTCCCCGCCGCGAAAAGCGCGTTATTCTAAGGCGACTACCCGGGTCGAAGAACCCTCGGGTTTTTGGGAGCGAGATCGCCCGCGCGCCGGAGTTCCGGGGCACGACTCGTTCCGGTCGTGCCCTGTCGAAGAGTTCCTCGGACGATGTCCAACGCCTACCGCCTTCTCATCTGCGACGACGACGCGATCCTGCGCGAGACCCTGACCGAGCAGCTCGACCTCTGCGAGGAGTTCACGGTGGTCGCCGAGGTCGATGCGGGCCGGGCCATCGCCCGCGTCGCCGCCGATCGGATCGATCTCGCGGTGATGGATGTCGGGCTGCCCGACATGGATGGGCGCGAGGCCGTCCGCCTGATGCGGAAGAACGGCTTCAAGGGGCCGGTCATCATGCTGACGGCGCAGGATTCCGAGGCCGACACCGTCGAGGGCCTCGAGGCGGGCGCCAACGACTACGTCACCAAGCCGTTCAAGTTCGCGATCCTGCTCGCCCGCATCCGCGCGCACCTGCGCAGCCACGAGGCGTCCGAGGACGCGGTCTTCCAGATCGGCCCCTACACCTTCAAGCCGGGCGCGAAGCTCCTGGTCGGCGAGCGCGGCTCCAAGCTGAAGCTGACCGAGAAGGAGACCGCGATCCTGCGCTTCCTCTATCGCGCCGGGCGCGAGGTGGTCGGCCGCGACACGCTGCTCGCCGAGGTCTGGGGCTACAACGCGCAGGTCACGACGCACACGCTCGAGACCCACATCTACCGGCTCCGGCAGAAGATCGAGCCGAATCCGGGGCTCGCCGCGATTCTCGTCACCGAGGGCGGCGGCTACAAGCTGCTGCCGTGATGCCGGCATGAGGGCCGCCCCGGTCGCCCTTCGGCGCGAGACCCTTGCGAGCCCGATCGGAACGCTCGTCCTCCTCACCGACGCGGACGGGCGGCTGCGGGTCGCCGACTTCTGCGATTATCGCGACCGCATGGAAACGCTGCTCGAACGCGGGTACGGCCGCGGCGGCTGGTCGATCGCCGACAGCCCGCATCCGAGCGGGGCGTTGCGCGCGCTCGCGGACTACTTCGACGGCGACCTCACCGCCATCGACGCGATCGAGACGGCCACCGGCGGGACCGTGCTGCAGCGGGCGGTCTGGGCCGCGTTGCGCGCCGTGCCGCCCGGGACGACCGAGAGCTACGGCGCGCTCGCGGCGCGAATCGGGCATCCGCGCGCGGTGCGCCCGGTCGGCGCCGCCAACGGTGCGAACCCGATCTGCGTGGTGGTACCGTGCCACCGCGTCGTCGGCGCGAACGGCACGCTCACCGGTTACGGCGGCGGCCTGGAACGCAAGCGCTGGCTCCTCGACCACGAGGCCCGCCATGTCGGGCGCGGCGGCGTGGAGCGTCACGCCGACCTGTTCGGGGCGGCGCTGCTGCGCTGAGCCCGTTCCCCGTTCCCGACGCTTCCGCTAAGGATCGCCGATCGGATGGGGAAGGACCGGCGCGGGTTGGGCATCGAAGACGACATCGCGATCCTCGCCGCCGCGCCGGTGTTCGAAGCCTTCGGGCGCGACGCCCTGCGCCTGCTCACCTTCGCCGCCGAGCGCCGGTCGCTGGATCCCGGCGAGCGGCTGTTCGCCCGCGGCGATCCTGCCGACGGCGGCTTCATCGTCCTGTCGGGCACGATCGCCCTCGAGCCGCGCATGCCCGGCGGCGAGACGATCCTGGCCGGGCGCTCTGCGTTGATCGGGCGGCTCGCCCTGTTCGTCCGCGGCGAGCGGCCGAGCGAGGCCACCGCGCGCGACGCGGCGGAGGTCATGCGCATCACCCCGACGCTGATGCGTAGGGTGCTGGAGGAGTTCCCCGACGCCGCGGCCGCGATCCACGACGCGTTGGCCGAGGACCTGACCGGATTGAACCGGGGCTTCGACCGGGTCCGCGCCATGCTCGACGCGGATTGAGCGACCGGGCCACTGTGGCCGACGGTCAGGATCGTGGCAGGACGGCGCGCGCGGCCTCCGTCACCGCGTCGACGCGGAAGTGGTGCAGCATGTGCCCGATGCCCGGCAGCCGCTCGTAACGGGCGCCGGGGATCAAGCGAGTGGCCAGGGCGCCGTGGATCATCGGGTTGACCACGATGTCGGCATCGCCCGCCAGGATCCGCACCGGCACGCGGCAGGTCGCGTAGGCCGTTGCGCTCCGGCTCAGCGCCACCCAGAGCGACAGCGCATCCTCCGCCTCGGCGACGATCTGGCCGGACCGCCCGGCGAACCCGAACGGAAACGCCTCGGCGAAGGCCTTCGGCATCGTCTGCGGCAGGAACATCGCGTTCCACAGCATCGGCAGCAGCGTCGGGTCGGCGGACGCCCCGAGAGCCCGCGACAGCACCGGGCCGGACACGGGGGCGGCGCGCGGGCCGAACAGCACCTGCTCGAGGCGAAGCTCAGGGAAGCAGACCGGGGCGAGCGCCACGATGCCGGCGACGTCGTCGGGGTAGAGCAGCCCGTAGGCCAGCGCGACGGCGCCGCCGTAGGAATGCCCGACGATCACCGGGCGATGCAGCCCGAGCGATCGCACGGCCGTGTGGATCAGCTCGGCCTGGCGCCAGGGCGAGGCGTCGGTTCCACGGGCGCGGGTGCTAAGTCCGTGCCCCGGCCGGTCGACGGCGACCACCCGGAAGTGCCGGGCGAGCGCCGGCACCGGACCGAGCCACATGTCCTCCAGCGTCATCAGCGTGCCGTGGATGGCGACGAGGTCCGGCCCGGCACCGGTTTCGGCATAGGCGATCGACCGCCCGTCCGGCAGGTCGACCATCTTGCGCGGGACGATGCGCTGGGTCTCGGGGGGAGGGCCGGGCAGGCCGGACGTGTCGAGCAGCAGGGCGGCCATCCTAGAGCGAGCGCCTGCGCCCGCGGGACGGATTGCCCGCCTTGCTGCCGATGCCCGTCAGCGCCAGCGCGGCGAGGCCGAGCCCGATCAGCCCCGCCGTCGCCGCGACCGGATGCAGGGTCGCTCGGGTGTAGGCACTGGTGCGCATCACGTAGCCGGGCTGGGTGCCGCGGACCGCGCCCGCATGCTTCGGCACATGCAATGCGCCGGCCGGGTCGCGCGGTGCCTCGCCGCGCCTCTGCATCGCGATGATCGCCGGCGCCAGCAGATCGTAGGCACCCGGCGCGAATTCCTTGCCGGCCACCATCAGCTTGCCGCCCCCGCCGACGATGATGTCGCGCTGCGGATGCACGGCGGCGTGCAGGATGGCGTTCGCGACCTCCTCGGGCGGGTAGATCGGCGGCGGCAGCATCGGCTCCCGGTCCATGTAGTTGCGCGCCCGCTGCGGCAGCGGCGTGTCGATCGAGGTCGGCTTGACCAGCGTCACCGAGACCGGCGCATCCTCGGCCAGCAGCTCCATGCGCAGGGCGTCGGTGAATCCCTTCACGGCGTGCTTGCTCGCCACGTACATGCCCTGGAACGGGAAGGCGAGGTCGGAGGCGACGCTGCCGAGGTTGATCAGCGCACCGCCGCGGCGGCGCAGGTGCTCGACGGCGACGAGCGACCCGAACACCGTGCCCCAGAGGTTGGTCTGGATCAGGCGGACGTTGTCCGCGTCGGACACCTCGCGCAGCGGCCCGTAGATGGTGAGGCCGGCGACGTTCACCCAGGTGTCGAAGCCGCCGAACGCGGACACCGCGCGATCGGCCACGGCCTGGACCTCGGCCCGGTTCCCGACATCGCAGGCGACGGCGATCGCCCGGCCGCCGGACGCCTCGATCTCCGACCGCACGGTCTCGAGAACGTCGGCGCTGCGGGCCGCCAGCACCACGCGTGCGCCCCCGGCCGCGGCCCGGCGGGCGGTCGCGAGCCCGATGCCGCTCGACGCGCCGGTGACGACGACGACCTGATCGCGCAATGCCTTGTGTCTCATGCCGTCACATCGCTCCACGCACCGGTCGGCACAGAGCCGCGGTCTTCGGGAGCTACCCGCGAAACCGTGAGATGTTGCCGAACGAGGCGCGATCCAGGCGCGTCCGTTGCACGCAGGCGTTCGAGTGCCCGAGCCGGCCGGCTCGGGTTCGAGCGGCTGCGGAAGCCCTGAGCCGGCGAGGCGATGTCGCGGGTGCTGCGCACGGGGATCCGTCTGCCGGACGGCGGCCGGACGCCGTCCCGGGCCCCGGGACCGTCAGGTGACAGGGCGGTCGGCCGCTTGTAAGCACGGGCGCTCACGAAAACCCTGTCCGGAAGACCCATGTCCCACGCCGCCCTCGCCCAGACCATCGAAGCCGCCTGGGAGGACCGCGCCGGCATCGACACGAGCACGCGCGGCGCCGTTCGCGAGGCGGTCGAGGCGGCCCTCGCCCTGCTCGATTCCGGCGAGGCGCGCGTCGCCGAGAAGAGCGGCGACCAGGATTGGGTCGTCAACCAGTGGCTGAAGAAGGCGGTGCTGCTGTCCTTCCGCCTCAACGACATGGCGCCGATCTCCGGCGGCCCCGGCGAGGCGCCGTGGTGGGACAAGGTGCCCTCGAAGTTCGAGGGCTGGAGCGAGGCCGAGTTCCGCGCCGCGGGCTTCCGCGCCGTTCCCGGCTGCTTTGTCCGCCGCGGCTCGTTCATCGCGCCCGGCGCCGTGCTGATGCCGTCGTTCATCAATCTCGGGGCGCGGGTCGGCAAGGGCACCATGGTCGACACCTGGGTGACGATCGGCTCCTGCGCCCAGGTCGGCGACAACTGCCACATCTCGGGCGGCGCCGGCATCGCCGGCGTGCTCGAGCCGCTGCAGGCCAACCCGGTGATCATCGAGGACAACTGCTTCATCGGCGCCCGCGCCGAGGTGGCCGAGGGCGTGATCGTCGGCGAGGGCAGCGTGCTGTCGATGGGCGTCTACATCGGCGCCTCGACCCGCATCGTCGACCGCACCACCGGCGAGGTCTTCTACGGCCGCGTGCCGCCCTATTCGGTGGTCGTCTCCGGCACGATGCCGGGCAAGGCGCTGCCGGACGGCTCGCCCGGACCGGGCCTGTACTGCGCCGTCATCGTCAAGCGCGTCGACGCCGGCACCCGCGCCAAGACCGCGATCAACGAGCTGCTGCGCACCTGATCCGAGCCGGGCCCGATCCGATGCGCGAGACCGCGACCCTCGACCTCACGGTGGCCGGCCGCTCGGTGCCGACGCCGTGCGATCGGATCGGGGCCGGCCCCGACGTGCTGCTGCTGCCGGCGCTCTCGACGATCGCGTCGCGGGCCGAGATGCACGGCGTTGCCGACCAGCTCGCCTGGGACCATCGCTGCCTGATCCCGGACTGGCCCGGCTTCGGTGCGCATCCGCGGGCGCGGCTGCCGCTGGATCCGGCGACGTTCCACGCCTATCTCGACGCGCTGCTCGCGGCTGCACCCGGCCCCTACGCGCTCGGCGTCGCCGCCGGCCACGCGGCGGGCTACCTGGTGGCCGCCGCCCGCCGGCATCCGACGGCGTTCGCCCGGCTCGTCCTGGTGGCGCCGACCTGGCGCGGCCCGCTTCCGACCGTGATGGGACCGGAGCGCCGGGGCCTGTTCACCGCGATCCGCCGCGCGGTCGAGACGCCGGGGCTGGGCGACGCCCTCTATGCCCTCAACATCCGCCCCAAGGTGATCGGCCGGATGATGCGCGCCCACGTCTACGGCGACGCGGCGCACGTCACCGATGCGCTGATCGCGGACAAGACCACGATCACCCGCCAGCGCGGCGCGCGCTTCGGCACGGCGGCCTTCGTCACCGGCGGGCTCGATCCCGTGCCAACGCGCGAAGCCTTCCTCGCCCTGTTCAACGACGGCCTGCCGCCGATCCGGGTGCTGCGCCCGAGCCGCGCCCCGCGCCGGTCCGGCGCCGAGATGGACGCGCTTGTCGCGTCCGGCCGCGTCGAGGGCCGACCGGTGCCGGGCGCCCTCAGCCCGCACGAGGAATATCCGGCCGAGACCGCCGAGGCGATCCGCGCGGCCTGACGCGCCTCAGCTCCAGGCGTGGGAGGGGGGCGCCACCCCGTTGAGCGCGTGGTTGCCGACGATCGCCACCTTCCAGCGGACGGGGTCGTGCAGCGTGTGCGTCCGCGCGTTGCGCCAGTGCCGGTCGAGGTTGTGCTCGGCGAGCGTCGAGCGGGTGCCGCCGAGCTCGAACAGCTTGTTCGAGGCCGCGAGCGCGATCTCGGTGGTGAGCACCTTCGATTCGGCGACCGCGATCTTGGCGGCGTTCACCAGCCCCGCATCGTGGTCGACGAGCGCGGCGTCGATCGCGAGGCCGGCGCGGTCGAGGATTGCTTCGGCCGCGTGCAGGCGGATGGTGAGGTCGCCGACGGCCTGGATGGTGTAGGGGTCGTCGGAGGCCCGATCCTGACCGGCATCGATCCACGGCCGCGCCTTCTCGCGCACGAAGGCGATGGTGTCATCCAGGGCCGCGCGGCCGATGCCGGCGTCGATCGCCGCCTGGATGATCTGGAAGATCGCCCCGTCGAGGCGCGGCAGTTCCTGATAGGCCTTCCAGGCCGGGACGAGGTGGCTCTTCTCCACCCGCACGGCCTCGATCAGCACCGTGCCGCTCGCCGTGCCGCGCTGGCCGAAGGCCGACCAGTCGTCGATCACCGTCAGACCGGGCGCGTTGCGGTCGGCGATCGCGTACCAGGCGAGACCCGCATCGTCGACGGCGACGATCGGCACGAGGTGGGCGACCAGCGCCCCGGTGGCGTAGAACTTCTGGCCCTGCACGATCACGTGGTCGCCGTGGTCGGTGAAGTGGGTGGCGAAGTCGGCGGCGCGCGCCGTGCCCTTCTCCGAGAACGCGTTGCCGAAGCGGGTGCCGCGCAGCACCTCGGCGAACAGGAGGGCCTGCTGCTCGGGGTCCGACACGGTGCGGATCGCGGCGACGATGCCGAGGTGGTTCTGCGCGATCTGTGCGATCGAAGGGTCGGCCGCGGCGACGATGGCGATCACCTGCGCCAGCGTCCGATACGACACCTCGGGGCCGCCGTGCTCGCGCGGAACGTTGATCGACCATAGGCCGCTCTGCGAGAACCGGTCGAGCTCCGCCAGCGGCCGGGCATGCGCGAGGTCGCGCTCCGACGCCCCCTCGCGGATCGAGGCGGCGAGCGCGTGGGCCACGCGGATCGCCTCGGCGTCGTCGCGGATGATGTGGGCGGCCTCGGATGGACGGGCCGGGCCCGGAACCCCGCGAGAGGACGCTGTTCCGGACAGCGCCTGGGTGCTGACGGCGATGTTCATCGATCTCTCCGAAGTTCGAGGGCGGTCGTCGGATACGCATCCGCCTCTTCCCGATCGCGCGGCGAGGGGATGCTCGGCATCGGCGCGCCTACGCCGCCTCGGCGCGCTCAGCGCGCTCGGCGCGGGCCGCTTCGAGCGCGCGGACCCGCGGGATGATGTGCGCGCCGAAATACGCCACGTCCTCCTGGAAATGCAGGAAGGCCAGCAGCGCGAGATCGGTCCCGGCATCCTTGAGCGCGATGATGCGCTCGGCGATCTGGTCCGGCGTGCCGATCAGGTTGGTCTTAAAGCCGTCGTTGTACTGGACGAGGTCCTCGAAGGTCGATTTCGCCCAGTTGCCCTCGCCCTCGGGCGAAGCCCGGCCGGCGTTCTTCGCCTCGTGGCCGAAAGCCTTCACCGCATCCGGGTTGGCATGGTCGATGATCTCCTGCAGCACGGCGCGCGCCTCGGCCTCGGTGTCGCGCGCGATGACGAAGGCGTTCACGCCGACCTTGACCGCATGGCCGTTGGCGGCGGCCTTCGCCTGCAGGTCGGCGACCTGCGCCCGGATGCCCTCGGGGGTGTTGCCGTTGGTGAAGTACCAATCCGACACCCGCGCCGCCATGTCGCGCGCCGCCCGCGACGAGCCGCCCTGGAAGATCTCCGGCGTCACCGCCGGCTTCGGCTTGAGGTTGTAATCGGTGTAGCGATAGAAATCGCCGCGGAACGTGTAGTTCTCCTGAGTCCAGATCCCGCGAAGCGCGGTGATGAACTCCTCGGAGCGCCGGTAGCGCTCGTCGTGGTCGAGCCACGGCTCGCCGATGGCGCGGAACTCGCCCGAGAACCAGCCCGAGACCACGTTGATCGCGATGCGGTTGTCGGTCAGCTCGCTGATCGTCGCGATCTGCTTGGCCGCGATGGTCGGGTTCCACGGCCCGGGCAGCAGCGCGGCGATGACCTTGAGCCTGGTCGTCACGGCGAGCAGCGCGTGGCTGAAGGCCACCGATTCGTGCTGGTACTCGGCGCCGTAGCCGGCGGTGAAGCGGATCTGCGTCAGCGCGTAGTCGAAGCCGGCATCCTCGGCGATCCGCGCGAGCTTGCGGTTGTAATCTCCGTCCCAGCTCGTGCGCTGCGGGATCGCGCTGATGACGAGCCCCCCGGAGACGTTCGGCACCCAGTAGGCGAAGCGGATCGGCTCTTCGGTCGCGTTGCGGTTGGTCATGGGGTTGCGCCTCCTCGTCGGTCAGGCCTCCCGCAAGGGCGAAGAGCGATCGTCCCGCATGGTCGCGGATCGAAGATCGCATCGAGCAGCCGCTCGCCGTCGTGCCGATTTGCCTGTCCGTCAAGTATTTCCAAAGTCGATGCCGCCGTCAAAGGAAGCAACGCGCAATCTTTTGCCTGAACGAGCAAGAAATTTCCGTCGCCCGTCCTTCCGGGGAACGAAGCTTCCCCGAGCCGAGCGCAACGGCCGACGCACCACGCGAACGATCGTATCGGCGTTCTTCACAAAGAACGATGGTGGGCCGAGCTCGTGGAAGAGGTCGGTCGTTTCGCGGCGCACGAGGGGAAGGAGAACGAAAAACCCCCTCCCGGTCGCATCGGGCAACGATCACCTCAACCGGAGCGTTCTTTTGCAAGAACGTTTCATTGACCGCGTGCACCGCACGCCTCACCTTTGGGAGGACATCGCGGCACGGTCCGAACGGGTGGCGGCGCGGCCGTCCCGCGTCCGGACCGTGCCTTGCGCCACCTTCCTTTCGAGACGAGATCCGACGATGACGCGACCGAAACTCGTGGGCTTCAGCGCCAACCTCCAGCGCCCGTCCAAGACCCGCGCCCTGGTCGAGGCCGTGGCCGAGGCCGCCACTGTCGACGGCGGCCTCGACCTTCGGCTGTTCGATCTCGTCGATGCCGGCACCGGGCTCGGCGCGGCCTGGTCGCGGGATGCGCTGTCGCTTCCCGCCCGCCGGGTGATCGAGGCGATCGAGGGCGCCGACGCGCTGGTCGTCGGCTCGCCGGTCTACAAGGGCAGCTTCACCGGGCTGTTCAAGCACGTCTTCGACCTGATTGATCCGGCGGCCCTGGCCAACAAGCCGGTCGCGATCGTCGCCACCGGCGGCGGCGCCCGCCACGCGCTCGTCGTCGAGCATTCGTTCCGGCCGCTGTTCGGGTTCTTCGGCGCCCTGCAGGTGCCGACCACCGTCTACGGCTCCGATCCGGACTTCACCGACGGCCTCCCGACGGATGCGGGCGTGCGCGAACGGATCGCCCAGGCCGGCGCCCAGCTCGCGGCCCTGGTGCGCGCCGGGATCGCGGCGGAATCGTCCGCCCCCGTGGCGCTCGCCGCCGCCCGCTGAGACCCGCGATGATCGACCGCCGCCGCCTCGTCGCCACGGCCCTCGCCGCGGCGCTGCCCCTGACCCGTCCGGCGGTGGCCGCCGAGCCGGGCGTGCTGCGCATCGGCTACCAGAAGAACGGCATCCTCGTGGTCGCCAAGCAGCAGGGCGTGATCGAGGAGCGCCTGGCCAAGCTCGGCCATAGCGTGCGCTGGATCGAGTTCTCCTTCGGGCCGCCGCTGCTCGAGGCCTTGTCCCTCGACGGCATCGATTTCGGCCAGACCGGCGACGCCCCGCCGATCTTCGCGCAGGCCGCCAAGTCGAGCCTGGTCTATGCCGCGGCGCAGGAGGCCGGCGGCTCGGGCTCGGGCATCCTGCTGCCCAAGGGCTCGACGATCCGGTCGCTGGCTGAGCTGAAGGGCAAGCGCGTCGCCTTCGCCAAGGCGTCGAGCGCGCACAACCTCACGGTCGCCGCGCTGGAGAAGGCGGGCCTCACCTACGCCGACATCGAGCCGGTGACGCTGGCGCCCGCCGACGCCGCGGCGGCGTTCTCGCGGGGCAGCATCGACGCCTGGACGATCTGGGACCCGTACTACGCCATCGCGGAGGGCGGCGACGGCGTCCGCGTGCTGGCGACGGCCAAGGAGATCGCGCGACAGAACAACTTCTTCCTGGCGAGCCGCGCCTTCGCGGAGGGACGCGGCGCGGTGCTGGCCGAGGTGATCGACGTGCTCGGCGGCGTCGCGCGCTGGTGCGGCGACAATCGCGGCGAGGTCGCCGATCTGCTTTCGAAGGGCACCGGCGTGCCCCTCGCCGCCACCCGTCGCGCGGTCGACCGCACCGACTACCTCATCGGCCCGATGAACGACCGCGTCGCCGCCGAGCAGCAGGTGATCGCCGACCGCTTCCACGCCCTGAAGCTGATCCCGAAGCCGATCCGCGTCGCCGACGCGGTCTGGATTCCACCCGCACGCAACGGCTGATCCGCGATGACCGACGACCACTTCTCGCGCGCGCCGCGTGCGGCGCTCGACGCTCTGACGGAGGCCGGCGCGCACATGCGACGCCGCGCCCTGCTCTCGGCCGGCCTCGGCCTCGCGGCGGCGATCGCGCTACGCCCGGCCCGCGCTGCGTCCGCCATCCGGATCGGCTACCAGAAATACGGGTCGCTGGTCCTGCTGAAGGGCCGCGGAACCCTCGAGACGGCGCTCGCGCCCCTCGGCTACGAGGTCGCGTGGTCGGAGTTTCCTTCCGGTCCGCCGCTGCTCGAGGCGCTGAACGCCGGGGCGATCGACCTCGGCTCCGCCGGCGAGGCGCCGCCGATCTTCGCCCAGGCCGCCAACGCCGACCTGCGCTACGTCGGCACCGAGCCGCCGGCCCCGCGGGGCGAAGCGATCCTGGTGCCGAAGGACAGCCCGATTCGCGCCGTCTCGGACCTGCGCGGCAAGACCATCGCCTTGAACAAGGGCTCCAACGTCCATTTCCTCGTAGTGCGCGCCCTGGAGAAGGCCGGCATCGCCTACGATGCGGTCAGGCTCGTCTTCCTCTCGCCGGCCGACGCGAACGCCGCCTTCGTGCGCGGCTCGGTCGACGCCTGGGCGATCTGGGACCCCTATCTCGCCGCCGCCGAGCGCTCGACCGGTGCGCGCATCCTCGCCGACGGCACCGGGATCGCACCGAACCGCCAGTTCTACCTGTCGCGCCGCGCCTTCACCGAGGCGAGCCCGGACATCGTGTCCGCGATCCTGAAGGCGATCGCCGAGGTCGACACCTGGGCCGCCGGCAACGGCGGCACGGTCGCCTCCGAGCTTGCGCCCTCGGTCGGCATCCCGGCGCCGGTGCTCACGGTGGCGCTCGATCGCCTGTCCTACGGGGTCGCGGCCCTCGACGCGCAGACGATCGCCGACCAGCAGGCGGTGGCCGACGCCTTCCACGCCCTCGGCCTCTTGCCGAAACCGATCCGGGTCGCGGACGCCGTCTGGGCCCACCCGCAACGCAAGGCCGAGATCCGATGAGCGCCACCCCCTCCCGCATCCGCGACGCCGCCGTGCCCTGGCTGCTGCCGGTGGCGATTCTCGTCGGCTGGCAGGCGGCGGTCTCGGCCGGCCTGGTCTCGAACCGCTTCATGCCGGCGCCGCTCGACGTGGTCCGCGCCGGGATCGAGGCCGGCCGCACCGGCGAGCTCTGGACCAATCTCGGCGTCAGCACGCTGCGCGCGCTCGCCGGCTTCGTGGTCGGCGGCGGCATCGGCTTCGGCCTCGGCCTCGCCAACGGGCTCTCGCGCCTGTCCGAGCGCTTGACCGACACCTCGGTTCAGATGGTGCGCAACGTGCCCCACCTGTCGCTGATCCCGCTGGTGATCCTGTGGTTCGGCATCGGCGAGGAGGCCAAGCTGTTCCTGGTGGCGCTCGGCGTGTTCTTCCCGATCTACGCCAACACCCTGCACGGAATCCGCTCGGTCGATCCGGCCCTGGTCGAGATGGGCCGCGTCTACGGCATGTCGAACGCCGAGCTGTTCCGCCGCGTGGTGTTGCCGGGCGCGCTGCCGTCGATCTTCGTCGGCCTGCGTTACGCCCTCGGGATCATGTGGCTGACGCTCATCGTCGCCGAGACCATCTCGGCCTCCTCGGGCCTCGGCTACATGGCGATGCAGGCACGCGAGTTCATGCTGGTCGACGTCGTGGTGCTGGCGATCCTGATCTACGCCGCGCTCGGCAAGCTCGCCGACGCGCTGACGCGGCAGCTGGAGCGCAGCTGCCTCGCCTGGAACCCCGCCTACAGGAGCGCCTGATGCTGCTCGACGCCCAACTCCGCGACAAGCCGCCGGCGCGGGAACCGGACACCGGCGCGCGTGCGCTGTCCCAGGGGGAGAGGGTCGCGACGCCATCGGGCAGCGCGCAACCATCATCCCGATCCTCCCCCGACCGGGCGGGGGAGCAACGCGGCATCGCGGTCACCGTCCGCGACCTCCACAAGAGCTTCGACGGCAACGCCGTGATCGCGGGGCTCGACCTGTTCCTGCCCGCCGGCGGCTTCACGGCGGTGGTCGGCCGCTCCGGTTGCGGCAAGAGCACCCTGCTGCGCCTGATCCTCGGCCTCGAGACGCCGACCTCCGGGCGCATCGGCCTCGACGAGGCCGAGGCCGGCCCGCGCCGGTCTCAGCGGCCGCGGCGCATCATGTTCCAGGAGCCGCGGCTGCTGCCCTGGGCCCGCGTGGTCGACAACGTCGCCGTCGGCCTGTCCGGCACCGGCACCAAGGCCGAGCGTCGGGCGCGTGCGCTCGCGGCCCTCGAGGAGGTCGGCTTGGCCGACAAGGCCGGCGTCTGGCCCGCCACCCTGTCCGGCGGCCAGCGCCAGCGCGTAGCGCTCGCCCGGGCGCTGGTCAGCGGACCCGGCCTGCTGGCGCTCGACGAGCCGCTCGGCGCGCTCGACGCGCTCACCCGCATCGGCATGCAGGACCTGATCGAGCGGATCTGGCGGGCGCAGGGCTTCACCGCGCTCCTCGTGACCCACGACGTCGCCGAAGGCGTGGCGATGGCCGACCGCATCCTCGTCGTCGACGAGGGCCGCATCGCCCTCGATCTGCGGGTCGACGTGCCCCGGCCGCGCCGCCGCGGCGATCCCGACCTGGCGCGGCTCGAAGGCCGCATCCTCGAGCACCTGCTCGGCACGCCCTCGGCGGCCTGAGCCGACACGGAGACCTTTCGATGACCGCCTCGACCGACGGAAAGACCGACGTCCTCTGGTTCCTGCCGACGCACGGCGACGGCCGCTATCTCGGCGCGTCTGAGGGCGCGCGCGACGTGTCGCTGAGCTATCTCCGCCAGATCGCGCAGGGCGCCGACGCCCTCGGCTATTACGGCGTGCTGCTGCCCACCGGCCGCTCCTGCGAGGATTCCTGGGTGATCGCCTCGGCGCTCGCGCCGCTGACGCAGCGCCTGCGCTTCCTCGTCGCCGTGCGTCCCGGCCTGATGGAGCCCTCGGCGGCCGCCCGCATGGCCTCGACGCTGGACCGGATCTCCGATGGGCGCCTGCTGATCAACGTTGTCACCGGCGGCGATCCGGTGGAGCTGCGCGGCGACGGCGTGTTCCTCGACCACGACGCGCGGTACGCGGTGACCGACGAGTTCCTCCACATCTGGCGCGGCCTGATGGCCGGCGAGACCGTCTCGTTCACGGGCAAGCACCTCTCGGCGGAGAACGGCCGGCTGATCTTCCCCCCGGTGCAGAAGCCCTATCCGCCGCTCTACTTCGGCGGCTCGTCGCCGGCCGGCATCGACGTGGCGGCCGAGCATTGCGACGTCTACCTTACCTGGGGCGAGCCGCCGGCCGGCGTCGCCGAGAAGATCGCGACCGCGAAGGCGGCCGCGGAGGCGCGCGGCAAGACCTTCTCCTACGGCATACGCCTGCACGTCATCGTCCGCGAGACCGAGGGCCAGGCGTGGGCGGCGGCCGACCGCCTGATCTCGAAGCTCGACGACGCCACGATCGCCAAGGCGCAGGCCACGCTGAAGCGCCAGGATTCGGTCGGGCAGAGCCGGATGATGGCGCTGCACGGCGGAAGCCGGGACAAGCTTCAGGTCTCGCCGAACCTCTGGGCCGGCGTCGGGCTGGTGCGCGGCGGTGCCGGCACGGCGCTGGTCGGCTCGGCCGACCAGGTCGCCGACCGGATGAAGGAGTACATCGATCTCGGGATCGACCGCTTCATCCTCTCCGGCTACCCGCATCTCGAGGAAGCCTACCGCTTCGCCGAGCTCGTCTTCCCGAAGCTGCCGCTGCGCGCCACCACCGGCATCGGCCCCTCGAACGCCCGCAACGACGGCCCGTTCGGCGAGGTGATGGCCAACGACATCGTGCCGACGCGGCAGGTCGCGGCGCACTGAGAACCACGCCGGGAGGGGCCGGATCGCAGCGTCTCCGGCCTTCTCAAGCTCACCGCGCCATGCTATCCGGCGCGGATCGCGGGTGTAGCTCAATGGTAGAGCAGCAGCCTTCCAAGCTGAATACCCGGGTTCGATTCCCGGTACCCGCTCCACCCCTTCTGTAGATCATGCCGACGGTCGCGACGCCTGCCATTTACGGTTCGGGCGCTACCAGGTGACTGCGTTGAAGCGCTCGATCAGGCGCGGGCCGTCCCAGACCTCGATCACCCGGCCTTCGGCGAGCGCGAGCGCCTGCGCGATGGCTTCGTCGTCGCCGAATGCCGGCAACGGGTGAAGGCTCTTCGCGCCGTCGCGGGCGGTGATGACCGCGTGATAGCGCGGACCTGCGGGGGACGCCCTGCGGCTGCGGGCGATTGCGACCGGCGCCTGCAAGGTCTCGTCCTGGATCGCCTCGCTCACGCCCGTATCCCGCTTCTCGACCATCCGATGTGTTCTTGCTCGCGCATGGCCATGGACGACATCGTGTCGATTTGCGTCCGCACCCGCGAGCGCCGGCCTCGGCACGATTAATCCGCGGCGGAAGAGATCGATGCGCCAACCGTGATGTGTTCAAATGACGGGCGAGCGCAACCGTCACGCTAAGTTGCCGGCGCAAGACCGACACCAACATGGGTTAAATTCGCCGCGCGTTCTTGGTGCGCGCCAGCGACCCGGACGACGCCGAGCGAGCGGTCCCGCCCAAGCATCGCTACGGCGAGCGATGCGAGCGCCTTCGGGGCGCAGACGGGTTCGTGACGAGTCCGGCCACCGTGTCGAGCCCGATGACGAGCGGGATCGAGCGATCGCCGATCGAGCAACCGCCGGCGGGGCCATGGCGCTGCAAGCGGACGGCTCGATCCTGGCATAGCACCGTCGCGAATGGCTCAGCCGAATTGCATGATCCGGCATTCGCGGAGGGGGTGCGGGTAGGGCGTCGGCGCCTCCCGATCTTTTGATCCTCGATCCGATACGGCTGCCGTCGGCAGTTCGCGCTCGACGATCGTCTGCTCGATGGAGGCATGCATCGCCTCCGCCGCGGGCGAGGGATCGACGACTGAAACGGGTATCGCGTGCAGAAAACTTGGGGCGTGGGGCACCGCCCGTCGCCCGGTTCTCGGGGGCGACGGGCGGGTCCGGGTTCAGGCGGCGGCGATGCTCGCCTTGACGATCTTGTCGGGCGAGCGCGGCGGCTCGCCCTTGTTGATCGTGTCGACCACGTCCATGCCTTCGACGACCTTGCCCCAGACGGTGTACTGCTTGTCCAGGAAGCGGGCGTCGTCGAAGCAGATGAAGAACTGCGAGTTCGCCGAGTGCGGGAAGTTGGTGCGCGCCATCGAGCAGGTGCCGCGGGTGTGCGGCTCGGCGTTGAACTCGGCGTTCAGGTCGGGAAGGTCGGAGCCGCCCGAGCCGGTGCCGGTGGGATCGCCGGTCTGCGCCATGAAGCCGTCGATGACGCGGTGGAACGGCACGCCGTCGTAGAAACCCTGGCCGGCGAGCGTCTTGATGCGCTCGACGTGGTTCGGCGCGAGGTCGGAGCGCAGCGCGACGACGACGCGGCCCTTGGTGGTCTCGAGGACGAGGTTTTCGGTGTCGGCCATGTCGGTCTCCAGGTTGTTCAGGGCGGGGGCGCTGCGCCTGGCTGCGGCGCGGCGGGGTGATCGGTGGCCGTCATCCGGGTCGGTTCGCGGTGACCTTCCGGTAGACGAAACGTAGGGCGACGGGACGCCCGGCGATCGCTCGGCCGAGGCCGGGCGTGATCTGGGCCGGCAGGCAACGGTTCAATCCGTCGATCGTCGCATGCACCAGGGTCGGGCGCGTCTTCGGACCGACGCCCCTCGCATACGTGATCCGTGGCGGCCCGAGCAAGCTTCCGTCGCGCCGGAGCGACAGCCGCGCGGTGATCTCGACGTTCGACGCATCCTCGAGGATGGCGGGCGGGCGCCAGCACGCCGCGAGGGCGGGATAGAGCTCGGCCAGGGTGTTCGGGCGCGGAACCGGCTTCACCGCGAGCGGGACGACGATCGTCGCCCGCAACGTCTGCGGCAGGCTCAGCGGATAGCCGGGGCCTTCGCCGTCGAACGCGTAGCCGTAGAACGGCTGGGCGCCCGCGGCGGCGGGCACGAGGGCGACGAGGAGGGTCGCCGACGCGCGGCGCAGGCCCCGCATCGCCGCTTACTTGGCCTTCTCGGCCAGCTGCATCTTGACGATCTTGTCCGGGTTCTGGACCGCGCCGCCGGCGGCGCCGGGCGCCGCCTTCTTGATCTTGTCGACGGCATCCATGCCGTCGGAGACGAGGCCGACCACGGTGTACTGGCCGTTCAGGAAGGAGGCATCGCCGAGACAGATGAAGAACTGCGAGTTCGCCGAGTTCGGATCTGACGAGCGCGCCATGCCGACGGTGCCGCGGCGGAACTGCGCCGAGGAGAACTCGGCCGGGATGTCGGGCAGGCTCGAGCCGCCGGTGCCGTTGCCCTTCGGGTCGCCGGTCTGGGCCATGAAGCCGTCCATCACCCGGTGGAACTTCAGGCCGTTGTAGAAGCCTTGCGCGATCAGAGTCTTGAGCTGCTTGACGTGCTTGGGCGCGATGTCCGGGCGCAGCTCGATCGTGACGCGGCCGTCCTTGGTGTCGAGGTAGACGGTGTTGGCGTCGGCGGCGCGGGCGGCGGAGGCCCCGAGCGTAAGGGAGAGCGCGAGCGCGAAAACGGCGTTGCGGCGGTTCATGGGGATCGTTTCCTTGAGAAGCGTTGGGGGCTCAGCTGCGGCTCGCGAAGCGAGCCGCGAGGCGTTCGGCCACTTGGGCCGGCACGAAGGGCGAGACGTCGCCGCCCATCGCGGCGATCTGCCGGACGAGCGTCGCGGTGATCGGGCGGACCTGGATCGAGGCCGGCAGGAACACGGTCTGGACTTCGGGCGCCATCGCGCCGTTCATGCCGGCAAGCTGCATCTCGTAGTCGAGATCGGTGCCGTCGCGCAGGCCGCGGATGAACAGGCTGGCGCCGCAGCGGCGCGCCGCCGTCACGGCGAGGTCGTCGAAGGTCGCGATCTCCAGCTCCGTCCCCTCGGCGGCGGCGAGCGGCGCGCAGGTCTCCGCGAGCAGCTCGGCCCGCGCCTCGGCGGAGAAGAGCGGGGCCTTGCCGGGATGGACGCCGATCGCGATCACGAGGCGCGGCACCAGCCGACAGGCTTGGCGGACGACGTCGAGATGGCCGTTGGTCACCGGATCGAATGACCCGGCATAGAGCGCGGTGCGGTTCATGCCCGCAACGCCCTAGAGGATTTTCGTGACGAACGGAACTGCCGGCCCCGGCGAATGGACCGCCGGCCGGAAACGCGAGGAAGGGCGGAAGCGCTTCCGCTCCCACCCTTCCGGTCGATCTCGATCGATCCGGGCGACCCGCCGCCCGGCGCAGATCCTAGTACGTACCGAACTTGTAGTTGATGCCGGCGCGGGCGAGGCTGCCCTCGGTCGAGAGGCGCGAGATGTAGCCGATGCCCGGCGTGCCGGCGGGGCCGACATTGGCGACGAAGAGGTTGCGGCTCCCGAGGTCGTAGCGGAGGTACTCGCCCTTGATCGTGACCGCGCTGGCGCGGAAGAAGTTCAGGAACGACTCGGTCGGCAGCGCGTACTCGATGCCGCCGCCGTAGGCGTAGCCGGTCTCCATGCTGGAGCGGCGGGCGGCGTAGGTCACCGGAGCGCCGGTCTGGAACGTGACGGACTGGGTCACGTCGCCGTAGGCGAAGCCGCCGGTGCCGTACACGAACACCCGGTCGAAGGCGTAGCCGATGCGGCCGCGCACGGTGCCGAGGTAGTTCAGCTCGGTGCGGTAGCTGTTGGTCAGGACGTTGGGGTTGAAGGCCGGGTTGAAGATCGTCTCGGTGCGGCGGCGCTGCAGGTCGGTGTACTGCGCGTCGGCCTCGATGCCGACGACGATGCCGGAGCCCGGGGTGAACTGGTAGTTGTAGCCGATCTGGCCGCCGCCGGTGAAGCCGTCCTGCGGCAGCGGCACGCTCGAGCGGCGCAGGCCGCGGTCGACGTTGAGCTGCAGCGCGCCGATGCCGGCGGTGCGGACGTTGTCGCGCTCGGAGAAGGCGTAGCCAGCATTCGCGCCGAGGTAGAAGCCGGTCCAGGTGAAGACCGGGACGGGCGTGAACACCGGCGGCGGGGCCCGGCGCGGAAGGTCGGCGGCGCCGGCTGAGGCGGCGAGGGTCGCCGAGGCGACGGCGGCGAGGGCGAAAGACTTCAGCACGGGCGGCATCCGGGGTTGGGGACTGACGTTGCAGACCAGTAACCCCGCCGCCTCACCTTGAATATGACTTCGCGGCAACACTCGGAACATCGTTAGTCCAGTCGCGACGATGCTTTCGTCAAATGTATACGCTACGTTTATCCCGGAAAAATCATCCCACGCCGAGCATCATTTTTTCTAACACGCGCAAAAAGCCGGTGCCAAAACTCTGCAGGACGACTGGATCCGCCGCCCTGCAGGGCCTCCGCCTCACGCCGTCTCGTCGATGATCTCGCCGCCTTCGTCCTCGCCAGCGATGTGCTCTACGGAGACGACGCGCTCGTCCTTGGCGGTGTCGAACACGGTCACGCCCTGCGAGGCGCGGCCGACGACGCGGATGTCGTCCACCGGCACGCGGATGAGCTGGCCGGCATTGGTCACCAGCATGATCTGGTCCGCCGCCTCGACCGGGAAGGAGGCGACGAGGTTGCCGTTGCGGGCGTTGACCTCCATCGCCTTGATGCCCTTTCCGCCGCGTCCCGAGGTCCGGTACTCGAACGACGAGGTCCGCTTGCCGTAGCCGCGCTCGGCCAGCGTCAGAACGAACTGCTGGTTGGCGCCCATCTCGGCGTAGCGCTCCTGCGACAGCAGCGGCGCATCGGTGGCGGCCTCCTCGGCATCGGCGTCGCCGGCCTCAGGTGCGGTGTCGCCGATGACGGCGCGCTGCATCTTCAGGAAGCCGACGCGCTCCTCGGGCGTCGCGTCGAAGCTGTTGAGGATCGTCATCGAGATGACGCGATCGCCCTTGCCGAGGCTGATGCCGCGGACGCCGGTGGAATCGCGGCCCTTGAAGACGCGGACGTCCTCGACGGGGAAGCGGATGCACTGGCCGAGCGCGGTGGTCAGCAGCACGTTCTGCTCGGGGCGGCAGATCTCGACGTGGACGATGTGGTCGCCCGGATCGAGCTTCATCGCGATCTTGCCGTTGCGGTTCACCTGCACGAAGTCGGAGAGCTTGTTGCGCCGGACGCCGCCGGACGCCGTCGCGAACATCACGTCCAGCGTGTCCCAGGACGATTCGTCCTCGGGCAGCGGCATGATCGTGGTGATGCGCTCGGCCTGGTCCTGCAGCTGCAGGATGTTGACGAGCGCCTTGCCGCGGGCGTTCGGCGCCGCCATCGGCAGGCGCCAGACCTTCTCCTTGTAGGCCTGGCCCTGGCTGGAGAAGAACAGCACCGGCGTATGCGTGCTCGCCACGAACAGGCGGGTGACGAAATCCTCCTCGCGGGTGGACATGCCGGAGCGGCCTTTGCCGCCGCGACGCTGGGCCCGGTAGGTCGAGAGCGGCACGCGCTTGACGTAGCCGGCATGGGACACGGTGACGACCATGTCCTCGCGTTGGATCAGGTCCTCGTCGTCGACGCTCGAATCGTAGTCGAGGATCACCGTCCGCCGCGGAGTCGCGAACTGGGTCCGCACCTCGGCGAACTCGTCCTTGACGATGGTCTGGATGCGGTGGCGCGAGCGCAGGATGTCGAGGTAGTCGGCGATCTCGTCGGCGAGCGACTTCAGCTCGTCGCCGACCTCGTCGCGGCCGAGCGCGGTCAGGCGCTGCAGGCGCAGGTCGAGGATCGCGCGGGCCTGCACCTCCGAGAGGCGGTAGGTGCCGTCGTCCGCCACCCGGTGGCGCGGGTCGTCGACCAGGGCGATCAGCGGGGCGATGTCGTGGGCCGGCCAGTCGCGGGCCATCAGCGCCTCGCGCGCCGAGTTCGGGTCGGGCGAGGTGCGGATCAGCCGGATCACCTCGTCGATGTTGGCGACCGCGATCGCGAGGCCGCACAGCACGTGGGCGCGCTCGCGGGCCTTGTTCAGCAGGAACTTGGTGCGGCGGGAGACGACCTCCTCGCGGAAGTCGATGAAGGCCTGGAGCAGGTCCTTCAGGTTCATCAGCTCGGGGCGGCCGCCGTTCAGCGCCACCATGTTGCAGCCGAACGAGGATTGCAGCGGCGTGAAGCGGTAGAGCTGGTTCAGCACCACCTCCGCCATCGCGTCGCGCTTGATCTCGACGACGATGCGCATGCCGTCGCGGTCGGACTCGTCGCGCAGGTCGGAGATGCCCTCGACGCGCTTCTCCTTGACCAGCTCGGCGATCTTCTCGACCAGCGTGGCCTTGTTCACCTGGTACGGGATCTCGGTGAAGATCAGAGCCTCGCGCTCCTTGCGAAGCTCCTCGACGTGGGACTTCGCCCGCATGATGATCGAGCCGCGGCCGGTGGCGTAGGCCTGGCGGGTCCCGGCGCGGCCGAGGATCGCCCCGCCGGTCGGGAAGTCCGGGCCGGGTACGATCTCGGTGAGCTGCTCGATCGTCAGCCCCGGATCGTCGATCAGCGCGATGCAGGCGTCGATCAGCTCGCCGAGATTGTGCGGCGGGATGTTGGTCGCCATGCCGACGGCGATGCCGCCGGCGCCGTTGACGAGCAGGTTCGGGAACCGCGCCGGCAGGACCGACGGCTCCTCGCGCGACTCGTCGTAGTTCGGCTGGAAGTCGACGGTGTTCTTGTCGATATCGGCGAGCAGCGCGGTCGCCGGCTTGGCGAGCCGCGATTCGGTGTAGCGCATCGCCGCCGCGGGATCGCCGTCGACCGAGCCGAAGTTGCCCTGGCCGTCGATGAGCATCAGCCGCATCGAGAAGTCCTGCGCCATGCGGACCAAGGCGTCGTAGATCGATTGGTCGCCGTGCGGGTGGTAGAGACCGATCACGTCGCCGACGATGCGGGCCGACTTGACGTACTTGCGCTCCGGCAGGTGCCCGCTCTCGTAGGCGGCGAACAGGATGCGCCGGTGCACCGGCTTGAGGCCGTCGCGCGCATCCGGCAGCGCCCGGCTCACGATCACGCTCATCGCGTAGTCGAGGTAGGACCGGCGCATCTCGTCGGTGATGGAGACGGGCTTGATGTCGCTGGCGGGCGGCGGCGTGCCGGCCCCTGTCTCGTCGTTGTCGGCCAAGGGCTTTTATCCGTGTGGCGAAGGCCCCGCGTCCGGGGCCGTTGTCAGGTGCATCCCACGCCGAAGCGCCGCGCGCGGCGCGACGTGGGGGAAGACGAATGATATCAGACGGTTAATTATTCCTCCCGTCGCACCGGCGCAAGCACCCGATCCCGGCCCGTCCGCCGCCTTTTTCGCGACCGCGAGCGACGCCTGCAACCGCAGGATCCCCGCGCGTTCCCGCCTTGCGCCGGCTCCGGCCAAGCTCGCGCCCGAATGCCGCCGCGCGATCGGCAGGGTTTGGGTGCGGTGCGGGGAACAAGAGCTGGGCCGACCGCTTCTGTGACAGACGTGGCTGTTCACGCCCGGCACCGTTCCGGGGATCGCCCCCGCGCGATCCGGACCGACCCGTGAGCCCCGAACGATGAGGATGGTGGCCCGATGCGGCGCACGCACAACATGGCCTTCGGCGCCGAGATCGCGGACCAAGGCGTCCGCTTCGCGCTCTGGGCCCCGACGGCACGGGACGTCGTGCTGGTGGTCGACGGGACGGATCACGCGCTTCCGGATGCCGGCGAGGGCTGGCGCCGAACGACCGTCCCCGGGGTCGCGGCCGGCGCCCGCTACGGCTTCCGCGTCGACGGCGACCTCGTGGTGCCCGATCCCGCCTCGCGCTTCCAGCCGGACGACGTGTCGGGCCTGTCCGAGGTGATCGACCCGGCCGCCTTCGCCTGGAGCGACGACGCGTGGAAGGGCCGCCCGTTCGAGGAGGCGGTGATCTACGAGACGCATGTCGGCACCGCGACGCCGGAGGGCACCTATGCCGGGCTGCAGAAGCGGCTGGCGGACCTGAAGGCGCTCGGCGTCACCGCCATCGAGCTGCTGCCGCTCGCCGACTTCAAGGGCACCCGCAACTGGGGCTACGACGGGGTGCTGCCCTACGCGCCGGACGCCGCCTACGGCCGCCCCGACGACCTCAAGCGCCTGATCGACGCCGCGCACGGGCTCGGGCTGATGGTCTACCTTGACGCGGTCTACAACCACTTCGGGCCGGCCGGGAACTATCTCCACGCCTACGCCAAGACCTTCTTCACCGAGCGGCACCAGACCCCGTGGGGCGCGGGCATCAACTTCGACGGCAAGGAGAGCGGCCACACCGTGCGGCAGTTCTTCATCCAGAACACGCTGTACTGGCTCGAGGAATACCATTTCGACGGCATCCGCTTCGACGCCGTCCACGCGATCCTCGACGATTCGCCGACGCACTTCCTGGCCGAGCTCGGCGAGACGGTCCGCGCGGCCTTCCCCGATCGCCAGATCCATCTCATGCTCGAGAACGAGGCCAACCAGGCCAAGTGGCTCGAGCGCGACGGCTCAGGCAAGCCGCTCCAGCACGACGCCCAGTGGGCCGACGACCTGCACCATTGCTGGCACGTGCTGCTGACGGGCGAGGATTCCGGCTACTACGAGAGCTTCAGCGACAAGCCGGTCGAGCGGCTGGCGCGCTGCCTGTCGGAGGGGTTTGCCTATCAGGGCGAGCCGTTCAAGACGCTGGGCGACCATCCGCGCGGCGAGCCCTCGGCCCACCTGCCGCCGACCGCGTTCGTGACGTTCCTGCAGAACCACGACCAAGTCGGCAACCGCGCGCTCGGCGAGCGCCTAAGCCAGCTCGCCGATCCGAAGAAGCTCGATCTGGCGCGCGCCGGGCTCCTGCTCAGCCCGCAGATTCCGATGCTGTGGATGGGCGAGGAATGGTCGGCCTCGACGCCGTTCCTGTTCTTCGTCGATTTCGCGCCGGACGCGGAGCTGAACAAGGCCGTCCGGGAAGGGCGCCGCAAGGAGTTCAAGAGCTTCGCGGCCTTCGCCGACGACACGTCGGTGATCCCGGATCCGACGGAGGCCGAGACCTTCGCGGCGTCGAAGCTCGACTGGTCCGAGCGCGAGCGCTCGCCGCACCGGGAGGTGCTGGCTGAGACCACCCGGCTCTTGGCCCTGCGCCGGGACGTGGTGGTGCCGCTCGCCAAGTCCGGCTATCGCAACGCGAAGGCGATCCTTCCCCGCGCCGACGTGGTCGACTGCACCTGGTCCTACGCGGGCGGGACCCTGCGGTTCGTCGCCAATGTCGGCGATGCGCCGTTCTCCGTCGAGGCCGGCGACGACACGCCGGTCTGGACCAATGCGCCGGACGGCACCGGTGCGACTCTGCCCGCCTGGACGGGTGTATTTCTGACGAAAGCGGCCCGATGAGCAGTGCACTGCAACGCCTTGCCGACCTCGCAGGCATCGCCGACGGCTACGTCGACGCCTTCGGCAAGCCGGTCGAGACCGCGCTCGAAGTCCGCCGCGGCATGCTCGCGGCGCTCGGCTTCGCGGTCGGCACCGACGAGGAGATCGCCCAGAGCCTCGGCGAGGTCGAGGCCCTACGCAACGGCCTGATCCCGCCGCTGCTGCCGGTCGAGGCGCGCCGCGCGGTGCGCGTTCCGGTTCGCGGGGAGGGGACGGCGGTCTGGCGCCTCGTCGACGAGCGCGGCAACGCCCGCGAGGGCCGGGCAACCCTGTCCAGCGATACCGCCGGGTTCGAGCTGCCGCCGCTGACGCCGGGCTACCATCACCTCGCCGTCACCCTCGGCGACCGGACCGCGGAAGCCTGGATCATCTCGGCGCCGCAGCGCTGCTGGCGTCCGCGCGCCTATGCCGACGAGGGCGCCAGCGATTGGGGTCTCGCGGCCCAGCTCTACGGCCTGCGCTCCGACACCAACCTCGGGATCGGCACCTATGCCGACGCGGGTCAGGCGGCGCGCGATGCGGGCCTGCGCGGCGCATCATTTCTCGGCCTGAGCCCGGTGCACGCCCTGTTTGCCGCCGACCGGACCAAGATCTCGCCCTACTCGCCGTCCTCGCGCTTGTTCCTCGACACGCTGTTCATCGCGCCGACGAGCATGCCGGGCTTCGTCGGCTCGCGGGCGGAAAGGCGTCTCGCCGAGATGGCGTCCCGCGTCGAAGCGTTGCGCGCCGCCGCCCTGGTCGACCATCAGGGCGTGTGGGACGTGCTCTCGCCGGTGCTGCAGGACTTCTGGGCGGAGTCGGATGCGAGCCGGGGCGCGGATGCGGGCTTCACGGCCTTCCGGGAGGAGGGCGGCGAGGATCTTCAATCGCACGCCACGTTCGAGGCCTTGTCCGAGCACTTCAAGGGGCGGGGCGCCCAGTGGCTCGGCGACTGGCCGGAGGAATTCCGGCGCGCCGGAACGGACGCCGTCGCGGCCTTCGCCGACGAGCACCGCGACGCGGTGTCGTATCACGCCTGGCTCCAGTACCTCGCCGACCGGCAGCTCGCAGACGCCTCCGAGCGGGCGCTCGCGACCGGCATGCGCATCGGCCTCTACCGCGACCTCGCCGTCGGCGCAGACCGTGGCGGCTCGGAGATCTGGTCGCATCCCGAGCGCTTCGCCGACCGCGTCTCGATCGGCGCACCGCCGGACCTGCTCGCGCCCAAGGGCCAGGATTGGGGACTGCCGGCCTTCGATCCGCTCGAGATGGAGCGCGACGGGCTCGCCGCCTTCCGGGCGCTGGTGCGCGCCAACATGCGCCATGCCGGCGCGATCCGCATCGACCACGCCTTCCAGCTCGCCCGCCTGTTCCTGATCCCGCTCGGCGGCGGCGCGAAGGACGGCGCCTACGTGGCGATGCCGTTCGAGCCGATGATCGCGGTGCTGCGCCTGGAGAGCCATCGCAACAAGTGCCTCGTCATCGCCGAGGATCTCGGCACCGCGCCGGAGGGCTTCTCGGACGCGCTGATGCAGGCCGGCATCCTCAGCTACCGGATCTTGGCGTTCGAGCGTGAGCAGGACGGGCGGTTCAAGGCGCCCGAGGCCTATCCCCGCGACGCGCTGACCGCGATCACCACGCACGACCTGCCGACCTTCGTCGGCTGGTGGCGCGGGGTTGACACCGACACGCGCCAGTCCCTCGGCCTCTACGACGCCGAGCGGGCCGAGGCGGAGCGCAACGAGCGCGTCACCGAGCGCCGGCGCCTGTCCGAGGCGCTGGCCGCGCAGCAGCTCATCGTCGGCGCCGAGCCGCCGGACGCGGCCCCGTTCGAGGCGGCTGCGCGCTACCTCGCCCGCGCTCCGTCGATGCTGACCGCGGTGCAGTACGAGGACGTCGTCTCCGAGCTGAGCCAGGCCAACGTGCCGGGCTCGACCGAGGGCTACCCGAACTGGCGGCGCAAGCTCGACCGCGACCTCGCCGCCATCGCCGCGCCGGGCGGCCCGCTGGCGAAGCTCGCCGCCGCCCTGTCGGCCGAGGATCGCGGCCCACGCTCCGGTGCCGCCCGCCTGGCGACCGCCCCGCCGCGCGCGACCTACCGCCTGCAGTTCCACAAGGACTTCACCTTCGCCGACGCGGAGAAGATCGTCCCGTACCTGGCGAAGCTCGGGATCAGCCACGTCTACGCCTCGCCGCTGCAGAAGGCCCGGCCCGGCTCGACCCACGGCTACGACATCGTCGACCACGGCGCGATCAACCCTGAGCTCGGCGGCGAGGCCGGCTTCGTGCGCCTGTCCGACGCGCTGCGGGCGCACGGGCTGAAGCTGCTGCTCGACATCGTCCCCAACCACATGGGCGTCGGCGGCGCCGACAACCCGTGGTGGCTGTCCGTGCTCGAATGGGGCGCGCTCTCGCCCTTCGGCCATGCCTTCGACATCGATTGGGAACGCCTGGGCGCCAACCGCAACCTGGTGATCCCCTTCCTCGGCGAGCGCTACGGCGAGGCGCTGGAGAACGGGAACCTCGAGCTCAAGTTCGACGCGGTCGCCGGGGCCTTCAGCGTCTGGCACTACGAGCACCAGTTCCCGATCCGCCCGCTGAACTACCCGACCATCCTCAATCGGGTGCTGGCGGCGCTCGGCGACGTGGACGAGGAGGCGCAGGGCGAGCTGCTCGCCATCTCCGAGCGCCTGCGCACCATGGGCGCCGAGACCGACGCGAGGCGCCGCGTCGCCTTCCCGGAGGAGGCGGAAGGGCTCAAGCAGCGGCTCGCCGCCGTCTGCGCCGCATCGCCTGAGATCCGAGCCGCGATCGACCGCAGCCTGAAGCTGCTCAACGGCTTCAAGGGCCGCCCGGACAGCTTCGGCCCGCTGCACCGGCTCCTGGAGAGCCAGGCCTATCGCCTCGCTCATTGGCGCGTCGCGTCGAGCGACATCAACTACCGGCGCTTCTTCGACGTGAACTCGCTGGCGGGCCTGCGCGTCGAGCTGAACGACATCTTCCACCGCTCGCACGAGACCGTGTTCCGGCACGTCCGCGAGGGGCGGATCGACGGTCTGCGCATCGACCACATCGACGGTTTGGCCGACCCGCAGGGCTATGCGCGGGCGCTGCAGGCGGCCGTCGGACCGGGCTTCTACGTCGTGGTCGAGAAGATCCTGGAGCCGGGCGAGAAGCTTCGGCCGTGGCCGGTCGCCGGCACCACCGGCTACGACGTGCTGAACCACCTCGACGGCATCCTCGTCGACCAGGGCAAGCGCGGCAAGATCAAGCGGCTCTACGAGTGGGCCACCGGCTTCGACGAGCCCTACGGCTTCCAGCTTCGCGCCGCGAAGGCCGAGATCCTCGAGATTAGCTTCGCCAGCGAGCTCGAGGTGCTGACCACCGACCTCAAGGAGATCGCCGATGCCGACCGGCGCACGCGCGACTTCTCGGTCAACGCGATCCGCCGGGCGCTCATCGAGATCATCGCGCGGTTCCCGACCTATCGCAGCTACCTGCCGCCGGACCTCGACGAGAGCGATGTCGAGGCCGAGGACGTTCGGCTGATCGAGGGCGCGGTCGCCAAGGCCAAGCGCTGGTCGGCGCTGCCGGACCGCTCGGTCCACGACTTCGCGGCCGCCGCGCTCATCGGCCGGATCGAGACCTCCGGGCCCGGACGGCCGGACCCGATCGTGATCCTGCGGTTCCGCCGCCGCTTCCAGCAGCTCACCGGCCCGGTGATGGCCAAGAGCCTGGAGGACACGCTGTTCTACCGCTACGCGATGCTGCTCGGCCTCAACGAGGTCGGCGGCGATCCGGGCGAGTACGGCCTCGACGCGGAGCACTTCCACGCGCTCCAGGCGGCGCGTGCCCGCGACTGGCCGAACGCGATGATCACGACGGCGACCCACGACACCAAGCGCGGCGAGGACGCGCGCTCGCGCCTGCTCGCCCTGTCCGAGCTGCCGGAGGAATGGGCCCGCGCCTGGGACCTGTGGCGTACGATCGCCGTCCCGCACCTGACGACCATCGACGACGAGCCGGCGCCGGACGCCAACGACCAGTGGATGTTCTTCCAGGCCATCCTCGGGGCGTGGCCGCTCGAGCTGCTCGATGCCGACGAGCCGAATGCCATCGAGGATTTCCGCAAGCGCCTGACCGCCTACAGCGAGAAGGCGATGCGCGAGGGCAAGCGCAGGTCGAGCTGGGTCAACGTCGACGAAGCCTACGAGAGTGCGGTCGCCAAGCTGTTCGAGGCGCTGATCGCGCCGGGGTCCGAGTTCCTGGCCAAGCTGCGGCCGTTCGCCCGGCGCCTCGCCCATCTCGGGATGATCGCCGGCCTCGGCCGCACGGTCCTCAAATGCACGCTGCCCGGCCTGCCGGACGTGTACCAGGGCACCGAGTTCTGGGACTTCTCGTTCGTCGATCCCGACAACCGCCGGCCGGTGAACTACGCGGCGATGGAACGCGCTCTTGCGGACCAGGGGGTGCTGCCCGAACTGCTGGCGCATTGGCCGGACGGACGGGTGAAGCAGGCGACCCTGACGCGTCTGCTCGCCGACCGCGCCGCGCGTCCGGCCTTCTATGCCGAGGCCGACTACCGGGCGATCGAGGCGACGGGGCCGCGTGCGGACAACGTCGTCGCCTACCTTCGCTCCGACGCGAGCGCGGACGGCGACATCTTCGTCGCGGTCCCGCGACTGGTCGCCGGACTGGTCACGGACGCCGCCTGGTTGGGGGCGGGGTTCGCCGGCACGACGGTCGATCTCGGCGCGGGCACGTCCTGGTACGACATCGTCACGGGGGCCGGCTACGACGGCTCCGCCGATCTCGGAGCGCTGTTCTCCGCGCTGCCCTACGCCGTCCTCCGGCGCCGGGCGTGATCCGAGCGTGCCGCGCCGCATCCGCGGGCACGGCACGCACCCGGCATTCGGGCGTTAGTCGATGACGCCATCCAACAACTCGAGGCCAGCATGAACGCACCGACCACCGCATCGAGGAATGCCGCAGCGGATGGGGCCGCCCCCGTCGCGCCGCCGGCCGGCCTCGCGACGCGGGCCTCGGACGCGCGCATCCAGGGGCCGCGGATCTACAACTTGTTCCCGCTCCTCGTCGGGCGGGTCTCGGACTGGACGGCCGAGCTGCCGCGGATCGCCGCCCTCGGCTTCGATTGGGTCTACCTGAACCCGTTCCACGCCACCGGCGGCTCGGGCAGCCTCTACGCCGTCGCCGACCCCGAGCGGCTGGACGATCGCTTCCGCGACCGGGACGGCACCTCCGACGACGATCAGATCCGGTGCTTCTGCACGGCGGCCGAGGCCATCGGCCTCTCGGTGATGACCGACCTCGTCATCAACCACACCGCCAACGACGGCCGCCTCGCCCGCGACAGGCCGGACCTGTTCGTGAAGGAGGCCGACGGCTCGATCGCCAGCCCGGCGGCGGTCGATCCCGACGATCCGTCGACCCGCACCGTCTGGGGCGATCTCGCCGAGCTCGATTACCATTCCGAGGGCCCGCGCAGCGAGCTGGCCCGGATCTGGGACGCCTACATCGCCCATCTCCAGAGCCTCGGCGTCGCCGGCTTCCGCTGCGATGCGGCCTACAAGGTCCCGCCGGAGACGTGGCGCGCCCTGATCGGGCAGGCGAAGGCGCGCGAGGCCGGCTGCCTGTTCGCCGCCGAGACCCTGGGCTGCACCTTCGAGGAGGCCAAGGCCACCGCCGGCGCCGGGTTCGACTACCTCTTCAACTCGTTCGCGTGGTGGGATCTTAAGAAGCCCTGGGCGCTGGAGCAGTACGAGCGCCTGCGCGTCATCGCCCCCTCGATCGCGTTTCCCGAGAACCACGACATGCCGCGGCTCGCGGCCAAGGTGTCGGGCGGCCCGGAGGCCGTCGCCGCGCAGCTGCGCAGCCGCTACGCTCTCGCCGCGTTCTACTCGGCCGGCGTCCTGATGCCGATCGGCTACGAGTGGGGTTATCGCCGCGCGGTCCACGTCGTCGACACGACGCCGGCGGACCGCGAATCCGAGACCGGGATCGACATCTCGGCCTATGTCGCCGCGATCAACGCCCTGCGCGCCGAGCTTCCGGCCGCCAACGTCGAGGGCGCGCAGGCTCGGATCTCCGCGCCGGACGCCGATTTCGTCGCGCTCGCCCGCTACGATTCCGGCCATCCGGCTTCCGCCCGGCACGCCGTCATCCTGCTCTTCAACTCGACCGACAAGCCGGTGCCGGTCGATGCCGGAGCGCTGATCACCCGGACGGGCGGCCTGCTCGGGCCGTTCGTCGACCGCACGCCGGAAGCCGAGCCGATCGCCTTCCATCCCGGCAGCGCCATCGACCTGGCGCCGGGCGAGCTGCGCATCATCAGCGCCGTCGCGGCGGCCGTGACCAAGCTGCCGAGCCGCGGAACGCCGGACGGCACCGGCCGCGTCGTGATCGAGGCGGTGACGCCGGAACTCGACGGCGGCCGCTCTCCGGTCAAGCGCGTCGTCGGCGAGAACCTGCGGATCGAGGCCGACATCTTCTCGGACGGTCACGAGATCCTGAACGCGGCGATCCTGTCGCGCGTCGTCGGCACGAGCGAATGGCGCCGGGACCCGATGGTCTTCGTCGACAACGACCGCTGGGCTGGGCAATTCCCGCTCGAGAAGAACGCCCGCTACGAGTTCACCATCGAGGGCTGGCGCGACGGATTCTCGTCCTGGATGCGCGATACGCTGAAGAAGCGCGACGCCGGCGTCGACGTCCGCCTCGAGACGATCGAGGGCGTCACCCTGGTCCAGACCGCGGCGGACCTCGCCGAGGGGCGCGACAAGGAGCGGTTGCAGGCGCTCGTCGCCGCGCTCGGCGCCGAGGAGACCGGCTCGGCCGCCCAGCTCGACCGCATCCTCGTGCCCGACGCGGCGAGCCTCGTCCGCCGCAACGCGGAGCGGGTGAACGCCTCGCGCTACCCCGTGACGGCGCAGGTGATCGCCGATCGGCTCGCGGCCCGGTTCTCGGCCTGGTACGAGATCTTCCCGCGCTCGCAGTCGATGGACGTGAATCGCCACGGCACCTTCGACGACGTGATCCGCCGCCTGCCGGAGATCCGCGAGCTCGGCTTCGACGTGCTGTACTTCACGCCGATCCACCCCGTCGGGCGCACCAACCGCAAGGGCAAGAACAACACCCTGAAGGCGCTGCCGGGCGACGTCGGCTCGGTCTACGCGGTCGGCACCGAGGAGGGCGGCCACGAGGCGGTCCATCCCGAACTCGGAACGCTGGCCGACTTCGAGCGCCTGGTCGCGGCGAGCCACGCCCACGGCATGGAGGTGGCGCTCGACTTCGCGATCCAGTGCTCGCCCGACCATCCTTGGATCAAGAACCATCCCGAGTGGTTCGAGTGGCGCCCGGACGGGACGCTGAAGTTCGCCGAGAACCCGCCGAAGAAGTACGAGGACATCTCCAACGTGCACTTCTACGGCGGCGCGCTGCCGTCGCTGTGGATCGAGCTGCGCGACATCCTGCTCGGCTGGTGCAGCCGCGGCGTGCGCATCTTCCGGGTCGACAACCCGCACACCAAGCCGATCCCGTTCTGGGAATGGGTGATCGCCGAGGTGAACGGGCGCTATCCGGACGCGCTCTTCCTCGCCGAAGCCTTCACCCGGCCGAAGATGATGAAGAAGCTCGCCAAGGCCGGCTACCAGCAGAGCTACACCTACTTCACCTGGCGCAACACCAAGGCCGAGCTGACCGAGTACGCGACCGAGCTTGCGGGCGAGATGGGCGAGTACTACCGGCCGAACTTCTTCGCCAACACGCCCGACATCAACCCGCATTACCTCCAGACGAGCGGCCGCGCCGGCTTCGTCGTGCGGGCGACGCTGGCGGCGACCCTGTCGTCGGTCTACGGCATCTACAACGGCTACGAGATGTGCGAGGCGGCGCCCTATCCCGGCAAGGAGGAGTACCTCAACTCCGAGAAGTACGAGCTGAAGGCCTGGGACTACGACCGGCCCGGCAACATCCGCGAGCACATCATCAAGCTCAACCACATCCGTCGCGAGAACCCCGCGCTTTGGGATTTCCGCAACGTCGTGTTCACGGCGGCCTACAACGACAGCATCATCGCCTACGCCAAGACGACGCCCGACCGCGACAACTGCGTGTTCGTGATGGTCAACCTCGATCCCAAGAACCGCCAGGAATGCACCTACGAGGTGCCGCTCTGGCTGCTTGGCGAGGGCGACGGCGGGGCGGTCGCCGTCGAGGACCTGCTCGACGGCTACACGTTCGAGCTGCGCGGCAAGTCGCACCGCATCGCCCTCGATCCCGTCGAGCGCTCGTGCATCATCTGGCGGCTCAGCCGTCCGAAGCGGGTTGCGGGCTGAGGCTGCCCGTGTGAACAGAAATCCAGCGCGATCGGCCCGGTCGGTCGCGCTGTCGCCACCATCCTGCGGTTCTACAGCCGCACACCGATCACGCGACGATCATCCTCGCGCGGGACCGGCACCAACGCCCCTGAATCCGACGTGCGAGGCAACGACGCGATGATCGATCGCAGCGATCCGCAATGGTACCGTGACGCCATCATCTACCAGATCCACGTCAAGTCGTTCTTCGACTCGAACAACGACGGGATCGGGGATTTCGAGGGCCTTACCCAGCGGCTGGATTATGTCCGAGACCTCGGCGTCACCGCCATCTGGCTGATGCCGTTCTATCCGTCCCCGCTGCGCGACGACGGCTACGACATCGCCGACTACGAGGAGGTCAACCCGTCCTACGGGACGATGGCCGACTTCCGGCGCTTCGTGGACGCCGCGCACGAGCGCGGCCTACGGGTGATCACCGAGCTGGTCATCAACCACACCTCGGACCAGCATCCGTGGTTCCAGCGCGCCCGCGAGGCGCCGGCCGGATCGCCCGAGCGCGACTTCTACGTGTGGTCGGACACCGACACGCCGTATTCGGACACGCGGATCATCTTCCTCGACACCGAGACCTCGAACTGGACCTGGGATCCGGTCGCCAAGCAGTATTTCTGGCACCGCTTCTACAGCCACCAGCCCGACCTGAACTTCGACAACCCGAAGGTGCTGGAAGCGGTCATCGAGACGATGCGCTACTGGCTCGACATGGGCGTCGACGGCCTGCGCCTCGACGCGATCCCGTACCTGATCGAGCGTGACGGCACGAACTGCGAGAACCTGCCCGAGACCCACACGGTCATCAAGGCGATCCGCGCGGCGCTGGATGCGAGCTATCCCGACCGGATGCTGCTGGCGGAAGCCAACCAGTGGCCGGAGGAGACCGCGCAGTATTTCGGCGACGGCGACGAATGCCACATGGCGTTCCACTTCCCGCTGATGCCGCGCATGTACATGGCGATTGCCCGCGAGGACCGGCACCCGATCACCGACATCATGCGCCAGACGCCCGAGATCCCGGAAGGGTGCCAGTGGGCGATCTTCCTGCGCAACCACGACGAGCTGACGCTCGAGATGGTGACGGCAGAGGAGCGCGACTACCTGTGGTCGTTCTACGCCGCCGAGCGCCGCGCCCGCATCAACCTCGGCATCCGCCGCCGGCTCGCGCCGCTGCTCGAGAACGACCGGCGCAAGATCGAGCTGATGAAGTCCCTCGTGCTGTCGATGCCCGGCACGCCGGTGCTGTACTACGGCGACGAGATCGGCATGGGCGACAACATCTACCTCGGCGATCGCGACGGCGTGCGCACGCCGATGCAATGGTCGCCCGATCGCAACGGCGGCTTCTCGCGGGCCAACCCGCAACGGTTGTTCCTGCCGGCGATCCAGGACCCGATCTACGGCTTCGACGCCCTCAACGTCGAGGCGCAGACGCAGTCGCAGACCAGCCTGCTCAACTGGACGCGGCGGATGATCGCCATTCGCAACAACAGCACCGCGTTGGGCCGCGGCTCGATGCAGTTCCTGTATCCGTCGAACCGCAAGGTGCTCGCCTGGATCCGCGAGTTCGAGGGCGAGCGCGTGCTCTGCGTCGCCAACCTGTCACGGGCGCCGCAGGCGGTGCAGCTCGACCTGTCCGAGCTGCGCAGCGCCGTGCCGATCGAGCTCACCGGCGGAACCGAGTTCCCGCCGATCGGCGAGCTGCCCTACCTGCTCACCCTGCCATCCTACGGCTTCTACTGGTTCTCGCTGTCGTCGGCGAACACCGGCACGATCGGGCCGATGAAGGAGGCGCCCGAGCTGTTCACGCTGGTGCTCACCGGCGGCATCGAGAGCCTGATGGCCGGTCGCGAGCGCCTCGCCTTCGAGCGCACGGTGATCCCGCCCTTCATCGCCAGCCGGCGCTGGTTCGGTGCCAAGGGCTCGCGGATCAAGAGCGTGCAGGTCGTCGACTGCGCGACCGTGAAGGAGGCCGGCGGCGAAGCCCGCTTCCTGCTGCCGCGCCTCGACGTCCAGCTCTCCAACGGCGAGCGCCAGCAATACTTCGTCCCCGTCGGCGTCGACGAGGGGCGCGAGGACGAGACGCTGCTCGAATTCGCCGTGGCGCGCGTGCGCCGCGGCCCGCGCACCGGCCTGCTCTACGGCGCGGCGGCCTCGCCGGACTTCGCGATCTGCCTCGCCGAGGGGATGCGCGACGGCCGCGAGATCCCGACCGAGGGCGGCAAGCTCGTGTTCTCCTCGACCTCGGCCTTCGACCACAGCGTGCCGTTCGAGGCGAGCGACGTCCGCCGGCTCTCGGCGGAGCAGAGCAACACCTCGATCGCCATCGGCGCGAAGATGATGCTCAAGCTGCTGCGCCGCCTGCAGCCGGGCACGCACCCGGAAGTCGAGGTCGGGCGCTTCCTCACCGAGGAGGCCAAGTTCCCGAACACGCCGGCGCTGCTCGGCACCCTCGAGCACGTCGCCGAGGACGGCACGCGCACGGCGCTCGCCGTGCTGCAGAGCTTCGTCCTCAACCAGGGCGACGCCTGGACGGTGATGCTCGAAGGCCTGCGCCGCGATTTCGAGACCGTGGTGCTGGCCCCCGAGAGCGAGGCGCCGACGCCGGCGGAAGCGTTCCACGATCACCTACGCTGGGCCGACCTGCTCGGGCGGCGGACCGCGGAGATGCACAATGCCTTCGCGATCGAGACCGGCGACGCGGCCTTCGCGGCCGAGCCCTTCACCGCCGACGACCTGGCGGTGCTCGGCGCCGATGCCCGGCACCAGGCCGATCGGGCCTTCCGCGGCCTGAAGGCGATCGCGGAGCGCGGGCTCGATGCGGGCCGCCCGTCGAGCGTCGCGCTCGCCGGGCGTCGTGCCGAGGTCGATGCCCTGATCGCGTCGCTGACCCGCGACCCGCCGAAGGGCGCGTTCAAGACGCGGATCCACGGCGACTACCATCTCGGGCAGGTGCTGGTGTCGAGCGGCGACCTGGTGCTGGTCGACTTCGAGGGCGAGCCCTCGCGTCCGGCCGACGAGCGCCGGGCGAAGTCGACGCCGCTGCGCGACGTGGCGGGCATGCTGCGCTCGTTCGCCTACGGCGCCGAGACGGTGACCCGCGAGATCGCCGGCCGCTTCGCGGATTCGGAGGATCGGGCGCGCACCGCCGCCTTCGCGTGGCGTGGCATGATCGATGCGGCGTTCCTGAAGGGCTACGAGACCGCGGTCTCGGAAAGCCGCGCCGCCGTGACCGACCCCGAGACGCATGGCCGGCTGCTTCGCCTCTGCCTGCTGACCAAGGCGCTCTACGAGGTCGATTACGAGGCCAACAACCGCCCCGACTGGATCGAAATCCCCGCCCGTGGGGTTCTGACCATTCTGGAGGACGCCAAGGCGTCCTGATCCCATGCGCGTGCCGACGAGGCAAGAACGGCTTCGTCGGCGCGCGCGGAGACAGACCGGCCTGAAGCCGTCCGACCTTCTCGGACGCCGCTTCGGTCACCCGAGAGAGGCACCTGAATGACGGCCATCGACCAGACCTTCGCGACCCGCACCGATCCGTCGGACACGAACCCGGTCTCGAATGTCGCCCCGTCCGGCTCCGCGCAGGCGGGCACAACGCACAGCGTGCATCCCGATGCGATCGCGGCGGTGATGGCGGCCAACCACGGCGACGCGTTCAGCGTGCTCGGCCCGCATCAGGTCGGGCCCGGAGCCTGGGAGGTCCGCGCCGTGCTGCCGGAGGCGAAGTCCGCCGCGCTCATCGTCGGCGGCGAGGCGGTGCCGTTCGAGCGGCGCCACCCGGATGGGTTCTGGGTCGCCAAGGTCGAGAGCCAGGGCCGGCCACTCTACGAGATCGAGGTCGAGACCTGGGACGGGGCCAAGCGCCGCCGTCACGACCCCTACGGCTTCGGTTCGTCGCTGGAGCAGCACGACGTCGACACCCTGCGCGAGGTCGGGACCAACCTCGTCTACAAGATCCTCGGCGCGCAGCTCGGCTGCCTCGATGGCATCGACGGCTTCCGCTTCGCGGTGTGGGCGCCGAACGCCCGCCGCGTCAGCGTCGTCGGCGACTTCAACGAGTGGGACGGCCGCCGCCATCCGATGCGCCTTTGGCAGAACGGCGGCCTGTGGGAGCTGTTCGTGCCCGGCCTCAAGGCCGGTCAGCACTACAAGTTCGAGATCCGCGGCCCGGACGGCGCGCTGCTGCCGCTGAAGGCCGACCCGGTCGCCTTCGCCGCGCAGCACCCGCCGGAGACGGCCTCCGTGCTGCAGGGCACCAGCGAGCCCGCCTGGCACGATAAGCAGTGGATGGCGACCCGCGGCGACAAGGATCCGCGCCACGCCGCGATCTCGATCTACGAGGTGCATCTCGGCTCGTGGGCGCGCGTGCCCGACGAGGGCAACCGCTACCTGACCTACAAGGAGATGGGCGAGCGCCTGATCCCGTACGTCAAGGAAATGGGCTTCACCCATATCGAGATGCTGCCGATCACCGAGTTCCCGTTCGACGGCTCCTGGGGCTACCAGCCGGTCTCGCTGTTCGCGCCGACGAGCCGGCACGGCACGCCCGACGACTTCGCGGCCTTCGTGAACGCGGCGCACGAGGCCGGCATCGGCGTGATGCTCGACTGGGTGCCCGGCCACTTCCCGCTCGACGCGCACGGCCTCGGCCAGTTCGACGGCACGCATCTCTACGAGCATGCCGACCCGCGCCAGGGCTTCCACCAGGATTGGGGCACCTACATCTACAATTTCGGCCGGGCCGAGGTCGCGACGTTCCTCGCTGCCAATGCCCGGTTCTGGCTCGAGCACTACCACCTCGACGGCCTGCGCGTGGATGCCGTCGCCTCGATGCTCTACCTCGACTACTCGCGCCGCCAGGGCGAGTGGATCCCGAACCAGTACGGCGGCAACGAGAACCTCGACGCGATCAACTTCCTGCGCAAGACCAACGAGGCGACCTACGCGCACGCCCCCGGCACGATCACGGTCGCCGAGGAATCCACCTCTTGGCCCGGCGTCTCGCACCCGACCTACACCGGCGGGCTCGGCTTCGGCTTCAAGTGGAACATGGGGTGGATGCACGACACCCTGAACTTCGTCTCCACGGACCCGATCCACCGCCGCTACCACCACCACGACCTGACCTTCGGGCTGCTCTACGCCTTCTCCGAGAACTTCATTCTGCCGCTGTCCCACGACGAGGTGGTGCACGGGAAAGGCTCCCTGCTCGGCAAGATGCCCGGCGACCGCTGGCAGAAGTTCGCCAACCTGCGCGCCTATTTCGGGTTCATGTGGGGGCATCCCGGCAAGAAGCTGCTCTTCATGGGCGGCGAGTTCGGCCAGGAGCGCGAGTGGAACCACAACCAGTCGCTCGACTGGCACCTGCTCGACGACCCCGCCCATGCTGGCGTCAAGGACGTGATCCGCGACCTGAACCGGCTCTACGTCTCGACACCGGCACTGCACAGCCGCGACACCGAGGCGGCGGGCTTCCAGTGGCTGGTGGCCGACGACCAGGACAACAGCGTGATCGCCTGGGCCCGAAAGGGCCGCGAGGCCGGCGAGATCGCCATCGTCGTCTCGAACTTCACGCCCGTGCCGCGCGAGAACTACCGCATCGGCGTCCCGGCGGGCGGCTTCTATCGCGAGGCGTTCAACTCGGATGCCGGCATCTACGGCGGCTCGAACATGGGCAACATGGGCGGCCGCGAGGCCGACGCGGCGGAGAGCCACGGCCAGGGTCATTCCCTGAGCCTGACCCTCCCGCCGCTCTCAACCATGATCTTCGTTCGCGAAGGCTGAGGGCATCGCTGGGGCGGCGGTGCCGAGGGGTCCCGCCGCCCGCGACGCGCGACGAGGGGAGGTCGCCTTGCTCGAATCGGTGCGGACGTCGTCGGTCACTCTGCCGAGCATCCGCCTGCACGTCGCGGAAGCCGGTCCGGCGGACGGGCTTCCCACGATCTTCCTGCACGGCTTCCCAGAGTTCTGGTACGGCTGGCGCCGCCAGATCGGCCCCCTGACGGAGGCGGGCCTGCGCCTCGTTCTGCCCGACCAGCGCGGGTACAATCTCAGCGACAAGCCCGAGGGCCTCGCCGCCTATCATCTCGACCGGCTCGCCGCCGACGTGATCGAGCTGGCCAACCATTACGGCTTCGCGGCGTTCCGGCTCGTTGGCCACGATTGGGGCGGCCTCGTCGCGTGGTGGACGGCCTCGTTCCATCCCGAGCGGATCGTGCGGCTGGCGATCCTAAACGCGCCGCATCCGGCGGTCTTCGGCCCCTACGTCCGGCGGCATCCGACGCAGATGCTGCGCAGCCTCTATGTCGGCTTCTTTCAGATCCCGCGCCTGCCCGAAACGCGCCTGACCGCGAACGACGGTGCGGTGCTGCGCCAGGCGCTTGCGAAGACCGGGCGGAAGGGCAGCTTCACCGCGGCGGACCTGGATCGCTACGCCGAGGCCTGGGCCCGGCCCGGAGCGATGACGGCGATGCTGAACTGGTACCGGGCGCTACGCCTTCCGCGGCCCGGCACCGCGCCGCGGATCACGATGCCGACCCTGATCCTGTGGGGGCGGCGCGACCACGCGCTCGAATCCGGCCTCGCCGAGGCGAGCCTCGCGCTCTGCGATGCGGGCCGCATCGCGTGGTTTCCCGAGGCGACCCACTGGGTCCAGCACGACGCGGCGGAGGCGGTGAACGCGTCGCTGATCGCCTTTCTGGCCGACGGGAAGATCGAAACATGAGGAAGCCCGCGGATCCTTCGATCCGCGGGCTTCCACGCGCTTGCGAAACGTCGCGAGGCTGAGGTTCAGCGCTTGAACTTGCCGTCGTACTTGAACTCGGGCGCCGCCTTGAGCTGGTCCTTGGTGGCGCCGATGATCGCCTTCCACTTCTTCGCGCCCTCGTCGTAGCCGAGCGCCACGGAAGACGGCTCGACCGAGACGTAGCGCTCGCCCATGCCGAGGAAGCCGCCGACCGAGAGGATGTAGCTGCTGAGCTTGCCGTTCTCGATCGCGAGATCCTTGATCTCGCCGACGTTGTTGTTCGAGCCGTCCATCACGTTCAGACCGATCAGGTTGTAGCTCAGCACCGCGTCCTGCGGGACCGGGACGAACTTCGCGGCCGTGGTCGGGGTGGTCTGCTTCTCGGCGGCGAACGCCGTGCCGGAAACGGTGAGGGCAACCATGGATGCCAGGATCAGACGACGCATTGCTATCTCCACAACCCGAATGGGGTGGCTAGGAATGCTGCGCGGCCGCGATCGTTCCGTCACCGATTCGTGGGTAATCGCGCCTGTTCCGATGTCCCGAAGCCGAACGGAAAAAGCCCGCGGATCGCTGGGATCCGCGGGCTGGGCAGTCGGGCCGAGCAGCCATTCAGGCCGCTTGCTTGCGCTTCTCCGGCGCCACCTTCTCCAGGGCCGCCTTCTCGGGCTTCGCCTCGGTCCGCGTCTTCGAGGCTATCAGCGGCAGCTCGATGTCGAGCCCGAGCGTCGAGACGCCCTCGCCGCGTTCGAGCGTGATCTTGACCTTGTCGCGCTCGACCGAGACGTGCTTGGCGATGACCGCCAGGATCTCCTCGCGCAGCGTGATCACGAGGTCGGGCTGGCCGGTCTCGGAGCGCTCGTGGGCGAGGATCAGTTGCAGGCGCTCGCGGGCGACGGAGCCGGATGCGCGCTTGTTGAAGAGACCGAGGAGGGTCATGCGGCCCTCCGCAGGAACAGCTTGTCGAGGAAGGACTTGCGGTCCGTCGGCATGGTCATCGGCAGCTCTTCGCCCTTGAGCCGGCGCACCGCGTCGGAATAGGCACGGGCCGGCGCGCAGTGCGGGTTGTTCAGCGTCACCGGGCAGCCGACGTTCGAGGCGCGCAGCACTTCCTGGCTCTCGGGGATGATCGCCAGGAGCGGGATCGAGAGGATCTCGAGCACGTCCTCGACCTTGAGCATGTCGCCGCGGTCGGCCCGGGCGGGGTCGTAGCGGGTCAGGATCAGGTGCTTGTCCATGTTCTCGCCGCGCTCGGCCTTGATCGTCTTGGAGTCGAGCAGGCCGATGATGCGGTCGGAGTCGCGCACCGACGAGACTTCCGGGTTGGTCACCACCACCGCGACGTCGGCGTGGCGCATGGCGAGCTGGGCGCCCCGCTCGATGCCGGCGGGCGAATCACAGATCACCCAGTCGAACTTCTCGCGGAGCTCTTCCATGACGCGGGCGACGCCCTCGTCGGTGAGCGCGTCCTTGTCGCGGGTCTGCGAGGCCGGCAGCAGGTGCAGGGTCTCGAGCCGCTTGTCGCGGATCACCGCCTGGTTGAGCTTGGCATCGCCGTTGACCACGTTGATGAGGTCGTAGACGACCCGGCGCTCGGCACCCATGACGAGGTCGAGGTTGCGCAGGCCGACGTCGAAATCGACGACGCAGACGCTCTGCCCGCCCTGCGCGATCGCGGCACCGAGTGCCGCTGTTGTCGTCGTCTTGCCGACGCCGCCCTTGCCCGATGTGACGACCAAAACCTTTGCCACGCGTGTCGCTCCTTGATCTGCGGTGATCGGATCGAGTTCTGAAAGTTCGAAAGTCAGTCCAGGCCGGCCATGCGGATCGCGCCGCCGTCGAGCCAGATCTGTACGGGTTTGCCCTGCAGCTGCGTTCCGATGTCCTCGGCCGTGCGGACAAGGCGATCGATCCCGAGCAGCTCGGGCTGGAACTTGCGGCAGTAGATGCGGGCCCGCGGGTTGCGGGCGGCGCCCGCGATCGCCCGGCCGCGCAGCGCGCCGTAGATGTGGATGGAGCCGCCCGCGAGGATCTCCGCCCCGGACGAGACCGAGCCCATCACCGTGACGTCCCCGGTGGGATGCACCACCGTCTGCCCGGAGCGGACCGAGCCCTCGATGGTGATCGAGGTGGAGACCGGCTCGTCCGGCACCTTCGGCAGATCAAGATTGGTCGCCGGACGCCCGCCGACGAGCAGCGGCGGCAGGCCGGGTGCGATCGTTTCCACGCCCTCGAAGCCGAGGATGCGGACGCGTCGTCCGACGAGGTCGGCCACCAGCGCCTGCAGCGCGTCGTGGTCCGGGCGCAGGGCGCCGAGATCGAGGATGATCGCGCGCCCGTCGAACAGGGTCGGCGAGCGCTTGAGCGCCGCGTCGAGGTCCGCCAGCCAGTCGGCGAGCGGCGGCTCGGGCTTCAGCGCCATCGCCTTGAACGCACGGCCTCGAAAGGCGAGGGCGCGTCGGGCGGCGGGCTTCGTCGGGGCGGCAGGTTTTGCCGGGTCCGAGGCTGCCGTAGCCGGCTCGGGCGCGGACGATTCGGTGCCGGCGGGCGCAGCAACCGTCTCCAGGGAAACGGCTTTCTCGGGCTGTGCCGGAACGGGACGGTCGGGGTCCGGAACGATCTGTATTTTCACGGGTCAACGATTCCTTACCGGATCATTGACGGCGGATATGGTTACCGAACGGTTAAGGATGAGGATCCTGTCGCAATCTCATGCCCGGATCCTGTGATGTCGGCTCAGCCGCGCTCCAGCAGCGCCAAGCGGATCGCGTCCTCGACGAGCCGCACCTCGACGCCCTGGCCGGTGAAGCTCGGATCGAGGTCGTCGGCGGCCTTGTACAGGCCGTCGATCGCGATCAGCTCGGGCTCGAACTTGCGGCACCAGATCCGCGCGTTCGGGTTGCCGGCGGCACCGGCGATCGCACGGCCGCGCAGGGCGCCGTAGACGTGGATCGAGCCGCCGGCGATCACCTCGGCGCCCGAGGCGACGGCGCCCATCACCGTCACGTCGCCTTCGAGATGCAGGACCGCCTGGCCCGAGCGCACCGGTGCGTCGAGGATCAGCGAGACGGCCGAAGCCTGCGCGGGCGGCGCCGGCACGGCCGCCTCGGGGGAGGGGGCTTCGGCCTCGGGGATCTCGATCTCCCCGGTCGGCCGCCCTCCCGCCAGCGCCGGCGGCAGGCCCGGCCCGAGCAGCGCGGGCGCCGCGCCCTCGATCCCGTAGATCGCGATGGCGCGCGCCGAGAGCTCGGCCACCAGACCGGTCAGGTCGTCGCGATCGAGCGTGAGCCCGGTGAGATCGAGGATCACCGGGCGCCCGGCGAAGAACGCGGGTGCGCGCTGGCGCAGGGCGTCGAGATCGGCGAGCCAATCCTCGATCGGGGGCAGCGGCGCGAGCACGGTCGCCATGAACGAGCGGCCGCGGAAGCGGATCGGCGGACGGGGCGCATCGGGCTTGGGCTGGGTCACGGGGGTCGGCATCTCGCGTGTCGGGCCTGGACCCTGCCTGCATGCGGCGTGCGCGCCCGCGGAGCAATCCTTGCCGGGCGCTTGCCCACGCCCCTTGTCGCCCGCCGATGGTCGCGCACGTTCGAGACGCACCCCGCAATCCCGTCGTCGACGGCAGCTAAACCGTTGGGCGAGAACTGGAATGGTTCTGAAACATAGCGGTTGCGCGGCCGCAGGGCGCCTTGCTACCCCCGGCACGGAACGCCGCCCTTCGAGGGCGTGAAGCCCCGTGGAGTCGGCCCGATGGCACCGCAGAAGGACGCACGCCGCCGTCCGGCCTACCGCCTCGCGGTCGTGGGGCGGATCGTGCTCGCGGTCGCCGGCGGCTACGCGGTGGCGGCGCTGCTGACCGCCCTGCTGTCGTTGACGCTGCCGCTCGTCCGCTCCGAGGCGGTCGCGACGGCGACCCTCCTGAGCTTCGCGGTGATGGTCGCCGTGGTGATCTACGTCTTCGCCGCGCCGACGCTCGGCCGTGCCGCCCTGACGGTCGCCGGGCTCGCGGCCGTCCTCGGCGGCGGGCTCTGGCTCGCCGGCGGCTTCGCCGCGGTCGGTGCCGCATGAGGCAGGGTTTTCGCCAATCGATGGCGTGGCTGCACGCCTGGTCCGGCCTCGTCGTCGGCTGGGTGCTGTTTTGCGTCTTCGTCACCGGCACCGCGAGCTACTACCGGACCGAGATCTCGCAGTGGATGCGGCCGGAGCTCGCCGCGACCGCGAGCGACCCGGCCCGCTCCGCCGACCTCGCCGCCGCCTACCTGCAGAGGGCGATGCCCGACGCCACCGGCTGGTACATCGAGCTGCCGAAGCCCGAGAAGCCGCTGATCGGCGTGATGTGGTGGAAGAGCCTGGACGGCCCGTTCCATCAGGCCCTGCTCGATCCCGCCACCGGGACGCCGACCAAGGCCCGCGACACACGCGGCGGCGACTTCCTCTACCGCTTCCATTTCGAGCTCGGCATGCCGCCGCTCTGGGGCCGCTGGATCGTCGGCACCTGCGCGCTGGTGATGCTGGTGGCGCTAGTCTCGGGCATCGTCACCCACCGCAGGATCTTCGCCGACTTCTTCACCTTCCGGCGGCGTCGCTCGCAGCGCGGCTGGCTCGATGCGCACAACGTGTTCGGCGTGCTCGCGCTGCCGTTCCACCTGATGATCACCTATTCCGGCCTCGTCACCCTCGCGCCGATGTACATGCCGTGGGGCGTCGTCTCCGCCTACAAGGGCGACGAGATGCGCTTCTACGTCGACAGCGGGCTGATGCCGGAGCTGCGCGCCCCGTCCGGGAAGCCCGGCACCTTGGCGCCGCTCTCCGGCATGGTCGCGCGGGGCATCGCCGCCAGGGGCGAGGCGCCGGAAGGGGTCTCCGTCTTCAACCCCGCCGACGCGACGCCCTCCGTGCTTGCGGTCTTCGAGGAGCCGCACGGGCTTCCCCACGAGCATCCGCAGATCGCGTTCGACGGCGCGACCGGGGCGATGCTCGGCAGCAACGGCGCGACCCGCGCCGCGGCCAAGACCTCGACCGTCATGCTCGGGCTGCACGAGGGGCACTTCGCCGGCGCGGCCCTGCGCGTGCTGTTCTTCCTGTGCGGGGTGATGGGCGCCGCCACCGTCGCCACCGGGCTCGTGCTGTGGGCCGTGGCGCGGGCGCCGCAAGGGGCGGAGGCGGAAGGCTTCGGCCTGCGGCTGGTGCGGACGCTCAACGTCGGGACCATCGTCGGCCTGCCCGCCGGAATCGCCGCCTACTTCCTGGCCAACCGCCTGCTGCCGCTCGACCTTGCCGCCCGCGCGGATTGGGAGGTCGGAACGTTCTTCGGCGCCTGGGCGCTGGTGGCGGTCGCCGGCGCCCTCCGCCCGGCCGGATCGGTCTGGCGCGAAGGCCTCGGGCTGGTCGGAGGCCTGTTCCTGGCGGTGCCGGTCGTCGGCGCGCTCACCACCGGCCTGCATCCGCTCGCCGGCGAGACGCGCTTCCTCGGCTTCGACGCCGCGATGATCGCCCTCGGCATCCTCCTCGGGCTCGCCGCGCGGAAGGCGGGGCAGGCGCGGCTCCGGCCGGCGCTCCGGGCGGACGCCGGCATCACGGGCGGGGAGGCCCTGCGCGCGTGACCGCCATCGTCGTCGGCCTCAACCTCGCCCTGTGCTTCGCCGGACTGTCGGCGCTGGCGCTCAGCCTCGACCGTCACCATCGCGACGCCTTCCTGGTGCGTCCCGGCGCGGCCCGCGCCCGGACCCTGCGCATCGCCGGCTGGGCCGGCATCGGCCTCTCCTTCGTGGCGGCGGTGGCGCTGGAAGGCTGGAACTTCGGTCCGGTGCAATGGATCGGCGCCCTGACCGGCGCGGCGCTGCTCGTGGTCGCCTTCCTGTCCTACCGCCCGGGCTGGCTCCGCTCGGCGGCGTTGCTGGCGCTACCGATCGCGCTCGTGGCGCTGCCGCTCGCCCTGAACGGTTGAGCAGGGCTCGCGATCACCGCAGAACCGCTGCCCCCTTGCCGCCGAGGCCGACTCCTTATATTGCGGCGCAATAGCTCGAACCCGTTCTCGACCCGGCGTGGCCGACTGCAATCGCGGTCCGTCCCGTGGCGGGTTCTACTCGCTTCGGAAACACCATGAAGCTGCGCAACATCGCCATCATCGCCCACGTCGACCACGGCAAGACGACGCTCGTCGACAAGCTGCTGTCGCAGTCCGGCTCCTTCCGCGACAACCAGCGGGTCGAGGAACGGGCGATGGACTCGAACGACCTCGAGAAGGAGCGCGGCATCACCATCCTGGCCAAGGCGACCTCGGTCGTCTGGAAGGATACCCGCGTCAACATCGTCGACACCCCCGGCCACGCCGACTTCGGCGGCGAGGTCGAGCGCATCCTGTCGATGGTCGACGGCGTGATCGTGCTGGTGGACGCGGCCGAAGGCCCGATGCCGCAGACCAAGTTCGTGGTCGGCAAGGCCCTCAAGATCGGCCTGCGCCCGATCGTGGCGATCAACAAGGTCGATCGTCCCGACGCCCGCATCACCGAAGTGGTGAACGAGGTGTTCGACCTGTTCGCGGCGCTCGACGCCACCGACGACCAGCTCGACTTCCCGATCCTCTACGGGTCCGGCCGCGCCGGCTGGATGGCCACGACGCCGGACGGCGATCAGAGCGAAGGGCTCGCGCCGTTGTTCGATCTCGTGCTCGAGCACGTGCCGCAGGCCCGCGTCGAGGAAGGCCCGTTCCGGATGCTCGGCACCCTGCTCGAAGCCAACCCGTTCCTCGGCCGCATCATCACCGGCCGCATCGCCTCCGGCACCGTAAAGCCGAACCAGGCGATCAAGGTGATGGACCGCGAGGGCAAGCTCGTGGAGACCGGCCGCGTCTCGAAGATCCTCGCCTTCCGCGGCCTCGAGCGGGCGCCGATCGACGTCGGCGAGGCGGGCGACATCGTTTCCATCGCCGGCCTCGTGAAGGGCACCGTCGCCGACACGTTCTGCGACCCGCAGGTCGAGACCCCGATCCAGGCCCAGCCGATCGATCCGCCGACCGTCACCATGTCCTTCATCGTCAACGATTCGCCTCTCGCCGGCACCGAGGGCGACAAGGTCACCAGCCGCATGATCCGCGACCGCCTGTTCAAGGAGGGCGAGGGCAACGTCACGCTGAAGATCGAGGAGGCCGCCGACAAGGACAGCTTCTTCGTCTCTGGTCGCGGCGAGCTGCAGCTGGCGATCCTGATCGAGACCATGCGCCGCGAGGGCTTCGAGATCGCCGTGTCGCGTCCCCGCGTCGTGCTCTCGAAGGACGAGGACGGCGGCATCCTCGAGCCGATCGAGGAGGTCGTGGTCGACGTCGACGAGGAGTACTCGGGCGTCGTCGTGCAGAAGATGTCCGAGCGCAAGGCTGAGATGATCGAGATGCGTCCGTCGGGCGGCGATCGCCTGCGCCTCGTCTTCCACGCACCGACCCGTGGCCTCATCGGCTACCAGAGCGAGCTGATGACCGACACGCGCGGCACGGCGATCATGAACCGCCTGTTCAAGGCCTACGAGCCCTTCAAGGGCGAGATCGCCGGCCGCCGCAATGGCGTGCTGATCTCGAACGACAAGGGCGAGGCCGTGGCCTACGCCATGTGGAACCTCGAGGACCGCGGCCCGATGATGATCGAGCCCGGCGCCAAGGTCTACCAGGGCATGATCATCGGCGAGCACAACCGCGAGAACGACCTCGAGGTGAACGTGCTCAAGGGCAAGAAGCTCACCAACATCCGCACCACCTCGAAGGACGAGGCCGTGCGCCTGACCCCGCCGATCCGGATGACGCTGGAGAAGTCGCTCGCCTGGATTCAGGACGACGAGCTGATGGAAGTCACCCCGAAGTCGATCCGCCTGCGCAAGACCCACCTCGATCCGAACGACCGCAAGCGCTTCGAGCGCTCGGGCGGAGCGGCGAGCAGCGCGAGCTGAGGATCCATAAGGATCGGAATACGAAGGGCCGGGCGGCGATCGCCCGGCCCTTTTTCGTTGGGTCGATATCGTGACGCTATCGAAATAGGGGCAGCTCCCTCCCCCCTCCGCGGGGGAGGCGGCCCGCGAAGAGGGTCGGGAGAGGGGAGCGCGCTGTCCGGAGAGGTCGCTCCCCTCTCCCGACCCTCGCTCACGCGAGGCCCACCCTCCCCCGCAGAGGGGGGAGGGAAGGTGCGTCTGCCGCGACGAGGGAGCGAGGGCTCCCGACAAGAGGAGGGCTCCGGCGGCGACTCTCACCCGCCGCCCGGGTCGGTATCCTTGTCAGTGCCGCCGCCCTTCGGCCCCATGCCCGGATGGCCCTCGGTCTTCTCGTTCGGGTCCATCACCGCGTCGGGTGCGGAATTCGCGGGCTTCTTCGTGTCCGGCGTCTCGTCCGTCGGCTTGTCGTGATCGCTCATTCGCCCTCCTCGCGCTCGGCCTTGTAATGCCCGGAGGCGACGGTCTCGTCGGCCTGCGGGCCGCGCGACGCCTTCTGGTCGGAATGCCCGCCCGACGAACCGCCGGGCGTCGGCGGAGCGCGGCCGGGCTCGCCGCCCTGCTTCCAGTCGGACTTGCGCTCGGGGTCGGACTTGCCGCCCGTGCCCATGTCGGTGATCGACGACTGCTCGGCGGTGTGGCCGCCGCCGCCGGCCGCGGGCTCGCCGCTGCTGCCGACCTGATCGTCCGGCTTGCGGGTGACGGTCTGCGAGGCCTCGTCCGTGTCGCGGGCCATCAGCGCTTGCCGTCGTCGTGGCCGACCGGCGCGGTGGCACGGTCGATCGCCTCGGAGGCGGAGGCGCCCGGCTGACCCTCGCCGCGGATCGCCCGCAGGTTCTCGGCCGGCGTCTCGGCCTCGGTCTGGTCGGTCGCGTCCTCGCTCGGCATACCCGAGGCGATCCGCGCGGTCTCGGCCTCGCCCGCCGGGTCGCCCTTCAGATCGGCCTGGGTCCGGGCCGGGCTGCCGACGTCGAGGGGCGAATCCTGCCCGAGATCCTGCCCGTTGCGGTCCGCGTTCGCGGAAAACCCCTTCAGCGAGGGGCGGTCTGCGTCGTGCTCGGCCATGATGCGCCTTTCGGGCTGTCGATCCATCGTGTGGACCAACAACACCGACGGCAGGCGGCGGTTGCTTCCGACCGCCGGGCGCGATCGTCACGCGCCCCGCCCGCCACATGGCGCAACGCGGCGTCTTCGGCGTCGCGAGGGCGGCGGAACCGGTCGATCAGGCGGCCGTCTCGGGCTTGCGGGATTCCGGCGTGCCCGAGCGCATCAGCGTCACGAACCGCTCGAACAGGTAGTGGCTGTCGCGCGGGCCCGGCGAGGCTTCCGGGTGGTGCTGCACCGAGAAGGCAGGCCGGTCGGTGAGCGTCAGACCGCAATTCGAGCCGTCGAACAGCGAGACGTGGGTCTCGACCGCGGTCTCCGGCAGGCTCGCCGGATCGACGGCGAAGCCGTGGTTCATCGAGACGATCTCGACCTTGCCGGTGGTCTTGTCCTTGACCGGATGGTTCGCGCCGTGATGGCCCTGGCCCATCTTCACCGTGCGGCCGCCGAGCGCGAGCCCCATCAGCTGATGGCCGAGGCAGATGCCGAAGGTCGGCACCTTCTCAGCGAGCAGCTCGCGGATCACCGGGACGGCGTACTCGCCGGTCGCCGCCGGATCGCCGGGGCCGTTCGAGAGGAAGACGCCGTCGGGTTTCAACGCCAGGATGTCGGCCGCACTGGTGGTGGCCGGCACGACCGTGACCGAGCAGCCGGCCTCGGCCAGCAGCCGCAGGATGTTGCGCTTCACCCCGTAATCGATCGCGACGACGCGCAGGCCCTCGCCCGGAACGCCGCGGCCGTAGCCGGCCTTCACCGTCCAGGTCGATTCGCTCCAGTCGGAGCGCTCGCGGCTGGTGACCGGGGGCACGAGGTCGAGACCTTCCATCGGCGCCAGCGCGGCGGCGCGCGCCTTCAGGGCCTCGCGGTCGAAGTTGCCCTGGGGGTCGTTGGCGATCACCGCGTTCGGCATGCCGTGGTCGCGGATGCGGGCGGTCAGCGCGCGGGTGTCGATCCCGGTGATGCCGAGGATGCCGCGGGCCTTCAGCCACGCATCGAGGTGGGACGACGAGCGCCAGCTCGACGGCTGCGTCACGGCCGAGGCGATCACCGTGCCACGCACGCCCGAGGCCGGGGCCGCGTCGAGGCTCTCGAGGTCCTCGTCGTTGGTGCCGGTGTTGCCGATATGCGGGAAGGTGAAGGTGACGATCTGCCCGGCATAGGACGGATCCGTCAGGATCTCCTGGTAGCCGGTCATCGCTGTGTTGAAGCAGACCTCGCCGTCGGCGATCCCGGTCTGGCCGATGCCGAAGCCTTCGAGGATGGTGCCGTCGGCCAGAACCAGCAGGGCGGTTGCGACGGGCTCGGCCCAGGGGGCGGGGGCGGGGCGCGCCTGAGCGGCGGCGCCGTCTTTCGGCACGGAAGCGCTGTCTTGCAGCATCGGCGTGATCTCGCTTATGTCCGGCCTCGACCGGCGCCGTCGAGACGGCGCGAGCGGGCGGCTGATGATCGTGTGCCGCGGTCTTATCGAGCCCGCGGCGATGGGGTCAATGTGGGGCCGCGTCGAAGGCGGCTCAATCGCTGCAAACCGCAGGCCAGCCACCCGTTTCTGCACAACAAGGACAACATCGATGCTGCGCGCCCGCCTCACCACCGAGATGAAGGAGGCCATGAAGGCCGGCGAGAAGGCCAAGCTCGCCACGATCCGCATGATCCAGGCGGCGCTGAAGGACAAGGACATCGAGGCGCGCGGGCTCGGCAAGGAGCCGGCGACCGACGACGAGATCCTGGCGCTGCTGCAGAAGATGATCAAGCAGCGCGCCGAATCGGCCTCCGTCTACGAGCAGGGCGGCCGGCCGGAGCTCGCCGAGAACGAGCGCGCCGAGATCGCGATCATCGAGGGCTACCTGCCCCGGCAGATGGACGAGACCGAGACCAAGGCGGCCGTCGACGCCGCGATCGCCGAGGCGGGCGCCGCCGGCCCGAAGGACATGGGCAAGGTGATCGCCGTGCTGAAGGGCGCCTATGCCGGCCGCATGGACTTCGCGAAGGCGAGCGGGCTGGTAAAGGCGGCGCTGAACGCCAAGGCGTGAGGGCACCTCAGGCACGGAGGTCCTTTCTGCGCGCTTCCGCGTTGGCACGCAGCCCCGCGTCGACGCGGCGAGTCGTTACGATCGAAGGGTCGATCCGGCGCGCCGGCCGGCCGCCTGGATCGGGCGATTCGACCCGGAGGACTCGTTAGGACCGAAAGCGCTATACTCGGCGGCCAACGACATTCGAGTCCCGCATCTCCGTGCGCTACCCGCCCCACATCCTCGAAGAGATCCGCAACCGGCTTCCCGCCTCCGACGTGGTCGGCCGGCGGGTCAAGCTGAAGAAGGCCGGGCGCGAGTGGCGCGGGCTGTCGCCGTTCAACGCCGAGAAGACGCCGTCCTTCTACGTCAACGACCAGAAGCAGTTCTACCACTGCTTCTCGTCCGGCAAGCACGGCGACATCTTCAGTTTCCTGATCGAGACCGAAGGCCTGAGCTTCCCGGAAGCCGTCGAGCGGCTCGCCGCCGACGCCGGCGTGTCGTTGCCGGCCCCCACCGCCGACACACGCGAGATGGAGACCAAGCGCCGCGGCGCGATCGAGGTGATGGAGCTGGCCACCGCGTGGTTCGAGGAGCGGCTGGCCTCGCCCGCGGGGGCGGCCGCCCGCGCCTACCTCGACCGGCGCGAGCTCGGCCCCGAGATCCGCAGGAGCTTCCGCCTCGGCTACGCTCCGGCAGACCGCTACGGCCTGCGCGACCACTTGGCGGGTAAGGACGTCGACAAGGCGCTGATGGGCGAGCTCGGCCTGCTGGTGACCGGCGACGACATCGCCGTTCCCTACGACCGGTTCCGCGACCGCATCATCTTCCCGATCGCCGACGTGCGCGGCCGGGTGATCGCCTTCGGCGGCCGGGCGATGCAGGCGGACGCCAAGGCGAAGTACCTGAACTCGCCCGAGACGCCGCTCTTCCACAAGGGGCAGGTGCTGTACAACCTGAACCGGGCGCGGAAGGCCGCCCACGATCGCGGCACGATCATCGCTGTCGAGGGCTACGTCGACGTCATCGCGATGACGATGGCGGGCCATGCCAACACCGTCGCTCCGCTCGGCACCGCGCTGACGGAGGAGCAATTGGCGTTGCTGTGGCGGCATGCCGACGAGCCCGTGCTGTGCTTCGACGGCGACGGCGCTGGGCAGCGCGCCGCCTTCCGCGCCCTCGACGTGGCGCTGCCGATGCTGGAGCCGGGCCGGTCGCTGCGATTCGCGATGCTGCCGGAGGGCCAGGACCCGGACGACCTGCTGCGCTCGGGCGGCTCGGACGCGATCGACAAGGTGGTCGAGGCGGCCAAGCCCCTGGTCGAGATGCTGTGGAGCCGCGCCGTCGAGACCGGCTCGACCGACACGCCCGAGCGCCGGGCGGGCCTGGCCAAGACGCTGCGCGCCCTCGTCGCCGGCATCCGCGACGAGACGGTGCGGGGCTACTACCGCGACGAGATTGAGGAGCGGTTGCGCGGGCTCTCGCCGCGCGGCGCGACGCAGCAGCGTGGCGCCTACCAGCCGGGCGGGCGGCCGAATGCCTACGTCCGCAAGCCGCGCCCCGGCGATCCGCCGCCCTCGCCGCGGCTGACCGCCGGGCCGAGCGCGGGCCTCGCCCGCTCGAACGGCTTCTCCGGCAGCGGCGGCTCGCGCGAGGCGATGATCGTGGCGAGCCTCCTCGTGCATCCCGAGCTGCTCGGGCTCGAAGCCGAGGATCTCGCCGCCCTCGATCTCGAGGACGCGGATGCGGTGGCCCTGCGCTCGGTTCTGCTCGACCGCGCCGCCGACGCGGCGGACCCGGACGTGGCGGTGGTCGAGAATCGGCTGGCGCGGGCCGGGCTCGAGGCGGCGAGCGCGCGGCTGGCGGCACGGGTGCGCCCGGGCGACCGCTGGGCCCTCGATCCGCACGCCGATCTCGTCAAGCTGGAGGACGCTTTGCGGCAGGCCGTGATCTTGCACCGCAAGGCCGGCGCGCTAAATAGCGAACTCCGACAGGCGGAACGTGCGCTCGTCGAAGAAGAAACAGAGGCGAACTTCGCTTGGCTGTGCGACGTCAAGGAGCGCTTGGCGGTGATCGCGGGAGCGGAGACCGAGGCGGACCTGCAGGACACGAACGACTCGACTGTGTCGTAGGGCCTGTGCGATGGCGGAATACGTCACGCCTTCGCGGCATGGTTAACAATCGGTCAAGCGTCTCGCTTGCATACCGAACTCGAGAATACGACGCGGTCGAAGCGGTTCGCCCGGGTCTCACACGCATTGCGGCGCCGACGGCGCGGCGTGGCCGAAAGGCCCCCGCATCGTGGCGCGCCGAAACAATAGGCTGATCATGGCGACGAAGGCAACGGAACGGGACGAGACGGACACCGCTCCGGCAGAGCAGACCGATGGGCCGCTCCTCGACCTGACGGATGCTTCGGTCAAGCGGATGGTGAAGCTCGCCAAGAAGCGCGGCTACATCACCTACGAGGAGGTCAACGAGGTCCTCCCCGAGGGGCAGTCCGACCCCGACCAGCTCGAGGACGTCCTGTCCCAGCTCTCCGAGATGGGCATCAACGTCGTCGAGGCCGAGGAGACCGACGAGGCTGCCGCCGACAAGCCGGCCAACGGCGAGGCGTCGGACGACGAGGAGAGCGCCGAGGGCACGGAGGTGGCCGAGGTCGCCCCGACGCGCGCCGTCGCCGTCGTCACCGCGACCAAGGAGCCGACCGACCGCACCGACGATCCGGTGCGGATGTACCTGCGCGAGATGGGCTCGGTCGAGCTGCTGTCGCGCGAGGGCGAGATCGCCATCGCCAAGCGGATCGAGGCCGGGCGCGAGGCGATGATCGCCGGCCTGTGCGAGAGCCCGCTGACCTTCCAGGCGATCATCATCTGGCGCGACGAGCTCGTCGACGGCAAGGTGCTGCTGCGCGACATCATCGATCTCGAAGCGACCTATGCCGGCCCCGACGGCAAGAACCCGCAGATCGCGGAGGCCGCCGCCGAAAGCGAGGATGCCGAGCCGGAAGCGCCGACGCCCGAGGGTGGCGACGACGACGACGACATGGAGAACAACGTCTCGCTCGCGGCGATGGAAGCGGAGATCAAGCCGCGCGTGCTCGAGACGTTCGACGCGATCGCCAACAACTACCGCAAGCTGCGCAAGCTCCAGAACGAGGAGACCGAGCGCAAGGCGAACAGCGAGAAGACCACGCCGGCCCAGGAGAAGAAGCAGGCCGAGTTCAAGGACACCGTCGTCGCCGACGTGAAGTCGCTGTCGCTGAACAACAACCGCATCGAGGCCCTGGTCGAGCAGCTGTACGACATCAACAAGCGCCTCATCTCGCACGAGGGCCGGCTGATGCGCTACGCCGAGAGCCACGGCGTCGCCCGCGACGAGTTCCTGCGCCACTACCAGGGCTGGGAACTCGACCCGAACTGGATGACCCGCGTCGGGACGCTCGGCGGCAAGGGCTGGAAGAACCTCGTCGAGAAGGGCTCGAAGCAGGTCTCGGACCTGCGCGAGCAGATCCTGACGCTCGCCTCCGAGACGGGCCTGGAGATCGGCGAGTACCGCAAGATCGTCAACATGGTCCAGAAGGGCGAGCGCGAAGCCCGCCAGGCCAAGAAGGAGATGATCGAGGCCAACCTCCGCCTCGTGATCTCGATCGCCAAGAAGTACACCAACCGCGGCCTGCAGTTCCTGGACCTGATCCAGGAGGGCAACATCGGCCTGATGAAGGCGGTCGACAAGTTCGAGTACCGCCGCGGCTACAAGTTCTCGACCTACGCCACCTGGTGGATCCGCCAGGCGATCACCCGCTCGATCGCCGACCAGGCGCGCACCATCCGCATCCCGGTGCACATGATCGAGACGATCAACAAGATCGTCCGCACCTCGCGCCAGATGCTGCACGAGATCGGGCGGGAGCCGACCCCGGAGGAGCTGGCCGAGAAGCTGGCCATGCCGCTCGAGAAAGTCCGAAAAGTCCTGAAGATCGCCAAGGAGCCGATCTCCCTCGAGACGCCCATCGGCGACGAGGAGGACAGCCACCTCGGCGACTTCATCGAGGACAAGAACGTCGTCCTGCCGATCGACGCGGCGATCCAGAGCAACCTCCGCGAGACCACGACGCGCGTCCTCGCCTCGTTGACCCCGCGCGAGGAGCGGGTGCTCCGCATGCGCTTCGGCATCGGCATGAACACCGACCACACCCTCGAGGAGGTCGGCCAGCAGTTCTCGGTGACCCGCGAGCGCATCCGTCAGATCGAGGCGAAGGCCCTGCGTAAGCTGAAGCATCCGAGCCGGAGCCGGAAGCTGCGGAGCTTCCTGGACAACTGAGCGTCGGATACGCCATTCTCGAATTCGCCGAAATGCGATCGTCGGATCGCGCCGTGCTCGCGGCGCGATCTCGCGTTCCAGGCGGCGAAGGGATGATGGTCTTCGATCCGGATCGATCTCGCCATCGTCAGCCGGAACCTTGCTTTGGCGGTTCGTGAACCCACCTTGGCCGTATGCTTGAGCGTCGCCAGCATCCACCCGTGCCGCCGACCGCCGCAGCCGACGGCTCGGAGGCGGACGACGTGCCGTTCGGCGCGCTGCAGGATTGCGTCGCGATCCGCGACTGGCTGCTGAGCGAGGGCGCCCGCCTGCCCGAGCCCGACGACTTGATCGCGGGCTTCGCCGAGCGCCTCAACGCGGTCGGCGTTCCGGTGGACCGGACCTCGACGGCGATCGATACGCTGCACTCGGAATATTCCGGCATCGGCCGCATCTGGACGCGCGAGTCCGGCACGACGGTGCGCCTGTTCCCGCACGGCGAAGCCTCCGAGCGCGCCTACGCGGCGAGCCCGTTCCGCAAGGTGCACGAGGACGGCGAATGGCTGATCCTCGACCTCGCCGAGACGCCGGACGACGCCTACTCGGTGATCCCCGACCTGAGGGCCGCCGGTTACCGCCACTACATCGTGGTGCCGCTGTTCTTCACCAACGGCACGCATAACGGCATCACCTTCGCCACCCGCGACCCGGACGGATTCCGCGACGAGGACGTGGCGATCCTGCGCTTCATCATGCCGGCCCTGGCCGCGGTGATGGAGATGCGGATCGTCACCAAGCAGCTCGACACGGTGCTGCGCATCTACGTCGGCGACGAGCCGCACCGCGCCATCCTGTCGGGCGATATCCGCCGCGGGCAGGTGAAGCGCATCCGCTCGGCGATCCTGTTCGCCGACATGCGCGACTACACCCGCATCTCGGCGAACATGACGCCGGAAGAGGCGGTCGATCTGCTCAACATCTTCTTCGACTGTCTCGTGCCGCCGATCGAGCGGGAGGGCGGCGAGGTGCTGAAGTATCTCGGCGACGGCCTGCTTGCCATCTTCCGCGAGCCGGGTGACGACCTCGGCGGCGCCGCCAAGGGGGCGCTGACGGCGGCACAAAGTGCGCTCGCGGCGCTGGAGGAGGCCAACACCCTCCACCAATTCACAGTGCCGATGATGGCCGGCATCGCGCTCCATCACGGCGAGGCGGCCTACGGCAACGTCGGCTCGGGCACGCGCCTCGACTTCACGGTCATCGGCCGCGACGTGAACATGGCGAGCCGCATCGCCCGGCTCAACAAGACGCTCGGCGAGCCGCTGCTGATGTCGAAGCCCTTCGTCGACTTCCTGTGGGGCGATCCGGTGCCGCTCGGCGAGCACGTGCTCGACGGGTTCGCCGAGCCGATGATGGTCTATCGCCCGCGCCCGAAGCCGCACCGCGGCCAGGGCTGAGGCGGGCCTCAGCCCCGCAGCGTCATCGTCCCGCCGGCGATGCTGAAGTCGCGCACGCGCTTCAGGAACGACATGCCGAGGAGGTTCGTGCCGAGGCGTCCGCTCGGGACAATCACGGCCTCGACGTCGCGCACGGTGACGGGCCCGATCCGGATCGTGCCGATCCGCACCGGCGCGACGCGGATCGTCCCGTTGGCGGTCATCACCGGGCGCGTGAAGTCCCGCGGCCCGACGACGATGCCGAGGCGGGCGGCATCCTCTTCCGCGAAGCTGCACGTCGTGGCCCCGGTGTCGACCATCATGCGCAGCGATCGCCCGTCGACCAGCGCGTCGGCGAGGAAGTGGCCGTTGCGGTCGGCGCCGAGCGCGATCGCCGTCGGCGCGGACGCAACCAGTTGCACCGTCGGCACCGGTGGGGCCGCGGCCTTGCGGCTGGTCAGGCGGTTGCCGATGCCTCCGAGCACCCCCGCGACGAGGCCGGCCGCGAGGCAGAGCATCAGGATCGTCCGCATCGCCTACCTTCGCCCCCGCCGATCGAGGACGCTTAGACGAGCATGACGCCGGTGAACGATGCGTGGCGGCATGCCCGCCGCCGGACGGAACCGCGCGGCCATCTGCCGACAGGGTTTCCGGTCCGTCTCGGCGCGACGACGAATCGCGCGCATCCGCAGGAGGGGATCGGCCCGCGGGGTTGACCGAGGCGGCCGGCGGGACCACATCTGCGGTGTTCCAGGGAGATCCCCGGCAAGGGGCTGAGAAACCGCTGGCAGGCTCGTGAGGGCCCGCGGCGCGGAAATCCTTCGAACCTGATCCGGTTCACACCGGCGTAGGGATTGGACCGTGGGCGCCGTCTTCGACGACGGGGTGCCCCAGCTTCTCAGACGAAGCGTCAGGCCCGGTCTCTGCGACAGCACGCGGAGGATCACTTGGGTCGTCATTCGGGTCGTCACGCAGCATCACCGATCGGGACGCGCCGGACGAGCGGCGGCGCCCGGCCAACCGTCCCGCTGCCGGCGCGTGCCGACGTCGCGATCGTCGGCGGCGGCCTGATCGGGCTGTCGATCGCCTGGCGGCTGGCGCAGGCCGGGCGGTCCGTCGTCGTGGTCGAGCGGGAGACCATCGGCTCCGGCGCGAGCCTCGCCGCCACGGGCATGCTGGCGCCGGCGGCCGAGCACGAGCCCGGCTCCGACCCGCTGCTGCCGCTGGCGCTTGATTCGCTCCGGCGCTGGCCGGGGTTTCGCGCCGAGCTCGAAGCGGCGTCCGGCCTCGACATCGACTACCGCGAGGACGGGACGCTGGTGCTGGCCATCGGGCGCGACGAGGTCGAGCGCCTGCGCTTCCGCTTCGACCTGCAGCGCCGCTCGGGCGTCGCCGCCGAGTGGATCGCGGGTGCCGACGTGCGTCGCCGCGAGCCGGCCCTCCGCCCCTCGGTCACCGCGGGCGTGCTCTGCCCGCTCGATCATCAGGTCGACCCGAGCCGGGTGATGGCGGCGCTCGTCGAGGCGTGCCGTGCCGCCGGCGTGGCGCTCGTCGAGAACAGCCCGGTCGTCGCCCTCGAACGCACGGGCGGCCGCGTCGCGGGCCTGCGCACCGCCGACGGCGTGGTCGTGGCCGAGACCGTGGTGCTCGCCGCCGGCGCCTGGAGCGGCGAGGGCGGCCTGCTGCCGCAAAGCCTCGCCCTGCCCGTGCGCCCGCTGAAGGGACAGTCGCTGGCGCTGAAGACCACGGCCCGCACCGGCACGCTCTCCCACATGGTCTGGACCGAGCAGGTCCACATGGCGCCGAAGAGCGACGGCCACATCGTCGTCGGCGCGACGGTCGAGGATTGCGGCTTCCGCCCCGGCGTCACCGCCGGCGGGCTCTATGCCCTGCTCGAAGGCGCGCGCCGGGTGCTGCCCGGCATCGAGGAGATGGAGGTCGAGGCCGTCTGGAGCGGGTTCCGCCCGACCTCGGACGACGACGCGCCGATCCTCGGTGAGATCGCCCCCGGCCTGGTGGTCGCCACCGGCCACCATCGCAACGGCTACCTGCTCGCCCCGGTGACCGCCGACGCGATCGCCGCCCTCGTCACGACGGGCGCGATGCCGTCGGTCGCGCAGGACTTCTCGCTGGCGCGGTTCGCGCCGGGCGCCGAGCTGAGGGCGTCGGCATGAAGCTGACGGTGAACGGACAGGCTCGCGAGATCGAGGCCGCCGACGTCGCCGCCCTGTTCGCGCAGGCGGCGGAGGAGACCGGCAGCACCGATCCGCAGGGCGTCGCCATCGCGCTCAACGGCCGCGTCGTCCGCCGCCGCGACTGGGACACCACACCGATCTCCGAGGGCGACCGCATCGAGATCGTACGCGCCATGCAGGGAGGCTAGAGGATGGTCGACACGCTCACACCCCTCCGACCGGAGGCCGACGACCCCTTCGTGATCGCCGGCGTCACGCTGGGCTCGCGGCTGTTCATCGGCACCGCGGGCTACCCGACGCAGGTGATCATGCGCGATGCGGTCGCGGCCTCCGGGGCCGAGGTCGCCACCGCCTCGATCCGCCGGGTCTCGCTGCAGGGCCACGGCTCGGACACCGTGAAGATCCTGAAAGGGCGCCGCTTCCTGCCGAACACCGCCGGCTGCGAGACCGCCCGCGACGCGATCATGACCGCCGAGCTGGCCCGCGAGGCGCTCGACACCAACTGGATCAAGGTCGAGGTGATCGGCGACCGCGAGACCCTGTACCCGGACGTCGCCGAGCTGATCGAGGCCTGCCGCCACCTCGTCGACGACGGCTTCGTCGTGCTGCCCTACTGCAACGACGACCCGATCGTCTGCCAGCGGCTCGCCGACATCGGCTGCGCCGCGGTGATGCCGATGGGCTCGCTGATCGGCTCCGGCATGGGCATCGCCAATCCGGCCAACCTCGAGTTGATCTGCCGCCGCATGAGCGTACCGGTGATCGTGGATGCCGGCATCGGCACGGCCTCCGACGCGGTGATCGCGATGGAGCTGGGCGCCGACGCCTGCCTGATCAACACCGCGGTGGCGAAGGCCGACGATCCCGTCCGCATGGCGCGCGCGATGCGCAACGCCGTGCAGGCGGGCCGCGATGCCTACCGCGCCGGTCGAATCCCGCGCCGCGGCCGGGCCGAGCCGTCGAGCCCGCAGCTCGGCCTTGTCGGCTCGTAGCCTGCCGTCGCCGCTCCTTGCGGTGACCGACCGGCACGGGCCCCGCCCCCTGGGCGAGACCATCGCCGCCGTGCTCGACGGCGGGTGCCGGTGGGTCTGGTTTCGCGACAGGGATCTGCCACCGCGCGAGCGCCGGGCGCTGGCGGAGCGCATCGCGGAACGCGTCCGCGAGGCCGGCGGCGTGCTCTCGGTCGGCGGCGATCTCGAGCTTGCCGCGGCCCTCGGCGCGAGCGTCCATCTCGGCGGCGGGGCGGATCGTGCCGTTATCACCGATGCCAGGCGCCGCCTCGGCACCTCGGCGCTCGTCGGCGTGTCGGCGCACGGTCTGCGCGACGTCGGGGCGGCGGAAGACGCGGATTACGTGACCCTGAGCCCGATCTTCGCCACGGCGAGCAAGCCCGGCTACGGTCCCGCCCTCGGCCTCGGCGCCATCGCAACGGCCGCGCGAATCGGAATCCCGGTCGTTGCGCTGGGTGGCATCGGCGTCGCCACCGCCGCCGCGTGTCGCCGAGCGGGCGCGGCGGGCGTGGCCGTGATGGGCGGCCTGATGCGGGTCGACGACCCTTCCGCCGAAGCTCGGGCGCTGTTGCGCGCCTGGGAAGCGGCCTCGGATGGACCACCGTGAGCCTTAAGCAGGATCAGAATTCGACGCTCGCCGATTCAGCCCCGTCCCCACCCTCGATCTCATCCCGAGGTGCCGCGTCGGCGACCTCGAAGGGGGGCTCCAGAAATCGCGCGCGCGCTGCGGGGCTCCTTCGAGGCCTCCGCTTCGCTGCGGCACCTCGGGGTGAGGCTCACGGTTGGAGGAGGTCCGGCGTGAGAAACTACTTCGCGGCGGCAGGCCCGTAGGGCGGGCGCGGGATCGCCCGATGCGCGGCGCGGAGCGCCGCCGACCAGCGCTCGCGCAGGTCGTGGAAGTAGCCCTCGCCGGCCTCGATCCGATGATTCACCTCGAGGTCGAGGGCGTTGCGGCGCGCCAGCGCGATGTCGATCGGCAGGCCGACGCCGAGATTCGAGCGCATGGTCGAATCCATCGAGACGAGTCCGACCTTGAGGGCGTCGTAGAGCTCGGTCTCGAACTTCACCGCCCGGTCGAGGATCGGCTTGCCGTACTTGTGCTCGCCGATCTGCAGGAACGGTGCATCGGTGCTGCACTCGATGAAGTTGCCGGCCGAGTAGATCAGGAACAGCCGCATCGGCTCGCTGCCGATCTGGCCGCCGAACAGCAGCGAGACGGAGAAGCGCAGGCTCGCCGCCTCGAAGCCCGCCTTCTCGATCGCGCGCACGTGGCGGATCGCGCGGCCGACGAGCTGGGCCGCCTCGAACATCGTCGTCGTCTCGACGAGCTTCAGCTTGGCCTCGCCGTTGTCGCCGGGCACGCCCTCGGAGAGCAGGCTCAGGACCGATTGGGTCACCGACAGGTTGCCGGCCGAGGCCAGCATCATCACCCGCTCGCCCGGCACGTTGAAGTGATGGAGCTTGCGATAGGTCGAGATGTCGTCGAGCCCCGCATTGGTGCGGGTGTCGGCGATCATCACCAGGCCTTCCTCGACGAGGACGCCGACGCAGTAAGTCATGGGATCAGGCTTTTCGAAGAGGCGCGGAGCGTCAGGATTGCGGTGCCGCCTGGGCTTGCTCCACCCGGAGCTTCACGTCCAGCGTTTCGGTGCCGCCGCCGGTGCGACTGCCGCGAATCGGGGCAGCCCCGAGGTAGTCGAGCCCGGATGCGACGCGGATATAGGCTTCCGTGGTGGCGTCGCCGGTGGTCGGATCGAAGCCGACCCAGCCGAGATCCGGCACCAGCGCCTCGGCCCAGCCGTGCGGCGTCTCCTGCTCGGCGTCGCTCCCCTCCGGGCGGTGGTAGCCGGAGACATAGCGCGCCGGGATCGCCCGGTGGCGGGCGGCGGCGATGAAGACGTGGGCGAAGTCCTGGCATACGCCGGCCCCGGCCTCGAAGGCCTTCGGCGAGGGCACGGCGGCGCTCGCGGGCCCTGGCGTGTAGGCCATGTGCGCGTGCACCGCGGCCATCAGCCGGTGCAAGAAGGGGAGGGCGGCCGGGTCTCCGGCGCCGGCGACTGCGTCGGACAGCGCCTGGATCTCCGGGCTCGGCAGCACGAGGTCGGTGTCGCGCAGGTAGAACGTCTCGGGCAGGCGCTCGACGGCGCCGCGGACGATGCCGTGGGTCTCGTGGGTGTCGACCTCGCCGGTGACGCGAATCACCAGCGCGTCGGAGGCCTGGTCCGGCGTGAACCAGTGGACGACGTTGCCGTAGCCGTCCTCGCGCTCGGTGAGTCGTCCGTCGACCGAAGGCTCGATCCGCCAGCGCCGGACGTACTGCCCGTCATGGTCGCGCGGCGTCATCCGCAGGACCTGGATCAGCCCGCGTGCCGGTTGCTCGTAGCTGTAGATGGTCTCGTGGACCACGCGAATGCGCATGCGTCGATTCTGCCCGTCCTGGCTCCGCCGGTCTCGGCGACACGGCGCCCGCGATGGACGCCGCGGCGCCCGGAGTCACACGTTTTACACGACGTTCCGACGGAGCGCGCAACCGCGGAAGCGGAACTGCGCGTATTCCGCTGCGGCTTGGGCCTCAGCCGAGATACTGCTCGGCGATGGCGGCGCCGACCTTGTTGTTCTCGCCGATGAAGGCGATCACGAACTCATGCAGGCCGGACGCGAAGACGCGGTCGATCTCCTCGCTTTCCAGCCGTGCGAGCAGGTTGCTCGCCAGGCGCTGGCTGGCGCCGCGGCGTCCGTAGGCGTCGGCGATCAGGTCGAGATGCTCGACGAGGACGCCGTAGCAGTTGGCGAAGGAGCGCGGCATCTGCCGGTTGAGGATCAGGAGGTCGGCGACCAGCAACGGCTTGACGCTCTCGCGATACACCCAGTGATAGGCGTTGAAGGCCGAGACTTCGCGCAGGATCGTCGTCCACTGGAAGTAGTCGAGGCTGCCGCCGATCTTCTCGGTGTCCGGCAGCAGGATCTTGTACTTCACGTCGAGGATGCGGGCGGTGTTGTCGGCCCGCTCGATCGCGGTGCCGAGACGCGTGAACCAGTAGGTGTCGTTGCGCAGCATCGTCCGGTAGGCCGAGCCGTCGAAGGTCAGCGAGATACCCTTCACCCAATCGAGGAAGCGCGTGAACGCGTCGCGGTCGAGGTCCTTCTTCTCGTAGGACCGCAGCTCGAGCCAGGCGCCGTTGATCGTGTCCCACATCTCGGTGGTGAGCGCGGTGCGCACGCTGCGCGCGTTCTCGCGGGCGCTCTCGATGCAGGAGCGGATCGAGGACGGGTTGTGCGGGCTGAAGGCGAGGAAGTCGCACACCGTCGCGGCGTTCACGCCGTCGTAGTGCGGCTTGAACACCTCCGGATCGCCGGCCGAGGCGAGGGCCGAAGCCCACTCGTTGGTCTCGCCCCCGCCGTAGCTCGTCGGCAGCGAGGCCAGGCGATGCGCCGCATCGAGGATGCGGGCGACGAACTCCGCCCGTTCGACGTAGCGCGAGAGCCAGTAGAGGTTGTCGGCAGTCCTGGAGAGCATGGCTGTTTCGCTGGGGTCTCTTCGGCTTCGGCCCGGGGGCGTCCACCGCTGGGCGGTTCTCGGTGAAAGCAGGCGTCACGCCATCACGCGTCGAGAACCCAGGTGTCCTTCGTACCGCCCCCTTGGCTGGAATTCACCACCAAAGATCCTTCCTTCAGCGCCACGCGGGTGAGACCGCCCGGCACGATGCGGATCTCGTCGGCGCCGCACAGCACGAAGGGGCGCAGGTCGACGTGGCGCGGGGCCACCCCGGAGGCGACGAAGGTCGGGCAGGTGGAGAGCGACAGCGTCGGCTGGGCGATGAAGCCGTCCGGGGCGTGGCGCAGGCGCTTGGCGAATTCCTCGATCTCGCGCTTGGTCGCGTGCGGCCCGACAAGCATGCCGTAGCCGCCCGAGCCGTTGACCTCCTTGACCACCAGCTCGGACAGGTTGTCCATCACGTAGGAGAAGGCCTCCTTCTCGCGGCAGCGATAGGTCGGCACGTTGTGCAGGATCGGCTCCTCGCCGGTGAAGAACTTCACGATCTCCGGCATGTAGCTGTAGACCGCCTTGTCGTCGGCGATGCCGGTGCCGACCGCGTTGGCGAGCGTCACGCTGCCGCGCTCGTAGGCGTTCATGATGCCCGGCACGCCGAGCATCGAATCCGGCCGGAACACCAGCGGATCGAGGAAGTCGTCGTCGAGGCGGCGGTAGATCACGTCGACCCGGCGCGGGCCTTCGGTGGTCCGCATGTAGACCACGTCGTCCTTGGTGAAGAGGTCGCCCGCCTCGACCAGCTCGACGCCGAGCTTGTCGGCCAGGAACGAGTGCTCGTAGAACGCCGAGTTGTAGCGCCCGGGCGTCAGCAGCACGACGGTCGGGTCGCGGGTCGCCGTCGTCGGCGCGAGGCTGCGGAGCGTCGCCAGCAGCGCGTCCGGATAGTTCTCGACCGGCGCGACGCGGTGGCGGGAGAACAGGTCCGGGAACAGCCGCAGCATCACCTCGCGATTCTCGAGCATGTACGACACGCCGGACGGGATGCGGGCGTTGTCCTCGAGCACGAAGAAGTCGTTCTCGCCGGTGCGGACGATGTCGATCCCCGCGATGTGCACGTAGAGGTCGTGCGGCACCCGGAACGACCGCATCTCCATGCGGTAATGCGCGTTCTTGTAAACGAGGTCGGCCGGGATGATGCCGGCCTTGATGCATTCCTGCGCGCCGTAGATGTCCTTCAGGAACATGTTAATCGCGGTGACGCGCTGCTTCAGCCCGCGCTCCAGGAAGCCCCATTCCGGCTTGGTGATCACCCGCGGGATGATGTCGAACGGGATCAGCCGCTCGGTCGATTCGTTGTCGCCGTAGACCGCGAAGGTGATGCCGATGCGCCGGAACAGCAGCTCGGCCTGGCTGCGGCGGGTGTTGAAGTGGTCGGCCGGCGTCGTGTCGAGCCAGTTCTTCAGCTGACCGTAGGCCTCGCGGACGTCGTCGGGACTCGTCGCGGCGCCTGCGAAGGCGGTCATCTCGTCGAAGGCCACGGCCGCCATTCAGTCTCTCCCAGATCCGTCACGCTAGAGGCAAGAGGCGCGCCACGCAAAGGGATTACGGCCTCGTTCGGGGCTCGTTCCAAACACGCGTCAGATGAGGCGCAGGCCTTTCAGGCTGGCATGGCCTGACCGGCCGAGGATGACGTGGTCGTGCACCACGATCTTCAGCGGGCTGAGCACGGCGATCACTTCGCGCGTCATCGTCACGTCGGCGGCCGAGGGCGCCGGATCGCCGGACGGGTGGTTGTGCGCCAGGATGATCGCGGTGGCCGAGAGCTCCAGCGACCGCCGCGCCACCTCGCGCGGGTAGACCGGCGTGTGGTCGACGGTCCCGCGCCCCTGGATCTCGTCGGCGATGAGGTGGTTGCGCTTGTCGAGGAACAGCACCCGGAACTCCTCGCGGGTGGCGAAGGCCATGGTGGCGCGCAGGTACTCGATGAGCTCGGCCCAGGAAAAAAGCAGCGCGCGCTGGGCGATCGCGCCGCGCGCCAGCCGGCGGCCCGCCGCCTCCATCAACTTGAGGTCGGCGACCACGCCGGCGCTGACGCCCTCGACCTCGGCGAGCCGGGCCGGATCGGCGCTCAGCACCTCGGCGAAGCTGCCGAAGCGGCGGATCAGCGCCTTGGCCAGCGGCTTCACGTCCCGCCGCGGGATCGCGCGGAACAGGGCAAGCTCGAGCATCTCGTAGTCGGGCAGGGCGTCGGCACCCTGCTTGGCGAAGCGCTCGCGCAGGCGATCGCGGTGGCCGAGATAGTGCGGCGGCTCCTCGGGCTTCGGCGCGACGGCCGGCCGCTCGGCGAACAATCCGCCCTCGGCCGCGTCGCCCGGGCCCGTCACGACCTCAAGCGCCCGGGTTGCCGGGCTGGTGCAGCCCCTTCGGCGAGACCGTGAAGATCTCGACGCCGGTCTCGGTGACGGCCACCGTGTGCTCGAACTGCGCCGACAGCGAGCGGTCGCGCGTCACCGCGGTCCAGCCGTCGGAGAGCACCTTCACCGCCGGCCGGCCGAGGTTGATCATCGGCTCGATGGTGAAGAACTGCCCCGGCCGCAGCGGCACGTCGTAGCTCGCCTCGACGTAGTGCAGGATGGTCGGCGCATCGTGGTAGCTCCGGCCGAGGCCGTGGCCGCAGAAGTCGCGCACCACCGAGCAGCGCTCGCCCTCGGCGTAGTCCTGGATCGCGCGGCCGATGTCGTTGGTCGATCCGCCGGGCTTCACCGCGGCGACGCCCCGCATCAGCGCCTCGTAGGTGATCTCGCACAGGCGCGCCGCCTTGCGCGGCACCTCGCCGACGAAGGCCATCCGGCTCGAATCACCGTGCCATCCGTCGAGGATCAGGCACATGTCGAGGTTGACGATGTCGCCCTCGCGCAGCGGCTTGTCGTTGGGGATGCCGTGGCAGACCACGTGGTTGATCGAGGTGCAGATCGACTTCGGATAGCCGCGGTAGAGCAGCGAGGCCGGGTAGGCGCCGTGATCCATCGCGAACTCGTAGGCGAGCTTGTCGAGCGCCTCGGTGGTCACGCCCGGCTGCGTCGCCTCCATCAGCACGTCGAGGCCTTCCGCCGTCAGGCGTCCGGCACGGCGCATGCCCGCGAACCCCTCCGGCCCGTGGATCGGTGCCTGGGGCACGCGCCGCTCCGCTTGGTCTTGCTGGGTCATCGAGGGGCTTGTCCGCGCCGGGTCGGTCTTCGAAGGCTTATGTACGGCGTGGCCGCCGAGGCGCCAAGTGACCGGCGTTCGCCCCCAGGCTTGCGCCGGACGAACGCACGGCGGCATAAGCGGGGCTCGGGCGACCCGGTGCGAGGGGTCCCAAGGCACAGGACGGCGCGATGGCTGACAGGGCGGTACCGCACTTCCACAACGAGCTCGGCGTCGCGGTCATCCATGTCGGCTCGCGGGAGTTCATGTGCATCGGCGCATTGCCGCCGTTCGATCATCCGCACGTGTTCCTCGACATGGGCGCCGACAACGAGATCATCTGCCAGTACTGCTCGACGCTGTATCGCCACCGCGCCGACCTGAAGGCCGGCCATGCCGACCCGGCGGCATGCGTCTGGCACGATGAGACGGCGGCGGCCGAATAGGGTCATGCCCCGAGACCCTCAGCCGCCGCTGACCGTCGCCATCGTCGGAGGCGGGATCGGCGGCCTGACCGCGGCGCTGGCGCTGAACGCCGCCGGCCATGCGGTGACGGTCGTCGAGCGCCGCACCGGCTTCAGCGAGGTCGGCGCCGGCCTCCAGCTCTCGCCGAACGCGAGCCGCGTGCTCGCCGATCTCGGGCTCGCGGCGGCGCTCCGGCGCACCGGCTCCGAGCCGCCGGGCGTGACCGTCCGCGCCCTCGATTCGGGCCGGCGGATCGGGGCGGTGGCGCTGGGCGCCAAGGCCCGCGAGCAGTTCGGCGCGCCGTACTACGTCATCCACCGGGCCGACCTTCAGACCCTGCTCCTCGACGCGGTGCGCTCCCGCCCCGGCATCCGCCTGATGATGGGCCGTGCCGTCATGGGCCTCACCGAGACCGAGGACGCCGTCACCCTCGCCCTCGAAAGCGGCAACGGCACCCGCAACGACAGCCTCTCGGCCGACCTGGTAATCGGGGCGGACGGCCTGCGCTCGCGCATCCGCGGGCACCTCGACCCACGCCCGCTCGCGACCGCCGGGATGGCGGCGTGGCGGGCGATCGTGCCGCGCGAGGCCGTGCCCGAGGAGCTGGCCGGCGAGGCGACCGGTCTGTGGCTCGGGCGCGGCCGGCATGTGGTCCACTACCCGATCCATGCCGGCCGCGACCTCAACGTCGTGGCGATCGTGCCCGAGCGGCAGGGCGACGAGGATTGGGGCCGGCTCGGGGATCCGGCGGTGCTGCGCGCGCATTTCCGCACCTGCGCGCCGGAGCTGCTCGAGCTGCTGACCGTGCCGGATTCCTGGCTGGTCTGGTCGCTCGCCGACCGCCCGGTGGCGCGGCCGATCGCGCGCGGCCGGGTCGCGCTGCTGGGCGATGCCGCCCACCCGGTGCTGCCGTTCCTGGCGCAGGGGGCGGCGCTGGCGATCGAGGACTGCTCGATCCTGACGCGGTGCCTCGCCGAGCATCCGGTCGCGGACGCGCTCGCGGCCTACACCAAGGCGCGCCGGCGCCGCGTCCGCCGGGTGCAGCGCGCCGCCCGCGGCAACGGCCGGACCTACCATGCCGGCGGCCTCACCGCCTTCGTGCGCGACGCGGTGATGCGCCGCCTCGGGCCCGACGGCATGCGCGCGCGCTACGCCTGGCTCTACGGCTGGACGCCGAACGCTTGATCTCGCCGACGCCGGCGGCTACCGCTTCGGCACATCGAGGGGCCGCTTGCCGAAATTGGTAGACGGAAGGCACTTAAAATGCCTCGGGCTTCGCCCGTGTGGGTTCGAGTCCCACAGCGGCCACCACGCCCCGATCCTTGCCCGGCACCGGCCGTCCTGATACGCGAGCGGGATCATCTCCAGGGATTGCGGGGAAGGGTGCGACGCGCACGCTCCGCAGAACCGTACCGCGCAGGGTTCGCCGCGGGCATGGCGCGTGCCTGCCCGTGCGGCCCTGTACCCGTCATCGGGCCGGGCGCGCTCCCGCGCCGGCCCCGCCGAACCTGATAGGATGCCTGCGATGGCCCGCGAATTCATCTACCACATGAAAGGCCTGACCAAGACCTACACCGGCGGGAAGAAGGTGTTGGACAACGTCAACCTGTCCTTCTACCCCGACGCCAAGATCGGCGTGCTGGGCATCAACGGCTCGGGCAAGTCGACCCTGCTGAAGATCATGGCCGGCATCGACACCGAGTGGACCGGCGAGGGCTTCGTCGCCCAGGGCGCCCGCGTCGGCTACCTGCCGCAGGAGCCGCAGCTCGATCCGACGAAGTCGGTCCGCGAGAACGTGATGGAGGGCGTCGCCGAGAAGCAGGCGCTGCTCGACCGCTACAACGAGCTCGCGATGAACTACTCCGACGAGACGGCGGACGAGATGACCCGCCTTCAGGACGAGATCGAATCGAAGAACCTGTGGGAGCTCGAATCCAAGGTCGACCAGGCCATGGAGGCCTTGGGCTGCCCGAGCGACGAGCAGCCGGTCGCCACGCTGTCGGGCGGCGAGCGCCGCCGCGTCGCGCTGTGCCGGCTGCTGCTGTGGGAGCCGGAGCTGCTGCTGCTCGACGAGCCGACCAACCACCTCGACGCCGAGACGGTGAACTGGCTCGAAGGCCACCTGAAGAACTATCCCGGTGCGATCCTGATCGTGACCCACGATCGCTACTTCCTCGACAACGTCACCAGCTGGATCCTCGAGCTCGATCGCAGCAAGGGCATCCCGTACGAGGGCAACTACTCGGCCTGGCTGGTGCAGAAGCAGAAGCGCCTGCAGCAGGAGGGCCGCGAGGACATGGCCCGCCAGCGCTCGATCGCTCGCGAGCAGGAGTGGATCGCCGCCTCGCCGAAGGCGCGCCAGTCCAAGTCGAAGGCGCGCATCACGCGCTACGAGGAGCTGGTCGCCAAGCAGAACAACAAGGTCGATGCCGCGGCCCAGATCGTGATCCCGATCGACGAGCGGCTCGGCAACAACGTCATCGAGTTCGACCACCTCAACAAGGCCTTCGGCGACCGGCTGCTGATCGAGGACCTGTCGTTCAAGCTGCCGCCGGGCGGCATCGTCGGCGTCATCGGCCCGAACGGCGCCGGCAAGACGACGCTGTTCAAGATGATCACCGGCCAGGAGAAGCCCGACGGCGGCGCGATCTCGGTCGGCGAGACCGTGCATCTCGGTTACGTCGACCAGTCGCGCGATGCGCTCGATCCCAACGCCACGGTCTGGCAGGAGGTCTCGGGCGGCAACGACATCATCTATTTCAACAAGCGCGAGATCAATTCGCGGGCCTACTGCGCGGCCTTCGCCTTCAAGGGCGGCGACCAGCAGAAGAAGGTCGGCACGCTGTCGGGCGGCGAGCGCAACCGCGTGCACCTCGCGCGCACGCTGAAGGGTGGCGCCAACGTGCTCCTCCTCGACGAGCCGACCAACGATCTCGACATGGAGACGCTGCGGGCGCTCGAGGACGCGCTGGAGGATTATGCCGGCTGCGCGGTGATCATCAGCCACGATCGCTGGTTCCTGAACCGGATCGCGACCCACATCCTCGCCTTCGAGGGCGACAGCCACGTCGAGTGGTTCGAGGGCAACTTCTCCGACTACGAGGCCGACAAGATGCGCCGCCTCGGTGCCGACTCGCTGATGCCGAAGAAGATCAAGTACAAGAAGTTCTCTCGCTGAGGCCGGTTTCCCTCCCCCCTTCTGCGGGGGAGGGGATCATGCGGCGGACGATCAGTGAAATCCTAGAAGTACGACTTCAGCGTTCCGCGACGGCGCACGTCGAGCGTCGCGCAGTGGAACGAGCCGCCGAACGGGCCGTAGCTCAGGAACGGCGCCGGGATCGGATCGAAGCCCCAATCCTTGAGCGCCTTGATCAGCGTCGGCTGGCTCTGGTCGACGACGATCTTCTTCTCGTCGATGGCGAGCACGTTGATCGAGGTCCAGGGCGAGCACATCGAGATCTTGCTCATGAAGCCCTCGACCGGGTCGGGACGTGGGGCGACCAGCACGTCCCACTTCTTCAGCACCGCCGGCAGCTTCTCGACGTCGATGTAGTCCGGGTTGACAAGCACCTTGCCGGGCGCAAGCGGCATGAACGACGAATCGATGTGCATCGGCTGCGGGCAGCGGCTCTCGATCTCGTGGACGCGGAAGCCGGACCCGAGGTGGCGCCGCAGCCACTCGATGCCCATCAGGTTGGTGACGTTCGAGCGGGTGACGAAGATGTCGCGGCCGCAGCGGACGAAGTCGGCGGCGTCGAAGACCGGCTCGAACTCGTTGACCGTGAACTGCATCGGCTCGCCGGCCTTCAGGTTCGGCACGCGATAATCGTAGTTGTAGAGCTCGTCCGTCAGCTGCGGCCGCGGTGCCGAGGTCCAGCGCGCGCCGTTGCGGAAATACTCCTTGAACAGCGAGCGGTAGGCATCGCCCTCGAAGTAGCGCGAGCGCCAGCACATCGGGCTCTCGATGATCTCGTCGCCGATCACCAGGTACGGGTCGCGCGGGCAGGCGACGCAGAAGCCGCGGGACGACCAGCGCGGGGCGCGGTACTTCTTCGAGAAGTCGATGCTGTCCGGGCGGCGGATCTTCACGCCCTCGCCGGCGAGGATGCCGATGAAGTTATCGAGCTCCTTCTGCGCGAGCTTCTTCATGAAGGCCGGATACCGGAAGCCCGAGGCGAAGCGGTAGAACGGCTGCGCGGCGCGCGGCAGGTTGAAGATCACGGTCAGGTGGTGCGTCGGGATCGTGGCGCCGTCGAGCGAGCCGACGATCACCTCCTCCAGCGGGTCCCACTCGTTCCAGGCCATTACCGGCGAGTGCGGCGCCGGCACGCCCGGGTCGCCGCGGACGAAGCCGTCGGTACGGGCGTCGTCGAGCACGGCCTCTCCGGCCGAGTGGGAAGCGTCGCGGTCCATGGTGATCCCTTCGTGATACGCTGCGCGGGCGGTCTGCTCGGGGCGAAACCCCTGGTGCCGCTTTGGTCCGCACTGTGTCTATCGGGTGATAGACATTGCCGATCGTTGCTGCAACTTGAGCCTTACTCCTCGTCCGCAGCGGTCTTTTTCGGTCGAAATCGCGGCGAGAGTCCAGCATCAAGCCACCCCCGAGCTTGAAAGAGTATCATGAAGCGTCTGACGACCCTGGCCTTGATCGCCGGCCTCTGCACGGTCGTCGGCCTGTTCCTGTCTTCCGGTCTCGAGGATGTGGCGGCGGCGGTGGTGAGTGCCGGCTGGGGCGCGCTGGCGGTGGTCGCCGCGCGCGCGGTCGCCGTCGCCTGGGCCGGCCTCGGCTGGTTCGTGATCTTCCCCGTCGCCGGCCGCCCGAGCCTGGCCGCCTGCATCAACCTGCGCTTCGTGCGCGAGGGCATCAACACGCTGCTGCCGGTCGCGACGGTGGGCGGCGACTTCATCGGCGCGCGCCTTCTGGCCAAGCGCGGCATCGCCGGGGGCCTAGCCGGCGCCAGCATGTTCGTCGACATGATGACGCAGGCGCTGACCCAGTTGCTCTTCACCGTCGCCGGCCTCGGGCTCCTGATCTGGCTCGCGGGCGACGGGCCGATCGTGCGCACCGTCGCCGGCGGCCTCGCCATCGCCGCCCCCGCCATCGGCGCGTTCTACCTGATCCAGCGCCGCGCCGGGCACCGCCTGATCCAGGGGATCGTCGACCGCTTCGCCTCGGGCCGCGAATGGCAGGCGCTCGGCGCCGTCGACGTGCTCTACGACAACCTGCGACGCCTCTACGGTGCGCCCCTGCGCATCGTCTCGGGCATCGGCGTGCACCTCGTCGGCTGGGTCATCGGCTCGCTCGAGGTTTACGTCTGCCTGCACTTCATGGGCTATCCGGTGAGCTTCGCCGAGGCGATCGTGATCGAGAGCCTGGCCCAGGCCGTGCGCGGCGCCGCCTTCGCGGTCCCCGGCGCGCTCGGCGCGCAGGAGGGCGGGCTGATCGCGCTCTGCGCCCTGTTCGGCATCCCGGCCGAGGCGGCGCTCGCCCTGTCGCTGGTCAAGCGTCTGGCCGACCTCCTCGTCGGCGTTCCCGGCCTGTGGCTCTGGCACACGCAGGAGGGCCGCCTGCGCCGCGAGGCGAGCGAGCCCGGGGCCTCCGCGCAGGAGGAGGGCCGGACCACCTTTCGCCGAGTCGGGGCCGTCCCCGCACCCGCGACGCTCGGACCGTTCTACAGCTATGCGCCCCCCCGCGGGCAGAGCGCCCACATTGAGGACACCGCGGTGCCGGAGTTGAAGAAGTGCGCCTGATGCGCCGGTTGATCCTCGCGCTGGCGCTCGTCGCCGGCACCGTTCCGGCCTTCGCCGCCGACGACCCGGCGGTCGCGGTGGTCGACGGGCTCTACGCCCGCTTCGACGCCGCCGTGAAGAACGGGGCCGGCACCCTCAAGGACCGCATCGACGCGGTCGGCCCGACCCTGGAGCGGTCCTTCGACTACCCGGCGATGGTCCGCCTGGCGATCGGCGCCAAGTGGGCGGAGTTCTCGCCCGAGCAGCAGGGCGCGATCACCGAAGCGTTCCGCCGCAACTTCGTCGTGACCTACGCCAACCGCCTCGCACGGGCGGCCGGCGCGAAGTTCGAGGTGACGCGCAAGAGCGAGGCGAGCGGCACGAACCAGCGCGTCCTCACCCACGTCACCACCCCGGACGGGGACGATTCGCAGATCGACTTCGTCGTGAATTCCGACAACCGCATCCAGGACGTCCTGCTCAACGGCAACGTCAGCGAGGTCGCGGGTCAGCGGGCGAGCCTCGGCCAGCCGCTCAAGGCCGGCGGGGCCGACGCGGTGCTGAAATTCTTGCGCGAACGCACCGACGGCATGCTGAACGCCAAACCGGCGCCTTGAACGGCCTGCACAGAGCTTTCGTGCCGCACGCCGCGGCCCATCGATCCCACGCACCTTGCGACCGAGCGACGTTCCCATGGACCTGACCTGGCTCTCGCCGATCCTTCTGGTCCCCGCGCTCGCGGGTTGCCTGTACGCGCTCACCGCGGCGTTCCTCGCCGGGCGGTGCTCCGCGAAGGTGGCGCCCGCTTTCGCCGACGATGCGGCGCGGCCCTCGGTGACGGTGCTGAAGCCCCTCTGCGGCCTCGAGCCGAACCTGTTCGAGAACCTGCGGACCTTCTGCGCCCAGGACTATGCCGGCCCGGTGCAGATCGTGTTCGGCGTGCAGAGCGCCGGCGACCCGGCGATCGGCGTCGTGCGGCGCATCGAGGCAGCCTTCCCGCAGCTCAGCATCGACCTCGTCGTCGACGCGCGCCAGCACGGTTCGAACCGCAAGGTCTCGAACCTGATCAACATGTCGGAGGTGATTCGGCACGAGGTGGTGGTGCTCGCCGACAGCGACATGGTGGTGCGCCCCGACTATCTCGAGCGCGTCGTGGCCGAGCTGTCCGCCCCCGGCGTGACCGGGGTGACCTGCCTGTACCACGGCGTTCCCGGCGACCGGGGCGTGTTCGCGCAGCTCTCCGCACTCGCCATCGACGTGCAGTTCCTGCCCAACGTCGTGATGGGCACGGCGCTCGGCCTCGCCAAGCCGTGCTTCGGCTCGACCATCGCCTTCACCGCCGCGTCGCTGGCGAAGATCGGCGGGTTCGCCACCTTCAAGGACGACCTCGCCGACGACTATGCCATCGGCGAGGCGCTGCGCGGGCTCGGCGGCCGGGTCGCGATCCCGAACTTCACCATCGGGCATACCTGCGTCGACACCGCGATCGCGGGCCTCTGGACCCACGAGCTGCGCTGGAACCGCACCATCCGCAACGTCGACCCGGCCGGCTATGCCGGCTCGATCGTCACCCACGCCTTCCCGATCGCGCTGATCGCCGCGCTGATGCCGGAGGCCGGCGCGACCGCGCTCGGCGTCGCGGCTCTGGCACTGGCCTGCCGCATCATCCTGTCGATGCGGCTGGAGCGTGCCTTCGGGATCGGTCCCCATCCGTACTGGCTGTTGCCGATCCGCGACATCCTCTCGTTCGCGAACTTCTCATGGAGCTTCGTATCGGGGGCGGTGACATGGAAAGGTCACGATTATCGCGTCGTTGCGGATGGAACGCTTATTCCGGAGGGCAATCTCGGCCAGGATGCTGAGTCGCCCACCGTCTGACCTTGCCGTCGCGTCGTCTAAACTTGCCATCCTCGATCCGTCATCCTTTCGATCCGATCGCCCTGCTCTGAGGCCTTGAACCCCATGCGCACGCTCTTCCTCCAGGCTCCCACCTTCGACGGCTTCGACGGCGGCGCCGGGTCCCGCTACCAGGCCAAGCGCGAGATCAAGTCGTTCTGGTACCCGACCTGGCTCGCCCAGCCGGCCGCCCTGGTGCCGAACTCGAAGCTGATCGACGCGCCGCCGCACAACATCAAGCTGGCCGAGATCGTGGCCCAGGCCAACGACTTCGACATGGTGGTGCTCCACACCTCAGTGCCGTCGTTCAAGTCGGACGTGAAGACCGTCGAGGCGCTCAAGGCCGCCAACCCCAAGCTGATCGCCGGACTGATCGGCGCGAAGGTCGCGGTGGACGCCGCCGGCGCGATGGCCCAGGCGCCGTGCATCGACTTCTGCGCCCGCAACGAGTTCGACTTCACCGTTAAGGAAGTCGCCGACGGCACGCCGATGTCGGAGATCAAGGGTCTGTCCTATCGCAACGCCGACGGCGTCGTGGTCCACAACGAGGACCGCGAGATCATGACCGACATGGATCAGCTTCCCTTCGTCACGAGCGTGTACAAGCGCGATCTCGAGATGGAGAAGTACTTCATCGGGTACCTCAAGCACCCCTACATCTCGTTCTATTCCGGCCGCGGCTGCAAGAGCCGCTGCACGTTCTGCCTGTGGCCGCAGACGGTGGGCGGGCATACCTACCGCACCCGCTCGGTCGCGCACGTGATCGAGGAGATCAAGTACTGCCTGAAGGAGTTCCCGCAGACGAAGGAGTTCTTCTTCGACGACGACACCTTCACCGACAACCTGCCCCGCGCCGAGGAGATCGCGCGCGAGCTGGGCAAGCTCGGCGTCACCTGGTCGTGCAACGCCAAGGCGAACGTTCCGCGCGAGACCCTCGAGGTGCTGAAGGCCAACGGCCTGCGCCTGCTGCTGGTCGGCTACGAGTCCGGCAACCAGAAGATCCTGAACAACATCAAGAAGGGCATGCGCGTCGAGGTCGCCGAGAAGTTCACCAAGGATTGCCACGACCTCGGCATCGCGATCCACGGCACCTTCATCGTCGGCCTGCCGGGTGAGACCCGCGAGACGATCCAGGAGACGATCGCCTTCGCGAAGCGCATCAACCCGCACACCATCCAGGCCTCGCTGGCGGCGCCGTACCCCGGCACCTTCCTCTACAAGCAGGCGGTGGAGAACGGCTGGCTCGACGTCGAGAACGCCGAGCTCGTGGATGAGAACGGCGTGCAGATCGCGCCGCTGCACTACCCGCACCTGTCGCACGCCGAGATCTTCGCGGCGGTGGAGGAGTTCTACCGGAAGTTCTACTTCCGCGCTCCGAAGATCGCCTCGATCGTCTCCGAGATGGTGCGCTCGCCCGACATGATGAAGCGCCGCCTGCGCGAGGGCGTGGAGTTCTACCGCTTCCTCAAGGAGCGTCAGGGCACCGCCAAGGCCGCCTGATAAGGGCGCCTGAGCCCCATCGCATGACCGATCCAGACGGCCGGGCCCCAAAGCCCGGCCGTCTTCGTTCAGGGGTCCGGGCCCGAGGCCCCCGGCAAACAGCCGCGCCCCCGTACACCGGAGTGTCTCGTGAAGCGTCTCGTCGTCACCGCCGACGATTTCGGCCTGAGCCCGGAGGTCAACGAGGCGGTCGAGCAGGCCCATCGCGACGGCATCCTCACGGCGGCGAGCCTGATGGTCTCGGCCCCCGCCGCCGCGGACGCGGTCGCCCGCGCCAAGCGGATGCCGTCGCTGCGCGTGGGATTGCACCTGGTGCTCGTCGAGGCGTGGCCGACGCTGCCGGCCGCCACCTTGCCGGATCTCACCGATGACGCCGGCCTGATGCGTCGCGACATGGAACGCCTCGGCCTGGACCTTGCGCTGAGGCCGGCGGCCCGCCGCCAGCTCACCGCCGAGATCACCGCGCAGTTCGAGGCCTACCGCATCACCGGCCTGCCACTCGATCACGTGAACGCGCACAAGCACTTCCACGTGCATCCGTTGATCGCCGGCGCGGTGCTGTCGATCGGGCCGCGTTACGGGATGCGCTCGATCCGCGTGCCGCGCGAGCCGCGGGCGGTGCTGAAGCGTGCCGAGCCCGGTGCGACCCCACGGGTGGCCCTCGATACGGCACCCTGGGCGGCCCTGCTCGCCGTCCGGGCCCGGATGATGGGGCTGACTATTCCCGATCGAACCCTGGGTCTGGCCTGGTCCGGAGCGATGACGCCCGCCCGCGTGGCCGGCCTGCTCGCGCATCTGCCCGACGGCCTGACCGAGCTCTACACCCACCCGGCCACCGCCGGCGGCTTCCTCGGCGAGGCGCCGGGCTACGCCTACGCCGCGGAGCGGGACGCGCTCGTCGCGCGGGCCTCCATGGATGCGGTCGCGCGGTCGGGAATCGTCTGCGGCGGGTTTTCGGATTTCGCACCGAATAGACGATGACGACGTCTTCACGGAGCCCGCAGAAGATTTCGCATCAAACGCTGCAGAGACGACAGCGTCAAACGACTGTATATCGTCGCAAATAGCTCATCAGGACTTGCGTTTCGGAAGCATGTCCGATTGATGACCAAAATTTCATGCAACGTGGGCTTCGGCGCCCGCGTTCCGACAGCAGCCCCAGGGCACAAGACGATCGTCGCAACAGACCCTCGCCGCCGCATGGGACGAATCGGAGATGTCGTCATGACCCGCTACACCCTCCTCGCCACCGTCTTCACCGCCTCCGTCGCCCTCGGGGGCGCCGCCTACGCCGCCGACCAAGCCGCGACGACCGCCGCCTCCCACGAAACCGCAATCCAGAAGGACGTCGGCAAGCTGTCGGCCGATGGGGCGAAGGGCTTCCGCGACCTGCATCTCGCCCGGATCGCGATCTTCGATGCCGACCCGGCCCAGGCCAAGACGCTGGTCCACGATGCGCAGGCGGTCCTCGCAAAGGCGAAGACCGACGAGAGCGTGTTCACCAAGGCGGAGGCCGATCTCAAGCCGCCCGCCGCCGCCAAGGCGATGCCGGCCAAGGGCACCGGCGTCGGCGACATGAAGCAGCCCGTCGCGTGGCTGCCGGTCGACGGGCAGCTGCTGCTCGACGAGGATTTCGTCGCCACGCCGCAGAAGGCGGCAGCTGTGGCCGATGCCAACAAGAATCTCGAGAAGGGCGACCGGAAGGGCGCGGCCGAGAAGCTGAAGCTGGCCGGCGTGAACGTGAACTTCACCATGGCCGTCGTGCCGCTGGCGAAGACGACGGCGGATGTCGACCAGGCTGCGACGCTGCTGGACCAGGGCAAGTACTACGAGGCGAATGCCGCGCTGAAGCGGGCCGAGGACGGCGTCCGCTTCGACGTCATCGATGCGACGAGCCTGCCGCAGGCCTCCAAGGCCGCGGGAGCATCCGCCAAGGCGAACGTGACCGAGCCGACCGGGACCGGCACCGCGACGCCCGCGCACTGATCGCAGCCCGCACGCCGACCGAGGTCGCTCGCGGATTAAAGCCTGCCCACCAAACGAGAACGGCGCCGTCCCCGTGGGACGACGCCGTGCATTTGAGCAGAAAGGCTGCCGTCCGTCACTTCACGGCGGCGGGCTCCGGGCGGACGGCTTGGCCCGTGCCGGGCAACCGGCCGGCCTCTTCCCCCTCGGGGCGATCGGCACCGGGCTTGGCCGGCGGCGGACCGAGGAAGGCCGGCACCACGAAGAAGGCGGCGATAAGCGTGAAGAACAGCGACAGCGCCAGCAGCTTGCCCATGCTCGCCGTGCCGGGATGGCTCGACAGCACCAGCGAGCCGAAGGCGGTCCCCGTGGTCAGCGCGGAAAAGAAGATCGCCCGCGTCAGGCTGGAGGCCAGCATGTCGGTGACGCCGGCCCGCCAAGCGATCACGTAGTAGATATGGAACGCCACGCCGACCGCGAGCATCAGCGGCAGGGCGATGATGTTGGCGAAGTTCAGCGGCATGCCGACGACGTGCAGCGCCATCAGCGTCCACAAGGTGGCGAGCACCAACGGCCCGAGCGTCATCGCCACGTCCCAAGGCTTCCGCAGCGCCACCGAGAGGATGATGAAGATCAGCACCAGGGCGGTCACCGCCGCCTGCACGAAGGCGCCGAGGATGGTGTAGCTCGACGAGGTCGTGGCGATCGGCGCGCCGGTGGCGTGCGGCGCGACGCTCTGGATCTCGGATGCGAACTGCCGCAGCACCTCGTCGTCGTTGGAATTGCCCTTCGGATGCACCTCGATGCGGGCGCGGCCGTCGGCGGCGACCCATTCGGCCTTCAGCTGCGGCGGCAGGTTGGCGAGGGTGATCTTCTCGGGATGCAGCACCGTCCGCAGCCGCGAGAGCAGCGGGCCGAGATCGGTGGTGAGGGCGACCGAGGCGGCCTCGCGCGTCGCCGGCTTGGCGGCCGCCAGCTTGTCGAGCGTGCCGGAGAGACGGCCGGCGGTCTTGTTGCCGGGCGCATTGCCGCCGGCGATGCCGGTCAGGGCGGCCGCGGTGTCCTTCAAGGCCTTGACGTTGTCGGCATCGGTCGGCGGCGGCGGCTTGCGCGTCGGGTTGAGGATCGGATCGAGCAGCTCGGCCGTCTCGGCGACGGTGGCGAGCTTCTTGTCCTGGTCGCGCGGCACGAAGGTGTCGATGCTCATGATGTCGGCGGCCAGCGGCAGCGCGGCGAGCTTCTTCGTGACCTCGGGCACGGCGTCGACGCTCGGAGCCAGCACGTCGGCGACGTTCGGGCTCGTGGCGGGATCCTTGATCAGGTCGAGATAGGTCGCGATCGATTCCACGTGCGGGCTGCGCAGGTGCATCGGGTTCGAATCGAAGGGCAGCTTCCACAGCAGCGGGGCGCCGGCCAGCGTGACGAGGCCGACGGCGATCAGCACCGGCTTGCGATTGCGGATGATCCACGGATCGACGCCTGCGAGCCACGTGGTCTCGACGGCGGCCTTCTCGCCCTTCGGCCGGAACACGGCGATCAGCGCCGGGAGGAGGGTGATCGCGAACAGGTAGGCGACGACCATGCCGACGCCGGCGATCAGGCCGAGCTCGGACACGCCGCGGAACGCGGTCGGCAGGAAGGCGAAGAAGCCGGCGATCAGCGACACCGCCGCCAGGGTCAGCGACCAGCCGACCCCGCGCGCGGCGGCGCGGATCGCGTCCTCGAGCGTCGGCTGCTCGTAGCGGTCGGCGCGGTAGCGCACCGAGAACTGAATGCCGAAATCGATGCCGAGGCCGACGAACAGAGCCGCGAAGGCCACCGAGATCGGGTTGAGCTCGCCCACCATCAGCAGCCCGAGCGCCGCCGTGACGATCAGGCCGGAGAAGGTGGTGATCAGCACCGACACCACCAGCGGCGCCGAGCGCAGGGCGAGCCAGAGGAACAGGACGATGGCGCCGACGGTGACGAGGTTGTTCAGCAGCGCGTCGTCGGACAGCGTCGCGAACTCGTCGTCGGCGACCGCGACCGGGCCGGTGAGACGCATCTCGAGCCCGTGCTCGGGATCGATGTTCAGCTCCTTGGCGACGTTCCGGATCAGCTTCGTCGCGGTGTAGCCCGGCTGCAGCGCGTTGAAATCCAGCACCGGCTGGATCAGCACGAACTTGCGCAGGTCGGTGGTCTTGCTCTCGCCGCCCGACAGCAGGAGCTGCCAGGACATCCTCGCCGGCTTGCCGTCGAGCACCGTCTGCAACGTCCGGTCGATCTCGCCCATCGGCTTGTCGAGATCCTCGATCTTGGCGTCGCCGCTCTTGATGCCGCGGGCGCCGAGCGCCAGCACCCGCATCACGCCGCGCAGACTCGGATCGGAGGCGAGCGGCCCGAGCAGGCCCTGCTGCTGCACCAGCTGCTCGGTGGTCTTCTCCAGTTCCGCCTGCGGCAGCAGCAGCAGGCCGTTCTTCTCGAAGAAGGGGCCGCCGTCGGGCCGGTAGACCGTCTCGATCAGGTTCTTGTGGACGGCGATCGCCTTGGCGAAGGCGCTCGCGGCCTCTTCCGCCTGCTCCGGCGTCTTGCCGTCGATCACCGCGACGACCGTGTTCGTGCGCTGTGGGAACGCCTTCTCGTAGTTGATCTCGTCCTGGCGCCAGGGCTCCTTCGGATCGATCAGCCGCTCGACATCGGTGTTGATGCGGAACAGATGCGCCGCGATGCCGGTGCTGGCGGCGGTGACCAGGGCCACCAGGGCGATCACGACCCAGCGATGTCGGACGGAAAACGCGACGAGACGTTCGATCACGAGTACCCTACCTGCCTGGAGCGGCTGCCCTTCGAGGCCGCACGACTCTCACATCTTGTATGCTGCCGGGACGGTTCCCGCGGGACCCGTCGACGGCGCGAGACCTTCGCCACATCCACCCGGTCGCATCGAGGCAGGATCGGACCTGATCGAGACGCGGTCGTCTCACGATGCCGTGTGGCCGAAGACGCGGCGCCGACCCGGTGAACGCACGGGACGACGCGGGATGAGGACGCATCCGAGGCACGATCGTTGCGCCAAGGCCGCAGCGCTCAGTAATCTTGCAGCCCTGCGATTGCAACGCAGCGACCTCCGACGCGGGTGGCTCTCCCCATCGATGTGTGGCGCCGGCGCCGTTTCGCACCGCAATATCACGGGATGCGCCGTTTCGCGGGACTGCCGTCGCATTGCCGACGCATTGGCAGGATGGGGTCCCCCCCGAAGCGGGACGCGTTCGCAGGAACGGCCCTCAGGCTGTGGCGCGGTTGCGTCAGCCCCGCAAACACGCACGCGAAACGGCCCAGGACCGGCCCGTTCAGATCGGTTCCAGGCTAGAGCGCTGGAATTCGAATTTTTTTCACGTTAAGCAGCCCCTTGGTTCGGGGCTACGCAAACAGGAGCCGTATCTTGGGAATCCCCCTCCGGTATGTCGCGACGATCGGCAGCTACATCATCAAGCAGCATCTCACCGGCCGGAAGCGCTATCCGCTCGTGATGATGATGGAGCCCCTGTTCCGCTGCAATCTCGCCTGCGCCGGCTGCGGCAAGATCGATTACCCCGACGAGATCCTGAACAAGCGCCTGCCCGTGGCGGACGCGCTGGAATCCGTGCGCGAGTGCGGCGCCCCGATGGTGGTGATCGCCGGCGGCGAGCCGCTGCTGCACAAGGACCTGCCGCAGATCGTCGAGGGCATCATCGCGCAGAAGAAGTTCGCGATCGTGTGCACGAACGCGCTGCTGCTCGAGAAGAAGATCAAGGAGTACAAGCCGAGCCCGTACTTCACCTGGTCGATCCATCTCGACGGCGACAAGGAGATGCATGACGGCTCGGTCTGCCAGCGCGGCGTCTACGACAAGGCCGTGGCGGCAATCGCCAAGGCGAAGGAGATGGGCTTCCGCGTCACCATCAACTGCACCTTCTTCAACAACTCGTCCTCGGACAAGATCGCCGACTTCTTCGACAGCGTGACCAAGATGGGCATCGACGGCATCACCGTCTCGCCCGGCTACGCCTACGAGCGCGCGCCCGACCAGCAGCACTTCCTGAACCGCAAGGCGACGAAGGACTTGTTCCGTGGCGTGTTCCGCGCCGGCAAGGAGAAGGGCCGCCAGAAGTGGGCGTTCCAGCAGTCGGGCCTGTTCCTCGACTTCCTCGCCGGCAACCAGACCTACCATTGCACGCCCTGGGGCAACCCCACCCGCACCGTGTTCGGCTGGCAGAAGCCCTGCTACCTGCTCGGCGAAGGCTACGCGGCCACGTTCAAGGAGCTGATGGAGGAGACCGACTGGGATTCCTACGGCACCGGCAACTACGAGAAGTGCGCCGACTGCATGGTCCACTCGGGCTACGAGGCCTCCTCGGTGGTCGATTCGGTGCGCAAGCCCTGGAAGCCGCTGATCCACGCCATCCGCGGGATCAAGACCGAGGGCGAGATGGCCCCCGAGGTCAGCCTCGAGAACCAGCGCCCGGCAGAGTTCGTGTTCTCCCGCAACGTCGCCCAGAAGCTCTCCGAGATCAAAGCCTCCGGCGTCGACACCAAGCGCGAAGCCCGCAACCGCACCGCGGCCTGACGGCTCGGCCACGCGCATTCGAGGAGGCCCGCCCGGGAAACCGTGCGGGCCTCCTTCGTTTCGTCGAGGCTCGGTGGAGCGTCGTGCCTTTCGCGACACGGTGTCTGCAGCCGACCCAATGCAGGACAAATATCCTTCCTGCCGTCACCGGGCCGTCATGCCCGATCCCTAGCTGCGGCTCAGCTTGAGTGGCTGGGGGATCCCGCGATGGTGACACGGTACGGCGCGGCGTGAGCCGTGGGCTCATTCGGCGTGCTTGCGTTCCTGACGGGCGCGGCCTCGGCCCAGGCAATCCGCACGCCGAACCTGACGACGGCCGACGGCCCGGTGGCGGTGACGGTTGGCGATGCGACCGTCGTGAACCAGGGTCTCCAGGGCGTCGGCCGGCTGCCGGCCACCACCCGCGACTTCCTCGGCGACACGCTGGGCTCGTTCTCCGCGCTCGCGATCGACCTCGCCAGCTGGCGGCGCTCGGGGGCCACCTACAGCGGCACGCTCTACACGCTGCCCGATCGGGGCTACAACGATCCGAGCGGCGGGCTGTTCTCCGATTACGCCGTCCGGCTGAACCGCTTCAATCTCAGCTTCACGCCCGATCCCGGCGCGGGCCTGCCGCAATCGACCGCCTCCCAGCGGCAGATCGCGATCGTGCCGAACGGCGGCATCGTGCTCACCGACGCCAACGGCCGGCGCTTCAGCGGTCTCGATCCGGCCTCCGGCACCACGACCCAGCTCGGCGCGGTGCTGCCTTCGGCGGCGAGCGGGCCGAGCGCAGGCCGGATCAGCCTCGATGCGGAAGGTCTCGCGCGGCGACTCGACGGCTCCTTCTACGTCAGCGACGAGTACGGGCCGAACATCTATTACTTCAGCGCCGGCGGGCAGCTTCAGGGCGTGCTCGGCGTGCCCGACGCGATCCGGCCGCGCACGGCCGGGGCGCTCGACTTCAACTCGATCAACCCGCCCGACGCAACAACCAGGGCTTCGAGGCGCTGTCGCTGGCCCCCGACGGCCGCAGCCTCGTCACCATCCTGCAGAGCGCCACGCTCCAGGATTCCGGCCCGAATCAGCAGCAGCGCAACAACACCCGCATCCTGATCTACGACCTCGCCGGCAGCGCGGTACCGGCCGCGCCCGCGCGCGAATACGTGCTGCAGCTGCCGACCTACCGCGACACCGGCAACGGCGGCGCGCCGAACCGGACGGCGGCACAGAGCGACATGCTGGCCCTCAACGACACCCAGTTCCTCGTGCTCTCGCGCGATTCGAACGGGCTCGGCACCGGCAACACCACGCCGATCGTCTACAAGAGCGTCCTGCTGGTCGACATCGCGCAGGCCACGAACATCGCCGGCACCCCCTACGACGGGGCCACCCCGATCTCGCCGGGGGGCACCCTGCGGCCCGGGGTCCAGCCGGCGCAGACGACCGAGATCGTCAACCTGCTGAACCCGGTCCAGCTCGGGCGCTTCGGCATGAACCTCAACACCAACCCGGCGACCCAGACCACGCTCTCGGAGAAGTTCGAGGCCCTCGGTCTCGTGCCGGTGCTGAGCGAGCGGGCGCCGAACGACTATTTCCTGCTCGTCGGCAACGACAATGACTTCCTCACCCGGCAGGGCAGCATCAACGGTCAGGGCTACGATGCCGGCATCAACAACGATTCGGTGCTGCTCGCCTATCGCTTGACGCTGCCCACCTACGTCGATCCGCTCTCCCTCGCGGTGATGAAGCAGACGGCGCCCGTGGTGCTTCAAGGGCTCGGCGGCGCGACCCTCGGCTTCGCCGCGTCGGCGACACGGGGCGTGCAGGACCACCTCGCCGCCCTGCGCCGCAGCCAGGGCCTCGCCGGGCCCTGGAGCCAGTCCGGCGGCTTGTGGATCGGCGGCGATGTCGTGTTCGCCGACCAGCCGCGCAACGGCGGCCTCGCCCTCGACCGCACCATCGCGCAGGGCAGCGCCGGACTCGATCTTCCGCTGCCCGGAGCTTGGCGCGCGGGCGTCGCCGTCGGCGGCGGCGGGTCGCTCAGCCGCGCCGGCGGCTTCCGGCAGGACCAGAGCGCCTTCACGGTCTCGGCATATGCCGGCTACTACGGTGCGGACTTCTACGCCCAGGGCATCGTCGGCGGCGCGCCGCAGGTCAATCTTGATGGGATCCGCCGACCTGCGGCCTACGGGCTCACCGCGTCCGGGCGCAGCTCGGGCAGCGCCTTCGCGATCGACGGCGAGGCCGGCGTGCCGATCCGAGCCGGCGACCTCGGGCTGACGCCGTTCGCAGGCATCACCCACCTGTCCGGCACCGTCGACGGCTTCACGGAGACCGGAGCGGCAGGCAACAACATCGCGTATCGCGACCTCGCCCTGGTTCAAACCACGGTGCGCTTCGGCGGCGAGCTGGCCTATTTTGGGCTCGGCGGACTGATCCCGTCGGTGCGCCTGGCGTACAACCTCGCCACGGGTCCGCAAGGCAGCAGCGGCACTGTGCGTCTCGCCAGCGTCCAGAACGGTCTCGCCACCGCCGCCGTGGCCGTGCCGTTCCTGCGCGACGACTTCGTCAGCGCCGGCGCCGGCCTGCAGGGCAGCCTCACCGACGACCTGGGCTGGCGGGTCGACTATCAGGCGGCCATCGGCACCCGCACGGGCGTCGCCCACGGCGTCACCGCGGGACTTCGCTCTCAGTGGTAGCAGGCGAGCAAGAGGATCGCCGAAGCCGCACGCTCAGGCACCGCGGCGATCCTCGTACGGCGGCACCCCGAGGCTCGGGCCGAGAAGCGTGCGGCAGCGGCTGAGCGCCCCGAAGGCGGCATTCGAATCGCGGGCGAGTCGGACGAGATCGCCGATCCGGGCCGATCCGCGTGCGAGAGCCGAGAGGACGGCGAGGATGTCGGGCTCGCCGTTCGGCTTGAGGGCCTGCGCGGCGAAGGCGGGCAACGCCCGGTGCGCCGGATCGCAGACCACCCGGATCGCCGCGAACGGCAGACCGTGCCGCTCCGCGAAGGCGGCGGCGACGTGCGATTCCATGTCGACGGCGAGCGCCCGGGTGCGCGCCCGCAGCTCGGCCTTCCCCGCGACGCTCATCACCGCAGCATCGACGCCGGCGAGGTCGCCGGAGCGAACCGTGTCGCCGGGCAGACCGAGGCGCGCGAGCAGGGCGGCCGCGACCGCCGGATCGGCCTCGTAGCGCCGGTCCGCCGCGACGATTCCGGCCGCGACCACCACGTCGCCCGGAACGAGGTTCGGATCGAGACCGCCCGCGATGCCGATGCTGACGATCGCGCGGCAGCCGGGCGGGTCCCGCGACGCCAGCAGGGCGGCGAGACGGGCGGGATTTCCACCGGCGCCCACCGCCTCGACGCCGGGGCCCGAGGCAAGCCGGCGTTCCTTGGCGAGGCCCGTGACGGCGAGCACCGGAAGGCTCGACGCGGGGTCGTGCGCATGGAGACCGACCGCGCGGGCAGGGGACGCCGGCTCGACGCGGGTCATGGGTCGACGATCGTGAAAGGTGGCATCCGCGAAGCGATCACCGGCGGTCCGTCCTACAAATCACCCCGACCGCCCGCCGAGCCCGGGGTGGCGCAGGCGGTCCTTCCCGCCCGTGCCCGCTCCGCTCGGATCGCGCAAAGTCGGCCGATCACATGCCGAACGCCACCCGGCGGCTGTTGCCGCGCTTGAGGTTGCGGTAGCGCGCCATCGCCCAGAGCGGGAAGAACTTCGGATAGCCATGGTAGCGCAGGTAGAACACCCGCGGGAAACCGGTCGCGGTGTAGCGCTCCTCGTTCCAGAAGCCGTCGGTTCCTTGCGTGCGCGCCAGGAAGTTGATGCCGCGGGTCACGGCCGGGTCGTCGCATTCCCCGGCGGCCATCAGGGCGAGCAGCGCCCAGGCGGTCTGCGATGCGGTGGAGGAGCCGGCCTCGAACGCCGGATCGATCTTGTAGCTCGACGCATCCTCGCCCCAGCCACCATCCGGGTTCTGGATGCGGATCAGCCATTCCACGGCGCGCCGGATCTCGGGCGAGGCGGGATCGACCCCGGCCGCGTTCAGCGCGCACAGCACCGACCACGTGCCGTAGATGAAGTTCATGCCCCAGCGGCCGTACCAGCTGCCGTCCTGCTCCTGGTCGTTGAGCAGGTAGGTCACGCCGCGATCGAGGGCCTTCGACGATTCGCGGGTCTCGCCGAGCTGCGACAACATCGACACGACGCGGGCGGTCACGTCCGCGGTCGGCGGGTCGAGCAGCGCGCCGTGATCCGAGAACGGGATGTGATTGAGGTACATGTGGTTGTTGTCGGCGTCGAACGCCGCCCAGCCGCCGTCCTTCGACTGCAGGCCCTCGACCCATTCGCGCGCCCGGGCGATCGAGGCGGTGTAGTCCGGCATGTTGGCCACCAGCCCGTGCTGGCGCATGGCGCGATCCATCGCCATCACCACGACGGCGGTGTCGTCGAGGTCCGGGTAGTGGGCGTTGGCGTACTGGAAGGCCCAGCCGCCGGGGCGGACCTTGGGCTTGGCCGCCGCCCAGTCGCCGGCGATGTCGAGCACCTGGCGCGGCAGCAGCCAGTCGAGGCCGGCGCGGGCCTGCCCCTCGGCATCGGTGCCGCCGGCCTCGAGCAGCGCGTGCCCGGCCAGAGCGGTGTCCCAGACCGGGGAGACGCAGGGTTGCACGTAGGCCTCGTGCGCCTTCACCACGACGAGCTTCTCGATCGCGTCGCAGGCGACGCGGACCTGCGGATGGTCCGGGCCGTAGCCCATCGCCTCGTACATCAGCACGGTGTTGACCATGGCCGGGAAGATCGCGCCGAGCCCGTCCTCGCCGTTCAGGCGCTCGCTGACCCAGGCCCGCGCCTTCTCCATCGCCCGCAGGCGGATGCGATGGGGGAAGTAGGCCTCGACCTTCTGCAGCACGCGGTCGATCGCGCCGAAGATCGGCGTCCACGGCCAGGTCGCGTGCGGGCTGCCGGGCCAGCGGCGCACGCTGGACGGCGGCGTCAGGAACAGCTCGCCGATGCCGACGCCGCGCGGGTTCTTCGCCCGCGGCTTGGTCGCCTGCAGCACGAAGAGCGGCACCATCACGCAGCGGGCCCAGTACGACACCTTGTCGAGGTGGAACGGGAACCACTTCGGCAGGAACATCACCTCGACCGGCATCACCGGCACCGCCGACCACGGCACCTCGCCGTAGAGCGCCAGGATGAAGCGGGTGAAGACGTTGGATTGCGCCGCGCCGCCGCGCGACAGGATCGCCTCGCGTGCCCGGCGCATGTGCGGCGCCTCGATGTCGTCGCCGATCATCTTGAGGGCGAAGTAGGCCTTCACCGTGCAGCTCATGTCGAACGGCCCCTCGTGGACGAGGGCCCAGCCGCCATGCTTCTCCTGCGTGCGGCGCAGGTAATTGCCGATCTTCGGCTCCAGGCCCTCGGGGGGGCGGGTGTCGCGGAACTGGTGGAACAGGATGTACTCGGACGGGATCGTGGCGTCGGCCTCGAGCTCGAAGCAGATGTGCCCGTCGGCCTGGGCGAGAGCGGTCAGGGCGCGGGTCGCCCGCGCGACGCCGTGATCGACGTCGTCGAGGGAAATCGCCTGGGTCTTCGGGCGTTGCAGCGCCTCGACCTTGTTTACAGCCTCTCGCATCATCCTCGCCTCAAACGGCCACAACTCTCGATCCGCGCCCGATCGTCCCGGATCGGATCACGGCTCGCCCGTCTCGTCCTGCCTACGCATGGGCCGTACCGGCCCGTCGCCGGTCCGAACGCATGCTCGTCTCGGTCCTGCCTCATGCGGCGCCGCGCGTGCGTGCCGGATCGCACGACAGGGCGAGGGCGGCCGTCTTGCCCGAGCGGATCGACCCCTCGATCGTCGAGGGAAGCCCGGTGGCCGTCCAGTCGCCTGCGAGCACGAGGTTCGACCACGCCGTCTCCGCGCCGGCGCGGCGCGCGGCTTCGGCCGGCGTCGCGGCGAAGGTCGCGCGCTTCTCCTTGACGATCTGCCAGCTTGGCAGTTCCGGGGCAAGGTCGGCCACGGTCGCGATCTCGGCCCAGATCTGCTTGGCCAAGTCTTCGCGCGGCACGTCGAGTAGCCGGTCAGCGCCGCTGATCGTCACCGAATAGCGGTCGGGATAGGCGAACAGCCATTCGGTCAGCGAGTTCACCATGCCGAGGATCAGCGGCGAGCCTGCCTTCGGCACCATCTTGAAATGGGCGTTGACGATCGAGCGGAACGCCTTCGGCGCTGACAGGCCGGGCAGCATCTCGGAGGCGACCCAGGGCGGCAGGGCCAGCACCACCGAATCGTCGGCCGCCACGTCGACCGCCCCGTCGGCGAAGTCGAGCCGCTCGACGCCGGCCGTGCCGAGGACCAACCCGCGCAGGCGCCGGCCGAAGCGGACGGAGGCGTCGCGGGATGCGAGGTACCGCAGCGCCGGGTCGACGAAGGCGTAGGACAGGCCCTTCACCGCGACCAGCGGGCGGCAAGCCGCCCCGCCGGCGCCCAGCGTCTCGCGGAGAATCTTGGCGGCCAGCCCGACATCGCTCTCGGCGACCTCGGTGTTCAGCGCCGCCAGCAGGACCGGATGCCAGAGCCGGTCGTAGAGCGCGCCCTCGCAGGCCATGCTGGCGCCGATCGTCCCGCCGGCGCCGTCCGCCTTGCCGGCTGCCGCCCGCAGGATGCCGAGCGGCGCGAGGTAGTCGCGCGCACGGCTGCCCGGCACGCGGCGCGCCTTGCTCAGCACCCACCACGGCACCCGGCCCGCATTCGGGCGAAGGGTCCAGCGCTCGCCGGTCTTCAGGTCGGCGAACGGGAAGGCGGCCTCGTCCGGGCCGGTCAGCGCGTCGTCCGGCGCGCCGACGCGCTTCAGGAACTCGAGGGCGTCGGCGTTGCCCGACAGCAGCAGGTGATTGCCGTTGTCGAGCTCGAGACCGAGCGTCGGGTCGTAGTACGACCGGCAGCGGCCGCCGGCCTGCTTGGCCGCCTCGTGCACGACGACGCGCGCCCCGCGCTCCGCCAGCGACACCGCGGCCGACAGGCCCGCGAGCCCGGCACCGACGACGTGGACCGTCGCCATCAGACGATCCCGTGCCGAAGCGCCACGGCGACGAGGGCGAGCTTCCTCGGCTTCACCCGCGCCCGCGGCATCGCCCAGCCGCGCTTGAGCAGCGCGACGAGGTAGAGCCGGTAGGCCGCCGCCATCAGGCGGGCCGCCTTGGTCGGCTTGCGCGGGCTCTTGGCGACGATCGCCCAGGTCGCGGCGTAATGCGCCTCGGCCTCCGCCGCGAGCGCGGCGCAGACCTCGCCGATGCGCGGATGCGTGATCGCCGCGTGCGGCGTCGGATCGGTCAGGCCGATCGCGGCGAGCCTTTCCCGCGGCAGGTAGAGCCGGCCGCGCTCGGCATCCTCGTCGATGTCGCGCAGGATGTTGGTGAGCTGCAGCGCCCGGCCCTCGTGCCAGGCGAGCTCGATGCCGAGCGCCTCCGGCATGCCGAAGATCCGCACGGACAGGCGCCCGACGGCGCTGGCGACCCGGTCGCAGTAGAGGTCGAGGGTCGCCGCGTCGGGCGCGACGATGTCCTCGAACGCGTCCATCGCCATGCCGTCGATCACGGCGTGGAAGTCTTCCCGCTTGAGGTCGTAGCGCTGCACCGGAACCACGAGGTCGCGCACGCGCGCCGCGGGCCTGCCGGCATAGAGCCCGTCGATGTCGGCGCGCCAGCGGTCGAGCTCGGCCGCGCGCAGGTCGGCCGCGCCGCCGTCGTCGGCGACGTCGTCGACCGCACGGCAGAACGCGTAGACGGCGTACATCGCCTCGCGCCGCTCCTTCGGCAGCAGGCGCATCGCGGTGTAGAACGACGAGCCGGCCGCCGGCAGGGCCGGGGCCTCGTCGGCGGGCAGGGCCGTCGCGGTGGCGGTGACGGTCATAGGTAAGCCTTGCCCTGCGGCGCCGCGCGGACGATGCGGCCTCGGAACGGCCGTCGGGCCAGCGTCGCGCCGATGCCGCCGAGCGCCGTCAACGCGAAACCGGCCTTGCCGTGATGGACCTTCTCCGAGAGCGGATCGCGATCGAGCAGCCCGCGGGCGAGGACGACGGCGAGCCGGTGGATCGCCGCGATCTCCAGCGACAGGCGCAGGTCGTCGATCAGGTCCGGCAGCACCTTGCCCGCGTCGAGCAGGCCCAGCGTCCGCTCGGCCAAGTCGCGGATGACCGCGCGCAATTGCGGCGTCGCCCTGGCGGCTCCCAGCATGGCGACGGTGGCGCCGTGCCGATCGAGCGCGTCCTGCGGGATGTAGACCCGGTCGAGAGTGCGGAAATCCTTGCCGCAATCCTGGAGATGGTTGACGATCTGGAGCGCTGCGCAGATTGCGTCCGAGGCGGCCCAGACCCGGGCGGGATCCTCGCCGTGCACGTCGAGGACGTAGCGGCCGACCGGCATCGCCGAGTAGCGGCAGTAATGGATCAGCTCGTCCCAGTCGGCGTAGCGGTTCTTGCGCGCATCCATCCGGAACGCGTCGAGCAGCTCAAGGGCGTGGCGCGGCGGCAGCCCGCGGGCGGCGAGCTCGCGCTTGAGCGGCTCGGCCTCCGGGTCGGCGGCCCCCGCGCCGGTCAGGGCGTCGGCGAGACCGTCGAGAAGCACGAGCTTGCGCTCGGGCGACAGCGCGGCATGGTCGGCGACGTCGTCGCCGGCGCGGACGAAATCATAGAACGCGAGGATCGCGCCGCGATTCTTCGGATGGATCAGGTGCGAGGCGACGGGGAAGTTCTCGTCGTTCGCGCCCTTGCCCGAGCGCAGCTCCGTGGCGGTGCCGGATGCGCTCATCGCTGGGCTCCCGGCAGGTATCCCGCGCCGCGGAACCAGTCGATCGCGTCGGACAGCCCCTCCCGGTAGGGGCGGGCGGCGTAGCCGAGCTCGGCCCGCGCCTTCGCGTCGGAGAAGAACATCCGGTAGCGCGACATGCGGATGCCGTCGATCGTGGCGAAGGGCTGCTTGCCGGTGATGCGCGCCATCTGCTCGGAGACGAAGGCGATCGGATAGACCACGGCCCGCGGCAGGTTCACCGTCGGGGGCTTGCGGCCGACCATGCGGGCGATGTCGCCGAGCATCTGCGAGAGCAGCACGTTCTCGCCGCCGAGGATGTACTTCTCGCCGATCCGCCCCCTGCGCAGGGCGAGCAGGTGGCCGGCGGCCACGTCGTCGACGTGGGCGAGGTTGAGGCCGGTGTCGACGAAGGCCGGCATCTTGCCGAGCGCCGCCTCCTGGATGATGCGCCCGGTCGGCGTCGGCTTGACGTCGCGCGGGCCGATCGGCGTCGACGGGTTGACGATCACCGCGGGCAGTCCGCTGCCGGCCACCATCGCGTCGACCACGCGCTCGGCCACGACCTTGCTGCGCTTGTAGGCGCCGATGGCGGTCTCGGGCGTCAGCGGCCGCGTCTCGTCCGAGGGCGTGACGCCGTCGTCCGGCGGCTTGATGGTGGCGACGCTGGACGTATAGACTACGCGCTCGACGCGCGCCTCGAGGGCGGCGCGCATCAGGTTGCGGGTGCCGTCGCGGTTGGTCCGGACGATCTCCTCCATGTCCGGCGCCCAGAGCCGATAGTCGGCGGCGGCGTGGATCAGGTAGCGCTGGCCCCGCATCGCGGCCGCGCAGGCCTCCGGGTCGCGCATGTCGCCCTCGACGACCTCGACGTCGGACCAGGTCAGGTTCGTGCGCGGGCTCGTGGCGCGCACCATGATGCGCACCGGAAATCCGGCGTTGCGGAACACGTCGACCAGGGCCGGCCCGAGAAAGCCGCTCGCGCCGGTGATCAGCACCGGGCCGAGGTCGGAAGAACCGCTTGGGGTCGCCTCTGCCATCACGCTCGAATCGTCACGGGAACGCGGGCGATGCCTTCGTTTTGGGCATCGCACCGCAGCAAGCCGGCTTTTGTCATCGAATGACGTGCACGACAAGGCGATCCGGGGCACAGGCGGCCCGGATCGTGGCGCGCGACGACACCCTCAAGCGAGGCGGAGACGCGAACGCCCTTCCTGACGCTCGGGGAGGATGTCCTCGACCTTCCGGACGATGCTGGCGGCGTCGAGGCCGGCCTCGGCGTACATCTTGTCCGGGCTGTCGTGGTCCTGGTAGCTGTCGGGCAGGGTCATCGTGCGCACCCGCAGCCGCATCGCGTCGAGCACGCCGCGCTCGGTCAGCAGGTGCAGCACCTGCGCCCCGAAGCCGCCGCGCGAGCCCTCCTCCAGCGTGATCAGAACCTCGTGGCTCGCCGCCAGGTCCAGGATCAGCGCCTCGTCCAGCGGCTTGGCGAAGCGCGCATCCGCCACCGTCACCGCGATGCCGGCCGCCTCCAGCGTCTCGGCCGCCTTCAGCGCCTCGGACAGACGCGTGCCCAGCGACAGCAGCGCCACCCGCGCGCCCTCGGGCCGCGTCACGATCCGGCCCCGGCCGATCGCCAGCGGAACGCCCACCTCCGGCATCTCGACGCCCACCCCCTCGCCGCGCGGGTAGCGCAGCGCGATCGGGCCGTCGTCGTGCGCGTGGCAGGTCGCCACCATGTGCACCAGCTCGGCCTCGTCGGCCGCCGCCATCACCGTCATGTTCGGCAGGCAGCACAGGTACGCCAAGTCGAACGCCCCCGCATGCGTCGCCCCGTCGGCCCCCACCAGCCCCGCCCGGTCCAGCGCGAAGCGCACCGGCAGGTTCTGCAGCGCCACGTCGTGGATCACCTGGTCGTAGGCTCGCTGCAGGAAGGTCGAGTAGATCGCCACGAACGGCTTGTAGCCCTCCGTCGCCAGGCCGCCGGCGAACGTCACCGCGTGCTGCTCGGCGATCCCGACGTCGAAGGTCCGGTCCGGATGCGCCTTGCCGAACAGGTCGATCCCGGTGCCGCCCGGCATCGCCGCTGTGATCGCCACCACCTTGTCGTCGGCATCCGCCGCCTTGATCAGGCTCTCGCCGAACACCCGCGTGTAGGCCGGGGCGTTGGCCTTGGCCTTGGTCTGCACGCCCGACAGCACGTCGAACTTCACCACGCCGTGGTAGCGGTCGGCCGACGCCTCCGCCGGCGCGTAGCCCTTGCCCTTCTGCGTCACCACGTGCAGCAGGATCGGGCCCTGCTCCGAGTCGCGCACGTTCTTCAGCACCGGCAGCAGGTGGTCGAGGTTGTGCCCGTCCACCGGACCGACGTAGTGGAAGCCCATCTCCTCGAACATCGTGCCCGAGCCGACGATCAGCCCGCGGGCGAACTCCTCGGCCTGCGCCGCCCGCTGGTAGATCGCCTTCGGCAGCAGCTTGCCGAGCTGCTTGGCGGTCTCGCGCAGGCCCCGGTACGCCCCGCCCGACGCCAGCCGCGCCAGGTAGGCCGACATCGCGCCCACGGGCGGCGCGATCGACATGTCGTTGTCGTTCAGGATCACGATCAGCCGCGAATGCAGCGCGCCGGCGTTGTTCATCGCCTCGTAGGCCATGCCCGCCGACATCGAGCCGTCCCCGATCACCGCGATCATGTTGCGGCGCTTGGGCTCGGCGTGGCCCTTGGCCTTCGCCGAGGCCGCGTGCAGGTCGCGCGCCACCGCCATGCCCAAGGCGGCCGAGATCGAGGTCGAGGAATGCGCCGCCCCGAACGGGTCGTATTCGCTCTCCGAGCGCTTGGTGAAGCCCGACAACCCGCCGCCCTGGCGCAGCGTCCGCATCCGCTCGCGCCGCCCGGTCAGGATCTTGTGCGGATACGCCTGGTGCCCGACGTCCCACACGATCCGGTCGTCGGGCGTGTCGAACACGTGGTGCAGCGCCACCGTCAGCTCGACCACCCCGAGCCCCGACCCGAGATGACCGCCCGTCACCGACACGGCCTCGATCATCTCCGAGCGAACCGCGTCCGCCACCGCCCGGAGATCGCTCTCCGGAAGCAACCGCAACGCGGACGTCTCGGACAAACCGTCCAAAATCGAGGGGGCGTTTTCTTGAGGTGTCAATGAACCACTCGCTCGCTTATGACGTCCGGCCCGAAAGGCATCCGTGGCAGGCCGCGTCGATCCGAGGCGACCGGCACGCGGTCCGCCTCTCGTGTGACGACGGGGTCGTTCCGACCACGCCTCGACCGAATTCGCCGTCGCCCGCTCGCGGGAACGTTGGTACGGCCGCTGTCATGATAGTGCCAATTACGGACCTTGTGGGATCCAATCAATGTTTCATCCCTCCCTTTTCCCGGTTTCGTGCCTTCGCTGCCACATGAGGCCCGCGTCGCTCCGCATTGTGCTGCCCGGAATCCTGACCATTCTCACCATCGTCTTCAGCACCGGAGCCGAGGCCGATCCCCGCCCGGTCGACGGGGACTTCACGTTCGCGTGTGCCTATCTCGGGGATTGCCCGCCGCGGACCGTGCCGGGTGGGCCCGACCGCGACGTGCGCCCGTTCGAGGGGACGCTCGGGCGGCCGTGCGCGTGGCGCGAGCGCCCGACGCCGTCGGGCCCGCGAAGGGTCCGCACGTGCTCCTGAAGCCGGCTCGCCTCGCCGCCGTCGTCCTCCTGCTCGGATGCGGCGCGGCGCGGTCGTCGGACGCCTGCCCGGCGCTGTTCGCCGACGGCCGAGCGCCGGAACTGACTAACCCGAAGCTCGCCCCCAGGACGCTGGCCCTGTGCTTCGATGCCTACGCGGTGCTGCATTCCGGCGTGGCGCGAACGCCGCTCTACGCCGCGGAGCACCTGACGCGAGCGAGCGTCGCGGCGGCGCGGCTGGTGGAGCGGATCGACGCCTTCCACGACGAGGACCGCGTCCCGCCGGACGACCGCGCGCGGCTCGACGACTACGTCCGCAGCGGCTTCGACCGCGGCCACCTCGCGCCGGCCGGCGACATGCCGACCGGCGAGGCTCAGGCGCAATCCTTCAGCCTCGCCAACATCGTGCCGCAGGATCGCGTGCTGAACCGGAGCCTGTGGGCCGCGATCGAGGAGAGCACCCGCCGGCTCGCGACCCGGCGCGGGCAGCTCTTCGTCGTGACCGGGCCGGTCTACGCGGGCGACGGGCTCGCCTCGATCAACGGCCGGGTGCTGGTGCCGACGCAGATGTTCAAGGCGATCTACGATCCGGTGGCCGGGGAGGGCGGTGCCTGGCTCGCGCCGAACGACGGCAGCGGGACCTTCCAGTCGGTGTCCCTCGCTGCGCTCCGCACCATCGCCGGGATCGACGCCTTCCCGTCGCTGCCGCCGGGCCAGAAGGCCTCGGCGATGACCCTACCGGAGCCGCGCGCCTATTCCCGCGACGACATCGCCAACCATCGTCCCCGCGGACGGGAGCAGACCTGGCAGGACTGGCTCGGCCACGAGGCCGTGCGCGCGCTGCACCGTGCGCTGCGGCAACTGCTCCGCGCGATCTTCTGAGGATCAGCCATGAAGAAATCCAAGGACGGCGAGGCCGCCTTCGAGCCCTTCGCCGACGGGGCCGCGGTGAGGACCATCGGGGCGCTCGCGTTCGAGAACGGCCCGGAGACGATCGCGCTCCACGGCTCCCTCGACCTGACGCGGGACGCGGCGGGCCTGGCCCAGGCGCGTGCGCTCAAGGCCACGGTCGACGCGATCGTCGCGTCGCTCGAGGCGGCGGACCTGCCGGGCAGGGTCGCCGAATCGGCGACGGAACCGACCATCGTGAAGAACCCTTTCGCCTGACGGCGACGGCGATCCGCTCGCTCAGGCGATCCGCACGCTCGTCAGCGCCTCGGCAGCGCGGCGGACCTCGGCGGCGATCAGCTCCTCGCTCGCCCCGTCGATCGGCATGTCGGCCAGGAGCACCGCGACGTCGCGCTTCACATCCTCTCGAACCTCGGGGTCCTCCTCCGACAGGCGCCCGATCAGCACGCCCATCACGATCTCCATCGCCAGCATCTTCGCGTAGAGGCGGGAGACGGCGTCGAGGGGCTCGTCGTCGGGTTCGGACATGGGGTTCCTGACTGTTGTGGATCGCGGTGGCACGAAGGCCCGGCAGTGCCGCGCCGTGCGCGTGATCGGCCGGAGCGGGACCGCCGCGCAAGCCCCGCCGGAGATCAACCCCTCGGTCTCGCCGGACGAGGCCCGATCGTCACGGGGCCTGCGTGGTGGGAGAGGGGCCCGCCTCCGTCGCTTGCGGCTCGGCGCCCGGCGCCTTGCGCGACACGTAATACAGGTCGATCGCACGCCAGAAGGCGCCCTGCTCGTCCGACGTGCGACGCGCGAGCGCCGCGTCGAGAAGCGACATCGCTGCACGGGCGGGCGCGTTGCCCTTCACGTCTTCCAGAAGGCTGGCGAAGGTCAGCATGGGGGCGCCTCTTCCGGACGAATGCTTCCAGGAAACGCTCAAGCTCGCGGAACGATCCGGCATGACGGTTCGGCGAGGGCGACGCTTCGGCGAGCGGCTTCGTTCTTGCCTCGTAGGACGGCCGGCCTACCATGCGGCCGGCACGCCGCGCCGCGGCGGTCATGACGAAGGATTGTCGATGCTGTCTGTCAGATCCAGCCGGTGTACCGCGGTCGCGGCCGTTCTCCTGGCGAGCCTGTCGCTGCCGGGGGCGGCGATCGCGCGCGAGATGCCCGACGCGGCGGTCGAGGCGAAGGTCGGCAAGCCCAACGTGGTGATCCTGGCCACCGGCGGCACCATCGCCGGCGCCGGCGCGGATACCGCCAACAGCGCGACCTACCAGGCGGCCAAGGTCGGCGTCGAGAAGCTGATCGCGGCGGTGCCGCAGATGTCGGCCATCGCCAACGTCCGCGGCGAGCAGGTCTTCCAGATCGCCTCCGAGAGCTTCACCGACGCGCAGCTGGTGCAGCTGGCCAAGCGCGTCTCGCAGCTCGTCAAGCAGAGCGACGTGGACGGCGTGGTCGTCACCCACGGCACGGACACGCTGGAGGAGACGTCGCTGTTCCTCAACCTCGTGGTGAAGACCGACAAGCCGATCGTCGTCGTCGGCTCGATGCGCCCGTCCACCGCCATCTCCGCCGACGGCGCGCTCAACCTGCTCGACGCGGTCGCGGTCGCCGGCAGCAAGGAGGCGATCGGCAAGGGCGTGACGGTGACGATGAACGACCAGATCCAGTCCGGTCGCGACGCCACCAAGCGCACCAACATCGTGCCGAGCGCGTTCTTCAGCCAGTGGGGCTCGCTCGGCATGGTGGTCGAGGGCAAGACCTACTTCTTCCGCAGCCTCGACAAGCGCCACGGCACCAGCTCCGAGTTCGACATCGACACGATCGACAGCCTGCCGCTGGTGGCGATCGTCTACGGCTCGGGCAACATGTTCCCCGGCGCCTACAAGGCCGCGGTCGATGCCGGCGCCAAGGCAATCGTCAATGCCGGCACCGGAAACGGCTCGGTGCCGGGCTATCTCGTCGACACGCTGAAGGACATCCGCGCCAAGGGCACGCTGATCATCCGCTCGTCGCGGGTGCCCGACGGGTTCGTGCTGCGCAACGCCGAGCAGCCCGACGACACCTACGACTGGGTCGTCGCGCACGACCTGAACCCGCAGAAGGCGAAGATCCTCGCGGCGGTCGCGCTGACCAAGACCAGCGACACCAAGGAACTGCAACGGATCTTCTGGCAGTACTGAGGCTCGACGCTCCGGCTTCCCCTGCCGTCTTGCCCGTCGCCGCCATCTTACGGTCGGGCAGCGGGCCTAGACGTTCGCATCACGGTCGGCTCACCCGAGCCCGACCACGGACAGGACGGTCTCGGAGCGCTTCGGCTCCGAGCCGTCGAGAGGGCATGCGATGACAGAGATTCATCCGGTGGTCGCGGCGGTGACGGCCCGCATCGTCGAGCGCTCGCGCGACTCGCGGGCCGCCTATCTCGACCTCATCCGGCGCGAGCGGGATTCGGGCGTGCACCGGCCGACGCTGGCCTGCGGCAACCTCGCCCACGGCTTCGCGGCCTCCGGCGAGGACAAGGCCGCGATCCGCTCCGGCCGCGCGATGAACATCGGCATCGTCACCGCCTACAACGACATGCTGTCGGCGCATCAGCCCTACGGACGCTACCCCGAGCAGATCAAGCTGTTCGCCCGCGAGGTCGGCGCGACGGCGCAGGTCGCGGGCGGCACGCCGGCGATGTGCGACGGCGTCACCCAAGGCCAGCGCGGCATGGAGCTGTCGCTGTTCTCGCGCGACGCCATCGCCCTGTCGGCGGCGGTCGCGCTCAGCCACGGCATGTTCGACGGGGCCGCCCTGCTCGGCATCTGCGACAAGATCGTGCCGGGCCTGATCATCGGCGCGCTGCGCTTCGGCCACCTGCCGACGATCCTGATCCCGGCCGGGCCGATGCCGACGGGGATCGCCAACAAGGAGAAGCAGCGCATCCGCCAGCTCTACGCCGAGGGCAAGGTCGGGCGCGAGGAGCTGCTGGAATCGGAATCCGCCTCCTATCACGGGGCCGGCACCTGCACGTTCTACGGCACCGCGAACTCCAATCAGATGATGATGGACGTGATGGGCCTGCACATGCCCGGCGCCTCGTTCATCAATCCGGGCACCAAGCTGCGACAGGCCGTGACTCGCGCCGCGATCCACCGGCTGTCGGAGATCGGCGCGTCGGGCAACGACTACCGGCCGCTCGGGCGCTGCATCGACGAGAAGGCGATCGTCAACGCGGTGGTCGGGCTGCTCGCCACCGGCGGCTCGACCAACCACGCGATCCACCTGCCGGCGATGGCGCGTGCCGCCGGCATCGTTCTCGACTGGGAGGATTTCGACCGGCTGTCCGGTGTGGTGCCGCTGATCGCCCGGGTCTATCCGAACGGCTCGGGCGACGTGAACCACTTCCACGCCGCCGGCGGGATGAGCTTCGTGATGGCGAGCCTGATCGATGCCGGCCTGCTGCACGACGACATCCTCACCGTGTCCGGTTCGCGCCTGCGCGACCACGCCCGCGACCCGAAGCTGTCGGGCGACGCGCTGACCTTCGAGGAGGCAGTGCCCGAGAGCCTCGACGACACGATGCTGCGCAAGCCCGCCGCGCCGTTCCAGGCCGATGGCGGGATGCGCCTGGTGAAGGGAAACCTCGGCCGCGCCACCTTCAAGACCAGCGCCGTGGACGAGCACCGTCGCACGATCGAGGCGCCGGCCCGCGTCTTCGACGACCAGGACGACGTGCTGAAGGCGTTCAAGGCGGGCGAGCTCGAGCGCGACGTCGTTGTTGTGGTTCGCTTCCAGGGCCCCCGCGCCAACGGGATGCCGGAACTGCACAAGCTCACGCCGCAGCTCGGCGTGCTGCAGGACCGCGGCCACAAGGTCGCCCTGGTCACGGACGGCCGGATGTCGGGTGCGTCGGGCAAGGTGCCGGCGGCGATCCATCTCAGCCCGGAGGCGCTCGGCGGCGGCCTCATCGCGAAGATCCGCGACGGCGACATCGTGCGGCTCAGCGCGGAGGAAGGGCTGCTGCAGGTGCTCGTCGACGACGCGGAACTCGCCGCCCGCGACGAGGCCGCGGCGCCGCCGCCGGCCACCGGGACCGGGCGGGAGCTGTTCGCCTTCATGCGTCACGGCGCCGACGGGGCCGAGCAGGGCGCCTCGGCGATGCTCGCGGCCGCCGGCCTCTGATCACGAAACGGGAGATCCAACCATGACCGGCATCGACGCGCTGATGCGCTCCGTCCCCGTGATCCCCGTCCTCGTGATCGAGGACGTCGAGCATGCCGAGCCGATCGCCCGAGCCCTGGTCGAGGGCGGCCTGACCGCGCTCGAGGTCACGCTCCGCACGCCGGCCGCCCTCGACGTGATCCGCGCGATGTCGCGGGTGGAAGGCGCGGTGGTCGGGGCGGGAACAGTCCTCAACGAGCGCGACCTCGACGCGGCGATCGAAGCTGGTGCGACGTTCATCGTCAGCCCCGGCCTCACCGCGCCGCTCACCGAGGCGGCGTTGAAGCGCGGCATCCCCTACCTGCCGGGGGTGGCGAATGCCGCCGACATCATGCGCGGGCTCGACCACGGGCTCGACCGGTTCAAGTTCTTCCCGGCGGAAGCGTCCGGCGGGATCAAGGCGCTGAAGGCGCTGGCCGCCCCGTTCGGGCAGGTCCGGTTCTGCCCTACCGGCGGCATCTCCGAGGCGACGGCGCCGGACTGGCTCGCGCTCGACGCGGTTCTCTGCGTCGGCGGAAGCTGGGTCGTGAAGCCCGGCGCGCCGGACGTGGACGCGATCCGCAAGGCCGCCCTGGCGGCGACCGGCCTGCGGCGCTAGGCGCACGAAAACGCCCGCCCCGGTTTCCCGGAGCGGGCGCAACGTCTCGAACCGTATCGATGCCGATCCGCTATCGTCGATCAGCAATCGTTCTTGGCAGCCTGCGCGGCGGTCGGGTTGCCCTTGTCCTGGGCGTTGACGTCCGCCGGCGAGGTGGCTCCGGCGGCGGAACCGGCCTTGTTCATCGCGCCGACGGTGCCGGGCGACTCGCCCTTGGCGCCGGGGCTGGTGTTGGCGGTGGCCTTCGGATCGACCGTCGAGGCCTTGCTGGCGTCCTTGTCGGGGGTGACGGTGGTTCCGGTCGAGCACGGCGCGGCGAACGCGGCCGACGACATCAGAACGAGGACGGCGGCACCGGCGAAAGTGGTGATCTTGGTCATGCGTTTCTCCGCAGTTTCTTAAGGCGGGTATCAAACGTCAGGACTGCCGGAGGGTTCCTTTATTATTTCAACCTGGCAATGCGGACGGGTGAACCCTCCCGCATTGCTGTACGGCGACTTCAGGCGACGACGATGAGCCGTCTAACGTCGGTGTCTTACGTTTTGGAGCCGGGACTATTCCGCTGGCGCAGCGGCGCGAAGCTCGCGCGGGCTGAACCGGCCGTCCCCCGTGCTCTGCATGTCGACCCGGCGCTGATGGTGCTCGTGCAAGGTCGAGCGATGGCCGATCGAGACGATCGTGGTGTTGGGCAGGGTCTCGCGCAGCATCCGGTAGATGCCGGCCTCGCTCGGCTCGTCGAGGGCGGCGGTGGATTCGTCGAGGAACAGCCATTCGGGCTTGGCCAGCACCGCGCGAGCGATCGCCAGGCGCTGCTGCTCGCCGCCGGACAGGCGCTGGTCCCAGGCGTCGACCTCGTCCAGGCGATCGACCAGGGCCGGCAGTTGCGCCGCGACCAGCGCCTCGCGGATCGCCGCGTCCGGAAACTGGTCGGTGGTGTTCGGGTAGCACACGGCACCGCGCAGCGTGCCGAGGGGAATGTAGGGCCGCTGCGGCAGCACCAGGGCCGATTGGCCGGCGGGCACGTCGATCCGGCCCTTGCCGAACGGCCAGATCCCGGCGATCGCGCGGAACAGGGTCGACTTGCCGGAGCCCGAGGGGCCGGTGACGAGCGTCGACGCGCCCTTCGTCATCGCAAGGCTGTCGGCGGTGACGATCGTCCGCCCGTCGGGCAGGGCGAGCGTCAGCCCGGTCGCGGTCACGTCGGACCCGGTGGCGTTGCCGTGGCCGAGCCCGTCGGAGGCGGCGGAATAAGCCTCGGCCAGCGTCATCGCGCGCTTGAACGAGGCGAGACGGTTGGTGTTGGCCTTGTAGGCCGCGATCGTGACGTAGGAGTTGATGAAGAACGACAGCGACGACTGCACGCTGGAGAAGGCGTCGCCGGTCTGCTGGAACTGTCCGAGGGTGATCTTCTTGAGGAAGTAGCTCGGCGCGGCGAGGATGTAGGGAAACACCACGCTGATCTGGCTGTAGGACAGCGTGAAGCTGCCGAGCTTGATCCGCCGGTAGATGATGCCGAGGTAGTTGTCGATGATCTCGCCGAACAGGCTCTTCAGCCTGACGTTCTCCGCGCGCTCGCCGCGCAGGAGCGCGATCTGCTCGGAGTAGATCCGCGAGCGGGCGAGCGAGAAGCGGAAGTCGGCCTCGACCTTCTCCTGCCGGAAGTCGAGCCCGATCAGCGGGCGTCCGATCAGGTGCGTCAGCCAGGTGCCGACCAGCGCGTAGCCGACGACGAGCCAGACCAGGAAGCCCGGGACCACGGTGTCGGTGAACGGCAAGACGAAATCGCGCGACAGGCCCCACAAGATGACCATGAACGAGACCAGGGTCGCCGCCTGTGACAGCAGGCGGATCGAGAGCGTCGTCGTCTGCGAGATGAACAGGTTGACGTCGCTCTGGATGCGCTGGTCCGGGTTGTCCGCGTGCTCGCCGGTGAAGGGGATGCGGTAATGCGTGCCGCCGTCGAGCCACCGCTCGTAGAAGCTCCGGGTCAGCCAGGTCCGCCAGCGCAGGTGGAGCGACGCGTCGACGAAGGTGTCGAACATGCCGACCACGACCCAGATCGTGGCGAGCGGGGCGAAGATCCAGACGAGCTGGTACCAGAACGCGTCGGCATTGTACTCCTGCAGCGCATTGAACAGGTCGCGGAACCAGAAGTTCAGGCGCAGCTGCAGCGCCACCTGGGCGAAGGTGATGAAGATCGACAGCGCCACCAGCCGCTGCCCGACCTTGCCCTCGGTGTTGCCGAAGAAGCGGAACGGGCCGATCTCCCGGGTCGGCGCCTCGCGGCTGGCGAAGTACGGATCGGCGATCAGGGTGATCGCGCGGATCGGCTTCAGGTAGGAGATCGCCAGGACCAGCCCGCCGAACACCACGGCGCCCGTGGCCGCGAAGTCCGGCGGGAGCAGGGCGGCGAGCGTCGGCGGCAGCGCTCCCATCGCGGCCAGCGTCTTGCCGCCGGCGAGGACGAGGTATCCGATCCCGTAGACCGAGACGAAGACCTTCAGGTAGGCGGAGAGGTTGGCCGAGGCGAGCAGGATGCCGGCCATGGCGAAGCCCGCGAGCGAGACGTAAAGCGGCGGGGAGGGGACGCCCGGTGCCGCCAGCAGCGCGAGGGCGGCGAGCGCCGTGAGGACGGCCTGCAGGCCGAGCCCGCTTCGAAGTGCGGCCACGCGCGTCTCCCGGAAATCTTGACGATCGGCTCCGTTCGCGAAGCCCTTCCCGGCGGCAGTGACCGCGGGTCGTGGCGAGATCGTGGCACCGGCCCGGGCGCGACGCTCAACCGCGCGTGAGCCGGCCGCCTACCAGTTCCATTCCTCGAAGCCCGGCTCGCGACAGCGATAGCCGATCGGGCATTGCGGGTTGTCCCGGGTGGGCACGAGGCGAAGCTCGGCGATCTCGGACAGGTCGCAGAAGCTGCGGTCGCGCACGATGCGCTCGGGCTGCGCGCCGCCGACCGCGATCGTCACGTCGCCGCCGCGCTTGACCATCTCCATCACGTCCGCGCAGGCGATGCGCGGTGTCGCCTGCCGCGTCTGCGCCGAGGCCGGCCCCGACGCGAGGGCGATCACAAGAGCCGTGGCGAAGCATCTCATCGCTGGGAATCGGGCGCCTCGTTGGCTCGCCCTGAAGGGAGCGGCGCGCGAGCATGGCAGTGAATCGGCGCACCCGCCATTGCACCGATGCAACGTCGGAAGTGTCGCGTCGAAGACCCACCTGCGATCCGTCGCCGCCGCAGCGCCGTATTCGCGCGTTTAGGGATTTCGCGCCGCGCAAGACTTGTTAAGATTTCGTCGCCCGCGGTGCGCAGTCTGCGAATCGCTGGATCTTCGAGGCGGCGTCCCGGCGGACCTTCGGCATCTACATCGCTCCCGCGTCGCGACGGACGGGCGCACGGAAGATTTCGGCGTCGGATGCGTGCGGCCCACGAAGGGGAGGGCGGGATGACGATGGCGGCGGGGCTCGAGGCGTACCCGACGGAACAGAGCAGCGGAGCGGGCCGTCCCGTTTCGAAGCGCTGGGTCGCGCTGTTCGTCGCGCTCGCCGCCGGCTGGGGCACGCTGTTCGGGTACAGCGTGACGTTCCTCAGCGAAGATCTCCCGTTCAGGCCGGCCGCCGCCGCCCCGCCGGAGGTGCCCGCCTTCGGCTTCCCCCCCTTGCCGCAGACCATCGCCGTCGCGGCCGCGACGCCGGTGCCCGAGGTACAGGTGCCGCGCGTCGTCGAAGCGCCGGCTCCGGTCGTCGCGGCGGTCTCGGCACCGGCCGCTGCTCCGGTGCCCGCACCGCCGCCGCGGGTGGAGCGCGCCGAGTACGTCGGGACCTGGGGCCCGACCGAGGCCGCCTGCGGCAAGCGCTCGCGCCGACGCGGCTACATCCCCGCGACGATCACGCCCGAGCGCGCCAGTGCCGGGCGGACGATCTGCAGCTTCCACGACGGCCGACGCGTCGGGAACGCCTGGACCATGGCCGCGGACTGCGCCGAGCGCGGCCGGCGCTGGTCCTCCCAGGTCCGCCTCGTCGTCGACGGCGACCGCCTGACCTGGACGAGCGGCAAGGGCACCGCATCCTACGTCCGCTGCGGAAAGCGGGCGGGCTGACACGGCGCGTCGTCGATCGCTCCTGTCGTCCTTTTTGCAGTATCGCCGCCGCGGCTCTCGTCGACTTCCCGGTTGAAAGGCTTGAAGCGCGTCGCGTCAGAGCCTCCCGCTCAGGATGTCCGCGGGAGGCCGCGCGCGCGGCCAATGGTCGAGACAGATCTGCTGCAGGCTTCCCCGAAGCCGCCCGAGCCCCCTCGTCGTCCAAGCGTCCGCTCGCCGATCGTTTCACAGCGTCGGGAAGACGGCGCCGACCCGGGCCCAAGCGCAACGAAAAAAGGGGCCGCCTCGCGGCGACCCCCTTCCGACGTTGCAATGGTGGCTCGGACTTAGAAGTCCATCCCGCCGCCCATGCCGCCCATGCCGCCGCCGCCGCCCATGGGGGCGCCGCTGTCCTTCTTCGGAGAGTCGGCGATCATGGCTTCGGTGGTGACGAGCAGGCCGGCGACCGAGGCCGCGTCCTGCAGAGCGGTGCGCACGACCTTGGCCGGGTCGATGATGCCGGCCTGGATCATGTCGACGTACTCTTCCGTCTGGGCGTTGAAGCCGTAGGACTCGGAGCTGGTGTTGTCGGTGATCTTGCCGACGACGATGGAGCCCTCGACGCCCGAGTTCTGGGCGATCTGACGGATCGGGGCCTCGAGCGCCTTCAGCACGATCTTGATGCCGGCCTGGACGTCGGGGTTGTCGCTCGAGAGGGCGGCGACCGCCTTCTTGGCGCGGAGCAGGGCGGTGCCGCCGCCGGGCACGATGCCCTCTTCCACCGCAGCGCGGGTGGCGTTGAGCGCGTCGTCGACGCGGTCCTTCTTCTCCTTGACCTCGACCTCGGTCGCGCCGCCGACGCGGATGACCGCGACGCCGCCGGCGAGCTTGGCCAGGCGCTCCTGGAGCTTCTCACGGTCGTAGTCCGAGGTGGTCTCCTCGATCTGCGCCTTGATCTGCCCGACGCGCGCCTCGATGTCGGCCTTCTCGCCCGAACCGTCGATGATCGTCGTGGTCTCCTTCTCGATGCGGATCCGCTTGGCGCGGCCGAGCATCGGCAGGGTGACGTTCTCGAGCTTGATGCCGAGATCCTCGGCGATCATCTGGCCCTGCGTGAGGATCGCGATGTCCTCAAGCATCGCCTTGCGGCGATCGCCGAAGCCCGGCGCCTTCACGGCCGCGACCTTCAGGCCGCCGCGCAGCTTGTTGACCACGAGGGTGGCGAGCGCCTCGCCCTCGATGTCCTCGGCGATGATGACCAGCGGCTTGCCGGTCTGCACCACGGCCTCGAGCACCGGCAGCATCGCCTGGAGCGACGACAGCTTCTTCTCGTGGATGAGGATGTAGGGGTCCTCGAGCTCGGCGACCATCTTCTCCGCGTTCGTGATGAAGTACGGGGACAGGTAGCCGCGGTCGAACTGCATGCCCTCGACGACGTCGAGCTCGGTCTCGGCGGTCTTGGCTTCCTCGACGGTGATGACACCCTCGTTGCCGACCTTCTGCATCGCGTGGGCGATCATCTCGCCGATTTCCTTGTCGCCGTTCGACGAGATCGTGCCGACCTGGGCGACCTCCTCGGACGAGGCGACCTTCTTGGAGCGCGCGATGATGTCCTTGACCGCGGCGGCCGTGGCGAGGTCGATGCCGCGCTTCAGGTCCATCGGGTTCATGCCGGCGGCGACGTACTTGGCGCCTTCGCGGACGATCGCCTGGGCGAGGACGGTCGCGGTGGTGGTGCCGTCACCGGCGATGTCGTTGGTCTTCGAGGCCACTTCGCGCACCATCTGGGCGCCCATGTTCTCGAACTTGTCGGAGAGCTCGATCTCCTTGGCGACGGTGACGCCGTCCTTGGTGATGCGCGGCGCGCCGAAGCTCTTCTCGATCACGACGTTGCGGCCCTTCGGGCCGAGCGTCACCTTGACGGCATCCGCGAGGATGTCGACGCCGCGGAGCATCTTGTCGCGCGCGTCGGAGGAGAAACGAACGTCTTTCGCTGCCATGTGCAGGATTCCTTTTCGTTGGTGGAGAAGCCCCAAGACCCGGGCGGGCCTCGAAGGGCGGTTACGTCAGGTGTCCGAAGACGTCAGGCGACGACGCCCATGATGTCGGATTCCTTCATGATCAGGAGATCCTGACCGTCGATCTTGACCTCGGTGCCCGACCACTTGCCGAACAGGACGCGGTCGCCGGCCTTGACGTCGAGCGCGTTGATGCGGCCGGCCTCGTCGCGGGCGCCCGGGCCGACGGCGACGATCTCGCCTTCCTGCGGCTTCTCCTTGGCGGTGTCGGGGATGATGATGCCGCCCTTGGTCTTCTCTTCGCCTTCGATGCGGCGGACGACGACCCGGTCGTGCAGCGGACGGAACTTCATGAGCTGCCCTCTTGTTTGAATTCGCAAATCGGCGTTGATGCAGCGGAGACCCGCGTCCAACCCTGGCCGTTAGCACTCGTGGAAGATGAGTGCCAAGGCTGCGGGCGAGATAGCGGCGGCCCCTTGGCGAGTCAAGTCTGTCGCACCCCGCGGCGGCCGTCGCGCGCCGGGTTTCTCTCCCTCATCGCAAGCGCCGACGGAATTCCCTTTCATGCTCAGCCTGCACGGCCCCGAGGGCGCGCTCGCGCCGAGCGACACCGGCGGTCGCGCCGCCGTCCCGACCCAGACCGTGTGGATCGACCTCAACGATCCGACCCCCGAGGAGGCCCGGGCGGTGGAGGAGGCCACCGGCATCCGCGTGCCCTCGCGCAAGGCGCTGTCCGAGGTCGAGAGCTCCAGCCGCCTGCGCCGGCTGAAGAACGGCCTGTCGCTCTCGACGCCGATGGTGACCTTCGAGAGCACCGACTCGCTGCTCAAGCCGCTCGGCTTCGTCCTGACGCCGGACCACCTCGTCACCGTGCGCTTCCACGAGCTCCGCGCCTTCACCGAGGTGCGCAAGCGGATCGACGAGGGGGAGGTCGCCAAGACCGGGATCGAGGTCTTCCTGCTGCTGATGGAGGAGCTGGTCGACAGCCTCGCCGATGCGCTCGAGGACATGGGCGCCGAGCTCGACGGCCTCTCGACGCGGATCTTCGACTTCGACGTGCGCGCCCGACCGTCGAAATCCGACGAGAAGGCTCCGCCGCGCCGCCGCGACCTGGCGCTGAAGCGCATCCTGCGGGGCATCGCCCGCCGCGGGAAGGTGCTCGGCAAGATCCGGGCGAGCCTGCTTGGCCTCGAGCGCATCGTGCCCTTCGTCGCCGGAGCCTGCGAGCAGGTGCTGGCCCAGGAGGAGACCGATGCGCGCTTCGAGACGATCCGCCGGGACATCGAATCCCTCGACGAGTTCGAGACCCGGCTCTCGGAGAACGTCCAGTTCCTCCTCGACGCGGCCTTGGGCCTGATCAACATCGAGCAGAACAACGTCTTCCGCGTCCTCACCGTCGTCTCGGTGGTCGGCGTCCCGCCGACGCTGATCGCCTCGATGTACGGGATGAACTTCAAGCACATGCCCGAGCTGGATTGGGCCTACGGCTATCCCTACGCGCTCAGCCTGATCCTCGCGAGCGCGATCATCCCGATCGTGGTGTTCCGTATCAAGGGTTGGTTCTGAGGCGGCGCGTCAGAGGACATCGCGCCGCTCGATCACGGCGAGGATCGTCTCGCGGACGCCGTCGAGGTTTTCGTCGATCTCGGCGTTGGCGATGCGGACGACCTCGAACCCGCATCGTCCGAGCCATTCGGTCCGATCGGCATCGGACGCGATCGCGGCCTGCGATCCATGCGTCGCACCCACGACCTCGACGACGCGCTTCGCCTCAATGCAGGCGAAATCGACGACGTAGCGATCGATCGGCCATTGCCGCCGGAACTTGCGCCCGTTCAGCTGCCGATTGCGGAGGATGCGCCAGAGCCGTGCCTCCGCACCGGTCTGCGCCGCCCGCAAACTCTTCGCACGCTGCGTCGGGTTCGGCATGCCATGACCTGACCTCACACGCCGACGCGATCTCGCGGATGCGCGACGCACTCCCTTTCCCGTTCGGGAGTGGATTGGGGTGAGGGGACAGGTTCATCCGGAGAAGGCGCATCCCTCACCCTGTCCCTCTCCCGGACGGGAGAGGGGACCCGCGCTTCATCCTATCGGAAGTGTAGATCGTCCTGCCCTTCTCCCCCTGGGAGAAGGGACCCGCGGTTCACCCCACGATCGCCGAGAAGTCTGCGACTTCGCGGGTTGCGGCGCGCAGCGCGTTGAGGAGGGCGAGGCGGTTCTCGCGAAGCGCCGCGTCGTCGGCGTTGACGGTGACGTGCTCGAAGAAGGCGTCCAGCGGGGCGCGCAGGTGCGAGAGCGCCCGCATCGCGCCGGCAAAATCCTCCTTCGCGACCGCCGCCGAGGCCTCGGCCCGCGCCGTCGCCAAAGCCTCGGCCAGCGCCCGCTCCTCGGGCTGACCGGCGGCGGCGAGCACGGCATCGGGCTCGGCATCGTAGGCGCGGCCGTCCTTCTTTTCCTCGATGCGCAGGATGTTCGAGGCGCGCTTGACGCCGGCGAGCAGGTTCCTGCCGTCCTCGGTGTCGAGGAAGGCGCCGAGCGCCTCGACGCGGCGGACCACCATCAGCAGGTCGTCCTGTCCGGGCAGCGCGAAGACCGCATCGATCAGGTCGTGGCGGGCGCCCTTGTCGCGCAGGTAGACCTTGAGGCGGTCGGCGAAGAAGGCCAGCAGGTCGGCGACGCGCTGGGCCGACGGGCTTCGGTCGGCCTCGCCGTCGGTCTCGACGATTGCGGAGAAATGGAAGCCGGCCGAGCCGAGATCGTCCTCGCGGATGCTTGCGGGCTCGGCGGAGGCGGCCGGCGCGCCGCGGGTTTCCGCGATGGCGAACTGTCGGTTGGCGACGCTCGAAAGCGGCAGCCGCAGGGACCGCTCCAGCGTGGTCCGGATCACCCCCAAAGCCGCCCGCCGCAGCGCGTACGGGTCCTTGCTCCCGGTCGGCTTCTCGTCGATCGCCCAGAAGCCCACCAGCGTGTCGAGCTTGTCGGCGAGCGCCACCGCCACCGAGACCGGATCGGTCGGCACGCGGTCGCTCGGCCCGACCGGCTTGTAGTGCTCCTCGATCGCGGCACAGACGCTTGGGTTCTCGCCCTGGAGCGCGGCGTAGCGGGCGCCCATCAAGCCCTGCAGCTCGGGAAACTCGCCGACCATCTCGGTGACGAGGTCCGCCTTGGCGAGCCGCGCGGCGCGCTCGGCGAGGTCGGCATCGGCGCCGACGAGGGAGGCAAGCTCACGCGCGAGCGCCGCGATGCGCTGCACCCGCTCGCCCTGCGTCCCGAGCTTTTCGTGAAACACGATGGTGTCGAGCTTCGGCAGGCGGTCCGCGAGGCGGATCGCCTTGTCGGTCTCCCAGAAGAACTTCGCGTCCGAGAGCCGGGCGCGGACCACGCGCTCGTTGCCCGCGGTGATCGCGGCGCCGCCGTCCGTGGCGACGAGGTTCGAGACCAGGACGAAGGCCGGCGCCAGCGCGCCGCCGGCGTCGCGCACGACGAAGCATTTCTGGTTGGCGCGGATGGTGGCGCGCACCGCCTCGCCCGGGATGTCGAGGAAGCTTTGGTCGAAGGTGCCCATCAGCACCACCGGCCATTCGACGAGGCCTGCGACCTCCTCCAGCAGGCCCTCGTCCTCCACGAGCTCGAGGCCGCGGGCGAAGGCGAGGTCGCGGGCGTCGTGCAGGATGATGTCCTTGCGGCGATCCGCATCGAGCACGACCTTGGCGCGCTCCAGGCTCCGGACGTAGTCGTCGAAGCGACGGACCTCGATCGCGCCGGGCGCCAGGAAGCGGTGGCCGTAGGTGGTGGTGCCCGACGTGATGCCGCCGACCTCGAACGGCACCAGGTCCGGCGTCTCGGTCTCCGGGCCGAAGGTCGCGACGATCGATTGCAGCGGGCGCACCCAGCGCAGGGCGCCCGCCTGCGCCGAGGCCGCCCCCCAGCGCATGGATTTCGGCCAGGGGAAGCTCTTGATGATCGCCGGCAGGATGTCGGCCAGCACGTCCAGCGTCTCGCGGCCGGGCTTCTCGATCACCGCGAGGTAGAACTCGCCCTTCTTCGGGTCGATGATCGTCCGCGCCTGGTCGAGGCTCGTCAGCCCGGCGCCGCGCAGGAAGCCCTGCACCGCGGCGTCCGGCGCGCCGACCTTCGGTCCGCGCCGCTCCTCGCGCAAAGCCTCGCCGCGCGCGGGCAAGCCGGCGACGTGGAGCGCCAGCCTGCGCGGGGTCGCAAAGGCCTTCGCGCCGTCGTAGAGGAAGCCGCGCTCAACCAAAGCGTCGGTGACGAGCTTCTTCAGATCCTCGGCCGCGCGCCGCTGCATGCGGGCCGGGATTTCTTCGGAGCGGAGTTCGAGCAGCAAATCGGGCATGGCCGCGGGAATAGACGCCCGCTCCGCGTCCGTCGAGACGGAGCGTGCGGAGAGGCGCGGGATGCCGCCGCCGATCTGCGCGTCGCGCTCGGGCTAGGGCAGCTTCGCAGAAAGGATCGTCACGAGGTCCCAGATTTGCGCCGTCGTCGAGCGCACGTCGGCGATCAGCCAGCGCCCGTTCTCGCGCACGAGATCGTAGCGCAGGTCCTGCGGCGTGCCGTTGTGGAAGGTCGCCTGCACCTCCGCACGCGCGTCGTCGGATGCGAGCATGGTGAGCTTCAAGGTCTTCTCCCAGTTCGCCTCGGTGTCCTGCCCGTTCACGTAGAAGGCGAAATCCAGTCGGCCGACCTCGTTTCCGGCCTCGCGCCGGTCCCGCTCGTAGAGCGAGCGCAGGCGCGCCGCATAGAAGCCGACCGCGCCGATATCGTCCTTGGCGTAGAACGCGCGCACGGTCTCGACCGGGTCGGTGGCGGACTGGGCGAAGGCCGGAGCAGCGCCGAGGGCGAGCAAGGCCAGGGCGGCGAACGCGAACCGGTTCATGCCGCCGCCGGCGCGCCGCCGGCCTCCGTCAGCAGCCAGGCCGCGCCGCAGGCCTTGGCCAGCTCACGCACCCGCAGGATGTAGCTCTGGCGCTCGGTCACCGAGATCACGCCGCGGGCGTCGAGCAGGTTGAAGACGTGGCTCGCCTTGATGCACTGGTCGTAGGCCGGCTGAACCATGCGGTGGCGCGCGCCAGCGCGCTCGGGAGCGCCGGCGTCGAGGTAGAGGCGGCAGGCCTTCTCGGAATCGGCGAACTGGCGGAACAGCATCGCCGTGTCGGCCGCCTCGAAGTTGTGCCGCGAATATTCCTGCTCGGCCTGCAGGAATACGTCGCCGTAGCTCACCCTGTCCGCGCCGACGCCGCCGTTGAAGTTCAGATCGTAGACGTTCTCCACGCCCTGCACGTACATCGCCAGGCGCTCCAGCCCGTAGGTCAGCTCGCCCGCGACCGGTGCGCATTCGAGGCCGGCGACCTGCTGGAAGTAGGTGAACTGGCTCACCTCCATGCCGTCGCACCAGCATTCCCAGCCGAGACCCCAGGCACCCAGCGTGGGGCTTTCCCAGTCGTCCTCGACGAAGCGGATGTCGTGCAGGGCGAGATCGACGCCGATCGCGGCGAGCGATTCGAGGTAGAGCTCCTGCAGGTTCTCGGGGTTCGGCTTCAGGATGACCTGGAACTGGTAGTAGTGCTGCAGCCGGTTCGGGTTCTCGCCGTAGCGCCCGTCCTTCGGCCGGCGCGAGGGCTGGACGTAGGCGGCCTTCCAAGGCTTCGGGCCGAGCGCGCGCAGCGTCGTCGCCGGGTGGAACGTGCCCGCCCCGACCTCCATGTCGTAGGGCTGCAGGATCACGCAGCCCTTGGCGGCCCAGAAGCGCTGCAGGGTCAGGATCAGGCCCTGGAACGACGTTTTCGGGCTGAGATCGGCATCGCTCGGCATGGGCGCTTCTTCGTCGTCGGGCAGGGGAGGCGGCAGCGTTTAAGCGCGGGCGACCGCATTGGGCAACCGCGACGCCGGCGCGGGTGCGGGCGCACACCGATTGCGGCGCAATTTCGGCAGACAAGCGGAACCGTATCGCGACGGCCAAGTTTATTGCCCAACACTGGGATATCGGCCGCCCGCCCCGGCCGAACGCGACGGAACAACAGTCATGCGCAGCCTCGCCAAGAAGAACGTCACCGTCTTCGCGGTCCTCGTCGCCGCCTCGCTCGTCGCGACACCGCTGGTGATGAGCGCCAGCAGCGCGCTGGCCACCGTGGACGACGTCTCGGCGGTGGCCGTGCCGGTCGCAGTGGTGCCGGTCGAGGTGGCGCCCGTCGCCGCGCCGGCCGTCAAGGCCGAGGGCTGCACCCGCAAGGTGCGGGTGGTCTACAGCGGGTACGGCACGCCGGACGCCGCCTGCCTCGCACGCTGAGCGCGCCGTCGTGTGACGGCCTGGCGGCCTGCGCGCGACGTCGCCTCACAGGCCGTAACGCGCCCAGGCCGCACGCTCCTCGATCGCGGCGATGGCCTCGTCGGCCAAGCCGATCCCGCCCGGCGCCCCGCGGCGCAGCAGGCGGGCGACGAACGACCCCTTCGCCTCGGCGATCAGCCTCAGGTCGACGCCCTCCCCGAATCGGGCGCGCAGCGTCGAGCGGATGTCGCCGATCGCGTCGACGAGCCCGAGCTCGAGAGCCTGCCGTCCCGTCCAGATCGCCCCCGTGAACAGGTTCTCGCCGGACCTCAACGTCGGGCGACGCGTCGTGACGAGACCGGTGAACAGGTCCTGCACGTCGGCCTGGATGCGCAGCAGGCGCTCGACGTCGGCCGGGTCCTCCGGCCGGAACGGATCGAGCATCGCCTTGGCGTCGCCCTGGGTGTGGACGCGGCGCTCGACGCCGATGCGTGCGAGCAGCTTGTCGAACCCGAAGCCGGCCGAGACGACACCGATCGAGCCGACCACCGAGGTCGGGTCGGCGACGATGGTGTCGGCCGCGCAGGCGATCATGTAGCCGCCCGACGCCGCCACGTCCTCGACGAAGGCGTAGACCGGCAGGTTCTTCTCCACGGCGAGATCCCGGATGCGCCGGTGGATCAGGTGGGATTGCGCCGGCGCGCCGCCCGGCGAGTTGATCACGATCGCCACGGCGACCGCGCCCGGCACCGCGAAGGCGCGCTCCAGGCTGCCCGCCACCGTGGCGATCGAGAGGCCCGGGCGCAGCGGCGAGACCGCGCCGATCGCGCCGTTCAGGCGCACCACGGCGACGCGCGGCCGCGTCTTGCGAAAGCGCGCCGGCAGGAGCGCACGCACGAAATCCGGAACGGCGAAGGACATGGAGATCCGATGGTGGGAGAAGGCCCGCGTCGGGGGAGGTGGTCATCGCCGGCCCCACGGCAAGGCTTGCGGAGCAGGGCGCGTCGTTTCGCGGCCTGCCGATCGAACCGAATCGCGCCGGCCGCCGTTTCCGGCGCGGCGGAGCGTTCTCCGCCCGGGCGGGGCCCGACCCCTCGCCCGTCCCACAGGCAAGGAGAGGACGTCTCGATGCGATCCTGGAGATTTCTGATGGTCGTGCTCGCGCTGCTCGGAGGCGCGACGGGCCTGAGCCTCTCGGCGAAGGCCGCCCCGATGACGGTGCCGATCACCGCCGCGCAGAACGATGCCGCGCCGCTGGTGCAGAATGCCCGCTGGCACGGCCGCCGCCATTGGCATCGCCACCATCGCTGGCACCGGCATCACCGCTGGCACCGTCACCATCACTGGCGCCGGCATCATCACCACCACCATCACGGTCATCATCGCCGGCTGCGGTTCTACTGAGGTTTTGCGAGGGGGGCGTCCGGGACGCCCCCCTCTTTTCACGCGTCGCGGATGATTTGCCCCGCATGCACCTTCACGCCGGCCAGGGCCGGCCACGGTGCAGGGCGTCCGCCTCGGCGGTGAAGCCGCCGTCCGCCCCCTGCAGGACGAGCGGCGGATGCAATTCGAGCGCGGCACGGCTTCCCTTGGTCGCGCGGACGAGGATGCGGATCGCCGGACGCTCGGCGCGGGCGTGGACCGGACGGATCGCGACGCCGCCGAACCGGTTGCGCAGGGCTTCGAGGCAAAGCGGCAGGGCGTCGGCCCGGTGGATCAACCCGAGCCGACCGTCCGGTCGAAGCAGGTCGGTGCAGGTCCGGATCCAGCGCTCCAACCCGCCCACAGAGAAGTCGTGGGCGGCGGCCTTGCCCGCGTCCGGCGACGGGCGGTGACGTCCCGCCTCGAAGAACGGCGGGTTGGTGAGCACGATGTCGGCGCAACCCGGTGCGAGGCCGGCGCTGCGGCGATCGGCACCGGAGGCGAGCACGTCGGCCTCGACCACCGTCACCCGGTCGGCCATCGCGTTCAGCTCGGCGTTCCGGCGCGCCAGCGCGGCGATCTCGGGCGCGCGCTCGACCAGCACGATGCGGCTGCCGGGTGCGCGGATGCCGACGGCGAGCCCGACCGCCCCCGTCCCGGCCCCGACGTCGCAGACGACGTCGCCCGGCTTCGGCTCGATCCACCGCGCCAGCAGAACCGCGTCGCTCCCGGCTCGATGGCTTCCGCGCGGCGGCTGCAGCAGGCGCAGGGTTCCGCCGAGAAAGTCGTCCGGCACCTCGGCCATGATCAGGGGTTCGCGTCGCGAAGCTCGTGCGCGAGCCCGGCGTCGCGCAGGAGCCGGCGCGCCTGCGCGGCATGATCGCCGGGCACCAGCAGGCGCCGGGGGAAGGCGCCGATCGAGCCCTCCATCAGGCTCATGTGGTTGTCGGCGACGAGCACCGGGATGTCGGCGCCTTCGAGCAGCGATTGCGCGAAGCCGATCAGGACGATGTCGTTGGTGCGGATCAGCTCGGTCATCACAACCCTGTTCGCGGTGGAGGGCGCTTTCGTCGCGTGCGCGCTGGCGTGCGCCGGCACCATATCCGGTTTCGCGGACGCATGTTGCGGTGCCCTCAAGCGCATGCGAAGGGGTGGCGCATCGCGCGCTGCAGTCGAAATCGGTCTGGAGGCATCGGACCTTGGGTGTCGTCGTTTCCATCGAAGAAGGCCGCCCCGACGCGGAAGCGAGCCTCGCCGACCTCGTGGCCCTGGTGTCGGGCGGCATGGAGCGGGTGAACGCCCAGATCCTGTCGCGCACCGGTTCCGACGTGGCAATGATCCCCGAGGTCGCCAACCATCTGATCGATTCCGGCGGCAAGCGCCTGCGCCCGATCCTGACCCTGGCGAGCGCCGACCTCTGCGGCTATTCCGGCCACGACGGGGACGTGAAGCTCGCCGCCAGCGTCGAGTTCATGCACACCGCGACCCTGCTGCACGACGACGTGGTGGACGGCAGCGACATGCGCCGCGGCCGGGTCGCCGCGCGGATCAAGTGGGGCAACGAGGCGAGCGTGCTCGTCGGCGACTTCCTGCTTGGGCAAGCGTTCCGGATGATGGTCGAGGTCGGCTCCCTGCGCGCCCTCGACATCCTCTCGGCCGCCGCCACGGTGATCGCCGAGGGCGAGGTCATGCAGCTCACCGCCGCCAAGAACACCGGCACCTCGGAGGACGCGTACCTCGCGGTGATCCGTGCCAAGACCGCGGAGCTGTTCGCCGCCGCCTGCGAGGTCGGTCCGGTCCTCGCCGGGCGCCCGGTCGCCGAGCAGGAGGCCTGCCGCGCCTACGGCATGAACCTCGGCATCGCCTTTCAGCTCATCGACGACGTGCTCGACTACGGCGGCACCAGCGCAGCGCTCGGCAAGAACGTCGGCGACGATTTTCGCGAAGGCAAGATCACCCTGCCGATCGTGCTCGCCGTCCGCCGCGGCACCGAGGAGGAACGCGCCTTCTGGCGCCGGACTCTGGAGCAGGGTGCGCTGGAAGACGGCGATCTCGAGACCGCGCACGCGATCCTGCGGCGCCACCACGCCCTCGAGGAGACGGTCGCCCGCGCGCGCGACTACGGCACGCTCGCACGGGATGCGCTCGATCCCTTCCCCGAAAGCCCGATGAAGTCGGCGCTGCTGCAGGTCGTGGATTTCTGCGTTTCGCGCGTCCACTGATCCGCACGCGGCGGCCCTCGAACCACTCCACAGATCCTCTCGACGCCTCCGCCCGTCCGTCAGCGCAGGTAGGTCGCGACCGTCCACCACGTCGGCTGCGTCGAACCGATCGCGCGCGCGGCCCGCGACGCCGAATGACGATCGGCGAAGACCGCGAACACCGTCGCGCCCGAACCCGACATCCGCGCAAGCCGGCAGCCCGCCTGGGTGCGGAGCGCCGCGAGCGCGGTGCCGATCGCCGGCGCCACGGTCAGCGCCGGGGCCTCGAGGTCGTTGCGCGCCGGCCCGATCGCCGCGACCAGAGCCTCGACCCCGGATCCCGGGCCGATCTCGGGATGGGGCGCGCCGTTCAAGCGGTCGCCGACCCGGAGGCCGAGCGCCTTGAACACCGGTGCCGTCGGCACCGGCACGCCGGGGTTGATCAGCACCGCCGGGAACGGCTGCATCCCGAGCGCCGGGCCGATCTCCTCGCCGGCGCCGCGCATCATGCGGGCCCGCGGATCAAGGCAGACCGGCACGTCGGCCCCGGTGGCCCGTGCGGCGGCGACCACCGCCGGATGGTCGAGGGGCAGGCCGTTCAGCTCCGCGAGCAGGCGCAGCGCCGCGGCTGCATCCGACGACCCTCCGCCGATCCCCGCCGCCACCGGCAGCCGCTTGACGAGATCGAACGCGCCGAGCCTGAGATCCGGCACCGCCTCCGCGAGGTGCCGGGCCGCCCGCACGACGAGGTTGTCGCCGGTCGGGCCGGCCGGTCCCGCGGTGGGGCCGCTCACAGAGAGCGACAGCTCCGGGCCGGGATCCAGCGTCAGCGCATCGCCGACGCCGGCGAACGCCACGAGGCTTTCCAGCACGTGATAGCCGTCGCCGAGGCGACGCCCGAGCACGTGCAGGGTCAGGTTGATCTTCGCCGGGGCGCGGGTGGTGAGCAGGGGCACGGGCTCTCGTCGGGGCGATGACTTGGAGCGGCAGGCCATACGAGGCGGGCGCCAGCGCGGCAACCCGCAGGCGTACGCCCGGCATTGTCGGCCCGCCAAGGCCGGCCTAGGATCGCACGGTGTCCCGATCCAACTACGCCGATCCGCTGCCGGACGACCTCGCCACGTTGATCGCGGCGATCCGCACCCGCATGCGACCGCGGGCGATCTGGCTGTTCGGGAGCAGGGCCCGCGGCGATCATCGTGCCGACAGCGATTGGGACCTCGTCGTCGCGGTGCCGGACGATGTTTCCGACGATGCGCTCGATCCCATCATCGGGTGGTCGATCGGCCGCGAAGCCGGCATCTCCGCCACGATCCTGGCCGCCCGCGAAAGCGAGCTGGCCGAAAGCTGGGGCGTCCCGAATACGCTGAGCTATGCCCTCGCCCGCGAAGGCCTGAGACTCGATGTCCAAGGGGCGTAGGATCGCGACCTGCCTCGAGCTTGCCCGCGATTGTGCGAAGGATGCTCGCATCCTGCTGAAGGCCGAGTCGCGGAACGCTGCCTACTTGGCGTCGCAGGCCGCCGAACACCTGATCACGGCCGTCGCCACGGCCGAGGGCATCCACATCGAGCGGAAGGACGCCCACCAGCTCGATACCATCGTTCGGAAGATCCCGGAGGAAAACCCGGATCGCCGGGCGCTCGCAGCGATCACGTTCCTGGAAGCCTACGCGACCAGCTATCGCTACGGGACACCGACAGGGCGTGTTCCGGCGACCCCGTCATCCGACCGCGTCGAGGACGCACTGGCAGCGATCGATGGGCTGATCGTATCCCTCGAAGAGCATTTCGCGATCGAAGCCGAAGTCGGCGGGACCGCGTCGAACCCGGTCCCGCGTCGATAAGCCTGCTTCAGCCGCCGCTCTTCTTGTCGGCCGAGCCCGGCGCCTCGCTCGGGGCCGGGGCGCCCTTCGGCAGTTCCGGGTTCTCGGCGTTGTGCGGCGCGGCCACCGGCGCCGGCGGGTTCTCCGCCGTGGCGGTCGGCTTGTCGGTATCGGGCAGGCCGTTCTTCAGCTTCTCGTTGATCTGCACGAGGTCGTCGGGCTCGGGGTTCAGGTCCTTGGCGTGCTGCCACTGGAACTTGCCTTCGAGGCGCCGGCCAGAGCGCCAGTAGGCGTCGCCGAGGTGGTCGTTGATGGTCGGGTCGCCCGGCTTCAGCTCCACGGCCTTCTCGAGCTCGCGCACCGCGTCGTCCCAGCGCCCGAGGCGGAAATAGGCCCAGCCGAGGCTGTCGACGATCATGCCGTCGCGCGGGCTGGCGTCGGCCGCCTGCTTGAGCAGCTTGAAGGCGTCGTCGATGTTGATCTTCTGATCGACCCAGGAATAGCCGAGATAGTTCAGCACCTGCGCCTTCGCCGCCGGCTGGCTCGCCGGCACGAGCTCCAGGGCCTTCTTCAGGTCGGCCTCGGCCTTCGGCCATTGCTTGGCGCGCTCGTAGGCGGTGCCGCGGAAATAGTAGGTCGTCCAGAAGTTCGCCTGCGGCCGGTCGCCGATGAGCGCGATCGCGCGGCTGTAGGTCTCGGCCGCCTCCTCGTACTTCTTGCGCGAGCGCTGCACGTTGCCGAGCGCGGTGATGACGTCGATGTCGTCGGGATGCGCCTTCATCGCGGCGTCGAGGTACTGCAGCGCCTCATCGCCCTTGCCGGCCTGCTCGAGGTTGAGGCCGATCTGGATGTCGGCGTTGAGCTTCAGCGGCGAGGTCGCCGGGATCTGGGCGTAGGCCTCGTTCGCCTTCTCCGGCTGCTTCATCCGGTCGAGGGTGTCGGCGAGCGTCAGGCGCGCCAGCGCATGCTCGGGGGCGAGGTAGAGGGCGAGCCGGAGGTAGACCACCGCCGGCAGCTCGTCGCCCTGCGTCGAGCCGGCCGAGCCGAGCCCGTACAGTACCTCGCCGGCGCCTTCCTGCGCCGTGGTGACGAGGCGGGCGAGCGGCTTGCCGGCCTTCAGCTTGTCGAGGGCGTCGCGCACGATCGGGTGGCGCGGCATCAGCGCGTCGAAGTCGGTATAGGCCAGGATCGCGAGGTCGGTGCGGCCGGCATTGGCCTCGAACCGCGCGTAGGCGTCGACGATGCGCAGGGTGTTCTTGTCGGCGTCGTAGGCCGCCTTGAGGCGGCGCTCCGCCTCGGCCTGGTCGCCGGTGACGCTGGCGATCAGACCGGCATGATAGTCGCGGAAGGTGTTGTAGTAGCGCTCGCCCTTGAGCTTGCTCACGGTCTCGAGGGCGCGCTTGCCGTCGCCGGCACCCGCATAGGCCCAGGCGGTGAGGAGCGTCGCGGTGAGGTCGGCGGCGGCCCCGCGCCCGCTGCGCGAAAAATTCTGGCGGGCGGCGGCCCACTGGCCGGCCTTGATCTGGCGCACGCCGAGCGACAGCTGCGCCAGCCCGTTGGTCGAGTCGCGGTTGACGAGGCGCTCGGCCGCGCGGAACGCGTCGGGCAGGGCGCCGTCGGCGAGCAGCGAGACGAAGGCCCGCTCGAGCAGATCGGTGTTGCGCGGATCGGCCTTCACCGCCTCGCGGTAGAAGCTCGCCGCCGCCGCGGTGTCGCGGGAGGCCCCGGCGATGTAGGCTGAGAGGAAGTTGCCCTCGAGCGACTCCGCCGGCTCGTACTCCGACATCGGGCTGGATTCGCGCGGCTGCATCGCGAACGCTTGCCCGCCGAGCGAGACGCTCGCGGCGAGCGTCAGGGCGAGCACCGTGCGGGTGCGGCGGGGACGGACATCGGTCATGGGCACCGTTCACGGCTCCTGCGGGCGCCTGCCCATCGCGGCCAGGCGGCGCCGAATTCGGCGGGGACACTGGACTCTTCCCGCCATGCCCGCAAGGCGAAAGGATGGCGCGGGCCCGACCGCCGGACGCCGCCGGACCCGCCGCGATTCGATCGTTCCAGGCCCCGACGGACGACCCTTTCAGCTCGCGCGTCCGGTTCCCGCAAAGCGGGTTCGCGGGATGGATCCGCTCCCCGCGACGTGGATCGCGCAGAGCGGACGAGGCGGATTGATCCGATCACATGTTGGGGTAGTTCGGCCCGCCAGGTCCCTCCGGCGTCACCCAGTTGATGTTCTGGTTGGGGTCCTTGATATCGCAGGTCTTGCAGTGGACGCAGTTCTGCGCGTTGATCTGGTAGCGCACGCCGTCGCCGGCGGCCGCATCCTCGACCCACTCGTAGACGCCCGCCGGGCAGTAGCGCGCGGAGGGCCCGCCGAACACGTCGTGCTCGGAGGTCTTCTGCAGGCCCATGTCCTTGACCTGAAGGTGGGCCGGCTGGTCCTCCTCGTGGTTGGTGTTCGAGAGGTAAACCGAGGACAGCCGGTCGAAGGTGAGCTTGCCGTCGGGCTTCGGGTAGACGATCGGCGTCACCTCGGAGATCGGCTTGGTGCAGGCGTAGTCGGGCTTGCCGTGCTTCAGCGTGCCGAAGATCGAGGCGTTCAGCAGGGTGTTGGACCACATGTCGAGGCCGCCCAAGCCCACGCCCGCGAGCGTGCCGTAGCGCGACCACAGCGGCTTGACGTTGCGGACCGCCTTGAGGTCGGTGCCGATCGCGCTGGCGCGCCAGCCGGCATCGTAGGCGGTGAGCTCGTCGCCCTGGCGCCCGGCCTTCAGCGCGGCGGCGATGGCGTCGGCCGCCTGCATCCCGGAGAGCACCGCATTGTGCGAGCCCTTGATGCGCGGCACGTTCACGAAGCCGGCGGAATCGCCGACGAGGCAGCCGCCGGGGAAGACGAGCTTCGGCACCGATTGCCAGCCGCCTTCCATGATCGCGCGGGCGCCGTAGCCGATGCGCTTGGCGCCCTCGAACACCTCGCGGATCATCGGGTGGGTCTTGAAGCGCTGGAACTCCTCGAACGGCGACAGGGTCGGGTTCTCGTAGTTCAGGTGCGTGACGAAGCCGACCGAAAGCAGGTGGTCGTCGAAGTGGTAGAGCCACGAGCCACCGCCGGCCTTGTTCGGCAGCGGCCAGCCCATCGAGTGCCGCACCAGGCCCGGCTCGAACTTGCCGGGCGCGAGCTGCCACAGCTCCTTCACGCCGAGCCCGTACTTCTGGTGGTCGCTGTGCCAGTTGAGCTGGAACCGGTCGATCACCGTCTTGGTCAGCGAGCCGCGCGCCCCCTCGCCGAAGATCACGTACTTGCCGCGCAGCTCCATGCCGCGGGTGTAGTCGTCGCGCGGCTCGCCCGACTTGGCGATGCCGAGGTCGCCGGTGGCGACGCCGACGACGACGCCCCGGTCGTCGTAGAGCACCTCGGAGGCCGGGAAGCCGGGATAGATCTCGACGCCGAGCGCCTCGGCCTTCGCGCCGAGGTACTTGGTCACGTTCGATAGCGAGCCGACGAAGTTGCCGTGGTTCGACATGAACTTGGGGAAGAACAGGTTCGGCAGGGTGACGCCGCTGTTCTTGGTCAGGAACAGGAACTCGTCGCGCTCCACCGCGGTCTTCAGCGGCCGCTCGGGATCGTCGCGCCAGTCCGGCACGAGGACGTCGAGGCCCGACGGGTCGATCACGGCGCCCGACAGGATGTGTGCGCCGACCTCGGAGCCCTTCTCCACGACGACCACGTTGACCTCGTCGCCGCTTTCGAGCGCGTGCTGCTTCAGGCGGATGGCGGCGGCGAGCCCGGCCGGCCCCGCGCCGACGACGACCACGTCGAAATCCATGCCCTCGCGTTCGGGATGCGCCATGCCTGTCGTCTCCTGCCGTGTCTCGTTCGTGCGCGCGGACCGTGCGTCTCCGCCGTCCGATCGTTCGATGCGCCGTTGCCGTCGTTCTGAACCCGTTCCAATGTAGGTTGGCAAGCCGCTGCTGGCAGGGGATCGGGCGCGGGAGCGGCCAAGTTGCGCAGCGTCGCGGCCTGACGCCGACCGGAATGCCGCGTTGTCCACAGGCGTGCGAAGCCCCACATGATACTCATGACCTCGTCGGCGGACGCACAGCGCGACCTGATCGCGTACCTCGATTTCCATGTGGAGAGCGGCGTCGACCTCGCCCTCGACGAGGCGCCGCACGACCGCTTCCGGGAAGCCGACACCCCGGCGCCGACCCTGCGCCGCAGCGCGCCCGTGCGCGAGGCGCAGGTGGACGCGCCGCGCCTGGAACAGCCGGAAGCGCCGCGCCGCGAGCTGCCGCCGCGAGGCGATCCGCCGCCGGCGCCCGAGAAGGCTCCGGCGCGCACCTACGGGCAGTCGGCATCGGCGAAGCCCGAGGATGCGGCGATCGATGCGCGGGCACGGGCGAAGGATGTCGGGACGCTCGAGGAGCTCGAGGCGTTGATGGCGACCTTCGACGCCTGCCCGCTGAAGTTCACCGCGAAGAACCTCGTCTTCGCCGACGGCAATCCGGCCGCGAAGCTGATGTTCATCGGCGAGGCGCCCGGCGCCGACGAGGACCGCATCGGCAAGCCGTTCATGGGCCGCTCGGGCCAGCTGCTCGACCGGATGATGGCGGCGATCGGCCTCGACCGAACCAAGGCCTACGTCGCCAACGTGGTGCCGTGGCGTCCGCCGGGCAACCGCGAGCCGACGATCCAGGAACTGGCCGTGTGCCGGCCGTTCCTGGAGCGCCAGATCGAGCTGGCCGACCCCGACATCATCGTCTGCCTCGGCAGCCCGGCCACGAAGGCGATCACCGGCACCAAGGACGGCATCCTGAAGGCGCGCGGGCGGTTCTACCCCTACGCGATGCCTCACCGCACCGTGCGGGCCCTCGCCACCCTGCACCCGGCCTACCTGCTGCGGCAGCCGATGCAGAAGCGGCTCGCCTGGCGCGATTTCCGGCTGCTGCGCACCGCGCTCGACGGAAAAGCTTGACCGTTCCGGCGGAACCGTCCTTCGGCCTGTGTCATTACCCTGCGACTCGCGATAACGGCGTCGTGAGAACGAGTGGCGGTCGAGACCATGCGCTGGGACGATTTTCGGAGTTCGGACAACGTCGAGGATCGTCGCGGCGAGGGCGGCGGTGGCGGGATAGGCTTCCCGGGCGGCGGCGCTGGCGGCCTCGGCATCGGCGCGATCGTCGTCATCCTGATCATCAGCTGGGTCACGGGCATTAACCCGGCGATCCTGATGGGGGGCGCCGAGCAGATCACCCGTGGCGGCGGCAGCCAGCGCGAGGAGCCGGCCGATCCGCAGACCCAGACGCGCCGCAAGACCGCGCCGACCGACGACAGCGGCCGCTTCGCCTCCAAGATCCTCGGCAACACGGAGGACGTGTGGAGCCAGATCCTGCCGAACCAGACCGGCAAGCAGTACACCCCGACGACGATGGTGCTCTACACCGGCGGCACCCGCAGCGGCTGCGGCTCGGCCCAGGCCGCGATGGGCCCGTTCTACTGCCCGCTCGACAAGAAGGTCTATCTCGACACGGGCTTCTTCAAGGAGATGGAGCAGAAGTTCGGCGTGAAGGGCGACTTCGCCTACGCCTACGTCATCGCTCACGAGGTCGGCCACCACGTGCAGGACGTCCTCGGCATTCTCGGCAAGGTTCAGGCCCGGCAGCAGCAGGCGTCCTCGAAGCGAGACGCCAACGCGCTTTCCGTGCGGATCGAGCTGATGGCCGACTGCCTTGCTGGCGTCTGGGCCAAGAACTCCAACGACAAGTACAACGCGCTCGAGCAGGGCGACATCGACGAGGCGATGAATGCGGCGAGCGCGATCGGCGACGACAAGCTGCAGAAGCAGAGCCAAGGCTACGCCGTGCCGGATTCGTTCACCCACGGCTCGTCCGAGCAGCGCCAGCGCTGGTTCATGAACGGCTACAAGAGTGGCCAGACGAAGTCCTGCGACACGTTCCGGACTGCGAACAACTGACCCTGGCCGGCTTGCTCCCTCCTCTGCGGGGAAGCGATGCGGCTCACGGCGATTCCGAGCGCTCGGACTAGCACGTGCGGACGCTCGCCGAGCGTCGAACGATGCCGCGATGGCGATGCGGGAGAGAATGGTGGACGGTGCAGGGATCGAACCTGCGACCTTTCCCGTGTGAAGGGAACGCACTACCGCTGTGCTAACCGTCCGTACCGCGCGTCGACACGCAGTCGCCGCGACCGGGGCGACCGGCGCTGGCGCCTTCGATCCCGGGACGAGGGCCTTCTAGGGCGGGGTAGGCGGCGGCGTCAAGCTGCAGAACCGGCGCAACCGCCCACCAATGTCGACGGCCGCGCCGGCTCCGATTGGAAAACCGCCTCGCGACCTACTGGCCGCCGGCGTTGCCGCCGCCGCCGCGGCCCATCTGGGGAACGCCGCGCTCGGGCTGGTCGGCGTTGCCGCCCGCCGCGGAATCCGTCGTGACCGTCGCCGCGCCGGTGCCGGTCGGCGCGACCACGGCGCCGGCCCCGGAGCCGCTGTTCGTGGCGCCACCCGGAACCGCGACGGTGCCCGGCGGCGTGCCCGGCGCGACCTGCTGAGGCGGGTTCGGCTGGCGGATCGGTGCCGGCGCGTTGCTCTGGGCGGAGGCCGGCGTCGCCGCGGCGACGAGGGTGGCGAGGAGGATCGATCGCATCGGAGGGTGATCTCCCTGGATAGTGGACGCCGCGCTGCGCGCAGCCGGTCGAACGACACAGGTCTTCAACCGCGAAACCCGGCGCGCGTTTCCGTCGGTCCTCGCGGGGCGTGCGGCTCCCTCCGTCCGACGGGCTGTGGCCGAGCGGGTCGATTGGGGGTTATGAGCCCAGCATGGCTCCTCTCGTCCGCTTCGCGCCGTCTCCGACCGGCTTCCTCCACATCGGCAATGCGCGCCCGGCGCTGCTGAACGCGCTGTTCGCCCGCGCGCGCGGCGGCCGCTTCCTGCTCCGGCTGGACGACACCGACCGCGAACGCTCGACCGAGGCCTTCGCCGAGGCGATCGAGACCGACCTCGCCTGGCTCGGCATCGTGCCGGATCTACGCGCCCGCCAATCCGACCGGACCGCGATCTACGACGCGGCCGCCGACAGGTTGAAGGCGCTCGGCCGGCTCTATCCCTGCTACGAGACGTCGGAGGAGCTGGAGCGGCGGCGCAAGCGCCAGCTCGGCCGCGGCCTGCCGCCGATCTACGACCGCGCCGCGCTCGCCCTCACCGCCAACGAGCGGGCGGCGATGGAGGCCGCGGGCCGCATCCCGCATTGGCGCTTCAAGCTCGAGCCGCGCGTCGTCGCCTGGGACGACCTCGTCCGCGGCGAGGCCCATGTCGACTGCGCGTCGCTCTCGGACCCGGTGCTGGTGCGGGCCGACGGCAGCTACCTCTACACGCTGCCCTCGGTGGTCGACGACGCCGACCTCGGCGTCACCCACGTGATCCGCGGCGAAGACCACGTCACCAACACCGGCGTTCAGGTGCAGATCTTCGAGGCGCTGGCGGCGACGCTGCCGATCTTCGGCCACCACAACCTGCTGACCACGGCGGACGGGGAGGGGCTTTCCAAGCGCCTCGGCCACCTCTCGCTGCGGTCCTTGCGCGAGGCGGGCTACGAGCCGGCCGCCGTCCGCTCGCTCGCCGTGCTGACCGGATCGGCGGAGGCGGTCCGCGCCGTCGCGACGCTGGACGAGCTCGCCGGCCTCGTCGACCTCGCCCACATCTCGCGGGCGCCGGCCAAGTTCGACCCGCACGAGCTCGACGGGCTCAACGCCCGCATCCTGCACGCGATGCCCTTCGCCGACGCCGCCGAGCGCCTGGACGCGCTCGGCATCCCGGCCGCGGCCGCCGAGCCGCTGTGGCTCGCGGTGCGGGCCAACCTGCACAGGATCGACGAGGTCCGGGACTGGTGGGGGGTGGTGGCCGGGCCGGTGACACCGGTGATCGCAGACGCCGCCGTGACGGCGGCGGCCCTCGACACCCTTCCGTCCGAACCCTACGGACCCGAAACCTGGAAGGCCTGGACGACGACGATCCGCGAGCGGACCGGCGTCAAGGGCAAGGCGCTGTTCATGCCGCTGCGCCTGGCGCTCACGGGGCTGGAGCACGGGCCCGACCTTACGGGCCTGCTGCCGCTGATCGGCCGGGACCGCGCCGGGCGACGGCTCGCCGGAGAGACCGCCTGAGACGCCGCCTCCCGGGCGGATCCTGGAAAAACGTCGGCCGGCTCTACTCGGCGAGATCGAGGAGATGGCGGCCCTCGCGGTCGTCGATCTCGATGATCCACAGGTCGGAATCGAACCGGATCTCCTTGGTCAGGCGCTCCTCCGCATCGAGCGGCGTGCCCTCCGGAACCATCGCCACGAAGCGACGCCCGCCGGTATCCTCGTCCTCGAACAGCGCTTGCGGCGCCGGCCCGTAGAGGTCGGCGCGGCCGTCGAGGCGATCGACCTTGACGAAGATCGCGCCGGCCTCCGCCGCGCCCCGGCGGCGCTGCACCGCGGAGATCCCCTCGACGGCCAGTCGCCGCAGATGGGCCGAAACCCAGAAATCGGAGCGCAGGCGCGGCATGGACCCTCCCGGTGCGGATGCGCGCCGGGCATGCGCCGCGCCGGACCGCGATGCAATCAGGCCGGGGGCAAGGCCGCGCGGGCGGCGAGCTCGCGAAGCGTGCGGCCGGCGGCCTCGCCCTTCACCGGCAGCTTGCGGTCGCGCTCGAACTTCTCGATCGCCGCGCGGGTGGTCGCTCCCATCAGCCCGTCGGCCTTGAGCGGGCCGTAGCCGAGCTTCGACAAGGCCTTCTGCGCCTGCATCACCGCCGGCTGCGGCTTGGGCGGCGCGACGGCACTCTTGGGCGTCACCGAAGCGGTCGTCTCGTCGGATCGGATCAGGTCGGCGATCGGATCGCGGGCGGCGGCCCTAGCGGCCTCTGCTGCCTTGAGAGGCGTGCGTGCCGTCTCGGCCGGCCGGTCGGCATCGGCGACCTTCTCAGGTACCGACCTCGCGGCGGGGTCCTTTCTCGCGGCATCCTTGCTCACCGCATCCTTGCTCATCGCATCTTGGCGGATCGCGATCTTCGGCAGGATCGGGGCCGGGTGGCGCCCGTTCTGGTAGCCGAGGGCGTTCATCGAGACGACCACCACCGCGCCGAACACGACCACGCCGCCGAACAGCGCGCCGGGATTGCGCCGGCACATCCGGAACGTCCCGCTGGCGACGGCGCCGAGCATCATCCGCCATTCCGACACGTCGGCGGCGGGCCGGCGCTGCGCCGGGCGGCGGGCGGCCTTGGCCGGGCGGGCGCTGCGGGCGTCTCCGGCGACGGTGATCTCGCGATGGTCGCGCATCTCGGACATTCTGTCTCCCCGTTGCGTTTCAATCAGCCGACGCGGCGCAGGCGCGCGGGATCGTCGATCTCCCGCACCACCGTCGGCCCGGTGTCGAACAGGCCGAGCGGCAGCCGCACCACGGCGCCGTGGGCCGAAGCCCTGCCGGCCGGGCGAACCCGGGCGGTGAGCGGCGCGGTGCCGACCGGGCTCTCGGCCGACCGGCAGGCCCTCGGCAGGCTGACGGTGACCGTGGTCCCGGCATCCGGCGCGCTCTCGATCGCGATCGTGCCGCCGTGCAGGCCGACGAGGCCCTGCACCACCGAGAGGCCGAGGCCGGTGCCCTCGTGGGTGCGCTTGTAGCCGCCGGAGCCGGCCTGGAAGAACGGCGTTCCGAGTCGCGGCAGGTCGGCCTCGCGGATGCCGATGCCGGTATCCGACACGATCAGGTCGAGGCCGGCCGCGGTCCGGCGCAGCGCTACCTCGACGCGGCCGCCGGCCGGCGTGAACTTCACAGCGTTCGAGATCAGGTTGATCAGCACCTGACGGCAGGCGCGCGAATCGGCGGTGATCTCGATCGGGCCGGGCTCGGCGACCTGCGCGAGCACGACGCCGACCGCATCGGCCTTGAGCTTCATCAGGTCGCAGCAGCTGCGCGTCAGCGCCGCCGCGTCGACCAGCTCGGGCGCGTAGTCGAAGTTGCCGCTTTGGATCCGGCTCATGTCGAGCAGCGTGTTGACGACGCTGAGCAGGTGCTGGCCCGAGGCGCCGATGATGCCGGCATATTCCCGCGCCCGCTCCGGTGCGAGCACGACCGCGCCTTCGCCGGCCAGGACCTCGGAGAAGCCAATGATAGCGTTCAGGGGCGTGCGCAGCTCGTGGGTGACGTTGGCCAGGAACCGGCTCTTGACCTCGTCGGCGCGCTCTGCCTCGGCGCGGGCGCGCTCGAGCTCCTCGGCGTGGCGGCGATGCTCGGTCACGTCGCGGGTCACCGCGACGACGCCGACCGGGCCCGACGGCGACTGCGCGATCCGGTGGGCGCGCATCTCGACATGGATCAGCCGCGCGCCGTCCTGGCGCCGGGCGGTCGGGTCGACGTTGAGGCGCAGCTGCACCGTCGCCGGCTTGCCCAGAGCCGCGACATCGCTGATCGCCTGGAGGAAGGCGGGGCGGTCGGCCACGTGCACCCGCTCGAGCAGGCCGTGGCCGCGCAGGCGCATCGCATCGGTGCCGACGAGCGTCTCGGCCGAGGCCGACGCCTCGATCACCCGGCCGTTGACGTCGTGCCAGGTCACGAGGTCGTCGATCGCCGCGAGCAGCATCCGGTCGCGGGCCTCGTTGTCCCGCATGCGCTTGCGCCACTGGCCCTCGTTGCGCATCTGCTCCAGCACCTGCGCGGCGACGTGGCCGATCGCGGTGATGGCGAAGACCGGCATCGCGACGGAGGCCGACAGCGCCATGGTCGGGCTCGTGATGATCCACGATCCGGTGAACGCCACGCAGAGGACGCCAACCATCGCGAGCAGCGACGCCGCGACGGTGGCGCGCTTCGAGCCGGAGACCACCGCCTCGAGCGGGATCGCAACGAGCCAGATCGCGGCGGCCGACTGCACGCCGCCGGTGAGGCTGGCGAGGCACACGACGAGGCCGGTGAGGCCGGCCGACGAGACGGCGTGCGCGATCCACAGCGAGCCGGTGCGCGAGAGCAGGACGGCGGCGAGCACGGGCAGGAACAGGCTGGCGATCGCCAGGACCTCGATGCCCGACGGCACGCCGCGCCACAGCAGGTAGGGCGGCAGGCCGGCCATCATCACCGCGCCGGTGGCGAGGCGCGACACGAGGAAGCGCTCGTGGCGGAAGCGCACGCTGGCATCCTCGATCGCCGATTCATGCACGAAGCTCGCGAGGCGGGCGTCGAGCAGCGCGGGCAGCCGGTGTTGAATACGCAAGACAGATACGCGCAACGCACAAGACCCAAGACCAGGACGGCCAACAACCCGGCATGCCTGGCAACACTCGGCCTTCGCGCCCCCCGGTTCGGTGACGAACGACTAGATCCCGACCCTCGCAGACCCGGCTTAAACGAGTGTTGCGCGTCGGCCCGCGATGGCCGGGATGCTTTCCACAACGTAACCGTGACTACGCGCAGGGTGTCCCCGTCGGGGCTCGTTCACCATCGAATGCCTTTTAGGCGATCGGTTGACGTTGGATTCAGGAAAACGGCCCCACCCTCGGCCGTCTTCGACCCGCACGCTTCCCGGATCACCGTCCATGTCGTTCCTGCTGCGAGCCGCCCTGGTGATCGGCGCGTTGTCGTACCTCGCGGCGACCCGCGATCAGCCGGGGACATGCGCGAGCGTTCCGTCCGCACCCGAGATGGCCGGTCCGTGCGACGCGGCGTCCCCGGCGCCCGCGACGGGATCGACGTTGCTCGCCACGGTCGGGTCCGCGACAGCCGCCTGGAGCGCGATGCCGGCGGAGTCCCGGCAGCGCCTGGCGCAGGAGGCCATGGCCGAGCTCGGCCGGCACGTTGGTCCGCAGGCCGCCTCGCGCGACACCCTCGCGGATGCCGATCGCAAGGCTCCGTGGCGGGGATCGGAGGGGCGCTGAGGCCGTTCGTGCTGGACGATACGACGACGCGGAATGCGTGAGCCCCAGCCGGCGGCCGGCGCGGCCGATCTCAGGACGACTTCCGAGCCCGCATCGGGAGGGGCGTCCGGTTCGCCGGCCGCTCGGCCGCGGCCTGCCGGATCTTGCCCGTGTCCGGCGCATGGTGCGGCTGGTGGGCGTCGGACGCGCCGCTGCGCTCGCGCAGCGGCCGGTCGAGGATCGCCGAGAGCAGGTCGCGGGCGGCGGGACGATCGGTGGTCCGAAACAGGCGGACGAGCTCGAACACCCGCTCGGCCGAGCGCGAGACCGCCTCGTCGAGGGTCAGGAAGACGTAGACCGCCTCCTCCTCGTGGAGGTCGGCGGCGCGCAGGCACAGCGTGAGCAGGTCGTAGCGCGAGCCGGCGTCGGGCGCGCTGCGCAGGAAATTCGCCGGCAGCCCGAGCCCGTCCGACAGGGCGGCGAGGAAGCCCGGGACGTCGTGGGCGGCGGAGAGGCCGAGCAGCATGCCGCCGAGGTCGCGCGGCGGGGGCGGGCAGGGGCGAAGCGCGGCCGTGGCGGCGATCGCCTCGCGGATCGCGTCGCGCCGGATCGGGTCGGCGTGCAGGTAGAGCGGAGCGAGCTCGCCGGCGGCGAGATCCGGGCGGGCGAGCAGGAGGCCGGCGAGGTCCGGATCGGTCCGGCCGCGGCCGACGAGGTGCCGGACGTCGCCGCCGCGGAGCGTGATCCCGAGATTGCCGGCGAGCGCCCGGTCGATCGCCGGATCGCCGCGCTGCGCCAGCTCGGCGATCACCGCGCGGGGGAGGCCGGGTCGGCCGGCCATCGCCGAGCCGAGATCGGCGCCGTCGAGGAGCGCGGCATCGATCAGGGCGGGCGAGAGCGTCACCGCCGACCCCAGCACGATGTCGCGGACGCGTCCGCCACGGGCGGCCAGCGTGGCGAGGACGGATTGCGGCGTGTCGGCGAAGGGCGCGAGCTTCTCCGCGACTATCGCCGCCGTCTCCTCGTCGACGATCGGGATCAGCCCGCCGGCGAGCGAGGCAAAGGATTCGAGCTCCGACTTGTCACGGTTGGCCGCCTGCACGAACAGATCGGTCTGGACCCGCAGAATGACGGGCTTCAGGTCGAGATGCGCGATGCGCGACAGTTCGATCAGCCCGGACAGGTCGGGCGCGACCTCGACGGATGGGGGCATGGCACTTCGGATACGCAGGAACTGGATCGACCATCACGCTAGGGTCGTTTGCGTGAATCGACCTTTAAGCCGCTCGCCGAAGCGACGTGTCGTCCTGCGCCAAGATCGGATCGGCACGAGGCCGATCCGCCTCAGACCTTCGTGCCGCTCACCGTCACCCGGCCCTCGATCGGGTAGGCCGGATCATTGTAGCCGGGCGTCGAGGGATGGCCGGTCACGACGAGGCCGTCGACCAGGGCCTCGTCCTCGGGCGTGAAGCGATAATCGAGCCCGCCGAGGTAGTCGGTCCATTGTTCCATGGTCCGCGGGCCGGCGATCACCGCGGTCACGGCGCGGTTGTTCATCACCCAGGCGAAGGCGAACTGCCCGGCGGTGATGCCGCGCGCCTCGGCATGGTCCTTCAGGGTGCGGGCGATGCGCAGCGATTCCGGGCGCCATTCCGTCTGCATCATCCGCGTGTCCTGGCGGCCGGCTCGGGTGTCGGCCGGCGGCGGGGCGTCGGGATCGTACTTGCCGGTCAGCACGCCGCGGGCGAGCGGCGAGTACGGCACCACGCCGAGGCCGAAATGCGCGCAGGCCGGCAGGTGCTCGGTCTCGGGCATGCGGTTGAGCGCGTTGTAGTACGGCTGGCTCACCACCGGCCGGTCGATGCCGTAGGCGTCGCACAGGCGGCAGATCTCGGCGATCCGCCAGGAACGGTGGTTCGAGACCCCGAAGTGCCGGATCTTGCCCTGGCGAACCAGGGTCTCCATCGCCCGCACGGTCTCGTCGAGCGGCGTCGCGTGGTCCTCCTTGTGGAGGTAGTAAATGTCGATGAAGTCGGTCCCGAGCCGGCGCAGGCTCTCCTCGGCGGCGCGAAGGACGTGGACGCGCGACAGGCCGCGATCGTTCGGCCCGTCGCCCATCGGGTTGGCGACCTTGGTGGCCAGCACCCAGGCATGCCGATCCGTCGCGATCGCGCGGCCGGTGATCGCTTCCGAGGCGCCGGAATTGTAGACGTCGGCGGTGTCGATGAAGTTCACGCCCGCATCCCGGGCGCTCGCGACGATGCGCGCGGAATCGGCCTCGTCGGTGGCACCGCCGAACATCATCGTGCCGAGGCAGATCGGCGAGACCTTGAGGCCCGAGCGGCCGAGCGTGCGGTAATCCATCGGAGGCGGTCCTGCGTCGTGGGGTTGCGGGGGTATCTCGGCCGGGATCGCGGAGCGTCAACCGTCGTCGCAGGTTCGGAACCGGGAATGGCCCGTGCCCGTAACCGGAGGCACATCGCGGCGAATGGGTCGCATGCGCTCCCCGCGCCGTGCCGGCCGACCGGGCCGCCAACCGTCATCGACACCGCATGCGAAGAGCCGAGATGTCCCACGCCCTGCCGCTGCCCTGGCTCGACCGCGCCGGACGCCTCTCGCTCCTGAAGCTCGTCGCGTTCCTGATCGCCGTCGCCCCGGCCGTCTACCTCGCCGGCGCCTACGCGACGAACGCGCTCGGGCCGAAGCCGATCACGGCGCTGATCCACGGCACCGGCGAGTGGACGATCCGCTTCCTGCTGGCCTCCCTCGCGGTCACGCCGCTGCGGCGGGTGGCGAACTGGCCGAAGCTGATCAACGTCCGGCGCCTGCTCGGCGTGACCACGGCGGCCTACGCGCTGGCGCATCTCGCGCTGTACGTGGTCGACCAGAACTTCGACCTCGCCAAAGTCGTCTCCGAGATCGCGCTGCGGTTCTACCTCACGATCGGCTTCGTCGCGCTCGTCGGCCTCATCGCCCTCGGGGCGACCTCGACCGACGCCGCGATCCGGCGGATGGGCGCGAGCTGGTCGCGCCTGCACAAGGCGGCCTACGCGATCGGCATCCTCGGGCTGCTGCACTACTTTCTGCAATCGAAGATCGACGTCTCCGATCCGGTGTTCTGGACCGGGCTGTTCGTGCTGCTGATGGGCTGGCGCCTGATGCAACGGTTCAGGCTGCCGATGCGGCCGTGGTCGCTCGCGCTGCTCGCCGTTGCCGCCGCCCTCGCGACCGCGGGCATCGAGGCGGCCTGGTACGGGATCAAGAGCGGCATCCCGGCCGACCTCGTGCTCGGCGCCAACCTCGACTTTTCCGACGTGATCCGCCCGGCCTGGTGGGTCCTCGCGGTCGGCCTGACGTTGCCCGTCGTCGCCCTCGTGCGCGTGCCGCCGGGTGCGAAGGCGCCGGCGCCGCGTGCGGGCCGTCCGCAGCGCGTCCAGCCGGCCGCATAGGCGCCTTGCTCCCGCCGGCACGCCGACGCACAACCCGGCGCGGCCCCGCGGCGGGCCGAACGGAGCTCGACCTGTCCATGCGCGGTTTCCTGAGCCGATCCTCGCTCGTCCTCGCGCTGGTCTGCCCCGGCGCGGCGCTCGCCGCCTGCCCGCTGCCGGAGCCGCCGCCCGCCTCGGCCAAGCCGGAGAAGCCGGCCCTGCCGGCGAAACCCGCCTGCCTCGATGCCAAGGGTGGGTGCCCCGGCTGGGAGGCCTACAGCTACAACGACGCGATCAAGGCCTACAACCTGCAGCTTCAGGCGTTCCGGCCGATCGCGGAAGGCTACGTGCAGAAGCTCAACGCCTACGTGAAGGCGAGCGCCGATTACGCGCAGTGCGAAGTGAAGTCGATGCAGTAGCGGCCGCCTTCGCGGCCCGATCGGAACATGTTACGCTCGCCGCATGAGCGTGAAGCCGAAACCGCGCATGACCGTCGACGAGTTCCTGGCCTGGGGCGAGGGACGACCGGGGCGGCATGAGTTGCTCGACGGCGAGGTCTTCGCGATGTCGCCGGAACGGGTCCGGCATGCCGAGACGAAATTCGCCGCCCAACTCGCGTTGCGGGCTGCCATTCGGCGGGAAGGCTTGCCCTGCCAAGTGCTCCCGGACGGAATGACGATTCGGATCGAACGCACCACGGCTTTCGAGCCTGACGCCCTTGCCCGTTGCGGACCTCGTCTCGATCCGGACACGGTGGAAGTGACGGATCCGGTCATCGTGGTCGATGTCCTCTCGCCGAGCACGCGTTCGATCGATACGGGCGCGAAATTCGCAGGCTACTTCGGCATCCCGAGCGTGATGCATTACCTCCTCATCGACACGGTCAAACGCCTCGCCGTCCACCATCATCGTCGCGCCGACGACGTCATCGAGACGCGTATCGTCTCGGACGGCGTGCTGACCTTCGATCCTCCCGGCATCACCGTCCCGCTCGCCGAACTCTACGACGACGCCTGAGCCGCCTCGCTTGACCCTGCCGGGCGCCGGTGCGAGAGCGCGAGCGAATTTCCGAAGGGACGCCCGCATGACCGCTCGCCTCGACCTCCTGGTGCTCGGCAACGCCATCGTCGACGTCATCGCCCGCACGGACGAGGGTTTCCTCGCCGACCAGGGCGTGCCGAAGGGCGCGATGGCGCTGATCGACGAGCCGCGCGCCGAGGCGCTGTTCTCCGCGATGGGGCCGGCGACGATCGTGTCGGGTGGGTCGGGCGCCAACACGGCGGTCGGCGCGGCGCTGCTCGGCGCCAAGACCGGCTTCGTCGGCAAGGTCCGCGACGACGAGCTCGGCGGCCTGTTCAGCCACGACCTGAAGGCGACCGGCGTCGCGTTCGACGTGCCGGTGGCGACCGACGGGCCGGCCACCGCCCGCTGCTTCGTCCTCGTGACGCCCGACGGCGAGCGCACGATGAACACCTATCTCGGCGCCTGCCAGGGCCTGTCGCCGGCCGACCTCGACGAGGCGACGGTCGCGAGCGCCCGCGTCGTCTACCTCGAGGGATACCTCTGGGACCCGCCGGCCGCCAAGGACGCGTTCCGCAAGGCGGTGACGATCGCCCACGGCGCCGGCAACGCGGTGGCGCTGACCCTGTCGGACGCGTTCTGCGTCGGCCGCTACCGCGACGAGTTCCTCGGGCTGATCCGCGACGGCAGCGTCGACATCCTGTTCGCCAACATCGGCGAGTTGCAGAGCCTCTACCAGACCGACGACGCGGACGCGGCGCTGAAGGCGCTCCGCGACGAGCGCGACGCCCGCGGGCGGCACCTGCTCGGCCTCGTCACGCGCTCGTCCGAGGGCGCGATGGTGGTGAAGGGCGGCGAGATCCGCTCGGTCGAGGCCTCGCCGGTGCGCGAGGTGGTCGACACCACCGGCGCGGGCGACCTCTTCGCCGCCGGCTTCCTGGCCGGTCACGCCCGCGGCCTCGACTACGTCACCTCGGCCCGCCTCGGCGCGCTCGCGGCGGCGGAGGTGATCCAGCATATCGGCGCCCGGCCGCAGGGCGACCTCGTCGCGCTCGCCAAGGCGCAGGGGCTGATCTGAAGGATCAGGGCCGGAGCAGCACCTTGCCCACCGCCTCGCGCCGGCTGAGGATGCCGAGGGCCGCGGCGTAGTCCTCGAGGGGGTAGACGCCGTGCACCCGCGCGGTCAGCCGCCCCTCGGCGACCCATGCGAGCATCTGGCGCTGGTTCTCGCGGTGCACCTCCGGCTCGCGCTCGGTGAAGACACCCCAGTGGACGCCCATCACGTCGAGCTCCTTCAGCAGCATGATGTTGAGGGGCAGGCGGGGAATCTCGCCCGCGGCAAAGCCGACGACGAGGAAGCGGCCGCGCCAGGTCAGCGCGCGGAAGGCCGGTTCCGAGAAGGCGTCGCCGACCGCGTCGTAGACCACGTCGACGCCCTTGCCCCCGGTCGCGTCTTTCAGGGCGTCGCGCAGGGTGGCCGGATCGTAGACGAGGCCCACCTCCGCCCCGTGCTGCCGGGCGATGGCGAGCTTGTCCTCCGAGGAGGCGCAGGCGATCACCCGCGCCCCGAGCAGCGCCCCAAGCTCGACCGCCGCGAGACCGACCCCGCCCGACGCCCCGAGCACCGCGAGCCATTCGCCGGGCCGGATCTTCGCGCGGTTGCGCAGGGCATGGAGGGACGTGCCGTAGGTGATCGTGAGGCCGGCAGCCTGCTCGTCGTTCACCCCGGCCGGAACCGGCGTCAGCATGCGTGCGGGCACCGCGAGCCGTTCGCGGCAGGTGCCGTACTTGGCATGCACGATCACCCGATCGCCGACCCGCACGCCGTCCGCGCCCGGTCCCAGGGCCTCGACCACGCCGCAGGCCTCGCCCCCGGGCGAGAACGGCAGCTTGGGCTTCACCTGATAGCGCCCGGCGATGATCAGCGTGTCGAAGAAGTTGAGCGCGGCGACGGTGACCCGCACCAGGGCCTCGCCCGGGCCGGGGACGGGATCGGGCAGCGTCGCGATCGACAGGTCGTCCGGGCCGCCGAGCCGGGTGCACAGGAGAGCCTTCATCGCGCGCCTTCCGTTCGTTTCACCAGTTGCCCAAGGCCAGCCGATCGCCTCAGCGCCGCTCGTAGATTCCCGTCAGCGATCCCTTGGCCAGGATGTGGCCGCGCATCGCATCGACCAGGGCGCCGCGGCCCGGCGAGGCCGGCAGGTCGAGGAGGCGGTCGAGGGCGTAGACCTGGAACAGGTAGCGGTGCGGGCCGTGGCCGGTGGGCGGGTCGGGCGGAAGCCAGCCGTCCTTGAGGAAGCTGTTCTTGCCGAGATCGACGCGCGCGTTCGCGGAGGCCGCCCCCTCGGCCAGATCCGAAACGTCCGGCGCGAGGTTCCAGACGATGAGGTGCACTAGCGGCTGCGGCGTCGGGCTGCCGGCATCCTCGGCGAGGATCGCGACGCTCGCCGTGCCCGCGGAAAGGCCGCTCCAGGCGAGCGGCGGCGACGTCCCGTCGCCATCCGCGGTGAAGCGGACCGGCATGCCGGCGCCGTCGGCGAAGGCCGGGCTCGTCAGCGCGATCGTCTCCGGGGCATCGGCGAAATCGGCGTGGAAGACGGTCTTCTCGAGGCCGGCCTTGAGGCCGGACAGGGCCTGACCGACCGCAGCGGGGATCTTCTCGAGCATCGGGTCTCCTTCGTTTCTGACGCCGGTCGAACAGCGCCCGGCATCCTAGGCCGGGCGCTCGGCCGCCAGCATGTAGTTCACCGCCGTATCGCGGCCCAGCCGCCAGCCGTCGGTGAGCGGATTGTAGACGACGCCCGTGGTGTTGGTGACCGACAGGCCGCCGCCGCCGAGCGCCGCCGACAGCTCGGACGGCGTCACGAACTTCTCCCAGTCGTGGGTGCCCTTGGGGAGCCAGCCGAGGATGTACTCGGCGCCGACGATGGCGAGCGCGAAGGAGCGCATCGTCCGGTTGAGCGTCGCGGCGAAGAGCAGGCCGCCGGGCTTCACCGCCGACGCCGCCGTGCGGACGAAGGCCGGCATGTCGGTCACGTGCTCGATCACCTCCATGATCAGCACCACGTCGAAGGTCTCGCCCGCGGCGACCACAGACTCGATGGTCTCGGCGCGATAGTCGACGGGCACGCCCTCGGCCTCCGCGTGGCGTCGCGCGGCGGCGATGTTCTGCGCCGCCGGGTCGAGGCCGGTGACGTCGGCGCCCAGGCGCGCGAGCGGCTCCGACAGCACGCCGCCGCCGCAGCCGACATCGACGATCGAGAGGCCCTGCAGCGCGAACGGCGTCTCGACCGACCGCCCGTGATGACGGCAGACCGCGTCGCGGATGTAGGCGAGGCGGACGGGGTTGAAGCGGTGCAGCACCCGCATCGGACCGCGCGGATCCCACCACGTCGCGGCGAGCGCATCGAACCGGGCGACCTCGCCGGGGTCGACGAAGCCGAGGCCCGCGCTGCTGCTCGCACCCGCCTCGATCCCGGCGGCGGTCTCGTCGATGGTCATCCGATCTCTTTCCATTCGGGGACGGCGCGCGCTCGGTGGTCGCAGTCCCGCGCCGACCGCGCACGGGCGACCGGCCGAGCGGGTGCGGCCGACCCTGCATTCCGGGTAAGTGGAGCTTGGCGGCGTGTTGACAGCCCCCGACCCCGCTTGTACCCGCCGGACGCCGGTCCGGTACAGCCGGCGGCGCGGCCGTTCGCGAATCGTTGGAGGCCGCCGAACACGCCCGGACATCTGAGCCCGGATCGGTCGTTCGACGAAGTTTGAGAAACGCGGACGCTGCATGCCCCGTCTGGTGATGAAATTCGGCGGCACCTCGGTCGCCAACGTCGAGCGCATCCGCAACGTGGCCGCCCACGTCGCCCGCGAGGTCGCGGCCGGCTACGAGGTCGCGGTCGTGGTCTCGGCGATGTCGGGCAAGACCAACGAGCTCGTCGGCTGGGTCAAGGACGCCGACCCCGAATACGAGGCCGCCGAGTACGATTCCGTGGTCGCCTCGGGCGAGCAGGTGACCTCGGGCCTCCTGGCGATCGCGCTGCGCAAGGCCGGGATCCCGGCCCGCTCCTGGCAGGGCTGGCAGGTGCCGATCCTGACCTCCGACGCGCACGGATCCGCCCGCATCGAGGAGATCGACGGCGCCCAGCTCGACGCAGGGTTCAAGCGCGGCGAGGTCGCGGTGATCGCCGGCTTCCAGGGCATCCATGCCGAGACCGGCCGGATCACGACGTTGGGCCGCGGCGGGTCGGATACCAGCGCGGTGGCCGTCGCCGCCGCCATCGGCGCCGAGCGCTGCGACATCTACACCGACGTGGACGGGGTCTACACCACCGACCCGCGCGTCGTGCCGAAGGCGCGGCGCATGGAGCGCGTCACCTTCGAGGAGATGCTGGAGATGGCCTCGCTCGGCGCCAAGGTGCTGCAGGTCCGCTCCGTCGAGCTCGCCATGGTGCACCGGGTGCCGACCACGGTCCGCTCCTCCTTCGATCCGCCGGACGCCGCGCGCCCCGGCACCCTCATCTGCGACGAGGACACAGACGTGGAACAGCAGATCATCACCGGGATCGCCTTCGCGCGGGACGAGGCGCAGATCACGCTTCGCCGCGTCAAGGACAGCCCCGGCGTCGCCGCCGCGATTTTCGGGCCGCTGGCCGACGCCAACATCAACGTCGACATGATCATCCAGACGGTGTCGGGCGACCAGTCGACCACCGACATGACCTTCACGGTGCCGGCCGCCGACTACGACCGGGCGCGCACGGTGCTCGACCGGGCGCACGACACGATCGGGTTCGCGCAGATCGAGGGCGCCACCGACGTGGTGAAGGTTTCGGCGATCGGCGTCGGGATGCGCAGCCATGCCGGCGTGGCGGCCAAGGCGTTCCGTGCGCTGGCCGACAAGGGCATCAACATCCGGGCGATCACCACCTCCGAGATCAAGTTCTCCGTCCTGATCGACGCGGCCTATACCGAGCTTGCCGTCCGCACGCTTCACTCGCTATACGGCCTGGATCAGGCCTGAGGCTTGCAGGCCCGTCCGACGGGTGCGACCTGAGATTGCCCGGCGCCGACACCCGGCGTCGCGCTGACAGGGGATTGACCAGACGATGCCCGCTGCGCCCGGAGGCCCGCGCCTGCTGCTGCGCCGCCTCCGCGAAGCCATGGCGGAGCCGGTCAGCCCCCAGGCGCGCCTGGACCGCATCGTCGTGGTCATCGCCGCCAACGTCATCGCCGAGGTGTGCTCGGTCTACGTCCTGCGCGACGACAACACGCTCGAGCTGTTCGCCACCGAGGGCCTGAACCGCGAGGCGGTCCACCTGACCCGGATGCGCGCCGACGAGGGCCTCGTCGGCCTGATCGCGCAGACGGCCGAGCCGTTGTCGCTCTCCGACGCGCAGACCCACCCGGCCTTCTCCTACCGCCCGGAGACGGGCGAGGAGGCGTATCACGCCTTCCTCGGCGTGCCGCTGCTCCGGGCCGGCAACACGCTCGGCGTGCTCACCGTCCAGAACAAGACCTACCGCGTCTATTCCGACGAGGAGATCGAGGCGCTCCAGACCACCGCGATGGTGCTCTCGGAGATGATCGCGTCGGGCGAGCTGCAGGGGCTGGCTCCCGACGCCGGCACCGCGGCGCGCCGCGCCGTCAACGCCCGCGGCGTCGTGCTCGCCGACGGCATCGGCCTCGGCCACGTGGTGCTGCACGAGCCGCGCATCGTCGTGAAGACGCTGATCGCCGAGAACGTCGAGGCCGAGATCGCCCGGCTCGAGGCCGCGATCGAGGCGGTGCGCTCGGCGATCGACGACCTGGTCGAGCGCGGCGACAAGATCGGCACCGGCGAATCGCGCGAGGTGCTGGAAACGGTGCGCATGTTCGCCCACGACAAGGGCTGGCTGCGCCGGATGCGCGAGGCGGTGGTCTCGGGCTTGACCGCGGAGGCGGCGGTCGAGCGCGTCCAGTCGGACAACCGCGCCCGGATGATGCGCCAGAGCGACCCGTACCTGCGCGATCGCCTGCACGACCTCGACGACCTCGCCAACCGCCTGCTGCGCCGCTTGACCGGGCAGGAGGGCGCGGGCTCGGGCGCTTACCTGCCCGACAACGCGATCCTGGTCGCCCGCTCGATGGGCCCGGCGGCGCTGCTCGACTACGATCCATCGCGCCTGCGCGGCGTCGTGCTGGAGGAGGGCGGCCCGACGAGCCACATCGCGATCGTCGCGCGGGCGCTCGGCATCCCTGCCGTCGGCGAGGTCGAGAACGCGACGGCGCTGTGCGATTCGGGTGACGCGATCATCGTCGACGGCGTCTCCGGTGAGGTCCAGGTCCGCCCGGGGCCGGAGATCGAGGCGGCCTATGCCGAGATGGTGCGCCTGCGCGCCAAGCGGCAGGAGCAGTACCGGGCGCTGCGCGACGTCCCCGCGACCACCCGAGACGGCATCCGCATCGGCCTGCACCTCAATGCCGGCCTGCTCGTCGACCTTGGCCACCTCAACGAGACCGGCGCGGAGGGCATCGGCCTGTTCCGCACCGAGCTGCAGTTCATGGTGGCGCAGCGGATGCCCTCGGCGGCCGAGCAGCAGGCGCTGTACGAGGCGGTGTTCGCCGCCACCGGCGACCGGCCGGTGACGATCCGCACGCTCGACATCGGCGGCGACAAGATCCTGCCGTACATGCCCAAGCTCGAGGAGGAGAACCCGGCGCTGGGCTGGCGCGCGATCCGGATCGGCCTCGACCGGCCGGCGCTGCTGCGGGTGCAGCTGCGCGCGCTGCTGAGGGCGGCCGCCGGGCGGCCGCTCAAGATCATGTTCCCGATGGTCGCCACGGTCGACGAGTTCGTCCGGGCCAAGGCGATCGTCGATCGCGAGAAGGCGCATCTGCGCCGCCACGGCCATCCGCTGCCGAGCGATTGCCGCCTCGGCGCGATGGTCGAGGTGCCCTCGCTCTTGTTCCAGATCGACGAAATCGCCCAAGTAGCCGACTTCCTGTCGGTTGGCTCGAACGACCTGATGCAGTTCCTGTTCGCGGTCGACCGCGAGAACCGCCGCGTCGCGGACCGGTTCGATCCGCTCTGCGCCGCAGCGATCCGCGCCTTCCGGTTGATCGCCGAGCGCGCAGACGCGGCCGGATGCCCGGTGACGGTGTGCGGCGAGATCGGCGGACGGCCGCTCGAAGCGATGGCGCTGATCGGCATGGGCTTCCGCGACCTCTCGATGTCTCCGGCCTCGATCGGCCCGATCAAGGCGATGGTGCTGAGCCTCGACGCGCGGGCGATCGCCGACGTGATCGACGCCGAGATGGCCCGCGCCCATGACGGCGCCTCGATCCGCCCGGCGCTCGCCGCCTTCGCCAAGGCCCACGGCATCCCGGTCTGACCCCGCCCAGCGTGAAAACCGGGCTCGTTTCCGTCAGCGTCCCAGAGTAGACCCCGGTCGATGATCCCCTTTCCCCCCGACCGCCTCGACGCCATCCTCGTGCGCCACGACATCGTCACCGGCACCCTCGCCGCCGGCGATGCGAGCTCGGAGAGCATCGTCCAGCTCTCCCGCGAGCTGTCGGATCTCGATCCCGTCGTCGCCGGAATCCACGCCTATCGCGCCGCCGCCGCCAACCTGGCCGAGGTCGAGGCGCTGATCGACGAGCCCGGCGGCGACCCCGAGATGCGTGCGCTCGCCGCCGCCGAGAAGCCCGACGCCGAGGACGCGCTGATCAAGGCGCACCGCGACCTGCAGCTGATGCTGCTGCCCAAGGACGCGGCCGACGAGAAGAGCGCGATCCTCGAAATCCGCGCCGGCACCGGTGGCGACGAGGCCGCGCTGTTCGCTGGCGACCTGTTCCGGATGTACGCCAAGTACGCCGACACCAAGGGCTGGAAGGTCGAGGTCATCTCCGAGAGCGAGGGCACCGTCGGCGGCTATCGCGAGGTCGTGGCGGAGGTGAAGGGCCGCGGCGTGTTCGCCCGCCTGAAGTTCGAGAGCGGCGCCCACCGGGTCCAGCGCGTGCCCGACACCGAGGCGCAGGGGCGGATCCACACCTCCGCCGCCACCGTCGCGGTCCTGCCCGAGGCCGAGGAGGTCGACATCGTCGTCAACGACGCCGACCTGAAGATCGACACCATGCGGTCGCAGGGGGCCGGCGGCCAGCACGTCAACAAGACCGAATCGGCGATCCGCATCACCCACCTGCCGTCGGGGATCGTGATCTTCGTCCAGGAGGAGCGCTCCCAGCACAAGAACCGCGCCCGCGCGATGTCGCTGCTGCGGGCCAAGCTCTACGATGCGGAGCGCTCGGCCAAGGATGCGGTCCGCGCCGCCGACCGCAAGTCGCAGGTCGGCACCGGCGACCGCTCGGAGCGCATCCGAACCTACAACTTCCCGCAGGGCCGGGTGACCGACCACCGCATCAACCTCACCCTGTACAAGCTGGAGGAGATGCTCGCCGGCACCGCCCTCGACGAGCTGGTCGACGCGCTCGTGACGGAGCATCAGGCCGAGCTGCTCGCCGCCGAAGGCATGGCGTGAGCGGACGGGCCGACGCGCGCATCGTCCGCCCGGATCATACGCGCAGCCTTGCCCTGCGGCGCCTCGCCGAATGCTTCGCCGCGGAAGGCATACCCGAGGGCGATGCCCGCTTCCTGATGCTCGGCGTGCTCGATCTCCGCGCCGTCGACCTCGCGCTGCACGGCGGCCGAGCCCTCGGGTCGGAGGGCGCGGACAGGTTGGAGGCCGCCGCGCGCCGGCGCGTTGCCGGAGAACCGGTGGCCCGCATCCTCGGAACGTGGGAGTTCTGGGGCCTGACGTTCCGGCTGTCCCCGGAAACGCTGGTGCCGCGGCCCGACACCGAAACGTTGGTCGACGCCACGCTGGAAACGGTTTCGGACCCGGCGGCCCCCCTCCGCATCCTCGACCTCGGCACCGGCAGCGGCTGCATGCTGGTCGCGCTGCTGAGCGCGCTGCCGAACGCGACCGGCATCGGCCTCGATCGCTCCTGGAATGCCCTGCGTACGGCGCGCGCGAACGCGCTCGACAACGGCGTCGCCCATCGCACCCTGTTCGTCGCCGGCGATTGGTGCGATGCGCTCGTGGGCCGGTTCGACCGGGTGGTCTCGAACCCGCCCTACATCGCCAGCGCCGTGATCGCCGGCCTCGATCGCGAGGTGCGCGAGCACGATCCGATGGCCGCGCTCGACGGCGGCGGCGACGGGCTTGCGGCCTATCGACGGATCGTCGATGCGACGGCAGGCGGGTTGCTTGCGCCGGGCGGCTCGCTCCACCTCGAAATCGGCTACGATCAGGCGGACGCCGTGACGGATCTGGGCCGGAAGGCGGGCCTTCGACCGAGCGGCATCACGCGCGATCTCGCCGGGCATACGCGGGTCGCGTCGTTCGTCGGTCGGCCCGACAAGGCGCCCGCATAGGGGATTTATGGCACCGATCACGCAAAATTCGCCGGAATCCCCATCAACTTCGCGCTGGATCCCCCGTCTCGACTTGCGGTTCGCGGACGATCCGTTAAGACGGAAAGCCGTAGGTTCGGTATAGCGCATCCTTTGCGGGGTGGCGGCCGATCGCTCCACCGTCGATCAGACGCAGGCTCGGGTTCGAGCAGCGGCGCGGCGGTTTTCGAACCTGACAATCGACGGGCGTCTTGGACGCAAGCGTAGGCCCCGAGGGATCGGGACAGACGGCTGGTAGGCGAGCGGTTCGTGGATCAATTCCGATGATCCGTCCGCGGGCGCCGGCGAGGACCCGCACTGCGGCGCCTCGGGAGCCCGGCCCCCAGCCTTCCCCCCGACCAGACGCGCCTTTCGCAGTAACGAGGGTCATCTGAGACCGATGAGACCAAACCAGAACCGACGGGTGCGCGGCCGGAACCGGCCGAAGGGCCCGAACCCGCTGACCCGGTCCTACGAATCCAACGGACCCGACGTCAAAGTCCGCGGCACCGCCCAGCACATCGCCGACAAGTACGCTCAGCTCGCGCGGGACGCGCAGGCGGCGGGCGACCCGGTGGCGGCGGAGAACTACTTCCAGCACGGCGAGCACTATTTCCGGATCATCTCCGGCGCGCAGGAGCAGGGCCGCCCGCAGGCCGGCGCCGGCTACGCCTCGCGGTCGTACGACGACGACATGGAGGACGGCGACGACGAGCAGGGCGGCGAGGCCAACGGCCAGGGCTATGCCGGCTACGCGCCCGAATACGGCGATCCGGGCCAACAGCCGCAGCCCTACGACAACCGCGGCGAGGGCGGCCAGCAGGACGGTCGCCAGGATCGCGGCCAGGATCGCAACCAGCAGGACAGGTTCGGCCAGAACCAGAACCGCGGCGACCGCCAGGAGCGCCGCGATCGGTTCCAGAACAACCGCAACGACCGGCCGCGCTTCGACAACGGCGCCCGCTTCGACAACCAGCGTCCCGACGGCAACCGCCAGGACGGCGGCCGGCAGGATCAGGGCCGCCAGGAGCACGGCCAGCGCGCCGATTACGATCGCCAGGACGCGCCCCGGCAGACCTTCAACCGCCAGGACAGCGGGCGGCAGGAGAATGGACGGCAGGAGAACGGGCGTCAGGAGTATCCGCGCCAGGACAATCGGCAGGAGAACCGCGCCGAGTTCAACCGTCGCGATCAGCCGCGGGACGAGTTTCCGCGCCAGGACCTTTCGCGCCAGGATCCGTCTCGTCAGGAGCAGCCGCGCGCCGAAGCGCCCCGCGAGAACCGTTACGAGAACGGACGCACGGAGCAGCCGCGCCGCGAGCCGCGCCAGGAGGCCCGGACCGAGATGCCGGCCCGCGCCGAGGCGCCGGTGCGTGCGGAAGCACCGGCCCGGGCCGAGGCTCCGGCCCGGCGCGAGCGTCGCCGCGAGGAGCCGCGGCCCGTCGCCGAGGATGCGGCCGGCCTCCCGGCCTTCCTGATGACGCCGCCCCGCCTGCCGCCGGCCGCCGAAGCGCCCGTGGCGGAGGCGCAGGCGCCGAGCCCGCCCACGGCCGAAAGCGAGGACGCGCCGGCTCCGAAGGTCCGTCGCCGGCGGCGCCCGCGCTTCGAGGGGACCGAGGGCGAAGGTTCGCCGGAGACCAACGCACCGGACGGCGCATCCTCAGTCGAGTAGACGCCATCATTCCCGCGAGACAGGCCGCACCGGATCTCCGGGGCGGCCTTTTTCGTATCCGAAGGTCGGTCCCCGAAGGGCCGATCCGGCCTTCACCCGGTCGGGATACGCTCGGACGCAGAGAACGGGCCGGAGAGACGTGAGATCCAGGCCTCCCGGCAGTGCCAGCGGGCGTCGAGCGATAGGCTCTCGCGGCAGGTCACCGAGCCGGCATGGGTGCCACGGCACCGGCGTTTCGAGCCAAACCACCCGTGCGCGCAGCAGGCGGAGCGCCGCGAATCAGTCCCCGTCCGCCTCGGCGAGGGCGAGGGCCGGCGTCGGCCCGCGATAGCCGGTCGCCAGCACGTAGAGCTCGCTCGAATCGGCCCGGCTCGCATTCGGCTTGACGTGCCGCACGAGGGAGAAGTCGCGCTTGAGGTCGGTGAGCAACGCGGTCTCTGTGCCGCCCTGCAGCACCTTGGCGAGGTAGGCGCCGCCGGGCGCCAGAACCTCCCGGGCGAACTCGGCCGCGGTCTCGGCGAGCCCGATGATGCGCAGGTGATCGGTCTTCTTGTGGCCGGTGGCGTTGGCGGCCATATCGGACAGCACGAGGTCGGCCGGGCCGCCGAGCAGGCCGGTGAGGCGCTTCGGCGCCTCGGGGTCGAGGAAGTCGAGGGTGATGAACTCGACGCCCGGCATCGGCTCGATCTCGAGCAGGTCGATTCCGACGATGCGGCCGGTCTCGCCGACGATCTTCGCCGCGACCTGCGACCAGCCGCCGGGGGCGGCGCCGAGATCGACGATGCGCTGGCCGGGCTTCAGCAGCTTGAAGCGCTCGTCGATCTCCATCAGCTTGAAGGCCGCCCGCGAGCGGTATCCTTCGCGCTTGGCCCGCTGGACGTAGGGATCGTTGAGCTGGCGCTCGAGCCAGCTCTTCTGCGAATGGGTGCGCCCGCGCCCGGTCTTCACCCGCTGCTTGAGATCGCCGCGGACTCCGCCCGTCGCGCCCGCTCCGCCACGCCTGTCGGTCACCGGTAGCCCCCGCGGCGCCACACGCCGTCTTCCCGCATCATGTTCATCAACAATCCTTCGCGCAGGCCGCGATCGGCGATGCGCAGGCGCTCGGCCGGGAAGGCACGGCGGATCGCCTCCAGGATCGCGCAGCCGGCGAGGACCAGGTCGGCGCGGTCGCGGCCGATGCACGGGTTCTCCGCCCGCTGGTCGAGCCGCGTGTCGAGCAGGTCGTCGATCGCACCGGCGACCTCGGCGTCGCTCATCCACAGCCCGTCGACCCGGCGGCGCTCGTAGCGCACGAGGCGCAGGTGCATCGCCGCGATGGTGGTGACGGTGCCGGAGGTTCCGAGCAGGTGGAAGCCGGGCGCCGTCGCCGCGGCCGCCGCACGGATCGCGAAGGGGCCCAGCATCTCGGCCACCTCCTCGACCATGCCCTCGAACATCATCCGCGTCACCTCGGAGCCGCCGTGGCGCTCGGCCAGGGTGACGACGCCGACCGGCAGCGAATCCCAGGCGCGGATGCGCAGGGTCGGATCGGTCGAGGGGTTGGCGGCCGAGCCGTCGAGCCAGGCGATCTCGGTCGAGCCGCCGCCGATGTCGAAGATCACCACCGATTCGGCTTGCGGGTCGGCGAGCGCGGCGCAGCCGGTGACGGCGAGGTAGGCCTCGGTCTGCCGGTCGACGATCTCGAGATCGAGGCCGACCTCGGCCCGCACGCGCGCGACGAACTCGGCACCGTTCACGGCGAGCCGGCAGGCCTCCGTGGCGATGATCTTGGCCCGCCCGACGCCGCGGGCGCGCATCTTCCCCTTGCAGATCCGCAGCGCGTCGATCGTCCGCTCGATCGCCGCCTCGCTGAGCCGGTCGGAGCTGCCGAGTCCCTCGCCGAGCCGGACGATGCGCGAGAACGCGTCGATCACCCGGAAGCCGTGCGAGGACGGCTCGGCGATGAGCAGGCGGCAGTTGTTGGTGCCGAGATCCAGGGCCGCGTAGGCGTTGCGGCGCATGTCGCGATGCGAGACCGCGGGGGCGGAACCGGGTGCCCCTGCCGGTGGCGCGCCCTGGGGGCGGGCCGGCGCGGTCGCGCCACTCTCGTCCCTCATCGGCGTCGCCGCGCTTTCCCATCCCTGGCCCCGGCGAACCGCCCGGCCATCATTCACGCTCGACCCTACTCGCTCGGCGGCGAACTGCAACGTCCCGTTCACGAATGCCGGGACTGCATCCACGGCCGTCGGCGCGAGCGCAGCCGGCGAAGAGGATCGAAAACCATTCGCCCGACGCCGAGACCCGGCCGCCGAGACATCGGATGCGATGCGCGATCACGCGGTCGCGTCAGGCCATCGCCTTGGCGAGGCTGGCGGCGCGGGAGGTTGGCCGCAGCAGGCTCTTCACCTGGGAGTAGGGTCGCGGCCGGTTGATCACCTCGTCGAGGCGCGACCACAACGTCTTGGGCGAAAACGGTTTCGCGATGATCTCGTTGACGCCGAGGGTGATCGCGCGGTCGACGACGTTCCGACGCGGCTGGGCGAGCATCAGGATGATGGGAATCGTCGGGCAGGGCGAGGTCGAGGGCGTGCGCGCCAGCCGGATGAACTCCTCGCCCGAGAGGATCGCCAGGTCCCAGTCGATGATCGTCAGGTCGGGCTTGCTCTCGGCGAGCACGCCGAGCGCCTCAGCCCCGTCCGGCGCCTCCAGCACCCGCTTGATGCCGACGCGCATCAGCATGTCGCGCACGATTCGACGGATGTAGAGGCTCTCGTCGACCACGAGGGCGGAGAAGTCCGGGAAGGTCGGGGTCGCGATCATCGAGGGGGCGGCACGCGGGCCCCGGCGGATGCGGGAGCCTGTCCCCCTGCATACGCGCCCGGCCTTTGCGCTTCCCTAACACGGCGCGCTCTGCAAGCCTGGGTTTCACGACGACGAGAAAGTGATGGAACTCCGAGCGGACCGACAACAAGGTCCTTGCGGTCAACGGCCAATTGCGTCAGGACTGAGGCGTTATTCTTGGTTACCGCGACCGGGGGTAATGGGAGTGCGGGGCGTGAGCTGTCTGGGATGGCGCGCACGCGGTATTCGAGACGTGGTCGGCGGACGGTTTTTGGCGAGCTTTCGATGGGACGTGGTCGTGATTTCCGGGGGCCGCAGAAGCGCGGCTTCGATGAGGGTGGCGCAGAGCCGAGATGGCCTGATCAGGCTCCCCCGAGTGGCGGCGGATACGGTGGCGGCGGCTTCGGCGGCGGCGGTGGCGGGTTCGGTGGCGGCGGCGGTGGTTTCGATCGCGGCGCTCCCCGGGCTGCGGCGGCCCCTACGGGCCCGGAGCGCGATGCCACGGTCAAGTGGTTCAACAAGGAGAAGGGCTTCGGCTTCGTTGAGCTCGGCGACGGCTCGGGCGACGCCTTCCTCCACATCCGCGCCGTCGAGGCAGCCGGCCATGACGACCTGCTGCCGGGCACCCGGCTCACCGTTCAGACCGCGCAGGGCCAGAAGGGTCCGCAGGTCACCAACGTGACCAGCGTCGACACCTCGACGGCCGAGGCGGCTCCGCCCCGGCGCGAGATGCGCGATGCGCGTCCCCCGCGCGCCGGCGGCTTCGGCGGCGCCGGCGGCTACGGTGCCGGCGGTGGTTACGGCGGCGCCGGTGGCGGCTTCGGTGGCGGCGGCGGCGGCGGCGGTTACGGCGGCGGTGGCCGCGTCGCCTCGGGCCCCTCGACCGAGATGCAGGGCACCGTGAAGTGGTACGACCCGGCCAAGGGCTTCGGCTTCGTGTCGGTGAACGACGGCGGCAAGGACGTGTTCGTCCATCGCTCCGCCCTGTCGCGGGCCGGCCTCGAGTCGCTTGCCGAGGGTCAGACCGTGACGCTCGGTGTGGTCGACGGCCAGAAGGGCCGCGAGGCTCAGAGCATCAACGTCGACGATTGATCGGCGGCATTTTTGGCGAACGCGGCGGCCTCGCTTCCGCCGCGTTCCCGATGCGATTGGAAACGGCGGTCCTTCACGGGGCCGCCGTTTTGCGTTCCGGGACGACAATCGGAGACATCTCATGCGTCGTGCCGTACCGTTCGGCATCCTGCTCGCCCTCGCCACGGCGCAGCAGGCGAGGGCCGAGGATTTCACCGGCGCTTATGCCGGCGTGAACCTCGCCTACGGCTTCGAGCGCGGGCGGGATGCGAAGAAGCCCGGCCCCCTCCCGGAGAAGGACGCGGCGGTTCCGAGCGCGAACGATCTGCCACCGAGCGCGTCGATGGCAGCGAAGTCCCTCCGATCGTCGCGTCCGGCCGCCCGCTGAGACGGGGGACCATCCGCGCTGAGATCGCGGACGGCACCGGGCGCTACTGGCCGGCCATCGCCTTGGTGATGAAATCGCGCCGAACGAAGGTGGCGTAGTCCGGCTGGGCCGCGAGGTTGCCGAGGGCGATCTGCGTATCGAGGGCGATCTTGAGGGCATCGGACGTGATGTCGACGCTCTCCGGATAGACCTTGTCGCCCATCATGCGCTTGACCGCAGCCTCGACCACGGTCGGATCGAGGTTGGGGAACTCCTTCCTCGCCACCGCGACCGCCTTGGCCGGATCGGACTGCATCAGCCGGATCGCCGCCTGCATGCCGTCGACGAAGGCCTGCGCCACCGCCGGATCGACATCCTTGCGCGCGCTCACCGCCGAGAACGCGTAGGGGCCGTACTTCTCGGGGAAGCCGAGGACGACCTTCATCCCCTTGGCGGCGACCTGATCGAGGCCGGGCTCGTACAGCACGGCGACCTTGGCCTGGCCGGCGAGGAACGGGCCCGGCTCGGTGCCGAGCTGCACCTGCGTCAGCGTCACGTCGTCCTTCGACAGGCCGTTCTCCTTCAAGAGCTTGAGGAACAGCGAGGTGCTCGTCGTCGGCATCAACCCGGTGACGACGGTCTGCCCCTTGAGGTCCTTCACGTCCTTGAAGACGAAGTCCGGCGTCGTCGCGATCCACACGGCGGCACCGTTGACGACGTTGGCGATGACGCCGACGGGCGCGCCCTTCGAGGCCGCCACCGCGGTCCATTCCGGGCCGTGGATCGAGAACTGCGCGCTCTTCGAGATCACCGCCGAGAGCGCGACGCTCGGCGCGCCGGCCGTCTCCTTGGTCACGTCGATGCCGGCCTTCTCGAACAGGCCCTCGTCCAGGGCGACGTAGAGCGGCAGGTAGAGCATCGACTGGAAGGCCTGGCTCACGGTCGCCTTCAGCGCCGCCGCCGAGGCGGGCAGGGCCCCCATCAGCCAGGCCGCGGCGACGGTCGCGATGAGGGGACGACGCTGGATCATCGGAAGGCTCTCGTTCTGCTGGCGGGAAGGGCGGGGCGGACGGCCGCGGCGAGCCGCGCTCCGCCGGCTTGGAACTCAGACCTGGACGCTGCCGGCGGTGTCGACCTGCCGCCACGGCAGGATGCGACGCTCGGCGAAATCGATGACGTGGTAGAGCAGGAAGCCGACGAACATCAGCACGAACAGCCCGACCCAGACGGCGTTGAGGTCGTAGAGCGACGAGGCGTTGTAGATCAGGTGGCCGAGCCCGGCCTGGGACGAGATGAACTCGCCGACGACCGCGCCGACCAGCGCGAAGCCGATGTTGATCCGGAACATCCCGATGATCGCCGGCAGCGTCGACGGCACGATCACCGAGCGGAAGATCCGGTTCTTCGAGGCGCCCATCGAGGCCAGCAGCGCCTGCAGGTCGGGATCGGCGTCCCGGGCGGCCTGGTACGCCGCGATCAGCGCGACCAGCGCCGTCAGCGAGACCGCGAGCGCGACCTTCGAGACGAACCCGGTGCCGAACCACAGGATCACGATCGGGGCGAGCGCGATCTTCGGCACCGAGTTGATCGCGACGATGAACGGCTCGACGATCCGCGCCACCAGCACCGAGTACCAGAGCCCGAGCCCCGCGACCGAGCCGATCGCGGTGCCGATCACGAAGCCCAGGATGGCCTCCACCACCGTGAGCCAGGTGTCATGGGCGAGGCTGCCGTCGAGCACGCTCTTGACGAACACCCGCCAGATGCCCGAGGGCGCGCCGACCAGGAATTCGGTGAGCCAGCCGGCATCAACCGCGACCTCCCATGCCGCGAAGAACACGGCCACCGCGAGGAGCTGGATCAGCCCGCGCCCGAGCGTGGTGTCGATCGCCCGTGCCAGGGCACCGGGCCGGCGGCGTCGGGCCGGCGGCGTCGGTCGGCTCGCCGCCGCCGGCGGTGCCTGTTCGTGGGATAAGATCTGGATCGCCATCAGGCCGCCCTCGCGCTGGTCTGGATGTCGAGCTCGCCGCAGAGCGTGTTGAAATACTCGGAGAAGCGCGGATCGCTGCGGGCGCCGATCGGCGACCGATCGCTGAGCGCGATGTCGTGCACCGCCTTCACCCGGGTCGGGCGATTGCCCAGCACCACGACGCGCTTCGAGAGCGCCACCGCCTCGTCGATGTCGTGGGTCACGAGCACGACGGTCTTGTGGAAGGTCTCGACCGCGTCGAGCAGCACGCCTTCGAGGTAGAGCCGGGTCTGGTAGTCGAGCGCCGAGAACGGCTCGTCGAGGAGCAGGATGTCCGGATCCATGATCAGCGTCCGGATCAGCGCCGCGCGCTGCCGCATGCCGCCCGACAGGGTCTTGGGGTAGGCGTTCTCGAAGCCGGACAGGCCGAAGCGGGCGAGGTAGTCCCGTGCCGTCTCGGTGGCGGCCCTGGCGTCGACGCCCTTCATCTCCAGGCCGAGCATCACGTTCTGCAGGACCGTGCGCCAGGGGAACAGCAGGTCCTTCTGCATCATGTAGCCGACGCGGCCGGACAGGCCGGGCACGATCTCGCCGCGAAAGCGCATCGTCCCCTCATCGGGCTCGAGCAGGCCGGCGATCACGTTGAAGACCGTGGTCTTGCCGCAGCCGGACGGGCCGATGATGCTGACGAAGTCGCGCTCGTAGATGTCGAAGCTCAGCCCGTCGAGCACCGGGACGGCACCACCCTTCGCCGGGAACGCCTTGCGGATGCCCCGTAGGGCGAGCTGCACGTCCCGGCCGTTCGCAACCACATCCATCACCGGCTCCACGCTGACGGCGGGATCCAGCAAGGCCCGGGCCAAACTGCATGCAGAATGCAGGCGTGAGGCCGAAACGGCGAGACACGCGTGATCGGTGGCGCCGGACCAAACGAAGACGGGCAGGACGCGCGACCGCGTCCTGCCCTCACATCATCGAAGTTCGAAATTCTTTGGTGGGCGCACTAGGGTTCGAACCTAGGACCCGCTGATTAAGAGTCAGCTGCTCTACCAACTGAGCTATGCGCCCGATCGCATTGAGCGATCCGCCGCGGTCCACCAAGTCCCGCTGCGATGCGGGCTGATACCAACCGGCCCGGGGGCTGTCCACCCCGTGTTCGCGGTTTTTGCCCGCGAGCGGGAATTTTCCCCCGGGCCGGTCGGTTTTCGGCCTACTCCGCCGCCGCGTGCTGCGCGTGGAGGCGTACGGCCGAGGCCGAGAGCTTGTTCAGCGCCGAGAGGTAGGCCTTGGCCGAGGCGACGAGGGTGTCGGGGTCGGCGCCGCGTGCGGTGATCGAGCGCTCGCCGGCCTTCAGCCGCACCGAGACCTCCGCCTGGGCATCCGTGCCGGCGGTGACCGCGTGGACCTGGTAGAGCTCGAGCTGCGCCTCGTGCGGCACCAGCGCCTGGATCGCGTTGAACACCGCGTCGACCGGCCCGTTGCCGTCGGCCTCCTCGGTGAGCGTCTTGCCGTCGACGGCGACCTTCATGGTCGCGCGCTGCGGCCCGCGCGTGCCGGCGATGACCGAGAGCGAGACCAGGCGAATGCGATCGTGCGCGGTGGCGAGATTCTCGTCGACCAGCGCCTCGATGTCCTCGTCGTAGACGTTCTTCTTGCGGTCGGCCAAGGCCTTGAACCGCTCGAACACGTCCTGCAGCTGGTTGTCGGACAACCGCAATCCGAGCTCGTCGAGCTTCGAGCGGAAGGCGGCGCGGCCGGAATGCTTGCCCATCACCAGGTTGGTCTTGGTGAGGCCCACCGAGGCCGGGGTCATGATCTCGTAGGTCTCGGCGTGCTTGAGCATGCCGTCCTGGTGGATGCCGCTCTCGTGCGCGAAGGCGTTGCGGCCGACGATCGCCTTGTTGAACTGCACCGGGAAGTTCGTGGCGTGGCTGACGAGCTTCGAGGCCCGGGTCAGCATCGTCGATTCGATGCCGGTCTCGTAGGGCAGCACGTCGGAGCGGGTGCGGATCGCCATCACCACCTCCTCCAGCGCCGCGTTGCCCGCGCGCTCGCCGATGCCGTTGATCGTGCACTCGACCTGCCGCGCGCCGCCCTCGATGCCGGCCAGCGTGTTGGCGATCGCGAGGCCGAGATCGTTGTGGCAATGGACCGAGAAGATCGCCTTGTCGGCGTTCGGCACGCGCGCGCGCACCGCCTCGAACATCGCGCGGTACTCGCCCGGCGTCGCGTAGCCGACGGTGTCGGGCAGGTTGATCGTCGTCGCGCCGGCCTTGATCGCCGCCTCGACGCAGCGGCACAGGTAGTCGATCGGCGTGCGGGTCGCGTCCATCGCCGACCACTCGACGTCGGCGACGAGGTCGCGGGCCTGCGCCACCGTCTTCAGGATGATCTCGACGACCTCGTCCTCGGTCTTGCGCATCTGGTGCGCGAGATGGATCGGCGAGGTCGAGACGAAGGTGTGGATGCGCCCCTGGCGGGCGTGCCGCACCGCTTCGCCGGCCCGGGCGATGTCGGCGGGGATGGCGCGGGCGAGCCCGGCGATGGTGGCGCGCTTGGCGCGGCGGGCGATCTCCGAGACGGCCTCGAAGTCGCCGTTCGAGGCGATCGGGAAGCCGGCCTCGATGACGTCGACGCCCATCGCGTCGAGCAGCTCGGCGACGGCGAGCTTCTCGTCGAGGGTCATGGTCGCGCCCGGGCATTGCTCGCCGTCGCGCAACGTCGTGTCGAAGATCACGACGCGGTCTTTTTTCGTCTCGGAAACGCTGGTCATCGGTTGTCCACCCTGTCGCGGCGCGCCCCCGCCGAGCGGATCGGGCGGCCTTCGAAGCCTGTGAGGTCGGCCATGCGATCCCCTGAAGGCCCAGGCGAACGCCCGGACGGCCCTCAGGGGCGGGTAAGCAGAAGCGAGCGGAGGGCGCGCGTCAGCGACGCCGCGGTCGCGGCCTCGACGATGACGGGTGCTGAGCCGGCGCTGGCCAAGGCTCGTCTCTCCTTGGCGCCGATCTCGGGACCGCACGGAGATGTGCGGGGCCGGCGACGCAGGCAGCGTGGATATCCCTGGTTGGGCCCGAAGACAAGCGCGACCGTCGACCGGCCGAGCGGCGAAACCGGCCGCCGCAACGAAGAAGGCACCCGCGGAGCGATCCGCGGGTGTCTGTAGAGGGAAGAGCCGGGGCGGGCGAGGATCAGACGGCGATGCGCTCCTCGGCGTCCATCGGCTCGCGCAGCACGTAGCCGCGGCCCCAGACGGTCTCGATGTAGTTCTTGCCCTGGCTGGCGTTGGCGAGCTTCTTCCGCAGCTTGCAGATGAACACGTCGATGATCTTCAGCTCGGGCTCGTCCATGCCGCCGTAGAGATGGTTGAGGAACATCTCCTTGGTCAGCGTCGTGCCCTTCCGCAGCGAGAGGAGCTCCAGCATCTGGTACTCCTTGCCGGTGAGGTGGACGCGGGAGCCGGCGACCTCGACGGTCTTCTGGTCGAGGTTCACGATCAGGTCGGCGGTGGTGATCACCGACTGGGCGTGGCCCTTCGAGCGGCGGACGATCGCGTGGATGCGGGCCACGAGCTCGTCCTTGTGGAACGGCTTGGTGAGGTAGTCGTCGGCGCCGAAGCCGAGGCCCTTCACCTTGTCCTCGATGCCGGCCATGCCCGACAGGATCAGGATCGGCGTCTTGACCTTGGCGACGCGAAGGTTGCGAAGCACTTCGTAGCCCGACATGTCGGGCAGGTTCAGATCGAGCAGGATGATGTCGTAATCGTAGAGCTTGCCGAGATCGATTCCTTCCTCACCGAGATCGGTGGTGTAGGTGTTGAAGTTCTCGGACTTGAGCATCAACTCGATGCTCTGCGCCGTGGCGCCGTCGTCCTCGATCAGAAGTACCCGCATCGTCGATCCCCAGCCCGGCCGGCCGTATCAGCGTTCGGACACGTCGCCGCCATTCGTCCGCCACCGGCCTGTGGACGGACGCCCCATCGTCATTGACGTGAAACGCTATTCGTTAATCGTTAACAAAACCTGATTCTGTGTGGCAAGCGATCGTTTGACCCCGCCTCGACCTTTTTGCGTCCGGTGTTTGCGGTCTGTTCTCACCGCACAAACCGTCCGCGGCCGACGCCGAGCCCCCCGCCCCAGCCAAGTCCTTCACCCGTAACGGGCCGCACCCGTTTGTGACCGTTCCGCCACATCCGGCACGCATGTCCTGAGCGGATCGAGGGACCCGGACTGGCACTGCGATCGGCCCCGCTACAAGCCCGATGACCGCAGTGTTAAGGAGGGAGGTAAACGAACCGTTAGGGCTTCAGGAATGACGCAGGACCAGGGTGGGACCGCGGCACGGACGCTCTCGGGAATCCGCGCCGGGCTGGAGCGCGTCGAGCCGCTGGAGACCTACGGACGGGTCGTGGCGATTCGCGGCCTGCTCGTCGAGGTCGCAGGTCCCGTCGCCGCGATGCGGCTCGGCGGGCGGCTCGACGTCGAGGGCGCCGGCAGCGCCGGGCTGATCCCGTGCGAGATCATCGGCTTCCAGGGCGACCGGGCGCTCGCCATGCCGTTCGGCTCGCTCGAGGGCGTCCGCCGCGGCTGCCCCGCCTTCGTCCGCGACGAGGCCGCGGGCGCGATCCGGCCCTCGCCGGCCTGGCTCGGGCGCGTCGTCGATGCGCTGGGCCGCCCGGTGGACGGCCTCGGCCCGCTCGCCAGCGGGCCGGAGATCTACCCGCTGCGGGCCGACCCGCCGCCCGCCCATGCCCGACGCCGCGTCGGGACGCCACTCGATCTCGGGGTGCGCTGCCTCAACACCTTCCTGACGATGTGCGCCGGGCAGCGCATGGGCATCTTCGCCGGCTCCGGCGTCGGCAAGTCCGTGCTGCTGTCGATGCTCGCCCGCTACACCGCCGCCGACGTCGCGGTGATCGGTCTCGTGGGCGAGCGCGGCCGCGAGGTTCAGGAATTCCTGCAGGACGACCTCGGCGCCGCCGGCCTCGCCCGGTCCGTGGTCGTGGTCGCGACCTCGGACGAGCCGGCCCTGATGCGCCGGAACGCCGCTTACGTGACCCTCTCCGTCGCCGAGCATTTCCGCGATCAGGGCGCCAAGGTGCTGTGCATGATCGATTCGATCACGCGCTTCGCCATGGCCCAGCGCGACATCGGCCTCGCCGCCGGCGAGCCGCCGACCGCCAAGGGCTACACCCCGACGGTGTTCTCGGAGCTGCCGCGCCTGCTCGAGCGCGCCGGCCCCGGCGTGGGGGAGGGGACGATCTCGGCGCTGTTCACGGTTCTGGTGGAGGGCGACGACCACAACGAGCCGGTGGCGGATGCGGTGCGCGGCATCCTCGACGGGCACATCGTGATGGAGCGCTCCATCGCCGAGCGAGGGCGCTATCCGGCGGTGAACGTGCTGCGCTCGGTCTCGCGCACCATGCCGCGGTCCTGCGACCCGGCCTTCCTCCCGGTGGTGCGGCGGGCGCGCAAGCTGCTCGCGACCTACGCCGACATGGAGGAGCTGATCCGCCTCGGCGCCTACCGCGCCGGCGCCTCGGCCGAGGTCGACGAGGCGGTGGCGCTCATGCCGCGATTGGAGGCTTTTCTGGGGCAGGGTAAGGAAGAAGCAACCTCCATCGGCGATGGTTACGCACGGCTCGCGGAGATCGTGGGCGGTTCCTGAGACGTGCGGTGCGGCGGCCCTTCGCCGCCTCCGCTCCTCGGGTCATATGCCTGGATCTCCTGCGTTGTGTGGAGTGAGCGTATCCCATGAAATCGCGTGACACGCTGATCCGGCTGCGCCGCTTTCAGGTCGACGAGAAGCGCCGCCGCGTCACCCAGATCGAGATGATGATGGCCGACTTCCAGCGCATGGCGATGGAGCTCGACCGCGAGGTCGTCCACGAGGAGGCCCGCGCCGGCATCACCGACATCGGGCATTTCGCCTACCCGACCTACGCCCGCGCCGCCGCCACGCGCCGGGACAACATGCGCCAATCGGCGATCGCCCTGGAAGGCCAGCTCGCCGAGGCCAAGGCCGAGCTCGGCGAGGCGTTCGAGGACCTGAAGAAGGTCGAGATCCTCGACGATCGCGAGCGCTCGGCCGAGCGCGCCGCGGAAGCCGTCCGCGAGCAGGCGGCGATGGACGGGATCGGCCTCGCCCGCGCCCGCGCCTGAGGCGAGCCGCGCCCCAGCGCCTGAGGCGAGACACGCGTCCGCGCGAGAGGCAAGGCGGCACGAAACCGTCATGATCCGATGACATCAGACCGCGCAGGCGCGCTCCCGCGGGCGTGCTTGCGATGCGTCGCGTCCTGACGCATCAGGGGTGTTCCCCCCGAGGTGTCGGTGTCCATGAAGAAGATCAGCGATTTCATCTGGCCGATCGTCGGCCTCGCCGCGGTGATCGTCTCCGGATACCTGCTGTTTCGTGAATTGCGCGGCATCTCGTTGTCGGAGATCAAGGGCAGCCTCGCCGCCATCCCGCCGCACCGCTTTCTGCTCGCCGCCCTGTCGACGCTGGTCGCGTACGCCGCTTTGGCTTGGTACGACCGGATCGCGCTGCTGCATCTCGGCGTGACGCACATCTCAACGTTCTTCGTCTCGGTCTGCTCCTTCACCACCTATGCGCTGTCGCACAACATCGGCGCCTCGGTGTTCTCCGGGGCGGTGGTGCGCTACCGCGCCTACACCGCCAAGGGCCTGTCGGCCGCGCAGGTCGCGGTGCTCGTGGCCCTGTGCTCCTTCACCTTCGGCCTCGGGACGATCCTGCTCGGCGGCTTCGTGCTCGTCGCGCTCCCCGATACCCTGACGCGCCTCCAGGGCTACCTGCCGGCGATCCTCACCAACCCGAGCACCGCCCGCACCCTCGGCGCTGTCCTGCTCGGCGCGGTCGCGCTCTACATCGCCGGCTCGCTGCTCCGGCTGAAGCCGCTGACGATCCGGTCGTTCAAGCTCGAGTACCCGCGCCCGCCGATCATGATCCGGCAGATCATCGCGGCCCCGCTTGAGCTGCTGGGGGCCGCCGGCATCATCTATTTCGCGCTGCCCGAGGCGCACAATCCCGGCTTCCTCGTGGTCCTTGCGGTCTTCCTCGCCTCGTTCTCGGCGGCGCTGGTCTCGAACGCGCCGGGCGGCCTCGGCGTGTTCGAGCTGGTCTTCGTGGTGGCGATGCCCGACATCGCTCGGCCCTCGATCATCGCCGCGCTCCTCGTCTTCCGGATGTTCTATTTCTGGCTTCCGTTCCTGATCTCGGTGATCGTGGTGCTGCTCTACGAGCGCAACCGCCTGGCCGGCGCCCTGCGCGGGACCGGGACGTCGGCAGCCCCCACGCCGGACCCGCCGCTCGTTGCGCCCGGCCTCGATCCGGCGAAGATCGAGCGGGACCTGAAGCAGAAGACGGTGTGAGAGACAGGGCTTATGGCGCAACCGCTCGGCCACGAGCGCTTGCGGCAGGCCCTTGAGGCCCTCGGAGCGGATCTGGCCGCGCGCGGCCTTTTCGTCGAACTGGCCGTGCACCGTGGCGGCGCTCTGATCCTTCGCGTCGCATGGCGGCGATCGACGCGGGACGTCGACGCGGTGGTGCGGGAAGGTTTCGACGAGGCGACGCTCGCGCCATCCGTCGCCCGGGTCGCCGGGCTGATGGGCCTCGATCCCGACTGGCTCGACAATGCCGTCGGCATGTTCACGCCCCTCGACGAGCCCGAGAGCTTGTTCGATGTGTCGGGCACCTATCCCAGCGAGGGCCCCCCGGGGCTGAGGACGCTCGTGGCCCGTCCGCACTATCTCCTCGCCATGAAGCTCCGCGCCCTGAGCAGCCTCGATCGCGGAACGCGCGACATGGACGATGCCCGCGCGCTCGCCGCCCATCTCGGGATCCTCGACCTGGAAAGCCTGCACGCCCTCTACGCGTCGATCTACGACGAAGCCCCGCCGATCGATGCGCAACTCCGCTTTCCGGGCGTCCTGGACGCGTCGCCGTGAGACCCGCCACGCTGCACGCGCTCGCCATCCGCATCCGCGAGGATGGCGAATGGGATCATCACAGCCGCGAGTTTCTCGACGCATTCTACGCGCTCGACGGCGAGATCGAGCGCCAGGCCGCGATGATCGCCGGCGATCCCGGACTCGTCGGCGATCGGCGCGCGGACGCCTATCTCGGTGCGATCGCCGAGCATCTCGGCCGCCGTTGGGGATTGCCGATCCCCGGATGGGTGCGGGACGACGCGCGTTACCTCACCACGGCGTGGTTCCTGCCGGACGAGCCGAACCTGCGCGACTACCTGCTCTGCGCGAGCCCGGTCGCCTTCCGGGTTCGCCTGATCTTCACGGGTCCGGATCCGCTGCAACGCGCGCGATTTCCCTATCGCCGCGGCGTTCGAAGCCTGCCGCTCGATTATCCGCCGCCGGACCTCAGACCGAGCCGACGTTGCGAAGCCGCGCCCGCGCGTGAATCTCCGCCTGGCTCATCACCGGCGTCTCGCGGCGGAAGCGCTCGATGATCGAGCGGACGAAGGGCCGGGCCTGGACCGAGGTGACGAGTACCGGCATCTCGCCCATGCGGGCGGCGGTTTCGAACCGGTCGCGCACCGTCTGCACGAATTCGGTGAGCTTCGAGGGCTGCATCGCCAGGTAGCGCTCGTCGCGCTCGCCGACGATCGAATCGAGGAAAGCCTGCTCCCAGGCCGGCGACAGGGTGATGATCGGCAGCATGCCGTCGGCGCCCTGATACTGCGCACAGATCTGGCGGCCGAGCCGCGCGCGGACGTGCTCGACGATGTCGCGCGGGTTCTTGATCGATCCGGCAACCTCGGCGATGCCCTCGACGATGGCGCCGAGGTCGCGGATCGAGACCCGCTCGGCCAGCAGGAACTGCAGCACCCGCTGGATGCCGGTGGTGTTGATCTGCGAGGGCACGACCTCCTTGACCAGGTCGGCGTGCTCCTTGGACAGCTCGCGCAGTAGCTTCGAGACCTCGACGTGGTTGAGAAGTTCCGAGACGTGCGCCTTGATGATCTCGGTGAGGTGCGTCGAGACGACGGTGGCCGCATCGACGACCGTGTAGCCCTTGAGCTGGGCCTGATCGCGCAGGGACGCGTCGATCCAGGTCGCCGGCAGGCCGAAGGTCGGCTCCAGCATGTGCTGGCCGGGAAGCTGCACCTGCCCACCCATCGGGTCCATCGCCATGAATTGGCCGGGGAAGATCTGGCCGGTTCCGGCCTCGATCTCCTTCACGCGCACGACGTAGGCGTTGGCGTCGAGCTGCACGTTGTCGAGGATCCGAACGGAGGGCATGACGAAGCCGAGATCGGCCGCCAGCTGTCGGCGCAGCGCCTTGATCTGGTCGGTCAGCCGGTCCTGTCCCTCGCCGTTGACGAGGGCGAGGAGGGCGTAGCCCATCTCGAGCTTGAGCTCGTCGAGCTTCAGGAGGTCGGTGACCGTCTCCTCCTTCTCCTTGGCCGCGGCCGCCACCGCCGCCGCGTCCATCGGCACGCCGGCGGCATCGAGCGGGGGCGCCTCGCGGGCGGTCTTCGCGAACCGCCAGGCGGCGTAGCCGGAGGCGCCGGCGAGGGCGAGGAACGGCAGCATCGGCATGCCGGGCATCAGCGCGATCAGCACCATCACGCCCGAGGACATGCCGAGCGCCTTTGGGTAGTTGGCGAGCTGCTTGCCGAGCGCCTTGTCGGCCGAGCCCTTCACGCCGGCCTTCGAGACGAGGATGCCGGCCGCGGTCGAGACGATCAGCGCCGGAACCTGCGAGGCGAGGCCGTCGCCGATGGTGAGCAGGGTGTAGCTCTTGGCCGCCGCGCCGATCGCCATGTCCTGCTGCGCGACGCCGATGATGATGCCGCCGACCACGTTGATGAAGGTGATGAGCAGGGCGGCGATCGCGTCGCCGCGGACGAACTTCGAGGCGCCGTCCATGGCGCCGAAGAACGACGATTCCTCCTCGAGCGCCGAGCGCCGCGCCTTGGCGACCTTCTCGTCGATCAGGCCGGCCGAGAGGTCGGCGTCGATCGCCATCTGCTTGCCGGGCATCGCGTCGAGGGTGAACCGCGCCGCGACCTCGGCGATGCGGCCCGAGCCCTTGGTGATCACGACGAAGTTCACGATGATCAGGATCGCGAACACGATGATCCCGATGACGAAGTTGCCGCCCATCACGAAGTTGCCGAAGGCTTCGATGACGTGGCCGGCCGCCGCCGTGCCCTCGTGACCGTGCCCGAGGATCAGCCGGGTCGAGGCGAGGTTGAGCGCCAGCCGCAGCATGGTCGCCATCAGCAGCAGCGTCGGGAAGACGGTGAACTCGAGCGGGTTGTCGATGAACAGCCCGGTCATCATGATCAGCACCGACATGATGATCGACACGGCGAGCAGCAAGTCGAGCAGCACCGACGGCAGCGGGAAGATCAGCACCGCGAGGATGCCCATCACCGCGGTGGCGAAGAACAGGTCGGTGCGCTTGGTGAGCGCATCGAGGCTGGCGCGGTTCGGCATCGAGAAGCCGGCGAGCGCCGACAGGCCTCCGCTCCGCTCCGACGCGATCGCCGTCTCGCTCATGTCCACCGCTCCCGCCCGCGACGGGCGGACCCGGCAAGATCTGCCGGGCGGATGGTTAGCGGCGCCTTAACGGACGCGATCGATGCCTAAGGCCAAGCTGGAACCCGGCTCGGATCCCGGGGCTTGAACGGGCTCGGGATCGGGTCCGCCGTCCAGGCGGTTTGCGCGATCCGAGGTTCGAGACCGGAGGAATGCCCATGGCGATGCGAGCCATCACCGCCCTGTTCGACGATTACGACGCGGCGGCCCGCGCGGTCGACAAGCTCGAGGCCGAGGGCATCCCGCACGGCGACATCAGCATCGTCGCGAACAACGCCGAGGATCGGCACGCCGGGCGCTTGGCCCCCGTCGGGGATCCGACGCGCTCGTCCGACCCGAACGACGCCAACGTCGGAGGCGCCGGCACCGGCGCGACGCTCGGCACCGTGCTCGGCGGCGGCGCCGGCCTCCTGGCGGGGCTCGGGATGCTGGCGATTCCCGGCATCGGCCCGGTGGTGGCGGCGGGCTGGCTCATCGCGACCGCAGCCGGCGCCGGCGTCGGCGCGGCGGCGGGCGGGCTGCTCGGCGCGCTGACCGGCGCCGGCCTCAGCGAGCACGAGGCGGAGACGTATGCGGAGGGCGTGCGCCGGGGCGGGACCCTCGTCACCGCGCGCGTCGACGAGGGCCATGCCGACCGCGTCCTCGCCATCCTTGATCGGCACGGCTCGATCGATCTCGACGAGCGGGCGCAGGGCTGGCGGGCACAGGGCTGGACCGGCGGGATGACCGGCTCGGACGGGGCGAGGGGCGAGATCGGGTCGACCGCGATCGGCGCCGCAGGCTCGACCACGACGGGGCTCGACACCGAGAGCGGTCACACCCTGCTGCCGGCGGAGGAGCACAAGGCCGCGGGCACGCCGCCTGCGCCGACCCAGACCTTCGGATCGGACCGCCGCTGACCGCCCGAACCTGGTCGCCTTGCGGCGATCAGGTTATCTGCTTGCGGGCGAACAGGGCGGCGGCGAAGAACACCGCCGCGCCCGCCGCGACCAGGCTGCTCATCAGCAGGCGCCGCGGTTGCGTCGAGGATTCCGCCAGCACCGGCTCGACGATCGGGCTGAAGAACTCGATCTGCCGCGCCGCGATCATCCGCGCGCGCTCGTTGGCGGCGATGACCTTGGCGTAGTATTTCTCGGTGTCCTTGCGCTCGTTGTCCAAGGCTTCGAAGCGCGTCAGCGCGTCGGAAAGCAGGCGCTTCTGCTCCGGATCCTGGCTCGCCGACTGACGCTCGATCCGGCTGATGTTGTCGTCGAGGTCCTTGATCTGCGCCTTCATGTCTTGGATCCGGCGCGATTCCGGTGCGAGGTCGCGCAGCGACATCGTCAGCTGAACCGACAGGTTGATGCGCGCGGCACGAAGCTCGCCGATCACCTTCAGATTGGTCTCGTTGGCCTTCTGGGCGTCGAGGACGCCGTCCCGGTTGCGCAGGTCGCGCACCGCGAGGCGGATCTTGGCGAGGCGTTCCTCGGCGAGGCGCATCTCGCGGTTGCTCTCGGCGACCGCGTCGGTGCGCGCGCGCATGCTGAGCTCGTTCACCATCCGCTCGGCTTCCGCCATCACCGCCTTGGTGATCGCCAGCGACTCGGCCGGGTCGAATGCCGACACCGTCAGCGACATGATGCCGGAGCTGCCCTCGAGCTCGACGTTCACGCGCTCGTGCCAGTATTTCAGGAACTTCTCGATCGGCTTCTCGGCGTCGAAGCGGGAGAGGAAGTCGATCTGATCCCGGCTGAACCATTCCCGGATCGGCAGCTTCGCCTGGATGACTTCCAGCATCGGCCGGCTGAGGACGTACTGGTGCGTGATCAGCACGTCCTGGGCCAGCATCTCCTTGGGAACGCCGGCGTTGGTGCCGACCGCGTCGGGGGTCGCCTTCTCGGCGCCGCCGAGCGCCGGGCGCAGCGCAAAGCGCGCCTCGGTGACGAAGCGGTCGGAGGCGATGAGGCCGTAATAGATCCCGCCGAGCGCGGTCGGCAGGACGAAGCAGAGCACGAACAGGATCGGCAGCCACGGATCGCTCTTCACGTGGCTCTGGTAGGAGCGGATGCCCTTCTTGCGGTCGGCGAAGCGGGACAGCCGCGCGATCTGGCTCAGCGACTCCGCCACCGCCTTGGACCGGTCGGCGGTCGTCAGCGGCTGGCCCTGGGGATTGCGGATCTCGACGTTCATGGACCTGCTGTTTCCGTTGTCCCGGCGGAGGCGGCGACCACCCTCGGCTTCGTGCGCGGCGAAACGATGTCCGCCGCGCCGCGCATCCTCACGCGTTCAGGCGGCGATAGACCTCGATCGCGTCGTTGACGTCCTCGTAGATGATCGCGCGGCCGTTGATCAGCACGATGCCCTGCGTGCACCACTCGCGGATGGTCTCCATCGAGTGGGACACCATGATGACGTCGGCCGACTTGCGCCGCTCGGCGAACACCTCCGAGCAGCGCCGCTGGAAGCGCGCGTCGCCGACCGCCGTGACCTCGTCGATCAGGTAGCAGTCGAACGGGATCGCCATGCTCATCCCGAAGGCGAGGCGGGAGCCCATGCCGGAGGAGTAGGTCCGGATCGGCACGTCGAGGTAGCTGCCGAGTTCCGAGAAGTCCTCGACGTAGTCGAGCACCCGCTTCGGGTCCTCGCCGTACACCCGGGCGACGAAGATCACGTTGTCGCGCCCCGTCATCATCGGGTGGAAGCCGCCGCCGAAGCCGAGCGGCCAGGAGACCCGGAGGTTCCGCTTGATCTTGCCGCTCGTCGGCTCCTCGGTGCCGCCGATCATGCGCATCGTCGTCGACTTGCCGGCGCCGTTGATCCCGAGGATGCCGTAGCTGATGCCGGGCTTCAGCGTCAGCGACACCCGCTCCAGGATCGTGCGGCGGTGGCCGTCGGTCTTGTAGATCTTGGTGACGTTCTCGAAGCGGATCACCGCGGGCCGGTCTCCTCGGCGCGACCGGGTCGGCAGGCCGCCCCGCGGCTGTGCGCACCGAAAACGGCGAATCTGAGGATGGCCGGCCGCGCGCCTAATCGACGGCCGGGGCGTGCAACTCGGCGTTGGTGAAGCGCTGCTGCTCCTCCATCACCAGCGCGCCGAGCTCGCGCTTGATCGCGTTAAAGTCCTGGCTCGCCGGATCGCGCGGGCGCGGCATCGGCACGACGACGTCGCGTTTGATCCGGCCCGGGCGGTAGGTCATCACCAGGATGCGGTCGGCGAGGTAGATCGCCTCCTCGATCGAGTGCGTCACGAACACGATCGTCTTGCGGTATTCCGACCAGATCCGGAGCAGCTCGTCCTGCAGCGTTCGGCGGGTCAGGGCGTCGAGCGCGCCGAAGGGCTCGTCCATCAGCATCACCGGCGGGTCGAGGGCCAGGATGCGGGCGATCGCGACGCGCTGGCGCATGCCGCCGGACAGGTCCTTCGGATAGCGCTTGCGGAAGTCGGAGAGGCCGAGCGTCGCGACGATGCGGTCGACGGTGACGGTCGCCTCGGGCTTGGGCACCCCCTTGATGTCGAGGCCGAAGCGCACGTTGTCCTCGACGTTCATCCACGGGAACAGCGCGTATTCCTGAAAGACCATGCCGCGGTCCGGCCCCGGCTGGGTCACCGGGCGGCCGCCCAGCGTGATCCGCCCGTCGGTCAGCGGGGTGAAGCCGGCGATGGCGTTCAGCAGGGTGGACTTGCCGCAGCCCGACGGACCGAGCAGGCACAGGAACTGGCCTTCGGGCACCGTGGCGGTGATGTCCTGCAGCGCCGCGACCGCGGCGGTTCCAGAGCCGAACACCTTCACGGCGTTCGCGACGACGATCTCTGCGGACATGAACGGCCTATCGCTCGAGGCCGCGATGCCAGCGCAGCAGGTGGTCGTTGAGGCGGCTCATCGCGCCGTCGATGATCAGGCCGAGGATGCCGATCGTCAGCATGCCGCCGATGATCTTGTCCGACCACATGTACTCGCGCGCCTCGAGGATGCGGTAGCCGAGGCCGTCGGAGACCGCGATCATCTCGGCGACGATCACGACGATGAAGGCCGTGCCGATCCCGATCCGCATGCCGGCCAGCACATAGGGGCTCGCCGCCGGCAGGATCACGCGGCGGAACATCGTCCAGGAATTCGCCCCGAGGTTCCGGGCTGCGCGGATGTAGATCGAGTCGACCTGCCGGACGCCGGCGATGGTGTTGACCAGCACCGGGAAGAAGGTGCCGAGCGCGATCAGGAACAGGGCCGGCGGGTTGCCGAGCCCGAACCAGACGATGGCGAGCGGGATGTAGGCGATCGGCGGGATCGGGCGCAGCACCTGCAGCAGCGGATTGAACAGCGCGTAGAGCCGGTCGCTGGTGCCGAGCATCAGCCCGGTCGGCACCGCGAGCCCGGCCCCGATGACGAAGCCCGAGAGCACCCGCGTCAGGCTCGACACCGCGTCGTGCGGCATCTCGCCGGAGAAGAGCCAGGCGGCGTAGCTCTCCTGGCCCGGCTCGTAGGGGAGGGCGGGCAGGAGGCCGGCATACCACTTCACCGCGACCGCGCTCGGCGGCGGCAGGACGATCGGCGAAAACACCCCGACCCGGCTCAGGATCTCCCAGAGGACCAGCAGCCCGACCGGGACGACGGCGCCGCGAAGCGAGGACAGCCGCATCACTTGATCTTCAGCTCGGCCTTGGCCCTGTCGAGAAGATCGGTCTTCACCCACTCGGCGTCGCTCTTGGGCGGGGTCACCATCTTACCCAGGCCGTACTTCATCATGTAGTCGGTGGTCGTCTGCATGTGGCCGGCCGGGACGTCGTAGGTGTAGCTCGCGTTGGCCATGCCGTCGCGAAAGTCCTGGCTCGAGAGCTGGCCCTTGAACACCGATTCCCGCACGTACTTCTCGGCGAGCGCCGGGTCGTCGATGAACGCCTTGGTCGCGGCCACGAACAGCTTGAGGACGCGTCCGGCGATCTCGGGCTTCTCGTTGTACATCTTCTCGGTCATGACGAGCGGACGCACCGGAATGCCGATCGGCGTGTCGTAGGGCTTCACCACCTCGACGCCCCAGCCGGCGCTGATCGCCTGGGTCGATTGCGGCTCCGACTGGCAGATCACGTCGACGTACTTCTGCGCCAGCGCCTGGTTCAGGTCGGCGTAGTTGTTGAAGTAGATCAGCTGCACGTCCTTGCCGGCGCGCTCGCCCCAGGTCATGCCGTGCTTGTCGAGCTCGGCGAGCAGCATCAGGTCCTGCGTCCCGCCGCGGACGGTGGCGACCTTGAGGCCCTTCACGTCCTTCAGCGTCTTCACCGCTTCGAGGTCCGGCCGCTTCAGGATCCGCACGCCGCCGTTGGCGAAGCCCGCCACGACGTAGAGCTTCACGCCGTTGCCGCGCGCCGCCACCGCGCCGTCGGCGCCCGAGGCCGAGATGTCGATCTGGTCGACCGCCATCGCCGGATAGATGTCGGCGCCCTTGGCGAACTGCTTCTCGTCGATCTTCAGGCCGAACTTCGGGGCGATCTCCTTCATGTACGAGATCGCGCCGTAATGGGCGAACTTCAGGTTCCCGAGGCGGACGACGTCGTCGGCCTGCGCCGCTCCGGCGGCCAGGAACAGGATTGCGGCGGCGGCGGCCGAAGCGCGCTTGAACATCGATGTCCTCCGGTCGCAGGTTGTCCCGCCTGCGTTTGGCCCGACGCTGTACGCCGGGCGTCGCATTGACTAGGCGCGGGCTCGACTGAAAGTAAAGCGCAGGGAGGCGACGCGGTGACAGCTGTTGAAACGGATGAAACCGGCCCGATAGCCGTGGTCGGCTGCGGCACGCTCGGCGCGAGCTGGGCGGCGCTCTTCCTGGCGCACGGCTTCGATGTGGCGGCCTACGACACCGCCCCCGGCTTCGCCGATCGGATGCTTGCGTCCGTCGCCCGATACCGCGATCAGCTGGCCGAGCTCGGCCCGACCGGCACGGGTCGCCTCGAGATCTGTGAGACGCTCGACCAAGCCGTGTCCGGCGCCGTCTTCGTCCAGGAGAACGCGCCGGAGAACGAGGCGGTCAAGCGCGCGATCCTGGCCGAGCTCGACGCGCGGGCGGCCCCCGGCGTGATCGTCGCGTCGAGCACCTCGGCGATGCTGCGCAGCCGGATCGTCGCCGATTGCGGCACGCCCGAGCGCGTGATCGTCGCCCACCCGTTCCACCCGCCGCACCTGGTTCCGCTGGTCGAGATCGTCACCGGCGACGCCGCGGTCGCCGAGCGCGCGGCGGCGTTCTACGCCGGGCTCGGACGGCGCCCGGTGATCCTGCGGCGCGAGATACCGGGCCACGTCGCCAACCGCCTCGCCTCGGCCCTGTACCGCGAGGCGGTGAACCTCGTTGCCGAGGGGGTCGCGAGCGTCGCCGACATCGACGCCGCGCTCTGCAACGGGCCGGGCCTGCGCTGGGCGGCGATGGGGCCGCACATGACCTACCATCTCGGCGGCGGCGCGGGCGGCATCCGGCACTATCTCGACCATCTTGGCCCGAGCCAGGTCCGCCGCTGGGAGAGCCTCGGCCATCCCGACCTGAGCGAGGCGGTGAAGGACGCCATCGTCGAGGGCGTCGCGGCGGAGGCGGCCGGACGCTCGCTCGCCGACCTCGAAGCCCGCCGCGACCGGGCGCTGATCGACATCCTGAAGGCCCGGACCGAGGTCGCCGGGCCGTAGCCGGCGCAAGGGTTCGCTGCGGCCATGCGCCGGGCGCAGCGCGACGCCCGGAGCGGGCGTGCTATGCGCGGCACCTCCTCGAACACGAACCGGTCTGCCATCCCGTGAACGCCGTGATGATCATCGTCCCGATCTTCGGGATCATCCTGATCGGCTGGGGCGCCGCGCTCGCCGGGCTGCTCTCCGACAAGGTGAGCGAGGGCCTGTCGGAATACGTCTTCGCCATCGCCGTGCCGTCGCTGATCATCGCGACGCTGACCCGGCCCGGCCTCGAAGGCGAGATCGCCTGGGGCTACTGGATCGCCTATTTCGGCGGCGCCGGCGTGTCGTGGCTCGCCGGCTCGCTGATCGCGCGGCGGCGGGACGGCATCGGGCGGCAGGGCGCGATCCTGCACGGCTTCGCTGCGAGCCAGTCCAACACGATCTTCGTCGGCGTGCCGACCATCCTGCAGGCCTACGGCGAGGAGGGCGCGTTCCCGCTCTTCCTGCTGCTCGCCGTCCACCTGCCGCTGATGATGGGCTGCGCCACCTTCCTGATCGAGGCGGAGGCCGGTCGCTCCCTGTGGCAGCGCCTGCGCGGCCTCGCTCTCGTGCTGATCCGCAACCCGATCTTCGTGGCGCTGCTCATCGGGATGGCGCTGAAGCAGGGCGGCGTCGTCCCGTCCGGTATCCCGAAGTCGCTGATCGACATGTTCGCGGCGACCGCCTCGACCTGCGCGCTGATCGCGCTCGGCGCCGGGCTGCGGCGCTACCGGGTGCTGTTCGACCTGCCGGGTGCCGTGGTGATCGCGCTGCTCAAGCTCGTCGTGCATCCGCTGATCGTGTGGCTGCTGGCGACCAAGGTGTTCGCGATGCCGCCGGCCTATGCCGGCGTCGCGACCCTGTTCGCGGCGATGCCGGTCGGCATCAACGCCTACCTGCTCGCCATGCGCTACCGCACCGAGACCGGGCTGATCGCGGCCTCCCTGCTGGTCTCGACGCTGCTCGCGCCCTTCACCACCATCGCCTGGCTGACCCTGCTCGGCCGGGCGTGACAGCGGCGCGCGGCTGACCCTTCGCCGCGCCGGGCGCGGTGGAAGTCGGCGCGCATCCGTCTATCTTCGCGAGCAACGGACCGGCGGACCACCGAACCGGCGAAGACAGTCTCGGAGAGGGACCGACCATGAACGCACCGATGCGCGCGCCTGCCGGAAGCGCCGGCCCCACGGCCAAGGCGTCGGCCGGCTTCGTCTGGGACGACCCGTTCCTGCTCGACGACCAGCTCACCGAGGACGAGCACGCGATCCGCGACGTTGCGCACGACTTCGCGCAGGAGCGTTTGCTGCCCGGCATCGTCGAGGCCTACGCCGAGGAGAAGACCAACCCGGACCTGTTTCGAGAGATGGGCGCGCTCGGCCTGCTCGGCGTGACGATCCCGGAGGAGTACGGCTGCGCCGGCGCCGGCTACGTCGCCTACGGCTTGGTGGCCCGCGCCGTCGAGCGGGTCGATTCCGGCTACCGCTCGATGATGAGCGTGCAGTCGTCCCTGGTGATGTACCCGATCCACGCCTACGGCTCCGAGGCGCAGCGCCGTAAGTTCCTGCCGAAGCTCGCATCCGGCGAGTTCATCGGCTGCTTCGGCCTGACCGAGCCCGATGCCGGCTCGGATCCCGGCGGGATGAAGACGCGAGCCGAGAAGATCGACGGCGGCTACCGCCTGTCGGGCGCCAAGATGTGGATCTCGAACGCGCCCTTCGCCGACGTGTTCGTGGTCTGGGCGAAGTCCGACGCGCATGACGGCGCGATCCGCGGCTTCATCCTGGAGAAGGGCATGAAGGGGCTCTCCGCCCCAACGCTGAAGGGAAAGCTGTCGCTTCGCGCCTCGACCACGGGCGAGATCGTGATGGAGGGCGTCGAGGTCGGCGAGGACGCGCTGCTGCCGAACGTCTCCGGGCTGAAGGGGCCGTTCGGCTGCCTCAACCGCGCCCGCTACGGCATCTCGTGGGGGGCGATGGGTGCCGCCGAGGATTGCTGGCACCGGGCGCGGTCCTACACCCTGGAGCGCAAGCAGTTCGGCCGTCCGCTGGCGCAGACGCAGCTGATCCAGAAGAAGCTCGCCGACATGCAGACCGAGATCACCCTCGGGCTGCAGGCGTCCTTGCGCGTCGGCCGCCTGATGGACGAGGGCAAGATGGCGCCGGAGATGATCTCGCTGATCAAGCGCAACAATTGCGGCAAGGCGCTCGACATCGCGCGGACCGCCCGCGACATGCACGGCGGCAACGGCATCATGGGCGAGTACCACGTGATGCGGCACGCCCAGAACCTCGAGACGGTCAATACCTACGAGGGCACGCACGACGTCCACGCCCTGATCCTCGGGCGTGCGCAGACCGGGCTGCAGGCCTTCTTCTGAACGGAGGACCGCGACGATTGGATGTTTCGCCGCGGGCACACGATACAACGGTACGTTTCTCTCTCTCGCGCGTTGTTTATCCGACAACATCATGTCGATGAACGAGTGAGAGTCTTATGAAACGGATTGTTCTGACATCCGCGCTGATGGTCGGCGCCCTCGCGATGCTTCCGGCGACGGTCGACGCCCGCGGCTTCGGCGGTCGCGGCGGCGGCATCGGCGGCGGTCACGGCTTCGGCGGGGGCGGATTCGGCGGCGGCCGTGGCTTCGGTGGTGGCGGCTTCGCGGGTCGCGGCATCGGCGGCGGTGGCTTCGCCAATCGCGGGATCGGCGGCGGCTTCGCCAACCGAGGCGCGTTCGGCGGCAATGCCGGCTTCGCCAATCGCGGCGCATTCGGCGGAAACCGCGGCTTCGCCAACAACGCGGGCTTCGCCAACCGCGGGATCGGCCGGGGCTACGGCGCCGGTTATGGGCGCGGTTACCGCGGCGGGTACGGTCGCGGCCTCGGATACGGCGCCGCCGGGCTCGGCCTCGGGCTGGCGACCGGCGCGCTGATCGGCGGCGGCCTGGGTTACGGCTACGGCGGATACGGCTACGACGACAACTACTACGGCGGCGGCTATGCGCCAGCCGGCTACGGCTACGGCTACAATCCGGGATACACCGAGGTTCAGACCGAGGTGGCGCCGGGGCCGCAGGAATCGGTGAGCTACTGCATCCAGCGCTTCCGCTCCTACGATGTGCGGTCGCAGACCTACCTCGGCAACGACGGCCAGCGGCATTCCTGCCCGTAACGGCATCGTGCCGAACTGAAGGAGAGCCCCGCGGCCGAGAGGGTCGCGGGGCTTTTTGCTGCCGGCCGGATACCGTGCCGGGCCGAAGGGAAACTCACATCATGATGGCCGACGAAATCGAAGACCTGCACCGCGCCCGAACCGTGCTCGCACGCCAGCGCAACGCGATGACCAAGCGGCTCGCCGGGATCGATCTCGCGCCGGTCTCGATGGCCGAGGACCTGACCCGCATCCTCGTCGCGATCGAGGCCGTCGACCGGGCGCTGACCGCCGAGGGCCGTCCTTACATGGCGCCCGAGATACAGGCCGAGGGCTGACGGCCCAACGCCGACCCGAAAGGCTCGGGCCGGCGTTCCATGATCGATCACCCGTCGGATCGGCGCCCGCCAGGCGCCGGTCGTCCCTCGCCCGCGACCGGTCTCAGGCCGAGGCGACCTCGATCCGCACCGGGACCGACTTCGCCGCGGGCACCTTGCTGCGCTCGGCATGGTGCCAGAGCGGGATCAGCGGATTGCATTCGGGGTAGTAGCCGCCGACGCAACCCTTCGGGATGTCGTAGGCGAGCACCCGAAACCCATCCACCCGCCGAACGACCTGGTCGTTGGCCGCACCGACGAGATCGACGTTCTGCGCATCGCGCAGGCCGAGGCGGGCGATGTCGTCGCGGTTCATGAACAGCACCATGCGCGTGCCTTTGACGCCGCGGAAGCGATCGTCGTAGCCGTAGATCGTGGTGTTGAACTGATCGTTCGACCGCATCGTGATGAGGCGCATCACGTCCGGATCGGCCTGCTCGGTGTCGGGATCGGCCGACAGCCCGCGGGGGGTGACGAAGTTCGCCTTGCCGCTCTCGGTCTTCCAATCGCGGTCGGCCGCGGGGATCGGACGGCGGAAGCCGCCGGGCGTCCACATCCGCGCGTTGAAGTCCTTGAACTGATCCGGATAGGTCGCCTCGATCGCGTCGCGCACGCTGGCGTAGTCGCTGCCCCAGCGATCCCAGTCGATTCGCGGATTGGGCGCCAGCGTCGCCTTGGCGATCCCGGCGACGATCCGCGGCTCGGAAAGCAGTTCCGGTCCCGCCGGCTCGGCATAGCCCTTCGAGCCGTGGATGCACGCGGTCGAATCCTCCATCGAGACCGCCTGCCGTCCTCCGGCCTGCTGGTCGATCTCGATCCGGCCGAGGCAGGGCAGGATGTAGGCGACCTCGCCGTGGATCAGGTGGTTGCGGTTGAGCTTGGTCGAGATCTGCACCGTCAGGCGCAGGGTCTTCCAGGCCGCCTCCATCAGCGTGGTCTCCGGGACGGCGCGGATGAAGTTCCCGCCGAGCGCCACGAACGCCTTCACCGACCCGTCGAGGATGCCCTCGCAGGCCTCGACGGTGTTGAGGCCCTTCTCCATCGGCGGCTCGAAATCGTAGAGCTGCCGCAGCTTGTCGTTCGGCACCAGCTCCGGCTTCTCGGTGATGCCGACCGTGCGCTGCCCCTGGACGTTGGAGTGCCCCCGGACCGGGCAGATGCCGGCGCCGCGCTTCCCGATGTTGCCGCGCATCAGGAGCAGGTTGACCAGGGCCTGCACCGTCTCGACGCCCATGCGGTGCTGCGTCAGCCCCATCCCGTAGACGCCGATCGTCGCCTTCGCCTTGGCGTAGGTCGCGGCCGTCTGCTCCAGGGCCTTCCGCGTCAGGCCGGAATGCCGCTCGAGCTCGTCCCAGGTCTTTTCGCGCACGGAGGCCGCGAACGCCTCGAAGCCCTGGGTGTGCTCGGCGATGAAGGCGGTGTCGAGAACCCGCTCCGCCCCGCTCGCGATCGCCGCGTCGTCGAGCGCCAGCAGCGCCTTGCAGATGCCGTAGATCGCCCCGAGGTCGCCGCCGGCCTTCACCTGGAGGTACTGCGACGAGATCCGCGTCTCGGATCGCGTCAGCATCTCGAGCGGCGCCTGCGGATTGGTGAAGCGCTCCAGCCCGCGCTCGCGGAACGGGTTGAAGGTGATGATCGGGACGCCGCGCCGGCTGGCGTCCTGCAGCGGGTGCAGCATCCGCGGCGCGTTCGAGCCGGGGTTCTGGCCGAAAAACAGGATGCAGTCGGTATGCTCGAACGCCTCCAGCAAAACGGTGCCGACCGGCGAGCCGATGCTCTCGGGCAGGGCCACGGAGGTCGATTCGTGGCACATGTTCGACGAGTCGGGCAGGTTGTTGTTGCCGTAGAGCCGCGCCAGCAGGCCGTACATGTACGAGGTCTCGAGCGAGGCGCGGCCCGAGGCGTAGAACACCGCCTGCTTCGGCTCGAGCGCCTTCAGCTCGGCGCCGATCTCCGCGAAGGCGTCGTCCCACGAGACCGGCCGGTACCGGTCGGTCGCCGCGTCCCAGCGCAGCGGCACGGTGAGGCGGCCGAGCTCCTCGAGATCGTAGTCGCGCCAGCCGGCGAGCTCGGTCACGGTATGGGCGGCGAAGAAGTCGGCGCCGACGCGCTTGCGCGTCACCTCCCACGCGGTGGCCTTGGCGCCGTTCTCGCAATACTCGAACACCGCCGGCTTGCCGGGCTTGGCCCAGGCGCAGCTGACGCACATGAACCCGCCGGGCTTGTTTTGGTGGCGCAGCATCAACCCGCCGGTGACGGGGATCTGCTCGCGCAGCAGGATCTCGGTCAGCGACTTCGCCGACCCCCAGCCGCCGGCCGGCCCCTCGTAGGGATCGAGCTGCACCGAATCCGTCATTCCCGAGACTCCAACTTCGCGTTCGCGGATCGGGCCGAAGGCGCGATCATCGGGGAAGAACCGTCCGTCGGTGCGAAAGGGTCCGGTCGGGCGCATGCGGCAAACATCGCGCGCGCGCAGGGTCGGCGGCGGGCGGTCGGCCGTGCTACGGCTCGCCCCGGCCATCATCGAAAGCACGCCCCCGATTGTCCGACCGGAACGAGACCCCGCTGCCGCGCGCCGCAGACGCCCCGCGCGACGCCCGAACCGAAGCGGTCCTCGACCGGATCGCCGCCGCGGGGAGCACCCGCTTCGGGACCGGCGAGCACGGGCTCGATCTCGTGCGCATCGACGCCGCGGGCGCAACGCTCGCGCAGCGCATCGACCCGGAGGCGCCCGCGCCGGCGTGGTGGGACCCCGAATGCGGCGGCCTGAACCTCGCCGACGCGGTCCTCGACAGGGCCCGGATGGAAGGGGCGAACCTCTCGGCCGCGAACCTGCGGCGGGCGAACCTCTCCGGCGCGGTCGGCCGCTCCGCCACCTTCGCCGGCGCGAACCTGGAAGAGGCCGACCTCGGCGAGGCCGACCTCAGCGGCACCGATTTCCGGGGCATCGTCGCCGGCCAGGCGAGCTTCCGCGAGGCGATGCTGGAGGATGCACGCTTCGACGACGCGGCGTTGCGCTTCGCGAAGTTCCCGCAGGCGCTGCTCGACGGCGCGAACTTCTCCGGCGCCGACCTGTGGGGCGCGGACTTCACCGGGGCGGATGCCGACGACACCAGCTTCAAGGGGGCGCGGCTCGACGAGGCCGACCTCTCCGACGTGAACCTGACGCACGCGGACTTCGAGGGCGCGAGCCTGACCAAGGCGCGCCTCGTCGGCTCGCGGCTTCGCGGCGCCAACCTCTCGAACGTCAAGCTCGACGGCGCCGACCTCTCCGGCGCGGACCTCTCGGAGACCAGCCTGGTCCGGCTCAACTTCGTCACGTGCAAGCTGCACCATGCCCGCTTCGCCGGCGCCTGGCTCAACGGCACGCGGATGCGGATCGAGCAGCTCGGCGGCATGGTCGGCGAGGAGGCCGCGGGCGACTACGCCGGCGCGCAGGCGAGCTACCTCGCGCTGGAGCAGAACCTGAAGAGCATCGGGAGCCACGACGAGGCGAGCTGGGCGTACAAGCGCGGCCGAAGGATGGGGCGGTTCGAGGCCGGGGAGAAGACCAACGCGGCCTGGACCGCACGGGACGGGCGGGCGTTCCTGCGCCACGGCTACCGCTGGACCTCGGACCGCTTCGTCGAGTGGCTGTGCGACTACGGCGAGAGCCTGTCGCGGATCGCCCGCGCCTTCGCCATCTTGATCGTCGTCTTCGCGGTCCTGTTCGGTTTCGCCGGCGGCCTGATCCCGGACGGGTCGACCGAGCCGACCTGGAACGCCGTCGACTGGCTGAGCTACAGCGCGCTCAACATGATGACGGCGAACCCGCCGGAGATCGGCGTCAAGCCGATCGGCCGCTTCACCAACCTGCTCGTCGGCATCGAAGGCGCCGCCGGCATCATCCTGATGGGGTTGTACGGCTTCGTGCTCGGCAACCGGCTGCGCCGCTGATTTTGCCGGGTGCGCCCTATGTCACGGGGCAGGGCCGCGCCGGCCGAGGATCACGCACCTTCATGCCCGACTGGATTCGCGACACCGTGTGGTGGCAGGTCTACCCGCTCGGCTTCGTCGGGGCGGAAGGCACGCGCCGACGCGGCGCCGAGGTCGCGCATCGCCTGGACCACATCGTCGCCTGGCTCGACTACGCCGCCGATCTCGGCGCGACCGGCCTCGCGCTCGGCCCGATCTTCGCGTCCGAGACCCACGGCTACGACACGATCGACTACCTGCGCATCGACCCGCGGCTCGGCGACGAGGCCGACTTCGACCGGCTGATCGCGGCGGCCCATGCCCGCGGGCTGAAGGTCCTGCTCGACGGCGTGTTCAACCATGTCGGGCAGGATTTTCCGGCGTTCCGCACTGTCCTCGACGAGGGCCCGTCCGCCGCCCGGGCCGGCTGGTTCCACCTGTCCTGGCCGGAGGGCACCAACCCCGGCGACGTGCCGGACCACCGCTGCTTCGAGGGCCACAGCGCCCTGGTCACCCTGAACCACGACCACCCAGAGGTCGCCGACCACGTCGTCGCGGTGATGAACCACTGGCTGGCCCGCGGCGCCGACGGCTGGCGCCTCGACGCGGCCTACGCCGTCCCGCGCGCCTTCTGGACGCGCGTCCTGCCGCGGGTCCGCGCGGCGCATCCGGACGCCTACCTCGTCGGCGAGGTGATCCACGGCGATTACGCCGGCATCGTCGCCGAGACCGGCCTCGATTCGGTGACGCAGTACGAGCTGTGGAAGGCGATCTGGAGCGGTCTCAACGACTGCAACCTGTTCGAGCTGGCACACGCGCTGAAGCGGCACGACGACTTTCTCGACGCCTTCGTGCCGATGACCTTCGTCGGCAACCACGACGTCACCCGGATCGCGAGCCGGATCGCCGACATCCGGCACCTGCCCCATGCCCTGGCCGTGCTGCTCACCGTCGGCGGCACGCCCTCGATCTATGCCGGCGACGAGCAGGCCTTCCGCGGCATCAAGGAGGACCGGGCCGGCGGCGACGACGCCATCCGCCCGGCCTTCCCCGCGAGCCCCGACGACCTCGCGCCGGAAGGCTGGCCGACCTACCGGCTGCATCAGGACCTCATCGCCCTGCGCCGGCGGCATCCGTGGCTGCACACAGCGCGGACGCGCGCGCTGCATCTGACCAACACCGCCCTGACGCTGGAAGCGCACGGCGACGGGCAACGGCTCCTCCTCGCCCTCAACCTGTCGGACAAGCCGTCGGAGCAGCCGGCGCCGGGCGCGCTCGGCCTCGAAGCCGGGCAGGGCGAGGTGATCGGCGAGGGCGAGTCTCAGGCCCGCATCCGCCTTTCGCCGCACGGATGGGCGATCCTCGCGGCAAAGGCGTGATCGCCGGGCGCGCCGCCCTAGGTGGAGATCGTGAAGCGGACGAGGCCGACCATGCAGACGCGAGCGCGCACGACCGGGATCCGCAAGCCGTCGCTGAGACACCTCGTCTTCGCGGTCTCGCTCGGCATCGTCGCGCATGCCGGGGCCGCCTCGGCGCTGGAAGTGACCCGCTCCCGCATCGTCGCCGCGCCGCCCGCCGCGATCTGGTCGTTGATCGGCGGCTTCTGCGACATCGCGCGGTGGCACCCGCAGGTGACGCGCTGCACGCTGTCGTCGGAAGACGGCGCCCCGGTGCGCGCCCTCGTCGCGGCGGGCGGCCTCGGCACGCTCATCGAGATCGAGACCGCGCGGGACGAGGCGGCGCTGAGCTATTCCTACAGGCTCGTCTCCGGGCCGTTGCCGGCGAAGGACTACACGTCGACGCTCTCGGTCACGCCGATCGGCAAGGGCGCGACGGTCACCTGGACCGCGCGCTTCGAGGCGGAGGGGATGACCGAGGCCGAGGCGGTCGCCGACATCGCCGGCGTCTACGAGGCGGGCCTCGCCGGCATTGCCAAGGAAGCCGCTCCCTAGGCGAGCCGTGCGGTCAGTCCTTCGACAGGCTGTCGATGAGGTGGTTCAGGTCGATGCGCATCGCCTGCACCTCGGGCTCGGTCAGATCGAGCTGGCACATGACGCTCTGGCGCACCTCCGCCGCGTCGGCGCGCAGGGCACGCCCCTTCTCGGTCAGGGCGATCTCGACCTCGCGCTCGTCGGAGCGGCGTCGGTTGCGCTGGAGCAAGCCGGCCGCCTCGAGCCGCTTGAGCACCGGCGTCAACGTGCCGGAATCGAGGCGCAGGCGCCGCCCGATCTCGGAGACGGTGACCCCGTCGGTCTCCCACAGGACCATCAGCACGAGATATTGCGGGTAGGTCAATCCGATCCGCTCCAGCAGCGGGCGGTAGGACTTCGTCATCCGGTGCGCGGCCGCATAGAGGGCGTAGCAGAGCTGGTTGTCGAGCAGCAGGGGATCCCTGGTCCGCTCGGCTTCCGCCTCGGGCGCCTCCCGCGTCGCCTCCGTCATGCACGCCATCTCAGTCGCCCACATCGTCACGCGCGGGTCTCCGTCGCGCTCGCGCGTCGCCCCGGACGTCCCGCATAGCACGATATGTCCGATCGGTGAGGGGGCGAACGTGAAATTCTGTCGCAAACCTCATTGCATAGAGCCACTTATTGCATGGAGCCACTTGCCGTCTCAGGCGGCGAGCGCGTCGAGGCTCGCGAGCAGGCCGGGCTCGTCCTCAAGCGTGCGCAGGTCGAGGTGCAGGACGCCGTCGGCGATCCGGCCGATCACCGGGACCGGCAGATCGCGCAGGAGGGCGGCCATGCGCTTCGGCCAGGCACCGCCGCGGCGCCCGCCCTCGCCCGCGGGCGGGGTCAGGATCAGACAGGCGCTCGGCAGGGTCTCCACCGGCAGGGCGCCCGAGCCGATCTGGCTGCTGCAGGCCGCGACCGCGACCTCCGCCCGGCCGGCGAGGCGACGCGCCACCTCCGGCGCGAGCCGGCGCGCCTGGGCGTCGATCGCCTCGGCCGGGCGCGTCAGGAGGCGCAGCGTCGGCAGGCGCTCGGCCAAGCGCTCGGGATGCAGGTAGAGCCGCAGCGTCGCCTCGAGCGCGGCGTAGGTCATCTTGTCGACCCGCAACGCGCGCTTCAGCGGGCTCTTGCGAACCTTCCGCAGCAGGTCGGCGCGCCCGGCGACGATCCCGCACTGGACACCGCCGAGGAGCTTGTCGCCGCTGAAGGTGACGAGGTCGGCATGGGCGAGGGCGGCCCGCACGGTCGGCTCCGGCGGCAGGCCATGCGCGGCCAGATCGATTAGGCTGCCGCTGCCGAGGTCGAGCGCCAGCGGCACGCCGCGCTTGCGGCAGAGCGCGCCGAGCGCCTCCTCGCGGGGCTGCGCCGTGAACCCGCGGATCTCGTAGTTGCTGGGATGGACCCGCATCACCAGGCCGGTGCGCGGGCCGAGCGCCTCGTCGAAGTCGCGCAGGTGGGTCCGGTTCGTGGTGCCGACCTCGCGCAGGCGACACCCGGCCCGCGCCATCACGTCGGGCACGCGGAACGAGCCGCCGATCTCCACGAGCTCGCCGCGGGAGACCACCACCTCCTTGCGCATCGCGAGCGCGTTCAGGACGAGGAAGACGGCCGCCGCGTTGTTGTTGACGACGATCGCCGCCTCCGCCCCGGTCAGCCGACAGATCAGCGCCTCGACATGGTCGTCGCGCTCGCCGCGCTCGCCCGTGGCGAGGTCGAACTCGAGGTTGCTCGCGCCCGTCATCACCGCCGATACCGCGGCGGCCGCCTCGGGCGGCAGCAGGGCGCGGCCGAGATTGGTGTGCAGAACGGTGCCGGTGAGGTTGAAGACCGGCCGCAAGGACGGGCTCGCCTGCCGGGCCAGAGCATGGCCGACGCGGGCGAGGATCTCGGCCGCCTCCGGCACGCCATCCCCGCCGGCCCGGATCGCGGCGAGATCGTCGCGGATCGCGTCCCGGAGAGCGGTTCGGCCGAACCTCTCCACCAGCGCGACGGAGGCTTCGTCACCGAGAAGCCGCTCGACGGAGGGAGGTCGCGCGCCCTGTGCCTGTTCGCGAGGACGGGGAGCGGACGCACGTGAAGCCATGAACGAGTGATAGCAGGTCGGACCGCTCCATCCAGTCCCGCGAAGCCGCACGCGCGCCGTCGGCCCTCCGCCCGCGACCCGCTCTTGGCAACGCCCGCGAACGCGGGCAGGAAGTCGGATGATGGACGCGTATCACCAGCTGCTCACCCGCATCCTCTACGAGGGCTGCGCCAAGGAAGACCGCACCGGCACCGGCACCCTCTCGGTGTTCGGCCACCAGATGCGGTTCGATCTCGGCCGGGGCTTTCCCCTGGTCACCACCAAGCAGCTGCACCTGCGCTCGATCATCCACGAGCTGCTGTGGTTCCTCACCGGCGACACCAATGTCGGCGCGCTGCGCGCCAACGGCGTGACGATCTGGGACGAGTGGGCCGACGCGCAGGGCGATCTCGGCCCGGTCTACGGCAAGCAGTGGCGTTCCTGGGAGAAGCCCGGCGGCGGCACCGTCGACCAGATCGCCTGGGTCGTCGACGAGATCCGCCGCAATCCCGATTCGCGCCGTCTCATCGTCTCGGCCTGGAACCCGGCCGACCTCGACCGGATGACGCTGGCGCCGTGCCACTGCCTGTTCCAGTTCTACGTCGCCGACGGTCGGCTCTCGTGCCAGCTCTACCAGCGCTCGGCCGACGTCTTCCTCGGGGTGCCGTTCAACATCGCGAGCTACGCCCTGCTGACCGCGATGATCGCGCAGGTCACCGGGCTGCGCCCCGGCGATTTCGTCCACAGCTTCGGTGACGCGCATCTCTACCGGAATCACCTCGACCAGGCGCGCCTCCAGCTCACGCGCACGCCGCGGCCGCTGCCGACGCTGCGCCTCAACCCGGAGGTCCGCGACCTGTTCGCCTTCCGCTACGAGGACATCGCGATCGAGGGCTACGAGCCCCATCCCGCCATCCGCGCGCCGGTGGCCGTCTGATGCCGTCCCCGACGCACGGGGCCGTTATGCGGCCGGCCAAGATCACCTTGGTGGTGGCCTTGGCCGAGAACGGCGTGATCGGCCGGGACAACGGGCTCGCGTGGCACCTGCGCGGCGACCTGAAACGGTTCAAGGCGGTGACCATGGGCAAGCCGATGCTGATGGGGCGCAAGACCTACGCCTCGATCGGCCGCCCCCTGCCGGGTCGCCGCACGCTGGTCATGACCCGCGATCCCGCCTTCGCGGCCGACGGGATCGAGACGGTTCACGATTGGTCGCAGGCGCTGGCGGCCGCGGCGGCCGAGGAGTTGATGGTGGTCGGCGGTGCCGAGATCTACCGGCTCGCGCTCCCCCATGCCGACGCCCTCAGGCTGACCGAGGTCGCGGCGAGCCCGGACGGCGATACGCGCTTCCCCGCCTTCGACCGGACCCTGTTTCGCGAGACTTTCCGCGAGGCGCATCCGGCCGGTCCGCACGACGAGCACGCCTACACGTTCGTGGACCTCGAACGCATCCCGTGAAAACCACGATTTCCCTCGGATGTGGAGGGGCGTCCGGTCGCGGTTGCCAAAGGCGGCGCCGATGCCCACCTGCTTGCCTTGAGAGCAGGCGACGGTCCCTCGCAGGTGCGTAGGCCTCCGCTCGTTCCGGTGGCTGCCTCATCCGGGCAGGTTTGGACACGGTCGCGGGCCGTTCGGGCGGTTCGAACCGTTGGCGCGCGGGCAATCCCGCAGCAGGCAGGAGAAGACGGCTAGCATGCCTTGGAGCAATCAGAGCGGCGGCAGTGGCGGCGGGGGAGGTCCCTGGGGTCGTGGCGGCGGCGGCAATGGCGGCGGCCCCTGGGGCAGCGGCGGTGGCGGTGGCGGCAAGACACCGCCCAATCTCGAGGATCTTCTGCGCCGCGGCCAGGACCGCCTGCGCGGCGTGATGCCGGGCGGCTCGCTCGGCGGCGGCAAGAGCTTCGTGGTGATCGGCGCCTTGGCGGTGGGCCTCTGGCTCGCGACCGGCTTCTACACCGTCGCCCCCAATCAGGTCGGCATCGAGACGATCTTCGGGCGCTACGTCGGCTCCAAGGGCGAGGGCCTGCGCTACAACTTCCCCTATCCGGTCGGCGGCGTGATCAAGCCGAACGTCGGCCAGGTGAACTCGATCCAGGTCGGCTTCCGCTCCGGCGGCGGAACCCAGGCGCGCTCGCGCGACATGCCCGACGAGAGCCTGATGCTGACGGGCGACGAGAACATCGTCGACCTCGACTTCGAGGTGCAGTGGCGCGTGAACCCGCTCAAGGCCTCGGACTACGTGTTCAATCTCCAGAACCCGGAAGGCACGATCAAGGCGATCGCCGAGAGCGCGATGCGCGAGGTGGTCGGCCGCCGCAACATCCAGGCGATCCTGACGAACGAGCAGTCGAGCGTCGCGCAGGAGGTCAAGGAGATCACCCAGAATGCGCTCGACGAGTACGGCGCCGGCGTGCGCATCGAGGTGGTGCAGCTCGTCAGCGTCAACCCGCCGCCGGAAGTCCGGCCCGCCTTCATCGACGTGAACGCGGCCCAGCAAGACGCCGACACGGCGCAGAACGAGGCCAAGACCTATGCCAGCCGCGAGGTCCCGCAGGCCCGCGGCCGTGCCTCGCAGATCGTCCAGGCGGCGGAAGCCTACAAGACCAAGGCGACCGCCGACGCGACGGGCCAGGCCGCGCGCTTCGACGAGGTCTACGCCTCCTACAAGACCGCCCCGGCGATCAGCCGCGAGCGGATCTTCCTGGAGACGATGGAGAAGGTGCTCGGCTCCGTGAACAAGGTGATCATCGATCAGGGCGTCGCCGGCTCCGGCGCGACCGGTGCCGCAGGCGTCGTGCCGGTGCTGCCGCTGGCCGAGTTCGGGTCCCGCACCCCCGCCCCGGCGCAGACCAATGGAGCGGCCCGATGAACGCACAGGCCATCCGCACGGGCTCGGCGGTCGTCGCCGCCGCCCTCGCACTCGCCTTCTATGCCTCGGTCTTCACCGTCGGGCAGATGCAGCAGGCGCTGGTGCTTCAGTTCGGCCGCGTCCGCGCCGTCCTGAACCAGACCGGCGAGGACAAGCCCGGGCTCTACTTCAAGCTGCCTTTCGTCGAGAACGTGGTGCTCTTCGACAAGCGCGTCCTCGACCTCGACCTGCCGGTGCAGACGCTCCTGACCGCCGACCGGCAGAACCTCGAGGTCGACGCCTTTGCCCGCTACCGGATCGTCGATCCGCTGCGGTTCTACCAGTCGGTGAACAACGTCGCGCTGGCCAACCAGCGCCTCGCGAGCTTCACCAACTCGTCCCTGCGCAACGTCCTGGCGCGCTCGACACGCGACGCCATCGTCAAGACCGAGCGCACCCGCCTGATGAACCAGATCCAGGAGGACGTGAACCGGGAGGCCAAGGCGCTCGGCGTGCAGATCGTCGACCTGCGGATGACCCGCGTCGACCTGCCCGCCCAGAACAGCGTCGCGGTCTATCGCCGGATGAAGACGGAGCGCGAGCGCGAGGCCGCCGACATCCGCGCCAACGGCGACCAGATCGCCGCGACGATCAAGGCGAAGGCCGACCGGGACGTGACCGTGATCCTCGCCGACGCGACCCAGACGGCGGAGAAGCTGCGCGGCCAGGGCGACGCGGACAAGAACCGCATCCTCGCCGAGGCCTTCGGGAAGGATGCGGGCTTCTTCAGCTTCTACCGCTCGATGCAGGCCTACGAGACCGGGCTGAAGGGGAACGAGACCCGGCTGGTGATGAGCCCGAACTCGGACTTCTTCCGCTACTTCAGCGATCCGCAGGGCAAGGCGGCGCAGGGCGGGGCGCCACGTGGGTCCGATCCGGCGGCGACGACCGGCTCGACCGGCCCGGCACGCTGACCATGACGCAGGCGGCCCGCCCTTGAACGGGGCGGGCCGCCGCCGATCTTAAGGCGGCCATCGAATCGCCAGCCGCCGATCGGCGGCACCCGACAGCACCGGAAACGCGTTCTTGAAGAGGTCGATCATGCACCCCGCCGCGAGCGCGCCCGCGCATCCCCTCGCCCGGTTCCGCCGCTCCGCGCGGTCCGTCGCCGCCGCGATCCTGATCGTATCCTCGTCCGTGGCGATGCCGGCCTATGCCAAGGGGCCGGATTCGCTCGCCGACCTCGCGGAGAAGGTCGACGACGCGGTGGTCAACATCTCGGCGTCGACCACCGTCGAAGCGCGCCCCGGCAACCGCGCCGGCCCGCAGCTGCCGCCCGGGACCCCGTTCGAGGACCTGTTCGAGGAATTCTTCAACAAGCGCGGCGGGCGCGGCGGCCCGGAGCAGCGCGGCGAGAGCGACAACCCGCGCCAGCAGCGCAAGTCGAGCTCGCTCGGCTCCGGCTTCATCATCGACGCGTCCGGGATCGTGGTGACGAACAACCACGTCATCGGCGACGCCAACGACATTCAGGTGATCCTGCATGACGGCACGAAGCTGAAGGCCGAGATCATCGGCAAGGATTCCAAGATCGACCTCGCCGTGCTGCGCGTGAAGCCGACGGCGGAGCGCCCGCTAAAGGCGGTGCCGTTCGGCGATTCGGACAAGATGCGCGCCGGCGACTGGGTCATTGCGATCGGCAACCCGTTCGGCCTCGGCGGCTCGGTGTCGGCCGGCATCGTCTCGGCGCGCGGCCGCAACATTGAGTCCGGTCCCTACGACAACTACCTGCAGACCGATGCGGCCATCAACAAGGGCAATTCGGGCGGCCCGCTGTTTAACATGGACGGCGAGGTGATCGGCATCAACACGGCGATCCTGTCGCCGACCGGCGGCTCCGTCGGCATCGGCTTCGCCGTCCCGTCGAGCTCGGCCAAGCCGGTGATCGACCAGCTCCGCGAGTTCGGCGAGGTCCGTCGCGGCTGGCTCGGCGTGCGCATCCAGAACGTGGACGACGCCACCGCCGAAGCGCTCGGGCTGAAGGGGGGCGCCAAGGGCGCGCTGATCGCCGGCGTCGACGAGAAGGGGCCGGCCAAGACCTCGGGCCTCGAGGTCGGCGACGTGATCGTCAAGTTCAACGGCACGGCGGTGAAGGCCTCGAGCGACCTGCCGCGCATCGTCGCCTCGACCCCGGTCGGGCAGAAGGTCGACGTCGTCGTCGTCCGGAAGGGTGAGGAGAGCACCAAGGCCGTCACGCTCGGCCGTCTCGAGGACAGCGACAAGCCGCAGCTCGCCAACCTTCGCCAGCCCGAGGCCGAGAGCGCCACGCGTCAGGCGCTCGGCCTCAACCTCTCGGGCCTTACCGACGAGCTTCGCCGGAAGTACAGCATCAAGGACGGCGTGAAGGGCGTGGTCGTCACCCGCGTCGACCCGAACTCGACCGCGGCCGACAAGCGCATCCAGCCGGGCGAAGTCATCGTCGAGGTCGGGCAGGAGGCGGTCAACACGCCGGCCGACGTGACCAAGCGCGTCGAGGCTCTTCGCAAGGATTCCCGCAAGTCGGTGCTTCTGCTGGTCGCCAGCGCGACTGGCGACGTCCGGTTCGTGGCGATCGGCCTGGACTGACCTTTTCGCGAAGATAACGGCACGAACCGACGCCGCCGCCCGATCCGGGCGACGGCGTTCTCTTTGGTGGCGGACGAAAGCCGGCGGATGCCTTGCCCGCAAGGACCGAACCCGTCACCCTTCGCATCCTGCGGATGCCCGCGTGCGAGCCGGCCGGTCCCGTGAACGCCATCGCCTTCGATACGTTGAAGTTCGTGCGCAACCTGCGCGAGAAGGCTCACCTCACGCCGGAGCAGGCGGAGGGGATGGCGGACGCCATGTCCGAGGTGTTCGCCGGCGGCATTCCGACCAAGACCGACATCGCGGATGTCCGGCACGACATCGAAGCGTTCCGCGTGACGACGCAGGCCGACATCGTCGCGGTCCGACATGACATCGATGCGCTGCGCTTCTCGACGAAGGCGGACATCGATGCCCTGCGTCTAGCAACCCGCGTGGACATCGCGACGGCGAAGTCCGACATCATCAAGTGGATGTTCGGGATGATCGGGTTCCAGACGGTCGCGATCCTCGGCGCGGTCGTCGCGCTCGTCCGCAGCCTGCACTGACGGCGGTCAGGCGACGAACTCGCTCGCCATGTAGCCCTGCAGGTAGAGCAGCGCGCTCAGGTCGCCGTGCTCGATCCGGGCGCGCGCCGCGGCGGCCACAGCCGGCTTCGCGCGAAACGCCACGCCGAGGCCCGCTTCGCCAAGCATGTCGAGGTCGTTGGCCCCGTCGCCGACCGCCATCGTCTCCGCTACGTCCAGTCCGAGGCCATCGCGGAGCGCGATCAGCGTCGCGCGCTTCTCGGCACGCCCGACGATGGGGTCGTCCACCAGGCCGGTCAGGCGCCCGTCCGAGAGCCCGAGCCGGTTGGCGTGATGCTCGTCGAAGCCGAGCGCTTCGGCGATCGGCCCGGTGAACAGCGTGAAGCCGCCCGACACCAGGCAGGTGCGTGCGCCGTGCGCCTTCATCGTGTGCACGAGCGTGCGACCGCCCGGCGTCAGGGTCAGCCGGTCGCGGATCAGCGCGTCGACGACGCCGGCCGATACGTCGCGAAGCAGGGCGACGCGCTGGCGCAGAGCGGGCTCGAAGGCGATCTCGCCGCGCATCGCGCGCTCGGTGATCGCCGAGACCTGCTGCTTCAGGCCGATCGTGTCGGCGAGCTCGTCGATGCATTCCTGCTCGATCATGGTCGAGTCCATGTCCGCGAGGAACAGGCGCCTGCGCCGGTGGGCGTCCGCCGGCAGCACCGCGACGTCGATCGGCTCGCCCGCGAGCGCCGTCCGCAACCGCGCGGTGAACGCCGGCGCGGCGACCGCAGCCCCCGGCACCAGCAACTCGGCGGCGACCTCGCCGTGCAGGATGCGCGGCTGATGCTCGGTCGCGAGAACCAGGCGCGCCTCGGCCAGCACCGCATCGGTGATGGCGGGGCGGGCCTCGTTTGCTATCAGGGTCGCGACAAGGGTCATCGGAGCCGACGATTTCGTGTTGCCGCTTTCAAGTGCGTCGTCGCAGGGGCGGCCGGAGGCGATCCTCATTGCAGGGCCGACCGCGTCGGGCAAGTCGGCGCTCGCGACGGCGCTGGCGCTCCGTCACGGCGGGATCGTCGTCAACACCGACTCGATGCAGGTCTACGCCGACCTGCGCATCCTCTCGGCGCGACCGGAGCTGGCGGAGGAGGCAAGCGTCGCGCATCGCCTCTATGGGCATGTCGACGGGGCGGTGAACTACTCTGCCGGGCATTTCGCGCGGGACGCCGCGTCGCTGCTGGCCGGTCTCGACGGGCGACTGCCCGTCTTCGTCGGTGGAACCGGGCTGTACTTCCGCAGCCTGGAGGAGGGCCTGTCCGACCTCCCGCCGGTGCCGGAGGCCGTGCGCGCCGCGATCCGCTCCGAGAGCGAGGGCCGCCCGACCGAGGCGCTGCACGCCGATCTCGCCGAACGCGACCCCGCCGGCGCCGCCCTGTTGCGGCCGAGCGACCGCGCCCGGGTCATGCGCGCGCTCGAGATCCTCGCCGCCACCGGCCGGCCGATCGCCGCGTTCCACGGGCCACGCGTGCCCGGTCCGCTCGCGGGGCGAAGGCTGCTGAAGATCTTCCTGGCGCCCGAGCGCGAACTGCTGCGCGCCCGCATCGACGGGCGCTTCCGCATGATGATGCAGCGGGGCGCCCTCGACGAGGTCGCGGCGCTGCGCGAGCGCCGCCTCGACCCGCTGCTGCCGGTGATGCGCGCCCACGGGGTGCCCGGCCTGATCGCGCATCTCGACGGCGCGATCGGGCTCGAGGAGGCGATCGTGCGCGGGCAGGCCGACACCCGGCGCTACGCCAAGCGCCAGTTCACCTGGTTCCGCCACCAGATGGGAGCGGAGTGGCGCTGGCTGGCGCCCGAGGCGGCGATGGCGGAAATCGCCTGAGGGATTTCAGCGCTCCAGGCGCGCGACGAGGCTCGACGTGTCCCAGCGGTTGCCGCCCATGGCCTGGACGTCGGCGTAGAACTGGTCGACGAGGGCCGAGACCGGGAGCTTGGCGCCGTTGCGGCGCGCTTCGTCGAGCAGGATGCCGAGGTCCTTGCGCATCCAGTCGACGGCGAAGCCGAAGTCGAACTTCCCCGCGTTCATGGTCGAGCCGCGGTTCTCCATCTGCCAGGAGCCGGCGGCCCCCTTCGAGATCACGGAAAGCACCGCCTCCACGTCGAGCCCCGCCTTCTTGGCGAAGTGCACGCCCTCGGACAGCCCCTGGACGAGGCCGGCGATGCAGATCTGATTGACCATCTTGGTGAGCTGGCCCGCCCCGACCGGCCCCATCAGCCGGCAGGCGCGCGCATAGGCGCCGATCGCGCTCTCGACCTTGTCGTAGCAGCCCTGGCCGCCGCCGCACATCACGGTGAGCATGCCGTTCTCGGCGCCGGCCTGGCCGCCGGAGACCGGGGCGTCGATGAAGCCCAGCCCCCTCGCGGTCGCGGCCTCGGCAAGCTCGCGGGCCACCTCGGCCGAGGCGGTGGTGTGATCGACGAAGATCGCACCGGCCTCCATGCCGGCGAGCGCGCCGTCCGGACCGAGCACGACGCCGCGCAGGTCGTCGTCGTTGCCGACGCAGGCGAAGACGATCTCGGCGCCCTCGGAAGCCTCGCGCGGCGTCGGCGCATGCGCGCCGCCGTTGGCCGCCACCCACGCCTCGGCCTTGGCGGCCGTGCGGTTGTAGACGGTGACCGAGTGGCCCTTCTTGACCAGGTGTCCGGCCATCGGGGCGCCCATGACGCCGAGCCCCAGGAACGCGACCTTCGCCATCATCCGTCTCCGTCTCGTGTGCTGATGGAGCGGTCTAGGTATCGCGCACCGCAGCGTCAAACCGCGGCGCCGACGATGCGAAGCGGATCGCGACAACGCCGCGCGGTTGTCCACTCGCTGCCGCGATGGGGATTTTCCTCAATCCAAAATTGCGGCATCACGCGCGGGATCGTCGGCCCCCGAGTGCCGGCTTCGGGAGTGGAACAATGGGCGCGATCGGTAGGCATGGCCCCTGGGCCCTGGTCGGTGCGTTGGGGGCGGCGGCGCTCGCCATCGTCGCCGTCGAGCGCGGCGAAGCGGTGAACGCGCTCTGGCTCGTCGTCGCGGCGGTCTGCGTCTACCTCATCGCCTATCGCTACTACGCGCTGTTCATCGCCGAGAAGGTGATGCGGCTCGATCCCAAGCGCGAGACGCCGGCCGTCCTCCACAACGACGGGCTCGACTACGTCCCGACGAACAAGAGCGTCCTGTTCGGCCACCACTTCGCGGCGATCGCCGGTGCCGGCCCCCTCGTCGGCCCGGTGCTGGCCGCGCAGATGGGCTACCTGCCCGGCCTGCTCTGGATCCTCGCCGGCGTCGTGCTCGCCGGCGCGGTGCAGGACTTCATGGTCCTGTTCGTCTCGATGCGGCGCGACGGGCGCTCGCTCGGCGAGCTGATCCGCACCGAGCTCGGCACCGTCCCGGGCATCATCGCGCTGTTCGGCACGTTCCTGATCATGGTGATCCTTCTGGCGGTGCTCGCGCTCATCGTCGTCAAGGCGTTGGCCGAGAGCCCGTGGGGCACCTTCACCGTGATGTCGACGATCCCGATCGCGATGCTGATGGGCGTCTACACCCGCTACATCCGCCCCGGCCGCATCGGCGAGGTCTCGATCCTCGGCTTCGTCCTGCTGATGGCGGCGATCTTCGGCGGCGGCGCGATCGCCGACAGCCCGGTCTGGGGCCCGGCCTTCACCTTCACCGGGACGCAGCTCTGCTGGATGCTGATCGGCTACGGCTTCGTCGCCTCGATCCTGCCGGTCTGGCTCCTGCTGGCCCCGCGCGACTACCTCTCGACCTTCCTGAAAATCGGCACGATCGTCGGCCTCGCGCTGGGCATCGCCTTCGTCGCCCCGCACATGCAGATGCCGGCGGTGACCAAGTTCGTGGACGGCACCGGGCCGGTCTGGGCGGGCCAGCTCTTCCCGTTCCTGTTCATCACGATCGCCTGCGGCTCGGTCTCGGGCTTCCACGCGCTGATCGCCTCGGGCACCACGCCCAAGCTGATCGCCAGCGAGGCGGATGCGCGCTTCATCGGCTACGGCGGCATGCTGATGGAGAGCTTCGTCGCGGTGATGGCGCTGGTCTCGGCCACCGTCATCGATCCGGGCGTGTACTTCACAATGAACGCGCCGGTCGCGCTCCTCGGCACGACGCCGGAGACCGCCGCCGCCGCGGTGACGAAGCTCGGCTTCCCGACCACGCCCGAGGTGATCGCCCAGACCGCCAGCGATGTCGGCGAGCGCACCATCGTCGCGCGGGCCGGCGGCGCGCCGACCCTCGCCGTCGGCATGGCGCACATCATCTCCAGCGCCATCGGCGGCAAGGCGATGATGGCGTTCTGGTATCACTTTGCGATCCTGTTCGAGGCGCTGTTCATCCTCACCGCGGTCGATGCGGGGACCCGCGCCTGCCGCTTCATGGTGCAGGACCTGGTCGGGCTGGCGGTGCCGTCGTTCAAGCAGACCAACGCCTGGGTGCCGAGCATCCTGGCGACGGCCATCGCGGTCGGCGCCTGGGGCTACTTCCTCTACCAGGGCGTGACCGACCCGCTCGGCGGCATCAACACGCTGTGGCCGCTGTTCGGCATCTCGAACCAGATGCTGGCCGCCGTCGCGCTGACGCTGTGCACGGTGGTGATCTTCAAGATGAAGCGCGAGCGCTACGCGTTCGTGACGATCATCCCGACCGCGTGGCTGTGCATCTGCACCCTCACTGCCGGCTGGCAGAAGATCTTCTCCGTCGACCCGAAGATCGGGTTCCTCGCCCATGCCGAGCGCTACGCGGGCGCGCTGGCGGAAGGCAAGGTGCTGGCGCCGGCCAAGGACCTCGGCCAGATGGGTCAGATCGTGCTGAACGACCGGATCGACGCGGTGCTCGCCGGGCTGTTCATCGGCCTCGTCGTGGCGATCGCCGGGTTCGGCATCGCCGCATGCGTCAAGGCGCTGCGCACCGACCGCTGGACGGCCCTCGAGAGCGAAGCCCGCATCGTCGCGGCGGAGTAGGGCCGATGGAGGCCGCCTCGCAGAACCTGCGCGACCGTTGGAAGGCCCTGTCCAAGTGCGTCTGCGACGGCGCGCGCCTGATGGTGGGGCAGGGCGATTACGCGGCCTACGCCGCCCACGTCGCGCGGACGCATCCCGATCAGGCGCCGATGACCGAGATCGAGTTCTTCCGCCATCGGGAGAACGCGCGGTTCGGTGTCGGCAACACCAGCGGATTTCGCTGCTGTTGACCATGCGACGGCGTGACGGACGGATCGTTCGAGGATGCGGCCCGGTCGCGGGCGGGAAACGCTTGACTCCGAACGGGCATTTCCCGTGAGTCAGGCGAGTGCGAGGTAGGCAATGAGCATCTTCCAGGACGCCATTCTGCGGTTCGGCCGGACGATCATGTCCTATGCCGGCGACGGCCTGTTTCTTGCTGCCGCGGTCTCGGCCGCGGCCAACGTGACGATCGCCGACGGCGACGTCGACGAGGAAGAAGTCGAGTCGGCGATCTCGGGCATGCGCGCCAACCCGATCCTCCAGAAATCCTACGACACCCTGCGGATCGAGCAGGAGCTGTACGAGGGCATCGCCCGCGCCAAGACCCGCGCCGGGCGGATCGAGAATCTGCGCCACGTCGCCGCCATCGCCGACCGGCCGCTCGACCAGCGCCAGGACATCTTCCTGATCGCCGCCGACGTCGCCGATTTCGGCGGCATCAGCGAGGTCGAGCACAAGGCGCTCGACGAGATCGCCGCCGCCCTCCAGGTCGAGAAATCGGCCCTGCTGCGCTGACCGGCCGTCGATCGCAGGCCCGGAAGGGGATCCATGTCGCGGACCGGACAGGTTGCCTTCGACACCCGGCTCCGCGACCTCACCGGGCTCGCGATCGTCGGGTTTCTGCTCTCGCTCGTCACCTTCGGCATCTACCGCTTCTGGTACATGACCGACCTGCGGCGCTTCTTCTGGAGCCGCACCGTCGTCGACGGCAGCCCGGCGGACTACACCGGCACCGGGCGCGAGCTCTTTCTCGGCTTCCTCGCGGCCCTCGGGCTGCTGATCGTGATCTATGTCGGGCTGTTCGGCCTGGCGATCGCGCTGCCGAGGCTGGCGCCGTACTCGGCGATCCTGTCCTTCGTCATCCTGTTCCTGCTCGGGCAGTTCGCGATCTACCGCGGGCGCCGCTACCGGGCGATGCGGACGCTGTGGCGCGGCATCCGCCTCGGCCAGGACGGCTCGGGCCTCGCCTATGCCGGCCGGGCCGCCCTGTGGTGGGCGCTGACGCTGGCGACGCTGGGCCTCGCCTTCCCGTTCATGCGTGCCAGCCTCGAGCGCTACCGCATCGGCCACACCCTGATCGGCACCAGCCGGATGGCGTCCGACGCGCGCGGGCGCGCGCTCCTCGGGCCTTGGCTGCTGTTCTACGCGGTGGCGCTCGGCCCGGTGCTCACCTTGCTGCTGGCGCTGGTCGCCGCCAACGACTTCGTCCTGCCGATCGACCTGATGCTGCCCAAGCCCGGGGGCAAGGGCGGCGATCTCATCCTCAACCCCGCCTATGCCGGCACCCAGATCGCGACCCTCGCCGTCGCGCTCGGGATCACCGCCGGCTTCTGCCTTCCGCTCTCGCTCCTGCTGGTGCCGTTCTATCGGGCGCGCGAGACGCGGGTCTTCATGAACGCGGCGCGCCTCGGGCCGGTGCGCCTCGTCTCGACGCTCCGCGCGCGGCAATTCTACTGGCCCTACCTCGTCTACGCGCTGTCGCTCCTCGGCTTCGTCGTGGTGGTCGGCCTGATCGCGCTGCTCGCCGGCCTCGCCGCGCGGGCCGCGGGCGGCGACGGGCTGGCCTGGGCGGCGGTGCTCGGCGGCGGCCTGCTCTATCTCGGCGGCGCGCTCGCCTTCGCGGTGCTGTACGTGCGCGTCGTCCAGGCCCGCCTCTGGGCCGCGGTCGCGACCACGACGCAGGTCGCCGATGCCGACGGCCTGAACCGCATCCTCGCCGCGAGCCACGGGCCCGGCAGCGGCCTCAACGAGGGCCTCGCCGACGCGCTCGACGTTGGCGGCGCGCTGCAGATCGGGTTCTGATGGCGCTCACCGCGTCCGGCCGCTGGTTCGACGGACGGAGCGCCGCGCCGCACGCGGTGACCCTGCACCTCGGCGAGCGCCTCGAGATCACCGGGCCGGAGGTGCATCGCGACTGGAACCTGATCGACCTGCGGGCCGGCGAGGGCCAGGCCCCGCTGCTGCGCCTCGGGATCGCGGGCGATCCCGGCCATGTCGAGATCGTGGACCCGTCGTTCGCCGCATGTCTCGAAACCCGCTGCCCCGACCTGCGCAAGCGCGCGGACGCGGGCGGAGGGACCTGGCGCCTCGTCGCCGGCTCGCTTGCGGTCGGCATCGCGGTCCTGCTCACCGTGTTCTTCGGCCTTCCGATCGCGGCGGGCGTTCTCGCGCCGCTGGTGCCGGCCGGCATCGAGGCGCGCCTCGGCACCGCGGTGGAGGCGCAGGTGCTCGACCTGATGGGCGAACCGCCGCCCTGCGCGGAGCCGGCCGGCCGGGCCGTGCTCGACCGCCTCGTCGCCCGCCTCGCGGCCGGTCGCGGCCTGCCGCCCGATCTCGCGGTCACGGTCCGCCGCCACGACACCGCGAACGCGGTGACGTTGCCGGGCGCGCGCGTCGTCGTGCTCTCCGAGCTGATCGCCAAGGCGCGGAGCGCCGACGAGTTCGCCGGCGTGCTGGCGCACGAGCTCGGGCACGTGGCGTTGCGCGATCCGACCCGGGCGCTGATCCAAGCCTCGGGCACGTCGTTCCTGCTCAGCCTCGTGCTCGGCGACCTCACCGGCTCCACCGTGATCGTCGCCCTCGGCCAGGCCGTGCTCTCGGCCGGCTACAGCCGCGATGCCGAGCGGGCGGCCGACGCCTATTCCGTCGCCGCGATGCGGTCGGCCGGCGGCGACGCGGCGGCGCTGGCCTCGATGCTCGAGCGGATCGCCAAGGACGAGGCGGATGCCGACCCGGCCCTCCTGCGCAGCCATCCCTTCACCCGCGAGCGTGCCGCGACGATCCGCGCCCTCGCCGGGGCCCGGGACCCCGACAGGCACATCCTGAGCGACGCCGATTGGATGCAGCTGCGCGGGATCTGCCCCGGGGCGACGGACGGGCCGGACAAGCCTGCACCGAAACCCCGTCCGAGCCAGCGACGGCGGGTCTGAGCCGGCCTTCGACCACGCCGCAAGGGCCTGCGGCCTCTTCGCAGCCGCAGCGCGCGGACATGATCGCGAAACAATACTCGCGTTCGGTGGCGCCTGAATTCATGATGCGATGATCCGGGCCGTGGCCGGATCACGGAGACCAGATGGGCCTCGTCCAGTACGCACTGAAGTTCCGCATCACGACCTACGTGCTCGCCGTGCTGATGATGCTCGCCGGGGGCGGCGCGATCGTGGTCGCGCCCAAGGACGTGCTGCCGATCGTCGACATCCCCGTGGTCGTGGTGGTCTGGACCTATACCGGCCTGTCGACGCCGGAGATGGAGCGGCGGATCACCACCTACGCCGAGTTCTCGCTTTCGAACAACGTCAACAACATCAAGCGGATGGAGTCGACGACGCTCCAGGGCACCGCGATCCAGAAGATCTACTTCGACGGCGAGGTCAGCGTCGACCTCGCCATCACCCAGGTCGTCTCGGCGATGAACTCGATCCGCTCGGCGATGCCGCCGGGCGTGCAGCCGCCGATCGTGCTGCGGTTCTCGGCCTCCTCGGTGCCGGTGATCCAGCTCGCGCTGACCTCGACCAAGGAGAGCCTGACCAAGGTCTACGATTACGCGCAGTACCGCATCCGCCAGCGCCTCGTGCAGGTGCCGGGCTCGACGCTGCCGTCGCCGTTCGGCGGCACGCCGCGCCAGATCATGGTCGATCTCGACCTCCAGGCGCTGCGGGCGCTCGGCCTCACGGCGCTCGACGTCACCAACGCGATGACGGCGCAGAACCTCACCGTGCCCTCCGGCTTGGTCAAGATCGGCGAGCAGCAATATCCGGTCCTGCTCAACGCGACCCCGGACGCGATCGCGGCGCTGAACGAGATCCCGATCAAGGTCGTGGCCGGCCAGCCGGTGCTGGTGCGCGACGTCGCCTACGTCCGCGACGGCGGGCCGCCGCAGGTCAACATCGTGCGCTCGGACGGGTTGCATTCGGTGCTGATGCGGATCTTCAAGAACGGCACCGCCTCGACGCTGGACGTGGTCAACAACGTCAAGAAGGTGCTGCCCGAGATCCAGGCCGCCGCGCCCGACGGCATGGCGATCAAGCCGCTGTTCGACCAGTCGGTCTTCGTGTCCGCCGCGATCGAGGGCGTGATCCATGAGGCGGCGATCGCCGCCTGCCTCACCGGCCTGACGATCCTGCTGTTCCTCGGCTCGTGGCGCTCGACCATCGTCGTGCTGATCTCGATCCCGCTCTCGATCCTGACCTCGCTCGCGATCCTCGCCGCGCTCGGCCAGACCATCAACGTGATGACGCTGGGCGGCCTCGCGCTCGCCGTCGGCATCCTCGTCGACGACGCGACGGTGGCGATCGAGAACACCTATCGGCTGTTCGAGGAGGGCGAGCCGTTCCGCAAATCCGTGGTCGAGGGCGCCGCCAGCATCGCGAAGCCGACGCTGATCTCGACGTTGTCGATCTGCGCCGCCTTCGTCTCGGTCTTCGCGCTGGCCGACACGCCGAAGTACCTGTTCACACCGCAGGCGCTCGCGGTCGTGTTCGCGATGCTGACCTCGTACCTGCTCTCGCGCACCCTCGTGCCGGTGCTGATCGACGTGCTGGTCGCGCGCGAGTACGTCGAGCGACATGGCGGCGGGCCCGACGCCGTCGCGCCGCCGCGGCGCGGGCGAGTGGCGCGGGCCATCGGTTGGCTCGGGCGCCCGGTGATCCACGTCGCCGGGCGTTTCCGGAACGGCTTCGAGGCGCGCTTCGAGCGCTTCCACCGCGGCTATCTCGGGCTGCTCCACGTCGTGGTGCGCCGCCGCGTCGCGACGATCGCCGTCGTCCTGCTGGTGTTCCTCGGCACGGCCGGGCTGTTCACCTTAGTCGGGCGCGACTACTTCCCGCAGGTCGCCTCGAGCCAGCTCACGCTGCACCTGCGCACCCGGCCCGGCATGCGGATCGAGACCGCCGAGCAGGTCTTCGCGGCCGTCGGCGCCACGGTGCGCGAGGTGATCCCGGACGGCGAGATCGAGCAGATCCTCGACAACATCGGCCTGCCCTCGAACAACTACAACTTCGCGTTCTCCGACGGCTCCTTCGTCGGCTACAACGACGGCCAGATGCTGGTGAACCTGCGCGAGGGACACGGCGACGTCGGCGCCTACACGAAGCGCCTGCGCGAGGTGCTGCGCGAGCGCTTCCCCGACGTGATCGTCTACTTCCAGCCCTCCGACATCATCACGCAGATCCTGAACTTCGGCACGCTGGCGCAGATCGACATCCAGGTCTCGGGTCGCAACGCCGAAAAGGACCTCGCGGTCGCCCAGAACATCGTCCGCCGCCTGAAGGAGACGAAGGGCGCGGTCGACGTGCACCTGCACCAGATCGTCGGCACGCCGCAGTTCTTCGTCGACGTCGACCGCCGCCTCGCCTCGGAGCTCGGGCTGACCCAGCAGCAGGTGGCGCAGGGGCTCAACGTCTCCTTGTCGGGCTCCTTCCAGGTGACGCCGAACTTTTGGACCGACCCAAAGACCGGCATCCCGTACCAGCTCTGGGTGCAGACGCCGGAATACCGCAACGCCTCGCTCACCGACCTGCAGAACACGCCGCTGCTGGTGCGCGCCAACAGCGACCAGCCGGGCGTGCTGACCCTGCTCTCCAGCGTCTCGACCCTGCGCCGCGAGGCGACGCAGACCGTGGTCAACCACGTCAACACGGCGCCGACCTACAACATCTACGCGGCGGTGCAGGATTCCGACCTCGGCTCGGTGGCGCGGGAGATCCGGACCATCGTCGACGAGGAGCAGAAGGCGCTGCCGGTGCCCGACAAGATCACCGTGCGCGGGCAGATCGAGAACATGGACTCGGCGTTCCTGCGCCTCGGCGTCGGCCTGAGCATCGCGCTGATCGCCGTCTACCTGCTGATGGCGGTGAACTATCAGAGCTGGGGCGATCCCTTCGTGGTGCTGGCCGCCCTGCCGCTCGCCTTCTGCGGCATCGTCGCGAGCCTGTTCATCACCGGCACCACCTTCTCGATCCCGTCGCTGTTCGGCGCGATCATGTCGGTGGGCATCGCGTCCGCGAACTCGATCCTGCTCGTGACCTTCGCCCGCGAGCATCGCGAGGCGACGGGGTGCTCGGCGGTCGACGCCGCCCTGCTCGCCGGCGAGACGCGCCTGCGCCCGGTGCTGATGACGGCGGGCGCGATGTTCCTCGGCCTGATCCCGATGGCGCTCGGCACGGGCGAGGGCGGCGAGCAGAACGCCGCGCTCGCCCGCGCCGTGATGGGCGGCATCGCCTTCGGCACGCCGGCGACGCTGCTGTTCGTGCCGTTCCTATACACGCTGCTGCGCGCGGGCAAGGTCCGGGTGCCGGAGGACTACGCCTGAGCCGACATCAGCTCGGCGACGGCACCGGGCAGGTCCGAGAAGTGCGAGATCACCCGGTCCGGCCCGAGCTGGTCCACCGGCGTGTCGGTGTAGCCGAAGGTGACCGCCACCACCGGGATGCCGGCGGCCTTGGCGGCGTCGATGTCGGCGCGGGAATCGCCGACCATCACCGCGCGCTCCGGATCGCCGCCGGCCCGAGCGATGGTCAGCGTGATGTGGCGCGGGTCGGGCTTGCTGTAGGGGAAGGTGGCGCGCCCGCAGATCGCGGCGAAACGGCCGCCGATGCCGAGCTGGTCGAGCAGGTCGACCGCGAGCCCCTCGACCTTGTTGGTGCAGACGGCCAGCCGGAAGCCCTCGGCCTCGAGCCGATCCAGCGCCTCGACCACGCCGGGATAGAGGTGCGAGCGCTCGCACAGATGCGCGCCGTAATGCTCCAGGAAGTCGCCGAACAGCGTCTCGTGCCGCGCCGGCGTCAGCTCGCGGCCGGCGGCCTCGAAGCCGCGGCGGATCAGCGCCTTGGCGCCGGCGCCGATCAGGTCGCGGGCCTCCTCGAGCGCCAGTTCCGGCAGGCCTTCCCGCACAAGCAGCACGTTGAGCGTGCCGACGAGGTCGCCCGCGGTCTCAGCCAGGGTGCCGTCGAGGTCGAACACGGCGATCTTCGGCAGGGTGGGCATCGGGTCTTTCCGGGGCGGCGGGGGGAGGGGCCCTCGCTAGCCGGCCGCCCGCGGCGGGGCAAGGTTGCGGGCAGGTTTCGAAACCGTGCGCGTCGTGCGCGAGACGGCGTGCAGCGCCCCACACTTGCCCGAAACCCCCTCGAAAGGAGGGGCGTCACACCCTCCGGGACCCCCCATGAAACTCCCTCTGCTCGCCCTCGGCCTCGGCCTGCTCGCGCCGGGTGTCGCCGCCGCCGCCTCGTTCGAGTTCGTTCCGGCGCCCCAGGCCGACCTCAACCGCATGTATCGGGTCGACAAGGTCACCGGCGAGGTCACCTCGTGCCAGTACGGCTTGCAGGAAGGCGCCGGCGGCATCGGCCTCACGGTCTGCTTCGCGGCCGGCGAGGGCGCCGGTGCGCAGCCCCCGTCGGAATACGGGCTCGTGGCGACGCGCCACACCCGGGAGGCGGGCGTGTTCCGCGTGAACTACCGCACCGGCGAGATGAGCATCTGCTTCGTGCTGGTGAAGAAGGAGCAGGTCGTCTGCACCCAGCAGACCAACCCGTCGGCCGAGGGGGCCGCCGAGGCGCCGCTCGTCGGCAGCGTCCCGGGCCGGGCCGGCGCGAGCGCGACGCCGCCGCAGGGCGGCAGCCGGTTCTGACGAAGCCTGATCCCACCGGGGGGATCGTCATCCGAATACCGGTCTCGGCCGGTACCGCGGCTTCCCGGCGCGACGGCGGCCATGCTAGGGCGTGCCGCATCCCAACGGGACGGACCGGCACCCTGCGCATGCATCCTTTCGTGAGACCCGACGGCGGGACGTCGTCGTGAGCGGCCCGGACCTGCGCCGCGCGGCCGCCGCCCGCGCCCTCGATCTCGTCGAGCCCGGAATGCGGCTCGGCCTCGGCACCGGATCGACGGCGGCGGCCTTCGTCGCGTTGCTCGGCGCGCAGGTTCGCGACGGCCTCGACGTCGTCGGCGTCCCGACCTCCGAGGCGACCCACGCGGCGGCGACGCGGGAAGGCATCCGCCTCGCGACGCTGGAGGAACTGCCCGAGCTCGACCTGACGATCGACGGGGCCGACGAGGTCGATGCCGATCTCCGGCTGATCAAGGGCGGCGGCGCGGCGCTGCTGCGCGAGAAGATCGTCGCCTGCGCCAGCCGCCGCATGGTGGTGATCGCCGATGCCGCCAAGCGCGTCGGGACGCTCGGCGCCTTCCCGCTGCCGATCGAGGTCAACGTCTTCGGCCTCACGGCGACCCGGCGCGCCGTCGAGGCGGCGATCGCGCGCGCCGGCTGCACGGGTGCGGTCGCGCTGCGCATGGCCCCCGGCGGCGCGCCGCTCACGACCGACGGCGGCCATCACATCCTCGACGCGCGCCTCGGGCGGATCGCCGATCCCGAGCGGCTGTCGGCGCTGCTCTGGTCGGTGCCGGGCGTGGTCGAGCACGGCCTGTTCCTCGGGATCGCCACCGCGGCCATCCTCGCCGAGGACCGCGACGGGCAGGCCGAGATTACCGTGATCGGCAGCCTCGCATAGCTGCATCAGCGCGCCCGACGGCGCCCCGGCGACGGCCTCGGATGCCGGCGCCGGCTCTTCCCCTCGCTTCAGGAATGCCCGGAATGCCCGTCCTCTCCCGCCGCCTCTTCCCCGTGCTGGTCGCGGCCCTAGTCGCCGCTGCGCCCGGCCTCGCCCAGGCCCAGAAGGCTGCGCCTCAGAAGCCCGCCGCGACGCCGGCCGCGCCCGCCGCCCCGGCCACGCGCGGCGCCCCGACGATCGGCGCCAACCATCTCGCGCTCGCCCGCGAGGTGATGCTCAATTCCGGCATCGCGCGCTCGTTCGACTCGATCATTCCGGCCTTCGCCGAGCAGATCAAGCAGCAGACCGTCACCCGCCCCGAGCTGAGCAAGGACCTCGACGAGGTGCTGCAGGGCCTCAACCCCGAGATGGAGCTGCAGAAGCAGCGCATCATCGACACCGCGGCGCGAATCTACGCGAACAAGCTGAGCGAAGCCGAGCTGCAGGACATCGCGGCCTTCTTCCGCTCGCCCGCCGGCAAGCGCTACGTCGAGACCCAGCCTCAGATCCTCGACGAGATGGTGCAGGCGATGCAGACCTGGACCCAGGAAGTCTCGGAATACGTCATGGTCCGCGTGCGCGCCGAGATGGGCAAGCGCGGGCACCAGCTCCAGTAGGCACACGAATCGACCGCGCGGCCGGCCCGTGTCCCCGTCCCGACGTCTTTATGCAGCGGGCGCCGTCGCGCTCGCCGTGATGCCCCTGGCGATGGCGCTGGCCAACCGGTCGAGCCCCCTCGTCGTCGCCATCGCGGCCGTGCTGTTCCTGGCCGGGCGCTGCGTCGAGGATGCCGGCGCGGTCCCGCGCCGCCTCGTCCCGCCGCTCGCGACGCCGGTCGGCCTCGCCGCGCTGGCGTTCCTCGCCTGGTGCGCGCTCACCCTGGCCTGGACGCCGTTCCCCGCGCTGTCGCTGCGGATGGCCGGCGAGTTCCTGCCGACGCTCGTCGCTGCCTACCTCCTCGTCCGCCTCGCGCCGGGGCGCATCCCGGCCTTCGCGGCTCCGCTCGCGGCGGCGATGGTGGTGCTCGCCGGGCTGACCATCGCCGTCGGCCTCGCCACCGGCCTGCCGCTGCAGCGCGCGCTCGGTCAGCGGGTGGCGGAATTCGTCTACAACCGCCCGGCGCTGACCCTCGCCGTCGTCGCCGGCCCGCTCGCCCTGGTGCTGTGGCGGCAGGGCCGGCGGGTTCTCGCCCTCGTCGCCTTGGCCTTCGCGGCCCTCGGCATCCTGCGCTCGGTGAGCGGAGCCGCCGCCATGGGGCTGATCGCCGGCGGGGCGATGTTCGCCCTCGCGCGGCTCGTGCCGGGCCGGCTCGCCGTCGGCGTGGCCGGGCTGAGCCTTGGCCTCGCGGTGGCGCTGGCGCCGGTGGAGGGCGACCTGCTCGATCGCTTCATGCCGGAGGCCGCGCACGAGCGGCTGGTGCATTCCTCGTCGCGCGCCCGCGTCGCCATCGCCCGCAGCTTCGGCGCCGCGGTCGCGGCGGATCCGTGGGTCGGGGCGGGCTTCGGCACCTCCGCCCGCTTCGCCGAGACGCCGGTGGCCCAACGCCTCGATCCCGAGATGCGCACGCTTCTGGCGGTCGGCCATCCGCACAACGCGTTCCTTCAGGTCTGGGCCGAGCTCGGCGTCGTCGGCGCCGTGCTCGTGGCGGCCGTCTCGATGCTGATGCTCGCGCCGGTTGCGGGTTCGGATTCGGCCGAGCGCGCGACGGCGCTCGCCCTGATCGCGGCGGCGGCGGCCATCGCCTTGGTCGAGCACAACACCTGGGCGGCGTGGTGGACCGCCGGCCTCGGCGCTGCCATCACCTGGCTGCGCGATGCCGGGCACCGCACCGCGCAGGCACCCCTTCCCCGGCCCTCGGCCGCGCCCGATCGGACCCCGTCATGACCGACACCTACGACGTCGACCTGTTCGTCATCGGCGGCGGCTCGGGCGGCGTTCGCGCCGCGCGGATCGCGGCCGGCTACGGCGCCCGCGTGACCATGGCGGAAGAGTACCGCGTCGGCGGCACCTGCGTGATCCGCGGCTGCGTGCCGAAGAAGCTGATGGTCTATGCCGGTCGCTTCGCCGACGAATTCGAGGACGCCGCCGGGTTCGGCTGGACCGTCGAGGCACCGCGCTTCGACTGGAGCGTCCTGAAGCGGAGGCGCGACGCCGAGGTGACCCGGCTCGAAGGGATCTACGACGCCAACCTGATCCGCGCCGGGGTCACGGTGGTGCCGGAGCGCGCCGTGATCGAGGACGCGCACACGATCCGCCTCGTCGGCAGCGGCGCGCGCGTGACCGCCAAGGTGATCCTGGTGGCGGTCGGCGCCCATCCGGTGAAGGAACCGGCGGTGCCGGGCGCCGAGCTGGCGATCACCTCGAACGAGGTGTTCGAGCTGGAGACGCTGCCCGAGCGCATCCTGGTGATCGGCGGCGGCTACATCGCCGTCGAGTTCGCCGGCGTGTTCGCGGCCCTGGGCAGCCGGACGACGCTGCTCCATCGCGGCGACAGGCTGCTGCGCGGCTTCGACGACGAGATCCGCGACGCGCTCGGCGAAGCCTACGCCAGGCGGATGTCGCTCAAGCTCGGGCGCACCCTCGCGAAGCTCGAGCGCGTCGCGGGCGGGATCGCCGCGACGCTGGACGACGGCGAGACGATCACGGTCGACCAGGTGCTGATCGCGACCGGCCGGCGCCCGAACGTCGGCGGGCTCGGCCTCGACCGCGTTGGGATCGAGACCGACGCCGCCGGCGCGATCCCGGTCGACGCCTACTCGCGGACCGCGGTGCCCTCCATCTACGCGGTCGGCGACGTCACCAATCGCGCCAACCTCACGCCGATCGCGATCCGCGAGGGCCACGCCTTCGCCGACACGGTGTTCGGCGAGAAGCCGGCCTGCGTCGACCACCGCCTGATCCCGACCGCGGTGTTCTCGACCCCGGAGATCGGCGTCGTCGGCCACAACGAGGACACCGCCCGCGCGATCTTCGGCAAGATCGACGTGTTCAAGGCGAGCTTCCGGCCGATGAAGGCGACGCTGTCGGGACGCGACGAGAAGATCCTGATGAAGGTGCTGGTCGACTGCGCCAGCGACAAGGTCGTGGGCGTCCACATCTTCGGGCACGATGCCGGCGAGATCATCCAGGCGGTCGGCATCGCGGTGACCATGGGCGCGACGAAGGCCGATTTCGACTGCACCATCGCGGTGCACCCGACCGCGTCCGAGGAACTGGTCACCATGCGGGTCCCGCAGGTGACCAAGCATCCCGTCGCCGTCGGCTGACGATCCCGGTCGCGCCGGGTCTCGACGGCGCGGTTTCACGAGCCATATCCGATCGATGGGCAAGAAAGACTCCGGCAAGAAAGACCCCGGCAAGCGCGAGCCGGGCAAGGCCGGCCCGGCCGAGCCGGTGCCGACGGCCGGCGACGCGCAGGCGCGGCGTCAGCGCGTGATCGACGGCCTCCTGGCCGACGCGCTCCGGCCAGCCTTCACCACCACCCTGCCGAGCCGGGACGCGCTGGCGCCCGACATCCAGGGCGCGATCGAGGCGCTGCTGACGAAGGCGGCGGCCCGGCGCAGCCGCTGCCTGACCTACGAGGACCTGGAGGAGGCGCTTCCGCCCCGGGACGTCTCGGCGGAGGACCTGGAAGCGATCTTCTGGATCCTGGCCGAGCACGGCATCGAGGTCGAGGACGGCGAAGGCTGATCTTCGCGGAGGCGGATACGGGACCTGACCCCCGATCCGCCCTGGCCTGCGCCGGCCTCATCTCGCTCCCCGGAAAAAAGCACTCTATAAGCCGCGCTTCGCGCCAGGATTCGGCGTGGAGGAAAGATCGCCGCACGGTGCGGGGGAGTTGTGTGATGGGCGAGCGTTGGACACCGAAGACATGGCGTGACCTGCCGATTCAGCAGGTGCCGGCCTATCCGGATCCGGCCGCCCTCGAAGCGGTCGAGGCCCAGCTCGCGAGCTTCCCGCCCCTGGTCTTCGCCGGCGAGGCGCGCAAGCTCAAGACGGCGCTCGCGCGTGTCTCCACCGGGCAGGCCTTCCTGCTTCAGGGCGGCGATTGCGCCGAGAGCTTCGACGAGCATTCGGCCGACAACATCCGCGATTTCTTCCGCGTGTTCCTGCAGATGGCACTGGTGCTGACCTTCGCCGGCGCGTCGCCGGTGGTGAAGGTCGGGCGCATCGCTGGGCAGTTCGCCAAGCCGCGCTCCTCGCCGACCGAGACGCTCGACGGCGTGAGCCTGCCGAGCTACCGCGGCGATATCGTCAACGGCCTGACCTTCACGGACGAGGCGCGCATCCCGGACCCGCGCCGGCAGCTCGAGGCGTACCGGCAGTCGGCGGCGACGCTCAACCTGCTGCGCGCCTTCGCGACCGGTGGCTACGCCAACCTCGAGAACTCGCACCGCTGGATGCTGGGCTTCGTCAAGGACAGCCCGCAATCGTCCCGCTACGCCGACGTCGCCGAGCGGATGACGGAGGCGCTCGACTTCATGCGCGCCATCGGGATCAATCCCGAGACGCACCAGGAGGTGCGGACCACCGACTTCTATACCAGCCACGAGGCGCTGCTGCTCGGCTACGAGGAGGCGATGACCCGCGTCGATTCGACGACCGGCGATTGGTACGCCACGTCGGGCCACATGCTGTGGATCGGCGACCGGACGCGCCAGCCCGATCACGCCCACGTCGAGTACGCCCGAGGCATCTGCAACCCGATCGGCCTGAAGTGCGGGCCGTCGATGGAGGCCGACGGCCTGATCCGGCTCGTCGACAAGCTGAATCCCGGCAACGAGGCCGGTCGGCTCAGCCTGATCTGCCGGTTCGGGGCGGACAAGGTCGGCGAGCATCTTCCGCGCCTGGTTCGCGCGATCGAGCGCGAGGGGCGCAGCGTCGTGTGGGTCTGCGATCCGATGCACGGCAACACGATCTCGGCCGGCCGCTACAAGACGCGCCCGTTCGAGCGGGTGATGCAGGAGATCGAGGGCTTCTTCGGCGTCCATTCCGCCGAAGGCACCATCCCGGGCGGCATCCACCTGGAGATGACCGGCAAGGACGTGACCGAATGCACGGGCGGCGCCCGCGCGCTGACGGCCGACGACCTCCAGGATCGCTACCACACCTACTGCGACCCGCGCCTCAACGCGGAGCAGGCCCTGGAAGTGGCGTTCCGCACGGCCGAGCTGGTCAAGCGCGGCCGGACGGTGATCGAACGCCCGCGCCTCGACGCGGCGGAGTAGGACCGCCGGTCCGCGACTCGACCGATCGAATCCACGTCGGCCGAACCGGGCGGCGTGGATCAGGCGATCGCCCGCGCCGCGCCGTTCCAACGGGTGATCAGGGCGGGCAGCTCGACCGAGGGAACCGGTCGGCTGAACAGGTAGCCCTGGACCTCGTCGCAGCCCTCGGCTCGCAGCTTGGATAGCTGCGCCTCGGTCTCGACGCCCTCGGCCGTCGTGGTCATCCGCAGGCTGGCGCCCAGGCCGATCACCGCACGGACGATGAACTCGGTCCCGTTCTCGGCGCACAGGTCACGCACGAAGGATTGGTCGATCTTGATCTTGTCGAAGGGGAAGCTGCGCAGGTAGCTCAAGCTCGAGTAGCCGGTGCCGAAATCGTCCATCGAGACGCGGGCGCCGAGCATCTTGAGATTGTGCAGGATCGCCGTCGTCGCGCCGGGGTTGGCGACCAGCACCGATTCGGTGATCTCCAATTCGAGGTGCTGGCCGGGCAGGCCGGTGCGCTGCAGGGCCTCGCGCACGGCGGTGATCAGGCTCGCGGAGGTGAATTGCACCGCCGAGACGTTCACGGCGACCTTCAGGCCCTCGGGCCAGCGGGCGGCCTCCTCGCAGGCGCGGTGCAGCACCCATTCGCCCAGCGGCACGATCAGGCCGAGCTCCTCGGCGACGGGGATGAACTCGACCGGCGACACCCATCCGCGCACCGGGTGGTTCCAGCGCAGCAGCGCCTCGAAGCCGCAGATCCGGTCGGCGTTGAGGCAGTAGATCGGCTGGTAGTGGACCTCGAAGGCTTCGTTGGCGACCGCCTCGCGCAGGTCGACCTCGAACAGCCGGCGTGCCTGCAGGCGCGCATCCATCTCCGGCTCGAAGAACCGGAACGATCCGCGGGCGTCGACCTTCGACCGCGCCAGCGCGACGTCGGCGTTCATCAGGAGCTTCTCGCAGCTCGTGCCGTCGTACGGCGCCAGGGTGATCCCGAGGGTGACGCCGAGGGTCACCGTGTGGCTCGACAGGACGAAGGGCGCGCCCAGCACCTCTACGAGGCGGCGGGCGAGCACGGCGGCATCCTCGGCGGTGTCGATCCCGCGCTGCAGGATCGCGAACTCGTCGCTGCCGAGGCGGGCGCAGCTGTCGATCTCGCGGATGCAGGCGCCGATCCGGTTGGCCGCGGCCTGCAGCAGCTCGTCGCCGACCACGTGGCCGAGGGTGTCGTTCACCGGCCGGAAATCGTCGAGATCGAGGCAGAACACGGCAAAGCCGGTGCCGCGCCCGGCCTGCGCGATCGCGGCGTCGACCTGCTCGCTGAACAGGATCCGGTTCGGCAGGCCGGTGAGGGTGTCGTGGTGGGCGAGATAGGCGATCCGCGCCTCGGCCTGGCGCCGCTCGGTCACGTCGTCGTAGGTCGCGACGAAGCCACCATCGGCGGTCATCCGCTGCTCGATGGCGACGACCCGGCCGTTGGCGAGTTCCTGGAAATGGGTGCGCTGGCGGCTCGTCCCGAAGATGCAGGCGGCCTCGCGCAGCATATCGGCGAGGGTCGAGCCCGGATGGTGGCCGGCGCCGAGGCTGCATTGGAGCACCGCTTCGGCCGACATGCCCGGCACGACCGAACCGGGCGGCAGGTTGTAGATCTCGGCGTAGCGCCGGTTCACCACCATCAGGCGGTGGTCGGCATCGTACAGGCACAGGCCCTGGCTCATGTTGTCGAGCGCCGCGTCGAGGCGCAGGTTCGTCTGCGTGAGCCCGGCCTCCTGCTCCTTCAGGACGCTGATGTCGCTGCACACGGCGACGAACCCGCCCTCCTGCGTGGCGCTGCGGCTGACGCGCAACCAGCGGCCGTCGGCGAGCAGGACCTCGCCATCGCACGACAGGGTCCGCGCGCAGTCGATCATCGGGGCCGGCGCGTCGATCTCGCCGTTGGCGAGCGCGATCACCGACGATCCGACCTCGACGGCCGAGCGCAGGCCGCTGAAGAACTCCAGCGCCTGGGCGTTGGCCAGAGCGATCCGCCCGTGGGCGTCGACGACCACGACGCCTTCGCGCGAGCTTTGGAGCGCGTCGGCCAGCAGTGCCTCGGCGGAGCGGCGCTGGCTGACCTCGCGCTCCATCATCGCCTGGATGTTGTCGCGCATGGTCGCCATGGCCCGCAGGAGCGCACCCAGCTCGTCGCGGCCGCCGGTCGGCACCGCGTCGTCGAGGCGGCCGGCCGCGATCCGCTCTGCGACCGCCGAGGCCGAGGCGAGCGGGCCGATGATCCGGCGGTTCAGCAGGTAGGCGACGAAGCCGGACAGGATCAGCGCCACCGCCATCGCGATCACGTTGAAGCGGATCTCCTGCGCGACGACGGTCCGGGCGGTCTGGCGGAAGACGAAACCGTCGCCGGCGGTATAGTTGACCAAAAGCTCGATCTGCCCGTCGACGATGCCGGCCTGGCGGTCGAGGGCGTCCCAGGCGGCGCTCTTGCCGGTCGATCCGTCGAGGCCGTGGCGCATCGACTCCCAGAGCTCCACGCCCTCCTGGACGGCCTTGGCCGAACGGATCACACGGTCGGATTGCGAGCGCTCGACGGCGATCCCGAGGTCGTCGGAGAGCGTCGCGGCGAGCTCGTTGATCTCGGCATCGAGCTTGGAGGCGGCCGCCGGATCGCCGGTCACCATGCGCCGGGCGAAGGCGGAGCGCATCTTGGCGAAGTCCGCTGCCGCGGCCCGCGCGTAATTGATCGACATTAGCGATTCGTCGTAGGTGCGGTTGACGAGCTCGCCCGCATCCTGAAGGCCCCGGATCGCGTAGAGACCGAGCGCGCCGGTGATCAGGCTCATGGTCAGGAACGCCAGGAGGATCCGGCCACGGATGGTCACCCGCGCATCCACCATGCGCGGCATCCCGCTCGTTGCCGAGCGTGGCCTCCTATTCGGTCCGGTCCCATTCCATCGCATCGAGACGTAACTTCTTTCTGCCCGCGCTCGGCCAAGTTAAATGCGAAATGTTAAGGCGCCATTAGCCGGTGCACCGCGTATCGGCGGCTGGATCGGGCACCGAGGATCGCACCGAAGCCCGATGCAACGCTGCAGTTACGTTGTGGAGCACGCGAAAGCCGCCGTCGACATCAGCAGAATCTTAACCACGGCCGCGCAACCATGAGGCGTTATCTTCGAGGACGCCATGCCCAACCTCAGGGAATCGGTGATCGGCCGCGCGAGCCCACGCTCGGCCCCACGCTCCGTCGCCGGCACGGCGGCGGCGCTGGTCGCGGGCGTTCTGGCAGGCATGGCCTTCGTCGGCCGGCTGGAAGCGAGCGGTCACCTCGTGTCGCAGAAGGGCCGGGCGTTCCAGCCCAACAGCCTCGTCGTCACCCGCGGCGACACGATCACCATCGTCAACGACGACAGCGACCTGCTCCACCACATCTACATCGAGTCGGACGCCTTCAACTTCGATTCCGGCGATCAGGTCCCGGGCAGCCGCACGCCGGTGACGTTCGAGAAGAACGGCACCTTCCTCGTGCTGTGCGGTATCCACCCGAAGATGAAGCTCATCGTCCGGGTGAACTGAGGGCCCTCAGCGCGCCGCCGCCTGGACCGGCTTGGCCTCGCCAGGGCCGCCATCGCGCTTGATCCGCTGGCCGTCGCGAAGGTCGGCCGGCGGCCCGAGCACGATCCGCTCCTGCCCGGTCAGGCCCTGGTCGATCTCGATCGTCGTCCCGAAATCGCGCCGGATATGCACCGAGCGCCACTCGGCCCGGTCGTCGTCTCCGACGACCACGACCTGGGTGCCCGCCTGGTTGAACACCAGGCCCTCGGCGGGAACGATCACCGCCGGCTCAGGACGCGGAATCTGCAGGGTCACGTAGACGTAGAGGCCGGCGCGCAGCGTCCCGTCGGGGTTCGGCACGTCGACTTCCGTCGTCAGGGTGCGCGACGCGGTCAGCAGCGCCACCGAGCTGCGCTCGACCCGGCCCGAGAAGGTGCGGTCCGGAATCTGCGGCACCTTGATCGTGGCGACGACGCCCTTCCTAACGCCGATCGCCGCGTTCTGCGGCACGTTCACGCTGATGCGCAGGATGTCGTCGCGATCCATGCCGAGCAGCGCCGTGCCGCTGCCGTCGGCCTTGACCAGGTCGCCGACGTCGACGCTGCGGGTGGTGACGACCCCGTCGAAGGGGGCGACCACGTCCTTGAAGCTGGTGAGCGCCTTGAGGCGGTCGACGGTCGCGTCCTGCGCCTTGATGTTGGCCTCGGCGACCTTCACCCCGGCTTCCGCGGCCGCGAGGGAGGCGCCCTGGCTCAGCACGCCCGCCTGCGAGTTGTCCGCGTTCTGGCGCGAGGCCCAGCCCTGCGTCGCCAGCGTCGAGGTGCGGTTGTTGGTGAGGTTGGCGAGATTGACGTTGGCGCGCGCCTGGTCGACCTGCGCCTTCGCCTGAAGCAATTGCGCCCGCATCTGCCCGGCCTGCGCCTCGGCCTGAGCGAGCTGCTGGTCGAGCTCGGGCGCCGCGATCCGCAGCAGGATGTCGCCGGCCTTGACGCGCGACCCGATGTCGACGCGGCGCTCGGCGATGTAGCCGGTCGCGCGGGCGAAGATCGCGGCGCGGGCGAAGGCCTGGGTATCGCCGGGCAGGGTCAGGTCGACCGGCTTGTCGCTGCGCTCGACCGCGGCGACGCGCACGGCCGGCACGGTCTCCCGCACCTTGCGCTGCGTCTCCGTGGCGGCGGCGGCCTGCTTCCAGTGCCCGTAGCCGCCCCAACCGAACAGGCCGGCCGCCACCAGGCCGACGAGGACGAACGGGCGCTTGCCCGGCGGCGGGGGAACGTCGCTGACCGCGGCGTGGGGCTTCATGATGCGCTCGCCTTCAACCGGCAGCAACGATGCCGATGCGACCTCGACGATAGCCGGCATCGCGCTTGGAGCCTAGCGGTTGCGGTGCCGCATCGCCGACGATCACGCCGTCACCACATCGCGGCAAAGGCGTGGAATGCCAGAACGTCTCCCGGATCGATCCGGCCGAGATGGTCGGGCACGTCGGCGAAGCCGTCGCTGCCGGTGAGCGAGGTGATGGTGCCCGAGCCGCGTCGCGGGAACAGCGTCGCCTCGCAGGCCCCGTCGGCGGCTCGATGCACGCAGACGCGCAGGAACTCGCGCCGACCCGGCTTTCGCGACAGCGCGAAGGCGGCCCGCACGGGCATGCCCCTGGGCTCCGTATGGACCGCGCCGCCGAGGCGATCGAGAAGCGGCCGGACGACGAAGGCGAGGGTGACGAAGGCCGCGACCGGATTGCCGGGCAACCCGACGAACGGCGTGCCGGCGACCACCCCCATGGCGACCGGGCGTCCGGGCTTGATCGCCAGCCGCCAGAACGCGAGCGATCCCGCGGCGGCGACCGCGTTCTTCACGTGATCCTCCTCGCCGACCGAGACGCCGCCCGAGGTGAGGATCAGGTCGTGCCCCTGCGCCGCCTCGCGCAGGCGTGCGGCGAGCACATCCGGGTCGTCGCGTAGGATGCCGAGGTCGCGGGCATCGGCCCCGAGCCGCCGCAGCAGCGCGATCAGCATCACGCGGTTGCTGTCGTGGATGCCGGACGCCGCGCGCGCGCCGCCGGGCTCCGTCAGCTCGTTTCCCGTGGAGAACACCGCGACGCGCAACGCCCGCCGCACGGGAATGGCGTCGCGTCCGATCGCGGCGGCGAGCGCCAGATCCTGCGGTCGCAGCCGACGGCCGGCGGGGATCGCGACGCTGCCTCGCGCGATGTCCTCGCCCGCCGGGCGACGATTGGCGCCGCGGACGATGCCGGACGGCAGCACGACGCCCGCGGGCGTGACCTCGACGTCCTCCTGCATGACCACCGTGTCGGCACCATCCGGCATCGCCGCGCCGGTGAAGATCCGGTCGGCGGCGCGCGCGGAAAGCGCCGACGGCGCGGCGCCGGCCGGCAGGCGCCCGCGGACCGGCAGCAGCGTCGATCCGGTCTCGGACAGGTCGGAGAAGCGCACCGCGTAACCGTCGACCGCCGAATTGTCGAAGGGCGGGACGTCGATCGCCGCCGAAACATCCTCGGCGGCGATGCGCCCGTCGGCCTGCGACAGCGGAACGGATTCCACGCCGGCCACCACGGGGAGCCGCGACAGGATCATCGCCGTCGCCTCGGCGACGGTCATCACCGGCACCGACGGATCGAAGCAGTCGTCGCTGAGGCGCGTCATCGTGCGCCGCGCCCGTGCCGCCCCTCTGGCGGTGCCGAACCGGATCGTGCGGATGAAGCAGGTGCTGCGCGAGGCGTCACGGGCGGCCGATGGATCGATGGGTGTCGGGCTTGCGGCATCGCGGCCGGCCGATCAAGCCCCGCTGAAACCAAACGGCGTTCCCGACGTAGGGGAACCGCGAGCCGGGCGCATGACGTTTCGCGGGCAGGACGATCCGCATGCGTAGTCGGCCGGCGACGATCTACGTAACCCGCGACCGCATGGTGCGTTGCAAAAAGATATGCGAGATTCGTCCTAGGCAAACGCGTGATCATTCGTCGATTCGGATATCGCACCGGGCGATCGTTCGTCTCGAAGACACCTTCACCTCGTCAGATCGATATCATGGCCGGACACGGAAACATTCAGATACGGACTGGCGTCGCGCGCGTGATTGCTGCACGGTGCCGCGCGCTCTCCGACCGTCGGGGACGCGGCGCATGAGGCTTCCGAAGATCGGACGCTTCGGTCGGCGCTTCGCCGTGATCCTGTCCGGCGAACTGATCCAGAGCCTGTTCCACTTCGTCCTGAACATCGTGCTCGTGCGGGAGCTCGGCGCCCACGGGTACGGCCTGTTCGCGATCGTGTTCACGATCGGCGCCGTCGGCGTCACGTATATCCGGGCCCTCGTCGCAGTGCCGGCGACGCTCTTTCTCGCGCGCAGTTTCGGCCGCCCGGCGGAACGCGGCCACGACATGGTGTTCGGCTCCGGAGCGACCGCCGTCGCGCTGCTGATGGCCGCCGCTGTGTCGGTCGGGCTCGCGCCGGTGCTCGGGGTCACGGCGCTCGCCGGCGGCGCCTTCGTCGGGCTCTACGCCTTCCGCAGCTACCTGCGGATCGTGCTGCTGGCGCGCCGCGCACCCTGGGTCGCGGGCGCGAGCGACATGGTCTATTCGGCCTGCGGGCTGGCGCTCGTCGTCTTCCTCCATGCCGGCGACGACGCCCTGCTCGAGCACGCCTTCCTCGGCATCGCGGCCGCGCACGCGGCCGGGATCGCCGTGGCGTTGGCGGCGATCGGGCGACCGGTCCGGGTCTCGTTCCGTGCCAGCGTGCGGCGGCGCTACCTGGAGATCTGGCGCACGCTGGCCTGGTCGCTGCTGGGCGTCACCGGCACGACTGTCCAGGGCCAGGGGCTGACGCTGCTGTTCGCGCTGCTGGCCGGGCCCGCGGCCTATGCGCCGATCGCCGCGACTTTGGTGCTGTTCGCGCCGCTGCGGATCCCGACCAACGCCCTCAACAACATGGTCCTGCCGGAGATCTCGGCGTTGCTCGCCGCGGGCCGCCGGCGCGAGGCGCGGCGCCTCGTCGTGCGCAGCACGGCCCTGATCGGCCTCGCCTGCCTCGCCTACGGGGTCGCGATGTGGACGGCGCTGCCGATCATCGAGCGGCACCTGTTCAACGGGCGCTTCGCAAGCGAGCCGATGGCCGCGATCGGTTTCGGCGTCTGGTGCGTGGTGACGATCGCGCTGCTCTACGCCATCCCGCGGGCGTTCCTCGAAGCGTCCGCCGCGTTCCGGGTGATCGCCGCAGGCGCCCTGGTCAGCGCCGGCATCGGCTTCCTGATCATGGTGCCGCTGCTGCTCACCCTGGCGCCGCCCTTCGCGCTGATCGGCCTCGCGGTGTCGGAATGCGTCACCGCGTTGTGGTCGGCGAAGGCGTTCCGCGACCGGTCCCGCCATCCCGACGGGCGGGTGCGCGAGGCCGCCGACCGCTTCGCGGCCGGCACGTCGGCACCGGCGGCCGCCGCCTGAACGGACGCCGGCGTTCCGGGTTCAGGCGGCTTCGCTCGCCGCTGCAACCTGCGGCGGCGGCGTGCCGCTGCGGCGGCGCATGTCGCGGACCACGAGGTTCCAGGAATCGAGCATCATCGCGGCGGCGCCCGGCAGCGTCCTGCGGCCCATGAAGGCGTCGAGCGTGACGCTGGTGGTGGCGAAGCGGCTCTTGAACGCCTCGGCCCCGCAGAGGAAGTCGACGGTGTGCAGCCCCTGGTCGATCGACCACTGGATGTAATCCATCATCAGCACCATGCCGGGCGAGCCGCGCTCGAACGCCGGATCGTAGGTGGTGACGAAGGCCATCATCGTGCCGGCCTGGACGAAGTTGATCGACACCGCGACGATGACGCCGTCGCATTCGAGCACGAAGGCGCGCAGCAGGCCGGTCTCGGCCAGCACCCGCACCAGGGCGGAGAGCGCGGGCGACCCCTCGTCGTAGAGGTTCGATTCGAGCTGGTTGCCGGCGAGCCACTTGCGCTTCAGGTCGGCGAGCCGCAGCAGCACCGGCTCCATCGGCGCGTCGGGCGGCAGCAGGCGGAAGCGCAACGGACCGGATTCGCCGATGAACTTCTGGCCGCGGCGATAATTCTGACGGGTCTTCTTCGATTGCGCCGCGACCCAGGCCTCGCCCGTCGGCCAATCGCCGGCGACGCGGAAGCTGACATCGCTGCGATGGTTCGGCCGCAGGCGCACGCCGGCCGCCTGGCTCGGATCGAGCAGCGCCCGTGCCTTCGCACCCGGAAGCAGGCGGTTCAGGTAGACCAGGTCGAACCCGCCGGCGGCGGAGAGATGCGCCCACATCTGCCGCACGAACCCGGGATCGTCGCCGGCCAGGAGGGCGTCGCCGTAATCGGTGTGGTCCTTGGCCGCCCATTCGAGCAGGCGCAGCCCCTTCCGCCGGCAGGTCGCCATCGGCAGCACCGCGACCAGGGCGTCGCCGCGCCAGGCCAGCACGATCTGCAAGGCGCGCCGCTCCCGATCCGGCACCGTCGCCCACCATGCGGCGATCCAGGCCTGGCTCTGGAACACCAGTGCACCGGACTCACGCCACAGGGCGGTCCAGGCCGGGCCGACCTCGGCGAGCCGATCGCCCGTGCGGACGATCTCGAAACGCTCCGAGCTCACGGCCGCGACCCTTCCCGGGCCTGGATCGGGGCGGCGCGACGCGGCTTCAAGCGGCGCTTGACGACCCGCCACATCTTCTTGAGCGGCAGGATGTAGAGGCCGTTCAGCGACTGGTAGTCGCGCACGTCGCGGTCGACGAGGCCGAACTTGAAGCTCTCGTTCGGCTCGGGAACGCACAGGGTTCCGAAGACCCGATCCCAGAACGAGAACAGCAGCCCGAAGTTCTTGTCGTAGTGGCGCGGGTTGGTGCTGTGGTGCAGCTGGTGCCAGTGCGGGCACAGGATCAGGTTGTTGAGCTTGCCGAACGAGATCTTGAAGTGCGTGTGCCGGACGAAATCCATCATCAGGATGTTGCGCATGATGTAGACGTTGACGCCGAACACCGTGACCTCCACCGGGTTGAGTGCGATCAAGGTCCACAACCCGAAGCAGATGCCGGGGATGACGCCGTCCCAGGCGCGGTTCATCAGCTCGTCGAGCGGGTGGACGCGATCCTTGGTGATGCCGACCATCACCTCGGCCGAGTGGTGGACCTTGTGCAGCTCCCACAGGAACGGGAACCGGTGCTGGGCGGTGTGATACAGGTAGTAGGAGATGTCGTAGGCGAGCAGCATGGTTACGGTGAAGACGATCACCGTGATCGGGCCCGGCGACCCGCCCATCAGCGGCGCATCGATGCCGAACATCGTGCCGACGATCTTGTTGGTCCCGTAGCCGACCGCGACGACGAAGGTCACGCCCGCCGGGATCAGCAGGAACGGCATGATCGCCTTGCGGGTGATGTAGAACAGCAGGTCGGCGCGCGCGGACGGGTGGGTGATCACCTCGTGCGGCAGCAGGAACTCGAAGAACTCTGCGAAGGACTTCTCCTCGACGGTCCGCCAATAGGCGATCACGGCGCAACCGAGGGCGGTCGCGAGCAGGAGGCCGGCGGCGAGGAGGTTGGCGGCCGAGATCCGATCGAGGATCTGCTCGATGAAGGTGCTGATCATATCCCATCTCTCATGCCCGTGCCGGCCATGGGGCCGAAAGCGGGTCGAAGCACGGAAGACCGGAGCGCGAACGCGATCCGGCGAGATCGTGTGAGTGTGGCAACCGCAGGCGCGATGTGCAGTGGATGAGGAACAGCAATACCGCGTGCGGTCGAACGATGGAACAACGTCCGCCGAAACGATCGCAGGAGAATACTTACGAAGCGATCACCGGAGGCTGTAAGCTCGACCGTATCGTCAAGACTTCGTTTCGAAACCGGTTCCGGGCCGGGTCGAGCATGCCGGCGACCGGCTTCGGTCTTGGCTAACGGAGCGTTGCGCAGAGCACGCACAAGAGGGCCGATGCCGGCGGGCTTCGCAGGTCCGGCGGTCGGGCGGACCGCCCCCGTCAGCCGGCGGAGTTCGACGGGGCGTTCGCCGGCGTGCGGGTGCCGGGCACACGGGCGGGCTCGCCCTGGAAGGTCAGGCGCAGCATCGCCGCGATCCCCTCGGCCGCGAGCTTCTCGTCGAAGATGCGCTCGTAGCGGGCGCGCGCCGCCGCCGGATACCCCGTCCACAGATCCGGGCGGGTGACGATCTCGGCGAGCGCCCGCGACAAGGCCTCGACGTTGCCGGGGGGCACGACCCATCCGGTCGCGCGATCCTCGACGATCTCGGTGAGGCCGCCGATGCCGGAGACCAACGGCGGGATGCCGTAGGCCAATGCCTCGATCGCGACGCGTCCGAGCGACTCCGGCAGCTGCGACGGCACCGTGACCACGTCCGCCCAGCGGTAGAGCGAAGCGGGGTCGGCGACGAACGGCGAGCAGGTGACCTGCCCCGACAGTCCGGCCTCGGCGACCTGTGCGGCCAGCGCCGCCTCGCGGGCGTCGTCCTCGAAGGCGCTGCCGACGATCTTCAGCTCGATGCGCGACCGGATCGCCTCCGGCAGCCGCCGGATCGCCTCGACCAGGACCTCCTGGCCCTTGATGCGGCTGATCCGGCCGAGCATCAGCAGGCGCAGCGGACGGCTGCCGTCGTAGCGCGCGGTGTTGGGCACGGCCGGGCCGGCGATGCCGTTGTAGACCACGCGCGCGGTCGCATCCTTCGGCATCGCGAAGGCGGCCTGCGTCGCCCGCGAGTTGAAGATGATGTTCGCCCGGCTCCAGCGGATCAGGTTGCGCAGCACCGTCAGGGTCGCCCCCTCCGGAATCTCATGGACATGGACGACGGTTCGGCCGGGCAGGAGCCGCGCGGCCAGCAGGTAGTCTGCCACGACGGTGGTGTTCACGTAGACGAGATCGCTGGCCCGGATGCGCCGGAGCGCGCAGGCGACGGCGAAGGGCAGGGCCGCCATGCCGAGCGTCGCCAGCCGCAGCAGGTTGCGCCGGCGCAGCACCCAGATCGGCTCGATCACGATCCGCGACGCGGCGTCCTCCAGCATCGCGACGATCGGGCCGGCCTTGGGCAGCACCACGTCGATCCAGGCCTGCGGATAGGCCTCGCGGATCGTCCGCACCGTCTCGCAGAAGCTGCGATCCGATCCGTAGAGCTCGTAGCCCTGATGCACGCAGGTGATGCGGCGGACGGCGCGTCCGTCCCGCGCGGCGAGGAACCCGCCCGGCGCCCGAACATTCCCGTCCGTGAAAGAATATCCGGTCCGAAGTATTGGATCAGCACGCATAAGTTGAATTAACCACTGATACAACAACTAATGGTTGTATTCCGGAGACGCTTCGTTAGTAAGTCTTCTCGCATACCGGAAGTTGACTGAAATCGGAAGGGGTTCGCGTATGCGGGATCTTGCGCCGGCGCTCCTAATTCTTGGGACGCGCGGCATCCCTGCGTCGCATGGCGGGTTCGAGACGTTCGCGGAACGGCTCGCGCTGCATCTCGCCGCGCGCGGCTGGCGCGTCGGCGTCTACTGCGAGCGGGATGTCGAGCGGGTCGGGCGGCGCGTCTCCACCACGATGTGGCGGGGGATCGAGCTGATCACCGTGGAGGTCGCTGCGACCGGCCCGGCGGCGACGTTGGCCTTCGACGCGTTCTGCGCACACGACGCGGTGACGCGCGGCGGCGTCTGCCTCGTGCTCGGCTACAACGGGGCGATCTTCCTGCCGTATCTCAGGCTGCGCGGTGCCAAGATCCTGACCAACATGGACGGCATCGAGTGGCGGCGCCCGAAATGGTCCTTGGCGGTGCGGGCGTTCTTCTGGGTGAGCGAGTGGATCGCGGCCTGGAGCTCGCACCGGCTGATCGCCGACCACCCGACGATCGCCGACCATCTCGCGACCCGCCGTCCGCGCCGGACGATCGCGACGATCCCCTACGGCGGCGACCCGATCCGCGCGCCGAAGGAAGCGCCGATCCGGGCGCTCGGGCTCGAACCCGATCGATTCCTCGTCTCGATCGCGCGGATCGAGCCCGACAACAACGTGCTGGCCTTCGTCGAGGCGTTCTCAAGGAAGCCGCGCTCTGCCAAGCTGGTGGTGCTCGGCACGTTCGACCCGAGCAACGCCTACCACCGGGCGTTGCGGCGAGCGGCAGGGGAGGGCGTGGTGTTCCCAGGCGCGATCTACGAGGCCGAGACGGTCCAGGCGCTGCGCCACCATGCCCGCGCCTACCTGCACGGGCACACGGTCGGCGGCACCAACCCTTCGCTGGTCGAGGCCCTGTGGGCCGGCAATGCGGTGATCGCGCACGACAACGCCTTCAATCGCGGCACTGCGGGCGACGGCCAGTTCTACTTCTCCGACGTGGACGGATGCGAGCGGGCGATCGAGACCGTTCTCGGCGACGACGCGGCCGTCGCGGCCGCCCGTGCGGCGGCCCGGCGGAGGTCCGCCGCCTTTTCGTGGAACGACATCCTGGCCGCCTACGAGCGCGAGGCGCGCCGGCTCGGCGGATATCCGCCGATGTCCGAGCCGATCACGGACGATGCGCCGGCGATGCGCCCGGGTGCGGGCGGCCTGCCGCTCCGCCGGACGGCCGGCGCCGCGGCGGATCCGGTCGCCTGACGATGGCGACGGACCGCCGTACGGTGATCGGCGGCGCGCTCGCCATGACGCTCGCCGGGCCGGTCGCAGCCGCGACGCCCGAGCCGGTGGTGCTGCGCCGTGGCATCAGCCTATGGCCGTGGTTCTCGCTGACCCGGGAATCCCCCGCGCCGCGCACCGACTACGCCTGGCCGCCGTTCCAGCCCGACCGCCCGGTGCCGAATGCCGGCGACCTGCGGCACCTGGCGGAGGCCGGGTTCGATTTCGTGCGCCTGCCGATCGATCCCGGCCCGTTCGCCGCCTTCGCCGGCGCGCAGCGGGAGCGGCTGTTCGCGATGCTGTCCGAGGCGGTCGACCTGATCCTCGCGAGCCGGCTGTCGCTGGTGCTGAACGTCCAGGCCAACGCCGCGACCCACCACTACAACCCCGATCGGTTCTACGGGACGGCGACGGCGCCGCTGCTTCCCGCCTACCGCGACGTCGTCGTCGAGCTCGCCGGGCGCTTCGGCGGGCGGGCGCCCGGCCGCATCGCCCTGGAACCGGTCAACGAGCCGCCGCAGGCCTGCGGGGCGGTGGCCTGGAACCGGGTGCAGGCGACGCTCCTCGGCGCGGCGCGGAAGGCGGCGCCTGCCATGACGCTGGTCGCGACCGGCGCCTGCGGCGGCATGGGCTCGGGCCTCACCGCCCTCGACCCCGCCTCCTTCGCCGCCCTCGCTCCGGTGCTCTTCACCTTCCACTTCTACGAGCCCTACCTGTTCTCGCACCAGGGCGCGCCCTGGATGAAGGACGAGCCGATCTATCGGGCGCTCAACGACGTGCCGTGGCCGGCGCGCGCGGGCACGCTCGACGCGACGCTGGCGGCGGTCCGCGCCCGCATGCGCGCCGACACCGCGACCTCCGACGCGGACAAGGCGGCGGCCTACGCCGTCACCGAGACGAAGATGAAGGAGTACTTCGCCGCCGACCCGGACCGCGGCTACCTCGATCGCAATCTCGCCGACATCCGAACCTGGGCCGACCTCTACGGCATCGCGCCGCGACGGATCCTGATGGGGGAGTTCGGCGCCCTGAGGAGCGATGCGCGCTACGTCGCGTCGCGCGCCCCCGATCGCGCCCGCTACATCCGCGACGTCCGCGAGGCGGCGGAGGCCGCGGGCTTCGCTTGGGCGTTCTGGAACCTGTTCGACGGGCTCGGCCTGATGGACGACGCCCACCGCATCGATCCCGCGATCATCGCCGCGTTGGGCCTGACGATGCCGGGGACGGCGAGGCGCTGAGCGGGCGGCGCGGGTACAGCACCAGCAGCATCAGCGCGAACTTGGCGAGAAGGGTCGTCTTCCCGCCGATGCTCTCGAAGGTGTTGATCAGCACGACGAAGGCGAGGATCGGCAGGAACACGCCGTGCCGGCACTGCCGCGCCACCTCGTAGAGGAACAGCGCGATCGCGACGATCAGCAGAACCGTCATCGCGACGCCGTTGTAGAGCAGGCTGCGCACGATCGGGTTCTCGATGCCCCATTCGAGGCCGTACATCCGACGCAGGGTGTCGACGATCGACGGATCGGGCCCGACCAGGAGATCGCGGAACGGGATCGCATCGAAGATCGCCAGCATCTCGACGCGGGCATTGGCGCTGCCGCCGTCCGAGACGAAGCGCTCGAGCAGCGCGTCGAAGAAGCCGCCGACGGCGAGCCCGCCGACGACGATCGGCACCATCGTCAGCATCAGCACGGCGATCGCCGCCCCGAGCAGCGGCACGCGCCCGGTGCGGAGCGCCCGGTTGAGGGCGACCACCGCGAAGACGCTGCCGAAGCACAGCGTCACCACCGTCGCCGAGCGTCCGCCGAAGGTGATCAGCGCCACCAGCTGCAGGGTGATGAAGCCGGCGCGGGTGATCGGACGGAGCTGGCCGCCGCCGTTGAACAGGGCGAGGATGTAGCAGGCGGTCAACGTCGCGTTGGCCAGCGGATGGCCCTGCAGCGCCGCGGAGCGCGTGTCGGTGTCGAAGGCCTGCCCGTCCATGCGGAACGGGAAGAAGCGCTGGCCGCTAACGAACTCGACGAGGCCGAGCGCGGCGTTGGCGACCATGACCGCGTGCACCACGATCTCCACGTGCCGCATGGTGATCGTGTCCCGGTCGGCCATCAGGATCACGACGAGGCCGGTGAGCACGTAGGTGTCGAGCGAGCCGGCAAGCCCGGTCCCGTTCCGCGAGGCGATGAAGGCGAGCAGCCCGAAGCCGACGAGGCAGAGCAGCACGCTCGCGGGACGCCGCTCGGCCGCCGCCGCCATCGGGATCACCGGGTTGCCGGCCCGCAGCATCGTCCAGCCGAACAGGAACACCGCGAGGTAGGTCGCGGGATGGACCTTCTGCGCCGCCGAGCCGGTGATGCCGTCGTAGTTGATGCCCACGGCCCAGAGCATGCCGCCCGACAGGCCGCAGGTGATCAGGGCGAGCACGACCAGGGCCCAGGACTCGAACCGCGCGAGGGAGGGCAGCGGGAACGCCTGCGGCTGCCGCCGGACCGCGTGCGCCGGCGTCGTCGGGCGGTACGCCTGCGTCACGATCGGTTCCTCAGCTCGCCGCGCGCGCGTCGAGCAGCAGCGAGCCGGAGACCGGCCGGCCCAGGGCCTCCGAGGTGCCGACGAGGCTGAGGAGGTCGCGCTGGCGGGTGGCGCCGTTGCGCACGATCAGCAGCAGGCGGTCGGCGGCCGCCGCGACCGGCCCGATACGCAGGTTCTCGGACAAGACGCCGCCGTCGAGGATGACCAGCTCGTAGCGCCCCTTCACCCCGGCGAGGAAGCGCTCGACGTTGGTGCGCAGGAACGCGTCGCGCACCGGCTTCTGCGCGTCGCCCATGCCCATCCGACGCGCGCCCGTCGCGGGGTCGAGGCGGGTGACGGCGTTCAGGCTCTGCTCGCCGCGGAGCACGTCGAGGAGGCCGCCGACGCTCGAATCGTCGATCCGCATGTCGGCGTCGACGATCAGCACCCGCTCGCCGCGCGCCACCGCGACGGAGGCGAGCAGGTCGATCACCGCCTTGCGGTCGGCGTCGTCCGCCTCGCCGGAGGTGACGAGGATGCTGATCGAGCGGCCGCCATCGGTCGATTCGTGGAGGTGGTCGAGGGTGAAGCCCGCCGCCGACGCGCTGGCGCCGTCGCTCCGGCGGCGCAGGCGCGGCAGGGTCGCGACGACCGGCGCGTTCGACAGGCGCTCGAGCTGGCGCTGCGACAGTACCGTCGGCTCGGCATATTCCCGCACCAGGGCGAAGCCGGTGCCGAGGCCGAGGCCGGCGAGCGAGGCCGCAAGCACCAGGAACAGCCGCGGCGGCCAAGAGGCGTCCGCCGGCGGGCGCGCCCAGGTGATGACGCGGGCGTTCGTGCTGTCGATCCCGGTCTGCTCCTTCAGCTCGCGCGAGCGCACGAGGAAGTTGTTGTAGACGGTGCGGCTCGCGTCGACGTCGCGCTCCAGCTCGCGCAGGCGGATGCTCGACTGGGCGCTGACCGCGGATTGCTTCTGGAGCTTCTCGAGGTCGGCGGTGAGCGTGCGCTCGTTGGCCTGCGCCCGCTGATATTCAGACTCCGCGGCCTGGGCGATGCGGCCGAGTTCGCCGTCGATCAGCTGCTTCACGTCCTGCATCTGCGCCCGCGTCGCGGCGATGAACGGGTGCCGCTCGCCGAGATTGGTGCGCAGGTCCGCCTCCTTGCTCGCCAGCTCGGCGTACTGGCCGCGCAGGCGGTCGATCACCGAGGATTGGATCGCCTCGGGCGTCGCGCCGGCGGCGAAGGGCCGGCCGCGCGCGTCCTTGACGCCCTGGAGGCGGGCGCGCGCCTCGGCCGTGCGGGTTCGGGCCGCGACCACGCGGGCGTTGCTGTCGGTGAGCTGCTGCTCGCCGACGAGGCGCCCGCTGGACGCGATCAGGCCGTTCTTCGCCTTGTAGTCCTCCAGCCGCAGGTCGGCCTGGTTCACGGCGTTGCGCAGGTCGTCGAGGCGGGCGCGCAGCTCGCCCGATGCGCGCTTGGCGCCCTCGGCCCGGGCCTCGGTCTGGTCGGACAGGTAGGATTTGGCGATGGCGTTGACGATCCGCGCCGACTTGTCCGGATCGGTGGTGGTGACGATCACGTCGACGACGAAGACCTTGTCGGCACGCTTCACCGCGAGCTTGCGCCGAAGCCGGTCGAGGGACTGCCCACGAGCGTCGACGACCTTGTCCGGCTGCGGCCCGGCGATCATCTCGCGGAGGGAGCGCACGGCGCGCCCGACGATGCCGGTGCTCGCCGCACCGAACTCGGGATCCTTGTCGAGCCCGGTCTCGGCGATGGCGCGCGACAGCACGGTGTCCGATTCGATCACGCGGACCTGGCTCTCGACCTGCGTCACGCCGCCGTCGGGCGACAGCGCTCCGGGATTGACGTCGTTGTTCACGACGACGCGGTCGCGCGGATCGATCAGGAGTTGCGCGGTCGCCGTGAAGAGGGACGGCGTGAGGACGGCGTAGGCCAGGGCCGCCAAGCCCAGCACGCTCGCCGTGCCGAGGATCAGCTTCCAGCGCCGGAACAGGATGCGCCACAGGTCGCCGAGCTCGGCCGTGGTCTCGGGCTTGGATGTGACCACGCGCTCGGGCGCGACCGGCTCGATCCAGGCCGAAACGGCAAGGTTTCTGTTCAGCTGCGCCACCGTGGGCCACCGTCGTGTCAAATTGGGTCAGTTTTACGGACGCCTGACCGGATACTGCAAGGTGCGCGCAACTGAATGAAAATCCCTCAAGACTGCGTAGCACCCCGGGTTCGGACATCGCTTCTTCGGGTAAGGGTTAATGTCGATCGGTCGGCGGCCTCTGTCTTCAAGGTTATCTTCTCGGTCACGAAATTGGTGATAGATCGCAACGACGGATTGCACCGGGTATCCCGGTTCCTGGCGCCGAACGCGACGGGCGGGGACGCGGCGTTCGCCGGGACGTTCGAGAGGGATCGGTCGGCGGCATGCGTCTCAGGTTGCGTCTCGATGGTCGGAGGCCGCGCCTTTGGCACGTGCACCTGCTCCGTCGGATCGCCGTCCTGCCGGGCGTCGACGCGATCGAGATCGATGCGCGCCCCGGGCCGGACGCGTGGCCGGCCAACGCCGACCTGCTGTTCTCGCTCGAGACGCTGATCCACCGCCTGCCGCGATCGGGCGCCTCGTCGCCGGCGCAGGATCGCGACCTGTCCGCGTGGCGGCCGACCGGGCATGCGCGGCCGGATCTGATCGTCGACCTCTGCGGCGACGTCGCCGCCGCGGAGGCCGGCTCGATCTGGCGGTTGTCCTACGACGGCCGGCCGGGCGAGGCCGGTCTGCTCGCGAGCCTCCTGGCGGGGCGGGCCCCGATGATGGCGCTCGCCGACGGGAGCCGGCTCGTCGCATCGGGTCGCGCGGGCACCGAACGCCGCGGGGTGATGCTGACCTCCTTCGACGACGCGCTGATCCGCACGGTGTCCCTGCTGGCGGCGGCGCTCGCCGGGCGCCACGAGGGCGGCCCCGCGACGGGACGCCCCGGGATCGCGGCACCACCGGCCGAGCTCACGGCCCCCCAGATCCTGTCACGCACCGGGCGCATCCTCGCCCACGCCGTCGCGCAGCGGCTCTACCACCTGTGCTACCATGCCCCGCACTGGCGGGTCGGCTGGCGCCGGCTCGACGGGCCGGACGTGATCGACCTTCGCCGGCACCCCGACACCGGCTGGACCACCCTGCCCGACGACGGCCGGCGCTTCTACGCCGACCCGTTCCCCCTCGATCATCGCGGCGAGACCTGGCTGTTCGTCGAGGATTTCGTCCACGCGACGGCCAAGGGCATCGTCTCGGCGGTACGGTTCTCGACCGACGGCCCGATCGGCGTACCGGTTCCGGTGCTGGAGGAGGCCCATCACCTCTCCTATCCGTTCGTGTTCGAGCGCGCGGGCGAGGCCTGGATGGTGCCCGAGACCGGCAGCGCCGGCACGATCGACCTCTACCGCGCCACCGCCTTTCCGGGCGGCTGGGTGAAGGAGGCGACGCTGGTCTCCGGCGTCGTCGCCAGCGACGCGACCCTGGTCGAGCATGGCGGCCTGTGGTGGATGTTCGCGACCGTCCGCGATGCGCCGCTCGGCGCGGCGCTCGGCAGCGGCTCGTACTCGGATGCGCTCCATCTCTGGTCGGCACCGGATTTCCGCGGGCCCTGGACGCCGCATGCCCACAACCCGGTGCTGGTCGACGTCGCCTCGGCGCGGCCGGCCGGACGCATCGTCGCGCGCGACGGAGCCCTGATCCGCCCGATCCAGGATTGCACCGAGGGCTACGGCCGGGCGCTGGCGCTCGCCCGGATCGACCGCCTCGACGCGGAGGGCTACGCGCAGACCGTCGAGACGAGGCTGACCGCCGGGCCGTCCTGGCCCGGCACCCGCCTCCACACCCTCAACCGGTCGGCGACGCTCGAATGCATCGACGGGTCGGCGCGCTCGCCCCGCCTGCGCACCCTGCTCGGCCGCTGATTTCACGACGCTCGGCGCTCGCGCCCCCTGGCGCGGACGGGGGCGCACCGCTACATGTGTTGGGCGGGGCTGCAGAGTCCGTCAGGAGCACTTTCCCCGGGGCCTTATCGACTCCCCCGGGAGCTGTCCCTGGCCTCGTCCCTGGACTTGGCCAACACGGCGCCCACCTACACTGTAGGTTTCCCGGGATCGATCCTCCAACGGCTCACGTGGCTCCGCACTCGACCTCCTCCGACAAGGCCGCCCTGCGAAGCGACGCGCTCGCACGGCGCGACGCCCTCGACCCGGAGACCAGGCGCGCCGGATCGCTCGCGATCGCCGAGCATGCCCTCACGGTCGCGGGCCTCGCCGAGGCCACCCTCGTCGGCGCCTTCTGGCCGATCCGCAGCGAGGCCGACCCGCGCCCGCTGATCGAGTGCTTGTTCGCCCGCGGCCAGCGCGTCGCGCTGCCGAAGGTCACGCCGGACGGCCTGGTGTTCCGCGAGTGGCGCGCGGGCGAGACGCTGGTCGCCGGCCGCTTCGGCCTCAGCGAGCCGCGCGACGACCTGCCGGCCCTCGACCCGACCGCCCTGATCGTGCCGCTCGCCGCCTTCGACCGGCGCGGCCAGCGCATCGGCTACGGCCGTGGCTACTACGACCAGGCGATCAGCCGACTGTCGCGCAGCGGCCCGGTGCTGACCATCGGCATCGCCTTCTCGGTCCAGGAGATCCAGCGGGTCCCGGCCGAGCCGCACGATCGCCCCCTCGACCACCTCGTGACCGAGGCCGGGTTCGTTCCCCTCACCAAAGACCTCTGACGATGCGGCTTCTCTTTCTCGGCGACGTGGTCGGGCGTCCCGGCCGAAAGGCCGTCACCGACCGGCTTCCCGCCTTGCGCGAGCGCTGGCGGCTCGATTGCGTGGTCGTGAACGGCGAGAACGCGGCCGGCGGGTTCGGCATCACCGAGTCGATCTGCGACGAGATCCTCGGGGCCGGCGCCGACGCGGTGACGCTCGGCAACCACTCCTTCGATCAGCGCGAGGCGCTGGTCTTCATCGCCCGCCAGCCGAAGCTGGTCCGGCCGGCGAACTACCCGCCCGGCACGCCGGGCCGGGGCGCCACCATCGTCGAGACCCGGGCCGGCGCCCGCGTCCTCGTCGTCAACGTGATGGGCCGGCTGTTCATCGACGCGCTGGACGACCCCTTCGCCGCGGTCGAGCGCGAGCTGTCCGCCTGCCCGCTGGGCGAGGCCGCCGATGCGGTCGTCATCGACGTCCATGCCGAGGCGACCAGCGAGAAGCAGGCCTTCGGCGTGTTCCTCGACGGCCGCGCCAGCCTCGTCGTCGGCACCCACACCCACGTCCCGACCGGCGACCACCGCATCCTGCCCGGCGGCACGGCCTACCTGACGGATGCCGGGATGTGCGGCGATTACGACTCGGTGCTCGGCATGCAGAAGGAGGAGCCGCTGCGGCGCTTCCTGCAGAAGACGCCGGGCGCCCGCCTCGAAGCGGCGCAAGGGGAGGGCACCCTGTGCGGCATCGCCGTCGAGACCAATGCGGACGGCCTCGCCGTCACGGTCTCGGCGGTTCGCCTCGGGCCTCATCTCGAGGAGACCTGGCCGCGGGATTGGGATTAGTCCGCACTGAACGATGTGAACGCGCGCTGTGCGGCTTGATCGCATCGTAGGCTGACGCCACAGTGCCGGCCTGCTCGATCGAGGCCGCCGATCATCTTCGGGAGACGACCTCGCGCCACCTTCCGAAGAGTCGCGACCGATGGCCGCCCGTTCCGACACCGCGTTTCCCGCACAGCCGAGTGCGGACAGGCCGATCGGCAAGAGTCCGGCGGGCAAGATTCCGGCGGCCAGGAGACCGATCGCGAAGCCGGGCATCTACCTCGTCCGGATGCTGGTCTTCCTGATCCTGGTCGGGTTCCTCGCCTTCATCCTGTTTCGCCAGATCACGCCCGCCTTCCAGGCCAATCCGGGGCTCAACGGCCTGATCCTCGGCGTACTCCTCATCGCGGTGCTGCTGGCCTTCGGGCAGGTGATCCGGCTCTACCGCGAGGCGTCCTACGTCAACGCGGTCGCCTCGGGGGAGGCGGCCAAGCGCCCGCCGCGCCTCGTCGTCCCGCTGGTGCCGGCGATCCAGGCCCGGCGCGACGGCGCGACGCTGCCGGGGGTGCGGGCCTTCCTCGACACCGTCGCCGCGCGCCTCGACGAGGGCCGCGACACCCTGCGCTACATCGCCGGCATCCTGATCCTGCTCGGCCTGCTCGGCACGTTCTGGGGCCTCATCGACACGCTCTCGGCGGTCGGCTCGGTGATCAAGTCGATGCGCGGCGGCGGCGAGGCCAGCGTGATGTTCGACGAGCTGAAGAACGGGCTGGCCGTGCCGCTCGGCGGCATCGGCCTGGCGTTCTCGGCGTCGCTGTTCGGCTTGGCGAGCTCGCTCATCACCGGCTTCCTCGACCTGCAGGCGAGCCAGGCCCATGCCCGCTTCCACAACGAGCTGGAGGACTGGCTGGTCTCGGGCGAGGAGGCGGCCGCGCCCGCGCCGGTTCAGGCGCGGCAGGAGCCGGTCGCGGTCGAGGCGCTGCAGGAAGCCGTCGACCGCCTGACCACCGTCGTGTCGGAAGGCGCCAACGGGCGGGCGGCGACGCTGGCGATGACCAACCTCGCCGAGGGCATCCAGGGGCTCGTCCAGCACATGCGCGCCGAGCAGCAGATGATCCGCGACTGGGTCGAGGCCCAAGCCGGCCGCGAGCGCGAGATGAAGCAGGTGCTCGACCGGCTCGGCCGCGAGCGGGTCTGATGGCCTCCCGCCTCGTCCGCCGCGACCGCGGCGTCAACGTCTGGCCGGGCTACGTCGACGCGCTGGCGACGCTGCTCCTATCGGTGGTGTTCCTGCTGACGATCTTCGTCGTCGGCCAGTTCTTCCTGTCGCAGGAGCTGACCGGGCGCGACACGGTGCTGGCCAAGCTCAACCGCCAGATCGTCGACCTCACCGACCTGCTGGCGCTCGAGCGCTCGAACCGGCGCGGGCAGGAGGAGACGGCGCAGGCGCTCCGCAACACCCTGCTCGCGACCGAGGCCGAGCGCGACCGGGCCCGCGCCGAGGCCGCGGCGACGGCCTCAAGCAAGGGCCAGGCAAGCGACCTCGACAGGCAGCTCCAGGCCGAGCGCGGCGCGGCCGGCCGGGCGCAGTCGCAGATCGACATGCTCAACGACCAGATCGGCGCGATGCGGCGCCAGCTCGCGGCGCTTGAGGATGCGCTCGCGGCTTCCGAGAGCCGCGACCGCGAGAGCCAGGCCCGCATCGCCGACCTCGGCAGCCGCCTCAACGTCGCGCTTGCGCAGAAGGTGCAGGAGCTTGCCCGATACCGCTCCGACTTCTTCGGCCGGCTGCGGCAGATCCTCGGCAATCGCACCGACATCCGCGTCGTCGGCGACCGCTTCGTGCTGCAATCCGAGGTGCTGTTCCCGGCAGGCTCCGCCTCGCTGAAGGCCGAGGCCGGCCCGGAGCTCGACCGGATCGCGGGGGCGATCCTCGACCTCGCCAAGCAGATCCCGGCGGACCTGCCCTGGGTGCTGCGGGTCGACGGCCATACCGATTCGCGCCCGATCGCCAGCGCGCAGTTCCCGTCGAACTGGTCGCTCTCGGCGGCGCGCGCCATCGCCGTCGTACAGTACCTCGCGAGCAAGGGCCTGCCGCCGCAGCGGCTGCTCGCCGGCGCCTTCGGCGAGTTCCAGCCGCTCGACGCCGGCACCACCGACGAGGCCTACGCGAAGAACCGCCGGATCGAGCTGAAGCTGACCGAGCGCTAGAGCATTGTCGAGCGAGGTGGATCCCGGCTCGCGGGAAGTTAATGTGATCCCACGACACGATAGAGCATTTTCCATGACCCGGGGATCAGGGGAAATGCTCCAGGGGCTTACGCTTCGGCGAACGCGCTTCGATACGCGAACAGCCCCGGCACCCCGCCGGTCATCAGAAACAGCACCGCCTCGCCCGGCCGGTAGCGGCCGGCGCGGACGTCGTGCAGCAGGCCGGCGAAGGCCTTGCCGCTGTAGACCGGATCGAGCAGCACGCCTTCGCTGCGGGCCATCAGGCGCACGGCCTCCCGCATCGCATCGGTCGGGATGCCGTAGCCCGGGCCGCGATGGCTTCCGTCGATCACGATGTCGGAAGCGGACAGCGCCGCGCCGGGCTTCAGCAGCCCCAGGGTCGCGTTGGCCTTGGCCAGCGTCTCGGCCTCGGCATGGTCTTGCGCCGCGAGCACCGCGTAGGACTTCGCGAGCCTCGGATCGCGACCCATCGCGAATAGCCCGGCGGCGAGGCCGGCATGGGTGCCGGCGCTGCCGTTGGCGGTGAGGATGTGGGCGAAGGTCACGCCCATCGCCTCGGCCTGCCCGGCGATCTCCTCGGCGCAGGCGGCGTAGCCGAGGCTGCCCACCGCGCTCGAACCGCCGGACGGGAACACGTAGACCCGCCGCCCCTCGGCCCGCAGCGCGTTCGCGCGGACCTCGGCGGCGGCGAGCGAGTCGGCGTCGGCCGGCAATTCGTGGACGCGGGCGCCGAACAGGTCGTCGAGGAAGCGGTTGCCGTTGCCGACGTAGTCCGGGTCGGTGCGCGGCACGCTCCGGCTCAGGAAGAGTTCGCAAGCGAAGTTCTCGCGCGCGGCGGCAGCGGCGGTGAGGCGCGCATGGTTCGATTGCAGCGCGCCGACCGTGATCACGGTATCGGCGTTCTCGGCGCGGGCCGCCCCGAGCAGGAACTCGAGCTTCCTGAGCTTGTTGCCGCCCCCGCCGATCGGCGCGAGGTCGTCGCGCTTCACGAACAGGCGGACCCCGTTTAGCGCCGGGCCCAGGGCCGCCGAGAACCGGTCGAGCGGCTGGATCGGCGTCGGACGCTCGAGGAGCGCGAGACGGGGGAAGCGGGCAAGGTCGAGACGGCTCATGCCACGGGTCTACCGCGTCGCGCGGCCGGGTTGAACCGGCAACCTCCGATTGCACGATCGCGACGCTACTCCGCGGCGGAGACGCTCACCCCGCGCAGGCGCGGCTCCTTGCCCCGCGCGGTCTCGTCGAGGGCATCGGTGAACTGCAGGGCGGCGAGCTGCGCGTAAAGCGCGCCCTGTGCCAGCAGGCTCTCGTGGGTGCCTTCCTCGACGATGCGGCCGTCGTCGAGGACGAGGATGCGGTCGGCGGCGCGGATGGTAGCGAGGCGATGGGCGATGACCAGGGTCGTGCGCCCGCGCATCAGCCCGTCGAGCGCCGACTGCACCGCGCGCTCGCTCTCGGCATCGAGCGCCGAGGTCGCCTCGTCGAGGAGCAGGATCGGCGCGTCCTTCAGGATCGCGCGGGCGATGGCGACGCGCTGGCGCTGGCCGCCGGACAGGGTGACGCCGCGCTCGCCCACCGGCGTGGCGTAGCCCTGGGGCAGGGCGCGGATGAAGCCGTCGGCATGGGCAAGCTCGGCCGCGCGCTGCACCTCCGCGTCGCTCGCCTGCGGCCGGCCGTAGCGGATGTTCTCGGCGACCGAGCCCGAGAACACGGTCGGGTCCTGCGGCACCAGCGACATGCGGGCGCGCAGGGCCTCCGGGTCGACGCGCGCGACGTCGACCCCGTCGACGAGCACCCGGCCCGATTGCGGATCGTAGAAGCGCAGCAGCAGCTGCAGCACCGTGCTCTTGCCGGCGCCCGAGGGGCCGACGATGGCGATGCGCTCGCCGGGCGCCGCGGTGAAGGCGATGCCGTCGAGGGCGGCCGTCATGTCGCGGGTCGGGTAGGCGAAGCGCACCGCCTCGAACGCGACGGCGCCGCGGGCCGGCACCGGCATCGGCACCGGATCGGCCAGCGGCTTGATCGCGGGCACGGCGGCCAGGATCTCGCCGAGGCGCTCGGCCGCGCCCGCGGCCTGGGCGAGCTCGCCGTAGACCTCCGAGAGCTGCCCGAGCGCGCTCGCGCCGAAGACGGCGTAGAGCACGAACTGCGACAGCTGCCCGGCGCTCATGGTGTGGGCGAGCACCCCTTGCGCGCCGTACCACATCACCCCGACGACGGAGGCCGAGATCAGGAAGATCGCCACGCCGGTGAGCAGCGCGCGGGCGCGGATCGATTCGCCGGCGGCCGAATAGGCGCTCTCGGAGGCCTGCGCGAAGCGGTCGGCGGTGGCCCGGCCCATGCCGAAGGCCTGCATCGTGCGGACCGCGCCGACCGCTTCCGCCGCGTAAGCGGAGGCGTCGGCGAGGCGGTCCTGCGCCGCGCGCGAGCGGCGTCGGACGCCGCGGCCGGAGACGATCAGCGGGAACACGATCAGCGGGATCGCGACCAGCACCAGCACCGACAGCCTCGGGCTGGTGATCACCATCATCGCGACGGCGCCGACGAACAGGAACAGGTTGCGCAGCAGGATCGAGATCGAGACGCCGAACACCGCCTTGACCTGGGTCGCGTCGGCGGTGAGCCGCGAGACGATCTCGCCCGACTGCGTCTTGTCGAAGAAGGCGGGATCGAGCAGCGTCAGCTGCCGGAAGACGGCGCTGCGGAGGTTGGCCACCACGCGCTCGCCCAGCGTCACCACCGTGTAGTACCGGGCGGCGCTCGACAGGGCGAGCACCGCGACGACCCCGAGCAGCGCCAGGAAGTAGGCGTTGATCATGCTCTCGCCCTCGGGCGAGAAGCCGTGATCGATCACCCGGCGCATGGCGATCGGCACCGTCAGCGTGGCCGCCGAGGCCGCCAGCAGCGACAGGAAGGCGGCGACGATCCGCCCGCGATAGGCCGCCGCGAAGGGGATCAGCGGCCGCAGCGAGCTCAGCGGGGCCTTGTCGCGACCTTCGGCGGGCGGGTTCTTCTTGCGGGCCATCACGCCTCTGGTGTTTCGTCCCTCGTCCGCGCGACAAGCATGCTTGTGAGCGGCCGGAGCCTGCGGTATACGCGCGCCTTCTTCCGATTGCGCGTGTGCAATGGCCGCGGGCCGCCAAGACGGGCCGTCGGCTTCGCATGAGCGGTTCGCACGAACGTGAGGTTCGTGGCAACGGTCCGATCACAGAGTTTCAACCCACGGATCTTACGGGCCGCGCCCTCCGCGCTCCCGGAGTTCGTGCACCGTCGAGGACGAGACGTCATGGCAAAGAGCGCGGCCGACAAGGCCAAGGGGACCGAGCACCCCGAATACCACTTCATCAAGGTCGTGATGACCGACGGCACCGAGTACCGGACGCGCTCGACCTACGGCAGCGAAGGCGACACCCTGAACCTCGACATCGATCCGCTGACCCACCCGGCCTGGACCGGCGGCGAGCAGAAGATGCTCGATCGCGGCGGCCGCGTCTCGCGCTTCACCTCGCGCTTCGGCAACCTCGTCGGCCGCAAGTAAGGGTTTCGATCCCGGCCTCGGCGTGCTGCCGGGGCCGGATCAACGCAAGAAGGGCGGCACCGCGGTGCCGCCCTTCTTGCGTTCTGGGCGTTCCGCTCAGGCCTGCAGACCGGGAAAGGCCGAGCGCAGGCGGTTCTGCTGGACGGCGACCGGGCTCTCGACGGCGGCCGGCGTCGGGCGGTCGTCGGAGATCAGGCCGTCGAGGTGCAGGATGCGGGCGTGCAGCCGGCGGGCGCGCAGGATCAGGTTCTGCAGCCGGACCGGCAGGAGCGTGAAGCTCTCGGCCTTCGGCGCCTCGGTCGCGGCGAGCCGCACGCGGTTCTTCTCCTGCAAGGCCTGGCTCGCGGTGAGCTCGCCCTCGGACACCGCGCGCTGCACCAGCAGCCAGGACGCGATCTGCATCAGCAGGGTGGTGAGCCGCATGCTCTCCGAGGCGTAGGACAGGGTTGCGTCCCGCGAGATCAGGCGCGACTCGTCGCGGCCCTCGCCGTCGAGATACGCCGCGGTCTCCTCCACCAGCGCCATGCCGTCGTGGAAGAGCGTCCGGAAGGCGTCGGACGTGACGTAGGTCCGCCCGAAATCGACCCAATCCCGTTCGTCCCGGAACGTGACGTCGTACCCGTTCATCCTGCCTCCTGCGTCGCTGCCGGGGCCTGTCGTCGTTCCGTCTTGGAACGCTCCCGGCCTGTCCGCGACCCTTGCCGCAATCCTAGCGCCGAACGGAGGTCCCGCCGCGACAACCGAAAGGTAACCTTAATCGCGTCCGCGCACGTTCCACCGGAATGTCGAGATCGGGCGGCGAGGCAGTACCGCGCCATCGATGCGCGATGACGAATGGCGGATACGACATGGGACAACATTGAGGCTGTAAGTCGACGTGCCGCATTATGCCGGCTCGTCAGAACGCCGCGCGCACGCCGCCGAACACCGACCGCCCGGCCCCCGGATAGAACGCCACCGGGCCGCCGGCCACGGCACCGGCGTTCGCGACCACGGTGATGTCGGAGACGTAGCGGGCATCGAGCAGGTTGCGGGCGTCGACGAACAGCGAGACGCCGTTCGCGAAGTCGATCCCGGCCTGCACGTTGAGCAGGGCGTATCCCGGCACCTTCAAGGTGTTGGCGTGGTCGGCGAACGCGCCCTGAGGCACCCAGTCGACCGACGGGGCGATGTGGAAGCCGCTCGGGTGGACGTAGCTCACGACCGTGCGCAGCACGTCCTGGGGAAGGCCGGCGATGCGGTTGTTGCCGTAGACGGGATCGCCGACGAAGCGGAAGTCGTTGTGCGTCCAGATCTGGGACAGGCTCAGCCGGTCGCCGACGCCCGACAGGTCGCGGGCGAGGTCGAGGCCGAAGGCGGCCTCGACACCCTGGTGCCGGGTGCGTGGCGCGTTGAAGGTCGCCGCCGGCAGGTTGATCGCTGCGCCGAGCGCGGTGTTGAAGTTGATCAGCTCGTCCCGGATGTCGGCACGGTACAGGGTCACGTCCCAGGTCAGGCGGTCGATCCGTCCGCGAGAGCCGGCCTCGTAGGTCCAGGCGCGCTGGGCCTGGAGCGGGACGAAGGTGGTGCGCAAGATGTTGGTCTGCACGAGGTCGCCGAAATCCGGCACGTCGCGCGAGCGCGTGACGTCGCCGAACACCTGGATCTCGGGCAACGGCTGCCACAGCAGGCCGAGCTTCGGGTTCACCCCCTCGTAGGTCTCGTCGGCGAACTGCACGTTCGGGCTCGCCGCCAGGCCGCCCTTGTTGCTGTAGGTGCGGTTGGACGAGAACGCCTTGGCGCCGGTCATCAGGGCTACGTCCGGCAGGAACCAGAACCGGTTCTCGCCATAGGCCTCGAGGTTCGAGGCGCTCTGCAGGGCGTTGAGGGTCTGCGCGCCGCGCTGGCCCTGGACGTTGACGAATTGCAGCGCCGAGTTCTGCCCGGCGAAGGCCCGCAGGCCCAGGATCGTGTCGTTGCGGAAGCCGCCGAGGTCGAACGTGCCGGCCCAGTGCGGGCTGATGCCGTAGGTCCAGCCGTCCTGGTCGATCGCCTGGAAGATCGGATGGTAGAGCGATTTGTGGATCGCCCAGGTGTCGACGTCGAGCTTTCCCACGTCGAGGACGAAGCTGGTGCGGTTGGAGATGCGCTCGGTCTCGACCTTGCGCGACTGGTTTCCGGCGATCGCGGCGGCGTTGGCCAGCGTCGGGTTGCTCAGCGCGTCGGACAGGCTCAGCGTGCCGGGCAGCTTCTGGTCGGTCAAGTAGATGCCGGCGTAGAACCGCGTCTCGACGCCCGGCGCCAGCTGGTAGCCGAGGTTGGCGTTGAAGTTCTGCGTCCGCTGGGTCTCGTGGTCGCGGAAGCCGTCAGCATTGGTGATGGTGCCGTTCACCAGCACATCGACCGGGCCCGAGATCCGCGAGGCCTGGAAGTTCTCGCGGATCGTGCCGAAGCTGCCGCCGTCGATCCGGACGATGTCGGGCGCGAATGCGGTGTAGGCGGTCGGCGTCACGGCGTTGATCGCGCCGCCCAGCGTTGTCGCGCCGAAGGTGAGGGCGTTTCCGCCCTTGTAGACCTCGACCGAACGCAGCGCCAACGGATCGATCTGGTAGAAGTCGCCGCTTCCGTCGGCGAGGTTGAACGGGATGCCGTCCTGCAGAAGCTCGATGCCGCGCAGGTGGAACCCGCGCGCGATGCCCGATCCGCGTACCGACAGACGAAGTTCCTGCCCGTAGCGCTCCTGGACCGCGACGCCGGGCGTGTCCTTGAGCACGTCGCGCAGGGTGTTGGCGTAGCGGTCCTGGAAGCTCGCCGCGTCGACGAAGGCCACCGACCCGACCGTCGCGTTCAGAGCCGCGCGCTGCTCGGCGACGCTCGGGACGGTGACCGAACCCGCCGCGGCACCGCTGACCGAAAGCTCGGGCAGCACGACGGCATCCGACGGCTCCTGCCCCCGGGAGGGCAGGGCGGCGGACAGCAGGACGGCGAGCGCCAGGGCGCCCGTTTCGAAGGGACGGGACATGCGAGACACCTTCCGACGGCCGCCGGGCGCGCGTCGGCGCGGGCAGGCACGTCCGGACTGGATGGAGAGGGCGACGCCGACGCGGATCCCGAGCGGATGCGCGCGGCGTCGGCGCGGATCAGTGGTGGGCGTGACCCGCCGGCGGTGCGGCGGGCGCCTGGGCGCCGATCGGCGCGACCGTGAACGTCACCGGCACGGTGCCGGCGCGCGCGAAGGTCAACGTGCCGGCGACCGTCTCGCCGACCTTCGGGCTCGCGGTCAGATCTTCGAACATCAGGTGCAGGCCGCCGGGGGCCAGCGTCACGGTCTCGCCGGGCCTGATCGTCAGGCCGCCCTCGACGGGCGCCATCCGCATCACGCCGCCGTCCATCGACATGCTGTGGATCGTGCCGCGACCCGCGAGAGGGATCGCGGCCGCCGTCAGGGTGTCGGGCACGGTGCCGGCGTTGGTGATGCTGACGTAGCCGCCGGCGACGGTGGCGCCGGCGGGCGTCGCGCGCAGCCAGGGCGTGGCGATGGTGAGGTCGCCGGCCTTGATCGCGGCCGGCGCCGCGTCGGGCTGGGCCGCCGCGACGATCCGCACCGACGGGGCCGGCGACTTCAGGTCCCGGGCGGTCTGGCCGGGGCCGGGGATCTCGCTCCAGCGGTAGCCGCCGCCGTCGCAATCCTGCTCGACCGGAAAGTACACGGTCGCGCCCGGCGCAAAGGCGTCGGAGACCCGGGCGAAGAAGGTGAACTCGTCGATCTGGTCGTCCGGCAGGGCGCCGCCGGTCCAGGTGATCGCCGTGACGCCCTCGGACACCATTCCGTGGAAGGACTGGTAGGGCCTGGCGTAGGCGCCTCGCGTCGTCGTCACCTGCCAGCCGGGCTTCGGCATCGGCTTGGCGCCGACCATGCCCTCAGGGATGGTGACCCTGACCCTTATGGTGGGCCGGCCGTCGCAGCCGTGGTTGATCTGCACGACGCCGCGATAGGCCGCGTTGGGGCTGGCCTCCTTGCGGTCGAGGGTGGCGTGGGCGAAGGCGCCCGGGCCGGGCAGGACGAAGCCGAGCGCGACGCAGAGGCCGGCACGCGTGATACGGGACATGGCAAAGCTACCGTCTGGCTGAAGGGATCGGGCGGCGATCGGTTCAGGCGACGGGCGGACCTCGCGGATGGGCGATGGCGCGGGGCGGCGCGCGCGGGCCGTTCGCGGCGGCCCGCCAGAACGCGGTGGTGACGACGCGGCCTTGCGGCCAGATGATCGTCGCGGCGGTGTCGCGAGGCGCCAACGCGTCGGCCACGTGGTGGGCGGCGGTGCAGCAATCGGCGTGGACGTGAGGCGTGTCCGGCGAGGGATCGCCGGCGGCGGCGGCGCCCGACAGGCACAGGGCATGGACGTCTCCGGCCATCGGAGCCGGCATCAGGCCGCTGAGGAAGCCCTGCAGGACGAACGCGTAGAGCGCGATCACGGCGGTGATCGCGCGCAGAGGTCTCGTCCTGTGGCTCCCGGGCGTCATGCCGACCCTGTCCGGCGACCGCGTCGCGTCTTCCGATTCCTTGGCACGGCTGGGCCGATTCCGCTGTGGCACGGAGGACGCACGCACCCGTGATGTGCGGGCACGCACCGGCACGCCACAATAAAGCCCGGTCGCCATGGAGTCTTAACCGTACCCGGACACCTTGGGCCCAGGGGAAACGGCGGCACAGCGCCCGCTCCACTTCGCCCATCCATGGACCAGAGCCACCACGATGCTCATTCAGGCTACCACCCGCGCGACCCTGAGCCTCGCGCTCCTCGGAACCGTCGCCCTCGTCGCCCCGGCTTCGGCGCGCGAGCAGGCCGGCGCCGGCTATGCCCAGGCCGAGTGGGCGCAGGACTACGCCTCGCCCGCCGCGATGCAGGTCCAGCGCTCGTCGACGCCGATCCTGTCGCCGCAGACGGTGGCGGCCACCGAGCAGATGGTCGAGCGCTACAAGGAGATCGTCTCCCGCGGCGGCTGGAAGCCGGTCTCCGGTGCCGACCGCCTGCGCATCGGCGCCCGCGGCGCGGTGGTCGGGGCCGTGCGCCAGCGCCTGATCGTGACCGGCGACATCGACCCGGTGGCCGGCAATTCCGGCGTGTACGATTCCTACGTCGCCGCCGGCGTGAAGCGCTTCCAGGCCCGCCACGGCCTGAGCCAGACCGGCACGATGAGCATGGCGACGCAGCAGGCCATGAACGTGCCGGCCGACATCCGCCTGCGCCAGCTCGAGATCAACGCGGTGCGCCTGCGCTCCTACTCGGGCAACCTCGGGCAGCGCTTCGTCATCACCAACATCCCGGCCGCCCTGGTTCAGACGGTCGAGAACGGTCAGGTCGTGACGCTGCACGCCGCCGGCGTCGGCAAGATCGACCGCCAGTCGCCGATCATGAACACCAAGGCGACGCAGATCAACTTCAACCCCTTCTGGACGGTCCCGGCTTCCATCGTGAAGAAGGACCTCATCCCCAAGATGCAGAAGGATCCGAACTACCTCACCGACAACAAGATCCGCATCTTCTCCGGCGAGGCCGAGATCCAGCCGAGCCAGGTCAACTGGAACTCGGACGAGGGCACGCGCTACCGCTACCGCCAGGACTCGGGCGCCGACTTCAACTCGATGGGCATCGTGCGCATCAACATCCCGAACCCGTACGGCGTGTTCATGCACGACACGAACACCAAGGGCGTGTTCGGCGACGACTTCCGCTTCATCTCCTCAGGATGCGTCCGCGTTCAGAACGTGCGCGAGTACATCACCTGGCTGTTGAAGGACACGCCCGGCTGGGGCCGCGAGCAGGTCGAGCAGGCGATCGAGAGCGGCAAGCGCGTCGACGCCACGCTGTCCTCGCCGGTGCCGGTCTACTGGACCTACATCACCGCCTGGGCGACGCCGGACGGCCTCGTGCAGTTCCGCGACGACATCTACAAGCGCGACGGCGTGAACGTGCCCTCGACGATCGGCGCGCCGACGCCGGTCGCCAGCGCCGAATCGACCGCTCCGCAGAGCTTCGAGCCGGGCGACGAGGAGAACTAGCCCCGACGCTTCGGGCGCCGGCAAGACCCGCGGACGAGCCCCCAAAACATGACCGACGCGCGGCCCGTATCCCACCGGATGCGGGCCGTTCTCGTTTGCCACGTAGGTCGCTGATTCTGAGAGCCTGGACGCAGAGACAAAAATTCGGGACGCACAGCCATCGCGGGCAGGCCCACGCTCACTCTAGGACTTTCATCAGGCGCTACGTCCGCATGATGAGTGAGAAGACGTCGAATGCAGCATACGGCATCGATTCCGGCCTGGGTCGCCCGTCGCGGCTGGAGCCGGAGAAACCGGGTCTGGGTCCGCCTGTGGCTCGATCGCAAGCCCAAGGGCAACCGCTCGGCCGCCGAGCCGACCGAACCTCAGGTCGCGAGCGCGACGATCCTGCCGTTCACGCGCGAGCAGAATCGAACCGAGCCGACCCCGCGTCGGCAGCGGGCGCAAGACAGGTGACGCCGGCGGCCCCGCGTCGGCGACACGGCGCGGGTGCGGACGGACGGGTGCCCGCCGTCGCGGCGACCGGCTAAGGTCCACCGAACTCGGCGGCCCGAAGGTCCAAGGCGATTTCCTCCAGCAAGGCGATACGAGCCGACGCGGTCTGCGCGTCGCGCGAGGCGGCGGCCGGCCTCGACGGCGAACGCGGGACGCGGCCCGACAGGCGGCGCCTCGTCGGCATCGCGCTGATGTGCGGAACGCTGGCGTTCTTCGCCTGCCTCGACGCATCGGCGAAGGTGCTGGCCCGTTCCGGCGTCGACCCGCTGCTCACCACCTTCATGCGCTACGGCGTGAGCGTGGCGCTGATCTCGGTGTTCCTCAACCCGGTGACGACCCCGGCCGTCATGCGCAGCCGCCGCCTCGGCCTGCAGGTGGTGCGCTCGCTGTTGCTGTTCGGATCGACGGCGCTGAACTTCTTCGCGCTCCGCCACCTGCAGCTCGCCGAGACCCTGTCGATCCAGTTCGCGGCACCGCTCACCGTCGCGCTGCTCGCCGGCCCGCTGCTCGGCGAATGGTCGTCGCCCAGGCGCATGGCGGCGATTGCGGTCGGCTTCCTCGGCGTGCTGGTGATCGTGCGGCCCGGCCTCGGCCAGGTTCACCCGGCGGTCCTGCTCAGCCTCGGCAACATGCTCTGCTATGCGCTCTACATCCTCGCGACGCGCAAGCTCGCTGCGCATGATTCGACCGCGACGACGATGGTCTATTCCGGCTTGGCCGGCCTCGGGCTGATGACGCCGCTGCTGCCGTGGATCTGGACCAGCCCGGCCTCCCTCACGGTGTGGGCGCTGCTGGTCGGCATCGGCCTGTTCGGGACGATGGGGCACTGGCTGCTGATTCTGGCGCATGCGCGGGCGCCGGCCAACGTGCTCGCGCCGTTCCTGTACACGCAGCTGCTCTGGTCGCTGACGCTCGGCTACCTGCTGTTCGGCGACGTTCCGAACCGCTGGACCGTGCTCGGCGCGGCGGTCATCGTCGGCTCGGGCCTCTACCTGCTCGCCCACGACGCGATGGCGCAACGAAAAGGGTCGGCCACCCGAGGGTGACCGGCCCGTTCTAAGACGACGCTGTGTCGGGCTTAGCGGCCCATGCGCTCGCGACGCTCCATCCGCTCCTCGCGGCGGTCCTCGCGATCGCGGCGATCCGCCTCCGGATCGACGCCGAGGACGCCGCCCACGGTGCCGGTGGCCGCACCGACGGCGCCGCCGACCACGCCGCCGATCGGGCCGGCCGCGCGGTTGCCGTCCTCGACGCCGCGCTCGGCGCCGCGGACGGTGCCCTGGGCCTGCGCCGTGGCGGAGAGGGCCAGCGGCGAGAGCACGAGGGTCGTGGCGATCAGCAATGTCTTCATGGTGTCGGATCCTTGATCGAGTTTCGAGAATGTCCCGGCCGCGCGATCGGCTGGCTCCGGGTCCGTGACGGGTCAACGGGCGAAACCGCGAAAGGTCGCAATTTTCCTAGATCCGGCTCCGGATCGAGGCGGAAACGGCTTTCAATCCGGGCCGGACGCTTTCAGTCCGGGCCGGACCCCGACGTCTCAGCGGTGGTGGCGGCGATGATGCCGGACGGCGCGGCGCGAGCGCAGGTCGGTGCGGTAGGCGCGCCGGCCGGGATCGATCCCGAGCGCGCCGTTGACCGTTCCGACGGCACCGCCGACCGCTCCGCCGACCACGCCGCCCACCGGCCCGCCGACGCGGTTGCCCTCGGCCGAGCCGCGCTGCACGCCGCCGACGAGGCCCTGCGCCTGCGCGGGGCCGGCGATGGCGAAGGCGGAAACGGCGAGCGTCGCGGCGATCAGGAGATGTCTCATGGCGTGCACCCTGTCTTGATAATCCGTCGCGTCTCGGACCCGCCCGGGCAGGCCGGCGCGGCGGATCGCGTGGGATGGCAACGAACGCGCCGCGATTTGGTGGCAGCGGCTCGGGATGCGGCGTGGCGATGTGGTGAATCGGCATCGCTTCGCGGCACACGCGCATCCGCTGGCCTCCGCTCGCGCCCGCTGCTAGAACGCCGCCCATGCGCAGCGCCGACGCCTGTCTCCGTCTTCGAATTATGGGCCCGGCCGCCGCGTGAGCGCCGCGCCCGCGCGGCTGCGCGGAGGCCGGGATCGTCACGGGAGCCACCGCTTCCTTCGCCCCTAGCGCCGTGACAGGCGCGGGCCTCCGCAGAGCCCGCACGCGCGCCGCCCGTATCCAGGACGCCCGACCCCATGACCGACGAGACCCAAGCCGAAGCCCCGGCCGGCCGCGACTATTCGAAGACCCTCTACCTGCCGCAGACCGATTTTCCGATGCGGGCGGGCCTGCCGACCCGCGAGCCGCTGCTGCTGGAGCGCTGGAGCACGACCGACCTCTACGGCCAGCTTCGCGCGCAGGCCGCCGGACGGCCGAAATTCGTGCTGCACGACGGGCCGCCCTACGCCAACGGCAACATCCACATCGGCACAGCGCTGAACAAGATCCTCAAGGACGTGATCGTCCGCTCCATGGGCGGCCTCGGCTTCGACGCGAACTACGTGCCGGGCTGGGACTGCCACGGCCTGCCGATCGAGTGGAAGATCGAGGAGCAGTACCGCGCCAAGGGCCGCAACAAGGACGACGTGCCGGTCATCGAGTTCCGCCAGGAATGCCGAACGTTCGCCGGCCACTGGCTCGACGTGCAGCGCGCGGAGTTCAAGCGCCTCGGCGTCACCGGCGATTGGGACCATCCCTACGCCACCATGGCTTATCCGGCGGAAGCGGCGATCGCCGCCGAGCTGATCAAGTTCTCGATGAGCGGGCAGCTCTATCGCGGCTCGAAGCCGGTGATGTGGTCGGTGGTCGAGAAGACCGCGCTCGCCGAGGCCGAGGTCGAGTACGAGGACCACGTCAGCGACACCATCTTCGCCGCCTTCCCGGTGCGCGAAGGCGCCGTCGCCGACCTGACCGACGCCCGCGTCGTCATCTGGACCACGACGCCCTGGACCATGCCCGGCAACCGAGCGGTCGCCTACTCCAAGCGCGTTGCCTACGGCCTCTATCGCGTCACCGAGGCCGCCGAGGACAACTGGGCCAAGGTCGGCCAGACCTACCTGCTGGCGGACGGTCTTGCCGCGGGCGTCTTCGAGGCCGCGCGCGTCGCAGGACACGAGCGCCTGCGCGACGTGAGCCCGGCCGAGCTCGCCGGCCTCACCCTGTCCCACCCGCTCGCCGGCCGCGGCTACGACTTCGCCGTGCCGATGCTCGACGGCGACCACGTCACCGACGAGGCCGGCACCGGTTTCGTCCACACCGCGCCGGGCCACGGCCGCGAGGATTTCGAGGTCTGGATGGCCAACGGCCGCGCGCTCGCCGAGCGCGGCATCGAGACCCGGATCCCCTACACGGTCGATGCCGACGGCGCGCTGACCAAGGATGCGCCGGGTTTCGAGGGGAAGCGCGTCCTCACCGACAAGGGCGAGAAGGGCGACGCCAACAGGGCCGTGATGGCCGCGCTCCAGGAAGCGGGGACGCTGGTGGCGTCGGGCCGGCTCAAGCACAGCTACCCGCATTCCTGGCGCTCGAAGAAGCCGGTGATCTTCCGCAACACGCCACAATGGTTCATCGCCATGGACAAGGCGGTGGAGTCGCTCGGCGACCGGACGCTGCGCGAGGTCGCCCTGCAGGCGATCGAGGACACCCAGTGGGTGCCGCCGCAGGGCAAGAACCGGATCAACGGCATGGTCGGCAACCGGCCGGACTGGGTGGTTTCCCGCCAGCGCGCCTGGGGCGTGCCGATCACCGTGTTCGTGAGAAAGGGCACCGGCGAGGTGCTGCGCGACGCGGGCGTGAACGCCCGCATCGTCGCCGCCTTCGCGGCGGAAGGCGCGGACGCGTGGTTCACCGATGCCGACGGTGCCCGCTTCCTCGCTCCCGACCACGACCCGGCGGCGTACGAGAAGGTCACCGACGTCCTCGATGTGTGGTTCGACTCCGGCTCGACCCACGCCTTCGTCCTCGACGACCCGGAGGCGTTCCCGGGTCTCGCCAACGTCGTGCGCCGGCGTGACGGCGGGCAGGACACGGTGATGTACCTGGAGGGGTCGGACCAGCACCGCGGCTGGTTCCAGTCCTCGCTGCTCGAATCGGCCGGCACGCGCGGCCGCGCGCCCTACGACACGGTGCTGACCCACGGCTTCGTCCTCGACGCCAAGGGCCTGAAGATGTCGAAGTCGAAGGGCAACGTCGTCGCGCCGCAGAGCATCATCAAGGATTCCGGCGCCGACATCCTGCGCCTGTGGGTCGCGGCGTCGGACTACACCGACGACCTGCGCATCGGCCCGGAGATCATCAAGACCTTCGCCGAGACCTACCGGAAGCTGCGCAACAGCCTGCGCTGGATGCTCGGCTCGCTCGCCCACCGCGTGGCGGGCGACAACGTGCCGGTGGCGGAGATGCCGGAACTCGAGCGCTTCGTGCTGCATCGGCTGCTCGAGCTCGACGGCGAAATCCGCGAGGCCTACCGCACCTTCGACACCAAGCGGGTGGTCGCGCTGCTGAACAACTTCCTGACCGGCGACCTGTCGTCGTTCTACTTCGACGTGCGCAAGGACGCCCTGTACTGCGACCCGGCCTCGTCGGTCGCCCGCCGGGCCGCGCTTCAGGTGATCGACGAGGCCTTCCGCCGCGTCGTGATCTGGCTGAGCCCGGTCCTCGCCTTCACCGCCGAGGAGGCCTGGCTCGACCGGTTCCCGTCGGAGACCGGGTCGGTCCACCTGCAGACCCTGCCGGAGACGCCCGAGGCTTGGCGCGACGACGGGCTGGCCGCGCGCTGGCAGAAGATCCGTCGCGTCCGCCGGGTCGTGACCGGCGCGCTGGAGATCGAGCGGGCCGCCAAGCGCATCGGCGCGAGCCTGGAGGCGGCCCCCGTGGTCTCCATCGCCGATCCCGAGCTTCTGGCCGCCATCGACGGCGTCGACTTCGCCGACGTCTGCATCACCTCCGCGATCCGGGTCGAGGCCGGGGAGGGACCGGCCGACGCGTTCCGCCTCGACGAGGTCAAGGGCGTCGCCGTGGTGCCGGCGCGCGCCGAGGGCCGGAAATGCGCGCGATCCTGGCGCGTCACGCCGGAGGTCGGCAACGATCCGGACTATCCCGACGTCACGCCCCGCGACGCCCGCGCCCTGCGGGAGTGGGACGCGGCGCACGCGGCCGCGAGCGCGGCGTGAGCGGATCGGAACCGTCTCTCTCCCCCCTCTGCGGGGGAGGGTGGCCCGCGAAGCGGGTCGGGACAGGGGAGCGCGTGGCCGGCGCGGCGCGCACCGCCGCGGATCCGATCCGGTCTTCCCGGATCTGCGCAACAGCGCCCCGGGATGACGGGGAGGGTGGGGGAACCCCGTTCGCGACCCGTCCGCGTTCCGTCGCCGTCGCGACGGAAGATGGGGCTACCCGATGACGCCCGTGCGCCTCGGACTCCTCGCCCTGCTCACGACGCTGATCCTCGATCAGGCCTCGAAGCTGGGGCTCTACTTCGGTACCGACCTGGTGCTGACCCAGCCCTGGCGCTTCGGCCCCTACGCCGAGTTCGTTGTGGTCTGGAACAGGGGCGTGTCCTACGGCCTGTTCCAGCAAGAGGGCGGCATCGGCCGCTGGCTGCTGGTGGCGCTGTCGCTCGCGGCGGCCCTCGGCCTCAGCGTGTGGATGACCCGCACCGGTTCGCGCCTGCTCGCGACCGCGCTCGGGCTGATCGCCGGGGGCGCGCTCGGCAACGCGATCGACCGGGCGGCCTACGGCGCGGTGTTCGACTTCGTCCACCTGCATGCCGGGGCCTGGTCCTGGTACGTGTTCAACATCGCCGACGCGGCGATCGTGGCGGGCGTCGTCGGGCTGATCCTCGACAGCGTGCTGCCGGAGCGGCGCCCCGGCCTGCCGGGCGAGCCGCCGCCGGCGTGACCGGGAGACCACATCCACAGCCACCTGTCGCCGGCGGCTGGCCGGGAGCGGTCAAGGCGCCATACGATCGCCGGAAACCGGTCCCAGACCCGAAGCGCCGGATCAGGCCGTCAACCGTGCGGCCGCTTCGAGAACCCCGGAACGGGGATCGGGCATCGGTGGGCAAGCTGCGGGGCATCATGATCGGGTATCGGGAGCTCATTCTCATGGCGGCGGCGGCGATCGCCCTGCCGTCGGCGGTCCAGGCCCAGGAAACGGGCGAATTGCTGCGCAACACCTTGAGCGGCATCGGCCTTCTCGAGAAGCCGCAGGCGCCGATCGAGTATCGCGAGCGCGCGCCGCTGGTGATGCCGCCCAAGCTCGACGGGAAGTCCCTTCCGGCGCCCCGCGCCGGCGCCGCCTCGGCGCAATGGCCCAAGGAACCCGAGGTGGTCGAGCGCGAGCGCGCCGCCGCCGAGCGCCGTCTGCCCAAGGGCAGCCAGGCGCAGGGTCGCTACGAGGACAACAACGCGACGCTCTCGATCGACGAGATGCGGTCCGGCCGGCGCGCCGACGCCAACCTGACCCGCGAGATCGAGCGCAAGCCCGGCGAGAACAGCCGCGAGGATTCTTGGGTCAACCCGCTCGACCTGATCCGGGGGATCGGCAACGAGAAGACGGAGCCGGCGGCGGCCGAGCCGTCGCGCGACGTGCTCACCGACCCGCCCAAGGGCTATCGCCAGCCGCCGCGGAAGATCGTCCGCAACACCACCGACCCGATCAACAACCCGACCCGCGAGCGCGACGAAGCCGATCCGGGTGTCTATCTGCGTGAGCAGCGGGCGCGCTGAGGTGCGGATGTGACACACGGCGCGTCTCGGTTCCGCACGGGACCGGGACTGGCAAATCCGGTACGGGACTTGCCAATTTAGATACGGGACGTGCCATTTAAGACGATGCCGGCGCGCTCGGAGCCCCGCATCGAACCAGAAACGGACGGTCCCTCGGGGCCGCACGAGGGAAGACGGAATGCATCTGCTCAGGAAGGCGACGCCCACCCTGTTCCCGGCCGGCGGCCGTTTCGCGAATGCGGGACGCGCCGAGGCGGCGCCGTTCGGGCGCTCGGAAGCCGGCGGGCCGGAGGTGTCGGCCTTCACCCTCGACAACGGCCTTGACGTGGTGGTGGTGCCCGATCACCGCGCGCCCGTCGTCACCCACATGATCTGGTATCGCAACGGCTCGGCCGACGATCCGCTCGGCCAGTCGGGCATCGCCCACTTCCTCGAGCACCTGATGTTCAAGGGCACCGAGAAGCACCCGGTCGGCGCCTTCTCCAAGGCCGTCTCCGGCCTCGGCGGCCAGGAGAACGCCTTCACCTCCTACGACTACACCGCCTATTTCCAGCGCGTCGCCCGCGACAACCTCGACACGATGATGGCGTTCGAGGCCGACCGCATGACAGGCCTCGTCCTCGACGACGCGGTGGTGGCGCCGGAGCGCGACGTGGTGCTCGAGGAGCGCCGCATGCGGGTCGAGACCGACCCGTCGGCCCAGCTCTCGGAGGCGATGGCCGCCTCGCTCTTCGTGCACCATCCCTACGGCATCCCGATCATCGGCTGGATGCACGAGATCGAGGAGCTGAACCGCGGCCACGCCCTCGACTACTACAAGCGCTTCTACACCCCCGAGAACGCGATCCTGGTGGTCGCCGGCGACGTGACGCCCGACGAGGTTCGGCGCCTGGCCGAGGCGACCTACGGGCGCGTCGCGCCGCAGGGCGCCCGCCCGATCCGCGTCCGAGCCCGCGAGCCGGAGCCGAAGGCGCTGCGCCGCCTCGCGGTGGCCGATCCGAAGGTCGAGCAGCCGACGCTGCAGCGGCTCTATCTCACCCCGTCCTGCATCACCGCCCGCGACGGCGGCTGCCACGATCTCGAGCTGCTCGCCGAGGTGCTCGGCGGCGGCTCGACCTCCTATCTCTACCGCAAGCTGGTGATGGAGAGCGGCCTCGCGGTCAACGCGGGCGCCTGGTACATGGGCTCGGCGATCGACGACACCCGCTTCTCCGTCTACGCGGTGCCCGCCGAGGGCGTCAGCCTGGAGAAGCTGGAGGCCGAGGTCGACCGCGTGCTGCGGCGCGTGCCGTCGGATGCGCTGAACGCCGAGGCGATCGAGCGGGCCAAGACCCGCCTCGTGGCCGAGACGGTGTATTCCTCCGACAGCCAGTCCTCGCTCGCCCGCATCTACGGTTCCGCGCTCGCCATCGGCGAGACCATCGAGGAAGTGCGGCGCTGGCCGTCCGACATCGAGGGCGTCACCCGGGAGCGCCTGGCCGAGGCGAGCGAGCGCTGGCTGACGCCGTCGCGCTCGGTCACCGGCTACCTCGTCAAGTCCAGCGACCCGGACGCACCGATGGCCATCGCCGCCGAGTAGGGACGTTCGGCCTGCGGCGCCCGGCGCCGCACCCAGACATCAAGAACAACGAGGTCGTCCATGAACTTCGCCGACACCGACCTGGCCGAGACCCCGGTCCGCTCCAAGGCGAGTCCGGCCAAGGCGCTGCCGATCCAGACCGCCGCCGGCATCGAGGCGTGGCACGTCGAATCGCCGGTGGTGCCGATGATCGCCCTGGCCTTCACCTTCGAGGGCGGCGCGGCGCAGGACCCCGAGGGCAAGTCGGGCTGCGCCCAGATGCTGGCACGCCTCCTCGACGAGGGCGCGGGCGATCTCGGCTCCGACGCCTTCCAGGAGCGGCTCGCGGCGCGCGCCATCGAGCTGTCGTTCCATGCCGGCCCCGACGCGATCGGCGGCTCGCTGAAGATGCTGGTCAAGCACGCCGACGAGGCGATCGAGCTGCTGGCCCTGGCGCTCGCAAAGCCGCGCTTCGACGCCGACGCGATCGAGCGGGTCCGCGGCCAGGTGATCGCCGGCCTGCGCTACCAGCAGAACGATCCGGGCGTGATGGCCTCGCGCCGCTTCTTCGCCGAAGCGTTCGCCGGGCACGCCTACGGACGCCCGTCCTCGGGCACGATCGAGGCGGTCTCGGCGATCACCCGCGACGACCTCGTGGCGATGCATGCCCGGCTGCTCGGTCGCGGCGCGGTGAAGGTCGCAGCCGTCGGCGCGATCGGCGCCGAGCAGCTCGCCGCGAGCCTCGACCGCGCCTTCGGTGCGCTGCCCGAGGCCGGCGGCCTGCGCGCGATCGAGCGGACCACGGTGGGCGACCTCGGCAAGCGCGTCGTCGTCGATCTCGACGTGCCGCAATCGGTGATCCGCTTCGGCATGGCTGGCGTCGCCTGGCGCGACCCCGACTTCATTCCCGCCTACGTGCTCAACCACATCCTCGGCGGCGGCGCCTTCACCTCACGGCTGTTCCAAGAGGTCCGCGAGAAGCGCGGCCTCGCCTACTCGGTCGGGACCTCGCTGGTCAGCCACCGCTCGGCGGCGATGACCTGGGGCTACACCGCGACCAAGAACGAGCGCGTCGGCGAGGCGCTGTCGGTCATCGGCGACGAGATCAACCGCCTGATCGCCGACGGCCCGGACGACGAGGAGTTGCAGAAGGCCAAGGACTACCTGACCGGCTCCTACGCACTCGGCTTCGACACCTCGACCAAGATCGCCCACCAGCTGGTGCAGATCGCGTTCGAAGGCCTCGGGATGGACTACATCGAGCGCCGCAACGCCCTGGTATCCTCGGTCACGCAGGACGACATCCGCCGCGCCGGCGCGCGGACCTTCGCCGACGGCCGGATGCTGGTCGTCGCCGCGGGGCGGCCGGTCGGCCTCTGACACAGGCTCGATGACCCCCGTCGTGGGGACTGTTCCATCTCTTCGCGGTGCCGCACGTTCTTTCGCCGGACCGGCGACCGCTTCGACGGAAGATGCTCTCGCCGATGCAGCTCACCGGGATCCACCATCTCACCGCCATCACCGCGCGGGCCGCGGAGAACCACGCGTTCTACACCCGCGTGCTCGGCCTGCGGCTCGTCAAGAAGACGGTGAACCAGGACGACGTCTCGGCCTACCACCTGTTCTACGCCGACGGGCTGGCCTCGCCCGGCACCGACGTGACCTTCTTCGACTGGCCGGCGCCGCCCGAGCGGCGCGGGACGAACAGCATCACCCGCACGCACCTGCGCGTCGCCGGCCCGGCGGCGATCGACGCTTGGCGCGAGCGCCTCGCGCGGGAGGGCGTGGCCCACTCCGAGCCGGTCGAGCGCGACGGACGCCTGACCCTGGATTTCGAGGATCCGGAAGGCCAGCGCCTGAGCCTCGTCGACGACGGCGGCGCGGGCGATGCGCACCCCTGGGCCGGCAGCCCGGTGATGCCCGAGCATCAGATCCGCGGGCTCGGCCCGATCCGCCTCGCCGTCGCTCAGCCGGAGCGGACCGGCTCGGTGCTCGTGGACGTCCTCGGGATGCGGCATGACCGCAGCTTCGAGGCGCCTGAGGGAACGGTCCACGTCTTCGCCATGGGGGAGGGCGGGTCGGCCGCCGAGGTGCAGCTCGTCGGCGACGCCTCCGCCCCCGCCCGCCAGGGCGCCGGCGCGGTGCACCACGTCGCCTTCCGCATCCCCGATGCGGATTACGCAGCCTGGGCCGACCGGCTCCAGGTGCGGCGGATGCCGTCGAGCGGTCCGGTCGACCGCTACTACTTCCGTAGCCTGTATTTCCGCGAGCCGAACGGCATCCTGTTTGAGATCGCCACCGACGGCCCCGGCTTCACCGCCGACGAGCCGCTCGACCGGCTCGGTCAGGGCCTCGCCCTGCCGCCGTTCCTCGAGCCGCGGCGCGCCGAGATCGAGGCCGGGCTGAAGCCGCTCTAGGTCGGATCGCCGCGGGTATTAAGAGCGATTCCAATCAGTTGCGGTTGCATAGCTGTGTGTCGTCGGCGCGTCTTGACCTGCGTTCCGCACCTGCGAAAAGACCGCCAAACCCATCGGGATTCGGGACACCTCAGTCGATGAGCAAGTTCTACGAGGAGCGCGTTCTGTCGGTCCACCACTGGACCGACACGCTCTTCTCCTTCCGCACGACCCGCGATCCGGCCTTCCGCTTCCGGAACGGCGAGTTCACGATGATCGGCATCGAGGTCGAAGGGCGGCCGCTGCTGCGCGCCTACAGCGTCGTCTCGGCCAACTACGAGGAGGAGCTGGAATTCTTCTCGATCAAGGTCGAGGCCGGCCCGCTCACCTCGAAGCTGCAGCACCTCAAGGTCGGCGACCCGATCATCGTCGGCAAGAAGCCCACCGGCACGCTGGTGCTCGACAACCTGCTTCCGGGCAAGAACCTCTACCTCCTCGGTACCGGCACCGGGCTCGCGCCCTTCATGTCGATCATCAAGGACCCGGAGACCTACGAGCGCTTCGAGAAGGTCGTGCTCGTCCACGGCTGCCGGCAGGTGCAGGAGCTCGCCTACGGCGAGACCATCACCGAGAGCCTGCCGAAGCACGAGTTCCTCGGCGAGATGATCAGCGCGCAGCTGATCTACTACCCGACCGTGACCCGCGAGCCGTTCCGCAACCGCGGCCGCATCACCGACCTGATGACCTCGGGCAAGCTGTTCGAGGATATCGGCCTGCCGAACATGTCGGTCGAGAACGACCGCTTCATGCTCTGCGGCAGCCCCGACATGATCCGCGACACCCGCGAGCTGCTGACCAACGGCGGCTACGAGGAGGGCAACCACGGCGAGGCCGGTCACTACGTGATCGAGAAGGCCTTCGTCGAGAAGTAGGGTCTTCCGGGACCCGCCGAGAACCACCGTCGTCGTCCCGGGTCGGCGCAGCGGGGCCCGGGATCCAGAACCGCCGAGGGCGCAAGCTGGAGCAGGACCTGCGGTTCCGGAGCGCGGGTTCGCCTTCGGCGCCCCGGGATGACGGGGAGGGCATGGCCACCGTGATCGCTCGCGCGATCGTTTCGGGCAGGTGCGCCCTTCTCAATCCCGCGCCGGAATCCCCACCAGACCCCGCACCTCCTGAGCCAGGTCCGACAGGCTGACCGAGCCCTTGCTGATCACCCGGTCCGCCTGCCCGGCGAGCCGGCGTCGGTCCTCGGCCGTGATGTCCTTGGCGGTGAGCACCACCACGGGGATGTCGCGCCACTCCGCCCGCGTCCGCAGGGCGCGCAGGAAGCCGAAGCCGTCCATCTCCGGCATCATCAGGTCGAGGAGAACGAGGGCGGGCTTCTCCCGCGCCACCTCCTCCAGCGCGATTTTGCCGTGCTCGGCCGAGCGCACCGGAAAGCCCTCGCGTTCTAGGAAGGTCGTCACGCGCTCGCGGGCGTCGGGATCGTCCTCGACGACGAGGATCGGTCCCTCGGCATTGCCGGGACGGAACCGGTCGGTGACGGCCTTGAGGTGCCCCCACTCGATCGGCTTGTGCAGGTAGTCGGTGGCGCCGAGCGAGAAGGCGAGGTTCTGCTCGTCGAGCACCGTCACCATGATGATCGGCGTCGCGCCGAGCTCGGGGTCGGCCCGGAGCGCGCGCAGCACCGACCAGCCGTCCATCCGCGGCATGGTCACGTCGAGGAGGATCGCGCGGGGACGCAGGGCCCTGGCCCGTTCCAGGCCCTGGCGTCCGTCCTCCGCCGTGGAGACGACGAAGCCTTCCTTCTCGAGGAAGCGCGCGAGCAGGTCGCGCGTCGCCGCATCGTCGTCGATGACGAGGATGCGGTTTCCCACCGCCGTATCCTCCCCGTGTGCCGCTCCGGCGTCGGGGCCGGAGAACTGCGCCGGCAGGATCAGCGTGAAGGTGCTGCCTGCGCCCTCCCGGCTCGCGACCTCGACGGTGCCGCCCAGCAGCTCGGCGAAGGCGCGGGTGATCGAGAGGCCGAGCCCGGTGCCGCCGAAGCGTCGGGTCGTGGAGGCGTCGGCCTGGGTGAAGCGCTCGAACAGCCGCCCGACCTGCTCGTCGGTCATCCCGATCCCGGTATCGCTGACCGCGAAGCAGAGCCTGGCCTCCGCATCGCGCGTCACGGCGAGGCCGATGCGACCGTTCTCGGTGAACTTCGCCGCGTTGCTCAGAAGGTTGATCAGGCACTGGCGCAGCTTGGTCACGTCGGTATGCGCCGTGCCGACGTCCTCGGCGATCGTCAGGTCGAGAGCGTTCTCCTTCTTGGCGATCAGACCCTCGACCGTGGCGGCGACCTCGGCCACGACCTCGGCGACGGAGAAGTCCTCGGCGTAGATCTCCACGCGCTCGGCCTCGATCTTCGACAGGTCGAGGACGTCGTTGATCAGCCCGAGAAGGTGGCGGGCGTTCGACTCGATCTTCTTCATGTCGGCGATCAGCGAGGGCTCGCCGAGGTCTTCCAGCTCCTCCTGCAGCATCTCGGAATAGCCGATCACCGCGGAAAGCGGCGTGCGCAGCTCGTGGCTCATGTTAGCCAGGAACTGGCTCTTGGCGCGGTTGGCGTCCTCCGCCGCCTGACGAGCCGCCTCGACGGCGGCCTCGGCCGCCTTGCGCTCGGTGATGTCGGTATGCGTGCCGACCCATTCCCGCAGGCGCCCGTCCTCGGCGAGGATCGGCACGGCGCGCACCGCCATGTGGCGGTACTCGCCGTCGGCCCGGCGCAGGCGGTGCTCGGTCTCGTAGGGCTGCAGTGTCGAGACCGCCACGGTCCAGGCCTCGGCCGTATGCCCCCGGTCGTCCACGTGGATCGCGTCGAGGAAGCCCTCGCCGCCATAGGCCGCGTCGTCCTGGCCGGTGAAGCGCGTCCAGGAGGCCTGCCGCGGGTGCAGGGTACCCTCGGCCGTCGCGGTCCAGACGATCGACGCGCTCGCCTCGATCAGCGAGCGGAAGCGCTCCTCGCTGCGGCGCATGCGCTCCTCGACCATCCAGCGCAGGGTCTCGTCGAGAACGACGATGCCGACGCCCTCGATCGCCGGCTCGACCTCAGAGGAGGTGCCGCGGAGGGGATAGAAGCTCATTGAGAAGCGGCGCACGCCGCCGGGTGCCGAGGGCGTCGGGACGGCGACCGGCACGTCGGGCGTCACCAGCCCTTCGTGGAGGGCCGCGGCGAGCTTCGGACCCAGGGCGTCGGCGAGGGTCGGCAGCATCGCCCAGATCGGGGCGCCGAGGTCGGCGCCGAAGCCGCGCTCGCTCATCACCGCCAGCGCCCGGTTCATGTGGCGGATCTTGAGATCGCGGTCGAGGAAGCCGAGGCCGACGGGGGCATTGGCGAGCACCCCGTCAAGCAGGCCCGACATCCGCATCGCCTCCCGGCGGCGGACGAGGGCGAGGCGGGCGAGGAGCACGATCGCCACGACCGCGCAGACCGCCGTGAGGATCGACAGCAGCAGGGAACGCGCTGCGTCGCGGCTGCGATCGGCCTCCATTCGCCGGGCGATCGAGGCCTGCAATCCGGCGGTCTCGGCGCGGATCGCGTCCATCTGCTGCTTGCCGACGCCGGTGCGGACGATCTCGGTCGCCGCATCGAAGCTCACGTCCCGCCGCGCGGCGACGACCCGGGCCGCGAAGTCGCGCTTGTCCGCGATGAGAGCGGCAAGGGACGTCCCGCCCTGGCGCAGCGGCACCTGGGCGAGGCTGCCGAGCCCGGTGAGACCGGTGTCGATCGCGCCGAGCGCCTTCTGGTAGGGCTCGAGGTAGACGTCGCCGCCGACGAGGACGTAGCCGCGCTCGCCGGTCTCGAGGTCCTTCACCGCCGAGAGCAGCCGCTCGAGCCCTGAGATCCGGGTGTTTCCGGCCGCGACCGCCGCGCGGCTCGCCTCGCCGCCGACGTAGTTCCAGCCACCCGCCACCAGGGCGACGATCAGGAGGCCGAAGGCGACCGGCGAGCCGAGCAGCCCGGCGAAGGGCCGTGCGCGGCGCCAGTTCGACCGACGCAGGAACGAGATCGATCGGGGGCTCACCACGCGACGACCATCCCGAACCCGCCCCGCATCGCAGCACCACCCGCGGCGAGCGGGTGTTTCGTATCGGTGATCATCTCGGGCGCCTCGGATCGGCCCGGCGACGTGCCGAGGCGACCTGCGCAGACATAGACGGGACGGGGCGGTTGTCGAAGCCTTACCCGTCGAAGCTCGGGCGGCCGCGAAGCCGCATCAGGTCTCGACGAGGCCGGTCGTGGCGCCGGAGGCTTCCGAATCCGCCCGTCCATGCGGCAGGGCGAGGTATTCGGTCGATCGCATCTCGATCAGCCGGGACACGGTGCGGTCGAACTCGAAGGCCTCGCGGCCCTCGCGGACCGTGTAGAGGTCCTGCGCTTCCGCCGCGGCCGAGGCGACGAGCTTCACGTGGCGGTCGTACAGGGTGTCGATCAGGGTGATGAAGCGCTTGCACTCGTTGCGGTTCTGCTCGCCCATCACCGGGATGTCCTCGACGATCACCGTGTGGAAGGCCCGGGCGACCGCCATGTAGTCGGAGGCGCCGAGCGGCTGGGCGCAGAGGTCGGCGAAGGAGAACCGGGCGACGCCGGCCGCCTCCTGCGGCACCGGCACGGCGCGGCCGTGCACGGCGATCGTCGCCGACCGGCCCTTGGCCTTCCCGGTCAGCCCCTTGAACGCGGCATCGATCGCGGCCCGGGCCTCCGCGTCCGCGGGCACATGGTAGACCGGTGCGCCGCCGAGCTTCTCCAGGCGGAAATCCGTGCGCGAATCCAGGCGCAGCACCTCGACCCGGTCCTTCAGCTCCTCGACGAAGGGCAGGAACAGCGCGCGGTTGAGGCCGCCCTCGTAGAGGCGGTCCGGCTCGACGTTCGAGGTCGCGACCACCGTCACGCCGCGCCTGAACAGCGCACCGAACAGCCGGCCGAGGATCATCGCGTCGGCGATGTCGGTGACCGTGAACTCGTCGAAGCACAGCAGCGTCGCCTCGTCGGCGAGCGCGTCGGCGACGGGGCCGATCGGATCGTCGCCCTTCACCTCGCCGCGCTTCAGCGCCTGGCGGTAGGCGTGGATGCGCTCGTGCGCGTCGGCGAGGAAGCCGTGGAAGTGGACGCGGCGCTTCGGCCCGGGGGCGGCCTCGTGGAACAGGTCCATGAGCATGGTCTTGCCGCGCCCGACCGAGCCCCAGATGTAGAGGCCCTTCGGCGGCCCGACGCTGTCCTTCCGCGAGAACAGCCAGCCGAGCGCGCTGCCCTTCTTGGCGCGACGCCTCCGCTCGAGGTCGAGGACCAGGCGGTCGAGGGCGCGCACCAGCCGCGCCTGGGCCGGGTCGCGCTCGATCGCGCCGGAGGCGATCAGCGCCTCGTAGCGATCGTGGACGGGGCCGGGAGAAAGCGCACCGCTGCGCGCATCGGCGGAGGGCGCATGGCTCGGCGAGGTTGGGCTCACGGCTTCCGGCTCACGACCACGGGATCCTGCTCGGCATCCGCGCGGTGCTGCAACGCGGGACCCGTCCCAACCGTCTGCCGCGCGCGGGCGGGTCGATCAACCCCGCGTCGCACCGCGATGCAACAGAAGTGGTTCCATCCCCTGGGTGCATGTCAGCCCTGGCGACGCGACGCGACGACAGATTGTTGCATTGCACAATCGGCTTGGCGGTGCGAGATCCTGCCTGCCTCGAGGGAGGGCACGCCCGGATGCGCGCACCCAGCGCGCCGATACCGGAGACCTGCACATGGCATTGCCCGAGCCGAAACCGGCGGGACACACGATCCGACGCCTGCGCGCGAGCGACCGCGCGCAGATCCTCGCCTACTTCCTGCGCCTGGACCCCGAAACCCGCGCGAACCGGTTCATGGGAAGCGTCGGCGAGGCCGGGATCCGTGCCTATGCCGAGCGCGCCGTGACGGCCGACGGATTGATCTTCGGTGCCTTCGTGTCCGGCACCCTGCGCGGGGTCGCGGAGCTGCGACCGTCCGGCCCGGGTGCGACGCCGCTCGATCTCGGCAGGCAGGCCGAGGCGGCCTTCGCGGTGGAGCGCGCCTACCGGCGTCGCGGCATCGGCGGGGCGCTGTTCACGCGGATCACGGAAGCGGCGCGCAATCGTGGCGTCGGCGATTTGCACGTGCGGTGCTTGGCCATGAACGGACCGATGCGCCGCCTCGCGATCCGGCACGGCGCCGACCTGCAGGCCAGCGGGACGGAGGCCGAGGCCGCCGTGCACCTCGAACGGCCCACCCCGTTCTCGCTCTGGCACGAGAGCATCGCCGAGGCGTTCGACCTGACGATCGCGGCGCTTCAGTCGCGAAACCCGCCGCCCGCGTGAGAACGATCGCGCCCCCGCTCAACCGATCGGGTCGGCCACCAGGGCGAAGGTGAGCAGGTCGACCGAAGCGGCCCCGCCGCGCAGCAGGGCGCGGGCGGCGGCGTTGGCGGTCGCGCCGGTGGTGGTGACGTCGTCGACGAGGAGGACGCGCCGTCCCTGGATGCCGGCCCGATGCGCCGCCGGCACCCGGAAGGCGCCCTGAAGGTTCTCGGCACGCCCGGCGCGAGTCAGCCCGACCTGCGAGCGCGTCGCCTTCACCCGCGCCAGGGCCCGCGGCAGGAACGGCAGGCTGCCGGCCCGGGCGACCGGCCGCGCCAGCAGCGCCGCCTGGTTGAACCGCCGCCGCCACAGGCGCCAGCGATGCAGCGGCACCGGCACGACGCAGTCGGCCTCCGCGATCAGCGCCGCGCCGGACGCCGCCATCATCGCGGCCATCGCCTTGGCGAGGTCGAGGCGGTCCTGGTACTTCAGGCGATGGACGAGGCTGCGGGCGGTGTCGTTGTAGAGCGCCACGGCGCGGGCCCGCGCGAAGACCGGCGGCTCGCTGATCGCCCGCGGCGACAGCAGGGGACCGATTCCGAGATCGACGGCGAACGGGGTGCCGTACCGCGCGCAGCACGGCTCCTCGATGAAGCGCAGGCCGGCCCAGCAGGACGGGCAGAGCGCGCCGGGATCGGCGGTCGCCGCGCCGCAGCCGGCGCAGGACGGCGGGTAGACGAGACCGACCAGGGCGCGGGCGACGCGACCCAGAACGGCGAAAGGCCGCGCGCCCTTCGACGCACGGCCGATCTCGATGCTCGACGTCTCAGGCGCATGCACCGCCCGATCCGTCCGCCGCGTCGACGCGATCGGGAGCGCGCCTCAGCGCGTCGTCGGCGCGGTCTGATCGTTGCGGCGGGCCTCGGCATTCGCGCGATGGCGGCCTATGGCGCAGCCGGCCGCAGCGCCGACGAGCCCATGATGGCCGGCATAGTGCCCGGCGATCCCGCCGACGATGGCGCCCTTGATGCAACCCTTGGCATCGGCGGCCGAGCCGAAAGCGACGATCGAGAGGGCCAGCGCGGCCCCGGACAGGAAGCGGATCATGGGATGGGACTCCGGTACGCGGCCGAGCGGCCGATGGAACTGACCAGGAACGGCGACGCCCCGGTCCCGTTCCACCCTCTCAGAAGTGTGATCGTCGTCCGGCCCTCGCCACCCGTCGGTCGCGCCGCTGGCAAGACAGCGATCCGAGCGCCATGTGATGGGGCAGATGACAGCGCCTTCGCCCCTGTTCGACACCGTCCTCGCCCGCCGACGCTTGGCGCGGGCGCAGCGTGCGGGCTTTGCCGATTTCCTGATCGCCCGTGTCGCGGAGGATCTCGACGATCGCCTCGGCGCGGTGCTGCGTGACTTCACCCGAAGCCTCGATCTCGCGACGCCGACCGCGGCGGCCGCGCGCGTCCTGTCGGCGCGTTACCCCGACGCGACGGTCCTACGCCTCGCGCCGATCCTGGACCGGGCCGTGCCCGGCGTCCGGCAAGCGGTCGCCGACCCCGAGGCGCTGCCGGCCGCGCCCGAGGGTTTCGACCTCGCCGTGTCGCTGCTGGCGCTCCAGGGCGTCAACGATCTTCCCGGAACGCTGGTGCAGCTCCGCCGTTCGCTTCGCCCCGACGGGCTGTTCCTCGGCTGCCTGCTCGGCGGCGCCACCCTGAACGAGCTGCGGGCGAGCTTCGCCCAGGCCGAAAGCGAGGTCGAGGGCGGCGTCAGCCCGCGGGTCGCGCCGTTCGCCGAGGTGCGCGAGGCCGGCGCCCTGTTGCAGCGCGCCGGCTTCGCCCTGCCGGTCGCCGACACCGAGACCGTGACGGTGCGCTACGCAGACCCGTTTTCCCTGATGCGGGACCTGCGCGCCATGGGCCTGACCAACGCGCTGGTCGAGCGCCGCCGCACGCCCCTGCGGCGGGCGACGCTGATGCGGATGGCGGACATCTACGCGTCGCGCTTCGCCGACGCGGACGGGCGGCTTCGCGCCAGCTTCGAGATCCTGTGGCTCACCGGCTGGGCGCCGCATGCGAGCCAGCAGGTCCCGCTGAAGCCCGGCAGCGCGAAGGCACGGCTCGCCGACGCCCTCGGCACCATCGAGTTGAACCCGAGCGAGAGGATTCCGCGATGAAGCAACCTGGCCCCGACCATCCGATCACCATCACGCTGCATCCGGGCCGCGTCCGGGTGATGCTCGACGGCGTCGCCGTCGCCGAGAGCGAGCGGGTGCTTTCCCTCAAGGAAGCGTCGTACCCTCCGGTTCTCTACATTCCGCGCAGCGATGCCGACCTCTCGCGTTTCACGAAGTCGGCGCGGACCAGCCACTGCCCGTACAAGGGCGATGCGAGCTACTTCAGCCTCGCGGTCGGCGACGCATCGCGCCCCGACGCGGTCTGGAGCTACGAGGCGCCGTTTCCGGCGGTCGCCGAGATCGCAGGGCATCTCGCCTTCTACCCGGACCGCGTCGACGCGATCGAGACGGTGTGATTCGGCCTCACGCCGGCACGAGCGACCAGAACCCGTGCTTGCGTCCATGCGCCGTCCGCAGGCCGGTACGGTAGGCCTCGGGCGAGGGATCGATCGATCCCGGCGCCAGGCGCGGCGCCATTCCGTCGAGGGCGGCGAGGTGGCGGGCGGCATAGGGGTAGGCGCTGCTGCGTCCGTCCCGGAGGATGTCGTCGATCATCCGGCGCAGCAGCAGCGTCGCCGCGGCCGGATGATCGAGCTCCAGCGCCTCCGCCGCCAGACCGAGCAGGCGATAGGCCTCGCTCCGCCACTCCGCGCGGCGATCGAAGACGAGGCGCGCCGCGCGGTCGAAGCTCGGCCACGCCACCAGGAAGGCCAGCGCGCGATGGGCATCGTCGTGCCGGGCGACGTGGTCGAGGGCGCGCTCCAGCACCTCCTCGTCCTCGAAATCCGGAAGCTTGGCGATGTGCCCGCGGAGCATGTCGGCGTCGAGCGTCGCTTCGAACCCCTGCCAGCGCAGAGCCTGAGCCTCCTCGCGTCGGTCGAGCGCATCGAGGATGCGGATCTCCAGCCCGATCCGCTCGCGGTCCGGGCCGTCGAGCGCCGCATCTCCGGTCGCGAGCATCGCGCGGGTGATCACGCCGCTCCGCGATGATTTCGGGCGGCGGATCCAATCCAGCGCCTCGGCGGCCCGCCCGGCCGCGAGCAGGCGCCCTGCGATCTCGGTCCCGTCGGGACGGCCGGGCATGATCGCTTGCTCGAGCGCGATGTAGGCCGCGACGTCGCCGCGCCGGTCGGCGATGTCCTGACGGACGCGCAGGATGTTCCCGTGGCGGAGATCGGCTCGCGAGGCCGCGGGCCCGTTCGGTGCATCCGCGGCCCGATGCTTCGTGTCCGCCGCCTCGGCGAGCTTCGCATCGAGCGAGGCGAGGGCGGCAGCGGAGAGGCGCGGGACCAGATCGCGGATCAGCACGCCGAACGGCCCGTAGGGGTCGGCGACGAAGCGCGGGATCAGCGTCAGCGCGAACCGCCCGGCCTCGTCCGGCTCGAGCTCTGCGGCAATCTCGACCACGGCATCCGAAGCGCGCTCGTAGATCGCCTGGATCGCGCCCGAACCGTCGTCCACGCGGTTAAGCACCGCGTCGGCGCCGCCGAGGAAGCGCACCAGGCGTTCGAGAGCCGCCATGCGATCGAGCGGCGCGAGCTCGGTGAGGATCACCGTGACCATCGCGCCGAGATCCGTGGTGAACGCCCGGCGCTTCTGCCAGTCGATGAAGCCGCGGGCGCCCTCCAGGGCGGTCAGCCGCCGGTCGACGATCGCCGCGACCGCTTCCGGCCCCTGCAGGGAGGCGAGCGCCGCGCTCACGAGCTTCTTGAACGCGGCGTTGCGGGCAGTCTCGGCGAGGATCAGGCCGATGAGCCGATCGGGGGCGAGGGCGGCGAGCGTCTCACGGGACGGCGTCGTGCGGCGTGCACCCTTCGGCAGCTTCGCCAGAACCGGCACGACGTCCGGTTCCGGTTCGGTCTTCGGCTTCCGCGGCACCGAGGCCGCCTTGCGTGCCATCGTTCGACGCGGGACGGGTCTCGATCAGTCCGCGACCTTCGCGGTCGGGCGGTCGTCGCCGCGCGCGGTCTCGTCGTGCCACGCGCCGGCACCGTCCTGATAGCGGATGCCCTCGGTCGAGCCCGGCACCTGCTGCTCGGCCGCGGCGGCCTGTGCCGCCTGGAGGGCCTCGTCGCGGCTCGGAAAGGTCTCCGAGAAGACGTCGCCGACCTTGTAGGCGTATCCGCCATCATGCTCGACGACGTGATAGGTGACTTCGGACATCGAAAACTCCGGTCTTGAGAACAGGATCTGTCCAGCGCGAACACGGGGGCGACGCGCAGGTTCCGCCGGCCGGGCGATCAGTGCCTGGTCGGGACGCCCCACGGCAGCCGCTCGATCGCCGCCGCGCAACCGGCGATCAGCGAGCCGCGTGGGTCGTCCGCCGCGTAGCCCACGCCGTCGGCGAAGGCGACGACGTGCACCGCGCCGTCGCCTGTCCGGCGGATGCGGGCGACCCAGCCTTCGGGCGCACGCTCGAAGGTGACGTCGTAGGTCGTGCCGTCGCGCTCGATCCGATGCGGTTCCATGACGTTTTCCGTTCCCGCCCGCGCCGCCGCAGCCCTATCTGACGAGAGCCACAGGACGAAGGATATCGATGCCCTACCGCACAACGCTCGCCGCCGCGATCCTCGCGGCCGGTTCGCTTCCGGCCCTGGCGCAGGGCACGGGCTACGCCGGAAGCACGCTGGGGCTCACCGGATCGGGCGTCCCGTCGAATCCGTTCGCGTCGAACTACCCGTCCGCCCCGCCGCCGCGGGCGGTCATCGCGCGGCGCGAGCGCCGCGCGGTCCGCCGCCCCGTGCGCGAGCCCGGGTTGCTGCCCCCGGGCCGTATCCCGGAATGAGCGCGTGGCTCGCCGACGGCGTCGGAATCCACCTGATCCTGCTGCTGGCGAGCCTGGTGATCGGCCTGATCGCCGTGACGCGCTGACGAAGGCGTCTCAGGCGTCGCCGACGACGCCGGCCTCGTCCTGCGCCTGCAGCACGTCGGGCCGCGGCATCGAGATGATGTTGTAGCCGGAATCGACGAAGTGGATCTCGCCGGTGACGCCGCCGGAGAGGTCGGACAGCAGGTAGAGCGCCGAGCCGCCGACATCGTCGAGCGTCACGGTGCGCCGCAGCGGCGCATGTGCCCTCTGGTGGTTGAACATCAGGCGCGCGTCGGCGATTCCGGCGCCGGCCAGCGTCCGCATCGGCCCGGCCGACAGGGCGTTCACCCGGATGCCGTCCGGGCCGAGATCGGTGGCGAGGTAGCGCACGGACGCCTCGAGCGCGGCCTTGGCCACGCCCATCACGTTGTAATTCGGCATCACGCGGGTGGAGCCGCCGTAGGTCAGCGTCAGGAGCGAGCCGCCCTCGCGCATGCGCTTGGCCGCCCGCTGCGCGATCTCGGTGAACGAGAAGCACGAGATCGTCATGGTCCGCGAGAAGTTCTCGCGGGTGGTCACGTCGACGTAGCGACCCTTGAGCTGCGCCTTGTCGGAAAAGCCGATGGCGTGGACGACGAAATCGAGGGTGCCGTCGAAGCGCTCGTCCAGGGCCGCGAAGGTCGCGTCCACGGAGGCAAGGTCTTCCACGTCGCAGGGCAGGACGATATTGGAATCGAGCCGGGCGGCGAGCGGCGTGACGCGCTTGCCGAGGGCATCGCCCTGATAGGTGAAGGCAAGCTTCGCACCGTGCTGATGCAGGGTTCTGGCGATGCCCCAGCCGATCGAGTGGTCGTTGGCCACGCCCATGATCAGGCCGCGCTTGCCCGCCATCAAACCCGTCATCCGATCCGTCACTCCCGAGCGATGCGCCTCTTCGAGCGCAGTAGACAGGGACCGACGCTTAGGCGCGGGGGACGGCGCTGTCCAATCGGCAGCGAGGAAAAAACGAAAGCCCTGCCATCCGGTGGGGCTCGATGACGGCCGAAGGGGGCGTTCGCGCTAGAAGTAGCCGCGCGTCTGGGCCTTGGCGTCGTCGATCAGCGCCTGCTTGGCGTAGATGCCGGCCGAGCCGACGATCACCGCAGCCAGCACGAATCCGATCAGGACGAAGGTCATGCGCGCGCCGCTCCAAGGCATGGCTTTCCGACGAAACCGGAACCGGAAGCATGGGTTCCGGTGGTTAACGATCCCTTTCGCCGCGGATCGTTCCCGAATGCCGTGTCGGCCGCCGCCGGGGGAGGATCGCAGGTCTTGCTCGACGCGTCAGGCGTCGACGTTCTTCAGCACCAGGGTCGCGTTGGTGCCGCCGAAGCCGAACGAGTTCGACAGCACGTGCCCGAGCTTGGCCCCGTCCCGGCGCTCGCGCAGGATCGGCATGTCGGCGAAGGCGGGATCGAGCTCGTCGATGTGCGCGCTCGCGCTGATGAATCCGTTGTTCATCATCAGCAGGGCGTAGATCGCTTCCTGGACGCCGGTGGCGCCGAGCGAGTGGCCGGTGAGGGACTTCGTCGCCGCGATCGGCGGGCAGGCCTCGCCGCGGCCGAAGACCTCGCGGATCGCCTCGATCTCCTTCTCGTCGCCCACCGGCGTCGAGGTGGCGTGCGGGTTGATGTAGTCGATCCGTGCGCCCTTCAAGCCTTCCATCGCCTGGCGCATGCAGCGCACCGCGCCCTCGCCGGACGGCGCCACCATGTCGTACCCGTCCGAGGTCGCGCCGTAGCCGGCGATCTCGCCGTAGATCCGCGCGCCGCGCGCCTTGGCGTGCTCGTATTCCTCGAGCACGAGCACGCCGGCGCCGCCCGCGATGACGAAGCCGTCGCGGTTCGCGTCGTAGGCGCGCGAGGCCCGCTCGGGCGTCGCGTTGAACTTCGAGGACATCGCGCCCATCGCGTCGAACAGGACGGAGAGCGTCCAGTCGAGATCCTCGCAGCCGCCGGCGAAGATGATGTCCTGGCGGCCGCCCTGGATGATCTCGGCGGCGTTGCCGATGCAATGGTTCGACGTCGCGCAGGCGGAGGCGATCGAGTAGTTGACGCCCTTGATCTTGAACCAGGTCGCCAGCGTCGCCGACGCGGTCGAGGACATCGCCTTCGGCACCGCGAACGGGCCGACCCGCTTGGGGCCCTTCTCGCGGGCGATCGCCGCCGATTCGACGATCACGCGGGTCGAGGGGCCGCCCGAGCCCATGATGATGCCGGTACGCTCGTTCGAGACGTCGCCGGCTTCGAGACCCGAATCGCGGATCGCCTGATCCATCGCGACGTGGTTCCACGCGCTGCCGCCGCCGTGGAAGCGCATGGCGCGGCGGTCGACGATGCCCTCAGGGTCGAGGTCGGGCCGGCCGGAGACCTGGCTGCGGAAGCCGTGCTCGGCGTGGGACCCATCGCGCGTGATCCCGGACCGCCCTTCGCGGAGCGAGGCGAGCACTTCCTGGGTGTTGTTTCCGATGGATGAGACGATGCCCATCCCGGTGACGACGACACGGCGCATGAAAGAACTCGTCTCCACGGCGACGCCCCCCGGATGGGGCGAGCGTCACGCTTCCTCGTCAGCTAGGATGCCGCCGGCCTGTTTCCAACCGGCGAGGACGCGCCTCGTTGCGCGAGACGCATCGGAATCAGGTCCGCCGCTCAGCTCTGGAACAACGCGACGCGCAGGTCCTTGGCCTCGTAGATCCGCTTGCCGTCGGCTTCCAGCCATCCGTCGGCGATGCCGAGGACGAGCTTGCCGGTCCGGACCCGACGCAGGTCGACGCCGTAGACCACCTGCTTGACCGTCGGCAGGACCTGGTCCGTGAACTTGACCTCGCCGACGCCGAGCGCCCGGCCGCGGCCGGGCGAACCGAGCCAGCCGAGATGGAAGCCGACGAGCTGCCAGAGGGCGTCGAGCCCGAGGCAGCCCGGCATCACCGGGTCGCCCTTAAAGTGGCAGGAGAAGAACCAGAGGTCGGGCCGGATGTCGAACTCGGCGCGCACCAGGCCCTTGCCGTGGGCGCCGCCCTCGGCACCGATCTCGGTGATGCGGTCGAACATCAGCATCGGCGGCAGCGGCAGCTGGGCGTTGCCCGCGCCAAAGAGTTCGCCGCGCCCGCAGGCGAGCAGGTCCTCGTAGGAATACTGCGAGGCGCGGGGGGCGGTCTGTTCGGTGTCGGACGTCATGAAGGCGGGTCGGTCCTCGTGTCGCGAGCTTCGGTCGGCGGGCCCGGGCCGGCTTCGGCGCCGGCACGCGTGCCGTACACGGGGCGAACCGCGCACTCGGCGGCCTCGTTAGCATAGGCGCGGAGCCGGTTCCAAGCTGGCGCGAACGATGCGGCCGTCACGCGGAGCGGGGGAGGGCCGACCGCGGCGTGTTGCGAGCCGGCGACCGTTCCCATATACACGAAAGCGAAATTCTTCATCCCTCGCGAGCGTTCAGTCCCTCCGATGTCCGAACTGCTGTCCCTACAGGCCGCGCTCAACGCCCGGATCCCGGCCCTCTCGGGGGATGCATCGGGTGCCGCCCGCCGTGGCTGTCCGCTCTCGGACCTGCGCGACCGCCTGCGGCGCGCCGGCCTGCGCCCGACGCGCCAGCGCCTGTCGCTCGGTTGGCTGCTATTCGGGCGCGGCGACCGCCATCTGACGGCGGAAATGCTCTACGACGAGGCGATGCGCGCCAAGGTGCCGGTGTCGCTGGCGACGGTCTACAACACCCTTCACCAGTTCACCGAGGCCGGCCTGCTGCGCCAGCTCGCCCTCGACGGGTCGAAGGCCTACTTCGACACCAACCCGTCGGAGCACCACCACTTCTTCCTCGAGGACGAGGGGCAGGTGCTAGACATGCCCGATTGCGGCATCACCGTCGAATCGCTGCCCGATGCGCCCGAAGGCATGGAGATCGCCGGCGTCGAGGTGATCGTCCGCCTGCGCCGCCGGCCCGGCACGCGCCGCCAGAGCTGAGCAGCCGCCGAACCTTCCAGACTCAAGAAAAGGGCCCGGTGCGAACCGGGCCCTTTTTTCTAGTCGAGCTTCTCGTTCGGGTAGACGCCCCAGAGGCGGTCCTGGTGGATGTAGCCGTCCACGTCGTGCTTCGAGGGCAGGGCGACGACGAGGCGGCACCACGATCCGGTGCAGGTCTTCACGCTGCCGATCACGCCCGCCTCCAGGCGGGCCTCGTCCTCGGCGCCGTCGTCGGCACGCGCGCGCAGCGGGATCGCGGCCTTGTCGGCGCCCTTGGACGCGGTGACGATCGCGGTCCGGCGGCCGGAGAGCAGCGAGTGCAGGACCCAACCCTCGGTCCCCTCCGAATCGCGGATGCGGCGCCAGGTCTCGAACTCGGCGACGATCTCGACCGGCATGCCGGCGCGCTGGAACACCCACAGGGTGCGGTGATCCTTCGAGGGCCCCTCGCGCAGGTTGACGCGATCGGTCTTCAGGCTGGCATAGCGCGGCAGCGGCAACTTGGTGACGGGCCCGATTCCGGATTCGGGACCGCCGCTCGCTGCGGCCGATGCCGTCCCGATCGAAGCCGGCAGGGTGAGGGTGGGCGACGCCAGGAGGGCGGCGCCCACGAAGAAGAGCCGAGCCAGCCGCATCGTCCATCTCCTGATCTTCGCGCGTCGGCGACAGAACGCCCGCGCCGCGGGCTGGTGCCGCCGCGGCACTTCGGATTGTGTTCCGGCCTGCCTCTGGTAGAGAGGCCGGAAGCCGTCCGCTCCTGTCTGGCGGAGCTCGGTTAACGGAGCTTGAAACCGGGAACGGGACCGGTCCACGATGCGTCGACGCCGCGCGAGGCGTTCGTGTCGGGCCTGCCCGAACCGGTGATGGGAGAGAAGATGTCGTTGAAGCGCAAGCCGCTCGTCGTCGTGACGCGACGCCTGCCGGACGCGGTCGAGACGCGGATGCGCGAGCTGTTCGATGCGCGGCTGAACCACGACGACGCCCCGCTCTCGCCCGATCGGATCGCCGCCGCGATGCGTGAGGCGGACGTGCTGGTCCCGACCGTTACCGACAAGATCGACGCCGGCCTCCTCGCCCAGGCCGGGCCGAACCTGCGATTGATCGCCAATTTCGGCAACGGCGTCGACCACATCGACGTGGGCGGGGCGCTGGAGCGCGGCATCACCATCACCAACACGCCCGGCGTCCTGACCGAGGACACCGCCGACATGACCATGGCGCTGATCCTCGCCGTCGCGCGGCGGGTGCCCGAGGGCGCGCGCATCATTCCGGACGACGACTGGACCACGGGCTGGTCGCCGACCTGGATGCTCGGGCGCCGCATCACCGGCAAGCGCCTCGGCATCGTCGGCATGGGCCGGATCGGGCAGGCGCTCGCCCGCCGCGCCAAGGCGTTCGGCCTGCAGATCCACTACCACAACCGCCGCCGGGTCCCGGCCGCGATCGAGGCCGGGCTTGAGGCGACCTACTGGGAATCGCTCGACCAGATGCTGGCGCGCGTCGACATCGTGTCGGTGAATTGCCCGCACACGCCCGCCACCTACCATCTGCTTTCGGCCCGCCGCCTCAAGCTGCTCAAGCCCGAGGCGATCGTCGTGAACACCGCCCGCGGCGAGGTGATCGACGAGAACGCGCTCGCCCGCCTGATCGAGGCCGGCGAGATCTCGGCGGCCGGCCTCGACGTGTTCGAGCAGGAGCCCGCGGTGAGCCCGCGCCTGATCAAGCTCGCCAAGTCCGGCAAGGTCGTGCTGCTGCCGCATATGGGCTCGGCCACGTTCGAGAGCCGGATCGACATGGGCGAGAAGGTCATCATCAACATCAAGACCTTCATGGACGGCCACCGCCCGCCGGATCGGATCCTGCCCAGCATGCTCTGAGCCGGGATCGGGACACGGCATGGGGATGATGAGCGCCGTAACGCGGCCTCCGCCTGGGTCCGGATCCCGGCGGGGGCGTCGCCCGAGCGCATCTTCGCCGTGATGGGCCGCGAGCGCCTCGGCTGGTGCGATGCCGACCTGACGGTCCGCGATCGGTGGCAGCGCGTCTGGGCCGCCGGCCGCATCGGCACCGGGCAGCATCGTCCGTGCGTCGGGCTCGGCCTGATCGGAGGAGCCGGCGACCGGTTCCAGTCCCGCGACTGGCACCTTCACGAGGGGCCGGTCCCCGATTGGGCCGCCCCGCCGCCCCCGGAATCGGCCGTGCGGGCGGTCTTGCACGGCCTTCTCGGACGACGCACCTAGAGGCGGCCTCGCGGAATCCTCGAAGGTCGCTCCGATCGGACGCGGATCAGGCCACGTCGCCGCTCACCGCGACCCGCGCATCGGCGCTCTGGAACAGCCTTTCGCTTGTGAGTTTCAGGAAGCTGAAGCCGAATTCCGGGTTCTGGTAGTAGAGCTGCTTGACCGCGGAATAAGGCACTTCCAGCGCCCGGCCGGCCTCGGTGCAGACCAGTGAGGCCGTGCGCCTGTTGCCCGGCGAGAGCAGGCCGAGCTCGCCGACGATGCCGCCGGCCCGCACCTCGATCCCGTATTCCGGGATGCGGAAGCAGCCGGCCTCGACGTAGTACATCGTCGTCGCCGCCTCGCCCTTGGCGAACAGCGATGCCCCGGCCGCGAAGGCCCGCTCGGTGCCGTAGGGCTTCAGCCAGTCGAGGGAGAGGTCGCCGTCGGCGGCCTTCTCCACGTCGCGCACCAGCCGGACCATCTGCCAGAGCCGCCAGGCGTTGAACGGGATCTGGATCGCCTCCGTCAGCACCACCGGCATGCTACCGATCAGCAGGCCGTAGGTGATGACCGCGGCGCTCGCCACGAGCGAGATGATCCGCAGCGGGATCATCGTGCTCATCGCCGAGGCCGAAATGGTCAGCGCCGTCCCGAGATAGCCGATGCCCTCGACCCAATTCATCAGACGGCCTCTTCCCGCATCGCGATCATCCGTCCCCTGATGCATCGCGTTTCAGGCTCGACCGCAAGACGATCCGGCGCCGCCGCCTCATCCCGTCACGCGGCTGTGCCCATCCGGATACGCTCCGCCACGGCGTCGGCCGCCCGCACACCCTCGGCATAGGCGCCCCCGGTCGTGCCCCACTGCTCGCGCGACAGCGCCTCGCCGGCGAACCAGATCCGCTCGCCGACCGCCGCGTGCAGCGTTCGGCGCGCGCCGGCGTGGCCCGGCGGCACCGACGCCCAGGAGCCGCGCGACCAGGGATCGCGGCGCCATTCGCTCACGGCGGGGATCGACAGGTCGTGGAGGCGGCGGGCGCCGAAATGATCGGCCAGCGTCGCGCGCACGCGGCGGCGCAGACCGTCCTCGCCGGCGCCGGCGGCATCGATCTCGGCGGCCCCGACCGAGTCGAGCTCGAAATAGTGGAACGGCGTCCCGTCGATGCGGGTGAGCAGGCCCGGCGGGCTGAAGCGTCCGCCGACGAGGCTTGCGAGACGGTCCCGCCCGCGAAACGGGCTCGACGGCCAGTGCAGCACCGCGTGCTCGTAGATGCCGACCCGGAACCCGTCGATCGCGGCACGGATCGGCGCGGGCAGGGCCGGCGAGAAGGCGACGCTGTCGCGCAGCACCATCATCGGCACCGTCACGATCACGGCGCGGGCCTTCAGCGTCCGCCCGTCCGCGGTGGCGACGCGAACGCCGGCTCCCGTCCAGTCGATACCGGCGACGGGGCAGTCGAGCGCGATCGGCAACCCCTGGGCCAGCCGCCCGAGGTAGCCGCCGTAGCCGCCGGCGACGAAGTAGTTGTCGCCGTATTCCATGCTCGGGAAATCCTGGAGCGAGACCTCCTCCAGCGGCCGTCCGGACACCAGACCGTGGACCAGCGCGACGCGGGCGCCCCAGGGGCCGAGGCCGCGGGGCAGGGCGCTCGCCGCCGCGCGGTCCGGCCCGCCCGCGGCGGCGCCTGCATGCATCGCCCGGTCGGCGCGGTCGAAGGCCCGGGCGGAGGCCGCGACCTCGGACGGGCGCCCGGGGCGACGCCCGACCCAGACGTGGCCTTCCTGGGCTGCCCGGCGCAGGGGCTCGCCGCGCTCGAAGCCCAATTGGACGAGGGGGTTGATCGGGCCCGCGTGAAGCCAGTGCGCCCCGAGGTCGACCGCATGGCCGCGCAGCATCGTCGCGACCGTGCGCCCGCCGACGCGGTCGCGCGCCTCGAGCACCGCGACGGACAGGCCGGCGGCGACCAGCGTCCGCGCGGCGGCGATCCCGGCAGCGCCCGCGCCGACCACGATCACGTCCGGGTCCGCGGGCAGCGGGGCGAGCCTGGGCGCGACGCTCGGCCGGAACCGGGCATGCGGGGGTGTCGTCTCGTGCATCGAGGTCATTGCGCGGATCGCGATCCTTCTCGTCGTTTGCATTCCGGGTCCGTCGCGCGTTTCGGCCAACCCGCCGGCCCGAGGCAGACGAGACGCAAGCGGTGCTCTTGCGGCGGACGGATCGGGACACCACAACCGCGATGCGCCGATCGGCGGCGGGAGACGGGATCACGGCATGCTCATCCAGGCGGCGCTCGCGGCCCTGCGCCAGACCTTCTCCCCGCCGCTCCGTGCGATCCTGTGGAAGTCGCTCGGGTTGACGCTCGGCATCCTGGCGCTGGCCTGGTTCGGGCTGACGCGGTTGATCCAGTGGTTCCAGGCGAGCCACCACATCTCGCAATCCTACCCCATCCTCGACAGCCTCGCCTACTTCCTGGCCGGGTTCGGGCTGTTCGTCGCGCTGGCCTACCTGATGCCCGCGGTCTCGATCCTGGTGGCGGGGTTCTTCCTCGACGACGCCGCCGAGATCGTCGAGCGCACCGACTTCCCCGACGACCCGCCCGGCCGCCCGATGCCGTGGGGCGCAGCGATGCTCTACGCCCTGCGCTTCGCCGGCCTGACCCTGCTGGTGAACCTTGCTGCGCTGATCATCTTCTTCGTGCCGGTGATCGGGCTGGCGGCCTTCTTCGCCGCCAACGCCTACCTGCTGTCGCGCGAGTACTTCGAGATGGCCGCGGCCCGCTACCGACCGCTGGCGGAGGCCGGCGCGATGCGCCGGACGTTCTCGGGCACGACGATCGCGGTGGGCTGCCTGCTGGCCGGGATGATGGTTGTCCCGGTGCTCAACCTGCTGACGCCGCTGTTCGGCATCGCGCTGATGGTCCACGTCCACAAGCGGCTGGCGCACCGCCTGCCGGCCCCCGCCCTGCAGGGACGGCTCCGGTAGCGGCCTAGCTCCGGCTGCCCCAGCGCCGGCCCATGCCGGGCGAGCCGCCGGCGTCGGCCCCGATCGCCGGACCGGACGCCCGCATCGGACGGTGCTGCGAGCCCTCGCCCATCGGGGTCGGCGCGATCGAGTCGGGTATCTCGGCCTGCTCCTCGGTGCCGCGGCCCTTGGCGAACTGCCCGGCGGCTCGGAAGCGCCAGAGATAGCCTGGCACCACCGCCTCGGCGGCGGTCGGCTGGATGCCGAGCCCCTCGAAGCTGCGGCCCTCCGCCTTGGCGGCCTCCGAGACGACGTTGTCGCTCTGCAGCAGAACGACCTGATCGCGGGTGAGCTTAAGGTCGGCCGGCAGCAGCCCGAAGGTCAGGGTGTCGGCGATCTCCATGGCACGGGCCTGGATCTTGGCGATCGGCAGCGGCAGCGACACCACCATGCGCTTGCGCATCGTCGTGTCGAGCATGTAGCGCACGAGGTGATCCAGCGTCGCGACCTCGGGTCCGCCGAGCTCGTAGACCTTGCCGCCGGGCACGCGTCCGTCGGCGGCCAGCGCGATCGCCTCGGCGACGTCGCCGACGAAGACGGGCTGGAAGCGCGACTCGGCCCCGGCCAGCGGCAGCACCGGCAGGAACCGGGCGAGGCTGGCGAAGCGGTTGAAGAAGCTGTCGCCCGGCCCGAAGACCAGGGAGGGCCGGAACACGACGGCGTCGGGACGTGCGGCGAACACCGCGGCCTCGCCCTCGGCCTTGGTGCGGGCATAGCGCGATTCGGAGTTCGGGTCGGCGCCGATCGCGGACACGTGGATCATCGCGGCGCCGACCTTGGCCGCCGCCCGCGCGATCAAGCCGGGGCCTTCGGCCTGGAGGCGCGAGAAGCTTTGGGCGCCGGTTTCCTGAAGGATGCCGACGAGGTTGATCACCACGTCCGCACCCTCGACCGCCCGCACGACCGAATCGGGGTATCGCAGGTTCGCCTGCACGGCGATGATCTGGCCGACCTTCCCGAGCGGCTGCAGGAACAGGGCGAGATCGGGACGGCGGACGGCGACCCGGATGCGGTAGCCGCGCTTGGCCAGCGCCCGAACCACGTGCCGGCCGAGGAAGCCCGAGCCGCCGAAGATGGTGACCAACTGCGAAGCGGGCCGCGTCAGGGACGGGGTCAGCAGGACGGTGTTCGGAATGCTGGAGCCGGTCATCGCCTCGTCTCGGTCTGTGGGGCCTGCGGGCTCGGGGGCATCGCCACCCCCGGTCCGCCGTTCCTTAGACCATTTTTACCGGTCGCACGCGCCGGGCGGGCGACGAAACGACGATCTTGAACGTCGCATCCTGCAGGCGCGTACCGCCCGTGGCCGAATGGATCAGCGATCGCTCCGCAGGAGCCAACCAAGGCCGAATGCAGCGGCTGCGACGATCGCCAGGGTAGCGCCCTTGTTCTCCTCGGCGCGCTTCGCGACGTGGCGGCCATGGTGCTCCGCCCGGCCGCGGTAATGACGTCCGCGGCTCACGGCCTCGTCGGCGATGGCGCGGCCGCGCTCGCTCGCTTCGTCGATGAAATGCTCACCGTCGCGACGCCAGTCCCGCGCGGTCTCGCGCGCATGGCCGTAGGCGTTCTGCGCAACGCCCGCGGCCTGGTCGACGGCACCGTCGAGCTGGCGTCCGGCATCCCCGCCGACTGCACCCATCGCGGTCTTGGCGCGGCCGCGCAGGTTGCGCACGCCGCCTTCGAATCGATCCCGGTTCATGATCTCGTCCCTCGCATCGTGATCCGAAGGCCGGCAGCGCCGGCCTTCGCGGATGGGCACCGGGGCCGGCTCGCAGCCGCCCCAGTGCCGAGCGCTGGACGGATCAGATCTTCTTGACGGCGTCGGCGGCCTTCTGGGCCGCGCCCTTCACGCCGTCCTTGGCGTCGCCGACGGTCTTCTGGGCTTCGCCCTTCAGCTCCTGCGCCTTGCCCTCGGCCTGCAGCTTCTCGTTGCCGGTGACGTTGCCGACACCCTGCTTGACGTTGCCGACCGCCTCGTTGGCGAGGCCCTTGATCTTGTCCGTGGTGCTGCTCATCGGGACGCTCCCTGTGTGCTCAGCGATCCCGGCCCGGCCTCGCGACGACGCCGCGAAGCGTGACCGAACGCTGTCGGGATGTCCGAACGGCAAGCGCCCATGATGGTTCCAAATGCCCCCGCCACGCGCGAAAGCGTGATCGCCCGACGCTCGGGTCGGGCCCGATACGCGGCCCGACGTCTCGATCCGGCGGGGGGGATGAGGCCGCCCGGCGGGACGCTTCGGCACCGGCGCGCGGAGCTGCTTCTAGATCTCGATCTCGGTCCCCACCTCCACCACCTGCCGCGTCGGCACGCCGAAGAAGGCGCCGGTGCGCTCGGCGTTGCGCTGCATGAAGGCGTAGAGGCTCTCGCGCCAGGGCTGCATCCCGCGGTTGTCGTTCTTCGGGATGATGGTCTCGTGGCCGATGAAGACCGTGAGGTCGTCGAGCATCTGCGGCGGCAGGCGGCGGTGCTCGACGGCGCAGGCCAGCCCATCGGGGATCGAGGCCTCCTCCATGAAGCCGTAGCGCAGGGTCACCCGGTAGAAGTCGGGCGCGAGGATCGTGACGTGGCTGCGCTCCTCGCGCGGCACGGTCGGGGTCTCCTCGTACTGGGCGGAGACGATCATCACCCGCTCCGGCAGGGCGTGGCTGCGCTCGACGAACCGCGACAGGTGCATCGGGATGCCGTGCATCGCCGCCGACAGGAACACGCCGGTTCCGCGGACCCGCACCAGGTCCTGGTGCTGGAGCGAGGCCAGGAACACGTCCTCCGGCTGGCGCAGGCCGACCCGCGCCTCCTCGACCAGCTGGTTGCCCCTGCGCCACGTCAGCATCATCAGCGCGACGAAGCCGGCGAGCACCAGCGGAAACCAGCCGCCCTCGAACAGCTTCACGCTGTTGGCCCCAAGGAAGACGAGGTCGATCAGCAGGAAGAAGCCGTTCACCGCCAGGATCGCCACGAGGTTGTAGCCCCATCGGTGGGCGATCAGCGCGGCGAGCAGCGTGGTGATCGCCATCAGCAGCGACACGGCAATGCCGTAGGCGCCGGCGAGCGCGTCGGACGATTCGAAAATCACGACGGCGGCGATGGTGGCGGCGGCGAGGAGCCAGTTCACTGCCGGCACGTAGATCTGCCCACGCTCCTCCGAGGCGGTCTGGACGATGTGCATCGGCGGCAGGAAGCCGAGCTGGACCGATTGCTGGGTCAGCGAGAACACACCCGAGATGATCGCCTGCGAGGCGATCACCGTCGCCATCGTCGCCAGCCCGATCAGCGGGTAATGCGCCCAGCCCGGCGCGAGCCGGTAGAACGGGTTCTCGATCGCGTCCGGCGAGGCCAGCAGCAGCGCGCCCTGGCCGAAATAGTTGATCACCAGGGCCGGCAGCACCAGGGCGAACCACGCCACGCGGATCGGCCGGGCGCCGAAATGCCCGAGGTCTGCATACATCGCCTCGCCGCCGGTGACCGCGAGGAAGGCCGCGCCCAGCATCGCGAAGCTCACGTGCCAGCCGGCATGGAGCAGGAATTCCACCGCCTTCAGGGGGTTCGCCGCCTGCAGGATCTCCGGCTTGTGCAGAATGCCGCCGATCCCCATCAGCGTGAGGACGACGAACCACAGCAGCATTACCGGCCCGAAGATCCGCCCGATGAAGGCGACGCCCTTGCTCTGCACCAGGAACAGGGCGACGAGGATCGCGATCGTGATCGGCACGACGTAGCGGCCGAGCGCCGGCGCATCGACCTTCAGGCCCTCGATCGCCGAGAGCACCGAGATCGCCGGGGTGATCGCGCCGTCGCCGTAGAGAAGCGCCGCGCCGATCAGCCCGACGACGAGCAGCAGCGCCTTCCACGAGCGCGGCTTCGCATGGCGCGCGCCCAGCAGCGCCAGCATCGCGACGATGCCGCCCTCGCCGGCATTGTCGGCGCGCAGGATCAGCACCGCGTATTTCAGCGAGACGATCAGGATCAGCGCCCACAGGATCAGCGAGACCGCGCCGACCACCGCGATGGGGTCGGCGTTGCCGCCGCCGCTGGCGGCCCGCACCGCCTCCTTGTAGGCGTAGAGCGGGCTGGTGCCGATGTCGCCGTAGACGACCCCGAGCGCCCCAAGCAGCAGGGCCGGGCGGAACCTTCGTGCGGCGGCGGGCTCGGCGCCCCCCTCCGCACGGACATGACTTTCACTCACAGAACGCCCCGCCCTCGTCGTTTCGCGGCGCGACGCTAGCAGGCGCCCGGCGCCCGTCCATCGGAACCGTGCATCGCCGCCGACGATCGCGTCAATGTGTGTCGGCCCGACGTCAGATCAGGGCGGCGAGCGCATCCGGGCAGGGCGCATCCCGGGCGATGACGATCACCGGCACCTCGGCGTGGCGCGCGATCGCCTCGGCGACCGTCTCGGGCGGCGTCGGCGCGCCGGTGCTCTCGTTGACGACGATGGCGAGGACCGGGATGTCGGCCGCCCGGCAGGTCTCGTAGGCCGTCAGGGCGTGGCTGATCGCCCCCAGATAGCTGCCCGAGACGAGGATCGCCGGGCAGGCGAGCGACCACAGCCAGCCGAGGCCGGTCGCCTCCTGGGTCACCGGGCTCATCAGGCCGCCGACGCCCTCGACGATCAGCGTGCCCGTCGCGGCCTCCATCCGCTCCAGGCACCACGTGACGATGTCCTCGAGGACGGGCGCTTGGCCCTCGAGAGCCGCCGCCTGGTCGGGGGCGAGCGGCGCCGCGAAGCGCCACGGCGAGCAGGCCGCGACGGCGGCGGCCGTGACTGCGATCCCCTGGGCCGCCAGAAGCTGCGCCGTATCGCTGCCGGCAAAATCCGGGTCGCCCATCGGCGGCACGCCGCTTGCGACGGGCTTCAGCGCCCGCACGTCGCGTCCGTCGGCGCGCAGGCGCCGCACGATCGCCGCGGTGACGTAGGTCTTGCCGATCTCGGTGCCGGCGCCCGCGATGAAGACGGTCGTCATGGATGATGGATCCCGCGGCGCACCGGTTCTCGCGATGGCGACCGTCCGCCGACCATCGATCGAGGCCGAACGAAACGTCGCCCGCACATCCCATCCCAAGTCATCCCGGGCCCGCCTTTCAGCGCCCCGGGATGACGGGGCGGGTGGAGCGCCCCTGAACGAGAACCCAACGGACGGGAGCGCCGTGACGAGAGCAGGCGCTCAGGCCGTGAAGCTGCCGTGGCAGTGCTTGAACTTCTTGCCCGAGCCGCAGGGGCAGGGCTCGTTGCGGCCGACCCGGCCCCAGGTGGTCGCGTCGTCGGGGTCGCGCTCCAGCACGGCCCCGTCGGCCGACAGCCCCTGGGCGGCGTAGCCGTAGGCCGGCCCGCCGCCGCCGTCGCTCCCGGTGCCGCGGCCGGCATAGTCCATCTCGTTCTCGCCGGTGACCGGATCGAGGTGCTGGGCGAACATCTGCGGCAGGCCGGGGGATAACCCGAACGGGTTCGCCTGGGCTTCCGGCTCCTGGAACATGATCTCGACGCGCGAGAGCTGGCTGGTGACCTGCTCGCGCAGCTGCGTGACGAGGCCGTTGAACAGGTCGAAGGCCTCGGACTTGTACTCGTTCAGCGGGTCGCGCTGGGCGAAGCCGCGCCAGCCGATCACCTGGCGCAGGTGGTCGAGCGTCACGAGGTGCTCGCGCCAGAGGTGATCGAGGGTCTGCAGGAGCACCTGCTTCTCGATGTAGGTCGTCACCTCGGCACCGTTCTTCTCGGCGCGGGCGGCGTAGGCGGTGTCGGCGGCCTTCTTCAGGCGCTCGCGCATCTCCTCGTCGGCGATGCCCTCTTCCTTGGCCCAATCCTCGATCGGCTCGTCGAGGTTGAGGATCTCCGTCACGCGCTCGCGGAGGCCGGCGACGTCCCACTGCTCGGCGTAGGCGTTCTCGGGAATATGGGTCGCGACGAGGTCGTCGATCGTGGCCTGGCGCATCTCCTCGACGGTCTCGGACACGCTGTCCTGGCCCATGAAGTCGCGGCGCTGCTCGAACACGACCTTGCGCTGGTCGTTCATGACGTTGTCGTACTTGAGCACGTTCTTGCGCATGTCGAAGTTGCGCGCCTCGACCTTCTGCTGCGCCTTCTCGATCGCCTTGTTGATCCACGGGTGGATGATCGCCTCGCCCTGCTCGAGGCCGAGCTTCTGCAGCATCCCGTCCATGCGGTCGGAGCCGAAGATGCGCATCAGGTCGTCCTGCAGCGACAGGAAGAACTTCGAGCGGCCGGGATCGCCCTGGCGGCCCGAGCGGCCGCGGAGCTGGTTGTCGATGCGGCGCGATTCGTGGCGCTCGGTGCCGATGATGTAAAGGCCGCCCGGCAGCGCCTTCTTGCGGCCGGCTTCCGGATCGGCCGGCTCGCCCGACGCCAGCACCTTGGTGCGGTTCTCGGCGATCTCGGCCTTGATCGCGGCGACCTTGGCGTCGCGCTCGGGGCCGTCCTCGAGGCCGGCGAGCTCCTTCTCGACGCGCATCTCGACGTTGCCGCCGAGCTTGATGTCGGTTCCGCGACCGGCCATGTTGGTGGCGATGGTGATCGCGCCGGGCACGCCGGCCTCGGCGACGATGTAGGCCTCCTGCTCGTGGAAGCGGGCGTTCAGCACCGCGAAGCGCTTGGTGACGCGGCCCTCGCGCGCGGCGGCGTAGACGTCGGTGAGCGCATTCGGATCGGAATAGTCGAGCAGGGTGAAGCCGGCCTTCTTGAGCAGCTCGGCGATCAGCTCGGACTTCTCGATCGAGCCGGTGCCGACCAGGATCGGCTGGTGGCGCGCATGCGCCGTCTCGATCTCCTCGATGATGCCGGCGTACTTCTCCTCGACGGTGCGGTAGACCTGGTCGTCCTCGTCGACGCGCTCGACCTCCTTGTTGGTCGGGATGTCGACGACCTCGAGCTTGTAGATCTCGGCGAACTCGTCGGCCTCGGTCGAGGCCGTGCCGGTCATGCCCGCGAGCTTGTCGTAGAGGCGGAAGAAGTTCTGGAAGGTGATCGAGGCCAGCGTCTGGTTCTCGGGCTGGATCGTCACCCGCTCCTTCGCCTCGAGAGCCTGGTGCAGGCCCTCCGAGTAGCGCCGGCCCTGCATCATGCGGCCGGTGAACTCGTCGATGATCACCACCTCGTCGTTCTTGACGATGTAGTCCTTGTCCCGGGTGAACAGCGTGTGGGCGCGCAGCGCCTGGTTCACGTGGTGGACGATGGTGACGTTGTGGCCGTCGTAGAGGTCGCCGTCCTTGAGGATGCCGGCGTCGCGCAGCGCGTCCTCGATGAACTCGTTGCCCTCCTCGGTCAGCGAGACGGTGCGCTGCTTCTCGTCGAGGTCGTAGTGCGAGGGCACCAGCATCGGCATCAGCGCGTCGACGGTGACGTAGAGCTCTGAGCGGTCGTCGACGGGGCCGGAGATGATCAGCGGCGTGCGCGCCTCGTCGATCAGGATCGAGTCGACCTCGTCGACGATCGCGAAGTTGTGCCCCCGCTGCGCCAGCTGGGACATCTCGTACTTCATGTTGTCGCGCAGGTAGTCGAAGCCGTACTCGTTGTTCGTCCCGTAGGTGATGTCGCAGGCGTAGGCTTCCTTGCGCTGCTCGTCGTCGAGGCCGTGCACGATCGTGCCGACGGTCAGCCCGAGGAAGCGGTAGACCTGCCCCATCCACTCCGCGTCGCGGGCGGCGAGGTAGTCGTTGACGGTCACGACGTGGACGCCCTTGCCCGACAGCGCGTTGAGGTAGACCGGCAGCGTCGCCACCAGCGTCTTGCCCTCGCCGGTCTTCATCTCGGCGATGCCGCCCTCGTGCAGCACCATGCCGCCGATCAACTGCACGTCGAAGTGGCGCTGGCCGAACACGCGCTTGGCCGCCTCGCGCACGGTGGCGAAGGCGGGAACGAGGATGTCGTCGAGGCTCTTGCCGGCCGCGAGCTCGGCCTTCAGCATGTCGGTGCGGGCGCGCAGGGCGTCGTCCGACAGCACCTGGATCTCGGCTTCGAGCTCGTTGATCGCCGCGACGCGGGGACGATAGCCCTTCACGCGCCGGTCGTTCGACGAGCCGAAAATCTTCTTGGCGAGGGCACCGAGCATCGTGAACCTGCAAACGGGAAAGCCCGTCGGCGATCTCCCGCAGACGGCTGGCCTTGGCTGAGTTGGCCGGGCTTATAGAGGTAAATATCGCGGGCCGCATCTAAAAGAGGCCGGCGCGCGATGGGCTGCGCAGAGGCGCTTCGGCCCGGATCCGAATCGGTGCCGCCTCGCGCGGCCCGTTCGCGGGCGGCCGTCGCCCGCGGCGTCAGTTGACTTCGCAGAACCCCACGCCGGCGCCGACGATGCGGTCCGACGGGCACCACGGGCCGGCGACCCGCACCGGATGCGGCGACGGCTTCGCACGCTCCGCGATCGGCGCGACGGCGACGGGCGCGACGGCGACGGGCGTCAGCCCGCGCACCGTCTCCCGTGCCTGCGTCCACGGCTCCGTCCGTGGCGACGCCGGCTCCGTTGCGCGAGGCGGTGCGATCGGCAGGGGAACGCCAGCGCTCGCGATGCGCTCGGTCGCGCGCGGCGGGACCGGAGCCGCGGCGGACGCGCTGCCGATTCCCAGGCGCAGGCGGAACCCGCGTGCCTCGGCGGAGGACGGCGTCGCCGCGAACGCGAAAGCGGTCGAAGCCGCGAGCACGATCCATCCGATCTGCGAGATCCTGCGCATCCGCCCCTCCGTCGATCCGGCAAGCCTGTGCCGGCGCGCGTTCACGAAGGTTCAAGAAACGGAGTCAACGGAATGCTTTCCCCGTGACGGGCGAGGACGGGCGGACGCGACGGCGATGGACCGCGCGCGCATCCTTTCCTCATCTGCGCCGTGCTCCTGCGACCTCATTTCCGTCATCCCTTGCGCCTTGCCTTTGCGTGCGACGCGAGCCACCTGTCTCGCCGATTCCCGCGGCTGCGATGCCGCTTCCTCGAAGCCCCGTGCGAGACCGTCCGGCGCCGTGCCGCGACGGGTCGGGGCGGAACCGTCCAGGAACGCCAACGCCATGTCGAAGACCCAGACCCTCCGCGGCGCGAGCGCGCTCGCCCTGGCGCTCGCGCTCGGCGGCACCGCCTCCGCGCAGACGCCGACCCCGGCGGCGCAGCCCTCCGTCGCCGCCGCGGTGCTGCCCTCGCCCGACAGCGTCGTCGCCAAGGTGAACGGGATCCCGGTCACCGCCGGCGACATCGCGGTGGCGGCCGAGGATCCGGCCCTGTCGCTGCCGGGCGTCGACGATGCGCAGAAGAAGGGCCTGCTGGTCGACTACATGCTCGACCTCAAGGTCGGCGCGCAGGCGGCGGACGCCGCCAAGATCGGCGACACGCCGGACTTCAAGCGCAAGCTCGCCTACTTCCGCGACAAGCTCCTCCTCGACGAGTACCTGGAGCGCGAGGCCAAGAAGGCGGCGACGCCCGAGGCGGCCCACGCGCTCTACGACCAGTCCGCCAAGCTGATGAAGCCAGAGGAGGAGATCCACGCCCGCCACATCCTCGTGGAGAACGAGGCCGAGGCGAAGAAGATCGCCGCGCGGATCAAGGGCGGCGAGGACTTCGCCAAGGTCGCCGCCGAGACCACCAAGGATGCCGGCTCGAAGGCCGAGGGCGGCGACCTCGGCTGGTTCTCGAAGGACCGGATGGTGAAGGAATTCGCCGACGCCGCCTTCAAGCTGCAGCCCGGGCAGGTTTCCGATCCGGTCAAGTCCCAGTTCGGCTGGCACGTGATCAAGGTCGAGGAGAAGCGCAACAAGCCCGTGCCGACCTTCGACGAGCTGAAGGAGCAGATCGATCAGGCGCTGATCCGCAAGGCGCAGCAGGATCTGATCCTGAAGCTCCGCGCCGACGCCAAGGTCGAGCGCTTCGACGAGAACGGCAAGCCGATCGCCGCGCCGGCCCCGGCCTCCGAGGAGCCGAAGAAGCCCTGACCGCGGCGGCCGCCCGACGTTCGCTCGCGCCGAAGCGTGGCAGCCGCGGGCTTCGGCGCGGCTCGCGGCGTCTGAGATGTGATGATGGACCGCTCATGCACGGAATTTGAGCCTAAGGATCAACATTTGCGCAAGGATCGTGTGAAAGAGTGCCCAACGAGCGGGGCGGCAGGAAAATCATCGCGATGCCGTCGGAGCAGGTTCTGCTGAAGCCCCGCTTGGCACCGATGATCTGGCTCACCGAGACCGCGGCGCCGGTCTGCGTCGAGATCAGCGACGGGCTGCGGCGGACGTTGTTCCGGCGAATGTCCTCGCTGATCTCCGGCTCCCTCGTCGGGCTGATCATCATCGCGATCCTGCTGTACCGGAACCCGATCCCGGCATTCTTCGCCTGGGCGGCCGTCGATACGATCCTGGTCCTGTTCCGTTTCGCCGTCATCGGCCGGTTGATGCGGATCCTCCGAGATCCCTCGCTCCGCCGTCCGAGGGACACCCTCGTCGTCGATGCCTTCATCGCCGGCAGCGTGCTGTGGTGCGCGCAGATCGGCGTCGGCGCCTTCCTCTGCATGAGCTTGGGCGATCCCGTCCTGGCGGTGTTCGGCACCATGCTGTCGACCGGGATCGTCGGGGCGATGTGCGCGCGCAATCCCGGCTCGCCGCGCATGGTCAAGCTGCAGATGGTCCTGATCATCGTGCCCTACGCGGCCGGCGCTGCGATGGGGCCGGAGCCGTGGCTGTGGCCGATCGCGCTCATCGCCCCGCTTTATCTATGGGGAACGATCAGCATCAACCGAGAACTCCACATCGATTACCTCAAGATGCTGATGGCCCAGCAGGAAAGCAGCCACCTCGCCCTTCACTGCAGCCTGACCGGCCTGCCGAACCGCAGCTCCTTCAAAGCGCGCCTCAAGGCGGCCGAGCGGAACGCTTCGGTGCTCTTCCTCGACCTCGACGGCTTCAAGGCGGTGAACGACCAGCACGGGCATCCGGCGGGCGATGCGCTCCTGACGGCCGTCGGCGAACAGATCCGCGGCTGCGTGCCGGATCCCGCCGACGTCGCGCGGCTCGGCGGCGACGAGTTCGCGATCCTGGTCCATGCCGACGACGAGCGCACGATCGCGGCGATCGCGACCCGCCTGATCGCCGAGGTGGCATGACCCTACGCCTTGCCGACGGGGTTGGTCGTCCGGGTCGGCCTCAGCATCGGCATCGCGACCCGGCGCGACGCGGACACCGACCCGATGCTCCTCCTGCCGGAAGCCGATCAGGCCCTCTACGAGGCGAAGCGGGCCGGCAAGGGCACCTATCGCTGGTTCCAGCCGGCGAACGACGCCGACCTCTCCAGCCAAGTGCGAGAGCTTCGCGACATGCTCCCGAAGGCGCAGACCGTCCGCGAGCACGGCTTCGAGGCCGGTCTCTCGGTCACGCGCGCCTAGGGGGCGACGCGCGCCGGCCCCCCGGTCGACGCCGAACCGAGCGCGGCCTCACTTCACGTCGGGCGTCAGGTAGGAGGAGGTCGCCGGGCGGGCGGCACCGACGATCCCGAGTGCAGCCAGCTCGTCGGTGCGCCGGCGCGATGCCAGGATGTCGAGCACCGCGACGACCAGCCAGGGACACGCGATCCCGATGAAGAACGCCATCTCATCACCCTTGCTGATCCGGGCCGCCCGGCATCGAGAGCTGGATGATAGCCCGGCGCCGGGGCTTCGCAAGATGTCGTGCGGGTCGATACGGGTGATCAGACCCAGCCCTGCAGCTCCCGCCGCACCACGGTCTCGATCACCTTCATGCCGAGGTCGCTGTCGTTGAGGCAGGGAATGTAGGCGAAGCGCTCGCCGCCGTTGTCCTCGAAGTAGTGCCGGTTTTCGCCGTCGAGCTCTTCCAGCGTCTCCAGGCAGTCGGCGGTGAAGCCCGGCGCGACGATCGCTATGCGCTTCACACCGGATTTCGCGAGCGTCTGCACGGTCTCGTCGGTGTAGGGCTTGAGCCACTCCTCGTTGCCGAAGCGCGACTGGAAGGTCGTCCGCATCCGCTCGGTCGAGAAGCCGAGCTCTTCGCGGATCAGGCGGCCGGTCTTCACGCACTGGCAGTGATAGGGGTCGCCCTTGAGCAGGTAGCTCTTCGGCACGCCGTGGAACGAGGTGAGGATCACCTCCGGCTCGAAATCGAGCTTGGCCAGCCCCTCGCGGATCGAATCGGCCATCGCACGGATGTAGACGGGGTCGTCGTGGTACGGCGCCGAGACCCGCACGGTCGGCTGCCAGCGCATCTGCATCAGCGCCTTGAACGCCTGGTCGCAGGCGGTGGCCGAGGTCGCGGCGGCGTATTGCGGGTAGAGCGGCACCAGCAGGATGCGGTCGCAGCCCTGATCGAGCAGGGCCTGGATCCGCAGGGCGACCTCGGGCTTGCCGTAGCGCATCGCCCAGTCGACCACGACCTTGTCGCCCATCATCGCCTGCAGGCGCTCGGCCTGGCCGCGGGTGATGGTCTTGAGCGGGCCCTCGTCGCGCTCGTTGTTCCACACGCTCGCGTAGTCCTTGCCCTTCGGGCCGGGACGCTTGGTCAGGATGATCAGGTTGAGCAGCGGCCACCAGATCAGGCGCGGCACCTCGATCACCCGGCGGTCGGACAGGAACTCCTTGAGGTAGCGGCGCATCGGCCAGTAGCTCGTGCCCTCCGGCGTGCCGAGGTTCATCAGCAGCACGCCGACACGGCCCCAGCGGACCGTGGGGTGATCGGCCGGAAGGGTGCCCGCGCCGGCCGCACGGCTCGGCTCGACGGTGGAGACGGCCGACAGGGACGCCGGTTCGACGCGTTCGTTCATGGTGAGGTTCTCGGCCATGGCGGCCGCTTCCTGTCCTGGGCCGCCGGGCGCGCGGCGACGTTGAGGCCGCGCGCCCGCATGACGGCGGTGCTGTTGTGCGGGATCGGATATCTAACTAGAGCACGAAGCCTGCCAGCGAAGGTCCGGCCGACGAGAGCGCGACATGCAGTCTCCCCGCTACTTCCTGAACCACTTCATGCCGTTCACCGGCTACCCCTACACGGGGGCGCCCACGGCCTGCAATCTGTGCGGCTCGACGGAGAGCGTCACCGTGGCGGAGACCGATCGACGCCTGAAGACGCTGAAGTCGATCGCCTGCGCCGAATGCGGCCTGATCCGCACCGACCCGATGCCGACGCCGGCCGAGCTGGCGGATTACTACGCCCACGCCTACCGCGCCGACTACCAGCTCGCCTTCGCGGGCGGCCCGCCGCGGGTCCATCTCAAGCGCTCGGCGCGCGAGGCGGCGTTCCGGGCGGAACTGCTCGCGCCGAAGCTGGTGCCGGGCGCCCGCCTGCTCGATTTCGGCTCTGGATCGGGCGAGTTCCTGGCCGCCGCCCGGGCTCGGGGCTGCGAGGCGATCGGTGTCGAGCCGGGCCGCGACTATTCCGCCTATGCCCGCGCGACGCACGGCGTCGAGGTGCTGGACGACGCCGCCGACGACCAGTTCGCACCGGGCACGTTCGACGTGATCACCACGCACCACGTCATGGAGCACCTGCGCGACCCGGCCGACGTGATGGAGCGGCTGGCACGCTGGCTGAAGCCCGACGGCGTGCTCTACGCCGCGGTGCCGAACATGGCCGCCACCGGCAAGCCGCCGCACGAGCGATTCCACTTCGCCCACGTCCATGGCTTCGTGCGCGACACCTTCGACCTCACCGCACGCCGCGCCGGCCTCGTGCCCGACACCAATTACTGGCGCGAGGACACGACGGTGGTCTACCGCAAGACCGATGCGCCGCCGGTGCCGATCCGCGCGCCCGGCCTCGCCCAGCGCCTCGCCGAGGAGCTGAAGCCGATGCCGGCCGCGGCCTACCTCGCTTCCGGCGCCTGGATCTGGCCGATGGTCCGCCGCAACGCCAAGGCGGTGCGCGAGACCTTCTCGGCCCGCTAGGACATCGTCTGCGGGCGGGCCGGGCTTCACCGCGCGCGAAGATGCTCCAAGGACCGTCGTGCGCGCGTCACGTCGGCGGGGGTAGGCTGGGCTTTTCCGCCAAGACGCAACGCCATGCCTCGCCCCAATCGCCGCCAGACCTTCGGTCTCGGCATCGGCGCCGGCCTTTCGGCCGGCCTGCCCGCCATCGCGAACGCGACCGAGCCAACGGCGCCCGAGCCGACGCTGACGCTGCTCCTCGTCAACGACGTCTACCTGATGGGCGAGGTCGACGGGCGCGGCGGGTTCGCGCGGCTCAATGCGATCGTGAAGGCCGAGCGCGACCGCGGTGTCCCGGTGCTCTACGCCCATGCCGGCGACACCCTGTCGCCCTCGCTGATGTCGGGGTTCGACAAGGGCGCCCACATCGTCGACCTGCTGAACCTCGCCCCGCCGGACGTGTTCGTCCCCGGCAACCACGAATTCGATTTCGGGCCCGCCGTCTTCCGCGAGCGCATGGCCGCCGCCGCCTTCCCGTGCTTCGCCGCCAACCTGCGGAACGGGTCCGGCCGGCCGTTGCCGAGCCTGCGCGATCGGCAGATGCTCACCCTCGGCGGCCTGCACGTCGGCGTCACCGGCATCGCGTTGGCCGCGACGCCGGAGAAATCCCAGAGCGGCGATCTACGCTTCGGGCCCGAGCTGGAGACGCTGGCCGCGCAGGCTGAGGCGCTGCGCGCCGACGGCGCGGATCTCGTCGTGGCGATCGTCCACACCGCGCGCGCGACCGATCTCGCGATGCTGGCGGCGGGCCATGCCGACATCCTTTTGTCGGGGCACGACCACGACCTCGTGGTGCAGTACGACGGGCGCCGCGTGCTAGCGGAATCGAGCAGCGACGCGCATTACGTCACCGCCATCGACATCCACGCCAGCGTCTCGACGGCGGGCGGCACGCGGCAAGTGACGTGGCGGCCGAGCTTCCGAATCCACGATTCGGCGACCGTCGCACCCGATCCGGATACGCTGACCCTCGTGCGCAAGCTCGAGGGCGACCTGTCGCGCCGGCTCGACGTGCCGGTCGGCGAGACCGCCTATCCGCTCGACAGCCGCATCGTCTCCGTGCGCGCCCGCGAGGCGAGCTTCGGGAGCCTCGTCGCCGACGCGCTGCGGGAGGCGACGGGCGCCGACATCGCGGTGATGAACGGCGGCGGCGTGCGCGGCGACCGCCTGTACCCGGCCGGCACGATGCTGACGCGGCGCGACATCCTCACCGAGCTTCCGTTCGGCAACACCATCGTGTCGGTGGCGATCACCGGCGCCCAGGTCCGCGCGCTGCTGGAGGCGGGGTTTCGCGAGCTCGGCCGCCCGGCCGGCCGCTTCGCGCAGGTCTCGGGCCTGACCGTCCGCGTCGATCCCGATGCGCCGGCGGGCGACAGGATCGTCTCCGTCCGCGTCGGCGATGCGCCGCTGGACCCGGCCCGGACCTACCGGGTCGCCGCCAACAACTTCCTCTACGAGGGGGGAAACGGCTACGGCGTGCTGGCTCGGGGGCGGACCTTGATCGGCGCGACGGATGGCGGGCTCGTCGCCACCGCGGTGATCGACTATGTCGCCCGCCACGCCCCGATCACCGTGACCGAGGGCGAACGCATCCTGATCGGCCGATGACCGAACCGACCGTCTCCGCAGCGCTCGCCGCGTTCCGGCAAAGCGCTTCCCCGTGGCTCGCCTTGCCGTTCTTCGCGGAGGGCGCGGCGGATATCGTGGCGGCACGGGTCGACGAACGGATCGCAGCCGGCGCGCAGGTCTTGCCCGCGCCCGGCAACATCTTCGCCGCCCTGGCGCTGACGCCGCTGCCCGCGGTGAAGGTCGTGATCCTCGGGCAGGATCCGTATCCGACGCCGGGCGACGCCAACGGGCTCGCCTTCTCCTATGTCGGCTCCCGGCGCCTGCCGGCCTCGCTCAAGGTGATCCTGGCCGAGGTCGAGCCGGGCAAGGCGACGCGCGGCGACCTCACGGCCTGGGCGCACCAGGGGGTGCTGCTCCTCAACAGCGCACTCACCGTCGAGGCGGGCCAGGCCGGGGCGCATCTTCGGTTCGGCTGGGCGAGGCTCGCCGACGAGGCGGTCGCGGCCGTCTCGGCGCGCGCCGAGCCCGCCGTGTTCCTCCTGTGGGGGGCACAGGCGCGGGCGCGGGCCGCGCTGATCGACCGATCGCGACACGGCGTGCTCGAATGCGGCCATCCGTCGCCGCTGAACCGGGCGCGCGACTTCCCCGGCTCGGACCCCTTCGGCCGGGCCAACGCGTGGCTCGCCGAGCATGGGTCGGCGCCGATCGCGTGGCGCCTTCTCTGACGGCTCCGTCCCGCAGCGTTACTGGGCGGGCTTCGGCGCCGGTGCCGGTTGCGCGGGCGTGTCGGCGCCGGCGGGCGGCGCGTCGGCTGCGGCCGGCAGCAGCACGTCCTTCGCGACCGTGCCTTCGGGGCCGTATTCGCCGGCGACGGCGAGGCACGCCTTCTCGCGATGCTGGGCCATGTCGTTCGACATCAGCGCGAACATCGACTGCACCCGGCCGCCGAACGGGCCGCGCGGGCTGACGTCGGCCGATCGGGTGCCCTGCTTGACCAGCAGCGCCTCGAAGGTGTCGGTCCCGATCCGATAGCCGCAGACGTTCGACGCCGCGAAGATGTAGGCTGCGAATTCCAGCGCCCGCGGGGCCGGGGCGTTGCGGATCTGCGCCGCGGCGGGCTGCGCGGCGAGACCGAGGCTCAGGAGGGCGGCCGCGGCGGCCGGCGTGGCGAACATGCGCATGGGCGAAAGTTTCCTCATCGTCGTCGACGACTTCTTGCGAGTCGTTGAGACGGGCGAGATACGCCGAACGGTGAACGCCGCCCAGGGGGAGCGGCCCGACGGATTGCCTCAGGCCGCGCAGGACAAAGGTGAAGGTCGTTCGTGGTTAAGCGTTACCTGCGTTGCAATCGATAGCGGCGTTTCTACCGCGTCACTGGCCGTCCCGGTCCCTCGTCTGCCTTGCGGAACCGCGGAACTTGTTTCGACTTGATCCTGCCCTACGCGGGGGTTCGAAGCCTGCTATTAACCGGTGGCGAGCAGATCGGAGTCCGACATCTTCCGCAATGAGCCGGACTGGACGCCGCATGCACTTCGCCCTCGACCACCGCGCAGAGCCAGATCCCGCCTTCGTGCCGCCGTCGCTGCGCCTCGCCGAACCGAGCGACGCACCCTCGGGCGAGCGCCGCAACCGCTACGCCCGCTGGGCCCTGCACGAGGGGCTGGGGGAGGGCGACGTCGTCGCCCTGCTGATGCGCAACCAGCCCGACGTGCTCGCGATCTGGCAGGGCCTCGGCTCCGTCGGCGTCACCGTGATGCCGCTCGACCTCACCCTGCGCGGGACCGCGCTCGCCCGGAGCCTCGACGCGATCGGCCCGCGCCACCTGTTCGTCGACGCCGGCCTCGCGGAGACGCTGTGCAGCGTCCAGGGCCTCGTCTCGGTCCAGCCGCTGGTGTGGTGGCACGGCGGCGCCGACTTCGCCCGCATCGACCTCGAGATCGCCGAGTACGACGACGCCCCGCTCGCCCCGCAGGCGCTGCCGGCGCTGCCGGCGCGCCGGGCCTGAGCCATCCTCGAAACCCGACGCGTCCGTGATAGGCTCCTCCGGCCATCGACACGGGAGCCAGGGCATGTCCTCGACCGCGCAGACCGACGCGCCGCTGCTGCTTCGCGCGGATGCCGAAGGCATCGCCACGCTGACGCTGAACCGCGGTCCGGCCCGCAACGCGCTGTCCCTCGGGCTGATGGCGGCCTTGCAGGATGCGCTCGACGCGATCGCCGAGGATCGAGCCGTGCGCGTCGTCGTGCTGCGCGGCGCCGGGCCGGCCTTCTGCGCCGGTCACGATCTCAAGGAGATGCGCGCGCATCCCGGGCGCGAGGCCGCGGCCGAGGTGTTTTGCGCCTGCTCCCGGCTGATGCTGGCGATCACCCGGCTGCCGCAGCCGGTGATCGCGCAGGTTCACGGCATCGCCACCGCCGCCGGCTGCCAGTTGGTCGCGACCTGCGATCTCGCGGTCTGCGCCGACGACGCCCGCTTCGCGACGCCCGGGGTCAACATCGGCCTGTTCTGCTCGACCCCGATGGTCGCGCTCTCCCGCGCGGTGCCGCGCAAGGCGGCGATGGAAATGCTGCTGCTCGGCGAGCCGATCGACGCCGCGGAGGCGTTGCGCATCGGCCTCGTCAACCGTGCGGTGCCGACCGCCGATCTCGATGCGACGGTGCAGGCGATGGCGATGCGCATCGCGGGCAAGTCGGCGCGGGTGGTGGCGATCGGCAAGGAAGCCTTCGGCCGCCAGGCGGAGCTCGGCCTCGAGGAGGCCTACGCCTACGCCGCCGAGGTCATGACCCGGAACATGATGCTCGCCGACGCCGACGAGGGCATCGATGCCTTCCTTCAGAAGCGCACGCCGCGCTGGCCGGCGTGAGCCGCGGTCGAGCCGCGCGGTTCGGCGCGCGAAACGTCCGTCAGCCGCGGCCGGCCGGAACCGGGAAGCGGCGCGCGAACCAGTCGCGCAGCACCGCACGCTCGTAAAACAGGCCGCCGGTCGAGAAGCGTGGGTTGGCCGTCAGCATGAAGTTGGGGTCGGTGACCGTATCCTCGCCGCTGGCGACCACCCGCTTGCCACGCCGCAGTGCGTAGGCGAGCCGGATCCGCGGCGGCGTGAAGTCCTGGACGATCCGCAGGCCGCTCGGCGTGCCGAAGCCCGGCCGCTCGTACCCGGCGAGATCGATGTCGAGGACGGTGATGTCGAGGCTCTCGTCGGGGCCGAGGCGACGGCTGCCGAGGTCCTGGAAGATCCGCGTCATCTCCGCCAGCGTCAGCCGCAGGCTCCGGCCGGAGGACGCCCAACGGTCCTCCGCGTCGGTGAAGCGCTCCGGCGCGACGTAGCGCACGCCGACCTGCGCGACGGCGGGACCGCCGAGCGCGAGACCCGTCAGGGCTGCCAGGACGACGCGCCTCATTGCTTGGCGCGGTTGATCACGGCGAGCAGCGCGCGGGCGACCGGCTCGGTCACGTTGCGGCGGTACTTGCGGTGGACCAGCTGCCCGTTGTGGTAGACGTCGTGCTCGACGTAGAGCCGCTCGCCGTCCCACCGCACGATGTTGTCGGTCTCGGTCGTCTCCTCGACGCCGAGGTCGTCCCGAAGGATCGCGCTGCCGGTCTGGGTGAACATGCGCAGCTCCTCGCACCTTGATCGGGGATCGCCCGCGCAGACGATCCGTCCGTAGGGTCCACAATAGGCAACCGGCGCAGGCTGCGCCAGTTGCGGCACCGCTCCGGCCCCCGACAAGGACAGCTCGGCTTCGCGGTCGCGGGCATCTCAGCGGATCGTGATCTGATCCTTGATCTTGTCGTAGGTCGCGCGGCTGAGCACGCGCTTCGACAGCAACTGGTCGATCGTCGTGTAGGGCCGGCGCTGGATGATCGCCCGCCCGATGCTGCCGCCGCCGCGCAACCCGTTCAGCTCCGCCAGCGATGCGGTGTTGAGGTCGACCAGCGCCAGCGCGCGCGGTCCGGCGCTGTCGCCGGCCTCGTTCACCTCCGCCTGACCGGTCGGTTGCGGCTCCGGCACGGATTGCGAGAGAACCGGGGCTTCCGCGGTCGGCTGGGGTGCCGGAGCGGGTGTGGGCGCGGGATCCGGCGATACCGGCGGCGCGGCGATGCCCGCTCGAGGCGCTGCGGGGGACGGGACCAGCGTCGGCGTCCCGACCTTTCGCGGCGCCGGGGCGACGGATGCCGGCGGCACGGCGACAGGCGGCGCCTGCGCCGGCGACGGTGCGTGCGGCAGAAAATACTGGATCAGGGCGGCGAGGCAGCCCGCGACGACCAGCAGAAGCGAGATCCGCAGAATCGTCGAACCGCTCAGCATCGCCCCTCCCATCCGTGTTGTTTGGCAAACGCTTGGCAAGTTTTGCAAACGCTTGGCAAGATAGAGACGTTGCGCTGCCGGAGCAAAGCACGGCGTAGACGATCGGGCCGGCCGTCAACAAGCGTCGGCGCGGAAGACCTTCGGACGGCTCGCGGGGCCTTCGGCATCGACGCCGGCTCCGCGCCGGCCCATACCCGCCGGGATGCCGACCGCCCGCCTCGACCCCGCCCTGGCCGCTCCGCTCGCCGCCGCCAGGCGACACATCTCCGAACGCTTCGGATCGCTGCGCTACCTGCCGGCCCTGTTCGCGCAGGTCCGCGCCGCGAGCCCGCGCCTGTTCGCCGCCAGCCTCGCCCTGCGCCTCGTCGGCGCCGGGCTGCCGGTGGCGACCCTGTGGCTCGCGAAGCTGATCCTCGACGCGATCGTCGCGGAACATGCCCGGCCGCGGGCGACGCCGATGAGCGTCGATGCGTGGCTCTCGGACCCGCACCTGTCGCGGCTCGCGGCCTTGGTCGCGGCCGAACTCGCCCTGGCGATCCTCTCCGACCTGATCGGACGCCTCAGCACGTTGGTCGACGGGTTGGTCGCCGACCTCTATTCCAACGCCGCCTCGCTCCGGCTGATGCGCCATGCGGCGGCCCTCGACCTCGCGCAGTTCGAGGACAGCGCACAGCAGGACCGGCTTGAGCGGGCGCGCCGGCAGGTCACCGGGCGCACCAGCCTGATCGCCCAGGTGTTCGGGCAGGGGCAGGCCCTGGTGACTTTGCTCTCGTTCGCCGCGGGCGTCGCGGTCTACACCCCGTGGCTGATCGTGCTGATCGCGGCGGCGCTGGTGCCGGCCTTCCTCAACGAGGCGCACTTCACCCGAGCCGGTTACCGCCTCGCCTGGATCCGCACCCCGGAACGGCGGCGGATCGACTACCTGCGCTACCTCGGCGCCAGCGTCGAATCGGCCAAGGAGGTCAAGCTGTTCGGCCTGAACGGCTACATCACCGACCTCTATGCCGGCCTCGCCGACAAGGTGGTGGCCGACAACCGCGCGCTGGCGATCCGCCGCGCCGGCTGGGGCGGCGCCTTCGCGGCGCTCGGCACGCTGGCTTACTACGCCGCCTACGCCGTCATCGTCTGGCGCACCGTGGCGGGCGGCTTCTCGATCGGCGATCTCGCCTTCCTTGCCGGCGCCTTCCAGCGCTTGCGCGGGCTGATCGAGGGCCTGCTGCTCGGGTTCACCCAGATCGCCGGGCAGACGCAGTACCTCGAGGACCTGTTCTCGTTCTTCGCGATCGCGCCGTCGATCCGCTCGCCCGAGACCCCGGCACCCCTGCCGGCGACGATCCGGCAGGGCCTCGCCTTCGAGGATGTCGGCTTCCGCTATCCCGGCGTCGACGCGTGGGCGGTGCGGCACCTGAGCTTCACCCTCGCGGCGGGCGAGACCCTGGCGCTCGTCGGCGAGAACGGGGCCGGCAAGACCACCATCGTCAAGCTGATGACCCGGCTCTACGACCCGACCGAAGGGCGCATCCTGCTCGACGGCCTGCCGCTGCAGGCCTACGACCTCGACGCGCTCCGCGGCCGCATCGGTGCGATCTTCCAGGATTTCGTCCGCTTCGACCTCACCGCCGGCGAGAACGTCGCCGTCGGGCGGATCGAGGCCCGGGACGATGCCGAGCGCATCGGCCGTGCGGCTGTGCGTGGCCTCGCCGACGCGGTGATCGCGCGCCTGCCGGCCGGATACGACCAGCCCCTCGGCAAGCGCTTCGACGGCGGCGTCGACCTGTCCGGGGGCCAGTGGCAGAAGATCGCCCTGTCCCGGGCCTACATGCGCGACGCCGAGATCCTGATCCTCGACGAGCCGACGGCCGCGCTCGACGCGCGCGCCGAGTACGACGTGTTCCGCCGCTTCCGCGACCTCAGCGCCGGGCGGGCCGCGGTGCTGATCTCGCACCGCTTCTCCACCGTTCGGATGGCCGATCGCATCCTGGTGCTGGAGGACGGAAAGGTGCTCGAAGCCGGTACGCACGACGCGCTCGTCGCCCTCGGCGGACGCTACGCCGAGCTGTTCGAGCTTCAGGCGGCCGGCTACCGCTGATCCGGCGCCCGGCATTGCTCCGGGCCCGGCACCCACTACCTGCAGCCTGCGCCTCAACTTCGGCCGTCACCGCCTCGGGAGTTTCCACGATGCCACGCCACGCCACCGCCCTCGTCGCCGCGTTCCTCGCCGGCGCGGCCTGCTTCGGCGGCATGGCCCATGCGGCACCGGCCACGCCCGACGCCTCGGCCAAGCCGGCGCCCGAGGCGGCAAAGCCCGAGGATCCGAAGCCCGGAAAGCCCGAGCCGGTGATCCTCGCCAACCACAAGGCGGTCTACGACCTGTCGCTCGCCTCCACCGGCGGGACCCGGGCGGTCGAGAGCGCGCGCGGGCGCATCGTGATCGAGTTCAAGGGCGACGCCTGCCGCGGCTACACCATGCAGACCCGCCAGGTGACGGTGCTCGAATCCGGCGAGAGCGGCAGCCGGACCTCGGACCTGCGCAACACCACCTTCGAGGGCGGCGAGGCCCGCGATTTCCGCTTCCGCACGGTGACGGTGCTGAACGGACAGCCGAGCCCGGCCGTCGACGGCACCGCGGATGCGAGCGGCGACGCGTTCAAGGTCCGGCTCAAGGAGCCGAAGAAGGACCAGTTCACCGCCGCTGGCCCGGTGCTGTTCCCGAGCCTGCACATGCGCCGCCTCGTCCAGGCCGCGCGGGCCGGCGACACCACGATGTCGGCCAAGGTGTTCGACGGGTCGGACGACGGCCGCAAGGTCTACGACACCCTGGCCGTGATCGGCCGCCGTGCGTCGGCGCCGGCGAACGCCGCCGCGTCGGACCGCGACAAGCCGCTGCACGAGGGTGCGATGGCCGCCGTGCCGCACTGGCCGGTGACGCTGAGCTACTTCACGCAAGGGGAGGGCGAGCGCACGCCGATCTACACCCTCACCTTCGACCTCTACGAGAACGGGGTCAGCGGCGCGCTCAAGCTCGACTACGGCGACTTCGCGATCCTCGGCGACATGACCCGCCTCGAGCTCGACAAGGCGCCGGACAAGCCGTGCGCCCCGTAGCCGGCACGCGGCCCTTTAGAACTCGTCGGATTGTTGCGGCGAGAGCCGTCGCCACGCCGCCGCGATGCGCTCGGGCTTGATGTCGAGCCCCTGCGCGCAGGCGAGCAGCACCGGCTCGTCGCCCATGACGTGGTCGAGCACGCCGACGAGGAAGGCCGGGTCGGACAGCGACGCGCGGACGTCCTCGGGCGACAGCCCGGTCGCGTTGAGGAACGGGAACAGGCGGTCCTCGTCGGCGACCATCCAGCCGAGCACGTCGACGGCCAGGTTGTGGTCGGCGGCGGTGGCTCGCGTCGACCCATCGTCTTGAAGTGATTTGCGATTCATCAACATCTGTCGCTTACAAAGGCGTGAGGTCGGGTAACGTCCCGTAAAGGACGCGCGGCGGCACCGGGATCGAAGCGTGATGACGAAAACGGTGTTGATCGTCGAGGACAACGAACTGAACATGAAGCTCTTCAACGACTTGTTGGAGGCCCACGGTTACGCGACCCTCAAGACGGCCAACGGCATTGAGGCGATCGAGCTCGCGCGTGCCCACCATCCCGACCTGATCCTGATGGACATCCAGCTTCCCGAGGTTTCGGGGCTCGAGGTGACCAAGTGGCTCAAGGAGGACGACGACCTCAAGCACATTCCCGTCGTCGCCATCACCGCCTTCGCCATGAAGGGGGACGAGGAACGCATTCTCGAGGGCGGTTGCGAGGCATATTTGTCCAAACCGATCTCCGTCGCGAAGTTTTTGGCAACGGTTCGCACGTATCTTGCCGACAAGTAGGGTCCGGATCGAGCCCTCGACGGCGCCTGCGATCGCCCGCTGAAACCTTGTGCGAGGAACGATGTCGGCCCGCGTCCTGATCGTCGACGACCTCTTCCCGAACGTGAAGCTTCTCGAAACGAAGCTCGCGCTGGAATACTTCGACACCGTCGCGGCCATGAACGGCCCGGACGCGATCGCAATCTGCGAGAAGGGCCTGTGCGACCTCGTCCTCCTCGACGTGATGATGCCCGGCATGGACGGGTTCGAGGTCTGCCGCATCCTCAAGAACAACCCTCTCACCGCGCACCTGCCGGTGGTGATGGTCACGGCCCTCGACCAACCCTCGGACCGCCTGAAGGGCCTCGACGCCGGCGCCGACGATTTCCTGACCAAGCCGATCGACGACACCGCGCTGTTCAGCCGCGTCCGCAGCCTCGTGCGCCTGAAGGCCGTGACCGACGAGCTGCGTAGCCGCGCGCTCGCCTCGCGCGAGTTCGGCATGGGCGACCCGCTGGCGCTCGCCACCGCCGAGACCGGCCTCAACGCCAGCCTGCTGCTGGTCGAGGATCGGCGCGGCTCGGCCGAGCGGATGGCGGCGGCGCTCGGCCAGTTCCACGCGGTCACGCTCGAGACCGATCCGCAGGCGGCGATCCACGTGGCGGCCGAGGGCGGCTTCGACCTCGTCCTGGTCAGCCTCGACCTCGAGGGCTTCGACGGGCTTCGCCTGTGCAGCCAGCTGCGCAACCTGGAGCGGACCCGGCAGGTGCCGCTGATCATGCTGGCCGAGGCGCATGACCGCGCCCGCATCGTGCGCGGCCTCGATTTCGGTGTCCACGACTACCTGCTCCGCCCGATCGACCGCAACGAGCTGGTCGCGCGGGTCCGCACCCAGATCCGCCGCAAGCGATTCTCCGAGGTTCTGCGCAGCGCGGTGCAGGCGTCGATGGAGATGGCCGTCACCGACGGGCTCACCGGACTGCACAACCGGCGCTACCTCGACAACCACCTCGCCGGCCTGTTCTCCGATCCGCGGCTGCGCGAGCGCCCGGTCGCCGGGCTGATCCTCGACATCGATCACTTCAAGGCGATCAACGACACCCACGGCCACGAAGCCGGCGACGAGGTGCTGCGCACCTTCGCCGACCGCGTCCGCCTGCACACCCGCACCATCGACATCGTCGCCCGCTACGGCGGCGAGGAGGTGGTCATCATCCTGCCCGATGCCGGCCTCGCCGAGGCCCACGCCATCGCCGAGCGCATCCGCGAGCGGATCGAGGGCATGCCGTTCTCGATCCATCGGGACACCCGCAGCGTCCCCGTCACCGTGTCGATCGGCGTCGCGACCCGTCAGCCCGAGGATGTCGGCCCCGGCGAGATGCTGAAGCGCGCCGACCTCGCGCTCTACCGCGCCAAGGCGCTGGGGCGGAACCGCGTCGAGGCCCAGGCGGCCTGACCCGTCCGATCGTCGCCGGATCCGGCGCGCACGCTCGGAACGGACGCGCATCCCTGCGGCGAAGGTCCGCCGGTTGACACCCGTCCGCGCTTCGCCAACACCCTGCGCCGTTCGCGGCCGGGGCCTTCGGCACCAGCGCCGCAGCCGCACCGGCCTTCGGATGGGAGTACTGTGACGACGATGGCGGCGATGCGCTCCTACCTCGATTTCGAGAAGCCCGTGGCCGAGCTTGAGGCGAAGCTCGAGGAACTCCGCGCCGTCGGCGCCCGCGACGGCGCCGTCGCGATCAGCGAGGAGGTCGGGCGGCTGGAAGCGAAGGCGGCGCAGGCGCTGGCCGAGATCTACGCCAACCTCACCCCCTGGCAGAAGACCCAGGTCGCCCGGCATCCGCAGCGGCCGCACTTCGTCGACTACTGCACCGGGCTGATCGAGGATTTCACGCCGATGGCCGGCGACCGCGGCTTCGGCGAGGACGCGGCGATCGTCGGCGGCATGGGTCGCTTCCGCGGCCGGCCGGTCTGCGTGCTCGGCCAGGAGAAGGGCGCGACCACCGAGACGCGCCTGCGGCACAATTTCGGGATGGCCCGCCCGGAAGGCTACCGCAAGGCGGTGCGCCTGATGGAGCTCGCCGACCGCTTCGGGCTGCCGGTTCTGGCCTTCGTCGACACCGCCGGCGCCTTCCCCGGCATCGAGGCCGAGGAGCGCGGCCAAGCCGAGGCCATCGCCCGCTCGACGGAGGCCTGCCTCGGCCTCGGCGTGGCGAACGTCGCGCTGGTGATCGGGGAGGGCGGGTCGGGCGGCGCCATCGCGCTCGCCACCGCCAACCGCGTCCTGATGATGGAGCACGCGATCTACGGCGTGATCTCGCCCGAGGGCGCCGCCTCGATCCTGTGGCGCGACCAGGGCCGTGCGCCCGACGCCGCCACCGCCATGAAGATCACCGCGCAGGACCTGATGCGGCTCGGCATCATCGACACCATCGTCCCCGAGGCGACCGGCGGCGCCCACCGCGACCGCGCCGGCGCCATCGCCGCGGCGGGCGACGCCCTGGCCGGCGCGCTGGCCGAGTTCGACGGCGTGGCCCCCGACGAGATCCGCGACCGCCGCGCCCGCAAGTTCCTCGAGATCGGCCGGCGCCTGTGAGCCGGCCGGAACCCGGCGGCCCCTACGGCACCGGCTTCCTGCGCGGGCTCGGACGCAGGCTCGGCGGCCTGCTCGGCAGCGAGCGCGAGCCCGGCGCGGTCAACCACGTCTCCCTGGGCGCCCATTGCCAGATGGCGCACGTGCTGAAGACGCTCGGGTTGCGTACCTGGTCGGGGCCGTTCGACTGGATCTTCACCATGCCGGGGATGGTTCGCGACTGCCTCGCCGACGACTTCGCCGCGCTCCTGGATCGATCGCAGCTCGAGACCATCCCCCTGGACGAGCGGCAGGGCGAGGGCATCTGGCGCGGGCGCCACCGGCTGTATCGCGAGCGCTACGGGCTCGCATGCGTCTTCAACCACCACGACCCGGCCTCGGACGAGGCCGATTACCGCTTCCTCGCCGAAGGGGTCCGCCGCCTGCGGATCGCCCTGTCGAACCCCGTCGCCGAGAACCGATTCTGGCTGTTGACCCACCTCCACACGCCGCCCGAGGTCGCCTACGGCATCTGTGACGTTTTGGCACAGCGGGGATCGGGGAACCATTTAACCTTTCTGCAGCACCTGCCGGGAGGCCCCGCGAGGCGCGTCGTCGCGGCCGAGCCGACGCGCCCCGACCTGCGCTGGCTGACGGTGGAAACCCCTTCCGCATCAGTCGGTTTGCGCCTGGCCGACCCGGTCGACGACGCGTTCCTCGTCGACCTGATCGCGGCGGAGTCGCGGCGCACCCTGCGCCCGTCCCCGTGATCCACATCGGGGCCGGTGGCGCCGAGGCCGGCGGGGGGCGGATCCTTGCGGTAACGGAGGCGTAAGCTTACCAAAGCTAGAGAGTGGGGGAGTGACGCACGACGGCTGCCGACAAGGCCCGCGCGCGGTGTGTTCGAGGACGAGGTTCCCCCATGGCTGTGCGCCGGTTCGCCGTTGCAAGTCTCCACAGAGCGTCCCGCCTGATCGCGCCCGTGGCCGTCGCGGCCGCCCTGTCCCTCGGCGGCTGCCAGGACGGGATGATCAACGGCGCCTCGACGCGCTCGCTCACGCCGATTCCGCCCCAGACCCTGTCCCTGATGCAGACCAAGGGGATGCAGCAGAGCGACCCGATCCTGATCCGCGCCTACAAGAAGGAAGCGGAGATGGAGGTGTGGAAGCGCGGGACCGACGGTCGCTACGCGCTCCTGAAGATCTACCCGATCTGCCGTTGGTCGGGCCAGCTCGGGCCCAAGCGCAAGCAGGGCGATCGCCAGGCGCCGGAGGGATTCTACACGATCACCCCGGGCCAGATGAACCCGAACTCGTCCTACTACCTTTCCTTCGACACCGGTTTCCCAAACGCCTACGACCGGGCGAACGGCAGCACCGGCAACTACCTGATGGTCCACGGCACCTGCTCGTCGGCCGGGTGCTTCGCGATGACAGACGCGTCGATGTCGGAGATCTACGCGGTCGCGCGCGAGGCCTTCGCCGGCGGCCAGCGCGCGTTCCAGTTCCAGTCGTATCCGTTCCGGATGACGGCACAAAACATGGCCAAGTACCGGAACGACCCGAACGCCCCGTTTTGGCGCAACCTCAAGGAAGGCGCCGACTATTTCGAAGCCCTGCGCGACGAGCCGAAGGTCGGGGTCTGCGGCACCAAGTACGTATTCGGCGGCGCGGATGCCGCCGCCGGCTCGTGCACGCCGAAGGTCGATCCGCTCGTCGCCGAGAAGCGCACCCACGACAACCAGGAGATCGCCGAGCTCGTCGCCAAGGGCACGCCGGCGACGCGGGTGGTCTACGACGACGGTGGCGGCAACCCGGTGTTCCGCGCCGAGCAGACCACCGCCTCCGCCAACCTCGGCGGCACCGAGACCGAGCTGCCCTACAGCGCCAAGGATTACGGCCGACACAACCTCGGCGACGTCAGCCGGCCGGAGAGCCTGGCTGCCGGCCCGCGCGAGATCGAGGTCGACGCCAAGGGCCGTCCGGTGATGCTCGCCGCCGCGCCCGAGGCGCCGATCCCGACCAAGGCCGCGGCGTCAGCCCTCGCCAAGGGCGGCAAGGCGGATGCGGGCAAGCCCGGCACGGCCAAGCCCGACGCGATGAAGCCCGGCACGCGGACGCTGATGGCCAAGCAGCCCGACCCCAGCGACGATGGCGTCAAGGAAGCCGCGAAGGCCAAGCCGGCGCGAATCACGGTCGCTGGCGCTGATGACGATCCGAGCACCTACCGGACGCTGCTCGGCAAGGTCTTCGACAAGGACGCGACGCCGACACCCGCGACGCCGACGGCGGACGCGGTCGTTGCCGAGCCGGTGAAGGTCGCCGCGCAGACCGTCAAGGTGGCTCACGCCGCGCCGCGCCCGGTGCGCAAGGTGACGACGACCGCGCTTCGGACGGACAAGCCCGAGAAGCCCTGACCGATCGCGACGCGCTCGGTCAAACGAAGACAGCCGCCGGTCGCGCGACCGGCGGCTGTCTTCGTTTCGGCGATGCCGCTCAGAGCAGAGGGCGGTCGCGGTTCATCAGCCAGAGCGCGTGGATCATGCCGGGCAGGCCAAACATCAGCGTCAGGACGATGTTGAGGAGGAACTGCAGGCCGATACCGTTGGTCACGAGCACGGCGATCGGCGGCAGGAAGATCGCGAGAAGGATGCGGACGAGCGTCGACACGGGAACTCCGGGTATGCAGCGAGTGTTGGCGATGCAACGAAGCTAGGCCGTTTCCGTTCCAGCAGCCGGCGGGGGATCTCCTCGGCGTCCCGTGCATGCGCCGGCCACATCCCCGCCGCGAACCGCCCCGATGAGGCGGCCCGTGCGGCCCTTCCCGTCGGAGGTGTTCCCGCGCCGCCAAGGGCGTTCCCGTGACAGCACCGATCCGGCCCCATCCGCCCGAAGGCCAGGCGATCCCGCGCGCGCGTCCCTGGACCGGGCCGGGCTTCGTCGAGTTCGTGGCCATCGTCGCGCTGATGATGGCGGTCACCGCGATCTCGATCGACAACCTGCTGCCGGCCTTCCCGGCGATCCAGGCCCGTTTCGGCGTCGTCGACCCGAACCACCTGCAATGGCTGATCTACGTCTACATGATCGGCTTCGGCTCGGCCCAGATCGTCTACGGCCCGGTCTCCGACGCCCTCGGGCGACGTCCCGTGCTGATCGGCAGCCTGCTGGTCTACGTCGCCGGAACCCTGCTCGCGATGGTCGCGCCGTCGTTCGGATGGCTGCTCGCCGCTCGCGTGATCCAGGGGCTCGGCGCGGCCGGCGGCCGGGTGCTCTCGACCGCGATCGTGCGCGACCGCTTCGCCGGGCGCGAGATGGCGAGCGTGATGTCCTTCACCATGATGGTGTTCCTGATCGTGCCGATGATCGCGCCGGCGATCGGCGGGGCGATGCTCGCGCTCGGTTCTTGGACCTACGTCTTCGTCTCGATGCTCGCGCTCGCGGGGCTGCTCGCGCTCTGGTTCCTAGCGCGCATGCCCGAGACGCTGCATCCGGAATACCGCCGGCCGCTCTCCTTCGCCGCGACGGGGCAGGCCCTGCGGACCACGCTCGGCTGTCGCGTCGCGATCGGCTACGCCACCGCCCTCGGCCTGCTCACCGGCTGCATCATGGGCTATGTCGGCTCGGCCCAGCAGGTGTTCGACACCGGGCTCTACCACCTCGGCGCGCTGTTCCCCCTGGCCTTCGGGCTGGTCGCGGGCGCCATGGGCGCGGCGACCCTGGTCAACGCCCGGGTGGTGGGCCGCCTCGGGATGCGGGCGCTGTCGCATGCGGGGCTGACGGCCTTCGTCGCGGTGGCGCTCGGGCAGGTCGCGATCGGGCTCGCCTATGGCGGGTACCCGCCGCTGGCGCTGTTCCTCGCGGTGCTCGCCGGCAACCAGTTCCTGATCAGCTTCGCGATGCCGAACTTCAACGCGCTCGCCCTGCAGCCGCTCGGCGCGATCGCCGGCACGGCCTCCTCGTTCCTCGGGTTCTACACGACGATCCTCGGCGCGCTCTGCGGCTTCGCGATCGGCCAGTGCTTCGACGGCACGACCCTGCCGATCGCCTTCGGCTATGCCGGGCTCGGCGCGGCCGCACTCCTCGTGGTGGCGTGGACCGAGCGCGGAAAGCTGTTCCGCGGCGGCGTTTCCGGTTGAGCGCGGGGGCGACTTAACCCGGTCTTCAGCGGTGCGGACGACGATGCCGTCCTCGCCTCAGACCACCGGAGACCACCCGTGATCGCCCGAGCCCAGGACGGACTGCTTCTCGCCGCGCGCCTTCTGCTGGCGGCCGCGCTGCTGCCGACCGGCATCGCCCGCGCCCTCAACGTCTCCGGTTTCGCGCTGACGCTGGCCGGCGCCGGCGTGCCGGCACCGAACGCGGTGGCGACGCTCGCCGTCGTCGTGCAGGTGTTCGGGCCGCTCGCGCTGATCGTCGGCGTGCTGCCGCGGATCACCGGCGTCGCCCTCGCCGGGTTCGCCGGGCTCACGGCGATGCTGCTCCACGCCTTCTGGCAGTTCTCCGGCCCGGCGGCCGCGGCCGAGCGCACGCTGCTGCTCGCCGACCTCGGGCTCGCCGGCGGCTTCCTGATCTACGCGCTCGCCGGACCCGGCGCCTGGAGCTGGCAGGGCTGGCGCGCCGACGCGACCGGCCGCCCAGCGGCGAAGCCCGCAGCGAAGCCCGCCGCCAGGGGCGCCCCGAAGGCGAGCGCCAACGCGAACCGGCCGCGCCGGGCCAAGGCCGCTTGAGGCGGCCGCGCCGGAGCATGCGCTCCGAGCGGCCTACCGCGACCCCAGGGCGATCAGGCCGAGGTGCCCGGCGATCCCGAGGAACGCCACGAAATTGATCCCGAAGACGCGTCCGCGCAGCTTCACGTCGTCGGTCAGGGTCTGCACCGCCGTGTGCACGACCCGGCCGGCGACGAACAGCCAGGCGCAGGCGACGTCGAACCGCCCGACCTCGCCGAAAGCCGCCAGAAGCGCGACGCAGCCGACCATCAGCACCGGCAGCTCGAACTGGTTGGCGAGGTTGCGGGTGATCCGCGCGATCGGCCGCGGCTCGTCGCGACCGAGGACGAAGGCGTCGTACGCGACCTCGCGGCGGCTCACGGCGCGCAGGCGCGCCACGGACAGCCAGACGTAGAGCGCCACGATCAGCCCGATCTGAACGATCAGCGGTTGCAGGATCGAGACGTTCACGCGCAGCCTCCGCGAGCGGACCGTGGGAGGGGAGCCTGCACCTATGGCCGGCCCGGTGCGGCGGCGGGCGCGGCACGCGCGATCATCCGGCCCGAGACCTCGGCGCCGGCATCCGGCGCGAGCTGGCGGAAGGCGAAGACCGAGACCGCCGAGATCAGCGCGACGGCGAAGAAGGCCGGGCCGAAATCCGCCGCCATGATCGCGCTGCGGCCATGCCATTCGGCGGCGCCTTCGAGCGCCAGGGCGCCGAGCGTCACGCCGAGGCTCAAGGAGATCTGCTGCGCGACGCTGGCGAGGCTCGTGCCCGCGCTCATCTCGGACTTCTCGAGGTCGGCGTAGGCGATGGCGTTCACGCAGGTGAATTGGATCGAGCGCAGGCAGCCGCCGAGGAACAGGATCCCGAGCATCAGCCAATGCGGGGTGTCGGCGGTGTAGAGGCCGTTCACCGCAAGGAAGAGCGCGGCGAGGACGGCGTTCGCCACCATCACCGGTCGGAAGCCGTAGCGGCGCAGGATCCGCGGGCCGATCGTCTTCACGAACATCGCGCCGGCCGCCGCGGCGAAGGTGATCAGCCCGGATTGCAGCGGATCGAGCCCGAAGCCGACCTGGAGCATCAGCGGGAGCAGGAACGGGATCGCGCCGGTGCCGATGCGGAACAGGCTGCCGCCGACCACCGCGATGCGGAAGGTCGGATGACGCATGAGGTCGAGGCGCAGGATCGGATGCGCCATCCGCCGCGAGTGCCGACAGTAGAGCGCGAGCAGCACCGCGCCGCCGCCGAGGCTCGCCCAGGACATCCAGGCCGGCAGCAGGTGGCGGCCGGTCGAGGCCAGCCCCAGCATCAGCGCGGCGAGCCCCGGCCCGAGCATGGCGAAGCCGACGAGATCGAGCGGCGGGCGCTCGGGCTCGCGCACGTCCTCGAAGAACAGGGTCGCGAGCACGATCCCGACGATGCCGATCGGAATGTTGATGAAGAAGATCCAGCGCCAGTCGAGATAGGTGGTGATCAGGCCGCCGAGCGGCGGCCCCATGATCGGGCCGATCAGCGCCGGGATCGTCAGGTAGGCCAGCGCCGAGACGAGCTCGGCCTTCGGCACGCTGCGCAGGATCACCAGGCGGCCGACGGGCACCATCATCGCGCCCCCCAAGCCCTGCAGGAACCTGGCGGCGACGAAGCCGGCGAGCCCGCTCGAGACGGCGCAGGCGACGGAGCCCGCCATGAACACCGCGATCGCCGCGCGGAACACCGTGCGCGATCCGTAGCGGTCGGCCATCCAGCCGCTGATGGGGATGAAGATCGCCAGGCTGACGAGATAGGCGGTCAGCGCGAGCTTCAGGGCGATCGGATCCTCGCCGAGGCTCTGAGCGATGGTCGGCAGCGCCGTGGCGATCACCGTCGAGTCGGTGTTCTCCATGAACAGGGCGGTGGCGACGACGAGGGGGACGATCTGGGATGCGCGCATCGGGCCGGGCAAGCGTTCGGGGCACCCGGCATCGTGGCGACGGCCGGGCGTGCGGCGCAGCGCTTGACACGGGATGCGCGCCCGGTCGATCCGTGGCGGATCGGCCACGCTTTGTTTCCGAACATGGCTGAACCGCGCCGCAACCCTTCCGAGCAGGCCGGATCGGCCTTAAGCTTTACGGTAACGATGCCGTGTCCCCGCGCGGCGCCCCGCTCCACGGCGGCGGCGCCCGGGACGACGCGGCGACACCCGCGAAAGTGACAGGATGCTTCGTCCGCCGACACTGCCCCGCTCTCTGCCGCGGCTCGTCGCCGCGTCCGCGGTGATGTTCGTCCTCGGCGCCTGCGGCACCGTGCTCCTCAACGATGTCGGCTCGCTCAGCCGCTACGACCGGCTCCGGGCCAGCACCGAGGCCTCGACCACGGCGCGCCTCTACGCCGACGCCGACGCGCTCGCCCGGACCAGGACCGTCCGGATCATCCCGACGCAGTTCCCGGCCAACGTCTCCGGTGCGGTCGGCATCAGCGAGGCGGAGCGCCGGCTGGTCGCCAACAACGCCGACCGCGCGCTCTGCTACGAGCTGTCGCTGCGCTACGACGTGGTGTCGAGCCGCAGCGCCGACCTGACCGTGCGCGCCCAGGTGACCCGCGTCGACCCGACCGACCTGATCGGCGCCGGCGCCACCATCGGCACCTCCGCCGCCGTCACCGTCGCCGGCCAGGTCGGCATCGGCTTCGCCGAGGGCCTCGGGCGCATCCCGATCCCGCGGGTGCCGATCGGGCTCGGAAGCCTCACCGTCGAGGCCGAGGCGCTCGACCGCCGCCACGAGCAGCGGGCGGCGATGGTCTGGGGCGGGGCGGCCAACTCGTTCACGAGCCAGCCGCGCTACTCGCACATCAGCGACGCCTACGATCTCGCCGGCGATTTCGGCCAGGATTTCGGGTTCTACCTCGCCACCGGCGAGGACCCGTTCAAGGCGCCGCTGACCCTGCCGAACTGGAACCGCATCCGGGTGACCACGCTCGGCGAGGCGCCCCTCGACCCCGATTGCGAGGCGTTCGGCCGGGCGCCCGGCCTCGATGGGATCCTCACCGACTACATCGGCCTGCCGCCGGACTATTCCGACAAGGGGCCGCGCGTCCGCTGAGGCGGGAAGGGCGGTCGCGGACGCCATGCGGCGGACGCAACCGGCCCACGCGGGGTTTATCCCGTGCCGCGCTGGGTTGCCGCCTTTGCGGGCACCACACCGCATGATACTGGCCCGTGCCAACCCGCTCCATGCCGAACCCGACCTCGCGTCGGCCCGGCAGCCCTTCAGGACCGTTGGCTCATGGCCCGTATCAGCTCCGCTTCGATCATCGAGGGCCTGACCTTCGACGACGTTCTCCTGCGTCCGGCCGCCTCGTCGGTGATGCCGACCGAGGTCAACGTCGCGACGCAGCTGACGCGCACCATCAGCCTGAACCTGCCGATCGTCGCCTCGGCGATGGACACCGTCACCGAGGCGCCGATGGCGATCGCCATGGCCCAGAACGGCGGCCTCGGCGTCATCCACCGCAACCTCGAGCCGGCGGAGCAGGCCGAGCAGGTCCGCCTCGTCAAGAAGTACGAGTCAGGCATGGTGCTCAACCCGATCACCATCCATCCCGACGAGACCCTGGCCGACGCCTTCGAGGTGATGAAGGCCAACCGCATCTCCGGCATCCCGGTGGTCGAGCGCGGCCCGAACGGCTCGCGCGGCAAGCTCGTCGGCATCCTCACCAACCGCGACGTGCGCTTCGCGACGCATCCGGCCCAGCCCGTCTCCGAGCTGATGACCCGCGACCGGCTGATCACGGTGCGCGAGGGCGTGACGCAGGACGAGGCCAAGCACCTCCTGCACCAGTTCCGGATCGAGAAGCTGCTCGTGGTCGACGACCACTTCCGCTGCATCGGCCTGATCACGGTCAAGGACATCGAGAAGCAGGTCACCTACCCGAAGGCGGTCAAGGACGAGCAGGGCCGGCTGCGGGTCGCGGCGGCTACCACCACCGGCGACCAGGGCTTCGAGCGGGCCGAGCGCCTGATCGATGCCGGCTGCGACGTGATCGTGGTCGACACCGCGCACGGCCACTCGATCAAGGTGCTCGACAGCGTGCGCCGGGTGAAGCAGCTCTCCAACGCCGTGCAGGTCATCGCCGGCAACGTCGCGACCCGCGAGGGCACGCAGGCGCTGATCGACGCGGGCGCGGACGCGGTGAAGGTCGGCATCGGGCCGGGCTCGATCTGCACCACCCGCATCGTCGCCGGCGTCGGCGTTCCGCAGCTCACCGCGATCATGGAGGCGGTCGAGGCCGCCCACGACGCCGGCATCCCGGTGATCGCCGACGGCGGCATCAAGTATTCCGGCGACCTCGCCAAGGCGATCGCCGCCGGCGCCTCGGTGGCGATGCTCGGCTCGCTGCTCGCCGGCACGGACGAGGCCCCCGGCGAGGTGTTCCTGTACCAGGGCCGCTCCTACAAGAGCTACCGCGGCATGGGCTCGGTCGGCGCGATGGCCCGCGGCTCGGCCGACCGCTACTTCCAGGCCGAGGTCAACGACACCCACAAGCTCGTGCCCGAGGGCATCGAGGGGCAGGTGCCGTACAAGGGCCCCGTGGCGGCCGTCCTGCACCAGCTCGCCGGCGGCCTGCGCGCCGCCATGGGCTATGTCGGCGCCCCGAGCGTGCCGGAGTTCCAGGAGCGCGCGCAGTTCATCCGCATCACCAATGCCGGCCTGCGCGAGAGCCACGTCCACGACGTGACGATCACCCGCGAGAGCCCGAACTACCCCTCGCGCACCTGAGGCGGGGCGGCGTCACGGGCGGGTCCGGCGGGAAACGGTGTTTCGGAGAGCGACGATGCGGGTGCTGGTGGTCGGGGCCGGGGCGACCGGCGGCTATTACGGGGCGCGGCTCGCGGAGGCCGGGCGCGACGTGACCTTCCTCGTCCGCCCGGCGCGCGCGGACAAGCTCGCGGCGAACGGGCTCGTCGTGGAAAGCAAGCTCGGCGACCTGCATCTCGCCGCGCCCAAGACCGTCACGGCGGCCGCGCTGCCCGCGGCCGGCGGCTTCGACCTCGTCCTGCTCTCGTGCAAGGCCTACGACCTCGCCGGCGCCCTCGACGACCTCGGGCCGGCGGTGGGGGACGGCACCGCCATCCTGCCGATCCTCAACGGGATGGCGCATCTCGACGCGCTGGACGCGCGCTTCGGCGCGGCCAGCGTGCTCGGCGGCTCCTGCGCCATCGCGGCGACGCTGGGGCCTGAGGGCGCAATCCGCCACATGAGCGACTTCTGCACGCTGACCTTCGGCGAGCGCGACGGCTCCCGATCCAAGCGCTGCGACGCGATCGAGACGCTGATGCGGGACGTGAAGTTCCAGCCGCGCCTGTCCGACAGGATCGTGCTGGAGATGTGGGAGAAGTGGGTGTTCCTCGCCACGCTGGCCGGCGCGACCACCCTGATGCGCGGCACCGTCGGCGACATCGTCGGGGCCGAGGGCGGCCGCGACTTCATCGCCGGCCTGCACGACGAATGCCTCGCCATCGCCGCGGCGAACGGATTCGCGCCGCGCGAGAAGGTGGCGGCCCAGGCCCGGACCACGCTGACCACGGAAGACTCGCCGCTCACCGCCTCTATGCTGCGCGACATCGAGGGCAGGGGCCGGATCGAGGCCGACCATGTCGTCGGCGACCTGATCGCCCGCGGGCGCTCGGCCACGCCGGACACCGCGCTGCCGCATCTCGAGCGGGTCTTCACCGGCCTCAAGACCTATGAGCGCCGCCGCGCCCGCGAACAGGCGGCCTGAGATCTCGGCCCGCGCGGGCCGGGGTCCGGAGATCCTTCAGTAGCGCGGGCCGGGAGGCGGGGGCGGGTTGCCGTATTCGAGCTGCGTCTTGGCATCGAGCGGGCGCCGCGGCGGCGGCGTCAGGTCGGGAGCGGCCGGTGCGGTGGAGCAGGCGGCGACCGCCAGCATCAGGATGCCGGCGAGGCTGAGGTGGATCACGGGCGACATGGGTTCTTCCGGCCTTCGCGACGGCGGGTTCCGTCGGAGCCTGCAGGTCTGAGCGCCGATCGTGCCGGAAGCTCGGCCGTATCGTGTCCGCGGCGCGGGTTAAGCGTGGCCGTATCGTGGCCGCGCGGATTTCCTTCGACAGGCGGGGCGCTGCGGGTCTATCGCGCTCGCGACACGCCTTCATCCGACAAAGGAGACCGTCCTGACTCCAGCCGCCCGCTGCGCCGCCGCCATCGAGGTGCTCGCCGACATCGCCGGTCGTCGCCGACCGGCCGCTGACGCCCTCAAGGATTGGGGCCTGAGCCACCGCTTCGCTGGATCGGGCGACCGCGGCGGCATCGCCAGCCTCGTCTACGACGCCCTGCGGCGGCGGTCCTCGGCCGCCTGGATCATGGGCGACGACGGCCCGCGCGCGGTGCTGCTCGGGTCGCTGCGGCTGCAGCAGGGTCTCGCCGCCCCCTCGATCGCGGCGCTGTTCAGCGGCGAGGGTTTCGCGCCGGAGAAGCTCAACGACGACGAGGCACGGCGCCTGGCCGAGGGAAACCTAGCCGACGCGCCGCCACACGTCGCGGGCGACGTCCCCGAATGGGTGCTGCCGCAGCTGGAGGCGATCCTCGGCGCCGATCTCCTGCCGGAGCTGAAGGCGCTCGCCCGGCGTGCGCCCCTCGACATCCGCGTCAACGCCCTCAAGGGCGACCGCGCGGCGGCGATGCCGGGCCTCGCCCACCATGCGGCCGCGCCGACGCCGCACGCGCCGATGGGCCTGCGCGTCTCGATCGGCGCGGACGGGCGCGGGCCGGCGCTGCATGTCGAGCCGGAATTCCTCGACGGCTGGTACGAGATCCAGGACGAGGGCTCGCAGCTCGCCGCCATGCTGACGGGCGCCGGCGAGGCTGAGACGATCGTCGACCTTTGCGCCGGCGGCGGCGGTAAGACCCTGGCGCTGGCGGCACTGACCGGGAACGGCGGTCGCCTGATCGCCACCGACGACGACCCGCGCCGCCTCGCGCCGATCCACGAGCGCCTGAGGCGCTCCGGCGCGAACGCGGAGGTGCGCACGCCCCGCGGCGGCCGGGTGCGCACGGACGTGCTCGCCGACCTCGACGGACAGGCCGACCGCGTGCTGGTGGACGCGCCCTGCACCGGCACCGGCACCTGGCGCCGCAACCCCGACGCGAAGTGGCGCCTGCGCCCGAACAGCCTCGCCGCGCGGGTCGCCGAGCAGGCGACGGTGCTCGACCGCGCCGGCCGGCTGGTGCGCCCCGGCGGCCGCATCACCTACGTCACCTGCTCGCTCCTGCCGGCGGAGAACGACGACGCGGTGGCCGGCTTCCTCGCGCGCGGCGCCGGGGCCTTCGCGGTCGTGCCGGCACGCGACGTCGCCGAGGCCCATGCCCCGGGCTTGGCGGAGACGCTGCGCTTCACCGCGCATGGGCTGCAGATGAGCCCGGCGCGAACCGGCACGGACGGGTTCTACGTCGCGACCCTGGCGCGAGCCGGCTGAGGATCGCAACCGCTCCGTCCAGCCGGCGTTGTCCGAGCGATTCCGAAGACACCGCAGGAGACCGATGGGCCTGGACCGGAGAACGCTCCTGGCTGCGACCGCGGCCGCGATGGCGGGGCAGGGCGCCGCGCATGCCCAAGCCCCGCCCAACCCGCCGGGCGAGCTGGTCCCGGCCCTGCCGCGGACGGCACCCGGCGCGCAGCTCCAGGTCATCGATCTCTGGCCGGGCGATCCGCCGGGCGGCGGCGAGGGTCCGGATCCGAACGGCTACCGCTTCGACGAGACGGCGCGCGGCGTCATCACCAAGGTCGAGCGCCCCTGCCTGCTGGTGATCCGGCCGGACAAGCCGAACGGATCGGCGATGATCGTCGCGGCCGGCGGCGGCTACCGCTTCATCGACATCGGCAACGAGGGCGTGCCCGTCGGCCAGATGCTGACGGCGGCCGGCATCACCGTGTTCCTGCTGATCTACCGGCTGCCCGGCGAGGGCTGGGACAACGGCCCCGATGCACCGCGGCAGGACGCGCAGCGCTCGGTGCGGCTGGTGCGGGCGCAATCCACCGAGCTCGGCATCGATCCCGCCCGCGTCGGGGTGCTGGGCTTCTCGGCCGGCGGGCACCTGATGGGCGAGACCGCGGTCGGCAACCAGAACCTCTACCCGCCGGTCGACGCGCACGACGCCCTGCCGTACCGCCCGGCGCTCGCCGGGCTGCTCTATCCCGTCATCACCATGAAGGCGCCGTTCGACGGCACCTCCACCCGCCGCGTGCTCGTCGGCGACGAGGTCACCGAGGTCGAGATGCGGACCTACTCGGTCGACGTGCAGGTCCGCGCCGACACGCCGCCGATGTTCATGGCGCAGGCGATGGACGATCCGATCGCGGTCTGCGACCACGTGCTCCTGATGTTCACCGCCCTGCGCAAGGCGAAGATACCGGCCGAGATGCACCTGTTCGAGCGCGGCGGCCACGGTTTCGGGCTCGGGCCGCCCGGCACGCCGGTGGCGGCGTGGCCGAACCTGTTCCTCGCCTGGCTTCGCGTGCGCGGGTTCCTGGCGACGTGATGGTCACCGCGCGCTCGCGCCTCCGCCCGTGCGCCGAGGGGGAATCCCGTGCCCATGCGCGTCGTGAACAGGCTCGCGCGGCCCGCATGCGACGGCTGCGTTGCACGGCGCAATCGCCTCGTCTAACGCGAGAAGCATGAACACCGACCACGACAAGATCCTGATCGTCGATTTCGGCTCGCAGGTGACCCAGCTCATCGCCCGGCGCGTCCGGGAGGAGGGGGTCTATTGCGAGATCGTGCCGTTCACCAAGGCGGCGGAGGCCTTCGCCGAAACGCGGCCGAAGGGCGTGATCCTGTCAGGCGGCCCCGAATCGGTGACGAGCGACGCCTCGCCGCGAACCCCGCAGGTGGTGTTCGATTCGGGCGTCCCGGTCTTCGGGATCTGCTACGGCCAGCAGACGATGGCGGCCCAGCTCGGCGGCGAGGTCGAGGGCGGCCACCATGCCGAGTTCGGCCGCGCCGAGATCGAGATCATCTCGGAATGCCCCCTGTTCAAGGGCGTCTGGCACGTCGGCGAGCATTACCCCGTCTGGATGAGCCACGGCGACCGGGTCACCAAGCTGCCCGACGGCTTCACCACCGTGGCGATCTCGAAGAACGCCCCCTTCGCGGCGGTGGCCGACGAGGCACGCAATTACTACGCGGTGCAGTTCCACCCGGAGGTGGCGCACACGCCGCACGGTGCCCTGCTGATCCGCAACTTCGTGCGCGACATCGCCGGCTGCTCGGGCGACTGGACCATGGGCGCCTACCGCGCCGAGGCGATCGCCAAGATCCGCGAGCAGGTCGGATCCGAGAAAGTGATCTGCGGCCTCTCGGGCGGCGTCGATTCGTCGGTGGCGGCCGTGCTGCTGCACGAGGCGATCGGCGACCAGCTCACCTGCGTCTTCGTCGACCACGGGCTGCTGCGCATGGGCGAGGCCGAGGAGGTCGTGCGGCTGTTCCGCGACCATTACAACATCCCGCTCGTCCACGTGCAGGCGCAGGACCTGTTCCTCGACGCCCTCACCGGCGTCAGCGACCCCGAGGAGAAGCGCAAGACCATCGGCCGCCTGTTCATCGACGTGTTCGACGCGGAATCGAAGAAGATCGGCGGCGCGGCGTTCCTGGCCCAGGGCACGCTCTACCCGGACGTGATCGAGAGCGTGTCGTTCTCCGGCGGCCCCTCGGTGACGATCAAGAGCCACCACAACGTCGGCGGCCTGCCGGCGCGCATGAACATGAAGCTCGTCGAGCCGCTGCGCGAGCTGTTCAAGGACGAGGTCCGCGTGCTCGGGCGCGAGCTCGGCCTGCCCGACGCCTTCGTCGGCCGCCATCCGTTCCCGGGGCCCGGGCTCGCGATCCGCTGTCCCGGCACGATCACGCCGGAGAAGCTGGAGGCCCTGCGCAAGGCCGACGCGATCTACCTCGACGAGATCCGCCGCGCCGGCCTCTACGACACGATCTGGCAGGCCTTCGCGGTGATCCTGCCGGTCAAGACCGTCGGCGTGATGGGCGACGGGCGCACCTACGACCACGTCTGCGCGCTGCGCGCCGTCACCTCGGTCGACGGCATGACGGCCGACTTCTACCCGTTCGACATGGCCTTCCTCGGCCGGGTCGCGACCCGGATCATCAACGAGGTCAAGGGCATCAACCGCGTCACCTACGACATCACCTCGAAGCCGCCCGGCACGATCGAGTGGGAATGACCCGGGTTTTTGCTGCTTGCATCGCGGCACGGCCGATCAGGGCTACGGACCCGCACATTATTTCTCTTGAGTCATGAAGATGGTGACTGGTCGATGAGGGACAGTTAATGCCGCTCGGCTAACCTTCGCGCCTCGCCGCCTCGGGTGGGGGATTGCGAACCATGACCGCCAGCAAAGCCGAACCGATCGGCGTCGACCCGTCCGGCCGGACGGCAGCGATCGGCCGCGACCTCGTCCAGACCCTCGTATTCGCAGGTACGCTGCTCCTGGCGGCGTTCCTGCTCTTCGTCCTGCAGCCGATCTTCACCAAGCGCGTCCTTCCCGTCCTCGGCGGCACGCCCGCGGTGTGGTCGGTCGCGACGGTGGTGTTCCAGGGGCTGCTGCTCGCGGGCTACGCCTACGCGCATGCGACGACGCGCTGGCTGTCGCTGCGTGCCTCGGTCGCGCTGCACGGTCTCGTGCTGCTCGCCGGGGCGGCGTTCCTGCCGATCACGGTCTCGCTGGACGCCGCGGCGCAAGGCGGCGACGAGGCCGTCTGGCTCGTCGGCCTGTTCCTGGCCTCGATCGGCGCGCCGTTCTTCGCCCTGTCGGCGAGCGCTCCGCTGCTGCAGGCGTGGTTCGCCCGGTCCGGCAACGATCGGGCACAGGATCCGTACTTCCTCTACCGCGCCTCCAATCTCGGCTCGTTCTCCGCCCTGATCGCCTATCCGCTGGCGATCGAGCCGATCCTCGGGCTCGCCGAGCAGACCAGGCTGTGGTCCGCCGGCTATGCCGCGGCCGCGGCCGCGGTCGCGGCCTGCGCGCTCACGGTCGTCGGCCGAGGCGGCGCGCACGGGATCGTCGCGCCGGCGCGGACGACCGGCACGGCGCACGCGGCTCCGAGCCTGGCGCGGCGCGGCGCCTGGATCGGCCTGTCGGCCGTCCCCTCCGGCCTGCTCGTCGCCGTGACGGCGCACATCACCACGGATGTGGCCGCCATCCCGCTGATGTGGGTGCTGCCGCTGGCGCTCTACCTCCTGACCTTCGTCATCGCCTTCCGCCCACTCGCATCCTGGCCGGACCGTCCCCTGGCCGCCGCGCAGGCTTGGGGGACCGCGATCGTCCTCGGCGCGGCCGTGGTCGGCCGGCTGCCCTTCGCCGTCGACCTGCCGCTCAGCCTCGGCCTCTGCTTCGTCGCCGGCCTCGTCGCCCACCGCGCCGTCTTCTGCCTGCGCCCCGAGCCGGGCCGGCTGACCGAGTTCTATCTCTGCACCTCGCTCGGCGGGATGGTCGGTGGCCTGTTCGCGGCCCTGATCGCGCCGCGGCTGTTTGCGACGATCGCCGAATATCCGATCCTGCTGGTGGCGGCGCTCGCCTGCCGTCCCGGCGTCTTCGTCCGCGCCCGCCCCGTCGGCATCGTGGCGATGCGTCGCCTTGTCGGGACGCTTGCCGGGCTGGTCGGGCTCGCCATCCTCGTCCGCTACGCTCCCGACGCGGCGCCGCGCGCCGCAGCGGGCGCGATGATGACGGTCCTGCTGCTGAACTGGCGCGCGCCGCAGGCGGCCTTCGGCTTTGCCGCCCTGTTCTGCGGGCTGGTGCTGGCGATGCCGCATCTGACGATCCAGGACATCGAGAGCCGCCGCAGCTTCTTCGGGGTCCACCGCATCGAGACCGATCCGCAGGGACGCTTCCGCCTGCTCTCGCACGGCACGACCCTGCACGGCGCCATGCGCATCCGCGAGGACGACGGCAGCCCGGTTGTCGAGCCGCCGGAGCCGACGACCTACTACGCCACCGGCAACGCCATCGCCGACGTCCTCGAGGTCGCCCGGCGTGCCTACGGGCCGGTGCCGCGGGTCTCGGTGGTCGGGCTCGGGGCCGGCAGCCTCGCCTGCCAGGCGCGGGCCGGGGAAGCCTGGACATTCTACGAGATCGATCCGGTGGTCGTCGCGATCGCGCACGATCCGAGCCTGTTCCGCTTCCTCTCCGCCTGCGCGCCGTCGGCCCGCATCGTCCAGGGCGACGCCCGCCTGACCCTGGCCCGCGCGACCGAGCCGACCCGCGTGCTGATCGTCGACGCGTTCTCCTCGGACGCGATCCCGATGCACCTGCTCACCGGCGAGGCCCTGGCGCTCTACCGCGACCGCCTCGACGCGCAGGGGGTGCTGGCGCTCCACATCTCCAACCAGCATTTCGACCTGCGGCCGGCGCTCGCCCGTGCCGCGGCGGAACAGGGCCTCGCGCTTCTCCAGCGCATCGACCCGATCGTCGAGCCGATCGAACGGCGTTTCCGCGCTCCGGCGATGGTGGTGATCGCAACGCGCGATGCAACGATCCGGCGGGAGGCCGCGCGGCTCGGCTGGACGCCCGTCGTCCCCGACATGACGCGGCGGCCCTGGACGGACGACTACGCCAACGTGCTGGAGGCCTTCCTCGACATGATGCGCCCGCGCGGCGACGCCACGCCCGCGCCCGAGCGCTGACCGGGTTTATCGATCGGCGCCGGCGCGCACCGGGCGAAGCTCACAGGGCGGTCTTGGGCATGAGCATATGGACGCCCTTGTTGCCGTCGACCGTCTGGGTGATGCGCAGGTTTCCGGCGAGCGAGCACAGCATGTAGGCCTGGTTGCGGGTCAGCCCGGTGCGGGCGCAAACGTGGCGCACCGCCTGCCGCATCGCCTCGTCGAGGCTCTCGTGCAGGCCGATCGTCATCAGGTCGGTGGGCGTCTCGGCGAACGGCCACTCGTAGCCGAGGTCCTTGCGCACGGTCAGGCGGAAGGTGCCGGTGAGGCCGGTCTCCAGCGCCGTGATGCAGACCTCGCCGTCGCCCTGCACGCCGTGGCCGTCGCCGGCGTAGAAGCCGGCGCCCGGGTTGTAGACCGGCAGGTAGAGGGTCGAGCCGACCTTCAGCTCCTTGTTGTCCATGTTGCCGCCGAAGCCGCGCGGCACCGCGGTGCCGACGCGGCCCCAGGCGGCGGGCGGCGCCGTGCCGAGGATGCCGAAAAACGGGTCGAGCGGCAGCTCGGTGCCCCAGGGCAGCACGCAGACGCCGCGCGCGACGTCGATGTCGGGGTGGATGGTCTCGTACTCGGTGAACTCGTCGGGCAAGGTCCCGAGCAGGGGCAGGATCGAGACGAAGCCCCAATCCTGCCGGAACGCCTGATCCAGGATCTCGACCTGCAGCACGTCGCCCGGCTCGGCACCGCGGACATGGACCGGCCCGGTGACGAAGTGCAGCCCGGGGCCGGGGACGCATTGATCGAGCACCGCGAGGTGCTCGGCCGAGACCCGCGCGGGATCGGGATGCAGCGACTCGCGTCCGCCGGCGGGGAAGGAATGGAGGGTGACCGTGTCCCCGGACGCGATCTCGAGCACCGGCGGCAGCGCGGCGTCGAAGTAGCCGAGCACCATCTTGTCGGGGGTGGCCGGGATCTCGTGATGCGTCGGCATGTGCGCTCCTCGGCTCGGATCACAGGTCGCGGCGTCGCGCTCGGCGACGCGGCGGAACGCGGATGCAATCGACGAACCAGGGCCCGGCATCGCCACGACGCATGCCGGTTATCGCCCACCGCCCCCGCCGACGTGGATCCCGATCACCACCCGGCTCGCGGGACGGCGAGCGCCGTCATCAGGCCGGTCTCGTCGACGAGCGCCGCGACCGCGTTCTCCCGGCTGCAGGAATCGGCAGGGATGCGCAGGCGATAGCCGATCCGCCGCTCGCCCATCGCTTCGAAGCCGGGCCGAGCCGCGAGGTCCCGGCGCAAGCGCCGCGGCTTGTCCAAGGCGGCGAGGCGCCCGCCGCAGAACAGGGCGAGATGCAGGCTTCGGCTCGGCTGGTCCGGGTCCAGCGCGTAGGCCCCGACCAGGAGCTCCGTCGGGGAGATGCGCTCCACCGTCTCGACGGCCGTTCGCAGGGTGGGGGGCAGGGCGAGGCCTCGCGCGGCGATGGCCGCCTCGGCCGCCGCCCGCGACGTCCATGCCGCGGCGGGCAGGGCGGCGACCGCAGCGCGGGCCCGGCTCTCGGCCCAGTCGTTCCGCGCCGTCTCGGCGCTGCCCCAGAGGGCGCAACCGGTGAACACGACGAGGAAGGCGGTCACACCCCGCCTCAGCGCGACCGGACCCGCAGCGTCGATCCTGCCGCGAACGCGCCGATAGAACGCGACGTCGAGGGGCCCGAGGAGCGCGGCGGCCAGAAGCGAGCCCGCGAGGCAGACGCCGGCATAGGCAGGCCCCGACCAGTCCGGCGGGCAAGCCCAGCCCGCCAGCAGCAGCACCGGCGGATGCGCGAGGTAGAGCACGTAGCTCCAATCCCCCAGCGCGATCGTCCCCCGCGCCACCGGCCCCTCCCGGCGGACGGGCGGCGCCGTGACGGCGGCGCCCACGATCAGCACCGCGGCGACGCCACCGAGCCAGCGCGCGGCCGCCGTGTCGACGAAGACGCAGAGCACCAGGAAGGGCAGGGCGAGGAGCGCCGTCGCCGGACGCATCCAGCCCGACGCGATCAGCCGCGGCAGCAGCAGGCCGCCCGCGAAGGGCGCACAGGCCGCCGTGACCGGCACCAAATAGAGCGGCGGCGGCATTAGGCTGCGGCTGTCGGGCGGCAGCAGCGGAAAGGCGACCGCCAGCAGGACGAGCCAGCCGGCGGCGAGGGGAACGAGGCGCCGCGCCTGCCCGGCCGAGGCCAGGAGGAACAGGCCGACATACAACGACAGCTCCAGGGCGAGCGTCCACTCCACGTTGAGGGGCGAGCTTCGCGCGCCTCCGGGCGCGAGGGACAGGGCGAGCACGGACACGCCGCCGAACTGCAGGCCGAGCGCCGCGAACAGGCCGGCGAACAGCACCACCACCGCGACGTAGGTTGGGAAGATGCGGCTGACCCGATGCGCGAGGAAGACGAGCGGCGCATCGCGGGTGACGAGCCGGGCCATCAGGAAGCCCGACAGGGCGAAGAAGATCGCCACGCCCCAGACGCCCATCAGGGTGTCGAGGGTCGCGAACGGCCGTGCGGCGCCACGCAGCGCCTGGGCATACACGGCGACGTGGTGCACCAGGACGAGGCTCGCCGCGAACGCCCGCAGAAGCTGCAGGTTCGCCAGCGCCCCGCCGGGCCGCGCGATGCTCACGGCCGCCAGGGCGCCGCCTCCCGGCCCCGAATGCGTCGGGGCCGTGACGGCGGGAGGATGATGTCGGTCGAGACGAGTCTGCATCGCCGGCGCTTCGAACGGTGTTGCACGCTGAGCGTCGCAGCGCGGATGCCCGCCAGAAACGATCAGAAACATGGCCGATACAAGATGGCCGTACCGTCTTTCGCCGGGTCTGCCGTTTGGGCCACAGTATGGGGATACCGGTATCGCTCGAACACTTTGCCCGGATGGCGTGCGAAGCCTCGCTCGGATCGCAGAACCCCGATCCCCCGCATCGCCGGCCCGGGGCACCATGGCGCGATGCGCGCCGCGGACGGCGACATGCGCCGTGACGCCTCGCCGATCGTTGGAGCGCGGCAACGGCGACCCACGCCGTCATCCCCCCGGCCTTCGACCCCGCGACAGCCCCGTTGCGCCGCGCAGCGGCATCGGCTAGGAAATCGGCACGGTCAGCACCCGTAGCTCAGCTGGATAGAGCGTTGCCCTCCGAAGGCAAAGGTCACACGTTCGAATCGTGTCGGGTGCGCCAATCTTCTCAACGACTTAGCGCTTTTGGATTGGTCCGGCTCACACAGCCGGCCCACATAGCCATTGCACGGGGCTTCGGTCATGGAGAAGATGGCTGAGGTGTCACGGCTGTCGTCGTCCCTCGCCGCGCGGGTTCGCTACGCGCAGATAGTTCGAGGTCCGATCCTGCCGACACAGATCGCAGCGCTTTTGGATGCAGCGAGGCTCCTTCAGGCTCAGGGTGAGACCTGGCCGCCGCTAGTGGCGCGAGTTCTCCGCGACATAGCTCTCCATCTTGAGCGGCTTGACGCCGAAGGCTGACTGCATTGAGCTGTGTCGGACACCAAAGCGATACTGCCACGGCAGGCGCTGCGACGAGACATCTGGCCCCGCTGACCACCGCACGCTGGCCGTGCCATCAGCGGGCATGATCCGGGTTATCAAGCACATTCTCATCGAGCCCACGGCCGATCGGGCTGATCGCATCGAAAGCATCCGCACGGTTATCCTAGCGGCGTTCCCGGACGCGACGACCGAGATCGTCCCCGGCCTGCTCGACGATGACCTCGTGGTCGAAGTTCGGGTTCCGCTCTGGCAACTCGACGAGTGACAGGCCATGCGGAAAAGCTGGGGTGACTTCAGCGCGGTTGGGCACGATATTGAACGGCGCATCGCTTGAGCTCGCAACCGAGCGGACCGGCGCGGCGCTCATCGCAGTTGCTAAGGTGCTTAGCCACTCAGGCAGGCGTTGGCATTCAAGCATTCTGCTCATCCCGCACCGTCATCTGTCGCTGACACCTTCGGTCGGACCGCCCCGGACCTGGTATCGCCGGCAGTCAGACCTGTCCCGTTCAAGACACCACGTTTGCTTGAGAGGTATCTAAGACCTCCTGCTTCGCCGGTCCGCCCGGCAAATTATCCCGACAAATCCTAGGATAGTCTGGCAATTGCACGCGATCTTGTGATCGAGTAATTTAAAAAAATAGATCTCGAGATTAAGAAAACATGATCTATAGGGAGATCATCGAAGGCGCCGATCTCGTGCCGCAGGTCGTGCACAGTGATGCCAGGGGAAATCTCGTTTCCTTCGAAGAATTCGGCAACGTTCCTTTTTGCCCCAAACGCGTCTTTGTTATTATGTCGGACCGTCCGGGGCAGGACAGGGGTGGTCATGCCAATTCCTGTGATGAGTTGATCAGCGTCATCAGCGGCGCGGTGACGATCGAGATCGACAACGGCCGCACTCGTAGCTCCGTGCGCCTCGACAGTTTCGACGAAGCCCTATGGATCCGTGCGGGCATCCTTATTGTGTTGAAGGATTTCGCGCCGGGTACCGCGCTCGTCGTCTGCGCGTCCGAGCGCTACGAGGACACGCGCCATTTCGACCGCCCGCGCATGATCGTGAAGCGGCCCGTGTGTCCGGCATGATCCCACAGGCGGCGCCGCCGCTGCGGATCGCTCGGTTCCGAGAGGAAATCGACGCGAGCATTGCCCACGTCCTCTCCGGTCCGTCTTACATCTTGGGGGAAGCAGTCGCTAAGTTCGAGGCCGCCTTCGCCGTGACGGCGGGTGTCGAGCACTGCATCGGCGTCGCCTCCGGTACCGACGCGCTGGCGCTCGCCCTGCGGGCGTTGGGAGTCGGGCTCGGCGATGAGGTGCTGTTGCCCTCGCTGACCTTCGCCGGCACCGCCCAGGCGATCCTGCATTGCGGTGCCGTCCCGGTCTTCGTGGAGGTCGATGCTACCACTCGCTGCATCGACCCGGTAGCTGCGGAGCGGGTTATCGGTCCCCGCACTGTCGCCCTAGTGCCGGTCCACCTGTTCGGCCACCCGGCCGACATGCACGCACTGATGGTGCTGGCGGATAAACACCGCCTCGCGGTGGTGGAGGATTGTGCCCAGAGCCACGGCGGCACCCTCGACGGAAGAGCGCTCGGCAGTTTTGGTCACGCAGCGGCTTATTCCTTCTACCCAACCAAGAACCTCGGCGGGGTCGGTGACGGTGGTGCCGTGGTTACGGCGGACCCGGCTATAGCCGACCGCTTAAGGCGCCTACGCTGTTATGGCTTCGCAGCGGGTGAGCGGGTGAGCGGCGGGATCGGCTTCAACTCCCGTCTCGATGAGATCCAGGCGGCGATCCTCCTCGCTCTGCTGCCACATCTAGCGGAAGCCAATGCTGAGCGAAGGGCAAGCGCAGCTCGCTACCGGGCGCTACTTGCGGGGATGGGGATTGGCATGCCGCCCGAGCAGGCCGGAAGCGTTTATCATCAGTTCGCGGTGACGGTTCCCGACCGGGACAGGCTGAAACACCGCCTAGATGCGGCGGGGATCGGCACGGCAGTTCATTACGCGCCGGGCCTGCACCGCCACCCGGCCTTCGTCGATGGCGCCCGCACTCCCCTACCGATTACAGATGCGCTGGCAGACAGTCTCCTCAGCCTGCCGATCCAGCCCGAGGTTGCGTCGAACCACGAGGAGCGCGTGGCTTTGGCGATCCGAGGACCCGTTCATTGCGCGGAGTGATCCTGTACGGAATCGGTTCGCCGATCGTGGTCGATGTTGAGGAGAGCCTGTACCGGGCAAACCTGTCCCTTGTCGCTGGCATCGCCAATCATCCGGGGCCGGCCCATCTGCCAGAGGGCGCTCGGATTCTTGTGCCTTCCGACCTCTCCGTCGAGGAACGAGACCTGCCTTTCCTCGTGCCCCTGTTCACGCCGGGCCACCGGCGGGCGGCCGCTCAAGAGGCCGCGCGGCACGGCCTCAGCCGACCGCTAACCCTGATCGACCCGAGCGTCGCCGCCCCACGTCATCTGGAGATGGGGCCGGGCTCCTACGTCAACGCTGGATGCAGCCTCGGCTCTGGCAGCGTGTTCGGGGCTTTCGTCTTCATCAATCGTGGGGCAAGCCTCGGCCACCATGTCCGAGGCGGCGAATACGTTTCGGTTGGGCCCGGCGCCGTACTCGCCGGCCATGTCAGCCTTGGCACGGGCGCCTTCGTCGGCGCAGGGGCGACGATCTTACCGGAAGTGTCCATCGGAGCGAACGCCGTTGTTGGTGCGGGCTCGGTGGTGACGAAGGACGTACCGGACGGTTGCCTTGCGCTTGGCAACCCGGCTCGGATCGTCCGCCAGAACATCGGCGGCTATAGAGGGCTCGCCACTTTATGACTCGGCCTGTCGTCCACCTCTACACACTATGCTGGGACGAAGCCGACATGCTCGGCTTCTTTTTCCGGCACTACGATCCCTTCGTCGACCGCTACGTGATCTACGACGACGGCTCGACGGACGGCTCGCGCGAGATTCTGCACGCCCACCCTAAGGTGGAATTGCGCGACTTTCCCCGCACGGATCCCGATTCCTTCGTGCTTTCTCACCGGGCAATGCAGAACGAGGCCTGGAAGGAGAGTCGTCATAGGGCAGACTGGATCGTTGTTACGGCCATCGACGAGCACTTACACGTGCCCGGCCGCGCCATGGCCGATTACCTCGCTGAGGAGGCCGACCGGGGCGTCACTCTGATTCCGGCGCTGGGCTTCGACCTAAACCACATCGAGATGCCCGATGATGCGGGCTTACTCGTGGAGCGCATCACGCGCGGGCGCCCGCGCCTCGCCTTCAATAAGCTCAGCATCTTCAAGCCCGAAGCACTTCGCGAGACTGGCTTCGGGCCTGGGCGGCATGGGGCAACGCCGGAGGGCGACCTCGTCCTGCCCCCGCACGACACCCTCCAGCTCTGGCACTACAAGCATCTCGGCTTCGAGCGGAACGCAACCCGAGAGACGATCCAGGCCGAACGGCTTGGGCAAACAGACCGCGCGGAGGGTTTCGGCCAGCACTACTTATGGGGACGCGACCGCCTGCGCGTTTTCTGGGACGAGATGGAGCGCGAGAGCATCGACCTCGCCGTCGCTGATGCGGGATCCCTCGCCATCCGGCCTCTCTGGTGGGAGGAGCATGGGATGCGGCGGGCCAATCCGGCGCCTTTGCCGCGCCTCGTGCCAGCGGCGCCGGGGGCCGTGCCAACTGTGTCGGTGCTTATAAAATCATACCAGCACGCGCCCTATGTCCGGCAGACAATCGAAAGTGTGCTCGCCCAATCCTTCCAGGATTTCGAGATCGTCGTCACTGACGACGGCTCAACCGATGGTACCGCCGATATCCTGCGCGGCTTCACCGATCCGCGCATTCGCCTCGAATGCCGGCGCGAGAACCAGGGCATATCGGCGGCAATGAATGCTACCGTTGCGCGGGCGCGGGGGCGCTATCTTGCGATCCTCAACTCCGACGATTGGGCGCTGCCGGGTCGTCTTCGGCAACAAGTCGGCTTCCTGGATGCGCATCCGGACGTCGCCGCAGTGTTCGGGATGCCCAGAGCCGTGGATGAGGCAGGCTTACCGACGCAGGCCTACAACGATTTCACCCTGCCGCTGCGCTTCGCAGACTTCTCCCGACGAACATGGCTGCGCTTCTTCTTTTTCCGAGGCAACATCATCTGCGCGCCCACCGCGATGATCCGCAGGGAGGCCTACGAGGCCGCCGGCCCCTACGACCCGCGGCTGACGAATATGCAGGATTTCGACATGTGGATTCGCATGGTGATGGCTGGGCAGCACATTCACGTCCTGCCCGACAGCCTGACGGCGTTCCGCATCCGCGACAACATGGCCAACGCCAGCGCTCCGAGCCTGGAGGCGCGCCTCCGCTCGACCTTCGAGCATTCCATGATCCTGCACCGGTTCAAGGTGATGAGTGAGGTGCTGTTCTCCGAGCTGTTCGACCCTGAGGAGATCGCCCATCCCGACGAGCCGCTTCCCCTGCGCCTTGCCCAGCTCGCGAGTGAGATCGATGCGGCCGTGTTCCGAAGCTTTGCCCTGCACACCCTCTACGAGGAGGCGCACACGCCGAAGCAGCTCGCCGACCTGCGCGACTGGAGCAGCCGGATTGACGTCCTCGGCCTTCGCGGAATCGAGGAACGCGAGAACCGGCTCCACGCCATGGCCGCCGAGCGGGAAGCACTCGCTGCCGACCGCGATCGCATCGCCGCGGCACTAAGGAACGAGGAGGAGGTACTTGCGCAGGGGCGCGCTGCGGCCGAGGCCGAACGGGTCGTTTCCGTCGAGCGCCTAGCCCGTGCGGAGGCGGACTGCGTCCAACTCGCGGCCGAGCGAGACGATCTTGGCGCACGGCTGCACGCAGCCCTCCAGATACAGCAGCGTATGGAGAGGACTCTGTGGTTTCGCTCAGCCCGTGCCGTGCGCAAGGTTCGCCGGATGTTTCACGCCTGACACACGCTCTCGTACTTTCATGCCGGCGATGATCCCAACTATTGCTGGTGCTTCGATGAGCCCGACAGGTATCTCGGCACGTCGAGTTGCGACATCCTGGAAGCGCTGCCGGAGGCGCGCCAGGTTGTAGGCGCCACGCCGTTGCACGGCGGACGCCCGACGGTAAGCCGACGTCCGAATCTCAAACTTCGTACTCCTAGGTGCGCTTCGCGGCGAGGCTGGCATGAGCCGGTACGACCCTGCCATGGTCATGGCCGCGGCCAAAGATGGCGTCGCATGCGTCGATCAGGATCAAAACAGATAACGATCCGCAAAAATCGATGACCGGAGCATGTTTGCCCCGGCCAGGATCTATCAGCAGTTCTAATTGTAGCGGTTAGGCGACTGGATGGAAAACGCCATCAGCATAGGCACTACGACCCTCGATGGCGCCGTACTGAAGGTAGTGTTGCATCGGATCGATCCCGGCAGCCTTCACGTCCGCGTTGGCCGCCTCGTACGCGTTGGTGTCGAAGCTCGCCGACGGATCACGGCCCTCGTGCCAGCCGAAGCTGTCGTAGTGCGCCAGCGGATCGATGTTGGCCGCCTTCACATCGGCGTAGGCGTTCAGGTAGCCCTTGGTGTCGAACACCGCGTTCGGGTTGCGGCCCTCATGCCAGCCAAAAGCTTCGTAGTGATTGTAGGCGAAGGCGAAGCTGTCGCCGCCAGCCGTGAGCGCCGCCTTGGCCACGTCCGTGTTCGACAGGAGGTAGTACTCCGCGTCAAAGCCAGGATGCACGCCGAGATCGCCGGCCTTGCCGATAGCCGCATAAGCCTGCCGGCCCTCCGCTTGTCCGTAAGCAAGGTAGTGACCCAACGGATCGAGCCCGGCAGCCTTCACGTCCGGATTGTGCGACAGGTACAACTCGTTGTCGAAGTTGGCCGACGGGTCGCGGCCTTCCTTCCAGCCGAACTGATCGTACTGAGTTAGCGGATTGATGCCGGCCTTGGCCACATCCGCGTTAGCCGCGAGATACCCAGTGGTTGAGAAGTCCGCATTCGGGTTGCGGCCCTCGTGCCAGCCATACTGGTTGTAGTGCGTCTCAGGATCGGCTCCCGCAGCGAAAACATCCTTGTTGTTCACGTAGTAGTACAGATCGTCGACCAGGGCGGACCCGGTGTTCTCGTTGACCGTGCCGTCTGTGAATTGGAAGTGCTCGAAGCCCGACAGAACATTGTGTGCACCGTTGGGACCGTCGAGCACCGTATGCCCAGCTGCATCGTAACTTATCGAGGCATCCGTCAGCTTGAAGCCCAGCACAACGGTGTCATCACCGGCCCCGCCGCTCATAAAATTCGATCCGGCCCCTCCGACGATAACGTCGTTCCCTGCGCCGCCGATTATTGCGTCAGAGTTCGTGGAGCCTACGAGGATATCAGCCCCGGAATTCCCACTAATCGTGACACCATCCGAGAACGCAATATCAGGGAGGTTCGGCGTCGCACCGAGAGTGAGGTTCTGATAATTCTGCGTTGGTTCAGTGCTTGGACCAAATAGAAGTCCATTCACCAGCCCCAAAACGCCGCTCACGGTATCGGGAATAATGCCGGTGGTGTGACTTCCAAAATCTACCGGGATCGGCACACCATCGTAGCTCGCGATTGAATTGCCGCCAGCGCTAACTTCGATATGGTCGTAGTATCCACTGGCCGATACAGATCCAGACAATGACAATAATCCACGGTCGGCCGTCACGGTGAACATGCCGGAGTACTGGTAGGTTACTCCGCCTTGCGTGAAGGAAAGACTGGAATAAGTGTCGACCTCGTGTCCAGGCAGAATACCGACCAGAGGATCATTATTCGTGCTGACTAACCCTTCGAAATGGGCGTTGTCGGAAGAGGTGATCCCCTGAACCCAGAGGTTCGGGGTGTAAAAACCATTGGGTGTGCTGACAGTCACGGACGACATCACAGGCACCTCTGAAACCCTTGCAGAATCGCATGGTCCATGGTGGTGCCGCCGCCCTCGAACGCAACCCTCGGTTGCGTTCGAGCATGATTTAGGACTACGCAGATGCGGCCTCGAAGACATTTTGGCCGAGTAGCTGCAGCCCCAAAGCGTTTCGTTCCGGCCTCAATCAGCGAATGCCCGACGCCGATCCGGTCGCGCAGGCGCGGCGCCCGACCACTCACGACAGCCGCCCGCGGGCGAGGTGCCAGCGGATCGAGAAGCGCAGCACGCCCCAGATCTCGACCTCGCCTTACTCGTCGACGGCAAACGCCGGCATCTCCGGGTTGTCGAAGTCGAGGCGGCCCCGGTTGCCGGCCATCCGGTAGCGCTTGCACGAGAGCTGCCCGTCGACCACCGCCACGACGACGGAGCCGTCCTCCGCCCGGAGGCTGCGGTCGATATAGGCAGGTCGCCGTTGAGATCTACGATGTGTCCGACCAACACGTGATATTAAAGCCGTTCAGCGATGTGCTGGCCAACCGGCAGGCGCGGTAGCATCGATGAGGGCCGACTGCCGCGATGCTTCGCGCTGGCCACCGCCCTTTGTTCTGACCTTTCAGTAGACGCCATATTTACTGGCGAGGAGGCATAGTCGCTCCATCACAATGACCCCCCCGGAGGCTGAGCATGGTGGACTACGTTCTGGAAGGCCCCCGCTGGGGCGCCGGTGCCACAGGCTCAGGCGGAGGCACCGTTACATGGGCGATATCAGGGTCTGTTCCCGCGAGCTTCGTCCCCGTCATCGCAGCCGCTTTCGCCGACTGGACGGCGCACGCCAACATCGCATTCCAGCAGGTGTCGACGACCGCCGGCGCCGGCATCGCGTTCGCCGACAGCTCGATCGATGGCGCAAGCAACACACTCGGAGTCACAAGTTACAGCTATTCAGGAAAACAGTTCCAATCCGCAACGATCACCTTCGATAGCGACGAAGACTGGCACGCCTCGGCCAGCCACATCGTCAGCAAGGATCATGCAGACCTGTTCCTCGTCGCACTGCATGAGATCGGCCATGCCATCGGCCTCGGTCATTACAACGCCACGCCCGCCGTCATGAACGCGGTTCTTAACCCGAGCGTGACGGATCTCGTCGCATCCGACATCCATGGAGGCCAGGCGCTTTACGGCCAGCCTGGATCAACCGGCACGCAGGTCTCGCTTGTCGACGACGCCTTCTACCGAAGCCACTACCCCGACGTGGCCGCCGCCGGCATGGATTCGACGTCGCACTACAACCAGTACGGTTGGCACGAAGGACGCGATCCCAACACGGCATTCTCGACCGTAGGCTACTTGGCGGCCAATTCGGACGTGCGCGCCGCCGGCTACAATCCGCTGGCCCACTACGACACCAACGGGTGGCACGAGGGACGCGACCCCTCCGCGGGTTTCGACAACGAACTCTATCTCGCCCACAATCCTGATGTCCGTGCAGCAGGGATCGACCCTCTCATCCACTACCTGCAGCACGGTCAGGCCGAAGGGCGCCAGGCCTATGCCGCAGTCGGCCGCGCCACGGATCTCGCAACGCATCCTGGCTTCGACGCCGAATACTACCTCTTAGCAAACGCCGACGTGGCGCGCGCGGCGATGGCTGCCGGCGGAGACAGCTTCGCCTTCGCCTACAACCATTACGAGACGAACGGCTGGCACGAGGGACGCAATCCCAACGCCGTGTTCGACACAGCCGGATACCTCACCGCGTATGGTGATGTACGCGGATCCGGGATGGACCCCCTCGCGCATTACGAGACCTATGGGTGGCGCGAGGGACGCGACCCGTCGGCGACCTTCGACACCCACGCCTACGAGGCGCATTATGCGGATGTCGCCGCAGCCCACATCGACCCGATGCTGCACTTCCTCCAGTACGGCGGCGTCGAAGGTCGAACCGCTTTCTCCGACGGGCACTTCGGATAATTCCGATCTGCTGAGCGCATCGCGCGGCTAGTCACAGTCTATGGTGCTGTGCGTCAGAAGTGACTGAAGGCCTTGTTACGCCGCCCCGCCCGCGCCCCTATCCTCGCCGGCCCACATCCGGCGAGACCCATGGTATCACCAGCACCGATTCGAACCGCGCCCTCCGATGTCCAGGCCTGGCGCGACGCGCTCGAGGCGATGAAGCCCACGGTGCCGCCCTGTCCCGGCCTCTCGGCGCAGCGCTGGCAGGAGATGCGCGAGGCGGTGATCGACTTCCTCAACCGGTTCGGAGAGGGCGCCGTCGCGCTCGGCTGGACGGCCACGGACCTGTTCGGTGTGTATTCGACCGTCGGTGTAGTTCGCGTCGACTACTGCGGCGGCCGATGATGAACGCCCGCCGGGTCGAGGCCATCGGCGACACCTGGATCCGGTACGGAAACCAGACCTTTCGGCGGGATCGGCCGGGGCGGCCTGTTGGCGTGCCGGTGTGGGAGCTCAGGTGGTAAGGAGATCCGGATCATGAACCAGCCGGACTTCACTAGCGCGCACGTTGGCGCCCGGAAGTCCCTGCGGACGGTGGATTAGGAAGGGAACACCGAAGCGCAGCGCGGAGTGATCCGGTTGAGCTTCTCCATCGAAGTTAGTCGGGGTTGTGCTTCCACCTCTTCCAAGAATGGCGGCACACGGCTACCGCAGTCAATGTCGCTGCAATCCCGAGCAGGGCCACGAGGCAGATGCCAATGAGGTTGATCAGATCCATGCCGGCCATCTGGCCTGACCGGCTGGCTTTGGACCGGGCTGATTGAGAGGATCAGCCAGGACCAAAGGAGTTGGACATGCGGCGAGGCCAGAAGACGAACGCGGAGCAGGTCGTGCTCAAGCTGCGTCAGATTGAGGTGCAGACGGCCCAGGGCAAGAGTTTGGCCCTTGCATGCAGGGAGGCGGAGATCTCCGAGCAGAGTTACTACCGCTGGCGCAAGGAGTACGGCGGCCTTCAGGTCGATCAAGCCAGGAAGATGAAGGATCTGGAGCGCGAGAACGCTCGTCTGCGCCGGCTCGTCGCCGACCTTTCTCTAGAGAAGCAGGTGCTGGCGGACGTCGCCTCGGGAAACTTGTAGCCCCCGAGCGACGCAGGCAGGCGGTGAACGGCATCCGCGAGAAGTACGGCCTCTCGGAACGTCACGCCTGCCGGATCGTCGGTCAGCACCGCGGCACGCAACGCTACGTGCCTACCGTGCTGGCCGACGAGGATGCACTGACCCAGGCCATGATCGCCCTGGCGTCCGAGTACGGACGCTACGGCTACCGCCGAGTCACCGCGCTGCTACAGGCAGCCGGCTGGCAGGTAGGCAAAGACCGGGTTCAGCGCATCTGGCGTCGCGAGGGGCTGAAGGTCCCCAGCCGACATAGACCCCGCAGCCGCTTGTGGCTGAACGACGGCTCCTGCGTGCGGCTACGACCGCTTCATCGCAATCACGTCTGGAGCTTCGACTTCGTGCAAGCCCAGACGCACGATGGGCGCTCTCTGCGCATCCTAACGCTGATTGACGAGCACAGCCGTGCCTGCCTCGCGCTGAAGGTGGCGCGGCGCATCAACAGCGTCGGCGTGATCGAGGCGCTGGCCGACGCGATGTGCCTGCACGGCATCCCGGAGCACATTCGCTGCGACAATGGCCCAGAGATGATCTCCAAGGCGTTGCGCAAATGGGTCGCCAAAGCTGGCTCACAGATCCAGTACATCGCGCCAGGATCCCCGTGGGAGAATGGCTACTGCGAGAGCTTTAACGGCAAGCTGCGCGACGAGTGCCTACGCCAGGAGATCTTCTACTCGCTGAAGGAGGCGCAGATCGTGATCGGTCTCTGGCAAACCACCTACAACCGCGTTCGACCGCATTCGTCGCTGGGCTATCGGCCGCCCGCGCCCGTCAGCTACCCGGGTCTGGCCTTCCGGCTACCCATGGCCGCCACCATGCAGTAGCCTCTCAATTGGCTCGGTCCAAAATACCGGTCAGGTCACTCCTCACCCTGCAGTTCCAGGGGCGGGGCGCGATTGGCTCGACGCGCGCAACCGGCGCATCGCCGCGATCACGACGGAGGATGCGGCCCGTGCGATCGGCCGCCTCTTCGGGGACGGGGCGATGCTCACGACGATCGTCGGCGATCCGCCGGCCGGAGCCGACGCCTGACTGGATCGGGACGGCATCCCGCCGGCCCGGCGCCCGCGAGGCGCGCATCGAGACGAGGGGAGCAAGCGGATGAGGACGATGGTTCATGCGGCCGTGATGGCGGCGGCGATCCTGGCCGAGCCCGGCCTGGCGGCGGCGCAGGCGAGGCGCCCCGATCCCGGCCTGGAACTCGGCGGCCAGGACTCGCAGTACAACAGCGACACCAAGGCGATGCGCAACCAGCTGCAGGGCGGGGCGAAGGAGCTCGGCGGGGCGAAGGAGCTCGGCGGGGCGAAGGAGCTCGGCGCCGCGGCGGCCCCCGCGCCGGTCCGCAAGGCGGCCCGGCCCGAGAAGACGTTCGGCCCCGACCTGGCCGCCTTCGTGGCCGCCCCGGTCGGCGTGATCGTGACGCCGATCAACGCGGGCCTGCGCGCCTTCGACGCCGCGATGGCGCCCCTGAACGACGCCCTGCGGCCGATCACCGGTCCGCTGGTGCTGGCGCCGCCCCCCGCCCCGGTGCCGGTGCCGGTGGGACCCGGCAAGTAGGCGGCCCATCCAGGGGCGCGAAGCGGACCGGGACGCCGCGGGCGGCCCCAGGCCCGGCTTCGCGCCGCCTCGCCGGGAGATCCGCATTGCGCCACAGCTTGACCCCAGAGGTCGCCCCCCGCTTCGCCGTCGTGACGCTCGGGCATGTCACCCGGGAATATCCGAACCACCTGGCCCATGTGCTGCGGGGACCGGAGGATGCGGCCACGCCGGAGACGCTGCACCCAGTCTTTTACGGCAGCTACGATTGGCACTCGTGCGTCCACGGCCACTGGCTCCTGGCGCGCCTGCTCCGCCGCTTCCCGGACAGCGCCGAGGCGCCCGCGATCCGCGCCCTGTTCGATCGGCAGATGACGGACGGGAAGATCGCCGGCGAGTGCGCCTATCTCGCCGCCCCGACCGCGCGGGGGTTCGAGCGCCCCTACGGATGGGCCTGGCTCCTGAAGCTCGCCGACGAGCTGCGGCACCTGCCGGAGACGCGATGGTCCGCGCGCTCGCTCCCCTCGCCGGATTGTTCGCGCAACGCTTCCGGGACTTCCTGCCGATCGCCGGCCACCCGGTGCGCGTCGGCACCCACCCCAACACCGCCTTCGGCCTGCGGATGGCCTTCGACCATGCCGAGGGAACCGGCGACGCGGCCCTGGCCGGGCTCCTCGCCGACACGGCCGAGGCCTGGTACGGTGAGGATGTCGACTGCCCGGCCTGGGGCGAGCCGGGGGGCGACGAGTTCCAGTCGCCCAGCCTGATCGAAGCGGAATGCATGCGACGCCTGCTCCCGTCGGCACGCTTCCTCCCGTGGCTCGATCGCTTCGTGCCGCGCCTCGCCCACGGCCAGCCCGCAACTCTGTTCGCGCCGGTCGTCCCGACGGATCGCAGCGACGGCAAGATCACCCATCTCGACGGTCTCAACCTGAGCCGGGCCTGGTGCTTCCGCGCGCTGGCCGAAGCCTTGCCGTCGGGCGATCCCCGCCGGCCGATGATGCTGGAAGCAGCCGAGGCGCATCTCGACGCCAGCCTCCCGCACCTGACGACGCACTACATGGGCGCCCACTGGCTCGCCAGCTTTGCGGTGCTGGCGATGGGTACCGAAACCGCGAACGCCCGGGAGGGATGACCTTCGAGCCGGAGGAGCGGGGCGGCCCGGAGCGGCAGCCGAAAACGCCGACCGCCGATCCGCGACGGTCGGTCAAACGACAACGCATGCCAACCGTTGCGACAGGCTCCCTCACCGCGCCCACGCCGCTTGGGCGAGCCTGAGTCGGAACAAATCGGGCTGAAACAGCCTGAGTGTGCGGGGCAGCATCGCCGACGCCGTGCGGCCGCCGACATCGTCTGGGGATGCGACGCGCCATGGTCATGATCATCATCTGCTTCCTGGCGCCCTGGCTGGCGATGTTCCTGCGCGGGAAGGTGATCCAGGGCATCCTGTGCATCCTCCTCCACATCACCGTCATCGGCTGGATTCCGGCAACGATCTGGGCCCTGGTGGTCACGCGCAAGGAAGCTGCGTAGGGGCGTCGGACCCGGGGAGGCTTTCATGCAGAGCAGGCTCGCGAAGACGATCATCGGGGCAATCCTCGCCGTCGCCCTGGCCGTCGCCGTATCCTACGGCTTGATCACCCAGCAGACCGCCGATCAGATCCAGACGAAGGCCGACCAGACATTGCAGACCGGCCCTGGTGTTCCGCCGGCCGGGCCCGGGCAGCCGGCGCCGGCGCCGCCGAACCCACAGGCGCCGACGCAGCCCGGCACGACGCCGGCAACCCCACCCGCGGCGCCGCGGCCATGAGGAGGTCGCAGCCGGCACCGAGGCGCGAGATGTCGGATCCGCCGCGATGAGGTCGAAGGGCCGCTCCGCATGAGGGCGCCTCCGGACCCGGCAGGCTCCCGGAGTGCACCTCCATCCGAAGGATAGGCCCATGCTGATGACCGTGCTTCTGCTGGCCTTCCTCGGCATCCTCGTGGTGATGCTGGTGACGCGCCAGCATATCGGGCGGCTCGGATCGCTGGCGACGCTGATCGCAGCCGCGGCGCTGGCCCTCTGGCTGATCGACAGCGGCCTGGTCCCGGGGTCCAAGGGCCCGCTCGAGGGCGACCGGGCGACGACGTTTCGCGACCGGTGATCGCCGTTAGTCGACGGGCGCGGTCGCGCCGAGATCCCGACCGGCTGCGCCCTTGCGCCGCCGGTCATCCGCGCCTTCGGCTTCGTTCGGCGCGGCCTCGGCCGCGTCGGCTCGGAAATGGCTCCGGCTCGGCGAAGGACGACCGGCAGCGTGCCGGCCGAGGTCGCAGGCAGCCGGTACTTCGAGCATCGCGATCCTAGCGCGCAGCGTCCTTCCGGCGCGCCACGAGATCCAGGTCGACGCCGACCTCGAGGGCGACCCATTGGCCCGACGCCCACGGCCCCTGCCCGACGCCGAAATCGGTGCGCACGAGATCGAGATGCCCGGTGGCGTGAGCGGCATCGCCGGCAAGGGTGAGGCGGAAGGGCAGGGTCGCGTCGCGGCGGATGCCGCGGATCGTGAGGCTGCCGACGGCCTCGTAGGCGTCGCCGCCCCTGGGCACGAAGCGCGTTGCCTCGAAGCGGGCCTGAGGCGTCGCCTTGGTGGCGAACCAGTCGGCCTGCGGCAGGGCCTCGTCACGCTGGACGTCGCCGGTCTCGGCGCTGGCGAGGTCGACGGTCACCAGCGCATGCCCGGTCTCCGGGGCGGCCGGGTCGAAGGCGATCTCGGCCTCGAAGCGCTTGAAGCGGCCCTTGAACGGGACGCCGACCTGAACCCCCGAGAAGCCGAGGCGGCTCTTGGCCGGGTCGACGGCCCAATCCGCGGCCTCGGCGCAGGCGGGTGCGGCGAGGATCGCGGCGGCGAGCAGCAGGCGATACGTCATCGGGGCGAAACCTCGCGGCGGGTGGGGCCGAGCGACGGCAGCATCCGCCGCAGGGTGTCGTCCCGCAGGACGAAATGGTGCCGCAGGGCGGCGCCGGCATGCAGCACGAGAAGGGCGATCAGGAACCAGGCGCCGGACGCATGGACCAGCTTCAATCCGGCCTCGACCGCCGCCTTGTTCGGGAGGTCCGTGACGATCGGCAGATGCGGCCAGGGCACGACGCCGTACAGGACCGTCGGGATGTTGAACGGCGAGGCCGAGACCAGCGCCCAGCCGACCAGGGGCATCGCGATGATCAGGGCGTAGAGCACGGCGTGGGCGAGATGCGCCGCGCCCCGCTCCAGGGCCGGCATCGCCGCCGGCAGGGGCGGGGGCCTGTGGAAGGCGCGCCAGCCGAGCCGGAGCAGCGACAGCACGAGCACGGTGATGCCGACCGACTTGTGCCACTGGTAGAGCTGGAACCGGCGCATCGGCGCCAGGTCCGCATGCGTCATCGCGAGGCCGATGCCGAGGAGCGCGAGCACCAGGGCCGCGATCGCCCAGTGGAAGGCGATCGCGACGCGGGTGTACCGGAGCGGGGCAGGGGCCACGGCCTCGGGCATGGTCGTTCCTGGCATCGCGATCTCGGGGCCGGCGGTCGTGCGCGGCTTGGGCCTATTCGGTGCGCTCGAACGCGCCGGCGATGGTGAGGTGCAGCTCGTCGCCGATCAGCGGCACGTAGGTCTTCACGCCGAATTCCGAGCGCTTGATCGTGCCCTTGGCGTCGAAGCCGACCGTGTACTTCTTGCTCAGCGGGTTCACGCCGGCGCCGACCAGGGTCACGTCGAGAGTCACCGGCTTGGTCACGCCGTGGAGCGTCAGGTTGCCGGCGACCTTGGCCTTGTCCTTGCCCTCGGGCGTGACCTTGGTCGAGACGAAGGTCATCTCCGGGTACTTGGTCGCGTCGAGCCACTGGTCGCCCTTCAGCTCGTCGGTGAGCTTGGAGCTGGTGGTGTTGACCGACGCGACGGGAATCGTGATCTTGAGGCTGCTCTGGGCCGGGCTCTTCGGCTGAAGGTCGAGGGTGCCCGAAACCTCGGAGAACCCGCCGGAATAGTTCGAGAAGCCCATGTGCGACACGGTGAACCCGACCTGGGTGTGGCCGGCATCGACCGCGTAGGCGCCGGCCTGGATCTGGGCCGGGTCGCGGGTCGGCGGTGTCTGCGCCAGCGCCGGGGCGGCGGCGAGCATGAGTGCGATCGACAGGGCGGAGGGGCTGAAGGGCTTCACGAAGAGCTCCGGGCTCGCTGGCACGGCGGGATGCGCCGTTCGGAGGCGCCGAGATAGGCCGCTTCCCAGCGGTGCGGAAGCGCGGTAACCGGAGACGCATGGTTGCGATTCCGGAAACCTTCACCGGGCATCTCGACGACGTGCGTGCCTTCTGCGCGGTGGTCGACCTCGGCAGCGTGACCCAGGCGGCGGCCTTCGTGCGCGAGACCAAGGGCAGCGTCAGCCGCCGCGTCTCGCGGCTGGAGGCGGTGCTCGGCGTGACGCTGCTGGCGCGAACCTCGCGCGCGGTCTCGCCGACGGCCGACGGGCTGGCCTTCCACGCCCGCGCCCAGGAGAGCCTTGCGCTCCTCGACGAGGCTTTGGAGACGGCGCGCGGCGCCCGAACCGAACCGCGCGGGCACCTGCGCGTCACCGCCTCCATCGATTTCGGCGTCGAGGTGCTGCCCGATCTCGTGGCGAGCTTCCGCGCGCGCTACCCGCAGATCACGATCGAACTGCTGATCACCGACAACCGGCTGGACCTCGCCGCCAACCGCGTCGACCTCGCCCTGCGGCTCGGCGGCGCGCATCCGGACAGCGGCTACATGGCGCCGATCCTCGCCGAGCTGACGATCGGCCTCTACGCCGCCCCGGCCTATCTCGCCCGGAAGCCGGCTCCGGCCGACCTCGCCGGGCTCTGCGACCACGACGTGGTGTTCTCGCGCGAGCGCGTCGGCGCCTCGCAGATTGCGGTGTCGGACCGGCTTGGGCGGGAGGCGCTGATCGACGTGCGCCCGGTGGTGCGGGCGACGGATTTCGCCACCGTGCTGCGGTTGACGCTGGCCGGCGTCGGCATCGGCCACATCCCGAGCCTCGTCGCCGCGAAGGCGCTGGGCGCCGGCACGCTGGTTCCGGTGATGCCCGATTGGGCGAGCCGCGGCGGGACGCTCCGGGCGGTCAGCCTCGCGGGGCGCGAATTGCCGGCGCGGGTCCGGCTGTTCCGCGAGCATATCCGCGCGGAGGTGGCGCGCGCGTCGTCCGGTCGGCGGCTCCATGATCCGGCCTGACGGCGTCTGCCGGCTCCCGGCCTCGTCGCGAGGACGGGAGGGTCGGCACGGCCGGGCATGCCCGGAGCGCTCAGTCGACGGCCGCGGCTTCCAGCGTGACGGCCTTGGTCCGGGAGGGCTGGACCAGGATGCGGTCGCCGACGCGGCGGATCTCGATCGTCTCGGCGGGCGAGTCGGCCGGGCGCGGGGTCGAGAGCGTCACGCTCTGGTCGTCGGCCAGGACCGTCTCGAAGCGGACGGCGGGGGCTGCGGCGCGCGGCGCCAGGGTGACAACGACACGATACCCTTTCGGCTCGGCGGTGTAGTAGGCGACGCCGGACAGGGTCCCGAGGTCGACGCTGCCGGCCGCGGCCGGCTTGATCTCGGCTGCGCCGGCACTGCCGAGGCCGGCGGTGAGGGCGACGATGGCCGCGAGGGCGACGGTGCGGCTGCGAGTCTTGATGGACATGATCGTGTGACCTTCGTGCTGCCAAGGGCCCGATGCCCTTGCCTTGGTCACGAATATGTTCTGCAGTGCAGCATGGATCAAACCGATCGTATCGCTGATGACTATCGATCACATCGATCTTAGCCGCATCGACCTGAACCTGCTCGTCGCCCTCGACGCGATGCTGGCCGAGCGCAGCGTGACCCGCGCCGCGGCTCGCATCGGCATCGGCCAGTCGGCGATGAGCTCGAGCCTCGCCCGCCTGCGCCGGCTGTTCGACGACGAGCTGCTGACCCGCGCCCCCGACGGCATGCGGCCGACGCCACGCGCCCTGGCGCTGGCCGAGCCCGTCCGCGCGGCCCTGCGGCAGATCCAGGCGATCGTCCGGCGCGAGGCGGCGTTCGATCCGGCCACGACCGAGCGGACCTTCACGGTCAGCCTGCCGGACAGCACCGAGGTGCTGCTCGGGCCCCGGCTGCTCGGCTACCTGCGCGCCGAGGCGCCGGGCATCCGCCTTCTGCTGCGCTCGGTCGACCGCACGCACATCCTGGAGGAGCTCGATGCCGACCGGGTCGACCTCGCCATCGGCTTCGGGTTCGAGGGGCAGACCCATCACAAGCAGCGCCTGCTCTACCGCGACACCTACGTCTGCCTGTTCGACGCCGGCCAGGTCGGGCTAGCGCCGCCGATCTCCCTGGACGATTACCTCCGCTTCCCGCACATCCTCACCAGCCTGCGCGAGACCGCCCACGGTGTCGTGGACGACGCGCTGGCCAAGCTCGGGCGGGCGCGGACGCTGGCGCTGACGACGCCGCGGTTCCTGGTGGTGCCGTTCCTGGTGCGCGCCGCCCCGGTGATCACGACGATGCACGCGCGGCTCGCGACCTACTTCGCCGACGCGCTCGGGCTGACGGTGAGCCCGGCGCCGGTGGAGCTGGACGCGGTCTCGGTCTCGATGCTGTGGCACGCCTCCTACGACGACGACCCGGCCCACCGCTGGCTGCGGCAGGTGCTGGTGCGGCTGGCGGGCGAGACGGCCGAGGTCGAGAGGCTTTAACGGGGTGGGGCAGGGGGCCGGCGCATCGCCGACCCCGCATCCCTGACCACGCTCTTCCCTCCCCCCTCTGCGGGGGAGGGAGTACCCGTCACGCATCTGCTGCGCGATCCGGTAGCGAAGGAAACCCGCGCCGCCCCATCACGCCAGCGTCGTCAGGTCCTGGAACCAGTGCTGGGCCTGGGTGTAGCCCTTCACCTTCGGCGAGAGCGCGTGCGGGTTGGTGTCGTGCACGACCCAGACCTGCACCGCCTCGTCGACCACGATCTCGTGGATGCGGGCCAGCAGCTTGTCCTGCTCCGCCGGGTCGAGGCTGGCCTTGACCTTGTCGCAGAGCGCATCGACCTCGGCGTTCTTCCAGTGGCTCCAGTTCACGCCGTTCGGGGCGATCTGGCGCGAATCGTAGAAGCGCAGGATCGCGTAGAACGGATCGGAGGTGACGTAGGCGATGTTGCCGGCCGAGACGCCCTTTTGGCTCGGGTCGGCCGCGCCCTGGCGCCAGCCGGTATAGGCGACCTCCAGCTCGACGGTCTTGAACTCGACCTGGATGCCGATCTCGGCCCAGCTCTGCTGGATGAACTCGTTGATCGGCAGGGACAGCATCTGCCCGGTGCCGCCGGTGGGGATCAGGATCGTCGCCTTGACCGGGTTCTTCACCGAGAAGCCGGCCTCCTCCACGAGCGTCTTGGCCGCCGCGACGTCGGTCTTGATCTGGAAGGTCGGCTTGCCGAACCACGGGCTCGACGCCTGCACCTGCCCGACGGCCGGGGCGGCCAGGCCGCCCATCAGCTGCACCACGCCGTCGCGGTCGATCGCGAGGTTGGCGGCCTTGCGCAGGCGGATGTCGCGCCAGGGCGAGCCCTCGACCATCGAGAGGTGGTAGTTCCAGACATGCGGCGTGTCATTGCCGACGATCCGCATGCCGGCGGCCTTCAGACGCGGCACGGCGTCGGGCGCGGGCAATTCGATCAGGTCGACGTTGCCCGACAGGAGCGCGTTCACGCGGGCGAGGTCTTCGGGCACGCAGGCCAGCGTCAGCTTGGCGAGCTTCGGGGCGCGCTTGGGGTTCCAGTAGGCCTCGTTCGCCACGAGCTCGAGGCGGACGCGGGGCTGGAGCTGGCCGATCTTGTAAGGCCCGGTCCCGGAGGGCTGGAACGCGAACTTCGACCAGTCGCGCCCGGCCGCCTCGAACCCGGCCGGCGACGAGATCAGGAACCACAGCATCTGGTAGGGGAACAGGCTGTCGGCGGTCTTCGTCGTCACCTGCACGGTCATCGCATCGAGCTTCCGATACGACGCCACGCCGGGCAGGCGCGGCCTCACCTGGGCGGCCTGGCGCTGGTCGAAGTGCGGCGCCTCCTTGTTGAGCACCTTGTCGAAGTTCCAGATCACCGCGTCCGCATCGAAGGCCGAGCCGTCGTGGAACTTCACCCCGTCGCGCAGGTGGAACGTCCAGTTCTTGCGGTCGGCCGGGTCGCTCTCCCAGGACGTCGCGAGGCCGGGCACCATCCTGCCGGGGCGGTCCGCAACGTCGAGCTCCCAGGCGATCAGCGGATCGTAGAGGGTCAGCCCGGTGAACTGGTAACCGCCCGCGCCCTTGTCCGGCTGCCCGGTGGTGAGCGGCAGGTCCGACATCGAGATGCCGTAGGTCAGGGTGCCCGCGGGTTTGCCGCCGGGCGCCGAGCCCCCCTGAGCGAGGGCGCCGGGCGCGGCGAGCGGCCAGCCCACCCCGAGCGCGCCGAGGGCGGCGCTGCCGAGCATGAGGTTGCGGCGCGTGAGCGAAGTCTTGTCCATCGGGCACTTTTCGATCGCGGAACGGGAACGATCCGCGCGACGAAAGAAAACGGCGACGCCCTCCGTCGATCGGACGGCATCACCGATCCACGGGCAAGGAGGACCTCCTTGCGTTCCGCCGCGCGGGCTCGTGCCGACATGGGAGGCACACAATATGCCAAGCGCCGCCCGGCACCTCCGCAACCGGTAGTCTACCGGGATCGGTTCCGGCTCACGTCACCACGCTCGGCTCGGCCCGTCCGGTCAGCGCCTCGATCTCCGCCAGCTCGCGGGCGACGGCGACCAGCGGAGCCAGCACCGCGGCGACCGGCCGCTCGAGCCGGTCCGGCGCCGCCTCGTAGCGCTCGATGTAGACGCGCAGCGTCGCGCCCGCCGTGCCGGTGCCGGACAGGCGGTAGACGATGCGGGCATCCTCCGCGAAGGTGACGCGAATGCCCTGGCGCTCGCTCACCGAGCCGTCGACCGGGTCGACGTAGCGGAAATCGTCCGCCGCCGAGACCGTGACGTCGCCGATCCGCCGGCCGGGCAGCTCCGCGAGCTTGTCCCGCAACCCGTCCATCAGCCGGTTGGCGGCGTCCGAGGCGATCTCCTCGTAATCGTGCCGGGTGTAGTAGTCGCGCCCGTACTCCGCCCAGTGCTCGCGCACGATCGCGTCGGCGCGCTTGCCCGTCGCGGCCAGGATGTTGAGCCAGAGCAGCACCGCCCACAGCCCGTCCTTCTCGCGGACGTGGTTCGAGCCGGTGCCGGCGCTCTCCTCGCCGCAGAGCGTGATCAAGCCGGCATCGAGCAGCGTGCCGAAGAACTTCCACCCGGTCGGCGTCTCGTAGGCACCGATCCCGAGGCGGGCCGCGACGCGGTCGGCCGCGCGGCTCGTCGGCATCGAGCGGGCGATGCCGGCGAGCCCGGATGCGTAGCCGGGCGCGACGCTGGCGTGCGCCGCCAGGATCGCGAGGCTGTCGCTCGGGGTCACGAACAGGCCCGGCGCGACGATCATGTTGCGGTCGCCGTCGCCGTCCGAGGCCGCGCCGAAATCCGGCGCGTCGGGGCCGAGCATCAGCTGGTAGAGGTCGTGGGCGTGGACCGGGTTCGGATCGGGGTGGTGGCCGCCGAAATCCTCCTTCGGCTCGCCGTTCACCACCGTGCCGGGCTCGGCGCCGAGCATGCCTTCGAGGATCGCGTGGGCGTAGGGGCCGGTCACCGCGCTCATCGCATCGAAGCGCATGCGGAAGCCGGAGGAGAACAGGCGGCGGATCGCGTCGAAATCGATCAGCTCGGCCATTAGCGCGGCGTAGTCGGCGACCGGATCGATCACCTCCACGATCATGTCGCCGATCCGCGTCGCCCCGACCTGGTCGAGGTCGAGGTCGGGCACGTCGGCGATGCGATATTCCGTCAGCGTCTTCGTCGCGGAATAGATCGCCTCGGTGACGCTCTCGGGCGCCGGGCCGCCGTTGGCGGTGTTGAACTTAATGCCGAAATCGCCGTCCGGCCCGCCGGGATTATGGCTCGCCGAGAGGATGATGCCGCCGATCGCGCCGGCTTTGCGGATCACGCAGGACGCGGCCGGCGTCGAGAGCAGGCCGCCCCGGCCGACGAGGACGCGGCCGAAGCCGTTGGCGGCGGCGATCTTCAGCGTGGTCTGGACCACCGCGCGGTTGAAGAAGCGCCCGTCGCCGCCGAGCACCAGGGTCGCGCCCTCGCGGCCGGCGACGGACTGGACGATCGCCTGGACGAAGGTCTCGACGTAGTGCGGCCGGCGGAAGTGGGCGACCTTCTTGCGCAAGCCGGACGTGCCGGGCTTCTGATCGGAGAACGGCGTCGTCGGCACGCGTTTCAGGACCATGGTTCGCTCGATCTCTCAGGGACTTTCCGCCCAACAACCCGGTTTCGCGGGAGCGGTCAATCAGCCCGCCGGATCCGCCGCCAGGAAGCGGGCGACGAGCATCCGCGCGAGGTCCGCGGGGGCGGCGTCGGTCAGCGCCCCGAGCTTGCCCGAGGTCGAGAGCGAGGCGAGCCCGTGCAGCGACGCCCACAGGGCGGCCACCGCCTGGGCGCGCTCGGCGGCGTCGGGCAGCAGCGGCTGCAGCGTTCCGTCGACGAGGCCGGTCGCGGAGGCCAACGCCTCCCAGTACCAGTCCGGCACCGCGGCGCCGCGCGCGGGCGCCTGGTCGGAGACGAGGCTCCAGATCGCCGGATCCGCGGCGACGAAGGCGAGGTAGGCGGAGGCCAGGGCCGCCGCGTTCGCCCGCGGCGACCCCGCCGGGTCGAGGGCCGCCGCGAGCGCGTCCCGCAGCCGGGCGAAGGTGCGGGCGTTCACCCGCAGCAGCACCGCGTCGAGATCGCCGACCGCATTGTAGATCGAGTTCGGCGCGTAGCCGATCGCGGCGGCGAGCGGCCGCATCCCGAGGGCGCGCACGCCCTGGTTCCGGACGATGCCCTCGGCGGCCTCGCAGACCAGCGCGAGGAAGCCGGCCCGGTCGACGTCGCCGCGCGGGCCGGCGGCGCGCTTCTTAACGGTCTTCACGCTATGCATCCGCGGTGTCCCGTGCGGTCGCGCACGGGATGCAGCGATAGATTGCACGGCGTGCAAGAACAAGCTTGCGCGCCGCCCGCGATCGCTTAGTTTGCACGTTGTTCAAATCCCGTCGTCCAGCGTGGATCGCACCGGGTCCGGGATTTGACGCGACCGCACGGGTTGAGCCAGTCATGGCCCAGCCGGGGAGACCGCCATGTTCCGTTCGCTGATGACCGCCCGGCGTTTCGCGCCGCTGTTCTGGTGCCAGTTCTTCTCGGCCTTCAACGACAACTTCCTGAAGAACGCCCTCGCCTTCCTGATCCTGTTCAAGGTCTCGCAAGGCGGCGATTCCGATTCCGGCATCCTGGTGACGCTGGCGAGCGCCGTGTTCATCGGGCCTTTCTTCATCCTGTCGGGCCTCGGGGGCGAGCTCGCCGACCGCTACGACAAGGCGGTGATCGCCAAGCGGCTGAAGTTCGCCGAGATCTTCGCCGCCGGCACCGCGGTGCTCGGGTTCTTCCTCGCCTCGGTGCCGATCCTGTTCGTCGCGCTCGGGCTGTTCGGGACGATCGCGGCCCTGTTCGGGCCGATCAAGTACGGCATCCTGCCCGACCACCTGCGCCGCGAGGAGCTGCCGGCCGGCAACGCGCTGGTCGAGGCCGCGACCTTCCTCGCGATCCTGCTCGGCACGATCGCCGCCGGCTTCGCCAGCGCCATGGGCGGCTCGCACCTCGTCTTCGGCGGCCTGATCATGGCCTTCGCCGTGCTGTGCTGGCTCGCGGCACGGGCGATCCCGCGCACCGGCGAGGGCGCGCCCGACCTGCAGGTCGACCGCAACGTCGCGCGCTCCACCGTGGCCCTGCTGCGCGACCTTTGGAGCGACCGCCGCCTGTGGCGCGGCTCGATCATCGTCAGCTGGTTCTGGCTCGTCGGTGTGGTGGTGCTGTCCTTGCTGCCGCTGCTGGTGCGCCACGACTTCAACGGCTCGGAGACGGTGGTCACGTTGCTGCTCGCGGTGTTCTCGGTCGGCATCGCGCTGGGCTCGGGCCTGGCCTCGTGGCTGTGCAGCGGGCGGATCGTGCTGCTGCCCACCCCCGTCGGCGCGCTGCTGATGGCCCTGTCCGGCCTCGACCTCGCCTGGACGGTCGCCCACCACGCGCCCGAGCCCGGCGCGATGATCGGCGCCGCCAACTTCCTGCGCACGGGCTCCGGCCTGCGGGTGGCGATCGACTTCCTCGGGCTGGCCATGGCCGGCGGCCTCTACATCGTGCCGTCGTTTGCCGCGGTGCAGGCCTGGACCGACAAGGACAAGCGCGCCCGCATCATCGGCGCCGTCAACGTGATGACCGCGGCCTTCATGGTCGGCGGCACCTTGGCGCTCGCCGCGCTCCAGGGCGCCGGCTTCTCGAGCGCGACGCTGCTGGCGCTCGTGGCGGTGCTCAACCTCGTCGTCGCGGTCGTGGTCCTCGTCACCCTGGAGACGAGCCCGTTCCGCGACTTCCTGTCGATCCTGTTCCGGGCGTTCTACCGGCTCGAGGTGCGCGGGCTCGACAACGTCGAGAAGGCCGGCGCGAACTGCATCGTCGCCCTGAACCACGTCTCGTTCCTCGACGCGCCGCTCGCCCTGTCGCTGCTCGACCAGGAGCCGGTCTTCGCCGTCGATCACGGCATCGCGCAGCGCTGGTGGGTGAAGCCGTTCCTGCGGGTCACCAAGGCGATGCCGCTCGATCCGACCCGGCCGCTCGCCACCCGCTCGCTGATCAACGCGGTGAAGGGCGGCGAGACCCTGATCATCTTCCCCGAAGGCCGCCTCACCGTCACCGGCAGCCTGATGAAGGTCTACGACGGCGCCGGCCTGATCGCCGACAAGTCCGGCGCGATGGTCCTGCCGGTGCGGATCGAGGGGCTCGAGAAGACCGTGTTCTCGCGGCTGTCCCGCGATCAGGTGAAGCGGCGCTGGTGGCCGAAGGTGGTCGTCACGGTGATGCCGCCGGTCAAGCTCGGGGTCGACCCGGAGCTGAAGGGCAAGGCGCGCCGGCAGGCGGCGGGCGCGGCGCTCTACGGCATCATGTCCGAGCTGGTGTTCGACACCACCGACATCGACCGGAGCGTGATGACGGCGCTGATCGCGGCCGCCGAGCGCTTCGGCTGGCGCCGCACGGCGCTGGAGGATCCGGTCTCGGGCAAGCTCACTTATTCGCGCCTCGTGATGGGCGCCAACATCCTCGGCCGCAAGCTGATGCCGTTGGCGGGGGAGGGGCGGGCGATCGGGCTGATGCTGCCCAACGCCAACGGCGCCGCGGTGACGTTTTTCGCGCTGGCCTCCGCCGGCCGGGTGCCGGCGATGATCAACTTCTCGGCCGGCGCGGCCAACATCCTCTCCGCGTGCACGGCGGCGCAGGTGACGAAGATCCTCACCTCGCGCGCCTTCATCGAGAAGGGCCGCCTCGGGCCCCTCGTCGAGGCGATCAAGGATAAGGTCGAGCTGATCTACCTGGAGGACGTGCGCGCCACGATCACGACGGGCGACAAGATCCGCGGGCTGCTGGCGGCGCGCAGGCCCCTCGTGGCGCGGACCGGAGAGGATGCGGCCGCGATCCTGTTCACCTCCGGCTCGGAGGGGACGCCGAAGGGCGTGATGGTCGCCAACCGCGGCATGCTCTCGAACGTCGCCCAGGTCGCGGCCCGGATCGATTTTGGGCCATCCGACAAGGTGTTCAACGTGCTGCCGATCTTCCACGCCTTCGGGCTGACCTCGGCGCTGGTGCTGCCGCTGGTCTCGGGCGTGCCGGTCTACCTCTACCCGTCGCCACTGCACTACCGGATCGTGCCGGAGCTGGTCTACGGCTCGAACGCCACGGTCCTGTTCGGCACCGACACCTTCCTGACCGGCTACGCCAAGGTGGCGCACGCCTACGACCTGCGCAGCTTGCGCTACGTCGTGGCCGGCGCCGAGCCGGTGAAGGATTCCACCCGCCGGACCTACGCGGAGAAGTTCGGCCTGCGCATCCTCGAGGGCTACGGCGTCACCGAGTGCGGACCGGTGGTCGCGGTCAACACGCCGATGTTCAACCGCTTCGGCACCGTCGGGCGCCTGGTGCCGGGCATGGAGCACCGCCTCGACCCGGTCCCCGGCATCGAGGAGGGCGGCCGCCTCGTGGTGCGCGGCCCCAACATCATGCTCGGCTACCTGCGCGCCGAGAACCCCGGCGTGCTGGAGGCTCCCGTGGATGGGTGGCACGACACCGGCGACATCGTCGCCATCGACGCGCAGGGCTTCGTCGCGATCAAGGGCCGCGCCAAGCGCTTCGCCAAGATCGCCGGCGAGATGATCTCGCTCGCCGGCATCGAGGCGACCGCCGCTGACCTGTGGCCGGACAGCCCGAGCGCGGTGGCCGCGGTGCCGGACGCGCGCAAGGGCGAGCGGCTGGTGCTGTTCACCCAGCGCAAGGACGCGACGCGCGCCGCCTACCAGACCTTCGCCAAGGGCCGGGGCGCGCCCGACCTCGCGATCCCGGCCGAGGTGGTAGTGGTCGACGCGATCCCGATGCTCGGCACCGGCAAGGTCGATCAGGTAGCGGTGACCAAGCTCGCGAAGGAGCGCGCGGGCGGGCAGGAGGCGACGGCGGCGTGATCGCTTAGGGCACGTCTTCCCTCCCCCTTTGCGGGGGAGGGGTGCGACCGGAATATCCTGTCGCCGTGTCGCCTTGTCGAAGAGGGCTGTCGCGTCTGATCGGGTCTCGCCTATAATGGCGAAAAGTCCGGCCCCCTTCGAAGAGCCCGCCCATGACCTCCCGCATCCCGAACTTCGCCGAGATCGCCTGGGGCGCGGACGCCGTCGCCGTGCCGCCGCCGCCGTCGGGGGAGCCGTGGATGACGCCCGAGGGCATTCCGGTGAAGACCCATTACGGGCCGGACGACCGGGCAGGGCTGGAATTCGTCGACACCTATCCGGGCGTCGCGCCGTACCTGCGCGGGCCGTACCCGACGATGTACGTCACCCAGCCCTGGACGATCCGCCAGTATGCCGGCTTCTCCACGGCCGAGGATTCGAACGCGTTCTACCGGCGGAATCTGGCCGCCGGACAGAAGGGCCTCTCGGTCGCCTTCGACCTCGCGACCCACCGCGGCTACGATTCCGACCACCCGCGCGTCTCGGGCGACGTCGGCATGGCCGGCGTGGCGATCGATTCGATCTACGACATGCGGACGCTGTTCTCCGGCATCCCGCTCGACGAGATGACCGTGTCGATGACGATGAACGGCGCGGTGCTGCCGATCCTCGCGCTCTACATCGTCGCCGCCGAGGAGCAGGGCGTGCCGCCGGAGAAGCTCGCCGGCACGATCCAGAACGACATCCTCAAGGAGTTCATGGTCCGCAACACCTACATCTACCCGCCCAAGGGCTCGATGCGGATCATCTCGGACATCTTCGCCTACACCTCGCAGAAGATGCCGAAGTTCAACTCGATCTCGATCTCCGGCTACCACATGCAGGAAGCGGGCGCGACGAACGACCTCGAGCTCGCCTACACGCTGGCCGACGGCGTGGAGTACATCAAGGCGGGGCTGGCGGCCGGGCTGACGATCGACAAGTTCGCCCCGCGGCTGTCGTTCTTCTGGGCGATCTCGACGAACTACTTCATGGAGATCGCCAAGATGCGGGCCGCGCGCCTGATCTGGGCCAAGCTCGTGAAGGAGTTCGAGCCGAAGAGCGAGAAGTCGCTGCCGCTGCGCACCCACTCGCAGACCTCGGGCTGGTCGCTGACCGCGCAGGACGTGTTCAACAACGTCACCCGCACCTGCATCGAGGCGATGGCGGCGACGCAAGGGGGCACCCAGTCGCTCCACACCAACGCGCTGGACGAGGCGCTGGCGCTGCCGACCGACTTCTCGGCGCGCATCGCCCGCAACACCCAGCTGTTCCTGCAGCAGGAGAGCGGCACCACCCGCATCGTCGACCCGTGGGGCGGCTCGTACTACGTCGAGAAGCTCACCGCCGACATCGTCGCCCGCGCCTGGGAGCACCTGCGCGAGGTCGAGGAGCTCGGCGGCATGGCCAAGGCGATCGAGGCCGGCATCCCCAAGCTCCGGATCGAGGAGGCGGCGGCGCGGGCCCAGGCCCGGATCGATTCCGGCCGCCAGACCATCGTCGGCATCAACAAGTTCAAGCCCGACGACGAGATGAAGATCGAGCTGATGCGCGTCGACAACGGCAACGTGCGCACGCTGCAGATCGACAAGCTCAAGCGTCTGCGCTCCGAGCGCGACCAGGCCGACGTCGATGCGCGGCTCGCCGCGCTGACCGCGGCGGCGGAAGGGGAGGGCAACCTGCTCGAGCTCGCCGTCGAGGCGGCGCGCGCCAAGGCGACGGTGGGCGAGATCTCGGATGCGCTGGAACAGGCCTGGGGCCGGCACCGGGCCGAGATCCGGTCGATCTCGGGCGTGTACAAGCGGGAGGTGGGTGGCATGTCGCCAGCGGTCGAGCAGGTGCGGGGGCTGGTCGAGGCCTTCGAGGAGAACGACGGGCGCCGCCCGCGCATCCTCGTCGCCAAGATGGGCCAGGACGGGCACGACCGCGGCCAGAAGGTCATCGCCTCGGCCTTCGCAGACCTCGGCTTCGACGTCGACATCGGGCCGCTCTTCGCGACGCCGGCGGAGGCCGCGCGGCAGGCGGTGGAGAACGACGTCCACATCGTCGGCGTGTCGTCGCTGGCGGCCGGCCACCTGACGCTGGTGCCCGAGCTGAAGGCTGCGCTGAGCGAGCAGGGCCGCGGCGACGTGATGATCGTGATCGGCGGCGTGATCCCGCCCGGCGACTACGATGCGCTCTACGCCGCCGGCGCCTCGGCGATCTTCCCGCCGGGCACGGTGATCGCGGAGGCCGCGGTCAAGCTGATCGAGGAGCTGAACGGCCGGCTCGGCTACGCCGCCCGGCAGGCCGCCGAGTAGCGCGCCCCCAAAGAGCGCTATTCCGAAGGCGTCTGCGTCTGCGAGGCCGGCGCCGACGGCGTGATCGAGCCGGTGGCCTCGGGGCCGCCGGCGCGGAACATGGCCTGGGCCGACTGCTCCGCCCGCTCGCGATCGAGCTTCTGCGCAGCCAGCAGCGCGCAGACCACGAGTAGGCCCACCCCGAATACCGCCTTGGCCGTCGTCCAGATGCGATCGAGCATGCCAAATGGTGGCATGCCGTCGGTTAGCGGGATGACAACGCCGGCGCTTTTCCCGCGGCCCGGCGCGCCGATCGCCCGGGCGATCCGGGCGCCGGGCCGAAGCAACTGTTGCGCTACTTGGTCTTCTTGCCGGCGGTCTTGATCGCGGCGCTAACCATGTCCTTCGTCGAAGGCGCCGCAGCAATCGTCTTCGAAACCACCTTCTTCGGTTTCTTCGTCTCGCGATTTCCGCGCTTGTTCTCGGATGCCATCATGCTCTCCCGCTGGTGATCGCGGCGATGATGGCACGGTTTTACGAAATCGCGCCCTACAAAACACTTGCCTCACGCAATCGCGAGACGCGCGAAGACATCCGGGCAGATGCCCGGGCCCTCGCGACGGGCCCGGTCGCCGCCGGGCGGGCCGCATTCGCGGCGCGCAGCCCGTCACGGCGGTCGACGACGACGAGGTCGCGCCGCCCCCTGATCCACGAATGCCAGCGACTTCGCCACAAATGAAACCAACGGTTGCAATAATTCGCTTGCCGCGTATGCGGCCTCGGGTTACTTTGCAATGCAAAGCGCGATTCGACGCCGGAGAGCCCATGCACGACCTCGACAAGGCGCTGGCCGACATCGTCGCTATCCGCTCGCAGATCGCACGGGACACCGCGTTCCGCGGCCTCGGCTCGGCGGCCCTGGCCGCCACCGGGGTGCTCGCCCTGGCGACCGCGTGCGGTCAGGCGCTCTGGCTCGGCGATCCGGACGCGCGGCCGCTTCTGTTCTTCGGCCTGTGGATCGCGACCGCCTGCGCCGCGGGCGGTCTCATCGGCATCGAGACGGTTCGGCGCTCGCGCCAGCTGCATTCGGGTCTTGCGGACGCGATGGTGTGGAATGCGATCGAGGGGTTCATGCCCGCCGCCGGGGCGGGCGCCTGCCTCGCCCTGGTGATCGTGCGCTTCGCCCCCGATCAGGTCTGGATGCTGCCGGGCCTGTGGCAGGTGCTGGTCGGCCTCGGCCTGTTCGCCTCGGCGCGGATCCTGCCGCGGGCGGTGCAGGGCGCGGGCGCGTTCTACCTTCTCGCCGGCCTGACCGCGCTGGCGGTCGCGGGCGAGACCCGGGCGCTCTCGCCCTGGCTGATGGGCCTGCCCTTCGCCATCGGGCAGGGCTGGCTCGCCGTCGTGATGTCCGGCACCGGAGGCGGCGATGGCGATCTCTGATCGGGCCGACGGCCGCTTCTCCTACGACGGTCTCGATCGGGTGATCCACGAGAAGGCGCGGCTCAGCGTGCTGACCTCGCTGGTCGGCCATCCGAAGGGCTTGGCGTTCCCCGACCTGAAGCGCCTGTGCGGGCTCACCGACGGCAACCTCAGCCGCCACCTCGCGGTGCTGCAGGAGGCCGATCTCGTCAGCCTGGAGAAAGGCCACGCCCATAACCGTCCGCAGACCCTGTGCCGGCTGACGCCGGCGGGGCGGGCCCGTTTCCTCGAGTACCTCGGCGTCCTGGAACAGGTGGTGCGCGACGCCGCCAAGGCCGCCCGCCTGCCGGAATCCGGCCACCTCAACACCACCCCGGCCTGACGGCCGACCGCCCGCCATCCGCGCCGCCCCCGACCGGAGCCTTCCACGATGCAAAGCCCCACCGACACCAGGCCGGGCCTTCACGCCGCGATCATCATGGACGGCAACGGGCGCTGGGCGACCCGGCGCGGGCTGCCGCGCGCGGCCGGCCACCGCACCGGGGTCGAGGCGATCCGGCGCACCGCCGAGGCCTGCCCCGAGCACGGGATCGGCACGCTGACCCTCTACGCCTTCTCCAGCGACAACTGGCAGCGCCCGGCCGACGAGGTCGGCGGCCTGATGCGGCTGCTGCGCGTCTACCTGCGCAACGAGACGGCGCGGCTCGCCCGCACCGGCACCCGCCTCAGCGTCGTCGGCCGCCGCGACCGGCTGCCGGCCGGGCTGCCCGAGGCGATCGAGCGGGCCGAGGCCGCGACCGCCGCCGGGCGCAAGCTGCACCTGCGCATCGCCGTCGACTATTCCGCCCGCGACGCGATCCTCGCCGCCGCCGCGCGGCTCGCCGGCCAGCCCGCCTCGCGCGAGGCGTTCGGAGCGGAGATCGCCGGCGCGATGCACGGCTCGCCGGTGGACGTCGACCTGCTGATCCGCACCGGCGGCGAGCAGCGCCTCTCCGACTTCATGCTGTGGGAGGCGGCCTATGCCGAGCTCCACTTCACCGAGCGGATGTGGCCCGATTTCGGCGAGGCCGACCTCGCGGCCGCGATGGCCGAATTCACCCGCCGCGACCGCCGCTTCGGCGGCTTGAGCGCACCGAAGGTCTCGGCTGCGGCCTGACCGGACTGGACAGGACGGGGGGTCGGCGCCAGATCGGCGGTGTCGCTCCCCTGGCTCGAAGATCGCTGCATGTCCGCTGACGCGTCCCCGCCCGCCCTCGACGACGAGACCGTCGCCTTCGCCGGTCGTCTGTTCCAGTATGCGCGGATGGGGCATGCCGCCGAGCTGGCGGAGTTGTTCGGGCAGGGGCTTCCGGCCAACATCCGCAACGATAAGGGCGACAGCCTGCTGATGCTGGCGGCCTACAACGGCCAGGCCGAGACCGCCCGCGTCATCCTGGAGGCCGGCGGCGACCCGGAACTTCCCAACGACCGCGGCCAGACCCCGCTCGCCGGCGCCGCCTTCAAGGGCGACGTCGCGATCGCGACGCTGCTCCTCGTCCACGGTGCGGCGGTGGACGGCACCGGCGACGGCAGCCGCACCGCGCTGATGACCGCGGCGATGTTCGACCGCACCGAGATCGTCGACCTGCTGCTCGCCCACGGCGCCGACCCGGACCGCCGCGACGCCGCCGGCCAGTCGGCCGCCGACATGGCGCAGGCGATGGGCGCGCAGAACACGCCGGCTCAGCTCGCGAACGCGAAGCGACCCGGCGCCTGAGCGATCACTCGCCGTCGGGCGGCAGCGCTTCGGTGACCTGGACGCGCTGGGCCGGCGGCTCCGCCGCGGGCTCGGCCGTCTCGACCGCGGCCGCGACGGCGGCGACGCCCTCGTAGCGCGACAGGCGCCGGTCGATCATACCGTCGATCCGGTCGTAGACCTCGGCCACCGTGAGGTGGCGCCGCGCCTTGCCGGCGGCCTTGTCGGCCTTCTGCGTGAACAGCGCCCGATTGGCCCGCGCCGCGCTGCGGAACTCGCGCTCGGCGACCTCGTCCGGGCGGTCGGCGCTCATCGTCAGGAATCGCCCGGCGCTCGACGTGCCGAGGAAATGCGCGAAGTACAGCTCCGACGTGGTCAGCGCCCGGCCGACGCGCGCCTCGATGCGCCCGCGGTCGCGCTTGATCAGCTCCGCCGCCATCAGCGCGGCGACGTAGGGGTCCTTGCGCAGCGACAGCACCCGGTCGCGCATCGGCGCGGCGACGGTGATCGCGGCGCCGCGGCCCTTCACGGCGGCCGCCTCGGCGTCGAGGCCGTAGCGGGCGCCGAAGTCGCGGATCATCTCGAGCCAGGTGGCGGTGACGAACTGGAACAGGCCCTCGGCCGACGAGGTCTGCGCCTTCACGTCGGTCGCGAAGCTGGATTCCTTGTCGGCCAGCGCCATCAGGTAGACCGGGTCGACGCCCGCTGCGGCGGCGGCCTTCAGGATCGTGTCGACGATCCGGCGCGGCACGCCGACCTTGCCGAAACGGATGGTGTCGTCGGTCTCCGGCGACGGCTGGGGCAGGGCGGCGAGGTCGCCGGCGATCAGCGCGCTGGTGGCCGGTTCCTGCTCGATGACGGGAACGCCGCTCCACTCGGAGGGGTTGTGGGAAGGTCCGGCGCTGGCCAGGTCGATCGCGGCGCGGGGACGCTCGTCGATCCGGTCGTGGGCCGAGGCCGCCGGCGCGAAGGCGGCCTGCGGCACGACGAACCCGGCGAGCAGGGCGGCCAGCCCCAGCGCGGCGCTCCTGCGGCGCAGGGCGGACGGGCGGCGAAATCCGGCCTCGTTCCGCGGCGTCCCGCACACGGCCCGCGGCAGCCAAACCACGGTGTCCACTTCACAATTCGACTCGATAGGCACGAGTCGGCTCACGTCGTCGGCGCAGAGCGCCGGCTCCGGGAAAACCCCCATTGCTGGTCCTTTTCGTGCCGCGGCGTTCATCGGCCGGGCTTCGATCAAGCGGCGGCTCTATCGCCGGATGCCGTGACCACAATGGGACGGCTCGGTGATCCAAGCGTGGCACGCTTAAGGAGCGGTTAACGCTCTCTTTTCACGCATTCTTAACCAGCCGTTCGGGTCCCATTCAGCCCTAGGTTGGCACAAAGATGTCGCATTCGGGCTTGGAACGTTGCACCCGAGCGCCAGTTAGCATGGGCCACGCAGGGCGGTCCGCATCGGCCCGTTCGAAGTCCCTGCGTCCGAAGCGTTTAAGGAATTTTCTCCCCATGAGCATGCAGACCGGTCGTCGCGTCGGCGTTGCGTTCGTCGGCATGGGTGGCGCCGTCGCCACCACAGCCATCGCCGGCATCGAGATGATCAAGTCCGGATCGAACCGCCTCGACGGTCTGCCTCTCGCGGGCGTCGCAGTCGCCGGAATGGCCGACTACAAGGATCTCGTCTTCGCCGGATGGGATCTGAACGGTGACGATCTCGCCTCCGCCGCGCAGGGGCACGGCGTGCTCACCAAGCAGGACATCGAGAACGGTGCCCAGGTGCTGAAGGGCATCCAGCCCTGGCCGGCCGTGGGCAGCGCGAAGTTCTGCAAGAACATCGACGGCGCAAACCGCATCGTCGCCGCCGACCATCGCGAGGCGGTGTCGATCATCGCCGCCGACCTCCGCCGCTTCAAGCAGGAGAGCAACCTCGACGAGGTCGTGGTGGTGAACCTCGCCTCCACCGAGCGCTGGCCCGACCTCACCGCCGCCGTGCTCAACTCGACCGAAGCCTTCGAGAAGGGCCTCGATACCAGCGACGAGCACATCTCGCCGGCGATGCTCTACGCCTATGCGGCGATCAAGAGCGGCGTGCCCTACGCCAACTTCACCCCGAGCATCGCCGCCGACGTGCCGGCGCTGCTGTCGCTCGCCACCGAGATGAACGTTCCGGTGGCCGGCAAGGACGGCAAGACCGGCCAGACCATGATGAAGACGGTTCTCGCACCGGCCTTCAAGGCGCGCGCCCTTCACGTCGACGGCTGGTTCTCGACCAACATCCTCGGCAACCGCGACGGCCTCGCCCTCAACGACCCGGCCTCGCTGCAGTCGAAGATCAACACCAAGGGCACGGTGCTCGACTCGATCCTCGGCTACCCGGTCGAGGATCACCTGGTCCACATCCACTATTACCGCCCGCGCGGCGACGACAAGGAAGCCTGGGACAACATCGACATCACCGGCTTCATGGGCCAGCGCATGCAGGTGAAGGTCAACTTCCTGTGCAAGGACTCGATCCTCGCAGCCCCGCTCGTCATCGAGATCGCCCGCGTCCTCGACCTCGCCAAGAAGCGCGGCGACGGCGGCGTGCAGGAGCAGCTTTCGACCTTCTTCAAGGCGCCGATGGTGGAGAACGGCCACGGTCCCGAGCACGATTTCGGCAAGCAGGGCAAGATGCTGCTCGATTGGCTGGACGGCGACCGCTGATGTCGGACGGCGTTCCGGCGACCGGCGCGTCCGGGCCTGCGGCGCCCGCCGAGCTGCGCGACCTGCTCGTCGAGATGAACGATCTCAAGCGCGTCCGGTCCGCCGGACGCGTCGGCTCCATCGCCGAGCGTCTGTTCGCGCAGGGTTGGAGTGCCCTGACGGGCGGAGCACCCGCCGAGGATGTGGCGCTCGACGTCGCCGCGACGGCTCTGGCCGCGACGCGGCTGTGCGATCTCGATGCCGCATTCCTGGCCGCTGCGGGCCTGCCGGACGAGGCCGTGTCGAGCGTCCTCGTCGAGGGGTTCGACAGCGTCACGACGGCGCTCGATCCTCACCTGCGCGATGCGCTTCGCGACCGGCTTCGCCATCGTGCCGAGCATCCGCAGGGCACGGTACCGGGTTTCGTCGCGAGCCTGGCGCAGCAGCCGCGGGCGGGCGTCACCTGTCCCGGGCGTCCCCGCATCCTGCTCGAGCCCCCCGAGAACCATGCCGAGCACTGCCTCGTGGTCGCGGTCTACGGCGTCGTTCTGAGCCCGTTCTACCGGGCCGATCCGGCCACCGTGTTCCTCGCCGCGATGGCGCATCACTTCCACAACGCCGCGATGCCCGATGCCGGCTTCACCGGCGAGATGCTGCTCGGCGACCATCTCGGCCCGATCATGGCGCGGACGACCCAATGGGCGCTCGACGAGCTCGACGGCCCGCTGCGGGAATCGGTCGAGCGCGCTCGCGCGGTGCTGCCGGACGACGCGACGGCGGAAGGCCGGGCGTTTCATGCGGCCGACTGCATCGACCGCGTGCTGCAGATCGCGCAGCACCTGCGCGCGGCCTCGCTCACCATGGGCACGGTGCTCGACGAGATGGAGCTGGTCCATGCCGGGCCGGTCAAAGGCTTCCACGATCGCGTGCTCGCGGATATGCGCATTCCGTAGAACCGACGTCGCGGCGCTCGTTCCGCGACGGACATACGACGCCATTCCCGCCATGCCGTTCCTGCCGTGACCGCGCCCGCGGCATCAGAGTTCCGATGATTCCCTTCGACCTGCGGTCGCCCGCGACCGGCCATGCGCTGAAGCCCGACACCGCGCATTCCCTGCGCGATGCCGACGCCGGCGAGCGCTGGCCGGTGGTCGACGGCATCCCCTATCTCCGGGTCGGCCGCGCCGACCTCGTCGCCCGCGTTCTCGCGCATCTCGACGCCGGCGAGGACGACGCGGCGCTCGCGCTCCTGCTCGCCGATCAGGACGATTGGTGGACCGGCCCGCCGGCCGAGCCGGCGGACCTCTACGCTCTGATCGCCGGCCGCGCCACGGCGACCCTGCGCGATGCCGTCCGCCTGCTCGGCTGGGGCCGCGTCGGCGATTATTTCCTGCACCGGTGGAGCGACCCGACCTATCTCGCCGGCCTCGCCTTGCTCGAAGCGCACTGGAACGATCCGGTCTGCGTCTTCGAGTTCGCCTGCGGCATCGGCCACTACCTGCGCACCCTGAAGCAGCGCGGCTGCAAGGTCGCGGGCGCCGACGTGGTCTTCGCCAAGCTCTGGGTCGCCCGGCACTGGGTAGTCGGCGCCGGTGCGCAGCTCGTCTGCTTCGATGCCGGCTCGGCGCATTGGCCGATTTCGGGCGCGCCGGTGGACCTCGTCGTCTGCAACGATGCCTTCTACTTCCTCGACGAGAAGGCGATGCTACTCGACAACCTCCGTCAGAACGCCGGCGACGACGGCTGGCTGGCGCTCAGCCACATCCACAACAGCGACCGCCCCGGCTTCTCGGCCGGCCGCGCCGTCTCGGCCGACGAGATCGCGGAGCTATTTCCCGACGCCCTCGTCTACGACGACGCCGAGCTGACCCGGGCCTTGGTCGCGGCGCGGGCGCCGAGCCCGCGCGCGCCGTCGGAGCTGCGGGCCTGCGAGGCGTTCTCGGTGGTCGCCGGGCCGGGGATGCGGCCGGCGCCGCGTTCCGTCGTGGACGGGCTGACGCTGCCGAAGGCCGGCGCCGACCTCGTCCTCAACCCGCTCTATCGCCGCGACGAGACGGGCGGGTATGCCATCGCGTGGCCCTCGGAGCGCTACGAGGCCGAGTACGCGCCGCACGTCACCTACCCGCTGCGATCGCACGGTCCCGACAGGCTGGTCTTTTCCGGCGGCATCGAGGCGGCGGAGATCGGACGCGTGCGCAGCCGGGAATTCGTCGATCTCCCGGAGCGCTGGTGATGGATGCCGTCCGCTGGGGCATCGTCGGCTACGGCTGGGTCGCCCGCGACTACATGGCGCCGGGCATCCGCGCCGCCGAGCACCGCCTCGTCGCGGTGTGCGACCCGGGGGCGGCCTCCCGCGCCGCCGCCGAGGCCGAGGGCGCCCGCGCCTACGACAGCCTGGACCGGCTGGTCGCCGACCCGGAGATCGAGGCGGTGTACGTCGCGACGCCCAATCACCTCCACCGGCAGGCGGTCGAGGCGCTGGCGGCGTCGGGCAAGGCGATCCTGTGCGAGAAGCCGATGGCGGCGAGCCTCGGCGACGCCGAGGCGATGGCCGCAGCGGTCGCACGGTCGGGGGCGTTCTACGGCACGGCGTTCGACCAGCGTCATCATCCCGGCCATCGCGCCCTGCGCGACCGGATCGCCGAAGGCCGGCTCGGCACGGTGACGGCGATCCGCATCGTCTACGCCTGCTGGCTCGGGCGCGACTGGGCGGCCTGCCCCGGCCAGGACAACTGGCGCATCGATCCGGCGCAGGCCGGCGGCGGCGCCTTGATGGATCTGGCGCCGCACGGCCTCGACCTCGTGGACTACCTCCTCGGCGAATCGCTGATGGACATCGCGGCCCTCACGCAGGCGCGGGCCCAGGATTACGCGGTCGACGACGGCGCGCTGCTGATCGGGCGGACCGAGAGCGGGGTGCTGGCGAGTCTCAACGTCGCCTACAACTGCCCCGACGCGCTGCCGCGCCGCCGCCTCGAGATCGTCGGCACCAAGGGCCTGCTCACCGCGATCGACACGATGGGCCAGACCGCCGGCGGCACTGTGACCTTCACCGACGGTGCGACCGCCGCCTCCGAGCCCGTCGCCTTCGACGCGGAGGCGTCGCCCTTCACCGAGCAGGTCCGGGCCTTCGGTTCGGCGCTGCGGCGTCCGGCGGAGCGGGAGGCCTACTCGGCGGCACGCGACCTCCACACCATGCGGCTGATCGCGCGGGCCTACGGCGCGCTCGCCCCAGCAGACGGACCGAACACGTGACTGAGAACGACCAGGACGACCGCGCCCGCGATCCGCGCATCAAGGCGCCGCGGCCCTACAGCTTCGGCGGCCCGCGCCGGATCGAGGGGCTGCCGCAGAACCTGCCGGAAACGGTGCGCGCCTATCTCGACATCCTTCCGCCGGGCCGGATCGTCGGGTTCCCCCTGGCGCCGCTCGACCGCACCGGCATCCCGGTTTGGTTCGTCTCGCTGTTCCTCGACGATCCGTTCTTCGTCGGCGCGATGCCGTCCGGCATCGGCTACGGCGCCACCGACGACGAGGCGCTGATCGGCGCGGTCGCCGAGATCGCCGAGAACCTGATGCCGTCGCTCGCGGTGATGCCGCGCAAGAAGGAGCGCGCGAGCTACCACGACCTCGTCAAGGTCTACGGCGCCGGCTCGGTCGCCGACCCGCTGACCCTCTGCCTGCCGGCCGGCTCTCCGGTGGGGCGCGACACGGTGCTGGAATGGACCGCGGCGACGCGCGCCAAGACCGGTGCGATCGTGCTGATGCCGCTCGACATCGCGGCCACCGATTATTTCGAGCTGTCGGAGGGCTACAAGCCCTTCACCAACCTGATCACCAACGGCCTCGGTGCCGGGCCGGACGTGCCGTTCGCGCTCGGCCACGGCGTCCTCGAGCTGCTGCAGCGCGACGGCAACGGCCTCCTGTTCCGTGCGCTCGACCAGGGCGTGATGCTCGACGTCTCGGAGGGCCTCGGACCCGAGACGCGGGCGATGCTCGACCGCCTCGACGCGCTCGGCATCCGGGCGCTGCCGAAATTCGCCACCGACCAGTTCGGGCTGACCAACCTCTACGTCGTCGGCTACGACAAGGATCCGGCCGACGCCCCGGTGCCGATCGCGCTCTCGGCCTGCGGCGAGGCCTGCGACCCGGATCGCGAGCGTGCGCTCCGCAAGGCGTTGCTCGAGTTCCAGGCCGCCCGCGTGCGCAAGGCTTTCGGCCACGGGCCGCTCGCCTTCGCCGAGCGGGTGACGCCGCCGGGCTACGTCGGCGCGTTCATCGAGAAGGCGCTGCCGAGCCTCGACCTCGAGGAGAGCCGGGCGCTGAAGGCCATGCTCGAATGGATCGTGCTGCCCCCCGAGGGCCTGCGCGACGTCCTGAAGGACACAGTCTATTCCGAGCGGGCGACCAAGGCGTTCACCGACCTGCCGACGACCCCAGCCGCCGACGGTCACGCGCGCGGCAAGATCGCCTGCGACCGGCTCGACGAGGCCGGGTTCGACATCCTCTACGTCGACTGCTCGCCGGTGGGCGGCGCGGTCGGCGTTGTCAAGGCGATCGTGCCGGGGCTCGAGGTCGAGACCATGAGCTACTACCGCATCGGCGAGCGCAACGCCCGCAAGCTGATCGAGCGCGACCACCCGCTGATCACGTTCGGCACGCCAAGCGAGACCCTGCTGCCGGTTCGGCTGACGCCGGAGGCGATCGAGCGCTTCGGCGGCCAGCCGCTGTTCGACACCGCGCTGGCGGAGTCGATCGTCGGCAGCCACTATCCGCTCTACCGCGAGCCGGAATCGCACCATGCCCCGTTCCGGCTGGAGCAGACGGGGAGGGCCGCGTGACGCTTCGCTTCGCCTACAACACGAACGGTGCGGCCAACCATCGGCTCGACGACGCGATCGACTTGATCAAGGGCGCCGGCTACGACGGCGTCGCCCTGACGCTCGACATCCACCACCTCGACCCCTTCGCGGAGGGCTGGGCGACGGAGGCCGGCCGGGTTGCGAGCCGCCTGGAGAAGTTGGAGCTCGGCTCGGTGATCGAGACCGGCGCCCGCTTCCTCCTCGATCCGCGCGCCAAGCACGAGCCGACGCTCGTCACCGCAGACGCCTCGGCCCGCGCGCGCCGCGTAGGCTTCCTCAAGCGTGCGATCGACATCGGCGCGATGCTGCATTCCGAGGCGGTCTCGTTCTGGGCCGGGGTGCCGCGACCGGGCGTCGACCCGGCCGAGGCGCGGGGCTGGCTCGTCGAAGGCTTGACCGAGGTCGTGGCCTACGCCGCGGAGAAGGGGGTGGTGCCGTGCCTCGAGCCCGAGCCGGGCATGCTGATCGAGACGCTGGACGACTTCGCCGCGCTCGAGGTGGGAGGCCTGCGCCTCGCCCTCGACACCGGCCATTGCCTCGTCACCGGCGAGCGCGACCCGGCGGCGGCGGTCCACGAATTCGCCGGACGCATCGGCACGGTGGCGATCGAGGACATGAAGCGCGGGGAGCACATCCACCTGCCCTTCGGCGAGGGCGACATGGACGTGCCCGGCATCCTCGAGGCGCTGGAGGCCATCCGCTACGACAAGCTGATCTGCGTGGAGCTGTCGCGCGAGAGCCATCGCGCCGACGCGATGATCCCGGCCTCGCTCGAATACCTCCGCAGCTGCCGGCGCGACGGGCCGCCCCTTCCGGACGACCAGGAGACCCGGCGGCAATGAGGATCTGCTTCGTCAGCCGGCGCTACTTTCCGGCGATTTCCGGCATGAGCGTCTACGCGCAGAACCTGCTGCGCGAGCTGGTCCAGGCCGGCCACGACGTGACGATGGTCTCGCAGTATCGCGGCGACGCGTTCGGCACCCGCGTCTACGGCGGCGGCCCGCCGCCCGCGGTGCCGGGCGTGCGGGTGATCGGCCTCGAGCAGGTCGGCGAGCAGACGAGCGGCGACTTCGAGCGCGACATCGACACGATGGTCGCGACCATCCGCGACGAGCACGCGCGCAAGCCCTTCGACGTCCTGCACGCGCAGTACGGCTACCCGACCGGGTGGGCGGTGCTGCTGGCGTCCAAGGCGCTCGGCGTGCCGAACGTGGTCTCGATCCAGGGCGGCGACGGGCACTGGGTCGGGTCGTGCTGCGAGACCCACCGGGTCGCGATGTGCGCGGTGCTGGCCCACGCCAACGCCCTGCTGATCGGCGGCGCCTCCTTCGTCGACGAGGTCTGCGACCGGCTCGGCTCGGACCTGGCCCGCTTCACCATCGTGCCCGGCGCCGTCGACACCGCGCGGTTCGCCCGCGGCGGCGACGGCCTGCCGGCGCCCCATGACGGACCGGTCCGCCTGTTCTATCACGGCCGCGTCGACCGCCGGAAAGGCGTGCTCGACTTCATCCAGGCCTTGGCGATCCTGCGCGAACGCGGCACGCCGTTCGCCGCCACGATCTCGGGCATCGGCCCCGACGTGGAGTCCTCGCACGCGCTGGCCGCGGAACTCGGGTTCTCGGACGCCGAGATCCGCTTCACCGGCTACGCCGATTACGATACCGTTCCGAGCCTCTATCGACAGGCCGACGTCTTCGTGTCGCCGACCTACGCGGAAGGCTTCTCCAACACGATCCTGGAGGCGATGGCCGCGGGGCTCGCGGTCGTGTCCTGCCACGCGGTCGGCGTCTCGGACTGCCTGCGCGACGGGGAGAACGGCCTCCTGACGATGCCCGGCGACGTGCCGGCGCTGGCCGAGGCACTGACGCGGATCGTCACCGACGCGACCTTGCGCCGCCGCCTCGCCGGGGCCGCCCTGGAGGAATGCCGCCGGGTGTACTCCTGGACGGCGGTCGGCCGGCAGATCATGGCGGTCTACGGCGAGGTCGTGCACGCGGCCCCGGCGACGGACTTCGCGGACACGCTCCCGCACGATCCGGCCTGCCGCTTCCGCGCCGAGCCGCACCTGCTCTAGCCGCAAGCCCCGATCCGATGCCCACCGCGCTCGCCCTGTCTCCCCACCTCGACGATGCCGCCTTCTCCTGCGGCGGCACGCTGGCGACCCTGGCCGCGTCGGGCTGGCGCGTGGTGATGGCGACGGTGTTCACGCAGAGCGTCCCCGGCCCGACCGGGTTCGCGCTCGCCTGCCAGCTGGACAAGGGGCTCGACGCGTCGGTGGACTACATGCGCCTGCGCCGCGCCGAGGACGAGGCGGCGGCCCGCTGCCTCGGGGTCGAGGTGCGTCACCTGCCGTTCCGCGAGGCGCCGCACCGCGGCTACGGCTCGGCGCCGGACCTCTTCGCCGTGCCCCGTGCCGACGACGGCATCGTCGAGCACCTGGTCCCCGCCTTCCGGGCGCTGCTCGACGACATCGCACCGGACCTGATCCTCGCGCCGCAGGCGATCGGCGGCCATGTCGACCACCTGCAGGTGGTCGCGGCCTTCCGCAGGACCGGGTCGCGGCAGCCGGTGCTGTGGTGGCGGGATTTCCCCTACACCGTGCGCGACACCGTGCCGAAGGCGCCGCTCGCCGCCTCCTTCGCCGGCCTGCCGGTCCGCCAGGTCGACCTCGATCGGGCCGCGCAGGAGGCGAAGGCCGAGGCCTGCGCCGCCTACGCGACGCAGCTAGGCTTCCAGTTCGGCGGACGCGCGGCGCTGATGGACCGTCTCGGTGCCGAGGGCGGGCGCGAACGCGTCTCGGTCGCGGGCATCCTGCCCGACGGCTGTCCCGGGTTCGATGCGGCCGCCTGAGCCCGGCACGCCGAAGAGCCTGGCCGATCCGGAGGTTCTGGCAGCGCGACGGGCGATCCGCGATGCCGGCCACGTCGCGCCGCTCCGCGCGATGGCAGCCCGGATCGCCCGAGAGTTCGACGCCGCCGTTCCCGACCCGGATCCCCTCGACGGCGGCATCCAGGCACGCCTGCTGCTCCTGCTGGAGACGCCGGGACCGGCGATCGTCCGCACCGGCTTCGTCTCGCGCGACAACCCCACCGGCACCGCGGCCAACCTGTTCCGCTTCCTCGCGGAGGCGGGGATCGCGCGGGCCGACACGCTGATCTGGAACGCGATCCCGTTCGTGATCCATGCCGAGGGCGCCCTGAACCGGGCGCCGCGCCGCTCCGAGATCCATGCCGCGGCGCCCTGCCTCGCCCCGCTGCTCGCGCTCCTGCCCGACCTCGCCGTCGTCGTCCTGTCCGGCCGCGTCGCCGGCATGGCGCGTGAGACCATCGCCGTGCTGAGGCCGGGTCTTCCGGTGGTCGCGATCCCGCATCTGAGCCCGCATACGTCTGCACCGCGCCGGACGTGGCCGCGCGCATCCGCGCCGGGTTGGGCGAGGCCGGCGTCATCCTGCGGACATGCGGCACGGCGAGAACCGGCTTTTCCGTGCCCGATTGAGAACGAGCCGGTGCGGTCGCTGGCCTTGGAGCGCCGATGGTTCTACATGCGGGGCAACGGGCAACGGCCCGAAACATCCGGCATCGAACCCGCGGCCCGCTCGCCGGCCGGGCGGGATATCCGGCGGAGGCGGACGCCGATCGGAATGAACGTCCACGATCAGCATCGCGGAACGCGCGATCATGCCGAGACGGCCGCGCCAGACGCGCCGATCCCGGCCGACGGCACGGCGGGCAAGGGCCGGCGCAGCCGCTACGCCTGGCTCGGCACCGCGGCGAGCATCATCCTGTTCGCCGTCTCGCTCGGCGTCCTGTGGAAGCTGGTCCAGACCGTCACCTGGGCGGATCTGCGCAAGGCGTTCGTCGAGGCCAGCTCCGACCAGCTCGGCCTCGCCTTCCTGTTCGTCTTCGTCAGCTACCTCTTCCTCACCGGCTACGATGCACTCGCCCTGCGACAGCTGCGGATCAAGGTGCCCTACCGGATCACCGCGCTCGCCTCGTTCACGAGCTACGCGGTGAGCTTCACGCTCGGCTTCCCGCTGCTGACCGCCGGCACGATCCGTTACTGGATCTATGCGCGCCAGGGCCTCACCGCGGCGAAGATCGCCGCGCTCACGGTCATCGCCGGCTTCACCTTCTGGCTCGGCATGGGCGTGGTGCTGGGCTTGAGCCTGATCATCGAGGCGAGCCAGCTCGCGGGCCTCGCCTTCACGTCGATCCGGATCAACCAGGGCGTCGGGCTGTTCGCGCTGGCCCTGGTGCTCGGCTATCTCGGCTGGGTCTCAGCCAAGCGCCGGCACGTCACCATCCGGCAATGGCGCCTGGAGCTGCCGGGCGCCTCCGTCTCCCTGGGGCAGATGGTGGTCGGCATCGGCGACGTCTGCGCGGCGGCCGCCGTGCTGTACGTGCTGATGCCGGCGGGCCTCTCCATCGGCTTCACCACCTTCCTGGCGATCTACGTCCTCGCGGCGATGCTCGGCATCGCCTCGAACGCGCCCGGCGGGCTCGGCGTGTTCGAGGCGACGATCCTGCTGGCGCTGTCGAGCCTGCCGCGGGAGCAGGTGCTGGGCTCTCTGCTGCTGTTCCGGATCTGCTACTACGTCGTGCCCTTCGTCACCGCGCTGGCGATGCTCGGCGCCTACGAGATCGTGAAGCGGGCGGGCCGCGCGCGCGGAGAGCCGTGAGCCTCGGCGGCCGCGAGCATGCCTGAGGCCGCCACGAGCCGGACGGCCTGGACCAGCGCGGCGACGGCGGTCTCGCTCGTCGGTCTCTTCGCGTACCACCGCGGCCTCCTCGACGGGCCGATGATCGCGGCGGGGCTCGCGGCGATCTGCGTCGGCGGCTTCCTCGCCGCCCGCGGGCGCGACGCGATCGCCGCCGCACCGAGCCTGCGCCAGACCGATCGCCACGCGGTCGCCGAGGCGCTGCTCGCCAACATCCCCGACCCGGTGATCCTCATCGACCGCCGCGCGGTGGTGATTGAGGCGAACCCGGCGGCGCGGGCCCTGCTGCCGGCCTTACGCCTGCGCCACCCCCTCTCCTTCGCCCTGCGCGCGCCGGACGTGCTCGACGCGGTGGAGGCGGTGCTGCGCACCGGCGCGCCCGCGAAGACCACCTACGCCGTCCGCGTGCCGACCGAGCGCGCCTTCGAGGTCCAGATCGGCGCGCTGCCGATGCCGGAGGGCGGCCAGCCGAACGTGGTGCTGTTCCTGCGCGACCTCACCGCCGCGCGGCGCCTCGAGGCGATGCGGGTCGATTTCGTCGCCAATGCCAGCCACGAGCTGCGCACGCCGCTGGCCTCGCTCCTCGGCTTCATCGAGACGCTGCAGGGCCCGGCCCGTGCCGACGCGCCGGCCCGCGAGCGCTTCCTCGGCATCATGCACAGCCAGGCGCAGCGGATGACCCGGCTGATCGACGACCTGCTCTCGCTCTCGCGGATCGAGCTGCGCGAGCACGTGGCGCCGACCCAGGTGGTCGACCTCGGCACGATCGCCCGCCAGATGGTCGATGCGCAAGGGGCGCTCGCGGCGGCCCGCGGCGTCGCGGTCGTCCTGGAGGCGGGGGAGGGCGCGTATCCGGTGCTCGGCGAGCCGGACGAGCTGCTGCGCGTTGTCGAGAACCTGATCGAGAACGCGGTGAAGTACGGCGGCCGCAGCGTCGTCGTCGGCCTGGCGCGGACGCGCGACGCGCTGCTCGGCAGCCGCATCGTGCTGAGCGTGCGCGACGACGGGCCGGGCATCGCCCCCGAGCACCTGCCGCGCCTGACCGAGCGCTTCTACCGCATCGACGTGGCGTCGAGCCGCCAGAAGGGCGGCACCGGGCTCGGCCTCGCCATCGTCAAGCACAGCCTCAACCGCCACCGGGGCCGCCTCGCCTTCGAGAGCGAGGTCGGTGCCGGCACGGTGGTGCGCGTGACGCTTCCCGAGCACCGCCCCCGCGCCGCGGCGGAGCCGACGGCGGAGGCCGATCAGCCGTAGGCGGCGATCGCCCGGGCGGAGCCGGGCTCGGCCACCTCAAGCCCCGAGCCGACATACTCGTTGAGCTTGTTGCGCAGCGTCCGGATCGAGATGCCGAGGATCTTGGCCGCATGGGTGCGGTTGCCGAGGCAATGGTCGAGGGTGTCGAGGATCAGGTCGCATTCGACCTGCGCCACGGTGCGGCCGACGAGCCCGCGGGTCGCGGCTTCCGCCACCTGGGCCGCGCGCGTCGCGGCACCGACCGGCGCGGCGATCGAGTCGCCCTCCGGCGTCAGGATCGCGTCGGCGCCGATCTCAGGGCCGGAGGCGAGCAGCACCGCCCGGTGCAGGGTGTTCTCGAGCTCGCGCACGTTGCCGCGCCACGGGTTCTTCAGCACCATCTCCTGCGCCGCCCGCCCGAGCGGCCGCACCGGCACGCCGTTCACCTCGGCATACTTCTTGGCGAAGTGCGCGGCGAGCTCGAGGATGTCGGCCGGGCGCTCGCGCAGGGGCGGCAGGCGCAGGTGGACGACGTTGAGGCGGTAGAACAGGTCCTCGCGGAACGTGCCCTTGCGGACCTCCTCGGCGAGGTTGCGGTTCGAGGTGGCGAGCACGCGGATGTCGACCTTGACCGGGGCCGAGCCGCCGACGCGGTCGATCACCCGCTCCTGCAGCGCCCGCAGCAGCTTGGATTGCAGGCGGACGTCCATCTCCGAAATCTCGTCCAGCAGTAGCGTGCCGCCGTTGGCCTCCTCGAAGCGGCCGATGCGCCGGGCGACCGCGCCGGTGAAGGCGCCCTTCTCGTGGCCGAACAGCTCGGATTCGAGCAGGGCCTCGGGGATCGCGGCGCAGTTGACCGAGACGAACGGCTTGTTGCCGCGTGCCGACTTCTGGTGGACGTGGCGGGCGAGCACCTCCTTGCCGGTGCCGCTCTCGCCGGTGATCAGCACCGAGGCCTCCGAGCGGGCGATCTGCTCGGCCAGGCGCACCACCTTCTCCATCGAGGCGTCGCGCCAGACGAAGGCGCGTCCGTCCGCCGAGACCGCCTCGAGCACGGCGGCGATCAGGTCCGGGTCCGGGGGAAGGGGGATGTACTCCTTGGCGCCCGCCTGGATCGCGGCGACGGCGGCCTTCGCGTCGGTGGTGACGCCGCAGGCGACGACCGGGGTGCGGATGCGCTCCTCGCTGAGCGCCGCGACGAGGTCGCGGATCGAGAGCCCGACATCGATCATGATGAGGTCGGCGCCCTTGGCGCGCAGGACGTTCAGCCCCTGCGCGACGCCGTCGGCCTGGGTCACCGCCGCCCCGCGGTTCATCGCGATCTTCGAGGCGGTGATCAGCTCGCCGTTGAGCCGTCCGATGATCAAGAGCCGCATCGCGGTGTCTCCGTTCTAACTGTGTCGGCGCCGCGGACCGCCCCGTCGTGCACGGCGGAGCGCGGGGCCCGGGTCTCAAGAGGTCAGCGGTCGCCCTTGACGATCTCGGTCATCGTCACCCCGAGGCGATCCTCGACCAAGACGACCTCGCCGCGGGCGACGAGGCGGTTGTTGACGAAGATGTCGACCGCTTCGCCGACCTTGCGGTCGAGCTCCAGCACCGCCCCGGGGGCGAGGCGGAGCAGGTCGCCGATCGGCATCCGCACGGCACCGAGCACCGCCGACACCATCACCGGCACGTCGAAGAGCTGCTCGAGGTCGGATGCGCTCTTGGGCGTCGTCGGCACGTCGCGGATCGAATCCTCGCCCGCGAAGGCCGGATCCTGGTCGCCGAGCTGCGGCAGGCTGAAATCGTCGGACATCGAGCTCTTTCGATTTCTCAGGGTTCGACGGTGGTGCCGAGGGCATCGAGGACCGCGGCCTCGATGCGGGCGCGCTCGCGCACGATCCCGCCGTCGGCCCACTCGATGCGGGCGTCGCCCGACGCCATGTCGGGATCGCCCAGCACCACGAGGCGGCCCTCGTAGCCGCGCTCGCGCGCCAGCCGCTTCATCAGCCCCTCGGCCTCCTCGACGAGGCCGTCATGGACGCGCACGACAAGGTGCGGCACGCCGCGCAGGTGCTGGAGGGCGGCACGCGCCGCCTCGCCGATCGCGGCGAGCGGCCGGGCGTCGAGGGCGTCGCCCGCGATCTTGCGGGCGAGCAGCACCGCCACCTCGACCGCCTGGTCCTCGCGCGCCACGTCGCGGGCGTCGGCCTGCGCGATCAGCCCGGCGGCGGCGAGCGACAGGCGGGTCATCGCATCGGACAGCCGCGCCTGCGCCTGGGCCTCGGCCTGGGCGCGGCCCTCCTGCACGCCGCGGGCGTGGGCGTGGGCGGCGGCCTCGTCGGCGGCCTCGGCCGCGCGCACGCTCTCGCGGCTCGGCTGCGGCCGGCGGAAGTCGGTCTCGAACAGGAACGGCGTCTTGGCCGGAGCGGGCTTGGCGTTCAATAGACCAGCTCCTCCTCGGCGCTGTTCTTGGCGATCATGATCTCGCCCTTGTCGGCGAGGTCCTTGGCGAGCTCGGTCATCTTGGCCTGGGCCTCGTCCACCTCCTTGAGGCGGATCGGGCCGATCGAGCCCATCTCGTCGGTGAGGTTCTTGGCGGCGCGGGTCGACATCTGCGCCAGGAAGAAGCCGCGCACGCGCTCGTCGGCGCCCTTCAGCGCCCGGCACAAGGTCTCGTTGTCGACCGAGCGCATCAGCGTCTGCACGCTGCCGGGATCGAGCTTGAGCAGGTCCTCGAAGGTGAACATCAGCTCGCGGATGCGCTTGGCCGAGCCGCGGTTGCCCTGGTCGAGGGCGGCCAGGAACCGGCCCTCGGTCTGGCGGTCGAAGGCGTTGAAGACGTCGGCCATCATCTCGTGCGCGTCGCGGCGGGCGGATTGCGCGATGGTGGCGACGAACTCGACGCGCAACGTCTCCTCGATGTGGCGGAGCGCCTCCTTCTGCACGGTCTCCATCCGCAGCATCCGGTTGAGCACGTCGATGGCGAATTCCTCCGGCAGCAGGGTGAGCACCTTGGCCGCGTAGTCGGAGCGCACCTTCGACAGCACCACGGCGACGGTCTGCGGGTACTCGTTGCGCAGGAAGGCGGCGAGGATCTCGGGATCGACCTGGGCGATCGAGGCCCAGACCCGCTTGCCCGAGGCGCCCTTGATCTCGGCCATGATCATCGAGACCTGCTCGGTGGGGAAGATCTTCAGCAGCAGCGACTCCGTGCGCTCGAAGTTCGAGGTGATGCCCCCGCCGGTCGACAGCCGCGAGACGAAGTCGATGATCAGCTTCTCGACCGTCTCGGCTTCCAGCGATCCGAGCTGGACCATCGCGTGCGAGACCGTCTTGATCTCGTCCTCCTCCAGGCGCTGCCAGATCGGCGCCCCCTCGGCCTCGCCGAGGAGCAGCAGCAGCGCGGCGGCACGTTGCGGCCCCGGCATCGACGCGAACGCCGATCCCCCGAGGTCCTGCAAGCTCTCACCCAGTCCCGCACCCGCCGCCATCGTCCCGTCCCCTCCTCAAAGCCACTCGGTCGTCGTTCGCATCGTGCCGGCTACGGCGTTTCCTGGATCCAGTTGCGCAGGACCTCGACCGTCTCGGACGGGCTGGCGCGGACCATGTCGACCACCCGCTGCACGGTGTCGGCCTGGATCTGCCCGTTGATCTTGGCGAATTCCATCAGCCGGGCGGTCTGGTTCTCCCGCGGCACCAGGATCGTGCCGCCGGCTTCGATGTCCACCCCGCCCGCCGCGCCCGCCGCACCGAGCAGCGGCGTCGCCGCCGGGTCGGAGGCGAGCACGCGGCGCAGCAGCGGACGCACGACGACGAGCAGCACGATCAGGGTGAGCAAGGCGAGCACGCCGAGCTCGACGAACCGCATCACGTCTTCCTTGGTCGGGCTGAGCAGCGACTGGATCAGCGTCGGCTCGACGAAGTCGGCCGGGGTCGGCGCCTCGGCGAAGCGCAGGTTCACCACTTCGATCTGGTCGCCGCGCGCCTTGTCGAAGCCGACGGTGCTGCGCACCAGGGCCGCGATCCGCTCGATCTCGGCCGCCGGCCGGGGCTGGTAGGCGACCTTGCCGTCGGGGCCGGGCGCGTAGGCGCCGTCGACCAACACCGCCACCGAGAGGCGCTTCACCCGGCCGCCCTCGACCACCTCGGTCCGCGTGACCTTGGAGATCTCGTAGTTCGTGGTCTCCTCGTTCTTGTTCGAGGAATCCTTCGGCGCGGGCGCCTTGTCTTGGGCCGCGCCGGGCAGCTCGTTGCCGACGCTGACCGAGCCCTCGTTGTTGGCGGTCTGCGAGGCCTCGGTGCGGGTCTGGCTCGAGCGTACCACGCGGCTCTCGGGGTCGAAGGTCTCCGAGCGGCTCTCGACGCGGTTCATGTCGAGCTCGGCCGAGACCTGGACGCGGGCACGGCCCGGCCCGACGATGCCGGCGACGATCTCCTCGATCTGCGAGCGCAAGCGGCGCTCGAGTCCGGTCTGCTTCTCCTCGAAGGCGCCGGCCTCGCCCTGCTCGCCGCGGGCGCCGTCCGCCAGGAGCCGGCCGCGCTCGTCGACGATCGAGACGCGCTCGGGCTTCAGGCCCTCGACCGCGGAGGCGGCCAGGTGCCGGATCGCGCGGACCTGGCCGGCATCGAGGTCGCCCATCAGCTTTAGGACGATGGCGGCGCTCGGCAGCTCGCGGTCGCGCTCGAACAGGCGGCGCTCGGGCAGGACGAGGTGGACGCGGGCGGCCTGGACCCGGCCGATCGCCCGGATCGAGCGCGACAGCTCGCCTTCGAGCGCGCGCAGGTGGTTCACGTTCTGGACGAAGTTGGTCGACGAGAACGCGTCGCCCTTGTCGAAGATCTCGTAGCCGACGCCGGCCTGGCTCGGCAGACCCTTGCCGGCGAGGTCCATGCGCAGGCGGGGCAGGTCGGCGCGCGGCGCCATCACGGTCTGGCCGGTGTCGCCCCGGGTCTCGTAGCGGATGCCGCGGGCATCGAGGTCGCGCACCACGGCGGCCGCATCCTGGGCCGACAGGTCGGCGAACAGCACGCCCATGTCGGGGCGCGAGACCCGCAGGATCACGAAGGCGAAGAAGCCGATGAGGGTCAGCGTCACCGCCGCCATCGCGGCGAGGCGCGCCGGTCCGAGCTTGGTGACGAGATCGAGAACCGGCTTCACGGCTGTTACGCGCCCACCCCAGGCGGGCGCCGCGATCGGCCCCGCCCGGCAGAATTTGCCCAGGCCGTGGTTAGCGGGCGGTTAACGAATGGCCGCCGCCCCTCCATCGCCGAGGCCCTCCAAGCAGCGAAGCCGCATCCGCGGGAGGCGGATGCGGCTTCGCGTGAAACCGGCGGCGACCGCGCGGGCTGAACCGCGCCGGCCGGGGCACGGGGTCGAGTCAGTGGCGGTAATGCTGGATGCGCGTGGTGCGCAGGCCGGCAAGGCCGTGCTGGTCGATCGAGAACTGCCAGCTCAGGAACTCCTCGGTGGTGAGGGTGTAGCGCTGGCAAGCCTCTTCCAGGCTCAGGAGACCGCCGCGGACGGCGGCCACCACTTCGGCCTTCCGGCGGATCACCCATCGACGGGTGCTCGTGGGCGGCAGGTCGGCGATCGTCAGGGGACTTCCATCGGGCCCGATCACGTATTTCACTCTCGGGCGGTGCGGTTCGGTCATGATACGCTCTACAACTCGACTGACCTGTCGAGCCATCAACCTACTTGCGCGGGCTTAAAACATGTTGAAGCGGATCACTCGGAAGTGATTCGTTATCCCGAGGTTGTGGACAACCCGATCCCGGTGACGCTGGAGAGCGGCACGCGTGAGGTGCCGATGACCAGGACCGGGTTGGCCCCGCTGAGGTCGACCTCGTCCACGGTGCCGGTTGTCTCGGTCGCGACCGAGACGGCGGCGCCGGTCGCATCGGTGGCCGAGACCTTGATCGAGTAGGTGCCCGCCGCCGAGGCAAGCCCGGACGAGTTCTTGCCGTTCCAGGAGAAGGTCTGGGGGCCGGCGGCGAGCGACGTCGTCTGGGTGCCGACGACGTTGCCGTTGGAATCGGAGATCGTCACCACCGCCTTGGTCGCCGCGCGCGCCGGCGTCAGGCTCCAGGTCGCGGAGCCGTCCTTGAGGTCGGCGGTGGTGCCGTCGGTGGTGATGGTCTTGCCGATGTAGCTCGTGGCCGAGGCCGAGCTCGCCGCCTTGCTGCTCGCCAGGATGCTGTCGAGGCGGTCGTTGCCCTTGAGCTGCTGCTCCACCTGCGCGAACTGCACCAGCTGCTGGGTGAACTGGTTGGTGTCCATCGGGTCGAGCGGGTTCTGGTTCTTCAGCTGCGTCGTCAGCAGGGTCAGGAACTGCGTGAAGTTGCTCGCCAGCGTCGCGCTGTCGGCGGTCTTGCCCGTGCTGCTCGATGAGGCCGCACTGGTCAGGCTGGAAATGCCGCTGGTCATCGTGGGAGCCTCCTCAGATTCGGATGTCGAGGCCGCTCAGGCCCCGGAGCGCGCGCGTCGGCGCGATTTCCGCGACGGCGGCCTCGGAAGGGGTGCCGGGCGGGGCGCTGCCGCGGCCGGGCTGCCCGCCGCGCTGCGCGGTCTCCCCGCCGGATCCGCCGTCGCTGCGCAGCGACATCGTGATGCCGCCCTGCGACGGGTCGAGCCCGGCCTGGGCCAGTGCCTGCTGCAGGCTGCCGGCATCGCGCTGGAGCATCGCCAGGGTCTCGACGCGCTCGACGACGAGATGCGTCGTGACGGTGCCCTTGTCCTTGTCGATGTCGAGGGTGACGTCGACGCGGCCCAGCTCGAGCGGATCGAGCCGGATCTGGAACTCGCTCGATCCGGCGAGCGACCGCAGCCCGATCGTCATCGGCACCTGGCCGAGCGGCACCGGCGCCGCTGTCGGCTGGGCCGCGGCCTTGTCCGCGGCGATCGGCGAGGAGCCGGACGGCGCGGCCTGGGCCCTGGCGACGGGGTCCGGCGTCGCGGGGCCGGCCGACGCGGCGTCGGTGAGCGCGGCGAAGAGGTCGGCCTTGGCCGCCGTGCCCGGCCCGGCATCCGCGCCGGCCACCGCATCGTCGCCCGTCGCGTCCGCGGGCGATGCCGTCCCGCCGGCGATCTCGGCGAGCCCGGCGGCCGCCGTCGTGCCCGCGACGCCGACGCCGGCTGCCGCCGTCGCGCCGGTGCCGGCCGACATCGCCTTCGCGGCGGCGCCGAGACGCGTCGGAGGCGCAGCGGCGAGGACGAGCGCGAGGGTCGGGGTCGCGAGAGCGACGTCGGCCGCCTTCGGGTCGGCACCCTTCGCGTCGGCGGCCTTCGCGTCGGTGACCTTGCCGTCCTCGGTCTCGGCCGCCGCGGTCTTCGTCGGCGCCGGCTTGCCGGCGGAGGCCGCCGAGGCGTCCTCCGTCGACGGCGCATCGTCCTGGGCCGGCGCTTCCGCCTCGGGCTGGGTCGGGCCGGCATCGCGGGCGGTCGCCGCCATGCCAAATCGCGAGGGAGCGGGATCGGACGGCGCGGCACCCGCGCCCGGCGCGGCCGGATCGGCCTTCGCGGAAGCATCGCGGATTGCAGCGGCGCGGGCCGTTTTGGCGTCGGCGGCAGCGAGGTCGGCGGCCTTGGCACGGTCGGCCCGGCCGGCGGCGGTCGCGTCCGCGCTGCGCTGGCGCTCGGCGGCGTTGCGGGCCTGGGCGTTGTCCTTGGCGGTGGCGGCTTCGAGATCGCGGCCGAAGCGGGCATGCGCCGCCGCATCCGCCAGGTCGCGCGTCGTCGCGCGAGCGGATGCCCGCGCCGCCGCATCCACGAAGTCCGTCGTTCCCACCGCCATGCACGCTCTCCTGCGGGAGGCGGAGCAAGCGACAGGCCAGCGCGTACGCCGAGCCAAGAGACTGAGAAACATCGTCTTTCGGCGACGGACCGGCTGGGGGATCATGCCGCCGCGGGCCGATGCTGCCGCGTGCCCGGCAGGACTTGCCGGGGCGGTCGACCGCGGCGATCGGGACGCGCCCTGGAAACGCCGAACGACACACACTATAGACAGGCCCGTGCGGCGGGATCTTCGCAGACCCGTGCCGCCGTCAGACCCGGCGCCATGAACTCCCTCGATCTTGCCAAGCCCCCGCACGAGACGCGCGTCGTCGTCGCCATGTCCGGCGGCGTCGATTCCTCCGTCGTGGCCGGGCTGCTGAAGCGCCAGGGCTACGACGTCGTCGGCATCACCCTGCAGCTCTACGACCACGGCGCCGCGACCCATCGCAAGGGCGCCTGCTGCGCCGGCCAGGACATCCACGACGCCCGCCGCGTCGCCGAGCGCCTCGGCATTCCGCACTACGTCCTCGACTACGAGGACCGCTTCCGCGACGCGGTGATCGACCGGTTCGCCGAGAGCTACCTGGCCGGCGAGACGCCGATCCCGTGCGTCGAGTGCAACCGCTCGATCAAGTTCCGCGACCTGCTGGCGACCGCCCGCGACCTGGACGCCGACTGCCTCGCCACCGGCCATTACGTCGCGAGCCGGGCGCTGCCGGGGGAGGGCGGGCGCCGCGCGCTCTACCGCGCCCTCGATCCGGCGCGCGACCAGAGCTACTTCCTCTACGCCACGACGCAGGACCAGCTCGACTTCCTGCGGTTCCCGCTCGGCGAGCTGCCCAAGGACGAGACCCGACGCCTGGCGCGCGAGCTGGAGCTGGTGGTGTCGGAGAAGCCCGACAGCCAAGACATCTGCTTCGTGCCGCAGGGCCGCTACGCCGACGTGATCGCGCGGCTCCGCCCCGACGCCGCGCGGCCGGGCGAGATCGTGGATCTCGACGGCCAGGCGCTCGGGCGCCACGAGGGCATCATCCACTACACGGTCGGCCAGCGCCGCGGCCTGCGCGTGGCCTCGCCCGAGCCGCTCTACGTGGTCCGGCTCGAGCCTGACACCGCCCGCGTGGTGGTCGGCCCGCGCATCGCGCTGGCGACCCACCGCATCCGGCTCACCGACGTGAACTGGCTCGGGTCACCGGGCCCCGTCTCCGACATGGCGGTCGCGGTGCGCGTGCGCTCGACGCGCGAGCCGCGCCTTGCCCGGCTCGACTACGACCCCGCGACCGGCGCCGCCGAGATCGTCCTGGCCGTGCCCGAGGACGGGGTCTCGCCGGGCCAGGCCTGCGCGATCTACGCCGACGAGACCCCGCGCGGACGCGTGCTCGGCGGCGGCACGATCCGCCGCATCGACGCGGCCTCGGCGGGCGCGGCGAGAGCCGCGTGACCCGACGCGGCCCGCTCTGAACATCCCCCTCGAGACCGGAAGAGAACACGAATGCTGAGCGAGCCGGAGGCCGGGCCGAGCACCGCCCTGATGCGCAAGGCCTATGCCCGCTGGGCGCCGGTCTACGACGTGGTCTACGACAAGCTCACCGAGCCGGCCGCCCGGGCCGCGGTGGCCGCCGCCGCCGAGAGCGGCCCGCGCATCCTCGAGGCCGGCGTCGGCACCGGCCTGTCGCTCGGCTACTACCCGCGCGCCAGCTTCGTCTGCGGCGTCGACCTGTCCGAGGACATGCTGAAGCGCGCCCGCCGCAAGGTGCAGCGCCGCGGCCTTACCCACGTGAAGGGCCTGCAGGTGATGGACGTCTGCCGCCTCGGCTACGCCGATGCGTCGTTCGACGCGGTGGTGGCGCAGTTCCTGATCACCCTGGTGCCCGACCCGGAAGCCGCCCTGTCCGAGTTCCTGCGGGTGGTCCGCCCCGGCGGCGGCATCGTGCTCGCCAACCATTTCGGGCAGACCGAGGGACCGGTGGCGAAGGTCGAGGAGATCGTCGCGCCGCTCTGCACGAAGATCGGCTGGTCGTCGGACTTCAAGTCGACCCGGATCGAGGCCTGGGCGCGGCGCAACGGCGTCGAGTTCATCGGCGTCGCGCCGACCTTCCCGGGCGGGTTCTTCAAGATCCTGCGGATGCGTAAGCCCGCGTGACCGCGGCCGGCGCGACGCCGCCCGAGCGTCCGCGCTCCGCCCGCCGCCGCGCGCTGCGCTGGCTGCCCCTGGCGCTGCTGATCGCGCTGTCGATCGCCGTGCTGGTCTCGGGCGCGTCGCAGCTCCTCAGCCTCGACCGGCTGCTCGAGTCGCGGCAATGGCTGCGCGCCTTCGTCGAGGCGGACCGCCCGCGCGCCCTCGTGCTGGCCTACCTGATCTATGTCGGCTCCGTCGTCGTCTCGGTGCCGGCGACGCTGATCCTCACCATGGTGTGCGGCTTCCTGTTCGGCATCGTCACCGGCGCGATCGTCGCCGTCTGCGCCGCCACCACAGGCGCCGCGATCGTCTTCGCGATCGGCCGCGGGCCGGCCTCGGACCTGCTGCGGCGGGTGGCCGGCCCGCGGCTCGGCGCGCTCGCCGAGGGGTTCCGCAACGATGCCTTCGGCTACATCGTGTTCCTGCGTCTGCTGCCGCTGTTCCCGTTCTGGATGACCAATCTCGGGCCGGCCGCGTTCGGCGTGGCGCTGCGCACCTTCGTGCTCGCCACCGCCTGCGGCCTGCTGCCCGGCGCCTTCGTCTACGCGGCGACCGGCGCCGGCATCGAGGACGTGGTCGCGGCCCATGCGGACGCGAAAGCAGTATGCCTGTCCGCCGGCGGCAGCGATTGCGACAACGCGCTGAGCTTCCGCGCGCTGGTGACGCCGCGGATGGTGATCGGCCTCGGCGGCCTCGGCCTGTTCGCGCTGCTCTCGATCGGCCTGCGGCGGCGCTTCATCCGGCGCAACGCGGGCTGATCCGCGGGACCGCTCGACCTTCGCGGGACGCGATTATCCCCACGCTGCGTACTGAAAATCGCGTTCGCGCGCCGATCCCGGGGGTGATGCCCCCTCGACGCTTCCTCGGCCCGCGGGCTACGAGGGATGATCGTGCCACCGTCTCGGCCAGGGGATGCGGGTGGCGACGGGACGTTCGCGAAGAGGCACGGGGTCGCCGCGCTTTCCGGGGCCGGGATAGCAGTGGTCGCAAGGACTGACACGGACTCGACGGAGGCGGCAGAGCGCGACGCGCCCGTCGCGGTGCCGCGTTCCGACCGCTGGCTCAAGCGCCTCGGCCTTTCCGGACGGCTCTTCCTCGTCACCGTCGCCTTCGTCGCGGCGATCGAGATCCTGATCTTCGTGCCCGCGGTCGCGAATTACCGCCTGTCCTGGCTGTCCGACCGGATCAGCGCCGCGCAGGTCGCGGCCCTCGTGCTCGATGCCAGCGAAGGGCACCCGGTGTCCGACGAGCTCGCCCGGCGCCTGCTGGCCGGCGTCGGCGCCCGCGCGATCGCGGTCCGCGACGGCGACACCCGCCAGCTCCTGTCGATCGAGCCGATGCCGGACCGGGTCTCCGACACGGTCGACCTGCGCAACCGATCGATCTGGTGCGCCATCCGCGGCGCCTGGCGGACGCTGACCGAACCGGTCGACGAGCCGATCCGCATCGTCGGCCAGGGCTGGGAAGGCTTCGACCTGGTCGAGATCATCCTCGACGACGCACCGCTGAAGCAGGCGGTGGTCGATTTCGCGATCCGGCTGGCGGTGTCGTCGCTGATCATCGCCACCGCAGCGGCCGGGCTCGTCTTCTTCGTGCTGCAGACCCTGATCGTGCGGCCGGTGCGCCGGCTCGCGCGCAACATCACCGCCTTCGCCAACGACCCGGAGGGGGCCGACCGGATCATCACGCCCGCGCCGCGCAGCGACGAGATCGGGCTCGCCGAGACCGCGCTGGCGCGGATGCAGCGGACGCTCGCGGACCAGCTGCGCCAGAAGCGCCGGCTCGCCGAGCTCGGGCTCTCGGTCGCCAAAATCAACCACGAGCTGCGCAACCTGCTGACCGGAGCGCAGCTGCTCGGCGACCGGCTCGAGGAAACCTCGGACCCGACGGTGCAGCGCGTGGCGCCGCGCCTCGTCGCGACGCTGGGGCGGGCGATCCGCTTCTGCGAGGCGACGCTGGCCTACGGCCGCGCCGCCGAGCGCACGCCGCGCAGCCGCGCGTTCGCGCTGGCCCCGGTCCTGGCGGAACTCGCCGATCTCGCGGCGCTCTCCGCCCACGGCCGCGTCCGGGTCGTGACCGAGGTCGCCCCCGAGCTGACAGTGTTCGCCGATTCCGAGCAGATCGGGCGGGCGATCGGAAACCTGGTGCGCAACGCCGTGCAGGCGCACGACTTCACCGAGGCGAACGTGGCCTCGCCGGAGGTGCGGATCACGGCCGGGCGCGAATGCGCCGGTGCGGTGACGATCCTGGTGGCCGATAACGGTCCCGGCCTGCCGGCGCGGGCGAAGGAGCACCTGTTCGAGGCCTTCCAAGGCTCGATGCGCTCGGGCGGCACCGGGCTCGGCCTCGCCATCGCCTCCGAGCTCGTGCGGCTGAACGGCGGGACGCTGTCGCTCGACCCCGCCGCCGAGGGCACCCGGTTCCGGATCGTGCTGCCGGACGCCGAGGCCTGAGGCCTACTCGGCGGCTTCCATCATGGGCGTGGCCACCGTGATGCCGATGTCGCGCAGCAGGGCGGCGTCGGAATCGGTCTCGTTGTTGGCGGTGGTCAGCAGGCGCTCGCCGTAGAAGATCGAGTTGGCGCCGGCGAGGAAGCACAGGATCTGCGCCTCGCGGGTCAGCCCCTTGCGCCCGGCGCTGAGGCGCACCCGCGCCTTCGGCATCACGATCCGCGCGGTCGCGCACATCCGCACGAGGTCGAGCGGGTCGACCGGCGGGCGGTCCTCCAGCGGCGTGCCCTCGACGGCGACGAGGGCGTTGATCGGCACGCTCTCGGGATGCGGCGCGTGGTTGGCGAGCACCTGGAGCATCGCGGCCCGGTCGGTCACGCCCTCGCCCATGCCGACGATGCCGCCGCAGCACAGGCCGATGCCGGCCTCGCGCACGTTCTCCAGGGTCTGGAGCCGGTCGGCGTAGGTCCGGGTCGAGATGATGTCCTCGTAGAAGTCCGGGCCGGTGTCGAGGTTGTGGTTGTAGGAGGTCAGCCCGGCCTCGGCGAGCCGCCCGGCCTGGGACGGCGTCAGCATGCCGAGGGTGACGCACGCCTCCATGCCCAGGCCGCGCACGCCGCGGACCATGGCCAGCACCGCGTCGAATTCCGGGCCGTCCTTCGGCTGGCGCCAGGCGGCGCCCATGCAGAACCGGTGCGCCCCGGCCGCCTTCGCCTCGGCGGCCTCGCGCAGCACCGCGTCGACCGGCATCAGGCGCTCCTTGGCCATGCCGGTGCCCTTGTGGTGGGCCGATTGCGGGCAGTAGGCGCAATCCTCGGGGCAGCCGCCGGTCTTGATCGACAGGAGCGAGGCGCGCTGGATGTCGGCCGGATCGTTGTGGGCCCGGTGCACAGAGGCGGCGCGAAACACGAGATCGAGCAGCGGCAGGTCGTGGATCGCGCGGATCTCCTCGACCGTCCAGTCGTGGCGGATGGCGGGGGCGGCGGGGAGCGGGGTCGGCTGCATCATGCGCCCATGAGGCGAATCCGCGGGCGAAAATCAAGCCGTCCGGCTCAGGCCGCCGCACCGCGCAGGCGCGACAGGCCATGCCAGGCCGGCGCGATCACGAAGCTCGTCAGCGGAATCAGCAGGCCGCCGACGACGAGGCCGACGAGACCGGAGCCGGCGGCCGTCACCAGCCATTCGGCAACGCCGGACAGGGCGGGCGGCAGCAGGCCGGCGACCGCTTCGGAGGCCGCATGCAGGGCGTGGGCGACCTGCGGCAGGCCGTAGGTCTCGAGCCCGTGGACCAGGATGCCGCCGCCGACCCAGATCATCGCCGCCGTGCCGACCATGGCGAGCAGGGCCAGGAACGGCGGCATCCCGGTGACGATGCCCCGGCCGAGCGCGCGGGTGACGCCGCCGAACGCGGAGGTCGAGGTGCTCGCCGCCATCGCCAGACCGGCGTCGTCCGCCTTCACGATCAGCGCCACCGCGCCGTAGACGAAGGCGGTGATGCCGACGGCCACCAACGCCATCACGGCGGCCTTAGTGGCGACGCCGCCGTCGGGCAGCGCCGCCAGGGTGATCGCCATGATCTCGGCCGAGAGGATGAAGTCGGTCTTGATCGCGCCCGAGACCTTGCGGTCCTCCATCGCCCGGCCGTCGCCGGCGGCATCGCCCGGGGTGTCGTCGGCGTGGCCGGCATGCGGGAACAGCGCCTCGTAGACCTTCTCGGCGCCCTCGTAGCAGAGGTAGGCGCCGCCGAGCATCAGCAGCGGCGTGATCGCCCAGGGCGCGAAGGCGCCGAGCGCCAGGGCGGCCGGGAGCAGGAACAGCAGCTTGTTGCGCAGCGACCCCAGCGCGATCCTGCCGACGATCGGCAGCTCGCGCTCGGCGGCGAAGCCGACGACGTAGCGCGGCGTCACCGCCGCATCGTCGATCACCACGCCGGCCGCCTTCACGCCGGCCTTGGCCGCCTGGGCGGCGACGTCGTCGAGCGAGGCCGCGGCGACCTTGGCGATCCCGGCGATGTCGTCGAGAAGGGCGATCAGACCGATGCTCACGTGACGGCGTCCTCCGAGGTACCGAGCCTTCTGTGCAGAGGACGTTCACGAAGTCGAGAGCGGATCGCCGTCCGTCGCGGCGGCACGACCGCAGCGTCGAGGAAAAGCGTCAGTTCGTGGGCTCGCCGGCGGAGACCTTCGCGGTCCAGTCGTCGAAGGCAATCACCGGCTGGCGCTGCTCGCCCAGCCCCTCGATGCGCACGATCATCTCGTCGCCGGCCTTGAGATAGCGCGGCGGCTTCATGCCGAGGCCGACGCCGGGCGGGGTGCCGGTGGTGATGATGTCGCCGGGCTCGAGCATCATGAAATGCGAAACGTAGGCGACGAGCTGGGGCACGTCGAAGATCATCGTCGCGGTCGAGCCGGTCTGCATCCGCTGCCCGTTCACGTCGAGACTCATCGCGAGGTTGCCGAGGTCGGGGATCTCGTCGAGGGTCACGAGCCACGGGCCGAGCGGCCCGAAGGTCGGGCAGCCCTTGCCCTTCGTCCAGGTCGGGCCGCGCTCCATCTGCCATTCGCGCTCGGAAACGTCGTTGCAGATGCACACGCCCGCCACGTAGTCGAGCGCCTCGTTGGCGTGGACGTAGGAGGCGCGGGAGCCGATCACCACGGCGAGCTCGACCTCCCAGTCGGTCTTGGCCGATCCCTTGGGGATGATCACCGTGTCGTTGGCGCCGACGATGCAGGACGGCGCCTTGTTGAAGACGATCGGCTCGGACGGGATCGGCGAGCCGGTCTCGGCGGCGTGATCCGCGAAGTTCAGGCCGATCGCGACGAAGTTGCGGGTGCCGCCGACGCATGGGCCGAGCCGGGTCGAAGCCGCCAGGAGCGGCAGCGTCTCCGGGTCGATCACGCGCAGGCGGTCGAGCGCTTCGGGCGAGAGCCCGGGCCCGGTGATGTCGCGCAGGACCGCGGACAGGTCGCGCAGGCCGCCGTTTCCGTCGATCAGGCCCGGCTTCTCGTCTCCCGTCGCTCCGTGCCGAACCAGCTTCATGTGCGCCCCCCGTTTCGAACGATCCTGACGCGGAAGGTGGTCGCCGCGGCAGGCGGGTCAAGCCGACGCTCAGGCCTTCATGCGCACGTAGGTGCCGGGGGCGGGCGCCAGCGAGGGCAGCGCGTCGCCGCCGGGCTTGCGGGCGGACACGCGCTCGGGCGCCTGCGCCTCGAGCCACTTGAACCAGTACGGCCACCACGAGCCCTTGCTCTCGGTGGCGGCCCCGAGCCAATCCTCCAGGCGCCCTTCCGCCTTTCCGCCGGTCCAGTAGCCGTATTTCGGCTTGGAGGGCGGGTTGACGACGCCGGCGATGTGGCCGGAGCCGGCCAGCACGTAGTCCACCGGGCCGCCGAACTTCGACGAGCCCTCGAACACCGAGATCGCCGGCGCGATGTGGTCCTCGCGGGTGGCGAGGTTGAACACAGGCACCGTCACCTTCTTCAGGTCGAGGCGGATGTTGCCGAGCACCATCCGGCCCTGCGCGAGGTTGTTCTCGAGGTAGCAGTTGCGCAGGTAGAAGGCGTGGTTGGCCGCCGGCATGCGGGTGGCGTCGGCGTTCCAGTACAGTAGGTCGAAGGCGCTCGGCGGCTTGCCCTTGACGTAGTTGTTGACGACGTAGGACCAGATCAGGTCGTTCGGCCGCAGCATGTTGAACGCGTTGGCCATCTTGGCGCCGTCGAGGTAGCCGCGCTCGGCCATCTGGGTCTCGATCTGCCGGATCTGCCCCTCGTCGGCGAAGACCTTGAGGTCGCCGGCATGGGTGAAGTCGACCTGCGTGGTCAGGAAGGTCGCGCTCTTGATGCGCTTGTTGCCGGTGGCGGCCTGCATCGCGAGTGTGACGGCGAGCAGCGTGCCGCCGACGCAGTAGCCGGCCGCCGCCACTTCCGTCTCGCCGGTGGCGACGCCGATCGCGTCGATCGCCGCCTCGATGCCCTCGCGCATGTAGGACTCGAAGTCCTTGTCGCGGTGGCGCTCGTCCGGGTTGACCCAGGAGATCACGAAGACGGTGAGGCCCTGGTCGACCATCCAGCCGATCAGGCTTTTCGCCGGATTCAGGTCGAGGATGTAGAACTTGTTGATCCACGGCGGCACGATCAGGAACGGGCGCTTCAGCACCGTCTCGGTGCGCGGCGCGTACTGGATCAGCTCCATCAGGTCGTTGCGGAACACCACCTCGCCGGGCGTCACCGCGACGTCGACGCCGAACTCGAACGCGTTCCGGTCGGTCTGGCGCACGCGCAGCTCGCCGGCGCCGGCCTCGATGTCTTCCTGCAGCATCTTCATGCCGCGGACGAGGTTGGCGCCGTTCTCCTGCAGCGTGTGCCGGATCAGCTCGGGGTTGGTCATCACGAAGTTCGAGGGCGAGAGCGCGCCGGCGAGCTGGCGCAGGTAGAACTGCGCCTTGTGGCGGGTGTGCTCGTCGATGCCCTCGGCCTCGTTCACCAGGCCTTCGGCCCAGCGGGTGGTGATCAGGTAGCCCTGCTTGATGAAGTCGAAGTACGGGTTCGACGACCATTCGGCGTCGGCGAACCGCGCATCCTTCGGCTCGGGTTGCGCCACCGGCTCGGCCTCCTGACCCTGGAGGCGCATCCACGTCGTGCCCCACAGGGCGACGAAGGCCTCGCTGAGCTTGGCCTGCGCCTCGAGCGTCCGCTTCGGATCGGAAAGCCACGTCTCGGCCACGGTGCCGAGGGTGCGCACGAGCTCGCTCGCCTCTTGCGGCGGCTTGGGCTGGACCGGCAGGCCGTCCTCGGGAGCGACGTAGCGCGCGGCGGCCCGTCCGAGCTGTTCCATGAACTGGCCCGCATTGCGCGAGAGGGCCTCGAAATCGAGCATCGCGGGCGTCGTCGGCTGCGTCGTCACGCGTGATCCACTCCCTGGCTTCGTCCGCGCCGGCAGCGCGGGCGGACCCGAGCACCCGCCCCGGAGGGCGGTCCGAGCCTCGTTTCCGCCAAATTAACGCGCCAACCCCGAATTTGCCCAGCGCGGCAGGCGCGAACGGCGATATAACTGCGGCATGACCTCAACTTGCGACAAGGTTCCGGATCCCGGCACGACCTCTCCGGGCGGGCCGTCAAATCCGTCCGGCTCCGCAGCGCAGGGCATCACGTTCCGGCGCCTCCTCGGCACGCTCGCGCTCTGCGCGGCGGCGGCCACGGGCGCCTGCTCCTCCGACCTCTCGCCGATCAAGACGCTGGCGGTCGAGGCCGGCTACGGCCCGAAGGCCGTCGCCGCGCCGGACTTCGTCGCGAACTCGCGGCCGAAGGGCGGGACCGAGTTCATGCCGGTCGGCGTCTCCGCTCCGGCGCGTCCGGTGCGGGCGAAGTCGGCCGAGAGCCAGAAGGCGCTGGAAGCCGAGCTCGAAGGCGCCCGCGGCCGCAACGAATCGCGGGGCCGGGCCGCGGAGAGCGCCGGCAAGGCGACGAAGCCGGCGAGCGCGCCGGCTCAGCCGGCACAATAAGGCCGATATTCGGGGTCGGCGGCAGGCCGCTTCGATGTTAGAGAGGCCGACCGCCACCCGTCGGGGCCACCAGTGCCGCCCCACGGGATCCGCGCCGATGGACAGATGGCCATGACCGATTTTCACCGCATCAAGCGCCTGCCCCCCTACGTGTTCGAGCAGGTCAATCGGATCAAGGCCGCCGCCCGCGCCAACGGCGCCGACATCATCGACCTCGGGATGGGCAACCCGGACCTCGACGCCCCCAAGCACGTCATCGCCAAGCTGTGCGAGACGGCCGGGCGCCCGCGCACCGACCGCTACTCGGCCTCGAAGGGCATCGCCGGCCTGCGCCGCGCCCAGGCCGGCTACTACCAGCGCCGGTTCGGCGTGAGCCTGAACCCCAACACCCAGGTGGTCGCCACCCTCGGCTCGAAGGAGGGCTTCGCCAACATGGCGCAGGCGATCACCGCGCCGGGCGACGTGGTGCTGGTGCCGAACCCGAGCTACCCGATCCACGCCTTCGGCTTCCTGATGGCGGGCGGCGTGATCCGCTCCGTCCCGGCCGAGCCGACGCCCGCGTTCTTCCCGGCGCTGGAGCGCGCCATGGCGCACTCGATCCCGAAGCCGGTGGCCCTGGTGGTCTGCTACCCGTCGAACCCGACGGCCTACGTGGCGACGCTCGACTTCTACCGGGACCTCGTCGCCTTCGCGAAGCGCCACGAGATCATCCTGCTCTCGGACCTCGCCTATGCCGAGGTGTACTTCGACGGCGAGCCGCCGCCCTCGGTGCTGCAGGTGCCGGGTGCGATCGACGTGACGGTGGAGTTCACCTCGCTGTCGAAGACCTATTCCATGGCTGGCTGGCGCATGGGCTTCGCCGTCGGCAACGAGCGCCTGCTCGCCGCGCTGTCGCGGGTGAAGTCCTACCTCGATTACGGCGCCTTCACGCCGATCCAGGTCGCGGCCACCGCCGCGCTCAACGGGCCGGACGATTGCATCCAGGAGATGCGGGCGATCTACAGGAAGCGCCGCGACGCGCTGGTCGAGTCGTTCGGCAAGGCCGGCTGGAAGATCCCGGCGCCCGCCGCCTCGATGTTCGCCTGGGTGCCGATCCCGGAGAAGTTCAAGGCGCTCGGCAGCCTCGAATTCTCGAAGCTCCTCCTCGAGAAGTCGGACGTCGCGGTGGCACCCGGCATCGGGTTCGGCGAGTTCGGCGACGACTTCGTCCGCATCGCCCTCGTCGAGAACGAGCAGCGCATCCGCCAGGCGGCCCGCAACGTCCGTCGCTTCCTCGAGACCGCGGACAAGACGCTGCACAACGTCGTGCCGCTGGCCAAGAGCGCCTGATCCCGATTGTTGCGGCGGGGCGACAGGCCCGGCCAAAGCGCGATGGGTGTGCTGCATGTGCTTGTCACCCGCCGGCCCCGTGCGCAGGGTCGGCGGCAATGATCCGCACTCGCGTCCTCGAGGCTTGCATGCGTCGCCTGTCCCTGCCCGCCGCCCTGCTGCTGGCGGCAGCCGCCTCGGCCTGCGCGCCGAACCCGATCGTCGCCCGCGACCCGATTCCGGCGCCGGGCCCCGATGCGGCCTTCGCCTGCGATTCGCGCCCGCTGGTGCTGAACGCTTTCGACACGACCTGCAAGCCGATCGCCCGGCAGCCGGCGGTCGTGCTGCATTCCAAGGGCTGATCGAGGCCGATCGAGAGCCGACCGACCGGGGCTTCCGGTCGGTTTTTCCGGGGGCGACGCCGCGGCCGACGCGTCGCGGCGACGGACACGCGGCCGTGCATCGGGCATGATGCCCCGACGATCGAACCCGCCCCTCAGCGACGGAGCACGCGATGAACACCTTCCTCCGACACGGCCTCGCCGCCGGCCTGTTCGCGCTCGCCGGTGCCGGTGCCGCCCAGGCCCAGTCCGGGGCCTACGTGTTCCAGGGTCCGGACGGCCCCACGGTGCTGCAGGTCGACGGCGCCAACCGCCCGATCGTCCCGCCCGCGCACCCCGACCTCGCGGTGCCGGCGATCGCCGTGCCGCAGGTGATGAACGGCGGCGGCTACGGCATCACCGGCTTCAACTACTACGACAGCGGCCTCATGGAGGGCCGCACCGATCCCCGCGCCAAGCGGCGCTACGTGCTGGCACCGGCCTGGATCGCCGGCTACGGCCAACACTGACGGGCTCGACGCGGCGCGCTGATTTTCCAACGCGCCGCGCGGATTTCGTCGACGCGCCGCGCGATCCGGCTCAGTCCTTCGACGGGTCGTGGCCCCAGTTCATCAGCGACCGCGCCCAGGCTGAGTCGGGATCGTTGCGGGACTTGCCGCCCTGCGCGAGGTGCCGGCGGACGTAGCCGACGACCTTGCGCATGTGGCCGTAATCGTCGTCCGTGAGGTCGGCCTTCTTCTTGGCCTTGATCTCGAGGATGCGGCGCCCCTCCTTGTGCCCGGTGGCCTCGCCGCCGCCGGACTTCTGCCCGACCGACTTGCTGGCGTCGGAGTCGAGATGCTTCCTCAAGGCGGCGGGCGTCATGTTCACCGCCGCGTCGAACTCTTTCCGGGTCTGCTCGCGGTCGTGCTCGGCGTCGTCCCGCGAATCCTTGTCCTCGGCCTTCGTCATCGCGCGTCCCTCCCGATCGGGGTGAAAATCCCCGGTCAACGCACGAGGCGGCCGTGGTTTCACGGGTCGGCGCGGGTGGGACCGTCGCATGAACTCGGCACGCGCCATGGGATGGGAGCCGTTTACAGGGGCGCCCGCCGCCGGTATCACCCCGCTCGACCTCTTTGAGCCCCCGACACAAGCGACACACCCTCGAAATGCGCGCCGAGATCGAGCAAGCCTCGGATGCCGCCAAGCAGTCGATCGGACTGCTGAGGAGGCATCTTTGACTGGGATACCGTCGATAAACGACTCGCGGAGCTGAATGCGGCGTCCGAGAACCCGGAACTGTGGAACGACGCCGACGCCGCGCAGAAGGTGATGCGCGAGCGCCAGCAGCTCGACGAGGCCGTGGCCGCCATCCGCAAGCTCGAGCAGGACCTCGACGACGGGGCGATGCTGATCGAGCTCGGCGAGACGGAGGGCGACGAGGCCTCGATCCGCGAGGGCGAGGCCACGATCCTCACCGTCGAGAAGGAGGCGGCCGGCCGTCAGGTCGAGACGCTGCTGTCGGGCGAGGCTGACGGCTTCGACACCTATCTCGAGGTCCATGCGGGCGCCGGCGGCACCGAGAGCCAGGATTGGGCCAACATGCTCCAGCGCATGTACGGCCGCTGGGCCGAGCGCCGGAAGTACAAGGTCGACATCGTCGAGTGGTCGGACGGGGAAGAGGCCGGGATCAAGGGCGCCACGCTCCTGATCAAGGGCCACAACGCCTACGGCTGGCTCAAGACCGAGTCCGGCGTGCACCGCCTGGTGCGCATCTCGCCCTACGATTCGAGCGCGCGGCGGCACACCAGCTTCGCCTCCGTCTGGGTCTACCCGGTGATCGACGACCGGATCGAGATCGAGATCAAGGAATCCGACTGCCGGATCGACACCTACCGGTCGTCGGGCGCGGGCGGGCAGCACGTCAACACCACCGACTCGGCGGTGCGCATCACCCACAACCCGACCGGGATCGTGGTGGCGTGCCAGCAGGAGCGCTCGCAGCACAAGAACCGGGCGACCGCCTGGAACATGCTGCGCGCCCGCCTGTACGAGGCCGAGCTGAAGAAGCGGGAGGAGAAGGCCAACGCCGAGGCCGCCTCCAAGACCGACATCGGCTGGGGCCACCAGATCCGCTCCTACGTGCTGCAGCCCTACCAGCTCGTGAAGGACCTGCGCACCGGCACGCAGTCGACCGACCCGGACGAGGTCCTCGACGGCGACATCGACCCCTTCATCGAGGCGTCGCTGGCGCAGCGCCTGTACGGGGCGACGGAGAAGGTCGAGGACATCGACTGAGGCGGCAGGACGGGAACCGTTTTTCGTCCATCGAACCCTTGCCATTCCGGGCTCGCCTCGGGCGCCCCGGAATGGCGGGACACGCGACGTCGCGCCGGCCGCGACGTCAGGGCCCACCGCCCTCGGCGAGTTCACGCCCCGCCTCCAGGAACCCCAGCGGGTCGACCGGCTCGCCGTCGATCCGGGTCTCGTAGTGCAGGTGCGTGCCGGTCGAGCGCCCGGTCGAGCCGACGCGGCCGACCAGATCACCGGCGCGGAGCCATTGGCCGGCCCGTACCGCCATGCGCGACAGGTGCGCGAAGCGCGTGACCACGCCGTGGCCGTGGTCGATCTCCACCATGTTGCCGTAGCCGCCGGTGGCCTCCGCCGTGACGACGCGCCCGGGCGCGGTGGCCAGCGCGGGCTCGCCCATCTCTGCCTTCAGGTCGAGCCCGGTATGCAGCGCGAGCCCCCGCGTGAACGGGTCGAGCCGCGGCCCGAAGGTGCTGGCCACGCCGCGGTCGCGCGGCAGCGGGCGGTCGAGCGGCAGGCGGGCGGCGAGCCGGCGCAGCGCCTGGGCATCGCCGACGGTGCGGGACGCGACCGCGAGGGCGTCGGCGAACGGGCTCGGATCGATCGGCACGAGCGGCCCGCCCAGGCCCGCCGCGGCCGGACGCTGCAGGTCGATTCCGGTCCGCTCCAGGGCGCGTCGCAGACGTCCGAGATCGCTCGCCGCCCGCTCGGTGATGCGGTCGAGCCCGAGCACCTGCGCCGCCGCGAGGCCGTCGAGCCGCCCGGCGAGGACCGCCACCTGCAGGTCGGTCTCGCGCGCGCTGCGACGCCCGGGCCGCGCCTCGACCCCGCGCAGGCCGAGATCGCTCTCGCCCGCCGAGGATGGGCCGGGCAGCGAACCGGTGGTCGGCGGATCGATCGGGTCGGACGACGCGTCGTCCGGCCGCGCGAGACGGGCGAGCACGGCCTGCCGCCGCTCCAGATCGTTCTGGCGGGCCGTCAGCCCGTCGAGGCGCGCCGCGACGGCGACCTGCGCCTCCGCCCGTGCCGAGCCGCCGCGGTCGAGCTCGGCCCGCAACGCGGCGAGGCGCGCCTCGTAGGCCGTCTGCATCGCGCCCTGCCGCGCGACGAACCCGGCGAGGATGTCGTCGTGGAACAGCACCAGCCCGCTCGCGCCGGCGGCCCACAGGCCGGTGACGAGAAGGGCAGCGGCGAGAAGCCGGCTCCTGCGGTGCGGAAGGCTGGCGGAAGGGGTCATCGATTCGGGCCCGATGCCGAGGCCGCCATCGAAGGCCGACAGGGTTAAGAAACCGAGAACCCTCATGCCTCCCGCGGGATGCGGGATCGGCTCAGGGGAGGGCGCGGGCGGCCTCGAGCACCTCCTCGGCATGGCCCGGCACCTTCACCTTCGGCCAGATTTGCGCGATGCGACCGTCTCGGTCGAGCAGCATCGTGGTGCGCTCGACGCCCATGTACTTGCGCCCGTACATGCTCTTCTCGACCCAGACGCCGTAGGCCTCGAGCATCGCCTTGCCCTCGTCGGAGGCGAGCGGGAAGGCGAGGTCGTGCTTGGACGCGAACTTGTCGTGGCTCTTCACCGAGTCGGGCGAGACCCCGATCACGACGGCGTCGGCCGCGTCGAAGTCGGCCAGCCTCGCGTTGAAGGCCTGCGCCTCCAGAGTGCATCCGCTGGTGTCGTCTTTCGGGTAGAAGTAGAGCACGATCTTGTGACCGACGTGCTCGCCGAGCTGGAGCGTCTTGCCGCCGGAGCCGGGAAGGGTGAAGTCGGGAGCGCGTTCGCCTTGGGCGAGGGGCATCGTGCCATCCTTTCGGCCGATTGATGGTGTGCTTTGGCGCGGTGCCGGACCATCCGATGCCCGCGCTTCGGGCGCGAGAGCCGGATACGCTCCGGAAACGCGTCGTCACGAGGTTGCGTCCTAGAATGAGCGCACGTTGCGAAACAGCGGACGCGCCGATGCAAGGTCTTCATGCCTGAGGAAGAGGCCCGGCCTGAGGATACGCCCGGCGGCGGGCAGACGCGCAAGGCCGTTCGGTGCTGGACGCGGCGCTGCCTGTGGACGGCCGCCGCCCTCGTCGTCGTGCTCGGCCTCGGCCTCGGGGGCGGGGTCATGCGCCTCGCATACGGGCCCCTGCAGATCGACGGCCTGTCGGCGCGGGTCTCGTCGGCGCTCGCCGACCGGATCGGGCCGGGCTGGCGCATCAGCCTGCGCGACAGCACCCTCGAGCTCGACTCCGAGAACGCCCTGGCGCTGCGCGTCAGCGGGCTCGACATCCGCAACCCGCAGGGCGCCCTCGTGGTCCGCGCGCCGCTCGCCCTCGTCAGCATCGATCCCTGGAGCCTGCTGAAGCTCGCGCCGACGCCGCGCTCGATCGAGTTCCGCGACGTGCAGATGACGGCGCTCGTCCACCGTGACGGCTCGATCGCCTTCGCGGCCGCCGAGCCGGCGCATCCGGGCGACGCCTCGCCGCACACGCCGCCGAGCGTGGACGCGGCGCGCGGCATGGTCTCGCCGCTCTCGGCCGCAACGGCCTCGATCTTCGGCGTCGTGCTCGACTCCGCCGGCGTCGTCGGCGCGCTCGACCGCGCCCGCATCACCAATGCCCGCCTCACGCTGATCGACGATGACGCCCGCGAGCGCGCGGTGTTCGAGCACGTCAACGGCCTGTTCGGCCGGGACCCGAACCAGGACGCGCGCCTGTTCGAGCTGCGCATCGACGGGCCGCACGGGCAATGGCGCTTCGGCGGCACCCTGCGCGAGGCCGGCGGCCCGCGCCGCACCGGGATCATCACCCTCGACGACCTGCCGGCCACCGACCTGCTGCTGCTCTCCGGCCAGTCGAAGCTGCCGATCACCACCGACCTGAAGCTCTCGGCGCGGGCCGACGTCGCCCTCGACGGCGGCCGCATCGAGGCGATGAAGGCGACGCTGCGCACCAGCGACGGCACCTTCCTCGTCGAGGAGAAGGACTTCAACCCGGTCACCGTCGAGAGCCTGAAGGCCACGGTGAGCTGGGACGAGACCGCCCGGGTGATGACGCTCGACGGGCTCGACTACCTCGGCGCCGGCAACGCAGTGAACCTCACCGGCACCTGGGCCGTGGCCAAGCCGGGCGAGGAATTCGCCTGGACCGCGACCCTGTCGAGCCGGAACGCGACGCTCCGGGGCGCCGCCCCCAAGGACAAGCCGATCACCATCGCTGCGATGGACGGGCACCTCACCGGCCGTGCTGGCGGCGTCGCGATCGACAGCTTCGCGATGAGCGGCGACGGCATCCACGGCAACATGTCCGGCACCCTCGGCACCACTGCCGACGACGACGGCCTCACGCTCCACGTCACCGCCAGCGACAGCGAGGCCCGCACGGCGCTGCGGCTCTGGCCGGAGAACATCGCGCCGGGCGCGCGCAACTACCTCGTCGACGAGCTGCGCGCCGCCCGCATCGAGGCGGTCGACATCACCGTCGACATGTCGGGCGCCGAGCTCGCCGCGGCGACGCGGGGCGACCCGATGCCGGACAACGCGGTGCATATCGACTTCCGTGTCTCGGACGCGACGCTCGAGGTCTCGCCCGACGCGCCGCCGCTGACCCGAGGCAACGTCGCCGGCACGATCACCGGGCGCTCGACCCGGATCAGGAACGTCACCGCCGACATCCGCATGGCCGACGGGCGCGCGCTGAACATCACCGAGGGCGCCTTCGTCATCCCGGAGATCTCGCCCGACAAGGTCGTGGCGGATATCGGCCTTCGCCTGTCGGGCGGCGCAGACGCGCTGGCGGCCCTGCTGCAGACCAAGATGTTCAAGGCGCTGTCGGGCGTCGATCTCGACCCGTCGACGGTGAAGGGCCAGGCCGACCTGCGCATCGGCTTCCCGCTCGACCTCAAGCACATCCCCGACCTGCCCGACCTGCCGGTCGGCGTCTCGGGCACGCTGAACGACCTCGCCGTCGACAAGGTCGTCGGCAAGGATAAGCTCGAAGCCGGCCGCTTCGCCGTGACCTACGACCCGCGCGGCTTCACCCTGAAGGGCGACGCCAAGCTGTCGGGCGCGCCGGTCTCGATCGACATGCATCAGGCCAAGACCGGCGGCACCGGCGAGGTGCTGGTGAACCTGACCGTCGACGACGCCCTGCGGGCGCGCAAGGGCCTGCCGACGGCCCCCCAGCTGAGCGGCCCGATCGCGGTCAAGGCCACCATCCCGCTGGTCAAGGCCGGCGCCACGAAACCCCCGATCCGGGTCGAGGCCGACCTCGCCCGCGCCGGGATCGACGGCCTGCTGCCGGGCCTGAGCAAGGCCGCGGGCAAGGCCGGGCGCCTGACCTTCTCCCTGGTCGATACCGGCCCGGGGATGGACCTGCGCGACATCGCCCTCGATGCCGGCTCGACCACGGCCCGCGGCAGCGCCTCGATCACCGGCGAGGGCGGCCTCGAGCGGGCGGACCTGACCAACCTCAAGCTCTCGCCCGGCGACGACATGCGCGTCACGCTGGATCGCAACGGAAACGGCTACCGCGTCGCGGTGAAGGGGGCGGTGGCCGACGCGCGCCCGTTCCTGAAGATGCTGACCGCGCCCGAAGGCAAGTCGCAGCGGGACGCCAACCCGAAGGACATCGACGCCGACATCCAGCTCGGCATCCTCACCGGCTTCAACGAGGAGGCGCTGACCAACGCCAGCGTGAAGCTTTCCATGCGCGGCAAGGACGTGCGCTCGGCGGCGATGAGCGGCAAGTTCCGCTCCGCCCCCTTCGTCGCGAGCGTGACCAAGGGCGAGCGCGGCACGCCGACGCTGGCGATCGAATCCGGCGATGCCGGCGCGACGCTGCGCTTCGTCGACGTCTACCGGCGGATGTACGGCGGCCGGCTCAATCTCGGCATCGTGCTGAGCGACGGGCCGCAGGCCGGCGTGGTGCAGATCCGCGAGTTCGCGCTGCGCAACGAGCCGGCCCTGTCCAGCATCATGGCCCAGGGACCGGAGACGGTGGAGACCGTCGATGCCCGCGGGCGCAAGCGCACGGTCGCGGGCCAGGGCAGCGCGGTCTCGTTCGACCGGATGCGGGCGAACTTCGTCCGCTCGGGCTCGCGCGTCGACTTCTCCGATGCGGCGATCTCGAACGCAGCGATGGGCTTCACGCTGTCGGGTTTCCTCGACACCGCCCGCGAGCGCACCGACATCAACGGCACCTTCGTGCCGCTCTACGGCCTGAACAACATCGTCTCGCAGGTGCCGCTGATCGGGCCGCTCCTCGGCGGCGGCCACAACGAGGGCCTGTTCGCGGTCAACTTCCGGGTCTCCGGCAGGCTCAACGCGCCGGACGTCAGCGTGAACCCGCTCTCGGCGGTCGCGCCGGGCTTCCTACGAAAACTCTTCAGCGCGGGCGGCGGCTCGAACTTCGCCGACGGCGTGCCCCCGGCGGTGCAGGGCGACCGCTGAGGCGGCCGATCCGCCGGCGGGCGGCCTACTCCGCGGGCGACGCTTCGCTGCCGCGTGCCGCGGGCGCCGACGGGCCGGCACCGGGCGACCCGTCGCAGGCTCCGGACGCGTAGGCGTTGATGATCGCGCCGAGCAGGCCCGGAAAGCGCGCCTCGACCTCGGCGTAACGCGACTCGTTGCGCATCTCCACGCCGTGGCGCGCACTGCGGATCAAGCCGGCTTCGCGCAACACCTTGAAGTGCGTCGACAGCGACGATTTCGGGATCACCCGGTCTCCGAGGGCGGAGACGGCCGAGCACGCCTCGACGCAGCCCGCGCGCATGATCCGTGCGAAGATCGCCGCGCGGTTCGGATCGGACAGGGCGTGGAGGATCGCGTCCGGGCGCACGTCCTCCATCGCGGGATGGAACAGGGATCTCATGATCTCGGCATATGGGGGCTTGATCCGCGCGACATTAGTTCCGAAATCCCGAACTATGGGAATACGGCGGCCATCCCGGTGCCGGCCCATGCCGAGGGTTAGCATACATGTCCAAGCTCGCAGGCAAAGTCGCCGTCGTGACCGGCGCATCGAAGGGCATCGGTGCCGGCATCGCCAAGGCGCTGGCACAGGACGGCGCGGCGGTCGTCGTGAACTACGCATCGAGCAAGGCCGGCGCCGAGGCGGTCGTCGCCGCGATCACCGCGGCCGGCGGCCGGGCGATCGCGGTCCAGGGCGACGTCTCTCAGGCCGCCCAGGCGCAAGCGGTGATCGAGGCGGCGGTGACGGCATTCGGCCGGCTCGACGTGCTGGTCAACAATTCCGGCGTCTACGACTTCGCGGCGATCGAGGAGATCACCGAGGCGCATTACCGCAAGCTGTTCGACGTCAACGTGCTCGGCGTGCTGCTGGCGACCCAGGCGGCCGCCAAGCACCTCGGCGAGGGCGGCAGCATCGTCAACATCTCGTCGGCGATCACCCACGTGCATACGCCGACGGCGGCGGTCTATGCCGGGACGAAGGGCGCCCTCAACGCGATCTCGGGGGTGCTCGCCAACGAGCTGGGGCCGCGCCGGATCCGGGTCAACACGGTCAGCCCGGGCTACGTGGTGACCGAGGGCACCCATTCGGCCGGCATCGCCGGATCCGAGATGGAAGCCGGCTTCGTCGCGCAGACCCCGCTCGGCCGCGCCGGCGCGCCGGACGACATCGCCCGGGTGGTCGCCTTCCTCGCCTCCGACGACGCGCGCTGGCTCACCGGCGAGGTGATCACCGCGAGCGGCGGCATCCGCTGACGAACGGCCCCGCATGACGAACGGCCCCGCATAAAGACGAAGCCGAGCCCGGTCCGGGCCCCGCTTCGCCGCGAGCGGTCACGCCACGCGCAGCAGCACGTGGCGCTTCTTGCCGAACGAGAGCTTGATCACGCCGGTCTTGGCGAAGTCGGCGGTGCGCAGCACGGCACGCTCGTCGGTGAGGACCACGTCGTCGATGCGCAGGCCCCCGCTCTTGATCTGGCGGCGGGCCTCGCTCGTGGACGGCACCAGCTTGGCGTATTCCGGCCCGAAGGCGCTGAGCACGCCGAGGCCGGCATCGACGAGGTCGCGCGAGACGGTGACGCTCGGCAGGTCTTCGGCCAGCGTCCCCTCGACGAAGGTCTTCCGCGCGGTCTCGGCGGCGGCGTCCGCCGCCTCGCGGCCGTGCATCAGCGCCGTCGCCTCGGTGGCGAGCCGCACCTTGGCCTCGTTGATCCCGGCCCCGCCCTTCGCGGCGAGGTCGGCGATCTCGGGCAGCGGGAGGAAGGTGAACAGCTTGAGGAAGCGCGCGACGTCGGCATCCTCGGTGTTCCGCCAGAACTGCCAGTAATCGTACGGCTTCAGCATCCCGGCATCGAGCCAGACCGCGCCGGCGGCGGTCTTGCCCATCTTGGCGCCCGACGCGGTGGTCAGCAGCGGGCAGGTCAGCCCGAGCAGGCCCGGGACGCCCATGCGGCGGCCGAGATCGATGCCGTTGACGATGTTGCCCCACTGGTCCGACCCGCCCATCTGCATGGTGCAGCCGTGGCGGCGGTTCAGCTCAACGAAGTCGTAGGACTGGAGGATCATGTAGTTGAATTCCAGGAACGAGAGTTCCTGATCGCGCTCCAGCCGCATCCGCACGCTGTCCATCGACATCATGCGGTTGACCGAGAAATGGCGACCGACGTCGCGCAGCATCTCGATGTAGTTCAGCTTGGTCAGCCATTCGGCGTTGTCGACCATGATCGCGCCGGTCGCCGAGCCGTCGAAGGCGAGGAACCGGGCGAAGGTCTTCTGGATGCCGGCCTTGTTGGCCTCGATCTGCTCCAGGCTGAGGATCTTTCGCGATTCGTCGCGCCCCGAGGGGTCGCCGACGCGGGTGGTGCCGCCGCCCATCAGCGCGATCGGCCGGCCGCCGGTCTTCTGCAGCCAGTGCAGCATCATGATCGACAAGAGGTGGCCGATATGGAGCGAGGCCGCGGTGCAGTCGTAGCCGACGTAAGCCGTGAGCCGCCCCTCGGCCGCGGCCGCGTCCAGCGCGGCGAAGTCCGAGCACTGGTGGACGTAGCCGCGCTCGCTCAGGACTTTCAGGAACTCGGATTTCGGCGCGAAGGGCTCGGCGGCGGTCATGGGAGGCTCGGACTTCTCGGTTCGAAGCGGGCGGCTCCGGCACGGGACCGGACCGGTCCTGCGCGCTGGCGCGTCCGCTCGCAAAAGGGCATGAGGCGGCTGAGTGTCACTCGCAAAACCTCCGTCGCGTCGTCGTCGCCATCTCGGGCGCCCGCAGGGATCGGAGGTTTTGCGAGGGTCACCCATAGCAGGACGACCGGCGAAAGGCACGGGGGCAGGTCATGACCATGATGCGCGCGATCGGCCTGATGAGCGGCACGTCGCTCGACGGCGTGGACGTCGCCCTGATCGAGACCGACGGCGAGGCCGTCCACGTGGTCAAGGGCCACAACAACTACCTCGAACCCCTGGGGCCGACCGGCTACCGCGGCTATTCCGAGGACGAGAAGGTCCTGCTGCGCGCCGCCACCAAGGACGCCGAGGGCGTCGTCGCCCCCGGCGACCGGCCCGGCCGGCTGCCCGAGGCGGAGGCCTTCGTCACCGAGGCGCATGCCCAGGCGGTCGAGCAGTTCCTCGCCGAGAACGGGCTCTCGGCCGCCGACATCGACGTGATCGGCTTCCACGGCCAGACGGTGATCCACCGCCCGGACCAGCGCATCACGATCCAGATCGGCGAGGGGCAGGCGCTCGCCGACCGTTTGCGCATTCCGGTCGTCTCCGACCTGCGCCGCGCCGACATCGAGGCGGGCGGCCAGGGGGCGCCCCTGGTGCCGGTCTTTCACCAGGCGCTGGCCGCGGCCTCGGGGTTCGAGGGCGCCTACGGCATCCTCAACATCGGCGGCGTCGCCAACGCGACCCTGGTCGACGCGAAGGGCGGCGTGATCGCCTTCGACACGGGGCCCGGCAACTCGCTGATCGACGAGTGGATGCAGGAGCGCGAGGGCAAGAATCTCGACGACGGCGGCCGCACCGCCGCGCGCGGGCGAGCCGACGAGCCGCTGCTGGCGTGGCTGCTGACGCACCCGTTCTTCTTCCGACGGCCGCCGAAATCGCTCGACCGCAACTGGTTCTCGCACAAGCTCGCGGGCCAGCTCTCGACCGAGGACGGCGCGGCGACGCTCACCGCCTTCACGGCCCGCGCGGTCGCCCGGGCGCTCGACCATGCCCCGGAGATCCCGGCCCGCTGGATCGTCGCCGGCGGCGGCGCCCGCAACGGCGAGCTGGTGCGGCTCTTGAACTATCACCTGCGCGCCGAGATCACGACGGCCGACGCCATCGGCTGGTCCTCGGCCTTCCTCGAGGCGCAGGCCTTCGCGCACCTGGCCGTGCGCTCGCTCAAGGGTCTGCCGATCACGTTTCCGTCGACCACCGGCGTGCGCGAGCCGATGACCGGCGGCGTCCTGGCGCGACCGCGGGATACCTGAGCGCCGAGCGCGGTTCACCCTGGAGCGATTCTCGAAGAGCTTCAAAGCGAGCCCCATGACCGACCGCGCGACCCCGATCCGCTACCACGACAACGTCGAAACCCCGGCCCCCGACGAGAACCACGTCATCGACGAGATCATCGCCTCGATGACCCGCGAGAGCGAGACCACCGCCGCACGCTACAAGCACGCCGTGCGCGCCTCGCACGCCAAGATCAGCGGCATCGTCGTCGGCGAGCTCCAGGTGCTGCCGAACCTGCCCGCGGAGCTGGCCCAGGGCCTGTTCGCGACGGCGGGCACGCATCCGGCGATCGTGCGGTTCGCGCAGGGGCCGGGCGAGCTCCTGAAGGACAGCGTCTCGACCCACCGCGGCATGGCGATCAAGGTGCTCGGCGTCGCCGGCGAGAAGCTCGCCGGTCACGCGGCCGACACCCAGGATTTCGTGCTCGCCACCGGGCCGGTCTTCCCGAACCCGGACGCGAAGGGCTTCCTCGGCAGCATGAAGCAGCTCGAAGCCGGCACCAAGGCGCCGGAGGCGGTGAAGGTCGCGGTCTCGGCGACGGCGCGGGCGGCCGATTCGGTCGTGAAGGCGGTGACCGGCAAGAGCGCGCCGCTGCTCGATTTCTTCGGACACCAGCCGCTGCATCCCCTGGCCGAGCCGTACTACTCGCAGGCGGCGCTGCGCTACGGCGACCATATCGCCAAGATCGCCGCGTTCCCGGCCGCGCCCGCGCAGGAGGCCCTGGCGAAGGAGGAGCTTCACCCCGGCGACGACCCGGACACTTTCCGCCACGCGGTCGCGGCCCTCTTCCGCGGCCAGGAGGTGGTGTTCGAGATCCGCGTGCAGCTCTGCCTCGACCTGAACGACATGCCGATCGAGGACGCCTCGAAGGAATGGTCGGAGGAGGCCAGCCCCTACCGCACCGTCGCCCGCCTCGTGCTGCCGGCGCAGGACGCGACGAGCGAGACCCGCCGCGCCTACGCCGACGACGTGCTCTCCTTCCGTCCCGCCCACAGCCTCGCGGCGCACCGTCCGCTGGGCTCGCTGATGCGGGCGCGGCTGAAGACCTACCAGGCGCTCTCGAGCTTCCGCCATGCCCGCAACGGCGTGCCGGAAACCGAGCCGCGCGCCATCGAGGAGGTGCCGGCCTGATCGCCCGCATGAGCGCCGCCAGTCGGCGTCGCGCCGAACGCTCTCCCTTCCCTTCGGGGGAGGGAGGCGGCCACCCGACGCAGACGCAACGCGGCCCCGATTTGTGCCTCCGCCGCCCGCGCGCTAGAGCACGCGCACGATGTCCCACAACACGTTCGGCCACCTGTTCCGCGTCACCACCTTCGGCGAGAGCCACGGGGTCGCCCTCGGCTGCGTCGTCGACGGGTGCCCGCCCGGGCTGATGCTCGAGGCCGAGGAGATCCAGGCCGAGCTGGACCGGCGCAAGCCCGGACAGTCGCGCTTCACCACCCAGCGGCGCGAGCCGGACCAGGTGAAGATCCTGTCGGGCGTGTTCGCCGACGACCGCACCGGGGGCCGCCAGCTCACCACCGGCACGCCGATCGCGCTGATGATCGAGAACACCGATCAGCGCTCGAAGGACTATTCCGAGATCCGCGACAGCTACCGCCCGGGCCATGCCGACTACGCCTACGACGCCAAGTACGGCATCCGCGACTATCGCGGGGGCGGGCGCTCGTCGGCGCGCGAGACCGCGGCGCGGGTCGCGGCCGGCGCCATCGCGCGCAAGGTGATCCCCGGCGTCACGATCCGCGCGGCTTTGGTGCAGATGGGTCCGCACGCGATCGACCGGTCGCGCTGGGATTGGGAGGCGGTCGGCGCCAACCCGTTCTTCTGCCCTGACGCGGCGACCGCGAAATTCTACGAGGACTACCTCGACGGCATTCGCAAGGACGGCTCGTCGATCGGCGCAGTGATCGAGGTGGTGGCCGAGGGCGTGGCACCCGGCCTCGGCGCGCCGATCTACGGCAAGCTCGACGCGGAGCTGGCCGCCGCGATGATGTCCATCAACGCGGTCAAGGGCGTCGAGATCGGCGACGGCTTCGCCTCGGCGGCGCTCCGCGGCGAGGACAACGCCGACGAGATGCGCGCGAGCAACGACGGGCGCCCGACGTTCCTGGCCAACCATGCCGGCGGCGTGCTCGGCGGCATCTCGACCGGCCAGCCGATCGTGGTGCGGTTTGTCGTGAAGCCGACCTCGTCGATCCTCACGCCCCGGCGCACGGTCACGGGCGACAACCGCGACGTCGACCTGATCACCAAGGGCCGCCACGATCCCTGCGTCGGCATCCGGGCCGTCCCCGTCGCCGAGGCGATGATGGCGTGCGTGCTCGCCGACCACCATCTCCGCCATCGGGGGCAGGTCGGCACCTGACTTCGGCGCCTCACGTCGGCGCCCGACGCCCGACCGTCCCCGGACGCAAAGCCCATTCGAGTACCGAACCGTGCCCCACACCTCCGTCACCTCCGCCATCGAAGCCTTCGCCCGCGGCGAGATCGTCGTCGTCACCGACGACGACGATCGCGAGAACGAGGGCGACCTCGTCGTCGCCGCGATCCATTGCACGCCGGAGAAGATGGCGTTCATCGTCCGCAACACCTGCGGCATCGTCTGCGCGCCGGTGACGGTCGCGGAGGCGCGCCGCCTCAACCTCGCGCCGATGGTCGCCTCGAACGACGCGCCGCTCGGCACCGCCTTCACCGTCACGGTGGACGTGAAGCACGGGCTGACCACCGGCATCTCGGCCGAGCAGCGCTGCAACACCGTGCGGGCGCTCGCCAACGGCAACATGGGCGCCGACGACTTCGTCCGCCCCGGGCATGTCTTCCCGCTGATCGCGCGGGACGGCGGCGTGCTGATGCGCTCAGGCCATACGGAAGCCGCGGTCGACCTGTGCAAGCTCGCGGGCCTGCCGCCCGTCGGCGTGATCTGCGAGCTCGCCAACGACGACGGCACGGTGATGAAGGGGCCGCAGATCGCGGCCTTCGCCGAGACGCACAGCCTCGCCCGCGTCTCGGTGGCCGACCTGATCGCCTACCGCCAGGCGCGCGACAAGCTGGTCGAGCGCGTCGGCCACTTCCCGGTCGAGACCGAGTTCGGCCCGATGACGGGCTACGCCTACACCACGCCGTTCGAGGCGATCCAGCAATTCGCCTTCGTCCACGGCGACATCGGGGACGGCCGCAACGTGCTGGTCCGGCTCCATCGCTCGGACGTCGTCGCCGACGTGATCGAGGGCGGCCGCCAGATCGAGACGGTGATGCGCCGGTTCGCGCGGGAGGGCCGCGGCATCCTCGTGTACCTGCGCGACGGCACCGCCGGGGTTCCGCTGAACCGCGTCGCGGACGAGGGCACCGAGGCGCAGCGCGTGCGCCAGTGGCGCGAGGTGGGCCTGGGCGCGCAGATCCTGCGTGACCTCGGCGTGGTCTCGATCCGCAACCTCTCGACCTCGGCCCGCGCCTATGTCGGCCTGTCGGGCTTCGGGATCGAGATGCTCGGCGACGAGCCGCTGGAGGGATAGTCCGCGACGAACCGGCCGTAGCGCAGCGCCAAGGCCGGCAGGATCGCGAGGTTCAGCACCGTCGAGGTGACGAGCCCGCCCAGGATCACGATCGCCATCGGACCCTCGATCTCGCGCCCCGGCTCGCCGGCGCCGAGCGCCAGCGGAAGCAGGCCGAGGCCGGTGACGAGGGAGGTCATCAGGATCGGCACCAGCCGGTCGCCGGCGCCCTCCGCGGCGGTGGCGGCGTCCCAGCTGCGCTCCTCGCGGGCGACCATGTGCTCGTAATGGGCGATCAGCATGATCGCGTTGCGCAAGCTGATCCCGAACAGGGTGACGAAGCCGACGATCGAGCCGAGCGAGACCACCGCGCTGGTCGCCGCCACGGCGAGCACGCCGCCGACGAAGGCGAAGGGCAGGTTGACCAGCACCAGGACGAGGTTGCGCACCGACCCGGTCACCACCGCGAGCAGCAGCACGATGCCGAGGCCGGCGAGCGCGGAATAGGTCAGCAGGTCGGCGCGCGCCCGCGCCTGCGTCTCCGCGGCGCCCTCGAAGGCGACGTAGACGCCGGGCGGCAGGGTCACCTCCTTGGCGACCTTGCGCTTGGCCGCCTCGACGAAGGAGGCCACGTCGCGCCCCGTCACGTTGGCGGTGACCGCCTGCACCCGCTGCGCGCCCGCGTGCTGGACCTGGTAGCGCCCGGCCGTCTCGTAGACGTCGGCGACCTGGGTCAGCCGGATGTAGCTGCCGCTCGTGGTCCGCAGCGGCAGGTCGCCGAGGCGGGTGAGGTGCGCGCGGGTCGCCCGGTCGAGGACGACGATGACGTTGAAGACGGCGTTGCCCTCGTAGGCCTGGCCGACCACGTCGCCCTGGTAGGCGGTACGGACGATCTCCAGCACCTCGATCGCGTCGAGGCCCCAGTGGCGCAGGTCGTTCCGGCGTAAGGACACGGTGATCTGCGGCAGGCCGGCGGGCGATTGCTGCTGCACGTCGGCGGCGCCCCGCACCTCGGCGAGTTCGCGGGCGACGTCGCGGGCCGCCGCCTCGATCCGGTCGAGGTCGGCGCCGAACACGTTGATCACCACCGGCGCGGTGTAGCCCGAGACCGTCTCCTCGATGCGCTCGGTGAGGAAGGTCTTGAGCGAGAACGCGGCGCCGGGCGTGCCCGCCATCAGAGCGCGGATGCCGGCCTCGCTCCGCCCCTGCGCCGCGCCGTCGAGGCCGGGCTCGAGGTCGATGTGGATCTCGCTGTAATGCGTGCCGGCCGTGTCCTGGCCGGCCTCGGCCCGTCCGACCTGCTGCGCCACGGCGCGGACGCCGGGCACCGCCTTGAGCCCGGCGGTCATGCGCGCGCCGAGCCGCAGCGATTCCTGCAGCGAGGTGCCCGGCGCCGCCGCCATGTGCAGGATCAGGTGGCCCTCCTTGAGGTCCGGCAGGAAAGTGCCGCCGAAGAAGGGCAGGGCGGCCGCGCCGGCGAGGGTGAGGAGGACGGCCGCCGTCGCCGCCCAGCCGAAGCGCCGCTCGACGGCCCCAAGCATCCGCGCGTAGGCGGCGCGCGCGATCCGCATCACCGGGGGATCGCGCGCGGGCAGGTCCTTGCGCGCTACCAGCGCCATCGCGAGCGCCGGGGTCACCGTGAGCGCCACCGCGAGCGAGGCCACCACCGCCAGGACGTAGGCGAGCGCCAGCGGGCCGAACAGGCGCCCGGCGACGCCGGTGAGCGCCAGCACCGGCAGGAACACCAGCAGCACGGCGAAGGTGGCGTAGGCCACCGCGCCCCGCACCTCGAGGATCGCGTCGCGCACCACCCGCGCGACCGGAAGCGGCACGGCGAGGCGGCGGTTCTCGCGCAGGCGCCGCACCGCGTTCTCGATGCCGATCACCGCGTCGTCCACCACCTCGCCGATGGCGATGGCCAGCCCCCCGAGGGTCATCGTGTTGAGGCTCTCGCCCATCGCCCCGAGCACCAGCACGGCGGCGAGCAGCGAGAGCGGGATCGCCACCGCGCTGATGACGGCCGTGCGCCAGTCGAACAGGAACACGAACAGCACCACGACGACCAGGATGCCGCCGAGCGCCAGCGCCTGCAGCACGTTGCCGTTGGCCTGGGCGATGAAGTTCGCCGGGCGGAAGAGGTCGCCGCGCAGCACGATGCCGTCGCGCGCCAGCCCGGGCCGAAGCTCGTCGAGGGCCGCCTCGACCCGGCGCGTCGCCTCCAGGGTGTTGGCGCCGATCTGCGCACCGACCATCAGGAGGATGCCGGGCCGGCCGTCGACGAGCGCCGCGCCGATCGGCGGCTCGGGGGCGGCGACCACGGTGGCGACGTCGCCGAGCACCACGCTCGCGCCGCCCTCGTTGACGAGCACCGTGCGGGCGATCTCCTCCGGCGTCAGCGACTGCCCTTCCGTCTGGAGGGCGATGCGCTGGTTGGGGGTGTCGACGAAGCCGGCGCCGCGCACCCCGGTGGCCTTGCGCGCGGCCACGAGCACGTCGTTCAGGCCGAGGCGGAAGCGGATCAGGTCGTGCGGCCGCACCTCGACCTGGAAGGCGCGCACCGCGCCGCCGTAGACCGAGACCTGGGCGATGCCGGGCACCGCGAGCAGCCGCAGGCGCACGCGCCAGTCGGCGATCGTGCGCAGGTCGAGGGCGGAGCGGCTCTCCGAGGTCAGCCCGACCAGGAGCACGGTGCTGGTCGAGGAGGTCAGCGCGGTCATCGCCGGCGGCAGCACGCCCTGCGGCAGGCGCCCGGCGAGGCTCGCCAGCCGCTCGGTCACGAGCTGGCGCACCCGGTAGATGCTGCTGCCGGCGGTGAAGGTGGCGGTGATGACCGACAGGCCCTGGATCGAGCTCGACCGCAGGGTGGCGAGGCCGGGAAGCCCGTTGACGGCGACCTCGACGGTCTGGGTCACCAGGATCTCGACCTGCTCCGGGTTGAGCCCCGGCGCCTCGGTCTGGATCACCACCGAGGGCGGCGCGAACTCGGGGAAGACGTCGTACTTCGCCTGACCGAGGCTGGCGGTGCCGTAGACCAGCAACGCCAGCGCCAAGGCCACGACGATGCCGGGGAAGCGGATCGCGAAGGCGACCAGGGCGGCCTGCGGGCCGACGGGATCGGGCGCGGCGGGGCTTTGATCGGACGACATCGGCTCAGTCGTCGTCCGCGCCGCCGGCTCTCTGCACCTGGGCCTTCATCTCCTCCGACAGCAGGGCCTGCGCGCCCCGCATCACGATCTCGGTCTCGCCGGCGAGATCCGCGACGATGAAGCCGTCGCCCGAGAGCGCGGGGTCGGCGCCGAGCGCGTGGCGGGCGAACCCGGTCTCGCCGACCGCGCGGTAGAACCAGGCCCCGCCCTGCCAGTGCACGACCGCCTCCTCGGGCACGAGCACGCCGGTGGCGGCCCGCGACGAGGTAATGAAGGCCAGCGTGCTCATGCCGGGGAGGAGGCCGCTGTCGCCGGAGACCGTGTAGAACGAGCTGAGGCCCTGGATGCGCTGGTCGGTGCGGGTCGCGGCCGAGACGAAGCGCAGCGCCACGCGCTCGCTCTGCGGCGGCACCTCCGCGAAGGCCGCGCCGGGCCGGCCCTTCAGCGTCTCCCCGGGCGGCAGCGTCACCTGCACCAGGAAGTCGGCGCGCTCGATCAGCCGGGTCACGAGGACCGAGCGCTCGACGATGCCGCGGCCGATCACCGGCCCCCATTCCTGCTGCGCGGTGGCGCTGAGCGTCCGCACCTGCGACTGCGCTGCGGCGAGCGCCGCCTGGTCGGTCTGGAACGTGCCCTCGGTGGTCTCGATCTGCACCTGCGTCGCGTAGGGCCCGAGGGATTTGGCGCGCTGGAACGCGGCGCGCGAGACCTCGACCCGCGCCTGCGCGGTCTGCAGCTGCGCCGTCGCGGCGGCGTAGGAATTCGTGAGCTCCGTCACCCGCGCGAGGTCGAGGACGCTGCCGTAGGCCTGGATCTCGATCGGGTGCGATTCGGGCTGCCGCCGTGCGGTCTCGAGGCCGATCCGGGCGCGTTCCTCGGGCGTGAGCACCACGACGACGCGTCCGCCCTCGACCGCGGTGCGCTGGGGGGCAGCGAATGGCGTGGGCTTGGCGGGGGCGGGGGCGGACCTGGCCGCATCGCGCGCCACGAAAAGGTTCGTCAGCCGTGAAGCGACCTGCCGAACGTCGTCGCCGGCGAAAGCCGCGACGAGCGCCACACCGGCCAGCCCGATCGCCGTCGCCCAAACCAGCCCGTAGCCACGCCTCTGCCGCACCCGATCCACCCCATCGACGAGCGGCCGTCATGCCGGCCGACGCCGGGCGTGGCATTACCACATAATCCCGGTTCCGATTGCCGAATAATCCTGAAACCCGACGATGACGATCGTTGGCTACACTTTCCCGACGATCCCCCCTCTCGGGGGAGGGAGGGCACCCGATCTTTCCCTCATCGCCCCATCAGCGCGTCGACATGCGCCGACACCGAGCGGCCGAGGCCGTCGAGGCTGTAGCCGCCCTCCAGCATCGAGACGAGGCGGCCGCCGGCGTGCCGGTCGGCGACCTCCATCAGCTTGCGCGTGGCCCAGCCGAAATCGGCTTCGGTCAGGCGCAGGTTGGCCAAGGGATCGAGGTGGTGGGCGTCGAAGCCGGCCGACAGGATGATCACGTCGGGCGCGAAGGCGTCGACGCGGGCGAGGATGCCGGCCTCGAACGCCTCGCGGAAGACCGCGCCGTCGTCGCCCGGGCGCAGGGGCACGTTGACGATGGTGTCCTTCGCGCCGCGCTCGGAGGCCGCGCCGGTGCCGGGAAACAGCGGCATCTGGTGGGTCGAGGCGTACATCACGTCGGCATCGTCCCAGAAGATGTCCTGCGAGCCGTTGCCGTGGTGCACGTCCCAATCGACCAGCGCCACGCGGGTCGCGCCCTTGGCGCGGGCGTGGCGCGCGGCGATGGCGGCGTGGTTGAACAGGCAGAATCCCATCGCCCGGGTGCGCTCGGCATGGTGGCCGGGCGGGCGCATGGCGACGAAGGCGTTGCTGCATTCGCACCCCATCACCGCATCGACCGCCATGATGCCGCCGCCGACGGCGCGAAGCGTCGCCTCCAGGCTGCCCGGGGACATCAGCGTATCCGAATCGATCGCGACCATCCCGTCCTTGGGCGAGGCCGCGACGATCGCCTCGACATAGGCGGCGGGGTGGGCGAGCGTGGCGACCGAGGCCTCGGCCTGTGGCGCCATGGTGCGGACGAGGCCGGAGAAGCGCTCGTTCTCCAGGACGCGCTCGATCGCGCGGATGCGGTCGGGCCGCTCGGGATGCCCCTCGGGCACGGCGTGGTCGAGGGCGGCCGGGTGGCTCACGTACAGGGTCGTCACGATCATCCCTCCGGCTGTGCGCGCCGCCTCGCTGCGGACGCACCTGTCGCAAAGCGGCAACAGCGCTTGGCATTGTGCCCGCGGGCAACGCGGGACGCTACGCCGAAGTGCCTCGTCCGCCTATGCTTCGGTCAGTTTCCGTCAACCCTGGTTCGAACGGCGGAAGCCCACTCGAGAGAGGCCCGCCATGCGCTTCGCCCCGATCATCGCGTGTGCCGTGCTGCTCTCGGGCTGCAACTTCAAGGCGGTGCCCGATCCGGCTCTGTCGGCACGGGACACCGCCTTCATGGCGCTGGTGCCGGACGCCGAGTTCGACCCGCACTTCGCCCGCTACCAGGTCACCGACCCGACGAAGGAGCAGCCCGGCACCATCGTGATCGAGACGATGGAGCGGCAGCTCTACCTCGTGCTGCCCGACGGCAAGGCGATGCGCTACGGCGTCACCGTGGGCGACGAGGCCTATGGCTGGAAGGGCACCGCCACGGTCGACCGCAAGGCGGAATGGCCGGCCTGGAACCCGCCGGCCGAGATGATCAAGCGCTGGCCGCACGTCCACCCGATGCAGGGCGGGCCGGGCAACCCGCTCGGCGCCCGCGCGCTCTATCTCTCCGACAAGGGCCGCGACACGCTCTACCGCATCCACGGCACCAACGAGCCGGAGAAGATCGGCCAGGCCGCGTCGTCCGGCTGCATCCGCATGCGCAACATCGACGTGGTCGACCTGTTCAACCGCGTGCCGGTGGGCGCGACGGTGATCGTGCGCTGAGGGCGGACGACCTTCGGTCCGTTTCCCCTCGTCGTTCCGGGGCTGCGAAGCAGAGCCCGGAATCCAGAACCGCCGACGCCAGCCGGATCCGCCACCGCCGGCGGCTCTGGATTCCGGGCTCGCCTGCGGCGCCCCGGAATGACGGGATAGCGGTGAGCGGGTGACGTTTCATCTGCGTTCCCGGAGAGCGGGCGACGATCGTGCGGTCTCGACAGATGCCGGCATGTCGCTCGAAAAAAGCAAGATTCTCGAAACGCTCATTCGTGAGCACGCTTTAACCTGAACGCCGGTTCAGATTTGGCCGTTAACCTCTGAAGACGATCTCGTCTCCTACAGTCCAATACACACGAGGACAGGCGGCGACCGAACAAAGGTCGCGGAGGAATTCGGTCATGATCAACGTTTCTCTTCAAGACTTCTGCAACCATGCCGTCGCCGAGGGCCGCATTGCGTCGGCCGCCGTGCAGGTTCTGCTGCGCGACGTGCTGCCGGACGGCATCGCCCATCGCGACGAGGCCGACATGCTGATCGCGCTGGAGCGGGCGGTGCCCGACGCCGATCCGGCCTTCGCCGACGCGCTGGTCGCCCTCGTGGTCGACTTCGCGGTCTGGGGCGAGCGTCCCTCGGGCTACGTCGACCGCGCGGTCGCCGCCTGGCTTTCGGCGTCGCTCGCCGGCCTCACCGGCCCGACGCCGGCCGGCGCGCGAATCGCCGTCGAGATCGTCCGGGAGGCGCAGGGGAGCGCCGAGGCGCTGATGGTGTTCGCGATGGAAGCCAACCGCTGGACCCGGGAGCCGGCCAGGACCGACCGGCCGCGCTTCGCGCTGGCCGCTTGAAACGAGACCAAAAACTTTTGACCGCGGTCGCCCAGGCATCGGCCGCCGGCACAGCTTCCGTCGCCTGCGGATCTGCTTTATCGGGAACGCTCTATCCGGCTCACGCCAAGCCGCTTCCTGAAGACGACCAGACCCGAGCGCGATAAAAGATGTTCGACAAGATCCTGATCGCAAACCGGGGCGAGATCGCCTGCCGCGTCATCAAGACGGCACGGCGCATGGGCATCAAGACCGTGGCGGTCTACTCGGACGCCGACCGCGATGCGGTCCACGTGGCGATGGCCGACGAGGCCGTCCACATCGGCCCGGCGGCGGCGGCGCAATCGTACCTCGTCATCGAGAAGATCATCGACGCCTGCAAGCAGACCGGGGCGCAGGCGGTGCATCCGGGCTACGGCTTCCTGTCCGAGCGCGAGGCCTTCGCCAACGCGCTCGCCGAGGCCGGCATCGTCTTCATCGGCCCGAACGCCGGCGCCATCGCCGCGATGGGCGACAAGATCGAATCCAAGAAGGCGGCGGCCGCCGCCAACGTCTCGACGGTGCCGGGCTTCCTCGGCGTGATCGAGAGCCCCGAGCACGCCGTCGAGATCGCCGACGGCATCGGCTACCCGGTGATGATCAAGGCGTCCGCCGGCGGCGGCGGCAAGGGCATGCGCATCGCCTACGCCTCGGGCGAGGTCGCGGAGGGCTTCGCCCGCGCGAAGTCCGAGGCCGCCTCGTCCTTCGGCGACGACCGGGTGTTCATCGAGAAGTTCATCACCGATCCGCGCCACATCGAGATCCAGGTGATCGGCGACAAGCACGGCAACGTGGTCTACCTCGGCGAGCGCGAGTGCTCGATTCAGCGCCGCAACCAGAAGGTCATCGAGGAGGCACCCTCGCCCCTTCTCGACGAGGCCACCCGCCGGAAGATGGGCGAGCAGGCGGTCGCCCTGGCGAAGGCCGTGGACTACGATTCCGCCGGCACGGTCGAGTTCGTCGCCGGCCAGGACAAGTCGTTCTACTTCTTGGAGATGAACACCCGCCTCCAGGTCGAGCATCCGGTTACCGAGATGATCACCGGCGTCGACCTCGTCGAGCTGATGATCCGGGTGGCGGCCGGCGAGACGCTGCCGCTCACGCAGGATCGGGTGACGCTCGACGGCTGGGCGGTGGAGAGCCGCGTCTACGCCGAGGATCCGACCCGCAACTTCCTGCCCTCGATCGGCCGGCTCACCACCTACCGGCCGCCGGAGGAGGGCACGTTCGGCACCGGCAAGGTCCGCAACGACACCGGCGTAGAGGAGGGCGGCGAGATCGCGATCCACTACGATCCGATGATCGCCAAGCTCGTCACCTGGGCGCCGACCCGCGCCGAGGCGATCGAGCTCCAGGCCGAGGCGCTCGACGCCTTCGCCATCGACGGCATCCGCCACAACATCCCGTTCCTCGCCGCCCTGATGGCGCATCCGCGCTGGCGCGAGGGGGCGCTGTCCACCGGCTTCATCGCCGAGGAGTTCCCGGAAGGGTTCTCCGCGCCCGAGCCGAAAGGCGCGGTGGCGCAGCGGATGATGGCGGCCGCGGCCGCGATCGACCACAAGCTCAACGCGCGCAAGCGCGGCATCTCCGGCCAGATGCGCGACCCCGCGCTGCTGCACTTCGAGCGCGACCGGGTGGTGATGCTGGCCGGCGAGGCCTTCCCCGTCACCGTCGATCCGCACGAGGATGCGCTGGCGCAGAACTGCCTCGTCGTCACCGAGGCCGACGGCACCGCCCACGTCGTCGAGAGCGACTGGCGCCCGGGCGAGCCGGTCTGGACCGGCACGATCGGCGCGCAGCGCGTCGCGATCCAGGTGCGCGGGCTGCTCAACGGCGTCGCGCTCCAGCATGCGGGCGCCGCGGCCGAGGCCCGCGTCTACACCCGCCGCGAGGCCGAGCTCGCCGCGCTGATGCCGGTGAAGGAGGATGCCGGCTCCGGGAAGCAGGTGCTCTGCCCGATGCCCGGCCTGGTGAAGCAGATCCTGGTCACCGAAGGCCAGGAGGTGAAGAACGGCGAGGCCATCGCCATCGTCGAGGCGATGAAGATGGAGAACGTGCTCCGCGCCGAGCGCGACGCCACGGTGGCGAAGGTCCACGCCAAGGAGGGCGAGAGCCTCGCCGTCGATGCGGTGATCCTGGAATTCGCCTGACTCGCGTCAGCGTCCTGAGACCCGGCGGCGATGAGCCTCGTTCACAACGAGCAGACGAAACTGCTTGCGACCGGGCTCAACACGATCGCCGCCGCGTTCATCATCATCGGGGTGGTGACGCCGGTGACGGCCGTGAGCTTCGGGATCGCGAACGCCCCCAAACCGACCGCCGTGGCCGTGTTCTTCGCCGGGGTCTGGCTTTGCACCGGGTTCGGCATACATTGGATCGCAAGGCGCGTCCTGCGGAGCCTCAAACCATGAACTCCGGTGAGATCTTCGTCATCTTCGTCATTCCGGCCATCATGCTGACCGTGGCCTATCTCGCCATGCGCGCCAATGAATGGGCGATCCGCCGCGACGATCGGAAGTCCGGCGAGTAACCGGGGGTTCCCCGACCCGACCGGTTCGCACCGAAATCCATGCCTCTCTACTTCGCCTACGGCGCCAACATGGATGCCGCCGCCATGGCCTCCCGCTGCCCGGCTTCGCGGCTGATCGGGCAGGGCCGGCTGCACCGCCACCGCTTCATCGTCATGCGCGAGGGCTACGCCTCGGTGGTGCGCGACGGGCGCCACACGGTCTGGGGCGTGCTGTGGGAGCTGGCCCTCGCCGACGTCCCCGCCCTCGACCGCTACGAGGGCGTTGCCGGCGGCCTCTACGTGAAGGCCTCGCAGCCGGTCGCGACCGCGGGCGGCGTCAAGCGCGCGCTGATCTATCTCGGCCGCTCCACCGCCTGCGGCGTGCCGAAGCCCAGCTATCTCGAGGCCGTGCTCGCGGCGGGCGAGGCGGCGCAGCTGCCGGCCCCCTACCTGCGCGAGGTGCGCGGCTGGCGTCGCGGAGCGCCGACCTAGGTGCGACGCAGATGCCGCGGCAGCAACGCCCGGTTTGGCCCTGACCTTGCCTTCTCCCGGATCGCAGAACATCGAACACCGGGAGCCTTCCGCCAATGGACTTCGTCAAACCTACGGACATGGCCGCGACCATGAGCGATTCGGGCGTCATGCGCGCCGAGCTGTCGATCCGTGACATGCTCGTGCGCGGCATGATGGCGGGCGCGCTGCTCGGCATCGCCACCAGCCTCGCCCTCACCGGGGCGGTGCAGACCGGCGTGCCCTTCGTCGGCGCCATCGTCTTTCCCGTTGGCTTCGTGATGATCGTGTGCCTCGGGCTCGAGCTCTGCACCGGGAACTTCGGCATCCTGACGCTGTCCTGGATGGAGAACCGGATCGGGTTCGCGCCGATGATGCGCAACTTCGCCTGGAGCTTCATCGGCAACCTGCTCGGCAGCGTGCTGTACGCGCTGCTCCTGGTGATCGCGCTGACCAACGCGTGGCACACGCCCGTCGCCGGCGTCGCGCAGAAGCTGGTCGAGATCGCCTCGGCCAAGACGATCGCCTACGAGAACCTCGGCACGGCCGGGATGCTGACCTGCTTCGTCAAGGCGATGCTGTGCAACTGGATGGTCTGCCTCGGCGTGACGATGTCGATGATGTCGACCTCGACCTTCGGCAAGATCCTCGGCGCCTGGCTGCCGATCTTCCTGTTCTTCGCGCAGGGGTTCGAGCATGCGGTGGTGAACATGTTCGTCATCCCCGCCGGCATGATGCTCGGCGCGCCCGTCCATTTCAGCGAGTGGTGGCTGTGGAACCAGATCCCCGTCACGCTGGGCAACTTCGTCGGCGGGGTGCTGTTCATCTCGGTGGCCTGGTACCTGACCTACCGTCAGAAGACCGTCGATCCGGCCCGCGTCGAGGGCCGTCCGCAGGGCCGCGCCGCCATCGCCCGCTGAGAACGACCCGACGCGGCCGGACGCCTCCGGCGTCCGGCCGCGTTGTGCCGTCATGAGCGAGATCAGAAGCGTCGCCGTCGTCGTCGTCGGCCGGGTCCAGGGCGTCACCTATCGCGCCTGGACCCGGCGCGAGGCCGAGGCGCGCGGCCTGTCGGGGCACGTGAGCAACCGCGCGGACGGCGCGGTCGAGGCCGCGTTCACCGGGCCGGCCGACGCGGTCGAGGCGATGGTGCAGGCGTGCTGGGCCGGGCCGCCCGGCGCCCGCGTCGAGCGGGTCGAGGTGACGGCCGGCGAGCCGTCCGCCGGCGCCTCCGGGTTCGCGATCCGGCGGTGAGGGGACCCGCGCATGGACGGCCTGCTCCGGCGCGCCTCGACAGCGCGCGCCGCGCCGGGGTAGCCATCCCGCGGTCCCGATGCGCCCACGGCCGGCGCGGCGCGCGGGCCCGATGGGCACCCCAGGGACGATGACCGACCTCCCTTCCACCACGCTGCTCGCCGCCTACCTGCCCTCCGGGTTGTCGCCGATCGACCTCGGCGCGCTGATCTACTTCGTGCTGGCCTGGCTCGGCTACGGCCTCTCCGTCGGGCGCCTGCGCGGGCGGATGGTGTCGCTGAGCCAGATCATGAACGCGCAGCGCGAGGAGTGGGCGCGCCAGCTGATCGTGCGCGACAACCGCGTGGTCGACACCACGATCAACGCCTCGCTGCAGAACGGCACCGCCTTCTTCGCCTCGACGTCGCTGATCGCGCTCGGCGGCGTGCTCACCCTGTCGCGCTCCGGCGACGACGTGCTCAACCTGTTCGGCACGCTGCCCTTCGGCACGATCGCCACGCGCACGACCTGGGAGATCAAGGTCGCAGGGCTCGCGGTCGTGTTCGTCTATGCCTTCTTCAAGTTCGCCTGGGCCTACCGGTTGTTCAACTACAGCGCGATCCTGCTCGGGACCGTGCCGCCCAAGGGCTCGGGGGCGAGCGAGTCCGCGATGCTGCGCGCCGCGCGGCGCGTGGCGGCGATGAACACCGCGGCCGGGCTCCACTTCGCCCGCGGGCAGCGTGCGTTCTTCTTCGCGTTGGCGTATCTCGGGTGGTTCGTCAGCCCCTATTTCCTCGTCGCCTCGACGACGGCGGTCGTGTTCGTGATGTGGCGGCGCCAGTTCGTCTCCGAGATCCGCGCGATCCTGCTCGCCGACGGCGCCCCGCCCGTCGAAGGATCCACGCCGTGAGCGACGACCGCACCGGAACCCGCAGCGAGGACGCGATCGAGGAGACGATGCTGCGTCTCGTGGCCGAGCGCGGCCCCGGCAAGACCATCTGCCCCTCGGAGGTCGCACGCGCGCTGGCGGGGTCGGATCCGGACCAGTGGAGCCCCCTGATGCAGCCGGTGCGCCGCATCGCCGTGCGCCTGACCAAGGCCGGCCGCCTCGCCATTCTGCGGAAGGGCAAGCCCGCCGATCCGGACGATTTTCGCGGGATCTACCGGTTGTCGCTCCCCGAAGGCTGATCCGCCGGCCCCGGCAGCAGCGCGTCGGTGTAGCCGGCGAGCCGGTAGACCGCGAGGCCGATCCATTCCTTCACCGCCAGGTCGAGCACCAGCAGCCCCTCCGAGGCGAAGCTGCCGAAGCGCAGCGCGTCGCGCGGGCCGCGGGTGCGGTAGTCGACGGGGAAGGCGACGACGTTGAAGCCGGCCGCGCGGAAGCAGCCCATCGCCCGCGGCATGTGGAAGGCCGAGGTCACCAGCAGCCAGCGCTCGCCCGGCTTCGGCTGGGCCATCGCGGCGGAGAACAGCGCGTTCTCGCGGGTGTTGCGCGAGCGGTTCTCCAGGATCAGCCGGGTGCGCGGCAGGCCGAGGGTGTCGGCGTCGCGGCTGACGATGTCGGCCTCGGCGATCGCCCCGTCGACGAGGCTGCCGCTGCCGCCGGAGAACATCAGCCGCGCCTGCGGGTAGCGCCGGGCGAGATCGGCCATGTAGATCGGCCGCTCGCCGGCATCGTTGACGACCACCTGCCCGCGGCCGGACGACAACCCGGCCTCGATCCCGCCGCCGAGCACGATGATGCCGTCGGGCGGGCGATCGTCGGCGTAGGCCGGGAAGCGCTGCTCCAGCGGCAGCACCGCCCAGGCCGAGAGCGGCGACAGGCCGCCTGCGAGCAGGCCGAGGAGGCCGAACGCGCTCAAAGCTCCGCCGAGGCGCCGCCGCGCGGTCGCGAGCGTCAGCGCGACGCCGACGAGCCCGACGAGGGCGAAGACGTTCGACGGGGTGATCAGGAAGAAGATCACCTTCGAAAGCGGGAAGAACATCGGCGCGGGTCCGGCGGGCGTCGGACCTCAGGCCTTCGTCTCGGCTTCGTAGCGGGCCAGGGTTTCGGCGTCCGGCGGCAGCAGGGTGGCGAGGCTCGCGCCCTTCTCCGCCTCGCGGGTGAGCCAGAGATCGAGGCGCTGCTGCTCGACCGCCTCCAGCGCCACCGCCTCGGCGATGTCGGCCGGGATCACCACCACGCCGTCGGGGCCGCCGACCACGACGTCGCCGGGATGCACCGCGGCCCCGGCGCAGGCGATCGGCTCGCCGGAGCCCGCAAGCTGAAGCGTACCCTCGCCCGGCGCGAACGCGGCGTCCCAGACGGCGAGGCCGCTCTCGGCTGCGAGGCAGCCGTCGGTGACGAGGCCGGCGACGCCGCGGGCGGAGAGCCGCGCGGCCAGGATCGCGCCGAAGGGAAGGGCGAGCCCGGAGCGGCCGGTATCGATCACGACGACGGCGCCCTCGGGCACCGCCTCGATCGCCTCCGCGAGCGAGCGCGCGACCTCGCCGCGCGCCGGAATCATCCGCAGCGTCACGGCCGGCCCGACGGCTCGGCCCGAACCGGCGATGCCGGAGAGCGCGCAGGCCGGGACGCCGCGGCGCGCCAGGGCGCGGGCGAGGCTCGCCACGGTGACTGCGGAGAGGGCGTCGCGCAGGGTCGGGTCGAGGGCCATCGGGGTGCGGTCTCCGGGCAGGCTGCCTGACGCCCAAGTGGGTCGCGCAGGGGCGAGGGCAAGGCGGGCAAGGGTTGAGCAGGGCAGGGGCAAGGCCGGTCGGCCAGGACGTGCCGGCGTCAGCTGATCGGTGCGGCGAAGATCCGGGCGGCGGCGGGCCGCTGCGCCAGCGCCGCGTACCAGCGCCGGATCTCGGGCCGCTCGACGCGCTCCGCCGGCAGGGCGAGCCAGCGGTGGGCGGCGCAGCCGAGCGCGATGTCGGCGATCGAGAAGCGCGTGCCGACGACGAAGGTTCGGTCGGCGAGGTGCCGGTCGAGGATCGCGGCGAGGACCTCGGACCGTTCGAGCGAGCTTGCGATGAGGGCATGGTCGCGCGCATCCGGCGCGGCGCGGTAGAGCTGCCAGAACGCGTCGCGCATCGCCGGGGTGAAGCTCGTCGCCTGCCAGTCGAGCCATTGCTGCACCTGCGCCCGCTCGCGCCGGTCGTCGGGCAGGCGAAGGGCGCCCTCCGCGCCGTCCGCGAGGTAGCGCAGGATCGCGTTCGACTCCCACAGGGCGAAGTCGTCCTCCTGCAGCACCGGCACCAGGCCGTTCGGGTTCATTGCCCGGTAGGCGGGGTCGGCGACGACGCCGTGCGCGCCGCCGGCCTCGACCCGCTCGTAGGCGAGGCCGGATTCGTCGAGCCCCCAGAGGGCCTTCTGCACGTTGACGGAGTTCGCCCGCCCCCAGAGCCTGCGCATCGGCTTATTCCTGCTCGCTCGCCTCGGGCCGATACGGCTCGGGCGGATAAGCGTGCACGCCGCCGTTCGGATCGGTGATCCGGGTGCCGTCGCGGTCCGCGGCGACGTAGCCCGGCCCGACCGGAACCTTGCCGTGGCCGCCGGGGATGTCGAGGACGTAGGTCGGCTGGGCCAGCCCCGATAGCCGGCCGCGGAGCGTGCGCATCAGCGCCTGCCCGGCATCGAGCCCGGTGCGCAGGTGCGCCGTGCCCGGCGCGAGGTCGCCGTGATGCAGGTAGTACGGCTTGATCCGGTTCTCGACGAAGCTCCGCATCAGCGCCTCCATCACCGCCGCATCGTCGTTGACGCCGGCGAGCAGCACCGTCTGGCTCACCATCGGGATCCCGGCGTCGACCAGCCGCGCGCAGGCGGCCCGCGCCTCGGCGCCGAACTCGCGGGCGTGGTTGGCGTGCAGGGCCACGAACACCGCCCGGCCGAAGCCTTTCAGCGCGGCGATCAAAGCGTCGGTCACCAGGGCGGGGCTCACCACCGGCACGCGGGTGTGGACCCGCAGGACCTTGACGTGGGGCACGCACTCGAGCCGCCGCGCGATGTCGGCCAGCCTGCGCGGCGAGAGCGCGAACGGGTCGCCGCCGGTCAGCACCACCTCCCAGATCGCCGGGTCGGCGGCGATGTAGGCCAGCACCGCATCGAGCTCGGCCTCGCTCAGCGTGCCGGCGCCTTCCGGCCCGACCACCTCGCGGCGGAAGCAGAAGCGGCAATAGACCGGGCAGACGTGGAGCGGCTTCAGCAGCACCCGGTCGGGATAGCGGTGGACGAGGCCGGGCATCTTCTCGTGGACGGCGTCGCCGATCGGGTCGGCGCGTTCCTCGGCCGCAGTGACGACTTCCTCCGCCCGCGGCACGAACTGGCGGGCGATCGGGTCATGCGGGTCGGCGGCGTCGATCAGCTCGGCCATGTCGGGGGTGATCGACACGGCGTAGCGCGCGGCCACCGCCCGCAGGGCCGGCAGGTCGGCCGGCGCCACGAGGCCCGCGGCGGCGAGCTCGTCCGGGCTGCGCAGCGGGCGGTTCATCGCGTTCCGCCTGCGACGGGGGTCCAGATCACGTCCTCGATATGCGGCGCGCCGGTCGCGAGCATCACCAGCCGGTCGAAGCCGAGCGCGCAGCCCGACGCCTCCGGCATCACCGCCAAAGCGTCGAGGAAGTCGTCGTCGATCGGATAGGTCTCGCCGTAGACGCGATGCTTCTCCGCCATCTCGCAGGCGAAGCGCCGGCCCTGCTCGGCGGCGTCGGTCAGCTCGCCGAAGGCGTTGGCGAGCTCGACGCCGCAGGCATAGAGCTCGAACCGCTCCGACACCCGTGGGTCGTCCGCGCTCGGGCGGGCGAGCGCCGCCTCGCTCACCGGGTACTCGCACAGGATCGTCGGCCGCCCGTGCCCGAGATGCGGCTCGATTCGCGCCACCAGCACGCGGCTGAACAGGTCGGCCCAGGTGTCGTCGGCGGCCACCCGCAGGCCCGCTTGCGCGACCGCGGCGGCGAGCCCGTCGCGGTCGGTGGCGCCGTCACGGGACAGGGTGGCGAGGAGGTCGATGCCGGCATGCCGGTCGAAGGCGTCGGACAGCGTCAGCCGCTCCGGATCGGCGAAGGGATCGCAGGTCCGATCGCGATGGCGCAGCCGCGCCGTCGCCGCCGTCTCGGCGGCGAGCCGCAGCAGGTCGACGCAGTCGGCCATCAGCACGGCGTAGGGCTCGCCGGCGCGATACCATTCCAGCATCGTGAATTCGGGATGATGCAGCAACCCGCGCTCGCGGTTGCGGAAGACGTGGCCGAGGCTGAACAGCCGCGATTCGCCGGCCGCCAGCAGCTTCTTGCAGGCGAATTCCGGCGAGGTGTGGAGGTAGAGCGGCGCACGCATCCCGTCGCCGCCGATCGCCTCGGTGGCGAAGGCGGAGAGATGCGCCTCGTTGCCGGGCGAGACCTGGAGGCAGGCGGCCTCGACCTCGACGAAGTCGCGGGTTGCGAAGTGGCCGCGGAGCGCATGGGCGATGCGGTTGCGCAGGATCAGCAGCGGGCGCCGGTCGGCGTGCCGGTGCGGCGCCCACCACGGGGAGGGGGCTGCCGTCACCGGGCGGCCCTGCGATCGGCGGATCGGACGTTTCCGGCTTCGAACACGCGCGCTCCCGGCGGACCGATACTGGCGCGGCTGGCAACCGGGCCGCGGATAGGATAGTGCCGGAGCCCGATATCGCTCTCGAGGGATATGCCTCTCCCGCGGGGCACCGCGCTAGGCGCGCGAACCCCGCCTTGTCAACGCAGGACCTGACCCCGTGAAGGTGATCGCTTCTACCCTCCGCAAGGGCAACGTCGTCGATAAGGACGGCAAGCTCTACGTCATCCTGTTCGCGGAGAACATCCATCCCGGCAAGGGCACCCCCGTGACGCAGCTCGACATGCGCCGCATCACCGACGGGGTGAAGGTGTCGGAGCGCTACCGCACCACCGAGCAGGTCGAGCGCGCCTTCGTCGAGGACAAGGAGCACACCTTCCTCTACAGCGACTCGGAGGGGTTCCACTTCATGAACCCGGAGAGCTACGAGCAGATCCAGGTGCCGGCCGACGTGGTCGGCGACGCCGCCCCCTACCTGCAGGAGGGCATGGCGGTGATGGTCTCGCAGCACAACGGCGTGGCGCTGACGATCGAGCTGCCGCAGCGCGTCGTGCTCGAGGTCGCCGAGACCGAGCCGGCGATGAAGGGGCAGACCGCCTCGTCCTCTTACAAGCCGGCCACCCTGTCGAACGGCGTCCGCACCACCGTGCCGCCTCACATCGCCGCCGGCACCCGCATCGTGGTGATGACCGCCGACGGCGCCTACGTCGAGCGCGCCAAGGACTGAGGCATCCCGGAACGGGGGGCTACGGCGGCGGCGCCGTGCCCTCGGAGGCCTCGTAGCAGCGCTGCGACAGGCCCTGCGCCCGCATGCGCTCGGGCACGGTGAAGCCGCGGCCCTCCACCGACCACAGGCCCTCCCTGCGCAGGGCGTCGGCGGTGCAGCGTGCCGCGATCCGGCACGAGCCCGGCTCGCCCCCGGTGCGGGTGCAGGTCTCGACGTAGTCCGCCCGAGACTTCGCCAGCCCGGCGCGCGGATGCGGCCCGGTCAGCGCGACCAGGCCCGTCAGCGCCCCGAGCAGGAGCGGCTGGTGTACGAGGTAGATCGCCAGGCTGTGGCGACCGGCGAAGGTCGCAGCCCGTGCGCCTCGGCTCCGCGGCTGCCAGAGACCCGCCCGCGAGCGCGCGAACCAGGGCAGGGCGATCCGGCCGAGGGCGACCCCGAGCAGCACGATCCCGAACCACGGGAACAGCGGCACGTAGTCGTTGGTCTGCGGCGTCAGCCGGCCGAGTCCGAGGAAGAACAGCGCGGGCGCATCGAGCAGCGGATGCGCCACGAGGTGCAGCAGCGCCACGACCAGGGCGCCGGCCAGCGCCGTCACCACCGCCGGCACGAACAGGAACGGCAGCGCCAGCACGCTCGACACCGCGATGCAGTGCAGGATGCCGAAGAAGATGAAGCTGTCCGGGAAGGCGTAGAACGTCGCCAGGGTGATCAGCGCCGCCGCCCCGCCGACCCGCAGCAGCCGCAGGGCGGTCGGCCGCAGCCGCACGCCGCGGCCGTTCATCAGCACCAGACCGACCCCGACCAGGACCAAGAACGTTCCGGCGATGACGTGCGCCGCGACCCGCCCCGCGGGCGACAGCGCGACGTTCTCGGGCGTGAGGCGGAGGTACCCGAGGTCCCAGGTCAGGTGATAGGCGGCCATCGCCGCGAGCGCGGCGGCACGCCCCGCATCGATCGCCGGGATCCGGCGGGACACGACGGTAGGCGCTTCCGGCGCGTTCGTCGGGGCGAATGTGGGATCGGGTGGCATGGCCGGCCCCCTAAGCACCATTCGCCGCGCGCGGCCATGGGCGGCTCCGAAGATTCGTGCGGCGGACGGCGCGTCAACGGTGCTCCCGCCACCTGCTGCGCCGCGGCAGCAGTCACGAGAAAGTGACCGAACTCGGTTGTTTCCGCCGGGAGCGTTCCGATGGGATCGGCCGGCGCAAAAGCGTGAGTCCGGACACGGACTTGGGCCTGCTCGATGCTCGCCGAACCGGCACGGATCGCTGCGGAAGCGTGCCGATCGGGCCGGCCATTGCCATCGGACCGTCCAGGCCTGCCGGGCAAAGAGGCTTTCGCCGCTTCAAGACTTCGTTAATCCTGGCCGGGAAACGCACGTCGCGATTCGGTGTAGGTTGCTTATCGACATGTCTGACGGGTTCGGATCAGGGCCGGCAAGCTCACGGGCAACGGACGGCGCGGGCATCGGCGCCTCATCGCAGGCCGACGTCGAGGAGCCGCTCGACCTCGTCGAGGTGTCGGGCCGGATCAAGTGGTTCGACGTCGCCAAGGGGTTCGGCTTCATCGTCCCCGACGACGGCATGCCCGACGTGCTGCTCCACGTGACCTGCCTGCGCCGCGACGGCCACCAGAACGCCAGCGAGGGCGCCCGCATCGTGGTCGAGGCGACCGAGCGCGCCCGCGGCTGGCAGGCCTTCCGGGTCCTGTCGCTCGACCAATCCTCGGCCACGCACCCGTCCGAGCTGCCGCTGCCGCGCACCCATGTCAGCGTGACGCCGACGAGCGGGCTCGAGACCGCCGTGGTGAAGTGGTTCAACCGCCTGCGCGGCTTCGGCTTCCTGACGCGGGGCGACGGCACGCCGGACATCTTCGTGCACATGGAAACCCTGCGACGCTACGGTATCGCCGAATTGAAGCCCGGCGAGACGGTGCTCGTGCGATACGGCGACGGCTCCAAGGGCGTGATGGCCGCCGAGGTCCGGCTGCCCGACGGAGCCGTTCCGTCCTCGCATTGATGGTGTTGCGCTTGTCTCGCGTCCGAAACCTTCTCGCCGGCGGCCTGTCCCTCGGCCTCCTCGGCATGGCCGCCCTGCCGTCGGCGCTCGCTCCCGCCTCGGCCCAGGAGGCGCGACAGGCCAGGAGCCAGACCGAGCCGCTGAGCATCCGCTCCAAGGACGGCACCCACCGTTTCGACGTCGAGGTGATGCGCGACGATGCCGGCCGCACCCGCGGGCTGATGTTCCGCCGCACGATGGCGCCGAACCACGGCATGCTGTTCGACTTCGAGCGGTCCGAGCCGGTCGCGATGTGGATGAAGAACACCTACCTGCCGCTCGACATGCTGTTCATCCGCGCCGACGGCACCATCGCCCGAGTCGCTGCCGACACCGAGCCGCTGTCGACCGCCATCATCGCATCGCCGGAGCCGGTGCTCTCGGTGCTGGAGCTGAATGCCGGCATCGCCGCCAAGCTCGGGATCAAGGCCGGCGACCGCGTCGAGCACCCGCTGTTCCAGGCACGCTGACCCGGAGCGCCGTCGCGCCGGGAAAATATGAACACATCGAGAACATCGCGCTTGACGCCCGTTCCGTTGCGGATCACTGTTCCTCGTATGTTCCACGTGGAACAGGCGCGCGATCGTCGCGCCTCTTCCGCGAAGGTGGCGAGGATCCCGATGATCGACGCAACTATCGCCTCTTGCGCAAAGGCCGTCCTGTTCCGCAACGCAGACTGGACCCTGTCGGGCGAGGGCCTGGAACACCGCACGACCGGCTACTTCATCGGTCGCGACGTGCTCGCCGCCCGCCGCGCTGAGGGCCTGTGGGACTGGCCGCTGCAGATGGCCGAGAAGAGCTGGTGCCGGCCGAGCCTGTTCCGCGAGGCGTTCCTGACCGCGCTCGACGCGTTCGGCATCGCGCGCGACGCCGGCCTGAGCCAGGCCTTCGCTCTCGGCTTCGGCTTCCGCGCCGGGCAGGCGGCGCAGGCCGACGGGTTCGTCGCGCTCGCCGACCTGCTGCGGCCGCAGCCCGCGCCGCGGCCCGTCCCGGTGCCGGCGCGCCGGCCGGCGCGGGTCTCCGCCGGCGCCTGAGCGTCCCGCCCGGGCGGCTCCGCACGGTTGACCCGGGCCCGGCGGCGTGGTGCGCTGGCCGGAGGGTTCGAGGAGCACGGCATGACGCACGACAACGAAGGCGGCGGCGAGGGCCTCGACGGATTGATCGTCCCGCCGCTGTCGCGGCGGGGCTTCGTGATGACGAGCCTCATCAGCGGCTTCACCCTCGCGGTGACGCCGGTGGAGGCGCAGGTCATCCACACCGACGACACCGGGATCGAGGCCGGCGAGGTGCGGATCCCGGCGGCCGACGGGCCGATGCCGGGCTATCGCGCGGTCCCCGAGGGGGCCGGGCCGTTTCCGCTGGTGCTGGTGATCGAGGAGATCTTCGGCGTCCACGAATACATCAAGGACATCTGCCGTCGCCTGGCCAAGGCCGGCTACTGCGCCGTGGCGCCGGAACTCTACGCCCGACAGGGCGACCTGTCGCAGATGACCGACCCCAAGCTGATCATCCGCGACGTGATCTCGAAGACGCCGGACGCGCAGTGGATCGGCGACCTCGACGCCACCGTCGCCTGGGCGACCTCCGCCGCCAAGGGCGATCCGGCGCGCCTCGGGGTGATGGGCTGGTGCCGCGGCGGCCGTGCCGCCTGGCTCTATGACGCCCACCGCCGCGACCTGAAGGCGGCGGTCGCCTGGTACGGCCCGCTCGGCGGCGACGCGACCGACATCCAGCCGCGCAGCGCCGGATCGGTCGCCGGCCAGCTCAACGCACCGCTGCTCGGCCTCTACGGCGGCGCCGACACCGGCATCCCGGTCGCGACCGCCGAGGCCGCCCGCGATGCGGCGAAGGCCGCCGGCAAGCCGGTGGAGCTGGTCGTCTACCCGGAGGCCCCGCACGGCTTCCATGCCGATTACCGGCCGAGCTACCGCAAGGAGGCGGCCGAGGACGGCTGGCGCCGCGCCCTCGCATTCCTGAAGGCGAACGGCGTCGGCTAGGTCGCGCCGACGGGCCGCGACCAGCGGTCACGGCGGGGCGGGCACGCTCCTTCAGGGTTGTGTGCCCTATCCGACACGGCGGGGACGACCGGTTTATGCCAGGATGGGGCCGGGCGGCGCGTGCACGCACGGGTCGACCCCCGTTCGCATCGACGATGGCGATGAACGACCGATCCGAGGGGCCGACCATCCGGCCCGCTTAGAGTGTCCCGGCTATGACCGACGTGAACCCGCCCGGACAGAAGCCCGTCATCCTCGTGGTGGAGGATCAGCCGGACGAGCGCTTCCTCGCCGCGACCCTCCTGGAGGAAACCGGCTTCACCGTGATCGAGGCGGAGACCGCGGAGCGGGCGCTCGCCATCCTCAACGATCGCGGCGACGAGGTCAGCGTGGTCTTCTCGGACGTGCGCACGCCGGGACCGATCGGCGGTTTCGAGCTGGCGCGGATCATCGGCGTCACGTGGCCGCGGGTGCGCGTGCTCCTCACCTCGGGCGATGCCGGCGACCAGCCGAGCGACCTGCGCGTCTCGGCGACCTTCATCCCGAAACCGTGGCGGGCCGAGGACATCCTGGCCTGGGTCGAGCAGGCGGCCGGGCGCCCGGCCGGATCGTCGACGGGGCCGTCGGTGATCGGCCCCGGCGGCAAGCTGGTCCCGCACGCCCTCGAACCCTGAGGCTTCGCCGTGCGAACCCCGCCCCGGTGCAGGGCCTACCGCGAGGCGGCCGGCGCATCGCCCCGGGGGCCGAATCTGCTATGCCGGCCCGCGAGCGGTCCGCCCCCCTTCTCGAAGCGATCGAGCCGTCCATGTTCCTGAAAGACCATCGCGGCCCGTTGGCCGCGGGCCTGTTCGGCCTCCTCGTCTCGGTGCTGCCCGCCGCGGCCGCGGCGCCGCCGGCCCAGCCGAACGACGGGCCGGGCGGCGTCGGCGACCGCAAGCTCACCATTGTCAAGCGCGCGGTCGGGCGCACCGGCGCCTCGACCTTCGTGTTCCACGCCGCCGGCGCGGCCCCCGCCGAGGGGCGCCCGGTTGCGGTGCTCCTGCACGGCTGGGGCGCCACCAACCCGCAGAGCTACGGCGCCTGGATCGACCATCTCGCCCGCAACGGCTGGCTCGTCCTGTTCCCGCGCTTCCAGGACGTGAACCGGACCCGGCCCGTCGATGCGGTCGCCAACGCGGAGGGCGCGCTCAAGACCGCCTTCGAGGCGCTGGCCGCCGACGCGGAGGGCAAGCCCGACCTGGGGAAGGTCGCGCTGATCGGCCACCTCGCGGGCGTCCCGCTCGCCATGGACATCGCGGCCGACGCGAAGGCGCAGGACCTGCCCGTGCCGAAGCTGGTGTTCGGGGTGATGCCGGGCGGCATCGCCAGCGGGCCGAAGTCGCGCGGCATCGTGCTCGGCGATCTCGCGAAGATCGCGCCGCAGACGCTGCTGATCGCCATGATCGGCGATCGCGACGCCCGCGCGGCCGACCTGGCCGCCCGACGGCTGCTGCGTGAGGCGAGCGCCGTGCCGACGGAGCGCAAGCTGTTCATGCGCGCGCTTTCCGACGACCACGGCTTCCCGGCGCTCACCGCGACGCTTGCGGCGCCGGCCGGGCTCGATGCCGCGTTCGACGGCGCGGCGATCAAGCTGCCGGCCGACCCGAAGGACACCAAGCCGCCGCCGTTCAAGTGGTCGGCCGACATGTCGCTCTCCGGCGAGCAGCAGACGCTGGTGGCGCAGATCAACAACGCCCGCGCCGACACCCTCGACTACCTCGCGTTCTGGAAGACCTTCGACCTCGCGGCGACCGCGGCCTTCGCCGGTCAGGACGCCACCGGCCTGAAGACCAATCCGCGCTTCGGCGACATGGAGCGCTGGGCCGACGGCTGGCCGGTGAAGCGCCTCTTCGTCGAGACGCCGCGCGCGAGCCCGCCCGCCGCCGTCACGCCGGCGGCGACGGCCGGCACCGTCCCGGCCAAACCCGCCGCCCGGCGCTGATCGCGCCGCCCACGCCGACGAGACCCCGATGAAGCTGTTCCATTCCCCGACCTCGCCCTTCGTCCGCAAGGTGATGGTGGCCGCCCACGAGCTCGGCTTGGCCGAGCGCATCGAGACGCTGCCGAGCGCCGTCCACCCGGTGACCCGGGACGGGCGCGTGCTGAGCGTGCATCCGCTGGCGCAGGTCCCGACCCTGATCCTCGACGACGGCGCGGCGATCGCCGACAGCCGGGTGATCTGCGAGTACCTCGATGCGCTCGCCGGCGGCCACCTGTTCCCGGCGCCGGGCGCAGCGCGCTGGACCGCGCTGAACCTGCAATCGACCGCCGACGCGGTGCTCGATGCCGCCCTGCTGATCCGCTACGAGCTGACCGCGCGACCCGAATCCGAGCGCTCGCAGGCGTGGATGGACGGGCAGACCGCCAAGATCGTCAGCGCCCTCGACTGGTTCGAGACGCAGGCGCCGTCGCTCGCGGGCGTCGACATCGGCACCATCGCGCTCGCCTGCGCCCTCGGCTACCTCGACCTGCGCTTCGCCGAGCTCGGCTGGCGCGCGAGCCGACCGGGCCTGGCCGCCTGGTTCTCGACCTTCGGCGAGCGGGCGTCGATGCGGGCGACGGCCTGACGCGACCGGCGCGGTTCTTGCGGCGGCCGGCATTGTCCGAGAGTGGGATGCCGAGCCATGCCCGATTTCGTCGCCGCGCTGCTTGCCGCCGCCGCCTTCTGCCTCGTCCTCATGGCCCTGAACGCGCTCACGCGCGGGCTGGTCCACTGGCATCTGGCGCCGTCCGACCTCGCCGAGAACGGCTTCCTGCAGCTCGGAGGCGCCGTGGTTCTGGCCCGCGTCGCCTACCGGCGCGCTCCGGTCCGCCGCATCACCTAGGCCGCCGTATCAAGCGCCGCGCGCCGACAGGCTTAGGGCTTCGCGCAGGTCGCCGACATCGGTGAGATAGCGGCCCCGGCGGCGCATCGCCTTGAGGAAGCCGGCATCCGGGAACGGGCAATAGGGCAGCACCGGCACGGTGCGGCCTTCCGGCACCGCGCCGTCGCGGGCGATATCGGCCAGCACCGCATCGAGCAGGTTCCGGCCGTGCTCGTGCAGCAGCACGGCGGCGCGGGTCGCGGTCACGTCCGCGGGCAGCGCGACCGGCGCCTGCTCGAGGATCGCGCCGGCATCGATCGCCACGGCGAGCCGGTGGACCGTCACGCCGAAGGCGTCCGGCCCCTCGGCCAGCGCATGGATCGTCGGCACCGGCCCGCGATGGCGCGGCAGCAGGCCGGGATGGACGTTGAGGCCACCGAGCCGCGCCCGCGCGATCGTCTCGCCCGCCAGGATCTGGTCGAAGTGAAAGGTGACGATCAGGTCCGGCCCGTGCCGCCGCAGGAGATCGGCGACGTCGGCGCCGTTGACGTCGTCGACCGTCAGCGTCGGGATGCCGTGCCGCCGGCACAGGGTCGCGAGCGGCGTCGCCTCGGGCGAGCCGGTGGTGCCGGCGATGCGCTGGGTCAGCGGCGCGACCGGGCGGAGCAGGTCGGGCAGGCCGAAATTCACCGCGAGGTAGGGCAGAAAGGCCGGCCCGGAGCGGGCGAGATGGCGCCGGACCTGCCCGACGAGGCCGCCGGTCGAGGGCCGCTCGGCATTCGACAGGCCGACGAAGGCGATCTCCGCGGCGTGGTCGGCCACGAACCGGCGCACCGCACGCGCGTTCGGCAGCGCCTCGAGGGCGAAGAGCGCGATGCTGGGCTTGGGCATCAGCGGCGCGGCCGCAGCTGGAAGCGGAAGGCGCGCATGGCGGCGGTGCGCAGGAATTCCGGTGCGACGAGGCCGGCCCGGGCGAGGTGGAAGAGCACACTCGGGAAGGTAACGATCTCCCGGTTGCGCACCAGCCCGCGGGCGATGCGCTCGGCGGCCTGATCGGCGCTCATCTCGAGCGGCCGCCAGCCCTTGAGCTGGCCGCCCATCGGCGTCTTCACGTAGCCCGGCATCACCACGTTGACCCGCACGCCCCTCGGCGCGAGCTTGGCGCGCAGGGCCTGCCCATGCGCGACCAGCGCCGCCTTGGTGCCGCTGTAGGATGGGGCGTCGGCGAGCGGCGCGTAGGCGGCGAGCGAGGAGATCAGGGCGATCTGCCCGCGCCCCCGGGCCGCCATGGCGGTGACGCAGGGCAGCACGACGTTGAGGCAGCCGACGAGGTTGATGTCGAGGGTCTCGAAGGCGACGTCCTCGCTCTCGACCTCGCCGGTCGGATGGCCGCCGTTGACGCCGGCATTGGCGATCACGAGGTCGATCGGGTCATCCCCGTCGAGGGTCCTGATCCAGGCGCGGACCGCCTCGCGGGCGCGCAGGTCCAGGGGCACGACCGTCGCCTCGGCGCCGCGGGCGCGGCACGCGGCGGCCACCGTTTCGAGGCGGCCGCGGTCGCGGGCGTTGAGGGTCAGGCGGTTTCCGGGCAGGGCATAGCGGCGGGCGAGCGCCGCGCCGATGCCGCTCGACGCGCCGGTGATCAGGATGTGGGGCATGATCCGGGTGCTACCGCGCGCCGGTCGGCCGAATCAATACACCTCGGCGAGACGGCCGGCATCGGCCTCGCCCTCGCGGATCGTCCGGGCGGCCGCGACCCGGGCGTCGGGGAGCGCCGCCTCCATCCGCGGGACCGTCGCGGCGACGGCGCGGGCGATGGCGGCCTTGGAGAAGTAGCCGCCGTTCACCTGCGTCCGGTGCAGCACCACGCGGCGGAAATCCGACATCAGGCCGAAATCCGGAGCGGTCGGTGCGGTCCAGAACCCGTCGATGTCGCCCTGATGGGTGAGGCCGGGCATGTTGTAGATCGCGGTGCCGAGCGCCATCGTCGGCCGGCCCATCTCCAGCGAGAGCATGCCGACGGTGCTGTTGACGATCACCACGCCGCGGGCGCCGGCGATCAGGCTGGGCAGCTCGCCGCCGTCGATGAAGTCGAGGCGCTCGCTCACGCCGTGGCGGCGGGCCGAGGCGCGGGCGAACTTGCGCCAGTTGATCAGGCCGGCATCGAGGGGGTGGAGCTTCACCAGCAGCCGGGTCGGCGCCTGCGAGGCCTCTGCGAAGGACTTGATCACCCGGTCCATGAAGCCCTCGACCCCGAGGAACGGGGAGTGCACGCGGATCTGGTAGTCGCTGTCGAGCTGGAGCGGCAGCAGGAAGTAGTCGCAGCCGACCGCGTTGTAGATCTCGTTGCAGCGGGCGGCCTCGCGCCTGGTCCGGCCGCGGCGGGAGAACTTCTTGATCCAGCCGGCATATTCCATCGCGATATGCGTCGGGCGGTGGCTGCGGAAGCGCGGGTAAAGGTAGGGGAAGCAGACGTTGGCGACGTTGTAGCCGACGTCCCAGATGCTGCGCAGGGCCATGTCGCCGGTCGAGGGCATCGCGCGGCCGGGCTGCGGCAGGCGGCGCGCCAGCGCCCGGACGCCCTCGGCGGTCTTCGGAAGGGTCGAGTACCCGTTCACGCCGCCGAGCTCGCAGGTGATCCAGTTCGGGCGGATGTAGCCCTCCTCGAACACGTGGACGCGCAGGCCGCGGGCGACCGCGACGGCGCGCGCGACGACGTGATAGGGGCGGCAATCGCCGAACAGGACGATGTCGGTCACGCCGTAGGTGGCGACGTAGGCGTCGAGCCAGCGCTCCCAGCCGGGCCGGGTGCCGCGGTAATGGTCCGCGTCGCCGCGCCAGAACAGCCAGTCGCCGGGACAGAAGTTGATCCGCCGCACCCGATGCCCGCGGGCGGCCAGGGCGCCGCCGAGATCGGAGAAGAAGGTCGAGGCGAGGCCCTGGAGGAAGAGGAACGTCGCCGGGCTCGCATCGACGGAATCTGGGCGAGGCTGAAGCATTCCGGGGCGCTCTGTACCTTCAGCGGACGGGACGGGGCAGCCACCACGGGTCGCACGGCCGAGTCGGCCCGGCAATCCGGGGCCGTTCCGCCCCGCACGATTCCGCCGGGCCGTGGCCGTCCCGCAACGCCGTCGCGGCCGGCCCCGAACGGGAACGAGCTAGGAGCCAATCGCGGCGGCGATATGTCCGGGGGGTGTCCGTTCATGTCCCGCTCATCCGCCCGCCCCAGGAAGCATTCGCCTGCCGCGGATGAATTGGGCTAAAGCCCGCGGGTCCGGGCAGGAACGCGTCGAGGCCGGCGCGACCCGTCGCTCGGCCCTCACGATGGGTCGCGGGATCCCGGCAGGCGATGCCGGGCGCCGCCGCGTGACCCGCCCGGCCCGGAGCCCTCGACCGAAATGGTGATGCGCCCGATCCTTCCCGACACGCTGTTTCCCGTCGGCCGCACGATCCGGCTGCTGCGCGCCGAGATCGAGGCCGCCACCGGCAGCCGCTTCGGCGCGCCCGGCCTTCGCGGCCGCGCCGTCGTCTGGCGCGACGGGCCGGCCGCCCGGCTGCTGCGGCTCGCCGGCCGTCCCCCGCTCGTCGTGGCGCCCGGGCCGCTGCTCAGCCCTTATGACAGCGCCGAGACCGGGTTCTCGAGCCTGATCCTGACCTTGGCCGGCGAGCCGGTCGGAGGGCGCGAGACGCCGGGCCTGCACCATTTCGACCCCTGGACGCGGGCGCCGATCGACCGCGCGGCCTGCGCCGAGCGCGTCGCCTGGCTCCGGGCGCGGTTTTCCGAGAACGCGCGGCGCGTCGTCTACGTGGGCATCTCGCGCTGGAAGCGGCCGGCGCTCGACGCCTTCGCCGTCGGCCCGAAGGGCACGCCGATCCACACCATGACCGTCGCCGACGCGGTCGCCGCCGCGAAGCGCCACGACGGGCAGGTGCTCGCCTGGGCGACGCGCGCGCCGGAGGCCCTGGAGGCGGCCTGCGCGGAGGCCGGCCTGCCGCTGGCGCGGGTCGAGGACGGCTTCCTGCGCTCGGTCGGCCTCGGGGCGAGCCTGCAGCCCGGCGCCTCGATCGTGGTCGACGATCGCGGCATCTACTACGATCCGCGGCGCGAGAGCCGTCTCTCGCGGATCCTGGCCGAAGCCGAATTTTCCGACGCCCTGGTCGCCCGGGCGAAGTCCTTGCGCGAGACGATCGTCGCGCGGCGCCTGAGCAAGTACAATGTCGGCCTCACGGTCGCCGCGGGCGCGTGGCCGGCGGACCGGCGGATCGTGCTGGTGCCGGGCCAGGTCGAGGACGACGCCTCGGTCCGCTACGGATCGCCGAACGTGCGCTCGAACCGGGCGCTGCTGCAGGCGGCGCGGGCGCGCAACCGGGACGCCTTCCTGCTCTACAAGCCGCATCCCGACGTGGAGGCCGGGTTCCGCCCCGGCGCGATCCCCGAAGCCGAGGCCCTGGGGCTCGCCGACCGGATCGTCTCGGGCCTGAGCATCGTCGACCTGCTCGACCGGGTGCACCACGTCGAGACGATGACCTCGCTCGCCGGCTTCGAGGCGCTGATCCGGGGCCTGAGCGTCGCGACGCACGGGCGGCCGTTCTATGCCGGCTGGGGCCTCACCGAGGATCTCGCGCCCGGCGCCGACCGCGGCCGGACGCTCGCCCTCGACGAGCTCGTCGCCGGCGCGCTGATCCTGTATCCGCGCTACCTCGATCCGGTGGCGATGAAGCCGTGCGGCCCCGAGCAGCTGCTCGACCGCCTCAGCGCCGCCCGCGCCGCGGCGCCCCCGAGCGCCCTCGCGCTCGGCCGGCTCGCCGGCTTCGGCATGCGGGCGCGCTACCGCCTGCTGAACCCGATCGTGCGGGCCCTGCGCGCCCGGCGCGGCGTCGCGTCCGGCGACAAGCCCGTCACCCGGAAGCCCGGGCAAGGTTGAGCCGAGCACGATGTCCTTCCTCCTCGCGACGGTGGTCGCCTTCGTCCTCTGCCTCGCGATCGAGTTCCGCTTCGGCGACGTGCCGGGGCGCGCGAGCCGCAGGCCCGGCGACCTCGCCATCCGGCTCGGTGCCTACGGGCTGATCCTGCTGTTCTGGTTCGTGTTCTCGTGGCGCCCGTGGCTCGCGGCGTCGAGCTGCGTGCTCACCGTCGCGATCCTCCACCTCGTCAGCCACCTGAAACGCGCGGTGATCGGCGAGCCGCTGGTGTTCAGCGACTTCGCGCTGCTGCCGCAGGTGCCGCGCCATCCGCAGCTCTACTACGTGCCGCCGGTCACCAGCCCGCGGATCGCCGTGCCGCTCCTGCTCGGGCTGGCCGGCATCGCGCTGTGGTACCGGATCGAGCCGAGCCTGCTGCCCGCCTCCGCCGGCGGGGCCCTGGCCGCCGTCCTGGGCCTGCCGCTCGGCCTCGCCGCCCTGCTCGTCGCCGCCGATCGCGGGCCGTTCGCCGGCCGGGTCGCCCGGCGGTTCCCGCAGCCGGAGCTCGAAGCCGACCTCGCCCGCTACGGCCTGCCCGCCTACCTGATCGCCTACGCGCTGCGGTGGCGGAGCGAGCGCGGCGGCCCCGCGGCCGTCGCAGCGCCCGCGATCGCGCAGCCGCCGGGCGACGACGTCGTGGTGGTGATCCAGCTCGAATCCTTCCTCGACCCCGAACGGCTCGGCGGACCGCACCTGCCGCTGATGGACCTGATCCGGGCGCGCGCCAGCGAGCACGGCCGCCTGCGGGTGCCGGCGCACGGCGCCTACACCATGCGGACCGAGCACGCCGTGCTCACCGGGCGCGGCGCGCGCGATCTCGGCTTCGGCGTGTTCGACCCCTATCTCGCCTCGGGCGGGAACGAGCCGGACAGCCTCGCCCGGACGGCCCGGCGGAACGGCTACGCGACCACCTTCGTCCACCCGTTCCATCGCGACTTCTTCCGGCGCGCCCGCGTCATGGAGGCGTTCGGCTTCGACACCCTCGTGATGGAGGAGGCGTTCGGCGACGCGCCCCGCGTTGGACCCTATGTCGGCGATGCGGCTTTCGGTGAGCGCGTGCGCGCCGAGGTCGCGGCACGGCGCGGGCCGCTGTTCCTGTTCGGCGTCACCATGGAGAACCACGGCCCCTGGAAGCCGGGACGCCTGCCGGGGATCGACGACCCGGTCGCCCAGTACCTCCACCACGTCGCCGCCGCCGGGCGCATGGTCGAGGACCTCGTGGCCGCGCTCGCGGGCCTGAACGCGACGCTCTGCATCTACGGCGACCACGCGCCCGCCCTGCCGACCTGCCGGCCCGGCTTCGGCGGCACCGCCACCGACTACGCGCTGTTCCGGTTCGGCCACGCCGACCCGGCCGCGCCGCGTCGGGTCGACCGCACCGCCGACGATCTCGGGCGCCGGCTGCGAGCCGCAATCGGCCGGGCCGCGACGTCGGCGGATGGGCCAAGCGTGGCCGTGCCACGGTCGTGACGCAATGCCGGGCGATGTCCGGCGCGCGTGCTCGAGCCGTCGTTAAAGCGATCGCAGGCTTTGGCGCGCAACGTCGAGGCTCCAGCCATGCGCGCGTCGTCCGCCGACACTTCGGCACGGACCTCGGTGGCGCGGGCTCGCGACGAAGACGACAGGGTCATACGGGCGTTGCGTGCCGGTCTCACGGAGACGGGCACGGCTCCGGGAGTTCGAAGATGGTTCGTTTCACGGCGCTGTTCGCGCTGACGGCCTGCCTCGTCGGCGGCTGCTCGGTTCTCCCGGCTTCGGGTCCGACGGCGCGTGCCGTGGAGGCGGGGGCGGAGCTGTCGACGCCGGAGGGGCTGCTGGCGCGCTACGAGCTGGTGGACGTGACCCCGGCGGTGATCGAGGCCCTGCGCGGGCGCCCGCTCGACAGCCTGCTGGCCTCCTTCGGCGACAAGCGCCCCTCGATCGAGCCGGTGATCGGCGTGGGCGACTACGTCTCGGTCTCGGTCTGGGAGGCCGGGTCGGGCGGCCTGTTCTCCGGCCCGCTCGTCGCCGACCGCTTCTCCGCCGGCTCGAAGTCGGCGCTGATCCCCGAGCAGGCCGTCGGCCGCGACGGCGCGATCTCGGTGCCGTATGCCGGGCGCATCCACGTCGCCGGACGCCGCACCCAGGACGTCCAGACGCTGATCGAGAACGAGCTCGCCGGCAAGGCGATCCAGCCGCAGGTGCTGGTCTCGGTCACCAAGCCGATCTCCCAGGCCGTCACCGTCACCGGCGAGGCGGTGGCCGGCGCCCGCCTGCCGCTGTCGACCGGCGGCGACCGCCTCCTCGACGTCGTGGCCTCCGCCGGCGGCGTGCGCTCGCCCGTCTCCGAGACCTTCGTGCGCCTCTCGCGCGGGGACCGCACCACCACCGTGCCGATGACGACCCTGGTGGCCAACCCGCGCGAGAACATCTACCTGCGCCCCAACGACGTGCTCACCCTGGTGCGCGACCCCCAGACCTTCCTGGCGGTCGGCGCGCTCGGCAACGCCACCGAGCTGCCGTTCTCGGCCGAGGGCATCACGCTTGCCCAGGCCTTGGCCAAGGCCCGCGGCCTGTCCGACTTCCAGGCCGACCCGGCCGGCACCTTCGTGTTCCGCTTCGAGCCGGCCGCCGTCGTCCGCCGCCTCAACCCGGCCTCGCCGCTCCTGACCACCCCCGTGGTCCCGGTGGTCTACCGCATCGACATGCGCGACCCCAACAGCCTGTTCACCTCCCAGGCCTTCCGCATGCGAAACCGCGACCTCGTCTACGTCTCCAACGCCCCCTTCACCGAAGTCTCCAAGGTCGTCAGCGTCTTCTCCACCGTCGCAGGCCCCGTCGCATCCGCAGCCTCCGTCTACGCCTACTCACGGTAGGCGACGACCGGCTCGCAACGCCCCCGGACGCGGTTCCGGGACAATCCCGTCGTGCCGCGGCGCCGACGGCGAGCCCGGGCGGGAGGGGCACGCCCGTCGGGTTCGACGTCGAGGTCGGATCCGGCGCGGCAACCGCCGCAGGACGGTCGCGTCGGCCACCGGCGTTCTCGCGTGGCATCCTCGTCGATTCGACGCGCGAACCTCGGATCATGCCGGTCGGCGCCCGAGCGCGCCTCGGCGTGCCGTCGACCGCCCTTGGCGGATCGACCGCCGCGGTGATCGCGCAACGCGAATCACCTGCCCTTCGCCGGGAACGGCCCATCCGGGCTTTCGCCCGTCGGTCGATCGCTGCGCCGCGCACCGCGCAGCGCCCTAGCAGCGAAAAACGGCTAGTCCATCGGTACTAGAACCACCTGACCGATACGCCGAGCAAGGTGTTGCGGCGCGCGATCGCCGCAGGATCGGCATCAGGATTTTTTCCCAACAACCATGGATTGGTGCGACCGCGCGGGAGAATTGCGCACAATTTAGTTCGAATCGGCCGACATTTCCGAACGTTTGTCCGCATCGCTGACGTTCTTGATCTGCGCGTTGCGCCGGAGTACCGCCGATCAGGCCGGAATTCCTCAGGATTCGGTCAAAAACCCCGAAATAATCTTGCCGGGTGCCGAAACTGAGCTTACGGTTCGAACTATCACCCGAAGTCAGAATGACGGTACGAAGATCATGAGTGAACCAGACATCGACAAGGCCCGCTTCATCACGTTGGCCGCGGACATCGTCTCCGCCTATGTCAGCAACAATCACGTCCAGAGCGCCGAACTGCCGAAGCTTCTGAGCGATGTGCACGAGGCGATCGTCGGCGTGTCTGGTGCAAATGGCCCGGTCGCCGAGGTCGGGCCGCAGAAGGCGACCGCGCAGGAAATCCGTCGCTCGGTCACGGCGGATTACCTGATCAGCTTCGAGGACGGGAAGCAGTACAAGACCCTGCGCCGGCACCTGACCCTGCGCGGCCTCTCGCCCGAGCAGTATCGCGCGAAGTGGGGCCTGGCGCCCGACTATCCGATGACGTCGCAGAGCTATTCCGAGCAGCGCTCCGAGCTGGCCCGCGCCCTCGGCCTCGGCCAGCAGCGCCGCAAGAACGTGGCGAAGGCCGCCCCGTCCGAGCCGGTGGTCACCGAGGAGGAGGCGCCCGCCGCCGAATCCGAGGCGCCCGCCAAGAAGACCCGCGCGCCCCGGAAGAAGAAGGACGCCTGAGGACCCGCCTCGGCGACCCGGGACGCGACGACACGAGACCTGCGATGCGGAAGGCCGGAGGCGGGATGTCCCCTCCGGCCTTTCTGCATTCTACGCGGCCTCGGAACGTTCGGCGCGTCGTCGGCTTGCTTTCGGCGACAGGCTTGCGCGCCGGCCGGGCGGTCGCCGCGGAAGACCATCCGAGCAGGAGCGAGACATGGCCTTCATCGAGACAAGGGACGGCACACGGCTCTACTACAAGGATTGGGGCACCGGCCGGCCGGTGGTGCTGATCCACGGCTGGCCGCTCGACGCCGACATGTGGGAACATCAGATGCCGGTGCTCGCCGAGGCGGGCTACCGGGTCGTCGCCTACGACCGCCGCGGCTTCGGCCGGTCGGACCAGCCCTGGACCGGCTACGATTACGACACCTTCGCCGACGACCTGAAGGCGGTGCTCGACCACCTCGACCTCCGCGACGCCGCCCTGGTCGGCTTCTCGATGGGCGGCGGCGAGATCGCCCGCTACATGTCCCGGCACGGCGGCGCGCGCGTCGCGAAGGCGGTGCTGGTCTCCGCGGTGACGCCCTACCTCCTCAAGACCGGCAACAATCCCGACGGCGTCGACGGCAGCCTCTTTCAGGGCATGATCGACGGCCTCGTGAAGGACCGTCCGGCCTTCCTGGCGAACTTCGCCAAGACCTTCTTCGGCGCCGGCGTCTTCCACTCGCCGGTCTCGACGGAGACGATGACCTGGGCCGGCAACCTGGCGATGCTGGCCTCGCCTAAGGCGACGACCGCTTGCGTGAGCGCCTTCGGCACCACCGACTTCCGGGCCGACATGGCGCATTTCACGGTGCCGACGCTGGTGATCCACGGCGACGACGACCAGACCGTGCCGATCGCGGTATCGGGAAAGGCGGCCGCCGCCGCGATCCCCGGTGCGGCGTTCGTCGTCTACGAGGGCGCCCCGCACGCGGTGCCGTTCACCCATGCCGAACGGTTGAACGCCGACCTGCTGGCGTTCTTGAAGGGCTGAACGCGTGCGTGCGCGAGCCCGGGATCGGGCTCTCGCGCGCCGCATTCGGCCGCGATAGACAGGCCGCAAACGCCCGTCGGTCCGGGCCGGCCCGCGCCGCCGCGGGCGGCCCGGCGCCCCGACGACCCCGAGCGCCCGGAGCCCTGCATGCCTCGCCCGTCCACCCCGATCGTCCTGGTCGCCGCGCTGATGCTGTCCGCCGGCCCCGCCGCCGCGCAGATGGCCAAGACACCGGACGTCAAGACACCGGACATGAAGACCCCGGATGCGCCGCCGCTGAAGTCGGCGATGCCCGAGAAGGCGGCGCCGACGGGCAAGGGCGAGGTGCAGCTCTCCTTCGCCCCCGTGGTGAAGCGGGCGGCGCCCTCGGTGGTGAACGTCTACGCCTCGCACATCGACAAGCGGCCCAACGCCCGCACCAGTGCCATGGACGAGTTCATGCGCCGGTTCTTCGGCGCGGAGGGCGGCCGCGGGCAGGGCGGCGCCCCGGGCGAGCGGGCGCAGAAATCCCTCGGCTCCGGCGTCATCGTCGACGCGTCGGGGCTGATCATCACCAACAATCATGTCATCGACAACATGAACGAGGTCCGCGTCTCGCTGGCCGACCGGCGCGAGTTCGAGGCAACGATCGTGCTGCGCGACCCGCGCACGGATCTCGCCGTGGTGCGGATCACCAACCCGACCGGCGGGCTGATCCCGATGCCGTTCGGCGACTCGGAGAGCCTGGAGGTCGGCGACTTCGTGATGGCGATCGGCAACCCGTTCGGCGTCGGCCAGACGGTGACGCAGGGCATCGTCTCGGCGCTGGCGCGCACCCAGGTCGGCTCGTCGGACTACCAGTTCTTCATCCAGACCGACGCCGCGATCAATCCGGGCAATTCCGGCGGGGCGCTGGTCGACCTGCGCGGGCAATTGATGGGGATCAACACCGCGATCTACTCGCAGTCGGGCGGCAGCCACGGCATCGGCTTCGCGATCCCCGCCAGCATGGTCAAGGCGGTGGTCGAGACCGCCAAGAACGGCGCCACCACCGTGCGGCGGCCCTGGCTCGGCGCGCGGGTGCAGAGCGTGACGCCGGACATCGCCGAGAGCATGGGCCTCGACCATCCGACCGGCGTGCTGGTGGCGAGCCTGCAGGCCAAGAGCCCAGCGGACGAGGCGGGGCTGAAGCGCGGCGACCTGATCCTGACGGTCGACGGCTTGAGCGTCGACGACCCGGAAGCCTTCGGCTACCGCTTCGCGCTCAAGGGCATCACCGGCCAGACCAAGTTCGGCATCCTGCGCGGCACCAGCCGCAGCACGCTCCCGGTCAAGCTGACGCCGGCGCCCGAGACGCGGCCGCGCGACGTGCTGAAGGTCCGCACGCGCTCGCCGTTCTTCGGCGCCACGCTGATCAACACCTCGCCGGCCGTCGCCGAGGAGATGCTGACGGACTTCCCCGTCGACGGGGTCGCGGTGCAGGCGGTCGACGAGAATTCGATCGCGGCGCGCGCCGGCCTGCAGAAGGGCGACATGCTGGTCTCGATCAACGGGCAGCCGGTCTCGACGACGAAGGACGTCGAGCGCGCCACCCGCACCGTGCAGAGCGCCTGGGAGATCGCGATCAACCGCAACGGCGAGGTGCTGACCTCGATGTTCGGCGGCTGAGGCCAGACCGGCCCGGACGCGATCCCGGCCTCAGGCCGCCTGGAACGCGATGGCGGTGGCCTGGATCTCCTCGAGCGGCTTGCCGATCAGCGCGGTGATCGCGTCCTTCGGCATCGGGGCGCCGAACAGGTAGCCCTGGCCGTAGTCGCAGCCCTGGTCGGAAAGCCAGTCGACGCTGGCATCGGTCTCGATCCCCTCGGCGGTGGTGACCAGCCCGAGGCTGGCGCCGAGCTTGATGATCGCGTCGACGAGCTTGGCCCGCTCGGCGCTCATGGTGATGGTGTCGACGTAGGTGCGGTCGATCTTCAGCTTGTCGAACTTGAGCTCGCGCAGGTGGTAAAGGCTGGAATAGCCGGTCCCGAAGTCGTCGAGGGCGATGCGCACGCCGAGGTTCTGCAGCGAGGTCAGGGTCGTGCGGGCCGCCTCCAGGTCCTGCACCAGGGCCGTCTCGGTGATCTCGACCTCAAGGCGGCTCGGGGAGAAGCCGGTCTCGGTCAGGATCGCGAGGATGCGCTCGCACAGCCAGCGGTCCTGGAACTGCTGCGGCGCGATGTTGACCGCAAGCTGGAAATGGGGCGGCCAGTCCCGGGCGTCGAGGCAGGCCTGGCGCAGGAGCTTCATACTGAGCTCGGCGATGAGGCCGGTCTCCTCCGCGATCCCGATGAAGCAGGCCGGCGCGAGCAGCCCGCGGACCGGGTGCCGCCAGCGGGCCAGCACCTCGACGCCGACCAGCGTCTTCTCCGGCAGCGTCACCACCGGCTGGTAGTACGGCTCGATCGCGCCGCTCGCGATCGCCTCGCGAAGCTCGCTCTCGAGCTGGGCCCGCGCCTTGAGCTCGATGTCCATCGCGCTCTTGAACACGCGGAACACGCCGCGGCCGTCCTTCTTGCCCTGGTACATCGCGAGGTCGGCGGCATGCAGAACCACGTCGGCATCCGCCTGGTCGGCCGAGATCAGGGCGATGCCGATGGTCGCGCCGACCTTCAGCTCGTTGCCCTGCCACTGGATCGGCGCCGCGATCGCCGCGATCAACCCTTGCGCGAGCCGGGTCAGGCCGTCGCTGCCGCCGTCGAGCGGCACGAGCAGGGCGAACTCGTCGCCGCCGAGCCGGGCCGCGAGGCCGGCGTCGGGCGTCAGGGCGGACAGGCGCTCGGCGACGGCGCACAGCACGGCGTTGCCGGCCGCGTGCCCGTAGATGTCGTTGACCGGCTTGAAGCGGTCGAGGTCGACCAGGAGCACCGCCTGGGTCGGGACCAGGGTCGCGGCCGCCCTGCGGCGCTCCAGCGTCTCCAGGAACAGGCGGCGGTTGGCGAGCCCGGTCAGGACGTCGTGGCGTGCCACCGCCTCGGCCTCGGCGGCGGTGATGTCGCGCTCGCGCATCGCCACCCGCAGCAGCAGGGACTTCCGCAGGCTGGCGACGAACACCGCCATCCCCATCAGCGCCACGAGCATGAACTCGTTGGAGAGCTGGTGCGCCTGGACGAAAGCATTGAGCCAGGAGAAAACCTCAAATTGAATTCCGATGACCCATAAACACGCACCGATCATCAGCAAGCAGAGAACCTCGTAAAGCTCTCCTTCGCCCCAGCTGCCGCGTTTTCCGATCATGAACCGTCCCCCCGATCGGTCTCACCCTGAGCACGGGCGAGCTTAAGGGAGTCTCACGCGTCCTGGCGGCGGCAGGCGGCGCGGCTCGTTTGGCGGACGCCGGACGAAGACTTCGGTCGCGGGGGTAAATGGAGCCTTTCGCCCTTCGTCGGGCACACGCGCCCGCGTCGGCGCCGATCCCGGCCGCTCGAATCAGGCCGACCCGACGTTCGGCGGCCCTTGCCGAGGGAGGGGCGCAGGGTGTTGATGCCGGCATGCCCGACCTGTTCGCAACCGCCGGCCTCGATGCGTCGGCGCCCCGCCCGCTCGCCGACCGGCTCCGGCCCGGCACGCTCGCCGAGGTCGTCGGCCAGGATCACCTCACCGGCCCGGACGGCGCGCTGACGCGGTTGCTGCGTGGGCGGACCTTCGGCTCGCTGGTGTTCTGGGGACCGCCCGGCACCGGCAAGACGACGGTGGCGCGCCTGCTCGCGCACGAGACCGACCTGCATTTCGAGCAGATCTCGGCGATCTTCTCCGGCGTGCCCGACCTGCGCAAGGTGTTCGAGGCCGCGCGCAAGCGCCGGGCGACGGGGCAGGGGACGCTGCTCTTCGTCGACGAGATCCACCGCTTCAACCGGGCGCAGCTCGACGCCTTCCTGCCGGTGATGGAGGACGGGACGGTGACGCTCGTGGGGGCGACCACCGAGAACCCGTCTTTCGAGCTCAACGCAGCGCTGCTGTCGCGCGCCCGCGTCCTGCTGTTCCGCGCGCTCGACGACGGCGCCATCGCCAAGCTGATCGCGCGGGCGGAGGACCTGACGGGCCAGGCGCTGCCGCTCACCGAGGAGGCGCGCGGCGTGCTCGTGCGCATGGCCGACGGCGACGGGCGCGCGGCGCTGACCCTGTGCGAGGAGGTCTGGCGCTCCGCCAAGCCCGACGAGATCCTCGACGCGGAGGTGCTGCAGACGCTCGTCCAGCGCCGCGCGCCGATCTACGACAAGGCGCAGGAGGGCCACTACAACCTGATCAGCGCGCTGCACAAGACGGTGCGCGGCTCGGACCCGGACGCGGCCCTGTACTATCTCTGCCGCATGCTCGACGGCGGCGAGGACCGCCTGTTCATCGCCCGCCGGCTGGTGCGGATGGCGGTGGAGGATATCGGGCTCGCCGACCCGCAGGCGCTGGTGATCACCACCGCCGCCAAGGACGCGTTCGACTTCCTCGGCAGCCCCGAGGGCGAGCTCGCCCTGGCGCAGGCGGTGATCTACCTCGCCTGCGCCCCGAAATCGAACGCCGCCTACGAGGCCTACAAGGCCGCGACCCGCATCGCCAAGGAGCACGGCTCGCTGCCGCCGCCGCGCACCATCCTCAACGGCTCGACCAAGCTGATGAAACGGCTCGGCTACGGCGAGGGCTACCGCTACGACCACGACGAGCCGGAGGCGTTCTCGGGGCAGGATTACTGGCCGGAACGGCTTGGCCGCCAGCACCTCTACGCGCCGACCGACCGCGGCATGGAGAGCCGCTACCGCGACCGGCTCGCCCACTGGGAGCAGCTTCGGAAAGCGCGGCGCGAGGAGGGATGAGCGCCGGCATGGACGTCCTCCTGAAAGGCGTGGCCGGCGGCCTCGTGACGATGGCGATCGTGCTGGCCTCGCGCCGCGGCAACGTCCTGCCCGGCATCCTGCCGCTGGCGCCGACCTTCGCGATCATCGCGCTGCTCGCGGTCGGGGCGAAGGGCGAGGCCGGCGCCTTCCGCGAGACCTGCCTCGCGGGCGTCCGCACGATTCCCGCCTACCTCGTCTTCCTCGCCGTGGCGTGGTGGCTCGGCGGGTTCTGCGACCATCGCGTCGCCCTCCTCGGCGGGCTTTGTGCATGGCTGCTGGCCGCGCTCGCGATCTTCCTCGCACCGCGCTGGCTGTGAACGCTGGACCGGGGGCCCGCCAGCCTGTAGGGCACCCGCCCCCCGACCCTTCGCGAAAGACAAAGACCCGATGGCGGCCTGCGGCCTCGATTTCGGCACGTCGAACACGACCCTCGGACACCGCGCCGCGCCGGGTCCGCGCCTTGTCCCGCTGGAGGGGCGCCACGTCACCATCCCGAGCGCGATCTTCTTCGAGCCGAACCGCGAGGCGGTGATCGGCCGGGCGGCGACCGAGGCCTATGTCGAGGGCACGCCGGGCCGGATGATGCGCAGCCTCAAGTCGGTGCTGGGCTCCGGCCTGATCGTGGAGACGACCCCGGTCGGGCGCGAGCGCGTGCGCTTCCGCGACGTGATCGGGCGCTACCTCGCCGCGGTGAAGGCGCGAGCCGAGACCGCGGCCGGCGAGACCTTCGACACGGTGGTGCACGGGCGCCCGGTCCACTTCGTCGACGGCGACGCCGAGGGCGACCGCCGGGCCGAGGACACCCTCCGCGAGATCGCCGAGAGCATCGGCTTCCGCCACGTCTCGTTCCAGTACGAGCCGATCGCCGCGGCGCTCGACCACGAGCAGAGCGTCCGCAGCGAGGAGATCGCGCTGATCGCCGACATCGGCGGCGGCACCTCGGACTTCTCGATCGTGCGGCTGTCGCCCGAGCGGCATGCCAAGGCGGAGCGGGCCGACGACATCCTCGCCAACGACGGCGTCCGCATCGGCGGCACCGACTTCGACCGCTTCCTCAGCCTCGGCACGGTGATGCCGCTGCTCGGCCTCGGCAGCCCGATGAAGCGCCCCGAGCTCTCGGTGCCGAACGCCTATTTCCACGACCTCGCCACGTGGTCGAGCATCAACCGGCTCTACAACGCCAAGACCCTGCGCGAGATCGCCGAGATCATCCGCGACGGCGCGCGTCCGGACCTCGTCGAGCGCCTGCGCACGGTGGTCGAGCTGGAGCGCGGGCATTCGCTCGCCATCGCCGTCGAGGGCGCCAAGATCGCCGCCTCGAACGACGGCGCCTCCGAGGTCGATCTCGATTGGGTCGAGCCGGGCCTGGCGGCCTCGGTCGACCGGACGGCCCTCGTGTCCCACACCGAACCGCTGGCGGTGCGGATCTCCGAGCGGGTTGGGCGCTGCCTCGCCCAGGCGGGCTTGCGCGCGGACCGGATCGATTCGCTGTTCCTCACCGGCGGCTCCACCGGCCTGCCGCATGTCCGCCAAGGTCTGACGTCCTGCCTGCCCGGCGCCCGCGTCGTCGAGGGCGACACCTTCGGCTCGGTCGGCATCGGTCTCACCATCGAGGCGATCCGCCGGGCGGCCTGAGCCGCGACGCCGGCCTGCCGTGCGGCGAGGGCGAATTGTCGCCGCCGCGGGCGGGTGCTAACGCCCTCGCATGACAGGCAATCCACCACGCGGCGGCGGCTCGGCCGGGAAAGGCTCCGGCCGGGGCCCGGACAAGGGCGCAGGCAAGACCGTCGGCAAGGGCTCCGGCCGTCCGCCCGCCGCGAAGTCCGCGGCCGGCAAAGCCGCGGCCGGAAAGGCCGCCTTCGGCAAGAGCGCGAGCCGCGGCCCCCGCGCCGGCGGTCCCGGGAAGCCGCGATTCGGCCGGCCCGAGCGCGCCGGCACCGGTCCGCGCAGCTCGGCGCTGGACGCGGCCCAGCGCGCCGCGCAGCTTCGCGGCGACGACGCGACCGGACGGTCGCCCTGGGGCGAGGTCGAGGGGGCCGAGCCGGCCCCCCGGCCTGCCCGCGCGCCGCGGCGCCCGGCGCCGGAGGAGCACGCCTCGACGGAGCAGACCCGCGCCGAGGCGTCCCGTACCAAGCCGGCGATCGCGCGGGCGACCCGTCCGCGGCCGGCCGACGAGATGCCGGCGCCCCTCGCCGAGGGACCGACCCGGCGCCAGCAGCGCGCGGCGGCCTCGGCGACGCTGGCGTCCGGCGTGCAGACGCTGACCGTCGAGACCGACGAGGCCGGGATGCGGATCGACCGCTTCCTCACCGCGCGGTTCCCGCAGCTGCCCTTCGCCCGGGTCCAGAGCATCGTCCGCAAGGGCGAGCTGCGGGTCGACGGCAAGCGCGCCAAGCCCAACGACCGGCTCGAGCCGGGCATGGCGGTGCGGGTGCCGCCGCTCAAGCTCGACCAGCCCGCCGACCGGCCGCGCAACCCGGTGCGGGACCAGAACGACGCCGAGTTCATCCGCTCGCTGATCCTCTACGAGGACGCGGACATGATGGTGCTGAACAAACCGTTCGGCCTGGCGGTCCAGGGCGGTTCGGGCACCGTCCGGCACGTGGACGGGCTGCTCGAGGCGCTGGCCGGCCCAGACGGGCAGAAGCCGCGCCTCGTCCACCGCCTCGACAAGGACACCGCCGGCTGCCTGATCGTCGCCAAGACCCGGGTCGCGGCGGCGACGCTCGCCAAGAGCTTCCGCTCGCGGGCGGCCCGGAAGATCTACTGGGCGCTCACCGCCGGCGTGCCGCGCACGCCGCAGGGCCGGGTCTCGACCTACCTCGTCAAGGAGGAGCCGACCGATGCCGACGCCCGCATGCGGATCGCCCAGCACGGCGAGGAGGGCGCCACCCACGCGCTGACCTACTACGCCACCGTCGACCAGGCGGCGCAGAAGGTGTCGTGGCTGTCGTTCAAGCCGGTGACCGGGCGGACGCACCAATTGCGGGCGCATGCCGCCCATATCGGGCATCCGATCGTCGGCGACCCGAAATACTTCTCGGTCGAGAACTGGGCGCTGCCCGGCGGCATCCAGAACCGGCTCCACCTGCTCGCCCGCCGGATCGTGATCCCGCATCCGCGCACCGGCAAGCCGATCGACGTGAGCGCGCCGCTGCCGCCGCACATGGCCCAGAGCTGGAACCTGCTCGGTTTCGATGCCGCGCGCTACGACCCGATCGTCGACGCGCCGGAGGCGTGAGGCCAAGCGTTCGTGATCGCGGCGGCGCCCGGCCGTCGTGCACCGCGCGGGCCGCGAGGGTTGGCAACCGCCCCACGAGGCTCATATCCTCGAAGTGCATTGGGCCGGCGGCCATCCGCCCTGGGCACCCGGCCGACATCGACCCTCGTGGTGAGACCTGATCGACATGAAGCTCACGACGCTGGCCTGCCTCGCCGCCCTCGGCCTGCTCGGCCCCGAGACGCTGGCGACGGCCGCGCCCGCGGCGCCCCCGAGCGCGCAGGCGCAGCCGTCGCTGGGCCGCGCGGGGCCGCCCAGCGCCCGCAGCGGCGACAAGCGGCGGCGTTCGTACGCCGCGTGCAACCGCGCCTCGCATGCGCGCGCGCTCCACGGCGGCAGGCGGCGCCGATTCCTGATCCGGTGCAAGCTCGGCTACGAGCGGCCGCGCACCCCGTCGGCGGCGCAGCAGCAGGCGGCCCCGACGGCCGCATCGGCTCCCGCGACGGCGCCCGCGTCGGCCCCGCCGACGCCATCGGCGCCGGCTCCCGCGGAGCGCAGGCCGTGAGGCGGCCCTGCCGTCCCGGCACGTGAAGCTCGTCGTCTTCGACGTCGACGGCACCCTGGTCGACAGCCAGCATTTGATCGTCGCCGCGCAGGGCACGGCGTTCGCCGAGAATGGGCTTCCGGCGCCGAGCCGCGCCGAATCGCTCTCCGTGGTCGGCCTCTCGCTGCCGCAGGCGTTCCGGCGCCTCGTCGGGGACGACGGCCCGGTCGCCGAGCTGTCCGAGAGCTACAAGCGTGCGTTCAACGCCCTCCGGCTCGACCCGGACTACGAGGAGCCGCTGTTTCCCGGCATGGGCGAGCTGATCGCGCGGCTGCACGCCCGCGACGACGTGCGGCTCGGCATCGCCACCGGCAAGTCGCGGCGCGGCGTCGACCACCTCGTCGCCTTCAACGGCTGGGAAGGGTGGTTCGCCACCACCCAGACCGCCGACGACGCACCCTCGAAGCCCGATCCCGCGATGCTGCTCCAGGCGATGGCGGAGGCGGGCGTCGGCCCGTCGGCGACCGTGATGGTCGGGGACACCAGCTACGACATGGCGATGGCGGTGGCGGCGGGCGCCGCGGCCATCGGCGTCGCCTGGGGCTATCATGCCGCCGGCGCCCTGTTCGGCGCCGGCGCCGTGACTGTCGTGGACACGGCCTCGGCTCTCGGCGACCTGTTCCGGGACGGGTCCGGCGGCTGATCGGGCTCGCGAAACCGCACCCGATCGCCTATCTCCGAACCATGAGCGACGACGTCACGCAAGACTGGCTGGGCCAGCCCTCCGACACCCCGCGCCCCGACCCGATGCGGGCGGTGCGCGACCACGGCAAGCCGGTGCTGCCGAAGCGCTTCTACAAGGAGACCGGGTTCGCGGAGGGCGCGGGCGGCTTCCGCCTGACGCTGGACGGACGCCCGGCCAACACGCCGGCGCGCAACCCGCTGGCGGCGCCGACGCGGGCGCTGGCCGAGCGCCTCGCCGCCGAGTGGGCGGCGCAGGGCGAGACCATCGATCCGGCCAGGATGCCGTTTACCCGGCTGATCAACACCGCGATCGACGGCGTCGCCCCGCGCATGGCGGCGGTGGCCGAGGATCTGTGGCTCTACGCCGGCACCGACCTCGTCGCCTATCGCGCCGGCTCGCCCGAGCGCCTGGTCGCGGCGCAAGCCGAAGCCTGGGACCCGATCGTCGCGTGGGCGCGCGAGGCGCTGGGCGCCCGGCTGATCCTGAGCGAGGGCGTGATGCACGTCGCGCAGCCGGAGGATTCGGTCGCGGCCCTGCGCCGGGCGGTGTCGGCGATCGACGACCCGTTCCGGCTCGCCGCCTTCCACACCCTGACGACCTTGGGCGGCTCTCTGCTGATCGCGCTGGCAGTGCTCGCCGGCCGCCTCACCGCGGAGGAGGGTTGGGACGCGGCCCATGTCGACGAGACCTACCAGGCTGCCGTCTGGGGCGCCGACGAGGATGCCGCGACCCGGCTCGCCGGACGCAAGGTCGAGTTCCTGGCCGCGGCCGAGGTGGCGGCGCTCGCGCGCTGAGCGAAGTGGTCGCGCTGGCGCGCCCGGCGAGGTGGCGGGCCAGGCTTTGCCGGAGCGGTCGCGCACCGGAAAATTCGCCTTGTCGCCTCGCCAAATCAGGTTCAATTCCCCGGCGCGGAACCGCGTGCTAAGGCGCTTCGAAGCTTGAGCGGGCCGGCCTCCTCGGCCAGCTTAGGCAAGACAAGACTCTTCCGACGCCCGAGGCAGGACCGCTCGACCCATGAAGGACATTCTGGAAAAGCTCGAGGAGCGCCGGTCGCTCGCCCGCCTCGGCGGCGGCGAGAAGCGGGTCGACGCCCAGCACAAGCGCGGCAAGCTCACGGCGCGCGAGCGCATCGAGCTCCTGCTCGACCACGGGTCGTTCGAAGAGTTCGACATGTTCGTGCAGCACCGCTCGACCGATTTCGGAATGGAGAAGCAGAAGATCCCCGGCGACGGCGTCGTCACCGGCTGGGGCACGGTCAACGGCCGCACCGTGTTCCTGTTCTCGAAGGACTTCACCGTGTTCGGCGGCTCGCTCTCCGAGACGCACGCGCAGAAGATCATCAAGGTCCAAGACATGGCCCTGAAGATGCGCGCCCCGATCATCGGCATCTTCGATGCCGGCGGCGCGCGCATCCAGGAGGGCGTGGCGGCCCTCGGCGGCTACGGCGAGGTGTTCCGGCGCAACGTCGCGGCGTCCGGCGTCATCCCGCAGATCTCGGTGATCATGGGGCCGTGCGCGGGCGGCGACGTCTACTCGCCGGCGATGACAGACTTCATCTTCATGGTCCGCGACACGAGCTACATGTTCGTCACGGGCCCCGACGTGGTGAAGACCGTCACCAACGAGGTCGTCACCGCGGAAGAGCTCGGCGGGGCCAAGGTCCACACCACGAAGTCGTCGATCGCCGACGGCGCGTTCGAGAACGACGTCGAGGCAATCCTCCAGATCCGCCGGCTGCTCGACTTCCTCCCGGCCAACAACATCGACGGCGTGCCGGAGATCGAGAGCTTCGACGACCCGCTGCGGCTCGACAAGTCGCTCGACACGCTGATCCCGGACAACCCGAACAAGCCCTACGACATGGGCGAGCTGATTCGCCGGGTCGTCGACGAGGGCGACTTCTTCGAGATCCAGGCGGCCTACGCCCGCAACATCATGACCGGCTTCGGCCGGATCGAGGGCCGCACGGTCGGGTTCGTGGCCAACCAGCCGATGGTGCTGGCGGGCGTCCTCGACTCGGACGCCTCGCGCAAGGCCGCCCGCTTCGTGCGCTTCTGCGACGCCTTCTCGATCCCGATCGTGACCTTCGTCGACGTTCCGGGCTTCCTGCCGGGCACCGCGCAGGAATACGGCGGCCTGATCAAGCACGGCGCCAAGCTGCTGTTCGCCTACTCCCAGGCGACGGTGCCGCTGGTGACGATCATCACGCGAAAGGCCTTCGGCGGCGCCTACGACGTGATGGCCTCCAAGCACGTCGGCGCCGACCTGAACTACGCCTGGCCGACCGCGCAGATCGCGGTGATGGGCGCCAAGGGCGCCGTCGAGATCATCTTCCGCAGCGAGCTCGGCGACACCGACAAGATCGCCGCGCGCACCGGCGAGTACGAGGACCGCTTCCTGTCGCCGTTCGTGGCGGCCGAGCGCGGCTACATCGACGAGGTGATCATGCCGCATTCCACCCGCAAGCGCATCGCGCGGGCGCTGGGCATGCTGCGCACCAAGGAGATGGAGCAGCCCTGGAAGAAGCACGACAACATCCCGCTCTGAGGGCGGGAGGCAACGAGGTGCGGGTCGTCGACCGCACCGCGAAGGCACGTCTTGTGATACTGGCTGCTGATATCATATGAAGCTCGGCGGACGGCATCGGACGACGCTGGCGGCGATCTTCGCCGACCCCGTGTGCTCGGGTGTCGTCTGGTCCGACATCGAGTCCCTGATGAGCGCGTGCGGCGCGGAGATCACGGAAGGCCGCGGGTCGCGGATCCGGGTGGCCCTGCACGGGGTGCGGGCGGTGTTTCACCGGCCTCATCCGCAGAAGGAGACGGACAAGGGCGCGGTCAAGTCGGTGCGACGCTTCCTGATCGAGGCTGGAGTCACGCCATGACGACGATGCAGTATCGGAACTACGAAGCCTCCGTCGAATACGATGCGGAAGCCGATATCTTTCACGGCGAGGTCTTGGATCTCCGCGACGTGATCACGTTCCAGGGCCGGTCCGTCGACGAGCTGAAGCAGGCGCTCGCCGACAGCGTCGAGGATTACCTAGCCTTCTGCGCCGAGCGCGGGGAAGAGCCGGAGAAGGCCTTTTCCGGGCAGTTCGTGGTGCGCGTCGAGCCGGGCCTGCATCGCGCGCTGGTCTCGTCGGCACGCCGGGCCGGAATCAGCCTCAACAAGTGGGTCGCCCGCACGTTGGAGCAGGCGGCCGATTGAGGCGGCCCTCCGCGCTCAGCTCCGGTCGCTGTGCTCGATCACGGCGCACATCGTCAGGGGGCCCTTGTCGGTGCCCGAGACGGAGCAGGTGATGCGGGCGCCGCCGGCGTCGACGTTGCTGTGGCGCAGGCGGCTCGCCGCCTCGCGGGCCTTGTGGGCCGCCGCCTCGATCACGTCGGCCGCGATGCCGGTGACGGCGTGGCCGGCCTTGCCGAACAGGGCGTAGTAGCCGTCGGGCGGGGCGTCGCCGCGGAACTGCGCGCCGACCGACGAGAGCTGCGGGCCGCCGCAGGACAGCGTCAGGGTGGTGCCGTCGCCGGCCGTGAAGTTGGCGAAGTCGGCGCTGCGGTTGCCGGGACTCGCCGTCGTCGCCTTGGCGACCTTGTCGATCAGGTCGCCGCATTCGTCGGCGAGCGCCGGGACGGGCAGGGCGAGGATGAGGCCGACGAGGAGCGCGCGCATGCCGAGAACGTAGCGTGCGTGCGCGAAACGGCCAGCGCCGGCGCGTGAGGCGTCTCGCCGCTCAGGCGGTGGGCGCCGGGCTCGACCCGAGCTCGAGCAGAACGATCTCGGGCGGCACGCCGAGGCGGACCGGGATGCGGCTGACGCCGAACCCGCCCGAGACGATCATGTGGCGCCCGTCGGTGACGACGTGGCCGTAGGAATAGTCGTGCCCGTGGATCGGGCGGATCGCCGGCGAACGGCCGAGCAGGCGGATCTGGCCGCCATGGGTGTGCCCAGCAAGCGTCAGCGACACCCGCTCCGGCACGTCGACGAAGGCGTCCGGCTCGTGGATCATCAGGATCACCGGCGCCGCGTCGGTCACCTTGGCCATCGTCGCGGGCAGGTCGTCGCGACCGCTGTCGTCGTCGAAGACCAGGAACGGCTGCTGGTCGCCCAGCCCCGCGATCCAGAACGGGTGCCCGTCCTTGGAAAGGCGCAGCGCGTCGTTCTCCATCACCGGGATGCCGACCGCCTGAAGCACGCGGCGTGCTTCCGGCACGCCGCCGCGGGCCGCCTGAGCGGCCGCGTCGTCCCACCAATCGTGATTGCCAAGGATCGAGTAGGTGCCGAGCGGCGCGCGCAGGCCCGCAACGAGCCGCGCGAACTCGGGCAGCGGCACGCGTTTCCAGGCGATGCGGCCGGCGGCCGGATAGTCGCCGAGCATGAGGATCAGGTCGGGCGACAGCGCGTTCGTCGCGTCGACGATCTCGGCGACGCGGTCGAGCGGCATGAACGGCTCGCAGACGTGGAAGTCGGCGAGCACCGCGACCTTGAGGGCGAGCCCCGGCGTCCAATCCAGCAGGCGCGGGGCGTAGCGGGTCACCACGAGGCGATGCAGCGGCTCGACGCCGAAGGCGTAGGCGCCGGTCGAAAGCCCCGCCGCAGCGAAGGTGCCGCCGATTCCGGTCAGGACCTGCCTGCGGCTCGGCAGGATCAGCATGGAAGCCTCGGGTTCGCGTCTGTCGGGCGCTCCTAGCGCGGCACTCCGGCGAAAGCGCGGCGCGGGCTGGGAGCGGGCGACGATGACGCGAACCCGTCGAGAAAGTCTGAACCGAACCGTCGGGAACGGGGCGGTTCGCGCGATCGGTCAGTCGATCGGCGCATCCTCGTGCACGATGCCGAGCACGCCCTTGCGGTTGGTCCGCGGGGCGACCTTGCCGGCCGGCTTCACCGAGTGGGCGGCGGCGGCGAGCGCCGGAAGCGCGAGGGGACGGAAGCCGTAGCGGGCCTCGGCCTGGTCCATCTGCCGGCGCTCGGGCTCGTGAGCCTGGGCCTGCATCTCCGAACCTTGCATCGCATCGGGGGCGTACATGGGTTTGCGTCCTGTGGTCGTTCGCGTGACGGTCGCGCCGTCGCTTCGTGCCCCCACGCCGCTCCAGGGCGGTGGCGGGCGATTCGAGATCATCCCCCGGGTCCTGAGCCGGCGGATGAACGATAAGGGTGCAGCCGGGATGAACGCAGGCTTAAGAAAGCGCTGCCGCGTCGCAGCATTCCAGGGGGCGCAGTACGGTGCTAGAGGGATGGCATCGCCTCCAGCCCTTCGGCGCGGATCCACGCCGCGGTCCGGTCGAGCGCCCGTGTCAGGCGGTCGAACAGGGCGTCGATCTCGTCCGCGGTGATGATCAGCGGCGGGCAGACGGCGATGCGGTCGCCCATCAGGAAGCGCACGATCAGCCCTTCCGCTTGCGCGAAGGCGACGCAGCGGGCGGCCACCCCGGCCTTCGGCTCGTACTGCCGGCGCGAGGCCTTGTCGGCGACGATCTCGAGCCCGCCGATCAGGCCGAGGCCGCGCGCCTCGCCGACGATCGGGTGCTCGGCCAACGCGGACAGCCGCGCCTGGAAGTGCGGCGCCTTCGCCGCCACGCCCTCGACGATGCGCTCGCGCTTGTAGATCTCGATGGTCTTCAGGGCGACGGCGCAGGCGACCGGGTGGCCGGAATAGGTGGTGCCGTGCCCGAAGGTGCCGATCTTCCGGCTCTGCTCGCGCATCGCCTCGTAGAGCGGCTCGTCGATCGAGACGCCGCCGAGCGGCACGTAGCCCGAGGTCAGGGCCTTGGCGAAGGAGAGTGTGTCCGGCCGCATCCCCAGCGCCTCGCTGCCGAACCAGGTGCCGAGGCGGCCGAAGCCGCAGATCACCTCGTCGGCGATGAAGCGCACGTCGTAGCGGGCGAGCACCGCCTGGATCGCCGCGAAGTAGCCCTCCGGCGGGACGATGGCGCCGCCGGCGCCCATCACCGGCTCGGCGACGAAGGCGGCCACCGTCTCCGGCCCCTCGCGCAGGATCGTGGCCTCGAGCTCGTCGGCCAGCCGCTGCGAGAACGCCGCCTCCGTCTCGCCGGGCTCGGCAAACCGGTAGACGTGCGGGCAGCCGACATGGAGGAAGCCCGGCAGCGGCAGGTCCCAGTCGGTGTGGTTGGCCGGCAGCCCGGTCATCGAGGCGGTGGCGATGGTGACGCCGTGATAGCCGCGCTGGCGCCCGATGATCTTCTTCTTCTTCGGCCGGCCCAGCGCATTGTTCAGGTACCAGGCCAGCTTGACCTGCGTGTCGTTCGCCTCCGATCCCGACGAGGTGAAGAAGATCTTCGAGGTCGGGACCGGCATCAGCTCCTTCAGCACCTCGGCCAGCTCGATCGCCGGATCGTGGCTGCGGCCGGAGAACAGGTGGGTGAACGGGAGCTTGCCCATCTGCGCGCGGGCGGCCTCGACGAGCTCGCCGTTGGAGTAGCCGAGCGCCGTGCACCACAGCCCCGCCATGCCCTCGATGTAGGGGCGGCCTTCCGTGTCGTAGACGTGGACGCCCTCGCCGCGCTCGAGCACCAGCGGCCCGGCGCCCCGGTGCGCATCGAGATTGGTGTAGGGGTGGATCAGGGTTTCGACGTCGCGGACGGCGAGGTTCGAGAGCATGCGGGCGATCCGGTGCTGTGGCGCGTAGGCCCGCCACACTACCGACCCGATGCGGGCTCAGGTACCCCGGCAGAACCGCGCGGCCTCGGCCGGGCCCCTTTCGTAACCGCGAAGCCTCGACGCGATGCTCGATCCCGCCACCATCGTCGCGATGCCGGCCCCCGGCCGCGCCTGCGGCGCCTGCACGCTGTGCTGCAAGGTCTACGACGTGCCCGCGGTCGAGAGCGTCGCCGGGCAATGGTGCCGCCACACCCGGGCAGGGCGCGGCTGCGCGATCCACGCCGACCGGCCCGACCATTGCCGCGCCTTCCACTGCCTGTGGATGACGGAGAGCTGGCTCGGCCCCGAGTGGAAGCCCGACCGCGCCAAGATGGTGCTTAGCCTCGATCCGGTGAACCGCAACATGAACGTGCAGGTCGACCCCGGCCAGCCGAAGGCGTGGACGCGCGAGCCGTATTACGGGCAGCTGAAGGCCTGGGCCGCGGCCTCGCTGCCGATGAAGCGCCACGTGCTGGTCCACCTCAACAAGGCGACGACGGTGGTGCTGCCGGACCGGGACGTGCCGCTCGGGACCCTGACGCCCGACGACCGCATCACCATGCGCGAGCGCATGGGCCCGCACGGCCCGACCTTCGACATCGCGGTCGTCCGCGCCGCCTGAGGGCAACCGTCGATCGGGCGCCTTTAACCCCTCCGCAACCATACCGCGCGATAAATCCGCGACCGCCATCCTCGTACCGGAACCAGCCGGGAGGATCGTCGGGCGTGGCTTTTCCAGTACGGGTCGGTTCGGCGTGGGCACGAGACGAGGACGACGCGGACGGGGCCTCATCGGGCTCGGCACCGCCTTCACGCCCTGGATGGCCGGCCTCGGGCTGCTGGTCTCCTTCACGGCGAGCGCCGGCACCGAGACCAGCTTCGGGTCGAGCCGGCTGACCGAGAGCGACGCACGCCTGGTCCCGGCCCTGCCGGCCGGCACCGTGCTGATCGGCGCGAGCCTGCGCCGCGACGGCGCCGGCGCCCTCCTCACCATCGAGCGGGCGGACGCCGTCCGCGCCCGGCGCCGGGTCGGCGACGCGCCGCTGCAGGCCGATCTCAAGGCCGAGGCGCGGGTGTTCCCGATCGTGCAGCGCGGCGGCAAGGGCGATCCGGCGCGCGCGCCGGGCCCGAGCTTCGAGCGCACCGCGGCATCGTTGCGCGAAGCCGGCACGTCGCTGCTCTTCGCCAACCTCACCGGCAACGTCACCGGCCTGCTGACGCCGGGGACCGCCACCTGGAACCCGGACCTCGAGCCGGACGCCGGCTTCGTCCCCGTCCCCGATCTCGGGCTCGGGCGCGCCGACACGGGCACGCCCGGCGACGACGACGCGATCGCCGAAGCCGCGGAGGAACGCCGCGACGACGGCTCGACGCCGCCGGTGCCGCGCGCGGTCGCCCTGTCGTCGACGACGCCGGCGCCGGCCGACGCGACGCCGGTCGAGGTCGCCTCGGCCAGCCTGATGCTGCCGGGCCTCACCATCCGCACCGACCGGACGGAGCCGCCGGTGGCGCAATCGGTCCCCGAGGACGCCCGCCATCGCTACGCCGACCTGATCGGGCCGGACGCCATGGACAAGGAGCAGCGCTGCCTTGCCGAGGCCGTGTACTTCGAATCGCGCAGCGAGCCCGAGGCCGGCCAGGCCGCCGTCGCCCAGGTGGTGCTGAACCGCGTGAAGAGCGGGCTCTACCCGTCGAACGTCTGCGGCGTCGTTTACCAGAACCGACACCGCTACATGGGCTGCCAGTTCTCCTTCGCCTGCGAGGGCAAGGCCCTGCGCATCACCGATTCGGGCTCGTGGGCCACCGCCACCCGCATCGCGCAGTCGGTGATCGAGGGGCGCACCTACCTCGCCGAGGTCGGCGACGCGACGCACTACCATGCCGACTACGTCAAGCCGGGCTGGTCGCGGCGCCTGCGCAAGATGGACGTCATCGGCCGGCACATCTTCTACGAGCTCAAGCCCGGGCAGACGTAGGATTCGAGGACAACCAAAATTCTGCAATTCAATTCATCGAGGATTTACTTACGTAGACGGTAACTACGTACTCCGGATCGAGGGTTAATTTTACCCTACTTTCGGATAGCGCTTGCTTGTACAGCAACCCGACGGCCTCTTGAGCGTCGAGATGTGCGCGCCCTTCGCGTCATCCCTTTCGTTCCGCGTATCAGAGGAAGCCGTCATGACCGCGCCGGTCGCCCGAAACACCCTGCTCTTGGCCGCCCTCGCCGGTGCCGTCCTCGTCGCATCGCCCGCTTCGGCCGGCGGCTGCTACGGCTCCGAATGCTACCGCCACGTCTCGACCCCGCCGGTGTTCGACACCGTGCAGGAGAACGTGCTGGTGCGGCCGCCCCGCACGATCTACCGCACCACGCCGCCGGTCTACGACACCGTGTCGGAGCGGGTGATGGTCTCGCCCGGCGGCCGGACCTGGCAGACCCGGCGCGGGCCCTACGGCGAGCTGATCGGCTGCTGGGTCACCACCCCGCCGCAGTTCACGGTGGAGCACCGCCGCGTGCTGGTGCAGCCGGCCCAGTCGATCCCCGAGACGATCCCGCCGGAATACGCCAGCGTCAGCCGCCGCGTCCTCGTCGCGCCGGCCCGCTCGGGCTGGGTGCCGGTCGGGGGCGGCTACGGTGGCGGCTACCAGGGCGTCGGCTACGGCGGGCCGCGGTTCGGCTCGATCCCGGACGCGCTCGGCATCGCCGGCGCGAGCTCGGCCGATATCGGCGTCGGCCTCGGCTTCTCCTCGGGCAGCCTCTACGACGGCTACTGAGAGCCTCCGCCCGCATCGCCCCGCCGGAGCCCGACCCTCCGGCGGGTTGATTTCGCGCCGCTCCCGCCACAGGTCCCCCGAACGCATCGGGAGGCGAGCATGGCGCGGTTCAAGGCTTGGGTGATCGAGAAGGGCGAGGCCGGCCAGAGCCTGTCCTTCACCGATTTCGACGAGGCCGACCTGATGGACGGCGACGTCACCGTCCGCGTCACCCATTCGTGCCTGAACTACAAGGACGGGCTGGCGATGACCGGCGCGTCGCCGGTGGTGCGCCGTTTCCCGATGATCCCCGGCATCGACTTCTCGGGCGTCGTCGAGGCCTCCGACCACCCCGACTACAAGCCCGGCGACGCGGTGGTTCTCACCGGCTGGGGCGTCGGCGAGACGCATCTGGGCGCCTATGCCGAGAAGGCGCGGGTGAAGGGCGATTGGCTGGTGCCGCTGCCCGCCGGCCTGTCGCCGGAGCAGGCGATGGCGATCGGCACCGCCGGCTACACCGCGATGCTCTGCCTGATGGCGCTCGACGCCCACGGCCTGACCCCGAAGGACGGTCCCGCCCTGGTCACCGGCGCCTCGGGCGGCGTCGGCTCGGTCGCGGTCGCGCTGCTGGCGCGAGCCGGCTGGCACGTGATGGCCTCGACCGGGCGCGCCGGGGAAGCGGAGTATCTCAAGTCCCTCGGCGCCGCCGAGATCGTCGACCGCGACGAGCTCAGCAAGCCCGGCAAGCCGCTCGGCAAGGAGCGCTGGGCCGTGGCCGTCGACGCCGTCGGCTCGACGACGCTCGCCAACGTGCTCGCCCAGACCAAGGCCGACGGAGCGGTCGCCGCCTGCGGCCTGGCGCAGGGCATGGACCTGCCGACCTCGGTCGCCCCCTTCATCCTGCGCGGCGTGTCGCTGCTGGGCATCAACAGCGTGACCACGCCGCAGGCGAAGCGGCGCGCCGCCTGGGCGCGGCTGGCCGACGAGCTCGACCTGCAGAAGCTTGCGGCGATGACGAACCGCGTCGGCCTCGCCGAGGTCGGCAGGCTCGGAGCCGACATCCTCTCGGGCAAGATCCGCGGCCGGACGGTGGTCGAGATCGGCTGACGCGCGACGCCGAACGCCGACCGCCCCGGCGATGAGTCGGCTTCGGGACGGAACCGCGGCGCAAGCCGGGGCATTCTCGACCCATGAGCAGTGCATTCGTTCGCGAGAAGGAGGGCGGGGAAGCCTTCGAGGACCTCCCCGACCGCCCGATCTCCCCCCACACCAACTTCGTCACCCCGGCGGGGCTCGCGCAGATCGAGCAGGAGGTCGCGCGCCTCCAGGCCGAGCAGGCCCAGCTGACGCCCGACGACAAGGCCGATACCGCCCGCGTCACGCGCGACCTGCGCTACTGGACCACGCGGCTCGGCACGGCCCAGCTCGTCGAGACGGTCGAGGGCGACACCGTGCATTTCGGCTCGACGGTGACCGTGCGGCGCGAGGACGACACCCGCCAGACCTTCCACATCGTCGGCGAGGACGAGGCCGATCCGGCCAAGGGCTCGATCGCCTACGTCGCCCCGCTCGCCAAAGCGATCACCGGCAAGAGCGTCGGCGACGTCGTCGAGGTGAACGGGCAGGAAGTCGAGATCACCGAGATCAAGGCCGGCTGACCGTCGGTTCGTCCCGCCCGGCTAAGCCGTTCCGTCGTTCGCCGTACGGCCCTCGATGACCGGGCGCAGCGCGACGACCGCATCGCCGACGAAATCCATGAAGGCCCGGACCCGCACCGAATGGCGCAGATCCGGGTGCGTCAGCATCCACAGGCCGTCGGCGAAGTGGGGATCGGGTGGCCGCAGCCGGCGCAAACCTGGTTGCCGATCGGCGCTGAGGCAGGGCAGCAGGCCGATGCCGATGCCGGCCTCCACAGCCTCGCACAGGCCGGCGACCGTGTTCAGCTGCATCACGATGCGGTCCGGGTCACCGTGCTCGGCGACGAAGCGCAGGAACCTGCCGTCGCCGACCTGCTCCGACGGCGCCACCCAATCCGCACGCCGCGGGTCGCGATCCGTATCGTCGGCGCGGCCGTAGAGGGCCCAACCGACGGTCGAGAGGCGGCGCCCGAACAGGTTCTGCGGCGGGTCGTTGCTGGCGCGGACCGCCACGTCGGCATCGCGGCGCGAGAGATTCAGCGCGTCGTCGGACACCACAACGTCGAGGCGGATCCCCGGGCAACGGGTGCGAAAATCGGCGAGGATCGGCATCAGCAGGTCGGTGACCAGGCCCGACGGCGCGGTGATGCGGAGAAGGCCGGTCGGTTCCGAGGCGCGCCCGGCGACGTCGCGGGCGAAACGCGCGGCGGTCTCCTCCATCGCGCCGGCCGCCTCGACCATCGCCATCCCGGCCTGCGTCGCCGCGTAGCCCGCACGCGAGCGCTCGAACAGGCGTGCGCCGACGGACGCCTCGATCGCCGCGAGGCGCCGAAACGCGGTCGAGTGGTTGATGCCGAGGCGTGCGGCGGCCGCGGTCAATCCGCCATGGTCGGCGATGGCCTTCACCAGCCGAAAGTCGTCCCAGGGCGTCGCCATCCATCGACCTTGCATTCACGCAAGATCGTTCTTGCAGATCGGGGCATTTGCGCAAAGCCCGGCGGGTACGATCTTCGGGCGAGCGCGAGGCGGCCGCCGATCCCGGCATCGCCGCCCGGCCATGCGAACGGAAGCCGACGATGACGAAGATCCTGGTGCTGTACTATTCGTCCTGGGGCCACGTGGAGCAGCTCGCCCACGCCGCCGCCGAGGGCGCGCGCGAGACCGGCGCCGAGGTGCACGTGAAGCGCGTGCCCGAGCTGGTGCCGGAGGAGGTCGCCAAGCAATCGCATTACAAGCTCGACCAGCCGGCCCCGATCGCGAAGCCCGAAGAGCTGGCCGACTACGACGCGATCATCTTCGGCACGCCGACCCGCTACGGCAACATGGCCGCGCAGATGAAGCAGTTCATCGACCAGACCGGCGGCCTCTGGGCGACGGGCGCCCTCGTCGGCAAGGTCGGCTCGGTGTTCACCTCCACCGGCTCGCAGCATGGCGGGCAGGAGACCACGATCACCAGCTTCCACACCGTCCTGCTGCACCACGGCATGGTGATCGTCGGGCTTCCCTACTCGTTCAAGGGGATGAGCGACGTGCAAACGGTGTCGGGCGGCACGCCCTACGGCGCCAGCACCATCGCCGGCGGCGACGGCTCGCGCCAGCCGATCGCGATCGAGCTCGAGGGGGCGAAGTTCCAGGGCCGGCACGTGGCCGGGATCGCCGCCAAGCTGGCGGGCTGACGCCGTCGAGGGCCGGGGCGGTTCGCTGCCTCGGCCCGCCGCTGCCGGAAAAGCGCAAGAAAAAAGGCTCGGATTGCTCCGAGCCTGGAAGGAAAAAGGCCATTGGGGGCTGAACTGGCCTTCGTGATGGGGAAACAGCCCTCGCGACCCCCGGTTCCACGCCGGACGAAAGATTTTTTCAGCGCGGGGCGGCGGCCCGTCCGAGCCGGTCCAGGATCGCCTCGCCGAGGCCGTCGGCGGGGATCCAGCATACTGCGATCGTCGCGGCTCCCGACGCGTCGAGGTCGCGCAAGGCGGCGAACAGGCGGGACGCCGCCTCCGTGAGGTCGCCGCGCGGAGAGAGGTTCGAGACCGCGCGCGCGCGCTCGATCCCCACCGGGCGCGACGCACCGAACAGCAGCACCGCCTCCTCGGGCTCGACCACCTCGGCGTCGAGCCGCAACGCAGCCCGCGGCGCGTAGTGCGAGGCCAGGAGGCCGGGGCCGATCGGCCGGGCCGCATCGTCCTGCGCCGGTGCGGCCAACGCCGTCCCGAGCACGGCCGCGATCGCCGCGCGGGTGATGCCGCCGGGCCGGAGCAGCCGCGGCGGGCCGCCGAGGCAGGCGATCACCGTCGATTCGACCCCGACCGGGGTGTCGCCGCCGTCGAGCACGGCCGCGATCCGCCCGTCGAGGTCGGCGAGCACGTGGTCGGCCCGCGTCGGGCTGACCCGGCCCGAGCGATTCGCCGACGGGGCGGCGACGGGGCGGCCGATTGCGGCGAGAAGATCGCGGGCGAGCGGGTTGGCGGGAACCCGCAGCGCCACGCTCGGCAGGCCGGCACGCGCCAGGTCGCACACGGTGGTGCCGCCCGAGGCCGGCACCACCAGGGTGAGCGGGCCCGGCCAGAACGCCTCCGCGAGCCGAAGCGCGTGGTCGTCGAACGTGCCCTGACCCTCGGCGGCGGTGCGGCCGGGCAGATGGGCGATCAGCGGGTTGAAGCGCGGGCGCGCCTTCGCCGCGAAGATCCCGACGACCGCCTCCGCATCGGTGGCGTCGGCGCCGAGGCCGTAGACGGTCTCGGTGGGGAAGGCGACGCAGGCGCCGGCCCGGATCAGGCGCGCCGCCTCCGCCACGCCCGATCCGTCGCCCGGGAGGCGGGCCGTCGGGCGCCGGCCCGAGGCCGGGGCGGGGATTGACGCGAGATCGTTCATATATAAACCATCTCCGGCGGTGACGGCGGGGCCGGTTCGGGCGTATGCCGTCAGCGGAGGGCGTGGGCCTAGCGTGCCCCCGCGCCGACCGTCAAACGAGACGCCGAGGCACGGTCGAACCGGGCCGGGCGGGAGGAACAGCCGATGAGCTACCGCGCACCCGTGTCCGAGATGGTGTTCACCCTGCAGCACATCGCCGGGCTCGACGGCACGGGCGCGCTCGGCATCGAGGACGCGGACGCGATCCTCACCGAGGCCGGACGCCTCGCCGCCGACGTGCTCGCCCCGCTGAACCGCATCGGCGACCGGCACGGCGCGACGCTCGCGGACGGCGTCGTCACTACGGCGCCGGGTTTCGCAGACGCCTACAGGACATTCGTCGCCGGCGGCTGGAACGGGCTCACCGCCGACCCGGACCATGGCGGGCAGGGCCTGCCGCAGGTGCTCGACGCGGCCTGCACTGAGATGTGGAACGGCGCCAACCTCGCCTTCGGCCTGTGCCCGCTGCTCACCGCCGGCGGCATCGAGGCGCTGGCGGCGCACGGCTCGGAGGATCTGAAGGCGCGCTACCTCGGCAAGCTCGTCTCCGGCGAGTGGACCGCGACGATGAACCTGACCGAGCCGCAGGCCGGCTCGGACCTGGCCGCGATCCGCACCCGCGCGGAGCCGGCCGGCGACGGCAGCTACCGCATCGTCGGCTCGAAGATCTACATCACCTACGGCGCCCACGACATGGCCGAGAACATCGTCCACCTCGTGCTCGCCCGCCTGAAGGATGCGCCCGCGGGCACCCGCGGCATCTCGCTGTTCCTGGTGCCGAAGGTGCTCCCCGACGGGTCGGAGAACGACCTGCGCTGCTCGGGCCTGGAGCACAAGCTCGGCATCCACGCCTCGCCGACCTGCTCGATGGCCTTCGGCGACAACGGCGGCGCCGTCGGCTGGCTGATCGGCGAGGCGAATCGCGGGCTCGCCTGCATGTTCACGATGATGAACAACGCCCGCCTCAATGTCGGGCTGCAGGGCGTGGGCATCGCCGAGGCGGCGACGCAGCGGGCGCTGGCCTACGCCCGCGAGCGCCGGCAGGGAAAAGCGGCGGCCTCCGCCGAGACGAGCGCGATCGTCGCCCATCCGGACGTGCAGCGCATGCTGCTGACGATGAAGGCCTGCACCGCGGCCGCGCGCGGCATCTGCTACCTGACCGCGGCCGCCCTCGACGCGGCCGAGGGGCCGGAGGGCAAGGCGGCGCTCGACCGCGCCTCGCTGCTGACGCCGGTGGCCAAGGCGTTCTCGACCGACATCGCCAACGAGGTCGCCTCCCTCGGCGTGCAGGTGCACGGCGGCATGGGCTTCGTCGAGGAGACCGGCGCGGCGCAAGCGATGCGCGACGCCCGCATCCTCGGGATCTACGAGGGCACCAACGGCATCCAGGCGATCGACCTCACCGGGCGCAAGCTCCCGTTGAACGACGGCGCCACGGTGCGCGCGCAGATCGCCGCCATGCGCCGGGTCGCCGAAGCCCTGCTCAAGGCCGCCGACCCGGCCCTCGGCCACGCGCCGGCGCGGCTGCGCGTCGGCATCGAGGCCCTCGACCGTGCCACCAGCCACCAGCTGGCGAGCCTGAGGTCCAACCGGCCCGACGCGGCCCTCGCCGGCGCGACGCCGTACCTGCGGCTGTTCGGCCTGGCCCAGGGCGCGGCCTGCCTCGCCCGCGAGGCGCTGGCCGCCCGCGCCGCGCTGAAGGCGGGCGAGACCGATCCGGCGCACGCCGCGCGGATCGCGCTGGCGCGCTTCTTCGCCGAGAACCTGCTGCCGGCCGCCGACGGGCTGGCCCAGGTGGTGATCGACGGCGGCGGGTTCCTGGACGATGCGGCCGCAATGCTGGTGGCGTGACCCAAGCCCTCCGCCCGTCATTCCGGGTCCGCGACGCGGAGCCCGGAATCCAGAACCGCAGGTGGCACCTCATCGAGCCCGGCCGGCGGCTCCGGATCCCGGGCGCACCTTCGGCGCCCCGGGATGGCGGGTCTGGAACGGAAACGGTGACATCGATCGGTCGCTGGCGAGGCCTGGAACGAATGATCAGGGGGAGGCGGAGATGAGCGAGCACGTGGCGATCACCGACGGCGCGGACGGCGTCCGGTCGATCACGCTGAACCGGCCCGAGAAGAAGAACGCGCTCACCTGGGCGATGTACGACGCGATGCGCGAGGCGCTGGCCTCGGCCGACGCGTCGGATGCCGTCGGCGCGGTGGTGTTCTCCGGGGTGCCCGGCATCTTCTGCGCCGGCAACGACATCGCCGAGTTCGTCTCGCGGGCGGAAAAGGCGTTCAGCGAGGCGCCCTCGCTCCGCTTCATCCGGCAGCTCGCGCGCACGGCGACGCCGATGGTCGCGGCGGTCGACGGGATCGCCGTCGGCATCGGCACGACGCTGACGCTGCACTGCGACCTCGTCTACGCCAGCCCGACGGCGCGCTTCCGCATGCCCTTCGTCGAGCTCGGCCTCGTGCCGGAGGCGGCCTCGAGCTACCTGCTGCCGCGGCGGATCGGCCGCCTCAAGGCGACCGAGCTGCTGCTGCTCTCGGAGATGTTCAGCGCGGATGCGGCCGAATCGCTCGGGCTCGTCAACGCGGTGATGCCCTCCGACATGCTGCTGGAGCACGCCCTCGGCCAGGCCGCGCGCCTCGCCGCCCTGCCGCGCGGCGCGCTCGCCGCCTCGCGAAAGCTGATCCGCGGGGACCAGGCCGCGGTCGAGGCGGCGCTGGACGCCGAGGCCGAGGCGTTCGACCGGCAGCTGCGCACGGAGGAGGCGCAGGGCGCGTTCCGGGCATTCCTCGCCCGGTCGAAGCCCGGCCCGAGGCCGTGACGCCCGACCTCGGCCAGAAGATCTGCCTCGTCGCGGGCGCCTCGCGCGGCGTCGGGCGGGGCATCGCCCGGGCGCTCGGCGAGGCGGGGGCCACGGTGGTCGTCACCGCCCGGTCGAGCGAGACCGGGCCGCGCACCGAGCAGCGCGCCGAATCGATCGAGGACACCAGCCGCGAGGTCGACGCCGCCGGCGGCGAGGGCCATCACTACCTCTGCGACCACACCAGCGAGCGCGCCGTCGATGCGCTCGTCCACTGGACCCTGCGCCGCTTCGGCCGCATCGACGTCGCGGTCTCGAGCGTCTGGGGCGGCAACGAGGGCTACGACGGCGAGCGCTACCCGGACGGGACCGGATGGGGCACGCCGTTCTGGCGCCGCTCGGCCGAGCCGTTCGCGGAATTCGCCCGCGTCGGCCCCTATCCCGGCCTGCTGCTCGCTCGCGCCGTGGCGCCGGGGATGATCGCGGCCGGATCGGGCCTGATCGCGCTGGTCTCCTTCGGCACCGAGGACGGCTACCTCGGCGACGTCTACTACGACCTCGCCAAGGCGACGACGAACCGCCTCGCCTTCGCCTTCGGGGAGGAGCTGCGCCCGCACGGCGTCACCGCGCTCGCCCTTTCGCCGGGCTTCGTGCGGACCGAGCGCGTCTGCGACCTCGGGCAGGGCGCGCTCGCCACCGAGAGCCCGCTCTATGCCGGCCGCGCGCTGGCGGCGCTCGCCGCAGACCCCGACGTGATCGCCCGGTCGGGCCGGGTGATCCACGCCGGCGACATCGCGGCGGAATACGGTTTCACGGATGCCGACGGGACGCAGCCCGTCCGCTTCCGGATCAAGCCCTGACACGCAACGCCCGACCCCCGCGCGGAGGAAGCGATGACCGGTACCCTGGCCGACAAGACCCTGTTCATCACCGGCGCCTCGCGCGGCATCGGGCTCGCCATCGGCCTGCGCGCGGCCCGCGACGGGGCCAACGTGGTGATCGCGGCCAAGACCGAGACGCCCCACCCCAAGCTCGAGGGCACGATCCACACCGCCGCCGCCGCGATCGAGGCGGCCGGCGGCCGGGCGCTGCCGCTGGTGGTCGACGTGCGCGACGAGGATTCGGTGCGCGACGCCTTCACGCGCGCCGCGGAGACGTTCGGCGGCGTCGACATCGTGGTCAACAACGCCAGCGCGATCTCGCTGACCCCGACGCGCCAGACCGAGATGAAGCGCTTCGACCTGATGCATCAGATCAACACGCGCGGGACCTACATGGTCTCGAAATACGCGCTTCCCTATCTGGAAAAGGCGCAGAACCCGCACATCCTGATGCTGTCGCCGCCGCTCGACATGGCGGAGAAGTGGTTCTCGCCGCACCTCGCCTACACGATGGCGAAGTTCGGGATGTCGCTGTGCGTGCTCGGCCTCGCCGGCGAGCTGCGCAAGGCCGGCATCGCCGTGAACGCGCTGTGGCCGCGCACCACCATCGCGACGGCGGCGGTCAACAACCTGCTCGGCGGCGAGGCGCTGATGCGGGCGAGCCGCACCCCCGAGATCATCGCCGACGCGGCCCATACCCTGTTTCTGAAGCCGGCTCGCGAGATCACCGGCCAATTCCTGATCGACGACACGTTCCTGTCGCAGAACGGCGTCACGGATTTCTCGCAATACCGCGTCACCGCGGGCGTGCCCCTTGCGCCGGACTTCTTCGTGCCGGATGCAAGCGCGCCGCCGCCCCACGCGCTCGACTGAGCGCGTTCGTCCCTGAACGGCGCTCGCGTGAGCGCCCCCGCCCATGACGGCGCTCGACAGAGCGCCCATCCCCAGGTTCGCTCTTCGTGATCTTCATCCACCAGCCGGTCACCGGCACCGGCCAGATGCTGCTGGAGCGCCGCCCCCTCGAGCTGCAGGACCCGATCCCCGACGACACCGTCTGGCTCGACATGATCAAGCCGACGCGGGAGGAGGACCTCAAGGTCGAGGCCTTCATGGGCATCCAGGTGCCGACGCGGGAGGAGATGAAGGACATCGAGCCGTCCGAGCTGCTCTACGTCGAGGACGGCGCCCGCTACATGACCGGGCGCGTGCTCTCGAAGGTCAGCGATTCGGAGGATCCGGGGCTCGCCGGCATCACCTTCATCCTGCAGGGCCGCAAGCTCGTGACGGTGCGCTACGAGGAGCCGCAGGCGTTCCGGATGTACACCCAGCGCGCCGGCCGGGCGACCGGCAGCGGGCCGACGGGGACGCCCTCGGGCGAGACCATCCTCGCCGGCCTGATCGAGGCGGTGATCGACCGCGCGGCGGACGTGCTCCAGCTCCAGGGCGAGCGCATCGACCGGCTCTCGGGCAAGATCTTCGAGGTCCAGGCCGACCCGAGCGCGCGCAACACCGCGCTCCAGGACACGCTCCGCGCCCTCGGCCGCCACGGCGACCTGATCTCGAAGCAGCGCGAGAGCCTCGTCTCGATGGAGCGCATCCTGCTCTCGCTCTCGGCCACCTACCGGACGGCCAAGGCCCCGCGCGAGCTGCGCGAGGACGTGCGCTCGACCCTGCGCGACCTGCAATCGCTCGAGGAGCACGCGACCTTCCTGTCCTCGAAGATCCAGTTCCTGCTCGACGCGACCCTGGGGCTGGTGAACCTCGAGCAGAACAACATCATCAAGCTGTTCTCGGTCATGGCGGTGGTATTCATGCCGCCGACGCTGATCGCTTCGATCTACGGGATGAACTTCAAGACCATGCCGGAGCTCGACTGGAGCTTCGGCTACCCGATGGCGGTGGTGATGATGGTCGTCGCCGCCGTGCTGCCTTACGTGTTCTTCCGCTGGAAGAAGTGGCTCTAGACGGCCGCCGCGCGCCGCCGCGGGCGGCGATCGCCGGCGGATAGGAACCTCTCGGGATGTGCGGACGCTTCTTCATCGCCCAGGCGCCCGAACGCTTCGCCGAATTCTACGGCTACCCGGAGCGCCCGAACTTCCCGCCGCGCTACAACGTGGCGCCGACGCAGCCCGTGCCGATCGTGATCGCCGAGGGCGGCGCGCGGCATTTCCGGCTGGTGCGCTGGGGATTCTGGCCGAGCTGGCTGAAGGACCCCAAGACCTTTCCGCTGGTGATCAACGCGCGGGTCGAGACCATCCTGGAGAAGGCGACCTTCCGCGGCGCGGTGCGCCACCGCCGCTGCGTCTTCCTGGCCGACGGCTTCTACGAATGGCGGCGCGAGGGCACCGGACGCAGCGCGGTGCGGACGCCCTTCGCGATCCGCCGCGCGGACGGCGCGCCGATGGCGCTCGCCGGCCTGTGGGAATCCTGGCTCGGGGCGGACGGCTCGGAGATCGACACGGCGGCCATCGTCACGACGGGCGCCAACGGAACCATGGCGGCGGTGCACGACCGGATGCCGGCGATCCTCGCGCCGGAGCAGGTCGCACCCTGGCTCGACACCCGCGCGGTGGATCAGGCCGAGGCGGCGGCCCTTTGCCGACCATGCCCGGACGACTGGCTCCGCCTCGACCCGGTCTCCGACCGGGTGAACGCCGTTCGCAACGACGACGCGGCGTTGATCGAGCCGGTCGGCCGGCCTCAGCCGGCCATCCCACCGGCGGATCGTCCAGCAGCCGAACAGCCGCGGTCCAGCGACGAGGACGCGCACGGCAGCCTGTTCTGAACCGGCACACGCGGTAACAGAAACGTGAGGCGGACATACAACTTATGTTGGTGTCACTTCTCGCCGGCCGAGTGAACGTGCATCATCCAACCGCCTATGATCCTTTTTTGTTGGTTGGGGCGCAGCAGCTGTGCCCCCGACCCTATCGAGGCACGACGTGGCCGGCGTTTGCGCACCGGGTCCACGAAAGCGTGTTGCGCAGGTCACGCGACAAACAAGCCTGAACATCAGACGTTGATTTGACGCAAAACTGTCAGCGCCCTACCGTCTATTGCTTTCGCATTTGCACGATCATCGATTTCATCACCTGCGAGATCATATCCATGATTGCTTATCGATGCGAGAAAGCAGCTCTCAAGACCCGGATACGACAGAGCCGTCGGCGCATCGGGCATTCGAACGATCTGATGGCGCTGTCCCGCTTGGCGATCGATCGGTCGCGCGAGGCGATCCGATCCTCGAGCACGCGTTTCGCCCCGGCGTGGCAGGAACCGAAGCAGGCCGTCTCCGTCGGCGCCGTCCAGATTCTCCTGGAGGACATGAACGGCGAGGCGCTCGATGCGGTCGTCGAGGACTTCTCCGCCGCCTACCGCGAAGCTGTGGCGACCGGGAACGACGAGGCCGCCGACATCGTGCGGAAGGCCCTGGTGATCCTGGGTCGCCATCTCGCCAACAGCCTTGGGCCGAAGGCGGCCGGAGTCTCGATAAATTGATTGGCTCCGTGGGAGGCCGTGCCTATGAGGTCGTCTTGTGAAAAAGCCGGATGCCCATCTGTCCATCGCGCGCGCGAGCCTCGAGCGGATCGCGCAAACGCTCGATGAGCCGGTCAGCACGTTCTTCACGGGGGGCGAGCCCGAATCCCGAGAGGCCGAGACCTTGGCCCTCGTCCGAGCCTTCGACCGCATCAGGGATCCGCAGGCCCGCGCCCGCTGCCTGACCTTCGTGACGGCCGAGGCCGACCGCTCGTAGCCGGCCCCACCCCGTGTGCGGCCCCGCGCCTTCGCGGCGACCGACCCGCACGGAGCGACGAGGTTCGACCTCTTCCCTGCCTCCGGGAGGCGTGACGCTCCCGTCGCGTCCGCGCGGGCTCGGTACCGCGTCGAGGCGGCCGCCGGCCGCTACAGCCGGCGCTTGACCGCGACCGCCCTGCGGAACACGCCGACCATCTCGACGTGGCCCGAGTACCGGAACTGGTCCACCGGGGTGACCCGCTCCAGGCCGAAGCCCGCCGCGACCAGGGTCGCCGCGTCGCGGGCGAAGGTCCCGGCGTCGCAGCTGACGCCGACGGCCAGCGGCACCTTGGATTCCGCGATCTGCTTCGCCTGCGCCTGTGCGCCGGCCCGCGGCGGATCGAAGACCACGGCGTCGTAGCCGTTCAGATCGTGGGCGAGGACGGGGCGGCGGAACAGGTCGCGGGCTTCCGTGGTGACGCCCTTCAGGCCGAGCGCGGAGCGATAGGACCGCGCGATGCCCGCCAGCGCGCCGGCCTCGCTCTCGACCGCGTGGACGGCAGCGGTGCGCGCCATCGCCAGGGTGAAGGGCCCGCAGCCGGAGAACAGGTCGACGGCGCGCTTGGTCTTCTTGGTGAAGGCGTCGCGCACCAGCCCGGACAGCGTCGCCTCGCCGGCCGCCGTCGCCTGGAGAAAGCCGCCCGGCGGCGGATGGAGGCGCGCGTCGCCCGAGGCCACCGTGACGGCCTTGCGCTCCACCACCACGTCGCCGTGCAGCGACAGGCGGGCGAGGTCGAGCTCTCCGGCGAGCCGCACCAGCGTGGCGCGCACGCCGGCCTCGACCGGGCCGTGGCCGCGCAGGTCCACATCGAGCCCGGCTTCGGTCGCGGTCACCGCGACGTCGAGGGGCTTTCGCCCGTGCCCGAGGGGCGCACTGAGCGCCCGCGCGATCTCGGGGGCCCGATGCAGGGCCGGCACGGTGATCGGGCAATGGTCGATCGCGACGAGGGCGTGGCTGCGCGCGGCCATCAGCCCGGCCTCGGCCCGGCTCTCGACCTCGCGGACGTGCAGGGTGATGCGCCGGCGGCCCTCGCCGTGGGCGTCGATCAGCGGATCGGGAGCGCGGTCGAGCCCGGCTTGGGCCAGGGCGTTGGCGACCTGCGCGTATTTCCAGGCGGCGTAGGGCTCGGGCGCGAGGTGCTGTGTCGCGCAGCCGCCGCAGCGGGTGAAGTACGGGCAGATCGGGGCGATCCGATCGGGCGAGGGCGTCTCGATGCCGAGGAGCTCGCCGCGCCCGCCGTCGCGCCGGATCGCGACGCGCTCGCCCGGAAGCGCGAAGGCGATCGCCGTGCCGTCTTCGGCGATGCCGTCCCCGCGCGCGCCGAGGCGACGGATCGTGACGGTTTCAGATGCGGTCATCGGGTCTTTCGTGCGGTCGATCGGCGCGTGCGCCGACGAGGAATTCGGTGTTGCCGTCCCCGCCCCGAACGGGGGAGGGGATCAGGCCGAAGATCGTGAAGCCGAGGCCGGCGAGGGTGCGGCGCACCGCATCGCAGACCTCCGCGTGGACGGCGTCGTCGCGGACGATGCCGCCGCGGCCGACGCGCTCGCGGCCGGCCTCGAATTGCGGCTTGATCAACGCGATCAGGTGCGCGCCCGGCGCCAGCAGCCCGGCCACCGCCGGCAGCACGAGGCGCAGGGCGATGAAGCTCACGTCGATGCTGGCAAGGCAAGGGGCAGGGTCGAGGCTGCCCGGCGCGAGGGTTCGGATGTCGGTCCCTTCGCGGTTCGTGACCCGTGGGTCGGCGCTCAGACTGGCGTGAAGCTGGCCGTGCCCGACATCGACCGCGACGACCCGCGTCGCGCCGCGGCGCAGGAGCAGGTCGGTGAAGCCGCCGGTCGAGGCGCCGACGTCGAGGCAGGGGAGGCCGGCCGGATCGAGGCCGAAGGCGTCGAGGCCCGCCTCGAGCTTCAGGCCGCCGCGCGAGACGAAGGGGTGGGGCGCGCTGGCCTCGATCGCCGCGTCGGCCGGCAGCCGCTCGGAGGCGCGGGTGACCGCGCGCCCGTCGGCCCGCACGAGGCCGGCGGCGATGGCGGCCTGCGCCCGCGCCCGGCTCTCGAAATGGCCGTGCTCGACTAGCAGGAGGTCGGCCCTGATCCTGTCGCGCGTCATCGAGGCTGGTTCACGGGGAAGGGGTCACGAATGGTCCGGCCGCCGGGCTGCCCGGGCGGCGCGATCGAAGAAAGCCCTGTCGGAGGACCGGATGACGGCCTAACTAGCCCGACGTGGAGAGGAGAGCCATCACATGACACGCACCCTGCCGTTGCTCGCAGCCCTCGTCGGCTTCGCATCCGGCGCCACCGGAGCGCTCGCGCAGACCCCGCCGGCCGCGGAGTCGGCCCCGGCCGCCGCACCCCAGACCTTCACCGGCGAGATCAAGAACAACAAGGGCGAGCCGATCGGGACGCTGACGATCCGCGACGGCGCGAACGCGCTGGTGATGCGGATCGCGATCAAGGCCGGCGGCCTGCCGCCCGGCTGGCACGGCATCCACTTCCACGCGGTCGGCGACTGCTCCGACACCGACAAGTTCATGAACTCGAAGGCGCACGTGAACCATGACCAGAGCAAGCACGGCCTGCTCAACCCCGACGGCCCGGACGAGGGCGACCTGCCCAACGTCTACGCGGCGGCCGACGGCTCGGTGAACGCCGAGGTCTCCAGCGAAACGCCGCTGACGGGCGACGGCGGCCTCCAAGACGGCGACGGCTCGGCGCTGATCGTCCACGCCAACGAGGACGACCACACCACGCAGCCGATCGGCGGCGCCGGCAACCGCATCGGCTGCGCGGTGATCAAGTGACCCGCACGACGATCCGCTGAGGGGCACGAGGCCCTCGGTCGAAGGCGGCCGACGCCCGACGAGGGATGTCCCGGTCCGTGCCGACCGGCGGATCGGTCGGATCCGACGCGGCGGCGCGGTCCCCGGCCGCGCCGCCGAGCGCTTCCGGCCCGCTACCGCGGGACTGCCCGACCCACTTCGACGACGAGGACGACCGACGCCGCGTTCAAGCCGACCGTCTACCTGAAGGCGGGCTGCCCGTTCTGCTTCAAGGTCCGCCTGTTCCTGCTCGAAACCGGGCAGCTGGATCGGGCGGACCTGCGCGAGTTCGTCCCCGGCGACGCGGCGGAGACGTCGATCCGCAGCCGGCTCGCGCCGGCGGTCGAGACGGTGACCTTCCCGACGGCCGAGCTTGCGCCCGGCCGGTTCACGACCGAATCCGATGCCATCGTCGCCCATTTCGCGGGGCGCGCCGGCGTCGCGCCCGATGCCTTGCCGACCTACCAGGCCTATCTCGGCGGCGTCTTCAAGAACCTCCAGTCCCTCTACCGCGAGAACATGGAGCTCAAGAACCGGTCCCGGACGGCCTGACGGGCATTCCGCGCGACGGCAGGGCCGGGCTCAGGCCCGCGCCAGGCGCGGCTTGCCTCCGAGCGCCTCCTCCACCGTGCCGTCACCGTCGAGATAGCCGTGGACCTTCGGGTTCGGCATGATCAGCGAGGCGACGAAGGCGATCGCGAGCAGGATGGTGACGTACCAGAAGAAGCTCGATTCCATCCCCGCCTCCTTGAACCACAGCGCCACGTATTCGGCGGTGCCGCCGAAGGTGGCGTTGGCGAGGGCGTAGGACAGGCCGACGCCGAGCGCGCGGACCTTGGTCGGGAACAGCTCCGCCTTCACGATGCCGCTGATCCCCGTGTAGAAGCTCACCGCCAGCAGCCCCAGCGTGATCAGGCCGAAGGCGACGTAGGGGTCCTGCGTCGCGCCGATCGCGGTCATCAGCGGCACCACCATCAGCGTGCCGAGGCCGCTGTAGAGCAGCATGTTGGCCTTGCGCCCGATCCGGTCCGACAGCGCACCGAACAGCGGCTGGACCATCATGTAGACCAGCAGCACCGCGGTCATCGTGCGCGAGGCCGTGCCCTTGTCGAAATGCGCGGTGTTGACGAGATACTTCTGCATGTACGTCGTGAAGGTGTAGAACACCAGCGAGCCGCCGGCGGTGTAGGCCAGGACCACGCAGAATGCGCGCCAATGCTTGGCGAGCTCGGAGAAGGTGCCGGCGTTCTCCTTGTCGGAGCCCGCAGTCTCGGCGAGCGAGCGCCGCAGGTAGAGGGCGACGATGGCGGCCACCGCCCCGAGGAAGAACGGGATTCGCCAGCCGAAGCTGTGCAGCTGCGCCTCAGTGAGCGCAAACTGCAGCACGATCAGCACCAGCGAGGCCAGGAGCTGGCCGCCGATCAGCGTCACGTACTGGAACGAGGCGAAGAATCCGCGCTGACCCTTCAGCGCGACCTCGCTCATGTAGGTGGCGCTGGTGCCGTACTCGCCGCCGACCGAGAGGCCCTGGAGCATGCGCGCCAGCAGCAGCAGCACGGGGGCTGCGGCGCCCACGGTCTCGTAGGTGGGCAGCAGGCCGATGAACAGCGAGCCGATGCACATCATCAGGACCGAGATGACCATCGAGGTCCGGCGCCCGACGCGGTCGGCGATGCGCCCGAACAGCCAGCCGCCGATCGGCCGCATGAAGAAGCCCACGGCGAAGATGCCGGCGGTCTGGAGAAGCTGGCTGGTGGAATCGCCCTTCGGGAAGAACGACGACGCGAAGTAGATCGCGAAGAAGGCGTAGCAGTAGAAATCGTACCACTCGACCAGGTTGCCGGACGACGAGGCGACGATCGCCCGGATGCGGCGGCTGCGGTCGGCCGCCACGTCTTCGGCGGTTGGCGCGATCCCGATCGAGTCGGACATGCTGGCTCCCTGTCTCCGTCGTTCGGACGGCGCATTCTTGATACGGGCGACGTTACAGGCGGGGACCGGGACCGCCTAGGCCGCGTGGGCGCGCGAACGAGGATGCCCACCGCCCGTGTCACGTCGTCTCCGAGCGGCAGGCTCCGACGGAACGCTTTTCGGGACTGTACCGTTTCGGGGCGGTGACTTCGTCGGTCGGCGACGGACGTGGCCTTTCAACAATAACGGGACGGGATCGAGCGCCATGAACAAGATCTTTCGCGGAACGGTGACGGCCGCCGTGCTGGTGCTGGGCACGGCCACGGCCTTCGGCCAGGGCGGCCCCGGCGGCGGTGCCGGCGGGCCGGGCGGCGGCGGCGGACCGGGCGGCGGCGCCGGCGGACCGGCGGGCGGTGCTGGCGGCGGCGCCGGCGGTGGCATGCGCGGCGGTGCAGGCCCTGGCGGCGGTGCTGGCGGTGGTGCCGGCGGCGCGATGCGCGGGAACGACGCCGGCGGCCCGGCGGGCGGCGCGGCCGAGCGCGGCGGGCCGGGCAGCGGTGCCGATCGCGGGGCGCCGGGCGGTGCGGAACGCGGCGGTGCGATGCGCGACGACGGCCCCGGCGGTAAGCCCGGCGCCCGCGACGAGCGCGGCGGCCCCGGGCGCAACGAGACCGGCGGCCCCCGCGGGGATCGCGACGGTCCGGCGGCGCGCGACGGACGCGGCGACCGTGATGGTCCCGGCGCCCGTGACGGCCGGGGCGATCGCGACGGCCCCGGTGCCCGCGGCGACCGCGACGGTCGTCCGGATCGCGGCGCCCGCGGTCCGCGCGGCGGCGGCGAGGCCCGCGGCGCCTATGGGCGTCTCGGCGGCGCCGAGCGCACCCGGTTCCGCCAGGACCTGTTCCGCAGCGGCGTGCCGCGCCTGGCGGCCGGCGCCTTCGCGCTCACCGTCGGCACGGCGATCGCCCGCAGCTATGAACTGCACCGCCTCCCGCCGGCGATCGTCGAGCTGGCACCGGAATACGAGGATTACAGCTACGTCCTCGTGGACGACGACATCGTCATCGTCGATCCGGACACCTACCAGATCGTGGACGTGATCCGCGGCTGAGGCGAAAACCCGCGCCGGCCTGCCCTCCCTCCTCTGCGGGGGAGGGTGTGCCTCGTGGCGGCAAGGGTCGGGAGAGGCGGGTGCGTCGTCCGGATACGGCGCTCCCCCTCTCCCGATGTGCTTCGCGGGCCGACATTCCGCGCCAACCGAGGGGCGCGGCGGCGCATCGGGCGAGCGGCCCCGGCCCTACGTCCCGCGGTCGAGCATCCGCGAGACGACCCGCGCCGTGTAGTCGACCATCGGCACGATGCGGGCGTAGTTCAGGCGCGTCGGGCCGATCACGCCGACGACGCCGACGATGGTCTGCGAGCCGTCGCGGAACGGCGCCGCGATCAGCGACGAGCCGGAGAGCGAGAACAGCTTGTTCTCCGAGCCGATGAAGATCCGCACCCCGTCGCCGCCCTCGGCGCGGGCGAGCAGGTCGATCACGTCCTTCTGCGTCTCGAGGTCCGAGAACAGCAGCCGCATCCGCTCGAGGTCCTCGATCGCGCGAAGGTCGTCGAGCAGGTTGGCCTGCCCGCGCACGATGAGCTGGCGGGCCTCGCTCGGGCCGACGGACACGGCGAGGCCCGCATCGACCAGGCGCTCGGTGATCGCGTCGAGCTCGCGCTTCATCGCCTGGCGACCCGCCTCGATCTCGGCGCGCAGGCCGCCGAGGGTGCGGCCGTGCAGGCGGGCGTTGAGGTAGTTCGACGCCTCCTGCAGCGCGCTCGCCGGCAGGCCCGGCGGCAGGTCGAGCAGGCGGTTCTCGACCGAGCCGTCGTCGGAGACGAGCACCACCAGGGCGCGTGCCGGATCGAGCCGCACGAACTCGATGTGCTTGAGCTGCACGTTGGTCTTGGTCGTCAGCACCACGCCGGCTCCGCGCGAGATGCCCGAGAGCAGGCTCGACGCCTCGGCCAGCGCCGAATCGAAGGTGTGCCGCGAGGCCGCCGCCCGCATCTGCGCCTCGATCCGCTCCTGCTCCTCGCGGCCGACATCGCCGAGCTCGAGCATCGCGTCGACGAAGAAGCGCAGGCCCAGCTCGGTCGGCAGGCGCCCGGCGGAGGTGTGCGGCGCGAAGATCAGCCCGGACTGCTCCAGGTCGGACATCACGTTGCGGATCGAGGCCGGCGACAGGGTCATGGGCAGGATGCGCGCGAGGTTGCGCGATCCCATCGGCTCGCCGGTGGAGAGATAGCCCTCGACGATCTGCCGGAAGATCTCGCGGGCACGCTCGTTCAGCGCGGCGAGGGCCTGCGCCTGCGGCGGTTGGGAGAAGGGTCGGGAAAACTCGGTCACGCGCGGTTCCTGGCCGATGATTGTGTCCCGCTAAAGCCTGCGGATCAATCCATGGGCTTCTCATACGGCGCTCGGGCGCTTCGGGTTGCCGCGTGTGGCGGCGCAGCCTAAGCACCCCGCTCGAATTCGGGAATCAGGAGAACGCCGCATGCGGCCTTCGAAGCGCGCGGCCGACGAGTTGCGCAAGGTCACGCTCGAGCGCTCGGTCGCCCGCTACGCGGAGGGCTCCTGCCTCGTGACCTTCGGCGAGACCCGGGTCCTGTGCACCGCCTCGCTGGAGGAGCGCGGGCCGCACTGGCTGCGCGGCTCGGGCAAGGGCTGGATCACGGCGGAGTACGCCATGCTGCCGCGCGCCACGCACGAGCGCACCCGCCGCGAGGTCAATTCCGGCAAGCCCTCGGGCCGGACGCAGGAGATCCAGCGGCTGATCGGGCGATCTCTGCGCGCCGTCACCAACCTGCCGGCGATGGGCGAGAAGCAGATCACCGTCGACTGCGACGTGATCCAGGCCGACGGCGGCACCCGCACGGCATCGATCACCGGCGCCTGGGTCGCGCTGCACGAGTGCTTCGCCTGGATGCGCGCCCGCTCGATGATCTCGGTCGACCCGCTGCGCGACCACGTCGCCGCCATCTCCTGCGGCATCGTCAAGGGCGCCGCCGTGCTCGACCTCGACTACGCCGAGGATTCGGGCGCCGAGACCGACGCCAACTTCGTCATCACCGGCACCGGCGGCCTCGTCGAGGTTCAGGGCACCGCCGAGGGCAAGCCGTTCTCGGAGGACGAGCTGCTCGCGCTGCTCCGGCTCGCCAAGGGCGGCGTCGCCGACCTCGTCGCCCTCCAGAAGCAGGCGATCGCATGAGCCACCGCATCCTCTCGGGCCGGGTCGTGATCGCGACCCACAATGCCGGCAAGCTGGTGGAGATGCGCGAGCTGCTCGCGCCCTTCGGCGTCGAGGCGGTCTCGGCCGGCGAGCTCGGGCTCGCGGAACCCGACGAGACCGGCACGATGTTTTCCGAGAACGCCGCGATCAAGGCGGTCGCCGCCGCCAACGCCGCGGGCCTGCCGGCCTTCGCCGACGATTCGGGCCTGTGCGTCGATGCGCTCGATGGGGCGCCCGGGCTGTTCTCCGCCCGCTGGGCCGGGGCGTCCAAGGACTTTTCCGGCGCGATGGCGCGGATCTTCGCGGAGCTGGACCTGCGCGGGGCGAGCGACCGGAGGGCGCACTTCGTCTCGGCCCTGGTGCTGGCCTGGCCCGACGGCCACACCGAGCTGTTCGAGGGCCGCGTCTTCGGCGACCTCGTCGAGCCGCGCGGCACGGCCGGCTTCGGCTACGACCCGATGTTCCGGCCCGACGGCTTCGACCGCACCTTCGGCGAGATCGCGTCGGAGGAGAAGCATGGGGTCGACTGGCAGACCGGCGACGCCCTCTCGCACCGGGCACGTGCCTTCGTGAAGCTCGCCGCCGCATGCCTGCGCCGGCCGGGCTGAACGGATCGGGCGATTGCCAAACGGCGCGCACGCGAGCACATCGCGTGCGATGACCGACCGTTCAGGCCCGGACCACCCGACCCGCGATGCGGGCTTCGGCGTCTACGTGCATTGGCCCTTCTGCGCCTCGAAGTGCCCGTATTGCGACTTCAACAGCCATGTCCGCCACGCGCCGGTGGACGAGGCGCGCTACCTCGCGGCCTTCCGCGCCGAGATCGCGCACGTGGCGGGGCGCACCCCCGGCCGCACCGTCTCGAGCATCTTCCTCGGCGGCGGCACGCCCTCGCTGATGCAGCCCGCGACGGTCGCCGGCATCCTCGATGCCATCGCCGCAGCCTGGGGCGTCGAGCCCGGCGCCGAGATCACGTTGGAGGCCAACCCGACCAGCGTCGAGGCCGGGCGCTTCCGGGGCTACCGCACGGCCGGGGTCAACCGCGTCTCCCTCGGCGTCCAGGCCTTCGACGACGCTTCGCTCAAGAGCCTCGGGCGGCTGCACAGCGCCGAGGAGGCCTTCGCCGCGATCCGGGTCGCGCAGGGCGCGTTCGATCGCAGCTCGTTCGACCTGATCTACGCCCGCCCGAACCAGACCGCCGCGGCGTGGCGGCGCGAGCTCACCGAGGCGATCGGCCGGGCGGCCGAGCACCTCTCGCTCTACCAGCTCACCATCGAGCCCGGCACGCCGTTCTACGGGCTCGCCGCCGCCGGCCGGCTGGTGCCGCCCGACGACGAGACCGCCCGCGCGCTCTACGACGTGACCCAGGAGGTCTGCGACCGGGCGGGCCTGCCGGCCTACGAGATCTCGAACCACGCGCGTGCCGGCGCGCAGTCGCGCCACAACCTGCTGTACTGGCGCTACGGCGAATATGCCGGCATCGGCCCCGGCGCGCATGGCCGCCTCGTGACGGAGGCCGGCCGCCTCGGCACCGTCACCGAGAAGGCACCGGAGGCCTGGCTCGCCCGGGTCGAGCGCGACGGCCACGGCATCGCCGAGACCGAGACGATCGCCGGCGCCGACCAGGGCGACGAGTTCCTGATGATGGGCCTGCGCCTGTCCGAGGGCATCGATCCGGCGCGCTATGCCGCGCTGAAGGGCCGCCCGCTCGACGGGTCGCGGGTCGCGGCGCTGATCGGCGACGGCCTCGTGGCGCGGCTCGACGGCGGCCGCATCGCCGCGACCGCGCGCGGCGCTCCGGTGCTCAACGCCGTGGTCGCGAGCCTCGCGGCGTGATGCCGAACGCCTCCGCGCGCGCGTCGAAAGCCGATTCGTGAGCCGGCGATGACGTCGGCCGTCATCGGCCTCGTGCTGCTCGCGGCGCTGCTGCATGCCGGGTGGAACACGCTGCTGCGCGGCGGCGCGGACCGGCTCTGGACCAATCAGCGTGATGAACTTCACGGTCGGCGGGCTCGGGCTCCTCATCACCCTCGCGGTCGAGCTGCCAGGTCTTCGACACCGCGGCGATGGTCACCGTCCACCGCGCGTCTCCGCTCTGGCTCCTGCTGACGCGCGGATCGGCGGCCCTCGGCGGGCGGCCCGCCGCGGTCGCGCGCGCCGTCGGCGGGGGCGCCGCCTCGCTGCTGGCCTACGCGGCGGTGATCTGGGCGATGCGGCTCGGGGCGATGGGGCCGGTCTCGGCCCTGCGCGAGACCAGCGTGGTCTTCGCCGCGCTCCTCGGCCGCGCCTTCCTGGCGGAGCGCCTGACCGCCGGCTGCATCGCCGCCTGCACGGTCGTCGCGGCCGGCGCGGCGATGATCGGCCACGGCTGACGCGCGGCGGAGGCTCAGGTGCCGGGTTTGGCCAGGGCGCGGGGCGCCGGGCTGACCACGCTCGATGCGTTGTTGCGGATCTCGTGGACGGCGAGCGCCCGGTCGCTCAGGCCGTCGGCGCGGAAGCGGAAGGTGCCGTCGACGCCGGCGAACCCGGCGCTCTTGGTCAGGGTCGCGTCGGCGAAGCGCTGGGTCCCGTATTGCCGCGCGAGCGCCGCACTGAGCGAGACCGCGTCGTAGGCCAGCGAGGCGACCCGCGGCGGGCTCGTGCCGAACCGCGCCTGGTAACGCCCGGCGAAGTTGCCGAATCCGCCGGTGTCCGGTGCGGCGAAGCGGCCGCCCTGCAGGGCCGGCAGCGCGAAGAGCCGCGGCTCGTTCCAGACCGCGGTGCCGATCGGCCGGACGCGGGACGGCGCGAAGCCGGCCTTGGTGAGCGCGGCCGCCACATTCGGCAGCCCGTCGGCGGTCTCGGGCAGGAACAGGGTGTCGGCCTGCGCGCCCGGTCCGGTGATCAGGCCGCCGAGGCGCGCGATCGCCGGCTCCGGCGCGCCGGGGGCGTAGCGCTCGATGCCGACGAGACGGGCGCCCTTGCGCGCCACCGCTTCGCGGAACTGCGCCTCGACGGCGTTGCCGTAGGCGTTCTCGGGGATCAGCGCGGCGAAGGAGCGGCGCCCGCCCGCGACCGACTCGTCGACGATCCGGTCGACCTCGGCCTGCGGGAGGAAGCTCAGCAGGTAAGTGCCGGGGCCGGCGACGCTCGCATCGGTCGAGAACGCGATCACCGGCTTGCCCGCGGCGCGCGCCGTCGCCGAGGCGGCCGCGACGTTGGCGGCGAAGAGCGGGCCGAGCACCAGCTCGGCGCCCTCGGCGATGGCGGCGCTCGTCGCCTCGCGGGCGCCGTCCGGCGAACCGCGGTCGTCGCGCACCAGGATCTGGAGGTCGGGCTGCTGGTATTCCTCGATCGCGAGCTCGGCCGCGTTGCGCATCGCCGCCCCGAGATTGGCCCCCTGGCCCGAGAGCGGCACGACGAGGGCGACCTTGACCGAACCGGTACCGATCCGGCCCGGCGCCGAGGCGGCGGCCGGCGTCGAGCCGGGAACGGCGTCGGCGGGCGGTGCGAGGCCGGGAGCGAGTTCGGCCCGCGGCGGCGGCGCGGCGCGGACGGAACGCGCCCGGTCCGGAAAGCCGATGCAGCCGGCAAGGGCGAGGATCACGGCGAGGGCGGCGCCGGCCCGGAGGGCGCGGGGCGGGACACATCGCGCCATCGCGAAACTTCCTTCCCGTAAAGATCGTCCACGCGGGATCGTGGCTCTGGCTTAAAGCGTGGACCCGAAAAGTAAACGCGCCGATGTCGCAGGATCGCGCGCGCCCCCGGAAAACACGAATCAGCGGGGGTTCGCGGCGGTTCGGCGGCCGCGAGCAAATTCCGCTCGGCGGCTTGGCGTGGCAAGGTCCGCGCGATGACACAGCGAATCGAGCCCGCACGCCGCCCCCGCAGGGACGGGCCGGCCAAATCCACCGCGACCAAGGTTGCGACCTTCACCGCCTTCGGGCTAGCGACGGAAGCGGAGCCGCTCGCGCCGGGCCTGCACGTGGTGGCGACGCCGATCGGCAACCTGCGCGACGTCACGATCCGGGCGCTCGCGACGCTGGCCGCCGCCGACGCGGTGCTCGCCGAGGACACCCGCGTCACCCGGACGCTGCTGATGCACTACGGCATCACCACGCCGCTCGTCGCCTACCACGAGCATTCGAACGCCGCCGTCCGCGAGCGCATGGTGCGGCGGATGCTGGACGGCGAGGCGCTGGCGCTGGTGTCGGATGCCGGCACGCCGCTGGTCTCCGATCCCGGGTTCAAGCTGGTCCAGGCGGCGATCGAGGCGGGGATCTGCATCACGCCGATTCCCGGCCCGTCGGCGGTGATGACGGCGATCGTCGCCGCCGGCCTGCCGACCGACCGGTTCTTCTTCGAGGGTTTCCTGCCGCAGAAGGCCGGCGCCCGCCGCAACCGGCTCTCGGCGCTGGCGACCGTGCCAGGCACGCTGGTCCTGTTCGAATCGCCCCACCGCCTGCCGGAAATGCTGGCGGACGCGGCGGAGGTCCTCGGCGGCACCCGTCCCGCGGCCTTGGCGCGCGAGCTGACGAAGATGTTCGAGACGATCCGCCGCGGCACCCTGGCCAGCCTCAACGACACCTTCGCGGAGGAGGGCGCCCCGAAGGGCGAGGTCGTGGTGGTGATCGGGGCCGCGCCGGACGAGGCCACCCCGGAGGAGGCCGATGCCGGCCTCGACGCCGCCCTGCGCGTCGCGCTCGCGCGGCACTCGATCAAGGATGCCGCAAGCCTCGTCGCCGACGAGACCGGGCAGCCGCGCCGCGCTGTCTACAACCGTGCGCTGGTGCTGGCTCGCGAGACCGATGCGGACGCCTGATGCCGCCCGCCGGAAGGCGACCGAACGCCGCGGGCGCCGGGCCGAATGGCTGGCGCTCGGCGCGCTGATGCTGAAGGGCTATCGCCCCCTGGCGATGCGGGTAAGCGCGTCGGGCGGCGAGATCGACCTGATCGTGCGCCGCGGCGGCACCATCGCCTTCGTCGAGGTCAAGGCGCGCGCGACGCTGATCGAGGCGCAGAACGCGATCGGCCGGGTCAAGCGACAACGCTTCTCGCGCGCGGTGCGGAGCTGGATCGCGCGGCATCCGTTCGCCGGAAGCCTGACCCTGCGGGCGGACGCGGTCTTCATCGGCGGACGCGGCTGGCCGGTCCACCTCGTCGACGCGTTCCCGATCGAGGGCCTGTAGCGGACGGTCAGGCGCGCGCGGCGCTGATCGCGCCGATGAGCGTGCGCTTGAGGTCGGCCTGGCTGAACGGCTTCTGCACCACCGGGCGATCGCGGAACGGCTCGCGGATGCCGGCGCCGCCGTAGCCGGTCGAGAAGATCAGCGGCAGGTCGCGCTTCGCGATCGCCTCGGCGACCGGGTAGATCGGCTCGCCGGCGACGTTCACGTCGAGGATCGCGACCTCGAAGGTCTCGCCCTCGGCCATCTCCAGGGCGGTCGAGAGGCGTGCCGCCGGGCCGACCACGGTGCAGCCGAAATCGAGCAGCATGTCTTCGAGCAGCATCGAGATCGCGGCTTCGTCCTCGACGACGAGCACCCGCTTACCCTGGAGAACGTCGTCGTTCGGTTCCGCGCTCACGCCGAGGTGTCTTCCTTGTCGATCCGCTCCGCTTCAACGGAACGTCGCCATGATGGCTGGTCGGATCCGATCGTCGCGCCAGGAGAACCAAGCGGGTACACCGGGCGGCTGAGGGGTCGCCCGGAACGCCGGTTGTGTCAAGCGTCCGGCGCGGGCTGTTCCGTCGGCAATGTTACACGGCGATACATTTCGCGATAGGGTGTGGCACGGTCCGCGTGAGGGCAGAACCCGCAATGGGCCGATCTTTTCCTGACACGACCGGATTTTTCCTGTGAGGGGTCGCCCCGTTCCGATCTGCGACCGCCGCGCCGTGCTGTTCGGCTTCGGCGCCGCCATCGCGGCGGCGCCCGCGCGCGGGCAGGGCGCAGTGGTGGTCGCCTCGAAGAGCGACACCGAGGGCACGCTCACCGGCAGCATGATCGCCCTGTGCCTGGAGGATCTCGGCATCCCGGTGCAGCGCCGCCTCGGCCTCGGGCCGACGCTGATCGTGCGCTCGGCCCTGATGTCGGGCGATGTCGACCTTTATCCCGAATACACCGGCAACGGCGCCTTCTTCACCGGCACCGAGGGCGATCCGGCCTGGAAGCGGGCCGACGACGCCTACGCCGCGATCGCGGCGGCGGATCGGGCCAAGGGCCTCGTCTGGCTCGGGCGGGCGCCGGCCAACAACACCTGGCTGATCGCGGTGCGCGGCAGCCTCGCCCGGCGCGAAGGGCTCGCCACCATGGCGGATTTCGCCGGGGCCGTGCGGCGCGGTTTGATCCTGCTCGCGGCCTCGACCGAGTTCGTCGAGAGCCCGGCGGCCCTGCCGTCCTTCGAGGCGGCCTACGGGTTCTCGCTGCCGATGAACCGCATCATCAGCCTGCCCGGCGGCGACACGGCGGTGACCGCGCGAGCGGCGGCGCAGGGCATCAGCGGCGTCAACGCCGGCATGGTCTACGGCACCGACGGGGCGCTCGACGCCCTCGACCTGACCGTGATGAGCGATCCGAAGGGCGCGCAGATCGTCTACGAGGTCGCCCCGGTGATCCGCGCCGACACCCTGGCGCGCCACCCGCGCATCCGCGAGAAGCTCGATCCGGTGTTCGCGCGCCTCGATGCCCATACGCTCCGCCGGCTCAACGCCCGCATCACCGTCGAGGGCCAGGTCGCCGAGACGGTGGCACGGACGTTCCTGCGCGACGCCGGCTTCATCGCTTGACGCCCGCAACGGAGGATCGACGCGGGGGCATCGGCCCGCCGCTGTTCGCCGCCGCCTTCCTCGGTGCGGTCTACGGCCTGCCGCTGCTGCGCATCGCGAAGAACCGCCTCGTCGTCGGCGAGCCTGTCTACGCGCTGGACGGCCTCGGGGCCCTGCCCGGATTCGGGCCGGAGATCGAGGCGGTGGCCGGGCTCGTGCTGGGCGCGGTGCTGCTCGCCCGGATCGGGCGGACGCGGATCGGCGTCGGCGCCGCCACCGTGCTCCTCGCCCTGGCCCTCGGGCTGCTGATGCTGGCGCTGGGCAGCACGGCCGGGGACCTTCTCGCCGGCGAGCCGCCGGCCGCCCGCGCCGGCCTCGCCTCCGGTGCCTGGACGGCGCTGCTGCTGCTCGCGGGCGGGCTCGCCCACCTCGCCCGCCGCATGGCCGTCCCCGGGCTCGAGGGCGCGCTCGCGGCCGCGTTCCTGGGCTTCGTCGCGCTGGCCGGCTCGACCGGGACGCTTGGGAGCCTGTCGCTCGCCGTCGAGTTCGCGGCGCGCAAGGACGTGGTCGGCGAAGCCTTGGTGCGGCATCTGCTGCTTTCGGGAAGCGCGGTGCTGCTGGCAGTCGGCGGTTCCGTGCTGCTCTCGCTGTGGCGACGCGGGCAGGGCCTCGTCGAGGTGCTGGTCGGCGGCATCCAAGTGGTGCCGGCCGTGGCCCTGCTCGGCGCGCTGGTCGCCGTCGCCTCGGGCCTGCTGCAGGCGGTCCCGGCGCTCCGCGAGGCCGGCCTCGGCGCGCTCGGGCCGGTGCCGGCGGTGATCGGCATCGCCGCCTATCTGCTGCTCCCGCTGTGGCGCGGCCTCGCTCTAGCGCTCGCAGCGCCGGACCCGGCGACCCTCGACGCGGCCGAGGCCCTCGGCCTGCCCCCACGAACGATCCTGTTCCAGGTGCGGCTGCCGATCGGCGCCGGCATCCTGCTTGGGGCGCTGCGCGTCGCCTGCGTCCAGGGGATCGGGCTCGCGACCCTCGGGGCGCTGGTCGGGGCCGGCGGCCTCGGCGGCATCGTCTTCGACGGCATGGCGCAGTTCGCCCCGGACCTGATCCTGCTCGGCGCGATCCCGATCGTCGCGCTCTCGCTCGTCGTCGAGCGGACCTTGAGCCTCGCCGAGGATCGCTGGCGCGGGACGCCGGCATGACCCGGCTGCGTGCCCTGCACCCGGCCCTCGGAGCCGTCGCCGCCGGCCTCGTGCTCGCGTGCTTCAGTCATCCGACCGTCGCCGCGGCGATCGTCTCGGCGCTCGGCGAGACGCCGCGGCGGGCGCTGCCGCTCAACCATCTCGGTGCGCTCGCCCTGCACCACCTGATCCTCGCCGGGACCGGCCTCGTCCTCGTCGCGATCACGGGAATCGGCCTCGGGATCCTCGCGACCCGCCCCGGCGCGGCCTCGGTCCGGGGCGGGATCGATACGCTGGCCGCCGCGGCGCAGGCGGTGCCGCCGGTGGTCGTGGTGGCGCTCGCCCTGCCGGTGCTCGGCTTCGGCGGCCCGCCGACCCTGCTGGCCCTGGTGCTCTACGGCATCATGCCGACGCTCCGCGGCACGGTCGGCGCCCTGGAGGCGGTGCCGGCGGAGACGCGCGAGGCCGCCAAAGCGCTTGGGCTCACCGCCCGTCAGACCCTGACGCGGATCGAGCTGCCGCTGGCCGCGCCCGCCATCGTCGAGACCTTGCGCACGGCCCTCGTCCTCGCCGTGGCGACCGCCGCGGTCGGCGCGCTGGCCGGCGCCGCGACGCTCGGCACGCCGATCGTCGCCGGCCTCCAGAACCAGAACACCGTGCCGATGCTCCAGGGCGCCGCCGCGACGGCGGCGCTCGCCTTCCTGTGCGACGCGCTGATGGTCGCGGCGGCAGGCCTGCTTCGCCGCTGATCGCCTCCTCGACGACGAAGCGCGAATCCAATAGGCCTGAATAGGAAAATACTCTACGTGAGGTACGCGACGTCCACCGGCTTCGTCGCACGCGAAGTCGGCTTCGGTCTTTTGGGAGGGCGTGTGCGGATCACCTACGGTACGCATGCCCTCGGCAATTTGGTGGATCGAGCACTGGAGCGCGTGTGGATCGAACGCACCGTGGCAGAGCCGGAAGAGACCGAGACGGACCCGAAGCACCCGGAACGAAGACGGGCCTATCGCTCAGTGCCGGAGCGCGACGGCAGGATGCTGCGCGTGGTATACGTGCCGACCGAAGATGGCGTGCACATCGTGACCGCATTCTTCGATCGCAGCCGGAGGCGCTCACGTGAAGTCGCGGTATGACGCTAAGACCGATGCGCTCTATGTGCGCTTCGCGGATACCCCCGTCGTCGAAAGCGAGGAAGTCCGTCCCGGCCTAGTCCTCGATTTCGATGCCGCCGGTCGGATCGTGGCGGTCGAAATCCTCGATGCATCGGAGCACCTGTCCACCGGTGCGGACCTCCGGCACCTGACGGCGGCCTGATCGCGGGAGCATTTCCAAGCGAGGTGGAAGCCCGCTCGCCGGAAGGACATGAGGCCGACCGACGGTTCGGAGCCGGTCGCCTCGACGACATGCGAGCGCCCGCTCTATTCGTCCTTGAACGACACCTTCGCCCCGCGGGCGACGTGGGCGGCGAGGTCGCGGGCGTTCCAGTTGGTCAGCCGGATGCAGCCGTGCGACTCGGTCTTGCCGACCTTCTCCGGCTCCGGGGTGCCGTGGATGCCGTAGGAGGGAATCGCGAGGTCGATCCAGACGAGGCCGACCGGGTTGTTCGGGCCGGGGCGGATCGAGAACTTCTTGCGGCTCTTCACGCCCTTGAAGCGGTACTTCGGATCGTAGGTGTAGAACGGGTCGAAGGCGACGCCCTTCACCTTGGTCTCGCCGCTCGGCGCGGGCTTCTCCTCGCTGCCGATCGAGGCCGGATAGTAGGCCAGAAGCTTGCCGTCCTTGCCGAAGGCGCGCACGTCGCGGCTGCCCTTGTCGACCTCGACGCGGTCGACCTTCGGGTCCTGCGGCAGGTCCTTGGCCTTGGGCTTGTCGAGGCCCATCGGCGCGACGCCCGCGACCAGGATCACCGTTCCGGCCTTGTCGAGGGGCTTGTCCGGGTTGAGCTGGCTCAGCAGGTCGCGGCTCATGTGGAAGCGCTCGGCCAGCATCTCGCGCGGGTTGGTGTAGCTCATCGCCTTCAGGTCGGCCTGGGCCTCCATCTTCGGCGGGATCGTCTCGACATAGGGGCCGGCCGCATCCGCCTCGGTGATGGTGTAGTCGGCGACCACCGGATCGCCGCCGGTGGCGGCGAGCTTGTCGAAGACGTCCTTCGTCAGCGTCTTCGTCGCGGGCAGGCCCTGCGCCACGGCGTAGGCCGAGAGCGCGCCCTGGAGGTTCTCGCCGTCGCGCCCGTCGATGGCGCCGGGGAAGAACCGCGCCCGGTCGAGCAGCACCTGGACCTTGATCGTCAGCGGATCGGGCCGGTCGTTCGCCTTCGCGGCCCCCGACGACTTCGCCTCGATCTTCTTCGCATCCGTCTTCGCATCCTGGGCCGGCTCGGCGAAGGTCGCGTCCCGGATCGCCTGCGCGCTCGGCGCCACGGGCTCGTTCTTGCCCGACGCCTTGGCCGGCTCCTTGTCCGATGCGGCAAGACCCTGGCCCGCGAGGCAGGCCAGGACGACGGCCGCGAGGCCGGTCCGCATCGTCGATCCGCACGTCATGGTCGAGGCTCCCGGAGCCGATTCGCTCCACGCGATCAAGTGTCGGCGAAGCGTGAGCGTTCCCCGCCAAACGGCACGGCGGCATCAGGTTTCCGCGACCGCCCTCACTGGCACAGGCGGTGCCCGGCGTTGCGCTCGCGCTCGTCGAGATGGAGATGGTTGGCGTGCGCGGCGTTCGAGCCGGGGCCGAGCACCGTGCGGAAGAACCCGCAGGCCCGCGCCCGCACCGCATCGAGGAAGCGCCCCTCGGCCGAGCCCTCCGGCATCGCCCCGACCGCGATCGGCGGACGGCCGGCGAAGGTGAAGCTCATCACATCGACGCCGTTGGCGAAGGCGTGCTCGCTGAGCTTGGCCTCGACGTCGTGGTTCTGCCCGCGGCACTCGTAGGAGGTGCCGATCGCGATCCCGGTCAGCGGCTGCTTCAGCTCGCGCTCGGCCGCGACCTGCGCCTCGGTCGCCCAGCGCGCCAGCGCCTCGGCGGCCGCACAGGTCAGCGTCGCCGATTGCGGAAGCGCGACGTCGGGCAGCCCCGTCACCTTCAGCGGCAGCGGCGTGCCGCACTGCCCGTTGACGATCGCCGGCAGCGGCTCGAACGCCGCGCCGAGGCGCTTCAGCCTGACCCGGCAGGCGGTGTCGTCCGGCGCCGCGACCTTGAGGCCGAGCGCCGCCTCGCCCGACAGCTCGGCCGGGCGCTCCGGGGGGAGCGGCGGCGGCACCGGCATCTCGCCGGGCTTGTCGGCGGCCTTGTCGCCGGGCTTGGCCTCCGCCGGGACCGGCGGTGCGCCGGAGGACGCGTTCGGGACGAGGTCGGGCGGGCGTTCCGGCGGCCTCGGTGCGGGCGGTGCGACGGCAGCCGGATCGGCGGGCGGCGCGGCGGGCTTCGTCTCGGGCGTCGCGGGCGGTGTCGCCGGCGCCGTCAGCGCGGCGGGGCGCTCCGGCGGGCGCGGCGGGTCGGTCATCGTCGCGCCCGGCGCCGTCGCGGGCTTCAGCTCGGCGGGCCGCTCGGGCGGCAGGGGCGGCGGCACGGGGACGGTCGCCTCGGGCGGATGCGGCTTCGACTCCTGTGCCCTCGCGTCCCGTCCCGCCGTCGTGGCAAGCAGGGCCGTGCCGGCGAGCGCGAACGCCGCGAACCGTCGAGACCGACCTGACGCCATGACTTATCCACCCCATCCGGCCGTCACCCGCGACACGATCCTGTGCGAGGGACGGCCCGTCACGATCGAGCGGTTCGCGCCGCGCGGCAAGGACGCGCCGGCCACGGCGACCGTCATTCTGCTGCACGATGCGGAAGGACCGGGCCCGGACCGTCCGGTCCGCGCCGAAGCCGCAGCTTTGGCGGAAGCCGGCTTCGCGGTGCTGCTGCCGCACTATCTCGAGCGGACCGGCGAGGCGCGGGTCGGGTTCTCCGGGATCAGCCGGCATTTCGGCGCATGGCGGGATGCCCTCGAGATCGTGCGCGCGCAGGTCCCCGGCCCGGTGGCGCTGGTCGGCCGCTCGCTCGGAGGCGCCCTCGCGCTGGCGCTCGCCGCGCGGGCGCCCGAGGCGATCGCGGCGCTGGTGCTGCGCTCGGCCTTCCTGCCGCCGGAACTCGGCAGCGGCCCGAGCGCCGGCCCCCTCGCACTGCCGCCGGTGCTGGCGCTGCACGGCGCCCGCGACGCCCTGGTCGGTCGGCGTCACCCCGAGGACCTGCACCGGCGGATGGCCGAGGCGGGCGGAAGCTGCCGCGTCCACCTCTACGAAGACCAGGGCCACGCTTTCGATCCGCGAACCGACGCCGACGCGGTGGCACGCGGTATCGCCTTCCTGAAGCGTGGGTTCGGGCCTATCTGAAGCGGGAGCGCGTCGAATCGCCGGCCGTCGACGGCCCAGGCCGGAACGCCGCCGGCCAGGGCACGGCGCGCGACATCGGGACCTTTCAGATGACGACAGCGCAAAACCCCGGGCTCGCCGACCTTCCGGCCGACAACCCCTTCTCCGAGACGGCCTGGGGCACGCCGGCCGAGCTTCCGCCGTTCGAGCGCATCCGCCCCGAGCACTACCTGCCGGCCTTCGAGGCGGCTTTGTCGTCCCACAAGGCCGAGATCGCGGCGATCGCCGGCGAGACCGCGGCGCCCACCTTCGCCAACACCGTCGCGGCGATGGAGCGGGCGGGCCTGGCCCTCGATCGGGTCGCCGGCGTGTTCTACAACCTCACCGGCAGCCACACGAACCCCGAGCTTCAGGCGATCGAGCGGACGATCGGCCCGAAGCTGTCGCGCCACGGCAGCGCGATCTACCTCAACCCCGACCTGTGGGCGCGCATCTCGGCGGTCGACGCCGACGCCGAAGGCCTGGGCGGCGAGGAGCGCCGGGTTCTGTCCCGCTACCGCACCCGCTTCCGCCGCTCCGGCGCCGACCTCGGGCCCGAGGACAAGCTGCGCGTCGCCGAGATCGCGGCGCGAATGTCGGAACTCGGAACCCAGTTCAGCCAGAACCTGCTCGCCGACGAGAGCAGCTTCCTGCTGCCCCTCGACGCGGCGGAGGACCGCGCCGGCCTGCCCGACTTCCTGATCGCCTCGGCGGCCGACGCCGCCAAGGAGCGCGGGGGCGCGCACAGCCACGCCATCACCCTGTCGCGCTCGCTGATCGAGCCGTTCCTGGTGTGCTCGACCCGGCGCGACCTGCGCGAGCGCGCCTACGAGGCCTGGATCCGCCGCGGCGAGGGCGGCGGGGCCACCGACAACCGCGGCATCATCCGCGAGATCGTCAGCTTGCGCGCCGAGCGGGCCAGGCTCCTCGGCTTCGACAGCTTCGCCCACTTCAAGCTCGACGACACCATGGCCGCGACCCCGGACGCGGCGATGGGCCTGCTGCGCGAGGTCTGGACCCCGGCCCGCAGGCAGGCCGGGGCCGAGCGCGACCGGCTCCAGGCGATCGTCCAGGCCGAGGGCGGCAACTTCGCCCTCCAGGCCCATGACTGGCGACACTACGCCGAGAAGCTGCGGCGCGCCGAGCACGATCTCGACGAGAGCGAGATCAAGGCCTACCTGCCGCTCGATTCAGTGATCGCCGCTTCGTTCGACACGGCCTCCCGCCTGTTCGGCCTGCGCTTCACCGAGCTCAAGGACGTTCCGCGCTACCACCCGGACGTGCGCGCCTGGCGCGTCGCGAACGCCGACGGCTCCGAGGTCGGCACCTTCCTCGGCGATTACTTCGCACGGCCGTCGAAGCGCAGCGGCGCCTGGATGAGCGCCTTCCGCTCGCAGGAACGGCTCACCGGCGACGTGAAGCCGATCATCGTCAACGTGATGAATTTCGCGAAGGCGCCCGCCGGCGAGGCGGCCCTGCTGTCCTTCGACGACGCCCGGACCCTCTTCCACGAGTTCGGCCACGCCCTGCACGGCCTCCTCTCCGACGTGACCTACCCGCTGCTCGCCGGCACCGCCGTGTCGGGCGACTTCGTCGAGCTGCCGTCGCAGCTCTACGAGCACTGGCTGGAGCAGCCGGAGGTGCTGCGGACCCATGCCCGCCACCACCGCACCGGCGAGCCGATGCCGGAGGCGCTGCTGACGAAGCTGCTCGCCGCCCGCACCTTCAACCAGGGCTTCGCCACCGTCGAGTACACCGCGTCGGCGATCGTCGACATGACGCTGCACCTCTCGGCCGAGGGCGAGAACGGGCTCGACGTGGGGGCCTTCGAAGCCGACGCGCTCGAGCGCATCGCGATGCCGGCCGAGATCAACATACGCCACCGCACGCCGCACTTCGCCCACATCTTCTCGGGCGACGGCTATGCGGCCGGCTACTACAGCTATCTCTGGTCCGAGGTGCTGGATGCGGACGCCTTCGACGCCTTCCGCGAGGCCGGCGACATCTTCGATCCGGCGACCGCCGCGCGCCTGCGCACCTACGTCTACGGCGCCGGCAACCTGCGCGACCCGCGCGAGGCCTACACCGCCTTCCGCGGGCGCCTGCCGAGCACCGAGCCGCTGCTGCGCAAGCGCGGGCTGGCAGCCTGACGGGGAAGGCCCGCGCCGCCTCGGCACGCGCGGCGCGGTAACCCTTCGGTAAACAAACGTCCTTAACCAAAGCTTTCGACAGAGATGCCGGACGCGGAGGCGAGGGCCATGACGACGATCATCGATTCGGCCGTGGAGAAATCGGCCGCCTCGCCGGAGGCCCTGCTGAAGGCCGCGGTCTCCGGCGCGAAGCCCGCCGAGAGCAAGGCGGCGGCGCCCGTGCCGACGGCTGCCAAGGCCGTCCGTCGCTTCGATGCGGTGACGATGGGGCTGGCGGGCGTCGCACTCGCGGTCGGCACGGTGCTCGGCGCCGGCACCGCGATCCTGGCGACGCCCCGGCCTCAGGGGACGGCGGTCGTCCTGGCCGAGATCAACGCGGCGCTCGAGGCCAACCGCTCGGAGGCGTCGCGCCTCGCCATCGCTTCCGATCGCCTCGACAAGTCGGTCGCGGCCCTCAAGGACGCTGCGGACGCCGCGCGCAGCGAGGCGAAGGCCCGCAGCGCCGCGCTGACCGAGAAGGTCGGCAAGACCGAATCCGCCCTGGTGGCGAAGATCGCCGCCCTCGGCGAGCGGATCGAGCAGGCGGAGAAGGAGCAGGGCGCCCGCCTCGCGGCGGGGGCGGCCCAAGCCGAGAAGCGCACCGTCGCGTCCGCCGCGCCGCCGGCTCCGGTCGCGAAGCCCGAGCCGGTTCAGACCGGGAGCATCCCGGACGCCAAGCCGAAGCCGGCGGTGATCGAGTCCTGGGCCGTCCGCGACGTGTACGACGGCACCGCAATGCTGGAGGATCGCCGCCGCCGCCTGGTGGAGGTCGCGATCGGCGACGCGATTCCGGGAGTCGGGCGGGTCGAAGCCGTCGAGCGGCGCGGGCGGGAATGGGTCGTGGTGACGCGTCAGGGCCTCGTCACGCCGCAGCCCTGGTAGGACGCGGCGCGCAACGCCGTCAGGTCGAGGCGATCGGCGTCTGGGTCAGCACGCCGGCGCCGACCGGGTAGCGCGGCTCGATCGTCATCGGGTCCGCCATGGCGGCGGCGCGCTGGCGGCCATGGGTGAGGGCGCGAGTCTGGGCGATGCGCGTCGGGTGCAGGATCGCCGCGAGCAAGGCTTGGCCTTCGAACTGGGTCCCGAGGTTTTTGGCGTCGAAGACGGGCATGACCGGCCTTGCAGAGACAGCGGAGCGTCGGCACCGGCGGCCGAGGAAACCTCGGCCGTACGTGAGTAACGGGGACAACCTGAACAAGTTCCGAAAGTTTCGAGAACGGAACTATTTTTTCATCGTTGCATTGCAGCGCCCCGGCCATGGTGTGAAATCGCACGCCGACTTCGCCTTTCGGCAGATGTCCAGACTACGCATCCGGCGCGACGTGGCTTCGCAAGTCGTCGGCAGCCCCGCGAAATGCACCCTGCGGATGCACGGCTAATTGCGTCTCTCGGAAACGTCAGCGGGTGTCCTCGCGCAGGAGCTCGGTGTTGACCGCGAAGGCCGCCATGGCGCCCTCGGCGGCGGCGACGATCGCGAACTGCACCCGGCGCGAGGCGTCGCCGGCCACGTAGAGCCCCGGTACGTCGGTTTTCTCGTAATCGCGCGTCGGCACCACGCCGGCCTCGTTCAGGGCGCAGCCCAGCTGCCGGATGAGCTGCGACGGCAGGCATCCCATCGGCATCAGGAACACCGCGCGGCAGGGCAGGGCGCTGCCGTCCGCGAAGGCGAGATGCGTCGGCCCCGCCTCGTCGCCGTCCAGGCGGGCGATCGGCGCCTCGACCAGCCGCACACCGTTTCGGGTGAGGCGCGCCCGATCGTCCTCGGAGAGGTCGGTCGGATGGCCGTCGGTGCAGAGCGTGACGTCGCCGCTCCAGGCCGTCAGCTCCAGGGCGAACCCCTTCGCGACGGGGCCGTGGGCGTAGGCCGCGATCGGCCGGTCGCGTGCCTCGTAGCCGTCGCAATACGGGCAGGAATGGACGCCGGTGCCCCAGTAGCGCGCGAAGCCCTGGATCGCGGGCAGGTCCTGGTGCAGGCCGGTGGCGAGGATCAGCCGGCGGGCGGTCTCCCGGGTGCCGTCTGCGAGCGTGATCGCGAAACCGCCGTCGATCGCGCGCGCTTCCACGACCTCGGCCTCGCGCAGCGCGACGGTGTCGTAGCGCTCGAGGTCGGCGCGGGCGAGGGCGCGAAGCTCGGCCGGCGGCGTGCCGTCCCGGGTGTAGACGCCCCAGGTCAGGCGGGCCGCGGCGTTGCGCGGGGTGCCGTGGTCGAGGAGCAGGACGGTGCGCCGGCAGCGCCCGAGGATGAGCGCCGCGTTGAGCCCCGCCGGGCCGCCGCCCACGATGATCACGTCGTGCATGATGACGCCGCGCCCGAGGCGCGCCTCCGGTTGCCCCTCTTGGGCTCAAGCCGGATCCGTGCCGAACGTTTCTCGGATGCGGACACGAAAAAGGGCGCCGCGGCGCCCTTCGTCGTCGTCCGTCCGCGAAGGCCGGCTCAGGCGGCGGCGGACTTCACCGGGACGCCCTTCTCGGCGAGGAAGGTCTGCAGCTCGCCCGACTGGAACATCTCGCGGGTGATGTCGCAGCCGCCGACGAACTCGCCCTTCACGTAGATCTGCGGGATGGTCGGCCAATTGGAATAGGCCTTGATGCCGTCGCGGATGCCGGCGTCGGCCAGCACGTTCACGCCCTTGAACGGCACTTCGAGGTAGTTGAGGATCTGAACGACCTGCCCCGAGAAGCCGCATTGCGGCATGGTGGGCGTGCCCTTCATGAACACGACCACGTCCTGGGACTTGATCTCGTTCTCGATCGTTGCGTTGACGTCGCTCATGGGTTCCGATCCTCGTTCGTTTCAGCAGATCTAGTGATGGTCGGCAGGCATTTCCAATGCCGAGGCCAACCGCTCCAGCGCCCAATCCATATCGAAGCTCTTCGCCACGATCTCGTCCGGATCGAAAGGCATCGTCGCCGGCAACCCAGGGACGAGGCTGTCGCCGTACATCTCGAGCGACACGGCGGCGTTCGCCTTCGCGGTGGTCCAGAGGTCTTCCCAGTCGATCCTCTGTCGCATGGAGCGCTTGTAGTTCCGGCGTGCCGTCGCCTGGTAGGCGACCACCTCGACCCGCCAGGATCGGGTCGATTGCGCGGACGGAGCCGAAAGGTACTTCGGGACATGGACGAGGACGATGGCACTCTCGACGCCCTGCGTCTGAGACCGTCCCAAGCCCTCGACCTCCTCGGCGATGTTCTCCCAAGCGCGCGCATTCGAGAGGTCGGGCCGAGCCGCCAGGACGCGCAGGCTCGCCGCCTGCTGCTCGGACCAGGTCACGATGTCGTCGTCGCAGAGGCTCGGCTGGTCCATCGGCACCACCGTGGAACGGAGGCCTAATCCTGCGGGACGCCCGTCGTCAGCGCAAGGGCGTGGAGCACGCCCCCCATCCGCCCCTGGAGCGCGCCGTAGACCATCTGGTGCTGGGCGACGCGGGTCTTGCCCTTGAACGCCGCCGACAGCACCGTGGCGGCGTAGTGGTCGCCGTCGCCGGCGAGATCCTTGATCTCCACCTTGGCGTCGGGCAGGGCCTCGACGATCATCCGCTCGATCTCGCGCGCGTCCATCGGCATCGGTCGGTTCCTCGGGTCGGGGGTGTCAGGCGGCTGCCAGAAGGCTCGCCATGTAGGCCGGCAGCCAGCCTTCGTGGGCGTCGCGGATCTCGGCGACCGATATGGTCTGCCCGCCCGGCAGGGTCAAACCGTCGCCCTCGACCACGCCGACCACCGACGCGTCGATGCCCTGCGCCGAGGCGGCGTAGAGGATGTCGGTCGCGGCCTCGGCCGGCACGGCGACGAGGTAGCGCGCCTGGTCCTCGCCGAAGAGGTAGGCGTGCGCCGGCATGCCCTCCGGCGCCTCGGGCAGCGTCGCGCCGAAGCTGCCCGCCATCGCCATCTCGGCCAACGCCACCGCGAGGCCGCCGTCGGAGAGGTCGTGCACGGTGTCGACCTGGCCCGAGGCGATGAGCCCGCGGACGAAGTCGCCGTTGCGGCGCTCGAGCGACAGGTCGACGGGCGGCGGCGCCCCCTCCTCGCGGCCCTCGATCACCGACAGGTAGATCGACTGCCCGAGCCACCCCTCGGCGGCGCCCACCAGCACCAGCACATCGCCCTCGCGCTTCAGGGCGATGGTGGCGTGGCGCGCGACGTCGTCGAGCACGCCGACGCCGCCGATGGTCGGCGTGGGCAGGATGCCGACGCCGTTGGTCTCGTTGTAGAGCGAGACGTTGCCGGACACGACGGGGAAGTCCAGCGCCTTGCAGGCCTCGCCGATGCCCTGGAGGCAGCCGACGAGCTGGCCCATCACCTCGGGCTTCTCGGGGTTGCCGAAGTTCAGGTTGTCGGTGATCGCCAGCGGCCGCCCGCCGACGGCGGTGATGTTGCGCCACGCCTCGGCCACCGCCTGCCGGCCGCCCTCGACCGGGTCGGCCTCGCAATAGCGCGGCGTCACGTCGGCGGTGAGCGCCAGCCCGCGGGGACCGTCCTCGACGCGGACGATCGCGGCGTCGCCGCCGGGCTTCTGCACGGTGTTGCCGCCGATGAAGTGGTCGTACTGCTCGTAGACCCAGCGCTTCGAGCACAGCTCGGGCGAGCCGACGAGCCGCTTCAGCGCCTCGGTCAGGGAGGCCGGCGCCGCGACGTCCGCGGCCTGGATCTCGGGCAGGTGCGTGTTGGCGATGTGCGGCCGGTCGTAGAGCGGCGCCTCGTCGCCGAGCTCCTTGATCGGCAGGTCGGCGACGACGTCGCCGTGCCACTTCACCACGAAGCGCAGGGTGTCGGTGGTCTTGCCGATCACCGCGAAGTCGAGGCCCCACTTCACGAAGATTGCCTCGGCCTCGGCCTCCATGCCGGGCTTCAGAACCATGAGCATGCGCTCCTGGCTCTCCGACAGCATCATCTCGTAAGGGGTCATGCCGGCCTCGCGGGCGGGCACCTTCTCGATGTCGAGCTCGACGCCCAGATCCCCCTTGGCGCCCATCTCGACGGCCGAGCAGGTCAGGCCGGCAGCCCCCATGTCCTGGATCGCGATGACCGCGCCCGACCGCATCAGCTCGAGGCAGGCCTCGAGCAGGAGCTTCTCGGCGAAGGGGTCGCCGACCTGCACGGTCGGGCGCTTCGACTCGGTCTCGGCGTCGAACTCGGCCGACGCCATGGTGGCGCCGTGGATGCCGTCGCGCCCGGTCTTCGAGCCGAGGTAGACGATCGGGTTCCCGACGCCCGAGGCCGCCGCGTAGAAGATCGCGTCGGCCTTGGCGAGGCCGACCGCCATGGCGTTGACCAGGATGTTGCCGTCGTAGCGCGGGTGGAAGCCGACCGCGCCGCCGACCGTCGGCACCCCGAAGGAGTTGCCGTAGCCGCCGATGCCGGCGACCACGCCCGAGACGAGGTGGCGCGTGCGGGGGTGGTCGGGCGAGCCGAAGCGCAGGGCGTTCAGGGCCGCGATCGGGCGCGCCCCCATGGTGAAGACGTCGCGCAGGATGCCGCCGACGCCGGTCGCCGCGCCCTGGTAGGGCTCGATGAAGCTCGGGTGGTTGTGGCTTTCCATCTTGAAGACGCAGGCGAGGCCGTCGCCGATGTCGATGACGCCGGCGTTCTCGCCCGGCCCCTGAATCACCCACGGCCCCGTCGTCGGCAATCCGCGCAGGTGCTTGCGCGACGACTTGTACGAGCAGTGCTCGTTCCACATCGCCGAGACGATGCCGAGCTCGGTCAGCGTCGGATCGCGCCCGATCAACCCACGGAACCGTTGGTACTCGTCCGGCGTCAGGCCGTGCTGGCGGACGAGCTCGGGCGTGATCGGGACATCGTTGCGGAACATGCGGCGGTCTCGACGAAAATCCGGTCCCGATCGGAGATGGCGCCGTCGGCAAGGTCGGCGCCGGCTCGGGAGTCGCCACGGCTCTAGAGGGTAAGCGCCCGCCCTGGCAACATTCGATCACACATCCGCCCGGCCCGTCCCGGGGTCGGAGCGCTCAGGCGCGGACCGGGACGGCCGTCGCGCCGCCTTCGGACGGGCTCGCCGGCCGCGCCCCGCACCGGCGGTCGATCGCCGCGTGCACCGGCTCCGGCCCGGAGACCAGGGCGATGTAGTCGAACCCGTCCGTGTCCAGGCTCGACATCAAGAGCTGGAAGTGCATCTGGAACAGGTTGAAGCGTCGGCCTCGGATGAGACGATGCTCGATCAGGTCCTCCAGCCGGACGTAGCGCGTGGCCGGGCGCCCGCGGTCGGGCGAAGGAACGTCGGAGGCGGTCAGCGGATCGCGCAAGTGGATCGACAGCCAGTCCCAGGGCGCGCGCACGTCGAGCCAGCGGATCTGGTCGGCGGCGGCGAAGCGCGCGAGCGCCGCCCGGAACTTCACCGCGGGGCGGTCGAGGGCGATCCAGGGGATCACGCTGCCCAGCGTCACGAACGAGACCGGCGTGCCGCGGGTGCCGAAGGCGGGATCGGCCGAGAGGATCCGGTCGAGCACCTCGACCCCGAGGAAGCTCGACGAGGAATGGCCGATCACCACGACTTCGTCGGCGGTGCCCTCGGCGGCGGCGATGCGCGCGGCCATGGCGTCGAGGCGCTCGGGCATCCGTGCTTCGCGGCCGGCGGCGTGGTCGTGGGTGAAGGCGGTGTCGTCGACGAGGTGGGCGCAGTAGAACGGCTTGCCGCGGGTGATCGCCATGATCCCGGCCAGGATCGCGTAGGCCGCGACCGGTACCGCGAGCCACGACCACGGCCGCCAGTCGGCCGGCAGCGCCAGCGGCGGCAGCGCGGCGAGCCCGAGGCTCAACGCCACGAACACCAGGAACAGGTACTGGACGCCGAAGATCACCATGGCGAAGCTGCGCCCCTCGCGGCGCAGGCGCCGTTCGTAGCCCGAGCGCCTGAGCCGCCACAGCAGGGCCGGCACCGTGAGGAGGCGCCGCCAGTTGGGGCGCGGGAAGCGCGCACGCACGATGTCGTCCCAGCGCAGCAGGCCGTAGCGCGTGCGGGTGCCCCCCGATTCGAGGGTCCAGTCGAGGCTGAGGCGGTCGGCGCTGCGCGACGGGTCGCTCACCGCGATGTCGAGCCCGCGGCGCGCGGCCGTCAGCCGGCTCTCGCGACGGAAGAGGCCCCAGTAGGTCTCGGGCTGGCGCGGATCGAAGCCGGGCAGGTAGAAGACCTGGCGCGTGACCACCTCTTGCGGATCGGCGGTGGGCGTGTCGCTGAATCGGGTGATGACGGAGCGTTCCGGCGCTGTTGCTGTCGAAGGATGCCGGCTCCCTACACGACGGCACGCCCCGGAGACGAGCGAAAAGACGCCGGCGTTATGATCCGCTGAGAAACTCGGGGGGCACCGCAAAGGGTGGCTTTCGGCCTGTCCGCTTCCGGGCGACGGATCGATCGAGGCGGACATCGCCACCCCGCCCGCTCACGGTTGAGAGCGGAGAAGGCCGAGCCGCAGCGCGCGGGCGGCAGATTGTCCGCCGCCCCGCCTGCCTTGGCGTCCATCCCAGACTGTACAAAAGTCGAATGGCACCCAAGCGGTCATACGTATCCGATGGGGGTTGGCCGGACCGAGGAAGTTGACCGGGCTTGGGTCGGTCCGCGAAAGCCGCTGCTTCAACCGCAAACACCCGGCAGTGGGCCACGGCGATGCCGTAGGACGCCTTCTCGCGGTCAAGGTTCGCTTCCCGCGCGGAATTGCGTTTGCTCGACCACCACGGATGGCTGCGTCGGAGGAGCGCCCACGACTCTCCGCACGTCTGGCGTGGGTCGCGAGAAGCTTGTCGAGCGAGCCTACAAGCTGAGACGTCGCCGATGCCGGCTCCGCCCGTCACGCCGCCGGGGGATGCGCCAGGAACTCGGCGATCGCGGCGACGAACCTTTCGCCGTAGGCCTCGCGCTTGCGCTCGCCGACGCCGTGGACGGTGCGCAGCGCGTAGAGATCCACCGGCTTGCCCTTGGCCATCTCGATCAGCGTCCGATCGGGAAACACCATGAAGGCGGCGATGTTGTCGGCGCGCGCGATGGTGGCGCGCAGGCCGCGCAGGTGCTGGAACAGGGCCTCGTCGGCCGGGCTCAGGTCGTCCGAGCCGGCGTCGCGCACGGCGCCCGCGCGGCGGCGCTCGCGCGGCTCGGCCGATTTCGGCTCCGGGTCGGGGCGGAGCTGCACCGGCTCGCGGCCGAACAGGATCGCCTCGCCCTTGTCGGTCATGGTGAGGCCGCCGTAGCCGTCGGTGTTCTCGGCCACCGCGCCGGCGGCGAAGAGCTGGCGCAGGATCGCGCGCCACGCGGCGACCGGCTTGTCGGCGCCGACGCCGAAGGTCTTGAGCTGCTCGTGGCCGTTGCGGCGGATCGGCTCGCTCACCTTGCCGTGGACGACGTCGCAGACATAGGCCGCGCCGTAGCGCTGCCCGGTGCGCACGATCGCCGAGAGGATCTTCTGGGCCGGGACCGTGCCGTCGACGAGCGTGACGCCGCCGCGGCAGAGGTCGCACCGGCCGCAATGGCCGCTGGCCTCGTCGAAGTAGGCGAGCAGCGATTGCCGGCGGCAGGCCGCGCCTTCGCACAGCGCGATCATCGCCTCGAGCTTGCGCCGCTCGACGCGGCGGCGCTCGTCCGGCACCTCCTTCTCGTCGATCTGGCGGCGGCGCAGGGCCATGTCGTCGAGGCCGTAGAGGGTCAGCGTGTCGGCGGGCAGCCCGTCGCGGCCGGCGCGGCCGATCTCCTGGTAGTAGCCCTCGACGTTGCCCGGCATGTCGGCGTGGCAGACGAAGCGCACGTCGGGCTTGTTGATGCCCATGCCGAAGGCCACCGTCGCGGTCATCACGACGCCGTCCTCCTGCAGGAAGGTGTCCTGGTTGCGCATGCGCGTGCCCTGGTCGAGCCCGGCATGGTAGGGATACGCGTTGAAGCCGTCCTTCTTCAGGCTCTCGGCCAGCTGCTCGGTGCGCTTGCGCGACGAGCAGTAGATGATCCCGCTCTCGGAGCGGCGGTGCTTGAGGAAGCGCTCGATCTGCCGGGTCGGGTTGTCCTTGGCGGCGAAGGTCAGGCCGATGTTCGGCCGGTCGAAGGAGTGGACGAAGGTCTTGAGGTCGCGCCCTTGGGGAAACAGGCGCTCGGCGATCTCGGCCCGCGTCGCCTTGTCGGCGGTCGCCGTCAGCGCCACGGTCTGGACGTCGCCGAGCGCCTCGCGGGCGCGGGACAGCGCGCGATATTCGGGGCGGAAGTCGTGGCCCCATTGCGAGACGCAATGCGCCTCGTCGACCGCGAGCCGGCGGACGCCTGCGCCGCGCAGCGCGTCCATGCAGCCGTCCATCAGCAGGCGCTCGGGCGAGACGAAGAGCAGCCGCAGCTCGTTCGCGCGGATCATCCGCCAGGTCTCGCGCGAGACCGATTCGGCCACCGACGAGTTCAGGGTCGCTGCCGCGACGCCGAAGCCGCGCATCTGCTGCACCTGGTCGTGCATCAGCGCGATCAGCGGCGAGACCACGACGGTGAGCGAATCCTCGACCAGCGCCGGCAGCTGGTAGGTCATCGACTTGCCCGAGCCCGTCGGCATCACCGCGAACACGTCCGCGCCCGAGAGCACCGCCTCGATCACCTCGTCCTGGCCGGGTCGGAAATCGTCGTAGCCGAAGGTGGTCTTGAGGGCGCGCCGCGCATCGTCGAGTCGTGAGGTCATGCCTGTCCCAGGTGAAACCACGGCTTGCCGCCGGGGTGCGTATACACTAACAGCAGATTGTCTACACGGAGGCGCGCGATGCCGCTGAACATCCGAAGCGAGGAGGTGAACCGCCTCGCCGACAAACTGGCGGCCCTCGCCCGGGTCAGCAAGACCGAGGCGGTGAAGATCGCGCTGGCCAACGAACTGGAGCGGCGGGATCGCGCCCTACCGCTGGCCGAACGGTTGCGGCCCCTGCTCGATGAGATCGCCGCCGTACCGCGAACGGGTCTGGAGGCCGACAAGGCCTTCTACGACGGCCTGAACGACGAGTGATGTTCGTCGATGCCTCCGCCATGGTCGCGATCATGAGCGCAGAGCCGCCAGCGGCGGCGTTGATCCGGTGCCTCGACCAAGCCGAAGCACCGATCACCTCGGCGCTTGCCGTCTTCGAGACCGTCATGGCCCTCTCGCGAAAGTTGAGTCAGGACGTCGCGAACTCCGAATCGCAGATCGAACGGTTCCTCCTGGCCGCCGGCATCCGATTGGTGCCGATCGCCGCGGCGGAAAGCCACGAAGCCCTCGCCGCGCATGCACGCTACGGCAAGGGCCGCGGGCATCCGGCACAGCTCAATCTGGGCGACTGCTTCGCCTATGCCTGCGCCCAGGTCCACGACGTTCCCCTGCTCTTCGTCGGCGACGACTTTCCGCAGACCGACATTCGCTCGGCGATGGCTTGAGGGTCAGCGCGCGACGATGGCGACGGCGGCGCCGGCCATGACCGTTCCGGCCCCACGATTGATCGCGCGACGGGCGCGAGACGACGTGAAGACCCGGCGCGCGCGGGCCGCGGCGAGCACATAGGTTGCCAGCACCGCACTCAGCACGACGACGATCGTCGCCGCGATCTCCGCGATGCCCAGCGGCGTGAGATGATCGAGGTCGACGACAGTCGGCAGCAGGGCCAGGAAGAACAGGATCACCTTCGGGTTGCCCAAAGTGAGGGTCAGTCCGCCGAGAAACAGGCGAACGGCGCCGTGTCCGGCCATGGGCGCGGCTTCGACCGCGTCGGTGCGGGCGGTCTAGGCTCCCCAGGGCGAGATACGCGAGATAGATCGCGCCGGCGTATTTCAGGACGACGAATCCGATCGCGAAGGTCTGCGCCACCATGGCAAGGCCCGCCACCGTCAGCGAGAACCCGACGAGATCGCCCGCGACGAACCCCGCCGCGAAGCCGATGATCCCCGGCGTCCCCCGCGCCAGCACCCGCGCCACGAGCGCGGCGATGCCCGGGCCGGGCGAGGCGACGGCGATGGCATAGACGGCGGCGAAGAAGGCGAGGCTGGACAGCGGCATCGTGGTCACGACGGTCGAGATCAGGGCCGCGCGATGCGCCCGTCGGCGATGCCGATCACGTCGGCCCGCCCGCCGAGCTCGGCGAACATCGCCGCGTCGGCCCCGGTCATGAACACCTGCCCCGGCAACGCGTCGAGGGCCGCGAACAGGCCGGCGCGGCGGCGGGGGTCGAGGTGGGCGGCGACCTCGTCGAGGAGGATCAGCGGCGCGATCCCGCTCATCGCCCGCACCAGCTTGGCATGGGCGAGCACGAGGCCGATCAGCAGCGCCTTCTGCTCGCCGGTCGAGGCGGTGGCGGCCGGCACGTCCTTCGGGCCGTGGCGGACCACGAGGTCGCTGGTCTGGGGGCCCGACAGCGTGCGCCCGGCGGCGCGGTCGCGCGGGCGGCCCCGGGCGAGGGCGAGGCGGAAGCGGTCCTCCGCCTCGAGCGCCGGCCAGACCGCGACGAGGTCGTCGAGGTCGCCCTCCAGGCGCAGGGCCGCCCAGGGAAACGGCTGCGCGTCGTCGCGGGTCTCGTGGATCAGGCGATCCAGCCGCTCGGTGGTCTCGCGGCGGGCGAGCGCGACGGCGACGCCGAGCTCGGCGACCTCGCGCTCGATCGCGTCAAGCCAGCGGCCGTCGTTCGGGCGCTCCTCCAGTAGGCGGTTGCGCGAGCGCAGCGCCCGCTCCATCGCCGAGACGCGGGCGCCGTGGCCGGAATCGACCGCGAGCACGAGCCGGTCGAGGAAGCGGCGGCGGTCGCCGCCCGGCCCGCGGAACAGCCCGTCGAGGTCCGGCGTCAGCCAGACCACGCGCAGGAACTCCGAGAAGGCGACCGGGGAGGGCGCGCCGGCCCCGTCGATCCGGCAGAGCCGGCTGACGCGCCCGTCGAAGCCCGGCGGCTCGCATCCGGTCCCGAGGCGGTGCTCCGCCCCGTCGCGCGCCAGCGTCACCGAGACGGCGAACCCGCCGGGGCCGTCCTTGCGCGCCATCGCCGAGAACTCGGCCCGCCGCAGTCCGCGGCCGGGCGCGAACAGCGAGATCGCCTCCAGGATGTTGGTCTTGCCCGCCCCGTTCTCGCCGACGAGCGCGACGAAGCGGTCCGACAGCGGCAGGTCGAGATCGGCGTGGTTGCGGAAGTCGCGGGCGGTCAGGCGGGTGAGGCGCTGCGCATCCGCATCATCCGTCTCGTTCGATGGCCCACCCGAGTGCGAAACCGGTGCCTCGCTCACACCCGCATCGGCATCAGCACGTACAGCGCCGAGGCGCCCTCGCGATCCTGGATCAGGGTCGGGGAGCCCGGGTCGGCGAGCTTGAACAGGGCGGTGTCGCCCTCGAGCTGGCCGGTGATGTCGAGGAGGTAGCGGGCGTTGAAGCCGATATCGAGGCCGGCGGCCTCGTAGTCGACGTCGAGCTCCTCCGTCGCGCTGCCCGAATCCGGGTTGTTGACCGAGAGCGAGAGGCGGCCCTCCTGCAGGCCGAGCTTCACCGCGCGGCCGCGCTCGGACGAGATCGTCGAGACCCGGTCCACCGCCCGCGCGAAGGATTCGCGCTCGACGGTGAGGCGCTTGTCGTTTCCGGCCGGGATGACGCGCTGGTAGTCGGGGAAGGTGCCGTCGATCAGCTTGGAGATCAGCGTCACGCCGGAGGCGAAGCGCAGGCGGATCTTGGCGGGCGAGAGGTCGATGGCGACGCTGTCGCCGCCGTCGTCGACGAGCTTCTGGATCTCGGCGACCGCCTTGCGCGGCACGATGATGCCCGGCATGCCGGCGCTGCCCTCCGGCGCGTCGATCTCGACGCGGGCGAGCCGGTGACCGTCGGTGGCGACCGCGCGCAGCTTCAGCCCCTCCGCCTCGATGGTGTGGAGATAGATGCCGTTGAGGTAGTAGCGCGTCTCCTCGGTCGAGATCGCGAACTGGGTCTTCTCGATCAGGCGCTTGAGGTCGGCGGCCGCGATGCCGAAGCTGTGCGGCAGCTCGCCCGCGGCGAGGTCCGGGAAGTCGCCTTCCGGCAGGGCGCCGAGCGCGAAGCGCGAGCGGCCGGAGCGGATCGTCATCTGGCCGGACTCGCCGCCGGTCTCGAGCGAGACCTGCGCGCCCTCGGGGAGCTTGCGTACGATGTCGTAGATCACGTGGGCCGGCACGGTGGTGGCACCCGGATCCGAGACGTCGGCCGGCACGGTCTCGGTCACCTCGATGTCGAGGTCGGTCGCCCGCAGCTGGAGGCCGCCGTCGGTGGCACGCAGCAGCACGTTCGACAGGATCGGGATCGTGTTGCGCCGCTCCACGACGCGGTGCACGTGGCCGAGCGACCGTAGGAGGGCCGCACGCTCGACAGTGACTCTCATCGCAGTACTCTGAATGCTCGAAGGACCGTGCTCGAACGCCGCCGCGGCCGGCGGGTTCGGAGTTTGGCCGTTCAGCTTGGCGAAGCGGCGCCGCGAAGGCAAGGGCGCGATTCGTCCCTCGCACAGGGCGATCGGGGGCGGGACGGGCCGACGACCCGCCCCGCGCGTCCCGCCCCGCGAGAGGGGAGGGACGGAGCAGGATCAATCCTGCAGCATGCGCTTCAGGAGCTCGACCTCGTCGCCGAGCACCGCGTCCTCGCCGATCAGCTTCTCGATCTTGCGCACGGCGTGGAGCACCGTGGTGTGGTCGCGGCCCCCGAAGCGGCGGCCGATCTCGGGCAGCGAGCGCAGGGTCAGCACCTTCGACAGGTACATCGCGATCTGGCGCGGCTTCACCACCGCGGCGGTGCGGCGCTCGCTGAGGATGTCGGAGCGCGAGACGTTGTAGCGCGAGGCGACGAGCTTCTGGATGTCCTCGATCTTGATCCGCTTCGGCTCGCGGTTCTTCACGAGGTCGCGGATCGCGGTCTCGGCCGTCTCCATGGTCACGGCGGTGCCGGTGAGCGTGGCATGGGCCAGCAGGCGGTTCACGGCGCCCTCGAGGTCGCGGCCGTTGGCCGTGATCGCGCGGGCCACGTAGGTCGCCACCGCCGGCGAGACCTCGAAGCTCGGATGCGCCACCCGCACGGCGGCGAGCCGCGCGGAAAGGATCGAGGCGCGCAGCTGCTCGTCCAGCATCCCGATCTCGACCACGAGGCCGCCGGCCAGGCGCGAGCGGACGCGCTCGTCGAGCGCCTCGAGCTCCGTCGGCGGCCGGTCGGAGGCGACGACGACCTGGCGGCCGGCATCGATCAGCGCGTTGATGGTGTGGCCGAACTCGGCCTGGATCGACTTGCCCTGGATGAACTGCACGTCGTCGAGGATCAGCAGGTCGATGCCGCGCAGGCGCTCCTTGAAGGCGAGCGCGTTCTGGGTCTTCAGGGCGTTGACGAAGCCGTACATGAAGCGGTCGGCCGTGAGGTAGATCACCCGGCGGCCGGCCTCGCGGGCGGCGTGGCCGATGCCGTGCAGCAGGTGGGTCTTTCCCAGGCCGACGCCGGCATGGAAGTAGAGCGGGTTGTAGAGCGCACCCTCGCCGTCGTGGCGGGCGACGCGGTCGGCGGCGGCATGCGCCAGGGAGTTCGAGCGGCCGAGCAGGAAGTTCGCGAAGGTGAGCCGCGCGTCGAGGGGCGCGCCGTTGAGCTCGCCGGCGATCTCGGCGCGCATGTCGGGCGCCGGGGTCGTCGGCATCGGGGCGGGCGTGCCGGCGGCGTGGAGGCGGGCGAGCGGGCCGCTGGTCGGGCCGGGCTTCGGGGCGCCGGGCGCCACCGGGCGGACGGGGGCGGTGGTGCCGCGCACGCCGACCTCGATGCGGCCGACCTCCTCGACCTCGGCCTTGAAGGTGTTCAGCACCCGGTCGAGGTAGTGCGACTCGATCCAGCTCTTCAGGAACCGGGTCGGCACGGTGAGGCGGGCGGTGCCGCCGACGACGCAATCCAGCTCCAGGCGGGCGAACCAGCTCGCGAACACGTCCTCGCCGAGCTCGGCCCGCAGGCGGCGCTTCACCCGTCCCCAGGCTGCCGCGGCCTCCGTGGACCCGTTTCCTCCGCCGCTTCCGCCGCCGCCCGACACGCTCTCGTCGACATGCATCACTGACACTCTCCTCGCACCGAGGACGGGAGACCCGCCGACGGGGCGTACGCACGCACACTGGAACACCCCGTGAACACGGGCGGGGCGCAAAAATCGGAGGGAGTCAACCCGTCCGACGACGCTGCTGGTCGATTTGAAGAGCCTATCAACAATTGCCTACGGTAGTTTTAACAGTGGGACTTGCGGGGAAAGCCTTGACCGCCACTTCGGCGAGTCGAGCGGAGTCGAAGCGACACACGATACGGCTTTGATTCGACGCATGATTCGGCTTGGTGGCGGAGATGCTGTGGGTTTGCTGGGGCGTGGTGAGGTTTTGTTAAGCTACACCCGCCCCGAAGACTCCGCAACGAAATGGATTTTTGAAAATGGGTTAACGCTTCGTCACGCGCCAAGCGCGGACAAGGCGCGAACATCGACCGTGCCCTCAGGCGCTTCCGGAGCGCGTCTCGACGGCGGTGTCGCGGGCAACGATCGGTCCGCACACCCGGCCTGGCGCCCGGATCTCCGCGTTGCTCGACCCCGCGACGGCGACTGAACGGCGGCGTCGTGCCGGCGCGGCGCCGGGGCCCTCTCCCGTTCGGCAGGGGGACAGGGTCAAGGGGACAGGGTGAGGGGACAGTCCGGGCAGGTCGCACCCCGACCCACTTCCGGACGGGGGAGGGGGCCGCGCGGGCCTTCGAAGGCTCACCGGCTACCATCGTACGCAAGATGGGTTGATGCGGCAGCCCGATTCGGGGGAGGGCGATCGCGGAGGATGCGCGCCTCACGTCGAGCGCGGTCGCCGTCCCGACGAATGAGAGCATGGCCGCGATGGCTCGGGCACACGAAAAAGCCCGGCGCGAAGGCCGGGCTTTTTCGTGTCGGGACCTGATGGCGCGTCGGCGGTGCCGACGGCGACCGGGCTCAGGCGGCGGCGGCCAGGGCCTTCACGCGGGCGGCGAGGCGCGAAACCTTACGCGAGGCGTTGTTCTTGTGAACGATGCCGCTCTGGGCGGCCCGCATGATCTCCGGCTCGGCGGCGCGGAGCGCGCTGAGGGCGTCGGACTGCACGCCAGCGGCGATGGCCTCCTCGACCTTGCGGACGAAGGTACGCATCCGGGAGCGGCGCGAGCGGTTGATCGCCGTGCGCTTGGCGATCTTGCGGGTCATTTTCTTGGCCGACACGGTGTTGGCCATGGGCATCCTCGTATCAAAGGGCGGGGACCTTCGAGCTCGGGGAGCCTCGGATCGGTCTGCGCTGGGTGTGGCGAATGGCGAAGCCGACGACGCGCGCAACCGCACGGGCCCTCGGCAGAGCCGGCTCTATAGCCACGGGACGCCGCGTCGTCAACGCGGATCGGCGCATCCGGCTTGATCGCGCCGGGCTGGCCCGGGATGATACCGGTCGATCCGGGGAGGGACCAGCGTGGTGCACAGGGTGAGCGAGGCGGATGCGGCTCGCATCGCGGCGTTCCGTCCGGCCTCCGGCATGGAGACGCCGCGCTTTGCCGGCGTGGCGAGCTTCATGCGGCTGCCCTGCCGCGATCCGCGAAGCGCCGATGGCGTCGAGATCGGCCTCGTCGGCATCCCGTTCGACGGGGCGACCACGAACCGGCCGGGCACCCGCCTCGGCCCGCGCGGCGTGCGCGAGGCCTCGACCGGCACGCGGGCGATCAACCATGCCAGCGGGCTCGCGCCCTACGCGCTGGCGGCCTGCGCCGACCTCGGCGACGTGCCGGTGAACCCGATCGACGCCGGCGAGACCTGCCGGCGGATCGAGGCGTTCATGGGCGGCCTCAGAGCGGCCGGCATCGTGCCGCTCGGCGTCGGCGGCGACCACCTGATCAGCTATCCGATCCTCCGGGCGCTCGGGCGCGACCGGCCGCTCGGCCTCGTGCACATCGACGCCCACAGCGACACCGACGACGCGCAGTACGGCGGCACCCGGCTCACCCACGGAACCCCGTTCCGCCGCGCGGTGGAGGACGGCGTGCTCGATCCGCGGCGCTGCGTGCAAATCGGCATCCGCGGCAGCATGGATGCGGCGGACGAGCGCGACTGGGCCTGCGCCCGGGGCATCCGCGTCATCACCATGGAGGAGGCCGCCGGCCGCGGCATGCCGGAGGTCGCGGCCGAGGCCCGCGCCATCGCCGGCCGCGGCCCGACCTATCTCAGCTTCGACATAGACAGCCTCGACCCGGCCTATGCGCCCGGCACCGGCACGCCGGAGATCGGCGGGCTGACCACCCGCGAGGCGCTGGCCCTGCTGCGCAGCCTGCGCGGCCTCGACCTCGTCGGCGCCGACCTCGTGGAGGTGGCGCCGCCCCTCGACCCGTTGGGGCTCACCGCGCTCACCGGCGGCCAGCTCGCCTTCGAGATCCTGTGCCTGCTCGCCGACGCGGTCGCCGCACGCCGGGCGGCGCGGGCGGACGCCGATCAGGCGAGCGAGAACCGGTAGGTCGTCGTCGACGCGAAACGCTCGCCGGGCCGGAGCACCGCCGACGGGAAGCCGGGGTGGTTCGGGGCGTCGGGGAAGGCCTGCGTCTCGAAGCAGACCGCGTCGCCCGAGCGGTAGATCCGGCCGCTCGGGCCGATCAGCGTCCCGTCGAGGTTGTTGCCGGTGTAGAGCTGCAGGCCCGGCAGCGTCGTCGCCACGTCGAGGCGGCGCCCGCTCCCCGGCGCGATGCAGGTCGCCGCCGGCCGCAGCCGTCCGTCCGCATCGCGGAGGACGAAGCAGTGGTCGTAGCCCTTGGCGATCGCGAGCTGCGGATCGCCCTCGCGGATGCGCCGGCCGAGCGCCATGCCGGTGCGGAAGTCGAACGCCGTGCCGGCCACCGGCCGCAACGTGCCGGTGGGCACCTGCGTCGCGTCGGTCTCCAGCACCGCGTCGGCCGGGATCGTGACGACGTGACCCATGACGTCGCCGGCGCCTTCGCCCGCCAGGTTGAAGTAGCCGTGGTTCGTCAGGTTGAGTACGGTCGGGCGATCGGTATGCGCGCGGTAGTCGATCCGCAGCGTCCCGTCCTCGGGCAGGCCGTAGGTCACCGCGACGTCGAGGTTGCCCGGAAATCCCTCCTCGCCGTCGGGCGAGCGGCGCGCGAGCGTCAGGTGCGCGTCATCGACCGATTCGACGCGCCACATCCGCCGGTCGAAGCCGCGCGGCCCGCCATGCATCGCGTTCGGCGGCTCGTTGATCGGCAGGGCGTAGGCGTGGCCGTCGACCGTGAAGCGCCCCTTGGCGATGCGGTTGGCGAAGCGCCCGATCAGGCCGCCGAAATGCGGGCTCTTGGTCTCGTAGCCCACCACCGTATCGAGGCCGAGCACGACGCTGCCGACGCGCCCCCCGCGATCCGGCGTCTCGATCGCGGTGACGATCCCGCCGTAATCGAGCACCTGCACGCGCAGCGGCCCGCGCACCAGGGTGAAGCGCGTCACCGTCTCCCCGTCCGCCGTCCGTCCGAAGGTCTCGCCCGTCATCGCCCGTTCCCGTCCCGTGACGCGGGGATTACGCGCGAGACCCGATTCGGCTCACGACACCGGCGCCGGTGCCGGGTCGTCCGAGAGCTGCATCCGGTGCAGGCGGGCATAGGCGCCGCCCTGGGCGATCAGGGCTTCGTGCCGCCCGGTCTCGACGACGCGGCCGGCCTCCATCACCACGATCAGGTCGGCCTCGCGCACGGTCGAGAGCCGGTGGGCGATGACCAGGGTGGTGCGGCCCTTCATCAGCCGGGTCAGCGCGTCCTGCACCAGGCGCTCGGATTCCGAGTCGAGGGCCGAGGTCGCCTCGTCGAGGAGCAGGATCGGCGCGTCCTTGAGGAAGGCGCGGGCGAGCGAGATGCGCTGGCGCTCGCCGCCCGAGAGCCGCCCGCCGGCGGGCCCGACGCGGAAGTCGTAGCCCTCGGGCAGCCGCGCGACGAAGCCGTGGGCGGCGGCGGCCTCCGCGGCGGCGACGATTTCGGGCATCGTGGCGCCGGGCCGGCCGAAGCCGATATTGGCGGCGATGGTGTCGTCGAACAGCACCACCTCCTGCGACACCACCGCGACGGCCGCGCGCAGCGACGCCAGCGTCACCCCGCGCACGTCCTGCCCGTCGATGGCCACCGTTCCGGCGGTGGCGTCGTAGAGGCGGGGCACGAGGTTCAGCAGCGAGGACTTGCCCGAGCCCGAGCGGCCGACCAGCGCCGTGGTCGAGCCGGCCGGCACGACGAGGTCGATGCCCTCCAGCGCCGGCGCGTCCGGCCGGTAGCGGAAGTGCAGGTTCCGGTAGGCGATCTCGCCCGGTCCCCGCCTCAGCGCGACGGCGGCGGGCGCCTCCCGGATCGTCGGCGCCTCGTCCATCAGCGCGAAGTAGCGGGTCAGCGCGGCGGCCGCCTCCTGCAGGATCGCGTTGAGGGTGCCGAGCGCGCGGGCCGGCTGGGCGGCGAGCAGGAGCGCGGCGACGTAGCCGGTGAAGTCGCCCACCGTGCGCTCGCCCGCCATCACCCGCTGGCCGACCAGCATCAGCACCGCCGCCACGGCGAACCCGCCGCCGACCTCGAGCAGCGGGTCGAGGCGCCCGCGGGCGTTGGCGGCCTTCATCTTCAGTCGCCGGACCGAGTCGAGCGCGTCGGCCGCGCGGCCCTTGAGGTAGCCCTCCATCGCGTAGGTTTTTGCGATGCGCACCCCCTGGAGGCTCTCGGAAATCAGGCTGGCGGTGGCACCCATCTGCTCCTGGGTGGTGGTGGAGACGCGCCTGAGCTTCTTGCCGATCCGCCCGATCGGCCTGGCGACGAAGGGCACGGTGACCGCGGCCACCAGCGTCAGCACCGGATCCATCCAGATCAGCGCCGCGACGAGGCCGACGAGCATGGCGACGTCGCGCAGCAGCACGGTCGAGATCCGGGTCAGCGCCTCCTTGATGAAGGCGAAGTCGGTGGTGAAGCGCTGGGTGAAGGCGGCCGGGCTCTCGCGCCCGAGCTGCGCCAGGTCGGCGTCGATCAGGTGCCCGTAGAGCGCGGCCTGCATGTCGGCCTCGACCCGGGTCACGACACGGTTGGTCAGCACCGTCTGGCCGAACAGCGCGAAACCGCGCACCGAGGTGACGACGATGACGATCAGCGGGCCGTAGGCCAGCGCGCCGGCATCCTTGCGGTCGAAGGCGTCGAAAGCGCCCTTGATCAGCGCCGGGTACAGGCCGGTCGAGGCGCCGACCAGGGCGATGAGCACCAGCACCACGGCCAGCGTGCCCCGGTGCGGCGACAGCCACTCGCGCCAGAGCCGGCGGAGCAGGGGGATCGTGTCGCCCTTCAGGCGCGCCATCGCGGGTTCCGAGATCGTCCGGACGAAGGGCGCCGGCCCACCGTCGCCCGAGGCGGCGGTGGCGCGGGTGTGCCGCCCCGGCCGCCGCGGATCAAGCGCCGCCTGCGTCAGCGCCCGTCGCGGGGGCCTTGCTCGCCCTCGCCGCCGTCCTCGCCACGGCCGCCGTGGCGGTGCCGATGGCCGCCCATCGGCCCGGCCAGGATCATCGCCCGGCGCTTCTGGTCGGGGTCGAGGGTGGCGTAGAGCGGCCCCGAGGCGTCGGCGAGCTTGCCCAAAGCCGCGCCGCGGGCGGTGGCGGCATCCGCCATGGCGCGCAACGCCGCCGGCGCGTCCTCGTCCATGCGCTTGCGATCGCGCATCGCGGCCATGCGCTCGCGGCGCTGGCGGGCGAGGTCGCGCATCGCCGTCTCGACCGGCGGCCACAGCTTCTCCTGGTCGGCGTTGAGGCGCAGGCCTGCATGGAGCGCCGCGATGCGGGCGTCGGCGAAGGCCGCGCGGTCCTCGGGGGAGAGCCGGCTCCAATGGCCGCCCCAGCGGCGGGGCGGGCCGTCCTCGCCGTCGCGCGCCGCGACCGCGCCGGCCAGGGCAAGGCCGGCGAGGCCGGCGACGAGGGCACCCTTGATCACACGTCCGACCATCTCGGTCTCCCTTCCTTCCGCGGCGAGCCCGGATCGGGTGCCGCCGGATCCGCAGCGCGGCCGAGCCGACCGGCCGTCCCGCTGCCGCACCGATCACACCGCATCCGTGTTTCGGCGGTATGTCGCCGCGCGCGGCTTGGCGATGTAACACTATTACACTATCAGCACGCCGGACGGCTGCGAGGAGTGCTCGACGATGGCGACCCGGACCACGACGCGACTCGGCCTCCTCCGAGCGACGGCCCTGGCGCTGTGCCTGCACGCCGCATCACTTCCGGCCTTCGCGGCGGACCGCGTGCGGGCGGTGGCGACCTTCTCGATCCTCGGCGACCTCGTGCGGCAGGTCGGCGGCGACGTCGTCGCGGTGACCACCCTCGTCGGGCCCGATGCGGATGCCCACGGCTACAGCCCGGCGCCCGGTGATTCGCGGACGCTGGCCGCCGCCGACATCGTGTTCGTCAACGGCCTGGGCTTCGAGGGCTGGCTCGACCGGCTGGTCCGCGCCTCCGGCTCGAAGGCGCCCGTCGTCGTCGCCTCGGCCGGGGTCGCGACGATACCCGGCCGGCACGACCATCACCACGGCGGCGCGGGCGGCCACGACCCGGCGTCGAGCCCCGACCCGCATGCCTGGCAGAGCATCCCGAACGCCAAGGTCTACGTCGCCAACATCCGCGATGGCCTGGCGAGGGTCGATCCGGGCCATGCCGCCGACTACGCCCGCAACGCCGAGGCCTATCTCGCCCGGCTCGACGCGGTCGACGCCGAGATCCGCGCGACGCTCGCCAGGATTCCCCCCGAGCACCGCAAGGTCATCACCACGCACGACGCCTTCGGCTACTTCAGCGCCGCCTACGGCCTGACCTTCCTGGCGCCACAGGGGGTCTCGACCGACAGCGAGGCGAGCCCGCAGGACGTCGCCCGGATCATCCGGCAGGTCCGCCAGGACAAGGTGCCGGCGGTGTTCATCGAGACCATCGCCGACCCGCGCCTGATGCAGCAGGTCTCGCGCGAGAGCGGCGCGCGGATCGGCGACAAGGTCTATTCCGACGCGCTGTCCGGGTCGGCCGGCCCGGCATCGACCTATCTCGACATGATGCGGAGCAACCTACGCGCGTTCGGCGCGGCGCTGGGGCCGTCGTGACGCTCAGAGCAGGCCGAGCTGACCGCCGCCGTCACCGGAGTTGCGGCGCTTCGGGCCGCGCCCGACCAGCACGCCGGCGCCCGACACCATCGCCTTGAAGGCGGCGACGTCGGCATAGGCCTGGACCTGGGTCCGGAACCGGACGGGCGAGCACACCACCGGTCCGTTGCGGTCGTCGACCAGCGTCCACAGCCAAAGGCCGCTCGGATCCTCGGTGATATCGAACCGCATCGACGCTGCCCCCCGGCAGGTGCTGGATGCCGTCTTCGATACATCGGAAAAAAGCTCGGCGGGTAAACGGCTTAGGGCGTTCAAGACTTTGCCGGCAACGAACCGTCGAATCGGCCCGATCGTCCCCGCTTTCATCGGTTTCCACAGGGACGGCGGCCGGCGCCAAGCCGCGTCGTCCCGCGACCCGTCTCGTCGTGCAGTCTAGTCGTGCGCTCGCCGCGTCAGCCAAAACGCCCAGAGGCCGAGCATCAATCCGCAAATCGGAAAGGCGAACATCAACAGAACGTGCGGATCGCTCATCGGAGGGTCCTGAGAATTCTGCGTCCGAGCCAATGTAGGGCCGCACTCGTCATCGCGCAAAGGAGAAGGTTGGCGCCCAGGAGCGCAGCTCCGAAGTCGATGCCGGCGAGCCGCCCGGAGAAGACAGGTGCAAGGCCGCCCACGGCCAGGATCGCGATGGCGACGCCGTTCACGTAGGTCGCGGTGAGCTTGGCGCTCTCGTTGGCGACGAGCTTGGCACGATCGCCCGCGTCTTGCGGAGCCTTGGATTCAGAGACCATCAGGCAGCATGGCGGGCGACCCGGCACGGGGAAACGGTCGGCCGGCGCCGCGGCACCCGTCACCTCCAGCAATGACAGATCGTAAACCGATGGTTAAGACGCCCGCTCTAGCTTGATCGTGAGAGTGACCGGCGCCGATCTCCGCGCACCGGCCTTCAGGGGAACCGCGTGCGTTGGGGGGCTGATCGCTGGCGCTTGTATCGGCTGGTCGGACGCGAGGTCGCCCGGACCGCACGCGCCGCCTCGGCCCGCTTCACCGCGCCGCCGGACATCCTCGCCCGCGTCCGCGTCACCGGCCTCGTGATCGCGCCGCACGACCTGCGCACCTCCGACGCCACCTTCGCCGACGACATCTATGCCGGGCTCTTCGTCTTCGCCGGGCGCTCGCTTGCGGTGAGCGGCGGCTCGCCGTTCGACTACACGCCGCCCTCGCCGGAATGGGCCGACGTGCTCTACGGCTTCGGCTGGCTCAGGCACCTGCGCGCCGCCGATACGGCGCTTGCCCGCGCCAACGCCCGCGCCTTCGTGGCCGATTTCGTGGCCGGGCGCGGCGACCCGACGCTGGCGCGCCAGACGCCGGTGGCCGCCCGCCGGCTGATCTCGTTCCTGAGCCAGTCGCCGCTGGTGCTGGAAGGAGCCGACCACGCCTTCTACCAGACCTTCCTCAGGGCGCTGGCCCGCGGGGCGCAGCAGCTCGAGCGCGACCTGCGGCGCGGGGTGCCGCCGCAATGGCGGCTGAACGCGGCCGTCGCGCTCTGCTTCGCCGGGCTGTGCTGCGAGGGCATCCAGCCGATCCTGCGGCGCGCCACCCGCGTGCTGTCGCGCGAGCTCGACCGCCAGATCATGCCGGATGGCGGCCACCGCTCGCGCGATCCGCGCTTCGCGATGGAGCTGCTCCTCGACCTGCTGCCCCTGCGCCAGAGCTATCTCAGCCGTAGCGTCGAGCCGCCCGAGGCCCTGCTGCGCGCCATCGACCGGATGCTGCCGCTGCTGCGCCTGCTGCGCCACGCCGACGCCTCGCTGAGCCATTTCAACGGCATGGGCGCGACGGCCGCCGATCACCTCGCGACGCTGCTGATCTACGACGGCGCCCTGGCGCAGCCGATGATGCACGCGCCGAATTCCGGCTACGAGCGGCTGGAAGGCGGCCGCATCGTCGTCATCGCCGACGTCGGCGCCCCGCCGCCGCTGCCGTACTCGCTCAATGCCGGGGCCGGCTGCCTGTCGTTCGAGATGTCGAGCGGGCCGCAGCGGATCGTGATCAATTGCGGCCTGCCCGCGAGCGGCCCGGAGCTGCGCCGGCTCGCCCGCACCACGGCCGCCCACTCCACCGCCTGCGTCGCCGACGCATCGTCCTGCCGCTTCCTCGGGTCCGGCGGGTGGTGGGGCGAACGCGTCGCGGCGCGGTGGCTCGAACGCCGCGTCGGCCCCGTGGTCCTGCGCGGGCCGGCGGCGGTGAAGGCCGAGCGCAGCGACGAGGGCGCCTCCACCGTGCTCGCCGCCCGGCACGACGGCTACGCCCGCGACCACGGCATCGTCCACGAGCGACGCTGGCAGCTCGCCGGCGCCGAGGGGCGGCTCGACGGGCAGGACGCGTTCCTGCGCGCGTCCGCGAGGAAGGGCCGGCCGCGGACGCAGGACGTGGCGATCCGCTTCCACCTGCACCCGGCGATCGCGGTGCGCCTTCAGGAGGACGGGCTCGAGCTGTCCTCGCCGCTCGGCGAGGTCTGGACCTTCCACGCCACCGGCGCCGAGATCCGACTGGAGGAGAGCGTCTACTTCGCCGGCCTCACCGGCGCGCGCCGCACCGACCAGATCGTGCTGCACGTGGCCGTCCACGACGACGTGCGCGTCGACTGGACGTTCCAGCGCCTCGCCTCGGCACCCGGACGCACGCCGAGCGCGGCGGCCTGACCGGCCTTCTGGCCCGGCGGCGGCCATTCGTGCTACCGCGCCCGGAACACCCTCGAAACGACAAGACCCACGATGTCGCATGATCAGGTGCGGGTTGCCCGCGCGCTCCTTTCCGTCTCCGACAAGGCGGGGCTCGTCGACTTCGCCCGCGCCCTGAGCGCGCGCGGCATCGCCCTGGTCTCCACCGGCGGAACCCACAAGGCGCTGACCGAGGCCGGGCTGCCGGTCACCGAGGTCGCCGAGCTCACCGGCTTCCCCGAGATGATGGACGGCCGGGTGAAGACGCTTCATCCGGCGGTGCATGGCGGGTTGCTCGCCATCCGCGACAACCCCGAGCACCAGGCCGCGCTCGCCGCCCACGGCATCGGCGCGATCGACCTGCTGGTGGTCAACCTCTACCCGTTCGAGGCGACGATCGCGGCCGGACGCGACTACGACGACTGCGTCGAGAACATCGACATCGGCGGGCCGGCGATGATCCGCGCGGCGGCCAAGAACCATGGCGACGTCGCGGTGGTGACGGACGTCTCCGACTACGGCGCGGTTCTGGAGGCGCTGGCGCAGGGCGGCGGCACGCTCACCCGGCCCTTCTGCCGGCAGCTCGCCCAGAAGGCCTATGCCCGCACCGCGGCCTACGATGCGGCGATCGCCAACTGGATGTCCGCCCACGTGGAAGCCGCCGGCACGGCACCGTTCCGCAGCTTCGGCGGCCAGCTCGCGCAGGGCCTGCGCTACGGCGAGAACCCGCACCAGGCGGCCGCCTTCTACCGCGCGCCGGGGATCGCGCGGGCCGGGATCGCCACCGCACGGCAGGTGCAGGGCAAGGACCTGTCCTACAACAACCTCAACGACACCGACGCGGCCTACGAGTGCGTCGCCGAGTTCGATCCGGCCCGCGCGGCGGCGGTGGCGATCATCAAGCACGCCAATCCCTGCGGCGTCGCCGAGGGCGCGAGCCTGACCGAGGCCTATGCCCGTGCGCTCGCCTGCGACCCGACCTCGGCCTTCGGCGGCATCGTCGCCCTCAACCGGCTCCTCGACGCGGATGCCGCCCGCGAGATCGTCAAGATCTTCACCGAGGTCATCATCGCTCCCGAGGCGTCGGAGGAGGCGATCGCGATCGTCGCCGCCAAGAAGAACCTGCGCCTGCTGCTCGCCGGCGGCCTGCCGGATCCGCGAGCCGCGGGCGAGACCGTGCGCACGCTCGCCGGAGGCCTGCTGGTGCAGGGCCGCGACGCCATGGTCGTCGACGACATGGCGCTGAATGTGGTCACGCGGCGCGCGCCGACGGAAGCCGAGCTCGCCGACCTGCGCTTCGCCTACCGGGTCGCCAAGCACGTGAAGTCGAACGCCATCGTCTACGCCAAGGGCGGCGCCACCGTCGGCATCGGCGCCGGGCAGATGTCGCGGGTCGACTCCTCGCGCATCGCCGCCTGGAAGGCCGCCGAGGGTGCCCAGCGCCTCGGCCTCCCGGACAGCCTCGCGGTCGGCGCGGTGGTGGCCTCCGACGCGTTCTTCCCCTTCGCCGACGGCCTGATGGCGGCGGCCGAGGCCGGCGCCACCGCCGTGATCCAGCCCGGCGGCTCGATGCGGGACGACGACGTGATCCGCGCCGCCGACGCGGCCGGGCTGGCGATGGTGTTCACGGGGGTGCGCCACTTCCGGCACTGAGCGGCGTCGCAGCCCCCTCGAATGAGGGAAGGCCCCGCCGACCGGCAGGGCCTTCTCGTTGTCGTGCCGATCCGTGCGCGGCGACGATCTCGTCGCTCAGCGGCGCGGGGCCGGGGCGTCCGCGTCGGCGTAGATGTCGCGGTCCTTGGTCTCGGGCACCAGGAACAGGCCGATGATCACCGTCGCGACGGCGATGACGATCGGGTACCAGAGGCCGTAATAGATATCGCCGGTCTGGGCGACCATCGCAAAGGCGGTGGCCGGGAGCAGGCCGCCGAACCAGCCGTTGCCGATGTGGTAGGGCAGGGACATCGAGGTGTAGCGGATCTGGGTCGGGAACAGCTCGACCAGCATCGCCGCGATCGGCCCGTAGACCATCGTCACGAACAGGACGAGGACGAACAGCAGCCCGATCACGCTCGCCACCTGCGGCCGGAAGATGTCGAACGGATTCGACATCTTCACGATGCCGGCGTCGTTCGCCTTCGGGTAGCCCGCCGCCTGCAGGGCCGCGGTGGCGGCCTTGTTGAAGTCCGCGGCCGGGCTGCCGGCGGGGAACGGCACGGCGGTGTCGTTGACCTTGACCACGGTCGGCTGGCCGGCGGGGCCGGCTTCGGTGGCGTACTTCACCGACGACTTCGAGAGGAAGTCGCGGGCGAGGTCGCACGGCGCCGAGAACACGCGGGTGCCCACCGGGTTGAACAGGTTCCCGCACTCCTTCGGGTCGGCCACCACCGTGACCTTCACCTGGTCGATCGCCCGCTCAAGCGCCGGGTTCGCCACCGAGGTGAGCCCGTGGAACAGCGGAAAGAAGCTCGCGGCGGCGATCGCGCAGCCGGCCAGGATGATCGGCTTGCGGCCGATCTTGTCCGAGAGCCATCCGAAGAACACGAAGAAGCCGGTCCCGAGCAGGAGCGACCAGGCGATCAGCAGGTTCGCGGTGTAGCCGTCCACCTTCAGGATCGATTGCAGGAAGAACAGCGCGTAGAACTGGCCCGTGTACCAGACCACGCCCTGGCCCGCGACGAGGCCGAACAGGGCGATGAGCGCGATTCTGGCGTTCTTCCACTGGCCGAAGGCCTCCGTCAGCGGCGCCTTGGAGGTGGTGCCTTCCTCCTTCATCTTCTTGAAGGCCGGCGACTCGGAGAGCTGCAGGCGGATCCAGACCGAGATGCCGAGCAGCAGCACCGAGACCAGGAACGGGATGCGCCAGCCCCAAGCCTTGAACGCCTCCTCGCCGGTGAACGAGCGGGTCGCCAGGATCACCAGCAGCGACAGGAACAGGCCGAGCGTCGCGGTGGTCTGGATCCAGCTCGTGTAGAAGCCGCGCCGTCCGTTCGGGGCGTGTTCGGCGACGTAGGTCGCGGCACCGCCGTACTCGCCGCCGAGCGCGAGGCCCTGCGCGAGGCGCAGCACGATCAGGATGATCGGCGCCGCGATGCCGATGGTCTCGGCGTTGGGCAGGATGCCGACGATGAAGGTCGACAGGCCCATGATCAGGATGGTGACGAGGAAGGTGTACTTGCGGCCGACGAGGTCGCCGACGCGGCCGAACACCAGGGCGCCGAACGGGCGGACGATGAAGCCGGCGGCGAAGGCGAGCAACGCGAAGATGTCGCGCGTGGCCGGCGGGTAGGCCGAGAAGAACTGCGCCCCGATGATCGCGGCGAGCGAGCCGTAGAGGTAGAAGTCGTACCACTCGAACACGGTGCCGAGGGACGACGCGAAGATCACGCGCTTCTCGGCCGAGGTCATCGGCCGTGCCGCGTCTCCCGGCCGTGGGACTGCGGTTGCAGCAACCATCTTGAAATTCCTCCCGATCCGTCGTGTCCCGGTGCTCCTTTCGCGGAACCGGGCTTGGGACGACGCGCTCGCGTCGTCCGGCCGTTCGGCAAGAACCGAACACGCGATTGTTACCCGAGGCCTCGATTCTGCCAACAGGTCGGACGGGCGGAACGGAAGGAATGCAGACGTTGTAACAGGTTTGGTTCGGCTCGTGCGCGAAGCAGGCCTGTCGCGGAGCCGTGCCGCGACGAAGAAGGGGCGCGGCGGATGCCGCGCCCCCTCGAAAGGCGTCGCCGGTGTGGCGGGCGTCAGTGCGCGTGGGCGCCCTCCGCACCGATGCCGGTCTCCGAGCGCACGAACTGCGCTTCGAAGGCGGCGCGCTCGCGCTCGGCCCGCCGCGACTTGTCGAGCGTCGAGACGATCCAGATCGTCGCGAACGCCAGCGGCATCGAGAACAGCGCCGGGTTGTCGTAGGGGAAGATCGCCGCCGCATGGCCGAGCGTCGCGACCCACACGGCCTTCGAGAGCACCACCATCGTCACCGCCGAGATCAGCCCGACGAGGCCGCCGAGCAACGCGCCCCAGGTCGTGGTGCCGCGCCACAGGATCGACATGGCCAGGACCGGGAAGTTGCAGCTCGCCGCCACCGAGAAGGCGAGGCCGACCATGAACGCCACGTTCTGGTTCTCGAACACGTAGCCGAGGTAGATCGCCACGATGCCGATCACCACCGCCGCGATCTTCGAGAGGTTAACCTCGTGCTTCTCGGTGGTGCGCCCGCGGGCGATCACCTGGGCGTAGAGGTCGTGGCTGACGGCGGACGCACCGGCCAGCGTCAACCCGGCGACGACCGCGAGGATGGTCGCGAACGCCACCGCCGAGATGAAGCCGAGGAAGTACGGCCCGCCGACCGCGTTGGCGAGGTTGACGGCGACCATGTTGGTCCCGCCGAGCATGTCCTTCAGCTTGTCGAACGCGCCGGCCGGCCCGAGCTTGAAGTAGGACGGATCCGACATCAGCAGGGCGATGCCGCCGAAGCCGATGATGAAGGTGAGGATGTAGAAGTAGCCGATCAGGCCGGTGGCGTAGAACACCGACTTGCGGGCGGCCTGGGCGTCCGAGACGGTGAAGAAGCGCATCAGGATGTGCGGCAGGCCAGCGGTGCCGAACATCAGGCCGACGCCGAGCGAGATCGCCTCGACCGGGTTCGACACGAGGCCGCCGGGCGCCATGATCGCGTCGCCCTTCGGATGCGTGGCGACGGCCGAGGCGAACAGCGCCTCCGGGTTGAAGCCGTACTTGAGCAGCACGGCCCCGGCCATGAAGGTGGCGCCGCCGAGCAGCAGGCAGGCCTTGATCACCTGCACCCAGGTGGTGGCCTTCATGCCGCCGAAGGCGACGTAGACGATCATCAGCACGCCGACGATCACCACCGCGTAGAGGTAGGGCAGGCCGAACAGCAGCTGAATCAGCTTCCCCGCGCCGACCATCTGGGCGATCAGGTAGAACGCCACCACGACCAGCGTTCCGGTCGCGGAGATGATGCGGATCGAGGTCTGGTCGAGGCGGAAGCTCGCCACGTCGGCGAAGGTGAACTTGCCGAGGTTGCGCAGGCGCTCGGCGATCAGGAACAGCACGATCGGCCAGCCGACGAGGAAGCCGGTGGAGTAGATCAGCCCGTCGAAGCCCGAGGTGTAGACGAGGCCGGAGATCCCGAGGAACGAGGCCGCCGACATGTAGTCGCCGGCGATCGCCAGCGAGTTCGTGCCGGCCGAGATGCCGCCGCCGGCGGCGTAGAAGTCGGCCGCGGACTTGGTGCCCTTGGCCGCCTTGTAGGTGATGCCCAGCGTGAACAGCACGAAGAACAGGAACATGCCGATGGCCGGCCAGTTCGTCGCTTGCTGCTGCACGGCGCCCATGTCGGGGCCGGCCGCGAGCGCGGGGCCGGACAGCAGGGCGGCTCCCAGGAATGACAGGGTGCGGATCATCGTCCGAGGCTCCGCTTGAGTTCGGCGGCCAGGGCGTCGTAGCGGGTGTTGGCGCGCATGACGTAGAGGCCGGTGAGGAGGAAGGCGAAGAGGATCACGACGACCCCCATGAGAAGGCCGACCGACGCGGTGCCGCTGCCGAGCTTCACCGCGAGCAGGCTCTTGTCGAAGGCGATCAGGCCGATGAAGCCGAAATAGACGAGCAGCATCAGGCCGGTGAGGATCCAGCCGAAGCTCGTGCGCTCTTGGACGAGCTGGCGGAAGATCGGGCTCTTCGCGACTTCGTCGTAGGCGGGTCCGGACGCGGTGCTGCCGGGCCGCGGCCCCGCTGGGGCGGGGCGGCCGTCGAGGCCGCTTGTGGTGATGGACATGTGTGCTCCCTCCGATGAAGGGGTACCCGCGATCGGGCCCGCCTTCCGGTCGACGTGACTGCATTTTTTGCATGTTGGAGGCGGACGCCCTGGGGCATCCGCCTCGGTGAGCGGGTCGAGGCCCGCCCGTCGTCGCAGACCGGCCCTAGACGGCGCGGTTCTGTCGATTCTCGATCAGGTCGTCGACCACCGCGGGCTCGGCGAGCGTCGAGGTGTCGCCGAGCGAGGAGAAGTCGTCCTCGGCGATCTTGCGCAGAATGCGGCGCATGATCTTGCCCGAGCGGGTCTTGGGCAGGCCGGGAGCGAACTGGATCAGGTCCGGCGAGGCGATCGGCCCGATGTCCTTGCGGACCCAGGTCACGAGCTCCTTGCGCAGCGCGTCGTCGCCCTCCTCGCCCTCGTTGAGGGTGACGTAGGCGTAGATGCCCTGGCCCTTGAGGTTGTGCGGGTAGCCGACGACCGCCGCCTCGGCGACCTTCGCATGGGCGACCAGCGAGGACTCGACCTCGGCGGTGCCCATGCGGTGACCCGAGACGTTGATCACGTCGTCGACCCGGCCGGTGATCCAGTAATAGCCGTCCGCGTCGCGGCGGGCGCCGTCGCCGGTGAAGTACTTGCCCGGATAGGTCGAGAAGTAGGTCTGCTCGAAGCGCTCGTGGTCGCCGTAGACGGTGCGCATCTGGCCGGGCCAGGATTCGGTGATGCAGAGGTTGCCCTCGCACGGCCCGTCCAGGACCTTGCCCTCGGCATCGACCATCGCCGGCTGCACGCCGAAGAACGGGCGCGTGGCCGAGCCGGGCTTCAGCCGGGTCGCGCCGGGCAGCGGGGTGATCAGGATGCCGCCGGTCTCGGTCTGCCACCAGGTGTCGACGATGGCGCAGCGCGAGTCGCCGACGACCTTGTAGTACCAGTCCCAGGCCTCCGGGTTGATCGGCTCGCCGACCGACCCGAGCACGCGCAGGCTGGCCCGCGAGGTCTTCTTCACCGGCCCTTCGCCGCCGCCCATCAGCGAGCGGATCGCGGTCGGGGCGGTGTAGAAGATGTTGACCTTGTGCTTGTCGACCACGTCCCAGAACCGGGAATTCGACGGGTAGGTCGGAATGCCCTCGAACATCAGCGTCGTCGCGCCGTTGGCGAGCGGCCCGTAGACGATGTAGCTGTGGCCGGTGACCCAGCCGACGTCGGCGGTGCACCAGTACACCTCGCCCTCGCGGTAGTCGAAGACGTACTGGTGCGTCATCGACGCGTAGACGAGGTAGCCGCCGGTGGTGTGGACCACGCCCTTGGGCTGGCCGGTCGAGCCCGAGGTGTAGAGGATGAAGAGCGGGTGCTCGGCCTCCACGGCCTCGGCCGGGCACTCGTCGGTCACCTGCTCGGCGGCCTCGTGGTAGTACACGTCGCGGCCCGGCTCCATCGCCACGTCGCTGCCGGTGCGGCGCACCACGACGACGTGGTCGACGACGTCCTTGCCGAGGCGCGCGATCGCCGCGTCGACGTTCGCCTTCAGCGGCACCTTGCGCCCGCCGCGCAGGCCCTCGTCCGCGGTGATCACGATCTTCGAGGCGCAGCCCTCGATGCGCGAGGCCAGCGAATCGGGCGAGAAGCCGCCGAAGACGATGGAGTGCACGGCGCCGAGGCGCGCGCAGGCCAGCATGGCGTAGGCGGCCTCGGGGATCATCGGCATGTAGATCGTGACGCGATCACCCTTCTCGACCCCGCGGTTGCGCAGCACGTTCGCCATCCGGCAGACCTGCGCATGCAGCTCGCGGTAGGTGACGTGCTTCGACTCGTTCGGGTCGTCGCCTTCCCAGATGATCGCGGTCTGGTCGCCGCGGGTCTCGAGGTGCCGATCGACGCAATTGTAGGCGACGTTGGTCTTGCCGTCCTCGAACCACTTGATCGAGACCTGGCCCGGCTCGAAGCTGGCGTTCTTGACCTTGGAGAACGGCGTCATCCAGTCGATGCGCTTGCCGTGCTCGCCCCAGAACGCGTTCGGGTCGGCAACCGAGGCGGCGTACATCTCGCGATACTTGGCGTCGTCCACATGGGCGCCCTCGCGCCATGTGTCCCGAACCTCGACGACCTTCCCGTCCATCTCGCGTCTCCCTGATTGGTGCCCGATCGTATCGCAGTTGTCCGCGCAGCCGGGGCTTCCAAAGATTATCGTCGTCGTCGTCGTAACACCAATCGCCGCCCCCCGCCCGACCCGCATCCGGCCGGAGGCGACACAATTCCTGCTAGGGGCGCCCGGAGAGCGCTGTCAAGCCGGTTTTCCTGCCCCAAGGTCGGGGCCCGTTCGAGCCCGACCCTAAGTCCCGCCGTCGTCCCTCGGTGGGATGGTCTGCACGGCCCCGCTTGAAGAGTCTAACGGTGACGACGAATTTCGAACCGGTCCTCTGACAAAGGCCGGGGATTGTCTCGGCGTGCCACTCACCCCGTCCGGAATTCCGTTCCTGGGAGAAGAATCTCCACCAGGGTGCCGTCGTTGCCCCGGGTCGAGATGCGCAGCGAACCGTGATTGGCCTCGACCAGGGCCTTGGTCAGAGGCAATCCGAGCCCGGCGACGTGCGACTCGCTGCCGTTGCGGGAGTCGTGCCCGTCCTCGGGCTCGGCGGAGCGTGCGCCCGGGCCGGTGCCGCGCACCTTCAGCGCGATGCCGCCGCGCTCGCCCGGCGTCGTCGAGACGATCACCTGGCCGCCGGCCGCCGTCGCGCGGATCGCCTCGCCGATCACCGTCAGCGCCGCCTGCCGCAGGGAAGGCTCGTCCGCCTCCAGGGGTGCGAGATCCGGCGAGAAGCTGGTGCGCAGGACGATGCGGCCGCGCGCCGCCTCGGGCTGCAGCAGCTCGACGCAGCCGGAGACCAGCTCGTTCAGGGGCAGCGGCCGGACGGACAGCGCGAGGCCGCCGGATTCGATGGTGGCGATGTCGATCAGGTCGGAGACGAGGCCGCGCACGTGGTCGCCCGCCGCTCGGATCGCGCGCAGCGTCGTGCGGTAGCGTTCGTCGACCGGCCCGTGCGGCTCCGCGAGGATGCCGTCGGCGAGGCCGACGATCCCCTCGACCGGCGTGCGGATCTCGCGATCGAGGCGGTCGAGGAAGGCCGCGCGATCGAAGTCCGGCCGCGCCCGCGCGGCATCGTCGGGCGCAGGCCGCAGCAGGGCGACGCGGGCCCCGTCCCGGCCGGACACGCGCAGCGTCAGCGGACGGCCACCGGCGGCGGCGATGCGCGTCTCGGTGCCGAGCCCGGCGATGCCGGCACGCACCGCGTCGCGCTGCGCGGCCTCGAACAGGGTGTCGAAGCCGGTGCCGACCACCTCGCGGGGATCGCATCCGAACAGGCCGGCGGCGGCCCGGTTCATCGCGACGATGCGGGAGGCCGGGTCTAGGGTGACGACGCCGTCGTCGAGGGCGTCGAGGGTCGCACGCGCGTCCGCGGCGTGGCCGTCGCGAAACGACTGGGCGAGGCGTTCGGCCGCCCGCTCGCGGGCCGGATCGGCCTCGTCGACCACGCGCAGGATCATGCAGGTCGCCGGCTCTCCTCTCCAGGTCGTCGGCCCGCGCTCGATGGCGACCGGACGGCTGCCGCCCTGCGCGGTCTCGACGATGCGCGGGCCGGCGGAGGCGCCGGCACCGGCGGCGCGGTCGGCCGGGGCAAGCCCGGGGAACAGGCGATGGAGGCCCGCGGCCTGAAGGCTCGCGAGGTCGGCGTATCCGGTGAGATCGAGGAGGCGGCGGTTGGCCGCCAGCACCGCGTCGCCGCGGTGGATCAGCATCGAAAGGGGGAGGTCGTCCAGGGGCGGAGCGACGCCGTCCGGCTGCACCGGCGTCTCGGGCTCCGCGACTCTGGGCGTCGGGAACGGCATCACCGCTCCGCTCGCGCCGCGCGCGTCCGCGGCGTCGGCCGGGTCCCGGATCTCGTCGTCGCCGGCGTAGCGGGCACCGAGCGCGCGGGCGATCTCGCGGAAGGCCGCGTGCTCGGTCACCGACAGGGCGGCGTCGGCGCCCTCCTGCACCGCGACCGGGCTTTCGCTGGGCGGGCTCTGCTCGACGGGCGCCGGCTCGGAGTCCGGCAGGACCGCGATCGGCGCAGGGGCGGCGTTGATATCGGGCACCGGCGCCGGGCCGCGGGCACCGGACCAGGGATCGCGCGCGAATGGATCGCCGGCCCAATGGCTGCCGAAGCGGGCGGCGGTGATCGTCGCCGGCGGCCACGCGGCCTTGCGGATGTCGGGCAGCGTGCGATCGGCTCCTTCGGAGCCCGGGCCGCCCGCCTCCGCGTCGGGCGGGGAGACGGCGTCGGGCAGCTGGGGATCGGGAACGGGGACGACCTGATCCGGACCGGCTTGCGCCGCATCGGTCGGGGGTTCCAAGGCTGCCGACGGTGCAATCACCGCGCGCACCACGCCGTACCCGCCCAATCCTGAGAACGTGTCGCCGCTGCGGCCGAGGCAGGCGCCGGACAGGTCGAGGGCGAGCGCACCGATCGGGCCGGCGTCCAGCACGGCCGGCAGCGCCCGAAACGTGCGCCGGGATCCGACCGCGGCGAGGAACGCGTCTGCATCGCGCAAGCGGCCGGCCCCGGCGAGGTCGGCCCAGCTGTGCCCGACGAGGCGCGGCGCGAGCGGCCCGAACGATGCCCCGGAGATCGTCGCGAGGCGGTCCGCGGCATCGCTCCGCCAGACGAAGCGATCGCCGGCCATGGGCACGACCGCGTCGCCCGGATCGAGCGCGATCGGCGCCGCGGCCGCGACCGGAGCGGCCGGCATGACGTGATCGTCCGGCCGATCCGTGGTCGCGGGCGGAACCGGGCGCGGGCGGAAGGCGGGGAGGGGACCGACCGCGATCAGGAGCAGGGCGGGGGCGCCGTCGATCGTGCCGCCGGCGATCAGGCAGGCGGTCGGCGGCGCGATCCGCCGCGGATCGAGGCGCAGGCGCACCAGCCGCGGCCGCGCGGTGCCGCCGACGGCACGGATGTGGCCGGCGAGGGCCGGGTTCAGCGTCCCGGCTTCGTCCGAGACCGCGTCGCGGAACGGGACGGCCGCGGCGGAGGCGTGCAGGATCGCCGTCGCGGCCCCGTCGAGGACGAGGTAGGCCCGCGCCGAATCAGCCAGCGTCGCGGCGAGGACGGGATCGCCCGCCCAGGCCTCCAGAGCGGCCGTGAGGCCTGCACGCGTGCTGTCGCCAACGTTCAACGAAGTGTCCCCATCGGCCGCGTCCCGGCCCGTTCGGTTACGGAAATATGATTGTACCGTGCTTATTGTAGGCGGAGCGCCGAAGGGTGCTGGACCTTTCTCGCGCCCGTCACACGTTTACCTCGCATCAACGTTAATGCTGCCTCGCCGGGTGGCGTACGATGATACCTGTGTTATTGTGCAGCGCACAATGATGCATCAACCGGCAACGTGAGAGGAGACGAGCGATGAGCACCCCCCCGACCTACGAAGTCCCGACCGAGATGCGCGATTTCGCCGAAAAGAGCGTCGACCAAGCCCGCAAGGCCTTCGACAGCTTCATCGGCGCCGCACGCCGCACCGCGGAGACCGTGACCGGGTCCACCGAGGCGACCCGGACCAGCGTCAAGGACGTGTCCGCCCGCGGCTTCGAGTATGCCGAGCAGAACGTCAACGCCGCCTTCGACCTCGCCCAGAAGCTCGTCCGCTCGAAGGACGTGCAGGAGGCGATGCAGCATCAGGCCGAGTTCGTGCGCAGCCAGTTCGCCGCGATCCAGGCGCAAGCCAAGGATTTCGGCGGTCTCGCCCAGAGCGCGATGCAGCAGGGTGCCGAGCGCGCGAAGTCCGTGATGCAGGAAGGTGCCGACAACGCCCGCAAGGCGATGGAGCAGGGCACGGATGCCGCCAAGCAGGCGGCGCACGATGCACAGGACGCCACCAACAAGGCGACGCACTGAGCCCTTCAAACCATGCCCGCCCCTCCGGGGGACGGGGCACCGGCAATCGCTCACCGGCCCGCCTCCGATCGTCGGGGGCGGGCCGTCTCGTTTTCGCCGGGTTTCCGCGAGCATGCCTGCATCGGCCCGAACAGGGTTCCGACGTTCCGCCGATAGGGATGCCATGCGACAGATCACACGCCTCGGCCTCGCCGCCCTGCTCACGACCTTGGCCGTGCAGGCCGCCGACGCCCAGTATTACGACGCGCCGCCCCGCGGGTACGACGAGCGCCCGGCCTACGACGAGCGCCCGGCCTACCCCCGGCGGCGCGAGCGGCCGGCCCCGGCCCGCCCGGTGGGCCTGAACTGCGATGCGGTCCAGCAGGGCCTGACCGGCCCGCAACCCTATTCCTGCCCGCTTCCGGGCCCGCGGCCACTGGGCGCGCGCTGCTTCTGCGACATGCCGATCGCCTCGTTCAGCCAGCCGCAGACGGCGGTCGGCCGCGTCGTGCCCTGACGCGCGACCGCCTTCGCACCGCGAGGCGGAGGCCTCGAATGCGCGCCCGACGCCTTCCGCGTCTCCGTATCGGCGGCTGCGCCGGATCGCCGGCGCAGGGCTCGGCCCCGTTGAGCCGAGCGAAGCGGCGCCGAGGTGTTCAGACGAGACGGGCCGCGCCACCCTCTCGGATGACGCGGCCCTCATGATTTCGCAGACAGGTGCGCTGTCGGATCAGTTCAGGACCACGACCTTGGCGCCGACCTTCACGCGCTCGTAGAGGTCGGTGACGTCGTCGTTGGTCATCCGGATGCAACCCGAGGACACGGCCTGGCCGATCGTGTCCGGCTCGTTCGAGCCGTGGATGCGGTATTCGGTGTTGCCGATGTACATGGCGCGGGCGCCGAGCGGGTTCTCGATGCCACCGGCCATGTAGCGCGGCAGGTCGGGGCGGCGGGCGATCATCGCGGCCGGGGGCGTCCACGACGGCCACTCCTTCTTGGCGGTCACGGTCTTGGTGCCCGACCAGGTGAAGCCGGGACGGCCGACGCCGACGCCGTAGCGGATCGCCTCGCCGTTGGGCATCACGAAGTACAGGCGACGCTCGGCGGTCGAGACGACGACGGTGCCCGGAGCATAGTTGCCGTTGAACGCCACGATCTCGCGCTGGATCGGCTGGACCTGCGCCTGCGGCGCGGCCTGCACGCCCTGGCCGTAGCCCGGCTCGTAGACGGGACGCTGGCCGTAATAGTCACGGCTCTGCGTACCCTGGTAACCGTAGGACTGATCTTCCTCGTACCCGGCATCGGTGCCGAAGGGATCGTAGGTCGAGGCGGCCATGGCCGGCACGCTGGCAACAATCGAGAGTCCGACGAGGGCGGCGAGAGCGGTGGCTGAGGTCTTCATGATGTGGCCTACCTGTGCAGTAACCTTTGCTATTACAAGCGTGAGCATAGGCAGAGGGTTCCACGGGCCGGCGAAGATTTCAGGGGCGTGGGAATACGTAAGCCGCGAAGACGTCGTCGCGCCGATCGAGGGCGCGCGATCACGCCACCTCGTCGGTGTGCACGTCGAAGCGGGCGAGGGGCGCGTAGCCGAAGTTGGTGGTGATCGCGACGTCGGTGGCGTCGCGCCCGCGCGCCATCACGATCCGCCCGATGCGCGGCGTGTTGTGGCGGGCGTCGAAGGTGTACCAGCACCCGCCCTGCGGCCCTTCGAGGTAGACCTCGAACCAGGCGGAGAAGTCCATCGGCGCCGGATCCTTCGGAACGCCGATGTCGCCGAGATAGCCGGTGCAGTAACGCGCCGGGATGTTCATGCAGCGGCAGAAGGTGACGGCTAGGTGCGCGAAGTCGCGGCACACGCCCTCGCGCTGCATGAAGCCGTCATGAGCGCTGCGGGTGGCGTCGGCGCGCATGTAGTCGAAGCGGATGCGCTCGTGGGTGTAGTCGACGATCGCCTGGACGCGCGCCCAACCTTCCGGCGTGCTGCCGAACAACGACCACGCGGTCTGCGAAAGCTTGTCGGTGTCGCAGTAGCGCGAGCCCAGCAGGTAGACGAGGACCTCGTCGGGCAGGTCCTGCACCGGGATCTGCCGCGCATCCGGCACGAACGCGTCGGGCTGCCCGGAATCCTGCACCGTGAAGTCGGCCGAGATCGTCAGCAGCCCGGGCGGCGCGACGATGCGATGGCAGATGTTGCCGAAGCCGTCCTCGTACTGGTGGCAGGGGATCGGCGGATCGAAGGCGATCGCCTGCGGCGACAGCAGGTCCGGCAGCCGCGACGGGTGGACGCTGAGCATCAGGATCATCGGCATCGGCTGCGCCGAATCGAAGGCGATATCGAAACCGGTCCTGATCTTCATCGCGCCACCTGCCAACCTTCCTCAACGAAGCATACGTTCATGATGCCCGCACCGGCGTGTCGGTACCCCTATTGCGCGGGGGCGAGCTCCAGCGCCGGCTTCTCGGTCACGGCGACGTCGACGCGCATGCCGAGGTCGTCGCTCGCCAGACCGAAATACGACCCGTGCAACGGCACCGCCTGCCGCGGGTCGCGGGCGATGGCGACGCGGATCAGGTCGCGATTGCCGACGATGCCGTTGGTCGGGTCGAACTCGATCCAGCCGGCCCCCGGAAGATAGACGCCGACCCAGGCATGGGTCGAGCCGCCGCCGACGTGGCGGTCGCGGTCGTTGCGCGGATTGTAGAGGTAGCCGGAGACGAAGCGCGCCGCCATGCCGAGGGAGCGGACGCCCTCCATCATCAGCACCGCGAAGTCGCGGCACGATCCGCGCTTCAGGCGGAGCGTCGTCACCGGGTCCTGCACGCCCTTCTCGCTGCGGGCGAGGTAGGTGAAGTTGCGGCGGATGCCGCGGGTCATGTCGGCGAGCAGGTCCTGCGTCGGGATGCGGCCGTCGGCCGGGATGAAGCTGCGCGCCCAGGCGTCGACCACGTGGTGCGTGTCGGGCCATTGCCGCTCGATCGAGCGCGACAGGTCGGGCATGTCCTCGACGCCGTAGCCGAACGGGTAGTGGGTCGCGTGCGGCGCCAGCGGGAAGACCGGGGCGTGCTCGGGCGTATGGTCGAGGGTGATGCCGCAGGTGAAGCGCAGGGTGTCGCTGCGCGTGTCGAAGCTCGCGATCGCGACGCAGTTGCCGAACACGTCGAACATCCAGCGCACGCTGGCCGGCAGCGGGTCGATGTCGAGGGTCGCCTCGATCAGGCGCTGATCGTAGCTGTCCCGCGGGCGGAACATGATCCGGTGCTCGCCGAAGGAGACCGGGCGGCGGTAGCGGTACACGGTGAGGTGCCGGACGGATAGGATCGGCAAGGACGTAACACTCCGCGGATGCGCCGGTGCGACGTCCGTGCTGCAAATTTCACGCCCACATGCCCGCTTCGGTCCGGGACGGCGATCGAAGCGGCCGATGCCGCGTTCCATGCGGAGCTTCACGGTGCCGTCGACGCGAAGGGTCGCGCTCAGGGCCGGCGTCAGAGGATCGGCGGTGCCGGCTCGCCGACGGCCCGTTCCGCCTCCAGCAGCACGTCGAAGGCGCGCCACGGCTTCTGAATGAACACCGCCTCAGGCGGGATCTCGGGGCGGCCGACGCAGTGGCCCGACGTGATGACGAGCCGCGCCCGCGGCCACAGCGTCGCGACCGCATGGGCAAGCTGGAGGCCGTCCATCTCGCCGGCCAGACGCACGTCGGCGAAGACCAGGGCGACGTCGCCGCCCCGTGCCTGCAGCACCGCGAGCGCCGCTTCGGCGCTGTCGCAGCCGACGACCGAAAGCTCGGTCTCCTCGAGCAGCGCCTCGGCGAGGCCGCGAACCTGGGGATTGTCCTCGACGACGAGGGCGATCCGCTCGGCCCGCGGGGCAGGGGGCGCCGCAGGCTTCGCGACGTCGCCGTCGGATTCGGATTGCCGGACCTTGCGCACGAGCGCAGCCAGATGCTCCGGCACGCCCTCGGCGACGAGGCTGTCGTAGAACGACGCCAGCGTCTCCCCGATCCGGTCGAGGGGTATGTCGGGGCTCAGCGTGTCGATGGGCCGGTGTCGGAGCGGTTTGGTCAAGAACTTCCCCCGAAGTCTTCGCGTCGCGGGCCGCGGATGCGGAGTCGCTTGAAGAAAGAAGTCGGGAAAGCGCAGTCAGTTGCGCCGGCTTCACGATTCAGGCGGCCGTTTGATCCTTGCGGACGGCCGATCCCCGAGGCGCCCGATACCTGGAGCGCCCGAGATACCCGGGGCGGCCGATCCTAGCGGGCGGCCGCGTCGGCGTCGGCGTAGGCCATCACGCCCGACACGGCGCGGACGTCGCGGTAGCGCGCGCCGCGGGCGCTCATCATCGCCTCGAACTTCTCGTGGACCTGCGCGACCGACAGGCTCGCGGCCTTGCGGCGGCGGTTGCGCTCGGAAGCGAAGAAGATCGAGCGGTTGGCCCGCGCCGGGCCCGGCAGCAGCTTGGCCGCGGCGGCGCCGGGCTTGTCGACGACCTGGGCGAGGAACGATTCGGCATCGTCCGGCCCGAGGAAGTGGGCGAGGTAGACCTCGCCCAGAGACAGCTCGCGCCCGATCCGCAGGGCGATGCGGGCGGCGTCGCGCTTCAGCATCTCGCCCGCCAGAAGCGCCGAGAGGTAGGGATCGCGGCGCAGCTCGAGGATCCGAGTGCGCTCGGCGGCGTCCGTCACCGTCGGCCGGTCGTTTGAATCGGCGACGATCAGCGCCGCCTCCTTCTCCATCCCGTACTTGGCGCCGAAGTCGCGCACGCAGCCGAGCCAGGTCCGCTCGATGAACTGGTAAAGGCCGGTGGCCGAGGAGGTCTTGGCCTGCACGGCGGTGATGAAGCTCGACTCCTTGTCGGCCACCGCCATCAGCAGCACCGGGTCGGTCTGCACGGCCTGGGCGGCGCGGACGATGGTCTGGACGATGTGGCGGCGGATCTTCATCGGCCCGAACTCGAGCACGTCGTTCGGGTCGCCGCCGGCGCTCTCCGAGAGCAGGAAGTCGTAGGAGACCCGGTCGACCGCGTTGGACCCGAGCTCGGTGTCGAGATCGTGGACCGCGGCGAAGGCCGAGGAGGCGCGCAGCACCACCGGCGGCTCGGCGACGACGGGCGGCAGCGCGCTCACCTGGATGCGGGGGCGCGGCATCGGGATCTCGGTGGCGGCCTGGGCCGAGGACACCGCATTCTCGAGGCCGATCTTGCCGAGCTCGACGCCCGAGCCGATCAGCAGCGCGCTCAGCGCGCCGGCGAACAGCGACATCGACAGGACGGAGCGGGCGAGCGCCGGACGGCTGCCGTGGCCGCGGCCGACCGGGGCGGAAAGGGTGATGCAGTCGGTGGCGCCCGCCCCGATGCGGCCCGTGGACGCCGATTTGGACGCGCCCTTGCCGACGGCGGCGGAGCCGGACGCGATGGCCTTGCGAGACGTTCCGACGGTGCGGCCCTGCATGTGCGTCCCAAAATCCCGGTTTCGCGCCGATGGCGGCGCCACCCCCCGATCTGGCTTGACAGATGTGGCGACAACACGGCCGAGGCTGGACCATTCCGGTCCTGCCGGCGGTTTCCGGGGGCCGGCCGGCCATCACCCGTACCTCCGGCGATGGTGAGGCGCGATGTGAGCCCGTGACTTGGCGCCCGTCCCTCCGTATGAGGGCGCATCCGCGACGAACGGCCCGGGACGGCCGGGCGTCGCCGCGCGAAAAAGCCCGGCCCAGCACAGAGTTATCCGATGAGCGGCGTCAACGAGATCCGGTCGGCCTTCCTCGACTACTTCGCGGGTGCGGGGCACACGATCGTGCCGTCGTCCTCGCTGGTGCCGAAGAACGACCCGACGCTGATGTTCACCAACGCCGGCATGGTGCAGTTCAAGAACGTCTTCACCGGCGTCGAGAAGCGGCCCTACGTGCGGGCGACGACGGCGCAGAAATGCGTCCGCGCCGGCGGCAAGCACAACGACCTCGACAACGTCGGCTACACCGCGCGCCACCACACCTTCTTCGAGATGCTCGGCAACTTCTCCTTCGGCGACTACTTCAAGCCGCAGGCGATCGAGCTGGCCTGGACCCTGATCACCAAGGAGTTCGGCCTCAAGCCGGACCGGCTCCTCGTCACGGTCTATGCCGACGACGACGAGGCGGCGACGCTCTGGAAGAAGATCGCCGGCTTTTCCGACGACAAGATCATCCGCATCGGCACCTCGGACAACTTCTGGCAGATGGGCGACACCGGCCCCTGCGGGCCGTGCTCGGAGATCTTCATCGACCAGGGCCCGGGGCTCGCCGGCGGCCCGCCCGGCTCGCCCGACGAGGACGGCGACCGCTTCCTCGAGTTCTGGAACCTCGTGTTCATGCAGTACGAGCAGGTCGAGCCGGGCAACCGGCTGGTCCTGCCGCGGCCGTCGATCGACACCGGCATGGGCCTGGAGCGCATGGCCGCGATCCTCCAGGGCGTGACCTCGAACTACGAGACCGACCTGTTCCGGTCGCTGATCGATGCCGTGTCGCACGCGGTCGGCCGCCCGCCCGAGCCCGCGAACGTCGCCTCTTACCGGGTGATCGCCGACCACCTGCGCGCCGGTTCCTTCCTGATCGCCGACGGCGTGCTGCCGGGCAACGAGGGCCGCGGCTACGTGCTGCGCCGCATCCTGCGCCGCGCCATGCGCCACCTCGAGCTGCTCGGCTCGCGCGAGCCGGCGATGTTCCGCCTCGTGCCGACGCTGGTGCGGGAGATGGGCCAGGCCTACCCCGAGCTGGTGCGGGCCGAGAGCCTGATCTCCGAGACCCTGCGCCTCGAGGAGACACGCTTCCGCCGCACCCTGGAGCGCGGCCTCGCGATCCTCGACGCCGAGACCCGCGACCTCGCCGCCGGCCAGAACCTCGCCGGCGAGACCGCCTTCACCCTCTACGACACCTACGGCTTCCCCCTCGACCTGACGCAGGACGCCCTGAAGGCCCGGGGCATCGGCGTCGACACGGAGGCGTTCGGACTCGCGATGCAGCGCCAGAAGCAGGCGGCGCGCGCGGCGTGGTCGGGCTCGGGCGAGGCCGCCACCGAGACGGTGTGGTTCTCGGTGCGCGACCGGACCGGCGCCACCGAGTTCCTGGGCTACGAGGCCGAGAGCGCCGAGGGCGTCGTGACGGCGCTGCTGCGCGACGGCGCCGAGGTCCAGGCCCTGCAGGCCGGTGAGAGCGGGCTGCTCATCGCCAACCAGACGCCGTTCTACGCCGAATCCGGCGGACAGGTCGGCGACACCGGCACGCTCGCCGCGCCGGGGCTGAAGGCTCGCGTGACCAACACCGAGAAGAAGCTCGGCGACCTGTTCGTCCATCACGTCACCGTGGAGGCGGGCACCCTGAGCCTCGGCCAGGCCGTCGAGCTGAAGGTCGACCACGCCCGCCGGGCCGCGATCCGCGCCAACCATTCCGCCACCCATCTGCTGCACGAGGCCCTGCGGCAGGTGCTCGGCGACCACGTCGCGCAGAAGGGCTCGCTGGTCTCCCCCGAGCGCCTGCGCTTCGACATCAGCCACCCGAAGCCGATCGAGGCGGCCGAGCTCTCCCGCGTCGAGGACATCGCCAACGCGGTGCTGCTGCAGAACGTGCCGGTGGTGACCAAGCTGATGGCGGTGGACGAGGCAATCGAGTCCGGGGCGCGCGCGCTGTTCGGCGAGAAGTACGGCGACGAGGTCCGCGTCGTCTCCATGGGCCGGCCGGTGGACGATGCCGGCACGGAGATCGAGGGCGGCCGCCTGCCGAACTTCTCGATCGAGCTCTGCGGCGGCACGCACGCCGCGCGCACCGGCGACATCGGCACCATCACGATCCTCGCCGAGAGCGCGGTCGGCGCCGGGGTGCGCCGCATCGAGGCGATGACCGCCGACGCCGCCCGCCGCCACCGCGGCGAGGAGAGCCGCACCCTCGGGGCGCTGGCCTCCCAGCTCAAGGCGCCGGTGGCGGAGGTGTCCGACCGGCTCTCCGGGCTGCTGGAGGATCGCCGCCGGCTGGAGCGCGAGGTCTCGGACCTGCGCAAGAAGCTGGCGATGGGCGGCAGCGCCGGAGGCGGCGACGAGGCGACCGAGGTGGCCGGCGTCAAGCTGATGGCGCGGGCGATCGAGGGCGTCGAGATGCGCGACCTCAAGAGCCTGGCCGATGCCGGCAAGCAGAAGCTCGGCTCCGGCATCGTCGCCATCGTCGGCGTCGGCGCCGACGGCAAGGCCGGCCTCGTGGTCGGCGTCACCCCGGACCTCACCGAGCGCTACGACGCCGTCGCCCTGGTGCGGGCCGGCGCAGGCCATCTCGGCGGCAAGGGCGGCGGCGGCCGCCGCGACATGGCCCAGGCCGGCGGCCCGGAGGGCGCCGGCGCGAAGGCCGCCCTCGACGCGATCACCGCGGCGGTGGCGGCGGGCTGACGGCTCAGCCCACCCGCTTCCAGGTCTGGCGCTTGCAGAAGACGCTCATCACGCAGCCCGAGACCTCGATCGCGTTCGGGCCGGTCATCTTGAGCGAGCCGGAATAGGTCTTCCCGTCCTTCGGGTTGTAGAGGGTGCCGGAATAGCCGTCGCCCGACGGGCTCGTGGCGTTGACGATCTGGACGCCGACGACGCTGCGGGTGCGCAGGGCCGGGTCCGGGTTGTTGGCGTCGAGGCCCTTGCCCGCGGTGCTGACGATGGTGCCGCAGAAGCCGGCGCCGCACCGCGTCAGCCGCACCTTCGAGTCGCCGGTCTCTGTCAGCCAGATCCCGGCCGGGTCGGCGGCCTTTTGCGCCTGCGCGCCGCTACCGACGAGGCAGGACGCGACGAGGCAGGCGGCGAAGAGGGTGGGAGCGAACACAGTTGCCGGTCTCATGCGGATCCTCCGAGCGTGCCGCCCGTCCGGGCGATCGGCCCGGCAATAGCCGTGCGCACCGAAGTCCCGCAAGACGCAGCGGCGGCCGCTAAGGTCCGCGCCCGAGCACGGCCCCGAGATAGGTCTCGGCGACCTCGCAGAACGGCAGGCCGGCCCCGGTCGCGAGCACCGCGTCGACCTCGAACAGCGGGTCGTCCGGACTCGGGGCGGGGGCGCCGGGATCGCGGAGCGGGCGGAGCGCGACGTTGCGGCGGGTCGGCGCGAGCGGGCGCACCACCCGGCCGAACGGCGCGTCGGTCTCGTCCAGGGCCGCGTTCATGGCGGGCGTCAGCCGGCCCGGCACGTACCAGTTGTCGGCCTCGGACAGGACGTGGACGCCGCAGGCGAGCCGGACGCGCCGGTAGCGGACCGGCTCGTCCGGCGCGAGGCCGAGACGCTTGCGTTGCGCCGCGTCGAGGGGCTTCTCGGCCCCCGGGACCCGGCGGGCGACGAGGTGCGGCTCGGCCGACAGGCCGCGCTCGGCGCACCACGCCTCCAGCACCGCGGTCGCGCTGTGGCCGGACAGGATGCGGGCCTGGAGGGCCTCGATCAGTCCCGTCGTCGCCTCGGGCGGCGGAACCGGTTCGGCCGAGACGGGACGCATCGAACCGAACATCGCCATCGCAAGCAGGAGGAGCGCCCGGACCGACGGAGGCGGGCTCGCGCTACGCCATAGGCATCGGCGGCCGAACCGTCCATGCGCCGCGTGCGCGCTGCCCGCCCGGCCCACCGCCCCGTCCCGCATCAGCGCACCGCTTCAGCTTGGCCGATCAACGTCGCGACGCGGCGCAGCGCCAGGCCGTAACCCTCGGTGCCGAGCCCGGCGATCACGCCGTCGGCGCGCAGCGAGACGTAGGAGTGGTGCCGGAAGGCCTCGCGCTTGTGCACGTTCGAGATGTGAACCTCGATCACCGGGCCGTCGAAGGCGTTGAGCGCGTCGAGCAGCGCCACCGAGGTATGGGTGAAGGCGGCCGGGTTGATGACGATGCCGGCGGCCTCGTCCCGCGCCGCGTGGATCCAGTCGATCAACGCGCCCTCGTGATTCGACTGCCGGAACTGCAGCGCGAGCCCGAGCTCGCCGGCGAGCGCCCGGCAGGCGGCCTCGACGTCGGCCAGGGTCTCGTGGCCGTAGATCTCCGGCTGGCGCCGGCCGAGGAGGTTCAGGTTCGGGCCGTTCAGCACGGTGACGAGACGGCTCATGACATCCTCCTTCGCGCGGCCCGCGCACGGACGCTCGACCCATGAACCGCCGCGGCCGCGGCATCAAGCGGGCCGACAGAGCGGCGGCGCTGTCTCCGCCCCGGGCTTTGCGCGCGGGCGCGGCGGTCTACATCCCGCGAGAATCGCGCGAGGACGCGGCCGAGCCACGGAGGGACCATGAGCCAGATCGAGACCAGCGCGCCCGTGGTGATCGCGGTGGCGATCACCGGCTCGGTGCCGCGCAAGGCGGACAACCCGGCGCTTCCCGTGACGGTGGCCGAGCAGATCGAGTCGACGCACCAGGCCTTCGAGGCGGGGGCGACGCTGGCCCACATCCACGTGCGCAACGACGACGAGACCCCGTCCTCCGATCCCGACCGCTTCGCCGCCGTGCAGGAGGGCCTGCGCAAGCATTGCCCCGGCCTCGTGGTGCAGTTCTCCACCGGCGGGCGCGGGCGCGACCCGGCGAGCCGGGGTCTCTCGCTGCAGCACCGGCCGGACATGGCCTCGCTCTCGACCGGTTCGGTCAACTTCCCGACCATCGTCTACGAGAATCCGGCCGCCCTCGTCACCGACCTCGCCACGCAGATGACGCGCTTCGGCGTGCGGCCGGAGATCGAGATCTTCGACCTGTCGCACCTCCACGGCGCCCGCCGCCTCGTCGAGGCCGGCCTGATCGACGCGCGGCCGCACGTGCAGTTCGTGATGGGCGTCCAGAACGCGATGCCGGCCGACGAGCACCTGCTCGACATCCTGCTGGCCGAGACCCGGCGCATCCTGCCCGGGGCGACCTGGACGGCAGCCGGGATCGGCCGCAACCAGGCGGTGGTGATGGAGTGGGCGCTGGCGCGCGGCGCCGATGCGGTGCGCACCGGGCTCGAGGACAACATCCGCATCGCCAAGGACCGGCTCGCCGCGAGCAACGCCGAGCTCGTCGGGCTCGCCGCCGAGGCGGTGCGCCGCCACGGCCGCCGGCCGGCGACACCGGCCGAGGCCCGCGCCGCCCTCGGGCTGGCGGCTTGAAATGGCTCACCAGCCTCTGAACCACATCCTCACCGGCCCGGAGGACGCACCGGTGGTGGCGTTCTCCAACTCGCTCGGGACGACGCTCGCCATGTGGGACGCGGTGGTGCCGCACCTGGCCGACCGTTACCGCATCCTGCGCTACGACACCCGCGGCCATGGCGGCTCGGCGACGCGGGACGCGCCGGCCGAGATCGACGATCTCGCCGGCGACCTGCTCGCGCTGCTCGACGGGCTCGGCATCGACCGCATCCACGCCGTCGGCCTGTCGCTCGGCGGCATGACGATGCAGGCGCTGGCGAGCGCCGCGCCCGACCGCGTGGCGAGCCTGACCCTGATGGCGACGGCCGCCCACATGCCGAGCGAAGCGAGCTGGAACGCGCGCGCCGCGACGGTGCGCGAGGCGGGACCGCAGGCGATCGTCGCAGCGACCCTCGGCCGCTGGTTCACGCCGGGCTTCTCCGAACGGCATCCGGAGGTGGTCGCGCCGATCCGCACGGCGTTCACGGCCTGCGATGCGGCCGGCTACGCGGTCTGCTGCGGCGCGATCGGGCGCATGGACCTGCGCCCACGCCTCTCGGCGATCACCGCCCCGACGCTGGTCGTCGCCGGCCGCGAGGATCCCGCGACGCCGCCCGCGATGGCCGAGGAGATCTGCCGGGGCATCCCCCAGGCGGAACTGGTGACGCTGCCGCACGCCGCCCACCTCCTCGCCGTCGAGCGGCCGGACGCGGCCGGCGCCTACCTCGCGCAGTTCCTCGACCGGCACCGGTAGGCGCCAGCCGAAAGCGGCGTCGCGGTGCGAGCTGCGGCGTCAGCGGACGATGGTGGCGGGCCGCGCCATCGCAGGTCTCCGGCCGATCCGGTTCGGCGGGCGCCGATCGCGCGCCGCGGCGAGGCCGATCGCGGCCGCCATGCCCGCGGTGCTCCCGCCGAGGGGGATCGCCAGCAGCGCCATGAGGAGGCCGAACTTGGCCAGGAGCAGGATCGACAGTCCCGCGCCGAAGACCGCCGCCACCACGATCGCAACCATCACAGCCTCACACAACCAGTGATTGAAGATGTAAGGTCGCGATCGGCGGTTCGGTTCCGGCCTCCCTCGCGCGACGACCGTCGACGCGAGCCGTGAGGGTCGATGCGATCGGTCGACAATAAGCGCGCACGTCATCCGCGCGTGATGCAGTCACCAGCGTCGGCGAACCCGACGGCAGCCCGTAACGACAGATTCTTCTGAAAACCGCGCCGTTCGACGGCAGATAGAAACCGTACCTGGTCTCGGTCGCAGACGTGGCGGCGGCCTGCCTATCGTACGAGATAACGGTACAAGATCGTACGGGGCAGCGATGGAAGATCGTCCATGCCGACCCCCTCTCGGACAACCGCATCCGCGTCTGAGAGGGAGAGTGGTGGAGCCTAACGGGATCGAACCGATGACCTCTTCCATGCCATGGAAGCGCTCTCCCAGCTGAGCTAAGGCCCCACTCTCGTCCACCGCGGCTCTGGAGGTCCGCGCTGGTGTCTCGCTGGCCCGGCGATGCCGTCCGGCGAGGGCGGTTCTATAGGCGGGCCTCGGATCGGACTCAACCCCCTTTTTTCGGAAAAGCGATCGGCGATCGTTCGCCGGCGACATTCGATGCATCCAGGGCGGCGGCGGACCGTCGGATCGGCGCCGCAGCTCGGATGACGGATCGCGGCGCGCGTGATAACCGACCGCCCCATGTTCCCGCGCGGCGCCACGCGTCGCACCGGCTTTTCGGCGCCTCAGCGCCTCCTCCGGCGATCCCGCGGCCCCGGCCCGGATCCCTCGCGAAGTTGACCGCCCGTGTCGCACGATTCCGAGCCGACCCCGCTTTCCGCCGCGCCCGGCGCGCCCCTGCGCGGACGGCTGCGGCCGCCGGGCGACAAGTCGATCTCGCACCGCGCGATGATCCTCGGCCTGCTCTCCATCGGCGAGACGCGGGTGGAGGGCCTGCTGGAGGGCGACGACGTGCTGCGCACCGCGGCCGCGGCCCGCGCGCTCGGCGCCTCCATGGAGCGCCTGGGGGAGGGACGCTGGGTGGTGCGCGGCGTCGGCATCGGCGGCCTGTCCGATCCGGCCGAGACCCTCGACTTCGGCAATGCCGGCACCGGCTCGCGGCTGATGATGGGCGTCGTCGGCGGCCAGCCGGTCACGGCGACCTTCGACGGCGACGCTTCCCTGCGCAGCCGGCCGATGCGCCGCATCCTCGATCCGCTCCGGCTGATGGGCACCCAGGTGCTCGCGGAGGCCGAGGGCGGCCGCGTGCCGCTGACGCTGCGCGGCCCGCGCGAGGCGATCCCGATCCGCTACGAGACGCCGGCCGCCTCGGCGCAGATCAAGTCCGCGGTGCTCCTCGCCGGCCTCAACGCCCCGGGCACCACCACGGTGATCGAGGCCGCGGCCACCCGCGACCACACCGAGCGGATGCTGCGCCTGTTCGGCGCCGAGGTCTCCGTCACCCCGCACGGGCCGGACGGCCACGGCCGCGCGGTCGCGCTCACCGGCCAGCCGACGCTGCGCGGCACCGAGGTGGTGGTGCCGGCCGACCCGTCGTCGGCCGCCTTCCCGCTGGTGGCGGCGCTGATCGTGCCCGGCTCCGAGATCACGATCGAGGGCGTGATGATGAACCCGCTGCGCACCGGGCTGATCACGACGCTCATCGAGATGGGCGCCGACATCGAGCGCCTGCGCGAGCGCGAGGAGGGCGGCGAGACCGTCGCCGATCTGCGCGTGCGCGCGAGCCGCCTCAAGGGCGTCGACGTGCCGGCCGAGCGGGCGCCGGCGATGATCGACGAGTACCCGGTGCTCGCGGTCGCCGCCGCCTTCGCCCAGGGCACCACGCGGATGAACGGCCTGCACGAGTTGCGGGTCAAGGAATCGGATCGCCTCGCCGCGGTCGCCGCCGGGCTCAAGGCCAACGGCGTCGCCCACCTGATCGAGGGCGACGACCTCCTCGTCCACGGCGACGGCGCCGCGCCGCCCGGGGGCGGCACGGTCGCGACCCATCTCGACCACCGCATCGCCATGGCGTTCCTCGTGATGGGGCTGGCCACCGCCGAGCCGGTCACCGTCGACGACGGCGCGATGATCGCCACGAGCTTCCCGAGCTTCCTGCCGACGATGCAGGCGCTCGGCGCCGGGATCGGGGAATAGGCCCGATGCCCGACAACCCGACAGCCATGGTCATCGCCATCGACGGCCCGGCCGCCTCCGGCAAGGGCACGCTCGCCCAGCGCCTCGCCCGGCACTACGGCCTGCCCCACCTCGACACCGGCCTGCTCTATCGCGGCGTCGCGCTGACCCTGCTCGACGCCGGCGCTTCCCTCGACGACGAGGCCGCCGCGGCGCGGGCGGCCGAGGGCCTGATCGCCGACCGCCTCGCCGACCCGCGCCTGCGCGACCGGGCGATGGGGGAGGCGGCCTCGCGCATCTCGGCGGTGCCGGCGGTGCGCGCGGCCCTGCTCGCGTGGCAGCAGCGCTTCGCCGGCACCAGCGCCGGCGCGGTGCTCGACGGGCGCGACATCGGCACGGTGGTGTGCCCGGACGCGCGCGTGAAGCTGTTCATCACCGCCGACGCCACCGAGCGCGCCCGCCGCCGCCACCGCGAGCTCGAGAGCCGCGGCGAGACGACGACGCTGGCCGCCATCCTCGCCGACATCGAGGCGCGGGACGCCCGGGACGCGGCGCGGAGCACGGCGCCGCTCAGGGCGGCCGACGACGCGGTACGGCTCGACACCACCCATCTCGACGCCGACGAGGCCTTCGCCGCCGCCCGCGCGGTGGTCGACCGCGCCCGCGCGCAGTGACGATGACCGGGGCGGTGGTGGCGCTCGGCCAGCGTCGGTCCTAGCCGCCGGTCATCGGTGGGAAGAACGCGATCTCCCGCGCGCCCGCGATCGGTGCGTCGGGCTTGGCGTGGACCTTGTCGATCGCGGCGCGGACCACGCCGTCCTGCTCGAAGGCGTGGGCGTATTCCTCGCCCCGCCCCTTGAGCCAGCCGATCAGGTCGCCCACCGTCGCGACCTCGGCCGGCGGCGTCACAGTCTCCTCGGGGCGTCCGACGCGCTCGCGCACCCAGGCGAAATAGACGAGCTTCATGGTTCGGTTTCCTCGGGTCGCACCCGATGCACGAGGTCGCTTCTCCCTCTGCCGCAGCGGGCGAGGAAGCCTGGCGGGATCACCCTATCGCGGATCGTCGATCACGTGCTTGATGCCGGCGCGCATGTAGTCCCAGCCGGTCCACAGCGTCAGGGCGGCGGCGAGCCAGAGCAGGACGAGGCCGATCCGCTCGGTGCCGGGCAGGATCGTCTCGCCGGCCGGCCCCGCGACGAGGAAGCCCAGCGCCACGAGCTGCACCGTGGTCTTCCACTTGGCGACCTTGCTCACCGGCACGCCGACCTTCAGCTCGGCGAGGTACTCGCGCAGGCCCGAGACCAGCACCTCGCGGCACAGGATCACGATCGCCGCCCAGACGGAGGCGCCGACGATGGTGCGGTCGGCCACCAGCATCAGCAGGCAGGCGGCGACCAGCAGCTTGTCGGCGATCGGATCGAGCATCCGGCCGAGCGCCGAGCTCTGCGCGTAGGTGCGGGCGACGTAGCCGTCGAGGTAGTCGGTGATCGCGGCGAGCACGAACACCGCCAGCGCCGTGAAGCGCATGGTGATCGCGTCGGGCCAGAACAGCAGCGCGACCATCACCGGGACGGCGACGAGGCGGCCGTAGGTCAGGCAGTTCGCGAGCGTCCAGGCCTGCGACCGGCGTCGGGGGAGGACGGCGTTCATCGGGCCGGTGAAATCATGCGCCTGCCTGAGCGTCAACCGTTCCGATGCGTCGCCGATGCCGTCGCTCATGCGTCAGCCGCCCGCATGGAAGAAGTCGTAGACGGCGCGCGCGGTGGCGGCGTTCACGCCGGGCGTCTTGGCGAGGTCCTCGTAGGCCGCCCGCTCGATCGCCTTCACGGTGCCGAACTGGTGCAGGAGCGCGCGCTTGCGGCTCGGGCCGATGCCGGCGATCTCGTCGAGCGGGTTGCGCACCAGCTCGCGCTTGCGCTTGGCCCGGTGGGTGCCGATGGCGAAGCGGTGCGCCTCGTCGCGCAGGCGCTGCACGAAGTAGAGCGTGGGATCGCGCGGCGGCAGCTTGAACGCCGGCCGGCCGGGGATGAAGAAGGTCTCGCGGCCGGCGTCCCGGTCGCGCCCCTTGGCGATGCCGACCAGCGCCACGTCGGCGACGCCGATCTCCTCCAGCGCCTTGCGCGCGGCGTCGAGCTGGCCCTTGCCGCCGTCGATGAGCACGAGGTCGGGCCAGGCGGGGAACGCGTCGGCATCCTCGGGCGCCTCGGCCACCGGCTCCGCCGGACCGCCCTCGGTCGCGGCGAAGGCGGCTTCGGCGACGGTGCGCGGCGCCTCCTTCACCAGGCGCTTGAAGCGGCGCTGCAGCACCTCGCGCATCATCCCGTAATCGTCGCCGGGCGTCAGTTCCTCCGACTTGATGTTGAAGGTGCGGTAGTGCGTCTTCATGAAGCCGGACGGGCCGGCGACGACCATGCCGCCGACCGCGTTGGTGCCCATGATGTGGGAGTTGTCGTAGACCTCGATCCGTCGCGGCGTCTTCTCGAGGGCGAAGGCCTGGCCCAGCGCCACCAGCAGCTTGCCCTGCGACGCGGTGTCGGCGAGCCGGCGGCCGAGCGCCTCCTTGGCGTTGCGCTGGGCGTAGTCGACGAGCGCCTTGCGCTCGCCGCGCTGGGGCTGGTGCAGCTCGACCCGGTAGGCGACCTGGCTGGAGAGCGCGGCGGCGACCAGCTCCGCATCCTCGACCGCGTGGCTCGTCAGCACCAGCCGGGGCGCCGGCATCGTGTCGTAGAACTGGCCGATGAACGAGCCCAGCACCTCGTCCGGGGTCATCGAGCGGTCGGCCTTGGGGAAGTAGGCGCGGTTGCCCCAGTTCTGGAAGTTGCGGAAGAAGAACACCTCGATGCAGAACTGCCCGGCCTGCTCGTCGAGGGCGAACACGTCGGCCTCCTCGACCCCTTGCGTGTTGACGCCCTGCACGCCCTGGATCGCCGAGAGCGCGCTGATCCGATCGCGGAAGCGGGCCGCACGCTCGAACTCCATCGCGTCGGAGGCCGCCTGCATCTCGGTGCGCATCCGGTCCTTCACCGCGTTGGACTTCCCGGCGAGGAAGTTCTTGGCCGAGTCGGCCATGCCGGCATAATCCTCCAGCGCGATCTCGCCGGTGCAGGGGCCGGAGCAGCGCTTGATCTGGAACAGCAGGCAGGGCCGGGTGCGGTTCTCGTAGTAGCTGTCGGTGCAGGTGCGCAGCAGGAAGGCCCGCTGCAGGGCGTTCACGGTGCGGTTCACCGCCCAGACGCTGGCGAAGGGGCCGTAATAGCTGCCCTTGCGGCGGCGGGCGCCACGATGCTTGACGATCTGCGGTGCCGGGCCGTCGGCGGTGACGAGGATGTAGGGGAACGACTTGTCGTCCCGCATCAGCACGTTGAAGCGCGGCTTCAGCTGCTTGATCAGGTTCGCCTCGAGCAGCAGCGCCTCGGTCTCGGTGGCGGTGGTGACGAACTCCATCGCCGCCGTCTGCGAGATCATCCGCGCGATGCGGTTGGAATGCGCCTGCCCGCGGGCGTAGGAGCCGACCCGGGCCTTCAGGTTCTTCGCCTTGCCGACGTAGAGCACGTCGCCCTTGGCATCGAACATCCGGTAGACGCCGGGCCCGGAGGGCAGCGTCGTCCAGAACCGGCGGATCACCTCCGTGCCGGCCTCGACGGCGCCGGGCTCGAAATCGAAGTCGATCTCGGGCGCCTCGTCGGCCTGCGCCGGCTCGGCCTCGTCCCGCTCCTCGTCGAAAGCCTCGTCGTCGAAGGCCTCCTGGGGCAGATCCTCGGTGGCGCGACCTGACGGGACTCTCCGGCTCATCGCCGTGATCTAAGCCCGCGAAACTGGCGAGGGAAGGGGCGCGATGCGCAAAGGCGTACCGGCGGACCTCGGCCCTCAGCCGAACAGCGCGTCGATGTCCGACTGGTCGACGTGGCCCGGATCCTCGTCGAGCTTCGGGCCGTTCAGGAGCGAGCGCTCGTCGTCCGGATCGACGACGGCGGCGGGGCCGGCGGAGAACACGTCGCGGAACCCGTCGAGGCCGCTCCAGGCGGCGATCATGCGGTCGAGGTGGGATTCGACGAAGCTCAGGACGTTGACGATCTTGCTGATGCGCTGGCCGGTCAGGTCCTGGAAATTGCAGGCCTCGTAGGCGACGATGACGCGGTCGAGGATGACGTCGACCTTGTCCTGGCCGCCCTTGCCGAGGTTGCCGGCCCGCAGGATGTTGGCGCTCGCCTCGATCTCCTCCAGCGCGGTGAGCAGCGTCGACGTCGCGCGCTCGGTCGACCCGACCACGGCGCCCAGCTCGTCGGCGGCGCGGCGCATGCCCTTGCCGTTGGACTCGGAATGATACAGAGCCGCGATCTCGTCGCGGGTGTTGGTGATCGCCGCCTTCATCACGTCGAGCTCGGAGCGCATCGCCAAGGCTTCGGACAGCTCGCGGCGGCACGCCTCGATGGTCTCGCCGGCGCTCGACTGGGTGATGCGGCGCAGGTCCTGGATCGCCGAGAGGATCTCGTCGAGGCGCGCCCCGCCCTCCACGGGCCCGGCACTGGACATCGTCGTCCCCGCCGCGGGCGGGAGGCCGAGGCTGTCCTCGATGCGGTAGCGCTTGTGAGTCATCGGTTCGAACCGGCCGTCTTGGAAACCCGGATCCGATCTAGGACCAGGAACGGTTGCAGTTTGCTGAAGATCGAAAGCATTCGGTCGGATTTACAGTCGATTCACGTTGCTTCGTGACGACCGGGGCAGCGAAGCCCGTCCGCGACCGATTCACCACGTTCCTTCATCGAATGTCGCGCGTCCCGGTCCGACCCTCTCAACCATGACGGCCGGCATCGAGCCCGGCCGTGGTGCGGGAGTGCGGCGATGCGGACGAGTTGGTGCGTGGGGGCGGCGCTTGCCGCATCCGTCTGGTCGGGGGCGGTCCAGGCGCAGGCGCGCTATGCCGAGCCCGACGGATACGGCGGCGGCCTGATCGAATACCTCGTCACCGGCGGCGTCGCTCCGCGCGGCGGTGCCCGCCCCGTTGCGGCGGCCCGGCCGGGTTACGCAGGCGCGTCGGCACAATCCGGCGATCCGATCGAACCCTATGGCGTCGCATCGCGAGCCTACGCGGCGCTGCCTCAGGGCCTGCCCGCCCAGGCCGACCCACCTGCCGAGAGCGACCGCATCGCCCGCGCGCCGGATCCGCGCTACGCCCGGCAGGAGGTCGCGTTCTCCGGTCCCCAGCGCCCGGGCACGATCGTGATCGATACGCCGTCGAAGTATCTCTACCTCGTCCAACCCGGCGGCCGGGCGATGCGCTACGGCATCGGCGTCGGGCGGCCGGGCTTCGCCTGGTCGGGCCTCAAGACCGTCAGCCGCAAGGCCGAGTGGCCGGGCTGGACGCCGCCGCCGGAGATGCTGGCGCGCCGGCCGGACCTGCCGCGCCACATGGAAGGCGGCCCCGGCAATCCGCTCGGTGCGCGGGCGCTCTATCTCGGCTCGTCGCTCTATCGCATCCACGGCACCAACGAGCCGCACACGATCGGCCAGAACGTGTCGTCCGGCTGCATCCGGATGATGAACGACGACGTGGTCGACCTTTACGAACGCGTACCGGTGGGGACACGCGTCGAAGTGATGTGACCGCGGGATCGAACGCAGGAAGGCTCGGATCGCCGAGAGGAGCGACCCGAGCCTTCGACGTCGTCGGACGCATGTCATCCAGCTCAATCCAAGCAGGCCGCGCCCGGATCGGGCCGCGCGATCAGGCCCAGTCGCTGTCGTCGCCGCCACCCAGATCGCCGGCGAAGTCGTCGTTGCCGCCGTCGAAGGCGGTGTCGCTCCCGCCGCCGAGCGGCGCACCGAAATCCTGGGTGCCGCCGGCGTCCGAGCCGAAGTAGTTGTTCTCGACCGTCGTGCCGCCGCCGAGGCCGGCCGCCGCCGCGCTGCCGAGGCTCGAATGGCCGCCGGCGAAGGCGTTCGAGAGGGCGCTGCCGAGCAGCATGCCGCCGGCCGCGCCGGCCGCCATCGGCAAGGCCGTGGCCATGAAGCCGCCGCCGCGAGCCGGCGCCTGCTGCTGGCCGCCCCACGGGCCGCCCTGCTGCGGACCGCCCTGCGGATACCCCTGTTGCGGGTAGCCCTGCTGCGGATACCCTTGCTGCGGATAACCCTGCGGCGCGCCGCCCTGGTTGCCCCAGGCGCCGCCCGCCCGCTGCTGCGGCTGCGGATCCTGGCGCTGCGAACCGCCGCCGAAGATGCTCGACAGGAACCCGCCGCCACCCGAGGATTGCGGCTGCGCCTGTTGCTGGCGGGCCTGCTCGAGCTGCTGGTTGAGGCTCTTGATCGCCTCTTCCTGCACGTAGATCAGCTGCGCCATCGCGTAGGGCGCATAGGGCTGGGCCCTGAGCTTGTCGGCAATGAAGCGCTCGGCATCCGCGTCGCGGGGCTGGCTGGACGCCTGCTCGAGCCGCTGGAAGATGCCGGAGATGACGTCGCGTTCTTCGCTGTTCATGGAGTCGTCCTCCTCGAATCGAACCCGCGGCATCGTGCGCCGCATGGACCGGTTCCAAGATGGGGAGCACGCCCGAGGTTTGTCAGGGGCGGCGAAGAAATCTTCGCCGTAGGACGATGCGATCGTGCGACGAAAAAAGCCCGGCCTTTCGGCCGGGCTTCTCGGGTCGGGTCGAACCGCGGCTCTGGGCGAGCCGCGGCGGATCCGGCAGGTCCTAGTACGAGCCGAACTTGTAGTTCAGGCCGGCGCGCACGACAGCGAACTCGGTGCTGTTGTTGCGGTTCAGGCCGCTCTGCACGACGGTCACGCCCGGCGAGGTCAGGGTCACGGTGCCGGTCGAGTTGGAGGCGAAGGCGCCGTTGTTGCGGCCGCCCTGGTCGAGGTTCACGTACAGGCCTTCCACCTTCAGCGTCACGGCCGAAGAGCGGAAGAAGTTCAGGAACGAGTCGGTCGGCAGGGCGTACTCGACGCCGGCGCCGGCGGCCCAGCCGGTCTGGAAGTCGTTGCGGGACACGCCCGAACCGAAGTCACGGCCACCGCCGCTGCCGTAGGCGAAGCCGCCGGTGCCGTACACGAGGGTGCGGTCGAAGGCGTAGCCGAGGCGACCGCGCACGGTGCCGAAGTAGTCGAGGCTGGAGAGGCCCGACGGGTTGTAGATCAGGTTGCCGGGCAGGATGCCGCCGCCGACGACGCCGGGGGTGGCCGAGAAGCGGTTGCGGTTCTGGCCGAAGTCGACGTACTGCGCGTCGGCCTCGATGCCGATCACGACGCCCGAGCCCGGGGTGAACTGGTAGTTGTAGCCGACCTGGCCACCGCCGGTGAAGCCGTCGTTGCCGCGGCTGCCGCCGAAGGCGAGCACGCCGCCGGTGTTGCCGCCGGCCGGGCCGGCGAAGATCGCGTTGCCGGGCGAGACGCCGACGACGGTGGCGCCGCGGCGATCGCTGGCATCGAAGCCGTAGCCGGCGTTGATACCGAAGTAGGCGCCCGTCCAGGTGAACACCGGAACCGGGGTGAACACCGGCGGCGGGGCGCGACGCGGAAGGTCGGCGGCGAAGGCGGAGCCGGCGAGCGCGATGCCGGCGAGGGCGGTGACGCCCCGAAGCATGGATTTCATGGTCTGGTCCTCATTCCATCTGGTGCCGCCGGCCTTTTGGCCCGTCCGGCACCGATTGCCCGTCTTTAAGTCAATGGCTCCAAGGATGCTGTTGCATCGCGGTAACGCCGACCGTCCTGAAGACGGCCCCTTTGTGGCGCCCCGCCGTTGTTGCCTTGGTACCTGTCCCGATAAACACACGCGAATGGTCAAGGTTCACTTGCGGCCACGCTTTTTTCGCGTCCCGCCTCTGGACAGATTGTCGCATGCGGTTCCTTCGATGGAACCCGCCTACGGCGTCAGCGCGATCGCCGAGATCAGCCGGCCGTAATCCGCCTCGGCGCGGTGCGTGGTCCGGCGGTAGCTGTAGAAGCGATCCGGGTCGGAATAGGTGCACAGGCCGAGGATGGCGGCTTCTCCGATCTCCGCCTGCTCCAGGCGGGAGAGCACGAAGCCCGGCAGGTCGAACTGCGCATGGTCGGGCCGCGTGCCGGCCGCGAAGAACCGATCCGATCCCGGCGCCTCGTCCCGGAAGCGCGTCATGAAATCCGTGCCCACCTCGTAGGCGCCCTGCGCGATCGTCGGGCCGAGCACCGCGACGATCGCCGAGCGGCGGGCGCCGAGCCCTTCCATCGCGGCGACCGTGGCCTCGACCACGCCGGTCAGCGCACCCTTCCATCCCGCGTGGGCGGCGCCGACGACGCCGTTCTCGGGATCGGCGAACAGGATCGGGCCGCAATCGGCGGTGGCGATCCCGAGGGCGAGGCCCGGAACCCGCGTCACCATGGCGTCGGCCTTCGGGCGCTCCGACGAGACGAACGGCGCCTCGACCACGACGGCCTGCGCGGAATGCACCTGGTAGAGGCTGACCAGCCGATCCGCCGGCAGCCCGAGCTGCGCGCACATCCGCGCACGGTTCTCGGCGACGGCCTCGGGCCTGTCCTGCGAGCCGAGCCCGCCGTTGAGGGAGGCGTAGAGCCCGTCGGAAACGCCGCCCTGCCGGGTGAAGAAGGCGTGGCGGATGCCCGAATGCGAGCTGAGTTCCGGCGCTTCGACGAACATGGCGGCTCCTGGCATGGCGGCTCCTGGCGAGACTTCGCGCCCGCGATGCGGGATCACGTCCGCCCGTCGATAACCGAAGGCGCCGGCGGTGACGATGGCACCCGCGCCGCCCTCAGCCGTGCGCGAATCCCGGCGGCGGCGGAAGGGTCGGCTGGGTGATCGCCATCGCCTTGAACAGGCTTCCCATCCCGCCGGGGGCCGGATCGGTGAGCCGGAGCGACGCGGCCGCGATCGCCTCGGCCTGGGCAGGCGTCGCGCGCGCCTTCAGCCGGGCCGCGCGGGCGGGAAGACCCAGCGCATCGAGGAAGGCGCGCTGATCGACGGGGCCGTGGATCGCCGCCCCCGCCTCGGCGGCCGCGCGCGCCAGGGCCGGAAAGTCGACATGCACGGTGAGGTCGGCCTCGCCCGGCGCGTCGAGCGGCCCGACGAAGCGATGCCCGGCGATCGCCTGGAGGGTGTCGCCGAAGCCCGGCCGGACATGGCCGTAATCGACGACGAGCAAGGCTCCGCCCTGGTCGCGGACGCGTTGCGCCAGGGTTCGCGCCAGCTCGAGGGCGGGGGCGGGCAGGGTCATCAGCGCCCCCTCGGCCGCCGCGGCGGTGATCGCGACCGTCGGGTCGGGCGCGAGGCCGAAGGCGAGGGCGCCGTCCGCCAGGCCGACCAGGCGCTCGCACCAGCCGCGCGCCGTCCGCACGAACTGGCGCACGGGGAGGCAATCGAAGAATTCGTTGGCGACGACGATCGCCGGGCCGGGCGGCACCGAGGCGACGTCCGCGTGCCAGGTCGGCGTCGCCGCCCCGAGCGTCGCCTCCTGCGCCGCCCGCAGCACCGGGCTGGTCTCGACGAGGTGGAGGTCGATCGCCGCCGTCGGCGCCACGGTGCGCAGCGCCCGCAGCGCGTCGGCCATCAGCGTGCCGCGGCCGGGGCCGAGCTCCACCAGGCGCAGCGGGGCCGGCGCCGCCATCGCGGCCCAGACCGAGGCGATCCACACCCCGACGAGCTCGCCGAACATCTGGCTGATCTCGGGCGCGGTGGTGAAGTCGCCCCGCGGGCCGAGCGGGTCGCGGGTGCGGTAGTAGCCGTGCACCGGATGGCCGAGGCAGAGCGCCATGTAGCGGTCGATCCCGATCGGCCCGGTCTCGCGGATCAGGGCGGCGATCTCGGCGCCGAGGGGCGTGGGGCTCACGTCCTCACCGCGCCGTCTCCGTCTGCAGCGCGGCGGCCTCGACGGGATGGCGCGGCCGCGTGACGCCGCGGGCGGCGAGCACGATGAAGACCAGCCCGACCACGGCCATCGGCACGCAGAGCAGCATGCCCATGGTCACGCCGCCGCCGAGCGGCCCGAGATGGTCGCCGAACAGGTAGCCGAGCTGGCGGTCGGGCTCGCGGAACAGCTCGCAGACGGTCCGCGCGACGGCATAGCCGAGCACGAAGATGCCGCCGAGGAGGCCCGGCTTGCGGAAACCGAAGCGGTTCACCGCGAGCGCCATGACGATGAACAGCAGCAGCCCCTCGGTCGCGGCCTCGTAGAGCTGGCTCGGATGGCGGGGCAGCGGGCCGCCGGTGGGGAAGACGACGGCATAGGCGAAGTCGGGCGCGACCCGGCCCCACAGCTCGCCGTTCACGAAGTTGGCGATGCGGCCGAAGAACAGCCCGATCGGCACGACCACGGCGGCCAGATCGAGGAGCGTGTAGCCGCCGAGCTTTCGCGAGCGCGCGAACAGCAGCATCGCCAGGATCGCCCCGAGGAAGCCGCCGTGGAACGACATCCCACCGTTGCGGATCGCCAGGATCTCGATCGGGTCGTCGAGATACATCGGCAGATTGTAGAACAGCACGTAGCCGATGCGCCCGCCGAGGACGACGCCCAGCGCCACCCAGACGATCATGTCGTCGATGTCGGCGGTGGTCGGGCGCCGCACCACGCCCCAGTAGCGGTCGGCCATCACCAGGCGGCGGGCGTAGAACCAGCCGCCGATCAGCCCGGCAATGTAGGCCAGCGCGTACCACTTGATGGTGATCGGCCCGATCGCGACGGCGACCGGATCGATGGCCGGGAAGGGCAGGGCGAAGAGCATCGGGACCTCCCGTGGAAACGCCGGCATTGGACGTGGGCCCCGGGAGGCGTCAAGCCTGGGCATCGGTCCTTGCTCAGGCCTCGGGCCCGATGGCGAGGAGGCACTGCCTGCCTCCCTAGCGAACCTAGTCGACTTAGCTAAGATCGTGCCGTCTTATAGTTGGGAATGTGCGATGCAGATAACCGTCCATGCGGCCAAGACTCAGCTGTCCAAGCTGATCGAAGCAGCTCTGCGTGGCGAGGAGGTCATCATCGCCCGTGGAAGCGAGCCCGTCGTCCGATTGGTCGCCATCCCGAAGACCACGTTCAAGATCGGTCTTCTGGAAGGTCGCGTGACAGGTCCGGGTCCCGACTTCCTCGAACCGATGGACGCCGACACGCTCGACCTGTGGGAGGGTGGGCGTTGAGCGGAAGCCTTCTCCTGGACACGCATGCCTGGGCTTGGTCGCTCACCAACGATCGTCGCCTCTCCCTTGCGGCGCGGCAAAGCATATCTGCGGCCGCGACGGTTTATGTGAGCCCGATCACCTTCTTTGAAATCGGTCAGAAGGTGCGCCTCGGCAAATGGCCTGACATGGCCCCCTTCGCCGACAGCCTCGCCGACCTCCTCCTCCAGCAAGGCGGCAGAACTTCTGCGCTGACGGGTGAGATCTGCCTCATGGCCGGCACGATGGATTGGTCGCGTTGCGACCCGTTCGACCGTCTGCCGGCGGCAACGGCGCCGATCCGCGCGATGCCGCTGATCTCGGCCGATGCCGTCTTCGACGGGCGCGTCACCCGCATCTGGTGAGACGGGCGACGCGCCCGGCCGTCACTGCGAGCGCCGCCCGAACGAGACCGCGTAGGCCTGGACCCGCGCGTCGATCAGGGGATCGTCCGAGACCTCGATCCCGTCGGTGAGGGCGTTCGGCAGGAACAGCAGCGCCTTCTCGGCGCTCGCGCTGTCGGCGACGGGCTTGGTCAGCGTCAGGGTGCCCATCTCGACCAGGCGGCGCTCCTCCGGCCACGGCTGGGTCGCGTCGTCGGTCCGGTCGCCGGGCTCCGCGAGCTGGGCCAGCACCTTGTAGGAGACCGGCGCCTTGCCGAGCCGCGTGCGGATCTCGCTCATCAGGTGGTCCGGCGCCTGCTTGGCGGCCTCCTCGGACCCGAGCAGCTCCTCGCCCTCGACCGGCACGATGCGGTAGCGGAAGGCCTGCCGCTTGCCGTTCGCGTCGACGAGGATGAAGGCGTTGACGCCGTTGTAGGTCTGGCGCGCCAGGCTCGTCGGGGTCCGGGCGGTGGCGCCGGCCTTGCCCGCGGCCGGATGGCTCGCCACGAAGGTCTCGGCCGGCGTCGGCTTTCCGGCATCCTTCCCGCTCTTCGCGATCGCGACGAGCAGGTCGCGGAACTCCTCGCCGGTGGCGACGGGGAAGTACTTCAGGCTGTTGGTGACGACGTCCATCTCGCTGCCGTCGGCGAGCTTGAACTTGAGCGAGAGCCCGTGCGGGTTGGCGTTGGCCGCGCCGTCTGCGATCGTCGGGAGGCCGGTGGCGTCCGAGAAGCGGGCGGTGACCGGCACGGCGGCACCGGAGAAGACAGAGGCCTTGCTGAGCTTGGCCGCCTCGGCGCTCGGCGTGAAGCGTCCTTCCACGACGGTCCCCTTGGCGTGGTTCGCCCGCATGCCCGGATGCTGCCCCCAGAGCGTGTTCATCGCGTCGACGGTCTGCTCGGCGGTGGTGCCGTCCTCGGCCGAGACCGGCGTGCCGGCCAGACCGGCGAGCATGAGGCCGCCCGCCAGGGCGCGTCGGAGGAGTGGAATACGGGTCATGCAGGTCTCCGGATCGGGGCGGCCCTCCGGCACCCGAGGCGGCGACCGGCGGCGATGGATGGCTATTGCCACGATCTGGAGTTGCACAAAAGGATCGAGCCGCGCGCCGCGATGCAGGGTCGGCTATCGGCGCGCGCCGCCGTCTGGACCGACGAGCCGCAGCCCATGCCCGTCGGGTCCCTCGGCGTAGGCGGTGCTGCCGTCGGCCGAAAGCCGCACCGGGTGGCCGGCCTGCCGGATCGCCGCGACGGCTTTGACGACGTCGGCGGTCTCAAGGACGAGCCGCGTCGTCGCCCGGTTGCGCGGACCGAAGGGCGCCGGGGTCGGTTTCTCCGTCGCGGGCTGGCGGTAGTGCAGCAGCTCCAGATGCGGCGTCGCAGGGCCGCCGGGTTCCAGGGCGAGGACGTCGACGACGGGGTCGGGGACGCCGTCGAGGCGCGCCTGCGCCTCGCCCGCGTTCAGACCTCGCTGCGCCACCCGGAAGCCGAGCAGCGCCGCGTGGAAGGCGAGCGCGGCCTCGAGGCTCGTGACGGTGATCGCCGAGTGGTCGATGCCGAGGAACAGGCCGGGCGCGGCCTGCCAGCGCTCGGCGGCGGGGCCGCCGGGGAAGGCGATCAGCTCCAACGGGTGCCCGTCGGGATCGCGGAACTTGTAGGCCGTGACGCCGCCCGACGTCTTGGGCAGGTCCTGCGGGCCGCCGACGCTGACGGCGGTCGGCGACAGGCGCGAGAGCTGCCCGAACGCGGCCTCCATCGCGCGGACGGGGATCGCGAGATGCTGGAAGACCGGATCGGTGGCACGGGGCGCGTCCGGGTACGGCGCGCCCGGCGGATCGAAGGCCAGGAACGCCACGATCTGCCGGCCGAGCCGCATCGTCAGGCGCGAGCCTACCGCCCCGGGGGATCCGTAGGCGTCGCCGATCGCAGCCGGCAGCGGCTCGATCGGGCCGACCCGCGAGAACCCGAGGCCGTCGCGATAAAACGCCTCCGTCCGCGTCAGGTCCGCGACGGTGCGCTCGAACCCGGCGATCGATCGGACCAGGGCGCTCACAGGAGCCGCGCCCCACGCCGGTTGGTGTAGATCGCGTAGAGGGTGTGCGAGGCGCAGAGAAAGAGCCGGCTGCCGTTGCGGCCGCCGAAGGCGAGGTTCGAGACCGTCGCGGGCACCAGGATCTTGCCGACGCGCTCGCCGTGCGGATCGATGCAATGCACGCCGTCCCCGGCGCTCGACCAGAGATAGCCTTCGTCGTCGAGGCGGAAGCCGTCGGCGAAGCCCGGCTCGACGGTGTGGAAGACGTCGCCGCCCGAGAGCGATCCATTCTCGGCGACGTCGAAGACGCGGATGAACTTCTTCGGCGCCTCGGCGAATTGCAGCCCGCTCTCGGCGACGTAGAGCTTCGTCTCGTCCGGCGAGAAGGCGAGCCCGTTCGGCCCGTCGAAGTCGCCGGCCACGACCGCGAGCGAGCCGTCGCGCGGGTCGAAGCGGTAGACGTTGGCGGGCAGCTCGGAGGCCTGCTTGCCGCCCTCGTAGTCGGTCTGGATGCCGTAGGGCGGGTCGCTGAACCAGATCGTGCCGTCCGACTTGCAGACGACGTCGTTCGGGGAATTCAGGCGTCGGCCCTGGTAGCGCTCGACCAGCGCGGTGATCGTGCCGTCGAGCTCGGTCCGGGTGATCCGGCGGTCGCGGTGCGAGCAGGAGAGCAGGCGCCCCTGCCGGTCGCGGGCGTGCCCGTTCTCGAAGCCGGTGCCCGAGCGGTACACCGAGACGCCGCCGGACTCGCTCCAGCGCATCACGCGGTCGTTCGGCAGGTCCGAGAACAGGAGCTCGTCGCGGTCGCCGAACCAGACCGGGCCCTCGCACCATCGGAAGCCCTCGGCGAGCATCTCCAGCGGCGCGTTCGGCAGCACGAACGCCTCGAACCGCGGCTGCGTGATCTCGAAGCCATCCATTGGCGAGGGCCTACTCGAAGCGTCCGGGCTGGTTCACGGTCGGCGTCACGTCGAGGCCGGTGACGATCATCGTGCACGGCTCGTCGCCGACCGTGCCGGAGAGATGCCCCTTCCGTCCGTCGCGCTCCTTGGTGTTCTGGTCCTCGCCCATCATCAGATCGCCCGGTCCCATCTCGACGCGGGTGCCGTCCATGGTCTCGACGAACCAGCGGCCCGACAGGATGGCGATCCATTGCGGCCGCGGGTTCTCGTGCCATTGCCCGACCCAGCCGACCGGCAGCACCGTGAAGGTGACGCCGGCCTGCGACGGCGCCTGCTTGTCGTTCCATTGCGGCGCGGTCTGCGGGTCGATGCCCTCGAACTTGAACGCCGACAGCGCGAACCGTTCCTGCCGGCTCACGCCCTCGGCGTCGGTGTAGACGTGCCAGTACGGCATCCTGGGCGGCGGCCCGCCGTCGTGCTGATCGGCCATGTCGGGTTCCTTGCGAGAGAGGGTCGTCAACGGTTGTCGGGGGCGGACAGGGCCGGGGCGGCCTGCGGGCCGCTCGAGAGCGGGTGCCGAACGACCTCGGAGGCCGGGGCGTAGGCGCCGCCGATCACCACCAGCAGAAGCCCGCCGACGAGGCCGAAGTTCTTGAAGAAGTCCCAGAAATGGGCACGGCCCTCGCCGTTCTTCGACCAGAAGTCCGGGAACCGCCAGAACGGGTGGTACATCAGCGCGGTGACGGCGCAGAAGCCGGCGAGGAGGAAGGCCGCCGCGCGATCGAAGATGCCGGTCACGATCAGAACCGGCGTCACCGCCTCGACGAGGATGCCGAGCACGAGCAGCAGGGCCGGGAAAGGCAGCGGGCCGGAGCGCGCCTGCCCCATGGCCTCGTCCCAGTGCGCGACCTTGTCGTAGGCGCTCAGCGGAAACATGAAGACGAGGCAGAGCTTGGCCGCGAGCGGCACGGCGACGAGATCGAGCCACGTCATCGGGGGCCTGGGGTGACGGGCATCGCGAGATCCGGGGCGAGACGGGGGGAGGGGCGGCGTTCGTGCTCGAGGGCCCAACGCCGCTCACCCGCCGCAGTTGCCGGGCCGGGCGGCGGAAGCGGGTGCGTTTGCTGCATCGCAGCGCGCACGATGCCGTGACCGGCCAGCCTGGAACGCCTCCAGGCTTGTGCCGTTGGCCGGCGAACCCGTTTTCTCCAGCGTATTGCAGTGCGAGGCCGACCGATGCGAGAGGACCATTACGACGTCATCGTGATCGGTTCGGGCCCCGGCGGCGGCTCGCTGACGTCGCGGCTGGCGAAGACCGGCAAGCGCATCCTGCTGCTGGAGCGCGGCGACTACCTCCCGCGCTCGCAGGACAACTGGAATTCGAAGACCGTCTTCGTCGACGGCGCCTACCAGGCGAAGGAGACCTGGTACGGCGGCGACGGCCGCACGTTCAGCCCGGCGTTGCACTACTATGTCGGCGGCAACTCGAAGGTCTACGGCTCGGCGCTGCTGCGGATGCGCGAGCGCGATTTCGGCGAGGTCCGTCACGTGGACGGCCTCTCGCCGGCCTGGCCGGTCTCCTATGCCGAGTTCGAGCCGTATTACGGGCAGGCGGAGGCGCTGTTCGCCGTGCACGGGCAACGCGGCGAGGATCCGAACGAGCCGTGGGCGAGCGGCCCCTACGACCATCCCCCGGTCAGCCACGAGCCGCGCATCCAGAAGCTGTCGGACGACTGGGCAAAGGTCGGCCTCAACCCGTTCCACCTGCCGCTCGGCATCAAGCTCGACGAGCGCAACGGCAAGCCGACGCCGACCAGCATCTGCATCCGCTGCGACGCCTTCGACGGGTTCCCGTGCCTGCTCAACGGCAAGGCCGACGCGCAGGTGATGACCGTCGACCCGACGCTGGCCCGGCACGACAACGTCACGCTGCTTGTCAACGCCTACGTCTCGACGCTCGAGACCGACCCGTCGGGCCGCACCGTGACGGCGGTGAACGTCACCCGCGAGGGCCGGGCGGAACGCTACTCCGCCGACATCGTCGTCGTCGCGTGCGGCGCGCTGTCCTCGGCGCTGCTGCTCCTGCGCTCGGCCAACGCGGCCCACCCGAACGGGCTGGCCAACGGCTCCGACCAGGTCGGGCGCAACTACATGCGCCACACCATGTCGGTGCTGATGGCCCTGTCGAAGGAGGTCAACGACACCGTCTTCCAGAAGACGCTTGCGGTCTCGGACTTCTACTTCGAGTCAAAGGACTGGGAATTTCCCATGGGCCTGATCCAGATGTGCGCCAAGACGCATCCGGAGCAGATCCGCGGCGAGGAGTTTCCGAAATGGACCGGCTTCCTGCCGAATGCCCCGTTCGAGATGGTGGCGCGCCACTCGATGGACTTCTGGCTGCAGAGCGAGGACCTTCCGCATCCCGACAACCGGGTAATGCTCGGCCATGACGGCCGCGTGATCCTCGACGTGCGCGAGACCAACCGCGAGGCGCACGACCGCCTGCGCGGCAAGCTCGAGGACCTGCTCCGTCCGGGCGGGCTCTACACCTACCTGTTCGAGCGCTCGCTCTATCTCGGCAAGAACATCCCCCTGAGCGGGACCGCGCATCAGGCCGGCACGCTGCGCTTCGGCACCGATCCGAAGGCGTCCGTACTCGACCTGACCTGCAAGGCGCACGAGCTCGACAACCTCTACGTCACCGATGCGAGCTTCTTCCCCTCGATCGGCGCCGTGAACCCGACGCTGACGATCGTCGCCAACGCGTTGCGCGTCGCCGACCACATCGCCGAACGGCTGGGCTGACGGGCTCGATCGCGACCCGCTTCGGACGAGCGCGTGACACCTGGTCGTCACGCCCGCCGCGGCATCCGGAACGGCAGCATCAGCCGCACCAGCGGATTGCGGAAGCGGTCGAGCGACAGGCTCTCGTGGACCGGGCGCACCGTCTCGCCGGCGAGCCGGGCCGAGAGCAGCGAGCGGGAGTAGAATGGCGTGTCCTCGAAGGCCCGCACCACCTCCGCCCGCCCGTCGTCGCTGCGGGTCGCGCGCGGCACGCGCCAGATCCGCGTCGGCGGCAAGGCCGCGGCGAGGGGCGGGCGGAGATCGCGGCGGGCGCCGGTGCGGTCGAAGCGGAGCGAGAGGTTCTGGCCCGAGCCGTCGCGGCGGCACACGTCGTAGAGGATCGCCGCGCCGTCGCCGAGGTCCGCCCGGCACCAGGTCCAGCTCGTGAAGGCTTCGGCCAGCGGCTCGTCGCCGTGATTGGTGTCGAAGTAGGCGGTGCCGGACCAGCGCACGGACGGCGCGTCGAGCGCGACCTCGACGGGCGAGGACGGCGCCATCGGCCACCAGCGATGCGCGCCCCGCGCGTCCAGGGTGAAGGGCCCGGGCGTGATCCCGCCGGGATAAAGCTTCACCGTGCCGCGGACCCGCGACGGGACCGGCGCCGTGGTCTCGTCGAGGGTGATGGTGAGCGAGGTGCCGTCCCAGGCCATGCCGCTCGGCCCGATCCGGATCTGCGTCGCATCGCGCGACAGGGCGCGGCTGCCGCGCTCGGTCATGCAGAAGCGGTTTTCGCGCGCGCCGTAGAGGACGACGTTGACGGCGCAGTGCTCGAACGGGTTCCGCGTGGCGTCCCAGGCGTAGTAGGGCGAGAACACGCTGCCGATGAAGGCGATGATGGTCAGCCCCTGGGTGCCGTCCGCGCTCAGGGCGTCGACGTACCACCAGACATAGCCGTCGCGGCCGACCGGCGTGTCGAAGCGGGGCGCGCCGCCCGCCGATCCGCCAGCAGCGTGTCCGCCGCGATCCGCCCCGATTGCGCCGCCATCGGCACCCCCGGCCCCGGATGGACGCTGCCGCCCGCCAGGTACAGGCCCGGCAGCCGGGTCCGCGCGCCCATCCGCTTGAAGGTCGCGCTCCAGCCGTGCGAGGCCCGGCCGTAGAGCGCCCCCCCGGTCGCCGGGAACAGGGTGCCGAACCGGGCCGGCGTGGTGACCGCCGTCTCGGCGGCGGAGATCGTCAGGCCGCACGCCGTCAGCCGTGCCCGCATCGTCGTTTCGCATGCGTCGATCTCCGTATCGGTGAAGGGGCGCTCGCCCCGGGCCGGCGCGTTGACGAGGCAGAGCAGGCGCTCGGGCCCGTCCGGCATCGCGTCGCCGGCCCGATCCTGCGCGCAGACGTAGGTCGTGGGGTCGGGCGGCAGCCGCCCGCGGCGGATCGCGTCGAACTCGGCCCGGTAGTCGCGTCCGAAGAACACGGTGTGGTGCGCCAGCGGAAAGCCCGCGGTGCGGGCGTTTAGGCAGAAGGTGATCGCCGAGAGCGAGCGCTCGGCCGGCGCCACCGGATCGGCGGCGGCGACCACCGCGGGCCCGAGCAACCCGGCGGCGAGCGCCGAGACGTCGCCGTTCATCACCACCGCGTCGGCCGCGATCCGCTCGCCGTCGGCGAGGACCACGCCTGAGACCGCACCGCCCGAGACCAGGATGCGCGCGACGTGCGCGCCGGTGCGGATCGTCGCGCCGCGCTCGCGCGCCAGCGCGGCGACCGCCGCGGCGAGCCGGCTCAAGCCGCCCTCGATCGACCACACGCCCGCCTGCTCGACATGGGCGACGAGCATCAGCGTCGCCGGCGCCTGATACGGCGAGGAGCCGCAATAGGTGGCGTAGCGTGCAAACAGCTGCCGCAGGCGCGGGTCGCGGAAGTAGTCGCCAAGCGCCCCCCACAGGGTGGCGAAGGGCTGGATCCGCCACAGGTCGCCCAGCCCCGACAGGCCGGCGCGACGGGCGAGGTCGACGGGTCCGGGCCGGGCGCCGCGGATGAACGGCGCGTCGAGGGTGCGGAACACCTGCTCGGCCCGCGCGCAGAAGCGCCGGTAGCCCTCGGCCTCGCGCGCGCCGGCGAAGGCGGCGATCGCGTCGGCGGAGGCGTCGACGTCGGCGAGCAGGTCGAGCCGCTCGGACGCGCTCCAGGCGTGGCGGGCGAGAATGCAGGCGGGGCTCAGCGCGACCCACTCACCCAGATCCGCACCGGCCTCGGCGAAGATCTCGTCGAGGATCCAGCGCATGGTGAACACGGTCGGGCCGGCCTCGATCCGGGTGCCGCCGACCGGCACGCTGCGCATCTTGCCGCCGGGCACGCCGGCGGTCTCGAGCAGCGTCACCGCGCATCCGGCCACGGCGAGCCGGAGGGCGGCGACGAGCCCGCCGATGCCGCCCCCGATCACCACGACCCGCTGGATCACCATCGTTCCCCCGTGCCGCACGACGATCCGGCATTGATCTCACCCGCGACAAGTGTCAATCATAGATGACAATTCAAAAAGTCAAAGAAAATTGACACTGGAGGTCACGGTGGACGCAGGCCAGCGCATCGAACGGACCCTGGACAACGCGGTCGCCTACGCCGAGGCGCCGGGCGCCCCACCGCGGCTCGCCGAGGCGATCCGCTACGCCGTGTTCCCGGGCGGCCATCGCATTCGGCCCCGGCTCTGCCTGGCGGTGGCCGCCGCCTGCGGCGACGACGATCCGGCCGCCGCCGAGTCCGCCGCCGCCGCGATCGAGCTGCTGCACTGCGCCTCCCTCGTCCACGACGACCTGCCCTGCTTCGACGACGCCGAGACCCGCCGGCAGAAGCCCACCGTGCACGTCGCCTTCGGCGAGCCGCTGGCGGTGCTCACCGGCGACGCGCTGATCGTGCTCGCGTTCGAGACGTTGGCCCGGGGCGCGGCCAGGAACCCGCATCGGCTCGCGGCGCTCGTCGGGCTGGTCGCCCGCGCGGTCGGCTCGCCGGCCGGCATCGTCGCCGGCCAGGCCTGGGAGTCGGAGGAGCAGGTCGCGCTGTCGAACTACCAGCAGGCCAAGACCGGTGCGCTGTTCGCCGCCGCGACGGTGGCGGGTGCGGCGGCGGCGGGCGCGTCGCCGCTGCCGTGGCGGCTCCTCGGGGAATGCCTCGGCGAGGCCTATCAGGTCGCCGACGACCTGCGCGACGTCGCCTGCCGCCAGGAGGAGATCGGCAAGCCCGCCGGCCGCGACGCCACCCTCGGCCGGCCGAACGCCGCCCTGCTCCTCGGCATGGGCGGCGCCCTCGAGCGGCTGAAGCGCCTCTCGGCGGAGGCGATCGAGGTGATCCCGACCTGCCCGGGCGCCGACGCGCTGCGCGCCGAGATCGCCGCGCAGACCCGGCTCTTCCTGCCCGCGAGCCTCGCCCACGAATTCGCCTGAGGCGAGGGGCATGGCGGCGGAGACCAGCGTGGGCATCGTCTCCGGCGGGGAGAAGAACGACCTCCGCGCCGTCCCGCTCGCCTCGGCGGGGGGAGGGTGGCTCGCGTTTCGAAACCTTCGCGAGCGCTGGCGCGCCTTCCGCATCGCCCGCGTCGCGAGCCCCGCATTCCAGCGTTGGGCCGCCGGGTTTCCGCTGACGCGCCGCATCGCGCGGACGAACACCCGGGCGCTGTTCGACCTCTGCGCCGGGTTCACCTACTCCCAGGTGCTGCTCGCCTGCGTCCGGCTCGACCTGTTCCACACGCTGCAGCCCGGCCCGCTCGCGACGGCCGTGCTGGCCGAGCGCCTCCGTCTCGCACCGGAGCGGGCCGAGCGCCTGCTGAAGGCCGCCGCCTCCCTCGACCTGATCGGCCGCCTGCCCGACGCGCGCTGGGCGCTGGCCGACCTCGGCGCGGCGCTGATCGGCAACCCGTCGGTGGCAGCAATGATCGAGCATCACGCCATGCTCTACGCCGATCTCGCCGACCCGGTCGCGCTGCTGCGCGGCGAAGGACCCCCGACGCAACTCTCGGGTTACTGGCCCTACGCCAAGGCCGCCGAGCCGGACGCCGCGGAGGCCGGGGCGGTCGCCGGCTACAGCCGCCTGATGGCGGCCTCGCAGGCGCTGATCGCCGAGGACGTGCTCGACGCCTATCCGCTCGGATCGCACGCCTGCCTGATGGATGTCGGTGGCGGGGAGGGCGCCTTCGTCACCGCCGCCGCGGCCCGCCACCCCGGCCTGCACCTGATGCTGTTCGACCTGCCGGCGGTCGCCGCCCGGGCCGAGGCGCGCCTCGGTGCGGCGGGCCTGACGGTCGCCTGCCGCGGCGGAAGCTTCTTCTCCGATCCGCTGCCGCGCGGCGCCGACGCGATCTCGCTGGTGCGGATCGTCCACGATCACGATGACGCCCGCGCCGCGGTGCTGCTGCGTGCGGCGCACGACGCGCTGCCCCCCGGCGGCACGCTGCTCGTCGCCGAGCCGATGGCCGGGACGCGGGGGGCCGAGCCGATCGGCGACGCCTATTTCGGCTTCTACCTGCTCGCCATGGGCAGCGGCCGCGCCCGCACCGTCGAGGAGCTGACCGCGATGCTTCGCGATGCCGGATTCGACGCGATCCGCAGCGTGAAGACCCGTCGTCCCCTGCTGACGCGCCTCGTCGTCGCCCGCAAGCGCGGCGAAGTGTAAATTTGGCTTGACGCTTTCCGTTGTCATTCTAGGATGACTGATGGCCGACTGGGAGAGTCGGGCCGGGGATGGAAGAGGCACCGCACATGGACGCGCTCGCCGTCGTTCTCGAGAAACCGGAGGTGCTGGCGCTCAACCGCCTGCCGCTGACTCCGGCCGCAGAGGGCGACGCGGTGGTCGCCGTCACCTGGAGCGGGATCTCCACCGGCACCGAGCGCCTGCTCTGGACCGGGCGGATGCCGAGCTTCCCCGGCATGGGATACCCGCTGGTGCCGGGCTACGAGTCGGTCGGCACCGTCGAATCGGCGCCCGCGGGCTCGGACCTGAGCGTCGGCCAGGCGGTGTTCGTGCCGGGCGCGCGCTGCTTCGGCACGGTGCGCGGCCTGTTCGGCGGCGCCGCCTCGCACCTGATCGTGCCGGCGGAGAAGCTGGTGCCGGTCGACCCCGCCCTGGGCGAGAAGGCGATCCTGCTGGCGCTCGCCGCCACCGCCTACCACGCGATGGCGAGCAACGCCCCCGGCGAGCGCTCGCTGATCGTCGGCCACGGGGTGCTCGGGCGCCTGCTGGCCCGGCTCACCGCCCTGTCCGGCGCGATGCCGACGGTGTGGGAGACCAATCCGGTCCGGGCGCGGGGCGAATTCGGCTATCCCGTCATCCACCCCGATCAGGACGAGCGCCGCGACTACGCGACGATCACCGACGTCAGCGGCGATGCGAGCCTCCTCGACACGCTGATCGGGCTGCTGTGCTCCGGCGGCGAGATCGTGCTCGCCGGCTTCTACGAGGCGCCGCTCGCCTTCGCCTTCCCGCCGGCCTTCCTGCGCGAGGCCCGGATCCGGGTCGCGGCCGAGTTCCGGCCGCACGACCTCGCGGCGGTGAGCGCGCTCGTCGCACGCGGCGCTCTTTCCCTCGACGGCCTGATCACCCACCGGCGCCCGGCGTCGGAGGCGGAGCAGGCCTATCGCACGGCCTTCGGCGAGCCCGAGTGCCTGAAGATGATCCTCGACTGGAGGAACGCATGAACATGCACCTGACCAACGCCGCGCTCCGCGCCGAAGCGGCCATCGAGCCGGATCCGGTGGCGACCGCGCCGGCGAAGAAGGAAACGCAGATCATCGCGATCTACGGCAAGGGCGGCATCGGCAAGTCGTTCACCCTGGCCAACCTCAGCTACATGATGGCCCAGCAGGGCAAGAAGGTGCTTCTCATCGGCTGCGACCCGAAGAGCGACACCACCTCGCTGCTGTTCGGCGGCAAGGCCTGCCCGACCATCATCGAGACCTCGACCCGGAAGAAGCTCGCCGGCGAGCCGGTGGCGATCGGCGACGTCTGCTTCAAGCGCGACGGCGTCTACGCGATGGAGCTCGGCGGCCCCGAGGTCGGGCGCGGCTGCGGCGGCCGCGGCATCATCCACGGCTTCGAGCTTTTGGAGAAGCTCGGCTTCCACGAATGGGGCTTCGACTACGTCCTGCTCGACTTCCTCGGCGACGTGGTCTGCGGCGGCTTCGGCCTGCCGATCGCCCGCGACATGTGCCAGAAGGTCATCGTCGTCGGCTCGAACGACCTGCAGTCGCTCTACGTCGCCAACAACGTCTGCTCCGCGGTCGAATACTTCCGCAAGCTCGGCGGCAACGTCGGCGTCGGCGGCCTGGTGATCAACAAGGACGATCACACCGGCGAGGCCCAGGCCTTCGCCGCCGCCGTCGGCATCCCGGTGCTGGCCTCAATCCCGGCCGACGACGACATCCGCAGGAAGAGCGCGAACTACGAGATCATCGGCCGGCCCGACGGGCGCTGGGGCTCGCTGTTCGCCGATCTCGCCCGGAACGTCGCCGAGGCGAAGCCCAATCACCCGGCGCCGCTTTCGCAGGACGGCCTCCTCGGCCTGTTCTCCAGCGAGACCACCGGCCGCGACGTGGTGCTGGTGCCGGCGACCTTCGAGGACATGTGCGGCGTCGCCCACGTCGCCAAGCCGTCCCTCGAAGTCGTCTACGACGAGGTCTGAGGCGCATGGCCGTCACCCTCGACATCGCCGCGCTCCGCGCCCGCCGGGAAGTCCCGGCCTCGACGCTCGCCGCCGCGCAGGCGCCGGCCGTGAACCTCGCGGCGACGAAGGGCGACGGCCTGGGCTGCCATGCCGGCAAGGACGTGATGCGGGCCGCCGCCGCCGAGGCCGGCATGAGCGAGACCCTGGACCGGCTGGCCAAGGATTACCCCGTCGGGCCGCACGACCAGCCGCAGAGCATGTGCCCGGCCTTCGGCTCGCTCCGGGTCGGCCTGCGGATGCGGCGCACCGCGACGATCCTGTCCGGCTCCGCCTGCTGCGTCTACGGGCTGACCTTCACCTCGCACTTCTACGGGGCCAAGCGCTCGGTCGGCTACGTGCCGTTCAACTCGGAGACGCTGGTCACCGGCAAGCTGTTCGAGGACATCCGCGAGGCGGTGTTCCTCACGGCCAAGCCCGCCGATTACGACGCCGTCGTGGTGATCAACCTCTGCGTGCCGACGGCCTCGGGCGTGCCGCTGCGCCTGCTGCCGAAGGAGATCGACGGCGTCCGCATCATCGGCATCGACGTGCCGGGCTTCGGGGTGCCGACCCATGCCGAGGCCAAGGACGTGCTCGCCGGCGCGATGCTGCGGTTCGCGCGCACGGAAGCCGAGCAGGGCCCGGTCCAGGCGCCGCGCGCCGGCCGCTCCGAGCGCCCGACGGTGACGCTGCTCGGCGAGATGTTCCCCGCCGATCCCGTGGTGATCGGCGCGATGCTGGAGCCGCTCGGCCTCGCCGCCGGCCCCGTGGTCCCGACCCGCGAATGGCGCGAGCTCTACGCGGCGCTCGACGCCGCGGCGGTGGCGGCGATCCACCCGTTCTACACCGCGAGCATCCGCGAGTTCGAGGCGGCCGGCCGGCCGATCGTCGGCTCGGCGCCGGTCGGCGTCGACGGCACCGCGGACTGGCTCGACCGGATCGGCGAGGCCTGCGCCGTCCCGCGCGGCCTGGTCGAGGCCGCCAAGAACCGCCTGCTGCCGCCGATCCGCGGCGTGCTCGCCGCCGCCCCGATCCAGGGCCGCATCACCCTCTCCGGCTACGAGGGCTCGGAGCTGCTGGTCGGGCGCCTGCTGATCGAAAGCGGCGCCGACCTGCGCTACGTCGGCACCGCCTGCCCGAGGACGCCCTGGGCGGAGGCCGACCGCGACTGGCTCGAGGCCCGCGGCGTCCAGGTGAAGTTCCGGGCCTCGCTCGAGGACGACCTCGCCGCGATGCGCGAATACCGGCCCGACCTCGCCGTCGGCACCACGCCGGTGGTGCAGAAGGCCAAGGAGGCCGGCACGCCGGCCCTGTACTTCACCAACCTGATCTCGGCACGGCCGCTGATGGGCGTCGCCGGCGCCGGCTCGCTCGCCAAGGTGATCAACGCCGCGCTCGGCAACAAGGGCCGCTTCGACGCGATGCGCGGCTTCTTCGAGGGCGTCGGCACCGGCCACGCCGCCGGCGTCTGGGAGGCGGTGCCGCAGCTGCGCAAGAGCGTGGCGCGGGCGCCCGCGCCGAAGAAGCACGACCAAGGTCTCCTGCTGGACAACACGCCTATCGGGGAGATGGCCTGATGCTCGTCCTCGATCACGACCGCGCCGGCGGGTACTGGGGTGCCGTCTACGTCTTCACGGCGATCAAGGGCCTGCAGGTCATCATCGACGGCCCCGTCGGCTGCGAGAACCTGCCGGTCACCTCGGTGCTGCACTACACCGACGCGCTGCCGCCGCACGAGCTTCCGATCGTCGTCACGGGCCTCGGCGAGGAGGAGCTCGGCCGCCACGGCACCGAGGGCGCGATGAAGCGGGCGCATGCGGTGCTCGATCCCGGCCAGCCCAGCGTCGTCGTCACCGGCTCGATCGCCGAGATGATCGGCGGCGGGGTCACGCCGGAGGGCACCAACATCCAGCGCTTCCTGCCGCGCACCATCGACGAGGACCAGTGGCAGACCGCCGACCGGGCGATGCGCTGGCTCTGGCAGGAATACGGCGCCAAGCGCTTCGCCAAGAAGGGCATCCCGCCGCGTCCCGCGCGCAAGGAGGGCGAGCGCCCGCGGGTCAACCTCATCGGGCCGGCCTACGGCACCTTCAACATGCCCTCCGACCTCGCCGAGATCCGGCGCCTGGTCGAGGGGATCGGCGCCGAGATCAACCTGGTCTTCCCGCTGGGCTCGCATCTCGCCGACGTGCCCAAGCTCGTCAATGCCGACGCCAACGTCTGCCTCTACCGCGAGTTCGGGCGCCTGCTCTGCGAGGACCTGGAGCGGTCCTACCTGCAGGCGCCGATCGGCGTGCTCTCGACCACCAAGTTCCTGCGCTCGCTCGGCGAGATCCTCGGCCTCGATCCCGAGCCGTTCATCGAGCGCGAGAAGCACACCACGATCAAGTCGGTCTGGGACCTGTGGCGCTCGGTGACGCAGGACTTTTTCGGCACCGCGAGCTTCGGCATCGTCGCGACCGACACCTACGCGCGCGGCGTGCGCCACTTCCTCGAGGAGGAGATGGGGCTGCCCTGCACCTTCGCCTTCGCGCGAAAGCCCGGCGCCAAGCCCGACAACGCGGCCGTGCGCGCGGCCATCGCGAACAATCCGCCGCTGGTGCTGTTCGGCTCGTTCAACGAGCGGATGTACGCGGCCGAGAGCGGCTGCCGGGCGGTGTTCGTGCCGGCCTCGTTCCCCGGCGCGATCATCCGGCGGCACACCGGCACGCCGTTCATGGGCTATTCCGGCGCGACCTACCTCGTGCAGGAAGTCTGCAACGCGCTGTTCGACATGCTCTTCCACATCCTGCCGCTCGCCCGCGACATGGATGCGGTCGAGGCGACGCCGGCGCGGATGCATCGCGAATTGCCGTGGAACGAGGCCGCGCGGGCGCTCCTCGACGCGCATGTCGAGCGCCAGCCGGTCCTGGTCCGGATCTCGATGGCCAAGCGCCTGCGCGATGCCGCCGAGCGCGGCGCCCGCCGCGACGGCGCCGGCGAGGTCGCACCCGGGCACGTCGAGACCGCCCACGACGCCCTGAAGCTCGGGGTCGCCGCATGAGCGCGTCCGCGAGCCTGCTGAGCCCTGCCGCCCACACCCCTTCGCCCCGGCTCCGGCCGGACGAATCCGCCCGCACCCCGCCGAGCCCGCGCCCTGCGCCGGCCCCAGCGCCCAGGAGGACATCCATGGCCCGATCGATCGATGCGACGTCCCGGCTCCACCAGGAGGAGGTCCAGTTCAAGGTCATCCTCGGCGCGACCTACCCGTTCTTCCTCGCCGCCGCGATCGCCCAGCGCGTGATGCCCGCGCGCGAGCCGGGCCGCCCGGCCCAGCGCCGCTCGGTCTTCGGCGAGGCCAAGGCCATGGCGGTCTCGGCCATCCCCTACGCCTTCATGGGCTGACGCCTTCGAGCCGCGCCGGATCGCGCTTCGCGCCGGCCGAGCCCTTCGAGACGCTTCCGTCCGGGCAGAACGGGTGGAAGTCCGGTCGTGGCACCCAACGCCGCCACGGCGCTCACCCCCGCGCGACCCTGCCGCGCGGTCAGCCAAACGGAGGTACTTCAACCATGGCCAATCCCGGAACGCTCGAACGACCGAGCAGCCTCTCGGGGCTGACGGAACCCGAAGCCAAGGAGTTCCACGCGATCTTCCTGACGAGCTTCATCATCTTCACCGCGATCGCCGTGGTCGCGCACATCCTGGTCTGGATGTGGCGCCCGTGGCTGCCCGGGCCGAAGGGCTACGCCATGCTCGAAGGCGGGGCCCAAGCCGTCCACGGCCTCGTCTCGATGATCTCGTAAGGGAGGACACCATGCACAAGGTCTGGCTCCTGTTCGATCCCCGCCGCACGCTGGTGGCGCTGTTCACCTTCCTCTTCGTCCTCGCGCTGCTGATCCACTTCATCCTGCTCAGCACCAGCCGGTTCAACTGGCTGGAGGGCGCCAAGGACTCGAAGGCGGCCTCCCTCCGGATCGTCGCGCCGACCCCGGCGTGACCCGGCCCCGCGGCGTGCCGGCCGGGTTCCCGCCCGGCCGGCATGCCGCGCGAGACGCCGCGCACCGAAGGCAGCGGACCGGAGCCCCGATCCTCCCGCCCGCTGCGCCCGACACCCGAGCGCTGCCGCACGAGCGCCCGACGGCCGCAGACCCATCCGGAGGCTATTCGCCATGGCGATGCTGAGTTTCGAGAAGAAGTATCGCGTCCGCGGCGGCACCCTCGTCGGCGGCGACCTGTTCGATTTCTGGGTCGGGCCGTTCTACGTCGGCTTCTTCGGGGTCACGACGCTGTTCTTCAGCGCGCTCGGCACGGCGCTGATCATCTACGGTGCGGCGCTCGGGCCGACCTGGAACATCTGGCAGATCAACATCGCGCCGCCCGACATCAAGTACGGGCTGGCGCTCGCCCCCCTGAAGGAGGGCGGCCTCTGGCAGATCATCACGTTCTGCGCCATCGGCGCGTTCTCGTCCTGGGCGCTGCGCGAGGTCGAGATCTGCCGCAAGCTCGGCATCGGCTACCACGTGCCCTTCGCCTTCGCGGTCGCGATCTTCGCCTACGTCGTCCTGGTCGTGGTCCGCCCGTTCCTGATGGGCGCCTGGGGCTACGGCTTCCCGTACGGCATCCTCAGCCACCTCGATTGGGTGTCGAACACCGGCTACCAGTACCTGCACTTCCACTACAATCCGGCGCACATGCTCGCCGTGACCTTCTTCTTCACCACGACGCTCGCTCTGGCGATGCACGGCGGCCTGATCCTCTCGGCGACGAACCCGGCCAACGGCGAGACCGTGAAGAGCCCCGAGCACGAGGACACCTTCTTCCGCGACACGATCGGCTACTCGATCGGCACGCTCGGCATCCACCGCCTCGGCCTGTTCCTGGCCCTGTCGGCGGGATTCTGGAGCGCGGTCTGCATCGTGATCAGCGGCCCGTTCTGGACGCAGGGCTGGCCGGAATGGTGGGGCTGGTGGCTGAACCTGCCGGTCTGGCGCTGAGCCGCGAAGTCGCCCGGCCGCGATCGTCGCGCGGCCCGGGGGCGGGACGGATACGGCCACCACGTCGCTTGAAGAACGCTCCCGGAAAGGGCCCAGGCAATGGCGTACTACCAGAACATCCTCACCCAGGTGCAGATCCGGCCGATCGAGGCGGAGCACGGCGTCCCGGTCGCCGTTGATTCGCGCTGGGGCAAGCCGTTCCACAGCTACCTGATGGGGCTGATCGGCAACGCGCAGGTCGGGCCGATCTACATCGGCTACCTCGGGGCGCTGTCCTTCGCCTGCGGGCTGATCGCCTTCGAGATCATCGGCCTCAACATGTGGGCGTCGGTGAACTGGGACCCGATCCAGTTCGTGCGGCAGCTGCCCTGGCTCGCCCTCGAGCCGCCGCGCCCGCAATACGGCCTCCGGATCCTGCCGCCGCTCAACGAGGGAGGCTGGTGGCTGATCGCCGGCTTCTTCCTCACCGCCTCGATCCTGCTGTGGTGGCTCCGGCTCTACCGCCGCGCCGCGGCGCTCGGCCTGGGCAAGCACGTGCCGTGGGCGTTCGCCTCGGCGATCTGGCTCTACCTCGTGCTCGGCTTCATCCGCCCGATCATGATGGGCTCGTGGAGCGAGGCGGTGCCGTTCGGCATCTTCCCGCACCTCGATTGGACCGCCGCGTTCTCGCTGCGCTACGGCAACCTGTTCTACAACCCGTTCCACATGCTCTCGATCGTCTTCCTGTACGGGTCGACGCTGCTGTTCGCGATGCACGGGGGCACCATCCTGGCCTGCTCGCGCTACGGCGCCGAGCGCGAGATCGACCAGATCGTCGACCGCGGCACCGCCACCGAGCGCGCCGCCCTGTTCTGGCGCTGGACCATGGGCTTCAACGCCACGATGGAATCGGTCCACCGCTGGGCCTGGTGGTTCGCGGTGCTGACGACGCTGACCGGCGGCATCGGCATCCTGCTGACCGGCACCGTCGTCGACAACTGGTACCTCTGGGCGGTCAAGCACGGGGTCGCGCCGTCCTATCCCCAGGTCTACGGCCCGATCGTCGATCCCTCCAGCGTCGCCCCCTCGGTGCACCCATGAGAACCCTGCTCGCCGTCGCCGGCGCGGTCGCCGCGCTGTTCCTCACGATCGCCATGCTCGGCACCGCCGGCTGGACCCGCCCGCCGATGGCGCAGCAGCAGACCGGGTTCCGCGGCACTGCGATGGACGTCATCGAGACCCGGGCGAACAAGGCCGCCAAGATCGAGGCCAACCAGGCGCCCGCGCCGGCCGACCCGGCCGAGCCCGGGGGCGACAAGGCCTCGGCAGTCTACCAGAACGTCAAGGTCCTCGGCGATCTCTCGGCCGACAACTTCAACCGCCTGATGGCCTCGATGACCGAGTGGGTCGCCCCGGAGCAGGGCTGCACCTACTGCCACAACACCGAGAACATGGCCGACGACAGCCTGTACCAGAAGCGCGTCGCCAGGCGGATGCTGCAGATGGTCCAGCACATCAACTCGACCTGGAAGGAGAACCACGTCCACGAGGCCGGCGTCACCTGCTACACCTGCCACCGCGGCCAGCCGGTGCCGAAGAACATCTGGTTTGAGAATCCCGGCCCGAACGCGGGGCACGGCGTCATCCCGCGCAACAACGGGCAGAACGTCGCCAGCCCGCAGGTCGGCCTGACCTCGCTGCCCTACGGCGTCTACGCGGCGTTCTACGCGCACAAGAACACGCCCGAGGACGCGATCCGCGTCAACGCCACCTCGGCCCTGCCGGAGACCAAGGGCAAGCCGATCCAGGACGCGGAGAAGACCTTCGCGATCATGATCAGCATGGCGCAGTCGCTCGGCGTGAACTGCACCTTCTGCCACAACACCCGCTCGGTGGCGGATTGGAGCACGAGCACGCCCAACCGCGTCGCCGCCTGGCACGGCATCCGCATGGTCCGCGACCTGAACGAGGACTACATGCTGCCGCTCTCCGAGACGCTGCCGCCGAACCGCCACGGCCCGCTCGGCGACGTGCCGAAGATGAACTGCGCCACCTGCCACAACGGCGCCAACAAGCCGCTCAACGGCGCCCACGTGGTCGAGGCTTATCCCGAGCTCGCCGGGCCCGTCGCCTCGGCGGACATGCCGGCCGGCGTGCCGGCCCAGCCCGCGGCGACGCCGGATCCGGCGATGCCGGCGCCCGCGCCGAAACCCTGACGACCCCGGCCGGGCGAGCCCCGGTCGAACGTCCCGATCCCGAAACGGCCGCCGGACCCCCGTCCGGCGGCCGTTCTCGTTGCGGGAGGCGACGGGAGGCGCGGCGCGACCTTTGCACATCGGACGCGCATCTCGGTGAATACCGCCACTTTTCAGAAATCGCGCGCGCGTATACAGACAGGAAACACCATTCGCGTATTATATACGTACGGTTGCAAGCACACAGTGAACGAATGCATGCCGGGGGCAGGAACATGATGCGTGCGCGGGATCCCGGAGAGCTCGGCTCGGCCCTGGCGTCCTGCCGGACGGCGTTCGCCGGCGTCGCGGTGATGAGCGGCGTGGTGAACGTGCTGTACCTCACCGGCTCGTTCTTCATGCTGGAGGTCTACGACCGGGTGATCCCGAGCCGTTCGGTGCCGACGCTGATCGGGCTGATGGCGCTGGCGCTGACGCTGTACGCGTTCCAGGGGGCGCTCGAGGCGATCCGCTCGCGCATCCTCGCCCGCGTCGGGGCGGCGCTCGACGAGGCGCTGTCGGGCCGCGTGTTCGACCTCGTGGTGCGTGCGCCGCTCAAGGGGGCCGCCCCCGGCGACGGGCTGCTGCCGCTGCGCGACCTCGACCAGATCCGCGCGTTCCTGTCGGGCACCGGCCCGTCGGCGTTCTTCGACCTGCCGTGGCTGCCGATCTACCTGGCCGTCTGCTTCCTGTTCCACCCGCTGATCGGCGTCGCCGCGCTCTGCGGCGCCCTCTTCCTCGCGGCGGTGACGTGGCTGACCGACCGCGCCACCCGCAGGCCGGCCCAGGCCGCCACCGGGCACGGCCTGCGCCGCAACGGCCTGGCGGAGGCCGGGCGCCGCAACGCCGAGGTGCTCGCCGCGCTCGGCATGCAGGGCCGCTTCCAGGCGCGCTGGGCCGGGGCCAACCGCGACTACATGAACGCCCAGCAGCGCAACGCCGACGTGGCCGGGGGCCTCGGCGCCGTGTCGAAGGTGTTCCGCATGGCGCTGCAATCGGGCGTGCTGGCGCTCGGCGCCTGGCTGGTGATCCAGGGCCAGGCCACCGCCGGCATCATCATCGCGAGCTCGATCCTGGTGTCGCGGGCGCTGGCCCCGGCGGAACTCGCCATCGCCAACTGGAAGGGCTTCGTCCAGGCGCGCCAGAGCTGGGCCCGGCTCTCGGACCTGCTCGCGCGCATCCCGGCCGGGCAGCCGCGCCACGGCCTGCCGGCGCCGTCGCGGACGCTGACGGTGGAGGCGGTCACGATCGCCCCGCCCGGCTCGCAGCGCCCGGTGGTCGGCGAGGTCAGCTTCGCGCTGAAGGCCGGGCAGGGCCTCGGGGTGATCGGCCCCTCGGCCTCCGGCAAGTCGAGCCTGATCCGCGCGCTGATCGGCGTGTGGCCGCCCCTGCGCGGCAAGGTGCGCCTCGACGGGGCGGCCCTCGACCAGTGGGAACCGGCCGACCTCGGCCCCCATCTCGGCTACCTGCCGCAGGAGGCGGAGCTGTTCGCGGGCACCATCGGCGAGAACATCGCCCGCTTCGACCCGGCGGCCTCGGCCGAGGCGGTGATCGCGGCGGCGCAGGCGGCCGGCATCCACGAGATGGTGCTGCGGCTGACCGACGGCTACGACACCCGGATCGGCGAGGGCGGGGCGGGCCTGTCCTCCGGCCAGCGCCAGCGCATCGGCCTGGCGCGGGCGCTCTACGGCGACCCGTTCCTGGTGATCCTCGACGAGCCCAACGCCAACCTCGACGCCGAGGGCGAGAACGCGCTGACCCGGGCGATCCTCGGCGTGCGGGCGCGGGGCGGCATCTGCATCGTCGTGGCGCACCGCCCCTCGGCCCTGGCCGCGCTCGACCTCGTGCTGATGATGGCCGACGGCCGCGCCCAGGCCTTCGGCCCGAAGGACGAGGTGTTCAAGCGCGTGCTGCGCGCCGCCCCCGAACCGGCCCCGGCGGGGCTGCCCGCGCAAGGGCCCGCGAAGCCGACCCTGCAGGAAAGCGCCTGACCATGGCCGACCCCGTGATCCTCGCAGGCCCGATCGCCGCCGTCCCGGCCGCCCCCCTGCCGCCGCGCCCCCGCGCCCGGGCCTCGATCCGGCGCCACCTCGCGCTGAGCCTGGGGCTCGGCACCGTGCTGGTGGTCGGCGTCGGCGGCTGGGCCACCTTCACCGAGATCGCCGGCGCGGTGATCGCGCCGGGCCAGCTCGTGGTCGAGTCCGACGTCAAGAAGGTGCAGCACCCCACCGGCGGGGTGGTCGGGGAGCTGCGCGTGCGCGAGGGCGACCGGGTCAAGGCCGGCGACGTGCTGATCCGCCTCGACGAGACGCAGACCCGGGCCAACCTCGACATCGTGCTGCGGGCGCTGGACGAGCTCGACGCGCGCCATGCCCGCGACGAGGCCGAGCGCGACGACGCCCCGACGATCGCCTTCCCCGCCGAGCTGCTGGGCCGCCGGGACGCCGACCCCTCGGTCGCCCGCCTCGTCGACGGCGAGACCCGCCTGTTCGCCGCCCGCCGCGCCGGCCGCGCCGGGCAGAAGGCGCAGCTCTCCGAGCGCATCGAGCAGCTGCGCCAGGAGATCGGCGGCCTGACCCAGCAGGCCAACGCCAAGGAGCGCGAGATCGCGCTGATCCTCACCGAGCTGACGGGGGTGCGCGAGCTCTACGCCAAGAACCTGGTGCCGCTCTCGCGCGTCACGGCGCTCGAGCGCGAGACCGCCCGGCTCCAGGGCGAGCGCGGCCAGCTCGTCGCGCAGACCGCCTCGGCCAAGGGCAAGATCACCGAGACCGAGCTGCAGATCCTGCAGGTCGACGGCGACATGCGCACCGAGGTCGGCAAGGACCTCGCCGAGATCCGCGGCAAGCGCTCGGAGCTGCGCGAGAAGCGGGTCGCGGCCGAGGACCAGCTCAAGCGCATCGACCTGCGCAGCCCGCAGGACGGCACCGTCCACCAGATGACGGTCCACACCGTGGGCGGGCTGGTGACGCCGTCCGAGCCGGCGATGCTGATCGTGCCCACGGCCGACCAGCTCGCCGTCGAGGTCAAGATCCCGCCCCAGGACATCGACAGCGTGCGCCGCGAGCAGCGTGCGGTGCTGCGGTTCTCCGCCTTCAACAGCCGCACCACGCCCGAGATCGACGGCACGGTGAGCCGCGTCTCGGCCGACGTCTCGACCGATCCCAAGACCGGACAGAGCTACTACACCGCCCGCATCCGCGTGCCCGAGACCCAGCGCGAGCGCCTGGGCGAGGTCCAGCTCGTGCCCGGCATGCCGGTCGAGGCCTTCCTCCAGATCGGCGAGCGCTCCGTGATGAGCTACCTGATGAAGCCGCTCGCCGACCAGGTCGCCAAAGCCTGGCGCGAGAAGTAGGCACGCGGGCACGGCCCTGCGCGATGCTTCGCTGCGGTGCCTTGCCTCGTGCGGCCGAATCCTGATATGGGGCCCGCTCTTTCCGCGATGCGTCCGCCGCCATCGCCGTGCGCCCGCGAGGGCGTGCGATCCCGACACCCTTTCGATGGACGGCCGGTCCGACCCGCGCCGCGTGCAAGACCGATGAAGATTCGCAACTCCCTCAAGTCGCTCCGTGGCCGCCACCGCGACAACCAGCTCGTGCGCCGCAAGGGCCGGGTTTACGTCATCAACAAGACCCAGAAGCGCTTCAAGGCCCGCCAGGGCTGAGGCGTCGCGGCATCCGTCCCCGACGGATGCCCGACCGGGCGGCGCGACCGCCCCCGCCGCGCGGCATCCCGTGCGTTGACGCCGGCGGGCGGGGGGACCAAGCTCCCCGCATGGCGCCCATCGCTCGACCGCTCCTGTTCGTCCTGCTCGCGACCGTCTCGACGGCCGCCGCCGCGGCGCCGCCCGGCAATCCGGACCGCCATCCGCCGGCCGCCGCCGAGCCGAAGGCGCAGGACCGCAAGCTCGCCGCCAGCCTGAACGAGCTGTACGAGCGTCTCCGCAACGCCGAGGACGACGCCGAGGCGAAGGGCGTCGCGACCCTGATCGAGCGCCGTCTCGACCGGTCCGGCAGCGCCACCGTGGACCTCCTCACCGATCGCGCCCGCCAGGCGATGACCACACAGGACTTCGCCCTGGCCGCCGAGCTGATGGACCGCGCCACCGCGATCGAGCCGGCCTGGTCCGAGGGCTGGAACCGGCGCGCGACGGTGTTCTGGCTCCTGACCGACAGGGAATCGGCGATCGCCGACCTGCAGCGTGCGCTGGTGCTGGAGCCGCGCCACTTCGAGGCCTGGGCGGCCCTCGGCCGGATCTACCTGTCGATGGACGACAAGGCGCGGGCGATGAACGCCTATCGCCGGGCGATCGCCATCTACCCGCGCATGCCGAAGCTCAAGGACGCGATGGAGCGTCTGTCACCCGAGGTCGACGGTCGCGACCTGTGAAGGCCGTGATCCTCGCGCTCGCGAGCCTGCTCGGCCTCGTCGCGGCCCTGATCGGCGCCGTCCTCGGCGCGGGCGCGGTGGCGACGCTGATCATCACCGCCCGGGTCTCGGCGCAGCATCCCCCGGAAGGGCCGTTCGTCGATGTCGCCGGCGGCCGCCTCGCGACGATCCAGGCCGGCCCCGAGACCGGGGCCCGCGCCACGGTCGTGCTGCTGCACGGGGCCTCGGCCAACGCCTCCGACCCGATGGAGGGCGTCGGGCGGGCGCTCGCCGCGCAGGGTTTTCGCGTCGTCGCCTTCGACCGGCCGGGCTTCGGCTGGAGCGACCGGCTCTCGGGCGGGGACGCCGCCGCCCCCGCGGTCCAGGGGGCGGCCATCGCCGAGGCGCTGGAGCGCATGAACGTCGGCCCGGCGATCGTGCTCGGCCATTCCTGGGCGGGCGCCCTGGCGCTGAGCCTCGCCCTCGACCATCCCGAGCGCGTCTCCGGGCTGGTGCTGGTCGCGCCGGTGGCGCTGCCGTTCCGCGAGGCGCGGACCCCGGCCTGGTACTGGCGCCTCGCGCTCCAGCCGCCGGTGGCATGGCTGCTGAGCCGGACGCTCGGCCCGCCCATCGGCCTGCGCTTCCTCGAGACGGCGGCGCGCAACGTGTTCCAGCCGCAGCCGGTGGCGGAGGGCTACGTCGACCGCAGCCGGGCCGCCCTGGTCCTGCGCCCGGCCACCCTGCTCGCCAGCGTGCAGGACCTGGTCGCGCTCCCCGCAGCCCTCGCTGCGCAGGCGCCGCGCTACAAATCGCTGCGCGTGCCGACGACGATCGTCACCGGCGATGCCGACGGCGCCGTCGGCAACACGAGTCAGGCCGAACCCCTGAGCCGCACGATCCCGGGGGCCGACCTCGTCGAGCTGCCGGGGATCGGCCACATGGTGCCGTGGGTGTCGACGCAGGCGCTGGTCGACGCGGTGTCGAAGATGGCCGAGCGGGTCGCCGCGCCGGAGGCCGCCCCGGTCGCGCCCTGAGGCGCCGCGTGGACCGGTCGGCGGTCGGATCGGCCGTCAGCGCGACGCGGAAGGCCAGACGACGGCTCGGGCCACGACGACGTGGATGCCGTTGAAGGTCGCCGCCGACGATCCCTACGGGACTTGGCCGAGGGCGAGGGCGTCCGACACGCGACGACGGAACGCCGCGTCGTCCTTGCCGGTCGGCAGGCGATAGGCCGGGAGGCCGTCGGGTGGCTGCGACGTCATCGGGAAGCCTCGCTACGATCGCCGCCGGGGCGAGCGGCGGCCGCTCCGTCCCGCCGAAGAACGGGACGGAGCGGCCGATCACGCCTTCGCGGCGTGCTCGCGGGTGATGAAGGCGATGCGCACGAGGTTCGTCGCGCCCGGCGTCCCGAAGGGGACGCCGGCGACCACGATGACGCGGTCGCCGACCTCGGCGAAGCGCTCGCGCACCGCGAACTTCGCGGCCCGGAAGGCCATGTCATCCACGTCGCTGGCATCGTTGGTGACGATCGGGTGCGTGCCCCAGGCGATCGCCAAGCGGCGCGCGGTCTCGCGCTTGGGCGTCAGCGCGATCACCGTGGCGTTCGGGCGCTCGCGCGAGAGCCGGAGCGCCGTCGAGCCCGAATGGGTCCAGGCCATGATCGCCTCGAGGTCGAGCGCGTCGACCATCTGGTGGGCGGCCGCCGCGATGGCGTCGGCGGCGGTGTGGTCCGGCGTCGAGTTCTGCGCGCGGATGATCGACCAGTACAGGGCGTCGCGCTCGACCTCCTCGGCGATGCGGCTCATCATGCCGATCGCCTCGAGCGGGAAGGCGCCCGACGCGCTCTCGGCCGAGAGCATCACCGCATCCGCGCCCTCGTAGACCGCGGTCGCCACGTCGGACACCTCGGCGCGGGTCGGCACGGGGGCGGTGATCATCGATTCGAGCATCTGCGTCGCGACGACGACGGGCTTGCCCATCCGCCGGGCGCCGCGGGTGATGCGCTTCTGCACGCCGGGCACCTGCTCCAGCGGCATCTCCACGCCGAGGTCGCCGCGGGCCACCATCACGCCGTCGGAGATCTCCATGATCTCGTCGAGCCGGGTCAGCGCCTGCGGCTTCTCGATCTTGGCCATCACCAGGGCGCGGCCGGCGCAGACCTTCTTCACCTCGGCCACGTCCTCGGGGCGCTGCACGAAGGACACCGCGATCCAGTCGGCGCCGACGTTGAGGCCGGCCTCGAGGTCCGAGCGGTCCTTGTCGGTCATCGCAGGCAGCGGGATCACCGTGTGGGGCAGGGAGACGCCCTTGCGGTTCGAGATGCGGCCGCCGACCTCGACGTGGGTCACGGCGCGCGTCTCGCTCGCCTCGGTGACGGTGAGGCGCAGCTTGCCGTCGTCGATGATGACGGAGTGGCCCGGCTCCAGGGCGGAGAGGATCTCCGGATGGGGCAGGTAGCAGCGGTGGACGTCGCCCGGCGTCGGGTCGCCGTCGAGGACGAAGCTCGCGCCGTTCTCGATCATCGCGAACCCCTCGGCGAAGGCGCCGAGCCGGAGCTTCGGGCCCTGGAGGTCGACCAGGATGCCGATCGGGCGCTTGAACTCGCGCTCGACCGCGCGGATCGCCTCGACCTTCTCGGGCAGCTTCTCGCGCGGCAGGTGGCTCATGTTGAGCCGGAACACGTCCACGCCGGCGCGGAAGAGTTTCGCGATCATCTCCGGCGAGTCGGAAGCCGGACCGAGGGTGGCGACGATCTTCGTGCGGCGTGAACGTTTCATCGGGCCTCCTGGGGCACATCGCTGCCGCCGCGTGCCCCTTGGCGGAACATCATGAAGTCGTGACGACGGGCATGCGGCCAGAAGCACCGGTCATGCTGCCCCGTCAAGGCGGGGCGGGGGGATCAGGGCTGCGGTGCGGCCGGCTGGTTGGGGTCGGAGAGCTGGATCGTCCAGCTCTTCTGCTCGCCGGTGTCGACCTCGAAGAAGCCGTTGCGGTCGTAGCCGCGGGCGAGGCAGTCCTCGACGCCGCGGATGGTGAACTCGCTGTCGCGGGTGCACATCAGCGAGCGCCCGCTCCACTCGCCGCCGCGCGTGTAGTCGACGGCGAAGACGTAGTAGAACCGTGCGGCCAGGGCGCCCTTGAGCAGGGTCTCGCACGCCTTCGGCGTCAGGTCCCACCAGCCCTCCGTGACCCAGCCCTGCGGGTCGCGGTAGCCCAACGCGATGCCGACCTTGCTCGAGGTGAGGTTGCACAGGCGCAGGTCCGCGCGGGCCGGCGAGGCGCCGAGCAGCGCGAGCCCGAGCGCCGCGCCGATCACGAGAAGCCGCAACGCAAACTCCCAAAAAAGTCAGCCGACGAGGATGATGCGGCAGTCGTTGACATTGGTCTTCGTCGGGCCGGGCTGAACCAGGTCGCCGATCTCGGCGAAGAACCGGGTGGAATCGTTGTCGGCCAGCATCGCGGCCGGATCGAGGCCCGCGGCGCGGGCGCGAGCCAGCGTGGTCGGGTCGACGAGGCCGCCGGCCGGGTCCGTCGCCTCGCCGCGGCCGCCGTCGGTGCCGTCGGTGTCGGCTGCGATGCCGGCGATCCCGGTCTCGCCGTCGAGCGCAATGGCGAGCGCCAGCGCGTATTCCTGGTTCGGCCCGCCATGGCCCTCGCCGCGGATCGTCACGGTGAGCTCGCCGCCGGAGATCAGCGCGACCTTGCGGCCCGAGGCCTTGATCTCGCGGGCGATGCGGGCGTGCTCGGCCGCGACCTCGCGGGCCTCGCCCTCGAGGTCGGCGCCGAGCATCACCGGCTCGTAGCCGGCGGCCTTGGCGGCGGCGGCCGCCGCCTCCAGCGCGTCGATCGGCCGGGCGACGATGCGGTACTCGGCCCGCGCGAAGGCCGGGTCGCCGGCTTTCGGGGTCTCGTTCAGCGGGTCGTTCAGCAGGCGGATCGCGGTCTCGGGCAGCGGGATCCCGCGGCGCTCGCAGATCGCGCGGGCGTCGGCGAGCGTCGACGGATCGGGCACGGTCGGGCCGGAGGCGATCACCGCGGGATCGTCGAACGGCACGTCGGAGATCGCCAGCGTCAGGATCGAGCGGGCGTTGCGCGCAGCCACCGCGAGGCGGCCGCCCTTGATGCGCGAGAGGTGCTTGCGCACGGTGTTGATCTCGCCGATCGGCGCGCCCGAGCGCAGCATCGCGCGGGTGATCGCCTGCTTCTCGGGCAGCGTCAGGTCGCCGGCCGGCGCGATCCAGTTGGCCGAGCCGCCGCCCGAGAGCAGAACCAGCACCTCGTCGTCGGGGCCGGCGGCGGTGGCGAGCGCCAGCGCCTCCCGGGTCGCGGCGATGCCGGCCTCGTCCGGTACGGGATGGCCGGCCTCGACCATGCGGATGCCGGGCGCGTCCTGCCCGTAGCCGTGGCGGGCGACGGCCAGGCCGACGATGCGGTCGTCGCCGAGCCCGTGCTGCTCGCGGTAGAACCGGCTGGCGACCGCCGCCATACTTCCCCCCGCCTTGCCGGCGCCGAGGATGATCAGCCGGCCCGGGGTCGGCGGCGGCAGGTGCGCCGGCAGGCAGGTATCGGGGTGGGCGGCCTCGATCGCCGCGGCGAGGAAGCCGTCGAGCAGGGTCCGAAGGGCGCGCGTGGCGGGGTCGATCTCAGGCGTCATCGGTCAGGGTCTCGCGCGTCGTTTCCTCGTTCGTGCGGTCCTCGCCTCCGCGACCCGCGGGTGCGGGCAGGGGCGACGGGCTCTTTGGGCGACGGGCCTGTTTCTTGCCGTGGCCGTTTCTTGCCGTGAGCGCACGATCCTTGATACGTGCTCTGCCCGAGCCTTGCCGTGACGGCAAGACCTCCCAACCTCCGCGAACCGAACCGGACCCGTGCCCCTGTCCCACAGCCTCGCGCGACACCCGCCCCACCCGGTCGAGACGATCCCGGGCGATCCCGCCTGCGGGCTGATCCTGGCCTGCGACCACGCCTCGAACCACGTGCCCGACGACATCGAGCTCGGGCTGCCCGAGGGCGAGTTCCGGCGCCACATCGCCTACGACATCGGGGCGGCGGGCGTGACCCGGCGGCTCGCGGCGCTGCTCGGCGCGCCGGCGATCCTCACCGACTTCTCGCGGCTGATCATCGACCCGAACCGCGGCCGGGCCGACCCGACGCTGGTGATGCGGCTCTCGGACGGGGCGGTGGTGCCCGGCAACGCGCGGATCGACGAGGCCGGCAAGCAGGCGCGCATCGCCCGCTTCTACGATCCGTTCGACCGGGCGATCGATGCCGCGGTGGCGGCGGCCGACGCCGCGGCCGGCCCGCCGATGCTCCTGACGATGCACAGCTTCACCCCGTTCTGGCGCGGCGTCCCCCGGCCCTGGGAGGTCGGCATCCTCTACGACCGGGACGAGCGCCTCAGCGCGCCCTTGATCGCGGGCCTGCGCGCCGACCCCGCCGGGCTGACGGTGGGCGACAACGAGCCCTACGGCGGCGGCCTGCCCGGCGACACGATCGACCGGCACGCCACCGCGCGGGGGCTGGCCAATGCGCTGGTCGAGATCCGCCAGGACCTGATCGCCGCCGAGGCCGGGCAGGGCGAATGGGCCGCGCGCTTCGCTGGGCTTCTCCGCCCGCTGATGAAGGGTCGCGCTTGACGCGGGCACGCTTGACTCGGGCGCGGCCCGCGCCGACCTCCAGCGGATCATTTACGAACAGCGCGAGAGGCCGATGACCGAGATCGATCCGAAGACGCAGACCGAGCTCGAGGCGGCGGTCTACCGGCGCCTGGTGGCGCATCTCCAGGCGCGCACCGACGTCCAGAACATCGACATGATGAACCTCGCCGGCTTCTGCCGGAACTGCCTGTCGAACTGGATGAAGGACGCGGCCGACGCCGAAGGGCTCGGCCTGACCAAGGACGAGGCCCGCGAGCGGGTCTACGGGATGCCGTTCTCCGAATGGAAGGCGAAGTACCAGACCGAGGCCAGCCCCGAGCAGCAGGCCGCCTTCGCCAAATCCGCGGCGGAGCCGCACTGAACGTCCGCGACGGAGCCGTACCGAACGGCCGCGGCGACGCGTTCCACGGCGGGGCTGCGCGGGTCGCTCCGGCTAAGCTCCCGGTAAGTTTACTCCCCTACGAACCGGGCAGGACAGGAGAGAACCATGAACGCGCATGCCATGCCGACCCCCGGCGACGTGTCATCATCCGAGGGCGTGGCCGCCGACGAGCTTCGCGCGTTCATCGAGCGCATCGAGCGCCTCGAGGAGGAGAAGAGCGGCATCGCCGGCGACATCAAGGAAGTGATGGCCGAGCTGAAGGGCCGCGGCTTCGACGTGAAGGCGGTCCGCACCATCCTGCGCATGCGCAAGAAGGACCACAGCGAGCGCCAGGAGGAAGAGGCGATCCTCGAGCTCTACATGCAGGCGCTCGGCATGGTCTGACGGCTCGCGACGGCATGCTCGACCACTGTCGAGCATGCCGCAACGTCCGAGGCGACCTTCAGCCCACCTGGGCCAGGGCCTGCGCGATGTCCGCGATCAGATCCTCGACGTTCTCCAGGCCGATCGACAGGCGGACGGTGTCGGGGCCGACGCAGGCCGCCTCCTTCTCGTCCTTCGGCAACTGGCGGTGCGTCGTCGTCGCGGGATGGATCGCCAGCGACTTGATCTCGCCGATGTTCACGAGGTGCGAGATCAGCTCCAGGCTGGTGATGAACGTCAGCGCGGCCGGCTCGCCGCCCTTCAGGGCGAAGGTGAAGATCGAGCCCGGCCCCTGCGGCACGTAGCGCTGCGCCAGCGCCTCGCCGGGCTGGCCGGGCAGGCCCGGATAGCTCACCCAGGCGACGGCCGGATGGTCCTTGAGGTAGGCGGCGACCGTGCGCGCGTTGGCGCAGTGGCGCGCCATCCTGAGCGGCAGGGTCTCGATGCCGGTCAGCGTCAGGAACGCGTTCATCGGCGAGAGGCCGGGGCCGAGGTCGCGCAGGCCGAACAGGCGGCAGGCCACGGCGAACGGGTTGTCGGGGAAGCGCTCGGTGATGACGAGGCCGTCGTAGTCGGGCCATGCGCCGGTGATCAGGTTGTAGTGGTCGGTCCTCGTCCAGTCGAACCGGCCGGCGTCGCAGATCACGCCGCCGATGGTCTGGCCGGAGCCGCCGAGGAACTTCGAGGTCGAGTGCACGACGATGTCGGCGCCGTGCTCGATCGGTCGGATCAGGGCGGGCGAGGCGAGGGTGTTGTCGACGACGAGCGGCAGACCGTGGCGCCGGGCCACCTCGGCGATGCCGGCGATGTCCATCACCGTGGCGCACGGGTTGACGATCGACTCGCAGATGATCGCCCGGGTCTCCGGCGTGATCGCCGCCTCAAAATCGGCCGGCGTCAGGCCCTTGGCGAAGAGCGGCTTCAGGTCGTAGCGCCCGTCGAGCCGCCGCATCAGGCCGAGCGAGCCACCGAACAGGCGCGGCGAGGCGACGTAGGCGTCGCCGCTCTTCATCAGCGTCAGCATCACCAGCAGCAGCGCCGACTGCCCCGAGGACACGGCGATGGCAGCCTTCGCGCCCTCGAGCGCGGCCACGCGCCGCTCAAGGGCGGCGACGGTGGGGTTCGAGCCGCGCGAGTACGAGAACCCGGTGCGGCGCATGTTGAAGATGTCGGCGGCCTGCTCGGTGGAATCGAACACGAAGCCGTTGGTGAAGTAGATCGGCTGCGCCCGCGCGCCGGTGGCCGGGTCGGGGCTGGCACCGGCATGGATCGCCTGGGTGGCGAATCGGGGCGTCTTCGGCGTGTCTGTCATCGAACTCGGTCCACGGGACCATGCCCTATCACGGCGGACCGGGGGAGGGGCAACCGCGGGCAGGGCCCGTCGGGCCTGCGGGCGTGGGCTCAGGCCGCGCGGTGGATGAAGGAGCGCAGCGTCCGGACCAGGGTGTTGGGCTCGTAGGGCTTCGGGATGAAGCGGGCGCCGTCGGGCATGTCGTAGGGGCCGGGCGTGCCCATGCCGGACACGACGAGGACCGGGATCGCCGGCCAGCGGTCGGCCACGAGGCGGGCCAGCGCGAAACCGTCCATCGAGCCTTGCGGCATGTCGACATCGGTCATCAGAACTTGAACGTCGTCGCGATTCTCAAGAACCTTCAGCGCCTTGTCCGCATGGCTCGCTTCGAGAACCGTGAAACCCGCATCGGCGAGGGTGTCGGCGGCTTCCATCAGAAGAAGGCCGTCGTCTTCCACCAGGAGAACGACGGGTTGATCTGTCGGGCTGTCGGTCATCAGGCCTGCGGACACTGTGTTTGAACACCAGCACCGGGGCCTATTCCCCGGTGTCCGCCTCGTCAAGGCGCGCGCTCACGCCGGCCTCGGCCCCCACAGGATGAGGCCGGCGCCGGCGAGACAGATCATCGCGCCGGAGAGGTCCCAGCGGTCGGGCGGGCGATCCTCCACGAGCCAGAGCCAGGCGAGCGAGAGCGCGATGTAGATGCCGCCGTAGGCGGCGTAGGCGCGCCCGGCGGCCTCCGCCTCGACCCGGGTGAGCAGCAGCGCGAACCCGGCAAGCGCGAGGGCGCCGGGCAGGAGCCAGAGCGGCGAGTGCCCGAGCCTGAGCCAGGCCCAGGCGGCAAAGCAGCCGGCGATCTCGCAGAGGCCGGCCGCGACGTAGACGAGGAGCGTGGACACCCGCGACCTCTCTCACGCCCGGCGGCGATCGCCAATGGGCGGCGCCCGTCTGGGCGTCGCGCCGGATCCCCGGCGGGGGTGCCTCAGGCGGCGACGACCGAGGCGAGCGGCGCCTCCAGGGTCAGCACCGCCCCGGTCGGCGGAAACCGGAGCGCGACCGCGCCGCCGAAATCGTGGCTCAGGCACCGGGCGATCAGGCGCGTGCCGAACCCCGTCCGCGTCGGCGGCGCGACCGGCGGACCGCCGATCTCCTCCCAGCGGAAGCGGAGGCGCGCATCCGGCTCCGTCTCGTCGATCGCCCAGGAGATCGCCACCCGGCCGGCGCCGGTCGAGAGCGCGCCGTACTTGGCGGCGTTGGTGGCGAGCTCGTGCAGCATCAGCGCCAGGGTCAGGCCGTGGCCTGCGGCGAGCGTCAGGTCGGGACCGCTCACCGTGAAGCGGCCGGGCACCCCGTCGCCGTGCAGCGCCACCGCGCCGGCGACGAGGCCCGACAGCGAGGCGCTCGACCACGCGCCCTGAACCAGCACGTCGTGGGCCTGGGCCAGCGCCACGAGGCGGGCATCCAGCGCCCGGCCAGCCTCCTCCAGCGAGGGGGCGTTGCGCAGGGTCTGCGTCGCCACCGCCTGGACCAGGGCGAGGGTGTTCTTCACCCGGTGCGCAAGCTCCTGCATGAGCAGGGTCTGGCGCGCCTCGTTGCGCTTGAGGTCGGTGATGTCGCGCGACACCGCGAGGATGCGTTCGGGGCGGCCGTCGGCGCCGTCGATCGGCGTCACCGCGATGTCCCACCAGGTCGGCGCGGCGCCCGCGTTCAGCACCGCCTGGAACCGGCACGGCCGCCCGGCCCGCGCCGCATCGAGGGCGTCGCGGATGCCGGCACGGCTGTCGGGGGCGGACCAGAAGTCGATCCAGGCCCGGCCGACGAGCCCGGCGAACGTCTCGACGCCCAGGACCGCGGGCCCGTTCTCGCTCACGGTGATCAGGCGGCCGTCGAGGTCCAGCACCTTCACGAAGTCGGTGGTGGTCCAGAGGATGCGCCGGTTGAACTCCTCGCTGGCCCGGAGCTGCGCGTTCAGCTCCTCGGCGCCGGCGAGGCGGGCGGCACCGCGCGCCAGGTCGCGCCGGCAATGCTCCACGGTGCTCTCGGCCTCGGCGCGCATCCGCACCGCCTCGGCGACGATCCGACGTGCCTCGATGCGGCTGGCACCGCGTTCCGAGACGACGATCCGGCCGAGGCGCGCATTGCGTTCGGCTTCCGCGTCGGCCTGCCGGCTCGCCTCGCTCAGCAACGCCCGGAGATGGTGGTTCTCCGCCTCGAGGGCGGAGAGCCGCCGGTCGGCGACCGTGGCCTGAAAGGCGGAAATCTTGCAACTCGCGCCCGTGTCCATCGCACAAGCTCCCCTTCGACGACCGTCGCGCGGCGCCGGCGGGCGTGTCCGCGAGGCGTGCGACGGCGTATCGACCCGCGAAACGCGCGGCGTGGCGACGCGACGTCGAGACGCGGAGCGCGACCGGCGAATGAATCCGCTTCTGAGCCGCGCCCCACCCGCATCCTCACGATTCGGTGGGCGGAATTACGCTAGCATATCGGCCCGGGCCTGCAAGGCACGATTGTAGTCAAGCCGACCGGACCGGAACGGATACAAGTCTAGGCCGTCGCGCAGGACGTCACTTCTTCCGTCCAAGCAGCACGAGCCAGCCGACGCCGAGGGTGAACACGACCAGGCCGATCGTGACGAAGACCGGCGTCCCGAGGTCGATCAGGCGCGGCGCGAGCTGGGTGGCGAAGGCGGCGACCACCAGCGCCACCGCGACGCGGGCCGCCGCCCGCTCGATGCCGCGGGTGACCTTGTCGAGGCCCTTCACCTCGATCTCGACGGTGACGCGGCCTTGCTTCAGACGCACCAGCATCAGGTGGATCAGCGTCGGCAGCTCCGAGGCGGCGCCGTAGAGGCCGACGCCCAGCGCCTCGGCCTTGGATTTCAGCCCGGTCAGCGAGAACTGCGTATGCATGCTCGCCCGCACCGTCGGGCCGGCGGCGGCGAAAAGGTCGAAGTTCGGATCGAGGTGGCGCATCACGCCGTCGGCGGTGACGAGGCCCTTGAACAGGATCGCAAGGTCGGTCGGCATCGCGAGGTCGTTCTCGCGCGCCATGGTCATGAAGTCGGTGAGCACCAACCCGAGGTTGAGCGGGATCGAGGAATGGCTCTCGACGAAGGCCTGCGCCGAGCCTTCCAGCCGGGTCAGGTCCGGGCTGCTTGAGCCGGTCCAGTCGAGCAGCACCGCCATCAGCCCGTCGGCGTCCTGCTTCAGCATCGCGCCGATCAGCACGAGCAGCTGGTTGCGCCGCTTCTGCGACAGGCGCCCGATGATGCCGAAATCGATGAATCCGATCCGGTTACCCGACATCGCCAGCATGTTGCCCGGGTGCGGATCGGCGTGGAACACGCCCTCGATCAGAGCCATCTTCAGGAAGGCGTCGGTCCCCTTCTGGGCGAGCAGCTTCTTGTCGACGCCGGCGGCGGCGAGCCGCGCCTCGTCGTTCGGGGGGATGCCGTGGATGAATTCCTGCACCAGCACCCGCTCGGAGCACCACTCCCAGTGGATCTTCGGGAATACGATGTCGTCGCGGTCGGAGAACAGCGAAGCGAGCAACTCGCAGTTGCGCGCCTCGTTCATCAGGTCGAGCTCGCCGTTCAGGCCGGCGGCGAGGTGGCGCATCTGCTCGCCCGGTTGGTAGCGGGCCATGTCCGGCCATTCGGTCTCGACGATGCGGGCGCCGTGCGCCATCAGGCGCAGGTCCGCGTCGATGATCTTGCGCAGGCCCGGGCGCAGCACCTTGACGATGACGTCCTCGCCCGAATGCAGCTTGGCCCGGTAGACCTGGGCGATCGAGGCCGAGGCGATCGCGTTGGTGTCGAACTCGGCGAAGATCTCCTGCGGCGGCGCCCCGAGGTCGGCCTCCAGCTGCGGGCGGATCGTCTCCCAGGAGACCGGCGAGACCTGGCTGTGGAGCTTGGCCAGCTCCTCGGTCCACATCGGCGAGAGCAGGTCGGGACGGCTGGCGAGCACCTGGCCGAACTTGATGAAGGTCGGCCCCAGAGCCTCGATCGCGCGGCGCAGGCGCTCGGGCTCCGACAGGCGGGTGACGTCGATCTTCGGCTTGCGGCGCGGAAGGATCGGGATGTAGCGCAGCCCGAGCCGGTCCACGACCTTGTTGACGCCGAAGCCGATCAGGATCGAGGCGATCTCCGACAGCCGCTGACGGTCGCGCGCGGCAACGAAGGCGGTTTTCAGCATAGAGCGGATCGATCCGTGCGGGGCGACGAGGGAAGGTGCCCGGACAGCACGAGCATCGGGTCTTTTTTAGGGTCGGAGACCGCGCCGTCTCGGATCGGAGGGCTGCGGCGCTTCGGCCCGGACGGGCGCGCCTTCCCGCATCCGGCGGCTGCGCCTCCCCATCACAGGCGGCCGAGCCGTGCCGTGACGGAGGCCGGCGCCTTGCACCGCCGCGGCGGGGAAGCGTAAACCGCGTGCCAGCGCTGGCGCGAACGTGATCGTGCCCGAACGACCCGGCCGAGGAGAGACCCATGACGACCGACCGGCTGCCCGGCTTCAACACCCTCGCGATCCACGCGGGCGCGAGCCCCGATGCGGCCACGGGCGCACGGGCGACGCCGATTTACCAGACCACGAGCTTCGTGTTCGACGACGTCGACCACGCCGCCTCGCTGTTCGGGCTGCAGGCCTTCGGCAACATCTACTCGCGCATCACCAACCCGACCAACGCCGTGCTGGAGGAGCGCATCGCCGCCCTCGAAGGCGGCACCGCGGCGGTCGCGGTGTCGTCCGGCCACGCGGCCGAGTTCCTGACGATGCACGCGCTGATGCAGCCGGGCGACGAGTTCATCGCGGCCAACAAGCTCTACGGCGGCTCGATCAACCAGTTCAACCACAGCTACAAGAACTTCGGCTGGAGCGTGGTCTGGGCCGACACCGACGACCCGTCCTCGTTCGAGCGCGCGATCACGCCGCGCACCAAGGCGATCTTCTGCGAGTCCATCGCCAACCCGGGCGGCGTCATCACCGACATCGCCGCCCTGTCGGAGATCGCCAAGCGCCACAACATCCCGCTCATCGTCGACAACACCATGGCGACGCCGTATCTGATCCGCCCGTTCGAGCACGGCGCCGACATCGTCGTGCACTCGGCGACGAAGTTCCTCGGCGGCCACGGCAACTCGATCGGCGGTCTCGTGGTCGACGGCGGCACCTTCCCCTGGGCCGGCGACGCGCGCTACCCGATGATGAGCCAGCCGCGCCCGGAATATGCCGGCATGGTGCTGGCCGAGACCTTCGGCAATTTCGGCTTCGCCATCGCCATCCGGGTGCTCGGCCTGCGCGACCTCGGGCCGGCGCTGTCGCCGTTCAACGCCTTCCTGATCCTCAACGGCATCGAGACCCTGCCGCTGCGGATGCAGCGCCACTGCGACAACGCCATGGCCGTCGCGACGCACCTGGCGGGCCACCCCGCGGTGTCGTGGGTGAGCTATCCGGGGCTCGAGACCGACCGCTACCACCAGCTCGCCAAGCGCTACACGCCGAACGGCTTCGGCTCGGTCTTCACCATCGGCCTCAAGGACGGCTACGATGCCGGCGTGAAGCTCGTCGGCAACCTGCAGCTGTTCTCTCACGTGGCGAACATCGGTGACACGCGCTCGCTGGTGATCCACCCGGCCTCGACCACCCACCGCCAGCTCACCGACGCGCAGAAGACCGCGGCCGGCGCCGGGCCGGAGGTGGTCCGCCTCTCGATCGGCCTCGAGGATCCGGCCGACCTGATCGAGGACCTCGACGGCGCGCTCGGCGCTTAGCCGGCCCCGCGCCGGCCTCCCGCCCGCGTCGATGGCACGATGCGGCTGGAGGCTCGGCCGCCGTGACGCCGACGGGTCCGGCCCGGTCTGCGAGACGGCGATCCGCGAGCAGGATGGCGGCGCGCCGTGCCCGTCCGCGCGACCGCATCCGCCACGCTATGCAATCCATGGATGCAGGTCCGGACGCCGCCGAAAGTCCGGACGCCGGCGCGGGCCGGGCTCGCCGTCGCGCGGTTGCGATGCGCGGCTATCGGTCCGTCGCCAGGAACAAGGGCGCCGCTCGGCGGTAGCACCAACACGTCCCGGCGCTCCGGCGATAAGGATCCCAACCCATGTTCATGCGCATCGACAAGCTGCAGGCCGAGCTTCCGCAGCCGAAGCGACCCGATCCGAACGCCGCTGCGGCCCTGCAGGAGCTGCTCGGCGGCAAGTACGGCGAGATGTCCACCCTCGGGAACTACATGTTCCAGAGCTTCAATTTCCGCAACAAGTCCAAGCTGCGTCCGTTCTACAGCCTGGTCTCCAGCATCTTCGCCGAGGAGCTCGGCCACGTCGAGCTGGTCTCGACCGGCGTCTCGATGCTGAACAACGGCCCCGGCGACGACACCAAGGACGTCGACATCTCCAAGGCGCCCTTCGAGGACATGAAGGACATCCGGCTCGCCGGCAGCTTCCTATCGAACGGCGGCGGCGCGATGCCGATGAACTCGAACGCCGCGTCCTGGAACATGGACATGGTGACGACGACCGGTAACCTGATCATCGACCTGCTGCACAACTTCCACCTGGAATGCGGCGCCCGCCTGCACAAGCTGCGCGTCTACGAGACCCTGACGGACCCGACCGGTCGCGAGGTCTGCGGCTACCTGCTGGTGCGCGGCTCGGTCCACGCCCACGCCTACGCGCTGGCCCTGAAGAAGCTCACCGGCGTCGAGATCGAGAAGATGCTGCCGACGCCCAATATCGTGCTCGACAAGATCCCCGAGTGCCAGAAGTACCTGCAGGAGGGCAGCCACCGCCGCCTCTACACCTTCAGCCCGAACGACTATGCGGAAGCTGCCGGCGTCTGGTCGAACGACGAGGTCGCGCTGCCGGGTGATCCGCCCGGCCAGCTCGAGATCGTCGACGGCCACCCCGAGGGCGGCAAGATCCCGGAGCTCGACGGCAATTACGGTGCCTTCGCCCCCGACTACGCGCCCGAGGAAATCTTCGAGATCGCGAGCAAGCTCTACAAGAAGAGCCGCTGATCCGAGGTCGAACGACGAGGCCGGCGCTCCCGCGAGGGGCGCCGGCCTTTCTTTTTGCGGCCCTGGCAATGGATGCGCCGGCGCGCGCCCGGCGATCGCTCAGGCGGCCAAAGCCGGCTTGGCGTGGCGCGCGTAGAGGAATTCCAGCACCTCCGCCCGGCAATGGACGTAGTCCTTGTCCTCGACCAGCTCGAGGCGACGGCGCGGGCGCGGCATCGGCACGGTCAGCACCTCGCCGATGGTGGCCGACGGGCCGTTGGTCATCATCACGATGCGGTCGGACAGGAGCACCGCCTCGTCCACGTCGTGGGTGATCATGATCACCGTGTTCCGCAGGCGCACCTGGATCTCCATGAGCTGATCCTGGAGATGGGCGCGGGTCAGCGCGTCGAGGGCGCCGAACGGCTCGTCCATCAGCAGCACCGTCGGCTCCATGGCGAGCGCCCGGGCGATGCCGACGCGCTGCTTCATGCCGCCGGAGATCTCGGACGGCCGCTTGTCGGCGGCGTGCACCATGTTCACCAGGGCGAGGTTGTGCTCGATCCAGGCCTTGCGCTCCGCCTTCGACTTCGTCCTGGCGAGCACCTTGTCGACGGCGAGCGCCACGTTCTCGCGCACCGTGAGCCAAGGCAGCAGCGAATGGTTCTGGAACACCACCGCCCGCTCGGGCCCGGGCGACGACACCTCCTTGCCGTCGAGCAGGGTGACGCCGGTCGAGCTCTTCAGAAGCCCGGCGACGATGTTGAGCACCGTCGACTTGCCGCAGCCGGAATGGCCGATGATCGAGACGAACTCGCCCTTGGCGACCTTGAGGTTCACGTCGCGCAGCACCTCGGTGGTGGTGCCGCCGCGGGTGAAGCTGATGCCGACCTGCGAGAGGTCGAGATGGGATGGGTTGGCCATGGTCCCGGTCCTCAAGCTGCGCTGGTGCCGCGGGTGACGACCCGGCCGACCGCCGCCACCAGCCGGTCGAGGACGAAGCCGATGACGCCGACATAGACCAGCGCCACGATGATCTCGCTGATGTGTGAGGAGTTCCAGGCGTCCCAGATGAAGAAGCCGATGCCGACGCCGCCGATCAGCATCTCGGCGGCGACGATGGCGAGCCAGGACAGCCCGACGCCGATGCGAAGCCCGGTGAAGATGTACGGGGCCGCCGCCGGAAGCATGACCTTCATGAAGAACTCGATCGGGTTCAGGCGGATCACCGCGGCGACGTTGCGGTAATCCTGCGGGATGTTGCGGATGCCGACCGCGGTGTTGATGATGATCGGCCAGATCGAGGTGATGAAGATTACGAAGATCGCGCTGGGCTGCCCGTCGCGGAAGGCGGCGAGCGACAGCGGCAGCCAGGCCAGCGGCGGGATCGTGCGCAGCACCTGGAAGATCGGGTCGAGGCCGCGCATCGCCCAGTCGGACTGGCCGACCAGCGTGCCGGTCAGGATTCCGACAATCGCCGCCAGCGCGAAGCCGAAGGCGACGCGCTGGAGGCTGGCCGAGATGTGCCAGAACAGGCCCTTGTCGGTGCCGCCGTTGTCGTAGAACGGGTGGGCGATGATGTCCCAGGCCTCCGTCACCACCCGCGAGGGCGGCGGCAGGCCGGCGGTGGGCCGCGAGCACGCGACCTCCCAGAACAGCAGGAAGGCCGCGAGCACCACGAGCGGCGGGATCAGGTTGGCGGCCAGGCCCTTCGCCCGCTTGGCGGTGAGGAAGGGCGTGCGGCTCTTCACGGCGGCGGCATCGCGGGCGGCGGTGCCGAGGGCGGTCTTGTCGGCGATCGTCGAGGTGGCGGCCATCACGAGACCTTCTTGATGCCGAGGCTGGCGAGGTAGGCGGCGGGGTTCTCGGGATCGAAGACCTTCCCGTCGAACATCGTCTCCTTGCCGCGGGACGTGCTGGTCGGGATCGCGGAGACGCCGAGCGTCTTGGCCGCGTCGCGCCAGAGGTCCTCGCGGTTCACCTTGGCGATCAGCGCCTTGGTGTCGGTCTGCGCGTCGAACTTGCCCCAGCGGATGTCCTCGGTGAGGAACCAGGAATCGTGCGACTGGTACGGGTACGAGGCGTTGTCGGCCCAGAACTTCATGGTGTGGGGGCTGTTCTCGACGACGCGGCCGTCGCCGTAATCGAACTTGCCCTTCATCCGGTCGATCACGTCGGTGACCGCGATGTTGATCCACTGGCGCTTGGCGACGATGCCGGCGAGCTCGTCCCGGTTCTCGGGCTTGTCGCACCATTGCTGGGCTTCCAGCACCGCCATCAGGAGCGCCTTGGCGGCGATCGGGTGCTTGTCGACCCAGGCCGCGCGCATGGCGAAGGCCTTCTCCGGATGGTCCTTCCACAACTCGCCGGTGGTGAGCGCGGTGTAGCCGATCCCTTGCGTGATGAGCTGCGCGTTCCACGGCTCGCAGACGCAGAAGCAGTCCATCGTGCCGACCTTCATGTTCGCCACCATCTGGGGCGGCGGCACGACGATGGTCTCGATGTCCTTGTCGGGGTCGATGCCACCGGCGGCGAGCCAGTAGCGGATCCAGAGGTCGTGGGTGCCGCCCGGGAAGGTCATCGCCGCCTTGACCGGCTTGCCCGAGGCCTTCTTCCGCTCCAGGGCCGCCTTGAAGGGCTTGGCGTCGAGGGCGACCTTGTCGGGCATGTACTCCTTGCCGACGGAGATGCACTGCCCGTTCAGGTTGAGCCGGGCCATGATGTACATCGGCGTCGGCTGGTTGTTCTGCGTCACCCGGCCGGCCGTGATCAGGTAGGGCATCGGCGTCAGGATGTGGGCGCCGTCGATGCCGTTGCCCTCGGAGCCGAGCACGAGATTGTCGCGGGTGGTGCCCCACGACGCCTGCTTCATCACCTCGACGTCGGGCAGGCCGTACTTGGCGAAGATGCCCTTCTCCTTGGCGACGAAGAGCGGGGCGGCGTCGGTCAGCGCGATGAAGCCGAGCTTGGCCCCCTTGACCTCGGGGCCCGCGCCCTGCGCGAAGGCGCCCCCCGGCAGGGCGAGGCGCACGGCGGCGGCGAGCGACAGGGCGCCGGCCGCGCCCTTGAGCAGGCCGCGGCGGGTGCCGGTGCCGGACGCTTCGGCGAGGGGGGACCGGTCGAGGGTGGATTTCGGCTCGTCGTTACGCATCTGCGGCAGGATCCTGACCTTGAAAACTACGCCGGCGCCCGCCGATCCGCACACGAACGCGCCCCGCTGCCCGGAAGGATCTTCGGGGCGGAGCGGATCGCATCAGCGGCGTTGCTGGCGGAGGCGGTGCCGTCTCCATTGACGGACGGTGCAGCTCAGCAGGTTTCGTGCCAGGCTAGCGCAAGTGAAGACTGGCCGAGGCTCGGCGCAAACCTGCCGTCGCATTGAGCTTTTCGCCCCGGGACATCCCTTCGCAGCGCACAAAAAACGCGCGCCGGCGCCGGGATTACGGATCGTGTCGTAATCGTGCGCCGTTTCGCGAAACGCCGCGGTTTCGGCGGGCGGGATGCTGTGCAAACGCGGCGCGCTCGACTAACCGGGGCGCACGTCAACACCGCGCGGCCGCGAACGATCATGCTCCAGACCACGCCGTCCCCCCTGTCGGCCCGCCGGGTCCTCGCCGCGAGCTTCGTCGGCACGGCGATCGAGTTCTTCGATTTCTACATCTACGCCACCGCGACCGCGCTGGTGATCGGCCCGGTCTTCTTCCCGCCCGGCGAGCCCGGCGTGCAGCAGCTCAGCGCCTTCGCGACCTTCGCGATCGCCTTCCTGGCGCGGCCGGTGGGCGCGGCCCTGTTCGGGCATTTCGGCGACCGGGTCGGGCGCAAGGCGACGCTGGTCGCCTCGCTGCTGATCATGGGCGTCTCGACGGTGCTGATCGGCTGCCTGCCGACCTACGCCACCGCCGGCTGGTGGGCGCCGGCGATGCTGTGCCTGCTGCGCTGCGGCCAGGGCATCGGCTTCGGCGGCGAGTGGGGCGGCGCGGCCTTGCTCGCGGTCGAGAACGCGCCGGCGGGCCGGCGCGCCTGGTACGGCATCTTCCCGCAGCTCGGCGCGCCGGTCGGCTTCATCCTGGCCAACGTCAGCTTCCTGGCGCTCAGCTTCGGCCTGAGCGCGGACAGCTTCCAGGCCTGGGGCTGGCGGCTGCCGTTCCTGGCCTCGGCCGCGCTGGTCGGCGTCGGCCTCTACGTGCGGCTCAAGCTCAGCGAGACGCCGGCCTTCAAGGCGGCGCTCGCGCAGGCCAAGCCCGAGCGCGTGCCCTTCGCCGCGATGGTGACCGGGCACGGCCACGCGCTCGTCGTCGGCACCCTGGCGATGGTGGCGGTCTACGCCGTGTTCTACATCTCCACTGTCTTCGCCCTCGGCTACGGCACCGCGGCGCTCGGCTACGCGCGGCCGGCCTTCCTGCTGTTCGAGTGCATCGCCGTCTGCTTCATGGCGCTCGGCATCGCGCTCTCCGGCGCCAACGCCGACCGCTTCGGGCGCCGGCCGGTGCTGATGGCCGGCATGGTGGTGGCGTTCGGCCTCGGCGGGCTGCTCGGGCCGATGCTCGGCTCCGGGTCGGGCGCGGTCGTCCTCGCCTTCCTCTGCCTCAGCCTGTTCACGATGGGCTGGATCTTCGGGCCGATGGGCGCCCTGCTGCCGGAGCTGTTCCCGACCCGGGTGCGCTACACCGGCGCCTCGGTGACCTACAACCTCGCCGGCATCGTCGGGGCCTCCGGCGCCCCCTACATCGCCCAGCGCCTGGTCGACTGGGGCGGGATCGCCTGGGTCGGCGCCTACCTGGCGGTCACGGCGGTGATCAGCTTCCTCGCGGTGCTCGCGATGCCGGAGACGCTGCGCAAGGGCGTGTGAACGGCGACCGTCGGCCGGCCGGGCTCCTGCGCCCGGTCAATTCCGCTTGTCGAGGGGCCGCCCGAGGAGGCGCGCGAACTCGGCCTCGATCTCCTCGACCGAGAACGGGTTGGCGGCGGGCTTCGGAGGCGCCGAAGCGGGTGCCGGCGGGGTCTCGACCTTCGGCGGGGGAGGCGGCGCGGGCTCGACCCTGGGGGGCACCCGCGGCTCGACCGGTGCGGCCGGCGCCGGCGGAGGAACCGGCTCGGCCGGCGGCGGAGCGGGCAGGAACGGTTCGGGCTCGGGGACCGGTGCGGGCGCGGGTGCGGGTGCGGGCTTCTCCGCGGACGGTGCGGGCGCGGGCTCGCCGGCCGGGGCATCGACCGGCGCCGCCATGGCCGCGGCCATCGGATCGATCGTGGCCGGCGCCGCCGGAGCGGGTGCCGGGCTCGGAGCGGGCGCCGGCGCCGTCCAGGCGGGCGACGGCGACGGGGTCACGGCCGAGGCCGGCCGGGCGAGCGCGGCCTCGAGCTGGCGGGCCATGTCCGAGAGGATGGCGGGATCGACCGGGCGACGCTCGGCCGGCGGCAACGGAGGGATCGGCGGGATCGCGGCCGGCGCGAAGGCGGGCTCCTCGGGCGGCGGCTCGGAACGCGGGCGCTCGGAGGCGACGTCGGGGCGCGGGTTGATCAGCGGCGGCGCGGTCCGGCGCATCGGGCGCCGCGCCGGCGCGTCCGGCCGCGGCCCGGTGACGATCGCCTCGGACGGGCGCGCGTCGGGCGTGAGCGGCTCGGGAGCGCGATCCGGGCGGGGTTCGGCCTCGTCGAGGATCGCCGCGTCGAGGGGCGGGACGGAAGCGAGCGCGCCGCCCGGGCCGGACACGGTCGGCGCGAGCACGATTGGCATGGCGAAGTCGGGTCGGAACGCCGCCTGGGCCTGCGTCTCGAGGCCCGGGAAGGGGTCGAGCCCGGCCTCGGCGAGCGGCTCGGCCATCGCCTCGGGGCGCAGGGCCGGATCGCGCTGCTGCCCGCGCTGGATGTGGCGCTCGATCACCACGTCGTTCGGGCCGCCGACGAGCAGCAGATGCTCGACGTTGTCGCGCCGCAGCAGGATCAGCTGGCGCTGCCGGTCGAGCTCGTACACGTCGACGATCCCGAGGCGCGGCTGGCGCCCGCGCTGAGCGCCGCGCTTCGCGTCGGCGAGACCGCCGCCGCCGAGCCGGCGCACAACCAGCACGATCACCGTCAGCACCGCGAAGATCACGGCGAAGATGGTGACGTACTGCACGACCGGAGAGCCGTCAGACCCGAACACGGACTGCAACCATTGCACGGACGATACTCTCGTTCTTCACGGGCCCGGGAGGGCCCTACGCAAAACCGCCCCGTCAGTATCACGGCCGGCCCGCCGCCGGGCAATCATCGTTAAGTCTTCGTTAACAGCTTCGCTGCGGCCCGCGGCCGCGGAAACCTTAACCCGGCGTTAACCAAGCGGGCGGCAGATTTTGCCGGGCGGCCGGAGACCGGGCCGCGCGAATCCGGAGCCCCCTCGTGGCCGTCACCGACATGCCGCTCCTGGGAATGCTCCGGACCAAGATGCAGTGGCATCAGGCGCGCCAGAAGCTCCTGGCCGAGAACGTCGCCAACGCCGACATGCCCGGCTTCCGCCCGCGCGACCTGGCGCAGCCGAGCTTCGACCGGTCGACCGGCCTCGCCGCCTCGACCGGGAGCGCGATGACGCTGACCAGCGTCGGGCACATCGCCGCCTCGGGCGACACCGGCGTCGGCGCCGATCCGCGCCGCGTCACCGAGTTCGAGATCCGCCCGAGCGGCAACGGCGTCAACCTCGAGGACGAGATGATGAAGTCCGGCGACAACCAGTCGGACTACCAGCTCGCCGCGTCGATGTACCAGAAGAGCCTCGATGTCCTGAAGATCGCCATCGGCAAGAAGTGATCGCGAGCCGAGACATGATCGGGGAGGCTTGAGCCATGGATTTCACGAAGTCGCTCTCGATCGCCGCCGCCGGCCTGAAGGCCCAGTCCGGCCGGATGCGGATCATCGCCGAGAACATCGCCAACGCGGATTCGGCGCCGCAGACGCCGACCGGCGAGCCGTACCGGCGCAAGATCCCGACCTTCAAGAGCCATGTCGACCGCGAGACCGGCGCCAACCTCGTGGAGGCGGGACGCGTCCGCCGCGACATGACCGCGTTCCGGACCAAGTACGATCCCGGCAACCCGGCCGCCGACGCGAAGGGCGAGGTGCGGATGCCCAACGTCAACGGCCTGATCGAGAACATGGACATGCGCGAGGCCCAGCGCTCCTACGAGGCGAACCTCAACATGGTCACCACCACGCGCAGGATGATCTCCCGCACCCTCGAAATCCTGAAGTAGGCGAAGGCGGGACACGATCATGGCCAGCAGCAACTTCGCGGCCGGCGCCTACGCCGCCGTTCAGAACGTCGGCAGCTTCAAGGGGCCGCCGAAGATCCAGCCGACGCAAGGGGCGGGCAACGACTTCACCCAGCTGCTCGGCCAGGCGCTCGACGGCGTCGGCGATGCCGGCCGCAAGGCCGACGCGCAGGGCCTGGCGGTGGCCGCCGGCAAGGCCAACGTCGTCGACGTGGTCACGGCGGTGGCCGAGAGCGAGACCGCCCTGCAGACCATGGTGGCGGTGCGCGACCGGATGATCTCGGCCTACGAGGAGATCATGCGGATGCAGATCTAGCGCGTCTTCTCCCGCCCCCGGCAGGCCACCGGATTCACGCATCCGACGGTGCCGAAAGGCGCCCGACGACAACGCCCCCGTCATCCCGGGGCTGCGAAGCAGGGCCCGGGATCCGGAAGCCGCCGCGGCGGCAAGCTCGGGCACCGCCGGCGGCTCTGGATCCCGGGTTCGCCGAAGGCGCCCGGGAAAGGCGGCGGCCGAGTCTCGAGGTGCTTCGGAGATGCCTGAACCCGGTCGCCCGTCGCGGGGACTTGGAATTTCGTCAGCAATCGGACCTCGGACACATGACCGGCCTCGCCATCCTCGACGTCGCGCGCGACGGCATCTTCGTCTTCCTCAAGGTCGCCGGGCCGCTGATGCTCGTGGCGCTCGCCGTCGGGCTCGTGGTCTCGCTGGTCCAGGCGCTGACGCAGATCCAGGAGCAGACCCTGATCTACGTGCCCAAGATCGTCTCGGTCTTCGCCGCCCTCCTGCTGATGCTGCCGTTCATGGGCGACGCGCTCGCCGGCTACATGACCCGCATCGCCGCGCGCATCGCCGCCGGCCAGTGAGACGGGGCGGGCGGCCGGCTGCTATGACGCGCCATGAACCTGCTCCTGCCCGGGATCGCGGCGGCCTACCTGCTGACCTTCGCCCGCGTCGGCACGCTGATCATGCTGATGCCGGGCATCGGCGAGCAGTCGGTCTCGCCGCGCATCCGGCTGTCCTTCGCCCTGCTGGTCTCGCTGCTGCTGTTCCCGATGGTGAGGCCGCTGCTGGCGGTGGGCGCCGACGCGATCGGCGCGCCCCGGCTGATCGGCCTGCTGTTCTCGGAGACGCTGGTCGGGCTGGTGATCGGGCTGACCGTGCGGATGATCCTCGCCGCGCTCCAGACCGCGGGCCTGATCGTCTCGCAGCAGCTCGGCCTGTCCTACGCCATGACCGTCGACCCGGCGCAGGGCGGCCAGCAGCCGGCGCTCGGCAACTTCCTGTCGCTGCTCGGCATCACGCTGATCCTCGCGGCCGACCTGCACCACGTGGCGCTCGACGCGATCTCGCGGAGCTACGCGGTGCTGCCGCCGCAGGCGGTGCCGGCCTTCGGCGATGCGGCGACGCTGGCGCTGAAGGCGGTCGGCCGCGGGTTCACCCTCGGCGTCCAGATCGCCTCGCCGTTCATCGCCTTCGGTATCCTGTTCAACCTCGGCCTCGGGGTGCTGTCGCGGCTGATGCCGCAGCTGCAGGTGTTCTTCGTCGCGGTGCCGGCCTCGGTGCTGATCGGCATGCTGATCCTGTTCGGCTCGCTCGGCGTGATGATGACCGTGTTCCTGGACGACCTCGGCCGCTACCTGCTCGAGTTCGCCGGGCGGTGACCACGACGACGCACAGCCGCCGCGGCCCCGGCCCGGTCGGGAGCCGTTGACCCATGGCCGAGGGGACCGAGCAGGAAGACAAGACCGAGGAGCCGACCCAGCGCCGGCTCGATCAGGCAATCGAGCAGGGCAACGTCGCGACCAGCGCCGAGATCAACACCTTCGCGATCCTGGCCGCCTTCACCCTGGCGCTGATGATCGCCGGGCCGGGCATCGCCCGCGGCCTGCTCGCCGAGATGCGCGGCTTCCTGATGAACGCCCACGCGGTCCCCGACGATCCGCACGCCATGGCGGGGATCGCCGGCCGCACCCTGACGATCTGGTTCCAGGCGCTCGCGGTCCCGGTCGGGCTCGTCGCGGTGGCGGGGCTGGCCGCCGGCCTGCTGCAGCACCCCCTGGTCTTCACCACCGAGACGCTCGGGCCGAAGTTCGAGCGGATCTCGCCGATGGCCGGCGCCAAGCGCATCCTCGGGCTCGAGGCGCTGTTCCAGTTCGGCAAGGGGCTCGCCAAGATGGCGGTCGTCGGGGTGGTGGTCGGCACCGTGCTGTGGCGCGACCGCGACCGGCTCGAGGTGTTCGCCCGCCTCGATCCGGCGGCCTGCCTCAGCGCGATCCTCGGCATCAGCGTCAAGCTGCTCGGCGGCGTGCTCGCCATCCATCTCGTGATCACGATGGCCGACGCCCTGTACCAGCGCTACCGCTGGCGCCAGCGCCTGCGCATGTCGAAGGAGGAGATGAAGCAGGAGATGAAGGAATCGGACGGCAACCACGAGGTGAAGGGCCGGATGAAGCAGATCCGGATGCAGCGGGTGAAGAAGCGGATGATGGCCGCCGTGCCGACCGCCACGGTGATCATCACCAACCCGACCCACTACGCGGTGGCCCTGCGCTACGAGGCCGGCATGGGCGCGCCGGTCTGCGTCGCCAAGGGCGTCGACTCCCTGGCCTTCCGCATCCGCGAGCTGGCCAAGGCGCACGACGTGCCGGTGCTGGAGAACCCGCCGCTCGCCCGCGCGCTGCACGCCACTGTGGACATCGACGAGGCGATCCCGGCCGAGCACTACAAGGCGGTCGCCGAGGTGATCGGCTTCGTGATGCGCCTGCGCCGCCGGGCCGCCTGACGGGTCCGTACGCACGGTTTGTCCACCTTCCTCCGTCAGGCTTCGCCGCGACCGACCGGAAGACAGCCCTTGCCGATCGGCGGCGTGAAGGCATAACCGGTCCTTCGTTTCTGGATTCAAGGCCCGATGGCGGATCTGAGTGGACCCACGCCCGTGGTTTCGGGCTCGATCGACCGGTCGGAACGGCCCGGGCGGGTCGGATTGCTGCTCGTCCTCGCCGGGCTGCTGGTCGGGGCGGCGATCGGCCTGTCGTTCGTGGCCAACGAGCAGGCGCAGTCACTGATCATCTGGCTGCTGGCGCTGCTGGCCATGGCCGGCGTGTTCTTCCTGTTCGCGATGGCGATCGGCGCGATCCAGCTCAGCGGGCAGGGCGGACGCGACGACATCACCAAGGCGATCGTCGACGCCGCCCCCGAGGCGACCGTCGTGGTCGAGGAGGGCGGCCGGCTGATCTACGCCAACGAGGCCTATCTCCACGTCGCGGGCGGCGACAGCTTCTCGACGCTGCGCCCGGTCGAGCGGATCTTCGTCGGCTCGCCGGAGGTGTCGGAGGCGATCTACCGCCTGTCCCAGGGCGCCCGCGACGGGCGCAGCCACGCTGAGGAGGTGCGGATGTCGCCGCCGCCGGCGGCGAGCGCCAGGGGGCGCGACTTCGCCTGGTACCGCATCCAGGTCCGCCCGCTGCCGCGGCCGGGACGGGCCGCCTCGCTGTGGACGGTCAGCGACATCACCGCCGAGCGCGAGCGCCAGGAGAACGTCTTCCAGGAACTCCAGCACGCGATCGACTACCTCGACCACGCGCCCGCCGGCTTCCTCTCGATCGATCCGACCGGGGCGATCGTCTACATGAACGCGACGCTCGCCGCCTGGCTCGGCTACGACCTCGCGGTCGTCGGCCCCGGCGGCCCGCACCTCTCCGAGATCGCGCCCGCCGCCGACGCGCTGATCCAGAATGCCGGGCTCCCCGGCGAGGTCCGCACCGACCGGTTCGACCTCGACCTGCGCCGCCGCAACGGCCACCCGATGCCGGCGCGGCTGTATCACCGCGTCGCCTTCGGCAAGGACGGCAAGCCCGGCGCGTCGCGGACCTTCGTCATCAACCGCTCGGCCGGGGCCGAGAGCGACGAGCCGCAGCGCGCCGCCGAGGTGCGGCTCGCGCGCTTCCTCAACAACTCGCCGATCGCGATCGCGACGCTGGACCGCTCCGGCCGGATCGCGCGGGCGAACGCCTCGTTCGCGCGCCTGTTCGGCACCCTGCCGCGGCACGCGGTGGCCGATTCGGCCGCCGGCGCCGAGGAGCCGAACGTCGCCGAATCGGTGGTCGAGCGCGACCGCCCGGCGCTCGATGCAGCGCTCGCCAAGGCGGCCAGCGGACTCTCCGAGATCGAGCCGATCGAGGTGATGCTGATGGGCAATGCCAACCGCTCGGCGCGGGTCTGGCTCAGCCCCGCCGGCGGGGAGGGCGCTCCGGGCCAGGAGCCGGAGGAGGCCGATCGCGAGCCGCTGATCCTCTACGCCCTCGACACCACGGCCCAGCGCCAGCTCGAGCAGCAGATCGCCCAGACCCAGAAGATGGACACCGTCGGCCAGCTCGCCGGCGGCATCGCGCACGACTTCAACAACGTCCTCCAGGCGATCATCGGCTACTCGGACCTGCTGCTCGCGAGCCACAAGCCGACCGATCCGGCCTTCCAGGACATCATGCAGATCAAGCAGAACGCCAACCGGGCGGCGGGCCTCGTGCGCCAGCTCCTGGCGTTCTCCCGCCGCCAGACGCTGCGCCCGGAGGTGATGAACGTCGGGGAGGCGCTCTCGGAGCTGACGCTGCTGCTGAAGCGCCTGCTCGGCGAGCGGGTCGGGCTCGACCTCAAGCACGGGCGCGACATCTGGCCGGTGAAGGCCGACGTGAACCAGTTCGAGCAGGTGATCGTGAACCTCGCGGTCAACGCCCGCGACGCGATGCCCGGCGGCGGCCGCCTGCTGATCCGCACCGCCAACGTGCTCGACCCGGGCGCCGCGGCGAAGCCCGACGGGCGCGGCGGCGCGCCGGCCGGCGACCACGTGCTGATCGAGGTGCTCGACACCGGCGAGGGCATCCCGGCCGACCTGATGGAGAAGATCTTCGAGCCGTTCTTCACCACCAAGGAGATCGGCAAGGGGACCGGCCTCGGCCTCTCGACGGTGTTCGGCATCGTCAAGCAGTCGGGCGGCACCATCGACGTGCAGTCGACCGTGGGTGAGGGCACGAGCTTCCGGATCTACCTGCCGCGCCACGAGCCGGCAGCGCTGCCCGAGCCGGCGCCGACGCCGGCGCTGCCGAGCCCGACGGCCGACGCGTCCGCTCCCGCCACCGCAGCGCAGGCGCCGGGCGAAAGCTTCGTCCTCGTCGGCGATCCGCCCGCGCCGCCGGCTCCGAAAACGCCCCCGCGAAAACCCTCGGCCGATCATACCGGGCAGGGGGTGATCCTGCTCGTGGAGGACGAGGATCCCGTCCGCGCCGTCAACAGCCGCGCGCTGTCGGCCCGCGGCTACACCGTGCTCGAGGCCGCCTCCGGCATCGACGCGCTGCACATCGTGCGCGAGGGCGGCCACCAGATCGACCTCGTCGTCTCGGACGTGGTGATGCCGGAGATGGACGGCCCGACCCTGCTGCGCGAGATCCGCAAGCACCTGCCGGAGCTCAAGGTGATCTTCGTCTCCGGCTATGCCGAGGACGCCTTCCGCAAGAACCTGCCAGAAGGCGAGACCTTCAACTTCCTGCCCAAGCCCTTCAGCCTGAAGCAGCTCGTCGAGACGGTGAAGGCGACGATGGCCGAGCCGTGAGGCGGCGGGCAGGCGCGGAAAAGGCTCCTCGGCGAGCCGATTCCGCCCTTGCTCGATGAGAACAAAACGGGTACATCAAATGCAGGTTCCAGCGCATTGAGATGCGCGCCCAACCCCTGCATAAGGATGCCGCACGATGGCTCAGGCCGCACTGAAAGTGGTGGAAACCCCCGGCATGGTGGACAAGGACAAGGCGAAGGCGATCGACGCCGCGCTGTCCCAGATCGAGCGGGCCTTCGGCAAGGGCTCGATCATGCGGCTCGGCAAGAACGACAAGGTGGCGGAGGTCGAGACCGTCTCCACCGGGTCGCTCGGCCTCGACATCGCGCTCGGCGTCGGCGGCCTGCCGCGCGGCCGCGTCATCGAGATCTACGGGCCGGAATCGTCGGGCAAGACCACGCTCGCGCTCCACACCATCGCCGAGGCCCAGAAGAAGGGCGGCGTCTGCGCCTTCGTCGACGCCGAGCACGCCCTCGACCCGGTCTACGCGCGCAAGCTCGGCGTCCAGCTCGACGACCTGCTGATCTCGCAGCCCGACACCGGCGAGCAGGCGCTCGAGATCACCGATACGCTGGTGCGCTCCGGCGCGATCGACGTGCTGGTGGTCGATTCGGTGGCGGCGCTGACGCCGCGCGCCGAGATCGAGGGCGAGATGGGCGACAGCCAGCCCGGCCTCCAGGCCCGCCTGATGAGCCAGGCGCTGCGCAAGCTCACCGGCTCGATCTCGCGCTCGAAGTGCATGGTGATCTTCATCAACCAGATCCGGATGAAGATCGGCGTGATGTACGGCAGCCCGGAGACGACCACGGGCGGCAACGCGCTGAAGTTCTACGCCTCGGTCCGTCTCGACATCCGCCGCATCTCGACCCTCAAGGACCGGGACGAGGCGATCGGCAACCAGGTCCGCGTCAAGGTCGTGAAGAACAAGGTCGCGCCGCCGTTCAAGCAGGTCGAGTTCGACATCATGTTCGGCGAGGGCGTGTCGAAGGTCGGCGAGCTGATCGATCTCGGCGTCAAGGCCGGCATCGTCGAGAAGTCCGGCGCCTGGTTCTCCTACAACAGCCAGCGGCTCGGCCAGGGCCGCGAGAACTCCAAGGGGTTCCTGCGCGACAACCCCGAGATCGCGGGCAAGATCGAGGCGTCGATCCGGCAAAATTCCGGGCTCGTCGCCGAGAAGATCCTGGAGAACGCCAAGCCGACCGAGGACGAGCTCGACGAGGGCGAGGCGTAGTCCGCACCGCCCCTTCGAAGCGGCACACCGAAACGAAGAAGCGCGCCGGCCCGGGAGGGCGGCGCGCTTCTTCGTTATGAAGCCCCGAATGGGGAATGCCGGACGGGCCGACGCCTCGGCTCAGACGGCGCGAAGGCTCACGCCGAAAAGCCGGCCGGCTCGAACAGGAAGTCGTCGATCGTCGGGATGCTCACGGAGAGCCCGGCATAGGCCGGCTTCGACAGGCGCCACGGCCGCTCGGCCCGGGCGCGGATCGCCTCCGAGGGACGCAGGCGGCGCAGCGAGCCTTCCGGCTCGACCTCCTCGACGGTGAGGAAGCCGTAGACCTGCAGCCGGGACGCGATCAGCTTGGTCTCGCGGTCGCCCGCCGCCACCGTGAGCGTCCCCGTGGCATAGACCGCATCCATCAGCGCGCGCTGCTCGGACCGGCGCCGGGCCTGGCCCTCGCGGACGCCGCCCTCGTACGGCAGAGGCCGGCCCGCGGCGGCGATCCGCCGGAAGGGGACGACGTTCTCGGCCGCACTCGAAACGCTACCCATACGCATCACCCTGACCGTCGCCACATCGCATGGTCGGGTGCGCATCGCGCCGTCCCGACGAAGCGGACAATTCGACGAATCGCTTTAATCTTCTGTGAGCGCTGTCGAAGCGGGCTGTGCCCGACCTGCCCCGATCCGGCACGGTGCGCCGCGCTGACGAGGTCGCCCACCCGACGAGCAAGCTCCGGCCTCGCGCGGGCTATGGGAGGTCGACGTGATCGGGAAACGCGTCCCGATGGGCGCGGAGGTGATCGCCACCCGCCCGAGCGCCGGCTGGAATAGCCGCCGCTAAGGTAACGCCGCGACCGGTCTGCACGGGCCCGACGGCACGAGCCGCGGCCTCGCCGTACGCAGACCACGACATTCGAACGTTCGCCGGGCGCGTGAACCGGCACGGAGACCCGGAGGCGGATCGCGTCGGGCACCCGTCCCGCACAAAACCTTAACCTCTCGTCGGATGCGAGATAATCGGCCGGAAACCATTGACCCCTCGGGCGATGGAGGCTAGAAGCGCGCCACTTCGAACGGCCCGGGGGCTGCTGACGAGGCTGAGCATCACGCTCATCCGTTCGTCGACGACGCGCCGATCCACCGTCGAAGGCTCACATCGCCTGACGTTCTCGTCAGATCAGTAGGTACGAGCGCGCCTGCCTTAACAGGGGTGCTCCTCTGCCGACAGCGCGCCAAGGGTCCTCACCGACCCCTGGCGCATATTCGTTTTGCGGATCTCCTTCGGGAGGTTCGTGGGCGGCTCCGCAGGGAGCCACGTTACGTCGCACGGGATCGCGCTTCGTCGCGATCCGGAGGAAGAGGGCACAGGATGCCGACGATCAACCAGCTGATCGCGCAGCCGCGGAAGATCCAGCGGAGCCGCAACAAGGTGCCGGCGCTCAACGCCTGCCCGCAGAAGCGCGGCGTCTGCACCCGCGTCTACACGACGACCCCGAAGAAGCCGAACTCGGCGCTCCGCAAGGTCGCCAAGGTCCGCCTCACCAACGGCTTCGAGGTGATCGGCTACATCCCGGGTGAAGGCCACAACCTTCAGGAGCACTCGGTGGTGATGATCCGCGGCGGCCGCGTGAAGGACCTTCCGGGCGTGCGCTACCACATCCTCCGCGGCGTGCTCGACACGCAGGGCGTCAAGAACCGCAAGCAGCGCCGCTCCAAGTACGGCGCCAAGCGCCCGAAGTAAGATCTTCCCGTCCGGACGTTTTGCCCGGGCGGCCGACACGGCATTCCACTGCCTCGTAAGGATGTCGCCGGCGCTCTTCAGGAGTGGCTCAAGGCGGCCTGCGCGAGGTGCTTAGATCCTTATCCCTCGGAAGTTCCGCAATGTCCCGTCGCCATTCCGCCGAGAAGCGTGAGATCATCCCCGATCCGAAGTACGGGGATATCGTCCTCACCAAGTTCATGAATTCGATCATGTACGAGGGCAAGAAGTCCGTCGCCGAGCGGATCGTGTACGGCGCCTTCGAGATCGTCGAGAACCGCGCCCGCGCCAACCCGATCGAGGTGTTCCGCGCGGCCCTCGAGAACGTCGCCCCGATGATCGAGGTGCGCTCCCGGCGCGTCGGCGGCGCGACCTACCAGGTCCCCGTCGAGGTCCGCACCGAGCGCCGGCAGGCGCTGGCGATCCGGTGGCTGATCCAGGCCGCCCGCGGCCGCAACGACCGCACCATGGTCGAGCGCCTCTCGGCCGAGTTCCTCGATGCCGCGAACAATCGCGGCAACGCCGTCAAGAAGCGGGAAGACACGCACCGGATGGCGGAAGCCAACCGCGCCTTCTCGCACTACCGCTGGTAAGCGGCCCGACGCCCCTTTCGGAGAGATCCCGATGCCCCGCACCCACGCGATCGAGGACTACCGCAACTTCGGCATCATGGCCCACATTGATGCCGGCAAGACCACGACCACCGAGCGGATCCTCTACTACACCGGCAAGTCCCATAAGATCGGCGAGGTCCATGAGGGCGCCGCCACCATGGACTGGATGGAGCAGGAGCAGGAGCGCGGCATCACGATCACGTCCGCCGCGACGACGTGCTTCTGGCGCGAGAAGCGCCTGAACATCATCGACACGCCCGGCCACGTCGACTTCACCATCGAGGTGGAGCGCTCGCTCCGCGTGCTCGACGGCGCGGTGTGCGTGCTCGACGGCAACCAGGGCGTCGAGCCCCAGACCGAGACCGTCTGGCGCCAGGCCGACAAGTACGACGTCCCGCGTGTCGTGTTCGTCAACAAGATGGACAAGATCGGCGCCGACTTCTTCAAGTGCGTCGCCGACATCATCACCCGCGTCGCCGGCAAGCCGGTGTGCCTGCAGCTGCCGATCGGGGCCGAGAACACCTTCAAGGGCGTGATCGACCTGATCAAGATGAAGGCGATCGTCTGGTCGGGTGAGGCGCTCGGCGCCAACTACGACGAGGAAGAGATCCCGGCCGACCTCAAGGATCAGGCGGTCGAGTACCGCACCAAGATGATCGAGGCCTGCGTCGAGCTCGACGACGAAGCCATGACCGCCTACCTCGACGGCGTCGAGCCGAGCGAGGAGACCCTTCGCAAGCTCGTCCGCCGCGCCGTGCAGCTGCGCGCCTTCCACCCGGTGCTCTGCGGCTCGGCGTTCAAGAACAAGGGCGTTCAGCCGCTGCTCGACGCGGTCGTCGATTACCTGCCGTCTCCCGCCGACCGCGGCGAGATCAAGGGCCTCGACTTCAAGACCGAGGAAGAGATCGTCCGTCACCCGACGGACACCGATCCCTTCTCCATGCTCGCCTTCAAGATCATGGACGATCCCCACGTCGGCACGATCACCTTCTGCCGCGTGTACTCGGGCAAGATCGAGTCGGGCGCCAACGTGCTCAACTCCTCGCGCGACAAGAAGGAGCGCGTCGGCCGCATGCTCCTGATGCACGCCAACAACCGCGAGGACGTCAAGGAAGCCTTCGCCGGCGACATCGTCGCGCTGGCCGGCCTCAAGGACACCCGCACCGGCGACACGCTGTCGGACCCGGTCAAGGTCGTGATCCTCGAGAAGATGGAGTTCCCGGAGCCCGTCATCGAGATCGCGGTCGAGCCGAAGTCGAAGGCTGATCAGGAGAAGCTCGGCATCGCGCTCGCCAAGCTCGCGGCCGAGGATCCGTCCTTCCGCGTCTCCACCGATCAGGAGTCGGGCCAGACCATCCTGCGCGGGATGGGCGAGCTGCACCTCGACATCAAGGTCGACATCCTGCGCCGCACCTACAAGGTCGACGCCAACATCGGCCAGCCGCAGGTGGCGTACCGCGAGAAGCTGACCCGCCGGACCGAGATCGACTACACCCACAAGAAGCAGACCGGCGGCACGGGCCAGTTCGCGCGGGTGAAGTTCGTGGTCGAGCCGAACGAGCCGGGCAAGGGCTTCGAGTTCGCCTCGAAGGTGATCGGCGGCGCGGTGCCCAAGGAGTACATCCCGGGCGTCGAGAAGGGGCTCAACTCGGTCCTCGGCGCCGGCATCCTCGCCGGCTTCCCGGTGGTCGACATCAAGGTCGAGCTGATCGACGGCGCCTACCACGACGTCGACTCCTCGGCGCTGGCCTTCGAGATCGCGTCCCGGGCGGCGCTGCGCGAGGCCCTGCAAAAGGGCGGCTCCGTGCTGCTCGAGCCGGTGATGAAGGTCGAGGTCGTCTCGCCGGAGGAGTATACCGGCTCGGTGATCGGCGATCTCAACTCACGCCGCGGCCAGATCCAGGGCCAGGACATGCGCGGCAACGCGAACGTCATCAACGCCATGGTGCCGCTCGCCAACATGTTCGGCTACGTGAACCAGCTGCGCTCCTTCTCGCAGGGCCGCGCCAACTTCACGATGCAGTTCGACCACTACGAGGAAGTGCCGCGCGGCGAAGCCGACAAGGTCATCGCCAAGTACGCGTAAGTCTTTCCTCGACATCCCATCCGCGTCGCCGGCCTGACCGCAGGTCCGGCGCGCACCCCTCATCGAACCGGAGGCTACCATGGCCAAAGAGAAGTTTGCCCGCACGAAGCCGCACTGCAACATCGGCACGATCGGTCACGTTGACCACGGCAAGACGTCGCTGACGGCGGCGATCACGAAGGTCTTGGCGGAGTCCGGCGGGGCGACGTTCACGGCCTACGACCAGATCGACAAGGCTCCGGAGGAGAAGGCGCGCGGGATCACGATCTCGACGGCGCACGTGGAGTACGAGACGACGAACCGGCACTACGCGCACGTCGACTGCCCCGGTCACGCCGACTACGTGAAGAACATGATCACGGGCGCGGCGCAGATGGACGGCGCGATCCTGGTGGTGTCGGCGGCCGACGGCCCGATGCCGCAGACCCGCGAGCACATCCTGCTGGCGCGCCAGGTCGGCGTTCCGGCGCTGGTGGTGTTCCTCAACAAGGTCGACCTCGTCGACGACGCCGAGCTGCTCGAGCTCGTCGAGATGGAAGTGCGCGAGCTTCTGTCGAAGTACGACTTCCCCGGCGACGACATCCCGATCACCAAGGGCTCGGCCAAGGTGGCGCTCGACAACGGCGACAAGGCGGTCGGGCACGACGCGGTGCTGGCGCTGATGAAGACGGTGGACGACTACATCCCGCAGCCGGAGCGCCCGATCGACATGCCGTTCCTGATGCCGATCGAGGACGTGTTCTCGATCTCGGGCCGCGGCACGGTGGTGACGGGCCGGGTCGAGCGCGGCATCGTCAAGGTCGGCGAGACGGTGGAGATCGTCGGCATCCGCGACACCCAGACCACGACGGTCACGGGCGTCGAGATGTTCCGCAAGCTGCTCGACCAGGGCCAGGCGGGCGACAACGTCGGCGTGCTGCTGCGCGGCACCAAGCGCGAGGACGTCGAGCGCGGCCAGGTCGTGTGCAAGCCGGGCTCGGTCAAGCCGCACACCAAGTTCAAGGCCGAGGCCTACATCCTGACCAAGGAGGAGGGCGGGCGCCACACGCCGTTCTTCACCAACTATCGGCCGCAGTTCTACTTCCGCACCACCGACGTGACCGGCGTGTGCGTGCTGCCCGAGGGCACCGAGATGGTGATGCCGGGCGACAACGTGACCATGGACGTCACGCTGATCGTGCCGGTGGCCATGGAGGAGAAGCTGCGCTTCGCCATCCGCGAGGGCGGCCGAACCGTCGGCGCCGGCGTCGTCGCCGCCATCAACGCGTAGTCGTCAGACAGATCGGCCCTTCGTCTCCCGGGACGAAGTGCCGGTGCCCGGACACAGCATCCGTCAGGGGACGATTGAGGGAAGGGCCCTCGCGCCCGCCCAACACGTTTCCGTCGAGGTTTAGGTCATGAACGGTCAAAACATCCGCATCCGCCTGAAGGCGTTCGATCATCGCATCCTGGATGCGTCCACCCGCGAGATCGTCTCCACCGCCAAGCGGACCGGCGCGACCATCCGCGGCCCGATCCCGCTGCCGACCCATATCGAGAAGTTCACGGTCAACCGCTCGCCGCACATCGACAAGAAGTCGCGCGAGCAGTTCGAGATGCGCACCCACAAGCGCGTGCTCGATATCGTCGATCCGACCCCCCAGACCGTGGACGCGCTGATGAAGCTCGACCTCGCCGCTGGCGTGGACGTGGAGATCAAGCTCTAAGCCCTGCCGGGTTTAGAGCTTACCGTTTCATCGCGCGAGGGAGACACCTTATGCGCTCAGGCGTCATTGCACAGAAGGTCGGCATGACCCGGATCTTCACGGAAGCGGGGGAACACGTTCCCTGCACCGTGCTCAAGATCGAACAATGCCAGGTGGTCGCCCACCGCACCGTCGAGAAGAACGGCTACGTCGCCGTCCAGCTCGGCGTCGGCAAGGCGAAGGTCAAGAACGTCTCGGCCGCCGAGCGTGGCCGCTTCGCGGTCGCCAAGGTCGAGCCGAAGCAAAAGATCGCCGAGTTCCGCGTGTCCGAGGACGCGCTGATCCCGGTGGGCGCCGAGATCACGGCCGATCACTTCATCCCGGGCCAGTTCGTCGACGTGACGGGCACGACCACGGGTAAGGGGTTCGCCGGCGGCATCAAGCGCTGGAACTTCGGCGGTCTGCGCGCCACCCACGGCGTGTCGATCTCGCACCGCTCGATCGGTTCGACCGGCGGCCGTCAGGATCCGGGCAAGACCTTCAAGAACAAGAAGATGCCCGGTCACATGGGCGTCGACCGCGTCACCACGCAGAACCTGCGCGTCGTCCGCACGGACGTCGAGCGCGGCCTGATCCTGGTCGAGGGTGCGGTTCCCGGCGTCGCCGGCGGCTGGATCCAGATCCGGGACGCGGTGAAGCGCAAGCTTCCGGCCGAAGTCCCACAGCCCGGCAAGTTCCGTGAGAACGGCGCGTCGGCTGCCCCGCAATCCGCCCCCGAGGCGCCCGCTGCCGAGGAGAACGCGTGATGAAGCTCGATATCACCACCCTCGACGGCACCGGCGCCGGCTCGGTGGAGCTCGACGAGGCCATCTTCGGCCTCGAGCCCCGCGCCGACCTGCTCCAGCGCATGGTGCGCTGGCAGCTCGCCAAGCGTCGTGCCGGCACCCACGCCGTGCAGAACCGCTCGGACGTGAACCGGACCCGCAAGAAGCTGTACAAGCAGAAGGGCACCGGCAACGCGCGTCACGGCGCAGCCTCGGCTCCGCAGTTCCGCGGCGGCGGCCGTGCGTTCGGCCCGGTCGTCCGCGACCACGGCCACGACCTTCCCAAGAAGGTCCGTGCCCTGGCCCTGCGTCACGCCCTGTCGGCCAAGGCCAAGGCCTCGACCCTCATCGTCGTCGACGACATCAAGATCGAGGACCACAAGACCAAGGGTCTCGTCGAGCGCTTCGGCAAGATGGGTCTCTCGAGCGCGCTGATCATCGGCGGCGCCGAGGTCGACGAGAACTTCGGCCGCGCCGCCCGCAACATCCCGATGATCGACGTGCTGCCCGTGCAGGGCATCAACGTCTACGACATCCTGCGCCGCGACACGCTCGTGCTGACCCGCGCCGCGATCGACGCGCTGGAGGAGCGTTTCAAATGAGTGCCGATCCGCGCCACTACGACATCATCGTCTCCCCGGTCATCACCGAGAAGGCGACGAACCTCACCGAGCAGAACAAGGTCGTCTTCCGGGTCGCTCCGAAGGCCACCAAGCCGCAGATCAAGGAAGCGGTCGAGAAGCTGTTCGACGTCAAGGTCACGGCGGTGAACACCCTCGTGACCAAGGGCAAGAAGAAGATCTTCCGCGGCATGCGCGGACAGCGTTCGGACGTGAAGAAAGCGGTCGTGACCCTCGCCGAAGGTGACACGATCGACGTCACGACCGGCCTCTGACATAGACCGGGTAGGGATTTAAGCCGATGGCCTTGAAGACATTCAAACCGGTCACGCCGAGCCTGCGCCAGCTCGTGCTGGTCGACCGCCGTGAGCTCTACAAGGGCAAGCCGGTGAAGGCGCTGACCGAGGGCAAGTCGTCCTCGGGCGGCCGCAACAACCTCGGGCGGATCACCGTCCGCTTCCGCGGCGGCGGTCACAAGCGCTCGCTCCGTCTCGTCGACTTCAAGCGTCGGTCGCAGCCGGGCGTGTCGGCGACCGTCGAGCGGATCGAGTACGATCCGAACCGCACGGCGTTCATCGCGCTGATCAACTACCCGGACGGCAAGCAGAGCTACATCATCGCTCCGCAGCGCCTTCAGCCGGGCGACAAGGTGGTCTCGGGCGAGGGCGTCGACATCAAGCCAGGCAATGCCGGGCCGATCGGCGGCATGCCGGTGGGCACGATCGTGCACAACATCGAGCTGAAGATCGGCAAGGGCGGCGCCGTCGCCCGCTCCGCCGGCAACTACGCTCAGATCGTCGGGCGTGACCAGGGCTACGTGACGCTCCGCCTGAACTCCGGCGAGCAGCGCCTGGTCCACGGCCAGTGCTACGCGACGGTGGGTGCGGTCTCGAACCCGGACCACATGAACATCTCGCTCGGCAAGGCCGGGCGCAACCGGTGGCTCGGCAAGCGTCCGCACGTCCGCGGCGTGGCCATGAACCCGGTCGACCACCCGCACGGCGGCGGCGAGGGACGCACCTCGGGCGGCCGTAACCCGGTGACGCCCTGGGGCGTGCCGACCAAGGGGAAGAAGACCCGCTCGAACAAGCGGACCGACGTCTTCATCCTGTCCAGCCGCCACAACCGCAAGAAGTAACCATCATGGCACGCTCACTCTGGAAGGGGCCGTTCGTCGACGGCTACCTCTTCAAGAAGGCCGAGGCGGCTCGCGGGTCGAGCCGGAACGAGGTCATCAAGATCTGGAGCCGTCGCTCCACCATCCTGCCGCAGTTCATCGGGCTCACCTTCGGTGTGCACAATGGGCAGAAGCACATCCCGGTCTACGTCTCCGAGGAAATGGTCGGTCACAAGTTCGGCGAGTTCTCGCCGACCCGCACCTTCCACGGCCACGCGGCCGACAAGAAGGCGAAGAGGCGCTGACATGGGCAAGCAAGCCACCCCCCGCGCGCTGCCCGAGAACGAGGCCAAGGCCGTGGCACGGATGCTCCGTGTCTCGCCCCAGAAGCTCAACCTCGTCGCGCAGATGATCCGCGGCAAGAAGGTCGAGTCGGCGCTCGCCGACCTCGAGTTCTCCCGCAAGCGCATCTCGACCGAGGTCAAGAAGTGCCTCGAGAGCGCGATCGCCAACGCCGAGAACAACCACGATCTGGACGTCGACGACCTCGTCGTCACCCAGGCCTTCGTGGGCAAGGCGCTGGTCCTGAAGCGCTTCCACGCCCGCGCCCGCGGCCGCGGCGCGCGCATCCTGAAGCCTTTCTCGAACCTTACCATCGTGGTTCGCGAAGTCCGCACCGCCGAAGCGGCCTGAGGAGAATCTGATGGGTCAGAAAGTCAACCCGATCGGTCTCCGGCTCGGCATCAACCGGACCTGGGATTCCCGCTGGTTCGCCGGCAAGACCGAATACGTCAAGCTGATGCACGAGGACGTCGCGATCCGCGCCGCCCTCATGAAGCAGCTCAAGCAGGCGGCGGTCTCCAAGATCGTCATCGAGCGCCCGCACCGGAAGTGCCGCGTCACCATCCACTCGGGCCGTCCGGGCGTGGTGATCGGCAAGAAGGGCGCCGACATCGAGAAGCTGCGCAAGCTGGTCAACACGATGACCAAAGCCGACGTGACCATCAACATCGTCGAGGTCCGGAAGCCCGAGATCGACGCCGTGCTGGTGGCCGACTCGATCGCGCAGCAGCTCGAGCGCCGCGTCGCCTTCCGTCGCGCCATGAAGCGCGCCGTGCAGTCGGCGATGCGCCTCGGGGCCGAGGGCATCCGGATCAACTGCTCCGGTCGTCTCGGCGGCGCTGAGATCGCCCGCCAGGAATGGTACCGCGAGGGCCGCGTGCCCCTGCATACGCTGCGCGCCGACGTCGACTACGGCACGGCCACCGCGTTCACGACCTACGGAACGTGCGGCATCAAGGTCTGGGTGTTCAAGGGCGAGATCCTCGAGCACGACCCGATGGCGCAGGATAAGAAGGCGCAGGAAGAGGGCGGCCGTTCGGGCGGTCGTCGCGAGCGCGATGGCGAGGGTGACCGCGGTCGCGGTCGCCGCGATCACGCCTAAGCGCGATCGTCGGACCCCCGAGCCAAGGAAGGTGTTGAGAGGCTGCCATGTTGCAACCCAAGAAGACCCGGTTTCGTAAGCAGTTCAAAGGTCGCATCTCCGGTGCGGCCAAGGGCGGCTTCGACCTGAATTTCGGCCAGTTCGGCCTGAAGGCGGTGGAGCCCGAGCGCATCACCGCGCGCCAGATCGAGGCGGCCCGCCGCGCGATCACCCGTGAGATGAAGCGTCAGGGCCGGGTCTGGATCCGGATCTTCCCCGACGTTCCGGTCACGTCGAAGCCGACCGAAGTCCGCATGGGCTCCGGCAAGGGCGCGCCCGAGTACTGGGCCGCCCGCGTCCACCCGGGCCGCATCATGTTCGAGGTCGACGGTGTCGCCGAGGACATCGCGAAGGAGGCGCTCCGTCTGGGCGCCGCCAAGCTGCCCATCCGCACGCGCGTCGTGCAACGCATCGCCGACTAAAGGGAGGCAGATCATGAAGTCGTCACAGAGACAGTCGGATCTCGCCGCCCTGTCGCCGGACCAGCTGAGCGACGAGCTGCTGAACCTCAAGAAGGAGCAGTTCAACCTGCGCTTCCAGGGGGCCACCGGCCAGCTCGAGAACGTCGCCCGCGTCCGCGAAGTCCGTCGCGACATCGCCCGCGTCCGCACCCTGCAGCGTCAGAAGACGCTGCAGGCGACGTCGGCCTGAGGAGTTTCATCATGCCGAAGCGCGTATTGCAGGGCGTCGTCGTCAGCGACAAGGGCGAGAAGACCATCGTCGTGAAGGTGGAGCGCCGCTTCACCCACCCGGTGATGAAGAAGACCGTTCGCCGCTCGAAGAACTACCATGCCCACGACGAGGCGAACGCAGCCAAGGTCGGGGCCACGGTGTTCATTGAGGAGTGCCGGCCCTTCTCCAAGACCAAGACCTGGAAGCTCGTCGAGGGCGAAGCCGCATCGGCCGAGGCTCCCGCGGCCGCCTGATCGTCTTGGACGGACCGTGAGACGGGCGCAGGATTCTGCGCCCGTTTTTTCGTTTCTGATCCGAGAACGACGTCGGTGCCTAACCGTGTCGAGCGTTCGACGATTCGACCGCGGCTTGGGTTCGACCCATCAATCTCGATCTCCCCATGACCGGCGAGTCGGCCGGTGGCGCTTTTCGCGCCTCGTCGCACAATCCTCACGAGGAGCCTGCCGTCATGCGTCGCTGACGGGAGGAAGCTCCTCTGAACGAGGATGAGCCGCATGCTGAAAAACGCCAATCGCGCCTGGGAAGCCCTCCTCGGCTTCTTCGGCGCCGATGACGTGAACGGGATCGTTAGTTCGAGGCGTGTCTTCGGCATTCACCTGCTTCCGGACCTGCAGGCAGAGACGCTTGCACAGGTGAACCCGTACGCCCCGACCCTGTTGGGCGTCCACCAACCCTACGAACAGCGTCCGCTGACGATCTCCGGCCTGCTGGTCCGCGGCAATGATCAGGCCATCGCGATCACGCCGTTGCAGTATCGCGACGTTGACATCGGGGAGAGCGAACCGTTCCCGGCGTTGAACACCGGCCTTTGGTTGTTCCAGGTCGACGGCCAGCCGGTCGCGGTGCTCCTGTCGCAGTATTCCAACTTCAGGTCGGGCAAGTTCGCTCAGGTCGAGATCGCAACGCTGCCGGGATCCGAGGCTCAGGCGTTCGCGCGCACGTTTCTAAAACGTATTCAAGAGGCGGGCGCGAACTCGATCCTGTATCGCGGCAAGGTCCTCTCCTTCGAGGGTGGATCCGACTATTCCGGCATGAGTACGGAGATGTCCGTCCATAAGCTGTCGCCGGTGGCCCGAGAGGCGATCATCCTCGACGACGCCACGATGGCGCGCCTGGATCGCCACGTCTTCGCGTTCGACCGGCATCGCGCCGGTCTGCTCCGCCTCGGGCAGTCGATCCGGAAGGGTCTGCTCCTTTATGGGCCGCCCGGCACCGGGAAGACTCACGTGATCCGATACATCGCCTCGAATTTACCGGCCCGGACCACCATCCTGATCACGGCGGAGCAGGTCCAGGACCTGGCCCGATACATGCTGCTTGCGCGCACCCTGCAGCCGAGCATCGTCGTGCTGGAAGACGTGGATCTGGTCGGGCGCTCGCGGGAGGGCATGAACAGCCCGAAGACGGAGGTCCTGTTGAACCGTCTGCTCAACGAGATGGACGGTCTGGGCGACGATGCGGACATCCTTTTCCTCCTGACCACCAACCGGCCCGAGGAGATCGAGGAGGCCCTCGCGTCGCGTCCGGGACGCGTCGACGAGGCCATCGAGATCGCGAATCCCGACGCCGCCTGCCGCGCACGGCTGATCGCCCTCTACGGAGGCGCCTTGAGCTTCGAGGAGGGGGCCATCGACGACGCGGTCGCGCTGTCGGAGGGAGCGAGCGCCGCCTTCGTCAAGGAGATGGTTCGGCGTCTGTCTCAGGCTTCGCTCTCCTGCGGACATGACGATGCGGTGGACCGCGCCACCGTCGCAGACGTCCTGAGCGAAGCTGCGGAGAACGGAAACCGGATCGGCCGCCGAATCATCGGTCTCCCGAGCAGTCCCACGCGGGCCGGGCGTGCCGGCGCCCCACCCCTCGACGGCTGCGGCGAGGATCTGGAGCTCGGCACGGATTAGGCGGAGGCCCGCCCGGAACGTCTTCCACCCGAGGGCCGGCACGGAAAGTCTTGCGCCCCTGCGCCCCGTGGTGTAGTGGGCACCCCTTCGCGACATGTGAGAGGGGTGTTCGCGCCCTTCGTACGCGGTGACCGCGCCGGCGCTGGATAAGCGCCGATAGCGCGGTCTGTCATATGAGCCGGGGACATCAGATCCCCATCAGGCGTCGTCCGCCGGGCAATACCGCCCGTGTGCGGAAACCCGCCTGAAACAAGGAAAGGTCACTCCTGTGATCCAGATGCAGACGAATCTGGACGTCGCCGACAACTCGGGTGCGCGTCGCGTGATGTGCATCAAGGTGCTGGGCGGGTCGAAGCGGCGCTATGCCGGCGTGGGCGACATCATCGTCGTGTCCATCAAGGAGGCGATCCCGCGCGGCCGCGTCAAGAAGGGCGACGTCATGAAGGCGGTGGTCGTGCGGACCGCCAAGGAAGTGAAGCGTCCCGACGGTTCGGTGATCCGCTTCGACAAGAACGCGGCCGTGCTGATCAACAATCAGAAGGAGCCGATCGGGACCCGCATCTTCGGGCCGGTGCCGCGCGAGCTGCGCGCCCGCAACCACATGAAGATCATCTCGCTGGCTCCGGAGGTGCTGTGATGGCAGCCAAGATCAAGAAGGGCGACACCGTCGTCGTCCTCACCGGTCGCGATTCCGGTCGCTCCGGCGAGGTCATCCAGGTGATGCCGAAGGACGACAAGGCGCTCGTCCGCGGGATCAACCTGGTCAAGAAGCACCAGAAGCAGAGCCAGAACCAGGAAGGCGGCATCATCTCGAAGGAGGCCGCGATCCAGCTCTCGAACCTCGCGTTGCAGGACGCGAACGGCAAGCCGACCCGCGTGGGTTTCCGCATCCTTGAAGACGGCCGCAAGGTCCGCTTCGCCAAGACCACGGGGGATCAGATCGATGGCTGAAGCCAACAAGGACGCCTACGTCCCGCGCCTGCGCGCCCACTACGATGAGGTCATCCGCCAGAAGCTCATCGAGCAGTTCGGCTACAAGAACCCGATGCAGGTTCCGCGGATCGACAAGATCGTCATCAACATGGGCGTCGGCGAGTCCACCGCGGACTCGAAGAAGGCCACCGTCGCCGCCGGCGACCTTGCGCTGATCGCCGGCCAGAAGCCGGTCATCACCAAGGCCCGCAAGCCGATCGCGACCTTCAAGGTCCGTGAGGGCATGCCGATCGGCTGCAAGGTCACCCTGCGCCGCCAGAAGATGTACGAGTTCATGGATCGCCTCGTCACGATCGCGCTGCCGCGCGTCCGCGACTTCCGCGGCCTGAACCCGAAGTCGTTCGACGGCCGCGGTAACTACGCGCTCGGCCTCAAGGAGCACCTCGTGTTCCCGGAGATCTCGTACGACAAGGCCGAGCAGACCTGGGGCATGGACATCGTCGTCGCCACCACCGCCACCACCGACGAGGAAGCCCGCGCTCTCCTCGTCGCCTTCCAATTCCCGTTCCGGCAGTAGGCGTCCCTCGGGATACCTAGACGCGGACACCGGAGGATAGACAATGGCAAAGAAGAGTTCAGTCGAACAGAACAACCACCGGAAGGAGCTGGTCAAGCGCTTCGCTGCGAAGCGCCAGGCCCTGCTCGCGACCGCCAACGACGAGTCCCTCGAGATGGAGGAGCGCTTCGAGGCGCGCCTCAAGCTCGCGGAGCTTCCCCGCAACTCGTCGCCGACCCGCGTGCGCAACCGGTGCGAGATCACCGGCCGGCCGCGCGCCTATTACCGCAAGATGGGCGTCTCGCGTATCGCGCTGCGCGAGCTCGGGAACCGGGGCCTGATCCCGGGCCTCGTCAAGTCGAGCTGGTAAGGAGGCACCCATGGTCAACGATCCCGTGGGCGATATGCTCACCCGCATCCGCAACGGCCAGATGCGCCGTCGCAACGTCGTCTCGACGCCCGGCTCGCGCCTCCGCGCGAACGTCCTGAATGTGCTGAAGTCGGAAGGCTACATCCGCGACTTCGCGACCACCGAACTCGGCAACGGCCGGACGGAGTTCGCGATCGAGCTGAAGTACTACGACGGCCAGCCCGTCATCCGCTCGATCCAGCGCGTGTCGAAGCCCGGCCGCCGCGTCTACTCGGCCGTCGGCGATCTGCCGCGCGTCGCCGACGGTCTCGGCGTCACCATCGTGTCCACCCCGCAGGGCGTCATGGCCGACCACGAGGCGCGCGAGCGCAACGTCGGCGGCGAAGTGCTCTGCAAGGTGTTCTGATCCCCGGATAAGGAGAGAGGCAGATGTCTCGCGTAGGCAAGAAGCCCGTCCCCGTTCCGGCCGGCGTCACCGCGTCGGTCACGGGTCAGACGGTGAAGATGAAGGGCTCGAAGGGCGAGCTGCAGTTCGTGGTTCCCTCGCTGGTCGACGTGGCGCTCGAGGACGGCGCGATCACGGTGACCCCGAAGGACCAGTCCAAGGCGGCGCGTTCGCTCTGGGGCACCTCGCGGGCCCAGGTCGCGAACCTCGTCGAGGGCGTGTCCAAGGGCTTCGAGAAGAAGCTCGAGATCACCGGCGTCGGCTACCGTGCCGCGATGGCCGGCAAGGCGCTCAAGCTCTCGCTCGGGTACAGCCACGACATCGAGTACCAGATCCCGGCCGGCATCACGATCGTGACGCCGAAGCCGACGGAGATCACGATCTCCGGCATCGACCGCCAGGTCGTCGGCCAGGTCGCCGCGGAGATCCGCGACTACCGCGGTCCCGAGCCCTACAAGGGCAAGGGCGTGAAGTACGCCGGCGAGTTCATCTTCCGCAAGGAAGGCAAGAAGAAGTAAGGGGGCTGAGACATGTCACGCAAACTCGAAGCCCTCGATCGCCGCAAGGCGCGGGTGCGCCGGGCGCTCCGCGCCTCCGCCAACGGCCGGCCGCGCCTGTCGGTGTTCCGCTCGTCGAAGCAGATCTACGTCCAGGTCATCGATGATGCGGCGGGCGTCACGCTCGCCGCCGCCTCGTCGATCGACAAGGGCCTGCGCGCCGACCTGAAGACCGGCGCCGACGTCGCCGCCGCCTCGGCGGTGGGCAAGCTCGTCGCCGAGCGCGCCAAGGCCGCCGGCGTCTCGAAGGTCGTGTTCGACCGCTCGGGCTACCAGTACCACGGCCGGATCAAGGCTCTGGCCGAAGCCGCTCGCGAGGGTGGCCTCGACTTCTAAATCTCGGCGGTGCGGAGGCGGCGCGTCCGCCTCCGGCGATGACGATTCAAGCGAGCGGGCCCGCCGCCCGCGCCAGTGAGATGAAACGGAAGCAACATGGCACGTGAACGTGAAGGCGGTGGCCGCGGCCGCCGCGACGACCGCGAGGAGCGCGACAGCGAGTTCGTGGACAAGCTCGTCCACATCAACCGCGTCGCCAAGGTGGTGAAGGGCGGCCGTCGCTTCGGCTTCGCCGCGCTCGTCGTCGTCGGCGACCAGAAGGGCCGCGTCGGCTTCGGCCACGGCAAGGCCCGCGAAGTCCCGGAGGCGATCCGCAAGGCGACCGAAGCCGCCAAGCGCGGCCTCGTCCGCATCTCGCTCCGCGAGGGCCGGACGCTGCACCACGACGTGCAGGGCCGTCACGGCGCCGGCAAGGTGATCCTCCGCGCGGCTCCGCAGGGCACCGGCATCATCGCCGGCGGCCCGATGCGCGCCGTGTTCGAGACGCTCGGCATGCAGGACGTCGTGGCCAAGAGCCTCGGCTCCTCGAACCCCTACAACCTCGTGCGCGCCACCTTCGAGGCGCTGAAGAACGAGGACAGCCCGCGCTCGGTCGCCGGTCGTCGCGGTCTCAAGGTGTCCACGCTCCAGGCGCGGCGCACCGATTCGGACCCGTCCGACCAGTCCGAAGCCGCAGTCGCGTAAGGGGAGGGCAGCATGGCTAGCAAGACTGTCCGCGTGGAGCAGATCGGTTCCCCGATCCGCCGCGAGGCCTCCCAGCGCCAGACGCTGGTGGGCCTGAAGCTGAACAAGCTTCACCGTGTCTCCGAGCTCGAGGACACCCCCGCCGTTCGCGGCATGATCCGAAAGGTCGCGCACCTCGTGCGCGTCCTCGACGACGCGGCTTGAGGAGGGCGCGATGAAGCTCAACGAGATCCGCGACAACGAAGGCGCAACCAAGAACCGGATGCGCGTCGGCCGAGGCATCGGCTCCGGCAAGGGCAAGACCGCAGGGCGCGGCGTGAAGGGTCAGAAGGCCCGGACCGGCGTGGCCATCAAGGGCTTCGAGGGCGGCCAGATGCCGCTTCACCGTCGCCTGCCGAAGCGCGGCTTCAACAACCTCTACTCGACCGACCTCAACGAGGTGAATCTCGGCCGGGTGCAGCAGGCGATCGACGCCGGCAAGCTCGACAAGGCCGCGACCGTGACGGTCGAGGCTCTCGTGCGGGCCGGGATCATCGCCCGTCCCCGCGACGGCGTGAAGCTGCTCGGCGTCGGCGAGCTGACCGCGAAGGTCGCCTTCGAGGTGACCCGGGCGTCGAAGTCGGCGGTCGAGGCGGTCGAGAAGGCCGGCGGCAGCGTCGTCGTCGCCTACGGCGCCGGCGTCTCGGTCCGCGGCAAGGGTGGCAAGGACTTGGGCGGCAAGGGCGAAGCGACCGCCTGAGCGCGGTTGCCTCGCCGGGAGCGACCCCTTAAGTCGAAGCTTCGAGCGGCGGCCCGTGCGACCTCGCATGCGGCCGCCGCTCCCGTTTTCAGGGATGCCCCGCGGCTCCCTCGTGACCCATCATCAGGACACAGGCCATGGCCTCAGCCGCCGAGCAGCTCGCCGCGAACCTCAATTTCGGTGCCATCGCGAAGGCGGATGAGCTCAAGAAGCGCATCTGGTTCACCCTCGGCGCGCTCGTGGTGTTCCGGCTCGGGACCTACATCCCGATCCCCGGCATCGACCCGGAGCAGTTCGCGCGCAACTTCCAGCAGCAGGCCGGCGGCGTGCTCGGGCTGTTCAACATGTTCTCCGGCGGTGCCGTCGAGCGCATGGCGATCTTCGCGCTCAACATCATGCCGTACATCTCGGCCTCGATCATCATCCAGCTGCTCACCTCGGTGATCCCGAGCCTCGAGACGCTGAAGAAGGAGGGCGAGTCCGGCCGCAAGGTCATCAACCAGTACACCCGCTACCTCACGGTGGTGCTGGCACTGGTCCAGTCCTGGGGCATCGCCGTCGGCCTCCAGGGGTCGAGCGCCGCGATCGATCCCGGCCCGTTCTTCCTCGCCTCGACCGTGATCACGCTCACCGGCGGCACGCTGTTCCTGATGTGGATCGGCGAGCAGATCACCTCGCGCGGCATCGGCAACGGCTCGTCACTGATCATCTTCGCCGGCATCGTCGCCCACCTGCCGACCGCCATCATCGGTGCGCTCGAGCTGTCGCGCACCGGCGCGCTGTCCTCGGCGGTAATCCTCGGCGTCGGCGTCGCCGCGATCGGCCTCGTCTACTTCATCGTGTTCATGGAGCGCGCCCAGCGCCGGCTGCTGATTAACTATCCTAAGCGCCAGGTCGGCAACCGGATGTACGAGGGCCAGACGTCGTTCCTGCCCTTGAAGCTCAACACCTCGGGCGTGATCCCGCCGATCTTCGCCTCGTCACTCCTGCTGCTGCCGGCCACCGTGGCGAGCTTCTCGGCCAACCAGGGCACCGGCGTGCTGGCGACGGTCACGACCTATCTCGGCCACGGCCGTCCGCTCTACATGGCGCTCTACGCCGCGCTGATCATCTTCTTCGCGTTCTTCTACACCGCGGTGGTCTTCAACCCGCAGGAGACCGCCGACAATCTGAAGAAGCATGGCGGCTTCATCCCCGGCATCCGGCCCGGCGAGCGCACCGCGGCGTTCATCGACAAGGTGCTGACGCGCATCACCCTGATCGGCGCGCTCTACCTGACCTTCGTCTGCCTGGTGCCGGAGATCATCGCCTCCTACGCCTCCGCCAGCCTCGGATTCGGCGGCACGTCGCTGCTCATCGTCGTCTCGGTGACGATGGACACCGTGGCGCAGATCCACGGGCACCTGATGGCGCACCAGTACGAGGGCCTCGTCAAGAAGGCCAAGCTGCGCGGCGCATCGACGACCCAGCGGCGGCGCTGAGCGATCCGGCTCGGCGACACGAGAGACACAATCGCCGGAATGACGAGTGGACAGCGATTTGCCCGCTCGCCCGTCCGGCGGAAGCCGCTACAAGCAACGCCGACGCGGGAACGACGCCGACACGGCGTCGCCGCGCGCCAAGAAGCCCTGAGAGACGGGCACGGACGAGGATAACGCCCATGCGGATCATTCTGCTCGGACCACCCGGCGCGGGGAAGGGGACGCAGTCCGAGCGGATCGTCGCGCGATTCGGCATCCCGCAGCTCTCCACCGGCGACATGCTGCGCGCGGCCGTCGCTGCCGGAACACCGGTCGGACTCCAGGCGAAGGCGGTGATGGAGAGCGGCGGCCTCGTGTCCGACGCGATCGTCGTCGGCATCGTCGCCGACCGGATCGAGGAGGCGGATGCGCGCGGCGGGTTCATCCTCGACGGCTTTCCCCGCACCGTCGAGCAGGCCAAGGCCCTCGACGTGATGCTGGACGAGAAGGGCCTGCATCTCTCGACCGTGATCGAGTTCAAGGTCGATGAGAAGGTCCTGGTCGGCCGCATCGCCAAGCGGGCGGAGGAGACCGCCACCCGCGGACAGCCGGTGCGGAAGGACGACACCCCCGAGGTGTTCGCCTCGCGTCTCAAGGCCTACCGGATCCAGACCGCCCCGCTCTCGGCCTATTACGAGCGCGCCGGGATGCTGCAGACCGTGGACGGCATGGCACCGATCGACGCGGTGACGGATTCGCTGATGGCGATCCTCGAGTCGCATCGCGAAGGCGTGGCGTCCTGAAGCCATCCTTCCGGGGACCCATGATCATGTCGACGCATGCGGCTCGGGCGATCCTCGTGGCGCTGACCCTGACGGTCGGCGCGATGCCGATGGCGGCGTGGGCCGGCCCGGCGCAATCGTATCAGTACGAGCGGCGGACGACCGGCCGCCTGTGCAGGCCGCCGCTGAAGTTCGCGGCTGGCGCGTGCATGCGGCGCTGCCCGGCCGGCTTTCGCGACAACGGCGGGTATTGCCGCCAGCTGAACCAGCGCTTCTGACGTCGACCCGAAGAGACCCACGCTCCTGCGGTTCGCCAGGTGACGCGATGAGGACGATGCAGCGCGCCGGGCGCGCCCGCCGGGCCCGGCGCGGCGTCTTATCGTGCCGAACCGTTGACATCACCGCCGGCCCGCGCTAGCAGGCCGGTCTTCGTCTGCACAGCCGTTGGTCCGAGGTGCCCTCCAAGGGGCGGCCGCGGGCCGATTTGTCGTTGACGGGCGTGCAGGGGCCGGCCTCCACCGGACGCACGCTTTCCCACAGGACGGCCCGGGCGATCGCCCGTACGCCACATGGAGCATGACCTTGGCCCGTATCGCCGGCGTTAACATCCCGACCAACAAGCGCGTCGTCATCGCGCTCCAGTACATCCACGGCATCGGCGCGAAGAAGGCCGAGGAGATCACGGAGAAGGTCGGCATCCCGGCCGAGCGCCGCGTGAACCAGCTCACCGACGCCGAGGTGCTGCAGATCCGCGAGACGATCGATCGCGACTACCTCGTCGAGGGCGACCTTCGCCGCGACGTCTCGATGAACATCAAGCGCCTGATGGACCTCGGCTGCTACCGCGGCCTGCGCCATCGCCGCAACCTGCCGGTCCGCGGCCAGCGCACGCACACCAACGCGCGCACCCGCAAGGGCAAGTCCAAGCCGATCGCCGGCAAGAAAAAGTAAGCTTACGAATTCGGAGGCTGCGCGCGGCGCGGCCTCCCATGCATCGTGCCGGATCTCCCTCGACGGGAGCCGGCGTGACGGGGCGGCACTCCGCAAATGTGCCGACCGAACCCATACGAGAATCCCGAGCACCTGGAATTACGGGTGCGCTTGAAGGACAGGTATCGAAAAGATGGCCAAGGAACCGACCCGCGTCCGCCGGCGCGAACGCAAGAACATCGTCTCGGGCGTGGCGCACGTCGCCGCCTCGTTCAACAACACGATGATCACCATCACCGACGCGCAGGGCAACACGATCTCGTGGTCCTCCTCGGGCGCCATGGGCTTCAAGGGCTCGCGGAAGTCGACCCCCTACGCCGCGCAGGTCGCCGCCGAGGACGCAGCCCGCAAGGCCGCCGAGCACGGCATGCGCACCCTCGAGGTCGAGGTCTCCGGGCCCGGCTCGGGCCGCGAGTCGGCGCTCCGCGCCCTCCAGGCCGCGGGCTTCACCGTGACCTCGATCCGCGACGTCACCTCGATCCCGCACAACGGCTGCCGCCCGCGCAAGCGTCGGCGCGTCTGAGGCGGACGGAGACACACGTGGCGGATACGAAGATCCTTCCCGGCGTCAAGCGCTGGAGCGTCGGTGACATCACGCTCACCGTGCTCAACGACGGCTGGTTTCAGGGCTCCCTCGATCTCGTCACGGGCATCTCGAAGGACGAAGCCGGCGCGCTGCAGCGCGCCGGCTTCCGTACGCAGGAGCCGCGGGTGATGCTCAACGCATTCCTGCTGACGGGCCCCGGCCGCAAGCCGGTGCTGATCGATTCCGGCTACGGGTCGTTCGGTCCGCCGACCATGGGTCGCGTGCCCGCAGCGCTCGCCGTCGCGGGCGTGGCGCCCGAGGCGATCGAGACCGTTTTCGTCACGCACTGCCATCCCGACCATATCGGTGGGCTGGTGGTCGACGGGAAGGCCGCCTACCCGAACGCGGAGATCGTGCTGCATTCGGACGAGGCGGCGTACTGGCTCCCCGATGCGGCGCTCGCCGCCGCACCGGACGGGGCAAAGCCGTATTTCGAGAACGCCCGCAAGGCGCTGGCACCCTATGCCGGCCGGGTGCGCGAGCAGTCCGGCGGGGAAGTCCTGCCGGGCATCACCGCGGTGCACCTGCCCGGCCATACGCCGGGCCATTGCGGTTTCCGGATCGTTTCGGGGGACAAGTCGCTCCTGGTGTTCACCGATGTGGTGCACCTGCCGGCGATCCAGTTCAAGCAACCCGAGGCGGGCGTCGGCTTCGATGTCGACGGCGAACAGGCGCGAGCGACCCGCAAGGCGATCCTCGCGGATCTGGCGGCCGACGGGACCCGCATCGCCGGCTCGCATCTCGAATTCCCGGCCGTCGGCACCGTGACGCGGGATGGGGACGGATACCGGTTCGTGCCGGATCTCTGGGTCGCCGACGAGGCGTAGGCCCGGAGCAGTCTTTTAGGGACCGATCGACGCTGGGGGCAGCGTCGATCGGCCGAAGCGCGGACCCGGACGTCGCGGGTTCGTGCGTCAGGAGAGGTAGGATCGTGGTCATTCAGAAGAACTGGCAAGAGCTGATCAAGCCCAACAAGCTGCAGGTCTCGACCGGCGACGACCCGAAGCGGGTCGCCACCGTCGTGGCCGAGCCGTTGGAGCGCGGCTTCGGCACGACGCTCGGCAACTCGCTGCGCCGGGTGCTGCTGTCCTCCCTCCAGGGCGCGGCCGTGACCTCGGTCCAGATCGACGGCGTCCTGCATGAATTCTCCTCGATCCCGGGCGTCCGCGAGGACGTCACCGACATCGTCCTGAACATCAAGACGATCGCCATCCGCTCGCAGACCGACGCCCCGAAGCGCATGACCCTGCGCAAGACCGGCCCGGGCCTCGTCACCGCCGGCGACATCGGCACGGTCGGCGACATCCAGATCCTGAACCCCGACCTCGTGATCTGCACGCTGGACGACGGCGCCGAGATCCGGATGGAGTTCACGGTCGCCACCGGCAAGGGCTACGTGCCGGCCGAGCGCAACCGCCCCGAGGACGCGCCGATCGGCCTGATCCCGGTGGACGCGCTGTTCTCGCCGGTGACCAAGGTCAGCTACCGCATCGAGACCACCCGCGAGGGCCAGGATCTCGACAAGGACAAGCTGACGATGACCGTCGAGACCAACGGTGCGGTGTCGCCGGAGGATGCGCTGGCCTACGCGGCGCGCATCATCCAGGACCAGCTCCAGGTGTTCGTGAACTTCGAGGATCCGCGCAAGGAGGAGGCCGCCCCGCTCGCGCCGCAGCTGCCCTTCAACCCGGCGCTGCTCAAGAAGGTCGACGAGCTCGAGCTTTCTGTGCGTTCGGCGAACTGCCTGAAGAACGACAACATCGTCTACATCGGCGACCTCATCCAGAAGTCCGAGGGCGAGATGCTGCGCACCCCGAACTTCGGCCGCAAGTCGCTCAACGAGATCAAGGAAGTGCTGGCCGGGATGGGTCTGCACCTCGGGATGGACATCCCCGGCTGGCCGCCGGAGAACATCGAGGATCTCGCCAAGCGCTTCGAGGAGCACTACTGAGGGCGAATGGCGAGTAGGAGTAGCGAATAGGGGTGTCCGTAGGGCGCCCCGGTTCCGCTGCACTCTATTCGCTACTCGCTACTCCGTATTCGCCTTCAAGATGACGGTCGTACCGTGGCACGGCGACCGCAAAAACCAGGAGAGCCAACATGCGTCACGGATTCCGCGGTCGTCGTTTCAACCGCACCACCGAGCACCGCAAGGCGATGTTCGCCAACATGTCCGCCGCGCTGATCAAGCACGAGCAGATCATCACCACGCTGCCGAAGGCCAAGGACCTGCGCCCGGTCATCGAGAAGCTGATCTCGCTCGGCCGCATCGACAGCGTCCACACCCGCCGTCTCGCCATGTCGCAGATCCGCGACCACGACATGGTCAAGAAGCTCTTCACGGTGCTCGGCCCGCGCTACACGGCCCGTCCGGGCGGCTACTGCCGCATCATGAAGGCCGGCTTCCGCAAGGGCGACAACGCCCCGCTCGCCGTGATCGAGTTCGTCGACCGCGACGTCAGCGCCCGCGGTAAGGATTCGGGCCCGGTGCTCGGCGGCGAGAGCGAAGCGGCCTGATCGGCGCCTCGACAGCACGAGTTCGAAGAAAGGCGGCCGAGAGGCCGCCTTTTTCGTTGGCCCGAGGCCGTTGCGCGATGCTCGTTCCGGGACGACCGCGATGCGGCGAGCGCATACGGTCGAGGCCGGCGTTTCTCGGGGACGGACGCGCTTCGAACGCGTTTCCGTCGGGACGGACGGCCGGGCCGACGCGTCAGGCGCCGGGCGGGTCGCCCAGCAGCAAGGAGACGCGGCGGGCGAGCTCGGCCGACTGGAACGGCTTCGTCAGCACCGGCAGGTCGTGCGGGATCTCCACCGCCTCCGCGTGCCCCGTCAGGATCAGCACAGGGACCTCGGACCAGCGGCTCCGCACCTCGGCCGCCAGCTCGACGCCGGTCATGCCGGGCATCGCGAGGTCGGCGACCACGAGGTCGAAGCGGCGCTGCTCCATCAGCGCGAGCGCGGCCGCGCCGTCCGAGGCCTCGATCTCGTCGTAACCGAACCCGTTGAGGAACGAGGCGGTGACGTGCCGGACCTCGGCGTCGTCGTCCACCACCAGGATGGCCGCCGCGCGTGCCGCCGCCGGCGCGACCGCGACGTCTGCCTCGTCCGCCACGACGGCCGCGGAGGCCCGCGGCAGGGCGAGGTCGACGCGGGTGCCGTGCCCGACCCGGCTGTCGATCCGCAGGCGGCCGTGGGATTGCTGGGCGAGGCCGAACACCATCGCGAGGCCGAGGCCGGTGCCCTGGCCGACGGCCTTGGTGGTGAAGAACGGCTCGCAGACCCGCGCCAGGATCTCCGGCGGGATGCCTTCGCCGGCATCACTCACAGACACGGCGACGTAGGCGCCGCTCCGCACGTCCGGATCGTCCTCGATCGTCAGCGCCGCCGTCTCGATGACGATCATGCCGCCCTCGCGCATGGCGTCGCGGGCGTTGATGCAGAGGTTGAGGATGGCAAGCTCGAGCTGGTCGGGGTCGACCTGAACCGGGCCGAGATCGCTGCCGAGCCTGGTCTCGACGGTGACGAGCCCGCCGAGGCTGCGCCCGAGCAGCGCCGACATGCCCTCGACGAGGGCGTTCACGTCGGTCGGCCGGGCACGCAGGTCGTTGGCGCGGCTGAAGCTCAGCAGGCGCTTGGTCAGCGAAGCGCCGCGCTCGGCCGCGCCCCGCGCGTTCTCGATCAGCCGAAGCACGCGGGGCTGCTCATGAACCTTCGGCGCGGCGAGCTCGAGGCTGCCGAGGATCGCGGTCAGCAGGTTGTTGAAGTCGTGCGCGATGCCGCCGGCGAGGGTGCCGAGCGCCTGCATCTTGTCGGACTGGCGCAGGCGGGCCTCGAAGCCCTTCTGCTCGGTGACGTCGCGCTCGATCGTGGCGAGATGCGCGATCGCGCCGGAGGGGCCGCGGATCGGGACCCGGACCACGTGGCTCCAGCGCTCGGCGCCGATCGGCCCTTCCGCGGAGACGACGTCGCCGATCTCGCCCGAGCGGATCGCGGCGGCGTCGGCCTCGGCGCTCTCGGCGGCGCGCGTCCCGGGCAGCTCGGCTTCGCTGCGGCCGAGGCAGCCCGCGACGTCGAGGCCGAGCAGCGCCGCCTTTCGGGCGTTGAGGCGCAGGAAGCGCCCGGCCGCGTCCTTGAACGAGATCGCGTCCTCGGAATGGTCGAGCAGGCCGCGCAGCAGGGCCCGCTCGGTGGCGAGTTCCCGTCCGAGCGCATGGCGCTCGAAGGCGTTGCGCACGGTGCCGCGCAGAAGGTCCGCGTCCCAGGGCTTGGCGACGTAGCCGCTGATCCCGCCGCGGTTCAGCGCGCCGATCACGGCGGTGATGTCGGCGTACCCGGTGAGCAGGATCGCCTGGGCTTCGTGGAACCCGCGCATCTCGGCCAGCAGCGCGTCGCCGGTCATGCCGGGCATGCGCTGGTCGGACAGGACGACGGCGATGTCGGGATCGTCGCGCAGGATGGCGAGGGCGTCCGCCGGCTTCGTCGTCGTGACGATGCGGTAGGTGTCCTCGAACAGGTCCTCGAGGGCGATCAGGATGTCCGGCTCGTCGTCGACGGCCAGGATCGTGCCTCTGGTCATACGGTCGCCGTCTGCCTCGGAATCCCGATCACGAAGCAGGCCCCGCCGCCGGGAGCCGTCTCCACCGTGAGCGAGCCGCTATGCGCCTGAACCACGCTGTAGGCAATCGCGAGGCCGAGCCCGGTTCCGGCCCCGACCGGCTTGGTGGTGAAGAACGGCTCGAAGATCTTCTCGCGCAGGTCCTCGGGGATGCCGGGGCCGGTGTCGCTGATCCGGATCAGGTCGGTCTCGGGCGTGGTCTCGGTGACGACGCGGATCCGCCCGCCCTCGGGCATCGCGTCGGCGGCGTTGCCGAGGATGTTCATCACCACCTGGTTGAGCAGCGCCGGGGTGCAATGGATCTCGGGGCGCCCCGCGAAGTCGCGCTCGACGGCGATGCGCGAGCCGAGCTTGTGCTGGATCAGCGCCAGCACCGTCTCGATCGCCTCCGGCACGTTGACCAGGGAGCGCTCGCCCTCGTCGAGCCGCGAGAACTTGCGCAGGTTCAGGACCAGGTCCTGGATGCGGGTCAGGCCCATGCGCATCGCACCGACGCGGTCGCGCGCCTTGGCCAGGCCCTTCTGCGCCGCGGGGTCGGATTCGGGCATCGGCAGCTCGCCGAGCACGCGCTCGACGGTGCCCTGATGCGCGAGGATGAAGGCCAGCGGGTTGTTGATCTCGTGGGCGATGCCGGCGACCAGCTCGCCGAGCGAGGCCATCTTGGCGGCCTGGACAAGCTTGGCCTGCGCGTCGGTGAGCTTGCGGTTGGCGAGCGCGAGGTCGTCGTTGGCGCGCTCAAGGGCGTCGGCCAGCCGTGCGCGCGCCTCCGCGGCCTCGGCCTCGGCGCGCGCGCGCTCGACCGCCTGCTGCCGGGCGCCGAACTCGCCGGCGATGCGGCGGTCGTCCTCCTCCAGGAAGCGGCGCCGCACGAGGCCGCGCACCCGCAGCGCCAGCACCTCGGCATCGGACTTCGAGACCACGTCGTCGGCGCCCGCGGCGTAGGCCTGGACGAGGAAATCCTTGGGGGGGTTGCTGCCGGCGACCCCGACGAGGTGGAACCCGGCGCCGGCCACCCGGACGCCGCGGCGCTGGTCGATGGCCCGGCACAGGGCGAGGCCGTCGAAGGCCGGGCCGAGCAGGTCGACGGTGACGCAGTCGAAGGCCGTCGCCTCGCCCTCGGCGTCGAGGACGGCGAGCGCCTCGTCCGGCCCGGCGCTGGCGGTGACGGCGTGGCCGTCCTGGCCGAGCAGGCCGGCGAGGAAGGTGCGGTAGGTGGCGCTGCCGTCGATCACCAGCACGCGCCCGCGCCGGAAGGCGGCGGCCGACGGGGTCTCGGCGCTGCCGGGCGCCACGCTGCCCAAGCGCTCGCGCAGGAGCGCGCGGATGCGCAGGATCAGCAGGTCGCGGTCGCCGGACTTGGCGACGTAGGCGTCGGCGCCGCTCTCGAGGCCCTGGCGCTCGCCGTCGCGGGCGCCGGTGAGCATCAGCAGGGGGAGGGCGCGGGTGCGCAGCGAGAGGCGCAGCTGGCGCGTCAGCTCGTCGCCGTTCATGCCCGGCAGGTGGTAGTCGGCGACGACGAGGTCGGGCAGGCCGTGGTTGAGGTGGTCGAGCGCGGCTTCCGCGGTCGGGCAGCGCTCGACCTGGAAGCCGTGGCTCTCCAGCAGCAAGCGAAGCTCCAGCGCCTGCGTCTCCGAATCCTCGACCAGGAGGATGCGGGCGGCCTCCGTCGCCGTGCCGGCGGTGCCGTTCATGCCGGCCGGTCCTGCGAGCCGGCCCCGGGCATGGCGAGCTTGAGGACATGGGCCGAGACGCGGTCGAGGGGCAGGACGGCGCGGGCGGCCTTCAGGCGCACGGCCGCCGCCGGCATGCCGTAGACGACTGCCGTGCTCTCGTGCTCGGCCACCGTCTGTGCGCCGGCGGCATGCATGTCGAGCAGGCCGAGCGCCCCGTCCTCGCCCATGCCGGTGAGCAGAACGCCGAGCCCCGTCGCGCCCGCCTGCCGCGCGACCGAGCGGAACAGCACGGTCGCCGCCGGTCGCTGGCCGGAGACCGGCAGGCTGTCGAGGATGCGCAGGATCCGGCCCGGCCCCAGCTCCAGGTGGCGGTCGCCCGGGGCGACGTAGACCCGGCCGGGCTCGGCCCGCTCGCCGTCGCGGGCGACCGTGACGGGCATCGGCACCACGCCGTCGAGCCAGGCCGCGAACCCGTCCATGAAGGCCGCGCCCATATGCTGGACCACCAGCACCGGCAGCGGGAACGTCTCGGGCAGCGCCCCGATCACGCGGGCGAGCGCCGGCGGGCCGCCGGTGGAGGCGGCGATCGCCAGGACGGTCGGCGGCAGGTTCGCCGCGGGTGCGGACGCGGCCGCCGCGGTGCGCCCGAGCCACTCGGTGCCGATCGGGCGGCGGCGGATCACCGGGACCTGCGCCATGATGCGCAGCTGGGTGCAGATCTCGCCGGCGACCGCGTCGTAGCCGGCATGGGTCGTCGCCACCGGCTTCTCGACCACGGACAGCGCGCCGGCCCGCAGGGCGTTCATCGAGATGCGCAGCGAGGAATCCTCGACCGAATCGGCGATCACCACGATCGGCGTCGGGTGCTCGGACATGATGCGGCGGGTGGTCTCGAGCCCGTCGATGCCGGGCAGGCGGATGTCCATCGAGATCACGTCGGGCCGCACGCTGTCGATCGCCGACAGGGCCTCCTCGCCCGACGCGACGGCGGCGACGCAGGCGAGGCGGGGATCGCGGGAGAGGATGTGGCGCAGCAGCTCGCGCACCACCAGGCTGTCCTCGACCAGCATGACGCGGACCGGCTCGCTCACAACAGCTGCCCGATGGTGTCGAGGAGCTGGCGCTGGTCGAACTTCTGCTTGGTGAGGTAGGCGTCGGCGCCGAGGTCGAGGCCGCGGGCGACGTCGGCCGCGTCGCCCCGCGAGGTCATCAGCACCACCGGCAGGCGCGCGAACCGCGTCTCGGCGCGGATCGCGGCGAGCAGGCCGAAGCCGTCGAGCCGCGGCATCTCCACGTCGGCGAGCACGAGGTCGAACACCTCGATGTCGGCGTGCAGGCGATCGAGGGCGTCCTGGCCGTCGACGCACACGACCACGCGATAGCCGGCGGCTTCCAAGATGCCCTTCTCCAGGGTGCGGGTGGTGATCGAATCGTCGACGACGAGAATCGTCGCGCGGTGTTTCGAACGTGGCGCCTCCGCCAACGTTCCGCCAGCATCTGCGACCCCGTCGCCCGGCCTCGCCGCCGCGCCGGCGGCACCCGCCCGCGCGGCGAGCCCGTCGGGATCGAGCACCAGGGCGGGCACGTCGCCGGGCAGGATGACGGTGCCGGCGACGAGCCCGGACTCGGCGCCGACGGACGGCGCCGGCAGCACGAGGAGGGTGCGCACGTCGTGGAGCGCGTCGACGGCCAGCGCGAAGCGGCGGCCGCCGGCCCGCACCAGGATCGCGGTCAGGTGCGGGCTCGCGGAGGCAGGGCCGCCGAGGATCTCGGCCAGCGCGACGATTGGGAAGGTCTCCTCGGCGCCGCCCGCGCCGGGCACGCGCAGCACCGGGCGGCCCATCGCCTGCGGCAGGCCGGCCCGATCGAGGCGCAGCAGGCGCTCGACCGCGGCGCCGGGCAGCGCGTAGGTCGCTCCACCCGCCTCGACGAGGAGCATCGCGCGTCGTGCCGCCGAGAGCGGCGCCGAGATGGTGAGGATGCTGCCCCAGGGCTCACGCGGCTCCAGCCGGGCGCTACCCTGGAGCGCGCGGGCGGCATCGGCGACCACCGAGAGGCCGAAGCCGCGCCCGGACAGGGCGTCGACCGCCGCGGCGGTCGAGAAGCCCGGCTCGAAGACCAGGGCGAGCAGGGCCTGCGGATCGGTCGGATCCCCCGGGCGGAGCAGCAAGCGGCGCAGGGCCGTCGCCTCGATCGCCGCGAGGTCGGGGCCGGGGCCATCGTCCGCCACCGACACGACGAGGCGGCCGCCGCGGATCGCGACCTCGAACAGGATCGCCGCCGCGTCGGGCTTTCCCGCCGCCCGGCGGATGTCGAGCGGTTCCGCGCCGTGGCTGAGCGCGTTGCGCAGGGCGTGCAGCACCGGGTCCTTCAGCGCCTGCAGCATCGCGCGGTCGACCGGCAGGTCGAGGCCGCGGACGGCGAGATCGATCTCGCGGCCCTGCTCGCGCGCGGTCTCGCGGAGCGAGCGCGGGAAGCTTCCGAACACGGTCTCGGCCGGCACCAGGGCGAGGCGCTCGGCCTGAAGGCCGACGCGGGCCGCCGCCCCCTCGACGGCACCGGCCGCCGCGACCTGACGGCGCGACAGGTCGGCCGCCTCCCGTGCCAGGCCGGCGAGGCTCGCCTCGACGCCGCGCATCTCGGTGCGGACGGCCTCCACCGCGAGGCCGACCGCTTCGTCCCTGTCCGACCCGGCATCGCGTCCGGCCTCCTGCCGCAGGAGCCGGGCGAGGTTGGACACCGCACCGCGCGCGAACGACGCCTCGGCCTGCCGCCGCAGGTCTTCGGACAGGCGCGCGAGCCGGGCGAGCCCGTCGGAGATCGCGGATCCGACGCCGAGCGTGCTCGCGAGCTCGTGGCTCGCCCGGGTCAGCGCCTCGACCGCGTCGGCGGGCACGCGCAGAAAGGCCGGGCCGGCCTCGGCGGGCGGCTCGACGCCGGACGGCGGCGCAGCGGGCGAGGAGGGCGCGGCGGATTTCGGCTCGGCGGGCGGTCTTGCCGAGACCGGCGGTTCGGCCTCGACCGGCGGCTCGATCTCCGCCGGCGAGGGTGTCGTCGCGTCCGGTGCCCGGGCGCCCGCGAGGCAGCGGTCGAGCGCCGCGATGGCGTCGGCCGGCATCGCGACGTCCGGGTCGGCCTTCATCCCGGCGACGTAGGCTTCGATGCGATCGAGGGCGAGATGGGTCGCGTTCCTGGCCTCGCGATCGAGGGCGGCGCCGGCCGAGACCTTTTCGAACAGGCTCTCCAGGCGATGCGCCACCGCCTCGACCGGCGGCAGGTCGACGGCCCGGGAGGCGCCCTTGAGGCTGTGGGCCCGTCGGAAGATGTCGTTCCAGTCGGGCGCGCGGCCGGTGCCGTCGGCGCCCAGAGCCGCGCGGATCGCATCGATGTGCTCGCGGTGCTCGACCTCAAAGGCCGCGAGCAGCAGCTGGCGGATGTCGGTCACGGCGTCCGCCCGCCGGTCAATGCCGGTAGCGTTCGGCGAGGGCCATGAGGGCTCCTGCGAGCTCGGTGAGGTTGGCCGAGGCCGCCTCGACCTCGCGGGTGCCGGCGGCGGTCTGCTGGCTCGCCTGGCGGATGTTCTGCAGGGCGCCCATCACCTGCTCGATGCCGAGCTGCTGCTGGTTGGTCGACGCCACGATCTGCTGGAAGGTCTGCACGTTCTCCTCCACCCGCCCGGTGATCTCCTCGATCGTGCGCTGGGTCGTGTCGGAGCGCGCCTTGCCGGTGGCCGCCCGCTTGACCGCCTCCTCCGTCAGCATCACCGAGGTGTTGATGCCGCGCTGGATCTCCGAAAGGATGCCGCGCACCTGCAGGGTGGCCGCCTTGGCCTGGTCGGCCAGAAGCTTCATCTCCGAGGCCACCACCGCGAAGCTGCGCCCGCTCTCCCCGGCCGCCGCCGCCTCGATCGCGGCGTTGAGCGCCAGCAGGTGCGTGCGCTCCGAGATGTCGTTGACCGTCTCGATGATGTCGCCGATCGTCTGGGTCTTCTCCGACAGCGTCACGATGTTGCCGGCCACCGCCTCCGCCTGCTCGCGGATCGCGTCCATCGCCCGCGCCGTGTCGGCCACCGCGCGCAGGCCCTGGCGCGAGGTCTGGGCCGTGGCCTGGGCGGTGGCGATCACCTCGCCGGCCCGCTTCGTGATCTGCGCGCCCGAATGGGTGATCTCGTCCACCGTCGCCGCCGTCTCCTGCACCGCCGCGAACTGCTCCTCCACCGAGGCCGCCTGCTCCTGCGCCGAGGCGCGGATCTCGGCCGCCGCCGCGTTCAGGTCCGACGTCGCCGCACGGTTCGTCCGGGCCAAGTCCGCAAGCCCAGAGACCATCCCGTTCAGCGCACGGGACAGCCGGCCGATCTCGTCGCCGCCGCGAACCTGCAGCGTCCGGGACAGATCGCCGCCGCCGACCGTCTCGGCGAACGCCATCACGCTCTCCAGCGGCCGCACCACCGCGCGGCTGATCAGGATCGTGACGAGGATCGCCAGGAGGACGCTGGCGAGCAGCGTCAGCAGGATCGAGAGCCGCGAGCGCTCGTGGATCGCGCCGATCCCGCGCTGACCCACGGCGATGCTCTCGTCGAGGGCGACGCGGGTGCGCTCGACGGCGGCGATGGTGGCCTCGTAGGCGCGGCCGATCTCGGCGTTGCGGGCCTCGACGCCGGTGACGTCGCCGCCGACCGCGGCCACGAGCTGCGCCTCGCTCGCATCCCGGTACGGGCGATAGATCGCGACGGCCTCCCTCAAGACGCCGTGCAGGCGGTCCCAGGCGGTCGTCCGATCCACCGAGAGGGCGCGGGCGCGGTAGGCGTCGGCCTCGCGGATCAGGTCGTCGAAGAGCGCGTCGGTCGATGCGGCCGTGCGACGCCAGGTGGTGAGGACGTCCTCGTCGCGCATGGGCTGCCCTTGCGCCTTCATCAGCGTGGCGATCACCGCGTTGCGGCGCAGGATGCCGAGGTCGCGCGTCTGGTTGCCGAGGATGTCGAGCTGGCGCAGCACCGCGAGGTCGCGGGCGACGATGGTGTCGGTGGCGTCGCGGACCGAGCCGATCTGGCCGATCGCGTAGAGGCCGAGGGCGATCAGCACCACCGTCACGGCCGTGAAGCCGAGGAGGATCCGTTTTCCGATCGAGATCGACAAGGCGGCTGATGCTCCGGGTCGGGCGGCTTCGTGGATCGCGCGCGTCTCGCGCCTCAAGGCAGGGTGCGCCGCAGCAGCTGCGGCAGGTCGATGACGACGAAGTCGCCGAGGCCGGACGGGCCGGGATCGGCCGCGGCATAGCGCGAAACCGCTTCGCCGCCGAATCCGCCCTCCGCCGCGGCGGCCTCGGCGAGGTGAGCGAGCCCCAGCACGCGGTCGACGGCGAGCGCGGTCGGCGTCGCGGCCGTGCGAAGGACGACGAGGTGGCCGCCTTCGACGCGGTCCGCGCCCGGGCGGCCGAGCGCGCGGGCGAGGCCGACGACGCTGACGATCCGTCCGGACAGGGCGACGAGGCCGAGGATCGCGGGCGGCGCGCCCGGCACGGGCGTGCATGATCGCATGGGCACCACCCGCGCGACGTCGGCGAGGGGCAGGCCGAAGCGCTCCGGGCCGCAGGCGCAGACGAGATGGGCCTCGACCGGCGCGGCTTCGCGCGCCGTCGCCCCGCGCCGGGCGAGGGCGGCCGTGCGGTCCGCGCGCAGCGCCGCCTCGCGCCCGTGCCGGCCGTCGCCCCGTTCCATCTGGCGATCCGCCGCGTTCACGCCGCCCCCGTTCCGATGCCGTCGCGGATCGCGGCCGCGCTCAGGGCGATCTCCCCGGCACGCGCCCCGTCGCCCTCGGGCAACGCCGCATCCGGCGGCAGCGCTTGGCTCAAGGCGACCGCATTGTCCAGCGCCCGGCGGGCGTCGGCGGTCCGTCCGAGGGCTCCGAGCAGCAGGCCGAGATGGTAATGGGCCATCACGTAGCCGCGATCGAGGTAGAGCGCGCCGCGGAAGGCCCGCTCGGCTTCGGCCTCGCGGCCGAACCCGAGCGCGAGCAGGCCCTCGTAGAGCCGAAGGGACGCATCGGTCGGCCGCGCGGCGAGCGCGTTCCGCAGGAGGCGCCACGCCGCGCCGGTGTCGCCGGAATCGGCCAGCATGCGGATCGTGCGCGCCACGTCCTCCGCCGTCTCGTCGATGACGGCCGGAGCGCTCGCCGCCGGCACCGGACGGATCGCTTCGGCGACGGCGTCTCCGGCAGGCACCGCGAGCAGCGCCTCGAGAGCCGGACCGGGTTGGATGGGAGTGGCGGCGGGCGGACGCTCGAGCCCGGCCGGCTCGGCAGGCTCGGGAACCGCCGGCGGGGACGCCGATTCGAGCGGGCGGCGATAGGCGACCGTGCCGGGGAGGTTCACCGCATCGAGCCAGCCCGCGAAGGCCGGATGGGGCTCCGCATGGCCGATCAGCAGCCAGCCGCCGGGCCGCAGGCGGCGGCCCAGCGCCCGCACGATCGCGGCGACGGTCTCGGCGCTGAAGTAGATCAGCACGTTGCGGCAGAGAATGAGATCGAACCCGTCGAAACCCTCGGCCGCCGTCCCGTCGACGAGGCTCATCAGGTTCTGGCGCTCGAAGCGCACCATGCGGCGAAACTCCGGCCGCAGGGCGTAGCCGCCCTCGCGGGCCGCCCCGGGGCTCGCCGGGATGCGATGGAAGTGGCGCAGGCGCTCCTCGACCGGCAGCGTCCGCAGCGCCCAGCGGCCGTACTCGGCCGCCCGGGCGGTGGCGAGGGCGGCGACGCTGATGTCGGTGCCGACGATCGCGACGCGCCAGTCCGCCAGCGCCGGGCCGAGCAGCTGGTGCAGCAGGATCGCCACCGAGTAGGGCTCGGCCCCCGTCGAGCAGCCGGCGCTCCAGACCCGGAGGCTGCACTCGGCCGCGCGCCCGGCGATCAGGCCGGGTAGGATGGTCTCGCGCAACGCGGTGAACTGCTCGGCGTAGCGGAAGAAGAAGGTCTCGCCGATGGTGATCTCGGCCTCGAGCGCGGCCCATTCGCCGGCGCCCGCGTTCAGGCGCGCGTCGTAGGCCGCGGCATCGGCGACGTTGCAGGCCTTGAACCGCCGCCGCAGGCGGTCGAACAGCAGGTCGTCCTTGTCGGCGTAGTAGTGATGGCCGGTGCGCGCGATGATCCGCGCCTTGAGGGCCGCGTAGCCCGGATCGTCGTGGGGGCTCGGACCGGGCGGCCGACGCATGGGGTCCCGCGCCTTCCGCTCAGGCGGCCGGCAGCGCGGCGAGGCGCGCCTTCGCCGCCCGCGTCAGGTCGCCGACCCGGGCGCGCTCCTCGGCGCTGAGCAGGCGCGCCGGGTCGAGGGCGTGGATCAGCCGGTCGCCCCGGGCGATCTCGGCGGAGACGCAGCCGTTGAGGCTCGCGCCCGCGGCGACGGGCCGGATCGCGGCGGCCTCGACGGCGACGAGGTCGGTCACCCGGTCGACGAGCCAGGCCGCGGCGGCGTCCGGCGTCAGGACCAGGTGGGCGTAGGGGCCCGGGTCGTGCGCGCCCTCGCGCAGGCCGAGAAGGCGCGCGAGGTCAACCACCGGAACCGGCTCTCCGCCGAGGTTGAGGAACCCCGCGAGCCAGCCGCCGCAGGCCGGCGGCCGGAACAGGTCCGGCAGCGGCAGCACCTCGCCGGCCGCGGATCGCGGCAGCGCGCATGGGGTGCCCGCGACGTCGAGGAGCAGGTAGCTGAGCGAGGCCGTCTCGGGCTGGGCCACCGGCGTTCCGTGCTCTCGCGCTCGTTGGGAGGGGGGACGAGGATCGGTGATAGGCCGGGCGCCGATGCGGGGCAATCGCGCCGCGCGCCGTCGGGGCGGGCTGCGGCAAATGCTTCGCGGAGGCCGGATCCTTCGCGGCGGCCCGGCTCTCCGCCGGAATGCCGTTGACCATCGCCGAGGCCTTCGTTAAGATACCGGTCACTTTTCACGCGGAGCGCCATGCGGGCGGCCCGCGTTGGGCGAGAGATCGATCCCGATGACGACGATCCTTATCGTAGCGGAAGCGCCACCGACGGGGCGGCCCTGATCTCAGGGCCGCGATCCGGGCGGTGGCGCATGCAGGGTCCCTCGCGGGGCCCTTTTTTGTTGCCCGCGCCGATCGACGACATCGAGACGACGAAGACCAGCAAGGCGAGCAGGAGGAAGACGATGGGCGGCGAGGTCATGACCGGGGCCGAGATGGTCATCCGGGCGTTCCAGGATCAGGGTGTCGACACGCTGTTCGGGTATCCGGGCGGCGCGGTGCTGCCGATCTACGATGCGCTCTTTCACCAGGACGCGGTCAAGCACGTGCTGGTCCGCCACGAGCAGGGCGCCGTGCACGCCGCCGAGGGCTATGCCCGCTCGTCGGGCAAGGTCGGCTGCGTGCTCGTCACCTCGGGTCCCGGCGCCACCAACATCGTCACCGGGCTGACCGACGCGCTGCTCGACTCGATCCCGCTCGTCTGCATCACGGGCCAAGTCCCGACGCACCTGATCGGCACCGACGCGTTCCAGGAATGCGACACGGTCGGCATCACGCGCCACTGCACCAAGCACAACTACCTGGTCAAATCGATCGACGACCTGCCGCGCATCCTGCACGAGGCCTTCTACGTCGCCTCTCACGGCCGCCCCGGCCCCGTCGTCGTCGACCTGCCCAAGGACATCCAGTTCGCGAGCGGGCTCTACGAGCGTCCCTCGGTCGACGGGCACAAGACCTACAAGCCGGCGGTGAAGGGCGATGCGGACAAGATCCGCGCCGCCGTCGAGCTGATGGCGCAGGCGCGCCGCCCGGTCTTCTACACCGGCGGCGGCGTGATCAATTCCGGCCCCGAGGCCTCGCGCCTGCTGCGCGAGCTTGTCGCCGAGACGGGCTATCCGGTCACCTCGACCCTGATGGGCCTGGGCGCCTTCCCGGCCTCCGACGACAGGTTCCTCGGGATGCTGGGGATGCACGGCACCTACGAGGCCAACCTCGCGATGCACGAGTGCGACGTGATGATCTGCGTCGGCGCGCGGTTCGACGACCGCATCACCGGCCGGCTCGACGCGTTCTCGCCGTTCTCGAAGAAAATCCACATCGACGTCGACGCCTCCTCGATCAACAAGGTGGTCAAGGTCGACGTCGGCATCGTCGGCGATTGCGGATCCGTGCTCGCCGACATGCTGGAGGCATGGCGCGCCCTCCCGGCTCAGCCCGAGAAGTCCAACCTCGACGGGTGGTTTGCCAAGATCCGCACCTGGCGGGCGCGCGAGTGCCTCGCCTACTGGCCCTCGGGCACGATCATCAAGCCGCAGCACGCGGTGCAGCGCCTCTACGAGGCGTGCAAGGACCGCGAGACCTACATCACCACCGAGGTCGGCCAGCACCAGATGTGGGCGGCGCAGTACTTCAAGTTCGAGGAGCCGAACCGCTGGATGACGTCGGGCGGCCTCGGCACCATGGGCTACGGCCTGCCCGCGGCCATCGGCACGCAGCTGGCCCATCCCAAGGGCCTGGTCATCGATATCGCGGGCGAAGCCTCGATCCTGATGAACATGCAGGAGCTCTCGACCGCGGTGCAGTACCGCCTGCCGGTCAAGATCTTCATCCTGAACAACGAGTACATGGGCATGGTGCGCCAGTGGCAGGAGCTGCTGCACGGCTCGCGCTACTCGCAGAGCTACTCGGAGAGCCTGCCGGACTTCGTCAAGCTGGCGGAGGCCTACGGCGCCAAGGGCATCCGCTGCGACAAGCCGGGCGACCTCGACGCGTCGATCGCCGCGATGCTCGACTACGACGGGCCGGTCGTGTTCGACTGCATCGTCGACAAGAAGGAGAACTGCTTCCCGATGATCCCGTCGGGCAAGGCGCACAACGAGATGCTGCTCTCCGACTATCTCGGCGAGACCGGCATGGAGATCGGCGACGTGATCTCCGAGGAAGGCAAGATGCTGGTGTAGCCTCTTGGTGGCAGCCCGACCCTGGGGTCGGGCTGCGGTCCGCCGCCTCGGCGGCGACGCGCAGCCGCGCTTGCCTCGCGCCAGGGGTGCGAGACCGCGGATCGAACGAACTGGACGACGAGGACGCGCCCCGCGATGAACGCCATGAACACCCACTACCCCGATGCCGGCCGGATCGAGGCCGTCAACCGGCACACCCTCGCCGTGATCGTCGACAACGAGCCGGGCGTGCTCGCGCGCATCTCCGGGATGTTCTCGGGACGCGGCTACAACATCGAGAGCCTGACGGTGTCGGAGACGGAGGAGGCGCGCCATCTCTCGCGCATCACCATCGTCACCGCCGGCACCAACGCGGTGATCGACCAGATCAAGGCGCAGCTCGACCGTCTCGTGCCGGTGCACCGGGTCGTCGACCTGACCCTCCAGGGCAGCGCGCTTGAGCGCGAGCTCTGCCTGGTGAAGGTGGCGGGGCAGGGCGAGCATCGCGGCGAGGCGCTCCGGCTCGCCGCCGCCTTCGGCGCCAAGACGCTCGACGCGACGCTGACCTCCTTCGTGTTCGAGCTGACCGGCGCGACCGAGGAGATCGACCGCTTCATCCGCCTGATGACCGTGCTCGGCCTCGTCGAGATCTCCCGCACCGGCATCGCCGCGATGGGCCGCGGCGCCGACCCGATGTGACGGATTTCCGCCGACGGTGCTAAGGTGCCGTCGCGATGCCGGAGGGCTGGGGATGCGGGCACGGCTCGAACGAAAAGGGGACGACCTCGTCCTCGCGGTGTCGGAAGACGACGTGCGCGAACTCGGGTTGGTGGTCGGCCAGGACGTCGAGATCCATCCTGTCCGGGTCGCATCCGCTTCCGAGCCCGCGCGGCGCTTCGTGAACGGTTTCCCGATCTACACGATGGCCGAGATGGCCGCGGAGATGCGGCGGCTCGGACCCGACTTCGAGCCTCCGACCGTCGATTGGGGGCCGGATGTCGGCTCCGAGATCATCGATGACGACGATCCCCGCTGAACGCATCCTCCGCCCCGGCTACTTGATCCTCGTCGACCTCGATCCTGTCCTTGGGACCGAGCAGCGCGGGCGACGTCCGGCCCTGATCGTTTCGACCCTCGAGATGAACACGCTGACCCGACGGATCATCATCTGCCCGATCACACGGAACCTCGATCCCTGGCCGACGAAAGTTCTCCTGCCCGACGGCGTCGGCGCGGCGGGGGCGATCCTCGTCGATCATTCTCGCTCGATCGATCGAAAGGCCCGAACGCTCCGGTCTCTCGGAGCCGTTCCCGCCCCCATCCTGCAGGAAGTCCGCTCGAAGCTGGCCGCTCTCATCGGCGTGCGCATCGGCGATGCGGCGGAGACAAGCGCGCGCCCATGACCACCCTCTACTACGCCCCCGGCGCCTGCTCGCTCGCCGCGCACATCGCGCTGGAGGAGGCGGGCGCGCCCTACGACACCGTGCGCCTCGACCTCGCCGCCGGCGACCAGCGCGCGCCGGAATACCTCGCGATCAACGAGCGCGGCCGGGTGCCGGCCCTGGTCGCGGGCGACTGGGTCCTCACCGAGAATTCGGCGATCCTGCGCCACGTCGCCCGCGCGCACCCGGAGGCGAGGCTCTGGCCCGAGGACCTGCAGGCGCAGGCGGTGGCCGACGAGTGGCTGTGCTGGCTCTCGATCAACCATCACCCGGCCTACGCCCATATCCGCCGGCCGGAGCGCTACAGCGACGACGAGGCGGCGCTGCCCGGCATCCGAGCCAAGGCGGCCGACACGTTCGGCGACCTCTGCACGATGACCGAGGTCCGGCTCTCGAACGGCGGCTGGGCTGTGCAGGATCGCTACAGCGTGGTCGACGCCTACCTGATGGTGTTCTGGGTCTGGGCCCGCGGCCCGACGCTGCGGTTCGACATGTCGGCCCGCTTCCCGTCCTGGACCGCCCACGCCCGCACGATGGCCGAGCGGCCGGCCGTGCAGGCCGTCTTCGCCCGCGAGGGCCTGCCGCTTCCCGCCTGACGCGCGCCTGCGACTGGACACCTTGCGGCCGCCACCGAATCGCCCTATCAGGCGAACCGTACGGTACGGTACGGCTCGGCACCCGATGGCAGCAGGCTCGGCGATCCACGACGCGACCCCCTCGGTCCGCCAGCAGGCCGTGCTCGATGCGGTCCTGGACCTGATGGTGGAGGAGGGCGACCAGCTCACCATGGATGCGGTCGCGCGCCGGGCGAGCTGCTCGAAGGAGACGCTGTACAAGTGGTTCCGGGACCGCGACGGCCTGCTGACCGCGACGGTGCAATGGCAGGCCTCGCGCGTGCGTGCCGGGCAGTACGAGGCCCGCGCGCTCGACGTCGCCGCCCTGAGCGAGAGCCTTCGCGATTTCGCGACGACCTGGCTCGGCGTGATCTCGAGCCGGGCCTCGATCGCCCTGAACCGCATCGCCATCGGCGACGCGGCGTCTCGGAAGAGCAACCTCGGCAGCATCGTGCTCGCCAACGGGCGCTTCGCGATCGGCGACCGCCTGAAGCCGGTGCTGGAGGCCGGCCGCGCGGCGGGGCTTCTCGCCTTCGACGACAGCGAGAGCGCCTTCCGGACCTTCTTCGGCCTCGTCGGCCGCGACGTGCAGATCAGACTTCTGCTCGGCGATGCGATCGTCTTCGACGCCGCCGAGATCAGACGCGACGCCGCCCGGGCGGTGGAGCAGTTCCTGGCCCTCTACGGCCAGCCCAAGCGCTAACCACAACCCCTTCACGAGAGAGGACACACATCATGCGGGTCTACTACGATCGCGACGCCGACCTGAACCTGATCAAGGGCAAGAAGGTCGTCATCGTCGGCTACGGCAGCCAGGGCCATGCCCACGCGCTCAACCTACGCGATTCCGGCGTGAAGGACATCGCCATCGCGCTGCGCGAGGGCTCGGCCACCGCCAAGAAGGCGGAAGGCCAGGGCTTCAAGGTGATGTCGGTCGCCGAGGCCGCCAAGTGGGCCGACGTCGTGATGATGCTCACCCCCGACGAGCTGCAGGGCGACATCTACAAGGAGTCGCTGGAGCCGAACATGAAGCAGGGCGCCGCCCTCCTGTTCGCCCACGGCCTCAACGTGCACTTCAACCTGATCGAGCCGCGTCCCGACCTCGACGTGCTGATGGTCGCCCCGAAGGGCCCCGGCCACACGGTCCGCGGCGAGTACCTCAAGGGCGGCGGCGTGCCGACCCTGATCGCCATCGCCCAGGACGCCTCGGGCAACGCCCACGACCTCGGCCTGTCCTACGCCTCGGCCAACGGCGGAGGACGTGCCGGCATCATCGAGACCACCTTCAAGGAAGAGTGCGAGACCGATCTCTTCGGCGAGCAGGCCGTGCTGTGCGGCGGCCTCGTCGAGCTGATCAAGGCCGGCTTCGAGACCCTGGTCGAGGCGGGCTACGCCCCCGAGATGGCCTATTTCGAGTGCCTGCACGAGGTGAAGCTCATCGTCGACCTCATCTACGAGGGCGGCATCGCCAACATGAACTACTCGATCTCGAACACCGCCGAGTACGGCGAGTACGTCACCGGCCCGCGCATCGTCACGTCCGAGACCAAGGCCGAGATGAAGCGCGTCCTGGACGACATCCAGTCGGGCATCTTCACCCGCAACTGGATGCTGGAGAACAAGGTCGGCCAGACCTCGTTCAAGGCCACCCGCGCCAAGCTCGCCCGTCACCCGATCGAGGAGGTCGGCGCCAAGCTCCGCGGGATGATGCCGTGGATCTCCGAGAAGGCGCTGGTCGACAAGACCAAGAACTGATTCTCTTCGGACCTTCGGTCGCGCCGTCCCCGACGACCGTCGACGAGGAAGGCCGGCCCCGTGGAAGCGGGGCCGGCCTTTTTCATGCGCCGGCCAAACGCGGCAATTGCCCGCGCGGACGTTTGAGGGGACAGTGCCGCCGCGAAATTCCGGGACAACTCGGCGACGCAAGGATCGCGGAGGCTCGGCCGGCTCAGGAGGAAACCATGGCCTCGCTCTATTCGGACGCGCACCGCGCGCTCCAGCAGGAATTCAAGACCACCAAGCTCGCCGACCGCCTCGACATCCAATGGGTGCACGAGACGATCCAGGACGACGAGGCGGCCTTCATCAGCTCGCGCGACATGTTCTTCCTGTCGACCGTCGATCCCGACGGCATGCCGACCGTCTCGTACAAGGGCGGCAGCCCCGGCTTCGTGAAGGTGCTGGACGACCACACCCTGGTGTTCCCCGGCTTCGACGGCAACGGGATGTTCTATTCGATGGGCAACATCGAGGGGCAGGCCAAGGTCGGGCTGCTGTTCATCGACTTCGAGACGCCGCACCGCATCCGCGTTCAGGGCACCGCCACGCTGCTGCGCGACGACCCGCTGATGGCGCGCTACACCGAGGCCAAGTACCTCGTGCGCGTCGACGTGGTGAAGATCTGGGTCAACTGCCCGCGCTACATCCACAAGTACGAGAAGGTCGCGCAGAACAAGTACGTCCCCACCCCCGGCAGGGAGACGCCGCTGGCCGCGTGGAAGCGCCTCGATCTCGCCGGCGACGTGATCTCCGACGCGGACAAGGCCCGCGTCGCCAAGGAAGGCCGCCTGGAGGTTCCGGAATACCAGGCGCTGGTCGCCCGCGGCGAGGCTTAGGCCTCAGGCGCCGAGCTGGCGCGCGAGGTCGGCGAGGTCGGCGGCCGCGAAGGTCACCGGCACGCTCGGCGCCGTCTCGCCGCCGGCCGGCCCGTGCTCGCGCGGACGGGCGACGTGGGCGGTCGCCAGCCCGTGCTGCGCGGCCGCCGCGAGATCGCTCGAATGCGCCGCGACCATCAGGGTCTCGGAGGCCGCGAAGCCGAAAGCCGCGACGGCGTCGCGATAAAGGGTCGGCTTCGGCTTGTAGTCGCGGGAATAGCCTGCGCCGAGGATCGCATCGAACCCCAGCCTGTTGCGCCGCGCCAGGTCGACCATCAGCCGGACAGGCCCGTTCGAGACCGGCGCGAGCAGGTGGCCGATCCGCAGGCGCGCCAGCGCCTCCGGCACCTCCGGCCAGGCGTCGAGCCGATGCCAGGCCTGGACGAGCTCGGCCCGGACGGCCTCGGGAACCCCGGCGATCCCGAAGGCGGCGAGCACCTCCGGCAGCGACTCGCCCTGCAGCGCGTCGAGGTCGACGTAGGCGCGGGCGCCCGACCGCACCGTCTCCATCGACGGCCCGTAGCGCGCCCGCCACGCATCGGCGAAGGCGCCGCCGTCGAGCGCCGCCGCGTAGGGCGCGAGCAGCCGCTCCGCCTCCCGCGCGACGCCCGAGCGCCAATCCACGAGCGTGCCGAAGACGTCGAAGACCAGCGCCCGGATCGCCATCACACGCTCCGCAGCCGGGTGCGGCGGACGAAGCCGACGATGTCCTTGACCGCGTCGAGGGTCGGCGCGGCGATCGCCTCGGCGCGCTCGGCGCCGTCGGCCAGCACCGCGTCGATGTGGGCGGTGTCGGCGGTCAGGCGCTTCATCTCGGTGGCGATCGGCGCCAGCGTCTCGACGGCGAGCTCGACCAGCGCGCCCTTGAAGGCGGAGAACTGCGCGCCGCCGTGATCGGCCAGCACCGCGTCGCGCGTCGTGCCGTTGAGCCCGGCGAAGATGCCGACGAGGTTGTCGGCCTCCGGCCGGCCGGCGAGGCCCGCGACCTCCGAGGGGAGGGCGTCCGGGTCGGTCTTGGCCCGGCGCACCTTGCTGGCGATCGCGTCGGCATCGTCGGTGAGGTTGATGCGCGAATTGTCCGAGGCATCGGACTTCGACATCTTCTTGGTGCCGTCGCGCAGGCTCATCACGCGGGCGGCAGGTCCCCCGATCAGCGGCTCGGTGATCGGGAAGAACCCGGCGCCCGCATCGTGCCCGTGCGCGGCGATCGAGCCGGCGAAGTCGGTGTTGAACTTCTGCGCGATGTCGCGGGTCAATTCGAGGTGCTGCTTCTGGTCCTCGCCCACCGGCACGTGCGTCGCGCGGTAGGCCAGGATGTCAGCCGCCATCAGCACAGGATAGTCGTACAGGCCGATCGAGGCCGCCTCGCGGTCCTTGCCGGCCTTGTCCTTGAACTGGGTCATCCGGTTGAGCCAGCCGAGCCGCGCGACGCAGTTGAAAACCCAGGCGAGCTCGGCGTGCTGCGGCACCTGGCTCTGGTTGAACACGATCGAGCGCTTCGGATCGATGCCGGCGGCCAGGAAGGCGGCCGTGACCTCGCGGATCTGGCCTTTGAGCGCCTCCGGGTCCTGCCACAGGGTGATCGCGTGCAGGTCGACGACGCAGTACAGACACTGCGCCTCGCGCGCCTGCATCTCGACGAAGCGCTTGATCGCGCCGAGGTAGTTGCCGAGATGCAGGTTGCCCGTCGGCTGCACGCCCGAGAACACCAGTTCCTTGAACGCGGCCATCGGCGCGGTCCCTCGAATGCCGGGCCGAGGCGATCTCGCGTCCCTGGAAGGCCGGGTTTCTGGCACCCGGGGGACGAACCGGTCAAGGCGAGGGCTGCTAGGGCTCGCGATAGGCGCCTTGCGCGCTCGGGCAGAGGTCGAGCAGCACGCAGCGGCCGCAGGCGGGCTTGCGGTGGTGGCAGACCTGCTGGCCGTGCAGCATCAGGATCTCGTGGTTGTCGTAGAGGTCCTGCGCCGACCAGTCGGCCGGAAGCTGCGCCCGCAGGATCGGGTGCGAGGGGCCGACATCCACCTTCGCGCCGATCAGCCCGAGGCGCTGGGCGACGCGGTGGTGGTGGCTGTCCACCGGCAGCGCCGCCATGCGCAGCACCGAGAACGACAGCACCGCCGCGCTGGTCTTCGGCCCGACCCCGGGGATCGCCTCGAGCCAGGTGCGCGCCGCCTCGATCGGCATGTCGGCCAGGAAGGCGAGGGACAGGCTGCCGCGGCGCGCCTCGACCGCCCGGAGCACGGCCTGGATGCGCGGCGCCTTCAGCTCCGGCCAGGTCACGCCGCGGATGGTGTCCTCGATCGCCTCCACCGGCGCGACGAGCATGTCCGCCCAGTCGGGATAGCGGGCGCGCAGCGCCTTGAACGCGCGGCCCGAATCGGCGTTGCGGGTGCGGTGCGAGAGCAGCGACGACACCAGCTCCGAAAGCGGGTCGAGGCTGTGGAAATACGGGATCGGGCAGCCGTAGACCGGGCACAGCCTGCGGTGGATCTCGAGCGCCTTCGCCGCGAGGTCGGCGGGCGCGTCCTCTGGGACCGCGGCGGTGGGGCGCGGCGGACGTTCGGCGGCGAAGAGGTCGTGGCGGTTCGCGCTGGGCATGAGGGCGGAATCCGCGAGGATTCCCGCCGGTTCCGCCCGTGCGACGTCGCAGGTCCCCCGCGTCGGCGCGTCGACGTTACCGCGTCAGCGCGTAGATGTTCACGTCGAGCTTGTCGTCGGCCTTGTCGTTGAGGTCGGTGACGTACTCCTCGATGAAGCGGTCCTGGACGACGATGTCCTTGGCGTCGAGGTAGGTCGTCAGGGTCTCGTAGGTGCCGTCGATGTCGTCGTAGGAGCCCTTGTGTGGGAAGCGCAGGGCCTTGCCGGAGGGCGTCGTGCCGAAGTGCAGGCCGTCGGCGGCGCTCGGCGCGGGCTCGGGGGCGGAGGCCACCGGGATCATCGCCTCGTAGACGAAGCCGTCGTCGTCGGTGCGGGTGAAGACCGCGAGCGGGCGCCCGGTCGCGGCGATGCCAGCCTTGGCGAGGTCCGCCTCGATCTTGGCGAAGGCCTCCTTCAGGCTCGGCACAGCCTCCTCCCACTTCGCCTTGCCGGACAGGATCGCGGCGGGCTTGGCCGGCAGCGTCACCGCGTCGACGTCGTCGGCGTTGGCCGGGGTCTCCACCAGGGTCTTCCGCCCGGAGGCCGGAGCCGGGGACGGTGCCTGCGCCTGAGGCGGTGCCGGCGCGGGAGCGGGCGCCGACGGCAGGGTCGGCGACGTGATCGCCTTCTCGGGCGCGGGCGCGGACGACTTGTTCGGATCGGCGGGCGGGTTCGGCGCGGTCGTGGTCGGGAGCGGGTCCGTCACCGCGGGCGAGGGCGCCGTCGAGGCCGGCGGCGGGGGCTGCTCGGCCAGGACCGGCAAGGCCAGGACGGGAAGGACGGCGGCGCCGAGAAGGCCGGCGGCGAGCGTGAGGCGAGGGCGGGTCAAGGCAGCGCTCCGGCAAAGGCATCGAGGCGACGACCGAAGGCCGCCGCGGACCGAATCGGCACGGTCCCGTCACGCCCGAACGTAGTGACGAACACCGGTCTTCGCGAGGCCGTCGATGCAGGTTCCCGAAGCGCGGCGTGCGGGCGCGGCGGATCTGCCACGCTCCAACACGCGCGGAGCCGCCCCTCGCGTCGGATGCCGGCCTTGCCATATACGGGGCCTCGACGACGGGCCGTTCGGAGGTCTGACCCCGCATCCCGCGACGACGCAGCTCGAACCACCATGGCCGCATGAGCGCACTCGCCCACAGACGCTTCCTGAAGATGCACGGCGCCGGCAACGCGATCGTGGTGCTGGACCTGCGCGGCAGCGGCGTCCGCGTCGCCGCCGCCGAGGCGCGCGCCATCGCGGCCGACCCGTCCTCGAGCTTCGACCAGCTGATGGTGCTGCACGATCCGCGAAGCCGCGGCACCGACGCGTTCATGCGGATCTACAACACCGACGGCTCGGAATCGGGCGCCTGCGGCAACGGCACCCGCTGCGTCGCCTACGCGATGCTCGACGACCCGGCCATGGCGCGCCCCGTCGAGACCGGGCGGCTGGTCCTGGAGACCGATGCCGGCCGCGTCGAGGTGAAGCGCGTCGCCGAGCGCTCCTTCACCGTCGACATGGGCCGCCCCCGGCTCGCCTGGAACGAGATCCCGCTGCGCGACCCCTTTCCCGACACGCGGCGGATCGAGCTGCAGATCGGGCCGATCGACGACCCGATCCTGCATTCGCCGGGCGCGGTGAACATGGGCAACCCGCACGCGGTGTTCTTCACCGACCGCGACCCGGACACGTTCGACCTCGGGCAGATCGGCCCGATGCTGGAGAACCACCCGATCTTCCCTGAGCGCGCCAACATCTCGATCGCGCAGGTCCGGGGGCGGGAAGCGATCAAGCTCCGGGTCTGGGAGCGCGGCGCCGGGCTGACGCTCGCCTGCGGGACGGCCGCCTGCGCCGCCGTGGTCGCCGCCTCGCGCCTGCGGATGATCGGCCGGCAGGCCACCGTGAGCCTGCCCGGCGGCGAGCTGTTCGTGGAGTGGCGCGCCGACGACCACGTGCTGATGACCGGCCCGGTCTGCCTCGTCGCCGAAGGCCGCTTCGCCCCCGAATTGTTCACGCAGGACGCCGCCTGATGGCGGTCGAGACGCTGACCTTCGGCTGCCGGCTGAACACCGTCGAAGCCGAGGTGATGCGCGGCCATGCCGAGGCGGCATCGCGCGACCGCGACCTCGTCGTGGTCAACACCTGCGCCGTCACGACGGAAGCCGGGCGGCAGGCGCGCAAGGCGATCCGCCGCCTGCACCGCGAGCGGCCGGGCGCCGAGATCGTCGTCACCGGCTGCGGCGCGCAGATCGAGACCGCGGCCTACGCCGCGATGCCCGAGGTCGCCCGCCTCGTCGGCAACGGCGACAAGCTCTCCCCCGCCGCATGGGGGCCGGACCCCGACCGTCCGCGCGATGCCGTGGGCGACGTGTTCGCCGCCCGCCACGCCGCGCCGACGCGGATCGCGGGCGTGGCCGGGCACACCCGCGCCTTCGTCCCCGTGCAGAACGGCTGCGACCACCGCTGCACCTTCTGCGTCATCCCGTTCGGGCGCGGGCACTCGCGCTCGGTGGCGCCCGCGGCGGTGATCGATCAGGTGGCGCGCATCGTCGCCCATGGCGGCCGCGAGGTCGTGCTCACCGGCGTCGACCTCACCGCCTACGGCCGCGACCTCGCCGGCGCGTCCGAAAGCCTCGGCACGCTGGTGCTGGCGATCCTCGCCGCGGTGCCGGACCTCGCGCGCCTGCGCCTGTCCTCGATCGACTCGATCGAGGCCGACGACGCCCTGATGCGCGCGCTCGCCGACGAGCCCCGGCTGATGCCGCACCTGCACCTGTCGCTGCAGGCCGGCGACGACCTCGTGCTGAAGCGGATGAAGCGGCGCCATGCGCGGTCCGACGCGATCCGCTTCTGCCGGGAGGTGCGGCGGTTGCGGCCGGACGCGGTGTTCGGCGCCGACCTGATCGCCGGCTTCCCGACCGAGACCGAGGACCAGTTCGCCCGCTCCCTCGACCTCGTCGCGGAATGCGGCCTGACGCATCTCCACGTCTTCCCGTATTCGCCCCGGCCGGGCACCCCGGCCGCGCGGATGCCGCCCGTGGCCCCCGAGATCGTCCGGGGGCGCGCCGCCCGCCTGCGCGCGGCGGGCGCGGCAGCCCTCGTCCGCCACCTCGACGGCGAGGTCGGGCGCTCGCACCGGGTGCTGGCCGAGCGCGGCGGCATCGGCCGCACGGAAGGCTTCACGCCGGTGCGGCTCACGGCGGAGCCGGGCACGATCCGGACGGTAGCGATCCTGGGCCACGACGGCCGGGCGCTGCTCGCCGCCTGATCGCAGGCCGTCGGCTGCGCACCCCGCCCGCTCAGGCGGTCCAGCCGCAGGCGAGGAGCCCGCTCCGCATGTGCTCCGGCGCCGGCGCCTCGGCGACGACCGGCGGCTTCTTCGGGTAGAGCGGCAGGGCGAGCTGCCGGGCATGGAGCTGCAGGCCGGGTCCGCCGTGGCGCGGCGCGGTGCCGTAGATCGGGTCCCCGACGATCGGAAACCCCGATGCGGCGCAGTGGACGCGAAGCTGATGGGTGCGGCCGGTGACCGGCACGAGCTCGAGCCAGGCCTGGCTCCCGGACCGGCCGAGCACGCGCCAATGCGTCAGCGACGGATCGCCGGCGGGATCCGCCTTCATCCACCACGAGCGCGGATCGCTCGAGCGCCGGGCGAGCGGCAGGTCGACGCTTCCGGTCTCCTCCGTCGGGCCGCCCTCGACCAGGGCCCAGTACGCCTTCCGGGCCCGCCCGTCGGCGAACAGCTTGTTCAGGCGGGCGAGCGCCTGCGCGTGGCGCCCGAGCGCGAGGCAGCCGGAGGTGTCGCGGTCGAGCCGGTGCGCGGCCTCCGGGCGCCGCGGCAGGCCGAAGCGCAGCCCGTCGAGGTGGTCGGTCAGGGTCTCGCCGCCCTTCGGGCCCGGATGCACCGGCAAACCCGCAGGCTTGTCGATGACGAGGACCAGGGCATCGCGGTAGAGCAGGCGCGCGCCTATGTCAGGGTGGATAGCGGCGGGCGACGACATGCCTCCCGGCTAACGGTGCCGGGGCGCGGGAGCAAGGACGACATGAGTCAAGACGAGAAGCCGGGCTGGTTCGGCCGCCTGTTCGGGCGCAAGGGCGCGACCGAAGCCCCCGAGCCGCCGGCGGACTCGCCCGCCTCGCCGGCGGAGGGCCAGCCGGACTTCGCCACCGGCGCCGACGACGTGGCGCACGTGCCGCTGCCGCCGGCCGAGCCGTCGCCGGTCGACCCCAACCGCAACGCGGTGCCCGACGCGACCGAGGGCGCAGACCTGCAACCGATCGAGGGCGAGCCCGAGACGCCGCCGGCGGGCACCGCGGGCGACGACTCCGCCCACGGCGCGGGGCCGGCCGACGCCACCACCGTCGCCCGGGAACCGGCGACCGGGACCGAGACCGAGACCGGTGCGGCGGCCAGCGCGCCCGACATCCAGCCGGTCGACGTCGCCGCCTCCCTCGCCCACGACGCCGTCAACGACGCGGCGCCGGCCGAGGCGGAGCCGGAGAAGCGCGGCTGGTGGACCCGGCTGACCTCGGGCATGAAGCGGACCTCCTCGGCCCTGTCCGACCGCGTCACCGGGTTGTTCACCAAGCGCAAGCTCGACGCCAACACCCTGGAGGACCTGGAGGACGCGCTGATCCAGGCGGATTTCGGCGTCGAGACCGCGACGCGGATCTCGGAGGCCGTCGGCAAGGGCCGCTACGAGAAGGGCATCTCCCCCGACGAGGTCCGGGCGATCCTGGCGACCGAGGTCGAGCGCGCGCTGGAGCCGGTGGCCAAGCCCCTAGTGATCGACGCCGCCAAGAAGCCGTTCGTGGTCCTGATGATCGGCGTGAACGGCGCCGGCAAGACCACGACGCTGGGCAAGCTTTCCCTCAGCCTCAAGGCGGAAGGGCGCTCGGTGATGCTGGCGGCGGGCGACACCTTCCGCGCGGCCGCGATCGAGCAGCTCAAGGTCTGGGGTGCGCGCACCGGCACGCCGGTGGTGAGCGGGGCGCAGGGCGCGGACGCGGCGGGCCTGGCCTTCGACGCCCTGAAGCGCGCCAAGGCCGAGGGCACCGACGTGCTCCTGATCGACACCGCCGGCCGGCTCCAGAACAAGGCCGGCCTGATGGCGGAGCTCGAGAAGATCATCCGCGTGCTGCGCAAGAGCGACCCGGAAGCGCCGCACGCCACGCTGCTGGTGCTCGACGCCACCGTCGGCCAGAACGCGCTGTCGCAGGTCGAGCTGTTCTCCAAGGCCGCGCCGGTCTCGGGCCTGGTGATGACCAAGCTCGACGGCACCGCGCGCGGCGGCATCCTGATCGCGCTCGCCGCGAAGTTCGGCCTTCCGATCCACTTCATCGGCGTCGGCGAGGGCGTCGACGACCTGGAGCCGTTCGCGGCACGGGACTTCGCGCGGGCGATCGCGGGGTTGGAGAAGGGCTGAGGCCGATCGCCTCCGGTAGACCTCACCATTCCCCGTCGATAGAGACGCCCTCACGTGACGGACCGTTCGGGGACGTGACGGACCGCTCGGATTCCCTGGCCAGACGCATGCAGATCGAATCCGTCCCCCCGCACCGCCACCTGCCGCCGGCCCTGAAGCTCGCCCTGGAGATGGGGCCGCTGGTGATCTTCTTCCTCGGCAACGCCTATGCCGAGCGCTTCGGCGTCGCCGCCGATCAGAAGCTGTTCGTGGCGACCGGGGTGTTCATCGCGGCGACGGTGCTGGCGCTCGCCGTGCACTTCGCCCTGGTGCGCCGGCTGCCGATCATGCCGATGGTCTCGGGCGTGGTGGTGGTCGTGTTCGGCGGGTTGACCCTCTATCTGCAGGACAAGACCTTCATCATGGTGAAGCCCACCATCGTGAACACCCTGTTCGGCCTGGTGCTGCTCGGCGGGCTCGCCTTCGGCAAGTCCCTGCTCTCGGTGGTGCTCGACTCGGTGTTCTCGCTCACCGAGGAGGGATGGCGGAAGCTGACCTTCCGCTGGGGCCTGTTCTTCCTCGCGCTGGCACTGATCAACGAGGTGGTGTGGCGGACCCAGAGCGAGGATTTCTGGGTGAACTTCAAGGTCTTCGGCATCATGCCGCTGACCGTGGTGTTCGCGCTGGCCCAGACGCCCCTGCTCACGCGCTACGAGCGCAAGAAGACCGACGCTTGAATCGGGCGCAAGCCGAACCGGCGCCGCCGGCTCGGCGGACGGCCCGCCCGGGCCGGTGAGGACCGTCCCTTCCTACTTCGCGGCCACCTTCCCGGCCGCCCGGATCTTGGCGATCACGTCCGCGAGGTTCTCCGGCGTGACGATGCCGACGAGCTTGTCGCGGATCACGCCGTCCGGGCCGATGATGAAGGTCTCGGGCACGCCGTAGACCCCGAAATCGATGCCGACGCGGCCGGTTTCGTCGTGGCCCACCGCCTGGAACGGGACGCCGTTCTTGGCGAGGAAGCGGCGCCCGTTCTCGGCCGCGTCCTTGTAGTCGATCCCGACGAGCCGGATGCCGGGCTCGCGCGCCAGCCGCATCAGCATCGGATGCTCGACCTGGCACGGCGCGCACCACGAGGCCCAGACGTTGAGCACCGTGACGCCGCCCTTCAGGTCGGCGCTCGACAGGCCCGGCACCGGCTTGCCGTCCGCGGTCAGGCCGGGCACCGCCGGGAGCGCGAAGCTCGGCACCGGCTTGCCGATCAGCGCGGAGGGGAGGGCGGCCGGATCGACGCCGGAGCGCAGGCGCAGGAAGAACACGCCGGCCAGCACCGCGAAGGCCAGCACCGGGACGACGACGAGGAGCGAGCGGCGGACCGGCTCCGGAGGGGCCTCGACGCTCACCGGCGATCCTCCGGCTGGAGCTGGGCCAGCGCCCGCCTCTGGGCCCGCCGGTCGCGGATCGCGTTGAGGACGAGGGCCGCCATCACCAGGGCGGTGAACGCGTAGGAGGCGAGGATGAAGCCGCCGTGGCTGCCGAGGTCGAAGGTCATGGGTTCAGGCGATCCGGATCGGTTTCATGCGTGGGCCGCCCGCTCGAGGGCGGCGACGTCCAGCTTGATCATGCCCTGCATGGCCGAGAAGACCCTGGCGGACACGGCGGGGTCCGGGTCGGCCAGGAGGCGGGGAAGCACCTCCGGCACAACCTGCCAGGGAATGCCCCAGCGGTCGCGGAGCCAGCCGCACATGATCGCGGTGCCGCCGTCGGCGGTCAGGCCCGCCCAGAGCCGGTCGACCTCGGCCTGATCGGCGCAGGAGACGGAGATCGACGCCGCCGTGCCGTACTCGACCGGCGTGCCGCCGTTCAGCGCCTGGAAGCTCTGGCCGCCGAGGGTGAACGCGACGAGGATCACGTCGCCCGCGGCGCCGCCCGGCCACGCGCTCGGCGCGCGCTGGATGTGATCGATGCGGGAATCGGGCACGAGCCCGACATAGCGGCGCACCGCCGCCTCCGCATCGGTGCCGAACCAGAGGCAGGTTCTCACCGTCTTCATGGGCCGCGTCTCCTTCCGGGATGCGGGGCGCGCCGCACGCGGGCGCGTCTCGCGATCAGACGGCCTGGCCGAGCGGCAGGTCGCGCCCGGCGTCCGAGGTCGTCACGGTCGACCCGGCATCGAGGCGCTCGGCCTCGCGGATCGTCAGGGTCCGCACGCGCCGGCGCATGATCTCGGTCCGCATGGCATAGAGGTGCAGGGTGGTGCCGCCGAGGGTGGCGGCGCCGATCATCACCAGCAGCGGGTAGAGCATCGACGGGTCGATGGTCGAGCCGCCCATGCGCAGGATCGAGGCCGGCTGGTGCAGGGTCGACCACCAGTTCACCGAGAACTTGATGATCGGCAGGTTGATCGCGCCGACGAGCGTCAGGATCGCGACGGAGCGGGCGGCCCGGTTCGGGTCCTCCATCGTCCGCCACAGGGCGATGATGCCGCAGTAGATCAGGAACAGGATCAGCATCGAGGTGAGCCGCGCGTCCCAGACCCAGTAGGTGCCCCACATCGGCTTGCCCCAGAGCGAGCCGGTGACGAGGCAGATCAGGGTGAAGGCCGCCCCGATCGGCGCGGCGGCGCGCTGCGCCACGTCGGCGAGCGGATGGCGCCAGACCAGGGTGCCGATCGCCGACAGGCTCATCGACGCGTAGAAGAACACCCCGAGCCAGGCCGCCGGCACGTGGATGAACATGATCCGCACGGTCTCGCCCTGCTGGTAGTCGGGCGGGGCGACGAACCAGGACAGGTAGAGCCCGAGCGCGAGGATCGCGGTCGAGATCGCGGCGAGCCACGGCACCAGCGTGCCGGACCAGCGCATGAAGTGACTCGGGTTGGACAGGCGCGTCCACAGGGGCGTCGACATGGGCGATGTCTTAGCCCGGGGTGCGGTGCAGCGGCAATGCGCACGTCTGGCGCAGCCTCGCTCGGCGCGGGCACCGGCGGCATGAGCCCTCGACGCGCGCAGGCGTCGATGTCGCCGCATGCGCCGTCCGGTGAGCCCGGTCGGCCGACGCGGCGATCGATCACCTCGGCAAGCCGCCGATCCGTCGTGCGGCGTCGCAGGGTGGAACGGTCATTCGCACTCGGAGAGGACGAGCTTGCAGCTGGGGCACTTGTCGAAGGCCATCTCCTTGGCGGCGGCCTCGGTCCGGCCCCAGCCCACGCCGTAGGTGGTGCGATTGGAGACGTAGGCGCCGCAGGCGTCGAAGCGGGCGACGACCTTGCAGTTGTCGTTGCCCATCTTGGCGCATTGGCGCATCGCGGCGGCGCCCGCGGCCTCGCGCGAATCGCCCCAGCCGATGCCGTAGCCCTCGTCGCCGGCCTTCTGGCCCTCCTCGGTGTCCACGGCGAAGGCGCCGGCCGCGGCGGCGGGAGCGGTCGCGAGGAGCGTCAGGAGCAGCGCGGACATCAGGGTCTTCATCGTTACGTCCCCATCGAGCTTGACAGGGCGGCCGAACCCGTCGCGCCGCCGCTGCCAGCCGTCTGATAAGGCAGTGCGGCGCAAAGGAAATTGCACGACCGTTCCGATCTCTTGTGCGAGCGTCCCGCCCTCTATTCCGACCAGCGCAGGGCCGCCGCCGCCGCGAAGGTGCCGACCAGCGCGGCGATCAGGCTGAGGCCGGACAGGATCATCAGCGGGGTGGCGAAGGGGACGGTGCCGCCGAGGGCCGACTGCGCGGCCGAGACGCCGAAGATCAGCGTCGGGATCATCAAGGGCAGCACCAGCACGGCGAGGATCAGGCCGCCCCGGCGGATCGAGGCGGTGAGCGCCGCGCCGACCGCGCCGACGAAGGTCAGCGCCGGCGTGCCGACGAGCAGCGTCAGGGCGGTCGCGGCCATGGCGGTCCCGTCGAGCGCGACGAGCAGGCCGAACAGCGGCGAGGCCAGCGCCAGGGGCAGCCCGGTGGTGATCCAGTGCGCGATCACCTTGGCCAGCACCACGATCTCGAGCGGCACCGGCGCGGCGGTCATCAGGTCCAGCGAGCCGTCCTCCTCGTCGGCCTGAAACAGCCGGTCGAGGCCGATCAGCGTCGCCAGCACCGCCGAGAGCCAGAGGATGGCCGGGCCGATCCGCGAAAGCAGGTTGAGGTCCGGCCCGAGGGCGAACGGCACCAGCGCCACGATCATCAGGAAGAAGACCAGCGACAGCATGCCCGACCCGCCGACGCGGGAGGCCAGCGTCAGGTCGCGGGCGACGAGGGCTGCGAGGATGCGGATCACGCCCACGCCTCCTCCGCGTCGTCCGCCGGCTCGGGCGCCCGCGGGGCGGCCTGCGCGATGTGGAGGTTGCGCGCGTCCTCGAGCCCGAGGGCCTGGTGGGTGGCGGCGATGACGAGGCCGCCGGCCGCCCGGTGCTCGGCCATCAGCCCGGCGAGCACGCCCTGCGAGGCGGTGTCGAGGGCGGCCGTCGGCTCGTCGAGGAGCCAGAGCGGGCGCGCGCAGACGAGGAGCCGCGCCAGCGCCACCCGCCGCCGCTGCCCGGCGGACAGGTAGGCGACCGGCAGGTCGAGCGCGTGGGCGAGGCCGAGCCGGTCGAGCGCCGCCCGCGGGCTCAGCCGCTTCGTCCCGAGAAGGCTTTGCGCGAAGGCGAGGTTCTCGGCCGCCGTCAGGCTGCTCTTCAGCCCGTCGCGATGGCCGACGGCGTGCAGGCACTCGGGCAGGGCCGCCTCGCCCATGTCGTGGACGGTGAGCCGGCCCGAATCCGGCCGCAGCCGCCCGGACAGGATCGCGAGCAGGCTCGACTTGCCCGCGCCGTTGCGGCCGGTGACGGTGATCGCCTCGCCCGGGCCGATGGCGAAGGTCAGCCCGGAGAAGATTTTTCGCCCCGAGCGGCGGCAGCAGAGGGCATCGACGGTCAGCCGCACGAAGGTTGCCTGTTCAGAGAATGAAACGCTTCGATCTACCGGTAGATCGCGCGCCGGTGGCCGATCCGTACCACGACGACCCTGACGGTCGCGTCGTCGATCGCAGCGATGATCCGGTAATCGCCGACCCGATATTTCCAGAGGCCGCCCAGCCGCGAACCTTTGAGCGCCTCACCGAGGCTTCTCGGATCGTCCAGGGGCGACAGGCGATCCCGCAGGAAACGGAGAATCCGCGCGGCGGCCTCACGATCGAGCCTATCGAGTTCGCGTTCCGCGGACCGTTCGAACTCAATCCGACAAGCCATGCCGATCCATCACCGCCTGCAGCGTGACGGTCCGGCTCTCGCCGCTTTTCAGAGCTGCGACCCGGCTCTCCGCGAGCTCGACGTCCTCGATCTCGTCGAGGTGGTCCTGGATCGCCTCACGCACGTGATCGTCCGCGCTGCGGCCGGTGCGTCGGGCCAGGGCGTCGAGGCGGCGTTCGATCTCCGGCGGCAGGTCGAGGGCGAGCATGGAAGTCTCCGAGGCGCGTCAGGCTTACGATGGCGGCGCGCATCCGTCCATTCTCGGCACCAAGCCCTCTTGCACGACGAGCCCACGGCACCCGCGCCGCCTTGCCCGATTGCGCAAGACGAAGGAGCCGCGCAACCTCACCGTCATCGGGCAAGCGGCGTTCCGCGATCGTGGGACGCCGGGACGCACCGCCGACACGGAGGATGTCGCCATGACCAAGCCGTCGCAATCCGCGAAGCTGCGCGTGAACGACCCGCGGGTCCGCACCGAAGCCGAGATGGCCCGGGATCCCGACGCGCTCGCCGGCCGCGCGATGGTGGAGGCGCGGGTCGCGCGCTGCACCGCGGACGAGCAGGCCGCGTTCTGGGCGGCGGTGCGGCGCTGCTTCGGCGGCCCGGCGCCGGAAGCCGCCGCCTGAGCCGGACGGGACCGAGGACGCGGGCGGACAGCCTCGCGGCACTGTCACCCGCGACCCGGTAGCGGGCAGATTCGAATCGTTCTATACGGTCCCCAGGCTGCGCCGCGCGACCTTCGAGCGTCCAATTCGCTCCTCGCGCACCCTCCTGCCCGGGCACCCCCGGGGCGGCGCGCGCTCCCTGCGAGCGCAGTCAGGCCGAACACCGGTTTCGTGGCGCGGGTTATGCCTGCGCGTGTTCGACAAACGCCAGCGAGGATCAGACCAGCCGTGGCTTCCATCGACAGCTTCAAGTCCCGACAGACGCTTCAGGCGGCGGGCAAGACCTACACCTACTACTCGATCCCCGAGGCCGAGAAGAACGGGCTCGCCAACTCCACGGCCCTGCCGTTCTCGATGAAGGTGATCCTCGAGAACCTCCTGCGCTACGAGGACGACCGTTCGGTCAGGAAGGGCGACATCGAGGCGACGGTCGCCTGGGTCGACAACCGCGGCAAGACCGAGACCGAGATCGCCTTCCGCCCCTCCCGCGTGCTGATGCAGGACTTCACCGGCGTGCCCGCCGTCGTCGACCTCGCCGCGATGCGCGACGCGATGGTGGCCCTCGGCGGCGACCCGCAGAAGATCAACCCGCTGGTGCCGGTCGACCTCGTGATCGACCATTCGGTGATCGTCGACGAGTTCGGCACGCCGAAGGCGCTGGCCGACAACGTCGCGCTGGAATACGAGCGCAACGGCGAGCGCTACACCTTCCTCAAGTGGGGCCAGTCGGCGTTCGACAACTTCTCCGTGGTCCCGCCCGGCACCGGCATCTGCCACCAGGTCAACCTCGAGTACCTGTCGCAGACCGTGTGGACGAAGCGGGACCCCGACGCCTCGGACGGCTCCGAGATCGCCTATCCCGACTCGCTCGTCGGCACCGATTCGCACACCACCATGGTCAACGGCATGGCCGTGCTCGGCTGGGGCGTCGGCGGCATCGAGGCGGAAGCCGCGATGCTCGGCCAGCCGCTGTCCATGCTGATCCCCGAGGTCGTCGGCTTCAAGCTCTCCGGCAAGCTGCCCGAGGGCACCACCGCCACCGACCTCGTGCTCACCGTCACGCAGATGCTGCGCAAGAAGGGCGTGGTCGGCAAGTTCGTGGAGTTCTACGGCCCCGGCCTCGACGAGATGGCGGTGGCCGACCGCGCCACGATCTCGAACATGGCGCCCGAATACGGCGCGACCTGCGGCTTCTTCCCGATCGACCGCAAGACCATCGACTTCCTGAAGGTCACCGGCCGCACCGACGAGCGCATCGCGCTGGTCGAGGCCTACGCCAAGGCGCAGGGCATGTGGCGCGACGCCCAGACCCCCGACCCGGTCTTCACCGACACGCTCGCGCTCGACATGGGCGACGTGCGGCCCTCGCTCGCCGGCCCCAAGCGCCCGCAGGACCGGGTGCTGCTCGACGCCGCCAAGCCCGGCTTCGCCGGCTCGATGGAGACCGAGTTCCGCAAGGCGGCCGACATCGCCAAGCGCTACCCGGTGGAGGGCGCGAACTACGACATCGGCCACGGCGACATAGTGATCGCGGCGATCACGAGCTGCACCAACACCTCGAACCCGTCGGTGATGATCGGCGCCGGGCTGCTGGCCCGCAACGCGGTGGCCAAGGGCCTGCGCTCGAAGCCCTGGGTGAAGACCTCGCTGGCGCCGGGCTCGCAGGTCGTCGCCGAGTACCTCGAGAAGGCCGGGCTGCAGCAGCCGCTCGATGCGCTGGGCTTCAACCTCGTCGGCTTCGGCTGCACCACCTGCATCGGCAATTCCGGCCCGCTGCCGGCCGCGATCTCGAAGGCGATCAACGACAACGACGTCGTGGCCGCGGCGGTGCTCTCGGGCAACCGCAACTTCGAGGGCCGCGTGAACCCCGACGTGCGGGCGAACTACCTCGCCTCGCCGCCGCTCGTCGTCGCCTACGCCCTCGCCGGCTCGATGCAGATCGACATCACCACCGAGCCGCTCGGCACCGGCTCGGACGGCCAGCCGGTCTACCTCAAGGACATCTGGCCGACGACGGCCGAGGTGGCGCAGTTCATCGAGGCGAACATCACCTCGGCGCTGTTCAAGTCGCGCTACGCCGACGTCTTCACCGGCGACGCGAACTGGCAGGGGGTCGAGGTCACCGAGGCCGAGACCTTCGCCTGGAACGGCGGCTCCACCTACGTGCAGAACCCGCCCTACTTCGAGGGGATGCAGAAGGAGCCGGCGCCGATCACCGACATCCAGGACGCCCGCATCCTCGGCCTGTTCCTCGACTCGATCACCACCGATCACATCTCGCCGGCCGGCAACATCCGCGCGGCCTCGCCCGCCGGCGCCTACCTGCAGGAGCATCAGGTCCGGGTGCAGGACTTCAACCAGTACGGCACCCGCCGCGGCAACCATCAGGTGATGATGCGCGGCACCTTCGCCAACATCCGCATCAAGAACCAGATGGTACGCGATCCCGCCGGCCAGGTGGTCGAGGGCGGCTGGACCCTGTTCCAGCCCTCGGGCGAGCAGATGTACATCTACGACGCGGCGCAGAGATACGCCGAAGCCGGCACCCCGCTCGTGGTCTTCGCGGGCAAGGAGTACGGCACCGGCTCGTCGCGCGACTGGGCGGCCAAGGGCACGAAGCTGCTCGGCGTGCGCGCGGTCGTGGCCGAGAGCTTCGAGCGCATCCACCGCTCGAACCTCGTCGGCATGGGCGTGGTGCCGCTGGTGTTCCAGGGCGAGACCTCGTGGGCCTCGCTCGGGCTCAAGGGCGACGAGACCGTCACGATCAAGGGCCTCGCCGGCGAGTTGAAGCCGCGCCAGACCCTGACGGCCGAGATCACCGCGGCCGACGGCACCAAGCAGGAGGTGCCGCTGACCTGCCGCATCGATACGCTGGACGAGCTGGAATACTTCCGCAACGGCGGGATCCTGCCCTACGTGCTGCGCTCGCTCGCAGCCTGAAGCTCGGTTCGGGCGGCCCTCGGGTCGCCCGGCCTCACGACACGTCGTCGAGCCGCCGCGGGTCCGTCCCGCGGCGGCTCTTTTCATGCGGTGCGTGCCGGTCGGATCAGGCGGCCGCCTGCGCCGCGTCGAACGCCGCCGCGAAGGCGGCGCCGGGCCGCGCGGTGCAACGATCGACCCAGGCATCGATGGCCGGCACGCCGGGCTTGCCGAACCACGCGAAGGGCGAGTGCAGCAGCAGGTCGACCGCGGTGAAGCGGTCCCCGAGCAGAAACGGGCCGCCGGCGAGTGCGGAGGCCAGGCGTGCCCTGGCCTCCGCGCCGTCCCGGAACGTCTGCGTCAGGAACGGGTGATCCAGCCCGGCGGCCTCGACGACCAGAACCGGCTCCAGCACGCCCGCGTACCAGGCGAGCCACCCGAGATAGGCGCCGCGCTGCCTGTGCCCGTGGGGGACGGCGAGCCCGGCCTTCGGGAACAGCTCGGCGAGGTACTGCACGATGGCGCTCGATTCGCGGACCAGCGTGCCGTCGTGGTCGAGCATAGGCACCTTGCCCTCGGGATGCGGGTTGCCGGGATCGCGGATCCCCGACCCGTCCCTGCGCGGGATGGTCACCCGCTCGATCCGGACGTCGTCGAGGGCGTCGAGCTCCTTGAGCAGGGCGACGATGCGGGTCGAGCGGCTGTTGGGGGAATGGTAGAGCGTGATCACGGCGATCTCCTGCTGGCGGGTCGGCAGGGGATGGTCTAGCCAAGGTCTCCTGCCAGTTTCCGTCAGTTGCACGATGGCCCGAGCCGACCGGCTTCTCCGACTGCTCCACGCGATGCGCGTCCTGCCGGCGCCGGTGACGGCGGCCCGGCTGGCCGAGGAGACCGGGGTGTCGCTGCGATCGATCTATCGCGACATCGACAGCCTGCGCACAGCCGGCGCCGGGATCGAGGGCGAGCGCGGCTACGGCTATCGCCTCGTCGAGGACGTCGCGCTGCCGCCGCAGACCTTCGACCGGATTGAGATCGAGGCCCTGGTGCTGGGTCTCGGCGAGGTCCGCCACATGGGCGACCCGGCGCTCGCGGAGGCCGCCGCCTCGGTGCTGGCGAAGGTCGCGGCGACGCTGTCCGACCGGCGCGAGCAGCACCTGCTCCACGCGGTGTCGCAGGTCCGCCGCTTCGGGACGCGCTACCCGGCGACCTTCGACATGACGACGATCCGCACCGGGTGCTGGCGCGAGGAGGCGGTGACCATCCGCTATGCCGACAAGGACGGAGCGACGACCGTGCGGACGATCCTGCCGCTCTCCATCGTCTACCTCGACGACAAGATGACGGTGCTGGCCTGGTGCTGCCTGCGCGCGGCGTTCCGCATGTTCCGCGCCGACCGCATCGCGGCGGCGGAACCGGCCGGCACCAGCTTCCGCCCGCGACGGGTGGCGTTGCTGCGCAGCTACGTCGCCGAGCTCGGCCGCCGCGGATGATGCGGGCCGGGCGCGCCGGCCGGGCGATGCGCGTCTGAGCCACAAATAAGAGCCGGCGACCGCGAATAGATTGTGCGCAAGGGTGTTTTGCGGCCGCCGCCGCCCCATAACCTCCCGACCACAACCGGGAGATGCCCCATGAAGACCCTGAATGTCCTCGCCCTTGCCGGCCTGATGACCCTGTCCGGCGCCGCCCTCTCGGCCCAGGCGCTGGAGCGCGTCCGCGGCACGATCGAGAAGGCCGACGGCGGCATGGTGACGATCAAGACCGTCGACGGCGCGAACGAGACCATCGACGTCGGCGGCGCCAAGTTCGCCTGGGTGGTGAAGTCGAGCCTCGACCAGATCAAGGACGGCGTCTTCATCGGCACCGCGACCAAGGGCGAGAACCCGATGACGGCGCTCGAGGTGGTGCTGTTCCCCGAGTCGATGCGCGGCACCGGCGAGGGCCATTACGGCTGGGATTCGATCACCGACCACACCGCCGCGGGCGGCACGGCGGTGAAGAGCTCGATGACCAACGGCACCGTCAAGGCCGAGTCGGGCACGCCGCGCGTCAAGAGCGCGATGACCAACGGCACGGTGAAGGCCGACACGGCCGGCGCCTCCGGCACCAAGACGCTGACCGTCGGCTACGGCAAGGACGGTGCGGCCAAGACCATCGAGGTGCCGCCGACCGCGCCGATCGTCGCCTTCGAGCCGGCCGACAAGGCGATCCTGATGCCCGGATCGAAGATCTTCGCCGTGGTCGACAAGGCCGGATCGAAGATCGAGGGCAAGCTGATCGCCGTCGGCAAGGACGGCCTCACCCCGCCGATGTGATCCCGGGCGCCGGCGGCACGCGGGTCCGTGCCGCCGCGCCTGACTGGTCATGTCCGAACGGCCGCGGGATCTCGGATCCCGCGGCCGTTCGCATGTCAGGGGGCCTTCGCGTCCGCGCCGACCGTGAACTCGCGCCACAGCAGCATCAGCGCCGCCATCACCGCCGGGCCGAGGAACAGGCCGAGCAGGTGGAAGGTCTCTACCCCGCCGAGGATGCCGAGCAGCACCCACAGGAACGGCAGCTTGGTGGTGCCGCCGATGAGCGCCGGGCGCACGAAGTGGTCGGCCACGAACGTCACGACGAAGCCGGCCACGGCCACGATCACCGCCGCCTTCACCGAGCCGGCGGCCACCAGCAGCAGCGCCGCGATGGCGATGGCGAGCGCGGCGCCGAACGGGATCATCGCGGCGACCGCGGTGAACGCGCCGAGCAGCACCGGGTGCGGCACGCCGGCGAAGTAGTAGACGATGCCGAGCACGACGCCCTCGCCGAGGCCGACGAGGACGAGGCCGTCGACCGTGCCATGCACCGAGGCGACCATCTGCCGGCCGACCCGCTCGCCGCGCGGCCCGAACAGGCGGTTGCAGGCGACGAGGACCTGATCGCGGATGGTGCGGCCGTCGCGGAACAGGAAGAACAGCGCGACCAGGCTGAAGCCGAACAACACGACGCGGTGCACGACCTCCTTGCCGACGTTGCGCGACACCCCGATCACCGAATCGTTGTCGAGCCTGCGCAGCATGTCGGAGCCGGCATCCGGATGGCTGAGGTTGGCGCTCCACCACGCCGAGGCCTGCGCCGCGCCGTAGGGCAGGTGGTTGACGACGTCCGGCACGGGAATGCCGTCCTTCTCGGCCGCGCGCACGAAGTCGAGGACGTCGTGGGCCTCGCGCGCCGCCTGGATGCCGAGGACAACGAGCGGCGCGAGGAAGACGAGGGCGACAAGGAGCGTCGCGACAAGCGGGAGCACGACGTTGTGTCCGCCCGGCGGGAAGCGCCGCTCGACGCGCACGTAGAGCGGCCACAGCGCGATCGCGAGCACCACCGCCCAGGCCAGCGCCGGCAGGAAGCCGGACAGGATCCAGAGCCCGAGGGCGGCGAGCGCCAGCACCAGCACGACGCGGGCGACGCCCTGGCCCCTGGCCTTCTCCACCGGCGGAAGCGGCGGCGCGTGTTCGGTGCGAAGCGTCTGGTCCATCAGGCGGGTCCTCCGGCGCGATCCGCCGCGCGCTCATGTAGGCCGCCGCGGGACCTTTGCCATACGCGGAATCCGGGCCCCGGGGGCGGCACGGTTGCCGGGCCGGACCCCCTCGTGTAGAGGTCGCGGCCACATGACGGGGCGGCGCGCGGCGCCCTCCGCCACTGGGCCGTGCGGATGGGGGCGCCGCGTCGAGCACCGGCGGCGGCCCGTCGCACCAATCCCGATTCGGCGAGAACGCATGTCAGACCAGCCCAGCACCGGCACCGCCACCTTCGAGCGCGTTGCCGACATCATCGCCGACACCGCCGACATCCCGCGCGAGAAGATCACGCCCGAGAGCCACGCGATCGACGATCTCGGCATCGACAGCCTCGCCTTCCTCGACATCGCGTTCGCCGTCGACAAGGCCTTCGGGATCAAGCTGCCGCTCGAGCGCTGGACCCAGGAAGTCAACGAGGGCAAGGTCCCGGCCGAGGAGTACTTCGTGCTGAAGAACCTCTGCGCCCGCATCGACGCGCTGGTCGCGGAGAAGGCCGCCAAGGTCTGATCCCGGGGTCTCGGCACCGAGACCGGCACCGGCAAGACCCGGGCGGCGACGCCCGGACCGAACGACCCTCCGAAAGCCTGCGGATCGGCAGCCCATGCGCCTCGAATATTTCGAGATGATCGATTCCGTGGTGAGCCTCGACCGCGCCGCCGGCCGGATCGAGGCCCTGGCCCAGGTGCCGATGGAGAGCCCGGTCTTCGAAGGGCACTTCCCCGGCCATCCGCTGGTTCCTGGCGTGCTGCTCACCGAGACGATGGCGCAGGCCTCGGGCTACCTCGTGCTCGCGCACCTGAACTTCGCGCAGATGCCGTTCCTGATGGCGGTGGACAAGGCGCGCTTCCGCTCCTTCGTCGGCCCCGGGGCGACGCTCAGCGTCACCGCGAGCCTGGAGCATGACGGCTCGGGCTACGCCGTGACCAAGGCCGCGATCCGCCACGACGGCAAGCTCCTGGCCGATGCCGAGCTCCGCTTCCGCACCATGCCGTTCCCGGACGGGCTCGACGCGCTGATGCGCGCGCGCACCGCGAAGATCGGCCTGGTGATGGACGGGGATCCGGCGGAGGCCCCGGCAGGAGAACCCGCATGAGCCGCGCCGTCGTCGTCACCGGGATCGGCCTCGTCTCCTGTGCCGGCGAGGGCCTGGCCGCCCATCTCGACGCGCTCGCGGCCGGCACGCCGCCGCGGACCGACGCGACGACGTTCGCGCCCTATCCCGTCCACCCGGCGCCGGCGCTCGCCTGGGACGGTCAGATCCCGAAGAAGTCCGACCAGCGGCAGATGGAGGCGTGGCAGCGCCTCGGCGTCTACGCCGCCGGGCTCGCCCTCGACTCGGCCGGCGTGAAGGACGACGCCGCCTTCAAGCAGGCGCTCCACCTCGTGGTCGCGGCCGGCGGCGGCGAGCGCGACTACGCGGTCGACGGGGCGATCCTCACCGGCCTGCGCGATGCCGCCGATCCCGGCGCCTATCTCAACGAACGGTTGCAGAACGACCTGCGGCCGACGCTGTTCCTGGCGCAGCTCTCGAACCTGCTCGCCGGCAACATCGCCATCGTCCACGGCGTCAGCGGCGCGTCGCGCACCTTCATGGGCGAGGAGGCGGCCGGCGTCGACGCGCTGCGCATCGGCCAGGCGCGGATCGCCTCCGGCCAGATCGACGCGATGCTGGTCGGCGGGTCCTACAGCGCCGAGCGGCCGGACGTGATGGTCGTCCACGAGATGGGCGGCTTCCTGCGCAAGCCCGACTACGCGGCGGTCTTCGCCCGCGACGACGCACCCGGGTTCATCCTGGGCAGCTGCGCGGCCTTCCTGATGCTCGAAGCCGCCGAGACCGCCGCGGCCCGTGGGGCGCGGGCGCTCGCCCGCCTCGGACCGGTCGCGAGCGACCGCACCCGGCGCGCGCCCGGCAGCGTCTCGACCAGCCTCGACGCCCTGTGGCGGCAGGCCGGGATCGGGCAGGCGCAAGCGGTCGTCTCCGGCGCCACCGGCGTCGCGGCGATCACCGGCGAGGAGCACGCGCGCCTGTCCGCCCTGGCGCCCGACCGGCCGGTCCATGCGCTGGGCGACCTGATCGGCCACGGCCTCGAGGTGACGGCGCCGTTCGGGGCCGCCCTGGCCGCCGGGCTCGTGGCCGATCGCCGCCTGTCGGAGGTCGCGGTCACCGCCGTGGGCCACCGCCGCGGCGAGGGCGTTCTGCGCCTGATGGCCGTCTGAGCGGCGGCCGTCGCGACAGTCTCCCCGATGCGCCTTCGGCAAGGGTCACTCCCACCCGCCGCCTCATCCTGAGGCGCCCGCCTCGGCGGCCCTCGAAGGAGGCCTCCCGCCGACGCGCGATCCCTCAAGGTCTCCTTCGAGGTCTCCTTCGCGGCGGCTCGCGCCGCACCTCAGGATCAGGGGGGGGGATGGGAGTCGGCCGCCACGGGTCGGCCGCCACGGGTCGGCCGCCACGGGCCGGCCGCTTCGTCCCTGCTTTCCGGTCCTACTTCGCCGCCGTCGTCAGCGGGCAGCCGCTGGCCTCGGCGGTGGCGAAGGCCTCCGGTCCGGGCACGGTGGCGAGCTTCCTGTAGAGGTCCCACTCGCCCTTGGATTCGGCGGGCTTCTTGACCTCGAACAGGTACATGTCGTGGACCATGCGCCCGTTCGGCAGCACCTTGCCGCCCTTGGCGAAGACGTCGTCGACCGGCATCGTGTGCAGCAGCGTGTTGACCGCCTCGGTCTCGTCGGTCCCGGCGGCCTTCACCGCCTTGAGGTATTGCAGCACCGCAGAATAGGTGCCGACGTGGATCATGTTGGGCATCTTGCCGGTGCGCTTCATGAAGCGCTGCCCGAAGGCGCGGGTCTCGTCGGTGAGGTCCCAGTACCAGCCCTCGGTGAGCGTCAGGCCCTGCGCGACCTTGAGGCCGAGACCCTTTACCTCCGCCAGGGTGAACAGCAGCGCCGCGAGCCGCTGCCCGCCCTCGACGATGCCGAACTCGGCGGCCTGCTTGATGCTGTTGGAGGTGTCGAGGCCGGCATTGGCCAGCCCGATCACCTTGGCGCCGGAGCCCTGCGCCTGGAGCAGGAACGAGGAGAAGTCCTGCGCCGAGAGCGGATGGCGGACGTTGCCCAGCACCTTGCCGCCCTTCGAGGTGACGTAGCGGGCGATCTCGGCTTCCAGCGAGTAGCCGAAGGCGTAGTCGGCGGTCAGCATGAACCAGGTGTCGCCGCCCTGCTGCACCAGGGCGCCGCCGGTGCCGACCGCGAGCGCGTGGGTGTCGTAGGCCCAGTGATAGCCGTAGGGCGTGCAGGCCTTGCCGGTGAGGTCGGCGGTGGCCGCGCCGGTGGTGATGGTGATCTTGCGCTTGTCCTTCGACAGGCCCTGAACCGCGAGCGCCACCGACGAGGTCGTCAGCTCCATGATCGCGTCGACGTTGTCGCGGTCGTACCATTGCCGCGCGATGCCCGACGCGATGTCGGGCTTGTTCTGGTGGTCGGCGGAGACGAGCTCGATCGGCGTCCCGTTCATCGAGCCGCCGAAATCCTCGACCGCCATCCGCGCCGCCTCGATCGAGGAGCGGCCGCCGAACTCGGCGTAGGTGCCGGACTGGTCGTTGAGGATACCGATCTTCACGACGCCGTCCGAGAAGCCCTGCGCGGCGGCGGGTGCGGCGAGCGCGGCGAGCGCGACCGCCAGCGCGAGACGGACCTGTCCCTTGGTCATGCGTATCCTCCCGGAAGACGTGATCTTGTCGATCGGCCGCCGTTCGGGCGGTCCGGGGCGCATGCTAGGCGAAGGGCGGCCGCGCAACCACGGCGGGCGTCGCCCTCCGTGTTACGCTTTGCGCGGAGCTTCATTCTCGAGGAAGGGGCGGAGCGCCGCGAGGGTCGCGGCCGGGTTCTCCTCGGCCAGGAAGTGGCCGGACTCGATCTCGGCGCCGACCGCGTTCGGGGCCAGCGTCCGCCGCCACGCCGCGAGCGCCGTCTCCGGCTTGTCGCGATCCAGGTAGCGGCTGCTGGCGAGAACGAGGACCGGCATCGCCAAGGTCCGCCCGGCGGCGATGTCGGCCCGGTCGGCCGCGCGGTCGGGGCCGGCGCCCGCGCGGTAATCCTCGCACATCGCATGGATGCGCTCGGGCACGGACCAGGCCTGGGCATAGAGGTCGAGCGCGCGCGGGTCGAACGCCGAGAGGTCCTTGGCCGACGTCCAGCCGGCGATCAGCGTCCGGAAATAGCCGTCGGGATCCCTGCCGATCGCGGTCTCCGGGTTCGGGGCCGGCTCGGCGAGGAACGGCCAGTGCGGGTTGGCGCCCGGCGCGGCCTCGATCCGCTCCCACTGGACCGCCGTCGGCACGACGTCGAGCAGCGCGAGCGTCGAGACGCGGGCGGGCTGGTCCAGGGCGAGGCGGTAGGCCACCCGCGCGCCGCGATCGTGCCCGGCGAGCGCGAAGCGGACATGGCCGATCCGCTCCATCAGCGCGACGATGGCCCCGCCGATCCGGCGCTTGGAGTAGCCGTCGTGGGCCGGATCGCCCTCTGGAGCGGCCGACCAGCCGTAGCCCGGCAGGTCGAGGCAGATCACGCGGTGGTCGCGGGCGAGGTCGGGGGCGATGCGGTGCCAGAGCGCGTGGCTCTGCGGGAAGCCGTGGAGCAGCAGGAGCGGCGGCGCATCCGCCGGGCCGCCGACGCGGGCGAAGGCCTTGCCCCAGGCGGCCTCGGTCCACAGCGCCTCGAACCCGGGAAACAGATCGTCGCCACCGCTCGACATGGGCCTTGCTCCAACCTTCGCCGATCGCGACCCGCGGGTGGCGGCGTCGCGCGCCAGCGTCAAACGCGCTCAGGGGCGTCGGGCTCCGGCGGCGATGCGCCCACGCGCGGCAGGGAATGCGAATAAAATCTTAATCCCTGTCGTGGAGGGTCGCATCACGACTGATGGTGCCCGAATGCCCGTTCAAACCCTGGAAGAGCTCGCGAGGATCGACTCCGACTGGGTCTGGCAGACCGATGCCGCGCAGAACTTCACCTATCTGTCTCCCGAGGTGGAACGCTTCCTCGGCCGAACCGCCGGCGCGCTGACCGGCACGTCGCGGATGACGATCGCCGCGAACGGCGGCGACGGCAGCTTCTGGGAGCCCTACTTCACGGCGCTCGACCGGCGGCAGGCCTTCACCGGCTTCATCTATCCCTACGCCCATCCCGACGGCCACGTGCGCTGGTTCCGCATCAGCGGCGAGCCCGTCGTCGCGCCGGACGGGACCTTTTGCGGCTATCGCGGCACCGGCACCGACATCAGCTCCGAGGGCCAGGCGCGCAGTGCCCTCGCCGACGCGCTCGCGGAGCTGCGCACCTCGCACGCCAGCCTGGTGGAGCAGAACAAGCGCTTCGAGGCGGCGCTGAGCAACATGACCCAGGGCCTGTGCCTGTTCGACGAGGCGGCACGCCTCGTCGTCTACAACCAGCGCTATTGCGAGATCTTCGGCCTGGCACCGGAGGCCCTGCGGATCGGGATGTCCCAGCGCGAGATCTGCGCGATGCTGGTGGGGGCCGGCTGCTATCGCGGAGGCACCACCGTCGACGCCCTGTGCGAGGGCACGCGCCAGGCCCTGCTCGACCCGGACCCGAAGCCGATCCAGCGCGAGCTCGCCGACGGCCGGATCCTCGCCGTGTGCTATCGGACGATCGAGGACGGCGGCTGGGTCTCGACCTTCGAGGACATCACCGAGCGCCGCCGCAACGAAGCGCGGATCGCGCACATGGCGCGCCACGACGCGCTCACCGACCTGCCCAACCGCACGGCGTTGCGCGAGCACGGCCTCAGCATGCTCGGCAAGCCGCGGCGTGCGGGCGAGACCACGCGGCTCGCGATCCTCTGCCTCGACCTCGACCGGTTCAAGGCGGTCAACGACACGCACGGGCACGGCGCGGGCGACGCGCTCCTGCGCGCGGTGTCCGAACGGCTCTGCGCGCGGGTCCGCACCGGCGACCTGGTGGCGCGCCTCGGCGGGGACGAGTTCGCGGTGCTGCACCGCGTCGCCGACGCGGCCGGCGCGCTGGCCCTGGCCGAGCGGATGATCGAGCTGGTGAGCACGCCCTACGATCTCGACGGCTACACCGTCGAGATCGGCATGAGTGTCGGCATCGCCATCGCCGACGAGGCGGCCGACGACATCGACCGCCTGCTCAAGAACGCCGACACGGCGCTCTACCACGCCAAGGGCAAGGGCCGCGGCACCGCCTGCCTGTTCGAGGCGGCGATGGACGAGACCGCCGAGGTCCGCCGCGCGATCGAGCGCGACCTCGCCGACGCCCTGAAGCACGGGATGTTCGAGGTGCATTACCAGCCGCTGGTCAACCTCGACAGCAACCGGGTCACCGGCCTGGAGGCCCTGGTCCGCTGGCGCCATCCGGAGCGCGGGCTGATCCCGCCGGCCACCTTCATCCCGGTGGCCGAGGAGACCGGGCTGATCGTCGCCCTCGGGGAATGGGTGCTGAACCGGGCCTGCCGCGACGCCGTCGCCTGGCCGGCCGGGATCAGCGTCGCCGTCAACGTCTCGGCCGTGCAGCTGCGCCACCGCACCTTCGCGCAGACGGTGCTGCTCGCCCTGGCAGCGAGCGGGTTGCGGTCCGACCGGCTGGAGCTCGAGATCACCGAGAGCGTCCTGCTCGACGACACCGAGGCCAACCTCGAGACCCTTCATCTGCTGCGCCGGACCGGCATCCGCATCTCGATGGACGATTTCGGGACCGGCTACTCGAGCCTGACCTACCTGCGCCGCTTCCCCTTCGACAAGATCAAGATCGACCGGTCCTTCGTCCAGGATGCCGGGAAGGCGACCGAGGCCGGGGCGATCATCCGCGCCCTGGTGAGCCTCGGCACCAGCCTCGGCATCACCACGCTGGTCGAGGGCATCGAGACCGAGGAACAGCTCGCCGCCGTCCGGGCCGAGGGCTGCCAGGAGATGCAGGGCTTCCTGTTCAGCCGGCCGCGCACGGCCGACGAGATCACGGCGATGCTGACGGCCGCGCGCGACGAAGCCGCCGCAGCCTGAGACCGGCATATACAACTCCGGATTGTATTTACACCTTTCCTTAAGCCGAAACCCATACGGTAGGTTGCATAGCCGGTTTGCGATGCAAGCTCATGGGATCGCGTGCGATGGGAATGAGGGCGGGACGCGGGGGTGGAAGGCTGGCGGCCTGCCGCGGCGGAAACGCGGCGGTCGAGTTCGCGCTGGTCACGCCGCTCCTGCTGCTGCTGTTCGCCGGCATCTCCGCCTTCGGCATCTATCTCGGCGCCACGCACACCCTGCGCGAGATCGCGGCGGAGGCGGCACGCGCCTCGGTCGCCGGCGTCAGCGACGGCGAGCGCGCCTCCCTCGCCCAGGCGGTGGTGCAGCGCAGCCTCGCCGCCAGCGCGATGTTCAAGGCCGGCAGCGTCGGGGTCTCGGTCGGCACCAGCCCGAGCGACGCCACCGTCTACACGGTCACGCTCACCTACGATTCCTCCGGGCTCGGGCTGAAGTCCCTCGGCAAGCTGGTCCCGCTGCCGCCGGACATCTTCACCAGCACGGTCAGCGTGCGCCGGGGCGGGCTGTGAGCCGCCGGGCGCGCGACCTGCGATCGGCCCGGGGCGGCTCGGTCGCGGTTCTGGTGGCGCTCGGGGCCACCGCGCTGATGGGCGCGGCCGCGGTCGGGATCGATCTCGGCATGGTGGTGCAGGCCAAGCGCAAGGCGCAGGGTGCCGTCGACATCGCCGCGATGCTGGCCGCCGCCGGCGGCGGCGGGGCCGACGCGCTCGCCCGCCGCTCGCTGGCCGACAACGGCTACGCCGCCGCCACGGTGACGGTCTCGCCCGGGAGCTACGCCGGCAACGCCAGGATCGCGCCCGCCAGCCGGTTCCAGGCCGGCGCCAGCCCCGCCAATGCCGTCCGCGTCGGGCTGCGGACGGGGGTGCCGGTGCATTTCGCCCAGGTGCTCGGCCTGCCCAAGACCGTGCCGATCCAGGTGACGGGCACGGCCGCGAGCGCGCAGTTCGCCGCCATCTCGATCGGCTCCGGCGTGGCCGCGCTCGATGGCGGCATCGCCAACGCCCTGCTCGGGGCGATGCTGGGGACGAAGCTCTCGCTCTCCGTCCTCGACTACAACGCGCTGCTGTCGATGCAGGTCGACGCCTTCCGCTTCCTCGACGCGCTGGCGACCAACCTGAACCTCCAGGCGGCGGACTACACCGACCTCGTCGCCGCCAACGCCAGCGTCGGGCAGCTCACCGCCGCCCTCAAGGTCGCGGCACAGGGCACGTCGGGGGCGGGCGCCGCGGTGACGGCGCTGACGAAGCTGATGGGCGCGCTGCCCAACGCCGGCGCGCTGATCCCCGTGGCGCAGGTCGTCGACCTCGGGGATGCGGCCGCCCTGTCCCCGGCGCGGGGCGCGGCCGGCCCCCTCGTCGGCCTGATGGACGTGATCTCCGACATCGCCGCCAACGCCAACGGCCAGAACCAGATCGCGCTCGACCTCGGCGCGACGGTCCCGGGCCTGCTCAACACGCGGCTGACGCTGGCGATCGGCGAGCGGCGCCAGGATTCCGGCTACGTCCAGCCGGGCACGCCGAACGCGACGGTCCACACCGCGCAGGTGCGGATGCTGCTCGAGACGACGCTGACCGCGCCGCTCGGCCTCGGAACCGTGACCCTGCCGATCTATCTCGAGGCGGCGCAAGCCTCGGCGACCCTGCGCGGGGTCGCCTGCCCCTGGACCGCCTCGACCCGGCGGCAGGCGACGGTGGATGCGCAGCCCGGCCTCGCGACCCTCGCCGTCGCCAACGTCCCGCGCAGCAGCATCGCGGTCGGCGCCGGCACGCCCGACCTGAGCCGGTTCGCGAACCTCATCGCGCTGCCGCTGCTGACGGTGCAGGGAACGGCGCGAACGACCATCGCCAGCCCGGCGCCGCAGACCCTAACCTTCTCCGACGACGAGATCACGCGGCAGGTCACTAAGACCGTGTCCACCACCGGCCTGACGCAATCGCTGACCGGAAGCCTGGTCCAGGGCCTGTCGCTCTCGATCAACGGGTTGATCGTGCCGCCCCTGCTCGGGCCGCTGCTGTCGACCGCGCTGATGGCGGTGACCCCGGCCCTCGACATGGTGCTCGACACGACGCTGCGCATCCTGGGGCTGCGCCTCGGCTACGCCGACGTCACCGTCGACGGCACAATGTGCAACCAGGCCGTGCTGGTACAGTAGCACGTCGCCGCTTCGGCCCGGCGCCTGCCGGACGCCCGGCCCGGCACGATCGATGTGCCGAAGCCCGGCCTCGCCGGCGGCGCGGCGGCACGCGCGCCGCACCGGCCGGTTCGACGATCAGTGCCCGCGCCCCGGCCCGCGCGACAGGGCGGCGATCTGCTGGCCGAGGCTGAGGAGCAGCACGTCGACGAGAAGACGCAACTCCGAGTTGTCGAGCTGATCGATCGTCTCGCGGCAGGCCAAGGCGTGGGCGGCGGCGGTGTCGAGGATCGCCGAGGGGTCCTTCCGCTCGATCTCGGCGAAGGCGCCGAGGTCGAGATCGCCCTCGGTGACGTCGATGATGATCCCGTGGCCGTGCAGCACGGTCCCCGACTCGTTGCGGACGAGCCGGCCGCGATCGAGGATCCGGCGGACGCGGCCGGCGGTCGAGACGGTGCGGTATTCCGCGACGAACAGGCCCCCGCTGCGGCGCAGGCGCTTGAAGTGGCGCGACAGCTTCGGCAAGTCGTCGGGATGGACGCGGGCCTTGGCCCGCTCGAACGGCACGGGCAGCCCGGCGATCGCATGGTCTCCCGCCAGAACGTCGGCGGCCCCGGCATCCAGAATGCAGCGGTCGGGTTGGGCCGACCAGGCCCAGGTTCCGACCACGCCGGAGGCCGACAGGGCCGCCGTCAGGTCGACGGGCCGCGAGCGGGACCGGTCGATCGTTTCTGAGCGCATGGAGGACCTCCACGGTTCGGTTGCAGTTTCGCTTGGGAACCGCCGATATACAACCCAAGATGGAATTAACAACGCGTTAATTCAACACTCGGATCAGGCTCGACACCGCTGCATTCTACCGATTCCTGGGGGATGCAGGGCTATCCGATGCTGGGAATGCTGTTCGAGCCCAGTGCAGGCGCGCAGGCCCGGCCGACGAGGCCGAGACGTCGCCCCGTTCGTTTCCCGACATCGCTCGGGCGAGGCTCGAGACCGGACGAGGGGGGACGATCAGCCGATCTGGCTGAACAGGGTCACGGCCCCGAAGATCAGAACGGATACGACCACGACGGCGATCAGGATCAGGGCCGCACGCGATTCCTGCAATTCCGGCGACATGCCCGCTCCATCACAGCCGGCGGACACGATGCCTCCGGCCGGCGCTATCCCGAACGAAACCTTGCATCGATCGATCCGGCTGTCGAGATGCGCGCGGTCGCCGGCCGCGGTGCGACAGCGCACAGCTTGGCCGCACGTTCACCCCTACGTTGAAGTCCTGCCGAAGGCCGACCCGTGCTCGCGCGTGAACGGCCGAGCCGGCATGGAGTGATGATCATGACATCGTCCCTGCGCATCGCCGCCCTCGTCCTCGCCGCCCTGCCGATCGCCTCGGCTCACGCCGGCGACACCCGGTCGAAGCCGCTGAGCCCGCGTGACCGCGCCGCCCTCGAGACCGACCAGAAGTTCTCCGCCCGCATGAGCCGCCTCGATGCGCTGATGGTCGGCGTCCCGCAGAGCCCGGGGACGGCCCGCTCCCGCTCGGCCAACGCCGAGCACTAACGCGACGGCATCCCACCGAGGCCGCCGGCCTCGACGACGAAGCGCGCGACCGCGTCGGCTCCCGCGCCCTCCCGCAGGGATGCGAACACGTAGGGCCGCGGCCCGCGCATGCGCCGGGTGTCCGCCTCCATCACCCCGAGATCGGCGCCGACCAGCGGCGCGAGGTCGGTCTTGTTGACGATGAGCAGGTCCGAGCGGGTGATGCCGGGGCCGCCCTTGCGCGGGATCTTCTCGCCGCCCGCCACGTCGATGACGTAGAGGGTGATGTCGGCGAGCTCCGGCGAGAAGGTCGCCGCGAGGTTGTCGCCGCCCGACTCGATCAGGATCAGGTCGAGCTTCGGGAAGCGCCGGCGCATCTCGGCCACCGCCGCCAGGTTGATCGAGGCGTCCTCGCGGATCGCCGTATGCGGGCAGCCCCCGGTCTCGACCCCCATAATCCGCTCCTCGGGGAGCGCGCCGGCCACCGTGAGGATGCGGGCATCCTCCTTGGTGTAGATGTCGTTGGTGATCGCACAGATCTCGTAGGCGTCGCGGAAGCGCTTGCACAGCTGCTCCATCAGCGCGGTCTTGCCCGAGCCGACGGGCCCGCCGATGCCGACGCGCAAGGGTCCGTTGTTCGATGCCATGGGGGCAAGCTCCGTCAGAGGATCACGAGCGGAAGATCCGCGAATACTGGGTCTCGTGCCGGAACGAGCCGAGATCGAGGCGAAGCGTCGCCGAGCCGAGGTCGTCGAGGCTGCAGGCCTCCGCCTGCTGGGCGAGCGCGGCGATGCGCGGGCTCAGGCCGGCGATGATCCGCGTGCCCGCGGCCTGCCCGATCGGCGCGGCGCGCAACGCGGCCGAGACGAGGTTCTGGACGAAGGCGAGTCCGTAGGCGGCCAGCATCCCCGGCCGGTCCATGCCGTGCGCGCCCGCGGCGGCCCCGACCGCGACCGGGTAGGCGACCGCCCCCGGCAGCGCCCCGGCGACCCCGTCGAGGGGTGGGCACGGCCAAGCCGCCAGGGTCGCGTCGAGGAAGCTGCGGCCCTGCTGGCTCGTCTCGAGGTGAAGCTCGCGCGACGGCGCCAGCGCCAGGGCGAGATCGTTGATCCCGGCGAGGTCCGGCAGAGCCGCCGCCGCCGCGGCGCGGTGGGCGTGGGCCGCCAGGATCAGGTCGTTGCGGCCGGCCCCGTGCTCCATCACGTCGCCGAGCCAGCCGGAGATGCCCGCCTCGTCGGCGACGTCGCCCGCCTCCACCGCCCATTCGAGCCCGTGCGAGTAGGCGTAGGCGCCGACCGGGTAGGTCGGCGACAGCCACGCCATCAGCCGGATGCGCTCAATCATGGGTGTGGTAGCGCCCGTCGCCGTGATGATGGGCGCGGCCGCCCGCGGGCTCGCCAGGGTCGCCGACATCATGGCCATGCGCCTGGGCGTGGCCGCCGGCATAGGCGCCCCCTTCCGGTCGGAACGGGCGCTCGACCGGCTCGGCGCTGCCGCCGAGGCCCCGCACCATCTCGGCCAGCACATGGTCGAAGGCGATGAACACCGCGTCCGCGGTGATCTCGGCCGGGATGTGCCGGTTGCCGATATGCCAGATCAGCCGCTTCAGGGCGAGGTCCGACCCGGCCCGGACCTCCAGCAGGCGCTCGGGCGCGGCCTCGACCCAGACGAGCCGCCCATCCTCCAGCGCCAGCGCGTCGCCGTCGTCGAGCACCATGGGCTCGGGCAGATCGAGCAGGAAGGCGAGCCCGCCGACGCCGCGCATCGCCATGCGGCGGCGATGCCGGTCGCCGTGGTCGAGCACAATGCGGTCGACGATCTCGGCTCCGGCGAGAACGTCGGCGCGGATGACGCGGGTGGCGCGGATCATGGGGTCAGGACTGATCCAGCAGGTCGGGCTCCTTGGGCAGGTAGTCGAGGTCGAGCGCCTGAACGACCGTGAACGGCGGCACCTCGGGAAACAGCGTGAAGTCGATGCCGGTCTCCTTCGACGCCAGCAGGCGGCCGGACAGGTAACACGCGTCGAAGACATCCGCCGGGTAGCGCTTGAGGCTGGGGCTGGCGCGCAGAACACGGCCGATCCGGGTCCGCTGCTCGAAGATCGTGGCCGTCCAGCTGTTGTTGCGCAATCCCGGCTGGTACTTCCACTTGAGGAGATGGCCGAGAAGAACGTCCAGGCGGCTTTCGATCTGGTGCTTCTCGCTGCCGCCCACGCTCCTCACCTCGTCGATCAGGTTCCTCAGGTCGAGCTCGTCGAACCGGCGTGCCCGCAGCAGCTCGGCCTGGGCCTGCGTCCAGAGATAGAAGTCCGTCTCATAGGGATCGGCCGCCGGAGGCGGTCTCAGCGCGGCGTTCGACATCGTGGCTCTCCTCGAACGTGCCGATCCTACCTCAAAACAAAAAGTACCGCTGCGCCATCGGCAGCACGTCGGCCGGTTCGCAGACCAGCAGCTCGCCGTCGGCGCGCACGTCGTAGGTCTCGGGGTCGACCTCGATCTCGGGCGTCGCGTCGTTGAGGATCATGCTCTTCTTCGAGATGCCGCCGCGCACGTTCTCCACCGCGACGAGCTGCTTCTGGACACCCAGGCGCTCGCGCAGGCCGTCCGCGATCGCGGCCTTCGAGACGAAGGTCAGCGCGGTCGCGAACGGCGCGCGGCCGTAGGCGCCGAACATCGGACGGTAATGCACCGGCTGCGGCGTCGGAATCGAGGCGTTGGGATCGCCCATCGGCGCCACCGCGATCATGCCGCCCTTGATCACGAGGTCGGGCTTCACCCCGAAGAAGGCCGGCGACCACAGCACGAGGTCGGCGAGCTTGCCCGGCTCGACCGAGCCGATATGGGCCGACACGCCGTGCGCGATCGCCGGGTTGATCGTGTATTTCGCGATGTAGCGCCGCGCCCGCAGGTTGTCGTTGCCCGAGGCGTCGCCGGGGAGGGCGCCGCGCTGACGCTTCATCTTGTCCGCCGTCTGCCAGGTGCGGATCGCGACCTCGCCGACCCGGCCCATGGCCTGGCTGTCCGACGACATCATCGAGAGCGCGCCGATGTCGTGCAGGATGTCCTCGGCCGCGATCGTCTCCTTGCGGATGCGGCTCTCGGCGAAGGCGAGATCCTCCGGGATCGACGGGTCGAGGTGGTGGCACACCATCAGCATGTCGAGATGCTCGTCGATAGTGTTTTTCGTGTAGGGCCGCGTCGGGTTGGTGGACGAGGGCAGCACGTGCGCAAGCCCCGCCACCTTGATGATGTCGGGCGCGTGCCCGCCGCCGGCGCCCTCGGTGTGGAAGGCGTGGATGGTGCGGCCGGCGAACGCCGCGATCGTGTCCTCGACGAAGCCCGACTCGTTCAGCGTGTCGGTGTGGATCATCACCTGCACGTCGTGCTGGTCGGCGACCGTCAGGCAGGTGTCGATCGCCTTCGGCGTGGTGCCCCAATCCTCGTGCAGCTTGAGCGCGCAGGCGCCGGCCCGCACCATCTCGACGAGAGCCTCGGGGCGCGAGGCGTTGCCCTTGCCGGCAAACGCCAGGTTCATCGGAAAGCTGTCGGCCGCCTCGATCATCCGGGCGATGTGCCAGGGGCCCGGCGTGCAGGTGGTGGCGAAGGTGCCGTGCGCCGGCCCGGTGCCGCCGCCGAGCATGGTGGTGATCCCCGAGCACAAGGCCTCGTCGATCTGCTGCGGGCAGATGAAGTGGATGTGGCTGTCGAAGCCGCCGGCGGTGAGGATCTTGCCCTCCCCGGCGATCACCTCGGTGCCCGGGCCGACGACGATGTCGACGCCCGGCTGGATGTCCGGGTTGCCGGCCTTGCCGAGCCGGACGATCCGCCCCTTCACGATCCCGACGTCGCACTTCACCACGCCCCAATGGTCGAGCACGACTGCGTTGGTGATCACCGTGTCCACCGCGCCGTCGGCGTTGGTGACCTGGCTCTGCCCCATCCCGTCGCGGATCACCTTGCCGCCGCCGAACTTCACCTCCTCGCCGTAGGTGGTGAAGTCGCGCTCGACCTCGATCTCCAGGCAGGTGTCGGCGAGCCGGATGCGGTCGCCGGTCGTGGGCCCGAACATGTCGGCATAGGCGGCGCGGGGGAGGGCGGCGCGGGGGGGCGTGTTGGCCATGCTAGAGCGCCCCCATCACGTCGCCGCGGAAGCCGTACACCGTCCGCCCGCCGGACAGCGGCACCAGGGCCACCTCCCGCGTCGAGCCGGGCTCGAACCGCACCGCCGTGCCCGGCGCGATGTCGAGGCGCCGGCCGCGGGCCTTCTCCCGGTCGAAGCGCAACCCCGGGTTGACCTCGAAGAAATGGTAATGCGAGCCGACCTGGATCGGCCGGTCGCCGACATTGGCGACCTCGACCACGGTGCGCTCGCAGCCTTCGTTGAACACGATCTCGCCCGGCAGCGTGGTGACGGCGCCCGGCACGTCGGGGGAGGGCGCGCCGCGCACCGGATGGTGCACGGTGACGAGCTTGGTGCCGTCGGGGAAGGTCGCCTCGACCTGGATGTCGTGGATCATCTCGGCGATGCCCGGCATCACCTGGTCCGTGGTGAGCACGTTGGCGCCCGCCTGCATCAGCTCGGCGACCGAGCGCCCGTCGCGGGCGCCCTCGACCACGACGTCGGTGATCAGCGCGATCGCCTCCGGGTGGTTGAGCTTGACGCCGCGGGCGAGGCGGTTCCGCGCGACCTGCGCGGCCATGGCCACGAGGAGCTTGTCTTTTTCGCGAGGCGTCAGCAGCACGAGGAGCCCTCTCGGATTTCGGCCGGTCCGGACTCGTTTCGGCCGGTTCGGACCTGGAGCAAGGATCATGCTGGTGCGACGGTCAAGCCTTCCGGGCGACCGGAACGTGCCGCGCCTACCGCTGATTGAACCTTCGCGCGTCCGTACATGGCGCGTTCACGCGCACGCGTCATTCTGCGGATCCGAACATGACGATTCCCCTCCCCATCGCGCTCGTGAACGCGCGCCCCGTCGGCATCGCCGAGCTCGCCGCCTCCGCGGTGGCGCGCGCGCCGGCGCCCGATCGGCACGGCAGCTTCCCCGTCGAGGCGATCGCGGCGCTGCGCGGCGCCGGGCTGCTCGTCGCGCCGCTGCCCGAGGCGTTGGGCGGAGCGGGCTTGTGCACGCCCGGCGGCGCCGACCGCCTGCGCGACGTGCTGCGCGGGATCGGGCGCGGCAACCTCGCGGTCGGGCGGATCTACGAGGGCCACGTCAACGCGCTGGCGCTGGTGCTGCGCTACGGCAGCGATCCGGTGCGCGCGCGCTTCGCGGCCGATGCCCGTGCCGGGCACCTGTTCGGCGTGTGGAACACCGAGCCGGCGGAGCCGGGCGGTCTCGCGCTCGGCACGGAGGCGGATCCGGCGGTGCTGACCGGCGCGAAGTCCTACGCCTCGGGGGCCGGGCACGTCACGCGCCCGCTGGTGACCGCGCGGCTGCCGGACGGGCGCCGCCAGATGCTCGTGGTGCCGCTCGATCCGGAAGCCCGCGCCGAGCTCGCCGACTGGCGCGCCCACGGGATGCGCGCCTCCGCCACCGGCACCGTCGACTTCTCCGGCCTGCGGGTCGAGCCCCTGGACCGCATCGGCGCCCCCGACGACTATTATCGCCAGCCGTTCTTCGCCGCCGGGGCGTGGCGCTTCCTGGCGGTCCAGTGCGGCGGCATCGAAGCGGTGCTGGAGGCGCATCGCGGCCACCTGACCGCGACCGGCCGCGGCGGCGATCCGCACCAGCGCGCCCGCCTCGGGCAGGCGGCCACGGCCGCCGAGACCGCGCGCCTGTTCGTGGAGCATGCCGCCCGGCTGGCGACGACGGAGCCCGTCGAGGGCGACCGGGCGGTCGCCTACGTCGCCCTCGCCCGCGGCGCGGTCGAGCGGGCGGGCCTCGACGCGATCGAGCTGGCCCAGCGCTCGGTCGGCCTCTCCGGCTTCCTCGAAGCCCACCCGCTCGAGCGGCTGGTGCGCGACCTCGCGACCTACCTGCGCCAGCCGGCCCCCGACGGCGCCCTCGTCAGCGCGGCGGCCTACGTCGCCGGGGCCGACGCCCCGGTCCACGCACTCTGGCACGACCCCGAACCGACCTGACAGCCGCATCGACGCACGACCCCGTCGCGCCGAGCCCTGCGAACCGCCGAGACCCGATGCGCGCCGACGCCTTCCTGCCCCTCCTCGACACCCTGCCCGTCGCCGATCTCTCGGCGATGGCGACGCGCGGCCTCGTCGTGGTCGCCCCCCATCCCGACGACGAGAGCCTCGGCTGCGGCGGCCTGATCGCCGAGGCGCGGGCGCGCGGCCTGCCCGTCCGGCTCGTCGTCGTCAGCGACGGCTGCGGCTCGCATCCGAATTCCCGCCTGTACCCGCCCGAGCGGCTGCGCGACTTGCGCGAGGACGAGACCCGCCGGGCGGTCGGCGAGCTCGGGATGGCGCCCGAGCACGTCGCCTTCCTGCGCCTGCCCGACGCGCACGTGCCGAGCACCGGCGCGACGGCGCAGGCCGCGGCCGAGGTAATCGCGGACGCCGTGCGCGAGAGCGGGGCCGATGCGGTCTTCGTCACCTGGCGCCACGACCCGCATTGCGATCACACCGCGGCGGCCGACATCGTCGGGCTCGCCCGCCCGCTGATCCCCGGCATCCGCGCCTACGCCTACCCGGTCTGGGGCTGGACCCTGCCGCCGGAGCGCGAGGTCGGGCCGGCGCCGACCGGCTTCCGGCTCGACGTCGAGGCGCACCGCCCCGCCAAGCGCCGGGCGGTCGCGGCGCACGCCTCGCAGACGACGCGGCTGATCGCCGACGATCCGGACGGCTTCCGCCTATCGGAGGCGATGGTCGAGCGCCTGTGCGGCCCCTACGAACGCTTCGTGGAGCTGCCGCGATGAGCCGCCGCGCCGACTCGCTGACGCCGGATTACTTCGCCGGGCTCTACGGCGCCGACCCCGATCCCGATCCGTGGGGCTTCACCACCAGCGCCTACGAGGCCGCCAAGTACGCCGCGACGCTCGAAGCCCTGCCGCGCGAGCGCTACGCCTCGGGCCTCGAGATCGGCTGCTCGATCGGCGTCCTCACCCACCGGCTCGCGCCGCGCTGCGCGGCGCTGCTCGGCATCGACGTGGTCGAGACCGCGCTCGCCGCCGCCCGCGCCCGCAACGCCGCGACGCCATGGGTGCGCTTCGAGGCCTGCGCGATCCCGGATGCCTGGCCGGCGGGCCGGTTCGACCTGATCGTGCTGTCGGAGGTGGCGTACTTCTTCTCGCGCGCGGACGTCGCGCGGATCGCGGCGCGGATCGGGTCGTCGATCCTGCCCGGCGGCGACATCGTGCTGGTGCACTGGCTCGGCGAGACCGACTATCCGCTCTCGGGCGACGCCGCGGCCGAGGCCCTGATCGCGGATGCGCGCTTCGCACGGCCGGTGCATCGGATCCGCGCCGCCGAGTACCGCCTCGACGTGCTGCACGTGGACGGGGTCGCGGCCGAGGTCTCGGCGTGAGCGTCAGCGTCGTCACCCTGAACAAGGGCCGCGGGCACCATCTCGCGCGCCTGCTCGAAGGCCTCGGGCGCGGCGCGCCGCCGGCGGAGGCCGTGATCGTCGAGATGGGCGGCGACGACGGCCCGCTGCCGGATCTCGGCTTCCCGGTGCGGCGCACGCATCTGCGGCGCGACGGCCTGCCCCTCGCCGCGGCCCGCAACGCCGGACGCCGCGCGGCGTCCGGCGACGTCCTGGTCTACCTCGACGTCGATTGCATCCCGTCGGCGACCCTGGTGTCCGGGCTCGCCGCATCCGTCGCCGAGCACGACGGGCTGATCTGCTGCGAGATCCGCTACCTTCCGGGCGCTGCGGTCTCCGACGGCTGGACCGAAGCCGGCCTCGACCGGGTCGGCCACCGTCATCCGGCGCGCCGCTTCCCGGAGGCCGGCGTGATCCCGGCGCCGCAACCGGGCCTGTTCTGGTCGCTCGCCTTCGCGGTGCGGGCCGCCACCTACGACCGCATCGGCGGCTTCGACGAGGGCTTCACGGGCTACGGCGCCGAGGACACCGACCTCGCCTTCCGCGCGGCGCAGGCCGGGGTGCCGGTGCTGTTCGCCGGCGGGATGCACGCCTTCCACCAGCACCACCTGTCCTGCGACCCGCCGCTGCAGCACTTCACCGACATCGTCGCCAACGCCCGGCGCTTCCACCGACGCCATGGGATCTGGCCGATGGACGGCTGGCTCGACGCCTTCGCCGGGCTCGGGCTGGTGGCGGCCGACCGCGCCAGCGGCCTCGCCGTGCTGCGTTCCCCGACCGAGGCCGAGATCGCCGCGGCGCAGGTCCCCGCCGACCGGCCGTTCTGAGCGCGGGCTCAGCGTACGTCGAGGCCGGCGGCGATCCGCTCGATCGTCGCGGCCAGCCGCGGCACGGCGTCGGGATCGTGCAGGGCGGACATCGCCGCGGGGTCGAGGGCGAGGCCGGCCGCAACGATGGCGGGCCAGGCGGACGCCTCCGGCCAGGACGGGCGCACCACGGCGGCGCCGAGGCGCCCGAGCGCCGCCGCCTTCTCGGTCTGCTCGCCGAAGGCCCGCGGTTCGGGCAGGCAGACGAAGCGGCGTCCCGCAGCCGCCACCGCCGCGACCACGCCGTCGCCGCCGCCCCCGACGACCAGGGCGGCGCGGGCGAGATGCGGGCCGATCTCGGCGACCCATCCGTGCAGGTGCAGGTTCGGGGGCGGATCGGCGACCATGCCCGCGACCGGACCGAGGACGTGCCAGGCGCGATCCGGCACCGCGCGCGCCGCGGCGGCAAGCTCGGCGGCATCGCCGCCCGCGCCGCCGCGGCCGAACACCACGACGATCGGGCCGTCGGGGTCCGGGGCGGGGCCGGGGCGGGCGGTCGCGCCGAGGAAGCCGGCGTAATGGGTCCTGTCGCGCACCCAGGCCGGGACGGACGCGCCGTCGAGGGCGCGCGGGAACGGTGCGATCAGGCGCTCGGCGCTGCGGAAGGCCTCGAGATGGGGCGGATCGGTCCGGGTGCCGGCGAGCCGCACCATCAGCACCGGCACCGACATCAGGCGCGCGAACAGCGCGACCTCGACCGAGACGTCGACCACGATCAGGGCGGGGTCTTCCCGCGCGATCCAGGCCGCGATCGCCGCCATGCGGTCGCGCAGGCCCGCCAGCCCGAGGGGCGCGTAGTGGAAGGCCTCGGGGCGCGTCGCCGCCCCGTCACGGCCGTCGAAAGCGGCCTCGGGCGAACGGGCCTCGGGCAAGCGGTCGTCGGGCAGGTCGAGCACGCTGCCCGGCGCCGCGTCGCGATCGAGGCCGGCCAGCGTGCCGATCAGGGTGCAGGGCCGGTCGAGGTGCCGGGCGATCGCGCAGGCGCGCTGCCAATGGCCGGCGCCCTGATGGTGGACGTAGTAGCCGACCGGCCGCTTCACGCGGCCGCGCTCGGGCGGAGGATCGTGTCGAAGGCGGCGAGCGCTGCGTCGAGCTCCATCTCCGGAGTCGGTCCGTCGGCGGCCTCGCACAGCGGGCCCGCCCGCTCGACGAAGGCGATGTCGTTGACGCAGGCATCCGGGCTGATGGATGCGAGGTCCGCCTCGGTGAGGCCGAACGCCGCGAGGGCGGCAAGGCGCCCGGGTCCGGCCGTGCCGCGGAAGACGCTGCGCAGCGCCGCGCGCCGCGCGATCACGGCTTCCCAGTGGCTCGGTGCGGGCAGGCGGTAGGGGAGGCCGGCGCGGGCGGTGACGGCGCGCCGGACCATCTCGGTGGCCATGCCGCCCTGCGCCCGGCCGGCGGCGCGGTCGGAGACCATCACCGACACCTCGGGACAGTGGCGCAGGCGTCCGCCGCCCTCGCGGACGCGGGCGACGAGGGCGTTGTCCTCGCCGCGCGGCAGGGCCGGCAGGCCGCCGACGCTGCGATACAGCGCGGCGCGCAGCGCGAGGCTCGCGCCGGTATGGTCGCCGTGACGGGGGGCGGGATCGTGCGGCGGCGGATCGAGCGCGTCCTCGATCCGGCGGACGGCGGCCCAGTAGCGCTCGATCCGGTCATGCAGGTCGGCGAGCGCCGGATCGGTCTCTTGTTCCGGGTCGATCACGAGACGGCCGCCGACGATCTCGGCGCCCTCCAGCGCCCGGAGGTTGGCGGCGAGCCAGGTCCGCGGCACCCGCGCGTCGGCGTCGGTGGTGAGCAGGATGCCGTCGGGATGCCCGTCGGCGTCGAGCCAGGCGGCGCCGGCATCGAGCGCCATCCGCCGCGCGGTGCCGACATGGGCCTCCGCCGGCTCGAGATGCGCCTCGATCACCCGGATCGCGAGCGCGGGCGCCTCCCCCGCCGCCTCCATCGCGCGCACGGCGGCGACCGTGCCGTCGGTGCAGTTGTTGGCCACGATCAGGACGCGCAGGGGCGTCCCGGCCGAGAGGCCGTCCTGTGCGGCCAGCGAGCGGAGGAGGCGCGGCAGGCAGCGCACCTCGTCGCGGGCGGGCACGCAGACGACCGCCTGTTCGGACGGGCGCATGGTCAGGCCTGCGCGCCGGCGACGCGGCGCAGGCGCGGCACCGGCAGCAGCGAGAGGTCGTGCGCGGCGAGCGCCGCGTCGTAGAGCGCCTCGTAGCCGGCGGTCATCGCGTCGGCGTCGAACAGGTCCTCGGCACGCTGCCGGCAGGCGCGGCGGTCGAGGGCGACGGCGCGGACGATCGCGTCCGACAGGCTCGCGACGTCGTCGGGCGCCGCCAGCGCGCCGCAGGTGGCGTCGAGGATGTCGGGGAGCGCGCCGCGGCGGAAGCCGGCGACCGGCGTGCCGCAGGCCAGCGCCTCGGCGACCACCAGCCCGAACGGCTCCTCCCAGCGCGGGGTGACCAGGGCCGCCCGCGCCCCGCCGAGGTGACGCGCGAGCTCGGCATGGCCGAGATGGCCGAGATCGACGAGGTCGTCCCCGAGGCGCGGGGCGATCCACTCCGCCCAGTAGGCGGGATTGGGCCGCGGGCCGGCGAAGTGCAGCGGGAGGCCGGCGGCGCGCGCGGCGTCGATCGCCAGGTGCAGCCCCTTCTCCGGCACGATCCGGCCGGACCAGACCACGTAGGGCACCGGGTCCGGCGCCGGGCGGTAGACGAAGACCGTGAGCTCGACGCCGTTGCCGATGACGACCGGCTCGGCGACGATCTCGCGCCACGCGTCGGCCGTGTGGTTCGAGACGGCGGCGAACGGCATGCCGGCGGGAGCAGCGCGCACGCCCGCCTCAAGCGAGTCGAACGGGGGCGTGTGAAGCGCCGTCACCATCGGCACCGCGAGGTCCCGGCTCCGGCGCAGCGGCAGGTCGTGAAGACTGTTGTTGTGCACGATGTCGAAGTCGCCGGCCCGCACCATCTCCATGATCCGCGCATAGGCCGCGTTCTCGGCGCGATCGATGGACGCATGACGCAGTGGATCGCCGAGCCCGTCACCGGTCGGCGGGCAGACGCAGACCGGCGCAAGTGTCGGATCCGAACCCTCCGAGGCGAACAACGTCACGTCGTGCCCGCTTCGCATCAGGGCGCCGGCGAGGAGATGCGTGTGCATCTCCAGACCGCCCGGATACGGCTGCGCGATGGGGAACTTCAGGTGGGCGATGAGAGCGATCTTCACGGAAGCTCGTTTTCCAGCGACGGAGGCCGTGGTCGCACATCGCATATCCTGTCTGTGTGCAGGATGAACGGATGCAACATTGCTGATTCACCGACCATCCCGGAAGCCGAGGATGACCGCAACGGTTCCCGCGTCGACGCAAGGTGCTGGGGACAGCGGGCCGCCATCGTATACGCCCGGGCGGCACGGGTCTCGCGGCGCCGGGGCCGCGGCGGACTTTCACATTGGATCGATCGAGGGGCCGTGCGATCCTGCCCCATGATGCAGGACCATCCGATCGGCGCACGATGACGGGACGCGAGGACGGCCGGATCCGCCATCCCGCCTGGGTGCGGGCGACGCACTGGATCAACGCCGCCGCGTTCGTCGCGCTCGCGATCAGCGGCACGGCGATCCTGCTGGCGCTGCCGCGGCTGTTCTGGGGCGAGACGGGCGCGCTCGATGCCCCGGCATGGATCGCCCTGCCGCTGCCGGTGAACCTCGAGCAGACCGGCTGGGGCCGCAACATCCACTTCCTCGCCGCCTGGATCTTCGTCCTCAACGGGCTGCTCTATCTTGCCTGGAGCCTCGCGACGCGCCACCTGTCCCGCCGGCTGCTGCCGGATGCGGACCAGGTCCGCCCGGCGCACATCGCCGGCACGGTGCGCGAGCACCTGCACCTGCGCGGCCCGGGGCCGACGCAGACCCGCTACAACGTTCTGCAGAAGCTCGCCTACCTGGCGGTCGTCCTGGTGCTGTCGCCGCTGATGCTGCTCACCGGCCTGACGATGTCGCCCGGGGTCACGACGGCGATCCCCGAGCTGTTCGACCTGTTCGGCGGACGGCAGTCGGCCCGGACCCTGCACTTCCTGTGCGCGTCCCTGCTGGTGGCGTTCCTCGCCGTGCACGTCTGGCAGGTCCTGGCCAACGGCCCGGCGGCGCTGATGCGCGGGATGACCATCGGGCGCCGGGCGCCGGCCGCGGAACCCGCGCGGCGGCACGAGCGCGAGGCGAAGCGATGAGCGACATCTCCCGGCGCAAGCTGATCCTCGGCGCCTCGGCCCTCGGCGGCACCGGGCTGCTTCCCGGCTGCGAGAGGATCGGGGAGGGCGGCCCGAGCCGCGGCGGCCTCTACGGGATCAGCGAGCGCCTGAGCTTCACGGTGCAGCGCTTCCTGCTGCGCCATCAGCCGCTGGTGCGCGAGTTCTCCCCGGACGCGATCTCGGCGGTCTTCCCGACGATCAACACCACCGACCCCGACGACGTTGCCTACCGCCGCTCGAAGGAGATCGGCTTCTCGGACTGGCGCCTGCCGGTGCGCGGGCTGGTGGCGAACCCGGCCGCATTCTCGCTCGCCGACCTGAAGGCGATGCCCGCCCGCACCCAGATCACGCTGCATTCCTGCGAGCAGGGCTGGTCGGCGATCGGCGGATGGACCGGGGTTCCGCTGGCCCACGTCCTGGCCGTCGCCGGCCTGAAGCCGGAAGCGCGCTTCATCGTGATCCGCACCGTCGACGGCTGGTGGGACACCTACGACCTGTTCGACGCGCTCCACCCGCAGACGATCCTCGCCTACGGCATGAACGGCGGCACGCTGCCGATCGCGCACGGCGCGCCGGTGCGGCTCCGGGTCGAGCGGCAGCTCGGCTACAAGTCGCTGAAGTACCTCGCCTCGATCGAGGCCGTCGATCGCGTGGACGGCCTCGGCCAGGGCCGCGGCAGCATGGTCTCCGAACTCGGCTTCAGCTGGTACGCGGGGATCTGAGGCGTCCGCCTCACTGCGAGGCGGCCGCCCCCGTCACCCGCCAGACCGCGTTGCCGACGTCGTCCGAGACGAGCAGCGCCCCGGTCTTGTCGAAGGCCACGTCCACGGGGCGCCCCTGCGCCTTCTCGTCGACGTCGAGGAAGCCGGCCAGCACGTCCACCGGCTTGCCCGCGGGCCGGCCGTCAGCGAACGGCACGTAGATCACCTTGTAGCCGCTCTTCGGACGCCGGTTCCACGAGCCGTGCTGGGCGACGAACAGGCCGCTGGTCCAGGCCGGGGGCAGGTGCGCGCCCCGCGAGAACGCGATGCCGAGCGAGGCCGTGTGGGGACCGAGGGCGTAGTCCGGCACGATCGCCTTGGCGACGAGGTCCGGGCGCTGCGGGGTGACGCGCTCGTCGACGTGCGGGCCGTAATAGCTGTAGGGCCAGCCGTAGAACCCGCCCTCCTTCACCGCGGTGACGTAGTCCGGCACGAGGTCGCTGCCGATCTCGTCGCGCTCGTTGACCGCGGCCCAGAGCGCGCCGGTCTCGGGCTCGAAGCCCAACCCGTTCGGGTTGCGCAGGCCGGTGGCGTATTCGCGGAAGGTCTTTGTCGCGATCGTGTATTCCCAGATCGCGGCGCGGCCCTTCTCGGCCTCGAGCCCGTTCTCGGCCACGTTGCTGTTCGAGCCGACGGTGATGAACAGCTTGGCGCCGTCGGGGCTCGCGACCACGTTCTTGGTCCAATGGTGGTTGTTCCCGGCCGGCAGGTCGACGACCTTCTCGGGCGTCGCGCCGTTCTCGGTCCCGCCGGCCTCGTAGGGCACCCGCACCAGCGCGTCGGCGTTGGCGACGTAGAGGTCGCTGCCGACCAGCGCCATGCCGAACGGCGAGGTCAGGCCCTTCAGATAGACCGTCTTCACCTCGGCGACGCCGTCCCCGTCGCCGTCGCGGAGCAGCACGATCCGGTCCGGGCTCTTCACGCCGGCGCCGGCCCGATCCATGATCTTGCCCGCGATCCAGGCCTTCACGCCGGGAAACGTGCCGTCGGAGGGCGGGGTGTTGCTCTCGGCGACGAGCACGTCGCCGTTCGGCAGGGTGTAGAGCCAGCGCGGATGGTCGAGCCCCTCGGCGAAGGCTGCGACCGAGAGGCCGGCGGCCGGCGCGGGCTTGGCGCCCTTCGCCCAGCCGGTGGCGGGCGCGATGTTGACGGTGGGCAGCGGCGTCGCGTTCGGGGCGGGCAGCGTCGGGCTCGCCCCCTGGCCGTCGGCGAGCGGGAGCGACGCGCTCTCGGGATAGACCGCGAAGCGCACGAAGGCCGCGCCGCCGAGGAGGACCACGGCCAGCGCCGCGAGCCCGAGTTTTGCCGATGTCCGCATGTCGTTCCGTGAATCCGTCGTTCGTCCGGCGGCCTGCCCCGCCGATCGGACGGGACCGGCCCTGCCGGATGATGATCTTGTCCGAGGATAAGAACCGAGCGGGCAATTGGCTCCGTTCGCACGCCGAGGGTGCCGGCGGCGCCCGGGGACGCGTATAGGACGGTGCGTGGGTCCCTCGCCGAAGGGTCGCGCTCCGGGCGCGAGCGGCGCGGGCGCCGAGCGAGCCCTCGATGACCGATGCGACCCCAGGCCAGCCGACCTTCGCCGACGTGGCGCGCGCCGCCGAGCGCATCGCCGGCGTGGCCCACCGCACCCCGGTGCTCACGTCGCGCACCGCCGACGAACGCGCCGGGGCGAGCCTGTTCTTCAAGGCGGAGAACCTGCAGCGCGCCGGCGCCTTCAAGTTCCGCGGCGCCTACAACGCGATCGCCGCGCTCGCCGACGACGCGCGGGCGCGCGGCGTCATCGCCTACTCCTCGGGCAACCACGCCCAGGCGATCGCCCTCGCGAGCCGGCTGCTGAACGTGCCGGCCACCATCGTGATGCCGCAGGACGCGCCGGCGATGAAGGTCGCGGCGACGCAAGGCTACGGCGCCGAGGTGGTGCGCTACGACCGCTACACCCAGGACCGCGTCGCCCTCGGCCGCGAACTCGCGGAGGCGCGCGGCCTCACCCTGATCCCGCCCTACGACCATCCGGACGTGATCGCCGGCCAGGGAACGCTCGCCCTCGAGCTGATCGCCGAGACCGGGCCGCTCGACATGCTCGTCGTCTGCCTCGGCGGCGGCGGCATGCTGTCGGGCTGCGCCCTCGTCGCCGCCGAGCGCTCGCCCGGCTGCGCCGTGATCGGCGTCGAGCCGGAGGCCGGCAACGACGGGCAACGCTCGCTCCGCGAGGGGCGGATCGTCACGATCCCGGTGCCGCGCACCATCGCCGACGGCGCGCAGACGACGTTCCTCGGATCGCTGACCTTCCCGATCATCCAGGAGCGGGTCGCCGACATCGTGACGGTGACGGACGCCGAGCTCGTCGCCACGATGCGCTTCTTCGCCGAGCGGATGAAGCTCGTGGTCGAGCCGACCGGCTGCCTCGCGGCGGCGGCGGTGATGCACGGCCGCCTCGACGTGCGGGGCAGGCGCGTCGGCGTGGTGATCAGCGGCGGCAACATCGACCTCGCATCGTTCGCCCGGCACGTCGCGGGCTGAGGAAGGTGCGCGCCCTGGTCCTCGTCGGCGCATGCCTGTGGGCCGGCGCGGCGCGTGCGGAGGACATGGCCTTCGATGCCGAGGCATGGCCCTACAGCGCGATCGGCAAGCTCAACGTGGTGCTCGGCACCAACCGCCTCCAATCCTGCACCGCGACCTTGATCGGTCCGCGGCTCGCGCTCACCGCCGCGCACTGCCTGTGGGACGAGCCGCGCAAGCGCTGGGTCAACCCGGGCGTCGTCCACTTCGTGGCCGGGTACCGCCAGGGCGCGTATCGCGCGCACAGCTTGGCCGCCGCCTACCGCAAGCCGGACGACTATGCCTTCGCCTACGGCACCGCGCGGCCGAACATGCAGGGCGACTGGGCCCTGATCGAGCTCGCCGACCCGATCCCCGGCACGCCGCTGACGCTGGAGGATCCCGGTGCCGAAGCCGACCCGGCCGCGATCCGCCGCGAGATCCGGCGGGCGGGCTACAGCCGGCTCAAGCCCCAGCTGATGACCGCGCAGGGCGGTTGCAGCGCGTGGCGGGACCCCGGCCCGGCGACCCTGCTGCTGCACGATTGCCGGGCGGTGCCCGGAGAATCGGGCTCGGCGCTGCTGCAGGTCGAGGCGGGCAGCCCCGTGGTGATCGGCGTGCTGGTGGCGGGCAGCCGGGAGGAGGGGCGGGCTCCGTCCGTCGCCGTGCCGACCGCCGCATTCCGCGAGACCGCAGCGGCGATGCTGAAAGCGCAGGCGACGACGCGCTGACGCAACCGTCGGTTCACCATGATGCCACAAAATCCGCACCTTTCGGGTCGAGCTTGGCCGGAACGCATCGCATCGGCGAGGCAATGGGCTGGGAGGCCGGGCGGCATGCAGGGTATCGGGACGAGATTGACGGTGCCGGCCCTGTCGGTCCTCCTGCTCGGACCAAGTCTCGGCGCCTGCAACACCAGCGCGAACACCGCTCTCAGCACCGGCTCGACGCGCGGCAAGCCGATGGTGGTGTCGGATACCGAGCGCGATTGCCTCGGCCGCGCGATGTACTTCGAATCGAACCGCAGCGATTCCGAAGGCCTGCTCGCGGTCGGGACCGTGGTGATGAACCGCCTGGAGAACGCCGCCTTCCCGAACGGCGGCATCTGCTCGGTGGTCGGCCAGCCGCGGCAGTTCGCGACCGGCGTGCTGACCAAGCCGATGGCCGAGAAGGACCTGCAGAAGGTCGCCGACGCCGCCGACGCAATCCTTGCCGGCGAGCGCCATCCCAAGGTCGGCCGGGCGATGTACTTCCACACCGCCGGCCGGAAATACCCGTACGACAACATGCACTACGTGGCGGTGGCCGGCGGCAACGCCTTCTACGAGAAGCGCAAGGCCGGGAGCCAGGCCCAGACCCCGCCGCCCGCCTCGACCGCGATGGCCTACGCTGAGGCGATCCCGCCGGCAGCGACCATCGCCCCGGCCGGCCCGGCGCAGACCGAGGTCGCGGCCGCGCAGACGGTGCTGGCCGAACCCGCCCGCGACATCTGCCAGGTGGCGGGCCTCGGCGCGCTTCCGGGCGGCGGCTGAGGCGGCTCAGCCCTCCCGCTCAGCCCTCCGGCTCTTCCCTGCCGCGCGCCCGACGCGCGGCCTGCGCCATCGCGATCAGCTCGCGGGCGGTGAGGCGGTGCGCCGTGGCCGTGCCGCGGTCGGCGGTGCCGACCGGCGGCATGCGGGCGCAGCCGCTGGTTCCAATCCGCAGGTCGCGCGAGCGCCGCGTCGCCCGCAACCGGATCGCCTTCCGCAAGGCCTCGACCATCACCGTTCCCACCGAAAATCCCGTGGACATCGCCATAGCCAAGCTTGACCGTAAGCGACATTCTTGAAGGCGGATTTCCCTGCCCTAGCGCGGCCGGGATCGGCGTGGCCGACGACGCATCGCCGCCTGCCACACGCTGATGCCGCGTCAGTTCTGCCGCTTGTACTTGCTGTACTTGAAGTCCGGCGCGGCCCCGAGCTGCTCCTTGCTCATGTCGAGCGTGGCGGCGTAGCGCTCGCCGCCCGGGGACAGGATCAGCGCGGCCGGCTGCACCGCGACGTAGCGCGTGCCGACGCCGAGGAACCCGCCGATGTCGAGCACCACGGCCGTCAGGGTGCGCCCGTCCTCCATCACGAGGTCGACCACCGTGCCGAGCGCGTTGCCGGCATTGTCCGAGACCTTGATCCCGATCACGTCGGTGGTGAGGAAGCCGGCGGGGCTGAGCTTGTTGCGGCCCTCGGCATCCGCCTTCGATCCGGCGCGCTTGATCCCGACATCGGACGGGCTGCCACCCGCGCTGGTGCCCGGGCCGGTGCCCTGCACCACCATGCCGTCGCTCTGCGCCGGCTTGTCCTCCGGGCCGACGCCGGCGAGCGCCGGGAACACGAGCGCGAGCATCACGGGTGCGGCGAGCGCGCGGCGCAGGATCCGGGTCAAGCGATCTTCCTTCCGGTGAGGGCCGTGCGGCGGCCGTTGACCCCAAGGAACCGGATCCGTCACGCCGGGTTCCGGGCGGGCGTTGCGGCGGATCGCGCGGGCCCGCCGGCCATGACGAATCCGCGCACCCTGTCTCGGGATCGTGGGCGACCTGCGGTCGCGCCGGTTTGCGGCGCGGGGCCGGACGTCTTAAGTCGCAGGTGCTCCCCGATACCCGCACCGCGGGTGCCTCGCACGCGGTGTGTCATGGCGACCGTCCTCGATCTCCTGAAGAACGATCCGCGGCCACCGCTTCCGGCCCGCATCCGCCACCCGGAGAAGGCGCACCGGCCGGACCAGCCGGTGCAGCTGCGCAAGCCCGACTGGATCCGCGTGAAGGCGCCGGGCTCCCCGGCCTGGGCCGAGACCCGGGCGATCGTGCGCGAGCACGGCCTCGTCACGGTCTGCGAGGAGGCCGGGTGCCCAAACATCGGCGAGTGCTGGGAGAAGCGCCACGCCACCTTCATGATCATGGGCGACACCTGCACGCGGGCCTGCGCCTTCTGCAACGTGCGCACCGGCCTGCCCAACGCCCTGGATCAGCACGAGCCCGACAAGATCGCGGACTCGGTGGCCAAGCTCGGCCTGCACCACGTCGTCATCACCTCCGTGGACCGCGACGACCTCGCCGACGGCGGTGCCGAGCATTTCGCCCGCACCATCGCGGCGATCCGGCGGCTCAGCCCCGGCACCACCATCGAGATCCTGACGCCGGACTTCTTGCGCAAGGACGGCGCGCTCGAGGCGGTCGTGGCCGCCAAGCCCGACGTGTTCAACCACAACCTCGAGACGGTGCCCGGCAACTACCTCACGGTCCGCCCCGGCGCCCGCTACTTCCACTCGGTGCGCCTGCTGCAGCGGGTCAAGGAGCTCGACCCCACGATCTTCACCAAGTCCGGCATCATGGTCGGCCTCGGCGAGGAGCGGAACGAGGTCGTGCAGCTGATGGACGACCTGCGCTCGGCCGACGTCGACTTCCTCACCATCGGCCAGTACCTGCAGCCGACCAAGAAGCACCACGAGGTCGTCCGCTTCGTGCCGCCGGACGAGTTCAAGGCGTTCGAGACCACCGCCTACGCCAAGGGCTTCCTGCTGGTCTCGGCGACGCCGCTGACCCGCTCGTCTCACCACGCCGGCGAGGATTTCTCGCGGCTCCAGGCCGCCCGCAACGCGCGGCTCGCCCCCGACACCCTCTCAGCCTGAGTCGTCATGCCATCCTTCCGGATCACCCGCTGGGTGCGTCACTCGCCCCAGCAGATGTACGACCTCGTCGCCGACGTGGAGCACTATCCCGAGTTCCTGCCGCTGTGCGAATCGCTGCGCGTGCTGCGCCGCCAGCCCGGCACCGGGGAGGGGACCGAGGTGCTCGTGGCCGAGATGGGCGTCGGCTACAAGGCGCTCCGCGAGCGCTTCACCACCCGGGTCGGCCTCGACCGCCCGAACCTCAAGATCACGGCCGAGTACATCGACGGCCCGTTCCGGCATCTCGAGAACCGCTGGGCGTTCAAGCCCGGCCGCGACGGCGGCTGCGACGTCGACTTCTTCATCACCTACGAGTTCAAGAGCTTCGCCCTCGGCCTGCTGATGGGCAAGATGTTCGATCGCGCCTTCCGCAAGTTCACCGACGCGTTCGAAAGCCGGGCGGACCGGGTCTACGGCAGGGCCTGAGGCCGGCCGCGCCGGCGATATCCGGTTGGGCATACCCGAGAGAAGGCCTGCTCGGCCGTCGGGCTGCGGAGCCGGGCGCGACCGCAGACGAAGAGGACGCCCTGGATCGTGCGCCTCACCGCGGATGCTCCGGGCGGAAGCCGAGGCCGACGATCCGGGCCGGGATGCGCTGAAGCCACGGCAGGCGGTCGAGCAGCCGGAGCGCGAGCGGCGGGCTGAGGCGCGCGTCCCCGTGGTCGAGCACCGGGGCGATGATCCGATCCTGGATCAGGCGCTGGACCCGTTGCGTCAGCCGCGTCGGAAGGCTTCGGCGGGCCTGGACCCGCGCGAGGTCGGCCTCGGCGAGGCGTCCGGCCCGCAACGGCCCGGCGAGCAGGTTGGCGGCGGCGACCGCATCCTGGATCGCGAGGTTGATGCCGACGCCGCCGACCGGCGACATCGCATGCGCCGCGTCGCCGATGCAGAGCAACCCCGGACGGTACCAGCGCTCCAGCCGGTCCACGGTCACCGTCAGCGTCCTCACCGCGTCGAAGGTCCCGATCTCGCCGGTGCGGTCGGCCAGGAACGGCGCGAGGTCGGCGATGCCGGCGCGGAACGCCACGAGTCCGCGCGTGCGGATCGCCTCGTCGCCGCCCTTCGGCACGATTGCGGCGCATTGCCAGTAATCGCCGCGATCGATCGTGATCAGGATGCGGCCCGCCCCGAAGCGACCGGCCGCGGCCTCCGGGTCTCCGGGGCGGCGCGACAGGCGGAACCACAGCACGTCGATCGGCGCCGCGAAGTCGCGCGGCACGAAGCCGGCCCGACGTCGCATCGCGGAATGCCGGCCGTCGGCGCACAGGACGAGGTCGGCGGCGATCGCGATCGCACCGTCGGGGCCGGCGGCACGAACCCCGGCGATCCGGCCATCCGTCTCGATCAGCGACTGCCCCTCGGTCGCCATCAGCAGCCGGAAGCCGGGCAGCTTCCTCGCCTCGCGGCCGAGGAAGTCGAGGAAATCCCATTGCGGCATCAGCGCGATGAAGCGGTTCCGCGTCGCGAGCCGGCGGAAATCGGCGACGCGGAACGTCCGGCCGCCCATCACCGCCGATAACGTCTCGACCCGGCGCTGCGGTAGGGCGCGGAAGGCGTCGCCGAGGCCGAGATCGTCCATCACGGCCAGGGTCGAGGGATGGATGGTGTCGCCGCGGAAATCGCGCAGGAAGTCGTTGTGCTTCTCGAGCACCACGACCGAGACGCCCGCGCGGGCGAACAGCAGGCCCGCCATCATCCCCGCCGGTCCACCGCCGACGATGCAGATTTGTGCCGACAGGCTGTCCATGGAACCGCGCCTCCGGTTCGGCGGCGTTCGCCGCAGGACCGCTCCGATCAGGAGAACCGAGCGCCCCGATCAGGAAACGAGCGCCGCCTCCAACAGGTCCAACGCATCGACCACGGCGCGACGTCGGATCTCGGCACGGCCGAGATCGCCGTAGCGCCGCTCCAGGTGGCGGACGCCGCCGCCGGTCGCCAGACCGAAATGCACGAGGCCGACGGGCTTGCCCGGGCTGCCGCCGCCGGGGCCGGCGATCCCCGTGATCGCCACCGCCACGTCGGCCCGCGACGCCGCCAGCGCGCCGCCCGCCATCGCGCGGGCGACCGCCTCGCTGACCGCGCCGTGCGCGCCGATGAGTGCGGCGGGCACCCCGATCGCTTCGGACTTGGCCTCGTTCGAGTAGGTGACGAAGCCGCGCTCGACGACCGCAGACGAGCCGGGCACCGCCGTCAGCAACCCGGCGACGAGCCCTCCGGTGCAGGATTCGGCCGTCGCGATCCGGGTGCCGGCCTCGGCGTAGGCCCCGACCAGGGCGGTGGCGCGGGCGAGGAGGGCGTCGTCGAACATCGCGCGAATCCCTTTTTCGTTCGAAGCGGCCTTCGGATGATTGCAGCGGATGCGCGTCTGCCCAACCGTCAGCCCTGGCGCATGGCCGTCTCGGCCTGGGCGTCCACCGGGCTCGTCTCCACCTCCTCCGGCAGGCGGATGGTCGCGGCGGCCTGGGCCGCGAGGCCTTCCGCGCGGCCGACGAAGCCGAGCTTCTCCGTGGTCGTCGCCTTGATCGACACCGCGGTCAGCGGCACGGCGCAGATCTCGGCGATGCGGGCGCGGATCGTCTCGCGGTGGGCGCCGATGCGGGGCGCTTCCGCCAGCACCGTGATGTCGAGATGGTCGATGCGGCCGCCGCGGTCGCGCACCAGCTTGCAGGCATGGGCCAGGAACCGGTCCGACGACGCCCCGCGCCACTGCTCGTCTGAGGGCGGGAAATGGGTGCCGATGTCGCCGTCGGCGATGGCGCCGAGCAGCGCGTCGGTGAGGGCATGCAGCGCGACGTCGCCGTCGGAATGGGCGAGCACCCCGCGGTCGGCCGGGATCTTCACCCCGCCGAGCCAGACATGGTCGCCGTCGGTGAAAGCGTGCACGTCGAATCCGGTGCCGAGGCGGGTCACGTAGGTCGTCATGGCGATGTCCTTCGCACTGTCCTTCGCCGTCTCCTCGCCCGAGCCGGAAAAGGCCCGGTCGGCCTCGATCAGGTCGGAGGGTTGGGTGATCTTGCGGTTCTTCGGATCGCCGGCGAACACCACCACGGCGAGGCCGGCCCATTCGGCGAGGGCGCCGTCGTCGGTGAAGCCGTGCAGGCCCTCGGCGGCGGCGGCGCGGTGCGCGTCGCGCAAGGTCCCGAAGACGAAGGCCTGCGGCGTCTGCACCGCGCGCAGGTGCTCGCGGGCCGGCGTCTCGCGCACGCGGCCGATGCCGCCCTGCTCGTCCACGAGCTTGATCGTGTCGGCGACGGCCACGCCCGGCACCGCCGCGCCGTGGTCGCGCCCGGCGGCGACGGCGCGGGCGATCAGCCCGGCATCGACGAAGGGCCGGGCCGCGTCGTGGACGAGGACCACGTCCGGCGCGCCCGCCGCCGCGAGCGCTTCGAGCCCGGCTCGGACCGAGTCCTGGCGCGTCGCCCCGCCCTCGACCGGCGGCAGCAGCTTGTCGGCGATGGCGGGCGCGAGTTCGGTGCGGCAGGTGTCGTAGAACGCGGCCGCGTCGGCGGCGATCACCACCTGGATCCGGCCGATCACGGGGTCGCGGCCGAGGGCGTCGAGGGTGCGGGTGAGGACCGCCTGCCCGCCGACGCGACGGTACTGCTTGGGCATCCCGCCGCCGATGCGGATGCCGCGACCGGCCGCCACGACGACGGCGGCGACGCTCGATCCGGGTTCGGACATGCCTGGGGGTTTCCGTCGTGCCGGGGCCGAGACCGCCTGCCATGCGGCCGGTTCGGGTCCTCAAAAATCTGCCTGTCGTTTATGCGGGGGATGGAGCGAAATCAAATCGCGCGGTTCCCCGCCCAACCCTCGCCCGGGGGCTTGCGCCGCGCTGGTTTTGTCTATTTGTTGTGCAGAATGATGGCTGATCATTATTTGAGCGTCCTGCGAGGGGAGCGCTCGGTCGATCCGGTGGTGCTGCTGGCGCCGCTGTCGGGCGTCACCGACCTGCACATGCGCCGCATCGCGCAGGGTGCCGGCGCGAGCGCGGTGGTGTCGGAGATGGTGGCGGCGGCCGAGTTCGCGCGCGGTTCGGAGGAGGCGCGGCTCAGGGCGGAAGGGTCGGGCATCGCGCCGCACATCGTCCAGCTCGCCGGCTGCGCCCCCGAGCCGATGGCCGAGGCCGCCCGGATCGCCGCCGCGAACGGCGCCGACGTGATCGACGTCAACATGGGCTGCCCGGCCAAGATCGTCACCGGCATCGCCTCGGGCTCCGCGCTGATGCGCGACCTCGACCATGCGGCCCGCCTCCTCGGCGCCGTGCGCGAGGCGGTGTCGATCCCGGTGACGGTGAAGATGCGCCTCGGCTGGGACCACCACGGCCTGAACGCCGCGGAGCTCGCCCGCCGGGCCCAGGCACTGGGGCTGAACGCGGTCACCGTCCACGGCCGCACCCGGCAGCAATTCTACAAGGGCAGCGCCGACTGGGCCGCGATCCGGCCGGTCGTCGCGGCGGTGTCGATCCCCGTCATCGCCAACGGCGACGTGACGGACCTTTCCAGCGCCCGGGCGTGCCTGGCGGCCTCGGGTGCTGCCGGCATCATGGTCGGCCGCGCGGCGGTCGGGCGGCCCTGGCTCGTCGGCGCCCTCGCCGCGGGGCTGGCCGGGCGCCCGGTGCCGACGCTGTCGCGGTCGGCCCGGGCGGGGCTGGCGGCGGCGCATTATGCCGGGCTGATCGCGCTTTACGGCGCAGCGATGGGCGTGCGTCATGCCCGCAAGCATCTGGCGGCCTATGCCGACGCGGCGGGCGGCCTCGATGCGGCCGAGCGCACGCGGCTCCTGACCACCACCGACCCGGAGGTGGCGGACCGGCTCCTGCGCGCCGCCTTCGAGGCCGCCCCGGCGATCGCGGAGGCCGCATGAGCGACGGGGAACCCAGGGACGAGGCGATGCCGATCGGTCTCGACCCCGCCGCCAAGGAGCCCGCGGCGAAACCCCGCGGCATGCCGAGCGCCGAGGCGGTGATCAACGCCCTGCCGTTGCCGGTGCTGACCATCGACGCGGACGACCGCATCATGCACTGCAACCACGCGGCCGAGACGTTCTTCGACTATTCCGCCCGGCTGATGCAGCGGCGCCGGCTTCGCGACATCATCCCCTTCGCCTCGCCGATCATCGCGCTGGTGGCGGAGGTGCGCCGGCGCGGGTCCAGCGTCAGCGAGTACCGGGTCGAGCTGACACAGCCGCGCTCGGGCGCGGAGCGCAGCGTCGACGTGTTCGCCACCGCGCTCGGCGACGACGGCGAGGCGGTGGTGCTGATGCTCCAGGAGCGCACCATCGCCGACAAGATGAACCGCCAGCTGACGCATCGCGGCGCGGCGCGCTCGATGGTGGCGCTCGGCGCGATGCTCGCCCACGAGATCAAGAACCCGCTCGCCGGCATCCGCGGCGCGGCCCAGCTGCTCGAGCAGTCGGGGCCGGAAGAGGACCGGGTGCTGACCAGCCTGATCTGCGAGGAGACCGACCGGATCGTGCGGATCGTCGAGCGGATGGAGCTGTTCGGCGACGAGCGCCCGGTCGAGCGCGGCCCGGTCAACGTGCACGGCGTGCTCGATCAGGTGAAGCGCTCGGCGCAATCCGGGTTCGGGCGCCACATCCGCTTCGTCGAGACCTACGATCCGTCGCTGCCGCCGGTGCTCGGCAACCGCGATCAGCTCGTGCAGGTGATCCTGAACCTGGTGAAGAACGCGGCGGAAGCGATCGGCGCCGACGCGGTCGACGGCGAGATCACCCTGTCGACCGCCTTCCGCACCGGCCTGCGGCTTCAGGTCCCGGGCTCGCGCGAGCGCGTCAGCCTGCCGATCGAGGTGGCGGTGCGCGACAACGGCCCGGGCATCTCGGCCGAGCTACTGCCGGATCTGTTCGACCCGTTCGTGACGACGAAGGCGCAAGGCTCCGGCCTCGGTCTTGCATTGGTCGCGAAGATCGTCGGCGATCATGGCGGCATCGTCGAGTGCGATCCCGCGCCCCGCCGCACCGCCTTCCGAATCCTCCTGCCCATGTCGAGCGCCCGCGACGGGCGCGAAGCGGTCGCGGAGCCCGAGTAAGAGTCATGCCCAACGGCCACATCATCGTCGCGGACGACGACGCCGCCATCCGCACCGTCCTGAACCAGGCGCTGTCGCGGGCCGGCTACGAGGTCCGCTCCACCGGCAACTGCGCGACCCTGTGGCGCTGGGTGGCGCAAGGGGAGGGCGACCTCGTCATCACCGACGTGGTGATGCCCGACGAGAACGTGTTCGACCTGCTGCCGCGCATCAAGCGGGTGCGGCCGGAGCTGCCGGTCATCGTCATGAGCGCGCAGAACACCTTCATGACCGCGATCCGCGCCTCCGAGCGCGGCGCCTACGAGTACCTGCCCAAGCCCTTCGACCTAAAGGAGCTGATCGCCATCGTCGGCCGGGCGCTGTCGCGCCCGCGCGGCACGGCCGCCGCCGCCGCGCCGCCCGACAACGAGGACATCCCGCTGGTCGGGCGCTCGCCGGCGATGCAGGAGATCTACCGGGCGCTCGCCCGGCTGATGCCGACCGACCTGACCGTGATGATCACCGGCGAGTCCGGCACCGGCAAGGAGCTGGTGGCCCGCGCGCTCCACGATTACGGCCGCCGGCGCACCGGCCCGTTCGTGCCCGTCAACATGGCCGCGATCCCGCGCGACCTGATCGAATCGGAGCTGTTCGGCCACGAGAAGGGGGCCTTCACCGGGGCGCTGCAGCGCTCGGCCGGCCGCTTCGAGCAGGCGGAGGGCGGCACGCTGTTCCTCGACGAGATCGGCGACATGCCGATGGAGGCGCAGACCCGGCTGCTGCGCGTGCTGCAGCAGGGCGAGTACACCACCGTCGGCGGCCGGGTGCCGATCAAGACCAACGTCCGCATCATCGCGGCGACCAACAAGGACCTGCGGATCTCGATCCAGCAGGGCATCTTCCGCGAGGACCTGTTCTTCCGCCTGAACGTCGTGCCGCTGCGGCTGCCGGCCCTGCGCGAGCGGTCCGAGGACGTGCCCGACCTCGTCCGCCACTTCTTCATCCAGGTCGAGCGCGAGGGCCTCACGCGAAAAATGCTCGACGGCGAGGCGATGGAGCGCCTGAAGCGCTACCGCTGGCCCGGCAACGTCCGCGAGCTGGAAAACCTCGTCCGGCGGCTCGCCGCCCTCTACCCGCAGGAGACCATCACCGGCCCGGTGATCGAGGCGGAGCTCGACACGCTGCCGCTCAGCCCCCCGGCCTCGGCCGGGAACGGCACCGCGCGCAAGGCCGGCGCCGACAACGAGACCTTGTCCGGCGCGGTCGAGCGCCACCTCTCGGACTACTTCTCCGGATACCGCGACACGCTGCCCCCGCCCGGCCTGTATCACCGGATCCTGCGCGAGATCGAAGGCCCGCTGATCGGCGCGGCGCTCGCCGCCACCCGCGGCAACCAGATCCGCGCGGCGGAGCTTCTGGGCGTCAACCGCAACACCCTGCGCAAGAAGGTGCGCGACCTCGACCTGCAGGTGTTCCGAACGGCGCGCTAGGCGGACGGGTAGCGGCGCGCGCCGCGTCAGACGTACATCGCGATGGCCGATTGCAGCATCTCGTTGACGGTGCTGATCACCTTCGTGTTGGAGGAATAGGCCTGCTGCGTCTCGATCATCTTGGAGAACTGGTCCGAGATGCTCGCATTCGACTGCTCGACCGAGCCGCCGGTCACGGTCGCGCCGTTCAGGCCGAAGCTCGGCGCACCGGTGCTCGCGGTCGCGACGAAGGCGCCGCCATAGAGCGAGGCGAGCGTGTCCCGCGCGCCGAACTGGGCCAGGGCCAGGGTGCCGAGCGCCTGGGTGCTGCCGTCCGACAGGGTGCCGGTGAGGGCGCCGGCGGGCGAGACCGACAGGCTGGAGAGCGCGCTCGTGGCGGTGGTCGGCACCTGGACCGGCGCGCCCGTCGAGGCCCCGGCGAACAGGTAGTACCCGGCCCCGTTGACGAGGTACCCGCTGGCATCCGGCGCGAAGTCGCCGCGCCGGGTGTAGGCCAGCGCCGAGCCGAAGCTCGGCGCCGACGCGGTCCCGAGATTCTGCCGGACCACGAAGTAGCCGTCGCCGCCGATCGCGAGGTTCGTCGCGATGCCGGTCGACGCCACCGTGCCCTGGAGCCCCAGGTTCGACCGCGTATTGATCGCGACGCCGCCGGCGGGCTGCGTCCCGGCCTCGGTCTGCGCCAGCATGTCGGCGAAGCTCGTATCCGTGCTCTTGAAGCCAGCCGTGGTGCTGTTGGCGATGTTCCCCGAGATGTTGTTCAGCGCGAAGGATTGGGCCGAGGTCCCGGTGATGGCGTTCGAGAGCGCATCCATCAGGCTCATCGCGGATCTCCATCAAGAACGGCCCGGTGCAACCGGGCCCGACCAGAACGTCGGCCGACCATTCCCCGGCCACCCTGATTTGAGGATTTCATCGTTAATACGCGGTGTGTAACGATTTATGTCTTGAGCTGGCATGATCTCGCCCTGGAAGCGAAGCTCGACATCTTGGAAACATTTGGAAACGACTGAACTAGCGGCGCTCGGACACCCGCACCTGCACCGACTGCCATACGCCCGGCTTCAAGAACGAGGTCAGCCGCAAGCCGATGTTCGACGGGATCGACGTCGACCGGGTGACCAACCTCTACGGCACCGGCATGACCTGGGACTACGTGCGGCGCCTGCGCGGCCTCGTGAAGGGCAAGCTCGTGCTCCAGGGCATCGTCACGAGGGAGGACGCGAAGAGCGCGCTCGACCACGGCGTCGATGCGCTGATCATGTCGAACCACGGCGGCCGGGCCGAGGCGAGCCTGCAAGCCATGATCGGCGTGCCGCCGGAGATCGTGACGGCGGTGAACGGCCGCGTGCCCGTGCTGATCGACGGCGGCTTCCGCCGCGGCACCGACGTGCTCAAGGCCCTGGCGCTCGGCGCCACCGCCGTGTGCATCGGCCGCCCCTCCGTCTGGGGGCTGGCCGCCCTCGGCGAGCCCGGGGTCGCCGCCGTGCTCGCCATCATGCAGCGCGAGTTCGAGACGATCATGCGCCAGGTCGTCGCCACCACGACCGCCGGGATCGGCGCCGCGGCGTCGACCGGGCCTGACACGCGCCGCGCCGCCGGCCCCGTCCCTCGGGCGGCGGGGCCGGCATTTGACAATCCCGGCCGCATCATCGACACCGCCGGCCGTCTGGGCATCGACCGAACGACGAGGCCGGTTGCCGGTTCCGGAGCCGCGCATGACCGCCTTCTCGGCCCCCTCCTTCCGTTCCGCACCGCGCTCATGATCCCCAGCCAAGCCGCGCGGCGACCCGTCCCGGCCACGCGGCCCGTCCCGGCCACCGGGCCCGGCTTCGCGTTCGGCGACTTCCTCCTGAACACCGTGTCGGCGAGCCACGCGCGGGCCTGCGCCTGGCTGGTGGCGCTCTGCCTCGTCTGCTTCCTGCCCGGCCAGATCTCGCTCCAGCCGATGGACCGGGACGAGCCGCGATTCGCCCAGGCCTCGAAGCAGATGCTCGAGACCGGCGACGGCGTCGACATCCGCTTCCAGGGCGAGGCCCGGCACAAGAAGCCGGTGGGCATCTACTGGGCCCAGGCCGCGGCGGTGGCGGCCGGCGAGGCGCTCGGGGTGCCCCAGGCGCGAACCGAGATCGCGCTCTACCGCATCCCCTCGCTCGTCGGCGCGACCGCCGCCGTGCTGCTGGCCTACTGGGCGGCGCTCGCCTTCCTGCCGCGGCGCGGCGCCTTCCTCGCGGCCGCCCTGTTCGGCGCCTGCCTGATGCTCGCGGCGGAGGCGCATCTCGCCAAGACCGACGCGCTGCTGACCGCGTGCGCGATCGCGTCGCTCGGCGCGCTCGCCCGCGCCTGGCTCGGGCGATCCGGCCCCGGCCCCTCGACCGCGGGCCGGCTCGCGTTCTGGCTCGGCCTGGCGATCGGCATCCTGGTGAAGGGGCCGATGGTGCCGCTCGTCGTCGGCCTGCCGATGCTGGCCCTGTCGTGGAAGGCGCGCTCCGGCCGCTGGATCTTGGCGCTGCGGCCGTGGTCCGGCCTCGCGATCGTCGTCGCGGTCGTCGCCCCGTGGTTCCTGGCGATCGCCTGGCGCAGCGGCAGCGCCTTCTTCACCGAGGCGGTCGGCCACGACATGCTGGCCAAGGTCGGCAGCGCCAAGGAGAAGCACTGGGCGCCGCCCGGCACCTACGCGCTGGTGTTCTTCGCGACCTTCTGGCCCGGTGCCGCCTTCGCGGCTCTGGCGATCCCGTTCGCGTGGCGCCGTCGCCGGGACGATGCGGTCGCGTTCCTGGTCGCGTCGATCGTGCCGGCGTGGCTGATGTTCGAGGCCGTGCCGACCAAGCTGCCGCACTACGTCCTGCCGCTGATGCCGATGGTGGCGATCCTCACCGTGCTGGCGCTCCGGGCCGGCGCCCTCGATCCGACGCGGCGCGGCGCGCGGGCGATGGCGCTGCTGGTCCCGGCGATCCCGATCGGGCTGACGATCGGCCTCGCCGTGGTCGCGTGGCGCCTGGACCGGGTGCTGCCCGTGCTGTCGCTGCCGCTGCTCGGGGCCGCCTGCGCGCTCGCGCTGGCCGCCTGGATGGCCTATGCGCGGAACGGCGCCGAGCGGGCGATGGTGTTCGCGATCCTCTCCGCCTGCGTGCTCTCGCCCGCGGTGCTCGGGCTGGCGCAGACCGAGATCCCGGCGCTGAAGGTCTCGAACCGGCTCGCCGCGATCCGCGACGCGCTGCCGTGCCGGCCGCAGGTCGCGAGCCTCGGCTACCGCGAGCCGAGCCTGGTGTTCCTGATCGGCACCGAGCTCGCCACCCCGAACACCGGCGCCGACGCGCTGGCCTTCCTCCATGCGGGCGGCTGCCGCCTCGTCTTCGTCGAGCAGCGCTCGGCCGCCGATTTCGCCGATGCCTGGCCCGTCGGCGGCGTCGGCCCGAAGGCGGTGGGGCAGGTGTCGGGCTTCAACATCAACGCCGGCCGCCGGGTCGACCTCACCGCCTACGCGGTGACGCCCACGGCTCAGACGGTGACCCCATGAACGCGACGTCTCCCCGCCTCAGCATCGTGGTGCCGGTGAAGAACGAGGCCGGCAACATCGCGGGGCTCGTCGCCGAGATCGAAGCCGCCTGCGGGGCGCTGGCGCCCTTCGAGGTGATCTACGTCGACGACGGCTCCACCGATGCGACGCCGGCCGCGCTCGACGCCGCACGTCAGGGCCGGCCCTGGCTGCGGGTGCTGCGCCACGCCCGCAGCGGCGGGCAGTCGGCGGCGGTGCGCAGCGGGGTCGCGGCGGCCGCCGGCCCGATCGTCGCGACGCTCGACGGCGACGGCCAGAACGACCCGGCCTTCATCCCCGTCCTGGTGGCGGCGCTGGAGCAGGCGGGCGAGGGGACGGGCCTCGCCCAGGGGCAGCGCAAGGGCCGCAAGGACGGGCGCTTCAAGATGATCCAGTCCCGCATCGCCAACGGCGTGCGCGGGCGGATCCTCAACGATTCCACCCGCGACACCGGCTGCGGCCTCAAGGTCTTCCGCCGCGCGGTCTACCTGCGCCTGCCGTACTTCGACGCCCTCCATCGCTTCATGCCGGCGCTCGTGGTGCGCGAGGGCTTCGCGATCGTGCACCGCGACGTGGTCGACCGCCCGCGCTTCACCGGCGTCTCGAACTACGGGCTGTTCGACCGCCTCTGGGTCGGCCTGCTCGACTTGGCCGGCGTGTGGTGGCTGATCCGCCGCAAGCGTCCGACGCCCGCCGTCACCGAGGTCTAATTCCGATGCTGATCCAGTTGGCGCGAGACCTGCCGGACTACTTCTACGACGTGTTCGTGACGCGGTTCGACTTCTGGCTGGTCTTCGGCATCGTCGCGCAGCTGGTCTTCGGCTCGCGCTTCATCCTGCAATGGATCGCCAGCGAGCGGGCGGGCCGGAGCGTGATCCCGCTGTCGTTCTGGTTCCTGTCGATCGCCGGCGGAATCATGACCCTGGTCTACGGCTTCGTGCGCCGCGAGCCGGTGATCATCATCGGCCAGGGCCTCTCGACCGGGATCTACCTGCGCAACCTCGCCCTAATCTTCCGCAACCGGCGCGGAACCGAAACCAAGGCGGGCTGAACCGGCATTCCCGCGCCCGAGCCGACCGGCCCGAGGCCGGTGCCGGACCGAGCCCTGCCGCGTCGCAGCCGGGTCCGCTCGGGGATCAGCGCCGCAGCGAAGACGGCCGCGGCAGCTGCCAAAGGTCGTCGTGGGACTCGGAGAACCGGGCGAGATGCCGATCGGCGTAGAGGCAGAGGAAACCGAGGGCGCAGGGCAGCCCGAACAGCAGAACCATCATCCACGGCATAGCGTCGACGTCTCATCTGAGAGCGGAAGCCGCGCGGCTCTCGTCGACGCGGTGCACAATGGGTAATGCATGTTAGGAACGCGTCAAGGCATCCTAGGACACGACGCCTAGTTTTGGCACCACAGCGTTAAGCGCGCGACACCGTGATGCCGCGCTTGATCCCCCGTCGCGCCCGTGCTCGTCTCGCCCCACCCACGCGCCGTTCGGAGCCCGATGCCACAGGACGATGCCCGCCACCCGCTCCCGCCGTTCCACGACGACCTCGACGCGGCCTTCGCCGAAGCGTGGCGGCTGCTGGCGGACGGGGTCGCGCAGGGACGGAGCGCGTTCCACGCTCCGAGCTTCGCGACGCTGGACCAGGCGGGCCGCCCGCGCAGCCGCACGGTGGTGCTGCGGGAGGCCGATGCCGCGACCGGCACTCTACGCTTCCACTGCGACCGCCGCTCGGACAAGGCGGCCGAGGTCGCGGCCAACCCGGCCTGTGCGCTCCACGCCTACGACCGCGCGGCGAAGATTCAGATCCGGATCGAGGGCAGCGCGGGTCTCCACGTCGACGATGCCGTGGCGGACGCGGCCTGGGACGGCTCGCGGGCGATGAGCCGGGTCTGCTACGGCATCGCGCCCGCGCCCGGCACCGCGCTCGATGCCGGCGGCGGCTACGCGGTGCCCGACGAGGCGGCGGCGCTGACCGTCGGCCGCCCGAACTTCGCCGCCGTCCTCGTCCGCGCCGACGCCCTCGACTTCCTCTACCTCGACCGTCGCGGCCATCGCCGCGCCGGCTGGCGCCGCGACGGGGAAGGGTGGCGGGGCGAATGGCGGGTGCCGTGAGGGCGCCTCAGGCCGCCGCCCGCAACCGCGCGAACCCGGCGTCGAGATCGGCCTTCAGGTCCGCGACGTCCTCGAGCCCGATGTGGAAGCGCAGGGCGGGACCGCCGGGGGCCCACTGCGTCGCCGTGCGGTAGGGCCTGCAGTCGAAGGGAATGACGAGGCTTTCGAAGCCGCCCCAGGAGAAGCCCATCCCGAACAGCTCCAGGCCGTCGAGCATCGCGGCGAGGGCGGTCTCCGAGACGGGCTCGAGGACCACGCCGAACAGGCCCGATGCGCCGGAGAAGTCGCGCTTCCAGATCGCGTGGCCGGGATCCTCGGGCAGGCCGGGATGGAGGACGCGCAGCACCTCCGGCCGCTCCTGCAGCCAGCGCGCCATCTCGAGGCCGGCGCGGCCGTGCTCGCGCAACCGCAGGTTCATGGTGCGCAGGCCGCGGAGCGCCAGGAACAGGTCCTCGGGGCCGGCGCAGGGGGCGATCTGGTCGAAGGTCCGCCGCACCGCCGGGAAATGCGCGGCGTTGGCCGAGGTCAGGCCGAGGAGCAGGTCGGATCCGCCGCTGAGATACTTGGTCCCGGCCTCGACGGCGATGTCGACGCCGCGCGCGTGCGGCGGGAACAGCAGCGGCGTCGCCCAGGTGTTGTCCATGATCACGGTGCCGCCGCGGGCGTGGACCGCGTCGGCGATCGCCGGCACGTCCTGCATCTCGAAGCTCTGCGAGCCCGGCGCCTCGACCAGCACGGCCTTGGTGTTGTCACGCATCAACCCGGCGATGCCGGCGCCGACCAGCGGGTCGTAATAGGTCGTCTCGACGCCGAAGCGGGCGAGCAGCCCGTCGCAGAAGATCCGGGTCGGGCGGTAGGCGGAATCGGTGACGAGCAGGTGGTCGCCGGCCGAGACCGAGGCCATCAGCGCGACGGTGAGCGCGCACAGGCCCGAGGGCGTCGCCACCGTGCCGGCAGCGCCCGCCACCTCGCTCCAGGCATCGGTCAGCGCGTCCATCGTCGGCGTGCCGCTGGTGCCGTAATTGTAGCGGCCGCGCCGGTGCACGATGTCGTCGTAGGTCGGGTACAGCACGGTGGAGCCGCGATAGATCGGCGTGTTGACGAACCCGTGCTGCGCCGACGGATCGCGCCCCGCATGGACGAGGCGCGTCGCGACCCCGAACGACTCGGCGGTCTTGGACGAAGGCTTGGACATGGGCGCTTTGGCTCTCGGGCTGCGATCGGACGACGAAGCCCGGCAACCCGGCGGAGGTCAAGCGTGCGCCCGGGCCGCCCTTTCGGTCAGCCGGCGTCCGTGACGGTGGCCTCCTCGTAGGCCTGCAGCCAGGCGGTGCGCTCCTCCGAGCCCTCCGCGTAGGGGCAATCGTCGATCGGCTTGCCGTAGAGGCGGGCGTTGCGGCCCTGGATGAACGGGCTGTCGCTGGCGGTGGCCTGGGCGTTCGCTTCGGGTTTCATGGGATCTCCCTGTGAGGTGTCCCTTCGTTAACGGCCTTGGGCCATCCTCGGCTCCGTCGTCGTTCGCGTTGCCGGAACCCGTCGCTTGCGTATCCTGCGTCTCCTCGCCGCCGGCGTCTCGGCCGGCGCCTCGATCCTCGTGATCGGGTTCGTCTGCGCCGACCGGCTGGCCCACACGGTGCCGAGCCCGGTCGCCCGCATCGTCCTGCCCGAACCTTCGGCGACCGGATCGATCCCGGCGCCGGAGAAGCCGGTCGCGGCCGTGAAGCCGGCGCCGGCGAAGATCCCGAACGGGTTCGACACCGAGCGCCTGAACGCGCTGATGCGCGGCGACCCGATCCTGCCGACGAAGCGCTGACGGCGCGGGCGGGGCGGATGCCTGACCTGCGCCGCCGGGCCTGACCGAAGCGGCCGGCGCGGGCTAGATCGCCAGGACTTCTCCGTGCCGGATGCCGGCGGACGCGATCGGGACGGACACCGTGGGCCTCGTCTACGCGCTCGGCGCCTATCTGAGCTGGGGCCTCGTCGTCCCGGTGCATTTCCGGCTGCTCTCGGGCTTCTCCCCGAGCCACATCCTGGCGGTGCGCATCCTGTGGTCGTGCCTGTTCGCGGTCGCGCTGGTGCTGCTGTGGCGCAACCGGGTGCGCACCCCGTTCCCGTTGCGGCCCCGGCACGCGCTGCTCTTCGTCTCGGCCGGGCTGATCGGCGTGAACTGGCTGCTGTACCTGCAGGCGGTGAACAGCGGCCACCTGCTCGATGCGAGCCTCGGCTACTACATCAACCCGCTGGTCAGCGTGGCGCTCGGCGCCGTGGTCCTGCGCCCGCTGCAGCGGGTCGCCGTCGGCATCGCCGCGGCCGGGGTCGCCATCGCCGTTGTGCTGGCCGGCACGTTGCCGCTGGTGGCGCTCGAGCTCGCGATGAGCTTCGCCCTCTACGGCCTGGTGCGGAAGGTGGTCGGGGTCGACCCGGCGGTCGGGTTCCTCGCCGAGACGCTGATCCTGACGCCGGCGGCCTTCGTCTGGGTGCTGCTGTCGCCCGAGCCGGCCCTGCCGCCCGATCCGCGGGACTTCGCCCTGCTGGCGCTGACGGGGGTGACGACGGCCCTGCCGCTGATCTGGTTCGCGGCGGCCGCAGACCGCCTGCGCCTCGCGACGCTCGGCCTGATGCAGTACATCGCCCCGACCTGCCTGCTGGCCTTGAGCGTCCTCGCCTATGGCGAGCACGTGGCGCCGCACGCGATCCCGATGTTCGGGCTGATCTGGCTGGCGCTGGCGCTCTACGCCTTCGACCTTCTCCGCGCCGGCCGGGCGGCGCGGGCGCATGGCGTGCCGGGCGAAACCGCCGCGCCGAACCCGGGCGCGATGCGTGTATAAGGCCGCTTCGTGCCCGGCATCCGCCGCGGGAAGCCAGTCCGAGTGTTGCGATGAGTGATCCCAGCGAGCCTGCCACGGTCACGCAGGCCGACTACGAGAACCTCGCCGAGGCGCTGCCGCAGCTCGCCTGGATCGCCACCGCGACCGGCGACATCATCTGGTACAACCGCCGCTGGTACGACTACACCGGCACGACCCTCGCGACGATGCGCGGCTGGGGCTGGCGCGACGTCCACCATCCCGACCACGTCGAGGCGGTGACGGAGCGCTTCAAGGCGGCGATCGCCGGCGGCGACGCCTGGGAGGACACCTTCCCGCTGCGGGGCAAGGACGGCACCTTCCGCTGGTTCCTGTCGCAGGCGATGCCGCATCGGGACGCGGCGGGCCGGATCCTGCGCTGGTACGGCACCAACACCGACATCACCCACAAGCAGGAGGCCGAGGACCGGCTGCTGCAATCCGAGGAGCGGTTCCGGGCGCTCGTCGACGCCTCCACGGCCGTGATCTGGAACACCGATGCCGCCGGCGCCCTGCTGCCGCCGCAGCCGCGCTGGAGCGCCTATACCGGCCAGTCCGAGGAGGCCTTCCAGGGCTGGGGCTGGATCGACGCGGTCCATCCCGACGACCGGGCGCATGCCGCCGAGGTCTGGGCCGGCTGCATCGAGGCGCGCACGCCCTACGCCGTCGACTACCGCCTGCGCCGGCACGACGGGCAGTGGCGCGACATGGAGGTGCGCGGCGTGCCGGTGCTCGCCGCCGACGGCTCCTTGCGCGAATGGGTCGGCTCCAACACCGACATCACCGACCGGAAGGAGGCGGAGGCCGAGGTCGAGCGGGCGCGGCAGGCCGCGGAGGCCGCCAACCTCGCCAAGAGCCAGTTCATCGCCAACATGAGCCACGAGCTGCGCACGCCGCTCTCGGCGGTGATCGGCTACTCGGAGATGCTCGGGGAGGAGCTCGAGGATATCGGGCAGGCCGCCCTGCTGCCCGACCTGCGCAAGATCGAGGCGGCGGCCCGCCACCTGCTCTCGCTCATCAACGACGTGCTCGACATTTCCAAGATCGAGGCCGGGCGCATGACCGCCTCGGCCGAGCACTTCACCGTCGCCGACCTGATCTCGGACGTCTCCGACGCCACCGGCTCGCTCGTCGAGAAGAAGGGCAACCGCTTCGTCCTCGACCTCGCCGACGACCTCGGCGCGATGCACCAGGACCAGACCAAGATCCGCCAGTGCCTGCTCAACCTGATCGGCAACGCGGCCAAGTTCACCGAGAACGGCACGATCACCCTGAAGGTCGAGCGCCAGCGCGAGGCCGGCGCCGACTGGTTCGGCTTCTCGGTGGCCGATACCGGGATCGGGCTCACCGAGGAGCAGATCGGCCGGCTGTTCGAGCGCTTCGCCCAGGCCGACGAATCGACCACGCGGCAGTTCGGCGGCACCGGCCTCGGCCTCGCCATCACCCGCGCCTTCTGCCGCACCATGGGCGGCGACATCGGCGTGACCAGCGTGCCCGGGCAGGGCTCGACCTTCACCCTGCGGCTGCCGGCGATCCTGGCGGTCGAGGACGAGGGGCAGGTCGCGGCCGAGCTCGCCGTGCCCGCGCCGGTGCACGCGCACGAGGAGCACGACGCGGTGCTGCTCGTCGACGACGACCCGGCCGCGCGCGAGCTGCTGCAGCGCTTCCTCGAACGCGAGGGCTTCCGCGTCCGCACCGCCAACGACGGCCGGGCCGGGCTGACGCTGGCGCGGGCCTTGAAGCCGCGCGCGATCCTGCTCGACGTCGAGATGCCGCGCATGGACGGCTGGGCGGTGCTGCACGCCGTGCGCAACGACCCGGAGCTCGCCGGCATCCCGGTGATCATGACCTCGGTCGTGGCTGAGCAGGGCCTCGGCCAGGCGCTCGGCGCCACTGACTACTTCGTCAAGCCGATCGACTGGGACCGGCTCAAGGGCCTGATGGACCGTTACCGGCCGGAGGGCGTCGAGGCCCGCGTCCTCGTCGTCGACGACGACGCGGACGCCCGCGAGCGCCTGCGCCGGACGCTCGCGCGCGACGGCTGGAGCGTCGACGAGGCCGAGAACGGCCGGGCGGCGCTGGAGCATTTCGAGGCGCAGCGCCCGAACCTGATCCTGCTCGACCTGATGATGCCGGAGATGGACGGGTTCGGGTTCCTGCGCGCGCTGCGGGCGCGGCCCGACGGCGACGTGCCGGTGGTGGTGCTGACCGCCAAGGAGATCACCGACGCCGAGCGCAGGAGCCTCCAGGCCCAGGCGGACCGGGTGATCGAGAAGGGGTCCTTGAGCCTCGCCGAGATCGGCCGGCAGTTGCGCGTGCTCTACGCGCGCGAGGTCTCCGCGCCGGTGCCGAAGAGCATGCAGGGGCTCCTCGACGCGCTCGCCGCGCGGGAGCGCTAGCGCGCGGATCGGCGCACCGGCGGAACCTTCCGCCGGCCCGCCCCTTTGCACTCCCGGCACGCGCCCGTCGCGGCGGGGCCTTGGAGCGCGCCCATGAATCCCATCGTCGTCGTCGCCCTGATCTGCGCCTCGTCGGTCCAGGTCCAGGATTGCAGCCGGGACAACGCCCTCGACGTGGTGACGGGCCCGGCCCACACCCTGCAGGAATGCCTGATCCAGGGCCCGGTGCTGGCCGCCAATGCCGGCCTCGGCAACGGCAAGGACAGCTACGTGAAGACCCGCTGCGAGCCGCGCCGCTGAGGATCCCGCCCCGATGAGCGACGACGTCGATCCCGAGCGTGCGGTGATGATCCGGCTGCGGGCCCGCCTCGCGGTGGTCGAGCGTGCGGCCTGGTTCGGGATGGTCCACGCGATGCGGACCCGCCCGGCCGAGGTCGAAGCCTACATCGCCGCCGAGCGCGACAAGTGCGCGACCGGGTTCGCCGGCCCGAAATGGGCGCGCGACCTCACCGATGCCGAGCGCGCGATGCTCGGAGCGGAGGTGGATGCCGGCCTCGCGCAGTTGCTGCAGGACGCCCGCGACGAGGCCTAAGCCCGCCGCCCTACGCGCCCGATCCGAACCGGTCGCGCCAAGCCGGCGGAAGGCCGTGCGTTCCGGGCAAGGACGCCGCCGCGTACACCCCGATCGCGACGGCACGGGCCAGCACCTGGGCCGCCATGTCGCCGAGGCGCGCCAGGTCGCCGATCGGGTCCGCCGGCGCCACCGCCCCCGTCGCGACGGAGAACACCACGTCGCCGTCGAGGGGCGTGTGCACCGGCTGGATCGCCCGCGCGAGGCCGACCTGCGCCGCCACCGCGAGGCGCCGGCACTGCGCCTTGGTCAGCGCCGCGTCGGTGGCGACCACCGCCAGCGTCGTCGCGGCGCCGGGCAGGCCGCGGACGGGAAAGGCGAGGGCGTCGTCCGGCATCGCGCCGGGCCAGCCGAGGCCGCCGAACTCCGCCGCCCGCTCGAACGGCGCCGCCCAGAAATGCGGGCCGTCGCCGACCGTCACCCGGCCGAAGGCATTGACCGCCGCGAGCGCGCCGACCCGGAAGCCGGTGCCCGGAACGTCGGCCGAGGCCGAGCCGATCCCGCCCTTGAGGTTGGCCGTGCGCGCGCCGGTGCCAGCCCCGACCGAGCCGAGCGCCACGTCCTCCGAGGCCATTTGGGCCGCCAGGAACCCGAGCTCGCGATAGGGCGGATAGGGCCCCCACGCCTTGTCGCCGCCGTTGAGCAGGTCGAACAGGATCGCGCCGGGCACGATCGGCACCCGCATCCCGCCGACGGGAAAGCCGCGCCCGTTCTCGGCGAGCCACGCCACGACCCCCGCGGCGGCGTCCAGCCCGAAGGCCGAGCCGCCCGACAGCACCAGCGCGTCGATGCCCTCGACGGTGCGCTCGGGGTCGAGCAAATCGGTCTCGCGGGTGCCCGGCCCGCCGCCGCGGACGTCCACCGCCGCCGTGACCGGCCGGTCGAACACCAGCGCGGTGACGCCGCTGGCGACCCGTGCGTCCGCGGCGTGGCCGACCCGGATGCCGGCGATGTCGGTGATGGCGTTCCGCATGGATGGCAGCATGCCACGATCGCGCGCGGGCCGCACGGCTTGAGCGGCGATGCGGGCGGGTGCAGGATCGCGACGATGCCCCAGGACGTCGTCATCCGCCCCGTCGCCCGCGCCGACCACGCGCAGTGGCTCCCGCTCTGGGAGGGCTACAACCTGTTCTACGAGCGCATCGGCCCGGCGGCGATCCCGCCCGCGGTGACGCAGGCGAACTGGGAGCGGTTCTTCGACGCCTACGAGCCGATGCACGCGCTGGTGGCCGAACGCGACGGCCGGCTGATCGGCCTGACGCACTACCTCTACCACCGCACCACCACGGCCACCGCGCCGTTCTGCTACCTGCAGGATCTGTTCACGACGGCCGACGCCCGCGGGCGGGGCGTCGGCCGCGCGCTGATCGAGGCCGTCTACGTTGCGGCGCGCCGCGCCGGATCGCCCCGGGTCTACTGGCAGACGCACGAGACCAACGCGACGGCGATGCGGCTCTACGATCAGGTCGGCGACCGCTCGGGCTTCGTGGTCTACCGCAAGCCGCTCTGAGCCCTTCGTCCACCGCGACCCCGCGCCTGTGGACGCGCGGCGCGCCGGACGCATCGCGAAGGGTGCTCGCGTGTTAACGGGAGGCTCGCGATTTCCCGCGGCGTGCAACCGGAGCGACGATGGCGTTCGGCATCGAGATGGGGCTCGGGCTCGACGGGCAGGGCATCGGCCAGCCGGCCCGCCTCGACCTGGAGGAGCTGCTCGCGACGCGCCTGCTCGTCCAGGGCAATTCCGGCTCGGGCAAGTCGCACCTGCTGCGCCGCCTGCTGGAGCAGAGCGCCGGCCACGTGCAGCAGGTGGTGATCGACCCCGAAGGCGACTTCGTCACTCTCGCCGAGGCGCACGGCCACCTCGTGGTGGACGGAAGCCACGGGGAGGGCGACCTGCAGGCGATCGCCGCGCGGGTGCGCGGGCACCGCGTCTCGGTGGTGCTCGACCTCGAGAGCCTCGACATGGAGGCGCAGATGCGCGCCGCCGCCGCCTTCCTCGGCGGGCTGTTCGAGGCCGAGCGGGCGCATTGGTATCCCTGCCTCGTCGTGGTCGACGAGGCACAGATCTTCGCGCCGGCCGCCGCCGGCGACGTCTCCGACGAGGCCCGCAAGATCGCGCTCGGTGCGATGACCAACCTGATGTGCCGCGGGCGCAAGCGGGGCTTGGCCGGCATCATCGCGACGCAGCGGCTGGCCAAGCTCGCCAAGAACGTCGCGGCCGAGGCCACCAACTTCCTGATGGGGCGCACCTTCCTCGACATCGACATGGCGCGGGCCGCCGACCTGCTCGGCCTCGACCGGCGCGGCGCGGAGCGTTTCCGCGACCTGGCGCGGGGCGAGTTCGTGGCGCTCGGGCCGGCGCTGAGCCGCCGTCCGCTGGCCCTCCGCATCGGTCCGGTCACCACCTCGTCGCGCGCGGCCTCGCCGACCCTGATCCCGCTGCCGCAGGCGGCGGACGCGGACCTGCGCGCCCAGATCCTGGCGCCGGCCGAAGCCGGCTTCGCCTACCCGACGCGGGCGTCGCGGGCGCCGGCGACGCCGCGCGTCAGCCCCGCCGACCTGATGCGGGAGCTCGCTGCCCACCGTCCGGAGCCGGCCGCCGCCCCGCCCGTGCTCGACGAGGCCGAGAACCGGGCCGGCTGCGAGGCGATCCTGCGCGGGCTGGTCGCCGAGCCCGAGGCCGGGCGCCAGTCCGTCGCCGTGGTCTACCAGGACTTCCTGGTCCGCTGCCGGATGCGCGGCCTCGACGGCGAGCGCGTCGGGCTCCAGGCCTTCCGCCGCTCCCTGAGCGTGGCACGGGCCGGGATCGATGCGGCGCCCGCCGCGACCGACGGGGACGAACGCTGGACGCAGGCGCAGGAGGCCGCCGCCGGGATGCCGGAGGAGGTCCAGGGCCTGTTCCTGCTGCTGGCGCGGGCGGCGCTCGCGGGCGAGCCCTGTCCCGGCGATGCTGCGCTGGCCCGGGCCATCGGCAGCCGCTCGCCCGGCCGCGCTCGGCGCCTGCTCGGCTACATGGAAAGCCGCAACGCCATCGTCGGCCGCGTGGACTTCTCGAAGAATCGCATCATCGCCCTGCCGGCGCTCGGCTGCGAGACCGCACCGGGCGACCCGAAGGCGGACGTAGCCGAGCCGGCGGCGGCGGACGCCCCCGATCCCGGGGCTAGCTGGGGGCTGTTCGCGGCGGAGTGAGGGTTTTGCCGCGAACGCGAGACGCTTGGGGTCAGCCTGCGCTGAGCCGCATCAGCTCCGCGATCAGGGTCCTCGACGACTCCGCGACGCTCAGCCCGTCGGTGACCAAGGTCATGTCGGGGTCGAGCGGCGCCTCGTAGGGCGCCGAGATCCCCGTGAAGTTCGGGATCGCGCCGGCCCGCGCCCTGTCGTACAGGCCCTTCGGGTCGCGCGCCTCGCACACCGCCAGTGAGGTGTCGATGAAGACCTCCAGGAACGGGATGTCGCCCGCGATCTGCCGCGCCGTCGCGCGCTCGGCGCGGAACGGCGAGATCAGCGACACGATCACCACCAGTCCCGCCTCCGCCATCAGGCGCGCGGTCTCGGCCGCCCGCCGGATGTTCTCGGCGCGGTCGGCCGCGGTGAACCCGAGGTCCCGGTTGAGGCCGTGGCGCAGGTTGTCGCCGTCGAGCACCATGGCGTGCCGCCCCGCCTCGGTGAGCGAGCGGTCGACGGCGTTGGCGATGCTCGACTTGCCCGCCCCCGACAGCCCGGTGAACCAGGCGATGGCCGGGCGCTGGCTCAGGCTGCGCCAGCGCGTCTCGCGGGGCTGAAGGGTCTGCCAGGTCAGGTTGTCGGCGCGGTGCGACGGGTCGGGCAACGGCACAATCCTCGGGCCAGCTCTCGCATCCCCCCGCCCCCTCGGGGATCCGCTCGCGCGATGCCTAGCCGGAACCGCGTCGGAACGGAACCCGTTGATCACGCTCGCGTGAACGATGGCTCCGCCACCGGGGCGGCCTTGGGGATCGCCCTCGGCCGACCCTCGTCGTCGATCGCGACGAAGGTGAAGGTCGCCGACGTCACCTTCTCGCGCACCTGCGTCCGGAAGCGCCGCGCCCAGGCCTCGACCTCGATCTTCATCGAGGTGCGCCCGACATGCCCGATCCGGGTGTAGACGCAGAGCACGTCGCCGATCCGCACCGGGCGGATGAAGGTCATGGCGTCCAGGGCCACGGTGACCACGCGGCCCTCGGCCCGGTCGACCCCGGCGATGCCGCCGGCCTGGTCCATCTGCGACAGCACCCAGCCGCCGAAGATGTCGCCGTTGGCGTTGGTGTCGGCCGGCATCGCGATGGTGCGCACCGTCAGATCGCCCTGCGGTTCCTCGGCGCTGTCCCGGTCCATGCGGTCCTGTTCCTTGGCGCGAAGCGCACCGACGCGCTCGGGGCGCGGCGCCGATTATGCGCGAACGCCGCGATGTCGAAAGGGGTCAGGGCATCAGGCCGGCGAGTTTCAGGCCGGCCGCCAAGAAGACGGCGGCGGCGCAGACCAGGCATTCGAGCGGGATCGATTGCCAGAGGTCGCGCGCGACCACCTCGCGCGTCGCGATATCGTCCATGGGGCGTTCCTCCCGGGCGGACCGATCTGATGCCGGCCGTCCCGAACGCGAGACCCTACACCGGATCGCGCGCGAACGCAGCCCGTTTGCCCAAGTCATGAAAAAACCCAACGGCCCCAAGGGCCGCCGGGTTCAGACTTCGACGCAGGCTCGCCGTGCGATCAGTAGAAGAACCGACGACGCGGGCCGTAGAAGCGGCGGCCGTAATACGGACGACGGTAGAACGGACGCGGGCCGTAGAAGCGGCGGCCGTAATACGGGCGGCGGTAGAACGGACGCGGCCCGAACCGGCGACGGTAGAAGTACTGGGCCTTCTCGGCGACCGCGGGGGCGGCTTCCGTCTGAAGGGCGAGGCCGGGGCCGACCGGAGCGGCGGACGCGCCCTGCGGGGCGGCGGCCGCGAAGCCCAGGACGAGCAGGGCGGCCAGCAGAAATTTCCTCATCGCGGATCTCAACTCTTTCGTGGATGGGAGACGTACGAGCGGGGCTTGAGCCCGAGCCGTCGAAACGCACGAACCGCGAAAAGCGTTTCGTCGCGAAAGCCGACTTTCGGTTGTGATCAGGCGATCTGCGTCGTCATGTCGACGACCTTCGCGGTCTCGCTCTGACGGACCAGCGCGATGCCGTGCTCGCAATCCTCGCGGCGAACGTAGCCCTCGCCCGAATCGGCGACGACGTTGCCGTTCTGCGCCCGCAGGCGCCAGCGCCAATGGCCCGGCGCATCGCGGTAGATCTCGAATCGCATCGGGGCTGCTCCTGTCTCGATGCCGTCGAGATGGGGCGCGGGACGACCGCCGGCAATGCTCCCGCGCAGGCGGCAGGACACCGGATACGAAAAAGCAGAAGGCCGCCCCGGGCATCCGGGGCGGCATTCTCGATCAGGTCAGGAAGCGAGCTGGCTCAGGAGCGCGGGCTGCGGTCGAGCCAGCCGATGGCACGGCCCTCGCCGCCGCCGTTGCCGCCGCCGCCGCCGCCGCTGCGCGGACGGTTGTTGGCGGGCTGGCGCGGACGATCGCCGGCGGTGCGCTCGGGGCGCGGGCCGTTGCTCGGGCGCTCGCCCTGCGGGCGGGCGTTGCGGGTGTCGGGCTGGCGGCCGCCGTCGGGACGACCCGGGCCGCGGCCGGCCTCGGCGGTGCGGTTGCCGCCGCCGAACGGGCGGCCCTGGCCGGGACGACCGCCGGGCGCCTGGCCCGGCCGGCCACCGGGACGCTGGCCCGGACGGCCGCCGCCGGGGCGCTGGCCGCGGGTGTCGGGACGGCGCTCCTCGGCCTGGGCGATCTCGGCCGCCTCCTGGCGCGAAGGCGGGGTGAAGCCCTCGGGGAAGGGGGCGACGGGGATGCGCTGGCGGGTGATGCGCTCGATGTCGCGCAGGTACGCCTTCTCCTCGTCGTTGCAGAACGAGATCGCGAGCCCGTCCGCGCCGGCGCGCGCGGTGCGGCCGATGCGGTGGACGTAGCTCTCGGGCACGTTCGGCAGGTCGAAGTTGACGACGTGGCTCACCGCCTCGACGTCGATGCCGCGCGCGGCGATGTCGGTCGCCACCAGCACGCGGCACTGCCCGTCCTTGAAGGCGGCCAGCGCGCGCTCGCGCTGCGGCTGGGACTTGTTGCCGTGGATGGCGGAGGCCGCGGTGCCGACCTTCTCGAGGCCGCGCACGACGCGGTCGGCGCCGTGCTTGGTCCGGGTGAATACCAGCACGCGCTCGATCTTCGGATCGCGCAGGATGTGGGCGAGCAGCGCCTGCTTGGCGCCGGTATGGGCGAAGATCACCTGCTGCTCGACGCGCTCGGCGGTGGTGGCCACCGGCGTGACGGCGACCTGGACCGGATCGCGCAGGTACTGGTCGGCAAGGCCGGCGATGTTCTTCGGCATGGTCGCCGAGAAGAACAAGCTCTGGCGCTTGGCCGGCAGCATCTTCACGATGCGCTTGAGCGCATGGATGAAGCCGAGGTCGAGCATCTGGTCGGCCTCGTCGAGGACGAGGATCTCGACGCCTTCCAGCGTCAGCGAGCGGCGGTCGACGAGGTCGATCAGCCGGCCCGGGGTGGCGACGAGGATGTCGACGCCCGGCGCCAGCGCCCGCTCCTGGCGGCCGATGGTGACGCCGCCGAACACGACGGTGTTGGTCAGCGGCAGGTGCCGGCCGTAATCGGAGAAGCTCTCGGCGATCTGGTTGGCGAGCTCGCGGGTCGGCGAGAGCACCAGCACCCGGCAGCCGCGACGCGGCGCATGGCGCTTCTCGAGGCTCAGGCGGTGCAGGATCGGCAGGGCGAAGGCGGCGGTCTTGCCGGTGCCGGTCTGGGCGATGCCGCAGAGGTCGCGGCCTTCCATCGCCGGGCGGATCGCCTGCGACTGGATCGGGGTGGGGGTGTGGTAGCCGGCCTCTTCGAGCGCCTTCAGCACGGGCTGGGCGAGGCCGAAATCGGTGAACTGGGTCAAGGTGTTACTTCTCAGGCAGCCGGATCGCGAGCGCGGGCCCGGCTCGTGTCGAGCGGCGCCGCCAAGTACGGAGAGAGGTGCGATCCGTAGAGCAGGAGGCTGCCCGCGTGATGGGGCGGCCCGGGTGCATGCACGTTATGAAGAGAGGGGCCGGACATTCGGAGAGGCGCGATCCGCGCCGTCCCTCGTATCCGTCACGCAGCCCTCTCAAGCGGACCCGTCTGTCGGCCGCTGACGCTGCCCTCGGGCTATGCGCCTTCGCGGTTGCGAAGTCAACGGCCGGTCAACCGTCGCCGCATTGCGGGATGGACGCGGCGCCACGGCCGGTGCAGCGTCCGCCGATGCCGTCCCGTCTCCCCGCCCGCCCGCTCGCCCGAGCCATCCCGCACCGGAGCGGATCGGTCCCGTTCCGCGGGCACCGGGCCGTCCGGCCGCCCGGCGGTCGCGGATGATCGCCCACCACACCGCGATCTACGTCGGCTCCCGCGGCTTCGCCGCAGCGATCAACCTCGGTTCGGTCGCGGTGTTCACGCGTCTCGCGCCGCCGGAGAGCTACGGCACCTACCTCTACATCCTGTCCTGGTCGCTGGTGCTCTACGGAGCCACCTGCCAATGGCCGAAATTCGCGTTCTTCGCCCTGTACGACGAGGCGAGCGAGGGCGCGCAGGTCGGCACGGTCCTGCGCATCCTGCTGTGCACGCTGGCGCTGGCGGCGATCGGAAGCGCGCTCGCGGTGGCGCTCCACGTCGTGTCGCCGCGGATCGCGGCGGCGATCGTCGCGCTCGCCTTCGGCACGACCCTGTTCGAGGGCGCCACCGAGATCGCGCGCACACGGCTGCAGGCCGTCGCGGTGGCGATGTCGGTCGTCCTGCGCGGAATCCTGATCCTCGGCCTCGGCAGCGCGGTACTGATGGTGTCGGGCGACGCCGTCCATCTCGCGCTGGCCGTGGCGACCGCCTACGCGCTGTCGTCGATCCCGGCCGCCGCGACGGTGGTCCCGCTGATGCCGGGCCGCGGCAGCCGGGCGGAGGCGCTGCGCCTCATCGCCTACGGCTGGCCGCTGGTGCTGTCCTTCGGCATCGCGGCTCTGGCCCAGGTGGTCGACCGGCTGATCATCGTGAAGACCGTCGGACCGGAGCATCTCGGCGCCTACGGCGCGATCGCCGACTTCCTGAAGCAGAGCTTCGTCGTGTTCGGCGAGGCGCTGGCCCTCTCGCTGATCTCGATCGCCAAGCGCGAGGCGCGCGCCGGGGGGATGCCGGCGGCGACCGCGGTGCTGTGCGACGCCGCCCGCGCGATGGCGCTGGTCGCGGCCTTCGGCGCCGCGTTCTACCTCAACTTCGACGGGGTCGTCGTCTCGGTCCTGCTCGGGCCGGACTATCGCGACCAGGCGCGGGCGCTGGCCCCGGTGCTGATCCTGGCCAGCGTGCTGATGATGTTCCGCGCCTACTATTTCGGGCAGATCATCTACTTCACGCAGTCGAGCCGCCTCGAGGCCGTGGCCTCGACGGCGACCCTGGTGACGGTGAGCGTGCTCTCGCTGGCGCTGATCCCGCATCTCGGCGTCGCCGGCGCGGCGATCGCCTTCGCGGCGGGTCAGGCCGCGGCCTGCCTCGTGTTCATCCTCGGGGCGAACCGGCACGGGTCCGGCCTGCCGGCGATGCCGCTTCCGCTGGCCGACATCGCCGGCATCGCGGCGATCGCCGTGGCGACCGGCCTCGTCCCGGCGGCCCTCGCCTGGCTCCCGGGCGGGGAGGGCGCCCCGGCGCAGATCCTGCGCTTCGCCGTGCTGGCCCTCGGCTTCCTCGCCGCCGCGTGGCGCTACGACGTGGTCGGCATCGCCGGCGTGGTGCGGCGGCGCCTGCATCGGGTCGCCGGATGAGGGCGGGTGCGACGGCCAGGATGCCGGGCGGGCTGTACGCCGCCCTGCGCCCGCTCGATCCGGCAGCGCCCGGCGTCGGGGCCTGGCGCGCGCTCGGCGCGAAGGCCTGCGTCGCCAACCCGTTCTACGAGGCCGACTACGCGCTGCCGGCGGCCGGGGCCTTCGGCGACGGCGTTCGGCTCCTGATCGTCGCCGACCGCCCGCCGGACGAGCCCGGCGCGCGATGGCTCGCCCTGTGGCCGTTCCGGATCTCGCGCATCCGCTGGGGCCTGCCGCTGCCGGTCCTGATCGGCTGGACGCACGGTTTCTGCCCCTTGGGCATGCCGCTGCTCGACGCCGCCGAGCCCGACCGCGCCCTCGCCGGGCTGCTCGATGCGCCCAGGGCGCTCGGGCTGCCGCCGCGGCTGCTGCTGCTCAACGCGCCGGCGGATGGCCGCTTCGCAGATCTGCTGGCGGCGCGGACGGGGCGGCGCGATGCCGCCTACTGGGCGCATGCCCGCGGCTCCCTCGACCTCGCCGGCCTGACGCCGGAGGCGCGCACGGGCTATCTCGGCCACGTCAGCGGCAGGAGCCGGCGCAAGCTGCGGCTCGCGCGCGAGCGCCTGGAGGCCGGCGGTGCGGTGGTGCTCGAGACGATCGCCGATCCGGCCGCGCTGATCGATGCGCTCGACGACTACGTCGCCCTCGAGACCGCCGGCTGGAAGGGCCGGGCCGGGACCGCCCTCGGCCAGCGCCCGGCCGAGGCCGCGTTCCTGCGCGGAATGGTCGCCGGGTTCGGCGCCCAGGGCCGGATCCGGATCCTGCGCCTGCGCCGCGATCGCCGCACGCTCGCCGCCGCGATCCTTCCGCGAAGCGGTCACGAGGATTTCGTCCTGAAGATCTCCTACGACGAGGCGGAGGCCGCCGCCGCGCCGGGCGTCCAGCTCGTCCATCGCCTCACCGAGGCCGCGCTGCGGGACGGCGCGATCGCGCGGATCGATTCCTGCGCCGCCCCGGACTACCGCCTCGCCGAGATGTTCTGGACCGGGCGCCGGGCGATCGCGCACCGGTTGGTCGAGGCCTCGCCCGACCCGCTCTTCCCGCTCGCGGCCGCGCTGGAGCGTGGCCGCGAGCGCTATGCCAAGTGGCGGGCCCGTTAGAGCGTTGCGGCGGCGGCGCATTGCCGCCAGGGTCGTGCGGTCCAGTTTGCCACGGCAAGAGACTCGAAGCTCGACCGGGAGGATCCGATTTCCAACGCCCCTGCCGCCCGCGCCGCCGATCCGTCCGAGAAGCCGGATCGCCACGCCCCGAAGCCGCCCGAGCTGATGTCGCCCTGGCGCACGGATGCGCGCGTCGCGCTCCAGGCCGAGGCCCGCGCCTTCGCCCGCGACGTGGTGATGCCGCTCGCCGACGCGCTCGACCCGCAGAAGGCCGAGATGCCGCGCTCGCTCATCGCCGCGATGGCCGAGAAGGGCTGGTTCGGCCTGACGATCCCGGCCGAGCACGGCGGCATGGGGCTCGGGGTGTTCGAGTACTGCCTCGTCTCGGAGGAACTCGCGCGGGCGTGGCTCTCGGTCGGCAGCATCCTGGCGCGGGGGCAGGGGCTCGGCACGCAGGTGCTCGACGACGCCCGCCGCGCCGACCTGCTGGCGCGGTCGGCGCGGGGCGAATGGATCGGCGGCATCGCCCTCTCCGAGCCGGGAGCCGGCTCGGACCTGGCCGGCGTGCAGACGCGGGCGGTGCGCGAGGGCGACCATTGGGTGCTGACCGGGACCAAGCGCTGGGCGGGCTTCGCGCGCGCGGCCGACTTCATCGAGGTTCTGGCCCGGACCCGCGATCCGGAGCCCGGCGAATCGCGCTCGGCCGGGCTCGAGCCGTTCCTGGTGGTCAAGCCGCCGGGCGAGTTCCCCGAGGGCATGACCGGGCACGTCATCGACAAGATCGGCTATCACGGCTTCCTGACGTTCCAGCTCGAGCTCGACGGGGTGCGCGTCCCCGAGAGCGACCGCCTCACCGGCCTCTACGGCGACGGCGGCGCGGACGCGGATTCCGGCGGCTTCGCCTCGGTGCAGCGCGGCCTCAACATCGCCCGCGTCCACACCGCGGCCCGCGCCGTCGGCGTCGCGCGCGCGGCGGTCGAGGACACCCAGGCCTACCTTCAGGAGCGCGTGCAGTTCGGCCACCCGATCGGCGACTTCCAGGCGCTGCGCTTCGCGCTCGCCGACATGGCGGCCGAGGTGGCGCAGGCGCGCGCCTTCTGGTGCCAGGTCGCCCATCTCCTCGACCAGGGCGAGGCGGCCGAGAGCGAGTCCGCCATGGTGAAGCTGCTGGCCACCGAGATGGCGGTGCGCGTCACCAACCAGGCGATGCAGCTCCACGGCGGCAACGGCTACACCACCGAGCGGCGGGTCGAGCGCTATTGGCGCGACGCGCGGCTGACGACGATCTTCGAGGGCACCAGCGAGATCCAGCGCCGCATCATCAGCGACCGGATGCTGCCGAAGGCCTGACGCCCGCACGGCGACCGCCCGCCCCCGCACGCGTGTGCGAGGCGCGACCGTCGGCGAGGCGGCCTGCCGGACGCGCTTGCGGCGGGCGGACGCCCTTTTGTGCGCGGGGACGACAACATCGAACTCGCCGACGCCGACGGCTCCGTCGGCGTCCGGGCGTCCAGGGGTGCGTTCCGGGGCCTCGTCGAGGATCGGCCGCGAGACGTTTCGCAACGATGCGGTGGTGCAGGGGCCCCGGCGCGGTGCCGGCCATCGCGGACCGCGATCGATCGGGCGCGCCTGTCATGAATGCCGGCTCGGGACATTCTCGCCCCTGCAATCGTTTGCGGGACGACGCTCGCGCGTGACCTGAAACCCGCCGCGCGCTGCCGCTCACCCTCAGGGTTGGGCTGCCGGTGCCCGCTCGCCGGCGCGGGCCCGGGCCAGGGTCCGGCCGAGGCGCTGGGCCATCTGGTCGCGCAGGGCCTCGGCGACCTCGATGTCGACGAGCCGCCAGGTCCAGCCGCGCAGGCGCAGGCGCACCCGCAGCTGCTGCGCCCGCGGCGCGTCCGGCGGGATCGCGATCACGGCGGTGCGGAAGCCGCGCATCTCCGAGGCGATCCAGAACGGAAACACCCGCCCGATGCGATCCAGCCTGAGCCCGGACGGCTTCACCCCGTCGGGACGCGGGATGTCGAGGCTCTGCGGCCAGCCGTCGTCGAGCAGGTCGAGCACGGTCTCGGGCGTCACCATCGATTCCGCGAGCGCCAGCGCCACGCCGACCGCCGCCTCGTTGAGGCGCTGGCGATCCTTGGCATCGAGGGTCGGATCGTTATCCGACGCCGAGCGCAGGGCGGCGGTGGTCTGCCGGACCAGCGACAGCCGCAGCGTGCGAAAGTTGGCATGCTGCTGGACGAACGCGACGTCGTGCGCCCTCACCGCCCGCGCGAAGTCGTAGAGCGTCCAGAGCGGCGTCAGGGTGAAGGCGAACCAGCCGAGCACCGCGACGAGGGGAAACACCCACCAGCGCATCGCCCAGCCTATCGCCCGGCCGCCGCGCTCACGCGCCGACCGACCACGCGTGCAGCGGCGCGAAGGCCGCGACGACGCCCTCGTAGACCGGCCGCTTGAACGGCACGATCAGCCCCGGCAGCTCCGCGAACGGCACCCAGCGCCACGCGTCGAACTCGGCCTTGTGGGCACCGCCGCCGGGATGTTCGACGTCGATCGCGTCGTCGTCCCCGAGGAACCCGAAGGCGAACCAGCGCTGCGTCTGCCCGCGGTAGCGGCCGCGCCAGGCCTGCTTTCGCACATCGGGCGGCAAATCGTAGGACAGCCAATCCGGCGCCTCGGCGAGCAGCCGGACCGAGGCCGCGCCGACGTTGGTCTCCTCGTGAAGCTCGCGCAGGGCTGCGGCCTGCGGCGCCTCGCCGTCGTCGATCCCGCCCTGCGGCATCTGCCAGGCGAGGTCGCCCGCGACGTGCTCGGGGCCGGCCTCCGGTTTGCGGCGACCGACGAAGACGAGCCCGGCGCGGTTGATCAGGGTGACCCCGACGCAGGGGCGATAGGGCAGGCTCTCGCCCGGATCGCGGGATTCGGTGTCGCTCTTCATCGGCCGCGACCATAGGGAGGGCCAACCGGCGCGGCAACGTCGGGAAACACGATATCGGCAGCGCCCGATCGCGGCAACCGCCGGGCTCAGTCCGCCTTCGTCACCCGCACCGCCTTCGCGCCGCGGAGCGCGACGCTCGCCGGCACGAGGCGGATGCCGCGGCCCTCGAGCTCGCGGCTCCAGCGCGCGATGCGCTCGATCGTCATCGGCTGGGCGCTGCCCGAGGCGAGGGCGAAGCCGTTGGCGCGGGCCTGCGCTTCGAGCCGGGCGAGCTCGCGATCGATCGCCTCCGGGCGCGGCACCGCGTCGAGGACGATCTCGGCGCGGGCCGCCGGCACCTTGGTCTTGCCGAGCAGGTCCGCGGGCACGCCGCGCGCGTTGGTGCCGTCGTCGAGGAAGCCGAGCCCGCGGGTGGCGATGTCGCGCAGGACCGGCTCGAACGCGACTGCGTCGGCCATGAACTTGGCTCCCATGAAGTTCGTGACGCCGACATAGCCCGAGAACCGGCTCATCACCCAGGCGAGGCGGTCGGCGTTCTCGGATCCCTTGGCGGCGGTGAGCAGGCCCTGCGGGCCGGGATCGCTGTCGGGGTAGTCGAACGGCTCCATCGGCGCTTGGAGCAGGATCTCGTGGCCGAAGGCGCGGGCCCGCGCCGCGCTGCGCTCGGCATCGGCGCCGTAGGGGGAGAAGGCGAGGCTGACGGCGGGCGGCAGCTTGACGATCGCGCTCGCGGTGGCGGCCTGGCCGACGCCGAGGCCGGTGAGCAGGATCGCGATGCGCGGCCCGCTACCGGGCTCCTCGGAGCGTGCGTAGACGTCGAGCGGGCGGATGCGGCCGTCGCCGAGCTTGGGCAGGACGCCGTGGCGGCCACGCTCGGTCAGGCGCGGGTCGGGGGCGGGCGCGAGCTTGGGCGCATCGGCCTGGGGCACGCGGATCACCACCGCCTCGGCCGGCGCGGCCGACCCGCCGGCCCGCACCACGGTGACGCCGGAGGCCGACTCGACCTCGACGGCGCTGCTCTGGAGCTTCGATGCCGGCGCCGGCTCGTTCGCGGCGGCGGCCTCCGGCGACGGGGGACGCCCGGCGGCGGGCATCGTCTCGCGGACGACGATGGCGACCTGGACCCGCGGCTCGCCCGCCTTCGGGTCGCCGAGCAGGAGCACGAGGCCGAGCACCGCCACGCCGAGGCCGCCGAGACCGGCCGCGACGGCGCGTGGAGACCGGCCGAGGGTCGCGAGGCGCGCGCGCAGGCGTGCCAGCGCGGCCTTCGGGCCGGGGGCGGGGACGTCGACCCCGAGGGGACGCGTCAGGATATCGTCGGACGAGTCGGTCACTGGCCCTCGGAACTGGCGGGGCCGCCGGAGAATCGCCGGTCGCGGCAAGGCAGCCCCGCCGTCATTGCCGGCCGCCATGGTTAATTTTTCGTAAGAGCGGCCTTCGGTCCTAGAGCCTGTTCCGTGATCACCGGATCACGGAACAGGCTCGCTCTCGTTGTGTGGTCGCGCTCTCGTCACGCGAGCCGGCATCCGCCGCGCTCGAAACGGCTCGCAACGCACGCACGGGCGCCATGCGAAGAACCCCGCCCGGCACGCGCCGGACGGGGTTCTCGCCGTGTCGTCGATCCCGGACGGGATCAGTTCGGCATCGTCGGTTTCTGGGCGTTCGCGGCGCCCTTCTGGATGCCGTGCAGGAAGTCGACGGCGGCGGTGAGCTGCTTGTCCTTGGCGGGATCCGGCGGGACGTAGGCCGACGAGCCGCCGCGCTCCTCGACGTCCTTCTGCTTGAGGTGGCCCTTCAGGCCGGCCTCGCCCTTGGTCTCGTCCTTGCCCTTGAGCTCGTCCGGGACCTCCTGCAGCACCTCGACGTCGGGCTCGATGCCCTTGGCCTGGATCGAGCGGCCGGACGGCGTGTAGTAGCGCGCCGTGGTGAGGCGCAGCGCGCCCGAGCCGCCGAGCGGGATGATCGACTGCACCGAGCCCTTGCCGAACGAGCGCGTGCCGAGGATGGTCGCGCGCTTGTGATCCTGCAGGGCGCCGGCGACGATCTCGGAGGCCGAGGCCGCGCCGCCGTTGACGAGCACCACCACCGGCTTGCCCTTGGTGATGTCGCCGGCCTTGGCCGAGAAGCGCTGGGTCTCGTCCGGGTTGCGGCCGCGGGTCGAGACGATCTCGCCGCGGTCGAGGAACGCGTCGGAGACCATCACCGCCTGGTCGAGCAGGCCGCCCGGGTTGTTGCGCAGGTCGATCACGTAGCCCTTGATCTTGTCCTGCCCGATGTCGGTCGAGAGCTTGTCCACGGCAGCCTTGAGGCCGTCGTAGGTCTGCTCGTTGAACTGCGTCAGGCGGATGTAGCCGATGTCGGCCCCTTCGACGCGCGAGCGCACGGGCTTGATCTTGATCACGTCGCGGTTGAGCGTGACCTCGATCGGGTCCTTGGCCTCCTTGCGGGTGATCTTGAGCTTCACCGGCGAGTTCACCGGGCCGCGCATCTTGTCGACCGCCTGGTTCAGGGTCAGGCCCTGGACCTGGTCGTCGTCGATCTGAGTGATGATGTCGTTCGAGAGCAGGCCCGCCTTCGAGGCCGGGGTGTCGTCGATCGGGGTCACGACCTTGATCAGGCCGTCCTCCATCGTGACCTCGATGCCGAGCCCGCCGAACTCGCCGCGGGTCGTGGTCTGCATGTCGCGGAACGCCTTGGCGTCCATGTAGCTCGAATGCGGGTCGAGCGAGGTCAGCATGCCGTTGACGGCCGCCTCGATCATCTTCGCCTCGTCCGGCTTCTCGACGTAATCGGTGCGGACCTTCTCGAACACGTCGCCGAACAGGCTGAGCTGGCGGTAGGTCTCGGCGGAGGCCGCCACGGCGCGCGGACCCGACAGGAAGTCCGTCTGCGTCGCGACCATCGACGTGCCTGCTCCCAGGAACGCGCCGAGCATGATGAGGGACGTCTTGCGCATTATCCGCGAACCTTCTCGCTGGGGCTTTTCGCCCACCAAGGCTCCGGATCGATGGAGCCGCCGTCCTTCTTGAATTCCACGTACAGGATCGGATCGCTGCCGTCGCCGCTCATCACCGGCTGGACCGCACTTCCCTCGCCCATGTTACCGACCGGCTCGCCCGCGAGCACGAATTGGCCGACCTCGACCGAGATCTGGTCCATCCCGGCCAGCAGAAGATAGTAGCCATCGCCGGCGTTGATGATCAAGAGTCGTCCGTACGACCGGAACGGCCCGGCGAACTGCACCCAGCCGTCGGCGGGAGAGGACACCACGGCCTTCGCGCGGGTGGCGAGCGAAATGCCGCGCGTCATCCCGCCGTTGCCGTCGGGCTGGTTGAAGCCGCGCAGCAGGCGGCCGCTGACCGGGCGCGGCACGTCCCCCCGGGCGTCGACGAACTTCACCTTCGGGGCGAGCTTGGCGGGGTCGCGGATGCCGGCTGCGGCGAAACGCTCCTGCGTCGCCTTCGCCTCGCGCTGCTCGGCCGCCTTGGCCTCGTCGGCGGAGCGCTTGGCGGTGGCGACCTCGCCCTCGATGCGGTCGAGGAGGTCCTTCAGGCTCCGGGCCTCCTTGGCGAGGTCGGCCGCACGGGTCCGCTCGGCGGCGAGCCCGGTCTCGACCTCCGCCTGCCGGGTCCTCCGCGCGGCGACGAGGGCCGCGAGGCGCTGCTGCTCGCGCGCCCAGCCGGCGAGGTCGTTCTGCAGGCCCTGCCGGTCGGCGGCGATGAGGCCGCGCAGGCGCACGAGCTCGGCGAGGTCGGCGGCCAGCGTGTCCACCTCGCCGCGCATCTCGGGCACGATCGCCCCGAGCAGCATCGAGGTGCGGATCACCGCCAGAACGTCTTCCGGGTTGACCAGCACCGCCGGCGGCGGGCGCCGGCCCATGCGCTGGAGCGCCGCCAGGATCTCGGCGATCACCCCGCGGCGGGCCTCGAGCGAGTGGCGGATGGCGGCCTCGCTGCCCGACAGCGTCTTGAGGCGCTCCTCCAGGCGGCTCATCCGGTCCTCGGTGGCCTGGGACTGCCGGCCGGCATCGAGGAGCGCCGCGTCGAGCTTGGCCCGGTCGCCGCCGATGCTGGCGATCTCGGACTCGAACTGCGCCTTGGCGCCCACGCTCGCGGCGAGCGCATCCTGCACCCGCTTGAGGTTGTCCGCGCGGCGGTCGCGCTCGTCGATGGCGCGCTGGATGCGCTCGGCCTCGGTGACGGGCGCCGCCGCGTCCTGGGCCCGCGGACGGGCCGCGGGCAGGGCGGCGAGGGCCGCGGCGAGGGCGCCCGTGGCGACCAGCCTCGTGAGGACCAGCGTCATGGCGTGCGTTTGCCGGCTCCGTTCATCAGCGCAGGTCTCATCCAGCATTGCGGCGCACGCGAGGCATTCACCCGTCGGGATCGCCGCGATGATACGGGTGGCCCGCCAGGATCGTGAGGGCGCGGTAGAGCTGCTCGAGCGCCAGCACGCGCACGATGCCGTGAGGCAGCGTCGCGGCACCGAAGGACAGGGTGAGGTCGGCCCGGGCCCGGACGGCGGCATCGAGCCCGTCGGCCCCGCCGATGGCGACCACCAGGGCCGGGCGCCCGGCATCGCGCCAGTCGCGGATGCGCTCGGCGACGCGCTCGCTCGGCAGGTCGGCGCGGCCGCGCTCGTCGTAGGCGACGAGGACGCCGCCGGCCGGCACCTGGGCGAGCAGCCCGGACGCCTCCTCGGCGCAGCGGTCGGGGGCACGCCGCGCACGGCTCTCGACCATCTCGGCGATGTCGCAGGCGGGGAAGCCGAGGCCGCGACCGAGCTGGGCCGCGCGCTCGCGGTAGCGCGCGGTCAGGTCCCGCTCGGGCCCGTTCTTGAGGCGCCCGATCGCGGCGACGAGGAGGCGCAACGGGTCGGCGTTCAGTCGGCGGAGACGCCCGAGGGGCGGTCGGAGCCCCACATCTTCTCGAGGTTGTAGAAGCCGCGCACCTCGGGCCTGAAGATGTGGACGAGGATATCGCCGGCATCGATCAGCACCCAGTCGCAGGCCGGCATGCCCTCGACGCGGGCGGTGCCGAAGGACTTAGCCTTCATCTCCTGCGTGATGTGGTCGGCGATCGAGCCGACGTGACGCTGCGACCGTCCGGAGGCGATGATCATCGTGTCGGCGATCGAGGTCTTGCCGGCGAGATCGATGGCGATCGTCTCCTCGGCCTTCATCTCGTCGAGGCACCCGAGCACGAGCGTCCTCAGGTCTTCGACCCTGGCCAGGGCGGCGGTCTCGGAACCCTGGGTTCCCGTGTGGAGCGACTCGGACAGCGTCCTGATTCCTCGGATATCGGCAGTGGCGACGCGCGCCTGCGTTGAACCGACGACTTTGGCCGGTTCCGGGCGGTAATTCAAGGTTCCCCGGTGCCGCTCCGCGCATCGCGGATCTGCGTCGAGGAGAGATGCGAGCGCGGGCCGTGCAGGAACACCCAGGCCGGGGGCGCCATGCCCGGCAGGGCGGAGGCGTCCGATTCCGGGATGCGGGCGGCGGAGAACCGTCGGGCGGCCCGCGCGCCCGGCGCGCTGAGGGTGTGGCCGGGGCGGTCGATCACCGCGACCGGCATCAGGCCCATGATCTCGGCCGAGCCCTTCCAGCGATGGAAGCTCGCCAGCGAATCGGCCCCCATGATCCAGACGAAGCGGATGCCCGGCCGCCGCCGCACCAGCCAGCGCAGGGTGTCGCGGGTGAAGCGGGCGCCGATCGCCGCCTCGAACCCGGTCACCGCGATCCGCGGATCGCCCTTCGCCACCGCGGCGGCCTGCGCGCAGCGCTCGGAGAGCGGCGCGATCGGCCGCCCGCGCTTCAGCGGGTTTCCGGGCGTGACCAGCCACCACACCCGGTCGAGGCGCAGGCGGCGCAGCGCCATGGTGCCGACATGCAGGTGGCCGGCATGCGCCGGGTTGAACGAGCCACCGTACAGGCCGATCCGCATCCCCGGCGACGCGGGCGGCAGCGCGCCCTCACGCAACGGCGCGGATCACGGCAGGCGAGACCGCGCCGCTCACGGGCGCGTCTGGCCGCTGCCGTGGACCCGGTACTTGAAGGTGGTGAGCTGCTCCACGCCGACCGGGCCGCGGGCATGCATGCGGCCGGTGGCGATGCCGATCTCGGCGCCGAAGCCGAACTCGCCGCCATCGGCGAACTGGGTCGAGGCGTTGTGCACCACGATCGCGGAATCGACCTCGGCGAGGAAGCGGACGGCCTCGTCGCCGTCCTCGGTGACGATCGCGTCGGTGTGGTGCGAGCCGTAGGTCTCGATGTGCTCGATCGCCGCCTCGAGCCCGTCGACGACGCGGACCGAGATGATCGCGTCGAGGTACTCGGTGCGCCAGTCGGCCTCGGTCGCCGCCGTGACGCGACCGTCCACCGCCTGCACGTCGGCGTCGCCGCGCACCGCGCAGCCGGCGTCGAGCAGGGCGGCGACGAGGGGGGCGAGATGGGTGCCGGCGCAGGCGCGGTCGACCAGCAGCGTCTCGGTGGCGCCGCAGATGCCGGTGCGCCGCATCTTGCTGTTGAGCAGGATGGTCCGGGCCATGCCGAGGTCGGCGGCGGCCGCGACGTAGACGTGGCAGATGCCGTCGAGGTGGGCGAAGACCGGGACCCGCGCCTCGGCGTGGACGCGCTCGACCAGGCCGCGCCCGCCGCGGGGCACGATCACGTCGATGCAGCCGTCGAGGCCGGCGAGCATCGCGCCGACCGCGGCGCGGTCCTTCGTCGGCACGATCTGGATCGCGTCCGCGGGCAGGCCGGTGGCCTCGAGCCCGGCCCGCATCGCCTCGGCGATGGCCATGGCGCTGCGGTGGCTGTCCGAGCCGGCCCGCAGGATCGCGGCGTTGCCGGCCTTGAGGCAGAGCGCGCCGGCATCGGCGGTGACGTTCGGGCGGCTCTCGAAGATCACGCCGACGACGCCGAGCGGCACGGCGATGCGCTCGATCAGCAGCCCGTTCGGGCGCTCGAAGGCCGCGACCTGGCGCCCGACGGGGTCGGCCAGCGCACCGATCTTCTCGACCGCGTCGGCGATCGCCGCGAGGCGGCCCTCGTCGAGGGTCAGCCGGTCGATCAGCGCCTGGCTCTGCCCGGCGGCCTTCGCGGCGGCGACGTCGCGGGCGTTCTCGCGCAGGATGACGGCGCGGTCGGCGCGCAGGCGCTCGGCAATGGCTCGCAACGCCACGTCCTTGGTCTCGGCCGAGGCCAGCGCCAGCTTGCGGCCGGCGGCGCGGGCGCGCCGGCCGATGCCGTTCATCTGCTCGGCGAGGTCGTCGGCCGACGCGAAGCCGGATCGCATGTTCAGGACTGGCACGGGCATCATCCCAGGTCGGCGGCCTTCCCCGAGCCGCCTACGAAGCTGCGACTTATCTGCATCCTCGGGCAGCACGAAACAAGCGCCGCGGCAAAGATCGGAACGTTTCGAAAGCGCTCGTATCCAGTCATGGACGCTGCGCGATCGGTTCTAGAACATCGCCAAGTCGTCGCGATGCACCATCCAGGCGCGTCCCGGGTAGGTGAGCAGGTCGGCGATCTGCGTGCTCGGGCGCCCCTGGATCAGCGCCGCCTCCGTGCTGTCGTAGCCGACGAGGCCGCGGCCCAGCACCCGCCCGGCGCGGTCGCGGATCAGCACGGCGTCGCCTCGGCCGAAGCTGCCCTCGACGCCGCAGACGCCGACCGGCAGCAGGCTCGCCCCACCGTCGAGCGCGCGCGCCGCGCCGTCGTCGATCACCAGGGTGCCGCGCGGCTCGAGCGACCCGGCGATCCAGGTTTTCCGCGCTGCGGTGGGCGTGGAACCGGACAGGAACCAGGTGCAGCGGCCGCCCGCGACGACGCTGCGGAGCGGGTTCTTCTCGCGCCCGTCGGCGATGATCAGGTGGGTCCCGCCCGACACCGCGATCTTGGCGGCCTCGACCTTGGTCCGCATGCCGCCCCGCGACAGCTCCGAGGCGGGACCGCCGGCCATCGCCTCGATCTCGGGCGTGATCCGCTCGACCACGGCCAGGTGGCGCGCGTCCGGGTCGGCATTCGGGGGGGCGGTGTAGAGGCCGTCGATGTCGGAGAACAGCACCAGCACGTCGGCCCCGATCATCGTGGCGACGCGGGCGGCGAGCCGGTCGTTGTCGCCGTAGCGGATCTCGGAGGTCGCCACCGTGTCGTTCTCGTTGACCACCGGAACCGCGCGCATCTCCAGGAGCTTGAGCACGGTCGCTCGCGCGTTGAGGTAGCGGCGGCGCTCCTCGGTGTCCTGCGGCGTCACCAGGATCTGCCCGGCGACGATGCCGTGGTGGCCCAGCGCCTCGGCCCAGTGCCGCGCCAGCGCGATCTGCCCGACCGAGGCCGCGCCCTGGCTCTCCTCCAGCCGCAGGGCCCCCGGCGCGAAGCCGAGCACGGTGCGCCCGAGCGCGATGCTGCCCGAGGACACCACCAGCACGTCGACCCCGCGGGCATGCAGGTCGGCGATGTCCTCGGCGAGCGCCGCGAGCCAGGCGTGCCGCAGCCGGCCGCGGGCGCGGTCCACCAGCAGGGCCGAGCCGACCTTGATGACGACGCGGCGGAATTGATCGAGGGAGGGGGTCATGACGCCGGGACGTAAGCTGGGACGAGGTCGGTGTGGACGAAGTCGTCACCCTTGAACAGGAGGGGCGCATCGTGGGCTTTGGAGACGGCGTAGGATTGGCAGTCGCCGAAGTTCAACCGCGCCGGATGCCCTTGTCCCTTCCCGAAGCGCTGGAAGGCATCGGATGCCATGCGGTACCTCTGGAACGTGAAGGCGACCGGCTGCACCGTGGTCCGCAGGATCAGGACCTCCAAAAAATCCTCGGCAAAACCCGGCATCAGCGAGCCCAGCACGATCCTGGCCTCGAGCAACGTCGGGGTTCCGATGATCGCCCGATTCTTGGCGACCAGCGTGTCGAAACGCTCGCCTTCAGGGTCTTCCATCGCAATCGCGACGATCGCCGAGGTGTCGAGCGCGATCATACCGGCAGGCCGTACTCGTCGTAGAGGTAATCATGATCGGTGGGGACGTTCGCGATGCGATGTGCCCGCGCCTCGCGGACCAGCGCTCGGATCACGTCCCGTTCGGCACGTTGCGTCGGTGTCAGGTCATCGTTGACCGTCGCGACGCGGCGGTCGAGCTCTTGCAACGCCGTGACCACCGCCTCGTCGACCGTGGTGCCGGCGCGCTCCGCGAGTTCATGCGCAAGAGCGAAGGCTTCGTCGTTTAGGACGATCAGCGCTTCCGTCATCGAAACCTCCGCAGGTTCAACAACCTCGGGCGATGCTAACCGACCCGATCACCCCCGTCATCACGGCTGCCAGGCCGCCTCGGGCACCCGATCGGCCTCGGCGGCGGCATCCATTTCGCCCTGGAGCGCACGCAGCGCCTCCGGCACGCCCTGGCCCGAGGCCGAGGACAGGACGAGCGGCTTGCGCTTGGCGGCGCGCTTCAGGCGGGCGACCTGCTCCTTCAGGGTGTCGGCGTCGATCGCGTCGGCCTTGGAAAGCGCCACGATCTCGGGCTTGCCGGCGAGGTCCTCGCCGTAGGCCTCCAGCTCGTGCCGGACCATCTTGTAGGCCTTGCCGGCATGCTCGCAGGTGGCGTCGACGAGGTGCAGCAGCACCCGGCAGCGCTCGACATGGGCCAGGAACCGGTCGCCGAGTCCGACGCCCTCGTGCGCGCCCTCGATCAGCCCGGGGATGTCGGCGAGCACGAACTCGCGGGCATCCGAGCGCACGACGCCGAGCCCCGGATGCAGGGTGGTGAAGGGATAGTCGGCGATCTTCGGCTTGGCCGAGGTCACGGTGGCCAGGAAGGTCGACTTGCCGGCGTTCGGCAGCCCGACGAGGCCGGCATCCGCGATGAGCTTGAGGCGCAGCCAGATCCACTGCTCGGTGCCTTCCAGACCCGGATTGGCGTGCTTCGGGGCGCGGTTGGTCGAGGTGGTGAAGTAGGCGTTGCCGAAGCCGCCGTTGCCGCCCTTGGCGAGCCGGACCCGCTGGCCGACCTGGGTCATGTCGGCGATCAGGTGCTCGCCGTCGACCGCCAGGATCTGGGTTCCGGCCGGCACCTTCAGCACCACGTCGGCGCCGTTGGCGCCGTGGCGGTTCGAGCCCATGCCGTGCTCGCCCTTCCGCGCCTTGAAGTGCTGCTGGTAGCGATAGTCGATCAGCGTGTTCAGGCCCTCGACGCACTCGACCCAGACGTCGCCGCCGCGCCCGCCGTCGCCGCCGTTGGGGCCGCCGAACTCGATGAACTTCTCGCGCCGGAACGCGACGCATCCCGCGCCCCCGTCGCCGGAACGGACATAGACCTTGGCTTCGTCGAGGAATTTCACGGTGTCGCTCGTCTTCATGTCGGGGCGCGGGCCACCGGCCCGCCCCGTCTCGTTCACGCCGCGGCGATGCGGCCCTGTCCATCGGCGTCGCGCACGCTGCGCAGCTCCGCCGCGAACCCCGTCGCTTCGGCCTTGGGCCGAGACGGCGAGGGATCGATTCCGATCGATCCGTCCGGCGACGTCAAGGGCGCCGGGCCGATCGCTTCGTCAGGCTGCCCGGTCGCAGCCGGAGACCCCGAACCGGGCCGACCACGCGGCGCGGTCGAGCCGGAAGCGATCGGATGTCAGGTCGCAGCCGCGGACGGGGACATAATCCGTCGCCGTTCCCGTGCGGACGAAGCCGACCTTCTCCAGCACCCCGCGCGACGCCGGGTTCTCCACCCGCGCATCCGCCGACAGCACCGAGCCGCCGGCATAGGCGAAGTAGGCGTGAACCATCGCCTCGGCGGCCTCGGTGGCGAGGCCGCGGCCCCAGAAGGGCCGGCCGAGCCAGTAGCCGAGGCGGGCCCCCTCCGTCGCCGCGTCGGCGCGGATAGCGACGAACCCGACGAGGCCGTCCGGGTCGGACCGGAGCGAGACCGCCATCGCCAGGCCCTCGCCGGCGGCGTTGCAGCGCCGCGCCTCCAGCACGAAGGTCTCGGTCTCCATCCGGTCGATCGGGTGGCGGATCCGCGCGGTCATCTCGGCCACCGACCGGTCGCCCGCGAGCCGCACGATCGCGTCCACGTCCTTGGCGCGCGGCCAGCGCAGCCACAGGCTGCGGGTCTCGATCCGGAAGACGTCGTCGCGGGTCAGATCGGGGAACATCGTTCGGGCTCCTCCGCCGCGATCCTCCGTAGCGGAGGACCGTTGCGCTGAGACGACGAAAGGGAGGATGGCGCCCCATCCTCCCCCGCGTCTTCCGTTCGACCCCCCGGCCTCGTGGCCAGGATGCGAGAAACAGATCCGCCGGTTCGGTGTGGGACACCGGCGGGGCCTGCTTCGCCTGTTCGAGGCGCCCGCCGTCTACTCTGCCGCTTGCGCGAGCGGCACCACCGCCACGAAGGCGCGGCCGCGCTTGGTCTGGAACTCCACGCGACCCTCGGTCAGCGCGAACAGGGTGTGATCCTTGCCCATGCCGACATTGGTGCCGGGGTGCCACTTGGTGCCGCGCTGGCGCACGATGATGTTGCCCGGAATTACGGCTTCCGAGCCGAACTTCTTCACGCCGAGGCGCTGGCCGGCCGAGTCGCGGCCGTTGCGGGACGAGCCGCCTGCTTTTTTGTGTGCCATGGTTCAGTCTTTCGAATGACGTGGGATCGGAACGTGCGGATCGCGTGGGGGCGGGGTCGCCCTTACGCGCTCTTCGAACCGGCCGAGAGGCCGGTGATGCGCACGACCGTGTGGTGCTGGCGGTGGCCGCGCTTGCGCCGCGAGTTCTGCCGGCGGCGCTTCTTGAAGGCGATGACCTTCTTGTCGCGACCGTGGGAGACGATCTCGCCGGTGACGCTGAAGCCCGACAGGAGCGGCGCGCCGACCTGGGTCGCGTCGCCGTCGGTGAACAGCAGGACCTCGCCGAAGGTCACGGCGGAACCTTCGTCGCCTTCGAGGCTGGCGATGGTGATGGTGTCGTTCTCGGCAACGCGATACTGCTTGCCGCCCGTCTTGATGACTGCGAACATCGTCTCTCTCGTGGTTCGAACGGCCTCCGGGACGCGCCCTGGACCGACTTCTTATGCATTCGTCGCGATCCGCCCGAAGGGCCGCCGCAACGCGAAACGCACGGCCTTCTGCGAGGAAGCCGCGCGTTGTGCCCGGTGGATAGGGGATCGGCACGCGATCTGTCAAGGATTTGCGGGGGCGAATGCTTGCCCGCATCGGCCTCGAAGAACGCGCGCCGCGAGCGCTTCCGAGCCGAGGTGGCCGACGCCGGGCGGGAGCGGCGCCCCTCGGGCGTCAGCGCATCGCCTGGATGATCGCCGGGCTGATGATCACCACGAACAGCACCGGCAGGAAGAACAGGATCATCGGCACGGTCAGCTTCGGCGGCAGCGAGGCCGCTTTCTTCTCGGCCTCGTTCATGCGCTGGTCGCGGCTCTCCTGCGCGAGCACGCGCAGCGCCTGGCCGATGGGGGTGCCGTAGCGCTCGGCCTGGATCAGCGCCGTGACGACGGCCTTCACCGGCTCGAGGCCGACGCGCATCGCGAGGTTCTCGTAGGCCTGCCGGCGATCGGGCAGGAACGACATCTCGGCGGTCATCAGGGCGAGTTCCTCCGCCAGCACCACCGAGGTGGCGGCGATCTCGGTGCTCACCTTCCGGAAGGCGTGCTCGATTGCCATGCCCGATTCGACGCAGATCAGCGTCAGGTCGAGGGCATCGGGCCAGGCGAGCTTGATCTCGGCCTTGCGCTTGTTCGACTTGTTGACGAGGTAGAGTTCCGGCGCCTTGATGCCTCCGTAGGCGCAGGCGATGACGATGCCGAGGCGCATCAGGTAGGGCTGGTCCAGCGCCTCCAGCACGAACAGGTAGAACAGCGAGCCCAGCGTCGCCGAGATCGGCATGACGAGGCGGAAGAACAGGAACGTCGTCTCGGATTGCTGGCCGCGATAGCCGGCCATCAGGAGCTTGCGCTTGGCCGTGTCGGTGCCGAGCCAGCGGCGCAGGTCGAACCGCTCGACGACCTGCTTCATGTAGGCCTTGGGCTCGATCCGCAGCGTCGCCTTGGTGTTGAGGCGCTCGCGTTCCCGCCGCCGGATGATCTCGCGCTCGTCGCTGACGAGCTTCATCCGCTTGCCGAGGTTGTCGCTCTCGAGGAACGGCTGCGCCACGGCGAAGGCCGTCGCCGCCACGGCGACCGCGGTCAGCGCGATGCCCATGGTGCGCGGGTCGAAGACCTTATCGGCGATGAGGTCGATCATGGCGATGGGCTTCCGCGAAAGGGCCGTCGGGCTTCGGGTGACGACCGGATGTGATCGAGCCCGGCGCGGCGCGATCCGGGCTGCCGGACGGCGCGGGCCGCAGGCGGGCTCAGATGTCGAACGCGATCATCTTCTTGATGGTGAGGATGCCGATGCTCATCCAGATCGCCGAGCCCAGCAGCGCGAGCTTGCCGAAATTGGTGGTCCAGAGGATCGAGATGTAATCCGGGCTGGTGAAGTACGTGATGCCCGCGACGAAGAACGGAAGCGCGGCGATGATGCCGGCGGAGGACTTGGCCTCCATGCTCATCGCCTGGACCTTGCCGGCCATCTTGCGACGCTCGCGCAGCACCCGCGACAGGTTGGAGAGCGCCTCGGAGAGGTTGCCGCCCGATTGCTGCTGGATGTTGATCACGATCGCGAAGAAGTTCACCTCCTGCACCGGGACCCGCTCGTAGAGCCGCGAGACCGCCTCGCCGAGCGACAGGCCCAACGCCTGGGTCTCGATGACGACCCGGAACTCCGAGCGCACCGGCTCCTCGGCCTCGCGGGAGACCATGCGGAAGCAGTCGCTGACGGGGATGCCGGTTCGGATGCCGCGCACCACCACGTCGACGGCGTTGGGCAGCTCCTTCGTGAAGTTCGCGATGCGGCGCTTGCGCAGGTGGCGCAGCAGCAACATCGGCACGCCGAGGCCGCCGACGAAGGTCCCCCCCAGCCCGGCGATCGGGCTCGCGGTGATCATGAGCACCAGCAGGCCGACCACCACCGCGAGGCCCGCGGAGATCATCCAGTAGGTCCGCTCCGACCACGCCAGGCCGGCCCGCGCGATCTTGAGCTCGAGGGTCACCTTGGCGGCGCCCTTGGCCTTGGCCTCGATCTCGCCGAGCGTCTTCGCGACCTGCTCGCGCCGGTTCACGGTGACGCCGCGGATCGCGTTGCCGGCGGCCGAGGCGCTGATCGTCCTGAGGCGCTGCGTCGCCCGCCGCTCGCCCATCAGCAGCGGCATCAGGAAGACGTAGCCGAGGGCGAGCGTGGTCACGAAGACCAGCCCGACGGCGAGCGGGACGTTCGCGGCGGCGTTCACAGCGCACCCGACGCCTCGGCGGCGGCGTCGAGCGCCTCGCCGAGTTGCCGCTCCAGCCCGTAGTAGCGCGCCCGCTCCCAGAATTTCGGCCGGCCGACGCCGGTGGAGCGATGGCGCCCGATCAGCTTGCCATTGGCATCCTCGCCGACGATGTCGAACAGGAAGACGTCCTGGGTGGTGATGACGTCGCCCTCCATCCCGAGCACCTCGGTGATGTGGGTGATGCGGCGCGAGCCGTCGCGCAGGCGGGTGGCCTGCACCACGACGTCGATCGAGCCGCAGATCATCTCGCGCAGCGTCTTGGAGGGCAGGGTGAAGCCGCCCATCGAGATCATCGACTCGATGCGCGACAGGCACTCGCGCGGGGAGTTGGCGTGCAGCGTTCCCATCGAGCCGTCGTGGCCGGTGTTCATCGCCTGCAGCAGGTCGAACGCCTCCGGCCCGCGCACCTCGCCGACGATGATCCGCTCCGGCCGCATGCGCAGGCAATTCTTGACGAGGTCGCGCATGGTGACCTGGCCTTGGCCCTCCATGTTGGGCGGGCGCGTCTCCAGGCGCACCACGTGCGGCTGCTGAAGCTGCAGCTCCGCCGCGTCCTCGCAGGTGATGACGCGCTCGTCGTGCTCGATGAAGGCGGTGAGGCAGTTCAGCAGGGTGGTCTTGCCCGAGCCGGTGCCGCCGGAGATGACGATGTTGCAGCGCGACCGGCCGATGATCTTCAGGATCTCCGCCCCCTCCGGCGAGATCGCGCCGAAGCGCACGAGCTGGTCGAGGGTGAGCTTGTCCTTCTTGAACTTTCGGATGGTCAGGGCTGGGCCGTCGATGGCCAGCGGCGGCGCGATGACGTTGACGCGGGAGCCGTCCGGAAGGCGCGCGTCGCAGATCGGCGAGGCGTCGTCGACCCGGCGCCCGACCTGGCTGACGATGCGCTGGCAGATGTTCATCAGCTGCTGGTTGTCGCGGAAGCGCACGTTGGTGAGCTGGATCTTGCCGTTCACCTCGATGAAGGCGCGGTTGGCGCCGTTGATCATGATGTCGGCGATGTCGTCGCGGGCGAGCAGCGGCTCCAGCGGGCCGTAGCCGAGCACGTCGTTGCAGATGTCGTCGAGCAGCTCCTCCTGCTCGGCGATCGACAGCACGATGTTCTTGAGGCCGATGATCTCCGAGACGATGTCGCGGATTTCCTCGCGCGCCGCATCGGGCTCGAGGCGCGAGAGCTGCGCGAGGTCGATCGCCTCGATCAGCGCGCCGAAGATCATGCTCTTGGTGCGGTAGTAATCCTCCGAGCGCGGGTTGTCCTGCGCCACCACGGCGGGCGACGCATCCATGCGCTTGCCGGCCACGTTCTCCTGCACCAGCACCGGCGCGGTCGCGCGCAGGGCGGCCGGCGGCGGTGCTGCAGCCGGCGCCGCCGCGGTACCCTGCCTCCTACCGAACATGGGACGAATCCTCGGATCGCGTCGGAAAGGACGGGCGCGCAGGCGTCCGCGCGCATCTGGCTGCGAGGCGCGCGTGGGCCGCATCGCCCGCCGGGGAGGGCACGGCGGCCCGCGAGAGCATCGGCATCAGGACGCCTTCCGGCGCGCGAGCTTCGCGAGGAGCGGCTCGAGCAGGTTGGGACGGGCGCGCTTCGCCTCCGGCCGTCCCAGCATCGCCGCGGCGAGGTCGGCGAAGATCTCGGCGGCCTTCGAGCCGGCCTGCACCTCCGCGATCATCTGGCCGTTGTTGGCGGCGGTGCCGAACAGTGCCGGGTCGAACGGGATGCTGGCGACGAGCGGCGATTCCAGCGCCTTGGTGAAATCCGCCGCGCCGATCTCGGGACGCTTGGGCACCCCGACGCCGTTCAGGATCACCCGGGGCCGCGCATCGTTGGGCCGGCCCTGCTGCAGCGCGCCGAGCAGGTTCTTGGCGTTGCGCAGGCTGGCGAGATCGGGGCCGGCGACGATCAGGATCTCGTCGGCCCCGGTCAGCACCCGCTTCGACCAGGCGCACCACTGGTGCGGCACGTCGAGGACGATGCAGGGCACGGCCGCACGCAGGTGGTCGATCAGCGCGTCGAAGGCCGGCTCGGACAGGTCGATGGTGCGGTCGAGGCTCGCCGGCGCCGAGAGCAGGCTGAGCTGGTCGCTGCACTTCGAGAGCAGGCGCTCGACCAGCGCCGAATCGAGGCGCTCGGGCGCGAACACCGCCTCGGCGACGCCCTGGGGCGGATCCTGGTTGAAGTTGAGCGAAGCGGTGCCGAAGGCGATGTCGAGGTCGGCGATCACCGTCTGCGCGCCCTGGCCGCGGGCGATCGACCAGGCGAGGTTGTGGGCGACCGTCGAGGCGCCGATGCCGCCCTTGACGCCGTAGACCGCGATGGTCCGCCCGACCGGCTTGACCCCGGGGGCGGCGAACAGGTCCGAGAGCGAGGCGATCAGCGTCAGCGGCTCGACCGGCGCCATCAGGTAGTCGCTGACGCCGCGCTGGATGAACTGGCGATACAGCGTCACGTCGTTGACGTGCCCGATGACGAGCACCCGGGTGCCGGCGTCGCAGACCTCGGCGAGGGCGTCGAGGCATTCCATCGGCCGGGATTTCGGACCCTGCGTCTCGATGATGATGACGTTGGGGGTCGGCGCGTGGCGGTAGGCTTCGACCGCGGCCGCGCCGCCCCCCATCTGGACCTTGAGGTGGGCCTTCTGCATGCGCCGGTCCGTCCCGGCGCTCTCGATCATCGCAGCGGTCTCCGCGACCTCGCAGAACGCCTGGATCGTGATCCGGGGCACCGGGGCGATCATCCGCTCAGATGTCTCGGGGTGGTCCGCCATGACGAGGCCTTCGGGTTCGGGAGCTTGAGTCTGGGGTCTAGGTCTTAAGTCTTAACGTTTGGGTCTCTGGGTCGGCGGAGCCGGGGCGTGGCGCCGCGCGGCGGCTCACTCGCTGACCGAGGACTTCACGCTCGTCTTGCCATCCTGGCGCCAGGCGGTTGACGGATCCTTGCCCTCGCGAAGCTGGCCGATGTCCTTGACCCGGCGGATCGTGTCGATGCGGCCCTCGGGACGCCCGCGCACCAGGTCGACCGGGTCGGCGACCTGGGCGGCGATCGTCGCCTGGGTGGAGCAGCCGAGGTTCCACGACGGCTGATTACGGAAGTTCGCGATCGGGCTGCTCTCGCCGAGGTCCTGGGGCCACAGCCCGCACTTGTCGGCGACGCGCGCCTCCATGCGGTGGAAGCTGAGGCGGATCGGGCTGGCGAGGCCGGGATCGGCGACCGGGTAGCCGGAGACCACGATCTCGCGGGCCGGCACGCCGCCCTCGGCGCCGAGCCGGCGGATGGCGGCGGCGGTGCGCTCGACGCCGGCGCCGACGGAAGGGGCCACCCCGCGCGGCAGGTCGATCACGAGGCTGCCGCGGCCGTAGCGGCGATATTCCAGCAGGAACGCGTCGATGTCGGCGGCCTGCCGCGGGTCGAGGTGCCCGACCCCGGTGACGAACACGTCGAGGACGCGGCTGCCGTCGGCGAGCACGATCGGATGGCGGGCGCGATAGTCGGCGGGCGCGATCGAGCCGGTGACGGCACGGTCGGAATGGCAGGCGCCGAGCGAGCCGCCGACGGAGGCGGCGAGCATGGCGAGGGCCAGGGTGCGTCGGGCGGGGGAGGGCAGGCCGGGCAACGTCATCGGTTCGGTCCTGGGGCGGGGCGACGCCGGGGCGGAGGAGGGAAGTCGCGCGGGGCGGGGCACCGCGGGGCGAGGATCAGTCGGTGATGAAGCCGACGCGGCCGCGATAGCCGCGCCCGAGCGGAGCGGTGCCGGCGGTGCCGTAGACCCGGTTGATCTGCCCGAGCAGGATGGCCTGGCCGTCGGTGGCGTCGACGAAGGCGTCGTCGGGGCGCGTCACCTGCCGGGGCTCCATCGCCTTGGCGATGTAGGGGGTGACCATGATCATCAGCTCGGTCTCCTGCCGCTGGTAGTCGCGCGAGCGGAACAGGGCACCGAGGATCGGCAGGTTGACGAGGCCGGGCAGGCCGTTGATCGCCGCCTTGCTCTTCTGCTGGATCAGGCCCGCGGTCATCATCGTGGCGCCCGAGGCGAGCTCGACCGTCGTCTCGGACTTGCGCACCGTCAGGCCCGGAACGGCCGAGGTCGTGTTGCCGCTGACGAACGAGTAGGAGTTCTGCGGGTCGATCTCGCTCACCGACGTGCCGACGCGCACGGAGATGCGGTTCTCGGCCATCACCACCGGCGTGAAGTTGAGGGTGACGCCGTAGGGCTTGAAGGAGATGCCGACGACGCAGGTCGGCTGGGTCCCCGCGACGAGGCTCGGCGTGCAGCTCTGGCTCGACGGGACCGGCAGCTCGCCGCCGGCGGTGAAGTTCGCCGACTCGCCCGAGATCGCGGTGAGCGTCGGCTCGGCGAGAACGCGCGAGACGCCGGCCTGCTCGAACGCACGCAGCGTCGCCGTGATGCTCGCGCCGCCGGTGCCGTTGATCGTGCCCGAGAGCAGGTTCCCGGCCGGGAACTGGCCGCCCGAGAGCGAGAGCGGCGTCACGTTGGCGAGGTTGAGCCCCGACCAGCTGCCGCTGAGGTTGATCCCGAACTGCTTGAGGACGGTGCGCGCGACCTCGACCACGGTGACGCGCAGCATCACCTGGTCCTTGTTGCGGATCGTCAGGTTGTTGATCACCGCGCCGCGGGCTCCGGCGCCGCCACCGCCGGCGGCGCCGCCGGACACGCCGACGAAGGCGTTGGCGATGTCGATCGCCTGCTGCGCCTCGGACGAGGAGCCGACCGAGCCGGACAGCAGGATCGAATCGCCGGTGACGCGCACGTCGAAGCGGCCGCCGGGAATGCTCTGGCCCAGGAGCTGGCGCAGCGCCCCGAGCTTGAGGTCGCGCGCCACCGTCACGTCGAGCGCCGCGATCTGGTGGCCTTCCGCGTCGAGGATGAAGATCGAGGTCGCGCCGTCGGCCATGCCGATGACGAAGACCTTGCGGGTCGAGCGCACCACCGCGTTGGCCACCGCCGGGTTGGCCACGAACACCTCCTTGGCGTCGCGCGGCAGGTCGACGATCACGGAGCGGCCCGCGGTCAGCTCGATCTTGCGGGTCGTGCTCGCCTCCGCCTGCCCGACGGACAGGACCGGGGCGGGCCCGAGCACCGCGCGCTCCTGCGCCGCCGACGGAGCAGTGCCGAAGGCCGTCAGCAGGGCGAGCAGGCCGGCGAGCGGGCTCGCCAGAGGATGGGTGAGGGGGCTCGCGGGATGGCCGGCGAGCGTCGGTCCGGAATCCGTCATCGGCTGCACCTCGTCGTGCGGTTCGGGCATCGGGGGGCTCACCGGGTCTGCTGCCGGCTGACGCCGAAGCGCATCACCGTCAGGGCCGCCTCCTGAGGCGCGGCCTCGGCTTCCGGCGGGCGGCCGGAATCGGCCAGGCTGCGCAGGGCGAGGGAGAGGGAGCCGACCTTCTGGGCCAGCGTGATCTTCTCGGCCTGGTTGGGGGTCAGGGCGAGGGTCGCGGTCTCGCCGGTGACGACGTTGGTGCCGTTCTTCTCCTGGATCAGCTGGCCGACCGCGAGCACGCGCACGTCGGTGAGGATGGTCTGGGAGACCTGCACGTCGCTGCCGGTCGCCTTGGAATTGTCCTCGTCGCGGAAGGTGCGAATCACGTCCACCCGGTCGTTGGGCAGGATGAAGCCGCCGGCCGAGTTGGTGCCGCGGCTGTCGGTGACGATCGCGACGGCGCGCATCCCGGAGGGCAGGATCGCGGCCATGAAGCCGCTGTCGGGCCGCACGAGCTTCTGCGGGCGGATCGGCTCGCCGGCCAGGAAGGCCGAGCGGATCGTGGCGCCGGCCGTCTCCTCCAGCGCCTTCGGCACGTCCTTGCGGGTGATGTAGCCGGGGGTCAGCGCGTCGTCGGGCCATTTCTGCCAGCGCAGGTCGGCGACCTGGAGCACCTGACCCATGGGCAGCTCGGCGGCCGCGACCAGCACCTCGGTCGTCGGCGGCGCGGGCGCCTCGACCCTGACGACGGGCGGGGGCGGCGGATCGCCGCCGCTCATCAGGAAAGCCGCTCCTCCGCCCGCGACGAGGGCGATGGCGAGGACGGCAAGACGCGCTGGTTTCATCGTCGGGCCAAAGCATGGAACGGCAGGGTTGCCGCCCGTTGACCGACGTTAGGGCCGAATTCCTCAAATTAGGGTTAAGAAGGCATAACCATCGCGTTTCGTCCGCTGTCCGAGGACGGTCTGACCGGACGGCACGGTGAATGACGCGGTTCCGGCCGCCTAACGCGGTCGTCCGCCCGTCGCGCCGATCTTCATCGTCAGTCGGTGCCGCTGGCAGCTCGGTTCGGGGCTCAGCCGCCGAGGGCGCGGGTCCAGACCAGTGTCTCGGGCAGGATCACCAGCGCGGAGGCCGCGAGCGCGATCCCGTAGGGAATGCCGGTCTTCGCGTCGTGTAGGTGCAGCGCGAAGGGCAGGCGGGCGACGACGGAGGGCAGGGGATGGCTGCGCGCCAGGAGGATCGCCAGCGTCAGCGCCCCACCAAGGATCGAGGCGACGAGCAGGTAGTCGAGAAGCTGGTCGAACCCGATCCAGAGCGCGGTCGAAGCCGCGAGCTTGGCGTCGCCGCCGCCGATCTTGCCCAGCGAGAACAGGGTGAAGGTGACGGCGAGCACCAGCGCGCCGGCCGCGAGATGCATCCCGATCTCGGGAAGGCTGAACAGGCCGGTGGCGGCGACCACGCAGAAGCCGGCGATGAGGGCCAGCGAGATCCGGTTCGGGATCAGCATGGTGAGAAGGTCGCTCGCCGCGGCGTAGGCCATGAAGAACGGGAAGACGATCAGGAGGCCGAAGCTCGCCAGACCGGTGCTAGCCATCACGCTTGCCATGACCGTTGCCATCATCCTTGCGATCGCGGTCGATTCGACCGTCGATGGGGTGTCCAAGTCGCGAGTGTCGGGCGCGGGCGTGAAGAAACCGCAAATTCCGACCGAGGTCGCGCCCGGACGCACGGGCCCGAGATCGCGGACGACGCGAAGCCGATCCCGCAGGGGCGGGATCGGCTTTGGCCCGCGGCGGGGCAGGGCATGCGCGCCCGCGAGGGACGCACCGCACCCCGACTTACGGCCCGTGTCCGCCGTGACGGTCCGTCGGCCCGAGCCCCGATCCCCTGGCCGCCTCCCGTGGGAGGGCCGGGAGACCGGGACGTTGCCGCCGACTGCGCCGTTTCCGATGGACGCCAAGCCTAACCGTTAGCGAGCTGGTTCGAGACGCCGTTGAAGGTATTCTTGAGCTTGGAGCCCATGGTGGTCAGCGCGCCGATGATGACCACGGCGACGAGGGCGGCGATCATGCCGTATTCGATCGCGGTGGCGCCGGACTCGTCCGATGCGAAGTTCTTGAACATGGTCTTCATGGCTGCAATCCTTGGTCGAAACACTTGCGAGGTAACCGTCGAAGATCTGTTGTTTCGATCGGCGGCAGATGGAGGATGCCGAACCCGCCTTGCCATTCGGTTAAGTCAGTCCGCGAAAGCGCTAAATCGAGGCACGACCGCCCGCATGGTGAAGAAAGCGTCAAGTCTTCGGCGCTCCGCCACGGCACCGGCTTAGCGGTTCCTTCACCAATAAGGTGTTGCCTGGAGGCGAACGGGATGCGCGCCTCGGCGCGTCGCACCGCTCTGCAGGCACCACGCCCGCGCGACGCGCCTCCAGCGTATTGATGAGTCTCAGCAGCCGATGCGCCTCACCCAGCCCCACCGCCCGTCCCGTGCCCGCTCGGCCAAGCGCCTGCCGGGCGTCGCCCTCACCGCCGCGCTCGCCTTCGCGACGGCCCCCGCGCTGCGGGCGGAAACCCTGCCCGTCGTCACGGTGATGGTCGACAACGCCAAGGTCATGCGCCTGCCCGAGCGCACGCAGACGGTGATCGTCGGAAACCCGATCATCGCCGACGTCACGCTGCAGAAGAACGGCGTGCTGGTGCTGACCGGCAAGAGCTTCGGCGCAACCAACCTGATCGCCCTCGACGCCGCCGGCGCGATGCTGGCCGAGACAACGATCCGGGTGGAAGCCTCGCAGGCTTCGGTGATCACCATCCAGCGCGGCGCCGAGGAGCGGAACTCGTATTCCTGCACGCCGTACTGCCAGCCTTCGGTGCAGCTCGGCGATTCGACCAAGTATTTCGGCGACGTCAGCGGCCAGGCCGAGACCCGCCGCAACCTCGCCACCGCCGGGTCGACGAGCCCCGGGCGCTGACATTCCTGCCCGACCGCGGGCCGATTTCTAGCCGCGACCGGGCAGCACCGCCTCCAGCGCCGCCAGGACGCGGCACAGGTCGACCTTGTTGACAAAGACGTGCGGGCTGATCCGCAGGCGGCCGAGCCGGGCGCTGACGAATACGTTCCGCCTCCGCAGCTGCGCGACGAGATCCTCGGCGTCGGCACCCGGCACCGTGACGCCCAGGATGTGCGGGCTGCGCAGCGCGCGCGGCGGGACCGCGAGGCCGAGGGCCTGAACGCCTTCGGCGAGGCGGTCGGTCAAGTCCCGGAGCCGGCCTTCGATCGCCGCCACGCCCCAGCCCGCTACGAGTTCCAGGCCCGTGGCCGCCATCGGCAGGCCGACCGGATCGTGGCATTCGCCGCGGTCGTAGCGGCGTGCGCCCACGACCGGCGGGCGGTTCCCGGCATGCTCGGAGAGGGGCCGTCCCTCCCGCCGATGCGGTGCGGCGTAGAGGAAGGCGAGGCTGTAGGGGCCGAGCACCCACTTGTAGGTCGGGAAGGCCAGGAAATCGGGCTTCAACCGAGCCACGTCGATCGGCATCGCGCCGACCGCCTGGGTCGCGTCCACCACCAGGGCGGCGCCGGCCGCGCGGACGGCCGGGGCGAGACGGTCGAGGTCGATGATTGTCCCGTCCGCCCAGTGCAGCGGCGTGACGGTCGCGACCGCGAGCGGCGGCGCACCGGGGCGGGCGATCGCTTCGAGGAGCGCCGCCGTCCAGTCGCCGTCGCCCGGGCGCGGCACCGCCTCGACCACCATGCCGGCCTCCGCGGCGAGGCGGTCGAAGGCCAGGCAGAGCGACGGAAACTCCTCGGCGACGCGCAGGATGCGCCCGCCCGGCACCGGTGCGATCGCCCGCGCCGCGATCGCGATGGCGTCGGCGACCGAGCCGACGACGGCGACGGCGTCCGCCGGAGCGCCGATCAGGGCCGCCGCCGCGCAGCGCGCCCGCTCGGTCCAGGGCGGCACCTCGGAGCGTGGATGGGCCCAGGGCAGGCTCTTCACCCGCATGCCGGCCTCGCCCGCCTCGCGCACGCTGCGCGGAAGCGGCGTCCAGGCGGCGGCATCGAGGTAGGCGACCTCCGCCGGCACCTCGAACAGGTGCCGCTGGCAGGCGAAGGGCGAAGCCATGGGCGCGCTCGTCGACGGGTCGCCGCTCAGGCGGCGCGGCGGCGCTCGGGATAGAGGCCGAGCAGGCCCTCGGCGTCGGCCGGCGCGATGCCGCGCTCGGTGATCAGGCCGGTGACGAGGCGGCCGGGGGTGACGTCGAAGGCCGGGTTGGCGACCGGGCTGCCCGGCGAGACCACCTGGATCGTGGCGAAGCCGCCATCCTCGAGCCGCCCGGTGAGATGGGTGACCTCGCGCGCGTCGCGCTCCTCGATCGGGATCTCGGCGACGCCGTCCTGCAGGGTCCAGTCGATCGTCGAGAACGGGAGCGCCACGTAGAACGGGATGCCGTTGTCGTGGGCGGCGAGGGCCTTCAGGTAGGTGCCGATCTTGTTGCAGACGTCGCCCGACGCGGTGGTGCGGTCCGAGCCGACGATGCAGAGATCGACCTGCCCGTGCTGCATCAGGTGGCCGCCGGCGTTGTCGGCGACGACGGTGTGCGGCACCCCGTGGCCGTTGAGCTCGAACGCGGTCAGCGCCGCGCCCTGGTTGCGGGGCCGGGTCTCGTCGACGATCACGTGGACCGGCACGCCGGCCTCGTGCGCGACGTAGATCGGCGCCAGCGCCGTGCCCCAGTCGACGGTGGCGAGCCAGCCGGCGTTGCAATGGGTCAGGACGTTGACCGTCCGGCCAGTCCGCCGCGCGATCTCGGCGATCAGGCCGACGCCGTGGTTGCCGATGGCGCGGCAGCTCGCCACGTCCTCCTCGGCGATGCGGCCGGCCTCGGCGAAGGCGCGGGCGAATCGCTCGGGCGCCTGGACCTGGCGCAGGTTCCCCGCGACCCGGTCGAGCGCCCAGCGCAGGTTGATCGCCGTCGGGCGGGTCGCGGCCAGCGCCGCCACCGCGTGGTCGAGGCCGGCATTCGAAGCATCCTCGCGCATCGCGAAGGCCAGGCCGTAGGCGGCGGTCACGCCGATCAGCGGCGCGCCGCGCACCACCATGGTGCGGATCGCGCGCGCGGCGTCGTCGAGGCTCGCCAGCCGCTGCAGCTCGAAGGCGAAGGGCAGGCGGGTCTGGTCGATCACCTGGACGCTGACGCCGTCCGCGTCGGGGAAGATAGTCCTGTAGGGTCGGCCGTCGATCTTCATGATGACGGTCTGCCATATCGAAACGCGTTTTGCACCACCGCGCGCGCGTTCCGCGGGATCCCGAAGGTCAGGTCGGGTCGCGCCCGATCGCCGCGCCGGTGAGCATCGCGACGAGGTCGGCCTGGCGGGCGGTGCCGGTCTTGGCGAAGATCGCCTTCAGCTGCGTGCGGATGGTCGCCGACGAGACGCCGTGCACGTCGGCCAGCGTGCCGACCGTGTGCCCGTTCGTCAGCCCGCGGGCGACGCGCGCTTCGGCGGGGGTGAGGTCGAACAATCCCTGCATCAGCTCCGCCGGAAGGGCCCGGCCCTGCCGGAGATCCGCCACGACGAGGATCGTCGCCGCGGCGGCGAACACGTCGCGGGCGGCCCCGCGCACCGGCACGAGGTGGGCGATCATCGCACCGCGATCGGCCCGCGCCGCGATCGGGATGGAGGCGACGGTGTTCGGGTCGCCGGCCTGCACCGGCGCCGCGAGCGCGCGGACGAGGAGGCCGTCCGCGCGCGGGTCCGTCAGGTGGACGCGATCGGACCGATCCTGGGCGACGGAGGGCACGAGGCCGGCGAACAGGCCGTTGGCGGCGATCACCCGGTTCCCCGGTGACAGGACCGCGGCCGGCAGGCCGAGCAGGTCGAGGGCCGAGACGACGCTGCGGGCCTGCGCCAGCCCGAGGCGGGCGGCGATCAGCCCGGCGCGGGCAAGGTGCGCGCGCAGGGGATCGAGGGCGCGCACGGTCTCCGGCGTGAACGGCCCCGCCGCGAAGGCCCGTTCCCAGGAGAAGATCACGGCATCCTCCCCCACCGTCGGGATGGCGACGCCGGTGCACCAGCCGAGGCCGCGGGCCCGCAGGAACCCGTACATCGGGTCCGCGTCCATCTCCGCATGGGTGAACAGGTCGAGGTCGTGGACGAAGCCCGAATGGCCGAGCGCCAGCGCGCGGCCCGGGCGCGGGTTCACCGCCATCAGGCCGGTGGCGATCGCCTCCGGCAGGTGCGTCAGGAGGGCGCCGGTGGCGCGCCACCGGGGGCCGTGCCGCCCCTCGGCGAGGATGATGGCCCCGATGGACCCCGTCGCGGCGGCGATCCGGTCGAGCACCTCCGGCCAGATCTCGGGCACGACGGCGGCTTCGTAGATCAGGTCGACCAGGGCGTCGAACTCGGCGGGGGCAAGCATCGTCGGTCTTCCCAGGCGGCCCGGAAGCCCGGCCGGGGGGAAAGGGAAGCGTTTCCGATCCGGGCCGTCCTCGCAAGGGCAAAGCCCGGGACGTGAAGGATTTTTCAACCTTAAATGCGCGTTAACGTAAGGCGCCTAGCCTCCGGGGCAGAGTCTCCTTTCGCGTCCGGTCCCGCATGCGCTCGCTTCGCCGCTCCGCGTCGCCCTACGATACCTTCGTCGACACGCTGCGCCCGTTCCTGGCGCGGCGGCTGACGGAACTCGGTGGGCTCGTCCTGTTCACGGGCGCGATCGCGCTGACGGTCGCCCTCGCGACGTGGTCGATCGACGACCCGAGCCTCAACCACGCCACCGACCACGTCGCGCACAACGTGCTCGGCCAGCCCGGGGCGGTGGTCTCGGATCTCGCCATGCAGATCCTCGGGCTCGGTGCGCTCGCCTTCGTGCTGCCGCCGGCGCTGTGGGGCGTCCGGCTGATGCGCGAGCGCGACCTGCCGAACGGCGGCATGCGCATCGCCCTGTGGATCATCGGCTTCTGCGCCGCGAGCGCGGTGGCCAGCGCCCTGCCGCCGACCGCCCGCTGGCCGCTGCCGACCGGGCTCGGCGGGGTCGCCGGCGACGCGCTAATGTCGGCCGCGCGCACCATCGTCGGCGCGATCTCGCAGGCCGGCGCGGCCCTCGTCGGCTTCGTCTACGCCGGCGTCGCGATCCTCAGCCTGACGGCCGCGTGCCGGGTCGCCCCCGGCCTCGACGAGGCGGAGGACGACGTGGCCCCCGCGATGGCGCGGGCCGACCGCCCGCGCCGCACCCATCCGGACGCGGCGCAGGATCGTCGATACGACGACCGCGACGAATCCGACGAGCCGGGTCTCGGGATCGTGGGGTTCGGCACCGTGCTCCAGGCGGCGATGCGCGGTCGCGCGGCCCTGGCCGAACGCTGGGAGATGTGGCGGGCGCAACGCGCCGGCCTCGGCGCGCTCAGCTATGCCGGCGCCTCGCCGGCCCTGGCCGCCCGCCGCGCCTTCTCCGACGAGGACCTGCCCTGGGCGAGCCAGCTCCCCAACGGCGGCCGCGCGGCCGAGCCGCGCCGCGAGCCGGTGTTCGAGCCGCGCGCCGACCAGGCCACGGCTCCGGCCGCGCCCCACGCCGCGCCTGCGCCGCAGGGCCGGCGCCCGCTGCCCGTCGTCCACGACGACGAGGATTTTGAGGGCGAGGATTTCAGGGGCGAAGATTTCAGGGGCGAGGACGAGCCGACCCCCGTGCCGGCGGAGGCCGCGGCCTCCCGCGTCTCCGCACCGGTGGCGCCGGTGGCGCCCGCGCGCCGCCCGGCGCCGGCCAGCGGCCGGGACGATTACCGCCATCCCGCGCTCGACCTCCTGGCCGAGCCGCGCGGCCCGTCGCAGGCGAGCCTGGTCTCGGCCGACGCGCTGGAGCAGAACGCGACGCTGCTGGAAGCCACGCTCGGCGATTTCGGCGTGCGCGGCGACATCCTCGCGGTGCGCCCCGGCCCGGTCGTGACCCTCTACGAGCTCGAGCCGGCGCCCGGCACCAAGTCCTCCCGCGTCATCTCGCTCGCCGACGACATCGCCCGCTCGATGTCGGCGGTCTCGGCCCGCGTCGCGGTCGTGCCCGGCCGCAACGCCATCGGCATCGAGCTGCCGAACGCGCGGCGCGAGACCGTGTACCTGCGCGAGCTCCTGGCCTCGGCCGACTTCGTCGAGACCAAGCACAAGCTCGCGCTGTGCTTGGGCAAGAACATCGGCGGCGAGCCGATCATCGCCGATCTCGCCCGCATGCCGCACCTGCTGGTGGCCGGCACCACCGGCTCGGGCAAGTCGGTGGCGATCAACACCATGATCCTCTCGCTCCTCTACCGGATGAAGCCGGAGGAGTGCCGCCTGATCATGGTCGACCCGAAGATGCTGGAGCTGTCGGTCTACGACGGCATCCCGCACCTGCTCTCCCCCGTCGTCACCGACCCGAAGAAGGCGGTCATCGCCCTCAAGTGGGCGGTGCGCGAGATGGAGGAGCGCTACAAGAAGATGTCCAAGGTCGGCGTGCGCAACATCGACGGGTTCAATGCCCGGCTCGAGGAGGCGCGCCTGCGCGGCGAGGTGCTGACCCGCACCGTCCAGACCGGCTTCGACCGGCAGACCGGCGAGGCCGTCTACGAGAACGAGGAGATGGACCTCTCCCCGCTGCCCTACATCGTGATCGTGGTCGACGAGATGGCCGACCTGATGATGGTGGCCGGCAAGGACATCGAGGGGGCGATCCAGCGCCTGGCGCAGATGGCGCGCGCGGCGGGCATCCACCTGATCATGGCGACGCAGCGTCCGTCGGTGGACGTGATCACCGGGACGATCAAGGCGAACTTCCCGACCCGGATCAGCTTCCAGGTGACGAGCAAGATCGACTCGCGCACGATCCTGGGCGAGATGGGCGCCGAGCAGCTCTTGGGCCAGGGCGACATGCTGTTCATGGCCGGCGGCGGGCGCACGACCCGGGTGCACGGGCCGTTCTGCTCGGATTCGGAGGTCGAGAGCGTGGTCGCCCACCTCAAGCGCCAGGGCCGCCCGGCCTACCTCGAGGCGGTCACCGCCGACGACGGGTCGGAGGATGCCCCCAAGGGGGCCGCCCAGGGCGCCGGCAGGGGCGGCGACGAGCTGGAGCTCGACGGCGCCGTGTTCGACCAGGGCTCGTTCGGCGAGGCCGGCGGCGACCTCTACGACCAGGCGGTGCAGGTGGTGCTTCGCGACAAGAAGGCGTCGACCAGCTACATCCAGCGTCGTCTGCAGATCGGCTACAACCGCGCCGCCTCGATCATGGAGCGCATGGAACAGGAAGGCATCGTCGGCGGCGCCAACCATGCCGGCAAGCGCGAGATCCTGGTCGAGGCCGAAGGCTGAGGCATTCGGAAGGCGGGTGCGTCCGGAAGGCTGAGGCGTCCGGCACCCGCCGCCGATCCCGGCCGCGATCGGATCGTCGTGGCGGGCATTCCCGGCCGAGCCGGCACTGTCCACAGCAGAGTGCGACCGATCGCGGCGGAGTCGGCCGGGATCAGGAACCGCACCGTCTGAGGCCGGTTCCTCCGATCCGGGCGCCAATCTGCCTCCGGCATCGGCAACCGTGCCGCATATTTCATCGTAGACGCGGGATCTCATGCTTTCCTACGCGGACAACCGCGGGTTTTCGCTCGCTCCGGACCTGTCATCCCTGCACGCGGCGCCGCTCCGGCTGCCACGGGACGATGCCGACCATCCGCTGGCGGTGGCGTTCCGGGACTTCATCCGGGCGCAGCCCTTCCCGTGCGTCGGCGCGAAGTCGGCGCTGTCGCGGGGGCGGATGAAGATCGTGGTCGCCCGCGACATCACCTCCGGCTGGGACGACACGCGCATCTACCCGGCGCTGCTCGCCTTCATCGCGCGCTACCGCGCCCAGCCCGACCTGTTCCAGAGCTTCGCCATCGTGTTCGAAGGGCCGGGCGACCTGTCCGAGCAGGCCTTCGAGGAGAACCTGTGGGCGCGGGCCCAGTCGCTCTCCGACAAGGACGGCTTCCTCGGCCAGGCCTACGACCGGCGCGTCTCGGCCGACCCGGAGGACGCGCACTTCTCCCTCAGCTTCGGCGGCGAGGCGTTCTTCATCGTCGGCCTGCATCCGGGCGCGAGCCGGCCGGCCAGGCGCTTCACGTCGCCGGTCCTGGTCTTCAACCTGCACGATCAGTTCGAGCGGCTGCGCGCCGAAGGGCGCTACGAGAAGCTGCGCGAGAACATCCTGGCGCGCGACGCGGCGTTCGCCGGCTCGATCAACCCGATGCTGTCTCGGCACGGCGAGATCTCCGAAGCGCGCCAGTACAGCGGCCGCGCGGTCGACGCCGACTGGGCCTGCCCGTTCAGCGGGCGCACGAAGGGCGGCTCCGATGTCTGAGCCGCATCCGTCCTGCGGCCGTCACACCATCGCGCCGCGCTCGGGGACGGCCTTCACCCTCGACAAGGGCCAGTTCCTGGTGGTCACCGACCCGCAGGGCGAGCAGGTCGCCGACATGCTGGCCTTCCGCCGCGACGACCTCGACGAGGTGATCTCGTCGGGCCGGACGCTGGACTATGCCAGCCGGATCTACCTGACCACGGGCGACCCGCTCTACTCGAACCGCTCCAACGTGATGCTCCGCATCGTCGCGGACACGGTCGGCCGGCACGACTTCCTGCTGACGCCGTGCTCTGCCGACACCTTCCGCATCATCTACGGCGACGCCGAGCCGCACCGCGGCTGCTTCGGCAACCTCGCGGCCGCCCTCGAGCCCTTCGGGATCGGGCCGGACCGGATCCCGGTGGCGTTCAACGTCTTCATGAACGTGACCGTGGACGGGAATACCGGCGCGCTGAAGGTCGAGCCGCCCCTGAGCCGCGCCGGAGATAGGATCGTGTTCGAGGCGATGCAGGACCTGGTGATCGGACTCACCGCCTGCTCGGCGCTGCAATCCAACAACTTCGCTTTCAAGCCGATCCAGTACGAAATCGTGCCGTCCTGGCCCCCGGCGTCCTGACGCCGGGCGGGAACCGTGCGCGCCATCGTGCGTCGCCCTCCGGCGGTCAAGCTCGGCCGCCGGAGGGCTTCGCCATGACCATCTCGATCTCGCACCTGCAGCCGGCCATCGCCATCCTGGCCGGGATCCTGATCCTGATCGCGCCGCGGCTGCTGAACTACATCGTCGCGATCTACCTGATCGCCGTCGGGGTGATTGGCCTCGGCCTGTTCCGCGGTCTATCGTGACGCCGTCAGGCCCGCTCGCGGCTGACAATGAACGCGGAGCGTCACATGCCGGGTGACCCGGCGCGCGGACGTTCATCTTGCGTTGCAACACGGGATGGTCCAACCCGCACCGATGGGCCCGAGGGGCCGGCAAACCCTTCGACGCCGGCTTCCTTTGACGCAAGATCCTTTTGACGCAAGATCCTTTTGACGCAAGACCCTTGGACGCGAGTCCTCTTGCACGACGGACGGAATCGATATGACGAGCGGCACCGCGAAGTGGGTCTACACCTTCGGCGACGGCAAGGCCGAGGGCAAATCGCAGATGCGCGACCTGCTCGGCGGCAAGGGCGCGAACCTCGCCGAGATGTCCAATCTCGGCCTGCCGGTGCCCCCCGGCTTCACCATCACCACCGAGGTCTGCACCGCCTACTACGAGAACGGCCAGACCTACCCGGCCGAGCTGAAGGCGCAGGTCGCCACCGCCCTCGAGCAGGTCGGCGCGATCACCGGCAAGACCTTCGGCGATGCGGCGAACCCGCTCCTCGTCTCGGTGCGCTCGGGCGCCCGCGCCTCGATGCCGGGCATGATGGACACGGTGCTCAACCTCGGCCTCAACGACGCGACCGTCGCCGCGCTCGCCGAGAGCTCGGGCGACCCGCGCTTCGCCTACGATTCCTACCGCCGCTTCATCACCATGTACTCGAACGTGGTGCTGGGCGTTGAGCACCACGCCTTCGAGGAGGCGCTGGAGCACTACAAGGAGGGCAAGGGCTTCGATCTCGACACCGAGCTCGGTGCCGACGACTGGAAGCACCTCATCGAGAAGTACAAGGCGATCGTCGTCGAGGAGCACGGCTCGCCGTTCCCGCAGGGCGCCGAGGACCAGCTCTGGGGCGCCATCGGCGCAGTGTTCGATTCGTGGATGATCCCGCGGGCGAAGAAGTACCGCGAGCTGAACGCCATCCCCGAGAGCTGGGGCACCGCCGTCAACGTCCAGGCCATGGTGTTCGGCAACATGGGCGACACCTCGGCCACCGGCGTCGCCTTCACCCGCAACCCGTCCACCGGCGAGCGCGCGCTCTACGGCGAGTTCCTGATCAACGCGCAGGGCGAGGACGTCGTCGCCGGCATCCGCACCCCGCAGGACATCACCGAGAAGGCCCGGCTCGAGGCCAAGTCCGAGAAGCCGTCGATGGAGCGGGCGATGCCCGAATCCTACGCCGAGCTGACGCGGATCTACGGCATCCTCGAGACCCATTACCGCGACATGCAGGACATGGAGTTCACCATCGAGAGCGGGAAGCTCTGGATGCTCCAGACCCGCAACGGCAAGCGCACCGCCAAGGCGGCGCTCCGCATCGCCGTGGATCTGGCCGGCGAGGGCCTGATCACGCAGGAGGAGGCGATCGCCCGGATCGAGCCCGGCGCGCTCGACCAGCTCCTGCACCCGACGATCGACCCGAAGGCCGAGCGGAAGGTGATCGCGCAGGGGCTGCCGGCCTCGCCGGGCGCCGCCACCGGCGAGATCGTGTTCAACTCCGAGGACGCCGAGACCCTGCGCAAGGCCGAGCGCAAGTGCATCCTCGTGCGCATCGAGACCTCGCCCGAGGACATCCACGGGATGCACGCCTCCGAGGGCATCCTGACCACGCGCGGCGGCATGACCTCCCACGCGGCCGTCGTCGCCCGCGGCATGGGCAAGCCCTGCGTGTCGGGCGTCGGCTCGATCCGGATCGACTACAAGGCGCAGACCCTCACGGTCGGCGGCGTGACGCTGAAGGCCGGCGACCGCATCACCATCGACGGCTCGACGGGGCAGGTGCTGCAGGGCGAGGTGACGATGCTGGCGCCCGAGCTGTCGGGCGACTTCGCCACCCTGATGGGCTGGGCCGACGCGTACCGCACCATGAAGGTGCGCGCCAACGCCGACACGCCGACCGACGCCCGCACCGCCCGCGACTTCGGCGCCGAGGGCATCGGCCTGTGCCGCACCGAGCACATGTTCTTCGAGGGCGACCGCATCATCGCGGTGCGCGAGATGATCCTGGCCGACGACGCGGAGGGGCGCCGCGCGGCGCTCGCCAAGATCCTGCCCTACCAGCGCCAGGACTTCGTCGAGCTGTTCACCATCATGTCGGGCCTGCCCGTCACGATCCGCCTGCTCGACCCGCCGCTGCACGAGTTCCTTCCGCATTCCGACGCCGAGGTGAAGGAGGTGATGGACGCCACCGGCATCGCGGAGGACCGGATCCGCCACCGGATGCGCGAGCTCTCCGAGTTCAACCCGATGCTCGGCTTCCGCGGCTGCCGCCTCGCCATCGCCTTCCCGGAGATCGCGGAGATGCAGGCCCGCGCCATCTTCGAGGCGGCCGTCCAGGCGGCGCAGGAGACCGGCGCGCCGGTCACCCCCGAGGTGATGGTGCCGCTGGTGTTCTCCCGCGCCGAGTTCGACATCGTGAAGGCCCGCATCGACGCGACCGCCAAGGCGGTGTCGGAGGAGACCGGCAAGGCGATCGGCTATCAGGTCGGCACCATGATCGAGCTGCCGCGCGCGGCGCTCAAGGCCAACGAGATCGCGGCGACGGCGGAGTTCTTCTCCTTCGGCACCAACGACCTGACGCAGACGGCGCTCGGCATCTCGCGCGACGACGCGGCGACCTTCCTCGGGCCCTACACCCAGAAGGGCATCCTGGCCGCCGACCCGTTCGTGACCATCGACCAGGAGGGCGTCGGCGAGCTGGTGCGGATCGGCGTCGAGCGCGGCCGCTCGGTCCGCCCCGACATCAAGCTCGGCATCTGCGGCGAGCACGGCGGCGACCCGGCCTCGATCGGCTTCTGCCAGGAGGTCGGCCTCGACTACGTGTCGTGCTCGCCCTACCGCGTGCCGATCGCCCGCCTCGCCGCCGCGCAGGCCGCCCTGGGCAAGGTCTCGGCGAAGGAAGGCTAGGCACCCGCAAGCGCCGATCCGCGGATTTCGGCGCCGGGTCCTTTTGCTGGGCGGCCCAGCGTCATCATAACGCGCGGAAGCGGAACCGCGTTCTCCCTCCCCCCGTTGCGGGGGAGGGAAGGCGCGCGGAGGCCTTGAGCCGATAGGTCGATACGGTCGCGTGAACAGGTGAGGAAGCCCACCTCGGCGCGCCTGGCGATCCCGCGTTAACCACGCACAAAAAACCTGCAAAAATAACGGAACCGGGCCGGCGAACCTCTGCCGTAGGGCCGCGTTGGATGCTAGTGGCGAACCGAATGCGCGTGAGCGATCGACGGTTCGACCGGGCGTCAGTCATCCGCGGGAACGCCGGCCATGAACGACTCGTCCTCGTCACAGCTCTACCTCGGGGAAAACCCCTGTGCCGTGCGGATTCCGAAGGTCTTCGCGCGGGCGTATCTCTGGCTCGTCGGTGCGGGAACGCTCCTCGGCGTGCTGGTCTTCGCCGTGGCGTCCCAGAGCAGCCTCGACGCGGCGCGCATCGCCGGATCGGACGCCGGGTACGCGGCGACCCTAGTTTCCGCGATGACGGTCAGCCAGGGCCGCCGCCTGCCCTGACGGCAGCGCCCACGAACCTTACGACATCCTTCAGTGACCGCCGGGAACGGCCCGGGTCGCCGAGCCCGTGAAGCGCGCGGCCGTGAGGTCGTCGCCGGGGCTGCGGCGGCCGAAGCGCGTCGTCACCGTGTCGGGCGACGCGCCGACGACCGCCTCCGGCGCCGCGTCCGTACGGGCGCGCGTCTGCGCCACGCGGACCGGGGCGATGCGGCTTGCCGGATGAGCGGCGCCGGACTCGGTCGAGACCGCGGCGAACAGGGCGCGCAGCTGCGCCTTCGCATCGGCGTCGGCCGGGACCAGGGCGTCCACCGGGCGCGCCGCCGCGGGCCGCTCGGTGACGGCGGCGAGGCTCGAGCCCAGGCTGGCCATGCCGACGTTGCCGAGGCCGGCGAACTGCGCCGGGCGCGGCGGCGGCAGAGGCATCGCGAGCGCGGCGGCCGCGACGGCGGTGAATTCGGCGGGCCGGCGCGGCGGCAGCGGCGCCGTCACGTTGGAGATCAGCGCCGCGTCGATCGCGTCCTCCGGCTTCGAGGCCGGCGGCTCGGCGGTGAGCAGGGCCCTGGCGTCGCGCCCGTCGCGGCGCAGCATCGCCTCGCGCAGCGCGCCGTCGGCGGCCGGCGCCGCCGGGGCGGCGTAGGCAAGGGCCGCGCGGGTGCCGATGCCGTCTTCCGGGTCGGCGCTCGCCACCGCGACCACCGGCTTCGGCTTCCTGCGCGCCACCGCGACCGGCGCCGGGGCCGGATCGCTGCGGCTGCCGAACAGGCCGGCGAGGAACCCGACGAGGCTCGGGCCCTCCTCCTCGTCGGCGGAGGCGATCTGCGAGGACACGCCGAGCACGGTGCCGCCGCGGGCCAGGATCTCGGCGCGGGCCTCCTCGTAGCGCGGGAACGGCCGGTTGTCGGACGCCAGGTGGACGGTCTTGCCGTCGGGGAACAGGCGGGCGAGCTGGTCGTGGCTCATCCGCGGCCACATCCGGACCGAGCCGACGTCGAGATGGACGAAGGGCGAGCCGGCATGCGGATACCAGCCGACGCCGCCGCGCTGCATCTGCAGCCCGACCGCGCGGATGTCGTCGATGGAGACGCCCGGCAGGTAGAAATCCATCGCCTTGCCGAGCATGTGCTGGCTGTACTCGGCCACCGCCTTCGAGCGGCGGCGCAGCATCGCGTTGGTGCCGGGCGAGCGATAGGCCGACACCACGTGGATCGGCTCCGAGGCGCCGACCTGCCGATAGGCCTCCCAGACCGTGTCGAACAGGCGCGGGTCCATCTTGGTCGGCTCGTCGATGCGCCAGTCGCGCAGGAGCCAGTTCAGCTGCTCCAGGGCCGCGCGGTCGTAGCGCCCATCGCGCTTGAACGTGATGGTCGCGCTCTCCTTGGTGTGGGTGTGGAAGATCGTGAGCGAGCGGGTGTCGCCGTTGGCGACCGCATCCTGGGTGCCGGTGGTTCCGGCCGCCAGCGCCAGCGCCATGCCGGAGAGTCCGAAGAGGATGCGCCGAAGACGCGAGGGCCGGGGCGTCGTCTGGCTCGGCGTCGGCACGATCGTCTCACCCCTCGGACGCGACCCGCGTTCGGCGCGGAACCATGGTGAACGCAAGGTTGCCGAAAACCGTGAAGACCCGGTTATCGGCGGCCCGAGCCGGACACACGCGATTCCCTTACGGCTAAGTCTGGACCGTGGCGAAATCGTGCCGGCAAGCGCGGCGGCACACGTCGCCGCGGCGGTCGCCCGACGGGTGATGCGAATGGGCCACGGGGCCGGTGCGGGGGCTCCTCACGGACCGCGACCGGCGGGCTGCGGTCACCACCAGCTGCGCGAGACCGGAGCCGGGTTCGGCGTCCACAGGCCGGGCTCGCCGAACTCGGGCGGCGGCGCTTCCGCGGTCGCCCGCACGGCGCGGCGCGGCAGGGCAACGTGGCGCGGCTTCGCCCGCGGCGGCGGCGGCGCCACGGCCTCGGCCGTCCGGCGCGTCGGCTCGGACGGCCGGACCGCCGGCGAGACCTTGGCGACCGCACCGCCGCCACCGCCGAGTCCGAGGGCCGCGCGCATCGGTGCATCGTAGCCGTAGAGGTCGGGCAGCGTGCGGTAGCTGCCGCCGTCGTCGACGGTGGCGGTGAAGTAGGCGAGGTGCACCGGCAGCTTGTGCTCCAGGCGGATGGTGCGCTCGCCCTTGCCGACGAGCTTCTTCAGGCGCTCCTCGGTCCAGTTCGGCAGCACCACGTCGGCGAAGCGGAACGGGTCGTCGACGCGGACGCAGCCGTGGCTGAGGGCCCGTTCCGAACGCGAGAACAGCGAGCGGTTCGGCGTGTCGTGCAGGTACACGGCATGCTGGTTGGGGAACATGAACTTGATGAAGCCGAGCGCGTTCTTCTCGCCCGGCGGCTGGCGCAGCGAGACGTGGCCGCCGCGGCGCACGATCTCGTAGCCGCCCCAGGTGCTGCCGCCGTAGCTCGCGATCTTCGGCAGCATCGTCTTCAGGATCGAGGGCGGCACGTACCACGACGGGTTCACCACCGCGTATTCCATCAGCCCCGAGAACAGGGGCGTGCGCGAATCCGGCTTGCCGACGATGACGCGGGCCTCGTCGCGCTGGCGTCCGTCGCGGAACACGCGCAGGCGGAATTCCGGCACGTTGACCAGCACGTAGTCGGGCCCGAGCTCGGTGCCGAGCCAGCGCCAGCGCTCCATGTTGACGATCAGCGCCGCGTCGTCGCCCACCGGCCGCACCGCACTCGCCTGCTTGGCGCCCTGCGCCAGCGCCACCACCGTCTGGACGTTGAGGACGCCGTTGCCGGGCAGGCCGCGGCCGCGCTGGAACTTGGCGACCGCCGCGGCGACGCCGGAATCGTAATCCTCCGGATCGCCCGGGGGGACGTCGAGGGTGCCGGCCTTCCGGCTCTCCAGATCGAAATGGGCGCGCAGCAGGGGCACGCGCGCATCGCGCATGCCGACGCGCAGGGCCGGACCGGGCGGCAGGCGCAGGGTGGTCGCCGGACCCGCATCGTCCGTCGCGGCCGGCGCGCGTGCCACCGAGAGGCGGCTCTTGAGGGCGAGATAGCCGGGGGAGCGCGGATTGTAGGCCTGGAGCAGGTCGCCGGCGGTGCCGCCTGCGCCGGCGAGGCTCGCCAGGACCGTGTCGGCGGCCGGCAGATCGAGGGTCGGCGTGATCAGCCGCGAGATCGCGGCCAGGTTGATCCGCCCGCCGCGCGCGTCGCGGGCATAGAGGGCGGCGGCGGCCGAGAGCTTCAGGTCGGCCTCCGCGACGGCGGCCAGATCCTCGGCCTTGGCGGGGCTTTCCGTCTTGCCGGCGGTGTCGGCTTTCCCCGCCTTCGGGAGCGCCGGCACCGGATAGGCGCGGGCGTCGAGGCCGTCCTCGGGCGCCGCCGCGAGGCGTGCGGCGACGGCCTTCGCCGCCGGCGTGTAGGCGCCGTCCACGATCCAGACCGGCTTGAAGGCGCCGAGCGCGTAGAACGCCTGGATCGCCTCGCGTTCCTTCGTCGTCAGGCGGGCGAGCAGCGGGGCAGGCGAGGCCAGGCGGTTGAACACGGCGGCCGCCTGCGGGTCGCTCGGCACGGTGGGCGCCGCGGCGACCGCCGGACGCTCCGGTCCGGGCGCCTCGGTCTGGGCCGGATCGGCCTTCGGCGGCTCGGACGGCGTCACCGCCTCGAGGCCGGTGGCCGGCGGCGGCAGGCTCGGATCCGAGACCGCGGCCGGATCGGATGCGGGCGCCTTATCGGCGGCGACGGCCTTGTCCGGGGTCGCGGTGGCAACGGCGGCGGCGGGCGGGATGTCGTCCAGGCCACCGCGCGCGAAGGCCGCCGTGGAAAGGGCGCCCTGCGCGACGGAGCCGGCCAACAGGACGGCCAGGGCTGCTTTGGCCGAGCGCGAGACGCCCATCTGCGAACCTCCTGGGGACCGACCTCGAGGTCGCCCACAACCTTATCAGTATCGGCGCAAGCCCGGTCGTGCGCAATCGCACCCCCTCCGCTCGCGCCGTCGCGTGCCTGCAAGTGCCTGATGCGCCGAGCCTATCGGTCAGGCGCCGGCCCTCGGGCCGGATCAGGCCGCGGCCTCTTCGGCCTTGTCGTCGCCGTCGAGCCCAAGATCCTTGAGCTTGCGATACAGGGTGGACCGGCCGATTCCGAGGCGGCGCGACACCTCCGACATCCGGCCGCGATAGAATTGCAGCGCGAAGCGGATGATCTCGGCCTCCAGCGCATCCATCGGCTTCATCTCGCCGGTGTCCTCGACCACCAGCGACATCGCGTGGGGGTCGCGCACCTCGACGCGGACGATCTCGCGCACCGGCTCGGGCGAATGGGCCGACAGCATCGGCTGCACGGGCGCCGCCGGGATGCGGACGTCGAAGCCCTCGACCTGGGCGGCGATCTGCGGGAACTCGGCCACCGTCAGCTCGTCGCCGTCGGCGAGCACCACCGCGCGGAACAGCGCGTTCTCGAGCTGGCGGACGTTGCCGGGCCAGCCGTATCGGGTCAGCAGCGCCATCGCCTCGGGGGTGATCGCGCGGACGCGCTTGCCTTCCTCGGCCGCGAACCGGGCGCAGAAGGAGCGCACCAGGTCGGGCACGTCCTCGCGCCGGGCGCGGAGCGGCGGCAGGGTCATCGGGAAGACGTTGAGACGATAGTACAGGTCCTCGCGGAAGCGGCCCTCCTTGACGAGGTCGAGCAGCGAGCGGTTCGTCGCCGAGACCAGGCGGATGTCGACGCGCACGCTGCGCTTGCCCCCGACCGGGTCGACCTCGCCCTCCTGCAGCGCGCGCAGCAGCTTCACCTGCGCATCGAGGGGCAGCTCGCCGATCTCGTCGAGGAACAGCGTCCCGCCGGACGCCTCCACGAACTTGCCGGCATGGCGCTCGGTGGCGCCGGTGAAGGCGCCCTTCTCGTGCCCGAACAGGGTCGATTCGACGAGATTGTCGGGGATCGCCCCGCAATTGACCGTGACGAAGGGCTTTCCGCGCCGCTCGCCCGATCCCTGGATCGCGCGCGCCAGCACCTCCTTGCCGACGCCGGATTCGCCCTCGATCAGCACCGGGATGTTGGATTTCGCGGCGCGTTCGGCGAGCCGGATCACCCGCTCCATGTCGGGCGACTTCGAGGTGAGGTCCTTGAAGCTGAGCGAGCCGGAGGCGCGGCGGCGCATGCGCCGGACCTCCTCCTCCAGGTGGTCGACCCGGAGCGCGTTCTTAATCGAGACCTGCAGCCGCTCGGCGCCGGCGGGCTTGACCACGAAGTCGACGGCGCCGGCGCGCATCGCGGTGACGACGGCGTCGATGGAGCCGTTGGCGGTCTGGACGATGACCGGGGTGTCGAGGCCGGATTTCCGCATCTCGGCAAGCACGCCGAGGCCGTCGAGGCCGCCGGGCATGACGAGGTCGAGCAGGACCACGTCGATCTCGGGCTGGGTCCGCAGCAGCGCGAGCGCGTCCGCACCGTTCTCCGCGAGCTTCGCCTCGAAGCCGAAGCGGCGCACCGTCGCCTCGGCGAGACGACGCTGAACGGGATCGTCGTCGACGATCAGGACCGTTGTCGCCATGCGGGCTTTTCCTCGCTGCCGCGGGTCGACCGCGGCGCCGGACCTCGCGGGACCCGGCACCCGGCACGACCGGCGGGTGTTTCGTTTCGAGCCGGAGCGTCGCCCAGATGCGTAAAGCACCGCTTAACGACGACGGGAGATTTGCCGCAGGCGCCGCTTGCATCGCCGGCGGCCGCCGAATTCGGTTGAACGCCGTCGATCGCGCTCGATATGAGGCGGGAAGGGCCCGTCGGGCCCCGCGCGGGCGACACGCCGGCAACGAACCGAGGATCCATGCGAGGAATCATGTCCGCCCGAGCCTTCGCCCCCGCAGGGTCGCCCCTCCGGAGCGCCGAGGGCGCCTCCGCGGCGCGTGCCGCGGCCCACGCGGTCGATCTCGGGCCGCTTCCCGAATGGGACCTCGCCGACCTGTATTCCGGCCTGGACGCGCCGGACTTCCGCCGCGACCTCGCGAAGGCGGAAGCGGATTGCCGTTCGTTCTCCGAGACCTACGCCGGGAAGATCGCGCAGCTCGCGAGCGAGCCCGACGCCTCGGGCGAGCTCGCCGCCGCGGTCGCGGCGTACGAGGCGATCGAGGAGCTGCTCGGCCGCCTGATGTCCTATGCCGGGCTGGTCTATTCCGGCGACACCACCGACGAGGCGCGGGCGAAGTTCTACGGCGACACCCGCGAGCGCCTCACCGACGCCTCCGGAAACCTGCTGTTCTTCGCGCTCGAGCTCAACCGGATCGAGGACGGGGTTCTCGACGCGGCGATGTCCGCCGGGCCGCTCGCCCGCTACGCCCCGTGGATCGAGGATCTGCGCCGCGAAAAGCCGTTCCAGCTCGAGGACCGGATCGAGAAGCTGTTCCTGGAGAAATCCGTCACCGCGAACGCGGCCTGGGACCGCCTGTTCAACGAGACCATCGCGGCCCTGCGCTTCCCCGTCCAGGGGGAGCGGCTGCCCCTGGAGCCGACGCTGAACAAGCTCCAGGACCCGGACGGCGAGGTCCGCCGGGAGGCGGCCGGGGCGCTGAGCGAGGTGTTCCGCGAGAACCTGCGGGTGTTCACGCTGATCACCAACACGCTGGCCAAGGACAAGGAGATCTCGGACCGCTGGCGCGGCTTCAAGGACGTGGCGGATGCCCGCCACCTCTCGAACCGCGTCGAGCCCGAGGTGGTCGCGGCGCTGGTCGATGCCGTTCGCGAGGCCTATCCGCGGCTCTCGCACCGCTACTACCGGCTGAAGGCCAAGTGGTTCGGCGTCGAGGCGCTGCCCTACTGGGACCGCAACGCGCCGCTGCCGAAGGTCGAGCAGCGCACCATCCCGTGGACCGAGGCGCGCGACACGGTGCTCGACGCCTACGGCGCGTTCTCGCCGAAGATGGCCGGCATCGCGCGGGACTTCTTCGACCGGCGCTGGATCGACGCGCCGACGCGGCCCGGCAAGGCGCCCGGCGCCTTCGCGCACCCGACGGTGCCTTCGGTCCACCCCTACGTGCTGGTCAACTACCAGGGCAAGCCGCGGGACGTGATGACCCTCGCGCACGAGCTCGGCCACGGCGTGCACCAGGTGCTGGCCGGCCACAACGGCGCGCTGATGGCGCCGACGCCGCTGACCCTGGCCGAGACCGCCAGCGTGTTCGGCGAGATGCTGACCTTCCGGCGCCTGCTCGCGGCGACGACCAACACGACCCAGCGCCGGGCGATGCTGGCCGCCAAGGTCGAGGACATGATCAACACGGTGGTGCGCCAGATCGCGTTCTACTCCTTCGAGCGCAAGGTCCACCTCGCGCGCGCCGAGGGCGAGCTCACCGCGGAGCAGATCAACGGCCTGTGGATGTCGGTGCAGGCCGAATCGCTCGGCCCGGCGATCACGCTCGATGCCGGATACGAGCCGTTCTGGGCCTACATCCCGCACTTCATCCACTCTCCGTTCTACGTCTACGCCTACGCCTTCGGCGACTGCCTGGTGAACTCGCTCTACGGGGTCTACGCGAAGGCGGAGGGCGGCTTCGTCGAGCGCTACTTCGCCCTGCTCTCGGCCGGCGGCTCGAAGCCCTACGGCGAGCTCCTGGCCCCGTTCGGCCTCGACGCCCGCGATCCCGGCTTCTGGCAGATCGGCCTCGGCATGATCGAGGGCATGATCGCGGAGCTGGAGGGGATGGAATCCGAGGCCTGAACGCCAGGGCCCTCCCGCGGTCGACACGCATGAAAAGACCCGCGACGGGGTGCCCCGTCGCGGGTCTTTTCGGTCTCGGTTCCGGCCGCGATCAGACGGCGGCGACGTCGACCCGGATGTTGCCGCGGATGGCGTGCGAGTACGGGCAGACCACGTCGGCGCGCTTCACGAGGTCGGCGGCCTTCTCGGCATCGATGCCCGGCAGGCTGGCCTTGAGGCTGACGGTGAGGCCGAAGCCGGTGCCGTCGTCGCGCTTGCCGATGCCGACCTCGGCGTCGACGCGGGCGTCCTCGGGCACCTTCACCTTGTCCTGGGCGGCGACGAACTTGATCGCGCCGAGGAAGCAGGCGGCGTAGCCGGCGGCAAAGAGCTGCTCGGGGTTGCTGCCCGGGCCGCCGTTGCCGCCGAGCTCCTTCGGGGTCGAGAGGCCGACGCCGAGACGGCTGTCGTCGGTCGCGGCGGATCCTTCGCGGCCGCCGGTGGCGTGGGCGTGGGCGGTGTAGAGAGCCTGCATCGTCGTCTCCTGTCGGCGTTGGGAATCATGCACCCGCTCGCGGGCGATCGATGACCCTTCATCCCACGAAACTAGGTTGCGCGCAACCGATGTCGCGCGTTCAGTAGATCTCGAACAGGCCGGCCGCGCCCATGCCGCCGCCCACGCACATCGTGACCACGCCGTACTTGGCGCCCCGGCGGCGCCCCTCGATCAGCAGGTGCCCGGTCATGCGCGCGCCGGACATGCCGTAGGGATGGCCGATCGCGATCGCGCCGCCGTCGACGTTGAGGCGCTCGTCGGGAATGCCGAGGCGGTCGCGGCAATACAGGACCTGGACCGCGAAGGCCTCGTTCAGCTCCCACAGGTCGATGTCGCCGACGGTGAGCCCGTGCTGCTCCAGAAGCTTGGGCACGGCGAAGACCGGGCCGATGCCCATCTCGTCGGGCGCGCACCCGGCCACCGCCATGCCGCGATAGGCGCCGAGCGGCTGCAGCCCGCGCCGCTCGGCCTCCCGCGCCTCCATCAGCACGCAGGCCGAGGCGCCGTCCGAGAGCTGGCTCGCGTTGCCGGCGGTGATGAACGCGCCCTCGGCGACGGCCTGCCCGTTGCGGAACACCGGCTTCAGGGCGGAAAGGTCCTCGAGCCGGGTCTGCGGCCGGTTGCCCTCGTCCTGCGAGAGCGTCACCGCGCGCTTCGTCACGGCACCGGTCGCCTTGTCGACGACCGCCATCTCGGTCGCCAGCGGCACGATCTCGTCGGCGAAGCGCCGGTTGGCCTGGGCCTCGGCGGTGCGGTGCTGCGACTGCAGCGCGTAGCGGTCCTGCGCCTCCCGATCGATGCCGTAGCGGGCGGCGACGATCTCGGCGGTCTCCAGCATCGACATGTAGACGTGCGGGGCCATCGCGGTGAGCGCCGCATCCTCGGCGCGGAAACGGTTCAGGTGCTCGTTCTGGACGAGCGAGATCGATTCGAGGCCGCCGCCGATCGCGGCCTGCATGCCGTCGACGACGATCTGCTTGGCGGCGGTGGCGATCGCCATCAGCCCCGAGGCGCATTGCCGGTCGACGCTCATCCCCGCCACCGAAGCCGGGAGCCCGGCCCGCAGGGCGGATTGCCGCGCGATGTTGGTGCCGGTGGAGCCCTGCTGCAGGGCGGCCCCGAGGATCACGTCGCCGATCAGCGTGCCGGCTTCCTCCGGCGCGATGCCGGCGCGGGAGAGCGCGTGGGCGATCGCGTGGCCGCCGAGCGCCTGCGCCTGGGTGTCGTTGAAGGCGCCGCGATAGGCCTTGCCGATCGGGGTCCGCGCAGTCGAGACGATGACGGCTTCACGCATGGTGTGCTGGTCCTTGGCGGGGCCGATCCCGCCCGTATCGGGAAGACAGGCGGTGTGCCGGATCCGGCCGGCCGGCTCAACCGCGCGCGGCGAGCCCGAAGATCGCGCGCGCCTCGGCCGGGCTCGCCGGTGCGCAGTCGATGAGCGACAGCAGCGTCACCGCCTTCTCGACGAGCGCGGCGTTGCTCGGCGCCAGGCGTCCGCGGGCGAGGTAAAGGTTGTCCTCCAGGCCGACCCGGACGTTGCCGCCCATGCTGGCGGCGAGCGCCACCATCGGGAACTCGGCCCGGCCGATGCCGAAGGCCGACCAGACCGCGTCGGCCGGCAGGCGCGCGCGCATCTGCACCAGGGTCTCGGGGTCGGCCGGCGCCCCCCACGGGATGCCCAGGCAGATCTGGAACAGCGGCGGGGCGGCGAGATGCCCCTCGGCGATGAGGTGGCGGGCGAGCGCGATGTGGCCGAGGTCGAACACCTCGATCTCCGGCCGCACGCCGGCGGCGCGGATCGCCTCGGCCATGGCGCGCAGGTGCGCCGGGGTGTTGAGGAACAGGTTCTCGCCGAAGTTCATCGTCGCGACGTCGAGGGTGCAGAGCTCCGGCCTGAGCGCGCTCACGTGGCGGGTGCGCACCGCCGGGGTCTCGAAGAGGGTGCCAAGCCCCGCCGCGGCCGGATCGGACGCGCCCGGCACGAAGCGTCCGCCGGCGCCCGTGGTCAGGTTGAGGATCACGTCGGCGTTGCGCTCGCGGATGCGCTCCACCACCTCGCGGTAATGCGCGAGCTCCATGCTCGGCGCCGCGGTCTCGGGGTGGCGGACGTGGACGTGCACCACCGCGGCGCCGGCCTCGGCCGCCTCGAGCGCCGAGCGGGCGATGGCCTCCGGGCTGACCGGCACCGCCGGGTTCTTCGACGGCGTGTCGAACGAGCCCGTCAGGGCGCAGGTGATCACGGTCTTCTGCGACATCGCCGTCTCCTCAGATCATCCCGCCGTCGACCACCAGCGTCTCGCCGGTGATGTAGGCCCCGCCGGCGGCGAGGAAGAACATCGCCTCGGCGATGTCCTCGGGCTCGGCCAGGCGCGCCATCAGGGTGTTGGCGACGGTCGCCGCCTTGCGTGCCTCGGGCCAGTTCGCAGTCCAGGGCGTGGCCACGAGGCCCGGCGCGACCGCGTTGACGCGGATCTCGGGGGCGAGCGCCCGGGCGAGCGAGCGCGTCAGGTTCACGAGCCCGGCCTTGCTCGCCGAGTAGGCGATGCTGGAGCCGCGCCGCCCGAGGCCGGCGACCGAGGCGGTGTTGACGATGGCGCCGCGGCGCGCCCGCAGGGCGGGGGCGGCGGCCCGCGCGCAGCGATAGGGGCCGACGAGGTTGGTCGACAGGATCGAATCCCAGAAATCCTCGGTCATCGCGTCGAGGTCCTCGAAGGCGATCGGCGCCTGCGTGCCCGAGGTGCCGGCATTGTTGATCAGCACGTCGAGGCCGCCGAGCGTCGCGATCGCCTCGGCCACCATCGCCTCCGCCTCGCCTGCGCGGGAGACGTCGCCGGCGACCGCCGTGACGAAGAGACCGTCCGCGCGCAGACGCCCGGCGGCCTCCGGGCCGCGTGGGTCGTCCGCGAGGTGGTTCAGGGCGACCGCGGCCCCGTTGCGCGCGAACAGCGTGGCGGCGGCCAGGCCGATGCCGGAGGACGCCCCGGTGACGAGGACGGCTTTGCCGCGAAGGTCGGCGCCGATCATGGTGTGCTCCCGTCTGCGATCGGAGGTCGGCGGCGGACGCTCACGTGCCCTCCATCCGGCCGATGCCGCGCATCGCCGCCTTGAGGGCGAGCAGCTTGCGGTCGCGCTCGCGGAACAGCTCCGCCGGGTCGCGGCCGCCCCAGTCGAAGTAGCCGCGCCCGGCCATCACCCCGGTCCGGCCCTCGGCGCAGAGGGCGTCGAGGCTGCCCGACCGGGTGCGCGGCGGGGGCGGGGCGTAGCTCGCGTTGGCGAGCGCCCGGCGCTGCAGATCGAGACCGGTGAAGTCCGCCTTGGCAAGGTGGCCGAGAATCGGGATGCGCAGCGAGAGCCCGTGCACGATGGCGTCGTCGATCTCGCGCGGGGTGGCGTAGCCTTCGTCGAGGAGGTGGTGCACCTCGGCGGTGATCGCCGACTGGATGCGGTTGGCGACGTAGCCCGGCACGAAGCGCTTGAGGTCGATCGGCACCTGGCCGAGCCCGACGACGAGGTCGCGGATCTCGGCCACCACCTCCGGCCGCGTCTCGGGACCCGGCACCACGTCGACGAGATCGATGATGTAGGGGGGCGTGTACCAGTGCGCGACGAGGGCGCGCGGCTGCCGCCCGGCCGGGATCAGCGGGAAGACGTCGAGGTAGCTCGTGTTGCTGGCGATCACCGCGTCGGCGGCGCAGAGCCCGTCGAGCTCGGAGTACAGCGTGCGCTTCGCCTCCGGGTCCTCGGTGATCGCCTCGACGACGAGGCTCGCCCCGTCGACCGTGGCCGCGAGGTCCGGCGAGAGCCGCACGGCCGCGGCGAGGCGGTCCGCGGTCCACCCGTCGGGCGCGGCGCCGGCTTCCGCCAAGGTCGCGAGCGCGGAGGCCATCAGGGCGGGCACCGCATCAAGGGTCTCGGCGCGGCTGTCCGTGAGGCGGACGGCATGGCCGCCGAGCGCCAGGACCAGGGCGATGCCGTGACCCATCAGCCCGGCCCCGACGACGGCGATCTCGGCCATGATGTCCTCCTCCGGTCAGACGGTGGCGATCGGCGTCGCCGGCGAGCCGACGGCGCCGGGAAGCCGCAGGGGCGGCGCGGTGAGCAGGAAGCGATGGCGCCCGTTCGCCCTGAGCCAGGCCGCCAGCGGGGTCAGGTGCCAGAGCTCGCCCAGCGGCAGCCCGAGCTTGAACAGGCAGTGCTCGTGCAGCGGCAGGATCGCGCAGCACGCCCCGCCCGGCCGCGCCGGATAGGCCTCGACCGCGTAGTTGTCGGCGGCGAGCGCGGAGAGCCCGCTGTCGCTGATCCAGGCGAGAAGCCGCGCGTCGCGGCCGTCCAGGACGGCGCAGATGCGGTGGACCTCCTGCGGGTCCGGATGCCCGGCCCAGGCGAGGAGCCGGTCGGCGAAGCCGGTATGCAGGCAGACCATGTCGCCGGGCTCGACCGCGACCCCGTCGGCTTCCAGGATCCGCATCAGGGCGTCGTAGCCGACGAGTGTGCGGGCGTCGCCGTGATGCGCCCGCAGGTCGACCATCACGCCACGGCCCTGCATGCCGTGCTCGGCCAAGCGCTCGATGCCGAGGCGGTGCGCGCGCGACGGGGCCTCGACCTCGGCCGCCTCGCTCGGACCCGTCACGTCGAGGCCGCCGCGGAAACCGTTGTAGTAGACGGGTTTCGGCGTTCCGTCCCCGTCGGCGTCGAACAGGCCGCCGACATGGGCGAGGCTGTCCCACTGCGTCGAGTATTGCAGATAGAGCATCACCCGGTCGTCGCAGATCACGTCGGTGGCGCCGTCGACCTCCTCGCAGACCCGGAAGTTGGTCACCGGCCGGCCGTTGGCCCGGACCGTCGGGCTGAGGCGCGGCGGGTGGCGGCGCTGGTTCAGGACGTTGCCGCCGGGCAGGTCGAGGGGCAGGCTGAGGCAGAAGGTCCGGCCCACGCGGACCTCCGCGACGCCCTGGAGCACCTTGGCCGCATCGAGCCCGTTGACGCGGCCGAGTTGGTCCTCAGGGCCGTAATCGCCCCAGGTCGAGCCCTCGGGCCGGCGGCGCCAGCGCGGCTCGGTCATCGGCGCGTCCTGCCGGTATCGGTTCTGCCCTCGCAGATCCGGGGCGCGGCGGGTGCCGGAGCCGGGCGCATGCGTCCATCCCTGAAGGCGGATCCTTGGCGGATCCCGTTGGCCGCATCGTCCGTCCGGCCATACCGGTCTGTCAACGACCGGGTCGCGGCCGGAGCGACGAAGCCGGGCGGATTTGTCAGGGCGCGCGAGCGCCCGCATACCGGACCTTCGAAACGGGCGAGGGCCGGAGCAGCCGATGCGCGAGCAGGATACGATCTTCGGGGCCGACATCCCGTTTGCGCGGCTCTGCGGCGTCGAGGCGCTCGGCTATGCCGAGGGACGCACCCGGCTGCGGCTGAGGCTGCGCGACGACCACGGCAACAACCTCGGCATCGCCCATGGCGGTGTGATCTGCACGCTCCTCGATATCGCCATGGGGACGGCGGCGCGGCTCGCCGCCGGGCGGCCGGTGCTCACCCTCGACATGCAGACCCGCTTCCTCGCCCCCGGCCGCGGCTTGCTGCTCGCCGAAGGGTTCGTCGTGCGCGGCGGGCGTTCGGTGCTGTTCTGCGAGGCGGAGATCCGCGGGGAGGGCGGCGATCTGGTCGCCACCGCGAGCGGCCTGTTCAAGCCTGCCCGCAGCGAACCGGGGCCTGCGGCGTGAGGTAGGCGACCATCGACGAAAGCGGCCGCCGCCGACACGAAAAAAGCCCCGGACGCATGCGCCCGGGGCTTCATCGCAGCATTCCAAGGGGCCGGAGGGATCACCCTCCGGCGAAGACCTTAGAGGCCGCCAAACTTGTAGTTGAAGCCAGCGCGGATGATGCTGCCCTCGGTGCGGAAGCGCGAGATGTAGCCGGCGCCCGGGCCGACACCGTTGAACGAGCCGACGATGACGTTGCGGCTGCCGAGGTCGTAGTGGAGGTATTCGGCCTTGATCGTCACGGCGTCGTACTTCAGGCCGAGATACTTCGCGAAGGCGAAGGTGTTGAGGAAGCTGTCGGTCGGGATCGCGTACTCGACGCCGCCGCCGTAGGCGTAACCGGTCTCGAGGTTGTTGGTGCGGCCGGCGAAGGCGAGGGCGCCGCCGGGGGTGTAGAAGTTGGCATCGTACTGGACCTCGCCGAAGGCGAAGCCGCCGGTCCCGTAGACCATGAACCGGTCGAAGGCGTAGCCGACGCGGCCGGTGACGGTGCCGAGATATTCCAGGCTCTGGCGGAAGTAGTTCGGGTTGGGCAGGACGCCGCCGGCGTTCGGAGCGTCGAGGCTGAAGCGGCCCTTGTGGATGTCGGTCCAGTCGACGCTGACGGCGCCGCCGAGGACGAAGCCGGAGCCCGGGGTGAATTGATAGTTGTAGCCCGCGGTGCCGCCGATCTTGCCGATGCCGTCGGTCTCGGTGGTGGCCAGCGGCGGACGACGCAGGGCCTGCACGTTGGCGACGTTCACGGGCGAGATGCCGGTGGTGGTGATCCGCTGGCGGTCGGTGAAGGTGTAGGTCGACTCGAGGCCGGCGTAGAAGCCGGTCCAGGTGAACACCGGGATCGGGGTGAAGACCGGCGGGGGCTCGCGGCGCGGCAGGTCGGCGGCGGAGGCGACGGCGGTCATGCCGGCCAGCACGGTCGAGGCGAGGAGAAGCTTCTTCGTCATGTGAGGGGTACCTGAAGACTGTCCCGAATGGCTCTGGCCCCACTTAAGCGTAAGCGTGCCCGGGCAACTATGCCCGCCGTGCCACAGTGCGGCCCAAATGCAGCGGTGGCGCCACGGACGACCTTGCCCGACCGAATCGCCGCCGGCCTGCCCCGTCGGGCCGGCGGCGGGCACGGCCGGGGCGCCGGCCCTTGATCAAAGGACGGCGAGCCTCTAATCCGACCGCGCCTTTCGCCGGGGCTCCCCCGCGAGCCGGGCGAGAGTCGAGATCGGGTGCGCCCGTGCGCGGGCCCTGCCGCAGGAACGGGAACCATGGCCAAAGAGAAGTTTGCCCGCACGAAGCCGCACTGCAACATCGGCACGATCGGTCACGTTGACCACGGCAAGACGTCGCTGACGGCGGCGATCACGAAGGTCTTGGCGGAGTCCGGCGGGGCGACGTTCACGGCCTACGACCAGATCGACAAGGCTCCGGAGGAGAAGGCGCGCGGGATCACGATCTCGACGGCGCACGTGGAGTACGAGACGACGAACCGGCACTACGCGCACGTCGACTGCCCCGGTCACGCCGACTACGTGAAGAACATGATCACGGGCGCGGCGCAGATGGACGGCGCGATCCTGGTGGTGTCGGCGGCCGACGGCCCGATGCCGCAGACCCGCGAGCACATCCTGCTGGCGCGCCAGGTCGGCGTTCCGGCGCTGGTGGTGTTCCTCAACAAGGTCGACCTCGTCGACGACGCCGAGCTGCTCGAGCTCGTCGAGATGGAAGTGCGCGAGCTTCTGTCGAAGTACGACTTCCCCGGCGACGACATCCCGATCACCAAGGGCTCGGCCAAGGTGGCGCTCGACAACGGCGACAAGGCGGTCGGGCACGACGCGGTGCTGGCGCTGATGAAGACGGTGGACGACTACATCCCGCAGCCGGAGCGCCCGATCGACATGCCGTTCCTGATGCCGATCGAGGACGTGTTCTCGATCTCGGGCCGCGGCACGGTGGTGACGGGCCGGGTCGAGCGCGGCATCGTCAAGGTCGGCGAGACGGTGGAGATCGTCGGCATCCGCGACACCCAGACCACGACGGTCACGGGCGTCGAGATGTTCCGCAAGCTGCTCGACCAGGGCCAGGCGGGCGACAACGTCGGCGTGCTGCTGCGCGGCACCAAGCGCGAGGACGTCGAGCGCGGCCAGGTCGTGTGCAAGCCGGGCTCGGTCAAGCCGCACACCAAGTTCAAGGCCGAGGCCTACATCCTGACCAAGGAGGAGGGCGGGCGCCACACGCCGTTCTTCACCAACTATCGGCCGCAGTTCTACTTCCGCACCACCGACGTGACCGGCGTGTGCGTGCTGCCCGAGGGCACCGAGATGGTGATGCCGGGCGACAACGTGACCATGGACGTCACGCTGATCGTGCCGGTGGCCATGGAGGAGAAGCTGCGCTTCGCCATCCGCGAGGGCGGCCGAACCGTCGGCGCCGGCGTCGTCGCCGCCATCAACGCGTAGTCGCTCGAGCGATTCGGCACGGCCGGCGGTCTTCGCCGGCCGTGTCTCGTCGCGGAGGCCGCGGGATCGGCTCGCGACCCCGTTGTCACCGCCTGACATCGGCATTCCATCCCTCCCTGCCGACCCCGAGCTTGACAGGGAGCCGTCGGTTTATTTTCCTGCCATCCGCGACGAGCCGCGGAGCCCCAGGAATGAACACCGCCATCGGGTTTCCGTGGCCGACGCGCCGCCTGTGGCTCGCCGCCGCCGCGAGCGCGATCCTGATTTGCCCGGCCCGTGCCGACGCCCTGAGCGACGGACGCTTCCGCGACGAGGTGGCGGCCATCCTGCGGGCGATCCGGCCGGGCGCGGAGATCCGCCCCGACCGTGATCCGGGACAGATCCTGGTCGGCCGCAGCACGATCGCCCTCACCAACCTGTATCCGCGGGTCGCCCCGCTCGCCGGCGACGCGCGCCGGCGGATGATCGAGGCGTATCTCGTCACCGCGCTGAAGGGCATGGACGCGGCGCCGTCGCCCGGCGAGCCGAGCCTCGCGGCGATCCGGGCGCAGCTGCACCCGCAGCTCCTGCCGCGCGCGATCCTCGCCCAGGTGCCGGACCTCGCCACGCGGACCTTCTCGGAGACCCTGGTCGTGGCCTACGTCATCGATGGGGCGGACCGGATGCGTTACCTGACCCGGCCGATGCTCGAAGGGTGGGGCGTCGATGCCGCGGCGATCCGAACCGCCATCGAGGTTCCGGCGCTGGCCAACCTCGCCGCGGCCTCGAAGGAGGCCGCGTTCGCCCTCGCGGTCGACGGCGGCACCCCCATCCTCGCCATGACCAATGCCGGCGATGACTACGACGCCGCACGGCTGATGTTGCCCGGCTATCTCGACGAGATCCGCACGGCGCTGAAAGCCGATGGCATCACGGTCGCGATCCCGACCCGCGACCTGCTGATGGCGTGGCCCGCCGACAGCAAGGCCCGCATCGCCCTCGCCGCGGAGGTGCGCGACCGGCTGCGGAAGGGCCCTTACGGCCGCAGCGACGAGCTCTTCCGCTTCGACCGAACGGGACTGCGCCTGCTGACGGCGGCGGAGCGGGCCGATCACAGTCGGTGACGCATTTCCGGCGTTCCCGGCTCTTGCATCCCGGCGCCCGATCGGGCATTGGGCGTCGCGATAGGAGTGTAGCTCAACTGGTCAGAGCGCCGGTCTCCAAAACCGGAGGTTGCGGGTTCGAGTCCCTCCACTCCTGCCAGTCTGCATTTCCTGCCGTTCCAAGCCACGCTCCTGACGCTCGCGACGCGCCGCGGCTGTCGACAACCCCGACGACTTGCGCTAGAGCGGGCGCACTCCGAGATCGATGTCGGCTGTCGGTTCGGGCTCGTTCGGGCGAGCTTCCGAACCCGTCGTCATTCTCGAAACCCGGTTCCTGACGCCATGGCATCGAACGAAGCGACCAAGAAGGCCGATCCGGCGCGCAGCCCGGTCCGCGGCGCGGCTTCCCAGCCGCCGCAGCGCAACGCTCCGCCGGCCCGGCCCGCGCCGAAGCGCGTCGGCCCGCTGGAGTTCCTCGGGCAGGTGCGCGACGAGGGCCGCAAGGTCACGTGGCCGACCCGCAAGGAGACTACGGTCACCACGATCATGGTCTTCGTGATGGTGGTGGTCGCGAGCCTGTTCTTCACGGTGGTCGACCAGGGCCTTCGCTACCTCGTCGGCCTGATCCTAGGCCTGTAGGCAACACACACCGTCCGCGGGCCCCGGCCCGACGCGAACATGCAGGAGTCGATCAGAACCGTGTCGAAGCGCTGGTACATCGTCCACGCCTACTCGAACTTCGAGAACAAGGTCGCCCAGTCCATCAAGGATCAGGCGGCCCAGCGTGGGCTCATGGACCTCTTCGAGGAGGTGATGGTCCCGACCGAGAAGGTCGTCGAGGTCCGTCGCGGCCGCAAGGTCGACGCGGAGCGGAAGTTCTTCCCCGGCTACGTGCTGGTGAAGTGCGACCTCACCGACGAGGTCTACCACCTGATCAAGAACACCCCGAAGGTCACGGGCTTCCTCGGCGCCGACAAGTCGAAGCCGGTGCCGATCCCGGACGCCGAGGCCGAGCGGATCAAGGGCCAGGTCGCCGAGGGCGTCGACCGTCCGAAGCCGTCGATCTCCTTCGAGATCGGCGAGACCGTCCGCGTCGCCGACGGCCCCTTCGCCTCGTTCAACGGCACCGTCGAGGAAGTCGACGAGAGCCGCTCGCGCCTGAAGGTCGCCGTGTCGATCTTCGGCCGCGCCACCCCGGTGGAACTCGAATACGCCCAGGTCGAGAAGGCCTGACGTAGAGCGGATCGGGAGGAGCGAATAGCAGATCGAGGGCACCACGCCCTTTCGGATCGGCCGATGCGATGCACCGGCCCACCCATTCCGTCTTCGCTGCTTCCTGTTCGCGAAAGCCCGCGGAAGGCCCGCCCGGTTCGCCGCCGGGGCCAACGGTCCGCACCGCGACCTGCAACCGCCCGTCCGACCGAGCCTCAGGCAGCCCGGCGGCGCGCAATCATTTGGGAGCAGTCCCATGGCGAAGAAGATCACGGGCTACGTGAAGCTTCAAGTCCCGGCCGGCGCCGCCAACCCGTCGCCGCCGATCGGTCCCGCGCTCGGTCAGCGCGGCCTCAACATCATGGAATTCTGCAAGGCCTTCAACGCGAAGACCGCGCAGATCGAGAAGGGAACCCCGATCCCGGTCGTGATCACGGCCTACCAGGATCGCAGCTTCACCTTCGAGATGAAGCAGCCGCCGGTCACCTTCTTCCTGAAGAAGGCCGCGGGCCTGAAGATCGGCAAGAAGCCGGCCTCCGGCTCCAAGACCCCCGGCAAGGGCCCGACCGTCGGCAAGGTCTCCGAGGCGCAGCTTCGCGAGATCGCCGAGAAGAAGATGCCCGACCTGAACTGCGATTCGGTGGATGCCGCCGTCGCGATGATCCGTGGCTCCGCGCGGGCCATGGGCCTCGAAGTCACCGCGTAAGGGGAGGGCACCATGGCACACGAAGGCAAGCGCATCCGCGCCGCCCGCGAGGGCATCGACCCGACCAAGCTCTACGGGATCGCCGAGGCGATCGCGATGGTGAAGGCCAAGGCCAACGCCAAGTTCGACGAGACCGTCGAGGTCTCGATGAACCTCGGCGTCGACCCGCGCCACGCCGACCAGATGGTCCGCGGCGTCTGCAACCTGCCCAACGGCTCCGGCCGGACGGTGCGGGTGGCGGTGTTCGCCCGCGGCGCCAAGGCGGACGACGCCCGGGCGGCCGGTGCCGACATCGTCGGCGCCGAGGACCTGCTCGAGATCGTCCAGGGCGGCAAGATCGAGTTCGATCGCTGCATCGCCACCCCGGACATGATGCCGCTCGTCGGCCGGCTCGGTAAGGTGCTCGGCCCCCGCGGCCTGATGCCGAACCCGAAGGTCGGCACCGTCACCATGGACGTGAAGTCCGCGGTCGCCGGCGCCAAGGGCGGCTCGGTCGAGTTCCGCGTCGAGAAGGCGGGCATCGTCCACGCCGGCATCGGCAAGGTCTCGTTCGACGAGGCCAAGCTCGTCGAGAACATCAAGGCGTTCGCCGACGCGGTGGCCAAGGCCAAGCCCGCCGGCTCCAAGGGCACCTACATCCAGCGCATCGCCGTCACCTCGACGATGGGCCCGGGCGTGAAGGTCGAGCCGGGCTCCGTCCTCGGCGCCTGACCGTCCCGCTACGACGACACGATCGAAGCGCCCGGCTCCTGCGGCCGGGCGTTTTTCGTTGCGCGTCGTGCCGGGTCCCGGACAGCCGAAGCGCCGGCCGAGGGTGATCCGGGACCCTGCGCAGACAGCCCCGCGGAGCGGCCCCCGCACCCGGCGATTACGATGCAGATTGCCGCGGCGAAGGGGGGCGCCAACGGTCGCAGCTGTGCTAAATAGGGCGCCATGCGATGCAACCTCTCCGTTCAGACCCAGCGACGCATCCTGTGCGTCTTCCCCGCCTACACGCCGTCCTTCGGGACCTTCTCCCACGCCTACCCGCTGATGGGCGGCGTGAAGGCCTTCATGCCGCCCCAGGGCCTGCTGCTGATCTCGGCCTACATGCCCGAGACCTGGGAGTGCCGGTTCGTCGACGAGAACATCAAGCGCGCCACCCCTGAGGAGTTCGCCTGGGCCGACGCGGTGTTCGTGTCGGGCATGCACATCCAGGAGCCGCAGATCCACGAGATCGCCAAGCGCGCGCACGCCGCGGGCAAGGTGACGGTGCTCGGCGGCCCCTCGGTCTCCGGCGCCCCCGAGAAGTATCCCGACTTCGACTACCTCCACATGGGCGAGATCGGCGACGCTACGGACGCGCTCGTCGCGATCCTCGACCGCGACCTGGCGCGGCCCCCGTCCCAGGTCCGGCTCGAGACCAAGGAGCGGCTGCCGCTCTCGGACTTCCCGGCGCCGGCCTACGAGGCGGCCCCGCTGAAGCGCTACCTGATCGGCTCGCTGCAATTCTCCTCGGGCTGCCCCTACCGCTGCGAGTTCTGCGACATCCCGCAGCTCTACGGGCGCCAGCCGCGGCTGAAGAGCCCCGAGCAGATGTGCGCCGAGCTCGACGCGATCATCAGCCAGCCCGGCCACCCGGCGGTGGTCTACTTCGTCGACGACAACTTCATCGCCAACCGCAAGGCGACACGGGACATGCTCCCGCACCTCGTCGCGTGGCAGAAGAAGAACGACTACCCGCTCCAGTTCGCCTGCGAGGCGACCCTCAACATGGCCAAGCAGCCCGAGATCCTCGAGCTGATGCGGCAGGCGAACTTCATGACCGTGTTCGTCGGCATCGAGACGCCGGAGGAGGACGCGCTCAAGGGCATCGACAAGACCCACAACGCCGCCGTGCCGATGTACGGCGCGATCGAGACGCTGAACTCCTACGGCCTCGAGGTGACGTCGGGCATCATCCTCGGCCTCGACTCCGACTCGGACGCCTCCGAGCAGTACCTGATCGACTTCATCGACAAGTCGGGCATCCCCGTCCTGACGATCAACATCCTCCAGGCCCTGCCGAAGACGCCGCTCTGGGACCGGCTGCAGCGGGAGGGGCGCCTCGTCCACGACGCGGCGCTCGAGTCGAACGTCCTGTTCAAGCGCCCGCACGACACCGTGGTGTCGAGCTGGCGCCGGGCGATCGCGCACGCCTACGCGCCGGAGAAGATCTTTGAGCGCTTCAAGCACCAGTGCGCGACGACCTACCCGAATCGCATCGTCACCCCGACAAAGGGCAAGCTGACCTTCACCAACCTGCGCCGCGGGCTGATCCTCGGGTTCAACATCATCACCCGGGTGGGCATCTTCTCGGATTACCGCAAGCCGTTCTGGTCGGCGGCCGTCTACGCCCTGAGGCGTGGGCAGATCGAGGCGGTGTTCAACATGGGCTTCGTCGCCCACCACCTGATCCGCTTCACCCGCGAGGCCCTGCGCGGCGAGCACAACGCCTCGTTCTACGCGGCCAAGGCCGCCGAGACCGAGGCGGCGCGGCAGCGCTCGTGGTGGGAGAACGCGCGCAAGCGCTTCGTGCCGGAGCGCGAGGCAGCCTAACCGAGCGGGCCGACCGTCGAGACGTTACCGGGCTGTGTCCGAGACGGCGACGCGGTCGCGCCATGCCGGCGCTCCGAGCCCCAACACCGACAGCGTGTTCCATCGGGCGAGGAGCCGATGTGCGAGCATCGGGCCCAGGATGCCGAAGGCCGTCCCCGAGATCAGGTAGACCATGGGGTCGGGCGGAACGTGAAGGCGCGTCATGGCCACGCGCAGGCCGGCCGCGGCCAGCGAGTGCATGACGAAGATCGAGAGCGAGAGCAGGCCGACCGTGGCGAGCGCGCCGCCACCGATACGCTTACTCACCCACACGACGCCGAGAATGCCGAGACAACAGGCAGGTAGCGCCGCTAGCGCCATCGGGCTGAAGCCGGAGACCGTCCAGGCACCCACGACCGCCAGGGCGAAGCCCGTCCAGATGAGTGCGATCCCCGACAGGCTCACCGGCGTCCGCCAAGCCGCCAGGGCGTGCCCGGCATAGGCACCTGCGAGATAGAACGGAAGGTTGTGCAGGGTCAGCGCGAGGCTTGGAACCTCCGGGAGCCGAAAGAAGATCACGAATCCCGCCGCCGCGATGGCGGCGAACAGTCTGCGATCGGGAATCATGGCGGCCAGCACGTGGCAGATCAGAAGGGCGTAGAGAAACCAAAGCGGTCCGAGGGGACGGTACGGGAAGGCGAGAAGGTCGGCGGGAGCGACCTGCGTGTTGATGTCCTGCGCCAGCAGGATCATCACGCTGCCCTGGATGAACGTCCAGATCACGTAGGGAAGGCCGATCGTCCAGAGCTTGGCTTGGAGAAACGGCACCCGTCCGCGTCGCAGGCTGCCGGGCAGGTTCAGTCCGGCCAGGAAGAAGAACAGCGGCATGTGGAAGGTGTACAGACCGAAATCCACCCACTGGGTCGCGGATGTGTCTGGCACGATCCCCGCCTTGACGGTTCCCCGGAGGACGTGGCCGAACACGACCAGAATGATCCCGATGCCGCGCGCGACGTCGATCCAGTCCTGCCGTTGTACGCGCTGCATGGGACTCGCCTCGAGGTAGGGCTGCGCGGCACACGGCCATGACGACGCCCGAACCTTCAGCGCAATCGGTCGAAATCCGGCAGCCCGGTGGAGAGCTTATCAAGCGTCGGCGAAGGCCAACCATCCGCACCGAATCGCAAATCCAACGCAGAGTCCGTCCGAGAAGCCGCTCGGAGCCATCGACCGGCTCGGATAGGATCGGTCACCCGAGGACACCGCGCGTTTGCCTAAGTCGGAAAAGTCGCGTCTCGGCCCTTGGCAGGCGGCTTGCTTGGCTCTATACACCGCGCTCCACGCAATTTTCATGTTTGTTCAGGGAGCCCGTCCGCCCGGTCGGGTTCCGTATCGAGACGCCGCCTGGGTGACCGGGCGTCGATGGCCGGCAGGACCTGAGGGGTGAAAACCTCTGAGGGCCGCGTCCGGCCATGTCCTGTCCGAGACTGCAGGTGCCGGTTCGCCGGCTTAATCCACCAGCCTGCACAGACGGGGAAGACCGCATTTTCGAAGCGCCCGACCGATGAGGGACGGCGTGAAGGCATCGGTTTGAACCATCTCAGCCCTTAGGCATCGCACCCCTCGCGGGGGCGGCACCGGGGGACAGGGCCGTGAAGCGTCGTCCAGGACGTTTTCGGCTTCCATGAGGCCGAAGATCCGTCCCGGGCGGCACGTGCAACCGGCGGACCCATTCTCGGGTTCCGCCCAACCGGAGAGAGCCCCAGTGGACAGGACAGCAAAAGCTGATCTCGTCTCGACGCTCAACGGCGTGTTCGCAAAGAGCGCCGTCGTCGTCGTGGCCCACTACAAAGGCCTCACGGTCGCCGAGATGCAGAAGCTGCGTTCGCAGATGAAGCTCGCCGGCGCCACCGTGCAGGTCGCAAAGAACAGCCTCGCCAGCATCGCTCTCGATGGCACGGACGTCGCCTCCATCAAGCCCCTCCTGAAGGGCCCGACCCTGCTCGCCTATTCGAGCGATCCGGTCGCGGCCGCCAAGGTGGCGGTGGATTTCGCCAAGGCCAACGACAAGCTCGTGATCCTCGGCGGCGCCATGGGCGCGACCGCTCTGAACCCGGACGGCGTGAAGGCCCTCGCCTCGCTCCCGTCCCTCGACGAACTGCGCGCCAAGATCGTGGGCCTCGTCCAGGCTCCCGCGACCAAGATCGCACAGGTCGTCAATGCGCCGGCGGCCAAGCTCGCCCGCGTGTTCGGAGCCTATGCCACCAAGGACGAAGCGGCCTGACGGTCGTTTCCCCTTTCAAACCCATCCCTTCACACCGATATCGTTAGAGGATCATCACCATGGCTGATCTTGCCAAGCTCGTCGACGACCTGTCGTCGCTGACCGTTCTCGAGGCCGCCGACCTCGCCAAGATGCTCGAGGAGAAGTGGGGCGTCTCGGCCGCCGCCGCCGTCGCCGTGGCTGCCGGCCCGGCCGCCGGCCCGGCTGCCGCCGCCGAGGAGCAGACCGAGTTCACGGTTATGCTCACCGCCGCCGGCGACAAGAAGATCGAGGTCATCAAGGAGGTCCGCGCGATCACCGGCCTCGGCCTCAAGGAAGCCAAGGACCTCGTCGAGGGCGCCCCGAAGGCCGTCAAGGAGTCGGTCGCCAAGGACGAGGCCGAGAAGCTCAAGGCGCAGCTCGAGAAGGCCGGCGCCAAGGTCGAGCTCAAGTAAGCCGACGATGGGCCGATCTCCGGCCCGTCACCGCGCGGCCGGTTCCCTCGGGAGCCGGGCGTGACCGCAGCCCGCGGGTGTTCGCACCCGCGGGCTGAGGCCGCTTCGGCGGCCGGCGGACCCTGAGACGGGTCCCGGCTCGGAACGAGCCGATTGAGATCATGAATTCGGGTGGCGCGGTCCGGCGGGACGCGAGCCATGGCCCGGCGCGGGAGTCGGCGAGACTTCCCCGGGCGACCAGGACGCGAAGATGGTGGAGCGAGGTCACATGGCCAATACGCTGGTCGGTCGCAAGCGCATTCGGAAGTTCTTCGGTAAGATCAAGGAAGTCGCCGAGATGCCGAACCTCATCGAGGTTCAGAAGGCGTCCTACGACCAGTTCCTGATGATGGACGAGCCCGAGGGCGGCCGCGGCGACGAGGGCCTGCAGAGCGTGTTCCGGGGCGTGTTCCCGATCTCGGACTTCTCCTCGACGGCGCTCCTCGAATTCGTCCGCTACACGTTCGAGCAGCCGAAATACGACGTCGACGAGTGCCGCCAGCGCGGCATCACCTTCGCGGCCCCGCTGAAGGTGACCCTGCGGCTGATCGTGTTCGACGTCGATCCCGACACGGCGGCCAAGTCGGTCAAGGACATTAAGGAGCAGGACGTCTACATGGGTGACATGCCCCTGATGACGGAGAACGGCACCTTCATCGTCAACGGCACCGAGCGCGTTATCGTCTCGCAGATGCACCGCTCCCCGGGCGTGTTCTTCGACCACGACAAGGGCAAGACCCACTCCTCGGGCAAGCTGCTGTTCGCCGCCCGGATCATCCCGTATCGCGGCTCCTGGCTCGACGTCGAGTTCGACGCCAAGGACATCGTGCACGTCCGCATCGATCGGAAGCGCAAGTTGCCGGTGACGTCGCTGCTCTACGCGCTCGGGCTGTCCGGCGAGGAGATCCTGTCGACCTTCTACAACAAGGTCGTCTACGACCGGGACGGCGCCGACTGGCGCGTGCCGTTCGACGCCGAGCGGCTGAAGGGCTTCAAGGCCTCGGTCGACCTGATCGACGCCGATTCCGGCGAGGTCGTGCTCGAGACCGGCAAGAAGCTCAACGCCCGCAACGCCCGCCAGATCGCCGAGAAAGGGACCAAGTTCCTCAAGGCGACCGACGAGGACCTGGTCGGCCAGTACGTCGCCGAGGACCTCGTCGATGTGAACACCGGCGAGATCTGGGCCGAGGCCGGCGAGGAGATCTCCGAGAAGCTGCTCAAGAGCCTCGAAGAGGTCGGCGTCGCCGAGATCCCGGTGCTCGACATCGACCACGTCAACATCGGCCCCTACATCCGCAACACGCTCGCCGTGGACAAGAACTCCGCCCGCGAAGGCGCGCTGTTCGACATCTACCGCGTCATGCGCCCGGGCGAGCCGCCGACCCTGGAGACGGCCGAGGCCATGTTCCACTCGCTGTTCTTCGACAGCGAGCGCTACGACCTGTCCGCCGTCGGCCGCGTGAAGATGAACATGCGCCTCGACCTCGACGCCGAGGACACCGTCCGCACGCTCCGCAAGGAGGACATGCTGGCGGTCGTCATGGCGCTCGTCGAGCTGCGCGACGGCAAGGGCGAGATCGACGACATCGACCACCTCGGCAACCGCCGGGTGCGCTCGGTCGGCGAGCTGATGGAGAACCAGTACCGCCTCGGCCTGCTCCGCATGGAGCGCGCCATCCGCGAGCGCATGTCCCAGGTCGACATCGACACGGTGATGCCGCAGGACCTGATCAACGCCAAGCCCGCGGCGGCCGCGGTGCGCGAGTTCTTCGGCTCGTCGCAGCTGTCGCAGTTCATGGACCAGACCAACCCGCTCTCCGAGGTGACGCACAAGCGCCGCCTCTCGGCGCTCGGCCCGGGCGGCCTGACCCGCGAGCGCGCCGGCTTCGAGGTGCGCGACGTGCACCCGACCCATTACGGCCGCATCTGCCCCATCGAGACGCCGGAAGGCCCGAACATCGGCCTGATCAACTCGCTCGCGACCTTCGCGCGGGTGAACAAGTACGGCTTCATCGAGACCCCGTTCCGCCGGGTCAAGGACGGCGTCGTCACCAACGAGGTCTCGTACCTCTCCGCGATGGAGGAGGCGAAGTACTACGTCGCCCAGGCCAACGCGCAGATGGACGAGAACAAGAAGCTCACCGAGGAGCTGGTGGTCTGCCGCCGCGCCGGCGACGTGATCGTCGTCGGGCCGGAGCGCGTCGACCTGATGGACGTGTCGCCGAAGCAGCTCGTGTCGGTCGCCGCGGCGCTGATCCCGTTCCTCGAGAACGACGACGCCAACCGCGCGCTGATGGGCTCGAACATGCAGCGGCAGGCGGTGCCGCTGGTGCGCGCCGACGCGCCGTTCGTCGGCACCGGCATGGAGGCCGTGGTCGCCCGCGACTCCGGCGCCGCCATCGCCGCCCGCCGCTCCGGCATCGTCGACCAGGTGGACGCCACCCGCATCGTCATCCGCGCGACGGAGGAGGCCGACGCCACCAAGCCCGGCGTCGACATCTACCGCCTGCAGAAGTTCCAGCGCTCCAACCAGTCGACCTGCATCACGCAGAAGCCGCTGGTTCGCGTCGGAGAGCCGGTGAAGAAGGGCGAGATCATCGCCGACGGCCCGTCCACCGAGTTCGGCGAGCTCGCGCTCGGCCGCAACGTCCTCGTCGCGTTCATGCCGTGGAACGGCTACAACTTCGAGGACTCGATCCTGCTCTCCGAGCGGATCGTGAAGGATGACGTGTTCACCTCGATCCACATCGAGGAGTTCGAGGTGATGGCCCGCGACACCAAGCTGGGCCCGGAGGAGATCACCCGCGACATCCCGAACGTCTCGGAGGAGGCTCTGAAGAACCTCGACGAGGCCGGCATCGTCTACATCGGCGCCGAGGTCCATGCCGGCGACATCCTCGTCGGCAAGATCACGCCGAAGGGCGAGAGCCCGATGACGCCGGAGGAGAAGCTCCTCCGCGCGATCTTCGGCGAGAAGGCGTCCGACGTGCGCGACACCTCGCTCCGGGTCCCCCCGGGCGTGACCGGCACGATCGTCGAGGTCCGGGTGTTCAACCGCCACGGCGTCGACAAGGACGAGCGCGCCCAGGCGATCGAGCGCGAGGAGATCGAGCGCCTCGCCAAGGACCGGGACGACGAGCAGGCGATCCTGGACCGCAACACCTACGCCCGCCTCTCGGGCGTGCTGATCGGCCAGGCGCCGATCGCCGGGCCGAAGGGCTTCAGGAAGGAGACCACGCTGACGCGTGAGCTCATCAACGAGTACCCGCGCTCGCAATGGTGGCAGTTCGCCGTCGTCGAGGACCGTCTCATGACCGAGATGGAGGCGATGCAGAAGCAGTACGACGAGTCGAAGAAGCGCCTCGAGCAGCGCTTCCTCGACAAGGTCGAGAAGCTGCAGCGTGGCGACGAGCTGCCCCCCGGCGTGATGAAGATGGTCAAGGTCTTCGTCGCGGTGAAGCGCAAGATCCAGCCGGGCGACAAGATGGCCGGCCGCCACGGCAACAAGGGCGTGGTCTCGCGGATCGTGCCGATCGAGGACATGCCGTTCCTGGAGGACGGGACGCATGCCGACATCGTGCTCAACCCGCTCGGCGTGCCGTCGCGCATGAACGTCGGCCAGATCCTCGAGACGCACCTCGGCTGGGCCGCGGCCGGCCTCGGCCGCAAGGTCGGCAAGGCGGTCGACGCCTACCTGAAGAGCCAGGACATCGGCCCGCTGAAGGAGGAGATGCAGGCGATCTACTCCCCGTCGGAGCTGGAAGGCCTGTCGGACGAGGACATGGCCGAGGCCGCCAACAACGTGCGCCGCGGCGTGCCGATGGCGACCCCGGTGTTCAACGGCGCCAAGGAAGCCGACATCGAGACCATGCTGGAGATGGCCGGGCTCGACCGGTCGGCCCAGTCGACGCTCTACGACGGGCGCACCGGCGAGGCCTTCGACCGCAAGGTGACGATGGGCTACATCTACATGCTGAAGCTCCACCACCTCGTGGACGACAAGATCCACGCCCGCTCGATCGGCCCGTACTCGCTGGTCACCCAGCAGCCGCTCGGCGGAAAGGCGCAGTTCGGCGGGCAGCGCTTCGGCGAGATGGAGGTCTGGGCGCTGGAGGCCTACGGTGCGGCCTACACGCTGCAGGAGATGCTCACGGTGAAGTCGGACGACGTGGCCGGCCGCACCAAGGTCTACGAGGCGATCGTCCGCGGCGACGACACCTTCGAGGCCGGCATCCCGGAGAGCTTCAACGTGCTGGTGAAGGAGATGCGGTCGCTCGGCCTCAACGTCGAGCTGACCTCGTCCAAGAAGGCCGCCAACGACGCCCTGGAGCCGCCGGCCGACGCGGCCGAGTAGCCGAAACAAGACACCTCCCGTGCCGGCGCCAACGCCGGCACGGTTCGAGCGGGGAGGGGCGGAGCCTCCGGACGGGCCGACGGCCAGCGGCGCCTTTGAAGGGCGCGGCGCCGAGTTGATTTCAGGACGTGGACGGCGCCGGCGCAGGGCGCGCGTTCCCGTCAAGCAAGGAGCGGATCATGAACCAAGAGGTCATGAACCTTTTCAACCAGCAGGCTCAGCCCCAGAGCTTCGACCAGATCAAGATCTCGATCTCCAGCCCCGAAAAGATCCTCTCGTGGTCCTACGGCGAGATCAAGAAGCCCGAGACGATCAACTACCGGACCTTCAAGCCGGAGCGTGACGGCCTGTTCTGCGCCCGCATCTTCGGGCCGATCAAGGACTACGAGTGCTTGTGCGGCAAGTACAAGCGCATGAAGTACAAGGGCGTCATCTGCGAGAAGTGCGGCGTCGAGGTCACCCTCGCGCGCGTGCGGCGCGACCGCATGGGCCACATCGAGCTCGCCGCCCCGGTCGCCCACATCTGGTTCCTGAAGTCGCTGCCGAGCCGCATCGGCCTGCTGCTCGACATGCCGCTCAAGGATCTCGAGCGGATCCTCTACTTCGAGTCCTACTGCGTCATCGAGCCGGGCCTCACCCCCCTCAAGGAGCGCCAGCTCCTGTCGGAGGAGGAGTACCTGCGCGCCCAGGAGGAGTACGGCGAGGATTCGTTCACGGCGATGATCGGCGCCGAGGCGATCCGGCGCATCCTGCAGGAGCTCGACCTCGACGGCATCGCCGACTCGCTGCGCGAGGAGATCGCCACCACGACCTCCGAGCTGAAGCCGAAGAAGCTCCTGAAGCGCCTCAAGATCATCGAGGCGTTTCAGATGTCGGGCAACAAGCCCGAGTGGATGATCCTGACCGTCGTCCCCGTGATCCCGCCGGACCTGCGCCCGCTGGTTCCGCTCGACGGCGGCCGCTTCGCCACGTCGGACCTGAACGACCTCTACCGTCGCGTGATCAACCGCAACAACCGCCTCAAGCGTCTGATCGAGCTGCGCGCGCCCGACATCATCATCCGCAACGAGAAGCGGATGCTGCAGGAGGCGGTCGACGCGCTGTTCGACAACGGCCGCCGCGGCCGCGTCATCACCGGCGCCAACAAGCGCCCGCTGAAGTCGCTCGCCGACATGCTCAAGGGCAAGCAGGGCCGCTTCCGCCAGAACCTGCTCGGCAAGCGCGTCGACTATTCGGGCCGCTCGGTCATCGTGGTCGGCCCGGAGCTGAAGCTGCACCAGTGCGGCCTGCCGAAGAAGATGGCGCTCGAGCTGTTCAAGCCGTTCATCTACGCGCGCCTCGACGCCAAGGGCTTCTCGGCCACCGTCAAGCAGGCCAAGAAGCTCGTCGAGAAGGAGAAGCCCGAGGTCTGGGACATCCTCGACGAGGTGATCCGCGAGCACCCGGTGATGCTCAACCGCGCGCCGACGCTCCACCGCCTCGGCATCCAGGCGTTCGAGCCGAAGCTGATCGAGGGCAAGGCGATCCAGCTGCACCCGCTGGTCTGCGCCGCGTTCAACGCCGACTTCGACGGCGACCAGATGGCCGTGCACGTCCCCCTGAGCCTCGAGGCTCAGCTGGAGGCGCGCGTCCTGATGATGTCGACCAACAACATCCTGCACCCGGCCAACGGCCAGCCGATCATCGTGCCCTCGCAGGACATCGTGCTCGGCCTGTACTACCTCTCCATCGTCGGCGAGGGCCTGGTCGGCGCGTTCCAGCCCGACCACAAGACCAACCCGATGCAGGGCGTCTACGGCGACATGGGCGAGCTCGAGCACGCCCTGGCCGCCAAGTCGGTGAAGCTGCACTCGAAGATCAAGTGGCGCTGGAAGGGCATCGGCCCCGACGGCGAGCCGCTGACCAAGACCTACGACACCACGCCCGGCCGGGTGATCCTGTCCGGCGCGCTGCCGCTGCACGCCAAGGTGCCCTTCGACGTCGTCAACAAGCTGATGACCAAGAAGGAGATCTCGTCGATGATCGATACCGTCTACCGCCACTGCGGTCAGAAGGAGTCGGTGATCTTCTGCGACCGCATCATGGCGCTCGGCTTCAACCACGCGTTCAAGGCCGGCATCTCGTTCGGCAAGGACGACATGGTCGTGCCGGAGAACAAGTGGACCATCGTCGACACCACGCGCACGCTGGTGAAGGACTACGAGCAGCAGTACAACGACGGCCTGATCACCCAGGGCGAGAAGTACAACAAGGTCGTCGACGCCTGGGCCAAGTGCTCGGACAAGCTCGCCGCCGAGATGATGCTCCGGATCTCGACCGTCCAGAAGGACGACCAGGGCGCCGACAAGCAGATCAACTCGATCTACATGATGAGCCATTCCGGTGCGCGCGGCTCGCCGGCGCAGATGAAGCAGCTCGCGGCGATGCGCGGCCTGATGGCCAAGCCCTCGGGCGAGATCATCGAGACGCCGATCATCTCGAACTTCAAGGAAGGCCTCGACGTGCTCGAGTACTTCAACTCCACCCACGGCGCCCGCAAGGGCCTCGCGGACACGGCGTTGAAGACCGCCAACTCCGGCTACCTGACCCGCCGCCTCGTTGACGTGGCGCAGGATGCGGTCATCCGCGAGGTCGATTGCGGCACCACCAACGGCATCAAGATGCGCGCCATCATCGATGCCGGCCAGGTCGTCGCGACGCTGGCGATCCGCATCCTCGGCCGCGCCACGGCGGAGGATCTCGTCGCCCAGGACGGCACGGTCATCGTCAAGACCGGCGAGACCATCGAGGAGCGCCACCTGCCGGCCATCCAGGCGGCCGGGATCCAGGAGGTGAAGATCCGCTCGGTGCTGGTGTGCCAGACCCGTCAGGGCGTCTGCGCCACCTGCTACGGGCGCGACCTCGCCCGCGGCACGCCCGTCAACATGGGCGAGGCCGTCGGCGTCATCGCGGCGCAGTCGATCGGCGAGCCGGGCACCCAGCTCACCATGCGCACCTTCCACATCGGTGGCGCGGCGCAGATCGCGGATTCGTCCTTCATCGAGTCGAGCTTCGAGGGCACGATCAAGATCCGCAACCGCGCGATCGCCAAGAACTCGGACGGCGACCTGATCGCCACCGGCCGCAACGTGGCGGTGGTGATCGTCGGCGCCGACGGCACGGAGCGGGCGGTGCACCGCCTCCAGTACGGCGCGCGCCTGCGGGTCGACGACGGCGACAAGGTCAAGCGCGGCCAGCGCATCGCCGAGTGGGACCCCTACACCCGCCCGATCATTACCGAGACGGACGGCGTGGTGATGTACGAGGACATGGTCGACGGCCAGTCGATCACCGAGACCACCGACGAGTCGACCGGCATCGCCAAGCGCGTCGTCATCGACTGGCGCGGCTCGGCGCGCACCTCGGACCTCAAGCCGGCGATGGTGGTCGTCGATGCCGAGGGCAAGCCGGTCAAGCTGCCGCGCGGCTCGGACGCCCGCTACTTCCTGCCGGTCGACGCCATCATCGGCTACGACCCGGGCGGCTCGGTGAAGGCCGGCGACATCCTCGCCCGCGTCTCCACCGACTCGGCCAAGACCCGCGACATCACCGGCGGTCTGCCGCGGGTGGCGGAGCTGTTCGAGGCGCGGCGCCCGAAGGACGCGGCGATCATCGCCGAGAAGTCGGGCACCATCGCCTTCGGGCGCGACTACAAGAACAAGCGCCGCCTGTCGCTGACGCCGCACGACGGCTCGGAGACGGTCGAGTACCTGATCCCGAAGGGCAAGCACATCCACCTTCAGGACGGGGACGTGGTCGAGCTCGGCGACTACATCGTCGACGGCAACCCGGCGCCGCACGACATCCTGGCGATCAAGGGCGTGGAGGAGCTGGCCGCCTACCTCGTCAACGAGATCCAGGAGGTCTACCGGCTCCAGGGCGTGTCGATCAACGACAAGCATATCGAGGTCATCGTCCGGCAGATGCTGCAGAAGGTCGAGATCACCGACGGCGGCGACTCGGACATCCTGGCGGGCGACCAGATCGACCGCACGGAGCTGACCGAGGTCAACGAGAAGCTCCTCGCCGAGGGCAAGAAGCCGGTCCAGGGCGTCCCCGTCCTGCTCGGCATCACCAAGGCGTCGCTGCAGACGAAGTCGTTCATCTCGGCGGCCTCGTTCCAGGAGACCACCCGGGTCCTCACGGAAGCCGCGGTCAACGGCAAGATCGACCACCTGGAAGGCCTCAAGGAGAACGTCATCGTCGGCTCCCTCATCCCCGCGGGCACCGGCTCGATGGTGGCCGACATCCGCGCGGTGGCACGCCGCCGCGACAGCATGATCCTCCAGCAGAAGGCGTCCGACAGCGGCGCCCGGCCGCTGGGCGAGCTGCCCTCGGCCGCGGCCGAGTAGGCCGCGAAGCGATCCACGACCTGCGAAAGGGCGGCCCAGCGGGCCGCCCTTTTCGTTTCGGGGGCTGGGCGATGCCGGCCGAAGGTCGGGGCCGCGGCAAGCGGAACCATGACCTTGGCCGTTCGTTCTGAGATCATGGAACACGTCAAGTCCACAATCCTCACGACCGCCGTGCTCGTTACGGGATTGATCACCGCCGCGCATGTTCTGCATTCGCGCGATCCGGCCTTCGAAACGCGCCGCGGTCACTCCGTCGTCGCGTCCGCCGAAGCCGCGACGGCCTGGAGCGATCCGCCGGCGCGCGCGTCGCAGGCCGAGACGGCGGAAGCGACGCTGGCGCGTCCCGCCTCCTTCACCCTCCTGCCCGTCGCGATGACGGCGAGCCTGTCGGGGCTCGAGGGTCAGCCGCAGGCGCGTCCGGTGCGGAAGGCCGATCACGTCCATGCCCGCAGGGTGGCGCAGCCCAATGCGAGCGGCCGGCCGGCCACGGCCCGGATCGAGCAGCAGGCTCCGAGCCCGGTCGCCTCGGCGACGCAGCCGGGCAAGCCGGTGGAGGGCGATCCGATCGGCGACCTGATGAAGGCCCTCGGCCTCAATCGCGACAGCGAGGGCTGACGCACACCCTCACGGCCGGCCCTCGGGCGGCCATGGGGATCTCCGGCGGCTTCGGTCGATCCCGCCCCCCGGTGGATCCATTCGCAACGGCGTCGGCCGGTTTGTCGTGCGGCCACAGGCAGCGCGGACCTGCGACGGGGTCGTCCGATCCGGCCCGCTCAGCGCTTCTTGCCGAGCTCGGCGGCGATGTCCTTGATCATGCGCCCGGCCTTGCGGTGCGCCGTGGTGAGCTGGTCCTGCGTCACGCCCCAGCGCTTCATCCAGTACTCGACCGCCTTCCGTTCGGAGAGATCGAGCCGGTCCTTGTCGATGAATCCGCGCTTGTCCTTGAGGCCTGGCATGGTCGCTTTCGAGAAGAGGGTCGCCGCCGGGATCTTATCCGCCCGGCATAAGCGACGCAGGCCGGCACGGCGCCGGGGCACGATCCGTGGCGGATGGATCGGGACGACCGGTCGGTCGATGGCGATGTTTCGGCGGTGAGGCGGGACCGGTCAAGGGTTTCAGCCTCGACGGGGCATCCCTGACTTCGCCGAAGCCCCGCCCGGGTGCCGGAGCCCGAGGCCTGCGCCTCGCGATGTGCCGAGCGGTGCAAGCGGGCTGCCCGCGCCACTCGGGCGGCCCTGGCGCCTCTTCGGCTACCAGCCGCCGTAGCCGTGCGGCCGGTCGCAGTGCCAGCGGTCGCCGTATCCGGCGGCACGATAGCCGTAACCTTCCGGATCCGTCGCGTCGGAGCGCACGACCCGCGTCGTCCGGTAAACGACCTCGTCGTCGTACGCCCGGACGACGCGAGCGGGCCGATAGCGCACCACGGGGGGCGCATCTGCGTAGCCGTAGGCGGGCGCCGCGTGCGCCTCCGCGGCAGCGGCACCGAGGAGTGCGCCCGCGGCGAGCCCGCCGATCAGGCCGGCCGCGAGGGCACCGCCGCCCCGAGCCTCGGCTGCGGTGGTTCCGAGCCCGCTCGCCGCGAAGAGCACGGCGGCTGTGACGGCAGCAATCTTCTTCATCGCCCATCTCCTGACACGTCGCGCGGCCGGCATCGTGCCGAAGCCCCGGTCTCGGCTGTCGAGGAGAAGATTGGCAGGGTATCGCTGGAGCGACGCTGAAGCCCGTCGGCAGCAAGCGTTCAGCTTCCTCGACCGCGGTGGGCGAACGCCGCCCGGCGGCGCCGAAATGCCGGCGGAGAAGATTGTAGGACAGACGACGTCAGCAGGACGCCGCGACGCACCGAACGCGCACGAGATCTATCGATCATCGGCCTTTCAGGAGCGCTTATCAGTCAGCCGTGATGTCCGTGCGGAGAATCAGGGCCCGGCGTTCAGGCGCTTTCGAATGCGGCTCGTGTGAGCGGCGAAGGGCGCCGTCGTCGAAGAGCGCGGCCGCCCACAACCCGTTTTCATGCACCGACGCTTCGACGTACGACATCGAAACGTTGGTGCGGCCAAGAGGACTCGAACCTCCACCCCTTGCAGGACTAGCACCTCAAGCTGCCCCCAGATCCTGCAATCGATAAGCTTTTCTGCAAACTGGGGTTCTGGCGAGCCATTGAAATGTCTCGCGAAATTATTGCCCCTGCAAACCGTTTCAGGACCAATTCCGTCTTCCAGGACCGGCCGTGCCGCCGCCCACGCAGCCTGCAGGACGATGCGATTAACAGTCGGGGCGATGTCGTTGGGTCGTGTCCCTGGGCGTGGTGTAGCTCGATGAGGGCCACCGCGATCACCGGCTTGGGCCGGGACGATCAGGCTGCCAGGGTGGGCAGGCTGACGAGGGGATCATCGCCGATTGGGGCGATGCTTTCCAGGGTCATGTAGCGCGACCGCTGGACGGCCCATTCGTCATTCTGTTCGAGCAGGATCGCGCCGACGAGGCGGGTGATGGCAGCCTCGTTGGGGAAGATGCCGACCACCTCGGTCCGGCGCTTGATCTCGCCGTTCAGGCGCTCCAACGGATTGGTCGAGTGCAGCTTGATCCGGTGAGCGGCTGGGAAGCCCATATAGGCCAGCACGTCGGGCTCGGCAGCGTCCATCAGGGCGGCGAGCTTGGGCACCTTGGGGCGGAGCTGGTCGGCCACCCGCCGCCATTGCTGACGGGCCGCCTCGGCATCATCCTGGGCGAAGGCGGTGGCGATGAAGGCCGACACGACGCGCCGCCCGCTGCGGCCGGCATGGGCGAGCACGTTCCTCATGAAGTGCACCGGGCAACGCTGCTAGGTGGCGTTCATCACCTTGGCCACCGAGGCCTTGATGCGCTCGTGAGCGTCCAAGATCACCAGCTTGACCCCTCGCAAGCCGCGCCGGGCGAGCTTGCGCAGGAAGGCGGTCCAGAACGTCTCGGCCTCGGAGGGCCCGACGTCCATGCCCAACACCTCGCGCCGGCCGTCGGTGTTCACGCCCACCGCCACGATGACGGCGACCGAGATGATGCGGCCCTCGCTCCTGACCTTCACGTAGGTGGCGTCGATCCAGAGATACGGCCACTCGCCTTCGATGGGTCGGGCGAGGAACGCGCCGACCCGTTCGTCGATCTCCTGGCACAGGCGCGAGACCTGGCTCCTCGACACGCCCGTGCCGCCCATGGCCTGGACCAGATCATCCACGGAGCGGGTCGAGATGCCCTGGATGTAGGCCTCCTGGATCACCGCCGTCAGCGCTTTCTCGGCCATCCGGCGCGGCTCCAGGAAGCCGGGGAAGTACGAGCCCTTGCGCAGCTTCGGGATGCGCAGTTCGACCGTGCCAGCCCGCGTCTGCCAGTCTCGGTCACGGTAACCGTTGCGCTGGACCAGTCGCTCAGCGCTCTTCTCGCCGTGGGCCGCGCGGGTCAGGCCGCCCACTTCCAGTTCCATCAATCGCTCGGCTGCAAAACCGATCATCTCACGCAGCAGATCGGCGTCGGCTCTCTTCTCCATCAGCCCGCGCAGGGCCATCATCTCGTCGGTCATTGGAGGTCTCTCGGGTGCGGGGTTGGCAGTCGCAACCCGACCCTACCCGGCAACCGCCGATGACCACCCCCCAGCTACACCACCGCCTGGGACACGACCATGTCGTTGATTTTATGAGATAATGTTACTGCGTTCCTGCGTGCATGCTGTTGAGCAAATTGGTCGCCTGTTGCCCATATCGAATGCCCGCCAGGGTTCAAAACAGGACTGCCGCGCCGGCGCCATACGGATGACCGACCCGTCACGCAACCGGACGTTTGCGTGACGGGTCGGCCTGGTCGGCGCGGGCTGTGATTTCCGTGAGTTCGACTTTTAGAATTAGCTTGCACGCAGACAGGAGGTCGATCGGATCCCTTTGCAAGACCGTATTTCTCCCACATGCCGGCAACTGCCAGTCTACGTCGCTCGGGTGCTGCAAGTTTTTCTGACGTTGCCCTGCGGATCCCGCGGCGACGTTCGCCAACACCTACTTTTCCAAGAACAGGTCAGCGACCAGACAACGAAGCCGTGCGCTCTCGCGCTCTAAATCCTTAATCTTTCTGGCCTGATCGACCTTCAAATCGATCTATTCCTTGCGACAACGGTCGCATCTTTACTCGAAGGCACTCGCCTCCTTGCAGACAAAAACGATGCTATTGCCTTGAACCGTCTGCACCTTGGTATGGCGCAGCATCAGCACGACCCGCTCCGCGCTCGACCTCTGTTCTTCCTTCAACCTCAACTCCTCTGGCCTAGGCTAATTCTCTGAATTAGCCTAGGCCAGAACCAGTCGGCGAGGTCACGTCATCGAACTAACGCCGAACGCACGGATTGCATTGGCTACGCTCTGTCCTTTCGAGATCAGCCCATACGCCTGCCGTAGCTTGCCAACAAGCTCCTCAGGCTTCGGGTGCTTTGCCGTGTTATCCGCACTACAGGATCAAAAACCATAATAATCGGCGGTCCACAGCAGTCGATGAATAATCAAGATTAAGAATCAATTTAACAAAATCATCGGCCATTAATATGTCGTTAGTATTAAAATCATCTGTCCATGATCGCGCTTGAATATTTACAAACTATTTTCAGATCTTATAAACTCTATGAATGATATTCTGCTCTAGAAGCAGCTTACAGAGCGCAGACTTCGCAATTAGCGGTAAATGCTGAGTGGCGAGACTTTCAGTGACCCAGACTGGTGTATTTGTAGGTACTGATCCGGCCGATTTTGCTTCGTATTCCAAGTGGGTGGGGAGCACGCCGGGCAACGTGTTGACCTACCTCAACAACGACAGCTGGAAGGCGTTCGACAGCTCGATTGGCTGGGCCACGAGCCTGTGGAAGAACACCGCCGCCTCTAACATCTGGTCGGTGCCGCTGACGGTCTGGGGCACCTCGCTCGAGCAGGTCGCCACGGGCGATTTCAACGACCACTTCCTCAAGGCTGCACAGGCTCTGGCGCAGACCAAGGCCAGCAGCGACGGCAACATCTACGTGCGCGTCGGCTGGGAGTTCAACGGCTCCTGGATGCCCTGGGCCGCCAACGGCCACGAGGCCGCGTTCATTAAGTCCTTCCAGAACCTTGTCGACACCTTCCGCTCGGTCTCGGACAAGTTCAAGTTCGTGTGGGACACCACCAACGATGGTGGCAACATGAACCCGGAGAAGGCGTATCCGGGCGACAAGTACGTCGATGTGATCGGCACCGACGTCTACTACAGCACCCAGTGGGACGGCACCGATGCCGCCAAGGGGTTCAAGGGTGAGGTCACCCGCGCCTACGGCCTGCAGTGGCAGCAGGATTTCGCCGCAGCCCACGGCAAGGCCACCGCCATCTCCGAATGGGGTGTCGCCAGCGACAACGCTGCTCCCTACGTCCAGGCCATGACCAAGTGGATGGCCGACCACAACATGGTCTACGAGAACTACTGGGACTCGAACGCCGACTACAGCGGCAAGCTGAGCACGGGCGCAAACGCCACCGCAGGCGCTGCCTACAAGAGCGCTATCGCAAGCTTGACGGCGATCACTAATACAACGCTACCCCTGCTTAGCAGCCCCGTGACTGCTGTTACCGATACAAGCAAGACCTTCACCTTCAACCTCACAGAGGCCCAATTCAAGCTTAACAACGGTCATGATATGATGACCACACCGAGTGGTAGTATCATCGATATCACAGACTTACATACTCTCAGTTTTGCTGATGGCACCGTGACAGAGCATGCTGGTTCGACGCTCATCGATGATCTCTACTACGACGTCGCTAATCCCGACGTCTGGAAAGCACACGTCGATCCGACGAGTCATTACAACACCAACGGTTGGCATGAGGGTAGAGATCCGAACCCTTTCTTCTCGACCGTCGGCTACCTTGCCGCCAACAGTGACGTCGCCAAAGCCGGTATCAATCCGCTTACGCATTACGACAGCAATGGCTGGAAGGAATACCGTGATCCGTCGGCGAACTTCGACACTGACCTATATTTAGCGCGCAATCCCGATGTGAAGGCAGCCGGGATCGATCCGCTAGCTCATTACCTACAGTACGGTCAGGCTGAAGGCCGCCAAGCTTATACCGCCGTCGGTAAGGCTGCGGATCTGGCCGTCCATCCGGGCTTCGATGCCGAGTACTACCTCCTGTCGAACCCAGACGTGGCCAAATCGGCCATCGCAGCCGGCGGTGACAGCTTCGCGTACGCCTACCAGCACTATGAGACTTACGGCTGGCATGAGGGCCGCAATCCGAATGCGGTGTTCGACACCAAGGGCTATCTGGCCGCTTACAGCGACGTGAAGGCTGCCAACATCGATCCGCTGGCGCACTACGACAGCTTCGGGTGGAAGGAGGGCCGCGATCCCTCGGCCAGCTTCGATACCAAGGTGTACCAGAGCCACTACGCTGACGTAGCCAACGCCCATATTGATCCGATGCTGTACTACCTGCAGTACGGCGCCATTGAGGGCCAAACCGCCTTCAACGATGGGCATTTCGGCTAAAGTTGTTTGCAAGCCAAAGCCTGAAATGAAGAACGGCTGGGGCAGCGATGCCTCGGCCTTATGCCCGTGTCCGTGCACGCAGCAGGTTGCGTCTGTGCCAGAAAATCGACCGTAAACCTGACACTCAAATCTGTCAGGAAAGGGTGTTTAGAATTCAAAATTCAAGATTTTGAACGCATTGCGGTCTAGGCGATGCGGAACCGTCTGCGTATCGCATTTATGAACCTGGGCAGCCTACTCCAGAGTAGATTACTCAAAGCGGAAGGGATAATTGCTAGACGTTGTCTTTCTAGACCCAATATTGTGATGAGACTGGACTGCGCCTCAGTCTGTGGTGGGAGATAAGGATCATGCGAGAGATCGGCACCTTCGCCCTTCAGATCGAGCCGTTAACGACAGCCAGACCCACGCGCGTCGCCATTGTGGTGTCTGGCGCGCCATCGGGCGAACATTCGACCCTACTCTTGACCCGGCCGCGCCTATGCTTGACGAGTTCGAAAGTGAGATCATCGGCCTGCAGGACGAGTTGAATATCCTTCGAGCCGAAGCGCGGCGTGCCTTCGCGGACAATTGCGGACACGCTTGAACCCCGATCCCGTGTTGTCTTTATCGCTGAAAATAGCAGGGGATGGGCTTGCGACTGAAGCACCCGCAATCAGATCAACGTCGCCTTTTACGCATTGCATAGCTGCCACACCTCCCTTCTATCAAGCATAAACCACTATTTTGATTTCCCGCCGGGCTGTACGGCGTTGGGTACATAGGTGCAATTATGCTCTATAACTCACAGGGCAGCGAACCCGCTTCGTTTGTCAGATGGGCGAAGGCTGAGCATGTCTGATTATAACACTCTTGGTTTTAAATATGGCAGTAATACCACCGCTGGTTTTGCAGGCGGATTGCTGACGTGGGCTATCGACAGCACAGTACCAGCATTTTTCACTTCGGTACTAGCGTCTGCTCTCGCAGACTGGACAAGCCACGCTAACATTCACTTCCAGCAAGTCAGCCCTTCCGCAAGTGTTACAATCAAATTTACGCTTTCGGCGATCGACGGTCTGTATGGCACGCTTGGAAATGGCGGGTCGTCCTACTTTAACTCAAGCAGCGGTCTAAATAAAGCGTTCAGCGGGCAAGTCACTTTCGATAGCGGAGAAAACTGGCACGTCGTCGGAAATAGTGTGGTCTCAGATGGGAGCATTGATTTATTTAATGTTGCCCTTCATGAAATAGGCCATGTTATTGGACTGGGGCACTACAATACAAGCCCAGCTATCATGAACTCCGTTCTCAACACTAGCCTGACAGATCTCACTCAATCAGATATTGATGGTATACAATACCTATATGGTCCGTCTGAGGTCACAGGATCTTGGATCACTCTCGTAAATCAGAGCTTCTACAGTTCTCACTATAGTGACGTGGCCGCTACTGGTACAGACTTCGCTACCCATTACAACTCTTTCGGATGGCACGAAGGGAGGGATCCGGACGCTTACTTCACTACGAACGGCTACCTTGCGGCCAACGCCGATGTAGCCAGAGCGGGGATCAACCCGCTTGCGCACTACGATCAGTATGGTTGGAAAGAGGGGCGCGACCCGGCGGCCAACTTCGACAACGAGCTGTACCTCGCCAACAACGCCGATGTGAAAGCCGCCGGCATCGATCCGCTTGCCCACTACCTGCAATACGGGCAGGCCGAGGGTCGTCAGGCTTACGCGGCGGTGGGTAAGGCAGGCGATCTCGGCGTGCATCCGGGCTTCGATGCGGAGTACTACCTCCTGTCGAACACGGACGTGGCCAAAGCAGCGATTGCAGCCGGCGGTGATAGCTTCGCCTATGCCTACAACCACTACGAGACTTATGGCTGGCACGAGGGTCGCAACCCGAACACGGTGTTCGATACCAAGGGCTACCTGGCTGCTTACGGGGATGTGAAGGCGGCCAACATCGATCCGCTGGCCCACTATGACAACTACGGATGGCATGAAGGCCGTGATCCTTCAGCCAGCTTCGACACCAACGCGTACGAGGCCGCCAACGGGGACGTGAAAGCCGCTGGCATCGACCCGATGCTGCATTACCTGCAGTACGGCGCCGTAGAGGGGCACAGCACCTTCGCTGACGGGCATTTCGGCTAAGGCTAACTGCACCGCTTCAGAACGATCCAGGACGGCCGGGGTGGCGATGCTCCCGCCGTTTTCTTTGATCGAAGGTGGCCTGTTTTCTTTTACCTACCGTCAGGGAAACGACCGTTTTCCAGGCAGTCGAATTACCCGGCTGCAATCCGCAGTCGGCTTCGCCTTTTGTGTCGGGATTACGCGCCTGGAAATCTAACGTCCGAAAAACGGTCGTGACCAATGACGACAGTGCGGGTGATAGCCGTTGCAGCAAGTGAGCGAACCGTGCCTGCAGACGCACATTGTGGAGGCCTCGCCCGGTTCGCCACAAGCGTGTCCCAGCAAGTGGTTGTCGCTCCCAACCCTGCCGTAGCCCTTTATGAATTCGTTTGGCTTTTTGACCGGCTCCCAACCCGGCCAATCGGCCCAAGCCTTATGCGTGGGCGACCAGCAGCTCGCTGACCTGCGTCGTGTAGCGCGGCGTTCGCATCTCGAACTTCGTGCTCCACGTCCGCTTCTCCACGAGACCAGCCCGGGCGGGGACGACGCTGCCGCGGCCGAAGCGGGCGTTGCAGGCGTCGACAGCCGCCATCGGCGGGCCGGAGCGCGCGCGGTCGATCTGGCCGACGAGAGCGCACGGGCTGTCTTCGAGCAGCATGCTGTGGACTAAATGGATGCCCGATGGTTCAGCACTTAAGCCCGTAGTTAACTCCACTTGATAAATTGTTCGAAATCTGCATACTTATAGTCAACAATATATAAATAAAATCTCTTAGATTTTATCGATGGGAAACGCTGATGGCTGCCTCTCTTCTCGGTGAAACCGTATCTGTCGATGTGAGATACCAAGTATCGGCGGAGGACTCATCTGGAAATTTTAAGAGTTATGATGATTCGCTATACTCAGGGTCTTTTACGGTCGTCAACGGCTTCGAAGTACAAAACGTGTCGATACGCGACACGATTTATTCGAGCGGATACCCTCAGAACTTAAGCGGAACTATAAGCATTGACGTCTCGTCAAGCGGCTTCATCGTAAATTTCAACGGCACAGCCCAACCCGGCGGCTTGATCTTTACTTTTACAAGCTTGGCAGACCAGTCAGCATCTGCTGTCACGGGAGCATCAGAAACGTCGTCGTCCGGCGTTGTGACTGGTGTGAACCAGACAAATGCACCGACACACACCAGCACCAGTGCAACAGGCGGGTTTTTTCTCTATGGCTATCAGCCCGGGACCAATATCAGCCAGACAGTTGCATTGGACCTGAGTGATACACCGCCAGCAGATACTACACCACCTCGTGTGATCAGCTTAACACCGAGTTCCTCGGGCCCAACCAACGCGACAACCCTGACCGAGACGGTGACCTTCTCGGAGGCCGTCACCGGCGTGACCGCCGACGACTTCACCGTCACCACCAGCGGCACCGCCACAGCAAATATCGCCTCGGTCTCAGGTTCAGGAACAACCTACACAGTCACGCTCAATCAGGCGTCAGGCGACGGTGCAGTGCGGCTCGACTTGAAGTCCGCTGGCACCGGGATCACCGATACCGCCGGCAACGCGATCCAAGGTGGAGCAACTGGCTCGACCACGACCCTCGATCACACGGCGCCGACCGCCACAAGTGCTGCGGCGGCGACAGCTGCCAACGTGGCGAGCACAACCTACGCCGTCCACTTTGCAGAGGCCGTCTCAGGCGTCGGTCTGAACGACTTCGTTCTGGCCCCAACGGGCAATGCAGCCGGCGGCATCACCGCCGTCTCAGGATCGGGCCAGGACTACACCGTCACGGTGTCCGGCATCACCGGCACCGGCTCCCTCGCCTTGGCGCTTGCTGGCACGCCCACCGTTAATGATTCGGCTGGCAACGCGCTCACCGCCACGGGCCTGACCAGTTCCACCACTCACGCCGTCGACCGCGACGCTCCAAGCGCGACCATGATTATCCCATCCGCGGGCGGCCCAACCAACGCGACAACCCTAACCGAGACGGTGACCTTCTCGGAGGCCGTCACTGGTGTGACCGCCGACGACTTCACCGTCACCACCAGCGGCACCGCCACAGCAAATATCGCCTCGGTCTCAGGTTCAGGAACAACCTACACAGTCACGCTCAATCAGATGTCAGGCGACGGTGCAGTGCGGCTCGACTTGAAGTCCGCTGGCACCGGGATCACCGATATCGCCGGCAACGCGATCCAAGGTGGAGCAACTGGCTCAGCCACGACCCTCGATCACACGGCTCCAAACCTCACCCTCGCATTATCGGCGGGTACCGGCTCCGACCCGACGCACGGCAATCGCCCGCTGATCACCGATGCGACCGCGAACGCGCAGGTGCTGAACGCGGCCGAGTTCGCTGACGCCTTCCGGCTCAATGGGACGGGGGTGGATGCGAACTTCACCGGGCAAAGTGGTGCGGTGGTCACCTTCACTGCAGCCGACGGTCATACCGTACCGACGCACAGCGTTCCTCTGACAAGCGATGGCAACGGCGGCTACCGTTATGCCTTCCGTGTCGATGCGCCAGGGTCGACGAATGGCTCCAACGCCGATCTGGCAGCGGCGCTTACGGATGGCACTTACACCGTTCAGGCGGCAACGCAGGACGCGGCCGGCAACGTCACCCTGACAGCCTCGCAGACGCTCATTGTCGACACCACAGCCGATGCCGGCGCGGTTGCCAGCTTGTCCGTCAACGATACGACCGATTACATCGTCAACGCCGGCGAGGCGCACAGCGTCTCTTTCACGGTGGCAGGCCTCGATAGCGACGCCACCGCCCTCGCGACCTTTATCAACGGCGCACAGAGTCGAACCGTGCAGGTTGCTGGCGACGGCAGCTACACCGTCGACCTCTCGGGTTTTCAAGGCACGGTGACGTCCGCACTCGCGATCACCGACGTGCATCGAAACATCGCCAGATCCGCTGGCAACTCCTTTGACGCCGACACGGCAGTTCCGCTTGTCCCGAGCGCACCAACAAATGCGGCGATCGTGAACGGCTACGTCAACGCTGCCAATGATACCGCGACTCAGGCGCTCGCTGGCACTGCCGAGCCCGGCAGCACGGTGACCGTCTTCGACGGCACTGTGCAGGTCGGTACAACGACCGCGGACGCTGGTACGGGAGCGTGGCACTACACCATCGGTGTCCTCGCTGACGGTAGTACCCACAGCTACACCACGACGGCGACAGACGCGGCTGGCAATACTAGCTCAGCTGGGCCCGCACTTGCGTTCACCGTAGACACAACAGCGCCGACTGCACCAGGCCTGGTGCTCGCGCACGACACCGGGCTCTTCACGACCGATCACCTCACCAACGATGCAAGCCTTGCGATCACCCCGGCCGAAGCTGGGGGCAGCTTCAGCTACAGCGTGGATGGCGGGGCCGCGACCGCGATCTACGATCCGAGCCAGCTCGCGCAAGGGGCGCACACCGTTGCGGTGACCCAAACCGATGCCGCCGGCAACGTATCGACGGCTGGAAGCCTGGTCTTCACCCTCGACAGCGTGGCGCCGACCGCGCAAGCAGATGCAGCCTCCGGTACCGGTGTAGCGGCGACCCTGACCGGCAACGTGCTCGCCAATGACACCGACGCGTCGGCTCTGCACGTTGTTTCCGTCCAATTCGCCAACGCCCTGTCCCATACGTTGCCGACCTCCGGTACGTCGCAGATCGACAGCACCAACGGCACCCTGACGATCGCGGCGGACGGCAGCTACAGCTACCACCCGACGAGCACCGGTCACACCGTCTTCACCGAGACGGTAGCGGATGCGGCCGGCAACACCAGCCAGACCACGCTGACCTTCGACGTGGCCAAGGCTGCAATCCCGGCGGCGCTGAGCTTCGGCTTCGCGCTGACCGACGCGCACTTCGACTTCAGCCACGGGCACGACCTGATGACGGCGCCGGACGGCACCGTCATCGACCTGACGGGGGTCGCGACGATCGCCTTCACCGATGGCACGGTCCAGGAACGAGACGGGTCGCCGCTGGTCGACGATCTCTACTACGCGGCGACCAACCTCGACGTCTGGCGGGCGCACGTCGATCTGGACACGCACTACGACCAGTTCGGCTGGCACGAGGGCCGTAACCCGAATGCCGAGTTCTCGACCTCGGGGTATCTCGCTGCCAACCCGGATGTCGCGGCCGCAGGGATCGACCCGCTGACCCACTACGATCAGTTCGGCTGGAAGGAAGGCCGCAGCGCCGGCCCAGATTTCTCGGGCACAGCCTATCTCGCCTTGAACCCGGACGTAAATGCCTCCGGCATCGACCCTCTTGTTCACTATCTTGAGTTTGGGCAAGCCGAGGGCCGCGCAGTTCTCCCCGGCATGAGCACCGCGCAAGGCAGCGGCGACCACCTCTTTGGGGCATTCGACGCGACCTACTACCTAGTCCACAACACCGACGTGGCCACCGCCGCAACGGTCGGCGGCATCAACCCAGATGCTTTCGCTTTCCGACATTACTTGACTTTCGGGGCACAGGAAGGCCGCGATCCAAACGCGTACTTCTCCACCTCCGGCTATCTCACAGACAACTCCGATGTTGCGGCGAGCGGTCAAAACCCGCTTGTCCATTATGAGGAAACCGGCTGGCACGAGGGCCGCGATCCCAGCGCCACCTTCCATACCAATGCGTATCTCTCCGAAAATCCGGATGTTGCCGCAGACCATATCGATCCGCTGCAGCACTACCTCCAGTACGGCATGGCCGAGGGACGCCATATCGGTTGAGGTCAAATTAGCCAACACAGCTGCGCCGGGCGTAGGGTCCGGCGTAGCCGATCGTAGCGGTACCCTACCCACTGCCGCTGATGTGCAGCCTCGCGGCGAGCGCTTGCCAGTGTCCAATCTGCATTCTGGCTGACCCACGAAGCCAGGGCTGTTGCCCACTTCTAATGCCGGCCTGACAGGCGGGCAGGAAACGCCACGCCACCAAAGGTTCGTCAGACTTTTCGAGGGAAAGAACCCGCCTGGGCCGAGCGCCGAGTTTGACGGCGCAGCGGGCTTTTCAGGACATCCGACTGCGAGAGACATGCCAGCGGATCGAGAAGCGCAGCACGCCCCAGAGATCGACTGTCCGTCGTCAGATGATTTGGGACATTCAGCGGTGTTCAGGAGCGGAGGCTCTGGTTCATCTGGGGTAAGAGGTTAGGCAGCCTGCGCGTGGTGGCGCAAGCGGCGATCCATCAGGGTCTGGCGCTTGATGCGTTCCCGCTCGGCCAGGATCCCTTCGCCGCGTCCGAAGTAGACGTCGGCGGGCGTGAGGTTGCTCAGGCTCTCATGGGCTCGGGCATGGTTGTAGTGTTCGACGAAGTCGGCAACCTGCGTCTCCAACTCGCCGGGCAAGTACGCGTGTTCGAGCAGGATGCGGTTCTTGAGTGTCTGATGCCAACGCTCGATCTTGCCCTGCGTTTGCGGATGGCATGGCGCACCGCGGATGTGGGTCATGCCCCGAATGCCGAGCCAGTCAGCCAGGTCGCTGGCGACGTAGCTTGGACCGTTGTCGGAGAGCAGGCGTGGCCGCGGCATCACCCGCGCCTGATCGAGCCCAGCCGCACCCAGCGCCAGGTCGAGCGTGGCGGTGACGTCGCTGGCCTGCATCGTCGTGCACAGCTTCCAGGCGACGATGTAGCGTGAGAAGTCGTCCAGGACCGTCGACAGGTAGTACCAGCCCCAGCCAACGACCTTCAAGTAGGTGAAGTCCGTCTGCCAAAGCTGGTTGGGCGCGGTGGTTTTATCGCGGAACTCGTCGGCGGCCTTGATGACGATATAGGCCGGGCTGGTGATCAGGTTCTGAGACTTGAGCAACCGGTAGACGGTCGCTTCCGAGACGAAGTAGCGCCGCTCGTCGGTGAAGCGCACCGCCAGCTCACGCGGACTGAGTTCAGGCTGCTCCAGAGCCAAGGCAACGATCTGCTCGCGGATCTCTGCAGGTAGACGGTTCCAGACCCGGCTCGGCTGCGAAGGATGGTCATTCAACGCCTCGGGGCCGCCGCGCTGGTAGGCGTCGTACCAGCGGTAGAACGTCGAGCGCGTGATGCCGAGCTTGTCCAGGGTGGCACGCACCGGCAGGTGGGATTGCTCGACCAGCCGGATGATCTCCAGCTTCTCGGGGGCCGGGTACCTCATGCCTCGTCGCCCCCAGCCCCGCTCATGCTTTTTTTAAGCAAACGGTTCTCCAGGACGAGATCAGCTACGACCTCCTTCAGCGCCCCCGCTTCGCGACGGAGATCCCGCACCTCATCCGTGGTGGCCGCACGAGACGTGTCACCGGACAGGCGCTTCTTGCCAGCCTCCAGGAACTCCTTGGACCAGCCGTAGTACATCGAGGCGGCAATCCCCTCACGTCGGCACAACTCCGCGATGCTGTCCTCGCCACGCAAGCCTTCCAGCACCACACGGATCTTCTCCTCGGACGAGAACTGCCGACGTGTGGCCCGACGGATGTCCTTGATCACCGCTTCTGCCGGCTTCTTGGCCGGTCCGGATGTCTGCTTCATCTTCGCTCCTCAGGGGCTACGATGAACCAGCCATCCTCCGTTCGTGAAGACCCTCATTCTGTCCCACAGGTGCTGACGTCGGACATTGCCGGCCGAGGACCTCCCCGCCTACGACCCCCAGCCCGCGGGGTATGTGTCGTGAAGAAGCTCTCTCACCAAGCTGTCTTCATGGCGGCCCTTCAGTCGATCCGAAATACCTTGTCACCGTCCGTTGGCAGGCTGCGCGGTAGAACGGATGCAAGCCCACTAAGCGTTGCGATCGCGACACCCCGCGCCACTTCAAAATCCCCGCTCCGGTTCAAAGCGAAAGCGAAGGCTGCAGAGGAGACCTCTGCTGAGGCGAGGCTCGCAGCCAAATGTGGCTCGGTCTGCAAGCGATCGCGGACTGTGAAGGCACCCTGGGCGGTCGCCGTCGCCACAGCGAGGCCGTGCCCGCACTGCGCACGCTCGACGATCTCGATCCAAGCTCGAACAGCGGCATCCGTTTCGGATCCAAGGCTGGTGGCAGAGGAATTCGGCGAGACGGGCAAATCAATAGCGGCGAAAATCATCATTTGTATATTTACCCGATGCCGCTCAATTAGAACCAACCAGATCTTCCAAACTTGTTTTAACAACAGATTAATCCGCTGTAACAGCGGCAATTCGACCGTCTTATACATATTGTCGCAGCGATTTTGGGCTGCGGTGTTTGTGCCCGCTCTTATCGATGGGCAGATCGCCGGCAACCCCGTGGGCCAGACCGTCGACCTGTTCTTCCACCCGCGCCCCTTCTCCGCGCTGGGGGAGGGCGCCTGACATGGGCAACGAGGCGCATCTGCTCGATCCCAGAGTCGCCGCGGCCGCCGCGGCGATCGCCAACGCCCGCGGCGGACGTCGCGGCGCGCCCGAGATCGCGAACATACTCGACATCCTGCCGAGGAAGCTCTTCGACGAGGTGGTCGAGGACGCCGAGGCCGCCATCCAGGCCGCCACCGCGGCCGATGGCGCGCCGCCAGCGCCCCGCGCGCGTGGCCCACTGAACGCCGCCGACGCCTCTCTGGTCGGGCTCTCCCTCGACGCCGGCACCCTCGTGATCCTGGCCCGTGACCGCGCAAGCCGACCCACCGCTGCGGTCTGGGCGGCCGGCGTCGGCGCCTCGGTCGTGGATGAGCACGAGGCCGGACAGCTTTGGTCCGCCTTCGTGGCCGTCTCCCGCAAACTCGCGGAGACGTCGGCATGACCCGCATCCCCGCTTTCCTGGCCAGCTTCGTCGCGATCGCGCCCCGCCAGCCGCGCGAGCTCGTGCTCTGGGCTGCGATGCCCCGCAGCTGGGGCCCGCGCGTGTTCGACAGCCTCGGCTTCCCACCCGGCGCCGACGCCGCCGACCGCCCCTCGCCGCCGGTGGTGCTGATCGCCGCCGGCCGCTGGCCCGAGCCGAACGAGCCCGACGAGCCGGTCATCGCGGAGGCCGCGATCGCGGTGCTCGAGCAGCTCTTCGCCCATCGCGTGGTACCGCTGACGCCCGCGCTCGCCGGCCGCGTCCGCGGCCTGCTGCAGACCCTCAGCGAGATCCCGGAATTCGCCGGAGAGGATACGCAAGCATGAACGCCCAGACCCCGCTCGACACCGCCGCGGCGACGCCGCTTCCCGCTCCGGCGCAGCTGCGCCAGGACCTGCCGGAGCTGACCGCCAGCATCGTCGCCGCCTACGTGCGCGGCAACCGCATTCCCGTGACCGAGCTGCCGGACCTAATCCGCTCGATCGACGGCGCGCTCCGTCAGCTGGCCGAGCCCAAGCCAGAGGTCCTGATCGTCCGCCCAACAGAGGCGGAGATCCGCGCGTCCATCCGGCCGGATCGCATCACGAGCTTCGAGGACGGTAAGCCCTACAAGGCGCTACGCCGCCATCTGACGATCCGAGGCCTGACCCCGGAAGGTTACCGCCGGAAGTGGGGCCTGCCCGTCGACTATCCGCTGGTGGCGGCATCGTACTCCGCCCGCCGCTCGGAGATCTCGGCGGAGATCGGCCGGAAGCTGAACGACGCCGCGTACGCCAGCCGGGACACAGCAGCGCCCACCCTCGCCGAAGCGGAGGCCTGAGATGCCCCCGGCCCTGCGCATCGTCGAAACTGTCCGCAGCAGCACCGCGACCTGGTTCGCGGCGAACGCGGACGGCTGCATCGGGCTTGCGATCGACAGCAAGACCCGCTGCGAGGTCACCCCGGTGGCGATCGATGCCGCCGGAGTCGCCCTGACCTGGCAGGCCGCCAGCTTGCACGCCTGGCGCACAACGATCGGCGAGCCCGGGCCGCTCGTCGAGACCTGCGCGGCGGCGGCCGCTTGGTTCAAGGGGGCGCCGCCGACCGCCGAGTTTCTGGCGCCGTACGCCAAACCTCTGTTCCCGGCCGCGGCGCCGCAAGCCGTCCCCGAGGACCTGCTCGCCCGGTTCGCCGACGTCCTCGCCACGATCCTCGACGAGCCACTGCACACGCTGCCCGGCGCCGGCCCCTATGGCGCTGAGCCGCTTGCGCTTCGCCTGGCGCATTTCCGGCCTGACATCGCAGACCGCGCAGCGATCCTCCTCGAGGAGGCTGGCCGATGAGCTGGAGCTATCGCGGGTTCGACCATCCCGAGGCTGCGCAGCGCGCGCTGCGCGCCTTCGACGCCGGGCTCGACACCGTCCGCATTGCCGAGATCCTCGGCGCCGACGAGCACGAGGTCGCGCAGGTCCTGGCCGAGGAGCGCGATGCCCGCCGCCGCCGGGCCCGCGCGCGCCTGAAGCGCTTCGAGGCTCTGCTCGCGGCCTGGACCGCCAACGACGTCGACCGCACCGCCGTCGCCCACCGCTTCGGCTACCGCGACTCCGGCTCCGCCAGCCGCTGCCTCTACGGCTACCGCCGGCGCACCGGCCGCACCACCCAGACCCGTCGGGAGGCCACCCGGTGAACGCACTCGTCCAAATCCGTACCGCCGAAGCGGTGCCGACCCGTCCGGTCGAGGCCGACCCTGACGCGCCCCGCCCGACGATGCGCATCACCCTTCCGCAGATCGGAGGTCGCACCTGCATCTACGACGGCGACAGCCTGGTGATCGACGGCGTGAAGCAGCCGCGTGTGAAGCGTCGCGCATGACCCCAAGAGGGCTCCTCAGCATGGACAGCTTCACCGACAGCATCGGAGCAATCTCAATTTGCTGGACCGTTCTCCGCCGGTGCAGCGAGAAGTTCCATACTGTTGATTGCATTCCTCAGGGCTGCGAACGCGGCTGCATTCCCTCTCAGGTGCGCGACCGCGATCTTGCGCGTGGTTACCTCATGGTCCCGTCCAACCTCGTTGATGTAAGCGACGAGTTGCACACGCCCGATCCCGCCGACGACAGCGCAGGCGGGGACTTCTTCGAAGAAAATTACGGGGGCGGTAATAGCTCCCTCGACCGGGGCAGTCAGTATCTGGACATCAGTCTGGCCACGCTTGATCAAATGATCACTCAACATAGCCTCCTACTCAGCCGATATTTTTCCTGTACAGCAAATATCAGGGCAGATGAAGCCGGTCGTTGGATCGCTGAGATGACGGCGAGGGCCGCCTAATGGTCGCCTACAGCTTCAAGGCCCGCTTCGCCGCCCCGATCCTCGCCGGCACCAAGGCGCAGACGATCCCCGCAGAGCGCACCGGCCGGTCGCGTCACGCCCGCCCGGGCGAGCAGCTGCAACTCTTCAGTGGCATGCGGACGAAGCACTGCCTTCGCCTCGGCGACCCGTCTCGCGCGCCTCGCGATCGAGGATCGCCTGTGGCTTCCGCACTGCGATGGCCTGTTCGGCCCCGACACTTCCCAGAGCTGGGGCTTTCTCACCGACCTGAAACCGCAGGAGTCCTGACCGTGCCGTCACCCTCGCTTATCGCCGCCGCCCGACATGCCCCCGACGCCCGAGCCCGGATCGCCCGGATGGCGCACGTGATGCGCCACCAGATGGAAGGCGTCGAGGAATGCTGAACCTTCCTCCACCTGGTGCAGGCCGGGTTCACCGAGGCCGAGATCCACGCCTACCGCGACGATGCGCGGGCGCACATCCTCGGGAAGCCCTCGGCCAACCGCTGGACCCCGCCCGATCGGCTAAAGGGGACCCTGCTCGCGATCCGAGCGCGCGAGATCCGGCGGCGCGTGAACGGCAGCCGGTGGGCGCCCCCCGTCGTCGAGGTGATCGAGGCCGCCCATGGCTGAGATTGCCAGCGCCGGGACACCAAACCTACTGCAGGACCTGCGCTCGGTCGCCTCTGAGATGGCCGACAAGTGGGACGCCGGCATGAAGGCCGGGAAACTGCTCGCCCACCTCGAGGGGCGGATCAGCAACTACGATCCCCGCGTCAGCCGGATCATCGCAGCCCTCGAAGCGACCGATGCCGCGCACGTCGGCGACGACACCCCCGCCAAGGAAACCGGTCGATGAGCGTCCACAACATGCCGACGACCGGCGACGTGTCATCCTCCGAAGGGGTAGCCGCCGACGAGCTGCGCGCCTTCATCGAGCGCATCGAGCGTCTCGTGGAGGAGAAAGAGGGTATCGCCGGCGACATCAAGGAGGTCATGGCCGAGCTGAAGGGCCGCGGCTTTGACGTGAAGGCCGTCCGCGAGATCCTGCGCATGCGTAAGAAGGATCACAGCGAGCGCCAGGAAGAGGAGGCAATCCTCGAACTCTACATGCAAGCGCTGGGGATGGTGTGAGCATGGACGCAATCGCGACTACCGGCCCGACCTGGAGCATCGAGGCGATCCCGACGTCGAGCGGCGTCGAGCTCGTTGTGAAGGTCCCGTCGCGCGGCATCGAGCTGGCGCTGCCGACCAGCCGCGCCGGAGCCCGTGATTTCGCCCGCGGGGTGCTCGCCGCCGCCGGCGACGCGACCGAGCGCACGTTCCCGCAACCGCTGATCCCGGAGGTCGCCCATGGCTGATCTGACTTATCCAGCCACGCTGACCGACGACCTCCGCGAGGTCCTCGGGATGATGAACTTCCAGACCGGGCCCATGGCGCACGCCTTCCGCGATGCCGGCCTCGCCGAGATCCGGAAGAAGTGCGAGGAAGAGCAGGCCTTCATCCTCGACTGGCTGATCCGCCTGGTGCTCGAGCACGGGGCTGGCTGGCGACGCATCGCCGGCGAGACGCTCCAAGAGGTCGCTGCCGAGGCGAAGGCGGCGCGTGCAGCAGCGGCAACCGCGGCAGCACAGCGGGGGCGTGACGATGGGTGAGGCTGTTCGCCGGATCGTCGACCTGCCAGCAAACATCCCGAAGCGCGGGCTCTCCAAGCACGAGGCCGCCGCCTACTGCGGATGCGAGACGATGGATGCCTTCAACACGTGGGTGAAGCGTAAGATCGTGCCCGGCCCGATCCCCGGCACCTCACGGTGGGACCGGCTGGCGATCGACGCCGCGCTTGATCGGCTGTCGGGACTCGCGAAGGATAAGGGCGACGACTTCGACCAGTGGGCCCGGAAAAATGCGGATTAAGCTGAAGGGCATCAACAAGGTCCGCAAAACGCTCGCCGACGGCACGGTCGCGCAGCACTACTATCACCGGCGCACGCGCAGGAAGCTGCAGGGCGAGCCGGGTTCGCCGCAATTCCTAGCCTGCTACAACGAGGCCGAGTGCAAGCCGACCCGTCCACCCGAGGGGGACACCCTTTCGGGCCTGATCCGGCAATACTGCGAGTCGCAGCAGTGGACGAAGCTCGCGGACTCCACGAAGGAAATCGGCCGGCTGAACCTCAAGGCCGTCGAGGACAAGTGGGGCGCGACGCCCCTTCAGCATGTCCAGAACCGGAAGATCCGCCCGCTCCTGCTGCGCTGGCACGACAAGCTTGCAGCCGAGTACCCGCGCGCGGCCGACAACAAGCTGGCGGCCCTGCAGCGGGTCCTTTCATGGGCACGCAACCGCGGGCTGATCGAGCTCAATCCGCTCGACACCTTCGAGAGGGCTTATCGATCCGACCGGGCCGAAATTATCTGGCTCCCCGAGCATGTGGCTGCGTTCAACGCGGTCGCGGCTCCGGAGCTGCGGCTTGCCCTATCGCTCGCGATCCACACCGGGCAGCGCCAGGGCGACCTGTTGCGCCTGCCGTGGTCGGCCTGGGACGGCGAGGCGATCGCCTTGCGTCAGGGCAAGGGACGCCGGCGGATGTGGATCCCGGGAACGGATGCGCTGATCGCCGACCTAACAGCCGCGCCGCGCCGCGCGACGACGATCCTCACCAAGCCCGACGGGACGTCGTGGACGAAAGATGCGTTCTACAACGCCTGGGTGGCTGCCTTCGCCCTGTCGGGCATCAACGCCGACCTCCACTTCCACGACCTACGCGGGACGGCTGTGACGATGCTCTCGGAAGCCGGATGCACGCCACAGGAGATCGCGACCATCACAGGTCACACGATCGCCAACGTGCACAAGATCCTGGAGACCTATCTCGCCCGCACTCGCGACCTGGCACGCGGCGCGATCGTGAAGCTCAACGCCCACCGAAGGAACGCTCGTCCAGGGAACGTCGGATGAACAGGTTTTGCAAACCGGTTTGCAAACCACAGCCGATGCGAAGGTCTCGCTCATCGGCTGGAAGTCAAAAGCACCAACAAAATCAAGTTGGTGCGGCCAAGAGGACTCGAACCTCCACCCCTTGCAGGACTAGCACCTCAAGCTAGCGCGTCTACCAATTCCGCCATGGCCGCATCGGCACCCGTCGGGTCCCGTTCGCTTCTCCGAGATCCGGGTCCGCTGCGGCGGCCGGCGTCTCGGGTGAGCGGCGCAGCGGATACCAGATCGATCCCGATCCGACAAGCGCCGCAGCGCGGCAATTCGGTACCGCGGCCGAAGTTATGATGCCGGCTCCAGGCGGCTTTCCAGGAACGGCACGGCGCCGTCGCCGATGGTGACGCCCGGCGTGCGCACCGAATCCGCCTTGCGGATCAGCTCCGTCACCTCGATCGAGATGCGGTTGCCGGTCACCACGATCTGGCCGCGGGCCACGGGATGGTCGTTGGCGAGGATCTCGACCAGGTCGGTCTCGGTCGCCTCCAGCTCGATCACCGCGCCGCGTCCCATGCGCAGCAGCATGTGCAGCGGCATGCGGGAGCGCCCGAGCACCACCGTGAGATCGACCTTGAGGTCTTCCAGAACCGCCACGCGTCCACCGCCCCCATGCGCCTTGCCACCGGCACGGACCGGTGGAAGGAGAGCATTCCCGACGAAGGGTGAAGCCTTGGTAAACGCCGCGCACCGTCTCGCGATCGCGCCCGACACCTTCCTGCCGCGGGCGGGCTCTCCGCCGGTGGGCTGGCGGATCAGCGACGCGCCGGTCGCGTACGAGGAAGCCGTCGCGTGGATGGAGGCTCGCGCCGAGGCGATCGCGCGCGGGCTGGCGCCGGAATGCGTCTGGCTGCTGGAGCACCCGGCGCTGTACACCGCCGGCACCTCGGCCCGCGAGGCCGACCTCGTCGCGCCGGCGCGGCTGCCGGTGTACCGGACCGGGCGGGGCGGGCAGTACACCTATCACGGCCCCGGCCAGCGGGTCGCCTACGTGATGCTCGACCTCAACCGCCGCCGCACGGACCTGCGCGCCTACGTCGCCTGCCTGGAAGCCTGGATCATCGCGACGCTCGAGGCCTTCAACGTCCGGGCCGAACGCCGCGAGGACCGCGTCGGCGTGTGGGTGCGGCGGCCGGAGAAGGGCCAGGAGAACGGAGACGCCGTCGAGGACAAGATCGCGGCGATCGGCATCCGCGTGCGGCGCTGGGTCAGCTTCCACGGGATCAGCCTCAACGTCGAGCCCGACCTCGCGGATTTTTCCGGCATCGTCCCCTGCGGCATCCGCGGCCACGGCGTGACCAGCCTGGCCGACCTCGGCCGCATCGTCGCGATGCCGGAGGTCGACATGCAGCTGCGGGCCGGGTTCGAGGCGGTGTTCGGGGCGACCGTGGACGAGGCGGAATAGCGATCAGAAATCCGCGTGCAGCCGGGTGGCGAAGAAGTCCGCCGGGCCCCGGTCGCGGTTGTAGGCGGGGTTGATCACCCGCTGGTAGTCGAAGGTCAGGGTCACGGTCTTGGTCAGGCCGATGGCGTAGTAGGCCTCGAGCGCCCGCTCGGGAGCGTAGTTCAGGCGCCCGTCGCCGATCAGCAGGCCGAGGCCGCCGGTGGCGAAGTAGGCCTGGTGCGCCTCGGTGAGGCCGTTCACCGTGGCGCCGAGGCCGACCGTGTCGCCTGCCCGGCCCCAGGCGGTCCCCTTGAGCGAGACGCCGCCCGACGCGCTCCGGTCGACGTCGGTGAAGGACAGGCTCTCGTTGCGCCCATCCGACAGGCTGACGCGGGCGAAGACGCCGAGATCGGCCGTGACCGCCTGCTCGAGGTTGACGTAGCCGCCGGTCTTGCGCCGCGGGCGGCGGGTGGCGGCAACCGCGTCGTTGACGTCGTCGAAGACGCCCGACTGCGTCAGCGCGACGACCTGCCGATAGCGCGCGGTGTTGCCCTGGTTCGAGAAGAAGCCGATCCGCACCCGGCCCGGCTGCTCCAGCGCGGGCAGGACGTAGCGCCCCTCGAACTCGATGTTGGCGCCCTGGCGGTCGAACACCCGCGGGTCGAGCACGTCGCTCGACGGTTCCTTGGGCACCTGCGTGTAGGCGGCGCGCACCGCGAACTCGGCGCGGTTGTACTCGACGTAGACGCCTTGCGTGAAGCCGGGGAGGTTGGCCGGGAAGTCCCAGGCCGAGGCCGCCCAGAGCGACCAGTTCATGAAGTCGACGCGCGGATCGTGGGCGTAGACGTTGCCGTCGAAGAAGTCGCCGAGCGCGAACTTGCCGGCGACCACCGTGATCCGCTCGACGTCGCGGCGCGTGGCGACCTGGTTCGGGCCGTCGGGCACGTCCTCGGTCTCGCCGCCGAGGCCGAAGGTCTGGCGCACGAAGTAGCGGTTCGAGCGCAGCTTCGGGAACGGGGCGCCGGCCTTCTGCGCCTCGCCGTTGACGAAGCCGGCGACGCCCAGGGTCCGCGACAGGCCGAAGCCCTGGCTGAATTCCGGGTTGTAGTAGAGCTCGGTGCCCTCCCACAGCTTGAAGCCGACGAAGGCGGTCGCCGTCGTGGTCGCCTGGGCCTGGTGCGGCACCAGGCTGTTCGGGCCGAGATAGGGCGAGCGGAACCCGGTCACGCCCTGGTTGATGAAGGTGGTCTGGCCGTGGAGCGAGAACCGGCCGGTGTCGCCGTTGTCGGGGTCGTGCGGGGCCGCCTCGTCGGGCTCGGGCGGCAGCCGCAGCCCCGCCGGATACCAGGACAGCCGCGCCAGCATCTGGTTGGAGGTGACGTGCGCCTGCGTCGACACCGGGCCGAGGCCGGGCACCGCGCCGAGGTCGAACCGCCCGGTGCTGCCGAGATCGATGTAGCGGTAGTCGAGGCCGAGGGCGAGGTGCTCGGTGATCGCGTACTGGACGCCGGCCCCGAGGGTGAACCCGAGGGTTCCCCGGTCGGTCCTGGCCGTCGCGGCGGGACCGCCGGCGCGGTCCGGATAGGTGGCGAGGAACCGCGTCTCGGCGCCGGCGAGGCCGAAGGTCGCGTAGATCAGCGCGCGCTCGAAGGCGAAGCCGAGGCGGGCGCGCAGGGCGCCGTAGAGGTCGGTCTTGGCGCGGATGACGTCGAAGACCGGGTCGAACCCCTCGTAGCCGAAGCCGGCGGCGGTCGAGGCGACCGGGCGCTTGAGGTTGGCGCCGGCGATGTCCGCCTCCAGGCCGTAGAGCCACGGGCCGGCCTGCCAGTTCCAGCCGCCGAACACGCCGCCGACGGCGGTGGTCGCCTCGCGGCTGCGGTCGGCGCGGCCGGTGGCATCCCCGGTCTTGAACGGCGGCACGGGGCGTCCGCCGATCGTGGTCGGTTCGAAGCCGAGGGCGCCGAAGGAGCCGCCGGCACTGCCCTCGATCCCGAGATAGCCCCCCGACCAGTCGACGAAGGCGGGCGCCGGCGCGCGCGCGACCGCGAGATCGGCGCCGAAGGCCTGCGCCGGGAGGAGGCAGGCACCGATCAGCCAGGCCGCGCGGCGACCGGCGACGCCCATCGATCCGGCGCTGTCCGCCTCGCCCCGATGCCGCATCGCCCTGATCCCCCGCACGTTCCGATGCGAGGTATAGCATTGGCTATAACTGCGGCAATCCCGGCCCTGCCGGCCTGCGCATTCCCGATCGCGACGTTGCAAAAATGCCCCGCGCTCGATGACGCGCGGATGACGCCGGTGTCGGTCAGGCCGGGCCCGTCGCGACGGGACGGCTCGGATCGCCCCCCCACTCGGACCACGACCCGTCGTAGAGCGCGCGGGCCGGGCGGCCGAGGCGGTCCAGCGCCAGGGCGACGATCGCCGCGGTGACGCCTGAGCCGCAGGTGGTGACGATCGGCCGGTCGGGGTCGACGCCGTTCTCGGCGAAGACCGCGCGGAGCGCGTCCGGCGCCTTGAGGTGCCCGTCGGTCACCAGCGCGCCGTAGTGCAGGTTCCGGGCGCCGGGCATGTGGCCGGGGCGGACGCCGGGGCGGGGCTCCGGCTCCTCGCCGCGGAAGCGGGGCGCGGAGCGGGCATCGACCACCTGGGCGGTGCCGCCGGCCAGCGCGCGGGCGACGTCGGCCGCGTCGGCGACGGCGCCGTGGTCGAGCCGGGCGGTGAAATGGCGCCGGTCGCGGACCCGCGGCTCGCCGTCCTCGGTCGGGTAGCCGGCCGCGACCCAGGCCGGCAGGCCGCCGTCGAGCACGCAGACGTCGCGGACGCCGAAGGTGCGCAGCATCCACCACACGCGCGGCGCCGAGAACAGGCCGTGCCCGTCGTAGACGACGATGTGCAGCCCGTCGCCGATGCCGAGCGCCCGCATCCGCGAGGCGAACACCTCCGGGCGCGGCATCATGTGCGGCAGGCCGGATTCGGTGTCGCTCATCGCGTCGATGTCGAAGCGGACCGCGCCCGGGATGTGGGCGGCGCGATACTCCGCCTCCGGGTCGCGCCCGGCGGCGGGCAGGTACCAGGAGGCGTCGAGCACCACGATGTCGGGCGCATCCAGGCGCTGGTGCAGCCATTCGGTCGAGACGAGCGCGGTGTCGGCCATGATGCGTCCGGGAAGTCGTTGCGGGCGATGTCGGCGCCACTCAATCACAGGGTGGAGACGGATGCACGCCCCGCCGAACGGTGCGCGGGCGCGAGGGCGGGCTTCGTCGGGAAGCCCGCCCGGGCGTCGCCGATCCGCCGCAACCGTCGCGGATCCCGTGCCGATGCTCCATGCTGCAGGGCAAGACATCGTGTCGCGCCGGTGCCGCCGGCTTACGTCAGCGCCAGACCCTGAAGGCTGTGCGCGGTTGCAAGATGCGCGGGGCGGTCTTGTTTCCGCGGAGAACAAGACCAGTTATAACAACACCATGACACTGTCGCGCCGGCATTTTCGCCGGACCCGTATGGACCGAACGTCTCGACGGCACGGAGCATCGTGCGTTGCGGGATCGCTCGATACGGTGCGGCGTTCTCTCACCATCCCCCTGCCGGGCGGCCGTCGGCGCCAGCATGAGATTCCGCGAGCTTTAGTGCGATGAACCAACTCGTCCGCATGTCCCAGATCGGCGAAGCAGAGACCATCACCGAGCCGTCCGCCGAGTTGCGCGTGCCGTTCGCGCAGTCGGGCGCCTTCGTGTGCAAGTTCATCATCGGCGAGCCGAACGATCGCGCGATGTGCTGCGGCGCTCCGGTCGCCGAGGGGAAGAGCTGGTGCGCCTTCCACCGCCGCATCGTGTTCGAGCCGACCCGCCCCGGCCGCATCCGCTGAGCCCAGCGGCCGGCTTCGAGGACTGCGCGAGCACGGCGCGGTCGTACGCGGATCGTCGGCGCCCTCGTGGTCGAACGAGGGCGCCCGCACGCTAGTCCAGCCCGTCATCGTCGTCGTAGGGCCGGTAGCTGCGCACCATCCGCCCATCCGGATACTGCACCGAGCGGGAACGCACGACGAGGTAGCCGGCGGCCTGCGCCGCCGCAATGCGGCGCATCCGGTCGTCGCCCTCGGCGAAGATCGGGTTGCGCTCGCCATCGCCCGGGCCCACCACCCGCCCGACCGGCAGCGGAGCGTACGGGTAGGGCGGCGCTGAAAACGTCCGGGGGGTGTAGGCCCGCGCGGCGACCCGGCGCATCACCGGCCGCGCCGCCTCGCGACGCTCGACGACGCGCGGGGTCGCGATCCGAGCACGTGGTGTCGCGGCGATAACCTGCGGATGCGTGCGCCGGACCTCGCGCACCCGCTTGCGCACCGGCACTGCCGCCTGGCGGGCCGGCGAGGACGCCGGTGCCGTGGCCTTGCCCGCCGTCTCCGACCGGCTCGACGCGGCTCGTTCGTCCGCCGATCGGCTCGCGCTCGCTGTCGGCTCCGTCACCGGAGCGGCGGGGATTGCCGCGGCCGGCGGCGCGGCGGGCGTGATGCTGCGCGCCGGCGGATCGGTCCAGGCGCCGTTGGGGGCGGTCTGCGCGCAGGCGGCCGTCGTGCCGAGCGCCAGGCTCAGCATCAGGGTCGCCCTGAGGATTCCACCGGCTCCGATCGACATCGCGCACTCCCTGGCGGATGGCGGCGGCAGCGCGGACGACGCTGCCTGCCTCGGCACAATTCTTACCGAGATCTTACGACAGCGTCCACGAGGATTGTCCTCGCCCGGTGCCGCGCGGCACGCGATCAACAACGTACCCGCGGCGACCAGTGCACGGCGATCGGGCCTGCGCCCGAACGCCGTCCGGCGCTACTCCGCCGGCACGCCGTGCCCGCCCGGCGCCCGCACCGCCGGGGTCGCGGCATCGGCCTTCTCGCCGGCGAGCACGTCCTTGCGGCGGAAGAGCCGCATCACGACCACGAAGAACACCGGCACGAAGAACACCGCCAGGATGGTCGCCGAGATCATGCCGCCCATCACGCCGGTGCCGATCGCCTGCTGGCTCTTCGAGGCGGCGCCGGTGGCGATGGCGAGCGGCACCACGCCGAAGATGAAGGCGAGCGAGGTCATCACGATCGGGCGGAACCGCAGCGTCGCCGCCTCGATCGTCGCGTCGACGATCGAGGTGCCCGGCTTCCACAAGTCCTTGGCGAACTCCACGATCAGGATCGCGTTCTTGGCCGACAGGCCGATGATCGTGATCAGCCCGATCTTGAAGTAGACGTCGTTGGGCAGGCCGCGCAGGTAGACCGCCGCCACCGAGCCGATGACGCCGAGCGGGATGACCAGCAGCACCGAGACCGGGATCGCCCAGCTCTCGTAGAGCGCGGCCAGGCACAGGAACACGATCAGCACCGAGAGCGCGAGCAGCAGCGAGGCCTGGGAGCCGGCCTGCTTCTCCTGCAACGACTGGCCGGTCCAGGTGTAGCCGAAGCCCTTGGGCAGCTGGCCCATCAGCCGCTCCATCTCGGCGATCGCGTCGCCCGACGTGTAGCCGGCGTTGGGCTCGCCGGTGATGCGGACCGACTGGTAGCCGTTGAAGCCGACGATCTGCTGCGGCCCGACGCTCCATTTCAGGTCGGCGAAGGAGGACATCGGCACCATCGTGCCGGAGGCGTTCTTCACCCCGTAGTTCAGGATGTCGGTCGCCTGCATCCGCTGGAGATCCTCCGACTGGACGATCACGCGCTGCATCTTGCCCCGGTTCGGGAAGTCGTTGGTGTAGACCGAGCCGAGGTTGACCTGGATCGTCGCGTTGATGTCCTCGAACTTCACCCCGAGCGCAGCGGCCTTCTCGCGGTCGATGACGAGCTCGGCCTCGGGCGCCGGCGGCAGGCCCTCGATCTTCATCTTCTGCAGCACCGGGCTCTGCATCGCGAGCTTCAGGAGCTGTTCCTGCGCGGCGAGCAGCGCCGAGTAGCCCTTCTGCGCCCGGTCCTGGAGGCGGAACGAGAAGCCGGCGGCGTTGCCGAGGTTGTCCACCGGCGGCGGCTCCTGCGCGTCGACGATCGCGTCGCGATAGCCGGAGAGCGCCTTGTTGGTTCCGGCCACGAGCGCCGAGGCCGCGTTCGCCGCGTCGCGCTCGCCCCAGGGCTTCAGCGTCACGAAGGCCTGGCTGGTGTTCGAGCCCTGGCCGGAGAACGAGAAGCCGTTCAGCATCGTCACCGTGGCGACGCCGGGCTGGGCCAGCAGATGCTCCTCGACCTTGCGCACGGCGGCCTGCGTCCGGTTGAACGAGGCGCCGGGCGGGGTCTGGATGTCGACGGTGAAGAAGCCCTGGTCCTCCAGCGGCAGGAAGCCCTCGGGCAGCCGCGCGAAGGCGAAGGCGACGCCGGCGACGAGCGCGAGGTAGACGATCATCACCCGGCCGGACTTCTTGATGAACCACGCGGCGCCGCGGCCGTAGCGCTTGGTCTCGCGGTCGACGATGCGGTTGAACCAGCCGAACACGCCGCCCTTGGAATGGCCATGGCCCTTCGCGACCGGCTTCAGCAGTGTCGCGCACAGGGCGGGGGTGAGCGAGAGCGCGAGCACCGCCGAGAAGGCGATCGAGGTCACCATCGCGATCGAGAACTGGCGGTAGATGATGCCGACCGAGCCGGGAAAGAACGCCATCGGGATGAACACCGCGATCAGCACCAGGGTGATGCCGATGATCGCCCCGGTGATCTGGTCCATCGCCTTCTTGGTCGCGTCCTTCGGCGACAGGCCCTCCTCGGTCATGATGCGCTCGACGTTCTCGACCACGACGATGGCGTCGTCGACGAGGATGCCGATGGCCAGCACCATGCCGAACATCGTCAGCACGTTGATGGAGAAGCCCGCGAGCAGCATCGTGCAGCAGGTGCCCATCAGGGCGATCGGCACGACGATGGTCGGGATCAGGGTGTAGCGGATGTTCTGCAGGAACAGGAACATCACCACGAAGACGAGCACCACCGCCTCGACGAGGGTGTGCAGCACCTTCTCGATCGAGGCCTTCACCGCGGGGGTAATGTCGTAGGGGATGTCCCACTTCAGGCCCGGCGGAAAGAACTGCGACAGCTCCTCCATCTTCTTGCGGATGGCGCCCGCCGTCTCCAGGGCGTTGCCGTCGGGCGCCAGCGTCACCGAGATGCCCGCGGCCTGGCCGCCGTTGAGGCGGGTCGAGAACTGGTAGGCGTCGCCGCCGAGCTCGATCCGCGCGACGTCGCGCAGGCGCACGTTCGAGCCGTCCGAGTTGGCGCGCAGCACGATCGCGCCGAAGTCGTCGACCGAGGCGAGCTGGCCCTTGACGATGATCGGCGCGGTGATCGCCTGGCTGTACGGGCTCGGCTGCGCGCCGACGGCGCCGGACGCCACCTGGATGTTCTGGTTGCGGATCGCGTCCGTCACGTTCTCGGCGGTGAGCGAGAGCCCGCGCAGCTTGTCCGGGTCGACCCAGATGCGAAGGCTGCGCTCGGTCGAGTACAGCGTCGCGCGCCCGACCCCGGGAATGCGGCGGATCTCGTTGATGACGTTGCGGATGAGGAAGTCGCCGAGCCCGATCTCGTCCATCTTCCCGTCGGTCGAGACCAGGGTGATGATGTTGAGGGTGGCGGCCGACGCCTCCTCGACCAGGATGCCCTGCTGGCGGACTTCGGCCGGGAGGCGCGCCTCGACGCGCTTGAGGCGGTTCTGCACCTCGACCGAGGCCAGCGCCGGGTCGGTGCCGGGCTGGAAGGTGGCGGTGATGTTGACGGCGCCGAACGAGTCGCTCGTCGACTCGAAGCTCATGATGTTGGCCGCGCCGTTCAGCTCGTCCTCGATCAGCCGGGTCGTGCCGGTGTAGAGGCTCTCCACCGAGGCGCCGGGATAGGCGGTCGACAGGGCGATCGCCGGCGGCGCGATCACCGGATACTGCGCCACCGGCAGCAGCGGCAGCGCGAGCGCGCCGCCGAGGATGATGAACAGCGCGACGACCCAGGCGAAGACCGGCCGGTCGATGAAGAAGCGTGCCATGGATGTTCCGGATCAGCCTGTCGGGTGGTCGGTCGTCGGCGCGTCGTGATCAGCGCAACTTGCTCAGCGCGTCTTGGCGGCGGCCTCGGCCTTGCCGTCCGAAGCCTTGCCGTCCGAAGTCTTGCCGTCCGAAGCCTTGCCGTCCGAAGCCTTGATCGCGCCGGCCTTCGCCGCGCTCGCCTTGGCTTCGGCGGCCCGGGCCTCGGCGGCCTTGGCCTCGGCCATCTTGGCTTCTGCGACCTTGGCCTCCGCTTCGGCGACCTCGTCGACGTCGTGCGGCATGGCCTCGGCGGTCTCGTGCGGCGGCGTCTTGTCCACCGGCTTCACCTGCTGGCCGGCGACGATCTTCTGGAAGCCCTCGATCACCACCCGCTCGCCGGCCTTGAGGCCGTCGCGGATCAGCCAGTTGGTGCCGACCACCGGGCCGACCTCGACCGGCTGGAGCATGACCTTGTCGTCCGCCTTGACGACCCAGACCTCGGCCTTGCCGTCGTTGGTGCGCTGGATCGCCTGCTGCGGCACCGCGATCGCATCGGAATCGATGCCCTGCTTGATCCGGGCGCGCACGTACATGCCGGGGAACAGCTCGTCGTGCGGGTTGGGGATCTGCACGCGCAGCGTCACCTGGCCGGTGCTCGGGTCGGCGGTGACGTCCGAGAACAGGAGCCGGCCCGCCATCGGGTAGAGGGCGCCGTCGTCCATGATCAGGTGGACGTTGGCGGAATCGCGCTCCAGCCGCGAGAGCTCGCCGCTGGCCAGATCGCGCCGGAGCTTGTTCAGCTCGCCGACCGACTGGGTGATGTCGACGTAGATCGGGTCGAGCTGCTGGATCGTGGCGAGCACGCCGGTGGTGCCGGATTCGATCAGGGTGCCCTCGGTGAGCAGCGCCCGGCCGATGCGGCCCGAGATCGGCGCGCGCACATCCGTCCAGTCGAGGTTGAGCTTGGCCCGGTCGCGGGTCGCCCGGGCGCCGGCGACCTCGGCCTCCGCCTGCTTCTTGCCGGCGAAGGCGGTGTCGTACTGGGCCTGGCTCGCCGACTGGCGGGTGAGCAGCGTCTCGAGGCGCTCGGCCTGCTGGTTGGCGAGGACCAGGGCCGCCTCCTGACGCGCCAGCGCGGCCTCGGCGCTCATCAGATCGACCTGATACGGTGCCGGGTCGATCTTGTAGAGGACGTCGCCCTCCTTGACCTGGCTGCCCTGCTCGAACAGCCGCTTCACCACGAGGCCGGAGACGCGGGACCGCACCTCGGCGATCCGCATCGGCGCGACGCGGCCGGGCAGGTCGCGGACGTAGGGGATCGCCTGGGGCGCCACCGTGACGATGCTGACCTCCGGCGGCGGAGGCGGGACCGGGGCCGAGGCCTGCTTCTGGTTGCAGGCGGAGAGCGCGACGAGAAACACCCCGAAACCGAGCGAGGCAGGGCGCATCCGGCGGGCGGACAGGGAGAAGGTCAAGGTCGGGTCGCTCCTGCGAAACGCATCTCGGGGAAGGCCGAGGCGAGGCTCGGCCGTCCGGTGTGTGTCGGTGGCGCGTGGTGCCGGATCGTTCGGCAACGGTCGCCCGCTCGAGGGGTCGGGGCAACCGCGAGGACAGCGCGAGACCCCCGCTTTCGCAGGACATCTTGGCGATCCCGCGACGACGGGCGGAAAGTCCGCGCCGTCGGCCCTTCAGGCGAGCCGGGGCGGGCGGTCGGGCGGTGCGGAAGCCCGGGCGCGCACGACGGCGCGGCCGCGTGGAACGAAGGCGGATCCGGACAGGCATCGGAGGAGGTGCGGCAGCGGATCGGCGGAGGCCGAGCGTCCGGCCCAATCGTCGGCCTCGACCGCGTGCGGCGCGACCATGTCGACCGAAGCGTCGGCGGCGTCGGCCAGGACCGACCGGGGAGCCGTCAGCGTCGAGCCGCTGCCCGAGACGGCGGCACCGGCCTCCCGAGGGAGACCGACGACGAGCAGCAGCACGCCGACCACGAGAGCGACGAGCACCCGCAGCATCGTGGCACGAGCGGCCACGCGGGCCGGCGCAGCGATTTCGGAGGGGCATGTCACAGCTCCCATAAAGGCTCTGCCCCATCGCGGCACAACCGGCTGCGACATCTTGTCGAGAGGGTCTGCGAGAAATCCGGGAACCAATCGCCCTCCGCCTCCGGCCGGGTGGAGGGCTTTCCGGGTCGGCAGGCCGCGATCCGCCCGCAGGAAGTGTTGCGGCGATCCCACAGGCGGCGCGTTCCGGGCCCCCAACGCATCCGACGTCCGCCGCTTGCCGCAATGCCCGCCTATCCGGCAGCGGACCGAACGAACCACCGGAGGACCTGCATGACACGCCGCATCGCCACACTCTGCCTCGCTGCCGGGCTCGCGCTCGGCGCCGGCGCGGCGCACGCGAACCCGTTCGATGCCGGGCCGATCGCCGACTTCATGAACATCTTCCGCACCCAGGCGATCCCGCGCGAGACCATCGCCTGGAAGGGCAAGGAGAAGCCCGGCACCATCGTCGTCTCGACGAGCCAGCGCCGGCTCTTCTACGTGCTCGGCGGCGGCGAAGCGGTGCGCTACGGCGTGGGCGTCGGGCGCGAGGGCTTCTCGTGGTCGGGCGAGAAGAGCGTCACGATGAAGAAGGAATGGCCGTCGTGGCGGCCGCCGTCGCAGATGCTCGCCCGCCGCCCGGATCTGCCCCGCTTCATGGCCGGCGGCCAGGACAACCCGCTCGGGGCCCGGGCGATGTATCTCGGCTCGTCGCTCTATCGCATCCACGGCTCCAACGAGCCCGAGACCATGGGCGCCGCCGTCTCTTCCGGCTGCATCCGGATGACCAACAAGGACGTGGTCGACCTCTACGATCGCGTCCGCGTCGGCACCAAGGTGATCGTTCGCAACTGATGGTTGATGGCGGCGGGATGGGGCGCCGGTCTTCGTCCCGCCGTTACGAAGGGCTTCGCCTGGGCAGCCGTCGCCTCGATCGACAAAATTACAATTCAAGATTGTAATTTTAAGTCTTTGACAGCGTTTGCCGTGAAATCCTGCCGTCCGCGCCCGATCGGGCGTCCGGGACGGTTTCGCATGGCGGATGATCGAGCAGGCTCAGCGGCGATGCGCGACGCGCGGACGGCGTCGGTCGAGGCGTCGCTGCAGGGCCTGATCGACCTGGCCGCGGACCTTCTCGAGGCGCCGATCGCCGCCATCCTCGGCGCCGGGGCGCCGATCGGGCCGCGAGCGGAGGAAGCGAACGCGCTCGCGCCCTTCCGCGACCGTGCGATCGCCCGGGGCGACGTCCTCGTCGTCCCCGACGCGGCGATCGATCCGCAGTTCCATGCCGGCTCCGCCGGCCGCGGCGCGATCCGCTTCTTCGCCGGCGCGCCGCTGATCGACCGCGACGGCACCTGCCTCGGCGTGCTGTGCGTCGCCGACCCGGCGCCGCGGCCGCCCCTGGCCGACCGCACGCGCCGGCGGCTGGCGCGGCTGTCCGACCTCGCCGTCGCGGTGCTGGCGCAGGGGCGGCGGACGATGGCGCAGCGGGACGCGGAAGGGTTCGTCGCCGCCACGAGCTCGGCGCTGATCACCACCGACGCGACCGGCCGGATCACCTTCGCCAACCCCGCCTGCGAGACGCTGCTCGGCTACCCCGCCGGTGCCCTGGCCGGGCGCGACGTGGCCTCGATCGTGCCGCTGCGCCTGCGCGGGCACCACGTCGCCGGCATGGGCGCGCTCACCGCCGGCGGCCCGCCCAAGCTCGCCGGCCGTTCCGTCGAGGTGACGGCTCTGCGCGCCGACGGCAGCGAGGTGCCGATCGAGCTGTCGCTCTGCGCTTGGGGGGAGGGCGCCGCGATGGGCGTCGGCGCGGTGATGCGCGACATCTCGGAGCGCCGCCGCCGCAACGCGCGCCTGCTCCGGCTCGCCCACGAGGACCCCGGCACCGGCCTGCCGAACCGGGTCCGCCTGTCCGGAGAGATCGATGCGCGCCTCGCCGCACGCCGACCGGTCGGGCTGCTGACCCTCGGGGTCGACGGCCTGCGGGCGGTGACCGACGGGTTCGGCTCGGGCATCGGGGCGGCCTTGCTGGAGGCGCTGGTGGTGCGGCTGGCCGGACGCCTGCCGCCGGGGGCGCTCCTGGCCCGCCTCGGCGAGGACGAGCTCGCCGTGCTGCTGGCCGCGACCGAGGCGCCCGGCGAGGCGGATCTCGAGGCCGGCACCGAAGCCTGCGCCGAAGCCCTGTTCGCCGCGCTCGCCGAGCCCGTCACCGTCGGCCACCACGTCCTGCATGTCGGCGCGCGGATCGGCGCCGCGCAGGCGCCGCGCGACGGGGCCGACGCGGCCGAACTGATGGCGGCGGCCGACCTCGCCCTCGAGCGCGCCCGCCACATGGGCCCGCGCGGCTACCGCGCCTTCACCCCCGCGATGCGGGATGCGGCCAAGGCCCGGCGCGACCTGCAGGATGCGCTCCTCGACGGCCTCGCCGCCGGCGAGGTCGCCCTGCACTACCAGCCGCAGATCGAGCTCGCGACCGGGCGCCTGCGCGGCGTCGAGGCCCTGATCCGCTGGAACCACCCGACCCGCGGGCTGCTCGCGCCGGCCGAGTTCCTGCCGGCGATCGAGGCGAGCACCCTGGCGACCCGCTTCGGCCAGTGGTGCCTCGACGAGGCCTGCCGCCAGGCGGCCGCGTGGCGCAAGGCCGGCCTGCCGCGGATCGGCGTGGCGGTGAACCTGTTCGACGCGCAGATCCGCGCCGGCACCCTAGCCGAGGTGGTGATCCAGGCCCTGGCGCGGCACCGGCTGCCGCCGGAGATCCTGGAGCTGGAGGTGACGGAGATGATCGCGCTGGCCGACGCACCCGCCACGCTGGAGCCGCTGCGGCGCCTGCGGGCCCTCGGCGTCGGCATCGCGCTCGACGATTTCGGCACCGGCTACGCCTCGCTCTCCACCCTCAAGAGCTTCCCGCTCACCAAGCTGAAGATCGACCGCGGCTTCGTCCGCGACGTGCTCCACGACGCCCACGACGCGACCATCGTGAAGGCGGTGCTCGACATCGGCCGCAGCCTCGACCTGATCGTCATCGCCGAGGGGATCGAGACGCCGGAGCAGGAGGCGGCGCTGATGGGCATGGGCTGCCGCTACGCGCAAGGGTACCGCTACGGCCGGCCGGTGCCGGGCGATCTCCTGGGACGTCGCCTCGCCGAGCCCGTTCCCGCCAAAGCCTTCTCCCGCAGCGCCTGAAGCCGGTGCGGGACGCGCCCGGGGCGGGCCGTCACTTCGGCATGAAGGCCCAGTAGTCGAGGTCGAGGATGACGCTCGGGTGGTAGCCGTCGCCCTCGCGGCCGGGATGCGCGGCGCAGGGCTGGTTCTTGGTGGCGACCGTGCGCAGCCGCAGCAGGCCGACGTCGCCGCGACCGGTCTCGGCCGTGTCGAGCACCTCGCTCCAGGCGTAGACCGTGTCCCCGGCAAACAGCGGCGCCACGTGCCGGCCGGCGTTGATGCCCGCGATGGCGAAGGCGTTGGCGAGCCCGTTGAAGCTCAGGGCGCGGGCCAGCGAGATCACGTGGCCGCCGTAGATCAGGCGCCGGCCGAAGCGGGTCTCCTTGCCGCTCAGCGCGTCGAAATGCACCTTGGCCGTGTTCTGGTAGAGGCGCGTCGCGATCTGGTGCTCGGCCTCCTCGACGGTCATGCCGTCGACGTGGTCGATCTTCTCGCCGACCGCGTAATCGGAGAACCGATGCGGGCTGCCGGCGAGGTCGAGATCGTAGGCCGAGACGTCGAGCGGGGGCAGGGCGCCTGCGAGGTCGGCCGGGTCGACCACCTTGGCGAAGCTCGGCACGTGCTCCTCGGCGACCGCGGCTTGCGGGTCGCGCTTGCGCACCAGCACCCAGCGGCAATAGCTCAGCACGGTCTCGCCCTTGGCGTCCGAGCCGGTCGAGCGCACGTAGACGACGCCGGTCTGGCGGTTCGAGCTCTCCTTGAGGCCGATCACCTCGGAGACGGTGGACAGGGTCTCGCCCGGATAGACCGGACGGCGGAACCCGCCCTCGGCGTAGCCGAGGTTGGCCAGCGCGTTGAGCGAGATGTCCGGCACGGTCTTGCCGAACACCACGTGGAAGGTGAGCAGGTCGTCGAGCGGGCTGCGCGGGTAGCCGATGCCTTGCGCGAACGCGTCCGACGACTGCACCGCGAAGCGCGGGCCGTAGAGGGCGGTGTAGAGCGCGACGTCGCCGGTGGTGACCGTGCGGGGCGTGGCGTGGCGGATGGTCTCGCCGAGGCGGTAATCCTCGAAGAAGCGGCCGGGATTGGTCTTCATGGGGCTCGGGGATCTCCGCGTCCGGGCGCGACGGTTTCGAGGACGGTGTGCGGCGGGTCGGCCGCCGGCGCGCGGGTCCCACGATCCTGAGGATCGCGGGACCGGCCGTCAGCGGGCGTAGACGTAGGGGTCGGCCGGCACGAACTCGTGCAGCAGGCGGCTCACGAACAGCAGCAGCAGGATCAGGATGATCGGCGAGATGTCGACGCCGCCGAGGTTCGGCAACAGGTTGCGGATCGGGCGCAGCACCGGCTCGGTGATCCGGTAGAGCACCTCGCCGATCTGCGAGACGATCGGGTTGCGCACGTTCACCACGTTGAAGGCGACGAGCCAGCTTAGGATCGCGCTGGCGATGAGGACGTAGATGAAGAGCTGGACGACGGTGTCGAAGAGCCAGATCAAGGAATTCATGCGCGAAACACGTGTCCTCGTGCGCCCGCGCGGGACGCCGGAACGGCGACGCGACGGCAGCGGGAATCGGGAATTGACAGTTCGATCGGCGCAAGCCTAAAAGGCTGGCGCCTTGGACGGGGCTGTAGCTCAGATGGGAGAGCGCCGCAATCGCACTGCGGAGGTCAGCGGTTCGATCCCGCTCAGCTCCACCAGGCTTTCCTGGTGGTCGATCGTCAGGTGAGGTCCGGCCGCGATAACGCTGCCGCGACAACGGGTTGAGGCCCGCCATCAGCATTTCTGCGATCCGGCGGATCGGCGGCGCGCACGCGCTCCGAGCCTGTCGGCCGGCGGCGTTCCCGCCGTCCTGCGAGCCTTCGGTCGACGCAGGGTCTGAAGGCGTCGCGACCGCTCCCGTCACGGGCCGCCGAAGCGTGCGGGCGGGACCGAAGCCCGATCCTCGCGCCGCGCTCTACGGCGCGGTCCGGCCGATCACGGCGCGCAGCGGATCGCCCGGGCCGCCTTCCGGCAGGACGACACGGGTTTCGACGGTCGGGAAGCCGGCCTGGCGGAGATAGAGATCGATCAGCCGCGCCTGATCGTCGCCGCCGAGCGCCTGCCAGATCGCCACGGCCTTGGTCGAAAAGCAGCGATTCGAGAAGGTGATGATCACGGGCGCGTCCGGGCGCAGCACCCGCGCGGCCTCGCGCAGCACGGCGACCGGATCCTGCAGGTACTGCACGCCGACGCAGACGAGGACGGCGTCGATGCTGCCCGCCTCCGACGGCAGGGCCGGGTCGCCGTTGAAATCCTGCACGAACGAGGCCGTCAGGCGGGGATTGGCCGCGAGCTCGCGCCCGTTGAGGCCGTGCCCGATCACGGCGGCGTAGGCGATCTCCGGAGGCAGGTGGCTGACCCAGCTCGACATCAGGTCGAGGAGGCGGCCGCCGGCCGGGAGCAGGGCGCGGTAGAGGTCCGTCACGGCCGCGATCGCCGCGTCGTCGATGTGGGTGACGAACCGGGGCTGGGCGTAGAACAGGGCGTCCGGCGCCTGGTCCCGCTTGCGGAACGCCTCGGGCGGAAGCTGGGGAAGGCTCGTCATGGCGTCACTCCGTTCGGGATCTCGTCGCGCCTCGCGCCGCCATGCGACGGCGCCATGCGCGGTGGCATCCATCGCCCGGGGCGACGAAGGCCGCTTGCGCGAGAGGCGACGCCGTAAGCTCAGATGTCCTGCCGGAGGTGGTCGCCGGGCGGCCGGAAGGGAAGCGCCAGCACCTTGCGTCCCTTCAGATCGTGCACGCTCACCTGCCACTCCGCCCAATCCGTCTGCCCGTCGAGCGTGACCATCAGGGCTTCGGCGACACCGCGCGCCTTGGCGGCCAGCCTGTCCGGCAAGCGGATGTCCTTGCCGACCGTGTCGACGACGCATTCCAGGCCGTTCGTGCAATGGAAACGGTAGCGTGCCATGGCGGTGCAACTCCCTGAGCGACCGGGTCGAATCTCGTTCATGATATGTTCTGAAATCCGTCGAAGGCAAACGGGTTCCGGTGCGAACAGCGTCGCGCGGTCACGACAGGGTGGATAAGCACCCCGACGGCATCGCCCTCGCCGGCGCGCCGGCGCCCCGCTTCCAGGCGACGCTGGTCCCGCGCCCGCATCAGGCCGCGGCCGCCGACGCGATCCTGGCCGCGCGGGCCGCCGGCCGTCCGGGCTTCCTGCTCGGCGACGCGACCGGCCTGGGCAAGACGCTCTCGATCTGGAGCGCGCTCGCGCGAATGCCCGAGGGCGAGGTGCTGATCGTCTGCCCGAAGGGCGCGATGCCGCAGTGGCGTCGCACGATCGCCGGTTCGGGATTGCCGGAGAAGGCGGTGACCCTCGTGAACTACGAGCGCACCAAGTCCCTGATGGCGCCGCCGCCCGCGAGCCCCCGCCGGTCGGCGCGCGCCAGGAACAACGCGCTGGCCAAGAACGGAAGCCTGCGCCAGACCTGGCCCCTCGTCGTGTTCGACGAGAGTCACCGGCTGCGCAATCCCTACAGCCAGCAGAGCCTGGTGTGCCGCCACCTGGCCGACGCGGCGGTGTTCACCGGCTACGTGAGCGCGACGGCCGGGCAGGCGCCCCACGAGCTCTCCTATCTCGGACGCCTCCTCGGCGAGGCGGCCGACGCGCCGACCGCGACCCTCGCCGAGTTCCGGACGCTGATGCAGCGCCTCGGGATCGGCCGGGCCAAGGGCCGTTGGGTGAACTGGTCGTGGACCAGCAATGCGCGCGACTGCGCCGTCATGGCCGACCTGCTCTACACCGGCCCGCGCGCGATCGGGCTGCGGCGGCGCCCGGGCGACATCGCAGGCTGGCCGGAGGTTCAGCGCGCCCTGGCGCCGACGGCCCTGACGGCGGAGGCCCGCCGCCTGTACCAGGCGACGTGGCGCGCGTTCCGCCAGGAATTCGGGTTGCTCGGCGGCAGCCACCGGCGCCCGGCCGGGTGGGCGGCGGATCTGCGCTTCCGGCAGAAGGCGAGCCTGCTGCGCGTGGCGGGAACGTGCGACTTCGCCGAGCTTCTCCTCGGCGCGGGCGAGCAGGTCGCGATCTCCGTGGCGTTCCTCGAGACCGGTGCGGCGCTGCAGGCGGCCCTGGAGCAGCGCGGCTGGCAGGTCGGCACCATCGACGGGCGGCAGGATGCCGAGGCGAACGAGGCGGTGCGCTGGGCCTTCCAGACCGGTCGGCTCGACGCCGTCGTGTTCACGGTGACGGAGTCGATCTCGCTCCATCAGGACGAGCTGCCGGGCGGCGAGCGCACGCGGGCCCTGGTGATCCACGACATGCGCCACAGCGCGATCCAGCTCGCCCAGATCGAGGGACGCTGCCACCGGGACGGGCAGGCGGCGACGATCCACTACGCCTATGCCGAGGGCACGGTCGAGGAGGAGATCACCGCGACCGTGGTCCAGCGCATGGCCGCGATGGGCGCCATGGTGGGCGAGGATACCGGGATGTTCGAGGCGATCGCGCGCCGCCTGGCAGCCGACGGCCCCGGCGCCTGAGGGACCGCCGGGACGCCGCCGACGACGACGCGCCCCACGGGCCGGCGCCGGCTTGATGGTCGCCTGATCTATCGCACATCCGACAAATCAGGCCTCTGTAGGCTCGCTTGACGCCTCGCGACTGTCAAATCGCGGCTACCATTTCGAAAGACCTTGCCCGCGATAGTAAGGCATGACACGCAGACTCACGAGCCGCCAGGACCTGCCCGACGACGTGCAGACCGAGCTCGTCTTCCTGCTGTACTCGTCCCTGCCGCAGGTGGCGATCCTCGCGATCACCGTGTCGGCGGCCAGCCTCGCCTTCGCGCTCGCGACCGGCGGCCTCGTCGAGGCGGCGCTGGGCGCGCTCGCATCCGCCGCCACCCTCTGCCGCGTCGCCTCGATCCGGCGGTTCAAGCGCACGCGGACGCAGGACATGACGTTTCGCGTCGCGCGGGCCTGCGGCCGGACCTTCGGCGCGATGATGGTCGGCACCGGGATCTGCCTCGCCCTGCTCGCGCTGCGCGCCGCAGCGATCGACCGCCTGGACTTCTTCATCCTGTTCTTCGGCATCATCCTCAGCTTCTGCGTCGGCGCGGCGACCCGCTCCTCCGTGATCCCGTGGATCCCGGTGACGACCGCCTACATCATGCTGATCGCCTGCATCGTCGCCCTGACCCGGCGGCCGGAATTCGGCTGCTGGTTCGGAGGCTGGTTCCTGATCCTGATGCTGGTGGCCTACGCCGAAGCCTGCCTGCACCTGGAGGGCACCGTCATCGACAAGATCCTGGCACGGCGCGCCGTCGCCTGGACCGCGGCGCATGACGGCCTGACCGGCCTGCCGAACCGCGCCAGCTTCGGCACGCAGCTCGATCGCGCCTGCCGCCGGCCGGGCGGCACGGGCGAGCCCTGCGCGGTGTTCTACCTCGACCTCGATCGCTTCAAGTCCGTGAACGACACGATGGGCCACGCCGCCGGCGATACGCTCTTGGCTCGGGTCGCGGACCGCCTTCGCCAGGCCATCGAAGGGCAGGCGAGCGCCTATCGTCTCGGCGGCGACGAATTCGCCGTGCTGCTGGAGGTCGACGCGACGCCCGAACGGGCGCGCGCCCTGGCGTCTCGGATCGTCGCGGAGGTCGGCCGCCCCTACCGCCTGTCCGGCGGCAGCGCGGAGATCGGGATCTCCGTCGGCATCGCCCATGCGCCGGAGGTCGGGGCCGATCCGCAGGAGGTCCTGAACCGGGCCGACCGCGCGCTGTATGCCGCCAAGGGCGGCGGGCGCGGGCGGTGGATCGCGGCGGATCATCCCGGGGCGCTCGCCGCCTGAGCCGGCCTTCCGTGCCGTCGGCTTGACCGGCCGGCGGAGGAAGAGGCCTCAGGCGACGGGAAAGGCCGTCGGCTCGGCGATCTCGACCCGGTTGTTGCGGGACCGGTATTCGCGGGCGGCGGCGTAGGCCGGGCGCCGGGCTCGCATGATCGAGCCGAGCGGCCGGTGCGCGGCCAGGCCGGTCCACGGATTGAAGGCCAGGCGGTCCTCGACGGCGGCGCGCATCGCGTCCGACCACGTGTCCTGCGGCGCGGCGGTGATGCGGGCGACGGGGCGATAGGGGCTCTCGTCCTCGGACCACATCGCCGCGGCGTCCTCGACCGGCATCGCCTCGATGTCCGTCGCCAGCTGCACCCGCAGCTCCCAGACGGCCGGGCAGGTGCGGAAGAAGTCCCGGACGGCCTCGCGGATCCCGTCGGGACGGCCGGCGAGGTCGAGGGGCCGCTCCGACAGGGCGACGAGGTCGGAGGAGACCGGCGAAAGCGCCACCTTGCCGAAATACGCGCCATGCAGGAGCGCGGCCTGGGAGAAGAAGCTGTCGCCCAGAAGATGGGTCTTCGCCTGGCCGGCCAGGGTGGTCAGCGTGGCGGACTTGCCCCCGACCATCTCGAGCGCGGCCTCCGCGGTGCGCGTCACGGCCGACACCGCCCGCTTGAGGGGCTCGGCACGCCCGGTGGTCGCGGCCAGCGGCCTGAGCTGCCGCAGGAAGCCCTCGGCGGTGCCGATCTGGAACGCGGGCGAGTTGCCGAGCACGTAGTTCTGGGTGGTCTCGCCCTCGCTGCCCGGCAGGCGCGGGCCGGGAACGCCCAGGACCTTGAGGGCGGCCCCCCGCGGGGTGGACACCCGGTCGTCGAGGATGTCGCCCGGCGTGGTGCTGAACCGCAGGATCGCCTCGTAGCTGGCCGGCGCCGCGAACAGGCCCTGGGCGAGGGCCGGCGGAAGGCCGGGCAGGACCTCGAATCGTGCCTTCAGGTAGCCGTGCGCCTTGGCGTGGACGGCCCGGTGGGCGTAGCCGGTGTCGGCATGCGTCTTCCGCTGGATCGAGAGCATGGCCTCGGTCAGGCCCCGCTGGATCTCGTCCTCGTCCGCCGGGACGGTCTCGAAGGAGGGGTCGAACCGAAGCGGAGGTTGCTGGGTCATGCCCTCAAACGTGGGGCGACTCGCGGAAGTTGCCCGACCGGGCGAGATGCCGCGTCCTCGACCGGGCCGCCTCGGCCCTGGAACGCCGGCCGCCCTCGGTTCGGCCCCGCCCCGATCCGCTCACGGGGCGGGGGAACCCCGGATCTCACCAGCCTGGGCCGAAACGCGACGCGGCCCGGATGCGGGATACCGCGATCGGATTTAAGCGCGCGTAGGATCGGACCATGCCCGGCTGTCCCGTATCGAGACGCCGGGCCGTCTCGGGTCGGGTGGGCGCCCCCCCCGACCGGCGCGTCGGCTTTCGGGGCGGATTGTACCGAAAAGACCGTGCGACGCGGCCGAGCGGGCGTGCGAGTTCGAAGCGTCGAGCGGCGGCGCTCGACGATCGCCCACCGGTCGGAACGACAGGCGAGCGGTCATATTTCCGCCGTCGCGCACCGACTCTGAGAGACCGACCAGACCGTTCCAGATAAAATCGGTGACATGAATCGTCCCCCCGCCCGCGAGACGGAGGCCGCGCGTCTCGGCGCCCTCGATCGCTATCGCATGCTCGATACGCCGCGCGAGCAGGATTTCGACGAAATCGCGGAAGCGGCCGCCGAGCTGTGCGAGGTGCCGATCGGGGTCGTCAACCTGATCGGCGACGGGCGCCAGTTCTTCAAGGCCGAGGTCGGGCTCGGCGTCCGCGAGACGCCGCTGGAGAGCTCGTTCTGCCGGCAGGCAATCCTGCAGGAGGACTTCCTCTACGTCCCCGACGCGCGCCACGACCCGCGCTTCGAGGCCAACCCGCTCGTCGTCGGGGACCCGGGCCTGCGCTTCTACGCCGGCGCCCTGCTCAAGACCGCCGACGGCCATCCCATCGGCACGGTCTGCGTCCTCGATACCAAGCCGCACCAGCTGACCGAGCGCCAGCGCAAGGGCCTCGCCCGCCTCGCGCGCCAGACCATGGCGCAGATGGAGCTGCGCCGGTCGCTGCGGGCGCAGGAGGAGCAGCGCCTCCTGCACGAGCGCATCGTCGACGGCGCCACGGACTACGCCATCGTCGCGACCGACGCGGCGGGCCGCGTGACCCGCTGGAACACGGGCGCCGAGCGCACCCTCGGCTGGACCCAAGCCGAGATGCTGGGCCGGGCGGTGGACGCGTTCTTCACGCCGGACGATCGCGCGAGCGGGCGGCCGGAGATCGAGATGCGGCTCGCGGAAAAGAACGGCAGCGCGCCCGACGAGCGCTGGCACGTGCGCAAGGACGGCAGCCGGTTCTGGGCCTCGGGCAAGATGATGCCCCTCCGGTCGGACGACGGGCGAACCGTCGGATTCCTCAAGATCCTGCGCGACCGGACCCGGGAACGCGACGCCGGTGCGGCGCTGGAGGCGAGCGAGCTGCGCTACCGCTCCCTCGTCGAGGTCAGCCCTCAGGTGGTCTGGTTCGGCGACATCGACGGCAACGTCACCTACTGCAACGCCTACTGGTACGCCTATACCGGACTGCCCGCGAACGAGACCGGGGAGACGAGCTGGATGGGCGTGATCCACCCCGACCACCGCGACGCGACCCGTCGCGCCTGGCTCGCCGCCTCCCGCGACGGCCGGGACTACGAGGTGGAGTTCCTGCTGCGGCGGGCCGACGGGATGTACCGCTGGTTCCTGTCCCGCGCACGCCCGATCCGCGATGCGGACGGGACCGTGCGCAGCTGGATCGGCACCTCGCTCGACATCCACGAGCGCAAGGTCGCCGAGGCGCGCTTCCAGACCCTGACCCAGCTCGCGCCGACCGTGATCTGGTTCGGCAATCCCGACGGCAGCCTCAGCTACCTGAACGACCGCTGGTACGCCTATACCGGGCAGACGCCGGAACACACGCTGCCGCTCGGCTGGGCCGAAGCGATCCATCCCGACGACCGGCCGGGGCTGTTGGAGACGTGGGAGGCGGCGCGCACCCGCGAGACCGTCTACGACACGGAGGCGCGGCTGCGTCGGGCCGACGGCGCCTATCGCTGGTTCCTGATCCGGGCCGAGCCGATGTGGGACGGCGCCGGATCGGTCGTGGGCTGGCTCGGCAGCACCAGCGACATCCACGACCGCCGCCAGGTGGAGGAGGACCTGCGCCGCGCGCGCGAGCAGCTGCGCCTCGCCGTCGAGGCGACGGGAACCGGGATCTTCGACTACGACCTCGTCGCCGACGTCCTGAAGTGGGATGCACGCACGCGCTCCTTCTTCGGCCTCGGCCCCGATGCCGCGGTGAACCTCGACGTCTACCTCGCCCGCCTGCACCCGGACGACCGCGCCGCGGCGGACGCGGCGGTCGGCGCCGCGATCGATCCGGCGGGCGACGGGACCTACGACATCACCTACCGCACCGTGGCGCCGGAGGACGGCATCGAGCGCTGGGTGTCCGCCAAGGGGCAGACCCTGTTCGAGGACGGGCGGCCGCTGCGGCTCATCGGGACGGCGCGCGACATCACCGTCGCGCGGCGGGCCGAGCAGGTCCTGCGCGAGACCGAGGAGCGCTATCGGCTGGCATCGCGCGCCACCAACGACGCGATCTGGGATTGGGACCTCGCCAGCAATCACGTGTTGTGGAACGAGGCGCTCCAGGCTGCCTACGGCCACGCCCCGGACGCCGTCGACCCGACGGGGGATTGGTGGATCGGGCAGATCCATCCCGAGGACCGCGGGCGCGTCGACGCCGCCATCCACGCGATCATCGACGGCACCGGCACGGCCTGGACCGACGAGTATCGCTTCCTGCGCGCGGACGGCTCCTACGCCTACGTCCTCGACCGGGGTTACGTCATCCGCGACGCGACCGGCCGGGCGGTTCGGATGATCGGCGCCATGCTCGACATCTCCGAGCGCCGGAAGGCCGAGGAGCACCAGCGCCTGTTGACCGGCGAGCTGCAGCACCGGGTCAAGAACACCCTCGCCCTGGTGCAGGCCATCGCTAGCCAGACCCTGCGCGGCTCGACCGACGTCAACGAGATGCGGGAGGCGTTCGCCGCCCGGCTGATCTCGCTCGGCCGCGCGCACGACATCCTGACCGCCGCGAGCTGGACGGCCGCCCCGATCGGGGACGTCGTGGACGGGGCTCTGAGCGTGCATCTCGGGGCGATGGCCGCGCGCCTGCGCACCAGCGGGCCCAACGTGCTCCTGGCGGCCAAGCCCGCCCTGTCGCTCGCCCTGTCCCTTCACGAGCTCGCCACCAACGCCGCCAAGTACGGCGCGCTCTCGAACGACGCGGGCGTCGTCGACCTGCGCTGGCACGTGGCCCATGCCGGCGACGCCCCGCGGTTCTCCCTGGTCTGGTCCGAGCAGGGCGGCCCGCCGATCCTGGTCCAGCCGGCGCGCCGCGGCTTCGGATCGCGCCTGATCGAGCGCAGCTTTGCCGCCGAGGTCGGCGGAGAGGTCACGCTCACCTACGCACGGACGGGCCTCGTCTGCCGGCTGGAGGCCCCCCTCGCGTCGATGCAGGAGATCCCCGATGCCGCCGCGGCCTGAGGTGCGGGCGGGCGCGGCCCGCGCGTGCATCGCGCCTTGGCGCGGCGGCCGACCGGCCTATCTGTGCGGTCACCGCGCCGCGATGCCCATCGCGCGCAGCCCGAGCGCTCGGCCGATCCCGTCATGTCGCTGACCAAACGCATCGTCGGCCTCGTCACGCTCGCGCTCGTGCCCGCCCTCGCGATCCAGGGCTACAACGAGTTCGCGTTGCGCGCCGCGCGGGGCGAGGCCGTGCGCGACGAGGCGATGCGCGCCGCCCGCAGCGTCGCCGCCGACCTCGGCCAGTTCGGGCGCGGCACCCGACAGGTTCTCGGCATCCTGGCCGAGGTCCCGGAGATCCAGGGCAAGGACCCCGACACCTGCAGGGCCTATCTCAGGACCCTGCTCGGGAAGGTCCCGGGCGCGTTCTTCTTCGGGGTGGCGGATGCCGGCGGCACCATCGTCTGCAACACCCTCGGCTCCCCGCGCGGCGCCTACACCCTGGCCGACCGCGGCTACTTCCGGGACGCGATGCGCACGGGCGGCTTCGCGGTCGGCGGCTTCGTGACGGGGCGGATCACCCGCAAGCCGACCTGGCAGTTCGCCCAGGCCATCCCGGGAGCCGGCGGCCGGCCGACCGGCGTCGTGGTGGCCAGCATCGACCTGGACCACCTCGCCGGACACCAGGCCCGGGCCGGGCTGCCTCCCGACGCCGCGCTGATCGTCGCGGATCGGGACGGCGTCATCCTGCTCCGCCTGCCCGACCACGCCGCATGGGTCGGCAAGCCGCTGCCGCAGCCGTTCTGGTCGGCGCTCTCGGAGAACCGCGGCAAGGTGATCGACCTGGCGGGCCTGCGCGGGACGATGCGGATCACCGGAATCGCGGCCGTCACGCCGGACGACCTCGAAGGCGTGACCGTCGCGGTCGGCCTTTCGCCCACGGCCGCCTTCGCCGACATCGACGCGGCGACGCAGCGCGGCGTCATCCTCATCGTCCTCGGCGCCCTCGGCGCCCTCGTCGCGGCGCTGCTGGCGGGGCGCGCCTTCATCCGCCGTCCGGTGCGCCGCCTGCTGCAGGCCGCGTCCGCCTGGCGGCTCGGGGACCTCGGCGCGCGGTCGAGCCTGTCCGGCCCGTCCGAGTTCGGGCAGCTCGGCGAGGCGTTCGACGCCATGGCGATCTCGCTACAGAAGCACGAGGGCGAGCTGCGCTCGGAGATCGCGCGCAGCCATCTCCTGCAGGAACGGCAGACGATGATGCTGCACGAGCTCAACCACCGGGTCCGCAACACCCTCACCACGGTGCAGTCGCTGGCCCGCCAGTCGCGCCGCACCGACGAGACCGGCGAGCGGCTGGAGGGGCGCATCATCGCCCTGTCGAAGACCCACGACCTGCTCTCGCGCGACGACTGGGCGGGCGCCCCGCTCCGGACGGTGCTGGAGAACGAGCTGGCGCCGTTCAGCGAGGGCCAGGCCGACCGCTTCCGGCTCGACGGCCCGGAGGTCGACCTTCCGCCGCGCTACGTGCTGGCGCTCGGCATGGCGCTGCACGAGCTGACCACGAACGCCGCCAAGTACGGCGCCCTGTCCGGCGGGACCGGGCGCGTCGACATCGCGTGGCGGACCGCGACCGCGGAGGGCGGCACGCGCCGGCTCGTGCTGGACTGGCGCGAGAGCGGCGGCCCGCCGGTCGTCGCGCCGCAGCGGCGCGGCTACGGCACGCGGCTGATCAACGGCGGCATCGGCCATGAGCTCGGCGGGACGGTGCAGCTCGAGTTCGACCGCTCGGGGCTTCGCTGCACCCTGGACGTGCCGCTCGACGCGCAGGATCGCTTCACCTCGTTCCACCCGGAATCCGGGATGCCGATGTCGGCGGCCTGACCGCGCGCCCCCGGCCGGGACCGGCCGGAGGCGGCAGACCATGAACGGCCGCGTGCGGGTCCTCCGCGGATCCCCTCGATCGGCGGGGTCGGGTCCGGATCGCGGCTCGGCGACGACGAGCGAGACACCGGGGTGTCCCGCGACAGCGGGCGCGTCGCGGCTCCCCAGAGGATTGCGCATCCATGCTCGAGGCTTTCTTCGACCGCCCCGCGGCCGCCGTCGCGCAGGATCTGATCGGCGCGCGACTCTTCGTCGAGGCGGTCGGCGGCCTCGTCGTCGAGACCGAGGCCTACGACCGCGCCGATCCGGCGTCCCACAGCTTCCGGGGGCCGACGAAGCGCAACGCCAGCATGTTCGGGCCGCCCGGCCACGCCTACGTCTATCGCTCCTACGGCCTGCACTGGTGCCTCAACCTCGTGTGCGAGCCCGGCAGCGCGGTGCTGCTGCGCGCCATCGAGCCCACGCAGGGCATCGCGGCGATGCAGGCGCGCCGTGCCACGGCGGAACCGCGGCTGTTGTGCGCGGGGCCCGGCCGCCTGTGCCAGGCGCTGGGCGTCACCGATGCGCTCGATGGTCGTTCCCTCGCGGGCCCGCCGTTCCGCTTCGCGCCTCGGGGCCGGCCGGTGCCCGTCGTCGTCGACCGGCGCATCGGCATCACGCGCGGCGCCGAGACGCCCTGGCGTTTCCTGCTCGCCGGATCCCGGTACGTCAGCCGCCCCGCACGGCGCATCGCCGCAGCGGACGCCTGACCTCGGGCGCCCCGCACCCCGAAGGCGAGCGGAGGTCCGGCCCGGTCGCGGGCAGGGGAGGCCCACGCTCATAGGCCCCGGCCCGACCGGCATGCGGCGCTCCGCGTCACAGGGCCAGCGGCGCGTTGTCGACGACCTCCTTCATCACGAAGAACGTCCGCGTCTGGCGCACGCCGGGCAGCGCGATCAGCGTGCTGCTGTGCAGGCGGTTGAAATCCGCCATGTCGCGCACCCGGATCTTGAGGAAGTAGTCGAAATCGCCCGCCACCAGGTGGCAGTCGAGCACGGTCGGCATGGCGCGGGCCGCCGCCTCGAAGGCCGTGAAGCTCTCCGGCGTCGAGCGGTCGAGCACCACGCCGACGATCACCAGCGCGCCGAGGCCGACCTTGTCCGGCGCCACCTGGGCGCGGACCGCCTTGACGTAGCCCTCCGCGAACAGCCGCTGCGTCCGACGATGGCAGGTCGCCGCGCTGGTGCTCACGCGCTTGGCGATCTCGGCGTTGCCCATCCGCCCGTCCGCCTGCAGCAGGCGCAGGATCTTCAGGTCGATCCGGTCGAGCCCCGCGTCGGTGGACGAATCTCTCATGACCCCGCCGCCTCACGATCCATCGAGCGCCATATGCCGGCGATCAAGGGAACACGGCGGCAAAGCGCGCGCCACCCTTCGAGAGAACCTTCCGGGACGGCTGACGCCCGCCGCAAACGGCCGAGACCGTTCGCGGCGCGCCGACGTCTCAGGCGGCGAGGGCTGCCGCGATGTCGCGCTCGAGCGACGCGGGCTTGGCGGTCGGCGGATAGCGGCCGATCACCCGGCCGTCGCGGCCGACGAGGAATTTCGTGAAGTTCCACTTGATGCCGGCCGTGCCGAGGAGGCCGGGCTTCTCGCTCTTGAGATGCCGGTAGACCGGGTCGGCGCCCGCCCCGTTGACCTCGACCTTCGCCAGCAGCGGGAAGCTCACGTCGTAGGTCAGGCTGCAGAACTGGGCGATCTCGGTGGCGTTTCCCGGCTCCTGCGCGCCGAACTGGTTGCAGGGGAACCCGAGCACCACGAGCCCGGCCGCGCGGTGCTTCTTCCACAAGGCCTCCAGCCCCTCGTATTGCGGGGTGAACCCGCATTTCGAGGCGGTGTTGACGACGAGCACGACCTTGCCGCGGTACTGCGCGAGGGGATGCGGAGCGCCGTCGGCGCCCTTCGGCGCGAAGTCGAACAGCGTCATCGGGCCGCCGTCCGCCGCTCGACGAGGCGGGCCAGGTACGCGGACCCGATCGGGATGATCGTGTCGTCGAAATTGTAGCCCGGGTTGTGCAGCCCGGCTCCGGTCGAGGCGCCGATCCAGGCATAGGCGCCGGGCACCGCCATCGCCATGTCGGCGAAGTCCTCGCTGCCCATCTTCGGGCTGGAATTGAGGTCGACCCGCTCGGGCCCGAACAGCTCGGTCGCGGTGTCGATCGCGGCCTGGGTCTGGTCGGGGGCGTTCTCCAGCACCGAGAACTTGTCCTGGATGTCGACCGTGATCTCGGCGCCGTAGGCCGCGGCGTAGCCCTTGGCGAGCTCCCGCATCCGGTCGTGGCTGAGCTTGCGCAGGTCGCGGTCGAAGGTGCGGATCGTGCCGGCCATGTGCGCGGTGTCGGGGATGACGTTGTAGGCCGAGCCGGCGTTGAACTGGGTGATCGACAGCACGATCGACTTGAGCGGGTCGGCGTTGCGCGAGACGATCGACTGCAGCGCCTGCGCCAGGGCCGTGCCGACGACGATCGGGTCGATGCCGCTGTGCGGTTGCGCCGCGTGGATGCCGCGGCCCTTCACGTGGATGTCGAAGAAGTCGGCCGCCGCCATGATCGGGCCGGGGCGCAGCTTGATCATGCCGTGCGGGCCGCTCGGCTGGTTGTGCAGGCCGTAGATCTCGTCGCAGGGAAAGCGCTCGAACAGCCCGTCGGCGAGCATGGCGCGGGCGCCGCCCAGCCCCTCTTCCGCCGGCTGGAACACGAACACCGCCGTGCCGTCGAAGTCGCGGGTCTCGGCGAGGTACCGGGCGGCGCCGACGAGCATGGTGGTGTGGCCGTCGTGCCCGCAGGCGTGCATCTTGCCGGGGATGGTCGAGCGATAGGGGAGGTTGGTCTCCTCCTCGATCGGCAGCGCGTCCATGTCGGCGCGCAGGCCGATGCGACGGCCGTTGTCGCTGCGGCCCTTCAGGATGCCGACGACGCCGGTGCCGCCGACGTTGCGATGGACCTCGATGCCGAAGCCCTCGAGCAGGTCGGCGACGATGCCCGAGGTGCGCACCTCCTCGAACCCGATCTCGGGATGGGCGTGCAGGTCGCGGCGGAGCGCGGTCAACGCGTCGGCGTAGGTCGTGATGCGATCGATCGGGCTCATGGGCGTCAGGACTCTTCCGGGCTGGGCCGTCGGAACGGCGTCAGGGTGTCGAGCTCGTCGACCATGGCTTCGACATGGGCGCGCTCGCGCTGCAAGTAGTCGGCCACCGCGCGGCGCAACGACGGGTCGGCGATGTCGTGCGCGGAGTGCATCAGCACCGGCCGGTAGCCGCGGGCGAGCTTGTGCTCGCCCTGCGCCCCGGCCTCGACCCGCTTCAGGCCGCGCGCGATCGCGAAGTCGATCGCCTGATAGTAGCAGACCTCGAAATGCAGGAACGGGTGCTCCTCGATGCAGCCCCAGTTCCGGCCGTAGAGCGCCGTGTCGCCGATCAGGTTGATCGCGCCGGCGACGTAGCGGCCCTCGCGCTTGGCCATGATGAGAAGCACGCGCTCGGGCATCCGCTCGGACAGGAGCGAGAAGAAGCGCCGGTTGAGGTAGGGCCGGCCCCATTTGCGCGCGCCGGTGTCGGTGTAGAATTCGTAGAACGCGTCCCAATGCGCCTCGGTGAGGTCGGCCCCGGTCAGGTGCTCCACCGTGATGCCGGGCGACAGCGCGTCGCGCCGCTCGCGCTTGATGCTCTTGCGCTTGCGCGAGGCGAGCGCCGCGAGGAAGTCGTCGAAGCCCGCGTAGCCGGCGTTCTCCCAGTGGAACTGCTGGTCGGTGCGCTGGAGGAAGCCGGCGGCGCCCGCCCGCTCCCATTCCGGCTCCTGCATGAAGGTGACGTGGATCGAGGAGGCCTTGGTCTCGGACCGCAGCGCCCGCAGGCCGGCGACCAGGGCGGCCGTCGCGGTCTCCGGGTCGGCGCCGGGCGCGATCAGGAAACGCGGGCCGGTGACGGGGGTGAACGGCACGCTCACCTGCAGCTTCGGGTAGTAGCTCCCGCCGGCGCGCTCGAAGGCGTCGGCCCAGCCGTGGTCGAAGATGTATTCGCCCTGGCTGTGGGATTTCAGGTAGCACGGCACGACCCCGAGCAGCGTGTCGTCGCGCTCCACCGAGACGTGCAACGGAAGCCACCCGGTCCGGCGCGAGACGCAGCCCGAATCCTCGAGGGCCGAGAGGAAGGCGTGGCTGACGAAGGGGTTGTGGGTCTCGTCGCCCGAGCCCAGCGTCTCGGCCGACGTGGCGCAGGCGTCCCAGGCCGCGGCCCCGATCTCCTTCAGGCCGGCGAGCGCGCAGACCTTGAGCACGGTCTCGGAGGTCGCAGGCTCGTGCGGAGCACCCGGTTTTTCCATGCACGACAATCTAGCCCGCCGGACAGGGGGGACAAGGCGGAGGCGTGCATCCTGCCGTCGCAGCGTGGGGCATCGCCGTCTTCCGGTCTTGCCAAGCCGCTCGCCACCTTCCAACGGTCCGCATGGGAATCGACGGTCCCCTGAGAGTCGAGCCAATGCGCCTCAGCCACCCGCTCGCCTTCCGAAGGCGGACGCCGCCGGCTGATTTCATCGAGGATCATCCGATCGAGATGTCGAACCTCGACGAGGCGGACCCGCATGTGCCGGGCACGATCTTCGTGTCGACGGCCCTCGGCTCGCACGGCCCCCAGGTGAAGTGGTATCCCGACCGTGCAGGGCGGACGTTACCATGCCTCATCGTCTCGATCGGACCGAATCCGAGCGTCCGTGACGATTTCCTGCCGCCGATCGTGTCACGGGCCGCGGCCCCGAAGGTCATCGCGTGGGTGCGACCCAACCACGTCGCCCTGCTGGACTTCTGGACGAACGGCGCATCCTGGAACCGCCGTGAGGTCGCCGCCTTCCTCGATGGGCTGCTTCCCCTTCCCTGATCGAGCCTTGCCCTGATCGAGCCTTGCCCTGATCGAACCCTGCCGTGACCGAACGGATCAGGCCGAAAACCCCTCGAACACCATCTGGTCGGCATGCATCTCGGCGAGCCGGCGCTGGTCCGGGTTGCGCACCGTCCAGGCCATCACCGGGAGATGGCCGAGCACGCGGGCGAGATGCGTCGCGGCGCAGGGCAGGTCGTCGACCCGCCAGGACACGAAGCCGGGCCGCGTCTCCGCGATGTGCAGCAGGTCCGAGAGCCGGCGCCGCGCCGAATCGGTGAGGCCGGCATAGGCCGGGTCGTCCTGGTTCGTCTCGCCGACGATGCCGCGCGGGATCGTCTCGGGCACCAGCCCGCGCAGCGCCGCGACCACCTGCGGGTCGAAGGATTTCACCGCCACCGGCCCGGCGTATTCGCAAAGGATGTCCGCGACCCGGCGGGTCAGGGTGAGGTCGCCGGAATAGGACGACTTGATCTCGACCACGAGCGGCGTCCGCCCGGCGATCTCCGACAGGAAGGCCGGCAGCGTCGGGATGGTCTCCGCCGTGCCCGCGACCGTCAGGCGAGCGAGGTCGGCGCCCCGCATCGCGGCGACGGGGTCGGCGACGCCCGTCAGCCGCCCCAGCGCCGCATCGTGGAACACCATCGCCTCGCCGTCGGCGCTGATCTGCACGTCGCACTCGATGGCGTAGCCGCCGGCGATCGCCGCGCGGGCGGCGGCGACCGTATTCTCGGGGCGGCCCGCCGCGCGGTCGTGCAGGCCGCGATGGGCGATCGGCCGCGCGACGAGCCAGGAGATCCCGGCGGGCCGGCCCATCACCGCACCTCGAACATCGCCTCGACCTCGACGGCGGCGTCCAGCGGCAGCTCGGCGACGCCGACCGTGGAGCGGGCATGGCGGCCGCGGTCGCCCAGCACCGCGACCATCAGGTCGGAGGCGCCGTTCATGATGCCGGCGAGGCCGGCGAAGCTCGGCACGCAGTTGATGAAGCCCCCGAGGCGGACGCATTGCACCACCCCGCGCTCGAGGTCGCCCACCGCCGCCTCGACCTGGGCCAGCACGTTGAGCGCGCAGAGCTTGGCCGCGGCGATGCCGTCCTCCGCCGAGACCTCGGCGCCGAGCTTGCCGACATGCGCCGGCCCGAGCTTGCCGTCCGCCCCGAAGCAGATCTGGCCCGAGATCACCACGAGGTTGCCGGTCCGCACGAACGGCACGTAGTTCGCGACCGGGGCCGCCGCCTTCGGCAGGGCGAGCCCGAGGCTCTCGAGGCGTTCCTTGACCGTGCTCATGAGGCGATTCCTCTGGTTCGTCGTCGGCGATGCGCGGGTTCTGGAGCACGGGCAGCACCTGCCGCGCAAGCGGCCCGTGCGAGGCATGTCGTAGGCAAGCCGGCAAACGACGCCTGTTTTGCAGGCATGTCCGGCACGAAGGCCGGCCCCATCATTGACAGCGCGGCCTCGTTTCATAGTAATCGCGCGCGTGCCGCCCCGGTGACGAGGCGGCACTTTCGTTTTTGCACGCAGGGCACTCGTCCTGCACGCAGCCTTCAACGCTGGGTCGTCGCCCGGCACGCCGACACGGAGACGGGATCGTGACATCCGCCCTTCTGCCGACCTATGCCCGGGCCCCCATCGCCTTCGAGCGTGGCGAGGGCGCATGGCTGGTGGCGCGCGGGGGCGAGCGATACCTCGATTTCGGCGCCGGCATCGCGGTGAACGCGCTGGGCCACGCCCACCCGCACCTCGTCGAGGCCCTGACCACCCAGGCGCAGAAGCTCTGGCACACCTCGAACCTGTTTGAGATTCCCGACGGCGAGCGCTTCGGGCAGCGCCTCGTCGACGCGAGCTTCGCCGACGTCGCCTTCTTCTGCAACTCGGGCGCCGAGGCCAACGAGGCCGCGATCAAGATGGCGCGGAAGTACCATGCCGCGGGCGGCCACCCCGAGCGCTACCGCATCGTCACTTTCGAGGGCGCGTTCCACGGGCGCACGCTGGCGACGCTGGCCGCCGGCGGCCAGCTGAAGTACATCGAGGGCTTCGGCCCGAAGGTCGACGGGTTCGACCAGGTGCCCTTCGGCGACCACGCCGCGCTGCGCGCCGCGATCGGCCCCGAAACGGCGGCCGTGATGATCGAGCCGATCCAGGGGGAGGGCGGCGTCCGGCCGGTGCCGCCGCAATGCCTGCGGGGCCTGCGCGAGCTCTGCGACGAGCACGGCCTGATGCTGATCATGGACGAGGTCCAGACCGGCGTCGGCCGCACCGGGCGGCTGTTCGCCCACGAGTGGTCGGGCATCGCCCCGGACATCATGAGCGCGGCCAAGGGCATCGGCGGCGGCTTCCCGATGGGCGTGTGCCTGGCGACGCACGAGGCCGCCCGCGGCATGGTCGCCGGCAGCCACGGCACCACCTTCGGCGGCAACCCGCTCGCGATGGCGGTCGGCAACGCCGTGCTCGACGTGGTGCTGGCCGACGGTTTCCTCGATCACGTCCGGCAGGTCGCGCGGGTTCTGACGCAGAAGCTCGGGGCCCTTCGCGACCGCTATCCCCACGTCGTCACGGCGATCCGCGGCGACGGCCTGATGCTCGGGCTCAAGCTCGGCGTGCCCAACACCGCGTTCGCGGCCGCCGCGCGGGCCGAGCACCTGCTGGTGATCCCGGCGGGCGACAACGTGGTGCGCCTGCTGCCGCCGCTGATCGTCACCGAGGCCGACGTGACCGAGGCCGTCGCGCGCCTCGAAGCCACCGCCGCCGCGTTCGACGGCGCGATGCGCGGCGCCGCCGAGTGATCCTTCCTCGGCTCCCGAAGGCGGAGCCGCCGACCGAACCCGGACATGATGTGTTGAGATGACTGCCCCAGCGAACGGCCAGAGCAGCGGCCAGACGGCCGGCGCGAGCGCGCCCCGCCACTTCCTCGACCTGTCGGACTTCTCCGGCGCCGACCTGCGCCGGGTGCTCGACGCGGCCGCCGCGATCAAGGCGCGCCGCCGCAAGGGCGAGATCGCCGTGGAGCGCCCGCTCGCCGGCAAGAACCTCGCGATGGTGTTCGACCGGCCCTCGACCCGCACCCGCGTCTCGTTCGACGTGGCGATGCGCGAGCTCGGCGGCGAGACGCTGATGCTGACCGGCTCCGAGATGCAGCTCGGCCGCGGCGAGACCATCGGCGACACCGCGCAGGTGCTCTCCCGCTTCGTCGACGCGATCATGATCCGCATCCTCGATCACGCGCTGATGCTCGAGCTGGCCGAGAACGCCACGGTGCCGGTGATCAACGCACTGACCAAGCTGTCGCATCCGTGCCAGATCATGGCCGACGTGCTGACCTTCGAGGAGCATCGCGGGCCGATCAAGGGCCGCACGGTGGCGTGGTCGGGCGACGCCAACAACGTGCTGACGAGCTGGGCGCACGCGGCCGCGCGCTTCGACTTCACCCTCAACGTCGCCTGCCCGCCCGAGCTGGCGCCCCCGCCCGCGCTGATGGCCTGGGCGCGCGCCGAGGGCGCCCGCGTCAACGTCACCACCGACGCGTTCGCCGCCGTCGAGGGAGCCGACGCGGTCGTGACCGATTGCTGGGTCTCGATGGGCGACGAGGACGAGAGCCACCGCCACAACCTGCTCAACCCCTACCAAGTGAACGCCGAGCTGATGCGCGCCGCCGCCAAGGACGCGGTGTTCATGCACTGCCTGCCGGCCCATCGCGGCGAGGAGGTCACCGCCGAGGTGATGGACGGCCCGCAATCGGTGGTGTTCGACGAGGCGGAGAACCGCCTCCACGCCCAGAAGGGCATTTTGGCGTGGTGCCTGCGGGCGAACGGGCTCTGAGCGGACGGATCGCCGAGGCCGTTCGGACGCAGGACCCGTGAGGTCCGCGGGCCTTGACCGTATGAACATCGTGTATACGTTCACGGCGTGAGATACCGATCCCGACCCGGTTGTGAGAGGCTGTCGCCGTGAGCATCGATGGGCGGAGCAACGTCCCGGTGCGGCGCGGGACGACGATCAACCTGCGCGTCGAGGCCGAGACGCGGGACCTGATCGATGACGCCGCATCGGTGCTCGGCAAGACGCGGACCGAGTTCATGATCGACACCGCGCGTCATCACGCCATCGACGTGCTGCTCGATCAGCGCCTGTTCGTCCTGGACGATGCGCGGCATGCCGCGTTCGTCGCGGCCCTCGACGCGCCGCCGGTTGCGAGACCGAGGCTGAGCGCGCTCATGGAGAGGAAGCCGGCCTGGGAGCGATGATCGGCCCGCCGGTTCCGCTGGGTTCGGAGCACGGCCTCGATGGGTTCTCGTGCGGCAAGCCGGTGCTCGACGATTGGCTGAAACGGCAAGCACGCCGCAGCGAGGGCCGGTTCGCCCGGACCTATGTGATCTGTGCGGACGGCACGGTGGTGGGTTATTACTGCATCTCCGCGGGAACGGTCGCCCGGGCGGATGCTCCGGGACGGATTCGACGCAACGCGCCGGAGCCGATCCCGGTCTCGATTCTGGGTCGGCTGGCCGTGGATCGGCGTTGGGCCGGGCGTGGGCTCGGTGCCGACCTCCTGGCCGATGCACTGCGCCGGATCGCCAATGCCGCCGAGGTGATCGGCATCGGCGCCGTCCTGATCCACGCGCTCGACGACCAGGCGCTGACATTCTACCGCAGCCGGGCGGAATTCCTCGCGTTCCCAGACAACTTGCGCACCCTGTTCCTGCCGATCGGCGCGCTGACAGACAGACGATGACGACCCGAACGCTTCCAAGCCGAACGTTTCCAGGCCAATTGCTTCCAGGATCGAATTGAGCACCATGACCGCCGGACACGACACCACCCCGATCAACGAAGGCAACGGTCACGACGGCGCCGACGACTGCGTGCTGCCGTTCTCCGTCGAGGCGCTCGACGTGCGCGGGCGCGTCGTCCGGCTCGGGCCGTCCGTCGACACGATCCTGCGGCGGCACGGCTACCCGGATGCGGTGGCGCGCCTGCTCGGCGAGGCGGCGGCACTCACCGTGCTCCTCGGCTCGTCCCTGAAGTTCGAGGGCCGGTTCCAGCTCCAAACCAAGACCGACGGCCCGGTCGGGATGATCGTCGTCGACTTCGAGGCGCCCGACCGCCTGCGCGCCACCGCCCGCTTCGAGGCGGAGGCGATCGCGGCTCTGGGCACCGGTCCGCACAAGGCCGCCGAGTTGATCGGGCAGGGGCACCTGGCCATGACCATCGACCAGGGCTCGGCGGCGAGCCGCTACCAGGGCGTCGTCGCGCTGGAGGGACAGAGCCTGGAGGAGGCGGCGCACCAGTATTTCCGCCAGTCCGAGCAGATCCCGACGCAGGTGCGCCTCGCCGTGGCCGAAGCCTTCGAGGACGGGCAGAGCCGCTGGCGCGCCGGCGGGCTGCTGGTCCAGTTCCTGCCGCAGTCGATCGACCGGGCCCGCCTGGCCGACCTGCCGCCGGGCGACATCCCGGAGGGCCGCGTCCACCTCGACGAGAACGGCACCCAAGAGGACGACGCCTGGGTCGAGGCGCGCGCCCTGGTCGGCACGGTCGAGGACCACGAGCTCGTCGACCCGGCGGTCTCGAGCGAGCGGCTGCTCTACCGGCTGTTCCACGAGCGCGGCGTGCGGGTGTTCGAGGCGCAAGCGGTGCACGAGCAGTGCCGCTGCTCGCGCGAGCGGGTGATGGGCATGATCCGCTCGTTCTCGCCCGAGGAGCGCCGCGAGATGGTGGCCGACGACGGCCGCGTCGTCATCACCTGCGAGTTCTGCTCGCGCCGCTACGACCTCGACCCGGCGGAGGTCGAGGCGGAGGTGGGCGGCACGCCGAAGCAATAGAACGCCGCGCCGACGCGACGACGGCCAAGCTTGATCGAGCGATAGACTGAACTTCGATTCATAAAAATCAGTTTCGAGGCGTGAAACGGTTTTCGAACCTTCGGCGTTTCGATGCTTCCAAGAACGTCGGAGGAAGCATCATGAAAAGGATCGCCATCGGGCTCGCAGCCCTGCTGCTCAGCACGTCGGTCTACGCCCAGGGCGCGGCCGGAAACGCGGCCGGCGCCGGGCCGGGCCGCGCGAATACAGGTTCGACGGACGCGACCGGCGGACGGCCGGGCAGCGACCGCGCATCGGGCGCGTCGTCCGGCGGCCGGATGTCGGACACGCGGGGCGAGGCCCGGAACACGACCGCGGGGAACGGAACCGGCGGCCGCGAGAGCGGCCTGCAGGCCGGGCGGTCCGATCGCCAGGGCGCCGATCGTGCAGGAGCCGATCGTGGAGGAGCTGATCGTCAGGCCGCCGGCCGCGACGACCGGCGCGGCGCGGATCGGGCCGAGGGCCGCGGCGGCAACCGTGACGGGATGCACGAGAGCCGCGACCGGGCGGAGCGGAGCGGGCGCGAGGCGCGCAGCGAGCGGCGCGAGACCCGCACCGACTTCCGGTCCGAGCGGGTCGGCGGCAGCTTCCGGCGCGAGGGCCGGTTCGTGGTCGTCGGCGGCCAGCGCGTGGTGTACGGCTCGCCGGAGTATCGCCGCCTCGTCACGGTCGAGCGCCGGGGCGGCCCGCGGGTCCGCTACGTCACCATCCGCGGCCACCGCGTGCTGTACGGATCGCCGGAATACCGTCGCCTCGTCACGGTCCGCGAGACCGGTCCGCGCGAGCGCTACGTCACCATCCGCGGGCAGCGGGTGCTGTACGGATCGCCCGAGTACCGTCGCCTCAGCGTGACCACGACCGAGCGTCGCGGCGGCAGCGTCGACGTCGGCTTCCGCGGACAGGATCGCACGGACGTGCGGACCCGCTCCACCCGGACCGAGACCCGCGACGATCGCGGCTTCCGCAATGCCGACCGGCGCAACGCCGGCGAGCGCAACACGGGCGCCGACCGGGGATCCGAGCGCAACGCCGACCTGCGTCGGGGCCAGGATGCGCGCGGCGGCCCGGACAGGGGCGGCATCCGCAACGCTTCGGAGACGATGGGCGGCGGCAAGAGCGAGGACAGGGGTGGCGCCAACGGTGGCGTCAGGGGCGGGCGCGATGCCGGCATGACCGGCGGCTCGCCCGAGCGCGGCGGCGCGGGTGCCGCCACCCGCGGCGGCCGCGACGGGGGCGGCGCCGGTCGCAATTGATCGGTCCAGTCGTGCGAACGGGGAGGGGCCGGCGACGGCGCCTCCCCGACCCGCCGCGCCGGTCAGCTCTTGAGCACCGGCTCGGCGATGTCGACGGCATGGCGGCCGGCGAGGTATTCCGGCTGGAACAGGCACATCCGCACGGCATCGCGGTAGCGGCCGTTCATGAAGAACTCGTCCCGCAGGATGCCCTCGGGGCGGAAGCCGCAGCTCTCGTAGATCCGCACGGCGCGGGCGTTGTCCTTGTCCACGTGCAGGTAGAGCTTGTGGATGTTGAGCACGCTGAAGGCGTAGTCCATCGCGATCCGCGTCGCCTGGCGGGCGAAGCCCCGGCCCTGGAAGCCCGGATGGATCGCGATCTGGAACTCGCAGCGCCGGTGCAGGTGGTTGATCTCCACGAGCTCGACGAGGCCGGCCGGATGCCCGTTCAGCGTCGCAATGATGAAACGCCGCTCGGTCTGGTTGTGGATGTTGCGCTCGTAGAGCTGCGCCAGCTCGGCGAAGGACTCGTAGGCCTCCTCGAACCAGTAGCGCATGATGCTGTCGTTGTTGTTGAGCTGATGCACGAACATCAGGTCCTCGCGCTCCAGCGGGCGGAGCTTGACCCTGTCGGGGACGGTCTCGTTCATGCGGCGCAGGCCTCGATCAAGCGGCGGAGGAACGCCTCGCCCTGGCCGAGCGCGGCCAGCGTGATGAACTCGTCCGGCTGGTGGGCCTGGTCGATCGAGCCCGGCCCGCAGACCACGGTCGGGATGCCCGCCTGCTGGAAGCGCCCGGCCTCGGTGGCGTAGGGCATCGACACGGTGCGGTTGCGGTTGGCCAGCCGCAGCGCCAGCCGCTCGGCCTCGGAGCCGGGCTCCGGCAGCAGGCCGGGGATCGCGATCTCCTCGACGGTCTCGATCCGGCCGAACGCGCCGTAGCGGTTGAGGCGCTCGCGGGTCACCGCCTCGGCCTTGGCCTGGAACAGGCGCGGGATTTCGGCCATGTCGAGGTCGGGCAGGCCGCGGAACTCCCAGTGGAAGGCGCATTCCTTGGGCAGGATGTTGCGGGCGGTGCCGCCGTGGATCGTGCCGACATGCACGGTGGTGCTGGGCGGATCGAACCGGCCCGACGCGTCGCCCCGGGCGATCATCCGGTCGGCGATGGCGTTCAGCCCGGAGACGAGGTCGCAGGCCGCCATCACGGCGTTGGCCCCGAGCATCGGCTTGGCCGAATGCGCCTCGTGGCCGTGCACCGTGGTGTGGAAGGTGACGATGCTCTTGTGCGCATCGGCGACCTCGAGGTCGGTCGGCTCGCCGACGATCACCGCGCCCGGCCGCGGCAGGTCGACGCCGAAGCGGGCGATCGCGTCCATCACGCCGAGGCAGGTGGTCTCCTCGTCGTAGGAGAGCAGGATGTGGATCGGGCGCTTGAGGCCGGCCGCGAGGCAGTCCGGCACCAGCGCCAGGGCGGTGGCGCAGAACCCCTTCATGTCGACCGCGCCGCGGCCGTAGGCCCGGCCGTCGGCGACGCGCAGGGTGAACGGGTCGGCGGTCCAGGCCTGTCCCGTGACCGGGACGACGTCGGTGTGCCCCGACAGCACGACGCCGCCGTCGACCTGCGGCCCGATCGTGGCGAAGAGCGCGGCACGGTCGCCGGCCTCGTTCGGGATGCGGAGGTGGGGGACGCCCCAGCCGTCGAGATAGGCGGCGACCCAGTCGATCAGGTCGAGATTCGGCTTCGAGCTTTCGGTGTCGAAGCCGACGAGGTGGGCGAGGATGTCGAGCGGAGTCAGCCGCTCGCCGGAACCGGGCATCGCTTGGTGTCCTGGGCGGGCCGCCGGCCTGCCCGGCTCGAATCAGTGCAGGCTGCGGCGGATATGCGGGCTGTCGAGCGAGAAGGCCGGGATCTCGGCCTCGAAGCTCTCGCCCGCGACCGTGGCCATGGTGTAGCTCCCCGCCATCAGCCCGTCCGGCGTGGTGAGCGGGCAGCCGCTGGTGTAGCAGAACGACTCGCCCGGCTCCAGCACCGGCTGCTTACCGACGACGCCGGCGCCGCGCACCTCCTGGCACTCGCCGCGCCCGTCGATGATGCGCCAATGGCGGGAGCGGAGCTGCACCTGCTCGGCGCCGTTGTTCACGATCTCAACGGTGTAGGCGAAGAAGTACCGGCTCTCTCCCGGCGAGGATTCCTCCTCGACGAAGCGCGGATTGACGGTCACGCTGATTCCGCGCGTCTCGGCCTTGTACATCGTCCCTAATTGCCCTCTTCAGCGGCGCTCGAGTTCGGTCTAGCTCGGGTCTAGACGGCTCGAAGCCGCTTTTCGATGCGTCATTCAACGTGGTAGTTGCCGGAAGAATTCCCGTCAATTGCGGCGGAGTACGTCGCGGCGGGCGGCATGAACGGGGCCGGCATGGTCGAAGCGTGGGTGTGCCATCTGAGGTCGCTTCGGCGCGGGGGGGACGTTCGGCTCTCGGCGGCGGCGCTCGCCCACGTGGCGGCCTGGGCGACGCTGCTCGCCCTTGCGGGCTTTTCCGCGTGGCGCGATCCGGCCGCCAACCTCCTGCCCGCGGCGGCGCTCGCGGCCGCGCTGATCCTCGACGGGACCGGGCGGATCGCGGCGGCCGTCATCGCCGGCCGGGCGGGACCCGATCCGCGGCTCGCCGGCCTGCCCTCGCTGGTGCTCGGCGTCGGCGGCACGGTCGGCCTCGTCGCCGGCGCGGCCGCGCTGCTCGTGTTTCCGCGCGCGGTCCCGGTGCTGGCGAGCGCGCTCGCCGGCCTGGTCGCGATCGGCGCCCTGGCCCGGCTCGCCCTGATCCGGATCGTCCTCGCCCTGCCCGGCGACGAGCCCGCCGCCCTCCCGGCGGAGGCGCGCGCGACCTCGGTCCGCCCCCCCTTAAGCCGACGTTAGGCGCTTTGCTCGAAAACGGCCGATGGTGACGGCCGGACGGGACGCGCGAGAGACATGAGCACGACGCCGAGCCCTTCGGTCGAGACCGGCCCTTCGGTGGCGGCAGGCACCGCCACGGGGCAGGGCGCCCCGCGCGACGGCATCCTGTCGGGCGAGGGCATCGCCGCCCTGGCGCGGGCGGGCGGCATCCTGCCGGCCTCGGCCTTCGCCGCCGACCAGATCCAGCCGGCGAGCCTCGACCTGCGCCTCGGGGCGCGGGCTTGGCGCGTGCGCACCAGCTTCCTGCCGGGCGCGGCGCGGGCGGTCTCGGCCTGCGTCGAGCGGCTGGCGTTCCACGAGATCGACCTGCGGCCCGGCGCGGTCCTGGAGACCGGCTGCGTCTACATCGCCGAGCTGCAGGAATCCCTGGCGCTGCCCGAGGACCTCGCGGCGGCGGCCAACCCCAAGAGCTCCACCGGGCGGATCGACGTGTTCACCCGCGTCATCACCGACCGGGCGGAAGCGTTCGACCAGGTCGGGGCCGGCTATCGCGGGCCGCTCTACGCCGAGATCTCGCCGCGCACCTTCCCGGTCCTGGTCCGCACCGGCTCGCGCCTGTCGCAGATCCGCTTCCGACGCGGCATCGTGCGGCTGCGCGACGACGAGCTGGTCGCGCTGCACGCGCGCGCGCCGCTGGTGACCGCGGCGGCGCCCTCCTTCCAGGGGGGCGTCGCCGTCTCGGTCGATCTCGCCGGGTTCGACGGGCTGATCGGCTACCGGGCCAAGCGCCATACCGGCCTCGTGGACGTCGACGCGCCGGGGCGCCACGCGGCGGCCGAGTTCTGGGAGCCGCTGCCGGCCGACGGGTCAGGCTCGCTGATCCTCGATCCCGGCCAGTTCTACATCCTGGCCTCGAAGGAATCGGTGCAGGTGCCGCCCGACCACGCCGCCGAGATGGTGCCATTCGACCCGCTCGTCGGCGAGTTCCGGGTGCATTACGCCGGCTTCTTCGATCCCGGCTTCGGCTATGCCGGCGCCGGCGGCACCGGCGCGCGCGCGGTGCTGGAGGTCCGCTCCCGCGACGTGCCGTTCCTGCTCGAGGACGGCCAGATCGTCGGCCGGCTCGTCTACGAGCGCATGGAGGCGGTGCCGCTGATGCTCTACGGCGCCGGCGCCGGCTCGAACTATCAGGCGCAAGGGCTGAAGCTGTCCAAGCACTTCGCCTGAAGCGCCCGGACTCAGTATCCCAGCGCGCTGCCGTCCTTGCGCGGGTCCGAGCCGGCCGACAGCATGCCGGCTGCGCGGTCGATCCAGATCACCTGCCCGCCGCCGAGGGGGAGGGGAGCGGCGACCGCGTCGTGGCCGCGGTCCCTCAGGCCGCCGACGAGGCCGGAAAGGCCGCCCTCGACCTCGAGCGTGCCGCCGTAGGCGAAGCTGCGCGGCGCATCGAGCGCCTCCTGCGGATCGAGGCCGCGGTCGATCAGGCCGGTCAGCAGCTCGACATGGCCCATCGCCTGGTAGTGCCCGCCCATCACGCCGAAGGGCGCGACCGCGCGGCCGTCCCGCATCAGCATGCCGGGGATGATCGTGTGCATCGGGCGCTTGGACGGGCCGATCGTGTTGGGGTGGCCGGCCTCCGTGCGGAACGACAGGCCGCGGTTGTGCAGCAGCACGCCGCTCGACGGCCCAAGGATGCCCGAGCCGAAGCCCTGGAAGATCGAGTTGATCAGCGAGATCGCGTTGCCGTCCCGGTCGACCACGCAGAGGTAGACCGTGTCCTTGTGCGCGCGGGCCGCGAGCTCGGCGCGGATCTCGGGATAGAGCACCGGCGCCTGCGCGCGGGCCATGTCGATCGCCCCGTGGGCGGCCGCCTGCCAGGCGTCGGAGAGCAGGTGCTCGACCGGGATCGCCTGGAGCTCGGGATCGCCGAACAGGGCGTCGCGGTGGTGGTAGCCCTGCTTGCACGCCTCCGCGAAGAGGTGGACCCGGTCGAGGTCGGAGAGCCCGGCGACGTCGAAGGGCTTCAGCACGTTGAGCATCATCAGCGCCGCCAGACCCTGCCCGGCGGGCGGGCATTCGTAGACGTCGTAGCCGCGGTAGCGAGTGCTGATCGGGGTGACGACGTCCGGCGCGGCGCTCGCGAAATCCTCCAGGGTGTGGAGGCCGCCGCGCTCGCGCAGGCGGCTCACGAGATCCTCGGCCACCGGCCCCTCGTAGAAGCCGCGCGCGCCCTCGCCGGCGATCCGCCGGAGGGTCGCGGCCAGCTTCTCGAGCCGCACCACGGTGCCGATCGCCGGCGCCCGGCCGTCGATCAGGTAGGTCGCCGCCGCGTGCGGATCGCCGGCGACCCGGCCGATGCTGCGCGCCCAGTCCCACCCGACCCGCGGCTGAACGGGAAAGCCGTCCTCGGCCAGCCGGATCGCCGGCTGCAGCAGCTCGCCGAGGGAGCGGGTGCCGTGGTCCTCGACGAGCCTCTGCCACGCCGCCACCGCGCCGGGCACGGTCACCGCATGCGGGGAATCGGGCTCGATCGCGACGCCGTTCTCGCGGTACCAAGCGTCGTCGGCGGCCGCCGGGCTGCGGCCGGAGCCGTCGATCGCGATCGGCACCGACGCGCCGTTGGGCGCATACAGGGCGAAGCAGTCGCCGCCGATGCCGGTCATCAGCGGGTCGACGACGCATTGCACCGCCACCGCGGCGATCGCCGCGTCGACGGCGTTGCCGCCCGCGCGCAGGGTCTCGATCGCCACCAGCGTCGAGGCCGGGTGCGAGGTCGCGACCGCGGCGTTGGCGGCGTAGACGGGCGAGCGGCCCGGTCCCTCGAAGTTCCTCATGGGCGATCCTCAGCTTCTCGTGGCGACCCAGTGGCCGGGCGCGACCTCGACGAGGTCGCCGCCCTCGGCGATGGGGGAGGCGGGCCGGGCCTGCTCCGCGGCGAGGCGGGCGCGCTCGGCGGCCGGGTCGGGCACCGGCACGGCGCCGAGCAGGCGCCGCGTGTAGGGATGGCGCGGGTCGTCGTAGAGCGCGTCGCTCTCGGCCAGCTCGACGATGCGGCCGCGCCAGAGCACGGCGACCCGGTGGCAGAGATATCGCACCATGCGCAGGTCGTGGGAGATGAACAGGTAGGACAGCCCCAGCTCGGCCTGCAGGTCCTGCAGCAGGTTGACCACCTGCGCCTGGATCGAGACGTCGAGCGCCGCGATCGGCTCGTCGGCGACGATGAAGCTCGGCTTCAGCGCGATGGCGCGGGCGATGCAGATGCGCTGGCGCTGGCCGCCGGAGAACTGGTGCGGGAACCGCCCGGCGAAGCGCGGCTCCAGCCCGACCCGCTCGAACAGCCCGGCCACCGCCGCGCGGCGCTCGGCCCGGCCCATCTCGGGCCGGTGCAGCTTGAACGCCTCGGAGACGTAGTCGCCGACGCTCATCCGCGGGTTGAGCGCGGCGTAGGGGTCCTGGAACACGGTCTGGATGCGGGCGCGCATGCCGCGCATCGCTCGCGGCGAGAGCTTGGCGAGGTCCGTGCCCTCGAAGGCGACGGTGCCCGCGGTCGGCGGGTTTAGCATCGTCACGGCACGGCCGATGGTCGACTTGCCCGAGCCGGATTCGCCGACGAGCCCCAGCGTCTCGCCGGCGCGGATGTCGAAGCTGACGTCCTCGACCGCCCGGAACACCGAGGCCTTGCCGCCCCACCACGAGCGCAGGGGATAGTGCTTCGAGAGGTTGCGCACCGAGACGATCGGATAGTCCGGGGCCCGCATCACCGTGCCTCCTCCGCTTCGCGCGCCAGGATCGCCGGAAGGTCGTACCAGGCCGCGACGAGGTGGCCGGGCGCGGCGCCGGCGGCCTGGACGAGCGGCGGCGCCTCGGTGCGGCAGCGGGGGGTGGCGTAGGCGTTGCGCGGCGCGAACGGGTCGCCGGGCGGGGGCGCGCGCATGTCGGGCGGCGCGCCCTCGATCTGGCGCAGGCGCCCGCGCCCGGCCCGGCCGCGGGTGAGGTCGGGGAGCGAGCGCAGCAGGCCGAGGGTGTAGGCGCTGCGCGGGTCGGCGAAGATGTCGTCCACCGGCCCGCGCTCGAGGATGCGGCCGGCATACATCACCTGCACCGTGTCGCTGATGCCGGCGACCACCCCGAGGTCGTGGGTGATCCAGATGATCGCCATGCCGATCTCGCGCTTCAGCTCCTGCACCAGGGCGACGATCTCGGCCTGCACCGTGACGTCGAGCGCCGTCGTCGCCTCGTCCGCGATGAGGAGCTTCGGGCGGCAGGCGATCCCGATGGCGATCATCACGCGCTGGCGCTGGCCGCCGGAGAACTCGTGCGGGTACTGGTCGAGGCGGCCGGCCGCGTTCGGGATGCGGACGAGGTCGAGCAGCTCCCGCGCACGCCGGCGCGCCGCGCGGGCGTCGAGGCCGAGATGGATGCGCAGCGGCTCGACGATCTGCGCCGCCACGGTCATGCCGGGGTTGAGCGAGCTCATCGGGTCCTGGAACACGAACCCGATCTCGCCGCCGCGGACTTTTCGGAGCGCCTTCTCGGGCAGGGTGAGCAGGTCGCGGCCCCGGAACAGCACCTGACCGCCGGTGATCCGGCCGGGCGGCCGCGGGATCAGGCCGAGCATGGCCAGCACGTGCACGCTCTTGCCGGAGCCCGATTCGCCGACGATGCCCAGCGTCTCGCCCTCGCGGAGCGCGTACGAGACGCCGTTGACGGCGTGGACCGCGCCGCCGTCGGTGTCGAAGGCGACGGCGAGGTCGCGGACCTCGAGCAGGGGCGTTTCGAGACGCGGCATGTCGCTCATGTGCGGGCCCGCGGATCCAGCGCGTCGCGCAGCCCGTCGCCGAGCAGGTTGAAGCCGAGCACGGCGAGGAAGATCGACAGGCCGGGCCAGATCGCCATCCACGGCGCCTGGTCGAGGAAGTTCTTGGCGACGTTGAGCATCGCGCCCCAGGACGGCTCGGGCGGCTGCTGGCCGAGCCCGAGGAAGGACAGGCTCGCCTCGGCGATGATCGCCGCGGCGATGGTCAGCGTCGCCTGGACCAGGATCGCCGGCACGATGTTGGGCAGGATGTGCACCAGCGCGATCCGCCAGGGCGGGTTGCCGACCGAGCGCGCCGCCTCGACGAACTCCTCCGCCGCCACCGCCTGGACCTGCGCGCGGGTGAGCCGGACGAAGGTCGAGGTCGCCGAGAGGCCGATCGCCACCATGGTGTTGGTCAGGCTCGGGCCGAGGAAGGCCGCGAGCGCGATCGCCAGGATCAGGAACGGGATCGCCAGGAGCGCATCGGTGAGCCGCATGATCGCGCCGTCGACCCAGCCGCCGGCATAGCCGGCGACGAGCCCGAGCGGCAGGCCGAGCGAGACCGCGAGCGCCACCGAGACGAGGCCGGCGCCGAGCGAGGCCCGCGCCCCGTAGACGATGCGGGCCAGCACGTCGCGCCCGACCTCGTCGCCGCCGAACGGGTGGGCCAGCGACGGCGCGGCGCGCACCGCGCCCCAATCGGTCGCCGTCGGGTCGTAGGGCGCGATCCATCCGGCGAACGCCGCCATCAGCACCAGCCCGACGACGATGGCGAGCCCGACGACCGCGCTCCGCCGCGCCCGCAGCCGGCGCCAGAAGGCGCCGAGCATGCCGGGCTCGCGCGGGAGGGGCACCGCTCGTCCCCCCGCCACGGAGGGGGACGGCAACAGCGCGGCGGCGTCGCGATCCATCCCGCTCATGCCCGCCTCAGCTTCGGGTTGACCACGGCCGCCAGCACATCCGCCGCGAGGTTGAGGCCGACATAGGTGGCGGCGGTGCAGATCACGACGCCCTGCACGGTGGCGAAGTCGCGGTTGAACACCGCGTCGACCATCAGCTTGCCGAAGCCCGGCACCGAGAAGATCTGCTCGGTGAGCACCGCGCCGGACAGGAGCTGCCCGAACTCGAGGGCGCCGAGCGTGATGATCGGGATCGCGGCGTTGGGCAGCGCGTGGCGCAGCACCAGGCGCACCGGCGAGACGCCCTTGGCGCGGGCCGTGCGGACGTAGTCGGAGCCGAGCACGCCAAGCATCGCCGCCCGGGTGTGGCGCATCATCACCGCGCTGATCGCGTTGCCGAGCACGAAGGCCGGCATCGCCATCGCCTTGAGGTTCTCCCACAGGCTCTCCGAGGGCGGGACGTAGCCGGAGGCCGGCAGCCATCCGAGCTGCACCGAGAACAGCAGGATCATCAGGATGCCGAGCCAGAAGTTCGGGATCGACAGGCCCCAGAGCGCGACGCCGTTGGCCAAGGTGTCGGCCCAGGTGCCGCGGCGGGCGGCCGAGACGATGCCCATCGGCACGCCGATGGCCAGGGCCACCAGCATGGCGAGGCAGGCGAGCTCGAGCGTCACCGGCAGCTTCTCGAGGACGAGTTCCGAGACCGGCTTCTGCAGGCGGATCGACTCGCCGAGGTCGCCGGTCAGGACGCCCGCCGCCCAGTAGCCGTAGCGGACGGGGAGCGCCCGATCGAGGTGATACTTCTCGCGGATGAACGCGATCACCTCCGGGTCGCGCTCCTCGCCGGAGAGCGCGGTCGCGGTGTCGCCCGGCAGCAATTGCTGCAGGGCGAAGATGATCATCGAGGCGAGGACGAGCGTCGGGACCGCGAGCGCCAGGCGGCGGGCGAGGAAGCGCAGCATCAGTTCAGCTTGAGCCCGGTGAAGCGCGCCAGCCCGTCCGGGTAGGCGACGAAGCCCGAGAGCTTCTTGGTGTAGGCCCAGAGCAGCTTGCGGTGCAGCAGGTAGAGGCCCGGGCGGTCGTTCAGGACCCGGTCGGCAAGCTGCTTCCAGGCGGCCTGCCGCTTCTGTGGGTCGACGGTGCCGCGCTCGGCCTGGAGCGCCGCGTCGGCCTCGGCGTTGCAGTAGCGGCTGTAGTTCAGCGGCGTCTTGCAGCCGAGGAAGCTGAAGGTGTTGCCGTCGGGGTCCGGTCGCCCGGACCAGGAATACAGGTAGGCCTCGAAGTTGCCCTTGTCGGCCATGTCGAGCAGCGTGGTGAAGTCGGCGGCCTGGATCCGGATGTCGAAGCCGGCCTCCCTGGCCATCGCCTGGATCACCTGCCCGACCTGCGGCGCCTCGCTGTTGGCGTAGACCGAGAGCGTGATCTGGGGTTTCGGCTGCCCGGCCTCGGCAAGCAGGGCCTTCGCCTTGGCGACGTCGCGCTTGGGCACCGGGTATTCGGTCACGTAGCTCGGGTGCTTGGGCGAGACCCACTGGTTGCCGGGCAGGAACTCGCCGTTGAACACCACCTGGTTGAGCGCGTTGCGGTCGATCGACAGGTCGAGCGCGTGGCGCACCTTCGGGTCGGCAAGCGGCGAGCCGGCCTTGGCGGGGTTCAGCAGGATCTCCTGGAAGCCGAGCTCGTAGACCGATCCGAGCGCGAGCTTGGCGTCGCGGCTGACCTGGGGGACGTCGGTCGGCGCCAGGCGCTCGAGCAGGTCGAGCTGGCCGGCGCGCAGGTTGGTCAGCCGCACGGTGGCATCGGGGATCGGGCGGAACTCGATCCGCTGGATCTGGATCTGGTCCTTGTTCCAGTAATCGGGAAAGCGCTCGACCACGATCCGGTCCTGCGGCACCCGCTCGACGAACCTGAAGGGGCCCGCGCAGACCGGCGCCGTCGAGAACTTGTCGCCGAGCCGCTCGGCGGCCTTGGGCGAGACCATCATCCCGGCCCGATCCGTGAACTGGGCCATCAGCGGCGCGAACGGCGTCTTCAGGTTGATCTTGAAGGTCAGGTCGTCGACCACCTCGACGGTGTCGATCGGCGCGATCTCGCCGCGGCGCTGCGAGCCCGGCATCTTGAGGTGCCGCTCGATCGAGAACTTCGCCGCCGCCGCGTTCAGCGGCTCGCCGTCATGGAACCTCACCCCCGGCCGCAGGTGCATGGTCAGGGTCTTCTCGTCGGGCGAAAGCTCCCATTGCGTGGCGAGCTGCGGCACCGGCTTCAGGTCGGGCCCGATGTCGACGAGCTTGTCGCAGAGCGCGGCGAAGACCATGCGGCTGGCGAACGTCCGCGCCAGCGTCGGATCGAGGGCGTCGGGGTCCTCCATCATGCCGTAGCGCAGGGTCTGCGCCGAGAGGACCGTGGACGAGAGCGGCAGGGAGACGAGCAGGCCCGCGATCAGGCAGGCGGCCGACAGACGCGACATCAGGACTTCCCGGGACGGACCAGAGTTTCGAGGCGGATGAGCGGAGCGTGGGCCGATGCACGGGATCAGGCAACCCCAAGCTGGCATTTCGCATTCCAGGCACCATCCGTGCCACCGACGGTTGCCGGTCGTTTCCGGGCGGCCGATCGGAGGCCGTATCGATCTCGATCCGCACGGCCTCGTCCTCGTCGACCAGACGGCGGCCGCCACCGACAGGCTCCGAGGCTCCGGTCGACGCCTCCGCGTGGTGCGCTGCCGCATCTGCGTGCCGCACGGGCACGACGAGACCGCCACCGCCGCCCTCCCAAAGACCCTGAAAGACTTCGACCCAGCATGGCCGGAAACGACCTTGGGAGGTCTCTGGATCGGTGCACGCGGTTTGCCGGATCGCAGCGCTTCGATCGACCCGATTCTTGACCGTTCCCTTCGGGCTAGATCGAAAGGCGTACGCGGCCTCTCCTGAAAATCTGTCATCTCGTCGAGGATTCAGCCTACCGTCAGGCTGGAAGATCGACGTGACCCATTGCAAAACTTGATCTGCTTTATTTCATGGTCACGCAATATAGAGCGATTATATTTCTCTTTAGATTGTCTTTCGTCTGCTCGAAGATGCGGACTCGGAGGTACCGATGTCGGTGACAGTCATAGTGCCAACCCATAACCGCGCCAAGTACATAGAGGCGTGCATCGGAAGCGTGTTGGCGCAATCCCACGAGGACTTCGAGCTGATCGTCGTCGATGACGCGTCGACCGATGGGACCCATGAGATCCTCGCGGCTCTCGTCAAGAAGGATGCGAGGATCCGTTTGTTGCGTCACCCGACAAACAGGGGCGGTCCTGCCGCCAGGAACTTGGGGCTGTCGCTTGCGAAATACGATCTGATTGCCTGCATGGACGACGACGACATCATGCTTCCGGACAGGCTGAAATCGCAAATCCGATTCATGGAAGAAAACCCGGACGTCAGCGTTCTGAGCTCGGCAGCATACATGATCGATGTCGACAACAAGATCATCGGAAAGAGCGCCCCGACCATTGATATGGAACGTGGGCTTGCAAGAAAAGACCCGGGCCTCATCGTCAATATCATCCATCCGACCGCGATGTATCGGCGCGATGTCGTTCTCAGCTTGGGCGGCTATCGGAACTATCTTCTCGATGATCGAGACTTGTGGGGGCGAATGGCGACCGCGGGCTTCAAGATCGCCGTGTCGCCCGAGCCTGTCTTGATGCATCGCCGGCATAGCAGCATCATGACGACGCGGATCAACGAGATCTTCGAAAACGGAGATTTCATCGATTTCAACATGATCAGGCGCCTGAACGGCAACACGGAAATAAGCCTGGAACAATATAGGGAAATGCTTCACTCACAATCGATCTGGAAAAAATGCCGCAATTGGAGATTGAAGAAATCCGCTGTCGCTTACAGAATAGCAACCCTGCATTACAGCAGCGGAAATTGGCTTCCGTTCATGAAAAACCTGGCCGTAGCTCTTTCGCTCAACCCGTCAAAGTACGTCGTGCGAACGATCGCGAAAAAGGGAAAATACCTGCTCAGAATATCGACCCCCAAGCATATTCTACCGGCTTGAGATAATCTTTGTCATAAGAATCAAAGACGCCGGATCATGATGCATCGTTGTGCTTTGCGCATCGCGCGGCGTCATTTCAAGCTCATATCTCAGTGCAAGCTACCGGAGATGAAATCGGTGCTGCCGACGGGCTATTTCACCTGAAGCGTCGGAGCAGCTGACGGAGGCCGACATGCGCATCCTGGTGACCGGCGGCTGCGGCTTCATCGGCTCCGCCCTCGTGCTCCACCTGGTGCGCGACCTCGGCCACGACGTGCTGACGCTGGACGCGCTGACCTACGCGGCCAACCCGGTGTCGCTGGCGCCCCTCGCCGAGGATCCCCGCCACCGCCTGGTCGAGGCCGACATCTGCGACGCCGACGCGGTGCGCGCGGCGTTCGCGGACTTCCGGCCCGACGCGGTGATGCACCTGGCGGCCGAAAGCCACGTCGACCGCTCGATCACCGATCCGGGCGCGTTCATCCGGACCAACGTGATCGGCACCCAGGTGATGCTGGACGCGGCGCGCGGCCACCACGAGGGGCTGGCGGCGGACGCGCAGGGCCGCTTCCGCTTCCTCCACGTCTCGACCGACGAGGTCTACGGCTCGCTGCCGCCGGGCGGGTTCTTCACGGAAGGCAGCCGCTACGACCCGCGCTCGCCGTACTCGGCCTCGAAGGCCGCCTCCGACCACCTGGCCCGGGCCTGGCACGAGACCTACGGCCTGCCGGTGCTGGTGACGAACTGCTCGAACAACTACGGGCCGCGCCACTTCCCGGAAAAGCTCATTCCGCTGATGATCCTCAACGCGCTCGAGGGCCGTCCGCTGCCGGTCTACGGCGACGGCCTGAACGAGCGCGACTGGATCCACGTCGAGGACCACGCCCGCGGCCTGGTGGCGGTGCTGGAGCGCGGCCGGGTCGGCGAGACCTACCTGCTCGGCGGGCGCGCGGTGCGCAACAACCTCGCCGTGGTCGAGGCGCTGTGCGCCGCCTTCGACCGGCTGCGGCCCGAGCACGCCCCGCACGCGCGGCTGATCGCCTTCGTCGCCGACCGGCCCGGGCACGACCGGCGCTACGCGATCGACCCGGGCAAGGCCGAGGCCGAGATCGGCTGGGCGCCGTCCAAGACCTTCGAGCAGGCGCTGGAGGAGACCGTGCGCTGGTACCTCGACAACGCGGCCTGGTGGCGCCCGATCCGCGAGGGCCGCTACGCCGGCGAGCGCCTCGGCCTCGCCCCGGCCGCTTGACCGGGCGCTCGCGACGCCTTCGACATCAGCATCGAGCGAGAGGGCGCTCCGTTATCTGAAACACGTGAGCGGCCAGATCGTACTTCGCACGCCCCTCCATGCTCAGCCTCGCATAGGCAACCCGATCCTTCATGAAGTAGGCGTTGGCGCACACCAGGTCTCCGTCGAAAGCCGGAACCTCTTCGATGCGCTTCAATCGCAACCCGAAAGGCTCGAGCTGGGCGATCAAGTCGTGAAACAACGCTTGCCGTTTGTAAACGGGATAGAAGAATACCTCCGTCTCGATCCCGACGACGTTGTGAAGCAGCGAACCGAACCCTTCGAGAACATGGCTCTCGTAGCCTTCGACGTCGATCTTGATGACGTCCGGAACGGGCGCCTTGCCGGCACCGACGAGGCCATCGTAGCGGGCACATTCGATCTCGACCGTATCTTTGACGTGATAGCTGGCCGCGATCTGATAATCGCTGAGGAATGCCGAGTTCGCCTCGAGTATCGACGTGCAGCCATAATGCTCCCCGATATGGAGCTGCTGCGGACCATTCCGGTCGGCCAGGCCGGTCTCGATCACGAAGGACTTTTCGAAGGCGGAGAGCTGATCGCGCAGGCGACGCGCCTCTTCAGGATTCGGCTCGAACAGCACCGGTATGATATTGTCTTTCTGTCGCAACCATTTCGGCTGGATGCCCTTCGATGCACCGACATCGACGAAATGAATCTTATGTTCCAGGCGGATCTTACGCGATGGAAGGGGAACGATCTCTTCCAAAGCTTCTGATATGAGTGCGTAAGCCTTCTGTCTTAGATACGGCATCGTGCGCTCCACGGCTTCTCGACCAGTAGCAGCGGATCCGAACGAGAAATCAATTTCAAATCGGTACTTAGCCTTCTTGGCTCCAGCGCGCGCGAGCCGTTTTCCGTTTCTGTCGCGCCGTCGTGGCGGTATCCGGCGACGAGGTCGTTTCGATACGCTTGCATCGTGAAGCCGGCGAAGATTTTCCGGATCGCGCGCCGGAGATCCGGGATGGCGCGGGGAGCGGCGGCGCGCAGGCAGGCCTTCAGCTTGGCAAAAGCCGCCTCATCCTGCGCTTGTCGATGGATCGATCGGGTCGACGTCGGGGCGGTCGAGCGGTCGCAGGCGGCTCCGTGCGCCGGCCGCCGCGAGCCCCCGCGGACACCGGCGACCTTGTGGAGGTTCAGGTCGTCGAGGATGACGGTGTCGCGCCGCTCCAGCTTTGGGACCAGCCTGTCGGTGCCGTCGGCGCGAAACCAAGCCCCGTCCCCGGCCCGATCACGCAGGGCGACGGCCGTGGGACCGCCGGTGATAAGGGCGGCGGCGGTCTCGTGATGCCCGTGCGGGACGGCAGCGCGCACCGCGCGGAGCCCGGCCTCGGCGGCAGGCGACCGCCGTGTGGGTGGCCGTCGCGTCGCGGACGGTCGATCCGTCCGGATCGAGGCCGAGCCGCCCCTCGAACCAGTCCTGCCCGGTTGCTCTCGCGTCCGCCCGTTCCTTCTCCGATGCCGCCGGAAGACGTGCCACCGGCCGCCGGGTGCCGGTCGGCACGCCGTGCCCGCCAGGGCATCGCACGGCGCGTGCAGGACGATCTTCGAACCCGCCTCGTAGAGGCCCGGGATCAGGTCGGCATGCGTTTCGGTGCACCGCGAGGCATGCCCGCCACCCGACCGCATTCGTCCCTCGGCTATCGGCTGCCTGCGCCCACCAGCTTCCCGGATTCGGCCTTCCGGCTACCCATGACCGCGACCATGCAGCAGCCGCGCAGCTGGCCCGGTCCGAAATACGAGCCTGAGCAAACCCGAGCCCCGACCCCGCGTCGCCGGCAGCCCCGCCGGCCCCGGTCCGGACGGGGTGTGACCGCGCGCATCCGTCCCCATGACGGTCCCTGCAACCTGCGAAGCGGGGAGGCGCGGGGGGCTACGGGGGAGGACATGGTGGTGGGCCCGGCAGGACTCGAACCTGCAACCAGACCGTTATGAGCGCAACGACTTCCCTCAAATAGCAGGGAAAGCAGACGAAATCGGAGCGGACAGATGTAGAACGTTCGCGCTCGGTTCCAACGTATCGTTGGCGAAACGTTGGTTCGTTTCACCGGCAGGGCACGACGTCGCCACCCGTCCAGCTCGGGGTGTGACCGAGCCAGACGAGGAGGGGCGGATCGGGACCTTCGGTGCGGTTAATCACCCGGCTACGAATTCTGGACCGAACAGTAGGAATAAGGCGAGGCGGGGTTTAGACGCTTTTGTGATCGCGGAGCTGCGCGAAAAGATTTTATTTACTATAAGCTTCAATACACAGGAAACCCTTTGCACGCAATATTATTGCATGCAATCTCTGCTCATATCCTTAGTTGATAGCCAATCCCTCAGCTTTATTGTCGCCGCAGCGACTATTTGCACCTTCAGTGCGTGGCTGTTGGTCTCTCTCATCCACTATGCAGAGGTTGGTAGCACAACCACCCGGCGATGGTGGTTGCTTGGAACGGCCGTCGTTGCGGGCACTAGTGTTTGGACGACTCATTTTGTGGCGATGCTAGGGTACCGGACTGATCTCGTCTTAAGTTACAACTTTAACACGACGATGGTCTCCGCCGCTGCAGCAATCGTCGCGGTAGGCCTACCATTCGCCCTTTCGATCATATGCCCACGGGGATGGATGCGCCTTGTTGCCGGAGCTGCGTCAGGCCTGGGGATCGGCGTTATGCACATCAGCGGGATGGCCGCGCTGGAAAACTGCGGCCAGGTTCAGTCGCTTGGCTTCAACGTCCTCGCCTGCTTGATCGGCGCTGCCTGCATGGCGTTCGCGCTCGTGCGTCCGGGGCGAACTGGATCGCGGCTGGTGACCACGTCGCTGATCGTCGTCGCGGTTTGTGGAACGCATTTCGTCTCGATCGCGGGCACGGTCTTGACCGGGGAGCGCGTCGATCAGCTCCTTCCCGGCGTACAGGTCGCACTCAGTGTTCTTGCCGCGACAGGCGCCGCCATCCTTCTGCTCGGGACGCTTCTCGCTCTAACTGCAGCGAAGCGCTTTGACACCCAAGAAACTGCACACGCTCGTGTTCTCGCGACGGCACTGCAAAAGATGTCGAACGGGATCCTTAAGGTATCTGCTTCCGAGATCGTGGAGCTCTACAATGAGCGCCTCTGCGCGATGCTCAAGCTCGCGCCAAGCGACATGGCCAGAGGAATGAGCTTGGCAGCCTTCCTCGAGGGTGTGGGTCGGGCGAATGGTTGGGAGGCAGACCGCGTCGCCAGGGTGCTGGCAAACCACCGAGCCTGGATGGCCAGGGACGACGAGACTCGCGTCGAGCACAGCTTCGAGGATGGCCGGATCCTGTCCATCGCTTGCCAGCCCATCGAGGATGGTGCGGTGCTCACCTTCGACGACATCACGCAAGCAAAACAGGCGCAGCGCGAGATCTCCCTGCTTGCCTATCACGATCCGCTAACAGGCTTGGCCAACCGTCGGTCGCTGCTCGAACGCCTGGCGCAAGCGCATGAGGAGGAGCAACCCTCCACGCTGTTGCTGATCGACCTCGACCGGTTCAAGGCCGTCAACGACACCTTCGGTCACGGGATCGGCGATCGCCTTCTTGTCAGCGTGGCATCACGGCTGTCCGAGCTGGCGGGGGAGACCGCTTTCGTCGCTCGCCTGGGCGGTGACGAAATGGCGTTGATCGCTCGTATGGACGCCGAGGTAGCTATGAGCTTGGCCGAGCGCATCGTCATCGCGATCGAGAAGCCGTACGCGTTCGACGATCTGACCATCGTGATCGGCTGCAGCATCGGCGTGTGCAGCACCGAGGACCGGGCGAGCCCAACAGATCTGATGCAGCGTACGGACATCGCGCTGTACGAGGCCAAACGCCAAGGTCGAGGTCGTGCGACGCGCTACACCCCTGGGATGATCGAGGCCGTCGCCGACCGGCATCTCCTCGAAAGCGACATCCGGTTCGCCCTGTCCGAGGGTCAGTTCCATCTCGCGTACCAGCCCATCATGGCGCTCGCCGACGACACCATCCTGGGCTTCGAAGCGCTTATCCGCTGGCCGCATCCGACGCGGGGGCTCGTCTCCCCGGCGACCTTCATCCCGTTGGCGGAAGAGACGGGGTTGATCCTGCCGATCGGGCGCTGGGTGTTGGAAGAGGCCTGCCGGCAGGCTGTGGCTTGGCCAACTGATCAGCATGTCGCGGTCAACATCTCGGCCGTGCAGTTCCGTTCGCCGATGCTGCTCGCTCATATCACTTCCGCCCTGGCGAAAAGTGGGCTGCCGGCGAGCAGACTGGAGATCGAGCTGACGGAGACGGCACTGGTCGAGGACGGGCCTCAAATTGCGCACACCTTGTTGGCGCTGCGCGAACTCGGCATCAAGATCGCGATGGACGACTTCGGGACGGGGTACTCGTCTCTTGCTCATCTGCGGGACCTGCCGCTGGACAGGATCAAGATCGACCGCAGCTTCGTTGCAGCAGCTTTGGAAGACAAGCATTCGATGGCGGTCGTCAAAGCGATCACGCAGATGGGGCGTGACATGAACATTCTGACGATCGCTGAAGGTGTTGAGGATGCGAACCAGCTCGCCCTTCTAAGAGCGCTCGATTGCGATGCCGTTCAGGGATACCTGATCGGTCACCCGGAACGCTTGATCTCAGTGTTTAAGAATGGTGCACAAGTTCGTGCCGCTTGAGTGATCCTCTGCCGCGGGACAACTCAGGCGATCGACACACAGTTCATATCCCGCGAAGCTTGAGTCTTCGAAGTAGCTGCTAGGGTCCGATACGACGTCTATTACGCCACCTTGGCCGGCGGCATCGCGCCATCGAAGCGCCAGCCATCGAACCCGCTGGTACGCGAGGCGGCGATCGACTTCCTCGATTGGTTCGGCGAGGACACCATCGCCCTCGGCTGGATGGCCACCAGCCTGTTCGGCCTTTACCCGCCCCTCGGCGTGGTCCGCGTCGACTACTAGGGCTGCCCTTTGATCAAGGCCCGCTGTGTCGAGGCGATCGGCGACACCTAGATCCGGTACGGCAACCAGACCTTTCGGCGGGACCGTCTGGGGCATCCCGTTGGCGTGCCGGCCTAGCAGGCTGCGTGGTAGGCGGCAGGCACGAAAAAGCCCGCCGGCGGCAACCGGGCGGGCTGAGGTGATGTCAGGGCCAGAGGAACCCCTTCGATGGCCGGGTCGTAGCGTGAGCTGGTTAATGGATGACGAAAAAGCCCCGCGCAGCGGATGCCGGCGGGGCTAAGCGGTCTCTGTGAGGGCAGGTACCTAGGGCGCAGGCCCGGACACGTCATCCGTCCGGTGGAGGATCGCGCGAGGCTGCGAGGTCCCGCAGGACCGCCACCGGCACCAGCACGGCGATCACTCCGCTCAGGACTTCCATCCAGGAGCGACCGCTCATGAAGGCGTTCAGCTCGACACCTACCCTGCGGCTGCTATCCTGCCGGGATGCGCATAGCCCTTACCGCCCTCGCTCTCGTCGCTATGGCCGGAGGTGCCAGCGCACAGCAGCAGATGCCGACCGTCCCGGAGTTGCTGACGGCTGAAAGTAAGGCCTCGCAAGCGTGTGAGGGCTCAGGAGATGCTGACGTCGCCCGAGAGCAATGCCGTCTCCGCGACCGTCTGAGCGGCCGCCTGGCGCAAGCCGGCTACTGCTGGGGTCGCAAAGGCCAAACCGACGAGAAGAAGCAGTGGCACGCCTGCCAGCCGGACTCGATCTATGAGGACGATATCGAGGCGGTGCAGCGCTGAAGCCTTTGCCACTCCAGGCAACACCCGCGGCCGGCAAGGCAGCTGGGGTTCATGCTGCGCCTTTGATCCAGGATTTGCCAATGCCCTACACCCTTAAACGCCTCGCCCCTGGTAGCTTCGATCTCATCCTCGACGGCGAAGTGGTCGGCAGCCTGGTCCGCGATGTGTCGCGGGACGGGTACGAAGGCGATTGGACAGCCGAACCACTCGCCGACAGCCCGCCCTTTCCGGCGCCTTTCACGAGCGAGGCGCAAAAGTTCCCGAACCTGAAAGCAGCGGCGGACTGGCTCGACGCGGACGTGCCTGATCTCTGATACACCCCGTGCTCGGCAAGGCGAAGCGGTCGTAGTGAGGTGAGTATGCTCGGGCGACGATCGAAGCGCAGGCTGCCCCACAGCCTGACCCAGCACCTTTCAGATCCGAAGATCGTTGTCTTCAGCCCCCGAACGACCAAGCGGCGTAGCACCCCCTCTGCGTCTGGGTCGCCGCGGAAGTTCGGCATATCGGCCGTGACCCTCATCGTCCTCGTGCTGGCCGGCGGGTACCTGCTTAACGCGTGGTAGGGGATCAAGCCAGGCTCGAGTCGACCAGGGCTACGTGCGGCACCGTGAGTACCCTGAGGGTGCGAACTGAAGGAACGACCGATGGCCGACATCCCTGATCAGGAGATCGAGGACTCTCCGCTCGGCGGCATCGTCACCCGCGATGGCGTCATGGTGCAGGTTCACATCTACCGATTTGCCGGCACTGACGATGAATGGACCCTTGAGGTGGTCGATCACGAAGGCGGGCACACGACCTGGACTGGTACCTTCGCGAACGATGAGGACGCCTTCGAGGCTTTCGAGCAGGCGGTCGCTAAGGACGGGATCCGCTCGTTCGTTAAGCAGCAGGTGGAGCATTGATCGAGCGCGTGCAGCGGAAGGGCTATCGCGAGTGAATGGGCAACGCCTCGCCATAGGGATTGACGGCTTCCTCTTGGCCTACGTGACGAGCACAGTGCTTATCGCGAACGGCTTCGACAATGCGCTTATGATAGTCTTCGCGTCTGGGATTGTTGCATCCGTCGCGCTCATGGCCTTCTAGATCCGAGCCGATCACAAGCGGTGATCCGAGCGAGCCCGGAAGGGTCGGACTTCTATCGATCAGTGTGGCGCAGCCTTCCAATCTCAGGGAACACCCGCTGTCTGAAAATCAGAGCAAAAAGTGGAAGCAAGCCGGAGCGGCTTTCGCTAGCCGGCAGAGTCAACCCATCTCCATGCCTGCCGAAGGGCCGCCGGTGAACGTGGCTGAGACCAACCTGGCTCGGTAAAGGGCGGCTCGCTTATCGAGGGATGCGGCGCAAGCGTCGCCTCGGAAGCGGTAAGGCATCCTCCTTTTGGAGGTGAATGGCGAGGTGCAGGCGCCATCACAAATGTCGTAAATTGTGCGCAGCTTGGGTAGTCCAATGAACGAGTCCGCAGCCACAACAAGCTTTTATTAACCATAAGGCAGCAGCGTCATCGGCGGGTGTGCGCCGTTGATCGTATGCGGCGCAGTGACCCGCAGCTCTCGGAGCTTCGAGGATGCGCCTTCCGGTTGTCGTGCTGATCGCGGTCCAATTTATCGCCAGTCCAGCCATATCCCAAAAGCGGGTCGCTGCTATCCACCCACAACCGCCCCTTAAATCAGTTGAAAGCCTGCCAGAGATCTCAGTCTCCACCGCTGCGCTCCCGAATATCGAAGCGGCGAATAGAGCGGCGCGGATCAAGATGGAGAAGTTCGATTTGGCCATAGCAGGCCGTGATCTGCGCGTCCTGCGATCTGTGTGCGTCGGGTGTCGGACGACGGCAAATTGGGCAGCTCATAGCATCAAAGCCAGAGCAGAAGGACCTGAGTTCCCCATCGCAGATCCGGCTGCTGCCCCTGATCAATAGTAGTACCGCCAACTAGGCGGTGGGGATCTTACGAACTTGAAGTTTTCTACGCATACTGCGTATTTTGAGCAGTGTGAACGGTTTTGCCCGGTCTGGCGTTTAGAAGAGTAGCGCGCATAAGCTTCGCTATAAAACACTTCACACGGACGGTAGAAGCAATGGTTCCGCTCAGGGCCGATCGGTGACCAGTAGGAGCATCGAGACGGTGGCTCTGCCAGAGTTGAGCGTGACGACAGAAGCTCGGCGCCTTCAGGAAATTGATATCAAGGAATTCAGGTGGGATCCGCGCGTCTGCATCGGCCGCTGAACGACCTATCGGCAAAAATGGTGCTGGCTTCCGGCGTACAGGCAGTGAGCTTACCTTCCGCGGGTGGAAGCCTCGACAACCCCACTCGTCGCCCTCGCCTTCGTCGTAACGGCTGACCTTTATCTTGAGAGCACGCTTTTGGCCATTGTGCCATTTGGGCCGAGTAAGCCATAAATCTCAGAGCACCAGTTTTCGTCGCCGTTCCGAGTGTATGCCTGCCGAACCTCGATAGACCATTTGCGGAGTTTGGCTTCGATCAGCGGCTCTTCAGCGCTGGAAATAGCGCTATCCATCCTTAAGGTAGTTAGGCGCCCCGCGTTCACGCGAAATCCTGGGCACCTGCTCTCTGCAAAGATTGACGCTGCCGCCACCATTGCATAGTGGTCTAAATCTTCAGCGTGATCCCTGGCGACCACCGATTGACTCAAACCTATTAGGCATCCCGGGAGCAAGTAAAAGAATTTTTTGGTGGATATTTTCAAGGTTCGACAGCCGATTAAGTCAGATCAAAATTTGAGTTGCCGATAATATCCCGAGATCGGTAGATCCTACTATTCTCCCTAGGGCGGTGTGCTTGAAATTCACAAAAACCACCGGCCACGCTCCAGGATGGAAGCCGCCGGCTCTCGCTGTTGTCGACCACCGTGCGAGTGGGTCAGAGCAACGCCTTCGCAACGCACCCTAAACGCGAGACTGCCGTTGGGCGGCGGATCCCGTCAATCCCTGAGCCATCCGAACGCATCACGTCGCCGCCTCGGGCTGCGCAGGCGCATTGCCAAGGTCGTAAAAGCCGTCGTTCTTGGTTGCGTCGCCCTTGCGCTGCTCACAGGCCAGCGTGTTGATCAGTCGAGCGTCGACCCATGATGCGGACCTCGGTGCCCTCAACGCGCCTCGACAACCCCATCCCTGGGGCTATCCTGCTTGCATGCGCACAGTCCTGATCGCCCTCGCTCTCGTCGCTATGGCCAGAGGTGCCAGCGCACAGCAGCAGATGCCGACCGTCCCGGAGCTGCTGACGGCTGAAAGTAAGGCCTCGCAGGCGTGTGAGGGCTCAGGAGACGCGGACGTCGCCCGAGAGCAATGCCGTCTCCGCGACCGTCTGAGCGGCCGCCTGGCGCAAGCCGGCTACTGCTGGGGTCGCAAAGGCCAGACCGATGAGAAGAAGCACTGGCACGCCTGCCAGCCGGACTCGATCTACGAGGACGATATCGAGGCGGTGCAGCTCTGACCCAAAAGCTGCAGACCGATGCACAAGCTTCCACCGGGCAGCCTCTACCGCCTTCAGACCCTGGCTCAGACCGGGGCAAGCTTCTACAAACTGACCGCCTACATGCGGCGCCTTGAGGTGCTGGGCATGGTCGTCGCCACCGGGCGGACGGCCCCGGAAAAGGACCTCAACGAGTACAGGATTACTGACGCGGGGCTTGCCGAGCTCAAGGATCGCTACGACCCACCATCGACAAATCCTATCGAGCGATAAATTCTCCCGACCACGGTTACGCAGATGGTTTGCCGGGCTGATGGCGGCCACGGAGCATCGGGCTAATGGCCAGTCCCGATACGATCCAGTGATGCCGACCGACACCTCCCCGCTTAGCGCAGACCGGCGCGGTGTCGATAGGAACCGTCGAGCAGGTCTTCGGATCACTCCGCCGCTTGCTGAAAGCGCAGGCGCTGGTTCTGCCCGATGGTGCGGGAGATCACCGAGCGGCGCGCGCTGTAGCTGGCCGAGACCAGGGGATAGTCGACCGGCAGGCCCCACTTGGCACGGTAGGCCTCGGCCGACAGTCCGCGCAGCGTCAGGTGCCGGCGCAGCGCCTTGTAGGGCTTGCCGTCTTCGAAGCTGATGATGGCGTCCGGCGAGATCGACTTGCGAATCTCCGCATTGGTTGGCTTCGTCAGCGCCGGCTTCGGCGGAATGGTCAGCCCCGTAATCGAGTCGTGAACCATGCGGATCAGGTCCGGCAGCCCCGTGGCGGGCACAGAGTTGTGGGCGACGTAGCTCGTGAGGATCTTGGCGGCGAGGTCGATGGGGTCCGTCGTAGTCTTCACGGTTTGTCTCCTTCCGAATGCTGTCTGGTAGGTGCGTGTCCAAAACGTGCTGTCGCCCGGCGCAGGATGTTTTCCGTCGTCGATCATCCTGAACGATCGCGGCAGGTCGGCCTGCCGTCGCACGATTATGCGCGTGCCATCCTGAAACACAACTTATGCGCGAACTATGCGATGGATGCGATCTACTTAGAATTGATTAACGGGCTTGAATCGGCTGCAATGGTTAGCCGTTGGAGGTCGATGCCCTGCTATTTTGCCCATCGAAACTGGGGTTCAGGCACCTCTTGCGAGCCCCGGCCTCGACCTTCAGGCATGCAATTATCGGTTGTATAAACCGCCCCAGCTTGCAGCCCGACCCGATCGGCTCGGGGGCCTGCTGCTGCTTACGGCGGAAGTGTTGGCGCGGCTGGCATGAGCGGGGCAAACCTCAATCCGGCTTCTCGCGCTTTGCAATGACCCGGCAGGCCTGACGCAGGGTGACCTCATGGTCCGGGTAGAGCGTCGCCACGGCATCGAGCACGAGGTGGCCGAGCTCGATGCTCCACACCGTCGCCAAGTGCCACTGAATCGAGCCCGACGTCGTCCAGGCCTCGACGTTCAGGCCGCGCTGGATCGGCGTCGGCACGATCTGTTGTTTCGAGGGCGGTAGGATGAGCCGGGCCTGACACGCGCTTTCGTATCTGCGCGCGGGCGGCGCCCCGGGGCGGCGCTGATGCCGGCACGAGCCCGACAGGTGCCGGAGCGCATCGAGCTGCTGCACCGTAGGTCCGAACCGAGCCACAAGGCCGTCTGTCGCGTAGACGCCCCTTCGGCGGCACGACAGGCACTCCACCACGACGCGATCGCCTGCGATGTCTCCGAGGGTGTCCACCTACGCTCTGGCTCCGCGGCCACGAACGGCGCGGCGAGATAGCGACCGGATCTCCACAGTCGCTTCGAGGGGCGGGGGGGGCATCGCGGGTCCAGGTCCGGCAAGAACGGATCAGGAACAAACAGCATGCGTTATGACGGTTCAACCATGGCGACGATGGCCACGCGCGCAGCGGTGAGATGGCGTGGAGGGCGGGGTAGAAGGCCAATGCCGACACCGCTTTACCGCTTCCACTGCACAGACGGGCACGAGTTCGTGGCCGACCTCCAGGGCAAGCGGCTGCCGACGTGGGCGCTGATGCGCGCGCACGCGGAGCGCGTCGCGCTGGACCTGATGCTCGGCGCAACGCCGCGCGATTGGTCGTCCTGGACGGTGGAGATCTACGAGGCGTCGGGTCGCCACGTGCTTTCGAAGCCGTTCGCCGACGTGCTCGTCAATCGGCAGGCACGGCAAGGTTGAACGATTTCTGGAGGGCTTGCAGCAGATATGCCTGCCCGGGTCAGTGAAAACGACCACTCTGATCGGCCTCAGATATGTTCCGAGCCAGAAGCCTGCCTGCCGTCATCAGGGCCTGCCGCAGCACCGGCAGCATTTCCCTGGCGTGGTCCTGCTCGATGAGCCCATGTGCCATCAGCAAATGGTCAGCGACGAGTTCCAACACAGACCTTGGATTCGTAGCCGGATGCCCCGGAGGCGGGACGAAGCGCGCGAGCGTTCCGTAGGCGGTGAAGGGTTCAGAGCCACTTGAAGCGATTTCGGTTAGCGACCCCAAATACCCGAGGAAGGTGCGTCCTGGGGGGCCGAATGACGGTATCGCTCCGCCGACGACCCAGGCGTAACTCCCGTCGGCCCGACGGAGCCGGTGGCGAAACGTGTACTCCATCTGCTCAGCATGGACGCTGCTGAGGAAGCTGATCGCGATCTCCCGATCCTCCGGGTGAACAGAATTCAACCAGCCATGACTCGCACCTGAAGCTTCGTCTCTCCCTGTGAACGCGCACCATTCTGGGCTGACGTAGGTCACCTCCCCCTCAGCGTTCGTGACGAAAATCATACCGTTCCCCCAGCTTCAAGGCGTTTGGGGCGCTAACGCGCATTAATGACACTAGGGCAGGCGCCACATACTCAAAACCATACTAGTGCAAATGGACTAATGTGCCGGCTAAAAAATGTGATATGAGAGAGAACAATCTTCTTCGTCGGGGTATTTGTCTCGTAATGACAAGCTCCTGCGAAACGCATCGGGCGATGCTGGACAATCTAGCTCGAGCCCTCGGCATTCCCTCCGAGCGATTTTTTGCCTGCGAATCGTTCGTAGATGGAGCCCTTACCGCTAAAGAATGCTTGAGCCTTTAGTCGAAGATCAAGACAATAGAGGGTCGCAAGCAAGCTCTGCAGGCGCTGTGCGTAATCGCGGAAACCTCCTGGCTCGATGAGGCCTAGGCGCCGCATTGCGCCGGTGCGCCCGCGCCCCTCCCCGCCGGCCCACATCCGGCGAGAGCACTTGTTTAGCTTCACAAATGATAGAGGTTGCGTAGCACTCGCGGCCACTAAGTAATCTTTTATCATATGTTTAGCCGGCGATCGTGCAAATCAGGCGATTTCGAGGATATGGAGACGAATATCCTCTGGAACGGTTTGCCGCGTATCGGGCTTTATAGGAAAATCGCCCATCGTTTTTTTTGGGTGTGAACAGGAAACCATGCGCGTCGTGAAAGATTTCTGCCGTTCATGCGGCATCGAAATAGTAATTTATGTTGGCACAGAATGCATGATCACACAGGCCGCCCATAAGGACCGGCAAGAGCATTGTAACTGCAAATCGGACGAGAGGTGCCCGATGGTCACCTTATCAATGGTAGCTCATGGGTGCGAACCGATGCCGCTGAAAGGGGCACGCTTTAAGGCCTCGGATCAGGTTCAGCCTCGAGTCGATGGCAACAGCCCGAAGCCGGGCTACGCTGTGGGATCCGCGTCGACTACCGCAGGGCGCTGATGATCAACGCGCGCCGCGTCGAGGCGATCGGCGAAACCTGGATCCGGTACGGGAATTAGACCTTCCGGCGGGACCGCCCGGGGCGGCCTTTTGGGGCGCCGGTACGGGAGGCCGGCCGGTAGGGTGCAGGCACGAAAAAGCCCGCCGCGACAGCTGCCGGTCGGGCTCAAGTGATGTCGGGGCCAGAGGAACCTCTTGGAAAGCCGGGGCGTAACGCGAGCTAGTTAACGGAGAACGAAAGAGCCCCGCGCGGCGGATGCCGGCGGGGCTAAGTGCGACTCGGGTAGGAATGAGCGTGAAACGGAAGTGCCCCACGCCGTGGCCGTAAGCGATCCATGTGCCAGCAGTACTGGAGCGAAGGCCGTGGGTACGGAAAAATCCCCGGCGGCAGCTGCCGGGCGATCTGGGGATAATGCAGGGGGGAGGGGGGGGGTTCAGAGCCTGGAAGTTAGAGTCCCTTCTTCATCCCAATGGTCCGGCCACCACCGCGACGCATCATGCGGTGGCGCATCATCGGCCGGCGCATCATACGACGATGCATCATCCGGCGCTCCATGCGGACATTCGTCACCAGCTCGGCGGGTGCGGCCACAGCGGCGGACGGGCCCATGGGTGCAGCGGAGGCGGACGTGGAGAGCGACGCTGCGCCGAGCGCGGCGAACAGGGCGGCGGCAATGATGGATGAGCGCAAGATGGTTCTCCTCGCATGCCGCCAGAAGCGACAGCCTTCTCCCGTCGGTCGACCGGAGAATGGGAGAACCAAGCTCAAGCTTGTTTCGATCCGTTCGATCGTGGACCCGTAAGCGCGTGGAATGCGCAGCCGGGCACCTCGGATAGCCATCCCCGCTTAGACAGCGTTTTAGTGAGTGCGCGCTGCGGGCCCATTGGCAGCGATCCAGTCGGGCGAGAGGACGTGGCCTTCCTCCGTCACGATCCATGGTAGCGCTCTCGGATCGCGAAGCGCAGCAACTGCAACCGTCAGGGCTTCGCGGAGCGTTCGAAACTCATGTCCCTCCTGCCTACGGGGAGACATACCCCGCGGCCAGATCGTCAGATCGGCGGGCTTGTCCAGGTCGCTGAGCGTCATGCGAACAGTCTGCTTCGATGGGAGGGACACGCCTCGATACCGGAGCCCTATGGCTTCGGTTGGAAGATCGTGTTTCGGGTTTGTGACCGTGTTGGATGGGGGGAGCCCTAAGCCCGTGCGCCTAACCCGGTGCGACCCACCCAGGCTGATCCCCTTCGACGACACCGAACGCGTGCCGAACGATGTCGGAGCGCAGGGTTTGCGTGACAGGTCATGCAGCGCATCCCCGACGAGACCGGGCGCTCCTTGTAGAGCGCGCCTTTCGCAGGTTGTGGCGATGCGGATGCCGAGTTCATGGGTGTGGCTTCGCCCGTAGAGGTAGACCGCCAGCCGTGCGCGGGTGGCCTCGGGAATACCTTCCAACAGGCTGGGCAGCGTCTCGGCTTCAGCGCCCATGAGCCGCCCCAGCACCTCTATGGCGACCGGGCAGTCTGCAGCAGGATCATCGACGCTGATCGGGTACGCTCGGTTCACGACGGCACCTGTTGGCTGGACGCGAGCACGGTGGCGGCAGGTGGTTAATGATTGGTGTCGCGGATCAGTAATGCCGCTCGGCCCGCGTCAGTGATCGCCCACTTGTCCGTCGTCAGATGATTTGGGACATTCAGCGGTGTTCAGGAGCGGAGGCTCTGGTTCATCTGGGGTAAGAGGTTAGGCAGCCTGCGCGTGGTGGCGCAAGCGGCGATCCATCAGGGTCTGGCGCTTGATGCGTTCCCGCTCGGCCAGGATCCCTTCGCCGCGTCCGAAGTAGACGTCGGCGGGCGTGAGGTTGCTCAGGCTCTCATGGGCTCGGGCATGGTTGTAGTGTTCGACGAAGTCGGCAACCTGCGTCTCCAACTCGCCGGGCAAGTACGCGTGTTCGAGCAGGATGCGGTTCTTGAGTGTCTGATGCCAACGCTCGATCTTGCCCTGCGTTTGCGGATGGCATGGCGCACCGCGGATGTGGGTCATGCCCCGAATGCCGAGCCAGTCAGCCAGGTCGCTGGCGACGTAGCTTGGACCGTTGTCGGAGAGCAGGCGTGGCCGCGGCATCACCCGCGCCTGATCGAGCCCAGCCGCACCCAGCGCCAGGTCGAGCGTGGCGGTGACGTCGCTGGCCTGCATCGTCGTGCACAGCTTCCAGGCGACGATGTAGCGTGAGAAGTCGTCCAGGACCGTCGACAGGTAGTACCAGCCCCAGCCAACGACCTTCAAGTAGGTGAAGTCCGTCTGCCAAAGCTGGTTGGGCGCGGTGGTTTTATCGCGGAACTCGTCGGCGGCCTTGATGACGATATAGGCCGGGCTGGTGATCAGGTTCTGAGACTTGAGCAACCGGTAGACGGTCGCTTCCGAGACGAAGTAGCGCCGCTCGTCGGTGAAGCGCACCGCCAGCTCACGCGGACTGAGTTCAGGCTGCTCCAGAGCCAAGGCAACGATCTGCTCGCGGATCTCTGCAGGTAGACGGTTCCAGACCCGGCTCGGCTGCGAAGGATGGTCATTCAACGCCTCGGGGCCGCCGCGCTGGTAGGCGTCGTACCAGCGGTAGAACGTCGAGCGCGTGATGCCGAGCTTGTCCAGGGTGGCACGCACCGGCAGGTGGGATTGCTCGACCAGCCGGATGATCTCCAGCTTCTCGGGGGCCGGGTACCTCATGCCTCGTCGCCCCCAGCCCCGCTCATGCTTTTTTAAGCAAACGGTTCTCCAGGACGAGATCAGCTACGACCTCCTTCAGCGCCCCCGCTTCGCGACGGAGATCCCGCACCTCATCCGTGGTGGCCGCACGAGACGTGTCACCGGACAGGCGCTTCTTGCCAGCCTCCAGGAACTCCTTGGACCAGCCGTAGTACATCGAGGCGGCAATCCCCTCACGTCGGCACAACTCCGCGATGCTGTCCTCGCCACGCAAGCCTTCCAGCACCACACGGATCTTCTCCTCGGACGAGAACTGCCGACGTGTGGCCCGACGGATGTCCTTGATCACCGCTTCTGCCGGCTTCTTGGCCGGTCCGGATGTCTGCTTCATCTTCGCTCCTCAGGGGCTACGATGAACCAGCCATCCTCCGTTCGTGAAGACCCTCATTCTGTCCCACAGGTGCTGACGTCGGACACGCCCACTCTTGACCTGACCGGTATTTTGGACCGAGCCAATTGAGAGGCTACTGCATGGTGGCGGCCATGGGTAGCCGGAAGGCCAGACCCGGGTAGCTGACGGGCGCGGGCGGCCGATAGCCCAGCGACGAATGCGGTCGAACGCGGTTGTAGGTGGTTTGCCAGAGACCGATCACGATCTGCGCCTCCTTCAGCGAGTAGAAGATCTCCTGGCGTAGGCACTCGTCGCGCAGCTTGCCGTTAAAGCTCTCGCAGTAGCCATTCTCCCACGGGGATCCTGGCGCGATGTACTGGATCTGTGAGCCAGCTTTGGCGACCCATTTGCGCAACGCCTTGGAGATCATCTCTGGGCCATTGTCGCAGCGAATGTGCTCCGGGATGCCGTGCAGGCACATCGCGTCGGCCAGCGCCTCGATCACGCCGACGCTGTTGATGCGCCGCGCCACCTTCAGCGCGAGGCAGGCACGGCTGTGCTCGTCAATCAGCGTTAGGATGCGCAGAGAGCGCCCATCGTGCGTCTGGGCTTGCACGAAGTCGAAGCTCCAGACGTGATTGCGATGAAGCGGTCGTAGCCGCACGCAGGAGCCGTCGTTCAGCCACAAGCGGCTGCGGGGTCTATGTCGGCTGGGGACCTTCAGCCCCTCGCGACGCCAGATGCGCTGAACCCGGTCTTTGCCTACCTGCCAGCCGGCTGCCTGTAGCAGCGCGGTGACTCGGCGGTAGCCGTAGCGTCCGTACTCGGACGCCAGGGCGATCATGGCCTGGGTCAGTGCATCCTCGTCGGCCAGCACGGTAGGCACGTAGCGTTGCGTGCCGCGGTGCTGACCGACGATCCGGCAGGCGTGACGTTCCGAGAGGCCGTACTTCTCGCGGATGCCGTTCACCGCCTGCCTGCGTCGCTCGGGGGCTACAAGTTTCCCGAGGCGACGTCCGCCAGCACCTGCTTCTCTAGAGAAAGGTCGGCGACGAGCCGGCGCAGACGAGCGTTCTCGCGCTCCAGATCCTTCATCTTCCTGGCTTGATCGACCTGAAGGCCGCCGTACTCCTTGCGCCAGCGGTAGTAACTCTGCTCGGAGATCTCCGCCTCCCTGCATGCAAGGGCCAAACTCTTGCCCTGGGCCGTCTGCACCTCAATCTGACGCAGCTTGAGCACGACCTGCTCCGCGTTCGTCTTCTGGCCTCGCCGCATGTCCAACTCCTTTGGTCCTGGCTGATCCTCTCAATCAGCCCGGTCCAAAGCCAGCCGGTCAGGCCAGCAGCGGCCATGCAGTAGCCTCTCAATCGGCTCGGTCCAAAATACCGGTCAGGTCAAGCGGATCGGTCGCCCAACGTCGTCCAGATGTGACCGCCCGCGATTGAGCAGCCACCGTACGGAGCCGTCGTCGGCAAGAATGCGGTATTCGGCCAGCACGAGACCGCCTGCCTTTGCAGCGCGCTTCATGTGCTCGGCCAGCCATTCCTGATCGGCTGGATGAACGGCGGCAGCTGCCGCCGCTCCGCTGATTTCGCGGTCAGCCAGATCCCGGTCTCCAGTCAGAAGCCAAGCCGCCCCGGCATCATAGACGACGATCCCGCGGACGTGGTCCCAATCCCATGTTCCGACGATGCACGAGGCGTCGAGTGCAGCCCGTAGGTGCTCTAAGTCCTCATGGAAGCCATCGATCGCGTTGACCCGCATTCTGCCCTCTCACGGCTGATACCGAGATACCGCTTTAGTCAAAAAACACCAGAACGGTTCCAGCGGAGGTCTGATGGCTTCTCCTTCACAAGTCAGATTGATGGACTTACCGTGCCGAGTTGGCGATGCCCTTCGTAGGGGCTCTTCAGGGGAAAGACCGGCTCACGCTCCGAGAGCGATACTGGGAGGGAACGTTATGCGCGATGGGCCTGACGATCCGGTGGGCGAAGTAGAGAGGGCACTGTCCCGTGTTGCGGGCGCGCTGGATTTGCCCGTCTCCACCTTCAGTGCAGTTCCTGGTTCGCATGCGGCCAAGCTCTTGGCAGAGCAAAAAGAAGCGTACCTGATCGCCATGGTCACAGCATATCTGCGCGCCGCCGACCCTAGGTCGCGAGCCCGCTTCACTGACGCGTTGAGGTCTGTTGTAGATACCATGCAATCCTAAAAGGTGTTTGGCTACAGCAGCACCGTCGCGGCTTCCTGGACCTGCGCGGCTGGCGTACCGCTACCAGACCAAACCTGCTTGATCGTCTCGCGCAGGGCTGCCGGCATGAACGGTTTGATGAGGCAGGCATTCACACCGGCCCGCCGCGCGGCGACGAAGCAGTGGGCCTGCTCCTTCGTCGTCATGATGACGAACGGCGTCTCGCGGAGCTGTGGATCGTCGCGCACCTGACGGAGCAGCTCGTAGCCGGTCATCGGATGCATGTTCCAATCCGCGATGACGAGGCCATAGCGGCGCTGGTTCAGCATCGCGAGCGCGGCAGCTCCATCGCCAGCCTCGTGTACCTCGGTCAGCCCGACCTGTTCGAGCGTCGCCCGCACCACGGCACGGATCAAAGGCACATCGTCCACGACGAGCACGGGAAGCGATCGTGGCGATGTCACATCAACCCCTACAGCGACCTCGGTTCGGCCCCGTCCCGATCCGCTCACGGGACGGGGGAACCCCGGATCTTACCAGCTAGGCCGATACGCAACTTGGCCCGAACGTGGGATGCGGCTCCTCGGTTAGAAGCACGTCACCGTGGCGAGTGCCGAGGTGTGCCGGAACGGGCCGCTGAGCGGCGTCAGGCCACTTTGGCGACCTTCTTGCGACCGCGGGCCTTCGGGGCTGCCTCTGAGGCTTCTACGGCCTTGGGCTTCTGACCACGGGCTTAGTTGCCAAGGAGATCGCTCCTCCCGTCTCAGGAGCCTAAGCGGCTGCCTTGCGCCGCAGCTGGCCGAGGCCGAGTGAACGTGCCAGCTCGGACCGCTTGGCGGAGTAGGCGGCCGATACGATGGGGTAGTCAGACGGCAGGCCGTACTTCGCACGGTAGCTCTCCGGTGTGAGCCCGCGAAGCGTGAGGTGGCGCTTCATCGTCTTGTAGGTCTTGCCATCCTCGAAGCTGACCATGCCGTCCGGGGTGACCGACTTGCGGATCTGGGCGGGGGTCGGCTTCTCGGGGATAGCAGCCTCAGCCTTGACTCCGTTGCCGAGACCATTGATGGCGGCATGCACGCTGGTGATCAGCGCCGGCAATTCACTGGCCGGGACATTGTTATTTGATACGAAAGCGGCGACGAGGTCGGCCGTCATCTCGAATTCGTCACGCCCTGAAACGAGCATCGCACCACCGGTCATATTATCACCCTTAAATACTTTTCGCTCCACATAACAACTTACCGAATTAGGCGTCAAGGTTCTGTTAGGGATCGCGCTTTAGGAGTTTTTTTAAATTTTAGGGGTTCGACGATGCGTGTTCTGCTGGTCGAGGATGATGCGTCGGTGGCGGAGAGCATTGAACTGATGCTCAAATCCGAGCGGTTCGTGACCTACACCACCGATCTCGGTGAGGAGGGGATCGATCTCGGTAAGCTCTACGACTACGACATCATCCTGCTCGACCTGAACCTGCCCGACATGTCTGGCTATGACGTGCTCAGGAAGCTCCGGGTCGCCAAGGTGAAGACCCCGATCCTGATCCTCTCAGGGATGGCCAGCATCGAGGACAAGGTGAAGGGCCTCGGCTTCGGCGCCGACGACTACCTCACCAAGCCGTTCCACAAGGACGAGCTCGTGGCCCGCATCCACGCGATCGTCCGCCGGTCACAGGGGCATGCCGAAGCGGTAATCACGATCGATGACCTGATCATCAACCTCGATCAGAAGATCGTCGAGATTGGCGGGAAGCGGGTTCCGCTGACCACCAAGGAGTACCAGATGCTGGAACTCCTCTCCCTGCGGGAGGGGACGACGATCACCAAAGAGATGTTCCTCAACCAACTCTACAACGGCATGGACGAGCCCGAACTGAAGATCATCGACGTGTTCATCTGCAAGCTTCGGAAGAAGCTTGCCAACGCCAGCGGGGGCAAGAACTACATCGAGACCATCTGGGGCCGCGGTTACGTCCTGCGGGAGAGCGCACACGAAATGCGGGCTATGGCGAGCTGAGGAGCTATGCTGCTGAAGGTACAAAGCTTAAGCGACGGCTCACTTGCTTCAAGGCGACCCTTCTTGCGACGTGTCCAAAAAAACGATCGCGCGAAGTTCGGTCTTTAGACGGTATTTCCCGCCTCAAGCTCGTTCTTGATCCCCTGCAGCGCTTCACGCTCGGCCTTGTACGCAGCCAGGGTCTGATCCGTCATATCGACCTCCTGCCCTCCAGGCTGCACCTCGCTTACCTTTCGGGTCTTGGCCTCCATCATCTCAACAGCTTGGCTGATGTCGGCGATGCGCTTCGTCGCGTAGGTGAGGAATGCTGCTTCAATGGCCATCGTGCTCTTTCGTACCGCGATGAGCGCCATATAGGGCAGCTGGGCTCCTACCGTCGGCAAATACCTCACTGCTCCGAGACGTGCCGCGCGCGCCACTCGCCCGCCGTCAGTTCCAGGCCGATGGCCAGCGTAGCATCTCTTACATCGAGCCAATCAATATGGCCGGGGTCCGGCCCCCGCCTTGGCTGCGGCGAGAGCGCATGGCATGGTCAAGCATGACCTACCGCATCGACTTCTACCGGGAAGGCGCCATCGTCAGCGTAGTGAAGGATCTAGAGGATCTCTCCGCTGCCAAACGGACTGCTGAGAAGGAAGTCGCTACCCGCGATGCCGAAATCGCCCTTGTGATCGATGTGGACGGCACTGGAACGGAGGTAGCCTCCATCCGTCAGGACACGATGGTCTGGGACGATGAATAAGCGCTGCTGCACTCCGTCTGACTAAGCCGCGCCTTCACAAACTCGGCCGGAACGCCGTAGGCGGTGAGGGCGCGGGCGAGGGTGCCGCTGTCGTCGGCCCCGGGCCAGTCAGGGTTCTGCGACTTCGCCGTCGCCCACTCGTCGAGGGCAGCGGTGGAGAGAATGTGCCCGCGCTCGGCGGGGTCCAGACATTCACCTGCTCCGTACCGTGTGCACAGGGCAGCGTCTGCCCGTTCGATCCGCTGGCTCCACTCCTCGGGGTTCGCTTCAGCCTGTGCCTCCATGTCGTCATGATCGGCATATCCGAGCGCCCGAGCGAAGCCGTCGCTGTAGGAGTCCTCCAGATGCAGCGGGCCTGACGCGCGCGGCCGAGGATAGCTGCCGAGCGCAATGGCGACGGCCCGGAGCCAGACCTGAGTCAACTCGCGGGATGCCAGTCCCTGGCCAGCGCGCCCTGCCTGTCCGGCTTCCAGGCGGTTCAGACGCTCGATCAGCTTCGGGGTCATTGCACGTTCCTCGGCCAGTCCAACTGGAAGGTGAAGGCGGCGCAGGTCTTCGGCCACAGGCCGGCTGCCCCAGCCTGCGCACGCGCCTCCTCCGTCAGGATGGCGGGCGACAGGTCCCGCGGCGGCTCGCCCTCGGCCATGCGGGACGCCCCGACGTTCATGACGAAGGCGTCGTCGCCGTCGTGGATGGCGTGGCGGCGAGCCTTCAGGAAGGCGATGATATCGCTGAGCGGCGTCCTGGAGGGAGCCTCGACCTGAAAGACGAGGTGCTTGCCGGCCGAAGGGGGGGCGGCCTCCGCCTCCAGGCGGGTCAGCCTGTCCATCACACGTGGTGTCATCGCTTTCCTCCAGATGTCTGTTCCAGGGCGGCGAGGCGTTCGGCGAACTCGTGCGCCTCGATGGCCTTCACATGCGCGTCGATTGCCTTGCCGACATCGGCCGCCTCGGATGGTGTGAGATCGCCGGAGGAGACCGCGTGGAGCAGCGCGCTCGTCGCCTTGGGGATGTCGGCGGTGCTCTTGATCGCGGGCAACTCGAACGTGACAGGGCGATCCCTCCGAGCCGGCATCAGCCGATCCATGCAGAGCCGCAGTGCCGGCCCGTCGCCGTCCAAGGCCATCTCGATCGCCTTGCGGGTCAGGGCCTCGCCCTCGCCCTCCAGGATGGCCTCCATCGCCAAGGACGTGCGGTTGCGGGAGCCCGTGGGCCGCCCGTTCGGGTTGCCGCTCTGTCCCTTCTCGAACTGCGTTATGTTCTCCGCCATGTCCTTCGATCCACGCTAAAGCTGATGCCTGCGGCCACTGTCATGCGCCTGATAGTACAGGAGAAATACAGGCGCGGGGCTATCCCTGACGGACCTCCGCCGTCCGGTCGCGCAACAGCAGATCGATCGGCTGACCATTCTCGGCGTCGGTGACGACCCGGATGATGTTCAAGTCCTCGTCCCGCACCTCGTGCCCGTTTGAACGCAGGAACGCGACGGCATCCTCAGGCGGCAATCCGGCAGGTCCCTCCATCAGAAACCGGTGGGTCTGATGAGGGATGGCCGGCGGCGTGGTCGCCACCTCCAGCTTGGCGAGGCGCTTGTGCAGGTCGTTCATCACGGTTCCTGGTGGGTTGGATCGGGTTTCTTCGTGAGGGCCAGCGCCGCGGCGCTCTCGGCGAAGGCGTAGAGGGCAGCGACGGCAGCCTGCTTGCACACGTCCGTCGCGCCAGGTGCGGTCTCCATCGTGATCGCAGCGGTGCGAGCGCCGTGGATGGCGGCGCGGAGGCCGGCGTTGTAGGCGGCTTGCTCGCGCGGGGTCATGCCTGTGCTCCAAGGTATTTTAATCCACGTCGGCGCGTGCGCGGCGTCACGTCGAGAATGAAATCGGCACCCCATCTTAGTTTCAAGCAGAAGGGAACAAGCCCGATCCAGGGATTGTCCTGCATAGGAGTTTGAATACGACCATGAAGACCCGTATCGCCGCCATCGCCACCGCCCTTGTTGTTGGCGTTGCCTCGATCTCGTCTGCAATGGCCTACGATCGGCCCGCCCGCCACACCGGGTTCTCGCCCTACGAGGTTGAGACGACGGGTTCGTTCAACGGTTACGACGCTGGCTTCCACCGTGACCCGGCAACTTGCCCGATGAGTTCGGCTGCCGAGGGCAACGCCAACCAGCAGCACTTCCCGGTGAAGCAGTACGGCCAGACCGCCGGCGGAAACCGCTGCTGATCGGCTGACAGGTTCACAGGCATGCAAATGAAGCTGTTCAACTACCTGATGATCGGAGCTTTCGCTTGCGGTCTCGTCGCAACGGCCGTGGGTACGGCGAGCGCTGTCGTCGGCTTCTGATCGCAGAGAGGCCAGGTCCGGTTTGAGGTTCGAGCGGCGGGGCGAGAGCCCCGCCGTTTTTGTGTGCGCGGTTGGCCGGACCTGGGTAGGGGCAAGGCTCTCCCATGGGGTCATCGGTAGGCCGTCCATGGCGCTCGCAGCCTCAGGCGTGTCAGTGTCCGGCTCTCGGGCGCAAACACGATCGCGACCGCCGAGAGGTAGAGGCGTTGAATGGCTGGAATTCTTGAGGAGACCGGCCTGCAGCCGTTGATCGCGACGGTGATGCGACCGTGGGTAAGCGCGGTCGAAACGGCCTCACCTGGCATGCATGGGATGATGGCGTCTGCCACGTCCAGCACGGCCGCGAGCTTGAAACGCCGCATCGTTGTCTCGCCAGCACTCGGCTCGGCGCTCGAAGTGGCTGTCGCAGCGTCCAACCTCTTTGCAGCAGCTCTCGACACAAAAAACGGCCGGGTGGCCGAGCAGCGCGCGGCAGCGCTCGCGGCCTTAGTGGTATTGATAGAGAACCTACGGTCAGCCGAGCCAAGTGAGGATACGCGGGGGCTCGGGCTGGGATGGTAGGCAGTCTGATTGTGAGAGGTCATGCTGCGGCATTCCCCCGATTGCGCCACGCCTCGACCGCCTGATGCGCCTGGATGACGACAGCTTCGATCCAGGCAGCGTCGGCATTCGTGACGGAGACATCCCCCTCGAAGCCTTTGAGGCGGTCCCGGTCTGTCTTGCTCAGGAAGCGACCGCCGAACGCCTTCGGCATCGTCCAATCGAGCATCCAGGTATAGCGCGCGACCCTGCTCCATGGCTCGATCGTCTGCGTGTCCCGGAGACGCATCCCTGTTCGGCGACATGGTGCGTTCGGCGCTTCGCTCCCGGGGTCAGGGCTGGTCGAGGAGCGCTGCGGGAACGAGGATGGCGCAAACCGGGCGGGCGCAATCTCGATCATCCTCGCGAGAGCATGCCAGTCGAGCCCCGCGGCGGCCAACGTCCGTCCCATCGCATGCGCCGCAGCCACCACCTCTCCATCATGCTCGCTTGCGAGCCGAGGCAGGATCTTGGCGAGCTTCGCAGCGATGTCGGCTGGGATCATGAGCGCCATCCAGGCAGGCCGGCCCATGCCGCAGCGATGATGGTTTCGCGACGCTCAGAACGGTCAGGAGCGGCGTCGGCGACCGCGCGCAGCAACGGCCTCCATCGTGTCACTGCCACCCGCCTCTGAGGCTTCTTCGCCCTTTCGACGAATGGCGGACTGAAAGGCTTTCCAGGCCGGACCATCCGCGGGTTGGCTCTCGACGGCCGCAACGACCGCGATCAGCGCTTCAATGATCGGAGCGATGGTCTCCTGCTGGGGCGGGGCTATCGTTGACGTCACCTCTGCCTCGCGGCTCGCAGCTGGCGGGGCGGCGACGTGACTGGTGGAGCGAGGGCGGATCATGGTGCTGATCTCGTTGGGTAAGTGATGGTGAGCAGGGTCATGATCGGATCTCCCTGGCTGCCCGGCCGGTACCGTTAAGAACGGCCAGCGCCTCGGTTGCCTTGGCGGCAGTGGCGGCGAGTGTGTAGCGGGCTGCGTTGCGAGCGGAGGCGGCATCCTCGGGATAGAGGCGATCGAGCAGGCGCAGCTTCTCGGCCGAGAGGTTCGCTGGGCAGCGAACGCACTCAATGCTCGTCGGGCACTCGGCGTGGTGCGGATGCAGGCGGATGCCCTGTTCTGCGACGAAGGTCCACACCTCCGCGTCGGTCCACGACCACAGGGGCATGGCGACCTCGATATGTGCAGGGAACGCGCTGGCGAGCCCGGCGACGGTGCCGCCCCCATCGGCGGTACGTTGACCGATGAGCAGAGGGCAGGGGCTGCGAACGCCCTCCATGAAGGTGACGGCCGGCTGCACGCGGTGGACGCCGCAACAGGATAACCAGGGCTGCACCTTCGGCTCGCGCCACCCGACCGTAGCAAGGTTCTCGACCGCAACCAGGTCGGCGGGGACGCCCCACTCCTGCCAGTTCTCGACCATGGGCCGATCCGGGCGCAGCTCGACCACCTCGAAGTCGGCGCGATGGCGCAGGACGTGATCGCGCATGAAGGGCGCGGCATCAGCGTTCACCCACAGCAACGTTGTCCGGTCCTGCCAGGGCCGGCAGAGGTGGGCGAGGGCGGCCGAGTCCTTGCCTCCCGAGAATAGGACGTAGGCGCGGTCGTAACGGTCGAAGAGGGCAGCGAGGGCCTGTTGAGCGACTTGGATGCCAGCGGCAAAGGCGGCCTGTTCGCAAGGGATCATGTCCTAATCTTCCGTGCTGCTAGGTCGGTGCCGTTGATGGCGTTGAGTACCTCGGTTGCCGTGGCTGAACGGATCGCTTGGCAGTGGGTCAGCATCGGTTCAGCGACTGAGGTGCAGCCTTCGAACTCGCCGGCTGGATGAGAGCGATGCCGGGCGCTAACGAGGTTCAGGTCATGACGCGCATGAAGGTGCTGGGAATTGCCGTTTTGATAGCCGCAGGGCTTGGTTCGGCGACTTCGGCGAATGCCGCTCCCTTCTTGTCCGGTCAGATCCGCAGTGATGCGGTAATCGAACTTGTGGCTGGCGGATGTGGCCCCGGCTTTCATCCAAATCCGTGGGGACGCTGCCGGCCGAACGACCGTGGATACGGCTACGGTGGTGGTCCTCGAGGGTACTATGAGGGGCGGCCAGCATACGGCTACGGCGGCGGGTATGGTCGTCGCGGTGGCGACTACGAGTACGGCGGTCCCCGCCGGTTCTACGGCGGCTATTAAGGCCATCAGGGCTGGCGGTCTTTCGGCTGCCAGCTCATAAACCTGTGGTTGAAGGCAGCATGCTGGCGCGGGGTCATGGCCGCGACTTTTGGGTGTTGCCAACGGTCTGAGGGGAAACGCCTGCCCGTCGAGTGATCTTGCGATCGGTGATGCTGTGACCGAATAGGTCCAGCACGTCGCGGCGTTTGTCGGCGTTGGTTCCGGATATCCAGATTGGACGGCGCCTCGGCGGTCGTCATACCTGCTGCGTGGGCGAGCACTTTCATAGGGCCAGCAGCAAACGGACCGGCGGCGCCCGGCGCGACCTAGAAGACCTTCGGGCGGCCATCGGGCATCACCAGACCGAAGGCTTGCATCGTGAGATCGTCAAAGTCCCGTTGCCAGAGAAAGGGGAGGGGAGAGACCGCTTCCTAACGAGAGAGGAGGCCGCCGGCCTGCTCTGGGTGTGCTGGCGCTACCGCGAGAAGCAAACCGTCCATCGGGGCGCGAACCTCGGCTAGGCAGTTCAGACCGACAAGCGCCCACTTCGGCACCTCGCGCGGTTTATCCTGCTCGGCCTCTATACCGGCACACCTGCCGGAGTGCTTGCTGCTGCTTCGTTCCACCGCGGTAAGGGCAGGGCCTATGTCGATCTCGATAAGGGGCTGTTTTACCGGCGAGCCGAGGGCAATCGCGTTACGAAGAAGAGGCAGCCCGTCGTGAAGCTGCCATCGCACCTCGTGGCGCACTTGCGCCGCTGGGCGGTGACGCCGCGCCGCGATGGAACGATGCCCGAGTTCGCGGTCGAGTGGAACGGCAAGCCCGTTGCGTCGGTCAAGACGGCCTTCGCATCGGCGGTCCGCCTTGCCGGCCTTGAGGAAGCTGCTTCACCGCATGTCCTCCGGCACACCGCGGCGACTTGGCTGATGCAGCGCGGCGTCAGCATCTGGGAGGCGTCCGGCTTCCTCGGCATGACGCCTGACGTGTTGATCAACGTCTACGGTCACCACCACCCGGACTTTCAATCCGGCGCCGCGGGAGCCTTCAAAAACAGGGGCAAAAAGAGCGTTCCGTTGGGCAAATCGTTGGGCGACCGCCCCGGGGCATAAAACAATGCCTGCTTAAGTCGCTGCGATGATTGGTGGGCCCGGCAGGACTCGAACCTGCAACCAGACCGTTATGAGCGGTCGGCTCTAACCATTGAGCTACAGGCCCAAGCCGTTATCCCAGCTTGCTTTTAGGCATCGGTACCGTCGCCGCTCAACGTGGGGCGGCAAGACGGCGACGGAAACCCTGCTCCTGCCTACCGCGAGCCGGTGCCGGCGACAAGCTGGGTGGGGGCTCGGACGACCGTGCCGTCGCTCCGATCGCGTCTCGGCTCGCATGGCGACCAGGATGCTAGCGTGCGGCACAGGACGGGCGATCGGATACGAAGAAAATGCCCGGACGCGAGGCTGCCGAGCACCGAGCGTAGCTGCCGAATGCTACTCCGCGACGGCCGGCGCCGCCTCCGCGATCGCCACGCGCGGCACGAGCAGGGATGCCGACAGCGTCAGCAGCGCGACGGCGAAGACCGTCCAGAAGGTGCCGTGCAGGGCGTGCTGCAGGCTGAGGCGGGCCGCCTCGCCGGCTGCGCCGAGACTCGCCGGGTCGTCGAGCAGGCGGCGCAGCTGGTCGGGATCCACCCCGGTCCCGCCGTCCGGATGGATCAGGCGATAGTTCAGCACGGCGCCGAGCGCGGTGGCGCCGAGCGTCGAGCCGAGGTTGCGCGCGAAGATGTTCGAGGCGGTGGCCGCCCCCCGCTGCCCCCAGGCGACGCTGTCTTGGATGATCACGATCGCCGCCGTCGACAGGAAGCCCATGCCGAGGCCCATCACGATCGACCCCGCCGCCGCCACGACCGGCGAGGTCTCCGGGCCCAAGGCCACGAAGGCCGTCGCGCCGATCGGCAGCAGGGCGGCGCCGAGCAGCAGGACCGGTCGCAGGCCGAAGCGGACGAAGCTGCGCGCCGCCGTCGTCGCGCCGATCGGCCAGCCGAGCACCATGAGGGTCAGGGTGAACCCGGCGACGAGCGGCGATTGCCGGAGCACGCCCTGCACGTACATCGGGAGAAAGGCGGTGAGCCCGATGATCGCCATGCCCGAGAGCAGCGTCGCGGCGTTGGCGGTGAGGATCGGGCGCTGCCCCCACAGCGAGAAATCCAGCATGGGGTCGGCGGCCCGCCGCTCCTGCAGCACGAACAGCGCGATCGCCGCCAGGAAGGTCAGGCCGGCGGCGACGGCGAGGGCCGGCGCGGCCGACGTCTCGGTCAGGGCGATCATCAGCGCCGCGATCGCCACCGTGAACAGGGCCGCCCCGATCACGTCGATCCGGCGCGGCTTGCGCTCCACCTCCTCGCGCAGGAACAGCAGGAACAGGACGGCCGCGAGGACGCCGACCGGCAGGTTGATCCAGAAGATCCACGGCCAGCTCAGATGCCCGACGATCAGCCCGCCCGCGAGCGGCCCGGCCACCGACGAGACGCCCCAGACGCTCGCGAGGTAGCCCTGGACCCGTCCGCGCTCGCGGGCCGCGTAGAGGTCGCCGACCACGGTCATGCTCACGGGCTGGATCGCGCCGGCCCCGACGCCCTGCACGAGCCGGAACAGGATCAGCGAAGGCATCGACCAGGCGATGCCGCACAGCAGCGAGCCGACGAGGAACACCGCGATGCCGAACAGCAGCACCGGGCGCCGGCCGTAGAGATCGGACAGCTTGCCGAACACCACGGTGGTCGCGGTCTGCGTCAGCAGGAAGGAGGCGAACACCCAGGCGTAGAGATGGAGGTCGCCGAGCTGGCCCGCGATCTGCGGCATCGCCGTCGAGACGATCGTCGCCTCGATCGCGATCATGAACATCGCCGCCATCACCGCGGCGAGGACCAGCGGGCGGCGCGTCGTCGGTGCGTTCAGCATGCGCCGGCTTTAGGGCTCCTGCGCCGCCGGCGCCAGAGGACGGCGATCTGCTGGCCCGCGCCCGCGCCGGCAAAACTTTCTCGATCGCGCGACGTAGGGGGTGGGCGGAAGGACATCCGCCCATGCTGGCCTCAAGCCTGATCTGCCTCGTCGTCGGGACCGGCCTGGTCGCGGCGTCCCTGCTGATGCCCGCCTATCGCCTGCGACTGGAGGTCATCGGCGCGGGGCTGTTCATCGTCGGCCTCTGCCTGCTCGGCGCAGAGCTTCCCCTGTTGCGTTGAGGCCGGTTCCCGATCGCGGGTCGTGTCCCGCCGCCCTGCGGCTCGGTCGTCATGCCCCTCGGGTGCGGGACGGGTTTCCCATCGCCGCCCGGGCGGCACCGTCTCCACGGCATCTCGGGGGCGTCCGCCCCAGCGCCACGCATTGGTCCGGGCGCCGCGATCCGCGCATGGCGGCCGGCGAGATCCGCCGCGCGGCCGGCTTCGAGAGGCACGCCGGAATCGGGCCGGATTTGATGAGCGGATGCACGATCCCTATCGGCGTCGTCGACCGATGAACCCCGCACGCACTTGATTCGAATGCCGACTCGGCCGACTGCGCCGGCAAGGGGACCGCAGGGCGCCGCCCACAGGTCTGCGCAGGAACGCTCGAACATGCCGAACACGTTTGGCCTCAACCGCACCCTCGGCGGCGCGATCGGCGCCATCGCGCTCGTGTCGGTCCTCGGCAGCGGCACGGTCCTGTTCACGCTGGACCGCCTGAACGAGGCGACCGAGGCCCGTCGCAAGGTGACGCTCGTGGCGCGCGGCCTCGACGCCTTTCGCGGCGCCATGCTCAACCAGGAAACCGGGCTGCGCGGGTACCTCATCACCGGGCGCGACAGCAGCCTCGAGCCCTATCGGGCCGGCCGCCCGGCGCTCGATGAGACCATCGATCGGCTTCGGGCGCTGACGAGCGGCGAGGCCGAGACGTCGCGCCTGCTGGCCGATGCCGTCGCCGCCGCCCGCACCTGGCAGGCCGAGATCGGCGAGCCGGCCGTGCGCATGGCCGCCGACCCGGCGCGACGGCCCGAGGCGGCGCGCGTCGAGGCCGAAGGCAATGGCAAGCAGCTGTTCGACACCCTGCGCGAAAAGCTCGCCGTCATCGAGACCAAGCAGGACGATGCCCGGAACGCGCTGAACGATCGCGTCGCGGAGGCGCAGCGGACCGCGTTCCTGACCCTGTGGGGCGCGGCCCTGATCACGCTCCTGATCTGCATCGGGATCGGGATCGCCATCAACCGCGTGATCGTCCGGCCGCTCGGGCGGGTGATGACCTTCGTCGAGCAGGTCGGTCAGGGCGACCTGTCCGGGACGCTCTGGGACGGCGGCCACAACGAGATCGGTCGCCTCGGGCGTACGCTGAACGGGATGGTCTCTGGGCTTGCGGACTTGGCCCGGACGAACCGTGCGGCGACGTCGGACCTGAACGCGGCGGCGGCCGAGATCCGCGCCTCGGCGCAGGAGCAGGCGGCCTCGGTGGAGGAGCAGTTCGCGGCGGTGCAGGAGACGGCGGCGACGGTGGACGAGATCACCCATTCGGGCGCGCAGATCACGAAGCGGGCCGGCGAGGTGATCGCCACCGCCCAGGCCACGGCCCAGACCTCGCGCCAGGGCCTGCGCGCGGTGGCCGACACGGCGCGGGCGATGGACGCGATCCGCGAGCAGGCGGAGGCGGTGGCCGGCAACATCGTGACGCTGTCGGAGAAGACCCAGACGATCGGCGACATCATCGAGACGGTCAACGACATCTCGGAGCGCACGCACCTGCTGGCGCTCAACGCCGCGATCGAGGCGGCGGCGGCCGGGGAGAGCGGGCGCAGCTTCGCGGTGGTGGCCTCGGAGATGAAGCTTCTGGCCGACCAGGCCAAGGCGGCCACCCTGCAGGTGCGCGGCATCCTTTCGGAGATCCAGCGCGGCATCAACACCTCGGTGATGCTGACGGAGGAGGCGGTCAAGCGGGCGGCCACCGGCAAGGCGCGCTCCGACACGACCCAGCGCACGATCGAGGAGATCACCGGGCGGGTGGAGGAGAACGTGCAGACCTTCCAGCAGATCGTGGCGTCGACCAACCAGCAGCAGCTCGGCATCGAGCAGGTGATGGGCGCCCTGCAGAACATCCGCCAGGCGAGCCAGCAGACCGCCGCCGGCACCCGCGAGGTCGAGGCGGCCTCGGCCAACCTCACCGAGCTCGCAGGAGCCCTCATGGCCCTCGCCGAACGCTACCGGCACTAGGCGTCGTCCGGCGCAGGCCCCGGTGGCCGGGCTGAGCCATCGGCTCGCCCCGACGCCATCTCGTCCCGCCGTCGCCGCCGGGGGTCATCGGGGTCTGCTCGAATCCCGGGCGACGGGCCCTGCCGCGTCGACGACCGGTGGCGGAGAGAAGGTCGGCGCTTTCGTCGCCCCCGGCCCTCGGGAACCTCGCGTCGCCGCGACCGGTTTTTCGCCTGGATCCGGCATGCAGCGAGATCGGGAGGCGACGATGGCAGTCAAGACGACGACGCGGAAGACGGTTCGGGCCGTGCTGGCGGCAGGCCTCATTCTCGGCTCGACCGGCGCCGTGCTCGCGCGCGGCGGCGGTGGAGGCGGTGGCAGCGACAGCGGCAGCGGCCTCTCGCCCTACGCGGCACTGAACGGCAACGACCGCTCGGCCGGCGTCAACAACGGCAACTACCGCGATCCGCGGCTCGATCCCTATCTCGGGGCGTACGGCGACGGCTATGGCCGTCCCGTTCAGGACCGCTACCGCCCGGTCCGCCGGCCGTATTACGGGACGCCCTACTGATCGGGCGGCGCAACCGTCTCACCCTAAGGTCGCCGTGACCTCGATCTCGAGCTTCATCTCGGGGCGCAGCAGGCCGGCGACGACGAGGAGCGTCGCGGCCGGCCGGACCTGGGCCAGCACGCGCCCGCAGACCGCGAGCACCGTCTCGGCATCCGCCCGATCGGTGACGTAGTAGGTCGCCCGCACGATGCGCTCCAGGCCGGATCCGGCCTCGGCGAGCACCGATGCGATGGTGCGCCAGCACGCCTCGGCCTGCGCCGCGGCCTCCTCCGGCATCGTCATCGTCGCGTCATCGTAGCCGGTGGTGCCGGCGACGAACACGAAGCCGCCCGTCACGACCGCGCGCGAATAGCCGTAGGCGGCCTCGAACGGCGAGCCCGAGCCGATCAGGCGCCGGCTCACCGGCGCAACGCTTCCAGCACCTTCGCGCCCGGACGGCCGGTCTGCGGCATGCCGAGGCTGCGCTCGATCTCCTTGATCGCGTCGCGGGTCTTGGCGCCGACCTTGCCGTCCGGCTCGCCGACGTCGTAGCCGCGCGCCGTCAGCCGGGCCTGGAGGTCGCGGCGCTCGGCCCGCGACAGCGGCGGGTCGTCGGTCGGCCACTCCGCCTGGATGCCGGGCCGGCCGCGCAGGCGGTCGGAGAGCACGGCGATTGCGAGCCCGTAGGATTCGGCGGCGTTGTAGGAGTAGATCGCGTCGAAGTTCCTGGTGACGAGGAAGGCGGGCCCCTCGATCCCGGCCGGGATCATGATGCCGACGGGACCCTCGGCCGAGAGCGGGCGCCCGTCGATGCGCTTGACGCCGAGCGCGGCCCAGTGGCCGACCGGCTTCTTGTTCTTCCGCCCCGCGGCACCGGCGTTGAAGCCGGCCGGCAGCTTGACCTCGTAGCCCCAGCCCTGGCCGTTCGACCACTTCGCGACGTGCAGGAAGTTCGCGGTCGAGCCGACGGCGTCGGGCACCGAGTCGACCACGTCGCGGCGGCCGTCGCCGTCGAGGTCGACGGCGAGGCGCTGGTAGGTCGTCGGCATGAACTGGGTCTGGCCGAAGGCGCCGGCCCAGGAGCCGGTGAGGCGGCCGGGCTCGATGTCGCCGCGGTCGATGATCTTCAGCGTCGCCATCAGCTCGCCGCGGAAGAAGTCGCGGCGGCGGTTACCGGAGCAGGCCAGCGTCGCCAGCGACTGCACCAGCGGCATCTTGCCGAGGTTCTTGCCGAAGTTCGATTCCACGCCCCAGACCGCGGCGATGGTGAAGCGGTCGACGCCGTAGCGGGCCTCTGCCTGCGCCAGGGCCTGCCCGTACTGGCGCATCGCCGCCTTGCCGTCGTCGACGCGCTCGTCGTCGACCAGGGCCGCCATGTAGTCCCAGATCGGCGTCTTGAACTCGGGCTGCGCCTGGGAGAGCTCGATCACCTTGTCGTCGAAGCTGATCCCGTCGGTGGCGCTGCGGAACGCCTGCGCCGACACGCCCTGCGCCGCCGCCTGCTGCTGCAGGCCGGCGAGGCAGGACTGGAAGTCGGCCCGCGCGCCGGTCGCCGTGAGGCAGGCGAGGGCGAGCCACGGCAGGATCGGCCTGCGGGAGGATCGCTGCCAGGAGTCTCGCCGCATCGTCGTCGCTCGCATGGTGTCCGGGGCGCCGGAGCCTGATGAGGGAACGGTTAACGCAGGCTTAAGGCCGGATCGCGGTGCGGACGCTCCCCCGCGGTCCGGCCGCGCTCACGCCCAGCCGCGCGCGGCCAGCTTGTCCTCGTAGGCGTCGATCTTCGGGGCGCGCTTGAGGGTCAGGCCGATCTCGTCGAGGCCGTTGAGCAGGCTCTCCTTGCGGCCGGGATCGATGTCGAAGTGCAGCGTGCCGCCGTCCGGGCCCCGGATGGTCTGCGCTTCGAGGTCGACCGAGAGGGTGGCGTTGGCGCCGCGCTCGGCATCCTCGAACAGCTTCTCGAGGTCTTCCGGAGAGACCACGATCGCCAGGATGCCGTTCTTGGCGCAGTTGTTGAAGAAGATGTCGGCGAAGCTCGTCGAGATCACGCAGCGGATGCCGAAATCGGTCAGCGCCCAGGGCGCGTGCTCGCGCGACGAGCCGCAGCCGAAATTGTCGCCCGCCACCAGGATCCTGGCGTTGCGGTAGGCCGGCTGGTTGAGCACGAAGTCCGGGTTCTCCGAGCCGTCGTCCCGGTAGCGCATCTCGGCGAACAGCCCCTTGCCGAGGCCGGTGCGCTTGATCGTCTTGAGGTACTGCTTCGGGATGATCCGGTCGGTGTCGACGTTGATGATCCGCATGGGCGCCGCGACGCCCTCCAGGGTGGTGAATTTTTCCATTGGTCTTGCCGTCTGTCGCGTTGCGCTCGGTGCCTGCCGGCACCCTAGCAGCGGCGTGCCACGGCCGGAAGGTTCAGGGCAGGTCCCCGGCGCGGAGGGCGCCGTCATGGATCGCCGACGCGACCAGGGCGCCCGCGACCCCGGCGCGACGGAGCGCGGCGAGGTCGTCCGGGCCGCGCACGCCGCCGGCGGCGTAGATCCGGCGGCCGGGCGCCAGGCGCGCGGCAGCTTCCAGCCCGGCGAGGTCCGGCCCCGATCCGACGCCGATGCGGGCGAGCGTCATCACGATCACCTCCGGCGGCCAGTGGCGGGCATCCGCATGCAGGCCGGGCGGCCCGAGCCGGCTCGCGCCGCGGCTGTCGAGCGAGAGCACGGCCCGGTCGCCGAGGCGGACGACGAGGCCCTCGTCGGCCTGGCTCTCGCTGCCGATCACGGGGCGGCCGAGCCCGGCGGCGAGGAAGGCCTCGACCGTCGCCGCCTCGGCGAAGCCCGCATCGACCCAGAGGCCGATGCCGGGGCAGGCCCGCGCGATCGCCGCCAGCGCCCCGAGGTCGGGGGGCGTGCCGTCAACGATCGCGTCGAGGTCGGCGACGTAGAGCGTCCGCGCCGGGACCGCGGCGAGGAGGCCGCCGGCAATGTCGGCCGGCGCCGAGCCCTTTGCCAACGGGGTCTCGATCGGGGCATAGCTCTGTCGCTCGCCGGCGCGTGCCCGCACCACCCGCCCGTGGCGCAGGTCGATCACCGGAATCACCGCGAACGGCGTCGTCGCGCCCTCGCCCTCTGCGTCGCCCATCAGTGAGATCGCCCTTGCCCGCCGCGCATCCGCTTCCCCGCCCTGCCAGGACGATCGGATGGGATCTCGGCGGGGTGCACGTCAAGGCGGCGCTGGTCGAGGGCGGCATCGTCCGCGCGGTGGTGCAGGCGCCGTGCCCGCTCTGGCGCGGGCTGCCCGCCCTCGACGCCACCTTCGCCGGGCTGCCCGACTGGGCGCGGGGGGAGGCGGCGCACGCCGTGACGATGACCGGCGAGCTCACCGACTGCTTCGCCGACCGGACGGACGGCGTCGCGCAGCTCGCGGGCTGGGCGGCGACGCACCTGGCCGGCGAGGTCGCGATCTATGCCGGGCGCGCCGGCTTCGTCGCGCCGCGGGATGCGGAGCCGAACGCCGCGGAGATCGCCTCGGCGAACTGGCACGCCACCGCGGCCCTGCTCGGGCGGAACGTGCCCGACGCGCTGCTCGTCGACGTCGGCTCGACCACCGCCGACCTGATCCCGATCGTCGGAGGCCGCGCCGCCGCCGCCGGCTACAGCGACGCCGAGCGGCTGGAGACGGGGGAGCTCGTCTATACCGGCGTCGTGCGCACGCCGCTGCTGGCGCTTTCCGACCATGCGCCGTTCCGGGGCCGCCGCACCCGGCTGATGTCCGAGACCTTCGCGCACGCGGCCGACGTCCACCGCATCACCGGCGACCTTCCCGAGGGCGCCGACCAGCAGGCGAGCGGCGACGGCAAGGGCAAGTCGGTGCCCGAAAGCGAGACGCGGCTCGCCCGGATGATCGGCCGCGACCGCGGGGAGGGGACGGACGAGGACTGGCGGGCGCTTGCCGGCCACTTCGCCGAGGCGCAGCTGCGCCTGCTCCACGACGCGGCCGCCACCCTGCTCTCGCGCCCCGACATCCCGGCCGCGGCCCCCGTGATCGCCTGCGGCGCGGGCGCCTTCCTGGCCGACGCCCTCGCCCGGCGCCTCGGCCGGCGCTGCCTGCCCTTCACCGAGGTGCTGGCGGATCGCATCGCCGGCCGGCCAGACTGGGCCTCCACCTGCGGCCCGGCGCTCGCCGTCGCGCTGCTCTCCGCCGACACGCTGGTTTCGAAGGAAGACCGATGAGCGCCCTGAAGATCCTCGCCCGCGTCCTCACCGCCCGGGTCGGCCCGCATATCGAGCTCGCGCTCGCCACCGAGGACGGCGAGACCGTCAAGGTGCTGGCGACGCCCGACCAGATCGACCGGCTGATCGACGAGCTGGAGGACATGCTGCACGCGCCGGAGGGCCCGGAGGACGGCGAGCCGCCCGAGGCGGCGTGATCGACCGCGGGACCACGCCCTCTTCCATGGGGAGAGGGTTGGGGTAAGGGGCGTGACCGCGCCGGAAAACGCACGCCCCTCATCCTGTCCTCCCCCTGGGGGAAGGGACCCGCGCCACGTCAGGCTTCCGCCCGGCGCGACGTCAGCGCAGAAAATCCCCGAACGCCCGCGGGCTGTCGTCGGTCTTGATCTCGCGGGTCACCGTCAGCGTCCGCGCATCGATGACCGAGAGCGTGTTCGAGCCCCAGTTGGCGACGATCACCGAGCGCCCGTCGGCGGTGGCGGCGATGCCCTCGGGGTGGTCGCCGACTTCGATCCGGGTCACGGGGGCGAGGGTGGCAGGATCGAACACCGTGACGGTGCCGGAATACTGGTCAGTGACGAAGCCGTGCTCCCCCGTCAGGGCGATCACGTAGGGGCGCTGGCCGGTCTTCACCCGGCCGACCTCGCGCGCCGCGGCGAGGTCGATCACCGACACGTCGTCGCCGGTGACGTTGGCGGTGTAGGCGCGCTTGGCTTGCGCATCGAGGGTGATGCCGAAGGGATGGTGGCCGACGGCGATCGTCCCGGTCTCGCGGCGGGTCGCGGCGTCGACCACCGAGACCGTGTCCGCCTCGCGGTTGGCCACCAGCAGCGTCGCGCCGTCCGGCGTCACCGCGATGCCCGACGGCGAGGCCCCGACCGCGATCTCGCCGTCGAGCCTGAGGCCCGCCTCACCCGGCACCAGCACGAACACCCGCTTGGCGTACCAGTCGGCGACGTAGACGGCGCCGCTCCTCGGGTTCGCCGCGATGCCGAGCGGGCCGCCCGGAAGGGCCAGCACCTGCGCGACCTTGCGCGCGGTCAGGTCGACGACGGCGATGCCCGGCGCGTCGGGGCAGGTCACGTAGGCGGTCCTGCGATCGGGGGAGAGCGCGATGCCGGCGGGCGAGCCGGCGACCGGGATGCGCTGCAGGATCGTGCCGGCCTCGAGGTCGATCACGTCGACGGCGTTGTCGCCCTGCACCGTGACCACCGCCTCGGCGGCGCGCGCGGCAAGCGGCACGAGCCACAGGGCGAGGGCGAGCGAGAGGCCGGCGCGCAGCCGGCCTCCGCGTCGCGATGTGATCGAACGGCTCAAGAGCCCTTCTCGACCTGCGCCTTCAGCGCGTCGAGACCGGTGCGGTAGAGGCCGCGCACGGCCTTCTGCGAGGCCTCGTCGTTCAGCTCGGGCGGCGGATCGTTGTTCATGTAGCCGCGGTAGAACGCGCCGTCCCACGACACCTTCGACTTGCCGTCGCCGTCCGCCTCGACCTTGAGCGTGGACGAGTAATCGTTCACCGGCAGGGTCTTCACGTCGACCTTGGTGATCCGGTACGAGTAGCTCATCTTCTCGGCGGAGTACTTGTACAGGCTCTCCTCGACGGTGGCGCCGCCCTTGAGCGTGAGGACGCGGGTGGCCTTGTCGGGGGTGTTGCCCTCCTTGCCCTCGGTCTTCTCGACCAGCGGCAGCCAGCTCATGTCCTGGAAGTTGCCGATCACCTTCCAGACCTTGTCCGGGCTGGCGTTGATCTCGACGGTCTCCTCGACCTTCTTGCGGGTCGGGCCGTGGGCCTGAGCCGTGGTCGCCGCCACCGCGGCGATCACCACGGCGCTCGTGAGGGCCAGTCTTCTCATCATGGGCAGCTCGATCCTCATGGGGGTGTCACTCCTGATCCGCCGTCTCGTGCGGCGGCGGTGTCGGCGAGGATGCGGCCGTCCGTCCCGAGATGGGCGGCGACCTTGTCCTCGATCCAGTCCCAGGCCTCCCGCTCGCGCGGGCCGGCCGTCTTGGATATCGCGATGGCGAGATAGCGCATCTCGGCCATGACCTTGTCGGGCGTCAGCATGTGGAGCCGCGTCGAGAGGATTGCCGCCTCCAGCACCGCGGCCTGCGCCCGGTTGTAGCCGATGAACGGGGCGTGCGCCGCCGCGTGGACCTGGCGCCCGCGGTAGCGCGGCCGGGTCGGGTCGGCCTCGACCGCCGCGACCTCGAACTCGGCGTGGCCGAAGCTGTCGGCGAGGCGCCGGCCCGGGATGCGGTCGCACGCCACCGTCGGCCAGTCCCGGCGCCCGGTGACCGCGCCGGCGATCACCCGCACGTCGCGCGGGCTCGAGGCGCAGAAGCAGGGGTTGGCCTCGAGGTTGAGGATCGTCGGCGAGGGCCGGAACGGCGCCAGCACGTAGTCGTCGCCCTCCGCGATCAGGCCGAAGGGCACGAGGTGCAGGGCGCCCTCTCGCGAGAGCGTCGTGACGATCGTCTCGAGGATCAGCGGCACCGGCTCAGGCCTCCCCGGCCGGCACGAGCTTGCCGCAGACGGGCTTTTGCGCGGGCGCCCGGGGCGTTTCCGACACCGACGCCTCGGCCGCGGCCGCGTCCGGCGCGATGGTGCGGGGCGCCGAGGCGCCGGCCTCGGCCGGAACCTGCGCGTCGCGCGCGCCCTGCAGCGCGTCCGGGCCGGAATGCTTGGTATGGCCGGCCTTCTTGAAGGCGGTGGTGTCCTCGACCTCGGCGTCGGCGGCGCAGGCCCAGTCGAGCGGCTCGTCCTGCACGTAGCGCTTGCCTAAGCGCCACGCGGTCTCGGCCTTGGTCAGCTCGCCCCCGAGGTAGAACGCGTGGGCGCCGTCGCTGGCGACGTCGAGGTCAGTGAAGAAGGCCATCGCGTCGGTGCCGACCTTGTGGACGTCGCGGTTGTAGAGGTGGATCCCGTCCTCGGCGACCGCGATCCGGTAGTTCGGGTCGCGGACCTGCGCCGCCAGGGCCGCGATCTCGTCGGGCGTTTGCACGAAGGGACGCTTGTCGTGAAGTGCCAGAAGTGCCCGGCCGTAGCCCTTCGGCAGCGCGGCGTCGGCCTTGGCCGCGAACATCACCCGCCTCGCGGCATCGTGTTCCTCAACCGTGCGGCGGGTGTGGTTCGAGACCTGCACGATCAGGACGTTGCCGATCGACAGCTCCGAACACATCCCGACGAGGAGCGCGGTGATCCCGAGGCTGTCGGCCTCCGTCAGCTCCGTGAGGTTGCCGGTGCCCATCATCATCGCGATGTCGGGCCAGCGCGCGCGGGTGGCGCGGTAGCGCGCGATCGAGTCGACGAAGCCGAAATGGATCGGCTCGAGGATCGGGTCGGCGATGAACGGGCGCCCTGCCTCCACCATCCGCGCGATCGCGCGGTCGAGGGAGGGCAGGTCGTCGGGGCGCATCGGCACCAGGATCGGCACCGCATCCGTCTCGAAGGCGAGGTCCAGCGTCTCCTCGTTGAGGCTGAGCAGGAAGTCGGCCCCGGCGGCCGCACCCCGGCGCAGCTCGTCGATTGAGAAGGAATCGACGCTGACCTTGAGGCCCTGCGCCTTCAGCCCGCGCACGCAATCCTCGAGATGCGGGAAATCGGTGTCCGGCAGGCCGCCGAGGTCGATCACGTCGGCGCCCCGGCGCGCCAGGTCCAGGCCCTTGGCCACCACCTCGGCGGCCGTCATCTTCGAGGCGTCGACGATCTCGGAGAAGATGCGCAGGTCGTGGCGCGACAGGTCGACCTTGCGGCCGGCGAGCCCGAGATGGGCCGGCAGGTCGACGATCTCGTCGGGGCCGCGCTCGACCGGCAGGCCGAAATGCGCGGCCAACGCCTCCGGGTTCGCCCGGCAGCGCCCGGGCAGGATGATGCGGGTGGCGCCCTCGGGGAGGGTGACGCGGCGCTTGATGATCTCCTCGGTCATCAGCGCGGCGACCTTCACCCCGGAATCGGCGATGCTCCAGGCGAACCGCTCCGGGGGCAGGGCGCTCGCGACCTTCTCCAGCCGGGCGCGGGCGAGCTTGCCGGTGACGAAGACCAGGTGCTCGGGCGCGGCGCTCATGCGGCGGCCCGCGCGTGGACCGGCCGCGCGCCGGCGGGGCCGAGGATCGAGACCGCGCCGCAGTAGCGGCCGGCGAAGGCCGGGAACGCGGCGTCGACGAGGCCGATCCGGGCGAGGTCGCACGCGTCGGCGCCCGCCGGGGCGTCGGCGGACTTCACCAGGATGCAGCGGGCGGCCTCGATCCGCGTCGCCGCCCAGAGCGCGAGGCTGTCGGAGGTCACGTCCCAGGATTCCGGGATGTCCGGATGGCCGGCGCGGAGGGCGATGGGGTCCCAGATAGCCGATACGGCACTCTCCCTCCCCCCTTTGCGGGGGAGGGGGAAGGGAAGGAGGCGCGGCTCGATGGCGTGGAAACACCCCGCCATCCGGCTCATCGCATCGAGCGCGCGGCGATGCGCCTCCGCGTCGTCGAAGCCGAGACGCGCCTGGTCGAGCCGCACCGCGTCGGCGAAGGCGCCGCCGCCCGGCACGACGAGGCACGGGCCGAAGGCGCCGTCGGCGAGCGCGGCGAGCAGCGCTTGCAGGCGCGCCGGGTCGGCGCGGAGGCTGCCGCCGACCTTGACGACGGTGTGCACGCTCACGCCGCGTCTCGCGCGGCCGGCCGGCGGAGCGCCCGCACGGCCTCGGCGATCCGCTGCGCGTCGAGGGCGTTGCGGCGGTCGCCGTCGCGGCAGAGGCCGCCGCGGAAGCCGAGATAGTCCGGGCGGTGGGCGGCAAGCCCGGGGATGTCGCCGACGCGCAGCGACCCGGCGAGCCCCGACAGCAGCCCGGCGGCACGGGCCGCGGCGGTGAAAGCGGCCAGGCGCGCCCCGTCGATCAGGTTGGGCAGGCGGCGCCCGTCCTTAACCGCCGTGTCGATCATCGCGCCGATGAAGCCCGCCGCCGCGAGCCGCGGCGCGCAGTCCGGCGCGGGGTCGTCCTCGGCGAACAGCACGGCGACGAGTCGGCCGGGCGCGGCCGCGCCGGCCGCGCGAAGGGAGGCGGGATCGGCGAGCCAGTCGGGGCGGACCGCGACCTTGACCCAGCCGACCCCGGTCTCCGCCATGGCGCGGATCGCGGCCTGCCGCTCCGCCGCCGCCGGCTCGCCGGCGACCGCGCTCGTGGCGGCGCGGCCGGCGGTGCGCGCGACGATGGCGCGGACGGTCTCCGGGGGGAGGGCGCCGAGCGCCCCGTTCTCCGGGTCCTTGGCGTCGATCAGGTCGGCCCCGGCGCGGATCGCGGCCTCGGCCTCGGCGGCGTCGCGGACGCTGACGAGGAGGCGGGGGAGGGGATTTGTCGGAAACGGAGGTGCGGACTCGGACACGGGCGACCTGAACGGGGACGGCTCGGGGGCGGCGCGGGCGCCGGACGACATCACGACTTGCCGGGCAGGGGCTCGGCGAGCAGGCGGTTCTTGACGATCCAGCGCATGGCATGCGTCCAGGTGTCGTCGGTGTCGGCCCGGATCACCACCTGCCCGCCGCGCACCACCTTGCCGGTGGCGGCGTCGGCGATGACGACGTTGAGGTTGAAGATCTGGCCCGACCCCTTCTCCACATAGCCGGTCACGGCGAGATCCGCACCCAGGGCCTTGGCGATCGGGGCGGCGCAGCCGTCGCACTTGTAGAGCGGTCCCTGCTTGTTCACCTCGGCCGCCTGCGGCGCGGTGTCGACGGGCTCGAGGCCGCCCTTGTCCTTGAGCGCGCCGCGCAGCTCCTCGGTGACCAGGGCGAGCTTGCGCGCCTCGTCGGGCCGGGCCTTGCGGCCGCCGACGACGCCCGGATCGAACAGCTCGACCGGGAAGACCGCGGCCTTCGACGGCTCGGCCGCCGCCGCGCCCGGATGGCAGGCGGCAGAGAGGGCGGCAGAGAGCACGAGGGGAACCGCGAGGCGGCAGGCGCGAAAGGCGTCGTCGCGAAAGATCTTGCCGCGAAAGATCATGACGGAACTCCGGTCGGAGGCATCGGCGCCGGCCGCAACGCCGGCCGCATCCCGGCATAAGGTCGCGCGGCGGGGAATTTTGGCAATGATCGGCGCGCGCTTAACGTTTGAGTCCGCGCCCGGAATGCTGTTACGTCCCGCCCCCATGCACGCCTCCCTGCACGCCATCCTGCACGATCCTGCACGTTCCCTCGGTGCTGCGGCGCTGCTCGCCCTGGCGCTGGCCGGCGCGGCGGCAGCCCAAGAGCCCGCCGCCGCGCCGGCCGCGCCCGCGGAACCGGCCGCCACCCATGTCGGCCTGATCTACCGGCCGCAGCCCGCGCCGTCCTCCTACGACGCGGAGGCCGCGCCCGAGGACGAGGGCCTGGCCGGCGCGAAGATGGCCATCGCCGACAACAACACCACCGGCCGCTTCATCAAGCAGAGCTACGCCCTCGACGAGATCGCGCTCACCGAGGGGGGCCCGAGCGCGGTCGACGCGGCGAAGGCGCTGCTCGGCAAGGGCATCCGCTTCCTCGTCCTGGCGCTGCCGGCCGACGAGGTGCTCGCCGTCTCGGAGGCGGCACGCGCCGACGGCAAGGGCGCCGTGGTGCTGAACGCGGCGGCCCCCGACGACCGCCTGCGCGGTGCCGATTGCCGCAGGAACGTGTTCCACGTCGCCCCGAGCCGGGCGATGCAGACCGACGCGCTGGCGCAGTACCTCACCGTGATGCGCTGGCGGAAGCTGTTCCTGATCGTCGGCCCGACCGACGCGGACAAGCTCTATGCCGACGCGATGCGCAACTCGGCCAGGAAGTTCGCTCTCAAGATCACGGCGGAGAAGCCCTGGACCTTCGGGCCGCTGGCCAAAGCGCGCGGCGACACGCCGACCCGCGCCGAGGCGATGGTCTTCACCCGCGGGCTCGACTACGACATGGCGATCGTGGCCGACGAGGAGGCCGACTGGGGCGACTACGTCCCCTATCGCACCGTCGACCCGCGGCCCGTCGGCGGCACGCAGGGGCTCGTCGCCACCACCTGGTCGCCGGTGCTGGAGACCTGGGGCGCCGCCCAGGCGCAGAACCGCTTCCGCCGCCTCTCCGGCCGGCTGATGCGTCCGCTGGACTACCAGGTCTGGGCCGCGATCCGCGTCGTCAGCAATGCCGAGACCGACCGCAAGACCGCCGACCCGGCGGTGCTGGCCGCCTACCTGAGCGACCCGGCCTTCGCCCTCTCCGCCTACAAGGGCGTGTCGCTGAGCTTCCGCCCCTGGGACCACCAGCTGCGCCAGCCGCTGATCGTGGTGCAGCCGAAGGCCCTGGTCTCGGTGGCGCCCGAGCAGGGCTTCCTGCACCAGCGCACGCCGCTCGACACCCTCGGGACCGACCTGCCCGAGACGACCTGCAAGTTCCAGTGAGCGCGCCGGGACGCACGAGGACGGCGTTCCGCCGCGTGAAGTCCGCAGCGCGGTTCCGTCGCCCTCGCCGCGGGCACGAAACGCACTACACTGTCGTCCGTCGGGATTTCGGCACCGCCAGAGTGCCAAGCTTGCCGCCAGGCCAGGGGGAGGATCGCGAATGGACCGCTGCGTGAGAGCAGGGTTGGGGCTCGCCGCGCTCGGCGCGGCGCTCCTGGCGTCGGTGCCGGCGCAGGCCTACACGGTCTACGTCTCCAACGAGAAGGGCAACTCGGTCAGCGTGATCGACACCGCGACGATGGCGGTGACGGCGACTTGGAAGGTCGGGCGCCGCCCCCGCGGCATCACCGTGAGCAAGGACGGCAAGGAGGTCTTCGTCTGCGCCAGCGACGACGACCGCATCGACGTGCTCGACACCGCCACCGGCAAGGTGGTGCGCTCGCTGCGCTCCGGCCCCGATCCCGAGCAGTTCATCCTCGATCGCAGCGGCAACCCGCTCTACGTCGCCAACGAGGACGACAGCCAGGTCACGATCATCGACATCGAGAAGAACAAGGTGCTCGCCGAGGTCCCCGTCGGCGTCGAGCCGGAGGGCATGGGCCTGTCGCCGGACGGCAAGATCCTGGTGAACACCTCCGAGACCACCAACATGGCCCACTTCATCGACACCAAGACCTTCCAGGTGACCGACAACGTGCTGGTCGACGCCCGTCCGCGCTTCGCCGAGTTCACGGTGGACGGCAAGTTCCTCTGGGTCTCGGCCGAGGTCGGCGGCACGGTCAGCGTGATCGACGTGGCGGCGCGGCGCGTGGTGAAGAAGATCACCTTCAAGATCCCGAGCGTGAACGACGAGGCGATCCAGCCGGTGGGCATCCGCATCACCCAGGACGGGACCAAGGCCTTCGTCGCCCTCGGGCCCGCCAACCGCATCGCGGTGATCGATGCCAAGACCTACGACGTGCAGAAGTACCTGCCGGTGGGCCAGAGGGTGTGGCAGCTCGCCTTCACGCCGGACCAGTCGCTGCTGTTCTCCACCAACGGCACCTCCAACGACGTCTCGGTGGTCGACGTGGCGGCCGAGAAGGTGGTCAAGAGCATCCCGGTCGGCCTGCTGCCCTGGGGCGTGGCGATCTCGCCGAACTGAGTTTTCGCAAGCACGACTGCCGCGAACGGCAGCGCGGGGGGGGAACAGGATGACACGAGGTCTTCGATGGGCGGCGCTGGGGCTGGCCGCGATCCTGGCGGCCGGCCCGGCCGTCGCGCTCGATCTCACCAAGAAGCGCGAGACCCTGCCCGACCTGGTCCTCGGCAACGAGGAGGGCAACGACTTCGTCGTCGAGAACAAGGACATCGAGCTCGAATCCGGCAAGGCCTACCGGCTGCGGATCATCGCCAAGGGCCATCAGGAGTACAAGGTCTACGCGACCGAGTTCTTCCGCTACATCTGGTGGAACCAGATCGTCATCGAGCACAAGGAGATCCACGGCGGCGGCCCGCCGGATCACCTCGAGTTCGACGATCCGGGCGAGATCGCGATCGAGTTCGTGGCGATCAAGCCGGGCAAGTACACCTGGGAGGCCCGCGGCCTGGAGTCGAAGGGCGTCGCCGGCACGATCACTGTGAAATGACGCACGGTGGAATGATGCGGACGCTTCTTCTCGCCAGCCTCCTCTTGAGCACGCCGGCGCTGGCCGACGACAAGGCCGCCTGCGCGGACGGCATCGCCATGATCAGGGATGCGCTCGCGCAGAACCCGCCCGAGGCGGCGCTGCCGAAGCTGAAAAAGGCCCTGCGCGTGGCCGAGCGCGAGCAGGGCGAGGGCGAGTTCGACGAGTGCCTCGACGCGGTCGGCGATGCCAGAAGGGTCCTCGGGCGATGAGCGAGGGCGCTCGGGCGATGGGTGCGGGCGGGCGTCCGGCGGGCGAGGCCCCGGCGCTGGAGGTGGCCGACGTCAGCCACAGCTTCGGCGCGCGCCGGGCGCTGTCGGACGTGTCGATCACCGTCGAGCGCGGGCGCTTCATGGCGCTGCTCGGGCCCAACGGCGCCGGCAAGACCACGCTGTTCTCCCTGATCACCCGGCTCTACAACAACCGCCACGGCCGGGTCGCGATCTTCGGCCACGCCCTCGACCGCGAGCCGTCGCGCGCGCTCGCCCGCCTCGGCGTGGTGTTCCAGGCACGGACCTTGGACACCGACCTCACCGTCGAGCAGAACCTGCTCTATCACGCGGCGCTTCACGGCATCGCGCGCAAGGCCGCCAAGGCGCGGATCGCGGTGCTGCTCGACCGGGTCGGGCTGGCGGACCGGCGCGCCGACAAGGTGCGGACGCTTTCCGGTGGCCAGTCGCGCCGCATCGAGATCGCGCGCTCGCTGGTCCACCATCCGAGCCTGCTGCTGCTCGACGAGCCCACCGTCGGTCTCGACCTCGAATCGCGGGCCGACATCGTCGCGATCGTCCGCGCGCTCGTGCGCGAGGAGGGGCTCTCGGTGCTGTGGGCGACCCACATCTTCGAGGAGATCGCGGCGGAGGACGACGCGGTGGTGCTGCACCGGGGCCGCATCGTCGCGCGCGGACGGGCCGGCACCATCGGCGGGGCCGACGAAACCCTCGAGGAGGCGTTCCGCCGGCTCGTGGCCGAGCCGGCCAAGCCGGCGAGGGAGGCTGCATGAGCACGCCCATCGGCACGCCGACGGCGGTCGACGCCCGCACCGTGGCGGCGGACGCGACGCGCCCGCCCGCCCATCTCGGCCGGCTCGACGGGGTCGGCTACCTGATCTGCCTCGGCGGCATCGTCCGGCGCGAGCTGTTGCGCTTCTTCAACCAGAAGGAGCGGTTCTTCTCGGCGCTGGTGCGGCCGCTGGTATGGCTGTTCATTTTCGCGGCGGGCTTCCGCAACACCCTCGGCGTGTCGATCGAGCCGCCGTACCAGACCTACGTGCTCTACGAGGTCTACGTGGTGCCGGGGCTGGCGGTGATGATCCAGCTGTTCAACGGCATGCAATCCTCGCTCTCGATGGTCTACGACCGCGAGGTCGGCTCGATGAAGGTGCTGCTGACGAGCCCGTATCCGCGCTGGCTGCTGCTGCTCGCCAAGCTGATCGCCGGCGTCACCGTCTCGGTGGTGCAGGCCTACGCCTTCCTGGCCATCGCCTGGTTCTGGGACCTCGACATCCCGGCCGTCGGCTACCTCGCGGCCCTGCCGGCCTTCATCGCCGCCGGGCTGATGCTCGGCTCGATCGGCCTGCTGCTGTCGTCGATGGTCAAGCAGCTCGAGAACTTCGCCAGCGTGATGAACTTCGTGATCTTCCCGATGTTCTTCGCCTCGTCGGCGCTCTACCCGCTCTGGCGCATCCGCGAATCCTCGGAGACGCTGTACTGGATCTGCCAGTGCAATCCCTTCACCCACGCCGTCCAGCTCGTGCGCTTCGCCCTCTACGGGCAGTTCGAGCCGGTCTCGTGCGCGGTCGTGCTCGGCGTGACCCTCGCCTTCTTCACCCTCGCCGTCGTCGCCTACGATCCCGGCCGCGGCATAATGGCCCGGCGCGGCGGCCCGGCCGGAGACCCGTCATGATCGCTTCCCGCTTCTGCTCCCTCGCCGCCCTCGGCGTCGCCCTGGCCGGCCTCGCCGCGCCCGCGCTGGCGCAGCCCAGGACCGACCCGGACTGGCCCTGCGTCCAGCGCAAGGTCGCGACCTTGAGCCCCGGCCAGTTCTGGACCGGGCCGGACATCGCCGCCGCCGGCGCCTGGGGCGACGACAACGACGCCGCGGTGCTGGCGCAGAAGCTCGCCTCCCGCCGGACCGAGCTCACCGAGGTCGATCCGCTGATCGACGCCTACGTCGCCAAGGTGCCGGCGGCCGACAAGGCCAAGGGCCTCGCCCACGTCTATGCGGGCGTGTTCGAGGTCATCAACGGCGAGCGCGACAAGGTGATGGGCGGGATCGCGCGCTACGCGCAGGGACAGCGCCGCATGGCCGAGCGCATCCGCGACGAGGCCGACACCATCAGCCAGACCAAGGACGGCCCGAGCGCGGCCGACGCCCGCGAGGTCTCGAAGGAGCAATCCGACATCGAGACCAAGTTCGCCTGGGATCGCCGCATCTTCCAGGAGCGCAGCCAGTCGCTGACCTACGTCTGCGAGGTGCCGCAGCTCCTGGAGCAGCGCCTCGGCGAGATCGCCAAGAAGATCCAGGCCAGGCTCTGACGCCGCCCGGCGACCCGGAGCCGGGTTGCCGAATCGTCCCGGGCAGCATTGCCGAACACTCCCTAAGCCTTTGATGAGACATAGAAAATCTGTTGCGCGCGGACCACGGATCATCCGTTTCCGCGCGTAACGGCCCCGTGAGCGGCGTTTTCCGCCGGATCACGGTCGTCCCGCGATTGTCCGATCTCGACGCGCCTTGCATGAGTGCTGGGCAAGCCCGCCGCAGAGGGGGCACGCTGTTCGACGGTTCGGGGTTGGGGAATGACAATGCGGGCGCTTCGCGGAAGCCTGATCGCCTCGGTGGCATTGCTGCCGGGTGCAGCCTACGCACAGAGTTCGGTGACGCTGTCGGAGATCAGCGTCGTGGCGACGACCCCGGTCGGCGGGTCGGGCTCGGGCAGCACGCTGGCCGCCCCGCCGCTCGGCGCGACCCCGGTCGTGTCGCCGAGCGCGGCGCCGCTCTCCTCCGCCGGCCTGCCGCGCCTGCGCGGCGGCGAGCAGCCGCTCTACAAGATCCCGAGCACGGTCGAGACCGTCACGGCGGCCGACCTCGACATCGATCGCGGCACCTTCAACGCGGTGGCCACGCTGGCGCGGCGCACGCCCGGCCTCAACCTGTCGGATTCGCAGGGCAACTCCAACCGCACCGACGTGAACTACCGCGGCTTCACCGCCTCGCCGGTGCAGGGCGTGCCGCAGGGCCTGGCCGTCTACCAGAACGGCGTGCGCATCAACGAGGCCTTCGGCGACACCGTCCAGTTCGACCTGATCCCGCCGACGGCGATCCAGCGCATCGACATCGTCACCGGCAACCCGGTGTTCGGCCTCAACGCCATCGGCGGCGCGGTCAACATCCAGATGAAGAACGGCTTCACCTGGCAGGGCACGGAGGTCACCGCGCTCGGCGGCTCGGACGGCCGCATCGCCGGCTCGCTCGAGTACGGCAAGGTGATCGGGCCGTGGAGCTTCTACTTCAACGGCGACGGCCTCAACGACCGCGGATGGCGCTACGAGAGCCCGTCGACGATCGGGCGCCTCTACACCGACCTCGGCTACCGCACCCTCGATTCCGAGTTCCACCTGATCGGCAACTTCGCGCGGACTTTCTTCGGCGCGGCCGCAGCGACCCCGGTGGACTTCACCCATGTCGACCCGCGGGCGATCTTCACCTTCCCGCAGACCACCACGACCGAGATGGGCACCATGCAGGTGACCGGCCGCGTCGACATCTCGCCGACCTGGGATCTCGCCGGAAACGCCTATTTCCGCCGCTTCAGCAACACCTACGTCGACGGCAACGACGGCAACTTCGAGAACTGCAGCCGCCAGTCGAGCAACCGCGGCTTCCTCTGCTTCGAGGATGACGGCTTCGCCCAGGCGCCGGGACAGTCCAATCTCGCCTTCCGCAACCAGTTCACCATCCTCGGCGCCAACAACCGGCGCATCCCCTTCACCCCGAACGTGCCCTACGGCACGCTGGACGTGACCAAGACCGAGGCGACGAGCTACGGCGGCTCGCTCCAGGCGGCCAACCGCGACAAGATCTTCGGCTTCGGCAACAGCTTCGTCGTCGGCGGCAGCATCGACGTCGCCGACTTCAGCTTCAAGTCGTCGAGCACGCTGGGCGTCATCAACCCGGATCTGCGGGTGACCACCGATCCGAACAACCCGTACTACGGCACCATCCCCGGCCTCGGCACGACGCAGCTGCGGACCGCGGCCGCGCTCGGCATCGCGCCCTCGAACGTCATCGGCTCGAACCTCTACATGGGCCTCTACGCGACGGACACGTTCGACGTGACCGACGCGCTGTCGCTCACCGCCGGGGCGCGCCTGAACTTCGCCCGCCTCACGACGACCGACCAGACCGGCTTCTCGCCGGACGTGAACGGGACCTACTACTACAACAAGATCAACCCGGTGGCGGGCCTGACCTACCGCTTCACCCCGGGCCTGTCGCTCTACGGCGGCTACTCGGAATCGAACCGCGCGCCGACGCCGCTCGAGACCGCCTGCTCCAACCCGGACCGGCCCTGCCTGCTGCCGAACTCGCTCGTCGCCGACCCGCCGCTCAAGCAGGTCACCGCACAGACCTACGAGGTCGGCATCCGCGGCCAGATCCCGAACGTCTACGAGGGCGGCCTCGTGACCTACAAGGTCGGCGCCTTCCGCACCGATCTCGCCAACGACATCATCCAGCTCGCGACCCCCGGCAACGCGGCGCGCGGCTACTTCGTCAACGTGCCGGCGACCCAGCGGCAGGGCATCGAGGTCGCGGCCGACTACACCCGCGGCGACCTCTCGGTCTACGCCAACTACGCCCTGATCGACGCCACCTTCCAGTTCAACGGAACCCTGTCCTCGCCCAACAACCCCCTGGCCGACGACGGCGCCATCGCCGTGACCCGCGGCAACCAGGTGCCGCTGATCCCCAACCACCAGTTCAAGGTCGGCTTCGACTACCTCGTCCTGCCGGGCTGGCGCTTCGGCATGAACCTCCAGGCCTTCTCCTCCGCCTACTATCGCGGCGACGAGTCGAACCTGAACCCGAAGCTGCCGGCCTACCTCGTGCTCGGCCTCAATACCACCTACCAAGTCACGCCGAACCTTCAGGTTTTCGGCTTGATCACCAACCTGACCAACAACCGCTACGCCAACTTCGGCACCTTCGCCGAGCGCGGGCCCGTCGCCGGCAACCTCACCATCAACGATCCGCGCACGACGACGCTGGCGCAGCCGCTCTCGATCTACGGCGGCATCCGCTACGCCTTCGGCCCCGATCCGGTCCCGATGGCGGAGCCGATCATCCGCAAGTACTGACCGCGCGGATCGATTGCCCCGCGGGCCCGGGAGGAGGGGGCGTGGACCGGGAGGTCCGCGCCCCCTTCGCGTTCGGCGGGGCGCGTGCGGGCCTGCGGCCTCACGCCACCGGAACACGGTCGCGCTTCGTCGCTTGCCCCCTGCAACCGAAACGACGCGGGCCACGTGCCCGCGCGAAAAGCTTCAGGGAGTTCTCATGCGATTGGTCCACGCGGTCTCGGCCGCCCTCCTCCTCGTCTCCGCGGCGCCCGCCTTCGCGAGCTCCTGCTCCGAGGAGATCGCGACGCTGGAGCGGCGCCTCGACAGCGCCGGCGCGGAAAAGGTGACCGGCAAGGAGCCGGCGGGCGGCACGACCTCGTCGAATTCCGACAAGGCGCTGTCCGCGCCGCCCGGGGGCAAGCCCAGCGACCCGTCGACGACCTCCACCGCCGGCGGCGTGAAGGAGGCTCGCGACCTCGTCGAGAAGGCGCGCGGCGAGGACAAGGCCGGCAAGGCCGATGCCTGCCGCGACACCATCATGAAGGCCAAGGAGAAGGCCGGCGCGCTGCCGTAGCCGCTTCGCCGCGTCCGCAACGAACAGACAGGGCGGCTCTCGCGAGCCGCCCTGTCTTCGTTTTCCGGGTCCCGCCTGCCCCGGCCCGGTCAGTACGCGTTCTCGGTCCTGAAGAGGGCGAACGGCGTGGTCAGCAGGATCTGGAGATCGAACAGCACCGACCAGTTCTCGATGTAGTACAGGTCGTGCTCGACCCGGCGCTGGAGCTTCTCGCTGGTGTCGGTCTCGCCGCGCCAGCCGTTGACCTGGGCCCAGCCGGTGATGCCGGGCTTGACCTTGTGGCGGGCGAAGTAGCCGTCGACGACCTGGTCGTAGAGCGTGTTGGCGGCCTTCGCCTGCAGCGCGTGCGGACGGGGGCCGACGAGGGAGAGGTCGCCCTTGATCACGTTGAAGAGCTGCGGCAGCTCGTCGAGCGAGGTCTTGCGGATGAACCGGCCGACCGGGGTCACGCGCGCATCGCCCTTGGTCACCATCCTCGCCGCGGTGGCGTCGCAGGCGTCGACGTACATCGAGCGGAACTTGAACACGTCGATCAGCTCGTTGTTGAAGCCGTGGCGCTTCTGCCGGAAGAACACCGGGCCGCGCGAGGTCAGCTTCACCGCGAGCGCGACGCCGATCATCACCGGGGCGAGCGCGGCCAGCATCAGCAGGCCGACCGCGCGGTCGAACACCGTCTTCATCACCACGTCCCAGTCGGCGATCGGGCGGTCGAACACGTCCAGCACCGGCACCGAGCCGAGATAGGAGTAGCTGCGCGGGCGCAGGCGCAGCTTCGTCGCGTGCGCCGAGAGGCGGATGTCGATCGGCAGGACCCAGAGCTTCGAGAGCATCTGCAGGATGCGCCCCTCGGCCGAGATCGGGATCGTGAACACGATCAGGTCGAGGCGCGTGGCGCGGGCGTAGGCGACGAGGTCGCTGACGGTGCCGAGCTTCGGGTATCCGGCGACCACGTCGGTGGAGCGGTCGTCGTTGCGGTCGTCGAACACGCCGACGATGCGGATGCCGCCCTCGCTCTGCGTCTCGAGGGCGGCGATGAGCTCCTCGGCGGCCTTGCCGCCGCCGACGATCGCGGTGCGCCGGTCGAAACGGCCCTTCCGGGTCTGCGCCACGATCACGCGCGACAGGACGAACCGGCCGGTCAGCAGCAGGCCGAGGCCGCCGGCGAAGTAGGCGGCCAGCCACAGGCGGGAATAATGGTCGGCGACCTTGGCCAGCACGAGGCCGGTCGCCACCAGGAGGAAGGCGAGCATCCAGCCGGCCGAGATCTTGATCGCGGTCTTGAAGAAGGTGCGGAACGCGCCGATCCGGTAGGTGCCGGCGGCCTGGAAGGCGGCGATCGCCAGGGCGGCCACCGCGACGACCGCGCCGGCATAGGTCAGCCCGAACGGAACCACGCCGCGCAGCAGCGTCAGGTGCAGGCCCGCGCCGAGGCAGCCGATCAGGACGAACTCCGCCGCCCGCACCAGCCCTGCGATCACCACCGGCGAGATCGCCTGGGCCGGGAGGACGGAGACCGTCTCGGCCAGCGGCGCCGCCTGCGGCGCGGGCTCGGCGAAGCGGGCCGGCTCGGCGAAGCCCGCCGCCGCGGTCTCGCCGTGTCCGGCGACCTTCAGAAGATCACGGACGTCGAAGGCACTCATCGGTCGCTTCCCAGCAGTCCAGCGGGCTAGTTCCTGCCGGTAAGTGTCTCAAACCGACCTATCGGATTACTTAAAGCTGCAGGCGGCGCCCCCGTCCTTCTGCGCGCCCGCGACGGACGGGAATCACGTTCGTGCGAGGGTCCGGGGCTCAGGCGGCCCCGACGCGGACCGGCTCGGCGGACGCCGCGGGGCGGCGGGCCCGGAAGGCGGCGGCGTAGCCCGAGAGCACGTCGGCGCCCATCCGCTCCATCGAGAAGCGCTGGCGCACCGAGTCGCTCAAGGTCCGGAACCGGGCGACGCGGCTCTCGGGCGCCTCGTCGAGGACGCGGGCGATCGCCCGCTGCAGCGCGATCGGATCGCGGGCCGGGACGAGATCGCCCGCGGCCGAGCCGAAGATCTCGGGGATGCCGCCGACATCGGTGGCGACCAGCGGCTGGGCGGCCGCGGCGGCCTCGAGCACCACGTAGGGGAGGGACTCGGCGAAGGACGGCACCACCATGATCCGTCCGCGGGCGAGGACGGAGCGGATCGCCTGGGCCGGCTCGAAGGCGATGGCGCCGGCGAGGCCGAGGGCTTCGGCCTTGGCCTGGAGCTGCCCGGCATCCGGGCCCGAGCCGACCATCAACAGCCGGACCCGGCGGCCCTCGGCGCGCAGCAGCGCCAGGGCCTGAAGCAGGATCGGCAGCCCCTTGGCGTCGCGCAGCTCGCCCACGTAGAGCAGGTCGAACGGGTCGGCCGCCGGCGTCACGGGCGCGAACTCGGCCTCGCTCAGGCCGTTGTGGACGATGCGGCTGACGCGGCCGTGGGTGCCGACATAGGCGCGGTGGCGCCCGGCGACGTACTCGCTCTCGAACAGGAACACGTCTGTCCGGCGGGCGAGGAGACCCTCGGCGCCCATGTAGACCCGGTACAGCAGGCTGCCGGGCCGGTAATTGTAGCTGCCGCCATGCGGGGTGTAGGCGCGGATCACGGGCCGACCGCGGGGAACGTGGGCGAGGCGGGCGTAGACGCCGCCCTTGGCGCCGTGCCCGTGCAGCACGTCGGCGGCTGCAGCGTCGGCGCGAGCCGCCACCGCGCGCAGGCAGGCGAGGTCGGACGGGTGCGGGTTGCGCCGCATCGGGATCCGGGTGACGCCGAGGGCGAGGCAGGGCGCGAGATCGGCCAGCGCCCGGACGGCGCGCTCGCCGCCGGTGGTCGCGTCGCACACGATCCCGACGCGGTGGCCGGCCGCGGCCTGGAGCCGTGCGAGGTCGACCACGTGGCGGAACAGGCCGCCGACGGGCGCGCGGAACACGTGCAGGATGCGGCGGGGCTCGGCATCCGAAGGGCTGACGGACGGGGTCACGGCGGACGTCTCCAGGCCGGCGCGTTCGGCCGGCCTCGCCTGCGTGCCATGCCGGCCCTGTCCAGCCGGTTAAGCGCGGGTGCCGGCCCGAATCGGCCGGGCCGCGGCGCCGCCTTTTCCCGATGCGAGGGTCAACGGTCGCCTAACGCGCCGGCTTCCATCCCCTTCGCACGAGCGGGCGCCTCAGAAGAACCGCTCCTTGATGACGATCGTGTCGCCGGGGCGCACGGGATAGGTCATCGGCACGATGCCCGAGACCAGTCCCTCGCGGCCGGCCTCGTTGGTCGGCTCGAGGCCGGGGCCGGAGGCGGCGCCGCCCTTGCCCTCGCGGGTGAGCACGGCGTAGTCGCGCGCCGCCCGCGGGCCGAACCCGGCGGCGATCGCCACCGCGGTCTCGACGGTCATGCCGTTGACGAAGGGATACTGCCCCGAGGTGGTGACCTCGCCCAGGATGTAGAACGGGCGGTAGGCGTCGACCTCGACGGTGACGTGCGGCTCGCGCACGAAGCCGGCGGCGAGCTTGGCCTCGATGGTGCGCGCGGCCTGCCCCGTGGTCTGCCCGCCGATCTGGACGACGCCGATCAGCGGCATCGCGATGCGGCCGCCGCCGTCGACCGCGTAGATGTTGGACAGGTTGTCCTGCCCGAACACGATGACGCGGAGCTTGTCGCCGGCCGCGAGCGGGTAGCGCGCGCCGATCGAGCCGGTGCCGGTGGCGTCGAGCTGGGCAGTCCGGTAGTCCGGCCGCAGGCAGCCGCCGAGCCCGAGGCTGGCGGCGAGGACGAGGAGGAGTACGCGTCGGTTCATCACCACAGCCGTCGTGATTGCCTGATCGGTCGTGGCGTAATCCGTTAAGGTTAAGAAATGCTGTCGCCCCGCGTCGGAGCAGTCCGCATCGGGCCGGCCTTAACTCTCAGGCAACCTTAACAGGTTCTATTGATCTCACGTGTTGATGCGCGGGCACAGTCGCGGCCCGGCATCGCCAAGAGATCGTGCCATGTCCCGAATCGCCCCGCGCGCGGCCGCCTTCAGCGAGAGGCCGGCCTTCGCCGAAAGGCCGGCCCCGGCCGACGGCATCAGCCTGGCCCAGGTTCCCGCGCTGCTGCGCCGGTCCTGGCACTGGATCGCGGTGCCGACGCTGGTCGTCGCGGGGCTGTCGACGGTGTTCGTCCAGGTGGTCTCGCCGCGCTACACCGGCGAGGCCAAGCTGCTGCTGGAGAGCCGCGAGGCCGCCTTCGCCCGCACCGCCTCCGAGCGCGCCGAGCAGGTCCCGCCGATCGACGAGCAGGCGGTAGCGAGCCAGGTCCAGGTGATGATGTCGCGCGACCTCGCCCGCGAGGCGATCCGCCGGCTGAACCTCGTCGGCAACCCGGAATTCGATCCGAGCGCCGGCACCATCGGCCCGGTCCAGCGCACCCTGATGATGCTCGGGCTCGCCAAGAACCCCCTCGACCGTCCGGCCGAGGACCGGGTGCTGGAAGCCTATTTCGAGCGGCTGCTGGTCTTCCCGGCGGGCAAGTCGCGCATCCTCTCGGTCGAGTTCCGCGCGAAGGACGCGGAGCTGGCGGCCAAGGGCGCCAACACCGTCTCCGAGCTCTACATCGCGGCCCTGGAGGCGGCCAAGGTCGACACCGCGCGCTACGCCTCGACCTGGCTCGGCGGCAACATCGACAGCCTGCGCAAGCGCGTCGCCGAGGCCGAGGCGCGGGTCGAGGCCTACCGCGCCGGCAACGGCCTCGTCGGCTCCACCGGCGCCACCGGCCAGCCGCTCAACGCCCAGCAGCTCGGCGAGCTCTCGACCCAGCTGTCGCAGGCCCGCATCCTGAAGGCGGACCTCGCCGGCCGGGCGAAGGCCGTCAAGGAGATGATCAAGGACGGGCGCGCCTTCGAGATCCCGGACGTCGCCAACAACGAGGTGATCCGGCGCACCGTCGAGAACCGCATCACGATCCGCGGGCAGCTCGCCCTGGAATCGCGCACGCTGCTGCCGGCGCATCCGCGCATCAAGGAGCTGACCGCGCAGCTCCAGGATCTCGACGCCCAGATCAAGGCCTCGGCCGAGCGCGTCGGGCGCACCCTGGAGAACGACGCCAAGATCGCGGCCTCCCGCGTCGAGAGCCTGCAGGCGGCGGTCGACGGCCAGCGCGACGTGGTGGTCAAGGGCAACACCAGCGAGATCCAGCTGCGCGCCCTCGAGCGCGAGGCCAAGGTCCAGCGCGAGCAGCTCGAATCCTATCTGTCGCGCTACCGCGAGGCCGCCGCCCGCGACGGCGAGAGTGCGACGCCGGCCGACGCGCGCATCATCTCGCGGGCGGTGACGCCGGAGATCCCGTCCTTCCCCAAGAAGCTGCCGATCGTCGCCTTCGCCACCCTGCTGACGCTGATGCTCGCCGCCGGCGCGGTCATCGCCCGCCACCTCCTGTCCGATCCGACCGGCGGCGGGCGGCGCGAGCGCGAGGCGGAGGCGGCCGATGCGCACGCCACGGCCGAGCGGCCCGAGCGCTTCGCCTTCCCCGAGGCCGTCCCCCCCGCCCACTGGGCCGCGGCCGAGATCGCGCCGCGCGACGCGGCGCCGCGCTTTGCCGACCCTGCCTTTCCCGAGCCGGCATCGGCCGGGCGCGCGTCGGCCCATTCCGCGGCGGCCGAAGCGCCGGCCGAGGAGGCCGAAGCCGCGCCCGAACCCGTCCTGCCCGTCGCCGCGACGCCCGAGCCGGCGCCGCCCCGCGCCGCGGCGTTCGATCTCGCCCCGCTGATCGCCCGCCTCGAAGCCGGTCCGCGTGCCGGCAGCGGGCGCACCCTCCTCGTCGTCGAGACCGCGGGCCCCGGCCGGCCTGCAGCAGGCCCGAGCCTCGTCGAGGCGATCGAGGCGGCGCTCTCGGGCCGGGCCTCCGCGCTCTCGGTCGACCTGAACGGACCGGCCTCCGACGCCGACGCGCCGGGCCTGACGGATCTCGTCGCCGGGGAGGCCGCCTTCCTCGACGTGATCCAGGCCGAACGCGCCTCCGGGCTGCACCGGATCGCCGCCGGCTCGCTGGAGACCGAGGTGCTGCTCGAGGAGCCGGACGCGGTGGCGATCACCGTCGAGGCGATGGCCGAGGCCTACGACTGGGTGGTCTGCCGCCTGCGGGCGGAGCCGGGCGCGCACGCCCTGCTCCCCGCCCTCGGCGGCCTGATGGACAGCGTGATCATCGCCTCGAACGCGGCCCTCGACGATCCCGATCTCGGCGACCTGTTCGCCAGCGCCGAGGATTCCGGCGCGGGCCAGGTCCTCGTCGCCCAGGACCGGCCGGCTCAGGCCCGCGCCGTCCGCACCGAGCCGATGGCGCTGCGCCTGTCGGCGGCGTGACCGGAGCCCCGCCGTCTCCGTGCGGAGACGGCGGGGCCTCGAGCCGCTTCAACCGCCCTTCATCCGCCGCAGGCGCCGGACGAGGGCGAACAGGCGCGGGTCGCGCTTGATCCGGCGCTTGAGCCGGGTGAGCCGCGTCGCCACGAACCCGTAGGCGTGGCCGCGCAGCGTCACCGGCAGCGTCGCCTCCACCAGCGGGATGGTCTCGTCGCAGACGCTCGCCTTGTAGCGGGCCTCACCGACGCCGAGGTCGAAGGCGCGGCGCCCCTGCGCGGCCTGGTCGTGCACGAGGTGGTGGAGCAGCAGGTCGCCGGGGCTGAAGCGGGCGATCTCGGGGTCGGCGTCGAACGCCGTCATCATGCCGCTGTAGCGCGCCCCGTCGACCGCCCCGCCGAAGGTCGCGAGCACGCGGCCGGTCGCCTCCAGCATCAGCGCGTGGATCTCGACCGCCGGGTTCTCGCCCGCGGTGGCCGCCGTGAGGAAGGCGCGGATCGCGGGGTCGGCATAAGGGTCGGCGATGCCCATCGCGGCGAAGCGTGCCGCCTTCTGAGCGTAGAAGGCCGACAGGAACCGCGCGGCCTCGGCGCCGTCGGCGGCCTTGCGGTAGGCGAGGGCGCCGTGCGCCTCGACGAGGCGCTTCTCCTTGGAGCGCAGCTTCTTGCGCGCGTCGGCGCTGAAGGCGCGCTTGAGCGTCGATTCGGGATCGGGCCCGAGCATCATTCCGTAGCCGTCGCTCGGTGCCGCCTCGCCGCGGATCGCCAGCGGGTTGACCGCCCCGTCCCAGGTGCGGGGCTGGTGCCCGAGCGCGTAGACGTCGATGCCGGCGGCGCGCCCGACCAGGCCGAGCGCCGCGATCACGTCCTCGGCCGGCACCGCGGCGGCGTCGCGGGCGGCGAAGAGCGGCAGGTGGTAGTTGGCGTGGTCGCCGCCGAGCGTCCGGGCGATCGCGATCCCGCGGCGGCGCTCGACCGCCAGCGGCAGCAGGATGCGCGGCCGGCCGGCGGCATCGCGCAGGACGACGATCCGCAGCGCGCCGGGGGCGGCGGCCGCGCCGGCATAGGCGCGGACCCAGGCGAAGCGCTGGTAGGGCGTGGCGAGGCAGGCGGGGTCGGCCTCGAGCCCGCGCCACAGCGCCTCGACGGCATCGAGATCGGTGAAGACCTCGGCGGTGAGGCCGGATTGGGCGCCCGCGCGGGCCATGATCGCTCCTGCGAGATCCCGGTTCATCGGACCGCGTGCCAGAACCGTCATCGCCCATCCCCCGCGCCGGCCTCTCGCGGAGGCGGCAAACCATCGGTCTCGGGCGCCAGTTCTCGTGCGCACGCCCCTAAGCCGGGGTGTACGGCGCGGTGCGATCGAAGCATCGGCGCCGCCGAAGCGACGACGTGGCTAACGCATGGTTGCGACGCGCCTCGGGTCCCGGGATCGCCGGTGAAACCTCAGCCTTTGTTTACATCGAGGCGGGACAAGGAACGGGCGACGCGGCGTGCGGCATCGCCTGCGACGTCCCGCTTCTGCTTCATCGATCTTGCCCCATCGAGGCGGTGCCATGCTGTCGTCCCGAAACCGCCACCGGCTGTTCGAGGCCGGGTTCCGGGCCGTCTCGGCGACGGGGGCCGACCGCTGGCTCGCGCCGGCCGCCTGCGGCCTCGGGGTGATCCTCACCTTCCACCATGTCAGCCCGGAGGCGACGGGTCCCTACGCGCCGAACCGCCTGCTCTCGATCACGCCGGACTTCCTCGACGCGACGCTGCGCGAGCTCGACGCCCGCGGCTTCGAGGTCGTCGGCCTCAACGAGGTGCCCGAGCGCCTCGCCGCCGCGCGCTACCGGCCGCCCTTCGCGGTGCTGACCTTCGACGACGGCTACCGCGACAACGTCGAGCACGCCCTGCCGGTGCTGCGCCGCCACGGCGTGCCGTGGACGCTGTTCGTCACCAGCGACTTCGCCGACCAGACCGGGCGGCTGTGGTGGATCGAGCTGGAGCGGGCGATCGGCCGGCTGGAGCGGGTCCGCGTCGCGATCGGCACGCGGACGGTCGACCTGCCGGCGCGCAGCCCGCAGGAGAAGGCGCTCGCCTTCGAGGCGGTCTACCGCGACCTGCGCAGCGGCTCGGAAGCGCGGCTGCTCGACGGGATCGCGGCTTTGTGCCGGGAGGCGGGCATCGCCCCCGGCGCGGTCGCCGCCGAGCTCTGCCTGTCGTGGGACGACCTCAGGGCGCTGGGTCGGGACCCGGCGGTGACCTTCGGCGCGCACACGCGCAGCCATCCGATGCTGGCCAAGCACGCGGCCGAGGCGGCGCTCCGCGAGATCGGCGAGGGTCGCGACCGGCTGGCGGCGGAGCTGGCGCGGCCGGTGCGGCACCTGTCCTATCCGGTCGGTGATCCGACGTCGGCCGGCGCGCGGGAATTCGCGCTCGCCCGCGACCTCGGCTTCGAGACCGCGGTGACGACGCGGCCGGGCCACCTCTTCCCCGACCATGCCGGCCACCTGCACGCCCTGCCGCGGGTCTCGGTCAACGGCTGCCACCAGTCGCGGGCGGCGCTGGCCGGCCTGCTCTCGGGCGTGCCCTTCCTCGCCTGGAACCGCGGCCGACGCCTCAACGTGACGTGAGCCCGGCGGACGCGGTCACCGCCGCCGGCGGCGGTGCCGGTAGGACCGGCCCTCGCTGCTGCCCGCGGTGAACACCGCGCTCTGGCGGCCGCGGCGGACGCGGTAGCGCCCGCGCCGGCTGCCGCGGGCCTCCTCGGCCGGCTCGTCGGCCTGGGTCGCGACCGCCGCCGTCGCGGGCAGGGCGGGCGCGGGCGGGGTCTCGCCCGCCGCGTAGCCGCCGGCGACGTTCTTGGCCGCCGGCCCGAACATCGCCAGGCACTGGTTGTAGGCGAGGTCGTTCTTCAGGCGCTCGCACTCGCCGACCGAACGCGGTGTCCCCTGGGCCAGGGCGGTGCCGCCGAGCCACAGGAGGAGCAACCCGGCGAGGGCAGGGGACGGTTTCGGGAGGGGCATGAAGGACATCTGCGAGCGAAGCGGCGCGGTTCGGCCGCTTCTCGCCCCCGAGTGCGGCGAAAACGCGGGCGCCGTCAGCGGTCCGGTCGTTCCATCCACTTGATCAGCGGCATCAGCGGGAAGATCCAGGCGATGCCGAGGATGCTGTAGAGCACGGTCTGGAGCAGGGCCGGCGCCTCGGCGATGCGGCTGTCGGCCAGCGCCATCGCCAGCGGCGCGTAGACGATGACGAAGGCCAGGATCCCGATCGTCCCGATCAGGGTGCGGGTGCGGCGGCGCATGCGATTCCCTTGATGCTCGCCCCGGGGGGTAGCGCCGGCGGCCGGCGATGGCAACGCGTCGGATCGGCGCCGTCAGGGCGATCGCTGAAAGCGATCGCCCTTGTTTTCAGCTGGCCTCAATCGCCGGCGCCCGCCTCCGCGGGCTTGGGCTTTCGCTTCGCTCGACGGTCTCCAGGACATTCGTCCTGAATACCCCGCTCCGCGCGGCGCTCTTCGCGCCGTGAAGCCGCCCCAGGCGGCTTCACGCGATCGCCCTGTCGACGCCGTCCCGCCGCGGTCCGCGCGCGTGCGGCAACGCCGGACGTTGCCGCGGGCGCCGGCTTTGCCTAACCCGGTGGCGCCCTGTCACCGATCCGAGCGACGACGCCCCGATGAGGCCTGCCGAATCCCCGCGCCGCGAAGGCGCCGTCCGCACGTGGCTCTACCTGCTCGCCGCCCTCGTCGTCGCGATGGTGGCGGTCGGCGGCGCGACGCGCCTGACCGGGTCCGGCCTGTCGATCACCGAGTGGCGCCCCGTGACCGGCGTGGTGCCGCCGCTCTCGGCCGCCGACTGGGCGACCGAGTTCGAGAAGTACCGCGACACGCCGCAATACCGCATCCTCAACCAGGGCCTGGGCCTGTCCGACTTCAAGGTGCTGTATTTCTGGGAATGGGGGCACCGCCTGCTCGGTCGGATCGTCGGCCTGGTGTTCTTCCTGCCGCTGATCGCGTTCTGGTGGCGCGGCATGCTGAGCCGGCGCCTCGGCCTCGGCCTGCTGACGCTCGGCATCCTCGGGGGCGCGCAGGGCGCGATCGGCTGGATCATGGTGGCCTCGGGTCTCCAGCCCGGCATGACCGCCGTGGCGCCGATCAAGCTCGCCCTGCACCTCACCATGGCCAGCCTGATCCTGGCGGGCCTCGTCTGGCTCGCCGCCGGCGAGCGCAGCGAGAGCGTCGCCCCGGCCCGACCCCGCCTGCGCGCGGCCGCGCTCGCCCTGCCGGTGCTGGTGCTGGCGCAGATCTTCCTCGGCGGCCTGGTCGCCGGCTCCCATGCCGGCCTCGTCCACAACACCTGGCCGACCATGGACGGCGCCCTGATCCCGCCGGCCGAGACGCTGTTCTCGGTCAGGCCCTGGATCGAGAACTTCGTCGACAACGTCACCCTGGTTCAGCTCAACCACCGGTTGACCGCCTACCTGCTCCTCGCCGTCGCCCTCGCGCACGCGGCCGACGCGCGGGTCGCCGCCCCGGGCAGCGCGGTCGCGCGGCGCGCCACCGGCGTCGCCGGGCTCGCCGTGGCTCAGGCCGGGCTCGGCATCGCGACGCTGCTGATGGCCGTGCCGCTCTGGGCGGCCCTGGCGCACCAGGTGCTGGCGATGGCCGTCCTGGTGATGGCGACCGTCCATGCGCGCCTGAGCCGCGGCCTCGTGCGCGAGACGCGCACGACCGGCCCGGCGATCGCCCCGTTCGGCTTCGAGGCGCTCGCCGGACGCGGCGCCTGATGGCGGCTCGGAGGCCCGCTTCCCCGATTCAGGATGAATGTTGAACCTGATCGGTGGAAAAGTCGGGACGGCTCGGCGCTGCGTGGTCTGCCGGTGGAACGAGTGTCATCGAAACGGCTTAGCCTCGATGCGTTGCAGGAGGCTGTGATGTTCCTGGCCGAAGACGGACGACCGGTTGGTCTCACCTGGCACTATACGCCGCGCGAGATCGTCGCCGACGGGGTGGTCCACGGCCTCGGCGTGCTCCTCGGCCTCGCCGGGGCGGTGGCCCTGGTGTCGATGGCGCTGACGGAGCATCTGGGCACGTCCGAGCGGGTCGCGGTGGCGGTCTACGCCACCGCCCTGGTCTCGATGCTGGCGGTCTCGGCCACCTACAACCTCTACCCGGTCGGCCCGCGCAAATGGCTGCTGCGCCGCGCCGACCACGCGCTGATCTACCTGATGATCGCCGGCACCTACACGCCGCTCGTCGCCCTGGTCGGGACCGGGCCGACGGCGTGGGCGCTCCTCGCCTTCGTGTGGATCGTGGCCGGGATCGGCATCGCGGTGAAGCTGCTGCTGCCCGGCCGCTTCGACCGGCTGTCGATCGGCCTCTACCTGCTCCTCGGCTGGTGCGGCCTGTTCGCCTACGAATCGGTGATCGCGGCGCTGCAGCCGACCGCTTTGTGGATGCTCGCGATCGGCGGCCTGCTCTACTCGGTTGGGGTCATCTTCCACGTCTGGCGCAAGCTTCCGTTCCAGAACGCGATCTGGCACGCCTTCGTGCTCGCGGCCGCCGCCTGCCATTACGGCACGGTCTGGGCGAGCCTGACCGGCGCCGCGATCAGCTGATCCTCCGCGAATGACAGGATCGGTCGGCGCCTCAGGGCGCCACCGTCCACGGGCTGATGACGCGCATCGAGGCCTGCTGCGGCATCAGGGTCGCGGGCGTGCGCGGCGTGGATTTCAGCCGCTCGACGAACTTGCGCGCCTGGTCGGCCGGCAGCGCCGAAGCGGGCGCCATCAGCGCCGCCAGCTGCTTGCGGGTGCCGCGATCGACGTAGGCCGAACGCTCGACCGGGGCGAAGTCGCGCATCGTGTGGGCCGCATCGGGATCGCCGGTGAACACGCGGGCTCCGCTGCTCAGCACCACGATGTCGCCGGGCCGCAGCGTCTCGTCCTTCATCAGGGCGGCGGCGGCGCCGCCCGTCATGTCGATCGGCTTCTGGCGATCGGTGATCCGCACCTTCAGCGGCTCCGCGGCGGGCAGGGCGGCGTAGCGGGTCCGCGGCCGCAGCCGCGGCGACATCGCCCGGCGGATGCGCGGACGGTACGCGCCGCCGGAATAGGCCGGCTGGCTCGGCTCGGGCGCCTGCGCCTGCGCCTGCGCCTGCGGCGCCGGGCGGGCCCCACCGAACAGCGCCTCGAAGAAGCCGAGCTCGGCCGCCTGCGCCTGGGCGACGCCGCCGGCGACGAGGCCACCGGCGAGCACGGTGGCGAGGACGCGACGGTTCAAGGACGACGTCATCGATCCCTCCAAGGATGCGCGGGCAGAGAAATGAGGTGAACCGCACGGCGCGTGCGATGCGACACCCCGTTAACGGCAACTTAAACGCGACAGTTCCGCGAAGTTTGCACGCGAATTCGCGGGCGGGCGCACCGGTCGAACGCATGGCGGAAGGCGCGGGCCCGATCGCATCGGGTCGCGCGAAACGTCCGGACGGATGTCGGCGGTTGCTGCGTCGGGCGTCAGGCCGGCGCGGCCTGCTCGCCCTCGCCGATGCAGTCGAGCGCGCGCTCGACGGCGCTGACCGCGTCGAGCAGGTGCTGGACCGTGCGCTCGACCTCGAGCGCCGGGCGGCCCATGGCGGCGGCGCGGGCGCTGACGTCCTCGAGCTGCTCGAGCAGCGTGAGAAGGTCTCCGGCGACGGCGACGACCTCGCAACGGGCGAGCTGCTGCACGGGGGTGCGCGGGCGGAAGGGCAGGACGTTGCTCATGAAGGCTTTCGGCTCATCACGGTCGTTGTCGCCGGAACGCGCCCGCTTGGCCAGGGTCGCACCGCCGCTCCTCCACACGAATGCCCGGTTTCGCGGCCGCAAAGCCACGCCGTGGTGACTTTTCCGTGGCCGGGCGACATCACATCCCCGGCAACCGATTCACGCGATCGGCACCGCCTTGACGCGGACACACTGGCCCGACACCTCGGCCCGTCATTCCCGCGCCTTCCCTCCCGATCACGCCCCAGGACCCGCGATGCGCCTCCTCCCGACCGTTCAGACACTCGCTCCCTTCGCCCTCGCGGCCGCCCTGGTCGGCGGCCTCGGCGCCTGCAACAGCGTCGACGGCCCCGACAGCCGCAGCGGCCTGGCGGAGACCTTCAACACCGACAACTACCGGCGCTCGAACGACACCAACGGCACGCAGACCCGGCCCGACGTGAACCGCCTGTACACCCAGCCCTCGATTCCCTCGATCGCCAACCGCGGCTACTGATCCCCGGATCGCTCCGCACCCGCGGCCCGGGGCGCCCTAGCGCTTGGCCAGGGCGTCGGCGAAGGCCGCGATGCGGTTGCGGGCGTAGGTCGGCAGGCCGGCGCTGATCGAGGTGCCGGTGTTGAAGCTCGAATTGCCCATCAGCACCTGCGCCGGCAGCAGGTTCCTGAGCACGGGGACGCGGGCGTATTCCGCCTTGCGGTCGAGGACGTCGCCCTTGATCGCCAGCGCCATGTAGGTGGTCACGACGGTCTTGGTCGGGTCGCCCGGCATCGGCTGGAACACCGCCAGGAACTTGCCGAAGCGCAGGATCTGGTTGACCCAGAAGATCGTCTGTTCCAGCCCGCCCGTGACGGTGGTGTCGACCTTCGTCAGCGCCCCGAGGCCGGCCGCCCGATCGGGGGCGAGGGTGCGCAGCTCGCTCTGGAACGTCACGAACTCGGCGATCTTCTTCGCGCCGCTCTCCTCCAGCTTGTTGGCGAGCTTCACGCCGAGCGGCAGCTTGCCCTCGAGGTCGTAGCGCGACTCGATGCAGACCGTGCCCGGCTCGCACCACGGGCGGTCGGGACGGCGGGCGAAGGCCGCGGCGGGGTCCTTGGTCGGCGTCACGTCGGCGGGGTCGAGGGCCTTGTGCTTGATCGCCGGGTCCATCGCCTGCACGAAGCCGAGACGGGCCAGCGCCGCGAGGTCGATCGCCTCGGGAGGCCGCGCCACCACGAAGCGCCCCTCGGCGACGTAAACCTTCAGCGTCTCGTGCCGGGGCTTGGCCACGCCGTTCACGGTGGTGGTGTAGTCCGGCTCCTTGTAGCCGGGGAAGGGCGAGAGCGCGGCCGCTTCCGCAGGCTTGGTCCGGACCCAGTCGAGGTAGGGCGTCAGGCCGTTCTCCGGCGTCGACGGGTTGTCGCGGTGGTCGCTCACCAGGATCGCGCCGGGCTTGAGCGTCGTCGGATCGACGGCGGTGATCGAGGCGACCTCGCGGATCCGCCCGGCGGCGGCCGGCGTCGCCGCCATGCCCGGCTGCGCGGGCGACGGTGCCGGCGCCTGGGCCATCGCGCATGGGGCGCCCGAGAGCACGAACCCCGGGAGCACGAGCAAGGGCAGGGCAAGGCGAGCCGGAAGCTGCATCCGCACGAAAGGAACCTCGATGGGAAAGGGGGAGGGGCGGCGGCGTCAGTAGCGCGGGTCGTCGCCGAACAGGTAATCGGGGTCGCGCCGCCGCGGCCGGGCATCGTCGTCGCCGAAGGGCGAGCGCGCCGTCTGGCCGGGCCAGAGCCGGGAGCCGCCGTCGAGGTCGCCCTGGGCCCGGCGGCTGCGCATCGCCGGGCGCCGGTCGCCGAACGGGTCGAGCAGGTCGGCATCGGGCGCGCGGTTGCCGTAGGCGTCGCCGGCGACGTCGGCGCCGTCCTCGAGGCCCGAGAGGTCGCCGTCCTCCGCGTCCGGCCGCATCGCGTAGGCGTTCTCGCGCGGCAGCAGCTTGTACTGCGTATCGGCCAGGCGGCCGTCGGCGGCCTTGCGGAAGTGCTCGGTGAACCCGCCGCCCGAGACGCGCTGCCCGCTGCGCGGGTCGATCGAGAGGTCGACGAGCATCTGCCGAGCCTCCGGAGAGGGCGGGGCCAGCGGGGTCTTGGCCACGCCGTTGGCCCAGGCGGCCTGGAAGATCGCGGACGCGATCGGCACGGAGACGTGGCCGCCGGTCTGGCCGCGGCCCAGCGTCTTGCGGGTGCCGTCGGCATTGTCGTAGCCGACCCAGACCACCACCGTGACCTCGTTGGTGAAGCCGGCGAACCACGCGTCGTTCTCGTTCTCCGAGGTGCCGGTCTTGCCGGCCACGAACTGCGAGACCCGCGCCAGGGCCGCCGCGGTCCCGTGGTTGGTCACGCCCTGGAGCATGGTCTTGAGCTGGTAGAGCGCGACCCGGTCGGCCGAGCCGATCCGCACCGGCTCGCGGGCCGCGTGGGCGTAGACCGTCCTGCCGTCGCGCTCGATCCCTTCGAGGGCGTAGGGCGCGGTGCGGGCGCCCTCGTTGGCCACCGCGGCGTAGAACCCGGCGAGGTCGATCATCCGCACCGGCTGGGCGCCCAGCACGAACGGGTAGTACGGCTCGCAGGCGGCGTAGATCTGCGCTTCGAGCGCGATGTCGCAGACCCGCTTGAGGCTGGCCGGCGCCTTGTCCGCGATCCCGCCCTGGAGGAGGCGGGCGGTGACGAGGTTCTTGGAGAATTCCAGGCCGCGCCGCAGGGTCGTCGGGCCGGAGCCGCCGCCCTCGTAGTTCTTCGGCGACCATGCGTCGCCGACCCCGCCGATCGGCGGCAGGGTCACGGGCGCGTCCATCACCAGGGTGTTGGGCTGCAGGCCGGCGTTCAGCGCGGCGAGGTAGGTCAGCGGCTTCAGGGTCGAGCCGGGCTGGCGCACCGCCTGCGTCACGCGGTTGAGCTGGCTCGCCGGGTAGGAGAACCCGCCGGCCATCGCCAGGATGCGGCCGGTGCGGTTCTCCAGCACCAGGGCCGCGCCCTGCACCGACGGCTTCACGCGGATCTCGGCGCGCAGACCTTTGCCGTCCCGCAGCTTCACCCGGACGACGTCGTACGGCTGCAGCCTGCCGCGGGCGATGCCGGGGTCGAGCAGGGCGACGCGGTCGTCGCCGAGCCCGACCTTCACGCCGTTGCGGCCGGTCTCCAGCACCACGGCGAGCGGCCAGCGCACGTCGTAGAGCACCGGCCGGGCGCTCTCGAGCGCCCGCAGCCACACCGGCTTCTCGGCGGGCGCCGCCGCGGCGACCGGCTTTCCGCGCGCCGGCCTGCCGACGGCCGCCTTCGCCGCCTCGGGTTTCGCCTCCGCCCCGGTCACGCCCGGCAGCGATTGCGGCGCCGCCTCGGGGGCGGGCGTCGCCGCCCCGAGCTTGCGCACGCTGTCGGCGAGGTTGAACTCCGGCCCGGAGAAGGTCTGGCGCCCGGTGCCGCGCTCGTAATTCGCCAGCCCGTCCTGCAGCGCGCCCTCGACCGCCCGCTGCAGCCCGGCATTGATGGTCGAGCGCACGGTGAAGGACGAAGCGGTGAGCGAATCGAGGCCGGCGAAGGTGCGGGCCTCGCGGGTGAGATGATCGACCACGTAGAACCCTGAATCCCGCCGCGCGGTCTCGATCGGCTTCAGCCCGAGGTCGGAGGCGACGGCCGCCGCCATCTCGGCCTCGGTGATCGCCCCCTCCTCCTTGAGGCGGGCGAGCACGTAGGCGCGGCGCTCGCGGGCGCGCTCGGGGTACTTGTCGGGGCTGTAGAAGTTGGGGCCCTTCGGCATGCCGGCGAGAAGCGCCGCCTCGGGCAGGGTGAGCTCGCCCACCGACTTCCCGAAATAGCTCCTGGCGGCCATCTCGATGCCGTAGGCGCCGCGGCCGAGATAGATCCCGTTGAGGTAGAGCCCGAGGATCTGCGGCTTGCCGAGGATGCGCTCCAGGCGGGAGGCGACGATCATCTCGCGGATCTTGCGCTCGTAGGTGACGTCGTCGCCCACCGAGAGGTTCTTTACCACCTGCTGCGTGATGGTCGAGCCGCCGGCCGGGCGGCCCGGGGCGGCGAGGTTTCCGATGAAGGCGCGGATCACCCCGCGCTCGTCGATGCCGTGGTGGCTCTCGAAGCGCTTGTCCTCGGCGGCGATGAAAGCTTGTCGGACCAGTTGCGGCACGTCGCCGATCGGCACGACGAGGCGGCGGCCGTTCGGCTCGAAGGTCTCGGCGAAGGGCTTTCCCGAGGCGTCGAGGATGCGGGTCATGCCCGGCAGCGCCTTGTCGCGCAGGGCCTCGGCGGTCGGCAGATCGGTGGTCGCCTTGTTGTAGAATTCGATCACCTCGCGGGCGTCGAACGGCGAGGCCTTGGGGTTCTCGCCCTTGCAGAACTGCTTGTAGCTCGTGTTCAGCTCGCCGATGTCGAGCCCGTGCAGGATCTTCGGCGCCGCCGGCCCCGCCACCGCGCTCGGGTCCTCCATCGCGGTGGAGATCAGCTCGTCGAGGTTGATGTCCTCGATGTCGAAGGCTTTTCGCATGTGCGCGCAGCCGTCGCGCAGGATCTGCACGACCTGCGGACCGTCGACGGCAGGGTCGAACCGGGTCCTCACCGCATCGGGCTTGGTCGTGACCTGGCTCAGCGTCAGGGCGGTCGCGAACAGCTTGATCAGGATGGTGTTCATGAAATCCGGGGCACCGGGCTCTTCCACGCGCGCCCCGAACCTGCGGGCGTCGCCCTGAACAGGGCGTGCACAACGCGGCTGTTTTAAGGAGCGTGCCTCGCCCCGGGCTTGTGCGCGGCTGCGTATTGACGCTTCGTATGGACACGTTACGGTGCGCTGCGATGTTCGAGTGGGACGAGGCCAAGCGGCTCGGCAACCTTGCCAAGCACCGGCTCGATTTCGTCAGGGCGGACCTCCTGTTCGACGGTCGCGCCCAGCTCGACCTGCCGTCGACGCATGCGCCCGAGCCGCGCATGATCACCGTCGCCGAACTCGACGGGGTGTTCGTCGCCCTGGTCTGGACATGGCGCGGCGATCGGCGTCGCGCGATCTCACTCCGGAGGGCACGTCATGAGGAACGAGCCGCATATCGTCAGCTATACGGCTGAGGAACTGACCGCGATGCGGAGGGACGGCGAGGACCGGACAGACTGGGAGGCCGTGAAGGCCATGACCGATGCCGAGGTCGAGGCCGCGGTCGCCTCCGACCCCGACGAGGCGGGGCTGGAGATCGACTGGAGCAAGGCGGTGTTCCACCTCGAGTCGCGCAAGAAGCCGATGACCATCCGGCTCGACGCCGACGTCCTGGCCTTCTTCCAGGGCCAGGGACGCGGATATCAGACCCGGATCAACGCCGTGCTGCGCGCCTACATGGAGCATGCGCGGAAGTAGCGGACCGGCCGGCTTCCTCCGTCCCGCCGCGCGCGTCGGGCCCCCTTCGACCTCGCGAGGCCCGATGATCACCGACCTCTGGTACAAGAACGCCGTCATCTACTGCCTGTCGGTCGCCACCTTCATGGATGCCGACGGCGACGGGATCGGCGATTTCGCCGGGCTGGAGCGGCGGCTCGACTACCTCCAGGGGCTCGGCGTCACGGCGGTGTGGCTGATGCCGTTCCAGCCCTCGCCGAAGCGCGACGGCGGCTACGACATCGCCGACCATTACGGGGTCGATCCGGATTACGGGTCGCTCGGGGACTTCGTGGCCTTCACCCACGCCGCCAAGCAGCGCGGCCTGCGGGTGCTGATCGACCTCGTGGTCAACCACACCTCGGACCAGCACCGCTGGTTCCAATCCGCCCGCTCCGACCCGGATTCGCCCTATCGCGACTGGTACGTCTGGTCGAAGGAGAAGCCGGCCAACGCCGACGAAGGCATGGTGTTTCCCGGCGTCCAGACGACGACCTGGACCTGGGACGAGGCGGCGGGCGCCTACTACTTCCACCGCTTCTTCGACTTCCAGCCCGACCTGAACACGGCCAACCCTGCCGTGCTGGCCGAGATCCTGAAGATCATGGGCTTCTGGATCGAGCTCGGGGTCTCGGGCTTCCGCATGGACGCGGTGCCCTTCGTCATCGCCGAGAAGGGCGCCGACGTGACGGGCGCGCCGCGCGAGCAGTTCGACATGCTGCGCGACTTCCGCGAGTTCCTGCAATGGCGCAAGGGCGACGCGATCATCCTGGCCGAGGCCAACATCCTGCCCCGCCACGACCTCGACTATTTCGGCGACGACGCCGACCGCGCGCACATGATGTTCAACTTCCAGGTCAACCAGGCGACCTTCTACGCGCTGGCGGCCCACGACGCGCGGCCGCTCGTCAAGGCGATCGAGCGGACCAAGCCCCGGCCGCTCTCCTGCCAGTGGGGCATCTTCCTGAGGAACCACGACGAGCTCGACCTCGGTCGCCTCACCGAGAAGCAGCGCCAGACCGTCTTCGAGAGGTTCGGCCCCGACAAGGGCATGCAGCTCTACGACCGCGGCATCCGGCGCCGCTTCGCGCCGATGCTCGACGGCGACCCGCGCCGCATCCGGCTGGCCTACTCGCTGATGTTCACGCTGCCCGGCACCCCGGTGCTGCGCTACGGCGACGAGATCGGCATGGGCGACGACCTGACCTTGAAGGAGCGCGACTGCGCCCGCACGCCGATGCAGTGGACGCCCGAGGCGCAGGGCGGCTTCACCCGGTCGGCGACGCCGACCATGCCGCCGATCGACCACGGCGCCTACGGCTACGCGCACGTCAACGTCGCGGACCAGCGCCACGAGACCGGCTCGCTCCTCAACTGGATGCAGAGCATCATCCGCCTGCGCAAGGAGGCGCCGGAGATCGGCTGGGGCGATGTCACCGCGCTCGAGACCGGCCAGCCGGCCGTGCTGGCGCTCCGCTACGACTGGCGCGGCAACGCGGTGCTGTGCCTCCACAACCTCGGGCCCGGCCCGACCGAGGTCGCGCTCGACACCGGCGTCCCCGCGCCGGACGGCCTGCTGCTGATCGACCTGCTCACGGGCGAGCGCAGCGAGGCGGACGATGCCGGGCGCCACGGCCTCTACCTGGAGGGCTACGGCTATCACTGGTTCCGGGTCGGCGGGCTCGACGCGCTACTGAAGCGCAAGCCGACCTGACCGGCGCCTCGCGCTTGCCGCCGCGCCAGGGTAGGGGAGACCGGGAAGCGAGAACCCGATGCCCCGACGCCCCCCACTTTCGCCCGACGCGACCATCGCCGACGTGCTGCCCGACCTCGAGGACGGCGAGGCCTATCTCCGCGCGGTGCTCGCCACCATGCGGATGTGCCAGAAGCATTTCGGCGACGCCGTGGTGCGGATCGGGGTGACCGCGAAGGGCGGCCCGCCCTCCTACCGGATCGACCGCCCGGCGCCCGACGGCGCGGAGGCGCTGGTGCTGTTCGGCGCCTATGGCGGCCGCTCGCACGACCGCTTCACCCAGGTGAACACCGCCGAGACCCGCTGGAGCAGCCGGGCGCTGGGCATGGCGGAGATGCTGGCGCTCCACGACGGCTTCCGCCGGCCGAAGGGCGGGGCGGCCGACTGAGCGAGACCCCGAGAGCATCGTCCTCCCGCGCGCCCCATCGACCGCGCGCGACGAGGCTCAGAATCGCAGCCGCATCCCGGTCATGAAGGTCCGCGGCGGGCCGGCGAAGATCGTGCCGCTCGTGTTCGCGAGCACGGCGCGGCCGTTCTGCAGGCCGCTGACGGGGCTCAGCGTGTTCGCCAGCGGGTTGGCGGCGCCGACATAGGCGGTGTCGAGGACGTTGCGGACCTCGCCGTAGAGGTCGAGGCGCCGGACGTCGCCGACGAGCGCCGTCGCGTAGTGGACGTTGAGGTTCAGGACCGCGAAGCCCGGCACCCGCAGCAGGTTGGCGTTGTCGAGGAAGGATCCGTCCTGCGCCACCGCCTCGGCGTAGGCGCCGAGGCCGGCGAGCGGCCCGGCCGGCACGTCGTATCCGATCCGGGCGAGGAGCTGGTGCTCCGGCACGCCGACGATGCGGTTGCCGGCCCGGTCGAACGCGGCGGTGAGCGGGCCGGCCGCGAGGCGCTCGACGAACCGCGTGTAGACCTGGGCGTCGAAGGTGTAGGCCAGCGTGCCGCGCCAGCCCGAGCCGAGCGCCGCCTCCGCCCCGAGCTCGATGCCGCGGTGCTCCGAGGCCGGCACGTTGAAGGTGTAGGACAGGAGCCCCGCCCCCGGAGACTGGCCGACCAGCTCGTTGCGGAAGAGCTCGTAGAAGCCGGTGAGGCTGACGCGCACGCCCGCCGTCGGGGACCAGTCCGCGCCGAGGTCGAATCCGAGGTTCCGCTGCGACCGGAGCCCGGTGTTGTCGCCGGGGATGCCGGCCGGCGTGACGAACAGGTTGCCGACCGACGGCGTCGCGTAGCCGGCGGCGACCCGGCTGCGCAGGGCCCAGTCCGCATCCGGCCGGTAGACGAGGATCAGCTCGGGCGCGACGTTGACGTAGGTCGGGTCGACCCCGGTGACGGCGGAGGCGGCGCCGGCGGCCGTGTAGGCGAAGGTGGTGTTGCGCCCGGCGATCGCGGTCCGCGTCGCGCCGATCCCGAGCACGGCGGTCCAGCGGTCGGACACGGCGATCTCGGCCCGTGCCCGGCCGCCAAGGTTGTCCTGCATCGCCTCCTGCAGGCCGATCAGCGCGCCGATCCGCGGTCCCCCGTAGGCCGCCCGGTTGAAGGTGGGCGCGCGGATGTCGATGGTGTCGTAGCTCAGCGCGAGGTAGCCGGTGGCGGCCAGCCCGAACAGCTCGCCGCGCCGGGTCAGGTCGGCGGCGAGATTGACCGAGGGCAGGCTGGCGCGGCCCGCCAGGGTGTAGAACGGCTGGTCGTAGCGGCGCTCGTCGTAGCCGGCCTGGACGCGCCAGGTCGTCTGCGCGTCGACGTCGTGCTCCCAGCGGCCGGCGACGACGGTGCGGCGGTCGTCGCGCCCGAAGCCGCCCTCGTCGGCGGTCACCGCCACGGTCCGTCCGAAGATGCCATTGCGCAGGATCGCGACCGTCGCGCAGCCGGGCGCCGCCGTCGCGGCGGTCTCGCAGCCGCGCTGGTACGGGTTGAGGGTGAACTGGTTCAGCGACGCGCGCGCCGGCAGCCCGGTGGAGACCACGTTGTCGATCACCTTGAGGGTGAAGCGGTCGTCCGGGCTCGGGGTGTAGCTCGCCAGCAGGTTGACGGTCTGGGTGTCGAAGCTCGCATGGCCCTGGTAGCCGTTGCCGCGCGCGTCGCTGGAAAACAGGCTGATCTCGAACGGGCCGCTCGCCTGGCCGACGGCGAAGGACGTGTTGAGGACGCCGAAGCTGCCGGCGTCGACCGCGACCTCGGCGCCGTCGATCTCGCGGCCGGTGCGGGTGCGGAAGGCCAGCGCGCCGCCGCTGGCATAGTTGCCGAACAGGGCCGATTGCGGCCCGCGGAACACGTCGATCCGCGAATAGGCGCGGGGATCCGACAGGTCGAAGCGCGAGGCGCCGTCGGCCTGCGTCACCAGGAACCCGTCCTCCAGCACCACCATGTTGCGGGTGATGCCGGTGGAGCGGGCGTTGTTGCCGCGGATCGAGATCACCACGTCGCGGCCGCCGAGCCCCTGGCGGACGGTGACGCCGGGGCTGTTGGCGAGCACGGCGCCGATCCCCGTCGGCGGCCGGTCGTCGATCGCGCCCGCGCGCCCGATCGACGTCACCACTTGGCCGACGGGGTTCTCGATCGGGCTCGGGGCCGATCCGGGCGGAGCGGACACGCCGAAGCCGCGGGGCTCGTCGGGGCGGGCCTCGCCGACGACGGAGAGCGTGTCGAGGGTGACGCCGTCGTCCGATCCGGATCGGACCTCCGCCTCCGGCCTTGCCGCGGCCTCCGCCCCAGCCGCCGCGGATACGAGCTGGGCCAGCATCAGGGCGGGCACGATCCGGCGGAGGCGGACGCGCCCCCGCAAGCGCCGGAACGCCATCGCGGTCACCCGGTGCGGTCGACGCGCGGCGCGACCGGCAACCGCGCGGCGATGTCGACGAAGGCGGGCGGCACGGGCACGGCGCAGATCCGCGAGACGGACGAAGGCGAGATGGAGGAAGGCAAGACGGACGACGGATTGTGCACAAAGTTGTATCGGTTGCACCGTCAACCAACCAGCCGGCGGCGGCGCACGCGCGATGAATCGGCCGAGCCGTCGCATTTCGGATACAAGCGCTCCTGCGGTGCGGCCGCCCCCCGGGGTGCGGCTCGACCCGATCGGGGTTAGAACGGGCGGCGCTTCCACCCTCCACTCGGTGAACGGACCACCATGCCAGGCACGCCCCGCGTCGGGATCATCCCGGTCACGCCCTTCCAGCAGAACTGCACCCTGATCTGGGATGCCGCGACCAAGGTCGGCGCCGTGGTCGATCCCGGCGGCGACCTCGACCGGATCGAGGCGGCGATCGCCGAGCAGGGCGTGAGCGTGGAGAAGATCCTGCTGACGCACGGGCATATCGACCATGCCGGCGGCGCGGCCGAGCTGCGCGAGCGCCTCGGCGTGCCGATCGAGGGCCCGCACGAGGCCGACCGCTACCTCCTCGACTCGCTGCCCGAGACCGGCGCCAACTACGGCATCGACGGCGCCCGCGCGGTCGTGCCCGACCGCTGGCTCGACGAGGGCGACGCGGTGACCGTCGGGCCGCTGGCCTTCGACATCCTGCATGCCCCCGGCCATTCGCCCGGCAGCGTGGTGTTCGTCAGCCGCGACGCGCGCTTCGCCCTGGTCGGCGACGTGGTGTTCAAGGGCTCGGTCGGGCGCACCGACCTGCCGGGCGGCAACCACGACCAGCTCATCCGCGCGATCCGCGAGAAGGTGCTGCCGCTCGGCGACGACCTCGCCTTCATCCCCGGCCACGGACCCACCGGGACGCTCGGCGAGGAGCGGGTCTCGAACCCGTTCCTGCAGGGTTGAGCGCCATGGAAACGCGCCCCGTCGGCCGCTCCGGCCTGTCCGTCGCCCCCTTGTGCCTCGGCGCCAACGTCTTCGGCTGGACGGCCGACGAGACCACGTCCTTCGCGATCCTCGACCGCTTCGTCGACGCGGGCCTGAACTTCGTCGACACGGCCGACGTCTACTCGCGCTGGGCCCCCGGGCATGCGGGCGGCGAGTCGGAGGCGGTGATCGGCCGCTGGTTCGCCGCGCGCGGCACGCGGGACAAGGTCGTGCTGGCGACCAAGGTCGGCATGGACATGGGCGGGGGCAGGACCGGCCTCGCGCCCGCGCGCATCGCCGAGGCCTGCGAGGCCTCGCTCCGCCGGCTCCGGACCGACCGGATCGACCTGTACCAGTCGCATGCCGACGACGCGGCGACCTCGCAGGAGGAGACGCTGCGCGCCTACGAGCGCCTGATCCAGGCGGGCAAGGTGCGGGCGATCGGCGCCTCGAATTTTTCCGCCGCGCGCCTGCGCGAGGCGCTGGCCGTCGCGGAACGCGCGGGCCTGCCGCGCTACGAATGCCTGCAGCCCGACTACAGCCTGGCCGAGCGCGGCTACGAGGCCGAGCTCGAGCCGGTCTGCCGCGAGGCCGGGCTCGGCGTGATCGGCTACTTCTCGCTCGCGGCCGGCTTCCTCACCGGCAAGTACCGCTCGGCGGAGTCCGCCGCCGGCCGCGCCCGCGAGAACCGGGTGTCGAAGTACCTGACGCCGAAGGGCTTCGCGCTGCTCGGCGTGCTCGATGCGGTCGCCGCCGAGCACGGCGCCAGCCCGGCGCAGGTGGCGCTCGCCTGGATCATGGCGCGCCCCGGCATCACCGCGCCGATCGCCAGCGCGACCTCGGTGGCGCAGCTCGACGAGCTGATCGGGGCCGCCACGCTGCGCCTCCCGCCCGATGCGATCGCACGCCTCGACGCGGCGACGGCCGGCGGGATTCAGGCCTAACCCGACGTTAAGGCGGCCGCGTCAGAACACGGGACCGAGCCAGGCCGTGCAAGCCTGGAAACGATGCAATTTCAAGGCGGAACGCCTATATGAGGCGGACTGATCGAATCGCAGGCGGGGCTGCTCCCAAGCGGGCGCCGGACCCTCGCGCTCGGACCCGCCTGCCCGAGGACCTTGATGTCTGACCAGAACCCGAACGACCTGTCCCAGGGCGCCGTGCCCCCCGCCGAATTCGTCGACGCCTACGGCGCGGAGTCGATCCGCGTGCTCAAGGGCCTGGATGCCGTGCGCAAGCGCCCCGGCATGTATATCGGCGACACCGACGACGGCTCGGGCCTGCACCACATGGTCTACGAGGTGGTGGACAACGCCATCGACGAGGCCCTGGGGGGCCATGCCGACCTCGTGACCGTGACGCTGAACGCCGACGGCTCCTGCACGGTCTCGGACAACGGCCGCGGCATCCCGGTGGACATCCACAAGGAGGAGGGCGTCTCGGCGGCCGAGGTCATCATGACCCAGCTCCACGCCGGCGGGAAGTTCGACCAGAATTCCTACAAGGTCTCGGGCGGCCTGCACGGCGTCGGCGTCTCGGTCGTCAACGCCCTGTCGCAGTGGCTGCGCCTGCGCATCTGGCGCAACGACAAGGAGCACACGATGGAGTTCCGCCACGGCGACGCCGTGGCCCCGCTCAAGGTCCTCGGCCCCGGCAACGGGCGGAAGGGGACGGAGGTCAGCTTCCTGCCCTCCACCGACACCTTCACGATGATCGAGTTCGACTTCGCGACGCTGGAGAAGCGCCTGCGCGAGCTCGCCTTCCTCAATTCCGGCGTCCGGATCGTGCTGACCGACGCGCGCCACCCCGAGCACCGGCGCGAGGAGCTGTACTACGAGGGCGGGATCGAGGCGTTCGTGCGCTACCTCGACCGCTCGCGCAAGCCGATCGAGGGCGTGTCCAAGCCCGTCATGGTGCGCTCGGAGCGCGACGGCATCCGCGTCGAGGTGGCGTTCTGGTGGAACGACTCGTTCAACGAGACGGTGCTGCCCTTCACCAACAACATCCCGCAGCGCGACGGCGGCACCCACATGGCGGGGTTCCGCGCCGCGCTGACCCGCCAGATCACCGGCTACGCGGAATCGTCGGGCATCGCCAAGCGCGAGAAGATCACCCTCACCGGCGAGGATTGCCGCGAGGGCCTGACCGCGGTGATCTCGGTGCAGGTGCCGGACCCGAAGTTCTCGTCGCAGACCAAGGACAAGCTCGTCTCCTCCGAGGTGCGCCCGGCGGTGGAGAACGTGCTGAACGAGGGCCTGTCGAACTGGCTGGAGGAGAACCCGTCCCAGGCCCGGTCGGTGATGGGCAAGGTGATCCTGGCGGCCTCGGCCCGCGAGGCCGCGCGCAAGGCGCGCGAGACCGTGACCCGCAAGGGCGCGCTCGACATCGCCTCGCTGCCGGGCAAGCTCGCCGACTGCCAGGAGCGCGACCCGAGCAAGTGCGAGATCCTGCTGGTCGAGGGCGACTCGGCCGGCGGCTCGGCCAAGCAGGGCCGCGACCGCACCTTCCAGGCGGTGCTGCCGCTGCGGGGCAAGATCCTCAACGTCGAGCGCGTGCGCGCCGACCGGATGCTCGGCTCGGCCGAGATCGGCACGCTGATCACCGCGCTCGGGGCCGGGATCGGGCGGTCCTCGACCGACCGCGAGGGCTTCAACCCGGACAAGCTGCGCTACCACCGCATCATCATCATGACCGACGCGGACGTGGACGGCTCGCACATCCGCACCCTGCTCCTGACCTTCTTCTTCCGGCAGATGCCGGAGCTGATCGAGCGCGGCCACCTCTACATCGCCCAGCCGCCGCTCTACAAAGCCGAGCGCGGGCGCAAGGCGCTCTACCTCAAGGACGAGCGCGCCCTCGAGGACTACCTGATCGACCAGGGCGTCGAGGGCGCGACCCTGACGCTGGCCTCGGGCGCGGCCTTCGGCGGCCCGCAGCTCAAGACGCTGGTCGAGGAGGCCCGCACCTTCCGCGGCATCCTGCTCGGCCTGCACACCCGCTACGACCGCTCGGTGGTCGAGCAGGCGGTGCTGGCCGGCGCCTTCCGGCCGGAGGCGGCCGAGCACGCGGGCGAGGCCGAGGTCCTGGCCGACGTGACGGCCAGGCGCCTCGACGCCATCGCCGACGACATCGAGCAGGGCTGGCAGGGCGAGGCGTCGGAGGGCGGCTACGTCTTCGGGCGCACGCTGCGCGGCGTGCGCCAGGTCGCGACGCTCGATGCCGGCCTCATCGCCTCGCAGGAGGCGCGCCGCCTCGCCGACCGCGCCGATGCGCTCCGCGAGATCTACGGCGAGCCGGTCACCTTCTCGCGCAAGGGCGAATCGACGGTCCTGCACGGGCCGGTCGCGCTGTTCGAGGCGGTGATGGCGTTCGGCCGGAAGGGGCTCCAGCTCCAGCGCTACAAGGGCCTGGGCGAGATGACCGCGCAGCAGCTGTGGGAGACGACGCTGGACCGCGACATCCGCTCGCTGCTCCAGGTCAAGGTCAAGGACACCACCGACGCCGACGACCTGTTCGTCAAGCTGATGGGCGACGTGGTCGAGCCCCGGCGCGAGTTCATCCAGGAGAACGCGCTCAGCGTGGCCAACCTCGACGTGTGATCCGTCGGTGCGAGACGCGTCCGGCCGACGGCCGGACGACGCTCCCACGGACCTCGGTGTCCGCCGTATCGGATGTCAGGACAGCCCGTTCGCGCCGAGAGCCCGGCGCATGTCGAGCTTGTCGCGGATCCCGTACTCCGCGAGGGCGGCGAGCCGGTCGCGCTCGGACAGCGCGGCGGGCGCCGCCGGATCCTGCGTCATCGGCCGTGCTCCGGGGGTTCGGGGGCCGGGGATGCGGTGCCGATGATCCGGCGCAGGACCCGGCCGACCTGCGCGGCCGAGTAGGGCTTGTGCAGCAGCTCGAAGCCGTGGCTGTCCTCGCGGGCGAGCACGTGGCTGTAGCCCGAGGCCAGCACCACCGGCAGGGCCGGGATGCGGAGGCGCAACGCCTTGGCGAGCTCGATGCCGCCCATGCCGGGCATGACGACGTCGGAGAAGACGGCCCGGAAGCCGGCCCCGTCCGTCCCGAGGCGCGCGAGCGCCTCCTCCGCGTTGACCACCCATTCGGGCGCGTAACCGAGGTCCTCGAGGATCTGCGAGCAGAAGGCGCCGACCTCGAGGTTGTCCTCCACGAGCAGGATGCGCTGGCCCAGCCCCGCCGGCGACAGGGCGGCGTCGGGGTCGGCGACGGCGGCCTCGACCGCCTCCGACGAGACCTCGGGCAGGTAGAGGGTGAAGGTCGTGCCCCGGCCGATCTCGCTCGTCACGTCGACGTCGCCGCCGGACTGCTTGGCGAAGCCGAACACCTGGGAGAGCCCGAGCCCCGTGCCGCGCCCGATGTCCTTGGTGGTGAAGAACGGCTCGAAGATGCGCCCGAGCACGTCGAGGGGAATGCCCGAGCCGGTGTCGGCGAGCGAGACCGCGGCGAACGGCCCGCGCGAGCCGGCATGGCCCCGGATCGTCGGCATGGCCTGCCCGGCCGCCACCCGCATCGTCAGCGTCCCGCTGCCGTCCATCGCGTCGCGGGCGTTGACGGCGATGTTCACCAGGGCCGTCTCGAACTGGTTGAGGTCGGCGCGCACCAGGGCCGGCCTGTCCGACGCCTCGACCCGGACGCGGATGCGCGCGCCGGTGATGGTGTCGAGCATCTCGGCCACGCCGTTCAGGCACGCGCCGACCTCGAACACCTCCGGCTTGAGGGATTGCCGGCGCGCGAAGGCCAGGAGCTGCCCGGTGAGCTTGGCGGCGCGGTCGACCGTGTCGGAGACGGCGTCCATGTAGCGCTTGCGCCGGTCCTCCGGCAGGTCCGGCCGGCGCAGGAAGTCGACGGACGAGCGGATGATGGTCAGCAGGTTGTTGAAGTCGTGCGCCACGCCGCCGGTCAGCTGGCCGACCGCCTCGAGCTTCTGCGATTGCCGGAGGTCCTGCTCCATCCGCTCGCGCTCGGCCGCCTCGGCGAGGAGCCGGGCGTTCGCCGCGGCGAGCTCGGCGGTGCGGGCCGCCACCTGGCTCTCGAGGAGGGCCCCCGCCTCGCGGAGGAGGGCGGCCTGCGCCTCCAGCTCCGCGTGGAGCGCCACCACGCCCCGGTTGGTGTCGGACAGCTCCCGGTTCAGGCGCTGGGCTTCCTCCTCGCGTTCGGCGAGCTCGGCGAGGCTGCGCAGGAGCTCGCGGTTCTGCTCGCGCATGGCGGTCGCCGGCTCGTCCGTCCGGGCCCGGGCGACGTCGTCGGCCAGGGTGGTCAGCCGGCGCCCAGAGAAGGTCTCGGAGCCGAACGGCAGCCGCATCCCGAACGTCACCACCGTGCCGTGATCGACGACGGATTCGATCTCGAAGCGGTTCATCAGCCGGCGCGACCCGGTGATGCCGATGCCGAGCCCGGTGGTCGAGCGGTAGCGCCCCTCCAGGATGGCATCGAGATGCGGGATGCCGGGCCCCGCGTCGCGGACGCGGATCAGCAGGATCTGGCCGCCCTCCACCGCGTCGAGGCCGTACTCGACCCGGCCGCCGCCGGCGTAGCCGTAGGCGTTGCGCGCGATCTCGGACAGGGCCGTGGCGATCCGGGTCTGGTCCTGGACGCCGAAGCCGAGGCGCTCGGCCAGCCCGCGCACCCGCTGGCGCACCGCGATGATGTCGTCCTCGTGCTCGACCAGGCTGGAGAGCAGCGGCCACCTCATGCCGGATCCCCCCGCACGACCAGCACGGTGGCGTCGTCGCGGGCGCGGGCGAAGTCGCGCAGGATGACCCCGGCCACGAGGGTCGGGTGGGCGCCGGCGAGGCCCGGATGGGCGTCGAGGGACCAGCCCGTCGCGATGCCGTCGGAGCAGAGCACGAACACGTCCCGCGCCTGCATCGGGTACTCGAACTCCTGGATCCGCCGGGCCGCGTGGCCGGCCGTCCCGGCCAGGCTGACCGTCCGCTTCATCGCCGTGCCGGAGACCACCGCCCCGGCGACGTTGCCGATGCCGGCCAGCGCGAGGGTGGCACGATCCCGGGCGTAGCGCGCGACGGAGATCGCGCCGCCCCGGGTGTGGGAGAGGCCCGCGTGGATCGCGGCGAGGATCGCCGCGGGCGGCTCGTCGCGATGGCGCCGGAACAGCTTGAGGGCCTCCTCGGACGCCTTGGCGGCCTCCGGCCCGTGGCCGAGGCCGTCCGACACGATGGCGGTCCAGCCGTCGTCGCGCTCGCGCACGGCGTAGGCGTCGCCGTTGGCGGTCTCGCCCTTCAGCGGCACCGTCACCGCGCCGAAGCCGGGCACGCCGTCCGGGGTGCGCGTCCTGTCGATCGACAGGCGCGCCAGCACCGCGGTGCCGAGGCCGGGCCGGGAGACGATGTCGAAGGCGTCGGAGAGGCGACGCACCGCGCCGAGCCCCTCGCCGGCGCTGCCGCCGGTGGAATGGCCGTCGCGCAGGGCGAGGCCGAGATCCTGGCAACCGTTGCCCTTGTCGAGGGCGAGGATCTCGACCCCCGAGCCGGTCCCGTCCTCGTAGGTGCCCACCAGGACCTCGCCCGGCACGCCGTACTTGACGACGTTGGTGGCGAGCTCGGTGACGACCAGGGCCACGCGTCCGGCCGCGGTCTCGTCGAAGCCGATGCCCTGCGCCACGGCGACGGCGCGCCGCCGCGCCTCGGCCACCTGGCTCGCTTCCGTCACGGTGATCCGGTGCATGCTCACTTCCACCGCGCGATCGTCACGCGGGTGCCGGCTCCGGGGGTCGACGCGATGTGGAACTCGTTCGAGAGCCGCTTGGCGCCGCCCAGACCGAGGCCGAGCCCGCCGCCGGAAGTGTAGTGGTCGGTCATCGCCTGATCGATGTCGGCGATGCCGGGGCCCTGATCCTCGAAGGTCAGGCGCAGGCCCCTGCGCGTCCCGGCCTGGACGATCTCCGCGTGGACGTGGCCGCCCCCGCCGTAGTCGAGGGTGTTGCGCGCGAGCTCGCTCGCGGCGGTGACGATCTTGGTCTGGTCGACGAGCCCGAGGCCGATCTCGACGGCGAGCGCGCGGACCCGCTGGCGCACCCGCACGACGTCGTCGCCCGAGCGGATCGCGAGGGTCTCGGCCTTCGGGGGCTCAGCCTTCGTGGCCTTCACGGTCGCCCCCGCAGCCGTCCTCCTCCTCGGCGAGTCGCGCCTGGATCAGCGCCATGCCGCGCTCGACGTTGAGGGCGGTCTTGATGCCGGTCAGCTCCAGGCCGAGCTCGACCAGGGTGATGGCGACCGCCGGCCGCATGCCGGCCACGACCGTCTCCGCGTCGAGGACGCGCGAGACGGCGGCGATGCTCACCAGCATGCGCCCGATGAAGGAATCGACGATCTCCAGCGCCGAGATCTCGAGCAGGACGCCGCGTGCGCCGGTGCGCGCGATCATCGCGGTGAGGTCCTCCTCCAGCGCGAGGGCGAGGCGGTCGTGCATGTCGACCTGGATGGTGACGATGAGGGCGCCACCCAGCTTGAGGATCGGGATGCGGTCCATGGCGTCAGCCGCGTCCCTCGATGGAGGCCTGCTGGCGCACCACCTTGCGGCCGGTCCGCCTCAGGGCGACGGCGAAGGCGTCGGCCAGGGTCGCCTTCGAGACGACGTTCAGCTCGACGCCGAGATGGACCATGGTCTGGGCGATCTGGGGCCGGATGCCGGAGACGATGCAGTCGGCGCCCATCAGCCGCGCCGCCGCGACGGTCTTCAGCAGGTGCTGCGCCACCAGGGTGTCGACGGTCGGCACGCCGGTGATGTCGATGATGGCGATCTCGGCCTCCTCGTCGACGATCGCCTGGAGCAGGTTCTCCATCACGACGCCTGTCCGGGCGCTGTCGAGGGTGCCGATGAGCGGCAGCGCGAGGATGCCGTCCCAGAGCCGGACCACCGGGGTCGAGAGCTCGGCGATCTCCTGCCCCTGGCGCCCGATCACCTCCTCGCGGCTGGCCAGGAACACCTCCATGGTGTGCAGGCCGAGCCGATCGAGCACCCTGCTCGCGGCCCGGGTCCCCGCCGCCAGCGTCGCCGCGTCCGTCGCGTGGGCCTTCTCGAGGGCCTCGAAGACCGGCGGCTTGAGAGAATACACGAAGTTAGCCGTGTCGGTCGGCGTGAAGCCCTGGATCGCCCGCGAGCGCGAGATGTCGGCGAGGGTGTCGCGGAGCTGGGCGAAGCCCTCCGCGTCGGCGTCGAGCCCGCCCGCGGCGAAAGCGTCCCGAAGCTGGCGATAGACCGCCCTGGCCTGGGTCTGGAGCTCGGCCTCGCGGATGCGGCCGCTCTGAAGGGATGTCCCCTCCCGAAGGGACACGGTCCAGGCATCGAGGATGGCGGCCTCGTCGTCCGCGAGCGTCCGCTTCAGGACCTCGGCGCCATCGATACGCGTCATGTCTTCCCCCTGTCGTGATCCAGCATCTACCTGGGTCGTGACCGTTTCGATAGGCTGCATCGCCGCCAAGTCCGGTCTCTCTCGGGGCAATGCTTGCATTCGGATCAGTGAAAAGAAAGATTTCCCACGCCCGGAACCATCATCGGCCCGGACCGTCCTCGCGCGCCGCGAGACGGATGCGGCGAGGCGCCGCCCGGATTTGAGGTGCTGCGTGACTTTGAAGAGCTTGGCCAAGCTCTTGGCCAAGCGCTTGGCAGAGCCGGAGAAATCGCGTCGGCGACGACGTCCGGCCGGCGTGGAGGAGACGGCTCTCATGGTCGGGCGCCAGCGTCCGGGCGGACGGCGGCTTGCCCTCGGAACCCGGTGACGCCTCGGACGAAGCGGAGACCGACGGCGCGCTGCGCAACCCGCCGGTCGAGGGCGGCCTCAGACCCGTCAGGGCGTCGGATCGGCCGCCGCGACGGCGTGGTCGAGCTTCCGCAACAGCGTGCAGAGCTGCTCGGAGGGCGGCGGCGTCGGCAGGGCCTCGTACATCGCGCGCAACGTGCGGCCGAGATGCCGCTCGGTCGCGTTCACGGGCGAGGCGTAGAACCAACGACTCTCGAAGAAGGGCACGGTCGTCTCGCTTTCGGCGTCGGGCAGGGCTGCGTCCCGGCGACCCTGCCCGATCGACGGATTCGATCCGGCGTCGCGGCAGCCCCCGACATCAGACTTAGCCAAGCGTGCTCGTCGCCCGGAGTTCCCGTCACGGGTTCGATGACAGGCATGCGTCCGATCGATGCTTGCGCCATCTTGATGAGCCGAGCCTTCAGGCTCGACCCGACTTGGCAGAGACGCGCAGGATCCGGGCGCCGACGCTCGCGTCCCGGCGTCCGGCCGGACCTCCGATCACTCGGCCGCGCGGAGCGGGCGCTCGCCGACATCGGCCTGCGCGGCCTCGCGCTCGGCGGCTTCGAGGAAGGCGTGCGCCTCCGAGCGGCGCTCGAAGACGTGCGGGGCGAGGCCGCGGCGGCTCAGGGCCTCCTGCATCTTCAGGCGCAGGAAGGCGCTCGTCGCGTAGCGCGTCGTCGTGAGGTAGTGGTACTTCGACAGGTACTCGATCATCTCGGCGTAGTCGTCGTAGAGGTTCTCGCCGATGCGGAACCCGTCGTGGTTGACCACCGAGTTCACCCGCTGCCCGGCCTTCAGGCAGGCGGTCTCGAGCACCTGACGCAGCGCGTCGATGTCGCCCTTCGAGCGGACCTGCCAGCCTTCGAGGTTGACGAACAGCAGGTTGCGCGCCGGGTCGTAGCTCACCCGGTCGGGCAGGTTGAGGTTCAGGAGGTCGGCGAGCAACTCCATCGGCTCGTCGCGGAAGATGCGCGGGTCCATCGGGATCGGGTTCTCGATCACCGGCGTGAAGTCCATGTGGGCGAGGATGTCGCGGCCGATGTCGATGCCCGGCGCCACCTCGATCAGCTCCAGCCCGGCCTGGGTCAGGTTGAAGACGCAGCGTTCCGTCACGTAGAGCACCGGCTGCCGCCGCTCCTGCGCGAACGGCCCGCTGAAGGTGTTCTGCTCGACGGATCCGACGAACTTGCGCGAGCGGCCCTCCTGCACGATCCGCAGGCGTCCCTCGTCGATCTCGGTGACGAGGCCGCCGGAGGTGAAGGTGCCGGCGAACACCACCTTGCGCGCGTTCTGCGAGATGTTGATGAAGCCGCCGCAGCCGTTGAGCCGCCCGCCGAAGCGGCTGGTGTTGACGTTGCCGGCGCCGTCGCACTCGGCCATGCCGAGGCAGGTCATGTCGAGGCCGCCGCCGTCGTAGAAGTCGAACATCTGGTTCTGGTCGATGATCGAGTCGGCGTTGGTGGCCGCGCCGAAGCTCGAGCCCGAGGCGAGCACGCCGCCCACGGCGCCGGCTTCCGTCGTCAGGGTGATGTAGGGGGTGACCTTCTCCTCGTTGGCGATCGAGGAGATGCCTTCGGGCGCGCCGACGCCGAGGTTGACCACGCCGTTCGGCGGCAGCTCGAACGCGGCGCGGCGGGCGATGATCTTGCGCGCGTCAAGCGTCATCCGCTTCAGGCCGGTGACCGGCACGCGGATCTCGCCGGCGAGCGCCGCGTCGTGCTGCACGCCGTAGTTCATGCGGTGCTGCTCGGGCGGCGCCACCACGACGCAATCGACCAGGATGCCCGGCACGCGCACGTCCTTGGGCTTGATCGAGCCCTGCTCGACGATGCGCTCGACCTGCGCGATGACGATGCCGCCGTTGTTGCGGGCGGCCATCGCCTGGGCGAGGTTGTCCAGCGTCAGCGCCTCCTTGGAGACGCAGAGGTTGCCCGACGGGTCGGCGCTGGTGGCGCGGATGAAGGCGACGTCGATCTTGGTGGCCCGGTAGAACAGCCACTCCTCGCCCTCGACCTCCACGACCTTGACGATCTCGTCGGTCGTCAGGGTGTTCACGCGGCCGCCGCCGTGGCGCGGGTCGACGTAGGTGTGGAGGCCGACCTTCGAGAACAGGCCGGGCTGGCCGGCGGCGCAGGCCCGGTAGAGCTGCGAGATCACCCCTTGCGGCAGGTTGTAGCCGCGGATGCGGTTGTCCTGCGCAGCCTGCGCCACCTTGGGCATCCGCCCGAAGTTCGCCGCGATCACCCGCCCGAGCAGGCCCTCGTGGTGGAGGCGCCCGGTGCCGAGGCCTTTGCTGTCGCCGGCGCCGGCGGTCATGATCAGGGTGAGGTTGCCGGGCGCGCCGGTCTCGACGAAGCGCTTCTCCAGGGCCGCGTGCAGCGCCTCGGGGATGCAGCTCTGCACGAAGCCCGTCGTCGTGACGACGTCGTCGGTGCGGATGAGGGCGATCGCCTCGTCGGCGCTGACGATCTTGTTCTTCTTCACGCGACTCTCCCTGCCGACGACCGTTCCGGTCTTGCGGCCACTGCCTTGCGGCACCTGTTGGCTCAGGCTCTATTCTTGACGGACCGCGACGGCATGGCTGCACGGGACCGCTCGGGGGGAGGTTAGGGCAAGCCAAGGCTGCCCTGCAAACGAACATTATTTGTCGCGACGTTGAAATTAACTCGTTCTTCCACGCGCAGAATATTGAATTCAGATCCTGCGCCTTCGGCATCCCGCGGCGCTTCCGCACGCGCGCGGCTCACTGGTCAGCCGGCCGGCGCCGTGTCATGGGCTGAAGCCGTGACCGATGATCCCCACGCCCTCCGCGCCGCAGAAGCGGCCAGCCTCGGCTGGTCCGGCTTCTTCGAGGACCAGTGCGAGGCCGCCGATGCCGGCTTCGCGCCGATGCGGATCGCCCTGGTCCACCGCTCCCGGCTGACGGCGCTGTCGGCGGCCGGCCCCGTCGAGCTGATCCTGCCGGTCCACGCCAGCACCGGCGACGTCACCGTCGGCGACTGGGTCCTGGCCGATCCGCGGACGCTGACCCTGCACCGCCGATTGTCGCGGAGGACCGTGCTGCAGAGGCGCACCGAGGGCGGCAAGGTCCCGCAGGCCGCGGCCGCCAACGTCGACACCCTGTTCGTCGTCACCTCGTGCAACGCCGACTTCAACCCGGCCCGCCTGGAGCGCTACCTCGCCCTGGCCAACCAGGGCGGCACCGACCCGGTGATCCTGCTGACCAAGGCCGACCTGACCGACGACGTCGAGGCCTACCGCCGGCAGGCCGCCGCCCTCCAGCGCGGGCTGTCGGTGGTCGGCGTCAACCCGCGCCGCCCGGACGCCGCGGCGGCGCTGGCGCCCTGGTGCGGGCCCGGGCAGACCGTCGCGCTGGTCGGCTCGTCCGGCGTCGGCAAGTCGACGCTCGTCAACACCCTGGCCGGGCCCGGCCAGGACGCGCCGCAGGAGACCGGCGCGATCCGGGAGCACGACGCCAAGGGGCGCCACACCACGACGGGCCGCTCGCTGCACGCGATGGCGGGGGGCGGCTGGGTGATCGACACGCCGGGGATGCGCACGCTCCACGTCAGCGACGCCGCGGAGGGGATCGACACGCTGTTCGCCGAGATCACCGAGCGCGCGCCCGACTGCCGGTTCCGCGACTGCACCCACGCGCACGAGCCGGGCTGCGCGGTGCAGGCCGCCATCGCCGACGGAACCCTCGACCCCGACCGCCTGGACCGCTGGCGCAAGCTCGTCGCGGAGAATCGCGACAAGACCCCGGCCACGGCGCCGCGGCGCCCGCGCAGGCACTGAGCGCTCGATCGGTATTCGCCGCCTCGTGACCGTGTCGTCGGGCGCGGATCGACTGTCCTTTCGCGCGCCGTCACCGGACCGTCACGCACGCGACCTATCCGAAGGCGTTCGAAGTCCGATCGCCGTCGAGATCCGTCATGTCCGATTCTGCCCGCCTGACACCGCACCTGTCGGGCGCCGAACCGAGGCGCCGCCCGGGTCCGACGCTCGATCGTGGCCTGCATCCGGGCGGGATCGTCGCCTTCCTGCTGATCCTGGTGGCGGGCCTGGTCTACGCCGGCGTCAGCCTGATCACCGACATGAACGCGGTCGGCCAGACGCCGCTGGCGATCGGCGCCTTCGTGCTCCTCGGCCTCGCCCTGCTGATCGCGCTGGCCTTTGAGTTCGTGAACGGCTTCCACGACACCGCCAACGCGGTGGCGACCGTGATCTACACCCACTCGATGCCGCCGCTCGTGGCGGTGATCTGGTCCGGCGCCTTCAACTTCCTCGGCGTGATGCTGTCCTCGGGCGCGGTGGCCTACGCCATCGTCACGCTGCTGCCGGTGGAGCTGATCCTGCAGGTCGGGTCGGGCGCCGGCTACGCGATGATCTTCGCGCTGCTCATCGCCGCGATCGTCTGGAACCTCGGCACCTGGGCCTTCGGCCTGCCGAACTCCTCGTCGCACGCGCTGATCGGCTCGGTGATCGGCGTCGGGCTGGCCAACCAGCTGATGGCGCCGGAAGGCTCCGCGACCTCGGGCGTCGACTGGGCCCAGGCGCTCGGCGTGTTCAAGGCGCTGCTGTTCAGCCCGCTCATCGGCTTCGTCGCGGCGGCCCTCCTGCTGCTGGCGCTCAAGCTCACCGTGCGGCGCAAGGACCTCTACGAGGCGCCCGAGGGCGACACGCCGCCCCCGCTCTGGATCCGTTCGCTGCTGATCCTGACCTGCACGCTGGTCTCGTTCTTCCACGGCGGCAACGACGGCCAGAAGGGCATGGGCTTGATCATGCTGATCCTGATCGGCGCGGCGCCCACCGCCTACGCCCTGAACCGCACCATGGCCGACGACACGACGCCGGCCTTCATCCAGACCTCGCAGAGCGCCAGCGCGGTGTTCGCGAGCCACGCCGGGACGACGGCCCAGCCCGACGCGGCGGCCGCCCGCAAGCAGGTCTCGGACGCGCTCAAGACCAAGGACCTGAACCAGCCGGCGGTCTACGGCGCGCTCGCGGCCCTCTCCACCGACATCGCCGCCAACGTGCGGAACTACGGCGCGATCAAGCAGGTGCCGGCGGCGCAGACCTCGAACCTGCGCAACGACATGTACCTCGCCGCCGACGCGATCCGGCTGCTGCCGAAGAACGGCGCCAGCTTCTCGGAGGCCGAGGCCGGCACGCTGAAGGCCTATACCGGCCTGCTCAACGACGGCACGCGCTACATCCCGACCTGGGTGAAGGTCTGCGTCGCGCTGGCGCTGGGCCTGGGCACCATGGTCGGCTGGAAGCGGATCGTGGTCACGGTCGGCGAGAGGATCGGCAAGACCCACCTGACCTACGCGCAGGGCGCCTCGGCCGAGCTCGTCGCCGCCGGCACGATCGGGCTGGCCGAGGTCTACGGCCTGCCCGTCTCGACCACCCACATCCTGTCCTCGGGCGTCGCCGGCACCATGGCGGCCAACGGCTCCGGGCTGCAGATGTCGACGGTGCGCAACATGGCGCTGGCCTGGGTGCTGACCCTGCCGGCGGCGATCACCCTGGCGGGCGTCCTGTTCTTTATCCTCCGCCACGTCTTCTGAGGCCAACGCCTTTCAAAGCCTGCGCATGTCCCGCTCGTCGCCCCGGGATCGCCCGCGGCGATCACCCGGACGCGTCTGACCGGATCGTGCGCCCGGCCGGGCGAGGGCGCGCGCGGTCGGGTTTCAGGGGCGGCGCCTTGCATGCCGACGGCCGGCTCCACGGCCTCGGCGGGGCTGCAAACCCGGTCGATGTCGGCTAGGCCGGGACCGATCCGGCCTCCTCGGCCGGGCGTTCGCGAGCCGCGGCCCAGCATGCCTCCCACCTCCTCGATCGCTCGCCTGATCCTGGTGCTCGCGGCCGCGGGCTTCTCCAGCACCTTCGCGTGGCGCTCGGTCGAGCCGCTGGTCGGCGTGCTGGCGCGCGACCTGCGCAGCGACGCCCACACCGTGGCGCTGCTCTCGACCGCTTTCGCGCTGCCCTACGCGCTGATCCAGCCGATCCTCGGGCCGGTGGGCGACGCGGTCGGCAAGGAGCGGGTCATCACCGCGTGCCTCGCGGTGCTGGTGGCGGCGCTGGTCGGCTGCGCCTTCGCCGAAGACCTGCGCCTGCTCTTCGGCCTGCGGATGGTGGCGGGCGCCGCGGCCGGCGGGGTGATCCCGCTGGCGCTCGCCCTGATGGGCGACCGGGTGCCGATGGAGCGCCGCCAGGTGGCGATCGGCCGCTTCCTCGTCGCGGTGATCCTCGGCCAGCTCTCGGGCTCAACCTTCGCCGGGCTGATCGAGGGGCAGGTCGGCTGGCACGGCGTGTTCGCGATCAACGCCGCGGTCGCCGTGCTCGGCTGCGCCGCGACCCTGCTCGGGTTCGACCGGAGCGGCCGCCTTCCGGCGCGACGGCCGGAATTCGGGCTGGCGCTGACGCGCTATCGCACGATCGTGGCCAATCCGCGCGCGCGGGTGCTGTTCGCGGCGGTGTTCGTCGAGGCGATCGCGGTGTTCGGCATCTTCCCGCACCTCGCGCCGCTGATCGAGGCGCGCGGCGAGGGCGGCCCGCGCGAGGCCGGGCTGGCGCTCGCCGGCTTCGCCGTCGGCGGGCTGATCTACTCCGCCCTCGTCGGCCTGCTGGTCCGGTTCCTCGGGATGCAGCGGATGCTGGTCGGCGGCGGCCTCGTCTGCGCCGGTGCCCTGACCATGATCGGCCTCGCGGGGCGCTGGCAGCTCGACGCGGCCGCCCTCGTCGCGATGGGGCTCGGCTTCTACATGCTGCACAACACGTTTCAGGTGCAGGTGACCGAGGTCGCCCCGACCGCCCGCGCCTCGGCGGTGGCGCTCCACGCCTTCTCGTTCTTCTGCGGGCAGGCGCTCGGCGTCGCCGTGCTCGGCGTCGCGCTCCAGGGCATCGGCCAGCTCGCGGCGCTCGCCGCCTGCGCCGTCACGATCCTCGCCGTCGGGATCGCGACCGCCGTGCTGCTGGCAAGGCCGGCGGGGCGGGGCGCAGAGTAGGTCTCTTCGCGAATCCGCTCGGTTTCGACGCCCACGCGCGCCTTCCCTCCCCCTCTGCGGGGGAGGGAAAGAGCGCCACGTCACGCCGGCACGCGCGGCCGCGCCCGTGCCGCCACGGTGCGCGAGGCCGTCTCGCGCAGGGCCTGCTCGATGGCGGCGTTGGCGCGGCCGCGCAGCAGCCTGGTCGCCTCCGCCTCGTCGAACGTGTCGGGGAAGCGCCGGGCCAGCCAGAGGTAGGCTGCGGCGAGCTTGACCGTGCGTTCGAGGTACTCGAGCTCGCCGCCGACGTTGGCCCGCAGAGCCGGGACGGCGGCGCCGGCCGCGCGGGCCTGGACCCAGCGGTCGAGCACCGCGGTCGAGGCCGGGTCGCGCCGGTCGATCGGGCAGACCGCGAAGGCGAAGGCCTCGCGGATCGGCAGGTGCGCCGTGTCGACCGCGCGCGCCGCCTCCAGCGCCTCCTCCATCGCGGAGGGCTGGAACGGGGACCCCTCGTAGAACGTCGCGCGGGAAAAATGCGTCAGCACCTCGGCGAGCGAGTCGGTGCCGAGTTCGGCCGCCGCCGCCTCGATCGCGATCAGGTCCGGCCGGACGTAGAACCGGGTGTCGGCGGCGGGCGCCGTCGGCGCGCCGGCCAGCGCATCGCGGATCGGGCCGAGGCTCACGTCGTCGGTGGCCGAGACGTGGCCCTCGTCCTGATGGCCGAAGCGCCCGGCCCGGCCGGCGATCTGGCGGATCTCGGGATTGGTGAGCGGGCGGGTCGCCGTGCCGTCCCACTTGGTGACCGCCGAGAAGATCACCCGCTTGAGCGGTCCGAGGTTCAGGCCCATGCCGATCGCGTCGGTGGTGACCAGCACCTCGGCCTCGGCGTTGCGGAACCGTGCCGCTTCCGCCCGGCGCACCTCCGGCGAGAGCGCGCCGTAGATGGTGGCGACGCTGCGCCCGGCCGCCACCAGCGCCTCGCGGTTCTCGTGCACGGCCCGCCGCGAGAAGGCGACGACGGCATCCCCCGGCTTCACGGATTCGAGGGGCACGGGCTCGTCGAGCGCCACCAGCGGGGTCTTGCGCACGAAGGTCACGACGTCGAGCGATTCGCCCGCGGCCTCCGCCGCGCGGCGGACATGCGAGAGCGCGTCGTCCGAGCCGCAGACGATCACGGTCTTCGCCGGGATCCCGAACAGCGCGTTGGTCCAGGCCCAGCCGCGATCGGGGTCGGACAGCATCTGGATCTCGTCGATCACCGCGACCTCGACCGGGCGGCGCAGGTCCGCGGTCTCGATGGTGCGCGCGGTGTGGCTCGGGTCCGGCTCCCCCAGAATCTCCTCGCCGGTGACCATGCCGGCGCGCAGGCCCCGCTCGAGCAGGGCCTCGTAGTTCTCCAGCGCGAGCAGGCGCAAGGGCGCGAGGTAGGTCCCGGTTGGCGCCTTCGCCAGCACCTCCAGCGCCGCGTAGGTCTTGCCGGAATTGGTCGGGCCCATGTGGAAGACGATGCGCCGGTTCAGCCGGCGGGCGGGCACGAACTTGTCGATGTAGGAGCCGAACCCGACCCGGTCGCGCAGGCGGCGACGGCCGGATTCCTCGCGCGCCACCGCCTTCGCCCGCGTCCGCACCGTCTTCAGGGTGTCGAGGATCGCGTGGGCGAGGTTCGGCGCGGGCGTGAAGACGCGAGCGCGCAGCGACCGGTCGAGATGGGCGATGTAGGTCGGCGCGTCCGCCCCGATCTCGCGGAGGTCGTCCCGGATCTGGTCGCGCAGGCGCGCGACCGTGCGGTGGAGCGTGCGCGCCGAGGCCGCCGACGTCTCGGCCAGCGCCCGGCGCAGGTCGTCGAGGCGCCAGGCCGGATCGTTGCCGAGCGCCATCTCCTCCAGGATCTCGGCCGCCGCCTCGCCCGGCGGCCCGTCGAGGCGCAGGTCGAGGCGGCCGTCGTCGAGGAGCGGCAGGCTCACCCGGAGCCGCCAGGCGAGGGCGCCGTCCCGCCCCGGCTCGGCCCGGAGCGCCGGCAGGGCGAGCTTCAGCGCCGCGACGCCGGTCTGCGAGAAGGCCTGGCGCGCCGTCCCGTCGCGGAGCGCCGCGGCGACGGCGGAATCCTCGACGAAGCCGTCCTGCTCGGGCAGGCCCATCCGGACGCGCAGGGCCTCGCGGTCGATCGCGGCCGCCGCGATCCCGAGCCGGTGCAGGGCGTCGGCCAGGATATCGGTCGTCAGGTGGATGCGCTTGCGAGCCATGCCCTACCTTCTCGGCCGCGACGCGCCGGATCAAGCACGCCGGCAGGTTCTCAACGGTTGCGGACGAGCCAGCGGGCGATGCGGGGGCGGAGCGGCAGGAACGCGCGATAGGCGATCTCGGCGAGCGGCAGCACGACCGGGAGCCGCGCGATCCGCGCGAGCCAACGCCAGCGCGGCAGCGCACTCCACAGCCGGGCGAAGCCCGCCGCCCCCGACCGGAGCCGGCCGTCGGCGTCGCGGACATGGAAGCGGGCGCGGGCCGCCGCACGGTCGAGGTCCGGCCCGAGGGGAGCGCCGTCCGGCGCCACGTCGACGAAGGCGATGCGCTCGGCCCCGCGGCAGCGGCGATAATGCCCGATCTCCGCCCGGCAGAGCGGGCAGGCTCCGTCGTAGTAGACGGTCAGCGTCTCGTCGGGCACGGGATGGTCCTCTTGGCGACCCCCGGGAGATAGGGGGGCAGGGCCCACGCGGCAGCGCGGCCGGACGCCGCTGGGCCGGTCGCACGCCCGGGCCGCAAAGCCCTCGCGCCTCATTAGCGACCGGCGTCGCAGATCCCTCCAAGGGGCCGGGTCGAAGCGGGAGTCCCTTCCCCCAGAGGGAGCCGCGCGGCGCTGGCCACGCCCCATTCGAAGACGTTCGACGCCGTGCGATCCGAACCCCCATCGGCAAGCTCAGCCGCAGCCTCCGCCCTATCGGCGGTCGTAGGGATCGTAGGGCGCGAGCGCATCGCCGAGCGCCTTGGCGGCCGGATCACGCCGGAGATCGAGCTCCCGGTCGAGGGCGCGCACGAAGCGCTCGCGGCCGGCTTCCAGCTCGCGGCCGAGGCCGCCGAAGGCCTCGGCGACCTCGACATGGGGCGGCCCGTCGGTGACGAGGTAGTCGATCCCGCAATCCGGCTCGGCCGGGCGCCCGGCAGGGCGGAGCCAGTAGCAGATGCGGACGCGGGTGAACGGCTCGCCCGCGCGCCGCTCGACCCGGGCGGGCGCCAGTCGAAAGCTGTCTGGCCGGGCCCGCTCGGCATAGGCGAGGCTCTGGCCGACGGTGACGAAGCCCTGCGTGCGGTGCCCGCGCACCAGCGCCATCGCCCGCGCGTCGGAGAGGTCCGCCGGCTGCGCCTGGGCGCCCGCGAGCGAGGCGAGGCCGAGGGCCGCTGTCATAAAAGCCCGCCGCGCCGCCCGCAGCGACGGCCTCGCGGGCCGGCCGGCCTCGTCCGGCGTTGCAGCGCGGCTGGGCTTCACCATGTCTTGCTCCGATCCCGCTTCGCGTGCGTGAAGCCCGATGCTGCAGGAGCCTGTACCGTGCCGCGCTACTTCTTCAACACACGGATCGGCGACGACTGGGTGACGGACCCGGACGGCGCCGACCTGCCCGATGCCGACGCCGCCTGGGAGGCCGCCCGCGACACCATCCTGGCGGCGCTGCGCGCCGGCCAAGCGCGTGAGGCGCGGGACCAGGCCCGGCTGATGACGGCCGACCTCGTCGTCACCGATGCCGCGGGCGAGATCGTGCTGGAATTCCCCTTCGCCGAGGCGGTCGAGATCGACCCGGACCCCGGCGCGACGTTGCACTGACCGCGACACGCGGCATCGATCTCAGCGCTCGGCGCTTCGCTTGCGCAGGGGCCGCGTCAGGCGGGTGCCGGCCGCGACGAAGCCGGTGGCGGCGCAGAAGGCTTCGAGGTCCGGCCGGTCCGGCGGCAGCACCATCTCCAGCCCGTCGCATCCGGCGGTGCGCGCGGCCTGCGCCGCCGCCTTGAGCAGCAGGCGCCCGAGCCCGCGCCGGCGGTCGTCGGGCGCGACGAGGAGCGTCGTGATCTGCGCGATCGGCTCGGCGACGAGGGTGCGGTACCAGTGCAGCACGACGAGGCCGCCCGGCGGCCCCCACTCGACCGCGACGAGGGCCGCACCGTCGCGGCCGCGCAGGGCCTCGATCCGCTCGGCGAGGTCGCGGACCGCGATCGCCGGGCCGCCCGAGCCGATCAGCGCGGCGAGCCCCGGCGCGTCGGCGGCGCTGGCCGCCCGGATCTCCAGCCCGTACCGACCGCTCAAGCCCCACCCCCGCTCATCCCGACCATCGTCATCCCGTCGCTTTCCCGCCGCCGATCGATGCGCGCGCCGCATCGATCCATCCAGCCTTTGAGTTGGACGCCGCGCCGGGGACGCTCCTAACCTGAGATCGCAAGCGGCCGCCGGGGCCCCGTCGAGGGGCCTTCAGAGAACGGCCGCTGTCCGCCGCGGCACCGGCCGGGCGGTCCGCCTTCAGGGAGAAGGTCGTATGAGCGCGGGTCTCGCCATGACCGCGGTGAAGCGCAGCCGCGTGCGGCTCCTCATCGTGACGATGCTCTTCATCGCCACCACCATCAACTACGCCGACCGCGCGACGCTCTCCATCGCCGGCCCGTCGCTGGCCAAGGACCTGGGCCTCGATGCGGTGGCGATGGGCTACGTCTTCTCCGCCTTCGCCTGGTCCTACGTCCTGGCGCAGCTGCCCGGCGGCTGGCTGCTCGACCGCTACGGCGCGAAGTGGGTCTATGCCGGCGCGATCTTCCTGTGGTCGGCCTTCACGCTGATGCAGGGGGCGGTCGGCTTCTTCACCGGCTTCACCGCGGTGGCGGTGCTGTTCGGCCTGCGCCTGCTGGTGGGACTCGCCGAGGCGCCGGTGTTTCCGGCCAACGCCCGGATCACCGCGGCGTGGTTCCCCACCGCCGAGCGCGGCACCGCCTCGGCCTTCTTCAATGCCTCGCAGTACTTCGCCACCGTGCTGTTCACGCCGCTGATGGGCTTCGTCGTCCACCATTACGGCTGGCACCACGTCTTCACCCTGATGGGCGCGCTCGGCATCGCCTTCGCGCTGCTGTGGACCCAGGTGATCTACGGGCCGAAGGAGCACCCCGCGATCAACCAGGGGGAGCGCGACTACATCGAGGCGGGCGGCGCCCTCCTCGACATGGACGGCCGCGACGCGGGCGTGGCCCAGGTCGACGCCGGCCGCACGATCCGGCAGCTGCTCGCCAACCGCATGCTGCTCGGGATCTACGTCGGGCAGTACTGCATCACCACGCTGACGTACTTCTTCCTGACCTGGTTCCCGGTCTACCTCGTGAAGGAGCGCGGCCTGTCGATCCTGCAGGCGGGCTTCGCCGCGGTGCTGCCGGCGCTCTGCGGCTTCGTCGGCGGCATCCTGGGCGGCTGGATCTCGGATCGGCTGCTCAAGCGCGGCTGGTCGCTGACCGCATCGCGGAAGATCCCGATCGTCGGCGGGATGCTGCTGTCGATGGTCATCGTCGGCTGCAACTACGTCCAGACCGACGCGCTCGTGGTCGGGCTGATGGCGCTCGCCTTCTTCGGCAAGGGCGTCGGGGCGCTCGGCTGGGCGGTCGTCTCCGACACCTCGCCGCGCCAGGGCGGCGGCCTCTCGGGCGGGCTATTCAACACCTTCGGCAACACCGCCGGCATCACCACCCCGATCGCGATCGGCTACATCGTGCAGCAGACGGGGTCGTTCAACGGCGCGCTGGTGTTCGTCGGGCTGAACGCGCTCGTCGCCGTGTTCTGCTACCTCGTCGTCGTCGGCGAGATCCGGCGGGTGGAGCTGCGCTGAGCGGGCTCGCGCCGGCAAGGCGACGCTTCAAAGGCGACACGTCTCCGGCCCGGCTTCCAGACCGGTCGCAGGTTGCGCGGACCCGCAGAACACGTCCGCGCAACCGGCTCAAGCGGACCGCCGCCGCCACCCCTCGGGCACGGGATGGCGGGCATGCGCCTCGGCCAGCGCTTCGAGCCAGCCTGCGACGTCGGGTGGGATCGCGGCGTCGCCGGAGGCCCAACGGCGCACCAGGCGGTCATCGCAGGCCAGGGCCTGAGCGAAGCCCCGTTGCGACCAGCGCAGCCGGGCGAGCACGTCGCGGAGGCGGCTGGCGGTCACCCGCCCAACACCTTGATGAAGGCGGCGCCCGCGCCGAACAGCGCAGCACCCGCGGCCATGCCGGACAGGGCGATCTGCCAGGGTGCCAAGGCTCGCTCGCGCGTCAGCTTGTCGGCCTCGGCGCGCAGCTTAGCCTGTTCCTCAATGAATTTCTGGGTCTCGGCGTTCGACCGGAGGACGCGAGCGACCTGCTCGGCGATGTCGAGGCTGTTCGGAGCGGATGTGCCGGCCATCGGGGTCGTCCTGCAATTTAGCCGGGGAACTCCCGCGAACATGTCCGCAATATGAGGGACGATCGGACGAACGTCAACGACGGCGAAGTCGAACGTGCCCGTGACGACCCACCTCGCCGAAGCGACGCCACCCGATCGAGACCGTCTTCCGCAAGCCGAAGGCGTTCAAGCGCATCGCGAGGCAGGCCGACGAGACCGATCGAAGCTTTGCTGCCATCATCCGTCTCGCCGCGACCGGCATCGGGATGCGATCAATCCAGGCACGTCGCAACCCGGGTCGCCTTTCCAGGATCGCGCATGTTCGACTTCAGCCAGCTCCGGTGCTTCGCGGCCGTCGCCGAGGAGCTGCATTTCGGCCGGGCCGCCGCCCGGCTGAACATGACCCAGCCGCCGCTCTCGCGGCAGATCCAGGTCCTGGAGCGCATCCTCGACGTGCAGCTCCTCGACCGCACCAGCCGCTCGGTGCGCCTGACCGCGGCCGGGCGCAGCTTCCTGCCCGAGGCGCAGCGCATCCTGCGGCTCGCCGAGACCGCGACCCACGTCACCCGCCAGGTCGCGGCCGGAAGGGCCGGGGTGCTCAAGCTCGGGTTCACGGCGGCTTCGGCCTACGACTTCCTGCCCCGCCTCGTCATCGCCGCCCGGGCCGCGCTGCCGGACGTGACGCTCGCGCTGCGCGAGATGGTGACCAAGGATCAGGTCGAGGAACTGCTGGCCGGGCGCATCGACGCGGCGCTGGTGCGCCCGCCGGTCACCCATCCCGACCTCGCCTCCGTGCGGGCGCTGGCCGAGCCGATGGTGGTCGCCGTGCCCGCCGGCAATCGCCTGGCGGCGCACGCGGACCTGACGCTGGCGGACCTCGACGGCGAACCGTTCATCGCCTACGCGCCGAACGAGGCGCACTACTTCCACGACCTCGTCCGCGGCCTGTTCGCCGAGGCCGGCATCCAGCCGCGCATCCTGCAGCAGCTGACGCAGATCCACTCGATCCTGGCACTGGTGCGTGCCGGCCTCGGGGTCGCCCTGGTGCCGGCGGCGGCCGAGCGCCTGCGCTTCGAGGGCGTCGCGTTCCGCCCCCTCGACCTGCCCGCGCCGCGCCCGGCCGAGCTGCACCTCGCCTGGCGCCGCGACGGCGACGACCCGCTGATCGCGCGCCTGATCGCGATCCTGGCAGTGCTGCCGCCGGGATGATCGATGCCTGTCGCGCATCGATCGATCCAGCCTTTGGCTTGGACCCGCATCGGCATCCTTGCGAGAACGTGCGGCAGACGGCGCGCCAGACGCCGGTCCCGTCAACGCCCCGGGAGGCACGCATGCAGGCCGACGCCGTCGATGCCCCGTCGCGCGGATTTTCGCGCTCCCCCACCGTCACCGCGATGCGGGTCGTGCCGGTCGCCGGCCGCGACAGCATGCTGCTCAACCTCAGCGGCGCGCACGGCCCGTTCTTCACCCGCAACCTGGTGATCCTCGAGGATTCCACCGGCGCGACGGGCCTCGGCGAGGTGCCCGGCGGCGAGCGCATCCGCGGCGTGCTGGAGGAGGCCCGCGACCTGATCGTCGGGCGCCCGCTCGGCGCCTGGCAGGCGGTGCTCAACGCGATGCGCGCGCGCTTCGCCGACCGCGATTCCGGCGGGCGCGGCCTCCAGACCTTCGACCTGCGCGTCACCATCCACGCGGTGACGGCGGTGGAATCCGCCTTCCTCGACCTGCTCGGCCAGTTCCTCGACGTGCCGGTGGCGGCCCTGCTGGGCGAGGGCCAGCAGCGCGACGCCGTCGAGATGCTGGGCTACCTGTTCTACGTCGGCGACCGCCGCCGCACCGATCTGCCCTATCGCGAGCCGACCGCCCGCGACGGCTGGATGCGGCTGCGCGACGAGGAGGCCCTGACGCCCGACGCCGTCGCACGCCTGGCCGAGGCCGCGCATGCGGCCTACGGCTTCAACGACTTCAAGCTGAAGGGCGGCGTGCTCGCCGGCGAGGACGAGATCGCCGCCGTCACCGCGATCCACGAGCGCTTCCCGGAAGCCCGCGTCACCCTCGACCCGAACGGCGCGTGGTCGCTCGCCGAGGCGATCCGCCTGTGCAAGGGCCGCGGCGGCGTGCTCGCCTACGCCGAGGATCCGTGCGGGGCCGAGGACGGGTTCTCGGGCCGCGAGATCATGGCCGAGTTCCGCCGCGCCACGGGCCTGCCCACCGCCACCAACATGATCGCCACCGACTGGCGCCAGATGAACCACGCGATTCAGCTGGGCGCCGTCGACATCCCGCTGGCCGACCCGCATTTCTGGACGCTGGCCGGCTCGGTGCGGGTGGCGCAGCTCTGCCGCGACCACGGGCTGACCTGGGGCTCGCACTCGAACAACCACTTCGACGTGTCGCTGGCGATGTTCACTCACGTCGCGGCCGCCGCCCCGGGCAAGGTGACGGCGATCGACACGCACTGGATCTGGCAGGACGGCCAGCGCCTGACCAAAGAGCCGCTGGCGATCCGCGGCGGGCTCGTGCGGGTGCCGGATCGTCCGGGGCTGGGCATCGAGATTGACATGGCCGAGGTCGAGGCGGCGCACGCGCTCTATCTGGACCACGGCCTCGGCGCCCGCGACGACGCGGCGGCGATGCAGTTCCTCGTCCCGAACTGGACCTTCGACAACAAGCGCCCGTGCCTCGTGCGCTGAGGGCGACGGACGCTTCAGATCCCTCCCCCTCTGCGGGGGAGGGTGGCCCCTGCGTCGGCAGGGGTCGGGAGAGGGGAGCGCCGTATCCGGCACCGGCGCTCCCCTCTCCCGACCCGCTTCGCGGGCCACCCTCTCCCGCAGAGGGGAGAGGGAGGCGCGTGATCCGGACGACGCTCGACCTCTCAGATCGATTCCACGAAGGAGCACATCCGATGGACATCCTCTCCAACCGCTTCAAGGCGGCGCTCGGCCAGGGCCGGCAGCAGATCGGCCTGTGGTGCAGCCTCGCCAGCCCGATCTCCACCGAGGTCGTAGCCGGCTCCGGCTTCGACTGGCTGCTCCTCGACATGGAGCATTCGGCCAACGACCTGCGGGACGTCTACATTCAGGTCCAGGCGATGATGGAGAGCCCGGCCCACGCCATGGTGCGGGTGCCGAGCGACGAGGCGATCACCATCAAGCGCATCCTCGACACCGGGGTGCAGTCGCTGATGATCCCCAACATCGACGACGCCGACCAGGCCCGCCGCGCGGTGGCCGCGACCCGCTACGCCCCGCGCGGCGTGCGCGGATTCTCGCAGGCGCCGCGCGCCGCCCGCTTCGGCCGCATCCCCGACTACCACGCCCGCTGCGAGGCCGAGATCTTCGTGGCCGTGCAGATCGAGTCGCGGCGGGCGCTGGACAACCTCGACGAGATCGCCGGCGTGGAGGGCGTCGACGGCGTCTTCATCGGCCCCGGCGACCTCTCGACCAGCCTCGGCTACCTCGGCCAGCAGAATCATCCCGACGTGGTGGCGATCATCGCGGAGACGATCGCGCGCATCACGAAGGCCGGGAAGCATGCCGGCATCCTCACCGCCAACGAGGATCTGGCCCACCGCTACATCGCCGCCGGCACCCGCTTCACCGCGGTCGGCTCCGACATGGGCCTGCTCGCGCGGCAGTCCGAGGCGCTCGCCGCCCGCTTCAGGGGCTGAGCCAGGATCGACCCTCCCCCCTCCGCGGGGGAGGGCGGATGCGCCATTCCGGGAGACACCACCATGAACATCGGATTCATCGGCCTCGGCATCATGGGCGCGCCCATGGCCGGGCACCTGATCGCCGCCGGGCACAGCCTGTTCCTGAAGAGCCGCCGGGCGGTGCCCGAGGCCCTGGTCGCCGCCGGCGGCACGCCCTGCGCCACCGCCGCCGAGGTCGCCGAGCGCGCCGACGTCGTCATCCTGATGCTGCCGGACACCCCCGACGTCGAGACGGTGCTGTTCGGCGCGGACGGCGTCGCAGCGGGCCTGAGGCCCGGCACGACCGTGATCGACATGAGCTCGATCTCGCCGATCGCGACGAAGGACTTCGCCGCCCGCATCAGGGAGCGCGGCGGCGCCTATCTCGACGCGCCGGTCTCCGGCGGCGAGGTCGGGGCGAAGAACGCCGCCCTCTCGATCATGGTCGGCGGCGACGAGGCCGATTTCGGGCGCGCACAACCGCTGTTCGCGGCCATGGGGAAGACCGTGACCCATGTCGGCCCGGTCGGATCGGGCCAGGTGGCGAAGGTCGCCAACCAGATCATCGTCGCGCTCACCATCGAGGCGGTGGCCGAGGGCCTGCTGTTCGCCTCGAAGGCCGGCGCCGACCCGGCCAAGGTCCGCGAGGCCATCACCGGGGGCCTGGCCACCTCGCGCATCCTCGAGCTGCACGGCAAGCGCATGATCGACCGCACCTTCGATCCGGGCTTCCGCATCGGGCTGCACCAGAAGGACCTGAACCTGGCGCTGGAGGGCGCCCGCGCGCTCGGGCTCAGCCTGCCGGCCACAGCTCTGGCGCAGCAGCTGTTCTCGGCCTGCGTCGCCAACGGCGGGGCGGCCTGGGACCATTCGGCGATGGTCCGCGCGCTGGAGATCATGGCCGACCACGAGGTCGGCGCCGCCTGATCAAGGCTCGATCGATCGATGCCGCGATGGCATCGATCGATCCATCGTTTGGATTGGAAGGTATCGACCGGGCGGACTAATCTGGAAACCTCAAGGAAACCGACCGCGACGGGCACGCATCCGTCGGGCGATCCCGAGGAGGAAACCATGTCGCTGGCGATTCCGGTGCAGAGCGCGACGCGCATGCGCGTGCGCTACCTGATCCTCCTCGTGCTGTTCGCGGTCACGGTGCTGAACTACGCCGACCGCGCGATCATCTCGATCGCGGGCGTGCCGATCGCGCAGGAATTCGGCATCACGCCCGTGCAGATGGGCTACATCCTCTCCGCCTTCAGCTGGTCCTACGTCGCGGCCCAGCTGCCCGGCGGCTGGCTGCTCGACCGCTACGGCACCAAGTGGATCTATGCCGGCGGCGTGTTCTTCTGGTCGTTCTTCACCTTCGTCCAGGGCTGGGCCGGCTTCCTCGGCGCGGGCTCCGCGGTGGCGGTGTTCTTCCTGATGCGGATGCTGGTGGGCATCGCCGAGGCGCCGTCCTTCCCCGGCAACGCCCGCCTCGTCACCGCCTGGTTCCCGGCGGCCGAGCGCGGCAAGGCCTCGGCCGTGTTCAACGCGGCCCAATACTTCGCGCCGGTGCTGTTCGCGCCGCTCACCGCCTGGGTGACCCAGAGCTTCGGCTGGCGCTACGCGTTCTTCAGCATGGGCCTGATCGGCCTGGCGATGGTGCTGCTCTGGGTCTGGCTGATCCACGACCCCAAGGACCATCCGAGCGTCACCTCGGGCGAGCTCGACGAGATCGCCCGGGGCGGCGCGCTGGTGCAGGTCGGCGCCGCGCCGTCGGGCGCGACCACGTCGACAGCGCGCGACGCGAAGCCGGTGCGGGCGGGCGCCGCCCCCGCCGCCGGCACCTGGGGAACGATCAAGCAGCTCCTCGGCAACCGGATGCTGCTCGGCATCTACGTGGCGCAGCACTGCATCAACGTGATGACCTACTTCTTCCTGACGTGGTTTCCGATCTACCTCGTCAAGCAGCGCGGCATGTCCGTGCTCCAGGCCGGCTTCACCGCCTCGCTCCCGGCCTTGTGCGGCTTCGTCGGCGGCATCCTCGGCGGCGTGATCTCCGACGCGCTCCTGCGCCGGACCGGCTCGCTCAACATCGCCCGCAAGCTGCCGATCATCGCCGGCATGCTGCTGTCGATGGTGATCATCGCCTGCAACTACGTCGACTCGCATGCCCTGGTGATCGGCCTGATGGCGGCGGCCTTCTTCGGCAAGGGCCTCGGGGCGCTCGGCTGGGCGGTGGTGTCCGACACCTCGCCCAAGGAGGCGGCGGGCCTGAGCGGCGCGCTGTTCAACATGTTCGGCAACACCGCCGGCATCACCACGCCGATCATCATCGGCTATCTCGTCCAGTCCTCGGGCTCGTTCGACACGGCGTTGGTCTTCGTCGGGATCAACGCGCTCGTGGCGATGAGCGCCTATCTCTTCCTCGTCGGCGACATCCGGCGGGTGGAGCTGCGCCGCGCCTGATCGACCGCCGACCGCCGCCAGGGAGCATGCGATGCCAGACGCCGTGATCGAAGCCCCGCCGGTGCCGCCGGCCGGGCCCGCCCTGGGCGACGCCCCCCGCACCATCCGCCTGCACGCGAGCGACAACGTCGCCATCGTCGTCAACGCCTTCGGGCTGCCGGCCGGCACGGTGTTCCCGGACGGGCTGACCCTCGTCGAGTTCGTGCCGCAGGGCCACAAGGTGGCGCTCGCCGCGATCCCCGAGGGCGGCGAGGTCCGGCGCTACGGCGAGGTCGTCGGCATCGCGACGCAGGATATCCCGTGCGGCGCCTGGGTCGAGGAATCGCGCGTGGCCACCCCGACCGCCCCCGCCCTCGACGCGCTGGAGATGGCGACCCGCGTGCCGGCGCCCCTGCCGCCGCTGACCGGCTGCACCTTCGAGGGGTTCCGCAACCCGGACGGCTCGGTCGGCACCAAGAACATCCTCGCGATCTCGATCAGCGTGCAATGCGTCGCCGGCACACTCGACGTGGCGATCCGGCGGATCAAGGCGGAGCTGCTGCCGCGCTTCCCCAACGTCGACGACGTGGTCGGGCTGACCCACGCCTACGGCTGCGGCGTCGCGATCAACGCGCCGCAGGCGGTGATCCCGATCCGCACCCTCCAGAGCCTCGCCCGCAACCCGAATTTCGGCGGCGAGGTGATGGTGGTGGGCCTCGGCTGCGAGAAGCTCGTCTCCGAGCGCCTGCTGCCGGACGGCGACGACGCGCAGGACGGCGGCGTCGTGCGGATGCAGGACGAGCGCCACCAGGGCTTTTCCATGATGCTCGACAGCATCATGGCGATGGCCGAGGCGCGGCTCGCGATCCTGAACCGGCGCCGGCGCGAGACCTGCCCGGCCTCCGACCTCGTGGTCGGCCTGCAATGCGGCGGCAGCGACGCGTTCTCCGGCGTCACCGCCAACCCGGCGCTCGGGTACTGCGCCGACCTGATCGTCGCCGCCGGCGGCACGGTCCTGTTCTCGGAGGTCACCGAGGTCCGCGACGCGATCCACCTGCTGACGCCGCGCGCCAAGACGCCGGCGGTGGCCGAGGCTTTGGTACGCGAGATGGCGTGGTACGACGACTACCTCGCCAAGGGCGAGGCCGACCGGCGCGCCAACCCGTCCCCCGGCAACAAGAAGGGCGGGCTGAACAACATCGTCGAGAAGGCGCTCGGGTCGGTCGCCAAATCCGGCACCTCGGCGATCTCCGGCGTGCTCGCCCCGGGCGAGCGGGTCCGCGAGAAGGGCCTGATCTTCGCGGCGACGCCAGCGAGCGACTTCGTCTGCGGCACGCTGCAGCTCGCCTCCGGGATCACCCTCCAGGTGTTCTCGACCGGGCGCGGCACGCCCTACGGCCTCGCGCAATGCCCCGTGATCAAGGTCGCGACCCGCACCGAGCTCAGCCAGCGCTGGTCCGACCTGATCGACCTCGACGCCGGCCGCATCGCCACCGGTCACGCGACGATCGAGGAGGTCGGCCGCGAGCTGTTCCAGCTCATCCTCGACGTGGCGAGCGGGCGCAAGACGCCGTGGTCCGACCGCTGGGGCCTGTTCAACGACCTGACGCTGTTCAACCCGGCGCCGATCACCTGAGGGTTCCGACGCCACGGAAGGAGCGGACACGCCGCACGCCATGCGCCGTGCCCGCCGGGGACCGAGCGACGGACAGGCCGGGACGACACCGGCCGGGAGGACACGATGGGCGCACTCGATCGCCGGACCCTGCTGGCGCTGGCGGGCGCCGCCGCCACGACGGCGTGGGCCGGGCCTGCGCAGGCCGCCTTCGAGCCGTCCGAGCGCCTGCCCGACCCGGCGATCGAGATCCTCGACCCGTCGTTCGCCCGGTACCGGATCTTCTCGGCGACGGTGGAGCGGATCGCCACGGGCTTTCGCTGGGCGGAAGGGCCGGTCTGGCTCGGCGACATGCGCTGCCTGCTGTTCAGCGACGTGGTCAATGACGCGATCATGCGGTGGGACGAGGCGACGGGCACGACGAGCGTGTTCCGCAAGCCCTCGAACTACGCCAACGGCAACGCCCGCGACCGCCAGGGCCGCCTCGTCACCTGCGAGCACAAATCCCGCCGGGTGACCCGCACCGAGCACGACGGCACGATCACCACCCTGTTCAGCGGGTTCGACGGCAAGCCCGCCAACGCCCCGAACGACGTCGTCTGCCGCTCAGACGGCGCGATCTGGTTCACCGACCCGGCCTTCGGCCCCAACCCCTACGAGGCGATGGCCCAGCCGGAACGGCCGGGCCAGGTCTTCCGCCTCGATCCGCGGACCGGCGAGGCGAGGGTCGTCGTCGCCGACATCGCGGGCCCGAACGGGCTGTGCTTCTCGCCCGACGAGACCAAGCTCTACGTCATCGAATCCCGCGCCCAGCCGAACCGGCTGATCCGGGTCTACGACGTGGTCGGGGACGGCAGCGCGCTCGCCGACCGCCGGGTGCTGTTCGATTGCGGCAGGGGCACCGCGGACGGGTTCCGGGCGGATGCCGACGGCAACCTCTGGTGCGGCTGGGGCATGGGCGCCGATCTCGACGGCGTCCTGGTGATCTCGCCCGAGGGCAGGGCGATCGGCCGGATCCGCCTGCCGGAGCGCTGCGCCAACCTGTGCTTCGGCGGCGCCGACGGCAACCGCCTGTTCATGGCCTCGACCAAGTCGATCTACGCGCTCTCCGTCAACACCCGGGGCGCGGTGCGGTAGGGCCGCCCTACACCAGCTCGAGGATCGCGAGCCGGTCCGTCACGCCGAGGGTCAGCGTCCGGGCCGGGCCGAGCGTTTCCACGCCGACGGAGCCGTCGTCGGCGAAGCGGTGCAGCCGCGCCGCCTTCGGGACGCCCGAGAGGGTGAGGGTCACGCCCTGCGCCGGCGCGTCGGGCCGTGCCCGGCGTTGCACCCGGTCCCAGCCGTCGATCCCGAGCCAGAGCGGCACGAGGACGGCGCCGTCGCCGCGCAGGAAGCGGATCGCCTGGAGGTCGCGCGGGGCCGCGTCGAGGGCCACGTCGAGGGCGGGGCCGGCCACGGCCGGGCCGGCCACGGCCGGGCCGGCCCGGAACAGGCGCATCAGGTTGGCGACCGCGGAAAAGGTCGGCGTGGCTGAGCCGTCGAAGCGCAAGAGGCCGAACCGGCCTTCCGGGTCGCCCTCGCCTCGGTCGACCGAGGCGGCCAGCTCGTAGAGGTAGGTGCGGCGGATGCCCTGGAGGAAGCTCCACAGCAGCAGGCGGGGCGTGTAGCGCGCCCGCACGGCCTCCGAGACCGGGAAGTGGAAGCTCCGGGTGGCGAGCGCGGTGTGGTAGCCGTTCTCGGTGGCGAGCAGCGGCGCGCGGCCGAAGATGGGCTGAGCGGCGGCGACGAAGCGGCGCAGGTCGCCGTTGCCGGCGTTCTCCGGGTGCTCCATGCCGGGGTAGGGGTGGATGTTGCCGTAGTCGACGGCGTTGGCCAGGGACTCCGCCGCCGCGACGTTGGCCTGGACGTAGCTCGGCCCGGCGACCTTCACCGCGCCGCCGGCGTTGCGTGCCGCCCGGTAGAGCGCGCGCTGGTGCTCGGCCGAGGCAAGCGGGCGGCCGGCGCCGGCGGCGATGTTGGGCTCGTTGCTGCCCTCGGCGATCGCGAGCCCGCCCGCGCTCCAGGCGGCGATGTCGGGCAGGCGCCGGGGCGGCACCAGCGGCCCGACGTCGAGCCCGTCGTAGAAGACGAGGCTGAACCGGTAGCCGGCCCGCGCCAGCTCGGCGATCCGCCGGAACTGCGGCGGCGGCCCCGATGGCGGCCCGCCCGCCGGCAGGACGATGTCGTCGCGCAGGTGCCGGATCCCGAGGGCGTCGAGCGCCGCCGCGCAGCGCGCGAACCGGTCGACGTACGGGGTCCCGTCGTGCCCGAAATGGGTGTTGATGCCGACGGACTGCGCGAAGTCCTCGCTGGGATACGACGGCAGCGGGCCGGCCAGGGCCGGGCGTGCCGCCAGCGCCGACGCGCCCGCCGCCAGCACGAGGCGGCGGGTCGGTCCATGGGGCCTCATCGATCGCACCTCCTCTAAGGCGTCGCAGCCGCGGGCACCGCCTCGGCGCGCGGCGCGGCGGCGGCGACCAGGGCGGCCTTGCGGTTCAGGATCAGCGCGACGCTCCGGCGCAGCGGCGCGCGCAGGAACAGCAGCGCCAGGATCCCGTAGACCAGGATGCCGAGGCCGATCGCCGCCGCGAGGCCGGCGTGGTCGCCGAGCCGCGCGTAGAGGCGATCCTGCGCCAGGAACACGGTGGCGCCCATCGCGAGCGAGCAGGCGAGGATCGGCGCCAGCGAGGCGGCGACCGCCAAGGTGCCGACCGGCACGAACCGGCCGGCGGCCCGCACCACCACGGGCGAGAACAGGTAGGCGCGCAGCACGTGCCCGACGACGAGGGCCGACAGGCCGAACGGCGCCGTCACCAACGAGGCCAGGATCGTGATCGTGAACTGCGCGGCCGACAGGACCAGCGCGGTGCCGGTCCGGTCGGAGGCGGTGAAGATCATCCACAGCATCGAGGTCGCGACGAATTCCGGGCCGAGCAGCGCCAGGATGCGCAGCACCGGCACCGCGTCGCGCCACTGCTCGCCGAAGAGCAGCGGCACGAGGTGCGGCGCCACCACGGCCATGCCGACGAAGGCCGGCAGCGCCAGCACCGCCGACATCGCGACGAAGCCGTCGAAGGCCGCGGCCAGGTCGCGCGGCCGGTCCTGCAGCCGGGCGTAGGTCGGCAGCGCGACCGCCGCGAGCGGGATCACCGCGACCTGGCTGATCAGGTCGATGCAGCGCCAGGCCATGCGCAGCAGGCCGATATCGGCGGTGGAGAGGAAGTAGGCGGCGACCACCTCCTGGCTGCGGATGCTGAGCGTCAGGAGGAGCTGGGTCGAGAACACCCGGGAGCCGAAGGCGAGCTGGCGGCGGGCATGGGCGCGCACGAAGCGCCATCCGGGAAGCCACGGAAACGCCGCCCAGGTCAGCAGCGTCGTCATGCCGGTGGCGAGCAGCCGTTGGATCACCAGGCTCCAGACCCCGAACCCGTTCAGCGCGAGCGCGATCGCCACCGACCCGCCGATCAGGTTGGCGACGAGGGCCCGGATCGCGAGGCTGCGGAAGCCGAAGAGGCGCTGCAGCCGCGCCTCGTGGATCACGCCCGCGGCCGCGATCACGAAGGTGGCGGCGAGCGCCGCCAGCACCGGCTGCAGCTCGGGGATCCGCAGCATCCACGCGATCGGCCACGACAGCGCGACCAGCGCCAGCCCGTAGAGGCAGCCGGAGGCCAAAGCCACCCAGAAGGCGGTGTCGACGAAGCCGTCGTCGAGCCGGTCGGTCTGCACGACGAGGTCGGGCAGGCCGCCCCGCGTGACGATGAGCAGGATGTCGATGAACACGACCGCCACGGCGACGAGGCCGAACTCGCTCGGGTCGAGCAGGCGCGCCAGCACCAGGAACACCACGAAGCTCAGGACGACGTTGCCGATTGCGCTGACGGCGACCCACCCGGCCGCCCGGACGGAGCGGCCGGCCATATCGTCCCGGGTCGCAGCCGCGTCCGGCGCCGCGGCGGACGGGCCGGGCGGGCTAGGCGCCATGATGGATGCCGTGCGCTGGCGACGGTTCCGGCGCGATGCCGCGGCGCTCGGCGAGAAGCTCGGCGTAGAGGTCGAGATACTTCTCGGCGACGCGCTCGGAGGTTGATTCGCGCAGGACGTGCTGGAACGCGCGCTCGTCCGGCAGGCTGGCGCGGCCGCGGGCCAGCACCGTGCGGATGCGGTCCGCGAGGTCGGGCGCGTCGCCGGCGCGAAACAGCCAGTCGGCGTTGTCCTCGCCGATCAGCTCGGGGATGCCGCCGGAATCGGCGCCGATCACCGGCACGCCCATGGCGTAGGCCTCGTAGACCGTGCGCGGCGAGGGCTCGGCCCAGAACGAGGGGACGACGAGGACGTCGACCTCGGTGAGGAAGTCCTTCGGGTCGACCCAGCCGACGAACTCGATCGGCAGCCCTTCGGCCTTCGCCTTGAACCGCTCGATCGAGTCGTCCATCGCCTGGCCCGCGATCAGGCAGCGCCAGCCGCCGGAGGCGGGATTCCCTTCGGCGGCGTGCGCGCGTGAGCCGATCTCGGCCAGCGCGTCGATCAGCGTGCCGACGCCCTTCTCGACGTTGATCCGCCCGAGATAGCCGAAGGTCATCGGCTTGGCGCTCCGGTCGACCCGGCGGCGCGCCTCGGGATCGCCGTCCGGCACCGTGCAGGAATAGTAGATCACCCGTCGCCGCTCGGGAGCGAGGTGGCGGAACAGGCCATGGTCGACATGGGTCTGCAGGATCCGGGTGCCGACGCTCGCCACCGCGTCGACCCAGCGGTTGGTCAGCTGCTTGGAGGCGTTCACGACCTTGCAGCCGAGGTGCCAGTGCGTGCACGGCGCGCCGTGCTTGAACATCGCCGCGTTGCCGCAGATCAGGTCGTACTCGCAGACCGTGTGCACGATCGGGATGTCGCGCCGGGCCGCCTCGCGCCAGACCAGCGTCGAGATGTCGAGCAGCGAGTGGGTGTTGACGACGTCCGGCCGGAAGTCGTCGAGCACCCGGCCGAAATCGGCGGCGATCGCGAAGTTCCACTGCTGCTTGAGCTTGGCGGCGTTGCGCGCGAAGCGGCCGTGCTGCGCCCAGTCCTCGAGCCAGAAGTCGTTGTGATGCGCCATGCGGTAGACCGTGACGCCGTTGCGCACGGTCTTGGGCTCGGCCTGCCGCTCGATGCAGGCGGCGGCGACCGTGTGCCCGAGGCCGGCGAGCTCCTCGGCCAGATGCTCGACGGACCGCTCGGCGCCGCCGACGATATGGGGCGGGTAGAGCGAGCTAAGGTGCAGGATGCGCATGGCGCCTTGATCCTTGAGGCGTTGATTCTCGAGGCGTTGACCGCTGGGACGTCGATCCTTGGGACGCCGATCCGTGGGCGACGGCGGGCTCACGGGCGAGGAGGCTGCGGTAGAGGTCGAGGTAGCGGGTGGCGACCGCCTGCGGCCGAGTTCCTTCGGCGACCGCGGCGGCGTTGGCGAGGCCGGTCGCGAGGCGGGCGGGGTCGGCGACGATCCGCGCCATCGCGGCGGCCAGCGCCGCCGCGTCGCCGGGCGGCACGAGCCAGGCGGGATCGTCGGTGCCGACCTGCTCGGCGATGCCGCCGACGGCGGTGCCGATCACCGGCACGCCGCGGGCGTAGGCTTCGGCCACCGTGCGCCCGAAGGCCTCGGGCCAGACCGGCGGGACGACGAGGCAGTCGATGCCGTCGAGGAAGGCGTCGGCCGCGACGAACCCGTCGAAGGCGACGGGCAGCCCGGCGGCGAGGCCTTCGTAGCGGTCGAGCCCGTCGACGGCGCGCCCGGCGACGCGCAGCCGCCAGCCGGTGCCGGGCAGGCGGCGGCAGGCCTCGATCAGGGTGTCGACGCCCTTCGACGGCTCGATCCGGCCGATGTAGCCGAACGTGACTTCGCCCGAGGGGAGGGCGCGCGGCGCCGGCGGCGGCCCCGTCTCGATCGGGTTCCAGATCACCTGCCGCAACGCGGCCGGCACGTCGCGGAAGAACCCGGCCGCGAGGTGGCGGGCGAGGATGTCGCTGCCGACACCGACCACGGCGTCGACCGGCCGCTGGCAGAGCCGGTGCAGGAGCGCGTAGGCGCGGCACTTGGCGTGCTGCCGCTCGCAGGCGCGGCCGTGCCGCACCATCGCGCCGTTGCTGCACAGGCTCGTGAAGTCGTGCAGCGTGTGGACGACCGGCACCCCGAGCCGGCGCAGCATCGGCCAGATCCGCGGCGTCAGCTCCGACATCGAGTGCGTGTTCACCACGTCGGGCGAAAAATCCCGCACCGCGGCCTCCATCGCGGCGAGCGTGCGCCCGTCCCACTGCGCGGCGAGCTTGTAGCGCAGGCGGTCGAGCCGCCCGTGCTCGGCCCAGTCGAGGACGTGGAACGGCGTGCCGTGGCCGAGGCGGTAGATCGTCGCCGCGCCCGACCGGTCGGGCGGCTCCGCCCGGCGCGACAGGCAGGCGACGCCGACCTGCGCCCCGAGACCCGCCTGCATCCGCACGAGGGTCTCCACCATCAGCTCCGCCCCCCCGACCTGTTCGGGCTGATACAGCGATGAGAGGTGGAGAATACGCATCTGATCAATCTGACGGTGCTAGATCGACCCTAGTCCGGGGTTATTGCCAGTCGATGAAGCGCATCCTGCTCAACATGCCGAGCCAGTTCGGCGGCAAGCCGTCCGGCGTCGCCCGCGTCGCCTTCGCGCTGATCGGCGAGCTCGTCCGGCGGCCCGACGTCGCCGTGGTGCTGCGCTCGCCCTGGACCCGGGCCGAGCTCCCCGCGGCGTGGCGCGACGCCGTCGCGGTCGTGACGGTGCGCCGCCCGCGCATCGTGGTCCTCGACGTGCTGGCCCAGCTCGTCACCGTTCCGGCCTGCTGCCGGCGGCACGCCATCGACGTGGTGCTGAACATCGACCCCTACGGCGCGGGCGCCGGCGGGCGAGCGCGCATCGTCGTGGTCCACGACCTGTACTTCCGCACGATCCCTCAGAGCACCGGCCTGCGCGAGGCGCTCACCACCGACTGGATCTTCCGGCTGATGCTGGCGCGCAACCACGCCGCCGTCGCCGTCTCGGACGCGACGCGGCGCGACCTGGAGCAGCATTACCCTGCCGTCCGCGGGCGCGTCCGCGTGATCCCCTCGGCTTCCGTGCTTGACCCTGCGGCCCTCGCCGTCGGGGCGCCCGCGGAGGTCGCCGGCCCCTACGTGCTCGCCGTCGGGAACGCCACGCACAACAAGAACTTCGGCTTGCTCGCCGAAGCGGTGGCCTCGATCGCGCACGCCCATCCCGATCTCGCCGTCGTCCATGTCGGCGAGGACCCCGCCGACGCCGTCGCCGGGACGCTCCGGCGGCTCGGGGCGGCTTCCCGCGTGGTCCGCCTGTCGCGCATCGACGACCAGAGGCTCGCCGCGCTCTACCGCGGCGCGCTGTGCCTCTGCGTCCCGTCCTTCGCGGAAGGCTTCTGCCTGCCGGTGCTGGAGGCGCAGGCGCTCGGCTGCCCGGTGGTGTGCTCGGACCGCTCCGCGACGCCGGAGGTCGCAGGGGAGGGCGCCCTGACCTTCGATCCCACCGATGCCGGCGCCCTGGCCGCCTGCCTTCGCCGGCTGATCGAAGAGCCGGCCCTGCGCGAGAGCCTGGTCGCGAAGGGCCGGAGCAACCAAGCCCGCTACACCTGGGACGTCACCGCCCGCGGCTACGCCGACCTCCTCGACGCCGTGCTCGCAGGCGCCGACCCGCCGCCGCGCCCGCTATGAGGCCGGCGCGGCCGGCGGCGGGCCGGAACCGCGCGCCGAGCCGCTTCAGCATAGTTAAGATTTACCAAGCGGACGAATTCAGCAGTCTTTGCGCTGTCGGCAGGCCTTTGAGCCGTCGATATTTCTAAAAGTGCAAGCATCTCCGCCTATCACCAGCATTGGCCGCGACCATTCAGGTGACTACACCTGTAAGTTGCATCCATACCGGGCTTCGCCTCGGTGCCCCCTTCCTTCGAGGTCTCGAAGATGCGCGTCGCGATCGTCCATGATTGGCTCTACGTCGTCGGCGGTGCCGAGCGCGTCCTGCACGAGATCCTGGCGATCTATCCCGAGGCGGACGTCTTCACGCTGTTCGACTTCCTGAGCCCGGCCGACCGCGCCAAGATCGGCGTCGGCGCCACGCGGACGAGCTTCCTGCAGCGGATGCCGCTGGTGCGCACCCGGCACCGCGCCTACCTGCCGCTGATGCCGATCGCCGTCGAGCAGTTCGACCTCTCGGCCTACGACCTCGTGATCTCGAGCAGCTACGCCGTCGCCAAGGGCATCCTGACCGGGCCGAGCCAGGTCCACGTGTCCTACATCCATTCGCCGATGCGCTACGCCTGGGACATGCAGCACAGCTACCTGCGCGAGAGCGGGTACGAGCACGGCGTCAAGAGCATGGTCGCCCGCATGATCCTGCACCGGATGCGCCTGTGGGACACCCGCACCGCCAGCGGGCCGGACGCGGTGGTCGCCAACTCCGCCTTCGTCGCCCGGCGCATCCGCAAGGTCTACGGCCGCGCCGCCGAGGTGATCCATCCGCCGGTCACGCAATCGGCGATCCGGGCGGACCTGCCGCGCGGCGACCACTTCCTCGTGGCGAGCCGCCTCGTGCCGTACAAGAACGTGCGCGCGGTGATCGAGGCCTTCGCCCTGATGCCGGACCTCCGGCTCGTCGTCGCCGGGACCGGCTCCGAGGAGGCGCGCCTGCGCGAGGCGGCCGGGCCGAACGTGACGTTCGCCGGCTTCGTCGGGGATTCCGAGCTCCGCCGGCTGATGGGGACGGCGCGCGCCTTCGTGTTCGCGGCGGAGGAGGATTTCGGGATCATCCCGGTGGAGGCGCAGGCCGAGGGCACCCCCGTGCTGGCGCTCGGCCGCGGCGGCGCGCGCGAGACCGTGGCGACGCTCCCGCCCAACCGCTCGGGCATGTTCTTCGCCGAGCCGGACCCCGCCGCGATCGCGGCCTGCGTCCGCGACTTCACGGAGCAGGAGGGCATGTTCTCGCGCGCCGCCTGCCGCGCCCAGGCGGCGCTGTTCGCCCCGGAGGTGTTCCGCACCCGGTTCGCCGGCTTCGTCGACGAGCAGATGGCCCTCCACCGCGACCTCGGCGCCGGCCAGGAGCGCTCGGGCCACCGCCTCAAGGCCCTGGCCTGACCGAATCCGCCACGCTCGGCCCGCGCGCGGCGGCCCGAACCTCACAATCCCTTCCGCACGGTCGCGCGACCCCGTTCGCGAACCGGCGCCAGACCCGGTGGTCGACGATGACGACGTCCTACCTCAACCCCGCCCGCACCGCCGTGCCGGCCGCGCCGCGTTCGGGCCCGGCCACCGACCAGGCCGGCCCGTTCGCGACGATCTGGCGGCGGCGGCGCCTGTTCGCGGCGGTCTTCATCGGCGTCATGTCGGTGGCGATCGGGCTGCTGATGGTCGCGCCGGTGCAGTACCTGGCGGTCGGCTCGGTGATCGTGGCCGAGCCGGAGCCCGGCAGCAACAACGCCAACGCGTCGGTCGCCTGGATCCAGAAGCTCGGCGACCCGGCCGACATCGAGAGCCAGATGCTGGTGATCCGCGCGCCGCGGATCATGCGCCTCGTCGCCTCGGGCGACGTCGTCGAGAAGGTTGTGGCCGAGTGCCGGCAAATCGCGCGCGGCGGGCTCCTCGCGAGCCTGCTGCCGCCCAAGGAGGACGGCTGCGACAAGCTGCGCGGCAACACCGACCTGGTGGTCGACTACCTGCAGCGCCGCTACGTCGTCACCGGCGCCGGCCGCTCGCGCGTCATCAACATCACCTACCGCTCGCCGAACGCGGAGACCTCCCAGGCGCTGACCAACGCGCTGATCACCGCCTTCCTCGACGACCAGCGCGGCGTGCTCGCCAACAGCCGCGAGGCGGCGACCGAGTGGCTGTGGAAGGAGATCCGCCAGCTCGACGCGTCCCTGCGCGACGACGAGGCCAAGATCCAGGCCTTCCGCCGGCGCAAGGGCCTGATGTCGGGCGCCAACGCGCCGATCACCTCCGAGCGGCTCAGCACCATCACCCAGCAGCTCTCGGCGGCCGAGACCGCCAAGGCCGACGCCGCGGCGCGCCTCTCCGAGATCAACGCCGACCAGGCCCGGGGCTCGATCAACGCCCCGGCGGTGCTGGCGAGCCGGACGATCGGCGACCTCAAGCAGCAGATGAACGTGGTGGCCGCGCAGATCGCCAACACCGGCACGGTGCTGGGGCCGAACCATCCAACGCTGCAGGCGATGCGCACGGAGCTCGCCGGCCTGAAGCTGCGCGTCGACCGGGAGGTCGCGAGCATCAGCGCCGGCCTGAAGAAGACCTTCGACGCGTCGAGCGCGCTCGCCAAGTCGCTGCGCCAGCAGATGGAGACCGCGAAGGCCGAGGCGGCGTCCGCGATGGACGACGAATCGGTCGTCGCCGGCATGGTGCGCAACGCCGAGATCAAGCGCGGCCAGTACACCGACCTGTACAAGCGCGCCAACGAGCTCGAGACCGAGCGCCGCATCCTCGTCGGCAGCACCCGGCTCGTCAGCCTCGCCGACGTGCCGGCCGCGCCGGTCACCCCGAAGCCGCTGCTGTTCCTCGGCGCCGGCTTCGTCCTGGCCGCCACGCTGGCCGCGGCCGCCGCGCTGCTGCGCGAACGCGCCGACCGCAGCGTTCGGACCTCGACGCAGCTCGCCGCGGTGGCCCACGCCCCCGTCTTCGCCCAGCTGCCGCACCTGCGCGCCGCCGGCGGACCGGCGCTGCTCGGACGGATGGGGGCCGCCGCCGGCGAGCTGCCGCTCGCCGCGGCGCTGCGCGACGCGCGCAGCGATCCGCTGATGCAGCAGGTCCTGCGCAACCTCGGCGCCCGGCTGATGCTGGCCGGCGCCGACGGCACGAGCCGCGCGATCCTGCTCACCTCGGCCGCGCCCGGCGAGGGCAAGTCCTTCACCACCCTCGCGCTCGCCCAGCTCAACGCGGCGAGCGGGCGCCGCGTGCTCGTCCTCGAATGCGACCTGCGCCGCCCGGTCTTCGAGACGGCTCTGGACCTGCCCGCCGGCCCCGGCCTCGCCGGCGTGCTGCGCGGCGAGGCCCTGCCGCGGGAGGCGGTGATCGCGACGGCGACGCCCAACCTCGACGCCATCCCCGCCGGCGCGGCGACCACGGAATCGACCGAGCTGCTGATGGGCAAGCGCATGACCGAGCTGCTGCTCTGGGCCCGCAAGTACGACCTGGTGCTGATCGACAGCCCGCCCGCGGCGATGCTGATGGACGCCCAGATCCTGGCGCGGCAGGTCGACGGCGTGCTGTGCTGCACCCGCTGGGGCCGCTCGCAGGTGTCGGCGATCAGCGCCACCGTCAACGGCCTGCGCGAGGCCGGCGGCGACGTGTTCGGGCTCGCGATCACCATGGTGCGGGCCGACGACCACCCGTTCTACGACACCGGGCACGAGCCGGCGCGCCGCTATCTCGGAGCCGCGTGATGGACCGTCCGCGGGTCGTGTTCGTCAACCACACCAGCACGATGTCGGGCGCCGAGATGGTGCTGTGCGATGCCGTGGGACCCTGGCGCGGCGCCACCGCCTTCCTGTTCGAGGACGGGCCGCTCGCGACCGCGCTGCGGGAGCGGGGGCTGGCGGTCGTCCGTGCGCGGCACGGATCCGGGCTGTCGTCCCTGCGCCGCGACGGCTCGCCCTGGCGCGCGATTCCGCTGGCCGGACGGCTCGCCGCGACGATCCTCGCGCTGGCGCGGACCGCGAAGGCCCACGACGTGGTCTACGCCAACTCGCAGAAGGCCTTCATCCTCTCGGCCCTCGCCGCGGCTCTCGTGCGCCGCCCGCTGATCTGGCACCTGCACGACATCCTCGATCCCGCGCATTTCGGGGCGGCGCAGCGTGGGCTTCAGGTCCGCCTCGCCAACGCGTTCGCCGCCGGGGTCGTGGTTCCGTCGCAGGCCGCCGCCGACGCCTTCGTCGCGGCGGGCGGGCGCCGGGATCTCGTCGAGGTTGTGCCCAACGGCCTCGACCTCGACGGCGAGCCCGGCGACCCGGCCGCCCTGCGCACGAGCCTCGGGTTGCCGCACGGCCCACTGGTCGGCGTGTTCAGCCGGCTCGCCCCGTGGAAGGGGCAGCACGTGGTGCTGGAGGCCCTGGCCCGCTCGCCCGGCACGGCGTGCATCGTCGCCGGCACCGCCCTGTTCGGCGAGGACGCCTACGCGAACGGTCTGCATGCGCGCGCGGCCGAGCGCGGGCTCGCCGACCGCGTCCACTTCCTCGGCCAGCGCGGGGACGTGACGCGCCTGATGCGCGCGGTGGACGCGGTGATCCATCCCTCGATCGCACCCGAGCCGTTCGGGCGCACCCTGGTCGAGGCGATGCTGGTCGGGACGCCGGTGATCGCCACCGATACGGGCGCGGCGGCCGAGATCCTCGACCGGGGCGCAGCGGGGACCCTGGTGCCGCCCGGCGACGCGGGGGCGCTCGCCGACGCCATCGCCCGCGTCCTGTCCGCGCCGCCGGGGCTCTCGGCCCAGGTCGCCCGGGCGCAGGCGACGGCCCGCGCGCGCTACGGCGCCGCGCGGATGCAGGCGAGCCTGGCCGAGATCGTCCGCCGCGTGGCGGCCGGTAAGCGACGGGCCGCCGCGATCGCGGGCGCTTCGCTGGACCGGCCGGCATGACCGCCGCGACGACGACGGGCGCCCTCGATCGGCCGGCGCCGGGGCGCCTTCACCGCCTCGACGGCGTGCAGATCCTGCGGGCGGTGGCGGCGGTGATGGTCGTCCTGCTCCATGCCGAGCTCCTGCTCGCGCTCCAGGCGGAGGCGCGCGGCCTCGCCATGCCGCGCTTCGCTACCCTGCCGCTCGGGGCCGGCGTCGACCTGTTCTTCGTCATCTCCGGCTTCATCATCGTCTACGCGTCCGAGCCGCTGTTCGGCGCGCCCGGGGGCGCCGCGCGCTTCCTCAAGCGCCGCCTGCTGCGGATCGTGCCGCTGTACTGGTTCGCGCTCACGCTGCGCCTCGTCGTCCTGCTGGCCGCGGCCGCCGCCGGCCAGGCCGCCGCCCCGAGCCTGGCGGACGTGGCGACCTCGTACCTGTTCATCCCGTTCGACACCCGCGGCTTCGGGCCGGACTACCCGTTCCCGATCCTCGATCTCGGCTGGACGCTGAACTACGAGATGGCGTTCTACCTCGTCTTCGCCGGGGCGATGATGCTCGCGGCGCGGGCGATGAAGGCCTCCGCGCCCGCCGCGGCCCTGCGCGACCGGGCGGCGCTGGCGGCCGTCTCGATCCTCGCCGTCGGCGTGCTCCTGGCCTGGCTGCGGCCGCCGGCCTTCGACCCGCTCCGGTTCTGGCTGCGGCCGATCGTGCTCGAATTCGCCGCCGGCATCGGCCTCGCGCTGCTGTTCCGCCGCGGCGTCCGGCTCGGCGTCGCCGGCGGCGTCCTGCTCTGCGGCCTCGGGATCGGCGTCTGGGCGACGATCGACCTGTCCGGGTTCGACGCCTCGTCTGCGCCCGGGAATTACGGCTGGGCCCGCACCCTGATCTGGGGCGGCGGCGCGGTGCTGATCGTCGCCGGCCTCGTCCTCGGCGGGCTCCGGTTCGACCAGGCGATCGCCCGGCGGATCGCGCGGATCGGCGACGCGTCCTACGCGCTCTACCTGCTGCACCCCTTCGTCTTCCTTGCCGCCAAGGCGGTCCTGCCGCGGCTGCCGCTGAGCGCCGGCCTGCTCTGGCCGCTGACGCTGCTCCTCGTCGCCGTGTCGATCGCCGCGACCGAGGCCTTCCATCGCAGCGTCGAGCGGCCGGTGCTGCGCTGGCTGCAGGGCCGGCCGCGCGACGCCGGAGCGGCGGGCGTGCGGGCGGGTGCCGGGGCATGACGGCCCATCGCGCTCGAGGCGCGCGTTCCGCGGGGTCACACCGTCGCGCGGCGGGGTTGGAACGGTGGCCTCGCTTTCCCCATCCGGCGGGGCGGCGTATGAGGACGTTCCCGAACCGTTGCGAGACCCCATGTCCGCCTCCCCGATCGCTCTCCACGCGAGCGGTCCCGCACGCGACCCGGCCGCCGACGAGGCCCTCGACCCCGATGCGATGCGCCGGCCGCTGCCGGATGCGTGGTACTGCGTCGGCCAAGCCTCGGGCCTGACCGGCAAGGCGCTCCGCGCGGTCGAGCTGAACGGCGAGCAGATCGTGATCGGGCGCGATGCGGACGGCGCCCCGTTCGCGCTGCGCGACCGCTGCCCGCACCGCGGCATGGCGCTGTCCAAGGGCGGCTTCGACGGTGCCGAGCTGGTCTGCCCGTTCCACGGCTGGCGCTTCTCCACCGAAGGCCGCTGCCGCGACGTGCCGACCCTCTCCGAGCACGACACGGCCGACTTCTCGAAGATCGTGGTGCAGCGCTTCCCCGTGATCGAGAGCGCCGGCTTCGTCTGGGTCAACCCGCATCTCGGGACGCCGGGCGAGACGCCCGCCCTGCCGGCGCTCGACTTCCACCCGGTCGGCTCGCTCGTGGTCGAGCTCGTGGTCGAGGCCTCGTTCGACCTGACGACCTTGAGCCTCGTCGATCCCGGCCACGTCGCCTTCGTCCACGATTCGTGGTGGTTCCGGCCGTCCAAGGCGTTGCGCGAGAAGAAGAAGACGTTTCGGCCGGTGCCGCACGGCTTCGTCATGTCGAGCCACGCGACGACGACGAGCTCGCCGGTCTACCGCCTGCTCGGCGGGGTGCCCGACGTCGAGATCGAGTTCCGCCTTCCCGGCGTGCGCCTGGAGCGGATCACGGCGGGCGCGAAGCGCCTGGCGAACTACACGTTCGCGACGCCGCTGACCGCCAACCGCACGATGCTCACCAACGCGCTCTACTGGAACGTCCCCGGCCTCAACCTGCTCAAGCCCGTCGCCCGCCCGCTGATGCGCCAGTTCCTGACCCAGGACCAGCAGGTGCTCCAGCACGCGCAACTGGGCCTCGACCGCAAGCCGACCATGGTGCTGTTCGGCCAGGGCGACCTGCCCTCGCAATGGTACTTTCGCCTGAAGCGCGAGGCGCTGGAGGCCGCGCGCGCCGGGCGCCCGTTCGCGAACCCGCTGGAGTCGCGGGAGCTGCGCTGGCGCTCGTGAGGGGCATCGGGGCGACCCGATGCGCGTCTCGGTCGCGATCCCGCCCGGGAACGTCGGTTCGGACAGCGCGATCTTGCCGTTCAGCTCCGATCAGTTCGGCAGCAGCCCCGCTTCCCGATAACTCTGGATCAGGGAATCGAACAGCGTTATGTCCGCGCGGCTTCGCGCGACGATCTGTGCGCCGGCGACCGCCGCGTAGACGGCACGCGCTCTCGCCTCGCCCTCGTTCGGCGCGACCAGCTCGGCAGCGACGAGCTGGCGACGCAGCCACGCCGTGTTGACGTCGGCGAAAGCCTGAACCTCCTTCAGGACCGGCTCGGGCAACGCATCGTATTCCGTCGCCATGAAGCTGCTGAGGCACATGCGGTTGTCGCGCGCCAGCGACAGGCGAAAGATGCCGGGGTACCGTCTCAGCGCCTCCGTCGGGCTCGAGGCATGCGACGACACGTCCTCGAGGTCGCGGGCGATGTCCTCCCAATAGCGGCGCGCGACCGCCTCGCCGAGGAGAGCCTTGTTGGCGAAGTAGTAGTTGATGCTCGCGGCCTTGATGCCGACGGTCTCGGCGAGGTCGCGGAAATTGAGACCGCCGTAGCCGTAGGCCATCGCCGCCTCCCGGGCGGCCGCCAGGATCGCCTCCCGCACGTTCTCCTTCGACGTCGCTGCCATGCCCAACCTCCATCTGTCATATGGCAGACAGGGGTTGACGAGACAAGCGCCGGGACGTAGCGTGCTGCCTGTCATCTGACAGACAGGCGAACGTGATGGAAAGCGAGACGACGATGTCCGACAAGCTCAGGCTCTTCACCTCCCCCTCGGCCTTCCCGAACCCGCAGCGCCTGCGGATCTTCATGCACGAGAAGGGCATCGCCGACCGCTTCGACGAGACGGTCTACGACATGTCGCCCGTCGGCGAGCAACGGGGATGGAAACACCTGAAGATGAACGCCTGGGGCGAGACGCCGACCCTCGCGCTCGCGGACGGGTCCTTTCTCAGCGAGACCTCCGCCATCGCCCGCTACCTCGACGACGCGTTCGAAGGCCGCAAGATCATGGGCGAAACGGCGCTCGAGCGCGGCCTCGACCAGATGTGGGACAGCCGGGTGTGGGTGCACATCCTCTACCCCATCGTCACCGCGTTCCACGTCCTGCACCAGGGCCTGGGCCCGAAGCTCGAGCTGACCAGCAACCCGGCCTGGGGCGAGCATTCGCGCAAGGTGGCGCTGGCGCATGCCGGCCTGGTCGACCGGCATCTCGCCGACGGCCGCGCGTGGCTCCTGGGCGGCGATCAGCCGACCTTCTCGGACATCACGCTGGCGACGGCGATCGCGTTCTCCAAGTTTCCGGTCAACGCGACGCCCCTCGATGAGCGCTTCGAGCATCTCGATGCCTTCTGGCGGCGCTGGCAGACCCGGCCGACCTTCATCGCCGCCTACGCCGACCGGAGCAGCGGCGTCCCGGAGATCGACGAACGCGCCTGAGCGTCCGGCGGTCGGATCCGGTCATCGCCCTACCGCGAGCCCCCCGTGCCGCCCTTGGACGCCGGCTTGCATTGGACGGCGGCCGGCAGACGCCGCCTTCCGACCAGTGCCGGCGCCCGTCCGCATGCCCGGCATGGATCGGAGGAGGGCGGTCGCGAAGCCGGGCCTCGACCCCTATCGCGCCTTCCCCCGCGTCGCCTCGTCCTTGCAAGGCGTGATCGTCTTCGGATCGGGCCGCCGGTCGGGGGCCGGCGCCTCGAACACCGCGAGGTAGCCCACCCCGCCGTCGAGCACGGAAAAGCCCGTCTCGCGAAAACCCGCGGCGGACAGCTCGCAGCGCAGGAGCTTGGGCGGCGTGCCGTGGCGCGAGGGGATGTCGTCGGCGTCCACGATCCCGACCCGGCCGCCGGGCCTCATCGCGGCGGCGAGGTTGTGGAGCAGGCCGTAGGGCTGGGTGATCTCGTGGTACATGTGCACCAGGATCGCCGCGTCGACCGATCCGGGCGCGAGGCGCGGGTCGTGCGGCTCGCCGCGCACCACCGTGACGTTGGACAGGTCGGCCTTGCGCAGCCGGGCTTCGAGGTCGGCGAGGTAGCGCGGCGTCACGTCCTCGGCGAGCACCCGGCCCTGCGGCCCGACCAGCGGGCTCAGCCGCGTGACGTAGTAGCCGCTGCCGGCGCCGATGTCGGCCACCGTCTCGCCCGGCTTGAAGCCCATCAGGCGGGCGACCTGCCCGAACTCGTCGGCCTTGTCGCGCTGCGCCTCGAAGGCCCATTGCGCCGCGACGATCTCGGCCACCGGCCGGTCGGGCTTCGGGAAGGCGGCAGCCGGGGCGCCGGGCGGTCCCAGGGGTTCCGCCGCCTGCGCGCCGTGCGCCAGGGCCGGGAGAGCGAGGAGGAGGGCGAGGAGCGGTCTGATCATCGAAGTCCTGAACGCGCGAGGGCGGCGCTCGGTGCCGCGGCGTTGACCGCGCAGGCGTCCCGGCGCCATCAAGCGGCCATGACGAACCCGCCCCCTTCCGCCCCGCCCTGGCGGGCGACGATCCTCACGCTCTACCCCGAGATGTTTCCCGGGCCGCTCGGCGCCTCGCTGTCGGGCAGCGCGCTCGCCCGCGGCGACTGGGTCTGCGAGGCCCGCGACATCCGCGAGCACGGGCTCGGCCGCCACCGCAGCGTCGACGACAACCCGGCCGGCGGCGGCGCCGGCATGGTGCTGCGCTGCGACGTGCTCGGCCCCGCCATCGACGCCGCGACCGGTCCGGATGACGCCCGCCCCCGCCTGCTGATGTCGCCCCGCGGAAAGCCGCTGACGCAGGCGCGGGTGCGGGCGCTGAGCGCCGGGCCGGGCGCGCTGATCGTCTGCGGCCGCTTCGAGGGGGTCGACGAGCGGGTGATCGCCGGCCGCGCCCTCGAGGAGGTCTCGATCGGCGACTACGTGCTCTCCGGCGGCGAGATCGCGGCGATCACCCTGATCGACGCCTGCGTGCGCCTGCTGCCCGGCGTGATGGGCAAGGCGGCGTCCGGCGACGAGGAGAGCTTCGAGGGCGGCCGGCTCGAATACCCGCACTACACCCGCCCCCGCGACTGGGAGGGCCGGACGATCCCGGAGGTGCTGACCGGCGGCGACCACGGCGCGATCCGCGCCTGGCGCCGGGCCGAATCCGAGCGGATCACCGCCGAGCGCCGGCCGGATCTGATGGCGCGGCCGCGCGGCGGCTGAGGCGCATCCCGGCAGGCGCGCGAACACCGCGGCGCGATGCAAGCGGATCGGGGTGTCCACGCGTCCCCGGCCCTTGCAGGGCCGCCGGCATCGGCGCATCCCGGCGGCGGGACACGCCTCCCCGACGAGGTGCGCCCATCTGTAAGGATGGATCCTCATGTTGCGCCGACCCGACACCCGCCCCCGGGTGCCCCATTTCTCCTCCGGCCCCTGCGCCAAGCGCCCCGGCTGGACCCCGGCGGCCCTGGCCGACGCGCCGCTCGGCCGCTCGCATCGCTCGGTCGCCGGCAGGGCCAAGCTCCGCCGGGCGATCGACCTGACCCGCGACGTGCTGCGCGTGCCGGCCGACTACCGCATCGGCATCGTCCCGGCCTCCGACACCGGCGCCGTCGAGATGGCGATGTGGTCGATGCTCGGGCCGCGGACCGTGGAGGTGGCGGCCTGGGAGGCGTTCGGCTCGGAGTGGGTCACCGACGCGTTGAGGCAGCTCAAGATCAGCCCGCGCATCCACCAGACGCCCTACGGCGTGCTGCCCGACCTGTCGGCGATCGACACGAAGCACAACGACGTGGTCTTCACCTGGAACGGCACCGCCGCCGGGGTGAAGGTGCTGAACGGCGACTGGATCGCCGCCGACCGCGAGGGGCTGACGATCTGCGACGCGACCTCGGCCGCCTTCGCCCAGGCGCTCGACTGGGACAAGCTCGATGTGGTGACCTTCTCCTGGCAGAAGGTGATGGGCGGCGAGGCGGCGCACGGCATGCTGGTGCTCTCGCCCCGCGCCGTCGCCCGCCTCGAGAGCCACGTCCCGGCCTGGCCGCTGCCGAAGGTGTTCCGCCTGACCAAGGGCGGAAAGCTGATCGAGGGGATCTTCTCCGGCGACACCATCAACACGCCCTCCATGCTCGCGGTCGAGGACTACCTCGACACGCTGGCCTGGGCGCAGGACCTCGGCGGGCTCGACGCCCTGCATGCGCGGGCGGACGGCAACGCGCGGGTGATCCACGACTGGGTCGCGCGCACGCCCTGGATCGCCAACCTCGCGGTCGACCCGGCGACGTATTCCAACACCGGCGTGTGCCTCGTCATCGCCGATGCCGACGTGCTGGCGCTGGGCGACGCGGTGGTGGAGCGCGTGGCCAAGGGCATCGTCGAGACCCTGGAGCGCGAGGGCGTGGCCCTCGACATCGGCGCCTACCGCGACGCGCCGCCCGGCCTGCGCATCTGGTGCGGCGGCACGGTGGAGCGGAGCGACCTCGAGGCGCTGACGCCCTGGCTCGACTGGGCCTTCGCCCGGGAGAAGGCGGCCCTGACGCAGGCGGCGTAGGAACGCGGCCCGCGCGCCACCCGGCAGCGCGCCAACGAAAACGGGCGGCCCGATCGGGCCGCCCGTTTTCGTTGGCGTGGTGGATGCGGGACCGTGAGGACGGCCCCGCAGGCCGCCGGGATCAGAAGGTGATGCCGGTCTCGACCATGTAGCGGTCCTGCGAGGTGCGGTTGCCGGTGCGGCCGAAGCCGGTGCCGAGGGTGCCGGCCGCCAGGCTGCCGCGGGTGATGTCGTAGAGCTCGACCCGCGAGTACTCGCCGCGGAGGAAGTACTGGCCGAAGGTGAAGGTCGGCGTGACGGTGAAGGAGAGCGCTTCGCTGCCGGCGCCGTAGAGGACGGAGGTGTCGGGGAACAGGCTCAAGCGGTTTCCGCTCTGGGCGATGTACTCGAAGCGGCCGGCCAGGGCGAAGTTGTCGGTGAAGGCGTAGCTCGCGAGGATCGCGCCGCCGAAGGTCTCGGCGCCGTTGAGCCCGAGGGCGGCGTTGCGCTCGACGTTGGTGTACTGGATGTAGGGCGTCACGATCCAGGGACCGGCCGAGTAGGTGTAGTTCAGGCTGATGATGCTGCTGTTCTGCAGCGACAGGGGCGTGGCGTACTGGAAGCGCAGGCTCTGCAGGCCGGAATTGAAGCTGCTGAAGTGCGTGCCGCCGTTGATGCCGATCGTGTTGGCGTCGTCAATCTTGTAGGTGATCAGGCCGGTGATCCAGTTGAGCTCACCCGAGAAGAACCCGTCGGTCGCCGCCAGCGAGGCCGCCCACGGGCCGCTGGCGTAGTTCACCTGGACGCCCTGGTTGATCACGTTCTCCTGGTTGAATAGCAGGCCGCGGGAGATGTTCAGGTTTTGGAAGGTGAACGGCAGCTCCGAGCCGATGTTGGTCGGCATGCGGCCGCCCTGGAGCGACCACTCGTCGTTGATCTGGTACTTGCCGAACGCGATCGAGACCGGGGTGAAGAGCAGATCGGTCTGATCGAAGGCGCTGTAGATCGGCGCGCCGAGGCCGGGGATCGTGTAGGCGCCGACCGCGACGTAGAACTGGAACGGGCCGTCGGCCTTCTGGATGAAGCCCTGCAGGTTCGAGAAGTCGACGCGGCCGGCGCGGTCGGCGGGAACGCCGGGCGGCGTGACCGCGGTGTTGAACGGGTTGGTCTGCGTGTAGGCGTAGCCGGTCACCGCGCCGCCGACGTAGATCTCGCCGATGCCGCCGATGGTGAAGCAGCTCGGGTTCGGGTTCTGCTTGATGACGCCGCCGTAGGCCGGGAAGGTGATCGCGACCTTGCAGGCCTCGGGGACCGGGGGCGGAGCGGGCTTGGCCGACAGGTCGGCGGCCGACACCTGTCCGACGCAGAGCAGCGTGGCGATCGACGCCGTGGCGCCCTGGAGGAACAGCTTCAAGGTCATAGTCCGAGCCCCGTTTGTTTTTTGCTGCGGCCAAGGTGCCGAAAGTTCCCACCCTCCGCAAAAACAACTTTCGGGCAATTGCCTACGAAACGGGCAATCGCGGCCGCAGCCGCCCCAAGCTCAAGATGTGTTGCCGTCGCACCACAACCAGTCGGCCCATCCGGCGCGGATCATCCGGAATTCCGTGCGTCTTCGTTAACGGATCGTTACCAAGCGCCGCCGGACCGGGCCGGATCGACTGCATCGGCGAATCGCTCGACGATCGAGGACTGATCCTGGACTTGGTCGCGAGCCTCGGGACACGTTGCACGCATCGGCTTGGTTCGAGACGCCTCCGGACGAAGGACCGGATCCCCCGACCGCTGCCCCGCGACCGCCTCGGGGATGGCCGCCACGAAAGAAGCCCCGGTGCGGGGCACCGGGGCTTCGTCGGCGTCATGGGGACGTCGATGGATCAGTAGTTGTAGGCGCGCTCGCCGTGATCGGCGATGTCGAGGCCCTCGCGCTCCTCGTCCTGGGTCACGCGCAGGCCGATCGTCAGGTCGACGAGCTTGTACAGGATCGCCGAGCCGATGCCCGACCACAGCAGGGTGAGGCCGACGGCCTCGGCCTGGATGATGAACTGGCTCATCATGTCGTAGGTGCCGAGAACCATCTCGCCGGGCTTGGTCGCGTAGTCGGGGATGCCGACGCCGCCGAGCTTCGGATCCACCAGGATGCCCGTCGCCAGGGCGCCGAGGATGCCGCCGATGCAGTGGACGCCGAACACGTCGAGCGAGTCGTCGTAGCCGATCGCGTTCTTCACGGTGGAGCACATCACGAAGCAGACGCCGCCGGCGACGAGGCCGAGCACGATCGAGCCCATCGGGCCGGCGAAGCCCGAGGCCGGGGTGACGGCGACGAGGCCGGCGATGGCGCCGGAGACCATGCCGAGCAGCGACGGCTTGCCCTTCATCGCCCACTCCACGAACAGCCAGGAGACCGCCGCCGCCGCGGTCGCGACGAAGGTGTTGATCATGGCGAGCGCCGTGGTGCCGTTCGACTCGAGGTTGGAGCCGGCGTTGAAGCCGAACCAGCCGACCCAGAGCAGCGAGGCGCCGATCATGGTCATGGTCAGCGAGTGCGGGGCGAGCAGGTCACGGCCGTAGCCGATGCGCTTGCCGAGCATCAGGCAGCCGACGAAGCCGGCGATGCCCGCGTTGATGTGCACGACGGTGCCGCCGGCGAAGTCGAGGGCGCCCTTCTTGAACAGGAAGCCCGCATCGGCGTTGACGGCGTCGAGCGCGTCCTGCGCGGTCTTCTTGGCCGCGTCGTCGGTCGCCATGGCGAGCGCCTTGGCGGCGTTGCCGACCGCGTCCGGGCCGCCCCAGTACCAGACCATGTGCGCCATCGGGAAGTAGATCAGCGTCACCCAGAGGATGGTGAACACCACGAGCGCCGAGAACTTCATCCGCTCGGCGAAGGCGCCGACGATGAGGGCCGGGGTGATCATCGCGAACGTCATCTGGAAGCAGATGTAGACGTATTCCGGGATGACGACGCCGTTGGAGAAGGTGGCGACGGTCGAGTTCGGGTCGACGCCCTTCAGGAACGCCTTCGAGAAGCCGCCGACGAAGTCGTTGATGGTGCCGCCGTTGGTGAAGGCGAGGCTGTAGCCGTAGAACACCCACAGCAGGCAGACGATCGAGACGATCGCGAAGACCTGGGTCAGGACGGAGAGCATGTTCTTGGTGCGCACGAGGCCGCCGTAGAACAGCGCCAGGCCCGGCACGCTCATCATCAGCACGAGGGCCGACGAGATCAGCATCCAGGAGGTGTCGCCCTTGTTGGGCACCAGGGCGACGGGCGCGGGCGCCGAGGCCGCTTCCGGCACCGGCGTCTGCGCGAGGGACGGCTCGACGAGGACCAGGGCGAGCGCGGCCCCTCCCAGTCCGAGCGCGAGGGCGTTGCGAAGTTTCATGGACACGAGACTCCCGGGTCGCGGTGCTGTCAGGATTGTTGCGAGGCAGAAATGGGTGGTGAGGGCGGCGGCCCTCGCGGGCCGGCTCAGAGCGCGTCGGCGTCGGTCTCGCCGGTGCGGATCCGGACGGCCTTCTCCAGCGGCATGACGAAGATCTTGCCGTCGCCGATCTGGCCGGTGCGGGCGGCGCCCGCGATGGCGTCGATCACCGTGCTGGTCAGGTCGGCGGCGACCGCGACCTCGATCTTCAGCTTGGGCAGGAAGCTCACGGCGTATTCCGCGCCGCGGTAGATCTCGGTGTGGCCCTTCTGGCGGCCGTAGCCCTTGACCTCGGTCACCGTCAGGCCGTGCACGCCGATGCCGGTCAGTGCGTCACGCACCTCCTCCAGCTTGAACGGCTTGATGATGGCCATCACGATCTTCATGCTTGGCGCCCCCTGCGTGGGTTGGGAACCGTGTGCCGCAGCCGACGCTCGGCAGGGGGTTCCGGTCCAGGATGGTCGCGCAGGATCCGAATGACCCCGCGATCGCCGGGCCCTCATTCAAGGACTATGCCAGCGCCGAACTTTTTGGGAACCTTTTCACGCGACCGCCGGATGCACACGCTTTGGTCGCGGACTGGCGCGGGGACGGGCTCAAGCTGAGCAGTAATCGCACACAAAACGGGCAAATGCTCATCAGAAGCGCAGTAATTCGGCGCGTGCGGCGGCCTGCCGGCGGTTTGACGCCAAACTAGGCCGGCCGCGGGCGGATCAGGCCCTCCTGCGCCACCGACGCCACCAGCGTCCCGTCGCGCGCGAAGATCTGGCCGCGGGCGAACCCCCGCGCGCCGGCGGAATTGGGGCTGTCCTGGGCGTAGAGCAGCCACTCGTCGGCCCGGAACGGGCGGTGGAACCACAGGGCGTGGTCGAGGCTCGCCGACTGGATGTCGGCATCGAACACCGAGCGCCCGTGGACGATCAGCGTGGCATCGAGCAGCGTCATGTCGGACGCGTAGGCGAGCACCGCCTGGTGGATCGCCGGATCGTCGGGGAGCTGCGAGGCCGCGCGCAGCCAGACGTTGCACAGCGGCGCCTGCGGCCCGCCTTCGAGATAGCGTCGCAGGTCGACCGGCTTCAGCTCGATCGGGCGCGGACGGCCGAAATAGCCGGCCACCGCCGCGGGGATGCCGGGCATGCCCCTGGCGAGCAGGGACTTGGTGTCGGGCAGCGATTCCGGGGGCGGCGCGTCGGGCATCGCCGCCTGGTGGGCGTGGCCGGCTTCCGTCACCTGGTACGAGGCGGTCATCGCGAAGATTGCGCGCCCGTGCTGGATCGCCTTGACCCGGCGCGTGGTGAAGCTCTGCCCGTCGCGGATGCGCTCGACCTCGTAGACGATCGGGACGCTCGGGTCGCCGCCGAGCAGGAAGTAGGCGTGGAGCGAGTGCGGCGCGCGGGCGCTCGGCACCGTCCGGGTCGCGGCGACCAGCGCCTGACCCACCACCTGCCCGCCGAACACCCGCTTCCAGCCGTTCCGCGGGCTGACGCCGCGGAACAGGTCGGTCTCCAGCCGCTCGAGGTCGAGGATGGCGAGAAGCTCGGCGACGATGCCGGAATCGGTCGGCGGGACGGGATCGGTCGGCATGGCTGTGCGGCGGGCTTTCGGGGCGAGGAGGCGTCCGCCATAGCATCCGCGCGGCCTGCCTCGCCATCGGGCTCGCGGTGCGACCGCGCTTCCCTGCGCCCGCCGGACGAGCCCGCGCGTTGCCTGCGGGCGGAAGCGGTGTCACTTCCTCGCGCGAGGGAACGATGAGGACGAGGCGATGAGGGGTTCGACGACCCGCCCGGGCAGCCGCCACCTGCTGCTCGCGGGCGCAGGCATCCCGGGCCTGTCGCTGGCCCTGGCGCTGCGCCAGGCGCACGGCGACGCGCTCGCCGTCACGGTCTGCGATCCGGGCCTTCCGCGCGCGGCCGAGCGGCAGCGCGGCCGGGCCTTCGCTATCGCGGCCGGCGGCCGGCGCATGCTGGAGCGGCTCGGGATCTGGGACCGGCTCGGGGCGGCGGCCGCGCCGATCACCGAGATGGCGATCAGCGACAGCCGGCTCGCCGACCCGGTCCGCCCGGTCTTCCTGACCTTCGCGCAGACGCCGCGCGATTCCGACGGCCCCTTCGCCCACATGGTCGAGGCGGAGACGCTGGCGGCGGCGCTCCGCGCGGCCTGCGCGGCGGCCGGCGTCGCGCTCGACCCGGTCGGGATCGCCCGCGCGGAGCCCGACGGCGACGCGATCCGCGCCACCCTCTCCGACGGCCGCACCCTCCGGGCCGCGCTGCTGGTGGCCGCCGACGGGGCGCGCTCGCGCCTGCGCGAGGCGGCCGGGATCGGCTGGGTCGGCTGGTCGTACCCGCAGACGGGCATCGTCGCGACGATCCGGCACGCGCGTCCGCACGGGGGCCGGGCGACCGAGCACTTCCTCCCGAGCGGGCCGTTCGCGATCCTGCCGCTGGCCGACGGGCCGCAAGGGCACCGCTCCTCGATCGTCTGGACCGAGCGGGCCGCCGACGTCGACGCCCTGCTCGGGGGCGAGCCCGACGCGGTGCTGGCCGAGATCGAGCGCCGGTTCACGCCCGATCTCGGGCGGCTGGCCCTGGAGCAGGGCCCGAGCGCCCATCCGCTCGCCTTCGGCATCGCCCGGCGCTTCCGCGCCGAACGCCTCGCGCTCCTGGGGGATGCCGCCCACGTCATCCACCCGATCGCGGGCCAGGGCCTCAATCTCGGCCTGGCGGATGCGGCAGCCCTCGCCGAGGCGGTCACCGGCGCCCTGCGCCTCGGGCTCGATCCCGGTGCGGCGGACGTGCTCGTCGCCTACGAGCGGGCGCGCCGGTTCGACACGCTGGCGATGGCGGCGGCGACCGACTGGCTCAACCGGCTGTTCTCGAACGACGCCCTGCCGCTGCGGATCGCCCGCGACCTGGGCCTCGGCCTCGTCGACCGGATGCCCGGCCTCAAGCGCTTCTTCGTCGGCGAGGCCGCCGGCGCGCGCGGCGCCCAGCCGCGCCTGCTGCGCGGCGAGGCGCTCTGACGTCTCACGTCATCTCTTTGAAGCGCCCGGCTCTCTCCCCGTCCGCGGGGAAGGGAGCCGGGCGCGGGCCTCGATCGGCCCGGGGAAACCCTTCAGGCCTTGGCCTTCTTGGCGCGGTCGATCGCCTCGTGGATCAGGCGGTGCGCCTCGGCCTTGTCGCCCCAGCGCACGAACTTGACCCACTTGCCGGGCTCGAGATCCTTGTAGTGCTCGAAGAAGTGCTGGATCTGCTGGATCGTGATCTCGGGCAGGTCGGTGTAGTTCTCGATCCGGTCGTAGCGCTTGGTGAGGTGGCGCGAGGGCACGGCGATGATCTTTTCGTCCTCGCCGCCCTCGTCCTCCATCACCATCACGCCGACCACGCGGGCGCTCATGATCGCGCCGGGCGCCACGGCGCGGGTGTTGGCCACCAGCACGTCGCAGGGGTCGCCGTCGCCGGACAGGGTGTGCGGGATAAAGCCGTAGTTCCCCGGGTAGAACATCGGGGTGTAGAGGAAGCGGTCGACGACGAGCGCGCCGGCTTCCTTGTCCATCTCGTACTTGATCGGTTCGCCGCCGAGCGGCACCTCGATGATGACGTTGACGTCGTGCGGCGGGTTCTTGCCGATCGAGATGTTGTCGATGATCATGGCGCTGGCGCATCCCGGAAGATCGGGGCCTCGCCCCGTTGCGCGGGTCTCATAAAGCCCTTGGCGCGCGAAGCAAATCCGCGCCGCGCCGCACGCCGCGACGAACGGGAAGAACCGTCAGCCGAACAGGTAGCCGACCTTCGGCAGCGGCACGCCGGCCAAGCGGTCGAGCGCGCGCGGGCCGGGTCGCCCGCCGAGGCCGGCGTAGAAGTCGGCGGCGCGGGCGTTGTCCTCCAGCGTCCAGGCGCCGATCCGCGCCAGGCCGTGGTCGGCGAGGTCGTTGCGGACCGCCAGGAACAGGCGCCGCCCGAGGCCGACGCCCTGGTATTCCGGCCGGAGATAGAGCTCGTCGACCTCGCCCTCGACGCCGAGCGACCGGCTGCGGGCGCGGCCGTAGCCGGCGTAGCCGACCACCGTGTCGGCGGTCTCGACCACCGCGATCGGCCGGCCGCGCTTGAGCGCGGCGCGCCACCACGCGCCGTCGCGCTGCGCGATCAGCCGCTCCAGCGCGACGCCCGGGATGATCCCGCGATAGGCCTCGCGCCAGGCCGCATCGAACACCGCCGACAGCGCGCCGACATCCGCGTTGCGGGCCCGGCGGATGCTCGTGGTGCGGGTGCTCATGGCCGGACCCTTCGGTTCGATCGTGCGGTTGGCGGGGGGCAACCCGCGGCAGGCCGTCAGGTTCGCCCCCGATCGGGGCGAACAGAAGGCAGCCAAGCGCCCTTCGCGACGGGCACAGGCAAGGGAGATGCCGAATTGCCCGCCCGGGGGCGCGCTGATAGAGCCTGCCCCTCGCCACCACCGCGAGAGCCCGTGTTCAACCGCTTCCTCAGCCCCGAGACCCGCTACGCCCGGCGCATGGCCCGCATCGAGCGCTTCGCGCGGCCGATCAGCGGCGCGCCGGCACGGCTCGGCGCCTGGGCGAACATGCTGTTCGTCGATCACGGCATCTTCCGGATGGCCTATCTCAACCGCCACCGGATCGGCACGGGCAAGATGTGGCGCTCGGCCCAGCCGGGCCCGCACCAGCTGGCGCGCTTCCGGGCGGAGGGGGTCCGCACCGTGGTCTCGCTGCGCGGCGGGCGCGAGCACGGCTCCTGGCCGCTGGAGCGCGAGGCCTGCGAGCGCCAGGGGCTCAAGCTCGTCGAGTTCGTGCTGCGCTCGCGCGAGGCGCCCTCCCGCGAGACGATCCTGGCCGCGCGCGACTTCTTCGCCGGCCTCGAATACCCGGCGGTGATGCACTGCAAGTCGGGCGCCGACCGGGCGGGCCTGGGCGCCGCCCTCTACCTGATCCTGCACGAGGACCGCCCGGTGGCGGAGGCCGCGCGCCAGCTCTCGGCCCGCTACGGCCATTTCCGCTTCGCCAAGACCGGGATCCTGGATGCGTTCTTCGCCCGCTACGCCCTGGAGGGCGCAGGGCAGGGGCTCGACTTCCTGACCTGGGTCGAGACCGTCTACGACCCGGAGGCGCTCAAGCGCGGCTTCCGGCCGGGCTTCTGGTCCGACGTGGTGGTCGACCGGGTGATCGGGCGGGAGTGAGCTACTCCGCCGCCGGCCGCGCCGCGTCGCGGAACGGGTGGGCCGGGTAGGTCCCGACGATCCGCAGCTCGCGCGAGAAGTAGGCGAGCTCGGCCAGCGCGCGGGCGAGGCCCGGCTCCTCGGGATGGCCGTCGACCTCGGCGTAGAACTGCGTCGCGGTGAACTCGCCGTCGACCATGTAGCTCTCGAGCTTCGACATGTTGACGCCGTTGGTCGCGAAGCCGCCGAGCGCCTTGTAGAGCGCGGCCGGGATGTTGCGCACCCGGAAGACGAAGCTCGTCACCATCGGGCGGTCGCCCGCCGCCACCGGCAGGGCCTCGGGGCGGAACACCACGAAGCGCGTCGTGTTGTGGGCCTCGTCCTCGACGTCGCGGGCGAGGATGTCGAGGCCATAGACCTCCGCCGCCAGAGCCGGCGCCAGCGCCGCGCGGGAAGGATCGCCCGCCTCCATCACCTCGCGGGCGGCGCCCGCGGTGTCGCCGGCCACCACCGCCTTGAGGCCGAGCCGCCGGATGATGCGACGGCACTGGCCGAGCGCGTGGACGTGGGTGTGGACCGAGCGCAGGTCCTCGATCCGCGTGCCCGGCAGCACCATGAGCTGGAAGTGGATCGGCAGGAAGTGCTCGGCGACGATGTGCAGGGCCGAGGTCGGGATCAGGTGGTGGATGTCGGCGACGCGGCCGGCGATCGAGTTCTCGATCGGGATCATCGCCGCCTGCGCACGGCCCTCGGTGACCGCCGCGAAGGCGTCCTCGAAGGTGGGGCAGGGCAGGGCGGTCCAGTCCGGGTAGGCCTCCGCGCAGATGATGTGCGAGTTGGCGCCGGGCTCGCCCTGGTAGCTGATGGTCTTCGGATCGGTCATCGCAACGGTCAGTTGAGGCGGCGGGCGCCGAGCAGCGCGCGGGCGCGCTCCAGGTCGGCGGGGGTGTCGACGCCGAGCGGCAGGTCGTCGACGATCGCGGCGTCGATGCGCATCCCGGCCTCCAGCGCGCGGAGCTGCTCCAGCTTCTCGCGGGTCTCGAGCTCGCCCGGCGGCAGCGCCATGAAGCGCGCCAGCGCCCGGCGGCGATAGGCGTAGAGGCCGATATGGTGGAACAGCGGCCCGTCGCCCCAGGGGGCGCGGGCGCGGGTGAAGTAGAGCGCGCGCAGGCGCTCCGGCCCGACCGTGTGGCCGACGAGCTTGACCACGTTCGGGTTCTCGGCCTCCGCCGGGTCGACGATAGGCGCGCACAGCGTGGCGATGTCGACCGCGCGGTCGGCGAGCAGCGCCACCGCCGCCCCGATCGCTCGCGGATCGATCGTCGGCAGGTCGCCCTGCACGTTGACGACGACGTCGTGGTTGCCCTGCGGGTCGACGATCTCCAGGGCCTCGGCGAGGCGGTCGGAGCCCGACGGGTGATCGGCCCGCGTCATCACCGCGACGCCGCCCACCGCCTCGACCGCGGCGGCGATCTCGGCGGTGTCGGTGGCGACGACCACCGGCCCGATCCCGGCCTCGACCGCGCGGCGCCAGACATGCACGATCATCGCCTCGCCGGCGATCAGCGCCAGGGGCTTGTTCGGCAGCCGCGTCGCCGCGAGGCGGGCGGGGATCAGGACGAGGGGATCGGACATCGACGGGCGATCTGCAGGACGGCGGCCGGGGCGCGGGCCGGTGCTTAACAGGCGCCCGCCGGCTTGTCATCGAAGCCGTGCGCCGGGCCTCGGGCGCGCGGCGCGGGCACTCGCGCCGCCCGGGCGCGTCGAGGCGGGCGGCGGCGTGCGACCAATCGTGTGCCGACTGTCACCCATTCCGCCATTGTCAAGGTCGGCTTCGAGCGGCTAAGCACCCTCGAAATCTTCCAAAGTCCGGCGCCGGCAGGCCGGGCGCGGATTCGCCCGCCGCGCAGCGCGACAGGAGTTGAAGAAAGCATGGACTCGTTCGAGCTGAACAAGGTGGCCGGTGCGGTGCTCGGCGCCCTGCTGTTGGTGGCCGGATCGGGCTTCGTCGCCGAGCTGATCTACCATCCCAAGCCCGCGGGCAAGGCCGGCTACGACCTGCCCGAGGCCAAGGAGGAGAGCGCCGCGGCGCCCGAGGCCGCCAAGGTCGAGCCGATCGCCGTGCGGCTGGCCTCCGCCAACGTCGAGAAGGGCCAGGGCGGCACCAAGGCGTGCCAGGCCTGCCACAGCTTCGAGAAGGGCGGCCCGAACAAGGTCGGCCCCGACCTGTGGGAGGTGGTCGAGCGCAAGAAGGGCAGCCACGAGGGCTTCGACTACTCGGCCGGCATGAAGGAGAAGGGCGGCACCTGGACCTACGCCGACCTCGACGAGTTCCTCACGAGCCCCAAGGCCTACGTGAAGGGCACCAAGATGGCGTTCGCCGGCATTGGCTCGCCTCAGGAGCGCGCCAACGTCATCGCCTACCTCCACACCCTGTCGGACAGCCCCAAGCCGCTGCCGGCGGTCGAGAAGGCGGCCGATGCCAAGCCCGCCGACAAGCCGGCCGACGCCAAGCCCGCCGAAGCCAAGCCCGCCGAAGCCAAGCCGGCGGACAAGCCGACCTCCGAGAAGCCGGCGGCCGGCAAGGCCTCCGAGGGCAAGGACAGCCCGGCCAAGCCCGCCGACACCAAGGCGGAGGGCGCCAAGCCGGTGACCGAGAAGCCGCCCGGCGCGCCCGCCGGCGCCGGCTCCGAGAACCGCAATGCGGTCGAGCAGAAGTCGGCGCCCGAGAGCAGCGGGCCGTCGCCCGCCGCCGACACGGCGCCTGCGCCGACCGCGCCGCCGGCGCCCGCGACCACCGAGGCGCCGGCCAAGGCCGACCCCGCGGCCGAGCAGAAGGCCCAGGATCTCAAGGCGAACGGCAGCGAGCAGGGCGTTCCCGCCGACAAGCCGCAATAGCCCGGCACGGACGGGATCGGACAACGAGGGCCGGGCGGCGACGCCCGGCCCTTTTTCGTCCCGCCGCGACGGTCGGCCCCGGCCGCCATGCGCGGGCGCGTGTTGACCCGCGGGGCGATCCTACCGCAAACCGGACGCGACCCGGCGCGCCCGGTGCGCCACGCACCCGGACCGCCCTTCGCGATCACCGCGTCGCGACCCCACCCTCGCGAACAAGGACGCGATCCGTGACCCTCTCTCCCCCTCCGAACTCGTTCCGCACCGGCCCCGACGAGCGCGGCCGGTTCGGCATCTTCGGCGGCCGCTTCGTCGCCGAGACGCTGATGCCGCTGATCCTCTCCCTGGAAGAGGCCTACGCCGCGGCCAAGGCCGACCCGGGGTTCCAGGCCGAGATGGACGGCTACCTCAAGCACTACGTCGGCCGGCCGAGCCCGCTCTACTTCGCGGAGCGGCTGACCGAGCATTGCGGCGGCGCGAAGATCTACTTCAAGCGCGACGAGCTGAACCACACCGGCTCGCACAAGGTGAACAACGTCCTCGGGCAGATCCTGCTCGCCCGCCGGATGGGCAAGAAGCGGATCATCGCCGAGACCGGCGCCGGCCAGCACGGCGTCGCCACCGCGACCCTCTGCGCCCGGTTCGGCCTGACCTGCGTGGTCTACATGGGCGCCGTCGACGTGGCGCGCCAAGCCCCGAACGTCTTCCGGATGAAGATGCTCGGCGCCGAGGTGATCCCGGTCGAGTCCGGCACCAAGACCCTGAAGGACGCGATGAACGAGGCCCTGCGCGACTGGGTCACCAACGTCGCCGACACGTTCTACTGCATCGGCACGGTCGCCGGCCCGCACCCCTATCCGGCGATGGTGCGCGACTTCCAGTCGATCATCGGCCGCGAGACCAAGGAGCAGATGCTGGAGGCCGAGGGGCGGCTGCCCGATTCGCTCGTGGCCTGCATCGGCGGCGGCTCGAACGCGATGGGGCTGTTCCACCCCTTCCTCGACGACCGCGACGTGGAGATCTTCGGCGTCGAGGCCGCCGGCCACGGCGTCTCGTCGGGCCTGCACGCGGCCTCGCTCTCGGGCGGACGGCCGGGGGTGCTGCACGGCAACCGCACCTACCTGCTGATGGACGACGACGGGCAGATCGCGGACGCGCACTCGATCTCGGCCGGCCTCGACTATCCCGGCATCGGCCCCGAGCACGCCTGGCTGCACGAGGCCGGCCGCGTCACCTATCTCTCGGCCACCGACCAGGAGGCGCTCGGCGCGTTCAAGCTGTGCTCGATGCTCGAGGGCATCATCCCGGCGCTGGAGCCGGCCCACGCCCTCGCCAAGGTGCTGGAGATGGCCCCGAAGAAGCCGGCCGACCATCTCATGGTGATGAACCTGTGCGGCCGCGGCGACAAGGACATCCCGCAGGTGGCGGAGATCTTCGGGACGAAGCTCTGAGACTGCAAGCCCTCCCCCCCGCACCCAAGTCGGGCCTGCCCGACTTGGGCACACAGGGTGCGGATCTCGGGCGAGCACGAGATCCGTCGGGGAAGGGAAGAGCCGGTCCTACACCACCACCGTGATCGCCTGCGCCGCGCGAGTCAGGCCGGTGTAGAGCCACCGCGCCCGGTGCTCGCGGAAGGCGAACGATTCGTCGAACAGCACCACCTTGTCCCACTGCGAGCCCTGCGCCTTGTGGACGGTGAGCGCGTAGCCGTAGGTGAACTCGTCGGTCTCCCGGCGCAGGAAGGCCGGGATCTCCTCATCGGACCCGGAAATCACGGCGCGTAAAACCTTGATGTCGATGGCGCGCTTGCGCATGCCGGCGTCGTCCTCCGGCACCACGTCGAGGCGGATCGTGTCGGGGCGGGGCGGCGCGCGCAGGGCCTGCACGGTCCAGGTCGAGCCGTTGAGCAGGCCCTTGGTGCGGTCGTTGCGCAGGCAGACCAGCTTCTCGCCCACCGCCGGCATCGGGTCGACGTGGCCGGCCAGCTCCCGCAGCCGCCCGTTGTAGAGACGGCGGGTCTTGTTCATGCCCACCAGCACCTGGTCGCAGTCGAGCACCTGGGTCGGGTCGATGGCGCGGCGCGAGACCACGCGGCTGGCGCCGTACTCGCCGAGCGCGAGCCGGCCGCCCTCGCGCACCGTCATCGCCATGCGCACGATCGGGTCGTCCTTGGCCTGGCGGTGGACCTCGGTCAGCATCACGTCGGGCTCGGCCTCGGTGAAGAAGCCGCCGCCGCGCACCGGCGGCAGCTGCGCCGGGTCGCCGAGCACCAGCACCGGCTTGTCGAACGACAGCAGGTCGTGGCCGAGGTCGGAATCGACCATCGAGCACTCGTCGATGACGATGAGGTCGGCCTTGGCCGCCGGCCCGGCGCGGTTCAGCGAGAAGGCGGGGCCGCCCTCTTCCGTCTCCTTGGTGCGGTAGATCAGCGAGTGGATCGTCGCGGCGTCCTGGCAGCCCTTCTGGCGCATCACCGAGGCCGCCTTGCCGGTGAAGGCGCCGAACACCACCGAGCCGTCGACGTCGTCGGCGATGCGGCGGGCCAGCGTGGTCTTGCCGGTGCCGGCGTAGCCGAACAGCCGGAACACCTGGGCGGCGCCCTTGTCTTTGCGCCAGGCGGCGATGGCCTTCAGCGCCGCGTCCTGCTGCGGGGCGAAGCTTTTGGGGAGGTCGTCGCTCACGGCCAGCGCACGGTCGGCGGCAGCGACGACAGGATCGAGGCGACGTTGCCGCCGGTCTTCAGGCCGAAGATCGTGCCGCGGTCGTGGAGCAGGTTGAACTCGACGTAGCGCCCGCGCCGCACCTGCTGCTCCAGACGGTCGGCCTCGGTCCAGGGCGTCGCGACGTTGCGCCGGACGATCTCGGGATAGGCCGCGAGGAAGGCGCCGCCGACGTCGCGGGTGTAGGCGAGGTCGGCCTGCGGGTCGCCAGTCCAGTGGTAGTCGTAGAAGATCCCGCCGACGCCGCGGGGCTCCTTACGGTGCGGCAGGTAGAAGTATTCCTCGCACCACTGCTTGTACTTGTCGTAGTTCGCCGCCGGGGCGTGGGCGTCGCAGGCTGCCTTGAGGCAGGCGTGGAAGTGCCGCGTGTCGGGGTCGTCCTGCGTCCGCCGGCGCTCGAGCACCGGGGTGAGGTCGGCCCCGCCGCCGAACCACGTCTTCGTCGTCACCACGAAGCGGGTGTTCATGTGGACCGTCGGCACGTTCGGGTTCCACGGATGCGCGATCAGCGAGATGCCGGTGGCGAAGAAGCGCGGGTCCTCCGCAGCGCCCGGCATCTGGGCGCGGAACTCCGGCGCGAACTCGCCGTGCACCGCCGAGACGTGGACGCCGGCCTTCTCGAACACCCGGCCGTGCAGCATCGCCATGGTGCCGCCGCCGCCGGGCCGGCCGGTGTGGTCGGTCCGCTCCCAGGGGGTTTTTTCGAAGTGCCCGGCCGCAGCGGGTGCGTCCGGATGGAACGGCCCCTCGGCCTCGGCCTCCAAGGTCTCGAGCGCGCCGACGATGCGGTCGCGCAGCGTCGTGAACCACGCGGTCGCCTCGGCCTTGAGCGCCGTGACGTCGGCCTCGGGCAGGCGGGGGCGGGCTTTCTCGGTGTCCGGCATCGTCATGGACGGGATGTCCCACTCCGCCCCGGCGGCGTCAATTCACGCATCGCGAAACCGGGCTTCGACCCGCGCTTGACTTCGAGCGCGCTCGAAGCCGTAGCCTCGATGGCATCGTGGCGAGGGCCCAAAGGGTCAGAGGGTCAAAGGGCCGAAAGGCAAGCGGCACATGCGGATCGGCGAACTCGCCAAACGCTCGGGGCCGACGGCCCACACCCTCCGCTACGACGAGCGGATCGGGCTGCTGCCGTTCGTCGAGCGGGACGCCGCGGGGCACCGGGACTACGACGGGTCGATCCTGGCCTGGATCGGCTTCCTCGACCGTCTCAAGACCACCGGCATGCCGATCCGGACGATGCTGCATTACGCGGCCCTGCGGCGCGCCGGACCGGCGACGGCTCCGGAACGGCGCCTGCTGCTCGAACGGCATCGCGCGCAGGTCCGCGCGCACGTCGCCGCGTTGCAGGACGCCCTGGCCGTCCTCGACACGAAGATCGCCGGCTATGCCTGCTCGACCGAAGGGATGCACGATGACGACCGACCAGAGCCCGACCCTGGAAAGCCGCTACGCGCGGGGCGCCCGCGCGCTCGCTGAGATCGACGGGCAGGCCGGGGAGCACGTGATCGCGGCGCTGTCCGGCATCGCCCCGGATTTCGCCCGCTACCTGATCGAGTTCCCGTTCGGCGACATCTACAGCCGCCCCGGCCTCGACCTGCGATCGCGGGAGATCGCCACGATCGCGGCGCTGACGGCGATGGGCAACGCCGCGCCGCAGCTGAAGGTGCACATCGAGGCGGGCCTGAACGTCGGCCTGTCCCGCGACGAGATCACCGAGGTGATCATGCAGATGGCGGTCTATGCCGGCTTCCCGGCCGCCCTCAACGGCCTGTTCGCCGCCAAGGAGGTCTTCGCGGCCCGCGCGCCGGCGTGACGGCGTGACGCCGATCGCGCGGGCGCGAGCCACCGCCCACGGCCGCGAACCGGCGCGAGGCGCCCGGCGACACCGTCGGGCGCGCGCGGGCCGGGCGCCTCAGGCCGTCGGCCCGGCCCCCTGCCGGATCGCCTCGCCGCAGATCATCGCCGCGGCGACCGCGACGTTGAGCGAGCGCATTCCGGCGCGGATCGGCACCACCACCCGCGCGTCGGCCGCGGCGTGGACCGCCTCGGGCACGCCGGCCGATTCGCGGCCCATCAGGATGCAGTCGCCGTCGCGGAAGGCGAAGCCCGTGTAGGGCAGGGCGCCCGCGGTGGTGGCGAGCACCAGGCGGATTCCTGCCTGGAGGCGCCATTCCGAGAACGCCGCCCAGGAACGGTGCCGGGTGATCGCGACGTGGTCGAGGTAGTCGAGCCCCGAGCGGCGCAGGTGACGGTCGGACACGTCGAAGCCCGCCGGCTCGACGATCTCGACGGAGAGCCCGAGGCAGGCCGCCATGCGCAGCAGCGTGCCGGTGTTCTGGGGGATGTCGGGCTGGTAGAGCGCGAGGCGGAGCATGCTCCGGGGATATCCGCTTCGGCGCCGCCGACCAATCCACGCCGGCACCGCCGATCCGTGCCGACGCATGGCAGCCCCGACGCGCTGCGGCATCGCTCCGCGCTTGGCCGGGACGACCGCGGGCTTACATGAGGGTCACGCCTCCCCGACGCAAAGCACCGTGACACCATGTTCCTCGATTGGCTCGAGCGCCGCATCGACCCGTTCGCGCCCTTCGACGCGGAGCGGATGCCCCCTAAGACCGTGCTCGGCTTCGCCGCGTTCTACCTGCGCCCGATGCGGGCCGCGCTCGCCGCCCTGTTCGTCATCGCGGTGGTGGCGGGCACGGTCGAGGCCTCGCTCTACCTGCTGATGCGCTGGTTCATCGACCTGATGAACGGCGCCGACCGGACGACACTGCTGCAGGATCACGGGCTCGCGCTGGCGCTCGCCGCGCTGTTCCTCGTGGTGGTGCGGCCGACCACGATTTGGCTGCACGAGGTCGCCTCGAACCAGCTCATCGTGCCGCAGACCACCAACCAGGTCCGCTGGCGCACCCACCTCTACACGCTCAGCCACTCGCTCTCGTACTTCCAGGGCGACTTCGCCGGCCGCCTCGCCAACCGCATCGTCCAGGTCGGCCCGGCGGTGCGCGAGATCGCGGTCGTGTTCATCGACACCCTGCTCTACGTGGCGATCTACGCGATCACCGCGGTCGGCCTGTTCTCGTCGATCTCGGTGTGGCTGGCCTTGCCGGTGGTGGCCTGGATCGCGGCCTATGCCGGGCTGACGGCGTGGTTCGTGCCGCGGGCGCGCGAGCGGTCGCACCGCACCGCCGAGACCCGCTCGGCGCTGGTCGGGCGGGTGGTCGACAGCTACACCAACATCCTCACCGTCAAGCTCTTCGCCCGCGACCGCGAGGAGCGCGCGGCCGTGCGCGAGGCGATCGACAGCAACACCCGGACCTACCTGCACCAGTTCCGGCTGGTGACGCTGACGACGACCCTGCTCGGCATCCTCAACAGCGCCCTGCTGCTCGCCACCGGCGCCCTGTGCCTGATGCTGTGGCAGCGCGGCGGCATGACCACGGGCGAGGCCGCCGCCGGCCTCGCGCTGGTGCTGCGCCTGCTCGCGATGTCGGGCTGGGTGATGCAGACCGTGCGCGGCGTGTTCGAGAACGTCGGCGTGATCCAGGAGAGCATGCAGACGATCAGTCGTCCGCACGGGCTCGTCGACGCGCCCGACGCCGCCGTGCTGAAGGTCGCGGGCGGGGACATCCGCTTCGAGAACGTCGGCTTCCATTACGGCCGCGGCGACGCCAACGTGATCGAGAACCTGTCGCTGCACATCCGGGCCGGCGAGAAGGTCGGGCTCGTCGGCGTCAGCGGCGCGGGCAAGACCACGATCACCTCGCTGCTGCTGCGCCTGCACGACGTCGAGAGCGGCCGCATCACCGTCGACGGCCAGGACATCGCGCGCGTCACGCAGGATTCGCTGCGGGGCGCCATCGCCATGGTCAGCCAGGACACCTCGCTGCTGCACCGCTCGATCCGCGACAACATCGCCTACGGCCGCCCCGACGCGACCATGGACGCGGTCGCCCGCGCCGCCGAGCTCGCCCATGCCGACGCCTTCATCCATGACCTCGTCGACCACAAGGGGCGGCGCGGCTACGACGCCCAGGTCGGCGAGCGCGGGGTGAAGCTTTCGGGCGGCCAGCGCCAGCGCATCGCCATCGCCCGGGTGATCCTCAAGGACGCCCCCGTGCTGATCCTCGACGAGGCGACCTCGGCGCTGGATTCGGAGGTCGAGGCGGCGATCCAGGAGAGCCTCGACACCCTGATGCAGGGCAAGACCGTGCTCGCCATCGCCCACCGGCTCTCGACCATCGCGGCGCTCGACCGCCTCGTGGTCATCGACGAGGGCCGCATCGTCGAGGAGGGGACGCATGCCGAGCTGATCGGCCGCGGCGGCCTCTACGCCCGATTGTGGGAGCGCCAGTCCGGCGGCTTCCTGCCCGACCGGGCGCCCAAACCCGAGCCCCGTCGGATTTCCGACGCGTTGCCGGGGTAGAACGCGCGGAACCAGAGCCCGGAATGACGGGGAGGGCATAGGACCTCTCTTCATTCAAATGGGCGGCCGCGCCGGCCAGATCATCGAGAGACCAAGACATGCCGGCATTCGGCCTCGCGGCCTCGGCTGGGGAGGGGCGGCCTCCCGTCCGGCGACCGTGGATCGCGGAGCTGCGCGCGACCCTCGCGCTCGCCGCGCCCCTCGTCCTCACCAACCTCGCCCAGCACGGGCTGATCACCGCCGACACGGTGATGCTCGGCCGCCTCGGCGCGCCCGAGCTCGCGGCGGCGACGCTGGCCACCAGCCTGTACTTCATCCTGTTCATCTGCGGCATCGGCCTGACCTCGGCGGTGGCGCCCCTGATCGCGGAGGCGCTCGGGCGCGACCGCACCGATTCGGACGCCGTGCGCCGCCTCGTGCGGGCCGGGTTCTGGGCCGCGACCCTCGTCGCGATCCCGCTGATGCTCGGGCTGTGGCACACGCGGGCGCTGCTGGAAGCGATCGGCGAGCCGCCGGCGCTGGCCGAGGATGCCGGCCGCTACATGCGCGCGCTGCAATGGGCGATGTGGCCGGCCCTGCTGTTCATGGTGCTGCGCGGCACCTTCGCGGCGCTGGAGCGCCCGAGCTGGCCGCTCGCCGCCAGCCTGATGGCGCTGCCGGTCAATATCGGCCTCGGGGTCTGGCTCGCCTTCGAGGGCCCCGGACGCCTCGGCATGGGGCTGGTCGGGGTCGGCATCGCCACCACCTGCGCCGCGTTCTTCACCCTCCTCGTGCTCGTTGCGGTGATCCTGCGCGACCGCGGCCTGCGCCGGTACCGGCTGCTGCACCGGGTCTGGCGCTTCGATGCGAAGCGCCTCTCGGCCCTGTTCCGCCTCGGCCTGCCGATGGCGGGGACGGGGCTCGCGGAAGCCGGCCTGTTCGAGGCGGCGGTGCTCGGCATGGGGCTGTTCGGCGCGGCCCAGCTCGCCGCGCACGCGGTGGCGATCCAGATCGCGGCGCTCTGCTTCATGGTCCCGAACGGGGTCGCGCAGGGCGCCACCGTGCGCGTCGGCCTGCGGCACGGCGCGCACGACCCGCAGGGCGTGCGGCTCGCCGGCCGCGTCGCGCTGGCGCTCGGCTTCGGCTTCATGGCGGCCTGCGCCAGCCTCCAGCTCGGCGCGCCGCGCCTGCTGATCGGGCTGTTCCTCGACGTCGAGGCACCCGCCAACGCCGCGGTGATGCCCTACGCGGTCGGCTTGCTCGGCTTCGCGGCGCTGTTCGCGGTGGCCGACGGGGTCCAGTCCGTCGCCCTCGGGATGCTGCGCGGCCTGCAAGATACGAAGGTGCCGATGCTGATCGCCGTCGGCGGCTACTGGGGCATCGGCGTGCCCGCCGGCGCGGCGCTCGGCTGGGGGGCGGGGCTGCAGGGCTACGGGATCTGGCTCGGCTTCTGCGCCGGCCTGTTCGTCGTCGCGATCCTGCTCACCGCCCGCTGGCGCCGCCTGACCGCGCTTCGGGACCGCAGGCCCGGGCCCGCCGGGCCGCCCGCGCGATAGGAAACCCGATCCGTGTCGTCCTCCGGCACAGCTTGGCTTGACTTCGGGCGACGTGCGGTCGCATTGCACAGATTAGAACGATGATGCTCTGGTCCGCTCCGCACGGGCGGTCCGACGCGGCGGGCGAGATCGGATTCCCATCCGCCCGGGAGCGCTCCGCCGACCTGCCCGACGCCACGAGATCGGGCGACGGCACACTGGGAGATTGACGACCTTGGCGAACACCTCCGCCGCCGCGTCCACCGGCACCGCCGCCCCGGACGGAACCCGCCGCGACTTCCTGTACCTGGCCACCGGCGCGGGCGCCGCCGTCGGCGTCGGCGCCGTCGCCTGGCCCTTCGTCGCCTCGATGGCGCCGGACGCCGCCACCATCGCCGCCGGCGCGCCGATCGACGTCGACCTCGCCCCGATCACCGACGGCCAGATCATCAACGTGTTCTGGCGCGGCAAGCTGATCTTCGTCCGCAAGCTCACCGAGAAGGAGGTGACGGACATGAAGGCGATCCCGGAGAGCCAGCTCTCCGATCCGGCTCCCTTCGGCACGCGGGTGAAGAAGGGCCACGACCAGTGGCTCGTGGTCTACGGCAACTGCACCCATCTCGGCTGCGTGCCGATCGGCCACCAGGGCAACTTCGAGGGCTGGGCCTGCCCCTGCCACGGCTCGCAGTTCGACGCGGTCGGCCGCGTCCGCCGCGGCCCCGCCCCGATCAACCTTCCGATCCCGCCCTATTCCTTCCAGACCGACGCGAAGATCCGCATCGGCGAGGAAGCCAAGGCCGCGGCCTGAGACACGAGGGACCGCCCATGAGCGCTCACGCCAACGCCTACGTCCCCAAGAGCCGCCTCGCGAAGTGGTTCGAGGCCCGCCTGCCGATCGTCGGGCTGGTGCACTCGTCGTTCGTCGCCTTCCCGGTGCCGCGCAACCTGAACTACTTCTGGACCTTCGGCGCGATCCTGATCGCCTTCCTCGGCATCCAGATCGTCACCGGCGTCTGGCTCGCGATGCACTACGAGCCCTCGGCGACCCAGGCGTTCAACTCCGTCGAGCACATCATGCGCGACGTGAACTACGGCTGGCTGCTGCGCTACGCCCACGCCAACGGCGCGTCGATGTTCTTCGTCGCGGTCTACGTGCACATCTTCCGGGCGCTGTATTACGGGTCGTACAAGGCCCCGCGCGAGGTGCTCTACATCCTCGGCGTGATCATCTACCTCCTGATGATGGCGACCGCCTTCCTCGGCTACACCCTGCCCTGGGGCCAGATGAGCTTCTGGGGCGCGACCGTCATCACCAACATCCTCGCCGCGATCCCCGTGGTCGGCGACACCATCCAGAGCCTGCTCTGGGGCGGATACTCGGTCGGCAACCCGACGATCAACCGCTTCTTCTCGCTGCACTACCTGCTGCCGTGGATGATCGCGGGCGTCGTGGTGCTCCACGTCTGGGCGCTGCACGTCACCGGCCAGAACAACCCGACCGGCATCCCGATCAAGTCCTCGAAGGACGCGGTGCCCTTCACCCCCTACGCCACGATCAAGGACGTGTTCGCCACCGTGGTGTTCATGATCCTGTTCGCGTGGTTCATCTTCTACCAGCCGAACTATCTCGGCCACGCCGACAACTACGTCCCGGCCAACCCCGCCGTGACCCCGGCCCACATCGTGCCCGAATGGTACTTCCTGCCGTTCTACGCAATCCTGCGCGCGGTGCCGTCGAAGCTCGGCGGCGTGATCCTGATGTTCTCGGCGGTGCTGATCCTCGCGCTCGCGCCGTGGCTCGACACCTCGCGGGTGCGCTCGTGCAACTACCGGCCGATCTACCGCCAGTTCTTCTGGCTGTTCCTGGCGGTCACGGTCATCCTGGGCTGGCTCGGCGCCAAGCCGCCGGAAGGCGGCTACGTCATCGCCTCGCAGATCTGCACCTTCTACTACTTCGCCCACTTCCTCCTCGTGATGCCGATCGTCGGCCTGATCGAGACGCCGAAGGCGCTGCCCGGGTCGATCCTGGAGAGCGTGACCGGGCCGGGCAAGCAGGTGAGCGGGTCCGGGCTGCCGGCGGGCGCCGCCGCGGCGCCGACGACCAAGGGCTGAGGGCAGGACCGGAACCGACGATGAAACTCTCGAGCCTTCTCGCCGCCTCCCTGCTGGCGTTCTCCCTCGGCGCCCCGCTGGGCTCCTCGGCGGCCTCCGCCGAGGATGCGCATGGCGGCAACCAGCCGCCCCGCCTCCAGTGGAGCTACGCCGGCGTGTTCGGCCGCTTCGACCAGGCGCAGCTCCAGCGCGGGTTCCAGGTCTACAAGGAGGTCTGCTCCGCCTGCCACTCGATGAAGCTCGTGGACTTCCGCAACCTCGCGGAGGAGGGCGGTCCCGACTTCTCGGAGAGCCAGGTCAAGGCGCTCGCCGCGACCTACCAGGTCAAGGACGGCCCGAACGACGCCGGCGAGATGTTCGAGCGGCCCGGCCGCCCGGCCGACAAGTTCCCGCCGCCCTTCCCGAACGACCAGGCGGCGGCGGCGGCCAACGGCGGCAAGGCGCCGCCGGACTTCTCGGTGCTGGCCAAGGCCCGCACCTTCGAGCGCGGCTTCCCGTGGTTCATCACCGACGCGCTGCCCTTCGTCGGCTATTCCGAGCAGGGCGTGGACTACATCCACGCGGTGCTGAACGGCTACGAGGAGCCCCCGAAGGGCACCGACGTGCCGGACGGCGTGCACTACAACAAGTACTATCCCGGCCACCTGATCGCGATGCCGAACCCGATCAGCGACGGCCAGGTGACCTACCCGAAGAACGAGGCCGGCCAGCCGGTCGTGCCGGAGACGGTCGACCAGTACACCCGCGACGTGGCGGCCTTCATGGCCTGGGCCGCCGAGCCGCACATGATGGCGCGCAAGGCGCTCGGCTTCCGGGTGATCCTGTTCCTGATCCTGCTCTCGGGGCTGCTGTACTACGTCAAGAAGCGGGTCTGGGCCGACGTCGGCGGCGAGGTCCACGGTCTCCAGCCCGAGCTGCACAAGGCGGGTTGACGCCCGATCGATCCACGGACGACCGAACGGGCCCCTCGCGGGGCCCGTTCGCGTTTTTGCCGCGCGCGCAGTTCGTGATAGCGGGACGCGGAGATCTCAACCTCGCCGAGACCTGCGCGGGTCCCTTCCCCCGGGGGGAGAAGGACAGGATGAGGGGCGTGCGCAGTCCGGAGAGGTCACGCCCCTCACCCCACCCCTCTTCCCATGGAGAGGGAGCCCCGCAGCGGCTCCTACGCGCCACCTTCGACAACGGACGATCGACATGACGGCAGCGGTGCTCGGTGTGATGGGCGGGTCGGGGGTCTACGACCTGCCGGGGCTCGAGGACGTGCGCGAGGAGCGGGTGGCGTCGCCCTGGGGCGAGCCGTCCGACGCTCTGCGGATCGGGCGCATCGGGGACACCAAGGTGGTGTTCCTGGCCCGCCACGGCCGCGGGCACCGCCTCTCCCCGTCCGGCATCGACTACCGCGCCAACATCGACGCGCTGAAGCGGGCCGGCGTCACCGACCTCGTCGCGCTGTCGGCCTGCGGCTCGTTCCGCAACGAGCTGCATCCGGGCCTGTTCGTGCTCGTCGACCAGTTCGTCGACCGGACGGTGGGGCGCGCGTCCTCGTTCTTCGGGAACGGCTGCGTCGCCCACGTCTCGCTCGCCCACCCGGTCGGCCCGAACCTGCAGAAGCGCATCGCGAACGCGGCGGAGGCGGAGGGGATCGCCGTGCATCGCGGCGGCACCTACGTCTGCATGGAGGGGCCGCAATTCTCCTCGCTCGCCGAATCGAAGAGCTACAAGGCGCAAGGGTTCGACGTGATCGGCATGACCAACATGCCCGAGGCCAAGCTCGCCCGCGAGGCCGAGATCACCTACGCCACCATCGCGATGGTCACAGACTTCGACTGCTGGCATCCAGGCCACGACGCGGTCGACGTGGCCTCGGTCGTCGCGGTGGCGCGGGCCAACGCCGACAAGGCCGCCCGCCTCGTGGCGCGGCTCGCCCGCGACCTGCCCGCGACCCGCGAGGATTGCCCGGCCGGCTCGCACCGGGCGCTCGACGGCGCGATCATGACGGCGCCGTCCCACCGCGACCCGGACCTGCTGGCCAAGCTCGACGCGGTGGCGGGGCGCGTGCTCAAGGATTGAGCCGAGCCCTTCCCCCGGCGACGGCTTCCGCACTAGAAGGCACGAAAGCCGGCCGCATCGGCCCGGCGAACGAACACCCACGAAGACCATGCGCAGCGCCAGCATCAGCCGGAAGACGGCGGAGACCGACGTGTCGGTCTCGATCGACCTCGACGGCACCGGCAAGACCGGGATCGCCACCGGGGTCGGCTTCCTCGACCACATGCTCGAGCTGTTCGCCCGGCACGGCCTGTTCGACGTCGAGGCGCGGGTGACCGGCGACCTGCACGTCGACCAGCACCACACGGTGGAGGATTGCGGCATCGCGCTCGGCCAGGCCTTCGCGAAGGCGCTCGGCGACAAGCGCGGCATCGCCCGCTACGCCGACATCCACATGCCGATGGACGAGACGTTGAGCCGGGTCGCGATCGACATCTCGGGCAGGCCGTTCCTGGTGTTCCGCACCGCCTTCCGCGTCGAGAAGATCGGTGCCTTCGACACCGAGCTGGTGCGCGAGTGGTTCCAGGCCTTCGCCATGAACGCCGGCATCACGCTCCACGTCGAGACGCTCTACGGCGACAACGCCCATCACATCGCCGAGAGCTGCTTCAAGGGGCTGGCCCGCGCCTTGCGGAAGGCCGTCGCGGTCGATCCCCGCGAGGAGGGACGCGTTCCCTCGACCAAGGGTTCGCTGTAGGCGAGGATCGCGGACGGCCGTCGCGGCGGGCTCGCGCAGCCGCATCCGGCGTTCGGCCGACAGGAAAGGGAAGGGGTCGCCATGAGGATGCGCAGCTACACGCTCCATCTGCCGCACGAGGCCCGCTCCGGCGAGGCGCACGACCTCGACCGGGCGCAGCTGGTGCCGGACGGGTTCTCGTGGGCGGCCTTCGCCTTCTCGGTGCTGTGGTTCCTCTATCACCGCCTCTGGCTCGCAGCCCTGCTGGTGCTGGCCGGGCTCGGCGCCACCGCGCTCGTCGGCTACGGCCTCGGCCTGTCGCCCGCCGCCGGCACCGCGATCACGCTGCTGGTCCTGGTGCTGATCGGGCTCGAGGCGTCCTCGCTCCGGCGCTGGACGCTCGCCCGCAACGGCCGGCCGGCGCGCGACGCGGTGGTGGCCTTCAACGCCGACGAGGCCGAAGCCAAGGCGATGACGCGCTGGCTCGACCCCGCCCCCGCGCCGACCGTCCGGGCCTCGACCGCGTTCGCGGGCAACCGCGCGGCCGAGCCTGTGATCGGCCTGTTTCCCGCGCAGGGCGGCCGGTGAGCGTCTTCGAGGAACAACGACTGTGAGCGCCGAGACCGTCGCGATCATCGATTACGGGTCGGGCAACCTGCACTCGGCGGCCAAGGCCTTTGAGCGGGCGGCCCGCGAGGCCGGGCTGCCGGAGACCCGCATCGTCGTCACCGGCGATCCGGACGCGGTCGCGCGCGCCGACCGGATCGTGCTCCCCGGGGTCGGCGCCTACGCCGATTGCCGCCGCGGGCTCGACGCCGTCCCCGGCCTCGTGGCGGCGATGACCGATGCCGCCATCGGGTTGGGGCGTCCCTTCCTCGGCATCTGCGTCGGCATGCAGCTGATGGGAACGCGCGGCCTCGAATACGAGACCACGGAAGGCCTCGGCTGGATCTCCGGCGACGTCGGCCCGATCCGGCCGTCCGACCCCACGCTCAAGATCCCGCACATGGGCTGGAACACCCTGACGCCGTCCCGCGACCATCCGCTGCTCGACGGCATCCGCACCGGGCCGGACGGGCTGCACGCCTACTTCGTGCACAGCTTCGCCCTGAAGGCGGATCGCCCGGACGAGGTCGTCGCCGAGGCGGCCTACGGCGGTCCCGTCACCGCGATGGTGGCACGCGACAACCTCGCCGGCACCCAGTTCCACCCGGAGAAGAGCCAGCATCTCGGGCTGGCCCTGCTCGCGAACTTTCTGCGCTGGCGGCCGTAACCGCCGCGCCCTCCGTCGAACGACCAGAAGAAACGAGCGTCCGCGTGATCCTGTATCCGGCCATCGATCTCAAGGAAGGGCACTGCGTCCGCCTCGTGCAGGGCGACATGGCCCAGGCCGTGGTGTTCAACGACGACCCGGCGGCGCAGGCCCGGGCCTTCGCCGATCAGGGCTTCTCCTGGCTCCACGTGGTCGACCTCGACGGTGCCTTCGCCGGGGCGCCGATGAACGCGGCCGCCGTCGACGCGATCCTCGCCCAGGTCGACATCCCGGTGCAGCTCGGGGGCGGCATCCGCGAGATGCGCACGCTGGAGGGCTGGCTCGAGAAGGGCGTCGCCCGGGTGATCATCGGCACGGCGGCCGTGCGCGACCCGGCCTTCGTCCACGAGGCGGCGCGGCGCCATCCGGGCAGGATCGCGGTGGGCATCGACGCCAAGGACGGGCGCGTCGCGGTGGCGGGCTGGGCCGAGACCTCGAGCATGACCGCCGAGGATCTCGGCCGCCGGTTCGAGGATGCCGGCGTCTCGGCGATCATCTACACCGACATCGCCCGCGACGGCATCCTGAAGGGCCTCAACATCGAGATGACGGTGGCGCTCGCCGAAGCCGTGAGCATCCCGGTGATCGCGTCGGGCGGCCTCGCCTCGATCGAGGACGTGCACCGCCTGCTCGAGCCCGATTGCGCGATGCTGGCCGGCGCGATCACGGGGCGCGCCCTCTACGACGGCCGCATCGACCCGCGCGCGGCGCTGTTCGCGATCAGGGCGGCGCGCGGAGGCGGCGCTTCGTGATAGGCTCGCCCGGTCAAGGGTTTGCCGGGAGGCGGCGATGACGGCTTCGGCGAAGGCGGCGCGACCGGCCGAGACCGGGACGGCCTACGCGGACGACTTCTACGCCTGGACGCAGGAGCAGGGGGCACGCCTCCGGGCGGGCGACCTGGCCGGCCTCGATCGGGAGAACCTCGCCGAGGAGATCGAGAGCTTGGGTCGCAGCCAGTTCAGCAGCCTCGTCGGCGCGTGGCGCATCGTCCTGCTGCATATGCTCAAGTGGGATCACCAGCCATCGCGACGGACGCGAAGCTGGGTGATCTCGATCGCGACGCATCGGGTGGCTGCGGCCGACGAGCTGGCGGACAGTCCCGGCCTGAAGAGCCGTCGGGTGGAAGCGATGGAACGCGCCTACCGCCGCGCCCGTCTCGAAGCGGCTGACGAGACCGACCTTCCGCTGAAGACCTTTCCCGAGACCTGCCCCTACACTCACGACGAGATGCTCACGCGTCCCTTCGCGATCGACCCCGACGACACGACCGCCTGAAGGCTCCCAGCGTGCTCAAGACCCGCATCATCCCCTGCCTCGACGTCAAGGACGGCCGCGTCGTCAAGGGCGTGAAGTTCCTCGAGCTGCGCGACGCGGGCGATCCGGTCGAGGCGGCCAAGGCCTACGACGCGGCCGGGGCCGACGAGCTCTGCTTCCTCGACATCACCGCGAGCCACGAGGCGCGCGGCACCCTGCTCGACGTGGTGAGCCGCACGGCGGAGGCCTGCTTCATGCCGCTCACCGTCGGCGGCGGCGTGCGCGCGGTGGCGGACGTGCGCGCGCTGCTGCTCGCCGGCGCCGACAAGGTCGCGATCAACACCGCGGCCGTGAACGATCCCGACCTCGTCGCGCGGGCCGCCGAGAAGTTCGGCGCGCAATGCGTCGTGGTGGCGATCGACGCCAAGCGCACCTCCGCGCCGGGCGAGCCGGACGCGTGGCAGATCTTCACCCATGGCGGCCGCACCCCCACCGGCCTCGACGCGATCGCCTTCGCCCGCACGGTGGCGGCCAAGGGAGCGGGCGAATTGCTCGTCACCTCCATGGACCGGGACGGGACGCGCTCGGGCTACGACCTCGCGCTGATCCGCGCCGTCGCCGACGCGGTGACCGTGCCGGTGATCGCCTCGGGCGGCGTCGGCGGGCTCGACGACCTCGTGGCCGGCGTCGCCGAAGGCCATGCCAGCGCGGTGCTCGCGGCCTCGATCTTCCATTTCGGGGAAGCCAGCGTCGCCGAGGCCAAGGCGCACATGGCGGCGGCCGGCCTCGCGATGCGGCTGGACGCCTGACCCGAGATCGGGAAGACGCCGGGGGCCGCGGCCGGATCCGGCACCATTTTTCCGACAATTCCACCCGCCCGTCGCGCAAATGCGGGTGGCGAGGCGCTGCTGTGCCGGCTCCCGGCTTGCCCGGCGCCCGCCGTTGACGCAGGTTCCGGCGACGGCATCGTCGTTTCCGAACCCTGCCGCACGGGTCCTCTATGTCCGCCTACACCCTCGACGACCTCGCCCGCCTGGTGGCGAGCCGCGCCGGCACCGCGCCCGACCAATCGTACACGGCCAAGCTGCTCGCGGGCGGCCCGGCCAAGGCCGCCAAGAAGCTCGGCGAGGAGGCGGTGGAGGCCGCCATCGCCGCGGTGCAGGGCGACAAGGCCGGGCTGACCAACGAGGCGGCGGACGTGCTCTACCACCTCGTGGTGCTGCTGCGCGCCGGCGGCGTCGAGCTCTCCGCGGTGATGGCGGAGCTGGAGCGCCGCACGGCGCAGAGCGGCATCGCCGAGAAGGCGTCGAGGCCGCCGGCATGAAGGCGGCCGCGCTCGCCGCCGGCCAGACCCCGGTGACGGGGCAGAACCCGGTCACCGGCGACGGGTCGGAGCGGCTGTCGCCCTACCGCCTGTTCAGCCGCGAATCCTGGGCACAGCTGCGCGCCGACACGCCGCTGACGCTGACGCAGGAGGACATCGAGCGCCTGCAATCGCTGAACGACCCGATCTCGGTGGAGGAGGTGGTCGCGATCTACCTGCCGCTGTCGCGGCTGCTCGCGCTCTACGTCGCGGCGAGCCAGGGCCTGTTCAAGGCGACCCAGCGCTTCCTGATGGCCGAGCGCGAGACCAAGGCGCCCTACATCATCGGGCTCGCCGGATCGGTGGCGGTGGGCAAGTCGACCACGGCCCGCGTGCTCGCCGCGCTGCTCGCGCGCTGGCCGAACACCCCGAAGGTCGACCTCGTCACCACCGACGGGTTCCTGCTGCCGAACGCCGCGCTCGCCGCGCAGGGCATCATGGACCGGAAGGGATTTCCCGAGAGCTACGACACCGCCGCCCTGCTGCAGTTCCTGCACGACGTGAAATCGGGCCGGAAGCGCGTCACCGCTCCCCTCTACTCCCACCTCGTCTACGACCGGGTGGACGGCGAGGAGCGGGTGGTCGAGAGCCCCGACATCCTGATCGTCGAGGGCCTGAACGTGCTGCAGCCGGCCCGCCTGCCGCGCGACGGCACCGCGATCCCGTTCGTCTCCGACTTCTTCGACTTCTCGATCTACCTCGACGGGCACGAGGACGATCTGCACCGCTGGTACGTGATGCGCTTCATGCGCCTGCGGCAGACCGCGTTCCGCGACCCCCGCTCGTACTTCCGCAAGTACGCCGAGGTGCCCGAATCGGAAGCGCTCGCCATCGCCGACCGGCTGTGGACGACGATCAACCTGCCGAACCTGCGCGACAACATCCTGCCGACCCGCCAGCGCGCCAGCCTGATCCTGGCCAAGGGCGCGAGCCACCGCATCGAGAGCGTCGCGCTGCGGCGGTTGTAGGACCCCGCTCAGGCGAACGGAAACGCCGCCTCCGCGACGTAGGGCCCGCCCCCGGTCGAGTCGCGCGCCGAGTACAGCACCACCTGCGTCGCGGAAAAGCGCAGCGGCGTGAAGATCGGCGCCTGCGACAGGTACATCGCCACCGCCTCGGGCGTGGCCTCGCGGCGCAGGCGCGCCAGCGTCACGTGCGGCACGAACCTGCGCCGTTCCGGCTCGGCGCCCGCCCGGCGGATCAGGCGCTCCTGCTCGGCCTGGAGGTCCATCAGGTCGGGGGTGGCGGCGACGCTGGCGAGCAGCGCGCGCGGCTTGTCGCCGCCGAACACCGAGAGGCCGTCCAGCACCACCTCGAGCGCCGGCCGCGCCCGCATCTCCGACAGCGCCTCGACCGCGTCCTCAGCAAGCGCGACCGGCACGTCGCCGAGGAAGCGCAGGGTGACGTGGTGATCCGACGGCTCGATCCAGCGTGCGCCCTGCAGGCCGCCGCGGAACGGCGCCAGCCCGGCGGCGATCTCCGGCGGGAGGCCGAGCGCCGTGAACAGGCGCGGCATCGCTAACGAGCCCCGGCCGGGAGCCGCCCGAGGAAGGTCTCGACCGAGGGCAGGATGCCGGCCACGATCACGTCGACGCCCTTGGCGTTCGGGTGGAGCCCGTCGTCGAGGGTGTAGGCGCGGTCGCCGACCATGCCGGCCATGAAGAACGGGTACAGCACGAGGTCGTAGGTCCGGGCGAGATCCGGGTAGATCGCGTCGAAGCGCGCGACGTAGTCGGGCCCGAGGTTGGTCGAGGCCCGCATGCCGGCGAGCAGCACCGGGATGCCGCGCGCCTTCAGCCGCGTCACGATCGCCTCCAGCGCCTTCCGCGTCACGGCGGGATCGGTGCCGCGCAGCATGTCGTTGGCGCCGAGCTCCAGGATCACCCCGTCGGTGCCGTCGGGCACCGACCAGTCGACCCGGTCGAGGCCGTTGGTGGCGGTCTCGCCCGAGACGCCGGCATTGGCGACCGTCACCGTCCGGCCTTTCGCAGCGAGCGCCCGCTCCAGCACCGCCGGGAAGGCGGAGCCCGCCGGAAGGCGGTAGCCCGCGGTGAGGCTGTCGCCGAGCGCGACGAGCCGGATCGGCTTCGATTCGGGCTTCGGATCCGCCTTGGCCGGCGCGAGGCCCGCCATCGACAGGACCAGCCCCGCTGCGGCAAAGAGCGCCATCAGCGCCGCCCTGCGCCGGCCATCATGGCGTGGCTCCGTCGCGCTCGCCATATCGGGCCCGCGCGCATCGCCCGGCACGGGTCGTGCCGGAGCGCACCGAACGTTCGTCCGCCAACCGTGATCTCCGTCCCGCATGTTCGCCATCCGCCACAGATCGGCTCGACCGTGACCGCCGACAACCCCTCTTCCGGCAAGACCTCGCCTGCCATGTCCGCGTCCGGGACGCCAGCCATCGCTCTCTCTGGCATCGACCTCAGCCTCGGGCGGGGGGCCGCCCGCGTCCATGTGCTCCGCGGCATCTCGCTCGACGTCGGCCGCGGCGAGGCGGTCGGCCTCGTCGGGCCGTCGGGCTCCGGCAAGTCGACCCTGCTGATGGTGATGGCGGGCCTCGAGCGGCCCGATGCCGGCGCGATCCGGATCGAGGGCACCGACCTCGGCGCCCTCGACGAGGACGCGCTCGCGCGCTTCCGCGGCCGGCGGATCGGCATCGTGTTCCAGGCCTTCCACCTCGTCCCGACGATGACCGCCCTGGAGAACGTCGCCCTGCCGCTGGAGCTGGCCGACAAGCCGGACGCCCATGCCCGCGCCCGGCGGGAACTCGAAGCCGTCGGCCTCGGCCACCGGCTGCACCACTACCCGGCCCAGCTCTCGGGCGGCGAGCAGCAGCGCGTCGCCATCGCCCGCGCCGTCGCACCGGACCCGGCGATCCTGGTCGCCGACGAGCCGACGGGCAATCTCGACGAGGCGACCGGCCGCCAGATCGTCGACCTGCTGTTCGCGCTGAAGCGCGACCGCGGCGCGACGCTCGTCCTCGTCACCCACGATCCGGGGCTCGCCCGCCTCTGCGACCGCACCGTGCGCCTGCGCTCGGGGCGGATCGAGGAGCCGGTGGCGGCCTGATGCACGGCACCCTCTCCCAACCCCGGCCGACGCCCGCCCCGCGCCTGCCGCTGACCCTGCGCCTCGCGCTGCGCGAGCTCCGCGGGGGCTTGCGCGGCTTCGCCGTGTTCCTCGCCTGCATCGCGCTCGGCGTCGCGGCGATCGCCGGGGTCGCCTCGATCTCGCGCTCGCTGTCGGACGGGCTCGGCCGCGAGGGCAAGCGCATCCTCGGCGGCGACCTCAGCTACAGCCTGATCAACCGCGAGGCGACGGAGCCGGAGCGCGCGGTGCTCGACGCGCAGGGGCGTGTCGACGTGGTCGCCTCGCTCCGCGCCATGGCGGTGGCGGGCGAGGGCGCGGCGCTGGTCGAGCTGAAGGCGGTCGATGCCGGCTACCCGACCGCCGGAGAGCTCGTCACCGAGCCGCAGGCGCCCCTCGCCGACCTGCTGGCCGAGCGTGACGGGATCGACGGCGCGCTCGCCGACTCGGCGCTGCTGACCCGCCTCGACCTCAAGGTCGGCGACCGGATCACGCTCGCCGGCCGGCCCTTCGCCATCCGCGCGACCCTCGTCTCGGAGCCCGACAAGATCGCCGGCGGCATCGGCTTCGGGCCGCGGCTGATCGTGTCGCAGGATGCGCTGCGCCGCACCGGCCTGGTCCAGCCCGGAAGCCTCAACCGCTGGAGCTACCGGCTGCTGCTGCCCGGCGCCGACGATGCGGGCCTCGACGCCGCCGCCGCCCGGATCGCGGCGGCCGCTCCGCAGGCCGGCTGGGAGATGCGGGCGCGCACCAACGCCGACCCGCGGTTCTCCAAGAGCATCGAGCGCTTCACCCAGTTCCTGACGCTGGTCGGCCTCACCGCGCTGATCGTCGGCGGGGTCGGCGTCGCCAACGCCGTCAACGCCTTCGTCGAGCGCAAGCGCCCCTCGATCGCGACCCTGAAGAGCGTCGGTGCGCCGGGCTCGAAGGTCGTCGCCCTGTACCTGACGCAGGTGATGCTGATCGCCGGGCTCGGCACGGCGATCGGGCTCACTGTGGGCGCCGCGCTGCCCTTCGCCCTCGACGCGCTGTTCCGGGACAGCCTGCCCCTGCCGCTGAACCCGACGCTGGCGCCCCTCGAGCTGCTCCAGGCGGCGGCCTACGGGCTCCTCACGGCCCTGGCCTTCGCGATCACGCCCCTGGGGCGCGCCCACGACGTCCCGGTCTCGGGGCTGTTTCGCGACGCCGTCGACCCGGCAGCCAGCGGCATCCGCCCGCGCTACCGGGCGATCCTGGCGCTGGCGCTCGCCGCCCTGGTGGGGCTCGCCGTCGGCACCGCCTTCGACCGGCGCGTGGCGCTGATCTTCATCGCCGCCGCCGGCCTCGCCTTCGGCCTGCTGCGGCTGGTCGCGGTCGGCGTGATGGCGCTCGCCCGCCGGCTGCCGCATCCGCGGCGGGCCGCGCCGCGGATGGCCTTGGCCAACCTCTACCGCCCCGGCGCCCTGACGCCGGCCATCGTCCTCTCCCTCGGCCTCGGCGTGACCCTGCTGGTGACCCTGAGCCTGATCGACGTGAACGTGCGCCGCACCATCTCGGCGACCCTTCCGGCGCGCGCGCCGAACCTGTTCTTCCTGGACATCCCGGCCGCCGATTCGGGCGCCTTCCACGACTTCCTCGCGCGCCAGGCGCCCAGCGCCAAGATCGAGCGGGTGCCGATGATGCGCGGCCGCATCGTGGCGCTGGACGACGTCCCGGCCGAGAAGATCCGCCCGCCGGAGGACGCCGCCTGGGTGCTCGACGGCGACCGGGGCATCACCTACGCCGAGGACGTGCCCGAGGGCTCGACGCTCACCGCAGGCACGTGGTGGAACGCGGAGCAAGCCAGGACGCCGCTGGTCTCGTTCGAGGCGGATCTCGCGAAAAACCTCGGCCTCAAGGTCGGCAGCCGCGTCACCGTCAACGTGCTCGGGCGGAACCTCACCGCCACCATCGCCAACCTGCGCAAGGTCGAGTGGCGCAACCTCGGCATCAACTTCGTGATGGTGTTCTCCCCCGGCACCTTCCGCGGCGCGCCGCACTCGGACCTGGCGACGCTCACCCTGCCCGGGGGCACCGACGGCGCGGTCGAGAACCGGATCCTGCGCGACGTCGCCAAGGCGTTCCCCTCCGTCACCAGCGTGCGGGTGAAGGACGCCCTCGATGCCGTCGGCGACCTCGTCGGCCGGCTGGTGCTGGCGATCCGCGGCGCGAGCGCGGTGGCGGTGCTGGCGAGCCTGTTCGTGCTGGCCGGCGCCATCGCCGCGGGGCACCGGGCGCGCCTCTACGACGCCGTGGTGCTGAAGGTGCTCGGCGCGACCCGCGGACGGCTGCTGGCCGCCTACGGCCTCGAATACGGGGCGCTCGGCCTCGTCACCGCCCTGTTCGGGCTGCTCGCCGGCACGCTCGCCGGCTGGGTGATCGTCACCCGGGTGATGCGCCTCGACTTCGCCCTCGACCTGTCGGGGGCGCTGGCGGCGGCCGCGGCCGCGGTGGTGCTCGCCGTGGTGCTGGGGCTCGCCGGGACTTGGCGCATCCTCGGCCAGAAGCCGGCACCGTACCTGCGGCAGGCGTGACCCTTGCGTATCCCCCGTGTGAGCTTGCCGCGATCGTGAACGACGGCATCGGGAGCCGTCGGCGAAGTAGCAGCGAACTTTAATCCCAGACTTCGTGAACAAATTTCACCCGCGGGGATTCATCGAAAGCGCTTTTTCAAGCTCTGCCGGGCTCTTGTGCGGGGCGGCCGAAAGCAACATATTCCGACACGAGGCGCTCGATGGCGCCAGAGGTCCCCTGCGTGGGCCTCGTCTCAAACACCACGCACGAGCGAGCCTTCCGAGGTCACTCCCATGGCATTCGACAACTCTCCCTTCCGCTACGGCGCCCAGGCGCCGTCGCAGGCCGGCACCCAGGTCGCGTTCGACCAGGGCCTGCGGACCTTCATGCTCGGCGTCTACAACAACATGGTCGTCGGGCTCGGCATCTCCGGCCTCGTCGCGCTCGGCCTCAACATGGCTGCCACCACCGCGACTGCGACCGGCCGCCTCGCCCTGACCCCGTTCGGCCAGACGCTCTACAACAGCCCGCTCAAGTGGGTTCTGATGTTCGCCCCGCTCGCCTTCATCCTGGTCTTCTCGATGCGGATGGACCGGATGTCGGCCTCGTCGGCGCGGACGATGTTCTTCGCCTTCGCGGCGGTGATGGGCGCCTCGATGTCGACGCTGCTGCTGGTGTTCACCGGCGCCAGCGTGGTGCGGGTGTTCTTCATCACCTCGGCGACCTTCGGCGCGCTGAGCCTCTACGGCTACACCACCAAGCGCAGCCTTTCGGGGATGGGCTCGTTCCTGATGATGGGCCTGATCGGCATCATCATCGCCTCGATCGTCAACATCTTCCTGGCCTCGTCGGCGCTGCAGTTCGCCGTCTCGGTGCTCGGCGTGCTGATCTTCGCGGGGCTCACCGCCTACGACACCCAGAAGCTGAAGGAGATGTATCTCTCCAGCGGCTTCGACGGCGAAGCGGCGGCCAAGATGTCGGTCAACGGCGCGCTGACGCTGTACCTCGACTTCATCAACATGTTCCAGTTCCTGCTCTCGCTCCTCGGCGACCGCCGCTGAGCGAAGACGGACCGGACGAACGAAGAAGGCCCCGGCGGAAACGCCGGGGCCTTCTTCGTTCCGGGGGAGCTACGCTTACGCCGCGCCACTTCCCCCAGCGGGCAATGTCCGCCCTGCGCAGCCCCGGGATGACGGGGAGGGTCCGGAAAAGGAATCTGAAGATGTGCGAGGCCGATCGCCTGCTCGGGGGAAGGGCCCCCGCGCCGCGATCCGGGCGCGCAGCGAGCGTACCATCGGCCAAGACGGCACCGGACGAAGGATCGCCGCGCAAAAATCCGAACGCTTCACACGGCCCGCAGGGGCTTCTCCAGCACCGCGAGCACGCGGGCGAGGTCGGTGCCGCGCTTGAGCACCACGCCGGTCGCGGCGACCACGGCGTAGGCGCCCTGGCGGCGCGCGAGCTTCGGGTCCTTCTCGATCCGGTAGAGCGGCATCTCGGAGGTGCGGCGGTAGATCGAGAACACCGCCTTGTCGCGGCGGAAGTCGAGGGCGTAGTCGCGCCACTCCCCCTCCGCGACTCGGCGGCCGTAGAGGTTGAAGATCGTGCGCAGCTCGTGCCGATCGAACGCGATCTGCGGGGCGGTGGATGGGCTCGGGAAGGGGACCACGCGGGCCGTCGAATCGTCTGTCCGGATCTCGCCGCTCGTCCGCTCGGTCATCGTTCCTCCGCCGTCGGCCTGCCGCCGTCGTCTTGCCGTCAGCCGCTGAGGATGGGCCTCGGGTGGCCGGCCCGCAAGAGTCCCGCGGCGGCGATCCGATTCGTTGCGGACGGGACACGCCCAAGAAACAAATGCCGCGCTTTCGCCCCGATCACGCCTTTCCCGAGCCGCGTTGCGGCGCGACAACGAAGGCCGAACCCTCGTCGGGTCGTGCCCGTCGACGCCCGAATCCCGAGCTCCCCAGCCCTCGGGCGTCACCGGATCCCACGACGCGACATCCCAGAGGTTTCGAGACCCAAGGACTTCAGGCCGCCCGCGAGGGCGGCCTTTTTTTGTGCCCGCCCGGCCCGTTCGATCTCCCCGGGGCCCACGGGCAGCGGGAAGGCGCAAAACCCGCTATGAGGCGGACCGACCATGACCGACCCCCGCCCGCCCCGCTTCGACGACGACTTCCGGCAGGCGCTCGACGACCTGTTCGCGTGGCGCCGCGACGTGCGCCGCTTCCGGCCCGACCCGGTGGACGAGGCCCTGCTCCGCCAGAGCCTGGCGGCGGCCCATCGCAGCCCTTCCGTCGGCAACAGCCAGCCGTGGCGCTTCGTGCGCGTCGCCGACCCCGAGCGCCGCGCCGGCGTGGTCGCGAGCTTCGAGCGCTGCAACGCCGATGCGGCCCTGCGCTACGCCGACGCCCGCCAGGCGCAGTATCGCGCCCTGAAGCTCGCGGGCCTGCGCGAAGCGCCGGTGCACCTGGCCGTCTTCTGCGACGAGGCGACCGAGGCGGGCCACGGCCTCGGTCGCGCGACCATGCCGGAGATGCTGCGCTACTCCGTGGTCGGCGCCGTGCAGACCTTCTGGCTCGCCGCCCGCGCCCGCGGCCTCGGCACCGGATGGGTCTCGATCCTCGAGCCGGCGCGCATCGCGGCGCTGCTGGACGTGCCGGGCAGCTGGCACCTCGTCGCCTACCTCTGCGTCGGCTGGCCCGTCGAGGAGCATGCCGACCCCGAGCTCGTCCGCCACGGCTGGCAGGCCCAGGACGCGACGGCGCTGGATCTGATCGAGCGGTAAAGCAGGTCTTTCGACGGACGATCGCCTTTATCACGATGAAGCCCGGCGCTTTTTACCGTCTTCCCCGAAGACGGTGAGCAAGCCCGCAGTCGTCGCAGGATGAGCTGGAACGCCGAGCTTGGCCGTGGATTATTGCTGCAGCGAACGGTCACGCTTTGCAGGAAGATCCCAAGATGTCGGTCAGGAAGTACGTGTCCACGAGCCTCGGCGGCGCGCTGCTGGCCGGTCTCGTCGCGGGGGCGCCGGCCCTGGCACGCGAGGTGGTGCCGTTCTCGGACGGGGTGATGCCGGGCTCGGTGGTGATCAGCGTCTCGCAGCGCCGGCTCTACCTCGTGAACGGCGACGGAACCGCGATCCGATACCCCGTCGCGGTCGGCAAGCCGGGCAAGCAGTGGTTCGGCACCAAGTCGATCGACGGCAAGTACGTGCAGCCGGCGTGGTCGCCGCCGAGCGAGGTCAAGCGCGACAACCCGCGCCTGCCGAACCTGATCGCCGGCGGCTCGCCGCACAACCCGATGGGCGCCGCCGCGATGACGCTGTCGGGCGGCGAATACGCCATCCACGGCACCAACCGCCCGAGCTCGGTCGGCACCTGGGCCTCCTACGGCTGCATCCGGATGTACAACCAGGACGTGGTCGACCTTTACGACCGCGTCTCGGTCGGCACCCCGGTCTACGTGACGCGCTGAACGCCCCGGAACCCGCGGGATCAGGCGGCGGGCGGGGCCGTCGCCTCGATCGCCGTGAAGGTCTCCAGGATGTGGTAGGTGTGCGCGATGCCGGCCGGCACGCAGTAGGAATCGCCGGGCTCCAGCGCGACCGTCCGGTCCTCGAGCACCAGCTTGGCCCGGCCGGCGATCACGTAGCCCACGGTCTCGTGCTCCGAGGTGGTGCTCGGCTTGTCGTCGGTCGGCGGCTCGTCGCGCCACATCCGCATGGCGACCAGCGCGCCCTTCGCGAGCGCGATCTCGCCGTCGGCGCCGCTCGGCGCATCCTTGCTCGATACCTTGGTCGTCATCGGGTCCCTCGTCTCGCCGTATGCTTCGCGAGCCCAACAGCGGGCCGGCACGGTCGTTCCGGCCGGCGAGGCGCGACGTCAGAAGTCGACGGCGAGCCCCTTCACCTCCCAGTCGTCGTAGCGGACCGGCTCCAGGCCGCCGCGCCCGAGGCGCTCGGGGGCGGCCGAGACCGCGGCGGCCCGCGCGTCGATCGCCCTGCGGCGCTCGGCCGCCTCCGCCAGGGCGCGCGCGGCCGCCGGGGTGAGGGGACGGGGGGCGGTCCCGCCGCCGTCCTCGACGTGTTCGGTCCGGGCTTCGTCGGTCCCGTCGCGGCTGGTTTCACCTTGCATCGGACTCGCTCAAGTGGGAGGGCATCGGGGTCCGGCGGCAGCATGCCGGCACGAAGGATCTTTCGGGAAGTGGCATCCATGGGCAGAGGGCGCAACGCGTCCGGGCCGGCGCGGGCGGCGGGCGCGACCAAGGGTCCGCGCCCGGGGCCGAAATCGCCGACGAAATCCGCACCGGAGGCGGTCGAGGCGGACGTCGCCGGCCTCGCCGCGCGCCGGGTGGCGCACGCCGTCGTCGCCGACCTGCTGGGCAAGAACCGCGCCCTCGCCCTGGAGGATGCGCTGGCCCAGGCGTCCCGCGTCGCGGGGCTCGACGCCGGCGATGCCGGTCTGGCGCGGGCCATCGCCACGGTCACCTTCCGCCGCCTCGGCTTCCTCCGGCGCGCGCTCGCCGCGCGGATGGAGCAGGGCCTGCCCGAGGACAAGCCGCGCCTCGTCGCGCTGCTCGCCACCGGCGCCGCCCAGATCCTCGACCTCGCCGTTCCCGACCATGCCGCGGTCGACCTCGCGGTGCGCCTGGCCAAGGCCGATCCGCAGGCGCGGCATCTCGCCGGCCTCGTCAACGCGGTGCTGCGCCGGGTCGTGCGCGAGCGCGAGGCGATCCTGGCCGAATGCGACGACTCGCTCGAGGCCAACATCCCGGATTGGCTGGCCGCGCGCTGGCGCGAGGCCTACGGGCCGGAGAAAGCCGCCGCCATCGCCCGCGCGCACCTGGCCGGCGCCGCGATCGACCTGACCCTGAAGGGCGAGGCCGGCGACTGGGCCGAGCGCCTCGGCGCGGCGGCGCTGCCCACCGGCTCGCTCCGGCTCGGCGACCTGCGGGTGCCGGTCTCCGAGCTTCCCGGCTTCGCCGATGGCGCGTGGTGGGTGCAGGATGCCGCCGCCGCGATCCCCGCGCGGCTCCTCGGCGCGCAGCCCGGCGAGCGCATCGCCGACCTCTGCGCCGCGCCGGGCGGCAAGACCGCGCAGCTCGCGAGCCGGGGCGCCGTGGTGACCGCGCTGGACCGTTCGGCCCCGCGCCTGGAGCGCTTGTCCGAAAACCTCGCTCGCCTCGGGCTGACCGCCGAGGTGGTCGTCGGCGACGCGCTCGCCTTCGAGCCCCCAAAGCCGTTCGACGCGGTGCTGCTCGACGCGCCGTGCTCGGCCACCGGCACGATCCGCCGCCATCCGGACGTCGCCTGGACCAAGACCGAATCCGACCTGATCCGACTGCACCTCCTCCAGGCGCGCCTGCTCGACAAGGCCGCGACCCTGGTGCGGCCGGGCGGGCGCCTCGTCTACTGCACCTGCTCGCTGGAGCAGGAGGAGGGCGAGCGCCAGATCGCCGCCTTCCTGAAGCGCAACGCCGCGTTCGAGCGGGTGCCGGTGCGGGCGGACGAGGTCGGCGGCCTCGACGGCGTGATCAACGCCGACGGCGACCTGCGCACGCTCCCGGCCGACCTCGAAGGCTCGGACATCCGGCGCGGCGGCCTCGACGGCTTCTTCGCGAGCCGGCTGCGGCACAAGGGGTAGCGCGGGGGGCAGGGGAGCGTCCCGACCGGCCGATTGCCACGCAGGCATGCGCCGCCGTAGGAAGCGCGACGCGACCGCCCCGTCTCGGAGGTGCGGCCGCGCATCGCCGGGCCGACGTCGCCCGGCTCGGGGGAGCATGATGCAGAGCTTCGTTCGGGCCAAGCTGCACGGCATCCGCGTGACGGGCGCCGACCTGAACTATCACGGCTCGATCACGCTCGATGCCGACCTCTGCCGCGAGGCGGGGCTCGACCCGCTCGAATTCGTCGAGATCTGGAACAAGATGTCGGGCGCGCGGATCAGCACCTACGTGCTGTACGGCCCCGCCGGCTCGCGCTGCTGCGTCCTGAACGGCGCCGCCGCCCGCACCTGCCAGGTCGGCGACGAGGTCATCATCGCCTCGGCGAGCTACGGCGGCGTCGACGACGTGATCGCCCACAAGCCGCGCGTGCTGATCTTCGGCGACGGCAACGCCGTGGTCGACCGGGTCGTCTACGACGTGTTCCGCGACGACGAGGGCCGGCTCGACATGCGCATCCTCGAAGCGGAGACGGGCGCCGAGGAGCCGCCGCGGGTGGCGACCCACATCCGCGTGGCGTGAGCGTCGCGCCCCCTCGGGACGGAGGGGGGAAGCGGCGGCGCCCGCCGCGGCGCGGCCTCAGGTGGCGGGGAGCGCCCGCGGCGCCGGGCGCCGCTGATGCCGGACCAGCGACAGGGCCAGCCCCGACAGGGTCAGCAGGTCGCAGGTGAGCCCGAAGACCGAGCCGACCAGGCCGTTGTGGACGGCCCAGCACAGGCTGGCGCCGAGGAAGAGGCGCCGCATGCCCTGCGGATCGCCCTGGAGGCGGGCAGCCGTCGCCAGGAGGGCGCCGAGCCCGGCGCAGGCCGACGGCCAGCCGGACCAGGTCGCGAGCGTCGTCCCGGCGGCGACCAGCGTCGTCGCGGCGAAGAGCGGTGCCACCCAGGCGGCACGGCCCGCGGGCCCGATCGCCTGCGCCGAGACGAGGTTCTGCAGCAGGGCGATGGCGCACATCGCCGTGCCGGTGAGCGCGCCGAGATGCAGGTAGTGCAGGCCGAAGGCGGCGGCGCATCCGGCCGAGGCGAGAAGCATCCGGCGCCGATGCGGCAGGATCCCGGCGGCGAAGCCGAGCAGCAGGCCGAGGGTTCCGAAGAGGTCGAGATGCGGCTTCGCCGCGGCCCATCCGCTCAAGGCCAACGTCATCAGGGTCATGGTCCGCGCCCGGTCGGCGCGGAAGCGCGCCGCACTGGCGGCAGGCGCTCGGTCGTCATGGTAACCGGTCGGTTAACGGCCATTTCGGGTGCCCGCCTCCGTCGCTGCGGCGCAACCGCAGATCACCGCGTGGGGCGGCGCGGGCGGGACCCTCCGACGGGGGCCGGAAGCCTCTACGCCGTGCCGGCGGCTCGGGCCGCCGCGCCGACCGCCCGGTCGCGCCCGGCGCCCATCCCGGCGACGCCCGCCGCCGCGATGATCGTCGCGAACAGGGCGGCCGGGAGGACCCAGCCGTCGGTGGCGTCGTGGGCGAGGCCGAAGCCGAGGGGGCCGAGCGAGGCGAAGACGTAGCCGATCCCCTGCGCCATCGCCGAGAGGGCGCCGGCCGAGGCGGCGTCGCGGGTGCGCAGGACGAGGAGGCTCAAGCCCAGCCCGAAGCAGCCGCCGATGCCGAGGCCGAGGAGCCCGGAGGCGGGGAACCGCAGGCTCTCCGGGCCGAAGGCGAGGACGAGGAAGCCGGTCAGCGTCGCGGCCAGCACCGCGACGATCCAGCCGCGCTGGTCGCGCACGCGCGCGGCCAGCATCGCCACGACGAGGGCGCCCGGCGCCTGATGCAGCGTCACCACCGAGGCGACGAGGCCGGCATCCAGCGCCGGGAGCCCGCGCCCCTGCAGGATCGCCGGCAGCCAGCCGAACAGCACGTAGGCGAGCGAGGATTGCAGGCCCATGAAGGCGGTGACCTGCCAGGCCAGCGGATCGCGCAGGAGCCGGCCCGGCGCGGCCGCCGACGACCGCGCCGGCACGGCCCGGCTCAACGGTGCCCAGGCGAGGGCGGCGACGACCGCCGGCAGCGCCCAGACCGCGAGCGCCAGCGGCCAGCCCCGGCCGATCGCCTGCTCCAGCGGCACCGCGAGGCCGGCGCCGGCGGCGGCCCCGAGGCAGAGCGTCATGGTGTAGAGCCCGGTCATCGCCCCGGCGCGGCCGGGGAAGTCGCGCTTGACCACGGCCGGCAGCAGCACGTTGGCGAGCCCGATGCCGAAGGCGGCGACCGCGGTGCCGGCGAACAGCGCCGCGACACCGCCGAGGCCGCGCAGGGCCAGGCCGGCCGCGACCACGACGATGCCGAGGAGCACGCCGCGGTCGGCGCCGAGCCGTCGCAGGATCAGCGGCGTCAGCGCGCAGGCGAGGCCGAGGCAGAGGACGGGGAGGGTGGTCAGCACCGCGGCCCCTGCCGCGGAGAGACCCGTCGCCGCGCGGATGGACGAGAGCAGCGGCCCGACGGTGCTCAGCGCCGGGCGCAGGTTGAACGCCACCGCCATCAGGCCGCAGGTCAGCAGGAGGGGCGGGATGCGCCGCGCCGCCCTCACGCGAGCCGCCGGGCCCGGAGGGCGCCCGCGAGGCAGGCGGCGAGCATCGCCGCGAAGGGCCAGTCGCCGGCCCGGCCGTAGAGGGTGCCGCCGAGGATGCGGACGGGCAGGTCGGCATCGAGCACCGCCTCCTGCTCGATCGGCAACTGCGCGACGACGCGCCCGTGCGCGTCGATCACCGCCGAGATCCCGGTGTTGGCGTCGCGCACCAGCGGCAGGCCCTCCTCGACGGCGCGCAGGCGGGCCTGCGCCAGGTGCTGGCGCGGGCCAGGCGTGTCGCCGAACCAGGCGTCGTTGGTCACGTTCAGGATCAGGCCGGGGGGCCGATCGGCGGCGGTGGCGCCGGCCGGCAGGATCGCGCCGGGGAAGATCGCCTCGTAGCAGATCGTCGCCGCCACCGGCGGCAGGCCCGGCACGTTGAGGATGCGCTGGCCGGCGAGCGTCCCGGCCGAGAAGCCGCCCGGCACGGCCACGAACTGGCGCAGGCCCACCGCCCGCAAGGCCGCGTCGAGGGGCGCGGGCAGGTACTCGCCGAACGGCACGAGGTGGACCTTGTCGTAGCTGTCGACGATGCGGCCGCCGGGCTCGATCGCCATGATCGCGTTGAAGTAGCGCAGGCGCTCGCCGGGCAGCGGCTCCTCGGCGCGGGCCGCGCCGGTGATCAGGTGCTGGCCGGGCTCCAGCCCAGCGCCGACCTGCGCCATCGCCGCGGGATCGCGCTGGATCAGGAACGGGAAGGCCGATTCCGGCCAGAGGATGTGCGTCGGCGCCGCCTCGCCGGCCTCCGGCGGGCGCCGGCTCAGCTCGACGTAGCGTTCGACGATGTCCTGCCGGTTCTCGGGGCGGAACTTCGCGTCCTGGGGCAGGTTCGGCTGCACCAGCCGCAGGCGCACCCCGGCGACGGTGGGGTCGGGATCGGGCCCGACCCGCTCCGCGCCGTGGAGCGCCATGGCGGCCAGCACGATCGCGGCGGCGGCCGTCGGGCCGAGGCGGCTGCGCGGATGCGAGCCGGTGGCGAGCGTCGCCGGCGCGGCGCAGACGAGGACGGCGAGCAGCGTCAGGCCGTAGAGCCCGACGAGGGAGGCCGACTGCATCAGCCAGAGGTTCTGGCCGAGCGCCATGCCGAGGGTGTTCCAGGGGAAGCCGGTGAAGACGTGCCCGCGCACCCACTCGGCGCCCGCCAGCCCGAAGGCGAGGCCGGCGATGCGGGCCGGGCCGCGGACCCAGAGCAGGCCGGCGACGGCGAAGCCCGCGGCGTAGAACAGCCCGAGCGCCAGCGGCAGGCCGACGACGCCGAGCGGCAGCGCCCACAGGAACTCGTCGGCCTCCACGAGGAAGGCCGAGCCGAGCCACCACAGCCCGGCGAACAGGTAGCCGAAGCCCCAGGCCCAGCCGACCAGCGCGCAGGGGCGGAGCCGGGCGGCGACCGTGCTGCGCGAGCCCGCCGCCCCGTCCACCAGCCAGACCGCGACGACGAGGGACACGGCCAGCGCGGGCAGGAGGCCGAAGGGCGGCATCGCCAGCGCGCCGACGCTGCCGGCGAGGAAGCTCAGGGCGAGCCAGCGCCAGCCGCGCAGCAGCATGACGCCGTTGGCCAGGCGCGCGGCCGCGCCGCCCGGCAGCGTGGCTGCTGGGGGCGCTTCGGGAGCCGGCGTCACGGTGCGGGCGTCTCGATCGCGTTGACGGCAGGGGACGCGGCGGGCGGGGGCAGGGCGAGCGGCACGGCGGAGGCCGCGATGCGGGCGGGCCCGCGCTGGAAGCGCAGGCGCTTGAGGCGGCGCGGGTCGGCGTCGAGCACCTCGAACTCGAGGTCGCCGGGGCCGGCGATGAGCTCGCCGCGCGAGGGCACGCGGCCGGCCAGCGTCACGATCATGCCGCCGATCGTGTCGATCTCCTCGGCCATCTCGCCCACCGCCGCGACGAGGTCGACGCCGGTGGCCTCGGAGACCTCGGCCAGCGGCGCACGGGCGTCGGCCACGAACACCTCGGCCTCGCCCTCGAGGCGCTGGACGAGGCGGCCCTCGACCACGTCGTGCTCGTCCTCGATGTCGCCGACCACCATCTCGATCAGGTCCTCGATCGAGATCAGCCCGTCGGTGCCGCCGTACTCGTCGATGACGAGCGCCATGTGGGTGCGGGTCGCCTGCATCCGCACCAGCAGGTCGATCGCCGGCATCGAGGGCGGCACGAACAGCACCGGCCGCTGGATGCGGGTGGAGGCGAGCGTCGCGGTGAGGTCGACGTTGCCGAGGTTGAGCGTGCGCAGGGCGCGGGCGGGCGCCCGGCGCACCCGCGGGGCGGGCTTCTGCGCGTCCTTCAGCGCATCCTTGGCCGCCTCGGCCTCGGCGGGGGCGGGCGTCGCGCCGTTGGCGGCGGCCGCGGCGCTGCGGCGCGGGGCGGCCTCGGCCCGCGCGGCGATGTGGTCCACGAAGTCGCGGATGTGGACCATGCCGCGTGGGTCGTCGAGCGTCTCGCCGTAGACCGGCAGGCGGGAATGGCCGGCGGTGCGGAACAGCTTCAGCAGGTCGCCGAGGCTGGTCTCGACGGAGACCGCGACGATGTCGGCCCGCGGGATCATCACGTCGTCGACGCGCACCTTGTGCAGCCCGAGGACGTTCTTGAGCATGGCGCGCTCGAGCGGCGAGAACGCGTTCTCGCCCGAATCGGGCTCGGCCAGGGCCTCTTCGATGTCGCCGCGCAGCGAATCGCGCGGTTTCAGGTGCAGCACCTGGAGGAGGCGGTCGTACCAGGGCTCGCGCGCACCCGATTCCGCCTCGTTGGAACTGAGCGCGGCCTGGGCCGCGCCGCGACTTCGATCGTGGGTCATGTCTCTCGTGTCTGGGATCGGTTGGGACGTCGTCGCTCAGCCGGCCGCGGAGTCCGCGTAAGGGTCGGGCACGCCGAGGGTCGCGAGCGCCGCGACCTCCAGGGCCTCCATGGCCTCCGCGTCCGCGTCGCCGGTCTCGTGGTCCTGACCGAGCAGGTGGAGGGTGCCATGAACCAGGAGATGCGCGAGGTGGTGGACGAGCGGCTTCGACTGCTCGGCACTTTCGCGCACCAACGTGTCGTACGCAAGAACGACGTCGCCGAGCGGCACCGCGACGCCGGCATGGGCGGGCTGCGGCGAGGACGGAAACGACAGCACGTTGGTGGGCCGGTCCTTGCCCCGCCAGGTCCAGTTGAGCGCCTGCACGGTGGCGTCGTCGGCGAGCAGGACGCTGACCTCGACCGGGCCGGCGGGCGGCTCGGGGGCCGCGGCGAGACCGGCCTCGACGGCGCGAATCACGAAGGCTTCGAGGTCGGGGACCGCGCCGCTCCAGCGTTCGTCCTCGATCGCCACCTCGACCACCATGTCGATCGCGTGCCCCATCACGCGAGCGGCCGCCGCCGCGGGTTCGGGTTGCGGTCGGCATCCGCCTCGCCGTGGGCCGCGCCCTCGTAGGCGGTGACGATGCGGCGCACGAGGTCGTGGCGGACCACGTCCTTGTCCCGGAAGGTGATGCGGCCGATGCCCTCGACGCCGTCGAGCACCCGCACCGCCTCGACCAGCCCCGACTTCTGCCCCGGCGGCAGGTCGACCTGGGAGGGATCGCCGGTGACGATCATCCGCGAGTTCTCGCCGAGCCGGGTCAGGAACATCTTCATCTGCATCGAGGTGGTGTTCTGCGCCTCGTCCAGCAGCACGATCGCGTTGGTAAGCGTGCGCCCGCGCATGAAGGCCAGCGGCGCGATCTCGATCACCCCGGTCTGCAGGCCGCGGTCGACGTGGCGCGCCTCCATGAAGTCGTAGAGCGCGTCGTAGATCGGGCGCAGGTACGGGTCGACCTTGTCGCGCATGTCGCCGGGGAGGAAGCCGAGGCGCTCGCCGGCCTCGACCGCCGGGCGCGAGAGGATCAGCCGCTCGGCGTGGCCCTGCTCCAGCAGCGAGACCGCGTGGCCGACGGCGAGCCAGGTCTTGCCGGTGCCGGCCGGACCCTCGGCGAAGACGAGCTCGTTGGCGCGCAGGGCCTTGATGTAGGCGTCCTGTGCCGCGTTCCGGGCGCGGACCGCGCCGCGCTTGCGCGTGGCGATCTGCTCGAAATGCGGCCGGTCCGGCTCGGCGGCGATGGCGGCCGCCGGGAACAGCTGGCCCTGGACGGTGGCCTCCTGGATCGCGCCGTCGACGTCGCCGAGCGTCAGGGCGCTGCCGCCGGTCCGCACGCGGGCGTAGAGCTTCTCGAACACCCGGCGGGCACGCTCGGTCGCGTCCGGCGAGCCCTTGAGCACGACGTGGTTGCCCAGCGCGGTGGCCGTCACCTCCAGCCGCCGCTCGATATGCGCGACGTTCTGGTCGTACTGGCCGAAGACGAGGCTCGCGAGGCGGTTGTCGTCGAAGGTCAGCGAGACCTCGACCGGCTCGTCGTGGCCGAAGCCCGGGCCGAGCGGCCGCGCGGCGGGCCCGCGCCCGCGCAAGGGGCCGCTGCGCCCGGCCGTTCCGTCGAATGACGCCACGAACACTCCCTTCATCGCCCGGCCCGCCGCCCTACGCGGCCGCCGCGGCCTCGATCGCCGCGCCGAACAGGCTGTTGGTCCCCGCCTCGACGATGCGCACGGGCACGACCTGCCCGATACGGGAGGTGGGGGCGTCGAACTGAACGGCGAGCAGGTGCGGCGTCTTGCCCACGACCTGGCCGGGCCTGCGGCCGGCCTTCTCGACCAGGACCTCGACCACCTGCCCCACCGCCGCGCGCTGGAACGCGTGGCGCTGCGCGTCGAGCAGCGCCTGCAGCGCGTGCAGGCGGCCGGTCATCACGTCCTCCGGGACCGCGTCGCTGCGCTCGGCGGCCGGCGTGCCGGGGCGCGGGCTGTACTTGAAGGAATAGGCGCTCTCGAACCCGATGTCGGAGACGAGCCGCATCGTGTCGGCGAACTCGGCGTCGGTCTCGCCGGGAAAGCCGACGATGAAGTCCGAGGACAGGGCGATGTCGGGGCGGGCCCTGCGGACGCGGTCGATGATCCGCCGGTAGGCGTCCCCGGTGTGGCGCCGGTTCATCGCGGACAGGATCCGGTCGGAGCCCGACTGCACCGGAAGGTGCAGGTAGGGCATCAGCGCCGGGATCTCGGCATGGGCCGCGATCAGGTCGTCGCCCATGTCGTTGGGGTGGCTCGTGGTGTAGCGGATCCGCGCGATGCCCGGCACGCGCGCCACCGCGCGGATCAGATCGGCCAGCGTCGCCGCGCCGCCGTCGGCCCCGAGCCCGTGATAGGCGTTCACGTTCTGGCCGACGAGGCCGATCTCGCGGACCCCGCCGGCGGCGAGCTTCTCCGCCTCCGCGACGACGGCGGCGACGGAACGCGAGACCTCGGCGCCGCGGGTGTAGGGCACCACGCAGAACGCGCAGAACTTGTCGCAGCCCTCCTGCACCGTGAGGAAGGCGGAGACGCCCGCGGTGCGGCGCGCCGGCAGGTGGTCGAACTTGTCCTCGACGGGGAATTCGGTGTCGACCACGCGCCTGGCATGCGAGCGGGCGAGCAGGTCCGGCAGCCGATGGTAGCTCTGCGGCCCGACGACCACGTCCACCACGGGCGCGCGGTGCAGGATCTCGGAGCCTTCCGCCTGCGCGACGCAGCCGGCGACGACGATGCGGGTGTCGCGGCCTTCGAGCTTCCGCGCGTCCTTGAGCACGCGCAGCCGGCCGAGCTCGGAATAGACCTTCTCGGCCGCCTTCTCGCGGATGTGGCAGGTGTTGAGCACCACCACGTCCGCCTCCTCGACGGCGTCGGTGGCGGAGAACCCCTGCTCGGCCAGGACGTCCGCCATGCGGGCGGCGTCGTAGGCGTTCATCTGGCAGCCGTAGGATTTGACGAAGGCTTTTTTCGACACCGCGTCGGGTCCCGGGTTCCTTGGGATACGGCGCGCGAACATCTCTGCGGCCGAGGCGGCACGCCTCTATCATAGATCCGGCCCGCCGTCGCGACCCGGTCCGAGCGCTTGCCAATTCGTATCCTATAGAATACGAACATTTAGGATTCCGGCCCGACGCACGGCTGATTTCGCTGCTTGGCTCGGCGCCTTGCGGGATCCGCGTGCCAAGGCGCGGATCGCGATCCGGATCGACCGTCTCGCTCTGGGCAATGCCGGCGACGTGAAGCCGGTCGGCTCCGGGGTGAGCGAGATGCGCATCGATTACGGACCTGGCTACCGACTGTACTTCATCCGTCGCGGCGAAGCCCTGATCGTTCTGCTCTGCGGCGGAGACAAGGGCAGCCAGCAACGGGATATCGTGCGGGCCAGGGCGCTGGCCGCAGATCTGAAGGATGGAGACGGCGGATGACCGAGACGCAGCCCTACGATTCGGCAGACTATCTCGAGACCGACGAGGCGCTGGCGGAATACCTCACCGCGGCCTTCGAGGAAGGAGACACGGCGCTCTTCCGCCACGCGCTCGGCGTCGCCGCCCGCGCCCGCGGCATGACGCGGATCGCCCGCACCTCCGGCCTGTCGCGCGAGAGCCTGTACAAGGCCCTCTCCGAGGAGGGCAATCCGAGCCTCGATACGACGGTGCGCGTGCTGAGGGCGATGAACCTGCGGCTGACGGCGACCGTGCCGCACGCGCCCGAACCGGCCTGACGGGATTCAGGCCGCCGCCGTGCCGTCCGTGAGGCCCGGCAGCGGCCGGGCGGGCGTGTGGCCCGGCACCCCCGCGTGGCCCTGCATCGCCCCCGGGCCCTTCATCGCGGCGCGGACGGCGGCCTCGGCCTGAGCCGTGACGGCCTTGCGGTCGGTGCCGGCCTCGAAGGCGATCGGCTGGCCCCAGACCACGTGGACGTCGATCGGCCCGCGCTCGAAGAACAGGGCGAGATGGGGGGCGAGGTCCATGTCGCCGTACCACGCGATCTCGGGGCGCTCGGCCCGGCCCACGGGCAGGCCGTTGCGGCGCGGATAGGTGATCGCCAGGGGCTGCAGGCGGATGCGGTCGAGGCCGCCGTCGGCCCCTCGTGCCTGGATCGCGGCCCGCGCCGCGCCGACGAGCGAGGAGCGGAACGGCAGCAGGCGGGTGCCGTCGCCGGTGGTGCCCTCGGCGAACAGCACCACGAGCTCGCCCCGCGCCAGCCGGTCGCCGATCGCGGCGTTGACGGTCGCGGTCGCGCCGCGCCGCGCCCGGTCGATGAACACCGTGCGCTGGAGGGCGGCGAGCGTGCCGATCACCGGCCAGCCGGCGATCTCGGACTTCGCCACGAAGGAGAGCGGCCGCAGCGAGCCGACGGCAATGATGTCGAGCCAGGAGACGTGGTTGGCGAGCACCAGCGCGGCCTCGCCGGGGCGGGGCGGGGTGCCGCTCTGCGTCACGCGCACCGAGAACAGGGCCAGGAACACCCGGTGGAACAGCGCCGGCGCGAGGCCCCATCCGCGGCGCTCGCCGAAGCGCAGGGCCAGCCAGTGCGGACCGGCGAGCAGCGCGAAGGCCAGCGCGCAGACGACCAGGCGCAGGGCCACCCCGACGCGCGTCACCGGGCGCTCACGTCAGGTCGGCGCGCATGGTGAGCGCGGTCGCGCGGCTGCCGTCGGCCTGCGCGTAGTAGCCGGTCCGCGTGCCCACCCGGGTGAACCCGTGCCGGGCGTAGAGCTTGAGCGCGGGCGCATTGCCCTCGTCGACCTCCAGGTGGACCTGCGCGACGCCGATCAGCGCCAGGTGCCCGAGATGCTCGCGCAGCAGCCGATGGCTCAGGCCGCCGCCGCGGGCGGAGGGCGCCAGCACGACGGTGAGGATCTCGGCCTCGTCGGCGACCTTGCGGGACAGGATGAAGCCCTGCATCGCGCCGGCCCGCCACAGGGCGTGCCCCTGCGTCGCGCGCTCACACAGCATCCGCTCGAACTCGTGCGCGTCCCAGGGCCGCGCGAAGGCTGTGGCGTGGAGCCGGGCGAGCGTGCGCGCCTGGTCGGCCTCGCGCAAGGGGGCGACGTAGGGCTCGGGGCCCCAGGCCTCCCACCAGGCGAGCCACCATTCCAGCGGCCAGAAGGGCGAGACCGGGCGGCTCATGCCTGTGGCCCTCGATGCCGCCGCATCGCGGGCGATCCGCCGCATCGGCGGCGGCGCGCCTTCACGCTTGCCGGCGGCCGATGACCGCCGGAACGGTCCGAGCGATGAGGCTTGCGTGTCATCGGCGGGCGATCCGCGCGTGGTCCTGCGGCTGGGCGTCGGCCCCGCGCAGGTACATCGGCCGGGGCAGGGCCTGGGCCGGGTCGGCGACCAGGCCAAGCGAGGCGACCCAGGCGATGTCGGGCCCGCCGGCGCCCGCGACGTCGACCGCGACCCCGCGGGCCCGGAGCACGGCCGCCAGGAGGGCGGCACCGGAACCGACGAGGGTGACGGGGCCGGCCCCAAGCCGGTCGGCGGCTTCCTCGAGGCGCAGGTGCGTCGGCGGCACGACGATGCCGTCGCCCGCGCTCATCGCCTGGAGGTAGACCGCGCCGTGGCGGGCATCGATCGCGGCGGCGACCAGGCCGTCGCCGTTCAGCGCCAGCTGCGGCGCCAGCAGCGCCGAGAGGGTGGTGACCCCGACCACGGGAATGCCGGCGGCGAGGCCGACGGCGCGGGCCGCCGACAGGCCGACGCGCAGGCCGGTGTAGCTGCCGGGGCCGACGGTGACGGCGACGCGGGACAGGCCCTCGAACCCGGCCTCGAACCGGGCCATCACCCGCTCGACCAGCGGCAGCAGCGCCTCGGCGTGGCCGCGGGCGAGCGTCATGGATTCCTGCGCGAGCAGATCGACGGACCCGTCGGCCGCCTCGGTCGCGACGCAGGCCGAGCAGAGCTCGAGTGCCGTGTCGATGGCCAGGATATGCACGCCCACTCCCGTTCGCCGGGGCTTCGCTCCCGTCCGCCCTCTGAAGGAAGCCGCGAGCCTAAGCCAAAACGGCCGCGCCCGTCAGTGCGGGGCGGCCGTCGGCGCGCGGTTCGGGAGAAGGTGTTGCAAAGGCGCTTCGGGTGCCGGCTGGGCGCGCACCCGAAGCGCCGCGATTTCGAAGCGCCGGTCTCAGACCGCCTGGACTTCCCGGATCTCGGGCAGGAAGTGCTTGAACAGGTTCTGCACGCCGTGCCGGAGCGTCGCGGTCGAGGACGGGCAGCCGGAGCAGGCGCCCTTCATCTCCAGGTAGACGACGCCTTCCTTGTAGCCGCGGAAGGTGATGTCGCCGCCGTCGCCCGCCACGGCCGGGCGCACGCGGGTCTCGAGCAGGTCCTTGATCGTCACCACGGTGTCGTGGTCGGCGGCGTCGTAGAATTCCTCGGCGTCGTCGTCGGCCTGCGCGGAGCCTTCCGCCATCACCGGCGCGCCGGACTGGAAGTGCTCCATGATCGCGCCCAGAAGGGCCGGCTTGACCTGCGGCCACTCGTCGACGCCGTCGGCCTTGGTCACCGAGATGAAGTCGTGGCCGAAATACACGCCGGCGACGCCGGGCACGTCGAACAGGCGCTGCGCCAGGGGCGAGCGGGCGGCGCCGTCCGCGTCCTTGGCCTCGAAGGTGCCCTCCTGCAGCACCACCCGGCCGGGCAGGAACTTCAGGGTGGCGGGGTTCGGGGTCGCTTCGGTCTGGATGAACATGTCTGACAGGATCCTCGTCCGCTGCGCCGGTTCAAGGCCGGCCGGGAACGGCGCGTCTCGCGCCATCCTCCATGTGGACCGCGGACCGGATTTTCTCAACCGGCGCGGGCAATCGACGGGCCCCGCCGGCAATGGGCAATCGCCGCCGGCAATCGACGGGCGCGGCCGGCAATCGACAAGCGCGTGGGCTTGGTGTATCGCGGCGCCAACTCAAAACAGGATGCCGAAATCCTGACGCCCGCAAGCCCATCCGGGGCAGCGCGGCGCGACGGCCGGAGCTATTCATGAACATCATCCAGCAGCTCGAGCAGGAAGAAGTCGCTCGACTGAACAAGACCATCCCCGACTTCCAGCCCGGCGACACGGTGGTCGTGAACGTCAAGGTCAAGGAAGGCGAGCGCACCCGCGTCCAGGCCTACGAGGGCGTGGTGATCGCGCGCTCCGGCGGCGGCCTCAACGAGAGCTTCACCGTCCGCAAGATCTCCTACGGCGAGGGCGTCGAGCGCCTGTTCCCGGTCCACGGCCCGCTGATCGATTCGATCAAGGTGGTGCGCCGCGGCAAGGTGCGCCGGGCCAAGCTGTACTACCTGCGCGATCGCCGCGGTAAGTCCGCCCGCATCGCCGAGCGCACCGACAAGAACAAGGGCAAGGCGAAGGCCGCGCCGGCCGCCGCCGAGTAGTCCGCGCCTCCCCGTACGGGGAGCGGACGCGACGAGAAAAGCCCGCCGCGATCCGATCGCGGCGGGCTTTTCGTTGCCGCTGTTGCGTGCCGGCCGAGGCGCTCAGGCGGTGCGCAGGGCCCGGCGCTTGCTCGAGGCGGTCACCTGCATCAGCCCGACCATCACCAGGATCGTGCCGACGTAGACGATGCCCTGGAGCGCGGTCGGGCGGTCGGTGTAGCCGACGAGCGCGTGCAGCACGCGGCCCGGCCAGCCGTTCTCCGGGATCAGGCCGGACGAGTTCCACAGGATCTGGTCGAGCCCGGTGACGATGCCGGCGTTCGACAGGAACTGCGCCGCCTGCGCCGCGAGGCCGGCGGCGAGGAAGATGATCAGCGCGCTCGTCACCGAGAACACGTAGCGGCTCGGGATCGCGGCGAGGCCGAAATAGCTGATGCCCGAGAGCAGGGCGCCCGCGCCGACGCCGGCGAGCGCCCCGGCCTGCAGGTCGGCCCCCGACGCCCCCGAGGCGACGAGGCCGTAGAGGAACAGCACCAGCTCCGCGCCCTCGCGCAGGATCGCCGCGCCGACGACCAGCGCCAGCGCCGCCGCGGTGCGCTGCCCGGAGCGGACGGCCTCGCCCGCCGCCCGCAGCTCGCCCGCGAGCTCGCGCCCGTGGGCCGCCATCCAGGTGTTGTGCCAGACCAGCATCAGCACGGCGACGATGAGCACGGCGGCGTTGAGCAGGTCCTGCCCCGCGCCCTCGAACGCGTCCGAGATCTTCTCGGCGAACAGCGCGACGAGGGCGGCGCCGGCCAGGCCCCCGACGATGCCGAGCGCGACCCAGCGGCCGCGCCCGGGAATGCCGCGAGTGGCCGCCAGCACGATCGAGATGATGAGGCCCGCCTCGATGACCTCGCGGAAGGCGATGACGAAGGCTCCGATCATGCGGATATCCCGGCTTTCGCGTTGATGGGGCGCTCGCGCGCTACCAGATCCAGAACAGAAGCGCCCAGTTCGCCACCGCGAGGCCCGCGGCGGCACCGATGCACAGGGTGGTGGCGACCCGGCGCGGGCCGCCGGCCGACAGGCCGGCGATCCGCCAGGCCAGCCAGAGGCTCCACAGGCTGGCCCCGCCGAGGAGGCCGGCGCGGACCTCGTCGACGTAGGGCAGGACGAAGCCCTCGCCGCGCAGGAAGGTGACCGTGAGCGCCGAGAGGCCGAGGAAGACGCCGCAGCCGGCGATCGGGATCAGCGCCTGCGTCAGGTGGTGGAAGCGGGCGGTGGACCACGGCCCGCCCGCGCGGGTCGCGAGCGCGACCAGGCCGGTCAGCGCGAGCCCGATGCCGAGGCAGGCGGCGGCGATGTAGGCGAGCAGCATCGCGCCGTCGAGGAGGGTGAGCACGTCGTTGTGCTCGGGGTAGTTCGTCAGCACGAACCACGGCGCCGAGGTCTCCAGCGGCCAGGTGACGCCGCGCTCGATCAGCCAGGTGGCGAGCCACTGCTTGCCGTCGATGTACCAGGGGCTCGACGACCACTGGAACGCGCCGACGGCGAGGCCCATCATGCCGAACAGGATCAGCACGGTCTGGTCGAGGGAGGGCTCGTCGCCGGCCACGTGCACGATCTCGTGGTTGGGCGAACGGCGGGCCAGCCGCACGGCGCCGCGATAGCCGCTGCAGCGCCCGCACATGTGGCAGGCGCCCGAGCCGCGCATGGTCTTCACCGCCACGAGGGGCGCGCAGTTGAAGCCTTGCCCCGGCTTCGGCTTCGGCGAGGCGCTCCAGGCGGCGCCGTCGACCTGGAAGCTCACCGGCGCGAGCTTGGAGAGCACCGCGAACACGCCGTTGACCGGGCAGAGGTAGCGGCACCACACCCGCTTGTTGCGCCCGTACACGGCGCCGACGAGGATCGCCGCCACGGTCGAGCCGCCGAGCACGGCGAGCACCGGCTTCGGGTAGCCGTAGACGCTGACCATCTGGCCGTAGACCGTGGTGCCGGCGAACGCCAGGAACGGCCACCCGCCCCAGGTGATCCAGCGCGGCACGGCGCGGCCGAGGCTCCACCGGCTGGCGAACTCGGTGAGCGTGCCTTCGGGGCACAGCACCCCGCACCAGGCGCGCCCGGCGATGACCATGCTGAGCAGCACGAACGGCCACCAGATGCCCCAGAACGCGAATTGCGCCGCCAGCGTCAGGTTCGACCAGAGATGGGCGCCGCGGTCGGGCAGCGGCAGGAAGGCGGGCACGGCCACGAGCACGACGTAGATGCCGACCACCGCCCACTGGATGGTGCGCAGCACGCCGCCGTGCCGGCGGAGCCAGTCGCCGAAGTCGGCGAGGCGTCCGTCGATCCAGGCCTCCCGGCCGGGGCTGAGGGTCGCGCCGGCCACCGGCTACTTCGCCACCGAGTCCTTGGCCACCAGCGTCGCCTTCGCCTCCGGATGGAAGTCGTCGAAGACGTCGTAGCTGCCAGGATCGAGGGTGCGGAAGATGATCGACGAGGTCGAGCCGGCGGCGAGCGCCTTCTCGCGCTTCAGCTCGAGGCTCTCGAACTCCACCGGCGAGGTTCCGGTGTTCGAGATCTCCAGCTTGAAGCGGGTCTTGGCCGGAACCTCGATGATCGCGGGCAGGATCACGCCGTCCTTCATCTCGACCTTGATCACCGGCATGTCGTCGGCGCGCGCGGCCCGAGGCGCCAGGAGAAGCGGCGCCAGGAGAAGCGGTGCGAGGGCGAGCAGCGCCCAGCGGGCGGGAAGACCGGTCGCGGCCTGCATCCTCAGTACGCGCCCTTCTTGCCGATGCCGGCGAAGGTGAAGTCCTGGGTGATGTCGAACGGCTTGAACCACTCGGCCACCCCGGTCTCCTTGTCGACGTGGCGGCCGAAATGGGCGTGCGGGCCGGGGGGCGCCACGGTGAGCTTGAGGCGGTAGCGGCCCGGCCCGAACAGCTTGACGTTGTCGCCGTAATGCGGGCCGTCGTTGGCGACCATGCCCATCAGCGGCCCCGAGACCTTCTGGTCGGTGGGCTTGTCGCCGTCGAGCTTCACCACCTCGAAGGTCACGGTCAGCGACGGCACGAAGTCGCCCTCGGCGAAGCCGTTGCGGTTGTCCTTGGCGGCGCGGATGTCGGCCTCGAGGTGCAGGTCGGACTGCGCCGCCGCGCGCATCATGTCGGGCGGGTCCATCTCGATCGGCTGCAGGTACACCGCCGCGACCTCGAGACCGTTCTGGGTCACGTGGGGCCCGACGGGGATCTCCTTGGCGACCGCGGAGGCGGTGAGGCCGGCCAGGCCGGCGAGCAGGGGGAGGGTGAGACGGAGCGCGCGCATGGGATGCATCGCATACCCGGCCGCGCCGAAATTGGAAGAGGCTTGTTCGTCACATGCTCAAATCATAATCGTTCCAAACTGGGAACTATACAGTCCAGGTTGGTGGAAATCAGCCGGCTTGAAAGATGAATCATAGATCTCGGAAGCTCGAACTCCGTCGGGCGCCTGCCCCGCCGGAGGTCTCGACTTAGAAATGCCCTGCGAGCAGCACGACGCCGGAGGCGACCACTGCGCCGCCGAGCATGGGAGCCATGACCGTACGGCGGGTGCCGGCCGCGATCGCCAGGCCGAGGCCGAGGCCGGCGGCGTGGAGCAGGGCGGTGCCGGCGAGGAACCCGAGGCCGTAGACGAGGCCGGAGGCGGTCTCGGGCATCTCCGCGCCGTGGGCATAGCCGTGGAACGCGGCAAAGCCGCCGACGAGGGCGCCGAGCGCGGCGACCGGAAGCCGGAGGCCGAACGCGGCCGCGAGGCCGAAGGCGACCACCGACAGGGCGATCCCGGTCTCGGCCACCGGCAGGCCGAGGCCGGAGACCTCGACGCCCGCCATGCCGAGCCCAGCGCCCGCCGCCATCAGCGCCAGGAAGGCCGCGGGCAGCGCCCACAGGGCCCGGCCGCCGCGCAGGGCCGCCAGCAGCCCGACCGCGACCATGGCGAGGACGTGGTCGGCTCCGCTCACCGGGTGCAGGAAGCCGTGGACGAGGCCCGCGGCCTCGCCGTGGCCGGGATGGGCGAGCGCCGCCTGCGGCAGCAGGACGAGGGCGGGAAGAGCGAGGGCGGCGAGACGCTTCATGGGGTGTCCTGACGGTCTGGTCGGGTCGATCATCGGATGGATAGGCGGCGGGCGCCAGGGGTCACCGACACCCTGGCAAAAATCACTCCATCGTCGGAGCGAGGGTCTTCACCCCCGGGACGTCCTCCCCGAGCCACGCCGCGTTCTTGGCGGTGCCGTCGAAGGTCGCGCTGGTCTTGAACAGCTCGTACTTGCCTTCGAGCGCGTAGGGGCGGCTGCGCCCGAGCAGCTCGGCGACCGCCGCCTTGTCCATCGGCCGGAAGGTCTTCACCGCCTCGAACGCCTGATCGAGGTCGCGCTGGCTCTGGATGCCGGTGATCAGCACCGAGACCGGCAGGTTGAGGCCGAAATGCAGGTACTCGATCGGCTTGATCGGCGCGTCGCTCTTCAGGATGACGCCGTCGCCGAAGGTCTTCATGCCGAGCGCGGCGATGCCGTTCTGCACGAGGTAGGGCAGGACGAGGTGGCCGAACGAGCGGAAATGCGCGTCCATGACGTTGAGCGGCATCTGCACCGAATCGAACTGGAACCCGCGCTCGTGGGCGACCTCCAGCATCTGCAGATGGATGCGCGGGTCCTTGTGCCCGGTGAAGCCGATGTAGCGCAGCTTGCCCGCCTTCTTCGCCTCGACGAAGGCCTCCATCGCGCCGCCCTCGGCGAAGACCCGGTCCGGGTCGTCGTAGCGCAGGATCTCGTGGTGCTGGACGAGGTCGATCCGGTCGGTGCGCAGGCGGTGCAGCGAGGCATCGATCTGCTTCATCGCCTCCTCCTTGGTGCGCCCGTCCATCTTGGACATCAGGAACACCTTGTCGCGCCGGCTGCCCTCCTGCAGCGCCGCGCCCATGCGCAGCTCGGAGCGGCCCTCGTTGTAGTCCCAGCAATTGTCCATGAAGGTGATGCCGCGCTCGATCCCCTGGTGGATCAGCCGCGTCGCCTCGTCGTCCGTCACCGCGCTCTTGCCGAGGTGGAACCCGCCCATGCCGATGGCCGAGATCTTGTCGGAATGGCGTCCGAAGGCGCGATAGAGCATCTCGCCGCGGCGCTCGCCCGGATCGGTGACGAGGGGGAGGCTCGCGGGATCGGACGGCCGGTTGCCGGGCAGGGCCGTCGGGTCGACGGCCGCGGTGGCGGTGGCGGTGCTGCCGCCGGCTGCGGCGAGGCCCGCGCCGACGACGGCGCTCTGAAGGAAGCTGCGGCGTTCCATGGGATTCTCCTGAGTTCGGGCGACGGGATCGGTTCAGCCGGCCGCCCGGAGGCGTTCGGCGGTGTGGAGCAGGCGCAGGGCGGCGCAGGCCGCGCCGTAGCCGTTGTCGATGTTGACGACCGCGAGGCCGGGGGCGCAGCTCGCGAGCATCGCGTCGAGCGCCGTGCGGCCGCCCTCGGCGACGCCGTAGCCGACCGAGGTCGGCACGCCGATCACCGCGCCGGCGACGAGGCCGCCGAGCACGCTGGGCAGCGCCGCGTCCATGCCGGCGACGCAGATCACCACCGGGTGCGCGCGGATCTCGTCGAGGCGCCGGGTCAGCCGCCACAGGCCGGCGACGCCGACATCGGCGACGAGGGTCGCCGCGCAACCCTGGTAGGCCAGCGTCCGCAGCGCCTCGCGGGCGACCGGCACGTCGGAGGTGCCGGCCGCGACCACGGCGATGCGGGCCGGCCCCTCGAGCGGACGGGCAGCACCGAAGACGGCGGTGCGCGAGACCGGGCAGTAATCAAGCGCCGCGCGGTGGGCCGCCTGCAGGGCGGCGTGCTTGTCCGCGTCGAGGCGGGTCAGGAGGAAGCGCGCCTCCCGCTCGGCCGCGGCAGCGAGGATCGCGTCGATCTGCGCGGCGGACTTGCCGGCGCAGAACACCGCCTCCTCGAGGCCGATCCGCTCGGCGCGGGCGAAATCCAGGGTGAACTCGTCGGAAACGCTCATGCCCGGGCCCCGCCGCCGACGAGAAAGGCGCTGCCGGTGCGGTAGGGCTCGAAGCGGATCGCGTTCGCGGCGAGGCGTCCCGGTGCCTGCGCCGCGATCCAGCCTTCGAGCGCGTCCCGGCCGCCGGCATCGAGCGCCGCGAGGCTCGCCGGATCGAGCTCGACGACGATCCCCGCGGCGCGCACGCGGCAGCGCACGGCGCGGCCCGGCTCCGCCCGGGTCGCCAGCGCGGCCCCGACGCGGCGCTCGACCGCGTGGATGAAGGCCAGCACCTCCGGCTCGATGCGGATGCCGGTCTCGACCCGGCTCGACAGGCAGGGGGCGGAGGGCAGCTCGGCCACCGCGCCGAGGCCGAGATCGCGGCTCAGCCGCCGCACCGCCGCCTTGTCGAGGCCGGCCTCGACGTAGGGGTGGCGGACGCCGTAGCCGGCCGCGGCGTCGAGGCCGGGCCGGTACTCGCCGAGGTCGTCGAGGTTGGCGCCCGAGGCCATCGGCCGGTCGGTGACGCCGCGGATCGCGCCGTAGAGATTGGTCTTGCAGAAGAAGCAGCGGTTCACCGGGTTGGCGCGATAGGCCGGATCGGAGAACTCGCCGGCCTCGATCACCCGCAGGCTCCAGCCGGCGCGCGCCGCCTCGGCACGGACGCGGTCGGTGGCTTCCGCCGGCACGGCGGGGGAGGCGGCATGCACCATCAGCGCGGCGTCGGCGCCGAGCACGCGATGGGCGAGCGCCGCCAGCGTCAGGCTGTCGACGCCGCCGCTCACCGCCACGGCGACGGACCCGATCTCGCGCAGGACGGCCTCGAGCCGGGTGGAAAGGGCGCTCACGACGTCGGCTCCGGGCTCTCGAGGGCGATCCGCTCGGCCTCGCGGCGCAGGGCGGCCCGGGCGGCGTGGCCGCCAAGCGACCGGGCGTCGTCGGCCTCGGCCTTGGCGGTGGGCCCGCCCGGCCGCTCCGCAAGCTTGACCCGCACGTCCCGGCCTTCGACCGCGACGGTCGTGGCCCGGCGGGGCAGGGCGCGGCCGGCGACGAGCGCGTGGCGCAGGCCGATCGTCGCGGTCTCGGAGAAGCACGCGGCGACCACGGCATCGAGGGCGTCGGCGCGGGCGAGCAGGCGGACATGCACCATCATCCGGCCCTTCTTGCCGAAGACCGGCATCTGCACGACGTCGAGCACGTCGTCCCGCATCCGCAGGCGGTCGAGCCCCATGGCCAAGTCCTCGCCGGACTGGTCGTCGACCTCGAACTCGATCACCGCGATCGTGCGATGGTCCGGATGCGTCTCCGGCGCCGCGTCATCGAAGGCAAGCACCCGCACGCAATTGCTCAGGCCGGGCAGGCGCCTGGTGCCGAAGCCGACGCCGGAGCGCCCGAGACGGCGCGGGCCGCTCGGCGCCGATCCGGCCCCGCCGCAGAGATGGCGCAGGATCGCGGCGCCGGTGGGCGTCACCCGCTCGCCCGGCACGCCGTCGTCGCGGGTCGGGAAGCCGTCGAGCAGCAGCGCGGTCGCCGGGGCCGGTACCGGCAGCAGGCCGTGCTGCGTGCGCACCATCCCGGAGCCGAGGGGGAGGGCGCCGACGCTCCATCGCGTGGCGCCGAGCGCGGCGACGAGGTGGGCGGCGGCGACGATGTCGGCGATCGAATCCCAGGCGCCGACCTCGTGGAACGCCACCTGCTCGACCGCGATGCCGTGCACGCGCGCCTCCGCCTCGGCGAGGTGGCCGAAGATCGCGAGCGCGTGCCCGCGCACCGCCGCTTCGAGATCGGCGCGTTCGAGCGCGACGCGGATCTCGGACCACGGGCGGTGATCGTGACCGTGGTCGCCCGCGTGGGCGTGGGCGTGGGCGTGCGACGAGCCGTGCGCAGGATCGTGATGGTGGGGGCCGTGCGCGTGATGGCCGTGCGCGTGCCGGTCCGCGCCCTGCGGCGCGGGACCGGGCTCGCCGGGCCCGGAGACCAGGAAGCGGCTGCCCTGGAGCACGCCGTCGTTGTGCGGCAGCACGCGGCAGGCGACGCCCGCCCGGCTCGCCGCGCGGACGCTCGCCGACACGCCCTCGGCGTGCTCGGGAAAGGCGTCGAGGAGGGCGGCGACGAACATGTCGCCGGCCATGCCGCCGACCGCGTCGAGGTGGATCTGCATGCCTGTCCGATGGTGGAGCGGGCGAAAGGCCCGTCGGTTCGAACACCAGATCGGCCGGAAAGGTTTCGCGGCAAGGCCCCGCGGCCGAGCCCCGGCGAGGCGGATGGCCGCGCCGGCCGGCGGGTGCCGGGCCCGGCGCCGGCATGATAGCGGTCGGGCCGCAGCCGCAGGCTTTCGGACGATCGTGCCGGATGGTCGGGCCTTCCCAACGACAGGACCCTCATGACACGCCTCCCGCTTCTCGCCCTCGCCGGCCTCCTGTCGATCGGCGGCGCCCAGGCCGCCCCGGTCGTCGAGCGCCTGCGCGGCACGATCGAGGCGGTCGCGCCCGGCGCGATCACCCTGAAGACCATCGACGGCGTGTCGGAGACGATCGCGCTCGGCGACGACACCAAGTTCGTCTCGGTGGTCAAGGCCAGCCTCGACGACGTGAAGGAGGGCACCTTCATCGGCACCGCCACCAAGGGCGAGAGCCCGCGCACCGCGATCGAGGTCGTGCTGTTCCCCGAAGCCATGCGCGGCACCGGCGAGGGCCATTACGGCTGGGACGCGATCCCCGACACCACCGCCGGCGGCGCCCGGGTGAAGAGCGCCATGACCAACGGCACGGTCAAGGCCGACGCCCCGGCCCCCCGGGTGAAGAGCGCGATGACCAACGGCACCGTGTCGGCCAGCGCCGCCGGCGGCGGGGAGCGCACGCTGACCGTGACCTACAAGGACGGCGCGCAGACGGTGGTCGTGCCGCCCCAGGTGCCGGTGGTGACCTTCGAGCCGGCCGACCGGGCGGTCCTGAAGCCCGGCGCCAAGGCCTTCGTCACCGCGGCCCGCGACGGCAGCGCGTTGAGCGCCCGCCGGGTCGCCGTCGGCAAGGACGGGCTGACACCGCCGATGTAGGCGTCGCGCCCCGATCGCGCGGGCGGGCCGGGGATTCCGACCCGCCCGCCACCCCGCCCGCGTTCGTCGTCACACGGACGTCATGGGGACGTGGGGAGAAGCGGCCCCGAGCCGCGTTCCAGCCGGCGCTTCAGGAGACGACGGCGATGCGTGCGATCCTCAACGGCGTCATCGTCGCCGGCCTGCTCGGCACCGCCGCCGCGGCGGCCGAGCGCCCCCGCAACGTGATCCTGTTCGTCCCCGACGGGATGCGCGCCGGGATGGTCACCCCGGAGACCGCGCCCGCCATGGCGGCGCTGCGCGACCAGGGCGTGAACCTCGCCAACAGCCATTCGCTGTTCCCGACCTTCACCACCGCCAACGGCTCGGCGATGGCGACCGGCCACCACCTCGGCGACACCGGCGACTTCTCGAACACGATCTACGTCGACAAGCCGGTCGCGGCGCAGAACGGGACGGTGACGCCCTTCGTCGAGAACGACGCGGTGCTCGGCGAGATGAACGGCTTCTTCAACGGCGACTGGCTCAACGAGGAGACGGTGCTGCGGGCCGCCGCCAAGGCCGGGATCAGCACCGCGGCGATCGGCAAGCTCGGGCCGACCCTCAACTTCGACAACACCAGCCGCGACGGCGCCCCGACGATCATCGTCGACGACGACACCGGCTCGGCGCGCGGCATCCCCTTCAGCGCCGAGATGCGGGGCCTGCTGGCGGCCGGCGGCCTGCCGCTGGCCGCCCCCTCGCGCGGGGAGAACGGCAAGGCCGGCGACGCGACGACGCCGGGCACGCTGGTCGCCAACGTCGCGCAGCAGGCCTACTTCGTCGACGTCGCCACGAAGGTCGTGCTGCCGCTGTTCAAGGCCCGCGGAAAACCGTTCGTGCTGGTCTACTGGTCGCGCGACCCGGACGCCGTGCAGCACAACCACGGCGACAGCCTCGGCAAGCTCGTGCCCGGCATCAATGGGCCGACCTCGCTCGCCGGCATCCGCAACGCCGACGACAACCTCGCGGCGCTGCGCCGGGCGCTGGACGCGCTCGGGCTGGCCGACACCACCGACATCGTCGTCGCCGCCGACCACGGCTTCTCGACCATCTCGAAGGAGAGCGCGACGAGCCCGTCGGCGAAGACCGCGCTTCCCGGCGTGCCCGCGGGGCAGCTGCCGCCGGGCTTCCTCGCGCTCGACCTCGCGGCCGCCCTCGGCCTGCCGCTGCACGAGCCCGATGCGAGCGCCGCCCCCGTCCTCGCCGGCCAGCGGCCGAAGCTCGGCAACGCCCTGCTCGGCCCCGACCCGAAGGCGCCGGACCTCGTCGTCGCGGTCAACGGCGGCTCGGACCTCGTCTACCTGCCGAAGGGCGACACGGCGCTCGCCGCGCGCACGATCGCGGCGCTCCTGGCGCAGGACTACGTCAGCGGCCTCTTCGTCGACGACGCGCTCGGGCGCTTCCCCGGCACGCTGCCGCTTTCGGCGGTGAACCTGAAGGGCGAGGCCGCGACGCCGACGCCGGCGATCGTCGTCAACTTCCGCTCGTACAGCACCGGCTGCGCCAACCCGGAGACCTGCGTCGTCGAGGTCGCCGACACGGCGCTGCAGCAGGGCCAGGGCATGCACGGCAGCTTCAGCCGGGCCGACACCCACAACTTCATGGCCGCCATCGGCCCGAGCTTCAAGGCCGGCTTCGTCGACCCGCTGCCGGTGAGCAACGCCGATGTCGGGCAGACGCTCGCCGCCCTGCTCAAGCTCGAGATCCCCGCCAAGGGCCGCCTGATCGGCCGCCCGATGCGGGAGGCGATGCGGGAGGCGCCGGTGCCGCAGGCGCAGGCCGGCACGCTCCGCTCGGAACCATCGCCGGCGGGCCTGACCACGGTGCTGCGCTTCCAGCAGGTCGGGGACCAGCGCTACTTCGATGCGGCCGGGTTCCCGGGGCGGACGTTCGGGCTGGAGTGAGGCCGCCGGCCGAGGCGCCCGACGCCGGGCGTTTGCCATCACGACGGATTCGCGGCCGGCTGGACCGGCATCGAGTCGCCTCGCGGCGGCGCGGGCGCTACCGTGGGTTCGCCGAGACCGGGCCGTGCGGCCCGGTCCCAGGAACAGGAGTCGTCCGATGAGCACCGTCCGCATCCTGCCCGTGATCCTGTGCGGCGGCTCGGGCACGCGGCTGTGGCCGGTATCGCGCGAGAGCATGCCGAAGCAGTTCGCGCGGCTGGTGGACGCGTCGGAATCGACGTTCCAGGCCACCGCGCGGCGGGTGGGCGACGCGGCGGTCTTCGCCCGGCCGGCGGTGATCGCGGCGGCCGAGTCGCGCTTCATCGTGGCCGAGCAGCTGGCCCAGGCCGGGATGTCCGCCGACATCATCCTGGAGCCGGAGGGGCGCGACTCGGCCGCCGCCGTGGCGGTGGCGGCCTTGCACGCGGCCAAGGCCGACCCGGAGGCGGTGGTGCTGATCATGGCCGCCGACCACGTGATCGGCGACGTGCCGGCCTTCGCCGCCGCCGTGCGCACGGCGGCGGTCGGCGCGCGGGCCGGCTACACCATGACGCTCGGCATCGAGCCGACGCGCCCGGCGACCGATTACGGCTACATCCGCCGCGGGGGGGCGCTGCCGGAGGCCGAGGGCGCCTTCGCGGTAGAGCGCTTCGTCGAGAAGCCGGATGCGGAGGGCGCCGCCGCGCTGATCGCAGAGGGCGCCCTGTGGAACTCGGGCTACTTCCTGTTCCGCGCCGACCTGATGCTGACGGAGCTGGAGGCGTACGCCCCCGCGGTGCTGGCCGCCGCCCGGGCGGCGCTGGAGGCTGCCACCACCGACCTCGACTTCGTCCGCCTGGACGCGGCGGCGTTCGGGCAGGCGCCCAAGATCTCGATCGACTACGCGGTGATGGAGCGCACGACGCGCGCCGGCGTGCTGCCGGTGTCATTCCCGTGGTCGGACGTCGGCACCTGGGACGCGGTCTGGCAGGTGCTGCCGCAGGACGCCGCCGGCAACGCGGTGCGCGGCCGGGTCGAGCTCCTGGGCACGCGCAACAGCCTGGTGCACAGCGAGGGCGAGGGGCTGACCACGGTGGTCGGCCTCGACGACGTGGTGGTGGTGGCCACCCCCGACGCGGTGCTGGTCGCCTCGAAGGCGCAGTCGGGCCGGGTCAAGGAGCTGGTCGGGGTGCTGCGGGCCCGGGCCCATCCGGAGGCCGACGCGCACCGGCGGATGTACCGGCCCTGGGGCTGGTACCAGCGCGTCGACATCGGCGAGCGCTTCCAGGTCAAGCGCATCATGGTGACGCCGGGCGGGCGCCTGTCGCTGCAGAAGCACCATCACCGCGCCGAGCACTGGGTGGTGGTGAAGGGCACGGCGGAGGTGACGCTGGGCGAGCGCCTGGTCCTCGTGCACGAGAACGAGGCGGTGTACCTGCCGATCGGCTCGCTGCACCGCCTGACCAATCCCGGCAGGATCCCGCTCGAGCTGATCGAGGTCCAGGTCGGCTCCTATACCGGCGAGGACGACATCATCCGCGTCGAGGACGTCTACGGGCGGTGACGCGCCGGCGCGCCCGGCAGATGCATCCGATCCTCTGAACGACCCGGCCGCCGTCGGCGCGGGAATTGCCGGCGCTCAGTTGCGCAGCATCGCGATCCAGGACGAGACCGGGTCGACGACGTAGGCGGCGACCGAGGCCGCCCAGGCGCGGGCACGGGCCGGGAGCGAGCGGGCATCGCGTCCGGCCTCGACGTCGCGGGCGGCCATCAGCGCCGCGACGACGGCGTCCTCGCGCTCCTTGCATTCGTCGAGGGCGTTGCGCTGCGAGCCGGCGCGCCCCTGGGCCGGCGGCTGGTGCGCATAGGCTTCCCGCACGCAGTCGCGCCACGCCTGCTCCAGCGCCGCCGGGTCGGCCGCCCGCGGCGCCTGCGCAGCCGCGCAGGGCAGGGCGTTCAGGGACAGGAGGACAGCGAGGACGGGCATCCGCATGCGCGACGGTATCGCCGATTCGGGGCCGGCTCGGCAAGAACGAAGCGGCAACACGTTCGCGTGCATGCGCATGCCCCCGCTTATCCCCGCGCCGCGCGGGTCGAGCGGGTCGAGCGAGACGCTGCCGATCATCGCCGCGCCGGCGCACGGGTCTCGCGGGTTTTCGCGCGCGATCCGCACGCGTCGGCCGGCGGCTTAGGGGCGGATTAACCAAACGCGCGCCCAATACGGATCAGTCGCAGTTCTCTCGATCCCCGCACGGCCGACCCCATCGGCCGGCCCGCCGCCCGCCGATCCGTCGCGGGCGCGGGCCGGACGCTGCGCGGCTGCGGGCACCGGGTCGCCTTCGAGTCGAGTCCGCATGCCTCATCACCCGCGCTCCTCCTGCGGCCTCACGCGTCCCGCCCGCCGCCGGCGGGCACGCCGCCACCCGATCCTTCGCAACACGCTCGCCGCCCTGCTCTGCCTCGTCACCCTCGAGGGCGTGCCGCCGGGCGGCGGGACCGAGCCGGTGCCGCAGGTCGCGAGCCTCCAGGCCCGCAGCACCGGGTCGACCGCCCTCGCCGCCCTGTTCGATCCCCGGCCGATGCTGGGCCCGGAGGCCGGCGCGGACCGTCAGGGCGCGCCCCTCGGCGCCGCGCTCACCCCGCCCGAGCCGCGTTTCGCCCCGCCGGTCGCGACGCTCGCGGCCGCCGAGCCGCGTTCGACGGAAGCCGCGCCCCCGGTGCAGACCGGCCGGCAGGCCCAGGTCGTGGAGCAGGTGCGGGCCCTGCGGGCAAACCAGGTCTTACGGGACACGCAGGTCCTGCGGGTTACCCAGGTCCTGCGGGACACCGAGGTCGTGCGGCAGGCCCAGATCGTGCCGCTGCCGGTCGCCCGCCCGGCGGACCTGATCGCCGCCCCCGTGCCGCAGCGCCTCGCCCTGCGCCGCGCTCCGCGCCGGGTGCCCGAGGCGGTCCCGGCGCCCACCGCCGAGACGCCGTCGTTCTTCGAGGAGCTGTTCGCCGCGCGGAAGGATTCGGGCCCGGCTTTGGCCTACGCCGCCCTCGAGAGCCCCGGGCTGGAGCGGTCGCGCGGCCGCCTGTTCCCCGGCCCCGACGCGGGCGCCGGCACGGCGATCTACGACATCACCGCCCGCACCGTCCGCCTGCCGAACGGCGAGGTGCTGGAAGCCCATTCCGGCCTCGGCGCCAGCATGGACCATCCCGACTTCGTGCACCTGCGGATGCGCGGCTCGACCCCGCCGGGCACCTACGACCTCACCGAGCGCGAGGCTTTGTTCCACGGCGTGCGGGCGATCCGCCTCAACCCGGTGGGCGGCGCCGCCGCGATCCACGGCCGCGACGGGCTGCTGGCCCACACCTACATGCTCGGGCCGAGCGGCGCCTCGAACGGCTGCGTGTCCTTCCGCAACTACGACCGCTTCCTGCAGGCGTTCCTGCGCGGCGAGATCCGCCGCCTCGTCGTGGTGACCGGCCGCGGCGACGGCCCGGCCCGCTTCGCCGCGAGCCGCTGACGCCGTCACCGATCGGCCACACCCGGCGACGGCGTCCGAAAGCCGGATTGACGGGCCGGCGGCGCCCGACGCAACCTGCACGCGACGGTTCCTCATCGAGGATCAAAAGGGAACGCGGTGAGGGGAGGGCCCGACGGGGCCTTGCCCGAAGCCGCGGCTGCCCCCGCAACTGTAAGCGGCGAGCCTTCCACCACTGGACGTCACTGGATGCGCCGCATCCGGGAAGACGGTGGCGGGCGATGACCCGCGAGCCAGGAGACCTGCCGTCAGTCGTGGTCACACGCGAAGCGCGTCGGGCGGGGTGTTCCGGCGGGTGTCGAAGCCCCCGGCCGTCCGACGGACGGAGCGGTGGATCGGCCTCGTTCGCGGTGACGTGCCACGTCCGCGTCGCCCGAGGTCCCGTGTCCGCGTCCCAGTCCCCGCCCGTCTTCCGAACGCCAACCCTGCTCGCTCTCGCCTGCGCCGCCGCCCTCTCGGGCCCGGCCGCGCTGGCGCGCCCCGCCGCCGGGGAGGCCGAGGCGAACCTCGCCGAGATCTCCGTGACGGCCGACGATCCCAGGCCCGCCGCCGGGGCGGCGGCGAGCGCCGGCTACGTCGGCGGCACCATCGGCGCCGGCGGGGCGCTTCGGACGGTGGATGCGGCGAGCGCCGGCATCGTTTCCGGCGCCGAGATCAACAGCCGCCCGATCACGCGGCCGGGCGAGGTGCTCGAATCCGTGCCCGGCCTGATCGTCACCCAGCATTCGGGGGAGGGCAAGGCCAACCAGTTCTTCCTGCGCGGCTTCAACCTCGACCACGGCACCGACATCGCGATCGAGGTCGACGGGATACCGGTGAACATGCGCACGCACGCGCACGGCCAGGGCTACGCCGACATCAACTTCCTGATCCCCGAGCTCGTCGGCGCGGTGGCGTTCCACAAGGGGCCGTACTTCGTCCGCGACGGCGACTTCGCCTCGGCCGGCTCGGTACGGATCGACTACCTCGACACCGTCGCCAAGAACGTCGCGCTGACCGCGTTCGGCAGCTTCGGCTACGCGCGGGCGCTGACCATCGCCTCGGCCCCCCTCGGCCAGGGCAACCTGCTCGTGGCGGGCGAGGCGCAGGTCTACGACGGCCCGTGGGACGTGCCGGATGCGCTGCGCAAGGTGAACGGCGTGGTGCGCTACAGCCAGGGCACGGCGCTCGACGGGTTCTCGGTCACCGGCATGGCCTATGCCAGCCGCTGGACCGCGACCAACCAGATCGCATCGCGCGCGGTGTCGGAGGGGATCATCGGCCGCTTCGGCACCCTGAACCCGACCGACGGCGGCGACAGCAGCCGGTTCTCGCTCTCGGGCCGCTGGAGCATGACCGACGACACCGGCGTCACGCGGGCCTCGGCCTACGTCATCCGCTCGCAGCTCAACCTATTCAACGACTTCACCTACTTCCTCAACGATCCGGTCAACGGAGACCAGTTCCACCAGCTCGACCAGCGCATCCTCGGCGGCGGCGAGGTGAGCCACGTCTTCCAAGGCGACCTGTTCGGGCATCCGATGGAGAACGAGATCGGGGTGCAGACCCGCACCGACGCGATCCGCGTCGGGCTGTTCAACACCGCGAACCGCCAGTTCCGCACGGGCGTCCTCGACGACCGGGTGCTGGAGGCGAGCGGGGCGTTCTACGTCGACAACCGCGTGCGCTGGACCGACTGGCTGCGCACCAGCGTCGGCTTCCGGGCCGACGGCTACTACGGCGACGTGGTCTCCGACACGGCGGCCAATTCCGGCAAGGCACGGGACGGCATCGTCAACCCGAAGCTCGGGCTGGTGCTGGGGCCGTGGTTCGACACCGAGCTCTACGTGAACTACGGCGGCGGCTTCCACTCGAACGACGTGCGCGGCGTGACCGCGACGGTCGACCCGGCGAGCCCCCTCTTCAACATCGCGCGCTCGCCCTTCCTCGTGCCCTCGACCGGCTACGAGGTCGGCATCCGCAACCGCTCGATCGCCGGGCTGGAGACGGCATTGGCCCTGTTCCGCCTCGATTTCGCGTCGGAGAACCTGTTCCAGGGCGACACCGGCACGACGGAGCCGAGCCGGCCGAGCCGCCGCTTCGGCATCGAGTGGACCAACCGCTACGCGGTGACGCCGTGGCTGAGGCTGGAGGGGGACCTCACCGTCACCAATGCCCGCTTCTCCGACGTCGACCCGGTCGGCAACCGCATCCCCGAGGCGCCGACCACGATCGCGTCGGCCGGGTTCACCTTCGGCGAGGGCCTCGGCTGGTTCGGCGCGATGCGGCTGCGCTACTTCGGCCCGCGCCCGCTGATCGAGGACAATTCCGTGCGCTCGAAGCCGACGGCGCTGCTCAACGGCCGCGTCGGCTACCATTTCGACAACGGCCTCAGCCTGTCGCTCGACGTGCTGAACCTGACAAACGCCAAGTCGGACCAGATCACCTACTACTATATCTCGCGCCTGCCGGGCGAACCGGCCGACGGCGTCGCCGACCGGCACTTCCACCCGGTCGAGCCCACCGCCGTGCGGCTGACGCTGGCCGGGCGGTTCTGAGCGGCGGCCCTCGATCCGAGCGGCAGGCCCGGCGAAAACGGCCTCGCACGGTTCTGCCGCATTGACGGGGTGGCGGCCGGCGCCCTAGGCGTGGGACATGCGCATGTGGCGGCCAGATTGGCGGGTCTGCCGCGCGGTCATCGCCGTGACCGCGCTCTACGCGCTCGCCCTGCAGGCCGTCCTCGGCGGGATGACGGGCGTGCGCACCCTCGACCCGGCGCACGCGCTCTGCCTGCAGGAATCCGGCGCGGACGGGCAGGGCCCGGCCGACGCGCCCCATCACGGCGACCACCTGGCATGCTGCACGGCCGCGCAGGCGATGCCGATGGCGGACGTGCCGGTTCCGGCGGCCGTCGCGGTCGCCCGGTCCGCTCCCCCGGCCGTCGACGTTCCGTGGCGTCCCGTCCTCGCCGCCGCCGCCCGCGCTCCGCCGGGCATCGGCGCCGGCGCACGCGCCCCACCCGCCGCCTGATCCACCGCCCGGCCGCCGCCCAGCCGGAACGCGGCGTCGCGCCCTGCCTCACGGTTGCGCGCCGAAAGCCGTGCTCCGGGAAGGCCTCGGCCCGCATCGACCGATGCAGCCTGCCGCATCGCCGTCGCTCGGCCCCTCGCGATCGCGCGAGCCGGCATGCCCGGGACGCCGTCCCCCAACCGCCCGGCCGCCCGCGGCCGCGACCGATACCGCCCCCTTCAGGAGAGTTGCCATGTCCAAGCTGTTCCGTCGCCGCGCGACCGGCTCCCTCGTCGCCCTCGCGCTGCTCGCGGTCCCGGCCGGCGCCCACGAGTACAAGGCCGGCGCGCTCGCGATCGCCCATCCCTGGACGCGGGCGACCCCGAACGGCGCCAAGGTCGGCGGCGGCTACCTCAGCGTCACGAACACCGGCACCGCGCCGGACACGCTGCTCGGCGCCACGGTGACCGGGGCGGACCACGTCGAGATCCATTCGATGACGATGGACGGCACCGTGATGAAGATGGCTCCGGTCCCGGGCGGCCTGGTCATCGCCCCCGGCGCCACGGTGACGCTCGCGCCGGGCGGCTACCACATGATGTTCGTCGACCTGACGGCGCCCCTGAAGAAGGGCGAGCGCGTCAAGGGCACGCTGCGGTTCGAGAAGGCGGGGACCGTCCCGGTCGAGTTCGCGGTCGAGGCGATCGGCGCGAAGGCCCCCGAGGGCGCGCAAGGGGCGGCCGGCGGCCACGATCATGCCCATTGATCCGCCGCCCGTCACGCCGGCCCAGCGCCGGGCGGGCTACGGCATCCTCGCGGCGGTGCTCGTCGGCATCCTCGGCATCGCCGGGGGCGTCGTGGCGATGCTGCCGCGCGGGCCCGCCAAGCCGGCGATGTCGGTGGTCGGCGGCCCGTTCCGGCTGCAATCGTCCAAGGGTGGGATCCTCGATTCGGCGACGCTGGCCAACCGGCCCTTCCTGGTGTTCTTCGGGTTCACCCGCTGCCCGAACGTCTGCCCGACGACGCTGGCCGACCTCTCCAACCTGATCGACGACCTGCACAAGGCCGGCGGCGACATCGGCGCCTACTACATCACCCTCGATCCCGAGCGCGACGACGCCGCGGTGCTGCGCGACTACATGGGCTCGTTCAGCGATTCGATCACGGGGCTGACCGGGACCCGCGAGGAGATCGACCGGGTGGCGCGGTCCTACCGCGTCTTCTCCAAGAAGGTCCCGCTGCCGGGGGGCGACTACACCCTGGAGCACACGCTGATGGTCTACCTGATGGACCGGAACGGCGGCTTCGTCGGCCCGCTCGATCTCGCGGCCGGGCACGGGCTCGCCCTCCGGCAGATCCAGGCCGTCCTGTGACGGGTCGGGCGAAGCGCGTCGGCGCCCTCGGCACCGCGCTGATCCTGCTGGCGATCTGGGCGCAGTCGATCGTGCCGCTCGCCGCCCTGCGGATGGCGCCCGACGCCGCGCCGCTCGGCCTGTCGGCGATCTGCGGCCATGCCGGCGCAGCCGACGCCGCGGGGGAGCCGGCTCCGCTCGTTCCCGGCTGCCACGCCTGCCCGCTCTGCGCCGTGGGGCTCGCCGCGCCGGTCGTCGCCGCACCGCAGCCGGCGGCGCGGGTCCTGCGCTGGTCGCCCGTCGCCTGGCCGACCCCGCCGCCCGCCCGCACCCCGCATCGCCCCCGGATCGCCGGCCGGCCGAGGGCACCGCCGACCCTGCTCTGATCGAATCGCGAACCTCTTCCGGCGGGCCGATCCCGCCTGCCTCCCGATCAGACGAGCCCGCCCGATGCCCTTCCTGCCCAAGCTCCGGCTGCGCGCCGGCCTCCTCCTCCTGTCCGCCAGCCCGCTCGCCGTCGCGCAGGCGCAGGCGCAGGCACAGGCACAGGCACAGGAGAGCGTCACGCTCTCCGAGCTCTCGGTGGTCGGCGAGCGCGACGGGCCGGCACCGGCGGCCGGCATTCCCTTCGGCGTCGCCGCGCCGCAGGGCTCGGCGCCCAGCGTCATCGAGCATCCGGTCGGGCAGGTCGTGACCGGGATCGGGCGGCGCGACACGATCGAGAACCGGCCGGCGACGAGCGTCGGCGCGGTGCTCGCCAACAGCCCCGGCGTCACCGTGCGCCAGGGCAACGGCGGGCGCGACGTGATCATCTCGATCCGCGGCAACAACGCCCGCTCCACCGGCGTGATCAAGAACACGGTGGTGCTGGAGGACGGCTTCGTCCTGACCCAGCCCGACGGCGCCGCGCGCTTCGACCTCGCCGACCCGCGGGCCTATTCCCGCATCGACGTGTTCCGCGGGCCGCAATCGGCCCTGTTCGGCAACTACGCCACGGGCGGCGCGCTGGCCTTCCGCACCCGCACCGGCCGCGAGATCGACGGCTACGAGATCGGCACCGATGCCGGCAGCTTCGGCTATCTCAGCACCTCCTTCACGGTCGGCGGCGTCAGCGGCCCGTTCGAGATCAGCCTGTTCTCCAGCGACGTGCGCGCCAACGGCTACCAGGACCATTCGTCCTACGACACGCAGACCATCGACCTGCTGGCGAGCTACACCCCGACGCCGGACAACCGCTTCACCCTCAAGGTGATCAACAACGACCTGCACGCGGACCTCGCCGCCCGGTCGTCGCTGGCCGAGTTCCGCACCAACCCCTATCAGCGCGGCTGCGCGGCGGCGGCGACCGCGGCGGCGGGCTGCTCGCTCACCAACCTCTTCGTCAACGGCGCCTACGGCCGAAGGGTCGGCGTCACCGCCGACGAGGCCGGCTTCGAGCGCAAGGACCGGCGCACGATCGTGGCGGCGCGCTACGAGCACGACATCGACGCCCAGACCACCTGGCGCACGCAACTCGGCTTCGACGAGCGCAATTTCAACCAGCCGTTCTACGCGACCGCGTCACGGGGCTCGTACCCGTCCTGGAACTTTCTCACCGACCTCACCCGGCGCTACGACCTGTTCGGCCTGCCGGCGGTCGGCTACGTGGCTTTGGCCTACAGCACCATCGACAACCGGATCTCGACCTACAACCGCGCGCCCTACGGCGGCCCGCGGCTGGGCGCGCTGATCGGCGACCAGGAGGCGGTGCAGTCGAACCTCGGCGGCCGCGCCCGCACCGAGGTCGCGCTCTCCGAGCAGTGGACGGGCGTCGTCGGCATCGGCGCCGAGACCACGTCGATCACCGGGCGCAGCCTCGCCTACGCCTACGCGGCCGCGGGCGCGACCACGACGATCGCGGACGCGAACCGCAGCTTCCTCAACGTCGCCCCGGAACTGGCGCTGGTCTACCGCCCGAGCGCCGAATGGGCGTTCCGCGGCCGCGTCGCCACCGGCTACACCACGCCGGCGGCGAGCAACCTGTTCGTGACCTCGGCGGGCCTGCCCGGCAACAACACCGGGCTGCAGACCCAGGAGAACCTCGGCTTCGACCTCGGCACCGACTGGACGCCGGTCGAGGGGCTGCGCCTCAGCGTCACCGGCTTCTACGAGATCTTCCGCAACGAGCTCGTCTCGCAATCGCCCGGGGCCGGCCTGCAGAGCTACACCTTCAACGCCCCGGCCTCGGAGCACCGCGGCCTCGAGGTCGGCGCCGACTGGGCCTTCGCGCCGGGCTGGCGCATCGTCGCCGCCTACACCTTCGACGACCAGGTCTACACCCGCTACGTCGAGCAGCTCAGCGCCGGAGCGCTGACCCGCCGCCTCGACCGCGCCGGCAACCGCATCCCCGGCGTGCCGGCCAACCAGCTGCTCGCCCGCGTCGGCTACGACGTCCCGGCCGGGCCGCTCACCGGGCTCGGCGCCTTCGTCGAGACCGTGTTCCAGGACGATTTCTACCTCGACAACGCCAACCAGCTGAAGGCGCCGGGCTACGCGATCGTCAACGCCAACGTCCACTACGCGACGGAACTCCCCGGCGGCTACGCCAAGCGCCTCACGCTCTACGCCGAGGTGCGCAACCTGTTCAACACGGTCTACGCCGCCTCGGCCCAGAACCTCGCCGACACGATCAGCGCGACGACCGGGCTGCAGAACGGCGCGGGCGTGCTCGCCGGCACCACCGGCTCGATCTATGCCGGCGCCCCGCGCAACCTCGTCGCCGGGATGAAGCTGGCGTTCTGATGCCGACCCTCGGTGAGCCCGGCTCATCGAGGTTCGGCCCCCGCGACCGCCGGACCTCATGGGTTCTCACCTACGAGGCTTGGCCTGAAGACTCGGCATGAGCCTCAGATCACCGCCTCGATCAGGCCGAGGGTGCGGGCCTCCTCGGCCTCGATGTACCAATTGTAGGGAGCCCGCTCGATCACCTGATCGAGGGTCACGCTCGAGCCCTCGACGAGGTTGGCGAAGCCCTCGTTCTGGATCGCGATCGAGCACTCGATCTCGTGGAGCGTCGCCTTCACCGTGGCGATGCAGGTGGTCAGCGGACCGTTGATCCGGAGCTCCTTGGCGAGCTTGCGCTCGTGGATCATCAGCCGCGTGCCGGGGGTGAGGTAGCGGTTCTGCCGGGTGAAGAAGCTCATGAAGGTGGTGCCGGCGGAGTAGATCGCCGCCTTGCCGAGGAAGGCGTAGCGGCATTGCGGGTTCATCGCGCTCTTGAAGCGGATGTCCTCGCCCATCATCCGCGCGACCTCCGGGTCGCCGCCGAGCGTGGTCAGCTCGACGACGACCAGCCCCTCGCACGGGGCCTTTCCGATCTGGGCCCGGAAGTCCCGGTACATGTCGTAATCCACCGTGCCGGCGAGCAGGACGGTTGGAGCCGCGAAGTCGGCGGCTTTCAGGGTCGTATCCGGGGTCGTGGTGTTCATGGGGCGGGGCGGCCTTGCGATGCGGACGGGTTTGCGATCCGAACGGGATCGCGGCCTGCACAACCCGCGCCGGACCTGTTCGTTCAGGAAAAGATCCGCATCGGGGACGCCGTCAGCGCGACAGCCCGTCGTCGGGCGCGCGCAGGCGGTAGCCGACGCCGGTCTCGGTGAGCAGCAGGCGCGGGCGCTCGGGATCGGCCTCCAGCTTCTGCCGGAGCTGGCGCATGTAGACCCGGAGGTATTGCGGGTCGGACGAGGCCGAGACCGCGCCCATCAGCTGGGCATGGGTCAGCACCTTGCCGGCATGCTGCACCAGCACCCGCAGGAAGTCGTACTCGCGCGGCGTCAGCTTCACCTCGCGCCCCTCCACCCGGACGATGCGGCGCACGAGGTCGACGCTCAGGGGCCCGACCTGGAACAGCGGGCGCTGCCCTTCCGTCGCGAGCTGGTGGCGGAGCGCCGTGCGGATGCGGGCCAGCAGCTCGCCCATGCCGAAGGGCTTGGTGACGTAGTCGTCGGCCCCGAGGTCGAGCGCCTCGACCTTGCCGGTCTCGTCGTCGCGGCTCGACAGCACCACCACCGGCAGGGCGGGATGCGCCGCGCGGATCCGGGCGAGGAGGTCGTGCCCGCGCATGTCGGGCAGCCCGAGATCGAGGATCACGAGGTCCACCGTCTCGTGGCCGGACGCCTTGCGGCCCAGGGTCTCCAGGGCGGTGCGGCCGTCGGGCGCCTCCAGCACGGCGTAGCCCTGGGTCCCGAGCCCGGTGCGCAGCAGCCGCCGGATCGGCGGCTCGTCGTCGACGACGAGGATGTGCAGGGTCATGCCGCCCGATCCGAGGCGGTCCGCGCGGGCTCGGCGGGGACCGGCAGGGTGATGGTGAACACCGCGCCGGAGCGGTCGCGGCGGTTGGCGCCGACGACCGTGCCGGCCATCGCCTCGATGAAGCCGCGGGAGATCGGCAGGCCGAGGCCGGTTCCGGCCCGCACGCTGTCGGCCTTGGCGACGCGGTAGAACGTGTCGAACACCCGTTCCAGGTCCGCCTCCGGCAGGCCGCCGCCCTCGTCGAGGATCTCGATCCGCACCCGCATCCCGTCCCGCCGCCCGCGCAGGCGGATGGTCGATCCCTCGGGGGCGTACTTGCCGGCGTTGTCGAGGAGGTTGACCAGCACCTGCTCGAACAGCACCGGATCGAGCCGCAGCGGCGGCAGGCCGGGCGCGATCTCCACCACGACGCGGTGGCCGGACAGGATCGCCTCCAGGCGGCGCAAGGCCGTGTCGGCGATCTCGGCGACGTCGTGCAGCGCGACGTTGGGCACCACGGCGCCGGCCTCCAGGCGGGTCATGTCGAGGAGGTTGGCGATGAAGCGGTTGAGGCGCTCGGATTCCGCGATGACGGTCGCGAGGAGATCCGCCTTCGCGGGGGCGTCGAGGGCGTCGTCGAGGTCGCGCAGCGTCGTGGCCGCGCCGAGCACGGCGGCGAGCGGCGTGCGCAGGTCGTGCGAGATCGAGGTGAGCAGCGCCTGGCGCAGGCGGTCGGTCTCGGCCGCGCGCTCGGCCCGGTCGAGGTCCTCGACGAGGCGGACGCGCTCGATGGCCAGCGCGCCCTGGTCGGAGAGCGCGTCGACGAGGCGCCGGCTCTCCGGTGAGAGGATCGGCCCGGCCCGGTCGGCGTCGAGGCCGATGACGCCGAGCGTCCCCCGGCCGGTCCGCATCGGCAGGAACAGGCGCTTGGCGCCGGGCAGGGTGTCGGCGCCGCGGCCTGCCGCCCGGTCGTTGTCGAAGGCCCACTTGGCGGCGGCGAGGTCGGCCGCGTCGAGGGTGTCCTCCGGCGGGTAGCCGGCGCGCACCGCGATCGCGCCGGCCTCGGGCAGGAGCAGCACGACGCGGACGTCGAGGCTCGCGGCGATCTGGTAGGCGGTCGCCCACAGCACGTCGTCGAGGGTGCCGCAGCCGGCGAGCTTGCGGCTGAAGCCGTAGAGCCGCTCGCTCGCCACGGCCCGCGCCCGCGAGACCACCGCCTCCTGGCGGGTGCGCGCGGCGAGGTTCGAGACCAGCACGGCGACCAGCGTGAACAGGCAGAAGGCGGCGACGTTGGTCGGGTCGGCGATGGTGAAGGTGTAGAGCGGCGGCAGGAAGAAGAAGTTGTAGGCGAGCGAGGCCGCCACCACGGCGGCGAGCGAGGGCCCGAGGCCGAAGCGCACCGCCACGGCGACCACGGCGGTGAGCAGGACGAGGTCGGCGTTCTCGACGCCGAGCATCGGCTGCAGCGCGAGCGCGATCCCGAGGGCGCCCCCGACGGCCGCGAGCGCGACCGCGTAGGGCCAGGCCGAGCGGGACGGCTCCGCGGCCGTGCGCACGCTCTTCGGCCCGGCCGCGTCCCCGCCCTGCGCCTCCCCACTCTGCGCCTCGCCCGCGATGACGTGGACGCTGATCTGCCCTGAGCCGCGCACGAGGTCGTGCACCACCGAGCCGTTCAGGATCTCGAAGAGCCGCGAGCGCTCGGACTTGCCCACCACGACGTGGTTGGCGTTGGCGCTCCGCGCATAGGCCAGGATGTCGTCGGCGATCCGCCGCGAGCCCGGCACGGTCGCCGCCTCGCCGCCGAGCCGGTCGGCCAGCCGCAAGGTGTCGGCGATGCGGTCGCGCGCGGCCTCCGACAGCGCCTGCGCCCGCGGCCCCTCGACCGAGAGCGCGGTCCAGGGCGCGTGCAGGCGGTCGGCCAGGCGCTTGGCGTAGCGCACCAGCCCGGCCGCGCGCGGATCCTCGCTGACGCAGACCAGCACCCGCTCGCCCGCGCCCCAGGGCCCGGGGATGGCGTTGGCCCGCATGTGGCTCAGGAGCTCGTCGTCGACCCGGTCGGCGGTGCGGCGGAGCGCCAGCTCGCGCAAGGCCGTGAGGTTGCCGCGGGAAAAGTAGTGCCGCAGCGCGCGGGCGGCGTTGCGGGGCAGGTAGACCTTGCCGTCCTCGAGGCGCCGGATCAGGTCGTCGGGGTTGAGGTCGATCACCTCGATGTCGTCGGCCCGGTCGAGGATGCCGTCGGGCACGGTCTCGCGCACCCGGATGCGGGTGATCTGGGCGACGACGTCGTTCAGGCTCTCGACGTGCTGGATGTTGAGGGTGGTGTCGACGTCGATGCCGGCGTCGAGCAATTCCTCGACGTCCTGGTAGCGCTTCGGGTGGCGCGAGCCCGGCGCGTTGGTGTGGGCGAGCTCGTCGACCAGCGCCAGGGCCGGGCGCCGGGCCAGCAGCGCGTCGAGATCCATCTCGTCGAGGCGGGTGCCCTTGTAGGCGACGGCGCGGCGCGGGACGACCTCCAGCCCGGCGAGCAGGCTCTCCGTCTCCGCGCGGCCATGAGTCTCGACCACGCCGATCACCACGTCGAGGCCGGCGCGGGCCTTGGCCTGGGCCGTGGTCAGCATCTCGTAGGTCTTGCCGACCCCCGGCGCGGCGCCGAGGAAGATCTTCAGCCGGCCGCGCGACCGGCTTTCGCGGCGCGCGGCTTCGAGCAGCGCGTCGGGGGAGGGGCGGGACGGGTCTCGGCTCGGCTCGGGCATCGGGGGCGCATCCTACCCGCAACGGGGCCCGAATGGGCCAGCGCCTATTTCGCCAGCCCGTCCAGCGCGAGGTTGAGCGCCAGCACGTTCACCCGCGGCTCGCCGAGGATGCCGAGCCAGCGACCGCGGACCTGCCCCTCGACGAGGTCGCGCACGGCCGGCTCGGGGAGCCCGCGCGCGGCCGCCACGCGCTTCACCTGGAACAGGGCGGCGGCGGGCGAAAGGTCGGGGTCGAGGCCCGAACCGCTCGTGGTCACGAGGTCGACCGGCACCGGCACGCCCGGGTTCTCGGCCTTCAGGCGGGCGAGGTCGGCGCCGACCCGCTCGGCGAGCGCCGCGCTCGTCGGGCCGAGGTTGGAGCCCGACGAGTTCGCGGCGTTGTAGGGCGCCGGCACGGTCTTGGCGGGGTCGGCCGGGTCGGCGGCGCTGGTCGCGGACGGCCGGCCCTGGAAGTAGCGCGCGCCGGCGAAGGCCTGGCCGATCAGGCTCGACCCGACGGGCTTGCCGTCGCGCAGGACGATCGAGCCGGCGGCCTGGCTCGGGAAGGCGAGGCCGGCGATCCCGGTCATCGCGAGCGGATAGGCGAGCCCGGTGAGCGCGGTCAGCGCGATCAGCAGGACGAGGGCGGGGCGAAGCTGGGTCAGCATGGCGGGGTCTCGTGACGCGAAGGGGGAGGATCAGGCGAGGCGGAGCGCGGTGACGGCGAGGTCGATCGCCTTGATGCCGACGAAGGGCACCAGGATTCCGCCCAGGCCGTAGACCGCCAGGTTCCGGCGCAGCAGCGCGCCGGCGCCGACCGCGCGGTAGGCCACGCCGCGCAGGGCCAGCGGGATCAGCGCGACGATGATCAACGCGTTGAAGATGATCGCCGACAGGATCGCGCTCTGGGGCGAGGCGAGCCCCATCACGTTCAGTGCCTGGAGCTGCGGATAGAGCCCGAGGAACATCGCCGGGATGATGGCGAAGTACTTCGCCACGTCGTTGGCGATCGAGAAGGTGGTCAGCGCGCCGCGCGTCATCAGCAGCTGCTTGCCGATGCCGACGATCTCGATGAGCTTGGTCGGGTCGGAATCGAGGTCGACCATGTTGCCGGCCTCGCGCGCCGCCACCGTGCCGGTGTTCATCGCGACGCCGACGTCGGCCTGGGCGAGGGCGGGGGCGTCGTTGGTGCCGTCGCCGCACATCGCGACGAGCTTGCCCTGCGCCTGCTCGCGGCGGATCAGCGCCAGCTTGTCCTCGGGGGTGGCCTGGGCGAGGAAGTCGTCGACGCCGGCCTCGGCGGCGATCGCGGCGGCGGTGACCGGGTTGTCGCCGGTGATCATCACCGTGCGGATGCCCATGCGGCGCAGCTCGGAGAAGCGCTCCCGGATGCCGCCCTTCACGATGTCCTTCAGCGTCACCACGCCGAGGAGGCGTCCGTCGCGGGCGACGGCGAGCGGCGTGCCGCCGGCCTTGGCGACGTCGTCGGCGATGGCGCGGACCTCCTCGACGCTCTCGGCCGAGGCGGTCGGCGCGTAGGCCAGGGCCGCGCTGGAGCCCCGGGTCGCGACCGGGCCGCCGCTCACCGCCGCGACGATCGAATCGACGGCGCCCTTTCGGATCTGCGAGCCGGCGAGGTCGACGCCGCTCATCCGGGTCTGTGCGGTGAACGGCACGAAGGTGGCGTCGAGGCTTGCCATGTCGCGGGCGCGGATCCCGTAGCTCTCCTTGGCCAGCACCACGATCGAGCGGCCCTCCGGCGTCTCGTCGGCGAGGGAGGCGAGCTGCGCCGCGTCGGCGAGCTCCTGCTCGGTGACGCCGCGGACGGGGCGGAACGCGGTGGCCTGACGGTTGCCCAGCGTGATCGTGCCGGTCTTGTCCAAGAGCAGCGTGTCGACGTCGCCGGCCGCCTCCACGGCGCGGCCCGACATGGCGAGCACGTTGAAGCGCACCAGCCGGTCCATGCCGGCAATGCCGATGGCCGAGAGCAGCGCGCCGATGGTGGTCGGGATCAGCGTCACGAACAGCGCGACCAGCACGATCAGCGGGATCGCGCCGCCGGCATAGGAGGCGAAGCTCGGGATCGAGGCGACGGCGAAGACGAAGATCAGGGTCAGGCCGGCGAGCAGGATGTTGAGCGCGATCTCGTTCGGGGTCTTCTGGCGGGCGGCGCCCTCGACGAGCGCGATCATCCGGTCGACGAAGGTCGAGCCGGCCGCGGCCGTGATCCGCACCCGGATCTCGTCGGAGAGCACCTGCGTGCCGCCGGTCACCGCCGAGCGGTCGCCGCCCGATTCGCGGATCACCGGGGCGGATTCGCCGGTGATCGCCGCCTCGTTGACCGAGGCGATGCCGAGGATCACCTCGCCGTCCGAGGGGATGATGTCGCCGGCCTCGACCAGCACCACGTCGCCGACCTTGAGGTCGTTGCCGGGGACGGTCTCGAAGGCGCGGCCCGCACCCGTCAGCCGCTTGGCCATGGTCTCGGTGCGGGTGCGCCGCAGGGAATCCGCCTGCGCCTTGCCGCGCCCCTCGGCGATCGCCTCGGCGAAGTTGGCGAACAGCACCGTGAACCAGAGCCACAGGATGATCTGCCCGGAGAAGGCGAGGTTCTCGGCGCCCGTCGCGGCGTCGCGGACGAACAGCACCGTGGTGAGCGCGGCGACGACCTCGACGACGAACATCACCGGGTTGCGCACCATGAGGCGCGGATCGAGCTTCCGCAGCGCGCCGAGGAGGGCCGGGCCGACGAGGGCGGCGCTGAGCAGGGTCTGGGAGGGGCGGGACATGGGGTTTCGTCCGGATGCGGGGGAGGGCCGGCGGGCTCAGTGTCCGAGCGCGCGGCCGAGGAGGGCGGCGCCGGCCATCAGGCCGAGGGCGCCGAGGAGGGTGAGGCTCAGCATCGCCAGGATCAGGTCGGAGACCCGGACCGGCGGGCGGCGCCCGGCGACGGCCGGGCGCGGGCGCTGCGCGCCCCGCTTGCGCCGCGGCAAGGGGCGGGGTGCTGTGCGGGGGGCGGCGTGGAGGAGGGTGCGGCCCACGGGTCAGCCCCCCGCCGCGAAGGTCTGGCCGAGGCCGCCGGCGAGGTGCTCGACGATCGGCCCCAGCGCCAGCGCCGGGAAGAAGGTCAGGCCGCCGACGATGAGGATCACGCCGACGAGGAGCCCGACGAACAGGCCGCCGTCGGTGGGGAACGTTCCGGACGAGGCCGGCACGGTCTTCTTGGCGGCGAGCGCGCCGGCGATGGCGAGCGCCGGGACGATCACGAAGAACCGCCCGACCAGCATGCCGGCCGCCAGCGTGGTGTTGTAGAAGGTCGTGTTCGCCGTCAGGCCGCCGAAGGCCGAGCCGTTGTTGGCCGCCGCCGAGGTGAAGGCGTAGAGCATCTCGGAGAAGCCGTGCGGGCCGACATTGGCGGGCCCCGCGAGCCCCGCCGCGACCACGGTGGCGAGCGCGGTGCCGCCGAGCATCATCAGCGGCAGGCAGAGGATGGCGAGCATCGCCATCTTCACCTCGCGCGCCTCGATCTTCTTGCCGAGGTATTCCGGCGTGCGCCCGACCATCAGCCCGGCGACGAAGATCGTGACGATGACGAAGACCAGCATGCCGTAGAGCCCGGCGCCGACGCCGCCGACGATGATCTCGCCGAGCTCCATGTTGATCAGCGGGATCATGCCGCCGAGCGCGGTGAACGAGTCGTGCATGGCGTTGACCGCGCCGCAGGAGGCGGCGGTGGTGACGACGGCAAACAGCGCCGAGGCCACGATCCCGAACCGGATCTCCTTGCCCTCCATGTTGCCGCCGGGAAGCCCGAGCGCGTTCAGGACCGGGCTGCCGGCGGCTTCGGCGCCGTAGGTGACCGCGATCCCGGCCCCGAACAGCACGGCCATCGCGGCCAGGATCGCCCAGCCCTGACGCTCGTCGCCGACGCTGCGGCCGAACAGGTTGGTGAGCGCGGCGCCGATCGCGAAGATCGAGACCATCTGCACGAAGTTCGACAGCGCGGTCGGGTTCTCGAACGGGTGGGCGGCGTTGGCGTTGAAGAAGCCGCCGCCGTTGGTGCCGAGCATCTTGATCGCGACCTGGCTCGCCACCGGCCCGACCGCGATGGTCTGGGGCGCGCCCTCGAGCGTCGTCGCCGCGACGGCGCCGCCGAAGGTCTGCGGGATGCCCTGCCAGACCAGGAACAGCGTGAACACGACGCAGAGCGGCAGCAGCAGGTAGAGGGTGCAGCGGGTGAGATCGACCCAGAACGAGCCCACCGTCCGCGCCGAGGCCCGCGAGAATCCCCGGACGAGGGCGACGGCCAGGGCGATGCCGGTCGCGGCCGACAGGAAGTTCTGGTGGGTCAGCCCCAGCATCTGCGACAGGTACGAGAGCGTGGTCTCACCGCCGTAGGACTGCCAGTTGGTGTTGGTGACGAAGCTCGCCGCGGTGTTGAAGGCGAGGTCCGGCGCCACGGCGCCCTGCCCGTCCGGGTTCAGCGGCAGGGCCGCCTGCAGCCGCAGCAGGCCGTAGAGCAGCACGAAGCCGGCCGCGTGGAAGACGAGCATCGCGGTGGCGTAGGCGAGCCAGTGCTGCTCGTGGGTCCGGTCGATGCCGGCCAGGCGATAGAGCCCGCGCTCGATCGGCTTGAGCACGGGCGAGAGCAACGTCCGCTCGCCCGCGAACACGCGGGTCATGTAGCCGCCGAGGGGGCGCACGAGCGCCAGCACGACCGCGCAGAAGAGCGCGATCTGGATCCAGCCGTTCACGGTCATGGGCTTGGTGTCCTTCAGAACCGCTCGGGGCGGACGAGGGCGTAGGCGAGGTAGGCGAGGAGGCCGACCGTCACGAGGGCGCCGAGGGTCAGGTCGAGAGACAGGCCGTAGGGCATGGCGGGGCCCTCACAGGCGCGCACACAGGCCGGCATAGCCGACCGCGAGGGCGAAGAAGGCGAGGCCTCCGGCGAGGAAGACGAGGTCGAGCATGGCGGGCGTCCGGACGAGGAGCCGGCAACGCGGTCGTGGGCCGACCGGTCCGCTTCGACCGATCCGCCCCGGCGACCTGCTTGCCGTGATCGTCAGAGTGGCCGGACGCGCCGTAGGAATGCGAGAGGGAGGCGGCGCCGAATCCATAAGGATCCCATCAGGATCGGGCCGGCTCGGCGGTGTCGGGCACGGACGACCGCGTCCGGTCGAAGGCGCGGCGGATCGCGCGCTGTCCCGGCGTCTCGACGGCGTAGCGGATCACGGTCGCGAGCCCGACCGAGGCGAGGACGGCCGCGAGGATCGCCGATCCGGACGACCATCCGCCGGCCTCCAGCGCCCGGATGATCGCGTAGCCGAGGATCTGGTGGACGAGGTAGAGCGGGTAGGAGATCGCCCCGAGGAAAACCAGGGGCGCGCAGCCGAGCCAGGGCAGCCGCCCGGTCGCGGCGGCGAGGACCGTGCCGGCAAAGCCGAGCACGAGCAGGACGTAGAGGCCCGTCCCGACGCCGCCGTGGTCGACGGCGGGCCCGAGGGCGGTGAAGCCGAACGCGGCGGCGAGCGCCCCGAGGCCGAGGGGGGTCAGCGCGCCCGCCGCGAGGCGCGCGAGCATCGCCCCGATCACGAACAGCAGCGCGAAGGGAAGGTTGAGGAGCACGACCACCTGCAGCGTCCGGACCGGAAGGACCAGCGTGCCGACGAACGCCGCGGCGAGCCATCCGGCGCAGATCCGCTCCAGGCGCAGCCCGGGATCGGTCGCCGGGCCCCTATGGATCAGGGCGAGGGCGGCGAGGGCGTAGAAGGCGACCTCGTAGGTCAGCGTCCAGTGGGACGGATCGATCGGCGGCACCCGGATCAGCGAACTGAGCATCGTCAGACCCGCGAGGGCCGCGCCCGGCGTGATCCCCACGGGATTCGGGCCGCCGAGGGCGAAGATCCCCAGCGTGACCCCCGAGCAGACGAGGAAGGCGGGATACAGCCGCGCGACCCGCCGCACGGCGTAGTCTCCGAGGGACGGCGTCCGCCCGAGCGTACCGGCAATCACGAAACCGCTCAGGATGAAGAACAGCTCGACGCCGAAATGCCCGGCGGCGAAGCTCGGAACGCGGTCGACATGCGGCCCGATGCGGCCTTCGTAGCTGAAGAGGTAATGGTGCAGCATCACCATCGTTGCGGCGAGACCACGCAGGGCGTCGATGGATCGGATTCGGCCGATGGGGCGGACGGGGGTGTTGCCCGAATCAATCGACATACTTTAGGTACGTTTTCCGCAACGCGTTCCCGTCACGCCATGACAGCGCGGTTGCCTTAAGAAACGTCGACCCCTGCCGTGCGGGATACCGGCCATTCGAAAAAAGCGTGGCTGCACCGTTGGAAAGGTATAGATTGATACCACGATTACAGTGCTCCTCTTGATTGTATTCCGAGAGCGCCGGTTACACCGCACATCCGGGCATCCCGCCCGACAGCACGAACCCTGTGAGGCCAGCCCCATGACGACCGCGGAACAGAAGAAGCCGACCGATGCCGACCACACCGTCGGCAACCGCATCGCGGTGCTTCGGGCCGCCCGCGGGATCAGCCAGACCGCCCTGGGCCAGGCGCTGGGGGTGAGCTTCCAGCAGGTCCAGAAGTACGAGAAGGGCCGCAACCGCGTCGGCGCCGGCCGCCTGCAGACGATCGCCGACCATCTCGGCGTCCCGGTCTCGACCTTCTTCGAGAGCGAGCCCGGCGAGGCCCGCAGCTTCGAGGACGGCACGAGCCTGCCCTTCCTTGGCATCGCCGGCGCCGCGGAGCTGCTGAAGGCCTACGCCGCGATCGCCGACCTGCAGATGCGCCGCGACGTCCTGGCGATGGTGAAGTCCGCCGCCCGGATCGCCCGCGCCAGCACGCCCGACGCGTCCGCTTCCGACATCGCCTGACACGCGGGCCGACGCCACGGCGCCGGCCGCACGCGACAACGTGATCGCCGGGCGCTCCGATGCGCCTATCTTCCCGGATGCGAGCCACGCCGGCTTGCCGAAAGGGAGGATCCGATGATCCGCACCGTCCGCGGCGGCTTCGCCGCATTGGCGCTGTCCGCCTTCGCGCTGTCCGCGACCGTCTCCGGGGCGTCGGCAGCCGAAGGTCTGGCGTACCGGGCTGCGCTGAAGGCAGGTTCGGAAGTGCCCGCCAACGACAGCAAGGGCACCGGCGAGATCTCGGCGACCTACGATCCGGCGAGCAAGACGCTGACCTGGAAGGGCAGCTACAATGGGCTGACCGGGCCCGTGACGGCCGCGCATTTCCACGGTCCGGCCGAGGCCGGCGCCAATGCCGGCGTGCTGATCCCGGTGACCGCCGCCGCCAGCCCGTTCGAGGGCTCGGCCACGATCGACGACGCCAAGGCGGCCGACCTCGTCGCGGGCAAGATCTACGTCAACCTCCACACCGCCGCGAACCCGAAGGGCGAGATCCGCGGGCAGGTGGTGCGCGCGCCGTAGGCCTTTTCCGGGCCGCGCGCTTTCTGTAGGCCGCTCGCCGGGGGACGGCATGCGGAGGCTCGGTCGGTGAAGCAATCGGACGCCATCATCGCCTGGACGCCGGCGCGCTGGGCGGAGCTGCGCCCGGACACCGCCGGCCAGGTCGCGGTGCTGCCCCTCCCCGACACCGAGGGCGCGGCCAAGCGCTTCATGATGCGCGGCGGGGCCGGCTCCTCGGCCCTCCAAGCCCTGACGGGGGAGGCGCGCATCGCCCGCCTGTTCATCGACTTCCAGACCCTGGTGGTGCGCGACGGCCTCGACCCGCAGGCGGTGCACCGGGCGTTCCTCGCCATCGACGAGTACCGGTTCCGCATCGCCCCCGACACGGAGGGCGCGGAGTTCGAGGATCCGCCGGAAGAGGATTGATCGCAGAGCCGCCCGAACGGCTCGCAGAGTCACAATCGAGAAAAGGCGGGCGCTTACTCACGGTTGCCCTAGTTGAGTCCCGGCACGCCTTGCGCCACGGAGCCTTCCGCGATGCCTCTCGCAGCCTTTCCCGCCCCCAGCGGCCTGTCCCGCCGCGCGCTGATCGCCGCCGCCGGGCTGATGCCCTTGGCCCAAACCCTCGCGGCGGAGGAGGCGCTGATCCGCCGGCCGATCCCGTCGACGGGCGAGCTGCTGCCGGTGGTCGGCATCGGCACCTCGCGCCGCTACGAGGTCGCGCCGACGCCGGACGCCGTCGCGCCGCTGCGGGCGGCGGTGGAGCGCTTCGTGGCGCTCGGCGGATCGGTGATCGACACCGCCCCGAGCTACGGCACGGCAGAGGACGTGCTCGGCCTCATCCTCCCGGACGGGGCCCTGCGCGAGAAGGTGTTCCTGGCGAGCAAGGTGGACACCACCGGCCGCGAGGCGACGCGCGCCGAGTTCGAGCGCTCGCTGGCGCGGATGAAGGTCGCGCGGATCGATCTGCTGGCCGTGCACAACCTGATCGACGCGACCGAGAACCTCGCGGTGCTGCGCGACCTCAAGGCCGAGAAGCGGATCCGCTACCTCGGCGTCACGGTCTGGCGCGACGGGCAGTTCGACGGGCTGGAGCGGATGATGCGCGGCGAGACCCTCGACGCGATCCAGGTCAACTACGCGATCGACAACCGCGAGGCCGCCGAGCGCATCCTGCCGCTCGCCGCCGACCGGGGGCAGGCGGTGATGGTCAACGTGCCGTTCGGGCGCGACCGCCTGTTCAAGGCGGTCCAGGGCAAGGCGGTGCCGGACTTCGCCAAGGGCTTCGGCTGCGAGACCTGGCCGCAATTCTTCCTGAAATACGTCCTCGGCCACCCGGCCGTGACCTGCCCGATCCCCGGCATGGCGAAGGTCGCCTACGTCGAGGACAACCTCGCCGCAGCCCGCGGGCGCCTGCCCGATGCGGCCGAGCGGAAACGGATGGAGGCCTTCATCGATGCGCTCTGACCTTTTGGGACTTTCCCGTCGTGCCGCGCTCATCGCCGGCCTCGCATGCCTCGCGTTTCCGGCGATGGCGCAGGAAGCATCCAAGAAAATCCGGATCGGCGTGATCGGCTCGGGCAACATCGGCGGCACGATCGGGAGCCTCTGGGTCAAGGACGGGCACGAGGTGATGTTCTCCTCCCGCCATCCCGAGACCCTGAAGGCCCTGATCGAGGCCCTCGGGAGCAAGGCCAAGGCCGGCACGCCCGAGGAGGCGATCGCCTTCGGCGACGCGGTGCTCGTGGCGGTGCCGTACAAGGCCTATCCGGAGCTCTCGACATCCTACGCCGCCGCGCTCAAGGGCAAGGTCGTGCTCGATGCCGGCAACGCCACCAAGGCGCGCGACGGCGAGCTCTACGACGAGGTCCAGGCCAACGGCATCGGCGCCACCTCGGAGAAGTACTTCCCCGGCGCCAGGCTCGTCCGGGCGTTCAACGCCGCCAACTACAAGGTCTTCGCCAAGGAGGGCGCCAACGGCGGGGCCGACCGGGCCGGCGGCCGCATGGCGATCCCGATCGCCGGCGACGACGCCAGCGCCCTCAAGGTCGCCGAGGGCCTCGTGCACGATGCCGGCTTCGACTCGGTGGTGGTCGGCGGCCTCAAGGACGCGAGCAAGTTCGCCATGGGCTCGCCGGGCTTCGGCCACGAGAAGACCGCGCCGGAGCTGCGCAAGACCCTCGGGCTGACGCCGTGACGATGGCCACCGGGCAACTCCCTCTCCCCTCTGCGGGGGAGGGCGCGTCGGAGCCGGTCCTTGCAACAAGTTGACCCGATGAATCACGCAACGCCGCCGAGCGAGGCCGCGCCTTCGAACGCCCTCGCGCGCCTGATCGGCGTCCGGCCCGGAGAGGGGCCGGCCCTGGCCTGGTCCTGGGCCTACATCTTCTCGATCCTGGCCGCCTACTACGTGCTGCGGCCGATCCGCGACCAGATGGGCGTGGCCGGCGGCATCGAGAACCTGCCCTGGCTGTTCACGGCGACGCTGGTCGGGATGCTGGCGCTGAACCTGCCCTTCGCCTGGCTGGTCAAGCGCATGCCGCGCGCGCGCTTCGTGCCGCTGACCTACCGGTTCTTCGGCGCCAACATCCTTTTGTTCGCGCTGGCGCTCTACCTCGCCCCGCCGGACTGGGACGTGTGGATCGGGCGGGTGTTCTTCGTCTGGCTCTCGATCTTCAACCTGTTCGTGGTGTCGATCTTCTGGGCGACCATCGTCGACGTGTTCTCGACGAGCCAGGGCAAGCGCCTGTTCGGCTTCATCGCGGCCGGCGCGACGCTCGGGGCGATCGCCGGCTCGGCGACGACCGCGCTGCTCGCCAAGACCGTGCCGACCTGGGGCCTGATGCTCGGCGCGGTCGCGCTGCTCGAATGCGCCGTGTTCAGCATGCGCGGGCTCGCCCGCCTGTCGGAGCGGCTGCGGCAGGCGCCGTCCGGCGGGCCGGAGCAGGGGACGGGACAGGTGATCGGCGGCGGCGTGTTCGCCGGCGTCACCCGGACGTTCGCCTCGCCCTACCTCCTGAACATCTCGCTGTTCCTGCTGCTGTTCTCGGTGACCTCGACCTACCTGTATTTCCAGCAGGCGGCGATCGCCAAGGCGAGCTTCCCCGACCGGGCGGCGCAGACGGCGTTCTTCGCCGGCGTCGACCTGGCGGTGAACGTGCTGACGCTGGGGGTGCAGTTCTTCCTCACCGGGCGGATCGTGCGCCGGATCGGCGTCGGGCTCACCCTGGCGATCCTGCCCGCGCTGAGCATCCTCGGCTTCGGGCTGCTGGCGCTGGCGCCGTCCATCGCCGCCATCGTCGGCTTCCAGGTGCTGCGGCGGGCGGGCAACTTCGCGATCAGCCGGCCGATCCGCGAGGTGCTGTTCACGGTGGTGCCGCGGGAGGACCGCTACAAGGCCAAGAGCTTCATCGACACGGTGGTCTACCGCCTGGGCGACCAGGCCGGCGCGTGGTCCTATGCCGGCCTCGGGGCGCTCGGGTTCGGCGCGGCGGCGGCCTCGGTGGTGGCGGTGCCGCTCTCGGCGGCCTGGCTCGTCAACAGCCTGTGGCTCGGGCGGGCGCAGGACCGGCGCCACCGCGCCGCGCGGGCGGCCGAAGCCCCCGGCTACGCCGACGGGATCTGAGGACCGGCCGGCGGCTCAGCGGCGGCGGGCGCGCACCCGGACCGGCCGCAGGACGGGCGCGCCCGCGTGGCGGTCGCCGAGCGCCCGGCCGACGAGGCCCGCGACGCCGATCGCCGCGCATCCGGCGAGCGCCGCGGCGACGTCCTGGCCGAGCCATTCGACAAACCCGAGGATCGCCATGCAACAGCCCTCCGAATCCTGCTCCAGGCTGAGCGCCGGACGGTTAACGAAAGGTTAATGCGCCGACGCCGCATCCCCGCCGCACAGCCGCCGCCCCGGGACGGGATCTGTCCGGCACCGCAACCGTTAAGCCGACGTTAACCCTGGCGCTTCGATGGAGCGTCGGACGCGACCGGCCTAGGGGAGGTCTCGAAGGCATGACCTGCTGGTCCGATTCGCGGCCCGTCCTGTGGCTCGCCCCGGCGCTCGCCCTCGTGAGCCTGCCCCTTATGATCGGGCCCCTTGCGATCGGTCCCCTTGCGATCGGGCCCGCCTCGGCGCAGGAACCGCTCTTCCTGCGCATCCGCCCCTCGGATGCGCCTCCGCCCGCGCTCGGCTCCGGCGGGGTCGATCCGGAGATCGCGGCGGCGCGGGCGGCGCGCGAGGCGGTGTGGGAGCGCAGCACCGTCCGCGCGAACATCGCGATCGCCTCGGTCTGCACCGGCTGCCTCGGACGGCCGCCGGCGCCGACGCCCCTGCGGCCGGACCGGCCGCGGCCCGCCACCCCGCCGGAGAGCGCGCGCGCCGCGCTCGCTCCGGCCGAACCTTCCCCCGACGCGGCCGCCGGCCCCGCCGCGGACCCGACATCGACCCGAGGTGATCCATGACCCAAGCCCATCCGACCAGCGGCGCCGAGCCCGATGCCGCCTGCCCGGTCTCCCTGGAACTGCTCGGCGAGGTCTACCGGGCCGACGAGTACGACTTCCCCGAGATCGTCGCCGGCATCGCGCCGCTGAAGCGGGCGCAGCTCGCCGCCTACCTTTACGGCAAGAGCCACATGCACCAGCTCGGCCTGAAGGTGGCCCGCGCCTGCGAGCGCGAGGACCTGATCCGGGTCGCCGGCGAGGTCGGATCGGTGATCCACGGGCAGGCGCACCTCAAGCCAGCGCCCGCCCCCGTCCCGGTGGTCGAGGCCGGCGCGCCGAAGCCGAAGAAGGTCAGCCTCGGCGGGCCTGCCAAGAAGATCAGCCTCGGCGGCTCGGCCGCCAAGGGCCGCAGCTTCGACTGAAGCCCCTCTTTCTCGTCGGCCCGGATACGGCACCGGTGCCGCGCGGAGGGAGCCCGCGGCGCGCCGGTGCCGCTCGTCGCGCGCGCCTCGCCTGGAGTGTCAACGCATGTACGGTTCTTGGTTCAAGCTCGGGATGGACGCCACGATGCTGGCGTTCGAATCGCAGCAGGTGATCGGCATGCGGCTGATGATGCTCTCGGCGGGCGGGGCCGTCGGCCAGGCCGAGGCGCAGCGCATGGTCACCGAGAAGGTCGTGGCGGCGGGCGAAGCCGCGCTGATGATGGCGTCCGGCGCCTCGACCGCCAAGGTCATCGCCGGCTACCGGCGCAAGGTCCGGGCGAACGCGCTCCGCCTGTCGAAGCGCTGACGACCCCGCGCCGGCGCACGGATTCGCGCCGGCTTCGCACCGCAACACCCGTTAACCCTGCCTTAACCACCGGCTTTCATCGTTTCCCCGGGACAGCAACGGGAGACGAGACATGGACCTGATCGAGCACCGGGTGCGCGAGCGCGCCTACTACATCTGGGAGGACGAAGGCCGCATCCACGGCCGGGCGGACGCCCACTGGCTGCGCGCCGAAGCCGAGATCGCCGCGCCCGCGCCGATCCTGACGATCGAGGCCGTCGCCGAGACCAGCCTCGCCCCGAGCCCGGCCAAGACCCTGAAGCCCCGCGCCAGCCGCGCCAAGGCCATTGCGAAGCCCGCCGAGGCCGCCGCGAAGCCTGCCGCCAAGACAACTGCCAGCAAGACCGCTGCCGCCAAGCCGGCCCCGAAGGCCGCGGCGTCCAAGATCGCGGCCCCCAAGGCTCCGAAGGCGCTCGCGGCCGCCAGCCTCGCCGCCAAGCCGAAAGCCGCCCGCGCCACGACCGGCGCCAGCCTGCACTGAGCCGCCGCCGAGGCCTCGAAACTCGACCGCAAGAGCCCGCCCCTCGACCGAGGGGCGGGCTCTTGCCGTTTCGAGGACCCGCTCGGCCCCTTCCCGGATGCCCCCTTCCCGGATGGCCCCGGATGCGGGATACGCCGATCCTGCAGGCGCGAGGGACGGATCCCCGAATCTCCGTAAGCCAGGGGTTGTGGTTCGCATGCCAGACGCCGTGAGCGGGGCCGACGCGCCCGCATCCGCCAAGCCGTCGGTCCTGACCCACCTCGCGGATCGCCGCATCGTGGCGATGCTCGGGCTCGGCTTCAGCTCCGGGCTTCCGTTCCTGCTGGTCTACGTCACGCAGTCGGCGTGGCTGTCGGAGGCGAAGGTGCCGATCGGCATCCTCGGGCTGCTGAGCGAGCTGACGCTGGCCTACAAGTTCAAGTTCCTCTGGGCGCCGTTCCTCGACCGCTACGACGCCCCGATCCTCGGGCGCTGGCTCGGGCGGCGGCGCGGCTGGATCGTGGCGACGCAGCTCGGCGTGGCGCTGACGCTCGCCGGCATCGCCTTCGGCGACCCGGCCGACTTCCTCGCCTGGACGGTGGTGTTCTCGCTGGCGCTGGGATTCGCCGGCGCGACGCAGGACGTGGTGATCGACGGCTGGCGCATCACCGCGGCGGCGCCCGAGCGGCAGGCGCTGATGTCGTCCTTCGCCGAGGTCGGCTGGCGGGTCGGCAACCTCGCGGCGGGCGCCGGGGCGCTCTACCTCGCCGACGCCTACGGCTGGCGCGCCGCCTACCTGTGCATGGCCGTGCTGATGGCGCCCGGGATGATCGCGGCCCTGATCGCCCCCGAGCCGGAACCCGCCCGGCCCGCGACGCACGAGCGCGCCGGCTTCGTCGAGACCGTGGTCGCGCCGATCCGCGAGCTGGTGACGCGGCTCGGGCCGATGGCGGTGCCGATCCTCGTGATGGTCGCGGGCTTCCGCATGCCCGGCTACGTGTCGAGCGCGATGGCGATGCCGCTGTTCAAGAGCCTGCACTACTCCAACACCGACATCGCCACGGTGACCAAGCTGTTCGGCTTCGGCGTCGCGCTGGCCGGCACGTTCCTGGCGAGCTTCGTCGTGCCGCGGATCGGGATCCTCGCGAGCCTCGTCGCGGGCACCGTGTTCGGCTCGGCCTCGCACCTCGCGCTCGCCTACCTCGCGATCCACGGCGGTGACGGGGGAGCGGCGTTCTGGACCTTCGCGATCGCCGTCAGCGTCGACAGCTTCGCCTACGCCTTCGCCTCGATCGTGCTGATCACCTACATGTCGTCGCTGGCCGCGAGCGAGCACGCTGCCAGCCAGTACGCGCTGCTGACCTCGCTGTGCGCGCTCCCCGGCAGCCTGCTGGCCGGCGCCTCCGGCTTCATCATCGCCGATGTCGGCTTCGCCTGGTTCTTCGTCGGCACGGCGCTGATCGGCGTGCCGGTGGCGCTCCTGTGCGCCTATGTCTGGCACGTCCATCCGCGGACGGAGGCGCCGGCGGCGTGAGTCCGCGACGAGGGCCGTGGAACGGCGGCGAAGCTGTGCCGTTGTCCGACGAGAACCCTGCACCGGCCGGGATACGCGCGCGCCCCGCGCGCCGCCCTTTCCGACACGAGGACCCGATGACGCTCCGCACAGCCAGCCTTCTGCTCGCCCTGCTCGCCGTCCCGGCCGCCGCGCAGGCGCAGGTCTATCGCGACCGCGCGCCGGCTGGCCCGCTCGGCGAGACCGTGCCGATCACCGTCGGCGGCCGCGCGCCCTGGCAGCCGGCCTGGGCCTACGATTCCGGCGGCGACAACGACCGGCGGCCGGAGCTGCCCTATTACCAGCAGGGCCGCGGCCAGCAGACCGGCGGCCCCACGCGCAACCTGCTGCCCGACGACGGCCTGCGCCTCGTCCCGATCCCGCGCTGAGCCGATGAAAGCCGCGATCTTCGACATCGACGGGACGCTGCTCGACAGCGTCGACCTTCACGCGGAGGCCTGGGTCGAGGCCTTCCGCCATTTCGGCGTCGAGACCGACGTCGCCAAGGTCCGCAGCCAGATCGGCAAGGGCGGCGACGAGCTGATGCCGGTCTTCCTGTCGGAGGCGCAGCTGCGCGACCAGGGCGAGGCGATCGAGGCCTACCGCTCCGACCTGTTCAAGCGCGCCTACCGCGACCGGGTGAAGCCGTTCCCGGGCGTGCGCGCCCTGTTCGAGCGGATCCGCGCCGACGGCACGACGATCGCGCTGGCCTCCTCGGGCAAGCGCAGCGAGGTCGAGCACTACCAGGACGTGCTCGGCATCGCGGACCTCGTCGACGCGGCGACGAGCTCGGACGACGCCGAGCGCTCGAAGCCCCATCCCGACATCTTCGAGGCGGCGCTGAAGCGGCTCGAAGGCATCGACCCCGCCGAGATCGTGGTCCTGGGCGACACGCCCTACGATGCGCAGGCGGCCGGCAAGGCCGGGCTCGCCACCGTCGGCCTGCTGTGCGGCGGGTTCCCCGAAACCGACCTGAAGGCGGCCGGCTGCATCGCGATCTATCGCAGCCCGCAGCACCTGCTCGAAGACTTCGAATCCTCGCCGCTGGCAAAGCGCAAGACGATCTGACGTCGAATCCGGTGCGCGCCCGCAATTGTCCCCGCAATCCTGGCATGCGTGTGGCCCGGATGCGACGCGGTCTCGCGCCGGCTACGGACAACGCAGGATAAGACTGGCGCGGGTGGCGCGAAAGGCGTAGCCACCCCGCCGGAACTTCCTGGGATCCTTCTAAGGACGGGGCGGATCATGCGTCAGACGGCCGAGACCAGCGTACAGACCTGGAATCCCTGCAGCGACAGGCCTCTCCACGAGCGGATCGCGGAGGCGGTCCAGAGCCGCGCCACGCCGATCAGCCAGCTCCTGCGCCTGATGTCGGCCCTCGACGCCGAGGGCAACGCCAACGAGAACCTGCGGCTTCAGCTGCGTGCCCGCATCGGCGCGCCGCTCAGCGCCTGAGGCCGACGCGCCCCGATGGGGGCCCGGCGTCGACGACGGTCCCGGCGATGCGCCCGCCGCCGGGGTGAGCCGGAGCAGGACGGCTGCCGGCGCCTCCCCGCATCTCGGCGCGACGCATCGACCGACCCGCAGGCCGTCGTCCTGGCTTCAGCTCCTCAAGGCTGAACCCAGAGGCAGGCCGGTTCGCCCTTCACCGCAAGGCATTCGAACGGCGCGCCGCCGATCATCGCGCGGTGCTCGACCGCGCCGACGTCGGCGCGCCGGATCGCCTTGCAGCCGGGCCGGGTGCCGGCCTGGGCGAGGGCGGCGGCGCGGTCGGGGGCGGCGGTCGTAAGGAGGCGGAGCGACACGAGGGTATCGCAGGCCGCGACCCGATCGTCCGGCTGCGCGAGCGCGGGGGTGACGAGCATCGCGGCCAGCCCGATGCCGGCCCGGCACGCACGCCGTCGGAAATGCCGCTCGATCATGTTTCCCTCGGCGGTCTGCGGACAGGCGGGACGGCCGCGCGAGGCGCGAAGGTCCGGAAGAAACGGCAACGCCGTCCGCGGCGGGCGGACGGCGCTGTCTGGCGGCCGATGCGACGCAGCGTCCGCGTCAGCGCTTGGTCTTCACCTTGGCCTTGCGGGCGGCATAGCGGGCGTCGCGGAGTTCCTTCTTCGCGGCGAGCTCGGCGGCCTTGCGCTCCTGCAACGCCGCGGCCTCGGCGGCCTCGCGGGCGATCTGGGCGGCGAGCTCGGCCTCCTCGCGGGCGCGCTTCTCTTCCGCGGCCTGCTTCTCGGCGGCGATGCGGGCGGCTTCGCGCTCGCGGAGACGGGTCTCGCGGGCCTGGACGAGCCCGGCCCGGGCCTTGGCCTTGGCGATCATCTCGGGGTCGTCGGCCGGGGGGCGCGCCTTGAACTTGGCGAGCAGGGCAGCCTTGGCGGCTGCGGAATTCTGGCGGCGGTCGTCGAAATTGCGATAGTCGAATGCGCTCATCTGACCTTTCTCGTACGGTGTCTCACTTCGGGTTTCGGGAGCGTCCGCGACGGATCAATCCGCGGGACGGGGCCGGGGGAACGGGCCCTTCAGCAAATCAGATTCGGCAAGCCTGATTCCGCCTCGCGGCGAATCGAAAAAGCCAATGACCGACGGATGGGCGGCGTGCAACCTGAGCTGCATTCGGAAATCGCCGCGATGGGTGACAATCGTCGTCGCGCCGTCGCAAATCCAGGGACAGATGCGGATATGCCGCAGCGGGACGATCGACGCCCCCGGACCGCTCCGTCCGGAGGCGTCGCTGTCGCGGATCAGGCCGCCTGGAGGTTTCCGGCCGACTGCTTGCCGGTGCGCCGGTCGTTCTCGATCTCGTAGGAGAGCTTCTGGCCCTCGATCAGGTTGCGCATGCCGGCGCGCTCGACGGCGGAGATGTGGACGAACACGTCCTTGCCGCCGTCATCCGGCTGGATGAAGCCGTAACCCTTGGTCTCGTTGAACCATTTCACGGTGCCCGTGCTCATGGCGCCTACCTCCGTCGTATCGATGTGTTGAGCCTGCCGGCCCGAGCGGCTGTCCACGCGCGGGGGTGGGCGAAGCAGGTTGGATGTCGAGATGGAATGTCAGTCGAAGCGACGCCCTTGCAAGTGGCTAAAGGGACAGCGGGCGGAGCAACCCGGCGGCGGCCGGCAAGCATCGACGCACGCTGGAGTTAGGTCGCGGCCTGCCGTCTGACAAGAGTCCGGCCGACAGTCCCGCCGCCGCCCCCTGCGAAGGCCGCCGAAGGTTGCCGCAGCCGGCCCGGCCGTCTAGGTTCGGCCGGTGCGCGATGGGGTCCGGACGGAGGGTCCGGCGCCCGATCACCTCGGATCCGGCTCGGGCGGGGGACCACCGGCAGCGACCTTCCTTAAGGCCTGCTCCGGCATGATCGGCATCGCGACGAGGGGGGGACTTCGAGATGAGCGCGACGGAATTTCCGCACGCCGCGGACGTGCAGCGGACGGCCGGCCCCTGCGCGTGACGCGACGGAACCCGGATCGCGCCACCACCGTCCCGCGCGGCCGCAACGGCGCCTTCGCCGGCGCCGTCATGGCCGCCGGCCTGTCCCTGGCCGCCTCGCCGGCCGCGGCCTTCGACCTGTTCGGGTTGTTCGGCTCCGAGGAGGAGCCCCTGGCGCCGAGCGCCACCGCGCTGCCCTACGCGCTGAAGATCCAGGGCACCGACGACTCCGACCTGGAGAAGACGCTGGAGGACACCTCGACTCTCCACCGCCTGCGCCGCGAGCCGCCGCCGGACGGGGAAGGGCTGGTGCGCCGCGCCGAGGCCGACCTGCGGCGCCTGCCCGACGCGCTCTCCGGCTACGGCTACTACGCCGGCCGTGTCACCGTCCGGATCGAGGAGGTGGTGCTCGGCGGCGAGGCCTCGCTGATCGCCGCCGCGCGGGCGGCGGATGCCGAGCGCGCCCGCGCCCTGGTCCCGGTCCGCATCGCGGTCGATGCCGGGCCGCTCTACACCCTGCGCACCGTCACCGTGCGCGACCCGCAAGGCGCCGCCTTCCCCGAGGAGGTGCTGCCGAAGCGCTTCACCCGCGTCGACGACGAGACGCCGGCGCGCTCCAGCCTCGTGCTCGCCCGCGAGGCGAAGATCGTCGACCGCTTCCGCGAGCGCGGCCACCCCTTCGCCAAGGTGGTGTCGCGCGATCCCGTCGTGGACGACGCCGCCCACGTCATGGACGTGACCTTCACCGTCGATCCCGGCCCGCAGGCCGGCCTCGGCGCGGTCACGGTCCGCGGCACGAAGGACATCGACCCGGCGGTGGTGCGCTCCTTCATCGACGCGGAGCCGGGCGACCCGTACTCGCCGAAGGCGCTCACCGACATGCGCCGGGCGCTGGTGAAGGTCGAGGGTCTCGGCTCGGTGCGGGTGCGCGAGGGCGAGGCGCTGGATGCGCAGGGCAACCTGCCGATCTTCGTCGACGTGACCGAGCGCGACCGCAACCTGATCGGCGTCTCGGCCCGCTACTCCACCGTCGACGGCCCCGGCATCCGCGCGACCTACGCCAACCGCAACCTGTTCGGCGGCGGCGAGACGATCCGGCTCGACGCCGACCTGTTCTACCTCGGCAACGATCTCTACGCCACGCAGCGCAAGCTCGCCGGCATCGAGTCGAACGGGCTCGGCGGGCGGTTGTCGGCCACCTTCGTGAAGCCGGCCCTGTGGGGCACCCGCAACGACCTGATCGCCAACCTGTTCGCGGGTCGCGAGGCGCAGCAGAGCTACGTCGCGGACGCCGCCGGCGGGACGCTCGGCGTCCGCCACCGCTTCTCGGACACGTTCTACGCGCAGGTCGGCGTCGAGGGGCAGGCGGGCCGCGCCCAGGACGCGCTCGGCAAGGTCGATTACCGCCTGGTCGGCATCCCGGTCTCGGTGTCCTACGATTCGACCGACAACCTGCTGGACCCGACCAGGGGCGTCCGGCTGACGGCCTCGGCGACGCCCTATGCCGGCTTCCTCGGCTCCGATCCGTCGATCTTCGTCGCCAAGGCGCAGGGCTCGACCTACTACGCCCTGGACGAGGACGCGCGGTACATCCTCGCCGGCCGCCTCGGCTTCGGCTCGATCTCCGGCGCGAGCCTGGAGGACATCCCGGCCAACATCCGCTTCTTCGCCGGCGGCGGCGGCTCGGTGCGCGGCTTCCCCTATCGCACGCTCGGCCCGCGCGGGCCGTTCAACCTGCCGGTCGGCGGCCGAAGCCTGCTGGAAGCCTCGTTCGAGGCCCGGATCAAGGTCACCGACACGATCGGCGTGGTGCCGTTCTTCGATGCGGGCACGGCGTTCGCCGGCTCGCTCCCCGACTTCGACGAGCGCATCCGCACCGCGGTGGGCCTCGGGCTTCGCTACTACACCGGCATCGGCCCGATCCGCGTCGACGTCGCATTCCCCCTCGACCGGATCAAGGGCAACCACGAGCGCCCGGTCGCCCTCTACATCAGCCTCGGGCAGTCGTTCTGATGGGGATTCGGGATCGGTTCGCGCGCGTTCTCCCTCCCCCCGCAGGGGGGGGAGGGATCCGCGTCGCCGTCGCGATCCTGCTCGTCCTCGGCCTCGCCGCGCCCGCGGCCGTCACCCAGGCCGCCGACGAGGCCGAGAAGACCGTGCTCGGCGGGCTGCTGTCGCGCGCGCTCTCCACCCCGTCGTCGCGCGTCGCCATCGGCGCGGTCGACGGCGCCCTCTCGTCGGACGCCACGATCCGCGACGTGGCGATCAGCGACCGCGACGGGGTCTGGCTGAAGCTCGACCGGGCGCGCATCGTCTGGCGCCGCCTCGCGCTGCTCTCCGGCCGGCTCGAGGTCGACACCCTCGAGGTCGGCCGGCTCGACGTGCTGCGGCGCCCGGTGCCCTCCGCCGTCGCCGCGACGCCGGAGCCCGACGGCACCCTGCTGCCGGACCTGCCGGTCAAGGTCGAGATCAAGGACTTCTCGCTCGCCGAGCTCGTCCTCGGCGAAGGGCTCGCCGGGCAGCCGGCGCGGCTCTCGGCCAAGGGCCGGGCGAAGCTCGGCGCGCCGTCCGAAGGGCTCGACCTCGACGCGGCGGTGCAGCGCCAGGATGCCGGCGGCCGGTTCGGCCTCAAGCTGCTGTTCGTGCCGCAGGGCGAGCGCCTGGAGTTGAAGGCGACCCTGACCGAGCCGGCCGGCGGCCTGCTCTCCAGGGGCCTGAACATGCCCGGCGCCCCGCCTGTCGACCTCGACCTCGACGGCCGCGGGACGCTGGACGCCTGGAACGCCCGCCTCGACTTCTCCGCCGGCGAGACCATCGGCGCCCAGGGCGGCGCCCGGATCTCGCGAGTCGGGACCGAGCGGCGCCTCGCCCTCGACCTCGCCGCGCGCATCGAGGGCCTGCTTCCAGGCCCGGCCGCGGCGGTGTTCTCCGGCACGACCAAGCTCGACGGCGCCCTCGGGTTTTCCGATGGCGGCGCGCTCAGGATCGACCGGCTCGAGCTGACCTCGCGGACCGCCCGCCTCGACGCGCGCGGCACCCTGGACGCGGCGCGGAACGCCGATTTCACCCTCCAGGCCCGCGCCGTGCCGACCGAGGGCGGGGTGACCCGGGCCGCCGACAGCGAGCTCAAGACCCTGGTGTTCGACGGCAGCCTGAAAGGCCCGCTCGCCCGGCCGCACGTGGCGGGCAGCCTGAAGGCCGCCGGCCTGCGCACCCGGGACAGCGCCCTGGACCTCGTCGAAGCCCGGCTCGCGGCCGAGCCCGCCGCGGCCGACCGCTTCGACCTCAGCGCCGACGCCCGGGTCGAGGGGCTGACGCTGCCCGACCCCGCCCTGCGGCGGGCGCTCGGCGCACGCGCCGGCTTCGACTTCCGCGGGACCCTGGAGCCCGACAACGCGGTTTCGGTCTCGCGCCTGCACGTCGAGGCGCCGACGATGCGGGCGGACTATGCCGGCCGCGTCGGGCGCAACACGCTCACCGGCACGGTCGAAGCCGCGCTGTCAGACCTTTCGGCCTTCTCCGACCTCGCGGGCCGGCCGCTCGCCGGAAGGCTGTCGGGCACGGCCAAGCTCGGCGGCGATCCGGCGCGGAAGGCCGTGACCGCGGAGGTGGATGTCCGCACCGAGGCGCTGTCCCTCGGGCGACCGGCGCTCGACGGGCTGCTCGGGGCGGCCCCGCGCGTCACCGGGCGCCTGTCCCAGGTCTACGACGGCTACGCCTTCGACGGCGCGAAGCTCGAGGGCGCGGCCGTCGTCGCGCGCCTCGACGGCCGCGCCACCGCCCGGGTCGCCGACGCCAAGCTCGACGTCGACCTGAAGGACCTGTCCGCCCTCGACGACGCGCTCGCCGGGCGGGCCGGGCTGTCCGGGCGGCTCTCGGGGACCCTCGAGCATCCCGACCTGTTCGCCCTCGTCAGCGCATCCGAGGCCAGCGCCATGGGCCGCCCCGTGCGGGGCCTGAAGGTCGAGGCGACCCTCAAGGACCTGACCGGCGCGCTCGACGGCACGGTCGCCCTCGGCGGCACCGTCGGCGGCAAGCCGCTGCAGGGAGGGGCCCACCTCGCGCGCTCGGGGGCCGACTGGCGCCTCGACCGGCTCGGGCTCGGACTCGGCTCGGTGACCCTCGACGGCAGCGCCGCCCTCGACGCCGCGACCCGGCTGACGGAGGGCGCGGTCCGGCTCAAGGCGGCCGACCTCGACGACCTCACGCCGCTGGCGCTGACGCGGCTCGCCGGCCACCTCGACGCCGACATCGCGCTGTCCCGCGCGAGCGGCCGGCAGGACGCGACGATCCGCGCGACCGGCGCGCGCCTGCAGGCCGGCGCGATCGGCCTCGCCCGGCTCGACGCGGACCTGACGGGACAGGACCTTCTCGGGGCGCCGCGGATCGACGGGCGGGCCGAGGCCGACCGCATCGTCGCCGCCGACCAGATCCTCGACACGGTGCGCCTGACGGCGGCGGGCTCCCCGGCGGCGACCGATCTCGTGCTCAAGGCGCGCGCCCGCGGCTTCGACCTCGACGGCGCCGCCCGCCTCGTGCCGGGCCGCGGCTCGGACGCGGCCACCCGGATCGACCTGCTGCGCGTCTCCGCCGCGCGGGGCGCCGACCGGCTGGCGCTCGCGGGCCCTGCGACGGTGACCCTCGAAGGCGGCGGCGCGCGGATCGATAACCTGACGATCGCCGCGGGCGGCGGCCGCGTCACCGTCGCGGGCAAGGCCGGGCGCGACAACGACCTGACGATCGGCATCCGCGCTCTGCCGCTGGCGCTCGCGCGCATCGCCGCGCCCGGCCTGGCGCTGAGCGGCACCCTGGACGGCGAGGCCGCGATCCGGGGGCCGACGGATCGGCCGCAGGGGCACTACGCCCTCACCGTCGCCCGCCTCGTCACGCCGGAGACGCGCAAGGCCGGCCTGCCGCCGATCGAGGCCCGGGCGTCGGGCGACCTCGGCGACGGCCGGATCGGGCTCGACGGCCGCATCACCGCGGGGCCCGGCGTCGCGATGACCCTGTCCGGCTCGCTGCCGGCGGCGGCCGGCGGCAGCCTCGCGGTGAAGGCGCGGGGAACGCTCGACGCGGCGCTGGCCAACAGCCTGCTCAGCGTCGGCGGCCAGCGGGTCGGCGGGCGGGTGGCGATCGATGCGGGGGTGACGGGCACGCTCGCCGCACCGCGGGCGGAGGGCAGCGCGACGCTCTCGGGCGGCAGCTTCACCGACCCGCTCAACGGCATCCGGCTGACCAACATCGAGGGCCGCGCCACGGGGCGCGGCGACGCGGTCGTGCTGGAACGCCTCACCCTGGCGACCCGCAACGGCGGGACGCTGCGCGCCGACGGCCGCGTGGCGCTCGAGCCCCAGGCCGGGTTCCCGGGCACGATCCGCATCGCGGGCGAGCGCGCCGAGCTGATCTCGAGCCCGCTGATGACGGCGGTGGCGAGCCTGAACCTCGCGCTCTCCGGCCCGCTGTCGCGCACGCCGCGGATCGCCGGCCGCGTCGACGTGGTCTCGATCGACGTGTCGGTGCCCGACCGGCTGCCCGCGACGGTGCAGCCGCTGCCGGGCATCCGCCGGGTCAACACCCCGCCCGACATCCGCGCCCGGCTCGACGCCAAGGCCCTGCGCGGGGCGCAGGTGGCGGCCGTGGGAAGACGCGGCGCGCGCGGCAAGCCCGCCGTGCCGTTCGACGCCACCCTCGACGTCGCGGTGAGCGCTCCGAACCGCATCTTCGTGCGCGGGCGCGGCATCGACGCCGAGCTCGGCGGGAGCTTGCGCGTCACCGGCACCTCGCGCGACCCGAACGCGAACGGCGCGTTCGAGCTTCGGCGCGGGCGTCTCGCGGTGATCGGGCAGCGCCTCGACTTCACCCGCGGCCGCGTGACCTTCGGCGGCGCCATCGCGGCCCCCGACCTCGACTTCGTCGCCGAGACCAAGGCCACCGACATCACCGCCCGCATCGCGGTCTCGGGGCCGGCCGACAGCCCGGCCTTCGCAATCTCCTCGGACCCGAGCCTGCCGCAGGACGAGGTGCTGTCGCGGCTGCTGTTCAAGAAGGCGTCGGGCAGCCTGTCGCCGTTCCAGGCGCTGCAGCTGGCGCAGGCCGTGTCGCAGCTCTCGGGCGGGGCAGGGGGCGTCGACGTGTTCGAGGCGGCGCGCAAGGGCCTCGGGCTCGACAGCCTCGACGTCTCGACCGGGACCAGCGGCGGCCCGGCGCTCGGCGCCTCGCGCTACCTCAGCGATCGGCTCAGCGTCGGCATCAAGGCCGGCGCCAAGCCGGCCGACACGGGCGCGACCATCGACTACGACGTGACGCGCCGGGTGAAGATCCAGGGCGAGGCCGGCAGCGACGGCCGCACCAGCGTCGGCGTCGGCGCGGAATGGGAGTACTGAGCGCGCGACGCGCTCAGTGGCGGGCGAGGCCGGCCTGCTTCGGGCCGACGGCCTGGGCGAGGCGCCGGCCGACATGCAGCATTGCCCTCTCGATCAGGGCGAGCGTCGGCGGATCGTTGTCGAGCTTGGCGTACTCGTAGGCGACGATCAGGCCGTCGGCGATGCCTTCGAGCAGGCTGACGGTCTCGCTGGCCGCGTCGGCCAGTTGACGGAAAGGATCGCCGGACGTCCCCTCGGCGGCCCGAGCCTCCGCACTGTGAGCCTCGGCGACGTGAGCCGTGCAGCGGTCGAGGATCCCCTGCGACGCCTCGATCGTCTTGCGGGTCTCCTCGATGATCTCGCGCATCTCCGCGACGAGGGAAGGCTGGTCCGCGACCTTCGGGTGATCGATGCTCATGCTGATATTGCCCCCACGACGGAGCAAGCTTGCATCCTATGGTTGAGATGCGTCAACAGGATTCGCATGTCGCGCGACGTCGCACGGTCGGCCGCAAGGGTCCGGTGCCAAGGGGCCGGTGCCAAGGGGCCGGTGCAAGGGTCCGGTGGAGACGGGTGCAGGACGGGAAGCGGAACCGGACGTGCGTCAGGAAGCGTCCGAACGAAAACGAGCCGCGCCCGTTTCCGGGGCGGCTCGCAGGTGGCACAGCCGACGCGACCCCGCAGGGTCGCGCCCGAGGGTCACTTGATCAGCATCAGCAGGGCCTTGCCGGCGGGGGACTTCAGCTCCTTGGCGTCGAGCGTGCCGTCGTTGTCCGGGTCGGCGGCCTGGAAGCGGTCGGCGACGGCGGCGAGGTATTCCTTCTTGTCGATCGTGCCGTCGTTGTCCGGGTCGGCCTTCTTCAGGCCGGCGGCGCTCAGGCGGCCCTTCAGCTCCTTCTTGTCGAGGGTGCCGTCGGCATCCTTCTCGAGGCGATCGAAGGTCGCCGAGGCGGTCGCCTCGATCTCCTTCATGTCGACGGTGCCGTCGTTGTCGGTGTCGATCATCTTGACCGCCTGGGCGCCGGTCATCGGCTTGGCGAAGGCGACGGGGGCGGTCATGGTGGCCGAGGCCAGGACGAGAGCGGCGAAGGTGCTGGAAAGACGAAGGGTCATTGCCGAATTATCCCGAAATGTGTTGCGCGAACTTCCTACGCGTGACGATTGCACTGCACAAGCGATTTCTCTTGATCGATCGCTGAGGTTGCCCATGGCGCGTCCCACGCCGAAGGCGGGGCGAGCCCGGCGCGACATCCCTGCGGGCGCGGGCGCGAGCCCAACGCGCCATCGTCCGCGTCGTTGCGAAGGCTCGCCGAATCGCCATCGTCCCGACGGACGGTGCGCCCCGAACGGCCGACGCGGGGGCCGGCGTGCCGCCCGCCCCACCCTCCAGCGCGAGACCCCGATCCGATGGCAGCCCGTCCGCTGATCTTCTATCCCGACCCGCGGCTGGACGTGCCGTCCGACCCCGTGACGGCCTTCGATGCCGATCTCGGCGACCTCGCCCGGGACGTGACGGAGACCCTTGATTCGGCCGCGGCCGCCGGGTTGACCGCGGCGCATCTCGGCGTGCGGCGGCGCCTCGTCGTGCTGCGCCCGGAGCCGGGCGGGCCGGCCATGGTCTACGTCAACCCCGAGATCGTCGACCGCTCGCCCGAGCGCGTCACGGCGCGGGAGGGCAGCGTCTCGATGCCGGGCGTGTCCGAGCCGGTCGAGCGGGCGGCCACGATCCGGGTGCGGTTCCAGGATCTCGACGGCGTCGCGCAGGAGGAGGCGGCCGAGGGGTTTCGGGCCGCCTGCCTCCAGCACGAGATCGACCAGCTCGACGGCATCTTCTGGATCGCCCGCCTCTCGCGCCTGCGCCGGGAGCGGGCGGTGAAGCGCTTCGCCAAGCTGCGGGCGCAACCGTGAGCGCGATCCCGTCTCGAGGCCATCCGGCCTTGGGCCGCGCCGTGCCGGCCACGCCGGCTCGATCACGGAGGCTTGACGCCGTGACAGAGGCTTGGCCCGATGCCGGCCTGCGCTTAGGAGGAGGCATGCGTCTCGCGATCCTGCTCGCCACGTCCCTGTCCGCCCTGGCCGTATCCCGGCCCGTGCAAGCCCAGGCGCCGGGCAGGCCGGCCAAGCCGGCGCCGGCCGTGCAGGGGCCGGTCTCCGCACCGGTGATCGCGTGCCCGTCGCTGGCGAACTACCGTCTCCTGCGGCGGGAAGCGCCCGACGAGGCCGCCGCGCTCGCACGCCTGGGCGATGCCAGGGCCGACCACCTCGGCTGCACGGCGTTTCCGCGGGATCGGATCGCCGCGCTCGCCGAGCACGTCGCCCTCGGCGGCGCGCAGTACGATTGCCTGGCCCTGCAGGGCACCGCGATCTGCCAGTGGACGGCGACCGGCACCGTCGACCTGCCGGTGCCGGCCAAGTCGCAGCCGAAGCCGTCGGCCGCCGACAGGGGCCGACGCTGAGGCACCGTCCGGCGCGCGCGGCGGCGATGCCGGGGACGGCGCCGGGAGCGCGTTCGCGACCGGGCCCGGCTGCGCTCGCGTCCTGGACCGGATGCACGCGCCGGTTGTAACGTTCCGGTCCCGGCCGCATTCCGCGGCGCGGATCAGGACGCGAGACCGATGGCACCGACCGACTCCGAGACCGTCCCCTGCGCCTGCCCCGACTGCGTCTGCGAGGTCGCGCCGGGCCATGGCATCGCGCGCGCGGGCAAGACCTTCTGCTGCGAGGACTGCGCCGCCGGCCACCCGGACCATGCCGGCTGCGGCCATTCGGGCTGCGCCTGCCACGGCTGAGGCCGCGGGTTCCTGAGCCGGTCAGAACCGCGCGGTCAGGAAGATCCGGACGTTGCGCCCGGCGAGCAGGATCTCGTCCTTCTTGAACGAGGCCGAGTTGCGGATGCGGTCGTCGAGCAGGTTGCGGCCGGCAAGGCCGAGCGTCACCGCGCTCGCGCCGTAGACCGCCGGGTCGAGGGGCTTGGTGTAGCTCACCTCGGCGCGCAGGTCGTCGAAGCCGGGCGTCGTCGTCTCCAGCGGCGCGACCTCGGTGTGGGCGAAGGCGTGCAGCAGGAAGACGCGGGCGTACCAGCCGTCCGCCCGCACGAACGCGCCGCCGCCGACCCGGTGGGGCGGGATCCGCGGCACGTAGGTGTCGTCGTCGAACTGCGCGCGGACGAAGTCGTACTGCGCCTCGAGGCCGGCCCAGCCGTCGCCCACCGGGATCAGGTCGAGCTGCGCGCCGATCTCGGCACCGTAGAAGGTGGCGTTGCGCTGGGAGTAGACGATCTGCTGCAGCGCGTCGTCGGAGCCGCAGGAGGCGAAGTCGTCGCCGCAGCGGGTGCCGGTCTCGCGCTTGTAGATGAAGCCGGTGTAGCGGGTGTAGTAGCCCGTCGCGTCGAGGCGCAGCGGACCTTCCGCCCGGCGGATGCTGGCCTCGACGGTGCGCGCCCGCTCCTTCTTGAGGTCGGGATCGCCGATCTCGAAGGTCGCGGTCGCGTCGTGCGCCCCGCGCGAGTACAGCTCGAAGGCGGTGGGCGCGCGCTCGACGTAGGACCCGTTCAGGCTCGCGACGAAGCCGTAGGGCAGGTCCTGCAGGGCGCCGAAGCTGAGGCTCTTGGGGGCGAACTTGCGCCGCCGGCCGAAGGCGAGCGGATCCTCGCCCTTGACCGGCAGGTAGCTCCCCGGGAACTGCGTCGCCGTGCCGGTGGAGCGGTCGCCCTCGATCCGCCCGGCGGCCTGGAAGCGCAGGCCGTGGCCGACGTTCAGCTCCTCGAACAGGTAGACGGCGTTCGAGCGGGAATCGGTCGGTGCCAGCAGGGTGCCGGCCTCGCCCGAGGTCCCGATCTCGCGCCGCCCGGCCTGGAGCCCGAGCGCCCCGGTCAGCGTGCCGAGGGCGGTGAAGACCGGCACGTGCTGCAGCTCGACGCGGCCCTCGGCCTCGCGGTTCTTGAAGGTCGCCTGCACCCCGTCGAGCCCGTCCTCGCCGAGGCCGATCTCCTGGTGCTTGTAGACCGAGCCCCCGGCCCAGAACCGGATCACCTCGAACGGTCCCTCGAGCGGCCGAACTTCGCCGCGCGCCAGCACCCGGTCCTGGTTCGGGTTCAGGCGCGTGCGGCTCTCGGCCGCCTCGCCGCCGGGGATCTGGTAGAGCGCGTCGTAGTGGCTGTACGAGATCCCGACGAAGCCGCGTTCGCCGATCACCGACATGCCGACCGCGCCGCCCTGCGAGCGGTTGGCGGAGTTGGCCTGGATGCCGGCGGGCGTGTCGTAGCTGTCGGCGCCGGTCCGGAAGCCGTCGGCATGGGCCGCGACGTTCTCCGAGCCCGCATCGACGGTGCCGGCCACGAGCCGGCCGTTGTCGACGCTGGAATAGCCGGTGGTGACCTGGCCGGCATAGCCGCGCGGCGGGATGAAGGTCGGCACGCGGTTGTTCTCGGAGGAGACCACGCCGCCGATCGCCTGGCTGCCGTAGCGCAGGGTCGCGGGCCCGCGGATCACCTCGATCCGGTCGGAGACCAGCGGATTGATCGGCACGCCGTGGTCCTCGCCGAGCTCCGAGACGTCCTGGATGCCGACGCCGTTCTCCTGGATCCGCACCCGGCTGTTGTCGAGGCCGCGGATGATCGGCCGGCTGGCCGCGCCCGGCGCGTAGGTCGAGGCCGAGATGCCGGGCCGGTCCATCAGCGCGTCGCCGAGCGTGCGCGGCTGCTCGCGGGCGATCTGGTCGCGCGTCACCACCGTCACCGGCGAGAAGGTGTCGACGGCCACCGGCAGGATGCCCGCCGGCAGGCTCGCCTCGGGCGCCGCCTTCGGCCCGGGCTGGATCGGGCTCGCCGTGGTGACGCTGAGCTCGGACAGGGCGACCGCGTCCTGCGCCCGCGCCGCACCCGGCAGCAGGCTCAGGCTCAGTCCCAACAGCGTCGCCCGGAATCTCGCTTGCCCGCTTCGCATCACGCCTCGTCACATCATGTTATAATGTTTCATTATGCGGATGTAACACAATAACAAGACAGGAATCGAACCGTAGCGCCGCTCGCGCCCCGGGCGTTGCGGTGCGGCCACAGCCGTATCCCCCGGTCAGCGGATGGCGGCGAGGTAGCCCGAGACGGTGAGGATCGAGACGATCGTCGAGACCAGCACGACGTTCGAGGTCACGGCGGCCTCGCGCCGGTAGAACTCGGCGAGCATGAACGGCCCGGTCCCGGTCGGCAAAGCCGCCATCAGCACGGCGGTGTGCAGCAGCAGCGGCGGCAGGCCGAAGGCACGCGCGAGGCCGTAGGCCAGCAGCGGATGCGCCACGAGCTTGAGCCCGACGAGCAGGGCGGTCGCGGCGACCGGGCGTTCGTCCGACACCCTCGGGCGGGCGAGGAACAGGCCGAGCGCGACGAGCGCGCACGGGGCGGCCGAGCCGCCGAGCAGCTTCAGGAAGGTCTCGGCGGGAAGCGGCACGGCCGCGCCCGAGAGCGGGACCAGCGCGCCGAGGGCGGGCGCGATCAGCAGCGGGTTGCGCACGAGCGAGCGGGCGACCTTCAGGGCCAGGTCGGAGCGCCGCCCCTCGGCCTGAAGCCCGATCTCGATCAGGACGATGGCGAGCGCGAACACCACGCAGACGGTCATGATCGCGGCGATGGTGGTCGGCGCCAGCGCCGCCGGGCCGAGCGCCACCAGCGCCAGGGGAAAGCCCATGAACCCGGTGTTGGCGTAGGCCGCGTTGAGGCCGTCGATCGCCGCGTCCGCGAGCGGCAGCGGCCGGCGCAGGCGGAACGTCACGGTGGCGGCGAAGACGATCACGCTGCTCAGGCCGAACACCGCGATGAAGCCGGGCTGCCAGATCTCGGCGGCATGGGTGTGGGCGATCACGTCGAAGAGCAGCGCCGGCAGCGCCAGGTAGACGACGTAGCGGTTGAGCTCCGCCGTGGCGCCGTCGCCGAGCACGTCGAGCCGCCGCACCAGCCACCCCGCGAAGATCAGCGCGAAGATCGGCAGCACGACCATCAGGGTCGAGAACATCAGGAAAACCGCGTCCGGGACAGGTCCGTCGCGTCCTAGCCGCGACGGCCGTCCGCACCAAGGCGCGAGCCCCGTCCGGAGGGGCGCGTGGATCGATACGGGGGAGGGCGGTTGGCGGAAGCGGATGTCCGCCGAACTAGATGAATAACTCCTTTCTCTATCCATACTTAGCTCCTTCAACTTCAATCCTACCCACGGCTATATCCACGCTATCATCGAGAATTTGGCCGTTCGCCAGCGGACGACTGCGGACAATTTCGCGCCTTCAGTCTGCCAGACCGGCGCTCAGGACATCCGCTCGCCGCGGCATCGAACCGCCGCCTCGAACAAAGGGCCTAGGCCCGGCTTTCCCATGCGTCGGTCCGAGGATCGACCGTCCACGCCCCCATGCTCAGCTTCCCCGCGTTTCTGGGCGGGCGTGGACGACAGGTTCAGATCGCAACACGCGATCGGCCTCGGACGAGGTGCGTGATGACCCCACGGACGGTTGCGATCCTCTTCGGTGCCGGGGGTGCCTTGATCGGGCCTGCGGTGGCTAGGGCCTTCACCAGTGATCCGACGGATCAGCTCACGCTGTCGCTGATCATCGCCGGCTCGGTGGTGGTGACAATCTTGGTGTGCGGGCTTCGGTCCTGGGAGGATTGATCGAACCGGCGCGGCAATACGACCAATTGGTGATTTCAGGGAAACAACCGTCTGGTAAGTGTCGCCTGTCAGACCTCGGTCAGACCGTCCGCGCCCATTCTTGAGATGGGCCCCTTCCTGCTTCACCTTGGGCGCGGACGTCACTACTTACCGGGCGCTGTTCGGAACATGCTGTCGAGGCCGGCGCGGCGAGCCAAGCCCTCCGCGCGTCGCCGACGCGCCTCCGCCAGTTCGAGCGCAGCGTCCGACTCATCGGCTAGCCGTTCGGCTCGCGCGAGGTCGGCGACGGCCCATCGGATGTTCGCGATGGCGAGAGCGGCGAGGATGGCTTTCATCGCCTGTCCCCCTGCCGTGCGGCATCGAGGGCCGCCTCCCATTGTGCCGTCAGTTTTTTGCCGAGGTCCATGATGGCAGAGGCGACCGTGATTAACGGCTCCGACCCTTGCGCCTCCGCCAATGTGACGACGACTTGGCCCCAGCGCGCTACGTCGCGCACGTCAGGTTCAAGGTCGGCGATGGCCTCCCACGCGGACGGATTGCTCATCGGCGAGCCTCCCGCCAATCGCATCCGACCGTCGCTAGAACGACCGGGGCTCGCGCCATGGCCTCGGCGCCGACCCGCTGCCACCAGCCCTCGTTCCCGAACCGATCATCAAAATGGAACGTTGCGCCGGGACAGGTTTGCGGGATGTAATACCCCTCGCCGATCCCAGGATAGAGAGCGTTCTGCAAAGCCCTCTGTTCGTAGTGGAGCCACGCCGCATAGTTCTCGGCGCACGGGAGCGAGGTGGCTTCGGCCGCCTGTGTCGGCTTGCCAATGAGCGTCACGCCGCCGCCGATCAGCGGGAGCGAGACGAGGCCGCGGAGGAAGCCGCGGCGATCGGAGGGGGCGCTCATGCGAAGTGCCCCATGCGCGCCATGTTGAACCACATAAGCCCGTCGGCATCGCCAAGGCCTTGTTCGGCATGGTCGTGCTCGCGGTCGTCGTCTTCGAGGTCCGTGTCGCCTGCAAGTGCATCGAGCAAGGCGATATCCGCCTCGATGCGGTCGGCGACGCGCCTGCGCAGTGCCCCCAGCCGCAGCCGGTCAGCCTCAGTGAAGTGGCGATCCAAACCCTGCTGGATCGCCTCGATGGCATCGTGGGCGGCCTGGTTGGGATCGGCTGTCCGCATAGCGCGGAGGGCCAGCGTGACGGGGCCAGGCTGCCTGCCAGCCCCGCGGGGTAATAAGGCCGACGGAGCGCCAGCTAGGGGTAATAAGGGCGTGCGTGTGCTATGGGCGTGTTTAGCCATGAACAGCATCCTCCAGATGCGGTTGGTGGTCAGGGCCGGCAAGAGCACCACCTCTTGTCCGGCCCGACAGTTTCTGACACTATCAATCCAGTTGGGGTTGTCAATGTCAGAAATTGCGAAACCGAAAGTTGGGCGCCCCCGCGTAGACGCGATCCCCATCACGGTTCGGGCGCCACCAGCGCTCGTCACGCCCCTCGACGCATGGATCGCAGATCAGCCCGAGCCGAAGCCGTCACGTCCGGAGGCGATCCGACACGCGCTCACGGACTGGCTCACCGGCCAGGGCTACGTGCGGCATCGCGAAGATCCTGAAGGCGCGAACTGACGGAGACGACCGGTGGCTGTCATTCCAGGACCGGAGATCGAGTCGTCCCCGCTCAGCGGGGACATCGAGTGCGCCGACCACACTGTGCACGTGCATATCTATCGGTTCGCTGGGACCCAAGATGGATGGACCCTGAAGGTCATCGATCACGAGGGTTCGCCTATCGTGTTGCCCGAAGCCTTCGGGAGCGATGATGCTGCCTATCAGGCTTTCGAGGACGCTGTGATCAAGGATGGCCTCGGCTCATCCGTTGAAATGTCCGTCTTAAACCGCCGATCCGACGTAGAAGCCGGCGCAATCCACCCCGAGGAACACCCCCTGTCTGAACAGCAGAGCAAAGAGTGGAAGCAAGCGGACGCTGCTTTCGCCAGGCCGCAGAGCCAGCCCATCCCCATGCCTGCCGATGAGTCGCCAGCGGACGTAGCCGAGACGAAGATTGCCCGGCAGAAGGCTGCTCGCTTAGCCAGAGATGCCGAGCCACCGAAGCCGAAGGGTAGTCGGAAATGAGCGACACGCTGGATCCTGACCGCGCCGCCCGGGTGATTGCCGAGAACGTCTACGCAGCGTTCTGCCGCCAAGCGACGATGCCGGCGCATCCTCTTGAGGAGCAGACAGTCGTCACGCGGCTGGTTGAGGCAATCCGTCCGCAGATCGGTATCGGCTCCACGGGGGCAATCGTTGAAGCTGCCAACGCTACCTTGTCGGCCTGGGAGCAGCGCGATCCGGATGTCCGCGGTCCGCGCATCGTAGCGGTCAATCAGACCGACGGCTCGGTAACCTTAGGTTAATTGTTCGACACGCTCTTGCGGATCGATGGAATGGTAGGGCTACGTTCAGCACCGTCATGGCATTGGGGGGCGCCGCTAACTAAACTGACCTCTATTCTCTTTGTAAGCTAGCAAATATACTCATTGGGCATTTATATGTGCGTCATATTGTTTTTGATCAAGCGTACAATCAACGAGCTCCAGGAATAGTTTTTTATTTAATCCGACTTGTCTAGCCATTTTCCCAATCAAATCATCGCCAATGTTTTTATAAGAAGTCCCTCTACTCACTTTTGTTTTATACATCGTCTTCTTGCCGTCAAGATTATGGTAGATATAATACTCATGATCGCCGCCCCTACATTTAAATCCTTTTCTTTCTAAGGCATCGACTATTGCGACTCTCTCCCGCATCATCTTAAATTGCCTTGAACCGCTCGTTAAGGGCGCGCTTGACCATCTTTGCATCAGAAGCAAGAGCGTCATCTGCTTCCATGGCATAGTCGATCCACAGCATTTTTAGCTCATCTACCACGCTATCTCGAAGCTCACTATAAGTTTCGCTCCAAGCGTCTATGCCAAGCTTCGCGTCCTGAAATATAAATAATTTGTCTTCAAAATCGTACGAGGCTTGGATTTTGATAGGCCGATTTGTTACAACCCTATAAGCATCAACTTCAAACTGTGCAATTTCTTCGAATGGAGAGTCGATTTCAGTAATCTTATCCACCCGCTCAAACCCTACGATATCGCCCGTGCTGTTTACGTCCGGGATCCCATGGATTGAAAATCTGCGGCGCGCGTTAGACTGGACCATTTGCTCAGCCGCTGGTGGGTACCACACCCGAAAAGCACGTCCAGTTGAAGGCTGTAAAGTTATCTGTGATGTAGTAAAATCGATCGCCTTCAACTTTCCAGGGATGACCACAGAGCCTGCTCTAGGAGGCTTACCTGATCTAAGTTTTTCTATAACTAAACGAGCGCGATCCGCTGAAAAACTGAAAGGCCCGTGAGTTCCGGCGCGTACGGTTAATTGTATTTCGCTATCTGCAGGGGGCAGTAAGCCATAAGCTGCATCAGCGAAAAACCACCTTTCTCTATCATCTGGGATTGCTCCTTTGACTGCGTTTTCGTCGCCGCTATCAAATGCCTTCAAAGTGTTTAGAAGATGATGCCTAGCATTAATAGCTGCATTGGTAATTTCCCCCATCCCTGACACAACGTCAAATGCCTGAATATGGCTGCCAGCCTTAGGAGATCTGCAGACTATACTAAAATCACGTCGGACTCGGGCGCTTGGCTTAATTCTTTGTCCAAAAACGCGATTTTCTGATTTCATTCCTATTAAATGGACAAGCCTTTGCAGCGCGGTCAACGAGCTGATCACGAGATCGGCCGGAGCGCCGCCTGCTTGCTTGATGGGCCCCCCATCAAACTTCAGTTGGATGTCTTTGTGATCGTCGCTCACGGGTGCTCACGATCCTCTAGAGTCAGAGGACAAGATTGCTCATCTTAGGTTGCTGCTGGCTTAACGTTTTTAGAGGCAACCACAATGCATTCCGACCCTCCTTAGCGCATTTTCCGCGAAGGCCAGCCTTACGTCGCCGCCTCGGGCTGCGCAGGCGCGTTGCCCAGGTCGTAGAAGCCGTCGTTCTTCGTCGCGTCGCCCTTGCGCTGCTCCCAGGCCAGCGTGTTGATTAGGTAGAGCGTCGTCGCATGACGTGTGTCTCGATTGTCCGACGTCAGCACCTGTGGGACAGAATGAGGGTCTTCACGAACGGAGGATGGCTGGTTCATCGTAGCCCCTGAGGAGCGAAGATGAAGCAGACATCCGGACCGGCCAAGAAGCCGGCAGAAGCGGTGATCAAGGACATCCGTCGGGCCACACGTCGGCAGTTCTCGTCCGAGGAGAAGATCCGTGTGGTGCTGGAAGGCTTGCGTGGCGAGGACAGCATCGCGGAGTTGTGCCGACGTGAGGGGATTGCCGCCTCGATGTACTACGGCTGGTCCAAGGAGTTCCTGGAGGCTGGCAAGAAGCGCCTGTCCGGTGACACGTCTCGTGCGGCCACCACGGATGAGGTGCGGGATCTCCGTCGCGAAGCGGGGGCGCTGAAGGAGGTCGTAGCTGATCTCGTCCTGGAGAACCGTTTGCTTAAAAAAAGCATGAGCGGGGCTGGGGGCGACGAGGCATGAGGTACCCGGCCCCCGAGAAGCTGGAGATCATCCGGCTGGTCGAGCAATCCCACCTGCCGGTGCGTGCCACCCTGGACAAGCTCGGCATCACGCGCTCGACGTTCTACCGCTGGTACGACGCCTACCAGCGCGGCGGCCCCGAGGCGTTGAATGACCATCCTTCGCAGCCGAGCCGGGTCTGGAACCGTCTACCTGCAGAGATCCGCGAGCAGATCGTTGCCTTGGCTCTGGAGCAGCCTGAACTCAGTCCGCGTGAGCTGGCGGTGCGCTTCACCGACGAGCGGCGCTACTTCGTCTCGGAAGCGACCGTCTACCGGTTGCTCAAGTCTCAGAACCTGATCACCAGCCCGGCCTATATCGTCATCAAGGCCGCCGACGAGTTCCGCGATAAAACCACCGCGCCCAACCAGCTTTGGCAGACGGACTTCACCTACTTGAAGGTCGTTGGCTGGGGCTGGTACTACCTGTCGACGGTCCTGGACGACTTCTCACGCTACATCGTCGCCTGGAAGCTGTGCACGACGATGCAGGCCAGCGACGTCACCGCCACGCTCGACCTGGCGCTGGGTGCGGCTGGGCTCGATCAGGCGCGGGTGATGCCGCGGCCACGCCTGCTCTCCGACAACGGTCCAAGCTACGTCGCCAGCGACCTGGCTGACTGGCTCGGCATTCGGGGCATGACCCACATCCGCGGTGCGCCATGCCATCCGCAAACGCAGGGCAAGATCGAGCGTTGGCATCAGACACTCAAGAACCGCATCCTGCTCGAACACGCGTACTTGCCCGGCGAGTTGGAGACGCAGGTTGCCGACTTCGTCGAACACTACAACCATGCCCGAGCCCATGAGAGCCTGAGCAACCTCACGCCCGCCGACGTCTACTTCGGACGCGGCGAAGGGATCCTGGCCGAGCGGGAACGCATCAAGCGCCAGACCCTGATGGATCGCCGCTTGCGCCACCACGCGCAGGCTGCCTAACCTCTTACCCCAGATGAACCAGAGCCTCCGCTCCTGAACACCGCTGAATGTCCCAAATCATCTGACGACGGACATGTCTCGATGCGGTTGCAGCACAGCTCGACGACTCTATCACTGCGGCTGTCCTGCCGAGGCCTACTACCGTCGACGGTTTCGCTGTTCGTCCGCCACGGCCTCAACCGCTGCAATCGCATTCTCAAGCTCGGCGATCCGCTTCAGCGTGCTGTCGGCTGGCATATTGTCGTACTGCGCCGCTTCCATGATGAGGTCGCGTTGACGAGCTTTGAGGCGGTCTAGAAGGGCGTCGAGCTTTTCCATGGCGCGCTGTAGCGGCGAGCGGCTGTCTCGACAACCGAACCTCGGCGGGCAGTCAGGCCGACCAGCAAGATCCCCTCGGCATGCCAGGCCCAATCAGACGAACGATCAATTGAGGAGGCCAGCAGCCATCGAAGCTGCGGTCACGGAAGAGATCTGTGCAACTTGAACGTTTTTAAGGGTCAGTGAGTTTAGGGCACCGAAGCGTCTTAGCATTAAAGCAAGATGCCGTGTGCCGATGGTCAAAGCCATGAGCCCTGAATTTGAAGGCTTGTTCGAGCCCGATGAGGCTACGCCGCTGGAGCGCCTTCGTGAACGCTTAGCGACGTGGGCGGCGCTTGCACTGCTCATGGCGTTCTTCTTTGTCACCATCGCCTTGTGGGGCTATGCGGCGTGGTGGGCCATGATGAAGTTGATCGGCCTATTCGCCTGACACGCCAGCTTCTGGTGCCTCATGGCACCAAGCCGCGAACTCGACGACGCCAGCAAGCCAAACGGTGCTGAGCAGGATCGCGGTGTTGAATGTAAGATGCATTCCCGCATCCACCCCCATTTTCGTTAAGGAAGCTGTGGCCAGGGACTACGTAAGTAGCAACGAAATTCGTTGCTGCACTGCGACGCGACGCCCCTCTCGGTGCTATATCGTCGACCGGAGCGCACCGCTTTCAACAGATTGCGAGCAGGGTCCGCCGCGCCCTTGCGCTGCTCCCAAGCCAGCGAGTCGGTCAGGTCGACCGTTGCTAAATGATGCGTGTCTCAAGGTGGCGCGGCCCACAGAGAGCTAAGCCTTCCGCTCACCTACCCGGGTTACCAGCGAGGATATCCAACCGGGCCGAGGCCCCTATAAGCCATCAACACACTTGGACTCATTGTTGCATGTTGCATCGCACTCGGATTTCTGTTCGGTGCGGGGCTTGAGAGCATGCTCGAATTGATGAGGCAAATGGCCGTCAGCATAGCGGAACTCGAAGCTATGGCGGATCGGCAAGCAGCACTCGCTGATAGTCTCAACACACATGATGCGGCGGATGCCATACGACGGGCTGCACAGCATCATCGGCTACAGGCTGACGAACTCCGTCTAGAACTCGCCTCCCTTGGCTCACACTGCGTTGCCGAGAACGTGCCGACGCCATCTGTCTGCCTCAGCTCGTTTGCTCGCTAAGGCCGCAAGGAGCTGCCGACCGCAAATGCGCCGGCCGCGCTCAGGCGTGATGTAACTGAGCCGCCGGCTCTCGCTGTTTTCGACCACCGTGCGAGTGGGTCAGAGCAACGCCTTCGCAGCGCACTCTGATGCTCAAATTGGAGTTGGGTGGCGAAGCACGTCAATCCCTTGCCACTTCTAAAGGATCAAGTTGGTGCATCCGGTTGCGCCTCGGTCGCCCCTGGCCGGTACCAACCGTCATCGGCTTTCGCATCTGGATTGCGGATTGCGAAGGCTCCCGCGTTCACCAGCTCGATCGTGGTCGTCGTGCCAGCCTCATTCTGACTGTAGACGTAGCCCCAGAGCTTCAACTCCATCTGCCCGCTCTCGGTCGGGAACAGCATGGGGGACTTCACCGACACCTTATCCGTCAGAGACCAGAGGGTGCCGTCCGGTTTGAGCCAGCCGGCGTAGGTTAGGGATACCCGCAGTCGAGACGACTCGATCGCTTGAGCATCCATGTTGGTGCGAAGCTGGACGCCCTTTGCGTCGGCTGGCATCTCTGCGAGGCCTTTGCGGACGATCCCGGGGATACCGCCCGAGAGCGTCGAGCCGGCCTGGATCTCCGCGGCCTTCTTCCCGAACAGGCTGTCCGAACCCGGCTGCTGGCTGTTGTAGATCGTCTTCGAGACGGCCGGCATCTGGATCGAGCACGCCGCCGCGAGGATGTTCTGGCCCTCTACGAAGGTCGCGGCCGTGCCGTCGGGCTTGGTGCCGGCGACCATCGTTCCATCAGCATCCGCTCGAAGCCAGAGCCCGCGCATATTACAGAGACGGGAGATCAGGCTGAAGGGCGACTCGCCGTACCGGACCATGACGTTGGGGAACGGTTCGTTCGCACCCTCTGGCGGGTTCTCCAGCCGGAACTTGATCCCGTATGGCTTCAGCACGCTGTTCGCGATGGCATTCAATCGATAGCCTCGGAACTGCCCCGTGCCGCTGTCGACCGAACCCTCGGCGGCAACACCCGCCTTCGAGTAACCGTCCACCTTCACGCCGTGCCGGTTTGCGTCGTAGCTCGCCTCCCGGTTCACGATGTAGCCCTCGCGGATCACCACCTGACCGGCGATGGTGACATCGACCCGATCGCCCGGCTTCAGGCGGAAGTTGGCCACCGCGTTCGGCTCGGCACAGATCAGGGAGAAGTTGCGCTGCCAGGCGGCATCGAAGGACTGTGCGATCACCACCTGCATCCAGTTGCGGTAGGTGCCGCCCGCGGTGCGGACCTCGCAGAAAAGTTCGGGTGCCGGCATCTCATACCCTTTCGCCAACCGGCATCTGCCGGGATTTCGAGATCGTCGTCTCGCGGAACAGGTCGCCCATGCTGGTGCGAGCACGCGTGCCGGGCGGGAAGCCTTGCAGGTCGATCGATAGCCGGTGTTCCTGCGGGGGCGCCTTCGCGACCGGAGCCTCGTCGCCATAGAGCCGGCGCATCATCTGATCGCCCGAGCGATCGCCGGAGCCAGGGACATCCCGCTGATTGGCATCGGCCACACGGTTACCGGGCATCGTGGACGCGGACGGGTCCACCTGCCGCATCAGTTCGACTGCGCGGGCTAACCGCGGGCCTCTAAGCGAGGCCCACTCTTGGCCAAGCCCGGTAGAGTTCGCGCCTCGCTGGCGAGCCAGTTCCGCGCCCATGCGGTCCTGCATCTTCTCGTCGAAGAGTTCGTCGCCCTTCAAGCCCATCTTGCGCATGAGACTGCGCATGGTGTTGCCAACGATCTGGTAGCGGCCGAGGGCTGAGGAGTTCGGGTTGCCAGGCTGACGCCGCATGTGATTGCCGAGGGCGCTGATCTCGTTCAGCGTCTTGCCGGTTAGGTTCTGCTCCTGGCCGCCGGGCAGATACCGTCCGTAGCCGAGGGATGTGTTGTAGCCGCCACCTGCGCGGTTCGCCGTCCCCTCAGACCGGGCGATATGGTCGAGGACATCCTTGTAGGCGCCGGGATTAGCCTCAATGACGGGGCCGCGCCCAAGCGGACCTGAAGGTATGTCCTGCATGGCTGGCGCACGGCCTGACCCAGTGCTACCGCGCATAATCGGCCGGTTGCTATCCCCGGCCCCGTACCCACTGCCCGACAACGGCGGCCCGAGATTGTTGACGCCAGCGAACCCGCCGCCGCCGCTTCCACCGGCACCGCCTCCGCCGAAGTTGGCCTTCTGGATCAAGCCACCGAGGCCACCTGTCACGCCGCCGTAGCTCTGCTGCTGAACGCTGGCGCCACCCTGCGTTCGCAGCTTCTCAAGCTCGTCGCCGACGCGACGAAGCTCCTCGGTCATCCGATCGCGCTTGCGAGCGTAGTCCGGGGCAGTAGGGTTCTGGTCGAGGAGCTTCATCTGCTGCTGGATCGAGGTCTGGCGGCCTTCAAGGTTGGGGCGACTGAGCGGCGCGGAGCCGCCGAGCAGCGGGACAAATTCCTTGTTCAGTGCCTGATCGCCGCGGCCGAAGTAGTCCTTCAGCTGCCCCCAGACGCGGACGATCGCCTCGAACTCTTCCTTTGTCGTCCGTGCAAACTTGCCGATCTCCGCAAGCTGGTCGGAGAACGCCTTCATCGCGTCCGGTGCCTGGAAGCGCTCGATTAGATCCTTCAACTCAACGAGCAGCGGGCTCAGCGCCTCATTGCGCAGTCCGGTCATGCTCTGCTGCAGCCGGCTTAAGCTGTCCTCGAAGCGCTTGGCGGCTTGCACCTGCGCCTCGGAGGTCTTGCCCTGCCGGCGCTCGATGTCGTCCATCATCTGCCGGTAGCGGCTGCCGACCTCGCCCGCGACGGCGCCGATCTGGTCGGTTCCGAACAGCTGCTCAGCCACCTTCCGGCGGGTGACCGGATCACCCATCTTGGTCAGCGCCTCCATCGCCGTGTCGAGGGCGGCCTTCATGTTCGGGGCAGAGACCAGCTTCTCAACGAGCTCGCCGAGGTTCATGGCCTGCAAGGCGCTGTAGCTGTCGCCGTAGCGCTTCCGCATCTGGCTCATCTCATCGGCGAACTTGCGGACGCCGCCGCCCATCGTCTCGGTCGAGACGCCGAACTGCTGACCCAGCGCACCGAAAGCCCGGAGGCGGTCGATCGCCAAGCCCGTCTCCCGGCTCATGATCGAAAGTTGCTGCGTGCCGGAGGAGAAATTGCGTAGCGCCGCCGTGATGCTGCCGAGCGACAGACTTGCGGCGAGGCTACCGGCTCCGAGTGCGGTGAGCGGGGCCTGCATGCCCTGAAGGGCGGCCTGCGATTTGCCGAGCACCCCATGGAAGGCGCCGAAGTCCTTCTGCATCTCACCGGCCACGGCCTTCGCTGACGTGCCCGTGCGCCGTAGGGCTGTCTCCAGCTTCCCGAGCGGGCCCGTGAACTGGTCGGTGACCTCTGCGACAAGGCGCAGGCGTTCGTCAGCCATAGGAGGCATCCTTCGGCGGGTCGAAGTTCGGGAGGGCGCAGAACCAGGCTTCCAGCGCCGGAAGGTCGAGCGGTTCGCCGGCAGCCATCGCTAGAGCCGGCCAATCGGCCTCGACGATCCCGTTGTGTTGCGAGTCTGCGATCTCGACGAGGCTCATGCCGTCGGGGATTGGTGAGCCGATGCTGGCTAGGAAGCGCTCGCCGATCTCGCCGGCATCGAGGCTCACGCCCACGTCGAGAGCGAAGGCCGTCTGGAGGGTGGCGCCGAACTCGATTGCGCGCCGAGCGGCACGGGCCCCGATCTCGCGGACGACCGTGCTGAGCGCGGCGATCACCACATCGGCGGCATCGGGCTGTGGCAGTGTCCCCAAATCTGGAGAGACCTGGCGCACGACCTCAGCGGCAACCGGACCCTTCGCCGTCCCGCCGCGATAGGCCACCGGCCGCTTGGTGAGCAGGTCGTCGGACGCCTCAACGTTGATTAGGCCATCGACCGTCATCACGAGGTGACCGCGCGCCTCCCACTTGTTCACCGTCGAGCGGTTCACCTTGTGACGCCGTGCGAACGCTGCCTTGGTTGCCGTTGTTGCCACTGCTGCCGTTGCCTGTTGCGTGTTGCGCGTTGCGAGTTGCATGGTTTTTGGCATTCGCACCTAGACAGAAGTGGAACTCGCGCTGACCCTCGACCCTCCGCGGGGCCTCAGAAGGACCCAGGCTAAAAATCTGCGTGATCTAAGAACTCTATAGGGTTGGTTTAGGCCGCTATTAATGAGCGCCCCCCCAAAGATCAGCAGCAGAATATCGAACCAAGCGCACTGCCTGATGCCTCTGCCCAACGATACGACGAAGGTTAAGGCGCCCGATAAGCGTGCGAACGGCGAGAGACGCACCACCATGCGGTTGGCCCACATCACTTTGTCCGATGGGGAGGTCATACACTGCGTCATCCGCGATCTATCCGTGTCGGGAGCGAAGCTTGCTGTTGCTCGTCGATATGCGCTGCCTGAACACTTCGATCTCAACATCTCCGGATCGGACCTGCCGTTCCCCATGCGACGGGTATGGAGGCGAGGCGACTTCGCTGGCGTCATGCTGGTCTGCGGTTCCGCAACGCCACGGGAACTCCCGAAGCCTGATGCGTCACCGTTGACGACAGAGGTCACCGCCGAATGAGATCCCCGCCGCGAGCCTTCACATCCTCTGCGGTCTCGTGGAGCGTGCCAGGGACGATCACGCGCTCGGCGGTGTTGCCCACGCCTCCGGCGTCACCGGGGTCGATAGGCGGGGACCAGATCACCGGTAGCGTCTCCGGCTCCTCAGCGGCGGCAGCCTGCGGGCTCTTCGCGCCGGCCATTACGCGACACTCGCGAAGGCGATGCGGTCGGTCGGACCGATCTCGATGGTGAAGGGCTGGATCAGGCCGATGTTGGAGAAGGTGAGCAGGTGGCGCGGTTCCTTGGACGGGTCCGGCGCTTTGCCCACCGAGCACCACAACGCGGGTTCGGAAAACGATGGCGTGACGAACGCTACGCAGGGGCCGTTAAGGCCGCCCGGCACCAAGGACTGCACGGTCGGGAGTGCGTTCGGATCGGTCGGCGTAGTGCCGGTGATCGTGAGCGTAGCGCTAGCCAGCGGCGCGGGGCCTCGATGCTGAGGCGTGGTGCCGGGCGGGTGGATCTCGACGCGAATGGTACCGGTGGTCATGAAGCTCTCCTGAAGCTCTGAGGGAGGAGACCGCAGCGAGGTGACCCCTCCGCCGCGATCTCCGATGATCCCGCTGGCTTGGAGAGCGGGCGGTCTTGCCGGCCTTGGTATTCATCGCTCTCGTGATCGTGGATCAGGCAATGAACAGGCTGGCTTGTCGCTGTTGGGCTGACCGGATCGCCCTCAATGGCGCGGCTGGAGGCCCTCGCGGGTCGGCCGCGCAATCTCGTGTCAGGCCACGCGGCGCCAGAGCGTCCCGTCGGCGGCGTGGCGCTGATCACCCACCTCGTAGGCGGTGAAAGCGGTGGCGCGAGGAACAGCGACGACCGTGCGCGCGTCGCTCGCGGGTGCCTGACGCTCAGTCGCGCGGACTGAGGCAGACCATGCCGCAAAGCGCTCGGCCTGCGTGGGCGTGCGTTCTGCCACTGCGGGAGCGCGGTCCTTGCCCAGCACGCGACGCCAGTGCGCCTGATTGGCCTCGGTGTTCTCTCGGGTAATGGTCATGCGCGGTATCCCGTGTTGGATCTGAGGGGCTGAGGAAGGCTGCGCCAGATCGGCGGGGCATCCCGACCGAGACCGGGCAACGTCACCCGATGCGAGAGCGGGACGTGGGGCTCGCCGGGTATGCTGGGCACTGAGACCTGGCGCTCGATCTCCTTGGCGACCCGATGCCGGAGATCGTTGCCGGCCATAATGCCGGCGGGTCCGCCGGTTCGGGCGTCGATCCAAACGAAGTCGCGCATGGTCTCGGTGCGCATCGGGATGGTCTCGGTGCCGTTGAACGGCTCACCCGGCGGTACCGGCTCTGCGCCGTCTGGCAGGGCTGCGTTGGCGTCGGCGATCCGGCCTTCCTGCTCGCGAAGCTGGCCGAGTACGCCAGCCAGTTCCTTCGCCAGGACGACGTACCGATCGGCGAGTTTGGCCGCCTCGGTGCTGGCCTTCATGCCGGCCTTGCGCAGGCCTTTTCGACGGGTCTGCTCGGCGTCTTTGTCGGAGCGAGCCCTGGCCTCGGCGATGACCGCCGCCGCGTGCTGCATCTCGGCTGCATCGATCCGGATCTTGGCCACGGCAATGCGCTGGTCGAGATTGGCCACGTCGTCAGCGGTGCCGGTCAACATCAGGTCGGCGCGGCTAGCCTCAAGCGCGGTGCGTTCGGCGACAGCAGCGTCACGATCGGCCGCAATCTCAGCCGAGGTGCGCGGAGCGAGACGAGCGGCATCAGCTGCTACGGGATCGCGCCGCGGCAGCCCGAGCGTGACGCGGGGATGCACGGTGCGAGTCTCGCGCACGTTCACCGTGGGAAGAGTGATGCCGGCGCTCATCAGGCAGCCTGCCGCATCGCGGGGGCAGACGGAGCGGGGCCGGGACCGTCGTCGGTGCTGGTCGGGCTGAGGCGAACACCGTGTGCGGTGAGCTGAGCCCGGACAGACTGACGGACGAACTCCGACATGGTCTGACCGCGCTGGCGCGCAGCGGTATCGACGGCATCGGCGAGTTCGGTCTCGACCTTGAGACGAAGCGTGCTGGGACGAGGAATTGCGGTAGGCATCGGGGCACCACGGCATTGCGATTGCGTGAGCACCACAGTGTTCGCTTAATTCTGATCAGGCAATACTGGAGGTATTATCATTTCATTGGATCCGTATCGAATGGTAGTCCGCTGTTATGCGCTGTTGTTCTTAGTTATACATCTTCCTAACGCGGTGCGACAATTTGACGTATCATAGCGCTCACCACAAAGCATTTTAGCGCGCTCTACATGCCCAATAGCACGGCGGAGCTGGGCTAGCTTAATCGGGTACAAGTACCCCTTGAAACTTAGCGGATCCCAGTTGCGTAGCGCGCCTGACGAAGGACGCTCAGGAGCAGCACGTGGCCCGGTACTTCTTCGACTTTCACGATGGCGAGATGCACCGCGATCCAGTTGGGCAAGAGTGCGAAGGACCAGATGAGGTTCGCTCGGAGGCGATGCACGCCCTCCCAGCTATCGCTAAAGAAAAGGTGCCGAAGGACGGCAACAAGCAGGCCTACACCATCCTCGTTCGCAACGAGAGGAACGTTACCGTCTACACCGCGACCCTGACGTTCGCGGGGATCTGGTTGGGCGAGAATGAGCCGCCTATTGAGGAACAGGCCGATTGAGCCGCAATATGCCGTCCCGGTTCGGCTCCCGATCTGGGCGATGTCGGTCATGGCTGTCGCGCCTTCGCTAGCGCTTCTCGGAGCGTCCACGGATCGCATTTGCCAAGCAATTCGTAGACAGCTGCATAGCTCTCATCATCCAGCCGAGGCGCGAGGATCTCAGCCAGCGCGTTCGTCGCCTCCGTCTTACGCACCATTCGCTCGTCCTGCGCCTGCCGCCATTTCTCGGCGTGACGGCGATCGCGGGCAGTAGCGTCTCGCTTCGCCTTCGCCTGGCGCCTCTTCTCCTCGGGCGTCAGTTTGGCTTGCTCCGCTTCCTTGCGGGCTTGGTAGAGGCGCGCATCGATTTGCCGAGGCGTGATAGCCTCACCCGCTTCTAGCCGGCTGACGATCTCTTCACGGACCGGAGCCGGTGTTGAGGATGCGGCCAACCGATAGAGAGCGGTCGGGGGCAAATGCGAAACGATTTCGCTTATGTGCCCGAGCTGGACGGCCGCCTGCATCATGTATTGCGCAGACCGAGCCGTCATCCGCATCTCGGCCTCGACCCATTGCACGAAGAGGCCGCGCTCCAGGCGCTCCTTCACGCCGAGCAGATCGCGGCCGGTATCGATCACATAGGCTTTCACCCGGCCGCGGTAGCGATCCACCACGGCCTTGGCATCTAGCGCCGCGGCATCGTCCAATTGCTCGTAGTCAAAGCCGAGTGCGACAGGGGCCTCAAATGGAGCGGAAATCTCGGGCAAATGGGAAGATTGGTTCTGACCGCTCATCTGCTGCCTCCCGCTCTGTTTTGGGCTCCACTCCCCACGGCCGAAAATATCTTACCCCCCTGTGCCGTTTGTGCCTTTGGCGCCAATAGCTCTGTTTTTGGCGCTATTGGCGCCAATGACACTACCGGCACAGGGGTCCCCATCTTTCTACGGATGGGGGTTTCGGCAAAAGGGCGGTCGGCAATCACCTCCGGGTGGACCTCGTAGTTCTGTGCCTTGCGCCCCTTGCGCTCGCCAGCACGGGCGAAGCGCTGCCGGATGAGGTTGGCCTCCAGAAGCTGCTTGCAGGCCGCCTCCATGTCAGCGGCGTCCCGCAACATGCCGCCGACCTGACGCCGGACATCCCGCGCGTTGAACTCGCCGATCCGGTTCTGCCGCAGGTGCCGGGCGAGCAGCATGCCGCGCCGCTCGACGACTGGGATCGACGCGTCGCCGAACACGCGCTCGGCCATCGGCAGGAAGTAGGCGTTCAGGAGATCAGCAGCGGCGGTGACGGCATCCGGGGAGATCTCTCTCGGCTCCGCTACGCTCGGCGCTCCGCCGCACCACCATAAGTGCTCCAGGACAGCCGAAAGCCGGAGCGCGTGTCCGCGCGCCTTGCCGAGCGTACCGGCGAGCAGTCCGCTGGCCTCATGGCAGCGCTCGACCATGTCGCGGGCGAACGCCTCCAGGCGATCCTCCGCTTCCGGTGTCAGTCGCAGCTTCACCGGCTCCGGCTGACCAAACTCGTCGATGCCTTGGGCAAGATCGGTGAGCCGCGCGAAGGCTGACTGCATCGGCCCGTCGTCCTGAACGCCGCGCGCAAGCGTGAACTCGGGCTTGGTGTCCGGCCATGCCCAGAGCAGGCGCGAGGCCAGGCCGTCGTCGGGGCCGTTGAGGATCATCTCCAACTTATCAGGCTGGACACCGCCGAGCACGCCGATGCTGAGGTGCCGGATATGAAGCGGCTCCGGGTTCTTCATTCGGTCGACGACGTAGGACCGGCCACCGTACGACTCGATTGCGAAGGCGCGATCGGACCCGCCGCCACCGTACTTATCGAAAGCGCCGAGCCAGCCAGCCAACTCGTCGCGCACGAGGAGCAGGCCGCGCGGTAGGCCCGCTGCCAATGCGCCCAGCGCCTCGACGGTGGCGTCGGCTACGCGGATGCGAGGCCGAACCGGCGCCGGCGGTTCGCGGGCATTGTCCGGCATCGGCGGCACGTCCGCATCGCCGCTCTTCACGGCGTTTTTGACCTCGATCTTCCAAGCCTCGACCCGTGCGTCGCAGGCTTGCTTCAGGGTCGCATATTCCTGCTGCACCTCTTCGAAGCCGTAGGCCATGCGGTCCTCGGCGAAGCGCACCAGCGTGAAGGCCGCGTCCATGCTGGGAGACTTTGACGAGGACGGCGGCCCAACCTCAGCGCACCACAAGACGGGCGGCTCAGCCCACGCGGCGCCGGCCTGGGGCCAGCGCACGTTGGCGATCGTCGCGCCGACGCTCGCGAGCAGCGCCACCGCAACGTAGTCCGGCGGCGCCGATGCGCTCCGAGCCTTGCGCTCGCACCATCCGGCCCACGGTCCAAGAAGATGGAGCGGGAAGGCCGGAGCGGGGCGGCGTCCGGTCCCGAGCAGGCTGAGATCCGGCTCGCCCCACGAACCATACCCCCCTGTGCCGGTAGTGCCGATAGTGCCGGTTGCGCTCGAATGGGGATCTTTCTGGTAGTCGTCGGCCGGGAAGCCGAGGCGATCGATCTCTTCGGCGAAGTGGTTCGACCTCATGGCCGCACCTCCATTTCAGGGTGAGGCTGAGCGGCAGGCTGAGGCTGCCGCCGTTTGCGATCGCGTTCGACCTGCTCGGTCAGATCGCCGAGCAGGTTGAGGGCAGTACGGAACTCGGCAGCCGCGCAGCGGAGTGTGTAGCGAAAGCCGGCATCGTCACGCAGTAAGGCGTAATCCGCCACGATGTTCGAGCGCATGCCGACAGCTGCCATCAGCGCAGCGATCTCGGCCCGAAGCCGGTCCGGATCGCCATAGGCGAAGTCGTCGGGATTGAGAGGGGGGGCGCTCATGCGCGCCTCCCGTCAGTCTGCCCAAAGGCAAGGTCGGCCACAGCCGCCGCGAGTGCGGGGCTGAAGGCGAAGCGCGAAAGGATGCGCGAAGTCTGGATTTTGCGGGTATCGAGTGCTATCTGGAAATCGTCAGCCGCCAAGCAGACATTTTCCAGAGCCCTCGCCGTGCCCGCGGCGGGGGTTCTGTTGTTATAGGCCATGCGCTATGCGGCCTCCTGCTCAAGAGAGGCGAGGTACCCGCGCAGGCTGTCGGCCGGGATGAGGGTGCGCGAGCCCACCTTGATCGCGCGGAGCTTCCTCTCGGCGATCAGCGCGTAGATGGTCGTCCGGCCCAGTCCGGTGACGTACAGCGCCTGGGGTACCGTGTAGGCAAGCTTCTCCGGCGACGCGCGCAGGTCTCCCTGCGGCGCCTGAACTGTGTGAAGACTCATGACTGCTGTCCTTTCGAGTCCGCCGGAACGTCAGCGGATGATCAGAACCTGACGCGTCTGAAGCGCCCGAAAAAGGCCGCCCAATATTTTCATTTTGGGCGAGGTTCTGGGCGTTTCCTCTGCTCGACGCTCAGGACCAAACCCTTCAAGCGCGACCGGAAGCTATTGATAATAGTCTTTGAAGTAGCAGACGGCCCTTTGCCGCAATAAGCATCGTTGTACCATTTCTCCAGAACATCCCCCCACTCTTTTAATGTTTTGTATCGTTCACCCTCTAACGCACGCCTCTCTATCTCCGCCCCAATAAAGTCCCTGCCGGATGGTCTGCCCACCAACCCCGTCCTATTGATTTCCATTTGCTCAGAGGTGAGTCGATCCGGAATATTAGGAAAAAATCTCTTAAGTGCATTACGAGAGAGTATTATTTGAAAATACTCCGTTAGATAAAAATTTATGGCAGGTAATTCGGGCTTTGAACGGTAGAAGCCTCTTGGCAAGATACCTCTTGAATGAACCCAATCGTACGAGATAGGGCTTTCATCCAGCGGCCATTCTTTGCTTGTAACTACCGAAATTTCATTCTGAAGCTTTCCATTCACGAAGGCCCTTTTACTTACGCAAGGCAGCGAGCCGTTCCATAGCAGTGGAACAAGCAGTCTTTGGACGAGCAATTCATCTTTCTCTACGAACAGCAGAAGGTGGTAAGCTTCCGAAAGATCTATTCGGTCATCCGACACAATACACCGCCCATGTTCGCATAAGCTCTTGCCGTTTTTCGAATAGATCACCCCGCCGGTATGCCCGCTCGACCTTGGACTCGACGGTATGCGCCAAGGCCATCTCAACGACCTCGGACGGGAAGTGCGTCGTCTCGGAAGCCCAATCGCGGAACGACGACCGGAAGCCGTGCACGGTCAGGTCGCTGCGCTCCATTCGTCGGAGCAGCACAAGCATCGCCATGTTGGACAGCGGTTTGCCGCGCCGGCCGCCGGGGAACACGAATGTCTCGTCGAGACCGCGCATCTGCGCCAGGACGACCAAGGCTGCAGCCGACAGCGGCACGCGGTGTTCCGTGCCGCCCTTCATCCGCTCCGCCGGCACAATCCAAACTCCGGCCTCTATGTCGATCTCGGACCAGCGAGCGCCGAGTGCTTCACCTGTGCGGGCTGCCGTCAGGATCGTGAATGCCATCAGCTTGGAGGCGATGCCGGGCTGACATTCCAGCAGCTGCATGAATGCCGGCACCTCGACGAAGGGGAGGGCGGCGTGGTGCGAGACACGCTGGATCTTCGCACGCCGTGGGAGAAGGTTCTGAAGGTGCCCGCGCCAACGGGCCGGGTTTTCGCCCACTCGAAATCCCCGAGCCTTCGCCCAGTCGAGAATGGACTCGATCCGGCCGCGGACTCGCACAGCGGTTTCGGGCTTCGTGGTCCAGATCGGCTCGATCGCCTTGGTCACGAGCGCAGTGTCGATCGCCTGAACCGACCGATCGCCAAACACCGGATAGACGTAGGCTTCGAGCGTCGCGGCCCACTGCGCGCCGTGCTTGGCGTTGCGCCAGCCAGCCTTATGCGCCTCGATGTACGCCTCTCCGCACTGCCGGAAAGTCATAGCGCGAGCCGCCTCAATGTCGGCCTCGCGACGCTGCTGCTGCCTAGCTTCGATCGGGTCGACGTTGTCGAAGCAGAGCTTGCGGCAGACTAGGGCTTTGTGACGCGCCTCGACGAGGGAAAATGTGTTCGCAGATCCGAGGCCCATCTCACGCGATTTGCCGCGCAGGGTGTACCGAAAGACCCAGCTTTTCCCGCCCTTGCCAGACACCTGGAGCCACAGCCCGCCGCCGTCTCCATACAGTCCGGGAGTTTTCAGGCGGGCAACGGCGAGGGCGGTGAGCTTGCCTTGCATGGTATTCGCATCCACGACGCTATCCACATCGTAGGCGTGAATTTGGGAGAACGCCAGCGGCTGCTGACGAACGGCTGGATCTGATAAATGCTTGTTTTTCCGGAGGTTAGCGACCGGCAGCGAATGGCTGCGAATGGGTCGTTGGCGGAAGCGGATGGGAATCGAACCCACCGTACGCTTTGGGCGTACCACTGGTTTTGAAGACCAGGAGGGCCACCAGACCCCGTTCGCCTCCGCCGACCGGGATAGCATCGTCCGGTCCGGGGTCCAAGCGGGCGCGGAGGCCGAAGCGTCGCAGCCGGAGCGCCGGGCCCGCGGCGCGACCGGGCGAATGCCCGATTCGTAATAATTTCGCCACACTGTGGTGGCTCTGCATCAGCCATGCCGTTTCTGCGATCCAGGACTTCGGAGGCCCCGTCGGCGAGGCCCGACGAGGGCGGTGCCTCCGTCCCCGACGCGCTGCGGGCGGGGCCGCGCGGGCCCGGCTGGATCGGCGCCGGGGTGGTCGTCACCGCCCTGATCTCGGCGATCGCCACCTTCCTGGTGCTGGCCGGCGTCATCCGCGTGACGCCGACGCCGACGATCGGCGTCACCCTGCTCGCCATCAACGTCGCCCTGGTGCTCGGGCTCGCGGTGATCATCGCCTGGGAGGCGCGGGTCTTCCTGCATGCGCGGCGCGCCAACGCGGCGGTGGCCCGGCTCCACACCCGCATCGTCGGCCTGTTCTCGCTGATCGCGATCCTGCCGACCTGCCTGCTGGCCGTCGTCGCCTCGGTGACGATCGACCGCGGCCTCTCCCTCGGCTTCACCGACCGGGTCCGCGACGTGGTGCTGAAATCCGTCGAGGTGGCCGACGCCTACCAGGAGAACCAGTGCCAGTCGCTGGCGCGCGAGATCCGCATCCTCAACGACGACCTGACGCGGGCGCGGCCGAACTTCGACGTCAACCGCGACTGGTTCGAGGGCTTCCTCACCACCCGCGCGACCAATCTCGGCCTCCCGGTCGCCCAGATCATGCGCGGGCCGAACGAGGTGGTGGCGCGCGCCAAGATCGACGTGCTCAAGACGACGCGCCTGCCCTCGGCTGCCGCCTTCGAGGACGCCGCCAAGTCCAGCGACCCGATCTGCCTGCTGCCGACCGAGGGCCGCGTCTTCGCGGCGATGTTCCGGATGCCGGCCTACGACGACGCGGTGCTGCTGGTGCAGCGCGAGGTCAACCAGCTCGCCATCGACTTCCCCGGCGTGTCGCGCGCGGCGGCGGCCGAGTACCTCACCTATGATTCGCTGCGCACCTCGATCCAGGTGACCTTCGCCTCGATCTTCGTGCTGATCGCGCTGATCGCGCTGCTCTCGGCGGTGTGGTTCGGGATGAACTTCGCCAACCGCTTCGTCGCCCCGATCCGCCGCCTGATCAACGCCGCCGACCAGGTCGCCTCGGGCAACTTCTACGCTCAAGTTCCGGCGCGGAAGACCGACGGCGACCTCGCCCATCTCGGCGAGAGCTTCAACAAGATGACGCAGGAGCTGCGCCGTCAGCATGCCGGGCTGACCGCGGCGAGCGACCTGATCGACCGCCGCCGGCGCTTCACCGAGGCCGTGCTGTCGGGGGTCTCGCCCGGCGTCGTCGGCGTCGATGCCGCTGGCTTCGTCACCATCGCGAACCCGGCCGCCGAGCGGATGCTCGATCTCGCCGACGGCGCGCTCGTCGGCCAGCGCCTGTCCGATGCGGTGCCGGAGCTCGCCCCGCTCCTGCCCGGCGCCGAGGGGCGCCAGCGCGCGCAGGCGCACCAGATCCAGCTCACGCGGGGCGGGCGCGAGCGCACCATCGCGGTGCGGGTCACCAGCGAGCAGGCGCAGGGCGGCGCACGCGGCTTCGTGGTGACGGCCGACGACATCACCGACCTCGTCTCGGCCCAGCGCACCTCCGCCTGGGCGGACGTCGCGCGCCGCATCGCCCACGAGATCAAGAACCCGCTGACCCCGATCCAGCTCTCGGCCGAGCGCATCCGGCGCAAGTACGGCAAGGTCATCACCGCCGACAAGGAGGTGTTCGACCAGTGCACCGCGACGATCATCCGCCAGGTCGACGAGATCAAGCGCATGGTCGACGAGTTCTCCTCCTTCGCCCGGATGCCCAAGCCCGCGATCGCCGAGAACGACCTCACCGAGATCGCCAAGCAGAACCTGTTCATGATGCGGGTGGCGCACCCCGACATCGACTTCGCCTTCACCGCGCACGGCCTCGGCGGCACCGGCACGGCGGAGGCCGAGAAGATCACCGCGGCCTTCGACATCCGCCTGCTGAGCCAGGTGATCACCAACATCCTCAAGAACGCCGTCGAGGCGGTGGCCGAGGTGCCGGAGGCCGAGCTCGGCAAGGGCAAGATCGGCTTGAGCCTCACCGTCGAGGAGGGCTTCGCCACGATCGCGGTGACCGACAACGGCAAGGGATTTCCCGTCGAGGGGCGCCAGCGCCTGCTGGAGCCCTACATGACGACCCGCGAGGGCGGCACCGGCCTCGGGCTGGCGATCGTGAGCAAGGTGCTGGAAGAGCACGGCGGCGGGATCGAGCTGAACGACAACCCCGCCGGCCGCGGCGGCCAGGTGCGCATGCGCGTGCCCCGCGCGCTGTCGCCCGCGGACGACGCGGTCGCGGGCCCGGCCCGCCCCAACCCTGACGAGAAGGGCGCCGCGACGACGGCCCCCCGAGAGATTGCGGAGATGCAGCCATGAGCGCCGATATCCTGGTGGTCGACGACGAGGCCGACATCCGCGACCTGGTCGCCGGCATCCTCGACGACGAAGGCCACCGCTCGCGCACCGCGGGCAGCTCCGACGAGGCGCTCGCCGCGATCGAGGCGCGCCGCCCCCACCTCGTCTTCCTCGACATCTGGCTGCAGGGCTCGCGCCTCGACGGCCTGCAGGTGCTCGACCTGATCAAGGCGTCCCACCCGGACCTGCCGGTGGTGATGATCTCGGGCCACGGCAACATCGAGACCGCGGTCTCGGCGATCAAGGCGGGCGCCTACGACTTCATCGAGAAGCCGTTCAAGGCCGACCGGCTGATCCTGGTGGCCGAGCGCGCGCTCGAGGCCTCGCGCCTGCGGCGCGAGGTCCGCGACCTCACCGCGCGCTCCGGCACCGCCAACCGCATCGTCGGCGGCTCGGTGGCGATCAACCAGCTGCGCCAAACGCTGGACCGCGTCGCCCCGACCAACGCCCGGGTGATGATCACCGGGGCGCTGGGCTCCGGCAAGGAGCTCGCCGCGCGCGGCCTGCACAAGGCCTCGGCCCGGGCGAGCGGGCCGTTCGTGCTGCTCAACGCGGCCGCGATCCTGCCGGAGACGATGGAATCGGAGCTGTTCGGGGTCGAGGCCGGCGGCGAGCAGGGGAGGCGGGTCGGCGCGCTGGAGGAGGCGCATGGCGGCACCCTCTACCTCGACGAGGTCGCCGACATGCCGCGGGAGACGCAAGGCCGGATCCTGCGCGTCCTCGTCGACCAGAACTTCCAGCGCGTCGGCGGCACCACCCGCGTCCACGTCGACGTCCGCATCATCTCATCCTCCTCCCGCGACCTCGCCGAGGAGATCGCCGCCGGGCGCTTCCGCGAGGACCTGTTCCACCGGCTCTCGGTGGTGCCGATCCGCGTGCCCTCGCTCTCGGAGCGCCGCGAGGACGTGCCGGAGCTGATCCAGTTCTTCATGGACAACATCTCGGCCCAGACCGGGCTGCCGCGCCGGGTCATCGGGCAGGACGCGATGGCGGTGCTGCAGTCGCACAACTGGCCGGGCAACGTGCGCCAGCTCAAGAACAACGTCGAGCGGCTGATGATCCTGACGCAGGCCGACCCGGACCAGGAGATCACCTCGGAGATGCTGCCCTCCGAGATCGGCGCCCTGGTGCCGACGACCCCGAACGGCGCCGGCGGCGAGAAGCTGATGAGCCTGGCGCTGCGCGAGGCGCGCGAGATCTTCGAGCGCGAATACCTCGTGGCGCAGATCGCCCGCTTCTCGGGAAACATTTCCCGGACCGCCGAATTCATCGGCATGGAGCGCTCGGCCCTGCACCGCAAGCTGAAGTCCCTGGGGATCGGCCCCTGAGCGCCTTGCGGGCGGATGACGGAAGCGGTGAGAAGCAACCCCCGTTCGTCGCGTGCGGAGCCGGTTCGGGTCTTGCATCGGCGCCGGAATTGAACCTGTAATGCACGATTCCGCTCCGCGGCGGGCTCCTCAAGACCAGCGCTGCGGCGGCAGGATCGATGCCGCGGATAGAACGAAAACCCGCTCCCGAAGGCGGGCGCCAAGACAACAAAGGACAAGAAGATGGCGGCCGAACGCGCACAGAACCTGCAAGACACCTTCCTCAACCATGTCCGCAAGAACAAGATTCCGTTGACGATCTTCCTCGTCAACGGCGTCAAGCTGCAGGGCGTGGTGACCTGGTTCGACAACTTCTGCGTGCTGCTTCGCCGCGACGGCCATTCCCAGCTCGTCTACAAGCACGCGATCTCGACGATCATGCCGGGCCATCCCGTGCAGCTGTTCGAGCCGGACGAGACCGCCCCCGAGAAGGCGTGACCGGGCGCTCCTGACGCGCGGCCGGCCCCCGGTCCGCACGAGCGTGTTCCGCGCCATCTTGGTTCGCCGGCTGCTCAGCCCCATCTGAAGGGTTCCGAAACGCATCACGCCGCCGCCCCGACGGGCGCCGGCTCAAGGATTCCATGACCGAGACGCTGACCTCCGGCGAGGCCCGACTGCAGGCGATGGCCGCGCCGGAAGGCGAGATCGCCGCCGCGACCCACACCCTCGTCATCGGTCCCTACCTCAGCCGCACTGCGGCCGCGTCGCCGCACGGGCCGGCGCCGGTCTCGCGCTCGACGCAGGCGCGGCTGGAGGAGGCGGTGGGGCTGGCCGCCGCGATCGAGCTCGACGTGGTCGAGGCGATCCCGCTCAGCCTCGCCCGCATCCGGCCCTCGACCTATCTCGGCAAGGGCCGCGTCGAGGAGATCGCCGGCCTGATCAAGGCGAGCGAGATCGGCCTCGTGGTGATGGATTGCGCCCTGTCGCCGGTGCAGCAGCGCAACCTCGAGAAGGAATTCGGCGCCAAGGTCATCGACCGTACCGGCCTGATCCTCGAGATCTTCGGCCGCCGCGCCTCGACGCGCGAGGGCACGCTCCAGGTCGAGCACGCCCACCTCGCCTACCAGAAGTCGCGGCTGGTGCGGTCCTGGACCCACCTGGAGCGCCAGCGCGGCGGCTTCGGCTTCCTCGGCGGCCCCGGCGAGACCCAGATCGAGGCCGACCGGCGCATGATCCAGGAGCGCATGACGCGGATCGAGCGCGACCTCGACGCCGTCACCCGCACCCGCGGCCTGCACCGGCAAAGCCGGGCGCGCGTGCCCTACCCGATCGTGGCGCTGGTCGGCTACACCAATGCCGGCAAGTCGACGCTGTTCAACGCCCTGACCAAGGCGCAGGTGGTGGCGCAGGACATGCTGTTCGCCACCCTCGACCCCACCGCCCGCGCCACCAAGCTGCCGCACGGCGAGACCGTGATCCTGTCCGACACCGTCGGCTTCATCTCCGACCTGCCGACCGCCCTGATCGCCGCCTTCCGCGCCACGCTGGAAGACGTGATCGAGGCCGACATCCTGCTCCACGTGCGCGACGTCGCCCACGTCGATTCCGAGGCGCAGGCCGAGGATGTCGGCACGGTGCTGGGCGAGCTCGGAATCGAGATGTCGGCCGACCGGATCATCGAGGTCTGGAACAAGGCGGACCTGCTCGACGAGGGCGAGCGCACGCGCCTCGCCAACCTCTCGGCCCACGACCGCAACGACCGCGACGGCGCCGCACCGGTGCTGGTCTCGTCGCTGACGGGGGAGGGGCTGTCGGCGCTGACCGCGCGGATCGAGGCGCGCATCGCCCGCGCGCGCTCGACCTTCGCGGTCATCCTCGGCCCCGAGGAGGGCGCGGCCCTGCACTGGCTCTACGAGAACGCCGAGGTGCTCGACCGGCGCATGGAGGAGGGCGGCACGCTGCACCTCGCCATCCGGATCGCGCCGGAGAAGGAGCCGCGCTTCCTCAACCGCTTCGGCGGCGCCCGCCGGCTCAGCCGGGCCGGGTAGTCCCGACCCGCGCGGGCACCCGCCTCATGCTCGACGACAGGGCCGCACAGCGCGCGCAGGACGAGAACACCGTCCTGCGGCTGATGCAGCGCGCCACCGGCGGTCGCCTGCTGGTCCTGCGCGTGGTGATCGTGCTCGTGCTGCTGATGGCGGCGCAGGTCTACGACGGCTCGCTGCACGCGCTGAGCCACTGGTTCATCCTCGGCCTCTATGCGGCGGGCTCGGTCTGGTTCGGCCGGGCCGAGCGCGGGGAGGGGCGCCACGCGGAAGGCTTCGCCTGGGCCGGCACCGGGCTGAACGCCGGGCTGGCGATCTACGTCCTCGTCGAGCACATGCTGGCGGGCGCCGCCGACGATGGCGGGGCCGCCGACGCGGTGAGCCGGCTGCCGGCCTTCCTGCTGCTGCTGCAGACCGCGCTCAGCATGCGCGTGTGGCACGCGGCCCTGTTCTCCGGCACGGTCGTCTTCGCCTGGGGCGCCGCGATCCTCGTCGGCCTCGTCAACCCGGCCGGCTTCCTCGGCCCGCATGTCGATCTCGGCGAGCAGGTGCCGGGGCTGCTGACCTTCCTGGCCGCGAGCGTCGTGGTGGTCGACGGGGTCGCGCGCCTGCGCCACGCCGCCGGCGAGGCCGTGCGCCTCGAGCACGAGCGCACGCAGCTCGCCCGCTTCGTTCCCGACGGCGTCGCGACCGAGCTCGCCCGCGACGGCGACCTCGGAACGGCACGCCGGCGCCATGCCTGCCTGCTGGCCCTCGACGTTCGCGGGTTCTCGCGCCTGAGCCGCGAGCACCCGCCCGAGGCGATGGTGCGCGCGCTGCTCGCCATCCGCGCCCTGGCGCATGCGGCCGTGACCGAGCACGACGGCATCGTCGATAAGTATGTCGGCGACGCCGTGCTGGCGCAGTTCGTGGTCGGCGGCCCCGTGGCGCAGGCCCGCGGCGCGCTGGCCTGCGCCCGCGCGATCCGCACCCGGCTGTCCGCCCTGAACCGCACCCGCGCCGAGGCCGGCGACTTCCCGCTCCGCGTCGTCGTCGCGCTCCATGCCGGCGACCTCCTCGTCGGCGTCTTCGACGATGGGCTGCGCGCCGAGTACACCGTGCTCGGCCCGGCGATGAACACCCTCGCCCGCCTCGAGACCCGCGCCAAGGCGGCCGATCTCGACGTCGCCGCCTCCGAGGATTTCCTGCGCCTCCTGGGGCCCGCCCTCCCGGACGGGGCGCGGGCGGTGCCGGTGGCGGAGGCGGGGGGCCTGCAGCCACCCCTCTTCGCGATCGCGGATGCCGCCGTCCCGGCGGACGCGTAAGGCCGGAACGCGCGGGCTCGGGCACGCGATGAGCCGGCACCGCTCGCGCGATGCCGGCCCCGTCGTTCCGTCCCCTCGTTCCCGCGTGTCCGCCGCTCAGTCCTTGGACGGTGCCGCCACGGCCGCGACGAGCTTCTCGTGCGGCCGGCCGAACCCGCCGACGACCGACACCCGCGTGCCCGAGGCGGCGCGCCGTCCCGCCCAGTCCCCGATCATCTCCAGGCAGGTGTGGTCGATGTGGGCGAGGTCCTTCGTCCCGAGGCGGACCTCGCCGCCCTCCGGGGTCCGCTCCAGCGCCTCGGTGAGGTGCGGGAGCTGCAGGAAGGTGGCCGAGCCCGAGAGGCGCAGTTCCGGCACCCCCGCCACCTCCGTCGCCGCCGCGTGCTCGATCCGCAGGCGGCCCTTGCGCAGCGTAGGAATGACCTGGAGCAGGCTGAGCCCGAGCCCGACCAGCACGCCGGTGAGCAGGTCGGTGGCCACCACCATCACCATCGTCGCGAGCCAGATCGCGGCGGTGAGCCAGCCGTAGCGCGCGTGCAGGTGGACGGCGTGGTGGGGCCCGATCAGGCGCCAGCCGGTGACCACCAGGATGCCGGCGAGCGCGGCCGTCGGCACCAGCTTCAGCACCCAGGGGAGGGCGAGCAGGAAGGCGAGGAGCCACGTCCCGTGCATCACCGTCGAGGCCCGCGTCGCCGCGCCGGCCTGGACGTTGGCCGAGGAGCGCACGATCACCCCGGTCATCGGCAGGCCGCCGATCAGGCCGCAGATCAGGTTGCCGACGCCCTGCGCGCCGAGCTCGCGGTTGTACTGCGTGCGCGGCCCGTCGTGCATCCGGTCGACGGCGGCCGCCGACAGCAGGCTCTCGGCGCTGGCGACGGCGGCGATGGTCAACGCCATCACGATCATCGTCGGCTCGAGCAGCCGGCCCCACTCCGCCGCCCCCGGCATCGACAGGGTGGACAGGATCGCGTCCGGGACCTCGATCCGCTTGACCGCGAGGCCGCCGAGCCCGGCGACCGCGGTGCCGGCGAGGACGCCGATCAGCGCGCCGGGCACCATCCTCATCCGCGCCGGCCGCAGGCGTTCCCAGGCGATCATCGCCGCGATGGTGGCGAGGCCGACCGTGACGGCGCCGACGCGGTTGCCCTCGCCCGTGACGAAGTCGAAGAACGCGGCCGGGATCGCCACGAGGTTGTCGAGGCCCGAAGCCAGCGGCAGGGCGTCGGTGAGCACGTGGACCTGGCCGAGCACGATCAGCAGGCCGATGCCGGCGAGCATCCCGTGCACCACCGCCGGCGAGATCGCGCGGAACCAGCCTCCGACCCGGAGCGCGCCGGAGGCGACCTGGACCGCGCCGGCGAGCACGAGCACCGGGCCGAGCATCCCGAGCCCGTGCTGGCGCACGAACTCGAACACGATGACGGCAAGCCCCGCCGCCGGCCCGCTGACCTGCAGCGGCGAGCCCGCGAGCAGTCCGACGACGATGCCGCCGACGATCCCGGTGATCAGCCCGCGCTCGGGCGGCACACCCGAGGCCAGGGCGATGCCCATGCACAGCGGCAGCGCCACGAGGAACACGACGAAGGAGGCCGGCAGGTCCCGCGCGAGGGAGGCCGGGAGGATGCGCGCGGGGGGCGTTTGGGTGGGTCGCATCGGCCCGGCCCCTACGCGGCCGCCTGCGGCGGCGCGTATTCCGGCGCCGCCATGCGCACGGCCGAGCCTTGGGCAACGGGGAAGTCGCCGGCGGAATCGAGGGCGTCGAGCGGCAGGAAGCGGCCGGCCTCGCCGTCATAGGCCAGCAGGGTGCCGGTCTCGATCTCGAAGAACCAGCCGTGCAGCCGCAGCTGGCCCTTGGCGAGGCCCGCGGCCACGCTCGGGTGGGTGCGCAGGTTCGCGAGCTGGACGATCACGTTCTCCAGGGCGAGCGCCCGGTGGCGCTCCTTCGGGTCCATGTCGGCGGGATAGGCCTCGCAGACGATCCGCTCGGCCGCGTGGCTGTGCCGGAGCCAGGCGGCGACGTTGGGCATCCTCGCCAGGGCCTCGGGGCTCATCAGCCCCTTCATCGCGCCGCAATCGGAATGGCCGCAGACCACCACGTCGCGGACGCCGAGCGCCACGACGGCGTACTCGATCGCCGAGGAGACGCCGCCGGTGGCGGTCGAGAACGGCGGCACGATGTTGCCGGCGTTGCGGCAGACGAACAGCTCGCCCGGGCCGGCCTGGGTGATGTGCTCGGGCGAGACGCGGGAATCGGCGCAGGCGATGATCAGGGCCTTGGGCTGCTGCCCGTCCCTGACCAGCCGCTGGTACATCGCCTGCTGCCCCGGGAAGACCTTGTCCTGAAACTCGGAGATGCCTTGGATGATGTTGTCCACGAAGGATCCTCTTGCGCTGAAACGATGTGGGCGCCGACTCGCGGCGATCGCTGCGATGCCGGCACGGCGGGGCGCCTGCCGTCGAGCGGCGCGGCGCGGACGCGAGCGAGCCCGCGCGGGGGCGGCCGTGCGGGCTCGGATGTCGGGCGGGGCGGCGCCGGATGCCGGCGCCGGTCGGCGGATCGGATCAGCGGCGGCCGCGGGGGGCCGCGCTTCCGGACGCCCAGTGCGGCGAGACCACGTCGCGGCGCGCGACGGTGGCGCCGGGCATGTCGGAATACATCGGTGCGCCCAGAAGCTGCCCGGTGCGGTTGCGCTGCGAATGGGCGGAGCGGGGGTCGTGGTAGGGGTCGTTCACGTAGGAGCTCATGTGGCCGCCGCCAGCCGGCTGGCGGTCGCCGCCACCGCCCTCGCCGGCCCGAGCCGCGACGGGGAGGGCGAGAACGGCGGCGAAGAGCGCCGAGGCAACGATGCGCGTCATGAGATAATCCTTCCTCTCGAAGTTTTCTTCTGCAGGACATGCCGCCCTGCGCCAACGAGAAGAACATAACCAATGTCGTTCGACGAATATGTGTGCGAATGCACAAGTATAGCAAACTATATTTAATCCGTTTCTCTTTCGACTTGGGTGCGGCGGCGCACGCGGACCGTCCGCTGCGTCGAACGGAGCGGGATTAGACGCTGGCCGGCACCGCCGCAGCCCTTCGGGAGCGCAGGCGACCTGCGGATCGCGGGTCGGGCCGAACGACGACGGAGGCCGCGCCGCTGAGCGACGGGCCTCCGGGAGGGCAGGGCGGTCGGGACCGGGTTCGCGCCGGCGTGGGCTGCCGGATCGCGACGGCGGGCGCTACCCGAGCAGCTTGTCCAGCGTGATCGGGATCTCACGCACCCGGATGCCGGTGGCGTGCCAGACCGCGTTGGCGATGGCGCCGGCCGAGCCGGTGATGCCGATCTCGCCGACGCCCTTGATGCCGAGCGCGTTCACGTGAGCGTCGTCCTCGTGCACCAGGATCGCCTCCATGGCCGGCGTGTCCGCGTTCACCGGCACGTGGTATTCGCCGAGGTTGTCGTTGAGGAAGCGGCCGGTGCGGGCGTCCATCGCCGCGTGCTCGTGCAGCGCGAACGACATTCCCCAGATCATCCCGCCGTAATACTGGCTTGTGACCAGGCGCGGGTTGACGATGCGGCCGGCCGCGAACGCGCCGACGAGGCGGGTGACGCGGATCTGGCCGAGATCGGGGTCGACCTTCACCTCGGCGAAGACCGCGCCGTGGGCGTGCATGGCGTAGGTCTTGGCCGCCGCCGGATCGGTCGAGGCCTTCCCGGTCGCGGTGAGGCTCGCCCGTCCGGCGCGTGCCAGGATGTCGGAATACGCCTCGCTGCGGCTCTCGTCGTCGCGCCGGAAGAGTCGTCCGTCGCGGGCGACGAATCCGGCATTGCCCGCGCCGTAGAGCGGGGAGGCGGAATCGTTGGTGGCGAGGTCGGCGAGCTGCGCGATCACCGCCTGGCCCGCCGCGTGGATCGCCCCGCCCGCGGTGGCGGTGTGGGCCGAGCCGCCGGCGATGCCGGCGTTCGGCAGGTCGGAGGAGCCCATCCGGAAGGTCAGCCTGTCGAGGCCGATCCCGAGCCCGTCGGCGGCGATCTGGCCGAGCGCGGTCCAGGCGCCCTGCCCCATGTCGTGCGCGCCGGTCTCGATCAGGCCGGTGCCGTCGGCCCGCAGCTCGGCCTTCGCCTGCGCCTCGAACATCAGCGCCGGGAAGGTCGCGGTGCCCATGCCCCAGCCGACGAGGAGGCCGTTCGCGTCGCGGGTCTGCCGCGGCGCTCTCGGCCGCGCCGACCAGCCGAAGCGCTCGGCGCCGCGGGTGTAGCACTCGCGCAGGGCTTTGGAGGAGAACGGCTTTCCGGAGATCGGCTCGACCTCGGCATAGTTCGCCAGGCGGAATTCCAGCGGGTCCATGCCGCAGGCCAGCGCCATCTCGTCGATCGCGCTCTCCAGCGCGACGCTGCCCGAGGCCTCGCCGGGCGCGCGCATGAACAGCGGCGTGCCGGTGTCGACCCGCACCGCCTGGTGCCGGACCGCGATGGCCGGGCTGGCGTAGAGGGTGTGCGAGACGCCGCCGGCCGGCTCGAAGAAGTCGTCGAACCGGCTCGAGGCCGTCAGCGTCTCGTGCTCCAGCGCCGTCAGCTTGCCGGCGTCGTCGGCGCCGAGGCGGAAGCTCTGCCGGGTCTCGGCGCGGTGGCCGACCGGGCCGTACATCTGCGCGCGCGCGAGCACCAGCTTGACCGGCCGGCCGACGAGGCGCGCGGCCATGCAGGCCAGGATCTGCGGGCCGGAGATCAGGCCCTTCGAGCCGAAGCCGCCGCCGAGGAACGGACTCTCGATCCGGATGTTCTCCGGCGCGATCCCGAACAGCCCGGCGAGGCGCCCCTGGGCCATCGACATGCCCTGGCTCGGCGTGTGCAGCGTGAGCCGGTCGCCGTCCCAGGAGGCCACCGCCGCGTGCGGCTCCATGGCGTTGTGGTACTGGGCCGGGGTCTCGTAGGTCGCCGCGATCCGCCGGCTCGCGGCGGCGAGGCCGGCCTCGACGTCGCCGTGGGTCTCCTCCGGCGGCTGGCCGACGCCGATGCCGGGGGGCGTGAACGGCGGCTCGGCGTCGAGGCCGATGCGCGGCGTCTCGGCCTCGTAGCGCGGGCTCAGCAGGCGCGCGCCCTCGGTGGCCGCCTCCAGCGTCTCGGCGATCACCACCGCGATCGGCTGGTTGGCGTAGCGGACGGCCGAATCCTGCAGCAGGTCGAGGCGGAAGATGAAGCCGTGGGGCTTGTCGTCCGGGTGCTGGGCGAGGGCGGGAGCGTTGTCCGGCGTCATCACCGCGACGACGCCCGGATGGGCCTCGGCCGCCGCCACGTCGAGATGGGTGACGCGCCCGCGGGCGATCCGGGCGACGCAGAGCGCCGCATGGAGGGTGCCGTCCGCGACGTTGTCGGCCGCGAAGGTCGCCCGGCCGGTGACCTTCAGCGGCCCGTCGCGCCGGGTCAGGGGCTGGCCCATGCTCGATCCGTGGCGGGCCCGCTGCGGCGCGGACGTCAATGCGATCTCAGCCATGGGCGGCTCCTGCCGGCGAAGAGGAGGGGACGGCGAAAGGGGCCGCGAACGGCGAGGCCGGCAGCGCCGGCAGGCGCTCCGGCGTGCCGGCGGCCGCCAGCGTCAGGGCCCGCACGAGGATGCGGCGGGCGAGCTCGATCTTGAAGACGTTGGCTTCGCCCGACGGCTTGGCCCCGGCGAGCGCCGCGTCGGCGGCCTTTCGGAACACATCCGGGTCCGGCGCCTGGCCGGCGAGCAGGTGTTCCGCCTCCCGCGCCCGCCACGGCTTCAGCGCCACCCCGCCGAGCGCGAGGCGGGCCTCGCCGATCCGGTCGCCGTCGAGGCGCAGGCCGGCCGCGGCGGAGACCACCGCGAAGGCGTAGGAGGTGCGGTCGCGGACCTTGAGGTAGCGGGCATGGGCCGAAAACCCGGCCGCCTCCGGCGGCAGGCGCACCGCGACGATCAGCTCGCCCGGCGCCAGGTCGGTCTCGCGCTCCGGCGCATCGCCGGGCAGGCGATGGAAGTCGACCAGCGCCACCGCACGCCGGCCGCCCGCGCCCTCGATCTCGACGACGGCGTCGAAGGCCGCCAGCGGCACGCAGAAATCCGATGGGTTGGTGGCGATGCAATGCTCGCTCCAGCCGAGCACCGCGTGCAGCCGCGTCGCCCCGCCGATCGCGGCGCATCCCGAGCCCGGCGCGCGCTTGTTGCAGGGGGAGGTGGCATCCGCGAAGTACGGGCAGCGGGTACGCTGCATCAGGTTGCCGGCGGCGGTCGCGGCGTTGCGCAGCTGCGCCGAGGCGCCCGCGAGAAGCGCCTCGGCCACCGCGGGATAGGTCTTGGCGAAGCGCGGATCGTGGGCGAGGTCGCTGTTGCGCACCAGCGCGCCGATGCGCACGCCGCCGTCGTCCAGGAACTCGATCCGGTCGAGGCCGGGGAGGCGGGTGACGTCAACGAGGCGGGCCGGCGTCACGACGCCGCCCTTCATCAGGTCGAGCAGGTTGGTGCCGGCGCCAAGATAGGCCGCTCCGGGCGCCTGCGCCGCCGCGATCGCCTCGGCGACGCTGGCGGGACGGGTGTAGTCGAACAGGTTCACGCCGCGTCCTCCCGCATCGCCGCGCCGTCGCCGGCGCCCTGCGCGGCCAGCACCGCCTCACTGATGCCGGCATAGGCGCCGCAGCGGCAGAGGTTGCCGCTCATGCCCTCACGGATCCGCTCGGGATCGGTCCCCGCCTGCCCCTCCGTGATCAGCCCGACCGCGCTCATGATCTGGCCCGGCGTGCAGAAGCCGCACTGGAAGCCGTCATGCGCGATGAACGCCGCCTGCACCGGGTGCAGAGCGTCGCCGTCCGCCAGCCCCTCGATGGTGGTGACGGAGGCGCCGTCGAGGCCGACGGCGAGCGCGAGGCAGGCGTTGATCCGCCGGCCGTCGACCAGCACCGTGCAGGCGCCGCACTGGCCGCGGTCGCAGCCCTTCTTCGATCCGGTGAGATGGAGGCGCTCGCGCAGCAGGTCGAGCAGGGTCACGCGGGGATCCTCCAAGAGGACCTCGCGCACCGTGCCGTTCACGGTGAGCCTGAGAGGTATCATGCGATCTCCGGGCATGGCGCAGCTGGGATGGCGCAGCTTGGAATGAAACCAGATAGGATCGTGCGGTGCGAAGGCCAGGGGACGGACCTTCGCGCGGCGAGGGCAGGGGGCGCGGCAGCGCGCAGGGCGGGGGCAGGGAAGGGGGCGCGAACGGGGACGGCGCGGGCAGGGCGGTCCGCAACGCGCGTCGCCTCCCGCACCCATCCCTGCTACCCTCCCCGCGTCATGAGCGATCACCATCCGGACCTGAGCTACCGCCTCCGCCAGCAGGCGATCCTGTCCGAGTTCGGCGTCGAGGCCCTGCGCGGCGAGGACGTCGACGCGCTGCTGCAGCGGGCGACCGAACTCTGCGCCGAGGGCATGGGCGCCGAGTTCTGCAAGGCGCTGGAGCACCTGCACGACGAGGACATGCTGCTGGTGCGCGCCGGCGTCGGCTGGGGACCGAACGTCGTCGGCCACGCCCGCGTCGGCGCCGACCTCGCCTCGCCCGCGGGCTTCGCCCTCAAGACCGGCCGGCCGGTGATCTCCAACCACCTCGAGAACGAGAACCGCTTCCGCACGCCGCAGATCATGGCCGAGCACGGCATCCGCCGGGCGATCAACGTGCTGATCGAGAACCGCGAAGGCGCCTTCGGGGTGCTCGAGGTCGACGATACCCGCGAGGGCATGTTCACCGAGGCCGACATCGCCTTTATGCAGGGCTTCGCCAACCTGCTCGGCGGCGCGATCGAGCGGCAGCGCACGGAGGGGCTGCTCAAGCAGGCGCTGGCGCGGCAGGACCTGCTCGTCCGCGAGATGAGCCACCGGGTGAAGAACAGCCTGGCCATCGTCGCGAGCCTGCTCGCGCTGCAGGCGCGCAACGCCGACGACCCGGCCGTGCGCGACGCCCTGATCGACGCCCGCACCCGGGTCGAGGCCATCGCCGGGGTCCACGACCAGCTCTGGCGCCAGGGCGACACCACGCCGGGCGAGATCGACCTCGCGCAGTTCCTGGAGACGTTGACGGCCAACCTGCAGAGCAGCGCGCCGAACCACCGCATCCGCTGCAGCGCCGAGCCGCTGCGGGTCTCGGCCGACCGGGCGATCCCGATGGGATTGATGGTCAACGAGCTCGTCACCAACGCGATCAAGTACGCCTATCCCGACAGGACCGGGGAGGTGCGCGTGGGCGCCGCCTGCACCGGCGCGGCGCTCGTCCTCGACGTGTCGGACGACGGCGTCGGCCTGCCGGCGGATTTCGACATCGGCCGGGCCTCGGGCAGCCTGGGCATGCGCGTGATCGCGAACCTCGCCCGCCAGCTCGACGCCCGGATCGCGACGCCGCGCGGGCAGGGCGCCCGCTTCCACATCGAGATCCCGCTGGAGGCGTGAGACCGGTTCCGGCACGGTGGGCGCCGGAGGGCGCTGCGCGACCGCACGAAGATTTGCATCGGGGCGGCCGGTCATGCGTCACTACACCTCGGAGGAGGGGTTCGAGGGGCTCGACACCTTCCGCATCTTCGTCATCAACGCCGACGGCACCGGCTACGAGTCCGACGTGCGCGTCACGGTGCGCTGACCGCACTCGATTCCGGCCGCCGACCGCCCGGGATCGCCTGCGGAAACACGCCCCTAAAGGGCACATCCGTCATTCGCATAAGATATATTATGGAACTTAATAGACCGATGTCCCGGGGCGAGGGGGCTTCGGCCGGTCCCGAACCAGCTGGCATGCCAGCATCCGGCAGGATCGCCTTCACGGCCTCGGCGATCCGGGCCCGGCGGATCCAGGCTCGCGTCGTCCCAGGCGAGGGCGCTCCGAGCCCCCTGCCCTCTACGCTTGCCCCGAGTCACGAACGCCCTCGGCATCAGGCGGCCAGCGCATCGGCCAGGCGGCGGACATCGGAGACGATGCGTCCGTCGGGGAAGCGGCAGGCCACCTCCTCCGAGGCCCGGCCGATCGGGCGGATGCGGATCGCCGCCGGACACACCAGCTCGTCGCGGCGGTCCAGGGCTTCGGCGGCATCCATCGGCGCCGCGCGGCCGCCGCCGAGCCCGCGCCACCACTGCACCGCCTTGTCGCGGGCAAAGCCCGTCCGCTCCAGCGCGAGCCGGATGCGATGGGCGCCGTCGGAGCAGCGCAGCACGATGTCGAGGCCGTCCGCCCCGCGCTCGAAGCGCCAATCCGAGACCGGCCGCCAGCCGTCCGCGCGCTTGGACAGGATCGGCAATTCGTCGTCGGCCGCGGCCTCGTGCTTGGCGGACGCCGCGTCGTCCTCCGGTTCGATCCAGCAAGGCTCGCAGGTCGAGGCGTTGAGCGCGATCAGCGCGCCGCAGCCGGGGCAGGGCTTGGCCCGCGCCAGCCCT
>NZ_JBJFLN010000001.1:2745000-5365000 GCF_045033435.1 Methylobacterium sp. HMF5984
CGGTCCGGGAGCCTGGGCGAGGGGTTCGGTGTGGCGGGAACGGCCGGCTCACGCAGCCGGTGCCTCGGGCTTCTCGAACCGCGGGAAGATCGGGCTCGGCGCCGGCAGCGGCGTTCCGGGCGCCAGGCGGCCGCCCTCCCCCACGTCGGCGAAGAGGCGCCGGTCGGCCGGCACCGCCAGCACGTCGAGCAGGCTCGCGGCCGACCGCGGCACGAAGGGCTGCACCAGGATGCCGACCGCGCGCAGAACCTCCGCGGTCACGTAGAGCACGGTGCCCATCCGCTCCGGATCGGTCTTCTTCAGCTTCCACGGCTCTTCGGCCGCGAAGTAGCGGTTGGCGTCGGCCACCACCGCCCAGATCTCGGCGAGGATGGAATGGAGCGCGAGGTCGTCCATCAGAGCCCGCGCCCGCGCCGGCAGGGCGTCGGCGGCGGCGAGCAGTGTCCGGTCGGCCTCGGTGAAGGCACCCGGCTCCGGGACCGCTCCGGACACGTTCTTGGCGATCATCGAGAGCGAGCGCTGGGCGAGGTTGCCGAGGTCGTTGGCGAGGTCCGCGTTGATGCGGGTGATGATGGCCTCGTGGCTGTAGCTGCCGTCGCCGCCGAAGGGCACGTCGCGCAGCACGAAGTAGCGCACGGCGTCGACGCCGTAGGTGTCGGCGAGGTCGATCGGGTCGAGGACGTTGCCGAGCGACTTCGACATCTTCTCGCCCTTCGAGAGCAGGAAGCCGTGACCGAAGACGCGCTTCGGGAGCGGCAGCCCGGCCGACATCAGGAAGGCCGGCCAGTACACCGCGTGGAAGCGGACGATGTCCTTGCCGATGACGTGCAGGTCCGCCGGCCAGAATTTCCGCCGTTCGTCGGCCTCGTCGGGGAAGCCGGTGACGGTGAGGTAGTTCGTCAGCGCGTCGACCCAGACGTACATGACGTGGCCGGGCCGGTCGGGCACCGGCACGCCCCAGTCGAAGGTGGTGCGGCTGACGGACAGGTCCTTCAGGCCGGAGCGCACGAAGCTCGCGACCTCGTTCTTCCGCGATTCGGGGCCGATGAAGTCCGGTTGCGCGTCGTAGAGGGCGAGCAGGCGGTCGGCGTAGGCCGAGAGCCGGAACAGGAAGTTCTCCTCCTCCATCCACACGACGGGCGTGTCGGTGGCGAGCGAGCGGCGGGTGCCGTCCTCCAGGAGGCGGGTCTCGTCCTCGCCGTAATAGGCCTCGTCGCGGACCGAGTACCAGCCGGCATAGGTGTCGAGGTAGATGTCGCCGTTGGCCTCCATCCGCCGCCACAGTTCCTGCGCGGCGGCGGTGTGGGCGGGCTCCGTCGTGCGGATGAAGCGGTCGTAGGCGCAGTCGAGCCGGTCGGCCACCGCCTGGAACCGGGCCGCCATGCCGTCGACGAAGGCGCGCGGCGTGGTGCCGGCGCGCGACGCCGTCTGCTGGATCTTGAGCCCGTGCTCGTCGGTGCCGGTGGTGAACAGCACCTCGTAGCCGTCGAGGCGCTTGAAGCGCGCGATCGCATCGGTGGCGACCACCTCGTAGGCGTGGCCGATATGCGGCGCGCCGTTGGGGTACGAGATCGCCGTGGTGATGCTGAAGGTCTTGGTGCTGTTCGTCTTGGCGGTCACGTCGGACATTCCCGGATACGCGGCTCTGCAGGATCGGCGCCGTTCCGGCGCGGCGTCGTGCGCGTTCGCCGGCGCCGAACCGGCACCGTTCGGGACGATGCTCTAGCCGGTCCGCACGGCGCCCGCGAGGTCCGCGAACAGCGACAGGACCACGGGCCGGCGATCGAGATTGTAGGTCGCGGCCTCGCGCGCCGTACGGCCGAACTTCTCACACACCTCGACCAGGGCCGCAAGGCGCGCCGGCGGCTCCGCCCGCCGGCGGTGGAGCTCGGCCGAGACGAAGCGCTCGACGGTCTCCAGGCCGGCCGCGAACAGGGGCTCGGCCTCGCGCCCGGCGAGCTTGTCGGCGAGCTTGAGGACGCGGCCCCAATCGGGATGGTCGGCGCGCGACAGCAGGGTCTCCATCTCGGCGACCAGCCCCTGCATCGCCGGATCGAGCATCGCGACGGCGCGCGCCACCGAGCCCTCGGACAGGTCGGCGGCCCGGGCGAGCGCCTCGGCGGAGGGCGCCGGGAACGGCGGCGGGAAGCCGGACACCACCGCCGCCACGGCGCCCGCGTCCAGGGGCCGGAGCGCGAGGGCGCGGCAGCGCGAGCGGATCGTCGGCAGGAGCCGGCCCGGCGCATGGCTGACGATGAGGAACAGCGCGCGGGGCGGGGGCTCCTCCAGCATCTTCAGCAGTGCATTGGCGCCGTTGGCGTTCAGGTCCTCGGCGCTGTCGACGATGCAGATGCGGTAGCCGGCATTGCCCGCGGTGGAGCCGAACAGCTCGAGCGCCTTGCGCACCGCGTCGACCGGGATCTTGGTCGGCAGCGTCTTCGCGGTCGGCACCCGGTGGCGGCGCAGGGCCACGAGGTTCGGGTGCGAGAGCGCCGCGATCTTGGCCGTCACGGGATCGCCCGCGGCGATGTCGAGGCCGGGCGCGCGCGAGACCCCGTCGGGGTCGGCGAGCAGGCGGCGGGCGACGCGGTAGGCCAGGGTCGCCTTGCCGACGCCGGCCGGGCCGCCGATCAGCCAGGCATGGTGCAGGCGGCCCGAGGCGATGCCCTCGGCGAAGGCCGCTTCCGCCTCGGCATGGCCGACGAGGCGCAGCGTCTCGCGCGGGCGGACGATGCCGGGAAGGTCGCCGGGCTCGACGTCGTCGGGGGCGCGATCAGGCGGCATCGGTGCGGCCTTCGGTGTCGGCAAGGAGGCCGGGCAGGCGGCCGGCGACCGCTGCGCGGACCGCGTCCGCGACGGCATCGGGATCGCGCGCCGCGTCGACGAGGACGCAGCGCGCCGGCTCGGCCTGCGCGATCGCCCGGAAGGCATCGCGGAGGCGGGCGTGGAAGGCCAGCGCCTCGGCTTCGAAGCGGTCCGGTGCGGCCTGCGCCCCTTGTGCCCCCTGCCCGGCCGCCCGCGCCCGCGCACGGGCCAGGCCGATTTCGGGGTCGAGGTCGAAGATCAGGGTGAGGTCGGGCCGGGTCGGCCCGACGACGACCCGCTCGAGCGCCGCGACGGCTTCCGCATCGAGACCGTCGGCGGCGCCCTGGTAGGCGCGGGTCGAATCCATGAAGCGGTCGCACAGCACGACCTCGCCCGAGGCCAGCGCCGGGCGGATCAGGCGGTCGAGGTGGTCGATGCGGGCGGCCGAGAACAGCAGCGCCTCGGCGAAGGGCCCGTAGGGCTTGGCGACCCCGGCGAGCAGCGCCGTGCGGATCTCCTCGGCGCGGGTCGAGCCGCCGGGCTCGCGGGTGGTCGTGACCGTGCGGTGCGCGCCGAGCGTCCGGGCGAGACGGGCCACCTGGGTCGACTTGCCCGCGCCCTCCCCGCCCTCGAAGGTGATGAAGACGCCGCGAGGTGTCGAAGCGGTCGGGGTCGAAGCGGTCATGGCTGCCGAAGCGGTGGTGGCAGCATGGGGCCGCGCCTCTCGGTCCTCACGACGGGTTGGCGGCCTTCTCGCCAGGCTTGTCGCCGGCTTTCTCGCCCTTGCCCGCCTTGTCGAAGGCGCGGCGGACGAGGCCGGTGCCGAACTCGAGCGCGGCATCCATCGCGCGCTGCTGGATGGTGCCGGCCTCGACGGAGGCGCCGGCATAGAGCGGCTGGTCGAGCGCCACCGCATCGCCGCGCATGATCTTCAGGCGGCCGACCTCGCGGCCCTCCTCCACCGGGGCGACCAGCGGCCCCTGGTAGACGGCGCGCGCCGTCACGCGATCGGAGGAGCCGCGCGGCAGCAGCACCCGCACCGGCTTCTTGGCGACCAGCGGCACCGATCCCGACGCGCCGCCGAACACCGAGGCCTCGGCCACCGTCTCGCCGGGGGTGAACACCTGCCGCGGCTCGAAGGCGCGGAACCCCCATTCCATCAGCTTGCGCGCCTCGGCCGCACGGTCCCGCGCGGTCTTGAGGCCGGAGATCACCATGATCAGGCGCTGGCCGTTCTGCACCGCCGAGCCGGTGAGCGCGTAGCCGGATTCCTCGAGGTAGCCGGTCTTGAGGCCGTCGGCGCCGATGTCGAGGGCGAGCAGCGGGTTGCGGTTCTGCTGCTTGATCTTGTTCCAGGTGAACTCGCGCTCGGAGAAGATCTTGTACAGGTCCGGGTAGGTGTCGATGATGTGCGCGGCGAGCCTGGCCATGTCGCGTGCGGTGACCCGCTGGTCGGGCGCCGAGTAGCCGGTGGCATTGCGGAAGGTCGAGCGCGTCAGCCCGATCTCCTTCGCGCGCTGGTTCATGATGGCGGCGAAGGCCTCCTCGGAACCGGCCATGTTCTCGGCGATCGTGATCGCCGCGTCGTTGCCCGACTGGACCACGAGCCCGCGCAGCAGGTCCTGCATCTTGATGCGGCTGTTGACCTGGGCGAACATCGACGAGCCGCCGCCCCCCGCCCCGCCCCGGCGCCACGCGTCCTCGGTCACCGTGAACTCGGTCTCCATCGTCAGCCGCCCGGATTTGAGGGCGTCGAACACGATGTCGGTGGTCATCAGCTTGGCCATGCTGGCCGGGGCGAACGGCTCGTCGGCCGCCTTCTCGAACAGCACCGAGCCGGAATCGGCGTCGACCAGGATCGCGTGCGGCGCCGCGGTCTGGAAGACCTGCGCGCGGGCCGGCGTTGCGAGCGCGCAGGCCGCCGCCAGAAGGAAGACCCAGGTCCTGCGCATCAAAAACTCCCGTGCGGCCGGGCCGCCACGCTCGCGAACATCCCGCCTCGGATAACAAGCGTGACCATATTACGGTTTCCGCGCCGGATCGAATGCGAAATGACGCAGCGCACCTGCCCGCGCACCGACCGATGCGGGTTCTTCTACGATCCGAGGTTGCTTCGGGCCGAGATCGCCGGGACTTGAACGATCCCCCGGCCGCAGGGATACGCAGGGGGTCGGTCCCGGCCCGCCGGCCCTCCCCGCGACCGCGGGACCGACGGTCGTCTTGCGGACGACCGGGCTCCGCCAGGACGGGACGGCGCCGGCTCGTCAGTAGATCCCGGCGAGCCGCGCGCCGCGCTTGTCGGCAGGCTTGCCGGGCGGCTTCGCGGCGAGGTCGACGCGGCTCTTCACGACTGCGCGGGCCGTTCCCTTGTCGCCCGAGCTCTTGTCGCTCGGGGCCGCGGCGCCCGTGAGCCGGGCCAGCGCGAGCTTGGCCGAGGGCGGCATCGCGGGCGGGACGGAGCCCGGCCGGGCCGCCGGCACCCGTGCGGGCACGGCCTGGGCCGTGCGCGTCGCGGGCGAAGTCGCGGCGAGACGGACCGGCGCGTCCTTGCCGGGGAGCCGGGCGATCGGCGCGGAGGCCGTCGCCATGCGCTCCGCGGCCGGGTTGAGCCCCGCCACCCGCACCGGCGCCGGCCGGAACGCCTGGCCGCGCACGGCCGTCGGCTGCAGGGCGGCCGGCACGGCCACCGCCGCCCGCGCCAGCACGATCGGCGCGCGCACCGGATGCGGGGCGGGGGCCTCGTCGCGCTCCTCGCGCTCCGGTGCCGGCTTGAACGCCAGCGGCGCCGGCGTCGTGCGCGAGAACCGCTCCGGCTCCTCCGAGGGCCCGAGATCGGCCACCATCACCGGGGTGCGCACGCCCGCCGGCCCGCCGTCGGTGCGCAGCGTTGCCAGGAGCTTGCGGTCGTCGGAGCCGGCGACCGAGGCCTTGCCGAGATAGGCGACGCGCACGTGCGCGGTGCCCTTGTTGTGGAACTCGAGCGCCCGGGCGACCTCCTCCGAGACGTCCATGACGCGGTCGGCATGGTAGGGGCCGCGGTCGTTGACGCGCACCACCATCGAGTAGCCGTTCGCGGTGTTGGTGACGCGGACGTAGCTCGGCAGCGGCAGGGTCGGGTGGGCGGCGGCGATCGAGTGGCGGTCGAACACCTCGCCGTTGGCGGTCATCCGCCCGTGGAAGGCGGCGCCGTACCACGAGGCCAGGCCCTCGCGGACGTAGCCGCGGGCATCCTCCTTGGGCACGTAGGTGCGGCCGGCGACCACGTAGGGCTTGCCCGAGAAGCGGCGTCCGCCGCCCTTCGGGATCACGTCGCCCTCGTTGTAGAGGCGCGGGCTGGTCTTCACGCCGTATTTCGGGTCGAGCCCGTTGCCGGCGGGGCCGGCGAACTTCTGCGGGTTCGTGCTGCAGTTGGCGGTGGCCAGCGCGATCGCCGAGACCGCGAGCAGGCGCCGCAAGGGAAGCGGGCCGCGGCGCGAATCCGGGATTCGAAGAAGCGTCGAACGCGCCATGCCCACCGGATCCGCCTGTACGCCACGTGCCGAAGGTCCGGCCCGCACGGGAGCGGTCACGCCGGGGCGTCCGGCTCGCCCCCTGCACAAGGGGGCGGCGACCGAACGAGCCGACACTTGTCCGAACGCCGTAAAGGAAGCCTGAACGGAACGCGCCGCGCGCCGTCCGACCGCCGCGATTCACAGGGTTTCGCGTTCCCGCATCGCTTGAGCGTTCGGCGCCAAGGCGTTCCAGAATCGTTCAGAAACCGCTCGCACGCGGATCGGCGAGACCGGGCGGGGGCAAGGCCCGTACCCGTGATCTCGCCGGTGCGGTTGCGGAGCCTCAGCGCTGAAGCGGCTCCGAGAGCTGCTCGATCGAGCGGGCGCCGCGCTGCTTGAACAGCAGGTCGAGGGCTTCCAGCATGATCGCGTGCATCTTGGTGCGCTCGGCATAGGCGAGGTCGCGCAGCTGGTCGTAGACCGGCGGCTCGAGATAGACCGACATCTGCCGGGCGCGCTCCTTCAGGGTGGCGGGCCCGCGCTTCGGCGGGCTCGCGCCGCGGTCGAGCTGGACGATCTCGGCGGTCTGCGGCACGGCGCGCGCGGCCGGCACCGAGGCCGCGACGATCGAGGCGAGATTGAGCTTAGGCGGCTTCGACATGCTTCACCGCCTTGCCGGATCCTATCTGGCCCGAAACGGGCTTGCCCGAGACCGCCTGTCCCGATCCGACCTTGCCCGCCTGCGTGCGCTTCTCGATCCAGGACCACAGCCGGCGCACCTCGCCCGCCGCCTGCCCCTTCGGGTTGAACTCGGTGACGCCCTGGCCGACGCCGATCGCGTCCTGGTGGTCGGTGCGCGCCACGATGTTGACGTCGGGGAGGATGCCCAGCACCGCGAGGCCGTCGGCCGCGTCGCGGATGCGGTAGGAGCGCGGCGGCGTCTGGTTGAGGACGAAGGCGAACTTCTTCTCGAGCCGGTACACGGCGGCGAGCGTCGGCTTGAACGCGCGCAGGTCCGCGGGCGTCGGCCGGCACGGGATGATGCAGAGGTCGGCGGCGCGGATCGCCGAGAGGGTGCCGGTGGAATCGACGCCGGGCGTGTCGATGAAGACGTAGTCGTAGGCCGAGTCCCGAAGCTGGGTCATCACGGCGTCGATCTGCGTCGCATCGATCTGCGCGACCTCGGGGCCCTCCGCGGTGCGGTGGTCGAGCCAGTCGGAGATCGTGGCCTGCCGGTCCATCTCCAGGATGCAGACCGAGCGGCCGGCCTCCTGTGCGGCGACCGCGAGCGAGATGCAGAGCGTGCTCTTGCCGCTGCCCCCCTTCTGGGTGACGAAGGTGATCGCTTTCATCGGCCGGTCCTCGGTTCAAGCTGCCTTGGCTCAAAAGCGCGCGCATGCGCGTCGCGGTGCGGCACGATCCGGCGTCCTGCCGGGCGCGGGCATGCCGCCGTCCCGTTCGCAGGCCAAAGCCGGAGTTGCGGCGCACGCGCTCCGGGCAACCTAGAATCGGGGAGCTCCGCGCGAAGGCGAGGATCCTGTGACCCAGGGATGCCGTGATCCCGATATCGCGTCGATTATGGTTAAGAGGCCGTTAACGGAGGCGGGCCCCGGCTCGGGCCGGCCGGCATCCGCTCGCCATCCGCCGGCTCCGGAACGCGGCCCGAGACCCGGGATGCGGAGGGTTTTTCCAACCTCAAGTTTGTTTTCGAGGGCTCCCTGTCGGTTCTCACTTTTCTTAGAGGAAGCGATGCCTTAGATTGCTTTTCGAGGGCGCCATCCCGTCCGTCGATCGTACCTCAAGTTTATTTTTGCTGCCGCCGGCCTTTAGGAGTTGCATGGCACAGGCTCCGAACCCGCACTCCAACGACGAGCTCCGGGCTGTCCTCGACGCCTCCGGCGTCGTCGGCGCCTGGGTGCACGATCACTGGGCGGGGCGTCTCACGCTGTCGGGCGACTTCGCCGGCTTGCTCGGCCTCGATCCCGAGGTCGCCGCCGGCGGGGTATCGATCGACACGTTCCTCGAGCGGACCCATCCCGAGGACCGCAGCCGGGTCGAGAGCTGCCTGCACGCGGCCGGCGAGATCGGCGGGCCGGTCGAGGCCGAGTTCCGGACCGTCGAATCGGCGGCGGGCGTGCGCAAGCTCCTCATCCGCGGGCGCGTCGAGCGCAATGCGGTCGACGGGACGGCGCAGGGGCGGGGCATCGCGATCGATCTCACCGAGAACCGGTCGGCGGACCTGCGCCAGACGGAGCGCCTCGTGAACCGCATGGCCGAGCACGCCATCGCGCTCCGCGCCCTCGCCGACGGCCTCGGGGAGGCGAACCTGACCAAGCTGATCGACGGCCTGATGATCGAGATCGGCTTCGAGCTCGCCAAGTTCCTGCAGGATCCGCGCGCCCTCGGCGAGCTCCGGGCCGAGCGCCACCACTGATCCGGGCGGCCGCAGGCCGTTGGATCACGCTGCCGTGCGCGGTACTGTCCGGGCCTTGCTCGCCGGGAGGCCGCCATGCGCCGCGACACGATCTACGACCGCGACCTCGACCGGAATCCGGCCAACCACCAGCCGTTGACGCCGCTGGGCTATCTCGACCGGGCGGCGCGGGTGTTTCCCGACCAGGTCGCGGTGATCCACGGGCCCCTGCGGCGCAGCTATGCCGAGCTCTACGCCCGCTGCCGCCGCCTGGCCTCGGCGCTCGCCGCCCACGGGATCGGCCGGGGCGACACCGTCGCGGTGCTGCTCGCCAACACGCCGGCGATGATCGAGTGCCACTACGGCGTGCCGATGGCGGGCGCCGTGCTCAACACCCTCAACACCCGCCTCGACGCCGCGGCCCTGGCCTTCTGCCTCGATCATGGCGAGGCCAAGGTCCTCGTCGCCGACCGGGAGTTCTCGCGCGTCGCGCGCGACGCGCTGGCGCAGGCCGGGCGCAGCCTGCTGGTGATCGATTACGACGATCCGCACTATGCCGGCGCCGGCGAGGCCCTCGGCACCCGCGACTACGAGGCGTTCCTCGCCGAGGGCGATCCCGAGCACGACTGGGCGATGCCCGACGACGAGTGGGACGCGATCAGCCTGAACTACACCTCCGGCACCACCGGCGACCCGAAGGGCGTGGTCTACCACCACCGCGGGGCGGCGCTGCTGGCGCTCGGCAACGTCGTCACCGGGAGCCTGGGGCAGCACCCGGTCTATCTCTGGACGCTGCCGATGTTCCACTGCAACGGCTGGTGCTTCCCGTGGACGCTGTCGATCGTGGCCGGCACCCATGTCTGCCTGCGCCAGGTCCGGGCCGAGGCGATGTTCGCGCTGATGGCCGAGCACGGCGTCACCCACCTGTGCGGGGCGCCGATCGTGATGCAGCTGCTGATCAACGCCTCCGACGCCGAGCGCCGCCCCCTGCCCCACCGGGTCGCGTTCTTCACCGCCGCCGCGCCGCCGCCGGAGGCGGTGCTGGCGGGCATGCGCGAGGCGGGCTTCGCCGTCACCCACCTCTACGGGCTGACCGAGAGCTACGGCCCGGCCGTCGTCAACGCGTGGCACGCCGAGTGGGACGACCTCCCGGCCGACGCGCAGGCCGCCAGGAAGGCCCGCCAGGGCGTGCGCTATCCCGTGCTCGAGGGCCTCGACGTGCGCGACCCCGAGACCCTGGAATCGGTGCCGGCGGACGGCCGGACGATGGGCGAGGTGATGATGCGCGGCAACGTGGTGATGCGCGGCTACCTCAAGAACCCGGCCTCCACCGAGGCGGCGTTCCGGGGCGGCTGGTTCCACACCGGCGACCTCGGCGTGAAGCACCCCGACGGCTACGTGCAGCTCAAGGACCGCTCGAAGGACATCATCATCTCGGGCGGCGAGAACATCTCCTCGATCGAGGTCGAGGACGCGCTGTTCAAGCACCCGGCGGTCGCCGCCGCCGCGGTCGTCGCCAAGCCCGACGACAAGTGGGGCGAGACGCCGTGCGCCTTCGTCGAGCTCAGGGACGGCGCCGCGGCCAGCGCCGACGACCTCATCCGGTGGTGCCGCGGGCGGCTGGCCGCCTACAAGATGCCCCGGACCATCGTGTTCGGGGAGCTGCCCAAGACCTCCACCGGCAAGGTGCAGAAGTACCTGCTGCGCGAGCGGGCGCGGCAGGAGCCGGGGCAAGGATCGTAGGGAGCCGAGGATCATGGCAGTCGACGCGGGCGGCGCGCGCCGCCCGCGGGAGGCTCACCACTTGTAGCTCAGGCTCGCGGTGATGCGTCGGGCCTCGCCGTAGAAGCAGGCCGCCGTCGACTGGCAGGCCGAGACGTAGCGCTTGTCGGCGATGTTCTGAGCGTTCACCGCGAAGCGCCAGTTGTCGCGGGTGTAGTGCACCACCGCGTCGAACAGCACCCGCTCGGGCACCGTCAGGGTGTTGGCGGTGTCCGCGAACGAGCGCCCGACGTATCGCGCGCCGCCGCCGAAGCCGAAGCCGCGCCACTCGCCCCCCGGGATCGTGTAGTTGGCGAACACGGTGGCCAGAGTCTCCGGGGTCGCGGTCGGCGCCCGGCCGATCACCCCGACGTCGCCGCGGGTGACCTCGATGTTGAAGGTCGTGAACGAGGCGGTGACGTTGAGGTCGCGGGTGAGGTTGGCCACGAACTGCGCCTCGAAGCCGCGCGAGCGCGTCTCGCCGAGCTGGAGCTGGTTGAGGTTGTTGCTTGGGTCGATCGTCAGCGAGTTGGCCAGGGTCAGATCGAAGGCGGCCAGCGTCAGGAAGGCGTCGTAGCCCGGCGGCTGGTACTTCACGCCGACCTCATACTGGTCGCCGGTGGTCGGCTTGAACGGCTGGCTGAAGAAGTTCGTCCCGATCTGCGGGTTGAAGAAGCTCGCGTAGGAGACGTAGGGCGCCAGGCCGAAATCGAAGTTGTAGATCAGGCCGTAGCGCTGGGTGCCGGCGTTGGCGGTCTGGCGCGTGACGGTGCTGGCCAGCAGGTTGTTGACCTCGTTCGAGGTGAAGTCGCCGCGGCCGGAAAGCACCAGGGTCAGCTCGGGCGTGAGCTTGATCTGGTCCTGCGCGTAGAGACCGACCTGCTGGAAGACGTCGTAGTTGACCAGGTAGGGCGCCGCCGCCACGGTCGGCGAGCCGTAGTTCGGCGCCAGCAGGTTGAAGTTCGCGACCGCCGGGCCGACGAAGCCGCCCGTCGCCTGGTTGTCGTTCAGCTGCACGTTCTTGTAGTCGAGCCCGACCAGGAAGGTGTGCCGGAACAAGCCGTCGTCGAACCGGGCGACCGCGTTGTTGTCGACGTTGAACGCGCCGATCCGCGAGGTGGCGCGGAAGCGGTAGCGCGCCAGCTGCGTCTGCAGCGGGTCGGCGTAGCCGTTGATGCTGAACGAGTTGTCGTAGGACTCGCTGTACGCGTAGCGCAGGTTCTGCCGGAACGTCCACGTGTCGTCGAAGACGTGCTCGAACTCGTAGCCGAGGCTGTACTGCGTCCGGCGATAGACGTTGTTGTCCTTGTCCTGGACGTTGTAGCTGCGCGGGATGCGCGCGCCGAACACGTCCGGGCGCGCCGTGCCCTGGTAGGGCAGGAAGGCGTTGATGCGGCCGGTGTCGTCGTATTGCAGGCTCGTCAGCACGGTGAGCGTGGTGGCGCCGTCCGGCTTGTAGGTGAAGCTCGGCGCGATGTAGCCGCGGTTCTCGTCGAGGCCGTCCACCTGCGTGCCGCCCTGCCGGCCGATGCCGGTCAGGCGGTAGAACCAGTGGCCCTCGGTGTCGGCCGGGCCGCCGAAATCGAAGGCGAGGTACTTCTGGCCGAACGAGCCGCCGCCGACCTCGACGTAGTTCAACGGCTCGAGCGGGGGCTTCTTGCTGATGATGTTGATCAGGCCGCCGGGGCCGCCCTGGCCGAACAGCACGGCGGCGGGGCCGCGCAGCACGTCGACGCGCTCGACCCCGAACGGATCGACCTTGTAGGAGGCGAAGCCGTAGTTGAACAGCTGCAGCCCGTCCCGGTACAGGCCGGTGTCGCTCGCGGTGAAGCCGCGGATCTGGAAGAAGTCGACCCGCGAATCCGGGCCGAAGGCGTTGCCGAACACGCCGGCCGAATAATTGATGATCTCGCCGATCTGCTGGGGCTTGATCGCGTCGAGCTGCTGCCGGCCGATCACGCTGACCGATTGCGGCGTCTCGATCAGCGGCGTGTCGGTCTTGGTCGAGGTCAGCGTGCGCTTGGCGACGTAGCCGTCGATCGGCCCGCGCGGATCCTCGCGCGGGACCACGACGCGCGCCGCCGTGCCGTCGCGCGACTCGACGGTCAGTTCCTCCAGGCGCACGCTGCCCTGCGCCGAGGGCTCGCCGACGCCGCGGCGCGGCGCGGTCGCCTCCTGCGCGGACGAGGGCAGGACGAACGGCGCCAGCGCGATCAGCGAGGCGCCAGCCAGCACGAGGCGACGCGGGTTCGGGGTGGGGCGGGGGGCGGGACGACGCATGGGACTGAAGGGCCTTGCCAGGATGCGGACAGCAGGGGACGATCGCTGCGAAAACGGCTTCGCGACGTTGTTTGGAATGATGCTAAACTGATGTTATTACTAGCTTTTCCGGGTCTTCGTTACGGCCGGGCCGGATCGCGCACAAGGCCTCGGCGGACGGATGCACCCGCCCTGTGGCCTGCAAGCCACGGTTGATACCGCCATCCCGGCCCCGGCGCTCCGCGTGCCCTGCCCTGCTCTTCTCTGCCCGGGCGGCCTCAGCGCGGGCGCGCGGCGATCCAGCCGATCACCGCGTCGGCGACCTGGTCGCTGTTCTTTTCCAGCATCATCATGTGGCCGTTGCCGCGCAGGCCCTGGTCGACGAGCTTGAGGCTGTCGGGCCTGGCACCGGCCTGGGCGAGGAAGGCGGTGGTGCAGTCGTCGACCGGGGTGCGGAACGAGGCTTCGGCGGTCACGATCACCGCCGGCACGCGGGCGAGGTTCGGGAGCCGGCGCACCGGCTCGCCCTGGAGCCAGCAGCGGATCCGACCCTCGGCCGCCGGGGCCTTGGCCTGCATCACCACGAGATCCTCGGGCGACGTCACCGGCGGGTCGAAGGTCAGCGGCACGCGGGTGATGCCGTAGGCGCGGGCGCGCCCGTCGCCCGCCTTCTCGTAGAAGTCCTTGCCGCCGCGCAGGCGCACGTCGAAGAACGGCGGCCCGTTCGGCTCGATCGCGACGTGGGCCTTCACGAGGTCGGGCCGCGCATCCGAGACCGCCCAGCCGAACAGCCCGGCCTGCCCGTGGGTGACCAGCACCGCCGGCCCGATCTTGTCCAGCAGCGCAATCAGCGCCGGGTCGACCAGCTCCTCGGTCTGCTGCGCGCCGGCGAGGTAGGGCACCTGGCTGGCGAAGAACTGGTCGAAGGCGGCGTTCCCCTGCACGCCGGGGCCGCCCGGCCACTGGGTGTGGAGCTTGGCCTGCGGGAACAGGTCGTAGAGCTCCTGGGCGGTGTAGGTCTCCTCCAGGGCGCGGGTCGAGAACCGGGCGTAGGGCCCGTAGACTTCCGGGTTGGTGCCGGACCGGCCGCGGCCGACCTGGTCGACGATGTAGACCGCGAACCCCTTCTCGACGAAGCGCTGGGCCCAGCCGGGCCGGCCGTCCGGCGTCCCGAGGAAGTTGACCCCGGTCTGCGAGATGCCGTGGACCATCACCACCGGCCAGGGCTGCGTGACGGTGGCCGGCCGCCGCGACTGCACGAACATCTGGCCGACCATCACGGTCTTGTCGGCGACGCGCTCGTAGCGGCCGCCGATGTAGAAGTAGCTCGCCACCGTCAGGGGCCCCTGAGCGGGGGCGTCCGCGGCGGCGGACGGCCCGGGCTGCACCCCGGCGACGGCGAGCCCCACGGCGACGAGACCCGCGCCGAGCCGCTTGCGCACGCCGCGCCCCGAAAAGCCCTGCCTGGCGATCATGCCGTCCTCCCGCCGAGGCCCTGCCCTCCGCCGGGCGGCTTATCGCGGGATTTGCGGCGATGGGCCAGCCGTCCGCGGCCGCATCCGGCCCGGAGCGGCCGCGAAACCCGCACCGCGGAAGCCCGGTTTGGGCGCTGTCGGGTCGGACGGATCGGCGAACCGAAGAAATTCTTCACGGTTTCTCCATCGATCATGCGTTCGATGCAGCATTCGCGTGCGGAGACGCACGAGACCCGAGCCGGGCACATGACTGCCACCGCGTGCGGCCCGGTGGTGCCCGCCGGGCACGAGGCCCAGATTCAGGGCCATCGCAACCGCACCCGCTTCAGGACCTTTCGCCGTGGACGTCTCGACCGCCAAGACCCTCGTCTCCGCCGTGCTGGTCTGCGCCATCGTGCTGTTCAGCGGCATCTCGCTGCGGATGTTCGTGCTGGAGGTCGGCCGGGATCTCCGCAGCGCGCGGGCGCAGCGCGTAACCGCCGGCAACGACCGCCGCGACTAGGCGCCCTTCCGCCGGATCCGCCTCAGCCCCGATCCAGATCGAGCGCCGGCGCGTAGATCGCGTCGCCGAGCCGCCGCAGCGGCCCGTGCGGGCCCGCGCGCTTCCACAGCCGCGTGTTCAGCGCCGCGACCGGATCCTGGCCGGGGACGGCGAACCCTTCCGCGACGAGCGCCTCCAGGATCTCGCCCGCATGCATCGGCCGGCCGGCGCGCACGAGGATGCCGCAGGCGGCCTCGACCAGGGCGCGGCCGTAGCGGCGCGCGCCGACGGGATCGACCTCGAACGCGACGGGCACCCGCTCCGGCAATGGCTCGGGAGCGGGAGCGGGAGCGGGAGGCTCGGCCCGGAGGGCGGCGCCGGCGGCGCGCGGTGCGTCGGGCTCCGGCGGGACGTGATCCTCGGGCGCCTCGATCGCCCGAGATGGCTCGCCCCCGCGCAGGCGACGGCCGAGCTCGAGGTAGAGGACGTGATCGGCGATCTCGCGCTCGAGGGCGTCGCGCTGGCGCCGCAGGCTCGCGAGCCGCGCCTCGATCTCCGCTTCCGACAATCCCATGATGGGCCCGCATCTTCCCTGATACTCAGATATGGAATATCAGGCATCGCGCTCGAACGGAAGATTGTTTTGCCTCGGAATTTTGCTCCGCTGAGGGAATGGAGGTGACGTTCCCTGGAAGCGTACTAAGAGAATAGATCAGTCAGGCGATGCCCGTTCCCTCAGGCTGCCGCGTCCTTCCCTGCCGACGCCTTCCGTATTCCCTTGCGCGGCGGGACGAGGAGCATGCCGGGATCGGCCGGCTGCAAGGTCATGCCGCCGTCGTCCAGCGCGATCGGCAGCTTCGGGAAGACCTCGCACAGGTGGGCGATGTCGGTCTTGAACGCCTGCCGGAAGCTGCGGATGCAGGCGTTCTCGGCGCCGAACTGGCCGTGCAGGTTGGTCCAGGTGAGCCTCAGGGGCCGCTGCAGGGCGCGCAGGCGGTAGCCGACCCAGAACAGCAGGTCGAGCTTGCGCGCCGAGCCCGAGAAGGCCCGCGCCGCCCGGATGTCGACGGGCAGGGCGTGCCGGATCAGGTTGTCGTAGAAGTCCTGGTGGAACTGCACGGTGCGGGACCAGGCCGCGCCCTCCCCGTCCCTCGCCCCCTCCCTCATCCCATCCTTGGCCCCGTCCCGGGCCGTGGGCCGCCACAGGTCGAGGCTGCGGAACGGCGGCACGTTGAGGGTGCTGGCCTGGTCGTGCCCGTCCCACAGGCCGATCTGCATCGAGCAGGCGGCGAGGCGGTTGAGCTGTTCCTTGAACTGCCGGATCGTGCCGCGCTCGCCGCCGGTGACGGCAAAACCCATCTCGCGCATGAAGCCGGAGAGGGAATCGGCGACCGCGATGGTCGGGCTGCGCTGGCGCACGGCCTCGGTGCAGAGGTGGAGCAGCACGAGCCGCGCCTTCGGGCCGTAGGGCAGGCCCTGCGGCTCCATCTCGCCGGTGATCGGGCTCTTCAGCCGGCCGGCGACGAGGTTCAGCGAGTTGCGGCCGTAATCGCGCGAGAATTCCCGCACCGGCCCGGGATCGCGGTAGGGCAGGCCGCAGAGCGCGAGCACCGAATGGATGTGCTGGAGGTTCTCCGGCACGGTCGGCTGGTTCTCGATCACCTCGCGCACGGCGTCGCGCCGGCGCTGGTCCCGCCCCATCCCGGCCCGCCGGCCGGCGACCGCGCCCTTGGCCGAGGCCTCCGCGTCGCGGACCTGCTGCCGGTGCAGGATGTGCTCGACGATCTGGGCGAACAGGAAGCCGCCACGCGCCGCCTCGACCTCCGCGCGGAGGTCGGCGTCGCGAATGCCGGCCAGTCTGTCCTCGATCCCCATGCCCGTTCCGAAACTCCGCGACCGCGCTGCGCGGACCATCCCTGCCCGGGCCGCACCTGCAAGCGCCCGATCCCGCGGCCGCATCGGGCCGGGGCACGATGGTCATGACACGATTTGCCGGCCCGGAGTCCCCGGGGGCGGGCGGGTTATCCCGGCTATCCACGCTTCCCCTCCCCCCAAGGTTTCGCGGGCGGCGTCCCCCAGGGGTTCGCGGGCGGCGTCCGATGCGTGGGGGTGGGTCGATGCGCGCCGCGCAGAGTTCGATGCGGGGTCGCGACCGCCGGCCGGCCACGCAGCTTTCGATACGCGCAGGGGCCGCCGACTTGTCCCCATTCCCCACCGCCCTTGGCGGAAATCACGCCGAATCGCATGCGGATCCACGCAGACTCCGATGCGGCCTCCCGGGAATCCCACGCAGACTTCGATGCGATCCCACGCAGAGTCGGATGCGGACCCACGCAGAGTCGGATGCGAGAACCCCCACCAAGCCATTGTCGGGGATAGGGTTTTCGGCGCCCCATATAACCTTCAGAACAGACTCTCTGAGAATCGTTTCTGATAGATTTCCTAGGACTCCTGCGGTGTCGTTCGCTTTGGCGAACACCCCGAAACCCTCAGAATGTCCACTTGGAACACAGGGAATATGCCGCTTTTGTCCCCAAAGGCGCGCCGGAAGCGCGGAGCCGGACCGGGAGCGGCGGCGTGCGCCGCGAGGCTCGCGCAGGTGATTTCGCGGCCGTGCCGGTCTACCCCTGCGGCCGGTGGGCGTCGGGCAGGCCGACCCCGTGAGGAGCCGTGACGCATGGCCGAAGCGCCGCTCGATGCCTTGAGGCGGGTGATGGCCGCGCTGCGCGATCCGAACCGCGGATGCACCTGGGACGTCGCCCAGACTTCGGCGAGCATCGCGCCCTACGCCCTCGAGGAGGCCTACGAGGTCGTCGACGCGATCGCGCGCGGCGATCTCGGCGACCTGCGCGAGGAGCTCGGCGACCTGCTGCTGCAGGTGGTGTTCCACGCCCGGATGGCCGAGGAGGCCGGCGCCTTCGATCTCGACGACGTCGCGCGCACGATCGTGGCGAAGCTGGTGCGGCGGCACCCGCACGTGTTCGAGCCCGACGGGACCCTGCTCCCGGCCGGCAGCCCGCGCCGCGACGCGCGCGCGGTCGAGGCGCAGTGGCAGGCGATCAAGGCCGCCGAGCGCGCCGCCAAGCCGTCCCGCGCCCCGGCGGGACCGCTCGACGGCGTCGCCCGGACGCTTCCGGCCCTGACCCGGGCCGAGAAGATCTCGCGGCGGGCGGCCGGCTACGGCTTCGATTGGGCGGATGCGGCGGACGTGGTCGCCAAGGTCCGCGAGGAGGCCGACGAGGTCGCCGAGGCGCTCGCCGGCGACGACGGGCAGGCCGTGGCCGAGGAGATCGGCGACCTGCTGTTCTCGGTGGCCAACCTCGCCCGGCACGCCGGGATCGACCCGGAGGCGGCGCTCAGGGCCGGCAACGACAAGTTCGTGCGCCGCTTCACCGCGATGGCCGCCCGGCTCGAGGCCGCGGGCGGGACGCTGTCGGATGCCGACCTCGCCGCGATGGAGGCGGCCTGGGCCGCGGTCAAGCGAACCGAGCGCGAGGCCTGATCGCGGATTTGAGATTCCAAAGGGATCATCCCTTTGGCGGGTGTCGGGCGGAGCCCGACGAATAGGCACCAGGGCTTCGCCCTGGACCCACGAAAGGGATGATCCCTTTCGAAACCCGCTCTCAGACCACGCTGCCGCGCAGGTCGTAGGCGTCGGCCGCCTCGATCCTCACGGTGACGATGTCGCCCTGGCGCACCGGCCGGCGGCTGGCGACGTGGACGGTGCCGTCGATCTCGGGCGCGTCGTATTTCGAGCGGCCCTTGATGCCGTCGGCCCCCACCGTGTCGACGATCACGGGCAGGCGCTTGCCGATGCGCGCCTTCTGCAGGCGCAGCGAGACCTGCTGCTGCGCTTCCATGAAGCGGCGCTTGCGCTCGGCCTGCAGTTCCGGCGGCACCGCCGCGCCGACGGAATTGGCGAGCGCGCCCGTCACCGGCTCGTAGGTGAAGCAGCCGACGCGCTCGAGCTTGGCTTGCCCGATCCAGTCGAGCAGCTCCGAGAACTCGGCCTCGGTCTCGCCGGGGAAGCCGACGATGAAGGTCGAGCGGATGGCGAGGTCCGGGCAGGTCTCGCGCCAGCGCCGGATGCGCTCGAGCTGGCGCTCCTGGTTGCCCGGGCGGCGCATGCGCTTGAGCACGGTCGGCGAGGCGTGCTGGAGCGGCATGTCGAGGTAGGGAAGGATCTTCCCCTCCGCCATCAGGGGGATCACCTCGTCGACGTGCGGGTAGGGGTAGACGTAGTGCAGCCGGACCCAGGCACCGAGCTCGCCGAGTTCCTTGGCGAGATCGTAGAACTTCGCCCGCACCGCGCGGTCGCGCCACGGGCTTTCGGCGTAGCGCAGGTCGACGCCGTAGGCGCTGGTGTCCTGCGAGACGACGAGCAGCTCCTTCACGCCGGCCTTGACCAGCTTCTCCGCCTCGCGCAGCACGTCGCCGGCGGGGCGGCTGACGAGGTCGCCGCGCAGCGACGGGATGATGCAGAAGGTGCAGCGGTTGTTGCAGCCCTCCGAGATCTTCAGGTAGGCGTAGTGCCGCGGGGTCAGCTTGACGCCCTGCGGCGGCACCAGGTCGAGGAACGGGTCGTGGGCCGGCGGCACCGCCTCGTGGACGGCGGCCACCACCGATTCGTAGGCCTGCGGGCCGGTGACGGCCAGGAGGTTCGGGTACTTGTCGCGGATCTCGTCGGGCTGGGCGCCCATGCAGCCGGTGACGATGACCCGGCCGTTCTCCGCCATCGCCTCGCCGATCGCCGAGAGCGATTCGGCCTTGGCCGAATCGAGGAAGCCGCAGGTGTTGACGATGACCACGTCCGCCCCGTCGTGGCGCCGGGCGAGCTCGTAGCCCTCCGCCCGCAGATGCGTGAGGATCCGCTCGGAATCGACCAGCGCCTTCGGGCAGCCGAGCGAGACGAACGAGATCTTGGGTGCGGCCGAGACCCTTGCGGGCGTCGGATCGGACGGAAGAGCGGATGCGGTCATGCTGCCTTCGTGCGGCGTGGACGCCGCCAGGTCGGACGCCTCGAGAATCCGAGGATGGGGGACATCCCGATCTTCGGGCCCGAATTTTCGTGATGGGGCATCGCTATAGCGGGATCGCGGCGCCCGCGCGAGCCCCGCCGGCGCGCGGCCGAGCGCCGAGTGGGATTGCGTCGGGCGCATCGGTCGCAAAACCCTGCGGCATCGGCTGCGGCTTCCCAGGGGCTACCGCCTGTGCGAGGCCTTCGGACCCACCGACGGGCCGGCACCCGTCGCCCTCGAACCGGACGCGACAGCGCAGGACATGGCGGCGCAACAGATCTGGACCCGGGAGATCCCGTTCGTCGACCCCGTCGCGGCGGCGATGCGGCTGCGCCGCTGGCCCGGCCTCGCCTTCCTCGACAGCGCGATGCGGCACGACACCCTCGGCCGGGTCTCGATCCTGGCGGCCGACCCCTTCGCCCGCTTCCGGTTTCGCGACGGCCGCGCCACGCTGGACGGGCGGCCCGTCCCCGGCGGGCCGATGGCGGCGCTCCGCGCCTGCCTCGCGCCCTACCGGCTCGGCCCGGAGGAGGGGGCCGCGTTCTCCGGCGGCGCGATCGGCTACTGCGCCTACGATCTCGGGCAGGCGCTGGAGCGGGTGGTCCCGCCCGCGCGCCGGGCCGGGCTGACGGACGACGCCGCCTTCGACCTCCACGACGTCGCGCTCACCATCGACCACGGCGCCGGCACCTGCCGCCTCGCCGCCACCGGCTTCCCGGAGACCGAGCCGTCGCGGCGCGAGGCCCGCGCGCAGGCGCGGCTCGCCGCCTTCGCCGATCGCCTGAGCGGGGCGACGCCGGAACCGGCCGCCCTGCCCCCGCGCGCTGCCCCGCCGACCTGGCACTCGAACTTCACGCGCGCCCGCTACGAGGCGGCGGTCGACCGGGTGCGGGACTACATCCGGGCCGGCGACATCTACCAGGCCAACATCGCCCAGCGCTTCACCGCCGCCCTGCCCGCGGGCTTCGACCGGTTCGCGTTCTACCGCCGCTTGCGCGAGACCAACCCGGCGACCTTCGGCGCCTATCTCGAGTTCGACGGGCTGACCGTCGCGTCGAGCTCGCCCGAGCGCTTCCTGAAGCTCGAGGGCGGCCAGGTCGAGACCCGGCCGATCAAGGGCACGCTCGCGCGCAGCCCCGACCCGGTCGAGGACGCGGCCCGCGCCGCGCGGCTGCTCGCGGACCCGAAGGAGCGCGCCGAGAACACCATGATCGTCGACCTGCTGCGCAACGACCTGTCCCGGGTCTGCGCGCCGGGCAGCGTGCAGGTGCCGGTGCTGTGCGGGCTGGAATCCTATGCCGGCATCCACCATCTCGTCTCGGTCGTCACGGGTACGTTGCGGGACGGTCTCGACGGCTTCGACCTGCTGGAGAGGACCTTTCCCGGCGGCTCGATCACCGGCGCGCCGAAGCTCAGGGCCATGGACATCATCACCGAGATCGAGGGCGACGCGCGCGAGCTCTATTGCGGGGCCATCGGCCGGATCGGGTTCGACGGGTCGCTCGACACCGCGATCGCGATCCGCACCGTGTTCATGGACGCGACGACCGCGGTGCTCCAGGCCGGCGGCGGCGTCACCCTGCTCTCCGAGCCGGCGGCCGAGTACGACGAGACCCTGACCAAGGCCGCCCGCGTGTTCCAGGCGTTCGAGGCAGAGGCGTTCGAAACATGAGCGCGCCTGCGCGAGCCCGGGCCGGCGCGACGACCGGGGGCCGCACGGGGAGATCCGAGCGGAGGTCGGCGCGCGCGACCGCGCGTCGCCGGCGGCGCGGCCGATGCCTGCGGCCGGCGACGGCCGGGGGCCACCGGGAAACCCCATGATCCTCGTCGTCGACAACTACGACTCGTTCGTCTTCAACGTCGTCCGCTACTTCGAGGAGCTGGGCGAGACGGTGCGCGTGGTGCGCAACGACGCCCTCGACGTGGCCGGCATCCGCGCGCTCGCCCCCGACGCCCTGGTGATCTCGCCGGGGCCGTGCACGCCGGCCGAGGCCGGGATCTCGCTGCCGGCGATCCGCGAGCTCTCGGGTCGGATGCCGATCCTCGGGGTCTGCCTCGGGCATCAGGCGATCGGCGCGGCCTTCGGCGGCACCGTCGAGCGGGCGCGGAAGCCCCTGCACGGGCAGGCGACGCCGGTGGCGCATGGCGGGGAGCGGCTGTTTGCCGGGCTGCCGCCGGCGATGCAGGTCGGGCGCTACCACTCCCTCGTGGTGGCGCCGCAGCCGGCGATGGCGGCCCACCTCACCGTCGACGCGCGGTCGGCCGAGGGCGAGGTGATGGCGCTGTCGCATCGCCGCCATCCGACCTACGGCATCCAGTTCCACCCGGAATCGGTGCTCACCGAGAACGGCCACGCGATCTTCTCGAACTTCCTCGGCCTGGCCCGCGACTGGCGGGAGCGGCCCGCATCCGGGGAGGGCGGCGATGCTGTGGCATGACGGCCGCCTGATCGACGGCACCACCCTGCCCTTCGACCTGACCGATCGCGGCCTGACCCTGGCCGACGGCGTCTTCGACACGGCCCTGGCGCTGGCCGGCCGGGTCGCCTTCGCGGACGCGCACGTCGCCCGCCTCGTCGCCTCGGCCGAAGGGCTGGGCTTCTCCGTGTCCGCCGATGCCGCCCGCACGGCGATGCATGCGCTCGCCGCCACGGGCGATCGCCTGGCGATCCGCACCACCGTCACCCGCGGCACGGGCCCGCGCGGCCTCGCCCCGCCGCCCGATCCGCGCCCGACGCTGTTTGCGACCGCGGCCGTCAGCGACCGCCGGATCGCGTTCGCGCCCCTGCGGCTGTGGCCCACCGCCATCGCCCGGAACGAGACCTCGCCGCTGGCACGGCTCAAGACCCTCGGCTACGGCGACGCGATCCTCGCGGCGCGGGATGCGCGGGCGGCCGGCTTCGACGAGGCCCTGTTCTGCAACACGCGGCGGCACCTCGCCTGCGCCGGCACCGGCAACGTCTTCGCGCTGTTCGGCGACCGCCTGGTCACGCCGCCGCTCGGCGACGGGGTGCTGGCCGGCATCGTGCGCGCCGTCGTGATCGCCGACCTCGCGCCGGCCTGCGGGCTCGCCTGCGAGGAACGGTCCGCGACGAGGGCCGAGCTGCGCCGCGCCGACGCGGTGCTCGTCACCAATTCGCTGCGGCTCGTCGCACCGGTCGCGGCGATCGGCGACACCGCCTACGCGACCGACCACCCGGTACTGATGCGGCTGATCGCGGCCCTGCGCGACCGCGTCGCAGCGGAATGCGGCGTTCCCGCCAGCGTCGTCGCATGACGGGCGGGCGATCGATGGAGACGCCCGGGCGGATCTGGCTGCGGCGCGGGCTGGTCGGCCTCTACGGCCTCGTCGGCGCGGTGCACCTCGCCGCGCCCGACACCTTGATGCCGATCATGCCGGCCTGGGTGCCGGAGCCGCGCCTCGTGATCCTCGGCACCGGGCTCTGCGAGGTCGCGGGCGCGCTGGCGCTGACGCGCCCGGCCCTGCGCCGGGCGGCCGGGATCGGGCTCGCGCTCTACGCGCTCTGCGTCTGGCCGGCCAACATCAAGCAGGCGGTCGAGGGGATCGTGGTGCCGCCGCTGCCGGATTCCTGGTGGTACCACGGCCCCCGGCTGGCCTTCCAACCGGTGCTGATCTGGGCCGGATTGTTTGCCGGCGGCGCGATCGACTGGCCGTTCCGCCGCGCGGCGTCGCGGGCTGCGGGCCGGCGCGCCCCGGGGCGATGATCCCGTGATCCCGGGATCCGGTCATGCTGCGATCCCGTGATCACGGGATCTTGTGCCGATCGCATCATGCCGGCACCCCGAAGCGGAAAAGCCCGGCGCTTCGGGGCGCCGGGCTTCTTGCAAAAGTCAATTTGCAGGGGCCGATCCCGACGGCGGGATCGGCGGTCGCGAATCAGGGCTTGGGGGCCGCCGCGGCGCCGGCGCCGGCCGCGCCCGGCTGCTCCAGCTTCTTGCGCATGTCCTCGCTGCGCTTCTCGAGCTCGGCCTGGAGCTTCTTCTGCTGCTCCTCGAGCACCTTCGGGTCCATGGCCGGGCCGTCGAAGGCCTTGCCGAAGCCGGCGAGCGGCACGGCGAAGGTCACCTCGCGCTGGGTCTGGTTCTGCACCGAGACGTTGAGCGTGGTGCCCTTCTTCATCGCAGCGACGACGCCGGCATCGACGCCGCCGGCCTCGGCGAAGCAGCCGTTGGGGAAGCAGACCGCGAACTTGCCGGCGGTGCCCTGCTGGCCGTCGACGGTGAAGCGGATGCCGGGCTGCAGCAGCAGGCCGAGCGGCAGCAGGTAGCGCACCACGCGCACCTCCTGCTTCGTGGCCGGGTTCTTCATCTCGTACACGGCGACCGCGAGGACCGGCTGGCCCTGGTCGGAGACGAAGTCGCGGGTGGTGTAGCAGATGTCGGTGCCCGACCCGCCGTCCTTGCCGCAGACCTTGGTCCAGTCGGCCTGGCTCGGCTCGGACTTCACGGTCACGGTCTGCGGGCCGGTCTGCGCCGCGGTGTTGGCCGCCGGCGTGCTCTGGGCCGGGGCGGGGGCCGCCGGCGCCGGGGCCGCGGGGGCCGGCGTCGCCTTCTTCGGCTGGGCGAGGGCGGGTCCGGCAAGGCCGGCGAGCGCAAGGAACGCGGCGGCGCGCATCAGGAGCGCCGGGCTTTTGGCGAAGGACATCGGCTCAGACCCTTTGAAGTTCGTCGATGAAGAGGACGTCGTCGTGACGGGAAAACGTGATGCGGTGCGGGACGCGGGCGGCCGGTCCGACAGGGCGCCGCGCTGGTCCCGGGCGATCGGGCGGCCTGCATTCCCCGCCGAATGCGGCGAAGGCATGACACCCACCGCGACACCCGGCCCCGCGCATGCGGGACATCCGCGGGTCGGCCTTAGGCGGGGGTTAACCCTAAACCTGCATCGATGGCCAGCCGTCCCCGTGCGGGATGTCGGGCGACGCCCTTCGGATGGAGTTCGAGAACCCCGTGAGCGCGGCGCAGCCCTCCCTCGAGCCGTCGACCGCCGGATGGGGGCCGGCCGCCGATCGACGCCCCCTGCCCCGGACGGCGGCCCGCGAGCCGGTGCGGTCGCCGGCCGCCGCCGAGGTCGTCCTTCCGCGGGTGGGGCTGTGCGCGCTGCTCGCCGGAACCGCCCGCCTCGACCCCGCGCGCCTCGCCTTCTCCGACGCCGCGCCCAAGCGCGGCTGGAGCGACAGGCCGCCGATGACCTGGACCTACGGGACGGCGGCCGAGATCGTCGGGCGGCTCGGCCGGGCCCTGCGGACGTGGCGGCTGCCGCCGGGAAGCCGGATCGGCCTGTGGTTTCCCGGAAGCACCGAGGGATTGGTCGCCCACCTCGCCGTCGAGGCGGCGGGGCACGTCCCCTGCCCGCTGCCCGCGTCCTGGACCGAGGCGCAGGCGGCGGCCGGCATCCAGGCGGCCGGCCTCTCCGCGGTGCTGACCCAGACCCATGTCGGGGCCGGCCGCCCGGCGGAGGCGATGTGCCGGATCGCGGCCGGCTATTTCGGCCTGCGCTATCTCGCCGCCTTCGGCCCGGCCGTGCCCGACGGCGTGATCAACCTCGACGCGCTCGCCCTCGACCGGGCCGGGGGCGCCGTTGCGTTGCCCGAGACCGGCGGCGGCCTCGTCAGCTTCGTGGCGGGCGATCCGGCGCGGCCGGTCCACCGGACGGGCGACGCCCTGCTCGCGGCGGTCGCCGCGCACCTGGTCTCGGCCCGGATCGAGCCCGGCGACCGCATCCTTACCCTGCTGCCGCCCTCGGATCTGCGCGGGATCGTCACCGGCCTCGGCGCGGCGCTCGCCGTCGGCGCCGACCTCGAGACGATGCCGGTCTTCGACGGAGGCGCGCTGATCGAGAGCCTGGCGCATCCGCGCCCGACCCATCTCGTCGCCCCGGCCTTCCTGGAGGGTGCGCTCGACGCCCTGCCCGCGACGACGCTGCGCTCGGTCGTCCTCGCACGCCGTGCGCCCGGGCCCGTGCCTCCGCCCGGACCGGACCCGGCACGGCCGGTGCTCGATGTGCTGGCCTTCGACGAGGATGCGATCCTCTCGGTCAGGCGCAAGGGGCCGGGCCTCGCCGGGGCGCTCACCGAGCCCGGCCACCGCGCCCTGCCCCCTTCCCTGCCCCCCGCCCTGTTCGACCTGCGCCGCGAGCCCGACGGCCGCCTCGCCTTCCGCGGCCAGGCCTGCGCGACGGCCCTGGTGCAACGCGGCGAGGCCGGCGCGTCCGAAGCCGATGAGTTTCGCGCCTCGCGCTTCCGCGTCGATCGCTTTGCCGGAACCGGGATCGCCGTGACCGAGGCCTGAGCGGCCGCTCGGGCCGCCCCGCGCCGCACCATCCGGCGCGGCGGTGCCGCGTGCCCGCCCGGCGCATCCCTCGACCGCGCATCCTCGCCCGTGAAACGAAACCGTTCCGAAAGCTCAGCGTCGCCAGGGCCTTGGCCGATCGTGCCCGCGCCTGTGCCCGGTACGATCGATGGCGCCGGCCGCGCGGTTCATCGGACGCTCATCGAAAGGGTTTATTTTCGCATCTGCAAAGGGCGCCGGCGAACCAAACCGTTGGCGGAGGGTTTAAAGCTCAGCTCTCTTCCCAAGTGGCCTGCGATGGGGTAGCTCTCGATCTTATGGGTGCGCTGCAACAAGTGCTCGTCGTCGACGATGGTGTCCGTGCCATCGATCACTCCCTGGCCGGAGAATTGGCCGAGCTCGGCTATGCCAGCGTCACCGTCTCCCTCGAGGCGGCGGCGGACGTGCTGGCGGTGATCGCCCGGCCTGCCGCCATCCTGCTCCAGACCTCGTCGCGCCGCGATTCGAGCTATGCCCGCCTCGCAGCCCGGCTTCGTGCGCAGGTCCGCGACCAGGGCATCCCGGTCCTGGTGATCGACGGCGCGAAGGGGCGCCGCGCGGGCGCGCCGATCGACCTGATGAGCCGCATCGGCCCCTACGTCGTCAACGAACCCGACCTCTAGGCATCGCCCGGCCCGGGCGCCGATCCGCTACGAATGGATCGGCGCGTCGTGCTTGTGGAACGCCTTGAGACGGCGGAACAGCGCCGTGTCGTAGTTTCCCGGCACCTGTTCCTCCCCGACGAGCCAGCGGAACAGGTCGCGGTCCGGCACCTCGATCAGGCCCTCGAACAGGTCGAGATCCGCATCGCTCATGCTGCCGATCTCGGCGTCGGCGAAGCGCCCCATGATCAGGTCCATCTCGCGGATGCCCCGGTGCCAAGCGCGGAACAGCGTGCGGCGGCGGCGGGGATCGAGATCCGCGCTGGTGCGGGTGGTGCCGGACATCGTGAGGGCCTTCGGATCGCTGGAGACAACCCGTGATCCGAGGATCACGGGACGAAAGGCTCAGACCAGGCCTGCGAAGGCGGTCTCGGACCACGCCGCGGACGGCCCGGGCGGGGCCGGGACGGGATCGCGCGGGCCGACCGGCGGCTTGTGCCCGCGCTGGCCCTTGGCGACCCGGGTGCCGCGGTCCGGCTTGGCCGGGCCGCCGACCGCATCGAACTCGAACAGCAGCCGGTTCCCGCGCGCGTCGCTGATCCATCCGTCGGAGAACCAGCCGACGAAGCGGCCCGAATAAGCGAAGACCTTGTCGTCGTCGATGATCGCCGCGGGCCGCCCATCCCAGTGGTAGACCGCCCGGCCGTCGTCGCAGAAGGCGGATGGACGTCCCTCCCGGTCGAAAAACTCGATCATCGCCTTGGCTCCCGCCGCCGGCCGCGCCGAGCGCCGCCACCGTCCGTATCTAAGCCATCGCGGCCGACCTGCCAGCCGGCCGCATCCGGGCGCCGGGCACAGGATCCTCCGATCCGCCGATCACGGGAGGGCGACGCGGCGCGCCAGCGTCGAGCGGCCGCGCGCGACGGGGCGGGATGCACGGGCTATTAGGGCCCGCCGGGCAGGATGGGCCGAACGAGCGGATTGGCGATGCGCGACGAGACGGCCCCTGCGCTCCTGCGCCCCAGCATCCTCGATCCGCTGTTCGCGCCCGCGCGCGGGCTGCCGGGCGTCGGCGCGAAGATGGCGCCCATGATCGAGCGGCTGCTCGGCACGCCCGAGCGGCCGGCCCGCATCGTCGACCTGCTGTTCCACCTGCCGCAGGGCGGCATCGCGCAGAAGCTCGTCGGCTCGGTCGGCGAGGCCCCTGTGGGCGAGCCGGTCACCGTCGGCGTCACCGTCTCGCATCACCGGCCGGCCGGGACCGGGCCGGGCAGGCGCCCGCACCGGGTGCTGGTCGAGGACGAGACCGGCGACATCACCCTGGTGTTCTTCGGGATGCCGGCGGCGCGGGTCGAGAAGATGCTGCCGCTGGGCAGCCACCGCTACGTCACCGGCCGCATCGACCTCTGGGACGGCAGCCGCCAGATGGTGCATCCCTCCCGCATCGTCGACGCGGAAGGCCTGGCCGCCCTGCCCTCCGTCGAGCCGGTCTACGGCGCCACGGAAGGCCTGACCTCGCGGGCGATCGGCAAGCTGGCGGTGGCCGCCCTGGAGCGGCTGCCGGTGCTGCCGGAGTGGCAGGACCCGGCCTGGCTGCGGCAGAACCGGCTGCCGCCCTTCGCCGACGCGCTGCGCGCCGAGCACCGGCCCGAGGAGGCGCCCAAGCCCTCGACGCTGGGCCCCAACGGCGTCGCGGTCCCGCCGCCCGCGACGCCGTCGCGAAAACGGCTGGCCTACGACGAGCTTCTGGCCTCGCAGCTGGCTTTGGCGCTGATGCGGGCGCGCAGCCGCCGCAAGCCCGGACGGGTCAACGCCGGCGACGGCCGCCTCTCCGCCCGGATCGAGGCGGGGCTGCCCTTCGCGCTGACCGGCGCGCAGACGCGCGCCGTCGCCGAGATTCGCGGCGATCTGGCCTCCGACAAGCGGATGCTGCGCCTGCTCCAGGGCGATGTCGGGTCGGGCAAGACCGCCGTGGCGCTCCTCGCCATGGCCTCGGCCTGCGAGGCCGGCCGGCAGGCGGCGCTGATGGCCCCGACCGAGATCCTGGCACGCCAGCACTTCGAGCGCCTGAAGCCGCTGGCCGGCGCCCTGCGCCTGCGCCTGATGACCGGCCGGGACCGCGCCGCCGAGCGCCGGGCGACGCTGGCCGACCTCGCCGCCGGCGAGATCGACATCCTGGTCGGCACCCACGCCCTGTTCCAGGACAGCGTGGTGTTCGCCGATCTCGGGCTGGCGGTGGTCGACGAGCAGCACCGGTTCGGCGTCCACCAGCGCCTCGCGCTCGGCGCCAAGGGCGCGGCGGTCGACATTCTCGTCATGACCGCGACCCCGATCCCGCGGACGCTGGCGCTGACCTGCTTCGGCGACATGGACGTCTCGGTCCTCGACGAGAAGCCGGCCGGACGGCAGCCGATCCGGACGATCACCATCCCGACCGAGCGCATCGACGAGGTCGTGGCCGGCCTCCACCGCGCGCTCCAGGGCGGCGAGCGCGTCTACTGGATCTGCCCGCTGGTGGCCGAATCGGAGTTCGTCGACCTCGCCGCGGCGGAGGAGCGCTTCGAGGACCTGAAGCAGCATTTCGGGGCCGAGGTCGGGCTGATCCACGGCAAGATGCCCGGCGCCGACAAGGATGCGGCGATGGCCCGCTTCGCCGCGGGCGAGACCCGGGTCCTGGTCTCGACCACCGTGGTCGAGGTCGGGGTCGACGTGCCGGAGGCGACGATCATGGTGATCGAGCATGCCGAGCGCTTCGGGCTGGCCCAGCTCCACCAGCTGCGCGGCCGGGTCGGGCGCGGCGCGAAGGCCTCGTCCTGCCTGCTGCTCTATCGCGGGCCGCTCGGCCAGGTGTCGAAGGCCCGCCTCGAGATGATGCGCGAGAGCGAGGACGGGTTTCGCATCGCCGAGGCCGATCTGCGGCTGCGCGGCGAGGGCGAGGTGCTCGGCACCCGCCAATCCGGCCTCGCGGCCTTCCGGCTCGCCCGCCTGGAGAGCGACGGCGCCCTGCTGGAGGTCGCCCGCGACGACGCACGGCTGATCGTCGAGCGCGATCCGACCCTGCGGACCGAGCGGGGCCAGGCGCTGCGGGTGCTGCTCTACCTGTTCGAGCGCGACGCCGCGATCCGGCTGCTCGGGGCCGGCTAGAGCATCGTCGAGCGAGGTGGATTCCCGCTGGCGTGACGACGATGCGCCCTCGAGACGAGAGCGAGCCGTGTCCGTGATTGACGGATCACGGACCATGCTCTCGCCGGCGCGGGTTGCCGCAGCCTGGGCGACAGGCGCGCGCGATCGCCCTAGATCCGTTTGGGTCGTACCAAGGATTCTCCGCCCGTGCCCCAGCCGCCCCGACAGGACAGGACGTTTGCCGTCGCGGTGGTCGGCGCCGGCGCCGCCGGCCTCGCCGCCGCCCTGGCGCTCGCCCGCGACGGCGTGCCCACGGCCCTGGTCGGACGCCATGCACCCGTGGCCGACGGGCGCACCGTCGCCCTGCTCGACGGGTCCGTGCGCTTCCTCGCGGCGCTGAAGGCCTGGGGCGGCATCGCCCCGCAGGCCGGCCCGCTGGCGACGCTGCAGATCATCGACGACACCGGCAGCCTGTTCCGCCCCCCGCCCGCGCGCTTCCAGGCCGGCGAGATCGGGCTGGAAGCGTTCGGCTGGAACGTCGAGAGCCGGCTCCTGGTCGAGTCCCTGCGCCGGCAGGCACGCGCCACCGAGAACCTCACGCTGTTCGAGAGCGATGCCGCGGAAGCCGTTCCTGGCGAAGAGGTTTCCGAGGTTCGGCTCGTCAATGGCGGGCGCGTCTCGGCACAGCTCGTCGTTGCCGCGGACGGGGGGCGGTCGCCGTTGCGGAGCGCGAGCGGCATCCGGGTGCGGGACTGGTCCTACCCGCAATCCGCGATCACCACGATCCTCGCGCACGACCGCCCGCACGGCGACGTCTCGACCGAGTTCCACACCCGCGGAGGCCCCTTCACCCTGGTGCCGCTGCCGGGGAACCGCTCGAGCCTGGTCTGGGTCGCGGCCGAGGGCGTCGCGCGCCGGCTCGCCGCGCTCGACGACGCGGCGCTGGCCGAGGCGGTCACGCGCCAGGCGCAGGGCATGCTCGGGACGATGCGGATCGACGGCCCCCGCGGCCTGGTGCCGATGCGCGGCCTCTCCGTGGCGACCCCGACCGCCCACCGCCTCGCCCTGATCGGCGAGGCCGCCCACGTCTTCCCGCCGATCGGCGCGCAAGGCCTGAACCTCGGATTGCGGGATGCCGCCGCCCTTCGGGACGCGGTGCTCGGTGCCACCCGCGAGCGCCGCGATCCGGGCTCCCGCGCGGCGTTGTCTGGCTTCGCCCGCGCCCGCCGGCTCGACGCGGCGCTGCGATCCACGGCGGTCGACACGCTCAACCGGAGCCTGCTCGCCGACCTCGTGCCCGTCGACGCGCTGCGCGGCTTCGGCCTGCTGGCGATGAGCGCGATCGGGCCCTTGCGCCGCGCCGTGATGCGCGAGGGCGTCCTGCCGCGGCTCGGCGCACCCGAGCAGATGCGGGCCGCGCGCTGAACGGAAAAACTCCTTTTTACGTGTTGGTTGTCCCTGTCGGCTCGCGTTGGGCATCAAGCGTTTCGGCGCGAAAATCGGGTGCGCGTCCCTCCGGCGATCCGCCCCTGCGACACCGGCATGCGGAGCACCGACCCGAGCCGCTCCGTGCCGGACCTATCGGCGCAAGAGCCGACGAGTCCGCATCGGGAAAAAACGATCGAAAATCGTTGATTGCGAGTAGGTTGCCTCGAAAAGCTCATCCCATGCATTCGTCCGGTCGGACCATGGCGGCCCGGGTCGGAGCGCCGCATCGTCGGATCGTCGCCTCCTGACACCCTGCCTTCCGGTCTATACATCCCGTTTCGTGGGCTCCACGTCCCGCCCCCGGGCATCGCCTGCCCGCCCGATTCGACGACGAACAGACACCCGATGGCCAAGCCCGCATCCAAGACGTCCGCATCCAAGACGCCCGCGCCCCCGGTCCCCGCGCCGAAGGTTCAGACGGCGCGCTTCGCGCTTCCCAAGTCCGGGCCGCTGGCGCGGATCCGCGACGCGTTCGCGCGCGGCGAGAGCCCGACGCTGGCCGGCGTCCCGGACGGGTTCGACGCCCTGGTGGTGGCCGACCTCGCGCGCGCCCTGAGCGCCGGCTTCGAGGGGCCGGCGGTGCTGGTCCACGTCGCCCGCGATTCCGGGCGCTCGGCGGCCTTCGTCAACGCCCTGAAGTTCGTCGCGCCCGAGATCGAGGCGATGAGCGTGCCGGCCTGGGATTGCCAGCCCTACGACCGGGTGTCGCCCAACGGCGCCACCGCGGCGCAGCGCATGACCGCGTTCTCGCGGCTGACGCGCACGCGCTCCTCGGAGGCCGCGCCCCGCATCGTCTGCACCACGGTCAACGCCCTGATCCAGCGCGTTCCGCCGATGAAGCGCATCGCCGTCGAGACCTTCTCCGTCGCGATCGGCAACGTCGTCTCGATGGACAAGGTCGTGGCCTGGGTCGAGGCCAACGGCTTCCTGCGCACCGGGACGGTGCGCGACACCGGCGAGTACGCCGTGCGCGGCGGCATCCTCGACCTGTCGCCGCCGGGGCTCCCGAACCCGATCCGCCTCGACTTCTTCGGCGACACGCTGGAATCGATCCGCGCCTTCGATCCGGAGACCCAGCGCACCGTCGGCCAGCTCCGCTCCCTCGATCTCGTGCCGATGAGCGAGGTCCAGCTCACCACCGAGACCATCCGGCGCTTCCGCCAGGGCTACGTCGCCAATTTCGGGGCCGCGACCCGCGACGACCGCCTCTACGAGACCGTGAGCGAGGGCCGGCGCTATGCCGGCCTCGAGCACTGGATGCCGCTGTTCTACGAATCCCTCGACACCCTGTTCGACTACGTCGCCGGGGTGCCGATGGTGTTCGAGCCGCAGATCGAGGATGCGGCCGCCGAGCGGCTGGCCCTGATCCAGGACTACTTCCAGGCTCGCGAAGGCGCGCGCAAGACCCCGCAATCGGGCGTCGCGCCCTACAAGCCGCTGCCGCCGCGCGCCCTCTACCTGACCCAGAACGAGCTGCGCGACCGGATCGCGGCCTGCTCCGTCGCCCGGCTGACCCCGTTCGCGGTGCCCGAGGGCGGAGCCGGCGGCCCGGCCATCGATTGCGGCGCCGAGCCCGGCCGCACCTTCGCCGCCGAGCGCGCGAGCGAGGGGACGAGCGTCTTCGACGCGGCGGTGGCGCACGTGAAGGATCTGCAGGGATCCGGTCATCACGTGATCCTCGGATCCTGGTCCGAAGGCTCGCGCGACCGGCTCTGCGGCGTGCTCGCCGACCACGGCCTCAGGAAGCCGATGGCGATCTCGCGCCTGTCGGACGTCTACGCGCTGAAGCGCGGCACCGACGTCGCCGTCGCGGTCTGGGGCCTCGAATCGGGCTTCACCGCCGGCCAGCTCGCCGTGATCTCGGAAGGCGACATCCTCGGCGACCGGCTGGTGCGCCAGAAGCGGAAGTCCAAGCGCCCGCAGGACGTCATCCTGGAGGTGCAGGCGCTTCAGCCCGGCGACCTCGTCGTGCACGCCGACCACGGCATCGGCCGGTTCGTCGGCCTGAAGACGGTGACGGCGGCCGGCGCCCCGCACGATTGCCTGGAGCTGCAATACGCCACCGGCCTGCTGCTGCTGCCGGTGGAGAACATCGAGCTCCTGACCCGCTACGGCTCCGAGGATTCCGAGGTGGCGCTGGACCGCCTCGGCGGCGCCGGCTGGCAGGCCCGCAAGGCGCGGATGAAGAAGCGCATCCTCGAGATGGCCGGCGAGCTCATCAAGGTCGCCGCCCAGCGCTTCGTGCGGCAGGCGCCGCGGCTGGTGCCGCCCGAGGGCCTCTACGGCGAGTTCGCCGCCCGCTTCGCCTTCGAGGAGACCGAGGACCAGGCCAACGCGATCGAGGCGGTGCTCTCGGACCTCAACGAGGGCCGCCCGATGGACCGGCTCGTCTGCGGCGACGTCGGCTTCGGCAAGACCGAGGTGGCGCTCCGCGCCGCCTTCGCCGCCGCGATCTCCGGGCGGCAGGTGGCGGTGGTGGTGCCGACCACCCTGCTCGCGCGCCAGCACTTCCGCACCTTCGCCGAGCGCTTCAAGGGCCTGCCGATCCAGGTGGCGCAGCTGTCGCGCTTCGTCGGCGCGGCCGAGATGAAGCAGACCCGCGCCGGGCTCGCCGACGGCACCGTCGACATCGTGGTCGGCACCCATGCGGTGCTGGCCAAGACCATCGCCTTCAAGGACCTCGGCCTGATCATCGTCGACGAGGAGCAGCATTTCGGCGTCAGCCACAAGGAGCGCCTGAAGGCGCTGCAGGCCGACGTGCACGTGCTGACGCTCTCGGCCACCCCGATCCCGCGGACGCTGCAGCTGGCGATGACGGGCGTGCGCGACCTCTCGATCATCGCGACCCCCCCGGTGGACCGCCTGGCGGTGCGCACCTTCGTGACGCCGTTCGATCCGCTGACCATCCGCGAGGCGCTGCTGCGCGAGCGCTACCGCGGCGGCCAGTCGTTCTACGTGGTGCCGCGGATCGAGGATCTGGCCGAGGTGAAGCGCTTCCTCGACACCGAGATGCCCGAGACCACGGTGGCGGTCGCCCACGGGCAGATGGCGGCGGGCCAGCTCGAGGACGTGATGACCGCGTTCTACGAGGGCAAGTACGACGTGCTGCTCTCGACCACGATCGTCGAATCCGGTCTCGACATCCCCACCGCCAACACGCTGATCGTCCACCGGGCCGACATGTTCGGCCTGGCCCAGCTCTACCAGCTCCGCGGCCGCGTCGGCCGCTCCAAGGCCCGCGCCTACGCCCTGTTCACGACGCCGGCCAACCGCACCCTGAGCGCCCAGGCCGAGCAGCGCCTCACCGTGCTGCAGACGCTCGACACGCTCGGCGCCGGCTTCCAGCTGGCCTCCCACGACCTCGACATCCGCGGCGCCGGCAACCTGCTCGGCGACGCGCAGTCCGGCCACATCAAGGAGGTCGGCTACGAGCTCTACCAGCAGATGCTGGAGGACGCGGTCACCGCGCTCAAGGCGGGCTACGAGGAGCCGGTGGAGGAGGCGTGGTCGCCGACCATCGCGCTCGGCGCCCCGGTCACCATCCCCGAGACCTATGTCGAGGATCTCGGCGTGCGGCTCGCCCTCTACCGCCGGCTCTCGACCCTGGAGAATGACGCCGAGATGGAGGGGTTCGGCGCCGAGCTGATCGACCGCTTCGGGCCGCTGCCGCCGGAGGTGGAGCAGCTGCTCAAGATCGTGACGATCAAGATCCTGTGCCTGGCCGCCAACATCGCCAAGGTCGAGGCCGGGCCGAAGGGCGTCGTGGTCCACTTCCGCGACAAGTCGTTCGCGAACCCGCAGGGGCTGGTCGCCTACGTCGCCGAGCAGGCCTCGTTCGCGAAGGTCCGGCCCGACATGAGCGTGGTCTTCATCCGCGAGCTCGACTCGATCCCGGCCCGGCTCAAGACCGCGACGCAGGTGGTGCGGGCGCTGGCAGGGATCGCCGAGCGCGGGGGGAAGAAGAAGGCGGCGTAAGCGCCGCTCAGCGCGTCGCCAGGGCCTGCGAGGCGTCCGGTCGCGATGCGTCCAGGCGCGGCGTCGCCGGCTGCGGGGCCTTCGGATGCAGCGCGCCGAGCGAGCCGGTCGGCAGGTTCGACGAGCCTTCGGCCAGCGCCTCCGGTCCGCCGAAGGCCGTGCCCTCCTGGCCGAGCTTCTCCGCGTGGGCGAACAGCGCCTTCATGTAGCGCTGGTCGAACGGGGCCGGCGAGGTGTCGGTGAAGCGGTCGTCGATCTCGGCGACCTTCAGGTCGATGGATTCGCGGCGGGCGAAGGCGTCGGCCAGCGCCAGGGCGTCGCGCGTCTGCGCCTTGATCGCCGACGACATCGCCCGGCCGAGCACCGAGAGCGTGGTGTGCGTCGCCATCTGGAAGTACGGCGCGAGCTTGTTGTTGACGACGAGGTAGACCGTCCGGGCCGGGATCCTGACCCCGCCGGCACCCGTCTGCGCCGCGATCAGCGCCGGCTTCGGCGCGAGGAAGAACGGCGCCGTAGTGCCGCCGTCGACGTGCATCTCCTGGATCGTCTTGCCCTGGTTCGTCTTGCCGTCGACGGTCGTCGAGTCGATCGAGACGGGCGGGAACACGCCCGGCACGGCGGACGAGGCCAGCACGATCGACCGGAACAGGTTCAGCGCCTTGTCGTCGCCGATCGTCGCGATCGCGCCCATGTCCCACAGCACCGGGCGCTCGGTGTCGAGCTCGGTGGTGGCGACCAGCAGGCGCCGGCCCTTGGCGTGCTCGGCGGCGATCGCCTTGAGCAGGCGCGGCGTCACCGCCTTCTCGATCCGGCGCTTGAGCGGCCAGGTGTCGGTCAGGGCCTCGGCGGAGCCGCCGAACTCGAACACGTCCGCCGCCGAGACCGTGGTGTAGGCCTCGCGCAGGGCGGCATCGCCGGCGGCACCGATGAAGGCGAAGGGGGCGATCAGGGCGCCCGTCGAGACGCCGGTGATCACGCCGAAGGCCGGGCGGCGCCCGCTCGCGCTCCAGCCGGAGAGGAGGCCCGCGGCGAAGGCGCCGTTCTCGCCGCCGCCGGACAGCACGAGCCAGGGGTCGGCCGCCGCGGACGCCCCGTCGATCAGCGCCTGGAAGGCCTGCCCGTCGTCGCCGGCGATGCGGATCGCGCCCTTCAGGGCGGCAGGACGCGCCGTCGCGATCTCGCCGGCGGTGAACGCCGTGCGCTCGGTGCGTTTGGCAGTATCCGATCCGGCACGGGAAAGGTCAGGCGCACCGATTCCAAGTGCGAGGATCGTCGCGCAAAGCGCGAGCTGACGCGTCTTCGAAGAGGGCATAGCCCGTTTCCCGATACCGATTGACCCGCCTCGTTTCGAAAACGCTGCGCCGTCCGCCGTGTTCCCGCAACCGGGCACGACCACCGAGCCGGCCGCGCCATTCGTGCGGCAGCGCACCATGACGCTTGCCACGCGGATCGCTTTACGCCGGGCCTGTGCTTGCACTAACCGGACGAACCGGTCCGTCACGCCGACTCGGCAAGCCGACCTGCAACGAGGTTCTTCCATGAAACTGCCGCGCCGCTTCTTCCAGCCGCTCGCCGCCGGCGCGCCCGAGCCCTTCCGCGAGCTGCCGGTGCGGCTGGAGCGGATGATCCACTTCGTGCCGCCCCACAACGACAAGGTCCGCGCCCGCGTGCCGGAGCTCGCGCCGACCGTCGACGTCGTGCTCGGCAACCTCGAGGACGCGGTGCCGATGGACCAGAAGGAGGCGGCCCGGAAGGGCTTCGTCCAGATGGCGCAGGCGACCGACTTCGCGGCGACCGGCACCGGCCTGTGGAGCCGCATCAATGCGCTGAACTCGTCGTGGTTTCTCGACGACCTGTTCGAGCTCGTGGCCGCCGTCGGCTCGAAGCTCGACGTAGTGATGATTCCCAAGGTCGAGGGCCCGTGGGACATCCACTACGTCGACCAGCTCCTCGCCCAGCTCGAGGCGCGCCACGGTGTGACGAAGCCGATCCTGATCCACGCGATCCTGGAGACGGCCGAAGGCGTCGCCAACGTCGACGCCATCGCCTGCGCGTCGCCCCGCATGCACGGCATGAGCCTCGGCCCCGCGGACCTGGCGGCGTCCCGCGGCATGAAGACCACCCGCGTCGGCGGCGGCCACCCGGAATACCGCGTGATCGCCGACCCGGCCGGCGAGGGCGTCGCGCGCGCCTCCGCCCAGCAGGACCTCTGGCACTACACCATCGCGAAGATGGTCGACGCCTGCATGGCCAACGGCATCAAGGCCTTCTACGGCCCGTTCGGCGACTTCTCCGACGGTCCGGCCTGCGAGGTCCAGTTCCGCAACGCCTTCCTCATGGGCTGCGCCGGCGCCTGGACGCTGCATCCGAACCAGGTCGCCATCGCCAAGCGCGTCTTCGCCCCCGATCCGGACGAGGTCGCGTTCGCCGCCCGCATCGTCGCGGCGATGCCCGACGGCACCGGCGCGGTGATGCTCGACGGCAAGATGCAGGACGACGCCACCTGGAAGCAGGCCAAGGTCATCGTCGACCTGGCCAAGCTCGTGGCGGCCAAGGACCCGGAGCTGGCCGCGGTGTACAAGCTCGGCTGATGACCAAACCTCGATGAGCCCGACGCATCGAGGCTTGGCCCCCGCGACCGCGGGGCGGCGGCTCTCCGCCGGACCTCACGGGTTCTCGCCCATGAGGTCCGGCATGAGCCGTCACGGCCCGAACCGGCTTCGGTAATCCTGCGGCAGCGCAGCGACGAGCCGCAGGAAGCTGCGGCGCATGGTTTCCTCCGAGCCGAAGCCGCAGGCCTGCGCGATGCGCTTCACCGGGCGCCTGGTCTCGGACAGCGCCCGTTGCGCCGCCTCCACCCGCAGGCGCTCCACCCCCTTGGCCGGCGTCAGCCCGGTCGCCGCGCGGTAGTGCCGGCCGAGGCTGCGCTCGCTCATGCCCGCCACCGCCGCCAGCGCCGGAAGCGAGAGGTCGCCGGCCAGGTTCTCCCGGATCCAGGCATGGAGGGCATCGAACCGGTCGTCGCCGGCCTGGAGCGCGAGCGCCGCGCTGAACTGCGCCTGCCCGCCGGGGCGCTTGAGGAACATCACGAGATGGCGGGCGACGCCGAGCGCCAGCGCACGGCCGAGATCCTGTTCCACCAGCGCCAGCGCCAGGTCGATGCCGGCGGTGATCCCCGCCGAGGACCAGACCGGGCCGTCCTGCACGAAGATCGGGTCCGGCTCGACGCGCGCCAGCGGATAGAGCTCGGCGAGCCGCTCGCAATGGGCCCAGTGGGTGGCCGCCCGGCGCCCGTCGAGGAGCCCTGCCGCCCCGAGCAGGAAGGCGCCGGTGCAGACCGAGGCGACCCGCCGCGCCCGCGCCGCCCGCGCCCGCATCCAGTCGACGAGGTCCGCGTCGGCCGAGGCCGCGACGACGCCGGGGCCGCCGGCGACGATCAGCGTGTCGAGCGGGGCGTCGCGGTCGGGCAGGGGGTCGACCGCCAGCCGCAGGCCCGCGGACGAGGTCAGCGCGCCGTCGCCCCAGCCGACCACACGCGGCGCGTAGGGCCGCGAGCCCCGCGCCTGCTCGTTGGCCGTCGCGAAGACCTGCAGCGGACCGGCCACGTCGAGCAGTTGCACGGACGGAAAGGCCAGCACCTCGACGATGCGGGGCGATCCGGCGTGGGTTCGAACGGTATGGGTTCGAGCGGCATCTGGCTGGAAACGAGGGTCGTCTGGCATCCCGGCCAGATCTTGAGGCCTTAGGGTGTCCCTGTCCACCACGGAGACCCCGCGATGATCCCCCCCGAGACCCACCTGCAGATCGGCTCGCTCCTGTTCGAGGGGCTGGACCAGATCGACCTCACCGGCCCGTTCGAGGTGCTGTCCCGCATCCCGAACGCGACCTACCGGATCTACGCCCCGACCGCCGAGAGCGTGCGCGACGTCCGCGGCCTGCGGCTCACCCCCGACGCGGCCTTGGCCGATGCGCCGCAGCTCGACGTGCTGCACGTGCCCGGCGGCTTCGGCCAGGAGGCGCTGATGCGGGACGAGGCCGTGCTCGGCTGGATCCGGCGGCAGGCGGGGGGAGCCGGGCACGTCTTCTCGGTCTGCACCGGCGCCCTGCTCCTCGGCGGTGCCGGGCTGCTGAGGGGGCGCCGGGCGACGACGCATTGGAGCGCCTTCGCGCTGCTGCCGTATTTCGGCGCGCAGCCCGTCGACCGGCGCGTCGTGGTCGACGGGTCGTGGGTGTTCGCGGCCGGCGTCACCGCGGGCATCGACGGCGCGCTGCAGCTTGCGGCCGAGCTGCGCGGCCCGGAGGTCGCCCAGGCGATCCAGCTCGGCATGGAATACGCCCCCGAGCCGCCCTTCGACAGCGGCACGCCGCGGACCGCCCCGGCCGCGATCCTCGAGCGGGCGCGCACCGGCGTCGCCGAGATCACCGCGCGGCGGGAGGCGACCGCACGCAGGATCGCCGCCGAGCTCGGGATCGCCCTCCCCGCCGGCGGGTGAGGCTCGTCTCGATCACGCCGGCCGCACGGGCGAGGCCGGCCCGCGACGCGGGTCGGTTCCGATGCACCGCCCCCCGGAACCCGGTGACAAGCCCGCCATCCGCGCCTATCTGATCCGTCATGATGGATCAGGCCATGACCGACCCGCGACCGACCGAATCGAGACTGCGCATCGCCAAGTTCGGGATCGGCGCGGTGGTGCGCCACCGGATCTACCCGTTCCGCGGCATCGTGTTCGATGTCGACCCGGTGTTCGACAACACCGAGGATTGGTGGCTGGCGATCCCCGAGGAGGCGCGTCCGCGCAAGGACCAGCCGTTCTACCACCTGCTCGCCGAGAACGCCGAGACCGAGTACGTCGCCTACGTGTCCGAGCAGAACCTGGTGCCCGACACCTCGGGCGAGAGCCTGCGCCACGCCGGCATCCCGGAGATGTTCGAGCGCGACCCCGGCGGCACCTACCGCATGCGCGACCGCACCGCGAACTGACCGTTTCGGGACGCGCGCCGTCCGGTGCTCCGAGCGCCTTCGTGGCCTACGATCCCGTGACGTCGGCGCTCGTCGCCCTGCCGATTCCGGCGGCTTCCATCCGTGCCCAGGCGGCGGCGAGCGATCCGCCCTGGTCGATCGCCCGCGTCGCGTCCGCGACGACGGCGGCCGCGAAGCCTGCCGCGCGCGCATCGAGGGCGCTCCAGGCGACGCAGTAATCGGTGGCGAGCCCGCACAGGACCACGCGCCGGACGCCGCGCTCGCGCAGGTAGCCGGCGAGCCCCGTCGGCGTCCCGTCGGCCTCGACGAAGGCCGAGTAGCTGTCGACTCCGGGGCTCAGGCCCTTCCGCAGGACGAGGGCGGCGCCGGGCAGGTCGAGGCCGGGGGCGAGCCCCGCCCCGGCGCTGCCCTGCACGCAGTGGTCCGGCCACAGCACCTGCTCGCCGTAGGCCAGCCGCACCGTCTCGAACGGCGCCCGGCCCGGATGCGCGCTCGCGAACGAGACGTGCCCGGCCGGGTGCCAGTCCTGCGTCAGCACCAGGGTCCGGAACCGCGCGGCCAGCGCCCGGATCGGCGCGACGACGGCGTCGCCGTCGGGCACCGCGAGCGCGCCGCCGGGCAGGAAGTCGTGCTGCACGTCGACGACGAGCAGGGCCTCGGCCGCGCCGACCGTCACGGGCATCCCCCGGCTTCGGCGGAAAGGCGTCCGCCCGGGATCCTCCGATCCGGCGATCCCGGGATCACGGGACCATCACCGTCGAGCCGGTGGTCTCGCGGCCGGCGAGGTCGCGGTGGACCTGCTGGGCCTCCGACAGCTTGTAGGTCCGGTTGACCGGGATCCTGACCGCCCCGCTCTGCACCACCGAGAACAGGTTCTTCGCCATCTCGGCCAGGATCTCCGGGCGGCTCGCGTAGGTGAACAGGGTCGGGCGCGTCACGTAGAGCGAGCCCTTGGCGGCGAGCAGGCCGAGGTCGAGCGCCTTGATCGGGCCGGAGGCGGAGCCGAAGCTCGCGAGCAGGCCGAGCGGGGCCAGCGAATCGAGCGAGCCCATCAGCGTGTCCTGCCCGACGCCGTCGTAGACCACCGGAACGCCCTTGCCGCCGGTGATCTCGCGGACGCGGGCCGCCACGTCCTCTTCGCGGTAGAGGATGACGTGGTCGCAGCCGTGGGCGCGGGCGAGCTCCGCCTTGTCGGCCGAGCCGGCGGTGCCGATGACGGTGGCGCCGAGGTGCTTGGCCCATTGGCAGGCGATCAGGCCGACGCCGCCGGCGGCCGCGTGCCACAGGATCGTGTCGCCCGGCTTCACCGCATAGGTCCGGTGCAGCAGGTACTCGGCGGTGAGCCCCTTCAGCATCATGCCGGCGGCGGTCGAATCGTCGATCCCGTCCGGCACGTGCACGGCGGCCGAGGCCGCGATCAGCGGCTCCTCGGCGTAGGTGCCCTCCCCCGATCCGGTGGCGACCCGGTCGCCGACCGAGAACCCGGTCACGCCCTCGCCGACCGCCGTCACCGTCCCGGCGACCTCCTTGCCTGGGGTGAACGGCAGCTGTGCCGCCTTGTAGGCGCCGGAGCGGAAGTAGATGTCGATGAAGTTGACGCCGATCGCGCCGGCGCGGATGCGGATCTGGCCGGGGCCGGGCTGCGGCGTCGGCACGTCCTCGTAGGCCATCACCTCGGGGCCGCCGTAATCCTGAACGCGTATCGCCTTCGGCATCGTCGTCGCCTCTTCCTCGCGTGAGATCGTGCCCGGCGAGATAAGGGACGGGGCGCCCGGCGCAATGGCTTCGATCGGGGCGGGCGATACAGAGCGGGGCGCGCATCCCGGCGCCGCGAGCAAATCATCGATCCGGGGAGGGAACGCGATCGGCCCGGACGCGGTTGAGAGGCCCACGTCGCCGAGCATGCCTTGCAGTGGCCATGTTTCAATCTTAACTGAACCTGAACGAAAGGCTGATTCGTTCAGGCCGTCACGGGAAAGATGGAGGACAGCGATGCTGACCGGACCGTTCCAACGCCTGCCGGGGTCTTCCGAGGGATGGCAGTCCCTCGCTCACGAGCCCTGGCTGCTGCCGATCTCCGACGCCGCCTCCGAGCAGGCTTCCGACGTGGGTATCGCGGTTCGCCGGGCCGCGCGGCCCCTCTGGATCGCCGCCAACGGCCTCTGCTTCGCCCTGGCGCTCCTGCTGGCCGCCGAGACCTCGACCGGCTGGATGAGCGGCAACCGTGTCGCGGCGACGCCGAAGACCGTCGTCACCGCCAGCGCCTCCTGAGTCAGACCGTTTCGCGACGCGGGGCGGCGCCTGCCGGCGGCGTCTCCCGCGACGTCTCGGGCGCGAGCCCCTGCGCCGTCCGCAAGGTCGCGGCCATGGCCTGAAGCCGGGCCTGCGGATCGTCCGGCTGGATGACGCCGGCCGACATCACCAGCTTGGCCGCATCGTCCACGCTCATCCCGACCTCGATGATGTCGGTGCGCGGCAGGTAGAAGAAGAACCCCGTGGTCGGGTTCGGCGCGCAGGGCAGGAACACGCCGACATAGTCGTTGCGGCCGTCCTCCCCTGCTTCTCCCTTGCCGCCGGGAAGCGCCGCCTGGACGTCGGGCGCGGCCGGCGCCGACAGGAACACCACCGACCAGGTTCCCTTCACCGGGAACTCGACGAGGCCGACCGTGCGGAACGAGGTTCCGTTGGCGGAGAACAGCGTCTCGAAGATCTGCCGCAGGCCCTTGTAGAGCCCCGAGATCACGGGCGTGCGCGCCAGCAGCACCTCGCCGAACTCGATCACGCTGCGCCCGACGAGGTTCGCCGTGAGGAAGCCGAGCAGGGTCACCGCCACGAAGGCGATGAGCATGCCCAGCCCCGGGATCGAGAACGGCAGGTAATGGTCCGGCAGGTAGCTCGCCGGCACCAGCGGCTTCACGAACCCGTCGATCAGCGTGATGATCCACCACGTGATGTAGGCGGTGATCGCCAGCGGCCCCGCGACGATGATGCCGGTGAGGAAGTACGTCCGCAGCCGTCCGCGCGCGCTCACGCGGGGGCGGGGGCCCGCGGGGTCCGGCTCGGGCGTCGGCAGCGTGGTCGGCGGTCTCACGGAAACCAGGGCAGCCCCCGAAGGCAAGGTCGCGAAGGCACGATGCCGGGCACGGCTCCGGTGCCCTCAGACCTACTCCCTCCGCCGGCCCGTCTCAAGGCCGCGGTTCGGCGACGAGACCGGGGCCGCGCGGCGCCGACCGTCGCGCGGCCCCGGCACGCCGGCGCAGGACGTAGAGCACGAGGCCGGTGATCGCGAGCAGCGGCATCATGAGCGCGGCGAGGCAGAAGACCAGGGCGAAGACCCCACCGAAGAAGCGCCCGCGATGGACCTCGAGCATGGACTCGGCGATCTGCCGGCCGAGCGCCTCGTCGGAGAAGCGCACGCGCGAGAGGCGGGCGCCGGTCGCGGCGTCGAAGGTCGATTCGTTGCGCGCCTTCGGGGCGTCGGACGCCGCGGCGATCCAGCGGATGCGGATCCGCGTCGCGTCGCGCCCCGGCAGCGTCACGGTCGCGAGCGCCGCCGACGCGCCCTCCTCCGCCCGGAACGCGGCCCAGGCCCTGTCCAGGGCGAGCGGGTTCTCGGTGCTCCCGACCGGGCTCGCCTCGCCTTGCCTCTCTCCCGCCTTGCGCCCGGCCGCGCGGTCCGCGCGCGCCTCGGGCGCCTTGCCCGTGAGGAGCCGGGTCGCGGCCGACCTGTACGGCTCGTAGGACCACCACAGCCCCGTCAGCGCGATCACGGCGTAGACCGGCAGCAGCCAGGTGCCGGCGACGGCGTGGAGCGACCAGTAGCGCGGGCGCCCCGGCCGGCGCAGACTCGGCCTCAGCCAGATCCGCCAAGCGTGGACCTTGGGCCAGCGCAGGTACAGGCCGGTGGCGAGGAACGCGAGCAGCGCCACCGCCGCCGCCCCGGTGATCGTCCGACCCCAGCCCCTGCCCTCCCCGGGCAGGAGCAGCCACCGGTGCAGGCCGCGGATCGTCGCGAAGGTCGCCTCGCCGCGGATCTCGCCGCGCAGCGTGCCGTCGTAGGGATCGAGGTAGACCGAGGGCGGCCGCGCGCCGGACGTGTCGTCGGCGAAGCGCACGCGGGGGACGATCGCCGGGTCGCCGGCGATCGTCAGCGTGCTCACCCTGAGGCCCGGGCGCTGCGCGCCGAGTCGCGCGACCAGCGCCTCCGGGCCGAGATGCGGCCGGTCCAGGACCGCGATCCGCGCACGGTCGGCATTGGCGAGATCGACGATGGCCTCCTCGTAGCTCATCATCGCGCCGGTGACGCCGACCACGGCGAGGACGAGACCGGCGGTGAGGCCGAGCGCCCAGTGCAGGCGGAACAGGACGGTGCGGAGGGGGACGGGCATCGCGGGCGGTACGTCATGAGAACGACGTGAAGTCAAGTTTTCCGGCGGAACCCCGATATTTTCGACGCCGAATTACTACAATTCAGGGTAATGTCCCCTCGCGTTGCTTGCCCGGCCACGGTCGAACGCCCCGAAACCCTTCGCCCGACACGGACGGACCGGAGGGCCGGGGCCGGTTCTTCGACCCGGCGCCGCCCGACGATCGCCCGGTCGCAGGCCGTCGAGTCGATTGCGCCCTCCGGCGGCCCCGCGTATACAAGGTCATTCCCCTTTTGAATGCGTGAGACGGGACTTTCGGATCGAGCGGTCCGGAGCCTGCGGACCGATGCCCGGCCCCGTCCGTCCACGCGTCGGTTTTGGAGCCCGTGCGAAACATGACCCAGGGTCCGCTGATGCCCAAGGCGACCGCCGTCTGGCTGGTCGAGAACACCTCGCTCGCCTTCGAGCAGATCGCCGATTTCTGCAAGCTGCACCCGCTGGAGGTGAAGGGCATCGCCGACGGCGAGGTCGCCGCCGGGATCAAGGGCTTCGATCCGATCACCGCGGGCCAGCTCACCCGCGACGAGATCGAGAAGGCGCAGAAGTCGCCGGCCTACAAGCTCAAGGTCGCGGTCTCGAAGGTGAAGCTGCCCGAGGTCAAGCGCACCACCAAGGGGCCGCGCTACACCCCGCTGTCGCGCCGTCAGGACCGCCCGAACGCGATCCTCTGGCTGCTGCGCAACCACCCCGAGCTGAAGGACGCGCAGGTGATCCGGCTCGTGGGCACCACCAAGTCGACGATCCAGCAGATCCGCGAGCGCTCGCACTGGAATTCCGGCTCGCTGCAGCCGATGGACCCGGTGACGCTCGGCCTGTGCACCCAGATCGACCTCGACTTCGAGGTCCAGCGCGCCGCCAAGGACCGGCCGGCCGCGCTCGCCGCCGATTCGGGAGCCTCGCTCCTGCCGACCGAGGTCTCCACCCGCGACGAGGCGCCCGAGGCCGACGAGCACCGCCACGGCGGCCGCGAGGAGCGGATCAACGCCGATTCGGTCTTCGCCAAGCTCAAGGGCGTCCGCCCGGCGGACGACGACGAAGACTAGATCGTACTCGGGGGGCTCAAGTCTCCGGACCGAAGGCGTGGGCCTGCTTCGAAGGAAGCGGGCCCATTTTCGTGCCGACATCCGTTTCTGTTGAACTTCAGGGCCCGTTGCTGTAGAGAGCCGGCGTCCTTCCGGGCCGACCGCACGCGCGTGTTCTCGTGTTGCGCCGCGCCGCCCCGGGACGACCGCCCTCGGACACCGTACGAACGCGTCGGCAAGCCGATCCCATTTTCGGATCGGTCGCTCCCCCATCCGGAGCGGCAGCGGCAACGGGGGCGTTCGCAACACGAGCCGCCGACGTGAGGGCATCCCTTGAGGGAGCCCGTTCAGGAGACAGAATGACTGCTGGTACCGCTCTGCAGCGCGACGCCTACCGCGACGACTTCGCGGCGCTGCTCGAGGAATCGTTCCTCCAACACGAGATCACCGAAGGCTCCGTCGTCAAGGGTCGCGTCGTCGCGATCGAGAAGGACGTCGCGGTCATCGACATCGGCGCCAAGACCGAGGGTCGCGTCGCCCTCAAGGAATTCAACGGCCCCGGCCGCGAGGGCGAGCTCGCCGTCGGCGACGAGGTTGAGGTCTACGTCGACCGCATCGAGAACGCGCTCGGCGAGGCCGTCATCTCGCGCGACAAGGCGCGCCGCGAGGAGTCGTGGGTCAAGCTCGAGAAGGCCTTCGAGGCCAACGAGCGCGTCTCCGGCACGATCTTCAACCAGGTCAAGGGCGGCTACACCGTCGACCTCGACGGCGCCGTGGCGTTCCTGCCGCGCTCCCAGGTCGACATCCGCCCGGTGCGCGACGTGACCCCGCTGCTCGGCACCCCGCAGCCGTTCCAGATCCTCAAGATGGATCGCCGCCGCGGCAACATCGTCGTCTCGCGCCGCACCGTCCTCGAGGAGAGCCGCGCCGAGCAGCGCTCCGAGCTGGTGGCCAACCTTGAGGAGGGTCAGGTCATTGACGGCGTCGTCAAGAACATCACCGAGTACGGTGCGTTCGTGGATCTGGGCGGCATCGACGGCCTGCTCCACGTCACCGACATGGCGTGGCGCCGCGTGAACCATCCGTCCGAGGTCGTGACCATCGGCCAGACGGTCAAGGTCAAGATCATCAAGATCAACCACGAGACCCACCGCATCTCGCTCGGCATCAAGCAGCTGCTCGCCGATCCGTGGGAGGGCATCGCCCAGCGCTATCCGGTCGACGCCAAGCTCAAGGGCCGCGTCACCAACATCACCGACTACGGCGCCTTCGTGGAGCTCGAGCCGGGGATCGAGGGTCTGATCCACGTCTCCGAGATGAGCTGGACCAAGAAGAACGTCCACCCCGGGAAGATCGTCTCCACCTCGCAGGAAGTGGAAGTGCAGATCCTCGAGGTCGATCCGGTCAAGCGCCGCATCTCGCTCGGCCTCAAGCAGACCCTGCAGAACCCGTGGGAGGCCTTCAACGAGAAGCATCCCGTCGGGTCCGAGGTCGAGGGCGAGGTCAAGAACAAGACCGAGTTCGGCCTGTTCATCGGCCTGGAAGGCGACGTCGACGGCATGGTCCACCTGTCGGACCTCGACTGGAACCGTCCCGGCGAGCAGGTGATCGAGGAGTTCAAGAAGGGCGACATGGTCAAGGCGCAGGTTCTCGACGTCGACGTCGAGAAGGAGCGCATCTCGCTCGGCATCAAGCAGATCGGCGGCGACCCCTTCGCGGAGGCCGGCGACGTCAAGAAGGGCCAGATCGTCACCTGCGAGGTCGTCGAGGTGAAGGATTCGGGCATCGAGGTGAAGATCGTCGACACCGACATGTCGACCTTCATCCGCCGCGCAGAGCTCGCCCGCGACCGTGGCGACCAGCGCCCCGAGCGCTTCGCCGCCGGCGAGAAGTTCGACGCCCGCGTCATCCAGTTCGACCGTAAGGCGCGCCGCGTCCAGCTGTCGATCAAGGCGCTGGAAGTCGCCGAGGAGAAGGAGGCGATGGCCCAGTTCGGCTCCGCCGATTCGGGTGCCTCGCTCGGCGACATCCTCGGTGCAGCCTTCAAGAAGGCCCGCACCAGCGACGACGTCGAGGAGAAGTAGTCCGGTCCAGGCCGGCCGCCCGGTCCATCCGGGCGGCCGTCAGGTCCCGGTCGATCGAAGGCCCGCGCCGGACACCCGTCCGGCGCGGGCCTTTCGTTTGGCGGGGCAAGACGATCCGGCGCCCCATGACAGGCGCGGCGCAACCGCAAGGCGATGCGGTTTTGGCCCCCTGCGCCCCTTGCCGGTCCGTGTCCGGCAGGGCTAGAACACCGCTCGCGGGCAACCGCCCGGCGCCCACGAGCTCAAGCCTGCCAAGGACTTGGTCTGTACCGCTGCCTAAGGTGCGGACCGCGTCGCGGCACGTGAGCCTCGTGCGCCCTGCCCCGGGCATCGGTCTGCGGGTGGGCTGAGAACCGGCCGGCCCGCGCGGCTGGGACCGTGAGGGAGCAGACCATCGCATGGCAGCCGACGCCGAACTCCTGATCGACCGGCGGCGGCTGCGCCGCAAGCTGTCCCTGTGGCGCGTCGTCGGCATCGGCGGCCTCGTCGTCGCCGTCGGCGCGGTCGGCCTGCGGGTCCGCGCCGGAACGGAGGGCGGGCTGTTCGGTGCGGTGAAGCCGCAGATCGCCCGCATCTCGATCTCGGGCTTCATCTCCGGCAGCGAGGCCACCGCCAAGCTGATGAAGCGGGTCGGCGAATCCGCCGCCGTCGAGGGCGTGGTGGTCTCGATCAACTCGCCGGGCGGCACCACCACCGGCTCCGAGGAGCTGTTCCGCAACCTGCGGGCGCTGGCCGAGAAGAAGCCGATCGTCGCCTTCGTCGACGGCACCGCGGCCTCGGGCGCCTACATCACCGCGATCGCCGCCGACCACATCGTCGCGCGCGAGACCTCGCTCGTCGGCTCGATCGGCGTGCTGTTCCAGTATCCGGACGTGTCGGGGCTGCTCGACAAGGTCGGCGTGAAGGTCGAATCGGTGAAGTCCTCGCCGCTCAAGGCCGAGCCGTCGGGCTTCACCCCGACCTCGCCGGAGGCGCGCGCCGCCCTCGCGGCGGTGGTCGGCGACACCTACGCCTGGTTCAAGAACCTCGTGGCCGAGCGGCGCGGGATGGACGGCGCCCAGGTCGCCACGGTCTCCGACGGCCGGGTGTTCAGCGGCCGCCAGAGCGTGCCGCTGAAGCTCGTGGACGAGCTCGGCAGCGAGCGGCAGGCGATCGCCTGGCTCGAGAGCGCGCGCAAGGTGCCCAAGAACCTGCCGGTGACCGACTGGAAGCCGGCTTCCGGCCAGGGCTTCGGCCTGTTCTCGGCGCTCGGCCTCGGTGCCGACCTCCTCGGGCTCGACGGCCTGTCCGCCCGGTTGGCCGAGGCCGGGGCCGAGGCGGGGGCCGTCACCCGGGGCGGCATGCTCGTGCTGTGGCGCCCGAGCCCGTCCGCCGCGCCCTGATCGGTGCGATCCATCAGGATTCGCGCCCCGGAACTTCGAGAAGACCAGACGCCATGATCAAGTCGGAGCTCGTCCTCAAGATCGCCGAGCAGAACCCGCACCTCTACCAGCGGGACGTCGAGACGCTGGTCAACGCGATCCTCGACACGATCGCCGACGCGCTGGCACGGGGCGACCGGGTCGAGCTGCGCGGCTTCGGCGCGTTCTCGGTGAAGCGCCGGGATGCGCGCCGCGGGCGCAACCCGCGCACGGGTGCGGCCGTTGCCGTGTCGGAAAAGGCCATCCCCGTGTTCAAGACCGGCAAGGAGATGCGCCTGCGCCTCAACGCGGCCGGGATCGGCGAGAGCCAGTCCGCGGCCGAGTAGGGCGCCGCGGGATGCCGGGCGGCCGCGTCGCCGCCGGTGCGGCGGATCGCGGATGGCCCCTCGGGCCATCCGCAGCACGGTTAAGAACGGTTCGGAGAGATCGATGGTCCGCTTCCTCAAGAGTCTGGTGCTGCTGCCCATCGCGGTCCTGGTGATCCTGCTCGCGGTCGCCAACCGCGATCCCGTCCGCCTCTCGCTCGATCCGTTCTCGCCCGATCCGGTGTTCAGCGTGACGCTGCCCCTCTACGCGATCCTGTTCGGCGCCGTGGCGCTCGGCATCGTCGTCGGCGGCATCTTCGCCTGGCTCGGGCAGGGCAAGGCGCGCCGCCAGGTCCGCCACCGCGGCCGCGAGATCCGCCGGCTCGAAGGCGAGACCGAGCGGCTGAAGGCCTACGCCCCGCCGGAGCCCGGCACCGCCCTGACGCTGCCGGGGCGGACCGCGCTGCCGGCCCCGCGCTGACGCGCGATTCCGGTTCTCGGGCCATGTCAATTCGCGTCAAGATCTGCGGCCTGAGCACGCCCGAGACGCTGGCCGCCGCGCTGGAATCCGGGGCCGACTGGATCGGCCTCGTGCGGTTCGAAAAGAGCCCGCGCCATGTCGGCCTCGACACGGCCCGCGCCCTCTCCGAGCAGGCCCGCGGCAGGGCCGAGCGCGTCGTGCTGCTGGTCGATCCGGACGATGCCGCGCTCGCCGCCGCGATGGAGGCGATCGATCCCGACCTGATCCAGCTGCACGGCTCCGAGACCCCGGAGCGCGTCGGCGAAATCCGCCGCCTCGCCGGCCGCCCGGTGATGAAGGCCATCGGCGTCGCGACCCGCGCCGACCTCGATCGGATCGCGGCCTACGCCGTCGCCGACCGCCTGCTCCTCGACGCCAAGCCGCCGCCCGGAGCCGCGCTGCCCGGCGGCAACGGCCGCGCCTTCGATTGGGATCTGCTCGCCGGGGCGGACCTTCCCGCCGGCTGGATGCTGTCGGGCGGCCTCGACGCGGTCAGCGTCGCCGCGGCGCTCGCCCGCACCGGCGCCACCGCGGTCGACGTCTCCTCAGGCGTCGAGGCGGGCCCGGGCGTGAAGGATCCCGACCGCATCGCCGCCTTCGTCAAGGCGGCCCGCGCGGGGGGCTGAGCCGGGATCAGCCCGCTCGCAGATCGGCGAGGGATCGCCGCTGCCGCCCGTCTTCGAAAAAGTTGCCGGGGGCGAGCCAGGCCCCGAACGCCGCCCTCACCCGGGGCCACTCGGCGTCGGTGACCGAGAACCAGGCGGTGTCGCGCGAGCGGCCCTTCACCACGACGGCGTTGCGGAAGACGCCCTCGAAGGTGAAGCCGTAGCGCAGGGCCGCCGCGCGCGAGGGCGCGTTGAGGGCGTCGCACTTCCACTCGTAGCGGCGGTATCCGAGCTCGTCGAAGGCGCGGGCCATCATCAGGGCCATGGCCTCGGTCGCGGCGGGCCGCCGCGCCAGCAGGGCCGAGAAGTGCAGGTGCCCGACCTCGATGACGCCGTTGGCCGGATCGATGCGCAGGTACGACGCGATCCCGACCGCCCGGCCGGTGCCGGCATCGACGACCGCGTGGAACAGCGGGTCGGCGCCGGCCGCCATCGCCGCCAGCTCGGCCCGGTAGGCCCCCTCCGTCTCCGGCAGGGTGTTGCCGAGATAGGTCCAGCCCCGCCGGTCCGGCGCCGCGGAGAAGGCCGAGAACAGGTCGGCGCCATGGCGCTCCGCATCGAGCGGCTCGACCCGGCAGGTGCGTCCCTGCATCGCCTCCCGCGGCGGCAGCGGGCGCGGGCGCCAGTCGGGCAGGGCCGGCCCGATCGGCTGGCCGAAGCTGTTCTCGCGTGCGCTCATCGTCCGCTCCGTTCCTGCACCAGGTCGGCCATGTGTGCTGACATGTCCGCCGCCATATCCTCCCGGCCGCCCGCCGCGCGAAAACCCGCGACCACGCCGGCGCGGTCGGCCTCCGGCCGGTTCTGGCTGAGCTTCCACTTGCCGGCGATGCGCGCGACCGGGATCTCGATCCCGACGATGCCCTTCACCTGCGCGTCGGTGAAGGGTTTGGGCGCGTCGTCCACCGACCAGGGCTCGGGCCGCGACGCCTCGCGCTGGTCGGTGAGTTCGGCGATCTGGCGGCGGAGCCAGTCGGGGTCGTCGACCACAAGCGGCCGACCCCAGGCGTGGACGGTGGCGTAGTTCCAGGTCGGCACCACCTTCCCGGTCTCGCGCTTGGTCGCGTACCAGGACGGGGTGACGTAGCCCTGGGGACCCTGGAACACCACGAGGCATTCCGCGACCTGCGCCAGCTCGCGCCATTGCGGGTTGGCCCGCGCCAAGTGCGCGCGCAGCGTCCCCCGTTCGGACGCCGCGCCGTCGATCAGGAACGGGATCGGGTTCGCCATCAGGCCCCCCGGACCGGCGGTGACCAGGAGCCCGAGGGGATGGGCGCGGATCAGGGCATGCTGCGCCCCGAGGTCGTCCTCTCGGAAATGCGGTGGCTGGTACATCGCGGCGCTCCGGACCGGTGGAGGCCCGTGCTTGACCGATCTCCGGTCCAGGCAAAAGATCCGGTTTCACGCAAGCGACTGGACCACTTCGTGCGCAAGGACCCGGAGAGGGAAACGGCGGGGACGAGCCCTCCCGGGGACGCGAGCGCCCTCCCCCTCGTGCTCGATCTCGCGCCCGGCGGGGCGCTGCCGCTGCAGGCGCGCATCGGCTACGCGCTTCGCCGGGCGATCCTGGAACGCCGGATCGCCCGCGGCGCCCGCCTCCCCGGCTCGCGGGCGCTGGCCGAGGATCTCGGATGCGCCCGCGGCACCGTGCTGGCCGCGCTGGAGCAGCTGGTCGCCGAAGGCTACCTGACGGCGCGCGGGGGCTCCGGCACCCGCGTGGCCGCCATCCTCCCCGACGACACCCTCGCCGTCGCGAGCCCGCCCGAGGCCGCCGGGTCCTTCCCGGCACCGCCCGTGCTGTCGCGGCGCGGGACGGCCCTGATGGCGTCGTCGGCGCGGGCGTGGTTCTCCGCGCCGGTCGCGCCGGATGCCTTCGCCCTCGGGCGGCCGGCCGCCGACGCGTTCCCGTTCGCGACCTTCGGGCGCCTGCTCCAGACCGAGTGGCGCGACGGCGCCCCGCCGCCCCAACCCCTCGGCGACCCGCGCCTGCGCGCCGCCACCGCGGCCTACCTCGCCGCCACCCGCGGCGTCGCCTGCACGGCCGACGAGGTGATCGTGACGGCGGGCATCCGCCAGAGCCTGCGGCTACTCGCCCAGCTGCTGCTCGATCCGGGCGAGACGGCTCTGGTCGAGGATCCGGGGTTTCCCGGCATCGCGTCGGCGCTGGCGGAGGCCGGCCTGCGCCCCGCCCCCGTCCCGGTCGGGCCGGGCGGCCTCGCGATCGACCGGGCCGGCGCCGCCATGGGCGCGCGCCTCGCCGTGGTGACCCCGGCGCATCACTATCCGCTGGGCCACGCCATGAGCCTCGAGAACCGGCTGGCGCTGCTCGCCTGGGCCGAGGCCACAAGCGCCTGGATCGTCGAGGACGATTACGGCGGCACGTACCGCTATGCCGGCCGGCCGCTGCCGCCGCTGCGCGCCCTCGACCGGACCGGACGGGTGATCTACGCCGGCAGCTTCTCCAAGGTGCTGCTGCCGGCGCTGCAGCTGAGCTACCTCGTGCTGCCGCAGGGGCTCGCCGGCCCGGTCCAGCGGGCGCTCGCGGAGACCGGGCCGGCGCCCTCCGGCCTCGGCCAGGGCGCGCTCGCCCGCTTCATCGACGAGGGCCATCTCGGACGCCACCTGCGCCGGACGCGGAAGCTCCATGCCGGGCGGCAGGCCGCCCTGCTCGACGCCGCCCGCGACCGGGCCGCGGGCCTGCTCGACGTCGCGCCGCTGGAGGGCGGGATGCACCTGGTCGCCCGCCCCGGTCCGGACTGGCCGCCCCGGCTCGGCGACGCCGCGGCCGTCGCCGCCCTGGCGCAGGCCGGCATCGCGGCCGTGGCGCTCTCGGCCTACCATGCCGACCCGATGACGGCCGAGCCGGGCCTGCTGCTCGGCTACGCCGCCGTGCCCGAGCGCGCCATCGCGCCGGCGGTGACGCGCCTGGCGACGACCCTGTGGGCCGCCGGCGGGGGATGAGGCGACGTGGCCCGCGCCTTGCCATCCGCACCGCGCGCCTGTGCTGTCATCCCGAATCCGGCTTTAGAAGGTTCGACAAGCGACCGATGCGGCACCAACGAGCCGACCGGATTGTCCCTCATGGTTTTCGGAGTTACATAAACCCGTGACGGCGGTCTGGGACGAGGCGAAGCGGCAGGCGAACCTGCTCAAGCATGGGCTCGACTCCGCCGAGTTCGAGACCGCTTTCGATGGCGAGGATGCCGTCTACCTGCCCGTGCAGCCGAGCCGCACCGGCCGCATCCGCTACAAGATCATCGGTCGATGGCGGGACCGGTTGGTCGTCGTCGTGATCGTCTCGCCATTGGGGGCGGAAGCCATCGCCCTGGTGAGTTTGCGCTACGCCAATCCGAAGGAAAGGGCCGTCCATGATCGTCTCGGATCGCAAGACAGACGCGCCGGCATTTTCCCAGGCGGATTGGGATGAGGTCTCCGACAACCCCGACCTGACGGACGTGGAACTCGCCGCGTTGAGACCGGCTCGCGAGCTGCCTCCGGATATCTACGCCGCGCTTCCGAGAAACCGCGGCGGACGCCCGCGGGCCGCGTCGCCCAAGGTGCAACTCACGCTTCGGATCGATCGCCGTGTGCTCGATGCCTACAAGGCGACCGGTCCCGGTTGGCAGACCCGCATGCATGACGTGCTGGCCCGCATCGTGGATGATCCAGGCGCAGGTCCGCATGTGGAAGCCGATACGGCGCGTGAGGCGGGGATTTATCGGCGGACGGGATCGGACCGAGGGGTCGCCGTCGCAGCCGGTCAGCCGTTTCCGCCTTCGCAGGACGCCGAGTCTGGTCCCTCCGGCCGGAAGAAGGCCTGATCGGGCCGATCGTCCGCGTTTCCCCCTTAGGCCGCCGCCTCGGCCCTCACCGGCTGCGGCCCGGCGCGGTAGGCGGCCGACGCCTCCTCCGTGCGCCAGCAGGCGGCGAGGTGCCCGTCGCCGACGCTGAGCGAGGGCGGCGTCTCGCGGCACTTGTCGATCGCGAGGAAGCAGCGCGGGGCGAACGGGCATCCGGCCGGGCGGTTGGCGAGGTCCGGCGGGCTCCCCGGGATCGTCTGGAGCCGCGCGCCTTTGGCCAGCGCCCCCTCCGCGCGGCTGCGCAGCAGGCCGATCGTGTAGGGATGGTGCGGATCGAGCACGACCTGGTGCGCGGTGCCGGTCTCGACGATGCGGCCGGCATACATCACCGAGATCCGGTCGGCGACCTCGACGGCGGCGCCGAGGTCGTGCGTCACCAGGATGATTGACAGGCCGAGATCGCGCTGCAGCTCGCGCAGCAGAAGCAGGATCTGGATCTGCACCGTGGCGTCGAGCGCCGTGGTCGGCTCGTCGGCAAGCAGCACCTGCGGCCGGCAGGCGAGCGCCAGCGCGATCATCGCGCGCTGGCGCATCCCGCCGGACATCTCGTGCGGGTAGGCGTCGAGGCGCCGCTCCGGGCTCGGGATGCGGACGCGCTCGAACAGCGCGAGCGCCCGCTGCCGGGCTCCCGCCGCATCGATCTTTTCGTGGCGGCGGATCGCTTCCGTGATCTGGCGGCCGACGGTGTAGACCGGGTCGAAGGCGAGCAGCGGCTCCTGGAAGATCATCGAGGCGACGTGCCCGCGGAAATCCGCCAGCTCGCGCTTCGACAGCGCGAGCACGTCGCGACCCGCCACCGAGATTCCGCCCCGCGTGCGGCTGCGCCCTTCCGGGAAGAGGCGCAGGATCGCGCGCAGCGTCACGCTCTTGCCCGAGCCCGACTCGCCGATCAGCGCCATGGCCTGGCCGCGCTCGAGCCGCAGGTCGACCCCGTCGACCACCTCGACCTTGCCGAAGCCGACCTTGAGGTCGGTGAGCTCGACCGCGGGGGCCGACGCGTTCATGTCCGCGCTCATCTTCGCGCTCATGCCGCCACCTGCTCGGCAGCGGGAGCAAGGGAATGGCCCGAGCCCGGCTGGCGCGCGAGGCAGGCGGCCTGATGCAGCGGCGCGATCGGGGCGAGCGGCGGCGTCACGCCGGAGCAGACCGGCTCGGCGAGCCGGCAGCGCGGATGGAAGCGGCAGCCGTCCGGCGGGTCGATCGGGTTCGGCGGATCGCCGGTGAGCAGGGCGGCCTCGGTGCGGTTGTCGGGATCGAGCGACGGCATCGAGGCGAGCAGCGCCTGGGTGTAGGGGTGGGCGGGCTCGGCCAGCACCGTGTCCGAGGGGCCGAGCTCGGCGACGCGGCCGAGATACATCACCATCACCCGGTCGCAGATGAAGCGCACCACGTTGAGGTCGTGGCTGATGAACAGGTAGGTCAGCCCGAACTCCGCCTTGAGGTCGAGGAGCAGGTTGAGCACCTGCGCCTCCACCGACTTGTCGAGGGCCGAGACCGCCTCGTCGAGGAGGATCAGCCGCGGCTCCAGCGCGAGGGCGCGGGCGATGTTGACCCGTTGGCGCTGGCCGCCGGACAGCTCGTGCGGGTAGCGGCCGGCGAAGCGCTTCGGCTCCAGGCCGACGCGGGCCAGCAATCCGCGGGCACGCTCGATCGCCTCGCGGCTGCCGACCCCGTTGACCGTCGGCCCGAAGGCGATCGAGGCCTCCACCGTCATCCGCGGGTTGAGCGAGGCGTAGCTGTCCTGGAACACCATCTGCACCTGGCGGCGATAGGTCCGCCACGGCATCGCGCGGCTGCCCACCGCCTCGCCGTCGAACAGCATCTCGCCCTGGTCGCGCTCGATCAGGCCCATCAGGAGCTTGGCCGTCGTCGACTTGCCGCAGCCGGATTCGCCGACGATCCCGAGGGTCTCGCCCTTGAGCGCCGAGAAGTCGACGCCGTCGACGGCGCGCACGACCGACTTCTTGCCGCCGACGCCCTTGCGCACCGGGAAGTGCTTGACGAGGCCGGAGACCGACAGGAGCGGCTGGGCCGGGCCGCCGCGGTCGCGTAGCGAAGCGGTCGCGAGGTCGGCGGGCTGGACGATGACGCTCATGAGTGTTGCCCTGGGCGCTGATGCCGCGACGGCGATCCGCCGCGGGGGCGGCGACGCGCGGGCGCGCTCGCCGACGTCGGGCGGATGAGAGGGGGGCGGTGCCGAGCCGTGGGGATCACTGGCGGATCTCCATGGCGCTGCGCAGGCCGTCCGAGAACAGGTTGAACGAGATCGAGACGATGAAGATTGCCAGCCCCGGCAGCGCCGCCACCGTCGGGTTGACGTAGATCGCGGTGCGCAGCGTGTTGAGCATCAGGCCCCATTCGGGCTCCGGCGGCCGCACGCCGAGGCCGAGGAAGGACAGGCCCGAGGCCAGGATCATCGAGACCGAGATCAGGCCGGTGGAGTAGACGAAGATCGGCCCGACCACGTTGCCCAGCACCTGCACCCGCATGATCGTCAGCGCCGAGGCGCCCGAGAGGCGGGCCGCGTCGATGTAGTCGCGCGCGCGGATGCCGGTGGTGACGCTCTCGGAGATCCGCGCGATCTGGGGCACGAACACGCAGGTGAGCGAGACGATGGCGTTGAAGATGCCGGCGCCGAGCGCGCCCGAGAGCGCGATGGCGAGCAGCACCGAGGGGAAGGCGAAGAACACGTCGATGGTGCGCATCAGGATCGTGTTGGTCCAGCCGCCGACGTAGCCGGCGACGATGCCGATCGACGACCCGATCACGAAGGCGATCAGCACCGGCGTCACGCCCATGAACAGCGACAGTCGCGCGCCGACCATCAGGCGGCTCAGCATGTCGCGGCCGAGCTCGTCCGAGCCGAGCCAGTAGGTCGCGTCGCCGACCGGCTTCAGGCGGCGCAGCATCGAGCCGCGATACGGGTCCATCGGCGTGATCCACGGCGACAGGATCGCGACGACGACGATGGCGAGGATCACCAATCCGGCGGCGATCGCCACGGGGTCGCGCACGAGGCGGTGGCCGACATGGCCCCAGTAGCCGCGGGAGGCGACGAAGCCGTCGGGCTCGACCTCGGACGCCGCGGGGGCGATGCCGCCGTCGAGGGCCATGGTGGCGGCGGTGACGGGTGCGGTCATGACGTCATGCTTTCCTCGGGCTCAGGCCCGCTCGATGCGCGGATCGAGTGCGGTCTGCATCACGTCCACGAGGAGGTTGAGGGCGACGAAGAACATCGCCAGCACCAGGATCGAGCCCTGGAGCAAGGGCAGGTCGCGCTGGAAGATCGCGGCGTTCAGGAGGAAGCCGGTGCCGGGCCAGGCGAACACCGTCTCGATCAGGATCGAGCCGCCGAGCAGGTAGCCGAGCTGCAGGCCCATGATCGCGAGCGCCGTCGGCGCGGCGTTGCGGACCACGTGCTTGAACACGCCGACCTCGTCGAGGCCCTTGGCGCGCAAGGCCTCGACGAAGTCCTGGGCGAGGATGTCGGCCACCAGCGCCCGCACGGTGCGGGCGATGATGCCCATCGGGATCACCGACATCGTGACGGCGGGCAGGATGATGAAGCGCAGATGCTCGAGATCGGGCCGCCAGTTGCCGGAGCCGTCGGGCCCGGCGCCGGTCGGCGGCAGCCAGCCGAGGTTGGCCGAGAACACGATCACCATCACCATGCCGAGCCAGTAATGCGGCACCGAGACGCCGAAGACCGAGATCGCGGAGGCGACCCGGTCGAGGATCGAGTTGCGGTGATAGCCGGCGACGAACCCGAACAGGGTGCCGAAGGTGAAGCCGATCAGCGTCGCGACCGAGGCGAGGATCAGGCTGTTGACCACCGCGCGCGAGACCTCGCCGAGCACCGGCCGGCCGGTGGCGATCGAGACGCCGAGGTCGCCGTGCAGCACGTGCCAGAGCCAGATCGCGTACTGCACCGGCAGCGGCTTGTCGAAGCCGTAGGCGGCGCGCATCTCGTCGATGGTCGCCTGCGTCGCGTCCGCCGGTAGGATCGCGCTCAGGGGATCGCCCGGCGCGAGGTGGACCAGCAGGAAGCAGACCAGGCTGACCCCGAACGCCACGGGCGTCACGGCGACGAGGCGCTTGAGGATGTAGAGCAGCATCGGATCCGGGTGTCCTTGTTCCGATGACCGGGGGGCGGGCGTGGGCCGGCCCCTCCCCCGCGACGGGGGGAGGGATCGCGTCAGCGCCCCGCGGTCGCGATGGTGATGTTCGAGAAGTCCTGGAACCAGTTCTGCGCCTGGATGAAGCCCTTCACCTTCGGGCTCATCGCCCGCGGGTTCACGTCGTGCGTGATCATGATGAACAGCGCGTCGTCGACGAACTTCTCATGGACCTTCTCCAGCACCGCCGTCTGCTCGGCCTTGTCGAAGGTGTTGCGGACCTGGTCGAACAGCTTGTCCATCGCCGGGTCGGAATAGTAGCCCCAGTTGGTGCCGTTCGGCGGCGCGAAGTTGCTCTGGAGATGCCGGATGAAGCCGGTGAACGGGTCCTGGATGAAGTACGAGTAGTTGATGCCCGTCACGCCGCGCGAGATGTCGGCCTTGGCGCCGGCGCGCCAGATGTTGATCAGCGTGTTCCACTCGACCACCTCGTAGTCGACCTGGATGCCGACCTCGGCGAGGTTCTGCTGCACGAACTCGTTCATCGGCAGCGGCTGCATCTGGCCGGAGCCGGAGGCCGAGATCGCGATCTTGGTCTTCAGGGGCTTGTTCGGCCCGTAGCCGGCTTCCGCGAGCAGCTTCTTGGCCGCGGCCGGATCGTAGGTCACCTTGAAGGTCGGGTGGCCGAACCACTGGTGGCCGGGCGGGAAGAAGCCGGTGGCCGGCACCGCGAGGCCGCCGAGCAGCTCCTTCAGGCCTTCGCGGTCGATGGCGAGGTTGGCGGCCTTGCGCACGCGCACGTCGTTCCAGGGCGAGCCCTCGACCCGCGATAGGTGCCAGGTCCAGTTGTGGGGATAGGTGTTGGTGACGATGGTGAAGCCGGCGCCCTTCAGCGAGGCGACGGCGTCGGGCGCGGGCGCCTCGATCCAGTCGACCTGGCCGGAGCGGAGCGCCGCGACGCGGGCGTTGGCCTCGGGCAGCGGCACCAGCACGAGCTTGTCGAGCTTGGGCACGCGGGCCTTGTCCCAGTACGCCTTGAAGGGGACCATCTCGGCGCGCTCGCGCGGCGCGAACAGGGTCAGCTTCCACGGGCCGGTGCCGGACGGGGTCTTGGCGAAGGCGTCCCAGCTCCGCCCGAGCTTCTCCCACTGGGCGGGCGAGGACATCATCACCCAGGCGATCTGGTAGGGCAGCGTCGCGTCCGGCGCCTTGGTGACGATCTCCACGGTCAGCGGGTCGACCACGCGATAGCTCGCCACCGCCGGGATGCGGGTGCGGCCTTGAGCCGACTGGCGCGGATCGTATTGCGGGCTGTCGTTCTTCAGCAGCTTGTCGAGGTTCCACACCACGGCGTCGGCGGTGAAGTCGGAACCGTCGTGGAACGTCACGCCGGGGCGCAGCTTGAACGTCCACTTGGTCTTGTCGGCGGCGTCCACCGCCCAGCTCTCGGCCAGCCCCGGCACGAGGTCGGAGGGCTTGGTCGCCGAGGACAGGTCCCAGTTGATGAGCCCGTCGTAGACCGTGTAGCCCATGAAGCGCATGCCCTCGCCGCCGTTGTCGGCCTGGCCGGTGGTCAGCGGGATGTCGGAGGCGGTCATGCCGATCCGGAGCGTGCCCTGCGCCATCGCGGCGGAGGGCGCCTGGGCCGACAGCGCGAGGGCGCCGGCGAACGCCGCACGGGCGGTGAAGGTCTTCATCGAGCGAAACGGCATGTCGGGCGGGTCTGCTCCGTGAGGCGGGCCCCCGCGACGGGGCGCCCGAGAGGACGCCCGGCTCCATGCAAGCGCGCGGCCAGACCGGCGCTGGGGTGTCATTCTTTATTCAATCGCACCGGAGGCGCGGATCGGCGGGGGGGCCTACCCGTCGATCAGGCTCACATGCGCGGCGACCACCCGCCAGCCTTCGGGAAACCGCACCCAGGTCTGGCTCTGGCGCCCGATCCGACCCGGCGCGCTCTCGCGGAAGAACAGGGTCATCGCGGTGGCGAAATCCCGCCCGTAGGTGGTGATCACCGTCTCGGACAGGGTCCGTTCCAGGCCGACGGGCGAGCGCGCCCGGCGGAAGGCGCGGATCGCGTCCATGCCGTAGAGGTTCTCGCCCCCGCCGTAGCGGATGGTGCGGGGATCGTCGCGGAACAAGGCCTCGAGCACCGGCACGTCGTTCTCCGTCAGCGCGGTCTCGTAGGCGCGGAACGCCGCCTCGACCTCGGCCTTCACCGCGAAATCGTCGACCACCATCACGTCAGCTCCGCGATCGGGGCGCGGACGATGCCGAGCCGTTCCAGCACCCGCGCCACGCGCAGCGCCACGTCCTCGCGCCAGGGCGCGGCGATGACCTGCACGCCGAGGGGCAGCCCGCCGTCGAGCCAGACCGGCACCGCCGCCACCGGAAGGCCGATGAACGAGATCGGCTGGGTGAACACGCCGATATTGGCCCGCACCGGCAGGGAGACGCCGTCGAGGGTGAAGTGCGTCTGGCCGCGCGGCGGTGCCCGGCAGGGGGTGGACGGTGCCAGGATCACGTCGACGTCCGCGAACAGGTCGGCCACCGCGCCGCGGTACCAGCGCCGGAAGCGCTGCGCCCGCTCGACGAAGGGCGCCGGCAGCATCGCGCCGGCGATGAGGCGGTCGCGCACCGCCGGATCGAAGTCCTCCGGCCGGGTCCGGAGACGGTCGAGGTGGAGCGCGGCGCCCTCGGCCGCGGTGATCAGGTAGGCCGCCGCCCGGGCGCGGGCGGCTTCCGGGATCTCGACGACCCGCGTCGCGGCGAGCGCCCGCGCCGCCACCTGGACCGCGGCGAACGCCTCCGGGTCGCCGCCGCGGGCGAAGTAGCCGCCGGCCACGGCGATGCGGAGGTCGCCGAGGCCGGAATCCAGCCCCGGCAGGACGGGCTCCGCGGCCCGCGCGGTCGCCGCAGCGTCGTCCGGGTCGGGACCCTGCATCGCGTCGTAGGCGAGGGCCAGGTCGGTCACGCTGCGCGCCATCGGCCCGAGATGGTCGAGGCTGTTCACGAAGGGGAAGCTGCCGGCCCGGGTCAGGCGGCCGTAGGTGGGCTTGAGCCCGAAGCAGCCGCAGAAGGCCGAGGGCACCCGGATCGAGCCGTTGGTGTCGGAGCCGAGCGTCAGCGGCACCAGGCCGGCGGCGATCGCCGCGCCCGAGCCGCCCGACGAGCCGCCGGTCATGTGGCCGGCCCCGTGCGGGTTGCGGCTGTCGCCGTCGTGCACGTTCTCGCCGGTGAAGTCGTAGGCGTACTCGCCCATGTTGAGCGCGCCGACGAGGACCGCGCCGGCCGCCTCCAGCCGGCGCACCAGGGCGCCGTCGCGCGCGGCCGGCGCCCGCTCGCGGTTGATCGTCGATCCCGCCCGCGTCGGCAGGCCGGCGCAGTCGATCAGGTTCTTCACCGCGAAGGGCACGCCGGCGAGCGGCCCCGACGCCGCGCCGGCGGCCCGCCGCGCATCCACGGCGTCGGCGGCGGCCAGGGCGCGCGCGGCCGTCACGTCGGTGAAGGCGTTGACCGCCGGGTCGACCCGGCCGATCCGCGCCAGCGTCGCCTCGATCACGCTGCGGGCCCGGACGCGCCCCTCCGCGACGCCGGCGGCGATCGAAGCGGCGTCGGCGCGGCTCCAGTCGGTGCTCTGCTCCACCATCGCCTCAGGCCTCGAAGACCGGGGCCGCCTCGGCCTCGTCGGGCAGCGGGAAGCCGCCGACGAGGTCCGCCGCGGCGGCCAGGACCCGGAGGTTGGCGATCACCGGCGCGACCCAGGCGGGATCGAGGCGCAGCCCGAGCAGCCCGAGCAGCGGGGCCGCGGCGGCGGCGAAGGCGTCGAGATCCGGCGGCGGTGCATCGCGGGTCGTCATCGGGCATCCTCATCGAACGATCGGACCTCGAGCGGGCAAGGGCCGCGCCAAGCCGCCCCGCTGGGCCGGACGCCTGAATTGCTCGTCGAATAGGCATAATCCGGTCAATCGCGTCTGCCTACGAGATAGGCAATCGGCGGCTGCCACGCCCATCGTGGACGCAGGGCCGGTCAACCGGCGCCGAGCGTCACCGGCGCGATCGCGGCGAAGACGCAATCCTCCGGCGTGCCGTCCTCGTGCACGAGCATCGCGAAGGTGCCGGGCGCCGAGACCGTCATCAGGTGCGCGTGCCAGGCGCCGGCGCGGTAGTTGATGCCGGCCTGCCCCGGCACCCGGAAGGCGCGGATCGCGGCCTCGTCGGGCCGCCCGTCGCGGTCGGGCGCCACCACGACGAGGTAGGAATCCACCGCGAGCGGCAGGAAGGCCTGGCTTGAATGCGGATGCCGCTCCAGGCGGGTCAGCGGCATCAGGCCGGCGAACGGCTCGCTGCGGATCAGGGCGAGGTTGGCGGAGACGCCCGCGCGCCGGTTCTCGATCGGGCTCGCATGGTCCTGCCGCGGCCCCGCCGCGGGCGCGGCGAGCAGGTCGGCGAAGGGCCGCAAGGCAACCTCGTCCATCGGTTCGATCGGGATCGTGCGCATCGTCCGTCCTGGCTTCGTGCCCGGCTTCGCGGCACGGGGCCGAGCTTCCGCCGCTCGCCTCGGCGGTCAAGCGGGATTCGGGCCGGCTTGCGTATGGCCGAGGGCGGGTTTGCGGGGCCGAGGGCCGCGGCGGGGTTGACGGCGGAGGCGGCTGCGTCGTTGCGTCCCCGAGCCTTCAGACCGCCCGAGCAGACCCGTTGACCGATCCCCGCCCCTATCCCCGCGACCTCGTCGGCTACGGCCGCAACCCGCCGGCCGCCGACTGGCCGGACGGCGCCCGCATCGCGGTGCAGATCGTGCTGAACTACGAGGAGGGCGCCGAGAACTGCATCCTGCACGGCGACCCCGCGTCCGAGGCGTTCCTGTCCGAGATCGTCGGCGCGCAGCCCTGGCCGGGGCAGCGCCACATGAACATGGAATCGCTCTACGAGTACGGCGCGCGCGCCGGGTTCTGGCGGCTGTGGCGGCTGTTCACCGCCCGCGGGATTCCCGTCACCGTGTTCGGCGTGGCGCACGCGCTGATGCGCAACCCGGAGGCCGTCGCGGCGATGCGCGAGGCCGCGTGGGAGATCGCCAGCCACGGCCTCAAGTGGATCGACATGCGCGACGCCTCCCGGGCGGAGGAGGCCGCCGCGATGGACGAGGCGATCCGCATCCATGCGGCGGTGACGGGCTCGGCGCCCGAGGGCTGGTACACCGGCCGCTCCTCGATCCACACGCTGGAGCTCGGCCTGGAGCGCGGCTTCACCTACCTGTCGGATTCCTACGCCGACGACCTGCCCTACTGGCTGACGGGCGCGGGGCGCACCGGCCTCGTGGTGCCCTACACCCTCGACGCCAACGACATGCGCTTCGCGAGCCCCCAGGGCTTCAATTCCGGCGACCAGTTCTTCGCCTACCTGCGCGACAGCTTCGACGTGCTCTACGCCGAGGGCGCGACGGCGCCCAAGATGATGTCGGTCGGCCTGCATTGCCGCCTCGTCGGCCGCCCGGGACGGATGGCGGCGCTGGCCCGCTTCCTCGACCACGTCGCCGCGCACGACCGGGTCTGGCTCGCCCGCCGCGTCGACATCGCCCGGCACTGGATCGCCCGCCACCCGGCGCCGTGACGGCCTGATTCGTGCTCCGCTCCGGGAAAGCCCCTTTCGAGAGACAGCCCATGACGACGACCACCATCGACGGCCGCACCCTCACCGCCGCGGACGTGCTCGCCGTCGCCCGGCCGGACGCGGCGGGCCTCCGCGCCGAGGCGGTGCTCGACGAGGGCGCGCGCAGGAGCCTCGTCGGCGCGCGGGACTACATCGACGCGCATTTCATGACCGACGACGCGCCGCTGATGTACTCGTTCAACACCGGCGTCGGCCTGTTCAAGGACCAGCGCGTGCGCATGGACGAGATGCAGGCCTACCAGCGGCTGACCGTCTACGCCCACGCCACCGGGATGGGCGAGCCGTTCGACGCGGAGGCGGTGCGCGCCACCATGCTGCTGCGCGCCAACGCCTTCGCGTCGAACTTCTCCGGGCCGCGCGTCGCGGTCGTCGACCGCCTGCTCGCCTGCCTGAACGCCGGGATCGTGCCGGTGATCCCGTCGAAGGGCTCGGTCGGGGCGTCGGGCGACCTCGCGCCGCTGGCGCACCTGGCCGGCGCGATCTGCGGGTTCGAGGAGGCCGAGGCGTTCTACGAGGGACGCCGCCTGCCGGCCCGCGCGGCGCTGAAGGCGGCGGGCCTGCCCGAGGCGTTTCCGCTGGAGGCCAAGGACGCCTCGGCGCTGATCAACGGCTCCACCGTGTCGCTCGCCGTCGGCGTGCTGGCGCTGGAGGACATGAAGCGGGTCCTCAAGGCCGCCGAGATCGCCCTCGCCCTGACGCTCGAGGCCCTGCGTGCGGAGAAGGCCGCCTTCGATCCCCGCGTCCACGCCGCCCGCCCGCACAAGGGCCAGGCGGCCTCGGCCCGCAACGTCCTGCGGATGATCGGCGATTCCGAGCGCTGCACGGAGGGCGCCCGCGTCACGGTGTTCCCCGACGAGGCCCGCGCGCCCGGCCAGGCCCCGCCGCCGCGGGTGCAGGACGTGTACTCGCTGCGCTGCGCGCCGCAGGTGCACGGGCCGGTGCGCGAGGCGCTGGCCTACGTCGACGGCATCATGGGCACCGAGATCAACGCGGCCACCGACAACCCGCTGATCTTCGCCGACGGGGCCGACCACTACACCTGCATCTCGGCCGGGCACTTCCACGGCGCCTACGTCGCGCAGGCGATGGACCTGCTCGCCATCACCGCCACCGACCTCGGCTCGATCTCGGAGCGGCGGCTCGCGCGCCTCATCGACCCGACCATGAGCTACGGCCTGCCGCGCAACCTGCTCGCCGGCAAGAAGGGCCTCAACACCGGCTTCGCCACCGTGCAGTGCACGATGTCGGCCCTGGTGATGGAGAACCGGACCCTGTCGATGCCTGGCTCGGTCGACTCGATCCCCGGCAAGTCGAACGCCGAGGACCACGTCTCGAACTCGACCTGGTGCGCGCGCAAGGCCCGCACCGTCGTCGCCAACGTCGAGACCATCGTCGCCGGCGAGATCCTGATGGCGTGCCAGGCGCTCTCGCTGGTCGCCGACGTCGCTCGGGACCATCCCCTCGGCTCCGGCACGCAGGCCGCCCTCGACGCGGTGCGCAAGGTCATCGCCCCGGCGCTGTCGGGCGACCGCTGGTACCAGGCCGAGATGGAGGCCGCGCTCGCGCTGGTGCGCTCGGGGGCGGTGGTCGCGGCGGTGGAGGCCGCGATCGGCCCGCTGGAATAGGCGCGGCGCCCCTTACCGCACCGGCGCCACAATCCGGTGGCTGGATCGTGCGGGCACGAGGGGGGATCCGATGATGCGGCCCGCGCTCCGCTTGTCCTGCCTGACGCTCGCCACGGGCCTCGCCTTCGCGGGCGCCGCGGCCCGGGCCGCGACCACGCCCGAGGCCGACGCCGCCTTCCTCGACGCCGTGACCTGGGGCGTCTCGCCGGCCAGCCACGCGGAGCTCCGCGCCAAGGGCCGCGAGCGCTGGCTCCGGGAGCAGCTCCATCCGCCGGCAGGCCCAGCCCTGCCGGAGGCCGCCCAGGCGCAGGTCGACGCGCTGACGCCGAAGGGCACGCTGCTCGAGCGGATCTCCGCCCTCGACGCGCAGGCGCGGGCGGCCAGCGCCGAGCCCGACCCGGATGCGAAGAAGGCCGCGCAGCAGGCCTACCAGGGGGCGCTCTTGGCCGCCGCCCGGGACGCCGCCGCGGCGACGATCCTGCGGGCGCTCGACAGCCCGGACCAGGTGCGCGAGCGGCTGACCTGGTTCTGGCTCAACCGCTTCAACGTCCACCAGGGCAAGGCGAACCTGCGCGCGATGGTCGGCGACTACGTCGACGCGGCGATCCGCCCGCACGCGCTCGGCCGCTTCCGCGACCTGCTGGAGGCGACGCTGCGGCACCCGGCGATGCTGCGCTATCTCGACAATGCCGACAACGCCGCCGGCCACCTCAACGAGAACTACGCCCGCGAGCTGATGGAGCTGCACACCCTCGGGGTCGGCTCCGGCTACACGCAGGGCGACGTCGAGGCGCTGGCCCGCATCCTCACCGGCGTCGGCATCGACGCCCGCCCCGAGGACCCGAAGCTGAAGCCGGAGCGCCAGGCCGACCTCGTCCGCGCCGGCCTGTTCGAATTCAACCCGAACCGCCACGATTACGGCGACAAGGTCTTCCTCGGCCACGCGATCCGCGGCCGCGGCTGGCCCGAGATCGTCGAGGCGCTCGACCTGATCGCCCGCGAGCCGGCCACCGCGCGAACCGTGTCGGCCGCGCTCGCGCGCTACTTCCTGGGCGCCCCGCCCTCGGACGCCCTGGTGGCGCGGCTGGCGCAGGTCTTCACCCGGAGCGACGGCGACGTCGCGGCCGTGCTCGACGCGCTGTTCCACGCGCCCGACTTCGCGGCCTCCCTCGGGGGCGGGTTCAAGGACCCGGCCCGCTACGTGCTCTCGGCCGTGCGCCTCGCCTACGACGGGCGGACGATCCGCAACGCCGCGCCGATCCAGGGCTGGCTCAACCGCCTCGGCGAGGGCCTGTTCAACCGCTCGACGCCGGACGGCTACCCGCTCGGCGCCGCCGCCTGGAACGGGCCGGGACAGATGACGACGCGCTTCGAGATCGCCCGGCAGATCGGGTCGGGCTCCGCCGGCCTGTTCAAGCCCGCCCCCGACATGGCCGACGAGCCGGCCTTCCCGCTGCTGCAGAACGGGCTCTACTTCTCGACGCTCTCGGCCACCCTGAGCGCCCCGACCCGGGACGCCCTGGCCCGCGCCGTCTCCCCGCAGGACTGGAACACCCTGTTCCTGTCCGCCCCCGAATTCATGCGCTGAAGGCCGCCCATGGACCCGCGCGACCCGCACCGCCGCGCGCTGATCCGAGCCTCCCTCGCGCTCGGCCTGTCCACCGTCGCCGGCCGGGTCTGGGCCGCGCCGAAGGTGGATGCGCGCCTGCTCGTGGTGTTCCTGCGCGGCGCCTACGACGCGGCCAACGTCGTGATCCCGACGGGCAGCGACTTCTACTACCGCGCCCGGCCGACCCTCGCGGTCGCCCGGCCGGATGCGGCCGACCCGGCGGCGGCGCTGGCGCTCGACGCCGACTGGAGCCTCCACCCGAGCTTGCGCGACACGATCCTGCCGCTCTACGCCCGGGGGCAGGCCGCCTTCGTGCCGTTCGCCGGCACCGACGACCTCACGCGCAGCCATTTCGAGACCCAGGACACGATCGAGCTCGGGCAGACGGTCGGCGCCTCCCGCGACTACAATTCGGGCTTCATGGCCCGGCTCGCCGCGGAGCTGACGCGGACGCGCCCGATCGCCTTCACCGAGCAGATCCCGCTGATCTTCCGCGGCACCGAGACGGTGCCCAACATCGCGATCAACGAGGTCGCCAAGCCCGGGATCGACGCGCGCCAGGCTGGGCTGATCACGGCGATGTACCGCGACACCCCGCTGGCCGCTTCGGTGGCCGAGGGGTTCCGCGTGCGCGACGCGGTCTACCAGTCGGTCTCGGAGCATCAGGCCGAGGCCGACCGCGGCGCCGTCTCGCCGAAGGGCTTCGCGCGCTCGGCCCGGCGCATCGGCCGGCTGATGCGCGAGTCGTTCAACCTCGGCTTCGTCGACGTCGGCGGCTGGGACACGCACGTGAACCAGGGCGCCGCCACCGGCTACCTCGCCGACCGGATCGGCGAGCTCGGCCGCGGGCTGGCCGGCTTCGTCGAGGAGGTCGGCCCCGCCTGGAACGACACGGTGGTGGTCGTGCTCTCCGAGTTCGGCCGCACCTTCCGCGAGAACGGCAACCGCGGCACCGATCACGGGCACGGCAGCGTCTACTGGGTGCTGGGCGGTGCCGTGCGCGGCGGCCGCATCGCCGGGCCGCAGGTGCGGGCCGACGAGGCGCACCTGTTCCAGAACCGCGACCATCCCGTGCTCACCGACTACCGCAGCCTGCTCGCCGGGCTGCTGCGACGCCTCTACGGGCTCGATCCGGCGAGCCTCCGGCGGGTCTTCGCGGATGCGGCGCCGGCCGACCTCGGGCTGGTCTGATCGGCCGACCGCTCCCGTGCCGCGAGGAACCCGCGCACCGTCCCGAGCAGCACCCGGGTCCCGGCCTCGATGTCGGGCAGGCTGGCGAACTCGGCCGGGTTGTGGCTGATGCCGCCGCGGCAGCGCACGAACACCATGGCGATCGGCGCGATCGCCGCCACCGCCATGCCGTCGTGGCCGGCCCCGCTCGGCAGCGCCAGGACTGGATGGCCCTCGGCGACGATCGCCGCCTCGACCAGGGCCGTCATCCCGGGGTCGCAGGGGACGGCTTCCGCCTCGTGCAGGAGGGCGATGCCGAAGCCGAGCCGGCGCCGGAGCGCGATGCGCTTGCAGGCGAGGTCGATGTCGGCGAGCGCGGCGTGCCGCTGCGCGTCGTCGGGCGCCCGCAGGTCCAGGCTGAACTTGGCCTGGCCCGGGATGGTGTTGACCGCCCCCGGCAGCGCCTGGATGCGCCCGACCGTGCCGACGAGGTGCTCCTCGCCGCGGCAGCGCGCCTCGATCGCCAGGATGCATTCGGCGGCGCCCGCGAGCGCGTCGCGGCGCTCGGTCATCGCGACGGTGCCGGCGTGCCCCGCCTCCCCCGACAGCGTGATCTCCAGGCGGCTCGCCCCGCTGATCGCGGTGACGAGGCCGACCGGCAGGCCCTCGCGCTCCAGCATCGGCCCCTGCTCGATGTGGAGCTCGACGTAGCCGAGGATCTGATCCGGCGTGCGGGCGGCGGTCGGGACGGCCTTCGGGTCGAGGCCGTATTCGCGCATCGCGGCGGCCAGCGTCGTGCCGGCGGCATCGAGGGTGCGCAGCGCCGCCGGGTCGAGATGGCCGGCGAACGCCCGGCTGCCGGTCAGCGTCGCGGCGAAGCGCACGCCCTCCTCGTCGGCGAAGCCCACCACCTCGATCGCGACCGGCGGCGGTCCTTGGCGCAGCACGGCCTCGACGCAACTGATGGCGGCGACGACGCCGAGCGGCCCGTCGTAGCGGCCGGCGTTGCGCACGGTGTCGAGGTGCGAGCCGATCACCAGGGCCGGCCCGCCGGGCTCGCGGCCCTCGACGCGGCCGATCAGGTTGCCGACGGCGTCGCGGCGCACCTGCAACCCGGCCTCGCCCATCCAGCCGGCGACCAGGGCCTCGGCCCGCGCCTGCTCGGGGGTGAGGTAGAGGCGGGTGATCGCGCCGGGCTCGGCGCTGATCTGGGCCAGCGCGTCGAGCCGCTGCTGGATGCGGGGGGCGAAGGCGTCCACGGATCAGGCCTTCGGCGCGTTGGCGAGCGTCAGCACCGTCTGCAGCAGCACGTCGGCGCCGGCGGCGCAGTCGGACGGGGTCGCCGATTCCGACTCGTTGTGGCTGACGCCGTCCTTGCACGGCACGAAGATCATCGCGGTCGGGACGCGGGCCGCGAGGTTGCAGGCGTCGTGCCCGGCGCCCGAGACCATGCGGCGGCGGCTCAGGCCAAGCCCCTCGGCGGCGGCATCGACCGCCGCGATCACGCCCGCGTCGAACGGCACCGGCTCCTTGCGCCAGATCCGCGCGAGGTCGATGGCGAGCTTGCGCCGGTCCGCGATCGCGGGAAGGCTCGCGCGCAGCTCCGCCTCGATCGCGTCGAGGACCTCCGGCTTCGGGTCGCGCACGTCGAGGGTGAAGCGCACCAGCCCCGGCACCACGTTGCGGGAGGGCGCGCCGATCACGGCCTCGCCGATGGTGGCGACGGCGGTGGGCGCGTGCGCCAGCGCGATCCGCTCGACCGCGAGCGCGACCTCCGCGAGCCCGAGCAGCGCGTCGCGGCGGCGCGGCATCGGCGTGGTGCCGGCATGCGCCTCGAAGCCGGTGATCGTGCCGTCGAACCAGGCGATGCCCTGCCCGCCCTCGACCACGCCGATGGTCCGGCCCTCGGCTTCCAGGATCGGGCCCTGCTCGATGTGCAGCTCGACGAAGGCGCCGATCTTCCGGTCGCCCACGGTGTCGGTCCCGCGGTAGCCGATCGCGTCGAGCGCCGCGCCGACGCTGATGCCGGCCGCGTCGGTCTTCTCCAGGATCTCGTCGGTGGTGAAATCGCCGGCGTAAGCCGCCGACGCCATCATCGCGGGGGCGAAGCGCGAGCCCTCCTCGTTGGTCCAGTTGACCAGAAGCAGCGGCGCCTCGGTCTCGATGCCGGCGTCGTTCAGGGCGCGCATCGCCTCCAGCCCGGCCAGCACCCCGAGGATGCCGTCGAACTTGCCGCCGGTCGGCTGGGTGTCGAGGTGCGAGCCGAAGGCCACCGGCGGGCGCGCCGCGTCGCGCCCGGGCCGCAGGGCGTACTGGGTGCCGAGGGCGTCGACCCGCACCTCGAGCCCCGCCGCCGTGCAGGCGTCCCGGAACCAGTCGCGGACCGCGCCGTCCTCGGGCGACAGGGTGAGGCGGTTCAGGCCGCCGGCCGGCGTCGCACCGAACCGCGCCGTCTCCTGGATCGTCTCCCACAGGCGCGAGCCGTCGATGCGCAGGTTGTGGGTCTTTGCCGTGCCGGCCATCCTGGCCTCCGTCGTGGCGTGTGTGTCTCGTGTCACGATGCCGACGTGACGGCCCGGCGGCCGGCAAGGATCGTGCCCGGCCAGGTTCCGCAGGCCCGCCCAGCCCCCCGCAGGCGCGTCAGGCCCCGCAGGCGCGGCTCACGGCGCCGGGCGGCGCACCGGCGAGGCGCCGAGCAGCGCGTTCCCGTCGACGCCGAGCGCGGCGGCGATCTCGGCCAGCGCCACCGCCTCGATGCCGCTGATCCCGTCCTGGTCGGCGACGTCGGCCGCGATCAGGAAGACGTTCTCGCGCTGCGCCTGCGGCCGGTCGGCGAGCGCGGCGGCGTGGCGCAGGTTCTCGGCCCGGCCCGCCCGCGTCCGGGCGCGGGCGATCCCGTCGTAGAGCTCGGCCTCCAGCATCAGGGTGTCGTAGCCCTTCTCGAGGATCGGGTTGGCCCTGAGGCCGGCCAGCGCCGTCTCGAACTCGGTGCCGGCCACCTCCCCGTCGGCGACGATGACGTTGGCGGCGGCCGAGACCGCCGCCAGCATCAGCGCCTTGTCGCCGGCATAGGCGGTCACCGCCTGGGTCAGGCGGCCGAAGATGTCTTTCAGGATGCTCATGGGAACCGGGTCGTTGAGGGGCGCCGATGCGTCGGGGGAGATAACAGAACCCAGGCGGTCCGTGTTGCGCCGATGCCCCCGCGGCGAACGGACATGCTTGGGAAATACGCGGGCGCGATGATGGCCCGTCGTCCGGCCTCTCGGTCCGGATGCCGGCCGACCGTCGGGCCGGGCGTGCCTACCCCCAACGGGCGCGCCCGGCCCGCATGGTCCGGCCTCATCGGGGCTTCGGCGACGCGGTCTCGTCGGCCAGGGCGTCCACCACCGCTCCGAGGCTCGCGCGGTCCGACGATCCGGCCGCGCGCGCCGCCGCGTACGCGGCGAGCTGCCGGTCGGCCCCCGTGCCGTGCCGGACGATGGTGCGGGCGCGCTCGCAGGCGGCCCGGCAATCGAGGGCGTCGGCATCCTCCGCGAGGCGCGCGAGCAGCCCCTCGACGATCTCGGCCATCGGCACCGCCCGCTCCCGCGTGGCGTCGATCAGCTCGGCCCGCACCCCGTCGCGCTCGGCCCGCCACAGGTTCTCCATCGCGAAGCCGCGCGCCGCCCCGGTGAGGCCGGCATTCACGCCGGGATCGCGGTCGAGCAGGCGCACGAGGCAGCGGAACAGGGCGGCGATGCAGAGCCCGTCCTCGACCTCGGAGCAGCTGTCGGCGATGCGCAGTTCCAGCGTCGGGTACTTCACCGACGCGCGCAGGTGCCACCACAGGAAGCTCGCATCCGCGATCGCGCCCGAGGCGGTCATCACCCGGACGTAGCGGTCGTAGTCGGCGGCGTCCGCGAACAGCTCCGGCAGGCCGGTGCGCGGCAGCTCGGCATAGGCCCTGAGCCGGTAGCCGGCGAGCCCGGTCCGCTGCCCCTCCCAGAACGGCGAGGAGACCGAGAGCGCGAGCAGGATCGGCAGGAACGGCATCAGCCGGTTCTGCAGGTCGAGGCGCGCGTCGGGACGCGGCACCTCGACGTGGACGTGGAGCCCGCAGACCACCGAGCGCCGCCCGACGATCTGCAGGTCGTCGATGATCCCGCGGTAGCGCTCGGCCGGCGTCGTCGATTGCCGCCGCCACGTCGCGGCCGGGTGGGTGCCGGCGGCGAAGACGCGCAACCCGTGCTCCCGCCCGATCGTCGCGAGGTCGGCCCGCATCGCGATCAGGCGCGCGCGCGTCTCCGCGATGCTGTCGGAGGGCGGGGTGCAGGTCTCGACCTGGCTCTCCAGCATCTCCCGCTCGGCCGATTCCATCCGCGCCTGGACGGCGGCATGGAAGGCCCTCACCCGGCCGCGAGACGTCTTGCGGGGGGTGTTGCGGGTCTCGGCGTCGGCGAGGAAGAACTCCTCCTCCATGCCGAACCTGTAGACGTGAGCCATGCCGCCTCCCCCCGCGCCGTCCGCGAGGGGTCTACGCGCCGACGGGCGCCCGGTTCAGCGCCAGAACGGCTTGAGGTCGGCCAGCGTGCCGTGGGCCTCGGCCGCGCCCGCGAGCAGCTCGTCCGCCTTCGCCTCCGAATCGGCGGTGGCGAGGCCCGCCGCGAACAGCGCCTGGCCGTCGAGCGCGTCCGAGGCGGGCCCGGACGCATCGGCGAGTCCGGCCATCACCGCATGCGCGGTGGCGAGGTCGTTGAGGCCGCCGAGGTGGTCCTGCAGGTCGGAGAGGGCGGCTGCGAACGCCTTGTGGCGCCGGCGCGCCTTCCGGCCGCCATAGAGGCCGGCGAAGAACTCGGCGCCGTAGCGCAGCTTCTTGCCGGCGATGCGGACGCGATGACGCGCCTCGGGATCGAGCCGCTCGATGTGGCGGCCGCGCTTGGCGATCCGCCGGCGCAGGCGCTCCAGCACCTCCGTGGCGAGGTCGCGGGCGGGCGCGTCGCGGAGCTTGCCCACGCCCTCCCGCCACGGGCCGGCCTCGATCCAGGCCAGGAGGTCGAGGAGCAGGCTGCGCCATTCGGGCGAGGTCAGGATCGCGCCGACGGCGTCGTGCGCCCGGTCGCGCTCGGTCTCCAGGCGCTCGCGCAGGCCGGCGAGCCCCGGCTCGTCCGGGCGCCGGGCGACCTCGTCGGGCAGGGTGGTCTCGAGGAAGACGTCGAGGTTGCGCGCCCGGCCGAACGGCTCAGTGACGCGCTTGATCTCGTCGCCGAGCGTGGCCGCCCGGGCGTCGCCCGCCAGCATCGGCCTGAACAGCCACAGCGCGGTGCGCAGCCGCCGCAGCGCCACCCGCATCTGGTGCAGCGCCTCCGGGTCGCGGGCGTGGCCCCAGACGTCCTCGTTGAGGCGCAGGTGCCGCAGGCACCCGAGCGCGATGTGGCGGAAGGCCTCGCCGCCGGTCGCGTCCTTCGGCAACGGCGCCATGTCGGACTTGCTCGGCCGCGCGGCCTTGCCGTCGCGCAGCGCGAACCCGCGGGCGCTCTTCGACAGCACGCCGATCCGCAGCGGCACCGTCTCGGCGAGCGCCTGGGCCAGCGCGAACAGGTCGGCCGGATCGCCGGATTCGAGCTCCAGCTCGAGCTCGCACAGCGGGGCATCGCCCCGGTCGGTCTCGACCCGGCCCTCGTCGAGGGTCGCCGCGATCCGCGAGGCGCCGTAGGTCACGGGCCGGACCGAGCGCATCACCACGGTGCGGAACTGGGCCGCCAGGTCCGGCGCCTCGGCCTTCGCGAGGAGATCGGCCACCGGCGTGTCGGCGAAGGCCGCCGGCTCCGGCGCCTCGCCGGCGACCGGGCTCTCCCATTCCGCCCGGTCGAACAGCCCGGCCGCGCCGGAGCCCGCCTTGACGGTCTGCACGAAGGCCTCGCCCGTCCGGCGCACCCGCAAGGTCAGGTCGGCCTCGCGGAGCGCGCCGTCGGCGGTGTCGAAATAGGTCGCCGCGAGGAGCTTCGGCTCGGATGCGGCCCCGTCGGCCTGCCCCTGCAGCAGCGGATGGGCACCGAGTGCGGCGAGGTCTGGGCCCGTGCATTCCAGCTTCAGCTCGATCTCCCGCGGCGTGTCCATGAAGCGTTCGTCCGTCCGTTCCGGGCCGCAGCCCCTGTCACCGCGAGAACGCATCGGAGCCACCTCCGATCCGTCCGGATCGCCTGCCGTGTAGCACGCGCAGGGCGGCGGTGGCGCCCTCGGCCGCATCCGCAAAGTTTGCCCTTTGCGCGACCGACGCTTCGTGCAAAAGCTTGGCGCAAGAGCGTGTTGTGCACAATCGACCCGACCGTCTCGCGGGTCCCGCCGCATCCGGGCGGGGCCTCGGCTCGATGCCGAGCCGGCGGTCGCGTCGCGGATTGGGCTGCGCGTCGTCCTCGTTCACGGGAACGGTGCGCGTGTTCGGTGCGTCTCCCGGCCATGCCCCCGAACGACCGCCATCCGGGGCGGGCGCGCGGCGGCGACGGTTCGGAGGCACGCCCGGTCGGGACGGTGACGATAAGCGATGAAGACACTCCTCGTCGGCGTGATCGGACATGTCGATCACGGCAAGACCGCGCTGGTGCGGGCGCTCACCGGCATCGAGACCGACCGGCTGAAGGAAGAGAAGGCCCGCGGCGTCTCGATCGTGCCGGGCTTCGCCCTCCTCGCGCCCGAGGGACGCGACGGGGAGATCGACCTCGTCGACCTGCCCGGCCACGAGCGCTTCGTCCGCGCGATGATCTCGGGCGCCACCGGCATGGGGGCGGTGCTGCTGGCGGTCGACGCCAACGAGGGCATCAAGCCCCAGACGATCGAGCACCTGGAGATCGCCCGGCTGATCGGCGTCCGCCGCGGCGTCGTCGCGCTCACGAAATCCGACCTCGTCGCGCCCGACGCCCTCGCCGAGCGGGCGGCCGAGGTCGCGGCGGTGGCCGCGCGGGCGGGCCTCGAGGCGCCTGCCGTCGTCGCGACCTCGACGCTGACCGGCGCCGGCCTTCCCGCCCTGTCCGAGGCGCTGGCGGCCCTCCTCGACGCGAGCCCGCCGCGGGCCGACGACGGCTTCCCCTACCTGCCGGTCGACCGGGTGTTCTCGCGGGCCGGCTTCGGCACGGTGGTCACCGGCACGCTCCGGCGCGGGCGCCTTTCCGTCGGCGACGCGGTCGCGATCGTGCCGGGCGGGCCGACGGCGACGGTGCGCGGGCTGCAGATCCACGGCCGCGCCGTCGCGACGGCCGAGCCCGGCCGCCGGACGGCGGTGGCCCTGCGCGGCGTCGGCCTGTCCGACCTGAGCCGGGGGCAGGCGCTCGCGCCGCCGGACCTCCTGGTGCCGTCGCGCTGGCTCGACGTGTCGCTCACCGCGAGCCCGGGCGGCGATCCGCTCCCCGGCGGCACGGCCCTGCGCCTGCTGTTCGGCACCAGCGAGGTCGCGGCCCGCCTGCGCCTCCTCGATCGCGACGCGCTGGAGCCCGGCGCGACGGCGCCGGCGCAGCTCCATCTCGACGCGGCGGTCACCGTGCCGGCGCGCGAGCCGTTCATCCTGCGCCGCGACTCGCCGGCGATCACTGTGGCCGGCGGCCGGGTGCTCGATCCCGACAGCCGCCGCCGCAAGCGTCACGACCCGCGCGTGCTCGCCGACCTCGCCGGGCTCGCCGGCGGCGGGCCGGCCGAGGCGCTGGCGATCCGCCTCGCGCAGGCCGGCGCGGCCGGCGCCGGCCTGCGCGACCTCGCCCGCGTCAGCGGCACGGCGCCGGACCGGGTGCGGGCGCTGCTGCCGGCGCTCGGCGCCCGCGAGGTCGGCGAGCGCATCCTCGGCGGCCCGGCCTTCGCGAGCCTTCGCGACGCGATCCTGGCGGTGCTCGCCGGCCACCATCGCGACCAGCCGATGGAGCACGGGCTGCCGGCCGAGCGCATCGTCAAGGCGCTCGGCCTCGCCGAGCCGGTCGCCGCCGCGGCCCTGCGCGACCTCGTCGCCACCGGCGACGTCGCGCAAGGCGGCGCCCTCTTCCGCCGCGCGGCGTTCAACCCGGCCCGCAACGAGAGCGAGGTCGCCCGGCGCCTGGAAGCCGTGTTCCGCCAGGCCGGGCTCAACCCGCCCGACGAGGCGGAGGCGATCGGGCGCGACGTGCGCCGCCGCGAGGCGCTGACCTACCTCGTCGGCGCCGGCACGGTGATCCGCGCCGTCGACCGGGTGCAGCGCCGCGCCGTGCTGTTCCACAAGGCGGCGGTGGAGGAGGCCCGGGCCAAGCTCCGCACCGCCTTCCCCGGGGCGACCCAGCCCGAATCCGGCTTCCTCGCCCGCGAGGCGGGGGCGGCCTTGGGCATCTCGCGGAAATTCTCGATCCCGCTGCTCGAGCACCTCGACGCCACCGGCTTCACCCGCCGGGCCGGCGACCGGCGGGTGATCGTCGGGTAGGCCTTCGCGGAGGCCGCCGTCTCAGCTGGCGATCGGAAGCGGCTGCGCGGCGGCGGCTCCGGCGATCGCGTCGGCGAGGTAGGCGGTGTCCTGCGCGATGCCGGAGAAGCGCCCCGAGCCCCAGGTCCAGAGCCAGGGCATGCCGACGACGTAGAGCCCGTCCTGGGCGGTGACGCCGCGGCGGTGCACCGGCAGGCCGCGGCCGTCGAGGATGTCGGCCTCGACGAAGCCGAAATCGGCACGGAACCCCGTCGCCCAGATCACGCTGCGGATTCCGGCCGTCGCGAGGTCGAGCACGGGCTCGAACGGGCCGGGCTGCCAGACGGGGGCGTAGTGCGCCTCCTCCGGGGCCGCGATGCCGGCTGCCGCGATGTGCCGGTCGATGGCGGCCTGGATGCCGACATGGACCGCGTCCGCCCCGTCGAGGTTCTTCGCAAGATCGTCGGCGAAGGCGAGGCGGGGGCCGTCGATGCCCGTCAGCCGCCCGTGCAGGCGCATGCCTTCCCGGGCGAAGCGGCGCAGGTCGATGTCGCGCCCGCCGTCGCGGCCGGTGAGGTAGTGGTTGGCCTTGCGCCGGACCTCGTCCTTCAGCGGATGCTTCTCGACCGTGAGGTCGTACTGGCCCATCTCGGCGAGCCAGTCGACGGCGTCGCGCCCGCGGTAGACCCGCGGGCAGCGCGGCGCCGAACCGGTGACGAGATGCACCGTCCGGCCGGCCAGGTGCAGGTCCTCCGCGATCTGGCAGCCGGACTGGCCGGAGCCGACGACGAGCACGGCCCCGTCCGGCATCTGCGCCGGGTTGCGGTAGGCCGAGGAATGGACCTGCCGCACCTCCGCCGGCAGGCCCGCGGCCATCGCCGGGATCGCCGGCAGGTGGTAGCCGCTGATCGCCAGCACCACCGCGTCGGCGGTGTGGACCCCCTCCCCCGTGGCGACGGCGAATCCCCCCTCGGGCCGCGGGCGGATCGCCGCGACGCCGACGCCCTCGCGCAGGGGCGCCGCGATGTGGCGGGCATAGGCCTCGATGTAGCCGACGATTTCCTCCCGCCGCATGAAGCCGTGCGGGTCCCGGCCGTCATGGGACGGCCCGTCGTAGGGGAAGTCCGGCAACCGGCACTGCCAGTTCGGGGTGACGAGGCAGAAGCTGTCCCAGCGCTGGGTCCGCCAAGTGTGCGCGATGCGGTTCTTCTCGAAGACCACGTGGCGGATGTCGCGGTTGGCGAGCTGCCGGCTCATCGCGAGCCCGGCCTGGCCGCCGCCGACGACGATCACGGGCCAGTGCGCGGGCGAATGGGTGTCCGGCTCGGGCTGGCGGCTCATGGCGCGTCTCCTGGTCTCTGGCGAAGGCCCGCCCGCGTGCGGGCGGAGCGAACGGTCATTCCTCGCGAACGGTCATTCCTCGAAGGCCTCGACGTGGACGGTGCCCGGCGCCTGCCGGCGCGCGCCCTCCTCGATCCGGGCGAGCTGCGCGAGCGCCCGGCCGCAGGGGAAGCCGTAGCGCTCGCGCACCCGTTCGCTCGCGATCCCGAGCGCGGTGCGGCTCAGCGCGACGAACTCAGCCAGCGGATAGTCCTGGCCGACCGCGAGGTGGTCCTTGATCACCAGGGAGGGCGAGTAGCAGGCCTCGCGGGCGCCGTCGGGCCAGCGGATGTGGAAGCGCATCTCAGGCATGGGACGTCTCCAAGCGCCGGCGCGCGCAGGCGGCGTAGGCCGGCAGGTGCCGCTCGGCGCAGAGCCGCCAGGGATGGGTCTTGGCGATCGCGAGCCCGGCCGGGATCAGGCGCGCCCGGACCTCCGGGTCGAGGGCGGCCTTCATCGCGCGGGTGATCGAGGCGGCGTTGTCGGGATCGACGAACAGGGCGTCGCGGGGCCCGAGATACTCGGTGAACGGCGCGCAGTCGGAGACGATCGCCGGGGTGCCGCTCGCCATCGCCTCGAGCACGCAGAGGCCGAACCCCTCGCTCAGCGACGGGAACACCAGGGCGTCGGCGCGGCGGTAGAGGGCCGGCATGACGGCCTGCGCCACCGGCCCGGTCTCGACCACCGCCTGCCCGGGCCCGACGGCGAGACCCGCCCGCGCCAGCGCGTCCCGGCAGCGGGCCCGGTAATCCGCGTGGTCAAGGAGCGAGGCGCCGCCCGCCACCACGAGCTGCGCCTCCGGGTGCGAGGCCCGGAACGCGGCGAACGCCGCGACGATGCCCAGCGTGTTCTTGCGCGCCTCGAAGCCGCCGACGGCGAGCAGCACTGGGCCGGTCCCGAGGCCGAAGCGCGCCGCGACCGCCGCGTCGTCGTCGGCCGGCTCGGGTGCGTAGGCGTCGGTGTCGATCCCGTTGCCGACGATCGTCGCCTCGGCCCCGTAATCGCTCGCGAGCACGCCCTTCCAGCCGGCGCTGACGCAGAGCAGCGCCTGCGCGTCCAGGATCGCCCGGTCCTGCCACTGTGCGAGCTGCGGATCGCTGAACGCGTCGACGTGGTGGACGGTGCGCACGAAGCCCGGGATCAGGCGGCGGCGGGCCAGGGTCGCGAGCGCGTTGCCGCCGATGCCGCAATGGGCGTGGAACAGGTCGAAGTCGCAGGCCGCCGGCGTCGCGAAATGGCGGAGGTAGTCGGCGATCCGCGCCCGGACGAGCTCGACCGTCGTCCCGGCCGCGGGCTTGGCCGCGACCGAGACGGTGGGGCAGCGCGCGGGGCGGAAGAAGCCGCCGCCGGTGGGGTCGGGGGCGTGCACGCTGGCCTCGTGCCCGAGCCCGCACAGCGCTTCCGCCAGCGCCAGGGCATGCACCACGCCGCCGCGCGGGTTGGTCGAATGCGTCAGGATCGCGATGCGCAGCTGCCGCGGCATGGGTTCACGCTTCCTCGCCGCGGGTCGCGCCGCAGCCGATCAGCGGCGAGCTGCCGAAATCCCACACCACCGCCTCCTCCGTCCCGCGCGCCACCCGCGCGACCCGGCTCGCGTCGAGGCTGCCGATCGCGGCGGCCGCGATCCCGCGTTCGGTGAAGCGCCCGACGACCGCGGGCACCTCGGCGGGGGCGGCCGCGACGAGGTAGCCGAAGCTCGGAAAGGCGGTGAGCCAGCGCTCCAGCGCGACGCCGTCGGGGATCGGGAGCCGGTCGAGGTCGATCCGGCCGCCGACGCCGGAGCATTCCATCAGCATCAGCGCGGTGCCGACGAGCCCGGCCATGCTGATGTCCTTGGCGGCCCGCGCCAGGCCGTCGGCCGCGAGCCCCGCCAGGATCGCGACGTCGCCGCGCAGGCGCTCCGGCGGCGCGCCGGTCGCGGCGTCCCAGTACGGATGGGGCTCGCGGAAGCGCCCGCGCAGGTCGATGCCGGCGATCAGCACGTCCCCCGGGGCGGCGTCGAAGCTGGTGAGCAGGCGCCGGCCGGCCCGGCCGAGGATCGCCACCGCGAGGTGCTCGGCGCCGTTGCGGGTGTTGGTGTGGCCGCCGACCACCGGCACGCCGTAGGCCTCGGCGCCGGCCCGCAGGCCCGCGAGCACCGGGTCGGCGTGGTCCTGGTCGCGGCTCCACAGGGCGTCGACCACCGCGACCGGCGTCCCGCCCATCGCCGCGATGTCGCTGACGTTGACCATCACGCCGCAGAATCCGGCGAAGTACGGGTCGGCGGCGACGAACCCGTCGAGGAAGCCCTCGATCGCCAGCAGGAGGTGGCCGTCGCCGTCGGGGATCGCGGCGCAGTCGTCCCCGGCCGGGACCGCGAGGCCGCGCGCGCCGAGCCGGCCGATCCCGAGCCTCCCGACGACCGCGTCGATGTCGCGCTTGTGCGCCAGCCCGCGGCTTTCGCGGACGGCGCGGGCGATGGCGTCGAGGCTGGGGGGCGCCGTCACGCGGCCGTCGCCGGCCGCCCGCGCGGCAGGGTGACGAGCCCGTGCTCGGGATCGTGCATCGGCGGGTAGTGGGCGAGGTCGGCCCGCATCAGCCGGTGCGGCCGGCCGTGCAGGTCGACCGCGCCGAGGTCGTCCCAGTGCAGGCCGGCGAACAGGGCGGCGTTGCCGGCCTGGACGTGGGCGAGGAAGCGCGTGCAGCCGCGGGCATGGGCCGAGGACACCGCGACCCGGATCAACCCGGCGCCGAGCGCCCCGACCCGGCGATGCCCGCGCTCGACGGCGAGCCGCGAGCCCCACCACTCGCCGGGCGTCTCCGGCGCCGCATGGATGCGGACGGTGCCGACGACCGCGTCCGGGTCGCCGCCGAGCGTCGACAGGGCGCAGATCGGGATCGCGTGCGCATCGAGCGCATCCGCGTCGCTTTCCGCGAAGAGGCCCTGCTCGGCGCAGAACACCGCGCGGCGCAGGCGCGCGCAGGCGCGCCGCTCCCAGGGGGCAGTGGCGAACTTCACCCGGAACAGGCTCGCGCGATACGGGGCGACCGGCTCGAACATCTCAAGGCCTCCGCTCGTAGGCGGAGAGCGCCGAGCAGGCGCCGCAGCGGCCGCAGCCGGCCTTGATGTCGGCCGAGCGGAGGTCGGCCCGCGCCAGCATCCCGGCCAGCGGCTTCAGGATCGCGTGCATGAAGTCGGGGGACGGGGCCGGGTGGCTTTCCAGCGGCGTGCCCGAGATCGGCACGAACGGCACCACGAACGGGTAGACCCCCAGCGCGACGAGCCGCTCGGCCATCCCGAGGATCGCCTCGGGCGCGTCGCCGAGGCCCGCGAGGATGTAGGTCGAGACCTGGCCCCGCCCGAACACCGGCACCGCGGCGGCGAAGGCCTCGAGATAGCGCTCCAGCGGGACGCTCGCCTTGCCGGGCATGATCCGGCTGCGGACCTCCGGCGTCACCGCCTCGAGGTGCATGCCCAGCGCGTCGATGCCCGAGGCCCGCATGCGGGTGAACCAGCGGTCGTCGTCGGGCGGCTCGCACTGCGCCTGGATCGGCAGGTCCACCGCGGCCTTCACCGCGAAGGCGCTCTCGCACAGGACCGCGGCGCCGCGGTCGGTGGCGTTCGGCGTGCCGGTGGTCATCACCATGTGCTTGACGCCGTCGAGCAGCACCGCGGCGCGGGCCACCTCGGCGAGCTGCTGCGGGCTCTTGTGCGCGACCGTGCGGCCGGCCGCCAGCGACTGGCCGATCGCGCAGAACTGGCAGGTCCTCGTGCGGCTCTGGTAGCGGATGCAGGTCTGCAGCACGGTGGTCGCGAGGACGTCGCGCCCGTGCAGCACCGCGATCTTGGAATACGGCACCCCGTCGAAGGTCTGGAGCGCGTAGAAGCGCGGCTTGTCCGGGAAGGTCACCCGCCCGACCACCGCGCCGTCGTGCTCGATCAGGCTGAACCCGTCCGGCCCCGGGCGCTGCACGAGGAAGGGCGATTCGAAGGCGGTGGCGGTGTGGACCGGCACCATCACCGTGCGGCCCGAGATCGTCATCGCCTTGTGGTCGGAGGGGCCGGCCCCGCCGCGCCGGCTCTGGACGCCGGGGCGGCTGTCAGCCAGCCGGACTCCGTAGGATTGCAGCGCGTTGATCAGCCGCTCGGTCGGAAGGCCGGGCGCCGCTGGGCCCGGAGCCGGGGAGGCCGGCGACGGGGCGGTCGAACCGGTCAGGAGCGGGCTGTCCATGGTCTGAACTCCGGGTCGTCGCGGGAAGGCGGTTCGTCGCGGGAGGCGTCGTCGTCACGGGAAGCGCCGGGCGCGCGTCGTGGTTGAGGCTGAGCAGCTCGGGCCGGGCGTAATGGCCGACCGAGTCCATCATCCGCTTGCGCTTGGTCACGAGCGCGAGGTCCATGTCGGCGATCACGAGCCCCTCGCCCGCGCGCAGGGGCTCGGCGAGCAGCCGCCCTTCCGGCGAGACGATCGCCGTGAAGCAGCCGCCGCGCATCGCGCCCCGCAAGCCCTCCTCCGGGCAGGCCTTGGCGATCTGGTCCTCGGAGAGCCATCCGGTGGCGTTGACCACGAAGCAGGCGGCTTCGAGCGCGTGGTGGCGGATGGTCACCTCCATCTGGTCGGCGAAGACCTGGCCGACCAGCGAGCCCGGGAACTGGGCCGCGTGGATCTCCTCGTGCTGGGCCATCAGGCAGTAGCGGGCGAGCGGGTTGTAGTGCTCCCAGCAGGCGAGCGCGCCGACGCGGCCGACGGCGGTGTCGACCACGGCGAGACCCGCCCCGTCGCCCTGCCCCCAGATCATGCGCTCGTGGTAGGTCGGCGTGATCTTGCGGCGCTTGAGCGCCAGGCTGCCGTCGGCGTCGAAGATCAACTGCGCGTTGTAGAGCGTGCCGTGGTCGCGCTCGTTGACGCCGAGCACGATCACCATGCCGTGGCGGCGGGCGGCGGCCGAGACCGCCTCGGTGACGGGGCCGGGCACCACGACCGCGTGCGCGTAGAGCCGCAGGTGCTCCGCCCCCTGCATCGCCGGCGGGCTGACGAAGGAGAAGTACGGGTAGTACGGCACGAAGGTCTCGGGGAAGACGACGAAGCGCGCCCCCTTCCCCGCCGCGTCCGCGACCGCGTTCAGCACGCGCTCCAGGGTGTTCTCGGGCCGGTCCAGGTCCGGCGCGATCTGGACCGCGGCGGCCCGGACGATGCGCGGCTCCGCCATTGTCCGCCTCCTCGCTCGTGATGGGTGCCGGCGGCCGGCCGCTCAGACGGTCCAGGTGTCGATGATCACGGCGTTGTCGCGCTTGTGCAGCAGCACGATGTCGAGGACGTCGGTCGGCGCGATCGGGCGGATGCCCTCGATCAGCGAGGGCTCGCCGTGGCCGTAGAGCGCCTGGAGCGCGAAGCGGCAGGCATAGACCTTGCCGCCCTCGGCGATGAACTTCGCGATCTGGTTGTTCATGTTGAGGTGGCCCGGGAACGCCTCGTCGCCGAGCGTCGGGAAGCCGCGCTGGATGCCCAGCGTCACGCCGGGGCCGTAGAGCAGCACCGAGGTGTCGAAGCCCTTGCGCTGGAGGCGCGTGGCCTGGAGCAGGTTCACGAAGCCGATCGAGCCCTCGAACGCGACGGTGTGGAAGGTCACCAGGGCCTTCTGCCCCGGCTCGGCCTTCACGTCCTCGAAGACCTTCTCCTCGTAATCGACGAAGTAATCGCCCTTCTTGTGCTTGTCGGTGCTGACGGCAGGCATCGGCCGCACTCCCTCTTGTGCATCGCGACCTGCGGCGGATCGAATGATCCCGGCCGCAGGTTCAATCGAGGATGGCAATCCCCGTGCCAGCGGGACGCCGACGACGTGCCGTTTCGGCGCCCGGTGCGGGATGCGGTCAATCATGCGGTCAATGGTCGATACGGCGCGATCGACGTCTGTTTGGAAACGGCGCCGAACGACGCGGCATCTGCCGATAAAATGGGCGCCATTATTGTGAATTCTCTGGCGAGTACTTGACCGGATTGACCGTATCGCTCGCGCGGTTCGCAGCGCTCGGGCGTACGGCACGCCGATTGCTCCCGATCAATCGACGATTGACTGCATCCTGACCGGTCGGGAGGCGAACATGAGCCGCGCGACGCCGAAATCACGCGTCTCCGGGGCGCCCGCTCCGGGATCGCGCCCGGAAGACGGCTGGTGCCCCGACCTGCGGCGCTTCGGCAAGCCGCACTACCTCGCCATCGTCGAGGCGATCGCCGAGGACGTCCGCACGGGAAAGCTCGCGGTCGCCGAGCGCCTGCCGCCGCAGCGGGTGCTCGCGGCCCGCCTCGCCCTGAACTTCACCACGGTGGCCCGCGGCTACGTGGAGGCGCAAGGCCGCGGCCTCGTCGAGTCGCGGGTCGGCCAGGGCACCTTCGTGTGCGATCCGGCGCGCAGCCTCCAGGCGCCCCGCCCGGCCCTGCCGCGCCGCCGCGGCGCGGTCGACTTCTCGATGAACCTGCCGCCCGAGCCCGACGACCCGCGGCTGCAGGCGCGGATGCGGGCCGGCGTCGCGGCGATCGCCGACGACCTGCCCAACCTCCTGCGCTACCAGGGCTTCGGCGGCACCGACGCCGACAAGGAGGCCGGCGGGCTCTGGCTCGCGCGGCGCGGGGTCGTCGCCGGCCACGACCGGCTCCTGCTCTGCCCCGGCGCGCACAGCGCCCTCGACGCGATCCTCGGCTCGGTGGCGCAGGCCGGCGACGTGCTCTGCACCGAGGCGCTGACCTATGCCGGCATCCGCTCGCTCGCGGCCCATCGCGGCCTGCGGCTCGTCGGCCTGCCGACGGACGCGGACGGGCTGGAGCCCGACGCCTTCGCGGCCGCCTGCACCCGGCTCGCGCCCAAGGCGCTCTACCTCAACCCGACGCTGCAGAACCCGACTACCCAGACGATCGGCCGGGGCCGGCGCGAGGCGATCCTCGCGGTGGCGCGCCGCTACGACGTGGCGATCGTCGAGGACGACGCCTACGGCTTCGTCTGCCCGGACCCGCCCCCGAGCTTCCAGCAGCTGGCCCCCGAGATCACCTACTACGTCGCCGGCCTCGCCAAGTGCCTCGGGGCCGGGCTGCGCCTCGCCTACTGCGTCGCGCCGAGCGCCCGCGCGGCGCTGCCGCTGGCCTCGACCCTGCGCGCGGCGACCGTGATGGCCTCGCCGCTCACCACGGCGCTCGCCACGCGCTGGATCCTCGACGGCACCGGCGAGGCGGTGCTCGGCTTCGTCCGCGCCGAGTCGCAGGCGCGCCAGGCCATCGCCGCCCGCCTGCTGCCGGGGGAGCTGGTCCGCTCCGATCCGAACGGCTTCCATCTCTGGATGCGGCTGCCCGAGGGCTGGACCCGCTCGGCCTTCGCCAGCCAGGGCCGCGCCGCCGGGCTCGGCGTCGTCGCGAGCGACGCCTTCTGCGCCGCGGGCCCCGCCCCCGAGGCGGTGCGGATTTGCCTCGGCGGCGTCGGCGCCCGCGCCGAGGTCGCCCAGGCGCTCGAGGTGCTGGCTCACGCGCTCGGGCGCGCGCCGACGCTCGCCTCCGCCTACATCTGAGCGCCTGCCCGACCCCGTCGCGAGCCGCCGGTGCGGCGTCGCGTGCCGGAACTCGCCGGCGCCTGCTGCCATTCCGCTCCTATCCCGAGGCCGCGCGACCCCGCGCGATGCCCTTCGCTCACGCTTCTCCGGACGGACCTTCATGCAGCATCTTCGACGCGACCTCGCCGCGGCCGCCCTCCTCGTCCTCGGGACCGCCGCGGGCCATGCCCAGGGCAAGCCCCTGCCCGCGCCGTCGAGCGCCGTGATGCCGCCGGTCGAGCTGACGATCACCGCCGAGGGCGGCAAGCCGGTCTGCGCGCCGGCGGAGCTGCGCCTGCCCGCCAACACCGACGTCGCGCTGCACGTGGTCAGCCACGCCGACACGCCGGTGACGATCACAGCGGCGGGGCTGTTCGAGAACGGCCACGTGCTCCATGCCGACGGCGACCTCGTCCACGTGGCGAGCGAGAAGGGCTACCTGATCAAGCGGGACGGCCAGGGCACCCTGCGCGTGCGGACGCTCGAGGCCGGCGACCACGACTTCGCCTGCACCAGCACGGCCAACAAGAACGCGCCGTTCGTGGGCAAGCTCGTGCTCACGCCGCCGGCGAACTGATCGGCGAAGCCGACGAGCCGCGGCGCGGGCGTCCGAACAGGTATCACCGGAATTCAGCCTTAATTTTGCGTTACGAATTCAATCGGAATTCAACAGGTGTTGCAGACGGGACCTTTCGGTCGGCCCCGTAGGATCGTATTCGGATCCCGCAAGCCCGAACGCTCCGATGGTGCCCGTGCCGAACACCGCGTCCGCCCGCCGCGTCACGAAACCCCTGCGGGGACTGATTCGCGGCGTCGCCCTGCTCACCGGGTTGTTCGTCCTGCCGAGCGCGGTGCTCGCCTACGCCGACCTCCTCCCGGCCCCGTTCGATTTCGGCCTCGGCGATGCGGTCGCCGAGATCGACCTGCCGCACGTCGCCCGGCAGATCGCCATCGGCGCACCGCTGCGCATCGTCGCCTTCGGCTCGTCCTCGACCGAGGGCATCGGCGCCAGCACGCCGGCCAACGCCTATCCCGCCCGCCTGCAGGCGGATCTCCGCGCCGCCCTGCCGAGCGTCGCCGCGAGCATCACGGTGCTGAACCGCGGCATCGGCGGCGAGCACGTCGACGACATGCTGCGCCGGCTCGAGCGGGACGTGATCGCCGCCGAGCCGCAGCTCGTGATCTGGCAGACCGGCAGCAACGACCCGCTGCGCGGCGTCACCATCGAGCATTTCCGCGAGGCGACGGTCAGCGCCGTGCGCCGGATGCAGGAGGCCGGCATCGACGTCGTGCTGATGGAGCCGCAATGGTGCCCGAAGCTCGACGCCACCCCCGGCTCCGACCGCTTCCGCGACGCGGTGCGCGAGATCGGCGACGCGCTCGACGTGCCGGTGATCCGCCGCGCCGACCTGATGCGCGGCTGGATCCGCGACGGCAAGCTGACCCACAGCCAGCTCTTCTCCGCCGACGGCCTGCACATGGCCGACCGCGGCTACGCCATGCTCGCCAAGGCCGCCGCCGCCGCGATCATCGAGGATGCCGGCCGCGTCCAGGTCACCGAGGCGGTCGCCGAGTAGCGCCCGGCTCAGCGCTTCGGCCCGTCCGTCGGCTTGTCCGCCCGATCCCACTGCGCCTTCGCCTCGGCCGCCGGCTTCGTCAGCAGCACCTTGCCGTCCACCGTGCCGATCCACGCGATCGGCACGGCGTGATGGCGTCCGCCGGCATCCCGGTCGGTCTCGGCCAGGACGATGGTGCCGTTCTCGACCTTGTCGACGGTGCCGACATGCGCCCCGTCGGCGCCGACCACCTCCATGTGCTCGGCGATGCGGGCGGCGCCCGCCGCCGGCGTGGTCTGCGCCACGGCCGCGGGCGCGAGCAGGATCGCCGCGGCGCAGGCGAAAGCGCGGCACCCGACGGTCTGCAAACGGTTCGGCATGGGCGATCTCCCTCGCGGCGCCGCGGCCGGCGTCCCTGCCAACCGCCCGGGGCCCCGCCCGTTTCCCCGCGCCGGGCCGGCCGCTGGCCCGCGGCTTGCGCATGCCCTATCGCGGCGTGAGCCTTCGCATGGCAGGCCTTGGTGTCGCCGGCCGCTCCCGGCCGAGGCCCGAGGCGGCGGCCCCGACACGGGCTCGTCGCGCAAGCGTGTCACGCCGCACGGCGCAGGAACCGGCACGGTTCCGTACGGACGAGGTGGGGATGGACGGCCCGGAACGTATCGCGATCCTCGGCGCGCCGACGGAGGTCGGCACCAGCGAGCCCGGCTCCGTGATGGGCCCGGCCGCCCTGCGCACCGCGGGCCTCATCCGCACCCTGCGCGACCTCGGCCACGCGGTGGCCGACCATGGCGATGCGGTGCCCGACGGGCCGGCCGACGCGGTCGGCAGGCCCGCGGTCGCGGCCTGGACCCGGGTGCTCGCCCGCCAGGTCGAGGCCGCCCTCGACGCGGGCGACCTGCCCGTGGTCGTCGGCGGGGATCACAGCCTGTCGCTCGGGACCGTCGAGGGGGCGATGCGCCACTGCGCGCGGACCGGCCGGCCGCTCTTCGTGCTCTGGCTCGACGCGCATGCCGACTTCAACACCCCGGAGACCTCGCCTTCGGGGAACCTGCACGGCATGCCGCTGGCGGCGCTCTGCGGCGAGCCGGGCCTGTCCGACCTGTTCGCCGACCCCGACCGCCCGGCCCTCGACCCGACCCGCGTCCACCTGTTCGGCCTGCGCTCGATCGATGCCGGCGAGCGAGCCCTCGTGGCCGCGCGCAACGTCGAGGTCACCGACATGCGCCACATCGACGAGTTCGGCGTCGTGGCGCCGCTCCGGCGCAGCCTGGAGCGGGTCGCCGAGGCCTCGGGCCACCTCCATGTCAGCTTCGACATCGACTTCCTCGATCCCGGCCTCGCGCCGGCCGTCGGCACCACGGTGCCCGGCGGGGCGACGTTCCGCGAGGCGCACCTGATCATGGAGATGCTGCACGATTCCGGCCTCGTCGGCTCGCTCGACGTGGTCGAGCTCAACCCGTTCCTCGACGAGCGCGGCCGCAGCGCCCGCGTGCTGGTGGAACTGGTCGCGAGCCTGTTCGGCCGCCGCATCCTCGACCGCCCGACCCCGATCGCCGCCGTGCGTGCGCCCGCGACGCGCGGATGAGCGACCGGCTCGCCGTTTCGGACCGGACCGACGCCGTCTCGCCCGAGACCGCGCCGGCGCGCCAGCGCTCGGTCGGCCGGGTGATGCTGCGCGTCGCCGCCGACGGCGCCGGCACGGCGACGCGGATCGCGGACCTCGCCGAATCCGGCCCCTCGCGCCTGCGCTTCCCGCGCGCGCATGGGGGCGCCGCGGAGGCGATCCTGGTCAACACCGCCGGCGGGATCGCCTGCGGCGACGACTTCGCGGTCTCGCTCGCGCTCGAGGCCGGGGCCGGCCTCGTCCTCACCACGACCGCGGCGGAGAAGATCTACCGCTCGGACGGGCCGGTGAGCCAAATCGCGAACCGCGTCGCCCTCGGCCCGGGGGCCCGGCTGGCCTGGCTGCCGCAGGAGACGATCGTGTTCGACCGCGCCCGCCTGCGGCGGCGCTTCGAGGCCGATCTCGCCCCCGATGCCGGGCTCCTGGTGTTCGAGGCCGTGGCCTTCGGCCGGGCCGCCCGCGGCGAGCGGGTGGAGGCGGGGCTGTTCGAGGACGTCTGGCGCATCCGGCGGGGCGGCCGCCTCGTCTACGCCGACAGCCTGCGCCTCGACGGACCGATCGCCGCCCGCCTCGCGCGGCCCGCGATCGGCGGCGGCGCCAGGGCCTGCGCGACGGTGCTCGACCTCTCCCCCGGGGCGGAGGCGCGCCTGGACGAGGCCCGGGGCCTGCTGGCGGAATGCGGCGCGAACGCCGGCTCGGGGGTCGAGGCCGGCGCGAGCGCCTGGAACGGCCACCTCGCGATCCGCCTCCTCGCCACCGATCTCGGGCCGCTGCGCGCCGTCGCCGCCCGCCTGCTCGTCCGCTACCGCGGCGTGGCGCTGCCGCGGGTGTGGCAGGCCTGAGGGCTCGGTGGCTTTCGACGGCCGGCGGTCCTTCGAAAGCGCGAATGCCCGACGATCCTGCGGAGATACGGCCTCGCGCCCGTTGCTCAGCGCCCGCCTCGTCTGCTAGAGACCCCTCACCCCGCGCCGGCCGCCCGGCACGGGATCTTGCGGGCGCCCCGTTTCGACGGCCGCGCCGGAGCGACGAGGCCTCGTGGCGGAGTGGTTACGCAGAGGACTGCAAATCCTTGCACCCCGGTTCGATTCCGGGCGAGGCCTCCACGTCACGTCCCTCCCATCTACTTTTCCTTGACCCATCCCCGGCGATCGATCGCAGGCGTTGCGCGTCCTCCGGCATCGCGACGCGAAGCCTGCGCCTCGTGGCGCGGCCGCCTCGTGGCCCCGGCGCAACGCTGTTGCCGAGGTTCCATTCGCGCCGCCCGAGGCAGCCCGCGCGAAATGCAAAACATCCACCCGAGGCCCTTGCGCGCCGTACCGACGCTGTGTAGATCACCCCCCGTGATCCCCGATAGCTCAGTTGGTAGAGCAGGCGACTGTTAATCGCCTTGTCGCAGGTTCGAGTCCTGCTCGGGGAGCCATCACTTCTCCAAGCCATTTTTCGGATTGATCTTTTCGCTCCGAACCCCGCACCGGTTCAGGAGAAGCGGAGATGGACATTCGAGCTGCTGCCCTCTCTGCGACCCGCTCGGCGAGTTTCGCTCGGTCGGCTCCGCGCAGGTAGGTCGCGCTCGCGGCTCCCCTCAGCCCATCCGAACCAGGCGTTCAATTCGGCCTCCGTGGCGCCCTCCTCCGCCGCGCGCCCGCCTTGCGCAGACCGTGCGCTGCGCCAGCTCGCAGCATCACTCCGAACCGCGGCGCATATGGCGGACCGGGCGGTCATCGCCGCCTTCCTCGAGGACGCGGCGACGACCATGGCCGCTCACAACCCGCTGTCTCGAACGAGCGCGGGCGCTCGGCGCCACTGGACCGGGCGGCAGCGAGAATTCGCATCGGCGGCCGCCGATGCCCACGGTGGGCCGGAGGCTCGGTTCGATGCCCTGCCACCTCACGGCAGTTGATACGGTCAGGTCGGATCTTCGGTCAGGTCTTTGAACTCGTCCTTGAGGCAAGCATGCACGCGCCTGAGCCATAGTTGAGCTTCAGCCTCTTCAGCCTTGGCGGCCTCTGCCTGCTTCTCTGCAAGCTTCGCCCTGGCTTCCGACAGCCGAGCCAGTTCCTCAGCCCTCTCGGCACGTGCGATGGCCGCGGCCGCTGAAGCTTCGGCAGCCTCGGCGCGCCGTTCGGCCTCTTCGGTCTGCTTGAGGCTACGGCGAATGATCGACTGAGACTGGCGGGACACCTCCTGCGCGAAATCGCGTGCCCGGCGCACGCGGTCTCCAACGTCGCGGATCAGGTCGAGCGCGGCAGGCCAGTCGGTTTCGCCAGGACCGACATCCGCAAGCCGTGGCGGTGAGATGCCCGGCTCCACGAAGAGGGGTACGATCTTGCTGTTGGAAGGCAGCCCGGCCGCCAGCTCGGAGCTGCTGCGCCAAGCATCGTCGGCCGGGATATCACGTCCGGCCGGGCGGACGGTGATTGCAGGACGCTGAGCTGAGTTCGGCATCACGCAGTTCTCTTCACATCCGGCTCAAGGGTGAACTCGCTCGCGATCGTGTCGTAGACGCGTGTGAGCCACTCCTCCGCGATCCGCGCTCGCTCTTCGGCCGCCTTTACCCTCTCGTCGGCCAGCTTCAGCATGGCGTCGGCACGGCTCTGAATTTCAGCGGTGCGCGCCTCAGCGACTCGGACCCGCTCGGCGGCGTTGCGGACATCTTCGCGGACGCGGTCAAGCACCTCCTGGACGCGCAGCTCCTGTTCTTGAGCCTGCGCCTCGACCTCGCGGGCGTGATTGGCCGCATGCCGAACCCGCTCGATCAGCTTCGACCAATCCTGTGGCGAGGAACGACGGGTGGGAGCGCCTCCACCACCGATGTCGTCGAGAGGCCCGACCAACCTCAACACGTTGGCCAGGTGGGTGTCGGTCGAGGAGGTCACATTCGTAGGCGCTTCGAGTTCGGAGGGGCTCTCCCAGGGGTATCGCTTGCTCGGACCCGTCATGACGCTTTCATTTCGCCTGGCTTCGTTCCGGAACCGCTATCCCGGGCTCACGGTGTGAGCATGTCCAAGAAGCCTAAAATATACTGATGTGTCTACCTGGCGCGCTTCTTATTGCCTTTAATCGATATCGCTTCCGCGCGGCGGTTCTTTATTGAGAGACCGTTGTGGCGGTTGAAACACAACATGCCGAGGAGCGCTGACATATGTAGCGTCAGATGCTCGATAACCTCGGCGCTCAGATCTGCCACCGTTGCCGGAAGCCCGCTCGCTCTCGGGGGTATGGACTCCCGACACGGGCGTCGCACAAACAGCCGCTGGCACCCAACCCCTCGTGCTCCCCCGCTACTCCCAGTCGGCGGCCGATCCTTCGGCAGCCGCTCCAGGAACGTGGCCGGGGCCTTCCAGCCAACCTCCGCGCCGTTCGGATCGCCCCGATCCGGCGGCACGTAGCGACCGCGGTTGTCCTTCAGGCGCCGTCCCTCGCGAGAGGCATCGGCGTGGCTCCGTTGAATGGAGCCCCTACGATCCGGCCGGCGTATGAAAGTCGAAATGGCGTGCGCGGTCAGCGGTCGAAAATAATTTTCGGCAGCCGCTGACGGAATCGGGTTGCACCTGACCCTGTCGGCCCGTGTACGCACTGGGTCCGCCCAACGTCGGGTCACGAGGGTGCGAGAGCAGGTTGTCGGCTGGAATGTAGGCGGCGGCCCTGCTCGAAGGGGCAAACAGGACCGTCGCAACAGATCGAGCGACCTGCTGGCCGCGGATGCGGCGGCGTCCACGGTGGATCAGATGGGTTGCTGAGGGATGAGCGACGAGACGACGACGCTGGTCCTAGCGCTCGCGACCGAGAACGCGGAATTGCGCGCGGCGCTCGCCGAGGCTCAGGAACTCTTAATCGAGACCGCCGTCGATGCCGGCGAGATGCATGCCCGTGTCGAGGAATTGCAGATGGAGTTGGCCGTGGCACGTGCGGACCGTGATGCCTGGATGATCCGCGCGAGGCGGCAGGCCTGATGATCGACCCCTATACCTGCCAGCCACGCGATACGGAATTTCGGACCCTGCTGGGAGCGCTCGACGACAACCTGCGGACGCGCACCATCCACAACCTGGCCAGGCTTCGCGTCGATCGCGAGGGCGGCGAGGGTACGTATCGGGACATGCTGGCCCTGATCGCCGCCGGGGGCACCGGCGCGCTCGCGGCCCAGCGTGCCCTGGACCGTGTCCACGAGAGAGCCGAGAGGAACCTCTCGGACGTCCTGGCGGCCTTAGCAGAGGCCAGCGCCACCTGACGGCTCGGGACGGATTTGCCGACCGCGAATGCGGCGCAGACCACAGCCGGCAGATCGATGGCCGCCGAGCTATCCAGACCGCTGTTCCTACCCGATCGACGGGCGCGAGCTGTCGGCCATGGTCCGGTTCCGGCGTGCCGGCGGCGCCTGCGAGGGCTGCGGACGACCGCATGGGCACATGGTCTCCCACCTGGGCGACGGGCGGTGGCGGAATGCCGAGGTTGGCGCCTGGCGTGACGGGAAGGGCAAGAGCCTCACCGTGCTGCCGCGTGAACCACGACCGGCCCGAGCATCAGCGGCGGCGAACGCCGTTCCGGCGCCGTGCGCTGGGCGACCTATTCGGTGGCACCGAACTGCGCCCACGGGCCAGCCAGGCGCCCGACTGCAGCGCCCTCGAAGCGGATCCCTTCGGCAGTCAGTCAGGGTGTGAACTTTGGGGGTAACGCGCGTAGTGCGACCCAGGAAAGCCAGGCCGAGACAGCAGGGCTGTTTGCCCACCAGGGACTTACGTGAAAGCGTGCGGATGGCGGGGCGCGCCTCATGATGCGAGGGCGTGATTGGATCAGAATAGAGGGATTGCAGGTGTGTCTTAGTCGCTACAGCAACTGCGCGGGAAAAGGGTATCTAGCAGTCAACTAGGCACACCGATCGGCACCCGACATATGAACAAGATCCTTACGTCCCTCGCAGCCTTCACGGCTCTCACCGCTGCCGCGTCCGCCGCCGACCTTCCGCGTCGCGCCCCGCCGCCGGTGTTCACCCCGGTTCCGGTGTTCACCTGGACGGGCGCCTACTTCGGTATCAATGCCGGCTACGGCTTTGATGCCAACGACAACCGCGGCGCCACCGTCGTCGGTGTCTCGCCGCAGAACGCGATCTTCGCCGGCCCGGCCGGTGGTAACCGCGCTGGCGTGCTCGCCTTCGGCGGCAGCCGCGGCAACGATGGCTTCACCGGCGGTGGCCAGGTCGGCTACAACTACCAGTTCACCCCGGGCTCGGGCGTCGTGATCGGCATCGAGGCCGACGCGCAGTACGTCGACTTCGGCCAGAACCGCAACCGCTTCTCGTCGGCCACCGTCGCTGGCGGCGGCATCCTGCCCGGCAACCTGATCTACAACCCGTCGGGCCTCTCCAGCCTCGACTACTTCGGCACCGTGCGCGGTCGCCTCGGCTACGCCTTCGACCGCACCCTCGTGTACGGCACCGGCGGCTTCGCCTACGGCAGCGGCGGCGGCCGTGACTTCGGCTCGGGCGTGTCCCGCAACGACTTCCAGACCGGCTGGGCCGCCGGCGCCGGCGTCGAGTACGCCCTGCCGACCGACTCGTTCCTGAACTTCTTCCGCTCCTCGGCCGTGACGCTGAAGGTGGAAGGCCTGTACGTGAACCTCGACCAGGGCGGCCGCAACAACGGCGCCTTCGCCTCCAACTCGACCGGCACCGTGACCCTGACCTCGCCGGGCGTGACCGTCGTGCAGAGCGGCCTGAACCGCAACAACAGCACCGAGTTCGCCGTCGTGCGCGCCGGCCTGAACTACAAGTTCGGCTCGTACTAGGACCTGCCGGATCCGCCGCGGCTCGCCCAGAGCCGCGGTTCGGTTGGATGGGTCGGTCGATCAAACAACGCCCCAGGAGAAACCTCCTGGGGCGTTTGTCGTTTTCCGAACCCGACCGTCTAAAAATCGGGGCAAGAAACAAAAAAGCGCGCCTTTTGGGGCGCGCTTGAGTTGTTTAATTCTAGATGGACTGGAACGAATTCTATTCTATCCGAAGTCGGATCGAACGCAATAGGTGTGGTATAGCTTTTGCCGGGCTTCAAAGGTTATCCCCGCTCACCGCTGCGCTGTAGTCCGATCCGCCGCTTTCCAATGCCCCATCTGCTGCTGCCGCATCGCCGGCAATGCATGAGTAGGGCGGGAAGCTGTACCGCATCCCAGCCGAGGCCGTGGCGACCTACGAGACCGACAGCAGGTTCAAGGCGCGGAGACCATAACGGCGTCAGGTCACGGCTGGCCCTGACGCGTCCCGGTGCGACTTGAAATCCGGCGAGCGTAGTGTCGGACAGGCGACGTGGCGGGGAATGCGCTGACGGGCGCAATGGTAGGAGGGGCTTTCGATGCAGCCATTCCGGCCGCCGGTGCCGCCGCTTCTGGGCTCCTAAACCGTCTGACCGGCTCCGCCTCTCCCGAGGTCGCAACCCTCGCCCGCACGGCGCGAGCCCGCTTTGGCATACCGATCCGAGCCGGGCGGATCCGCGACGCCTTGGATGGTGCTTAACGTGCCCTCGATCGCGCGATTGCGTGTCGAGAACAGTCCCGGCTCCCGGGCCGGCGCCCCGTTCTCATTCGCGGGACGATCGTTCGGCGCCATTCCGTCCACGCGGCCCGGCAATCTCGCCGCGGCAAGCACCTCCTACGATCCACGTCGAGGACTGGCAGGCAGGGATCGCCGATGGCCTCCGGCATCGTCACGAACGGCATGCTCTGCGTCACCGGCCCGGAACTGACGGCGGACGAGTGGACGGCGCGGCCCTGACTCCGCGTCGAGATCGGGTTGCGACCGCCCTAGAGCAGCCCAACCCCATCGAGGACACCAACCATCGCGAAGGCGATCGTGAGGCCGGATACGACGTAGACCACCCATTTGTAGGTGCCTTCGACCCGCCGGTCTGGCGGCAAGGCACGGGTGGCGAGCAGGATGAGGAAGCCGAGGGCCAGCGGCAGCAGGAGCGCGTTCATCACTTCTACGGCGACGTTGAGCGCTACAAGGTTCGGTACGAGCTGCACTCCGATCGCACCGGCGACCACAACTAAGGTGAAGGCGCCGTAGAAAACTGGTGCCTGACGCGGCGACAGGGTGAGGGAGTGCGCCCGGCCCGTCAGGTCGCCGAAGCCCCACGCGAGCGACAGTGCGACGACGTTGAGTGCCACGAACGCCGCTGCGATGATGCCGACCCCAAAGGCGACGTGTCCGAGCCATGGGCCCAGCGCCGGTGTGAAGGCATCTGCTAGTTGGCCGACCGTATCGAGCCCTTGGGCTGTTCCGCGGCCGCCCTTCCCGATGGTGGCGGCCGCCGCGATCAGGATCGCCCCCATCACGCATTGCGAGATGATCGCACCGACGAGGGTATCCAGGCGCGAGTCGCGTGCGTGTTGCCAGCCAAGGCCCTTATCGACGATCGCCGACTGCTGGTAGAAGATCATCCATGGCATGATGACTGCGCCGATATTGGCTGCGATGAGAACCCGGAAGCCGCCGTCGTTTAGCGGTATGTGCGCGAACGAGGCCAGGATTTCGCCTGGGTCAGGTTTGGCCGCAATAGCGAGTCCGATGAACACGAGTTCGAACAAGCCGACGGCGATGGCTACCACCTCGACACGCCGGTAGCCCCCGGTGAACACCAGCCACAGCAGGATCGCCACCGGTAAACCAAGGCTGACGATCCGCGGCACACCGAACAGGTCACCGATGCCGGCGATCCCCGAGAACTCGGTGACGATGGCTCCGATACCAGCCACGACGAGACCGCCAAATGAAATCCAGGCCCAAGCGGGTCCGAAATGCTCTCGGATTAGCGCGCCGTGACCACGGCCTGTCGCCGTGCCGAGGCGGACGGTGAGTTCCTGAACGATGTAGAGGATCGGCACGAGCAGGAGTTGCAGCAGAAGCAGGGAATAGCCCCAACGCGCTCCGCTCTGCGCGGCGGTGATCAGGCTCCCGACATCGGTGTCGGCGAGCATCACGACAAGACCGGGTCCTGCGGCCTTGAGAAACGCGGATATGCGGGGCAGGTAAGCGGTGTCGGGCACGGCATTGCAACCGGAACGGTCAAGGCGGGTTCCGAGCGTCCCAGTAAACCATGGTGCGTCACAGAAACCCGCTCCCCCAGGGCCCCTTGAGCGCGTTCGCCCGGCCGATGCAGCCGACGACCATTCGCGGATCGCGGTGCCCGGATGATCCCCTGATCTGGATGAGATCAGCGCACCGGAAGCGACGTTCAGCCTTCAACCCAGCATGTCGAGGGTCTGGAGCCACGCATGACACAGGGTGGGCCAGACGCTTGCGGGCGTGCCCGGCTCCCCAATGCCGAAACCATGGCCGCCCTTGCTGAAGCGGTGGAACTCGACCGGGACGCTCATGTGCCGACAGGCCGTGTCGAGGATGCGGCTGTTCTCCGGACTGATCACGGGATCGTCGTCGGTCTGCACGAGGAAGAGCGGCGGGCAGCCCGGACGCAACTGTGTCTGGAGCGACCAGGCGGTCCGCGCTTCGGGCTTCGGCTGCTCGCCGACGAGGTTCCGCCGGGTGCCCGTGTTGTCGTAAGGCGGCTCCAGCGTGACGACCGGATAGATCAGGGCCGCGAAGTCGGGACGGGCCAACTGCCGATCGATCTCGTCCACCGGCGCGTAGGTGCGTAGGCCGGCACGCATCGCGAGCGTGCCGGCGAGATGTCCGCCCGCCGAGAAGCCGACGACCCCCATCCGCTTCCGGTCGAGCCCCATCGCCTCCGCCCGAGAGCGCATCGTCCGCATGGCCCGTTGCGCGTCCTGCAGGGGAACCAAGGTGCCGTCGGCCCAGCCCTCGTTGGGTAGGCGGTAGGTGAGGACGAAGGCCGTCACCCCGATGTCGGTCAGCCAGCCTGCGGCCGGATAGGCCTCCTTGACCAGGCCGATGCGTCGATAACCGCCGCCGCCGACGACAAGTGCCGCGGCACCGTTCGGCTTGGGCGGAATGAAGATGTCCAGCAGGGGCTCGGATATGTTGAAGGCGGCCCCATCGATCTCGGCCTGTTGGGTCCCCATCGGGCCGCCCCCACCCGGTGGGGCGCTGGGCCAAAGCCGCAAGCGCTCGGACCGTGGCTGAGCGCAAACGCTGGTTGCGATCGCGCTCGCGCCGGCAGCGAGGATCAAGGAGCGGCGGTCGAGCATGGTGATCCAGCGCGGCGAGGTGGAGCCTTGCAAGCAAGACCCATACAGCGGTGAAGCGAAATCATCCGGGGACGTTTCGGAGTGAGGCGCCGGGAGCTGCTGTAGCAGGTCCAGCCTCATGGGAACCCGCTTCCCGAGTGCGCCCTATCCGGCATCGGCTGCGGCGCTATCTCAGACTGACTACTCGCGGTTCGCAGCGGTCATAGCGCGAGCGACAACTTCCCGTAGGGCTGTCTGTCCATCCACGAGGAACCAAGCTCGCAACGCATCCGTGGTCTCGGGCCTGTCGTCCACCCGCTCGCGGAACAGGTCGCTGTAACGTGCGAGTTCACGTTCAAGGAATGTGTCAAGGTAGCTCGGCCCTTTCGCTTTGGCGAGGTCGAGAAGGGCGTCATCGAGGACGCGACGCATCATCTCTCCGACCATGGCTGAGACGTAGATGGCTTCAGGACTGCCTTGCTCGGGCTCTTTCAATCCGGTCTCCGTAAGGGTGGGGGATGGCGAGCCTGTGCCCGCCAGCTGAGGCGCCGTGCAATCGCATCGGCGCCTGCCTGAAGCCTTTAGCCCTCATTCGCCTTGAAGTCGCCCCACGAGGATCGCCCGAGGCTCGGCCTCTTCATCCGGCTCCCGCTCGCCGAGCAGCGCGGCAATTCTAGCCACCCACGGTGCCCAACACCGTCGTTCGATCGTTGCAGAGGAACCGGCGCCCGATGGCGGTCTTGAAGGGAGCGAGCGCTCATCGCGCGCATCCCAGACGCTGTCGCCTAGGCTGCTGCAGAGCGCCTTCCGGCTGTTGCTGAAACTTGAAGGGACCTACCATGGCCGACACGAACGCCTCCCAGGGGCAGCGCCTCCACGAGACCCAGAACGGCACCAAGTCCAACGCGAAGCAGGTCTCGACCGACGCGCTCAACGCCCGGCTCGCGGACGGCATCGACTTGGCGCTGGCGGTCAAGCAGGCCCACTGGAACCTGAAGGGTCCGCAGTTCATCGGCATCCACCTGATGCTGGATGGGTTCCGTACCGAACTCGACGATTACAACGACAAGGTTGCCGAGCGCATCACGCAGCTCGGCGGCACGGCGCGGGGCACGGCGACCGCGGTGGCCGCTGGCTCGCAGCTCGCACCGTATCCGCTCGACGCCTATCGGATCGCAGACCATCTTGCGGCGCTGATCGATCGCTATGCGGTCTATGCGAACGCCGTCCGCCAGAACATCGACGACACCGACGAGGCGGGCGATGCCGGCACGGCGGACCTCTTCACTGAGGTCTCGCGCGGCGTCGATAAGCAGCTCTGGTTCCTCGAAGCTCATGTCCAGGAGCCAACTGGCGCGATGCGCGATGGTGATCACGACGGCAAGCGCTGAGGCGCGATACGGCCATTCGGCTGACGCCGGCACGAGAGCCAAGATCACATCCCTCAGATGAGGGATGTGATCTTGGCGGTCTCGACACACCGATGCCGGGCGGCTTCGTGCCGGGTCGATGGTCCTGCCCGTGTCCGGTGCGCCGAGGAAGCGGTGAGAGCACGATGTTCGCTCTCAGCCTGATCTGCCTCTCGGCGGGAGCTACATTCGCCAGTGTCGCTCCGCAGCGACTCGCGCGGCAGGCCACGTTCGAGAGCATGGGGGGCTGCCCGATTGTCGGCGGCCCCTGCCTGCCTGATGCTGGGCTGCCGCTGTGCCGCTGAGCGAAGCGCCAACGCGCCTGCCTTACCGTCCCGCCATGACCTCAAGCCGCGCCAGCGGCAGCCAGACTGTTGCCCCGGCCGCCCCAAGGGAGAGGCGCGAACGGGATCACCGCGCGCCCGGCCGCGACCGGCAGCACGCCGTCAGAGGCGATGGCAGGCATCCGTGCGGCTACGAGAGCCAGGAAGGCACCGAGAAACGGTGCGGCGGGCGAGGTCGGCCATCCGCGCGTCTCGCTCCGTTCGGCAGCGACGAGGCGTCAGCGGCGGGCAAGGCCGAGCGCCCAGGCATGGGCCCCGCGCTGATCGGTCTCGCCGGCCGCGGATCCGGTGCCGGTAGGAGGCACCAAGGCGGAGGCAGACCGCGTGATCCTGCCGGGCGTGCAGCAGGCGGACGGCGGGGGAGCGGATCCGGTCGGAGGCCATCGGTCCGACCTCGATGCGCGCGGTCGGCGCGGGAGGACCTTGGCGGCGGCCCGGGCGCCCGCGAGCGCATAGGACATGCACATGCCCCAGGCGTCGCCAGTCACTTCCATGCGGGCCTGAGCCGAACGGATCGCGGCGCGCTTGATGGCGGAGCGGTCGAAGGTGCCGTCGCGGTTGACCGGCGGGGCGACGGTGGCGGCGAAGCGCTCGGCGCTTTCGGTCGAGACGACGACGGCAGCCCTGGGAACGCCTGTCCGAGGTCTCCCGCCTTGCCGGCCTCCTTGCCGATCAGGTGCTGGACGCGCAGATCATGAGTCGGCCAGTCCCGGAGCAACATATCCGGGCGCTACTCAGCGCAGCCTTCCTGCTGGACGAGCACGACCTTCCGCTTCCTTCGCTGCCGCAGCAGATCGCCCACGGGGCGAAACGCGGAGCCGACCGATGCCAGGAGCCTTCGAGCGTGCGGGTCTGAAGTTCATCTCCGAAATCGGAGGTGGTTCCGGCAGCCGGTTCCATGAGGAGAAGGCGCGGAGCTGGACGAAAATCACTGCCCGGATCAGCTCGCCAGCAGGAACGAGGCTGGCCGAAGGGACGGAACGAACGGCCGCGCCGAGCCGAGCCGCATTCAAATGTTTCGCGTCTCATGGCTCGAACATGCGTATCTCGCGCTTTGAGCCCTAACCCCAATCCTGGCTGTCCAGCGTGCACGCGCCATTGGCGACGCTTGCGATGGCCGACATCGCGGCGTCGAGGGAGGCGTGCGCGCGTTTCACAGTCACGAGAAGGCCCGCCTCATCCGGCTGGATCTGGAAATCGTCGGTATCCTTCGGCCTTGTGATCTTGCCGAGGCTCCGTCCCAGCCGATCTTTGAGATCCCATGCCTTGCCGGCCGGCCCTGTCGGTGTGAGAACGACATCCATTCATCTGATCCTTAAGAGCGGGGAAGGTCGCTCCAAAGCCCTACAATTTCGGTCGAAGGCCTCAGGCAATTCAGGAGCAGGACCACATCGCGACCAATCAGGTCTGCGCTGTCGATGCCCTTCTGCGACAGATCGAGTGGAACCGCTTCGACGATACCGAAGTGGGCCACACACCGTTCTTGAATGAGTCGGCCTCGGCGACGATCGCGGCGCAGCTTCGCACAATCGGTGAAAGCATTCACGCCATCGGAGGACTGGATGCGGTCGACGAGGCGATCCTCCGGATCACCGAAATGAATTCCGGCTTTTCCGACCAGCGGTCGAAGCTCCTGAAAGCGCTTTGGTCTTCCATAGGCCACGATGTCGGGACGGCATGACGCTGGATGTTCCCGCCCTCGATCCTGACAGCCGTGGCCATCAACTTGCAGGCTTTGGCTTCGACGACCGGTGAATGCTTGATGTCGGGCCTTCAAGCGCATGCCTCACTGATCGTCCTTTCCGCTGTCGCCCTTCCCGGCGTTCGCAGCGTTGCCGGTGACCGTCATGCGAACGTGGTTGGCGGCTTCACGATGTTTTTCGATACGGGCTTGCGCCAACGTATCGTCGGCTTCGGCATCCCTTTCGGCTGCAGGGGAACGCCCGGCATCGTCAGCCCTGTGAGATCGCTGATCCGCGAGGCTCGGTTGCTGAGGCATAAAACGCTCCTTGCATGTTCGATTCCGTGATCCGGCAGCGAGTTCAGATCAGGCACGTCCGAGCCACATCAGGAGGAACCCTGCCAGGGGTAGGCTGAAGCCCAGCACCACCCGGATATCGAGTTCCTTGGAATGCTGTGCCATGCGCCATCGGCGACAGGCCAAGTGCTCCGACTCCATTCCCAGGATCATAAGACATAGACCAACGTACACCGGCATGGACGGCAGCGCGATTTCTCGCATGATCGCCTCATTTTGCTGGTTCTGAAGGGACAACGCCTCGCGGAGGCAATCGGGTACAGAGAAAATAACTCCAAAGGATCCTGAGGATTTCAGCTGAGATTGAGCAAGATCCTGGCGGGCATCGGGGCCGCCGGCACGCCGATGGTGGGGCGGCGCGCATGAGGTCGTCGTTGCGCGGTGCCGCGAGTACGTCGCGACAAACAAAAGCGGTCGCCGCCACCGTGCGGGCGTCCAGGCGGCAGGTACCGTCGTGAACCGAGCGTCCCGATCGGTACTTTCGGCTCGTCCTGGACTTACCGCGCAGTCTGCCAAAGGGCTGTTATCTCTCGAAATGCCGTATCGGCACTTGCCTCAGATGCCCCCTGTGATCCGAAAGATCGGATCGATTGGCGTATAACCAAATCATCCTTCATGATCGTCCAGTCGAAGCGTCCTGGCTCCGACTTGGACGGGTTGATCCGTATCGTATGCGGGTTCGGTGTGAAGGTGATCATGCCCGACATATAGGGCCTCGGCGCGTACAGCGTTCAAGGCGTGATCGAGCCGGCGGATCGCCGAGGGGCTCAAGAGGGCCGCCTGCGCCGGGCAGCGCCTTCCCGGTTCGCCGGCACTATACCAACACCGGGTACGCAGACCTATGCCGGCCCGGCCGCCTCTGCTGATCGACCGGCTGGCAACGGATCACGGGCACCTTCCCAGCAAGCCGAGCTCAGGACCGGATGGCCGGTGCGATGAACGACGCACCCATCCGCCGTGATCGGATCGGAGGACCGGCCTGCTTCGCCTTCAGCGTTCCATTAAGCGCCTGCTAACCGCCGGCCGACACCTTCGCGGGCATGTCGAAGCGTACCAAGCGGACCGCACGAGCCCTTCTCTGGATCACGTCGCTGGCCCTCTGCTGCTTTGCGGCCGTCATGCTGATGCAGATCAACCGGCCCCCGGATCAGGTGGCGAGGCGGGTGGGAGACGGAGATCCGATCACAACGGGCTCGATACCGCCCACGCCTATGCGCTGGTGTGGAGCAGCGCCATGGTGTCGGTGAAGCGTCGCCGATCGGCCTTTTGGACCGGAGGAATATCCGAGGTGCCCGGCTGCGCATTCCACGCGCTTACGGGTCCACGATCGAACGGATCGAAACGAGCTTGAGCTTGGTTCTTCCATTCTCCGGTCGACCGACGGGAGAAGGCTGTCGCTTCTGGCGGCATGCGAGGAGAACCATCTCGCGCTCATCCATCATTGCCGCCGCCCTGTTCGCCGCGCTCGGCGCAGCGTCGCTCTCCACGTCCGCCTCCGCTGCACCGATGGGCCCGTCCGCCGCTGTGGCCGCACCCGCCGAGCTGGTGACGAATGTCCGCATGGAGCGCCGGATGATGCATCGTCGTATGATGCGCCGGCCGATGATGCGCCACCGCATGCATCGTCGGGGCATGATGCGCCACGGCATGTAAACCAGTTCGGGCCCGTATGGCCTTGACGAGGCTCAGCCCGCCCGGCACCGCCGCGGCGGGCTTCGCTCTTTGGAACGTCGCGTGAGGGCCATCCGTTTGGCCTGCGAGCGCCCCGCTTTGGTGCGCCCGAGACGTCTAGGAACTTCTATGAGCATCGGCACCGTTAAGTGGTTCAACGAGACCAAGGGCTACGGCTTCATCGAGCCGAATGACGGCGGCAAGGATGTGTTCGTTCACATCTCGGCCGTCGAGCGCGCCGGGATGCAAAACCTGGTCGAGGGCCAGAAGGTCTCTTACGAGGAAGAGACCGACAAGCGCAGCGGCAAGCTGTCTGCCGGCAATCTGAAGGCAGCCTAAAACTGTCCCGTCCGGGGGATGGGCAAAGCACCTGAAAAGCCCGCCTCCGGCAGAGTCGGCGCCCCGAACCTACAGCGCTTGGGTGCGCTGATCGGGGCGCATCAGGGTCGCCTTACGGTCGGACACCTTCCACACCGGCAACGACCCTTCGCGGACGAACATAGCGAACGCCTCGGTCGCTTCCGCACTCCCGATAGCACCCGCTCCTTCCACGGCGCGACCCACGACGCAGGCCCCTTCAAGACCATTCGCGCAAGGCGCACTGCCCTCGATCGCGAAGATCACCCCTGATCGGTCTGGCCTCAGCGCGTTCGGCAATGCGCCGATCTTGCGCCAGAGACAGTACCACCGCACGCACACCTCAGGGCGATCCTGATAGATCCCGCACGCCGTCCCAGTGCTATGCCGACAGAGGACGCCCGCAGGCTTGGCAAGCACCTCGATCGCGGGAACCCGGCAGCAAGCCGTGCACGGTCCGCATGTTCGGCCTGGAACAAGGGCACCTACGGCCGGTGTGGTCGGGTGGTGCTTCGGGGTCAAATCGTTCCGTTCCCGATGCGGTGCGTGAAGGTCTGCGATCCGATCGAGGATCACGTCGGGCAGCTTCTGAGCTACGCGCTGAGAATGCAGGCCCACCTCCGCGAGGCCGTGGCTCACCCCGCGCGGCAAGCCTCATGGAGACCCTCGCAGCGTCGACTTAGCGGGACCTGCGGTCGTGTCGACCCGGCGGGTGGTTCAAAGGCTCTTGGTCGTCACCCCGAGCGCGAGCAGAGCGTAGGCGCCGATGAAGAACCACTGCCGGTTCGCGAGCACCGTGCGCCCGACCATCGGGACCTTCGTGTAGAGGCTGGCGACCGCCAGGCCGATCAGCACCGCGGAAGCGAGGAAGGTGAGTAGGCGCGGGGCGGACAAGGTCGGCATGCCGCGATTTTCACGCGCGTGCGGTTGCCAAGTCGTTACCGTGCCAGACGCTCGTCGAATCCCGGCAGGATAGCCCCAGCGACGGCGTCGTCGAGACGCGGTGAGATCCGGGATTCCCCCCGTCCCGTGAGCAGACCGGGGCGGGGCCGAACCGTACGCGTTCACGTGCCACAGGAACGAGCCCTGCAGCGATCGGTTTGCCCTGCTCATCCGGCGGGGGCGTATCGATCCGCCCCCTGGAACGACAGGAGAGCGACGATGGCGAATGCAGGCAAGCACGGCATGCACCCTGGAAGCCAGGGCAAGGGATCGGGCTCGGGAGCGATGACCGAGTTGCCGGAAGGCGTGATCGAGGACAACGCGGTGCTCAGCAATCGCGACAAGGCCCAGCATGGGGATGAGCGCGGCCTGGACAGCAAGACCGTGCAGACCGAGCAGTACCAGGATCACTCGGCCAATCGGCTGGGGGATGACAAGGACCAAGCGCAGGGCGGCGGCGACGCCGGAAATCCCTAGGCTCGCGACAACCCGCCCGGTCCATCGGGCGGGTTTCCCGTACCGTTATCCGCCCCGCAGGCTCTCGGCGAGATCCTCCGGCACCTCGCCGAACTGCCCAGGAGCGTTGCGCCTTCCAGCTCGCCGGTCTCGTCGGCGGCGTTCTTGAACACGCCGCCTATACCAGCACCTCACCCGTACCCGTCATCTCGACGAGCACATTTCCGAGGTAGGCTCCCAGGCGCTTCAGGGCGCCCCGATCCGGGGCGTCGATCCAGAAACCGATAAGGGCAGGCTTACCGTCCAGACGACGCAGCACCGACTCGGCCATCAGAGCCGCCTCCCGCTCGGTCGAGGCGAACAGGGTACGCTGAGCGCCGGCCGCTAAGATCGTGATTTCGAAGGGGGTGACGCTTGGCATACCAAGCCAACGTGTTGCGTTGCAAAATCGTTGCGTGCCGGACCCCATGACGGTTGGCAGCGTTCTGCTGACCCGTGCCGACCTTGAGGCCGTGCGGACTTGGGGCACGAAGTTCGAGATGCGGACGCCGCGCCCCACGACGCAGGTCGGCGCGCTGCCGATCGCGGTGGCCGGCTGATTGAGCGCCCGCCTCTCGATCGAGGGCGAACCTCTTACGCCGGGACGGCCTGGATCACGTTGCGCAGGGTGCCGAGGCCGACGATTTCCGTCTCCATCACATCGCCCGGCTTGAGGAATTCGGGCGGCTTGCGCGCGTTGCCGATGCCGGGGGGCGTGCCGGTGGCGATGATGTCGCCGGGCACGAGGGTGAGGCCGTGCGACAGCTCGGCGATGATGCGGGCGACCTTGAAGTACATCTGAGCGGTCGAGGCGTCCTGTTTCACCACGCCGTTGACGCGGGTCAGCAGACGGAGATTCGAGGGATCGAGGTCGGATGCAGGCACGATCCACGGGCCGATCGGTCCGTACCCGTCCAGGCTCTTCCCCTTGAACCACTGCCCGCCGTGCAGCTTGATCTGCATGTCGCGCGCCGTGGTGTCGTTGATGACGCTGTAGCCGAACACGTGGGCCATCGCGTCGGCTTCTGTGATGTTGCGTCCGCCCGTGCCGATGATGACGGCGAGCTCGACCTCCCAGTCGATCGCCGTCGACACCGAAGCATCGTAGGGGATCGGGTCGTAGGGGCCGTTGATCGTGTTGACGCCCTTGGTGAAGAACACGGGATGGGCGGGGTACTCGGCGTTCGTCCCCCGGACGGCCTGACCCTCGGCGAAGTGCTCCAGGTAGTTCCAGCCGACCGCGTAGATGTTGCGCGTCGGTGCCGGGATCGGCGCCAGCAGCCGCACCGTCTCGACCTGCGGGCCATCCCCGGCGGCTGCGGCCCGGCGCACGGCATCGAGCGCGGCCGGTCCTGCCGTGATGAGCGAGACCATCTGCGCCGGATCCACGCCCGGCACTCCAACCTGCGTCAGGTCGACGACGCGCCCGTCCGAGCGGACCACACCGAGCCGCGGCGTGCTGCCCGCGTCGGGTGCGAAGGTGACGAGACGCAGAGCCTCTCCGCTCGGCGGGGGTATCGGATGCCCCGGACCCGAGGCTGGCGCCTGCGCCGAGGCTGACCCGACCAGGGCCCCGACCGCCGTCGCGGCGGCCGTGAGATGCAGGAAGTCGCGCCGAGTGCTCATCGATGGTCCTCCGCAGCGCTCGCCCTTCATCGGGGCAAGTCGCGCGAGCGAATTTTGAATTCATATGATGCGGGATGCAATCGGGCTCGCGCAGCGTGCCTTGCTCTTTCGCGCTTTGGCGGCGCACGATGTCGGGATGTGCAACCTCTACAGCCTCGACAGGGGCCAGGACGCGATCCGCAAGGCCTTCGGGGTCGAGCGCGACGAGACCGGCAACCTGCCGCCGCTGCCGGCGATCTTCCCCGACCAGATGGCGCCGGTGATGCGTTTGGCCGAGGGCGAGCGCGCGTTGGCGATGATGCGCTGGGGCTTCCCCTCGCCGTCGAGCAAGGGGCCGCAGCACCCGGTCACGAACGTGCGGAACGTGAGGTCGCCCTACTGGCGCCCGTGGCTGAAGCCGGAGCAGCGCTGCCTCGTGCCGGTGTCCTCGTTCAGCGAGTACGCGGACACCAAGCCGCGCAAGACGCCGGTGTGGTTCGCGCTCGACGAGGACCGGCCGCTGTTCGCCTTCGCCGGGATCTGGCGACCGTGGACGGGCGTGCGCGGCCCGAAGCGCGACGAGCCCGTCGAGGAGGAACACCGGCTCTACGCCTTCCTCACGACGGAGGCGAACGGCGTCGTCGGGCCGGTGCATCCGAAGGCGATGCCGGCGCTGCTGACCACGCCGGAGGAGTGGCGCACGTGGCTGGAGGCGCCGGTGGAGGAGGCATTGCAGCTTCAGCGGGCGCTGCCGGACGAGGCCATGCGCGAGGTCGCCCGCGGCAAGCGGAGCGATGGGACTTAGGCCCCGGATCGACGGTGCGTGATGCGCTTACTGCGCGTCGTCGGTGCCAACCATTCGCATGGTGGCGCCAAGCCGACCCCGATCGAGCCCCTTCGCGACGTAGCGCTCATCCACCCGGGCAACCCGCATCGGCGCCGGAGCACGCCCGACGACGTTCAGATTGCTCCGCACAGCCCGCTCGAGCTGAGATCGCACCGCGCCGTCGGCCAGGATCGCAAGGCCGCCCACGGTCGCGACAGCGAGGACGCTGCGGGTGATGATCGAGGTCAACGTGAGCATGTGAGGCACCTAAAGGATGCCTCACGGTAACCGAAGGGCTCCGCTGTGGCTGCTACAGCCACGCCACAGCCAGCACAAAAAGCGAACGGGCCCTACGCGAGAGGGAGCGTGTTCGCGGGCTTCAGTAGGCGCGTGACCGAGGCGGCGGGGGCGGGCCGTCATCGTCGTCGTCATCCGGCGGAGGCGGCCCCCGCCGACGCGGCGGAGGCAGCGGCCTGTCGTCATCGAAGTCCGGCGGGGGCGGTCGGTAGCGGTGTGGCGGCGGCCCGTCATAGTCCTCATCCGATGGAGGCGGAGGGCGCCGATCGTCGTAGGGTTGAGCCGTGGCGCCGGCCGCCGCGAGGACGAACAGAGCAGCGCCGGTGAGACGTGCGCGCATGAACTCTCCATGGAGCGAGACCGCGCGAGCGGTGGCCCAGCTTTCACTTCGACCTGCCAGTTTCGGCTAGGGGGTCGCTCCTTGGCGTGCCGCCGCGATCAGCCGGTCTCCGTCCTCGCGCAGCAGCAGGCGATCCGAGACGAGAGCATCGACCGACTTCGCGACAGCCGCGACGTAGGCGTCCGGCTCGGCGTAGCGCTCCTCCAGGGACGGGCGGGGGTCGCCGGCGGCCGTCCGTTCGGCCCGTGTGCGTGCGAAGGGGATCTCGCTGCCCTCACGATCGCACAGGGCGCCGGCCGGGAACGGGTCGGCATACAGGTTCCAGCCGGTGAAGGTCGCGCGGGGGGCTGCGACGGCGGGTAGGCGGATGCCCGCCACGTCGTTGCCGTCCGCGTCGACCCGCGGCACCAGCGGGCGGTACTGCGGCCCGGTCTCGGGGCGGGGATCGACGTAGGTGCCGAACCGCGCGATCGCGTTCGGCGTCGTCGGGACCGGGATGCCGACCAGGAACGGAAAGCCGATCTCGGCGGCGTCCACCAGCGTGCCGTCCGACAACCGCGGGACACGGCTGTCCGGCGGGGCCTTGCCCGCGGTCACCCATTCCTCGAGCGCGACCAGCAGCGCCCGCAGGGCCGGCGCCGGGTTCAGGGTGCTGCGCAGGTTCGCGCACGCCCCCTTGGTCGAGGTCAGACCGGCGCGCCCGTAGTGAAAGCCGCTGGAGACCAGGAAGGCGCGCGACGTCCCGGGCAGCGCCACGTCGGTCCGGCCGAGCGGATCCGTCGTGAGCATCGAGGCGCCCTTCTGCCAGTACTCGGTCCCGGTGTTCACCTCGATCAGGAGCGGATCGAAGCCGTCGCCGCGCAGCAGCGCGCCGGTTCGGCCGGTGACCGGATCGTGCTGCCGTGCGGTCGAGAACGGAAAGGCGTTCTCGGGATAGAGGTGGTCCTCGTGCTGCGTGTTGGTGCGGGAGGGCTGCCCGAACCGGGCGTTGAGGAAGATGCCGCCGACGCCCGCGATGTGCGAGAGCATGCCGTCGAAGACGCGGCGGCCGGCTTCGTCACGGTTGAAGCCCTGGTAGACGAAGTCGCGCAGGTAGCGCCCGCTCTGCGAGATGCCGAGGGCGACGGCATGGCGGATGGTGCCGCCGGCCGGGTTCGCGCCGTCGGCGGCACCACCGCGCAGATAAGCCACCACGTCCCGCGTCGCGGCGAAGCCGATGCCGAGCACCTTCGGTTCGGTGGCCGGGTAGGTGAACTCGTAGAGCGATCCCGGCAGGGGCTTGGTACCCTTGGGCAGCAACTCCAGCTGTCGCGGCGTGGCGTAGTGCCAGGCTTCGGCCGGGACCGGGCGAGGCGGATCGCCCTCGCGCCGGCGAACGGTGAGCCGCGCGTCGGCCTTGTCCGGGCCGGCGGTCTTGAAGGTGAGGTAGAACGGGGCCTCGGGCGGCCCGCGCGTCGCGCTGACGAGCTCGTCGCGCACCGTCTCGACGATCGGCGTGCCGTTGCGGCCGGCGACCGGAACGTCGATGGCCATGCCGCCCTGCTGGCGCAGCGCGTCCGCCTCCCAGCCCGACCAGACGATCGTGTCGCCGCGGCGCAGGACGAGGCCGGTGCCGGCGTCGGTGGCGGTGCGCGGATCGTTGACGGCCTGGGCCGCCTGGGCCGGCGCGTCGAGCACCCAGTTGAACAGGAACTTGCGACCGCGGTTCAGCACCTCGAACAGCAGCGTGCCGCTGCCGCGGGCCGGATCCTTCGGGCGCAGCATGAACAGGTCGGTCTGGTACGCGACCATGCCGCGCGCGTTGCGGGGCGCGAGCGCGATGTCGACGATGCCGGCATTGGCCGGGTCCGCCGGGTCCAGCTCGCCGCGCGCCGTGCCGATGACGCGCTCGTAGGCGCCGGCCGCACCGAACGCGCCCCCGTCGGCGAAGGGCTCGACCGTCGTGATATCGATGCCCACGATGCGGGATTGCGCAGGCGCGACGCCCAGGGCGCAGCCGAGCACGGCGATGATGACGCCACTGGTTCGCATGGTCACTCCCGAGGTCCGGCTCTACGAAGGCCGGTACCATCAGCAATCACATGGAGGCGTGAGCGTCGAGAGGGATGGCTCCTCGACAGATGTCGCCCCCGCCGACCTGTCAGGTGCGGTATCGTCCTCGGGCTTGGGGCGACGACGGTCCGCAACGCGCCATCGCACCCCGCAAGCCACGATGAGGGGGCGTTCCGTGCATCTGACGGCTACGGCTCGGCCGCGCTGCCGACGGGACTGAAGTCGCCCCGGCGCTTCCGGACGGCCTGCGACGCGTCGAGATGCGAGAGCGGACGCCGAACCTCCACCGCGTGGTCGTCGTCGAGCGGGCCCGGGACGATCTCGATCGTCGCGTCCGGGAACGCTGCCAGGATGGCTGCAAGGATGGCTGCTGAATTGTCTCCAGGCGCTCCGATCGATCGGCTGGGGGCTCCGCAAGGGCTCGCTCGATAATCCGGATCATGCCGCACGATGGTACGGCCGGCGGGGTGGAGGCGCGGGCCGGGCGGCACAACGCGGCGTTCGGCCCTGCCGTACCCGCCTCGTCGATCGCCATTCACGCGCGCCACGCGACATGCAGGCGCTCAGTCGCCTCGTCCCTTGCTTTCGACCCGCAGCCAGCTGTGCCAGGCGCAGCCTTGGACCCCCTTCGGGAAGAACGCCCCCCGCTGCAGGTTGCCGTGCTCGCGCCGGATCCGGCCGACGCGGTAGCGATCCGCATCGCGGGCGATGAGGTCGCAGTCGCTGTCGGGCTGCGTGCGGGAGCCGATGGGGCTACTCACGCCAGCCTCGCGTACCCCTCTCGGCCGCGAGCATCCCGAGGAAGCCCGACCTGATCGGGTAGAGCGGGACAAAGCCGTGGCGGCGGGTGCTGCAATCTGAGGGCGCGTCGGGCGATGACGATCGTCACACGCTGCAGGGCGTGCGAGGTCTCGACGCAGTATTCAGACGCTCAACCAGAAGATGGAAAGCGACCCGCAAATCGAGTACGCCGATGCTCGCCCTACTCCCTGAACAGCGCTTCATTGGATCTCAGGGCGAGTAGACCTGCGGCCCGCCTCCCTCGCGAGAGGCGATCTCCTCGAGGAAAAGAAGCAGCGTCATGAGCGTTGTTCGGCATTCTTCGTTCTCGACCGATGACTTGCCTGAGCGCGATCGCTTCGACGCGTGGCGGACCTTGTTCAGCGCTCACGATCTGGATGCGGACCCGCACGGCTTCTCTGCTCGCATCGACACCACACAGATCGGTCCGGTCCTGCTGCACGTCATGAACGCGTCGCCTCAGAGGACAGGCCGCACGCGATCTAAGATCAGGCAGGATGGCCAGGAGCGGTTCACCCTGCTGCTGAGCCAGCACACCTACGCGATCGAGTCGGATCACGGCACCCAAAAAGTTCCGCCCGGTGCTTTCACCCTCAACGACCTCTCGCAGCCTTATCGACGCAGCCGAGTTCGCGAAACAAACTCACTAATCGTGAGCCTCGCGCGCGACAGCGTCGCTCGCCTGCTTCCTAACGAAGAAACGCTGCATGGGGCGATCCTCGCTGGTCCAACGGCCTGCCTGCTTGCCGAACATCTCCGCGGCTTGGTCGCGCATCGGCACACGATAGGGACGGACCAGGCGCTCGACATTGCGCAGGCCACGCTCCACTTGCTTGCAGCCACAGCCCGGCCCGACCGGGATCGGCAGGCGATGGCAAGTGCCCCGGCAAGCATGGCCCGGTTGTCCGCCTCGAAACGGTACATCCGCAGCAACCTTGCCAAGGCGCTGACGGTCGAGCAGATCGCATCGGCTGTCGGTTTGTCTCGGACCCGATTGTACCACCTGTTCGAACCTGAAGGCGGGGTAGCCCGCTATCTGATGCAGCAACGTCTCGCTGCCGTGAGGGCGGCTTTGGATGATCCGCAGGAGGGCCGAAATATCGGCGTGATCAGTGAAGCCTACGGGTTCGGTAATTTCAGCCACTTCAGCCGAACCTTCCGGGAGGCTTACGGCCAGAGCCCTCGGGACTACCGCGCGTCACGCAAAACATCTGGAGAGCTAGAATTCCCTAGTTCACCGGCTGCAGCAACATGGATGCGAGCGCTCGGCTAAGTCGCTCGCGGGGCCGTCGGCCGCGCCAGCAGGATCGCGGTTCGCACCATGCCGCGCCGAAAATTCCCGGATGCGCCGGGCTCGGCGACCGCCTTCCGCGATGGCTCATGGTCCTTCACCGCGGCGGCCGGGTCCACCGTGTGCCCGCTCGCGAACCGGAACAGGCTGACGGTCGGGTCGCGCATGGGGTGATCGTCGTGGCAGGCGGGAGCGGACGCTACCAAGGCGATGTCGGTGCGGGGGCCGCCGAAAATAACCCTTCCGCCTCAATGACCCCCCCTCCCCCCCAGGTGCGGGGCAAACAGTCTCGATGATAAAGGGTTGTTTGAGAACGGCTCGGGGAGCCATCACCTTTCCAAAACCTTGGTCTCGTTCATCGCTTCGCCCGGCGCTCCGCATCGAGCCCGAAGGTGCGGGGACAGGTCCGCGCGACCGGACCGGCGGCCGCGCCATCGCGCACATCGGCGGGAACGGCTCCATGTCCTCGAAAGCCAGCCCGCGCGCTCCGATCGGCCAGCGCGACCCTGGCCGCTCCGGGCCGCCGATGGCGGCGATGCCGGTGGGTGCGTTGCCGATCGCGAAAACCGGCTGAGGGAGCGCCTGTGCGATCTCCGGGGTGGCCGGCTCGTCGTCGCGTGCCCGCCGTGCAACCGGCGCGGCACCTACGACCTGGCGCGCCTCCGGCACCGGTTCGGCGACCACGCCGACCTCTACGACGTGTATCTGCGTCTCACCCGGACGTGCGGCCGCCGGCAGGCGGTCGGCCCCCGGGAGCCGGCCCGGTCCGGCCGGACGTGTCGCGCCATGATCGGCGTCGAGGGCGGCGACGGGCGCACGGGGTTGCCGTCCCGCACGTGACCTTTCGACGGCGATCGCGGGTCGGCCGCGGCGAGGCGGCAGAGCGGGTGAGGTCGCAACGGCCTCGAGCCGCCGAGCCTTCGGACGGGATCGGCAAGTTCGCCGCCCGAGCATGGAGGCCGCCCGACGACATGGACGGGGGCGGCGCTCCGAATGACCCCTGCGTCGCCGCCCGCCTCCTGCTGGCGACGATCCTGCGCTGGGTCGACGCCCGGGGTGATCGCGGCGGCTATGCCCGCCGTTCCGGCATCGCGGCGGCCGACAGACGAGGGCGACTTCGAGCCGGCGGGGCATCGGTGGTCCTATGACGCGTGACGCGCCGGCCGGTGCCGCATCGTCGCGCCGACGATCCGGCGTTCGTGCTCGGTTCGGGCGCCAGACCCGAGCCTGTTGCTCTCCGGGTGACGCTCAGGGCGCCCGGCGCGCGAGCCAAGCGGTTCCAAGACCGAGCGCCAACGCGCCGACGGCCCACGCGATTAGGAGGTAATTGTGCGGGTCCATCACCGGAACCCCTTCAGGAGGCTGCGTGCCGCCGAATATGGGCCGGTGCCGACCGCCAGGCAAACGCGGGACGTCTCCCCTGTGCCGACGGCGACGGACGGATCGACCGGGCCCGGCGGCCTCCGGGCGAACACGGGTGCGAGACCTCCCACGGCGAGGACCGCCACCGCGACGCCGTTCAGGCCGAGGGAGTGTCAGGCCGCCAGGGCGAGGACGGCGGTTTCCCCGCCGGTCGGGGCGACGGTGTCCTTGGCTCCGAACAGGAGTTGATAGATCGCGGCAGGGGTGCGGGCGTGACCATTGCCGTCGACGATCCGGACGTCGGCCAGGCCCGAGGCCTGCAGCGATAGGCCTTGCTCCAGAGCGTCCAACATCGAGTTGTAGTGATGCGAAAACCGTTGTGCCGATATGCGAGCGGTGACGGTGAAGTTCACGGACGCCAATCCTGACTGTCGAACTCGGCCGGCGGCCGCATGGCCGTGATCCGAGGCATCGTGATGAAGAGGAAGAGGATCGCTGGACAGGGCCGGCGCGGCTTTGAATTCGCCTCGTCGCCCGACGGCCTCCGTATCGTTGCAGATAGAGGCGGTTCGTTGACGAAAACTTAGCCCAGTATGGCAGGGACGTGTCTTTTGCGATGGGGATGCTGTCGTGACCCGGAAACCGCTGCTCGATCAGGTCGACGCCATTCAGATGGCGCGCACGTATTGCCGTCTTGTGAAAGCCGATCCCGACGCGGTCATCGCGGGCGACTTCGTCGACGCGACCGGCCAGCGGCGCCGCGTCAGCAAAGCCCGTTGGCGCTGGTATCGGGACATCGCCGAAGCGCCGGCTCCGAAGCCGCCGGAGACCGGCGCGTCGGGAGAGGCTGCCGAGGTCTGAGCTTGGCCGGAAAAGCGCCGAAGGACGCGGTTCTCACAGGCCGGTTCGGGTTTTCACGGATCGCGGCTCGGCGGACGGGCGCAGCTATGTCCTCGCTGCCATCAGGTCGTGCGTCAGGACGGTCAACTTCCCGATCAGGCCGGTGATGTCGGCCCCCTTGCACGACCACTGCGTGCCGACCGCCTCGCCATCTGCGGACACGGACACGACGGCGACCGATCGCAGCTTGCCTTCGCGAGCCAGGACGAGCTGGTCCTGCAGCACGGCGATGATCGAGGCGGTGTCCGCGTCCGCGACCGCGGCAGAGATCCGGGCGGGAAAGGGCACGACGGCGCCTGCGTTTGCCTGTTCGTTCGTGCTCATCGCGACCTCGCCTTGCCTCGCTGGATGCGCAGAGACCTGGGTGATCGCTTGGGACAGAGTGTGGCAGCTTGTCCGTGTCGGCGAACGTCGATGCCGAGTGTGGCTGCCAGAGCACGGTGCGGCTGCCGGAGCACCAACCATCCGGTCGGCCCCGCGCGACGCTTCGCCCGGCCTCGTCTCGCACATCGGCGCCGATCCGCCTTCCCGATCGCCCGATGCCGGCCGATCGGCACGACGGGCGGCCTGCTCCCCGTCGAGATCGGCCACCATGTCGGGATCGCCGTCATGCAGGCCGCGATCCGCGTGCGCGACGACCGCGTTTCCCGCGCGTCCCCATTCCATGCCGAAAGATCCGCATGACCATGACCGATCCGACGCCGGCCAGCCTGCGCGACGCGATGGCCTGCACCCTCTACGAGCACGACAGTGCGGAGATCGCCGGTGCGCCGCCCTGGATCGGCGATCGCCTGGACCGCGAGCATCCCGGGCTGCGCGCGCGCTATCTCGGGCGCGCCGATGCCCTCTTGGGCGGCCCCATCGCCGGGTTGCTCGCCCTGTTGGCGCGCCAGGGCGAGGAACGCCGGATGGTCGAGGAGGAGGTGAACGTCCTGCGCCGCCAGCGCATGGGTCCGGAGCGCGAGCGCGAACTGCTGGAAGCCAACAACCGGATGCTCGAGCGCGCCCGGGCCTCCGCGGCCGCCCAGGCCGCTGCGGAGGCGGCCCTGCCCCTGATGCAGCGCGAGCGCGACGTCGCGCGGGAAGCGGAGACCTTCTGGCAGCAATTCGCCTTCGACGCCGACGATCTGGCCACGCAGCGCCTGGTGAAGCTCACCGCGGAGCGGAACGCAGCCGAGCGCATGGCCATTCTCGAGCGCGCCCAGCGTGAACGGGTCGAGACCGCCCTGCGGCTGTTCGCGGATCGCGCCGACACGATGCCGAAGGAGGGCTGGGTCTCGGATCTGGCCGGGATGAACCGCGACATGCCGCTGTGGTGGTTCCATGCCGCGCGCGTCGCCCTGGAGCGGGCGGAGCCGAAAGCGGCGGACGATCATCCGCGGTGACGCAGGCCCCCGGCTGGGACCGGGTCGATGGCCGGGACCCGCGCCCTCTCCGTTGATGACGATCGCTCGGGTCGGCCGCTGCGAGGGGCGCCATGCGTGAGGCCGCCGGCACGCCGGGGTGCGGAACCTCCGCGAGCGTCCGGGCGCCAGGTGCCGGAAACTCGATCCCCCATCTGGAGGATGACGGCCGGTCCTGACTCGTTCACGCAGGAGGCCCGAGATCACCTTGGCCCGGCCGGAGACTTCCGCGCCGGGCCTTTTTGCGCCCCCGCCGTGCTCTCCCGGCCCCCGGTCGGAGCACGGGCGACGGCCGGAGCGTCAGCGGATTCCGCGGGGGACCGGGCCGTCGCGCCTCGCGGACGCACCGTCCTTCCCCGCGGCAAGGCCCTGGCGGCAAGGCCCTCGCGGCGAGGCGGGAACGGACGCGGCGCCGGGCCCGGTCCCGGCACGCCGCGTCAGCGTCTCAGGTCGGCGGTCCGCTTCCGGGCCGACGGGGCGGCGTTCCGGTTCTGCGCCTCGTCCATCACGTCGCCGATCTTGTCGCCGACCGCGATCACGATCGCCGTCGAGGCGGCGCCCTCGGCGGTCTCGGAATGGAAGCGGCCGAGGGTGTCGGTGAGGCGCTGCTCGATGGTGCTCAGCACCGTCCGCGCGGCCGCGGCGTTCGCGGTCATCATCACGCCGGCGAGGTCGCAATAGGCCTCGCGCAGCAGGTGGAACGCCAACCTGTCGACGGCCTGCGCGTCCTCCGGGCTCAGATCCTTCATGGGGTATCCCGTCGGCCTGCCGGCGGCGCAGGCATCGCTTCAAACGCAGGGCTTCGCTGCGAACAGCCCATCGCTTCGAACAGGGCATCGCCTCGAACGCGGCCACGGTCTCGAACGGTCGACCTTCGATCGGCCGCCCGATGCCGCCCTGCAACCGGTACGCCTGTGCGGCTAGGAAGGGAATGCGCCGGCTCCTCCGTCGCGGAATTCCGCCGCGAGGGCGTCGGAGGCCAGGTTCTTGGACTTCGCCTCGATCTCAAAATCCGCCCATTCCATGTGGCGCCCGACCAGGGCGTTCAGGGCCCTGTTCCACATCATGTCCGAGTGGGCGGCGAGGTCGCGCCAGGAATGCCCGGCCTCGGTCAGCGCGGCGAAGTCGGGCAGCGCGTCGCGGTCGTGCTCCGGCAGCACCGTCTCGCGCGAGACGCTGACATGGGCGAGCGGCCGCACCCCGCGCCAGGACGCGCGCACGCGCTCGACCCGCGGATCCTCCGGCGCGATGTACTCGCCGCGGCTCTCAACCCAGTGATGATGCAGGTCGAGCACCACCGGCACGCTGTCGGCGAGCGCCAGCACCGCGTCGAGCCCGAAGGCGTTCTCGTCGTTCTCGACGGTGATGAGGTCGCGCGCCGTCTGCGACAGGCGCGGCAGGGCGGCGCGGAAGCCGTCGGTGCCGGGGTCGCGGGCGCCGACATGGATGTTGATGTGGGCCCCGTGCGGGTGCCAGCCGCCGCCGTAGCCCAGCAGCGCCATCAGCTCGGCGTGATACTCGAACTCGGCGATGCCGTTCTCGGACGCCGCCGGGTTGCGCGAGGCGATCACGCAGAACGGGCCGGGATGGAAGCTGAGACGTATGCCGGCCGCACGCGCCGCCGCGCCGCAGCGGGCGAGGCCCGCCTCCACGAGGCGGCGCATCTCGGGCTCGGCGTAGATGTCGCGCGCCACGGGATGGGTGTAGCCCGGCAGGACGTTGCTCGCCATGCGCAGCAGGCGCGCGATCGGCGGCCGCCCGGCGACCCAGGCGATCTGGCGCTCCAGCGCCCCGAGGTTGTGGCGGACCAGATTCTCGATCTTCGCGCGCCGCGCCGCCGGAGCCAGCGCCGTCAGCGAGGCCATGGTCGCGTTGGTGAGGTTCATCTGAAGCGCCGCCTCCCGGGCGGCCTTCAGGGTTTTGAAGCCCTCCGGCGGCGGCGTGAGCACGAACTTGCAGCAGAATCCGAGGCGGGGCGCATCATCGATCATGGGTCGAGAACGCCGTGCGCCCGGTTTCGTCCCACGCCGTCGACGCGCGGCCGCCGCAGGGAGGGTCGATGCCGCAGGCGCCCGGCCGGGGAAGACGGAGCCGTTTCGCGCGGTCCGGCGTTCCCTGCACGGTTCGTCGACCCGAACAGGTCCGCGACCCGCCACATCCTCTCAGCTGGAAGCCATGATGCGCGTCGCCCCGCTCGCCTTCGTCCTCGCCCTCGCGGCCGTCCCGGCTCTCGCCGCGCCCACGTCCACGCGCGGCAACGCGGACCTGAAGAAGTACTGCACCGGGGACGCGCTGAAGCTCTGCGGCGACATCGATCCGGACGATCCGGCGATGGATGCGTGCTTCAAGAAGAACCGCGGCGCGCTGACGGAGAACTGCCGCCGGGCGATCGACGCCTACGCGGGCTCCGGCGGCAAGTAAGGGCAGGTCCGGTCGAGTTCGGGCACGCCGAGCCGGGCTGCCCCGGGACCCGTGAGGGCGCCCCGTCGCGGGCGTCCGGCGGCCGGGGTGCGGGTCCTGCGTCATCCGGCCGTCACGGTGTCCGCCTAAGCGGGCGCCCTCGCCGCGCCGACGGCATCGTGTCCCGAAACCATGCCCGAGCATCTCTGCCTCGACCCGCACGACCCGTATGCGCAGCGCGAGGTCCGGGTCGCGTTCGAGCGCGTCGGATCGGGCTTCCGCCTGATCGCGGCGATCGACGACAGCGACGACGACATCCTGCCCGACCTGATCGACGCGCAGCGCGACGACCTGCTCCGCGAGATCTCCCAGGCGGACCCGCGCGCCGCCGACTGCGTCCCCCCGCCCGACACCCGGCCGTCGGCGTCGTGCTGAGGCTCGGCCGCCTCGACGATGCGGACGAGCTCGCGGCGTCGCCGCTCGGGGTGCGCGGGCGCACGAGCCGGATGCCGGCCTACATCGCCGCGAGCGTCCTTCTCGTCCTCGTCTCGGACCTGCTGATCCAGTTGCTCCTGGCCTGACCGACGCGCGGAAGCCCGCCGGCGGCCGTCGCGTCGGGCGGTCCCCGGCACCCCCGCAGCGAAAGCCGTCCGCACGCGCGGTGCTCTTTCGCCAAACCGGGATTCCCTTCGGGCCAAAGCCCACTAAGGTCGCGCGAGCCGCGAGCGCGCTGGCCGACCCGAGCCGTGCGGCGACGGCCGCGACCCGCCTCGCGCGAATGTCCCCGTCACCGGTCGCGCCATGGTCCATACCGGCTACAATCCCGCCCTCGTCGCCCTGTCCCTGGCGATCGCGGTGTTCGCCTCCTACACCGCCCTCGACCTCGCCGGGCGGATGCGCGGCGCCGCCCGCGGTCCGCGCTGGGCCTGGGTCGCCGGGGCCGCCCTGGCGATGGGCGGCGGCATCTGGTCGATGCACTTCGTCGGCATGCTCGCCTTCGAGATGGGCATGCCGGCCGCCTACGACCTCACGCTCACCCTCGCCTCCCTGCTGATCGCGGTCGGCGCCACCGGCGCGGCCTTCGTCCTGATCAGCCGTCCGGGTGCGGGCCCGCGCGAGGTCCTCGTCGGCGGTCCGCTGATGGGGGTCGGCGTCGCGGGCATGCACTATACCGGCATGGCGGCGATGCGGGTGCCCGGCAATCTCGCCTACAGCTGGCCCGTGGTCGCGCTCTCGGTGGCGATCGCCGTCACCGCCGCGACGGCCGCCTTGTGGCTGACCTTGCGCCGGCACGGCGTTTGGCAGAAGCTGTCCGCCGCATTCGTGATGGGCCTCGCGGTCGCCGGGATGCACTACACCGGGATGGCGGCGGCGACGTTCACGGCGGAGGCCGCCGGCGCCCACGCCGCCCATGCCGGCGGCGTCGGCGCGGGCCAGCAGAACCTCGCCCTCTCGGTCGGCGGCGCGACCTTCCTGATCCTGTTCCTCGCCATGCTGGCCTCGTCCGTCGACCAGCAGCGGGTCCAGCGTGATCTGCAGGCCAGCGAAGCGCGGTTCCGCGCCGCCGTCCAGGCGGTGCGCGGCGTGCTCTGGACCAACGACGCCGCCGGCCGGATGGTCGGCGAGCAGCCCGGCTGGGCGGCGCTGACGGGCCAGGCGCCCGAGGCCTATGCCGGCTTCGGCTGGGCGAGCGCCGTGCACCCCGACGACGTGCAGCCGAGCATCGCGGCCTGGAACGCGACGGTGGCCGCGCGCCGGCCCTTCGTGCACGAGCACCGGGTCCGCGCCCGCGACGGCAACTGGCGTCACTTCGCGATCCGCGCCGTGCCGGTCCTCGACGACCGCGGCGCGATCACCGAGTGGGTCGGCGTGCACACCGACATCACCGAGCAGCGCGAGGCCGAAGGCGAGCTGCGGGAATCGAACGAGGAGCTCCAGCGCTACGCCTACATCGTCAGCCACGACCTGCGCTCGCCGCTGGTCAACGTCATGGGCTTCACCTCCGAGCTGGAGGAGGCCCGCCCCGAGATCCGCCGGGCGCTGGGGGACCACCCGGAGGCCGAGCGGATCGACGCCGATCTCGGCGAGGCGCTGGGCTTCATCCGGGCCGCCGTGACCCGGATGGAGGGGCTGATCGCCGCCATCCTGAAGCTCTCGCGCGAGGGGCGGCGCAGCTTCGCGCCCGAACCCCTCGACCTGACGCGCCTCCTGCGGTCGCTCGTCGACGCGCAGCGCCACCAGATCGAGACCGCCGGCGCGACGGTGGAGGTCGCCCCCGACCTGCCGACCATCGTCGCGGACCGGCTGGCGGTCGAGCAGGTCCTCGGCAACCTGATCGACAACGCGGTGAAGTACCTCGACCCGGCCCGGCCCGGGCGGATCACGATCACCGCACGGTCGGTGGGCAGCAACCGCGTGCGCATCGCCGTCGCCGACAACGGCCGCGGCATCGCCCCGCGCGACCACGCCCGCGTGTTCGAGCTGTTCCGCCGCTCCGGGGTCCAGGACCGGCCGGGCGAGGGGATCGGGCTCGCGCACGTCAAGGCGCTGGTGCGGTCGCTCGGCGGACGCATCGACCTCGCCTCGGCGCTGGGCGCGGGCACCACCTTCGAGGTGACGCTGCCGCGCGAGGCCGCTACAGGTCGTGAGGCACACGGCGCCCCGACGACGCTGGCCGCGGAATGACCCTGGAGGCCGCCATGAACGCCGTCAGCATCGTGATGATCGAGGACGACGACGGCCACGCCCGGCTGATCGAGCGGAACATCCGCCGCGCCGGCGTGAACAACGAGATTATCCCCTTCCGCGACGGCACCTCGGCCCTGGCCTTCCTGCTCGGGCCGGACGGCTCGGGCGAGGCCAGCGCCCGACGCCACCTGCTGATCCTGCTCGACCTCAACCTGCCGGACATGACCGGGATCGACATCCTGGAGAAGGTGAAGGCCAACCCGCACACCAAGCGCTCGCCGGTCGTGGTCCTGACCACCACCGACGACAGCCGCGAGGTGCAGCGCTGCTACGATCTCGGCGCCAACGTCTACATCACCAAGCCGGTGAACTACGAAGGCTTCGCGAACGCCATCCGCCAGCTCGGCCTGTTCTTCTCGGTGATCCAGGTGCCCGAGAATCCATGACCGGCCCTCCCCCCGCCGCGGCCGACCCGGCCGGCACGGCCCGCATCCTCTACATCGACGACGACCCCGGGCTCGCGCGCCTGGTCCAGCGCGCGCTCGGCGCGCGCGGCTACGTGGTCGAGCTCGCCGCCAGCGGCGATGCCGGGCTGGAGCGGCTGGCGCGGGGCGGGATCGACGTCGTCGCCCTCGACCACCACATGCCGGGGCAGACCGGGCTCGACGTGCTTCCGGCGATCCGCGCCCTGCCCGACGCGCCGCCGGTGGTCTACGTCACCGGCTCCGAGGACAGCCGGGTCGCCGTCGCCGCGCTGAAGGCCGGCGCGGTCGACTACGTCTGGAAGGACGTGCAGGGCCAGTTCCGCGAGCTGCTCGGCGGCGCCGTCGACACCGCGCTGCGCCAGGAGGCCCTGCGCCGCGACAAGGAGCGCGCCGAGGCGGAGGTCCGCGCGGCGCGCGACCACGCCGTGATGCTGCTGCGCGAGGTCAACCACCGGGTCGCCAACTCCCTCGCCCTGGTGGCGGCGCTGACGCACATGCAGACCAGCGCCGTCTCGGACCCGGCCGCGAAGGCGGCGCTCGAGGAGATGCAGGCGCGGATCTCGGCCATCGCCGGCATCCACCGCCGCCTCTACACCTCCGACGACGTCGAGGCGGTCGAGCTCGACGCCTATCTCGCCAGCCTCGTCGAGGAGCTGCAGGCGGCGATGCGGGCCTCGGGGCGCGATCACGCCATCCGGCTGAGCGCCGACCCGGTGCGGCTGGCCACCGACAAGGCGGTCTCCGTCGGGGTGGTCGTGACCGAGCTGGTGACCAACGCCTACAAGTACGCCTACCCGGTGAATGCCGCCGGCGAGATCCGGGTCGAGCTCCGGCGCCGGGCCGAGGACACCCTCGAGCTCGCCGTCGAGGATGACGGGATCGGCTGGACGGGCGAGGGACGGCCGCGCGGCACGGGCCTCGGCTCGCGCATCATCCGGGCGATGGCGACGAACCTGCGCTCGGGCCTGTGCTACGTGCCCGACCGCATCGGCACCCGGGCCGTGCTGTCGTTCCGGGCCTGACGGCCCCGTTTTCACGCGGATCGGATCCTCTAGGCGGCCGGGGTCGGGACGGCATCGGCGCGGACGGGGAGCGCCGCCGCCGGCCCCGTCCGGGTGGCGAGCCACAGGACGTTCCGCGGCCCCTCCCCGCTGGCACGCGAGCGCACCCGGACCTCCTCGACGGAGAAGCCCGAGCGGGCGAGCCGCGCCTTGAACTTGCGGTCCGGCCGGCCGGACCAGACGCCGAGGATGCCGCCCGGGCGCAGGGCGTAATGGGCGCGCTTCAGGCCCCAGCCGTCGTACAGGCGGTTGTTCTCGCCCCGGACCATGCCCTCGGGGCCGTTGTCGACGTCGAGCAGGATCGCGTCGAACGCCGCCGGGCCGGACTGGATCAGGCGGTTCACGTCCGCCTCGTGCAGGGCCAGCCGGGGATCGTCGAGGCTGCCGTCGAACAGGTGCGCCAGGGGCCCGCGCGCCCACGCCACCACTGCGGGCACGAGCTCTGCGACGACGATCTCCGCCTCCGGCCCGAAGGCGCCGAGCGCCGCGCGCAGGGTGAAGCCCATGCCGAGGCCGCCGATCAGCACGCGCGCCTTCGGCCGGTCCCGAAGCCGCGCCGCGACGAGGGTCGCCAGCGCCCGCTCGGATTCGCAGTGCCGGTCGCGCATCAGGTCCTGGTTGCCGACCGTGATCGCGAAGGCGTCGCCCTGCCGCATCAGGCGCAGGGTGGTCTCCTCGCCGGGCACGAGACCGGTGTCGACATGGACCCAAGACGTCACGGATGTCCTCCCGCCGTCCGGCGGCGTGGCTGCAGGAACGCCCCTGTACCAGCGGTTCGAGGGCGCCGCGAGGGGCGTGATCCAGGGCCTCGCGCCGCGCGCGCGCCGCGTCAGGCGCCGGCCGCGAGCGTGGCCCGTCCGCGGGCCTTCGGGCGCTCGATCCGGGTGGCGCGCGCGATGCGGCGCAGGCCGAACGACGCCAGCAGGCCGGCGGCGACCAGGAACGGGCTCGCGACGATCAGCGCGGCCACGACCTCGGAGCCGATCAGCGCCGCGAGCGCCTTCACCATCGCGTCGAGGAAGACGAAGAACGCCGCGACGAGCAGCACGAGGATCGTTCCCAGGAGCGCGAACAGGCCGATCAGCGCCCGGAGGTTGCCGTCGATCTCGGTCCGCGCAAGGTCGAGGGTCCGCCCGACCAGGCGCCCGCTCTCGCGCAGGATCCCGAGGGTCAGCGCGAAGGTGCTCTCGGGGGTGCGATCCTGCATCGAGCGGTGCCGTCGTCCAGAAGGGGGCCGGGAGCGGTGCACCAGTTCGGCGCGGCTACCAACCCCGGATGCGACCGGGCGTTCCCGGATGGCGGCGGCCGCCGGTCAGCGCGGCGTGATCGGCGGCGCGAGCGCGCGCTCGCACGCGTCCCGGATCAGCAGCCCCGCGATCCGTCCCGCATCCCAGACGCCCATCAGGACGGCGTGGATCGCACCGGCGGCCAGGAGGAACGCGGCGACCGCGCAGAGGGGAAGGCTCAGGAGGAGCCCGATCACCAGGCGGGCCGCGACGCGCTCGGCGAGGCGGCGTTCGAGCCGCGCCCCCGGGGCGAGGTCGAGCAGGCGTTCGTAGAGCATGGGAAGCCCGCACGATCGAGAATGGGCGGAACTCGGCACGACGGCGACGCAGGCACGCTGTGCCGGTTCAACATCGGCACGGGCCCGGCGTTGCATCGGACGATGCGAAAAACCCCGGGGCGCGGCGTCAGCGCATCCCGCTGCTGGTGAAGACCTGCGCGGCCGGCGCGATCACGACGAGGCTCCCGCACGGGGCCTGCCGCGACAGCACCGCGCTCGCCACGCCCCAGACGAACACGCCGCGCCGGTCCTGCCCCACCACGGGGCCGCCGGAATCGCCGAAGCAGACGCGGCCGCCGTTCACGCGGGCGATCGTCAGCCCGGTGCTCGACGCGGCGACGGGCGTCAGGATCGCGGTGCGCAGCCGGCCGACCACCCGGCCCGACACGCCGGTCCCGGCGACCCGCAGGCTCCTCGGCACCCGGCTCGGGTCGGTGGCGAGCGGCACCGGCACGCGGTCGCGCACCGGCTCGGCGAGGCGCAGCACGGCGAGGTCGAGCGAGAGGCTGTTCAGGTCGACGTCGACGACGTTCGAGGTCATCTGCCCGGGATCCGGGCTGTAGCGCGCGATCACCCGGGCGGTGCGGACCGGCTTCACCGGCTCGCTGCCGCGGAAGAACACCACGAGCGAGCCGAGCGGATCGCCGTTGACGCAATGGGCCGCCGTGAGGATCAGGTCGGATGCGATCAGGACGCCGGTGCAGCGCGAGAGGTGCAGGCCGTCCTCGGGCGCGGTCACGGTCCCGAGCCCGACGGTGGCCTGCGCGAGCGCATCGCCCGACCGGCCCGCGGCACCGCCCTCGAGCGCCGCGGCCGGCGCGCTCCCCGAAGCGAGCGCGAGAAGCGGAACGACGAGACGTGAGGCAAGGTGACGCAGGATGGGGCGAATGCCCGCTCGGGACGGGGTCGAAATTCGGGACACGCGGGCCTCGGGGGTGTGGAACACGCCGTCCAGAGATCATCCGGGCGCGCCGGAGGGCAATCGGGCGCGAGGACGCGGGGGCCGCCGCGCCGTCCTGCGGCTCTCAGGAGTCGCGGCGCGTATCGTCCTTCGCCTCGAGGTCCTTGAGCATGGCGATCACCGAGCGCCGAAGGTCCGGATCGCCGATCGATTGGAACAGGCGCAGCAACTCGGCGGGGTCCGCGTCGGAGCCCGGCGCGCCGGAACGCGGCGAGAGGAAGAACGCCGTGTCGACACGAAGGAGCTCCGCGATCTTCCCCAGCAGGATCCGCGCCCGTTCGGATCGGTCCGATCCGTTGTTCCGACCGTCGTCCACGTCGGACTCCTCACGTCATGCGTCTCGTTATACAACCTAGAATAAACTTTCAATCCCCTATAAACAGGGCAGGATGGTGTCTGTCCAGCCGCATGGTGGGATGGCGACCCAGTTCGCGTACGGAAGACGACGGCCGGCTCCGTCGGACGGCTCCTGCGAAACGGCTGCGCAACACATGATCACGAAGGCGATCGACGTCACCTACGGCCTGTTCCAGGCGTTCGACCGGGCCGGCTCCGTCGGCGATCTGAATCGCACGCTGCTGTCCGCCGTGTCCAAGCTCGGCGTGGAGAGCACGTTCGCCGGCATCATCCCGATGCCCGGCACCAGCCGGCGCGACCAGGCGGCCCACGTCCTGCTCGACAGCACGCCGGCCGGCTGGACCGACCGCTACTTCAAGGCCGGCCACCTGTTCCGCGACCCGACCATCCAGCGCCTGACCACGGACCTGACCGCGTTCCGGTGGTCCGACATCGAGCCGGAATACCGCGCCGACGCGGCCGCCCGGCGGGTGATGGAGGAGGCCGGCGACTTCCGCCTGCGCCAGGGCTTCACCGTGCCGCTGATCACCCTCGACGGGCGCGTCGCGGGGTTCAGCTTCGGGGCCGAGCGGTTCGATCCCTCGCCGGAGCTGCGCGGCATGCTGCAGCTCGTGGCGAGCTACGCCTTCGGCCGCTCGATCGTGCTGAGCGAAGGGCCGCCGCGGCCGGAGGTCCGGCTGACGCCGCGCGAGCGCGAGGCCCTGCAATGGGCCGCCGACGGCAAGACCGAGTGGGAGATCGGCGAGCTGATGTCGATCTCCGAGCACGGCGCCGAGAAGCACCTGCGCTCGATCCGGACCAAGCTCGGGACCGCGAGCCGGACGCACGCCGTCGCGGAAGGATTCCGGCGCGGGTTCCTCAAGTAGGCGCCGCGCGCCTCCGACCTCGAAGACCGCTTCGTCGAAAGCATGCTTCGTCCGGCGTGGGCGTGCGCGTGGGGATGCTCGCGCGGATTGACCGGATCCAGTCAAGTTCCGCTGGTTCGCAGTCGAGAATGGTACGCGAACGCGTACTTTCGGGCGAATACTTAGAAACGATACTGACGGCCATCCAATGGAGGCCGCTTTGATCCATATCGTCACGCCCGAGAACATCGATCGTTACCGCGATGCCATGGAGCAGGCCTATCGCCTGCGTCATCAAGTCTTCGTCGAGGAGAAGGGCTGGCACGACCTCGCCAAGCCCGACGGACGCGAGATCGACCAGTTCGACGACGGCCACGCCGTCCACATGCTCGCGATGCAGGGCGACCGCGTCGTTGGCTACCAGCGCATGCTGCCGACCACCCGCCCCTACCTGCTCACCGAAGTCCTGCCGGAGCTCTGCGAGGTCCCCGCGCCCCGGAGCGCGCGGGTCTGGGAGTGGACCCGCTACGCCGTGCAGCGCGACGTGCGCGACCGCGGCCGCATCCTGAGCCCGGTCGGAAGCGCGCTCCTGGCCGGCATCGTCGAGTGGGGTCTCGAGAGCGGGATCGAGTCGATCGTCATCGAGATGAACCCGCTCTGGCTGCTGCGCCTCGTGCAGCTGCATTTCCGGGTGACCCCCCTCGGCCTGCCCTGCCGGATCGCCGGCGAGGACACCCTCGCCGTGGTCGCGGCCTTCGACGTGCGCACGCTCCGGCGCCTGCGCGAGACCCGCAACGACGCCGCCTCCGTGCTGACCGCGCGCCCCGCCCTGCCGCAGCGCCTGGCGAGCTGACCCCAACCGTTCCGGCGCGATGCCGCCGGACCCCGATCGACGCCAACCCGCGAACGAACCGATGACACGACAGACCCTTCCCGCTTCCACCGAACCCGACAACCCGATGGAGCGCCTCGCCGAGATCTGCATCGAGGCGCACGGCCTGATCGAGGAGGCCGGCACGCCGGAGATGAAGGCGACCCTCGAGGCTCTCCTCGTCCGGGTCGGCTTCGGCCTCGCCGAGCGCCTCGACCCGCAGCACCGCACGGCCTGACCGGCCGGCGAACGGAATCGACGCCGGCCGACTTGTCCACCGCTCATCCAACGACCCGCCGGGATGGGAAACCGATCGGTAAGGGACGCCGCGCCACGGTGTCCCGCGACCAGCATTCGGGATCCGAAAGCCGATGATGACCAAGGACCAGCTCGCGACCGAGCTGAAGCGCATCGCGACGACGCAGATCAGCGACATCACGCGCGCGGTGAAGGAGGGCCAGAAGTCCATCGCCCTCAACGAGGTGCGGGACATGGCCCATCGCCTCGAGCGCCTGGCCGACGCCTTCCACCCGCGGCTCGCCGCGCCCGTGGACGCCGTCGACCCCGGCGCCCAGGCCGCTTGACGCCGTCGCACGGGCCCGCCGGCCCACCCAACCAGGAACGGGGCGTTCGATCATGATCCACGCGTTCTTCAACATCCGCCTCGACGACGCCTACCTGCCGGAGCGCACCGGGCAGCTCGTCCGGGACGCCGGCGAGGCGCGCGCGGTGGCGCGCACCATCATCCGCCGCCTCGTCGTCCAGCACGGCGGCGAGCCGCGCCTGCTGAACGCGGTGATGGCGGTCACCGACGCGGACGGCGCGTCCATCCTCGACCTGTCGTTCTTCGAGGCGCTCTACGTGCCCGTGGCGGCGCCCGAGCGGGCGGGGCCCGCGCGCCCGCGCGCCGACCTGCGCCGCGCGGCGGGCCGGATGCCCGACGCCGTCTCCGGCAAGGCGGCCGCGGCAGTCGCGGGCATCGCCGCTCGGATGCGGGCCCTGTCGACGCATCCGCGGATCGGCGCCGCGGCCCTGCGGCTGCGCGCGCATCTCGCGACGATGGCCGACCTGCTGTCGTTCCGGCGCGACCCGCGGCAGCGCTTCACCCTGCAGCTCGATCCGGGCCGCTGATCGCGACCGCGCTCAGCCGACGAGGGCCAGCGCCCCGATCTCGTCCTGCTCGTCCTGCGGGATGACGTCGACCTCGACCTTGAGCTTCTGCTTGCCCGAGCCGCTGACGATGCCGTCGACGGGCGAGACGTCGCCGTAGTCGCGCCCGCGGGCGACGACGATGTGGTCGTCGCGAACCCCGATGCCGTTGGTCGGGTCGAGGCCGAGCCAGCCGTCGCCGCACCAGACCGCGACCCAGGCGTGGCTCGCATCCGCGCCGCGAAGCCGCGGCCGCCCGGCCGGCGGGATCGTGCGGAGATACCCGCTGACATAGGCCGCGGGCAGCCCGATGCCGCGAAGCCCGGCGATCATCACATGGGCGAAATCCTGGCAGACGCCGGCGCGCAGGGCGAAGGCCTCGGCCAGCGGCGTGTGCACGTCGGTGGCCTTCGCGTCGAAGCGGAAGTCGCTGCGGATGCGCGCCATCAGGTCGAAGGCGGCGCCGTAGGCGCTGCGCCCGGGCGAGAAGCTCGCCCGCGCGTAGTCGGTCACCGCCGGCAGCAGCGGCACCCGGGCGCTCGGGAACAGGAAGTGGACCGGCGCGTCGGCCCCGAGGTCGCGGGACGCGATCGCCGCCATCCGCGCCGCCTCCCAGCTGCGGCCGGATTCGGGCGCCGGCAGCGGCCCGCGCTCGACCCGCACCTTCGACAGCGCCTCGACCCGGAACCGGGTGTGCGGCGCGTCCAGGGTGATGCCGACGGTCTCGATGCCGAAATAGTCGCGCCGGATCACCGCGGTCGCCGGGCTCGGGTCGATCGTCACCGCGCTCTCGAGCACGCTCTGGCCCTCGCCGTCGGCGGGCTTCAGGCGCAGGGAGCAGCGCGCGAAGCCGACCGGCTTCGCATAGGTGTAGGTGGTGACGTGGCGCAGCGTGTAGATCACGCCAGGCCCGCCAGCTTCTCGGGCCGCAGGGCGTGCGGCCCGTTCGGGAAGTAGCGGCCGGCGATGGTGTCGGCGAGCCGCTCCAGGTCGTCCTCGATCCGCGCCAGGCCGACGCCGTCGAAGTCGGCGGCCTCGCCGCTGCGCAGGGTCGCCACGATCCGCGCGGCCAGCCGGCAATGCGGCTCGGGGATGCCGTCGGCCGAGAGCGCCGGCAGCTCGGCCAGGTGCCGGCCGATCGCCTCCGCCTGGAACGCGACCGAGCGCGGGTTGTAGGGGTCGAGGAGCACCATGTCGCGCACGGGGTCGAGGGCCACGCCCTGCATGTAGCGCGCGCCGTAGGTGACCTGCGAATCGGCGAGGGAGAGCAGGACGCCGAGGCAGTCGGCCCCGGCCTCGTCGTGGCCGAAGGCCAGCGTGAAGGCGCAGGTGTTGATCGCCCGCTCGATCCGCCGCCCGAGATCGACGAAGTGCCAGCCGGCGGCGCGGTTCATGTTCTCGTGCGTCAGGCCCGAGAGCGCCGCGATGTGGCTCAGCGCCCGCTCGGCCCGGCCGAGCAGCTGCGACTCGGTGAACGCCCGGGCGGTGTCCAGCGAGAGCAGGTCGATCAAGTCGGCGAGCACCCGCCACGCCTCGCCCGAGAGCCGGGCGCGCAGGGTCGCCGCGTTGGTGCGGGCCGAGATCACGTGGGCGCGGGCGGAGCCGTGGACCTCGCGCCCGACCAGGGCCTCCTGCGCCAGTGCCGCCGTCGGCATGTCGGCGGAGCTGGCCGCCCCCCATTCCTCCAAGAGCGCGCGGATGCGGAGCGCGGTCGGCGCCGCGGTGTCGCCGGAGATGTCGGTGACGACGGCGTCGCCGACGCTGCGCAGGTGCGCCAGCACGAGGCGGATCACCGCCTCGGCCCGCTCGACGTAGCGGCCGAACCAGAACAGGCCGTCGGCCGCCCGCGAGGGCAGGTGCCCGGAGATGCGCCGGACCCGCGGCGTGGCCTGCTGCCCGAGATGGCGCGTGTCGACCGGGTTCTCCGAGAGGATCCAGACGTCGGCCGAGCGGATGCCGAGGCGCATCTCGATCGGGTCGACGTTCTCGCGCTCCGAGACCCGGCAGAAGCCGCCGGGCATCACCCGCCAGCCGTCGGGGGTGCGGGCGGCGAACACGCGCAGCGCGAAGGGGCGGGGGACGAGGTGCAGGCCCCGGTCGGTCCGCTCCCAGGCCGGCATGGTCGAGAGCGGCCCGAGGTCCTGGCCGACGAAGTCGAACGGCCGGTCGTGGAAGGCCGCGATCACCCGCTCGCGCTCGGCGGCCAGCGCCTGCGGCCCGAGGATCGCGTCGCGCCCCGCCCCGCGCTGCGGGGTGGCGGCCGGGCGCAGCGTCATCGCGTCGAGGTTGTCCCGAACGTGGGCGAGACCGGCCGGATCGCCGCACCACCACGCCGGCGGGCTCTTCAGCCTGAGGCCCTCGCCGAGGATGCGCTGCGCGATCCCTTCGAGATACGGGCTGAGGGCCGCCGACTCGACCACGCCGGAGCCCGGCATGTTGGCCATCACCAGGCTGCCGTTGCGCAAGGCCTCGATCACGCCGGGGATGCCGAGCCGCGAGGCCGGGTTGAGCTCCAGCGGATCGAGGAAGTCGCCGTCGATCCGACGCCAGACCGCGTCGGCCCGCTTCAGGCCGGAGACGGTGCGCACGTGCAGGCACCCGTCCTGCATGACGAGGTCGTCGCCCTCGACCAGCATCAGCCCGAGATAGCGCGCGAGCGCCGCCTGCTCGACGTAGGTGCTGCTGTAGGGCCCCGAGGTCAGCAGGCAGATGCGCGGGTCCGAGCGCGCGGACCCGGCCGCCAGGCCTTCGCGGAACGCCTGGAAGAAGGCCGGGAAGCGCTCGACCTGCAGGCTCTCGAGCACGTCCGGGAAGGTGCGGCCGAGCACCATCCGGTTCTCCAGGGCGTAGCCGAGGCCGGAGGGCGCCTGCGTCCGGTCGGCGAGCACACGCCAGGCCCCGTCCGGCCCGCGGCCGATATCGGCGGCGTAGAGCTTGAGCCAGCGCCCGCCGGGAGGCGCGACCCCGTGCAGCGGGCGCAGGAACTCGGGACTGCCGGCGACCACGGCGGCCGGCAGGAGGCCGTCGGCGACGAGGCGGCCCGGCCCGTAGACGTCGGCGAGGACCGCCTCCATCAGCTCGGCCCGCTGGATCAGCCCGGCGCTCAAGGCGCGCCACTCGGCCGCCTCGATCACCAGCGGCAGCGAGCCCAACGGCCAGGCATGCTCGCGCTGGTCGCCGTAGATGCGGAACGAGATGCCGGTGTCGCGGATGTGACGCTCCGCCGAGACGAAGCGCGCCATGATCTCGGGCTCGGTCAGCCGCGCGAGCCGCTCGAGCAGCCGGGGCCACGCGCCGCGCGCGCGGCCGTCCGCGTCGAGATATTCGTCCGGCCGGCCGGGTTCGGGCCGATAGCCATCGGCCCAGCGCGCGAGCCGGTCCGGCTCGTCCGCGGCGTCCGCGTCGGCCGGTGCGTGCCGTCCTGCCGTGACCTGTGCCGCCGCCAGCGTCGGGCTCATGTCGGCTTCGGCGTGCGCAGGTCGAGCGTGAGCGGGAATTCGGGGTTGGTCTCGGGCACCGGCATCGCGATCTTGCCCGGCGTATGGCCGTGGGCCTGGAAGCGGGCGAGGCGCCGCCCCTCCGCCTCGTAGGTGTTGACGGGATGCGTCTCGTAGTTGCGGCCGCCGGGGTGGGCGACGTGATAGCGGCAGCCACCGAGCGCGCGCCCGCTCCAGCTGTCGAGGATGTCGAAGGTCAGCGGCGAGTGCGCGGGGATCGTCGGGTGCAACGACGAGGCCGGCTGCCAGGCCTTGAACCGCAGGCCCGCGACCGCTTCGCCGCCGGTGCCGGTGCCGGTCATCGGCAGGCGCCGGCCGTTGCAGGCGATGACGTGGCGGCCGGGCACGAAGCCCTCGACCTTGACCTGCAGGCGCTCGACCGAGCTGTCGACGAAGCGGACGGTGCCGGCACTGGTCCCCTCCTCGCCCATCACGTGCCACGGTTCCAGCGCCTGACGCAGCTCGAGCTTCACGCCGCCGTGCTCGACCCGGCCGAAGACCGGGAAGCGGAACGCGGCCTGCGCCTCGAAGGCCGTGGGATCGAAGTCGTAGCCCGCGGCCCGCAGATCCTCCAGCACGTCGAGGAAGTCGGCCCAGAGGAAATGCGGGAGCATGAAGCGATCGTGCAGGCCCGTGCCCCAGCGGACACAGCCGCCGACCTGCGGCTCGCGCCACAGCCACGCCACCAGCGCCCGCAGCAGCAATTGCTGCGCGAGGCTCATGCGCGGGTCCGGCGGCATCTCGAAGGCGCGGAACTCGAGCAGCCCGAGCCGCCCGGTCGGCCCGTCGGGCGAGTACAGCTTGTCGATGCAGATCTCGGACCGGTGGGTGTTGCCGGTGACGTCCACGAGGATGTTGCGGAACACCCGGTCGACGAGCCAGCGCGGGATGTTGGGCTCGTCCGGGCCCGGCACCTGCGCCAGGGCGATCTCCAGCTCGTAGAGGCCGTCGTGGCGGGCCTCGTCCATGCGCGGGGCCTGGCTCGTCGGGCCGATGTAGAGGCCGGAGAACAGGTACGAGAGCGCCGGGTGGCGCTGCCAGTACAGCACCAGGCTCTTCAGGAGGTCGGGCCGGCGCAGGAACGGCGAGTCGTCGGGCGTGGCGCCGCCCATCACCACGTGGTTGCCGCCGCCCGTCCCGGTGTGGCGCCCGTCCACCATGAACTTCTCGGCGCCCAGCCGGGTCTGGCGGGCGTCGGCGTAGAGGTCGGTGGTGATCGCCACCGCGTCGCGCCAGGAGGTCGCCGGGTGGACGTTGATCTCGATCACGCCCGGGTCGGGGGTGACCTTGATCACGTTGAGGCGCGGGTCGAAGGGCGGCTCGTAGCCCTCGACGTGGATCGCGAGCCCGAGCCCCGACGCGGCTTCCTCCAGGACGCCGATCAGCTCGAGGTACTCGTCGGCGCGCTGGGTCGGCGGCATGAACACCCGCAGCGTCCCGTCGCGCGGCTCGACGGCGAGCGCGGTGCGCACCGCGACGCCGGTGATGCCGCCGCCGTTGACCGTTCGCTTGCTGGTCCCTTCGCCGGTTCCTTCGCGGGCATGCCCCTCGGGCAGGGGCTCGCGCGGCTCCAGCGGGTCCTGCGGCTGGTAGTAGGGGTAATGCTCCGGCGGCACGTACGGGAGCGAGCCGAGCGGCAGGCGGAAGCCCAGCGGCGAGTCGCCGGGCACCAGGAACGCGTGGCCGCGGCGGAAATCCCAGGCCTCGGAGATCCAGACCCGGTCGGAATCGCCGTCCTTGCCGGTGGGCAGGCTCGCGAGCGGCAGCACGAAGCCGGCCGGGTTGCCGAGGCCCCGCTCGTAGACGCGGTGGATGCGCGAATCGAATTCCACCGAGCCGCTCTTGGCCTCCTGCGTCGTCACGTTGACGGGCAGCTCCGCGCGCTTCTCCTCCCACTGCGCCGGGTCCTCGTAGGCCGGCATCACGTAGTCCTGCAGCCCGAAATGCCCGGCGACCGCATCGATCAGGCGACGCGCGGCGTCGGCGTCGGCCGTCTTCGGGCCGTCCTCCCGCGCGATCAGGTCGGCGTCGCGCCAGATCGGGCGGCCGTCGCGGCGCCAGTACAGGGCGAAGGCCCAGCGCGGCAGGCTCTCGCCCGGATACCACTTGCCCTGGCCGTAATGCAGCATGCCGCCCGGCGCGAAGCGGTCGCGCAGGCGGCGGATCAGCTTGTCGGCCAGCCCCCGCTTCGACGGGCCGACGGCGGCGATGTTCCATTCCGGCGCCTCGAAGTCGTCGATCGAGACGAAGGTCGGCTCGCCGCCCATGGTCAGGCGCACGTCCTGGGCGACGAGGTCGGCGTCGACCCGGTCGCCGAGGGCGTCCATGGCCGCCCAGACCGCGTCCGAGAACGGTTTGGTGATGCGCGGGCTCTCCTCCACGCGCGCCACGGTCATCTCGAAGCCGAACTCGACCTTGGCCGGCTCGGCGAGCCCCGAGATCGGCGCGGCCGAATGGTAGTGCGGGGTGGCGGCCAGCGGGATGTGCCCCTCCCCGCAGAGCAGGCCGGAGGTGGCGTCGAGCCCGATCCAGCCGGCGCCGGGCAGGTAGACCTCGGCCCAGGCGTGCAGGTCGGTGAAGTCGGTCTTGGTGCCCTCGGGGCCGTCGACCGCGGTGGTGTCGGGCACGAGCTGGATCAGGTAGCCCGAGACGAAGCGGGCGGCGAAGCCGATGCGGCGCAGCACCTGGACGAGGAGCCAGGCCGAATCGCGGCAGGAGCCGCTCTTCAGGGTCAGGGTCTCGGCCGGCGTCTGGACGCCCGGCTCCATCCGGACGCCGTAGGCGACCTCGCGGCTGATCTGCGCGTTCAGCGCCACCAGGAACAGCACGGTGTTCGGCTCGGACGGCAGGCGCGCCAGGAAGCCGTCGATCTCAGGCCCCTGGGCGTCGTCGAGGACGCGGTAGGGCGCCAGCTCGGCGACGAGGTCGGGGGCGTAGGCGAACGGGCGGGCCTGCGCGTAGTCCTCGACGAAGAAGTCGAACGGGTTGATCACCGACATGTCGGCGGTGAGGTCGACCTCGATCTTCAGCTCGCTGGTCTTCTCCGGGAAGACCAGCCGGGCGAGCCAGTTCCCGTTCGGGTCCTGCTGCCAGTTCACGAAGTGGTTCTCCGGGGTCACCTTGAGGGTGTAGGAGGGGATCTTCGTGCGCGCATGCGGCGCCGGCCGCAGGCGAATCACCTGCGGCCCGAGCGCGATCGGCCGGTCGTAGGTGTAGTGCGTGACGTGGTGCAGGGCGGCTTTGATCGACACGGGCACTCTCGTCTGGGCGAAGCAGGTGGCGTCCGGATCGAATCCGGCGGTGCCCTCGTCTGCGCCTTATGCGGCAAAGGGGAGGGCGCAAGCAATTTCCATGCGGCGTCCGGCTCCGGGCGGCGCGCCGCGTCCTCCCCGTGCCGCGCCCCCCGGGAACTTTGCCGGGCAAGCCCGTTTGATGCGGCGAGGACGGTCCGCCTGGCGGCGGCCGCCGACGACTGCCGACGACGCCTTCGACGACAGGGTGCTTGCCCGCCTCGGGCGCCGGGACCCGCCATGAAGATCTTCCAGTGCCAAGCCTGCGACCAGCCGCTCACCTTCGAGAGCACGGCCTGCGACAGCTGCCAGCGGCGCCTCGGCTACGTCTGCGAGGTGCATGAGATCTCCGCGCTCGAGCCGTCGGTCCGCTCGGCCCATCCGGGCTCGGCCGATGCGCAGACCTTCCACGCCTACGCGCGGCCCGGCCAGCGCTACCGCTTCTGCGCCAACGCCCGGCACGCGGCCTGCAACTGGCTCGTGCCGGACGACGCGCCCGAGACGTTCTGCGTCACCTGCCGCCACAACCGCGTCGTCCCCGACCTGACGCTCGCCTGGAACCTGACCCGCTGGCGCCAGGTCGAGGCGGCCAAGCACCGGCTGTTCTACTCGCTGCTGCGCCTCGACCTGCCGCTGGCCACCCGTGCGCAATACACCGACGGGCTCGCCTTCGACTTCCTGGTCGACCCGTCCGAGAGCTTCCTGATCGGGCCGCCGGTGCTCACGGGCCACCTCAACGGCCTGATCAGCATGAACATCGCCGAGGCCGACGACGTCGAGCGCGAGCGGCGCCGGATCCGCTTCGGCGAGCACTACCGCACCCTGCTCGGGCATTTCCGCCACGAGATCGGGCATTACTTCTGGTACCTGCTGGTCCAGAACAGCCCGCACCTGTGGACGTTCCGCGATCTGTTCGGCGACGAGAGCCTGAACTACGTCGGCGCCCTGCAGAACCACTACGCCCACGGCGCGCCGGGCGATTGGGAGGAATCCTTCGTCTCGGCCTACGCCACGAGCCACCCGTGGGAGGATTTCGCCGAGACCTGGGCGCATTACCTGCACATCGTCGACACGGTGGAGACCGCCTCGACCTTCGCGCTCCAATTGCGGCCGCAGCTGCGCCGGGGCGGCAGCGAGCCGGTGGTGATCGACTTCGATCCCTATCGCACGCCCGACCTCGACAAGCTGATCGCGGCGTGGCTGCCGCTCACCTACGCGGTGAACTCGCTGTCCCGCAGCATGGGGCAGCCCGACCTCTACCCGTTCCGCCTGACGCCCGCGGTGATCGCCAAGCTCGCCTTCGTGCACGAGCGCATCTACGCGGTGCGCGGCGACATGAGCGCCAAGGCCGGCGCGGGGGCGGGCGCCGACATCCTGCGCGCGGTGATCGCGGGGTTGCGCCAGAAGGTGGCGGTGCCGAACGCGTGAGCGCGCCCGGCCGCCCTACCAGAGGGTGGCGGCCGCGCGTGCCGGCCAGGCCTCGTCGTAGGGGCGGCCGCCGACCTCGCCCGCGCTCAGGGCGGCCAGGATCGTCCCCGGGCTCGGCAGCGTCCCCGCCTCGACGTGGCGGGCGGGATCCCACAGCTGCGCGCGGACGACGGCGCGGGCGCACTGGAAGTAGGCCTGCTCGACGGTGACCACGAGGGCGGTGCGCGGCGCCTGCCCGTCGACGGCGAAGCTTTCCAAAAGGGCCGGATCGGCCGAGACCACGGCCCGCCCGTTCACGCGGAAGGTCGTCCCCGAGCCGGGGATCAGGAACAGCAGGGCGACGCGCGGATCGCGCACCACGTTGCGCAGGCTGTCGATCCGGTTGTTGCCGCGGCGGTCGGGCAGCACCAGGGTGTGCGGGTCGACGACCCGGACGAAGCCCGGACCGTCGCCCCGCGGGCTGCAATCGAGCCCCTCCGGGCCGGCGGTGGCGAGGATCGCGAAGGGCGAGGCCGCGATCAGCGCGGCGTAGTGCGCCGTGATCCGCTCGCTCTCCTTCACCACGGAGGCCGGGGCGAGGTAGTCGCCGTAGATGGCCTCGAGCCCGGCGAGGTCCCGTACGATCATGCCCCTGCCCCCGAGCGCCCGATCCGATGGTGGTGCGTCACGCGCGGTGCGTGACGATCCCGCGAACGCCCGTCAGGCGGATTTCGCTGCGCGGCTCGCCGTGAACGCCGCGTGCTCGGCCAGCAGCTCGCCCGACAGCGCCTTGGCGATCAGCGCGCGGGTCTCCGCCACGCCGTAGAGCGCCACGAACGAGCCGAAGCGCGGGCCGCGGGCCTCGCCGAACAGCACGTTGTAGATCGTCGTGAACCACGCCTGCGACACGCCGGGCCGTCCGTCCGGGCTCTTGCCCTTGCCCGACAGGTCCGGGAAGTGCCGCCGCCCGACCTCGTAGACCACCGCCTGCAAGCCCTCTGGGTCGGTCGAGCCGTCGTGCTCGGAGAGCGACGCGGAGAGGTCGTCGAGGGCCGCGCGCTCCTCCGGGCTCGGGGCCCGGTAGCTCTTGGCCGGGCGCACGAAGTCGCGGAAGTAGGCCAGCGCGTGGCCGACGAGCCGGTCGAGGCCGGGATGGGTCTCGGGGCCGACGTCGGCGGCGTAGCGCCGGATGAAGCCCCAGAGCACGCCCGGCTCCTCGGCGTTGGCCACCGCCACGAGGTTGAGCAGCATCGCGAAGCTCACGCTGCCCTTGGACCCCCCTTGCGCGCCCTCCCCGATCCGCTCCGGCGCGGGCGGGTTGCCGGCATGGATGTGCCAGACGGGGTTGCCCAGGCGCAGCTTGGCGTCCTGCGCGGCGTAGCGCTCGGAGAAGCTCAGCACCTCGTCGACGTGCCGCGGGATCACGTCGAAGAACAGCCGCTTGGCCTCGCGCGGCTTGTTGTACATGAACAGGCTCAGGCTCTCCGGCGTGCCGTAGGCGAGCCAGTCGTCGATGGTCAGCCCGTTGCCCTTCGACTTGGAGATCTTCTGGCCCTTCTCGTCGAGGAACAGCTCGTAGTTGAAGCCTTCCGGCGGCTCGCCCCCGAGCGCGCGGGCGATCTGCCCGGAGAGCTTCACCGAATCGATCAGGTCCTTGCCGGCCATCTCGTAGTCGATGCCCAGCGCCACCCAGCGCATCGCCCAGTCGGGCTTCCACTGCAGCTTGGCGTGGCCGCCGGTGATCGGGGTCTCGTAGGCCTCGCCGGTCTTCGGGTCGCGCCAGGCGAGCGTTCCCCGGTCCGCGTGCACCGCGTCGATCACCACCTGCATCACCTCCCCGGTCACCGGGTGCAGCGGCAGGAACGGGGAATACGAGGCCGAGCGCTCGGCGCGCAGCGACGGCAGCATGATCGCCATCACCGCGTCGTAGCGCTCCGCGACCCGCATCAGGGCCGCGTCGAACACGCCGGAGCGGTAGCAGTCGGTGGCCGAGCGGAACTCGTAGTCGAAGCCGAAGGCGTCGAGGAAGCGGCGCAGCTCCGCGTTGTTGTGCGCGCCGAAGCTGTCATGCGTGCCGAACGGATCGGGCACCCGGGTCAGCGGCTGGTTGAGGTGCTGGGCCAGCATCGCGCGCTCGGGCACGTTGTCGGGCACCTTGCGCAGGCCGTCCATGTCGTCGGAGAACGCGATCAGCCGCGTCGGCACGGCGTCCTTCGTCAGCACCCGGAAGGCGTGGCGCACCATCGAGGTCCGCGCCACCTCGCCGAAGGTGCCGATATGCGGCAGCCCCGACGGCCCGTAGCCGGTCTCGAACAGCACCTCCGGCTTGGGCCGGCGCTCCAGCCGGGCCACGAGCTTGCGCGCCTCCTCGAACGGCCAGGCGGCGGCGGTGGCGGCGGCCTCGATCAGGTCGGGGTCGAAGTGGAGGGGCGCGGACATGGGCTGGGACGCTGGACTGTGACACGGGATCTTCGCGGGTGCGGCACCCTAATGAGGTTTGCCGCGATGCGAAATCGACTTTTACGGCCGCTCGGCCGGGTCGTCGGCCCCCGATCCCGTCGGCCGGTTCTCCAACGTCCTGACGGCCTCGACGAGTTTCGGGAAGGTCGCTTGCATCAGCGCCCGGTTCTGCTCCGTCCGGCCGGCGTCGTGGTCGAACCCGTAATTGTGCCGCACGCGGTGCCGAAAGCCCTTCAGCTCCATCAGCGAAACGTAGAGCTCGTCGTCGAGCACGGCCGGACGCAGGCCCGGTATCTGCGCCCGCATCTGATCGAGCAGGTTCTGGTGCGAGGTGTCGCCGGTCGGCGCGGCCCCGTCGACGTCCTTGGCGATGCCGAGCAGCACGTCCTCGATGCCGTTGTCAGCGTTGTGAAGGGCGGCCGCGATCGCCGTGAGCTGCCCCCACGTCGTCCGCTGCTCCGGCGGGAGGGCGTCGTATCCGGCGAGGAACGCGTCGAGGTTCGCCAGCTCGCGGCCCGCGCGGTCGAGCTTCGGACCAGGCTTGGCGAAGGCGGGCAGTCGCGACGCGATCACGGGACCGCCTTCTCGAATGCCTCCCGCTGCGACGGCGTGAGATCGCAGGCATAGATCAGGTCGTAGGGGATGCCGGTGCCGCGCATCACCGCAGCCACCGCCCGCTCGACGGCGGCGCGTTCGGCCGGATCGATCGGCCCGCGCACCAGGAGGTCGATGTCGGAATGCAGCCGGAAACGCCCGGTCGCCAGCGAGCCGATGAGGCTGATCGCGCGACCCTGCGCCTCGACGTCGGACACGATCCGTGCCGCGAGGCCTCGCGCCGTCCGGTGACGGTCCGCGACGCGGGCGGCGAGGATGCGCTCGAACGGGCTCGGAGCCGTCATGGCCGCCGCACGCCGTTTGCGGGATCGCCCCTTCGCAGGACCGCCCCGAGGATACCCGCAGGAACGCCTGCGGAAAAGGAGACTCGTCGGTCCCGGACGCAATGCGGATCAGAACGGGCTGACGGGGAAGAACCGCAGGTACAGCTCGGTGTACTTCCCGTCGTCCCACACCCGCTGCAGCGCGTCGTCCAGCGCGCGCGACAGGGCCGCGTCCTCGGGCCGGGTGATCAGGCCGATGCCCTCGCCGAAGTAGCGGTTCTCGAGGTAGTCGCCGCCGACGAGCGCGCAGCAATTGCCCGCCTCCAGGCCGCCGACCCAGAGGGCGAGGCCGAGCCCGTCGGCGAAGACGTAGTCGGCCTCGCCGCGCTTCACCGCGCCTTCCGCCGCGGCGAGGTCGGAAAACGGCTTCGCCTCGGCCTTGGGAAAGAACGCCTGGAGGTAGGCGGCGTGGGCGCTGCCGCCGACCACCGCCACCGACTTGCCCGCCAGCGCGCTCGCCGAGGGAGCCGGCAGGCCGCGGTCGACGCGGGCGGCGAAGCGCGCCGGCCACCGGAAATACGGGCGCGTCGCGGAGAACGTCGCCCGCAGCGTCGGCGTCAGCGGGATCGCGGCGGCGACGACGTCGCCCTGCTTGTCCGTCAGGCCGTCGAGGAGGGTGTCGAATCGCCGGGCCTGCACGGTGCAGGTGATCGACAGCTTCTCGCAGACGGCGCGGGCCAGCTCCACCACGAAGCCCGTCGGGTTTCCGTCGGGGCCTGCGAAGTGCAGCGGCGGGAACTCGTCGTCGGTCAGGAAGCGCACGGCCCGGCCGGTCTGCGGCGCCTCGACCCGCTCGCCGCGGCTGCGCGGGTTCCAGAAGTTGGGCACCGTCACGGCGGCGGGCGCGGGGCTGCCGGCGGCGGGCTGGCCGGCACGCACCTGACCGGCACGATCCTGGGCGTCCGCCTGCGGCATCGTCGCGACGCAGAGGCCGACGGCTAAGAGAATAGTCTTGATCGAGGACATCGTGCTTGCGCCGGGGCCGGGCGCACCTATGATCGCGGGGCGCCGACGGCGCGATGGGGAGGGGGTCCGGCTCACGCCCCCGCCTTAGCACGTCCCGGAGCCGACGGCAGCCGGCCCCGTGTCGTTCCTCCGTTTCCTGGGCCCGCCCCTCGGCGCACCGGGCCTGCCGCCGGAGATCGCGTTCCTGGCGGCCGAAGGCGTCGACGCGGCCTTGCTCCGCCGGGCCGCGGCGCTGGCCGAGGCGAGCGGCACCGATGCGGCGACCGCGCTGCTGCGGGCCGGGCTGATGGACGAGGAGCCGTATTACCGGGCGCTCGCCCGCGCGCTCGACGCGGCGTATCTCGACGGGCCGATCCCGCTCGGCATGGGCGCGCGCTTTCCCGACAGCCTCTCGCTCGGCATGGCGCCCCTGGTCCTCGGGGCCCCCGCCCCGGCGGTACTGGCGCCGCGCGGGCGGCAGATCGCCGAGCTGCTCGCCGGGCGCAGCCCGCGCGGGCGGATGCCGGCGGTGACGAGCCCGACCCGCCTGCGCGCGGCCCTGTTCGCGGCGATCCCCGAGGCCATCGCCGGCTACGCGGTCGACGACCTCGAGGCGAAGGCGCCGGACTGGGCCTTCGGCAGCCGTCCCCTGGGGCCGGCCCTGGCGCTGGTCGCGCTCGTGGCGTGCGCCGGCATCGTGGTGTTCGAGGCCCTGCCCCCGTTCCTCGCGATGATCCTGGTCGTGGCGGCGCAGACGCTGTTCCTGGTGATGGCGATCTTCCGCGTCGGCGCCGTGTTCGTCGGCGTCCCGACCGTCCCGCCGCCGATCGCCTCGCCCCTGAGCGACCGCGACCTGCCGACCTACACCGTCCTCGTGGCGCTCTATCGCGAGGCCCGCGTGGTGCCGCGGCTCGTCTCGGCGCTGGCCCGGCTCGACTATCCGGCGGCCAAGCTCGACCTGAAGTTCGTCGTCGAGGCCGACGATGCCGGCACCATCGCCGCGCTGGCGGCGGTCCCCCTGCCCGCCCGCTTCGAGGTGATCGCGGTGCCCGACGGCCGGCCGCGGACGAAGCCGCGGGCGCTCAACGTCGCCCTGCCGCTCGCCCGCGGCGAGCTGCTCGTGGTCTACGACGCCGAGGACGTGCCCGATCCCGGCCAGCTCCGGCTCGCCGCCGAGATCTTCGCGCGGGCGCCCGCCCGCACCGCCTGCCTCCAGGGCCGGCTGGTGATCGACAACGCGGAGGATTCCTGGATCGCCCGGTGCTTCGCCATCGAGTATGCGGGCCTGTTCGACGTGCTCAATCCGGCGCTGGCGCAGTGGCGCCTGCCGATGCCGCTCGGCGGGACCTCGATGCACGTGCGCACCGAGGTGCTGCGCAAGCTGCACGGCTGGGACGCGCGCAACGTCACGGAGGATGCCGATCTCGGGATGCGGCTGGCCTGCGCCGGCTACGAGGTCGGCGACCTGCCGAGCGCGACGATCGAGGAGGCGCCGAACAACCTGCCGGCCTGGCTGCACCAGCGCGTCCGCTGGATGAAGGGGGTCCTGCAGACCACCGTCACCTACGGCCGCCGCCCCGCCGAGACCTGCCGGCAGCTCGGGCGCCTCGACGCGCTCTGCGCCGTGACGCTGCTGCCCGGCGCCGTCGCCTCGGCCCTGGTCTATCCGATCTTCCTCGTCTGGGCGGGCGCCGACTTCCTGCTCCAGGAGATCCCGGCCGCGCCCGAGCCCTGGCCGAACCTGCCGCTCGCCGTCGCGATCACCCTGTTCCTGGCGGGATCCGCGGCCCTGGTCCTGCCGGCGGCGCTCGGCTGCATCCGCCGGGGCTGGTGGGACCTGCTGTGGTTCGTGCCCGGGATGCTGCTCTACTTCGCCCTGGTCAGCGTCGCCGCGTGGCTCGCGGTGATCGAGTTCGTCCGCGCGCCCTCGCGCTGGAACAAGACCGAGCACGGGCTGTCGCGCACCTCGCGCAGCGGCCTGCTGCGTCCGCGGCGCCCGGCGGCGTGAGGCCCGCGCCGGATGCTCAGATCCGCCGCGCGAGCTCCGCCGCGGTCTCGTCGGCCGGGCGCATCAGGTTGAGCGCGCCGAGGAAGCGGTTCCTGCCGTCCATCACGTAGACCAGCGCGGTGTGCTCCATCGTGTAGTCGCCGTCCTTGCCCGGCACCTTGCGGCTGTAGGCACGATAGGCCTTCACGGCCGCCGCCACCTGCGCCGGGCTGCCGGTGAGCCCGGCGATCCGCGGATCGAAGCTCGACAGGTAGGCCTTGAGGCTCGCCGGCGTGTCCCGCTCGGGATCGACGGTGATGAAGGCGACCTTCATCGCCTTGGCCTTCGGCCCCAACGCCGCCAGCACGTCCGAGATCTGCTGCAGCGTGGTCGGGCAGATGTCGGGGCAGTGGGTGAAGCCGAAGAACACGAGGTGCGTGGCGCCTGCGAAGTCGGCTTCGGTGACCGCCTTGCCGTCCTGGTCGACCAGCGCGAACGGCCCGCCGACGCTCGAGGCCGCCACCTCCGTCCGCTCCGGCATCAGCGTGAACACGGCCGCCGCCGTGAGCCCGACGAAACCGAGCACGAAGGCGATGATGGGCAGGAGGGCGCGGCGCATGGAGGTGACCTTCTCGCGACGGCCGCTGGAACAGCATGGGTGGCCGCGGGAGGCAAGGTCGGGGCACCTCGGAGGCCCCCGGCGCTTTGCCTCAGGCCCGCGTTCCGTCGTGCGCCTCCCTGGCCTGGAACCCGGTTCGGCAGGTGCCCGCGCGACGCCCTCACGATGCGTCCGGCGTCACGATCGGGCTGGCCGCAGACGGGAAGCGGCCGGGTCTAGATCGCGATCTGCGCCTGCTCGACGCAGTCCGCGACACTCTGTTCCTTGAGCGCGTCGCCCACCATCAGGATCGCCGGTCCTTCGAGCAGCGAGGCCTCGACCCGCTCCGCGAGATCGGCCGCCGTGCCCCGCAGCGCCGCCTGGTTGGGCCGCGTCGCGTTGAACACCACCAGAGCGGGCGTCGCCGGTGCCAAGCCTTCGGCCACCGCGCGTTCCAGCAGCACCCGCAGGGTGCGCTTGGGCATGTAGACCACGGTGGTGACCGAAGGGTCGGCGAGCGCGCCCCAGTTCAGGTCGTCCGGCAGCGCGCCGCGGCGGTCGTGGCCGGTGACGTATTGCAGGCGGCGCGCCGCGTCGCGGTGGGTGAGCGAGACGCCGAGGGAGGCGGCCGCGCCCTGCGCCGCGCTGATCCCGGGCACCACGGCGACGGGGATGCCGGCCTGCCGGCAGGCCTCGATCTCCTCGCCGGCGCGGCCGAAGATCAGCGGGTCGCCGGACTTGAGGCGCACCACCTGCTTGCCGGACTTGGCGAGCGAGACCATCAGCGCGTTGATGTCGTCCTGGCGGCAGGAAGGGCCGTGGCCGGTCTTGCCGACCAGCATCGTGCGCGCCTCGCGGCGGGCGTAGTCCAGGATCTCGGGGGCGACGAGGTCGTCGTAGAGGATGACGTCGGCGTTGCGCAGGGCCCGCAGCGCCTTCAGCGTCAGCAGCTCGGCATCGCCCGGCCCGGCGCCGACCAGCGTCACCGCCCCGCCCTTCGGCGCGGCCTCGGTCTGCGCGAGCAGCCTGTCGAGGTCGGCCTGCGTCGGGGCCCGGTCGGGCTCGGCGAAGGCCAGGTCCGAGAAGCGCTCCCAGAACCCGCGGCGCTCGCTGAACCCGTGGAAGCGGGCGGTGACGCCCTCGCGCCAGTCCCGCGCCGCCGCGACCCAACGCGAAAACCCGCGCGGCAGCATCGCCTCGATGCGCGCCCGCACGGTCTGCCCGAAGACCGGCACCGCGCCTTCCGTCGAGATGCCCACCACCAGCGGCGAGCGGTTGACGATGGCGCCGAACTTCACGTCGCAGAGATGCGGCCGGTCGACGGCGTTGACGATGGCGCCGGTGCCGCGCGCGGCCGCGACGAAGGCGACGCACTCGGCCTCGTCCTCCATCGCGCCGATGCAGAAGGCCGAGCCCCACAGGTCGTCCGGCGTCCAGGCCCGCTCGTGCAGGGTCACGCTGCCGGCGACGATCTCGCCCGGAACGTTGCGCATCTCCTCGCTCGGCTCGGCGGCGTAGACGTCGACGTGGGCGCCGGCGGCGGCGAGCAGCTTCACCTTCCAGGGCGCGCCGCCGTTCGAGCCGGCCAGCACCGCGCGCTTCCCCTGCAGCGGCACGAAGACGGGTAGGACGGCGAGGGGCTCGAGGCCGGCGCGGGTCTCGCGCGGCTGGCGGGGCGTGCTCATGAGGGTCGGCTTGGATCTCGGCAGGGTCACGGACGAACCTGATGCTACGCGGCGTCGCGCGCAAGCGCCTCCGGCAGCAGCTTGCGGATCTCAGGGATGCACGAGCCGCAATTCGTGCCGGCCTTGCAGGCCGCGCCCACCGCCTCGACGGAGCCCGCTCCGCCCGCGATGGTCGCCGTGATGACGTCGAGCCCGACCCCGTGGCAGGCGCAGACCACCGGCCCCGCCCCGGCGGTGGCGGCGCGGCCCGAGAGCAGGGCGCGGCGCTCGGCCGCGCCGGGCACCGCCTCCGCGAACAGGGCCTTGGCCGCCTCCCAGTCGGGCCGGCCCGCGTCGGGACCGAACGCGAGGCAGGCGAGGAGGCGCTCGCCGTCGTAGACCGCGCAGCGGTAGCGGCCGCGGGCGTGGTCGGCGTACTCGGCGAGCTCCAGCCCCTGGAACAAGCCGCGCATCAGCAGCATGGCCTCGCGCGACCCGTCCTGCGTGGCGAATTGCAGGCCCGCGCCGCCGGCGATCGTGGCGCGCGCCCACCACCATCCGGCGGGCGCCGCGACCGGGTCGCGGCTGAGCAGGAAGCCCCGCGAGCGGTAGGCGGCAGCCTGGATCGCCGCCGGCGTCGCCTTCAGCTCGGGCTGGCCCGAAAGCGGGTCGGGCACGCCGCGGACCAGCGCCCCGACGCGGGCCATCGAGGCGTTCGAATCGTTCCAGTGCATCGGCATGAACAGGTTGCCGGGCGCCACCGCCTCGGTGACGATCACCTCCAGCTCGGCGGCGCCGTGCGCGGTCGAGACCCGGGCGAGGCCGCCCTCGGCCAGGCCCGCGGCGGCGGCGTCGCGCGGATGCACCTGGACGAAGGGCACCGGGCGATGAGCCGAGAGCCGCTGGCTCTTCCCCGTCCGCGTCATCGTGTGCCAGTGGTCGCGCACCCGGCCGGTGTTGAGCACGAAGGGCATCGCCGCGCTCGTCGCCTGCGCCAGGGCCGGCGCCTGCACCGCGACGAAGCGGGCGCGCTTGTCGAAGGTGAAGAAGCGGCCGTCGGCGAAAAGCCGTGCCTTCGTGCCGCCGCGCTTCGTCAGCGGCCACTGCACCGGCAGGTTCGTCTCGTAGGCGGCGTCCCCGATGTCGGCGAGCGCGCCGATGTCGAAGTCGCGGGTGCCGTTGTTCTCGAACGCCGACAGCGCGGCGTGCTGGCGGAACACCGCCGCCGCCGAAGTGAAGCCGAAGGCGGCGCCGTGGCCGAGGCGGCGCCCGACGTCGGCGAGCACCGCCCAGTCCGGCCGCGCCTCGCCCGGCGCCTTGAGGAAGCGGCGCTGGCGCGTGATCCGGCGCTCGGAATTGGTGACCGTGCCGTCCTTCTCGCCCCAGGCCAGGGCCGGCAGCAGCACGGTCTTCCGGGCCGTGGCGCGGGCGGTGTCGGAATCGGCCATCACCTCGGAGACGACGAGCAGGTCGAGGCCCTTCAGGGCCTCCTTGATCGTGTCGGCCTGCGGCATCGAGACCAGCGGGTTGGTCCCCATCACCCAGAGCGCCTTGATCTTGCCGCGGGCGACCGCGTCGAACAGCGCCACCGCCTTCATCCCCTCGCCGGTGATGAGGTTCGGCGCGTTCCAGAAGCGGCGGACCTTGTCGACCTCCTCCGGCGCGAAGTGCATGTGGGCGGCCAGCATGTTGGCCAGCCCCCCGACCTCGCGCCCGCCCATGGCGTTGGGCTGGCCGGTCAGCGAGAACGGCCCCGCGCCCGGCTGCCCGATGCGCCCGGTGGCGAGGTGGCAGTTGATGATCGCGTTGCCCTTGTCGGTCCCCTGCGCCGACTGGTTCGCGCCCTGCGAGAAGGCGGTGACGACGCGCTGCGTGGCGGCGAACAGGTCGAAGAAGGCGGAGACGTCCGCCTCCGACAGGCCGGTCGCCGCCGCGGTGGCGGCCAGCGTCGGCGCGATCGACTGCGCCCGCTCGAGCGCGCCCTCGTAGCCGGAGGTGTGGTCGGTCACGAAGCGGGCGTCGCACGCGCCGATGCGGTCGAGATGCACCAGCAGGCCCGAGAACAGCGCGCTGTCGGTCCCGGGCCTGAGGCCGAGGAACAGGTCGGCCTCCTCCGCGGTCTCGGTCCGGCGCGGGTCGACCACCACGAGCTTGGTGCCGCGCGTCGTGCGCGCGTCCACCATCCGGCGGAACAGGATCGGGTGGCACCAGGCGGTGTTCGAGCCGACGAGCACGATGACGTCGGCCTCGTCGAGGTCCTCGTAGCAGCCCGGCACGGTGTCGGAGCCGAAGGCCCGGCGGTGGGCGGCGACCGCGCTCGACATGCACAGGCGCGAGTTGGTGTCGACGTGCGGCGTGCCGAGGAAGCCCTTCGCGAGCTTGTTGGCGACGTAGTAATCCTCGGTGAGCAGCTGCCCGGACAGGTAGAACGCGATCGCGTCCGGCCCGTGGGTCTCGGCCGTGCGGCGGAAGGCGCCGGCGACGGTGCCGAGCGCCGATTCCCACGACACCCGCGCGCCGTCGACGTGCGGGTGCAGCAGGCGGTTCTCCAGGCCCAGCGTCTCGCCGAGCGCCGAGCCCTTCGAGCACAGGCGGCCGAAATTGGCCGGGTGCGCGGTGTCCCCGGCGATCCCGGCGCCGCCCTTGCCGTCCGGCGTCGCGATCACCCCGCACCCGACGCCGCAATAGGGGCAGGTGGTCCGAACCGCCGCAGCCTGGTTCGCGCCCTGCTGGTTCGAGACCTGGGGCTCCGGCACGTGCACGGTCATGGCAGGGTCCTCGTATTCACGACGTCGGCCGGCGCCGGCGGAGGCAGCAAGAGTCGGGCCGGGCTCTGCCAGCGCCGCCCTTCCCGCGCGAGCGGGAGGGCGGCCCTGTCGGCTCAGTACACGTCGGCCTGGTAGCGCCCGGCCTTCTTCAGCGCGCCGAGATAGGCCACCGCCTCGTCGGGGGATTTGCCGCCGTGCTGGGCGGCGACGTCGATGATCGCGCGCTCCACGTCCTTGGCCATCCGCTTGGCGTCGCCGCAGACGTAGAAGTGGGCGCCGCCCTCCAGCCACTTCCACAAATCGGCGCCGTTCTCGCGCATGCGGTCCTGGACGTAGGTCTTCTCGGTGCCGTCGCGCGACCAGGCCAGCGACAGGCGCGTCAGCACCTTGTCGTCGCGCATCCGGGTGAGCTCGTCCTTGTAGAAGAAGTCGCTCGCCTGGCGCTGGTGGCCGTAGAACAGCCAGTTGCGCCCAGGCGCCTGCGTCGCGGCGCGCTCGCGCAGAAAGGCCCGGAACGGCGCGATGCCGGTGCCGGGGCCGCACATGATCACGTCGGTGGCGAGGTCCTTCGGCAGCCCGAAGCCATGCGCCTTCTGCAGGTAGATCTTCGCCCGGGTCTGCTCGGGCATGCGCTCGCCGAGATGCGTCGAGGCGACGCCGAGCCGGAGGCGCGAGCGGTGGTTGTAGCGCACCGCGTCCACCGTCAGCGAGACCTTGCCCGCATCCATCTTCGGCGAGGACGAGATCGAGTAGAGCCGCGGCTGCAGCTCGTCGAGGGATTCGAGGAAGACCTCGGCGTCCGGGCGCGCGCCGGGAAACTTGTGCAGGGCGCCGAGCACGTCGAGATAGGCGGCGTCGCCGTCCGGGTCCTCGCCGGCCGAGAGCGCCTTGGCCTTCCGCCGGGCCTCGCCGGAGGTCAGCAGCGAGAGCAGCTGGTAGAGCCCGTCGGGGGCGGCGCCGAGCGAGTAGTCGGCGATCAGCCGGTCGCGCAGGGTCTTGCCGCCGATCACCCGCTCGGGGCGGGCGCCGAGCTCGGCGATCACCGCGTCGGCGAGCGCCGGCGCGTTGGCCGGGAACAGGCCGAGCGAATCGCCGGCCTCGTAGCTGATCGGCGTGTCCCTGAGGTCGAACTCGACGTGCCACGTCTCCTTCTCGCCGCCCGGCTCGTTGAGCCGGCGGCGGCCGAGGAAGATCGCCTCCACCGGGTTCTCGCGGCAGAAGCCGAGGGGGCCGAGGTCGGCGGCCTTGTCCGCCGCCGCCTCGCCCGCGGCCGCGGCCGGCGCGGCGGCGTCGCCCGTGCCGAACTCCTCGTCGAGCTTCTTCAGCATCCGGAGCGTCTCCTTGCCGCCGGGCTGGCAGAGGTTCAGACGCGCCTCGCTTTTGAGGAAGATGGCGTTGGCGTAGTCGGCGCAATTGTAGCCGCACTGGCCGCAATCCTGCTGCGCCATCGCCGCCATGAGCTTCTGCGGCTCGGGCCGGGCTTTGGCCATCTCCATGCGCTCGGTGATCGGCAGCGACGGGTCGTGCCAGGGCGCGTCGTCGTTGTCGGCGAGCTTGGGGCCGCCGGCCATGTCGCCGGGGGCCAGGGCGGTGGCGCCCTCGACCGCCGGGCCGAGGAGGGCGGCGAAGTAGCCCGACAGCCACGAGCGCTGGTCGGCGGAGAACGGGGCGTTCTCGGGGACGAGGACGAGGGGGGGAGAGACGTGCTCGCTCATGCGGCTGCCTTGAGGGCTGGCTGGTCTTCGGCAAGGTCGCGCAGGGCTTCCGGCCCGGTGCGCGCCGTGAAGGTCTGGAAGCTCTCGTCCGGCCCGGTGCGGCGGGCGAGGTAGGTGCGCAGCAGCGCCTCGACGCGGGACGGCGCGTCCTCCGCCTTGATCGCGGTCCAGATCTCGGTGCCGATCTTCGGGTTCTCGGCGAAGCCGCCGCCGACCACGACGTCGTAGCCCGGAACGGTGTCGCCCTCCTCCGAGACCACCACCTTGGCACCGATCAGGCCGATGTCGCCGATGTAGTGCTGGGCGCAGCTGTGGTGGCAGCCGGTGACGTGCACGTTCACCGGCACGTCGAGCTCCGGCAGCGCGGCCTCGACGTGGTCGGCGATGATCATCGCGTCGCCCTTGGTGTCGGCGGCGGCGAACTTGCAGCCGTTCGAGCCGGTGCAGGCGACGAGCCCCGCACGGATGCCGGCGGCCTTCGTGGTGAGCCCGAGCGCCTGCACCCGCGCCTCCACCTCGGCGACCTTGGCGTCGGGCACGCCGGAGAACAGGAAGTTCTGCCAGACCGTCATGCGGATCTGCCCGTCGCCGCATTCCTGCGCGATCCGCGCGAGCGCGCGGACCTGGTCGCTCATGATCTTGCCGACCGGCAGGATCACGCCGACCCAGTTCAGCCCGGGCTGGACCTGCGCATGCACGCCGACATGGGCGAACCGGTCGGTGGTGCGGCGCGGCGCGACGTGGGCGGGGTCGACCCGATCGAGCTTGCGCCCGAGCTTCTCCTCGACGGCGGCGAGGTACTTGTCGAAGCCCCAGGCGTCGAGGACGTACTTCATCCGCGCCTTGTTGCGGTTGGTCCGGTCGCCGTTCTCGATGAACACCCGGATGATCGCATCCGAGACCGCGTTGCAATCCTCCGGCCTCAGCACGATGCCGGTGTCGCGGGCGAGGTCCCGATGGCCGGAGATGCCGCCGAGCACCAGGCGTATCCACACGCCCGGCGCGACGCCCGCGCCCTCCAGCACCTCGATCGCCTGGAAGCCGATGTCGTTGGTCTCCTCCAGCACCGCGACGATGCCGCCGCCGTCGAAGGCGACGTTGAACTTGCGCGGCAGGCCGTAGAGCGACTGGTCGTTGATGATCCAGTTGTTCCAGGACTTGGCGAGCGGACGCGTGTCGAGGAGCTCCTGGGCGTCGATCCCGGCGGTGGGCGAGCCGGTGACGTTGCGGATGTTGTCGGCGCCCGCGCCGCGCGCCGTCAGCCCGATGTCGACGAGCCCGTCGAGGAAGGGCTGGGCGTGCTCGGGCGCGATGTGGCGCACCTGGAGGTTCGCCCGCGTGGTGACGTGGACGTAGCCGCCGCCATGCGCGTCGGCGAGGTCGGCGACGCCGGAAAACTGCCAATGGTGCAGGATGCCGTTGGGGATGCGCAGGCGCGCCATGAACGAGGTCTGGTTCGGGGCGACCCAGAACAGTCCGTGGTAGCGCCAGCGGAAGTTGTCCTCCGGCTTCGGGGCCTTGCCGGTGGCGGCCTCCACCTTCAGCCGGTTGTGGCCCTCGAACGGGTTCTCCGCGCGCTTCCACTTCTCCTGCTCGCAGAGCTTGCCGCCGGCCTTCACCGTGCGGTCCTGCGCCTTGATGTGGATCGCGTCCGGCCCGGTCGGCTCGGGCGGCGGACCGCCCTGGCCGAGGGCCAGGCCGCCGGTGAGGCGGGCGGCGGCGACGCCCGAGGCGAAGCCTTCGAGGTAGCGTTGCTGTTCGGCGTTGAAGTCTTCAGCCATGGTCTGCCTCCTTCACGCTGCCAGATTCTTGGCGAGGGGTTCGGCCGGGGGCGCCGCGGGGCGCCCGAACATCAGGTCGTCGATCTGATCTCCGACCGGCGCGCCGGTGCGGATCAGGGTCTTGCACAGGCCCTGCTCGCCGATGTCGCCGACGAAGACTGCGCCGATCAGGCGGTCGCGCTCGACCAGGAGCTTGCGGTAGAGGCCGGCGCCCGGATCGCTCATCACGATCGCCTCCGCGGTGTCGGGCGTGTCGACCACGCCCGCGGAGAACACCGGCAGCCCCGAGACCTTGAGGCTCGTCGAGAGCGCCGTGCCGGAATACTGGGCCTCGAGCCCGGAGAGGTGGCGGCTCAGGGTCTCGGCATGCTCGTAGGCCGGCTCGACGAGGCCGTAGACCATGCCGCGATGCTCGGCGCATTCGCCGAGCGCGAAGATCCGCGGGTCCGAGGTGGTCATCCGGTCGTCGACCTTGATGCCGCGCCCGGTCTCGATCCCCGCGCCCTGCGCCAGGGCGAGGTTCGGGCGCACGCCCACCGACATGACGACGAGATCGGCCGGCAGCACCGTGCCGTCGGCCAGGATCAGGCGCTCGACGCGGCCGTCGCCCTCGACGCGGTCGGTGTCGGCGTTGAGCAGGACCTTGACGCCGCGCGCCTCCATCGCCCGGCGGACCAGGGCGGCCGCGGAATGATCGAGCTGCCGCTCCATCAGCCGGTCCATGACGTGGAGCAGGGTGGTGTCGACGCCGAGCCGCGCCAGCCCGACCGCCGCCTCGAGCCCGAGCAGGCCGCCGCCGATGACGATGGCCTTGGCGTGCTGGACCGCCGCCTTCCGGATCGCCGACACGTCCGCCAGGTCGCGGAACGTGATGATGCCGGGTAGGTCCATCCCGGGCTTGGGCAGGCGGATCGGCACGGAGCCGACCGCGAGCACCAGCTTGTCGAACGGCAGGACGTGGGTCTCGCCGACCACGACCAGCGCGTTCTCGCGGTCGACCTGCGTGGCGGGGGCGCCGGTGATCAGGCGGATGCCGTGGCTCTCGTACCAGTCGAGCCCGCGGAAGGCGCAGGCCGCCTCGTCGACCTCGCCGCCGAGGAGCGAGGACAGCAGCACCCGGTTGTAGGCGGCCACCGGCTCGGCGCCGACCACGGTGACGTCGTAGCGGCCGGGCGACCCTTCGGTCAGCCGCTCGAGAAACCGCAGAGAGGCCATGCCGTTGCCGACCACGACGAGCCTCTCGCGCGGGATCTCCGCGGCTGGAACCTGATCCGTCTGGGCTGTGAGCATCGGTGGAAGGGTCTCGTCCTCGATTGCGCCGGGCACGTCCGCCACGAAAAAAGCCGCCGCCGATCGACCTCCCGGCAAGCGTCGCCGCCCGCGAGGAGACATCGGTTCAGCGGCCTCGCTGACGGTGCTGCCCGTCGTCGTTGACGGGTCGGATCACCTCAGCAGGTTCCGTGCCAGTTCGGCGGGACGAGGCTCGCGCGCTCTGCCGGGCACGGCCGAGCGGTCGGTGCCCGGTTTCGCGCGGAGGATGTGCGCTGCACAAAGATGAGGCGAATGAAGCCCGATCGGGCAGGGGCCCGCGATGCACCCTCGACTCGACCGCGCAGCGTCGCGGGCCCGTCGAACGCGGGAAGGACGCTCGGCGAGGGGCGCGAGCGTCCAGGAGGCTTGTGCCCGGGGGTCGGCTAGATGAGGGTCGAGAGGGCTGCCATCAGGCCGACGACGGGGACGGCGCCGATGAGGAAGGCCCACCGCCAGGGGGGCGCTGCCCGCGCGCGCCGGTTGTCGTTCATCGCCCGGGGCGCGCGGCCCCGGTGCCGGACATAGGCCGAGAGGTCCACGCGTCCGCGCGAGGCGGGAATGGACGAGGCGGTGTCGAGCTTGCGGCAACCTGGCATGGCATGACGATAACGACGTCGCAGCCTCCGCGTTCCGTTTCCTCGCAGGCGATTCCGTCGGATGCGGGCGTCCCGCAGGTCTCAGGCGGGGGATAGTCCGGCCGCCGCGTAGAGATCCGGGCGGTAGACCGCCTCCGCGGCGGGCAGGAGGTCGTCGAGCGGCCCCTGCCCGGCCGCCTTCATCTGCGCCAGCACCCAGCCGGCATGCGCGGCGCGCGGCTCCTGCGCCGCCGCGTCGAGGCGCAGGTAGTCGGGGGCCTCGCGCTGCAGACCCGTCCCGTCGAGGACGATCGTGCCCTCGAGGGTGCGGGCGATCAGGGCGGAATCGAGGTTGAGATAGGCTCGCCGCGCGAGCCGGTGGGCGAGCTCGGAGCGGTTCGCCGGGTCCGCGCACCAGCGCCCTGCCCTGGCGACGGCCCGCACCAGGGCGGGGATCGCGCCGTCGAGCCGCGGCGCGACCGCGAGGACCTTCTCGGGCGCGTCCGGCGCCACCTCGCAGCCGAGCGCGGCGATGCGCCCGAGGCCGGCCGCGACCGCGACCGCGTTCCAGGGCGCGCCGGCGCAGAAGCCGTCGACGATCCCGCGCGACAGCGCCTCGACGCTGTGCTGGGGCGGCACCGCCACCAGCCGGACGGCGGCCGGGTCGAGGCCGCCGGCCTCGGCGAACAGCCGGAGCTGATAGGTGTGCGAGGAGAACGGGTGGACGGTGCCGAGCGTCAGCGGCTTGCCGGCCTGCCTCCCCGCGCGCGCGACCCGGGCGAAGGCGCGGGCGACATCGGCGAGGCGCTCGCTCTCGGGCGCCATCGCCGCCCAGAGGCTGCCGGACAGGGTGATCGCGTTGCCGTTCAGGCTGAGCGACAGCGGCACGATCAGGTCGGAGGGCGGCCCCGACAGCCCGAGCGCGCTCGCCAGCGCCAGCGGCGCCAGGATGTGCGCGGCGTCGAGGTAGCCGAGCGCCAGCCGGTCGCGCAGCGTCGCCCAGGACGGCTCGGCGGTGAGGTCGAGATCGAGCCCTTCGGCGCGGGCGAAGCCCATCTCGTGGGCGGCGATCACGGGGGCCGCGTCGCAGAGGGGCACGTAGCCCAGGTGAAGTCTCATCTGCGAAGTCTCATCGCGCCCTCATCCGAGCAGGTCGGCCGCGGTGACGATCGCCCGCGCGATGTCGGCGATCTTCCGCTTCTCGTTCATCGCCTTCTTGCGCAGCTGCTTGTAGGCCTCGTCCTCGGACAGGCCCTTCATGCTCATGAGGATGCCCTTGGCGCGCTCGATCAGCTTGCGGTCGGCGAGCTCGCCCCGCGCCTCCGACAGCTCCCGTTGCAGCCGCGAGAACGCGTTGAAGCGCAGGATCGCGATGTCGAGGATCGGCTTGATCCGCTCGGGCCGCAGGCCGTCGACGACGTAGGCCGAGATCCCGGCATCGACCGCCGCCTGCATCATCGTGGCGTCCGAGCGGTCGACGAACATCGCCACCGGCCGCTCGACGTGGCGCGCGACCCCCGACATCTGCTCCAGGATGTCGCGGCTCGGACTCTCCAGGTGGATCACCACCACGTCGGGGGCGAGCGCGGCGACGCGCTCCATCAGGTCGGCGGTGTCGGCCATCACCACGACGCGGCCGATCCCGGCGGCGCGCAGGCCCTCCTCCAGGATCGCGGCACGCGCCCGGCTCGGATCGATCACGGCGACGGTGAGGCTGGTTTCGGTCATCGGGGCCCGGCGTTGGGCGGCAAACGGGGCAGCAAGACGGGGCAGCAAGTCGGAGCGTGGCCGCGACGCATGCCGCCGGCCGTGTCGCAAGGCAAGCGGCGTGCCCCGTTCCGGCGGAAGCGCCGCGCCGAGGCGCTCGCCCCGCGGCCCTGATCGCGCCGCGCAACCGAGCGGAAAGGAAACGGTCCAGCTTCCGCCGCAAATGCAGGGCACCTCTGTAGCCGTCGCGACGGTGCGGAGGTTCGAAGGATCGGATGTCGAAGCCAGACCCCTTCGCGGCCCTCGACGGTGGCGGTTCCGGCCGCCTCTCCCTCCCCTTCCTCCCGACCCTGGTGACGGCGCTCGTCCTCGGCGCGGGCTCGCTGATCTGCCGCGAGCCGGCTCCGACGCCGCCCGCTCCGGTTCCGGCGGCCTCGGTCGCGCCCCACGCCTTCCATGCGGCGGCTCCGGTCGAGGCCGCCCTGCCCCGGTTGCCGGCCGCCATCGCCTTCGCGCAGGTGCCGCCGAGCTTCGTCCTGCCGGAGATCCGCACCGCGGCCGCACCGCATCCGGTCGCCCGGGTAGCGACCGCCGCGCCGCTCCGGCGCGCCTGCACCGCCCCGCGCTGCGCGGAGGGGCCGCCGCGCCGGCCCGACCCGTTCTCCGAGATCGTCCGGCCCGCGCCCGTCGAGGCGCAGGCGCAGGCCCGCGACGGCCTGCTGCCGGACCTCGCCCTCCCCTTCGCCCCGGCCGCGCGCGTCGTCGGGGATGCCGCCGCCTACCTGCGCAGCGGGGCCTCGTCGCTCGGCAGCTCGGTCGCGCTCCTGGTCGACCGCCTCAACTGAGGCGGCCCGGAATCCCGCGCGATGCTGCAGTGCGGCCGCCCGACCGGGGCCGCGATCCGTCCCGCACTGCCGCCGCCATCGGATTTCCCGGGCGCGCCCTGGACCGCATCGCGTCGCCGACCTAGGTGCAGTGCATCGGACGGCTGCTGTCGCCGGCCGCGACGGATCCGCTTCATGGCCGCACGCATCGAGGATTACGCGCTCATCGGCGACGGCCGCACCGCCGCGCTGATCAGCCGGCAGGGCAGCGTCGACTGGCTGTGCTGGCCGCGCTTCGATGCCTCCGCCCTGTTCGCCTCCCTCCTCGGCACAGAGGAGCACGGATTCTGGCGCCTCGCGCCGCAGGCCGGGCATGTCGAGACCACCTGGGCCTACCGCGAAGGCAGCCTCGTGCTGGAGACCCACCACAAGACCCGCGAGGGCGAGGTCCGGGTCATCGACTACATGCCCGCCGGCGACGGATCGCACCTGATCCGCCTCGTCGAGGGGCTGCACGGACGCGTCGCGATGCGCATGGATCTCGCGATGCGCTTCGATTACGGCTCGGCCGTGCCGTGGGTGTCGCACAACGAGCTCGGCGACCTCCGGGCGATCTCGGGCCCGCACAAGGCGGTCCTGCGCACCAAGGCGCATCTCAGGGGCCATGGGCAGACCACGGTCTCGGAGTTCACGGTCCATGCCGGCGAGTCGGTCGCCTTCACCTTGAGCTACGGCGCCAGCCACGAGGACGACCCGCCCCCGATCGAGCCGCGCAAGGTGCTGGCCGCCACCGACCAGTTCTGGCGGGACTGGTCCGACCGCTGCGCGAAGGGCACGCCCTGGGACGCGATGCTGAAGCGCTCGCTCCTGACGCTGAAGGCGCTGATCTACATGCCGACCGGCGGCATCGTGGCCGCGCCCACGACCTCTCTGCCGGAGTCGCTCGGTGGCGTCCGCAACTGGGACTACCGGTTCTGCTGGCTGCGCGACTCGACCTTCACCCTGATGGCGCTGATGGATGGCGGCTTCCTCGAGGAGGCGCGGGCGTGGCGCGACTGGCTGCAGCGCGCGGTGGCCGGGAATCCGGAGCAGGCGCACATCCTCTACGGCATCGCCGGCGAGCGGCTGCTGCCCGAGATCGAGCTCGACTGGCTGCCCGGCTACGAGGGCTCGAAGCCTGTCCGGGTCGGCAACGCCGCGGTGTCGCAGTTCCAGCTCGACGTCTACGGCGAGCTGTTCGACGCGCTCTACCAGGCGCGGATGCGCGGCATGCCGACCGACAAGGACGGCTGGCGCGTGGGCCTGGCGATCATCGCGCATCTGGAGAAGGTCTGGAGCGAGCCGGACGAGGGCATCTGGGAGGTGCGCGGCGGCCGCAAGCACTTCGTCCATTCGAAGGTCATGGCCTGGGTCGCCTTCGACCGCGCGATCCGCAGCCACGCCGGCCAGCCCGGCGCCCCCGACGCACCGGTCGCGCGCTGGAAGGCGATCCGCGACCGGATCCACGCGGAGGTGTGCGAGAAGGGGTTCGACCCGGAGCTCAACAGCTTCGTGCAATATTACGGCTCGAAGCAGCTCGATGCGAGCCTGCTGCTGATCGCCCATATGGGCTTCCTGCCCCAGGACGACCCGCGCGTGGTCGGCACCGTCGAGGCGATCGGCCGGGACCTGATGCGCGACGGCTTCATCCTGCGCTACGACACGCAAGGGCAGACCACGGACGGGCTGCCCGGCAACGAGGGCGCGTTCCTGCCCTGCACGTTCTGGTACGCCGACAACCTGATCGGCCTCGGCCGCCGCGCGGAAGCCCGCGCGCTGATCGAGCGCCTGATCGGCATCTGCAACGACCTCGGGCTCGTGTCCGAGGAGTACGACGGGAAGGCCCAGCGGCTGGTGGGCAACTTCCCTCAGGCGTTCACGCATGTTGCGCTCGTGAACACCATCCTCAATTACAGCCGGGCCGAAGGGCCTGCGAAGGAGCGGGGCGGCGCCGACGATTCGGATGCGCCCGCCGGCCGCGGGCCGGGCGCGCAAGTTTCGCGTGAGCACGATCCGCGCGCGGTCGCGAGCAGTCTCGCGCCGCAGTGACGACAACGGGAAAGACGACATCATGAGCGGAGCAGACACCGCGCCCAAGACGGCGCTTTCCGAGATCGACAAGCTCTCGATCGACACGATCCGCACGCTGGCGATCGATGCGGTGCAGAAGGCGAATTCGGGACACGCCGGCGCACCGATGGCGCTGGCGCCGGTCGCCTACACCCTGTGGAACCGCTACCTGCGCTACGATCCGGCGCATCCGCACTGGCCGAACCGCGACCGCTTCGTGCTGTCCTGCGGACACGCCTCGATGCTGCTCTATTCGCTGCTGCACCTCGCCAACGTGGCCGAGACCGACGGCGGCAACGCGCCGGCCGTGACGCTCGACGACATCAAGTCCTTCCGCCAGCTCGACAGCCGCACCCCCGGCCACCCGGAATACCACTTCACCACCGGCGTCGAGACCACCACCGGGCCGCTCGGCCAGGGCGTGGCGAACTCCGTCGGCATGGCGATGGGCGGCCGCTACCTCGGCGAGCACCTGAACAAGCCCGACCTGCCGCTGTTCGACTACAACGTCTACGCTATCTGCTCGGACGGCGACCTGATGGAGGGCGTCGCCTCCGAGGCCGCCTCGATCGCCGGGCACCTGCGCCTGTCGAACCTGTGCTGGATCTACGACAACAACACCATCACCATCGAGGGCCACACCGAGCTGGCCTTCGGCGAGGAGGTCGCCACTCGGTTCCTCGCCTACGGCTGGCAGGTGCTGCGGGTCGCCGACGCCAACGACGTGCACGCGATCTCGGCCGCGATCGAGACCTTCCTGCAGTCGAGCGACCGGCCGACCATCATCGTCGTCAACTCGATCATCGGCTTCGGAGCGCCCAAGAAGCAGAACACCGCGAAGGCCCACTCGGACGCGCTCGGCGAGGACGAGGTCAAGGGCGCCAAGCGCGCCTACGGCTGGCCGGAGGACGCGCAGTTCCTGGTGCCGGACGGGGTGCAGCAGAACTTCGCCGACAACATCGGCAAGCGCGGGGCCGAGCTCTACGACCAGTGGCAGGGCTTCCTGACGTCGGCCAAGGAGGCCGACGCCGAGCACGCGGAATCGCTCGACGCCTTCTTCGAGGGCCGCCTGCCCGAGGGCTGGGACCGGGACATCCCGGTCTTCGAGCCCGATGCCAAGGGGCTCGCGACCCGCGAATCCTCCGGCAAGGTGCTGAACGCCATCGCCCAGCACGTGCCGTTCATGCTCGGCGGCTCGGCCGACCTCGCGCCGTCGAACAAGTCGAACCTCACCTTCGAGGGGGCGGGCTCGCTCACCCCGTTCGAGCCGGGCGGCCGCAACATCCACTTCGGCGTGCGCGAGCACGCCATGGGCTCGATCGTGAACGGGCTCGGGCTCTCCGGCCTCCGGGCCTACGGCGCGACCTTCCTGGTCTTCGTCGACTACATGCGCCCGGCGGTGCGGCTCGCCTCGCTGATGGAGCTGCCGGTCTTCCACATCTTCACCCACGACTCGATCGGCGTGGGCGAGGACGGGCCGACCCACCAGCCGGTGGAGCAGCTCCTGAGCCTGCGCTGCATCCCCGGGCTCGTGACGCTGCGCCCGGCCGACGCCAACGAGGTGGCCGAAGCCTACCGCGTGATCTTCTCGCTGAAGGACCAGCCGGCGGTGCTGGCCCTCTCGCGCCAGCCGCTGCCGACGATCGACCGCACCAAGTTCGCCAGCGCGTCGGGCGTCGCCAAGGGCGGCTACGTGCTCGCGGGCGGCGACGCCACGCCGGAGGTGATCCTGATCGGCTCGGGCTCCGAGGTGCAGCTCTGCATGCAGGCCTACGAGAGCCTGGTCGCGGAGGGGGTGACGGCGCGCGTCGTCTCGATGCCGTCCTGGGACCTGTTCGAGCGTCAGGACGAGGCCTATCGCGAGAGCGTGCTGCCGCCGGCCGTGCTGGCCCGCGTCGCCGTGGAGCAGGGCTCGGCGATCGGCTGGGACCGCTACGCGGGCTCGGCCGGCACGATCATCGGCATGCACACCTTCGGCTCCTCGGCGCCGATCAAGGACCTGCAGGCCAAGTTCGGCTTCACCCCGGAGAAGGTGCTGCTGGCCGCCCGCGACCAGATCGCCAAGCACCGGGGCGCGCGCAAGCCCTAGCGGCCGCGACCCGGGTCTGCGTTCCGTGCCGGAGCCAAGACCCGGGTCGTGTGTTTGATCCCCAGAACATATCGACCAAGACATACCGACCAAGACAGACCCGCCGAGGCCGGCCGACCAGGCCCGGCCGGCATCGACGACGTGAAGACCGACGATCTGCGAGGCATCGACATGAACGCGCTCAAGGCCCTGCACACCGAACAGGATCAGGCGGTCTGGCTCGACTTCGTCGCCCGCGGCTTCATCGCCAAGGGCGAGCTCAAGGCGCTGGTCGAGAACGACGGCCTGCGCGGCGTCACCTCCAACCCGTCGATCTTCGAGAAGGCCATCGGCCATTCCGACGAGTACGATGCCAGCCTCAAGGGCGTGATGGAGCAGGGCGACAGCCGCGTCATCGACCTCTACGAGGGCCTGGCCATCGCCGACATCCAGGCGGCGGCCGACGTGCTGCGCCCGGTCTACGAGGCGTCCGACGGCGCCGACGGCTACGTCAGCCTCGAGGTGTCGCCCTACCTCGCCCTGCAGACCGAGGAGACGCTGGAGGAGGCCCGCAGGCTCCACAAGGCGGTCGGCCGCGACAACCTGATGGTGAAGGTGCCGGCGACGCCGGAGGGCATCCCGGCGATCCGCCAGCTCACGGCGGAGGGCATCTCGATCAACGTCACCCTGCTGTTCTCGCAGGGCGAGTACGAGAAGGTCGCCCGCGCCTTCGTCGAAGGGCTCGCGGAGCGTGCCCGCAACGGCGGCGACGTCTCGCGGATCGCCAGCGTCGCGAGCTTCTTCATCAGCCGCATCGACGTGCTCGTCGACAAGCTGCTGGACGAGAAGATCGCGGCGGCCAACGACCCCGACCAGAAGGCCGCCCTGGAGCACCTCAAGGGCAAGGTCGCGATCGCCAACGCCAAGCTCGCCTACCAGCGCTACAAGGCGGTGTTCGGGGAGGCCGCGTGGACGGGGCTCGCCGAGAAGGGCGCCAAGGCGCAGCGGCTGCTCTGGGCCTCGACCGGCACCAAGAACAAGGCCTACCGCGACGTGCTCTACGTCGAGGAGCTGATCGGCCCGAACACCGTCAACACCATGCCGCCGGCGACCATGGACGCGTTCCGCGACCACGGCGAGGTCCGCAACGCGATCGAGGAGGACGTGGCCGGGGCGGAGGCCGTGATGGCGCGCCTTTCCGAGGCCGGCATCGACATCGACGCGGTGGCCCGGCAGCTGGTCGAGGAGGGGGTGCAGCTGTTCATCGACGCCGCCGACAAGCTGCTCGGCGCGGTCGCCGGCAAGCGCGTGGCGCTGCTCGGCCACCGGCTCGACGGCCAGAGCCTCAAGCTCGGCGACGCGCTCGCGACCGAGACCGGCAAGGCGGTCGAGGCCTGGCGCGCGAGCGGCGCGATCCGCCGGCTCTGGGCGCACGACACGACGGTCTGGTCGGGCGCCGACGAGGACAAGTGGCTCGGCTGGCTCCGCATCGTCGAGGACGAGCTGGAGCGCGCCGACGCCTACGCCGCGCTCTCGGCCTGGGTGCGGAGCCGGGCGTTCAGCGACGTCGTGGTGCTCGGCATGGGCGGGTCGAGCCTCGGCCCGGAAGTGCTCGGCCTGACCTACGGCAACCGCGACGGCTTCCCCAAGCTCTCGATCCTCGACTCGACCCATCCCGACGAGGTCCGTGCGCTCGAGGCCACCCTCGACCTGCCGCGCACGCTGTTCATCGTCGCCTCCAAATCCGGCTCGACGCTGGAGCCGAACGTCTTCCGCGACTACTTCCTGGCGCGGATGAAGGCGGTCGTCGGCGACCGGGCCGGCGAGCATTTCCTCTCGGTCACCGATCCTGGCTCGGCCATGGAGAAGGAGGCCGAGGCCGACGGCTTCCGGCAGATCTTCCACGGCGTGCCGCAGATCGGCGGGCGCTACTCGGTGCTCTCGGCCTTCGGGCTGGTGCCGGCGGCCTGCATCGGCATCGACGTGAAGGATTTCCTGGAGCGGGCGCGGATCATGGTGCGCTCCTGCGGCCCGGCCGTGCCGCCGACCGAGAACCCCGGGGTGCTCCTCGGCGCCGCGATGGGGACTGCGGGGCTGGCCGGCCGCGACAAGGTGACGATCGTCGCCTCGCCGGCGATCGCGAGCTTCGGCGGCTGGGCCGAGCAGCTCATCGCGGAATCGACGGGCAAGCAGGGCAAGGGCCTGATCCCGATCGACGGCGAGCCCGTCGACGTGCCGGCCGCCTACGGCCACGACCGCGTCTTCGTCTACCTGCGCCTCGACGGCCATGCCGACGAGCGCCAGGACGAGACCCTGCGCGGCCTGGAGCGCGACGGTCATCCGGTGGTGCGCATCACCCTCGACACGGTGGAGCAGCTGCCGCAGGAGTTCTTCCGCTTCGAGATGGCGACCGCGGTGGCCGGTGCCCTGCTCGGCATCAACCCGTTCGACCAGCCCGACGTCGAGGCGAGCAAGATCGAGACGAAGAAGCTGTTCGAGGCCGCCGAGGCGAGCGGCGCGCTGCCGCCCGAGACGCCGGTGTTCGAGGACGAGACCATCGCCCTTTACGCCGACCCGGCCAATGCCGGTGCGCTGCCGGCGGCGGCGACGGACGGCCTCGAGGCCGGGCTCAAGGCGCAGGTCGCCCGGCTCAAGGCCGGCGACTACCTGGCGCTGCTCGCCTACGTGCCCCGCAACGCGGCGAACCACGCCACGCTGCAGCAGGCCCGCCTCGCGATCCGCGACGCGAAGCACGTCGCGACCTGCCTCGAGTTCGGGCCGCGCTTCCTGCACTCGACGGGGCAGGCCTACAAGGGCGGCCCCGACAGCGGCGTGTTCGTGCAGATCACCGCCGATCCGACCGAGGATCTCGCGATTCCGGGGCGCAAGCTCGGCTTCGGCACGGTGGTCGCGGCGCAGGCGCGCGGCGACCTGTCGGTGCTGTCCGAGCGCGGGCGCCGCGCCTTGCGGATCCACATCAAGGGCGGCGACGTCCCGGCGGGCCTCAAGCGGATCGCCGCGGCCCTGACCGCCGCCGCGGGCTGAGCGACCCGACGCACGATCGCGCCCGGCTCCGCCACGCGGGCGCCGCCGGGCATGAGGGGCCCGACCCCGATAGAGTCTCAAACGGAGTGCCAAACCAATGCAGCTCGGCATGATCGGCCTCGGCCGGATGGGTGGCAACATCGTCCGGCGCCTCCTCCGCGACGGGCACACCGCGGTGGTCTTCGACCAGAACCCGGAGGCGGTGAAGGCTTTGGTCGAGGCCGGCGCGGTCGGCGCCGACAGCCTGGAGGACTTCGTCGGCAAGCTCGACGTTCCGCGGGCCGCCTGGGTGATGCTGCCGGCCGGCGCCATCACGGAGGGAACCGTCAAGACCCTGTCCGGCCTGATGCAGGCCGACGACGTGATCATCGACGGCGGCAACTCGTTCTACGGCGACGACGTGCGCCGCGCCGGCGAGCTCAAGGGCAAGGGCATCCACTACGTCGACGTCGGCACCTCGGGCGGCGTCTGGGGGCTGGAGCGCGGCTACTGCATGATGATCGGCGGCGACACCGCCGCCGTCGGCAGGCTCGATCCGATCTTCGCGACGCTGGCGCCCGGCATCGGCGACATCCCGCGGACGCCGGGCCGCGAGGGGCGCGACCCCCGCGCCGAGCAGGGCTACATCCATGCCGGCCCGAGCGGGGCGGGCCACTTCGTCAAGATGATCCACAACGGCATCGAGTACGGGCTGATGCAGGCCTATGCCGAGGGCTTCGACATCCTCAAGCACGCCGACAGCGAGAACCTGCCGCCCGAGCGCCGGTTCGACCTCAACCTCGGCGACATCGCCGAGGTCTGGCGCCGCGGCAGCGTGGTCTCGTCCTGGCTCCTCGACCTGACGGCGAACGCGCTGGCGACCGACGAGAAGCTCGACGACTATTCCGGCTACGTCGAGGATTCCGGCGAGGGGCGCTGGACGATCAATGCGGCGATCGAGGAATCCGTCCCGGCCACCGTGCTCTCGAACGCCCTCTACCGCCGCTTCCGCTCGCGCGAGGACGCCTCCTACGCCGACAAGATGCTGTCGGCGATGCGCAAGGGCTTCGGCGGGCACCAGGAGCCCAAGAAGTCATGACGGCCGCGCTGCCGCCCGATGCCGTGGTCCTGCCCGATGCCGACGCCGTGGCCCACGAGGCGGCGGAGCGCCTGATCGCCGCCTGCGAGGCCTCCCGATCCGAGCGGATCGCGATCGCCCTGTCCGGCGGCTCGACGCCGAAGCGGCTCTATGCGCTGCTGGCCGGCCCGGACCATGTCGGCCGCGTGCCGTGGGACCGGGTCCACTGGTTCTTCGGCGACGACCGGGCGGTGCCGTGGGACCACGCCGACAGCAACGTCCGCATGGTCCGCGAGGCCTTCGGCCACGGCACGGCGGTGCCGGCGGCGCACCTGCACTTCATCCCGACCGACGCGGGGCCCGAGGCCGCGGCCGAGACCTACGCGCGCACGCTCCTGGAATTCTACGGCGCCGACCGGCTCGATCCGGGCCGCCCGCTGTTCGACTGCGTCCTGCTCGGGCTCGGCGAGGACGGACACACCGCCTCGCTGTTCCCGGGCAAGCCGGCCCTGTCCGAGACGGCCAGGCTCGTCGCCCCCGTGCCCGAGGCCGGGCTCGCGCCCTTCGTGCCCCGCGTGACGCTGACCTATCCGGCGCTCGCGTCCTCCGCCCTGGTCCTGTTCCTGGTGAGCGGCGAGAGCAAGCGCGCGGCGCTCCGGCGGCTCGCCGCGGGCGAGGATCTCCCGGCCGGGCGGGTGACGAGCCAGGGCCGGATCGCCTGGCTGCTCGATGCGGCCGCGGCCGCGTGACGGGACCGCCCCCGCGGGCCGCCGGCCCCTGACCGGCGGCCCGCGGGGATCGGCTCAGCGATGGCGGCGGTGACGGCGCATCATCGGCCTGCGTGCCGTCATGCTGCCCATGCGCGCGGTCCGATGCTGGCCGGCGAAGGTGCTGTTGCCGGTCGCCGCCGCGTTGCGGTCGAGGCCGTCGCCGGCGGCGGCGTGGCCCGGCAGGCTCGATCCTGCCAGGAGGCCGAGGGCCAGCGTCGCGCCGAGGAGGAGGGTCTTCATGTCGGGATGGCTTTCTCGAGGATGCGATCGTCGTGCCCGAACGGGCTTCGGGCAGGCGGGTATCCATCTGCTCAAGGCATCGTGACCGACGGCACCGGGGGAGATCCGAGGCGGGCGCCTCGCCCACGAAGTCCCGCGGCGGCGATGCACCTGCGGCCATGGCGTCGGGGGGCGGTGCTCTGCTAGGTCAGGCGTCTTCGGGACGGCCGAGAGGGACGCTATGATCGACGGGGTGCGGATTCTGGTCCTGGCAGCGCTCGCCGGCGTCGCCGTCGCGGGGCCGGCCACGGCGCAGGGCGCCAAGCCCGCCTTCGTGTTCACCGGCATCCCCGACCAGGACGAGAGCCGGCTGGTCGAGCGCTTCGGCAAGGTCGCGGCCTACCTCGAAGGCAAGCTCGGCGTGCCGGTGACTTACATCCCGGTGAAGAACTATCCGGCGGCCGTCACCGCCTTCACCAACGGGCAGGTGCAGCTCGCCTGGTTCGGCGGCTTCACCGGCGTGCAGGCCCGCAAGGCCGTGCCGGGCTCGCAGGCGATCGCGCAAGGGGCCGAGGATGCCGCCTTCAAGACCTACCTCATCGCCAACGCGAAGACCGGCCTTGCGAAGGCGGCCGACTTCCCGACGGATATCGCCGGCAAGAGCTTCACCTTCGGCTCGCGCGCCTCGACCTCGGGGCGGCTGATGCCGGAATACTTCATCCGGCAGGCCTTTCCCGGCAAGACCCCCGAGCAGGTCTTCCCGACGGTGGGCTTCTCGGGCGATCACAGCCGGACGATCCAGCTCGTCCAGTCGGGGGCCTTCGCCGTCGGCGCGGTCGACTACTCGGTCTGGGATCTCGACACCAAGGCCGGCAAGGTCGACCCCAAGGCGGTCTCGGTGATCTGGGAGAGCCCGACCTTCCCCGACTACCAGTGGACGGTCCGCGGCGACGTCGACGCGATCTACGGCGAAGGCTTCACCGCGCGGCTGAAGGCGGCGCTCGTCGGCATCACCGATCCGGCGATCCTCGCGCCGTTCGGCCGCTCGAAGTTCATCCCCGTCGACAACGCGGCCTACGCGCCGCTGATCGCGGTGGGCCGGTCGACCGGCCTGCTCGACTGACCCGACGATGGCCGAACCTGCGATCCGGCTGACGAACGCGAGCGCCGCCTACGACGGGCGCGCGGTGCTCTCCGGCATCGACCTGACGGTCCGCGCGGGCGAGCGGGTCGCGCTGATGGGGCGTTCCGGCGCCGGCAAGTCGACGCTGATCGGCCTGATCCAGGCGCAGGCCCCGGAGCGGGTCGCCCTGGTGCCGCAGGCGGCCGCGCTCGTGCGGACGCTGTCGGTGTTCCACAACGTCTACATGGGCCGGCTCGACCGCCGCTCGACCCTGCACAACCTGCGCACCCTAGCCTTCCCCGCCGCCGCCGACCTCGCCGAGATCCGCGCGGTGCTGGCCCGCGTCGGGCTGGCGGAGAAGATCCGCGACAAGGCCGGCGCGCTGTCGGGCGGGCAGCAGCAGCGGGTCTCGGTCGCCCGCGCGCTCTACAACGGCCGGCCGATCCTGGTCGGCGACGAGCCGGTCTCGGCGCTGGACCGGATGCAGGGCGCCGCGGTGCTCGCCGAGATGGCCCGCAGCCACGAGACCCTGGTGGTGGCCCTCCACGACGTCGCGCTGGCGCTCGCCCACACCGACCGGATCGTGGTGCTGGATGCCGGCCGCATCGTCCTGGACGCGCCGGCCCGCACCCTCGACGCCGCCGCGCTGAGCCCCTTCTACCAGGCGGCGGCGTGATCGGGCGGCAGCGCTCCGCCCCGGGCTACGCCGCCGTCAGCCGCTGGTTCGCGGCCGCGGCGCTCGCCGCGCTGTTTCTCGCCGACCTGCACGTCACCAGCTTGAACCCCTGGGCCGATCTCCAGCGCCTGCTGGCCGGGCTGATCCGGCCGGACCTGCTCTCGGTGGAGGGCTGGAGCGTCGTCTACACCGTCGCCTTCGCGGTGCTCGGCGTGACGTGTGGGGCCGGCACCGGGTTCCTGCTGGCGATTCCCTTCGCGCGGTTCCGCAGCATCCGCCTCCTCTGCGCCGGGCTCCGCGCCGTGCACGAGCTGTTCTGGGCGCTGCTGCTGATGCAGGTGTTCGGGCTCTCGGCCACCACCGGCATCCTCGCCATCGCCCTGCCCTACGCGGGCATCTGCGCGAAGGTCTATTCGGAGATCATCGAGGAGGCCGACCTCTCGGCCCTGCGGGTGCTGCCCGAGGGCACGGGCAGCGTCTCCGCCTTCCTCTACGCCCGCCTGCCGGAGGTCGCCGGGTCCTTCCGGCACTACACGCTCTACCGCTTCGAATGCGCCATGCGCTCGACCCTGGTGCTCGGCTTCATCGGCCTGCCGACCATGGGGTTCTATCTCGAATCCGCCTTCCGGCAGGGGCGCTACGCCGAGGCCGGCGCGCTGCTCCTGGTGTTCTACGCGCTGATCGGCTCGCGCCGGCTCTGGGTGCGGGTGGGGTCCGTGCCGGTGCTGATCGCGGCGAGCGCGCTGGCGCTGCCGGCCACGATCGGCACCACGAACGTCGGCGCCAGCCTCCTCCGCTTCCTCACCCACGACGTCGTCCCCGCGCCCCTGCGCGGCGCCAGCCTTCTCGATCCCGAAACCCTGCCCCGCCTCTGGGCCTGGTTCGTGCCGATCCTGACCGGGCAGATCCTCCCCGGCGCGGTGCAGACGCTGGTGCTGGCGCAGATCGCCCTCGTCGCCACCGCCCTCGGCGCGCTCGTGCTGTTCCCGCTGGTGTCGCGCCGGTTCTCCGGCCGGTTCGGGTCGCCCGCGGGGCGCGTGCTCCTCGTGGTGCTGCGCTCGACGCCGGAATACATGCTCGCCTACGTGCTGCTGCAGATGCTCGGCCCCTCGATGCTGCCGGCGATCCTCGCGCTGTCGATCCACAACGCCGGCATCGTCGGCTATCTGATGGGCCGCCACGCCGACGCGCTGCCCTACCGGGCGGACGCGCCGCGCGGCCTGAACCTCTACGCCTACGAGACCGTGCCGCGGCTCTACGGGCAGTTCCTCGCCTACCTGCTCTACCGCTGGGAGCTGATCCTGCGCGAGAGCGCGATCTTCGGCATCCTCGGCGTCGCGACGCTCGGCTACTACGTCGACGCCGCGATCTCGGAATTGCGCCTCGACGTCGCCGTGGTGCTGATCGCCGCCACCGCCGCGATGACGGTCGCGGTCGACGCCGCGTCGCGGGCGCTGCGGACGGCGTTGCGCATCAACACCCTGCCGACGCGGCTCGCCGACCCGGTGACGGGCCCCCCGCCGGCGCCCGCCCGGGCCTGAGATCGGATGCCAACCATGCTCAACTGCGCGATCCTCGACGACTACCAGGGCGTCGCCACCACGCTGGCGGACTGGTCTCCCGTCCGGGACCGGGTCGCGCTGCGGACCTTCCGCGCGGGCTTCGCGACGCAGGACGCGCTGGTCGAGGCCATCGCCGAGTGCGAGATCGTGGTGATGATGCGCGAGCGCACGCCGTTCCCGGCCGCCCTGCTCGCGCGCCTGCCGAAGCTGAAGCTCCTGGTCACGTCCGGCATGCGCAACGCGAGCATCGACCTCGCGGCGGCCAAGGCACGCGGCATCACCGTCTGCGGCACGGCGAGCGGTTCCGAGCCGCCGGTGGAGCTGACCTGGGCGCTGATCCTGGGCCTCGCCCGCCGCGTCGTGCCGGAGGCGAACGCGCTCCGGGCCGGCGGCTGGCAGACGAGCGTGGGCGCGGATCTCGCCGGCCGCCGCCTCGGCATCCTGGGGCTCGGCAAGATCGGGACCCGCGTCGCCCGCATCGGCCAGGCCTTCGGCATGGCGGTCTCGGCCTGGAGCCCGAACCTCACGGCGGAGCGGGCGGCGGAGGCCGGCGTCGCGCTTGCGCCGTCCAAGGCGGACCTGCTGGCCGGGAGCGACGTGGTCTCGATCCACCTGGTGCTGGGCGAGCGCACCCGCGGGCTCGTCGACGCCGCGGCGCTGGCGCTGATGCAACCCCACGCCCTGCTGATCAACACCGCGCGGGCGGGCCTCGTCGACGGGCCGGCGCTGCAGGCCGCGCTCCGGGACGGGCGGATCGGCGGGGCCGGCCTCGACGTGTTCGAGACCGAGCCGCTGCCGGCGGACTCGCCCTGGCGCAGCCTGCCGAACCTGCTGGCCCTGCCCCATCTCGGCTACGTCAGCGAGGCGAACTACCGCACCTACTTCTCCGAGGCGGTGGCCGACATCCAAGGGTTTCTCGACGGCGCGCCGGTGCGGGTGATCGGGTGACGGTCGCGATCGTCGCCGGATCGCCCGCGGGTCCCTTCTCCCAGGGGGAGAAGGACAGGATGAGGGGCGTGCGTCGTCCGGAGAGGCTGCACCTCTCACGCCGGTTCTCGGGTTCCAGGCTATCGGATTCGCCCCTTCCGCACCGATGAGCGGAAGGAGTAAGCTCCCCCACCCCGAGCGCTCGCGGGTCGAGGCATGAGACCCCTACGGAGAGGTCACGCCCCTCATCCCACCCTTCTCCCCCTGGGAGAAGGCGCCACGGAGCGCTGCCCCGGGCTCACCCCTTCACCAGCGGGCAGCCCCCCTCGGCCAGCGGGCGGAACACCTCGTTGCCGGGGTTGACCGCCAGGACGTTGTAGAGGTCCCACTCGCCCTTGGACTCGGCGGGCTTCTTGACCTCGAACAGGTACATGTCGTGGATCTTGCGCCCGTCGGCGCGGATCGTGCCCCTGCCGAACAGCGGGTCGTCGGTCGGCATCGCCTTCATCTTGGCGACGACGGCCGCGCCGTCCTTCGCCGAATGGAGCGCGGCCACCGCCTTGAGGTAGTGCAGGAAGCCGCCGTAGACGCCGGCCTGGTAGGCGGTGGGCTTGCGGCCGCCGTCGCGCTTGGCGAAGCGCTCGGAGAAGGCGCGGGTCTGGTCGTTCAGGTCCCAGTAGAACGCCTCCGTCAGCGTCAGCCCCTGGGCGATCGTGGTGCCGAGCGCGTGGATGTCGGTCGAGGAGATCAGGAGGGCCGCCAGCGCCTGCCCGCTCTCGCGGATGCCGAACTCGTGCGCCTGCTTGATCGCGTTGGCGGCGTCGCCCCCGGCGTTGGCGAGGCCGATCACCTTGGCGCCCGAGCCCTGCGCCTGGATCAGGAACGAGGAGAAGTCGGCGGTCGGGAACGGCGTCTTGACGGTGCCGAGCACTGTGCCGCCGTTCTTGAGCACCACCGCGCGGGTGTCGCGCTCCAGCGCCAGGCCGAAGGCGTAGTCGGCGGCGAGGAAGAACCAGGTGTCGCCGCCGCGCTTCAGCATCGCCTTGCCGTTGCTGGTGGCGAGCGCCACCGTGTCGTAGGTCCAGTGCACGGTGTTGGGGGTGCATTGCGCGCCGGTGAGGTCCGGCGTGCCGCCGCCGGAATTCACGAACACCTTGTTCTTCTCGCGGGTGATCGCGTTGACGGCCAGCGCCACCGAGGAGGTCGGCACGTCGAACACCGCGTCGACCCCGTCGCGATCGTACCATTGCCGGGTCAGCGCGGCGCCGATGTCGGGCTTGTTCTGGTGGTCGGCGGAGACGATCTCGACGGTCAGCCCGTGCTCGGCCGGCTTGAAGTCTTCGAGCGCCAGGCGCGCGGCGATCACCGCGCCCTCGCCGGTGGAGTCGGAATAGACCCCCGAGCGGTCGTTGAGCACGCCGATCTTGACGGTCGCGAGGTCCGCCGGGGCGGTCTTCTCCTGTGCGAGCGCCGCGTGCGCGCCGACGAGGCAGGCGGCCGCGGTGACGAGGTGGCGGATCATGGCGTCTCTCCCGAGGGACGCCGCCGGCAGCGTTCATCGCCGCTCGGCCTTCGCGTCCGGACGCCATTGAGCGCGAAAGGCGGCCGCCTGTCAGCCGTCCGTCGTGCCGGATCGGGCCGGCTGTAACCGGGGTGCGCGCGGACGGGCGGCCTCAGCCGGCCGCCAGCCCCGGGACCGGCACGCCGAACGCCTGCGCCAGCAGGACCGCGTTGAGGCAGAGCACGAGGGCCGCGCCCGCCACCGCCGCGACCTGCGTCGCCCGCCGGTTGGCGAAGGCGCCCATCAGGTCCGGGCGGCGGGTGAACAGCACCAGCGCGATCATCGGCACCGGCAGCGCCAGCGACAGCACCACCTGCGAGAGCACCAGCGCGCGGGTCGGGTCGACGCCGATCCCGATCACCACGAAGGCCGGCACCATCGTCGCCAGCCGCCGCACGATCAGCGGCACGCGCCAGCCCAGGAAGCCCTGCATCACCATCTGCCCGGCCATCGTGCCGACCACCGAGGACGAGACGCCGGACGCGATCAGCGAGACCAGGAACGCGCCCGCGGCCGCCGGGCCGAGCAGCGGCGTCAGCGTCCTGTAGGCCTGGTCGATCTCGGCGACCTCGCTGTGGCCGAGGTGGAAGGCGGCCGCCGCCATGATCACCATGGCGATGTTGACCAGGCCGGCGAGCGCCAGCGCCACCACCACCTCGCGGTTCGAGTAGCGCAGGAGCAGGCGCCGGTCGGCGTCGTTGCGGACCCCGCCGCGTCCCTGCGTCAGCCCCGAATGCAGGAACAGCGCGTGCGGCATCACCGTGGCACCGATGATGCCGACGGCGATGGTCAGCGCCTCGGCGTCCGGGATCCGCGGCGTCGTCAGCCCCCTGGCCGCGTCGGCCCAGGCGATCGGCGCGATGAACAGCTCGATCGCGTAGCAGAGGCCGATGGTCGCCACCATCGCGCCGATGACGATCTCCATCCAGCGGAATCCGCCGCGCTCGAGCAGCAGGATCGCGTAGGTGACGACGGCCGTGACCACCATGCCGGCGAACAGCGGCATCCCGGTGAGCAGGGCCAGGCCGATCGCGCCGCCGAGGAATTCCGCGAGGTCGGTGGCCATCGCGGCGAGCTCGCTCACCGCCCACATCGCGAGCCGCACCGGCCTCGGGAACTCGTCGCGGCAGAGCTCGGCGAGGTTGCGGCCGGTGACGATGCCGAGCTTGGCCGAGAGCGCCTGGAACAGCATCGCCACGAGGTTGGCGGCGAGCACCACCCAGAGCAGGCCGTAGCCGTACTTGGCGCCGGCCTGGATGTTCGTCGCGAAGTTGCCGGGGTCCATGTAGGCGATCGACGCCATCACGGCCGGCCCGGTGAACAGCAGGAAGCGGCCGCGCCCGACGGCCCGCCCGTCGAGCACGTCGCGGATGCGCCGCTCCGTGCGGAGGCTCAGGCTGTCGCGCTGCGGTGCGGTCCGGCCGCCGGCCGGCGTGTCCGCGATGGGTTGGTCCATGAACGTCGCCGCGATCCTGCCCGGCCCCGTGCCGCGCGCTTTATAGCATGAGCTATAAAGATGTGCTCGGGCTCAAGGTCAAGATCGAATCTTGCGCGCGCCCGGGGCTCCCCTTCCGCGCCGCTTTTGCTAAACAGGCTGCCTGCGCCGCAGCCGCCCGGCCTATGGGTGTGATCGCAGGCTTCGGGCGCGAAACCGCAAAGCGTTTCCGCGCGACCTGCCCAAGGGGGGAGAGAGCCGGCACCATGCAGGATCCGCCACGATCCGAGCCCGCGCTCATCGACCCGGAGGTCCATGTCGAGAGCTTCCGGCAGGCCCGCGAGGCCCGGCGCTCCGAGCTCGTCGAGGACTACGTCGAGCTGATCGCCGACCTGATCGGCGACGGCGGCGAGGCGCGCCAGGTCGACATCGCCGCCCGCCTCGGCGTGGCGCAGCCGACCGTCGCCAAGATGCTGAAGCGGCTGGCCGAGGACGGCCTCGTGCAGCAGCGCCCCTATCGCGGCGTGTTCCTCACCGAGGCCGGACGGGCGCTCGCGAGCCAGGCGCGCGAGCGCCACCGCATCGTCGAGCGCTTCCTGTGCGCCCTCGGGGTCAGCCCCGAGACCGCGCGGCGCGACGCCGAGGGCATCGAGCACCATGTCAGCGGCGAGACCCTGGAGGCGTTCCGGCGCTTCTGCGAAGGCCGGCCCGACGCGTGACGCTCGGCGCCTTCGACCCGGGTCGGAGGCATCCGCCGCAGCGGCGGCCCACGTTCGCGCCTGCGGCCGAGCCTCGTCGCCCCCGAAGGCGGATCTCACCCGAACAGGTCGACGGTGGTGAAGCCGCGGGCTTCCAGGCGCTCGGCGAGCACGCGCCGGTGGCAGCGCTCGGGGTCGCGCTCGAAGCAGAGCAGGCAGGTCGGCGCGGCCTCGGCCATCCCGGCGAGCGCATCGAGGGCGAGGCCGCCGTCGGCGGTGTCGAGCACGGCCTCGCAGTAGATCCTGCGCATCAGCGCCGCGTCGTGGCCGCGGGCCGCCTCGCGCCCGGCCTTCGGCGTGCCGAGGCTGCGCAGGTGGGCGTAGGCGAGGCCCGCCTCCTCGATCCCGGCCTTGAGCGCCCCCTTCGAGAACCCGCGCTTGCGCGAGTTGGCGACCGCCCGCACGTCCGCGAGCAGGCCGCATCCGGCCTCGCGGAGCGCGGCGGTCAGGCGCTCCGGATCGAGCCCTTCGTAGCCTATGGTGAACAGAACCTTACCCAACCCGAGCCCTCCGAAGAAGCGTGGCGGCAGCGTGACTTAACCCGCGGCGCGCGGGCCGGCGCGGACGCGCTCCACGCGGTCATGTGTCTCGTCCGACACGGGTTCCGGAATTCCGCCGCATTGACGGCAAAAGTCTGTTAACCGCCCCGGGGCCATCGAATAGCTCTGTTGTGGCGCTTCACCAGATGGCGGGCCGGGCATCGATGTCGCTGAGGAATGCTCGTCCCGTGGATCTCGCCTCGACCTCGGCCGCCCTGCGCGCGGTCGCCAAGCGCATCCTGGCGGCGACGCTTCTGGCGAGCCTCGCGGCTTGCGCCTCCAACAACGACTTCTACCCGACGAACGGCGACGCGAAGCCCCATCCGGGCGTCGCGCGGGCCAAGAGCCATCCGATCCAGGGCATCGACATCTCGAAGTGGCAGGGACCGGTCGACTGGGCCTCGGTGCGCGCCGCCGGCACCCAGTTCGCCTTCATCAAGGCGACGGAGGGCGGCGACCACGTCGACGACCGCTTCCGCGCCAACTGGGACGCCGCCGGCCAGGCGGGCGTGCCGCGCGGCGCCTACCACTTCGTGTTCTGGTGCCGCTCGGCCAAGGAGCAGATGGACTGGTTCAAGAAGAACGTCCCCAACGACCCGACCGCCCTGCCCCCGGTGCTGGACGTGGAGTGGAACGGCCATTCGCAGACCTGCCCGAAGAAGCTGCCGAAGGCGCAGGCCCTGGCGATGACGACCTACATGCTCGAGGAGATGGAGCGGTACACCGGCAAGCGGCCGATCATCTACACCGACATCACCTTCCACAAGGACGTGCTCGAGGGCGAGCTGCCGGATTACCCGCATTGGCTGCGCTCGACCGCAGCCGAGCCCGAGCAGCGCTTCGCCAACCGCAAGTGGATGCTGTGGCAGTTCACCTCGACCGGCCGCGTGCCGGGGGTGCGCGGCGACGTCGACCGCAACGCCTTCTACGGGACGCCGGCCGAGTGGGCCTCGTTCCTCTCGACCGATTGCGACCCACGCGAGCACCGCCGCCTCTCCGAGCAGGGCCTCTGCACCGGCAAGTAGAAAGCCGGCCGGCACCCCTCTGAAAGCGCTTCCCGCCGACGCGCGATCGCGCCGGCGCAGCCGCGCGCAAATGTCGAAAAATCATCGAATTCGCGCGTCTTCTGTCCACTAATGGACGGACTGCGGCCGGGTCGCTCCTGTAGGTTGTGACGATCCGCCCTCCACCGTCGAATCGCATGTCGGTCGCGTCTTCCTCCCCGTTCGACGGCAACCGCCTGCTCGAGAGCCTGCGCGGCGCCGACCGCGCCCTGCTGGCGCCGCATCTCGAGCCGGCCGCCTACGAGAAGGGCGACGTGCTCTTCGCCACCGGCGCCGAGGTCGGCGCGATCACGTTTCCCTGCCGGCAGACGGTCGTGACCCTGCTGATCGCGATGCAGGACGGCCGCAGCGCCGAGACCGCCACGATCGGCTGCGAGGGCGCCGTCGGCGGCGCGGTCAGCGACGGCCGGGTTCCCGCCTCCACCAGCGCGGTCGTGCAGGTCGGCGGACCGGCCCTGCGCCTGGATGCGGCGCGCCTGCAGGAGGCCAAGCGCCGCTCGGCGAGCCTGCGCGCCCTGTTCACCCGCTACGCCGACTGCCTGCTGGCGCAGGTGCTGCAATCGGTGGCCTGCAACGCCCTGCACCCGATCGAGGCGCGCTGCCTGCGCTGGCTGCTGACCCTCCAGGACCGGATCGACGGCGACGTGCTGCCCGTGACCCACGAGCAGCTCGCCGCGATGCTCGGGGTCCAGCGCACCTATCTCACCCGCATCCTCAGCACGCTGCAGGCGCAGGGCCTGCTGCGCGTCGGGCGCGGCCGCATCACGATCCTCGACCGCACCGCGATGGTGGACGCCGCCTGCGAGTGCCACGGCGTCGTCCGCCGCCACTACGACACCGTGCTCGGCAGCATCCACGCCGTCGGCGGCGCGTCGGAGCGCGCGGCGGCGACCGACCGCGACGAGGGCGGAAGGAGGCGGGATGCGGCGCGCTGAACCCCGCTTCCCCATCCCAAGGCCCGAGGCCGCCGCGGCGTGCGGATCGCCGCGGACGCCGCGGTGAGCGCCCCGTCCGCCCTTCCCGACCGACCGGTACGGGCCGCGCCCCGCGCGGATTCCGGAGCGCATCCGGCCAAGACCGGCTTCGACGACACCGTGCTGCTCGCGCGTGCGCTCCTCGGTGCGCCGGCCTCCTTCCTCGGCCTCGTCGACGGCGACGGCTTGGCGGTGGCGGCACGCCTCGGGATCGCCGCGCCCGACGGGCGGGCGCTGGCACGGCTGCTCTCGCGAGGGGGGCTCGATCGGGGCGGAGGCGTCCGCCAGGGACAAGTCCTCCCCCACGGCGACATCTTCCGAGACGACCTCTGCGTCCTGCCCGACCTCCGCGTCCTCGCCGACCGGGGCGCGGGGCCCGGTGGAGGCGCGCTCCCGTTCGGCTTCCTCGCGGCGCTCCGCCTCGTCTCGCGCGACGGCGTCCCGCTCGGGACGCTCTGCGTCCTCGACACCCTGCCGCGCGCCGGCCTCGCGCCCGGCCAGGAGGCGGCCTTCCGGGCGCTCGGGCGCCGCACGGTCGGCCTGCTGGAGAGCCGCGCCGCCCTTGACCGTCGGGAGGCGCGCCTCGCCCGGCAGCGCCAAGCCCTCGCGGCGCGCGCCGCCACCACCGTCCGCCTCGGCGAGAGCGCGCTGCTGATGCGGCTGGCGATCGAGGCGACCAAGATCGGGATCTGGGACTACGACCCGCTCGCCGACCGCCTCGATTGCGATGCCCACGCCCTCCGGCTGCTCGGGCTCGACGCGGCGCAGCCAGCGAACCTGGCGCGGAACTTCCTGCGGGCGATCCACCCGGACGACCGGATGCGGGCCGCCGCCGACCTGCGCACCGCCCTCGACCCGGAGGGCGACGGGCGGTTCCGCGGCGACTACCGGCTGGCGCGGCCCGACGATGCGCCCTTCTGGGTCGCGATCTGCGGCCGTCCGGTGCTCGCCGGCGGCCGGGCCAACCGGATCGTCGGGAGCGTCCGGGACGTCACCGCGCGCAAGGTCGCAGACCTCGCCTCGGAGGCCGTCCGCGAGCGCTACCGCCTGATCGCGCGGGCGACCAGCGACGCGATCCGCGACTGGGATCTCGTCGCCGACACGGTCACGTGGAACGAGGCGCTCCAGACCGCCTACGGCTGGGCTCCGGACGGCGAGGCCGCCACCGGGGCATGGTGGCTGGCGCAGGTCCACCCGGCCGACCGCGACCGGGTCGAGGCGGCGCTCGGTACCGCGATCCGGAGCGGGAGCGACGCCTGGAGCCTCGAATACCGCTTCCTGCGCGCCGACGGACGCCACGCCGACGTGCTCGACCGCGGCTACGTGATCCGCGACGCGGACGGCACGCCGGTGCGCATGGTCGGCGCGATGCTCGACCTGAGCGAGCGCAACCGCGCCGAGGCCGATGTCCGCGCGATCTTCGAGGGCGCCAACGTCGGCATCGTCCAGCTCGATCCGCACAGCCTGGAGGTGCTGAGCGTCAACGCCAAGCTCTGCGCCATCTGGGGCGCGCCGGCCGCCGCCATCGTCGGCCGGTCGGTGGCGCTGTGGACCCCGCAGGAGGATGCGGCCGAGCGCGACACCCTGCACCGGCGCCTCGCCGCCGGCGAGGTCCTGCGCGAGACCCTGGAGAAGCGCTACCGCCGTGCCGACGGCCGCATCATCTGGGCCCGGGTCAACCTCGTGTCGCAGGCGCTGGGCGACCGGCTCCAGACCACCGCGATGATCGAGGACATCACGCTGGAGCGCACCACCGAGGCGCGCCACCGTGCGCTCATCGCGCTGGGCGACGCGCTGCGCGACGCCTCGGGCCGGACCGAGGCGATCGGTGCCGCCGCCGCGATCCTCGGCGCGACGCTTCCGGCGACGCGGGCGGGCTACGGCGCCGTCGATGTCGCGGGCGGCGTGTTCCAGGTCGAGGCCGCCTGGACCGCGGCGGACGCCGATCCGGCCGGCCCGCCGCCGCCCTGCCCGCTCACCGCCTTCCCCGAGACCCTGGCGCGCCTGGCCTCGGGCCTGCCGCAGGCGATCCCCGATATCGCCGATCCGGCGCTGGCCGGCGATGCCGCGGCCTATGCCGGCATGGGCGCACGGGCCGCGATCAATGTCCCGCTGACGCGGCTCGGCCGGCTCGCCGGGGTACTGTTCGTCCACGACCGCGCGCCGCGCGCCTGGGCCGCCGGCGAGATCGCCTTCGTGCGCGAGGTCGCCGAGCGGCTCTGGGGCACGCTCGGGCGCATCCAGGCCGAGGACCAGCAGGCGCTCCGTAACCGCGAGCTCAGCCACCGCCTCAAGAACACCCTCGCGATGGTCCAGGCCATCGCGTCGCAGACCCTGCGCAACGCCCCCGATTTCGAGAGCGCCAAGGAGGCGCTCGCCGCCCGGCTGATCGCCCTGGGCAAGGCGCACGACATCCTCCTGACGGGCGCGCGCGAGAGCGCCGGCATCGCCGCGGTGATCGCCGGGGCGCTGGCGATCCACGACGACGGCCAGGCCGGGCGCCTCGCCCTCGACGGGCCGGAGATCGAGGTCGGCCCGAAGGCGGCGCTGTCGCTGGCGCTGATGATGCACGAGCTCGCCACCAACGCGGCCAAGTACGGCGCGCTCTCGGTGCCCGGCGGCCGCGTGGCCGTGACGTGGTCGCTCGATGCCGACGCCATGGTGCGGATGCTGTGGACCGAGCGCGGCGGTCCCAAGGTCGCGCCGCCGACGCGGAAGGGCTTCGGGTCGCGGCTGATCGAGCGCGGGCTCGCGGGCGCGGTCGGGGGCGCGGTCGGCCTCGCCTACGAGCCCGACGGGGTCGTCTGCCGCGTCGAGGCACCGCTGTCGGGCTTCCAGGCCGTGGAGTAGGCCGCGCCCGGGTCGGCGCGGGATGAGACCGCCCCGCCAAAGCGTCTCTTACGGTATCCGTCGTCCGATCCCACATCCTCCGAGATGTTCTTCCGCCGCGCCCGAAGCGACAGCTTGTGCGACCTGCCCGGTCTGGAGACCGCGCGATTGTCGATCGACGTGCTGATTCCGGGCGATGCGGAGGCGCTGCGGAGCCTCACCGACGACCCGGCGATCACCGGCGCCGTCGATTTCCTGCCCGCGCCCTTCACGCTCGAGGATGCCCGCAGGCTCATCGCCTCGGGACGCCGCCGCGAGGATCGGTTCTTCGGCGCCCGGACGCGCGAGGGCCGAACCCTGGTCGGGGTGGTCGGGACGCACCTGCGCGGAACCGAGGCGGTCGAGATCGGCTACTGGGTCGGCGGCGCCGCCCGGGGGCGCGGCCTCGCCACGGAAGCGGTGTCGGGCATCCTGGGATCGCTGTCGCTGCGCTTTCCGGCCCGCACGATCGTTGCCGAGTGCCGTCCCGGCAACGTCGCCTCCTGGGGGCTCCTGACCAAGCTCGGGTTCCGCGACACCGGCGAGGAGGGGCACCGCCCGGGCCGGCGGCTGATGGCGCGGCGGGCGATCTGAGGAGGGCTCGCGCGTCCCGACGCCCGCCCGCCAGACCTCGGCAAGGCGGGAACGATTTCGATCGTCTGGGCAAATTTACCGGGTTCGCGTGCAGATTAGGACCGTGATAACCGATACATAGGAACATGCTCCACGGACTTGAGGTGGGGCGCGGGCATGGACAGCGCGGAAAACGGCTTCGTCGACGCGCGCGAAACCATGCGCGAACGCGTCGGCGGCTGGGCGGTCCGCCGCCGCATCGCGCAGGCCGGGCCGACCCTGCTTCTCGTCGTCGGCGCCCTGCTCCTGCCGAACGCGCTGGCCATCCTGGCAAGCCTCTGGATCGGCATTCCGGCACGATCCGCGCCGATCGCGGCCTACGTCGTCGTGATCCTGGTCGGCATCCGGCTGCCGCCCCTCGCCGTGGTGCCGCTCTACCTCACGGTCGTGGCCTTCGACCTGCTGATGATCGTCACCGAGATCTTTTTCCTCGACATCGGATCCATCCATCACAACCTCGATGCCCTGACGCATGTCCGGTTGCTGAGCTCGCCGCTCTATGCGGGGCTCACGGCGGCCCTGACGGCATTCGTCGCGGCCGGCCTGTGGTTCCTCGTGCGCTACAGGGCACCCATGGCCCGAGGCAACAGGATCGTCCTCGCCCTGGCGGTGTCGGGATTCCTGTTCGCCGACATCGCGATCAACAGCTCGGCCAGCCTTTCTCTCGGCCCGGCCGCCGCCATCGGTCAGCCCTTCCAATCCGCGGTCCAGGCGTCGGGCTTCGCCGCCCTGACGGAGCCGTCGCCGCGGAAGCCGAACGTCCTTCTCGTGCTCGTCGAGAGCCTGGGCGTCCTGCGCGACCCGCGCCAGAGGGAGGTGCTGTTCTCCGCCTTCGACGACGCGGCCTTGAGGGAGGCCTTCAGCATCACGACCGGCACGACGAGCTTCTCCGGGGCGACCTCGTACGGGGAGATGCGCGAGCTCTGCCATTCGCGCTCGGCCTACACCGTTCTCCTCGACGGGCACGGACCGACCTGCCTTCCGGCCCAGCTCGCCGCGCGAGGCTACCGCACCGTCTCGGTCCACGGGTTCACGAGCGCCTTCTACGATCGGTCGTCCTGGTACCCGAAGGCGGGCTTCGTCCGAAGCGTGTTCCAGGACACCGCGACCTCGGCCTACACGCGGCACTGCGGCGGCGCGTTCGTCGGCCCCTGCGACGTCGACATCGCCGAAACCATCGACGACCGGCTGTCGAAGGCGACGCAGCCGCTGTTCGTGTACTGGGTCACGCTCAATTCCCATGTCCCGGTCAGGCCCGGGGAGGCGACGCCGCGCCACGACTGCAAGACCGGTGGGCCCTTCGGCGATCCGGAGGTCTGCGCGATGGCCGAGATCTGGGAGGACCTGTTCGCGGCGGTCTCGCGTCTCGCGATCCGCAATCCGGGTACGGAGATCCTCCTGGTCGGCGATCATGCCCCGCCGCTCTGGCGCCGGGCGGCCCGCGTCCGCTTCGAGCCGGACCGGGTTCCCTGGATCCGGCTCGCGCCGCGCCATCCGGCGACGCCCGTCCTGTACCGGACGGCATCCCCGCAATAGCTTCCGACCGGCGGATCGCCGCGCGGCTCACCGGGCCGCGGCGGGCATCCCGGCCGGCATCGCCCCGCGCCCGCGATAGATCACCAGCGTCGCGACCAGTCCCAGGGCGCCGCCGAGCGACATCCACAGGCCGGGCGCGGCCTTGTCGCCGGTCGCCGCGATCAGCCACGTGGCGACGAGCGGCGTCATGCCGCCGAACAGGGCGGTCGCCAGCGAGTAGGCGAGCGAGAAGCCGGCGGTGCGGACCTCGACCGGAACGACCTCGGTCAGCGCCACCACCATCGCGCCGTTGTAGCTGCCGTAGAGGAACGAGAACCACAGCAGCACGGCGAGCATCGCCCCGAAGCTGATGTGACCCACGAGCCAGGTCAGCGCCGGGTAGGCGGTGAGCAGGGTCAGCGCCGAGAACGCGATCAGGAGCGGCTTGCGGCCGATCCGGTCGGACAGAGCCCCCATCACCGGGAGCCAGAACAGGTTCGAGACCGCGACGCAGAAGGTCACGAGCAGGCTGTCGGTGTCGGTGAGCTTGAGGACGCTCTTGCCGAAGGTCGGCGTGTAGACGGTGATCGTGTAGAACGCGATCGTGGTCATCGCGACCATCAGCATGCCGAGCAGCACGATCCGCCAGTTCGTCGCGAGCGTCCGGAAGATCTCGGCCGCCTCCGGCCGGTGCTTGCGCTCGGCGAAGGCCTTGGTCTCCTCCAGCGAGTTGCGGATGTAGAACAGGAACGGCACCAGCGCGCAGCCGATGAGGAACGGCACCCGCCAGCCCCATTCCGACATCTGCTCCGGCACCAGCGCGTGGCTCAGCCCGTAGCCGATCGCGGCGGCGGCCATGATCGCCACCTGCTGGCTCCCCGATTGCCAGGACACGTAGAAGCCCTTGCGGCCGGGCGTCGCCATCTCCGACAGGTAGACCGAGACGCCGCCGAGCTCGACACCCGCCGAGAAGCCCTGGAGCAGCCGGCCGATCAGGACGAGGGCCGGGGCGAGCAGGCCGATGGTGGCGTAGGCCGGCACGAAGGCGATCAGCACCGTGCCGGCGGCCATGATCGCCAGCGTGGTGATCAGCCCCTTGCGGCGCCCGACCCGGTCGACGTAGGCGCCGAGCAGCACGGCGCCGAGCGGCCGCATCAGGAAGCCGGCACCGAACGTCATGAAGGTCAGCATCAGGGAGGCGAACTCGTCGCCGGCCGGGAAGAACGCCTTCGCGATGTGGGTCGCGTAGAAGCCGAACAGGAAGAAGTCGAACATCTCCAGGAAGTTGCCGCTGGTGACGCGGAGCACCGCCCCGACCGTCGACCCGGAGGATTTTTCGTAAGGTCCCGCCACGGCTGCGCCTCGTCCCGCGATCCGGCCTGCGCCGTCCGCGCCACTGTTCGCCGGGACGGGCGCGGGCTCAAGTCGCGATGTCGCCGATCGGGGGACTTTTTCGCGCGCTTGAACGTGGGGGCGCTACTCGGCCGCCGCGGCCTGGGGCGTCGTGCCGGCGATCCAGGCCGACAGGTCGGCGCGCGCCCGGTCGGTCAGGGCCTGGCGCTTGAGCATCGCCTTCTCCGGCCCGCGCAGGCGCTTGCCGGTCTCGTTGCGCGGCATCGCGGCGAGCGGCGGGAACAGGCCGAAATTGACGTTCATCGGCTGGAACGAGCGCGGCTTGCCCGGCTCCTTGGCCGCCTCCTCGGGCACGTCGTCGAGGATGTGGCCGCCGGTGATGTGGGCGATCAGCGCGCCGAGCGCGGTCGTCTGCGGCAGGGGCTCGAGCGCCCCGCCCCGGTTCTCCGCCACCGCGAAGCGCCCGGCCATCAGGCCGATCGCCGCGCTCTCGACATAGCCTTCGCAGCCGGTGATCTGGCCGGCGAAGCGCAGCGACGGGCGCACCTTCAGGCGCAGGGTCGCGTCGAGCAGGCGCGGGCTGTCGAGGTAGGTGTTGCGGTGGAGGCCGCCGAGGCGGGCGAACTCCGCGTTCTCGAGGCCGGGGATGGTGCGGAAGACGCGGACCTGCTCGGAATAGGTCAGCTTCGTCTGGAAGCCGACCATGTTGTAGAGCGTGCCGAGCGCGTTGTCCTGGCGCAGCTGCACGATCGCGCAGGCCTTCACCTGGGGATCGTGCGGGTTGGTGAGGCCGACGGGCTTCATCGGGCCGTGGCGCAGGGTCTCGGGGCCGCGCTCGGCCATCACCTCGATCGGCAGGCAGCCGTCGAAGTACGGCGTCGAGGCCTCCCACTCCTTGAAGCCGATCTTCTCGCCGCCGACCAGCGCCGCGATGAAGGCGTCGTACTGCGTTCGGTCCATCGGGCAGTTGATGTAGTCGGCCCCCGTGCCGCCGGGCCCGACCTTGTCGTAGCGCGACTGGAACCACGCCTTGCTCATGTCGATCGAGTCGCGGTGGACGATCGGGGCGATGGCGTCGAAGAAGGCGAGCGCGTCGGCACCGGTGATGGTGCGGATCGCCTCGGCGAGGGCGGGGGCGGTGAGCGGGCCGGTGGCGACGATGCACGGCCCCCAGCTCTCCGGCGGCAGCCCGGCGACCTCCTCCCGCACGATGGTGACGTTGGGGTGCGCTTCGAGCGCGGCGGTGACGGCGGCGGAGAACCCCTCGCGGTCGACCGCGAGCGCGCCGCCGGCCGGAACCTGATGCCGGTCGGCCGCCCGCAGGATCAGCGATCCGAGCGTCCGCATCTCCTGGTGCAGGAGGCCGACGGCGTTGCCGTTCGGGTCGTCGGAGCGGAAGGAGTTGGAGCAGACGAGCTCGGCGAGGCCCTCGCCGTGATGGGCCTCGGTGCCGCGCACCGGCCGCATCTCGTGCAGCACCGCGTGGTGGCCGGCTTCGGCGATCTGCCAGGCGGCTTCCGAGCCTGCGAGGCCGCCGCCGACGATGTGGATGGGCGCGCTTGCTTGGGACATGCCCCTGCAGATACCGGAACGAGCCGGCCCGAGGCAACGGGCCGGCGCACGTCCGGGAGCTTCAGCCGCGGGCGATGGCAGTTCGGCCGCGGGCGATGGCGGTTCAGCCGCGGGCGATGCCCTGGATCTCGAAGCGGTTGATGCCGAGGTCGGCGAGGTCGCGGTCGGACAGGCGCGACAGCTCGGTGATGGTCTCACGGTAACGGAGATAGGCGCGGAAACGGTTGAGGACGCTACGGGCGGCGGACATGACATTGACCTTTGTTCAGGCAGGCGGCGACGACCGCTTGGGCACCGCCTGCCTCTTGTTGGTGCAATGCACATATAAGCTTGCTGCGCCGCAGCGGCAGGCCGACATTCGTTAGCCAGCCATGCGAGCCCGGCATGCGGCGCACAACGATTTGGCAAGGTTTTGGAAAGCCTGTTTTCGAGGCCTTCGCGCGCCCCGGATCGCGTTCGCAGTTCAGGAGGCCAACGGCGTCCGATCGGCTTGGGCAACGTGCAAGCGATGACCTTGCGTCGTCTGCGCGCCGGCACCGTCGCGCATCGATCCGATCGCCGAACACTGTCGATCCGCGTGCGGCATCGTGAATACGACAGCGCCGCATCGGCCGAAAGGCGCGATGCGGCGCTGTCCATGCGCGGGGCCCGGCCCGACGGCCGGGCCCGGTCTCAGTAGAACGGGCGCGGCCCGTAATAGGCCGGGCGGCCGTAGAACGGGCGCGGCGGGCCGTAGGCGTAGGGGCCGTAGACCGGCCGCCGCCAGTACGGGCGCGGGCCCCAGTTCGGCCGGCACACGCCCCACGGATTGGGATGGAAGCCGGGGCCGCAGCCGCCGGCGACGGTCTCGATCAGGGCGCCGCCGGGCAGCGGCGCCAGCGGCATGGCCTGGGCGGCGGGTGCGAGGAGCAGGGCTCCCGCCAGGCCGGCTGCCGTCGCGAGGCCGGCCCCACCAAAAGTCTTCACGTGCGTCATGACGCGATCTCCTTCGATGTCCGGCCAGGGAGGGAATGGCCGGGCAGCGAGAAATCTACGGCGTGCCGGATGAATTTCCACTGACGGCCGTGTTGTGCTGCGTACAGCCAGGCTTCGGCCCGGGCGGGGCGGTCAGTGCAGAGGGGCGGTACAGGGACGGTCAGTGCAGGGGCGGGCTCATGAGGAAGCGCTCGCGGTCGCCCGAGACCAGGGTCGGCTTCAGGGCGCGGCCGTCGCGGCGGATCGTCAGCGGCACCCGCACGCCCGCTTCGCCCAGCGCCCAGACGCTGCGGAAGAAGTCGGCGAGATCCGCCACCGGCTCGCCCGCCACCGCCTCGATCACGTCGCCCGCGCGCAGGTCCGCCGCCTCGGCCGGGCCGTTGTCGGCGAGCCCCATCACCACGACGCCGTCCTCGCTCTCGGTGGCGTAGAGGCCGAGCCAGGGGCGGGCCGGACGGTTGGCGCGCCCGCGCGAGGTCAGGTCGTCGAGGATCGGCGGCAGCAGGTCGATCGGCACCACCATGTTGATCGCCCGCGGGCCCGACGTGCCGCCCTGCTGGAGCTGGAGCGAGCCGATCCCGAGGAGGTCGCCCTCCGGGCCGATCAGCGCGGTCCCGCCCCAGTTCGGATGCGAGGGCGCGGTGAACAGCGCCTCGTCCAGGACGTATTCCCAGTAGCCGGCGAATTCCTGCCGGGCGACGATCTGCGCGGCGACGCAGCGCTGGCGCCCGCCGGCGCCGGCCACCACCGCCCGGTCGCCGATCTTCAGGCTGCCGGAGGTGCCGAGCTTGAGCGCCGGCACGCCCAGCGGCCCGAGCGCCTGGACGAGGCCGAAGCCGGTGGCGGCATCGAACCCCATGACGTGGCCGGGCACGGAGCGGCCGTCGTTGGTGGTGAGCCACACGCTCTCCGCCTCGGTGACGAGGTATCCGATGGTGAGCACGAGGCCGTCCTCGCCGATGACCACGCCGTTGCCCGCCCGCTCGGTGCCGAGCGTCTCGGCGGTGAAGGCCTCGGCCGGCACGCGGGCGGAGAGCTGGACCATCGCCGTGAGGGCGCGGTCGAGGTCGTAGCCGTAATCGCCGGGCTTCGGCTGCGTCGAAGCCGGGATCTTCCAATCACCCTGCGAGGCCATGCCGCGTCGGTCCTTCGAGATGTCTGCGCTCCGGTAAGGTGCCGGAGGGTCGGTGGTCCGAGGGGCGCGAGCCGCGTGCCCCCATCCGGGAGATAGGACGCGCCGACCGGTCGCGACACCCCGGCAGGGCGACGCGGCGGCGCGGCGCGAGAGGGCGGCGCGGCGCGAGGCCGTGCCGGCGAGCCGCAACGTCCGCGGGAAAGGTCGGCCCGAGCCATCGTCGCCCCGCATCGCCCCCGCGATGCATCCCTAGGGAGAACCGCGGCAATCGGGGCGCCGCGTCTTCTCATCACCGCAGAATGCGCTAACCCTTGCCGCAACGGTCCCGATCGTTCGCCTGTCCGGCGCGAGGACCTGCCGATGGGACGGGGGACGATCCTTGGGCGACCGATCCTTGGGCGACGACGCGACCCTGCAGCGGATCCTGCGCGCGATCGCCGGTGGCGACAAGGGCGCCCTGCGCTCGCTCTACGACCTGACATCACCGAAACTTTACGGGGTGATCCTGCGTATCCAGCGGGATCGGAGCGTGGCCGAGGATGTGCTTCAGGACGTCTATCTCCGCGTCTGGCAGGCGGCAGGCTCCTACGCTCCGGAATCCGGGCGGCCGATGACCTGGCTCTGCGCCATCGCGCGCAACCGGGCCATCGACGGGATCCGCCGCAAGGGCGAGGTCCAGGGACCGGTGCGCGAGGACGGCGAGGACTGGGTGGAACGTCTCATCGACCCGCACGACACCGAGGCGGCGATCGTCGGACGCGGCGCGCTCGCGGCCTGCCTCGCGCGCCTCGACGAGGCGCAGCGCGCCTGCGTCGTGCTCGCCTATTGCGAGGGCTGGTCGCGCGAGGAGCTGGCCCAGCACTACGACCGGCCCGTCAACACCATCAAGACCTGGCTGCACCGCTCGCTCGGCGCCCTCAAGGGCTGCCTGGAGGAGCAGGCGTGAGCGCCGGGCCCGAGACCGAGCGCGACCTGCGCGCCGCCGAGTACGTCCTCGGCTCGCTCTCGCCCGACGAGCGCGCGGCGTTCGAGCTGGAGCGCGTCGTCGATCCCGCCACCGCGCGCGCGGTGGCGGCGTGGGAGCGGCGGCTCGGGCCGCTGGCCCTCGCCGTTCCGGCCGAGATGCCGCCCGACCATGTCTGGCCCAGGATCGCCGGCGCGCTGACGGGGGCGGACGCGATCCCGGCCCCCGCGCCCCTGGCTTCCGCGCCCCCTGCCCCCGCGCCGACGGCCGCCAACGACGACCGCGCGATCCGCCTCGTCAGGCAGGTGCGGCGCTGGCGCCTCGTGGCGGCGGGGACGGGGCTGCTCGCGGCGGGGCTCGCGCTGTTCGTCGCGGTCGGCGGCCGGCGGGACGAGCCGGCGCCGGGCACGCGCTACCTCGCCGTGGTGCAGAGCGGCGGCGCGCTGCCCGCCCTCGTGCTGCGGATCGACACGGCGACGGGCACCGCCGAGGTGCGCCCGGTGGGCGCCGAGACCCCGTCCGGCAAGAGCCTCGAGCTCTGGTACATCGGCTCCGGGGCGTCCCCCAAGGCGATCGGCCTCGTCGGCGCATCGGCGACCCGGATCGCCCTGCCGGCGGAGACCGCGGCGAGCGGGCTCATCGCCGTGACGGTGGAGCCGCCGGGCGGATCGCCGAACGGCGCCCCGACCGGGCCGGTGGTCTATTCCGGCACGCTGATCCGCGAGTGAGGCTGGCATCCGCGTGACCCGGCCCCGATGACCGAGGTCGGAACGAGGAACACCCCGGACCTCGCGGCCCGGGGTGTTCCTCGTCGTGCCGCGCGCCGGCGCCTCGGCCGGAGCGCGGCGGTCGCGATCAGGGCTGCAGCACGCCGTTGATGACGTGGATGACGCCGTTCGACTGCATCACGTTGGCGATGGTGACGGTGGCGGTGTTGCCCTTGGCATCGGTCACGTAGACCTTCTTGCCCTTGGACGTGACCACCAGGGGATCGCCCTCGACGGTCTTGAGCTGGGCCTCGCCGCCGCCCTTCTTGACCTCGGCCATCAGCTGCTTGGCGGTGTAGACGCCCGGGACGACGTGGTAGGTCAGGATCTTGGTGAGCGTGGCCTTGTTCTCGGGCTTCACCAGCGTCTCCACCGTGCCGGCCGGGAGGCGGGCGAAGGCGGCGTTGGTCGGGGCGAACACGGTGAACGGGCCCGGGCCCGACAGGGTGTCGACGAGGCCGGCGGCCTTCACCGCGGCCACGAGCGTGGTGTGATCCTTGGAGTTGACCGCGTTCTCGACGATCGTCTTGTTGGCATACATCGGCGCGCCGCCGACCATCGGGTTCTTGGCGAAGGCCGCGACCGGCGCGGCGCCGAGGGCGAGCGCGAGGGCGAAGGTGGCGAAGCGGGAAGCGTGATGCTGCGTCATGGGGTATCCTGACCGTTCGTAGGGCCCCGGTGCGCGGGGCTACGGGCGGCCTTACGGAGCCTCGCACGGAAAGGTTTCGGGCGGGATCGATTCCGGTCGCGCATCGGGCGCGGCGCCGTCCGAAACGTAGAAAAACCGCCCGGTCCTCGCGGACCGGGCGGTTTCTGCTTCGACCTCGGTCGGCGGTGGATCCCGCCGGACCCGCCGCGTCTCCCGGCCTCAGTACTTGCGCATCAGGGGCACCGGCGCGGCGGCGGCGGCCTGCGCCGTGTAGAGCGGCGCAATGATGCGGAACCAGCCGCGGGTCTCGTCGGCGAAGGCGCCGACGCCGCGATCGGCGACCGTACGCGTCACGAACACCTGAGCCTTGAACGCGCCGAAGTCGTAACCGACGAGGCCACCGGCCGCGAACGTGCCCTGACGCTGATAGGCCGCAAAGGCTGCGCCGCGGTTCCGGTTGATCGGAAGGTCGGTGAAGCCGTAGGCCACGGCGCCGATCTCGAACTTGCCGAAGGTCTTGGTCGCCGTCAGGTCGAGGTAGAGGCCGTCGGCGTTCACGATCGGGCCCAGCGCCGCAAACTGACCGCCGAAGCGGGCCGCGTCGTCGACGTAGAAGATGTGCGTCAGGGCCGCGGTCAGGTTGTAGCCGTCGCCGGTGTACGAGATCGCGCCGGTGTTGCGGATCGAGGTGGAGGCGTTCTGCGGCAGCACCGGGGTGCAGCCGGCGGTCAGCGTGCCGTTGCAGAGCGAGCCGCGGTCGCCGACGCCGATGTAGGCGCCGACGAGGTAGGCGGTGCTGATCTTGTTGCCGAGATCCCAGGCGAAGATGTTGCCGATGAAGGGGTTGTAGAAGTAGCTCTGGTCCTGGTTCGGGACGCCGGCCGCGTTGTTCGTGCCCACGAACACCGACGGGACCGCGATCACCGGCATGATGCTCGCGCCGAGGACCTTGAAGCCGGTCGACCAGACCAGGATCGGCACGTTGACGCCGACGTCCGGGCTGTTGCGCGCGTCGCCGCGGCCGGTGCTGAAGGTGTTGATCGCGTAGACGCCTTCCGGCAGCGGGCCGTAGGCGAGACCGACCTGCTCGCCGGGCTGCGTGGACGGCGTCGCCTGAACGCTGGTGTTCATGCCGACGGTGAGGGCGACCGCACCTGCGGCAAGCCAGGTCTTCATCATTTTCTCGTTCCTTCCCAAGGATTTCCGAACTTCGTCCCGCCGCCTCTGCACTACCTTGCCGGTCTGCCGTCTGCGCGGCTCCCGTGCGAGATGTGCCAAGCGCCCCCTACGAAGCCGGCCCGTGTCTCAACGCTGATAACTATTCTACAGAGCGCTTGGGAAAGACAGTGGAATGCCTCGGATCTGGACAGCGAGAGCCGAACCGTTGCCCAAATGCCTCAACCTTGCTGCGGTGCGGCGGCCGAGCGACGGTCGCAGAAATTGCATTCGGAGAAGCCGGATTCGGCAGAATAGCGCATCCGTTTCAGGCTCTTGTCGGGGGAAGCGTAGCGGGAGGATTCGGCAAGCCCGGCGGGACCGATCGCCATCCCGGGGGGACGTCCCGGCCCGCGCCGGCGGGCTCCGTAAGTCGCGATCGGACGGTCGGGCCGTGCCCGGACGGGCGGATCGGCCGCGAGACAGGCCGAATCGGACGCCGACGCGGCGCGACCGCTCGGCAGATCTTGCCGAGCGGATGTCCCCATCGCCGGGAGGCGGAAGGGCGCGGCGCGCCTACTCCGCGGCCGGCCGCGCCACCGCCGCCCGCGAAGCGGCCGGCTTCGCCGCGGGGCGGCGGGCGAGCACGTCGCGCAGGAAGCGCCCGGTATGGCTCGCCGTCGACGCGGCGATCTGCTCGGGCGTCCCCTGGGCGACGACCACGCCGCCGCCGTCGCCGCCCTCCGGGCCCATGTCGATCACCCAGTCGGCGGTCTTGATGACCTCGAGGTTGTGCTCGATCACCACCACCGTGTTGCCCTGGTCGACGAGCTCGTGGAGCACCTCCATCAGCTTGGCGACGTCGTGGAAGTGCAGGCCGGTGGTCGGCTCGTCGAGGATGTAGAGGGTGCGGCCGGTCGAGCGCTTCGACAGCTCCTTCGAGAGCTTGACCCGCTGCGCCTCGCCGCCCGACAGCGTCGTCGCCTGCTGCCCGACGCTGACGTAGTCGAGCCCGACGCGCTTGAGCGTCTCCATCTTCTCGCGGATCGTCGGCACCGCCTTGAACAGGTCGGCGGCCTCCTCGACGGTCATGTCGAGCACGTCGGCGATGGACTTGGCGCGGTACTTCACCTCCAGCGTCTCGCGGTCGTAGCGCTTGCCCTTGCACACGTCGCAGGTGACGTAGACGTCGGGCAGGAAGTGCATCTCGATCTTGATGACGCCGTCGCCCGAGCACGCCTCGCAGCGGCCGCCCCGGACGTTGAACGAGAACCGGCCCGGCTGGTAGCCGCGGGCCTTGGCCTCGGGCAGGCCGGCGAACCAGTCGCGGATCGGGGTGAAGGCGCCGGTATAGGTCGCCGGGTTCGAGCGCGGGGTCCGCCCGATCGGCGACTGGTCGATGTCGATGACCTTGTCGAGGTGCTCCAGCCCTTCGAGCCGGTCGAAGGGCGCCGGATGCTCCAGCGCGCCGTTCAGGCGCTTGGCCACCGCCTTGTAGAGCGTGTCGATGATCAGCGTGGACTTGCCGCCGCCCGAGACGCCGGTGACGCAGGTGAAGGTGCCGAGCGGGATCTCGATGTCGACGTTCTTGAGGTTGTTGCCGCGGGCGCCGAACACCCCGAGCTTGCCCTTGCGCCCCTTCCGCCGCGCGGCCGGGGTCCGCACCGACTTCTCGCCGGTCAGGTACTTGGCGGTCAGCGAGTCGGGATGGGCCAGCACCTCCTCGGGCGTGCCCTGCGCGATGATCCGGCCGCCGTGGATGCCGGCGCCTGGCCCGACGTCGACCACGTAGTCGGCCTGGAGGATCGCGTCCTCGTCGTGCTCGACCACGATCACCGAGTTTCCGAGGTCGCGCAGGCGCTTCAGCGTGCCGAGCAGGCGCTCGTTGTCGCGCTGGTGCAGGCCGATCGACGGCTCGTCCAGCACGTAGAGCACGCCGGTGAGCCCCGAGCCGATCTGCGAGGCGAGGCGGATGCGCTGGCTCTCGCCGCCGGACAAGGTCCCCGAGCCGCGGGCCAGCGTCAGGTATTCGAGGCCGACGTCGACCAGGAACGACAGCCGGTCGCGGATCTCCTTCAGGATCCGCACCGCGATCTCGTTCTGCTTCTGCGTCAGCTTCTTCGGCAGCGCCGAGAACCAGCGGTGCGCCTCGCTGACCGAGAGCGCGGTGACCGCGCCGATATCCTCCATCGCGACCTTGACGGCGAGCGCCTCGATCTTCAGCCGCTTGCCGCCGCAGGCGGCGCACGGGGTCTCGCTCATGAAGCGCGAGATCTCGTCGCGCGCGGCGTCGCTCTCGGTCTCCTTGTAGCGGCGCTCGAGGTTGGGGATCACGCCCTCGAACGGCTTGTTGACGGCGTACTTGCGCATGCCGTCGTCGTAGTCGAAGCGGATCGACTGCTTGCCGGAGCCGTAGAGGATGATCGCGCGCGCCGCCTCGGGAAGCCGCGACCAGGCCAGGTCGGTCTTGAAGCCGTAATGCCGGGCGAGCGCGTCGAGCGTCTGCCCGTAATAGGGCGAGGTCGACTTCGCCCACGGGCCGATGGCGCCGCGCTTGAGGCTCAGGGCCTCGTCGGAGATCACCAACTCGGCGTCGATCCGCATCTCGTGGCCGATGCCGCCGCAGGTCGGGCAGGCGCCGAACGGGTTGTTGAACGAGAACAGCCTGGGCTCGATCTCCGCGATGGTGAACCCCGAGACCGGGCAGGCGAAGCGCGACGAGAGGGTGATCTTCTCCCGGGTCTCGCCCTCCGGCACGTCGGCGAACTCGATGTCGGCGATGCCGTCGGCGAGCTCGAGTGCCGTCTCGAAGGAATCGGCGAGCCGGCTCGCGATGTCGGCCCGCACCACGATCCGGTCCACCACCACGTCGATGTCGTGCTTGAGCTTCTTGTCGAGCTTCGGCACGTCGTCGATCGGGTAGTACTCGCCGTCGATCCGCAGGCGCTGGAAGCCCTTCTTCTGGAACTCGGCGATCTCCTTGCGGTACTCGCCCTTGCGGCCGCGGACCACGGGCGCGAGCAGGTAGAGCCGGCTCTTCTCGGGCAGCGCCAGGACGCGGTCGACCATCTGCTGCACGGTCTGGCTCTCGATCGGCAGGCCGGTGGCCGGCGAGTACGGGATGCCGACGCGGGCCCAGAGCAGGCGCATGTAGTCGTAGATCTCGGTGACGGTCCCCACCGTGGAGCGCGGGTTCTTCGAGGTGGTCTTCTGCTCGATCGAGATCGCCGGCGAGAGCCCGTCGATCTGGTCGACGTCGGGCTTGGACATCATCTCCAGGAACTGGCGCGCATAGGCCGAGAGCGACTCGACGTAGCGGCGCTGGCCCTCGGCGTAGATCGTGTCGAAGGCGAGCGACGACTTGCCGGAGCCCGAGAGCCCGGTGAACACCACGAGCTTGTCGCGCGGGATCGTCAGGTCGACGTTCTTCAGGTTGTGCTCGCGGGCGCCGCGCACCGAGATCACCCGGCGGTCGCGCTCCGCCGGCGTCTCGCGGTCGAACAGGCGCTCGAGCTTCGCGTCGACACCGGCCTCGACCGCCCGCGCGGCCGGGCTCGCCTTCGCGGGCTTCCTGGCGGGCGGCGCTTTCGCGGCGGGCGTCTTGGCAGCAGGCGTCTTATCGGCAGCAGGCGTCTTGTTGCCAGCAGGCGTCTTGTTGCCAGCAGGCGTCTTGTTGCCAGCAGGCGTCTTGTTGCCAGCAGGCGTCTTGGCGGCGACGGCTTTGGCCATGGCGGGGGCGGTCTTTCGAGGCGTCGACACGGGCGGGATCCGGCGATCGCGAAAGCGACCGCCGCGCCGGGTCATGTCGTCCGTCCGAAGCCTTCGGCAAGGTGCGGCGGGCGGGACGCAGGCCCGGCATGCTCGCGTGTCTGCTAGAACGAAACGCGTACGTGGGCAACTCGGCCCTCGTTCCGCGACGCGTCCGGCCCTGCGGCCGCCCGCATCTTCTCGCTGCGCCGGCCCCGTTCGGGAGCGGCCGACGACCAGGATCACCGCGCGCCCGTGCCGGGCGCGCGGCTTCCGGCGGGATTACTGCATCGCCTTCATCGCCGCCTCGGACGAGGAGGCCTTCGGGTTGGCCTTGCAGTAGGCGCGCATCTTCGCGTCCATCGCGGCCGCCTGCGGGTCGGCGGCGATCATCGCCTTGTCGGCGGCGCTCATCGAGGCCTGCGCCTGCGCGTCGGCCTTGAGATAGTCGGCGCAGGACATGTCGCCGGTCTGGGCCGGGGCGGCGGCGAGGCCGGCGATCAGCAGGCTCGCGGCGAGGATGGTACGGATCATGATGGCCTCCCAAGGGTACGCCCGGCGTCGTCGCGGCCGACCCGCCGCGCGCTCTCTCGGCGCCTCGTGATAGGGCGGCGCCGGGCGCGGCGTCTTGATCGGGCGTCCGGAATGCATGCCGCCGCGTCCCGATCCGTCGGCGGGATCGCGGATCTTCGCGCAAGTCCGGAAGTCGTGCCCGGGGCTCGCCCGGACGACGCGTCCGCATCGCCCGCCGATGTCCTGTCGTCCGGGTCCGCGAATACGGTGCCGGCAGTCTCCCGCCGTCGAAGATCGCTTGCGAGACGCTCGAACAGCGCGTCGACCTGCGATGGCAACGGCGCCTTTACCGGTTGTAGCGCAGTCGTTCTCGTCGAAACGGTCCCGAGACGAGGAGTGGGCGGGCGAATGAAGACCGGTGTTCCGATGTCCTTGCGGGGACGCATCGTGGCGGTGGCGCTGGCGCCCTGCCTCGCCTTCGCCGCGGTGGCCGGCGTCGCGATCTCCGACCGGATGGCGCAGCGCGCCGAGATGGTCCAGGTCGAGGACCTTGTCGGCCTCGCCTCGCGGATCAGCGCCTTCGCGCACGAGGGCCAGCGCGAGCGCGGCGCCTCCAGCCTGTTCCTCGCCTCGAAGGGGTCGCAGTTCAAGGCGGAGCTGGTCGCGCAGCGCGCCCGCACCGACGCCGTGCGCCAGGGCCTCGCCGCCGCCGTCGCGGCCGGCGCGGCGGCCTACGGCCCCGCCTTCACCCGCAAGGCCGACGCCTTCGCGCAGGCGCTCGACGGCCTGGACGCGCAGCGCAACGCCGTCGACGCGCTGAAGCCGACGGCGCCCCAGGCGGCCGCCGCCTATACCGGCCTGATCGGCGAAGGCCTCGGGCTGGTCCGCGCCCTGTCGGGCGTGATCGGCCCCGTCGGGATCGCCAACCACGCCGCCTCCTACGCCGCCTTCCTGACGATGAAGGAATATGCCGGCCAGGAGCGTGCCGCCGCCTCCGCCGCCTTCGCCGCCGGCAGCCTCGACCTCGCCGGGATCCGCCGCCTCGCCACCCTCCAGGCCGACCAGGCCACCTACGAGAGCCTGTTCCGGTCCCGGACGGAGCCGGCGCAAGGAGCCCTGCTCGATGCCGCAGAGGCCACCGCCCCGGCGCGGGAGGTGGCGCGCCTGCGCAAGGTCGCCCTCGAGACCATGCCCGGCGAGGCCCTGGCCTTCCGCGACGCCCCGCTCTGGTTCCGACTCGCGACCCAGCGCATCGACGGCCTCAAGGCGGTCGAGGACCACCTCACCGCCGACCTCGCCGCGGAGGCCGGCGGCGTTCGCGCGACGGCCGAACGGGCGCTCGCGATCTGGTCGGGGGCGGCGCTCGCGATCTTCCTGCTGTCGGGCGCCCTCGCCTTCGGCCTCGGCACCGCGGTGGCCCGGCCGCTGACCCGGATGTCGCGGGCGCTCACCGCCATCGGCCGCGGCGACGACGACGTGGCGATTCCCCAGGGCGGCCCGATCGAGGTCCGCGCCATCGCCGCCGCGGCGATCGAGTTCCGCGACAACGTCGCCGAGCGCCGCCGCAGCCGCGCGGCGCAGGAGCGGATGTCGGCCGACGCCGAGCTGGCCCGGCGCGCGGCGGCGCTCGATCTCGCCGACGGGTTCGAGGACCGGGTCGGCGGCATCGTCGAGGCGGTCTCGGCGGCGGCGATCCAGCTCGAGGCGGCGGCCCACGGCATGACGCGGGCGGCCGGGGACGCCTCGTCGCTGAGCCTTCAGGTCGCCCGCGCGTCGCACGAGGCGGCGCTCTCGGCCGACACGGTGGCGGCGGCGACCGAGGAGCTTTCGGCCTCGGTCGCCGAGATCGGCACCCAGGTCACGGCCTCGGCCGACCTCGCGGCGGCGGCCGAGCGCGACGCCGAAGGCATGGCCGGCGAGGTCCGGCGGCTCGCCACGGCGGCCGGCAGCATCGCCCAGATCGTCGGGCTGATCTCGCAGATCGCCGACCAGACCAACCTGCTCGCCCTCAACGCCACCATCGAGGCGGCCCGTGCGGGCGAGGCGGGACGCGGCTTCGCGGTGGTGGCGCAGGAGGTGAAGTCGCTGGCCGGCCAGACCGCCCGGGCGACCGAGGAGATCACGGCCAAGGTCGTCGAGATCAGCACCTCCACCGACGCCTCGGTCCAGGCGATCAGCGGGATCACCGACGTGATCCGGCGCTTGGCCCAGATCGGCGGCGACATCGCCGCCGCGGTCGAGGAGCAGGGGGCCGCGACCGGCGAGATCGCCCGCACCACCGCCCAGACCTCGCAGGGCACCCGCGCGGTGTCGGAGCATATCGGGGGCGTCAGCGAGGCGGCCGGGACGGCGAGCTCCGGCTCGGCCCAGGTGCTCGCCGCGGCGAGCGCGCTGTCGAGCCAGGCCGGCGACCTGCGCGGCGCGGTCGACCACTTCCTGGCCGGCGTGCGGGCGGCCTGAGGCCGCCCTCCCCCGTCGCCAGACTGCGCCAAAGGAAAAGCCCGCCCCCTCCGCAGGGGGCGGGCTTTTTTGGTGTCGCCGGCGATCTCGGGCGCGAGGCTACGGAACGTGGATCACCATCGCGGTGAAGGGATGCACGTAGGCCTGGAGCATCACCAGCCCGCCCACCAGGCAGGCGAGCGCGATCGAGTGCCAGAACACGAAGCGCAGGATCTTGCCCTCCTGGCCGAAATAGCCGGTGGCGGTGGAGGCGACGACGATCGACTGGGCGTCGATCATCTTGCCCATCACGCCGCCCGACGAGTTGGCCGAGGCCATCAGCACGCCCGACAGGCCGAGCTGCTCCGAGGTGATCTTCTGCAGGCCGCCGAAGAGCACGTTGGAGGCCGTGTCGGAGCCGGTCAGCGCGACGCCGAGCCAGCCGAGCAGCGTGCCGAAGAACGGGTAGAGGATGCCGGTTCCGGCGAACGCCAGGCCCAGCGTCGCGTCGACGCCGGCGTAGCGGGTGAGCACGCCGAGCGCGAGCATCGCCGCGATGGTGATCAGCGAGTAGCGCAGCACCCAGATCGTCTCGACGTAGGCGGTGACGAGGCGGACGGGCGAGAACCGCATGATCAGGCCCGAGATCAGCGCCGCGATCAGCACGCCGGTGCCGGTGTAGGACATGTAGGTGAACAGGAAGACGGCGCCCTCGGGATGGGCCTTGGCCACCACCGGCGGCACCTTCATGATCACGTTGTGCAGGCCCGGCACCTCGTATTTCCAGGTGAAGATCGGGTTGACGATGGCCTTGAACCAGCCGGTGCCCCAGATCGCCACGATCACCGACAGGATGATCCACGGCAGCCAGGCCAGCGCGATCTCGGCGGAGGTGGCGGTGCGGCCGGTGGCGGCCGGGGCGCGGGGCAGGTCGGAGGGAACCCCGGCGCCGAGCGCCACCGGCCGCGGCGCGCCGTAGCCGATCGACGGGTCGTTGCCACGCAGCGCCGGCGAGGTCCAGATCGCGGCCGGCTTCCAGACCTTCAGGAACAGCACCAGGGCGCCCATCGCCGCGATCGAGGCGCCGATGTCGACGATCCACGGGTTGACGTAGTTCGAGATGCCGAACTGGGCCGCGGCGAAGGCGCCGCCGCAGATCAGGATCGCCGGCCAGACCTGGACCATGCCGCGGAAGCCCGCGAACACCCAGATCAGCCAGAACGGCACGATCAGCGAGAACACCGGCAGCTGCCGGCCGATCATCGCGCCGAGCACGTAGGGGTCGTAGCCCGTCACCGAGGCGAGGCCCTGGATCGGCGCGCCGAGCGCGCCGAAGGCCACCGGCGCGGTGTTGGCGATGAGCGACAGGCCGGAGGCTGCCAGCGGCGAGAAGCCGAGCCCGATCAGGATCGCGCCGGTGACCGCCACCGGCGTGCCGAACCCGCCCGCGCCCTCGAAGAACGCGCCGAAGGCGAAGGCGACGAGCAGCAGCTGCAGCCGCCGGTCGGTGGTGATGCCGGCCACCGATTGCTGGAGGATGGCGAACCACCCCTTCTCCACCGTCAGCCGGTAGAGGAAGATGACGTTGAGGATGATCCAGCCGATCGGGAAGAAGCCGGTCACCATCCCGAGCAGCGAGGCGCGGGTCGCGAGGCCGAGCGGCATGCCGAAGGCGCCGACGGCGAGGGCGAAGGCCAGCACCAGGGCGAGCACGGCCGCGATGTGGGCCTTGACCTTGCCGCTGGCGATCATGGCGAGCAGCGCGATCACCGGCACGGAGGCGGCCAGCGTCGACAGCCACGGGTTGCCGAACGGATCGTAGACCTGGTTCCAGGTTTGGACGGGTTCCACGGGCGCATTCCTCCGATGGCCCGGGTTGATCCGCGGGCCGTTGGAGGCGGTGCTAGCAGAGCGGCGAATCCGGCTCAACGCCGAGAGATAATGTATTCAGAAGGTGTTGCGCGCCGACCGCTCCGGCACTTATCGCGAAAGCGGCCGGCGGCTCGGCTCGGCACGACGCGGTCTCGCCGCGCCGCGCGACCGGCCCGTCGTCAGACCAGCATCCCCATCGGGCTCTCGATCAGGCCCTTGAAGGCCGCGATCAGCTCGGCGCCGAGCGCGCCGTCGAGCACGCGGTGGTCGCAGGAGAGGGTCGCGGTCATCACCTGGGCGACGGCGGGCGCGCCGTCCTTGACCACGACCCGCTTCTCGCCGGCGCCGACCGCCAGGATCGAGGATTGCGGCGGGTTGATCACCGCGGTGAAGTGCTTGATCCCGAACATGCCGAGGTTCGACACCGAGGTGACGCCGCCCTGGTACTCCTCCGGCTTCAGCTTCTTGGCGCGCGCACGGGCCGCGAAGTCCTTCATCTCGTTGGAGATGGTGGACAGCGTCTTCTCGTCGGCCCGGCGGATGACCGGGGTGAACAGGCCGCCGTCGATCGCCACGGCGACGCCGACCTCGGCGTTCCTGAAGCGCAGCACCCGGTCCTCGGCCCAGACGGCGTTGGCCATCGGCACCCGGGTCAGGGCGAGGCCCATCGCCTTGATGACGAAGTCGTTGACCGAGAGCTTGAACAGCGGCTTGCCGTCCTTGTCCTTGCCGGCGCTCCGGTTGAGCTGCTCGCGAAGCGCCATCAGCGCGTCGATCTCGCAATCCACGGTCAGGTAGAAGTGCGGCGCCACCTGCATCGCCTCGGTGAGGCGCTTGGCGATGGTCTTGCGCATGCCGTCGAGCGGCACCTCCTCGTAGCTGTCCTTGGCGTAGAAGCCGCGGACCTGATCGGTGGTGAGGCCGGCGGCCCTGGCCGCGGGGGCGGGCGCGGCGGCTTGCGCCGGCGGTGCCGCCTCGGGCGCCTTCGGGGCCGCCTTGGGGGCGGGCGCGGCCTTGCCGGTGCCGGCCTCCTTGGCGGCGCGGACGTCGCGCTCGATCACCCGGCCGCGCGGGCCCGACCCCTGCACGGCCGAGAGGTCGATGCCCTCCTGCTTCGCGATGCGGCGGGCCAGCGGCGAGGCGAAGACGCGCTCGCCCGCCCCGCTCGGCGGATGGGCAGCGCCTTCGGACTTGGCGCTAACGGGATCGGAAGCGGGCCGCGCCCCGTCGGGGGCCTCGTTGACCCGCTCGTAGGACATGTGGCCGCCGCCGGGCGTGGTGTTCTCGTTCGCCGACGACGCGTCGGCCTTCGGCGCCTGGGCCGGCGCCGGCGCCGCGCCGCCCGCCTGGACCCCGGCCGGATCCTCGCCGTCCACGGCGATCACCGCGATCAGGTCGTTGACCGGCACGTCGGCGGTGCCCTCGGGCACGACGATCCGGGCGAGCACGCCCTCGTCGATCGCCTCGACCTCCATCGTCGCCTTGTCGGTCTCGATCTCGGCGAGCACGTCGCCGGACTTGATCGCGTCGCCCTCCTTCTTGAGCCACTTGGCGAGGTTGCCCTTCTCCATGGTCGGCGAGAGGGCGGGCATCAGGACGTTGACGGGCATGGTTCAGGTCTCGTCCGAGGGCAGGGAGGGGGCGTCGGGTTCGGCGCGGGGATCGGCGAAGGGAAACAGGTCGTCCAGCGGAAACGGGACGGCGTCGAAGGGCGGCAGGGCCACGGTCTCGCGGCGCGTCACCGTCCCGAGCAGCAGCCATCGGGACGCGGTCAGCGCGAAGGCCTCCAGCACGCCGTCGGCGGGATCGAGCAGCCAGAGGTGCCCGACGCCGGCCTCCGCGTAGATGCGCCGCTTCGGGCCGCGGTCGAGACGCACCGTGGACGGCGACAGGATCTCGCAGACCCAGTCCGGCGGCGTCTCGACGAAGGCGGTCTCCGGCTCGGCCGGCAGCCGCTCGCGGCGCCAGCCGGCGAGATCGGGCACCACGACCTGCGCTCCGAGATGGAGCTCGGGTTCGATCATGAAGATCCAGCCGCCCGGTCCGCCGCGCCCGCGTCCGAAGGGCGCGTTCAGCTCCGCGGCCAATCCCGCCGCCGCCATCGCATGCCGCGGCCGCGGTCGCGGATGCGTCTCCAGCGCCCCGTCGATGATCTCGGCGACGAGGTGGTCGGGGACCGCTTCGAGGTCGGCGTAGGTGGCGTGCCGGAGCGCGGGTTCGGCCATGGCCAGAATCCCGTCAGTTCAGGCCGCCGGGATCGAGGCCCTCGGCCTCCCACCCCGCGCGAATGCGCTCGAACGCCTCCTCCTCCGACAGGTCGGTCTCCAGGGCGTAGGCGCGGGCGGCCTGCCGGGCGAGGTCGACCATCAGGCGGCCCCACGTGGCGGGGTCGTCGAAGGACCGGCGCAACGCCACGCTCACCGCCCCGTCGACCACGGCCGCGCGCAGCACCTCGATGCCGCCCTGCTCCAGGGCGTCGGGGGGGACCTCGAGGGCTTGGAAGGATTCACTCATACGACGTCATGACCCATCGATCGGCCCCGTTCCCGCCGGTCAGGCACGAAGGCGGATCGCATTCACCGGTAGCAGACGGCCTTGGCCGCCTCGACGACCTCGGCGACGTTGGGCAGCGCCAGCTTCTCGAGGTTGGCGGCGTAGGGCATCGGCACGTCCTTGCCGGTGACGCGCAGCACCGGCGCGTCGAGGTAGTCGAACGCGTCGACCATCAGGCGGGCCGAGATCTCGGCGCCGATGCCCGATTGCGGGAAGCCCTCCTCCACCGTGACGCAGCGGCCGGTCTTCTTGACCGACGCGAGCACGGTCTCGGTGTCCATCGGCCGGATCGTGCGCAGGTCGATCACCTCGGCCTCGATGCCCTGGTCGGCCAGGATCTGCGCCGCCTTCAGGGCGTAGGTCATGCCGATGGCGAAGGAGACGATGGTCACGTCCTTGCCGGTGCGGTGGATCCGCGCCTTGCCGATCGGCAGCACGAAGTCGTCGAGCTTCGGCACCGGGAAGGTCTGGCCGTACAGGATCTCGTTCTCGAGGAAGATCACCGGGTTCGGGTCGCGGATCGCGGCCTTGAGCAGGCCCTTGGCGTCCGACGCCGTGTAGGGGGCGATCACCTTCAGGCCCGGCACGTTGGAGTACCAGGCGGCGTAGTCGTGGCTGTGCTGGGCGCCGACGCGGGCGGCGGCGCCGTTGGGGCCGCGGAACACGATCGGGCAGCCGAGCTGGCCGCCGGACATGTACAGGGTCTTGGCCGCCGAGTTGATGATGTGGTCGATCGCCTGCATGGCGAAGTTGAAGGTCATGAACTCGACGATCGGCTTCAGGCCCGACAGGGCCGCGCCGACGCCGATGCCGGCGAAGCCGTGCTCGGTGATCGGGGTGTCGACCACGCGGCGGGCGCCGAATTCCTGCAGCAGGTTCTGCGTGACCTTGTAGGCGCCCTGGTACTCGGCGACCTCCTCGCCCATCACGAAGACGTCCTCGTCCCGGCGCATCTCCTCGGCCATGGCGTCGCGCAGCGCCTCGCGGACGGTCATCGTCACCATCTCGGTGCCGGCCGGGAACTCCTCCATCACCGGCTCGGCGGCCTTGTTGGTGATGGTGGCGGGCGCGGCCGGCGCCGCGGGCTTGTCGTCGCCGGTCTTGGCGGTGGCCGACGGGCCGGAGGCCATGCCCTCGGCCTGCATCGTCGGCGTCGGGGCGGGCTGCCCGCCCGTGTCCGCACCGTTCGGCTTCGACGAGGCCCCTCCGGCGGCGGCCGCCGCGACGTCCTCGCCCTCGCCCGCGATGATCGCGATCGGGGTGTTGACGGCGACGCCCTCGGTGCCCTCGGCGACCAGGATCTTGGCGAGCGTGCCCTCGTCGATCGCCTCGACCTCCATGGTCGCCTTGTCGGTCTCGATCTCGGCGAGCACGTCGCCGGACTTGATCGCGTCGCCCTCCTTCTTGAGCCATTTGGAGAGCTTGCCCTCCTCCATGGTCGGAGACAGGGCGGGCATCAGGATGTCGGTCGCCATGGAGGGTCTCTGATCGGTGAGGCGGGCGGGGCGGCCTGGCAGGGGATCGTCGCGGGGCGGCGGCGCGCCCTCAGGCGCGCGCTTCCAGGAGGATGTCGGTCCACAGCTCGGACGGATCCGGCTCGGGATCGTGCGTCGCGAACTCGGCGGCGTCGTTGACGGTCTCGCGGACCTTGGCGTCGGTGGCCTTGAGCTCGGCCTCGGCGACGCCGTGCAGCTCGATCAGGCGCTTGCGCACCATCTCGATCGGGTCGTGCTCGTCGCGCATCTTCGAGACTTCGTCCTTCGTGCGGTACTTCGCCGGGTCGGACATCGAGTGGCCGCGATAGCGGTAGGTCTGCATCTCGAGGATGTAGGGCCCCTCCCCGGTGCGGGCATGCGCGATCGCCCGGCCCGCCGCCTCGCGGACCGTGCGCACGTCCATGCCGTCGACCTGCTCGCCGGGGATGCCGAACGAGATGCCGCGGCGGGAGAAGTCCGTCTGCGCCGAGGCGCGGGCGACCGAGGTGCCCATGGCGTAGCGGTTGTTCTCGATCACGTAGACCACGGGCAGCTTCCACAGCTGCGCCATGTTGAAGCTCTCGTAGACCTGGCCCTGGTTGGCCGCGCCGTCGCCCATGTAGGTCAGGCTGACCTTGCCGTTCTTGCGGTAGGCGTCGGCGAAGCCGAGGCCGGTGCCGAGCGAGACCTGCGCGCCGACGATGCCGTGCCCGCCGAAGAACTGCTTCTCACGGCTGAACATGTGCATCGAGCCGCCCTTGCCGCGGCTGTAGCCGCCGCGGCGGCCGGTGAGCTCGGCCATCACCCCCTTCGGGTCCATGCCGCAGGCGAGCATGTGGCCGTGGTCGCGGTAGCCGGTGATGACCTGGTCGCCGTCGACCGAGGCCATCTGCATGCCGATGACGACCGCCTCCTGGCCGATGTAGAGGTGGCAGAACCCGCCGATCAGGCCCATTCCGTAGAGTTGCCCCGCCTTCTCCTCGAAGCGGCGGATCAGCAGCATCTGGTGGTAGGCGTGGAGGTCTTCCTCGCGGGTGAATTGCGGCGCGTTCGGTGCGGGCTGGTGCTCGGCCGCCACGGCCTCCGGCGTCTCCGCGGCAGGGTTGGGCTGCCCCGCATCTTTCGCGGCATCCATCGGCGTGCTCCCGTGCTGGCGTCTGTTCCCGCCCGGTTTAGGACACGCGCTCCGGGAATGCGAGGGCCGACGCTCTGACAGGTGTTTGTGGTTGTCATACCCGATCCGCATGCCCGATCCGCACGCCCGATCGGCATGATCCCCTCGGGACGGCGGATGCGGGCCGCGTTCAAGCCGGGACGCGCGCGGGACTGGAGGCGGTGCCCGCTCACGGGTCGATGACGACCACGTCGTTGGCGTGCACCCGGCCGAGGACGACCCGGGCGCGCTCCTCCAGCAGGTCGCGGTCGATCTGCTCGCTGCGCAGCAGCGCGACGCGGTGCTCCCAGGTCGCCCGCTCGGCCTTGGCCGCCGCGAGCTCCCGGGTGAGCCCGAAGGCCTGGATCTTGAGGGCGCGCTTGGCCTCCAGGCCCCGGTTGCCGTTCTCGGCCTGGTACACGAAGTAGCCGACCACCAGCCCGGACAGGGTCCAGAGGCTGAGAGGCAAAACGACCATTCTGACGCGGCGACGGACGACCATGGCGCGACCATCGTCCGGGTCGGTTAACAAAGCCTTTGCCGCGGCCGCCGATCGTGCGCTCGGCGGTGGACGGCGGCGCCCGGATGGGTTGAACCGCGCCCCGCGGCGATGGACAGTCGGAACAAAGATCGAACATCGAGGCGGCCGCCCTGCGGTGCGGCGGTCTCGCGGAACGGGACAGCGCAGTGACCGCCCCGGTGCGGAAAGTCATCCACATCGACATGGACGCGTTCTACGCCTCCGTCGAGCAGCGCGACGACCCGGCCCTGCGCGGCCGGCCGGTCGCGGTCGGCGGCTCGCGCGAGCGCGGCGTGGTGGCCGCCGCGAGCTACGAGGCGCGGGCCTTCGGGGTGCGCTCGGCGATGCCCTCGGTGACGGCGCGCCGGCTCTGCCCGGACCTGGTGTTCGTGCGCCCGCGCTTCGAGGTCTACCGCGGCATCTCGGAGGAGATCCGGACGGTGTTCTCCGAGCACACGCCGGTGATCGAGCCGCTCTCCCTCGACGAGGCCTACCTCGACGTCACCGAGAACCTGCAGGGCCTGCCGACCGCCACCGCCGTCGCCCGGGCGATCCGCACCACGATCCGCGCGCGCACCGGACTCGTCGCCTCGGCCGGCGTCTCGTACAACAAGTTCCTCGCCAAGGTCGCCTCGGACTACCGCAAGCCCGACGCGCTGTTCGTGATCACCCCCGAGATGGGCCCGGCCTTCGTCGAGGACCTCGCCATCGGCCGCTTCCACGGCATCGGCCCGGTGACGGAGGCGAAGATGCGCCGCCTCGGCATCCATACCGGCCGCGACCTCAAGGCCCGCTCGCTGGAGGATCTGGCCGCCATCCTCGGCAGCGCCGCCCCCTACTATCACGGGGTGGCCCGCGGCATCGACGAGCGCCCGGTGCGGGCGCACCGCATCCGCAAGTCGATCGGTGCCGAGAACACCTTCTCCGACGACAGCGCCGACCTCGAAATCCTCGCCGAGCGCCTCGCGCCGATCCTCGACAAGGTCGCGGCGGCCTGCGCCGCCAAGGGGCTGCGCGGCCGGACCGTGACGCTGAAGGTGAAGTTCTCCGACTTCGCGCAGGTCACGCGGGCGCGCTCCCTGGCGGCCCCCGTCGGCGACCGCGCCAGCCTGGAGGCGATCAGCCTGGGCCTGCTGCGCGACCTCCGCCCGCTCCGGCGCAGCGTGCGGCTGCTCGGCGTCTCGCTCTCGGCCCTCGACCACGGCGACGCCGCGGAACCGCTGCAGCTCGGCCTGGCGATCTGAGGCGTCGCCGCGATCGTTCGATCGGGATCGCCGGCGCCGCGGTCATCGGGTCGCGCCTGCGTCCGCGGCGCCGCGCCCTATCTCGATGGGAAGCGACACCGGGAGCAGCCAACCATGACCGACGATCCCCGCGAGGCCGGAGCCCGGCCCCCCTTCCCCGGCGACCAGCAGCAGGAGCGGCCGGGATTGTCGTCGCGGATGACCCCCGCCCCCGATCACGGCGAGCACAGCTACGTCGGCAAGGGGCTGCTGACGGATCAGGTCGCGCTGATCACCGGCGGCGATTCCGGGATCGGCCGCGCGGTGGCGATCGCCTACGCCCGCGAGGGCGCCGACGTGGCGATCTCCTACCTGCCGGTCGAGCAGTCCGATGCCGAGGAGACGGCGCGCTGGGTCGAGCGGGCCGGGCGCCGCGTCCTGCTGCTGCCGGGAGACCTGCGCGAGGAGGCCCATTGCCGCGACCTCGTCGCCCGCACGGTGGCCGCGTTCGGGCGCCTCGACGTGCTGGTCAACAACGCGGCCGCGCAGACGATCAACGAAGGGCTCGACGACGTGACGGCGGAGGACCTCGAGGGCTCGTTCCGCGCCAACGTCTTCGCGATGTACTACCTCGCCCAGGCGGCGGTGCCGCACATGAAGCCGGGCTCGGCGATCGTGAACTCGACGAGCCAGCAGGCCAAGGTCGCCGACAAGACGATGCTGATCTACGCCGCCACCAAGGGCGCGATCGCGAGCCTGACGATCGGGCTGTCGAACCTGCTGGCGCCGAAGGGCATCCGGGTGAACTGCGTCGCGCCCGGCCCCGTGTGGACCCCGATCCAGCCGATCGTGAAGAGCCCCGAGCAGATCGAGCAGCTCGGGGCCGACACGCCCCTCGGCCGCGCCGGGCAGCCGGCCGAGCTCGCCCCGGCCTACGTGCTGCTGGCGTCCCGCGAGGGCAGCTACATGTCCGGCGCCCTGGTGCCCGTCACCGGCGGCACGCCGATGTACTGACGCACGAGGCGCGGCGATCCGGAACGGAGCGCCGCGCCTGCGATTGACGGCGGAACCCCCGCGGGGCCGGACCGCCCCGCCATCGGAGCCAGATCCATGTCGAAGATCATCGCCGCCACGTTCGAGACCCGCCGCGACGCCGAGATGGCGGTCGAGCACCTCGTCCAGGAGCACAAGATCGACCGCAAGGCCGTGACCATCGCGCCGGTCTCGGACGAGAACAGCGCCGGCACCGAGACCGCGGGCGCCGACATCGAGGACGGCCGCGTCGAGAAGACCCACACCGACGGCGAGCCGAAGCTCGCCGGGCGCCTCAAGGTCTCGGCCGAGGTCGAGCCGGCGCTCGCGGACAAGGTCGAGTCCTCGTTCGCGACCTACGGCGGCCAGGCCGCCTGAGCCGGCAGCCGCCCGCATCCCGCTGCCCCGCCCGTCCCGCTCAGGCGGCCCAGACCTGGCGGTACAGCATCGCGATCGCCTCCGCGTCCGGCACCACCGGGTTGTTGCCGGGCGAGCCCGAGGCCAGGGCCTGCGCCGCCATGGTCGGGATCAGGCCGTTCCACCGGGCCTCGTCGATGCCGTAGTCGCCGGGCGTCGGCACCTGCAGGTCGTCGTTGAGGTTCTGCAGCTCGGCGATCAGGCGGGAGACCGCGTTGCGCTCGTCGTCGCCCTCCCGCGCCACGCCCATCGCCCGGGCGCAGGCGGCGTAGCGCCCGGGCGCGCCCGGCGCCGAGAAGGCGGTGACGGCCGGCAGCAGCATCGCGTTCGAAAGCCCGTGCGGCACGTGGAAATGCGCGCCGATCGGCCGGCTCATCCCGTGGACGAGGGCCACCGAGCTGTTCGAGAAGGCGATGCCTGCTTGCGTCGCGCCGAACATCATCGCCTCCCGCGCAGCCCGGTCGCCCGGATCGGTCCAGACCCGGCGCAGATTCGGCGCGATCGCCCGCATCGCGGCGAGCGCGAACCCGTCCGAGAACGGGTTGGATTTCCGCGAGATGTAGGCCTCGATCGCGTGGGTCAGCGCGTCGATCCCGGTATCGGCGGTGAGCCGCGCGGGCTTGCTCAGGGTCAGCTCGTAATCGACCAGCGCCGCCACCGGCAGGTAGGCGAGGCCGGCGCACAGCATCTTCTCGTCGGTGGCCCCGTCGGTGACGATGGTGAAGCGCGTCGCCTCCGAGCCGGTGCCGGCGGTGGTGGGGATCGCCAGGATCGGCAGGCCGGGCGCGTCCTGGCTGTGGGGCGCCTTGTAGTCGCGCATGTGGCCGCCGTGGCGGGCCAGCACCGCGACGGCCTTGGCCGTGTCCATCGGGCTGCCGCCGCCGAAGCCGACGACGCAATCGTGGTCGCCGGCCTTGAGCGCGGCCAAAGCCGCCTCCACCGAGGCCACGGTCGGGTCCGGCACGGTCTGCGAGAACAGCCCGGCCCGGATGCCGGCCGCCGCCAGGCGCTCGACGAGCCGCCCCGCCCGGCCGCTGTCGGCGAGGTAGGGATCGGTGACGACGAACGGCCGGGACAGCCCGAGCTGCCCCAGCACCTCCGGCAGCAGCCCGCACGCACCGGCTCCGATCCGCATCAGCCGCGGCAGGGCGATGGCGCTGATCATGGCGTTGGATCCGTCTTTCCAAAGGGACGCGCCGAGGGGACGCGCGCGAATGAACGCAGAATACGAAAGGCAGGCTAGCGGCTGCGCGGGCGCGAGGACAAGCCCGGTCGGCGCCCGTCGCGCGACATCCGGCGCGCAGTATTCTGCCTGAGCTTGCCGGTGCGACGCACTATCCCGCCCGCGAGAACAGCGCCTGCGCCGCCTCGACCGCGCCGACGATGAAGGCCGCCACCTCGCGGATGTGGGCGGACTTCCGGTGGTCCTCGTGGATGTGCATGTGGAAGGCCCGCGTCAGCGACAGCGCGTCCGGCAGCACCGGCACGAGGCCGGGATGGGCGGCCGCGATGAAGGCCGGCACGATGCACAGGCCGGCACCGGCGAGCGTGGCGTGCACCTGGGCGAGCAGGTTCGTCGAGCGCAGCCGCGCGCTGGCGCCCGGCCCGATCACGTTGAGGTAGTTGAGCTCCCGCGCAAACAGCATGTCCTCGATGTAGCTGACGAACGGGTGCCGCCCGAGGTCGGCCGCCGTCCGGATCGGCTCGGCCGCGTCGAGGTAGGCCTTCGACCCGTAGACGAAGAGCCGGTAGTCGGTGAGCCGACGTGTCACCACCCGCGCCTGCTGCGGCGCCGACAGGCTGACGACGATGTCCGCCTCGCGCTTCGATAGGCTGAAGATCCGCGCGGTCGCCATGATCTCGATCTCGAGCCCGGGATGGGCCTCGGTCAGGCGGTGCATCCGCGGCGCGAGGAACACGCTGCCGAACCCGTCCGGCGCGCCGATCCGCACCGTGCCCGCGACGCTCCGCCCGGTGCCGCCGGCCGCCGAGCCCGAGACGAAGGCGCTCTCCATCGCCTCCGCCGTCCCGAGCAGCGACTCGCCGGCCTCGGTCAGCGCGTAGCCGAGGTTGCTCTTGTGGAAGAGCCGGCGGTCGAGCCCCTCCTCCAGGGCCAGGATGCGCCGGGCCACGGTGGTGTGCTCGGTGCCGGTCTGCGCCGCCGCGGCCGTCAGCGTGCCGGTGCGGGCGACGGCGAGGAAGAAGCGCAGGTCGTCCCAGTTGCGGGTCTTCTTGAGGCTCACGGGCTGGGTCCGACGGGGATAGCGCTGTGCATCGATGCACACCGGCTGCGAGCAGGTCCAGCTTTATCGCCCGATCGGCGCTGCTATGGTCCGCTCAAAATCGGCCGGCCTTCGGGCCGGCCGGACCTGAGGAAACGAGCACAGGAGAGGCGCACATGCGCACGATCGGGCATTTCATCGGCGGCAAGACCGTCGCGGGCACCAGCGGCCGCTTCGCCGACGTGTTCCTTCCCTCGACCGGCGAGGTCCAGGCCCGCGTCGCCCTGGCGAGCCGCGCCGAGCTTCGCGCGGCGGTCGAGAACGCCCGCGACGCGCAAGCCGCCTGGGCCGCGACCAACCCGCAGAAGCGCGCCCGCGTGATGATGCGCTTCCTCGAGCTGATCCGCGGCGAGACGGATTCACTCGCCGAGCTGCTGGCCTCCGAGCACGGCAAGACCGTGCCCGACGCCAAGGGCGACATCCAGCGCGGCGTCGAGGTGGTGGAGTTCGCCTGCGGCATCCCGCACCTGCTGAAGGGCGAGTTCACGGAAGGCGCCGGCCCCGGCATCGACGTCTACTCCCTGCGCCAGCCGCTGGGCGTGGTCGCCGGCATCACGCCGTTCAACTTCCCCGCGATGATCCCGCTCTGGAAATGCGCCCCGGCCATCGCCTGCGGCAACGCCTTCATCCTCAAGCCGTCCGAGCGCGACCCCGGCGTGCCGATGCGCATCGCCGAGATCTTCCTGGAGGCCGGCCTGCCGCCGGGCATCCTCAACGTCGTCAACGGCGACAAGGAGGCGGTCGACGCGATCCTCGACGACGCGGACATCAAGGCGGTGGGCTTCGTCGGCTCCTCGCAGATCGCCGAGTACATCTACGTCCGCTCCGCGCAGACGGGGAAGCGCGCCCAGTGCTTCGGCGGCGCCAAGAACCACATGATCATCATGCCCGACGCCGACATGGGCCAGGCCGTCGACGCGCTGATCGGCGCCGGCTACGGCTCGGCCGGCGAGCGCTGCATGGCGATCTCGGTCGCCGTCCCCGTCGGCGAGGGCACCGCCGACCGGCTGATGGAGCGCTTGGTGCCGCGGGTGGAGAGCCTCAAGATCGGCCCCTCGCACGACGGCTCGGCCGATTACGGCCCGATGGTCACCGCCGAGGCGGTGGCGCGGGTGAAGGGCTACATCGAGACCGGCCTCCAGGAGGGCGCCGAGCTCGCCGTCGACGGCCGCGGCTTCACCCTGCAGGGCTACGAGAACGGCTTCTACATGGGCGGCTGCCTGTTCGACCGCGTCACCGCCGACATGACGATCTACAAGGAGGAGATCTTCGGCCCGGTCCTCTCGGTCGTGCGGGCCAAGGACTACGAGGAGGCGCTGGCGCTGCCCTCCACCCACCAATACGGCAACGGCGTCGCGATCTTCACCCAGGACGGCGACGCGGCGCGCGACTTCACCGCCCGGGTCAACGTCGGCATGGTCGGCGTCAACGTGCCGATCCCGGTGCCGATCGCCTACCACACCTTCGGCGGCTGGAAGCGCTCGGGCTTCGGCGACCTGAACCAGCACGGGCCCGACGCGATCCGCTTCTACACCAAGACCAAGACCGTGACGCAGCGCTGGCCCTCGGGCATCAAGAGCGGCGCGGAGTTCTCGATCCCGACGATGCGGTGAACCGACCCTCCCCCCTCTGCGGGGGAGGGAGAACCGTCCAGCCAAGGACTTGATGCCATGCGCTTCGGGCTCGACGAGGATCAGGTCGCCATCCGGGAGATGGCCCAGAACTTCGCGCGCGAGCACATCGCGCCGCACGCCCTCGACTGGGACGCGCGCAAGCACTTCCCCGTCGAGACCCTTCGCGCGGCGGCAGCTCTCGGCATGGCCGCGATCACCATCCGCGAGGATGTCGGCGGATCGGCCCTGAGCCGCGTCGACGCCAGCCTGATCTTCGAGGCTCTGGGCGAAGGCTGCCCGACGGTGGCGGCCTTCCTCTCGATCCACAACCTGTCCTCCTGGATCATCGACGCCTTCGGCAGCGAGGCGCAGCGCCGGCGCTGGCTTCCGTCGCTGACGCGGATGGACAGGATCGCCAGCTATTGCCTGACCGAGGCCGGCTCGGGCTCGGATGCCGCGGCGCTCCGAACCCGCGCGGTCCGCGACGGCGACGCCTACGTGCTGACCGGTGAGAAGCAGTTCATCTCGGGCGCCGGCGCCAGCGACCTCTACCTCGTCATGGCCCGGACCGGAGGCGAGGGCGCGAAGGGCGTCTCGGCGATCGTCGTCGAGAAGGGCACGCCCGGCCTCTCCTTCGGCGCCGACGAGCGCAAGATGGGCTGGAACGCCCAGCCGACCCGCGCGGTGCGCTTCGACCAGTGCCGGGTGCCCGTCGAGAACCGGCTGGGCGACGAGGGCGACGGCTTCCGCTACGCCATGGCCGGGCTCGACGGCGGCCGCCTCAACATCGCCGCCTGCGCGCTGGGCGGCGCGCAATCGGCCCTCGACCGGACGCTCGCGTACATGGGCGACCGCCGCGCCTTCGGCCAGAAGCTCTCGGACTTCCAGGCGCTGCAGTTCCGGCTGGCCGACATGGCGACCGAGCTCGAGGTCGCCCGCGCGTTCCTGCGCCACGCGGCCGCCGCCCTCGACGCCAGGGCGCCGGAGGCGACCAAGCTCTGCGCCATGGCCAAGCGCCACGTGACGGACGCCGCGTTCCACGTCGCCAACGAGGCGCTGCAGCTCCACGGCGGCTACGGGTATCTCGCCGAGTACGGCATCGAGAAGATCGTCCGGGATCTGCGCGTCCACCAGATCCTGGAGGGCACCAACGAGATCATGCGGGTGATCATCGCCCGCGCGCTGCTCGGGGGGCGCTGATGCCCGACATCCTCGTCGAGCGCGTCGGCACGCTCGGGCGCATCCGCCTGAACCGGCCGAAGGCCTTGAACGCGCTGACCCACGGCATGGTCGGCGCGATCGATGCCGCCCTCGATCTTTTCGCCGCCGACGAAGGCGTCGCCGCGATCCTGCTCACCGGCGAGGGCGAGCGCGGCCTGTGCGCCGGCGGCGACCTGCGCTCGCTCTACGAGAGCGCGGGTTCAAGCTCCGCCGAGAACTTCTGGCGCGACGAGTATCGCCTCGATGCTCGGATCGCGCATTACGAAAAACCGTTCGTGGCGATCCTGGACGGGATCACCATGGGCGGCGGCGTCGGGCTGTCGGGCCATGCCGGCCACCGCGTCGTCACCGGGCGCTCCCGCATCGCCATGCCGGAGACCGGCATCGGCTACCTGCCCGACGTCGGCGGCACCTGGCTGCTGCCGCGCGCGCCCGGCGAGACCGGGACCTATCTCGGGCTGACCGGCGAGCCCATGGGCGCGGCCGACGCGATCTTCGCGGGGTTCGCCGACGCCTGCGTGCCCGCAGCGACGCTGCCCGCCCTGATCGATGCGCTCGCCGCCCTCGCCCCGGAGGCCGGCCACGCCACCGTCCGGGCGGCGATCGACGCGCGCGCCGTCACGCCGGGGCCGGCCCCGCTCGCCGCGGCGCAAGCCGTCATCGACCGCTGCTTCGCGCACGATCGCGTCGAGGACATCCTGGCCGCGCTCGCCGCCGAAGGCTCCGAATTCGCCGGGCGGACCCGCGCGACGCTGCTGGAGAAGTCGCCGTCGAGCCTCGTGCTGACGCTGCGCCTGCTGCGTCTCGGCCGCGCGGCGACGACGCTGGAGGCCTGCCTGGAGCGCGAGTTCCACGCGTCCCTCGCTCTGCTGGCGGAGGGGGATTTTCGCGAGGGCATCCGCGCGGCGGTGATCGACAAGGACAAGGCGCCGCGCTGGTCGCCGCCGACCCTCGACGCGGTCGACCCCGAACGGATCGCCGGCTGGCTCGCGCCGCGGGCGGCCCCGGTCTTTTCGGTGCCGGACGACGTCTTGTCCCACCCTGCCCCCTCATCCTGAGGCGCCCGCGCCAGCGGGCCTCGAAGGAGGGCTCCAGGGATCGCAGCGCGACCTGGATGTCTCCTTCGAGGCCTCCGCTTCGCTCCGGCACCTCAGGATGAGGGGGCGGATGGGAGCAAGGAACAAGGATCGGTCGTGCTCCACGCAGAGCGCCGCCGCGAGAGACATACGGGAGGAACCCATGACGACGCGCCCCCAGATCATCGCCTTCATCGGGCTCGGCAATATGGGCGGCCCGATGGCGGCCAACCTCGTCCGCGCCGGGCACGCGGTCCGCGGGTTCGACCTCGCCCCGGCCTCGCTGGAAGCGGCGCGGGCCGAGGGCGTCGCCGTCGCCGGCTCGGTGCTGGAGGCGGTCGAGGGCGCGTCCGCGGTGGTGACGATGCTGCCGGCAGGCCGGCACGTGGTCGAGGTCTGGTCGCAGGTCGCCGGAGCGGTCCCCGCCGGCACCCTGCTGATCGATTCCTCGACGGTCGACGTCGCGAGCGCCCGAGAGGCCCACGCCCTGGCCGAGGCGCGCTCCTGCGCCGCGATCGACGCGCCGGTCTCCGGCGGCACCGGGGGCGCCAAGGCCGGGACGCTGACCTTCATGGCCGGCGGCTCGGAACAGGCCTTCGCCGCCGCCGAGCCGATCCTGAAGCGGATGGGCCGGAGCGTGTTCCATTGCGGCGCGGCCGGCGCCGGCCAGGCCGCCAAGATCTGCAACAACATGATCCTCGGCATCTCGATGATCGGCGTGTGCGAGGCCTTCGCGCTCGGCGAGAAGCTCGGGCTCTCGCAGCAGGCCCTGTTCGACGTGGCCTCGGTCTCGTCCGGGCAGTGCTGGTCGCTCACCACCTATTGCCCGGTGCCGGGGCCGGTGCCGACCTCGCCCGCCAACACCGGCTACCGGCCGGGCTTCGCTGCCGCCCTGATGCTGAAGGACCTGCGCCTCGCGCAAGAAGCCGCCGGGACGGCCGGCGCCGCGACGCCCCTCGGCGCCGAGGCCGAGCGCCTCTATGCCCGGTTCGACGCGCAAGGCCACGGCGGGCAGGATTTCTCGGCGATCGTCCAGATGCTGCGCGGACCGCGCGAGGAGGTTTGACCATGCCGGAGAATCTGACCGGGGACGAGACGATCCTCATCGAGACGCGCGGGCGCGTCCGGCTCATCACCTTGAACCGGCCCAAGGCCTTGAACGCGATCAACGCGCAGCTCACCCGCGCGCTGATCGCGGCGGCGACCGCCGCCGATGCCGATCCGGGGATCGGCTGCATCGTGATCACCGGGTCGGCCAAGGCCTTCGCCGCCGGCGCCGACATCAAGGAGATGCAGGCGGCGACCTATGCCGAGATGTATGCCGGCGACCGCTTCGCCGACTGGGAGCGCTTCACGGCCCTGCGGACCCCGATCGTCGCGGCCGTGGCCGGCTTCGCGCTCGGCGGCGGCTGCGAGCTCGCGATGATGTGCGACCTGATCCTGGCCGCCGACACCGCGCAGTTCGGCCAGCCGGAGATCAAGCTCGGGGTGATGCCCGGAATCGGCGGCAGCCAGCGGCTGACCCGGTTCGTCGGCAAGGCCAAGGCGATGGAGATGTGCCTGACCGGCCGGATGATGGATGCGGCCGAGGCCGAGCGGGCCGGGCTGGTCTCGCGGGTCGTGCCCGCCGACGGGCTCGTCGCGGAGGCGATGCGGGTCGCCGAGACCATCGCCGGCATGTCCAAGCCGATCGCGATGATGACCAAGGAGGCGGTCAACCGCGCCTACGAGACCACGCTGACGGAAGGCGTGCGCTTCGAGCGGCGGGTGTTCCACGCGATGTTCGCCACCCAGGACCAGAAGGAGGGCATGGCCGCCTTCGTCGAGAAGCGCGCGCCCAAGTTCACGCACGGGTAGCGCCACTTCTCGCTACGGAGGCCGATCGTCTTCATGCATCGCCCCGGCCTCGAGCGAAACTCATCCGGCCCCGCCCCGTCATCCCGGGCTCGCCTCCGGCGCCCCGGGAGGACGGTGGGGGTTTTCGAACCGAAACGCGCGAGCCGGGCGGACGTGATAGCCCCCGCAGAGGGGAAAGAGGCTCCGCCGAAGCTTCAGTTCAGCAAAAGACTGATCGAACACAAGACAACGGAAAAGCCACCGAAAACCAGGGAGAACGCCGATGCCGAGCTTTCGCGAGTCCCGCGACTTTCTTCTGGCCCGCCGCACCGACTACGCGGCGGCCTATGCGGGCTTCCGATGGCCGGACGCGGCGGCGTTCAACTGGGCGCTCGACTGGTTCGACGCGGATCTCGCGACCCGCCCGGAGACCCGCGACCGCCCTGCCCTGTGGATCGTCGACGCGGCCTCGGGGGCGGAGACGAAGGTTTCGTTCTCGCAGATGAGCCGGCGCTCGAACCAGGTCGCCAACCACCTGCGGTCGCTGGGCCTGCGACGCGGCGACACCCTGCTGCTGCTGCTCGGCAACGTGCCGGCCCTGTGGGAGACGATGCTGGCGGCGATGAAGCTCGGGGCGATCGTGATCCCGGCGACCACGCTGCTGACCGACGGCGAGCTGGCCGACCGGCTGGAGCGCGGGCGGCCGCGGCTGATCGTGGCCGGGGCCGATCAGGTGCCGAAGTTCGAGGGCCTCGACCTGGGGCCGGTGGTGCGCCTGACGACCGGGCCGGCCGAGCCCGGCTGGCAGCCCTACGCGGCCGCATTCTCGGCCTCCGACGCGTTCGCGCCCGACGCGGCGACCGGCGCCGACGACCCGTTCCTGCTGTACTTCACCTCCGGCACCACGGCGAAGCCCAAGCTCGTGCGGCACAGCCACCGCTCGTATCCGGTCGGCAGCCTGTCGACGATGTACTGGCTCGGGCTGCAGCCCGGCGACGTCCATTGCAACGTCTCCTCTCCCGGCTGGGCCAAGCACGCCTGGTCCTCGGTCTTCGCCCCCTGGAACGCCGGCGCCACGGTGTTCGTGGTCAACCAGGCGCCGTTCTCGGCCCCTGCCCTGCTCGCGGTGCTCGCCCGCTGCCGCGTCACCACCCTGTGCGCGCCGCCGACGGTGTGGCGGCTGATGATCCAGGAGGACCTGACCGGGCACGACCTGGCGCTGCGCGAGGTATGCGCCGCCGGCGAGCCGCTGAACCCGGAGGTGATCGAGCGGGTGCGCGACGCCTGGAACCTGACCATCCGCGACGGCTACGGCCAGACCGAGACCACGGCCCAGGTCGCCAACACCCCGGGCCAGACGGTGAAGCCCGGCGCCATGGGGCGGCCGCTGCCGGGCTACACGGTCCGCATCCTCGACATCGACGATCAGCCGGCGAGCGAGGGCGAGGTCTGCCTCGCCCTCGGCGAGCACCGCCCGGCCGGCCTGATGCAGGGCTACGACGACGGCGCCGGCCACCTTTCCGGCGCGGACGGGCCGCTCTACCGCACTGGCGACGTCGCCTTCGTCGAGCCGGACGGAACCCTGACCTTCGTCGGGCGCGCCGACGACGTGTTCAAGTCCTCCGGCTACCGCATCAGCCCGTTCGAGCTGGAGAGCGTGCTGATCGCGCATGCGGCAGTGGCCGAGGCGGCGGTGGTGCCGGCGCCCGACGCGATCCGCTACACGATCCCGAAGGCCTTCGTGTCGCTCGTCGGCGGCGCGGAGGCGACGCGGGAGACCGCCCTCGACATCTTCCGCTTCACCAACGCGCGGCTCGCGACGTTCAAGCGGCTGCGGGCGATCGAGTTCGTCGCGGAGCTGCCCAAGACCATCTCCGGCAAGATCCGCCGGGTCCAGCTCCGGCGCCTGGAGCACGACGGCACCACCGACGACCCGTTCCGGGGCTTGGCCTTCGCCCAGTCGGACTTCCCGGAGCTGAAGGCCGACGAGCGGAAACCGGGCTGAGCGGGCCGGCTCAGCCGGCCGCCCGGGGAAGCCGTCCGCCGCGGGTCGTGCGCGGCGGATCGTAGGCGAGCGCCGCGTGCGCGGGCGAAGGATGGCGGACCTTGGAGGGCCGGCCGGTCTCGCGCATCCGCCGGTCGGCCTCGGGCCAGTCCGGCAGGCCCGGCGCGATCCAGTGGGCGACGGAGGCCTCGTCGCACCAGCGGGCGAGCTTTCCCATCGCCGCGCGGTGGTCGCCGGCCAGCACGTAAGCGCGCATCGCCGCCTCGTCGGTCCAGGCGGTGACGGTCCAGAAGGTCAGCTTGGCGTCGTTGAGCAGCGCGCCGTCGCGGTAGCCGGCGGCCCTGGAGGCCTGCCGGCTCGACCGGATCGCGTACCACGCGAATCCGGGCACGAACCGCCAGCCGCGAAGCCGCAACCGGGTGAGGCTGATCCACGACATGGCGGCATCCCTCGCAGCGGGGCCGGCCGTACCACGTCCTGTGCCGTCCGTACCGCCGCGGAGCATCCTCAAGGGCGGCGGATGCCGGCCTGCGTGACGAACATGCGGCCCCTCAGCAGGTCAGACTCGTTTCCGCGATCGATCCATGAGGGCAACCGCTCTAGCCGCGGCGGCTGTCGAGGCGTGGACCGCCGAGGCTGATCCGGCTGCCCTGCGAACGGTGGCTGCCGTAGCTCGGGGCGGCGTAGGGGCGGCGCGACAGGTCGTAGAGGGTGTTGCCGACGAGGCCGGCGGCGCGGCGCAGCACCGCGCCGTCGCAGGTGGCCGCGATCCGGATGCCGAGCTCGTGGGTGTGGCTGCGGCCGTAGAGGTAGACCGCCAGCCGCGCGCGGGTCGCCTCGGGGATCTCGCAGACCATCGCCGACACGGTCTCCGGGTCGGCGCGGGAGATCCGGCCCAGCGCGTCGGGCGGCAGCGGGCACTCGGCGGTGGGGTCGTCGAAGCTGAGGGTCAGGGTCTGGGTCACCACGGTCGCTCCCGGCTTGAAGGCCACAGGATGGCGAGCGGATGGTTAACGAAGCGTAACGGCGCGTATCCGATCGTGTCCGGAGCGACGCCTTTCCGGGGCGCGCGCGTCTACGGTGCGCGGGCCTGCTCGCGCAGCACGAACTTCTGGATCTTGCCCGTGGCGGTCTTCGGCAGGGGGCCGAACACGATCCGCTTCGGCACCTTGAAGCGGGCGAGGCCGGCCCGGCAGAAGGCGACGATCTCGGCCTCGCTCGGCGGGGTCGCGCCGGCCTTGAGCTCCAGGAAGGCGCAGGGGCTCTCGCCCCATTTGGCGTCGGGCTGCGCGACCACGGCGGCGAGCATCACCGCGGGGTGGCGGGTCAGGACCTCCTCGATCTCTAGGCTGGAGATGTTCTCGCCGCCGGAGATGATGATGTCCTTGGCGCGGTCCTTGATCTCGATCTGCCCGTCGGGGTGCTGCACCGCGAGGTCGCCCGAGAGGTACCAGCCGTCGCGAAGCGTCGCGGCCGTCGCCTCGGGGTTCTTGAGGTAGCCCTTCATCACGGTGTTGCCGCGCAGGGCGATCTCGCCGACCGTGGCGCCGTCCCGCGGCACCGCCGCCAGCGTTCCGGGATCGACGACGCGCACCGCCTCGACCGTCGGCAGCGCCACGCCCTGGCGGGCCATGCGGCGGTGGCGCTCGCCGGGCTCCAACCGGTCCCAGTCGGGGCCGGGCACGCAGATCGTCGCCGGGCCATAGCTTTCGGTGGCGCCGTAGAGGTGAGTCACCGCGAAGCCGGCCGCCTCCATCGCGGCGATCACGGTCGAGGGCGGCGCGGCGCCGCCCGTCGCGCAGCGCACCCGCTGCGGGAACGGCCTGCGCACGTCCGCGGGGGCGTTGACGATCATCGACAGCACGATCGGCGCGCCGCACAGATGCGTGACGCCGTGCTCGGCGATCGCCCGATAGATCGCAGCCGGCTCGACCCGGCGCAGGCAGACCTGGGTGCCGCCGGCCGCCACCACCGCCCAGGGGTAGGACCAGCCGCTGCAATGGAACATCGGCAGCGTCCAGAGATAGACGCTGCCCGGCGAGAGCCCGAAGGTGAGCGCGTTGCCGAGGGCCTGGAGGTAGGCGCCGCGGTGGCTGTAGACCGCGCCCTTCGGGTCGCCGGTGGTGCCCGAGGTGTAGAGCAGGCAGAGCGACTGCCACTCGTCGTCCGGCCCCGGCCCGACGAAGTCCGGGTCGCCCTCCGCGACGAGGTCCTCGTAGACGAGGCCGCCGCCCCCGGGGTCGTCCACGGCGATCACCAGGATCGGGTTCGGGACGGCCTCCAGCGCCTCGGCGGCGAGCGCCCGGAACGGCGCGTCGACGATCAGCGCCCGCGCCCCGCCATGGGTCAGCGAGGCGGCGAGCGTGGCGGCGTCGAGGCGGGTGTTGAGCGGGTTCAGCACCGCGCCGAGCATCGGCACGGCAAAGTGCGCCTCGATCATCGCGGGCACGTTGCCGGCCAGGATCGCCACCGTGTCGAGCCGGCCGATCCCGCGCCCCCCCAGCGCCGCGGCGAGGCGGCGGCAGCGGGCGTCGAGCGCGCGATAGGTCAGGCGCCGGTCGCCGTCGATCACCGCCAAGCGGTCGGCGAAGGCGTCGGCGGCGCGCGCCAGGAAGCTCACGGGCGTCAGCGCCGCGCAGTTCGCGGCCGAGCGGTCGAGCCCGGTCTCGAACGGGCTCATGCGCCCACCCTCCCCGCGCCTCCGCCGGCCCGGGTCACAGCGGACGCCGGGTGATCCGCGCGATCAGGCCGACGATGCCCTCGCGGAACAGCAGCACGCAGAGCACGAAGACCACGCCCTGGATGATCGTCACCCAGGCGCCGAACTGCGCGAGGTAGGTCTCCATCGTGACGATCACCAGCGCGCCGATGATCGGCCCGAACACCGTGCCCATGCCGCCGACCAGCGTCATCAGCACCACCTCGCCCGACATCGCCCAGTGCACGTCGGTGAGGGAGGCGAGCTGGAACACGATCGCCTTGGTGGAGCCGGCGAGCCCCGCGAGCGTCGCCGAGAGCACGAACACCGCGAGCTTGTACTGGTTCACCCGGTAGCCGAGCGAGATCGCGCGGGGCTCGTTGTCGCGGATCGCCTTCAGCACCTGCCCGAACGGCGAGTGGATGATGCGGTAGATCAGCAGCAGGCCGCCCATGAACATCAGAGCCACGAGGCCGTAGAGCGCGCGGTCGTCGGCGAGGCTGATCGTGCCGAACAGGGCGCCGCGCGGCACCGCCTGGATCCCGTCCTCGCCGCCGGTGAACTTGGCCTGGAGCGAGAAGAAGAACGCCATCTGCGCGAGCGCCAGCGTGATCATCGAGAAGTAGATGCCCTGGCGCCGGATCGCGAGCGCCCCGAAGACCAGCCCGAGCAGCGCCGCCGTCAGCGTGCCGCAGAGGATCGCGAGTTCCGGGCTCAGGCCCCAGACCTTGGCCGCGTAGGCGCAGAGATAGCTCGCCATGCCGAAATACGCGGCGTGCCCGAAGGAGAGCAGGCCGCCGTAGCCGAGCAGCAGGTTGAACGCGAGCGCGAACAGCCCGAAGCACAGCACCTTCATCAGGAACACGGGGTAGAGCACGAACGGCGCCACCGCGAGGAACACGGCGATGCCGAGCATGATCCTGCGGTGCAGGGCGCGGTCGTCCCTGCCTTCGGAAATGACCGGGGCGATGGCGGCGTCCGCGGGAGCGAGGGCGGCGGTGTCGGCCATGTCAGAATCCGTTTGTCTGGATGGCCATCGACCGTGAACGGCCGATGGCGTCCGCCGCACCTGCGGCGACGCGCGGTCGCGCTTCCCGCCGACCGCGCGTGGGCGGGCCGGCCTCGGCGCTCGTCGGCGTGGGCTGGCGCATCAGGCCGTCCGCCCGAACAGGCCGGCGGGCTTCACCAGCAGCACCAGCACCATGATCACGAAGATCACGGTGGCCGAGGCCTCGGGATAGAACACCTTGGTCAGCCCCTCGATCAGCCCGAGGCCGAACCCGGTGATCACCGAGCCGAGGATCGAGCCCATGCCGCCGATCACCACCACGGCGAAGACCACGATGATGATGTCGGCGCCCATGTTCGGGTTGACCGAGTAGATCGGCGCGGCGAGCACCCCGGCGAAGCCTGCGAGCGCGACGCCGAAGCCGTAGGTCAGGGTCAGGAACAGGGGCACGTTGACGCCGAAGGCCTGGACCAGGGTCGGGTTCTCGGTTGCCGCGCGCAGGTACGAGCCGAGCTTGGTCTTCTCGATGATGAGCCAAGTGGCCAGGCACACGGCCAGCGACGCGACCACGACCCAGGCGCGGTAGTTCGGCAGGAACATGAACGGCAGGCGCTGCCCGCCGGAGAGTTCCGGCGGGATCGCGTAGGGCAGGCCCGAGACGCCGTAGTAGTTGCGGAACAGCCCCTGGATGATCAGCGCCATGCCGAAGGTCAGCAGCAGGCCGTAGAGGTGGTCGAGCTTGTACAGGCGCGCGATCAGCACCCGCTCGAGCACGATGCCGAAGGCGCCGACGAGGAGCGGTGCCAGGGCCAGCGCCCACCAGTAGTTGACCCCGAGGTAGTTGAGCAGCATCCAGGCGACGAAGGCGCCCATCATGTACAGCGCCCCGTGGGCGAAGTTGATGATGTTCAGAAGCCCGAAGATGATTGCCAGCCCCAGGCTGAGGATCGCGTAGAACGAGCCGTTGATCAGCCCGAGCAGGAGCTGGCCGAACAGCGCCTGCATCGGCACGCCGAAGATCGTGGTCATCGCAACCCAGCCATCGTCTGCCCCGACGCCGCGGCGCGCCGTGCGCCGCGGGAGAACGCCAACCGCTCAGCCCTTCACGAGGGGGCAGCCGCCCTCGTTCAGCGGGCGGAACACCTCGTTGCCGGGGATGGTGGCCAGCAGCTTGTAGAGGTCCCACTCGCCCTTGGACTCGGCGGGCTTCTTGACCTCGAACAGGTACATGTCGTGGATCTTGCGCCCGTCGACGCGGATCGTGCCCTTGCCGAAGAGCGGGTCGTCGGTCGGCATGTCCTTCATCCTGGCGACGACCTTGGCGCCGTCGGAGGCCGCTTTCAGCGCCTCGACCGCCTTGAGGTAGTGGAGCGTGCCCGCGTAGACGCCGGCATGGTTGGCGGTGGGCTTCTTGCCGCCCATCTGCTTGGCGAAGCGGTCCGAGAAGGCGCGGGTGGCGTCGGTGAGGTCCCAGTAGAACGGCTCGGTCAGGACGAGCCCCTGGGCCACCTTGGTGCCGAGCGAATGCACGTCGGAGGAGAAGACGAGGAGGCCGGCCAGCGCCTGCCCGCCTTCGGTGATGCCGAACTCGCCGGCCTGCTTGATCGCGTTGATGGTGTCGCCGCCGGCGTTGGCGAGCCCGATCACCTTGGCGCCCGACCCCTGCGCCTGCAGCAGGAACGAGGAGAAGTCGGCGGTCGGGAACGGGGTCTTGACCGAGCCGACGACTTTGCCGCCGTTCTTGGTGACGACCGCGGTGGTGTCGCGCTGGAGCGTCTGGCCGAAGACGTAGTCGGCGGTGAGGAAGAACCAGGTGTCGCCGCCGCGCTTGACCATGGCGCCGCCGGTGCCGTTGGCGAGCGCCACCGTGTCGTAGACCCAGTGCACGGTGTTGGGGGTGCATTGCACGCCGGTGAGGTCGGCGGTGCCGGCGCCGGTGTCGATGAAGGTCCTGTTCTTCTCCTTGGTGACCTGGTTGATCGCCAGGGCCACGGAGGAGGTCACGCCGTCGATGATCATGTCGACGCCGTCGCGGTCGTACCATTGCCGCGCGATCGCCGAGCCGACGTCGGGCTTGTTCTGGTGGTCGGCCGAGATGACCTCGACCTTGAGGCCCTTGTCGGCGGCCTTGAAGTCCTCGACCGCCATCCGGGCGGCCACGAGCGAGCCCTCGCCCGCGATGTCGGCGTAGACGCCGGAGCGGTCGGTGAGCACGCCGATCTTGACCGGCGTCTGACCCTGCGCGGCCGCCGCCGTCAGGGTCCCCAGCGCGGCGGCAAGCAGCATTCGTCTCAGCATCCGGTCCGTCCTCCTCGGTGCGCCGGCCGTTTTACGCGTCTGGGCCAAGTGCCCGTCCGTCGTCGGCCTCGTGCGTCGCGTTTCTCTTCGTATGAGGACTCTAGAAGTCCGTCGATGCCCGAGGTCTTCAGACCCCGAGATAGGCGTGGAGCTTGTCGATATTGGCATCAAGCGCGTCGTTGGCGATCTCGTCGACCACTCGCCCCTGCTCGATCACCACGTGGCGGTCGGCGAGCGTCTGGGCGAAGCGGAAGTTCTGCTCGACGAGAACGATGGTGTAGCCGCGGCCCTTCAGCTCCCGGATCGTCCGGCCGATTTGCTGGACGATGACGGGGGCGAGCCCCTCGGTCGGCTCGTCCAGCAGGATCAGCTTGGCGCCGGTGCGCAGGATGCGGCCGATGGCCAGCATCTGCTGCTCGCCGCCCGAGAGCTTGGTGCCCTGGCTGCCGGCCCGCTCCTTGAGGTTCGGGAACAGGGTGTGGATCTCGGCCACCGACATGCCGCCCGGCTTCACGATCGGCGGCAGCATCAGGTTCTCGGCCACCGTGAGGCTCGCGAAGATTCCGCGCTCCTCCGGCACGTAGCCGAGGCCGAGCCGCGCGATGTTGCGCGAGGCCATCCCGATCGTCTCGACGCCCTCGTAGGTGATCGAGCCGGCGCGGCGCGCCAGGATGCCGATGATGGCGCGCAGCGTCGTGGTCTTGCCCGCGCCGTTGCGGCCCAGCAGCGTCACCACCTCGCCGGCCCGCACGTCGAGGTCGATCCCGTGCAGGACGTGGCTCTCGCCGTACCAGCCCTCCAGGCCGCGCACCGCCAGCAGGGCGTCCGAGCTCGCGCGCGGAACGGTCTTCAGCGCCGCCTCAGCCATGCCCGGCCCCGATATACGCCTCGATCACGCGCGGATCCTTCGACACGGTGGCGTAGTCGCCCTCCGCCAGCACCTGGCCGCGGGCCAGCACGGTGATCCGGTCGGAGAGCGAGGCGACCACCGACAGGTTGTGCTCGACCATCAGGATAGTGCGGTCCTTGCCGACCCGGCGGATCAGGGCCGCGGTGCGCTCGACGTCCTCGTGGCCCATCCCGGCCATCGGCTCGTCGAGCAGCAGCATCTCGGGATCGAGCGCCAGGGTGGTGGCGATCTCGAGCGCGCGCTTGCGGCCGTAGGACAGCTCCACCGCCTGGTGGCCGGCGAATTCCGACAGGCCGACCTGGTCGACGAGGTCCAGGGCCTCGGCATCGAGGCGGCGCAGCACCGTCTCGGCGCGCCAGAAGTCGAAGGAGTCGCCGTGCTTGCGCCGCTGCAGCGCGATGCGGACGTTCTCCATCACCGTGAGGTGGGGGAACACCGCCGAGATCTGGAACGAGCGCACCAGCCCGAGCCGGGCGACGTCGGCCGGCTGCAGGCGGCTGATGTCGCGGCCCTTGTAATGGATCGCGCCGGCCGTGGGGCTGAGGAACTTGGTGAGAAGGTTGAAGCAGGTGGTCTTGCCGGCGCCGTTCGGGCCGATCAGCGCGTGGATGGTGCCGCGCACAACCTCGAGCGTCACGCCGTTGACGGCGCGGAACCCCTTGAACTCCTTGGTCAACCCGGTCGTGGACAGGATGATGTCCTGTGCCAAACGCAACCCTCCCCTGCATCTTTAGCAGGATGTATCGCTGGAAGCGCCGGCGGCGTCCATCGCGTTTTCGAAGGCGGCGCGAACATTCCCCGGCCGATGACACCCCTTCCGGCAGCGGAAAGCGTGACAGTCGGGGGCAGGTTGTCCGGCCGGCGCTTGCCGGCCGCATCGCAGAATGCCAGTCTGGCCGCGTCCGCATAAAGCGATACGGGAGAGCCCAGATCGGTCCGACGACCGATCATGGCGCCGACGGAGCAACCACCCCCGGAAACTCTCAGGCACAATCACCGTATCGTTGGACGATCTGGAGAGAGGCGCCACCTGGCGCCCACCGAAGGAGAAACCTCGGAGACCGCCGACGCGGCGTCCGGGGGAAGCTCTCAGGTAACCGCGACAGATGGGGGCATCCGAGGAACGCATCCGCGTTCTTCGGCGGCTCGTCGTCGTGGAAACACCAGATGCATGCGGACCCCCTCGCGACCGTCGACACCCCCCGCGCTTCCGGCCTGCTGCGCACCCCGCTGCACGCCCTGCATCTGCGCCGCGGCGCGCGGATGGTGCCGTTCTCCGGCTACGACATGCCGTTGCACTATCCCGCCGGGCTGCTGAAGGAGCACCTTCACACCCGCGCGAACGCCGGCCTGTTCGACGTGTCCCACATGGGCCAGATCGCGCTCGCGGCGGACGACCCGGCCGAGGCCGCCCGCGCCCTCGAGGCCCTGATCCCGGCCGACATCGTCGGGCTGAAGCCCGGCCGGCAGCGCTACGGCCTGCTGACCGACGCCGCCGGCGGCATCCGCGACGACCTGATGGTGGGCAATCTCGGCGACCGGCTGGTGCTGGTGGTCAACGCCGCCAACAAGGCGGCCGACCTCGCCCATCTCCGGGCCTATCTTCCCGCCGCGGTGACGGCGACGGCGCTCGACCGCGCGCTGATCGCGCTCCAGGGCCCGAAGGCGGAAGCCGCCCTGGCGCGCATCGCCCCGCAGGTCGCGGCGATGCGCTTCATGGATGCGGCGGAGGTTCCGATCCTCGGGCATGCCTGCCTCGTGACCCGCTCCGGCTACACCGGCGAGGACGGCTTCGAGATCTCGCTGCCGGACGTCGCCGCCGAGGCCGTCGCCGAGGCCCTGCTCGCGGACGCGGCGGTGATGCCGATCGGGCTCGGCGCCCGCGATTTGCTTCGGCTCGAAGCCGGCCTGTGCCTGCACGGCGCCGATATCGGCCCCGACACCTCGCCGGTCGAAGCCGGCCTGGCCTGGGCGATTCCGTCCGTGCGCCGCATCGGCGGCGCGCGCGCCGGCGGCTTCCCGGGCGACGCCCGGATCCTCGCCGAGATCGCCGCCGGCCCGTCCCGCCGCCGCGTCGGCCTGCGCCCGGAGGGGCGCAGCCCGGTGCGGGCGGGGGCACCGCTGTTTGCCGAGGAGGCCGGCACCGAGCCCGTCGGCACCGTCACCTCCGGCGGCTTCGGCCCGAGCCTCGGCGCGCCGGCGGCGATGGCGATGCTGCCCGTCGCGCTCGGGACCGACGGCACCCGCGTCTTCGCCGAGGTCCGCGGCCAGCGCCTGCCGGTTCGGGTCGTCCCCCTCCCCTTCGTCCCGGCCGGGTTCAAGCGCGGCCGCATCTGAAACATCCCGTCAGGAGCAAGACCATGCTGCGATTCACCGACGCGCACGAGTGGCTGAGGGCGGAGGGCGAGGTCGTCACCGTCGGCATCACGGCGCATGCCGCCGAGCAGCTCGGCGACCTCGTCTTCATCGAGCTACCGAAGGTCGGCGCCAAGCTGTCGAAGGGCGAGGCGGCGGCCGTCGTCGAATCGGTCAAGGCGGCCTCGGACGTCTACGCGCCGCTCTCGGGCGAGGTCGTCGCGGTCAACGACGCGGCGGCGGGCGACCCGGCCGCCGTCGGCACCGATCCGCAAGGGGCCGGCTGGCTCTACCGCCTGCGCCTCGACGACCCGTCCGAGATGGACGGGCTGATGGACGAGGCCGCCTACGCCGCCCTGCCGAAGTAGCCGCCTCCGCCGCTCCGCCGCCGGCGCCGACGCGCCGGCGGCCTTATCGCCCTTCAAGCCGGGATGCCGCCATGTCCGCGCATTACGACCCCTACGACTTCGCCAACCGCCGCCACATCGGCCCGACCCATGCCGAGATCGACGCGATGCTCTCGGTGGTCGCGGCCCCGAGCCTGGAGGCGCTGATCGACGACACCCTGCCCCCCGACATCCGGCAGGCGCGGCCGCTCGCGGACGACCTCGCCTTCGGCCCCGCGCTGACCGAGCGCCGGGCGATCGAGCGGATGCGCGAGATCGCCGACCGCAACCGGGTCCTCGTCTCGCTGATCGGCCAGGGCTACCACGGCACGACGATGCCGCCGGCGATCCAGCGCAACATCTTCGAGAACCCGGCCTGGTACACCGCCTACTCGCCCTACCAGCCGGAGATCAGCCAGGGACGGCTCGAGGCGCTGATCAACTTCCAGACGCTGGTCTGCGACCTCACCGGCCTCGACGTCGCCAACGCCTCGCTGCTGGACGAGGCCACAGCCGCGGCCGAGGCGATGGGCATGGCCCGCCGCGTCGCCAGCTCGAAGGCCGAGGCCTTCTTCGTCGACCGAGACTGCCTGCCCCAGACCATCGCGGTGCTGCGGACGCGCGCCGCGCCGATGGGCTGGCGCATCGTCGTCGGCGATCCCCTCGCCGACCTCGACCCGGAAGCGGTCTTCGGGGCGATCTTCCAGTATCCCGGCGTCTGCGGCGCGATCCACGACGTCTCGGGGCCGATCGCGGCCCTGCACGCGGCCGGCGCCATCGCCGCGGTCGCGGCCGATCCGCTGGCCCTGACACTGCTGAGGTCGCCCGGCGAGATGGGCGCCGACATCGCGATCGGCTCGATGCAGCGCTACGGCGTGCCGATGGGGTTCGGCGGACCGCACGCCGCCTACATGGCGACCCGCGACGCGCACAAGCGCGCGCTGCCCGGGCGCCTCGTCGGCGTCTCGGTCGACGCCCACGGACACCGTGCCTACCGCCTCGCGCTGCAGACCCGCGAGCAGCACATCCGCCGGGAGAAGGCGACCTCGAACATCTGCACCGCGCAGGTGCTGCTCGCCGTCATCGCCTCGATGTACGCGGTGTTCCACGGCCCCGCCGGGCTGAAGGCCATCGCCCAGCGCGTCCACCGCGACGCGGTGCGCCTCGCCCAGGGGCTCGCGGCGTTGGGCTTCACGGTCGAGCCCGAGCACTTCTTCGACACGATCACCGTCCGGGTCGGGGCGTTCCAGGGCGTGATCCTGGCCCAGGCGGTCGCCAACGGGGTGAACCTGCGCAAGGTCGGCGACGACCGGATCGGCATCACGGTGGACGAGCGCACCCGCCCCGACATCCTGCAGGCGGTCTGGCGCGCCTTCGGGGCGACGGATCCGATCTACGACGAGGCCTGGCCCGCGTCCCGGCTGCCGGACGGCTTGGTCCGCACCTCCGCCTACCTCACGCACCCGATCTTCCACATGAACCGGGCCGAGAGCGAGATGACGCGCTACATGCGCCGCCTCGCCGACCGCGACCTGGCGCTCGACCGGGCGATGATCCCGCTCGGCTCCTGCACGATGAAGCTCAACGCCACCGTCGAGATGCTGCCGATCTCCTGGCCGGAATTCTCGGAGATCCATCCGTTCGTGCCGGCCGATCAGGCCGCCGGGTATCACGAGCTCATCGGCGACCTGTCCGGGAAGCTGTGCGCGATCACCGGCTACGACGCGATCTCGATGCAGCCGAATTCCGGCGCGCAGGGCGAGTATGCCGGGCTGCTCGCGATCCGGCGCTACCACCTCTCCCGCGGCGCGGCGCACCGGACGATCTGCCTGATCCCGTCCTCGGCCCACGGCACCAACCCGGCCTCGGCGCAGATGTGCGGGATGAGCGTGGTGGTCGTCGGCGCCGACGCGAACGGCAACATCGACGTCGCGGATTTCCGCGCCAAGGCCGAGCGGCATTCCGACAACCTCGCGGCCTGCATGATCACCTACCCCTCGACCCACGGGGTGTTCGAGGTGCGGGTGCGCGAGCTCTGCGACGTCGTCCACGCCCATGGCGGCCAGGTCTACCTCGACGGCGCCAACCTCAACGCGCTGGTCGGGCTGGCCCGGCCCGGCGACATCGGCTCCGACGTCAGCCACCTCAACCTGCACAAGACCTTCTGCATCCCGCACGGCGGCGGCGGGCCCGGCATGGGGCCGATCGGCGTCAAGGCGCACCTGATCCCGTTCCTGCCCTCCGATCCGCGCTCGGGCGAGGAGGGGGCGGTCTCGGCGGCCCCCTACGGCTCGGCCTCGATCCTGCCGATCTCCTGGAGCTACTGCCTGATGATGGGCGGGCGCGGCCTCGCCCAGGCGACCCGCGTCGCGATCCTCAACGCCAACTACATCGCCGCCCGGCTCGGCCGCGCCTACCCGATCCTCTACGCCGGCGCCAACGGCCGGGTCGCGCACGAGTGCATCGTCGACATGCGCCCCTTCCAGAAGAGCGCCGGCATCACGGTCGAGGACATCGCCAAGCGCCTGATCGATTGCGGCTTCCACCCGCCGACCATGAGCTGGCCGGTGGCCGGCACGCTGATGATCGAGCCGACCGAATCCGAGACCCAGGCCGAGATCGATCGCTTCTGCGACGCGATGCTGGCGATCCGCGACGAGATCCGCGCCATCGAGGAGGGCCGCGCGGACCGGGCGGACAACCCCCTCAAGCACGCGCCGCACACGGTCCAGGACCTGATCGGCGCCTGGGAGCGGCCCTATTCGCGGGAGGCGGCCTGCTTCCCGTCGGGCGCGCGCGGCATCGACAAGTACTGGCCGCCGGTCAACCGCGTCGACAACGCCTACGGCGACCGCAACCTGATGTGCTCCTGCCCGGCCCCCGACAGCTACGAGGCCGCGGCGGAGTGAACCGACGCCCACTACACCCCTCGGCGACGACGCGTTCCGGCCGCCGGCCGGCACGCACCCGACGTTTCGGGAGCCTCGAATGACGGTTCCGCGCCATTTGCCGACTCTTTGAGCGCCGAATGCCCGTTCCGGCACTTCCGCATGAGGAACATTCACCTCTACCGGTATTTGAAAAGTCTTTCCTCCTCGCGGCGGAGCGCCCCATGAAGATCCGGACCGGCTACACGATCGGCTACGACACGTTCGGCCCGACGGCGCTCACCTACCAGCTCAACGTCCACCCCTCGCGGGCGATCGACCTGCTCACCTCCGACGCGATGCGGGTCGATCCGCCGGTGCCGATGCGGACCTACACCGACGGGTTCGGCAACACCTGCGTGCGGCTGCTGTCGCCGGGCGGGCGCATCACGGTGTCGGCCGACTTCCTGATCGTCGACAGCGGCGAGCTCGACGCCTACGAGCCGACCGCGCAGCAATTCGCGGTGCCGGACCTGCCCGACGACGTGCTCGTGTTCCTGCTGGGCTCGCGCTATTGCGAGACCGACAAGCTCTCCGGCATCGCGTGGTCGCTGTTCGGCAACACGCAAGAGGGCTGGGCCCGGGTGCAGGCGATCGTCACCTGGGTGCACCAGCGCATCCGCTTCGATTACCAGCTCGCCGACGCCACCCGCTCGGCCTTCGACGGCTACAACCAGCAGGTCGGCGTCTGCCGCGACTACGCGCACCTCGCCGTCGCCCTGTGCCGGTGCATGAACATCCCCGCGCGCTACTGCACCGGCTATCTCGGCGACATCGGCGTGCCGGTCGACATCAACCCGATGGACTTCTCCGCCTGGTTCGAGGTCTACCTGAACGGCGCGAACGGCGGCCGCTGGTACACCTTCGACGCCCGCCACGACGCGCGCCGGATCGGCCGCATCGTCATCGCGCGCGGCCGCGACGCCACCGACGTCGCGATCTCCACCAGCTTCGGCACGGCGCTGCTGGCGCAGTTCGACGTCCACACCGACGCGGTGCCCGACGACTTCGTGCTGATGCAGGCCGCCTGAGCGTCCGCCCGCGCCAGGGCATCCCGCCGCAGCGACGGATCGCGGGATGGCCGCGCGGGACCACCCCCGGTATCCGCCCGCCATGGATCCGACCGCGCTCGCCCTGATGGCCACCGCCCTCACCTATTCCGGCTACCTCGTGCTGCTCGGGTGGCGCTGACGGGCGTGTTCCGTCTCGCCGCGGCGAAGACGGGTTTGGATGCCTGGGCCGGCTCGAGCCCGTGAAGCTGCATCGTCGGGCGCTTCAGGCCGCGTGGGCAGTGGTTCGAGTCCTGGGACGATGCCGGCGACGGGCTTCGCGCAGGCGATCCCTGTCCCAGGCCGCATCGGCCGTGACGATGTCGACCCGAAGGTCGGTGATCAGGCCCTCGGCCTGAGGCGCACCGCCCCTCCGGCCCGCGCCGAGGGTGAAGCACAACCGGGCAGCCCGGGTCGTGCACGGCGAAATGGATCCGACTGCTCTGCCGGCCGCGCGAACGTCCGAGCGCCGGGTCGGACGCGGCTCGATCGCCGGCCCCCGGCGCCGACCGAAGGCCGGCGGGCGCGCGCGATGGTGGCATCCACGATCGGGTCTTCGAAGCCGGGATCGTCCGACAGCGCCCCGGAGATCCGCCGCCCCCCCCCTCTCCGGTTCCGGCAGCCGAACCGACGAAGCACGCCGTTCCGCTCGGAGCCTCCGGCGGATCGCGTCGAGGCCAGCCGCGGCGCTCGATCCAGAGGACGTCCCCGACGAACGTCCGGTCGTCGCACCCGGCCGCGCCCTTTAGGTCCGGCCCCCCGATGATCAGCGGCGCCCGGCGCTTCCACGGCCCGTCGCCGAGAACCAATAAATATAATTTTTCTAAGTAACTTCTTCAGTAATCGATAACAGACTTGTATATCGCAATAAATCAAGGTATTTCATGAGGCGCATGAATTTTGCTTCAGTAAATAGCCTGGATTTTTCCCTCATCCCGGCTGCTTCGTGAAGTCGTCTATTAGACTTGCAAGACTGCAAATTTCCGCAATTCTATGTTGTTGATGTCGAAGATAAGGACGTGTTATTAAGTATATACTCGAAAGACGATTGCAAGACGGCGGCCTTGCAGGGCGTAACTTAACTTTTTATCGGAATTTACGTAAGCCATCCTTCCCCGAAGGCCAAGCAGAATCGGCTGCATACGGGGCTCTTTGGCCTTGCGGAGCCAGTCATGCCATGAAAACCAAACGGTTTCCGCCCTGACTCCCGCCGGTTGACCTGTGTTGCGGCATTCATCCATTGCATACATCAAACGCATGATGTAACGAGGCCAATCGATTCCTAGCATCACACGTGTGTTATACATGGAGTGGCAGATGTCGGATCTGGCAAAAGTCGGATTATATTGCGATGAAGCAAGGAATATTGTTGCGCGCGCAGAGGAAACTTTTCTTTGATTGAACGAGGGCGGCGCTTGCTTGGGACATAAATTGATGGCCGCCCAGAATTTCGCGGCGCTGAAGCGGCTCGGTCAAATCATCGATCGGCATGATTGTCTTATAAGCTCGAGATCGCCTATCAACGCTGTTGAGATTCCCGTTGTCATCAAGCGGCGCTGGTGGGCAATCGTGCTGAGGCGCAACAAAAGCAATGATCGCACCTTCGAGACGCCGACCTCGGCCGCTTTCATCCCGTCCGAAATCGAAACGCATGGGAATTCGTCGACGATGACGGGTTCCGACAAATAGGTCCTGGTCTCCGGTCCCGGCCTGTCGCAGGACCGTTGTGCTCGTCATCGAGGCGCCGGCATGTTCAAGCCCCTGCTGATCTGGCCGGCGGTGCTGGCCTTAAGCGCGAGGATCCTTGTCGCCGAGATGATCAATCCTCCATCGTCGAGCCAGGCGGTGGACATCGAGGCGCTCGTTGATGAGGCGGCCCGGATTCTGGAAACGCACGGTGCGGAAGCATTCGGAGATTTTCGAAAGAAGAATACGTTCTGGCGTCATGGGGACGTATACCTGTTCGTCGTCGACATGCAGGGCACCGTCCTGTTCAACGCCGCTCATCCGGATCGCGAGGGACGGGATCTGTTCAACGAGCGCGATGCCGACGGGAACCGATTTCACAAAGACTTCATCGATGTCGTCAATAGGTTCGGCGCCGGCTGGGTCGACTACATGTTTCCCAAGCCCGGTTCATCGATACCGTCCGTCAAGTGGAGCTATGTCTGCGGAACGCGCGTAGGAGGCGTGGCTGCGCTCGTGGGCGCCGGCGTCTATGTCGATTGACCGCGTTGCAGCGACGCCCGTGGCGGACGGCTCGGGCGCCTTCGCAAGGCGCGATGGGAGAGCTTCTCGGCCTGGACGCAGGTCTTCAGCCCCGCCCAGAGCGTCACGCCTCGGATCGCAGGCAGGATGCGGTGCATGGTGTCCGTTCCGTTCGCCTCCCCCCGCGGCGCGGGATGCCGCTGCGATCGATCGCATTTAGAGCGCCTAACAGAACGGCACCCTGAGCGTTGATGTGCGTTGGTGTTTCATGGCCCGCGCACTTCTTCCCGACGATCTCTGGGACGAGATCGCCCCGCTGCTTCCGCCTCCCCGACCCCGTCCGAAAGGCGGTCGACGGCCTATCAAGAACCGGGCGGCCCTGACAGGCATCCTGTTCGTGCTGCGCTCTGGATTGCCCTGGGAGATGCTGCCGGCCGAGATGGGCTGTGGCTCGGGCATGACGTGCTGGCGCCGCCTGCGGGACTGGCAGGCGGCGGGCGTCTGGACCCGCCTGCATCAGGTGCTGCTGGGGCGACTTTACGAAGCCGGCCAGCTCGACTGGAGCCGGGCCAGCCTGGACAGCGCGTCTGTCCCGGCGAAAAAAGGGGCTCTGCCACAGGCCCGAACCCGACGGATCGCGGCAAACCGGGCACCAAGCGCCACCTCGTCGTCGATGCCCGCGGCACGCCCTTCGGCCTGACCTTCACGGGGGCCAACCGCCACGACAGCGTGATGATGGCCCCGACCCTCGATGCGATCCCGCCCGTGGGCAGCGGCCGGCGCGGTCGCCCACGCCGCCGTCCCCACAAGCTTCATGCCGACAAGGCCTACGACGCCCGTGCCCGTCGCCAGGAGTGCCGCGCCCGTGGGATCGTCCCTCGCATCGCTCGGCGCGGGATCGACAGCAGCGAGAAGCTTGGGCGTCACCGTTGGGTAGTCGAGCGCACCCATGCCTGGTTCAACCGTTTCCGACGCCTGCCCGTACGCTACGAGCGCCGCGCCGACATCTACGAGGCCTTCACCAACCTCGCCGCCAGTCTCATCACCCTCAACCAAATCAGGCGGTTCTGTTAGGCGCTCTTAGGTCGAGCCGTCGGCCGATCGCTGACGGGCGACACGGACGCGACCGCGCTCGCCGTTTCGACTTCCGCCTTGGTTCTCCGGCTTCGTCGTGCGGCTCGGGTCGGTTTGACCAGCAGGCCGGTCGTGATGCGTCCGTGTCGTACGGAACGGCGGACGACGGATCGTCAAGCGTCGCAATCCCATGTCCTTCAGCGAGGCGTGTTGCAGGTCCCCGCAACACCGAGAGCTTGATCCCAGGCCATAAAAAATGCGCCAAATCATTAACTGGGCTAAAATGGTGGTGAGCGCGTTGGGGCTCGAACCCAAGACCTACGGATCAAAAGCTTGCAAAAAGCCGTGCTGCCGATGCCGCAAAATTGTTTTGACGAGCGCGTATGGGTCTTGACCTGACCGGTATTTTGGACCGAGCCAATTGAGAGGCTACTGCATGGTGGCGGCCATGGGTAGCCGGAAGGCCAGACCCGGGTAGCTGACGGGCGCGGGCGGCCGATAGCCCAGCGACGAATGCGGTCGAACGCGGTTGTAGGTGGTTTGCCAGAGACCGATCACGATCTGCGCCTCCTTCAGCGAGTAGAAGATCTCCTGGCGTAGGCACTCGTCGCGCAGCTTGCCGTTAAAGCTCTCGCAGTAGCCATTCTCCCGCGGGGATCCTGGCGCGATGTACTGGATCTGTGAGCCAGCTTTGGCGACCCATTTGCGCAACGCCTTGGAGATCATCTCTGGGCCATTGTCGCAGCGAATGTGCTCCGGGATGCCGTGCAGGCACATCGCGTCGGCCAGCGCCTCGATCACGCCGACGCTGTTGATGCGCCGCGCCACCTTCAGCGCGAGGCAGGCACGGCTGTGCTCGTCAATCAGCGTTAGGATGCGCAGAGAGCGCCCATCGTGCGTCTGGGCTTGCACGAAGTCGAAGCTCCAGACGTGATTGCGATGAAGCGGTCGTAGCCGCACGCAGGAGCCGTCGTTCAGCCACAAGCGGCTGCGGGGTCTATGTCGGCTGGGGACCTTCAGCCCCTCGCGACGCCAGATGCGCTGAACCCGGTCTTTGCCTACCTGCCAGCCGGCTGCCTGTAGCAGCGCGGTGACTCGGCGGTAGCCGTAGCGTCCGTACTCGGACGCCAGGGCGATCATGGCCTGGGTCAGTGCATCCTCGTCGGCCAGCACGGTAGGCACGTAGCGTTGCGTGCCGCGGTGCTGACCGACGATCCGGCAGGCGTGACGTTCCGAGAGGCCGTACTTCTCACGGATGCCGTTCACCGCCTGCCTGCGTCGCTCGGGGGCTACAAGTTTCCCGAGGCGACGTCCGCCAGCACCTGCTTCTCTAGAGAAAGGTCGGCGACGAGCCGGCGCAGACGAGCGTTCTCGCGCTCCAGATCCTTCATCTTCCTGGCTTGATCGACCTGAAGGCCGCCGTACTCCTTGCGCCAGCGGTAGTAACTCTGCTCGGAGATCTCCGCCTCCCTGCATGCAAGGGCCAAACTCTTGCCCTGGGCCGTCTGCACCTCAATCTGACGCAGCTTGAGCACGACCTGCTCCGCGTTCGTCTTCTGGCCTCGCCGCATGTCCAACTCCTTTGGTCCTGGCTGATCCTCTCAATCAGCCCGGTCCAAAGCCAGCCGGTCAGGCCAACCTCCGTACGGACATCCCCACACGTAGGCACAAGCTCACAATCTGAAACCGAACTTCTAACTCAGACCACTAGATAGCCTTAGACAGTTACGGACATCCCCACACGTAGGCACAAGCTCACAATCTGAAACCGAACTTCTAACTCAGACCACTAGATAGCCTTAGACAGTATTACACCCTCGACTGGTATCAGTTCAGTCAAATAATTATTTAGATAAATTGCTACTAAGCAGATGTTCGGCTCTAGTTGATCGATAGATTTCTATCGCTATAAATTCCAAGAAGAATCATGACTGATATAATTGATGTATTTGTAATATACCCTCCAAAAAAAGCGTAAGTAATGATAAGCGGAGCTATTAGAGTCTTATTCGATGATTTCATTGCAGTTGAAAGGTAGGATGCGTACGTTACAAACCCAATTAGGCCATATTCGAATAATAGCTTTGCCCACGTTGGGTCAAAAACAAGAAACGGCATTTGATAGTCATACGACGAGTAGGTTCCGGGCCCTTTTCCAAATATAGCTGACTCAATATTATCAAAAGTTATCTTATCTATAAGAGAAAACGCCGATATAAATCGCGCATGCCCACTAGAGTTTGGCGTAGAAAATTCCTCTAGGCGATTTGTAATGGCATGTATCTCCAAGATGCTGCCAAAAAGTACTAAACAGATTGTACCAGTTATTATACCAATAATCAAAACTATTTTTCCGTTACGTATTGCTAGATAGCTACCAAATACAGCCAATATAATTATTCCCGTGCCAGAGTAACTACATAGGATCGCGCATGCATAAATTAATAATCGAGTTATCCTTTGCTGCGTTGCAAGCTCAATGATAGCCGCGAGTCCAATGAACTGACTAAAAAAAGCAGGCTCAGCGAAAAAAACACCGTTGCTTTTAAAAAGATCAGAGCCATAGTAAAGGGGATTTAGGTTATGGTAGGTTGATAAAACTAAAGAAGGAGGGAGCTTATAATCTAAAAAAAAGGCTAACTCAGGGCCTATAAATTTCTGTGAGGCAAATTGAGCGATGCCCAATACACTCAGAAAAACCATAGCATCCTGATATAATAACGTACCTATGGGGAAACCATTCCTTGGCGTTGGCTGAAAAATGAAACATGATTGAACAACGCATACAAGCGCCAAAGAAAGAAGCGATACGCTCTCAGCTCCAGCATTGACTATAAAAGAAATACCAGAGCAAGCTACAAATACAGAATATAAAACAAATGAATAAGGCGAAATCTTTAAAATACCTATTGCCCAACTAAAAAATAGTAAAACTGGCAGCCCAATAGTGCTTAGAGGTAAGGAATTGTTAGTCCCAGGCAAGGCAATTTTTTGTAGTAATACTCCTATGAATATTATCACACTACAAAGAAATAAGCCGTTTTTATCTATTTGGTAAACAGCTCCTTGGCTAGTATTTTCTTTAAGGGTAACGGTTTTCATGATCCAACCTCGCTCTAAGTTATCTATCAATTCGACTTCAGCCTGCGGTAACAGGTGTGTGAATAGCCAGTTTGTTGCCTACACCAGGCGCAGCATAAACTATTGGGGCGTCATGAACAGCGCATAGGGCGCTTTAGAAAATTTTAGATTTCGATATCTAATATTCATTAATGGGAATAATAGTGTTATAAACCGTTCATCTAAAGAGCCTGTAGAGTTAATATTATAAATTCATACCTAAAGGAATAGTAACCCTGTGTAACGCACTTACCAATGCTAATACCAATGTAGTGCTGCCCTTCTAATTATAGGTTGAACTTCTTCTATCAGCTTCCATTTCTCATTCCGCTTTGATGAAGGCTTTATTTCAGTCCGCCTTGATTCGTGTCTTGAATTTTCTGGTACAGTAAGCCTGTGTATTGAGGGAGCTTCTCACAGCATGAAGCCAAACGGTAACCCTGTGGCCCTGGTGGCTATGACCGCGCCGAAGCCAGAACGCTGTAGTCCTTCTCGACGATGAAGGCACGCAAGAAAATTCCATGTGAGTTTATTTTTTGAATGGTCGCACTTCCGTCATAAGCCTGTAATAAATTTTTCGTGCGGTAAAAACGATTGTGGAACATGGGAATTAGACTCATAATTTATAAAATTTATGACCATCTTACTAATTAAATAAATTATATTCAAAATAATATTTTTCCGATCTAATTTTGGAAGGGTTCCACCCCATCAGCTCCTTGTATGATATGAGATTTATAATTACTATTTGACGATTGCAGGTATGCTGATGATAGCCAGGTAGTGGAGTGGCCAATCAATCGTATCGCGTGGCGATGCAGCGATAGTCCTTGTTCCGCTCGAACACCTGCTCCTTGGCGCTGCGGCCCTTGTCTCAGCTCGACTTTGGCCATTTCGACCGGCCGTGGAACGCGCTGGGTGACGAAGCGGGCGTGATGGATAGGCTGGTGGTGTCCCTCGCCAGAGACGCCCCATGCCGCCCCTGCCCGCCCGCTTCGCCGGGACCATCCTGTCGTTCGCTCCGCTGTTCGTCCACCGGTCGTGGCGGCACGCTCAGGCCCTGCTGATCGGTGCGATCCTGTGTCCGGGCCGGCGCACGGTAGCGAGCGTGCTGCGGATCACGGGCCGGGCGCGAGACCGCCATTTCGTGAACACGCACCGGGTGCTCAGCCGCGCCGCTTGGTCGCCCCGCTCAGCCGCCCGCATCCTGCTTCGGCTGCTCGTCGAGGCCTTCGTCCCACATGGCCCCGTGGTGCTGGCGCTCGACGACACGATCGAGCGGCGCTGGGGACGGCGTATCCAGGCCCGCGGGATCTACCGTGATCCAGTGCGTTCGTCCGGCGCCCATTTCGTCAAGACGAGCGGCCTGCGCTGGATGAGCCTGATGCTACTCGCACCCATCCCCTGGGCGGGTCGGGTCTGGGCATTGCCGTTTCTGACCGCCCTCGTCCCCTCGGAGCGCGCCTATCGGGAACGAGGCCATCGGCACAAGACCCTGCTCGATGTCGGACGGCAGATGACCCTGCCGGCGCGCCGCTGGTTGCCGGGGCGCGACCTCGTACTGGTGGGCGACAGCGCCTTCTCGACCTTGCTGTTTCTCGACGCCCTGCGCCGCGGCGCCGTCACTGCCATCACCCGCCTACGCCTGGATGCGGCGCTCTACGATCCAGCGCCCCCAAGGCTTCCCGGTACGATCGGGCGCCCGCGCAAAACGGGTGCACAACTGCACAAGCACTATAACAAGATCCTGACCGAGCCGGCCACCATCTGGCAGCAGGTGAGCGGGCCGGGCTGGCACGGCACAGGTGAACGCAGGATCGAGATCACCTCGGCTTCCGCCGTCTGGCATCATTCCGGGCTGCCGGTGGTACCAGTCCGTTGGGTTCTGATCCGCGATCCCGAGAACCGCTTCGAGCCGCAAGGGCTGCTCTGCACCGATCCAGCACGAGATCCGACACAGATCGTGACGTGCCTCATCCTGAGCTAGTCGAAGGATCGTCCGACGCTGGCAGGTCGAGGTTACCTTCCAAGAGGCACGGGCCCATCTCGGCGTCGAGATCCAGCGTCAGTGGTCCGACAAGGCCATTGCCCGCACGACGCCCTGCCTGCTCGCCCTGTTCTCAATCGTCACCCTAATGGCCCAGCTGCTCCCAACCCGTCAGCGGCGGCAGATCGCGGCGACGGCGTGGTACCCCAAGCCCCAGCCTACATTCTCGGACGCCCTCGCCGTCGTCCGCTATGCGATCTGGCGCGAGGAGGGTTTATCGACGTCACGTCGCAAACGCGACCGCAGGGAACCTTGGTTCCGTCTGCCGCCATCCTGGGCCTACGCTCTCTGCCAAGCCGCCTAATTGGCCAAAGTCGAGCTAAGGTGCTCTAGCTGTCTGGTTGCGGAATGTTGTTGGGATGCTGCTCGTTGGGCAATCGAGGAACACGCTTGGCGTTTTGAGGGATCGCGCGGCGTTGCGACCGTCAGGAGGAGCCGCTGATGCTCGCCATCCACCCGAACGCCCGCACCACCCCAGCCGTGCGCGCCGAGATTGCTGGGTCCTCTGAAGGCTCCAGCGTTCTGGCCCGGCGCTACGGCGTCTCGACCGAGACCATTCGCAAGTGGCGGCAGCGCGGTCCCACCGACTGCCGGGATCGCTCGGCCCGACCCCACAAGCTACCCTGGCGTGCCAGCGATGAAGAGCGCGCCATCGTGTGTACGCTCCGCCGCAGCACCGGCTTTCCTCTCGATGCGCTGACCTTCGTCGTCAGCCACTTCCTGCCGCACCTGAACCGGGATGCGGTCTACCGCATCCTCAAGGCCGAGGGCCTGAATCGCCTGCCGCCCTCCGAGCAGGTCCGCAAGACGCATGGCATCTTCAAAGACTACGAGGGCGGCTTCGTGCACGTCGACGTGAAGCACCTTCCCAAACTGCGTGATCGAGACGGCATCACCCGCAAGCGCTACCTGTACGTCGCCATCGACCGCGCCTCGCGCTTCGTCCACCTCGCTGTCAAGGACGACGAGACGGCAGCGTCCGCCGTCGCCTTCCTGACCGATGCGCTCGGTGCTTTTCCCTTCCGGGTCACCCACCTGCTGACCGACCGCGGATCCTGCTTCACAGCCGACGCCTTCGAGGCTGCCTGTGAGCGCCACGCCGTGCAGCACCGCAAGACCCGGCCCTACACGCCGAAGACCAATGGCATGGTCGAGCGCTTCAACGGCCGGGTGCAGCGGGAGGTGCTGGGCATTAACGATCTACAGCCACCGCGACCTGGAGACCGTCCTGAGGGGCTTCAACGCGGCCTACAATCGCCGACGTCAGCGGGTGCTGAAGGGGCTCTCACCCGAAATGGTCCTGCGCCAGCACCTCGAAGCCGATCCTGCGCTGATCAATCCATCTTACAGACCGCTCAAGCCCGGCATCCTCCGGAAAGCCCTTCGCATCGTTGCAGACGCCAAGGAGATCTCGCAACCAGACAGCTAAAGCACCTACCTAAACTGCGCGACTGCAACGCCCTCCCCTAAACGCTACCTGTGCGTCGCCATCGACCACGTCTCCCGCCACTTGAACCTCGCGGTCAAGGATGACGATACTACAGTCCCGGCAGTCGCCTTCCTCACGAACGCACCCGACGCCTCCCCTCCCGGGTCAACTGTGTGCTCAACGACCGAGGCTTCTGTTATACAGCTGATGCTTTTGAGGCAGCCTACGACCTGTACGGGCTGCTGCATCGCAAGACGCGCTATTAGACGTCAGAGGCCAATGGCAAGGTTCAGTGCTTTAATGGCCGGGTGCAGCGTGAGGTGCTGGGCATCATGAGCTACACTCACTGCGAGCCGGAGATCGTGTTGCCCGGCTTCAACGCATCCTACAACAGTCGCCTTCGGCGCATGCGCAAAGGTATCTTGCCCGAGATAATGCTGCGCTAGCGTGTCAAAGGTGATCCAAGGCTTGGCAACTCCGCCTGAGGACCGCCTAGATGGAGTCTCAGCAAACGCGCACTTCGCATCGTCCCAGACGCAGCCCACACTGCAAAAAGCGCTTTAGACTTCCCTTAACTTAAAGCCCTCCAATCATTCAAAAAAACCGACTCTCCAAATATCGTTGTACGCGCCATCCCTCACCATTATAAACAGGCCGATTGATGAATTTCTTCTAAAAACATTAAGACCTGTAGATCGAAAACGATTTGATAATGCTTGGGTAAAATGGCCTGCCTAATAATCATCATCAGTTTTCTCAATCAGCTCGCGATCATATAAGATTTACACAATAGAAAATCCCAATGCATTCTGCATTAAGCGGCGCCGAGTATAAAAACATGCATGATATAAATAGGCGAGACATGGTTGGAAACATAAAGCTAACAAATAGCAAACCAAATATTTTAATGTTTGCGAAAATCCAGATTTTTTCAATTATTTTCTTACAGAAGCTTGCTATACCAATTGGCGCCGATGGCGAAATCCAACTGGTACTACCAATCTTCTTACTTAGCCTTTTGTTTATCAAAGCAAAAGATAGTTTCAAGATAGATATTATGAATAGCATGAGTTACATTTTATTCATTATAATTGCTACTATTAGTCAAATAATTGCATTTAAGATTTCCATCAACTCTTTTGGACTGCTAATAGCCCTGTATATTTTATTTTTGCTTAAATTCGAAATTAATAGAAACAATTATGCTGAGATCCAGGGATTTTTTGTAAATTGCATGGCCATCATATCATGCATCACTATATATCAAGCAATTACTCAATATACTGTAGGAATTGAATATTGGCCGAACCTAGATAAAATTTTGCCGAATCAGATACTGTTTTCAAACTATAACTACATGCAGCGTCTATCGTATTTGTCTATATACTTTAAACCAAACGGTATTTTCCTTCTTGAAGCATCTTTTATATCGCAGTTTTGTGTTATTGCATTAATAATAGAAATACTTACTTTCAGGCGTATAATTGTATCAAGTCTGCTTTCAATTTCGATCGTGTTGTCTCTCTCTGGAACCGGATTGATGATTCTTGGTTTTTGTGCGCCGGTGCTCATTGGGCGTGCTTCAGGGCGAATGATCGTGGCAGCAATAGTCGTTATTATAACTACTGCTATTGCTGGAAGTTTTATTGGCTGGTTTGATACAATTACCAATCGAATGACAGAGTTCTCTTCACAAGGAACGAGTGGGTACGCTCGCTTTGCTGTTCCTATTAATTTGTTCATAGAACAGATATCAGATCCTGCCTTTTTGATAACAGGCAATGGTGCAGGTCAAACCGTAAAAGGTGCGGGTGACTACATCCTTCTACCTTTTGCAAAGCTTGTATCAGAATATGGAACGGCAGCATTTTTATCATTTTATGCCTTTATAATTATAGCCATATTTCATAAAACAGCAAATTTTGAGTTAGGATTTATGTTATTTATATTTTATAATATTTCTGGCAGTACCCTTGTATTACCGAGCTGTGTTTTGTTGATACCTATTTTATCGACAATGTACAGCGTAAAATTAGAAGTCCAGACTAAAGATTGATGCTGTGAAAAAGGCAGCGGACTTCTTCTCGGGCCGCCTAACCAATCCTTTAAGTATCTATTCGGCGACAAGTCGTGCGTTTTGAGCAGTTTTGATTTAAGTGAGGGCTGAGAAAAGCCTTTACTGATGTAGACGCCCGACAATGTTGTTCGCTACGACCGGAGTGCGCTGCGCGAGCGACCCTACGGGCGTGGAATGGGACGTGATCGCACCGACCAAGCAGGGCGCGATCACACGCACAGTCGAGCCCCGGGCCGTGGTGGACGCCTTGATGTCCGTATTGAGCACAGGCTGTCAGTGGCGGGCTTGGTTCACGATCCCGAGAACCGTTTCGCACCCCCAGCCCTGCTCTGCACCGATCTAGTTGTCTGGTTGCGAGATCTCCTTGGCGTCTGCAACGATGCGAAGGGCTTTCCGGAGGATGCCGGGCTTGAGCGGTCTGTAAGATGGATTGATCAGCGCAGGATCGGCTTCGAGGTGCTGGCGCAGGACCATTTCGGGTGAGAGCCCCTTCAGCACCCGCTGACGTCGGCGATTGTAGGCCGCGTTGAAGCCCCTCAGGACGGTCTCCAGGTCGCGGTGGCTGTAGATCGTTAATGCCCAGCACCTCCCGCTGCACCCGGCCGTTGAAGCGCTCGACCATGCCATTGGTCTTCGGCGTGTAGGGCCGGGTCTTGCGGTGCTGCACGGCGTGGCGCTCACAGGCAGCCTCGAAGGCGTCGGCTGTGAAGCAGGATCCGCGGTCGGTCAGCAGGTGGGTGACCCGGAAGGGAAAAGCACCGAGCGCATCGGTCAGGAAGGCGACGGCGGACGCTGCCGTCTCGTCGTCCTTGACAGCGAGGTGGACGAAGCGCGAGGCGCGGTCGATGGCGACGTACAGGTAGCGCTTGCGGGTGATGCCGTCTCGATCACGCAGTTTGGGAAGGTGCTTCACGTCGACGTGCACGAAGCCGCCCTCGTAGTCTTTGAAGATGCCATGCGTCTTGCGGACCTGCTCGGAGGGCGGCAGGCGATTCAGGCCCTCGGCCTTGAGGATGCGGTAGACCGCATCCCGGTTCAGGTGCGGCAGGAAGTGGCTGACGACGAAGGTCAGCGCATCGAGAGGAAAGCCGGTGCTGCGGCGGAGCGTACACACGATGGCGCGCTCTTCATCGCTGGCACGCCAGGGTAGCTTGTGGGGTCGGGCCGAGCGATCCCGGCAGTCGGTGGGACCGCGCTGCCGCCACTTGCGAATGGTCTCGGTCGAGACGCCGTAGCGCCGGGCCAGAACGCTGGAGCCTTCAGAGGACCCAGCAATCTCGGCGCGCACGGCTGGGGTGGTGCGGGCGTTCGGGTGGATGGCGAGCATCAGCGGCTCCTCCTGACGGTCGCAACGCCGCGCGATCCCTCAAAACGCCAAGCGTGTTCCTCGATTGCCCAACGAGCAGCATCCCAACAACATTCCGCAACCAGACAGCTAGAGCACTGATGCGAACGAATGATGCAGGGCAGCTCCGCTAAACACCTCGAACTGCTGAACGATTTTTCTTGCAGCGTGTCCGTTCTAGTGCAGTGACGCGGGCATAGGATTCACGAGTCAGGAGATGCATGCGAGTCTGAGCGATAGCTCAGAGCGTCTGCGTGCTCCTCGACGATGCCACCAGATCAGCGCTTGCCCGCGATCGCCGGCGATCGATCTCGGCCCTTCAAGCACATCCTACGGGCGCGGATCGTCCAGCTCTCAGCCGAGCGCGTGAACGTGCAAGAGGTGGCTCGGCGGCCGGTGTCAGCTGACCCGCGGTCTGGCGCTGGCAGCAGCGCTTTCCCGAAGTCGGCGTCGAAGGCCTGTTGCGCGACAAGACCCGCCGACCTGGCATCCCACCGCATTCCACTCGGACGGTCGCGGAGGTGCTGGCGCTGACCTGTTCGGAGCTGCCGGCTTCGACGCCCTCAGCCGGCCCCCTGAACCATCCGTCTGAGTCAGTGTATTAGCAGTCGCCGGCAAGCACTGACTTGGTGGCGACGTCCAGGGGCGCACAAACGGTCTGGGCCATCACCCAGACTCGCATATATCATACTCTGCGTGAGTCCGCTGACCACGTCACTGCAGGCTGCACACAGGAGATATATAAAACTTAAGATAGTCTAAAAAGCAATATCTGTTATTCTAACAAATTTATAATCTTAATAGACTTTATTACAAGTTTGTCAGGATAATCTGACGATATTTCGTTAGTTCCGCGAACCAATCTTTCTTCCTCCATCGAGTCTGTGGGTTTGATCTTAAGTTCGTTATAAGGCCATTTCCCACCTACAGCTAGATTGATCAATAGGTACATTTCCTTGTGCATTGAAGCAGGCGTTGGTTTGGTCCATAAAATGGTATCATCAAATTTCATCGTAATGTTATTTTCATTCCAATCTAATTCGTATGAATGAAACTGATTGCTGATGTCGCCATTAACATTGTACCAGTCACCAAAACTTGAGGGTTTTTCAGAATTTGTCGCTATATATCCCGAATGGACTTGTCTTTTATGTTCGCCCCAAGGCATCGCTTCGATAAGATCGATTTCAGGAGGCCAGCCATGGTCAGCTGGTAACAACCAAATAGCGGGCCAAGATCCTTTAGCAGAAGACATCTTAGCTACAACATTAATTTTTGCGTATTTAAAATTGAACTTCGAAGTCAATATGCCGGATCCAAAAATTCTATATTTATTAGATTTGTACAACATACGCTGCGACTCTGATAAAGGCTTAGCTGTAATTCGAAGTCCTTCATTGGTTACTTCGAACGGATCAAACCTTTCTTGAATGGGTATAAGTTTGCCGTCGATTTTACTAATAAAAGGACTAAGATATATTTGGCACTCTGCATTATTGCTCAGATAATTAGTGCCATTGCCATAACTATCTGGCCATTTTATGCCTGGCCATAAAGTAAATCCCCATACATCTGGATTTGGATAATGTTTTACTGAGCCATCCGGCATTGTAACTTTGCTTTCTTGGAAGTTTTCGAAAAAATCAATACTTAATGCTGGTAGACTAAAGAATATTACTGGCAGTGTTAAAAAAAAAGTCTTGGCCAAGTTTGGTATTTCGAACTTTGATACATGCGCATATGTAAGTAACAAGGTCATCTCCATAAGCTTTTTTAGTAAACTATCTTCAGTGATAGCTCGATTAAGTGTGCGTACCCCACATCCATCCAAAATTTTACGTGACAGTAAGGGCCTAGAAAATCAGATTTGGGACGGTAGTTGAGCTACTAAATGAGTTTGAAGCGTTTATGCTCTTCCGTCTAGAGGCTGTTATGAACTTGCGGCGAGTTGCGCGGCCTGTTTGAGCATGAGGCAGACGAAGGCGGCGATGTGGAGATCTGCGAGCGTGCTGGGATAGCGTTCGTAGTCTTTGACGAGACGACGGAAGCGGGTCGCCCAGGCGAAGGAACGCTCCACCACCCAGCGCCCCGGCGGCAGGACGTCCTTCGACAAGCTCAGGATGAGAGCCGCGCTTGGCCTCGGGCAGTCTGACGACCTCGAGTTGGATGCCGTGCTCGCGCGCAGCCTTGGCCGGCTTCTCGCCGGTGTAGCCCTGGTCGACGTAAGCGAGATCGACGGTGTCACCGGTGGCGGCCTGCACGGCCTCGGCCGGACGCCCGACCTGGGCGCGGTCGTCGGCGTCGGCGGACGTGACGTGCAGGGCCAGGAGGTGGCCCAGCGTATCGACGGCCAGGTGAACCTTCGAGCCTTTCTTGCGCTTGGCGCCATCGTAGCCGGCCCGCTCGCCGCTCTCGGGCGTCGAGCGCAGGGTCCGGCGGTCGAGGATGGCGGCGCTCGGCTCCGGGCTGCGGCCAGAAGCCATGCGCAGCAGTGCCCGCAGATCATCGGCGAGTTGCTCGAAGCAGCCGGCTGCCAACCAGCGCTGGGTCTGCTGGTAGACGGCTTCCCAGGGCGGGAGGTCGTTGGGCATCCACCGCCACGGCGCGCCCGTCTTCACGACGTAGCGCAATCCGTTGAACACCTCGCGGAGCGGATGCTCCCGCTGCCCCGCGTCCTCGCGCAGCAGCGTCAGGTAAGGGGCGACCAGCGCCCACTTCTCATCGGAGACGTCAGACGGGTAGGATCTGCGCGAAGAGGTCATGCCCCTTCATCTGGAATCCCCAAACTGTGCAGTCCCGAAGTGAGGTGGGTTGGATTGTATCTGAAGCGGCTTGTGGCCTGACCGGCTGGCTTTGGACCGGGCTGATTGAGAGGATCAGCCAGGACCAAAGGAGTTGGACATGCGGCGAGGCCAGAAGACGAACGCGGAGCAGGTCGTGCTCAAGCTGCGTCAGATTGAGGTGCAGACGGCCCAGGGCAAGAGTTTGGCCCTTGCATGCAGGGAGGCGGAGATCTCCGAGCAGAGTTACTACCGCTGGCGCAAGGAGTACGGCGGCCTTCAGGTCGATCAAGCCAGGAAGATGAAGGATCTGGAGCGCGAGAACGCTCGTCTGCGCCGGCTCGTCGCCGACCTTTCTCTAGAGAAGCAGGTGCTGGCGGACGTCGCCTCGGGAAACTTGTAGCCCCCGAGCGACGCAGGCAGGCGGTGAACGGCATCCGCGAGAAGTACGGCCTCTCGGAACGTCACGCCTGCCGGATCGTCGGTCAGCACCGCGGCACGCAACGCTACGTGCCTACCGTGCTGGCCGACGAGGATGCACTGACCCAGGCCATGATCGCCCTGGCGTCCGAGTACGGACGCTACGGCTACCGCCGAGTCACCGCGCTGCTACAGGCAGCCGGCTGGCAGGTAGGCAAAGACCGGGTTCAGCGCATCTGGCGTCGCGAGGGGCTGAAGGTCCCCAGCCGACATAGACCCCGCAGCCGCTTGTGGCTGAACGACGGCTCCTGCGTGCGGCTACGACCGCTTCATCGCAATCACGTCTGGAGCTTCGACTTCGTGCAAGCCCAGACGCACGATGGGCGCTCTCTGCGCATCCTAACGCTGATTGACGAGCACAGCCGTGCCTGCCTCGCGCTGAAGGTGGCGCGGCGCATCAACAGCGTCGGCGTGATCGAGGCGCTGGCCGACGCGATGTGCCTGCACGGCATCCCGGAGCACATTCGCTGCGACAATGGCCCAGAGATGATCTCCAAGGCGTTGCGCAAATGGGTCGCCAAAGCTGGCTCACAGATCCAGTACATCGCGCCAGGATCCCCGTGGGAGAATGGCTACTGCGAGAGCTTTAACGGCAAGCTGCGCGACGAGTGCCTACGCCAGGAGATCTTCTACTCGCTGAAGGAGGCGCAGATCGTGATCGGTCTCTGGCAAACCACCTACAACCGCGTTCGACCGCATTCGTCGCTGGGCTATCGGCCGCCCGCGCCCGTCAGCTACCCGGGTCTGGCCTTCCGGCTACCCATGGCCGCCACCATGCAGTAGCCTCTCAATTGGCTCGGTCCAAAATACCGGTCAGGTCAGTCTGACCAGAAAATGTGTCATTTTGGGCTGGCCCGGAGAATGCACGAAGTGCTCATCTCGATGTCACGCTGCCGAGGTTGCTGGTGAAAATTCATGCGCACATCGTCGGCGCAACGTTGGTGTTTGCTGCGCTAGCCGTACTGCCCAAGGCTTCGTCAGCTGCAACGTTACGTGAGAAGTGGCAAGCTGAGGAGCGTGGGTTTCGCGCGCTGAGCCGGTCGATTTGTGACGGTTGCGATCCAAGACCGGTGGGGTCGCGTCGATCTCCTAAGAGCTCCTCCGCACTGGTTGATCCCATTGCGGTTTTAGAAAGATCATCGCGTACGACGGCTAAGTATTTGGCATCTGCTTTGCCAAACGTAAGGCGACCTTCAACGCCGATCGTTGATCGAACGCTTGCGTCAACGAACCAGCGCATCTCGCGTAGGTACGCAAAAATTCTTGCCCGTCGCCGATTGGCAAAACTTATCCGTGCGCGTCGCTATGCGGCAGTGATTGCTCGACGTAAGTCACAAGCTGCAGCGAATGCCGCTGCAGCTTCTGCTAAAGTCAAAGTCGAGTTTGGCCGTGTTGAGCAGCAGTCTCAGTAGGCAGCAGTTGATATGATGGCCAACGTCTAGTTATCCCGATCGAATTATTCGTTCAAGGCAGAGTGTCGCTTTTATATCGCATCGCTTGGGATTCAAAGGCTTGGCAGGTGGGGGCACCGTTTAGAAAGGGTGGAGTGCGATAAGGTCACGCCAGGGCGGGCTTGGCTGGAGAGGCGCGAAACGGGCGCTGTGTCCGTCTTTTGGGTGAGACGGGGATCCGGTCATCGAGACACCGCAAGGGCTGATCGACGTGACACAAGACAAACCTGCGGCCTGCCGCGCATTCCGGATGGCCGGCTTCGCCGTCGCCGCCGGCTTGGCTGTGGTGGGTCCGGCGGCGTCCGAGACGCTGGAATCGGCGCTCGCCAAGGCCTACGGCGGCAACCCGCAGCTCAACTCCAGCCGCGCCGGCGTCCGCGCGACCGACGAGGGCGTCGCGATCGCAAAGTCCGGCTACCGGCCGACCGCGGCCATCAGCGCGGATATCGGCCAGCAGTACCTCGAAGGCCGCATCTCCGGAGCGCAGACCGCCCAGACGACGACGCCCGGGGGCGCCGGGCTCACGGTCAACCAGACGCTGTTCAACGGGTTCCAGACCGACAACAACACCCGCCGCGCCGAGTCGAACGTCTACAGCCAGCGCGAGAGCCTGCGCTCCACCGAGATGTCGGTGCTGTACGGCGGCGTGCAGTCCTACATGAACGTGCTCAGCAACACCGCGACGCTGGAGCTGAACCGCAACAACGTCGAGGTGCTGGAGGAGCAGCTCCGCCAGACCCGCGACCGCTTCAACGTCGGCGAGGTCACCCGCACCGACGTCGCCCAGGCCGAGGCGCGCCTCGCCGGCGCCCGCTCGCAGGTCAGCGTCGCGGAATCGGCCCTGCGCACCAGCATCGGCACCTATCGCCAGAACATCGGCGTCGAGCCGCGCCAGCTCGCCCCGGGCCGCCCGCTCGACCGCTACGTGCCGGCCAACCTCGATTCGGCGATCGCGATCGGCCTGCAGGAGCATCCGCAGATCCTCTCGGCGCTGCACGCGGTCGACGCGGCCGAGGCGCAGGTCAAGGTGCTCGAGGCCGCGCTGTATCCGACCGTCGGCCTGCAGGGCAGCGTGCAGCAGCGCTACGACCAGACCTTCCCCGGCGACAACTTCGTGTCGGCGTCGATCGTCGGGCGGGTGACGATCCCGCTGTACCAGGGCGGCCAGGAATACGCGCAGATCCGCCAGCAGAAGGAAGTCGTCGGCCAGACCCGCATCCAGGCCGACCTCGTCCGCGATCAGGTCCGCGCGCAGGTGGTCGACTTCTGGGGCCGGCTCGAGGCCGCCAAGGCACAGGTGATCGCCGCCCAGGCCCAGGTCCAGGCCAACGAGGTCGCGCTGAACGGCGTCCGCGAGGAAGCCCGCGTCGGGCAGCGCACGACCCTCGACGTGCTCAACGCGCAGCAGGAACTGCTCAACGCCCGCGTGAACCTGATCACCGCCCAGCGCGACCGGGTGATCTTCTCCTACGGCGTGGTCCAGGCGATCGGCCGGCTGACGGTGCGCTACACCGCGGTGCCGGTGGCGGTCTACAGCGCCAAGGTCCACTACGACCAGGTCAAGGACCTCTGGTACGGCGTCCGCTCACCGGACGGCCGCTGACAGTGAGATCTGGCGCATGCCAAAGAAGCCGCGCGATCTGGAACAGCTTGATTGGGAAGATATCCGTCTCTTCTTGGTTGTAACGCAAGCGGGATCGATCCGAGCCGCGGCCAAGCGGCTCGATGTGCATCATTCTACCGTGGCCCGCCGCGTACTTAAACTTGAAGAAACGCTCAACCAGCGTTTGATCTGTGCTGGTTCGGCGGGTGTTTCGGCATGTCATCTAACGCAAAAAGGGCATACCCTTCTCGAGCTTGCCCAATCGATGTTAGATACTGCTCAAAAGATCGACCACTTAAGGGCGCAATAATAAATATGAAACAGATTGATATTTTAGATTCCTATTTTGTCAAATTACTTTACATGGATTAATAGCATTTAGCTAAGAAAGGCCTGCCATGCGCATTCTGGTGACCGGAGGTTGCGGCTTCATCGGCTCCGCTCTCGTGCTCCATCTCGTGCGCGACCTCGGCCACGACGTGCTGACGCTGGACGCGCTGACCTACGCGGCCAACCCGGTGTCGCTGGATAGCCTCGCCGACGATTCCCGCCACCGGCTGGTCGAAGCCGACATCTGCGACGCCGGCGCGGTGCGCGCGGCCTTCGCAGACTTCGCGCCGGAGGCGGTGATGCACCTGGCGGCCGAAAGCCACGTCGACCGCTCGATCACCGATCCGGGCGCCTTCATCCGGACCAACGTGATCGGCACGCAGGTGATGCTGGATGCCGCGCGCGGCCACTACGAAGCGCTGCCAGCGGAGGCGAAGGCGCGGTTCCGCTTCCTTCACGTCTCGACGGACGAGGTCTACGGTTCGCTGGCGCCGGACGCGTTCTTCACCGAGGACAGCCGCTACGATCCGCGCTCGCCCTACTCCGCCTCGAAGGCAGCCTCCGACCACCTGGCGCGAGCGTGGCACGAGACCTACGGCCTGCCGGTGCTGGTGACGAACTGCTCGAACAACTACGGGCCGCGCCACTTCCCGGAGAAGCTGATCCCGCTGATGATCCTCAACGCGCTCGAGGGCCGCAAGCTGCCGGTCTACGGCGACGGCCTGAACGAGCGCGATTGGATCCACGTCGAGGATCACGCCCGCGGCCTCGTGGCGGTGCTGGAGCGCGGCCGGGTCGGCGAGACCTACCTGCTCGGCGGGCGCGCGGTACGCAACAACCTCGCCGTGGTGAAGGCGCTCTGCGCCGCCTTCGACCGGTTGCGGCCCGAGAGCGCCCCGCACGAAAACCTGATCAGCTTCGTCGCCGACCGTCCCGGACACGACCGGCGCTACGCGATCGATCCGAGCAAGGCGGAGGCCGAAGTCGGTTGGGCGCCGTCCAAGACCTTCGAGCAGGCCTTGGAGGAGACCGTGCGCTGGTACCTCGACAACGAGGCCTGGTGGCGCCCGATCCGCGAGGGCCGCTACACCGGCGAGCGCCTCGGCCTGGCGACGAGCAAGGGCGCACCCACGACAGGCAAGGGCGCCTGAATGGACATCCTCGTTCTCGGCGGCGCCGGGCAGGTCGGCACCGAGCTGCAGGCCTACGCCTGGCCTGACGGCGTCACGGTCCACGCCCCCGACCGCGCGAGCCTCGACGTCACGGATGCGGAGGCGGTCGGCTGCCTGCTGGCGGAACGTCGCTTCGCGGCAGTGATCAACACGGCCGCCTACACCGCGGTCGACAAGGCCGAATCCGAGCCGGTTGCGGCCTGGCGCCTGAACGCGCTGGCGCCGGCGATCCTGGCCGCCGAGACGGCGCGCCATGCCATCCCCCTGGTGCACGTCTCCACCGACTACGTCTTCGACGGCACGCGCCCCGGCGCCTATCGGCCCGACGACCCCATCGCCCCGCGCAGCGTCTACGGCGCGAGCAAGGCCGGCGGCGAGTTGGCGGTGCGGGCCGGCAACCCGCGCCACGCCATCCTGCGCACCGCCTGGGTGGTGAGCCCGCACCGGGGCAACTTCGTGAAGACGATGCTGCGGCTCGCAGCCGAGCGCGACCGGCTCACCGTGGTCGAGGACCAGCACGGCTGCCCGACCTCCGCCGCCGACCTCGCCGCGGCGCTCGCCGTGGTCGCCCTGCGCATGGCGGACGACGCGGACGCGCCGACCGGCACCTTCCACTGCGTCAACGCCGGGACCACCACCTGGCACGGCTTTGCGCAAGCCATCGTCGCCGGCAGCGTGGCACGCGGCGGGCGCGAGGTGCCGGTCGCCGGCATCCCGACCATCGCCTACCCGACGCCGGCGCGGCGCCCGGCCAATTCCGAATTGTCCACCGAGAGCCTGACAACGGCCTACGGCATCGCGATGCGGCCGTGGCAGCAGGCTCTCGACACCATTCTCGACCGCCTGATCGGGCCGGTCCCAACGGAGGCGTCCCGATGAAGGGCATCATCCTGGCCGGCGGCTCCGGCACGCGGCTGCATCCGGCCACGCTGTCGATCAACAAGCAGCTGCTGCCGGTCTACGACAAGCCGATGATCTACTATCCGGTCTCGGTGCTGATGCTGGCCGGCATCCGCGAGATCCTGATCATCTCCAGCCCTGAGCACCTCGACAACTACAAGCGGCTGTTCGGCACCGGCGAGCAGTTTGGCTTACGCTTCTCCTACGCGGTCCAGCCCAAGCCCGAGGGGCTGGCCCAGGCCTTCATCATCGGCCGCGACTTCGTCGGCGACGACGACGTGGCGCTGATCCTCGGCGACAACCTGTTCTTCGGCGCCGGCATGAGCGACCTGCTGGCGCGCGCCGCCGAGCGCAAAGCCGGCGCGACGGTGTTTGCCTACCACGTCGAGAACCCGCAGGCCTACGGCGTCGTCACCCTGGACGCTGCCGGGCGCCCGTTGCGCCTGGTCGAAAAGCCGACCGAGCCGGAATCGACCTGGGCCGTCACCGGCCTGTACTTCTACGACAACCAGGTGCTCGACATCGCAGCGGCAGTGAAGCCGTCGCCGCGAGGCGAGCTCGAGATCACCTCGGTCAACGAGGCCTACCTCGAACTCGGCCAGCTCCACGTCGAGAAGATGTCCCGCGGCTACGCCTGGCTCGACACCGGCACCCACGACAGCCTGCTCGAAGCCTCCGAGTTCGTGCGTACGATCCAGAACCGCCAGGGCCTGCAGGTCGCCTGCCTGGAGGAGATCGCGTTCGAGCGCGGCTTCATCAGCCACGAGCAGCTCGTCGCACGCGGCGAGCTGTTCAAGAAGACCGCCTACGGGCAGAACCTCCTCCGGCTCGCGCGCGAGCATGCGGCCACATAGATTTACTACCTAATCAATTGGCATAGTTAAAATGTTTTAGATAGAATGACGTGTCCGTCTGATCTCGTTGCTTCTTTCATTCTCTGCAGCGGTTCGGGCCTGCGGCTGTGTCCGATGCCGCGCGAGAGCATGCCCAACCAGTTCGCGCGTCTGGTGGACGCGTCGGAGTCGACGTTTCAGGCAACCGCACGGCGGGTGAGCGATCGGGCAACCTTTGCCCGGCCGGCGGCGATCGCGTTGTCCGAGTCAAGCTTCATCGTGGCAGAGCGGCTGACGCAAGGTATTCATCCGGCGTGGGCCGCGGGGGTTCTATTTCGGCGTGCTGCGGCGGACTTCGATGAGATTACAAAGGCTTTCGATTCCGAAGTCTGAGAAGGCCATGGTTCCGTCGGAGTGCTGCGGATCGTAGGCCCAGATCAGCCCGTCTTCGGGCTCCAGATCGGTAGCTATATCGGCGAGCCAGTCCGCATCTTCGCCGAGCTCCCTTGCGACGAGCGCCAAGGTCCTGACGGCATGGACCTTGTTGATGTGCATCGTCAGGCTACGATTGCCGTGGTCGACGGCGGGGACCAGTTCCACGGCAGCAGGTCGTCGAGTCGATGGATCGGATGCCCGGCCATGTGGGGCAGCACGTCGGCGAGCCAGGCATGTGGGTCGACATCGTTGAGCTTTGCCGTCTGGATCAGCGTCACTATTGTGGCGGCACGCTTGGCGCCGCTGCTGGAGCCTGCAAACAGCCATGCTTTCCGACCGAGAGCAAAACCTCTGAGCGCCCGCTCGGCGGCATTATTCGTGAGGCAAACCCGTCCGTCGTCGAGGAATGAGGCAAACCTGTCCCAGCGCCTGAGCATATAGTCGATCGGCTTGGCGACGGTCGCCGAGCGCGAGAGCCTGACGCGCTGCTCACCAAGCCAGGTGCGCAGGTCCTCGACGAGCGGGCGGCTCCGCTCCTGTCGGACCTGGCGACGCGCGTCGGCGCTCAGACCGTTGATCTCGCGCTCGATGGCGAAGAGCACGTTGATGCGCGTGACCGCCTTCAAGGCGATCGGTGACACAGGCGTGGCGCCGGGGACACGCCGGGCGCTCGAGGCGATGTCGGCGAGTTCGAAGAAGCCGCGACGGCCATGGGACCAACACAGCGCCGACGTGACCCGTCCGCCCGGACGCGCGGGATCGTAGAGCCCGTTGTATCCGCCATGGGCGTCGGCCTGGAGGATGCCGGACCAAGCCGCGAGGTGCGCGTCCGGATGCTCCTGCCGCCGGTCGCGCGAGGCGAAGTAGAGCGCCGCCGGCGGATCGGCGCCGCCGGAGGGCCTGTCGTCGCGGACATAGGTCCAGATCCGGCCCGTATCGGTTTTGCCTTTGGCCAGGATCGGTACTGTGGTGTCGTCGGCGTGCAGCCTCTCGGCCGCCATCAGGTGCCGGGCAATCCGCTCATGCAACGACGCAAGCGCCGCCGCCGCCGCGCCGATCTGGTCGGCCAGCGTCGAGACGGAGAGGTCGATGCCTTCGCGGCCGTAGCGCTCGCTCTGGCGGTTCAGTGGTTGATGTTGACCGAACTTCTCGAACAGCACCATGGCCAGCAGGTTCGGCCCGACGAAGCCGCGTGGGGTCACATGGAAGGGCGCCGGCGGCTGCGAGATGGCCTCGCACGCGCGGCAGGTGAACTTCTCCCGGACCGTCTGGATCAGCTTCCACTGGCTTGGGATCACCTCCAGGGTCTCGGTGACGTCCTCGCCGAGCTTCGACAGCTTCATGGAGCTGCAGCACGGACACGACGAAGGCGCTGCGATCACGACCCGCTCGCGCGGAAGATGCTCCGGGAACGGCTTGCGTGATGGACGGCGGCGTGGCGCCGGAGCCGGCAACGAGGCCGGCAACGAGGCCGGCAACGAGGCCTGCAGCGCCGCAGCCTCTGCCGAGAGTTCGTCCTCCGCAGCCTTGGCCTCCAACTCCTCAAGCTGCAGTTCCATCTGGTCGATGAGCCGCGCCGTGCGCTCCGATCGCTGGCCGTAGAGCTCGCGCCTGAGCTTCTCGATCATCAGTTTTAGATGCGCGATCGTGGCCTCGACGAAGGACGCTGCGGCTTGCGCCTCGATCCGCATCGCGCGCTCGCTGAGGATCATGGCGTGCGCCGCCGCCAGATCGGCGGGAAGCGAGGGCGAAGCAGGCGACGCGGCGGCGTTGCTCACACCGAGGATGGAATCACATCCTCCTGCAAACGCAAGCAAAAAGGCCTATCCGATCACCGTCGGACGCCAGGTCTCCGCCGGATTGCGTCAGTCGATCCCCGAGAGCAGATACCCCATCTGTGCGGGCGTGATCGCGACGACCCCGTCGGCTGGCGAGGGCCATAGCAAGCGGCCCTTCTCAAGCCGTCGCACGTAGAGGCTCGCCGCCTGTCCGTCGTGCCAGATCACCTTCAAGAGATCGCCCCGGCGCTCGCGGAAGCAAAAGACGTGGCCGCCGAGCGGATCACACTTCAACACCTCCTGCGCCAACAGCGCCAGCGAGGCGAACCCCTTCCGCATATCGGTGTGGCCAGTGGCGAGCCAGACCTTCCCCCCAAGCGGAACCGGGATCATCGAAAGCCCTCCAGGCCCCGCGCCAACGCAAGCACCGCGTCGACCTCGACGCCGCCTTCGACGATGATCCGGCGCCCGGCGGACAGCACGATCTCAACCCGCGGCGACCGCTCCGGCCGCGATGTCGGATCCCGATCCCTGCTCGTGTCATCCAGCAGCGATGCCGACAGCGGTGCCGGACTGGACGGCCCTGGATCCGAAGCGACCGCGGACAGCCAGGAAAGCGCCACAGGCCGGCCGCGCCTCCAACCGTTCACGCCAGCGATAGATCTGCTGCGCCTGGATGCCGTGGCGCTTGGCCGTCGCGATCACGTTGCCGCTGGTCACGGACTCCCCCACGACAGCGCACTTCTCTTGAGCACTCCAGCGGCGGCGTCGGACGTAGGTTGCATCGTCCATCCGATCATCTCCAGCATCGATGCCGGATCAGATCACCGAAAAGCTGGACGCCGATAAACCTCGGAGCAAGGTGGCCTTCGCCGGATGCACACGACGCAAGTGGGGTCGCCGGCGACATCATCCTGGAGCCGGCAGGCCGCGATTCGGCCGTGGCGGCCGCGGTGACAGGGGTGCCTGCGGCCAATCTCGGCTAGGAGACGGTGGTACCGATCATGACTGCCGACCACGTGATCGGCGGCGTGGCGGCGGTTGATGCCTGGATCGGTCACACGATGACGCTCAACATCAAGCTAACGCAGCGGGCCAGCGAATAGCGGCGGTGATCCCGACGTGAAGTGTGCGGTGATCGAACGTTATGAAACGGAATATATAACATCTATTGCACACTTGAATGATTATAGTTGTGGATGAGCCCCTGAATTTTTCCTTCGGCACAGCTATGCAGAGAAGCTGCATCAATCCTATTGTGAGTCTCCTAAATTTGAGTAGCATTATTTCGCAGATGTTCTAGGATCTGTTCGAATTTGAGATATCTGCTCCAAAATAAGAGCAAGAAAAACAGATAAAACTAAACTTGCCAGCGCCCCTAATGGAGCGACTATTAGTGGGCGGGGAAAGCTTGGTTGAAGCGGCTGCATAGCAGGCTGGATAACTTGTAAGCTTGAGAGTCGATCATTGGATCGCCAAGCATTATCAATATCAGCTTCAGCCCCCCTCTTTCGCAGAATTTCAAGATAATTCTCTGCGGCTGAAACATTGCGATTTAAACTGCTGTATTCTTCATCTTTCTTCGAGAGCTGCAGCAATCGTTGCTCAACTGCTTTAAGTTCTGACACCTGACTGACCTCTAGAGCCCTAACTCCAGCCAACTCTGTGTTCGACATAATAAGTTTTTGAGCTAATTCTTGATAAACTTTAATATGCAGAAGAGAAGGATCCTGCCCCATCTGGCGAGCAGATGTCGTAGATGCTTGGTCCTGCAGCGCGGAAGGTGTCGACCCAAAAATCTCTGGTGGCAAATTAATACGATTGCGAAGAGCTGCAGCCTGTGCTTTCGCTGAGTTGATCTCACCGTCAATGCGTTGAATTGCGCCACGTGTCGCTGCTAAGTCCTTGGCAAGAGCATCGCGGCGATCAAGAGCTAGACGTCGTTCCTCCTTAACAGAAAAGACGTTGTTCTCAGCTTCGTATCTTTGGAGCTTGCTTGCGGCTAACCCAAGTTCCTGCTTGTAATGATGCTCTTGGTTGCGGAAAAAATCCGTTGTGCCGGAGTTCGTCGTAAGAGTGATATGCCGCTCCCGCAGTGCCGCAGCAACAGCGTTTGCGATTTTAGCTGCAAAAACGGGGTTATTATCCCGGAAAGATATTTTAATAATATTAGTATTTGGCTCTACTGATACTTTAAGTTTTGAAAGTATAAATATTTCTGCTTGATTGATAGGCGGAATATCTTCACGAAATATTTGGGGCCTTGTTGCGCGCAAATGCTGAACTGAATCAGATATTTCCGCTGCCCGAGAAAGTACTACTTCGCTCTGGGCGATCATAACTTCGGATTGAACTGCTTGATCACGCTGAGAGTTCGAGCCATTCTGAGCGTTGGCTACATCGAGGCGTGCGACGGTCGAGTCATTAAATAAGATAAGCGCAGATGCTTCAAAAATAGGAGGCACATATTTTATAATTAACACGGAAACTATATTTATAAGAATAATACATGCGATCATTAAGTATTTGCGCTTCCAAAGAGCGGAAATAAAGTCGGTGAGTGACATGCTGTGATACCATTTGCATGGTTCGGCTCTATGGCGAGCGGAAGAGTGAGGTTTGGTGTCAGTTATTTCGGCTTCCCAAAAATCCTCCTAGCGACAATTCACAATGCCGTAAATGGCGAACTCTTCGGGTACCCTCGTCCATTTTAAGCGCTGACATGGCCTTGGGTCGGCTCAGTGCTGAGACGATTGGGGATGAGCCTCATGCGCAAGACATATCCGTCCGACATTTGAGATGAATGATAAACGCTGTTTGTGCCTTAGCTGACGCTGCTGCGAGGATGCCAACGAAGTAATTACCCACCCATTTGACCGTAGGGGTCAGGCGCCGACGGTTTTGAGGATGGTGCGGAACGGGCTGGCGCCGGTGAGGCGCGCGGTATCGACGACGGTGCGGATGGCGGCTTCGCCTTCGGCGGCCCACATCGCGCGGTAGCCGTTGGTGACCTTCCGCTGGACGACGGACGGGCGCAGCAGCCTCTCTGAACCGTTGTTGGTTGGTTCGACAGTGCCGGGGTGGGCGAGGAAGACCAGCAATTGATGACGAGCCCGACCGATTTTGGCCTGCAGGTCGCGGATCAGGTCGCAGCGGCTCGGCGTGGCGAGGATGGCGCCGAGTTGGCGATCCAGGCTCCGGCGCTTGGCGGCCAGCGTCGAGGTGGCCAGATCGGTGACGTGCTCGGACAGGGCGAACACGGATCGCAGCCAGAGCTGCAGACGCCAGGGGACCGGATCATCGCTGGTCTCGACGACGTAGGCGACGTCGCGGGCGAGATGGGCGAGACGGGTCTGATGCGCGACCGCATGGCCCTGCTGAGCCGTGTAGCGGTCCGAGATCCACACCGCCGGCCGATGCCCGTCCATCATCTCCCGCACCACGACCGCACCCCGCGTCGGTGAAGCCTGGTGGACGACCGCCTCGGCCGCGTGGAAGACCCAGTGGTAGGCGTTGCTGCCCTCGATGCGCACGCCGGTCTCGTCCGAGGCGACCACCGTGGCTTGACGCAGGGTCGAGACGGCCTCGTCGCGACCAGAGCGGAAGCGCTTCTGCCCGCGCTGGAGCACGTTCATCAGCCCGCCCTGGCTGAGCGTGAGCCCGAACAGATCCGACAGCGCCGCCTGCAACCGCTCGTAGGATAAGGCTTGGAAGGTCTTCAGATACGTTGCCACCGCATGCAGTCGCGGGCCAAAGGGCGTGCCGCGCGCCGCCTCCGGAACCGGTGCGATCACACGCGCCCCGTAGGTCGGGCACTGCACCGCCAGCCGTTGATGCTGGGTGACGACCGGTGCGACTTCCGGCAACTCGATCCGTTCGGAGAGGCTGACGACCTCGGCGGGAAGGTCCCCTTGCAGTCCGCCGCCGCAGCACGCGCAGCGATCCGGGCGATGCGCGACGCCGGCATCGGGAGCCTCGCTCATCACGCGGCTGTGGCCCTCGTGCCCGGGCTTGGCACCGCCTGGTTTGGCCTGCTCGCGCCGCTCCTTGCGATCCGTTGCTGGCGGCTTCGAAGACGTGCGTGAGGTCTTCTCCGGGCGCTGCAGTCGCAGCACCAACTCGATTAGCTCCTCGCGGCTCAACTGCTCAAGATCGCTGCGCCCCATTCCACGAGGGAATCAGTGAAACCCGACCCGCGCAAGGGCCTGGGTAATTGCGGCACGACGTTAGCCGCAGCATCGGTCAGGCCGCCATCCAGGGTCTATCGGCTCGGGTTTATGCCTGCCACCAGGCTGTGCCCTCGATGATCGAGAGGCGCGGCGCGCGATCCTCACGATCAAGCCTCAGGGGCGCACCTGCCGAGCCACCCGCGATCTCCTCGCCCACCTTGAAAAGGTTGATGATGGCCAGATCGTAGAGCTCGTCCGCATCGCCGGCACCCCCGCCCGTATGGCAGACGAGGTGATGCGCAACTTCCAGCTGATCTGCGACGCCACGCAGGTTACATAAATTTTCAATTTACGCACCACTTGCCATTCATTGCAACAAAAGAGTATCACTCTTCCAACGGGCAGGCGGCAGAAGGAGACAAAAAATTGAATGAAAATAAGCAAAAAGATATAGTTATATTATATTTAGAGTGGGGCTCTAAGAACAGGGAAGTAAACTTCAAAGAAATACAGAAAATATTGAATATATCTAAAACAAGGTTTCATATAATAGTAGTCGATAATAAAATGGAATGTAAACCTATTTCATTTATGGGGGCAAATTCGAGCATATGCATTCCAGGTAACAATATTTCAAGAGAATTTAGTGGTTGGGACGTAGGCTTAAAATACCTCGAAAGCATGGGTATTTTTTCCAATTTAGTGCTGTTCGTCAACGATACATTTGCTACGCATCGTAGGCCGAGACTATTTCGAAGGCTAAGGATAGCACATTTTATCAATTATGCTTCGCATGAAGATAAGCCAGTTTTATTTGGCCAACTCGACCCAGCGCGGTACAGTAATATGAAGCATCCATTGGGAAATATGAATAATTTCATATGCACTTATTTTTTTGGAATGAATACATCTGCTATTGGTCTTTGCTCGCCACTTTGCGATATAGAAAGTGATATTGAAAATGTTCTAGAAACTGATCCTTCAAGTAGCGAGGTACTTAAGAACAGTGTCGATATTACTTATCGTAAGCACATCAACGAGTGGTACCACCAAGGGAATTTTTGGATGAATTCTGAATCTCTTAATCCACAAAATTTCAATTTTTTTAGATTAAAAATAAAATCTGTTTTGTATGAGCACGCTCTCGCTCTTAAATGCAGAGAGCGAGGCGTTAAAGTTATTAATATTTATTCTGGTTCTAGTAAAGGCGATGCAATAATAGGAGGAATATTTCTTAAATGGCTAAACTTCACAGCTTATTGTACGCGCTGCATCAGGGAAATGAAGTTAAGAATCAAACGGCAGTAAAATAAAATCTTATATTTGAGAAGTATTTCTAGACAAACTTAGAATAGGAGCTGGTGCAAAAACGCACCCAAGAACGGACACGCCACATGAAAAATCTTGCAGCAGTTCGAGGCGGTTAGAGCGTGTCATGGCTTGAGCCAATCGAGGGCTGCGGCGAGGCAGAGGACGCCCATGAAGCTGGCGGCGGTCTTTTCGTATCGGGTGGCGATGGCGCGCTACTCCTTGAGCCTGGCCCAAAGGCGCTCGGCCTGATTGCGGTTGTTGTAGATCCAGTCCGGGCAGGCGACGGGCGCCTCGTGGCGCTGAGGCGGGATCGCGGGTCGCGCGCCCATGTCCCAGATGTGCTCACGAAAGGCGTTGCTGGTGTAGCCACGGTCCCCGACGACCCACTTGGGCACGCCGGGAAGTTGGTCGAGTAGCGGAACCGCGTGGGGCAGTTCATGGGCCTGACCGGGCGCCAGCCGGAAAGCGATGGCGCGGCCCTGCCCGTCGGCGATCACGCAAGCCTTAGCTCGACTTTGGCCAATTTGACGGGCGGTTGAGGGGTGGGGTGACGAAGCGGACATGACGGGTAGGTTCGGGTCGTCCTGACCAAGAGACACCTGATGCCTGATCTGCCCGCCCGCTTCGCCGAACTCATCCTGGCGTTCGCGCCGCTGTTTGTCCGTCGCTCGTGGCGACACGCTCAGGTTCTGCTGATCGGCGCGATCCTCACCCCCGGTGGGCGCACGGTGACCAGCGTCCTGCGGATCATGGGCCGTGCGCAGGAGCGTAAGCGCTGTTTTCAGGCCAGGGCTCTGAGGGCTGGCATGACCGGGTAGGCCCATGGCAGCAGGTCGTCGAGACGACGTTGTGGATGGCCCTCGACGATGCAGGTGACGACGTAGGTGAGGTAGGCGTGCGGCTCGACGCCGACGAGCTTGCAGGTTTCGATCAGCGAGGCGATCACCGCCCAATGCTGGCCGCCGCCGTCCGAGCCGGCAAAAAGCGCATTCTTGCGATTCAAGGCCAGGGGTCGGATCGCGCGCTCGACGATGTTGGAGTCGATCTCGACCCGGCCATCGTCGAGGAACAGGCTCAAGCGGGCCCAGCGCGACAGGGCGTAGCGGATCGCATCGGCGAGTTTGCTCTTGCGGCTGACCAGGCCGAGCTTCTCGCGCAGCCACGGCTCCAGCGCCTCGATCACGGGCCGTCTTCGCTCTTGACGCACGGCACGCCTCTCGTCGGCCGGGCGAGCGCGGATCTCGGCTTCGATCCGATAGAGCGCAGCGATGCGCGCCAGCGCCTCCGTGGCGATCAGCGAGGCGGGGCCAAGTTCTTAGAACAGCCGTCGTGCGTGGCTCCAGCAATAGGCCAGCCGGATCGCGCCGCCCTTGGCCAGCACCTCGTAGGCCGCATAGCCATCGACCTGCAGCACGCCTTCGAACCCGGTCAGATGCGCGATCGGTCGGCTCGCGGTGCGGTCGGGGGCGTAGACGTAGGCGACACCGGGTGGATCGGATCCGCCCCAGGGCCGGTCGTCACGGGCGTAGGCCCAGAGCTGGCCGGTCTTGGTACGCCCGCGCCCGGGATCGAGCACGGGCGCCGTGGTCTCGTCGGCAAACAGCTTGCCCGAGCGCTTCAGCGTCTCCAGCAATCGCTCGTGCACCGGCCGAAGCAGGAAGGCGGCGCGCCCGACCCAGTCGGCGAGCGTCGAACGGTCGAGGACGACGCCCTGGCGGGCGAAGATCTGCGCCTGGCGGTAGAGCGGCAGGTGGTCGGCGTATTTGGAAACGAGCACCTGAGGACCAGCGCGTCGGTGGGCAGACCGCCCTCGATCAGCCGCACCGGGGCCGGGGCCTGCACGAACGCATCCTCGCAGGCTCTGCAGGCGTAGCGCGGGCGGCGGATCACCAAAACCCGGAACTGCGCCGGCACCACGTCGAGGCGCTCGGATACGTCCTCGCCGATCCGGTGCAGGGCGCCCGAGCAGCACGGGCAGGCGGTACTGTCGATGTCGAGGAGGGTCTCGACCCGCAGCAGATGAGCTGGGAGCGCCCCGCGGTTGGTGCGACGTTTGCCGACCCGGACCGCCTTCTCGGCCGGTTCGGCCTCCTCGGCGGCAAAGCCCGCGGCCTCGACCTGCTCGGCCTCTTCCAACCCGAGAAGGAGCTGGTCCTCGGGCAGGCTCTCGGCCCGGCGTCCGAAGCGGTGTCGCTGCATCGCCAGGATGATCTGGCGCAGCCGCTCGTTCTCGGCCTGCGCCTCGACGAGCTGCGCCTTGAGCGTCTCGGGATCGTCGGACAGGCGTGAAGCAGGCTTAGCCACGAAGCGGATTAAAGCATATCCACCAGAAGCTTACCATCGTAATGGGGCCCGCGCGCTCGACCTTTTTGCTCACCCTGCCAGCGCTGGGGCGATGACCGTGCGAACCGCGTGAACACGCTTCCAGTCGAGCCCTTCGAGCAAGGCCGCGAGCTGCGCTGCCGTGAGGCGTACGACGCCATCCTCGATCTTCGGCCAGCAGAACTGACCGGCCTCCAGGCGCTTGGTCGCCAGGATCACCCCACTCCCGTCCCAGAACAAGAGCTTGGCCCTGTCCGCTCGCTTCGAGCGGAACACGTAGACCGTGCCGGAGAACGGATCCGCGCCCATCGCATCCCGCACCAGGGCGGCCAACCCGTCCATGCCCTTGCGGAAGTCCACCGGCCGCGTGGCCATCATCACGCGCACCGCACCGGACGGCTCGATCATGCCGTGGCCTTCAGCGCCCGGATCACTGCCGCGATCTGAGCCTCGCCCGCGTCCGGCCCGACGCGCACCAGGACGCCGCCCACCTCGACTTCCATCCCAGTGCAGGCCGCTCGTCGATGTGGCTCAGCCTTCGCCTCGACAGGTGTCGCCTTCATTGGTTCCGACATCAGAACGGCTGGCACGAACCGCAACGCGGAGCGCCGATCGCCCGCTGCTTCTTGACGGGCCAAGCGCCGCCACGTGAACAGCTGCGAGACGTTCAGGCCATGCCGACGCGCGACCGCACTGATCGAGATCGTCGACGCCGCACTCTCGGAGACGATGGTCGTCTTCTCATCCTGCGACCACGTTCGTCTCCGGCCGGCACCGGTGAACAGTTCAAGCCGCCGGACCGGCTCCGACATAGCCATACGACCTGACATCGACATGTGACGGAGCTCCTGCCCGGCTCCGTATGTCCCCGTCACACCGCCAGCCGAAAGGTGCCGTCCAGACACCGCTTACACAAAACACCCCTTCCGATTGCCTGCTCCCTGGCTCTATGCGCTCTGCCACGCCGCATGAATGGCCAAAGTCGAGCTTAGAAGTCGCTCCCAGACGCCGGCACGCGCCCAACGGATGAAGATCTGGGCAGCCCGCCACGCAGCCAAGATCGGTTGCTCGGCGAGACGCTCCGGTACTGGATCCGGCAGTCTGAACGGGACAAGGGTCTGCGGGCTGGCCTACGCACGAACGAACGCGAGCGGATCAAGGCGCTGTATCGCAAAAGCCGCGAACTCCGCCAGGCCAACGAGATTCCCCAGAAGGCGTAGGCGCATTTTGCGATGACGGAGTTCGACCGCCGGTCGCGGCATGATCGCCTTCATCTACGACTATCGCGGCACGGAAGGAGCCGAGCCGATCTGCAACAAAAGACTATATACAACCTAAATAGCTAAATGATATAAAATTTGTCGCCATGTCCTACCCAAGATATGTCGTGTCGCTACCAACAATGAAATTTCAACGTATTGACAACAAGTGCACTCATAATATTCTAGCCAGACCGTAATTTTAGTACCTTCATAGCGATGTGATGAATGGGTGGTCTTATCAGCTCGCGATACATGACATATATCACAAAAATCATAAGACTGCCTGTTTTCGGCATATGCAAACCTAAGCGTCTAGCATAAGCAGCATAAAACTTATTATAGAAATAATTTGTATATATTATTGACCATTTTATTTTATTGAATATAGACGACGTTTGGCCACCTTTAGCGACTCGGGTTTTTGGCAGATGTATACTATGAGTATCATTTGTCACTATAATACTATAGTTATTTACAAATAAACTCATCTGATAATCAGTTTCTTCGCGGTATCCATTACCTCGTGAGTAGTAAGAATCGAATGGAAATTTGATTAAGAGAGAACGTTTTGTCAAAATTATCGAGTTTGTTATCGGCTGCTCGATATCACCTCTAAACCGAGCGCCGTTGACGTACTCACAAATTAGTGGCCAGAAAACGGGCCCACCTCGAAGCCCTATGCCGAAGCGGCTGATAGCTGCCTGCGGTGTTTCACCTTCCAACATATAAATCCGCCGGCCCGACACTGCTCCAGCATTATATTTCTTCAACTTTTCTAAACAAATCCTAGCATAGCCGCTTTCAAGATACTCATCATCATCGACAAACATTACGTAATCATTTTTTGCTTGAGCGCATCCAATATTTCTTGACTCTGATGCGCCCATTCTCTTATTATTTACGATAAAGACAAGATCAATCGCACTCCAATCTTTCGCTATCTTTTCTACTAATGGAATTGTATCGTCCTGGCCGGCATCTATTACAAAAATAATTTGATCGATTAAATCTTGCGAAAAATATGATGGGGCTACATATTTCAGAGTATGAGCTCTGTTACGGGTTGGAATAATCAGGGATATCATAATATTTTATCCAAGTAGATTGCTGAGAAGAAATGCTTTTTTTGAGGCGCTTTCAAGGGTTGATCTCACGACCAAGCTCTGAATAGAATTAGGGTTTATCTCAGTACTTTTTTAATGACAAACCCAATTCCCCACGAAAAATGCATGGCAGGCAGTATGTAAATAGCTGCCACCCCGCACGCGCCACGAGTTTGGCGCACTGAATTTATAGCACTAGTAATTATTACCAACAAATACAGAGCAAAAGGTACTAGTAATACATTAATTAATGATGCTGGTAAAAAGTAAATTATAAGTAGAACGGCGATTGTATATGTAACAAGTAGAGGAGGAAGCATTTGTCTTAGCCGCAATTTTTGCTTGTGCTTGATAATATTTTGCCCGCGGCCCCACCCATAACGAAAATACTGAAAAGCTAAAGATTTTATAGTAGATCGCGGATAATATTGAATTACTATATCTGCTGCCAACCAAATTTTACCTCCGCTTTTTTTCAGTCGATAGTCGAATTCTGCGTCTTCGTTGGCAGCAAAACTTTCGTCATATCCACCCAACTCTAAGAATTTAGTTCGCCTGATGGCAGCATGATGACCATGGTCTACGTAGCCGGAACTAGTCCCCATCCGGTGACGAGAGCCGCCCGTGCCCGAAACACTATTTGATACTGATGCAACAGCTCTCTGAAAACAGGTTACGCCTACCGTCTTAAGTCGTACAACAACGCTGTCAGATTCAATGTAAGCTATTTTAGAAACCACATCTTTGACAAATGTCGTCTCGTACTTGGAATGAGCGTCCATTCGAACAAGAATGCTTGAACGCGGATCAGCATCTAAAGCTGCTGCATTAATGCCAGCTGATTGAATGCGCAGAGCATTATGAATTAGACGAACACGAGAATCTTTACGTATAATATCAGACACAATCCTAACGGTACCATCGGTACTGCCACCGTCAGCTACAATGATCTCAATTAAATATGGCAGATCCGAACTCAATATTTGTTCTAAAGTCGAAGCAATATAGTAAGCTTCATTCAGTGTCGGTATAATGACGGTGGTCAGAGGAAGATCAATATTAGAGCTAGCTATTTCTGGCACGAGTTGAGCTCCAGTTACCTTCTTCATTAATAGGCTATGTTACGCGAATTAGTACAACGTTTAATGGACTCTGCAACAAGTGTTGGCACAAATTTTTTACTCTCATAGTTATCAATGAAGTAAAACTTGAGATAAGAGCTGTAAATTGCGCCCTAATTCAGTTTATTGTAAATCTTAGATGACAATGCTTCGTTTAGTTTAGTTATGAACGCTTATAACAACTTTTATTTTTTATAGTTCAGCTGGTTAAACCCTACTCAATTTTGGAAGAGAGATCTGAGTTATCTAGAGTGCGCCTACTTCAACGAGAGACTGCCGGTTCTAAATAAGCGTTAGAATTAGACCTCGATAGCCTTGCTCTGTTAGCAACTAACTCAAGGCACACCGCTGCTGCGCACCCAAGAATGATGCCTATAATAATTGACAATGGTACGATCATACCTGCGCGAGGAAATACAGGTCGGATCGGAGCCGTCGCCTGTTGGACCACCTGCATTGTGGAAAGACGTTCATTTGAACGCCATGCATTTTCAATTTGTGCGTCTGCACTTTTTCTATTGTAAAGCAGGATATTTGCTTCGTATTGATCGACTTCGCGCTCTAGCCGAGAGAATTCAGCTGACTTGCTAGCAAGCTTCTCCAATTCCGTATTAAGCTGTTCAACGTCACGGACTTGATTGGCTTCTGATAATTTGAGGCCCGCTAAATCCGCATTCAAGTTGATGATCTTTTGAGCACTTTCTTGATAAAGCTTTACGTGTAGCAGTGGAGGGTCGCCTCCAAAACTAGAGCTAGCTGTTGGCGTATTGGACTGCCCGCTAAAATTAGAATCTCCAAAAATTTCTGGCGGTAAGTTGATTTTCGATTTTAAGCTGGCAAGCTGCATCTTGAGCGAGCCTAGTTCTCCGCTCGTCTTGCCGATTTGACTGCGAGTCTCAGATAGGTCAGATGCGATTTTGTCGCGCCTTGCTAAGTAGAGCTTGCGCTGACCGTCCACGGAATAAGTTTTATTTTGAACCGAAAATTTTTCCAGTTCCTGACTAACCTTTGCAAGTTGATTGCGAGCTGCCACTTCTCGCTCACGGAAAAATTCCGATGCAAGAGGATTTGTTGAAAGGGATATATGACGCTCAATAAAACTTCTTGTTATCTGATTTGCAAATTCAGCCGCACGTTCTGGATCGCGATTTCGATAAATAATTTTCAACAAATCGGTGTTTAGCTCGGGTTCAACTCGAAGTGCCGATTGAACTGCAAATATATTTTCGTCATTTTCACGTCTCCAAGCTGGGCGCCATACCAAATCGACCAACTTGCTTGTCATACTAGAAGACTTATTGAGACCGCTTTTAACTATCGGATTTAAGTCGCCCGTTTCCTTTATAATGATTTGTTTTATTGCGTCTATTATGACAGGTTCACCTTGCGCAATCTTAATCTGCGATTTCAGATATCTTTCCTGCTGAACGCCAGCAGAGTAAATATCACTTCCAGATTGTGATTTTATAGATCGACTGAAATCAACTAGTATTAGTGACTCAGCTTCAAAAATTCTGGTTGCGTTTTTTAATACTGCGATTCCAATGCTATTCACTATTATAAATGTTATTAGAAAGGCGTATTTTCGACGCCAAACACTTGCAAATATCTCATTAATTTTCATTTATTTTCCCTTTTTATGTATAAACCGATCCGTTGGTATAGCCCTGTTGGTATCTGCGCCATTTTCGTTGCTTGCTCCCAGCGTGTGGAGCGTCCTGGAATTATGATTCGTGGTATCTCACATTTGCTCGGGCTTGCCCGTATCTAGATTGCCTCAATGTCTCTTTTGAGGCGAACCCACACGTGTTTGAACGGCTTCGATCCCTATGGGCTTATATCCGAGGTTAGCACCTGTGGGATAGATTGAGGTTCTTCACGAACAGAGGATGGCTGGTTGGTCGTGTCCCTTGGCGTGGTGTAGCTTCTGGTGAGCCACGACGATCACCGGCTTGGGCCGGGAGGATCAGGCTGCCAGGGTGGGCAGGCTGACGAGGGGATCATCGCTGATTGGCGCGATGCTTTCCAGCGTCATGTAGCGGCCCCGTTGGACGGCCCATTCATCGTTTTGTTCGAGGAGGATCGCGCCGACGAGGCAGGTCACGGCTTCCTCATCAGGGAAGATGCCGACGACCTCGGTGCGGCGCTTGATCTCGCCGTTGACGCGTTCCAGCGGGTTGGTTGAATGCAGTTTGACCCGATGAGCGGCGGGGAAGCCCATGTAGGCCAGCACGTCTGGCTCGGCCTCATCCATCAAAGCGGCGAGTTTGGGGACCTTGGGCCGGAGTTGGTCGGCCACCTTGCGCCATTGGATCTTGGCAGCTTCCGCATCGTCCTGAGCAAACGCGGTGGCGATGAAGGCCGAGACGACCCGTCGGCCACTCTTACCGGCATGAGCCAGGACGTTGCGCATGAAGTGGACGCGGCAGCGTTGCCAGGTGGCGTTCATGACCTTGGCAACGGAAGCCTTGATGCCCTCGTGCGCGTCCGAGATCACGAGCTTCACGCCCCGTAGACCCCGCCGGGCGAGCTTGCGCAGGAACGCCGTCCAGAACGTCTCGGCCTCGGATGGGCCGACATCCATGCCGAGCACCTCGCGCCGGCCGTCGCTGTTGACGCCGACCGCCACGATCACCGCCACCGAGACGATGCGTCCCTCCTGACGCACCTGGGATTGGGGTTGGGGTTGCCCCGTTTCTGTGGACGGTTAGGGGGCTTGGCTGAGTAGGGTTTCGGCTAGCGGGCCCTCCCGTGTCCCCTGTTCGTAGATGACAGGGGAGCGGTATCCGAGCGCCGAGTGCCGACGCAGCGGGTTATAAAGGCCCTCGATGTAGCTGAAGCAGGCCATCCGGGCCTCGGCCTGCGAACGGAAGCGGCGGCGGGCGAGCAGCTCGCATTCGAGGGTCGAGAAGAAGCTCTCGGCCATGGCGTTATCATAGGCGTCGCCGACCGAGCCCATCGAGGGTCGCACGCCGGCCTCCTGGCAGCGGCTACTGAGCGCCAGCGACGTGTATTGCGATCCCTGGTCCGAGTGATGGATCACGTCGCGCGGCCTGCGCTGGGTGACGGCCATCTCCAAGGCGTCCAGGACCAGCTCTGAGCGCAGGTGGTTGGCCATGGCCCATCCGACGATCCGGCGGCTGAAGGCGTCGAGCACCACGGCGAGGTAGAGGAAGCCGGCTGCGGTCGGCACGTAGGTGATGTCCGCCACCCAGAGCCGGTTCGGAGCGGCGGCGACGAAGTTGCGGTCGACGAGGTCGGGAGCCGGGCGCGCCTCTCGATCCCGCCGTGTCGTGACAGGCCCACCGTGCCGATGGCTGGCTCCGACGAGGCCGGCCTCGCGCATCAGCCGGGCGATGCGCTTGCGGGAATGCCGCTCGCCCTGATCGCGCAGGTCGGCGTGGACGCGCGGCGCGCCATAGGTCTCGTGCGAGCCGAGATGGACGGTGCGGATGCGCTTCAGCAGGGCAGCGTCCGCCAAGCGTCGTGCCGAGGGCTGCCGGCCAGCCCAGGCATAATAACCGGCCTTCGATACGCCGTGGGTGCGCGCCATCACCGCGATCGGGAAGTCGGCCTGGTTCGCACTCATGAACCGGAAGACCCAGACGGCAGGACCCCGGTCTCCCGTGCAAACCAGGCCGTCGCGCGAGAGAGGATATCGCGCTCCAGCTTCAGCTGCCGGTTCTCGCGCCGCAGCCGGATGAGTTCATCGCGCTCGGCCGTCGTCAGGCCAGGATCGGCCGTTTGCAGCTTGGCCTCGCGCCGGCCCTCGCTCCGATCGACCTCGGCTACCCAATTACGGATGGCCTGCGCCGAGGGTTCGAACTCGCGGGCGAGATCGGTCGGATCACGGCCGGCACGGACGAGATCGACCATCTGCCGGTGGAACTCAGATGGGTATGCAGAACGGGTCTTCGGCATCGGAAAAACACCTCACGCGAAAGCGTTCTCGGTGTCCACAAAACAGGGGCAATCCCAGCCGCAACCTTGCTCATGGCGGCGGCCGTCCAATGCGTGGTCTCGCCGGGTGGTTCTCCTTGCGTCAGAGCCACCACGCGCCGCCACCTCCGGCCCCAGCGGCGGAATGCGCGCCGGTCGCGTCTTGTCCCGAAGAAGCCCGTCGACGCCCTCCTGCGAGAAGCGGTCCTGCCAGCGCCAGACCACGGTCTTGGACACGCCCGCCGCACGCATGATCGCGTGCGTCCCGAGCCCATCGGCGCTCAGCAGCACGATACGGGCGCGCCAGACGTGCTTCTGCGGCGTGTTTCGATCCGCGACGCGTGCTTCGAGCCGAAGGCGATCCGAGGTGGAGAGCGTAAAAGAGATGCCACTGCGCATCCCGCCAGACACGCAGGATGGACCTCAAACCGAAACACCACACGGACTCAACCGTCAGGGCTCAACCACTAGATAATGTACTATATCATTTTATATCAATTTATACCATCAATGTTTTTAATAGCACACTTTTATTATATGAGGAAAAATAACATATTCCGCAGATCTTGAACATGGGCTGTCATTGTATTTACACTAATAAATGTATAATCAATTCCGGTGCGCATAATTACCAAAAACTTTCAGAATTATACTATGTTATCCCCGGCAGATTTAGTTAGGCGTTAGCCATTATTGTTTTTCAAAGCCATTTACCAATTTTGTTCTCATTTTCTTGCGTGTAGCCCATTATGTTTGAATTAACGACATAAGAGTCGCAAGCGTATATTTATATTGTTATTTTAAGTGGAAGGGGCTCCGATGACACAGACGGGCGTTTATGTCGGCAACGATCCGGCCGATTTTGCTTCGTACTCCAAGTGGGTCGGAGGCACGCCGGGCAACGTGTTGACCTACCTCAACAACGACAGCTGGAAGGCGTTCGACAGCTCGATTGGCTGGGCCACGAGCCTGTGGAGGAACACCGCCACACCCAGCATCTGGTCGGTGCCGCTGACGGTTTGGGGCACCTCGCTCGAGCAGGTCGCCACGGGCGATTTCAACGACCACTTCCTCAAGGCTGCACAGGCTCTGGCGCAGACCAAGGCCAGCAGCGACGGCAACATCTACGTGCGCGTCGGCTGGGAGTTCAACGGCTCCTGGATGCCCTGGGCCGCCAACGGCCACGAGGCCGCGTTCATTAAGTCCTTCCAGAACCTCGTCGACACCTTCCGCTCGGTCTCGGACAAGTTCAAGTTCGTGTGGGACACCACCAATGATGGTGGCAACATGAACCCGGAGAAGGCGTACCCGGGCGACAAGTACGTCGATGTGATCGGCACGGACGTCTACTACAGCACCCAGTGGGACGGCACCGATGCCGCCAAGGGGTTCAAGGGTGAGGTCACCCGCACCTACGGCCTGCAGTGGCAGCAGGATTTCGCCGCAGCCCACGGCAAGGCAACCGCCATCTCCGAATGGGGTGTCGCCAGCGACAACGCCGCTCCCTACGTCCAGGCCATGACCAAGTGGATGACCGACCACAACATGGTCTACGAGAACTACTGGGACTCGAACGCCGACTACAGCGGCAAGCTGAGCACGGGCGCAAACGCCACCGCAGGCGCTGCCTACAAGAGCGCTATCAGCAGCCTTCAGGGCGCAGCTACCTCCTCACCCCTTACGGCTCCGACGGTTGCGATCACGTCGTCGGGTGGTCTGACGAACACGCTGGCGGTCAAGCTCGCCGGCACCGTGGGCCTGAGCGACGCCGGCACGACCGTGCATGTGCTGGACGGCGTCAAGGAGATCGGAACCGCCCTCGTCCAGGCCGACGGCAAGTGGAGCGCCGCCGTCTCGCTGCTGAACCAGCAGGGCACCCACCAGATCACTGTCACTGATACCAACGCGATAGGCACCGGCAGGAGCAGCAGCGTCAGCTACACCGTCGACACCGTCGCGCCGGTGGTAAAGCTCGGCCTGGTCCAGGACACAGGCACGTCGAGCACGGACAAGATCACCACCAACGCGGCCCTGACCGGCACGGCAGAGGCCGGAGCGAAGGTGACGCTGAGCGAAGGCACGACCGCGCTGGGTTCCGTCACCGCCGACAACACCGGCCACTGGAACTTCACGCCCACAGGCCTGAAGCTCGGTGCCCATACCATCCTGGCCAGCCAGACGGATGCCGCCGGCAACACCGGCTCCGACACGTTTGCGTTCACCCTGCAGAACGCCCCGACGGTTGCGATCACGTCGTCGGGCGGTCTGACGAACACGCTGGCGGTCAAGCTCGCCGGCACCGTGGGCGTGAGCGACGCCGGCACGACCGTGCATGTGCTGGACGGCGTCAAGGAGATCGGAACCGCCCTCGTCCAGGCCGACGGCAAGTGGAGCGCCGCCGTCTCGCTGCTGAACCAGCAGGGCAGCCACCAGATCAGCGCCAGCGATACCAACGCGGCGGGCACCGGCAAGAGCAGCAGCGTCAGCTACACCGTCGACACCGTCGCCCCGGTGGTGAAGCTCGGCCTGGTCCAGGACACGGGCACGTCGAGCACGGACAAGATCACCACCAACGCAGCCCTGACCGGCACGGCGGAAGTCGGAGCGAAGGTGACGCTGAGCGAGGGTACGACCGCGCTGGGCTCCGTCACCGCCGACAGCACCGGCCACTGGAACTTCATGCCCACAGGCCTGAAGCTCGGTGCCCATACCATCCTGGCCAGCCAGACGGATGCCGCCGGCAACACCGGCTCCGACACGTTTGCGTTCACCCTGCAGAACGCCCCGACGGTTGCGATCACGTCGTCGGGCGGTCTGACGAACACGCTGGCGGTCAAGCTCGCCGGCACCGTGGGCGTGAGCGACGCCGGCACGACCGTGCATGTGCTGGACGGCGTCAAGGAGATCGGAACCGCCCTCGTCCAGGCCGACGGCAAGTGGAGCGCCGCCGTCTCGCTGCTGAACCAGCAGGGCAGCCACCAGATCAGCGCCAGCGATACCAACGCGGCGGGCACCGGCAAGAGCAGCAGCATCAGCTACACCGTCGACACCGTCGCGCCGGTGGTAAAGCTCGGCCTGGTCCAGGACACAGGCACGTCGAGCACGGACAAGATCACCACCAACGCGGCCCTGACCGGCACGGCAGAGGCCGGAGCGAAGGTGACGCTGAGCGAAGGCACGACCGCGCTGGGTTCCGTCACCGCCGACAACACCGGCCACTGGAACTTCACGCCCACAGGCCTGAAGCTCGGTGCCCATACCATCCTGGCCAGCCAGACGGATGCCGCCGGCAACACCGGCTCCGACACGTTTGCGTTCACCCTGCAGAACGCCCCGACGGTTGCGATCACGTCGTCGGGCGGTCTGACGAACACGCTGGCGGTCAAGCTCGCCGGCACCGTGGGCGTGAGCGACGCCGGCACGACCGTGCATGTGCTGGACGGCGTCAAGGAGATCGGAACCGCCCTCGTCCAGGCCGACGGCAAGTGGAGCGCCGCCGTCTCGCTGCTGAACCAGCAGGGCACCCACCAGATCACTGTCACTGATACCAACGCGATAGGCACCGGCAGGAGCAGCAGCGTCAGCTACACCGTCGACACCGTCGCGCCGGTGGTAAAGCTCGGCCTGGTCCAGGACACAGGCACGTCGAGCACGGACAAGATCACCACCAACGCGGCCCTGACCGGCACGGCAGAGGCCGGAGCGAAGGTGACGCTGAGCGAAGGCACGACCGCGCTGGGTTCCGTCACCGCCGACAACACCGGCCACTGGAACTTCACGCCCACAGGCCTGAAGCTCGGTGCCCACACCATCCTGGCCAGCCAGACGGATGCCGCCGGCAACACCGGCTCCGATACCTTCGCGTTCAACCTGCAGAACAGCGCACCGACTTCGACATCGGTCACCCATACGGTGGCTCAGGGCTACGAGGTGGTGACCACGGAAACCAACCGCTTGGTAACCGACCGCTTCGACTTCAGCTGGCAGCGCACGGGCGCCGAAATTGTCACAAAGGATACTCCCGGGAAAACCATCGATCAGCATTTCAATAAGGATTGGCAACAGGTTTCAGCCGAAATATTTGAAACCACACAAGATGGTAACCGAGCTGTCAAATCTTTTTATGATAGCTCATGGCACCTTACACATGCCGAGATCGACACATTTAATATATTAGGACAGAATTTTGGTTCAACACACGAAGTATTTGATGGAAATTGGAATATCACAACATGGATGGCTTATAGCGGAAAACATCTCGATGGTATAATACTTTCGTAATTTTCCTCGTAAATGCGTTTGACTGGAAAGATGCATGGCAGCTCCGCTAAACACGTCGAACTGCTGCACGATTTTTCCTGCGGCGTATCCGTTCTGAGTGCGTCTTTGCGCTAGTGCAGTGACTCAGACGGATGGTTCAGGGGCTCGGGCAAGGGCGTCGAAGATCGCAGAGGCGGGTTTGGTCCAGATGAAGGGCCTTGGGCTTCGGTTGTGCTCGGCGATGTAGCGATTGATGGACGCCTGCGCGTGGGAAGGCCGTGACGCGCCGGATCGAGGGCGATGACGGGGCCAAGGCCGGCAACAGCTTCAGACGCGGATGGACGCGGGCGAGCCAGCGCTCGACCATATGCCGGGTATTGAGAAGGGGATGCCATCGGTCTCTGCTGTCTGGTTGTGAGACCTCCTTGGCGTCTGCGACGATGCGAAGGGCTTTCTGGAGGATGCTGGGCTCGAGCCGTCTGTAGGTTTGATTGGTGAGCGCGGGCTCAGCTTCGAGACGCTGGCGCAGCACCATCTCGGGCGAGAAACCTTTGAGCACGCGCTGACGGCGACCGTTGTAGGCCGCGTTGAAGCCGCGCAGCACGATCTCCAAGTCGGCGTGGCTGTAGATCATGATGCCCAACAACTCCTGCTGCACCCGGCCGTTGAAGCGCTCGACCATGCCATTGGTCTTCGGCGTGTACGGGCGCGTCTTGCGATGCTGCACACCGTGCCGCTCGCAAGCTGCCCCGAAAGCATCGGCCGTGAAGCAGGAGTGTGCAGTCCCGAAGTGAGGTGGGTTGGATTGTATCTGAAGCGGCTTGGATCGTCTGCCCAGGCTCGGCAGGTGGCTTCCTATGGGGTGAGGCCGCGTAGGGTCTTGAGCCGCCGAGCGAAGTTGTAGGCATCCAGGAAGGCGGCGAAGTGTTCCCGCAGCTATCGTGGGTGTCGTAGTGGTAGCGCCTGACCGTCGCCTCCTTGAGGGTCCGGTTCATGCGCTCGACTTGGCCATTGGTCCACGGGTGGTTTGGCTTGGTGAGCCGATGTTCGATGTCGTGCGCCCGGCAGATCTGGTCGAAGCGGTTGACGCGGTACAAAGCGGTCGGACCGCGACGGTTCTTGGGCAGTTCGGCGAACTGGATGCCGTTGTCGGTCAGGATGGTATGCAGGCGGTAAGGACAGGCCTCGATGAGCGCCTCCAGGAAGGCGCAGGCCACGGGCCGATCGGCGCGTTCGTGCAGTTGGGCGAAGGCGTATTTGGACGTCCTGTCGATCGCCACCCAGAGGTACAGCTTGCCTTCGCCGGTGCGAACCTCCTCGATGTCGATGTGGAAGAAGCCGATCGGGTAGCCCTTGAACGCTTGCTTGCCGGGCTTGTCGCCGCCGACCTCGGGTAACCGGCTGATCCCATGGCGCTGCAGGCAGCGATGCAGCGATGATCGGGTCAGGTGCGGGATGGTGGCCTGGAGCGCGTAGAGGCAGTCGTCGAGCGGCAAGAGGGTGCGCCGGCGGAAGGCGACGATCACCGCCTCTTCCTCGGTCGTGAGCACGGTAGAGTGCGGTGTCTTCGGTCCCATCGCCGCGTCATGAACGAAGGCTCGCTTAGGCCACTTCGCGACTGTCTTGGGGTTCAGTCCGTGCTGGGCGGCAAGATCTTTGAGCGGAGCTTTCGATCGCTGTAGCGCTGCTCTGACCGCGTGCGTAGTCGTGGCGCAGCCGTGAGGAACCTGTCCCATAACGCCTCCCGGAATGCAGCGACCTCAGCGAAACTGATGCCACCACACCTCGGGACTGCACACCTAGCGACCCAATTCACCAAACTCGGCGAAGAGCCACTTATACCGAACCTCGCTAAGCCCGATTCATCGAGGTTCGGCCCCCCGCGACTGCGGGGCGGCGGTCGTCCGCCGGACCTCATGGGTTCTGATCTATGAGACTTGGTATTATACCAACCGGCATTGATCATAACCGATAGGCCCACTGGCGCAGTCCGATGGACATGATGAGCCAGGGTTGGGCGACGAAGCGTTTCCAGGCCTCACAACACCGATCGAGGATGTCGTCGTAGGAGGTGAAGATCCGGTCGCCGAGCCAGTTGTCGCGCAGGAATTGCCAGACATTCTCGACCGGATTGAGTTCCGGTGCGCAGGCCGGCAGCGTGAGCAGGGTGATGTTGTCGGGCACGACGAGGTCGTGTGCGATGTGCCATCCGGCGCCGTCGAGGATCAGCACGGCATGGGCGCCGGGATCGACGATGCGGCTGATCTCCTTCAGATGCTCGTTCATAGCGGAGGTGTCGCAACGGGGCATGACGAGACCGGCGCCCTTGCCTTTCTCGGGGCAGATCGCACCGAAGATGTAGGCATGGGCGGTCCGCTGGTCCTATGGGGCCGAGGGCCGGCTTCCGCGGCGTGCCCAGCGACGCGGCAGGGTGTTCTTCTGGCCGACACGGGCTTCGTCCTGCCACCAGACCTCGATGGCCGTGCCGGCCGGCAAGCCTGCGCGGATCGCGTTCACCGCGAAGGGCAGACTTTTTAAACGCCACCAGGGCGGCCGGATCCTGCTCGTGATGGCGCGGGCGGGCCGAGAGTTTGCGAAAGCCGAGGTGCTTGACCGTGCGTCCCACCGTGCTTTCGTCCAGGCTGACGCCGAAGCTGGCGTAGATCCATCCGACCAGATCCTTCAGCCGCCAGCGTACGACCCCGTGCCGATCCGGGTCCGGCCCGCTCTCGACGATCCGCGCCAGCGCCTGGCGCTGCGTCTCGTTCAGCTTGGGACGGTTGCCGGGTGCCTTGCCGTCGATCAGGCCGACCGGTCCTTCGGCGTTGAAGGCCAAAACCCAGTCGCGCACCGTCTGCAGGCTCACCGCCCCGATCCGGGCGGCGTCCGTGCGGCTGCCGCCATCGTAAATCTCGGCCAACGCCAGCAGACGGCGGCCCTGACCCGCATCCCGGCCGGCCCTGGCCAGCCTCCGCAGATCATCGGCCGTGAAATCCTGCCGCAACGCCACCGCAGCCGACATGGCAAACCCTCCCGGTTCGCCTCATCGAATCAGATCCGCCCACGCAACGAAACCCCGTGAGTCACCCTCAGCGTCGATTGGTATTAGTGGGGACCGATCAGCGTCTAGCGGAGATGCCCTGCATCATCCGTCCGCGTCAGTGCACTAGCTCCTCAATCAACTGACTTTCGTGGATCGATACACTAACTTGCTGGCGCACGGCCCGATTGGATCTCAAGTACCGCGGCACCGCCGCGCGATTCAGGACCATAATCAAAGAATGGCACATTGTTACCATCCAACGCGAAAAGCCCTCCGTCAAATTCGTCGAAGCCCTTGATTGATTTAACTGACAATAAATAAAGCTTTAAATAACATTGATTACTGATAATTTATTTGTTTTAGTAACTACCTGAAAATATTTTAATAATAAATCTGATCAATATGTTCCTATTCGTAGCAGATTTTCTAGCAAGAACCATTATCCTTCTGAGCGTTTTTGATGGAATCAAAAGAGAAATGGTCCATGCTATGTAAAATAATTTCACCCGAGTATGCAATCCCGACTTCCACGAACTAAGGTTTAGTCTATATAGATCAAATAGATTTATCGAACCATTTTCTAGAACGCTCGCCATAATTGTTCTTTCTAGTACGAACAATGAATTTTTTAGGCTTAAAGGCACATCTACCAGCGGAGAAAGCTGCTTTGCGGTTGTCCACCGTCTTTCTAAGCGCTTGACATCCGAACGAAGGCGTTCCGGGGTGGGGATGCTGACTTGGCTAAAATTCTTATTATGAACTCTGTAGTACCCCAAGGCTTTAGGAACAGATATCAATTTTCCCAAATAAGGCGCTAATAGATTTACAGCCCCATCGATGGGCTCTCGCAGATCAATAATACTTAAATCCAGTCTTTTTAGAAATTTTGCTCGATATATATTACCGGAAGTTGGTGGACTATTGTAAAAACCCATTATCCTATTATCGCTAATGGCGTGTTTGCTGCTATAGCAAGAAGATAGTCCGGGAAATACAGATCCAGTTCTATTTCCGTTTTGGTCTATACCCATGAGTTGAAACTGAATCTTCACTAAATCATCTTCTAATAGTAGAGGCTTAATTTCTTGAACCATACTTGGAGTAATGCAGTCATCAGCATCAAGAAAATATATATAATCGCTTTTCGACGCATACAGCCCCTTTATAGACGCGCTCATAACACCGCCATTTTCCTGCCTGATATACAAAAAATCTCTTTTGTCTAGTGACAAAACATCAGATGAACCATCTGTTGAGCCATCGTCAACGACGATTATTTCATCAAATTTTTCATGTTGAGCATATATACTGTCAAGTGCAATTTTTACGTAATCTTTATAATTATAACATAGAACTACAACGCCTATCGTTGCCTTCTGTTTTTTAGCATTGGTATTAAAAGAGAGTTTTAACTCATTTTCCATCTTAAGCGACTTTCAACATTGATTTTTTGGCCATCTATAATGAGTTTATTTTTATAATCGATGCGATTTTGATAATGCGCGGACTGAATGCATTTAGCCCGTCCTGTGATAGCGCTGGGAAAGGGCTTGACATTAAGTGTTGATACAAGATGCGCGATGCGTCACAAGCGTGCCTCATAGCTGGGACCAAAGAGCGGCTCACTATCACCCTAAAGGTCTTTTTAGCCAAGAGGATAATAACATGCGAGTCGCAATGGTTGGCTCAGGTTACGTCGGACTGGTTTCGGGAGCCTGTTTTGCAGATTTTGGTCACAATGTCGTCTGTGTTGATAAGGATCCAGACAAGATCGAAGCGCTAAAGAATGGAAAAATTCCGATTTATGAACCAGGATTGGAAAAATTAGTAGAGGAAAATGTTCGTTTAGGCCGGCTTAGCTTTTCTATAGATATTGTCGCAGCCGTATCTGCTGCAGACGTAGTATTCATTGCTGTTGGTACGCCGTCGCGTCGAGGCGATGGATTTGCAGATCTCTCCTATGTTTACTCAGCTGCCCGTGAAATAGCTTGCTCGCTAACCGGATTTACGGTTGTAGTAACAAAATCTACTGTTCCAGTTGGTACCGGCGATGAAGTGGAGCGCATTATTAGTGAAGCCAACCCGGCGGCCAATGTTTCCGTCGTTTCTAACCCTGAGTTCCTGCGTGAAGGCGCGGCAATCGACGACTTTAAGCGGCCTGATCGTATTGTCGTTGGTACTAACGACAAAAATGCAGAACACATGATGAGAGAGATCTATCGACCATTATACCTTAACGCAGCCCCTATAATAGTTACAAATCGCCGCACAGCTGAGTTAATCAAGTATGCTGCAAATGCGTTTCTAGCTACAAAAATCACATTTATCAATGAAATTGCAGATCTCTGCGAGAAGGTTGGCGCTGATGTGCAAGAGGTGGCGCGTGGGATCGGCCTAGATAAGCGCATCGGCGCTAAATTCCTTCATGCAGGTCCAGGTTATGGGGGCTCCTGCTTTCCAAAAGACACCATCGCATTGGTTAAGACAGCTCAGGACTTAGGAACCCCGGTCCGCCTCGTAGAGACAGTTGTCGCAATTAATGAGCAGCGTAAACGTGCTATGGCTCGCAAAGTGATCGGTGCTTGCAGCGGTTCAGTGCGGGGTAAGACGATCGCTATTCTTGGTCTAACATTCAAGCCTGATACCGACGATATGCGAGATGCACCTGCTCTCTCAATAATTGCTGCCTTACAGGATGAAGGCGCAACCATCCGGGCCTATGACCCAGAAGGCATGGATACAGCACGCCTTGTATTAGCTAATGTAACCTATGCCAATGACGCATACGATTGTGCGCAGAATGCGGATGCAATTGTTATTGTCACTGAGTGGAACGCTTTCAGAGCTTTAGACTTTGCTCGGCTTCGTCAAGTTATGAAATCGTGGGTTATGATTGATTTGCGAAATATCTATAAATACGCGGAAGTGGCTAAAGAGCAATTTCAATATGTTGGCGTTGGAACGCATCGTGACACTTTTAAGAATTAATTCTGGATCTGTATTGTTATTTTATGGAAATAGGTAGTTGATAGCATTAGTTATTTGATCTCGGCGTCTGATGGAACGGCTTTGACCGGAATTGGATGGTCTCGGCGGACCGTGTCCCGCAGATCGCCTAGTACAAAGAGGCACCCAGAACGGACACACCGTAGGATAAATTGTGTTGCAGTTCGAGGCCTTTAGCGGAGCTGCCCTACATTATTCGTTCGCGTCCGTGCGCTAGGCCGTGTGGACGGATTGGTGACGACGGGCTTCCCGAGCGGGCGGATCGATGATTCATAGGGTGTCGGTTTTGGGGAGGCTTGCCCATGCTGAGACCCCGTTTCATAATGTGCTGAGCGGCAGGTGTCGCGGGCGTTGGGAGAGTGTCTGACGCTCACCCTGGATCGCCGATGTGGACCCCTACCGCTCGCACCGAGCTTGCGCGCGAAAGCCGCCCCTACGCAACCTGTCTGACCGACGCTGAATGGGCCGTCGTCGGCGCGATGCTGCCTAGTCCCGCATCAAGGGGTCGCCCCTGGCGCTGGCCGATGCGGTCGGTGCTGGATGGCGTCCTGTATGTGTTACGGACAGGCTGCGCTTGGCGGCACCTGCCGCATGAGTTCCCACCCTGGTCGATCGTGCATCGCTGGTTCTTGCGCCTGTCAGCTTCGGGGGTGTTCGAGCGCCTCGCCCACGCTCTCACGATGGACGACCGCGAGCGAGCCGGGCGTGAGGCCAGCCCGACGGGTGCCGTCATGGATGCGCAGGCGGCGCGCTCGGGCGGCGGCGTCGATGGAGAACGCGGCTACGATCCAGCCCGGCGTGTGGTGGGCCGCAAACGCCACGCGCTGACCGACACGGATGGCCGTCGTCTGATCGCCGCCGTCTCGCCTGCCGACCTCCACGAGAGCCGTGGAGGCGTTGCGCTTTTGCGTGCCTCGCGCGGTCTCTGGCCGTTCCTGGCCCACTGCTTCGCAGACCGAGCTTATCGAGGCGAGCGCGTCGGCACCGCAACGGCGATCACCATCGAGATCATTGCGCCCGACGAGGGACAGAAGGGTTTTGCGGTTCAACCGCGACGCTGGGTCATCGAGCGAACCTTCGGATGGATCAGTCGATGCCGCAGGCTCGCCCGTGATCACGAGGCGACGGCCTCTTCCGCACTCGCCTTCTTCGTCCTGGCAGCAGCCATGATCCTCGTCAGACGCCTGGCACGAGCGTTATGAAACGGGGTCTGACACGGATTGGACGATCGCCCTGGAGGTGTTCCGCGCGGTTCGATCGCGACGGGGCGACAAGGGCCGTGACGACCGTAGGTTGCTAGAAACGCTGCATTATTTCACGGTGCAGAGCGTGACGTGGCGGACACTGCCGGCCGAGTTCGGGAACTGGAATTCGATCTGGAAACGGTTCTGGCGACTGCGCGAGAACGGGACGATCGATGCCTTCTTCTAGGCGCTGGCCGAACTGAGCCCCACCGCCGACTTCGTGCAGATGTTCGACTCGACGGTAGTCCGGGCCCACGTCTCGGCGGCCGGTGCAAAGGGGAGCAGCAGGATCAGGCGCTCGGTCGCTCGCGGGGCGGTTTCTCGACGAAGATCCACCTCAAGACCGACTTTTCCGGCCTGCCCCTCGCCTTCGTCCTGACGGGTGGAGAGGCCGGTGACAGCCCACAGTTCGAAACGCTGCTCGATCTCGAGCCGGACGTGAGGCCCCGCGCCGCCATCACCGACAAGGGCTACGACAGCAAACGCAACCGCGCCGCCGCCCGCGTGCGCGGCATCGTCCCGATCATTCCCTACAAAGCCAACGCCAAGGCGAGACCCGTCTTCTTCCCAAAAGCCCTCTACCAAACCAGGGCGCGCATCGAGCAGACCTTCGGAAAGCTCAAACGCTTCAAACGCATCGCTTTACGCTGCGAGAAAACCAGGGCGAGCTTCGCAGCGTTCGTCTCCCTCGCCCTCGCATTCATCCTTATCAAATCCGTCCACACGGCCTAGCTGTCTGGTTGTGAGACCTTCTTGGCGTCTGCGACGATGCGAAGGGCTTTCTGGAGGATGCTGGGCTCGAGCCGTCTGTAGGATGGATTGGCCAGCGCAGGATCGGATTCGATGCGCTGGCGCAGGACCATCTTGGGCGAGAGCCCCTTCAGCACGCGCTGACGACGACCATTGTAGGCCGCGTTGAAGCAGTGTTCGGTATTCCAAACCGCTCAGCGTCAGCGAGACTTGGTGGTTCTCCAGAAATTTTAATTGCACTATATCAAATAACAACGAATAACAATTCCAGAGATGTCCGGGCCTGATAGTTATTAAGTATAAAAGAAACTAATATATATTATAATAACTATAAAATTTACTGCGTAGATCAGCATTGCGAATTCAAAGCAAATAAATTTTCACAAAATCATAGTGAGGTAGCAATAACAGTAGAAAATAATTTATAGCCTTGATTCATAAATTTATTTATGCAATACTGATATACCCCTTATTTTTGCCAAGTTGCCGCAAAATAGTCAAGATTAATATTATAATTGGTGGTGTGGAAACAGCAAACGTTTCCTCGGATATATCATAAAATAACCATAGCTATTGGTTTGGAGTTCGAATTTGTTTGTAAAACTTCAGTCGGTTCAAGCACTGCGAGCGGTCGCAGCCTTGCTTGTCGTCTTATACCACCTTACTGAAAGCCATTTTTTTAGTGGCGCAGCTGGAGTAGATATCTTTTTTGTAATATCTGGTTTCATTATAGGAACTATCGAAGCCTCCGAAAATCCAAGGCGATTTATAATTAAGAGGCTTATACGAATTATTCCTTTGTATTGGGCCGTGACATCTTTATTTTGTATTGGCGCCATCATTGGAATTTTTAATAGATTTAGCTTCGATATATTATCTCTAGTAAAATCATTAATGTTTATTCCATATTTTAATAGCTCTGGTAATATATGGCCGCTTGTTATTGCCGGCTGGACTCTTAATATTGAAGTGCTTTTTTATGTAATTTTTGCAATAGGTATAGCGGTTGGTAGGCCTTTGTGGCTGACGACTACCGTTATTCTATGCCTTGTTTTGGGTGGGGTCATCTTTGTCCCGTTAAGTGCACCACTAAAGCTCTGGACGTCCCCAATTATGTTAGAGTTTATATTTGGATTATTTATTGCACGAATTGTATTTCCTTTTAGCTTTGCGGTTGGCCTATTCATACTATTGGCTGGAGTTGCAATTTTCGCATGGGCGGAAATCTATTGGAATTATACAGACTTTTCTCGTCCAGCAGTCTGGGGTGGTGCTGCTACACTGGTTGTCTGGGGTTCTGTTATAATAGAACGCGCGGGGTATTGGCCAAATAAACTCTTAGACTCGATTAGTAGGATTGGCGATGTGTCCTACTCCCTCTATATGGTTCATAGTTTTGCGGTTGCTTTAGTGCTCCGCAAGTTTGGCTCTGGTCTGCCAGCTTGCTTTCTTGGTATGTCAATAAGTATAATTGCTGCTTTTGCCTGCTTTCATGCGTTTGAGCGTCCAGCCGGTAAAATTCTTAATAGAGCGGTTGGAAATCTATAAATTCGCCCCATAGTTAAGCAAGACGATGGACTGTCTAAATTATAACATAACCGATTGTAGTGCGCCAACTAAAATACTTTGATGATCTTATCAATTATAATCTTTATAAATACACTACTCATAATGAGAATCATTCTATGGATGTTCTAGTATGCGCCTTAGGTATGCTCTTTGCGGATCAGCGGGCACATCAAACCGGGGCCATCCCAGTTCCGTCTGCCGCCACCCTGGGCCTACGCTCTCTGCCAAGCCGCCTGATTGGCCGAAGTCGAGCTGAGAGCGTGAAAGAGATACCACTGCGCATCCCGCCAGACTCGCAGGATGGGCCTCAAACCGAAACCCCACACGGCCTCAACCGTTAGAGCTCAACCACTAGGGTCTGGACTCGATCAGCACCAGAAGGCGATGACGGCGGCGAGCGCGACGGCCGAAGCGTAGTTGCGGGCCAGCTTGTCGTAGCGGGTGGCGATGCGACGGAAGTCCTCGAGGCGATTGAAGGTCGCTTCAATCCGCCAGCGTTCGCGGTAGCGGCGTTTGTCGTGGCGGATCGTCCGCCTGCGGCCGCGCTTGCCTGGGATGATCGGCGTGATGCCTTGTTCCCGCAGGTCGGCCCGGAGCCAGTCAGCGTCGTAGCCCTTGTCGGCGGCCAGGCGACGGACCCGACCGGGAGCCTCCGCGGCTGGGATTGCCCCTGTTTTGTGGACACCGAGAACGCTTTCGCGTGAGGTGTTTTTCCGATGCCGAAGACCCGTTCTGCATACCCATCTGAGTTCCACCGGCAGATGGTCGATCTCGTCCGTGCCGGCCGTGATCCGACCGATCTCGCCCGCGAGTTCGAACCCTCGGCGCAGGCCATCCGTAATTGGGTAGCCGAGGTCGATCGGAGCGAGGGCCGGCGCGAGGCCAAGCTGCAAACGGCCGATCCTGGCCTGACGACGGCCGAGCGCGATGAACTCATCCGGCTGCGGCGCGAGAACCGGCAGCTGAAGCTGGAGCGCGATATCCTCTCTCGCGCGACGGCCTGGTTTGCACGGGAGACCGGGGTCCTGCCGTCTGGGTCTTCCGGTTCATGAGTGCGAACCAGGCCGACTTCCCGATCGCGGTGATGGCGCGCACCCACGGCGTATCGAAGGCCGGTTATTATGCCTGGGCTGGCCGGCAGCCCTCGGCACGACGCTTGGCGGACGCTGCCCTGCTGAAGCGCATCCGCACCGTCCATCTCGGCTCGCACGAGACCTATGGCGCGCCGCGCGTCCACGCCGACCTGCGCGATCAGGGCGAGCGGCATTCCCGCAAGCGCATCGCCCGGCTGATGCGCGAGGCCGGCCTCGTCGGAGCCAGCCATCGGCACGGTGGGCCTGTCACGACACGGCGGGATCGAGAGGCGCGCCCGGCTCCCGACCTCGTCGACCGCAACTTCGTCGCCGCCGCTCCGAACCGGCTCTGGGTGGCGGACATCACCTACGTGCCGACCGCAGCCGGCTTCCTCTACCTCGCCGTGGTGCTCGACGCCTTCAGCCGCCGGATCGTCGGATGGGCCATGGCCAACCACCTGCGCTCAGAGCTGGTCCTGGACGCCTTGGAGATGGCCGTCACCCAGCGCAGGCCGCGCGACGTGATCCATCACTCGGACCAGGGATCGCAATACACGTCGCTGGCGCTCAGTAGCCGCTGCCAGGAGGCCGGCGTGCGACCCTCGATGGGCTCGGTCGGCGACGCCTATGATAACGCCATGGCCGAGAGCTTCTTCTCGACCCTCGAATGCGAGCTGCTCGCCCGCCGCCGCTTCCGTTCGCAGGCCGAGGCCCGGATGGCCTGCTTCAGCTACATCGAGGGCCTTTATAACCCGCTGCGTCGGCACTCGGCGCTCGGATACCGCTCCCCTGTCATCTACGAACAGGGGACACGGGAGGGCCCGCTAGCCGAAACCCTACTCAGCCAAGCCCCCTAACCGTCCACAGAAACGGGGCAACCCCAGAGTACGGCTGGGGCGGTGGTGACGTCGCTGGCGTTGCCAGGCGTCAGCAGAAGGACGCCGGGGCGGCCGAGGTCATCGGTGAGGGCGTGGATCTTGGTCGTCTGGCCGCCACGCGAGGGGCCGATGCCTTGCGCACGCCCCCCCCCCCTTTACCGCCATGCGCCGAACGATGGGCCTGGACGTAGGTACTGTCGATGGCGGCCGCCTCGCCCGCCCATCCGCTCTTGGCCAGCGCCCTCAACATCGCCCGCCAGAAGCCGCGGCGGGACCAGCGATTGAAGCGGTTGTAGACGGTCGTGCGCGGACCATAAGCGACTGGGCAGTCGCGCCAACGGCAGCCTGAGGTGAGCACGTGCAGGATGCCGGAGATGACCTGCCGATCGTCGTTTCGTTCCGGCCCGGGCTGGTTCTTGGGCATGAACGGTTCCATCACCGCCCACTGCTCGTCCGAGAGCTAGAACAGGTCCGCCATCGCCGCCTCCGTGCTGCAAACGGCGGCTCTGAATCACAAAACCAGAACTCTCGCAACGTCTTGGTTCGGTTCACACCCTAGGTGTGCAGTCCCGAGGTGTGCAGTCCCGAGGTGTGGTGGCATCAGTTTCGCTGAGGTCGCTGCATTCCGGGAGGCGTTATGGGACAGGTTCCTCACGGCTGCGCCACGACTACGCACGCGGTCAGAGCAGCGCTACAGCGATCGAAAGCTCCGCTCAAAGATCTTGCCGCCCAGCACGGACTGAACCCCAAGACAGTCGCGAAGTGGCCTAAGCGAGCCTTCGTTCATGACGCGGCGATGGGACCGAAGACACCGCACTCTACCGTGCTCACGACCGAGGAAGAGGCGGTGATCGTCGCCTTCCGCCGGCGCACCCTCTTGCCGCTCGACGACTGCCTCTACGCGCTCCAGGCCACCATCCCGCACCTGACCCGATCATCGCTGCATCGCTGCCTGCAGCGCCATGGGATCAGCCGGTTACCCGAGGTCGGCGGCGACAAGCCCGGCAAGCAAGCGTTCAAGGGCTACCCGATCGGCTTCTTCCACATCGACATCGAGGAGGTTCGCACCGGCGAAGGCAAGCTGTACCTCTGGGTGGCGATCGACAGGACGTCCAAATACGCCTTCGCCCAACTGCACGAACGCGCCGATCGGCCCGTGGCCTGCGCCTTCCTGGAGGCGCTCATCGAGGCCTGTCCTTACCGCCTGCATACCATCCTGACCGACAACGGCATCCAGTTCGCCGAACTGCCCAAGAACCGTCGCGGTCCGACCGCTTTGTACCGCGTCAACCGCTTCGACCAGATCTGCCGGGCGCACGACATCGAACATCGGCTCACCAAGCCAAACCACCCGTGGACCAATGGCCAAGTCGAGCGCATGAACCGGACCCTCAAGGAGGCGACGGTCAGGCGCTACCACTACGACACCCACGATAGCTGCGGGAACACTTCGCCGCCTTCCTGGATGCCTACAACTTCGCTCGGCGGCTCAAGACCCTACGCGGCCTCACCCCATAGGAAGCCACCTGCCGAGCCTGGGCAGACGATCCAAGCCGCTTCAGATACAATCCAACCCACCTCACTTCGGGACTGCACACCTAGGAACGTCCGAAGGGATTCAGAAGCGCCGAATGCCGGTCGCAATACGCCGGGCAATCCAGCCTGCACTCCACTGCCAAACCCTGTCCGGCACCCCGTAGACGTGCCGTGCCACCGCGATGCTGCTCGCCAGCACCCAGAACACACCAGCCAAGGCATGCAGCCACAGGCCAGGAGCCTCGTCAGGCTCGGCATAGTCGTACCAAAGCGGGTCGTTCTCGTCCAAAGCTGATCCCTCCGCAGCGCAAACCCAGCGTGCCGCGAGGGTCTTAGCAAATCATTTACCAACCCGCTTGTCACCACCCGTGCGTGGCAGAACAGCCCGTCTCAGGCGATCTCCACACACCATGATGAGGTGGATCAGGTTTCGTTGCGCATCGGGCGCATGAGTGCGCCGAGCAGGAAAGCCAGCTGCGCACAGATCAGAAGCGTCAGGCCCCGGCGAACGCACGCAGCAGGGCTCAAGTGGAAGCTATAGACGCCATAAGCCACCTCGAGGGCGACGATCGGGACAAACACCACAGCCAGCCAGATCGAGCCAAATCGGCCCAACCCCAGGCCGAGCAGGGCATTCAGCAGCAAGGCCTTCATCACCTGTCTCCGCCGGCTGATGACAGCCAGGCCGGCGTCCTACCCTGCCCAGGATTGCCGCAGCAATGCCGCCCGTGCTGGTGGGGTCAGCGACTGCCGCGTTGAGCCAGGACCGCCGGGATCGTGCGCAGCATGATGGCGATGTCGCGACCCAGCCCCCAATGCGTGGCGTAATCGAGATCCAGCGCCACCCGCTCGGCATACGAACAATCGCTGCGCCCCGACACCTGCCACAGACCCGTGACCCCAGGCGTGACCGAGAAGCAGGTGGCAAAAGCAGAGCCATAGCGCTCGACCTCGGCCTGAACGATCGGACGGGGGCCAACCAGGCTCATCTCGCCCAGCAGCACGTTCACGAGCTGGGGCAGTTCGTCGAGGCTGGTCTTGCGCAGCACCAAACCCAGCGGCGTCACGCGCGGATCGTTGGCGAGCTTGTGCGTTTCGTCCCATTCCCGCTGGGCGGCCGGATTGGCAGCCAGGTGGGCCCGCAGCACTGCATCACCGTCCGGAACCATTGAGCGGAACTTGAGGCACCCGAAACGGCGGCCCTTTCGCCCGATCCGCATGTGACGAAAGATCGGAGCCTTGCCGTCTCCGGCCCAGACGAGCAAGCCAAGCAGCAGGAGCAACGGCAACAGGAGGAACAGCGCCGTGCCGGCCACGCCGATATCGAGGCTGCGCTTGCCCAGCCGTTCCAGACGCCGTGCCTTTCCGAGTGGCAGCACTGCCTGTGTGACCACCTCGCTCAGATGCTGCGGTGCAACGGCCGTGGAGGAAGACGGATGGCCGGCCTCACGCAGCATGGTCACTCTCCTGGGGCGCGCAGGTGCACAGGGTTAAAAGAACATTAATGCAAACTCCATACCGCGACACTTGCCGCTACACAAGCGTGACCGTAGGAGATAAAACGCTTCGAAATCGATCTTTCCTCTATGTAAGTCCTCAGATATCTACAGTATCATACCGTTATCAGAATAAGATATGGATGTATAACAGCAAAATTTGTCGGAGAGATTGTCATAAAACCATATAACGCAGTAGTTAGGAGCTAAACGCGTGCTGATCGTTCTCTTGTGCGGCGCGATAAGTATGGCCGCGCTTGGGCTCTGGATCGGCCTGAGTTGGGGATGGGTCGGCGGATTGCTCGGCGCGCAACTCGGAGCCACCCTCGGCATCCTCCTCGCCGCATCCTTCAAGCTGCGCCGCTAAAACTACCGAGACCTCAAAGAGCCTCGTAGAACTAGACGCCCGTTAGCCAAACGTTGACCCTCAGCGCTGGAAAGGGTCGCCCCGATGCTGCCTTCGCAGAAGCCGCGTACGGCCGTTTCTTGAGAGAACTTGGCGGCGCGCTACGGTACTTTTGGTACGGTGTCGAGCTAATTCATCTTTAGGAACAGCGCCAGAAAAATATTAATATTACTCGCTCCTCCGCAATCCCGATCCATCGCCGTCTGCCGAACCATCACGAGAAACAACGCATCATAATGCTCAGAAGCGTCCGGTTAATCTTAGGGTCTGTTGTCCTTCGTACGGATTGTGTTGTATCGCGTTTTCGCCTCTCTTGAGTAGGAGTGACCCAGATGGACCAGAGCCTCCGCTCCTGAACACCGCTGAATGTCCCAAATCATTTGACGACGGACATAAAAATCGAGAAAAATACGCCTCGCTGCCGAATTATTTTTTATTCATCATTTGAGCAAACCGCACTAAACGTTTAATAATTCTCAAGTCGAGAAGAGCAAGGATGGGGATATAGACAAATACACCAACAATAGACATCATAATCAATCTTGGAAAAGGTGAAAAATATTCAGTAAGCACCTGACCAGAAAACCAAACTATCGCTGCCATAATTGACGCGGCAAGAAAGGGCGCACCTGCACCTTGAAGCTGCTGTCTAAGAGTAATTCCACTAGCTCGTTTGATCAAGAAGATTTCTATCGGCTTGCTAGTTACGAGGCGGATAGCCCAAACTAAAGCAGCAATCCACAATGCATGCGTGCCTATAGTAAGCATGCCAATAAATACAGTTAATAATGAAACTGTCAAAACAGGAGTGAGAAACTGAGGTTTTCCTAAGGCACTAAGGATAGTTGAGGCATAGAGTTTGGGGAAGTGGACTACAGTAAGAAGTGCAAATAAGATTGTAAAATTAATTGATTGAAACCATTTTAAGCCAAACATGATTTCGATAATTTCCGGCGCACAAGCTGCTAGACCAAAAAAAATAGGATATCCTATCGCGCACGTAAAAGAAACTGCTTCAACATAAGCATTAGTAAGAGCCGTACGATCGCTACTGACGTTTCGGAATAGCGGCAATGCAAGTTGACTGGCAGCGCCTGAAATAACATCGCGGGGCATGTCGACAACACGGAACGCGAGATTGAGAAATCCTGCGCTGGCTGGACCTAAAGAATATGCTACCATCAGCAAGAATATCCGCGATTCGGACAGCATAATTAATATATTTGCCAAACTTGTCAGTCCAAAACCTGCCATATCTCTAATGCGTCCAGGTATAATATTGAGACGCGGGCGCATTGGCGTGGAAAACCATAAAATTGCACTTGCACATCCCGTCATCACGAGCTGTTGGGCCACAAGGCTCCAAATACCTGCTCCCATAACAGCAGCCGTAATGCCTACCCCGGATCCAAGAAGCCGTCCGATGAGCGAACGCAAAGCTAAAGCCTTAAAACTAAACTCACGCCGTTGACGAGCTACAAGTGTACTTCCAAAGGCTGAGAAAATTAAACCAATACTTAGAATAGATAAAATATACCCTACCCTTGGCAAATTTAATAAATTCGAAACTAGCTCTGAAAACATCCAGGACGACGTACAAAGCAATATAGCTATTATCAGCGATACGGTGAATGCAGTATCATAATGCCCTTGGTTAGTATCCGGTCGCTGTACAAGAGCGTCGTGAAATAACATTTCAACAAATAACGTTAAAAGCTGGACGATGCTGAGTGCTGCTGCAAAAATGCCAAGCTCGGCAGGAGTTACAATACGCGCAACGACAACTAAAGTTATAAAAGATAGAACCGATAATCCGCCGCTCTCTAGAATAGTCCAAACCAAAGAACGAGCAGCAGTTAATCGCAACGACATATAGGTCTAGCCTCCATAACCAAACTAAAATTATATCGAAGATGGCCAGCATATAATATTATTTCGATCTAGATTTTATTATTCTTTTGTATAATTCGATAGTTTTCTTGCCTATTTGTTCCCAAGATTCTATGGGCAATTCTACTTTGGGTTTCTTATCAATCGACTCGGCGAGTGCTTTTGATAGTGCATGTGCGTCCTCAGGTTGAACGAGAGAGCCACTTTTGTTCTCTTCCACTAGTTCATGAAATATTCCGATGTTACTCGCAATGATCCATTTTCTATATGCTGCAACTAGGTATAGCACACCACTTGCGTCGATCTGTCTATAGGGGAATACGAAAGCGTCAGCCTCCAATAGAAGATTTTCTACTTCGCTATCGCTATGACGCCACAGTCTAAAATCAATACATTCTCCAATGCCAAGTACCTGACTGCGTTTTAAAATCGACTCCATTTCAATAAAAGCTTCTCCTGCTACTATAATTTTTATTCCTCGTCGAATTTCAGGATCTATTAGAGTAATTGCTTCTACAAGAATATCAACCCCTTTATAAGCTTGAATCTTGCCGAACATAACGACTGTCCAACGCGAATTTACAAATGTAGGATTTCTTATTAGAGACTTTTGGTTTCCTAATGGGCCATGAGAAATCACAGAAACCGGAGTATGATTTTTTACGATTTTACGTATTGTGTTTGCTGCGTGCTCAGTGTGGACGATTATATGGTCAACACTTCTCATCACGCGGCTCAAACCTAATGTTTGTAATTTAGAGGTAGGATTGCCGTTAAATGGTATGGTGTCATGTATTGTTAGAACTACCGGTGCCACTCGCTTAATGCCATAAATACATATTATATCTGTCAGTGGAAATACAGTCCATTGTAAGTGAACGATACTTGGTCGGATTTCTATTATGGAATACCGCAGTCTAACTAAAGAGACCGTATGTGATATGGCTTTAATTATCTTGGCTTTTAGTCCAGCATTTTTTGCGGAGCCTACGAGACCGGGATAAAAGATGCCAGCGAATTGCCTCTTGCGTATTAATTGGTACTCTTCATTTGGACGGGGGTCACGACAGGCCCAAGTCACCACAGCACCATTTTCTTCAAGACCTTTCGTAATACCTTCATCGTAGGGGGCTGTAAAAAGGGATGCATCCACCATAAGAATGCTTAGGGATCGATCAGACAAATGGAGTGCTCCATGTTTTATGCTGGTGATAATATTGACTTAGAGAAGTTTCATTCTTTTGCCAACCACGACATAAATTAGCCCTCAAAATCAGTTGGCCCGTAATGTCATCATTTTCTAGGCTCTCAGCCGTTGCACATCCCTCGGTGAGTGGAACCATAGCGGAAGAAAAGTGGTCCTGGCCACAACTCTGAGCTCGACTTTGGCCAATTAGGCGGCTTGGCAGAGAGCGTAGGCCCAGGATGGCGGCAGACGGAACCAAGGTTCCCTGCGGTCGCGTTTGCGACGTGACGTCGATAAACCCTCCTCGCGCCAGATCGCATAGCGGACGACGGCGAGGGCGTCCGAGAATGTAGGCTGGGGCTTGGGGTACCACGCCGTCGCCGCGATCTGCCGCCGCTGACGGGTTGGGAGCAGCTGGGCCATTAGGGTGACGATTGAGAACAGGGCGAGCAGGCAGGGCGTCGTGCGGGCAATGGCCTTGTCGGACCACTGACGCTGGATCTCGACGCCGAGATGGGCCCGTGCCTCTTGGAAGGTAACCTCGACCTGCCAGCGTCGGACGATCCTTCGACTAGCTCAGGATGAGGCACGTCACGATCTGTGTCGGATCTCGTGCTGGATCGGTGCAGAGCAGCCCTTGCGGCTCGAAGCGGTTCTCGGGATCGCGGATCAGAACCCAACGGACTGGTACCACCGGCAGCCCGGAATGATGCCAGACGGCGGAAGCCGAGGTGATCTCGATCCTGCGTTCACCTGTGCCGTGCCAGCCCGGCCCGCTCACCTGCTGCCAGATGGTGGCCGGCTCGGTCAGGATCTTGTTATAGTGCTTGTGCAGTTGTGGGCTTACTGGGAGAGAAAATAAAATGATAAAAATAAAAATGCACATGAAATTTTTTGTCTTTGTATTTTTATGCGCAATAAAATGCACTATAATTTCCGATTCGGCGGCTGCTCAAGATATTCAACGGAGCAATAAAGAAATAATGCTTGATATGAAGACGGATGATTACTCAAACGACATCGGCTTGGAAGGGGAGCATGAACTGACGCGTTTGGAGGCACGCCGAATTGCTCGGCAAGCAGGCGTCATCGATATCGATATGGTCAAGCGCCATGGTATTCATGTAGTTGTAGATGGTACGGATGAGAACGGTGATGATATTACTGTACTCATTGATCGTCGCTCGGGGCGAGTTGCCCAAATAAAAAAATAAATTGTCTATCTACCCATTCAAAAATCGCCTCATTCATATCTAAAATAAAAATAACTATCAGACCCCGTTTCATAATTTCCTCGCCAGTCGCCTGACCAGGACCATCGCTGCTGCCAGGACGAAGAAGGCGAGTGCGGAAGAGGTCGTCGCCTCAATTGATCCCTGGCGAGCCTACGGCATCGACTGATCCAACTGAGCGTCCGCTCGATGACCCACCGTCGCGGTTGAACCGCGAAGCCCTTCTGTCCCTCGTCGGGCGCGACGATCTCGATGGTGATCGCCGTCGCGGTGCCGAAGCGCTCGCCTCAATAAGCGAAGCGCCTTTGGCAGTGTGGGCACAGGACGGGCGGGACGAGGCTGGCGAACAGCTGACCGATGATGGCCTGCCGCACGGCGGGCAGGCTGGGTGATGGCGGCGGCCCCGGAAGGCGGGTCGTCATTTTTTCCCCGCCCCGTCCGACGATGTTCGGCGAGGCGCAGGTGCTGCAGATAGGTGCAGGCGATACACGTCATCAGCGCGTGTCGATGCAGCCCGGTCCAGGACCGTCCCTCGAAATGGTCGAGGCCGAGTTCTTCCTTGAGCTGCTGGTGGGCCTGCTCGCAGACCCAGCGCGCCTTGATCGTGCCTGCCAGGGCGCGCCGTGACGTGTCGGCCGGCAGGTTGGACAGGTAATATCTGCGCTCACCCGACGAGCACCGCACGCACAACGGACGCAAGTACCTGATGCTGAACGTCATTGATGAGTTCACCCGCGAGTGCCTGGCCATCCGAGTATCCTGCAAACTGAAAGCCCTCGACGTGATCGACATGCTCTCGGATCTGTTCAGTCGGTCGTGTCCCACAGCGTGGTGTAGCTGAGGGGTGGTCATCGGCGGTTGCCGGGTAGGGTTGAGTTGCGACAACCAACCTGGAACCCGAGAGCCCCCCGATGACCGACGAGATGATGAGCCTTTGCGGGCTGATGGAGAAGAGCGCCGACACCGATTTGCTGAGTGAGATGATCGGCTTTGCGGCGGAGCGGCTGATGGAGCCGGAGGCGGGCGGCCTGACTGGCGTAGCCCACGGTGAGAAGAGTGCCGAGCGGCTGGTCCAGCGCAACGGCTACCGTGACCGGGACTGGCAGACACGGGCTGGCACGGTCGAACTTCGGATCCCCAAGCTGCGCAAGGGGAGCTACTTTCTCAGCTTCCTGGAGTCACGGCGCATGGCCGAGAAGGCGCTCACGGCCGTGATCCAGGAGGCCTACATCCAGGGTGTCTCGACCCGCTCGGTGGACAATCTTGTCCAGGCGATGGGCGGCACCGGCGTGTCGAAGAGCCAGGTCAGCCGGCTCTGCCAGGAGATCGACGAGCGCGTGGGTGCGTTCCTCGATCGACCTATCGAAGGCGAGTGGCCCTACCTCTGGATCGACGCGACCTACGTGAAGGTGCGTCAGGAGGGACGCATCGTCTCGGTGGCGGTGATCGTGGCGGTCGGCGTCAACAGCGACGGCCGGCGCGAGGTGCTCGGCATGGATGTCGGCCCATCCGAGGCCGAGACGTTCTGGACGGCGTTCCTGCGCAAGCTCGCCCGGCGGGGTCTACGGGGCGTGAAGCTCGTGATCTCGGACGCGCACGAGGGCATCAAGGCTTCCGTTGCCAAGGTCATGAACGCCACCTGGCAACGCTGCCGCGTCCACTTCATGCGCAACGTCCTGGCTCATGCCGGTAAGAGTGGCCGACGGGTCGTCTCGGCCTTCATCGCCACCGCGTTTGCTCAGGACGATGCGGAAGCTGCCAAGATCCAATGGCGCAAGGTGGCCGACCAACTCCGGCCCAAGGTCCCCAAACTCGCCGCTTTGATGGATGAGGCCGAGCCAGACGTGCTGGCCTACATGGGCTTCCCCGCCGCTCATCGGGTCAAACTGCATTCAACCAACCCGCTGGAACGCGTCAACGGCGAGATCAAGCGCCGCACCGAGGTCGTCGGCATCTTCCCTAATGAGGAAGCCGTGACCTGCCTCGTCGGCGCGATCCTCCTCGAACAAAACGATGAATGGGCCGTCCAACGGGGCCGCTACATGACGCTGGAAAGCATCGCGCCAATCAGCGATGATCCCCTCGTCAGCCTGCCCACCCTGGCAGCCTGATCCTCCCGGCCCAAGCCGGTGATCGTCGTGGCTCACCAGAAGCTACACCACGCCAAGGGACACGACCTGTTCAGTCTGCGCGGTGTGCCAGGCCATGTCCGCTCGGACAATGGGCCTGCGTTCATCTCCAAGGCCGTTCAGGACTGGATCGCGGCGGTGGGATCGACGACCGCCTACATCGAGCCGGGCAGTCCGTGGGAGAACGGTGATTTACGAGAGCTTCAACGCGAAGCTGCGGGATGAACTCCTCAACGGCGAGGTGTTCTACACCCTCAAGGAGGCCAGCGTCGTGATCGAGCAATGGCGGAAGCACGGCAACGGCATCCGGCCGCACGCGTCGCTCGGCTACCAGCCGCCTGCGCCAGAGATCGTCATCTGGCCAACGGAACCAAGCGGCTCAGTGCCGCTCGCTCACCCCGCCATCGTCACGCGTCCGACGATGCACTAATTTCAAACCTGGGCCACCGAACGGGGGCAGGCCAGGTCGGCATGTGCCTCGATGCAGTGCGAGGCATGGTCGCCACCACAAGGGCCAGGCTGCAAGCCCGGCCCTTGTGGTGAAAGCGCTCCGACCAGCAGCTGGCGCTTGATACGCGGCCCCCAAAGCTGCACGACAGCCCGATGGCAGGACGCACTCTTCTACACGGCGGCCACGACACGTTCACACAGATGCACGGATAACGGTCACGGCATCACAGCCTCCTTCACCCGTTAACCCTGCCGAACCAAACTCGCCGCCCCCCCCTTGGAAACGGCTCTAATGCAAGCGTGATGTCCTGAGACATTCTTCGATTGCGACTGAGACTATGCTAGTAGATTGAGCAAGAGACATCCTAAACTTGACAGCAATGAAAAACAGGAGTGCGGCGCATTTCTAACCCACAAGGCAAGCAAATGTATTATCGTACCATATCCTAAATGCCACAATCACAGGAATAAAATGCCCTGATATATACTTCAGGAGCCACTCTGATATATTTTTAATAAATTTGCATCCCAACCCCTTCAGTGGGTACCCTTATATGATCTATATTATAATAAATCAATATAAATTCAAAAATATATTCAGCAAGGAGAGAAAAGGCTGTTTCGATGCAAAGAACTAGTATGCCAAATTTGATCTCAGATAAGGCCGAGGATAAAAATGCCCTGATAATACTCGATTTTGATCATACCTTGTTTGCAAGCAATAGCACTGAGATGTTTATCCAAAACTGCGAGCCTAGTTTCCTTATCTCGTTAATAGATTTTATAGCTAGACACCTGATTCCCTGGAAAATTTTTGGTCTCCCTCACTATTACCGTCTGCGAGATTACGCCTGCTGCAGTACGATCGCCATTCTTACGCCGTGGAATATATTTTTATGGAGGCGACGTGCGCCATCAATTTTCGAAAAATTCAACAGCCGAGTAGTTTCAAATGCGTTTTCAGAGGGGGATATTCAGCGTACTATAATCGCAAGTTTTGGCATATGCTGGATTATAAAACCATTACTAAAGGGAAGTCGGTGGCAGAGTGCAAGACTTATTGCAACCCCAGCCATTGCAAGCTTAGGTTTTTTTAGTCTGGGAAAGCTTAAACTCGTGCAAATGGTACTACCCGATGAGGCGACGAAGAATTCAACCTGCATCACCGATTCTCTTGACGATCAAGACTTGCTTCAATTTGTTCGGAATGGCTTACTTATCGATCCGCAAGGGGATGATCGTAAATCAAGTCACAAGCTATATCTGCCTATGCGCTACACGATAGCGGCAAAATATCCGAAATTATATGTGGTAGATCAGTTATTTTTTGTTGACATACTTATCTCAATCGCCGCTATAGGCTATAATTTTTCCTCTTTTTTGCAGGCTTTCCTTATTGTACCTTGGTTAATAATTTCTGTGATGTGCATCTATGAGCTAGGATACTATGAAAATGATATGACAGCAGCATTGAAAGAAATACATCCCTCTGTGACGCCACAAGTTAAGGAATACAAAAACTATCCTATCAAGATTAATGCATGGCTATGGGCTTCCGGGCTTGGCACTATTGGTATAATAATTGGCTCCTCATGCGATATTATTCGTGCCAACTTTATTCTGTCTGAAGTTATATGGATAATAGCGCTTCTTGCCATAAGGACTATATTTTACTTCTATAATATGCTTCCAATAAACTTGCGAGTATACTTATATCCATTTCTTCAAGCCACTAAGTATCTATCAGTATTTTTGTTAATCGCCCCAACATTTGCTGGGCTAACATTAGTATTTAGTCAAATCTCTCAAATGTCATTCCGTTATTATTTATATCGTAATGGAATGAATAACAGTCTATATAATAGAGATGTTCTACGGCTAATATTTTTTATTATTTGTGCCGTTTGTCTTGCTGCATATGTAGATTATTCGACTAACGATAATTTTTCCTTCTTCATCTGCGGAGGATTCGCCTTTGCACGATTATTAAAAAAACCTATCTTAAGATACGCTGCCATCAATAAAATATAAACGGCCTTACAAAATAATGCCCAAGCTTAGCTGGCGGCCAGAAAGGTCTATGGGCTCAAAGTTAATGATTTTTGACATTGTAGGTGGCGTATGGACCGTTGTTCAAATAGTGCCTTCCGATGGATTTATATAATTAAATAGCATCTGGGTGTTATAGGTCGGGATGTCTTATGAAATTATGATATTTACTTAGAAAATAAAATAGGCCAAGCATTGATTTGAAAAAGGTAAAATAATTTATGATCCGCCTAGTTTTAATATTTATTGGTCAGTTGGTTGTAAATTACAGTTTATTTGTGCAGTTTTATTATCATAGAACAGCTTGACACTGATCCTCCGTGTTAATTCTAGCTTTTATTTAATTATAACACCATGGTCAGGCCGCTTCGGGCGCAGTCGCAGGCAGGAGCCGTCGTTGAGCCAGAGGCGCGACCGCTTCGAATGGCGAGAGGGAACTTTAAGGACCTGGCGGCGCCAGAGGCCCTCATCCTGAGCCTGTCGGAGGATCGACTTGCTTCACGTTCACCGTACAGCCGTTACGCCGGAGCAAGGTCGTGATTCGACGATAGCCGTAGCGCCCATACTGCAGCGCCAGGGCGACGATGGCGGCCGTCACAGCGGCCTTATCCTCAACCACGACGGCGCATTTGCGCTGGGTCGAGCGATGTTGCCCCAGGACACGACAGGCGAAGCGTTCCGACGCGCCGTGCTCGGCAACGACGTAGTCGACGCAAGCCCGGCGGCGAGCCGGGCTCAGAAGTTTCCCGAGGCTGCCTCCTTCAGGATCAGCTTCTCCAAAGTCAGATCCGAGATACGCCGCTGCATACCCTTGAGGTCGTCCTGCGAAATAGGGTCGATGATGCGCTGAGCGCCCGGTTCTCTGCGACCTGGTACAGCGATTCCGCCGTGGTTCGGCCCTACCTTCTTCAACAAAAGGTCCATGAGGCACACCAAAAATGGCCTCTCTCGGATCACGGCTGACGCGGGGGCATGTGGTGGCGGAACTCAGCTTCAGGTTATGGACCGGCATGTTCAATCGCCACCAGAGCCATCTTTGGGGCGTCCTGTAGCCGATTTTTTGAGCTCGCAGGGCCTGCAGCGCAAGAACGTGCCCGGGAAACTCGACGACATCCGCAGTTTGCGAAACCGGATCGCTCACTACGAGCCAATCGTGCAGCGGGATCTGCAGCACGCCCATCATGAGATGGAGACCCTGACCCGGTGGCTCTGTCCCGATGCCGCCACCTGGAACGCGGTCCACAGCCGCTTTCCCCCTGGTCTGCCCGCCAAGCGTCGTCATCGTCAACGGGCAGGTCGATCCGGCGCTCGCGCCTAACCTCTGAGAGCCATGGTGTCCCCTGCTGGACGCGCCCTACTCGCGCCCCCCCCAACGACTCCCGCAACCCGCCGGCGGCGATTTTCGCTTGTCAGTGACGGTCGCTGATGCGACCCGGAAGCCTTCGACCGCTTCACTGGGCAGAGACCAGTTGACAGGTCCGGCTTCAAGGCACGCTGCGCCTTCCGGCCTTGCTCCCTGCCCAGCCGCCCGGCGGTGGACTGCCAGCGGGGCTAAGCCCCAGTCTAATCAGCGGTGCTAATCGAGCCTTTGTACGGTCACAGAAAACCGTTTTTGCGATTTTACGGGTTGCTGGAAGGTGGTTACCGCTCTAATGGGCCTGTGTGGCCGCGGGATGCGCGTGACGGTGGCAATCCCAAGTTTATCGCTCCGTCATGAGGGCGACGCGGTCGTGTTTGGCCATCATTGAAACCATTCTCACAGAAATACAGAAAGCCGTTTTTACGAATGAACGATAAACCGGAAATATGACCTGAGAGCTACGCTTGCAGGTGACCTGACCGGTATTTTGGACCGAGCCAATTGAGAGGCTACTGCATGGTGGCGGCCATGGGTAGCCGGAAGGCCAGACCCGGGTAGCTGACGGGCGCGGGCGGCCGATAGCCCAGCGACGAATGCGGTCGAACGCGGTTGTAGGTGGTTTGCCAGAGACCGATCACGATCTGCGCCTCCTTCAGCGAGTAGAAGATCTCCTGGCGTAGGCACTCGTCGCGCAGCTTGCCGTTAAAGCTCTCGCAGTAGCCATTCTCCCACGGGGATCCTGGCGCGATGTACTGGATCTGTGAGCCAGCTTTGGCGACCCATTTGCGCAACGCCTTGGAGATCATCTCTGGGCCATTGTCGCAGCGAATGTGCTCCGGGATGCCGTGCAGGCACATCGCGTCGGCCAGCGCCTCGATCACGCCGACGCTGTTGATGCGCCGCGCCACCTTCAGCGCGAGGCAGGCACGGCTGTGCTCGTCAATCAGCGTTAGGATGCGCAGAGAGCGCCCATCGTGCGTCTGGGCTTGCACGAAGTCGAAGCTCCAGACGTGATTGCGATGAAGCGGTCGTAGCCGCACGCAGGAGCCGTCGTTCAGCCACAAGCGGCTGCGGGGTCTATGTCGGCTGGGGACCTTCAGCCCCTCGCGACGCCAGATGCGCTGAACCCGGTCTTTGCCTACCTGCCAGCCGGCTGCCTGTAGCAGCGCGGTGACTCGGCGGTAGCCGTAGCGTCCGTACTCGGACGCCAGGGCGATCATGGCCTGGGTCAGTGCATCCTCGTCGGCCAGCACGGTAGGCACGTAGCGTTGCGTGCCGCGGTGCTGACCGACGATCCGGCAGGCGTGACGTTCCGAGAGGCCGTACTTCTCGCGGATGCCGTTCACCGCCTGCCTGCGTCGCTCGGGGGCTACAAGTTTCCCGAGGCGACGTCCGCCAGCACCTGCTTCTCTAGAGAAAGGTCGGCGACGAGCCGGCGCAGACGAGCGTTCTCGCGCTCCAGATCCTTCATCTTCCTGGCTTGATCGACCTGAAGGCCGCCGTACTCCTTGCGCCAGCGGTAGTAACTCTGCTCGGAGATCTCCGCCTCCCTGCATGCAAGGGCCAAACTCTTGCCCTGGGCCGTCTGCACCTCAATCTGACGCAGCTTGAGCACGACCTGCTCCGCGTTCGTCTTCTGGCCTCGCCGCATGTCCAACTCCTTTGGTCCTGGCTGATCCTCTCAATCAGCCCGGTCCAAAGCCAGCCGGTTGTCCGTCGTCAGATGATTTGGGACATTCAGCGGTGTTCAGGAGCGGAGGCTCTGGTTCATCTGGGGTAAGAGGTTAGGCAGCCTGCGCGTGGTGGCGCAAGCGGCGATCCATCAGGGTCTGGCGCTTGATGCGTTCCCGCTCGGCCAGGATCCCTTCGCCGCGTCCGAAGTAGACGTCGGCGGGCGTGAGGTTGCTCAGGCTCTCATGGGCTCGGGCATGGTTGTAGTGTTCGACGAAGTCGGCAACCTGCGTCTCCAACTCGCCGGGCAAGTACGCGTGTTCGAGCAGGATGCGGTTCTTGAGTGTCTGATGCCAACGCTCGATCTTGCCCTGCGTTTGCGGATGGCATGGCGCACCGCGGATGTGGGTCATGCCCCGAATGCCGAGCCAGTCAGCCAGGTCGCTGGCGACGTAGCTTGGACCGTTGTCGGAGAGCAGGCGTGGCCGCGGCATCACCCGCGCCTGATCGAGCCCAGCCGCACCCAGCGCCAGGTCGAGCGTGGCGGTGACGTCGCTGGCCTGCATCGTCGTGCACAGCTTCCAGGCGACGATGTAGCGTGAGAAGTCGTCCAGGACCGTCGACAGGTAGTACCAGCCCCAGCCAACGACCTTCAAGTAGGTGAAGTCCGTCTGCCAAAGCTGGTTGGGCGCGGTGGTTTTATCGCGGAACTCGTCGGCGGCCTTGATGACGATATAGGCCGGGCTGGTGATCAGGTTCTGAGACTTGAGCAACCGGTAGACGGTCGCTTCCGAGACGAAGTAGCGCCGCTCGTCGGTGAAGCGCACCGCCAGCTCACGCGGACTGAGTTCAGGCTGCTCCAGAGCCAAGGCAACGATCTGCTCGCGGATCTCTGCAGGTAGACGGTTCCAGACCCGGCTCGGCTGCGAAGGATGGTCATTCAACGCCTCGGGGCCGCCGCGCTGGTAGGCGTCGTACCAGCGGTAGAACGTCGAGCGCGTGATGCCGAGCTTGTCCAGGGTGGCACGCACCGGCAGGTGGGATTGCTCGACCAGCCGGATGATCTCCAGCTTCTCGGGGGCCGGGTACCTCATGCCTCGTCGCCCCCAGCCCCGCTCATGCTTTTTTTAAGCAAACGGTTCTCCAGGACGAGATCAGCTACGACCTCCTTCAGCGCCCCCGCTTCGCGACGGAGATCCCGCACCTCATCCGTGGTGGCCGCACGAGACGTGTCACCGGACAGGCGCTTCTTGCCAGCCTCCAGGAACTCCTTGGACCAGCCGTAGTACATCGAGGCGGCAATCCCCTCACGTCGGCACAACTCCGCGATGCTGTCCTCGCCACGCAAGCCTTCCAGCACCACACGGATCTTCTCCTCGGACGAGAACTGCCGACGTGTGGCCCGACGGATGTCCTTGATCACCGCTTCTGCCGGCTTCTTGGCCGGTCCGGATGTCTGCTTCATCTTCGCTCCTCAGGGGCTACGATGAACCAGCCATCCTCCGTTCGTGAAGACCCTCATTCTGTCCCACAGGTGCTGACGTCGGACAGCCTTCCTTTCAGCCGTCAGCAGCTCCGGGACGGTCGGCATCTGCTGCTGTGCGCTGGCACCTCCGGCCATAGCGACGAGTGCGAGGGCGGTAAGGGCTATGCGCATCCTAGCAGGATAGCTGCCGGGGTGCGGTTGTCGAGACGAGCACCCTCGACGATCTCCCGGCCATAGTTCGGGCGAGCGGCCATGGCATGCTGCAACATGCAAATCCCAACGCTGCCCAACCATAGCGTCGCCGTTTCTGCATGCCGGAGCGATAGGGAACGTTTTCGGTGGTCGGTGACCACAGCTGGCTTTCACCCCTCCCGATCCACGCAATCCTATTCGTCAGCAGCCCATGCGCTCGCGGCAGGAATTTCTCACGCGCACTCACTCGCCGAACGTCCGCCAATTCGTTCGCGGATCAACGACGGGAGTTGGATGTAGCGACCGGATAGCCGGGCACCGATCCGCCGCCGATCGGAGATCCGTCGCCGGGCCCCCAGGAGCCGACCGGCGATCCGATGCCCGACCTCGGCCCGACGCCGCCGATGGACGACGCGGCCGTGATCGCGCAGACCGAGGAGCAGCCGAGCTAGCGGCTCTCAGTCGACCCGCTTCCGGTATCGGTTGCCGGTCGCGTCGGTGAGGATGATCGCGGCCGTGGTCGCGGGATCGGCCGCGATGGCGGCCGGCGCGGTGATGGCGTCGGCGCGGCGCATCGATTGCGCCTGATCCATCGCAACGACGCCGAGCGCCGCCACGGTGATCGCGGACCACAATCCGGCTACGGCGACGGTGGGGATCTTCGGCACGCTGGAACCCTTACGATGGATCGTAGGATGCCGGTGATCGGTTAATGAGGCCGATCCACGGCGGGCGCTCAGTCCAAAAAGACGCGGATCCCATCAGTGTTAGATGCCAGCCCGCGCGCCCTGATCGGTTAGACGTACCGGGCCGCAATCGGCGTCGAGGGAAGCTGACCGAACGGAGGGACTTGCCCTCGCGCACTTGGCCGTCGCACGGTACCGGCATGTGCAACCTCTACAGTCTCAACAAGGGTCAGGACGCGATCCGGAAGGCGTTCGGCGTCCAGCGCGATGACGCCGGCAATTTGCCGCCGCTGCCCGGTATCTTCCCGAACACAATGGCGCCGGTCGTGCGGATGCTGGAGGGCGAACGCACGCTCGCGATGATGCGCTGGGGCATGCCGTCGCCCGAGTTCGCACTTAAGGGCAAAAAGGTCGATGCAGGCGTCACCAACGTCCGCAACACCCGGTCGCCGCACTGGCGCCGGTGGCTGAAGCCACAGCACCGCTGCCTCGTGCCCTTGACCTCGTTCAGCGAGTTCAATGCGAAGGCCGGGGGTGACATTTGGTTTGCGCTCGGAGAAGACCGCCCGCTGGCGTGTTTCGCCGGCATCCTGCTCGACGGGTGGAAATCCGTCCGGAAGGTCAAGGACGGCGAAACCGAGGACGACCTGTACGCCTTCCTGACAACGGAGCCGAATGCCGAGGTCGGAGAGATCCACCCGAAGGCAATGCCGGCGATCCTCACCACTGAGGACGAACACGAAACGTGGTTGTCCGCTGAATGGCCGGAAGCCGCCAAACTGCAGCGGCCCTTGCGCGACGGCGCTCTCAAGATCGTCGCGCGTGGTGCGAAGCGCGACGGGGCTTAAAGGCACAGCCCCTACCAGAACCGCATCGTAACGGCGCCGTCCGTCTGATTGATGGCTACAACGCGAGGGCCACTCACATCTGGATCACGCTGTTCCCAGGCCGACAACGCGGCGTTAGCAACCTCGACGATTGCACCCGGGGAGCCACTGCTGATCTGCGGTCGGATCGCCTCCACGAGCCGCGTGACGATCGTCTGCTCCTCAGGCGATTGGGCTGGTATCGTCTCCTGCCGGTAGAACGCCGCGTAGACATTCTCGGCGATGGTCCGAGCGGCTTTGTCAGCGTCGGGCATGCCCTGCTGCATCGGGTGAACCTTCCCAGGTTGCGCGTTTCATCCCTCAAGACAGGTGCTCATGAAGCTCCGCGCCTGGCAACCTTTACACGTCCTAGCGCGCTGCGGATCCGAGTGGAGCACTGCGGCAATTGAGATGGGCCGGGTTGGTGGAAACAACTCCCGCGTTGCAGCCTCCTTGCGTGCCGACATAGAGCGGGGTTCCGTCTGAGCCGACGTTGGTAAGGAAGCCGATAGGCCGCGTGCCGGCGTTGAGATGGTTTGGGTTGCTTGTGACAAGTCCCGCATCGAGCCCAACTGCCGTGCCGACAAAGACGGCCACATCTCCGGATGAAGTAGGCCGCGCTCTTGTTGAGCCCACGGGCGCCGTAGCGCATCCCTTGTACCCAGGATCGACTGTGACCACGCCAGCGTTGCAACCGGCCTCTATTCCAACAAAGAGCGCGACACCCGTGGCGACTTCAGCGTGCGGCATCTGTGTGGCGTTCGATTGTACGACAGGCGCCGGGACACCACCGAGCGCAGTACGCAGAACGCGCATACCGTCCTTCACGTCCTGTAGCGTGCCGACAACCACGTAGCAGGTGTAGGTGTGGTCACCGGCTGGGATCGCGTTCGCGCGGAACACGCAGTTCCACTTTACCGTGGCGTTGCCGGCCCCCGGCAGTGTCGAGAAATCGAAGCGGCCATAGCCAGCGTTCGGCAGCGCCGGCTGAGGCAGGCTCGGGCTGTAGACGCCCATTGCCCGCGAGCCGTCTGCGGTGGACAGAATCACCGGTAGGCTCTGCTCCCCAGCCTCTGGCGAGAGCACGGCGGCCTGGGCCGTCGCCGGGTCGAAGCTCCAGAAATGGGCAAAGTCGGGCGGCATGTAGGCGGTCGCGACTTCGAACGTGGCCGAGTCGTGAGCCTGCGCGGTGGTGAAGGTCGCGCGGTATTCGATCGCGTTGGCGACACCTGCACTCCCGAGGGTGACCCGCTTCGTCAGGACGTCGTCAGAACGCGGTGAGTTGTAAGGGCCGGGGCCTTTCGGGCAACTCCCAACCGGCCGGCCCGGCGACATGAAGTAGGCCATCTGGGTGCGCGTCAGCAGCATCGCCGGGCCTATCTCAAGAGCGGTGAGTAAACTTGAACTGCTTGGGCCATTGGCGTCCCCATCACTGCCGGCCTCGGTCGGGTTGAGGCACTCACCGTAACCGTCGTAGGACGAGGCTGATTGTAGTTCGCGACCGTGGTCGTGGGCGTTGATGAACTGCGTGTCGGTCCAAGTCAGGCTATCGATAGCGCCGGCCGTGCGTGACGAAACGCTGACCGCGATGGTTGAGCCTCCGAACGGTCGGCTGATCGTGGCCCGCCTACCAGGCTCCGGCCAAGCGATCGATGGACCATCCTCGGCAACTGCTCGTCCGGTGAGGACGCTGAGCGTCGCCAATGCGCTAAATCTGATGCGGCGTGATTTCAGTGCGGACATGCACCGAATTTAGAACCATGCCCGAGCGTGTCGCAATGCGTACACTGTTCCTGATCCCGGCGACTGAGAGCGGCACCTACAGCCGCATGACATGACACAAAACAACGTTCTTCCTGGCGACCGTGGACGGGCGTGCGCGGCCCGAAGCGCGACGAGCCGGTCGAGGAGGAACACCGGCTCTACGCCTTCCTCACGACGGAGGCGAACGGCGTCGTCGGGCCGGTGCATCCGAAGGCGATGCCAGCGCTGCTGACCACGTCGGAGGAGTGGCGCACGTGGCTGGAGGCGCTGGTGGAGGAGGCATTGCAGTTTCAGCCGCCGCTGCGGGACGCCGAGATCATGGAGGTTGCTCGCGAATCGCGGGGCGATGGTGCCTGATATGGCCCAGCCAACCATTCCCGCAGCTTCGTCCAGCGCCGCCTCGCGCTCCCACCCCGCACCGCCATGCCGATCGCCTTGCGCTGCCCGATCAGCACGACGAGCTGCTTGCCGCGGGTGACGCCGGTGTAGAGCAGGTTCCTCGCCAGCATGTTGAAGTGCTGCGTCACGATCGGGATCACCACGGCAGGATACTCCGAGCCCTGGCTCTTGTGGATCGTCGTAGCGAAGGCTGGCACCAGCGTGTCGAGCTCGCCGTAGGGGTAGACGACCTCACGCCCATCGAAGGTGACCACGACCGCGCCTTCTTCCTCGTCGATGCGCGCCACCATGCCGAGATCGCCGTTGAAGACGTCGCGGTCGTAGTCGTTCTGGGTCTCCATCACCCGATCGCCGGGAGCGAAGCGCCAGCCGAAGCGCTCGATCTGTTGAGCCGGGTTCGGGTTCAGCACGCGTTGAAGCTCGTGGTTGAGGTTGCGCGAGCCGAGCGAGCCCCGCAGCATCGGCGTCAGGACCTGGACGTCCCGGGTTGGATCGAGACCGAACGAGCGCGGGATGCGCTTGGTCACGACCTCGATCAGCTTGCCAACGCCCACGTCCGGGTCGTCGATCTCGATCAGGTAGAAGTCGGCCTTCTCGCCCGGCTGTGGCCGCTCCGGCATCTGGCCCTGGTTGATGCGGTGGGCGTTCACGATGATCCGGCTCTCGGCTGCCTGGCGGAACACCTCGGTCAGTCGCGCCACCGGCACGCGGTCAGACGCGATGAGGTCGGCCAGCACCTGGCCTGGACCGACCGAGGGGAGCTGATCGACATCGCCGACGAGCAGAAGCCCTGAGCGCTCGGGCACCGCCTTCAGCAAGGCGTTCATCAATGGCACGTCAATCATCGAGCACTCGTCGAGCACGAGCAGGTCGCAGTCGAGCGGGTTCTCCTCGTTGCGGGAGAAGCCGCCGCGCTTCGGATCGATCTCCAGCAGCCGGTGGATGGTCTTGGCCTCGAGCCGGGTCTGCTCGGTCATCCGCTTGGCGGCACGCCCCGTGGGTGCGGCGAGCAGCACCTTCACACCCTTGGCCGTCAGGATGCGCAGGAGCGAATCGAGGGTGCTAGTCTTGCCGACGCCGGGACCGCCGGTGATGACGCAGAGCTTCGAGGCCAGCATCAGACGGATGGCTTCGGCCTGAGAGGGCGACAGCATCTTGCCGGTCTTCGCCTCGACCCAGGGGCGAGCCTTGTCGAGGTCGATGCTGGGCCATGATGGTAAGCCGCGAGCCCGGGTGATGAGCCGTTCGGCGATCGCGCGCTCGGCAGCGTGCAGGCCCTTCAGGAAGACACAGGGCTCGGCCTCGACCGTATCGGCGATGACCTCCTCGCCACGCGCGAGCTCGTCGGCGACGGCGGTGCGGACAAGAGCGATATCGACCTCGAGGAGCTTCTGGGCGAGCACGATCAGCCGTTCGATCGGCAGACCGCAATGCCCCTCGTCCATGGCGGTTTGCAGCGCGAACGACACGCCAGCCCGCAGCCGCTGTGGCGCCTCCTTGGTCAGCCCGAGACGCATCGCGATCGCGTCCGCCGTGCGGAAGCCGATGCCGCGGATGTCGCGCGCGAGCCGGTATGGGTCCTCGGTCATCACGACGATCGACTCGTGGCTGTAGGTCTTGAAGATCCGAACCGCGCGCGCCGTGCCGACCCCGTGCGCGTGTAGGAAGATCATGATCTCGCGCACGGCCTTCTGCTCGGCCCAGCCAGAAACGATGCGGGCCGCCCGCGTCGGGCCGATGCCGGAGACCTCTTTCAAGCGCTCGGGATCGGCTTCGATGATCTCGAACGTGGCCTCACCGAACAGCGTCACGATGCGCTTGGCCATGGCCGGCCCGATGCCCCTCATGTAGCCGGAGGCGAGGTAACGCTCGATGCCCTCGACCCCGGTCGGTGGCGTGGCCTTGAGCGTGTCGGCTTTGAACTGGAGTCCGTGCTGCCGATCGGTGAACCAGATCCCGGTTGCCGTGATCCACTCACCGGCGGCAATGGCAGGTGCATGACCAATCACCGGTACGAGGTCACGCTTGCCCCGGGCCTGGACCTTGAGCACGCAGAACCCGGTCTCGGCGTTGTGGAAGGTGACGCGCTCGATCGTGCCGGCGAGCGTCTCGATGGGCGCACCCCGATCGAATTGGGTGGGCGTCGGACTCTGGTTCATGGTTGGCGTCTGAACGCCGCCTCCTTTGGATCCATTTCATCCGCGCGGGGACCGCCACCCGGCAGCTTTCGCCTCGTCCTCGGTGCAGAACATGCGCTCGCCGGCCCGCTCGTCGATCACGGTGCGCGTGTAGGCGCTCGTACCCGGCAGATGGTAGATCCGATCACCCTTGGCCGAGATGTTGCCCTTGATCGTGCAGGTCATCGAAGCGTTTGAGCCGGCCGGCGTCGGCTCATCGGCCGCTCGCGCCGCTGCTCCACCTCGACTTGTCCTACGCCAGCCCGCTGGGTCTTCGAACGTGCCAGCCCAGACCCCGCGCTTGGCCGCCCGTGCCTGTGCTTCCTGTTCGGCATAGTCGCTCGAGTAGCGCCGGAATGCGACAGCATGGCCCTGCGCGACCATCCAGGCGTTCAGGTCCTCGGAGCCCTTCCTGCAGATGGCAACGGTGCGACCATAGCGGTCGGTATCCCGAGGCTCACATGAGATCGGCGCCTCGCCGATCCGATCGGACAGCGCGAGAGCCGCGACCTGGCCGCAGCGATACTCCTTGCCAGAGGCGTCCTCACACACCTGAGCGCTCTCCGGCGCGTCGATCCCGAAGAGACGGATGCGGGTCCCGTGGATCACCACAGTATCGCCATCGGTGACGCTGGCGCGCCCGACGATCGGTTCAGCAGCGAATGCGCCCCCACCCTGCAACATGACAATGGCGGCGAGCAGGGGGTAACGCATGCAAAGGACCCTACGCGTTGCCGACGACCTGTCGAGTGGTGTCCGAGTGGACACCAGCGAAAGCCAACGCCGCACTTTCTAAGGGCAACGTCATCAACAACGGCGAGCCAGTCACGGCACAGGTGCAGCAGCGGCCAGACGGTTCCCTCGACGTGATCCTCGACCAGATAAAGGCGCGGTCCGCTGGCCGGATCGCTGGAGCTTGGAGCCCGCTCCCGGGGCAATTGCTGGAGGCCGTCGCTTGAGGGGCTGAGGTCACCCCCGGCCCGATCGCATCTCGTGGGGCGCTAGCCAGTGGCAGGGTAACGGCTGCGAGTTTGAGAAAGCCATTGGGAAAGAAGGAGGCCGGACTAGCTCAGCCTGTCTCACAGCTGGTATTATGCATAAATAGCCCACACGATTGAAAAATCGCTCAAATGACGAAAAATAATGCTTCTAAAGTGAGTTCATTCAAGCTATTAGACGCCCAACAAAAAGGGCCACCCCCAAAGTGATGGCCCGAAGTCTAAGGGAAGAAACGCCCAATGAGGGCCGTGTTACAGCGACATCATCGCTGCAGCACACAAAAGTGTTCGCACGATCAACACAGCAGTGCGACAACTTTTGATGCCTTCTGGCCCGAAACTCACCCCGCCCGGCACCAGCTGCGGCGGGCTTTTTCGTGCATCTGCTCGCATGCTATAAAGGAGTGTGTCCGCTTTAGGAGCTGAACATGACTTGCCGTGGTCCTCGGGGCCCACATCCGGAAGCGTTTCCCGCCAACGTCGTCGGCATCCGTGACGGTACGTCGGGATTTTTCGCGAAGCCTTTGGACCCGATTGAGGCTCTGACGCACATTCGCACGTTCGTAGAGGTGCTGGAGGACGGCGATCACGGCCCGGTCGTCGACGGTAACCTGCGGGAGATTAGGGCCCTGCTGGACAAGGCTCTGCCGAAGAAGCCTCATCGCTCCTAGCCGAGTTGGTAGTTCTCCCCCGTCTCTGGCTCATCAGGCAGATAGAATTGGATTGAGGGGCGGAGGCCGCCTCATCACATGCCGCAACGCCTGCTCATCATCGATCGTGCACCGCTGGCCTGATCCGGCCGGCGAGGTGATCGACCCGACACGCGGCCAGGCGATGCCGGCAATTTGTGAGGGCGGTCGGTCGGGGCTGCCCAATAATGCAGCCCGCATCAGCAAATTATATCAAGACGCGACAGGATCGGAGCTAAGATCTACCCATTATAGAGGAATAGATTAGACTGGCCGCGCGTGATGTGAGAAAACTCCCCCACGAAACTCGTCGGTGGAAGTTATGTTTAAGTTCATCACATCAAGAAGAGCTTTTTTGTTGCGCTCTTTTTGCTTTCTCTCTGTGGATATGCCCATAATATCAGCCTGATGACGTCGATTTTCCACTGAGGTATCGTATACGGCGGAAATCTTTTCGCTGTCTTTGGCCCTAACGCTGCCTGCCGGCATCGTTGCTACCGAATGCCAAAATCGTTCTTTGCCGCGCTCTATAGATGCATCTTTTAATAGCTTGAAAGTTATCTCAAACTCTTGATTTGCAGCATTTTGGCGTAGAGCACTGAGGCCTTTTTTCTCTAATTGGATCAGAACGCCGGCCAAAAGCTTGCCGCTCCGCAAATCGAATGCTTGGTCCTGTGGTTCGGTCACGAGGTAATGAAGATTTTCCACATCCGCGACTCGACCAGGCGAGCGTAAACTCGCCTTGTAGCTTTCGCATGCGCCTGGCGAGCCGGCTGCCGCATTAACTTCAGTAACGCGGGCGTCTGTTTCGCAACTAAAAGCCCTCCGGCACTGCCGGCAAGCCTCAGGCTCAAGCAGTAGGTAGCTGAAGGACGTTGCGCAGCAGCTTCGGAAGGTTTCGGCCATTGAATGGAGCCGACTCTTCAAAGTACTCTTTATTATCAACGACGGCATACCAAGTTATCTTGCCCGGCAGGTCGATGGTTAGATTGAGGTAATAGTCCTCGACCGACGTTCCATAGCTGGCATTTCCGTCCTCGTCCACCATAAGCTGGGGGCGAAAACTGGGATCAACTTCAGACAGAAATGCGGCGAGCATCTCTGCTGTGTCTATGATCGCCGCACGCTCTTTCGCGTCTGGCGCAGCAGGCTCTCTGGCCGCAGCGAGCAATTCCATGGTTCGAGAAAACCAAGGGTCGAAAAACGTACGATCAACATCGGAAACAGGGATCGACGTGGAAAGTGTCTCGCCATGATCCGATGATGCATCCGTGGCAGCCCTGTTGCGAACAAGTTTCTGCCCTCGCACCGGCTTGGCGCGATTATGCACATAAGGCGTCGGCCGATCTCCGGCGGTTCTCACCTCCGCAGCTACGGGATTGAACATACGCTCCCATGCCGCCTGTGGATCAAGCGTGGTGCCATCAAGCGCCTGCATATCACCGGCTCGGAGGGTTCAAAGTGATTCGGTCTGCCATCTCGGGGACAATTACCTCAGCCAGGATGTCTTTCAAGGCCACGTGCTGCTTATCAAGCTGCGAAATTGCGTCTGTGAAGCTACCCTGGCTTGCAGCGTCAGCATCATCCGCGGCTTCAATAATTTGGTCTTGAATCAGGGTTAGAATGGATATGGAAGGTGAGGTTTGATTTTCCCCAGGGCGAGCGGCGCTAACGGCATCGACGTTGATATTAATAAGCCTCTTCGATCGGTCTGATATGCTGTCGAACCAACCAGAGTGAGAATGCCATTCACGCTTGCTGCGATTTGCAACCTCGCACCACATGCCTCGATCGTCTCTAAGCAGCTTTTTGCTGTCAAAATTCTCCCAATCACCGGACCAGTAAAATCTATCAGAGTACTCTAATTTTATCGCCGTAATATCCACAGAGTCGCAAATAACATTCAATAGATGTAGTATTGTTTGTTCTATTTGCCTATAAAAGGTTGCCACCTAACATATCTTAAATTATTCCAGATCAGCGCTCCAGGTGTAACAATACAATTAAGTGTCCGGTCTATATTTGAATACACGATTGCACCGAAGCCAGATTGCTTTGGTGTGGCGACGCCGCTTTGTGGGTCTATCTCGATAGAAAGTTGCGACTGAACTTGCGCGCCCATTTGAAGCTGTGAGAATAGAGGCCCGGCTTTCGCCCGCACTTTGTGCAATAACTTTTCGGTAACGGGCTCGCTGAAAGTCACGGTTGCCGAGCACCGCTCGATGGCATGGGCGGGATAAATGGGTTCGAAGCGCGGGGTCTCAGTCATCTGAGCCGATCCAAAAATTGCATCGTGCGCTCGCTCGGTTAAGCGACCACAAACGAGATAAGGGCTGCGGACTGTGCCGCACAAGCAGGCGCGGTATCAGAGGCTTCACGCCTCAGGCTATGATTGCAGCGGATCCGCAGCCAGAGGGGTGAGCTTCCGGTACATTGGCACGCGGGTGTCGCTCTACCAGGCTTTGTTACCCTTGCTGTTACCCTACCTATGTCACCGGCAAGCGAAAAGTGTACTAACTAGTTGCAATTGTTGGTGAGCGCGTTGGGGTTCGAACCCAAGACCTACAGATTAAAAGTCCGTTGCTCTACCAGCTGAGCTACGCGCTCGCGTCCGCCGTGCGGTCGGCCGCGCGGGCCGGGCCCGGGGAGGCGTGGGTGGAATAGGGGAGGCCGCCGGACGGGTCAACATGGGCGTGGCCCGCGCGGCGTCGCATCCGAGGCGCGCGGGCGCCGTCGTGCCGCGCGGGCGCCATGGTCTGCTGGCATCGGCGGTCGAACGCCCCCTCCTTGGGCCGGAAGGCTAGCCGTGATCCCTCCCCTCTCCTCCCCGGCGTCGTCCTCCCGCCGCTGGCGGCGCTTCGCCGGGACCTTCGCCCTCGCCGGCCTCGGGGCCGGCCTCGCCGCGATCGGTTTCGTCGCCGCGATGGACCCCTACGGCCTTCGCGCGCGCCCGGGCCGGCCGGGGGCGATCATGGATCGCAACCAGCGCTTCATGTATCCGCGGATCGCCCGCGCGGGCGGGTACGATGCGGCGGTGTTCGGCACCTCGACGGCGCGCCTCATCGATCCGAACGCCCTCGACCGGGCGTTCGGGGCGCGCTTCGCCAACTTGGCCGTCAATGCCGCGACGCCGGACGAGCAGCGCACGCTGGCGCGGCTGTTCCTGCGCCGGAACACCGTGCACGCGGTGCTGTTCGCGCTCGATTCGACGTGGTGCGCCGCCGACGCGCCCCGCCGCACCGCGCATCCGTTCCCGGACTGGCTCTATGCGGAGGGCGCGCCCTGGGGCTGGCTGCGGCAGGTGAACGGGCAGAGCCTCGGGATCGCGGCCCAGGTCGCGCTCAACCGCCTCGGCGTCGCCCCGGCCCGCAACCGCGGCGACGGGTTTTCCGTGTTCACGCCGCCGGAGGCCAGCTACGACCCCGTCCGCGCCGCGCGCCACATCCATGGCGGCGGCAGCCCGCTCGATCCGGAGACGGCCGGCCCGGGCACGCCTCCCCCGGCCCAGGCCGGCGACGCCATGCCCATGCTCGATGCGTTCGATGCGCTGCTGGCCTCCGTGCCGGGCGCGGCGCGCAAGCTCGTCGCCTTCATGCCGGTCCACGTGGCGGCGCAGGGGGCGGCCGGCACGCCGGCGGGCGCGCGCGAGGCCGCCTGCAAGGCGCGCGTCGCCGCGATCGGCCGGGCGCGGGGGGCGCTGGTGGTGGATTTCCGGCTGCCCTCGCCGATCACGACGCGCGACGAGAACTACTGGGATGCCCTGCACTACCGCCTGCCGGTGGCGGCCCGCATCGTCGAGGGCCTGCAGGCCGCCGCGGAGACGGGGGCGGACGCGGCCGACGGCAGCTACCGGGTGCTGGCGCATCCGTGATGCGCCCATGCCGCGTCTGATGGGCGAGGATCACATGGGCGAGGACCGCTTGGGCGAGGCCCCATGAGCAAACGACTCATGAGGTCCGGCGGAGAGCCGGCGCCCGGCCGTCGCGCGGAGGCGCGCCTCGATGGATCGGGCTCATCGCGGCCCGGCATCGCCCGGCCTCAGCCCGCGGCGGCGTCGCGCTCGGCCCGGGCCCAGCCCTCGCGGGTTGCGTCGCAGAACGCGGCGAGGCGGCCCTCGGCGATGGCCGCCCGCATCCCGGCCATGAGGTCCTGGTAGTAGGACAGGTTGTTCCAGGTCAGCAGCATCATCCCCAGGATCTCGTCCGAGCGGACGAGGTGGTGGAGGTAGGCGCGGGAATACGCGCTCGCCGCCTCGCAGGAGGAGGTCTCGTCCAGCGGCCGCGTGTCCTCGGCGTGGCGGGCGTTGCGCAGGTTGATCCGGCCGTGGCGGGTGTAGGCGAGGCCGTGGCGGCCGGCCCGCGTCGGCATCACGCAATCGAACATGTCGATGCCGCGCGAGACCGAGCGCATCAGGTCGTCCGGGGTGCCGACGCCCATCAGGTAGCGCGGCTTGGCCCGCGGCAGGTGCGGCTCCACCGTCTCGATCATGGCGAGCATCACCGCCTGCGGCTCGCCGACCGCGAGGCCGCCGATGGCGTAGCCCTTAAGGTCGAGGCCGGCGAGCGCGCGGGCGCTCTCGACCCGGAGCTCCGGCACGTCGCCGCCCTGCACGATCCCGAACAGAGCCTTGCCCGGCTGCTCGCCGAAGGCGGTGCGGCAGCGCTCGGCCCAGCGCAGGGAGAGGCGCATCGCCTTCTCGATCGCCTCGCGCTCGGCCGGCAGGCGCACGCACTCGTCGAGCTGCATCTGGATGTCGGAGCCGAGCAGGCCCTGGATTTCGATCGAGCGCTCCGGCGACATGTGGTGGGCGGTGCCGTCGACATGCGAGCGGAAGGTCACGCCCTGCTCGTCGAGCTTCCGGAGCGCCGACAGCGACATCACCTGGAAGCCGCCGGAATCGGTGAGGATCGGCCCGTCCCAGCGCATGAAGCGGTGCAGGCCGCCAAGCCGCGCCATCCGCTCGGCGCCCGGGCGCAGCATCAGGTGGTAGGTGTTGCCGAGCACCACGTCGGCGCCGAGCGCGCGCACCTGGCTCGCATACATGGCCTTGACCGTGCCGGCGGTGCCGACCGGCATGAAGGCCGGCGTGCGGATCGTTCCCCGCGGCATGGTGATCGCCCCGGTGCGGGCTTGCCCGTCGGTGGCGTGGACGGCGAAGGTGAAGTCTGTGTCGGACATGCTGAGGTGAGACGGCTTCCAGGTTGCCTCGGGCAGCGCCCCCTCGCCCCACAGATCTCGGGCTTGCCCGAGATCTGTGTACCCGGTGCCCAAATCGGGCAAGCCTGGTTTGGTTGCGGAGGAGGGTGGCCCGCGAAGCGGGTCGGGAGAGGGGAGCGACGCTTCCGGATACGGCGCTCCCCTCTCCAGACCCCTGTTCACGCAGGGGCCACCCTCCCCCGCGACGGGGGGAGGGAGATGCGCGGTGTCGGTCAGCCCTATCAGACCTGGGCCGGAAACAGCAGGCTCGAATCGCCGTAGGAGTAGAACCGGTAGCCCTCGGCGATCGCGTGCGCGTAGGCGGCGCGCATGGTGTCGAGGCCGGAGAAGGCCGAGACCAGCATGAACAGGGTCGAGCGCGGCAGGTGGAAGTTGGTCATCAGCGCGTCGACCGCGCGGATGCGCGTGCCGGGGGTGATGAAGATCTCGGTCGGGCCGGCGAAGGGGTGGAGGCGCCCGTCCGCGTCGGCCGCGCTCTCCAGCAGGCGCAGCGCGGTGGTGCCTACCGCCACGATCCGCCCGCCCGCCGCCCGCACCGCGTTCAGGCGCTCGGCGGTCTCGGCCGCCAGGAAGCCGATCTCGGCGTGCATGCGGTGGTCGGCTGTGTCCTCGGCCTTGACCGGCAGGAACGTGCCGGCGCCGACATGCAGGGTGACCGTGTGGCGGCCGATCCCGGCGGCGTCCAGCCACGCCAGAAGGCCGTCGGAGACGTGCAGCCCGGCGGTGGGAGCGGCGACGGCGCCGGGGTTGCGGGCGTAGACCGTCTGGTAGTCGGTGGCGTCCCGCGCGTCGGTGGGGCGCTTGCCCGCGATGTAGGGCGGCAGCGGCAGCTCGCCGATGGCGGCGACGGCCTCGTCGAGGGCCGGCCCGGCGAGGTCGAAGCGCAAGGTGATCTCGCCGCCCTCGCCCTTGGCCGCGACGGTGGCGTCGAGGCCGCCGAGCTCGCAGGGCTCGCCTGCCCCGTGCCGGCCGAAGACGACGCGGTCGCCCGGCGCCAGGCGCTTGGCCGGCCGGGCGAAGGCGCGCCAGCGGTCCGGCGCCTCGCGCAGATGCAGCATCACCTCCGTGCGCTGGCCGGGCGCGCCGGGCCGGGTGCGGATGCCGCGAAGGCGCGCCGGGATCACCCGGGTGTCGTTGAAGACCAGGGCGTCGCCCCGGCGCAGCAGGCCGGGAAGGTCGGCGACGCGGGCATCGGTCAGGCCGTCGCCGGGGCGCACGACGAGCAGGCGCCCGGCGCCGCGCGGTTCGGCCGGGCGCAGCGCGATGCTGGCCTCGGGCAGGTCGAAATCGAACAGGTCCACGCGCATGGTGCCCGCACCTGCACCGGCGCGCGCCGGGAATCAATGCGGCGCGGCGTGCGTGGAACCGCGCCGGACCGGCTTCCGTTCACGGCAGGCGCGATCCTCCCGTCTCGACTTGGAGCCTCCATGCCCTGGTACGCCGTGCGTCCCCGCGATCCCGCCGACCCGCGCTGGCCGCTGCCGGGCAAGCCGCAGATCGTGCTCAAGGGCAAGGACCCCGCCGACGCGCGCGCAAGGTTCGAGCAGGCCTATCCGAGCACGCCGTTCGGCACGCCCGCCACCCCGGTCCCCGACGGCGCGGGCGGGTTCGAGGGTGAGGCGGAGGCGCTGATCGTCGAGGAGACGACGGAACCCACCGCGCCGCATTAGGCGTTTTGCTGAGGACGTTCGACGGCGAGCACCATCGCCTGAGGAGAGGGATGCATGGCGGCGCAGGCGGAGCGGATCACTCTCGACGGGCGGCTCGTCGGCTACTGGGCGCGCGAGGCCGGCCGCCTCGAGGCGCTCGCCACCGCGGCCCGCTTCGGCTGGCAGAGGCGCCGCCTCCTGCGCAAGGCCGCCGCCGCGCGGGCCCAGGGGGCGCGCAGCGAGGCGCGCGAAGCCGCACGCGCCGACGGGACCGCTCTGGCCGCGTGATCCGCGATAGCCGCGGCTAAGTTCCATTCCCCGCGGTGCAAGGTGTGCTGCCGCCTTGAACCTGTTCCGTGGCCTTGAACCTGTGCCGTGGCCTTGTGCCGGCGCGGTCGATTAAGGCCGCTGGGTCGATCGCCCGGACCCGTCATGAGCCGCACCCAGAAAGCCGCCCTCGCCAGTGCCGTCGTCGGCCTGGTGGTCACGGGGCTGAAGTTCCTCGCCTACTGGCTCACCGGCAGCCTCGCGCTGTACTCGGATGCGCTCGAGAGCATCATCAACGTGGTCGCGGCGCTCAGCGCGTTCGTGGCCCTGCGCGTCGCCGGCCTGCCGGCCGACGACGACCACCCCTACGGCCACCACAAGGCGGAGTTCTTCTCGGCGGTGATCGAGGGGGCGCTGATCATCGTCGCGTCGCTGCTGATCCTGCGCGAGGCGTATCACGGCATCCTGGCCCCGAAGCCCGTCGACGCCCCCGCCCTGGGGCTGGCCATCAACGCCGGCGCCACGGTGATCAACGCGGTGTGGGCGTGGGCGCTGCTGCGCTGGGGCAAGGCCTGGCGCTCGCCGGCGCTGGTCGCCGACGGCCGCCACGTGCTCGCCGACGTGTTCACCTCGGGCGGCGTGCTCGTCGGCGTCGGCCTGGTGCTGGCGACCGGCATCCCCGTGCTCGATCCGGTCGTCGCCGGCCTGGTGGCCCTGAACATCCTGTGGTCCGGCTGGAAGATGGTCCGCGAATCCGTCGACGGGCTGATGGACCGGGCGGCGCCGGGCGAGATGGTCGGGCAGATCCGCGCGCTGATCTCGCTGCACGGCGAGGGCGCGCTGGAGGCGCACGACGTGCGGACGCGCTACGCGGGCCAAGCGACCTTCATCGACTTCCACCTCGTGGTGCCCGGCGAGATGAGCGTGCGCGAGGCGCACGAGATTTGCGACCGGCTCGAGGACGCGCTCGAGACCACGATCCCCGGCGCCGTGGTGGTGATCCACGTGGAGCCGTCCGAGCACGCGAAGTTCCGCGGCGTGCCGGTGCTCTGACCGAGTCCCCTGGGCACCAAGTCCCCCGGCACCGAGTCCCCTCACAGCAGCTCCCCTGGCAGGATCTCGTGGGCCGGGCTTCCGGGTTCGGAACCCACCGGGACCCGGGGCCCGGGGCGTCTGCGCACTCTGCCACGCCCGCGAATGAATGCAACTTACGGTCGGATCGGACCCAGGGGTTTCAAAGTTCGTTAACCAGGTTCTCAGATTGTACCGAGTGCCGCGATACGTTCAGGAGTTGTTATCGAACGGGGCGCGGCCGAGCATGGTGCGGCTGAAGGCCTATGATGGTGTGTGCTTCTCCTGTCGATCGAGATGCTGGCCGGCGCGGCCGGACGGCGGGCCGCCTCGCGGTCGCCCTCGCCTGTGCGGCCGCCCTGTCGGGTTGCATGGCGACCCGGGCGCGGGAGGCCTCCCACCCTGCGATTCGTGACGTCGCTCAGACGGGATCGATCCCGGAGGCGCCGCCGGCGGTCGTCGCTGCGGCGCAGGAGGAGGTCGGGCGCACCATGCGCCTCGGGCTGATGAACTACCGCCTCAACGTCGGCGACAACCTCGAGATCTCGCTGCTGATCGATTCCAGCGTGGTGCAGCCGACCTACCGGCTGAACCCGAACGACGAGTTCGACGTCGATTTCCGGACCCATCCGGAATACAACCGCACGGTTGTAGTCCGGCCGGACGGGCGGATCTCGCTTCCGGGCAAGAACGGCATCATGGTCGCCGGGCTGTCGCCCGAGCGCGCCGCCACCCTGATCCGCGAGACCTACGACGACGTCCTGATCAACCCGGTCGTCACGGTCCTGCTGCGCAAGTTCCGCACGCCGATCGACGACTTCCGCGACCTGACCCAGCGGTCCGACATCGGCCGCGTCAAGCTGATGGCGATCGAGCCGGACGGCAAGATCAACCTGCCGATGGTGCCGCCGGTCCAGGCGGCCGGCCGCACCGTCAACGAGGTCTCGGCCGCGCTCGCCGCCGCCTACCGGCATCACCTCGCCTCGGTCAGCCCGAGCGTGCGGCTGGCGTCGCTGGTGCCGGCCAACACCATGGTGTTCGGCGAGGTCCGGGTGCCCGGCCCGGTCACGCTGTCGGGCGCCCGGACGCTGGCCCAGGTGCTCGGCACCGCCGGCGGCATCCTGCCGACCGCCGCGGGCGACGCGGTGCGGATCATCCGCTTCGACAGCGGTGCGCAAGGAGGCGCGCAAGGGGCGGTGCAGGTCGTCGACATCGGCGTGCCGGGCCTGGCCGACTCGATCGTCGTGCCGCCGAACGCCACGGTCTACGTGCCGCCCTCGGTGCTGGCCAAGACCGCGCGCGCGGTCGACCTCGTGGTCCGCCAGATCCTGCTCTTCAACGGCACCGGCTTCGGGGTGAACTACATCACCGGCCCCGCCGCCACGACCTCCACCAGCACCACGGCGAGGGCCGCCCTATGAGCGCGACCGAGACCGCCCTCGAGCCGCGCAGGTTCGACCGACCCGGCTTCGACCTGCGCGACGGGCTCGGAGCCCTGTTCCGCCATGCCCGCCCGGCGCTGCTGATCCTGGCGGCGGCGCTGGTCGGCGCCGGGATCTACCTGCTGCTGACCCCGACCGAGTACACGGCCGACGCCAAGCTCATCATCCGCCTCGGCCGCGAGAAGGCGGCCGCGCCGATCGGCGGCGGCATCAACCAGAACTACATGTTCTCCGAGCGCGCGCAGAACGTGAACAACGAGATCGAGATCCTGCGCGACCCGAGCATCGTGCGCGGCGAGTTCGAGGCGCTGAAGGCGATCACGCCGGTGGGCGACCTCGGCCCGCCGCCCGAGGATTGGGGCGCCTGGCTCGTCTACCAGGGCCGCCAGCTCGTCCGCGTCGCCAAGGGGGTCAAGACCTGGGTCGTCGACACCGCCCGGATCCCCTTCGAGGCGATCGGCCTGCTGCGCCATCTCAGCCCGGACGAGAAGCTGTACGAGGCCTACCTCGCCTCGTTCAAGGTCGTGTTCGTCAAGGAGACGGACGTGATCGTCACCGGCTTCACCTGGACCGACCCGAACTTCGCCGCAGCCGCCCTCAACCGCCTGCTCGACGCCTACAAGCGCCGCCACGTCGAGGTCTACGCCGACGAGACGCCGGCCTCGTTCTACGCGGGCAAGCTGGAACGCGCCCGCGCCGAGCTCGCCGCGATCGACCAGCAGCTCGGCAAGTACCTCAAGGGCGCCAACACCGCGAGCTTCGCGATCGAGCAGCAGAACGACCTCGGCACGCTCGCCGACCTCGCCCGCCAGAAGTCGGCGGCGCAGATCGAGCGCGAGGGCGTCGAGACCCGGCTGAAGCGCACCAAGGAATCGGGGCCCGACCGCTGGCAGCCGACGCCGCCGGACGCCGACCCGACGGTCGCCGCCTTCGACCAGCGCTTCGCCGAGCTGCGGACCCGGCGCTCGGAGCTCGCGACGCGGTTCCGCCCCGCCGCGCCGGAATTCGCGAGCCTCGACCGCGACCTCACCGAGCTCGCCCGCCAGAAGTACCGGGCCCTGATCAGCGCCGACACCACCCGGCTGGCGGTGCTCGCCGAGAAGATCGCGGCGATCTCCAACATCGAGGCGTCGCGGCGGCAGGCGGCGATCGGCCAGAGCGACGCCTCGCTCGCCTTCGGCCGGCTCGGCCAGCAGAAGAGCCTGCTCACCGACGAGATCACCCAGACCCAGCGCCGCATCGACGAGCTGAAGACCGGCACCGGCCTCGATTCGCAGTCGGTCACCTCCTCCTCGCTCGTCGCCCGCGCGGTGCCGCCGCGGCTGCCGAGCGGGCCGAACCGCCTGCTGATCCTCGGGCTCGCCGCCGGCCTCGGCCTCGTCGCGGCCCTCGCCTACGTCGCGCTCGCCGAGATCCTCGCCCAGACCTACCGCAGCGCGTCGGACGTGGCGCGCTCCCTCCGGGTGCCGGTGCTCGCCGCCCTCCCCTTGCGGAACGAGGGCCGCGCCGAGCCGCAGCGGACCCGTGCCCCCGGCCTCCGCGGAGCCCACGCATGATCGCCGCCGCGTTCCACGATCCCGCCGTGCCGGACCGCCTCGACCTGGAGCCGGCCCTGGTCCAGCTCAACCGCCGCGAGGGGCCGCCGCTCCGCCGCATCGGCGTCACCGCGGTGCAGGCCGGCGACGGCGTCACCTCGCTCGCTCGCCAGCTCGCCGGGCTCTATGCCCGCCGCGACCTCGACGTGGTGCTGATCGAGGCGAACTGGGCCAAGCCCGCGCTGGCCGCCGCCTACGGCCTCTCGGGCAAGCCGGGCTTCGCCGACATCGTGCTCGGCGCCGTCGCGCCGCTCGACGGCGTCCACGCGGTCGCCGACGGCTTCCACGTCGTCCCCGCCGGCACCCCGGCCTCGATCCGCGAGGCCGGACTCGACGACGCCCGGGTCGAGGCCTTCCTCGGCCTGGTCGACCAGCGCTACCACCTCGCGATCCTCGATTGCGCGCCGATCGGGCAGATCGGCGACACCGCGGCCCTGAGCCCCCTCGTCGACGGCTTCGTCGTCGTCGTCGGGGCCGAGCGGACCCGGCGGGTCGTGGCCGAGCAGGCGATGCGCGACCTCGACGCGGCCGGCGGGACCGCGCTCGGCGTCGTCCTCAACCGGACCCGGCGGCCGATCCCCGACTGGCTCTACCGGCGGCTCGGATGAGGGCCGCGCTCCGCACCCTCCCCCCGCTGGCGATCGGCGCCGGCGCCGCCGCGACGGCCGTGTCGCTGGCGAGCGTGCCGCTGAAGTTCGCCGTCGTCGGGCTCGTCGCGCCGCTGGGCGCGCTCGGCGCCCTGATCCTGGGCCAGCGCGTCCGGCTGACGCCGTTCCTGCTCGTCGCCTTCGCGGTCGGATTGACGGTCAAGCTCGACGTCAGCATGTTCCAGCACTTCGAGGCGGTCGGCCAGTACCTGCCGAGCATCGGCGGCGGCGCCGGGCTCACCGTCAGCGTCGCCTTCCTCGTGGCGCTGACGCTCATCGCCTTCAAGCTCGTCGGCATCGGCGAGGCGCGCCCGCAGCGCCTGTCGCTCGATCCGCCCCTGGTGCTGACGCAGGCCGCCTTCATGGCGGCAGGCGTGCTCTCGCTCGCGAACGCGGGCGACCCCGCCTACCTGTGGTTCGACGAGTGGCGCTTCCTCACGCTGCTCGTCGTCTCGGTCTCGATCGCCAACTTGAGCCCCCGCGACGTCCGCACTCTGGCGCTGGCGATCTGCGTCCTCTGCCTGGTCCAGACGGCGGCGGCGGCGGTGCAGTACGTCACCGGCTCGGAGCTCGGCCTCGGCGTGCTCGGCGAGGAGCAGATCGTCGAGGAGAACATCAACTTCCAGGCCCAGCGCCGCGCCGCCGGCTTCAAGGTCCACCCCAACATCCTCGGCTACTATTACGAGGTGGTCTGGCCGCTCGCGCTGGCGCTGGCGCTGTCCCGCGGCCCGACCTGGCTGCGCCTCGTCGGCGCGGCCGGCGCGCTCTCGGCGCTGGGCGGCGTGGTGCTGACCCTGTCGCGGGCCTCGTGGCTGACCTACCCGCTCTCGGCGACGCTCGTCGTGCTGCTGGTCTACCGCGACCGGCTGCTCACGCGGGCGAGCCTGATCGTCGCCGGCCTCCTCTTCCTCGTGGGCGTGATCGCCGCGATCGTCGTCGGGCCGATGATCTGGGAGCGCCTGTTTGCCGACGACGGCGGCTCGGCGGCGCAGCGCGGCCCGCTCAACGCGGCGGCGCTGGCGCTGTTCGCGCAGTTCCCGATCCTCGGGGTCGGCTTGAACAACTTCGGCAATATGTTCGCGACCCTCGACCAGACCGGCCTGTCGCGGCTCGCCGGGTTGTTCGACCGCTCCAACCACGTCGTCCACAACCTGCACATCCTCGTCCTCACCGAGGTCGGCGTCGTCGGGTACGCCGCCTTCGCTCTGGTCTTCGGGATCGGGCTGTGGCGGGGCTTTTCCGCGATCCGGCGCGCGCCGGTCGGCGATCCGCTCGCCGCGATCGCCGGCGCCTCGGCGATCGGGCTGCTCGCCCACCTCCTCCACGGCCTCGTCGACCCGGGCTTCCGCCTCAACCTCGGCATCGCCGAGCTGCTCTACACCGCGCTCGGGATGATCGCCGCGGTGGCGGCGGCGCAGCGCGCCACCCGCCCTGCCGACCTGAGCGCGGGTCCCCTCTCCCATGGGGAGAGGGACAGGGTGAGGGGCGTGACTTTTCCGGACGACGCACGCCCCTCACCCCAGCCCTCTCCCCCTGGGAGAGGGAGCCGCGTGATGTCGCGCGGTATCCGATCCGAGCGTCCCGAACGACGAAGCGCGAGCCTGCGATGACCCCCGCCCTCAGCGTCCTCATCGTCACCTACAAGTCGGGCGCCGACATCGACACCTGCCTCGCCCTGCTGGCGGCGAGCCGGATCGACCGCGCCTACGAGGTGATCGTCGTCGACAACGCCTCGGGCGACGGAACCGCCGAGCGGATCGCGGCCGACTGGCCCGGGATCCGGGTGATCGCGGAGACCGAGAATCACGGCTTCGCCGGCGCCAACGCGCTGGCCTATGCGGCGTCGCGGGGCGCGGCGATCCTGCTGCTCAACCCGGACGCGTACCTGCGCGATCCGGACGCGGTCTCGGCGGCGCTGGCGCATCTCGACGCCCACCGCCAGGTCGGCGCCGTCGGCCTGCGCCTCGTCTTCGAGGACGGACGCCATCAGGTCGGCGATGCCGGGTTCGAGCCGCGGCCGCTCACCGTCGCCGTGCATGCGGCCGGGCTGTCGGGGCGGTTCGGCCTGCGCGGGGTCTACCTCGCGGGCGGTCAGGCGCGGGCGCCGGGGCCGGTCTCCGTCGACTGGCTCTGCGGCGCCTTCCTGATGCTGCGGCGCGAGGCGGTCGAGGCGATCGGCGGCCTGTCGAGTCCGCTGTTCCTCTACGGCGAGGACGTCGACTGGGGCTGCCGGCTGCGCGACGCCGGATGGCGGGTCGACTACCTGCCGGGCCGCAGCGTGGTCCACCTCCAGGGCGGCTCGGGCAGCACCCGCTCCGCCCGCTGGCTCGACGGGCTCGCCGGCGTCTACGCCCTGCGCAACGGCGGCCGGCGGCTGTCGTCGCCGGCCTTCTTCGCGGTGCCGCTCTGGCTCGGGTTCACGGCGCGCGCCGCCGCCTACGGGCTGCTCGGCCGCCTGCGGCGGCGGCCGGACCTCCTGAGCAAGAGCCGCGACATGAAGCGTTTCGCGGCTCACCTTGCCAATACAGTCGAGACCAGATCGCGCTGATCGCTTAGCGCTTCCTGATGAAGACCATGTGGTAGCCCTTGAGCGGACCCGGCGTGAGCCGGAACAGCAGTTCCCAGAACTTACCCAGGACGATGTTCTCGCCATGATAGAACGGTTGCCCATCGAACGCGTAGGTGAAGTGCTCGAACCGGTCAGTTGGGAAAAGCCGCTTCCGCGCCGCTTCCGTGTTCATCGTGTAGAGCGGCACGAAGGAGTCGATCTCGACGCGGCGTGGCTCGACCATGCGCAGCACGCGGGCGTGCAGGCGCTTGGGGATCAGGCGGGCGCCGATCCCAACATAGCCCCAGCGGTTGGGCGTCCAGGCGCAGAGCCAGCCGCCGGGCGCGAGGATGCGGCCGAGCTCCTCCGCCGTCCGCTCGGGCGTCTCGATGTGCTCCAGCACCGAGAAGGCGGAGATCAGGTCGAAGCTGGCATCCGGGAAGGGCAGCAGCCCGTCGTGGCCGACGAGCTCGACGGCGTCCGCCGTCTCGTTTCCGAGAACCGCCTCGTCGACGTCGCAGGCGGTGACGTGGGCGCAGCGCCCGCGGAAGTCCCCGAGCTGGCGGCGCAGTGGAACCGGGTCATGGCTCCACTTGCCGCGTCCGGCGCCGAACTCCATGACCCGCATGTCGGGGCGCAGCAGCGCGTTGACGCGGACGATGTACTCCATCCGGTGGTCCTGCCGGGAGTAGCCCCCGGCCCCCATCTCGCGGAACAGCCGCTCCTCGACGGTGACCGGCTCGCGGCGGGGCATCGCGTCCTGGCGCAGAAGGGTGTCGTGGCCCATGGTTCGTCCTCCTCAAGCGATGGGATGGTGGGGACGCGCCGGGCGCGGGCGTCCGATGGCGACCGGCGCGCCGACGCGGCGCGGCCGGCGGTGGCGATCCTCGGCACGCGGGGCGTCCCCGCGGCGCATGGCGGCTTCGAGACGCTGGCCGAGCGCCTCGCGCTGGAACTGGTCGCGCGCGGCTGGCGGGTCGAGGTCTATTGCCAGGTCGACCGGCCGACCGCGCCCTCGACCTGGCGCGGCATCGACCTGATCCCGGTCCAGGCCGCGGGCGACGGCCCGCTCGCCACGATCCTGTTCGACTGGAAATGCACCGTGCGGGCGGCGTTCCGTCCGGCCCTGCCCCTGGTGCTCGGCTACAACACCGCCGCGTTCTCCCTGCTCTACCGGCTGACCGGGAAGCGCAGCGTGATGAACATGGACGGGATCGAGTGGCGCCGCGACCGCTGGTCGAAACCCGCCAAGGTCTGGTTCTGGCTGAACGAGCATTGCGGCAGCCTGTTCTCGACGCATCTCGTCGCCGACCACCCCGAGATCGCCCGGCACCTCGCCCGCGTCAGCCCGAAGCGCCGCATCACCACCATCGCCTACGGGGCGGACCCGGTCGCCGATGCGCCGGTCGCCGCGCTCGATGCGCTCGGGATCGAGCCGCAGCGCTACGGCCTGGCCATCGCCCGCATCGTGCCCGAGAACCTCGTGCTGCAGGTGGTCCGCGCCTGGAGTGAGGTCAGCCCAGGCCTGCCCCTGGTGGTGCTCGGCAAGCTCTCGGAGACCGATGCCTACCACCGCGCGGTGCGCGCGGCCGCCGGGCCGAACGTGATCCTCGCCGGCGCGATCTACGAGGCGGACCGCGTCGCGGCGCTGCGCCGGCACGCCCGCTTCCACATCCACGGGCACACGGTCGGCGGCACCAACCCGTCGCTGGTCGAGGCGCTCGGCGCCGGCTCGCCGGTGCTGGCCCACGACAACGTCTTCAACCGCTGGGTGGCGGGTCCCGATGCCGCCTATTTCGGCGACGAGACCGAGCTGCGCCATGGCATCGTGCGGCTCGCCCGCGCGCCGGCCGGGCACCTCGCGGCGATGTCGTCCGGCTCGCGGGCACGCCACGCCGAGGCGTTCGCCTGGGACGGCATCTTCGACGCCTACGAGCGCGTGCTGCGGGCGCAGCTCCCCGCCGCCCGCACGCGCCGCCGGAGCGCGGCCCGCGTCGAGGTCGCGGGCTGACGCGCCCCGCCGGCCCGCCGCCGGACGGTGCCGGGCCGCGTGATCGCGAACGTGGGCGCGGCTCATGCGGCGCTCCTGTCCTGGGCGATCGCGGAATCCTGCACGATCCCGGGATCCCGGCCGAGCGTGGAGACGCTGGTCTGGCGCAGGCGCTGCATCGAGACGGTCCCGGCCGGGATGTCCCGCAGGGTGGCGACGCCGACGCCGACCATCGCCGCATCGCCGATCGTCACCGCGCCCATGACCAGGGCGTGCGCGCCGACCACGACCCCGTCGCCGAGGTGCGGCGCGTCCGGCGGGAACGGCGCGGCGGCCAGCACCGGCCGGTCCGGCGCGACCACCACCGCCGGCAGGATCACAAGGTCGCGTCCCGCCGTGCCGCAGAAGGCGATCCGTGCCGGGTGCGGCACGAACAGCCCGGGGCCGATCCGCGATCCGGGATGGAAGGACGCGCCGGTGAGGCGCACCGACAGCCCGGCGACGGCGGCGGCCGTCCGCCGCCACCCGCGCAGGTGCAGCAGGTGGGCGACGCGGTGGAACACGGCGCACTGCATCGCCGGCAGCAGCACCATCATCGCCGCGCGGGAGCGCGACATCGGCCTGCCGCCGCTGATCTGGCGCACGATCCGCTCGAGGTCGGCGGCGAGCAACCGGCGCAGGACCGCCGGGCGGGCGTGGTCGAGGACCGGTTCGGAGGGCGTCCGGTCGTCGCTCACGACACGGCGCTCCGTCCCGGCAGCGCGCGCCAGTCGGTCGGTGCCAGGTCGGTGTCGGCGTCGAGATCCTTGAGCACGAGGCAGCGCGGCCCGACCCGGGACCGGTCGCCGATCAGCACCGCGCCCAGCACGATCGAGGCCGGCTCGAGGACCACGTCGTCGCCGAGGCGCGGCAGCCCCGGGCCGCCGCCGACGTCGCGGTCCGGGGTCTTGTAGAGGCCGCCGATCGAGGCCTGGAAGCCGAAGGCGGCGTCGCGGCCGACGGCGCCCGCGATGATCGTGCCGTAGGGATGGGGCAGGAACATCCCGCCGGCGATCCGGGTCGAGGGCGGGATGTCCGAGCCCGTCAGCCAGCCGTTGACGATCCAGAGCAGCCAGGCCGCCATCCGCCAGCCGTTCTCGTGGGCGTAGCGCGACATCCGGTAGAGCCAGATCGCCTGGTAGCCGCGGCGCAGGCGCACCGGGCCGGGGATGCGGCGCGCCCAGTGCGCCCGGTCGGCGCGCAGCGCCGCGCGGGTCTCCGCCCAGGAGATCGCTGTGCCTGCGGCGGTCTCGGTCCCCGCGAGATCCCGGGCCGCGAGCATGTCGGCTGGCTTAGGCATGTCACTCTCTTTACGGTTGTATAATACTTATAAGCGCAACCATAAGGCGATTTTCGAGGTATGCGTCGTCTGGGTCGTGCTATCCTACAATCATAGGTAGCATTTTTCCGGCGAAAATCACCGAAAGATGCGTATGGTGGTGAATCGAACCGATACGGGCCGGGACCGAAGGGGGATGCGCTACGGCATCAACCTGGTCGGTCAGGCGGCCGGCCGCGGCATCTACCTGCTCGCGGGTTTCGCGGCCTTCGTGATGGTCGCGAAGGGGGCGGGGCCTGAGGTGCTCGGCCATTACGGCATCGCGCTCGCCGCCCTGGCGATCGCCCTGATCGCCGCCGATTTCGGCACGACGCTGACCTTCGCCGCCCGCATCGGCGCCTGCGCGCCGGAGGCGCGGGCCGACGCGCTCGCGGGCGTGCTCTCCGCGCGCCTGATCCTCGGCGCGGGGACGGGCCTCGCGCTGCTCGGCGCCTTGCCGCTGCTCCCGCCACCGACGCGGCCCGCGCTGGCGCTGGCGGCGCTCGCCATGCCGCTGGTCGCCGTCCGCTTCCTCGACGCGCTGTTCCAGGTCTGCGGCCGGCCCGGCTGGTCGGCCTATCCCTCGCTCGCCAACGCCGCCGTCCTGGTCGTCGGGACCGCGCTGGCGCTCGCCCTCGACGCGCCGGAGGCGGTGCTGCCCCTCGTCGCGGTGGCGGCCGGGGCGGCCTACGGCGTCCTCGGCCTCGTCCTCGCCGGGCGCCTCGTGCCGCTGCGGGCCGCCTCGCCGCGGATCGGCCTCGCCACGATCCGGCAGGCCGCCGGCGTCGGCATCTCCAACGCGCTGGGCACGCTCAATGCCCGCATCGGCCTGCTCGCGCTCGCCGCCTTCGCCGGCGCGGCCGAGGTCGGGCTGTTCACCGCCGGCTACCGCTTCTTCGAGCTCGGCGTCGCCGTCGCGATCACGCTCGCCGCGCCCCTGGTGCCGGTGTTCGGGCGCGCCGTCGGCACGGGCACCCTGCTGGCGCAGGCCCGTCTCGCGCTGCGTCTCGTGCTCGCCGCCGCCGGCCCCGGCGTGGTCGCGGCCTGGGTGCTCGCCGACCCGCTAGTCCGCCTGCTGTTCGGGCCGGACTACGCCGCCAGCGTGCCGGTCCTGCGCATCGCCGCGCTGATGGCCGCCGCGATGATCGCGGCGACGATCCTGTTCTCCGCCCTGATCGCCCTCGGCCGCACCGGCTTCGCGGTCTGGTTCAGCGCCACCGGCTGCGCGGTGAACGCGATCCTCTGCCTCGTGCTCGTGCCGCGGGCAGGCGCCACGGGTGCCGCGCTCGCGGCCCTGGCCGCCGAAATCGCGATGCTCGCAGTGGTTGTATCCGTGTTCCACCGGTCCGTCGGGGCGCCGCTCGTGCCCCGCGACCTGCCGACGATCCTCGCTCCGCCCCTCGCCATGGCGGCCTGCGTCTTCGCGAGCCCGGCCGCGCTCGCTCCCGTCGCCCTGCCGGCCGGCGCGATCCTCGCCCTCGCCGGCGCCCTGTGGCTGCGCCCACGCAATTCTCTCCCCAGCCTCTCAAGCCCGGAAGCCTCGTCATGACGCCGGATACGCCCCCGCCCTCCGAGACCCCGATCCTGTCGGTGATCATCCCGACCTACGGCCGCGCCGAGACCCTGCGGCTGACGCTAGCCGCCTTCGATCGCCAGGAGACCGAGGCCGCCTTCGAGATAGTGGTCTGCGACGACGGCTCGGTCGACGGCACCGGCGCGGTGATCAGCCGGGCGGTCGCGACCGCGCGGCGGCCGGTGGTGCACCTGCGCCAGGAGAATGCGGGGGCGAACGCCGCCCGCAACCGGGCGATCGAGGCCGCCCGCGGCACGCGCCTGCTCATCGTCAACGACGACACCATCCCCGGCCCGAACCTCGTCGCGGCGCACCTGGCGGCCCATGCCCGGCGCGGCGGGCGCGAGACGGCGATCCTCGGGCGGATGACGATCGACCCGGCGCTGCCGTTCTCGCCGTTCGCGGCGCTCCATCACGACGCCTCCTACGATGCGCTCGCCGGCAGGGTCGAGCTCGGCTGGGACGCGTTCCTGACTTGCAACGTCAGCGTCGACGCCGGCTTCCTGCGCGAGGCCGGCGGCTTCGACCAGCAGTTGACCTGGCACGAGGACATCGAGCTCGGCGAGCGGCTGGCGCGGCGCGGGATGCGCCTGTTCTACGAGCCGAAGGCGCTGGCCTACCACCACCACTTCCTCGACGAGGCGGCCTACCTGCGCATCGCCGAGCGCGAGGGTGCGGCCCTGGTGCTGTGGTACCGCAAGCGCCCCGACCTCGCCCCCGACCTCGCCCGCCTCGGGCTCGTCGGCCCAGAGCCCTTCGGCCGCGCCCGCCGCCACGCGCTGGCCGACCTCGTGATGCCGGAGGTCGCCCTGCCCGGCTGGCGGGCCGCCGCGCGCTCGCTCACCCGCCTCAGCCCGGCCGCAGGCCGCACGGTGTGGCGCCGGCTGTTCCAGCGCCGCAAGCGCCTCGCCATCGCCCGCGCCTTCGCGGAGGCCGCGTGACGAACCGCATCCGGGCGGCGGTTCTGGTCGCGCTCCTGCCGATGCTGGTGGCGGCCACCGCCTGCCAGCCGGCGGAGCCGCCGAGCCTGCAGCGCATCCTCGTCGATCCGGCGGGCTCGACCATGCCCGGTTACCGGACGGTCGCGGCGCTGTCCGCGGTGCCGTTCGCGAGCCTCGCGGCGGGCAGCGCGGTGCTGGTCAAGGGCGGCCGCTTCGACGGCGTCGTGGTCGTCGCGGCCCGCGGCACCGCCGAGGCGCCGGTGACGCTCGCCGCGGTGCCCGGCACAGAGCCGGTGCTGTCGAACTCGGTGGTGTTCGAGAACGCCGCCCACGTCGCGGTGTCCGGGCTGACCGTGCGGGGGGCCGTGAATTCCGGGTTCATCCTGCGCCGGGGGAGCCACCACGTCACGGTGCGGGATTCGGCCGTCGACGCCTCGGGCCTCGGCATCTGGATCGGCGACGGCTCCGGGGCCGGGCATCGCATCCTCGGCAACCGGCTCACCGGCAACAAGACCCATGGCATCGCGATCGACGTGATCAACGCGCCCGCCGACGACCCGACGATCATCGCGGGCAACACGGTCTCCGGCAGCGGCATCCACGGGATGGAGATCAACGGCTCCGGCTACGTCGTCGAGGGCAACCGCGTCCACGACAACGGCGTCGGCATGTCGGGCACCTCGGGCATCCACGTCTACGCCAAGGATGCCGCCCAGGACGCGGGCGACCGCAACACCATCCGCTACAACGTCGTCAACGGGCAGCGCGAGACCACGGGGCAGGACGGCAACGGCATCCAGGTCGACCAGTGGTGCGACGACAACCTCGTCGCCTTCAACGTCGCGACCGGCAACGACGGCGCCGGCATCAACCTGTTCGACGCCGGCCGGAACCTCGTGTCCAACAACACCGTCGTCGGCAACATGGCCGATTCCGGCGGCCGGCACGCCTACAAGGGCGAGATCGTGCTGGCCAGCGACTACACCAAGCAGGTCGGCCGCACCGTCGACAACCGCGTCCTGAACAACATCGTGGTGGCGACGCGGGCGAACGTCGCCGCCATCGCCATCGAGGCCACGAGCACGGGCCGCGGCAACGCCATCGGCCCGAACCTGCTGCGGCACGCCGCCGGCGGCCGGCTCTACGCCTACGGCGCCACCCGCACCGACGACGGCTCGTCGCTGCCGCTGGGATCGCGTGCGCCGGACCTCACCGAGGCGCCGGCCTTCGCCGACATCGCAAAACCCTTCGCGAACGGCTTCGCGCTGACCCGCGCGCTCGCGCGGCCCGGCATCCCGCTCGGGGCGACGCGGGACCTGCCCGGCCGCCCCTACGCCCCCAACGAGGCCCCGTCCTTCGGCGCCTATCGGAGCCCCTGACATGACACTCCGGATCGGAATCGATGCCCACGTCCTCGTCGGCAAGATGCAGGGCAGCCGCACCTGGCTCGTCAACGTGGTCGGCCGCGCCGTGGCGCGCCACCCGGACGCGACCTACGTGATCTACTCCGACGACCCGGGGCGCGCCGCGACGATGATCTCCGGCCCCAACGTCGAGCACGTCCGGCTGCCGCGGGTGCCGCGGGCCCTGCGGCTCCTGGCGGTCTGGCCCTGGCTCGTCCACCGCGACCGGATCGACGCGCTGGTGACCACCTACATCGCCCCGCCCCTGGTGCCGGGCGGGCGGCAGGTCGTCGTGGTGCACGACATCCTGTTCGAGACCCATCCGTCGTTCTTCTCCTTCGGGATGCGCTGGCGCACCCGCCTGCTGACGCGGCTCGGCGCCAAGCGCGCCCGCCTCGTCGTGACGATCTCGCGCTACAGCCGCGATTCGATCGCGCGGACCTACCGGATCGACCCGGCCCGGATCGCCGAGGTCCGGTGCGGGACGAGCCCGCCCCGCACCGGCGCGATCACCCGCTCGCCGATCCGCGACGGGCGGCCCTACCTGATGATGGTCGGGCGCCTGGAGCCGCGGAAGAACCTCGCGCTGACGCTCGACGCCTTCGCGCGGCTTCCCACGGGGGCGGCGCGCCTCGTGGTGGTCGGCAAGCCCGACGGCGAGCGCCCGGAGACGCTGGCGCGGCTCTCGTCGATGGCCGACGTCGTGCACGTGGCCGGGATCGACGACCGCGGCCTCGGCGACCTCTACGCCAACGCCTCAGCCCTGGTGTTCCCGAGCGCCGGCGAGGGCTGGGGCATCCCGGTGCTGGAGAGCCTCGCGCTCGGCACGCCGGTGATCGCCTCCGACGTCACCGCCATCCCCGAATCGGGCGGCGACGCGGCGAGCTACTTCGACCTCGACGCGCCCGACCGGGTCGAGCGTCTCGCCGCGCTGATGCAGGCGGCGGTCGAGGGCCGGCTGCCCTTCGACCCGGCCCGCGCCCGCGCGCACGTTGCTCGCCACGACTGGGACGGCCCGGCCGCCGCCTTCGTCGACGCGATGCGGCGTGCCTTCCCGGCCCGCGATGCGGCAGCGGAGGCGTTGCGCGCCCTGGTCAAGTCGCACTGAACGCCTCGATCGGATCCGGGCGTCGCAGGCGCGAAACCCGGATCCGCGGTTTCGGAAGGGATCGGATCCGTGCGGGCTCCGGCGCCGTCGGCCGGAACCCCGGTCACCCGCGGTGGAACGTCCAGCCGAACTCCGACAGCAGCAGGCGTGCGGCGGCCGCATCGTCGGAAAAGCGCAGGCGCCCGCGGCCGGCCGCGACCAGGGCGGGGTCGCGCTCCGGTGCGACGCCGCGGTCCGTCGCCGCGCCGGCGCGCTCCAGGGCGATCGCCAGGGCCGCGCGCGGAAACGTGCCGTCCGGATCGATCGGCGTGCGGGCGGCGGCACGCAGCAGGGCCGGCGCGTCCGCCGCGACCTCCGGCCCGACGAGGGCGCGGGCGGCGGTGCGCAGGTGCGGCAGGCCGATGCCGTCGTCGCCCGCGGTGCCGACGGCCGTCCAGGCCTCGGCCACGAGGCGGTCGGCGAGGCCCGGCAGGCCACGGCAGAGCGTCGCCGCCGTGCTTCGGCCGATCTTCGAGATCACGGCCGCATGCCGCTCGACCGCCGCGTCCACCGCGGCGGCGGTCTCCGATTCGGCAAGCAGCGGGACCGCGACCGATCGTGCCCCGGGCATGGCCTGCGGCGCGCCCGCGATCAGCCAGCCGAATTGCGGCAGCTCGGCCGCGAGATGCGCGAGAGCGCGCAGGAAGCCCGGCTCCGAGACCGCGCCGACATCGGTCAGGACGATGGATACGGTTCCGGAAACATCTCCGCCATCAAGGCCTTCGGCGAGGATCTCCGTCAGGCGCGCGAAGGTGGTCTCGGGCAGGCAGCGCAGGCCGAGCACCCGCGTCTGGCGCGCCAGCTTGTCGGCCACCGCGGCCGCGATCGCCGTGCTGCCGCTGCCGGCCGGCCCCGACAGGCAGATCGGCCCCCGCGCTTCGGCGACCAGGACCCGGATCCGCCAGACCAGCGCGTCGCGGCCGACGAGGCCGGACGACCGGACGGCCTCGCCGCCGCGCGGGCGGATCGCGCCGGAGCGGCTGGGCGGGAAGGGATCTCGGGCTGTCGCAAGCATCGTGGAGCGTTCCGATTCGGGCCGCCCTTGGCGGTCCCGAAGCAGAGTGTCGGCAGAGGGTGAAGGCTGACTTAACCCAGGGTTGTAACGACTGCGGGAAATGCCCCCGGCGTGCGGTGTCCCGCGGCGCCGGGCCGGGTCAGGCCGGCATCCCGGTCAGCCATCTCAGCGCGACCAGGGTGCCGGTCACGGTGAGCGCGCCGCCGATCCGGGTGGCGATCTGGGCGAACGGCATCAGCGCCATGCGGTTGGCGGCCGTGAGGATCGCCACGTCGCCGGTGCCGCCCTGCCCCGAATGGCAGGCGTTCACGATCGCGGTCTCGATCGGGTACATCCCGAGCAGGCGCCCGACGACGAATCCGGTGCCCATCAGCGTGGTGACGGTGGCGACGATGGTGATCAGGTTGGTGATCGTGAACGCCGCCATCAGCTTGTCCCAGGGCGTCAGCGCGACGCCGATGGCGAAGAGCAGCGGATAGGTCATGCCGGTCTGCACGAACTTGTAGACCACGAAGCCGCCGGCCTGGAGGTGGGGCGAGACCGCGCTCGAGAGCTTGGCCAGCACCGCGAGGAACAGCATCGCCACGGGGGCGGGCAGGCCGGTGAGGTGGTGGGCCATCACGCCGAGGAGGTAGAGGGTGATCGCGGTGAGGCCGGCGGCGGCGATGGTTGAGACGTCGACCTGCCCGGAATTCGCCTCGGCCTTCGCGGCGGCGTCGCCGGGGGGCGTCGCATCGTGGTCGGGCTGGAGCTTTCCCTCTCCGGTCAGGTGGGGATAGCGCTTGCCGACGAAGTTCAGGGTGCCGGCGAGGATGATCGCCGTGAGGCTGCCGAGCATCACCGGGGGCAGCACCTGGGCGAACACCTCGCCCTGCGGCTGGCCGAGGATCTGGGCGTAGCCGATCGAGAGCGGGATCGCGCCCTCGCCGACGCCGCCGGCCATGATCGGCACCACGATGTAGAAGAAGGTGTGGCGGACGCCGAGGCCCAGCATCGTCCCGACGAGTGTGCCGACCGCGCCGGCCACCAGCGAGCCCACCGCAAGCGGCACGAAGATCTTGAGGAAGCCCTTGATCAGCACGTCCCGGTCCATCCCCAGGATGGAGCCGACGATGATCGCCGCGATGTAGATGTAGAGGAAGTTGGTGAACTTGGTGAAGTCGACGATCGCCTTCTCGACCTGGGGCGGGATCAACTTGTAGTAGACTAGGGCCGAGGGCACGAAGGTCGCGAAGATCGCCCCCGCGCCGATGTTGCGCAGGATCGGAAGGCGCTTGCCGATCTCGGCGCAGGTGAAGCCGCCGAGCACCAGCACGGCGATCATCGTCGGCCCGTCGGGTCGGATCTCGCCCTCGGAGGTCAGGATCGCCAGGAGCACCGCGACGATCGCGTAGATCGGCAGCGGGATGATGCCGATCCGGGTGTCCACCAGGCGCCACCAGCCGAAGGGCCAGAACCGGCGCGTCGGGTCCGAGCCCGGAACGGGCCGATCCGCGAGGGGCGGAGAGAGGGGGCTCGTCACGGGGCGTCCTTCCGAAGATCCGGCCTCTTGGCGGGCCGGCCCGTTCTTGCCGACGGGGTGGTCGTGTCCCGGTCGGTCACGTCGTCGCGACCGACCTGGCCCGGAGCTCGTCGAGGCCCGGGCGCCCGCCCGCAGGAGCCTGGATCCGCCGGGACTTCGATGGATTCGGGCTGCGCCGGCACCGTCATCTCATCCCGAAGCCTCCAGGAACGTCAATGGCCCGCGGACGGGCCGGCTGAGAGACCGCGCCGGCTGTCTCCATCCATGACCCGCGGCCGGCCGGGCATGAAAAAAGGCCCGGCGTTGCCGCCGGGCCTCGAAGGATGGATCTCGGGTCTGCAGATGCCCGTCCGCGCGGGTCTCGTCGAAACCCGCGCGGAGCCGACGCCCGATCCGGCGCGTCGCCTCAGAAGTCGCGCTGGACGCGAACCTTGGCCTGGAAGACGTCGTCGCTGGTCGCGGTGCGAACGGCGCCGCCGGCGTTGATCGCGGCGATGCGCGAGTAGGCGGTCGGATCCTTGTCGGTGTCGATCACGCGGCCGTTCTTGACGCCGATCTGGGTGTAGAGGCCTTCCACACCGATATCGAGGTCCTTCACCGGCGACCAGATCAGGCTCGCGCCGGCGACGAACTGGTAGGTGTCGCGAAGCGCCTGGCTGAGCTGGTAGAACCGGGTGCCGGGCGTGCCGACCGAGTTCGCACCGAAGCCGGTACCACCGGTGAGCGTGAACGCATCGCCCTGACCGGCGCGGGCGCCGGCCGAGAAGCTCTGCTCGCCGTAGGAGCCGAAGGCGGCCGAACGCAGCTCAGGCGACCAGTAGTGCAGGTACGAGCCGACCACGGTGAAGCTGTCGGACTTCGACATCTGGCCGGTGTAGGGGTTGATCGTCGCGTCGGAGAAGTACTGCGCGAACTTCTGACCCTGGATCGTGGTCGTGCTCTGGGTGTACGAGCCGGTGTACGAGGAGTAGCCGGTGTACATCTGCGCGCCGACGCCGTAGGCGCCCTGCAGGTAGAGGGTATCGCCGGGGGAGATGAACGGCAGGTTGACCTTCACGCCGCCCTGGACCGCGTAGCCGTAGTCGTTGTTGGTGTGGGGGATGCTGACGTTGGAGATGACACCTGCGCCGACGGGGGTACCGGCGCCGTTGGCGACGTTGCCGACGTTCAGCTCGTGCACCGCGGCGGTGAGCTGGGCGGAGCCCCAGGCCGCATCGTAGCGCAGGGCGCCGACGAAGTCGGGCATCCGGTTGCGCTCGATGCCATCGACGAAGCTGTAGCGGGCCGCGGCTCCAGCAGCGTTGTAGCCGATGAACACCGGGATCGGCGAGTTGTTCTGCGCGAACACGGCCGCTGCCGTGTTGAGCGTCACGTTCCCGGAGTTGGTGGTCGGCGAGAAGATCGGCGAGCGGCGGAAGGTCGGGTCTTCGACCGAGAGCGTCGCCGAGAAGCCGTTGCCCAGCGTCGCGGTGTAGGCGATCAGGTTGGTCGAGGACACGTCGGAGCCGGCGGTGGCGCCGGCCAGCTCGAAGTCGTGAGCGTAGAAGTCGAAGAACGACGAGGCGCGACCGGCGGTGAAGCCCGCGAACTGGATGAAGGCCTTGTCGGCGTTCACGTACTGCTGCAGCCGGCCGAAGCTGTCGACGCCAAGACCCGGGTAGGCGTTGCCGATGCGCTGGTTCGTGCCCGACGTGCCGAGACCGGAATAGCCGGAGCCGCTGCCGGCTTCCAGGCGCACGAACGCGCGAAGGGTGCCGTAGGCGGTCTGGGTGCGGGCGTCGAGGTTGATGCGCAGGCGGGTGCGGTAGCCGGTGGTGTCACCGTTCTGCGAACCGTTCTGGCGCGAGTACGACGGCTGGTAGGCAGCGTCGAAGCGGGCGCGACCCGAAAGGCGGAGGCAGGTGTCGGTGCCGGGAATGTAGAAGAAGCCGGCGCCGTAGGCGGAGCAGACGCGGACGTACTCGATGGGGGCGGCCTTCTTGACCGGCAAATCGGCAGCCTGGGCGCCGGCGACGGCGGCGAAGCCGGCGGCCGAAGCGAGCAGGGTGCTCTTCAAGAGCGTCATAGATATCTCCAAAAGCTTCGAGACCCGAGGATCGTGTGGTCGCGGGGCCGGGGCCGATCGCGTCACACCTTGTTTTGCGGCCCGCTTTTTGGTGCGGGCTCATCGGGCCCGCTTTTGCGATGCCCCCAGTGCCCGAGCACTGTGTGCGAACCGGTCCACCCGAGCAACGTCGAATCCTCCTCGAAGACCTCGTGCGACGCCGCTGTTGCATCACGGCAACGAATCGAGTGACCTTTAGCCAGCTTGCATACGGATGTAGCGATCTGGCCCGCGCAACCGACCACGGAAGCCGTCGAAACACAGATCCTGCCGGCACTTCGCACATGGATTGTGCGCAATGTCGTCAATTCGATCTGCGGCGTGCTTTCGATCGCCGCTTCGCGCATCGCCGCCTCGCCTCCGGCGAATCCTGTCTCGCGGTGCGAAGGAGCGAATACCGACTTCCAGCGCGATAGACATCAAAGCTTTAGAATTCACCAATTATTAAGTTAACTTTATTGAAGAGTAAGAATTGACGACGACAGTCCAAGGCTTCAAGTTCGAGATGGATCAGATGGTGTTGCGTGCAATGATTTCCTCTCACGACATTCGCGAAACGCTCGGTGGAATCGAGTCCCTGTCCGGCCAAGTCGACCGGCTCTCGGACGACGACGATCTGTTCGACAAGGGCCTGTGCTCCTTCGGATCCGTGCAGCTGATGCTCGCGCTCGAGGAGCGGTTCAACATCGAGTTCCCCGATCATCTCTTGAACCGGGCGTCGTTCGCGACGATCCGCGCGATCCGCAGCACCGTCGCGACGATCGCCCAGCCGGTGGACGCATGAGCGCGCTCGCCAAGCGGGTGCCCCCCGAACCGGTTCTCGCCCCGCCGACCTTCGCGGAGCGCATCCGCCGGGTCGCTCAGGTCGCCGCGCTCCATGCGGACGCCGTCGATCGCGAGGGGCGCTTCCCCGCGGAAGCCGTCGCCGCGCTCCGCGAGGAGCGGCTCCTCGGGATCCAGATCCCGGAGGCGTTCGGCGGCGAGGGGGCCGACATGAGCCGGATGGCGGAGGCCTGCTTCGGCCTGGGGCAGGCCTGCGCCGCGACCGGGATGGTGTTCGCGATGCACCAGATCAAGGTCGCGAGCCTCGTCACCCATGGCGGGGAGAGCGCCTGGCACCGCGCGCTGATGCAGCGGGTGGCGGAGCGGCAGCTGCTCGTCGCCTCGGCGACCACCGAGGGCGGCATCGGCGGCGACCTGCGCAACAGCCTCTGCGCGGTCGAGGCCGAGGGCGACGCGTTCGCCTTCCGCAAGGACGCCACCGTGATCTCCTACGGCGCCCACGCCGACGTGATCCTCGCCACCGGCCGGCGCCATCCGGACGCCGCCTCCTCCGACCAGGTCCTCGTCGCGCTGACGGCCGACCAGATCACCCTGGAGCGGACCAGCCGCTGGGACACGCTCGGCATGCGCGGCACCTGCAGCGACGGCTTCCTGCTCGCCGCCCGCGACGTGCCGATCGCCCAGATCCTGCCGAAGCCCTTCGCCGAGATCGCGGCTCAGTCGATGCTGGCCTCCTCGCACCTGCTGTGGAGCAGCGTCTGGTTCGGGATCGCGAGCCATGCCGTCGACCGGGCGCGGACCTTCGTCCAGGCCGAGGCCCGCCGCCGGCCGGGCACGGTGCCGCCGGGCGCCCTGCGTCTCGCCGAGGCGACGAGCGCGCTGCAGGCGATGAAGGGGACCATCCAGGGCGGGTTGCGCCACTACGCGGAAGCCCAGGGCGCGCCCGATCTGCTCGGCTCGATCGGCTTCGCGGTGGCCTTGAACAACGTGAAGACCACCGCCTCGACCGCGGCCGTCGCCATCGTCCAGCTGGCGCTGGGGATCGTCGGCATCGCCGGCTACAAGAACGGAACCCCGTTCAGCCTCGGCCGGGCGCTGCGCGACGTGATGTCGGCGCCGCTGATGATCAGCAACGACCGTATCCACAGCAACACCGCCAACCTTCTGCTGGTGCAGAAGGGCAACGGCCAATTCCTGAGCGCGTGATGGACAGCTTGGCCACCCCGACCCTCGCCGCGCCGATCGAGACGAGACCGTCCCACGCGGACGCGGCGGAACCGCGCTCGTTCCTCGACCGCCTGTTCGACCGCGGCCACCTGGTGCGCACCGGGATCGACGGGCTGTACGGGCGCGGCGGCGACTTCGAGAGCGTGGTCGAGGCGCTCGACGCCCTCGTCTCGCGCCTCGGCGCGGCCGACGGCGCCGAGCGGATGCGCTTCCCGCCGGGCATGAGCCGCCCGGCCTTCGAGCGCAGCGGCTACCTCAAGGGCTTCCCCAACCTCGCCGGCACCGTGCACAGCTTCTGCGGCGACGAGGCCGCCCACGCGCGCCTCCTCGCCTGCGTCGAGGCCGGGCGGGACTGGACCCAGGATCAGGCCTGCACCGACATCGTGCTGACGCCGGCCGCCTGCTACCCGCTCTACCCGGTCGCCGCCGCGCGCGGTCCCCTGCCGGCCGGCGGCCTGCTGTTCGACCTGCAATCCTACTGCTTCCGCCACGAGCCCTCGGTCGAGCCGACCCGGATGCAGATGTTCCGCATGCGCGAGTACGTGCGCATGGGCAGCCCCGAGCAGGTGCTGGCCTTCCGCGAGGTCTGGCTCGAGCGCGGCACTGCGATGATGCGCGCCCTCGGCCTGCCGCTGGCGGTCGACCCGGCCAACGACCCGTTCTTCGGCCGCGCCGGGCGGATGCTCGCCAACAACCAGCGCATGCAGGGGCTCAAGTTCGAGCTCAACGTGCCGGTCAACAGCGAGGCCCCGCCGACCGCCTGCCTGAGCTTCAACTACCACCAGGACCACTTCGGCAGCACCTGGGAGATCGGCCAGGCGGACGGCGCCGTCGCCCACACCGCCTGCGTCGGGTTCGGCCTGGAGCGGATCACGCTCGCGCTGCTGCGCCACCACGGCCTCGACCTCGCCGCCTGGCCGGCGGACGTGCGCACGCAGCTCTGGAGCTAGGACGGTGCCGGCCGCCCTCGCCCTCGACCGTGCCCCGGACGCCGCCCCCGAGCCGGCGCCCCACCCGCTCCATGCCCCGGCCCGCGCCTGGCCGGAGACGAACTGCTACGTCGACCTCTGGATCGAGCTGCTGCACGCCCGCGGGCTCGAACCGGAGGGGATGCTCGGCTTCACCCTGCGCCAGGATTTCGAGGGCGACCAGTTCACCTTCTTCAAGCCGGCGATGGCCGACATTGAGGCGCTCTACGGCCTGCGCCTGGAGGAGCTCGCCGTCTACGACGGGCTCGAGCGCCACGCGAGCGTCCAGGTCGCCCGCGGCTGCCCGGTGCTCGTCGAGGTCGACGCGATCCACCTGCCCGACACCGCCGGCACCACCTACGGGCGCGAGCACGCCAAGACGACGATCGCGATTCTCGGGCTCGACCCGCGGCGGCGCACCCTCGACTACCTGCACAATGCCGGCCGCTTCCAGCTCGCCGCCGACGACTACGACGGCATCTTCGGCCCTGCCCTGCTGGCGCCCTACGCCGAGTTCGTGAAGGTGGTCGCCCCGCCCCTGCCGCCCCGCGCGCTGCGGGCGGCGGCCCGCACGCTGCTGTGCGGGCATCGCACCCGCGCCCCGCGGACGAACCCCGTGCGCGCCTTCCAGGCGGCGCTGGAGCAGACCGGCGAGGCACTCGTGCTGCAGCCGCTCTCGGTCTTCCACCGCTACGCCTTCAACACCACACGCCAGCTCGGGGCCAACTTCGAGCTTCTCGGCAGCCACCTCGCCTGGCTCGACGCCGCGGGGCTGGCCGATCTCGCCACCGCGGCGGAGGCGGCGACGCGGCTGGCACAGGAGACCAAGGCGTTCCAGTTCCAGCTCGCCCGCGCCTTCGGCCGGCGCAACGCCGCGCCGCTGGCGGCCGCGCTCGAGCGCCCCGCCGCGAGCTACGACGCGGTCTTCTCCGCCCTCGACCGCGCCCTGCGCTGAGGGACGGCGCCGTGGCCCGCCTCCACGCCGTCGACGGCATCCCGGCCCGCACGATCGAAGGGCCGTGGTCCCTCGTGGTGACGGCGCCCGGTGCCTGCGCCGGGCCGGGCGAGGCGGCGAGCCTGCCGGGCTGGATCCCGGCGGAGGTCCCCGGCACCGCGGCCGCCGCGCTCCGTGCGGCCGGCCTCTGGTCGGAGGCCGAGCCGACGCCGCTCCACGGGGCGGACGTCTGGTACCGCACCGCGCTGACCCTGCAGGGCCGCGAATCCCTCCGCTTCGAGGGGCTGGCGACGCTCGCCGAGATCTGGGTCGACGGCGTGCTCCGCCTCGAGACGCGCTCGATGTTCCTCGCCCACGCCATCGCGGTCGAGGGGACGGGCACGGTCGAGCTCGCCCTGTGCTTCCGCGCCCTGCAGGCCGAGCTCGCCCGGCCCAACCGGCGCGGGCGCTGGCGCCCTCGCCTGGCGACGCCCGGAGCGCTGCGCCACGTCCGCACCAGCCTGCTCGGCTTCATGCCCGGCTGGTGCCCGCCGATCGACACGGTCGGCCCGTACCGGCCCGTCACCCGGACCGCGATCGGTCCCGGTCGTCCGTACGTGCTGTCGGTCGACCTGCGCGCCGCGCTCGACGGCGGCACCGGCCGCCTGCGCCTCCGCCTCGCCCTCGCCGATGCCGGAGGCTCCCGGCTGACGCTCCGCTGCGCCGGGGCAGAGACGGTGATCGAGGCCGACGCGGCGGGCGGCTTCGCCGGCGAGGTGCTGATTCCCGAGGTCGCCTTGTGGTGGCCGCATACCCACGGCGAGCCGCGGCTCCACGCGGTCGAGGCCGAGATCGACGGCCATGTGCTGGCGCTCGGTCGCGTCGGCTTCCGCACGATCGCGCTGGAACGGCCGTTCGCCGAGGGCCTGAGCCTGACGATCAACGGCGTGCCGGTGTTCTGCCGCGGCGCGTGCTGGACGCCGGCCGACCTCGTCGGCCATTCGGCCGAGGCGTGCCGCCCGCTGCTGGCGCTCGCGCACGAGGCCGGCATGAACATGCTGCGGGTCTCCGGCATCACGCTCTACGAATCCGACGCCTTCCACGACCTGTGCGACGAGCTCGGCATCCTGGTCTTCCAGGACCTGATGCTCGCCAACTTCGACTATCCCGTCGACGATCCGGCCTTTCGGGAGCTGCTGCTCGCCGAGATCGACGGCTTCCTCGACCGCACCCAGGCCTCGCCCTCGCTCTGCGTCCTGTGCGGCGGCAGCGAGGTCGCGCAGCAGGCGGCGATGCTCGGGTTCCCCCGAGACGCCTGGACCGGGGGCCTCGCCGAGGACGTCCTCGCCGCCCGCGTCGCCCGCCTGCGGCCGGACCTCGTGGTGGTGCCGAACTCGCCCTTCGGCGGGGACCTGCCGTTCTCGACCGAGGCCGGGCTCGCCCACTATTACGGCGTCGGCGCCTATCGCCGGCCGCTGGAGGATGCGCGCCGCGCCGAGGTCGGCTTCGCCTCGGAATGCCTGGCCTTCGCCAACGTGCCCGAGGACGCGACGCTGCGGGAGGCTGACCTCCTGGACCCCGCCGGCCCGGCCTGGGCCGCGGCGATCCCGCGCGACCGCGGCGCGGATTGGGACTTCGAGCAGGTCCGCGACCACTATCTTCGGACGCTGTTCGGGCTCGACCCCGAGACCTTGTGTCGCGACGACCCGGACCGCTACCGCGCGCTCGCCCGCGCGACGAGCGCCGAGGTGATGGAGGTGGTGTTCGGCGAGTGGCGCCGGGCGCGCTCGCCCACCGCCGGCGGGCTCGTGTGGAACTTCCGCGACCTCGCCCCCGGGCTCGGATGGGGCGTCGTCGATGCGGCCGGCCGCCCGAAATCGGCGTGGTACGCCCTCAAGCGCGCCTTCCGGCCCATCCAGCTGACGATCTCGGACGAGGGCCTGAACGGCCTGCACCTCCACGTCCACAACGACGCGGCCGCGCCGCTGTCCGCAACGTTGCGGCTCGTCTTCAGCGATGCCGAGGGGCGCGTGGTGCAGCAGGCCGAGCGCGCGATCGCGTGCGATCCGCGCAGCTCGGAAACCTGGTCGAGCGCGACGCTGCTCGGGCGGTTCTTCGATGCCACCGGAAGCTACCGCTTCGGCCCCCCCGCGCACAGCCTCGCCCATGCGAGCCTGATCGGCCCGGACCGCGACGGCCTCCTCGCCGAGAGCTTCCACTTCCCGCAAGGGCGCGATCCGGCACCGCGCCCAATCGGGCTCGCCGCCGCGATCGAGGCCGGCGCGGCCGGTCCCGTCCTCCGGGTCGCGGCGGACCGCTTCGCGCTCTGCGTGCGGATCGAGACCGAGACGGACGCGCGTCCCGCCGACGACAGCTTCCATCTCGCGCCCGGCACGCGGCGGCGCATCGCCCTCGTCGGGGACGGCCGTCCGCGCGGGATCGTCCGGGCCGTCAACACAAACGAGATCGTGAGGTTCTAAAACCTTGATGATGCACGCTCCCTTGCCGCAGCGCCTGTCGCCCCTCGAAGCGGAACCGGTCGTGATCGACGGCCTGTTCGGATGGTTCAGCCCGGGCATCGGCCGGCGCGGCGTGATCCTGTGCGGTGCGACCGGCTTCGAGCAGCTCTCGGCGCATCGCCCGTGGCGCGCACTGGCCGGACGGATCGCCGCCACCGGCTGCGCGACCCTGCGCTTCGACTATCCGGGCGAGGGCGATTCGACGGATGCGGGCGCCGGGACGCTGGCGGCGTGGCGCGATGCGGTCCGCAGGGCGGTGCGCTTCCTGCGCGAGGAACCGGGGGTGACGGAGGTCGTCCTCGTCGGCCTGCGGCTCGGGGCGACGCTGGCGGCGCTCGTGGCCGAGGAGGGCGGCGTCGACCGGCTCGTGCTGATGGCGCCGTGCCGGACCGGGCGCGGGTACCTGCGCGAGATGAAGCTGCGGGCCCCGGCGGTGAACCAGCTGTCGGACGGCACCGCGCCGGCCGAGATGCCCGGTCGCCTCTCGGTCGGCGGCTTTCCGATCGGCCCGGAGCTCGCGGCCGACCTTGCGCGGATCGACCTCGCTTCGGCGACGGCCCGGCCGGCGCCCGAGATCCTGATCCTCGGCGCGGAGACCGACGCCCTCGCCAAGCGCTACGCCGCGCTCGGCGCCGCGGTGACGGCGGGCGCCCTGCCCGGCCTCGCCCAGCTCGTCGGCAACCCACTGTTCTCGGAGGCACCCGAGGCGGCCTTCGCCGAGGTGGTCGCCTTCGCGACCGCAGGCGCCCTGCCCCGGCCGAATTCGGCGCGCGTCGTCGCGGCGCCCGCCCATCTTGCCGGAGGCGGCTGGCGGGAGGAGGCGGCCCGGTTCGGGCCGGGGCTGTTCGGCATCCACGCCCGGCCGACCGGCCCGTCGACGGGGGCGCCGACGGTCCTGTTCATCGCCGCCGGCCTCAGCGCGCATTCCGGCTGGGGCCGTCAGGCGACGCGGATGGCCCGCGTTCTCGCGGCCGAGGGCGTGCCGTCGCTGCGGATGGATCTGGCCGGGGTCGGCGACAGCGCGGATCGGCCGGGCGGCGTCTCGCCGATGTTCTCGGCCGACACCCTCGACGATTTCCGTCACGCCCTGGACCACCTCGAGGCGCAGGGCGCGAGCCGGGTCGTCCTCGTCGGCAATTGCAGCGGCGCCTACGCGGCGTTCCAGGCGGCGTGGCGCGACCGCCGGGTCGCGGGCGCGCTGCTGGCCAACCTCTACTGCTTCGACTGGCACCCGGACGACGACGTCGACGCCGTCGTGCGCCGGACGGTGGGAAGCGCCGCGACCTATGCCGCCCTGCTCCGGCGCGGCAGCACGTGGCGCCGCCTGCTCAAGGGCGAGGTCGGCGTCCGGGCGATCGGCAGCGTGCTTCTGCGCCGCGGCCTGTGCATGGCCGAACGCCGGTGGAAGGCGCTGTTCCGTCCGGCGCCCGAGGGCGGCAGCGTCGCGCGCCGGATCGCGGCGATGCGCCGGCGCGGCGCGCCTCTGCGCCTCGTCTACGCGGTCGGCGATCCCGGGATCCCCGCCCTGCGCAGGCATGTCGGCCGCACGCCGGAGCGGGCCGCCCGGCGCCTCGGCGCGCCGGTCGCGATCATCGCGGGCACCGACCACAACCTCGCGACGCCCGCCGCGCAGGCCGAGCTGGCCACGATCCTGCGGGACCTCGTCGCCACCGTCGTCGCGAGTCGCCCCTGACGCCCCGCCGGCCGCGGGGGGGCGGCGAGACAACGCAGGCGAGGGGCTTCACAGGGCGGGGCCCACCGCCTACCTTCGGGGTCCCAGCAACGAACGAAAGGAGGTGATCCAGTGTCTCATTGTCATCAGCCGCTGTCTTCGGCTTACCGGACCTGGACCGTCGCCTCCGGCGCCTCCTTCTAAGGGCGCTCGAGCCGCACACTCGGGACAGTTTCGGCCGGACCGCGGTTCGGCAATGGAAGGGCCGCCCTCACGGGCGGCCCTTCGGCTTTTCGGGGGGCACGGCGATCGCGTCGCCGTGCCGATGCGAAGCCGGTTCAGCGCTTCTGGAACAGCGGCTGCGCCAGCGCCTCGGTGCGGGCGCGCCACAGGTCGCGCTCCTCGCGCATCGCGTCGAGCTCGTCGCGGATTTGATCGCGCTCCGCCCGGAAGTGATCGCGCTCGGCGCGGATTTCCTGGAGGGCGTTCATCTCGATCTGCACGTGGTTGCGCAGCTCGCGGATCTCCTGGGCGAGCAGGGTCTGCAGCTCGCCGTGGCGGTCGGCCTCGAGCCGAAGCTTGGCCTTCAGCATCAGGTTCTCAGCCATCAGCTCCGAGACGTCCTCGGCGTCCGAGTTCGAGCGCGGGGCCTCGGCCGGCTGCTGCACGATCCGGGGCGACCAGGCCTGCTCGGCGGCGCGGGCCTCGGGACGCGGCGCCGGGCGCGCCTCGGCATGGCGCGCCTCGACTTGGGGCTGTGCCGGGGCCTGGGCGGCGGGCGCCTGGGCCTTCATGGCGGCGAGCCAGTCGCGCAGCGGGCCCGGGGCTGGGCGTCCACCGGACTCGTAGGGTGGCAGGTTGCGGGCGGGGTCCGACATCGGCATGTCCTCAACGATCGAGGCCATTCAGCGCCGAACATGCTTAACGATCGGTAAAGGTTAACGCCGTCTCGCCGTCCGATCACGGGAATGTGGGCCGGATCCCGCCCTGCCCCTCAGCCCGCGCCCTTCTCGATCTCCTGGTCGCTCTCCTGGTCGACGTTCTGCTCGCGCTCGTCGAAGGTGTAGCCTTCGAGCCAGTCCGCGCTGTCCTGCGAGCCGGCCGGGTAGGGGTCGGCCGAGTACGGCGCGCCCTGCTTCTTGGCCGCCCTGCCCTCTTCCACGATCTTGGCCGATACGTATGCCATGCGGGTCTCCTCCTTGGCGCCTTGGTCTTCCGAAGGTGGGAGGACCGTGCGAAAAGGCGAGCCCGGCCGTCGGCGGGGACGACGGACCGCCGCGGATCCGTCGCGAAATTGACTTTTCGCGTGAGCTTCCGTATCGCCCGGCGCATCCGACGTTCATCGTCGACTCCGAAGCCGACCGGTCCACCGAGACCGGAGGTCAACGCCCGACAGCGCGTCCGCGCCCTCGGGCGTGCTCGGCGTTGGCGGCAGCGTCCTCACGAAGGCCGTCCTTGACCCACGCCATGACCCCATCCGCCGCCCTCCGCATCGAGGATGCCGTGAACGAGGTCTGCCCCTGGTCGGGCAAGCCGATCGCGGCCGATTCGCTGACGCTGTACAACGGCGCCGTGGTCGGCTTCTGCAATCCGGACTGCCGGGACAAGTTCGCCCGCGCGGTCGGCGCCTTCGAGGATGCGTTCCAGGCGCGTCGCGCCGCCGCGTCGGGGCTGGACCAGTAGCGCCATGTTCGACGGCCTTTCCGACCGCCTGTCCGGCATCCTCTCCGGCCTCACCCGCCGGGGTGCGCTGACCGAGGCCGACGTCACCGCCGCGATGCGCGAGGTCCGCCGCGCCCTGCTCGAGGCTGACGTGGCGCTCGAGGTGGTCCGCGGCTTCACCGACGCGGTGCGCGAGAAGGCCGTCGGCGCCGTCGTGCTGAAGTCGGTGACGCCCGGCCAGATGGTCGTGAAGATCGTCAACGACGAGCTCGTGGCGATGCTCGGCACCGACGCCGCGGTGATCGACCTGAACGCGCCCGCCCCCGTGCCGATCCTGATGGTCGGACTGCAGGGCTCGGGCAAGACCACCACGACGGCCAAGATCGCCCGCCGCCTGTCGGACCGCGAGAAGCGCAAGGTGCTGCTCGCCTCGCTCGACACCCGCCGTCCGGCGGCGATGGAGCAGCTCGCCGTCCTCGCTGGCCAGGTCGGCGTCGCCTGCCTGCCGATCGTCGCCGGCCAGTCGGCGGTGCAGATCGCCAAGCGCGCGATGGATGCCGCCCGGCTCGGCGGCTTCGACGTGGTGATGCTCGACACCGCCGGCCGCACCACGGTCGACGAGGCCCTGATGCAGGAAGCCGCCGAGGTGAAGGCGGCGACGAAACCCCACGAGGTCCTGCTCGTCGCCGACGCGCTCACCGGCCAGGACGCGGTCAACACCGCCCGCGCCTTCGACCAGCGCCTCGGCGTCACCGGCATCGTGCTCACCCGCATGGACGGCGATTCGCGCGGCGGTGCGGCGCTCTCGATGCGCGCCGTCACCGGCAAGCCGATCAAGCTCGTCGGCACCGGCGAGAAGGTCGACGCGCTGGAGGAGTTCCACCCCTCCCGCGTCGCCAACCGCATCCTCGGCATGGGCGACATCGTCTCGCTCGTCGAGAAGGCGGCCGAGACCATCGACCACGAGCAGGCGCTCCGCACCGCGGAGAAGATGCGCAAGGGCAAGTTCGACCTCGACGACCTGTCGATACAGCTCGCCCAGATGGAGAAGATGGGCGGCATCGGCGGCCTGATGGGCATGCTGCCCGGCATGGGCGCGATGAAGAAGCAGGTCGAGGGCGCCAACCTCGGTGAGAAGATGTTCAAGCGCCAGCGCGCGATCATCTCCTCGATGACGGCGCAGGAGCGCAAGAACCCCGATCTCCTCAAGAACTCCCGCAAGAAGCGCATCGCGGCCGGCTCGGGCACCAAGGTCGAGGAGCTGAACAAGCTCCTGAAGATGCACCGGACCATGGCCGACATGATGAAGGCGATGGGCTCAGGCAAGCGCGGCATCGGCCAGGCGCTGGGCTCGATGTTCGGCCTCGGCGGCGGCGGGATGCCGGGCGGCATGGGCGGGATGCCCGGGCTTCCCCCGGGGATGCCCGAGCCGACGCCGGAGCAGATCGAGGCGATGCAGAAGCAGTTCGGCGGCAAGCTGCCGCCGATGCCCCCCGGCCTCGGGGGCGGCGGCAAGATGCCAGGCCTTCCGGGTCTCGGCGCGCCGAAGATGCCGGGCCTCGGCGGCTTCCCGTTCGGGAAGAAGAAGTAGGGCGAATGGGGAGTAGCGAATAGCGAACGGGGCTTTCGGCCATCTGTTCGCTACTCACTACCCACGATTCGCCGATCGATCGAAGCAAATCAGGAGCTGAAGACATGTCCCTCAAGATCCGCCTCACCCGTGGCGGCGCCAAGAAGCGCCCGTACTACCGCATCGTCGTCGCCGACGCCCGCGCGCCCCGCGACGGCCGCTTCATCGAGAAGGTCGGCGCCTACGACCCGATGAAGGCCAAGGACGACCCGGCCCGCATCGTGCTCGAGGCCGAGAAGATCACGGCGTGGCTCGCCAAGGGCGCGCAGCCGACCGACCGCGTCCTGCGCTTCCTCGACGCCGCCGGCCTCGCCAAGCGCCCCACCCGCAACAACCCGCAGAAGGCCGAGCCGGGCGAGAAGGCCAAGGAGCGCGCCGCCAAGCGCGCCGAGAAGGCCGCCAAGCCCGCCGAGGACGCGGCCGCTTAAGGAGCGCCAGCATGCGTCGTCCCGCAGGCCCATCCCGCGGCGACGGCGCGCGCCGCGGCGCCATCGCGCCCGGCACCCAGACCTCGCCGCGGCCCAAGCCCGCGGCGAAGCCGGCTCCCGCCGCGGTCGATCCGAGCCTCGTCGTGATGGGCGAGTTCGGGCGGGCGCAGGGGCTGAACGGCGAGATCCGCCTGAAATCCTATACCGGCGACCCGCAGGCGATCGCCGGCTACGGCCCCCTCGTCGCGGCCGACGGCCGGACGTTCGAGCTGACGAGCGTGCGCCCGGCGCCCGGCTCCTCGCCCGACCTGCTGATCGCGCGGGTGCGCGGCGTCTCCGACCGGACCGGCGCGGAGGCGCTGAACCGGACCCTCCTCCACGTCCCCCGCGAGCGTCTCGGCGACCCCGATGAGGACGAGGTCTTCACCGCCGACCTCGTCGGGCTGCCGGCGATCGATGCCGCCGGCACCGTGCTCGGCACCATCGTCGCCGTGCCGAACTACGGCGGCGGCGATCTCCTCGAGATCAAGCCCGCGCGGGGTGGCGCCACCGCGCTGCTGCCCTTCACCAAGGCCTTCGTTCCCGAGCTCGACGTGGCGGCCGGGCGCGTCGTCGTCGCTCCGCCGGAGGATTTCTTCGCGCCGCCCGGCCCGAAGCCCGCGGACGATCCTGGCTGAGCGGAGCCTCGGCGTGCCCGGCGGCGATCCGCCCTACGCTTCCATCAATCCGCTGAGCGGCGCCGTGACCGTGCAGGTGACGCCGGCTTCCGGGTAGGCCAGCGCCACCGCGCCGCCGATCGCGCCGACGAGGCCGCGCTCGATCAGCCGGGTGCCGAAACCCTTGCGGCGCGGCTCGATCACCGGCGGACCGCCCTGCTCGCGCCAGAGCAGGTGGATCGCCGCGCCGGGCCCCTCGCCCGCGACGTGCCAGCCCAGGGCCACGCTGCCGCCCGGCACCGAGAGCGCGCCGTACTTGACCGCGTTGGTGGCGAGCTCGTGCGCCATCAGCGCCAGCGACAGCGCCGCCTTCGGGCCGACCGCGAGGTCGGGGCCGGACAGCCGGAACCGCTGCGGCCCGCCGTCGTCGTGGATGCTCAGCGCGCCGCTGAGCACCGCCTCCATCCCGGCGCTCTCGCTCTCGCCGGAGAGCAGGATGTCGTGCGCCTTGCCCATGGCCACGAGACGGGCCGACAGGGCCTCGCGCGCCGCGTCCAGATCGGTGACGTTGCGCAGGGTCTGCGTCGCGATCGCCTGGACCAGCGCCAGCGTGTTCTTCAGGCGATGGCCGAGCTCGTGGTGGAGGATGTCCTGCTGCGCCGCGGCGCGCTTGCGGTCCTCGATGTCGCTGATCGCCACCACGGCGCCGATCGTGGCGCCGGACGGGTCCTTCACCGCCTCGCCGACGATCTCGATCCAGCGGCGCGACCCGTCCGGCCGCTGGTAGTGCGCTTCCAGCTCGGCGTGGTCGACCTCGCCCGTGGTGAGGCGGGCGAGCGGGTAGTCCTCCGGCGCCACCGGCGCCCCGTCCGAGCGGAAGGCGCGGTAGGCGCCGTAGCCGGCACGGTCTTCGGCGTAGAGGGTGGCGTGGCCGAGGATGCGCTCCAGGCGCGAGTTGCCGAACACGATCCGGCCGCTCGGGGCCTCGGCCAGCAGGATGCCCACCGGCATGGTCTGGAGCACGGTGTCGAGCTGCGCCTGGTTCTGGCGCAGGCGGCGCTCGGTCTCGTTGCGCCGGGTGATGTCGAGCATCGCCCCGATCATCCGCACCGCCCGGCCCGCGCCGTCGCGGATGATGTAGCCGCGGTCGATCACCGCGGCGTAGCTGCCATCGCCCCGCCGGAAGCGGTACTCGTCGGTCCAGGTCTCGGTCGCGCCGTCGATCGCCGCATGGATGCTGTGGGCGATCCGGTCGCGGTCCTCCGGATGGATCTGGGCGAGCCACCAGGCGCCCTGCGGCGCGACGTCGGCGAGGTCGTGGCCGTGGGCCAGCATCAGCGCCTCGTTCCACCGGACCTGGTCCGCGACGAGGTCCCAGTCCCAGATCGCGTCGGTGGTGGCCCGCGCCGCCAGGCGATAGCGCTCCTCGGTCGCCTTCAGGGCGAGGTCGGCGGATTTGTGCTCGGTGATGTCGCGGACGGTGCCGATGAAGCGGACCGCAACGCCGTCCTCGAGGATCGCCCGCCCGCGGGCGGCGATCCAGCGCTGCGCGCCGGTGTCGGCCGCGATCACCCGGTAGTCGATGTCGAGCGCGCCGGTGCCGGCCGGGTCCATGGCCGCCCGGACCGCCGCGTCCGCGCGCTCCCGGTCGTCGGGGTGCAGGCCGCCGAGATAGGTTTCGGCGTAGGTGACCGGGCCGCGGGCCGGCACGCCGAACAGGGCGCGCACCCGCGCGTCCCAGCGCAGCTCGCCGCTCGCGAGGTCGAAGTCGAAGATGCCGATGCCGGTGGCTTCGACCGCGAGCCGCAGCTGCTCCTCGGCCAGCGCGCGGGCGGCGAGCGCCTGCTCGCGGTTCTCGATCGCCCGGCGCAGCTCGAGCTGGACCATCACCTGGCGCGCGAGGGCGGCGAGCGTCGCCATCTGCCGGTCGGTCAGCCCTTCGGGGCGCGGGACGGAGTCGATGACGCAGAGCGTGCCGAGGGCGAAACCCTCCTGCGTGTGCAGCGGCGCGCCGGCATAGAACCGGATCTGCGGATCGCCCGTGACCAGGGCGTTGTCGCGGGTCCGCGGATCGCGGGTCAGGTCGGGGATGACCAGGATGCCGTCCCGGCCCAGCGCGTGCGCGCAGACCGATTGCGACAGCGGCGTCTCGCACGGGTCGAAGCCGATGCGGGCCTTGAACCATTGCCGGTCCTTGGCGACGAAGCTGACGAGCGCGGTCGGGGTCTTGCAGGCCTGCGAGGCCAGCAGGACGATGTCCTCGAAGCCGGCCTCGGCGGGCGTGTCGAGGATGTCGTAGGTGTCGAGGGCGGCGAGACGCGCGTCGTCCAGCGGGTCGTCCGGCGTCGGTGCGGCGGTCATGGCGCTCAGGCCGCCCTTCCCTGCGAGGGCTGGCCGGCCGCGGACCCGCCGGCCGCGGCCGGGTCGACGGCCACCAGCGTGCCGTCGTCGCGATAGACCGCGCCGAGCACCTCCTCGAAATGACGGCGCACCCGGTCGTGGCACTCGCAGGCCGCCCGCTCCAGGGCCGCCCGGTCGCGGATGGCGATGCGGCCGCGCGACACCGCGATCATCCCGCGGTCGTGCAGGCCGCGCAGGACGCCGGACAGGTAGGTGCGGCGGACGCCGAGCATCTCGGCGAGCACGTCCTGGGTGATCGGCAGCACGTCGGTCGAGAGCCGGTCGTGCAGGGTCAGCAGCCACTTGGCGGCGCGCTGCTCGATCGGGTGCAGGGCGTTGCAGGCCACCGATTGCAGGAGCTGGGCGATCAGGCAGTCGGAGTAGCGCGTGAACAGGTTGCGCAGCGTGCTCGACGCGTGCTTGGCCGCCTGAAGGCGCCCCGCCTCCACGCGCAGCCCCGGGCCGCCGATCTGGACCACGGCGCGGCTGAAGGCCGGCAGGTAGCCCTGGCTGACCACGCCGCCGACCGCGCCCTCCCAGCCGACCGTCGCGGTCTCGGTCATGCGGCCGTCGAGCATGGTGATCGCCAGGGTGACCACGGTGTGGTCGCACGGGAAGGTGACGTGCGAGACCGGATCGCCCGATTCGAACACGATGTCGCCGCGCGCGAACTCGGCCGGCTCGGCGTAGGGCGCGATCAGCGCCCGGTCGGCGGGCTGGAGGGCGCGCAGCAGGAGGTTCCTGCCGAAGGACGTGGCGGCGGTGACGGCCATGGCGGGGCGGTTCGTTTCCCAGGTGCAACAAGGCCATAGCGCAGCGCGAGGCCGCCGTCTGTTCACAAGTCGAAGTTCGCGCAAGTTTTCGATGACGGACGGGCCGGCATCGGCATCCGCTTGATTCCGGGGCGCCGCCGGCCATGTGATCACGGCATGAAACGGCGAAGCCTGCTCACGGCCGCGAGCGCGGCCACGGTGATGACCCTGGGCGGCGTCGGCTACGCCGTGCACAGGCGCGGGCGCAACCCGTACTACCGCGGGCCGGAAAGCGACCACTTCGACGGGGTGCGGTTCTTCGCGCCCGGCCAGGTCGCCGACAAGGCCCTGGCCGACATCCTCCGCTGGAAGGCCGAGCGCGGCGGAACGGCGTGGCCCAAGGCCTATCCGAGCCCCTTCCCGGCCGACCGTCCGCCGGAGCGCGTCACGGGCCTGCGCATCGTGCTGATCGGGCATGCCACCTACCTGGTGCAGGTCGCCGGCCGCAACATCCTGATCGACCCGGTCTTCGCCACGCGCGCGAGCCCGACGCGCTTCGCGGGCCCGAAGCGGGTCAACCCCCCCGGCATCGCCATGGCCGACCTGCCGCCGATCGACGCCGTGCTGATCACCCACAACCACTACGACCATCTCGACGGGCCGAGCCTCGCGCGGATCTGGCAGGCGCACCAGCCGCTGGTCGTCGCGCCGCTCGGCAATGACACGATCCTGCGCGGCTACGACGACACGATGCATGTCGAGACCGCCGACTGGGGCGGCTCGGTCGATCTCGGCGACGGGGTGGCCGTCCACCTGACGCCGGCCTACCACTGGTCGGCCCGCGGGCTGAACGACCGGCGCATGGCCCTGTGGTGCGCCTTCGTGCTGACCACGCCCTGGGGCGTCCACTACCATGTCGGCGATACCGGCTTCGGCGACGGCGCGATCTTCCGGGACGTGCGTGCCCGCTTCGGGCCGCCGCGGCTGGCGACCCTGCCGATCGGCGCCTACGAGCCGCGTCGGTTCATGCAGGCGCAGCACATGAACCCGGCCGACGCGGTCGCCGCTCTCGACCTGCTCGGGGCGACCCAGGCGCTCGGCCACCATTGGGGCACCTTCCGGCTCACCGACGAGGGCATCGCGCAGCCGGCCGAGGCGTTGGACGCGGCGATGGACCAGGCCGGGCAGCCGCGCGCGCGCTTCCTCGCGTTGCGGCCGGGGCAGGTGTGGAAAGGCTGACCGCGGACGAACCACCCGCGTCGGTCACGGTGGAGACGCCCTCCCGATCGTTCGTCAGGCGGTCCGCTCCGTCGCGCTCGCCTTCCGGCCACCGGCGGTGATGCCGGCGGAGGCCGCGATGACGCAGCCGATCGCCAGCCATTGCAGCAGGGACAGGCGCTCGCCGAGCAGGATCAACGCCGCGAGCGCCGCGACCGCCGGCTCCAGGCTCATCATCACCCCGAAGGCCTGCCGCGTCAGCCGGCGCAGGGCCACCATCTCCAGCGAGTACGGCAGCGCGCTCGACAGCACCGCGATCCCGAAGCCGAGCGCCAGCGTCTCGGGATCGAGCAGGGCCGCGCCGGAGCTCGCCAAGCCGAACGGCGCTACCACGATGGCCGCCGCGAGCATGCCGAGCGACACCGCCTGCCCGCCGTCGATCCGGCCCGCGCGCTGCCCGAACACGATGTAGAGCGCCCAGGCCAAAGCCGCGACGAGGGCGTAGGCCACACCCGCCGGGTCCAGGCCGCCGGCCTCGCGCATCGGCAGCAGCAACCCGAGCCCGAGCACCGCGAGGCCGATCCAGGCGAAGTCGGCGGTTCGGCGCGAGGCGGAGAGCGCGACCGCGAGCGGCCCGAGGAACTCGATCGCCACCGCGGGCCCGAGCGGGATCGTGCGAAGCGCCAGGTAGAAGGTGAGGTTCATCATCCCGAGCGCGGCGCCGTAGAGCGCGATGATCCCGGCCTCGCGTAAGCTCAGGCTCCGCCGCCACGGCCGCCACACCGCGAGCAGGATCAGGCTCGAGAAGCCGACGCGCAGGCTCGACACGCCGGCCGCGCCGACGATCGGGAACAGGCTCTTGGCCAGGGCCGCTCCGCTCTGGAGCGAGACCATGCCGGCGACGAGCGCGACGACGGGCAGGAGCGTTGCCGACGCGCCCGGCCGTTCGAGGCCGCGCACGGCGCTACAGGATGAACCGGCTGAGGTCGGCGTTGGCTGCCAGGCTCTCGACCCGGTCGCGGACATAGGCCGCGTCGATCGCCACCGTCTCGCCCGAGCGGTCGGTGGCGGTGAACGAGACCTCGTCGATGACGCGCTCGAGCACGGTCGAGAGACGCCGCGCGCCGATGTTTTCGACCGAGCCGTTCACCTCCACCGCGACGCGGGCCAGCGCGTCCACCGCGTCGTCCGAGAAGGCCAGCGTCACGCCTTCCGTCTGCATCAGCGCCACCGTCTGCTTGAGCAGGCTCGCCTCGGTGGAGGTCAGGATCTGCTTGAAGTCCTCGACGGTGAGCGGCTGCAGCTCGACGCGGATCGGCAGGCGTCCCTGCAGCTCCGGCAGCAGGTCGGCGGGCTTCGAGACGTGGAAGGCGCCCGAGGCGATGAACAGCACGTGGTCGGTCTTCACCGGCCCGTGCTTCGTCGTCACCGTCGTGCCCTCGATCAGCGGCAGCAGGTCGCGCTGCACGCCCTCGCGGGAGACGTCGGCCGAGGACCGCCCCTCGCGGGCGCAGATCTTGTCGATCTCGTCGAGGAAGACGATGCCGTTGTCCTCGACCTCGCGGATCGCCTCGCGGATCAGCGCGTCGTCGTCGACGAGCTTGTCGGATTCCTCGGCGAGCAGGGGCGCGTAGGCGTCGCGCACGCTCATCCGGCGCGGCTTGCCCTTGGCGGCGCCGAACGCCTTGCCGAACATGTCGCCGAGGTTGACCGCGCCCATGGAGGCGCCCGGCATCCCGGGGATCTCGAACATCGGCAGGCCGGAGGACGGATTGCCGGCGAGCTCGATCTCGACCTCCTTGTCGTCGAGCTGGCTGTCCCGCAGCTTCTTGCGGAAGCTGTCGCGCGTCGACTGGCTCGCGGTCGGGCCGACCAGGGCGTCGAGGATGCGGTTCTCGGCCGCCGCCTCCGCCTTGGCCTTGACCGCCTTGCGCTTCTCCTCGCGCACGAGCCCGATCGCCACCTCGACGAGGTCGCGCACGATCTGCTCGACGTCGCGGCCGACATAGCCGACCTCGGTGAACTTGGTCGCCTCGATCTTGAGGAACGGCGCGCCGGCGAGCCGCGCGAGCCGGCGGGCGATCTCGGTCTTGCCGCAGCCGGTCGGGCCGATCATCAAGATGTTCTTCGGCGCAACCTCCTCGCGCAGCGGCCCGGTGAGCTGCTGCCGGCGCCAGCGGTTGCGCAGCGCGATGGCGACGGCGCGCTTGGCGTCGTGCTGGCCGACGATGAAGCGGTCGAGTTCCGAGACGATCTCGCGGGGGGAAAACGTGGTCATCGGGCTCCGATCGGGTGCGGCAGCCGGTCTGCCAGGCGCGCGGGTAGGCCGCGCAGGACGACGCCCCGCATCGCGTGCCAGCCGGCGCTGAGCAGCAGGACGAAGGCGCCGAGCGCCAGGAAGCTCAAGGGAGCGGCCCGGTTGCTGAAGCCGGCGTCCCGGATCAGGGTTCCGAACGCGATCCCGGCATAGGTCAGGCCGGCCACGAGGATGGCGCGCCGGTCGGTGACCAGCGCCACCAGCGCCAGCAGCAGCACGACGCCGAGCACCAGGATCGCCGAGACCGTCGACGGCGCCTCGCCGTTCCGGAGGACCGTGGCGAGCATCGGATGCACGATCAGCGGGGCGGCGAGCAGGTGCAGCCAGAACGCGATGTCCGTGCGCCGGGTCTGGCGCTGGCGGTCGCCGAGGTCGAAACGCATCGCCAGGGCGAAGACGGCGAGGCCCGCCGTGACCAGCAGCGCGCTGAAGGCGCCGGCATCGAGGGTCGGGACGAGGGCGAAGGCCAGCGCGAGCAGCGTGCCGGCGAGCGCGGCTGCGCCCGCCGCGATGGTGATCGGCACGGCAAAGCGCCGGTAATGCAGGGCGCAGAGCGCCAGGGTCGCGAGCGCCGCCCCGGCATAGGGAAGCGGTGCCGGCGCGCCCGATCCGCTCGGTCCCGGCAGGGCGCTGCTCCAGCCGATCGCGAGGCCGGCCATCGACGTGAGCGCCAGGAAGGACTCGACCGCGAAGATCGCCAGCAGGGCGATGCTCGGCAGCGCCATCCTGCGGCGGCGGGTAAAGAACTCCGCGAGCGCCCAGGCCAGAGCCGCGACGAGCACCCGGCTGTCCGTCCCGCCGAGGGTGTCGCCGGCCAGGAGCCAGGCCGCGCCCAGGAACAGGCCGATGCCGAGGGTGACGAAGATGTCGGCGAAGCCGGTGATGAAGCGCAGGCGCTCGTCGTCGTCCACGCGCTCGGGCACTGGCACCGCCTCCTCGCGGGCCAGCCGGTCCAGGGCCTCCACCTGCGCGGCGGTGAGGATGCCGCGGGCGACCGCGCGCGACAGGAGCGCGGGGTCGATCACCGGAGGGCCGGCGGGCACGGGGAGGGACGTCGCATCGCCCCGATCTAAGCGCGAAGCGGGACGCTTACCAGGGTCGAACGCGCGGCCGAACGCGCGGCCGATCCGGCGTGCGATCCCCCGGCCGGCGTCAGGCGGCGCGGATCTCGCCGACGAAGCCGGCGACCTCGCCGCCGAGGCCCTCGGAGCGGCGCGCGAGCTCGCCGGCCGCGGCCAGCACCTGCGCCGCGGCGGCGCCCGCCTGCAGGGCGGCGGCCTGGACCTCGGCCATGGTCTCGCTCACCGCCCGGGTGCCCTCGGCGGCGTCGCTCACGCTGCGTGCGATCTCCTGGGTGGCGAGCTGCTGTTCCTCCACCGCCGCGGAGACGCCCATCGCGATCTCGTGGACCGAGCCGATGGTGCCGCCGATCTCCTCGATCGCCGCCACCGCGTCGGCGGTGGCCTCGCGGATCGTGGCGATCTCGGCGGTGATCCGGTCGGTCGCCAGCGCGGTCTGGCCGGCGAGGCTCTTCACCTCGGCGGCCACCACCGCGAAGCCGCGTCCCGCCTCGCCGGCCCGCGCCGCCTCGATCGTGGCGTTGAGCGCCAGCAGGTTGGTCTGGCCGGCGATGCCCGAGATCAGCGAGACGACCTCGCCGATGCTGGCGGCACTGCGGGCAAGCCGCTGCACGGACTGCTCGGTGCGTCGCGCGTTCTCGACGGCGCCGGCGGCGGCGACCGAGGTCTGCGAGACCTGCGCGCCGATCTCGTTGGCGGTCGCGGCCAGCTCCTCGGTGGCGGCCGCCACCGCCTGGACGTTCATCGAGGCCGCGCCGGCGGCGTCCATGACGGCCTGCGACTGCAGGCTGGTGCGCTCGGCGTTGCGCGCCATCGCGCGGGCCGTCTCCTCCATCGTCCCGGCGGACGCGGCCAGGTGGCCGACGAGGCCGCCGACGCTGCCCTGGAATCGGTCGGCGAGGGTGTCCATCTCGGCGCGCTTGACGGCGCCGGCTTCCAGGCCGGCCTGCGCCTGGCTGCGGCGCAGGGCGTCCGCCTCGCCCATCGCGTCGGCGAAGGTGCGCATGCTCGCCCAGATCGCGCCGATCTCGTCGCGCGAGGGCTTCACCATCGGCAGGTCGCGGTCGCCCTCCGCGAGGCGGCGGATCGCGGTCGACACGGCCCGCAGCGGCCTCGCGATCATGCGATGGCCGAACAGCCCGCCGATGAGCAGGCCGCCGAGGGCGCCACCGAAGGCCAGCGCCAGGAGCAGGCGCAGGCGCCCCGTGTAGAGCGCGTCGGCACCGGCGTTCAGGCTCTCGATGCGGTCGCGGTTGCGCATCACGAGGGCCTCGATCCCGGCCTGGAAGGCGATGCGGTTGTTGCGGTTCTCCTCAGTGAAGCCCTGCTCGGCGGCGGCCTTCGGCGAGACCTCGGTGCCGAGACGGGCCGTCTCGGTGCGGTGCCGTCGGAAATCCGCGGCGTCCTTCGCCACGCGGTCGAACAGCGCCCGGTCCTCCGCCGGCACCGCCGGGAGCCACTCGGTCAGCAGCGCATCGATCGCCGAGAGATCGCGGACGATGCCGCCGGCGTAGGTCCGCGCGGCCTGCGTGCTGGCGGCGGCGTAGATGCCGCGGGATTCGAGTGCGGTGTCGGTGGCGAGCCGGGTGAGCTCGGCCGCGAACAGCGCGTTCTCGGTGGCGTTCCGCGCGGCCCCGACCGACGCGTTGAAGGTCCGCAGGGTGTCGAGCCCGACGCCCGCGACCACGAGGGTCACGAGGCTGGAGGCGCCGACCAGTCCGATGAGTTTGCCGCCGATCGTCATCGCGTCCACGCCCCGTGCTTGCGTGGTCGAACCTACCCAGAGGTTGTCAAGGACCCGTTAAGCTTGCAACCCGTTCACCCCTGCACGGCCTCGGGGCGCGAAGCCGACATCCTCGATGCTTCGCCACCCTGCGGTCGAAGCTGCGAGAACGACAGCATAAACCCGCGGACCCGGCGGGCATAACCTTGACCGTTCCTTCGTCAGCCCGGATGAGTGGACCCTGCCGGGATCGATGATCGAGCCCGGTCCGGGGGACGTCAGATGAAGCGATGGATCGTGGGGGCCGCCCTGCTCGCCGGGCTGGCCGCGCCGGCTTGCGCCAAGGATATCGTCCTGCCGGCGAAGGAACCCGCCGTCACCGCGACGATGCCGGACGACTGGGACACCAGCGTCTACGAGACCGAGATCGCCTCCGTCTCGGTCGACGGCGACATCGTGGTCAACATCGCCACCGACAGCAAGGCGCGCCTCGACGCGCTGATCAAGGACAGCAAGGCCTACTTGACCAAGAACAAGGTCAAGCTCGTCGGCAAGCCGACCGAGCAGACCATCGACTTCAACGGCACCCCGGGCCAGGTGCAGCGCTACCAGGCGACGGACAAGAACGGCAAGGCGATCATCGACTTCGTCACCCTCGACGCGAGCCGGAACCGGGTGGTCCTGCTGACCGTGTGGGGCTCCGAGGACGACCGCCAGACCAACGGGACCGCCCTGGACGCGATCATGAAGAGCGTGACGGTCCCGGCCGGCGGCGGAGGCGGCGGGTTCTGGTCCGGTGCCGCCGTCCCGTCCGGCAAGGCCGGGACGGGCAAGACGGAAGCCACCGCGCCCGAGGCGGTCAAGCCGCCGCCGGGGGCCGCCGCGGCGGCGCCCCAAGCGCCCGCTCAAGCCCCCGCTCAAGCACCCCCTGCCGCAGCGCCGGCCGCCACCCAGACCCTCGGGGTCCGGCGCGTGCTGTTCGTCACGCGGCCCTCGGACGGCTTCGGCGACGCCGACCCGCGCGCCGCGAGCCCCTTCCTGCCGAGCGAGAAGGTCATTACCTACATGGAGCCGATCGGCGAGACGCTGGTGCCGGTCGCCGGAGGCGACGTGCGGTTCGGCTTGGTCGTCGACTACGCGCTGCAGACCAGGGGCGGCGCGATCCTCGCCGGCCAGAAGGCCGTGATCGACCGGGAGTTCACCGCCGGGAAGGACGCCCTGCTGGACGGCTCCCCGAAGTTCTCCTTCCACGTCACCCTGGGCATCACCGGCGTCGACCCGGGCGAGTACGTCCTCGCCTTCACGCTGCGCGACAAGTTCAGCGACCGCACGACCCAGATCGAGCGGCCGTTCACGGTGGCGGCGGCCCCGGCCGCGCCCGTCCCCTCGGCTCCGCCCTCGCCTGCGGGTGGGCTCTGCGCGCAGGACGCGATGCGCACGGATCTGATGGCCTCGGTCAACGGCGCCCCCGACTTCAAGGACGGCAAGCGCCGGCTCAAGGCGCTGGTCGAGCCCGAGACGGTCTTCGAGGATCGCAAGGCCAAGCGGATGACCTGCCGCTACACCTCGGTCTGGGACGAGACCCAGGACACGGGCACGACCGAGACGCGCATGAAGATGACCTTCAAGGCCAGCGACGACGGCAAGAACGGCATCGACCTCGATTACAGCTTCGACAAGTAGCAGCCGCGCAGCCTCCCGGCGGCCCCAGGGCCGTCGGGACGGAGCCGGTGAGGGCCGGACCTAGCCCGCGTCGAGAGCCTCGAGGACGAGGCTCTCGTTGGTGTAGACGCAGATCTCGGCGGCGATCCGCATGGCCTTGCGCACGATCGCCTCTGCGTCGAGGTCGGTGTCCTCCAGGGCGCGCGCGGCCGACAGCGCGTAGTTGCCGCCGGAGCCGATCGCCATCACCCCGCCCTCCGGCTCGAGCACGTCGCCCGCGCCCGACAGCAGCAGGCTGACGTCCTTGTCGGCCACCAGCATCATCGCCTCCAGGCGGCGGAGATAGCGGTCGGTGCGCCAGTCCTTGGTCAGCTCGACGCAGGCGCGGGTGAGCTGCCCGGGATACTGCTCGAGCTTGGCCTCCAGGCGCTCGAACAGGGTGAAGGCGTCGGCCGTCGCGCCGGCGAACCCGCCGATCACCGCGCCCTTGGCGAGCTTCCGGACCTTCCGGGCATTGCCCTTGACGATGGTCTGGCCGAGGCTGACCTGGCCGTCGCCGCCGATGACGACGCGGCCCCCCTTGCGCACCATCAGGATGGTGGTGGCGTGCATCTGGGCCGGGCCTGAATCGTCGTGTGCCAAGGGTGTCTCCGGGTATCGCTCGGCGTCAGGTAGGGGCTCGCGCCCCGGATTGCCAAGCGGCGCCGCGAAGACCCGCGGTCAGTGGTCGCCGCCGAGATAGGCCGCGCGTACCGCCGGATCGCTCTTGAGCCGGGCCGCCGGCCCCTGGAAGCGGATGCGGCCGTTCTCGAGGACGTAGGCGTAGTCGGCCACCCCGAGCGCCGCCATGGCGAACTGCTCGACGAGCAGCATCGTCACCTGCTCCTCCTTGAGCTGGCGGATGATGCGGAACACCTCCTCGACGAGCTTCGGCGCCAGCCCCATCGACGGCTCGTCCAGCAGCAGGATGTCGGGGCGCAGCATCAGGGCGCGGCCCATGGCGAGCATCTGCTGCTCGCCGCCCGAGAGCGTACCGGCGAGCTGCAGCCGGCGCTCCTTGAGGCGCGGGAACAGCGCGTAGGCGCGCTCGCGGTCGGCGGAAACGTCGCCCTTGGGTCGCGAGCCGGTCAGCCGCGGGAAGGCGCCGAGCGTCAGGTTGTCCTCCACCGACAGGGTCGGGAACACCCGCCGCCCCTCCGGCGAGTGGGCGAGGCCGGCGCGGGCCACGTCGTGGCTGTCGAGCCCCGAGATCTCACGCCCTGCGAGCCGGATCGAGCCGGTGCGCGGCTGGATCATCCCCGAGAGGGCCCGCATCGTCGTGGTCTTGCCGGCCCCGTTGGAGCCGATCAGCGTCACGACCTTGCCCTTCGGCACCTGGAACGAGAGCCCGTGCAGGACCTCGATCTGGCCGTACCCGGCCGACAGGTTGGCGACCTCAAGCATGGGCTGGCTCCGGAGCGGCCGAGCCGCCCATGTCGTCGGGGGCGCCGAGATAGGCCTCGATCACCTTCGGGTCGGCCTGCACCTCGCGGGCCCCGCCCTCGGCGATCTTGTGCCCGAAATCGAGCACGCTGACCCGGTCGCACAGCCCCATCACCACGTCCATGTGGTGCTCGATCAGGATCACGGTGATGCCCGCGTCGCGGATCTTGCGGATGATCGCGGTCAGGTCCGCGATGTCGGGCGCGGTCAGGCCGGCGGCCGGCTCGTCCAGCAGCAGCAGCACGGGGTCGAGCGCCAGCGCGCGGCCGATCTCCAGGAGGCGCTGCTTGCCGTAGGGCAGGTTGCGGGCCTCCACCTGGGCGAGGCTCGACAGGCCCATGAAGTCGAGGATCGCCATCGCCCGGGCGCGGGCCTCGCGCTCCTCGCGGCGGCGCCGCGGCGTGCCGAGGATCGCGTCGACGATGGTGCCGTGGAAGGCGTGGTGCAGGCCGACGAGCACGTTCTCCAGGGCCGTCATCTCGCGGAAGAGCTGCACGTTCTGGAAGGTGCGGGCGACGCCGGCGAGCGCGATCTCGGAGGGCGTGCGCCCGTCGAGGCGCTTCGGCGCGCTGCCGGCCGCGGCCAGCGTCACTGCGCCGGCGGTGGGTTTGTAGATGCCGGTGAGCACGTTCATCATCGTGCTCTTGCCCGATCCGTTCGGGCCGATGAGCCCGTGGATCGTGCCGGGCCTCACCGACAGGTCGACGCCGGCCAGCGCCTTCAGGCCGCCGAACTGCATCAGCGCCTGCTCGACCTGCAGCAGCGGCTCGGTGCCGGCGGCCTTGCCGCGCTGCGCGATCAGCGCGTCGCCGTCGGCCGAGAGCGCCTTGCCCTCCGCCGTGTGGGCCGGGCGGAGCGCCGGGATCTTCTCGCGCAGGAAGCCGACGATGCCGTCGGGCAGGTAGTAGACCACGAACAGGATCAGCAGGCCGAACACGCTGAGCCGGAAGTCGGTGACCGATTGCAGCGCCAGCGTCGCGGGCAGGAACAGGATGCAGAGCACCACCGGCACGAGGATCGCGAAGCGGTTCTCGCGCCGGCGCAGGAAGGCCTGGATGCCGACGACGAGCGCCACGGCGGCGATGAGGCCGGCCATGATCCGCACGAGGTCGATGTCGGCCAGGATGTTGGGCATCATCACGATGATCGCCGAGCCGATCAGCGGGCCGGCCCGCGACTTCCGGCCGCCCATCGTCACCGCGAGCAGGAACAGCACGGTGAGCTCGAAGCCGTAGGAATTCGGGGCGACGTAGCGCTCCGACCAGGCGAACAGCGCGCCCGCGAGCCCCGCCAGCGCCGCCGAGACCACGAAGGCGTAGACCTTGTAGCGGTAGACGCTGACGCCCATGCAGTCGCAGGCGATCGGCGAGTCGCGCAGCGCCTCGAAGGCGCGCCCGAACTGCGAGCGCACGATGCGGTTCACCACCACGATCGTCAGCAGGAGGCAGGCGCAGACGAGGTAGTAGAATTCGAGCTTGCGGCCGGCCGCGCCCCAGGGCGGGCTGATGCCGAAGCTCGCGAAGTCGATGACGCGGGCCGGCGGCAGGGTGATGCCGAGCGGCCCGTTGGTGATCGGGGTCAGCTCGTTGATGAAGATCTGCACGATGGTGCCGAAGGCCAGCGTCACCATCGCGAGGTACGGGCCGGTGACCCGCAGCGCCGGCACCGCGAGCAGCAGGCCGAAGGCGGAGGTGACGCCGATCCCGGCGAGCAGGCCCCACCAGATCCCGAGCTTGAAGTGCAGGAACAGCACGGCCGCCGCGTAGGCGCCGACGCCGAACAGCCCGGCATGGCCGAGGCTGACCTGGCCGGTATAGCCGACGACGATGTCGAGCCCGAGGATCAGGATCGCGTAGATCGCGATCACCAGGAGGAGGTGGATGTAGTAGCTGCTGGTGACCACGTGCGGGAAAGCGGCGAGGAACACCACGAGCAGCACCGCGCCCGCCGCGCCGATATGCCGGCCGAGACCGGCGGAGGCCGAGGGCGCCGGGGCGGCGGCCGGCGCGAAGGTGGAGTGCGCCATCGGCTCAGACTTTCTTGATCACGGCCTTGCCGAACAGCCCCACGGGGCGGATCGACAGCACGACGAGGAGCAGGATCAGGCCCGGCACGTCCTTGTAGCCGGTGGAGATGTAGAAGCCGGTCAGCGTCTCGGCGATGCCGAGGATCAGCCCGCCGACGATGACGCCGAGGCCGGATTCGAGGCCGCCGATGATCGCCACCGCGAAGGCCTTCAGCGCCAGCACCGCGCCCATCGTGGCGCCCGTCAGCGTGACCGGGGCGACGAGCACGCCGGCGAACGCCGCCGTCATCGCGCTGATCGAGTAGGACAGGGTGATGACGCGCTTGGTGTTGATGCCCATCAGGCCGGCGGCATCGATGTCGTTCGAGGTGGCGATCACCGCCTTGCCCCAGATCGACTTGCGATTGAAGATCTCGACCGCGAGCATCATCAGCAACGCCCCGGCGATGATCAGCAGCTCCATCGGCAGCATGCGGATGCCGCCGAGCTGCAGCGCCTCCTCGGGCAGCGGCGACGGGAACTTCAGGTCGTCGCGGCCCCAGATGTTCTCGGCGAGATTGCGAAAGATGATCCCGAGCGCGATGGTGGCCATGATCCACCCGTACTCGGACTTGATCTTCACAGCCGGGCGCACGCCGAGGCGCTCGACCACGGCGCCCAGCGCGAAGCCGAAGACCAGCACCAGCGGGATCATCAGCCAGTAGCCGGTGAACGGCGCCAGCGTCAGGCCGAACAGGGCGCCCAGCGCCAGCGCCTCGCCCTGCCCGAAGTTCAGCGTCTTCGAGGTGGCGAAGGTGAGCTGGTAGCCGAAGGCGATGGCGGCGTAGATCATGCCGACCGCGACGCCGGACGCGACGAGCTGCAGGAAGATGGTCATCGTGTCACCGGCGCCCGTGCGTGAGGGTTTGGTCGTTCATGACGTCCGGTCCCGACTCGATCCGTCGAGGCGCGGGCTCCCGTCCCGCTCGGGATCGGGCCGCGCGACGGGCGACCGGACGGCGTCGGGCCGGCCGTGCCGCCCCGGCACGCGGGCGGTTGCGGGACCTCGCGCGCCGCCGGACGCTCGATAAGCGTTCCGGCGGCGGTGGATCATCCCGCCCGACCGACGAAAATCGTCAGTTGGAGGTCTTTTCCTTGACGCGCACCACGCCGGCGTTCTTGGCGTCCGTGTCCTTGGCGTAGACGATCTTGCCGTCCTGCACCTTCCCGAACACGACCATGTTGCGCGAGATCGCGTTGTGGTCGGCGGCGGTGAAGGGCTTGTCGTAGGTCGTCACCACGCCCTCGACCTTCTCCTTGAGGTTCTCGAGCGCCTCGCGGATCTTCGGCCCGTCGGTCGAGCCGGCCTGCTTGATCGCGGCGGCGATCAGGAACACCGAGTCGTAGCCCTGCGCGCCGGCGACCGGGGTCGGGATCTTGGTCACGCCGTAGGTCTTGTAGTAGTCCTCCAGGAAGGCCTTGCGCTTCGGCAGCGTCTTGTCCTCGATGAAGGTCTGCGGCATCACCACGCCGTTGCCGTTGGCGCCGGCGATGTCGATGAAGCTCTGCATCGAGGCCGGCCACGAGGTGATCATCGGCACCTTCCAGCCGAGCTTGGCCATGCCGTTGGCGATCTGCGCCAGCTCCGGCCCGATGCCGTAGGCCAGGATCACGTCGGCGCCGGCCTGCTGGGCCTTCAGCAGCTGGGCCGTCATGTCGACGTCCTTGATGTTGAACTTCTCGACCACCACCGGCTTCACGCCCTTGGTGCCGAGGTACTTCTCGATGTCCTCGCGGCCGAGCTGGCCGTAATTGGTCGAGTCGGCGAGGATGGCGATCTTCTTGTGGCCCTGCGCGACGGCCTCGTCGACCATCATGCCGGCCTGCAGCACGTCGTAGGCCGAGTTCCGGAAGACGTAGTTGCTGTCGTAGTCCGGCGCCTTGAACTGGTTGGTGATGACGGTGCCGGTGGCGACGTTGTTGAACACCGGGATCTCGGCTTCCTGGTAGAAGCGCTGCGCGGCCAATGCCACGCCGGTGTTGATGAAGCCCAGCGTCGCGACGACCTTCTCCTTGCTGATGAGCTCCTGCGCCACCTGGGCGCCGACCTCGTTCTTGGCCTCGTCGTCGCGCTCGACGAGCTGGATCTGACGCCCGAGCACGCCGCCGGCCTTGTTGATCTCGGCGGCCGCCAGCCGTGCGCCGTCGCGCATCGACACCCCCATGGCGGAGGAGCCGCCGGTATAGGGGCCGGTGACGCCGATCTTGATCGGGTCCGCGGCCTGGGACGGCAGGGCGCCGAGCGTGGCCAGTGCCGTCGCGCCGAGCAGGGCGCCGACGAACGCGCGCGTCGTCAGTGTCATGGCTGTTTCCTCCGTGTCCCGATCCGGGCGTTTTTTGTGTCGCGGTGCCTTGAGGCACCGTCGCGGGTTCTGCGGCCCGAAGTCTCGGACCCCTGCCCGGGCGCTGGAATATTGTCGAACGTGCACGCGAACGCAACGCAGGACGCGAGGTCCGGCCTACAAATCCAAAGGGTTGTGGGTTTTACGGCGCGAACCTCGGGCCGCCGCGGCGAGGGTCGGCCAGGCGGCGTCCGTCGCGGCCTCCGCGGGGACCATGCTCCGGCCGATGCGCCCGGGCGTTCCGGAAGCGCCGGGCCGGCCCGGAAATGCGCCGGCGCGGGCAAAGCCTGTTGACCGATCCGCGCTTTCCCCTTAACGGAAGCGCTCCCGAACGACGGACCCCTTCCGAGCGGTCGCCGGCTTCCAGCCGTGCCCGGATCGCGAGCGGTACCCGTCCCTTCGGTGGGGGATAGTTTAACGGTAGAACGGTGGACTCTGACTCCTCTGGTCCTGGTTCGAATCCAGGTCCCCCAGCCATTTTATAGCCCAAGTCACTCTCAACGCTCAGTTTTCTGTCTCGCTGCCCTGCGGGTTGAGCCGGTTGCTACAATCCGCTGCTACAAAGTCCGCCTGCGGGGCGGCAGGCAAGCAGCGTGCGGACCTCAATCACCAATGTTGTCCGGCGCGGCCGGACGCTGCACTTCAGGCGGACCGTTCCGCTGGAGCTGCGCGGCTTCATCGGACGGCGTGAACTCACACGCAGCCTTGGCACTGTCGATCATCAGACTGCCAAGCTCCACGCCGCTACGCTATACCTCGCCTCGGAACGCCTCTTCGGCGTTGTGCGCACGACACCCATGCTCACTGACGCTCAACTCGCCCGCCTCGTGCAAGACTTCTACGCGACCGTGCTGGAGCGCGAGAACGCTATGCGTCTGCAATTGCCACCCCACGATGATGCCGTCTCAGAGATACGCGGTGCCTATTACGGCGAGATCGCCGCCAAGACCCGCAGGGCCCTCGCCAGCAATCACTTGGACGAGGCGCGCGTCATCACCGAGGCCATGCTCAAGAAGCAGGGTGTCGCTTGTGGCGAGCTCGTACCGGACGACTGGCAGCGCGCGCGCCAAGCCGTCATGCGCGCTGGTATCGACGTCGCCGAAGCCCTGCAGGCCCGCTACACTGGCGACTTCAACCACGAGCCTAGGGACAAGCTGCTGCGCGAGACGCTGTCACCGGCTCATACTGAACCAGCTTCCCGTCCGTCGGTCATATCGCCGACGCCAGTTCCGACGAGCCAAGAAACGATACCAGAGGCGCACCGGGCGCCAGTTTCCCTCCTGTCGACTATAACCGAATCATTCATATCCGATCAGATCGCGAGCGGCGCATGGGAGCGGCAGACGGCCGCGCAGTCCAGGGCCACATTCCGTCTCTTGATCGACGTTTGCGGCGATCGTCCGCTGAACGAATACACCCGCCAAGATGCCGGTCGTCTCAAGGAGCAGCTCCAGCGATTGCCCTCGGACTACGGCAAGGCATCCGTCTACCGAGGCTTGAGCGTGGCGCAGATCATCGCTCATTTCGACGGACAGGCCGCTACCATTTGTGCGACCCTGATCACCGCGAAGACCATCAAACGGCATTTCTCTGCTCTATCTGCCCTCTGGACGGCCGCAGAGGCAAAGGGTGAGGTCGAAGCCAACATCTTCGTGGGGTTCCGTTTCGGCGCAGGCAAGCCGGCCGACGAGGAGCGTGTTTGTTGGGAAGCGCCCGAACTCGCCGCACTCTTCGCCTCGCCGGTCTGGACGGGCTGCGCCTCGGAGATACACCGGGCCGAGCCCGGACCCCTAGTTCTACGGGACGAGAAGTTTTGGCTTCCTCTCATCGCCGTCTTCTCCGGCATGAGGCAGGAGGAGATTTGCCAACTGAGTCTAGACGATATCCGGCAGGCCGAAGGGATCTGGTTCTTCGATCTCAACACCCGCGATGGGCGCATGTTGAAAAATGCCAAGGCCGTCCGCCGCGTACCCTTGCATCACGAACTTGTTCGTCTCGGCCTCCTTGACAGGGTGATCCAACTCCGCGGGCGCCGTGAGACCCGCCTGTTCCCCCAACTTGAGCGAGGCGGCGCGGATGGGCGCCTCGGCCATGCATTTTCAAAGTGGTTCACGCGTTATCGACGCGACATCGGCATCGACCGGGATAAACTAGTCTTCCACAGCTTGAGGCATACGGCGACGACGCTCATGTCGGAGGCTGATGTTCAACTCGCAATGATTGATCGCGTAACGGGTCATGCAACGCCTGGTGAGACCCCGCGATACATCAAACGTACGACGCTCCGTCAGTTGCAAACGGCAATCAACGCCATCAGTATCGGCGTGGACCTTTCGTACCTTTATCACGATACCGACGCTGTGGAACCGACGTCTTTATCTAAGAAATCCGAAGCCTGAGCAAGCCTTCCCATAGATGTTCGGCGGCGAAGTCGAGTGCAAATCAATCCTGCCGAAGGCAGTGAGGCATAATAATTTTAGGAAGAGTTGGGGCAACGGAGGTATATATTGCAGTATTGATTTGACGTAACGGTATGAATACTGCCAATAACGGATGTCTGAAGGTTAAATTTACAGTAGAAAAATCGTTGACATTGTGTCATAACCAACAAAGGGGAACGACGGAGCCACAGGCGAAACTTTCGACGCTGCAAGCAACGCAGCAAACGAACTAAGATCGGTTCGACGGTTCAACCAGCCATATACCTGAACACACCTCTTACGGCTGGCCGTATTCCGACCTCTTCGCCCCGGAGCCTCGTATGTCCAAGAAGCACAAGCCCCGCCCCGAGACCTACCCCGAGGACAGCGAGGCCACCCGCGAGACCCTCGCCTGGCTGTGCAAACAGCGCCTCGCCTTCGTCCGCTGCAGCCGCTACCACATCCGCATCGGCGACCTGAACTTCTACCCCGACAAGGGCACGATCTACCGCAGCGACGACCTCGGCGCGCTCCCCGAGACCGGCCTCACCGCCCTCCAGCACATTCTCACACGCACGGGCAAGGTCGGCACCACCGCTGGTTCATCGCCTCCCCGCGACACCGGCTGCGAGATCGCTTTCGACGAGTGAGGCCCCCGCCGGCGCCCGCCGCTTCGTTCTGGCTTCAGGATTATTTCTCAGCCCCGTGCTCAGTCCTCGTCGGACGCGTTGGAAAACGCAACATAGCGGGCGATCTGAGCCTCCATCCGCTCGTTCATCTCGCCGAAGGTGATACCAAAGCTCCCGCCGGACGGCGAATGAAGGAGCGCGGCCAAGTTCCTAAGGTCGTCGTGAAGTTGTCGAATAGCCGGCATAACCTGTCGGGCAGCGGTGGCATCGACGAGACTCAGCGTCCCCGCGCCGGTGCCCTTCCCCGGCGTCCAGCGCATCAACGCCCGCTTCGGACCGAACCTGATGAGGGGGTTGTGCGCCACGTCATTCCGGAACGAGCCCAGTATGTTCACTTGTTCAATAAGTCGTCCGAGTGCCGCCATGATAGGGCCGTCGGCGCGTCCCTCGAACGACTGCCGGACGAGTTTGGCTCGTCCGTGCATACCGCGGGTATCCCGGTAGAACTGTCTGCGCCGCCGCTCGGCATCACCGGGCCATGCGACGAGGAACAGCATGAATAGATCCGCTTCAATGTAGGCCGACCAGGCCATGACCTCGCCGATCAGCTGCAGTTCGTCCGGTGGGACTATGCTCAGCGGGTCAGATGCCAATTCGATGGCCGGTACATCGCCGAATTCGTCAAGATGCTCTGTATCGTCGCCCATCGCGCTCCCTCGGCGTCCCACCGAACTAACCCTACGGCGGCGTCCACTGGGTGAAGAAATCCCACGCTTCCGGCCACAGCAGCGCCGCCGTCGTGCGGCTGTTCCCACCCCAGTTTCCGTTGTCCTGCAAGTACAGTATCGTCCGAACCATAACTCGACTGCATCTTGCGTCTAAGAAGCTCTCCTTGAATATATGCGGTTCGATGCTGACATCTTCATCGACGAAAAGCTGTTCCATGACGAGGCACAGGGGGGCCCACCCGTAGGTGACGCCGAGAACGTGCTTTATCTCAAACAAACTAACAGTCGGCCTCTTAGGCGCCGTATCGACGACGATGGCGCGTGATTCGTCGATACCACCGGCCACCAGCATCTCCGCTGCCGAGACGGACCATGAACCTTCCATTGCCCCTCGGAACTGACGCCAAGCTGAGCGGATCAGGCCGTTGCCGGCAAGCGTCACGGTAGTGCGGTCGTTGTACCGTCGTGCCCTGCCTTCGGGTGTTACGGCGTAGGTGGAGAAGGACATCTGCGCCCCTTGGTCCGCGTCGAGCGTCGCTCAACGCGCTAAGCCGCTCCACGATCCAGATCGACCGTTCTGGAGGATACAGGCTCGGTCATCCGGTGGCGCTTTCAACAGCACCTCTGCTCCTCGACGAATCCGTACTCTCAGTACGAGGCCAGCTCGTCCGCATTCCTTTCAGACTGCGGGAGCGCCTTCATCCACGACGCTTCTTCGCGCCGCTGCCGGCCGCGGTCACCACCACCGCGACCGGCATCTCTATCAGAGGTCAGTCCTCGAGCCGCCGCGTCAGCCGCTGCAGACGCTGCACCACCCGCGTGAACTCCGGCGGGTAGAGCCAGCGCACGTCCCGCGCGCCGTCCTCGTAGGCCGAGCGGAACGGCCCGCGGATCGGTGCGGCCGGCACCGGCTTCCGCAGCACCTCAGGGTTCGTCGCCGTCACCGGACGCATGGCCTTCAACGGATCCCCCTCCAGCTGCGCCAGGGTAACAGGCTTCGTCAGCCGGTCGTCGAACCCCTCCGGCACCCCGAGCAGCCGCCGCGCTCGGTTCAGGCTACGCGAAGCCCCGACCCGCTGCCGCGTCGGCACCGGGCCCGAGTGACGCCACGGGAAGGCAATTAGCTCGCCAAGGTGCACCGGCAGACCGTCCGGGCTGTGCCGGGCGCTCTGCACGACAGCCGACCGGTCATACGACTTTAGCAGGTAGTGGACCCGCAGCCAGTGCAGCCACGGCGCACGGTCCGCCTTCGTTGTCTCGCCCGGCCGGTCCTGACCCACACCCCGCACGCGGACCGCCCCGGGCACCCACTGCCTCGTACGGTGCCGCGCCCAACCCCTTACCCAATGCCGAAACTCCTCCGGCAGCGTCGTAAGGCGACTCGGCATGACCTGACCGGTATTTTGGACCGAGCCAATTGAGAGGCTACTGCATGGTGGCGGCCATGGGTAGCCGGAAGGCCAGACCCGGGTAGCTGACGGGCGCGGGCGGCCGATAGCCCAGCGACGAATGCGGTCGAACGCGGTTGTAGGTGGTTTGCCAGAGACCGATCACGATCTGCGCCTCCTTCAGCGAGTAGAAGATCTCCTGGCGTAGGCACTCGTCGCGCAGCTTGCCGTTAAAGCTCTCGCAGTAGCCATTCTCCCACGGGGATCCTGGCGCGATGTACTGGATCTGTGAGCCAGCTTTGGCGACCCATTTGCGCAACGCCTTGGAGATCATCTCTGGGCCATTGTCGCAGCGAATGTGCTCCGGGATGCCGTGCAGGCACATCGCGTCGGCCAGCGCCTCGATCACGCCGACGCTGTTGATGCGCCGCGCCACCTTCAGCGCGAGGCAGGCACGGCTGTGCTCGTCAATCAGCGTTAGGATGCGCAGAGAGCGCCCATCGTGCGTCTGGGCTTGCACGAAGTCGAAGCTCCAGACGTGATTGCGATGAAGCGGTCGTAGCCGCACGCAGGAGCCGTCGTTCAGCCACAAGCGGCTGCGGGGTCTATGTCGGCTGGGGACCTTCAGCCCCTCGCGACGCCAGATGCGCTGAACCCGGTCTTTGCCTACCTGCCAGCCGGCTGCCTGTAGCAGCGCGGTGACTCGGCGGTAGCCGTAGCGTCCGTACTCGGACGCCAGGGCGATCATGGCCTGGGTCAGTGCATCCTCGTCGGCCAGCACGGTAGGCACGTAGCGTTGCGTGCCGCGGTGCTGACCGACGATCCGGCAGGCGTGACGTTCCGAGAGGCCGTACTTCTCGCGGATGCCGTTCACCGCCTGCCTGCGTCGCTCGGGGGCTACAAGTTTCCCGAGGCGACGTCCGCCAGCACCTGCTTCTCTAGAGAAAGGTCGGCGACGAGCCGGCGCAGACGAGCGTTCTCGCGCTCCAGATCCTTCATCTTCCTGGCTTGATCGACCTGAAGGCCGCCGTACTCCTTGCGCCAGCGGTAGTAACTCTGCTCGGAGATCTCCGCCTCCCTGCATGCAAGGGCCAAACTCTTGCCCTGGGCCGTCTGCACCTCAATCTGACGCAGCTTGAGCACGACCTGCTCCGCGTTCGTCTTCTGGCCTCGCCGCATGTCCAACTCCTTTGGTCCTGGCTGATCCTCTCAATCAGCCCGGTCCAAAGCCAGCCGGTCAGGCCACCCGCGTGGCGAGCGCTGCCGTTCGAGTACTGGAAGACCATCACGGTTACAGCTGGCCTGAGCGCCAGCGGTCTGACCGCCACCGCGCTCTTCAGACAGTACGAGCAGCGCTTTCCGTCGGGCCTGCAATCATTCAGTCCAGGCTTTCGCCAGCCCGATCGCTACCCATGCCCGCGGGTACGTAAAGATGCAACGAAAAGTGACAAATCCGCTACAGACACTGACCGAGGATCATGCAGAAATAAACAGTGATCAGTTAAAAGTCCAATCGCAGGCGGGCATTCGACGTGCGGATGTTTTTAACTTGCGCCGACTTCGTGCGGCCTGCATTTACAATAGCTCTCGGTGCGCTATTGGCCGGCTGCGCGATCCCTCCATTGCCTGAAGATGTCACAGGCCTGGACAGCTATCAGATATCGCGACAGATTAGCTGCGAAACGCGTGAAGCTGTTATTGACAGCACCATCACCTTTCTTAGCAGCGAGAGAAACAAACAAAGGTTCGAGACGAATGATCCCAAACGGCCGTTCATAAGGCTTGACGATCATTCGTTCGCGATCGGTAAGGAACTGGCGAACAACAGAGACTCTATCAAGAGCTTCGATCCCAAGCGCCTGACAGGCAACGCGCGCGCCATAATTGGTCTCCTGTGGGGCACTGGCGTCGCGTACACCTACGACTTGGAAATGACTGAGCTCAACGCCAACGGCATCTCGATCAACCTGCTGGATGTATTCACGAGGTCCACGCGCGCTCTGGGCCTGAACGCCAGTGCTGACTTCCAACGCCAGAATACGGAGTTGTTTACCGCTTCGACGACTCTTGGTAAGATGGTGACCGGACCGCTGTCCATCATCTGCAAGCCAGGATATCTGGCCGACAAGAATTACTTGTACCCCATGGCCGGAAATATCGGCATGAGGGAAGTTATATTCAATTTTGTACAGCTTTCCATCTTCGGGAATCTCACGGGCGATGTCAGCAAAGACCTCGCGGCACCGGCCGGGCCGACCAAGATCGCACGTCAACTGCAGTTCACGACGACGCTGGATTTTTCCGTGGCGCCGAAGGTCACTTTCATGCCGCTCAAGCCGGGACTGCGCGTGATGGACGCGTCGTTCACCGGCCAAGCCAAACGCGTCGACCTTCACAAGCTGACAGTCGGTCTCTTCGCGCCAACGAAGGGCTTGCTGACGTCGACACAGAACAGTGTTCTTGGCTCCCTGCTCGGTGGGCCCTTCACGGGCATCGTGTCGGCGCCTGCATCAGGATCGGCAGCCGAGGAGGGGGCCGTGCGTGCGGTCAACGAGCTCCTTGTGCTGAAGATCTTCCAACAACGCCGAGATCTGCCTTTGCAGTAGCGAGAAGGAGATTGCTCATGTCGTCGACCGCCGCCCCAGACGTTCCCGTGCCGGCCTCCAAGGGGGAGGCGCGCAGCTTTTACGAGGTGAACCTCTACGCATTGGGTCGGGTGATGGCCCGACTGCACTTGGCAAATCGATCAGCCGAGATGGCCGCGGCGCTGCAGGGACGCACGGCCACCGCGATCGTCGACAAGGTCGTCATCGACGCATTGTACGGCCTGATCCCGGTGGGTCCGGACACCGCAGGGTTCGTCCGGCGCTGCGATCCGATGACTGAGCCTGACTGTCCGGACATGCTTTTCGGCTGAGTCGCACAAGGTAAGATCCGCGAGCATGCTTCAGGACGCTTTAGGCAGACTGTCGCATTTCCTCGATGTCGGGAGGACGCTGTGCCAAGCGACCTGCCTTAGACTGGATACCGGGCCGCTGGCCGACGCCTGTTGGCTTGAGAGGAAGGGTGCCGACGCCGGACCTCTCAGGCAGCCGCATTAAGCGATCCGCTGCGCAAAGTTGCTGGACCGTTTTCAGTCAGCTTTAGTCGTACATAGGTGGCTCGCTCAACGGCCGCTTCCGCGGCATCGCGTTGGGAAACCTCAACGACCGGGTCGGGTCGCTAGCGGGAAGGCCGCTCAGGGTGGATTTCTGTCAGTCTGCTTTTTGATGAGAAGTTGTGAGAGCCGACATCGGATGAGGAACGGGAGTTCGGCAATTGGCCGTCACAGCGTCAGTGTCCGTAGCTCTCCACGAGCTAAGCCGATCAAAGTTCGAAAGAGCAGCCAGCCGATGACCAGCGTGGCCAGCCCGAGCAGGACTAGGGCGAGGCCGTCGGTCGCCGGAGCCGGTTCCGCCGTCGCGAAGCGCAGAGCTGCAACCGCTGTTGCGGCGAGCGGGAAGCTCACGCCCCACCAGGAGACGCGGAAAGGGCAGGCGCGTCCGAACCGGGCGAGTTTCGGCAGAAGCACGGCGAGCAGGAACAGTGCGACAGCGAAAAGCGACTTGGCGAAGAGATCGATTGCGCCCGTCGTGGCAACATAGGCCGAGAAGCCGACCGCGAAGGGTGCCACGAGGATAAGGAGCGATGGCTGCAAGGCTGCGGGCAGCGGCGCCTCGAACAGGAGGCGTGACAGGATCAGCGTGAACAGGGGCACGGCGAAGAACAGCCCCACCGCCAGCCCGAAGATCATCACTCCCTGTATCGGCGGCAGACCGAGCCCCGGAAGGGCCAGGGGTACATCGAGCAGGCCGACCACCGGTACGATCCAGGCCGGCGTCGCATGCGCCGCCAGCTGCCGATCGCTCAGCCAGCGCGTCACGATCAGCCACGCGAACAGCGTCATGCCTCACGCCGGCGATCCACAGCGCGCGCGCCAGCGTGAGGCTGAAGGGCGCCAGGGGGATCGGCAGCAGGAGCAGGCTGATGAGCGGCGTGCCGAACAGGTTGCCGGCGATGGGGTGGCGGAACTCCGCCCGCACGGCCTCACGGGCGATGACGGCCTTGGCGGCATAGCCCGCCGCAATAGCGAGGAAGGCCGTTGAGGCTATCAGCGCGATGGCCTCCCCGACCCAGGACGGCAAGCCATATCGCGCATGGGCGAGCCGCCACGCGACGCTCAGTCCCGTCAAGCCCATCACCGCCGCGAACAGGCCGACCGGCAATGCCTCGATCTGCCGCCAACCTCTCGGCAGAGGGGGCTGGTCCGGGTCACGATGGGCGGTCAGCGCGGCTTCGCTCGGCTCGCCTTCTACGACCTGCAGCATGGACGAACTCCTACTCAACGAGGCAACGAATCCTGCGCGCGTTAGCCGAGACCATAGCGGGAGGCCGGCATGCTGCGGGAGAGGTTGGGACCAAGTCGGAACCGGGCAGCTTCGAGAGCTTGCCAATCACCAAGATCGGGGAGCGAGGGAATCGTAACGGTCTCGCCCGCATCGAGGCCGGCTAGGGCTGCCGCCACGAGGTCACTCGCCTCCATGATCATCTCGGAGGGAATCTGCCCGATATCCGCGCCCGTCCGGTCAAAGAAGTTGGTTCGGGTGACGCCGGGCAGCACCGCCTGGAACCGCACGCCCTTGCCGGCGAGTTCAGCTCCGAGCCCCTGCGTCAGTGCCAGGACGAAAGCCTTGCTCGCCGCATAGGGGGCGTTGAAGCGCTCTGGGACGATGGCGACCGCGGAGGACACATTGATCACTTTGCCCGCTCCCCGCTCCCCGCTCGCCGAAAGCCTTCGCCGCCGCGAGGGACAAGGTCTGCAGCGCCCTGACGTTGAGGTCGAGCAGCCCGTCATAGAGGCTGGCGGGGCTGTCTAGGGCGGGGCCGAGCGGCCCGAGGCCGGCGCAGTTCACCAGGACGCTTACGGCGGCATCCGTGGCGACGCGGTCCCGGACCGAGGCAAGATCCTCCGATTGGGTCAGGTCGGCCGACATGACCTCCACAGTCACGCCGGCCTCTCGGCCGAGACGCTCCGCCGCCGCTCGCAGCCAGGCCTTGTCGCGAGCAACGAGGATAAGGTCATGGCCGCGGGCAGCCAACTGGTCGGCGTAAGCCGCGCCGATCCCCGAGGACGCGCCCGTCACGAGCGCCGTCCCAATGTGTTGGGTCATCAAGGTATCCTTGTCAGACGCTGGAGAGCTTGGTGTTGGCGACCGGCAGCGCGCGGACCCGCTGGCCGGTGAGCGCCGCGATGGCGTTGAGGACGGCCGGCGGCACGCCCGGCAGACCCGGCTCGCCGACCCCGCCCATCGGCGCGCCGCTCTCGACGATGCTGACGTGGACCTTCGGCATGTGCTCGCGGCGCAGGACTGGATAGGTGTCGTAGTTCTGCGATTGCCGCACGCCATCCCGGTAGACGATCTGCTCGAACAGAACCGAAGACAGGCCGAGCGCCGCCGCGGATTCTACCTGCGCCTTGACGATGGCCGGGTTGACGATGCTGCCGGGATCGAACGCGATCCAGAGGTTGTGGACGCGGGCTTCCCCGCCCTCCACCGAGACTTCCGCGATGGTCGCCGTCTCAGATCCGAACGGCGAGGCCATGGCGAGGCCGCGAGCGCGCATTCCACCCTCGGCGCGATAGGGGCCGCGCTGCCAGCCGCCTGACATCTCGGCCACCGTCGAAAGCAGCGTCCGGTGCCGGGCATTACCCTGGAGGAGCGCCATGCGCAGCGCGAACGGATCCTGCCCGCCGGCCTGGGCGACCTCGTCGAGGAAGCTCTCGTAGAACGCGTCGTTCATCGAGTGCCCGACCGAGCGCCAGAAGGCGATGTTCACCGGATGCGCGATCTTCGTGAAGGTCATGCGTCGGTTGGGCACGGCGTAGGGCTTCTCGACGATGCCCTCGACCGCTGAAGGATCGACGGGCGTCTGCATCATCATGCTGAAGTAGCGGCCGATCGGACCTTCCCCCACCGTCCGCACTTCAAGCGCCGTCGGCTGCCCCGCCGGATCAAGGGCCGCGCGGAAGCGGCTGAAGCTCAGGGGGCGCACGGCGTCGCGGGCGAACTCCTCCTCTCGCGACCACAGAACCTTCACGGGGCGTCCAGTGGCCTTGGCGAGCAGGATCGCTTGCGGGAACGGATTGCTGGCTTCGTAGAAGAAATGCCGGCCGAAGAAGCCGCCAAGCATCGGCGAGTGGATGCGGACCTGTGCAGGCTGCAGTCCGGCAACCTTCGCTGACACGGTCTGGAATACCTCTGGCATCTGGTTTGGGAGCCAGACGTCGAGGGTCCCGTCGCCGTCAAAGCGTGCAATGGCCGAGGGCGGCTCCAACTGGGCATGTGCGAGATACGGCGCCTCGTAATCGGCCTCCACCACCCTGGTGGCCTTGGCGAAGGCGGCGGCGACGTCGCCCTTCTCTTCGGCCACTTGGCCCGGATCGGCGGACGCTTTGAGAGCCGCGAGCATGATCTCGGACGAGAAGTCGGCCGCGACAGTATCGAGGCCGCTCGCCTTCGGCGCCGTCCACTCGACCTTCAGCGCCTCGACAGCCTTGCGCGCCCGCCACCAGCTGTCGGCGGCAACCGCCACCGCGCCCGGCAGGCGGTGGACTGAGTGCACGCCTGGCATGGCCCTGACCTCCGCCTCGTTGGCGAGGCCCTTTGGTTCCGTGCCAAGGCGCAGCGCGTGCTGCACGGCGGCGTAGAGCATGCCCTCGACCTTCTGATCGATGGCGTAAACGGCGCGGCCCGTGGACTTGTCCCGCACGTCGAGGCGGGGGACCGGCTGGCGGATGTAGCGGAACGTCGCCGGTTCGCGCAGGGGCACGGACTCGTTCGGCTTGAGCTTCAGGGCGTCGGCTGCGAGATCACCGTAGGACAGCGAGCGGTTCGAGGCCGCGTGCATCACCACCCCGTCGCGGGTGGTAAGTTCGCCGTCCTGCACCTTGAGTTTGGCCGCCGCCGCCCGGATCATCAGGTCACGAGCGGTGGCGCCGAGGCGGCGCATGGTCTCGTAGCTCGACCGGGTCGAGAAGCTGCCGCCGGTCATGCGGATGCCATTCACGACGGCGTAGTCCGGGCCGGGCGGAGCGCATTCCACAACGAAGCGGGAGGGAGGCACGTCGAGTTCCTCGCCAACGATCTGCGCCATGCCTGTCGCGATGCCTTGGCCGCCCTCTACGAAGGGGCTGAGCAGCCTGATGGTACCGTCCGGGTGGATCTCCAGGAAGGCGGCCACCCGCGTCCCTGGCTTAGGCGCCAGGGCACCGGCACCCTCGGCAGGGCCTTGGGCCTCGGCCCGAGCTAAGCGCGCTGGCAGGAGGGCGCTAAGGACGAGGGCGCCACTGGCACCCGCGAGAAAGCGGCGGCGAGACGGGGCTGCAGGGCGAAGAAGCGGGATCATGGCTTGCTCCTCAGGCAGCAGCCTGCCGCACGGCGGCAGCGATGGCGTTGTAGGTTCCGCATCGGCAAAGGTTCGTCATCGCGTCGGCGATGTCGCCTTCGGTCGGGTGCGGCGTCTGTTTCAGCAAGGCAGTGGCGGCCATGACCTGACCGGACTGGCAATAGCCGCATTGCGGCACCTGCAATGCGACCCAAGCGTCGACGACCTTCCGGCCGACCTCGTCCTGCTCGATCGCCTCGATGGTGGTAACAGTCTGGTTGCCGACGCTCTCCAGCGGCACCTGGCATGAGCGTGTCGCCTGACCGTCGAGATGCACGGTACAGGCCCCGCACTGAGCAATCCCGCAGCCGTATTTCGTGCCAGTCAGGCCGAGCGTGTCGCGCAGGACAAAGAGCAACGGAGTATCGGGCTCAGCGTCGACTGCATATTGGCGACCGTTGATCGTCAGGCTGACCATGGCAACGAATCCCTAAGATTAAGTAGGCCCCACGGCCATGCTTACGCAGAGGTCTCGGCCCCCACTACGTCGTAATTGCCTCGTTTTCGGACATGCGGAGCGGTCAGACGACCGCGAGAGGTCCAGCCGCCCGACGGATTGCCCGTGGGACTTCTCCCTGAACGCGCAGGAACGCCCGGCGCATCCGCTCGCGGTTGGCGAAGCCGGCAGCGTCGGCAATCTCCTCAATGGGCAGGCGGCTTTGCTCCAGCATGTGCTTGGCGGCCTCGACGCGCATCACCTCGACCGCCTTGGCAGGCGAGACGCCGGTCTCGGCCCGGAAGGCCCGGGTGAACTGGCGCGGGCTGAGGCAGGCAATTGCCGCAAGATCCTCGGTGGTCAGTGGAAGCCCTAGGTGTTGCCGCGCATAGGCGAGAACGCTTTGTATCCGGTCGCTCGGCGCGTCGAAGTCGAGCAGCGCGGAGTGCTGGGCCTGGCCCCCGGCCCGGCGGCGCTCCATGACGAGGCCTCGTGCCACAGTACGGGCGACTTGCCGGCCGTGGTCGCGCTCCACCATGCCGACAGCGAGATCGATGCCCGCCGCCATGCCGGCGGACGTCCAGATATTGCCGTCCGCGACATAGATCTTATTGATGTCGAGATGACAGTCGGGATGGCGCGCGCGGAACTGAGGCGCATAGCGCCAGTGCGTCGTAGCGCGCCGCCCGCTTAACAAGCCGGCATCGGCTAGGGCAAACGCACCGAGGCAGAGGCCAGCCAAGCGGCGCGTGGAGCGAGCCGCCTCTTGTAGATAAACGAAGAGATCCGAACTCGGCTCGGGAAGGCTGATCCCCGCGGCGACGATAATTGTGTCGAAGGCGGACGGATCGCTCAGCCGCTCGGTCTCGACGGCGGGGCCGCACCCCGAACGGAGAAGGCCACCGGCCTCCGACAGGACACGGATGTCATAGGTCGTGTCAGTTACGTATCTGTTGGCAACAGCAAAGGGCGAGGTGGTAGCCAAGCCCATAAAATCGAAGTCTGGGCAAAGCACGAGGCCAATGCGGCGGACGTCAGCCATTGCGGCCCTCCTTACCCTATAACCGGGCCTGAGTTCCACATCAGGCCGCCAATGAACCAATACAAGCGGAACGGCCGAAAACGAGGCATATTCGTCCGAGACTAAATTCGCCAGATGCACGCCAATCATTGGCTGAACGACCGCTTTCAGGCGCGCCGCGAATTGCCTCAAGCAGCAAGGTTGGGTCGGAAGCCGTAGGACCGCTCGGGGTGGCTTTCTGCCGGTCCGCTTTCAGGCAGGTAAGCACGAGACCGGACGTTGCCGCCGCTCCCTCTTTCGACCCTTTGCGAAAGCTGCCAATGTCCGCTTCGGGACTGCCGATATGGCGGCGGCAGAAGGCCGGGTTTGGTGAATTTCTGCGCTTCCACTCCCGAGAGACAAGGCATCAGGGCGGAGGTCATATTCCCGCCGCTCACACCCTTCACCCGTCATAAAATATGTCCGCGAGCGGACAGGCTAATCAGATTAAGTTGACGTTCTTTGGTAAAGGGTGGTCTTCATTTTGTCAGAAAGACGGTTATTCATATCCAGCAGCCAGATTGTTCATTGCGTAGGCCCTCTTGTATCTCAGCAATACGACGATAGTCGAGATTTAGAGAGGGATATTCAATGCTCTTTCCAAATAAATGCAAGATTTGATCCTCCCAACCTTGCGAGACGTGCTCAGCTATATAGCGAACGATATTGTTTGAGAACTCCGGAATTCTAGAAAGATCGCGATATCCTTCCCCGCAGAGAGACTCGAGCGAGAACCTCAACAACGGCAGATTCAAAGGGGCAATTTTTTTTAAAGATATCCAAGCTTTAGAAGTGCCAAATGACGAGCGCGTAAGGACAGCCGAAGCCCACCGGACGTCGGAGGCTTCATGTCCAAATGTTTTGCGTACAATGTCATCCTTAAAAGATGAAGTTTGATCCTCAAATACGTTGATCTGTGCAATTGCCTTAATGGTGTTAGTTTCGACCTGCCTTGTCATTCGCGCACCTTGGGGCGGTATAGGTGCTTTTGCTTGGACGTGTAGAGCTGTATTTGTAATTTCGTCGTAGACGAGAAGGTCAATTTCTCCATGTTTCCACACTATATTCCGCTGTATATTTTTGTAACCGGACAAGCGAAATAGTGACTCTGCTGCCTCGAGTAGTGCCGGCTCCAAAGATTGCGAGACAAGATTATCGAAACGTCGCCGATCCCTTCTGTTTAGTACGTAAAGGATATTCCTCTCCGCCATCATCGTCGTGGCGGCTCTCGGGCTGATCAACAAGTGAGAACCGAGCACGGTGATCGGAGCTGAAAACCCTTCTCCAGAACTCATTCCCAGCTCGCCGAACGGATCGTCCGTGTAATAGGATGCAATCGTCTTTATCGTCTCTATATGTATTCCGGTTAATTCATGAATAGTATTATAGACGAAATCTGACTTAAGCAGTGGCGCAGCCCATTCGACACATTCCGAATGCCAATGAAGTGCCTTGGATCCTCTAGTGTGAAGACCCTCCGCTTCTGCGGCAGCCGACATGCCGAGGCACCAGGAGCAGAACGCCATGAAAGCTGCCCTGAAGTCTCGTAAGGAACGATTGTCGAATCCGAGAGCAGGAAGGTATACCTCTTCACCTAGATATCTCTCTTCTGAAACGTGATGACAGTAATGAGCGTATGCGCTCGCGAGAACGCCCTTCAACTCGGATGTTTGAAGGTGCGGCCAGTCGTTGGCTAACTTCAGGAAGGCTCGAGGATCGCGACGATGCATGTCATTAACAAACCCAAGCGATAGTTCCGAGGCTACGACGTCGAGCTCCTCATAAATTGTAAATTCGGGGTTGGGGTGCACCAACTTAAAGCCACCGGGAACTTCCTTTACTGAAAGGTGGCCGTTTCGCACCTGTGGCACGATTTCGCAAAAATGTGCATACGCCAAAGTCAACTTGATTTGATCGAGTTCATCCACTCGTAGGGCGTTAAGTGCATCCAACAGGTTCGCCCCAACGTCCGGACGAGTTTTCCTCAAGAAATTACTAAGATAAGACAGCCTACTCAGAAGTTCGGAGCCTTTATCCGGATCGGGTGAGCCGCCAAGCATGAACCTCGGGCCATTAAATAGGGAGTCGGCAACTAGGATATAGTTCGACATCACAGTGCGAAGCGGAGCTTCCCATAAAGGTATTCCTGCTATAAATTTGTCGACGTATGCCTCGAACTCGTACAATGCTTCGGCAGACATGAGACACCTTGCTCCGGGTGCAGGCTGAGTGCCTACTGGAAAAGGGAACGCATTTTGATGAACGCATTCGGCCCACCTGCGACCTAATGTCTGCTGAGAATCCGAAGCGTAGGTTTGAAATAGCCCGCAACATCGCTCGTGTTTGTCACTGGCGCCCTCGGTTGGCCCACCTCCCAGATGTTATCGCAACAAGCATTGCGTCGAGCCACAGGCGCATACCGGAACGTTCGTTTAAAAAAGTCACTATAACTTCCGCAGCCAGTCTGGAGATGAATCTCTCGAACGGCCGACAAATGGCTGCTCTCGGGGCGTACCAATAGCTTTCCGTAAGTGCCCAATGGGTCGGCAACCGACGTCCCCATCAGGGCGAAATCTCGAAGCCCGTTTCCAACCCCGAACCGAAGTTGCTTCCCGCCTGACGAATGGCCGCTTGCGGGAAGCGTTGACGGGGGCTTGTACGGTAGGGGTGGGTCGGAGGCGGACCGTCCGCTTTGGGGCCGAAAGCTTGCGCTCGGTTACTACCCTCTGCGGAGGTCCGCCGCCTCCCTTAAACTAGCGCGACGCAACGCCGACGCCTTCGAACACGCTTGCCTTACGTTGACAATGTGCCCCTTTCCTCTGCTACAAGAGGGACTGGAAGCGAACGGTTAGTCGGTTGATTTTGCTTGGGTTTCCATCAAGGTTGGCAGCTGGGGGGTATCCAGGTCCCCCAGCCAATGAATTTTCAACGACTTAGCTTCAACGACGAGCGCTTACGGCGGCAGGTTTGACTTTTCTTCGGAACGGTCTTCCCCGTGCAGATCGCCGATCACGCGTGCGTTCGACCGTTTCATGTCGGTGGTACGTCGGCGTCGCGTAGGCCGTGCGTTGGCCCAAGATATCGGCGATCTCCCGATCCGTATTTCCCGAGCTCGCGCAGATCGGTCGCGACGCTGTGGCGTAGGCTGTGCGCCGTCAGCCCCGGGCGCACCTGTCCTGCCTCTCCCGGCCGGGCGCGCAGCTTGCGCCAGGACGCGTTCCACCCGCCATCGGTCCACGGCGTGCCTTCCGGGCGTGACGAGCAGATGCGTTCGGCTCGGCGGGCGCTTGTTCGAGGATTGTGGCCAGCGGTGCCGGGCACGGCACGCAGACCTCGGCATCCCCCTTCCCCGTCCCGAGGGCGATCATGCCGTCCTGATAAGCGGCGGCCGGCATCGCACGCACGTCTCCAAGACGGCCCCCAAGGTGCCGCGTGAAAGCCAGCGGTGCCTTCCGCTGGATAGGCGCCGCGGCCAGCCCTGCCTCGCGCTCCGCCACCGACCAGAGCCGGTTCCGATGCCCCTCCCCTGTCGCCTTGCGGATCTTCTCGACGCGTAGCGCCACGTTGGTCTCGGTCGTGGACCCATCAGCTCATCGCCAGATTCGAATGGCCACGGGTTTGATGGTGGCGAGGACGGTTTGGGCCGCAGGAACTCCGGAGTCGTGCGATATTCCTGGATGAGGTGGCCGAGCGCGTGCCGGACGGCCGCCTTCGCTTTCCACGCTTGATCCGGGCGCTGAACCTCGACCGCGAAGGCAGCGGTGCCGAATTCGGAAGGCCGGCCTTCTGACAAGACGTCGATCCTCCACGCACCCGATGATTTGTGCGAAGCTTCCGTCGATCATCGCGGGAGCGTGGCTGCAAAACGAGACATGAACCGCTGCCGAAGCTTGGCGGCCATCGATTTTGGCGTTGGCAATTCATGATGGAGAGCCATGTCAAGATCAGATGGCATTGCCGGCTGAGACCCGACTCCAGTCTTTTGCATCGTTACATAAAATTCATGGGATTTTTTCATCGTTGGCAGTATGTCGATGATATCAAATTCTACCAATCCCATAGATATCAACTCTTGAAATATTTTAATGAAGCTGTAAGGAGTATATACCGTGCAGTGAACATCGTGATAGCTGTTGTTTAACGAAACATCTTTCGCAACGTTTAAGGCGTTGCCAAGTTGTCCATCGAACATATCATCGGGCTCCCGCCCATGCCCGGCCCAAATCGCATTCGGATCGACATTCACGGTACGTGCAACGTGCTCGAACACCTGTGCCGGACTGGCGATGCGCGCGCCAGCGAGGTAGTGCGCGACCAGGTCTCCTGTCGTCGAGGTCGTGCGGCGAAAATCGAAGGTGAACCTTTTGTCGGGGACAACGAGAAACAAGATGCCGTCGGCTTTCAAGGCGCTTGCCAGGCCCTGGAGCCAGCGAATTGGATCAGGCAGATGCTCAATCACGTGGCTGGCGACGATGTAATCCACCGGTCCTCTCTGACCGAGGGCCTCGGCGAGATCTTGGTGCTCCAGCACAAGATCGACATCCACGATGCGATCGGCGTCGGGGCGCATCACATCATGAGCCGCATATTTTGCTTGCAGATGTTCCGTGGATAGATGATCGGCGTAGAGCACATCACCATCGCTGCGTAAGATGATCGGCCGATTCAGGGGGCCAAGCTCGACTCCCAACTTGCCTTTCGGGCGCACGGACTTGAGTGCCTGCTCTCGCCTGAAACGTACGATCTTATCCATCTTAGCAATCCGACCGTGCCTGCCCCCATTCGGCGGCCCGGCTTCGAAGTTAGTGCATTGTCGGGCGCGTGACGATGGCGGGGTGGGCGAGCGGCGGCGAGCTGCTCGGTTCCGTCGGCCAGATGACGGCCTCCAGCGCAGGCGTCGGGTAGCCGAGTGACGAGCGTGGACGGATGATGTCGGCGTGCCTCCGCCAATGCTCGATCCCGACGCTGACTTCCCTGAGGATGGAGATCACCTCGCCGTTCAGGCGTTCGTCGCGGAGCTTCGCGTTGAAGCTTTCGCAATAGCCGTTTTCCCAGGGACCACCCGACTTGATGCAGGTTGCCTGCGAGCCGACCGCTGCGATCCAGTCCTGGACCGCTTTGTCGATCAATTCCAGCCCGTTGCCCGGGCGGATTTGATGGAGCGCCCAATCTAAACTGAACAAGTCCGAGATCACGTCGATCACGTCTACCGCCTGGGTCTTGCGAGTGATCCGGTTGAGCGGGCGCTTGCGGGTGAGCGCGCTGCACGATCCTAGGGGCCGCCACCACGTTCAGCGTTCGGTGCTTGCGACCCCTGTGCGTACGATGCTCGACGAAGTCGTAGGACAGGATATGTGTGTGGTCCTCGCATGTGGTGGCGCGGATCGAGTTTTCGAAACTGCTCCTTCGATGCCTTCGAGATCCGCTTACCTCTTCGACAGGAGCGCACGCCAAATCAGTAACTGCCTTGGATCAGGCAACTCGGGCAGCCCAGACGGCAGCATCCGCGCGAGCTTGCTCTCGTCCAGCGGGGCGGGCTGAATTCGGGGCGCCGATCGTGTCGGCCCCCGCCGCCGCGAACAACCGGGCCTCCGGCGGGTGGGATGGATCCGCGGCGTAGGCTACGAGCGCCTCTGGATCGGTCGCCTCGAACACCTGGTCGATCGCTGGTTGGATCACGTTCTCGACCCGGGGGCGCAGTTGGTAGGCGTGAATCTCGACACCACGATAGGCGGCGACGATGGGGATGCGCTCTCCGTTCATTGCATCCTCCCGCGGGCGACCTGGATCTGCATCGCACGCCGCGTCAGGGGATCATCTTTCTCGGTGTCCTCGACCTCGGTGGTCAATGCCGGGAGGAGCGGATGCGATAACGTCAGCAGGGTGCGGCACGCCGCGACCCGTGCGGAGGTAGTGGCGGACTTGTCGATCGCGATGCCGGGCGGAATTTCCCGCGGATCGACCAAGTCAGGATCGATGCTCGCGGCCTCGATGCGGCGGCGGAGCACCGCGGTCCTTCCCGATACGAGGCGTTGGTCTTCGAGCGGTGTCCTGAGCCATTTCTCGGCCCTCCAATCCACGATCTCAGAAGGGGATCGGGATGCGGACCCGGCATCGAGGGCTGGCCAAAACCTCGATCCCGGCGCGCACGCACTCCGAATGACCCCGATCGCGGTTTTTCCTCCCCACGGTCCCAGCCTTCTGCGCCTACTCCTCTCTTGCTGTGGTCGAGGGTCTTGCTCGATGAGGTCGGCGACGGCTTGGTCGTGCACCGTGACGGGGAACCGCGATCATCTGCAGGGCTTGGCCCTCCTGCCGGCATGAGGTCCGGCGGGAGAGCAGCATGTCGAGCGACACCCACAAGCATCAAGAACTGCTCAGCGCTCTGAAGGCCGCGCAGGGCAAAGGCGACGGCTCCTTCGAGCAGGCGGTGACGAATGCATTCGAGCACGTCTTCGAGCACCTCGATCGACTGAACTCGCACGTGTCGCTCGGCGGACCGGAGGGGGACGAGCGTCATCTCAAGACCGGTGAGTCGCCGACGCTGCGATAATCTCCGGGCCCTGACTTCCGATTCGGAGTCAGGGCCGTCGTCGCGGCCTTCCTCTCGATGGCGCCGGTCGTCATGCGACGTGATCGAGCCCAGGGCCGGCAGCGAGTTCGTCGACCAGGATGCTCACGGTCCGCATCGGTCGGTCCGTCGTCGGTCGCCTCGCACAGGATGGCGAGCGGGGACGGCCGCACGCCGGCGGCGCGAAGATCGCCGAGGATCCCTGCCGACCAGGGCACTCGGAACCATCGGGGTGTGCGGCTGGTCCAGCGCAACGGCTATCGTGACCGGGACTGGCAGACGCGGGCCGGGACCGTCGAACTGCGCATTTCGAAGCTGCGGAGGGGCTCGTGCTTCCCGGCTTTCTTGATCGCCTCGGCGGCGGTGATCGTGAGCACCGACGGCCGGCGCGACGTGCGCGGCATGGATGTCGGCCCCTCCGAGGCCGAGACGTTCGGGACAGCCTTCCGCAAGCTCGCCCGGCGGGGGCTGCGCGCGGTCAAGCTGGTGATCTCGGACGCCCACGAGGGCATCAAGGCATCGGTGGCCCAGGTGATGAGCGCAACCTGGCAGCACTGCCGCATCCACTTCCGGAGGACGGGGCTCGCCCAGGCCGGCCGCTCAGGTCTTCGATGCGCTTTGCGGGGCTCTGATTCCTCGGGGCGCCTTCGAGCCACGGTCCCGCGGTCAGCTCAAAGACTTCAAACGACGGACGATGCGGTCCGGGCGGCCTCCGGACTCACCCCCAGGCGCCGCTCCGCGCGCGGGCGCGCATGGCCTCGATGAACAGGCGGACGCTCGGCAGGTGCGCGCGGCTGGCGTCGAACAGCAGGTGGATCGGCACGGGCGGCGGCGCGTGCGCGTCGAGCACGCTGCACAATCGGCCCGCGGCGAGGCCCTCGGCCGCCTGGTAGCTGAGGACGTTCGCGAGCCCGAGCCCGGCCGCGGCGGCGGCCAGCTGGGCATCGATCGAGGTCACGGTCAGCCGCGGCGCGACGGCGACGCCCTGCGACCGCGGGCCGAAGCGCCAGTGGGAGCCGGTTCGGACGTTGTCGCCGGCGATGATGTCGTTCTCGGCGAGCGCCTTCGGGTCGGCCGGCCGCCCGCGCGCGGCGCAGTAGGCCGGGCTCGCGACGATGACCTGCCGCACCGTGCCGAGGGCGACCGACCTGAGACGGCTGTCGCGCGGCTCGCCGATGCGGACCGCCACGTCGATCCCCTCCTCGACCAGCCGGATGTTCCGGTCGAGCAGCATCAGCCGCGCCGACACCGGCCGGTGCCGGGCGAGCAGGTCCGCCACCACGGGGAGGACGTGCAGGCGGCCGAAGACGACCGGCGCCGTGATCTGCAGCTCGCCGTGCGGCGCCGCCTGGCGCCCCATCACGACGTGCTCGGCATCCTGCAGCCGCATCAGGATCTCGCGGGCGCGATCCAGGAGGGCGGCGCCCTCCTCGGTCAGCGCCACGCTGCGGGTCGAGCGCCGGAACAGCGGCACGCCGAGATGCCGCTCGAGGGCGGCGATGGTCCGCGTCACCGCAGGCGGCGAGTGGCCGAGGTGGCGGGAGGCGGCCTTGAAGCCGCCCCGCTCGGCCACCGCGACGAAGGTGGTCAGCGCCGCGAAGCGGTCCACGCGATCATTCCCGAAAACGAAATTCTGAACTGCGAAGGTGATGGATTATCGCCGCCGCGTGAAGCCGCTACCTCTCGGGCATGCCCGGTACCTACTTCCACCACCTGTTCGGCGAGACGGCGCGCACGCTCCAGGCGCGCGCCGGCTCCCGCGCCAGCTACGCCAGGCGGGAGGCCGCGTCCGCCGACGGGCGCGATGCGCTGACCGAGCGCGAGCACGCCTTCCTGCAGGCGCGCGACAGCGTCTACCTGGCGAGCGTCGGCCCCGAGGGCTGGCCCTACATCCAGCATCGCGGGGGGCCGGCCGGCTTCGTCCGGTCGCTGGGCGAGAACCGGATTGGATTCGCCGACTACCCCGGCAACCGGCAGTACATCTCGCAGGGCAACGTGATCGAGCGCGGCCGGGTGGCCCTGTTCGCGATGGACTATCCGGCCCAGCGCCGGCTCAAACTCATCGGCCACGCGCGCATCGTCGCGGCGGCCGAGGATCCCGATCTCGTCGCGCGGGTCTCGCATCCCGCGGCGCCGCCGGCCGTGGCCGCGTTCGTGATCGACGTGGTCGGCTTCGACTGGAACTGCCCGCAATTCATCGCGCCGCGCTTCACGCGCGCCGAGATCGAGGCCGAGCTCGGGCCGCTGCTCATCGAGAACGCGAACCTGCGCGCCGAGCTGGCGCGCCTCAAGGGAGCCTCCGCATGACCGAGCCATCGACCCGTGGCGTGCATCATGTCGGCCTCGCCGTGCCGGACCTCGATGCGGCCAAGCGCTTCTTCGTCGACGCGCTCGGCTGGCGCGCCGCCGGCGGCGTGCCGTCCTACCCCACCGTGTTCGTCTCCGACGGCGCGATCCTCGTGACGCTGTGGCGGATCGCCGATCCGGAGGCCGCGGTGCCGTTCGACCGCCGCGCCAACGTCGGGCTGCATCACCTCGGCCTCAAGGTCGCCGACCGCGCAGCGCTCGCCGCCGCCTACGACCGGGTGCGCGGCCATCCGGGGACGACGATCGAGTTCGCGCCCGGCCCGATGCGGGAGGGGTCCGAGACGCACCACTTCATCGGCACGATGCCGGGCGGCGTGCGCCTCGAATTCGCCACGGCGTAGGACCGTTCCTGTCGCCAAGCCGGCTTTCACGTCGGCGCCCTGCACTCTCGGACTGAACGGCGGGAACCTCGTCCCATGGCCTTGCCGACGCCTGCCCGGCCTCGAACGCTTCCGCACGGCGATCGCGCCGGCGCCGACGACAGACGGACGGCCCGGCGCGCGGTCGCCTCGGCCTCCTGCGCCAGCCTGATCGGGATCGGGCTCGCGCGGTTCGCCTATACGCCGCTGCTTCCGGCGATCATCGACGGCGGCTGGTTCGAGGCCTCGACCGCGGCCTATCTCGGGGCGGCCAACCTTGCGGGTTATCTCGCCGGCGCCCTGCTCGGGCGGCCGCTCGCCGCCCGCACCCGCGTTCCCGTGGTGCTCCGCGCGATGATGGTGGTGGCGACCGCGGCGTTCTTCGCCTGCGCCTACCCGCTGAACGTCGCGTGGTTCTTCGCCTGGCGCTTCGCGTCGGGCTTTGCCGGAGGCGCGCTGATGGTGCTGGCGGCGCCCGCCGTGCTTCCGCACGTGCCGCCGGGCAAGCGCGGCCTGGCCGGCGGCCTGATCTTCATGGGCATCGGCGTCGGCATCGCGGCGTCGGGGACGCTCGTCCCGCTCCTCCTGCGCGGCGGGTTGCAGCAGGCCTGGTTCGGCCTCGGCGCGCTCTCCTGCCTGCTCACCGTCATCGGCTGGCGGGGCTGGTCGTCCGAGGCTCCGGCGGCAGTTCGGCCGGTTGCCGGTGCCGAGCCGTCGCGCGCGCCAGGCCGGGCGGCGCTGCGGGCGCTCTACGCGGAATACGCGCTCAACGCGGCCGCGTGGGTGCCGCGCATGCTCTTCCTCGTCGACCTCGTTGCGCGCGGCCTCGGGCAGGGTATCCAGGCCGGATCGCACTATTGGGTGCTGTTCGGGCTCGGCGCGACGGTCGGCCCGATCCTCGTCGGGCACCTCGCCGACCGGACCGGCTTCGGTCCCGCGCTCCGGCTCGCCTTCCTGGTCGAGGCCGGCGCGATCGCGATTCCGGCCCTCGGCCTCGGCCCGTCGTGGCTGATCCTGTCGAGCGTCGCGGTCGGCGCCTTCGTCACCGGAACCGTGCCGCTCATGCTCGGCCGCATCGGCGAGCTCCTGCCCGGGGAGCCGGAGCGGCAGAAGGCGGCCTGGAGCGTCGCCACCGTGGCGTTCGCGCTGTTCCAGGCCGGCGCCGCCTACGGGCTGTCCTTCGTCTTTGCGCACACGGCGGGCAACTACACGCTGCTGTTCGCGCTCGGCACGTCCGCGATGGTGCTGGCGCTCGCCATCGACCTCGGCACGGCGCTGGCGACGCCGCGCCCCGCCTCCCCCGCCCGTCCCTGAGGCTGGCGCCCGAGTCCGGCGGAGTTGAGCGTCCGTGCCGCATCGCAGCCGTGCCGAACGCGGGGCGAGCGGCGCCGCCGCACGATCTCGCGGCGATCGGTCAGCTCGAGGCTTCGTTCGCTCCCGGTTCGATCGACGGCGGGTCGGGCTCGCCGGCGGCCGCGATGGGCAGGCCGGTCGCGCCGGCCGCCGGCGCGGCGGCGAGGCTCGCCAGGTCCAGCCACGCCGCCGTCAGGCGGAGCTCCCCGAGCAGCCGGTCCATGGTGCCGGGGGGCGCATCGGGCTCCAGGTGCACGCGCTGGATGATCAGCACGCCGATCCTGCGGTTCGCCTTCAGGTCGACGCGGGCGACGAGCGCGCCGTCCATCAGGAAGGGCAGGACGTAGTAGCCGTGCTCGCGCTGGTGAGCGGGCGTGTAGATCTCGAGCCGATAGCGGAAGCCGAACAGCCGCTCGGTCCGCGGCCGGTGCCAGATCAGCGGATCGAAGGGCGACAGGAGCGCGGCGCCGTCGAGCCGTCGGCCGAGCCGCGCCTCCCTGTGCCGGTAGGCCGGCTGCGGCCAGCCGCGGACCCGGGCCGGAACCAGCGTGCCGTCCTCGACCAGCTGCGCGATCGGCAAGTGCGCATCGGCAGGCGCGAGGCGATAATAGTCGCGCAGGTCCTGCGCCGTCGCGATGCCGAGCGCCCGCGCCGCGTGTGCGATCAGCTCCCGCCGCGCGTCGATGCCGCTCGGGGTCGGATGCGCGAGGACGGCGCGCGGAAGCACGCGCTCGGGCAGGTCGTAGACGCGCTCGAAGCTGCCGCGACGGTGCGTCGAGGCGACGAGGCCGGCCCAGAACAGCCATTCGAGCGCGTGCTTGGCCGCACTCCACACCCACATGCCCTGCGAGGCCCGGTTGCCCGCGACGTCGGAGGCGGCCAGCGGCCCCTCCGTCTCGATGCGGGCGAGGAGGGCTTCGGCTTCGCCGCGCCTGTCCCCGGCGAAGGGTTCGAGCCGCCGCCATAGGCCGCGGCCGGCGAGGGCCCGGGCCATGCGCCAGCGCAGCAGGGGGTGATGGTCGACCGGCAGGAGCGAGGCCTCGTGCCCCCAATATTCGAAGAACCGCTTCGGCCGGTCGGCCGCCAGGGCGTCGAGGAGCCCACGCTCGTAGGGGCCCAGGCGCGAGAACAGCGGCAGGTACTGGGCCCGCACCAGCACGTTCCCGCTGTCGATCTGAAGCAGGCCGAGCCGGCCGATCTCGTTGCGCATCCGCGCGGCGGAGACGGGTCCCGCGCGCCGGCCCGCGGCGAAGCCCTGGGCGACGAGGGCGATGCGACGGGCCTCGGAGGCGGAGAGGTCCGCCGTCAGGGCCGGCCTCCGGACAGGGGCGGCACGAGGCCCGGCAAGGGCCGCACGGAGTTCGGGAGCTGCGCCGCGTGCACTACGCGGCCTTCGGCGGCGACCCGTCGGCGCCGTTTTCGCCCTGCCGCGCGTGGACGAGGGTGCGGATCCGCTCGCGAACCTCCGGGGTGACTGGGTTGTAGACGATCATGCCGAGATCCGGTCTTCCGTCCACGGCGAAGGCCGAGAACTCCAGCTCGATCGGGCCCAGGACGGGGTGACGGAGCCGCTTGACCCCGTCTCCGTGGGCGTGGACGTCGTTCTCCCGCCACAGGGCGGCGAAGTCCGGGCTGGTGCGGCAGAGCTCGTCCACCAGCTCGCCGACCTCGGAGGCCGCGCCGGCCCGCACCGCGTCCGCCCGGAACGCGCCGACCACGAAGCGGGCGACGCTGTCCCAATCCTGCTGCGCCGTCCGCACCCGCGGGTCGCCGAACATGCGGCGCAGGATGTTGCGTTCGCCGGGCGGCAGCGGTTCCCAGTCGGTCATCACGACGGCGGCGGCGCGGTTCCAGGCGACGACGTCCCAGGTCGCGGTCTTGATCAGGGCCGGGCTGACCTCGAGCGTGTCGAGCAAGCGCTGGAGGCGCGGCGTGATCCCCTCCTGCGGCCGGTAGCGGACCTCGGGCGGACGCCCCAGCGCCAGCATGAAGACGTGCTCGCGCTCGGGCTCGGTCAGCATCAGCCCGGCGGCGATGCGGTTCAGCACGTCCGCCGAGGGTGCGCCGCCACGCCCCTGCTCCAGCCAGGTGTACCAGGTCGCGCTGATGTTCGAGCGCTGGGCGACCTCCTCCCGGCGCAGGCCCGGCGTGCGACGGCGGCCCGAGAACCCGAGGGCGGCCGGATCGAGCTTGGTGCGCCGATCCCGCAGGTAGGCGCCCAGCGAGGGTCCGGAACGGGCGGGCATGGCGATCCTGTTGGGACGTATACCGGGATACGGTCACGACTTTAACGGGATCGGAGGCGGGCGGACAAGGGGCGCTCTGATCACAGCGGAGTGCATCGCATGCGCATCTTCCTCACCGGCGCCACCGGCTTCGTCGGCTCGGCCATCGTCCCGGAACTGCTCCGGTCCGGGCATCGGGTGCTCGGGTTGACCCGCTCGGAGGCCGGCGCCCGCAAGCTGATCGAGGCCGGGGTCGAGCCGCATCGCGGCACCCTCGACGACCCGGACGGCCTGCGCCGCGGCGCCGCGCAGGCCGACGGCGTGATCCACACCGCCTTCGACCACGACGACTTCACGAACTTCGTCGCCAATTGCGACAAGGACCGGCGGGCGATCGAGGCCCTGGGGGCCGCCCTTGCCGGCTCGGATCGGCCGCTGCTCATCACCTCCGGTGCGGGAATCGGGAGCCCCGACGGCGGCGGCCCGGCCCGGGAGGACGTCTTCGACCGCGCGCACCCGAACCCGCGCATCGCCTCCGAGCTCGCCGGGGCCGCGCTGCTGGAGGCGGGGGTGAACGTGTCGGTGGTGCGGCTTCCGCAGGTGCACGACACGGTCAAGCAGGGGCTGATCACCTACCTGATCGACCTCGCCCGGCGGACCGGCGTCTCGGCCTATGTCGGCGACGGCGCCAACCGCTGGGCGGCGGCGCCGGTCCTCGACGTCGCCCGGCTCTACGCGCTCGCCTTCGCGCGGCGGGAGGCGGGCGCCCGCTACCACGCGGTCGCCGAGGAGGGCGTCGCCGCCCGCGACATCGCGCAGACCATCGGCCGCTGCCTGAAGCTGCCGGCGGTCGCCCTCGCGCCGGAAGACGCCGCCGCGCATTTCGGCTGGCTCGCCGCGTTCGTCGGCCTCGACATGCCGGCCTCCAGCGCGCTGACGCGGGCCCGGCTCGGCTGGCACCCGACCGGCCGGGGCCTGATCGAGGACTTGGAGCGGATGGACTATTCCCGGCCGCCCGCCTGAGGCGCCCGAGGCCTCCGCGCGTCAGGACGACGGCGTGCGCAGCTCCCCGCGGGCGATGCCGAGCGGCGTCCGCACGAGCAGCCACAGGATGATGAGGGTGGCCAGCGTCAGGAGCACGAGGGCGACGGCGTCGGTCGGGAGCCCGGAGCCCGGTCGACACGGCCTTGGAGGATGGCGCGATCGCCGCGTCCCGGACGACCTCCGGCATCGACAGTCCCCCTCGCGCTCACGCGCGCCGCACCCGCGATCCACCAGGGCTGCCGGAAAAGGCGCGCGAAACCGGCCTGCGCGCAAGGTCGGCGCCCGGCAGGGCGCGGACGCGCTGCCCGGTCAGCGCCGCGATCACGTTGAGCACGGCGGGGGCACCCGCGGCAGCCCGGGCGCGCCGACGCCGCCCGTCGGCGGGCCGCTCTCGACGATGCGCACGTGCACCGCCGGCCTGTGCTCGCGGCGGATCGGGTTGGTGTTGTCGTTCCGCGACTGCCGGGCGCCGTCGCGGTAGACGATCTGCTCGAACAGCCCCGAGGACAGGTCGAGCGCCGCCGGCCCCTGGGCCTGCGCGTTTCGTTTGCGAAACTCCTCCCGTCACCTACACTCCGATCCGAGGCGTGCGAGTCCCGGGCCGGAGTTTCCATGACGCGTATGGTCGAGCGGGGCGGCTTCGAGCGGAAGGCGGGCGAGCGCGCCGACGCGTCGGCGGTCGAGACGCGGCGCGGGGCGATCGTCGCCGCGGTGCGCCAGCGCGGCTTCGTGACGATCGAGGCCCTGGCGAGCCAGTTCGGCGTGACCGTGCAGACGATCCGGCGCGACCTCAACGAGCTTAGCGCGGAGGGGCGGCTCGAGCGCTACCGCGGCGGCGGCGGCCTGCCGTCCAGCGTCGAGAACATCGACTACGCCGACCGCCGCACCACGCTGCTGTCCGAGAAGACCCGGATCGGCCGGCTGGCGGCCGGCCGCATCCCGTCGCACTGCTCGGTGTTCCTCAATATCGGCACCACGCCGGAGGCGGTGGCGCGCGAGCTCGTCCGCCACGACGACCTCAGCATCATCACCAACAACCTCAACGTGGCGGTCGGGCTGGCGGAGGCGACCGACTTCCGCATCGTCGTGGCGGGCGGCACGATCCGCAACCGCGACGGCGCCGTCCTGGGCCAGCTCACCTGCGACACCCTCAGCCAGTTCCGGGTCGACGTGGCGGTCATCGGCATCAGCGGGATCGACGCCGACGGCGCCCTGCTCGACTACGATTACGAGGAGGTGCGGGCGACGCAGACCATCCTGGCGCATGCGCGCCAGACCTTCCTCGTGGCCGACCACACCAAGTTTACCCGCCGCCCGATGGTCGAGGTCGGGCGGCTGGAGCAGATCGACACCTTCTTCACCGACCGCGTCCCGCCGCCCGAGATCGTCGCCCTGATGGAGCGTCACAGCGTCGCCCTTGCGGTGGCCGACCGAGACGAGCCGTAGCGAACATCGCAATTTTCGCTTGCGAAAATCCTTAAATAAGGCAATATTCTGCCGACCCGGGCATCGGCTGGGGCGGGAGGCGGCTCATGACGACGGTCCCGAACGTGCGGGCGCTGGGCGCCCCCTACGACCTGCTTGTCATCGGCGGCGGCATCAACGGCACCGGCATCGCCCGCGACGCGGCCGGGCGCGGCCTCTCGGTGCTGCTGTGCGAGCGCGGAGACCTCGCGGAATTCACCTCGTCCTCAAGCACCAAGCTGATCCACGGCGGCCTGCGCTACCTCGAATACTACGAGTTCCGCCTGGTGCGGGAGGCTCTGGCCGAGCGCGAGCGCCTGCTGCGGCAGGCGCCGCACATCATCTGGCCGCTTCGCTTCGTGCTGCCGCACGACGCGGGCCTGCGCCCGGCCTGGATGCTGCGGGCCGGCCTGTTCCTGTACGACCACCTCGCCCGGCTGCGCACCCTGCCCGGCTCCAAGACGGTTCGCTTGCGAACATCGCCGATGGGCGCACCGCTTCAGGACCGGCTCACGAAGGGGTTCGTCTATTCCGACTGCTGGGTCGAGGACAGCCGCCTCGTGGTTCTGAACGCCATGGATGCGCGGGCCCGCGGCGCCGAGATCCGCACCCGCACCGGCGTCGAGGCGGCGCGCCGGGTCGACGGGACGTGGACGGCGACCCTGCGCGACGCCGTCACCGGGCGCACCGAGGCCGTCCGGGCGAAGGCGGTGATGAACGCCGCCGGCCCCTGGGTAAGCGAGACGCTCGGCGGAACGCTCGGCGTGAGCAGCCGCGCGGCGGTGCGGCTGATCAAGGGGAGCCACATCGTGGTCGCCAAGCTCTACGAGGGCGACCAGGCCTACATCCTGCAGCAGCCCGACAAGCGCATCATCTTCGCGATCCCCTACGAGCGCGACTTCACGCTGATCGGCACCACCGACGTCCCCTACGCGGACGAGCCCGGCCCGGTGCGGATCTCAAGGGACGAGACGCGCTACCTCTGCGACTGCATCAACCGCTCGTTCGCCAAGGCGATCGGTCCGAAGGACGTGGTCTGGAGCTATTCGGGGGTGCGCCCGCTCTACGACGACGACGCCGCCAACGCCTCGGCGGTGACCCGCGACTACGTGCTCGACGTCGACGATGCCGGCGGGCAGGCGCCGGCGCTCTCGGTGTTCGGGGGCAAGATCACCACCTACCGCCGCCTCGCCGAGCACGCGATCGAGAAGATCGCGTCCCACTTCCCCGGCCTGAAGCCGGCCTGGACGGGCGAGGCGACCCTGCCCGGCGGAGCGATGCCGGAGGCGGATTTCGACGCCTTCCTCGCCGCCTTCGTCCGCGAGGCGCCGTTCCTGCCGGCCGAGACCGCCCGGCGGCTCGCCCGCGCCTACGGCACCGAGGCGCGGGCCATCGTCAAGGGCGCGCGCAGCCTGGCCGACCTCGGCGAGGCGTTCGAGGGCGGCCTGAGCGCGGCGGAGGTCGACTACCTCGTCCGCTCGGAATGGGTCCGCACGGCGGAGGACATCCTGTGGCGGCGCTCGAAGCTCGGCCTGCGCACCAGCCCGGACGGGGCCGCGCGGCTCGCCGCCTACCTGACGCGAAAGGCGGAGGCCGCCTGAATCAAAGTGCGCGGCGCGGAACCGGCGCGAAGACCGGTCCGCGCGAGACGATCGACCCACGGTCCGCAAGGGAGGAAGACAGCCATGTCCCAGTATGTCGGCGCCATCGACCAGGGCACCACCAGCAGCCGCTTCATCGTGTTCGACCGCAAGGGGCGCATCATCGTCTGCAAGCAGCGCGAGCACGCGCAGATCTATCCGCGGCCCGGCCATGTCGAGCACGATCCGATGGAGATCTGGCGCAACACCCAAGGCGTGATGCAGGACGCCCTCGACGGCGCCGGGCTGACGCCGAAGGACCTCCTGTCGATTGGCATCACCAACCAGCGCGAGACCACGCTGATCTGGGACAGGCGCACCGGCCAACCGCTCCACAACGCCCTGGTCTGGCAGGATACCCGCAACGACCGCCTCGTCACTGAATATGCCCGCGACGGCGGGCGCGACCGCTTCCGCGCGCTCACCGGCCTGCCGTTGGCGAGCTACTTCTCTGGGCTGAAGCTGCGCTGGCTCCTCGACCACGTTGCGGGCGCGCGGGAGAAGGCGGAAGCCGGCGACGTGCTGTTCGGCAACATCGACACCTGGCTCGTCTGGAACCTGACGGGCGGCCCGGACGGCGGCCTCCACCTCACCGACGTGACCAATGCTAGCCGCACGCAGCTGATGTCCCTCGAGACCCTGGCCTGGGACGACGGCATGCTCTCGGCCTTCGGCATCCCGCGGGCGATGCTGCCCGAGATCGTCTCCTCCTCGCAGGTCTACGGCGAGACGCGGGTGCCGTTTTCCGGCATGCCGATCGCCGGCATCCTCGGCGACCAGCAGGCGGCCCTGTTCGGCCAGGCCTGCTTCCAGCCGGGCGAGGCCAAGAACACCTACGGCACCGGCTGCTTCGCGCTGATGAACACCGGCGAGACGCCCGTGCCCTCCACCTGCGGCCTCGTCACCACGCTTGGGTACAAGCTCGACGGCAAGCCGGCGGTCTACGCGCTCGAGGGCTCGATCGCGATCACCGGCGCCCTGGTGCAGTGGCTGCGCGACAACCTGCACATGATCCAGGACAGCGCCGAGGTCGAGAGCCTCGCCACCACGGTCGCGGACAACGGCGGCGTCTACTTCGTGCCCGCCTTCTCGGGCCTCTACGCGCCGCACTGGAACGAGGGCGCCCGTGGCCTGATTATCGGCCTGACCCGCTACGCCAACCGCGGCCACATCGCCCGCGCCTGCCTGGAGGCGACCGCCTTCCAGACGCACGAGGTGCTGGAGGCGATGGAGAAGGATTCCGGCATCCCCGTGCGCGAGCTGCGCTCGGACGGCGGCATGGTCGCCAACGTCACCCTGATGCAATTCCAGGCCGACATCCTCGACGTGCCGGTGGTGCGCCCGCGGGTCACCGAGACCACGGCACTCGGCGCCGCCTACGCGGCGGGCCTCGCCACCGGCTACTGGCGGAGCACCGACGACCTCGTGCGCAACTGGGGCGTCGACCGGCGCTGGGTGCCGAATATGGATGCGGGCGAGCGCCGGCGCATCACCGCCGCCTGGGGCCGCGCCGTGAAGCGCGCCTTCGACTGGGACGAGCAGGAGGATTGAGGCCGCCGCCTCGACCGCTTCCCGTCTCGGACACTCTCGGAGGAAACCTCATGACGTCGCCGTTCCTGGGCGAGCTTCTCGGCACGATGGTGCTGATCATCCTCGGCAACGGGGTCGTCGCCGGCGCGCTGCTGCGCGGCTCAAGGCTGAGGGCGCGGGCTGGATCGCGATCACCGCCGGCTGGGCCTTCGCGGTGCTGGCCGGCATCTTCGTCGCGACCGCGACGGGCAGCCCCGACGCGCACGTCAACCCGGCGGTGACGATCGCCGGTGCGATCACGGCCGGGAATCCGAGCAAGCTCCTGGTCTACGTGCCCGCGCAGATGATCGGCGCCTTCCTCGGCGCGACCGTGGTCTGGCTGCACTACCTGCCGCACTGGGCCGTCACCGAGGATCAGGGCCTGAAGCGGGCCTGCTTCTGCACCGATCCGGCGATCCGGCAATCGGCCGCGAACTGGACGAGCGAGATCATCGGCACCTTCCTGCTGATCCTGATCATCAGCGCCCTGCTGTCGCGGACGGTGGGGGCTTCCGGCAACATCCCGACGGGGCTGGCGCCCTACCTCGTCGGCATGGTGGTTTGGGGGATCGGCCTCTCGCTCGGCGGCACCACCGGCTACGCGATCAACCCGGCCCGCGATCTCGGGCCGCGCCTCGCCCATGCGGTGCTGCCGATCGCCGGCAAGGGGCACTCGGATTGGGGCTACGCCCTGATCCCGGTCGCCGGCCCGGCGATCGGCGCGGTGCTCGCGGCGCTCGCGATCCTGCTGATCGGCGTCTGAGGGCCGGCGCCTACTCCACCGTCACCGATTTGGCGAGGTTTCTCGGCTGGTCGACATCCTTACCCATGACGACGGCGGTGTGGTAGGCGACGAGCTGGATCGGCACCGCGTAGACGATCGGCGCCACCGTCGGGTCGAGGTCGGGCATCGTCACCGTGGCCAGGGTGTCGAGCCCGTGCTCGGCCGCGCCCTTGGCGTCGCCGATCAGCACGATGCGCCCGCCGCGGGCGGCCACCTCCTGCATGTTCGACACGGTCTTCTCGAACACCGCGTCGTGGGGGGCGATCACGATCACTGGCACGCTCTCGTCGATCAGGGCGATCGGCCCGTGCTTGAGCTCGCCCGCCGCATAGCCTTCGGCGTGGATGTAGCTGATCTCCTTCAGCTTCAGCGCGCCCTCCATCGCCATCGGGTAGCTCGTCCCGCGGCCGAGGTAGAGCACGTCGCGTGCCTTGGCGATTTCGCGGGCCAGCCCCTCGATCTCGTTCTCGCGGGCGAGCGCGTCGGCCATCAGGCCGGGCACGGTGATCAGCGCGTCGACGAGGCGGCGCTCCTCGGCCGCATCGATGGTGCCGCGCGCCCGCCCCGCGGCGATGGCCAGGCACAGCAGCACCGTGAGCTGGCACGAAAACGCCTTGGTCGAGGCCACGCCGATCTCGGGGCCGGCGAGCGTCGGCAGCACGACGGAGGATTCTCGCGCGATGGTCGAGGTCGGCACGTTGACGACGCAGACGCTGTGTTGGCCCTGGGACTTCGCGTAGCGCAGGGAGGCCAGGGTATCGGCGGTCTCGCCCGATTGCGAGATGACGAGGGTCAGCCCGTCCCGCTCCAGCGGCGCCTCGCGGTAGCGCGTCTCGGAGGCCACGTCGATCTCGACCGGCAGCCGCGCGATCTGCTCGAACCAGTAGCGGGCGACGAGCCCGGCATAGAAGGCGGTGCCGCAGGCGGTGATGTTGAGGCGGGACAGCTTGGCGAAGTCGAACGGCAGCGGCTCGGGCAGCGCGACGCGGCCCTGCGCGAGGTCGACGTAGTGGGAGAGCGTGCGGCCGACGACTTCCGGCTGCTCGTGAATCTCCTTGGCCATGAAGTGGCGATGGTTGCCCTTGTCGATCCGATAGGCCTGGGTCGCGATGGTCTGGCGCGGGCGCTGGACCACCGTGCCGTGGATGTCGCGGATCTCGGCGCCGGCGCGCGACAGGATCGCCCAGTCGCCCTCCTCCAGGTAGGTGAGCGCGTCGGTGAACGGCGCCAGCGCCAGCGCGTCCGAGCCGAGATAGGTCTCGCCCTGGCCGAAGCCGATGGCGAGCGGCGCGCCGTGGCGGGCGCCGATCAGCAGGTCGTCGTGGCCGGAGAACAGGAAGCCGAGCGCGAAGGCGCCGCGCAGGCGCGGCAGGCAGGCGGCGACCGCCTCGACCGGCCCGAGGCCCTGGTCCATGGCGTGGCTGACGAGCTGGGCCACCACCTCGGTGTCTGTCTCGCTCTCGAAGCGGACGCCCGTGGCCTCGAGCTCCTGCTTGAGCGCGCGAAAGTTCTCGATGATGCCGTTGTGCACGACCGCGAGCCGCGCGGTGGCGTGGGGGTGGGCGTTGGTCTCGTTCGGCCGCCCGTGCGTCGCCCAGCGGGTGTGGCCGATGCCGATCGCGCCCGCCAGCGGCTCCTCGCGCAGGCGCGCCTCGAGGTTGACGAGCTTGCCCGACGCCCGCCTGCGCGCCAGGCGGCCCTGCTCCAGCGTGGCGATGCCGGCCGAGTCGTAGCCGCGGTATTCCAGGCGCCGCAACGCCTCGATCAGCGGACCGGCCACTGCCCCGTTACCGACGATGCCGACGATGCCGCACATGCTGGGTTATCTTTCGTATCGCCCGGTGGACCGGCGGCTTGTACCGGATCGGCGCGGCGCGAGGCCAGCCCTCGGTGGCTACGCAGGGCGGGCATCAGGAATCGGGCCAGTGCCAGCCGAGAGATGAGGGACCGGTGAGGCGTTTTGAAGAGGATCAGGATTTCCCCGCGCGCGCCGCCTTCTCCGCCCGCAACGCCGCCCGCTTCGTCTCGGCCCAGCCCGGCTTCGTCGCCTGGCGCCCGCGGGCGACGGCGAGCGCCCCCTCGGGCACGTCGTCGGTGATCACCGAGCCGGAGGCGACGAAGGCGCCGGCCCCGACCGTGACGGGGGCGACGAGGGCCGAGTTCGATCCGATGAAGGCGCCCGCCCCGATCGTGGTGCGGTGCTTCGAGACCCCGTCGTAGTTGCAGGTGATGGTGCCGGCGCCGACGTTGGCGCGGGCGCCGACCTCGGCGTCGCCGAGATAGGTCAGGTGCGCGGCCTTGGCGCCCGGCCCGAGGCGGGCGTTCTTCAGCTCCACGAAGTTGCCGATGGTGGCGCCGGCCTCCAGAACAGCGCCGCCGCGCAGGCGGGCGAACGGGCCGACGCTGGCGCCGGCCTCCAGGCGCACGTCCTTCAGGTGCGAGAAGGCGTGGATCACGCAAGCATCGTCGACGCGGACGCCGGTGTCGAACACCACGTTGGGCTCGACCAGCACGTCGCGCCCGAGGATCGTGTCGTGGCTCAGGAACACCGTCTCGGGGGCGACGAGCGTCGCGCCGCCGAGCTGGGCGCTGCGGCGCAGGCGCGCCTGGATCGCGGCCTCGGCGACGCCGAGCTGCACCCGGTCGTTGACCCCTTGCGCCTCCGCCTCCGTCACCGGCACCACCGCGACGGAGAGACCGTCGCCGATCGCCAGCGCCACCGCGTCGGGCAGGTAGTACTCGCCGGCGGCGTTGTCGTTGCCGATCCGCTCGAGCAGCGCCAGCGCGTGGGCGCCCGACAGCGCCATCAGGCCGGCATTGCACAGGCGCACCGCGCGCTCCTCAGGCGTGGCGTCCTTCTCCTCGCGGATCGCGACCACGCGGGTGCCCTCGATGAGCACCCGTCCGTAGCCGGCGGGCGCCTCGGTCTCGAAGGCCAGCACCGCCACCGCCGCGCCCTCGGCCAGGGGCGCCCGCAGCCGCGCCAGGGTCTCGCCGGTGATCAGCGGCGTGTCGCCGAACGCCACGATGACGTCGTCGCCCTCCCCGTCTTCGCCGTTGCTCAGGACCGCTCGCGCCGCGAGCACCGCATGCGCGGTGCCGAGGCGCTCGATCTGCGGGAACACCTCGGAGCCCGGCGCCAGAGCCTCGATCTCGCGGGCGACGTCCGCGCGGCCGGGCTCGGCCACCACGGCGATGCGCGCGGCGCCGGCCGCCTGCACCGCGGCGAGCACGTGGCCGAGCATGCTCCGCCCGGCGAGGCGGTGGAGCACCTTCGGCAGGTCGGAGCGCATCCGCGTGCCCTTGCCCGCGGCGAGCACGATCGCGGTGAGGCTTCGCCGTACGGGGGCCGGTGTCGTCATCGCGTTCAGGTTCCCGGGGACGCTCGCTGGTGCCGACCGCCATGATCGGCGGCGACGGGATGAGGGGACCGGATTAGCCGATCGCGCCCGTCCGGCAAAACGGCGCGTCCCGCGCGCATCGTCCGGCCCGCAAGCGCGGCCTCGATCACACAGGGGACGGAATTCGCCATCGTCGACCGACCTTAACCGAGGGTTCAGGTGCCGGGATGGTACGAGGGGCCGATTGTTGCGAACCGTTTCCAAGGTCTCGCTGTTTCCGATCCTATCGCCGACCCACCCGAACGAAGGGGCACGACGCTGCCGACCGATCCGCGCTCCGACGCCATCCGTGACCCCGTCTCGCGAGACCGTACCCGCCGCGACGTCGTGCGCCTGTCGGCCGTCGCTGCGGTCCTGGCCGGCGCCAGGTTCCGACCCGTTCCGGCCGCCGCGGAGGACGCCCCCGCCCTGCCCGGCGCCGGCGCACCCTTCGACGCGTCGACCGTGCCCGCCCTCGCCCGCGCGCTGGCCAAGGCCGCCTACGCCGCCCCCCGCACCGACGACCTCCCGGCCAGCCTCAAGGGGCTCAGCCGCGAGCAGTACGGCGCCATCCGCACCAAGCCCGCCGCCGCGATCTGGGCCGGCGACGATCTCGGCTTCACGATCGAGCCGCTGCATCGCGGCGCGATCTTCACCGGCCGCGTCGCCCTGTTCCTGGTCGAGGACGACTGCATCCGGCCGATCGCCTACGATCCGGCGAGCTTCGACACCGGCGGCTTCGCGCTGCCGGAATTCCCGGAGGATCCGGGCTTCTCCGGCTTCCGCCTGCGCGCCCGCTTCCCCGATGGCCCCGACCTGTCGGACTTCGCGGTGTTCCAGGGCGCCTCGTTCTTCCGCCTCGTCGCCAAGGGCCAGGGCTTCGGCATCAACGCCCGCGCGCTGACGCTGCGCCCGGCCGACGCCCGCGGCGAGGAGTTCCCGATCTTCCGCGCGGTGTTCATCGAGCGCCCGGCCGACGGCGCCCTCGTGCTCCACGCCCTGATCGATTCCGATTCCGCCTCCGGCGCCCTGCGGATGGTGCTGCGGCCCGGCACCGAGGCCTCGACCACCGAGGTCGAGACCACGATCTTCGCCCGCATGGCGATCGATCACCTGGGCCTGGGCGGCATGCAGGCGAGCTACCTGTTCGGCTCCGAGGATCGCCGCCGCGTCGATGACGCGCGCGCCGCCGCCTTTTCGGCCGCCGGCCTGCAGATCCGCAACGGCGCCGGCGAGGCGATCTGGCGCCCGGTCCACAACCCCGACGCGCTGCAGATCTCGTCCTTCGTCGACGAGAACCCGAAGGGCTTCGGGCTGATGCAGCGGGCGCGGACCTACGAGGACTTCGAGGACGACATGCAGCACTGGGAGTGGCGGCCCTCGCTCTGGCTGGAGCCGGCCGATGCCTGGGCGGGCGGCGCGGTGACGCTGATCGAGATCCCGAGCGATTCCGAGTTCAACGAGAACGTGCTGGCCTACTGGCGGCCGAAGGAGCCCGTCGTCGCCGGCTCCGAGACGACCTTCCGCTACCGCCAGCACTGGTGCTGGCAGCCGCCCGCCGCGCCGCTGGCCACCGTGACCGGCACCCGCAGCGGGCGCGGAAGCGCGGGCGCGCGCCGCCTGTTCCTGGTCGACTTCACCGGGGACGGTCTGTTCTCCGAGGGCGGCCTCGACATCGCCCTGGCGGCGGCCCCGGGCAGCATCGCGCGCCAGCAGTTTTTCAGCTACCCGGAGCGCAGGACCGTCCGGGTCGCCTTCGAGCTCGATCCCGGCAGCGAGCGCGCGAGCGAGCTGCGCCTCGCCCTGGTGCGGGGCGGCCGGGCGGTGACCGAGACCTGGCTCTATCGCTGGACGCCGTAGAAGGCAGCGGCGTTCGAGGGACCGCCGGGCCGCATCGGCCGGCCCCGCGAGACTCCGAAGACGAGGATGGATCAAAGGCCGTACGCATGGACGATTTCGCCGCCCTCCCCGCGACCGCACGGCGCGACGCCCCGTCGGGCCACCCGGGCGAGCGGTCGTTCCCCGACGCCCTGCCGCCGGAATCGCCCCTGGCGATGCCGGTGCAGAGCCTGTCCGCCTGGGACCCGGCGCTCGGGCATGCGCCGTCGCGGCACCCTGCCCGTCCTCACGCGTCCCGTCTCCTCGTCTTCGGCGGCGCGGTCGCGCTCACCGCCTATGGCGGCTGGCAGATGTACGAAACCGTGTCGGTCTCGGGCTCGCCGACGGCGCTGCAGTATGTGCTGGTCGCGCTGTTCCTCCTGACCTTCTCGTGGATCGCGCTGGCCTTCACGAGCGCGATTCTCGGCTTTGCCGTGCTGCTGCGCCGCCCGCGCCTGCCGCCGGTGCCGGCGGCGCTCGCCACCCGCACCGCCATCCTGATGCCGGTCTACAACGAGGGCACGGCCCGCACCTTCGCGGCGATCGAGGCGATGCGCGAGGCGGTCGACGCCACCGGCCTCGGCGCGGCCTTCGACTGGTTCGTGCTGTCGGATTCGACGCAAGCCGACGCCTGGATCGCCGAGGAGCGCGCCTTCCTGGGCTTGCGCGAAGCGCTCGGCCCCGACGCCCGCCTGTACTACCGCCACCGCCGGAGGAACCATCACCGCAAGGCCGGCAACATCGGTGACTTCGTCACCCGCTGGGGCGGGGCCTACGACCACATGCTGGTGCTCGACGCCGACAGCCTGATGACCGGCGACAGCGTCGTCCGGCTCGCCGGCGCGATGGAGGCGGACGCGGATGCCGGCATCATCCAGACGCTGCCGCTCATCATCAACCGCAACACGCTGTTCGCCCGGGTGACCCAGTTCGCCGCCCGCATCTACGGCCCGGTGATCGCCACTGGCCTCGGCCACTGGTCGGGGCGCGACGGCAACTACTGGGGCCACAACGCGATCATCCGCACCCGCGCCTTCGCCGCCGCCTGCGGCCTACCCGACCTGCCCGGAACGCCGCCCTTCGGCGGCCACGTGCTCAGCCACGACTTCGTGGAGGCCGCCCTGATCCGCCGCGCCGGCTGGGCGGTGTACATGCTGCCGACGCTGCCGGGCTCCTACGAGGAGAGCCCGCCCTCGCTGATCGACGTGGCGGTCCGCGACCGGCGCTGGGCGCAGGGCAACCTGCAGCACGCGCGGATCATCGGGGCGGCGGGCCTGAAGGCGGCCTCGCGCCAGCACTTCGCCACCGGCATCGCCGGCTACGCCGCCTCGCCGTTCTGGCTGTGCCAGCTCGTGGTCGGCATCGCGCTGGTGCTGCAGACGGCCTACGTGAAGCCCGAATACTTCACCACCGAGTTCGGCCTCTACCCGGTCTTCCCGCGCTTCGATCCAGTGCGCGCGCTGCAGCTCTTCGGGCTGACCATGGGCATCCTGCTGGCCCCGAAGTTTTTGGGCCTTCTCCTCGCGCTGATCGACGGACCGGTGCGCCGGGCCTGCGGCGGCGCGGGCCGGCTGGTCGCGTCCTGCCTCATCGAGATCCTGCTCTCGGCGCTGATCGCGCCGATCGCGATGGTGATCCAGTCGGGCTCGGTGTTCAGCATCCTCGCCGGGCGCGACACCGGCTGGAACCCCCAACGGCGCGACGACGGCTCGATCCCGCTCGGCGACATCGTCCGCCGCCACCGCTGGCACACGGTGCTGGGGCTGGTCTCGGGCATCGCCGCCTTCGCCATCGCCACCTCGCTGTTCCTCTGGATGGCGCCGACCATCCTCGGCCTCGTCCTCGCGATCCCGATCTCCTGGGCGAGCGGGCAGCTGGAGCTCGGCCTCGCCCTGAAGCGGCGCGGCCTGCTGATGACGCCGGAGGAGCGCGACCCGCCGCCGATCGCCACCCGCGCCGGCGCGCTCGCCGCCCGCAACCAGGCCCGCGGCCTCGACGAGGCCGACGCGCTCGCGGCAATCCACGCCGACCCGGCCCTGGCGGACGCTCACACCCTCATGCTGCCGAGCGCCGAGCCGCGCCCCCGCGGCCGGGTCGATGTCGACCATACCCTGGCTCAGGCCAAGGTCGTCGAGGCCGAGACCCTCGACGAGGCCCGCACCTGGCTCAGCCCCAAGGAGCGCATGGCCCTCCTCCACGACCGCGCCCTGCTCGGCCGCCTCGCGCGCCTCGCCCCCTGACCCGATTTTCCCGATGTCCGCCGTCCCCGAACTCCGCTACAACCCAATCCGCCGGAAGGGTGGCCGAGTGGTTTAAGGCAGCGGTCTTGAAAACCGCCGTGGGGGCAACTTCACCGTGGGTTCGAATCCCACCCCTTCCGCCAGAAGGCTGTTCCTCCCCGTTCGCCGCTAGCTGTTAAGTCGCCGAAATATCAGGAAAATCATCAATCTGCCGTTCGCGGCCGGTCGCTGGCGTTTGCACAAATTCAGGCTTACGATGTTAGTAGCATTGTGGGTAGCTTGGACGTGCAAGGTAAGCTGACTGCTCTGGGCGTCGCGCGCCTGAACGCCCCCGGCATGTACGGGGACGGCGGCGGCTTGTGGCTTCAGGTTTCCGGCAAGGGGGCGAAAAGCTGGATCTATCGGTTCACCCTTGGCGGGAAAGCCCGCGCCATGGGGCTGGGGTCGGCGAACACCTTTTCTTTGGCCGAGGCGCGCGACAAAGCTCGTGACTGCCGCAAGCTCACGGCCGAAGGCTTGGACCCGATCGAGATCCGTTCTGGTCGACGGCAAGACGCAGCAGTCGAGGCAGCCCGCGCCATCACCTTTCGGACGTGCGCTGCCAGCTACATCGAGGCGCACCGGGCCGGTTGGCGCAACAACAAGCACGCCGCGCAGTGGACGGCGACGCTCGAAGCCTACGCCAACCCGACCTTTGGGGACCTGCCGGTGCAGGCGGTCGATACCGGCCTAGTGATGCAGGCCCTCGAACCGATTTGGTCAGCGAAGCCTGAGACCGCCACTCGGGTGCGGGGTCGGATCGAGTCGGTGCTGGATTGGGCGACAGCGCGCAGCTACCGGCGCGGCGAGAACCCGGCTCGATGGAAGGGGCACCTGCAGAACCTCCTGCCCAAGCGATCAAAGGTGCAGCGGGTTGAGCACCACCCTGCCCTACCCTTTGCGGAACTGCCGGCATTTATGCGCCTGCTTGAACGTCAGCCTGGCATCGCCTCCAAGCTGATGGCCTTCACGATCCTGACGGCAGCCCGCACAGGTGAAGCACTCGGCGTTCGCTGGTGTGAGATCGACATGGAGGCTGGAATTTGGATCGTGCCGGCTGAACGGATGAAGGGCGGCGCAGAACACCGCGTGCCGCTGTCGGCCGCAGCCTTAGCCGTTCTGGTGCAGATGCGCGGCCTCAATGAGACCTTCGTGTTCCCCAGCGGACGGCGCAGCAAGCCGCTGTCCAACACGGTGATGCTCATGCTGCTCCGACGAATGGGACGCACCGATCTTACCGTCCATGGTTTCCGGTCCTCGTTCCGCGACTGGGCTTCAGAGACGACGCACTTCCCGTCTGAGGTGGTGGAGATGGCGCTGGCTCACACCGTCAAGTCCAAGGTTGAGCGGGCATACCGCCGGGGTGATCTATTCGAAAAGCGGCGCGATCTAATGAATGCGTGGGCCGAATTCAGCTCGTAGAGTTGTAGGGAATGATTGATGTCAGAAGAGGACGCATGGATTTCTATAGCAAGCGCATACGAGCATGTCCTGAGTGTTCGTCGATTTCCCGAACGTGCTTCCCAGGAATTATTAGAAAAGCTCCGCTCGAATGAGCTGGGAGCGCGTGCGAAGCTGATGAGGGTTGGGATAACGATCAATGCCATGGACGAAAGCTATGATCGCCCAATGAGTTCTTACCTCTTTCAGGCTGGGTATCTTGATTTTGCGAATAGTTCTCTCACAACGCCAGCTGCAGCTGGGTCACGTAATATCTGGACAATACACGCCGTTGAGGCAACCCAGATCGAAGTTTTGCGCCATGAGGTTTTGAGCCTTTGGCCTAAAAGCCAAGCTAAATCCGGAAATAAAGGAGGGAGGCCTGAAGAGCATAATTGGCCGGGTGCATTTGCGTACTGCGGGTGGTGGGTCGCTCAACATGGTCTGCCGAATGAGAAAGCCAGATTGATCGAGCTGGTCGTTGAATGGTTTGAAAAACAAGACGGCGGCGCACCCAAAGACGAAAAAGAAGTCAGAGTGCGGACTTCCCGCGCCTATGACGAGCTTGCGAAGTGGGCGAAACGCACGAACGGGGTTTAACCCCCCTTCGACCACAAGACAGCTGGCAGTGATCCGCCCAAGTTAGTGAACATCCGCTGGCGTTCTGGCGGACACTAAAAGGACAGCAGCTATGAACTTTCACACAGTTCAGGCGCCGCAGGGAGACCTGCGCGCGTCGCCGGAGAAGCTTGCCTACACGGTACCCCAGGCGCTGTACGTCACCGGATTGGGCCGGACCACCATTTATGCGCTGATCGCCGAGAGGAAGCTGCGCACGATCAAGGTGGGCTCGCGCACCCTCATCCCGGCCGACAGCCTGCGCGGTTACCTCGCCTCACTTGAGCAGGAGGCCGCATAGCGCATGGCCTATAACAACAGAACCCCCGCCGCGGGCACGGCGAGGGCTCTGGAAAATGTCTGCTTGGCGGCTGACGACTTCCAGATAGCACTCGATCCCCGCAAAATCCAGACTTCGCGCATCCTTTCGCGCTTCGCCTTTAGCCCTGCGCTCGCGGCGGCTGTGGCCGACCTTGCCTTCGGGCAGACCGACGGGAGGCGCGCATGAGCGCCCCCCACTCGCCGGTCGATCACATCGCGTACGGCTCGCTCGACGCTTACCGCGAGTTCATCGCCGAGACTCTTTCCGGCGCCGAGATCCACGCCCGGATCGGTCAGAGCTACGTCGAGGCCGGCAACGATGCCGGGCTCGAATATTCAGTCCGGTGCATGATCGCGAACGTGCGCGCTGCGGCCAGCATTCTCGCCGAACTGAAGAAGTCTAAGGCCGAGCAGGCTGATCGACGGACGCCTGCCCCCGACCACCATCCCGCAACCGACAATCTGGAGGTGCGGGCATGAAGTCCGACCCATTCGCCGACGAGTTGGAACGCCTCGGTCCGCCGACGGCTGACGACTGGCATCATCCGCGTCACGAACCTATCGGCGCCAACGGCACTACCGGCACAGGGGGGTATGGTTCGTGGGGCGAGCCGGATCTGAGCCTACTCGGGACCGGACGACGCCCAGCTCCGGCCTTCCCGCTCCATCTTCTCGGTCCGTGGGCTGGGTGGTGCGAGCGCAAGGCTCGGAGCGCTTCGGCACCGCCAGACTACGTTGCAGTGGCGCTGCTCGCGAGCCTCGGCGCGACCATCGCCAACGTGCGTTGGCCTCAGGCCGGCGCCGCGTGGGCCGAGCCGCCTGTCCTTTGGTGCGCTGAGGTTGGGCCGCCGTCGTCCTCGAAGTCCCCGTCCATGGACGCGGCCTTCACGCTGGTGCGCTTCGCCGAGGACCGCATGGCCTACGGCTTCGAAGAGGTGCAGCAGGAATATGCGACCCTGAAGCAGGCCTGCGACGCGCGGGTCGAGGCTTGGAAGATCGAGGTCAAGACCGCCGTTAAGAACGGCGACGCAGACGTGCCGCCGATGCCGGACAATGCCCGCGAACCGCCGGCTCCGGTTCGGCCTCGCATCCGCGTAGCCGACGCGACCGTCGAGGCGCTGGGTGCATTGGCAGCAGGGCTACCGCGCGGCCTGCTTCTCGTGCGCGATGAGTTGGCCGGCTGGCTCGGTGCCTTCGATAAGTACGGTGGCGGCGGGTCCGATCGGGCCTTCGCGGTCGAGTCCTATGGTGGAAGATCGTATGTCGTCGACCGGATGAAGAACCCGGAGCCGCTTCATATCCGGCACCTCAGCATCGGCGTGCTCGGCGGCGTCCAGCCCGACAAGCTGGAGATGATCCTCAACGGCCCCGACGACGGTTTGGCCTCGCGTCTGCTCTGGGCCTGGCCGGACACCAAGCCCGAGTTCACGCTCGCGCGCGGCGTTCAGGACGACGGGCCGATGCAGTCAGCCTTCGCGCGGCTCACTGATCTCGCCCAAGGCATCGACGAGTTTGGTCAGCCGGAGCCGGTGAAACTGCGCCTGACATCGGAAGCCGAGGATCGCCTGGAGGCGTTCGCCCGCGATATGGTCGATCGCTGTCATGAAGCCAGTGGGTTGCTCGCAGGCACGCTCGGCAAGGCGCGCGGACACGCGCTCCGACTCTCGGCGGTCCTGGAGCACTTATGGTGGTGCGGCGGGGGACCGAGCGTGGCGGAGCCGAGGGAGATCTCCCCGGATGCCGTCACCGCCGCTGCTGATCTCCTGAACGCCTACTTCCTGCCGATGGCCGAGCGGGTGTTCGGCGACGCGTCGATCCCGGTCGTCGAGCGACGCGGCATGCTGCTCGCCCGGCACCTGCGGCAGAACCGGATCGGCGAGTTCAACGCGCGGGATGTCCGGCGTCAGGTCGGCGGCATGTTGCGGGACGCCGCTGACATGGAGGCCGCCTGCAAGCAGCTTCTGGAGGCCAACCTCATCCAACAGCGCTTCGCCCGTGCTGGCGAGCGCAAGGGTCGAAAGGCACAGAACTACGAGGTCCACCCGGAGGTGATTGCCGACCGCCCTTTTGCCGAAACCCCCATCCGTAGAAAGATGGGGACCCCTGTGCCGGTAGTGTCATTGGCGCCAATAGCGCCAAAAACAGAGCTATTGGCGCCAAAGGCACAAACGGCACAGGGGGTAAGATATTTTCGGACGAGGGGTTTGGAACTCGGAACAGAGTGGGAGGCGAGGCATGAGCGGTCAGAATGAGTCTTCCGAGTTACCGGAGAAACTCAGGTGTTAAGCGGCTCTATCCCGTCGGCTGGAAGTCCTCAAATCTGAAGGCGGGGCTTCTACCGGCTGAGCTACGCTGCGCAGCGCCGTCACCATTGCGTCAGTTTGAGCATCGAGGTCGAGAAAGGCAGTCTTGCTGGCGTCGCGCCAAGCTAAGAGGAGGCCCGCCAGTACGGCCACTGTACTCGCAACCATCGGTGCAGTAATCAGCGCTGCCAGAAGGCTGAAAGGACTGAGAGCAGTGAACGTCACGAGCCCACTGCTAATCGCTACAGCTACTATGAGGAGCATCGGAGCCTCGCCCGTTCGGCGAGACGGAGTTTATTAGCCGACCGCCCGACGGGGTAGTGCAGATTTGTTGAAGGGCGGTTAATGCCAAGGTCTGCTAGCAGCATTCGCCTTCGCATTTCTGCCGCACCCAATCTCGCAGGTGCAGCAACGATTTTCGTTGCCAACTAAGGAGACGCCGTGAAACATCCGTTAAAAATACGTAGGAGGAAACACGGGATGGAATTTGCGACCGACGTCGCAATCCTGATAGGCGCACTCTACCTCGTGGGTATGGTCGAGTTCGCGATCACCTGCCACAAGGCTCCGGTTGCTGCCGAGGACTAGCGTCAGAAGAACAGCTGAATAAGCTTCACCACGCCCCACCACGCTGCGTATCCCCAGAGCGCAATGGTGAAGATGAAGAATATCAAGAGCAGCGCGAACGTTCCCCACCGCGTCAAGCGTTCGCGCAGATCCGCGCCCTCGACGGATTGGCTAGCCTCGGCGTTCTGATCACGTCCCGATCGCATTAGCTCTCACACGGATATGCGACCAGCCGCTGAAGAGCCGGGTCGCTAGGGCCACTAAACGCAGAAGAGGCCCAAACGGTTTGCAAATTTATTGCTCTAACGTGAGTTAAGGGCCTCCTCAGAAGGCAAGTCCAAGCCTGACGGCTTTGCTGGCTTTCACGCCCCCAGTTGCCGCGGCTCCAGCTCATCGACAGCCCAAGCCGGAGGCGAGGTAGTCGAATGCTGCAAAGTCAGATCCTGTAGCGACGGCCGTGCCGAGCAGCAAAGAGGTACAGGAGAAGAACCAAAAGACCGATGAGGACCGCAGTAACGAGTGGGGCAAGAAAGTGGAGATCACGATTAGCACCATCTGCCGAGGCTGTTGAATAACGCAGTCGATAATCGAAGATATTTCGAGTGCCGTGACGACCGCCTCCAGCATTCGCTTGGGTGTGACAAGCTGGCGCACAAGTGGATAATCACCTATAACAAAGTACAGCAGTGAATAACAGCGAACGACGGCCGGGGATTTGTGTCAGGCTTGGACGATAGGCCGGTACTTGCACTTATAAATGTAGATTATCATTATCGTAGCCACGCAATCGCAATGCCGTGGTGCTCCGATGCCTACCGCTATCCCCCGTCCCAGCACGCTTCGTCTCAAGGTCGAGACCGAACTCGCCGATGCCGTCGATACCGCTGCGCGCCAGCGCGGTCAGACCATGTCGGAGTTCGTCCGTCAGTCCGTCCGGGCGCAGCTCACCGCGCACGGTGTCCGCCTCAGCCCGAACAGTACCGACGACGGCCCCGGGCCCGCTCCGTCTGCCCCTGCGATGCGGCAGGCCGCCTGATGAGCACCAGCATGTCCCTTCCCCGGGTGAATGTGCGCGAGACGCGGACCATTCACCCTGTCGTCACCATCAGATCGCAGCCCCGCGATCCGGTCATTCAGGACGCCGCTCAGCTTGCGCCGCGCACCTCGGCCGACATCGCAGCCGATTGCGATGCTGCTGCCGCCGAACGCACCGCCCTGGAGGCTAGCCGTCCCGAGCTAATGCTGACGGGCACCGCCGACGACGTAGCGGACCTCGACCACCGTATCGCAGTTGCTAAGGTCCGCATCGATCAGGCCACCGCTCAGTACGCTGCGGCACTCGCTGCCGAGGCCAGGGCTCGCTCCGAAAACGAGGCCGAGCAGTCCCGTCGCAAAGCGCTGCGCAAGGTTGGCATGAAGGCCAGCGCTGAGGCGGCCAAACTCGCCGATCGGTATGCCGTCCTGGCGAGGGAACTGGCCGGGGTGCTCGGTCAGCTTCGCGAGCAGGAAGGCCGCATCGCCGACGCCAACGCAGCCCTGCCGGACAGCGCAGAGCCGGTGCCGCCGGGTGAGCCGTTCAACGGTACCGAGACCATCCCGATGCGCTACGAGACCACCCATGACCTGATCTGGGTCGACGCCCGGACCGGTCAGCCCGCCGGTATCCTGGCCGGTAACGATCTCAGGCATCGGGTCGCCAAGACGATCGAGCGCCGGGTCGCTGTGCCCAGCATACCCGGCGAGCCCCATGTCCCGCTCTCGCATCGTGTGACGCTGCCCGGTCTCGGTCGGGATGCCCCGCCGATCTGGCGCAGCCTTCCTCAGCCCCTCAGATCCGACACGGGATACCGCTCATGACCATCAGCCGAGAGAACATCGAGGCCAATCAGGCTCACTGGCGGCGCGTCCTCGGCAAGGACCGCGCTCCCGCAGCGGCAGATCGCGCTCCCACGCAGGCCGAGCGCTACGCGGCGTGGTCGGCCTCCGTCCGAGCAGCCGAGCGCAAGGCACCCGCGAGTGAGGGGCGCACGGTCGTTGCTGCTCGCGCCACGGCCTTCACCGCCTACCAGGTGGGTGATCAGCGCCAGGCCGCTGACGGGACGCTCTGGCGCCGCGTGGCCTGACACGAGATTGCGCGGCCGACCCGCGAGGGCCTCCAGCCGCGCCATTGAGGGCGATCCGGTCAGCCCAACAGCGACAAGCCAGCCTGTCCTACGCCTGATCCCAAGCCATGGGGGCCAGGATCCAAAGGCCGGCAAGACCGCCCGCTCTCCAAGCCAGCGGGATCATCGGAGATCGCGGCGGAGGGGTCACCCCGCTGCGGTCTCCTCCCTCAGAGCTTCAGGAGAGCCTTATGGCGACGACCTTTGCGGACCTCACGACGTCCTGGCAGCAGATCAGCGCCACAGCGACGACCGTTCAGATCACGGCCGGGACTGTGCTGATGCAGGTAGCCACGGCTCAGCCCGCGAGCACTGACACACGTGGGCACGTCTTCGAGAACAGGGACCTTCCTGGCATCGGATGGGGCGCGCAGACGGGTGGAGAGAAACTGTATGCGCGTGCGCTGCAGGGCTCTGCGTCGATCGTCATGACGCCAGACATCGGATGAGATCGCTCATGAAAGTCAGCCCAGCCTCCCCGGTCATCACCTCCGATCCGCTGCCTGTCATCTGGTCCCCGCCCGTTGACCCGGGTGACCCTGGTGGCGTGGGCAGCAGCGCCGAGCGCGTAATCGCCCCCGGCACGCTTCACGAGACCGCCGAGGATGTGAAGGCTCGCGGCGGGATGTGGGGTCGATGGTGATCACAGTGCGCAGCGAGCGACGCTCAGTCGCCACCACCACCGTCTCCCCCGCCGCAGCTCCCGCCATCGCTGCTCGACCCGCCCGAGCAGGAGTGATGGCCACCGTCGCCGAAGGGACTGGGATCGGTCGAAGAGCCCCCGCTCGTGCCAGTCGAACCTCGCAGCGGCCAGGGATTGGTCGATCTCATCCAGTGAGGCCGCAGGCTCCACAGCGCGACGCAAAGTGCGAAGGCGAAGAAGAAGACCTCGTACTGCTGCTTCCTATCCATCGAAGCACCTCATCGGGCTCTGGAAGTGTCGCCAGCCTAGCACATCCAGAGACGCAGCTTGAAACCTTGGGTCCTTCCCCAGGGCGCGGAGGGTCGGGGGTCAGCGCGAGTTCGGCTTCTGTCTAGGTGCTCAGTTTCCATAAGGGGTTCCGCCGCCATGTCGACGATCAGCCAGGCCGCTTCGCATCTCGACATGAGCGAGCGTCGGTTCCGTGAGTTGCTGGACGAGAGTGTCATCGCTCGCGCGCCACGCGGCGAGTACGACCTCGATGCCGTTCGCCGGCAGTACATCGGGCACTTGCGCGAGGTTGCCGCCGGACGCCAGCCGGCTCAGCCTGGCGATCTTGATCCGGCCCAGGAGCGGGCCCGCAAGGATCGCGCGCTCGCCATTGCCACCGAACTGAAGAACGACTTGGCGACCGGCAAGGTCGTGCTGATCGACGACGCGGTCGCAGCCGTCACGATCCAAATGAGGAAGCTTCGCAACAAGCTCCTGAGCATGCCCACGCGCATTGCCAGCCGCTTACCTGAGCGGGGCCGCGCGCAGGTGTTCACTCTGGTTGAGGCCGAGGTGCGGTCCGCCATGGAGGAGCTGACAACGGGCGGTGAGGGGCACGTGACACCGGCCGAAGTTGCCGCTGAACGCGGCCTTACTGCATCTGTTGAGGAGCCTGCCCATGGCCGATGATCGCCTGCGCCTAGTCGCAGAAGTCCAGGATGGCTTCACCGGCCCTCTGGCGAAGCTGGAGACGGCCCTCGGCAGGGCGGCCAAGACCGGCACCCAGGCCGGCAAGGACTCGAAGCGCGACTTCGACGGCTTCCATGGGACGCTCGGCAAGACCACGGCCGCGCTGCAGGGCATGACGCCCGTCCTCTCGGGTCTCGGCCTCGTTGGCCTCACGGCAGGCGTCTCGCTCGGGACCATGACGGCGGCGCTGAGCGGCTTCTCCCGCGGCACGCAACAGCTAGCGATCATGTCCAAGGAGACGGGCCTCGCCGTCGATCAGCTGCGCGCCTTCAGCGCCCTGGGCGAGCGGTTCGGCGTGTCTGCCGAGACCATGCAGGGCGGGGTGCGCAAGTTCGCCGACGAGATGAGCCAGATGCGGAAGCGCTACGGCCAAACCTATCTCGACCTCCAGCAGATGAACCTCGGCGAGCTAGTCGAGCAGATGGTCAGCTCGCCGAACATGAAGGCGGCGCTCGATACCTTCATGGACTCGGTCTCGCAGATCGGCGACCCGGTGAAGCGCCGGAAGGTCGTCGAGATGATGCTCGGCTCGGACCAGATCGCCGCTGTTGCCGGCCAGCTGACCGGACGCTACCGGCAGGTGATGGACGAGATCCTGAAGGCACAGGGTCAGACCACGGACGCGCAGATCAAGGCGGCCCAGCGGTTCGAGACGGCATTGAGCCGGGTCCGCGAGAACATGGACGGCCTGCGCACCGAGGCCCTGACCCCGCTGCTCGAACAGCTGTCGGCCCTCGTCGAGAAGTTCGGCTCTGCCGAGTCGATGGCGGCCTTCGCCAAGCAGCTTGAGGAGATCGGCAAGTTCGCCCGCACCACAGTGCAGGAGTTTGAGGCGATCGTCCGAACTTACGAGAAGTTCAAGGAGTTCATCGGCCTCGGTGATCCGTCGAAGAACGTCGAGTTCAAGCCGCTGCTGGGCGGTGGGGGCGGCAAGCCGCTGACCCGTGGCGAGCTTGAGGGCAAGCGCGACTCCATTGAGCAGCAGCGCAAGTTGCTCGACGCCAACCCGAACGCCCCGGACTATGCGCGCAAGCGCGACCGGATGACGGAGGAGCTTCGGCGCGTCGGCGACGAGCTTGAGAAGCTGCGGACATCCGGAGGCGCGACAGCGCAGCCCTCCGAGTTCTCAAGCGTGACCGGCGGCGGCAACCCGCTGATCCACCGCGCCGGCTACGGCGGCATGGGCGGCGGTGGAAGCCCGGGCAGCTACAGCGGCGTCGGCACCATCCCCCCGCTCGGTCTGCCTCAGCCATTGGCCGGCGGTGGCGGCGGCGCGGCGATCTCGCCTCGGGCTCCGATGCCGTATCGCGGGACCATCGATCGAAGTGGGTCTGGCCGATCAGCGGAAGGCCCGCTCGCGGCCAAGTACCCGGACGGACTTGCGGCAGGCATCAAGCAGTCGGCCAAGGATCTCGGCATCAGCGCCGAGAACCTGGCGACCGTCATCTCCTACGAGACAGCCGGCAGCTTCGATCCTTGGAAGCGAGGTCCGACGACGAAGTGGGGCCAGTATCGTGGCCTGATCCAGTGGGGCCAGCCGCAGCGCGAAAAGTACGGCGTCACGCAGGACATGTCCCCGGGCGAGCAGATGAAGGCGGTCACGCGCTACCTGCGCGACCGCGGCGTCCGCCCCGGCATGGGCATCCACCAGGTCTACGGCGCCATCAATGCCGGCGGCGTGTCGGAGGCGCACCTGCAGATGCGTGACGCAGCGGCTGGCGGAGCGCCGGGCACGGTTCGCGAGAAGGTCGACAACCAGATGGGGCCGCATCGCCGGAAGGGCGTCGCGCTTCTTCGAGCCGATGGCTCAGACGGCGGGGCAACGGCCTCCGCTGATGGTTCGGGCGAGCGCACCGGCGACAGCATGATGCGCCGGTTCTACGGCGACGAGGCACCGGTGGCGAAGGCCCCGCCTCAGGACCACCGCATGACGATCGACCTCAACGGCTTCCCGGCCGGAACCCGGGCCCGCACCTCGATGGGCGACCTGTTCAAGGAGACCACTGTCTCGAAGAGCCGCCAGGTGGAGGCGATCTGATGCCGGATCCCGATCTCATCTGCGAGGTGCGTACCGAGGGCGGCACCTACCGCGACTGGATGCAGGTCCAGGTCGAGCAGAACTTCATGAACGAGGGTTGGATCCGATCCTTTCGCCTCGTTTGCGCCGAGCCCAGCGCAGTCGCCAGCATGAAGCTGAAGCCCGGCGACCGCGTCGACATCGCCTTGGCCGGTCAGGTGGTGATCCAGCAGGGCTTCATCCGCGATCGGCAGGCCGTGTTCGACGCCAACCGTCACGCCGTGCAGGTCACCGGCTACGGCAAGGCCGGGCTGATCACGGAAGCCAGCATCAACGGCGGCACCGGCCAATTCCGGGGCTTCAAGCTCGATGCCATCGCGAACTCCGTCCTGAAGCCCTACGGCCTCACCTTCCGCGTCCAGAACGGATCGGACGGGTGGGACATGCCCTTCCCGAACGTCATGGTTCGCTATGGCGAGACGCCATTCGACCTGATCTCGCGGCTGTGCCGGCAGCGCAACCTGTTCTCCTACTCTGATGCGGCCGGCAACGTGGTGGCTGGTCCGAAGACCGGCAGCAGCATGGTCGCCTTCGTCGAGGGCCAGAACATACTCTCTGCGAACTGCCAGCTACGGCACCTCGCGGTGGAGTCGCTGGTCTCGAACTCGCAGCAGCCTGGCTCCGACAGCCTGTTCGGACGGTCGGCCTCTGAGATCCAGGCGAAGGCGACCGTGAAAGGCGGCACGCCCGGGGCGACCTGGAAGGTGCTGGCCGAGATACCGCTCAACTAGAAGGGCACGCAGCTGCACACGAACTGGGAGGCGGCGGTCCTACAGAGCATGGCCCTGCAACTGCAGCTCACCTACCAGGGCTGGCTCAAGCCGGGCGTGGGCGGGCTGTGGGACCCGTCGGACGGCGTGACAGTGCGGTCCCCCATGCTGTTCCCGACGGAGAGCGCGACCGAGACGCTGAAGGTCGCCGGTTACGCCTACACCCAGGATGTGAACGCCGGCACGACGACGACGCTCGACCTGATCAACACACTGGCATGGGAGCAGCGTAAGGGCGATGCGACGAAGAACGATGGATTCTATGACCTTGGCAACGCGCCAGCGCAGCCGGAGGCGGCGACGTAATGAGTTGGCTTGGCTCGGGGATTGACGAGCTTAGCTACCGAACTGCAGGCTTGGTTTTAGAGCGCGTTGCGAAGGCGTTGCTCTGACCCACTCGCACGGTGGTCGAAAACAGCGAGAGCCGGCAGCTACGGTCCTGGAGCGTGGCCGGCGCATTTGCTTCACAAATGCTCAAATGCTTGTGTCTACCGCCTGAGAAATGATGTTTCGCTGCGACACCGAGCTGCCTCGGCCCAGCAGGCAAATCCACGGATGAGCCTCTCTGACATCCGCCGAAGTTGGATTTGCTGAGCCCACAAAAGCTTGGGCCCTCAAAAAGGCTTAGCCTACTGTTTTGGAGTGCGCCGGATCTCATCGATGCGGCTGTCGGACAAATCCTCGTAGATGCTAGCGACGCTTCGGCGAGTTGCAGTACGAGAGGCCACAGCCTTAGGCGCCGCCGCCTTCGGAGCAGGCTGCTGTGCCGTAGTTGCGGCAGTCGCAGCATTTGCGGGTGCTTTCTCGCTTAGCTGACTGCGCCGCTTGAAGTACGGCGTATGCTCCGGCCCACAGCCCTCACAGACCGAAACAAGCCATGACTGCCACAGGCCGTTCGTCTTCTCGCGCATCGACTCAGCACGCTCACGATGCGCCGAAGCGAGCTGGAACGTGTCCAGATCGGCCTGCTGCTTGATCTCGGGCTCCGGCTTGGCGGTCGGCTTTTGGTCGACATCTGACTCGATGCGGACCCCTGGGTTAATATCTCGGCGCTCACCATCCTGCGCATAGGCTTGCACGGTCACGCAGATCGAGCACAGGGCCACGATGGCAGCTAGTCGCATGTGACCCTCCGTTTTCCGGAAAACCGATCACGGCGGACTTAGTTCAATTCGCGAAGGGCATAATAGATCGCATCACAGATCATCGCCGAAATAAGCAGCCGATATTCGACTGTCGGTCGGCCTTATGGCTGGGTTTCGCTAATGCGAACGGCGACCTGCGTCCGGCGGTGTCGGGACCCGACAGCGCTGGAGACAAACCGAGACCTCCTTGAGGATAAGTCGTCATCGGCCGCGTAGGCTCCAGCAAGAACACGTAAGGGGTTCGTGACCACGTGCCGGACTCGCCCTTCATGCGCGCTGCAGCCGATGCAAACAGCATAGTCCCAGTGGCGCCATTTGCGATTGGACTCACGATCGAACGCGTCCTGTCGCTCCTTCTGACGATCGATGTGCTTGCGGGGTGTATCGCTTCCCGCAGCTCCGCCTGGAGCGATCTGCTGTGTCGGTTGCTGATGAGCCATACCCTGTGCGGCGCATGTCTGCGTGATCGCAAGGAGCACGAGGGGAGCGAGCCAGTTTACGGCGGTCATGCAATTTCCAGCCCATTCTGGGAGGCTTGAACCAAGCGGATTGGAGGCTTGCTATTCCACTGACAGCTCCGCTTTGAACATCCATTTGGGCTCGAGTTAGCAATCTTGTTACTGATTGTAACACATCGGCAACAGGGCTGATGGGCGGCTTGGCACGGTCCCGTGCCCATCGTGGATGTCCAAATTGGAGTTGTCTGCTACGTCCCCATAATGGACAAGCTCGACGCCCTCCTCGACCGCCTCAAAGCTCGCCAACGCGACCTCATCATGGAAGCGGCGCAGTACGATACGATGCCAGCCGACAGCACGCTGAAGCGGATCGCCGAGCTTGAGAATGCGATTGCAGCGGTTGAGGCCGTTGCGGACGAACAGCGAAGCCATCGGCGGCAGTAGGTCCCGGTAGGACAGCCGCAGGGATAGGGTCGTCGAGCTGTGCTGCGACCGCATCGAGACATGCGCCATGCGACGACGCTCGACCTGATCAACATGCTGGCCTGGGAGCAGCGCAAGGGCGACGCCACGAAGAACGACGGCTTCTACGATCTCGGCAATGCGCCTGCTCAGGCCGAGGCGGCGACGTGACTACCCAGGCGTGGTTGAGATGCTACGATCAATTGTTGTTGTGACAAGCTTTGATCTGAAGGAACACGGCTTGCCCATCGCTGACGGTTACCTCGATCGTCTTGCCTTCCGTGGGGCAGCAATGGCCGTCGTTGGGCCCCTGCGAAACCGCATAGATGACGGCCCGCTTGTCGTTGAAGTCTGCGCCTTTGACGATTAACCAACTTTGCGGCTTTCCGATCTGGACCGCCAAGTCGTCTTTCACACCGTAAACTTGAACCGTCGAGCCCCAGTTGTTGCCACCGCCGCAGCCATCGACGCTGTAGATGAGAACCAACGCACCATCAAAGTGAGCCGATGATGCACCCCCTGTCGCTGCGATCCTGCCGGCGTAGGACATCCCAACGTTGCACTCGCGGTTGTCTTTCTCGATCCTCTTGAGGAGCCGCTGCATCATCGCAGCATCTGACGGCTTGGATTAGCTTGCGCTAAACCAGCAGCGACTACGAAAGCGAGAGTGACGAGGGTAGTTCGCATGGCATCGTTATCGACAAGCCATTGATTATGGCAATTAATTTTTATCGGATCGATCTAGCAACCGAATTAGAATTTTGCGCCAGACACCTTGGCGTTGATACCATCAGTCATCTTTTTTTCAAATGCCCGCTTAATATCTCGTTCGGTTTCCATTATTTCTTTCGCGAGTCTAGAAACATGGGTTTCCACTCCATCCTCGGATGGGCTCACTTTAATTTTGCGATCAAGAAGCCGATCGAGGTTTTTTAAGCGATGCATTAGCTTACTCCCGCGGCCCGCAGTTACTAGATTGTGTGCGCTGTGCATAACGCACGTTTAAGCCTGCTTCGAAATAGTGCTTTCTTTTGACCCAAATAAACCCTTCTGACTGAGAAATCACAGCAACATCGATCGGGCCACCGACTGTTTCGAAGCCTCTAGATACTCGACGTTTGATTGAAGTCAAGTTAACGAGCGCTTCTGCCATCTTTGCCAATTCCGGCTTGGGCATAAATTCTACCATGTCTTCTATCGCAGATTGTGACTGAGAGCGTATTCCGCGAAAGGCCTTCTCCGTTAGGCCGGCTACAAAAGCCTTTTCCGCCTGCGCCGCCTCAGCCTCCAAAGCAGCCCTTTGCTCAGGGTCCTCAATTACTAACTGCTGTATCATGGACTGGCTAATGGTAGTCACCGATTTTTCGCAAAATTCTGATATATCCAGCTGTATTGACCCGTCTAGGCCGTATAAAAAGCGCTCAACCATTTCTTTCTGTGCAAATGGCACTACCGCGGCTCGTTTCCCAGCACGATCAATATCTATCGAGTTTGTTCTGATATATTTGAGGCGCCCGCATGCCATCCCGTCGATTTCAAAGGAGACAAGCGTCGGAAACGGTTCTCCAGAGCCAAAGCCAGCTATGACGATGCCGGTAAGAAAATTTGATAGCATTGCCTTGCTAATGTACAGCTTTACGAGTTGGCATGCCTTCACCGCGTGATCCGCATCGGTAAAGTTAAGCCGCCTGTTGATGAGCGTAGTAATCTTTGCTTCCGAATTTTCGTCAAATGTGAGTGGCCCCTCCCCAACAAAATGGGCGTTTTCCATTTCCGATATTGTACAAATAAATGCGTCGAGCAGGGTATCGACTATCGATTTAAACCCCGCTTGAATTTGCTCGGCGGTGATATCTTTTGGAAGGGTCTAAATAAAATTATTGTTAAGACTCGATCGTCTTTCTAAAATCTTATCGAGTAACGGTACAACGATTTGCTCAAGCTGACTTTCTTGCACTCGTTCTGGCGCGCCGACACCTGTGCTGTTAAGATAATGTAAGAACTGTGTGGCAGCATTCTCAACGGAAGTGAATAATGTATTCTCTGCTCTAAATTTGTGTATCAGTATTGGAAGAGGAATCTCGGCAAAGTCCATAGTATTATATATATCATTATGCCGATTGGAGTAATGCGAGAAAGCTCAAAAAGTTTATCGGCGGAGTCGAAAATCTTTTCCGCCCTGCTTCCAGACGCTATAGTTACGGCACTATCAGCGGCCAATGCGACAGCCAATTTATTCAATATTACGATCTCGGCTGTCATTTCAAAGCATCTCTTAATTGCGACTTGGCGGAATATGCGTATTCTGGACCGAAGAGGGTGATTTTCGATATGGGTCAGCTATATTTTGAAAACATAGCTGAGCTATTCGCATCATTACGTAATTTAAATTTTTCCAACTCGGTTGATCGCTGTTCGTCTGAAGAGACTACCCCAGTGTCACTAGGCCGTCATTCTAATTGACTGCTACGACGCGAGGACCGCTGACATCCGGATCCTGCTGTTTCCAAGCCAACAGGGCAGCGTTGGCAGCCTCGACGATCGCACCCGTGGAGCCAATGCCGATCTGCGGGCGTATCAATCCTCCATTCCGATCAGCGCCGCCCGAGCTCCGATATGGGCTGCAACCCCGAAACCAGCAGCCAACCAGATCGCTACGCTGGCACTGAGAGTTCGTGTCGACGTAATGGCGATTGGAACGAAGAAATCGCTTTGAAAGAACCCGCCGACGAAGGCAGCGCCGAACAGTGCGATACTCAGGCTGTTCAGCAGGGTGGCAGTTATCTTGCGGCGCTCGTTACGAGCAGCCTTGCTCATACTGCTGCGCGACGCCCTATCGAGGGTGTAGGTCGTTAGCATCAGTCCGATTGGGCACAGAAGCAGCAGGGCAAACTCGACAATATCAATCTTCATAGTAGCCTTGACAAAACGCATCACGACTTTTCAAAGCTGGCCCCCTCTCGACCAGTGCCATTCTATTCATTGAAGATGACGCTGGCGGCCTTTGGAGCTGTTTGAAGCTTGGTGGGCCCGCCCGGACTCGAACCGGGAACCAGACCGTTATGAGCGGTCGGCTCTAACCATTGAGCTACAGGCCCTTCGCAACCGCATAGCCGTCGCCGCCCTACAGGCGCAACCTGCTGACAGCGCGGCGTAGGAGGTAAGCGCCCCTACTCGGCTGCCTCTCCCTGTTGGCTATCGTCCTGATCGTCCTCGGCAGCGTCTTCGACAGACCCGCTTTCTGCGGCTGGAGCACCAGTACGGTACCTGTCTCCGTGCCGCTCCAACTCGCCGCTATTGGACATCACGCTGAGGTACGTGTTCAGGGTATTAGACGCCACGTCCGTTAGATGCTCGGTGATCTCGGCGTGTGTCAGGCCCTCAGAACCCGCCTCCTCGATAAGCGCCTTCAGCCGTCCCTTGGCAGAGTTGGCCCGCGGCCCGCGCGGACCACGGGTTACACGAGGCTGATCCCCGCCAGCAGAGGCACGGCGACGGCTCGGCTGCGCGGCGGCTGACTCTTCCAGCGGCGTGCCTTCGACGATTGACGCAAGCGACCGCTCGGCTTGGCGTAGCTTAGTCAGTTCGGTACTGACCCGTTCGTACTCATCCTCAAGGGTCGCGAGCTGCTGCCTTACGCTGGCCAGTGCCTTCGCGAGCGTGTCGTCATTTGCCATCGGTAGCTCGATCTCTTCGTTCTTGAGATTGGGGTTTGTAAGCACAGCCGCGAACCGTATCACTGCGCCCCCTCAGGATCCTCGCGGTGCCGAACGTAGCCCTGACCGGTGAGCCAGTCCGTCAAGGCGTGTCGGATCGCTTCCGGACGGGACGGCTTCGGCTCGGGCTGGTCTGCAATCCAGGCGTCAAGGGGAGAGAGCAAGGCAGGTGCAACGCGCACCATCACGGGTGTCGCATCGGTGCGCGGACGGCCGCCCTTGCTCTTGGTTTTTGATATTGACAACACCATAGGTAGATAATATCAGAAACGGCACGGGCCGCCTAGGTGCTACCAACACCGAGGCGGCCCTGACCACCAACCGCATCTGGAGGATGCTGTTCATGGCTAACCACGCCCATAGCACACGCACGCCCTTATTACCCCAGGCTGGCGTTCCGTCGGCCTTATTACCCCGTGGGGCGGGCAAGCAGCCCGGCCCCGTCACTCTGGCCCTCCGGGCCATGCGGACTACCGACCCAGACCAAGCCGCGCACGATGCCATCGAGGCGATCCGCCGAGGTCTAGATCGCCACTTCTCCGAGGCTGACCATCGGCGCCTCGGGACGCTTCGCCGAAGCATCGCGGACCGTATCGAGGCCGATCTTGCCTTGCTCGACATGCTGAGCGGCGACGCAGACCTTGAAGACGGTCACGACCAAGAGCGTGAGAACGAGCACGGCGGCGACGTGCAGGACGAGGCGCACGACGCTGAGGAGGACAAGGGAATTGATGACGAGGGCGTGCGCGCCTTCGACGGCTTCGACGGCACGAACTATTTTCGCTTCCGTCGGGTGCGCGCATGAGTGGCCCATCAGACCGCCGCGGGTTCCTCCGCGGCCTCGTCTCGCTCCCGCTTATCGGCGGCGGTGTGACGCTCATTGGCAAGCCGACACAGGCGGCCGAAGCAACCTCTATCCCATGCTCCGAGAGCTATGCGGCGTGGCTCCATTACGAACAGCGGGCTTTGCAGAACGCTCTCTATCCGGGGATCGGCGAGGGGTACTACATCCCGCAGACCAATCCCGGCGCGACGTTCCACTTTGACGATCGCTTCGGGAATGAGGGGTGGTGGCAGCGGGTCGGCGCCGAGGCCATGGCGCGCGCCCCGGTGGTTCTGGCAACCGTCGGATGCGATTGGCGGGAGGTTCGCCGATGAGCAAGCCGTCCGCGTGGGAGGCCATCGCCGATTTAGAGGGAGATGTGCGCGACGTAGCGCGCTGGGGCCAAGTCGTCAGCATAATGGCGGAAGCCCAGGCGCATAAGTCAGAGCCGCTGATCACGGTCGCTTATGCGATCATGGATCTCGGCAAAAAGCTGACGGCGCAATGGGAGGCGGCCATGGATGCCGCACGGCAGGGGGACAGGCGATGAGAGCCCTCCTCGCTGCTCTCGCCATCGCGAACATCCGTTGGGCTCGCGCCGACCTCGCCCGCTCCGAAAGGCTCGCCGATGAGGCTGACGCTGCTCTCGCACTGGCAGGGGAGCGTCGGCGGCTCGCCGAGGACTTGGCTCGCCGCGCGGGCCTCGGCAGCCTGCTTCAGGCAGCGCCGAGTGAGTGATGACGTCCGCGCCCAGCGTGAAGCAGGAAGGGGCCCATCTCAAGAATGGGCGCGGACGGTCTGACCGAAGCCTGACAGGCGACACTTACCGGCCAGTTGTTTCGATGAAATTACCGCTCGGTCACATCGCTAGCAGCCCCGCGGGTGGCCGCCATCGTCCGCTGTCGTTCGCCTAAATTTGTCGATCTTATGTGGGCGATAACGTGGGTAGGCATTGCTGCAAAATGGGTAAAGGACTAAACCTAATGGATATTTTCGACCGTACTCGCGGACACCCCTTCCGCCTGTCTTCCCGCCTTCCTCGACGCGGCGCAGGACGCCGCTGCGAGACCGCGTGACGGCTGGGCTCGGCCTTCCGGGCAGGGTCGAACGTTCGACTACGCCGGAAGGACGACCACCTTGGTCTTCACCGGCGTCCGGGCGTAGAGGTGGATCATGTCCTGGCTGAGCAGGCCGACGCAGCCGCTCGTGATGCCGGTGCCGATCGTGTCGGGCTCGCTCGAGGCGTAGATCGTATAGAGCGTGTAGGCGCCGTTCTGGTAGAGATGCAGGGTGCGGGCGCCCAGCGGGTTGTCGAGGCCGCCCGGCATGCCGCGGGCGTATTGGGCCGCCTCCGGCTGGCGCCGGATCATCTCCTTGGGCGGCGTCCAGGTCGCCCACTCCGACTTGCGGCCGACATAGGCGTCGCCGTGCCAGAGGAACCCGTCGCGCCCGACATTGGCGCCGTAGCGGGTCGCAGCTCCGTCGCCCTCGATGCGGTAGACGTAATAGTTGGCGGGATCGACGACGATCGTGCCGGGCGCTTCCTTGGTCTCGTAGCGCACCGTCCGGCGATAGTATTTCGGGTCGACCTTGCTGATGTCGACCGCCGGGATCGGGAACTTCTCGTCCGGCATCGGCCCGTAGGTCTTGGCCGCCTCGGCCAGCAGGATGCCGTCGGTGGTCGCGCAGCTGCCGAGGCCGAGGGCGCCGAGGCCGACCGCCGAGCCGGCCAGGAACGACCTGCGGCTCAGAAGCGCCGTCCGAAGCCGAGCGGTCCGGTCCATCGCGCCGGCATCGGCACGCCCACCATCCATGATCATGATCCCGAGCGTCCCATGTCCTGCGGCCCGATCGAAGCACGCTCCGACCGACGCTGCGCCAATGTACTGCCAAGCCGAGATCGGTGACAGCCGACGGGACTTGCAAGCTCGGCTTTTGCGTCGGGAGTGTGGCAAAAGTCACTCGGCGGCTCTGATCGTCCGCCGATGGCGACTTCAAGACATCGGTCGAATGCACTTGCCGCGAAGTCGCGCGTGCGTTCGGAGCTGTCCGACACTGGGCGATCGCGGTGATGATCGCTGCGCGTCGCCGCGCTCGCCTACAGTGGCCGGCGCGAGAGGATCGATGCCGTAGGTGATCGATGCCGAGGTCCCTCGGGCGAGCCCGGAGCCGGATCCGATCGGATCGCCACGCGATCCGCGTGTCGACGGCTCCGGGATCAGCCTTGCGACCGGCTCGCAATGCGGTCGAGGAGGACGTGCGGCACGGTCAGGGCGGACAGCATCTGGAGCGTCAGGGTCAGGAGGTTGGCCGGCGCATCCGCGGCGCCGGCGGCGTAGTGCGGCCACAGCCCCGCGCCGAGCAGCAGCGTCAACGCGAAGACCGGCAGCGCGGCGCGGACAGCGCGCGGCATCGTGTCGACGCCGGGCGCCTTCGCCGGGTCCCGCACCAGCGCCCGCATGTGCCGGGGGCCATGGAGGACGACGAAGTACAGGGTGAACGCGGTGAGCGGCGGCAGCAGCCAGAAGGCGGCGGCCAGGACGGATATCTCGGCCAGCACCGCCGGCCGCACGCGACGGCCGAGGAGCCAGACCGCCGCGAGGGCGAGCCAGAGCCAGGCGGCGGCCGTCCACCAGGCGGGAAGCGACGGCATCGGCACCCGTGCGACCGCCGAGAAGATCTCCGCCGTCTCGGGCGGATGCAGGAGCGCCGGCAGGGCGATCGGGAGGCCACCGCGCACGAGCGCCTCGAACGGTCGGCCCGGGCCGGAATCCTCCTCGCCGAAATGCAGGACCGACAACCCGAGGAAGCCCGCAAGCGTCGCCAGCGGGGCGGTCTGCCAGGCCAGGAGGACGAGGGCCGAGAGGCCGAGATAGGGAACGGCGAAGACCCCGAACCACGCTCGGCCGTAGCGCGGGCGCAGCAGCGGGGCCGCCACCGCGCCGTCGAGCGCACCGTGCGGAACGCCGAGGACGATGACGACCGTTAGGGCGACGAGCCAGGAGGCTTCGCGCGGGAGGAACGCGGAGGCGACCAGCCCGAGCGCGACGAGCGCGGCGGCGAGCTGCGGCAGGCCGGTCACCCCCGCATGGATGCGGTGGCGGCTCGCGCCGTCGGGCCCCGCGAGGCGGGAGAGGGACGATCGAGCCGCCAGGGGCATCAGGCCGCCCGGCGCAGCGGCGTCGTGGCCGTCCGCCCCTCCGCCAGGTCGCGGTCGACGGCGCGGGTCGTCTCCAGCGTCGCCATGATGCCGTAGACGACCTTGGCGGTGAGATCGAGGATCGCGATCACCGCCAGCGCGAGGCTCGGCGACAGGATGCCGAGGCCGTCCTGGCCGACGAGCAGCACCACCGGGTAGGCGCACCACACCCCGGTGAGGAACACGGCATTGCGCAGAAAGGCCTTGCGCACGTCGGCCCGCTCGCCGGCGTTCTCCTCGCGCAACTGCACGAAGATCCCGTAGAACACGGCCAGGAACGCGCCGCAGGAGATGGCGAACCACGTCCACTTCACGGCGGCGACGTCGGACAGGCCGAAGGCCAGGGCCGTCACGATCATGAGCAGGTCGGAGCCGATCAGCCCCCAGACGACGGCCGGCCGGCGCATGCCGGAATGCATCGCGGTGCGCGAGAGCCCGACGAGCAGGAGCGGCGTGGTGAAGGTCCAGTCGATGTAGCGTGCGAAGTAGAACTGCCGCGCAGCCTCCGCCGCATCGGGACCGGCCGGAAGGGTGATGCTACCCTGGCCCGTCGCCATGGCGAAGTAGGAGCAGGCCGCGATGATCGGCACGATTCCGTGGATGATCCCGTCAGCTTCTTCGGCGGGCGTGCGCCGCTTCGCGATGAACAGGATCACGGCGGCGCCTGCCGCCATTCCTGCAAAGCCCAGCCACAGCCAGAATTGAGGCGTCATAAATCTCTCGTCGGTATGGGGATGAAAGGAGCGCCCGGGACCGTGGCGCCCCTGCCCAATCACCCTCGCCCCCGATTGTTGCCAAGCCGCCGCGTCACAGGCGCGTGAGCCCCTGCGGCGCGTCGCCGCCTCGGCGAACGCGGGGTCCGCCCTGTCCTGCGAGCGCTCGACCTCGGCCGGCGCGCCCGGACAGCGTCGCAGGCTCCGCCAGAATGCCGACGCTGCGACGCGCCGTCAGGGCGCGGCAGACGGGGCGACCGCCTGCGGCCGCCCGCGCTGCCAGACCTCGACGATCCGGGTGCTGGCGGCGATGTCCTCGGACGGATCGGCGGCGAGCACGACGAAATCGGCGCGGCGACCCGCTTCCAGGCGGCCGCGGTCGGCGAGGCCGAGGAGGTCGGCCGCCCGCGCCGTCGCGATGGTCAGAACTTCCATCGGCGTGAACCCGGCCTGCACCATCAGCGCCAGCTCGCGGTGCTCGGCCACGCCGGGGACGCGCTCGGGAGCCGCGCCGCTGTCGGTCCCAAACCCGATCCGGACGCCGGCGGTCTGGAGCGCCTTGAGGTTCGTGAGGTTCGTGGCCAGCGAGTCGCGCGCGGCCTGCGCCTTGGCGCTCGCGCGGGTGTCGCGCTGCCAGGCGGGGTCGTCGAACCGCGCCTTGAGGTCGGGCGCGAGCGCCGTCCGGACGAAGGGCGTTTGCGCCCAGGCTGGCGCATCGGCGTAGGCGAAGGTCGCCTCGTCGAGGGCCAGGGTCGCGATGTACCAGGTGTCGTGCGCCTTCAGCAGCGCGACGAAGTCCGGGTCGACCGGCTTGTCGCGGACGCCGTGCGCGAGCACATCGACCCCGGCCCGGACCACGGCCCGCGCGTCCTCGAGATCGTGGACGTGGGCCGCGACCCGCAGGCCGAGGCGATGGGCCTCGTCGATCACCGCCGCGTAGACGGAAGGCTGCATCTTGGCCGGCACGGAGCCGCCGAAATCGTCGAGCCAGAGCTTCACCATGTCGGTGCCGCGCGCCTTCATCGCGCGGACCGCGTCGCGGCCCTCGTCGGCGTTCGCCGGGCGGAAGAGCTGATCCGGGCTGACGCGCACCATCGCCTGCGGCGGGCCGCCGTCGGGCACCCCCATGCCGCGGTCGACGCCGAACAGGTCGGCGCCGGGGATGAGACCCGCATGCGCCTCGGCACGGATCTCGGGCATGATCGCGCCGTTGAGCCCGAGCGCCATGATCGTGGTGACGCCCCGGGCGGTGTAGGCTTCGAGCTGGGCGAGGATGTTCTCGCGCGTGTAGTTCCGGGCGCCGACGTCGACGCCCCTTACGATGCCGACGTGAGAGTGATCGGAGATCAGTCCCGGCATGATCGTGTGCCCGGGCCGTTCGCGGATCTCGGCGTCGGACGGCACCGCGACCGCCATGCGCGGCCCCGCCGCGACGATGCGGTCGCCGTCGACGACCAGCACCGCATCCGCGACCGGCTCGGCCGACAGGCCGTCGATCAGCCGGATGCCGGTGAAGGCGAGCGGCTTGGCGGCGGCCCCGCCGATGCAGGACAGGCTCGTGGCGACGGCCAGGGCCGACAGCAGCGCGTTCCGACGCATCGCACTCTCCTCCCGGATCGCCGACGGGACTTCGCCGGTCGCTCCTTCTAGCGTGCGACCTGGGACCCCGCGCGGTTCTCGAGCGCCGATCTGACGGCGTTTCGTCCGGTTTGTCGAGGCGATCCGGGCGTGCGGTGCTGCCCGGCGCTTCGATCAGCCTCGGACCGAAGCACGGGCGTGCCGGGATGGATCGTCTGCCGGGGGCCCCCTCAGGCGAAGAAGCGGTTGCCCGGGCGCGGCAGGCCGAGATGGTCGCGCAGGGTCGTCCCCTCGTAGTCCCGGCGGAACAGGTCGCGGCGCTGCAGTTCCGGCACCAGCCGGTCGACCACGTCGTCGAGGCCTTCCGGCACGAAGGGGAACATCACGTTGAAGCCGTCGCAGGCCCGGCCGTCGAGCCACTCCTCCATCCGGTCGGCGACCTGTGCCGCGGTCCCGACCATCTGAAGGCCGCCGTAGCCGCCGACCTTGCGCGCCAGCTCCCGCACCGTCGCGCCGGTCCTGCGGGCGCAGTCGACGATCTGTGCCTGCCCGCTCTTGCTCGCGTTGGTCTCGGGGATCTCGGGCAGCGGCGCGTCGAGGGCGAAGCCCGAGGCGTCTACGCCGAGGCGCACCGAGAGGTTGGCGAGCCCGCTGTCGGGATGGACGAGCTCGTCGAGCCGCGCCTTCTTGGCCCTGGCCTCGTCCTCGGTCCCGCCCAGCACCACGAAGGCGCCGGGCAGGATCTTGAGGTGGTCCGGGTCTCGGCCGAGCGCCGGCATGCGTCCCTTCACGTCGGCGTAGAACGACTGGCCCGCCTCCAGGGTGGAGCTCGACCCGAACACCACCTCGGCGGTCTCGGCGGCGATCTGCCGTCCGGCTTCGGAGGCGCCGGCCTGCACGATCACCGGCCAGCCCTGCACCGGCCGGGCGACGTTGAGGGGGCCCTTCACCTTCAGGAACGCGCCGCGGTGATCGAGGACGTGCATCCTGTCGGGGTCGAAGAACAGCCCGCTCTCGGGGTCCATGCGGAAGGCGTCGTCGGCGAACGAGTCCCAGAGGCCGGTCACCACGTCGAAGAACTCGCGGGCGCGGGCGTAGCGGGTGGCGTGCTCGACATGCGCGTCGCGGCCGAAGTTGTGCGCCTCGTCGGGATTGCCCGAGGTGACGAGGTTCCAGCCGGCGCGGCCCTTCGAGATGTGGTCGAGCGAGGCGAACTTGCGGGCGACGTGGTAGGGCTCGTTGTAGGTCGTCGAGGCGGTGGCGATCAGCCCGATGCGCTCGGTGACCATGGCGAGCGCCGGCAGCAGGGTCAGCGGATCGAACGAGGTCACGGTGGCCGAGCGGCGCAAGGCCGGCGGCGGCATGTTCATCACCGCGAGATGGTCGGCCATGAAGAAGGCGTCGAACTTCGCCGCCTCCAGCCGGCGGGCGAAGTGGACGAGATGCTCGAGGTTGAAGTTGGCGTCCGGGTACCCGCCGGGATAGCGCCACCAGGCGGTATGGATGCCGAGCGGGCGCATGAACGCCCCGAGATGCAGGCGTCGGTCCCGGCTCATCGTCCCTCCTTCGTGCCGCTGCCCGAGCCGGACGGCGCCGCCGGGCCGAAGCCCGCGGGCGGACGCGTGCCGAGATGCCCGCGCAGCGTGCGGCCCTCGTACTCCGTCCGGACGAGGCCGCGCCGGCGCAGCTCCGGCAGGACCAGCTCGATGAAGTCGTCGAGGCCGCCGGGCAGGGTCGCGGGCATGATGTTGAAGCCGTCGGCGCCGCCGGCGCGGAAGCGGGCCTCCATCTCGTCGGCGATCTGCATGGGCGTGCCGACGATCTGCGAGTGGCCCCGCGCCCCGGCGATCCGCAGGTAGAGCTGGCGCAGGGTCAGCCCCTCCCGGCGGGCGAGGTCGAACATCAGCTGCTGGCGCGACTTGGCGCCCTCGGCCTCCGGCAGCTCCGGCACCGGGCCGTCGGGATCGAACCCGGAGAGGTCGAAGCCGCCGACCATCCGCTCGAGCAGGGCGAGGCCCACCACCGGGTCGATCAGGTCCTGCAGCGCCTCGAACTTGGCCCGCGCCTCCGCCTCGCTGCGCCCGACGACGGGAAACAGGCCCGGCATGACCTTGAGGTCGCCGGGCTCGCGGCCGAACCGCGGCAGGCGCGCCTTGAGGTCGCCGGCGAACTCGACCGCTTCCGCGAGCGTCTGGTTGGCGGTGAACACGACCTCGGCGGTGCGGGCCGCCAAATCCTTGCCCGGCCCCGACGAGCCCGCCTGCACCACCACCGGCTGGCCCTGCGGCGTGCGCGCGATGTTGAGCGGTCCGCGCACCTCGAAATGCGTGCCGCGATGGTTCAGCGGGCGGAAGCCGTCCGGCTTCGAGAACTGGCCGCTGGCGCGATCGATGACGACGGCGCCGTCGTCCCAGGTGTTCCACAGGCCCAGCACCACGTCGACGAACTCCTCGGCCCGGGCGTAGCGGTCGCCGTGGCGGGCGATGCCGGCCTCGCCGAAATTGGCGGCCTCGGCGTCGGTCGTGGAGGTCACGAGGTTCCAGCCGGCCCGGCCGCCGCTGAGGTGGTCGAGCGAGGCGAAGCGCCGGGCGACGTTGTAGGGCTCGTTGAAGCTGGTCGAGGTGGTCGCGACGAGCCCGATCCGGCTGGTGACGGCGGCCAGCGCCGACAGCAGCGTCACCGGCTCGAAATGCGCCGAGCGCGCGGTCCGCTCGCTCGAGCGCAGGTTCGAGTCGCGGATGCCGGAGCCGTCCTCGAGGAAGACGAGGTCGAACTTCGCCGCCTCGGCCCGCTGCGCCCAGCCGACATAGCGCTCGAGGTTGAGGCCGCCGTCGCCCTCGCTCGACGGGTGGCGCCAGCCCGCCACGTGGTGGCCGGTGGCGTAGAAGAACGCGCCGAGGCGCATCGTGTCCTGTCTCAAGGTGTCCCGCCCCGCCGGCCGATGGTGAATGTCGCGCTGGGCCTCTCGGGTGCCCGCATTGCAGAACGCGCCGCGACCTGCGCCGTTTCAGCACTCGCGGCGCCGGGCCTCAAGGATGCTTGTGGATCGGATCGATCCAGTGGACGGTCTCGGGCCGCTCCACCGGCTCGACCTCTGGGATGTTGACCACCACCGCCTCGTTGTCAGAGCGCACGAGCACGCATTGCAGCGTCTCGTCGGGCGAGGCGTTGATCTCCTGATGCGGCACGTAGGGCGGCACGAAGATGAAGTCGCCGGGGCCCGCTTCGGCGACGTATTCGAGCCGGTCGCCCCAGCGCATCCGGGCGCGCCCCGACAGCACGAAGATCACGCTCTCCAGCGCGCCGTGATGGTGCACCCCGGTCTTGGCGTCGGGCTCGATCGCCACGGTGCCGGCCCAGATCTTCTGCGCGCCGACGCGGGCATGGTTGATCGCCGCCTGCCGGAACATGCCCGGCGTCTGCGCCGTGTTGGCGTCGAGCCTGTCGCCGGGGATCACCCGGACGCCGTCGTGCTTCCAGCGCTCGGCGCCCGGACCCGGCTCGGCCTGGGCGTGCGGGTGGTCGTGCGGGTCGTCGTGGTGATCGTGCATCGCTCGAATCCTGCTCGTCGGCCGATCAGCGTAACGCAGCCGGTTGCGGGAATCCCGTGTCGAAGATCGCCTCGGCCCGCGGCGCGCGCGCCTTCGGGATCAGGCCTGCGCGCACGTAGAGGTCGATGTTGGCCTGCTCGTCGGCGATGACGGCCTCGTCGATCGGGACGTTGCGGTACTGCGCCCGGCCGAACCAGCGCAGCGGCACCGCCTCCGGCAGGCCGATGAGCTTCGACCAGACCTTCGCGTAGGGGGCGGGGTCGGCGAGCGCCCAGGCCCGGGCCCGCGCGAGCCGCTCCCCGAAATTGGCGAGCAGCGCGCGCTTGCCCTTCAGCGCGGCGTCGCTCGCCACGGCGAAGCTGAGGCCTGGCGTGATGCCGTTGCCGTCGCGCACGACACGGACCAGGCCCGCGAGCTCGGCGGTGGAGGTGTAGGGCTCCCAGGTCGCCCAGGCGTCGACGCTGCCCGAGGCCAGGGCGATCTTGGCGTCGGCCGGCGGCAGGAAGCTCAGGGTGACGGCATCGGCCGGCAGCCCGGCCTCCTCCAGGGCCGCGAGCACCACCTGATGCCCGATCGAGCCGCGGTTCGTCGCGATGCGCCTGCCCTTGAGATCGGCGACCGTGCGGATCGGCGAATCCGCCGCCGCCAGGATCGCGAGCCCGTCCTGGCGGTTCCGGAAGGCGAGGAAGGCCTTGACCGGAACGCCCGCGGCGGCGGCGAAGGTGAAGGGCGCGTCGCCGACGCCGCCGGCATCGATCGCGCCGGCGTTCAGGGCCTCGAGCAACGGGGCGGCGGCCGGGAACTCGCTCCAGGCCAGCCGGTAGGGCAGCCCGTCGAGGACGCCGGCGGCCTCCATCAGCGCGCGTGCGTTGCCGCGCTGGTCGCCGACCCGGAGGACGTCCTCGGCCCGGGCGGGGACCAGGGCAACGAGGAGCGCGAGAACCGTCAGAAGCGCGCGCATCAGGCGGCGTCCGCGGTGGCGGAGCGGTTGGCGAGCTGCGCGCGGAAGGCCGGCAGCAGGTCGCGACCGTAGCCGATCGCATCCTCCAGCGGATCGAAGCCGCGGATCAGGAAGGTGCGCACGCCGAGGTCGTGATAGTCGAGCAGCGCCTCGGCGACCTGATCGGGCGTGCCGACGAGCGCGGTGGAATTGCCGGCCGCGCCGGTCTCGGCGGCGATCGCCGTGTAGAGGCGCTTGTCCAGGCGGGTGCCGCTCGCGGCCGCCGCGAGGAGCCTTCGCGCGCCCTCGTTCTGCGGGGTCGCCGCGGGGCCGAGGCCCCTGGCCGCGCGCAAAGCCTTGGTCCTGGCGAGGATCGCCTCGGCCCGCGTCCAGGCCGCCGCCTCCGTGTCGGCGAGGATCGGCCGGAACGACAGGCTGAAGCGCGGATTCCGGCCGTAGGGAGCCGCCGCGGCGCGGACGCGGGCGATGAGGTCGCGGACCTGATCCAGCGTCTCGCCCCAGAGGGCGTAGGTGTCGGCATGGCGCCCGGCCACGTCGAGCGCCGCCGGCGAGGCGCCGCCGAAGAACACCGGGATGCCGTCGGCCCGCACCGGCTTCACCTCCGAGAACCCCTGCTCGACCTGGTAGAAGCTGCCGGCATAGTCGAACGGCGTTTCCGCGGTCCAGGACAGGCGCGCGACGTCGAGGAATTCCCGCGTCCTGGCGTAGCGCTCGTCCTTGCTCAGGTGATCGCCGTCGCGTGCCAGGTCCCGATCGTCGCCGCCGCTGATCGCGTGGATGGCGATGCGGCCGCCGGTGAGCTGGTCGAGCGTCGCGAATTGCCGGGCGGCCACCGTCGGCGCGGTGAAGCCGGTGCGATGGGCGATCATCAGCCCGATCCGTCGCGTCACCGCCGCGATCCGGGACGCGATCAGCAGGGCGTCCGGCGCCGTCGAGTAGGCGGCGACGAGGATGCGGTCGAAGCCGCCGGCCTCGTGCGCCTGAGCGAGGCGGTCGAGGTAGTCCCGGTCGATCGCCGGACCCTCCGCCGGATGGATCTCGGAGGTCAGGCGAGGAGCCGCGAAGCCGATGAACTCGACGGCATCGGGCGGGAGATGGCTCATGGGACTCTCCTGATCGCTCGGGCGTTCGAAGGCCGGGGTGCCGCGCGCCGCGATGGCGCGTGCAGCCGCCCGAAGCGGTCGACCCGAGCGAGGACGCGCGTCCGACGCCTGCCGGACGGGACCGGGAAGGGCTGCGAAAAATCCGCCCGGCCTCGCCCGAAGTCAACGAGAGGGAATTTTTAATGCAGACGGCGAGCCAGAAAGACGATCTCCGATCTGGGGCCGCTGGCGAACTATATTCTACTCTTCAAAAGGCTCCTGACCTTCTGTCCTTCGTCCGATCCCGCGACATCATCGGCAACATCGGGAGCGGCACCGAACCCTCGCCGTCTCGCGAACGGATGCGTGAACTCGATGCCGTCATCGATCGACGCGCGCCTTCCTACTGAAGCGCCCCGAGGGCAACCCCTACGCCAACGTGCGGGCGACGACGCAGGCGCTCGCGCACGACCCGCACATCGAGCGCCTCTCGATGCCGCTACAATCGGAGGCGGTCGCCGGCTTCATCCGCGAGCGCGACCGCGGCTCGGTGATCCCGGGTCCGCCAGCATCGTCCGCATCGGCCGGCAGGCAAATCATCCGGTAGGGCGCCGCGGACCATCGCGGCGCATGGTGCGCAACGGCGTCGTCCGCTCGATGCCGGGGGCATGCACGGCAGTACCGGTCAGCGCCGTCACCGCCCCTGGTCCGCAGGGCCAAACCCAGCGCGCCCGGCCAGAACACGAGGCTCAGGGCGATGACGGGCCAGAGGTTGCGTCCTTTCCAAGCCGCGATCCCGGCCGGCAGGAGCAGGATGGGGATGGCGACCGCGAGGAAGAGCCAGAACTGGAGGTCGCTCATGGCTTCTTCAGGCAGGTCGCGACCGGTCGGGCGTTCTTGGCGGGCTTGGACTGCAGATCCATGCATCCGACGGTGGCGATGCCGTCGGTGATCGTGACCGAGGGAAGCACCGCGTAGCCTTGGCAATAGGCGCCGATCAGGATCTCGTCGCGCCGGCAGAGCACGTCCTGCCGCACCAGGCCGTCGAGGGCGGGGCCGACGGGACCGGGCTCGCCCCTGTCGCCGGTCGCGCCGCGCTGCCCGGTGGCGCCGGTGAGGCCCGCGTCCCCTCGGGGGCCGGGCGGGCCGGTATCGCCCTTCGGCCCGACCGGGCCGGCGGGGCCGGGCTTCGGATCCTGGCAGCCGCCGAGGGCGAGCAGGATGCAGGCACCGAGGAGGGACAGCCGCATCCGGCCGACCTCATCACCGATGGGCCGACGTCGCGGACGCACGGTCGGCGAGAGCGGGATCAAGGCGGCGCGCCGGACGACCGGATCAGGATCGGCCGTGCTTGCACGAATTCCGGAAGGCCTTGCGCGCCTTGCCGTGCAGGCCCTGCTTGTCGGCCTGCATCGAGCATTCCTTCGATCGCACGGTGCGATCCGCCTTCGGCGCCGCGGGCTTGCTCCCCGGTGCCGTGGGATTGGCCGCCGGTGCGGTGGCCGCCGACCCCGGCACCGCGCCGGGCGCGTTCGCCGTGCCCTGCGCACGTGCGGGGGCGACGAGGAGAAGGCTGCTGGCGACCAGCGAGGCGGCGAGACCGAGCTTCATGATGGTAGGCTCCCGTGAGGCGGCTGAAACGGATCCGCCCAGCCCGGCGTTCCGCCCCACACGGATCGTTGATCGACGCGTTTGCGCGGGTTCTGCGACTCCGGTCGGATTCGAACGCCGTTTCGGGCGCCGCTCGGTCATTCTTCGGCAACCTGTCTGCCGCACCATGCCTTGACTGCCTCGGCAGCCAGCAGATCTGCCCGATCCGCTGCGGCGGCCCTGCCTGCCCCCTCGGGCAGGGTCGCCTCCCCGGGCCTGGCGCGACGCTTGGGCCGGCCCTTCCGTCCGGATCGTCTATCACGGCTCCGAGACTTCGGGGACGGCGCCCTCGCCGTCCTTCCCGTCCTCAGTGCCGTCGCGGCCGGCCTCGGGCGGGGCTTCCTCCATCTCGGTGGTCTGCAGCCAGGTCATCAGGCGCTGCAGGCTGTCGAGGGACGGTTCCTCGGGGCGAGCGGTGGCGAGCGCCGCGCGGACTTCGCGCAGAAACGCCTCGGCATCGTCATCGGACATTGCAGCTCAACACGGTTGATGCCATTCCCGGTCGCTCATCGGAGACGATGACGGAGCCCGGCAGCGGTTGGCCGGGGGCTCGTCGCCCGTTGCGCCGAACGCCGTGGACACCGCGTTCGGGCCTGTGCGGGGACGGAACGCGACGCCCAGGCGCCGCGGATCCCATGGGGTCAGGACGTCGACCACTCGCGCTTGACCTCCTCGGCCGGCCGGTCGAGGCGGACGGTGTCGCCCTCCACCGCCTGGACGAAGTCGACCGGGATGTAGTGGTGCAGGCCCCCGGCGGCCGCGTCCTTCTTCGTCAGCTTGATCTCGCCCTTGTCGACGTGATCGACCGTGCCGACGTGGGCTCCGTCCGAGCCGACGACCTCGGCGTGTTCCTTGATCTGCGCGACGTCGACCATGCGTTTTCTCCCATAATACGGCTGTCTCAACGGGATGCGCCGCGTCGATGTTCCTCGTTCACGCTCCCGGCACAGGCCGTCGATCGGGCATGAGCTGTCGATCGGGCCGTCCTGACGCGGGCTGGCTCCGGCGGAACTGTCCCGGGCGGATGCGGTTGCGCTCATCACAGGCCTACGGACGGGGTGAGGTTCATCGTGCGCGACTGCAAGCGACCGTCACGCCGGAGCCTGCTGCGATCCGGGGGCGGCGTCGTCGCCGGCACGCTGCTCGGGATGACGGCCGCCGCGGGTGCGGAGAGCGAGGCGGGAGGGCCGGCTGTGACGGAGACGGGCCGGCGCGCGAAGTCCCTCGACACCGACTACTTCAAGGGCATGTACGCCACCGAGGCCGATCCCTGGCAGTTCGCCTCGAGCGCCTACGAGCGTGCCAAGTACCAGGCGACGCTCGCCGCCCTGCCCCGGCCCCGCTACGCGTCCGCCCTCGATGTCGGCTGCTCGATCGGGGTGTTCACGCACCAGCTCTGCCAGCGCTGCGATGCCGTGGTCGGGCTCGACGTGGTTCCCTCCGTGATCGAGGCGGCCCGCGCCCGCTGCGCCGATTGCGCGAATGCGCGCTTCCAGCTCGCCGCCGTTCCGGGGCAATGGCCCGACGGGCGGTTCGACCTGATCGTGATCTCGGAGGTGGCCTACTACCTCGACCGGGCCGATCTCGCGCGTCTCGTCGCACGGGTGGAGAACGCGGTGCTGCCCGAGGCCGACATCGTGCTGGTGCACTGGCTCGGCGTCACCCACTACCCGCTTTCCGGCGACGACGCGGCCGAAGGCTTCATCGCCGGTGCGAAGGGCTTCGCGCGGGTGCTGGCGCAGTCGCGAACCGCCGAGTACCGGCTCGACGTGCTGCGCGCGACCAAGCCGGGTGCCGCCTCGACGCCGTGATCGCGCCTCGGGGGCGGTGAGCGGCCTCGGCCGGCCTCGCGTCGCACGCATCGGCTTCGGGATGGAGCAGCCTCATCGCATCGGCGTCCGGTCCCTGCGCCGGGCCAGCCCGTCCGCGACGACGAAGAGCAGCAGGCCGGCCAGCATCAAGAGGAAGCCCGCGAGCGACTGGAGCGGTCGCGAGGCGACCAGGTGGACCAGCATGAACAGCGTGACGCCGAGGAAGATCAGCGGCGTGACCGGATAGCCCCAGGCGCGGACCGGCCGCGGCAGGTCGGGCCGGGTGACGCGAAGCCTGATCACGCCGAGGACGGTGAGGAACGAGCACAGGATCAGGCTGAACTGGATGAACTCCAGCACCGCCTCGAAGCTGCGGGTGAGGAGCAGCAGGCTCGCGACGACGGCCTGCAGCAGGGTCGCGGCCACGGGCACGCCGGTGCGGGCGCGCCGCGCGAACACGCGCAGCAAGGGCGCGTCCTCGCCCATCGCCACGGTGACGCTCGGCCCGATCCACATCATGGCGCTGATCGTCGGGATCAGGCCGAGGCAGATCAGGATGCCGACGAGCCGCCCGCCCGCCTCGCCGAACACGTGGCGCCCGCTGATCAGGGCGACCTCGATCTGCCCGGCGAGCTCCGCGGTCGGTGTCGTGTAGAGGAACACCGCGTTCAGAGGGACGTAGAGCACGAGCACGACGCCCGTCCCGACGAACAGCGCCCGCGGCAGGCTGCGCGGCGGATCGGCCAGATCCCCGACGATGTAGGTCGCCGCGTTCCAGCCCGTGTAGGCGTACATCACGAAGACGAGGCTCACCGCGAAGCTCGCGCTGAAGATCTGGCCCGGGTCGGCGGCGCTCGGCGCGAAGTCGGTCGACCCGCCCCCGCCGCCGGCGAAGCCCGCGACGATGAAGAGCACGATCAGCGCGAGCTTCAGCAGCGTGAAGCCGACCTGGATCGCATCGCCGTGGCGGCCCCCGACCAGGCGGATGGCGGTCACCCCCCAGACGACCGCGAGGCCGAGGGGCAAGGGCGGGGTCCCCGGCAGGATCGCCTGCGCATACTGGCCGAACGCCATCGCCGCGAGCGCCACCGGCGCGGCGAACCCGACCGTCGCGGAGAGCCAGCCGGCCATGAAGCCGAAGGCGGGGCCGTAGGCGCGGGTGAGGAAGTTGTACTCGCCGCTGGAGCGGGGAAACATCGCCGCCAGCTCGGCGTAGCTGAACGCCCCGCACAGAGCGACGACGCCGCCGACGAACCACAGCAGCAGCAGCGTGAAGCCGGACGTGATGTCCGTGACCTGGAAGCCGAGGCTGGTGAAGACGCCGACCCCGACCATGTCGGCGATCACGATCGACGTCGCCGCCCGGGTCGAGACGAGCGGCGCCGTTCGCGCCGCGGGCGGATCACCGATGTCGGACATGGCCGCGATCATCGCCGCGCCGACCCGCGCGATCAAGCGCGAGGGCTCGGGCCCCGCGACGGCGCGGTTCCGCCCGGAGAGGGGCAGGCACCGGCCTCGGCGGATGCGGACACCGATCGGCAGGCACCCGCCGCGCGACATCGGGACACGGGCGGTCCGCAACCTCACGGTGACGATCCGGTAGCGCCGAGCCGTCGATCCGTGTTGAAAGGTTGCGGAAACGCGGGGGCGGAAGCGTCGGCATGAGCCTTCGGACGTGAGCACGATCCCCGATCGCGCCGACGCCGCCGGATGCGGGGATGCGCCGCGCCGGCGGTTGCCGCTCGGCGAGCTCGGGCGGACGATTCAGGGTCTGCGGGCGGGCGAGCGGCTCGTCCTGGTCGGCATCGGGTGCGACGGCGTCGGCGCCGCCCTCGACGCGGCGGGCGCGGCGGAGCGGGGCGTGCTGTTCCTCGAAGCCGATGCGGCGCGGACGGCCGAGGCCGTGCTCGATCGCCTGCTCGACGACTTCGCCGACCTCGCCCTTTCCCGGTGGCCCGACTGGCACGGCCTCGACGCGGCTGCCGATGCCGCGCCCGACGACCTGCGCGTGTCCCGCCCCTGGCTCAGGGCGGCGGCCAAGCGCGCGGGCGCCGGCGCCCCGCCGCGGTTCCGGCATCTCGATCGGGGTTTCGAGCTCGCCCAGCTGCTTCGGACGATCGATCCGGCGGGCGTCGCGCTCGTCGCGGAGGTCGATCCGTCGAGCCCGGTGCGCGCGGCCGCGCTGATCGAGGCGCTGGAGCGGTGCGCCGCCTGCGGCGCCGCCTTGGTCGTCGCGCTGCCGGCGGCCCCGCCCCCGATGCCGCCCTTCGACCGGGTTCTCTACGGTGCGTACGAGGTTCTGCGCGAGCCGGTCGCCGCCGCGGTGCGCTTCATCCCGGCCCGCTCCCGCGCCCACCCTGCCAGTGCCGTGGAGCGGCGGATGGAGGACGCGCTGGCGCGCGACGCCGACCTTGCCGGCCTGTTCGAGGGCAACGCCCGCGTGCTGCTCGGCGGCGGCCGGTTCGTGCCCCGGGTCGACCTGCTGTGGGAGGCGGGCGGCGTCGTGGTCGAGCTCGACGGACCCGAGCACCGCGCCGCGGCGGCTTTCGACGCCGACCGCCACCGGGACTACGAACTCCTGGTCGCCGGCTATCTCGTGCTGCGCCTCACCAACGCGCAGGTGGAGGCCGATCCGGGCCTGGCGATCGAGAAGATCCGCGCCGTCGTGCGGCGCGCGCGAGCGCTGAAGGGGTTTCGATGAGCGAGCCGACGCCGACGCAGAGCCTGGTTCTCTGGTGCCTCCTGGGGCGCTGCGGCCGTGCCGCGCAAGGCACGCTGGTGCCGGCGGTGAGGAAGCCGGACCGGGAGGCCCTGGCCGCCGCGGGCCTGATCGCCGTCGAGAAGGCCGGCCGGTCGTTCGTCCTCTCGGTGACGGATCGGGGCTGGCACTGGGCCGGGCGGAACCTGCAGGCGCCGCTGCCGCCGAACCTGCGCGTCCTTCGGGATTGGCTCGGGCGCATCGATCGCCACCTCGCCGCGACCGGGCAGACGCTGGCGGACCTGGTCGGCTCCCCGCCGGAAACTGCGCCCGAACCCGCTCCCGAGACCAAGGCGGCTCCGAAGCGCCGGGCGGCGGCCCCGCGAAAGGCCGCGCCGAAGGCGGGAAGGCCCCTCGGCCCGCGCCAGCTGCGCGCGCGCATCGAGGCCGCCTATCTCGACCTCACCGGTGGCGCCCGCGCCGAGGCCGTTCGGCTCAGCGACCTGCGCGCGGCGCTCGCCGACCTCGACCGCGCCACGGTGGATTCGGGCCTTGCCGCCATCCTCCGGAAGGACGCGACCGCCCGCCTCAGCCAGTTCAGCGACCCGAAGGCCCTCACGCCGGCCGAGCACGCCGCCGCCTACAGCCCGGCCGGCGAACCCTTCCACATCCTCTGGATCCGGTGACCGCCCGATGAGCGACGCCCTCGACGCCCTGCGCCGTGTCGATTTCGACTGGGTCCGCACCCTCGACAGCATCTGGATCGACGCGCCGCCGACCGGCGCCCCCAACGAGGCCCTGGTGCCGGCGCTGGTCGCGGACCTCCGCGCCGAGGCGCGCACCCCCGACCAGCGGGCCAAGGGACGCGCCCTCGTCGGCCAGCCCGGCATCGGCAAGACCCATCTCGTCGGGCAGCTGCGCCGCGAGGTCTGGCGGCAGGGCGGCTGGTTCGTCCCCCTCGACGTGCTCGGCCTGACCGATTTCTGGCGCAGCGCGGCGCTCAGCTTCGTCACGGCCCTGCTCCAGGCGATGCCGGACGGGCGCCGCCAGTCGGACGCCGTGCTGGCGGGCGTCGCCCGCCGGTTCAAGGTCGAGGCCCAGGTCGAGGCCGCGTTCAACACTCCCAACATGGACGCGCGCCGCATCGTCGACGTGCTGGTCAGGGCCCTGATGAGCGTCGACGCGGCGCGGGCGCTGAAGCACCTCGATGTCTTCCGCGCCCTGTGCCTGCTGCGCTCCCAGGATTTCAGCGCCGTCGGCCTCGCGCATGCGTGGCTTCAGGGCTACGACGCCGACCCGGGCGAGCGGGCCGCGCTGGGCTTCAAGACGCCGCCGCCGGCCCCGATCGACCTCGTGCGCGGCATGTGCTGGATCATGGCGCTGAGCGGGCCGACGCTCATCGCCATCGACCAGATCGACGGCGTGATCGAGGCGAGCCGGCTCGCGGCCACGGACGACCTCGACGGGGCGGCGGGCCTCGCCGAGGTGCTCGGCGCCGGCCTTCTCGAGCTCCACACCGTCTGCGACCGCAGCATGACCGTGGTGACCTGCCTCCCGGAATCCTGGGCCCGCCTCGGCGAGCGGACCACGGGGGCGACGCGGCACCGCTTCACGGACGACATCTACCTCCGCGGGATGAGCGATCGCACGGCCGCCGCCGCGCTGATCGTCGGGCGCATGCGCCCGGCCTGCCTCGAGGCCGGCTTCACGCCGCCCTTCCCGTCCTGGCCCTACAGCGAGGCCGCGATCGCGGCGGCCGCCGAGGCCGGGATGATGCCGCGCACGATCCTGATGCGGTGCGACGCCTTCCGCCGCGCCTGCCTGGCGGAGGGGCGGGTCTCCCTCTGCGACGACCTTACGGGGCGGATCGAGAAAGTGGATCGGGACACGTCCGAGACGCTCTTCGACCTCGCCGGCGCGAAGGCGAGAGCCGAGATCGGCGACCTCCTCGACGGGGAGGACGACGCCCTCGCCGAGGTGCTGCGCGCGGCCTTCGACCTCTACGCGCTGGAGGACGACCCGGACAACGCCCTCGACGTGGCGAGCAAGGGCGAGCCGGAGCAGAGGATCCCGCCGCTGCACGGCCGCCTCACGCTGACCCACCGGGACGAGAACGACCGCGAGCGGCACGTCTGCTACCGCGCGCTGCTGCACCAGAACGCCATCGCCTTCCAGGCTCGGCTGCGGGCGGCGCTCACCGCCTCGGGCATCTCGGCCCGCATGCCCGGGCGGGAGTTGCTGATCGTCCGGCGCGGGCCGGTGCCGGGCGGCGCCAAGACCAAGCAGCTGGTCGACCTGTTCACTGCGGCCAACGGCGTGCTGATCGACCCGGACGAGGACGACCTGCGCACCTTCGTCGCGTTGCGCGACCTGCGGGATGCGGCGTCGGCGGAGGGGCGGCTCGACCGCTTCGAGGCCTGGCTCCGGGCCGGGCGCTTCGTGCGCGCGACCGCCCTCTTCCAGCGGGCCGGCCTCGGCGAGCCGGATGCCGGCCCGCGCCGCTCCCCGGCGTCCGCGGTGGAGGCCCCCCCCGTCATGCCGCGCGAGACCGCATCGGCGGGGGCGGGTCACGCGCCGCTGAGGCTACGCCCCGACCGCGGCGAGGACCGCCCGCGTCCGAACGGGGAGGCGAATGCGGCGCCGTCCGAGATCCCGATCGGTCATCGCATGAGCGCGGGCGGCGAGCCCGTGACCCTGCCGATCCGGCTGCTGCCGCGCCACACCGCGATCATCGCCGGCTCGGGCTCGGGCAAGACCGTGCTGCTGCGCCGCCTCGTCGAGGAGGCGGCGCTGGCCGGCATTCCGGCCATCGTGATCGATCCCAACAACGACCTGTCGCGCCTCGGCGAAGCCTGGCCCGAGCGGCCGGGCCGGTTCACCGCAGACGACGACGCCAAGGCCCGCGTCTACCGGGCCCGGGTCGAGGTCGTGGTCTGGACGCCGGGGGTGCATGCCGGCAACCCGGTGTTCCTGTCGGCGATGCCGGATTTTCGCGGCCTCGGCGACGACCGCGACGAGCGCCAGCAGGCCGTCGAGATGGCCGCCGAGACGCTGGGGCCGCTCGCCGGCGCGAAGAAGGAGCTGCAACGCGGCGTCCTCGCCGACGCGCTCCGCCAGTTCGCGGCCGACGGCGGCGGCGACCTCGCGGCCTTCACCGCGCTCCTGGCCGATCTGCCCGACGACGTGAGCCGCATCCGCGAGGCCGGCAAGCTCGCCGCCGGCATGGCCGACCAGCTCCACGCCGCGGTGGCGACGAACCCGCTGCTGAAGGCCGAGGGCGCGGCACTCGATCCCGCGATCCTGTTCTTCGGCGGCGACCGCACCCGCATCTCCGTGATCAACCTCGCCGGCCTCGGATCGGACGCGGCCCGGGAGGATTTCGTCAACCGGCTGCAGATGGCCCTGTTCGGCTGGGTCAAGCGCAACCCGTCGCCGCGCGGCCTGCTCTACGTGGTGGACGAGGCGCAGACCTTCCTGCCCGCGCAGCGGCAGGCGCTGAGCCTCGGCAGCGGCATCAAGCTGGTGGCGCAGGCGCGCAAGTACGGGCTCGGCATGATCGTGGCGACGCAGGTGCCGCGCGGCATCCACAATCAGGTGGTCTCGAACTGCACGACGCAGGTCTTCGGTCGGCAGAGCGCGCCCGCGACCATCGCGGCGGCCCAGGAGATCCTGGCCGCCAGCGGCGGGACGGCGGCGGATATCGGCAAGCTCGGAGCGGGCGAGTTCTACTTCTCCACCGAGGGCTCCGGCCGCCCGGTCAAGCTGCGGACGCCGCTGTGCCTGAGCCACCACCCGGCGAACCCGCCGACGCCCGAGCAGGTCGTCGACATCGCCAGGCGCTCGGCCGCCGGCCCCGCGACGCCGCGGTGACGCGCCGATGCCCGGCCGGCGCCGCGCGAGGGTCCGTCCTCCGCGCTCAGCCGACGTCGAACGTCTCGATGTCCAGCGAGAGACGGGCCCGGAAGACGACCTTCCGGTGCTCGTCGCGGACCACAGCGAGGTAGTCCTGGCGCTCGGGGACGGCCGCGAAGCCCTGCGCGATCTTCGACATGATCCGGACGAGCTTCTCGCGCGCGGCATCCGCATCGGGCAGATCGAAGCCTTCGGTGTCGCGCACGAAGTGCGCGCCGTCATGCAGGTCGATGGTGAAGCGCGGCATTGCGGGACATATCCGTGGGATTTTATCCCACAGATACGGCATCCGCTCTTCCGTGGGAATGATCGTTCGGTCGCAGGTGACGCCGATCAGGACCTCCGGTGATGGATGCCTGCTGCGAGAACCGAATGCGTGTGATGAGCGGGAAACTATCAGGGGGATGGACGGGTGAACAGGCGCGACGATTGATCTCGCGATCACGAAGCGGCGCGTTCGTAACGCCCCGACAGAACCCGCGGGCCGCTGCAGCCGGATGATCGCGGCGTTCCCGCTCGCGGCCCCGCGGCGGTTGCACCGTGCCGGCCGCCCCGCGATGGTGCTCCGGAACGCCCGGACCGGACCTTGCCCCATGGATACCCTCTCGCTCGTCCTCGACGCGTTCTCGCCGATCGCGGGGCGCCGCATCGTCGATATCGGGTGCGGCCCCGGGGCGATGTCGGCTGCGCTGGCCGGCCACGGCGCGCGGGTGACGGGGATCGACCCCGGCGAAGCGGCGGTCGCGGCGGCCCGGCGCCGGGCGCCGGACTGCGCCTTCGAGATCTGCTCCGCCGAGGCCCTGCCGTTCTCCGACGGGACCTTCGGCGGCGCGGTCATCCTCAACGCCCTGCACCACGTTCCCGACCCGCGCGCGGCGCTGCACGAGGCGGCCCGCGTCGTCGCACCGGGCGGCCGGATCGTCGTGGTCGAGCCGCTGGCCGAGGGCAGCTTCTTCTCGGCGCTCAAGCCGGTCGAGGACGAGACCGCGATCCGCGCCGCGGCGCAGGCCGCCATCGCCGCAGCGATCGCGGCCGGGGCGTTCCTCTGCCTGTCCGACAGGAGGTTCGTGCGCCGCGAGGCCTTCGCCGACCGCGACGCCTTCCTCGAGCGCGTGGCGGCGGTCGATCCGGCGCGGCGTGCCGCGATCCGCGACAACGCGTCGACGATCGCCGACGCCTTCGCGGCCGCCGCCGAGACGGATGCGGGCGGGCGCCACGTCCTGTCGCAGCCGCTGCGCGCGCACGTCCTCGTGGCGGCGACGACGTCCTGAGCCTTACGCGTGCGCCTTGGCCAGCCGGTCGAAGGCCAGGAGCTCGGACACGAGCGCCGGCATGTCCCGCAGCGCCACCATGTTGGGGCCGTCGGAGGGGGCGCGATCGGGATCGGGGTGGGTCTCGATGAAGACACCCGCGATGCCGACCGCGACGGCGGCCCGCGCCAGCACGGCGACGAAGCGGCGCTCGCCGCCCGAGCTTCCCCCCTGCCCGCCCGGCTGCTGCACCGAGTGGGTCGCATCGAACACCACCGGCGCGCCGCCCGTCACCGCGGCCATGATCGGCAGGCTGCGCATGTCGGAGACCAGGGTGTTGTAGCCGAACGAGGCGCCGCGCTCGGTGACGATCACGTTCGGGTTGCCGGCCCCGGTGACCTTGGCGGCCACGTGCTGCATGTCCCAGGGTGCGAGGAACTGGCCCTTCTTCACGTTGACCACGCGGCCGGTGGCGGCGGCGGCCAGCAGCAGGTCGGTCTGCCGGCACAGGAAGGCCGGGATCTGGAGCACGTCGACCACCTCGGCCGCCGGCCCGCACTGCCCGGCATCGTGCACGTCGGTGAGCACCGGCAGGCCGTAGCGCGCCTTGATCTCGGCGAAGATCGGCAGCGCGCCGGACAACCCGATGCCGCGGGCGGCGCCGCCCGAGGTGCGGTTCGCCTTGTCGAACGAGGCCTTGAACACCAGGGCGATCCCGAGGGACTCCGCCATCTCCTTCAGCGCGGCCGCGATCTCGAGCGCGTGGTCGCGGCTCTCGAGCTGGCACGGGCCGGCGATCAGCGCCAGCGGCAGGTGGTTGCCGAAGGCGACCGTGCCGGCGCGGACGGTCCTGGGCGTTGGGCTGTCGGTGGAATCGGGCATGGCCGGAGGCTTAGCCCGCCGGAGCCTCCCGCGAAAGTCCGGCCTTGCGGCGCAGGGCGGGCGGCCGGTTCGGCACCAGCACGCAGACGGTGAGGTCGCCGGCCAGCGCGTCGGCCCGCGGCCCGGTCTCGCAGCGCAGGGCCGCCTTGCCGGCGACGCCCTGGCGCGGTGCGTCGGCCAGCAGCGAATCCTGGTGGACCTGCCGTGCCAGCACCTCGGCGGTCTCGGCGTCCGCGCCGGCGAGCGCACGCGCCGCCCGGCCGATCAGCTCGTAGAAGCCGCGCTCCGGCTCGCGGTCGCGGGAGGCGAACACCATCCGCGCCGGCGCCCGGCAATCGAGGCTCATGCGCTCGGCATCGGTCGCGCGGAACACCGCGCGCGTGCCGGCGCGGCCGGCGAGCGAGGCGCCGGTGGCGCGGATCATCGCGGCGGTCAGCCCGTCGCAGGACGCGACGCGCGCGGCGCGCGGCGCGGCGCAGGCCGGCAGCGTCGCCGCCAGGACGAGGAAGCCGGCCGCCCGGAGCAGGCCGCTCATTCCTGCGGCGCCGCACGCACCGCCCGCTCCGATTCGAGCGCGGCGAGCAGGATGCAGAGCGCGATCCCTTCCGCCGCCTCCCGGACCTCGGACAGGCTCGGATAGGACGGCGCCAGCCGCAGCGCCGCGTCGCGGGGGTCGCGGCCGTAGGGGAAGGTCGCGCCGGCCGGCGTCAGGCCGATGCCGGCGCCCTTGGCCAGCTCGACGATGCGCTCGGCGGTGCCGACGCCGGCGTCCACGCTGACGAAGTAGCCGCCCTCGGGCCGGCTCCAGGCCACGTCCGTCCCGGTCAGGTGCCGCGCGAGCGCCTCGGTGACGGCGGAGAACTTCGGGGCGAGGAGCTCGCGCTGGCGCTCCATGTGGGCGGTGAGCCCCGCCGCGTCGCGCAGGAAGCGGACGTGCCGGAGCTGGTTCAGCTTGTCCGGGCCGATCGTGCGCTTGCCCGCCCGCGCGAGGTACCAGCGCACGTTGTCGGGGGAGCCGGCGAAGAAGGCCAGACCCGCGCCGGCGAGCGTGATCTTCGAGGTCGAGGCGAAGATGAAGGCGCGGTTCGGATGCCCGGCCGCCCGGCAGGCTTCCAGGATGTCGGGGATCGCGTGGTGCTCGGGCGTGAGGTGGTGGACGGCGTAGGCGTTGTCCCAGAACAGGCGGAAGTCCGGGGCGCCGGCCTTCATCGCGGCGAGCCGCCGGACGGTCTCCTCCGAATAGATCTCGCCGGACGGGTTCGAGTATTTCGGGACGCACCACATCCCCTTCACCGCCGGGTCGGCGACGAGGGCCTCGACCACCTCCATGTCCGGCCCGTCCGGCGTCATCGGCACCGGCAGCATGCGGATGCCGAATTCCTCGCACAGGGCGAAGTGGCGGTCGTAGCCCGGCACCGGGCAGAGGAAGGCCGGCGCCTCCTCGCGCGACCACGGGCGCTCCGAGCCCGGCACGCCCTTCAGCATCGCCCAGACGATGCAGTCGTGCATCACGGCGAGGCTCGCGTTCTCGGCCACCACCACCTGCTCCGCGGGCACGCCGAGCAGCGCCGGCCCGAACAGCGCGCGCGCCTCCGCCAGGCCCTGCAGGCCGCCGTAGTTGCGGGCATCCTCCCCCGACGCCGTGGTGTGGTCACCGTTGCCGGGCAGCGCCAGCATGCCCGACGCGAGGTCGAGCTGCTCGGGCGAGGGCTTGCCCCGGGTCATGTCGAGCTTGAGCCCGCGGGCGCGGAACGCTTCGTAGGCGCCCTGCGCCTGCGCGTAGCGCGCGGCCAGTTCGGCGGGGGACAGATCTGCGAGTGCGGTCATCGGGAAGGCGCCGGGTTGTTCGGATGTCGGGCGTGTCATAGGCCGATCCGTGTGCGAGCGCACGCGAAAGGCGCGTCGGCGACGCGGTCGAACCCCGACCGGGCTTTCCAGGTGCCGGACGGCTGGGCTAGGTTCGCGGCGAGGGGGTGCTCGCTCCGAGAGCGCCATGATCGACGACGTCTTCACCTATGGCGGACAGGCCCTGGGTTTCGTGGCGATCGGCCTGTGGGCCTGGCTCGCCCTGACCGCACCGTCGCTGCAGGCCTGGATCCTGGCACGCTACGAGGACGAGCTGCGTCTCGGCGCCGCGCCGTCGACGCCCGCGCGCCCGGACCGGATGGGGCTCGTCGCCGGCGGCGTGACGATGGTCGCGATCCTGTGCCAGTCGATCGGGTTCGCGATCCCGGACTGACCGGGCGCCACCCCGCTCAGCGTCTCCCGAACAGCCGCTCGATGTCGTGGCGGCCGAGGGCGACGTAGGTCGGGCGGCCGTGGTTGCACTGGCCGGAATTCGGCGTCGCCTCCATGGCGCGCAAGAGCGCGTTCATCTCCTCCGGGCGCAGGCGCCTTCCGGCGCGGATCGAGCCGTGGCAGCTCATCCGCGACAGCACCGCGTCGAGGCGCCGCCCGAGCGGGCCGTCCTCCAGGGCCCCGGCCCCGCCCTCCTCGACCCCGCTGTCGTCCAGCGCGTCGAGGATGTCGGCGACGAGGTGGCGCACCGAGGCGCCGGCCAAAGCCGCGGGCACCGCGCGCACCAGCACCGCCCCGGGGCCGAAGGCTTCCAGCGTCAGGCCGAGCCGGTCGAGCTCGGGGGCGGCCGCGGCCAGCCGCTCGGCGGCCTCGGGCGCCATCTCGATCACGTCGGGGATCAAGAGGCCCTGGCGCAGGATGCCGCCCGCCGCGCGCTCGCGCTTCATCCGCTCGTAGACGAGGCGCTCGTGCGCCGCGTGCTGGTCGACGATCACCACGCCATCGCGGGTCTGCGCGACGATGTAGGTTTCGTGCAGCTGCGCCCGCGCGGCGCCGAGGGGATGGTCGAGGGCATCCTCGGCGCCATCGAGGCTGCGCAGGTCGGCCGCGGGCGGCGCCAGGTCGGCCATCGGATCCGGAAAGGCGTCGGCCGCGCCGTCCGGCGCCAGCGGTGCCTGCGCCGCCTCGCCGAAGCCGTGCGGCCGATCCGGCGCCGGCCGGTGGAAGCCGGACGGGGCCGCGACGGACGGGGTGCCCGGGCGGAACAGGCCGGTCCGCGCGCTCTGGAACAGGCTCGGGCTCGCCGTCCCGCCATGCTGCGTCAACGGGATGCCGCCCGAGGGACGCAGTGCCTCGAGGGTGCGGGCCGCCACGCCGGTCGAGGCCCGCGCCCCGCCGCGGCGCAGCGCCTCGTGGATCGCGCTGACGACGAGCGCCCGCACCAGCCCCGGATCGCGGAACCGCACCTCGGTCTTGGCCGGGTGGACGTTGACGTCGACGAGGCCGGGCTCGCAGGCGATCGCCAGCCCGAGCACCGGATGACGGTCGGAGCGCAGGGTGTCGGCGTAGGCGCCGCGCACCGCACCGAGCAGCAGGCGGTCGCGCACCGGCCGGCCGTTCACCGTGAAGTGGATGTGGTTGGCCGCGCCGCGGTGGAAGGTCGGCAGCCCGACATGGCCGGTGAGCGAGAAGCCCTCCCGCGCCATCGCCACCGGCAGGGCGTTCGCGGCGAAGTCCGATCCCAGCACCTGCGCGAGCCGGGCGAGGCTCGCGGTCGCGTCGTCCGGCTCGGCTCCGGCGAGGGCCGGCAGCACCAGCGGCGTGCCGTTCTCGCTCGTCAGCGTGAAGCGGATCGCGGGCTGCGCCACCGCGAGCCGGCGCAGGATGTCGGAGACCGCCGCGCTCTCGGCGCGGTCGGATTTCAGGAACTTCAGCCGCGCCGGCGTCGCCGAGAACAGGTCGGTGACCTCGATCCGGGTGCCGCGCGCCGCCGGCGCCGGGCGCACCGCGCCGCGCAGGCCCGCCTCGACGGTGAGCGCCGCGCCCGAATCCGCGTCCGCCGTGCGGGTGGTGATCGACAGCCGCGAGACCGCGCCGATCGAAGGCAGCGCCTCGCCGCGGAAACCCAGCGTGTCGATCCGGGTCAGGTCGCCGCCCGGCAGCTTCGAGGTGGCGTGGCGCTCGACGGCGAGCAGCAGGTCGTCCGGCGACATGCCGGCGCCGTCGTCGACCACCCGGATCAGCCGCCGGCCGCCGGCCTCGATCGTCACCGCGATGCTGCGGGCGCCGGCATCGATCGCGTTCTCGACCAGCTCCTTGACCGCCGAGGCCGGCCGCTCGACCACCTCGCCCGCGGCGATGCGGTCGACGAGGACCGGGTCGAGACGGCGGACGGGCTGCGGGGCGGACATGTCCGGCCGCTTATAGACCCTGCCCGCGCCTCGATCCATCGGCGGCGGCGATCCGCCGGTGGATCCGGTCTCCTCCGATGCTCCGCCGCCCCGTGCCGTTGACGCTGCATTAACCACGCCCGGCTAGCCTTCGTTAACCACGCGGAAGCGGTGCGACGGTCGTCTTCGCACGCGCCCAGCCAGGGGAGTCGGGATCCGGTGCTGGGCTTGGAGGGCGAGGGGCATGCGCGACGGGAGGCGGGCCTTGCCTGCGGCCTCGCGCTGCTGCTCGCGGGCCTGCCGGCCGCCGTCGCGATCGCCCTCCCCGGCCCGGCGCAGGCGCAGGCAACGCGGTTCGAATCCCTGAGCCCCGTCGCCGGCCAGCCCGACAACCCGGGCATCGGACAGGATCCCGGCCAGGACGGATTGCCGGTGCTGCGCCGCAACCGCCTGTCGGAGGGCCCGCCCCGCCTCGGCAACGGCAATTCCGGCGAGGCGGCGGACGGCGAATCCTCCGGCGGCCTCACCTCCGGCGGCGCCAGCCTGTCGGGGCCGACCGGGGCCGAAGCCGGCGCCTCGAATCTCGACACCCGGGTCCGCTCCTCCGGCAGCCGCACCGGCGGCGCCACGTCCGGCACCAACAACCGCGCCCCGATCAGCCTGCTGCGTCAGCGCGCGGCGCCGCCCCGGCGCCTGGGGACGGCGACCAAGCGCTACACCCAGGATGTCACCCAGATCCCCGCGCCGGCCCTGCGGCTCTCGCCGGTGATCCAGAACCCGGTGGTCGGCGTGCCGCTGCCGGCCGAGGCGCCGCGGCCGCAGGCGCCGGGATTGCCGCTGATCAACCCGCTGAGCGGCGTCCTCACGCCGGGGGCGCTGCTGACCAACAGCCTGCGGCGGCCGATCGCCACCGAGGACGCCTACGCGCCGCTTGGGATCAGGCTCGGCAGCTTCACGGTGCTTCCGTCCTTCACCCAGAGCCTCGGCTACGACACCAACCCGGACCAGACCACGCCGTCGCTCGCCAAGGGCTCGGTCGCGCTCCGGAGCGAGGGGGAGCTGAATTTCCGCTCGGACTGGTCGCGGAGCGAGCTCGCCGGCGAGTTGCGCGCCGGCTACCTCGAGACGCCGGAGAACGAGGCTGCGAGCCGCCCGAACGCGGCCGGCACCGTGCGCCTGCGGATCGACGCCAACCGCGACCTGCGGATCGACGCCGAGACCCGCTTCCTCGTCGACACCCAACGCACCGGCAGCCCCAACCTCCAGGCCGTGACCGCGACCAACCGGCCGATCGTCGCGACCTACGGCACCTCGCTCGGCGCGATCGAGACCTTCAACCGGCTCTCGGTGTCCCTGCGCGGCTCGGTCGACCGCTCCGAGTTCGAGGATGCCCGGCTGTCGGACGGGACGGTGATCAGCCAGGCCGACCGCAACCAGAACCAGTACAGCATGCGCCTGCGCACGGCCTACGAGGTGACGCCGGAGATCAGCCCCTTCGTCGAGCTGCTCGCCGACACACGGGTCTACGACCTGCGCCGCGACACCAGCGGCCTGCGCCGCGATTCCGACGGCATCGCCGCCTCGGTCGGCGCGACCGTGAACTTCACCCGCTCGATCAGCGGCGAGATCTCGGGCGGACTTCAGCACCGCACCTACGTCGACCCGAGCCTGCGCGGCCTCGACGCGCCGATCCTCGCAGCCGCCCTGGTCTGGGCGGCGACCCCGCTGACCACCGTGCGCCTGAACGCGCAGGCCGGCGTCACCGAGACGACGGTCCCCGGCTCCAGCGGCATCCTGACCCAGACGGCGACGCTGGAGGTGCAGCACGACCTCCTGCGCAACCTCTCGATCATCGTCGGCGGCGCCTACCTCCGCAACGACTACCAGGGGGTGTCGATCCGCGAGACCGGCTTCTCGGCCACCGCCCGGCTCGATTACCGCTTCAACCGCTGGCTGACGCTGCGCGGCACCTACCTCTACCAGGAGATCACCAGCACGGCGGCGACGGCGAGCTTTTCCGACAACACCTTCCTGCTCGGGCTGCGGGTGAACCCGTAGCCCCGGTGCGCGGGCCCTCCCGGTTCAGCGCACCAGCGCGAGGGAGGCGCCGGACTTGGTGAGCGCGCCGTCGAGGGCGCCGCCGCCCTGCCGCAGGCGGGCGGCCACCGTGCCGCCCTGCTGGTACAGGTAGACCTCGCCGTCGCGGAAATCCCAGGCCGTGACCTTGGCCAGATCTTTGTTCGGGCAGCCGGCGGCGGAGGCCTTGTAAAGGTCGAGGGCCGGCGCGCTCGAGAGCGTCACCTTGCAGCTTCCGCCGGTCGCGTCCTTGGCGTCCCAGGCGCCGACCACCGAGGCGCGCCCGCTCGCCACCACCGGCGGGGCCGGGGGCGGGGCGACCACCGGCTCGGGGATGACGTTGGAGGCCGGCGGGGCGATCGACGCCTGCGCGCCGATCGGTGCCTCGTCCGGCGCGGCGGTGGCGCCGGGCGGCGGCGCGAGCGGCGCCGAGGTCACGGCGCCGGAGGGCATCGCCGGGGCGATGTTGTCGATGGCGGCTTGCTGTGCCGGCCCGCGGACGCGGGGTCCGTCGAAGCGCTGGGACGCGCAGGCGCCGAGCCCTGCCGCCAGCGCGAGGAGGGCGATCGTCGAACGGTACTGACGCGGCATCGGTCTCGGCTTCCCCGGCGCACGTGCGGCGCCCCTTGCGAGCCCTTGCGTCGGGGGCAATTGCGATGCCCGCAAGGCGGCCGGTCGGGGAACGGTCTTCGGAGGGCCCGCGCGCGAGGCTTTTCGGGCCGAGTGTGGCGGGGCGGCCTCAGTCGGCCGCCCCGCCGGATCACACCGTGCGCTCGACCATCATCTTCTTGATCTCGGCGATCGCCTTGGCCGGGTTCAGGCTCTTCGGGCAGGTGTTGGCGCAGTTCATGATCGTGTGGCAGCGATAGAGCTTGAACGGGTCGTGCAGCGCGTCGAGGCGGTCGCCGGTGTTCTCGTCGCGGCTGTCGATCAGCCAGCGATAGGCCTGCAGCAGCGCCGCCGGGCCGAGGAATTTCTCGCCGTTCCACCAGTAGCTCGGGCACGAGGTGGTGCAGCAGGCGCACAGGATGCACTCGTACAGCCCGTCGAGCTTGGCCCGGTCCTCGGGCGTCTGCGGCCACTCCTTCTCGGGCGCCAGGGTGTCGGTCTTGAGCCAGGGCTCGACTGAGGCGTGCTGGGCGTAGAAGTTCGTTAGGTCGGGGACGAGGTCCTTCAGCACCGGCATGTGCGGCAGCGGATAGATCTTCACCGCGGCGGTCTTGCGGCCCTTCGCGTGCTCCTGGCACTCGTCGATGCCCATGGTGCAGGCGAGCGCGTTCTGGCCCTCGATGTTCATGGCGCAGGAGCCGCAGATGCCTTCGCGGCAGGAGCGGCGGAACACCAGCGTCGAGTCGACCTTGTTCTTGATCCACAGCAGCGCGTCGAGCACCATCGGCCCGCAATCGTCGCGGTCGACCTGATAGGTGTCGATCCGCGGGTTCTTCCCGTCGTCCGGGTTCCAGCGGTAGACGCGGAACTCCTTGAGGTTCTTGGCCCCCGTCGTCGCGGGCCAGGACTTGCCCTCGGTGATCTGGGAGTTCTTGGGGAGGGAGAATTCGGCCATGGCTGTCGTTGGCTTCCGCTAGAGTCGATCGAAGCAACGATCGGCAAGACGCATCGGGAACGCGGTCCCGCCGATCGGCTTTCCGAAGCGCGCAGCTTAGTAAACGCGCGCCTTCGGCTCGATGTACTGGATCTCGTTCGACATCGTGTAGGTGTGGACCGGGCGGTAATCGATGCTCACCCGGTGGGCACTCTCGTCGAGCCACGACAGGGTGTGCTTCATCCACTCCTTGTCGTTGCGGTCGGGGAAGTCCTCGCGAGCGTGCGCCCCGCGCGATTCCTCGCGGTTGGCGGCCGATTCCATGGTGACGACCGCCTGGCCGATCAGGTTGTCGAACTCCAGGGTCTCGAGCAGGTCGGTGTTCCAGACGAGCGACCGGTCGGTGATGCGGATGTCGGCGGATGCCGACCACACCTTGTGGATCAGGCCCTTGCCCTCCTCCAGCACCTCGCCGGTGCGGAACACGGCGCAGTTGTTCTGCATCGTCTTCTGCATCTCGAGGCGCAGGTCCGCGGTCGGCGTGGAGCCGTCGGCGTAGCGGAAGCGGTCGAGGCGGGTCAGCGCCTTGTCGGCGGAATCCTTGGCCAGGTCCATCGGCCGGCCGTTCGGCTCGACGATCTCGGCGCAGCGCTGGCCGGCGGCGCGGCCGAACACCACGAGGTCGATCAGCGAGTTCGAGCCGAGGCGGTTGGCGCCGTGCACCGAGACGCAGGCCGCCTCGCCGATCGCCATCAGGCCGGGCACGACGGTGTCGGGGTTGCCGTCGCGCAAGGTCAGCACCTCGCCGTGATAGTTCGTCGGGATGCCGCCCATGTTGTAGTGCACCGTCGGCAGCACCGGGATCGGCTCCTTGGTGACGTCGACGCCGGCGAAGATCTTGGCGGATTCCGAGATGCCCGGCAGGCGCTGGTGGAGGATCGCCGGGTCGAGGTGGTCGAGGTGCAGGAAAATGTGGTCGCCGCCCTTGCCGACGCCGCGGCCGGCCCGGATCTCCATGGTCATCGAGCGCGAGACCACGTCGCGCGAGGCGAGATCCTTGGCCGACGGGGCGTAGCGCTCCATGAAGCGCTCGCCCTCGGAATTCGTCAGGTAGCCGCCCTCGCCGCGGGCGCCCTCGGTGATCAGGCAGCCGGCGCCGTAGATGCCGGTCGGGTGGAACTGCACGAACTCCATGTCCTGCAGCGGCAGGCCGGCGCGCAGCACCATGGCATTGCCGTCGCCGGTGCAGGTGTGGGCCGAGGTCGCCGAGAAGTACGAGCGGCCGTAACCGCCGGTGGCGAGGATCACCATCTGCGCGCGGAAGCGGTGGATCTCGCCGGTGGCCTGGTCCATGGCGATGACGCCGCGGCAGCGGCCCTCGTCGTCCATGATCAGGTCGAGGGCGAAGTACTCGATGAAGAAGTTGGTCTGGTTCCTCACCGCCTGCCCGTACAGGGTGTGGAGCATCGCGTGCCCCGTGCGGTCGGCGGCCGCGCAGGTGCGCTGCGCGGTGCCCTTGCCGTAATCGGTGGTCATGCCGCCGAACGGGCGCTGGTAGATCTTGCCCTCTTCCGTGCGCGAGAACGGCACGCCCCAGTGCTCGAGCTCGTAGACGGCCGCGGGAGCGTTGCGCACGAGATACTCGATCGCATCCTGGTCGCCGAGCCAGTCCGACCCCTTCACGGTGTCGTACATGTGCCAGCGCCAGTCGTCCGGGCCCATGTTGCCGAGCGAGGCCGAGATGCCGCCCTGCGCCGCCACCGTGTGCGAGCGGGTCGGGAACACCTTGGTGATGCAGGCGGTGCGCAGGCCCGCCTGGGAGCAGCCGACGGTGGCGCGCAGGCCCGCGCCGCCCGCGCCGACGACCACCACGTCGAAGGTGTGGTCGGTGATGGGATAGGCGGGTCCCTGCCCGTTCTGTCCGTTGGCGGCCATGGAAGGCTCCTTCAAGATCGCGAGTGGCAGGTCAGACGAGGCGGCCGAGCCCCACGCGCAGGATCGCGTAGAGGCAGGCCACGGCCACGACGACCGCGTAGAAGTTGTTGGCGAACACCGCGGCGATCTTCAGCCCCGGGCTGTGGACGTAATCCTCGATGATCACCTGCATCCCGAGACGCATGTGGATCGCGACCGAGGTCACGGCGAGGATCAGGACGATCGCGACGAAGGGGTGCGACACCAGGGCCACCGCCTCCGCGTAGGAGCGGCCGGCCATCAGCGCGATGATCACCACGAAGGCGAGCATCAAGGGCGCGTTGGCGGCGGCGGTCAGCCGCTGCATCCACCAATGCCCGACGCCGTGGTGGGCGACGCCGAGGCCGCGGACGCGGGCGCGGGGCGTGCGGATCGAGACCTGCGGGTTCTGAAGGATCTTGGCCTTGGCCATGGCGGGAACTCCTCAGCGCGCCAGAAGGGCGACGGCCCAGACGACGATGGTCAGCGTCGTTGAGCCGATCAGGGTGGCGCGGGCCAGCGCCATGCGCTTGTCGCGGTCGAAGCCGTATCCGGCATCCCACACGAAGTGCCGCAGGCCGCCCAGCATGTGGTGCAGCAGGATCCAGGTGTAGGCGAACAGCACGATCCGCCCGATCCAGGACCCGAAGAACCACGCCACCCAGGCGTAGGCCGCCGGGCCGGAGGCGAGCGCCACGAGCCAGATCGCGACGAGCGCGGTGCCGCCGTAGAGCGCCGTGCCGGTGACGCGGTGGAACACCGACATCGCCATCGTCCAGGTCCAGCGATAGATCTGGAGATGCGGCGAGAGCGGCTGGGCGACGGTGGGGCGTGCGGTGGGTGCCATCGTGCGGGAGGCCTCGTGTCGTTCTCGGAACCGGGTCGATCTTGGAATTGGACCGTCTCTAATCTGTAGCGCTAGAGGCCCGAGCGTTTCGCCGCAATGCGGCATGGCAGGACGGAGATGACGATTTCGTCGGGATATCGCCTGCCGCCGGGCACGGCGGGCGCCGTTCTCGCGACACGTATCCTTCTCATGGCAGTCGCCCGATCAGCCGCCACCAGAGGTAGTCGAGCGGCGCGGCGACCAGCAGCGTCGCGACCCCGTAGGCGAAGGTCGCGCGCGTCGCGTCCTTCAGCGACACGCCGCCGAGCTCGCGCGCGAACACGATGGGCGGCGCCTGATACGGGAAGAACAGCGTCGCGTAGCCGAGAACCTGCACCATCACCACGTCGAGCACAGGCCAGCCGCTGGCCTGCGCCATCTCGCCCGCCAGCGCCGTGTAGGGCGCGGGCGCGCCGTTAGCCGTGACCACGAGGGTGAGCGCCGTGGCGACGCCGGTCAGCACCGCGAAGTTCTGCACGGTCGCGCCCGGGCTCAGGGGCGCGACCGCCAGCAGCGCGTGGCCGAGCCGCTCGCCCAAGCCGGTCTCGTTGACGACCGCCACGAGGCCGAGCAGCGCGGCGATGTAGAAGCAGGTGCGCAGCGAGACCTGCGCGAAGGCGTCCGCCGGCAGCACGCCGATCCGCGGCATCAGGCAGATCACCGCGGCCGAGAGCCCGACCCAGGCCGGGGCGATGCCGTGCAGCCCGTCGGTCATCCATAGCGCCAGCGTGCCGACGAGGATCGCGGCCAGCCGGCGCTCGGCGGGCGAGGCCGGGGGCAGGGCCGGCAGCGCCGCGGCACCGGATTCGAGCCGGTCGGGGAACAGCGTCACGAGGAGTGCCACGAGCAGCACGCCCTTCACCAGCGCCAGGACCGGCGCGTGCAGCCAGAGATAGGGCAGGTAGGTGAGGTGCAGGCCCTGGAGCCGCTCGGCCGCGCCGGCCATCACCAGGTTCGGCACGTTGGCGGGCAGGATCGCCGCCGACAGGATCGGGGTCGCGAGCCCGACCGCCATCACCGCGCCGATCCGGCCCTTCCGCCCGGGCGCCAGCCCGAACGCGTCGCAAAGCGACAGGGTCACCGGAATCATCAGCGCGATGCGCCCGAGGTTCGACGGCATCACGAAGGCGAGCAGGAAGCTGAACCCCACGAGCCCGGCGACGAGGCGCGGATAGGAGCCCGAGAGCCGGCCGCTCAGCCCCTGCGCCAGGCGTGCGCCGAGGCCGGTCCGCGTCATCGCGAGGCCGACCACCATCCCCGACATCACCAGCCAGAAGGCCGAGGCCGCGAAGCCGGAGAACACCGTCGCCGCCGTGCCGAGCTTGAGCAGCATGGCGAGGGCGAAGAACAGCAGCGCGGTGACGATCTCGGGCAGCAGCGCCGTCGCCCAGAGGCCCATGCAGAGCACGAGCAGCGCGCCGGTCGCCCAGATCGTCGTCCCGCCACCCACACCGCCCTGCCCCTACCCTGTTCGATCCGCCCGATGGTTAGGGGCCCGATTGGAACGGTTCGCAATACGGATTTCCTTGATGGTGCCTTCGCGATCGGCGAAGGCTGAGCGTTGGGAGCGCGCGTTTCGCAGTCGCTCGTGCATCGCGGTGGCGCCGGCAGCGGCTTCGCGGCCCGCGTAAGGAAGCCGGGCGATGATGCGCTTCGACCTGTCCGACCTCACCCTCTTCCGCCACGTGGTCGAGGCCGGCTCGATCACCCACGGGGCGGCGCGCGCGAACCTCGCGCTCGCCGCCGCCTCGACGCGGATCCGGGCAATGGAGACCTCGCTCGGCGCCGCCCTGCTCACCCGCACCCGTCTCGGCGTCACGCCGACCCCGGCCGGGCGGGCCTTGCTGGCGCATGCCCGCGGGCTGATCGCCGCGATCGAACGGATGCAGGGCGAGCTCTCGGCCTTCTCCGGCGGCACGGTCGGGCAGATCCGGGTCCTGGCCAACACCAACGCGCTCACCGAATTCCTGCCGGATGCGCTGGCCGCCTACCTAGCGAAGAACCCCGGGGTCAGCGTCGAGATCGACGAGCACACCTCGGACGAGATCGTCGGCCTCGTCGCGGACGGGCAGGCCGACCTCGGCATCCTGTCGGGCACGGTCGACACCGGCGACCTCAAGACCTTCCCGTTCCGGCAGGACCGCTTCGTGCTGGTGGCGGCGCGCGGGCACGCCCTGGCCGGGCGCGGGGCGGTCGCCTTCGCCGAGGTGCTGGCGCACGACCTCGTCGGCCTAGACCGGGCGAGCGCGCTCACCCGGTTTCTCGCCGACAAGGCGGCGCGCGTCGGACGCCCGATGCGCCTGCGCGTGCAGCTGCGCGGGTTCGACGCCGTCTGCCGCCTCGTCGATGCCCGCGTCGGCGTCGGCATCGTGCCCGAGAGCATGGCCCGGCGGGTCGCCCGCGGCCTCGACATCGCCGTCGTGCCGCTGGTCGAGCCGTGGGCGACGCGCGCCCTGACCCTGTGCCTGCGCAGCTACGAAGGCTTGCCGACCTTCGCGCAGGAATTCGTGACGCACTTGCGCGACGGTCGCGACGCCTGAACAGACCGCACCATGTCGTCGTCGATGAAGGCGCGACGCGATCTCTACCTTCGGTAGAACATTGCCACGATGTTTCTCGCTGGTCACGAAGGGTTGATCGCGAAGAACTACGCAAGGATCTTCTTTTCGGGATGGTTGCGACTTCTGTACCGTGCGGGCGTGTCGAAGGCGCCCCTGCCGGAGGGATGTGCTCGCCATGCCTGCTCAGACGGACTGCTTCGATGTCGTGGTGATCGGCGCCGGCCTGGCCGGAACCTGCCTGGCCGGCCGCCTCGCCCGCGACGGCCGCAGCGTCGCGCTGATCGACACCCACGCCGTCCACCCGCACGATTTCCGCGCCGAGAAGTACGGCTCCGCGCAGATGTCGCTGTTCGAGTCCCTCGGGTTCGGCGCCGCCGCTCGCGGGTGCACCACAAGGACCGACACCGTCCGGGTCGTGCGCTTCGGCAGCCTCGCGCATTGGGAGCGCAACACCGAGTACGGCGCCGCCTATCCCGACCTGATCAACGCCCTGCGGGCCGACCTGCCCGCCGGGCTGCTCACCGTCGGCCGGGTCGCCGACCTCGATCTCGGCCCGGAGCGGCAGGTCGTCACCCTCGGCGACGGGCGCCGGTTCGCCGGCCGCCTCGTGGTGCTGGCGACGGGGCTCGGCGACGTGCTGCGCCGCAAGGCCGGGATCGTCCGGCGCGTGATCGGCGAACGCCACTCGCTGGCCGTCGGCTTCGACATGGCGGCGCCGCGCGACGCCTTCCCGTTTCAGGCGATGACCTACTTCTCCGAACGGTTCGGCGGGCGCGACGCCTACCTGACGCTGTTCCCGCTCGGCGAGACCATGCGGGCGAACCTGTTCGGCTACCAGCAGTCGAACGCCCCCTGGGCGAAGGCGTTTCGCGCCGAGCCGGAGGCGGCCCTGCGCGCGCTGATGCCGGGGCTCGCGGCCCATTGCCCGGACCTCGCCGTCGCCGGCTCGGTCGAGGTGCGCCCGATCGACCTGATGCGGGCCGAGGGCCACGTCCGCGACGGGGTGGTCCTCGTCGGCGACGCGTTCCAGACCGCGTGCCCGATTCCCGGGACCGGGATCGGCAAGGTGCTGACCGACGTGCGGCAACTGGCCGACGCCCACCTGCCGGGCTGGCTCGCGACGCCCGGCATGGGTGCCGACAAGGTCGCCGCGTTCTATGCCGACCCGGTCAAGGTCGCCTGCGACGCGGCGAGCCTGCGATCCAGCCTCTACGCCCGCGCGCTCGCCACCGAGACCGCCCTGCCCTGGGCGGTCCGCCGGGTGCGCAACCGCGTCGCGCGCCACGCGATCCGCTACGCGACGGGCGCCTCGCAGGGAGCGGTGCGCGCCGCCTCGGCGGTCGCGGCCCACCTGGCGCTCTGACCGCGCCGGGCGGTTGCCCCGTGCGGCCATCGGCGTAGCCTCGGCCGCGCGACGGGACGGAAAGGACGGCCATGGCGATTGCGACGGTGGACGCGCTCGGAAGCCGCCGAGGGGCGATGGTGCTGCTCGAGGTGCTGCGCTCGGAGGGGGTTCGCTACATCTTCGGCAATCCCGGCACCACCGAGCTGCCGCTGATCGACGCGCTCACCGAGACCCCCGACATCGCCTACGTGCTGGCGCTGCAGGAGGCGAGTGCGGTGGCGATGGCCGACGGCTACGCGCATGCCGCGCGCCGGCCCGCCTTCCTCAACCTCCACACCGCCGGCGGCCTCGGCCACGGCTTCGGCAACCTGATCAACGCCCACGTCTCGGGCACGCCGCTGGTGGTGACGGCGGGCCAGCAGGATTCGCGTCACGCGATCACCGATCCGCTGCTGTTCGGCGACCTCGTCAGCCTCGCCACGCCCGCCGTGAAGTGGGCGCGCGAGGTCACCAACGCCGACCAGCTGCCGATCCTGCTGCGGCGCGCCTTCCACGACTGCTCGGCCGCGCCCTCGGGCCCGGTCTTCCTGTCGCTGCCGATGGACGTGATGGAGGCGATGACCGCCGCGCCCGCCGGCGGCGTCTCGACGATCGACCGCTGCGCCGTGGCGGGCTCGCTCGAGCGGCTCGCCGACCACCTCGCCGCGGTGGCGCCCGGGCGCCTAGCCGTCATCGCCGGCGACGAGATCGACGCCAGCGACGCCTCCGGCCAGGCCGTGGCGCTCGCCGACCTCCTCGGCGCGCCGGTCTACGGCTCGTCCTGGCCGGCCCACATCCCCTTCCCCACCGCGCATCCGCTCTGGGCCGGGAACCTGCCGACCAAGGCCACGGAGATCGCCGGCATCCTCGGCGCCTACGACGCGGTGTTCGCGCTCGGCGGCAAGTCGCTGATCACGGTGCTCTACACGGAAGGCTCGGCGGTGCCGGCCGGCACGCAGGTGTTCCAGCTCTCGGCGGACGTGCGCGACCTCGGGCGCACCTACGAAACCACCCTCTCGATGGTCGGCGACGTGCGCGCCTCCCTCGACGCGCTGCTGCCGCTCCTGAGGCCGCGCCTCGCGGAGCGGGCCGACGCCTATGCCGAGCTGCGGGTCGCGGCCGCGCGGATCTACGCGGCCCGTCGCGGAAAGCTGACCGAGGCGGCCGATGCCGCCTTCGCCGACCCGGTGATCGCGCCGCTGGTCGCCGCCCGCGAGATCGCCCGCGCCGTCGGCGCCGACACCGCCATCGTCGATGAGGCGCCGGCGACGATGGCGCATCTGCGCACCTTCCTGCACAGCGACAAGACGCACCAGTACGCCTCGATGCGCGGCGGCGTCCTGGGCTGGGGAATGCCGGCCTCGGTCGGCACCTCGCTCGGCCTCGACCGCGCGCCGGTGGTCTGCGTCGTCGGCGACGGCGCGGCGATGTACTCGCCCCAGGCGCTGTGGACCGCCGCCCACGAAGCGCTGCCGGTGACCTTCGTGGTGATCAACAACGCCGAGTACAACATCCTGAAGAACTACATGAAGTCGCAATCCCACTACGCGTCGGTGCGCGCCAACCGCTTCATCGCCATGGACCTCGTCGATCCGCGCATCGACTTCGTCGCGCTGGCCGCCTCGATGGGCGTGCCGGCGCGGCGCGTGACCCGGGCGGCCGACATCGCGGCGGCGATCGAGCACGGGATCCGGTCGGGCGCGCCGAACCTGGTCGAGGTGGTGGTGCGGGCGACCTGACGGGCGGCGTGCCTCACGGCAGCAGCAGGATCGATCCCGTCGTTTCGCGTGCCTCCGCCGCGCGGTGCGCCGCGACCGCCTCCGCGAGCGGGAACCGCGCGCCGATGCGCGCGACGATCGCCCCCGAGGCGATGGCGGCGAAGACCTCGGCCGCGTTGGCCCGCAGGTCCGCGGGGTCGGCATTGTGCGGAAACACCGACGGGCGGGTGAGGAAGAGGCAGCCCTTCTTGTTCAGCAGCTCCGGCTCGATCGCCGGCGCCGGCCCGGAGGCGGCGCCGTAGAGCACCACGAGGCCGAAGGGCGCGGCGAGGTCGAGCGAATGCAGGAAGGTGTCGCGGCCGACCGAATCGTAGACGACCCGCGCCTTGCGGCCGCCGGTGGCGGCGAGCAGTGCCTCGGGCCAGCCCCCTCGCGAATAGTCGATCGCCACGTCGCAGCCGGCCTCGCGCGCCACCGCGCACTTCTCCCCCGATCCCGCGGTGCCAACCACGGTGGCGCCGAGCGCCTTGGCCCAGCGGCACAGGATCTGCCCGACGCCGCCGGCCGCGGCATGGACCAGCACCACCTCGCCCGGCTGGACCGCGTGGGTGCGCCGGAGCAGGTACTGCGCGGTCATCCCCTTGAACAGCAGGGCGGCGGCGTCCTCGTCCGAGACCGCGTCGGGGATCGCCACCAGCTTGTCCGCCGGCACGACGCGCCGGTCGGCGTAGCTGCCGAGCCCCGCGTTCATATAGGCGACCCGGTCGCCGACCCGGAACCCCGCGACGCCCTCGCCCAGCGCCTCGATCCGCCCGGTGGCCTCGTGGCCGAGCCCGGTCGGCAGCGGCAGCGGGTAGACCCCCTTGCGCTGGTAGACGTCGATGAAGTTGAAGCCGATCGCGGTCTGGCGCAGGAGCACCGCGCCCGGTCCGGGCGGGGGCAGGTCGACGGCTTCGAGGCGCATCGCCTCGGGGGCGCCGAACGCGCGGAGGATGACGGCGTTCGCGTCTGTCATGGCGGTTCTCCGAGGCCGGGCGACGGTCTCGACCACCTAGCCCTGCGCCCGGCATCTGCCTAGAAGGCCGGGACCGGAATCGGAAAGGGGTCGCGATGGCCGTCACCGACGTCGCCGCGGATTCGCTCGCCGCCCTCGACACCCCCTGCCTGCTCCTCGACGAGGCGCGCCTGACCGCCAACGTCGCGCGGATGCGGGCGCGGCTCGCCGGCCTCGGCGTCGCCTTCCGGCCCCATCTCAAGACGGCGAAGTCCCTCGACGTGGCGCGCCGCGCGATGACCGGCCCGCGCGGGCCGGCCATGGTCTCGACGCTGCGCGAGGCCGCCTACTTCGCCGAGGGCGGCGTGACCGACCTCACCTACGGCGTCGGCATCGCGCCGCAGAAGCTCGATCGGGTCGGCGGCATCCGCCGGCAATACGGGGCCGACCTCGCGATCATCCTCGACAGCGTGGCGCAGGCCGAGGCCGTCGCGGCGTGGGTGGCGGCCAACCGCGATCCCGTCTGCGCGCCCCTGCCCGTCCTGATCGAGGTCGACGCCGACGGGCACCGCTCGGGGGTCGCGCCGGACGACGCCGGGACGCTGACGGCGATCGGCCGCGTCCTCGTCGCCGGGGGCGCGGTGCTGCGCGGGGTGCTGCTGCATGCCGGCGACAGCTACGGCCTGAGCGAGCCTGAGCGGATCGCGGCGGCGGCGGAGGCCGAGCGCGCGGCCGGCGTCGCGGCGGCCGGGCACCTGCGGGCCGCCGGCCTCCCCTGCCCCGTGGTCAGCATCGGCTCGACCCCGACCGCGCGGTTCGCCGAGGCGCTCGACGGCGTGACCGAAGTGCGGGCCGGCGTCTTCATGTTCGGCGACCTGTTCCAGGCCGGCATCGGCACCTGCGCAACCGGGGACATCGTCCTGTCGGTGCTGGCGACGGTGATCGGGCACCAGCGCGCGAAGGGCTGGATCATCGTCGACGCCGGATGGATGGCGCTGTCGCGCGACCGCGGCACCGCGCGCCAAGCCGTCGACCAGGGCTACGGGATCGTCTGCGATCCGGCGGGGACGCCCTACCCCGACCTGATCGTGCGCGACGCCAACCAGGAGCACGGCATCGTCGCCCTCCGCCCCGGATCCGCAGCCGCGCTGCCGGACCTTGCCTTGGGCGCGCGCCTGCGCATCCTGCCCAACCATGCCTGCGCCACCGCCGCGCAGCACGGAAGCTACCACGTGCTCGACGCCGCCGGGCGCGTCTCCGCCACGTGGCCCCGCATCGCCGGCTGGTGATCCTCCCCATGACAGATCCGATCGAGCGCATCGCGACGAAGGCCGTGCCGGAGCCCGCCGGGCACTATGCCCAGGCGACGGCATGGCGCGACCTCGTCTTCGTCTCGGGCCAGCTCGGGCCCCGCCCCGACGGCAGCCATACCTTCGACCGCCCGTTCGAGGAGCAGGCCCGGCAGGCGCTGGCCAACGTGCTCGCCATCCTCGGCGCGGCCGGATGCGGCCCGGAGCGCGTGCTCAAGGTCACCGCCTACCTGGTCGGCGTCGAGAACTGGCCGGCCTTCGATCGGATCTACGCGGAGATGTTCGGCGCGGCCCGCCCCGCCCGCGCCGTGGTGCCGGTGCCGGGTCTGCACCACGGCTACCTCGTCGAGATCGAGGCCGTCGCCGCGCGCCCGGACCCGGCCTGAGCCGACCCATCGCGGCCGTTTACCGATCGCCGGGGGCATCCCCCAAACGGGTGATGTGCGGGTCATCGGAATCGCGGTGTTCTCTCGTGTCCGAGCCTGACGAGGGAGCCCGACATGCGAAACCGCCAGGATTTTCCGATCTGGACGCGAAGCCGGGCGCAGCGTCACGCCGCGCGCGGCTGCAGCCGGCTCGTGGTCGGCCTGATCCTCCGGTTGGGCCGCCGGCGGCCGTCGCCCCCGGTCGCGGACGAGCGTCCCTCGAACGTCCTGCCGTTCAAGATCCCCGCGACCGCGCAACCTTTCCGGCCCCCGCCGGCGCCGGTGGGCGACCTGCGGCACGGGTGAGGCCGCAGGTCTCTCAGAACCGCTCGACCCAGGGGCGCAGCTCCAGCTCCTGGGTCCAGGCGCTGCGATCCTGGCGCAGCACGTCGCGGTAGCTGCGGGCGATGGCCTCCGGGTCGAGGTGGCTGTCGGGGGCATCCGGCGCCTCGGGCGCGCGGGCCGGGTTCCGGATCGCGCCGTCGATGACGAAGTGGGCCACGTGGATGCCCTGGGGCTGCAGCTCGCGCGACAGGCTCTGGGCCAGGCCGCGCAGGGCGAACTTGCCCATGGCGAAGGCCGACGAGCCGGCGAACCCCTTCACGCTCGCCGAGGCCCCGGTGAGCAGGATCGCGCCGTGCCGGGCCGGCAGCATGCGCCGGGCGGCCGCCTGCGCCACCAGGAACCCGCCGAAGGCCGAGACGGCGAGCGCCTGGGCGACGGCCGCCGGGTCGAGCTCCGCGATCGCGCCGCGCACGCGCCCGCTGGCGTTGTAGACCACCACGTCCGGCGGGCCGCCGAGCGCCGGCTCGATCGCGGCAAACAGCGCCTCGACGTCGTCCGGCCGGCTCGCGTCGCAGGCGTGGACCGCCGCGCCGGTCTCGCGGGCGAGCGCGTCGAGCTTGCCGACGTCGCGGGCCGCCAGCCCAACCCGCAGGCCGTCGGCGGCGAGTTGCCGGGCGAGCGCCGCGCTGAGGCCCGAGCCGGCCCCGACGATCAGGGCGCGATGATAGGTCGGTCTCATGGAGGCGGCTTCCGGGTTGTCCGACGGGGCAACGTCGGGCGGGCGGGGCCGGTTCGCGCGCAGGGGCGACGGGTCAGTCCCGCCGCTCGCGGAAGAAGGCGCGCAGCAATGCCGCCGCCTCGTCCTCGCGGAAGCCGCCATACACATCCGGCGCGTGGTGGCAGGTCGGATGATTGAACACGCGGGCGCCGTTCTCGACCCCGCCGCCCTTGGGGTCGGCGGCGCCGTAATAGAGCCGCCGGATCCGCGCGAAGCCGATCGCGCCCGCGCACATCGGGCACGGCTCCAGGGTGACGTAGAGGTCGCAGCCCGGCAGCCGGTCGTCGCCGAGGGCGGCGCAGGCGGCGCGGATCGCCAGGATCTCCGCATGCGCCGTCGGATCGTTCAGCGCCCGCGGCCGGTTGTGCGCCACCGCCAGCACGACGCCGCCGCGCACGATGACGGCACCGACCGGCACCTCGCCGGCCTCCGCCGCGCGGCGCGCCGCGGAGAAGGCGAGATCGAACGGCGACGTCTTCGCGGGAGGGATCGAGTCGGGCACGAGGACGTTCCTAGCCGCCGGCACCGCCGCCGCAAAGCGCGCCGCACCGGCCGACACATCGACCCCAATCCGATCAATGTTAATCGGCGGAACATTCAGCTGGGGCCGGCCGTTTCTCATCCAACGCGGCACGGCCGCATTCAGGATGAGGAGCCGGCGATGAGCAGCACCACCGACAAGATCAAGGGCGCCGCCAACGAGGCGGTCGGCAAGGCCAAGCAGGGCATCGGCAACGCGACGGACAACGCGAACCTGAAGGCCGACGGCGCCGCGCAGGAAGCCAAGGGCAAGGCCGAAGGCGTCAAGGGCGACGTGAAGTCGGCCGTCGGCAAGTAAGCCTCGCAGCAACGCATCCCCCGGTGCGGATGCGGGTTTCGTTCCGCATCGGGGTTCGGTCGGCCGGTCGGTGCGTCCCCCGGCCTTGCATCAACGCATTCGTTTCCAGGAGGTCTGCATGATCGGTTGGGCCATCACCTTTCTCGTGGTCGCGTTGGTCGCGGCGCTCCTCGGCTTCGGCGGCATCGCCGGGACGGCGATGGAGGCGGCCAAGATCGTCTTCTTCGTGGCCATCGCCCTGTTCCTGGTCTCCGCCGTGTTCGGCGTGATGCGCGGACGCGCGCCGCGGCTCTGACCGGCCGGACTAGTTCTGCGTTGTGAGAAGGGCGGCCCGGATCGGGCCGCCCTTCTCGCGTGCCGGGGTGCATTGGAACGCGTGCGGGCGTAGCCTCAGGTGCCCTCACCTCACCCTGTCCGGTCCATGAATCCCCAAACCTGGGCGCTCTTCCTCTGCGCCGTCTTCCTGCTTTCCGGCACCCCCGGCCCGAACATGCTGCACGTGATGACGCGCAGCCTTCGCTTCGGCCTCGGAGCCAGCCTGTTCGCCATGGCCGGGTGCCTGTCGGCCGTGGTGCTGGTGCTCTGCGCCTCGGCGACGGGGCTGGGCGCCGTGCTCGCCGCCTCGCCCAACCTGTTCGCAGGGCTGCGCTATGCCGGCGTCGCATACCTGGTCCTCCTCGGGATTCAGGCGTGGCGCGGGGCCGGCGGGGTGCCGCAGGTCGGAACGGGACCGATCGCCCCCTCCGCCGGCGGCCTGTTCCGGGGCGGGTTCCTGATCGGGGCGAGCAACCCGAAGCTCCTGCTGTTCGCGGCGGCGTTCCTGCCGCAATTCATCGATCCCGCCGCGGATCAGGGGTTGCAGCTGACGATCCTGGTCGCGACCTTCGCCGCCGCCGAGGCGTTCTGGTATGCCGTCTACGCCCTCGGCGGCCGGCAGCTCGCGCGCCATCTCGCCAGGCCTGCGCTGCGGCGCCTGTTCGACCGGGCCACCGGTGCGATCTTCGTCGGCTTCGGGCTCGGCCTGCTGGCCGGACGCCCCTGAGCGACGATCCGTCTCGCGCGGCGGGGCCCGCTCTGTTATGGGCTTGCCGATGAGCGACAATCCGACCACCCCCTCCGCGGACGAGCCCGTCCGCGGTCCCGAGACGACGCAGGCGCCCGAGACCCCGGCGAACGCCGAGCCCGCACGCCGTGAGGCGGCCTCTCAGGACGAGCCTTCCCGTCAAGAGCCTTGGAGCCCGGCCACCGACGCCAACGTCCGGTCCGCGGACGACGAGGCGCCGCGGGAGCGCGTGGCCCGCGACCGACCCAAGGACCGGCACGCCAACGAGCGCCCGGCCAAGGAGAAGGTTTCGAAGGAGCGCGGCGGCGACGCCCCCCTGCGCCGCCGCCCGGCCGCGGCCGAGCCGACCCCGGCAGCGTCGGCCCCCGTCGATGAGGCCGAGCTCGAGGATCTCGAGGCCGCCGCGCCGGAGGCCACGGCTTCCGAGATCGCGGCCCCCGAGACCGCGCCGGCGAAGGCCGCCCCCGCTGCGCCCGAGACCTACGAGGGCGAGCGCATCGCCAAGGCGATCGCCCGCGCCGGCATCGCCTCGCGCCGCGACGTCGAGGCGATGATCGCGGAAGGCCGCATCACGCTGAACGGCCGCGTGCTCGACACGCCGGCGATCAACGTGACGGAGTCCGACGCCATCACCGTCGACGGCGAGCCGCTGCCGACGCGCGAGCGCACCCGGCTCTGGATCTTCCACAAGCCGCGCGGCCTCGTCACCACGGCGCGCGACCCGGAAGGGCGCCAGACCGTGTTCGAGGTGATGCCCGAGGAGATGCCGCGCGTCGTCGCCATCGGCCGCCTCGACATCAACACCGAAGGCCTGCTGCTGCTGACCAACGACGGCGGCCTCGCCAAGGTGATCGCCCATCCCGATACCGGCTGGCTGCGCCGCTACCGCGTGCGTGCCTTCGGCGACATCACGCAGATGGAGCTCGACCAGCTGCGCAAGGGCGTGACCATCGACGGCATGGAATACGGCCCGGTCGAGGCGACCCTCGATCGCGCCAGCGGCGACAACGTCTGGCTGACGCTCGGCCTGCGCGAGGGCAAGAACCGCGAGGTCAAGCGCATCCTCGAGCATCTCGGCCTGTCGGTGAACCGGCTGATCCGGCTGTCGTTCGGGCCGTTCCAGCTCGGCGACCTCGAGGTCGGGCTGACCGAGGAGATCAAGACCAAGGTTCTGAAGGAGCAGCTCGGCAAGGGCCTCGCGAGCCAGGCCGGCGTCGACTTCGAGAGCCCGGTGCGCGAGCCGATCGCGCCCTTCGGCGGGCCGAAGAAGGAGGCCCAGGCCGAGCGCTCGCGCCGGGACGAGGCGCCCCGCGGCCGCGCGCCCTCCGGCGGGCGCCCGGTGCGCCCGGCCGCGCCGGCCCGCGTGCCCACCGGCGGCATGGGCGCCGGTCCGCGCCGGTCCGTCTGGCGCGCCGGCGAATCCGACAATCCGGAGGGCTTCCGGCCCTCCAAGGTGCCGCGCCGCGGCGCCGACCCGAAGGCCGAGCGGGCGGCGGCCGCCGAGAGCCGCGGGCGCGAGCGCGTCGGGGCGATCAACACCGGCGACCGGCGCGTCCTCGTCGAGCGGCTGTCGGCGAGCCCGGCGCCCGCCGAGGAGGCGCAGCCGCAGCGCCGCTACGCCCGCGACGAGAACGGCGCGAAGCCGCAGCGCCGGCGCGACGACCGCGACGCGGGCGCCCGCCCGGAGCGGCCCTACACCCCGCGCTTCAACGAGGGCGCGGATCGCGGGCCCCCGCGCAGCGATCGCGGCACGGGGTTCCGCGGGCAGGAGACCGGCGAGCGCCCGCGCGGCGACCGCGGTGAATCGCGCGGGTACCAGGGTGAGCGCCGGGACGGCGGCCGCGCCGAGGGCGCCCGCCCGGAGGGGCGCGGCTACCAGGGCAAGAAGCCGGCCGGGCAGCCGGGCGATCGACCCGGCGGGTTCGGCGGCAAGCCCGGCGGATTCGGTGCGAAGCCCGGCGGCTTCGGCGGAAAGCCGTCGGGCGGCTTCGGCGGCAAGCCCGGCGGCGAGCGCGAGACCGGCTACAAGGGCCGCGTCGAGGGCAGCTTCAAGCCGCGCGGCGAGGGCGGGTTCAAGGGCGGCCAGGGCCGACCCGGCGGCGGGGCCGGTCGTCCGGCGGGCGGCAAGCCCGGCGGGTTCGGGGGCAAGCCGTCCGGCGGGTTCGGTGCGAAGCCCGGCGGCCGGCCCGGCGGCGGCCGTCCGCCCGGCCGCGGCGGGCGGTGAGGATCGTCGGCGGGGATTGGCGCGGCCGGCGCCTCGCCACCCCGCGCTCCGACGCGATCCGCCCGACCTCGGACCGCCTGCGGGAGGCGTTGTTCAACGTTCTGGCCCACGCCTACGACGACGCGGTGCCGGGCGCCCGCATCCTCGACCTGTTCGCCGGCACCGGCGCGCTGAGCTTCGAGGCCCTGTCCCGCGGCGCGGCCTACGCGCTGCTGGTCGACGAGGGGGCGGAGGCGCGCGGCGTCATCCGCGAGAACATCGAGCAGTTCGGCGCCGAGGGGCGCACCCGCCTGTTCCGGCGGGACGCGACCAAGCTCGGCCTCTCGGGCACCACCGGTCGCTTCTCCCTGGTGTTCTGCGATCCGCCCTACGGCCGCGACCTGGCGCCCGCAGCGCTGACGGCGGCCGCGCAGGGCGGCTGGTTGACGCCCGACGCCCTGGTGGTGATCGAGGAATCCGCCGACGCGGTCGTCGCTCTGCCGGCGGGGTTCACGGACCTGGAACGGCGGACCTACGGCGACACGGCGGTCACGCTGGCGCGCTTCACGGGCTGAAATGCCCAAGGCGAGAAAGGCCGTTCCTTGACCCCCCTGCCCCTCGTCCTCCTCACCAACCCGATCCACCCCGACGCGGTCGCGATGCTGGCGCCCCATGCCCGCGTCGTCGTCGCCCCCGACACGGCGGCGTCCTCCCTGCTGGCGCTCGCCCCCGACGCCGCCGGGATGATCGTGCGCGCGCAGCTGCCCGACGACATCCTCGACCACGCGCCGAAGCTTCGCGGCATCGTCCGCCACGGCGTCGGGCTGGACTTCGTGCCGCTGGCGGCCGCCACTGCCCGCGGGATCCCGGTGGCGAACCTGCCCGGCAGCAACACCGGGGCGGTGGCCGAGTACGTCCTCTCCGCCCTCCTCGCCCTGCGGCGGCGGCTCGCCGACGTCGATGCCGGGCTGCGCCGGGACGGCTGGCTCGCGGCCAAGACCCGCGCCAACGACCTCGCCGAGATCGGCGGCACCACGCTCGGCATCCTCGGGATGGGCGAGATCGGCCGCCGCGTCGCGGGAATCGCCCGCCACGGCTTCGGCCTGCGCGTGCTCGGGGCGTCGCGGACCGCATCGGACCATGGCGGGCTCGTCGAGCCGGTGGACGTCGCGACGCTGTTCTCGGGCAGCGACGCGGTGGTGATTGCCTGCCCGCTCACCGACGCCACGCGCGGGCTGGTCGACGCCGCGCTGATCGGGCGGATGCGCCCGGGTGCAGTGCTGATCAACGTCGCCCGCGGGCCGATCGTCGTGACCGACGCGGTGGTGGCGGCGCTGAACGCGGGCCGGCTCGGCGGCGCGGCGCTCGACGTGTTCGAGCATCAGCCGCTGGCGCCCGACCATCCGCTCCACGCCTGCCCGAACCTGCTGCTGACGCCGCACGTCGCCGGAACCACCGCCACGAGCCTGCGCGCGATGGGCCTCGGGGCGGTGGAGGAGATGCTCAGGATCCTGTCCGGCGAGCGGCCGCGGAACCTCGTGAACCCGGCCGCGCTGGAACGCTGACGGCTGGCGGTGCGCGCGCGGAGGCGGGCGCACACGGCGCTTGGGAGCCGTGACATCGCGCGGGTCCCTTCTCCCATGGGGGAGAAGGACAGGATGAGGGGCGTGAGCCTCCGGAGAGGTCACGCCTCTCACTTCAACCCTCTCCCCATGGGAGAGGGAGCCGGTCGGCCCCCGATCCGAAACCGAGCCGCCGAGTGTGTGAACCTGGATCGGAGCGAGGAACGGCACGATGAGCAAGGGTCTGCGAAAGGGTCTCACCAGCTACGGCGATGCCGGGTTCTCGCTGTTCCTGCGCAAGGCCTTCATCAAGGCGGCGGGCTATTCCGACGACGCCCTCGACCGGCCGATCGTCGGCATCACCAACACGGCCAGCGACTTCAATCCATGCCACGGCAACGTGCCGGCGCTGATCGAGGCGGCCAAGCGCGGTGTCATGCTCGCCGGCGCGATGCCGATGGTGTTCCCCACCATCTCGATCCACGAGAGCTTCGCGCACCCGACCTCGATGTTCCTGCGCAACCTGATGGCGATGGAGACCGAGGAGATGATCCGCGCCCAGCCGATGGACGCGGTGATCGTCATCGGCGGCTGCGACAAGACCCTTCCGGCCCAGATCATGGCCGCGGCCAGCGCCGACCTGCCGACGGTGGTGATCCCGACCGGGCCGATGGTGGTGGGCCACCACAAGGGCGAGGTTTTGGGCGCCTGCACCGATTGCCGCCGGCTCTGGAGCGCGCACCGCGCCGGCCAGCTCGACGAGGCCGAGATCGCCGCCGTGGAGGGCCGGCTCGCGCCCTCCGTCGGCACCTGCATGGTGATGGGCACGGCCAGCACCATGGCCTGCATCGCCGAGGCGCTCGGCCTGTCGCTGCCGATGTCGGCGACGATCCCCGCGCCGCACGCCGAGCGCATCCGGCTCGCCGAGGCCAGCGGCCGGCGCGCCGCCGAGATGGCGGTCTTGGGCGGTCCCCGCCCGAGCGAGCTCCTGACGCCGGACGCGTTCCGCAACGCGCAGGTGGTGCTCCAGGCGATCGGCGGCTCGACCAACGGGCTGATCCACCTCACCGCCATCGCCAACCGCACGCCGCACGGAATCGACCTCGACGCCTTCGACCGGCTCGGCCGTGCGGTGCCGGTGCTGGTCGACCTGAAGCCGTCCGGCGACCACTACATGGAGCATTTCCACCATGCCGGCGGCGTCCCGAAGCTGATGGCGCAACTCGGGGACCTGATCGACCTCGACGCCGGGACGGTGGCCGGCGGGACGCTCCGCGACGTGGCCGCGGCGGCCGAGGACGTCCCGGGCCAGACGGTGATCCGGTCGCGGGACAACCCGATCAAGCCGCTGGGCGCGATGGCGGTGCTGCGCGGCAACCTCGCGCCGCGGGGTGCCGTGATCAAGCACAGCGCCGCGAGCCCGGCGCTGCTCCAGCACGAGGGCCGCGCGGTGGTGTTCGCCTCGATCCCCGACATGACCGCGCGGATCGACGATCCCGACCTCGACGTCGGCCCCGACGACGTGCTCGTCCTGCAGAACGCGGGCCCCAAGGGCGCGCCCGGCATGCCCGAGGCCGGCTACCTGCCGATCCCGAAGAAGATCCTCGCCGCTGGGGTGAAGGACATGGTCCGCATCTCCGATGCGCGGATGAGCGGCACCGCCTTCGGCACGATCGTGCTGCACGTCACCCCGGAATCGGCCGACGGCGGCCCGCTCGGGCTCGTCCGCACCGGCGACCGCATCCGCCTCGACACGGCGGCCCGTCGCATCGATCTCCTGGTGGACGACGCCGAGCTGGAGCGGCGCCGGTCCGAGGCGGGTCCGGCCGAGCGCCCGGCCTGGGCCGCCCGCGGCTACGCGCGCCTGCTCTACGAGACGGTCGAGCAGGCCGACGCGGGCTGCGACTTCGGTTTCATGCGCGCGGCGCCGGAGACCGGCTGAACGCCGCGACCGGCGTCAGCGTCCCGCCCCCGGCAGGACGACCTCCGCGCGCAGGCCCCCTTGCGGCAGGTTGTGCAGCCGGATCTCACCGCCATGCGCGCGGATCGCCGAGCGCGCGATGGCGAGCCCGAGGCCGGTGCCGCCGGTCTCGTCGCTGCGCGAATCGTCGAGCCGGGCGAAAGGCTCGAACATCGCCTCGACCCGGTCGGCAGGGATGCCCGGCCCGTCGTCCTCGACCCGGATGCGCACGTCCGCGCCGTCGCGATCGAGCGCGAGGCGCGCGCGTCGCCCGTAGCGGACCGCATTCTCGACGAGGTTGTCGAGCGCCCGCCTCAGGGCGTCGGGCCGGCCGGCGAAGGGAAGGGCTTCTGGGGCCGACAGGGTGACGTCGCGGCCGAGGGCGGCGTGGTCCGAGGCCAGCGTGCGGGCGAGCTCGGCGAGGTCGAGGGGGCCGCTCGCCTGCGAGGCGGCGTCGTCGCGGGCGAAGGACAGCGTCGCCTCCACCATCCGCTTCATGTCGCCCAGCGTCCGCACCATGCCGGCGCGGAGGTCCTCGTCCTCCACCATCTCCGCGCGCAGCCACAGCGAGGCGATCGGCGTGCGCAGGTCGTGGCTGACGGCGGCGAGCATCCGGGTGCGATCGTCGACGTAGGCCCGGAGCCGTGCCTGCATCCGGTTGAAGGCGATCGTCATCGTCCGCAGTTCCGCGGGGCCCGATTCCGGCAACGGCGCGACCATCGTGCCGCGCCCAGCCTCCTCGGCGGCCTGCGCCAGGGCTGTCACCGGCCCGACCACCCCGCGCAGCCCGAGACCGACCACGGCGAGCACGGCGACGACGCTGGCGGCGATCTGGAACAGGCCGATCCGCATCCAGGGCGGCGTCGGCAGCGCGACCGGCGCCTCGCCGTTGAGCCAGCGCCCGTCGGCGAGGTGCACCGAGACCTGGAGCGCCTCCGGCTTGGCCCGGCGCCCCTCGGCCGGCGGGTCGTCGGCGACGTCGCGCCTGACCGAGTCGCGCTTGACCAGGAGCAGGCGCGCCTCGGTCGCATCCGCCTGCAGGCGGCGGTCGAGGCCGTGCGCCAGCCGGGCCTCGTCGGCGTCCATCGCCCCGTCGGGGACGAGGCTCGCCGGGCCGATCGAGAAGTGGTGCCTGGGCGAGTTGAAGGCCGCGATGGTTCCTGGGACCGCGTCCGCCGGCACCGTGTCGAGCAGGCGGACGAGGATGGCGATGCGGTCGATCACCTGGGTGCGGCCGGCGGCGCGCCCGACGCGGGTCGCCTCGCTCGCGAACATCGCGAAGGCCGCGGCCTGTGCGGCCACCACCGCCAGCACCAGGAGCAGCGCCAGCCGCCAGACGAGCGAGCGCGGCACGAGGCGGCTCACCGGACCTCCCGCACGTCGGTGGCGAAGACGTAGCCGCCGCCCCACACCGTCTTGAGCAGCTCGGGATGGGCGGGATCGCGCTCGAGCTTGCGCCGAAGCCGGCTGACCTGGTTGTCGATGCTGCGGTCGAAGGCCTGGGCGGTGCGGCCGCTCGTCAGGTCGAGGAGCTGGTCGCGCGACAGCACCACCCGCGGGCGCCGCACCAGCGCGGCGAGCAGGCGGAACTCCGCAGTGCTGAGCACGACCGCCTCGCCCGCCCCGTCGACGAGCTCGCGCCGGTCGCTATCCAGGATCCAGCGGTCGAAGGCGAGGCGCCGCGCGCCGGGTTCGGCGCGCTCGCGCGGCAGGGCGGCGGCCCGGCGCAGCAGGTTCTTCACCCGGGCGAGCAGCTCCCGCGGGTCGAACGGCTTGGTCACGTAGTCGTCCGCGCCGATCTCCAGCCCGACGATGCGGTCGGTCTGCTCGGCCATCGCCGTCAGCAGGATCACCGGCGTGTCGTGCACCTCGCGGATGTGGCGACAGAGCGAGAGCCCGTCCTCGCCGGGCATCATCACGTCGAGGACGACGAGGTCGATGGCGCTGGTGCCGAGGATCGCCCGCGCCGCCGCGGCGTCGGCCGCCACGCTCACCCGCAGGTCGTGCCGGCGCAGGTAGGCGGCCAGCGGATCGCGGATGTCGCGGTGGTCGTCGACGACCAGCAGGTGGGCAGCGTCCATGTCGTCGAGCCTTCGTCGTCGGGCCTTCCGCCGGCCGATCCTAGCGGCCGGGCCGGCCGGACCGGCGGAAACAACGTCGCAAGATGTAACCGCCCGCCGGGCCTGCGACAGCTCGGCAAGAAAGTCTTCGAACCTGGGATCGTTGCGCGACAGGCGGGCGCGAAGGTCCGATCCAGGCCGCCGGTTCGGCGCGCCGCGAGGGATCGAAGCGATGACCACGGATGCGGTCCTTGCACTCAACCGGTTCGGGATCGGCGCACGGCCGGGCGAGACCGCCCGCATCGCCGGCGATCCCCGCGGATGGCTCGCCGCGCAGCTGTCCCAGCCCGCGGCGGCCCTGATCGACGATCCCGCGCTCCTGCCGTCCGATGCGGCGGCTCGCAGCCTCGCGCAGGCCCGGAACGCCAAGCGGGACCGGGCGGCGGCCGAACCCGCTTCGATGCCGGCTGCGCCCCCCCAGCCCGCGCCTCCGCCGTCCGCCGACCCCGGGCAGGTCCGGCGAACCATCGAGCGCGCCGAGGTCGAGGCCCGGCTCGCGCACGGCGCGGCGACGGAGGCCGGCTTCGTCGAGCGGCTGGCGCTTTTCTTCGCCAACCACTTCGCGGTCTCGAGCGACAAGGGGCCGGTCCGCGTGCTGGCCGGCGCCTTCGAGCGCGAGGCGATCCGCCCGCACGTGCTCGGGCGCTTCGCCGACATGCTGCGGGCGGTGCAGCGCCACCCGGCGATGCTGGTCTACCTCGACAATCAGCGCTCCGTCGGCCCCGGCTCGCCGGCCGGGGCACGGCGCGGCCTCGGCCTCAACGAGAACCTCGCCCGCGAGACGCTGGAGCTGCACACGCTCGGCGTCGACGGCGGCTACGGCCAGGCCGACGTCACGGCGCTGGCCGGGGTTCTCACCGGCCGGGGCTGGGTGCCGCCGCGGGCCGACCGGCCGGATGCCGGGCGCTTCCTGTTCGCCGCGAGCCGGCACGAGCCCGGCCCGGCGACGATCCTCGGCCGGACCTACGAACCGGGCGGCCTGGAGCAGGGCGACGCGGTGCTGGACGCGCTCGCGCGCCATCCGGCGACGGCCCGCCATCTCGCCCGCAAGCTCGCGATCCACTTCATCGCCGACGATCCGCCCGAGGGCGCGGTGGCGCGGCTCGCCGCCGCCTATCGCGACGGCGACGGCGATCTCGCCGCGATGGCCGCCGCGCTGGTCGCGACGCCGGAGGCGTGGGAGCCGGCGCCGCGCAAGTTCAAGACGCCCTACGAGTTCGTGCTGAGCGCGCTCCGGCTCGTCCCCGGTGCCGACCGACGCGACGGCCACGTGCCGCGGGCGCTCGCCGCCTTCGGGCAGCGCACCTTCGCGCCGCCGAGCCCCCGCGGCTGGCCGGACGCCGCCGCCGAATGGCTCGCGCCGCACGCCTTCAAGGCCCGGATCGATTGGGCCGCCGAAGCCTGCGAGCGGGCGCCGCCCGCCGGCAACCCGGTCGCGCTCGCCGAGGACGCGTTCGGTCCGCTGCTCTCCGCGCCGACCCGGCGCGAGATCGCCCGGGCCGAGACCGGGGCGCAGGGCCTCGCCCTGCTCCTGATGAGCTCGGAATTCCAGCGGAGATAGCGCGATGCGGCTCAACCCACCGACCTGCGGCAGCCTGCCGACCCGTCGCGGCCTGCTCGCCGCCGGCTCGACGCTCGCGGCCGCCGGCCTGATGCCGCGGATCGCTTCGGCCGCGACCCGCGACCCGCGCTTCGTTTTCGTGATCCTGCGCGGCGCACTCGACGGTCTCGCCTTCCTCCCGGCGATCGGCGATCCGGCCTATGCCGCCTTGCGCGGCCCGCTGGCGCTGCCGGCGTCGGGCGCCGGCGCGGCGCTGCCGCTCGGCGGCCTGTTCGGCCTCAACCCGAACCTGCCGTTCCTCAAGGGGCTATTCGATGCCCGCGAGGCCTTGATGCTGCACGCGGTGGCGACGCCCTATCGCGAGCGTTCGCATTTCGACGGGCAGGACGTCCTGGAGAACGGCACCCCGAGCCCGAACGGCAGCGGGACCGGCTGGCTCAATCGCGCGGCGGCCCTGCTGCCGTCCGCCGGCCCGGCCCGCGGACGCGACCTCTTCGCCTGCGGCGCGACGGTGCCCCTGGTGATGCGCGGGCCCGCCCCGGTGATGAGCTGGTCGCCCGGCAACCTGCGCGCGCCGCTCGACGACACGGTGATGCGGCTGGAGCGCCTCTACGGCGAGCGCGATCCGGCCCTGCTGGCGGCGCTGACCGAAAGCAATCGCCTCGACGCGATACTGCCGGAGGGGGGGCAAGCGGTCGGCGGTCCCGGCCGCATCTACGCCACCCTGGCCGCGGCGGCGGGGCGGATGCTCGCCCGCCCCGACGGGCCGCGGATCGCGACCCTGGCGCTCGACGGCTGGGACACCCATGCCGCGGAGGGGCCGGCCTCGGGCCGCCTCGCCCACCTCCTCAAGGCGCTCGACGACGCGCTGGCGGCGCTGAAGGCGGAGCTCGGCCCCGCCTGGGGCGACACCGTGGTCGCGGTCGCCACCGAGTTCGGCCGCACCGCGCACGCCAACGGCACCGACGGGACCGACCACGGCACCGCGGCGGCCGCCTTCCTCGCCGGCGGCGCGGTGGCCGGCGGGCGGGTCGTCGCCGACTGGCCGGGCCTCGCACCCGCGGCCCTGCTCGAGGGCCGCGACCTGCGCCCGACCACGGACCTGCGCGCCGTGCTGAAGGGCGTCCTGCGCGACCATCTCGGCCTCCCCGACCGGGCGCTGGCCGACACCGTCTTCCCGGGCAGCGGAGGCGTCGCGCCGATGCGCGACCTCCTCGCCTGATCCCCCGTTTCCGGGGTTCGAACCCGGAAGATCCCGGTGCGGCCGGACGGGCCGCGCCTTCCATGTCCAGGAGACTCGAATGGTGAGACGACGTCTCGGCGCCTGCATCCTCGCCGGCAGCTTGGCCGGCAACCTGGCCGCGGCCGCCCCGGCCTCGGCGCTTCCCCTCGCCGGGCTCGCCGGCCCGGACGCGACCATCGTCCAGGTCTACGGCGGCTGCGGCCCGTTCGGCCATCGCGGACCCTACGGCGGCTGCCGACCCGGCGGGCAGGCCGGCGGCTACGTCCGCGGCCGCTCGTGCCCGCCGGGCTTCCACATCGGCCCGGCCGGCCGACGCTGCCGGCCGAACCGCTTCTGACGACCCGTCACGAACGACCGATGCCGGCGGCGTGCCGCCGGCCCTCACCCGTCACAGGAGGATTCCATGAAGGCATCGTTCATCACCACCCCGGTCGCGGCGGGAATCGTCGCCCTCGGCCTCGTCGGCGCGAGCGCCGGCGCCGCCGAGGCCCGCGACGGCTGCGGCCCCGGATTCCACCGCGGGTTCTACGGCTATTGCCGCCCGAACTTCGGCTACCGGCCGTTCGTCTACCGTCGCTTCGTGCATCGCCCCGCCTTCTACGGCTACCGGCGCTTCGCCTACGGCCCGCGCTGGCATCGCTGGGGCGGCCACCGTCACGTCGGCTGGGGCAGCTGGCACCGCGGATGGGGCGGCCATCGCGGATGGGGCGGCCACCACGGCGGCTGGCATCATCGCTGGTGATCGCCGGCGCACGTGAACCTGAGCCGCGTCGCCGCCTTCGCAGCGGCGCGGTTCCCGACGACGCGCGCGCAGCCTATCCGACCAGGCCGGCGAGGTGCAGGAGGATGCCGGCCGCCGCGCAGGCCGCCAGCGTCGGGATCACGCCGGCCTTGAGCCGGAACACGGCGACGAGCGCCGCGACGGCGAGGACGAGCGCCCACGGATTCAGGCTCGCGAGCACCGGAAGCTCGAGGCGGATCGGCCCGAGGGCGACGGGTTCGAGGCGGGCGAACAGCGTGTGCAGCGCGAACCAGACCGCGAGGTTCAGGATCACCCCGACCACCGCCGCCGTGATCGCCGAGAGCGCGCCGGCCAGCGCCCGGTCGCCGCGCAGGCGCTCGACGTAGGGCGCGCCGACGAAGATCCAGAGGAAGCACGGCGCGAAGGTGACCCAGGTGGTGAGCAGGCCCCCGAGCGTGCCGGCGAGCAGCGGCGGCAGGCTGCCCGGATTGCGGAACGCCGCGAGGAAGCCGACGAACTGCGTGACCATGATCAGCGGCCCCGGCGTCGTCTCGGCCATGCCGAGCCCGTCGAGCATCTCGCCCGGCCGGAGCCAGCCGAACTGCCCGACCGCCTGCTGGGCGACGTAGGCCAGCACCGCGTAGGCGCCGCCGAAGGTCACCATCGCCATCTTCGAGAAGAACAGGGCGATCTGCCCGAACACGTTGCCGGGCCCGAGGACGGCGACGATTGCCGCGACCGGCGCCAGCCAGAGCGCGGCCCAGACAACCGCCGTCAGGAGCGTGCGCGCGGGGGCGTCCCGCTCCTGCGGCAGCGCCGCGTCGCCGATGAGGTACGGTCCGGCATCCGTCCTGCCGGCCGCTCCGTGGCCGCCGCCGACCCGGAACTGCGGCAGGCCGGCCCGGCCCCCGAGATAGCCGGCGAGGCCCGCGGCCAGGACGATCAGCGGGAACGGCAGGTCGAACAGGAACAGCGCGACGAACGAGGCCGCCGCCAGCGCGACCATCGGTGCGCTCCTCAGGGCGCGCCGGCCGATGCGGAGCACCGCCTCGGCGACGATGGCCAGCACCGCCGCCTTCAACCCGAAGAACAGGCCGGCGACGACGCCGACGTTGCCCGACAGCGCGTAGACCCAGCTCAGCGCCATGATCGCGACGAGGCCCGGCAGCACGAACAGGCCGCCCGCGACCAGCCCGCCGCGCGTGCCGTGCATCAGCCAGCCGATATAGGTCGCGAGCTGCTGCGCCTCCGGCCCCGGAAGCAGCGTGCAGAAGTTCAGCGCGTGCAGGAAGCGGTCCTCGGAGATCCAGCGCCGCTCCTCGACCAGGATGCGGTGCATCACCGCGATCTGCCCGGCCGGGCCGCCGAAGGAGAGCGCGGCGATGCGGCCCCAGACGGGGACGGCCTCGGCGAGGCCGACCGCCGGCGGGGCCGTGCGGGGCGGCGCGGCGCGGCCGGGCATCGGGATCTCGGGGCCGTCGGCCATGTCGGGGTTCGCCTCCCACCCCGCCGCCTCGGCCGGGGCGTCCGGTGTGCTACGCGGTGGCGCGGGAGGCCAGCACCTTGTCGATCCGGCGCCCGTCCATGTCGATGACCTCGAAGCGCCAGCCGCCGGCCTCGAAGGCGTCGCCCGCCGCAGGGATGCGGCCGAGCTGGTAGATCACGTAGCCGGCCAGCGTCGTGAAGTCGTCGGAATCCGGCGGCTCGGCGAGCCCGAGCCGCTCGAACGCCTGGCGGGCCGGGATCATCCCGTCGATCAGGAGCGAGCCGTCGGCCCGCTCGACCACGTCGGGCTCCTCGCCGGGCTCCGGGATGTCGCCGGCGATCGCCTCGAGCAGGTCCGTCTGGGTGACGATGCCCTCCAGGGTGCCGTACTCGTCCACGACCACGGCCATGCGCATCGGCTGGCTCTGGAAGGTCTCCAGCACCGCCAGGATCGTCATGCTCTCGTGGACGACGATCGGCGCCTGCGTCGCGGAGGCGATGTCGATCGCCCGCCCGTCGAGCACCTGATCGAGCAGGTCCTGCTTGCGGACCACGCCGACGAGCTCGTCGACCTGGCCCCGGCTGACCACCACCTGGGCGTGCCCGCAGGCGCGCATGGCCTTGAGGATCGCCTCCTGCTCCGCGTCGGCGTCGACCCACTCGACCTCGTGGCGCGGGGTCATGATGTCGCTGACCCGGCGCTCGCCGATGGCGAAGATCCGCTCCACCGCCTCCTGCTGGACCTCGCGGATCAGGCCGGCCTCCTGGCTCGCCTGGATCAGCAGGTTGAGCTCGGCGGTCGAGTGCAGCGAGCCCTCGCCGTGGCCCGGCTGGAGTCCGAACAGCCGCAGCACGCCGTTGCCGAGCCCGTTGAGGAACAGGATCGCCGGCCGGAACACGAACAGGAACAGGGCCAGGGGGCGGACCACCGCGAGCGCGGTGCGCTCGCTGCGCTGGAGGGCGAGGCTCTTGGGCGCGAGCTCGCCGAGCACGATGTGCAGCGACGTGATCAGGGCGAAGGCGATCGCCACCGCGATGGAGTGGGCGGCCACCGGCCCGAGCGACAGCGGCAGCCCGTCGACCGCCGGCGCGATCAGGTGGGCGAGCGCCGGCTCGCCGACCCAGCCGAGCGCCAGCGACGACAGGGTGATGCCGAGCTGCGTCGCGGCGAGATGCGCATCGAGGCGGTCGGTCGCCCGCTGCAGCGCCGTCGCGTTCGCGCGCCGCTCGGAGACGAGCTCGGCGACGCGGCTCCGGCGTACCGAGACCAGGGCGAACTCCGCCGCCACGAAGAACCCGTTGGCCAGCACCAGGACGAGGACCGCGAGCAGCCCCAGCGCGGTCGCCCATGCATCGTCGGAAATTCGCCGTCTCCCCGCGTGTCGAACGCCCCGCCATAGCAGCCGGAGCGTCGCCCGGCCACGCCGAAGGTCGCCGAAGGCGGGCGGACCGTTCGATGTGACATCAGAAACGATGCGTTTCCATCGTTTCGATTTCAATCGGTCGGGGCAATCCTCAAGTGAGGTCCATCACCAGCGCCCAGGGGCGCCAGGCAGGAGAAGCCTCATGTCCGAGATCGGCCTCCACCACGTCACCGCCTTTTCCGGCCCGGCGGCACGCAACCGCGACTTCTACACCCGCGTGCTCGGGTTGCGGCTCGTCAAGACGACCGTCAACTTCGACGACCCGGGCACCTACCATCTCTATTACGGCGACGAGGCCGGGCAGCCCGGCACGCTGCTGACCTTCTTCCCGATCGCGCATGCGGCCGCCGGCCGGGTCGGGGTCGGCGAGACGCAGGAGACCGCCTTCCGGGTGCCGCGGGCCTCGATCGGCTGGTGGATCCACCGCTTCGTCGCGATGAATGTCGACCACCAGGCGCCGTCGAGCGCGTTCGGCGAGCCGATCCTGCGCTTCCGCGATCCCGACGGGATGCGGCTGGCCCTGGTGGGCGTCGAGGAGGCCGGCCCGGCGCCGACCCGGGACGGCGGCGACGTGCCGGCCGAGCACGCGTTGCGCGGCCTTCACGGCGTCACGCTGCTCCTGGCCGAGACCGGCCCGACCGCCGCGATCCTCACCGACGGCCTCGGGTTCCGCGAGGCCGCACGCGACGGCGCATCGATCCGCTTCGCCGGCAGCGCGGCGGCCGGCGGGTTCGTGACGCTCGCCACGGCGGCCGACCGTTCGAGCGGGCGGCCGGGGGCCGGATCGGTGCACCACATCGCCTTCCGAGCGGCCGACGACGCGGCCCAGGCGGCGATGGTCGAGCGGCTCTCGACCCACCACCGCCTCGCCGTGACCGAGCAGCGCGACCGCCAGTACTTCCGCTCGGTGTATTTCCGCGAGCCCGGCGGCGTGCTGTTCGAGATCGCGACCGACGTGCCGGGCTTCACCGTCGACGAGCCGCTCGCCACCCTGGGCAGCGCCTTGAAGCTGCCCGCCGGCCTCGAGCCGCACCGGGCGCGGATCGCGGCCGCGCTGCCCGACCTCGCCTGATCCGTCGTCCCGCCCCGCGCGAATGCGGGGCGGGATCGTCCTGCCCCACGCTTTGGGAGCCCGAACATGCCCAACCCCGATCTCGGCTTCGTCCACCGCTTCGAGCCGGGCCGCGCCCCCGTCCCGCCCCTCCTCCTCCTGCACGGCACCGGCGGTGACGAGACCGACCTGCTGCCCCTCGGTCGCATGGTCGCTCCCGGCGCGGCCCTGCTGTCGCCGCGCGGGCCGGTCCTCGAGAACGGCATGCCGCGCTTCTTCCGCCGGCTGTCCGAGGGCGTGTTCGATGCTGCGGACGTGCGGCGCCGGGCGGCCGACCTCGCCGGGTTCGTCGCCGCGGCGCGGGCGCGCTACGGGCTTCCGGCGCCGTGGGCGCTCGGCTTCTCGAACGGCGCCAACATCGCCGCCGCGATGCTGCTGCTGCACCCCGAGGCGCTGGCGGGCGCCGTGCTGCTCCGGGCGATGATGCCGCTGTCCGACCCCGCGCCGGCGGACCTCTCGGGCCGGCCGGTGCTGATGCTCTCGGGCGCCGCCGACCCGATCGTCCCAGGCGACAACGCGGCAGGGCTGGCCGCGCTGCTCGCCGCGGCCGGCGCCCGCGTCGAGCACGCGGTCCTCCCGGGCGGCCACGGCCTGTCGCAGGCCGACGTCACCCGGATCGAGGCCTGGATGACGCGCGAGGCGCCCCTGCCCTGACGCTCGGGCCGGGCGCGTTGCGCCCGCCCAGGGCCATCCCGTCGTCAGGCTCCGCCTTGGGTCGGCGCCTGCATGACGGCGCGTCGGGGTGTAGGGAGGGAACGCGCGCGCGCTGAAACCGTCGGTGCAGCGTACAAGGATCGGAACAACCCCATGGACGCCGAGCTCGCCTCCAGCCTGCGACGGGCCACCGCCGCCGCCCGGCGCCACGCCGAGAAGTTCGTCGGCCCTGTCGGCGCGGACGCCCTCCCGTGGTCGGTGGTTGATGCCTTCGATGCCGAGATCCGCGGCTCGGTCGAGCGCGACCGGCGGATCGAGGACGAGCGCGACCGCGTGCTGATCGCCGCGGTGAAGCTCGCCGACACCCGGCCGGAGGACGGGGCCGAGGCGATCGAGGCGGCCCGCGATCACCTGGTGGCGGCGATCGACTACCTGGAGCAGGCGGTGCTGCGGTTCGGCGTCGTCAACCGCGCCGGCGCGAAGCGCGGCTTCGGCTCGGCCGGCCAGCCGGTGACCGCGAGGACGTGACGTCGCCGCCGAAGCCGGGGTCGCGCCGACATCCTTTCAGGCATCCTCGGCAGGCGCGAAGCGCCGTCAGCCCTCGCCGCCGCCCGCCAGGTGAAGCCTCGGCCTGAAGGGCGGCTTGCTGCCGGGGGCGTCGCCTCCGGACACTGCGTTGCGGGCATCGGCCACGGTCGCCTTGGCGGTCTCGATGGCGATGCCGACGGCGGCCATGGTCCGCATCTCCGGCGCGCGCTCGCGGGCGTAGCGGACTACGTCCGTCGCGAGCCGGTCGATCTCCCTGTTCAGGGCCTCGATGGCGGCCGGGTCGCGCAGGGTCGGGGCCTCGTCGATGATCGCCAGCAGCCGATCCGTCACCTCGTCGATCCGTTCGCGGCGCAGGCCGGCCAACCGCTGGCGGAGCCAGGCCACGGCCGAGAACAGGCCGCCGGCCAGGGCCGCCAGCAGGTAGAGGGTGTCGCCGTAGCGGTCGACGAAGCTGTGCTGCTCGCGCTCGTAATAGTCGATCGCGCCGGGATGGATCGGGATTCGCGCGCTCGTGGCCGCGACCGTCGTGTCGTAGGCCGGCGCCAGCACGTACTCGGCCGCGTCGCTGATCTTGGCCGCGGCGGTGCGCAGCTCGAACAGGTGCTGGGTCACGTCGGCCGCGACCACCCGGCTCAGGGAGGCTCGGGCCATCAGCCGGTACGAGGCGCCGACCGTCTTGACGTCGTCGCCCGGCAGCTTGGGCTTGCCGCCGAACAATCCCCCGGGGACCGTGACGGCCTGCAGGCGCGGGAAGCGCTCGATGAGGGCGGCGTCGTCGGGCACGCCGACGAAGTTGACCTTGCCGCCCTTGCTGACGGCCTTCACCGCCTCGACGAGGGCCAAGGCCTTCGGCGCCGACGGGGCGATGATGCTAACGATCGCGTCGACCTTCCTGGCCTGGACGGCCGTGCCGACCTCGGTCGCCTCGACCGGGACGAGCAGGACGGAATGGGCCGGGACCTTCGCCCCGGCGACCTCGGTCTCCAGGGTGAGGCCGTAATAGCCGAGGAGGCTCTTCAGCAGGGAGAAGTCGGCGTCCTTGTGCGCGGCGATGCCGAGGCGCCTGCCGCCGAGCTTGGGGAAGTCGTCGATCCCGGCCGCCTCCGGCGAGACGATGATCATGGCCTGGTCCCGTAGGATTGCGAGGGTCAGGCCGTTGGTCGGCAGGTCGACGTCGGGCCGGACCACCGCAAGGTCGGCGCGCCCGTCCTGGAGCGCCGCAGCGCTCTCGCGGACGTCGTCGAACGGGAGGATCTTGAGGCGGACGTTCTCGCCGCCGGCGTCGAGGGCGTCGGCATAGGCCTTGATCAGTCCGGGCTCGGTGCCGTCCCGCGGGGCGACCGCGATGACCAGCGTCGTCGCCTGGGCGAGGTAGATCGCGAGCGCGGCGGCCGCGAGGAGGACGGCGATGGCCGCCACGGCGAGCGTGCCGCGCGTGAGCAGCCATGGCGGAGCCTTCGGCATCGTCGCGATCGATCCACGGGAAACGGAGAATGCCCCGATCGCCTGAACGACCGGGGGCGGCATCGGCTCCGCCGCGGAACGGACGATGTGGTCAGATCGAGACAACGTGAAGCGGCGTCGGGGCTCGCGGCGGATCCGCAAGCTTCCGACGGTCACGATGCCTGCTTGCCGGGGGGCCTGACGGATCGCACGCCGTGCCGAACCCGAACGCGGCGCTGCCGTAGACGAGGGCGACCGCTTTCAGAAGGCATCTCGCAACGCGGGCGCACTTTGCGCGAGGTCGCCGTCGACGCCCGCCCGGTCCTGCGTGGAGGCGGCTGTCGGATCGAACGGGGCCGTCGGCTCGCGCGCTCCCTCGGCCGCCGCATCCCTCACGCGATGCCCAGAATCTGCGAAAGGCGCTCGCGCGCCCGGCTGACCCGGCTCTTCACCGTGCCCGGCTGGCACCCGAGGACGAGGGCCGCTTCCTCGTAGGGCAGGCCCTCCAGCACCACGAGGAGCAGGGTCTCGCGCTGCTCGACGGGGAGATCGGCCAGGGCGGTCTGCAGCTCGATCAGCCCGATCCGATGCTCCTGCTCGGCCGGCGACGTCAGCGCCGCGGCGAAGGCGCCGTCGACGTCGCGGACCTCGCGCCGGTAGCGCTTGCCCTGGTTGATGTGCGCATTGCGCAGGATCGTGAACAGCCAGGCGACGAGGTTCGTGCCGGCCTGGAAGCGGGAGCGGTGCTCCCACGCCTTCAGCAGCGTCGCCTGGACCAGGTCGTCGGCCTCGGCCGCGCTCCGGGTGCGCATCATCGCGAAGCGGCGCAGGCGCGGCACCGCCGCGATCAGGCTGTCGCTGAACGCCTTCGAGACCTGCCGTTCCGCCTGGGCGTCCAGCAGGGCGGCCCTGAGCCGAAGCAGGACCTGGCCGAGCCTCGTCTCGGGGTCGGCGTCGGCGACCGCTGGGAAGAGCTCGTCCAGTCGCCGGCCGATCATGTCCTGGACATGACGGGGCAACCCCTCGTTCGGCGAGAGTTCTTCGGACGCAGTACTGATGTGCATGAGGAGGGGGCGTCCTTTGTTCGTAGAGGAAGTCGCTTTGCCTGCCCCTCTACGGTCCGGCTCGTGCCCCGGGTTCTGGATGATCGATCACGTTCACGTCAATGATCCGGCTATACCAGTTCACGCCGAGCCCGGCCGCGGAACCCCGGCATCGCGACGTCGTCCCGGGCATCGCTCGGACCGCGGGCGACGCCGACGCCGATGCCCCTGGCGCGCGCGTTCGCCGGGACAGCCGAGCGCCGACGACGGCGCCCACGGGGCATGGTGCGGCCTGCCGATCGGTTTGCATGCCGCTCCTGTTCGTTGCGTTCTGACGTTGCCAGCCGGCGACGAGGACCGCGGTGCAGGGACGCGGCCTTGCTTTCGCTCATCGGCCTGCTTGTCGGGATCGGGCCGCGGGCGCGGCGTCGAGCCGGGGGCCTGCACGGTCCGGCTCGATCAGGTCGCGGCGACGGCCTGTGGAAGATCGGCCGGCGCACCTACGGCGCGGGCGACCGGTACGCGGTGATCGACGACGCCAACCGGAGCCAGATCCGCGATCCCGGCCTGATCGATCCCGGGCAGATCTTCGTGCGGCCGGGCGAAGACGCGACGATGGCCGAGAAGGACGAGAGGCGCGGCCGACCGGTCGAGGCGGTCGTCCAGGCGACGCCTTGAAGGATGAGGCGGGGCGGCTGGCGGCGCGCCCCCAGCACAGGCGTCCGACTGTACCAGTTCGGCCGAAAACAAATCCTGGAACCGCGGGCGGACGTCGCTGTTTCGCGCTTCGGTTTTCTTGCGGTCGAGAAGGTGGGCAGTGTGGTTGCGGGCGTCGACAGGCACGAGCTCCGGCAGATCGTCGCCGGCCTCAGCGAAGGGGTGATCCTGGTCGAGCCCGACCAGACCATCGCCTACGCCAACGCGGCAGCGCTTGCCATGCACGGCGCCGAATCCCTCGGCGAGCTCGGCGAGACGGTGGAGATCTACCGCGAGCGCTTCGCCCTGCGCTACCGCAACAACCACACCCCGAACCAGTATCCGATGGAGCGGGTCGTTTCCGGAGAGCGCTTCCACGACGTCATCGTCGACGTGAAGCGCACCGACCGGCCCGGTGTCGACTTCGTCCATTCCCTGCGCAGCCTCGTGGCGACCGACCACGCGGGCACGCCGAGCTGCCTCGCGCTGATCCTCAAGGACGTTTCGGAGCAGTTCGAGGCCGAGGACCGCTTCGAGACCACCTTCAACGCCAACCCGGCCCCGGCGGTGATCTGCCGCCTGTCCGACCTGCGTCACGTCAAGGTCAACACCGGCTTCCTCGAGATGACCGGCTACACCCGCGATGCCGTGATCGGCCGCAGCGTCTACGAGGTCGACGTGCTGGCCAACGCCCGCAACCGCGACCTGGCGGTCAACCGGCTCAACGCCGGCGCCACGATCCCGCAGATGGAGGCGTGCCTCGACCTGCCGGACGGCGGCACACGGTTCGTCATCGTCGCCGGCCAGCCGATGGAGCTGGGCGACGAGCCGTGCATGCTGTTCACCTTCGCCGACCTCGAGCTGCGCAAGAAGGCCGAGACGGCGCTGCGCCAGAGCGAGGAGCGCTTCGCCAAGGCGTTCCGGCTGACGCCGGTGCCGACCCTGCTCGCGCGCGCCGACGGCTTCGGGATCACCGGCGTGAACGACGCCTTCGCGCGCGTCTTCGGCTACGCCGCCGACGCCGTCCTGGGACGCTCGCCCGCCGAGTTCGGCCTGTGGGTCCACGATGCGGCGCGGTCCAAGTTCGAGACCGCCCTGTTGCGCACCGGCTTCGTGCTCGGTCTGGAGGTCTGCATGCGCCACGAGGACGGGACGAACCTCGATTGCCTCGCCTCGGCCGAGCGCGTCGAGATCGGGGACGCCGTCTTCGCCCTGCTCGTCCTGCAGGACATCACCGATCGCAAGCGCAGCGAGCGGGACATGTTCGAGGCGGTCGAGGCGGTGATGGCCGACACCTCCTGGTTCAGCCGCGGCCTGATCGAGAAGCTTGCCAACCTCCGGCGACCGGGGACCGGCCACAAGGACGGCATCGCCCCGAACATCACCGTCCGGGAACGCCAGATCCTCGACCTGATCTGCCAGGGCCAGGGCGACGAGGCGATCGCCAAGCGGCTCAACCTCTCCAAGAACACGGTGCGCAACCATTCCGCGTCGCTCTACCGGAAGCTCAACGTCCACAAGCGCACGGAAGCCATCGTCTGGGGGCGGGACAACGGGTTCCCGCTGTCGCCGACCGAGAAATAAAGACTGCCCGACTGGTACGTCTGCATCATTGTCCCGCCGGATCGGCGGACCATCTCAGGCAACGAACTTCGTCTCGGTCGCTGCGGAGACACCGATGAGCGCACAAAAGTCATCCGAGGCTTCGGAAAAGATAAAGGGCTCGGTCAAGGAAGCCATCGGCAAGTTGATCGGCGACGAAAAGGCCGAGACCGAAGGCAAGGCTCAGCAGAAATTACCGAGCGATGCGGTGAAACCGAACGTCGGGCCCAAGACGTAGCATCGACGACACTGCGCATCTCCTGCAACGTTTTTAACTCAGGACACGGACATCATGGTTGATACGGATCGGGTCACGGGTGCCGCCAAGGAATTCGGCGGCAAGGTGCAGGGCGCCGTCGGCGACCTCACCGGCTCGAAGCGGGACTCGGTCGAGGGCCGCGCCCGCGAGGCGCAGGGCTCCGCCGAGAACCTCTACGGCCAGGGCAAGGACACCGTGCGCGACGCCGCCGAGCACGTCGCCGACGCCGCCCGGGACATCGGCGGCCGGGTGCGCGACGCGGTCGGAAGCCTCGTCGGCTCCAACGACGTCGAGGACCGCGCGCGCCGGGCGCAGGGCGCCGCCGAGGACGGCTACGAGCGCGGCGAGCGCTACGTCCGCAGCGCCGGCGGCAAGGCCTACGACCGGGCCGAGGACGCCTACGAGACCGGCGCCCGGTCCCTGCGCCAGGGCGGGCGCGAGGCCGCCGGCCGGATCGCCGAGCACCCGATGGCCGCGCTGCTCGTGGCCGGCCTCCTCGGCTACGGCCTCGGCCTGCTGATCCACGGCCGCGATTGATCGGCCCGGCCGCGCGTGCTCGGGCGGCCGCTCATCCCGCCTCCACCCACCGACCCCTCGAACGACCGAGCTTCTCGGACGACCGACGACCCGGAGTACCCGTACGTGTCCACTTCCCCCCTCCTCGCGACCCCTCCCGCCGCGGCCTCGGCCGGCGTCCGAACCGTCCTGCTGAACCAGGTGTCGTGGGGCGCGATCTTCGCCGGCGCCGCGACGGCGCTGGTGACCCAGGTCATCCTCAACATGCTCGGCGTCGGCGTCGGCCTGTCCAGCGTCGGCGGCCCGGCGGTCGACAACCCGACCGCCTCGACCCTGTCGCTCGGCGCCGGCCTCTGGTTCGTCGGCTCCGGCATCGTCGCCTCGCTCGCCGGCGGGCTCATCGCCGGGCGCCTCTCGGGCAAGCCCGTCACGGGGGCTGCCGGCCTGCACGGCCTCGTCGCCTGGGCGGTGACGACCCTCGTCGTGCTGTACCTGCTCACCTCGGCCGCAGGCGGCCTCATCGGCGGCGCCTTCTCGGGCGTGACCAGCACGCTCGGTGGCGCCGGCTCGCTCGTCGGCGGCACCGTGAAGACCGCGGCGCAGGCGGCGGCCCCGTCGCTGGCGCAGATCTCGAACCCGCTCGACGGGATCGAGAAGTCGGTGCGCCAGCAGGCGGCCGGCCAGGACCCGCAGGCCCTGCGCGATGCCGCCGCCTCGGCGGTCCGTGCCCTGCTGTCCGGCGACCCGGCCCAGAAGGCCCAGGCCGAGAACCGCGCCGCCGACGCGCTGGCCAAGGCCCAGGGCATCCCGGTCGACCAGGCCAAGACGCAGATTCAGAACTACGAGAAGCAGTACGACGCCGCGCTCGCCGACGCCAAGCAGAAGGCGTCCGCCGCAGCCGAGGCCACCCGCAGCGCGGCCACGCAGGGCGCGTTCTACGGCGCCCTCGCGCTGATCCTCGGCGCGCTCGCGGGCTTCCTCGGCGGCCGCCTCGGCGCCCCGAAGCCGCCGACCCTGGTCGCCGGCTACGACGCCCGCCGCGCCTGAGCCGAGTCCCGGCTGAACTCGAGCTCGGCTCAGCCCGACGCTCGGCGAACGACCGGCCGGTCCATGCGACCGGCCGGCTCCCCCGAACCCGTCCCTTCCCGCGCAAGGAGCCATCCCATGAGCAGCACCACCGACAAGCTGAAGGGCCTCGCCAACGAGGCCGCCGGCAACATCAAGCAGGCCGCCGGCAAGGTCACCGGCAACGACGGCCTGATGGTCGAAGGCAAGGCCCAGGAGCTCAAGGGCGAGGCCCAGCGCACCGTCGGCGAGGCCAAGGACGGCGTGTCGTCGCTGGTCGACAAGGTCGGCGGCAAGCGCTGATCCGGCACGGCGGCGGGCGACCCGACCGGGGCCCGACCGCCGCCCGATACTTCGAAAGCCAGGAGAGATCCATGAACGGCGACCAGTTCCGCGGCGCATCGCGCCACCTCAAGGGCCGTGCCCAGAGCGCGCTCGGCGGCCTCACCGGCGACCCGGGCCGCCAGGTCCACGGCGCCGTGAACCAGGCGGCCGGCGGCGCGCAATACGCCTACGGCCGCGCCCGCGACCGGGCCGAGGACCTCCTCGACGACGGGCGCGCCCTCGCCCACGCGGTCGAGGACCGGGCCGGCCGCTGGATCGACGAGGGCCGCGATCTCACCCGCCACGCCCGCAAGCGCGGATCGTCCTACGGCCAGCAGGCAGCGCGCTACGCCGACGACAACCGCGTCTCCGCCCTGGTCGGCCTCGCCGCCGTCGCCTTCGCGGTCGGCTGGCTGTCCCGTTCCAGGTCCTGAACCCATCCCATCGGAGACGCATTCCATGATCCGCAAGCTGCTCACCGCCTTTCTGCTCCCGAAGGTCATCGCCTACGTCAGCCGCCGCCTCGCCGGCCGCTCCGCCGCCCCGCCGAACCGCCGCGGCTACTGAAGCATCCCCCTTCCCCCGCCCATCAGGAGACGATCCACGATGAAGCTGACCCTCGCCCGCGCCGCCACCGTCGCCGCCACCCTGGTCGGTCTGCCGGCCCAGGCCGCCCCGGCATCCAGCGCCCCCGTCGAGGCGCTGGTGCGCGGTGACCTGCCGACCGGCTACGTGCAGTATCGCCGCTTCGGTCATCGTCACGGCTGGCGCGGCGGGCGGGGGTACGGCTATGGACGCGGCTACGGCCATCGTCGCGGGCCCGGCGTCGGCGCGGCGGTGGGCGCGGGCGTCGCAGGCCTGGCGGCCGGGGCGATCATCGGCGGCGCCATCGCGAACGCGCAGGCGCAGGCCGCGCCGGTGGTGGTGCAGGGCGGCCCGGATCCCGAGGCGGTCGCCGCCTGCGCGCGCCGCTTCCGCTCCTACGATGCCGCCAGCGGGACCTACCTCGGCAACGACGGCGACCGTCACCCCTGCCCGTGATCGCAGACCCCGCCGGGCTCGCCAACGCTGCGGGTCCGGTCCCCCGATCCTGAGCGCGCGGGACGCCGCGCGGATCGGCGGGCGGCGCGCGCTCCCGCTCCCTTCGAGCACCGGTCCGGTGCCGGACCTTCCACCTTCCAACCCAAAAGGACGACCGATGAGCAAGGGCTATCCCTCGATGACCGCGCTGCTGGGCCTTCTGGCCGTGGCCGGCTACCAGAACCGCGACAAGCTCGCCGAGCTCCTAAAGGGGCATGATGCGACGCCGGGGCACGCGACGATTCCGCCGGTGTCGAGCCGCTCCACGACCTCGTCCGGCAGCGGCGGCCTCTCGAGCCTGGGCGGGCTCCTCGGTGGCGTCGGCTCGGCCGGCGTCGGCGGCCTGATCGCCAGCGGCCTGAGCGAGCTCGTCGACCACTTCACCAAGGGCGGCCACGGCGAGACGGCGAATTCCTGGATCAACCAGGGCGCCAACCGCGACATCCACGAGGCCGATCTCGAGCGCGCCATCGGCCCGGAGACCCTCGACCACCTGACCCAGCAGACCGGCCTGAGCCGCTCCGCGCTCCTGTCGCGCCTCTCGCGCGAGCTGCCCTCGGCCATCGACCGCTACGCCGCCGACGGTCGCAAGCTCGCCTGACGCCGAACGACGATGCGGCCGGCGCGCGAAGACGCCGGCCGTCAGGGCGCGCCGCGTCGTCTCGTGGATCGTCGCGCATGCGGCCCGGGATCGGGGCCGTCCGATGTACGGCGGGAAGGGTGCGTCGACTGCGTCAACGGCTCGGTGGCCGCGAAGCGTAGCCTTTCGTGACGTCTCGGCCTGCGCGGCGCAGCGCCGGCTGCGAGGCGCCAACGCGATGGCGCGCGGACCGGATCGACAAGCCCGGCCGCCTCGCTCCGCATCTTAGGCCAGGACCAGGATCGTCCCGAGCACCAGTAGCACCAGGAGGCCGGCGAGCAGGACGACGCGTCCGACCGGCTCGGTCTCGTCGGCCTCGGGCTCCGCCGCCTCGGCCGCCGGCGCGGCGGCCGCGACCGGCTCGCCCTCGCCGGTCGGTGCGATCACGCGGGGCACGCCGGGCTCCGGGCTCGCGAGGGTCAGGCGCGGCGCGGCGTCGGTCTCGGCGCGCGGGCCGAACGCATCCGGCTCCACGCTCACCCCCGCCGCCTCCAATTCCAGCATCACCAGGACGAGGGCGTCGACGTCGAAGGTCTCGACCGGCAGAGCCGCCTGAAGCTCGCTCGCGGTCAGCTCCCCGCGCTCGCGCCCCAGGGCGATCAGACGGTCGAGCGTCGCGCGGTCGATCGTGCCTGCCATCCGTTTCCTCCCGCCGTTTCCCCTGCGATAAGTGGCACCGGGCAAGCGGGTTTCACGGACCTTCGCGGGCGCGCGCGGGCGCGCGCGGGCTCGATGCGGCGCGTGCGCGGATCCTGGCGCCGGGGCCGATCGTCAGTACAGCGCCCTGGCCAAGCCGATGAGGCTGTCCTCGCGATCGATCGCCTCGTCGGCATCCGGGCGCGTCAGCTCGGTCCGGAACTGCCCCGGCGGGAGGCCGAAGGCCGCCGCGAAGGCGCGGCTGCAATGGCTTTCGGTGGCGAAGCCGTGGGCGTAGGCGAGGCTTCCGAGACGGCGCGTCTCGCCGGGGCGCAGGAGGGCGCGGCGCAGCTCGTCCAGGCGTCGCTGCTGGATGAACCGCCTCACCCCGCCATCCACGCCGAAGACCCGGTACAGGACGGAGCGCGAGATCCCGATCCCGTCCGCGACGGCATGCGCGTCGAGGTTCGGGTCCGGCAGGCGCGTCGCGATGAAGGCCTCGGCACGCCGGCGCCGCAGCGCGTCCCCCGCCTCGGCCGGAAGCGCCTCGGCCGAGGCCGGCAGGCCCCTGAGGCCTAGGCTCAGCAGGTTGATCGCCGCCGCTGCGACGTGGGCCGACGGATCCGGCCGCAGCGATGCGGATCGCCGCGTGAGCGAGGCCAGGAAATCCGTGAGCAGGCCGCAAGCCGCGGCCGGCAGGACGGTGCCGTGGATCCCGGCCGGATCGGAGATCGCCTCCGCGACGTGGGCGCGTGCCACTTGAATCGAGAGCAGGTCCGCGCGCGTCGTCATGCGGGAGACGTGGGGGCGGCTCGTGTCGAGCACGACGACCTCGCCGGGCTGAAGCCGCCGCTCGGCACCGGGCGGACCGGACACGAAATCCCCGGATCTGAGGAGATGGAGCGTGATGTGATCGAAGCCGTGGCGGCCGACGCACGCCCAGGTGCGGTTCGACAAGACGCCTTCCACGCGCCGTTCATGCAGCACCAGGCGCGGGAGGCGGATGACGTTGAGGCGCGCGCTGAAGCCGGCGCCGATCCGCGACAGGTCGGCGACACCGCCGTAGAGGCGGTGATAAGCTTCGAAATTCTCGACGTCCAACTGCAGACCCCAACGCGCCCGAGGCATGCCGTCAGACGCCAAGCAACGGCACGGCTTCGGGCATTGTTCCGCTTGATATCGGCAACCTTAGATAAGCCTGACTTCACCTTTGCGTGATCTCTGATCGTGGCTTCCTCGCCGGCAGCCACGTGCGGCCTGCGCAATCCGCGTCGGCGAGCCGGCTGATGCCCGGCATCCCGCTTCCCATCCGTCGCGCAGGCAGGCTGTCGTCGGCAGCCTCCGTGCCGGCGAACGGGTGAGCCTGGTCGCTCGCTGGCATTTACCGCGGGCTCCACGCGGTCGCGGTCATGCCGACGCGCAGCGACATCGTCGGGACGGCGATCCCCCCGTCGTCCCGTTCGATCGCGCTTTCCGGCACAGGGCGTGGAACGCTTTCCTCGACGTCGCCGTATCTGGTCCGCGTCCCGCCCCTACCCAGGCGAGGACCGTTTTTGCGTTCGGAGACTTCGATTTCGAGGCGATCCGTCTCGGAGGGCCGATGGCGCCGGCCAGGCGCGCCGAACGACGTGCTCGCCTCGCTCCACGGGAGTCGGACTTGAAAACCCTGGTTGCGCTGGTCCTCTCCATGGCGGTGTTCCTGGCACACGGTGCCGTGGCGCAGACGACGGAGGACGATCCGGGTTCGACGAGCTCTGAGGAGGCGAGGCCGGGTCCGCCGCCGCCGCTTCCCGACCTGTCCGATCCGAACTCCCGCACCGGAGAAAGTCTGGGAGAGCCCGATGCGCGATCGGGCATTCCCAAGACGCTGCGTGGGTCGGCCAGCAAGTCCGGCGGACCGGCGAACGACCTGAACCCGAGCGGCACGCCGCAGGAGGCGCCCCCGCCGAAGGGCGACCTCGCGAACGTGCTAACGGGCAAGGAACTGTTTCACGGCAACTATTGCGGTGCGGGCCAGCGCGGCGCCGACCTGCCGCCGACCGACGCCCTCGACGCCGCCTGCCAGCGCCACGACGCCTGCTACGATGCGGCCGGGCACCGCTCGTGCGCGTGCGACCAGGCACTTAGGCGCGAGGCGACGGCGGTATCGGAACGACCGGACGTCCCGCTCGAGGTTCGCCGGCGGTCGCTGAGCGTCGCCGAGGCCGCCGATGCGATGAATTGCCGGGCGCCCTGAGCCGGGCCCGGCACGCGGTCGCCCTCGTCGGCCGGGACCCTGGGACGGCACAGGTCGGATCGGTTCGGCATCGCCATCCGCCCTGTCGGGGCCGGTCGAGACGCCGCAAATGAGCGCCCGATCCGTCGCGGTCGAGGGCGACGGGGACGGTGCGCGGCTCCGGAACATTCGCCTCGTGGACGTTCGCGGCCTGGAGAGCGACCGGCCGCGCGGAACGGTCGTCGACGCCGTGCCGTCCTTCGCGTGGGCAGCGCGGAATCCTCAGTGTTTCAGCAGCTGCGAAGCCCGTGTGCGCTTCATCGCCGAGCGGATGGAGCCGAGGAAGGGCCCTTTCGCGGCAGAGTCCCTTCGGTCCCAGGACGACGCGCCTCGACCGCTCCTGCCGGCGCCCTGGTTCGTCGCTGGATCGACGTGGGTCATCAAGGTCCCGCAGACGCGAACCGAAAGGCTATCGAACCGCTTGAAGGCGGCCGCGATGGTCTCCCGAGGCGTCGTGCCCCACCGGGCGAGATGAACCACGAGATCGGCCAGCCTTGCGAGCGGCAGAAAGTCGAGCGACTGCAGAACCGGCGGAGCTTCGAGGATGATGATCTCGAACGAGGACCTCACCCGTTCGATGAAGGCTGCGAGACGCATGCAGGTGAGATGGTCGGAAGCGATCCAGCGTGGCGCTGCCAAACGGACGACCGGATCGTCGGCGAAATCCCTCAGGAAGGCATCAGGGTCGCTCACCGCCGCATCGAGCGGCAGGGATAGGGTGCCTGTTTCCTCGGTCGACCGCGACGCGACATCGACGATGAGAGCTCTCCCGCCGTTCCTGGCCGCCTCGGTCGCCAGGGCGCGGCCGACGTCCGACTTGCCTTCCTTGGCAACCGACGATGTGATGAGGAGGACGCGGCCGAAGGCGGCGGCGGTCTGCACGTCGATCGAGGCCGCCAGGAACCGGATCGCCTCCTCGAAAAGGCGCTTGTCGCTCGGCTTCGGGCGCTTCGGCTGGTCGGGGATCATGCCGAGGCACGGCGTCTGCGTCTCGGCCGACAGCTCGGCCTCCGAGCGGAGGCCGTCGTGCCGGTTCTCCAGCAGGTAGGCGCCGCCGATCCCGATCGCCGTCGCGCCCAGCATCGCCACGGCGAAGATCACGACCGGGTTCGGTCCCGAGGGAAGCGGGATCGCCTCGGCCCGCATCACGACCTGCGCGCTGGTGGACGCCAGGCCCGCTGCGGCGATGGCCTGGGCATAGCTTTCGGTGAGCACCTTCAGCCTGTCACGCAACGAGGTCGCGTCGAGTTGAAGGCTCTTCAGCTGGGTCTCGCGCTTCTTGGAGTCGATCGCGGTGTCCTTGGTCTGCCTGATGTGAGCCGCGAGCGCTGCCTCCGCGTCGGCGGCGGATCTCAAGCGGCCGTCCAATTCCTTGATCGCTCCCTCGATCTCCGCGTGGAGGCGCGTCTCCGTGTCGTCGAGCGCGGATCGCGCGCGCGAGAGGCCGGGATGCTTCGGTCCGTTGAGGGCGAGTTCCGCCAGGTCCCTCCGCTGCTTCTCGCGGTTCTCCAGAAGTTCCCGGATCACCGGAGCACCGGCGAGGTCTTCCGCGGACGGAACGCCTCCGGCGACGAAGACCTCTTTGGCGTGTGCGACCCTCGCCTCCTCGGCCAGGCGCAAAGCGGTCGCCGCATCGAGACGGGCGGACAGGTTCTGCAGTTGCTGCTGTGGCATTCCACCGTCGGTCGACAGCTCGAGAAATCCCGACTGGCGCCGATACGCGTTCACGGCCGACTCGGCGATGTCGAGCGACGCGCGGGTCTGACGGATCTGCGAGGCGACCCAGTCGCTTGTCCGCTGGGCAGCCCTGACGCCGGTCTCCATGTTGTTGCTGATGTATTCGTCCAGGAACGCATTGACGATCTTCGCTGATCGCTCCGGATCGGCCGAAGCATACGAAACGCCGATGATGTAGGATCGAATGTCGTTGGTGACGGAGAGCCCCTGAAGAAGTGCGTGCGCGATCAGGTCTTCGCGAAACGTCTGGTCCGAGGACGGCGTCTGCCAAGGGCGAATGGTGCGGAGATTGTCGGGCAGCCAGCTTTCGAAACGAAGGATGAACGGGGTCGCGGGCGCAAACTCCGGGTCTGCCGCCAAGTTGAGGCGGGCGACGACCCGGCGGGCGACGGCCCTGGAGCGGAGCAGGCGCGCTTCGCTCTCCACGAGGGCCGACGCTTCGACCGCCGTTCCGGTCGATTGCGCCGATGATCCCGTCCGCGTCTGCTCGTCGCGGCTGAAGGTCAGCTGGATCAAGGCGTCTGCGGTATAGGTCTTCTTGATGAGGATCAGCCCGGCGATGCCCATCACGAACCCGGCCACCAGCGCCACCCCGATGAGCCGGCGGCGACGCAAGATCATCTTGATCGCCGACTGCGCGACGCCGTCGTAGTGATCACGGACGCTCGTCTCCCTGAGGTGGGGATCGAACCGCGGCAACTGGTTCATGTCGTCCTCGTCGTTGAAGGCTGTCGGATCGTCTTCGAGGCGTAGAGCATCCGCTCGGCCGCCCGGTGGTCTGGCATCGGTGGCGCCTTCCGGGGCGCCGCTCGCGGTCGGGCCGGGTACGCGGTCGGACGATGCCCGCGGCGCCGATCGGTTATCGAAGCAGAGCGCCCGGGTACTTGTCGGTCGGATCCGCGGAGGTCCATGTGGTCGGGCGTTGCGCTGCGCGGTCGGAGGCCGTGGCATTGGCGGTGACGCCGTTGCTCGCGCCGCCTTGCGCCAGGGCATCCGACGCTGCGCCGTCCCGGCGGATCTCGACGATCTCGCCCGGCGCAAGGACCGTGGTCAGCGTCACGCGCACGGTCTCCGCCTTCCCGTTCTGGCGCCGGGTGACGAAGGCGCTTCGGTTCAATTCCTGCGACGTGGCGATGCCGAGGGTGCCGCCCTGCTGGATGCGCGCTTCGCGGACCTCCCGCGCCGTGGGGAGGCTCGTCTCGACCTCGGCCAGGCGAGAGCGCAGCTCCTGCAACTCGACGATGACGCGCCGCTTGTAGGTGTTCCGCGTGTCGAGCACGCGCACGGCGAGATCGCCGATGCCCAGCTCGAGACGGGCCAGCTCCGAGGAGAGGCGCGCGATGTTTCCCTTGTTGCGCGCTTCCTCGCGCTTGAGCTCGATCCCGGTGTAGCGCCGCGCGAGACCGTCGCTCATGAGCTTGTTGTAGTCGGCAAGATGGTCCTGGATCAGGTTCAATTGCACCTGCTCGGAAGCCGACTGGGCCTTGTTTCCCACGATTTCCGCTTCGAGCCGGGGCTTCTGCGCCTCGAGCAGCGAGACCTCGGCCTTCAGAGCCTTCTGCTGGGTCTCCAGCATCTCGCGTTCCGCCTTCAGGAGGGCGCGCGTCCCATCGTCCTCGGTCAGCTCGGCGGGAAGCGCGAAGCTCGGCGCGTCGTTGAGCTGCGCCGACAGGCGAGCGCGGCGGACCAGGAGCGTACGGCGGGTCAGCTCGAGCGCTCGCACGCGCTCCTCGGCCAGGAGAAACTCCGTGCGCAGCCCGATCTGCGCCTGCTCGGGCAGCGCATATCCCCCTGCCAGGGCGATGGCACTCTGGACGGTGGCACCGTAGCGGAACGGATAGCTTCCCGGGGATTTGACGTCGCCCATCACGTAGATCGGCCGCATCTCGGAAATCCGGGCGCTCACGACCGGCTGATGGAAGTAGCCGTCGGCGAGCCTTTCCGTCACACGCTTCTGAAGCTCGGGCAGCGTCAGATCCGCGACCGCGACGTCGCCGACGATGGGAAGCAGAATGCTGCCATCGCCGCCGACCACGTAGTCCCCGGCCAGCTCCGGCTGACCGAACACGGACAGGGTGATCTTGTCGCCGGACGAGATCCGATAGACCGCGTCCTGCGCGTGGGCGGAACATCCCACCGCGATCACCGCCAGGACGGCGAGCACCACCGAGCCGAGGCGGCCGACCCATCGAGAGAGCTCATGCATGGCGACCGACCTGTCTTCCCGTCGAGACCCGAATGGATCATCTCGAAATCGCGTCTGCGTTCATCCGGCGCGACCGCGAAAGCCTACGGTGCCTCGGCTTCGCTCGACGCTATTCTTCGGGACAGCGGCGCAGCTCTTTGGGCACTAATACCGATGCGTGCTGCGAGATCGCATCGTCGAGCGGCTTCTGCGTCGTCATAAGACTTGCGACGCGCCGTCTCCGCAGCCGTGCCGACCACCGTGATCGGATGCCGCGCGTTTCAGGGCGTGAAACCGTGACGCGAGCGCCGCCCGATAGACGGAGATCAGGGCCTTCGTCGTGATCGGCTCGGCCCAGCGCTGCTCATAGACCGCGCGCCCGGCACGTCCCATGCGCCGCGCCTCGGCCGGATCGCCGGAGATCCGCCTCAGGGCACGGGCGAGATCCCCTGGGTCGTCGGGTTCCACGAGAAGGCCGGTGACGCCGTCCTCGACGAGTTCGGCGAGCGAGCCGATGCGCGATGCGATCACCGGGGTGCCGGCGGCGAACGCCTCGATGATCACCATCGGGAGGCCCTCGTACCAGAGCGAGGGCACGACCAGGGCTCGGGCACGCGCGATCGCCGCCTGCGTCTCGGCCGGTGCGAGAGCACCGTGCGGGACGAGCCAGGGGCCGGCAGCGACCTCCGATCGCATCGGACCGTCACCGGCGACATCGACCGGCAACCCTGCCTGCGCGGCGGCCTGGGCCAGCACGGACAGGCCCTTCTCGGGGCTGAGGCGACCGGCATACAGGAGGCGTTGCCGCGGGCCGTCGAAGACGGGGCCCGGATCCGCGAGACCGTTGGGCTTCACGAAGATCCGCTCGGCGGGAACGCCGGCGCGAGCGAAGCGATCGCGGGCGAAGCCGGTCAGGGCAATGAACGCGTCGACGTCGTGCTTCCAGGTGCCCACCCGGCGGTGATGGGCGATCATGCGGGCGACCGCGAGGGATCCGATCCGCGAGCCGCGGTAGCAGCCATGGACGGCCGCGGCGTACGGCGTGCCCGCGATACAATCCTCGCAGGGCCGTCCGTCGCGCAGGAGGAGCGCGCCGGCGCAGACGATCCTGTAATTGTGCAGGGTCTGCACGGTGGCGGGGCCGACCGCGCGAACCGCCGCATGAACCGCCGGGGAAACCAGCGGGAACGTATTGTGGACGTGCACGACGTCGGGGCGGAAGTCGCGAACCGCTTCCAGGACACGGGCGATCCCGCGCGGCGCGTGCGCGGCCTCGATGGCGACGCGCAAGCGGGCGACGGGGCTGTCGATGATGTCGTTGCTGACGAGAACGGTCTCGACCCGGCAGCCGGCCCGCGCGAGCGCCACCGCTTCGCCCTCGACGACGGCGTCCTCGCCACCGCGGATCTGGTAGCGGTTGTGAGAGATGAGAACGCGAAGGCTAGTCATCGCCACCGAGCCGACTTGATTGAGGGAAGAATTTCCGGGTTTTTTCGGACAAAAAATTTCATCGCAAGCGTATAAGACTATGTAATACCATATAACTTGATCGAAAAAATATCAGATATCTCTGATGCAATGATGATCCGGTTGAGGTCGGAGCACCAACCATAGCTGAGCGCCGCATAAGCACACGCCCGTCAGCGGGAGTAGTGCGAAAGGGTGGCGTTCCACGCTCGGCATCCTGCCGATGAACGGTTTGGCGCCGCGTCCGGCAAGCGCAAGCTCAAGGCCGCCACGCTCCGATCGAGCAGCCAGGGTTTCCGAGCCGATGCGTCCGAAGCATCGGTCGGGAGACGTGATCGGCAATCGAGAGCAGGACGCGACATCATCGTACGGGGATGGAGACAATGAAGAAACGCGTGCTCATCACCGGAGGGGCCGGTTTTATCGGGTCGCATCTCTGCGCCCGGCTACTCAGGGAGAACAACGACGTCTTGTGCGTCGACAACTTCTACACCGGATCGCGAAGCAACGTCGCCGAGCTCGCCCACCAATCGGCTTTCGAGCTTCTGCGGCACGATGTGTCTTTTCCTCTCTATGTCGAGGTCGACGAGATCTATAATCTCGCCTGCCCCGCCTCCCCGATCCACTACCAGCGCGATCCCGTGCAGACGACGAAGACGAGCGTCATGGGAGCGATCAACATGCTGGGCCTGGCGAAGCGCCTGCGCATTCCCGTCCTCCAGGCATCGACGAGCGAGGTCTACGGCGATCCCGACGTCCATCCGCAGCCGGAAGCGTATCGCGGCCGGGTCAGCATCACCGGACCGCGGGCCTGCTATGACGAGGGCAAGCGCTGCGCCGAAACCCTGTTCTTCGACTATCAGCGGCAGCATCGGCTTCCGATCCGGGTCGCGCGGATCTTCAACACCTACGGCCCCCACATGCATCCGCAGGACGGCCGGGTCGTCTCCAACTTCATCATCCAGGCGCTGACCGGCGAGCCGATCACCCTGTACGGCGACGGATCGCAGACCCGTTCCTTCTGCTACGTCGACGATCTCGTCGAAGGACTCGTGCGTCTGATGGCGATGGATCAGGACCTCGAGGCCCCGGTCAATCTCGGCAACCCGGTCGAGATCACCATCGCCGAGCTCGCGCACCGCATCATCGACCTGTGCGGCTCCGGTTCGGCCATCGTGTACCGACCCTTGCCGCAGGACGATCCGACCCAGCGCTGCCCCGACATCGGTCGCGCGCGGAACCTGCTGCACTGGACGCCGAAGGTCGCTCTGGATGACGGATTGAAGCGCACCATCGCCTATTTCGAAGCGCTGCTGGCAGGTCCGGGCGGCACGGTCAGCCCGCTTCTGAGGGCCGCCTCATGAGCGCTCCGTCAAGGCCTCCGTGCGTCGAGATCCTCGGCGTTCCGGTGAGCGCCATCACCCTCCAGGATGCGGTCATGACGATCGATGCCTGGATCCGGTCGCGCCGGCGCCACTACGTCTGCGTCACCGGGGTCCACGGCATCATGGAATGCCGGCGCGACGCCGCCCTGCGCGAGATCCATGCGAGCGCCGGCATGGTCACGCCGGACGGGATGCCCCTGGTCTGGATGGCCCACAGGCTCGGCCGCCCCCGCGTGCGGCGCGTCTATGGTCCCGACCTGATGCGGGAGATCTCGCGCATCTCGCCGGCCCTCGGATACCGTCACTACTACTTCGGCGGCGGCCCCGGTCTCGCGGACAAGCTCTCGGAGACCTTGCGCGCCGCCCATCCGGGCTTGGTCGTCGCCGGCACGTTCAGCCCGCCCTTCGGCGCCGTCACCGCCGAGGAGGACGAGGCGATCGTGCGCGCCATCAACGCGAGCAGGCCCGACATCGTGTGGGTCGGCCTCAGCACGCCCAAGCAGGAGCGCTGGATGAGCGCCCACCGGGATCGGATCGAGGCGCCGGTGCTGATCGGCGTCGGCGCCGCCTTCGATTTCCTGGCCGGCACCAAGCGCCAAGCGCCGCGCTGGATGCAGCGGAACGGACTCGAATGGGCGTTTCGCCTGGGAACCGAGCCCAGGCGGCTATGGCGTCGCTATGCCTCGATGATCCCGCGCTTCGTCGCCCTGGCCACGGCCCAGCTGATCCGCCGGGACAGGACGGTCGGTCGGGCCGAGAACACCGTCTGATCCCATCCGGCCGCGGGCAGGTCGGACCCGCGATGGGAGCGTGGGCCCGACCCGCCGCATCGGCCCGGTCCGGGACCCGATGCGTTCGGCGGACCCGCCCCCGCCTTACCGTTCGAGGGCGGCGGCTCGAACCGGATTGGGCCTCCCCCTTCCGGGTCGCGGGAATGACACCGATGCTCCGCCGATCCGCGCGGGCCGCGGTGGCATCCTGAGCCGGATCTCCGATCGATCGAACTCGAGCAGGTCTCGCGCAAATGACCTATGCAACCGGACGGGCGCGTGCGTCGCGATGGCCGACCCCGTACTTCGGCGACGCGTATCTTCGGTTCGGGTGCTTTGCGCTGCTCGGCTATGCGGTCTTGGGAAAGGGATTCGCCTATCTCGGCGTGCCGCCCCTTTTCGTGGGCGAAATCCTGCTGCTTCTCGGTTTCGTCGCCTGGACCCGAACACGGTGCGTGCTCGCGACCTTCGTGCCGGTGCAGAACCAAATCCTTGCCGGGTTGATGGTCCTGATCGTGATTCGTGCCGCGCCCGACATCGGCATCTACGGCCTCGACACGATCCGCGACAGCATGCTCGTCTTCTACGGGCTGTTCGCGTTCTTCGTCACCGCGCTCCTGCTGGAGCAGCCGCACCGCATCGACGTCCTCGTGGCCCGATACGCGTCCTTCGCGTGGCTGTATGGGCTGATCGGCGGACCGCTCTTCCTCCTGGCCAAGTACACCAACGACGCTGTGCCGAAGTGGCCATGGTCGGGAACGCCGATGTTCGAGATCAGGCCCGGCGAAGCATCGGTGCACGTCGCAGGCGCTACGATCTTCGTGCTTCTCGGCTTGCGCAAGGTCAGCCTGCCATGGGTCCTGGCGTTGCTGTTCGGGCTGGCCCTGCTGACGCCGAGCCGAGGCGGAATGCTGGCCTGTCTCGTCCCGAGCCTGCTCGCCGCCGTCGTCGGCCGGCAGATGCGGAAGATCGTGCGCATCATGCTCCTGTGCCTGGTCTTTTTCGGGCTGATGGCCGTCCTCGGGATCAAGCAGATCGGGCCGCCCAATCCCGACGGCTCGCATCGCGAAATCGGGCTCGAGCAGATTGTCGACAATGTCAACAGCATCCTCGGCGAGAGCAAGTCCGCCAATCTCGACGACACCAAGACGTGGCGGTTGCATTGGTGGCAGAGGATCAAGGATTATACGCTGCACGGGCCTTATTTCTGGACGGGCAAGGGTCTCGGGATCAATCTTTCGGTCGTCGATGGGATCAGCAACGCCCGCTCCGACAATCCCCTGCGGAGCCCGCACAACGTCAACATGACGTTCCTGGCGCGGACCGGCGTGCCGGGGGTCTCGCTCTGGATCCTGCTGCTCGCGACCTGGTTCGGTCGATTGCTGTGGGACGTCGTCCAGGCTCGGCGACGCGGGGATATCGACCAGTCGAACGTGCTGCTCTGGATCGTCGCATACGGTCTCGCGTTCGTGATCGACGCCTCCTTCGACGTCGCTCTCGAGGGCCCGATGCTCGGGATCTGGTTCTGGTGCCTGTTCGGCTTCGGCATCGCGGCATCGATGATCTACCGGATGCCGTACAAGCGGCCGGCTCCCGGGTCCGCCGGAAGATCGTTCGCTTTCGACGCCCTCTCGGGCGCCGCGAAATAGCAACGGGCGACGGGACGTGCCCGTCGGCAAAAGGCCGTGCCCGGTTTGGCAAGGCACGACGGGAATCCCACTTCCGAGAGCGAATGCGATGCGCGATCAGCGGGCGGCCCTCATCGTCCTTGCCTTCCTGTCCTCGATCCCGGCGCCGGCCGCCGGAGGCGCTGCGGGCCCCCCCCACAAACCGTCCGGGGGAGCGGCGGAGACGGCCGGGCTGCTCGGACCGGCCGGCCCGAAGGACATCGCCTGCAAGGGAATCCGCGTCCAACCCGGCGCCAGGCTGCAGGAGATGGCGGAAGCGGCAGGCCCGGGTGCTGCCTTCTGCCTTCAGCCCGGTCTCTACCCGGCCCAACATGTCAGCCCGCTCCCGTCGCAATCCTTCACCGGGCTGAAGGGTGCCGTCCTCGATGGTCGGAACGGCGTCCGCCGCGCCTTCGACGGGACCGCCCGCGACGTCGTCATCCGAAACCTCGTGATCCGCAACTATACGGCCGGCAACCAGGATGCGGCCGTCTATGCCGCCCACGGACGCGGCTGGCGCGTCCTCGACAACGAGATCTGCTGCAATGCCGGGATCGGCGTCTCCATGGGCGTCGGCACCGTGGTCTCGGGCAACAGCATCCACCACAATGCCCAGTCGGGCTACGGCACCGCCATGCCCGGTGCGCCGATCGTCGAAAACAACGAGATCGCGTTCAACAATCACCAGAAGAAGTTCGATCCGGCCTTCGAGGCCGGTGGCGGCAAGATCACCTTGAGCGACGGCGCCGTCGTCCGGCACAACTGGGTCCACGACAACCAGGGGCCCGGCATCTGGAGCGATATCGACAACACGAACTATACGGCCGAGTGGAACCTGGTCGAGAACAATTGCTGCGGCGGCATCTTTCACGAAATTTCCTGGACCGCAGCGATCCGGCACAACGTCGTCCGCAACAATTCCGGCGACACGTGTCCTGGCTGGCTCTGGTGCGCCGGCATCATCGTCGCCGCCTCCGGCGCGACCGAGGGCGCCGTGATCGACATCGCCTTCAACACGATCGTGTCCGACGGCGCGACGAAGGGCAACGGCATCGCCCTGATCCAGCAATCCCGGCAGGCGGGAAAATTCGGGACCTATCTGCTGCGCAACATCTCCATTCACGACAATACGATCGACGTGTCGGCGGGAGGCAGCAGCGGCGCCGTTCAGGACACGGGCGATCTCAGGATCTTTTCCGATCGAAGCATCCGCATGGACCGGAACATCTACATCGTCGGCCCCAACCGCAGCCCTTTCTCCTGGGCGAACGAGACCGGTGGGCGGGACCTGATGACGGCACACGGCCAGGAGCTGTCGGGCACGTTTCGCTGAACCGCGGATCGGCCGGACACAGGGCCGACGCGCACGCGGGCTTGCGCTAGATCCGGCGCGGCAGCGCGACCGGCCGCGGAGCGATCGAAATGGATCGACCCATGGCGACCATGGCGGACGGACGCATGGTTGCTGCGGTCAAGGGACCGGCGCGCACGATCCGCACTCGCCGCCCGTGCCTGCCTGCCTATCGTGATCCCCCGCGCGTCTTCGGCCCGGCAATCCCGTGCCGCCACCCGGATCTGTGGATCGCGCCGGAGCCGAGCGGTCGGCGTCGCAGCCGAACGGTCGGCCGCAGGTCGATGCGACGTCCGCGTTCGGGATCGACCGGGAGGGTGCCAAAGGTTCGCCCCTGCGCTGGGCCCAGCCGCCGAAAACGGTGATGGGCGATTTGGCTCCTGTTCGTCGGCAAGAATTCCTATAAGCGGATGGGTCGAGGGTCCGCTTCGGGCGTGGGCAGGCGGGGGGCGACACGGCGCTCCGCAGGCAGCCCGACGGAAGGCGACGCGTGGCGGGGCGTGAGAGCTGCAATGACGGTCTCGGTGATTCTCAAGGCGCTGAACGAGGAGGCGCGGATCGGGGGAGCCCTCGCGAGCGTCGTGGCAGCGCTCGACGGGATCGGCGGCGAGATCATCCTGGCCGACGGCGGTTCCCGGGACGGGACGGTCGGCGTCGCCTCGGCCTTCCCGGTCCGGGTGGTCCAGCTCGATCCCGCCGTCCGGCCGAGCTGCGGGATCGGTCCGCAACTCGGCTTTCAGTACAGCCGGGAGCCGTTCGTCTGCCTCATGGACGGGGACATGCTGCTCGACCCCGGCTTCCTGCGGGAGGCGCTGGCCTATCTGCAGGCGCATCCCTCCTGCGCGGGCGTGACCGGGCATGTCGCGGAAATGAACGACACCAGCCTCGAATACGTACGGCGCGGGCGCCGCGCCGCGCCGGAGAACCGGACCGGATCGATCGACCGCATGAACGGCGGCGGTCTCTACCGCCGCGCAGCCCTGCTGCAGGTCGGGTATCTGTCGGACCGCAACCTGCACGGATACGAGGAGTTCGACCTCGGTCTGCGGCTGCGGGCGTGCGGCTGGGGCCTGCATCGGCTCGACCGGCGCTTCGTGAGCCATTTCGGGCACGCCGTCGACGCCTACGCCCTGCTCGTCCGGCGCTGGAAATCCGGCTATCTCCGCGGCATCGGCGAGGTTCTTCGGGCAGCGCTCGGCACGCCGCGCTGGGGGCGGCTCGTGCGCGAGCTGCCCGAGCTGAAGCTCTGGGCCGCGGTCTACCTATGGCTGATCCTGATGCTGGCCCTCCCGTTCCTGGCCCCGCACCCCTGGCTCGGGCTCGGCCTCGATCTCGCTCTCGTCGTCGGCGTGGTCGGCCTGATGGCATGGCGTCAGCACAGCCTGCGGCTCGGGCTCTACGCGGTCGTCGCCTGGATCTTCCATGCCGCGGCGTTGCCCCTCGGCTTCCTCCGGCGACGGCAAGCGCCGCAGGCCTGGATCGAGAGCCGCATCCTGCAGGATGTCGTCGCGGCACGTCCGCCCGCCCGTGCCGGGTCGGACGCGTGAGCGGGACGCTCCGAGGCGCGTCGCCGGTCGCACCGCGGCAGGCTCGGCGGACGTCCCAGAACATTTTCGAGTGAGGTGGATCCCGGCTCGCGTGAAGAAAATGCTCTCTAGAAGTCCGACATCAGGCGGCTCCAATCCTCGCCTGCCAAGCCGCCGATGTAGATGTCGCCCCGCTTCGCCGCGGCGGCGATGTCGGCATGCCGCGTCAGCACGCACACGAAGGCGCGATGCCGGAAGCCGACGCCGCGCTGGTGGGCGAGGCCGTGCATGAGCGCGGGCTGCGCGTGCCCGATCGCCTCGGTGCAGCCGGCCTCGTCGAGGTGACGCAACATCGCGTGCAGGATCGCGGCTTCCTGCGCGGGGCGGGCCAGCACGTTGAGGACCCGGGCGGGCCGGCCCACCGCACCGTGATAGACGAAGCAGCCGACGACCGCCCCGCATCGGTTCACGACACGGCGGATCGCCAGGGGGCCGCGGCGACGATTCTGCTCCGCCATCGCGACGAACCAGGCGAGCTCGGGCCGCGACCAGCGCGGGCGGACCGCATGATGCGCGATCAACCCGGGCGCATGGTCGAGGAAGTCGTCGACCGTCATCGGCTCGACCCGCACGTCCGGTCGGCACGGTCGAGCCGAGCGGCCGCGGACGGCTCGGATCGCGGCGTCGAGCGGCCAGGCGAGCGGCCCGAGCGGCGGCTCCCACCGACGCAGCGTCCTGCGCACGACGCGACCGAGCGCGGCCTCGACGGGGCGGAAGGTCCGGATCCATTCCAGGTTCTGGATCGGCACGATCGTGCCGCCCACGGCCTGGAAATGCTTCAGGCTCGTCGGGGAGGAGGAATCGTTGAAGGCGAGATCCTGCCGCCGCGCCCGCATGGCCAGGCTGATCTTGGCGGCGCCGGCCGCGTCCTTCGATCCGTCCGTCATGAAAGCCGAGAACAGGCGTCCCGCAACGTCCCGCTCGCCCACGCGGAACGCGACGTGGACGGAGAGCAGCACGCTGGTGATGCGGCCGTCGCACCGCTCGTAGACGCAGCTGCCCGTCTCGCGGGTCTGGCCCGGCGCGCCGAAGGCGAGCGTGCGGAGATAGGCCAGAAGGTCCGGTCCCGGCTCCGCCTCGATGCCCCGGAAGTGGCGGAGGAAGAGCCGGCCGACCGCCGCGACGTCCGCGATCTCCATCGGCCTGAGACGGCCCTCGCCCCGTCCGCCCGCCGGCCGGTCGTGCAAAGCGGTTGCTCCCAGGCTCCGGTCCGGGTGCGTCGTCATGCGGCCGCGCTCAGGGCGCACCCGCGGCTCCGTGCGGCCAGGCTCAGCAGGACGAGCCAGGCCGCCGCCGCGGTTCCCGCCTCGATCGCGTAGAGGGCGACGATCGCGGCCGACGGCCCGGCGAGCCACGAGGCCGCGGCGATGAGGCCGCCCCCCAGAAGGTTGACGGTGCTCAGGATCATCGCGCGAGCCCCCTGGCGGCCGGAGGCGCCGAGCAGGTCGATCGCCACCGACCAGACGGCGATCAGGGCGATCGTGCCGGAGAGGCAGCGGACGAAGAACGTGACCTCGTCGTAGGCGCGGCCGAACGCGAGGCCGAGCCAGGGCGCCAGCAGGAAGAGCAGGAGCGCCGTGCCGCTCCCGAGAACGACCGCTCCGACGAGCACCCGGCCCGCATCCGGCAAGGCGCGGTGCAGCCCGTCGCGGCTGGCGCGCACGAAGCGCCGGTAGACCAGGCGGTTCATCGAATCGATCGTGATGTAGCTGCTGTCCATGATGCGCCGGGCCACGCCGTAGCTGGCCACGGTCTCGATCGAGGCGAACAGGCCGACGACGAAGAGGTCGGCGTTCTGGCGCAGGGCCCGCATCGCGAACTGGGAGCTGAACAGGAGGCCCGGGCGCAACTCCTCGCGCAGGATGACCGCGCGCGGACGCCCGAGCGGGAGCAGCCACGCGGCGCAGAGCAGCGCGTAGAGGAGGTTGCCGCAGAACTGCCAGGCCGCCCATCCGGCGAGCGTATCGACGCCGAAGACGGTGCAGGCCAGCGCCGCCGTCGCCGTGCGGGCCAGCGCGAAGCCCACGACGGACCGATTCGCCGCCGCTTCCCGTCCGAGGCCGAGGTAGATGGTCTCGACCAGCAGGATCGCCCGCACGAGCAGGATGTTCGTGACGAGCAGGAGCACGATGCTCGGCAGACCGAGGCCCGGACCGGTCTGCATCGTCAGCCAGAATGACAGCCCCGCCGCAGCGAGCGGGACGAGGACGGCCGCGCTGAGCCCGATCAGCAGCAGGTTGTGTCCCAGGAGATCGGGATAGCGCTCCGGTGCCTGCACGATCCGCCGGAACAGGCTGTCCGAGGCTCCGAGGCCGCAGATCTGAATGCCGATGGCGCTGATCGCCGCGACCTGGACGAACAGCCCGAATTCGACCGGCCCGAGCGCGCGCGCAAGCATCGCGAACGTTGCGAGCTGGGCGATGCTGGCCGACGCCAAAGCTCCGCCCGACATCGCGTAGCTGGAGAATATTGGTTTCAGCGAGATCGCTCTTCCCATCGTCGTCTTATGCCAAGACACCTGAATTCCTCCACCACAACCAGCAGTTATTGCCATACATCTCAAGCGAGCATTGCCGGATTAACCGGTATATTAACGTTATATTCTTGACTCTTGGCGATCTTATAGCCGAACAAAGCAGCCAAACGCTTAAGATCGACGCATGCGCTGCCAGGGCCGAGAGAGATGTACAGGGTGACCGAGAGCGCCCAGCTTTGGATCGGCGACGCGACGCCCGCGCCGGCGCGCGACGTCCCCCCGCGGGCGGCTCGCCCCGCGCGCACGCCCCGTGCGCCGGATCTGGCCGAGGTGAGCGGATGGCTGCTGCGCCGCTGGGCCTGGCTTCTCGTCGCGACGCTGCTCGGAGGCCTCGCGGGCTACTTGTTCACCCGCTCGGTCACCCCGCGCTTCACCGCGACGACGGACCTGGTCGTGGCACCGTCGAACCTTCGGGTCGTCACCAACGATCTCTACGCGCAGAACCTGCAGAGCGACGCGCAGATCGGCGTGCTTCTCGCCGTGGCGCTCGGGCTGATCGCCGCCACCGTGCTGCCCGTGACGCTGCGCATCCACGGGCTGGCGAACCTGCCCGTGCAGTATCTCGGGCTTCACCTCGCCTGGCTGTTCGTCGGGCTTCTGCTGCGCCTCGGCATGGTCGAACGGCGCCGGGGGGCGATGGGGGCCGTACTCCTCCTCGTCCTCGCGCAGGGGGGCGCTGTCCTGCTGGTGGCCGACTACTCCCTCGCGCGTGCCGACCTGTTCGTCATCGACGGACGCATCCCCGTCATGAGCGCCTACGCGCTCGCGGTGGCCACGTTCTGGATCGCCGTTCGGGCGCGTCGCCCGCGTTCGATGCTGCTCGCGCGGATCGGGCTGATCAGCTACGCGATGTATCTCCTTCACGGGAGCGTGAACGTCGCCATCTATCGCTTGATGCCTTTGACGGGATCGATGCCGGACGCGCTGACGATGGCGATCTGCACGCTGTCGACGCTGGGCGTCTCCTGGGCGGTCTACATGCGCATCGAGCGTCCGATAATCCGGTTGGGCCGGCGCCTGTCGCGAGGATCGGCAGACCGCATCCCGCGAACGGATGTCGTCGCAACGGGCGGTTCCAACACTTAGCCGGTTGCCGAAGAAGGCTGGTGCACGGCTCGCCATCAAGTATCGTCGCGTGTTGGATCCGAGATTTTGACGGTGCGATCCTCACGTCCGCGTGGATGGGCACCCCATGGGCCAGGTTCTCGACGGCAGCGCTGCGGGATCGGCCGACGGCCGGTGGTCGGCGGCGACCAGCTCGAGCGGTCGCGCTTCCATGAGGCCATCTGCAAGGGTGGTCCGCCGAGAACGACCGCTTCACGTCAGTCCGCTCGGCCAAATGCCGGGACCAAACACCGGGCGCCGATGCGCGAGACCGTGACGCCCGGTGAGATCCGGTTCCGCAAGACCTGGCTTCAGGCGATCGTCGATCGCGATGTCATCCGGATCGATGGGGACGAGGCGCACTACGAAGCCGTCATCGCGGGCGGCGATGCTCACATCGCACCCGGTGCTCGCAGTTCTGTACGGAAATGGCGCGCCCTGCGGGAGTCGAACCCGCCTCTTCAGCGTGAAAGGCTGACGTCCTAACCGATAGACGAAGGGCGCTGGCGCTGGGCCGAGGTTTCTATAGTCGGGCCACGGGCGGAGGGCAACGGGCGGATCGCGGCTTGTGCGGCGGCGGCGGGCGCGGGCCGGTTTGTCGCGGATGGGGCGGGATGGGGGCGCCGGGCGGGTGCGGCAACTTCGCCCCGGCCGTGCTAACGCTGCCGCTTCGCGCGCCTTGGCGGGGCGCTGTTTTCCTGCGCGGTCGCGCGCAGCACGGGTCTGGAATGGTTGAGCGGATGGCGAGCGAGAGCGACGACGGCGGCGACGGCGGGCGGCCGACCGGGTCCGAGGTGCGAAAGCCCGGCTTCGGCAAGACCGATCATGGCAAGCCAGGGTATGGGAAGCCCGGCTTCGGCAAGCCGAGCCACGGCAAGCCGGGTTACGGCAAGCCCGGCTTCGGAAAACCCGGCTTCGGCAAGCCCGCCTACGGTCAGCGGCCGCGGCCGGCCGGGCCGCAGCCGGCGCACGAGGGCGCCGCGGTGATCTACGGGTTCCACCCGGTGGTGCAGGCGATGAGCAATGCCGAGCGGATCCTGCACCGGCTGCTCGCCACCGAGAACGGCGCCGCGCGCCTCGTGGAGGAGCTGGGCACCCTGCGGATCGAGCCCGAGCTGGTGCGGCCGTCCGACATCAACCGGCTGCTCGGGGCGGATGCGGTGCACCAGGGCCTCTACCTCGAGGCGGAACCCCTCGCCTCGCCCGGCCTCGACGCGCTGCCGGCCGACGCGCTGCTGCTGGCGCTCGACCAGATCACCGATCCGCACAATGTCGGGGCGATCGTGCGTACCGCCGCGGCCTTCGGCGTCACAGGCATCGTCACGACCGCGCGCCATGCGCCGGGCGCCACCGGCGTGCTGGCGAAATCCGCCTCCGGCGGCCTGGAGCACGTGCCGTTCCTGGTGGTGCGCAACCTCGCCGAGGCCCTGATCGCCCTCGGCGCGCAGGGTTTCACCCGCATCGGCCTCGATTCCGACGCCGAGACCGGCCTCGACACGCTGACCCCGACGCGGCCGGCGGTGATCGTGCTCGGCGCCGAGGGCAAGGGGCTGCGCGAGCGCACCCGCGCCTGCTGCGACGTGCTCGCCAAGATCCCGTTCACCGGCGAGATCCGCAGCCTCAACGTCTCGAACGCCGCCGCGATCGCCCTCTACGCCCTCGGCCGTTAGCTTGCGATTTGGCGACGCGGGACACACCCGCCTCGCCCGGTCGCAAACGGTCAGATGCCGTGGCCGGCGACCTCGCGGGCGACGGCGCGCCGGCCGATGTCGCGGCGGCAGAACCCTTCCGGCCAGTCGATCCGGGCGACCGCCGCGTAGGCGCGGGCCTGCGCCTCCAGCACGCTGTCGCCGAGCGCGGTGACCGCCAGCACCCGGCCGCCGTCGGCGAGGATGGCCTCGCCCTCGGCCCGGGTCCCGGCCTGGAACACCAGGGCGCCATCGCGCTCGGCATCGGCGATGCCGCGGATCGTCGAGCCGCGCACCACCGTGCCGGGATAGCCGGCCGCCGCCATCACCACGGTCAGCGCCGCGCGCGAGGCGTCGAATTCCAGGCAGACGCCGGTGAGGTCGCCGTCGCAGGCCGAGAGCAGCGCCGGCACGAGGTCGGAGGCGAGCCGCGGCATCAGCACCTGCGCCTCCGGGTCGCCGAAGCGGGTGTTGTACTCGATGAGCTTGGGGCCGTCCGCGGTCAGCATCAGGCCGGCATAGAGGATGCCGGTGAACGGCGTGCCGCGCGCGCGCATGCCGTCGAGCGTCGGCTGGATGATCGTCTCCATCACGGTCCGCTCGATCGCCGGCGTGACGATGCCCGCCGGCGAATACGCGCCCATGCCGCCGGTGTTGGGACCGCGGTCGCCGTCGAAGACCCGCTTGTGGTCCTGCGCCGTGCCCATCGGAATCGCCCGCGTGCCGTCGCACAGGGCGAAGAAGCTCGCCTCTTCGCCGAACAGGCATTCCTCGATCACGACTTCCGCGCCCGCCTCCGCGAACAGCGCCCGCAGCGCGCCCTCGGCCTGCTCCACCGTCTCGGCGACGGTGACGCCCTTGCCGGCGGCGAGCCCGTCGGCCTTCACCACGATCGGGGCGCCCGCGGCGCGCACGTGCGCGAGGGCGGGATCGAGCGCGGCGAAGCGGCCGTAGCCCGCCGTCGGGATGCCGCGCTCGGTGCACAGCTCCTTGGTGAAGCCCTTCGAGCCTTCGAGCTGCGCGGCGGCCTTCGTCGGGCCGAAGGCGCGGATGCCGGCCCGCGTCAGGTCGTCCACGAGGCCGGCGACCAGCGGCGCCTCGGGCCCGATCACGACGAGGCCGATGCGCTCGGCCTCGCAGAAGCTGCGGACCGCGCCATGGTCGGCGACGTTCAGCTCCGGCCGGTTCTCGCCGTGCTGCGCGGTGCCGGGATTGCCCGGCGCCGTAAGCAGCCGGGTGCAGAGCGGGCTTTTCGCGAGGGCATAGGCGAGGGCGTGCTCGCGGCCGCCGTTGCCGATGAGAAGGATGTTCATGCGATCAGGATGTTCCCGAAATCCGGGAGCGGGGAAAGGGCCGTTTCGCACGAAGGCGCGCGTCGTGCACCGGATCCACCGTCGCGCGGCGGCCTTTGACCTCGGCGCCGCGTCCGCATAGCACTCTCGCCATGGCCCTCGTCCCGCCCCCCGCCCCCCGCAGGTCGCCGCCGGCCGCGGACGTCCCGCCCGCGGCCGTGCTGGTCGCCAACCAGCCGGAATGGTCGGTGGGCGACCTCGCCTCGGCGCTCAAGCGTACCCTGGAGGACGCGTTCGGGCACGTGCGGCTGCGCGGCGAGATCTCGGGCTTCCGCGGGCAGCACGGCTCGGGGCACGCCTACTTCTCGCTCAAGGACGGCAACGCCCGCATCGACGCGGTGGTGTGGAAGGGCACCTTCAATCGCCTGCGGCAGAAGCCGCAGGAGGGCCTCGAGGTCGTCGCCACCGGCAAGATCACGACGTTTCCCGGCAAGTCCTCGTACCAGATCGTCATCGAGAGCCTCGAGCCGGCCGGCATCGGCGCCTGGATGGCGCTGCTGGAGGAGCGCAAGCGCGCGCTGGCGGCCGAGGGTCTGTTCGCGGCCGAGCACAAGCGGGCGATCCCCTTCCTGCCGCAGGTCGTCGGCGTGGTGACCTCGCCGACCGGCGCGGTGATCCGCGACATCCTGCACCGGCTGGAAGACCGGTTCCCGCGCCCCGTGCTGGTCTGGCCGGTGCGCGTGCAGGGCGACGGCGCGGCCGAGGAGATCGCCGCCGCCATCCGCGGCTTCAACGCGCTGCCGGCCGGCGGCGCGATCCCGCGGCCGGACGTGCTGATCGTCGCCCGCGGCGGCGGCTCGATCGAGGACCTGTGGGCGTTCAACGAGGAGGCGGTGGTGCGCGCCGCCTTCGAGAGCCGGATCCCGCTGATCTCGGCGGTCGGGCACGAGACCGACACCACGCTGATCGACTTCGTCTCCGACCGGCGCGCGCCGACGCCGACCGGCGCCGCCGAGATGGCGGTGCCGGTGCGGGGCGATCTGCTGCTCACCCTCGACGACCTGACCCGCCGCCGCCGCGGCGCGGTGGAGCGCAAGCTCGACCGCCTCGGCGCGGATTTCCGCTCGGCGCTGCGGGCGATGCCCGGCGCCGACGCGTTCCTGGCGGGCAAGCGCCAGCGGCTCGACCTCGCCGAGGCCCGGCTCGCGCCGGCGCTCGCGGGCAACGCCCGCGCCTTCCGCGAGCGGTTCTCGCGCCTGCTCGACCGGCTCGTGCGGCATCCGCCGGAACTGGTTCTGGCCCGGGCGCGGGCGCGGCTCGCGGCGATCGACCATCGGCCGCGCCAGGCGCTCGCCAACCACGCGACCCGCAAGGGCGACGCGCTCGCCGCGCTGAGCCACCGGCTGGTTGTCGCGCGGACGACGACGCTGCGCCGGGCCGAGACCGAGACCGCCCGGTCGCGCGAGCGGCTGGCCGCGTCGCACGCGCGGATGGTGCAGGCCGGGGCCGGGTTGATCGAGCGCCGCAGCGCCCGGCTCGAACGGGCCGGCGGCCTCCTCGGCAGCCTCGGCTACCGCGCCGTGCTCGCCCGCGGCTACGTGCTGGTCCGCGACGGCGCGGGCGCGGCGCTGCGCTCCGGCCTCGGATTGCCGGCGGGCACGCCCGTGACGCTGCAGTTCGCCGACGGGCTCGTGGCGGCCAGGACCGAGGGGGAAGCGGCCGCACCCCCGCCGGAGGGCGCCCCGCCGGCGCGGAAGCGCGCCCCGCGCCGGGCCAAGGCCGCGCCGGCCGCACCCGCGCCGACCGCCGCGCAGGGCTCGCTGTTCGAGGCGTAGATCCCAACGACAAAAGGTCCGCTGATCGCGCGGGCTCAGCCCGGCCGGCGGTAGTGGTAGCGCAGCAGCTCGGTGCGAAATCCGAGACCGTCGTAGAGCGCGCGGGCGGCTTCGTTCACGGCCACCACCTGGAGGCAAGCGCCGGTCGCGCCGTTGGCGCGGGCCCAGCGCATCAGGGCGCCGACGGTGCGGCGGGCGTGGCCCTGCCCGCGCAGCCGCTCCGGCGTCGCGACGGACTCGATCACCGCGAGCGATCCGCAGATCACCGCGTAGCCCATCGAGGCGGTCTCGCCCGCCCGCTCCAGGGCGGCGAAGGCGCGGGGGCCGCGGATGCGGCCGGTCATCGCGGCGTAGATCGCGGCGGCCTCCGCGCCCGCGCCGGCAAGCCGGGCGCGGAGCGCGAGCCAGCCGGCGTCGGGCGCCGGCATCAGCCGCACGGCCGGATCGAGCCCGGCCGGCACCCCGTCGAGGGCGGCGAACAGGGTGAGCGCATGGCCTTCCGCGCCGTAGCCCCGGTCCGCGAGCGGTTGGTCGAGCTCCGGCGCGAGGCTGACCACCCGCACGATCGACGGCTGGCCGAGCGCCGCGTATTCGCGCTCGCAGGCCGCGATCGCCGTGGCGGCGGGCCCGCGCGGCCCGCGGGTGGGATTGAGCGAGTTCGTCCGCCGGGTCGGCCCGCCCGAGGCGCGCAGCAGCCATCCGTCGAGGTGATCTTGACGGGTCGCGGGCCATGCGTCGCGGCAGGCCGCTTCCGCCGTCCAAGCGAGGTCGTCGTGCTGTGACATGCCTTGTCCGCGGGCTGCCCGGGGGGCGGTTCCTATCACGGACGGAGGCGGACCCGACCGCCCAAACTCTTAACGTGTGGTTGTATCGACGAAGTCGAAACCGTATGTGAATTTTTGCTCGACGTTTCCGATCCTCATGACACCTTTGGCAGGCCGATGGAATTCGACGGCATCGACGAGAGAGGACATGCGGCGGAAGAGCTGCATGCCGCCCTCCAGGCGTCGGGCGTCGTCGGCACCTGGGACTGGAACCCGGTCACGCGTCGCGTGCGCTACGACCGGGGGGCCGCCGAGCTCCTGGCGGGCGACGCCGCTTTGGCCGGGCGCGAACTCGAGTTCGACGAGGCGGTCGCCGGCATCCACCCCGACGACCTGCCGTGGATGACGACCGAGGTGCAGCGCGCGATGCGCGTCGGCGGCCTCGTGCTGGCGGAGTACCGCGCCGGGATGCTCTCCGGGCAGCCGCGCTGGGTCTTGAGCCGCGGGCGGGTCTTCCACGATCCGCATGGCCGGCCCGTGCGAAGCACCGGCATCCTGATCGACATCACCGAAGGGCGGAAGGCCGAGGCCGGCTACGTGGTGGCCGCGCCGGATCCGGAGCAGGAGGCGCCGCTGCTGCGCGCCGCCGACCTCTGCATCGCGCTGCACGCCGCGGTCGCCGAGAGCGGGTCCGAGGCCCTGCGCGGCATGACCGACCGGCTGCTGTTCCAGATCGGCCGCGAGATCGCGCGGGCCGAGCGCGAGGCCTCCCGGCACTGATGGCGTCGGCCCGGCAGGTCTGCGCTTGGCGGGTCCGCGCCGGGCGGGCTTGACGGCGGCGATGGGGTTTGCGACGCGCCCGGCGATGCCGCGCCCTGCGGCACGCGTCCTGCCTGAGGGCGTGCATGCCGCGACCAGGAGAGACCCGTGACCACGACGATCGCCAGCGACCAGCTGCTCCACCTCGTCTTCGGCGGCGAGCTCAAGGACATCGAGGGCATCCGGTTCAAGGACCTCGCCGGCCTCGACATCGTCGGCATCTTTCCCGACTACGCCTCGGCCAAGGCGGCGTGGCGCGCCAAGGCCCAGGCCACCGTCGACAGCGCGCAGACCCGGTACTTCGTCGTCCACCTCCACCGCCTGCTGGAGCCGTAGGGCGCCGGCTGTGCAGAGCGCGGGCCGGCGCGGCGCCGGCCATTGTGACGGTTCGACCGCGCTGATAAGAGCCCGATCGACGCGGATGCCGACGGGCCTGTCGATCGGCCGGTCGTTCCAGGTCTTCAGGACGTGTCTCGGCCCGAGACCCCAAATGTTGAGCCCGCAGGCATGAAGTCTTCGATCAAGATCATCGCCGGCAATGCCAGCCGGCCCTTGGCGGAGGCGATCGCCGGATACCTGGAACTGCCGCTCGCCAAGTGCATGGTCCGGCGCTTCGCCGACATGGAGATCTTCGTTGAGATCCAGGAGAACGTGCGCGGCGAGGACGTGTTCATCGTCCAGTCGACCTCCTACCCGGCCAACGACCACCTGATGGAGCTGCTGATCATGATCGACGCCGCGCGTCGGTCCTCGGCGCGGCGCATCACGGCGGTGATCCCGTATTTCGGCTACGCCCGGCAGGACCGGCGCACCTCCGGCCGCACCCCGATCTCGGCCAAGCTCGTCTGCAACCTGATCACCGAGGCCGGCGCCGACCGGGTGCTGACGCTCGACCTCCATGCCGGCCAGATCCAGGGCTTCTTCGACATCCCGACCGACAACCTGTTCGCCGCCCCGGTGATGGTGCGCGACATCAAGGAGCGGCTGACGAGCACCGACCGCATGGTGGTCTCGCCCGACGTCGGCGGCGTGGTCCGCGCCCGCGCGGTCGCCAAGCGCATCGACGCGTCGCTGGCCATCGTCGACAAGCGCCGCGAGCGCGCTGGCGAGTCCGAGGTGATGAACATCATCGGCGACGTCGAGGGCCGCTCCTGCATCCTCGTCGACGACATCGTCGATTCCGGCGGCACCCTCGTCAACGCGGCCGAAGCCCTGCTCAACGCCGGCGCCAAGGAGGTCTCGGCCTACATCACCCACGGGGTGCTCTCGGGCGGCGCGGTCTCGCGCATCGCCGCCTCCCGGATGAAGGAGCTGGTGATCACCGACTCGATCCAGCCGACGCAGGCCGTCAAGCTCGCCCGCAACATCCGCGTCGCGACGATCGCCCCGCTGCTCGGCGAAGCCATCGGCCGGACCGCGACCGAGGCCAGCGTGTCGAGCCTGTTCGACTAAGAGCGCCTAACAGAACCGCCTGATTTGGTTGAGGGTGATGAGACTGGCGGCGAGGTTGGTGAAGGCCTCGTAGATGTCGGCGCGGCGCTCGTAGCGTACGGGCAGGCGTCGGAAACGGTTGAACCAGGCATGGGTGCGCTCGACTACCCAACGGTGACGCCCAAGCTTCTCGCTGCTGTCGATCCCGCGCCGAGCGATGCGAGGGACGATCCCACGGGCGCGGCACTCCTGGCGACGGGCACGGGCGTCGTAGGCCTTGTCGGCATGAAGCTTGTGGGGACGGCGGCGTGGGCGACCGCGCCGGCCGCTGCCCACGGGCGGGATCGCATCGAGGGTCGGGGCCATCATCACGCTGTCGTGGCGGTTGGCCCCCGTGAAGGTCAGGCCGAAGGGCGTGCCGCGGGCATCGACGACGAGGTGGCGCTTGGTGCCCGGTTTGCCGCGATCCGTCGGGTTCGGGCCTGTGGCAGAGCCCCTTTTTTCGCCGGGACAGACGCGCTGTCCAGGCTGGCCCGGCTCCAGTCGAGCTGGCCGGCTTCGTAAAGTCGCCCCAGCAGCACCTGATGCAGGCGGGTCCAGACGCCCGCCGCCTGCCAGTCCCGCAGGCGGCGCCAGCACGTCATGCCCGAGCCACAGCCCATCTCGGCCGGCAGCATCTCCCAGGGCAATCCAGAGCGCAGCACGAACAGGATGCCTGTCAGGGCCGCCCGGTTCTTGATAGGCCGTCGACCGCCTTTCGGACGGGGTCGGGGAGGCGGAAGCAGCGGGGCGATCTCGTCCCAGAGATCGTCGGGAAGAAGTGCGCGGGCCATGAAACACCAACGCACATCAACGCTCAGGGTGCCGTTCTGTTAGGCGCTCTAAGCCTTTGCCGGGCGGCCCGAAGAAGGACGCCCTCCCCCCATCCATCCCCCTCATCCTGAGGCGCCGCAGCGAAGCGGAGGCCTCGAAGGAGCCCTCCAGCCTTCGCCGCGGGTTCTGGAGGGCTCCTTCGAGGCCCGCTGACGCGGGCACCTCAGGATGAGGGAGATGGATGGGACGAATGCTCGTCTCAGCCGTCCCGTCCCCGCACGAAGCCCCGCGAGATCAGCCGGCTGCGCTCGCGCGCCCGGCGGTCGGCTTCGAGCAGGTCGGAGAGCGCGTCGGCGATGACGCAGCGCAGGGCGAGGTCGGCGTCGCCCGCGCTGGTGAGGAGGTAGGCGCGGGCGATGTCCTCGACCGGGCAGCGGCCGGGCGGCAGGTCGGCCCGGCGGGCGGGAGCGGAGGCGACGGGCATGGGGTGCGACTCGTTTGAGAACATAACGAGAACACACCAGATCGGTTAAGGTTCGGTCAAGGGGTCGCGGAAGGGGGCGGAGACGGGGCCGGCTCGCCCGAGCCGGGATGCGGCCCCATCCGCCGGCGGTCGTGCTCGATCGCGAAGACGTGGGCGTAGAGGTTGGCGACCCAGCGCCGGCCTTCCACGGTGAGGTCGAGGGCGCGGATCGCGTCGCCGATCACCGGCTCGACCTTGCCCCAGAAGAAGCTCGGGTAGCGCTCGGCCAGATCCGCCGGGTCGACGTAGCCGAGCGGCTCGCACAGGCCCGCCTCCTTCAGCTCGTGGAACAGCGCGTTGAGCTTGCGCGGGTAGAGCGGATCGCCGAGCTGGCCGATGAGGTCGGCCGCGCGCATCAGCCCGGCCTCCGTCGCGGTCTCGGCGTGGTCGCCGTCGTCGGGCACCGGGAAACGCGTCAGCTCGATGGCGCGCGCCACACGGCCGGCATCGACGAACTCGTGGTCGGAAAAGCGCTCCCACACCGCGATCTTCGAGCGCTCGACGTGGTGCGCCGTGAGCCCGGCATCGGACGCCCCGCGCGGCAGCGCGACGGTTGTGCCGGCCCGGTCGATCACGAACCGGGTGCGCGTGTCGCCGGCGCAGACGCCGCGGACGTAGCCGATGTCGTGGTAGAGCGCGGCCAGGATCGCGTGCAGCCAGTCGCGCGGCGACACCCCCTGCGCCACGAAGCGCCCGCGCAGGATGTCCTGGGCGACCAGGGTCACCAGGGTGGTGTGGTAGGCGTCGTGATAAAGCGCATCGCTCTGCACGATCCGCTCGATCGTCAGGCGCGCCGACTCCTCGATCACCTCGACATAGCCCGGCTCCCGGCTGCCGAAGGTGCGCCGGTAGACCAGGGCGAGGTGCTCGCCGAGGGCGTTGGCGAGGAGCTTTGTGGCGTCGAGCATGTATACAAACTCGTGTAGAAGCAGGGCTCTTAGGTCGGGCGGCAAGCTAAGATGCATAACTCAGATAAAAATTATTGAGCGAAAGCCTCTTGATTATTGTATATGCCATGGTTTAAGCAGGTGATGTTGGATAGAGGCTTTTAGAATAAACGCTGGCTCTCTTTCAGAGAATCATATTATGAAATCTCCAAAATTTGCAGTCCGCCGGCCACATTTAGCACCACTATTTACAGTTGCATCATTGAAAAAGACTTGGAAAGATGAGGTAAGGGCTTTTCTGCGGAAACGGCAAGTTCCTGACCCCATCTAGTTCATGGATTTTCACGTAAACATCGATTCCAATTGCAAAAGATTGTCTAAGCAACTCTGCGATGGAACATACCGTCCTTCGACTCCGATTCGAATTCTATTGGAAAAATCAAATGGACTATGCCGACAAATTGTAATTCCAGCAGTCGATGACGCGCTGGTGCTTCAATGTTTATCTGATGAATTATATAAAGACATTAAAAGTAAATCTCCAACAGATAAAGCATTCTTTGAGCCAGATGACCATAAATTTTCCAATAGCAAGAAGGATTTAAATGGGGCTCCAAAATACGGAAGCTTTAAAGCATGGTTGGATTTTCAAAAAGGGATACTTAATTTCACAAAGACTTATAAATATTTAATAGTAACTGATATCGCAAATTTCTATGACGGTATAAGCTATATTCATCTTAGGAATATTATGTCCAGTCAGATAGAGGTTCAAGAGTCTGTTCTTGATACTCTCATTTTTATCTTATCGGGACTATTATGGCAGCCGGACTATGCGCCTCATGTAGAAATAGGGTTACCTCAGATAGATATTGATGCATCACGCATTCTAGCTCACTGTTTTCTATATGAACTTGATGATTTCCTTGGAAATCATCAGAAGCTTGATTTTGTAAGATATATGGACGACATAGACATTGGTGTCGATAGTATATCATCTGCAAAAAACATACTAAGAGACATAGATCTTATTCTTCATACTAGGCAGGTGAGACTCAACTCGGGAAAGACTAAAATTCTTACCAGTGGCGAGGCTGAAGCCCATTTTAGGGTGCGTGATAACGCCTTTATAGATAATTTCACGGAACTGCTAGGTAGAAGGCTGGCTCATAAAAAGCCGATAGAGAGACACGTCAATCAATTTGCGAAGTCCCTCGCATCTCAATTTTCAAAGGGTCGTTTCAACGGAGGTAATGGAGAGAAAATTTTGAAAAGGTCTATTACTCTTGCTAGAAACTACAACGCTGCCTTAAATCACAATATGGTTGCCGACATTCTTATTAAGAAGGCAGGTATAAGAGATAATATATTATCTTATATTACTCATCGACCTCTTACAATGTCAAAATTTAAGTTGATTAACAACTATGCAAAAGACGATGAACTTGTAGATGATGGAGCGATACTTAACTATGCCACCTATCTGATTGAGGCGCATGTTAACTATCATTACATGACGGAAAAAACATTAAATGACTTGATGCTTGATATTTCAAACAAGGGTTTTTGCGGGTTATATTCTGCAATCTGGATCGGATCGAAATATCAAAGACCAGAGGCTTACTATAAGTTTATTCTATCGAAGGTAGATTATTGGCGAGCAGATGTTGTCCTCGGCCGTTTAGTTGGCGGTGTCGCTTCCGCACTTTTAAAAACTAAGGAGTATCCAAAATTTGAAAAATTGGTAAGAAGCGTCAAGAACAACGCTGCGGAAAGCGTCCTCGAATTTCATACTAAAATTGCCTCTGAAAAGGAAACTCTCCTCAAAGTAAAGCCTATTGTTTCCGCAGTCAATAAAACCAAGTTGCTTGGTCTAACACATGCCAAATATTTGATGCTTTTAGGAATGTTTACGAATACTCATCTCTCTGCGCCTGAAAAAATTAAAATAATCAAGTCTCACGAGCGAGCTTGGACTGACCCGTTTTACCGAAGGGGCGCATTCCGCACTCTTCCAAATGACTTAAGAAAGCATGTCAAATATTAAAAACTTTTATTAAAAATTGGAATTTTTGCAAAAAATTTTACGTATGGATCACCTTCCCATAAGCATCCAGCACGCTCTCGTGCATCATCTCGGAGAGCGTCGGGTGCGGGAAGACCGTGTGCATCAGGTCTTCCTCGGTGGTCTCGAGGTTCATGGCGACGACGTAGCCTTGGATCAGCTCGGTCACCTCGGCGCCGACCATGTGGGCGCCGAGCAGCTGGCCGGTGTTGGCGTCGAACACCGTCTTGATCAGCCCGTCCGGCTCACCGAGCGCGATCGCCTTGCCGTTGCCGGCGAAGGGGAAGCGGCCGACCTTGATCGCAAAGCCCTGCTCCTTGGCCTTCGCCTCGGTGAGGCCGACGGAGGCGATCTGCGGCTGGCAGTAGGTGCAGCCGGGGATTTTTGCCTTGTCCATCGGATGGGTGGGCAGGCCCTTGATCGTCTCGATGCAGATCACGCCCTCGTGCTCGGCCTTGTGGGCGAGCATCGGCGGCCCGGCGACGTCGCCGATGGCGTAGAGGCCGGGCACGTTGGTGCGGCCGAGCCCGTCGGTGACGACGATGCCGCGCTCGATCTTCACCCCGAGCTTCTCCAGCCCGATCCCCTCGATGTTGCCGACGACGCCCACCGCCGAGATCAGCTTCTCCGCCGTCAGCGTCTGCACCTTGCCGTCGGCGGCCTCGATGGTGGCGGTGATCGAATCCGCGCCCTTCTCGACCTTGGTCACCTTGGCGCCGGTCAGGATCTTGATGCCCTGCTTCTCGAAGCGCTTGCGGGCGATGGCGGCGATCTCCGGATCCTCCACCGGCAGGATCTGCGGCAGCAGCTCCACCACCGTCACCTCGGCGCCCATGGTGCGGTAGAACGAGGCGAACTCGATGCCGATCGCGCCCGAGCCCATCACCAGGAGCGACTTCGGCATCGTCTCCGGCACCATCGCCTCGTAGTAGGTCCAGATCAGCTTCTTGTCGGGCTCGATGCCGGGGATCGCGCGCGGGCGCGCGCCGGTGGCGACGATGATGTGCTTGGCCGAATACGTCCCGGCCGCGAGCGCGCCCTTCGGCGCCGGCGCGCGGGCGGTCTCCTTGACCGTCACCTGCCCCGTGCCGTTGCCCTTGGCGACGCTGTCGACCGTGGCCTCGCCCCAGATCACGTCGACCTTGTTCTTTTTCAGGAGGTGCCCGACGCCGCCGTTCAGCTTCGACGAGACGCCGCGCGAGCGCTTCACGATCGCGCCCGTGTCGAACGAGACCTCCTTGGCGGAGAGCCCGTAATCGGAGGCGTGCTGCATGTAGTGGTAGATCTCGGCCGAGCGCAGCAGCGCCTTGGTCGGGATGCAGCCCCAGTTCAGGCAGATGCCGCCGAGGTGCTCCCGGTCCACCACCGCGGTCTTGAACCCGAGCTGCGCCGCACGGATGGCGGTGACGTAGCCGCCGGGGCCGGCGCCGATGATGAGCACGTCGTAGCTGTCGGCCATGAGGGTCTGGTCTCTTCCCTGGAGCGTCTCGGAGGCGAGCGTAGACGAGGACGGCGCGGGCGCCAACGCGCGTCGCGTGCGGGCGGGTTACATCGCTCGCGCGTCCCTCCCCCGCTCAAGGGGGAAGGAAGACTGGCCCCCTACCCCGCCGCCCGCGACCCGCGCCACAGCCGCCACAGGCGGCGCCAGCGGGCGGTCTCGATCGGGGTGTTGAGCGGGTCGTAGCCCGGGCGCTCCATCGCGGCGAGGTAGCCGTCGACCAGGACGAGCGGCAGGAAGGCGGCGCGCGCGGCCGGCGCGATCGTGTCCTTCGCCGCGGCGTAGGCGGCCAGGTGCCGGCGGGCGTCGGCGCGCAGGTCCGCGCAGGCGCCGCGCAGGCCCGGGCCGCCGCGGCCGGTGACGATGTCCTCGCGGGTGACGCCGTGGCTGCGGAACACGTCGGCCGGCAGGTAGACCTGGCCCGCCCGCGCGTGCCACGGCATCGCCCGCAGCAGGCCGGTGATGCCGTAGGCGACGCCGGCATGACCGGCGGCGGCCGCCCCGCCCGGCTCGGTGCCGTCGCACAGGATCAGGCTCGCCAGCCGGAACAGGGCCGAGGCGGTCTCGCCGCAATAGCCTTCCAGGTCGTTCAGCCGGGGCATCGGGTCGTCGTAGAGGTCGAAGACGCGGGCGTCGATCAGGTCGACGAAGGGTTGGCGCCCGAGGCGGCGCGCGACGATCACATCGAGGAGCGCGGCGGCGACGGGGTTGGCCTTCACGTCGCCGCGGGCCTCGCCCTGCAGCGCGTCGCGCCACCATTGCAGGCGGATCTCGCCGGCCATCGGGTTCGAGGCGGCCTCGCGCACCCGCGCGACCGTCAGGCTGAAGGCGTAGAGCGCGAACAGGTGCGGGCGGAAGGCCTGCGGCGCGAACAGCGTGGCGAAGTAGCGGTCGGGGTCGCCCGCGCGGACGAGGTCCTCGCAGTGGCGGAAGGCGAAGGCGAGGCCGCCTTTACCCTCTGCTTGGCTGTCCCCCTGCCCCGGCTCTGCGCTCACGCGACCGCGATCAGGGCCGCCGCCACCTTGCGGTTCTCCGCCACCAGGATGTTGTACGTGCGCGCCGCCGCGCCCGTCTGCATCACGTCGAGACCGATCCGGTTGTCCTTGAGCCATGCCCGAAGATCGGGTGGCAGCGGCACGATGTCGAGGCCCGTGCCGACGAGCAGCAGCTCGATCTCCGCCGATTCCGCCTGGACCGGGCGCAACGCGGTGCGGTCGATCGCCCTCCCCTCGGTCGTGGCCCAGGCGCGGATGCCCGACGGCAGCGCCAGGATCGAGCCGCGGTGCGACATCTCGCCGAAGCGGAAGCCGCCGTTGCCGTAGGCGTCGATCAGGTGGCGCCCGGGCAGGAAGCCGTCGAGCTCGGCCATGCGCTGTGCGTCCCCCGTCTCTCGGCCCTACTCCGCGGCCTGCGGCAGCCGCCCGCGGGCGGCCTGGGCCTTGGTGCCCGAGAGCATCAGCCCGAGATAGATCAGCGCCGGCGTCGAGACGAAGATCGCCGAGTAGGTGCAGATCACCACGCCGCAGAGCATCACCACCGCGAACCCGCGGATCGCCTCGCCGCCGAACAGCACCAGCGCCAGCAGCGACAGGAAGGCCGAGATCGAGGTCATCACGGTGCGCGACATCGTCGAGTTGATCGACAGGTTGAGCAGCTCGTCGGTGGGAATCGTCTTGTACCGGCGCATCAGCTCGCGGGTCCGGTCGAACACCACCACGGTCTCGTTCAGCGAGTAGCCGACGATGGTGAGGATCGCCGCGATCGAGGTCATGTTGAACTCGATCCGGGTGACGATGAACACGCCCATGGTCAGCACGATGTCGTGGAGCGTGCCGACGATGGCGCCGAGCGCCAGCTCGCGCTCGAAGCGGAACCACAGGTAGAGCAGCACCGCGACGACCGAGAGCACGACGCCGAGCGTGCCCGACTGCACCAGCTCGCCCGAGACGCGGGGGCCGACGGTCTCGGTGCGGCGGAACTCGTAATCCTTGTCGAAGGCGCCGTGCGCCTTGTTCATCACCGCCGTCTGGCCCTGCTCGCCGGGTTGAAGCGGCAGGCGCACCAGCACGGTGCCCTGGTTGCCGAGCTCCTGCACCTCGGGCTCGCCAAAACCGAAGCCGGCGGCCGTGTGGCGGATCTCGCCGACGTCGGCGGTGCCCGACTTCGCCTGCAGCTCGACCAGCGTGCCGCCCTTGAAGTCGATGCCGTAGTTCAGGCCGACGGTGAGGAACAGCACCACGGTCACGACCGACAGGATCGCCGAGAGCGGGAAGCTCAGGCGGCGGAAGCGCATGAAGTCGAAGTGCGACTCGTCGGGCCAGAGGCGAAGCAGGCGCATTCTTTTGGGACCTTGCGATCGGGAAGCGGCCTCCCGAAACGGGCGACGTTCAGAACGGAAGGGCTTTGGGCCGGAAGGACTTGTACCACACGGCGATCATCATCCGCGTCAGCGTCACCGCGGTGATGACGGTGGTGAGGATGCCGAGGATGAACACGACCGCGAAACCCTTCACCGGGCCGGAGCCGAGGAAGAACAGGATCAGCGCCGCGATCGCCATGGTCGAGTTCGAGTCGATGATGGTGGCGAAGGCCCGGTCGAAGCCCGCCTGCAGCGCCGAGACCAGGGAGCGCCCGGCGCGGTGCTCCTCGCGCATGCGCTCGTAGATCAGCACGTTGGAATCCACCGCCGTGCCGATGGTGAGCACGATGCCAGCGATGCCGGGCAGCGTCATGGTGGCTTCCAGCACCGACATCAGGCCGAGGATGAGCCCGACGTGGACGATGAGGGCGATGTTCGCGATGAAGCCGAAGGTGCCGTAGGTCAGGAACATGAAGCCGACGACGAGGAGCCCGGCGACGCCGGTGGCGATCTTGCCGGCGCGGATCGAGTCGCTGCCCAGCCCCGGCCCGACGACGCGGCGCTCGACCACGGTGAACTTCGCCGGCAGCGCGCCGGCCCGCAGCAGGATCGACAGGTCGTTGGCCTGCTGCACTGAGAAGTTCCCGGTGATCTGACCGGAGCCGCCGGTGATCGCGGTGCGGATCACCGGGGCCGAGACCACCTCGTTGTCGAGCACGATCGCCATGCGGCGGCCGACGTTCTCCGAGGTCGCTTGGCCGAAGCGCTGGGCGCCCTTGAGGTTGAACTTGAAGCTCACCATCGGCTCGTGGGTCTGCTGGTCGAAGGCCGGCTGCGCGTCGGTCAGGTCGCCGCCGTCGGCCATCACCCGGCGCTCCACCGCCACCTTAGCGCCGCGCTCGTCGCGCGAGGGCAGCATGTCAACGTCGCCGGCCGGGTTGTCGGAGATCATCCGGAACTCGAGCTTGGCGGTCTTGCCCAGGAGCGCCTCGAGGCGCTCCGGGTCCTGCAGGCCGGGGACCTGGATCAGGATGCGGTCGGCGCCCTGCTGCTGGATCGACGGCTCCAGCGTCCCGGTCGAGTCGAGGCGGCGGCGGATGACCTCGATACCCTGCGTCACGGCGCGCCGCGTGCGCTCGTTGATGCCGGCATCCGTGAGCGCGAGGCGGATCAGGCCGTCGGGCTGCTCGGTGATGTCGAGCGTCCGCCCGCCGGTCTGGCCGACGAGCGGGTTCGAGATCGGCTGCGCCAGCTCCTGCAGCTTGGGCATCACCTTGGCGCGGGCGGCCGCGTCCGCGACGCGGACCTGGACGCCGCGCTGGAGGATGCCGATGCCGCCGTCGGCCCGCACGCTCTCGCGCTGGAGCACGCCGCGGACCTCGTCGCGCAGGGCCTTGGCCTGGGAGGCGACGAGCTCGGCCTGGTCGACCTCCAGCAGGAGCTGCGAGCCGCCCTGCAGGTCGAGTCCGAGCACGATCGCGCGGGTCGGCACGATCCAGGCGGGGAACCAGCCCGGCAGCGCGGCCATGAAGCCCTTGCGCTGCTCGGCCGAGAAGAAGCTCGGCACCGCGAGGCTGAGGCCGATCAGGATCGCGACGAGCGTCACGACGATTTTGGTACGGGAAAAGCGCAGCATCCGCCGACTCTGTTTTCTGCAGTCCTGCCGAGGGCTTGCCCCGGCATCCTGATCCGGCGGGTCCGGAGCCGTTCCCGATCGCGTCGCGATGGGGAACGGCTCCGGGCACTTGCCGTCCCACGCGCTCTCGGGCCGAACCGGCCCCGGCTTCGGCGGAGCGCGCCCTAGGCGGCCTTGACCGGCCCACCCTTGACGCGGACCTCGGAGATCATGGTGCGCACCACCTTGACCCGGACGTTCGGCGCGATCTCCACCTCGATCTCGGTGGCGTCGTCCAGCACCTTCACCACTCGGCCGACGAGGCCGCCGTTGGTGACGATCGTGTCGTCGCGGCGGACGTTCTTGACCAGGGCCTGATGCTCCTTGACCCGCTTCTGCTGCGGCCGCAGGATCAGGAAATACATGATCACGAAGATGAGGACGAAGGGAACCACCTGCAAGGCGATCTCGGCTCCGCCGGCAGCAGTGCCGGCCCCTTGCGCGAAGGCGGGGGTGATCAAGCGCGTCTCCTCATGTGACGTCGGGCCCGTGCGCGCCTGTCGGAAGCGTCGCCGGGCCTGTCTGAAAGCGCGCGGACTATAGCCAGAGGCGTTCCGAAAGCAACGCCGGGCGGCGCGACCCCCTCACATCGCCCGGACGATGAGCAGCACCGCCGCCACCGTCATGACGAGCAGGGTGACGAGGATGCCGCCGCCGCGGCAGGCGAACTGGCGCGGCGAGTTGACCGGCGCGAACATGCCGACCGGATGCAGCAGGCGCGCGATCAGGAGCAGCCAGAGCAGCGTCAGCACGATCCAATGCCGGGTCCCGCCCGCTTCGAGCAGGGCGATCAGGCCGAGCGTCAGCGGCACGTATTCCGAGAAGTTGCCGTGCGAGCGGATGCGACGCTGCAATCCGTCCCGGCCGCCATCCCCGACGAGGACGTTGCCGCTGACCCGGGCCCCCACCACCCAGCCGGACAGGCCGATGTAGATCAGGGCGAACAGGGCGGCGAAGAGGGCGGTGGTGGCGGGGAAGATCAAGGCGGGTCTCCGGCGTTGCGATGCGCCGACCAACGCGAGCGGGCTCCGGACGTTGCAGGCCGTGTCGCAGCTCGTGTTGCGAGTCGTGCCGAGCGCGCGTAGGCCCGTGCGGTCCTCGAAGAGCCATCCGAACCGATCCGCCATGACGCAAGCGACCACCCTCGAGACCCTGATGCCGCTGCTGGAGCGCATCGCCACGGCGCTGGAGCGGGCCGCCCCGCCCGCGCGACCGGTGACGGACATCACCTCCGCCGACGCCTTCCTGTGGGGCCCCGAGCGCCGGCTGATCCCGGTGCGCACCGTCAACCGCGTCGAGATGGGTCTGCTCACCGGCATCGACCGGGCGCGCGACACCCTGGCCGAGAATACCGAGCGCTTCGCGCGCGGGCTGCCGGCCAACAACGCGCTCCTCTGGGGCGCGCGCGGCATGGGCAAGTCGTCGCTCGTGAAGGCGGTGCATGCCGAGATCAACGCGCGCCGCGCGGCCGGCGCCCTGCCGATGAAGCTCGTGGAGATCCACCGCGAGGACATCGAGGCGCTGCCCGACCTGATGGCGACGCTCCGGTCCGACCCGCATCGCTGGGTGGTGTTCTGCGACGACCTCTCGTTTGATGGCGACGACACCTCGTACAAGTCGCTGAAGACGGCGCTCGACGGCGGCATCGAGGGACGGCCGGGCAACGTGCTGTTCTACGCCACCTCGAACCGCCGGCACCTGCTCGCCCGCGAGATGGTGGAGAACGAGCGCTCCACCGCGATCAACCCCGGCGAGGCGGTGGAGGAGAAGGTCTCGCTCTCGGACCGGTTCGGCCTGTGGCTCGGGTTCCACAAGTGCAGCCAGGACGAGTACCTGGCGATGATCCGCGCCTATGCCGAGCGCCACGCCCTTCCGGTCGAGCCCGACGCGCTCCGGGCCGAGGCGCTGGAATGGGCGACCACCCGCGGCTCGCGTTCCGGCCGCACCGCCTTCCAGTTCATCCAGGATCTGGCCGGGCGGCTCGGCCGGACCCTCGACTGATCGAAATCCCGTCGGCCGATCGGTTGCGGGCGCGTTGTCGACGCCGCAGGTGCATTCTCGACGCCGCAGGCGCATTTCTCGACGCCGCAGGCGCTTGCCTTGCGTCCGCTACGCCCGAGCTTGCACCTCGAGCGATCCGCCTCCCGGCGGACGAGCAGGCGGGACGGGGCTGACATCATGGGACTCTTCGACACGATCCGATCCGCTCTCGCCCGCGCGGAAGCCCGCATCGACGCGATCGGCGGCGACGGCCTGCCGATGTCCTTCGCCAAGATCTATCCCGGCGGCCTGCCGGCCTTCCTCGATGCCCTGCGCGCGGCGGGCCACGGCTCGGCCGTCGCCTCGTGGCTCGGATCCGAGGCGAACGTCGCCCTCCCCGCGGGCGCCTACGCCGCCCTGCTCTCGCCCGAGGCGCTGACGCGCTTCGCCGCCGACCTCGGCATCCCGGAAGCGCGCGTGCCGACGGCGCTCGCCGAGTTCCTGCCCGGTGCGGTCGACCGCCAGAGCCGGGACGGGACGCTCGCGCCGCAGCGGCAATTCTCGACGCAGGTGGCCTGACGCCGGCCGGCGGCTAGAGTGATGCGCGGATCACGGCGAGGAACCCAGCGATGAGCCTGTTCGATACCCTCAAGTCGGCGCTCGGCGGCAGCCTGGGCCAGGCCGCCGTCGAGGCCCTTCCCGGCATCGTCGAGCGGGTGCTGCCGGGCGGGCTTCAGGGGCTGCTGAACCAGCTCCAGAATTCGGGCTACGCCGCGCAGGTGAATTCTTGGCTCGGCCGCGGCCCGAACGCGCCGATCACCACCGAGGACCTGCGCAAGGTCCTGGACAACGAGCAGGTCCGGCAGATCGCCGACAAGCTCGGGATCCCGACCGACCAGGTCCTCGCGGTCCTGGCGAAGGTGCTGCCCGCGGCGGTCGACCAGCACAGCCCCGACGGGACGCTGCGCACGCCCGGCACCTGACGACGCGCCGAAACGCGAAAGGGCGGCCCTCGCGGACCGCCCTCGATCGTGGGTCTCGGGAAATCGCTCAGTTGCTGGCGAGCTGCGACATCGGGTCGATCGGCGCGCCGCTCTTGCGGATCTCGAAGTGCAGCTGGGGCGAGGTGACGTTGCCCGACGCGCCCGACTTGGCGATCGTCTGGCCGCGCTTCACCTTCTCGCCGGGCTTCACGTCGAGCTCGCCGTTGTGGGCGTAGGCCGACACGTACCCGTTCGAGTGCCGCACCAGCACGAGCTTGCCGTAGCCCTTCACGTCCGAGCCGGCATAGGCGACGGTGCCGTCCTCGGCGGCCTTCACCGCGGTGCCCTCGGGCACCGCGATGTTGATGCCTTCGTTGCCCGAGGAGCCGTAGCCGGAGATCACCCGGCCCTTGGCGGGCCAGCGGAATGTCTGGTCCGGCGCGGCCGGGGCGCTGGGGGCCGCGGCGGCGACCGAGCCGGTGCTGGCGGGCTCGACCTTCGCCACGGCGGCGGTCTTGACCGGCTCCGGCTTGGCGGCGGCGACCTTCTCGGCCGCGACCTTCTCCGAGGCCGCCTTCTCCGAAGCGGCCTTGGCGGCCTTCGCCTCGGCGACCTTCTTCGCCGCGTCCTTGGCGGCGTCGGCCTTGGCGGCGTCGACCTTGGCCTGCTTGGCCTCCGCCTCAACCTTGCGCGTCGCCTCGGCCTTGGTGTCGGGCTTCGTATCGGCCTTGGCGACCTGGCCGGGGCGCACGTGATGCTTCTTGGCGTCGGCCTCCTTGGCGGCGACGTCCTTGCGGGCCTTCTCCTCGGCGCGCTTGTCGGCGAGCTTCCTGGCCTCGGCCTCCTTCTGTGCCTCCTTGGCGGCTTCCTTGGCCGCCTCCTTGGCCGCCTCCTTGCGCTTGGCCTCCGCCTTCGTGTCGTCCTGGCGCTTGGCCTCCGCGGCCTTGATCCGCTCCGAGGGGGCGGCGGGAACGGCCCGCGCCGTCATCGGGGCGGCCGCCGGGTTCATGCCCGAGGCGCTGTAGACCGGGATGATCAGCTGGCGGCCGGGCGTCACCTGGCCGGCGCTGGTCAGGCCGTTGGCCGACAGGATCGCCGAGGCCGGCACGCCGAAGCGGGTCGACATCTGGTTGAGGCTGTCGTTCGGGGCGACGGTGATGGTGGTGCCCCCTTGCGCGTTCCAGCCGGGCGTGCCGGTGGAGGCGACGCGGGTCGTCTGCGCCATCGGCTGGGTCGGCACGCGGGCCGCCACCGGGCCGGGCCGGGGCGAGATCGCCGTCGGCGCGCCGAGCGCCTCGGACTGGATCCGGCCGGTGCGGATCGGCGGCGCCGACGGCATGTCCGGCAGGCTGCCCGTCGCCGCCGGCTCGCTCGCCATGTTCGACGCGAACGGGTTGGTGAAGGGGCTGTCGAGACGCGATGCGTCCGACGAGCAGGCGGCAGCACCGCTGCCGATAACTCCGATGAGAGCGAAGCGCGACAGCGTCTTCATCCTCCGACCAGTCCCGCGAACCCGCATCGACGCACCCGTTTGCCTGACGCAACTTGATGAGCCCATGAAAGCCGGATTCAGGTTAAACAACCGTTCCCGTTCACCACGTTCACGGCCGCGCGAGCACCATTTCGCTCTCGGGATCGCTGCTTAGGAATGCTTACCGCAGGCGGAGCGGCGAGCGCGATTGGTTAAAGCGCGGCGGCTCGTCCGGGCACCAGCGGCGCGAGGCGCAGGCGCGGTCCCGGCTCGACGACGAGGCCCTGCCCGTCATGCGTGGCCGCCATCAGCCCGCCCTCCGATCCGGCGACGAGGCGGCCGCCGGGCTTCAGCGCCGCGGCCCAGGATGCGGGCTGCTCCGCGACCGCACCGTGGACCAGGATGCGGTCGTAGCCGCCCCCCGCGGTGTCGGCGAGGCCGTCGCCCTGGAGCACGCGGGCGCGCCCTGCGAGGTTCGCGCTCGCCTGCCCAGCCAGCGTCGCGTAGCGCTCCAGGCTCGTCACCGCGCCGGCGCCGAGTTGCAGCAGCAGCGCCGTGACGTAGCCGGACCCGGTGCCGATCTCGAGGATCCGCATTCCGGGCTCGACCTTCAGCAGCGTCAGCATCGTCGCCACCGTGCTCGGTGCGGTCATCGCCGCGCCGCAGGGCAGCGGCAGGGAAAGGTCGCGCCGGGCGAAGTGGCGATACGCGGCGGGGGCGAACGCGGCGCGCGGCACCTGCTCCATCGCCCGCAGCACCGCCGTGTCGCGGGTGCCGCGCCCGCGCAGGGCTAGCACGAAGGCGGCGTTCTCGATCGCCCCGCCGAGGCCGGCATGGCCGCTCAAGCTCGCGCCGGCCTGGTCGTCGATCGCGTCCTCGTCGCTTCCGGTCATGGCGGCAGGTCGCCGATCCAGGCGAGGATGAGCGCCGCCAGCGCGTCCGGCGCCTCGAGCGGCAGCATGTGGCCGGCATCCGCGACCACCGCCATCGTCGCGCCGGGGATGCCGTCGCGCAGCTCCTCCGATTCCGCGATGCTGCGCAGGCGATCCCGGCCCGCCGCGATCACCAGCGTCGGGCAGCCGAGCGCGCCGAGCCGATCCGCGTCGCCGACCCGCTCGAGCCGGGATTGGCGCAGGAAGGCCTCGCGCCCGAGGCGCTGCCCCATCGCCCGGATGCGCTCGATCAGGGCCGCGTCCCCGGCCCGGTCCGGATGCACCGAGGCGGCCGCCGCCGCCCGGCTCAGGCCGCCGAAGTGCCCGGCCTCGACGCCCTCGATGGCGAGGCGCTTGGCGACCGCCTGCTTGCGCGAGTCGGATCGCGACGAGGTCGCGATCAGCACCAGCCCGCGCACCCGCTCCGGCGCGAGCCGCGCCGCCTCGCGGGCGACGTAGCCGCCCATCGAGAACCCGACGAGCACGAAGCGCGCCGGCGCCTCGGCGAGCAGCCGCTGCGCCATCGCCGGGATCGTGTCGTCGTGGGCGAGGCTCGCATGGTGGATCGGGCCTGCGGGCGCCAGCGCCTCGGCCATGTCGTCCCACAGGCTGGCATCGGCCATGTATCCGGGGATCAGGACGAGGCTCATCGGGCGAGTCTCCGGTTCGGGATGCGGTCGCCCCCGAGAGGATGTCCGCTTTCGGCCCCGTCGTTGCGGGGCGCCGCAGGCGAGCCCGGAATTCAGAACCGCCGAGGCTGCGGGATCCGCCTACTCCGCGAAGGCCTGGGCGAAGCGCGTCAGCGTCGGCTCGTCGGTGAGGTCGAGGCGCAGCGGCGTCACCGAGATGCGCTTCTCGGCGATCGCCTTCAGGTCGGAGCCGTTGCCCGGCTCGAACCGGGCCTTGGCGAAGGCGAGCCAGAAATACGGATTGCCGCGCCCGTCGGTGCGCGCGTCGATGGCGAGCAGCGCTTGATTGCGCTGCCCCTGCGCCGCCACGGCGATGCCGGCGACCTCCTCCGGCTCGCAATCGGGGAAGTTGACGTTGATCACGATGCCCGGCTCGATCCCGGTCTCGAGGATCTTCTTCACCACGATCGGCCCGTGATGGGCGGCGCATTGCCATTTCAGGTTGCCGCGGCCGCCGATCCCGTAGGCCTGCGACATCGCGATCGAGCGCACGTTGAGGATCGTGCCCTCCATCGCGGCGGCGATGGTGCCGGAATAGGTCACGTCCTCGGCGACGTTCTGGCCGCGGTTGACGCCCGACAGCACGAGATCCGGGCCGTGGTCGGCCAAGATGTGGCGCACGCCGAGGATGACGCAATCGGAGGGCGTGCCCTTCACCGCGAAGCGCTTCTCCGCGATGTGGCGCAGGCGCAGGGGGTCGTTCAGCGATAGCGAGTGCGAGACGCCGGATTGGTCGGTCTCGGGCGCCACCACCCAGACGTCGTCGGAGAGCGTCCGGGCGATGCCCTCGAGCGTTTCCAGGCCCGGCGCGTGGATGCCGTCGTCGTTGGTGACGAGAATGCGCATTACGGGCGTGGTCCTTCGATCCGGTTGAGGCCGCCCATGTAGGGCGCGAGCACGGACGGGATCGTGACGCTGCCGTCCGGGTTCTGATAGTTCTCCATCACCGCGATCAGCGCACGGCCGACCGCGACGCCCGAGCCGTTCAGGGTATGCACGAAGGCGGGCTTGCCGTCCTTACGGTACCGGGCATTCATCCGTCGCGCCTGAAAATCGCCGCAGACCGAGCAGGACGAGATCTCGCGGAAGGTCTTCTGGCCCGGCATCCAGACCTCGATGTCGTAGGTCTTCTGGCTGGCGAAGCCCATGTCGCCGGTGCACAGGGTCATCGTCCGGAACGGCAGGTCGAGCTTCTTCAAGACCGTCTCGGCGCAGGCCAGCATGCGCTCGTGCTCGTCCGCCGACTTCTCCGGGGCGGTGATCGAGACCAGCTCGACCTTGTTGAACTGGTGCTGCCGCAGCATCCCGCGGGTGTCGCGCCCGGCCGCCCCGGCCTCCGCACGGAAGCAGGGGGTCAGGGCCGTGAAGCGGAGCGGCAACTCGTCTTCCGCTAGGATGGATTCGCGGACGAGGTTGGTGAGCGGGACTTCGGCTGTGGGGATGAGCCAGCGCGAACTCTGGTCAAGCCAATCCTGAACTCCGCCCGAAATGAAGTCGGTTGCTTCGCGTTGATGGCCCGCGACGGCAATGATCGAGCCAACGCTGCGACGAATGTCTTCAATGGTCGAACCGTCGTTAACGGCGAACTGGTCATCGCGAAACTTCGGCAGCTGCGCCGTGCCGAACATCGCCTCGTCGCGCACCAGGATCGGCGGCGCGACCTCGAGATAGCCGTGCTCCTGCGTGTGCAGATCGAGCATGAACTGCCCGAGCGCCCGCTCCAGCCGGGCGATCTGGCCCTTGAGCACGACGAAGCGGGAGCCGGAGATCTTGGTCGCGGTCTCGAAATCCATCAGGCCGAAGGCCTCGCCGAGCTCGAAATGCTGGCGGCCCTCGGTGAGCGTTTCACGCGCGGACGCGAAGCGCCGGTATTCGACGTTGCCGTGCTCGTCGGCGCACTCGGGCACGTCGGCCTTGGGCCGGTTCGGGATCGCGGCGAGCCGGTCGTCGAGGGCCTTGGCGGCCTCGGACTGCGCCGTCTCCAGAGCAGGTGCGGCCTCCTTGAGGCCGGCGACCTCGTCCATCAGCGCGGCGGCGCGGGCCTCGTCCTTCGCCTTCTTGGCGGCGCCGATCTCCTTGGCCCGCGCGTTGCGGCGCTCCTGATTCTCCTGCGCCGCCGACACGGCCGCCTTGCGGGCGTCGTCCAACGCGATCAGCTCGGCCGAAAGTGGGCTGAGGCCGCGACGGGAAAGGTCGCGGTCGAAGGCTTCCGGGTTGTCCCGGATGGCGCGGATGTCGTGCATGGGCTGGCTCGGGTCGTGCGGACGGGCACGCTTTGCAGCATCGGTCCGCGCGCGACAAGGCTGCGGCGGGCGATGGCGGGCACGCGCGTCCGCCGTGGACACCGCCCGGCCCGCTTCCGGTCAGGGCATCGAGATGATGCGTCTCGTGACGCCCTCCGCCGAAATCTTTCCCGTCAGCCCGGGGCGCCGAAGGCGAGCCTCGAATCGAGAACCGCAGGTCGGAATTCGGCTTGGCACCCTCGGCGGCTCTGGATCCCGGACCCTGTCGGCGGGAGCCGGCGCTTCGCAACCCCGGCGGTCAGGCCGCCAGACGCCGGCGCTCCGGGGCGTCCTGGGCATCCGACGCGGCTTCGGTCTCCGCGGCGAGGCGCACCCGCTCCTGCTCCTCGCGAAAGCTCGCCAGGATCGCTTCGGGCAGCGCGTCGAGGATGGCGCCGACCGGGTCAGTGCGCGGCTCCCGCTCGGCGACGATGTCGGCCTCGGGCGACGCCACGTCCGTGAAGCGCCGGTCGCCGATGCGGTCGCGAGGGTCGAGCGCGATGCGGTCCAAAGCCGTCGGCTCGGGAATGTCGTCGGCCGCGAGCCGGAGCGTGGCCGCCTCCTGCGCCGCGCGCCATTCCGCGGCAGCCTCGTCGGCCTCGCGGCGGGCGGCCTCGCGCGCCAGGGCCTCCTCGGCGATGGCGCGGGCGACCGCGCGGGCCTCGTCGCGGGCGGCCTCGGCCTCGTAGCGCGTCAGCAGCGCCATCACCCCCTGCATCTCGGAGAACGGCATGTCCTCGCAGGCGGTGATCGCCCGCTCGATCATCCGCCGCGACAGGCCGACGCCGCGCAACGTGCTGGTGCCGTCGGCGGCCTCGCGCCAGGCCGAGAGCGCGGCCACCACTGCGGGCAGCAGCGCTTCGGCGAGGCCGGCGCGGCGATGCAGGTCGGCGATCCCGCGCGGCTCGCGCAGCAGCGTGCCGACGCGGGCGTGCTCCAGGCCGGTGAGGTCGGCGAACGCGGTCTCCGCAAAGGCCATCTGCCCCGAGAGGATCGCCCGCAGGATCAGGCCGGCATTGAGCTGGCCCGTGGTGCGCAGGTGCTTGACGATCCGCGCGGTGGCGGCGGCGCCCGCGCCGTCGCAGAGCTCCAGCACCGTGCGCTCGCCGGCCTCGCGGCTCATCCGGGCGCTGCGGTCGGGCGAGAGCCAGCCGCACGCGGTCACGAAGTCCGACAGGGTCCGGGCGAGCCGGGCGCCGACGGCGTGGCGCACCTCGATCGGCAGGTCCGCCCGCGCCAGCAGCGCCTCGCGCACGCCGGCGTCGCCGCCGTGGCGCTCGACCATGCGCAGCATGCGGCCCGTGGTGATGCGCGCCGTCGGGTTGCGGGCCAGCACCGCGAGGGTGTCGCCGCCGCCGATCTCGGCCAGGGCCCCGGCCACGGCGTGCGAGAGGTGATGGCGCGCGGCGATCGTCGCGCGGATCGTCTCGCAGCCCATCGCGGCGGCGTCCACGAGGTCGGCATCGGTCAGGACCGGCGATGCGGCGAGCACCAGGCAGGCGACCTCGGTCTGGTCGGAGGCCAGGGCCACGACGAGGGGGCGCGGCGCACGCGCCGAGGCGGCGCAGGCCTCGGCCATGGCGCGGCGCACCACCGGGGCCGGGTCGTCGAGCAGCGCCAGGATCGCCGTCTTGGCCTCCCAGGCGGCATCCGCCTCGAGGTTGCCGTACAGATAGGCCCGCGTCAGCGCGGAGGCGGCCTCGGCCCGGCGCCCCGCCGAGGTGGACTGGGTGCAGGCGAGGAACTGGCGGATGTTCATGGGCCGCTCCGGTTCGTGAACAACGACGCGTTGGGGGCGGCGGCAAGCGACGCCGCGAATTCGGCCGGCCGGCGCGGCGGCAGCGGCGGATCGACGAGCGCGCGGCCTGCCGGAATCGCCGCGGCGATGGCGCCGGTGGTCTCGGGGTCGGCCGAGGCGACCGCCGCGACCGGCACGGTGGAGTCGAGGCTCGGGTCGGAGCGCGGGAAGTAGCTCGGGGCCGGCCGGGCGGCCGCCGCCGCGCGGCCCTGGAACAGCTTGGCGACGCCCTCCGAGAGGGCGCCCTGGCGCCGGTCGGTCTGGAACAGGGTGCGCAGGTCGCCCCCGACCGCGGCGTAGGCGCTCGCCGCCGCCGGCGGGGCGACGGCGGCGCCCTGCGTCAGCAGGGTCACGTCGCTGGCGGCGGTGCGGCCGGAGCCCGCCGCGGAGAGGCTGGCATAGAGCTCGGCGGTGGTGCGCGGCCGGCCGGTGCGATCGTAGAACAGGCCGCGGTTGGCGGCGGCGGCCTCCGGCATGTCGAGGGCGGCCGCCCGGTCCGGAGTCGCCCGCGCGGCCGCGATCAGCGTTGTCGCGCCCTTCGCCCCGAGCACGTGGGCGGCGTAGAGGTCGCCCGCGGTCGGCTCGCGCCCGAGCGCCGCCGACAGCGCCTCGCCGTTCTTCTGGGTGAAGGCGCCCGCGAGCGAGGCGGCGATCTTCGGGTCGCGCCGGAGGTCGAGGATCGCCTGGCGCTGGCCGGCATCCGCGACGGTGTAGCTGCCGTCCGGCCGCGCGACGATGGCGTCGGCGTAGGCCTGGAGGCCGAGCTTCGGCCCGGCGGACTTCATCACCCCGAGCCAGGTCTGCTCGATGAACTGGAACAGGCCGGTGGCGGTCGAGGTGCCGGCCTTGGCCGAGGGATCGAGGGCGGATTCGCGCTGCGCCGTGGCGAGCAGGTAGTCGAAGCCGACGCCGCTGCTCTGGGCCCCGTCGCGGATCGCGTCGACGACCGCGCCCTGCGGACCCGCGGCCCGCGGCGGCGCTGCGGCTGGCTGGGGGTTCGAAGGCGTGGTGAACAGGAACATCGATCGCCGCTTCGAGCCGCACGCGCCGGACGGGCGTCGCGTGAGGCGCCGCACGGTGCGCCCCGGATGCGGGGACCTTTGGCCATCATGGTAAAGAAAGCCTAAATGCCCGATGACTCGGCCCTCATGCGCGTCCTGCTGATCGCCTCGCCCGCGGGCGGGCCGCCCGACCTCGCCCACGCCGATGCCCTGGTGCTGGACCATGCCCCGGCCGCCGAGCCCGCCTGGCTCCCGCCCCTGCGGCGGAGGCCCGGCGCATTGCCGCTCTACGTCCGGGTCGCACCGAGCGCGGCCGACCTCGCCGCGGCGCTGGCGCTGCGGCCCGACGGCATCGTCCTGCCGGGTGTCGCCGATGCCGGCGACGTCGCCCGGCTCGGCGTGCGCCTGTCCGTGCACGAGGCCGAGACCGGCATCCCGGACGGTGCGACGCGGATCGTCGCCGGCCTCGACGGCGCCGGCGCCCTGCTCCGCTTCGGCGGCGGCTCGGAAAGGTTCGCGCGCCTCGCCGGCCTGTTCTGCGCGTTCGACGCGCTGGCGCGCGACCTCGGGGTCTCGGCCTCGTCGCGGGCGCCGCAGCCTGCTCCGCTGGCGCAGGCGCGCGGGCTCCTGGTGCTGGCCGCCGCCGCCTTGCGCGTCCCGGCCTTCGACATGCCCGGCCCGTCGCCCGATCGCGCGACGGTGGAGGCGGCCTGCCGCGACGGGTTCCGGGGGGGCTTCGCCGAGACCGCCGCGGCGGCGGCCATCCTCGCCGCGGTGTTCGGGCGGGATCCGAGCGTCGCCGGTGGCCCTCGCGGCGCGCTGCCCCTAGGGTGAGCGGACATCCTCCGATCGAAGCTGCAGCATGCCGCATCCGCGACGCCTCGCCCGCACGACCCTCGGCTTCGCCCTGCTGGCGCTCTTGGCGCTCCCGGCGGGGCCGGCCCGGGCCCGCCCGTTCACCGATGCGGCCGGCCGCGTGGTCGAGGTTCCGGAGCGGGCCGCCCGGGTCGTCGCCGCCGGCCCGCCCGCGTCCGTGCTGCTCTACACGCTCGCGCCCGAGCGGATGGCGGCCTGGGTCCGGTCGCCCTCCCCCGCGGAGCGGCCCTACCTCGCCCCGGCGACCTGGGGACTTCCGGCCAGCGGCCGCCTGACCGGGCGCGGCGGCACGGCCAACGTCGAGGCGGTGCTCGCCCTCAAGCCGGACCTCATCGTCGACGTCGGCTCGACGGGGCCGACCTACGCCTCGCTCGCCGACCGGGTCCAGGCCCAGACCGGCATCCCCTACATCCTGCTCGACGGCGCCTTCTCCAGGACCGCCGAGACCTACCGTCGGCTTGGCGCCGTCCTCGGACTGGATCAGGCTGCCGACGGGCTCGCGGCCTATGCCGACCGCACCGTGGCGGAGGTCGCCGCCCGCGTCGCGCAGATCCCGGAGGCGGAGCGTCCGCGCGTGTACTATGCCCGCGGCCCGCGCGGCCTGGAGACGGGTTTTTCCGGCTCGATCAACACCGAGATCCTCGAGGTGGTCGGCGCCCGGAACGTCGCCGTCGGCGGCAACGGCCTCGCCAACGTCTCGCCCGAGCAGGTCCTGGGCTGGAACCCGGACGTGATCGTCGCCCTCGATCCCGCCTTCCGGCCCGCCGACGATCCGCTCTGGCTGGGGGTGAAGGCGGTGCGCGAGGGGCGCGTCTACCGGACGCCGACGCTGCCCTTCGCCTGGTTCGACGCGCCGCCGGGCGTGAACCGCCTGATCGGCGTGCGCTGGCTCGCGCACCTGCTCTACCCGGCGCAGTTCCCCGAGCCCCTGCCGGCGATCGTCGCCGACTTCTACCAGCGGTTCTACCACGTCGCCCTCGCCCCCGAGGCGGTCGACGCGCTGCTCACCGATGCGGTGCCGGCGCGCCGATGACGCGACGCCGGGCGATGACCCAGGGCACCGCGACGACCGACGCGGCCGCGGCGGCGCAGGCCGCCCCCGGCGCGGGACGGCGTGCCCCGGCGGCCGTGCGAGCTTGCCTCGCGCTGTGCGGCCTCGGCGCGCTCGTCGTCGTCGCCCTCGCCGCGGGGAAATTCCCGGTGCCGGTCGCCGAGGTGTTCGCGATCCTGGCCTCCAAGCTGTTCGGGACCGCGCCGGGCGAGGCGACCGCGCAGGTGGTGGTGCTTCAGGTCCGCCTGCCGCGGGTGGCCGCCGCGCTCGTCGTCGGCGCGGCTTTGTCGTCGGCCGGCGCGACCTACCAGGGCCTGTTCCGCAATCCCCTGGTCTCGCCCGACATCCTCGGGGTCTCGGCCGGCGCCGGCCTCGGGGCGGTGCTCGGCATCACCCTCGCGCTGCCGGTCCTCGCGATCCAGGGGCTGGCCTTCGCCGGGGGCCTCGGCGCCGTGGCGATCGTCTACGCGGTCGGCGCGCTGGTCGGCCGGCACGATCCGGTGCTGACGCTGGTGCTGGCCGGCGTCGCGGTCGGCGCCGTGCTCGGCTCAGGCATCTCGCTGCTCAAGGTGCTGGCCGACCCCTACAACCAGCTGCCCGCCATCACCTACTGGCTGCTCGGCAACCTGTCCTCCGTCACCCTCAGCGACGTCCTGGCGATCCTGCCGGCGATCGGGCTCGGGCTCCTGCCCCTCGTCCTGCTGCGCTGGCGCATGAACCTGATGAGCCTCGGCGAGGAGGAGGCGCGGGCGCTCGGCATCGAGACCCGCTGGCTGCGCCCGCTCCTCGTCGCGGCGGCGACGCTCGTCACCGCGGCGGCGGTCTCGGTGACGGGGGTGATCGGCTGGATCGGCCTGGTCGTGCCGCACGTCGCGCGCGGCCTCGTCGGCCCGGATTTCCGCCGCCTGCTGCCGGCCTCCGCGCTGCTGGGCGCCGGCTATCTCGTGGCGGTGGACCTCGCCGCCCGCACCCTGGCGCCGATCGAGGTGCCACTCGGCATCCTCACGGCGCTCGCCGGCGCGCCGTTCTTCCTCTGGCTGCTGGCGGCGGGCAAGCGGGGCTGGTCCTGATGCTGTCCGTCGAGGCGCTGGCCTTCGGATACGGCGCGCGCGAGGTCGGCGCCGGCGTCAGCTTCTCGCTCGGGGCCGGCGAGGTGCTGTGCCTGCTCGGGCCGAACGGCGGCGGCAAGACCACCCTGTTCAAGACCCTTCTCGGCCTGCTGCCGGCCCGCGCGGGCCGCGTCCGGCTCGACGGCGAAGACCTGTCGCGCTGGTCGCGGCGCAGGATCGCGCGCGCGATCGCCTACGTGCCGCAGGCGCATGCGGCGTTCTTCCCGTTCACCGTGCGCGCGGTGGTGCTGATGGGGCGCGTGGCCCGGCTCGCGCCCTTCGCCAGCCCCGGCCGCAAGGACCGCGAGGCGGCGGACGCGGCGCTCGAGAGGCTCGGGATCGCGCATCTCGGCGAGCGCATCTACACCGAGATCAGCGGCGGCGAGCGGCAGATGGTGCTGATCGCGAGGGCGCTCGCCGGCGAGCCGCGCATCTTGGTGATGGACGAGCCGACCGCGAGCCTCGATTTCGGCAACCAGACCCGCGTGCTCGAGCAGGTCCGTCGTCTCTCGGCCACCGGCATCGCCGTGGTGCTTTCGACGCACGACCCCGGCCACGCCTTCCTCTGCGCCGACCGCGTCGCGCTGCTGCACGGCGGCCGCCTCGTCGCGCTCGGAGACCCTGAGGCGACGATCACGCCCGAGAGCCTGCGCCGCGTCTACGGGGTGGAGGTGGCGGTGGTGCCCCTGCCGGGGCACGGGCGCTCGGTCTGCACGCCGATCCTGGCGTGATCCCGAGCCTCGCGGGGGCATCCCCCAAGGGGTCGGTCGCCCACGAGGCCGGCGGATGCCCCCGGCCCCATGATCGCAGCCAGTCAGTCGACGGCGACCATCACGTCGGAGGCCTTGACCACGGCGTAGGCCTCGCCGCCGACCGTGAGCTTGAGGCTGTCGACCGCCTCGTTGGTGATCGCCGCGGTGACGATCTGGCCGGCGGCGATCTCGATCTTCACGTGCGCGGTGGTCGCGCCCTTCTCGACGGCGACGACCTTGCCCTTGATGACGTTGCGTGCGGAGATCTTCATCGAACAGCCTCTGTGGATGAAAGAAAAGTCACTTGGTGCCGGGCTCGGCCGGGATCTCGGCGCCCTGCCCGGCCGGGATCACGGAGAAGCCTTGGGCTTCGAAGAACCGCTTGGCCGACGCGCTCTTCAGGAAGTCGAGGAAACGGGCCGCGCCGTCGCCCTTAGCCTCGGACGTGACGGCGAACGGGTACACCACCGGCGGATGGCTGCCCGCCGGAAACACGCCGACCACCTTCACGCCCGGATCGGACTTCGCGTCGCTCTCGTAGACCACGCCGAGGGGCGCCTCGCCGCGCGAGACCAGGGCGAGCGCCGCGCGCACGTTGTCGGCCTGCGCCAGCCGCGGCTGGATCGTCACCCACAGCCCGAGCGTCTCGAAGGCCGCCTTGGCGTACTTGCCCACCGGCACCGAGCTGACCTCGCCGGTGGCGAGCCGCCCGTCCACGCCGAGCGCCTTGGCGAAGCCCTCTACGGTGAACGGGACCTCGCTCTCCTTGGCGTCCTTCGGTGCGACGACGACGAGGCGGTTTTTGAGCAGGTTCACCCGGCTCTCGGCCCGGATGAGCGTCTTCTTGTCGAGGTAGTCCATCCATTCGAGATCGGCCGAGGCGAAGAGGTCGGCCGGCGCGCCCGCCTCGATCTGGCGGGCGAGCGCCGAGGAGGCGGCGTAGCTCGCCTTGACCGCGATCCCGGTCTGCGCGGTGAAGGCCTTGCGGGCGTCGTCCAGGGCGTTCTTCAGGCTCGCGGCACCGAACACCGTGACAGTCTCGGCGGCCTGCGCGGCGGTCCCGAGCAGCAGGGCGACGACGAGGACGGCGCGCGTGATACCGATCAAGAGGACCTCCGAAACGGTCGCCTCGCAGGGGGCGAGCCGGCCGCATCGCTATATCCCAGCAAGTATAGCGATGGCCAGGGCCGATCGCGGGGTCGATGCCGCTCGCCGCGCCGTCGCCGTCCGGGTTAGGATGCCGGACGAGGGGAACCGATGGCGACGCTGAGCATCCGCATCGATCTCGGGCCGGGCAACCGGCTCGGACCCGGTAAGGTGCAACTGCTGGAGATGATCGCCGCGCACGGTTCGATCTCGGCGGCGGGCCGGGCGCTCGGCATGTCCTACCGGCGGGCCTGGATGCTGGTCGAGGCGATCAATGCCGGGTTCCGGCAGCCGGTGGTCGAGGCGCAGATCGGCGGACGGAGCGGTGGCGGGGCGCGGCTGTCCGCCTTCGGCGCGGAGGTGGTGGCGCAGTACCGCGCGGTCGAGCGCCTGGCTGCGGAGGCCGCCGCCCCGTTGCTCGTGCGCCTCGAAGGCGCGGCGGCGGATCCATCCGGCGATCGTGGAGGATCAGGCGACCGACCGGAGGGCGGCGGCGATGGCGTCCCGCTCGGCGGCGAGATCGCCGGTGGCGACGGGGCGTGAGGCGCGGGCGTACCAGTAGGCCGCGTTGGCCGGGTCGCCCTCGAGACGGTGGAGATGGGCGTGGACCCAGGAGGCATCCGCACCCGCCGCGTCCTGGACGAGCGCGTGGGCGCGGTCCCAATGCGTCGGACCCTTCGCCGCCCACCACAGGGCGGCCAGCGCCGGAGGCAGGTCGTGCGGCGGGGCGTCGGCCGCAGGTTCAGGGTCGGGCTGGGCGGTGGGCGTCGCGTCCGGCTTCGTCATCGTCGGCTCCGGCCTGCGCTGGGCTGCAGGCCGGGATGACGCGGGTGCGGGTACGGAGGTTCCGCCTCAGGCGCGCGCGGATTGGCGCAGCGCGCCGCGCCCGGCGTAGCGCCCCTGCGCGCCGAGGCCCTCCTCGATCCGGATCAGCTGGTTGTACTTGGCCAGTCTGTCCGAGCGGGCGAGCGAGCCGGTCTTGATCTGCCCGCAATTGGTCGCGACCGCGAGATCGGCGATGGTCGCGTCCTCGGTCTCGCCGGAGCGGTGCGACATCACCGCAGTGTAGCCGGCTCGATGAGCCATATCGACGGCGGCCAGCGTCTCGGTGAGCGAGCCGATCTGGTTGACCTTGATCAGGATCGCGTTCGCAGAGCCCTCCGCGATGCCGCGGGCGAGGCGTTCGACGTTGGTCACGAACAGGTCGTCACCGACGAGCTGGCAGCGGTCGCCGATGCGCTGGTTGAGCAGGCGCCAGCCCTCCCAGTCGTCCTCGGCCATGCCGTCCTCGATCGACAGGATCGGATAGGCGTCGACGAGCTTGGCCAGGTAGTCGACTTGGCTCTCGATCGAGCGGACGGTGCCCTCGCCCTCGTAGTGGTAGGCGCCGTCCTTGAACCAGTCGGTGACCGCGCAGTCGAGCGCGAGCACCATGTCGGTGCCCGGCTTGAAGCCCGCCGCCTGGATCGACTCCATGACGAAGTCGAGGCCGGCTTCCGCCGTCGGCAGGTTCGGGGCGAAGCCGCCCTCGTCGCCGACGTTGGTGTTGTGCCCGGCCTTCTTGAGCGCGCTCTTGAGGGTGTGGAACACCTCGGCGCCCATGCGCACCGCCTCGGCGATGGAGGTGGCCCCCACCGGCATGATCATGAATTCCTGGAAGTCGATCGGGTTGTCGGCATGCGCGCCGCCGTTGATGATGTTCATCATCGGCACCGGCAGGACCCGGCCCTGGACGCCGCCGACGTAGCGGTAGAGCGGCAGGCCGGAGGCTTCCGCGGCGGCCTTGGCCACGGCGAGCGACACGCCGAGGATGGCGTTGGCGCCGAGGCGGGCCTTGTTGGGGGTGCCGTCGAGCTCGATCATCGCCTCGTCGACCGCGACCTGGTCCTCGGCGTCCATGCCGCCGATCGCGTCGAGGATCTCGGTCTGGACCGCGTGCACGGCGTTGCGCACGCCCTTGCCGGCGTAGCGGCCCTTGTCGCCGTCGCGCAGCTCCACCGCTTCATGCGCGCCGGTGGAGGCGCCCGACGGCACGGCCGCGCGGCCGAAGGAACCGTCCTCCAGCAGCACGTCGACCTCGACGGTGGGGTTGCCGCGGCTGTCCAGAATTTCGCGGGCGGCGATGTTGGTGATCGCGGTCATGAAGGCTCCTCCCCAAGGGCGCACGCGATCGGCGGCGGGCCCGGATTCGGTCTCGTCGCTGCGGCTTATCCGTCAAGGCGCGGCCTCGGGCAAGGCGGTGCGCGATCGCGCGATGCGACCGGCAAAGTGAATGCAAAAGCCGCCGCCGCCCGTTCCGGTTTCGAGCCCCAGCGGCGATGCCGCGAGCGACGCGCGGCCGAACCATGCACGCGGGTCGGATGCACCGCGGCGAGGCCTGCGGTAAGGAGGGCCATGACCGATGAATCCTTGCAGCTGGGGCAGCCGACGCCCCTCCCCGCCGGCCCGCACGAGGCCCGCCTCGACCGGGTGCCGAACCCGCACCCGGATACGGACTACCTTGCCCGCTTCACCGTCCCGGAATTCACCTCGCTCTGCCCGGTGACCGGCCAGCCCGACTTCGCGATCCTAGTGATCGACTACGTCCCGGATCGCTGGCTCGTGGAGTCGAAGTCGCTCAAGCTCTACCTCGGCGCATTCCGCAACCACGGCGCGTTCCACGAGGATTGCACGGTGGGCATCGCCAAGACGCTCGTCGACCTGCTCGGGCCGCGCTACCTGCGGATCGGCGGCTTCTGGTACCCGCGCGGCGGCATCCCGATCGACGTGTTTTGGCAGACCGGTGCGCCGCCCGCCTCCGTCTGGCTGCCCGATCCCGGCGTCCCGCCCTACCGCGCCCGCTGAGGGAAGCCGTACGAACGAAAAGGGCGACCGGAATGCCCGGTCGCCCCAAATTCACGTGCTGGATGGCGAGCCCTTAGTAGGGCGAGCCGTAGTAGCCGCCGTAGGCCGGGGCGCCGTAGCCGCCGTACGCACCGTAGCCGCGGTTGTAGCCGTAGGCATCGCGTGCCGCGCCGGCGGCGATCGCACCGGCTGCGAGTCCGGCGATGCCGAGGCCGACAGCGGCGCCCGTGCCGATGCCGCGACCGCCGCGGTAGCCGTAACCCCGGCCGTAGCCGCCGCCGTAACCATGGCCGTAGCCGCCGCGGAAGCCGGGACGCGCATCGGCCGTGGTGGCGGAGAGGACACCAGCCGAGATGATCGCGGCGGTGACGAGAGCGAACTTGCGCATGATGATCCTTTCTCGATGATCCATCGAATTCACAAGCTCAACGCTGAAGCTGGGCGATCGTTCCGAAGGTTCCGTGGCGAAGCGGACCCCAGGGGGAGATTCCGTGCCGGCATTCGCGCTCGGCGAAGGTTAACGAAGCGCCGGCAAGACCGGGGTTCGGGCCCGTGCTCCGCCTCAGGGCGCGTCGCCACCGCACGGGGATGCAGGGTCGCGTGCCGGCGATGAGGGTCTAAGCTTTCTTCGACCGCGCACGGGTCTTGCGCGCACGACCCTGCGCGGGCGGAGATCCGTCGAAGGGCGCCGGGCTGCAGAGCCCGAGCGCGCGCCTGTTCCGCTTCCCGTCGCGTCAGCGCGCGGTGTAGTCGCCGGCGCCCTTGGGGCGCTGCATGGCGAACTTCGCGTCCGGCCCGATCTTGAAATAGTCGAAGTAGCCGCCGCGCATGATCGGCTGCATCGCGGCCGTGTCGACGAGGCCGTCCTTCACGAAGCGGTCGTCGATGTAGATCGAGACCACCTGCCCGATCACCAGGAAGTTGGCGGCCTCGCCCCCTCCGAGCGGAACCAGCGGCACGGTCTGCAGCCACCGGCATTCGAGGGCGGCGGCGGCTTCCGCCACCCGGGGCGCGCGCACTTTGCGCGACGGGGCCGTGGTCAGCCCCGCAAAGTCGAACTCGCTCTCGCCGCGCGGCAATGGGGCCGAGGAGGCGTTCATCGGCTCGCGCAGATCGTAGGTGGCGAGGTTGCAGACGAAATCGCCGCCCTCCTCCGCGAAGGTCAGCGCGTCCTTGCGACCGGTGGAGGAGAACGCGACCATGTCGTCGCCGACCGCGTTGAAGAACGAGTACGGCGCGAGGTTGAGCTTCCCCTCCCGGCTCATGGCACTGATCCAGCCGATCGGCCGCGGCGCGACGATCGCCTTCAGCGGGTTGTGCGGCAGGGTGCGGTCGTCGGGGGCGTAATGCATGGGTGCGAGCCTTACAGGCGCGTGACGATCTCGGCGAGGTCCGGCCGCGGCCGGTCCGACGGGATCTCCTCGGGGGCACCGATATGGATGAAGCCCGCGAGCTTCTCGCGCGGGTCGAGGCCGAGGGCTTCGAGCACGCGGCGATCGTAGGCGTACCATTCGGTCAGCCAGGCGGTGGCGAAGCCCTGGGCGTTGGCCGCCACCACGAGGTTCATGCAGGCGGCGCCCGCCGACAGGACCTGCTCCCATTCCGGGATCTTCACGTGCGGCCCGGCCCGCGACACGACCGCGACGACGACCGGCGCGTGCGCGAGGCGCTTGGCCTCGAGGTCGAGCCGCGCGGCGTCGGCCTCCGGGTTGTCGGCGGCGTAGGTCTTCGCGATCACGGCCCCGATCCGCTCGCGCGCCGCGCCCGCGATCACGATGAAGCGCCACGGCGCGAGCTTGCCGTGGTCGGGCACCCGCGAGGCCAGCGTCAGGATCGTGTCGATCTGCTCTGGGCTCGGTCCCGGGTCCGTCATCCGCACGGGCGGCACCGAGCGGCGGGTGCGCAGCATGTCGAGGGTGGCGTTCATCGGGGCGTCTCGGCTGGCCGGTGCGGGGCGGTCCCGCGATCGCGTCGGGATTTCGCACGGGTGGGACCGGCTGGGAAGTCGGGCAGCTTGGCGCGGGAAGCGCGAGGACCCTCGGCGGCCTTGCGCTCGCCACGGTCCGGGATCACACGGGCGAGACGGTGACGTTCGGCCGGTTCGGCCTTTGGGGAGAAGGCTTGCGACATGCGCGGACGAAGGCTCGGGCCCGGATTGGCGCTGCTGGCTGCGGTCGCGCCGCTCGCAGCCGCGGCGCAGTCGCCGGACCCCTTCGGCAACCGCCTCGGCGGCGGCCTTCCCTCGCCCTCGATCACGACGCCGGACCTGCCCCCGAGCCAGCCCGAGGGCGAGGCGACCCTGTCGCTCTCCGCGCTGCTGTCGGGGATCGGCCAGCCGCTGCGGTCCGGCCTGGTCTGGCGGATCTACGAGGATCGCACCGACGGCGTCCGGCCCGCGATCGTCGCGCGCTCCACCGACCCGGCGCCGACGTTCAAGCTCGCGCCGGGCGCCTACGTCGCCTCCGTGACCTACGGCTTCGCCAGCGCGACGAAGAAGATCGCGATGTCCGGCCAGCCGGCGACCGACACCCTGCGGGTGGCCGCCGGCGCGCTCAAGCTGTCGGGCGCGATCGGCGACACCCGGATCGCTCCGGCGCAGCTCTCCTTCTCGGTCTTCGTGCCGATCGGCACCAACTCGGAGGGGCGGCTGGTGCGCAGCGGCGTCAAGGCCGGCGAGCTGCTGCGCCTGCCCGAGGGCACCTACCACGTGGTCTCGACCTACGGGGAATCGAACGCGATCCAGCGCGCCGACCTGAAGGTCGAGAACGGCAAGGTCACCGACGCCACCCTCAACCACCGGGCCGCCACGGTGACGCTGAAGCTCGTCACCAGCCCCGGCGCCGAGGCCTTCGCCGGAACGGCCTTCTCGGTGCTGACGCCCGGCGGCGACACCATCCGCGAGGCGATCGGCGCGTTCCCGCAGGTCACCCTGGTGGAGGGCGACTACGTGCTGATCGCCCGCCACGACGGGCAGGTCTACACCCGCGAGTTCAAGGTCGAGAGCGGGCTCGACCGCGACATCGAGGTCCTGGCCAAGGCGGGGTGAGCGGGCGCCGGCGCCTTAGGGCGTCGGGCTCTCGCCATGCTGCCCGTCGAGCACCGTGCCCGTGCTCGGCACGCTCTCGGCGACGGCCTCGGCCCGGCGCAGGTCGGGCGAGGTCGCCTCGGCGACGAAGCTCGCCACCGCCTCCGCGAGCGGCAGGGTCCGGGTCTGCTGGCTGCCCAGCCGCCGGATAGAGACCGTGCGCTCCTCGGCCTCGCGCCGGCCGAGCGCCAGGATCACCGGCACCTTGGCCAGCGAGTGCTCGCGGACCTTGTAGTTGATCTTCTCGTTGCGCAGGTCCGCCTCGACCCGCAGGCCGGCCCGCGTCAGCGCCCGGACGACCTCCGCCGCATAGGCGTCGGCCTCCCCGGTGATGGTCGCGACCACCACCTGGACGGGGGCGAGCCAGAGCGGGAAGTGGCCGGCGAAGTGCTCGATCAGGATGCCGGTGAACCGCTCCATCGAGCCGCAGATCGCCCGGTGCACCATCACCGGCGGCACCTTCTGGCTCTCGGCATCGACGTAGAACGCGCCGAACCGCTCCGGCAGGTTGAAGTCCACCTGCGTGGTGCCGCACTGCCAGTCGCGCCCGATCGCGTCGCGCAGCACGTACTCGAACTTCGGCCCGTAGAAGGCGCCCTCGCCCGGGTTCACCTCGGTGCGGATGCGCCCGCCCGACTGCGCCTCGATCTGCGCCAGCACGCGGGTCATCACCTCCTCGGCATGGTCCCACAGGGCGTCCGAGCCGACCCGCTTCTCGGGCCGGGTCGAGAGCTTCACCACGATCTGGTCGAAGCCGAAATCGGCGTAGGTCGAGAGGATCAGGTCGTTGATCGTGAGGCACTCGTCGGCGAGCTGGTCCTCGGTGCAGAAGATGTGCGCGTCGTCCTGCGTGAAGCCGCGCACGCGCATCAGCCCATGCATCGCGCCCGACGGCTCGTAGCGGTGCACGACGCCGAATTCCGCCATGCGCAGAGGCAGGTCGCGGTAGCTCTTCAGACCGTGCTTGAAGATCTGAACGTGGCCCGGGCAGTTCATCGGCTTCAAGGCGAACCAGCGCTTGTCCTCGGCCTCGTCGCCGGCGCTTTGGGCCGCGAACATGTTCTCGCGGTACCAACCCCAATGGCCGGAGGTCTCCCATAGGGCCTTGTCGAGGATCTGCGGCGCGTTGACCTCGGCGTAGTCGCCCTTCAGGCGGCGGCGCATGTAGGCGATCAGCTCCTGGAAGATCGTCCAGCCCTTGGCGTGCCAGAACACGACGCCCGGCCCCTCCTCCTGGAAGTGGAACAGGTCCATCTCCCGGCCGAGCCGGCGGTGGTCGCGGCGCTCGGCCTCCTCCAGGCGGTGGAGATAGGCGTCGAGCTCCTCCTTCGTGGCCCAGGCAGTGCCGTAGATGCGGGTCAGCATCGGGTTGCTCGAATCGCCCCGCCAGTAGGCGCCGGCGACCTTCATCAGCTTGAAGGCCGGCCCGACCTTGCCGGTCGAGGTCATGTGCGGGCCGCGGCACAGGTCGAACCAGTCGCCCTGGCGGTAGACCTTCAGGTCCTCGCCCGGCGGGATCGCGTCGACCAGCTCGACCTTGTAGGCCTCGCCCCGGTCGGCGAACACCTTGCGGATGTCGTCGCGCTGCCAGACCTCCTTGGTGAAGGCCGCATCGCGGGCCATGATCTCGCGCATCTTCGCCTCGATCGCCGGGAAGTCGTCCGGCGTGAACGGGGTGTCGCGCGCGAAGTCGTAGTAGAAGCCGTTCTCGATCACCGGGCCGATCGTCACCTGCGTGCCCGGCCACAGCGCCTGAACGGCCTCAGCCAGCACGTGGGCGCAGTCGTGGCGGATCAGCTCCAGCGCCCGCGGGTCGGTGCGGTCGAGGAACTCGATGCGGGCGTCGCGCTCGATCGTGTCGGACAGGTCGGCGACGACGCCGTCGAGCGCCATCGCGACGGTGCGCTTGGCCAGCGATTTCGCGATGCCTTCGACCACGCTCCGTCCGGTCACGGCCTCGTCGTAGGCGCGGGTGTTGCCGTCGGGGAATGTCAGGATGGGCATCGTCGCGGTGTCTCCGGGCTCACTCCTGCGTACGCGGCAGGTAAGCGCAAACGAGGGTCGGTCCCCGCGCGGGGCGCGGGAGCGGCCGTTTAGACCGTTTCCGGGCGGGAGGAAACGCCGCGCCGCGCGGCGGCGGGGCTGGCGCCAAAGAAAGAACCCCGCGCGGTCCTTCGACCGCGCGGGGCTGATGTCGTCGTCCGTGCGAAGCACGAAGCGGGCTACTCGGCGGCGATCTGGTGCGCCTGCGAGCCGTCCGTGTAGGTCTCGGGCGTCAGGCGCTTGCCCGGCGCGGCGCGCCCCGGCAGCGGCGGCAGCGCCAGCGCCTTGGCGAGATCGATCCCGGCCCCTTCCGCGACCCGGCGGCCGTAATCGGCGTCGGCATGCGAGAAGTGCCAGACCATCCGCAGCTGGATCGCCTCGGGGCACTGCTTCATGTCGCCGACGAGGTTGGCGATCAGGTCGTCGCGCTCCCAATCCTGGAACGAGCGGTAGCGCACGCCGGCCTGGGTGTAGTCGTCCTCGGTGCGGGAGGTCTGGTAGCGGCCGAGGTTGCCCTGCACCGGCTGGTGGTAGTCCTTCGCGGGCTTCGGCGCCTCGCGCAGGCCCTCGGCCAGCGTCGAGGGCTCGTAGTTGATGTGCTTGTTCGGGCCGGTCCCGTCGACGCCGTAGGTCATCTGCCCGTCGCGCTGGTTCGAGTAGACCTTCACGCCCGGCTGCGGCGCGTTGATCGGCAGCTGCAGGTAGTTGGCGCCGACCCGGTAGCGCTGCGTGTCCGAGTAGGACAGCGTCCGGCCCTGGAGCATCTTGTCGTCCGAGAAGTCGATGCCGTCCACGAGCACGCCCGTGCCGAAGGCCGACTGCTCGACCTCGGCGAAGAAGTTGTCCGGCACGCGGTCGAGCACCATGCGGCCCACGGGCAGCAGCGGGAAGTCCTCGACCGGCCACAGCTTGGTGTCGTCGAGGGGATCGAACGACAGGTGGTCGTTCGGGCCGTCCGGCATGATCTGCACGCAGAACTCCCACTCGGGGAAGTTGCCGGCCTTGATGTTGTCGTAGAGGTCACGCGTGGCGTGGCCGACGTCCTTGCCCTGGATCTCGGCCGCCTGGGCCGAGGTCAGGTTGCGGATGCCCTGCTTGGGCTCCCAGTGGAACTTGCAGAGCACCGCCTCGCCCTGGTCGTTGACCAGCTTGTAGGTGTTGACGCCGGAGCCTTCCATCTCGCGATAGTTGGCGGGGATGCCCCACGGCGACTTCAGGTGCGTCACCATGTGGATCGCTTCGGGGTGCTGCGCCACGAAATCGAAGAAGCGCCACGCCTCTTGGCGGTTCGTCACCGGGTCCGGCTTGAACGCGTGGATCATGTCGGGGAACTTGATCGCGTCGCGGATGAAGAAGACCTTGAGGTTGTTGCCCACCAGGTCCCAGTTGCCGTCGACGGTCTTGAACTTGACCGCGAAGCCGCGCGGGTCGCGCTCGGTCTCCGGGCTCTCCTTGGCGCCGGCCACGGTGGAGAAGCGCACGAACATCGGCGTCTTCACGCCGGTCTCGTTGAGGACGCGGGCGCGGGTGTACTTGGAAGCCGGCTCGTTGCCGATCTTGCCGTAGGCCTCGAAGTAGCCGTGGGCGCCGGCGCCGCGGGCATGCACGACCCGCTCGGGGATGCGCTCGCGGTCGAAATGCGTGATCTTCTCGATGAACTGGTAGTTCTCGAGCGTCGCGGGACCCCGCTCGCCCACCGTGCGCGTGCTCTGGTTGTCGCGGACCGGGTGGCCCTGGCGGGTCGTCAGGATCGGGCGTTGATCGCTCATGCGAAGAATCTCTCCGTGGTGGTGACGAGGCTCGAGGATCGGCGCCTGCGCCCGCGAACGAGGGGACGCCGTTTCCTGGAATCGTTCCGGGCTCTCCTTATGCGCCACTCCGAACCCATTAGCCAATGCATCGTCGCAAAGGGTATGATAGACAAAAACTATGAACCTTGCCGGCCTGTCGCTCCGCGACCTCGAATACGTGGTCGCCATCGCCGACGAGGGGCATTTCGGCCGGGCGGCCGAACGCTGCAACGTCAGCCAGCCGACGCTCAGCGTCCAGGTGCGCAAGCTCGAGGGCGCGCTCGGGCTCGTGCTGTTCGAGCGCTCCAACCGGCGCGTGCTGATGACGGCGCCGGGCCAGATCATCGTGCGCCAGGCCCGCGCGGTGCTGGCCGAAGCGCAGCGCCTGCTCGCGCTGGCCAGCGAGGGCCGCGGCGCGCCGCTCACCGGTAGGCTCGTGCTCGCGGCGATCCAGACGCTCGGGCCGTACTTCTTCCCCCTGGTGCTGCGGACGATGCGCCAGGAATTCCCGATGCTGGCGCTGGCCCTCAGCGAGGGCCGCACCGCCGACATCCTCGCCTCCCTGCGCGACGGGCGGGTCGACGCCGCCTTGGTGTCGCTGCCCCTGCCCGCCTCGGGGCTCACCGTCTCGCCGCTCTTCGTCGAGCCGTTCCGCCTCGCCTGCCCGGCCGACCATGCGCTCGCGCAGGGCGGGGCCCTGCGCGCCGCCGACATCGCCGGGCCGGACCTGCTGCTTCTCGACGAGGGCAACTGCCTGCGCGACCAGGCGATCGCCGCCTGCGGGGCGGGCAGCGCCGCCGGGCGACATGCCACCAGCCTGGAGACCCTGCGCTCGATGGTGGCGGCCGGGGCCGGCTACACCCTGCTTCCCGCCCTCGCCGTCCCGTCCGGCCCCGATCCGAGCGGGCTCACCGTGATCCGCGGCTTCGACACCGACGGGCCGGGCCGGACCATCGCGCTGGCCTGGCGGGCGAGCGACCCGCGGGCGCCGGGCCTCGCCGCGCTGGCCGCCTTCTTCCGCGCGCAGGCGCCGGCCGGCACCGCCGCCTGCCGCGAGGCGACGATCGCCGCCGGGTGACGAACAGGTCGCACAGGGCTGGGTTGTGCGCCCGTGCGCGTGACAGGCCGGGCGACAGGGTGTAGCGCGGCGCCAGGATCGCGGACCGCCATGCGATCGATCGAACCTGGCGCGTCGCCTTGCCTTTTCCCGCACGGACCATCGCCCTCTGGGCGGCGCTGATCGCCGCCTCGGGCCTGCTCGGCTTCGGCCTGAAGCTCGGGCAGTTCCCGGCCGCGTTCCTGCTCGGGCCGATGATCGCGGCGATCGTGTTCGGGGTGCGGGGGGCGCCGCTCCGGATGCCGCGGCCGGCCTTCCAGGCCTCGCAGGCGATGATCGGCTGCATGGTGGCCCACGCCATCACCGCGGAGATCACCAAGACCCTGATCGCGGACGGCCCGCTGATCCTGCTCGTGGTCGGCGTCACGGTGCTCGCCGGCGCCCTCGTCGGGCTGGTGCTCACGCGCCTGCGGGTGCTGCCCGGCACGACCGCCGCCTGGGGCTCCTCGCCGGGCGGGGCGGCGGCGATGGTGGCGATGGCCGAGGAATACGGCTCCGATCCCCGCCTCGTCGCCTTCATGCAGTACGTGCGCGTCGCCGCCGTGGTGCTCTCGGCCTCGCTGGTGGCGCGGCTGCTGACCGATTCCGTGGCGGCCGGCCCGCCGCCGGCGGTCGCCGAGGCGGCGACCGTGCTGCCGGTGCTGGTCACGCTCGCGGTCGCGGCCGCCGGCGCCGGCATCGCGCTGTGGCTCCGCCTGCCCGCCGGCGCGCTGATCGGGCCGATGCTGCTCGGCGCGGCGCTTCACGCGACCGGCGTCGCCAGCATCACCCTGCCGCTGCCGATCCTCGAGCTCGCCTACGCGACGATCGGCTGGTACGTCGGCCTGCGCTTCACCCGCGAGACCCTGCGCGCGACGCTGCACGCGCTGCCCGGCATCCTCGTCGCGACGCTCGCCGTGATCCTGCTCTGCGCCGGCTGGGCGCTCGGGCTGACGCACCTGCTCGCGATCGACTTCCTCACCGCCTTCCTCGCGACCAGCCCCGGCGGCCTCGACTCGGTGGCGATCATCGCGGTCGGCTCGAAGGTCGACGTGTCGTTCGTGCTCGCGGTGCAGACGCTCCGGCTGTTCGTGGTCCTGATCACCGGCCCGGTGCTGGCCAAGTGGATCGCCCGCGCGGTGCCGCAGGAATCGGCGTGAATGGACGAGGCGGCGTGAATGCACGCGCTCTGGCTCGCCTTCCTGAATTCCTGGCGCGGCCTCGTCCACGGCGCCCGCACCGAGCGCGCCGTGCGGCTCGAGCTGGCGCTGCTCGTCGTCGGCGTGCCTGCGGCCCTCGTGCTCGGCGCGAGCCTCTGGGTCCGCGTCGCGCTGATGGCGACGCTTCTGCTGATGCTCGCCGCGGAGTTCCTCAACACCGCGATCGAGAAGTTGTGCGATCACCTCCACCCCGGCCGCCACCCGCGGATCGGCACGGTGAAGGACCTCGCCTCGGCCGGGACGTTCTCGGCGCAGGCGATCGCCGCCCTGGTCTGGGTCGCTGCGCTGATCGACCGGCTCTGACGCCGCGGCGTTCCCGCCATCGTCGCTCCGGAGCCGGGACCGTGCGGACTTCCGAGCGGGCCTTCACCGTGACGCCGTCGCCCGGACGCTCGCGGAACGCCGGAGCCGGCGTCCGGATCGTCACGACGCCCTTCGCGCTCCGACGTCCCGCCCGGGCGGCGGTGCGGACCATGGTCCCTGCCGCACGTCCGGCGGTCTCCGGCATCCGGGGCCGGGCAGGCATGCGGGGCCGAGCGGGCGCGCGCGCTCGCATCTTGCGCGGCAAGCGGCTATTGCCGGCCGCATGTCCGACACCGTGAAACCCGCAAGTCCTCCGGCCGAACCGGCACCCGACTACATCCGCAAGATCCTCACCGCGCGGGTCTACGACGTGGCGATCGAGAGCCCGCTCGATCCGATGCCGCGCCTGACCGTCCGGCTCGGGCGGCCGGTGCTTCTGAAGCGCGAGGACCTGCAGCCAGTCTTCTCGTTCAAGCTGCGCGGCGCCTACAACAAGATGTCGGGGCTCTCGCCCGAGCAGCTCGCCCGCGGCGTGATCTGCGCCTCGGCCGGCAACCACGCGCAGGGCGTGGCCTTGGCGGCCGCGCGCCTGCAGGTGCGGGCGGTCATCGTGATGCCGCGCACGACGCCCGCGATCAAGGTCGACGCCTGTCGCGCCCGAGGCGCCGAGGTGATCCTGCACGGCGACGCCTTCGACGAGGCGCTGAGCGAGGCGCGGCGCCTGGAGGCCGAGCAGGACCTCACCTTCCTCCACCCCTTCGACGATCCCGACGTGATCGCCGGCCAGGGCACGATCGGCATGGAGATCCTGCAGCAGCATACCGGCCCGATCGAGGCGATCTTCGTGCCCGTCGGCGGCGGCGGGCTCGCGGCGGGAATCGCGACCTACGTCAAGTACCTGCGGCCGGAGACCAAGGTGATCGGCGTGGAGCCGGACGACGCCGCCTGCATGGCCGAGGCCCTGAAGGCCGGCGAGCTCGTGCTGCTGCCGAGCGTCGGGCTGTTCGCCGACGGCGTCGCCGTCCGCCAGGCCGGGGCCGAGACGTTCCGGCTGTGCCGCCAGCACCTCGACGAGGTCATCACCGTCGACACCGACGCGATGTGCGCGGCGGTGAAGGACATCTTCGACGACACCCGTGCGGTGTCCGAGCCGTCCGGCGCGCTCGCGCTCGCCGGCGCCAAGCTCTACGCCGAGCGCGAGGGCGGCGCCGGCACGCTCGTCGCGATCTCCTCCGGGGCGAACCTCAACTTCGACCGCCTGCGCCACATCGCCGAGCGGGCCGAGCTCGGCGAGGAGCGGGAGGTCCTGCTCGGCGTCACCATCCCGGAGAAGCCCGGCGCCTACCGGGCCTTCATAAGGGCCCTGGGCCCGCGCGCGATCACCGAGTTCAACTACCGCTACGCGCCGGGCGCGCAGGCCAGGATCTTCGTCGGCATCAACCTGCCCGGCGGCCGGCCCGAGAAGCGCGACCTCGTCGCGGGCCTCGTCGCCGGGGGCTACGACGTCCACGACATGAGCGACAACGAGATGGCCAAGGTCCATGTCCGCTACATGGTCGGCGGCCGCGTCTCGGGCCTGGCCCACGAGCGGCTCTACCGCTTCCAGTTCCCGGAGCGGCCGGGCGCGCTGCTGAAGTTCCTCGACGCGCTCGGCGAGGACTTCAACATCACCCTGTTCCACTACCGCAACCACGGTGCCGATTACGGCCGGGTGCTCGCCGGCATCGCCGTGCCCCCCGACGCCAAAGGCCGTTTCGACCGGGCTGTCGAAGCTCTCGGCTTCCCGTGCTTCGACGAGACCGAGAACCCGGCCTACCGGATGTTCCTGGACGGCGAGCCCGCGGCGGCCAAGACCGGCATCGCCGGCTGGTTCGGGCTCAGGAAGGCCTGAGCGACCTCGGGTCCGGCGCGCCCCGAGCATTTTCGAGCGAGGTGGCTCCCGGCTCGCGTGAAGAAAATGCGACTTCGCAAGATGAGCATTTTCGAGCGAGGTGGCTCCCGGCTCGCGTGAAGAGGGTGCTCTAGCGCTGCGCCGTCTCGACGCTGACGACGTCGGGGTTCGCCCGCAGGGTCTCGGCGATCGCCTCGACGCTGGTCGCCGACAGGCGCACGAACGCGACCTCGATCTCGTCGAGGGCGGGGTCCTCGGCGGTGCGCGCCACGAACTGGCGCACCCGCGAGGCCCGTTCGCCGGTCGCCGCGTGCAGGGTGTCGATCGACAGTGTCCCGCGCTTGGCGACGAGGCGGAGGGTCCGCGTCTGCATCCGGTCGCGCCAGCGCTCCTCCAGCGGCTTCACGCCCGCGAGGATCGCGACGACGAAGGTCGTGGTCGCCACCGCCGGGACGTAGAGCCCGCCGCCGATGGCGAGCCCGATCGCCGCCACCGCCCACAGGCTCGCGGCGGTGGTCAGCCCCTTCACGACCTCGCCGCGCAGCAGGATCGTGCCCGCGCCGAGGAAGCCGATCCCGGAGACCACCTGCGCCGCGACGCGCGACGGGTCGAGGACGACGTTCCGGGCGCCCAGCGCGTCGGCGAAGCCGTAGGTCGAGACCAGCATGATCAGGCACGAGCCGACGCAGACCAGCATGTGCGTGCGCAGGCCGGCCGCCCAGAGCAGGCGCTCGCGCTCGAGCCCGATCACGCTGCCGAGCAGGGCCGCCAGCGCGAGCCGGCCGATCATCTCTCCGTTGCCGAGCAGGGCCGGTCTCCGTTCTGTCCCGCGATCCTCTGGGGACGATAGGCCGGTTCAGCCCGTCATGCGACGCCGAGCGCGGCCTTCTCCACCTCGTAGGCCGCACGCACGGTCGCCTGCCCGTAGGTGCGCTCCAGGCGCCGGACGGTGAAGTGGGCGCGGGCCATCGACTGGAAGTGGCTCATGAAGGCGGTGTTGACCGCCGCGCCGCCGAACGCGCCCAGCACCGGCACCGCCTGCGCGGCGACCTTCTGCGAGACCACGATGCCGAAGCGCGCCGCGATCTGCGCGGTGAAGCGGATCAGCGCCGGCGCCGACTGGTCGAGCAGCGTCTTGCTCCCGGCGTAGCGGGCGGCCTCCGCCATCGTCTTGGCGAGGGCTGCGCGCACCGCGAAGTAGCCGCTCTCGGTCAGGCCGGTGCCCTCGGCCGCGCCCGCCGCATCGCCCTTTCCGCCCAGCGCGAAGACCTGGACGCAGGCGAGCGCACCCTCCGGGTCGTCGAGGTCCTCGCCCTCCTCCCGCGCGATCTCGGCGATCGAGCGCAGCATCAGGGTGGTCGAGACCGGCAGCTCGACGGCCAGCGTCGCGAGGCCGAAGGCGCCTCCGAACGCCCCCGACAGCGCGGCCATGGCCTTGTGGTTGAAGGTGCTCGATCCGGTCAGGCTGCCGAGCAGCGCGCCGAGGCGTCCCTCCGGCTTGACGGCGACGCTCTCGATCTCGGTGCCGGCGGCCGGCGCGACCGCGACCTTCGGCAGGGTCTTGAGCGCGACGCGCAGCGCCCCGCGCATCGCCGCCTCGGTCGAGCGCCCGACGACCTCGGTCACCGGGGCCGGCAGGGACCGGCCGATCATGTCGAGGGGAGCGCCGGCGGCGGCCGAGAGCCGGGCGGCGAGGCCCGGCTGCTCCAGGGCGCGGACGGACCGGCGCAATGCCGCGAGGTCCGCCTCGCTCAAGGGACGCTCGATGGACTCGGTAGCGGCCGGAAGGACCTCACCAGTCAGCGCGATATCGCTCATGCATTCCTCCTCAAGCCTGGGTTCTCAGGGGCACGCCCGGCGAACCGGTAGGAAGCGGGACGGGCCCGGGAGGGTTCCCGTGCCCGCCCGCGGCGGCCATCCCCGCGTCGCCCGAGGCCGGCACGGGCCTGCGGCTCGGCGTTCTGCCGACGGCGAGGCAGAGCAGCACCACCGGGATGCCGACCGCAGAGGTCAGGACGAAGAAGGTCGGGTAGCCGAAGGCGGCGACGATGTAGCCGGCGGTGCCCGCGACGAGCTTGCCCGGCAGCGCGTAGAGCGAGGAGAACAGGGCGTACTGCGTCGCCGCGTAGCCGGGGGTGGTCAGGCTCGACATGTAGGCGATCAGCGCGATGCCGGCGAAGGAGCCGCAGAAGTTCTCGATCGAGATCGCCACCGTCAGCCGCCAGACCTCCGGCCCGCCGGTCGACAGCCAGGCGAAGGAGAGGTGCGAGGCGGCGGCGAGGAAGGCGCCGGCCAGCAGCGTCGGGAACATCCCGAATCGCGCCATCGCCCAGCCGCCCGCGAACCCGCCCGCGATGCCCACCCAGATGCCGTAGAGCTTGGTGACGGTGGCGATCTCCTTCAGGTCGAAGCCCAGCGTCCGGTACAGCGGGCTCGCCATCACGCCGGAGACGAAATCCGGCATGCGGTAGAGCGCCACCAGCACCAGCAAGCCCCACAGGGCCGGCCCCATCCGGCCGTGCAGCTCGACCAGGGGCTCCAGCACGGCCTGGCGGATCGACAACAGCCGCGTCCCGGCCGCCTTCGGCGTCTGCGCGGCTGCGGCCGCCGGCTCGGGGCGCCGGGTGTCGAAGGCAGGCGCGAGCAGGGCCGCGATCAGGCCGACGAGCATCAGGGCCGCCATCGTCAGGTAGGCGAAGGTCCAGCCCTTGTCGGAGGCGATGAACAGCGCGCCGGCGCCCGCCGTGATCAGGCCGAGGCGGTAGCCGAGGTTCGAAGTCGCCGCGAGGATGCCCTGGAAGTCGGTGCCGGCGGCGTCGATGCGCCAGCCGTCGACGACCACGTCCTGGGTTGCGGCGCAGAAGGCGACGAGGAAGGCGCCGAGGCCGAGCAGCGCGAGGCTCGTCTGCGGATCGGCGAAGGCCATCAGCACCAGGCAGAGCGCCACCGCGACCTGCGTCGTCACCATCCAGGCGCGGCGGCGCCCAAGACGAGCGCTCAGCACCGGAACGTCGATCCGGTCGATCATCGGCGCCCACAGGAACTTCAGCGAGTACGGCAGCGCCACGTAGCTGAACAGGCCGATCGCCTTGACGTTGATGTCCGAGAAGGCGAGCCGCAGGGTGAACGTCCCGAGCACCAGGAGCAGCGGCAGCCCCGAGGAGAAGCCGAGCGCCAGCATCAGGACGATGCGCCGATCCTCAACGAGGTCGCGGGCCCGCAGCCGTCGTGCGGGCTTGTCGGGTGCGGTGTCCATGGCCATGCGGTGGAACTCCTTGACGCCCTTCCGCCTTGATCCGTGAGAATCGTGGCAGCCTTGCGCCGCCCCGCGCGTCGGGGGCGATCCGTGCGGGGTGCGGCGGCCGGATCATGGTCGATGTCTGCTTAACGCGACATCGCACATTTGCCTGGGTACAAGCGGGACGGGTCGGGAACCTTGCCCCTGCGTACCTGTTCGGATGATGCGAGCGTAGCCGTTCCGCTCGCAACGGTCTGCCGCGCTGGCCCGGCGCGGCGGCCATCCCTGCCTCGAGGCTCCTCGCGTACCGATCGGTTACAGGATGATGGAGACCAGCGATCAGGCGGATTATCCGCTCGCTCCGGCGACATTCGCGCGGGCGTTCGATTCGAGCCCGACGCCGATGCTGCTCACGGGGGCGACGCACGACAACAACCCGATCGTCTGGGTGAACGAGGCCTTCCTGAAGCTGACCGGCTACGACCGCGACGAGCTTCTCGGGCGCAATTGCCGGATGCTGCAGGGCGCCGGCACGGACGCGTCGGAGGTCGCGCGCCTGCGCGCCGCGCTCGAGGCGGCCGAGCCGATCGAGTGCGAGCTCCTGAACTACCGCAAGGACGGCACCGCCTTCTGGAACAGCATGACCGTCAACCCGGTGCGAAACGCCGACGGACGGGTGACGTTCTTCTTCGCCGCGCAGGCCGACATGACCGACAAGCGCACCGTCGAGCAGGCGATGCGCGGCACCAACGACGAGCTGGAGCGCCAGGTCGGGCAGCGCACCGCCGACCTGCAGGCGGCCCTCGAGCAGAAGACCGCCCTGCTCCACGAGGTCGATCACCGGGTCAAGAACAACCTCCAGGTGATCTCGTCGCTGATGCTGCTGAAGGCCCGGCGCACGCCCGAGGGCGAGGCGCGCGATGCGCTCTCGAGCATGGCCGAGCGCATCGGCGCGCTCTCGACCGCCCACCGCATGCTCTACTCGGCCGGCGACGTCACCAAGTTCAACCTGTCGGACTTCACCGACGACTTCCTGTCCGATCTCAACGCCGGGCTCGATGCGGAGCGGACCCGGGTCGAGGCGCGGATCGACTCGATCGCCGTCTCCGCCGCGATGGCCGCGCCGCTCGCCCTGATGATCCACGAGCTGGCGACCAACGCCGTCCGCCACGCCTTTCCCGAGAACCGGAGCGGCCGCATCGGCATCACCGCGCAGCGCACCGACGCCGGCATGCACCTCACGATCGAGGACGACGGCGTCGGCCTCGATGCGGGGCCGGTGAACCCGGCGGGCTTCGGCCGGAACCTCGTCGAGATGGTGGTGCGGCAGCTGCGCGGCACGATCACGTGGCGCGATCGGGCGCCGGGCACCGTCGTCGAGATCGACATTCCCCTGGCGGAGGACGCGTGAGCGCCCCGGCCCTGCGCATCCTCGTGGTCGAGGACGAGGCGCTGATCGCCCTCGAGCTCGAGTTCCTGCTCGACGACCTCGGCTACGTCACGGTCGGCATCGCCGCCAGCTCGACCGAGGCGATCGCGCTCGGGCAGTCCACCGCACCCGACATCGCGCTCGTCGACATCCACCTCGTCGACGGGCCGACCGGCGTCGACGTCGCCCGCGCGCTCAGCGCCGACCCGCGCACGACGGTGGTGTTCATGACCGCCAACGCCAAGCGCATCCCCGACGACTTCGCGGGCGCCTTCGGCGTGATCTCCAAGCCCTATTCCGAGCGGGTCGTGGCGAGCACCCTCGACTACGTGGCCGGCTGCCGCGCCGGGCGCGTCCCGGCCCCGCCCTGCCCGGACGGGTTCTTCCGCGCGCCCGGTTGAGCCGGGCTCAGCCGGCGGCCGCCTCGCGCTCGCGCTTGAGCCGGTAGAGCGCCTCCATCGCCTCGCGCGGCGTCAGCGCGTCCGGGTCGATCGCGTCCAGCAGCAGGCCGAGCGCGTCGTCCGCCTCGACCGCCGGTTCCGGCAGAGGGGGCGGGGCGAGGCTCGCGAACAACGGCAGGTCGTCGATGCGCGGACGGCTGGGGCGCTCGCGCTCGGCCTTCTCCAGCCCCTTCAGGATCGCGCCGGCCCGCGCGACGACGCTGCCCGGAAGGCCCGCGATCCGCGCCACCTGGAGCCCGTAGCTGCGCTCCGCCACCCCCGGCACCACCTCGTGCAGGAAGACCACGCCGTCCCGGTGCTCGGCGACCTTCAGGGTGGCGTTGTCGAGCCGCGCCAGCCGCTGGCCCAGGGCGGTCAGCTCGTGGAAATGGGTGGCGAACAGCGCGCGGCAGGCGTTCGTCTCGTGCAGGTGCTCGAGGCAGGCCCAGGCGATCGAGAGCCCGTCATAGGTCGCGGTTCCGCGCCCGATCTCGTCCAGGATCACCAGCGAGTGCCGGGTCGCCTGGTTCAGGATCGCGGCCGTCTCGACCATCTCGACCATGAAGGTCGATTGCCCGCGCGCGAGGTCGTCGGCGGCGCCGACCCGGGAGAACAGGCGGTCGACGCGGCCGATCCGGGCCTGGAGCGCCGGCACGAAGGCGCCGATCTGCGCGAGCACGGCGATCAGGGCGTTCTGGCGCAGGTAGGTCGACTTGCCGCCCATGTTCGGGCCGGTGATCAGCCGGATGCGGCCGCGCCCCTCGCCCGAGAGGTCGCAATCGTTGGCGATGAAGGCCGCGCCGGATTTGCGCAGGGCCGCTTCGACCACCGGATGGCGGCCGCCCGCGATGACGAAGCTCAGCGACGCGTCGACCTGCGGTCGGCGCCAGTCGAGCTCCACCGCAAGCTCGGCGTGGCTCGCGGCCACGTCGAGGGCGGCCAGGGCCTCGGCGATGCCGCCGATCGCCTCGGCCTGCGCGACGATGCGGGCGGCGAGGTCGTCGAACACGGCACCTTCCAGGGCGAGCGCCCGCTCGGCGGCCCCGGAGATCTTCTGCTCCAGCGCGCCGAGCTCGACGCTGGTGAAGCGCATGGCGTCGACCATGGTCTGGCGATGCACGAAGTCGCGCATCAGGCCCTTCAGGCAGGCTTCGCCGACCGATTGCGGCACCTCGATGAAGTAGCCGAGCAGGCCGTTGTGCTTGATCCGCAGCGTGCGGCACCCGGTCTCCTCGGCGTAGCGCGCCTGCAGGGCCGCCACGACCTTGCGCGAGTCGCTCCCGAGCAGGCGGGCCTCGTCGATGTCGGGATGGTAGCCGGCGCGGACGTATCCGCCGTCGCGGCGGTTCAGCGGCAGCTCGTCGGCGAGGCTCGCGCGCAGCATGTCGAGCAGGTCGCGATCGGCGCGGGCGAGGATGCCGGAGAGCCGCGCCAGATCTTCCGGCAGGTCGCGTCCGTCTGACAGGCGCGCGCCGAGCGCCAGCGCCACGTCGAGCCCGTCGCGGATCGCGGCGAGGTCGCGCGGGCCGGCGCGGCCGAGGCCGGTGCGGGCCAGCGCGCGGGCGAGGTCGGGCGCGCGGGCGAGCGCGTCGCGCAGCGTCGCGCGCAGGGCGCGATCCTCCACCAGCCGCGCCAACGCCTCGTGTCGCCGCGCGATGGCGGCGAGGTCGGTGAGCGGCCCGGCCAGATGCTCGGCCAGGAGCCGCGCGCCGTTGGCCGAGACGGTCCGGTCGATCGCGTCGAGGAGGCTGCCCGCCCGCTCGCCCGAGAGCGTGCGCGTGAGCTCGAGGTTCGCGCGCGTCGCCGCGTCGATCGCCAGCGTCGTCCCGGCCTCCTCGCGGGTCGGCACGCTCAGGGGCGCGCGGGCGGCGAGCTGGGTGCGCGCGACGTAAAGCAGCGCCGCTCCGGCGGCGGCGATCTCGGCCCGGGTGAAGGCGCCGAAGCCGTCGAGCGTCGCGACGCCGTACTGCTCGCGGATGCGGCGCTCGGCCGAGGCCGGCTCCAGCTCCGCCTGGGCCAGGGGCACCACCGCCGCCCGCGTCTCGGCCCAGAGCCGGGCGAGCGCCGGATCGGTGTGGATGGCCTCCGACAGGACGATCTCGCGCGGATCGTGGCGGGCGATCGCGCCGGCAAGGTCGGCGCCCGCAACCTCGCTCAGGGCGAAGCGCCCGGTGGAGATGTCGATCGCCGCGAGCCCGTAGGCGAAGGCCGTGTCCGAGACCTTGCGACGGCCGACCGCCAGAAGCAGGTTGGCGCTGCCCGGATCGAGCAGGCGGTCCTCGGTGATGGTGCCGGGGGTGACGAGGCGCACGACCTCGCGGCGGACCACCGATTTCGGGCCCCGGCGCTTGGCCTCAGCCGGATCCTCGGTCTGCTCGCAGACCGCGACCCGGTGCCCGAGCCCGATCAGCCGGCTGAGGTAGTCGTCGGCGCGCTCCACCGGCACGCCGCACATCGGGATGTCGGCGCCGCCGTGCTTGCCGCGCTTGGTCAGGACGATGCCGAGCGCCCGCGAGGCCGTCTCGGCATCGGAGAAGAACAGCTCGTAGAAGTCGCCCATCCGGTAGAACAGCAGGCAGTCCGGGTTGGCGGCCTTGATCTCGATGTACTGCGCCATCATCGGCGTCGGGCCGGCGACCTCCGCGGTGCCTGATCCGGCGACGTCGGCGAGGTTTCGGGCTGAGCTGCGGGCCATGAGACGGCTCTTAGCAGACGCGTCCGGGTTTGATCAGCGGCCGCCCGCCGGATCGCTGGGGAGAAGGCCGGACGCTGCCGGCGACGCGACGAACGAAGGAAGCCGGCGCCATGGGGCGCCGGCTTCCTCGCATCGCTTCGAGGCGGATCGATTAGTAGCGCGGGCCGCCGACCGTATTGCCGAGGTTCTGCTGGTAGCCGCGCATCGCCGGGTTGCGCGCATTCGGGTTCCCGTGGCGCATGGTATTGCGGCGGCGCATCATGCGCTCGGCCTTGGTGGAGTGGTGATGACGGTAGTGGCGGCGATAGGCGACCGCGTCGGTCGTGCTGCCGGCGACGATGCCGGCCTGCGGCATCGCGGGCGCGGCGGAGACGGAGATCGACCCCAGGCCGAGGCCGCCGAGAAGCAGTCCGGTCGCAAGGGTCAAGGAAAGACGTGTCATCAAAAATTCTCCAGTCCGCGCTCATGCGCTGCCGGGCTATAAGTTCAAGCGCCTCAAGTCGTTCCAGGCATCGGCCGTGGAATCGTGCCGTCGAAGGGGGATTAATTTCTTGGCTAAATCGGGATTGTTCGCGGACTTGAATCGTAACGCCGCCCGATCGTCACGGTAGGACGATCGCGATGCCATCCGCCCCGACGTCTGCTCTGTCCCCGCTCAGCCCCCTGCCGATCGATGCGGCGCTTCCCGCCCTGCGCGCGGCGCTGGCATCCTCGAACGCCGCCGTGCTGGTCGCTCCGCCGGGTGCCGGCAAGACGACGCGGGTGCCGCTCGACCTCCTCGACGCGCCCTGGCTCGGCTCCGGCAAGATCATCGTGCTGGAACCGCGCCGTCTCGCTGCGCGTGCCGCGGCCGATCGCATGGCCGGCACCCTGGGCGAGCGCGTCGGCGACACCGTCGGCCTGCGCGTCCGGCTCGGCTCGAAGATCTCGGGCCGCACCCGGATCGAGGTCGTGACCGAGGGGGTCTTCGGCCGCATGATCCTCGACGACCCGGAACTGTCCAGCATCGGCGCGGTGCTGTTCGACGAATTCCACGAGCGCTCGCTCGATGCCGATTTCGGCCTCGCCCTCGCCCTCGACGCGCAGGCCGGCTTGCGCGACGACCTGCGCATCCTGGTCATGTCGGCGACGCTCGACGGCGCCCGCGTCGCGCGCCTGCTCGGCGACGCGCCGGTCGTGGCGTCCGAGGGACGCGCCTTTCCGGTGGAGACCCGCTACGCCGACCGCGATCCGAACCGCCGGATCGAGGACGCGATGACGGACGCGATCCTGCGTGCACTGCGGGCCGATCCGGGTTCGGTCCTGGCCTTCCTGCCGGGCCAGGGCGAGATCCGCCGCGTCGCCGCGGCGCTGGAAGGCCGCGTCGGGCCCGAGGTCGCGGTCGCGCCGCTCTACGGCGCGCTGATGCCGGCCGAGCAGGACCGGGCGGTGTCGCCGGCCGCACCCGGCGCGCGCAAGGTGGTGCTGGCCACCAGCATCGCCGAGACCTCGCTGACGATCGAGGGCGTGCGCATCGTGGTCGATTCCGGCCTCGCGCGGGTGCCGGTCTACGAACCCGGGCTCGGGCTGACCCGGCTGGTGACCGCGCGCGCCTCCCGCGCCTCGGTCGACCAGCGCCGCGGCCGCGCGGGCCGGACCGAGCCCGGCGTGTGCTGGCGGCTCTGGGCCGAGGCCGGAACCAGCGCGCTCGAGCCGTTCACCCGCCCCGAGATCGTCTCGGCGGACCTGGCGGGCCTCGTGCTCGATTGCGCCGAGTGGGGCGTGACCGATCCCGGCACCCTCGCCTTCCTCGACCCGCCGCCGGCGCCCGCCCTGAAGGAGGCGCGCGCGATGCTGCGCGACCTCGATGCGATCGACGCGGACGGGCGCCTCACCGAGACCGGGCGGCGCGTGCGCGCCCTCCCCCTGCCGCCGCGGCTCGCCCGCATGGTGGTCGCCGCCGCCGGCCTCGGCGCAGCGGCGGCCGCCGCCGACCTCGCCGCCGTCCTGGTCGAGCGCGGCCTCGGCGGCGACGCGGTCGACCTCGCCGACCGGGTCGAGCGCTTCCGTCGCGACCGCGGGCAGCGCGCCGCCGACATGCGCCGGATGGCGCAGGGCTGGGCACGGTCGGCCGCCGCATCCGGCGAGCGCGGGGCTCCCGAGCCGAGCGCCGGATCGTTGCTGGCGCTGGCCTATCCCGACCGGGTCGCGAAGGCGCGCGGGCGCGAGGGCGAGTTCGTGATGGCCAACGGCCGGGCCGGGCGCCTCGACCCCGCCTCCCCGCTCGCCCGCGAGCCGTTCCTCGTCGTCGCCGACATCGTCGGCGCCGCCGGCAACGCCCGCATCCTCGCCGCCGCCGCGATCGACCTCGACGCGATCGAGGCCGGCTTCGCCGACCGGATCGAGGGCGTCACGCAGGTGACCTTCGATGCGGCGGCACGGGCGCTGCGGGCCCGCAGCCTGCGCCGTCTCGGCGCCGTCACGCTCGGCGAGCGCACGCGCCCGGTTCCGCCGGATCTCGACTCGGCCAAGGTCCTCGCCCGCGGCATCGCCGGGCTCGGCCTCGAGCGCCTGCCCTGGACCCCGGCGCTGACGCAGTGGCGCGCCCGCATCGCGTTCCTGCGCGCGGCGGAAGGCGGCGACTGGCCCGATCTGACGGACGGCGCCCTCGCCGGGATGGTCGAAGACTGGCTCGCGCCCGCCCTCGTCGGCCGCCTCGGCCTCGACGCCGTCACCGCCAGCGACCTCGGCGAGGCGCTGCAGGGGTTGCTGCCCTGGCCCCTCCGGGCTCGCCTCGACGCCGAGGCGCCGACCCATGTCGAGGTGCCGACCGGCTCGCGGATCCCGATCGACTACGAGGCCGAGGGCGGCCCCGTCCTGGCCGTGCGGGTGCAGGAGCTGTTCGGGCTGGCGACGCATCCGACCATCGGCCGGGCGCCGCTCGTGCTCCACCTGCTCTCGCCCGGCCACCGTCCGGTGCAGATCACCCGCGACCTCCCGGGCTTCTGGCGCGGCTCCTGGAGCGCCGTGCGCACCGAGATGCGCGGCCGCTATCCGCGCCACCCCTGGCCGGAGAACCCGCTGGAGGCGCCGCCGACCCGCCGCGCCAAGCCGCGCGGCACGTGAGCGCGAACGGCAGGTAACAGGTGACAGGTGACAGGCGGCGGGCGCGATGCGACCGTGACACGAAGCCGGGCGCGACCGCCCGCCGCGAGATCGAGACTCCGCCCGCATGCCGACCGAAGAACCGCAGAATCCCGAAGCCGGGCAGCCCGAGGGCGACGGCTGGACGCCGATCCACGACACCGGCTTCATCGCCCATGTCGGCCCGGTCTACGTCCGCGACGGCGCCTACGCGTTCCGGGCCGCCGACAAGCACGCCAACCTGATCGGCGTCGTCCACGGCGGGATGCTGATGAGCTTCGCCGACCGGGCGCTGGGCGAGACCGCGATGCGGGCGGCCGACGGGGCGAACTGCGTGACGATCCAAATGGAGATGCAGTTCGTCGACACCGCGCGGCTGGGCGACTGGATCACCGTGGCGCCGGAGGTGATCAAGCGCACCGGCTCGCTCGTCTTCCTGCGCTGCGAGCTTCGGCACGCGGCGCGCGTCGTCGGCGTCGCCTCGGGCGTCTGGAAGATCCTGCGCCGGCGCCCGGAGGCGCCCCCCGTTCCCGGACCGACCGGCGACGCTATCTGAGAGCGCCATGACCACCTCCGACGATCCGACCCTGAGCCGCCTCGGCGCGGCCCTGGCCGACCTGCCCAGGCGCGGCCTGCCGCCGGTCGAGACCTGGAACCCGCCCGATTGCGGGGCGATCGACATGCGCATCGCCGCCGACGGCACGTGGTTCCATGCGGGCACGCCGATCCGCCGCCCGAAGATGGTCAAGCTCTTCGCCTCGATCCTGCGGCGCGAGCCCGACGGCACCACCGTCCTGGTCACGCCGGTGGAGAAGGTCTCGATCGTGGTGGAGGATGCGGCCTTCCTCGCCGTCGAGATGGCGGTCGACGGCGCGGGCGAGGCGCGCCGCATCAGCTTCCGCACCAACGTCGACGACCTCGTGCCCGTCGACGCCGAGCACGAGCTCCGCTTCGCGCAAGGCGAGGCCGGGGCGCTCAAGCCCTATCTCCACGTCCGCCGCGGCCTCTGGGCGCTGGTGACGCGGGCGCTCACCTACGACCTCGTCGCCCTGGCCGAGGAACGCGACCTCGACGGCGCCCCCTGGCTCGGGATCGCCGCCGGCGGCCGCTTCCACCGCATCGCCCCGGCCGATGCGGCGTGAGCATCGTGGGCAGCCCGACCCGCGACGCGGACCTCGCCGACTTCCTGGCGCGCGCCGAAGCGCGTCTCGCGCGCGACCCGCCCGGGCCGGACGACCCGACCTCGAACCCGCGCGGCGACCACAGCCTGGAGCCCGACGGCAGCGCCGTGATCCCGCCGCCGCCCCATCGCCGGGCGGCCGTGCTGGTGCCGGTCGTCGCGCGCGACGCCGGCCTCGCGATCGTGCTGACGCAGCGCGCCGCCCACCTGCGCGACCATTCCGGCCAGGTCGCGCTGCCCGGCGGCAAGATCGACCCGACCGATGCGAGCCCGCACGCGGCGGCCTTGCGCGAGGCCGAGGAGGAGATCGGCCTGTCGCCGGAGCGCGTGCGGATGCTGGGCTACCTCGATCCCTACCTGTCCGGCACCGGGTTCCTGGTGGCGCCGGTGATCGGGCTGATCGACCCGGAGGCGCGCCTCGCGCCGAACCCGGCCGAGGTCGACGCGATCTTCGAGGTGCCCTTGGCGGTGCTCGCCGACCGCGCGCGCTACGAGCTGCGGATGCGGGTGTGGCAGGGGCGCGAGCGGCGATTCTACGCCCTCCCCTACGGCGAGCGGCTGATCTGGGGTGTGACAGCGGGCATCCTGCACAACCTCGCCGAACGGCTCGATTTCGGGCGGCCGAAGGCCCAATCTTAAGCCGCGCGGGGATCGCCCGCGCCCAATGATCGGGTGCCATGCTGCGTCGCTTCGTGGAGGAGTTCGGGCTCTTCCTGCTGCCCTTCGGGCTGTTCTTCGCCTACCTGCTGCTCGTCGGCCGCAACCCGCTGCAGCGGGCGCACTGGGACGCGCAGGCCTTCCGCCTCGTCCTGGCCGGCTTGGCCGTGGTGATCGCCTCAATGGTCGCCTCGGGCCTGTTCTCCGAGCGCCATGCCGCCGGCTTCGTGCCGACCCACATGGAGAACGGCCGCCTGGTGCCGGGCGAGTTCCGCTGATGCGCAGCCTCGACCCCGAGGGCCCGGCACTGCTGCTCGCCAGGCCGGAGGTGCGGGCGGCGCTCGGCGCCCTGGACCAGGCCGGCGAGGAGACCCGCCTCGTCGGGGGCTGCGTCCGCGACGCGCTCCTCGGGATCGACGCCGCCGACATCGACCTGGCGACGACGCTGCTGCCCGACGCCGTGATCGCCCGCGCGCGGGCGGCGGGCCTCAAGGCGATTCCGACCGGGATCGAGCACGGCACCATCACGCTGGTCGTCGCCGGCCGACCGGTCGAGGTCACGACCCTGCGCGAGGACGTCGAGACCGACGGGCGGCACGCGGTCGTCCGCTTCGGCCGCGACTTCGTGCGCGACGCCGAGCGGCGGGACTTCACGGTCAACGCGCTCTCGCTCGGGGCCGACGGCACGCTGCACGACACCACCGGCGGCCGCGCCGACCTCGCGGCCGCCCGCGTCCGCTTCATCGGGGACCCCGCGACCCGGATCCGCGAGGACGCCCTGCGCATCCTCCGGTTCTTCCGCTTCCATGCCCGCTTCGGCGAGGGCCGACCGGACGCGGACGCGCTCGCCGCCTGCATCGCCGCGCGGGCGGCCCTCGACGGCCTGTCGCGGGAGCGCGTGCGATCGGAATTCCTGAAGCTTCTGGCCGCGCCGCATGCGCTCGAGGCGGTCGATGTCCTCGCCGAGACCGGCCTCCTGGCCCGCATTACCGGGGGCGTCGCCGAGAGCGGGCGTCTGTCGCGCGCGATCGCGGCCGGCGCTCCGACGATCCACTGGCTCGCCGCCCTTTCCGTGACGACGCGGGCCGATGCCGAGCGCCTCGCCGAGAGCCTGCGCCTGTCCAAGGCCGAGCACGTCGCCCTCGAGGCTTACGCCCGCGCCCTCGCCGCGCTGAAGACCCGGGCCGTGATCGACATTCCGGCGCTGCGGGCGCTCGCGGCCGAGCACGGAACGGCAGCCCTGGGGGCGGCGCTGGCCGTCGTCGCCGGCGAGCCGCGGCCGGTGATCGGGGCCGACGCCGCGGCTGCCTGGAGGGACATGAAGGACGGCCCGGCCCCGGTCCTGCCGGTGACCGGCGCGATCCTCGTCGCCCGCGGCATCCCGGCCGGGCCGCGGATCGGGCTCGCCCTGGCGGCGGCGCGCCGGCGCTGGCTCGACCAGGGCTGTCCCGTCGGCCCGGAAGCGGCCGAGGCGCTAATCGCGCACGTCCTCGACATGGAAAAGCCCGCCGAACCGCACCGGTGACGGCGGTTCGAGCGGGCTTCGGGAGCCTCGGCCGAGAGCGGCGAACGGCTCAGAGCTTGAGGAGGTTCTTGGTCTCCTGGAGCTGGACGATCTGGCCGTTCAGCTCCTCGCGCTTCTGCAGGTCCTCGGTGGCGTCGCGCTGCAGCTCGGCCGCCTCGATGTCGCGGTCGAGGGATTCCGGGGTCAGCTCCTCGATCGGCGCCGCGCGCTCGGCCAACACCGTCACCCCGGTCGGGCCGATGTCGGCGAAGCCGCCGCGGACGTAGATGCGCTTGCCGCTGTTGGCGCGCTCGGTGACCACGATCACGCCGACGCGGAGCGAGGTCAGCACCGGAGCGTGGCCGGCGAGGACGGTCATCTCGCCCTCGGTGCCGGGAAGCTGCACCGACTCGACCTCGCCGGAATACAGCGACCGCTCGGGGCCGACGAAATCGAAGTGGAAGGTGGCCATGCGCTCGGAATCCCGACGTTTGTCATTCCCGGCACGCGGCCTGCTAAAGGCTGCGTGCCGACCTGAGAGGTTAGGCCCTGCGCCGGTCCGTGGCGAAGCCGAGGCCGAAGCCGACCAGAGCGCCGATGCCGGCGAACAGGCCGATATGCTGCATCTGACCAGTGGTCAGCTCGCCGCCCCGGGCACCGGCCGGGCGGTCGCCCTGCACCTCGACCGAGAGCGGCCCGATCTTGAGCTCGGCCGCCTCGGGCCGCGTGACGTAGCCGACGAGGCCGCCGGCCAGGAGGCCGACGACCAGAAGGACGATCTTGCCGTTCAAGACCTCAGGCGGCCTTCAGCTTCTTGGCCTTGGCCTGGGCGTCCTCGATGGTGCCGACCATGTAGAAGGCCGCCTCCGGCAGGTCGTCGTACTTGCCCTCGACGAGGCCCTTGAAGCCCTTGATGGTGTCTTCCAGCGGCACCTGGATGCCCGGCGAACCGGTGAAGATCTCGGCCACCGAGAACGGCTGCGAGAAGAAGCGCTCGATCTTGCGGGCGCGGGCCACGGTCAGCTTGTCCTCTTCCGACAGCTCGTCCATCCCGAGGATGGCGATGATGTCCTGGAGCGACTTGTAGCGCTGCAGCGTCTGCTGGACCTTGCGGGCCACCTCGTAGTGCTCCTCGCCGAGGATCGCCGGCGAGAGCATGCGCGAGGTCGAGTCGAGCGGGTCCACCGCCGGGTAGATGCCCTTCTCGGCGATCGAGCGCGACAGCGTCGTGGTCGCGTCCAAGTGGGCGAAGGAGGCGGCAGGCGCCGGATCGGTCAGATCGTCGGCCGGCACGTAGATCGCCTGCACCGAGGTGATCGAGCCCTTGTTGGTGGTGGTGATGCGCTCCTGCAGGGCGCCCATGTCGGTGGCCAGCGTCGGCTGGTAGCCCACCGCGGACGGGATGCGGCCGAGCAGCGCCGACACTTCCGAGCCGGCCTGGGTGAAGCGGAAGATGTTGTCCACGAAGAACAGCACGTCCTGGCCCTGGTCGCGGAAGTCCTCGGCGATGGTGAGGCCGGTGAGCGCGACGCGCGAGCGGGCGCCGGGCGACTCGTTCATCTGGCCGTAGACCAGCGCGCACTTGGAGCCCTCGGCCGAGCCGTTATGCTCCTTCGGGTCCATGTTGACCTTGGACTCGATCATCTCGTGGTAGAGATCGTTGCCCTCGCGGGTGCGCTCGCCGACGCCGGCGAAGACCGAGTAGCCCGAGTGCACCTTAGCGATATTGTTGATCAGCTCCATGATCAGCACGGTCTTGCCGACGCCGGCGCCCCCGAACAGGCCGATCTTGCCGCCCTTGGCGTAGGGAGCAAGCAGGTCGACCACCTTGATGCCGGTGACGAGGATCTGCGACTCGGTCGACTGGTCGGTGTAGTCCGGTGCCGGCTGGTGGATGGCGCGCAGGCTGTCGGACTGAATCGGGCCGGCCTCGTCGATCGGCTCGCCGATGACGTTCATGATGCGGCCGAGCGTGTTGTGGCCGACCGGCACCATGATCGGCGAACCCGTGTCCGTGCATTCCTGCCCGCGGGTCAGGCCCTCGGAAGTGTCCATCGCGATGCAGCGCACGGTGCTCTCGCCGAGCTGGGCGGCGACTTCGAGAACGAGGCGGGCGCCGTTGTTCTTGGTCTCGAGCGCGTTCAGGATCTCCGGCAGGTGGCCGTCGAACTGGACGTCGACGACGGGGCCGATGACCTGGGTGATCTTGCCGACCTTGTTGGAGCCGGCGCCGGGGAGAGCGGTGTTTGCCATGATTGCGTGCCCTTGAAAGGTATGCGGTCGGTGCGCCGGTGAGGGCGCTTAGAGGGCTTCGGCGCCCGAGATGATCTCGATGAGTTCCTTGGTGATCATCGCCTGACGCGTGCGGTTGTAGATCAGCGTCTGCTTCTTGATCATCTCGCCCGCGTTGCGGGTCGCGGAATCCATGGCGCTCATGCGGGCGCCCTGCTCGGAGGCCGCGTTCTCCAGGAGCGCCCGGTAGACCTGGACCGTGAGGTTCTTCGGCAGCAGCGTCTCGAGGATCGCTTCCTCGGACGGCTCGAACTCCAGAGCCGAGTCGGCTGGCGCGCCGGTGGTGCTAGCGACGCCCTCGGGCAGCTCCGCCGGGATCAGCCGCTGCGCCGTCGGGATCTGCGAGATCACCGAACGGAACTCGGAGAAGAACAGCGTCGCGACGTCGAACTCGCCGGCCTCGTACCGGGTCAGGATCTTGTCGGCGATCTCGGCGGCGAAGGGGTAGTCCACTGGGCGGTTGCCGCGGATGTCCTGGCTCTCGACGATCTGCTCGCGGAACTGGCGGCGCAGCTGGTCGAGGCCCTTCTTGCCGACCGTCATCATCTTGACGGTCTTGCCCTCGGCCGTGAGCTTGTCGGCATGGGCCCGCGCCAGGCGCGCGATCGACGAGTTGAAGGCGCCGCACAGGCCGCGGTCGCCGGTGCAGACGATCAGCAGGTGCGTCTGGTCCTTGCCGGTGCCGGCCAGCAGCTTCGGGGCGCCGACGCCGCCGACGAGGTTCCCGGCGAGGTTGCCGAGCACGGCCGCCATCTTCTCGGCGTAGGGCCGGCCGCTCTCGGCGGCCGTCTGGGCGCGCCGCAGCTTCGCGGCGGCGACCATCTGCATCGCCTTGGTGATCTTCTGCGTCGCCTTCACCGAAGTGATGCGGTTGCGCAGATCCTTCAAACTCGCCATCGGGTGGTCCGGTCTCTCAGGGCCTGTTCACGATCGGGCGCCCGTCGCCGGGCGCCCGATGCGGCGGGTTCTCAGTTCGCGAGCGACTTGGCCACGCCCTCGACCACGCTCTTCAGCTTGGCGGCGCTGTCGTCAGACAGGTCCTTCGAGTCGCGGATGGTGGAGAGCAGGTCGGCGTGCTTGGAGCGCAGCGCGGAGAGCAGCGCGTCCTCGAACGGGCGGACCTTCGCCACCGGCATCTTGTCGAGGTAGCCGTTGACGCCGGCGTAGATCACCGCGACCTGCTCTTCCATCTTCAGCGGCGAGAATTGCGGCTGCTTCAGGAGCTCGGTGAGGCGCGAGCCGCGGTTGAGCAGCTGCTGGGTCGAGGCGTCCAGATCCGAGCCGAACTGGGCGAAGGCCGCCATCTCGCGGTACTGCGCCAGCTCGCCCTTGATCTTGCCGGCGACCTTCTTCATCGCCTTGGTCTGGGCCGAGGAGCCGACGCGCGAGACCGACAGGCCGACGTTCACCGCCGGGCGGATGCCCTGGTAGAACAGGTCGGTCTCCAGGAAGATCTGGCCGTCGGTGATCGAGATCACGTTGGTCGGGATGTAGGCCGAGACGTCGTTAGCCTGGGTCTCGATGACCGGAAGGGCGGTCAGCGAGCCGTTGCCGGCGGCATCGCCCATCTTGGCGGCGCGCTCGAGCAGGCGCGAGTGCAGGTAGAACACGTCGCCGGGATAGGCCTCGCGGCCCGGCGGGCGGCGCAGCAGCAGCGACATCTGGCGGTAGGCCACGGCCTGCTTGGAGAGATCGTCGTACGAGATCACGGCGTGCATGCCGTTGTCGCGGAAGTACTCGCCCATGGCGCAGCCGGCGAACGGCGCGATGAACTGCATCGGCGCGGCGTCCGAGGCGGTGGCGGCGATGACGATCGAGTACTCCATCGCGCCCTGGTCCTCGAGGACCTTCACGAACTGGGCCACCGTCGAGCGCTTCTGGCCGATCGCGACGTAGATGCAGTAGAGCTTCGAGGTCTCGTCGCCGCCCGCGGCGTGGCCGGGCTTCTGGTTCAGGATCGTGTCGAGCACGATCGCGGTCTTGCCGGTCTGGCGATCGCCGATGATCAGCTCGCGCTGGCCGCGGCCGACCGGGATCAGGGCGTCGACGGCCTTGAGGCCGGTCGCCATCGGCTCGTGCACCGACTTGCGCGGGATGATGCCCGGCGCCTTTACGTCGACGCGGCGACGCTCGGTAGACTGGATCGGGCCCTTGCCGTCGATCGGGTTGCCGAGCCCGTCCACGACGCGGCCGAGCAGGGCCTTGCCGACCGGCACGTCCACGATCGCGCCGGTGCGCTTGACGGTCTGGCCTTCCTTGATGTCGCGATCGGAGCCGAAGATCACGATGCCGACGTTGTCCTGCTCGAGGTTGAGCGCCATGCCGCGCACGCCTGACTCGAACTCGACCATCTCGCCGGCCTGGACGTTGTCGAGGCCGTAGGCGCGGGCGATGCCGTCGCCGACGGACAGGACCTGGCCGACCTCGGAGACTTCGGCTTCCTCGCCGAAGTTCTTGATCTGGTCTTTCAGGATCGCGGAGATCTCGGCGGCGCGGATGTCCATCGTCGGGCCCTTCAGTTCGTTCGAATCAGGTGTTTACGTGTGATGGCGGGAGCCGGAGCGTCCTGTCGGACGGCCTAGCGCGCTTCCCGCATCGCGAGACGGATGCCGTTGAGCTTGGTCCGGAGCGAGGCGTCGACCATGCGCGAGCCCATCTTCACGATGAGGCCGCCGATCAGGCTGGGGTCGACGTGCAGGTCGAGGTCGATCTCGGACTTGGCGACGTCGCGCAAGCTCGCCTTGATCTCTTCCAGCACCGCGTCGGAGGGACGCTCCGCCACCCGGACCTCGGCGCGGACGATGCCCTTCGACTCGCGCACCAGGCTGCGGAACGCGGAGATCATGCCGGGCAGCGCGAACAGGCGGCGGTTGGCGGCCGAGAGGCGGATGAAGTTGGCGGCCAGGCCGGTGATGCCGGCCTTCTCGAGGATCGCGCCGATCGCGGCGGCCTGCTCCTCGCCGGAGAAGACCGGGCTGCGCACGAGGCGGCGGAGGTCGGCGCTCTCCTTGAGCAGGGCGTCGAAGCGCTCCAGGCCCTCGGCCGTCGCATCGACCTGACGCTCGTCACGGGCGAGATCGAACAGGGCGGAGGCGTATCGACCCGACACGCCGCCGACCAGGGAACCCTCGGAACCGTTCTGCGCCACCCGTCGCTCTCTCTTGTTCCTTGGCCCTTCGGTTCCGACCGGGCCGCGCCGTACTGAGGGCGCCGGGCCGGAGACCGTCGGGAAATGGGATTGTGCCGGGCGGTCGGGGACCATGAAGATCCCTCGGCCGGCGCGGCGACCGCCTAGCATGGCAACCGGAGCCGCGCAAGGCGATCGGCCGGCCGCGGCGCCCCGGCCGAGCTTGCGCGAAAGCCGCGATCCGCAGGCGTCGATCAGCAGGCGAGGCGATCGCACCGGCGCGTGGCGGCGATCATCTTCGCCATCGCCCGCGCGCCCGGATGGCCGAGGATGCCGGCATTGCCGAGCACGTAGGACGGGGTCGCGTAGAGGCCGAGATCGGCCGCGATCCGCATCTGGCTCTTGAGCGCTTCGCGGACCTCGTCGCTGTCGGCGATCGTCTCCAGATCCGGGCCGGCGATGCCGAGCGCGGTGCCGGCGGCGAGCGCGCCGGGGCCGTCGATCTTGCCGGGCTTGCCGAGCAGCTGGCCGTAGAAGGCCCAGGCGGCCTCGGAGCCGAGCTTGCGCTGGACGGCCAGCGCCACCTTGGCGGCCTGCGCCGATTGCGGCGACAGGATCGGGTTCTGCACCAGGCCGATCCGAAGCGCCGGGTCGGCGGCGTGCAGCGCGATCACGTCGGCGGCGGCCTTGCGGCAGTAGGGGCAGTTGAAGTCGAAGAACTCGTACAGCGTCGTCTCGGCCTCGCGCGGGCCGACATAGGTGACGCCGCGCAGGGACGCGATCTGCCCGGTGATCTCGCCGGGCAGCACCGAGTTGGCGACCGCCCTGCCCTCGTCGCTCGTCACCGCGACCCGCTGCCCGTAGGACTGGGCGCGGGCGGCCCCGGCGAGGGCGACGCCGGCTGCGGCCGAGGTCGCGAGGAGGTGGCGGCGGGTGAAGGGCATGGCGGCGTCCGGGCGGCGGTGTCGAGCCCGCGCATCAGCCCGGCGATTCAGGCGATGTCGGGGCCTTCGGCCGGATTGTTTCGCCGCGGGATCCGTTCGGCGCGAATTCTCGTCAGCGCATGTCGCCCGGCCGCTCGCCGGCGGCCCAGGCCAGCGCCTGCTCGAGCCGGTCGTTGCCCCAGAAGAGCTCGCCGTCGTCGGTCAGGAAGGTCGGGGCGCCGAAGATGCCGCGCGAGCGTGCCTCCTCGCCGACGACGCGGAGCTTGGTCTTGTTGGCCTCACTCGCCGCCGCCTTGAGCTGCTGCGTCCCGTCGAGGCCGAGGCCGTTGAGGATCTCGACCACCGCCGCGGGCTCCGCGATCGAGCGGCCGTGCGCGAAGCAGGATTCGAACACCGCCTTCGAGAACGGCACCAGCCAGTCCTGGTCCTGCCCGAGGATCGCGGCGCGGGTCGCGCTGAGGCTGTTCTGCGGGAACGGATCGGGGCGGCGCACGGGCGGCAGGCCGCAGCGCGCGGCTTCGCGCTCCAGGTCGCGCCACATGTTCCGGCCCTTAGCCGGGTAGAGGTTGAAGGGGGAGCTGGTCCAGCCCTGCGAGGCGAAGATCGGCCCGACCAGGAACGGGCGCCAGCGCACGGCGACGCCGGCCGCCGCGGCCAGTCCCTCGATCCGGGCGGCGGCGAGGTAGGAATAGGTCGAAGCGAACTCGTACCAGAACTCGAGGGTCGGCTGGCGCGCCATGGTGATCGCTTCTCCGGGTCTGGATATCGGCACGCAAATCTCGCACCCGTCGGTGTCGGGAGCGAGGCGGCCTCGGGCGCGTGGACGAGGGTCCGCGACGCCCCGCACGCCTGATCGAACGTCCGTCCCGGCATGCCGGTTGCAGGCCGTTCCGGTTGCAGGCTTCGGGACGGCGCGATAAGCCGCCGCAACCCCCGGCCCGCCGCCCTTGGCCCCTCGCCTTCGGTCCGTCGCCCGAGGCCCTCGCCCCAAGTCCCTCGCCCCTGCCCATCGCCGCGAACACCCGAAGGTCCGTATGTCCGAGCCCGACAAGAAGCCCGTGAACAAGGTGGTGCTGGCTTATTCCGGCGGCCTCGACACCTCGATCATCCTGAAATGGCTGCAGACGACCTACGGCTGCGAGGTGATCACCTTCACCGCCGATCTCGGGCAGGGCGAGGAGCTGGAGCCGGCCCGCCGCAAGGCGGAGCTGCTCGGGATCAAGCCGGAGAACATCTTCATCGAGGACCTGCGCGAGGAATTCGTGCGGGACTACGTGTTCCCGATGTTCCGCGCCAACGCGGTCTACGAGGGCGTCTACCTGCTCGGCACCTCGATCGCCCGGCCGCTGATCGCCAAGAAGCAGATCGAGATCGCCGAGCGCCTCGGCGCCGACGCGGTCTGCCACGGCGCCACCGGCAAGGGCAACGACCAGGTCCGGTTCGAGCTCGGCTACTACGCCCTGAAGCCCGACGTGACGGTCATCGCTCCCTGGCGCGAATGGGACCTGAAGAGCCGCGAGCAGTTGATCGCCTTCGCGGAAGCGCATCAGATCCCGATCGCCAAGGACAAGCGCGGCGAGAGCCCGTTCTCGGTGGACGCCAACCTCCTGCACGCCTCCTCCGAGGGCAAGGTGCTGGAGGACCCGGCCGACGAGGTGCCGGACTACGTCTTCTCGCGCACGCTCTCGCCCGAGGAGGCGCCCGACACGCCGACGATCATCACCGTCGGCTTCGAGAAGGGCGACGCGGTCTCCATCGACGGCGAGGCGCTGTCCCCGGCCTCGCTCCTGGCCAGGCTCAACCAGCTCGGCCACGACAACGGCATCGGCCGGCTCGACCTCGTCGAGAACCGCTTCGTCGGCATGAAGAGCCGCGGCATGTACGAGACGCCCGGCGGCACCATCCTGCTGCCGGCCCACCGCGCGATCGAGTCGATCACGCTGGACCGGGGCGCGGCGCACCTGAAGGACCAGATCATGCCGCAATACGCGGAGCTGATCTACAACGGCTTCTGGTTCTCGCCCGAGCGCGAGATGCTGCAGGCGCTGATCGACAAGAGCCAGGAGAAGGTCACCGGCGAGGTCCGGCTGAAGCTCTACAAGGGCGGCGTCCACGTCATCGGCCGGACGAGCCCGCACTCGCTCTACGACCAGGACCTCGTCACCTTCGAGGAAGGCGCCGTCGCCTACGACCACCGCGACGCGGCGGGCTTCATCAAGCTCAACGCGCTGCGGCTGCGGACCCTGGCGCAGCGCAAGAAGCGGGACGCCTGAGGGCCTGCACCCTCCCCCGCGAAGGGGGAGGGAAGCCGCCGGGCGACCGCGGCCTAGGCGTAGTCGCCCGGCGCGATGTCGGCGTAGCGCAGGAAGATCTGCAGCGCCGGCTGGATCTCGTGGTGCAGGGCGGAATCCGGCACCGGCGTCGCGCCGTAGGGCGCCTCCGCGTCGACGCAGGGCACGTCCAGCGCATCGCTCCAGCGCACGGCGAGGTGCGGGATCAGCGCGAGGTGCTCGGCGGTGACGTCGAAGGTGATGTGCTCCGGCGTGGCGCCCTCCGCGTCGCGGAACACGTCGCCGGCCCGGCCCGGATCGAGCTTGGCCAGGGGGTTGTGGTACTGGTAGCGCCCGGGCTTGAGCACCGCGTGGCGGACGAAGGCGGCGAACGCCGCGCCAACCGCCCGGTGCTCCGCGTCGGCCCCCTCGTCGTCGCCGGTGACGTTGGCGATGTCGTCGTCCCGCGCGGTCGAGCCGTAGGGCGCGTCCGGGTGGATCATCGGCGCGCCCGCCCCGTCGGCGTTCCAGCCGACGACGAGGCGGCGGATCAGGGCGATCCGCTCCAGGGTGATCTCTGTGGTGCCGGTCTCGGCCATGGCGCTCGTTCTCGTTCGGATCACGCTCCCTAACCGCATCGGGCCGGTCTGCGAACCGGGGATCTGAAAAAACTCATCCCCTCAGGCAGCCCATCAGGCCCTCGACCTGCCCCATCCGGCCCTGGATGCGCTCGGCCTGCGCCCGCACCCCGCGCGAGGGCCGCCCGGCGCTGCGCCGGATCGGGTTCGGCAGGGTCGCGGCGAGCAGGGCCGCCTCGCCGCGGGTGAGGTCGCGGGCGTTCTTGCCGAACCAGTGCCGGGCGGCGGCCTGCGCGCCGTAGACGCCGTCGCCCCACTCGGCGACGTTGAGGTAGATCTCCATCATCCGCCGCTTGCCCCAGAGCGCGTCGAGGAGAAACGCGAGCGGGATCTCCAGCGCCTTGCGGAGGTAGGACCGGCCGGGCCAGAGGAAGACGTTCTTCACCGTCTGCATCGCGATCGTCGAGGCGCCGCGGCTCGGGCCGTCCTCGTCGTCGACCACGTCGCGCAGGGCCCCGACGTCGACCCCGTTGTCGAGGCAGAAGCGCTGGTCCTCGGAGGCGACGACCGCCTGGACCAGCGCCGGCGCGATCGCCGACAGCGGCACCGCCTCGCGAGCCACCGGCTGCAGCGTCAACCATCGCCCGAGCATCAGGGTTGAGGGCGGCGTCACCGCGCTATAGAGCAGCGCCAGCGCGAGCATGAGGACGATCCCGACCGCCGGGACGAGCAGGATGCGCCCGACGAGCTTCCGGACCCGCCGCGACGGTGGCGGCAGCTGCGGGCGCCCCAGCGACCTCAGGTCCCGCGCCTCGGTACTCTGCGCGTCGCGACCCGGCGCCGCTTTGCTATCGTCCGCCCGCACCGTGTCGCGTCCCACTCCCGCCAAGGCCCGTTCCCGATGACCTCAACGCAGGCTCACCCCGCTCCGGTCAAGTCGCAAGCCGCCGGCGACGGGTTTTCCCACAAGCTCGCCCGCGTGGCCGACACGGTGGAGACTTTCCTCGTCGAGCGCCTCGGCCCCGAGGTCGGCCCCGGCGAGATCGCGCGCCCGCCCCGCCTGATGGAGGCGATGCGCCATGCGGTGCTCGGCGGCGGCAAGCGCCTGCGCCCGTTTCTCGCGGTCGAGACCGCGCGCATGCTCGGCGGCTCCGAGGCCGGCGCGCTCGCGGCCGGCGCCGGCGTCGAGCTGGTGCACTGCTACTCGCTCGTCCACGACGACATGCCGGCGATGGACGACGACGACATGCGCCGCGGCAAGCCGACCGTGCACAAGGCCTACGACGAGGCCACCGCGATCCTCGTCGGCGACGCGCTGCAGACCCTGGCCTTCGAGATCGTGGCCGACCCGACCTGGCAGCCCGACCCGTCGATCCGTGCCGACCTCGTGCTCGGCCTCGCCCGCGCCTCGGGCTTGGGCGGCATGGTCGGCGGCCAGCTGCTCGACCTGACGGCGGAAGGCCGCTTCGGCCCGGTCTCCCTCGACGTGGACGACACGCTGCGGATGCAGGCGATGAAGACCGGCGCCATCCTCGCCTTCTCGGTCGAGGCCGGCGCGATGGTCGGCGGCGCCACCCGGGACGAGCGCGCCGCGCTGCTGCGCTACGGCCTCGCACTGGGCCAGGCCTTCCAGATCGCCGACGACATCCTCGACCGCGAGGCCTCGCCGGAGGCGATGGGCAAGGCCACCGGCAAGGACAAGGACGCCGGCAAGGCGACCCTCGTCGACCGCCTCGGCCTCGACGGCGCCCGGGCCGAGTGCGACCGGCTGGTCGGCGTCTGCGAGGAGGCGGTGGCCCGCTGGGGCGACCGGGCGCGGACCCTGTGCGAGGCGGCCCGGTTCACGGTGGCGCGGAAGGTGTGACGTTTCCAAAGCGGTCGAATCAGGGCGCGCGTTTCGTGCCGGTTCGATCGGATCGTCCCACCCACGCCCTCATCCTGAGGTGCCCGCGTGAGCGGGCCTCGAAGGAGTTCTCCAGCACCCTCGCGATCTCTGGAGCGTTCCTTCGAGGCCTCCGCTTCGCTCCATCGCCTCAGGATGCGGAAGTGGGGTGGGACAGTCGAAGATCGGTAAGGCCGGTCGAAGTGAGTCGTTACGGCTCTCAATGACCCATCGATAAGAGGCGAACTCCATGACCACCTACAAGCTCCTGCTCCTGCCCGGCGACGGGATCGGCCCCGAGGTGATGGCCGGCGTCGAGACGGTGCTGACGGCGCTGGCCGAGACCGGGCTCGCCACCTTCGAGACCGAGACCGACCTCGTCGGCGGCTCGGCCATCGACGCCCACGGCAAGCCGCTCTCGGATGCGACGCTGGCCAAGGCCGACGCGGCGGACGCGATCCTGCTCGGGGCCGTCGGCGGGCCGAAGTGGAACGGCGTGGCCTACGAGATCCGCCCCGAGGCCGGCCTGCTGCGGCTGCGCAAGGACCTCGGCCTGTTCGCGAACCTGCGCCCGGCGATCTGCTACCCGGCGCTGGCCGACGCCTCGGCGCTCAAGCGCGAGCTGGTCGAGGGCCTCGACATCATGATCGTGCGCGAGCTCACCGGCGGCGTGTACTTCGGCGAGCCGAAGGAGATCACCACCCTGCCCGCCGGCTCGAAGCGGGCCGTGGACACGCAGGTCTACACCACCGCCGAGATCGAGCGGATCGCGCACGTCGCCTTCGATCTCGCGGGCAAGCGCTCCGGCCGGGTCGCCTCCGCCGAGAAGCACAACGTGATGAAGTCCGGCGTGCTGTGGAAGGAGGTCGTCACCGAGGTGCACGCCCGCCACTACGCGGGAATCGCGTTGGAGCACGTGCTCGCCGACAACTGCGCGATGCAGCTGGTGCGGCGCCCGAAGCAGTTCGACGTGCTGGTGACGGACAACCTGTTCGGCGACGTGCTCTCCGACGTCGCCGCCATGCTCACCGGCTCGCTCGGGATGCTGCCCTCGGCCTCCCTCGGCGCGGTCGACGCGCGCGGGACCCGGAAGGCGCTCTATGAGCCGGTGCACGGCTCGGCGCCCGACATTGCCGGCCAGGACAAGGCCAACCCGATCGCGATGATCGGCTCGCTCGCCATGTGTCTGCGCTACTCGTTCGGCCTCGGCGAGGCGGCCGACCTCGTCGACGGCGCAATCACCGCGGCGCTGGCCGGCGGCGCGCGCACGGCCGACATCGCGAGCGACGGCGCCCCGGTGCTCGGCACCCGCGCGATGGCCGAGCTGATCGCGTCCGAGCTGCGCGTCCGCGCGGCCTGAGCGGCGGGACGCCACGCATGAAAAAGGGCGCGCAGCCCGTGCTGCGCGCCCCGATCGACGAGGTCCGTGTCGGCTTAGTACGGGTTGCCGTAGCGCGCGACGTAGGAGGTCGGATCGATCGCGTCGATCGCCGAGAAGTCGACGTTGCGGATCGCGCTCGACCGGGCGCCGATGAACGGGCCGTTGGTGATCGGGTCGGGCAGGATGCCGCCGCCGTAGCCGTCGTTGCGGCCGTAGACCGGGTTGAGCTGGTTCGACTGCGCGATCAGGACCGGGTTGGTGGCCGGGTTGCTCACCGAGCCGTTGCCCGGCTCGACGACGTTGCCGGCATCCAGCCAGCTGCGCGGGCGGATGCGGATCGGCAGCGGACGGCTGACGCGGTAGCCCGGGGCGTAACCGTCCTGGGCCTGGACCGGCGCGGTGAAGCCGAGGCCGGTGACGGCGAGGGCGCCCAGCAGGGCGATCTTGATCGAGCGCATGACGCACCTTGTTTGAATGCGGGGTCGGGTATGGCGCCGAGAGATTAAGAATCCGGTGCCTGTTGCGGGGTAGACGCCCGAGCGCGGCCGCGGTTCCGGAAAAACGGCTCAGCTTGCGTGTTTTGCCGCATTGTCGCCCCAATCGCGCAAAGGGGCTCGCCGCCCCGATCACACGAAGGGCTCGCTCAAGGATGCTGCGGTTTCCGCGCGGGCGGCGTGCGGCGCGGCACGATCGAGCCGGTGCGGCCTTCCGGCTCCCCGGACGACAGCGCCCGGATCGGGTCGCAGTTAGCGTCGCGGCGGCCCTCCGCGTCGGCGAAGACCGCGCTCGTGGCCGGGTCGGCGCGCGCGTCGAGGGTGAGCGCGTCGAGGGTGCAGGCGAGCGTGCGCGGCTCGGGCGGCTGCCCGAGGGGCGCACAGAGCCAGCCGTCGATCCGCGCCGGCTGGGCCTCCAGGGTGACGAAGCCGGTGCAGATCCGGCGCCCCGCGCCCGACAGCGTCGCCTCCAGCGTCTCGACCGCACCGAATTTCGTGGCGATCCGCCCGCGCTGGCCGGTCCGGATCACCGAGAGGTTCGGGCCCTCCGCCGCCCGCTGGGCCAGGGTCACGAACAGGCCGGGCTGCGGCTCGGGGGCGTCCCGCGTCAGGGTGAGGCGCAGATGCGTCTCCTCGATCGCCGCGAAGTCGCCGCGGCCCAGCGTCTGCTCCTGTGGGCCGTGCCGCGGTTCGATCCGGGCGGCCTCGCCCGCCAGGTCGAGGCGCAGGCGCCCGGCCGTCTCGGCCGGGACGGCGGGCCGTAGCGCGAGCGTCATGGCCGGCACGAAGGCGATCCCGAGATCGGTGGTCGTGACGGGGGCCGGCGCCGGCTCGGGCGGACGCGTCCGGACCGTCTCGCGGGACAGCACGCTCAGCGCGCCGATCGTCAGCACGGCGCCGACCGCGCGGCCGGCGAAGGCGACGAGCCGCCACCGCCGCGGCGCGGCCGCCGCGGGCGCGAGGCCGGGGAACGTCTCGTCTGTGGCCATCGGATGCGGTCGCGCCTCGGGAAAGCACCTGCATCCTCCGCCCGGATCCCCTCCCCGGTGGTTTCGATCCGCCGCCCGAGGCCGGCTTTCTCGGCACGCGGTGAATCGAACCTTGCCGCGGGGATGCATGACGAAGCGTGGGAGGCATGACGCCGCCTCCCTTGACAGGCGAGCGACCCCGGCGCCTTGCTCCCGCCTTCCGCAGGTCCCACCTTGCGACGTCGCGGGGCCGGCGGGTCATGGCCCGACGCGGGCGGCGGATGCCGGGATCGCGCGCGGCAAGCGGAGTCTGATCGAGATGGGTTACAAGGTCGCCATCGTCGGCGCCACGGGGAACGTGGGCCGCGAGATGCTGGACATCCTCGCCGAGCGGGCCTTCCCCGCCGACGAGGTCGTGGCTCTGGCTTCGCGCCGCAGCCAGGGCCAGGAAGTCTCCTTCGGCGACAAGATCCTCAAGGTCAAAGCCCTCGACACCTACGACTTCTCCGACACCGACATCTGCCTGATGTCGGCCGGCGGCGAGACCTCCAAGGAGTGGTCGCCCCGCATCGGCGCGCAGGGCTGCGTGGTGATTGATAACTCGTCGGCGTTCCGCTACGAGTCGGACGTGCCGCTGATCGTGCCCGAGGTGAACGCCGACGCGGTGGTCGGCTTCTCCAAGCGCAACATCATCGCCAACCCGAACTGCTCGACGGCGCAGCTCGTGGTCGCCCTGAAGCCGCTGCACGAGGCGGCGACGATCAAGCGCGTGGTGATCTCGACCTACCAGTCGGTCTCCGGCGCCGGCAAGGACGCGATGGACGAGCTGTTCAACCAGACCCGCGCCGTGTTCACGGCCGGCGAGGTGAAGCAGGAGAAGTTCACCAAGCGCATCGCCTTCAACGTCATCCCGCACATCGACGTGTTCATGGAGGACGGCTACACCAAGGAAGAGTGGAAGCTGGTCGCCGAGACCAAGAAGATGCTCGACCCCAAGATCAAGCTCACGGCCACCGCCGTGCGCGTGCCGGTGTTCATCGGCCACGCGGAGGCCGTCAACGTCGAGTTCGAGCGCCCGATTTCCGCCGAGGAGGCGACCGCGATCCTGCGCTCGGCGCCCGGCATCCTGGTGATCGATAAGCGCGAGAACGGCGGCTACATGACCCCGCACGAGGCGGCGGGCGAGGACGCGACCTACATCTCCCGCATCCGCGAGGACGCGACGGTGGAGAACGGCCTGAACTTCTGGTGCGTCTCGGACAACCTGCGCAAGGGCGCCGCCCTGAACACGGTCCAGATCGCCGAGCTCCTGATCAACCGCAAGCTGATCGGGCGGGACAGGAAGGCGGCCTGAACGTCGTCCGACGATCGGGATCCATGATTGATCGAGGCGCCGTCCCGCTGGTCGGGCGGCGCCTTTTCATTTTGCAGATCAGGCTGCCGAGCGATGAATCTCGATCTTGGACCGCACCTGCTCCTCGTCGCTCTCGCATCGACCAGCCCGGCGATCGCGAACGACGATCTGATGAAGCATCTGGCGAACCCGGCCGAGCAGGTGCTGCAGACGGTCGACTACGCCAACACGCGCTATTCGAAGCTCGACCAGATCAACGCGGGCAACGTCAAGAACCTCCAGGTGGCCTGGACCTTCTCGACGGGCGTTCTGCGCGGCCACGAGGGCTCGCCGCTCGTCGTCGGCAACATGATGTACGTCCACACGCCGTTCCCGAACATCGTCTACGCGCTCGACCTCGACCACGAGGCCAAGATCGTGTGGAAGTACGAGCCCAAGCAGGACCCGTCGGTGATCCCGGTGATGTGCTGCGACACGGTCAACCGCGGCCTGGCCTACTCGGACAACGCGATCATCCTGCACCAGGCCGACACCACGGTGGTGTCGCTCGACGCCAAGACCGGCAAGGTGAACTGGTCGGTGGTGAACGGCGACCCCAAGAAGGGCGAGACCAACACCGCCACGGTCCTGCCGGTGAAGGACAAGATCATCGTCGGCATCTCGGGCGGCGAGTTCGGCGTGCAGTGCCACGTGACCGCCTACGACGCCAAGACCGGCAAGAAGGTCTGGCGCGGCTACTCGATCGGCCCGGACGACCAGATGCTGGTCGACCCGGAGAAGACCACCTACCTCGGCAAGCCGGTGGGCAAGGACTCGTCGACCAAGACCTGGGAAGGCGACCAGTGGAAGACCGGCGGCGGCTGCACCTGGGGCTGGTTCTCCTACGACCCCAAGCTCGACCTGATGTACTACGGCTCGGGCAACCCCTCGACCTGGAACCCCAAGCAGCGTCCGGGCGACAACCGCTGGTCGATGACCATCTGGGCGCGTAACCCCGACACGGGCGTGGCCAAGTGGGTCTACCAGATGACCCCCCACGACGAGTGGGACTACGACGGCATCAACGAGATGATCCTCACGGATCAGAAGGTCGGCGGCAAGGAGACCCCGCTGCTGACCCACTTCGACCGCAACGGCTTCGGCTACACCCTCAACCGCGCCACCGGCGAGCTCCTCGTCGCCGAGAAGTTCGACCCGGTCGTCAACTGGGCCTCCAAGGTCGACATGGACCGGGCGTCCCCCGGCTACGGCCGGCCGATCGTCGCCGAACGCTACTCGCCCGAGCGGACCGGCGAGGACGAGACCACCACCGGCATCTGCCCCGGCGCGATCGGGGCGAAGAACCAGCAGCCGGCGGCGTTCTCGCCCGGCACGGGGCTGTTCTACGTGCCCACCAACCACATCTGCATGAGCTACGAGCCGTTCCACGTCACCTACACGACGGGCGTGCCCTATGTCGGCGCCACCGTCGGGCTGCAGCCGCCGCCGGGCGAGTCCCGCACCGGCGCGTTCGTCGCCTGGGACGGCGTCGCGGGGCGGATCGCATGGTCCCTGCCCGAGCCGTTCTCGATCTGGTCAGGCGCCCTCGCCACCGCCGGCGGCGTGGTCTTCTACGGCACGCTCGAGGGCTACCTGAAGGCCGTCGACGCGACGACGGGCGAGGAGCTGTACAAGTTCAAGACCCCGTCGGGCATCGTCGGCAACGTGATGACCTACCGGCACGGCGGCCGTCAGTACGTGGCGGTGCTCTCAGGCGTCGGCGGCTGGGCCGGGATCGGCCTGGCCGCCGGCCTCACCGACCCGGCGGACGGCGCCGGCGCGGTCGGCGGGTACGCGGCACTGTCGGATTATACCGCGCTCGGCGGCCAGCTCACCGTCTTCGCCTTGCCCGTGCGGTGACGAGGCTGCGATACCAATCTGTGGGTGAATTTCCCACATCAAGCAGAAACATGCGCGTCGCACGATGTCGCTCCCGTTCGAGGAGCCGATCGATTCGATGCCGGATTCGCCTGCCACGCCGCGACGCCTGCGCCTGCGCGACCTTCTCGTCGCGATCGTGCTGACCGTGTGGATCGTCGCCGTGGCGCGGACCGAACGGACCGCGCAGCTGACTCCGCCGGTCGTGTCCTACGCGGCGGCCTCGCGCTGAGGCAGATCTCACAGCGTTCCGTCCAGGCGCTGCCCGATAGGTGCACCGGGCGCCGGCGCGCGGCCCGGGTCGAGACGCAAGGGTTGGCCGCCCGAAAGCCGGACCCGCGTCGGCTCCGTGCCGGTTTTCGTGTCTCCCTCCCCCGACGCCGATCCGGCCCCGGAGCTTAGTCCATAAGCGAATTCAGAATAGGAAAATAAACTGTACATTCCCGCTTTGTTCCGGTAAATGATCCTCATCGAAGGCGATTCGGATCGATGCCACGGCCAGACAACCGAGGATCGGTGAAGAGGTCCGGCAACTGAAGGGGCTTCTGGCCGGGCTCTCCCTCGACACGAAGCTGCTCCGCCTGGAGCAGGCACTCCGGCGAAAGGATTGGTCCGACCAGCCGCGCGCTCCTTTCGGTCAGCCTAACGGTGGGCAATGGATTGCCGGCGGCGGTGGGGATGGGAACGCCGTCGATCCGGACGTGCTGCGGCTGATCAAGCCGCAATGGGCACAGATGCCCGCAGCCGAGCCCACCCAGACCCGCGAGGAGACCCGTCTCGACGACGGCACCCGCATCCTCTCGATCCGCATCTGCGCCGGCCGGCGCGACTTCGACGAGCAGCACGCGGTCACCGCGCCGGACGGCGAGAGCCGGGTCTTCGAGACCCTCGGCGCGACGCAGACGATCCGCGACGGCGTCTCCGGCGAGATCCTGGGGCGCAGCACCTTCACGGCGAACGGCGCCGAGCCGGACGCGACGGTGCAGCCCGCCTTCCTGCAGGCGGTTCCGCTTGCCCTGGCGGCCGTTCGGGTCCTACGGACGCTCGAACTCGCCGGCACGCTCTTCGCGACGCTTTCGGCGCAGCGGGGTCGCTACGGCACCGTCCTCGGCACCACGGCGCACGAGTTCCGTGGCGCCGAGGACTTCAAGCACATGCCGGCGATCTGGGTTGGTCCGCTCGACCAGGCATCCCTCGACGCCGCCTGCCCGAAGACCGGTGAGATCCAGACCCAGCTCGACGCAGTCGCCATGGCGGTTCGACAAAGTGGCGCGTATCGAACGCCGCAAGCCATTGGCACCGCGATCCACGTGCTGATGGATCGTTGGGCAAAAGCCCAGAACATCGCCGATTTCAAATCGGAGCTGTCGATCCTCAAGACTGGAGACGAAGGCTTGTATGGTCAGTCCGGCACGAGCCGCCTCGACCAGTTTCATAGCCCACAGCCGACCGTCGCCTGCGTCTACGACTACAAGACGGGGCTTCGCGGCCTCGGTTGGTCCGATTCGGTGCGTTACGCGACCAGGGCCAAGATGCTGTTCCCCAAAACGCAGCGGATCATCGTCATACAGATGCGGGAGTCGCGATGACGACCAAGAAGCAGTTGGCTCGGCTTTTCCGGGACGTGCTGAAGCACAATCCGGATTGGGTCCAAGTGAAACCGTATGCGATCTGGATCCGCCCGATCCGCCATTGCATCGCGCAGATCTACATCTATCGCGGCAGGTCTGCCGATGTATTTTGGCCCAGGTTCAGTATCGCGCCCTTGTACTGGAGTGGCGCGAACTGGGATTGGAATGTCGGCAGTTTTTCCGAGGGGTTCCGACGCGAGCCTCTACCTGCCCCCTTCACCTGGGACTACTTCCTCCAGCCCGATTACGAGCGCAGGCCGGAATTTCTCCAGCTTGCCGCCTGGGCGGCCACGGTCGGGGACTTCGCGTGGGCAGATCCCGAAATCGGCCGCATCTTCACGCGCGCGGTCGAGGAGCAGGTCCTGCCGCTGCTGCGCCCGATGGCCCTCGACCACCATGCCTATTTGGACTTCTACCGCAGCCATATCATCCCTCGCGGTAACGTTCACGACGAGCAGCGCATGGCGATCGCGCTCGCGGAGGGCGCGCTGGACGAGGCGCGCGAGTTCCTGGGCCAGATCTGGCGGTGGTACGAGAGCGACACCTACGGCGATTACGAGCCGCCGGAGATCCTCGACTATCCCAAGCGCGGCGCGCGCACGCAGCGCGCCATCGAGGCCTGGGAGAAGGCCGGCCGCTGCACCGACTACCGGCGCCGCCGCCGCCGCATCCTCGAGATCGTCGAACCGCTCCGCACCGGCGACCGCGCGGCCATCGCGGCGATCCTTCACCGCTGGGAGGCCGAGGCGGCGCGCTTCCACCAGGCCGAGCGCTGGTGGGAGCCGACGCCGTTTCCCATCGAGGAGGGGCTGGCCTGAGCGACCGTCGATCCGACCTCACAGAGGCCCTTCCACGGTCCAGGATCGCTCCTCGAGCGGTTCCCGGGTCGTCCGGCTGCTTCGGGTCGAGGCGACGCGCAGCCGGAAAACGCTTGAATTCTTCGCGTTCACCCGCTAGATCGTTCCTCATCAGTTCTGGTTGCAGTCGCGAGGCTGCGGTTCGGGAGTGGGCCCCACCGGGTCCGCTCTTTTTTATTGCCGCAAGCCCCTCTCCTGTCCTCCGGAGCGCCGCCCCATCAGCGAGCCCGATCCTGAGCGCAGTCATGTCAGAGCCGACCGCCGTCCCCTCGCCCGAGCCGTCGGCTGAGCCGACGGAGAAGCGCCTGGTCCGCGAGACCGGCGTCGCCGCGCGCGTGGCGCAGGTGATCGAGGGTCCGATCGAGGGGCTCGGCTTCCGCCTCGTGCGGGTCAAGGTGTCGAGCGCGAACGGCTGCACCGTGCAGATCATGGCCGAGCGGCCGGACGGCTCGATGTCCATCGACGAGTGCGAGACCGTGAGCCGCGCGATCTCGCCGATCCTCGACCTCGATGACCCGGTCGGCATCGCCTACTATCTCGAGATCTCCTCGCCCGGCATCGACCGTCCGCTGGTCCGGGTCTCCGACTTCGCCCGCTGGGCCGGCTACGAGGCCAAGATCGAGCTCGCCGTGCCGCTCGGCGGCCGCAAGCGCTTCCGCGGGATCATCGGCGAGCCGGACGCAGCGGCGCTCACCGTCCCGGTCGACCTGCCCGACGTCAAGGAAGGCCTGCCGAGCCGGGTCTCGCTGCCGCTGCGCGACCTCGCCGATGCGCATCTGGTGCTCACGGACGAACTCGTGCGCGAGTCGCTGCGGCGCGGCGGAGGCCCGGTGCAGGACCTCGACGAGGCGCTCGACGACGACGAGGCGGAAGACGTCCCGGCCCTTCCGCCGGCGCCGTTCCCGAAGCGGCAGAAGGCTTCCGCCAAGCCCAAGGCGGCCAAGCCGAAGCCCGCTTCGGACGCGCCCAAGAAGCCCGTGACCACCAAGGCGGCCCGCCTCAAGGACCGCGACTCGCTTCACTAGAGCATCGCCGCCCGCCCCGCTTGCAAAGCGGCGACCGGGGCGGCACCCCAAGAGAAGGACCGACACAGATGGCCGTCGTCAGCGCCAACCGGCTCGAACTCCTGCAGATCGCCGACGCGGTCGCCCGCGAGAAGGTGATCGATCGCTCCATCGTGATCGACGCGATGGAGGAGGCGATCGCCAAGGCGGCCCGCTCGCGCTACGGCGCCGAGACCGACGTGCACGCCGAGATCGACAACAAGACCGGGGCGCTGCGGCTCTCCCGCCACCTCCTCGTGGTCGACCTCGTCGAGAACGACGCCCGCGAGATCACCCTCGACCAGGCCCGGCGCTACAATCCCGGCGCGCTCGTCGGCGACGTGATCTCCGACACCCTGCCGCCGTTCGATTTCGGGCGCGTCGCCGCGCAGTCGGCCAAGCAGGTCATCGTCCAGAAGGTGCGCGACGCCGAGCGCGACCGTCAGTTCGACGAGTACAAGGACCGCATCGGCGAGATCGTGAACGGCCTCGTCAAGCGCGTCGAGTACGGCAACGTCATCGTCGACCTCGGCCGCGGCGAGGGCATCGTCCGGCGCGACGAGATGATCCCGCGCGAGACCTTCCGCCCCGGCGACCGAATCCGCTCGTACCTGTTCGACGTGCGCCGCGAGGTGCGCGGGCCGCAGATCTTCCTGTCGCGCTCGCATCCGCAGTTCATGGCCAAGCTCTTCGGCCAGGAAGTGCCGGAGATCTACGACGGCATCGTCGAGGTGAAGGCGGTCGCCCGCGATCCGGGCTCGCGCGCCAAGATCGCGGTGATCTCGCGCGACGGCTCGATCGATCCGGTCGGCGCCTGCGTCGGCATGCGCGGCTCGCGCGTCCAGGCGGTGGTCGGCGAGCTCCAGGGCGAGAAGATCGACATCATCCCGTGGTCGGAGGACCAGGCGACCTTCATCGTCAACGCGCTGCAGCCGGCCGAGGTCGTCAAGGTGGTGCTCGACGAGGAGGCCGACCGCATCGAGGTGGTGGTGCCCGACGACCAGCTCTCGCTCGCCATCGGCCGCCGCGGCCAGAACGTGCGCCTGGCCTCGCAGCTCACCGGCTGGGACATCGACATCCTGACCGAGGCCGAGGAGAGCGAGCGCCGCCAGAAGGAGTTCGCCGAGCGCACCACCGTGTTCATGGGCGCGCTCGACGTCGACGAGACCGTCGGCCAGCTGCTCGCGGCGGAAGGCTTCCGCAACGTCGAGGAGATCGCCTACGTCGACATCCAGGAGCTGTCCTCGATCCAGGGCCTCGACGAGGAGACCGGCGCCGAGATCCAGGCCCGCGCCCAGGATCACCTCGCCCGGATCGAGCAGGAGCACGACGACCGCCGCACCGAGCTCGGCGTGCAGGACGAGCTGCGCGAGATCGACGGCCTGACCACGCCGATGCTGGTCTCGCTCGGCGAGAACGACGTGAAGACGATCGAGGATCTGGCCGGCTGCGCCACCGACGACCTCGTCGGCTACACCGAGGGCCGCGGGCCGGAGGCCAAGCGCCACGCCGGCTACCTCGACGGCTTCGAGGTCTCGCGCGCCGAGGCCGAGGCCATGATCATGGCCGCCCGCCTTCGCGCCGGCTGGATCGAGGCGCTGCCCGAGCCCGAGGCGACCGAGGACGCGGCGGAGTCCGCCGAGGCCGAGGCCAACTGACGACGCGAGGTCGGGCGATGATTCAGGCCGCTCAGCCGCCGGCTGACGAGGGCGTCGAGGACGTCGTCCTCGATGCCGGGCCGAATCGTGGCCGACAGGGCGCGCTGCGCACCTGCATCGTCACGCGCACCGCGCAGGCGCCCGACGCGATGATCCGCTTCGTCCTCGGGCCGGACGGCGCCGTCGTGCCGGACCTGCGCGCCCGGCTTCCCGGCCGCGGCGCCTGGGTCAGCGCGCGCCGCGAGGACGTCGCGACGGCCGTGAGGAAGCGGGCGTTCAACCGGGCGTTCAAGACGCAAGGCGCGACAGCCTCCGCCGACCTGCCCGACCGGATCGCCGAGGGGTTGCGGGCCGACCTGCGGCAGGCGATCGCGCTGGCCAACAAGGCCGGCTGCATCGTGACCGGCTTCACCAAGGTCGAGGCGGCGATCGGCGCGCAGCCGCGCGTCGCTGCCGTGATCCATGCGTCGGACGCCGCGCCCGACGGTCGCCGCAAGATCGCGGCGGCATTGCACCGGCGGCACGGCGATGCCATATCCCGCATACCGATCGTTGACGACTTGTCCGAAGACGAATTGGACATGGCCTTGGGTCGGGATCATGTGATACACGCTGCGCTCGTCGCAGGAGTCGGGGCCGCCGGCTGCCTGGCGCGTTGGCGTCGGCTACGCTCCTTCGAGGGCGTCGCCGCGGCGATCGAGGAGCGCGGATCCGCCGGATACGGCGGGGATGCTCCCCCTCTGCAAGACGATGCCGTGACGGATCAGGCCGGCGCTCCGCGGGTTGCCGGTTCACGCGACGATGGAAACCCTCAGGGTTCAGGCTGAATGAGCGATACGAATAATCCGGGCGACAAGACTCTGAGCAAGACTCCTGCGAAGCCGCTTTCCTTGAAGCGCCCGATCGAACAGGGGACCGTGCGCCAGAGCTTCTCCCACGGCCGCTCCAAGCAGGTCGTGGTCGAGACGGTGAAGCGCCGCGTGATCGGCGCGGCGCCGGCGCCCGTCGCCCCCATCGCGGCCCCGACACGGGTCGCCCCGCCTCCGCCGCCGGTCGCCCCGCGCCCGGCGCAGCGGTCCGCGTCCGGCGTCGTGCTGCGCACGCTGAGCGAGCAGGAAAGCTCGGCGCGCGCCGCAGCGCTCGCCGACGCGCAGCGCCGCGAGCAGGAAGCCCGCCGCCAGGCCGAGGCCGCCGCCGAGGCGCAGCGCGCCCAGGCCGCAGCCGAGGAGCGCGAGCGCGAGGCTGCCGCCGCCGCCAAGCGCGCCGAGGAGGCGCGTCGCCAGGAGGAGGAGAAGCAGCGCGCCGCCGAAGCCGCTGCCGCCGCCGCCGAGGCACGTGCCGCCGCCGAGGCGGCGCCGGCCAAGGCGCCCGAGCCTGCCGCCGCGCCGGCGCAAGCTTCCGATCAGGTCGCCGCGCCTGCGGCCGCTCCGGTCGCCGCCGCGCCCGCGGCCGCCAAGCCCGCACCGGCTCCGCGTCCGGCCGCGGCTGCGACGCCTGCCGCTCCGCAGGCGGCGCGTCCCGCCGCCGGGGCCGCGCGTCCTGCGCCGGCCGCCGCACGGCCACCGCTGACCGCGCGTCCGACCCCGGCCGAGCCGCGCAAGACCATCACCGCGGACGTGCGCAAGCCGCAGAACCTGAACTTCATGGCGCGCCCCGCCCCGGCGCCCGAGCCCGAGAAGAGCGCGAGCCCGACCACCGCGGCACGGCCCGCGGGGACCGCTGCGCGTCCGGCCGGCCGCCCGGCGGCGAACGAGGACGAGAGCGAGACCAAGCGCGTCATCCGCCGTCCCGGCATGCCGCTGAAGATCATCACGCCGCCGAAGACGCCCAAGCAGCCCGGCGGCGACCGCAACCGCGGCCGCCTAACCATCGCGACAGCGACGTCCGGCGAGGACGAGCGCACCCGCTCGATCGCCTCCTTCCGCCGTCGCCAGCAGCGCATGAGCGGAAGCCGGCAGGTCGAGCAGAAGGAGAAGCTGTCGCGTGAGGTGACGATCCCGGAGACGATCACGATCCAGGAGCTCGCCAACCGCATGTCGGAGCGGGCGGTCGACGTGATCCGCCTGCTGATGAAGCAGGGCGAGATCCACAAGATCACCGACGTGATCGACTCGGATTCGGCGCAGCTCATCGCCGAGGAGATGGGTCACACCGTGCGCCGCGTCGCCGAGTCGGACGTGGAAGAGGGCCTGACCTCCGACGAGCCGGATCTCGACGAGGATCTCGATCCCCGTCCTCCGGTCGTCACGATCATGGGCCACGTCGACCACGGCAAGACGTCGCTCCTCGACGCGATCCGCAAGGAGAACGTGGTCGAGGGCGAGGCTGGCGGCATCACCCAGCACATCGGCGCCTACCAGGTCGCGTCGCCGTCGGGCGACATGATCACCTTCATCGACACCCCCGGCCACGCAGCCTTCACCTCCATGCGCGCCCGCGGCGCCAAGGTGACGGACATCGTCGTGCTCGTGGTGGCGGCCGACGACGGCGTGATGCCCCAGACGATCGAGGCGATCCAGCACGCCAAGGCGGCGGGCGTTCCGCTGATCCTGGCGATCAACAAGATTGACAAGCCCGAGGCGAACCCGCAGCGGGTCCGCACCGAGCTGCTCCAGCACGACATCCAGGTCGAGTCGATGGGCGGCGAGACGCTGGAGTTCGAGGTTTCGGCCAAGACCGGCGACGGCCTGCCCGACCTGCTCGAGGGCCTGCAGCTGCAGGCCGAGATCATGAACCTGCGCGCCAACGAGAAGCGCGACGGCGAGGGCACGGTCATCGAGGCCAAGCTCGACCGCGGCCGCGGCCCCGTCGCGACCGTGCTCGTGCAGCGCGGCACCCTGTTCACCGGCGACATCGTCGTCGCCGGCGCCGAATGGGGCCGCGTCCGCGCGCTCATCGACGACCAGGGCGAGAACATCCAGTACGCGGGACCGTCGGTCCCGGTGGAGGTCCTCGGCTTCAACGGCACGCCGGATGCCGGCGACCGCGTGATCGTGGTGCCGAGCGAGGCCCGCGCCCGCGAGGTCACGGAGTATCGTGCCCGGACGAAGCGCGAGCGCCAGAACGCCCGCACCGGCGGCGCCAACCGCTCGCTCGTCGACATGATGCGCGACCTGAAGGAAGGCGCCGGCCGCAAGGAGCTGCCCGTCATCATCAAGGGCGACGTGCAGGGCTCGGTCGAGGCGATCTCGGGCGCGTTGGAGAAGCTCGGCAACGACGAGGTCTCGGCCCGGATCCTGCTCGCCGGCGTCGGCGGCATCACCGAGTCGGACGTGACCCTCGCGACCGCCTCTAAGGCGGTGGTGATCGGCTTCAACATCCGTGCCCACAAGGAAGCGCGGGAGCTCGCCGAGCGCAACGACGTCGAGATCCGCTACTACAACATCATCTACGACCTCGTGGACGACATCAAAGCGACCCTGTCGGGCATGCTGCCTCCGACGCTCCGCGAGGAGCGCCTGGGCGAAGCCTTCATCCAGGAGATCTTCGAGGTCTCGAAGGTCGGCAAGGTCGCCGGTTGCCGCGTCTCCGACGGCGTGGTCCAGCGCGGCGCCCATGTCCGCCTGATCCGCGACAGTGTGGTGATCCACGAGGGCAAGCTCTCGACCCTGAAGCGCTTCAAGGACGACGTGAAGGAAGTCACGTCGGGCCAGGATTGCGGCATGGCGTTCGAGAACTTCGAGAACATGCGCGCCGGCGACACCATCGAGTGCTACCGGGTCGAAGAGATCCGCCGCACGCTCTGATCGCGTTCGACAGCGCATCGACACGGCGGCCGCGGCTCCTGCCGCGGCCGTCTTTTTTCGTACTCCAGTCCTGCCTCGTCTGCTCGACGACCCGGTGCCGGACCGCAGAAGACCATGGCTCAGAAACCCAACCCGAACGGCCCCACCCAGCGCCAGCAGCGCGTCGCCGAGCTCGTGCGCCACGCGCTGGCCGAGGTGCTCCAGCGCGGCGACATCCAGGATCCGGTCCTCGGCACCCACGTGGTGACCGTGCCGGAAGTTCGGATGTCGCCCGACCTCAAGCTCGCTACCGCCTACGTGATGCCGCTCGGCGGCATGGACGAGGCGCCGGTGATCGCCGCGCTCGAGCGCAACCGCAAGGCGCTCCGGCAGGAGGTGGCCCGGCGGGTGAACCTCAAATTCGCCCCCGAGCTGCGCTTCCTGCGCGACGACACGTTCGACGAGGCCGCGCGGATCGACGCGCTGCTGCGCAACGAGCGCGTCCAGCGCGACCTCGACAAGGGAGCGCCGGACGAGGACGACGCGGAGGTCGGCGGGGGGCGCTCGTGAGGGCCGGCCCCGACCCGATCGAAGACGCCATCGCGGCGCGGCACCGGCAGGAGGGCGCGCACCGATCCAGATTCCGTTTCGCCGATTGACGTAAAAAAGCATGATGCCGACTGAGGTTTCCATGAACGACGTCCCGACCTCCGAGCATCCGGTCTCCGCGCCCGAGATGCCGTCTTCGGGCGAGCGCCGCAGCGAGGAGGGCCGTCGCCCGTCCCGCGGCGGTCCGCGGCCCGACCGGCCGAAGAAGCGCGACGTGTCGGGCTGGGTCATCCTCGACAAGGGCGTCGGCATGACCTCGACGCACGCGGTCGCGGTGGTGAAGCGCGCCTTCAACGCCAAGAAGGCGGGGCATGCCGGCACCCTCGATCCGCTGGCATCCGGGATCCTGCCGATCGCGCTCGGCGAGGCCACCAAGACCGTCCCCTTCGTGATGGACGGCCGCAAGGCCTACCGCTTCACCGTGAGCTGGGGCATCGAGACCGACACCGACGACGCCGAGGGCCGCCCGGTGGCGACGAGCGAGGACCGCCCGACCCGCGCGGCGGTCGAGGCCGCCCTGCCGAGCTTCGTCGGCGCGATCGAGCAGGTGCCGCCGCGCTACTCGGCGATCAAGATCCAGGGCGAGCGCGCCTACGACCTCGCCCGCGACGGCGAGGTGGTCGAGCTGGTGGCGCGTCCCGTCCAGATTGATCGCCTCGCGGTGGTCGAGCACGAGACCGACCGCACGGTGATCGAGGCCGAGTGCGGCAAGGGCACCTACGTCCGGGCGCTCGCGCGCGACCTCGGGCGCATGCTCGGCTGCCGCGGCCACGTCTCGGCCCTGCGCCGCACCCGGGTCGGGCCGTTCGCGGAGGCCGATTCCTGCAACGTCGCCGGGCTCGACGCCGCCGGGCCCGAGGGCAGCCTCGCCCACCTGATGCCGGTCGAGACCGCCCTCGACGCGATCCCCTCCGTCTCGGTCTCGCGCGACATGGCGATGCGCCTGATGCGCGGCCAGTCGGTGATCCTGCGCGGCCGCGACGCGCCGGTCGAGGGCAAGATCTTCGCGACCTGCGGCGGCATCCTCGTCGCGGTGGGCGACGTCGAGCGCGGCGAGCTGGTGCCCCACCGGGTGTTCCACCTCGGCGGAACGGCCGCCGGCCGGGCATCCTGACGTCGATGGCGTGAACCGGGGCGGTGTGGTTTGCGCCTCTTCCCTCCCCCCCGCAGAGGGGGGAGGGAAAGCGCGGATGGAATAACCGTCGGTGATGCTACTCTCCGCGGTCCACCTTCGCCGCCGCGCGGTCCCGCCGGATGCTGCGCCTGAGCGCGACGAGCTGCCAGATCGCCAGCCCGAGGGCGAGCGCGAAGACCAGCCCGATGTCGAAGGCGGCGAAGAGCGGGTCGCTCACGCCGGCTCGCGCCCCGTCGCCTCACGCTCGCGCAACGCCTCGATCATCTCGAGCACCCGCACCGCCTGGCCCGGGATGTCCCACCAGGGGCGGGCCAAGGGCGTGCGCGTCGGCACGGCCTCGATGAGGTAGGCGGTCTCGGGCAGGCTCGGCGCGTCGCGCTCGGTGCCGCCACCGAGCGGCAGCGCGGCGCGGGCGAGCAGCTGCAGCTTGCGCCCCGCCCCGACGCGGGCGCGCCGGGTGACGCTGTCGAACCCGTTCCGGACGATCTCCGTACCGATCTCGGCATAGATCAGGCGCGCGGCCCGGATCGCCGGACGGCAGGCGAGCGGCAGGCCGCCGATGCCGGCCTCCGAGCGGGCGTAGAGCACGTCCGCGGCGGCGAGCAGCCGGGCGACCACGTCGCGCAGCGCGTCCGTCGCGACCGGCTCGGCCAGGAACGCGTCCGGATCGATGCCGGCCTCGTCGAGCCAGTCGAGCGGCAGGTAGAGGCGGCCGGCCCGCGCATCCTCGCCGACGTCGCGGGCGATGTTGGTGAGCTGCATCGCCACGCCGAGGTCGCAGGCCCGCGCCAGCACGTCGGCATCGCGCACGCCCATGATCAGCGTCATCGTCGCGCCGACGGAGGCCGCGACGCGGGCGGCGTAGGCGCAGAGCGCGCTCAAGGTCGCGTAGCGCCGCCCTTCGGAGTCCCAGGCGAGGCCTTCGAGCAACGCCGCCGGCAGCGCCTGCGGGATCGCGTGGTCGGCGACGACGTCGGCGAGCGCCCGGTCGGCGGCATGGTCGGCGGGGTGGCCGGCATGGATGCGCGCGAGCCGCGCATCGAGCCGAAGCACCGCCCCGGGCGCCGCGCCGGCCTCCGCGTCGTCGACGAGATCGTCCGACAACCGGCAGAAGGCGTAGAGCCCGTAGGCCGCGCGCCGGACGCGCGGCGGCAGCAGGTGTGCGGCGGCGTAGAAGCTGCGCGACCCCGCCCGGATCGCGGCGCGGCAGGCGGCGTGGTCGGCCTCCGACGCGTGCGACGAGGCCGGGCGCAGGGCGGCCAGGAACGCGGCCGGGAGAGACTCAGGCGAAGACGCGCGCATCGGGAACCACCGTATCGAGGACGCGGGCCGTGGACAGGACGCCGGGCAGGCCGGCGCCGGGATGGGTTCCGGCGCCGACGAGGAACAGGTTGCGCACGTCTTCCGACGCGTTGTGCGGACGGAACCACGCCGATTGCGTCAACACCGGCTCCAGCCCGAAGCCGGAGCCGCGGAAGCTCAGGAAATCGTCTCGGAAATCCTGCGGCGTCGTCACCTTCGAGGTGATGAGCTCGGCCGAGAGGCCCGGCAGCACGGTCGCCTCGAGGGACGCCTCGATGCGCCGGCGGTAGGGCTCGGCGAGCGCCGCCCAATCCTGGCCGCCGGCGAGGTTCGGCACCGGCGAGAGCACGTAGAACGCGTCGCATCCCGGCGGCGCCAGCATCGGGTCGGTCTCGGTCGGCCGGTGGAGATAGAGCGAGAAGTCGTCGGCGAGGTGCTTCCTGCGGAAGATGTCGTCGATCAGCGCGCGGTAGCGCGGCCCCATCAGGATGGTGTGGTGGGCGACGTCCGGATATTTCCGCTTCGTTCCGAAGTACCAGACGAACAGGCCCATGGAGGAATGGGCCTTGTCGACCTTGCGATCGGTCCAGCGCCGTCTGGCCGATGCCGGGACCAGATTGCGGTAGGTGTGGGCGGAATCGGCGTTCGAGACGACGATGTCGGCGGCGATCGTCGTGCCGTCGGCCAGGCGCACGCCGGTGGCCGCGCCGCAGGCGACGGTGATCTCGGCGACCTCCGCGTCGCAGCGCAGGGTGCCCCCCTGCCCCGCGATCAGGCCGACGAGGCCGTTGACGAGGCGGCCGGTGCCGCCCATGGCGAAGTGCACGCCCCAGCGCCGCTCGAGATGGGCGATCAGGCAGTAGATCGCGCTCGCCCGGAACGGGCTGCCGCCGATCAGCAGCGGGTGGAAGCTGAAGATGGTCCGCAGGCGCTCGTCGCGGATGTACTTCGCCACCACGTCGTAGACGCTGCGGTGGCCGCCGAGCCGCACGAGGTCCGGCGCGATCCGCAGCATGTCCCGGATGCGGCCGAAGGGCACGTGGCCGAGCTCTTCGAAGCCGACGCGGAAGATGGCCTCGCTCTGCGCCATGAAGCGCTCGTAGCCGGCGACGTCGGCGGGCGAGAACTTGGCGACCTCCGCCCGCATGGCGGCCAGGTCGCCGGAATAGTCGAAGGTGGCGCCGTCGTCGAACCGGATGCGGTAGTAGGGCCGCATCGGCACCAGGGTGACGTCGTCCGCCATGCGCCGCCCGCACAGCGTCCACAGTTCCTCGAACAGGAACGGCGCGGTAACGATGGTCGGGCCGGCGTCGAAGGTGAAGCCGTCCTGCCGGTGGACGCGGGCCCGCCCGCCCGGCTTGTCGAGCCGTTCCAGCACCGTGACCCGGTAGCCGCGGGCACCGAGGCGGATCGCGGCGGCGAGCCCGCCGAAACCGCTGCCCACGACGACGGCGTGGGGCCGGCGATCCGCATGTGTCAACGGTACCGACGCATCGAGTGTCAACATGGTTTGACACTAAGGTCGATTGCCGACCTCAGGCAAGGGCCTTTCTGAGGCTCGGGCGGACCGCGGCGCCTCGGCTGCGGTCAGGGCGTCGAACTCCGCGAGGATCGCCGCAGTGACGCGCTCGGGCGCTTCCTCGTGCGCGAGGTGGCCGAGGCCGCGCATCAGCTCGACGTGGGCATCGGGCAGGCGGTCGCGCACCGCGAAGGCGGTGTCGGGCGCGATCGCCTTGTCGTCGGAGCCGACGACGAGCAGCGTGCGGACGCCGAGCCGCGGCAGCGCGCGGTCAAGGGCGTCGAGGTTCCAGTTCGCCATCATGCCGAGCGCTCCGGCGACGTGGGCGGGCTTCCGGAACAGGCGGCGATAGAGGTCGAGCCCGACGGGGTCGATGCGCGAGCCGGTGCCCTGGATCAGCCGCTGCACCGCGGCGCGGTCCGCCGTCCAGGCGAAGATCTTCGGCGTCATCCGATTGAGGAACAGCATCCGCGCCATGCTTGGGAACAGGATCGAGGCAAGACCTGGGAACGGCTTGAGGGCGCCGTTCAGCGCCACCAGCAGCCTCGGCGATAGCCGCGCGTCGAGGCAGGTCCGGGCCAGGATCGCGGCGCCCGCCGAATGGCCGACCGCCACGACCGGCCTCACGTCGAGCTGCGTCGTCAGGTCGGCCAGGGCGGACGCCATGCCGGGAAGCGACAGGCGGCCGGCCGGCAGCGGATCGGTGAAGCCGTGGCCGGGCAGGTCCGGCGCGATCACGCGGAAGCGCCCGGCCAAGGCCGGCATCAGCCCGCGCCAGGAATGCGTCGCCGCGCCCGTCCCGTGGACGAGGAGCAGCACGGGGGCGTCGGCCGGCCCCATCGCCTGCACGTGCCAGCGCAGGCCGGAAGCCTCGACGAAGCGGCTGGCGTCGCGATGCGGCCAGTCGCGCCCGTCGCGCTCCCAGTCCGGGCGGTCCTCGGACATGCGTGTCATGGTTTCCTGAAGGACCTGGTTTCCTGAAGGACCTGCCGATGCGAGCCGTCACGCCGCCGCGCCCGCCGCCCGCACCGCGGCGCTGAGCTTGCGGGCGTCGGCCTGCGGCAACGGGAGATAGCGGGCGCCCATCGCCTCGGCCAGGGCGCGCGCCGAATCCTGCGGGCGCGGCGCGGTGTCGATCAGGATCGCGGAGAACGCCGCCGCGCGGAAGCGCCGGGCCGCGGCGAGCGCGTCCTCGGCGGCGCGCGGCCGGCCCGGTGCGCCGGCGCGGTCGACGTTGGCGCGCCCGTCGGTGAGCAGCACGACGACCGGGGTGCCGCCGCCGCGGCGGACGGCGAGCGCCACGTCGGCCGCCGCATCGAGCCCCGCGGCCAGCGGCGTGCCGCCGCCGCCGGGCAGCTCGGCGAGCTCGCGCTTGGCCCGCACCAGCGAGCGGGTCGGCGGCAGCACGAGCTCGGCCGCCCGGCCGCGGAAGGCGACGAGCGCCACCCGGTCGCGGCGGACATAGGCCTCGGCCAGCAGCAGCTCGATCGCCCCCTTCGCCTCGGCGAGCCGCTCGATCGCCGCCGAGCCGGAGGCGTCGACCGCGAAGATCGTCGTGCTCTCGGTCCGCTGGCGAAAGCGCGTGATCCGAAAATCCTCCGGCCGCACCAGGATCGCCCGGGCGTCGCCCGCTTCGGCCTCGGATCGCCGGAGGGCCTGCCACGGGGCGGCGGCGCGCAGGGTCGCCAGCAGCGCCAGGCGCCCGCGGCGCGGGTCGCCGGGGCGCGTGCCGATCGGCCGGCCCTGCCGCGCGGCGGAGGCGGCGGCCCCGGCCCTGCCCGCCTTGCCGCCGCGCGCCGGCGCCTGCCCGGCGGCCAACGCCGCGAGCAGGCCGGGCGGGATCGCCGCGCGTGCCGCCGCGAGCACGACGTCGTCGAGATTCGGCGATTCGGCCTGCTGCTCCGAGCCCGCCGCGTCCCCGTCGGGCTCCGGCGGGTTCTCCTCCTGCGGCGATCCGCGATCGTCGGGGGGCGGTTCGGAGGCTTCGGCGGGTTGCTCGGGAACCGGCATCCGCGTCGCCCGCGGGCCGAGCACGAGGGCGGCTGCCTCGACGAGATCTCGTTCCGCGAGCCCATCCCGTCCGTCGCGGGCGGCGATCAGCCGGGCGATCCGCACGGCGAGCAACGGCCCGCGCAGGGACGTCACGCCGAGGGCATCCGCGGCGGCGCAAAGCGCAGGGATGGCGTCGGACGCGTCGTCCGGTTCAGGCGTGGGTCGGGAGCGGTCGGGAGCGGTCGCGCCTCTCCCCACCTCCTCTTCCCTGCCGAAGAGCCCGCGCGCCTTCCCTCCCCCCGACGGATCTCGGGCCTGCCCGAGATCCGCACCCTGTGTGCCCAAGTCGGGCAGGCCCGACTTGGGTGCGGGGGAGGGTGGGCCTCGCGTGAGCGAGGGTCGGGAGAGGGGAGCGCGCTGTCCGGAAGCGTCGCTCCCCTCTCCCGACCCGCTTCGCGGGCCACCCTCCCCCGCAGAGGGGGGAGGGAAAAGCGGTTCCTGCGATCGCCGTTCGGGGTGGGCGGATGCGAAAGCCGTTCCAGAAGAATGGCGTTCTGCGGAACGCGCCCGTCGCAACCCCCGAAGGTCCGCCGCGTCATGCCCGGGCGGAGCATCCTCGATCTCCCGCAGCCCGAAGGCGCGCAGATCCACGTCGAAGGCGAGGCGCTCGGTGAGCGCGCTCGGCGGCGCCTCGTCGTCGAGCCCCTCGTCGAGCAGCACCAGGCCGAAGCGGGCGGGCCGCGTCTCGCAGAAACCGTCGCGCGCGACCGTGATCGTGCCGGTGTCGAGCGCCGCGGCGAGACGAGCCGCCGTGCCGGGCGACAGGCGCTCGGCCATCGGCACGACGACGAGGCCGCCGTCGGCCTCGGCCAGGAGGCCCGCCTGGGCCACCGGGCGGCCGGCCGACAGGGTCGCGGCGAGGTCGAGGCCGCCGAGCAGGCGGTCGTCGCCGATGCCGGGCGGGCAGCGCCGGACGGGGGTGCCGGGCGCGAGGCGGTCCGTCAGGTGCCGCAGCCACGCCTCGCGGACCGGGCCCGGCCCGGCGCGCAGGCGGATGCCGACGCAGGCCTGCGGATCGGCCGCCAGCAGCGAAGCGGCGCGGAGCGCCTCGGCCCAGCGGCCCTCGCCGGGCGCGAGCGTCACGCCAGCACGTCGGCGACCGCCCGCGCCACGCGGGCGGTGGAGCCGGCCTCGTCGAGCGGGTTGCGGCGCAGGCGATGGCGCAGCGCCGCCGGCGCGATCCGGCGGACATGGTCGATCGTCACGTCGTCCGCGCCGTCGAGCGCCGCCAGCGCGCGGGCGGTGCGCATCAGGGTGAGCTCGCCGCGCAGGCCGTCGGTGCCGAGCGCCACGCAGAGCCTCGCGCAGGCCTCCAGCACCGCGTCGGGGATCGTCACGGCACTCAGCCGTTCGCGGGCGAGCGTGATCTGCTTGGCCTGCGCCCGCTCGGCCTTGGCGTAGGTGGCGCAGAACGCTTCCGGATCGCGCTCGTAGGCGTCGCGGCGGCGGACCACGTCGATGCGGGTCGCGATGTCGGTGGGCGTCGCCACCTCGACGGCGAGGCCGAACCGGTCGAGGAGCTGCGGCCGCAGCTCGCCCTCCTCCGGGTTGCCGGAGCCGACGAGCACGAAGCGCGCCGGGTGGCGGATCGACAGGCCCTCGCGCTCGACGGTGTTGACCCCGGAGGCCGCCACGTCGAGCAGCAGGTCGACGAGGTGGTCCTCCAGCAGGTTGACCTCGTCGATGTACAGGAAGCCGCGGTTGGCCCGCGCCAGCAGCCCAGGCTCGAACGCCTTCTCGCCGAGCGCCAGCGCCCGCTGCAGGTCGAGCGCGCCGACCACCCGGTCCTCGGTGGCTCCGAGCGGCAGGTCGACCACCGGCACCGGCACGAGCGCGCTCTTGCGCTCCGCCTGGCCACGGCAATGCGGGCACGATTCGGCGGGTGCGGCCGGATCGCAGGCATAGGGGCAGCCGACGACCGCGCGCATCCGCGGCAGCAGACCGGCCAGCGCCCGGATCGCGGTGGACTTGCCGGTGCCGCGATCCCCGAACACCAGCACGCCCCCCACCGACGGATCGACCGCCGCGATCAGCAGCGCCCGACGCATCTCGTCCTGGGCGACGATGGCGGTGAAGGGGAAGGTGGTCACGCGCTGGGGCACTCGCGATTGCGAAGAGGTTGTCACGCCGATCCGTGGCTGGGGAGGTGCGGCGCGATCGGCGCGATCGGCGCGATCGAGAATGGCACCCTGGCCTTCGAAACGCACGGGCAGTTCCCTTCTTCCGATGCGACTCGTCAGGGCCGCACGTTATGCAGGGTCAGGCGCGGGTCCCCTCTCCCCATGGAAGAGGGGGCCCCGCAGTGCTTCGGACGCACCATCCGGCGCCGTCACGCAGAGGCGTCGGAATTCGGTAGGGCCCGAGGACGCGGAGAAACTCGCCGCACGGATTGTCGGCGGCGTGTCCCCTACTCCGCCGCCACCCGCTCCAGCCCGATCCGGCCCCAGATCGCGGCCAGCGCCCCGACGAGGTGGTCGATGTCGGCGTCCGTGTGCAGGGGCGACGGGGTGATGCGCAGGCGCTCGGTGCCGCGGGCGACGGTCGGGTAGTTGATCGGCTGCACGTAGATGCCGAACTCGTCGAGCAGGGTGTCGGAGATCGCCTTGCACAGCACCGGATCGCAGACCATCACCGGGACGATGTGGCTGTCGTTGGGCAGGGTGGGGATGCCGGCGGCGTCCAGGCGCTCGCGCACCCGCTGCACCCGCTCCTGGTGCCGTGCGCGCTCGATGTTGCTCCGCTTGAGGTGGCGGATGCTGGCGGCCGCGCCCGCCGCCACCGCCGGCGGCAGCGAGGTGGTGAAGATGAAGCCCGAGGCGAAGCTGCGGACGAAGTCGCACAGCGTCTCGTTCGCGGTGATGTAGCCGCCATGCACCGCGAAGGCCTTGCCCAGCGTGCCCTCGATCACGTCGAGGCGGTGGGCCAGCCCCATGCGCTCCGAGATGCCGCCGCCGCGCGCGCCGTAGAGGCCGACGGCGTGGACCTCGTCGAGGTAGGTGAGCGCGCCGTGCGCCTCGGCCACGTCGCAGATCTCGTCGATCGGCGCGATGTCGCCGTCCATCGAGTAGACCGATTCGAAGGCCACGAGCTTCGGCCTGCCGGGCTCGATCATCCGCAGCTTGCGGTCGAGGTCCTCCGGGTCGTTGTGGCGGAAGATCTGGCGCTCGGCGCGCGACGCCCGGATGCCCTCGATCATCGAGGCGTGGTTCTCGGAATCCGAGAGGATGACGCAGCCGGGCAGCTTGGCGCCGAGGGTGCCGAGCGCCGCCCAGTTCGAGACGTAGCCGGAGGTGAACAGCAGGGCAGCCCCCTTGCCGTGGAGGTCGGCGAGTTCGCGCTCCAGCAGCACGTGGTAGTGGTTGGTGCCGGAGATGTTGCGGGTGCCGCCCGCGCCCGCGCCGCAGCGGTCGAGCGCCGCGTGCATGGCGGCGAGCACGTCCGGGTGCTGGCCCATCCCGAGATAGTCGTTCGAGCACCAGACCGTGACGGGCTTCTCGCCCTCGGGGCTGTGATGGGTCGCGTGCGGGAAGCGCCCGGCCTGACGTTCGAGATCGGTGAAGACGCGGTAGCGCCCCTCCCGGTGCAGGTTCTGAAGCTCGGCGCCGAAGAACGCGTCGTAATCCATCGCTCGTCTCCCCGTCCTCGTTTCGATCGCGCGGGTTCTCCCGCGTCAGGCTGCGTCGCGCCGGGCCGGCTCGGCCGGCGCCTGTGTCGGTCCGGCCGCGGCGGAGGCCGCGAGCTTCACCTTTGTCGGGACGGCCGCGACCTTCGGCGGGAGGCTCCAGTTCCAGAGGGCGGCCGCGGGGAGCGGCAGCATCAGGAACCAGTGCTCGAGGGTCGCCAGGCCCATCAGCGTGGTGAGGATGGTGAAGCCGACCATCGCGTGCGGCGTGATCGGCTCGGCGAGCGCCGCCTGGCCGAGCAGCACGACGATCACGGTGGCGACGCTGACCGACACCGGGAACAGCAGGTTCATCGGCCGCTTCGTCAGGTAGCAGCCGAGATAGGCCAGATGGTCGGGCAGGAACTCGGCGTTGAGGTTGCGCACCCCGAGGAACAGGTTGAGCCGGGCGCTAAGGTTCATCCCCCACAGCACGCAGTAGGTCCACAGGGCCAATCTTTGCGGGGTGTTCCAGGTGAGCGCCAGGATCGCCAGCGCGCCGAGAACGATGGCGAATTCGTGCCACAGGCTCGTCGCCACCGCCGCCCGGAACTTCTCGACGCCGCGGGCGCCGGGCCGGCAGGCCTCCGGCCGCGGGCCGGTGACGAAGCCCATGTAGTAGCTCATCTCCTGCCAGCCCCAGACCAGCAGCGCGCCGGTGAAGGCGGTGTAGGCCCCCGTCTCGGTCACATCGCCGGCGCTCGTGCCGATCGCGTAGAGCGCCGCCAGCAGCACCGCGGTGCCGGCGGCCATGCTCCACGGGAAGGTGCGGCGCGGCAGATGGTCGAGCAGGATGATCACCCCGGTGGAGAACCACCAGATCGCCACCGCATAGAGGGCCGGGACGGCGTAGGGCGACATCGCCGGCCCGCTACCACACCGGCTCGAGGCGGATGTCGGCGGGCATCGCGTTGTCGAGGGTCGGCAACAGGTAGAGCCTGCCGAAGGTGATCGCGGCCCGCGCCACCTGTACGCCACGCTTCAGCGTGCCGGCGACGCCGCCCTGCGCCCGCGCCTCGGCGATCTTCACCGAGCAGTCGAGCAGGGTGTCGAGCCGCTGCTTGAACTTCGGGTTGTCGAGGTCGAGCGTCAGCGGGAAGGTCTGCTTCGAGATCTCGGAGGTGATGCGGAAGACCGTGAAGTCGTACTCGGACGGGTCGACCCCGAGGGCGGCGTGGAAGGCCGGCCGGCAATGGTCGCGGACGTACATCGTCGCGAACACCGCCAGCAGGAAGAACTTGATCCAGTAGCGGTTCAGCCCCTGCGTCAGCTTCGGGTTGGCGCGCATCAGCAGCGCGAAGGCCTCGCCGTGGCGGAACTCGTCGTTGCACCACTTCTCGAACCACTTGAAGATCGGGTGGATGCGCCGCTCGGGGTGCTTCTCCAGCTCGCGGAAGATGGTGATGTAGCGCGCGTAGCCGATCTTCTCGGACAGGTAGGTTGCGTAGAAGATGAACTTCGGGCGGAAGAACGTGTACTTCTTCGACTTCGTCAGGAAGCCCAGATCGACGCCGATGCCGAAATCCTTCAGCGTGTCGTTGATGAAGCCAGCGTGGCGCGCCTCGTCGCGGCTCATGAAGCCGAACAGCTCCTTGATGTCCTTGTTCTTGGCGCGCTTGCGCATCTCGGCGTAGAGGACGCAGCCCGAGAACTCGGCGGTGATCGACGAGACCAGGAAGTCGAGGAACTCCTTCCGGAGTTCGGGCTCCATCTGCGACAGGTCGCAGTCGAAGTCGGCGTTGCGGGTGAAGTGGCGCTTGTTCGGGTCGGAGCGCAGCTCCTCGATCAGCACGTCCCACTCGGCCCGGACCGGTTCGACGTTCGTGCGGTCGAGCTCCGCGAAATCGGTGGTGTAGAAGCGCGGGCTGAGGAAGGTCGTCTCCTGCGCGGACTTGGTCGATTCGTTGACCGGGCGGGTGGGCAGCGGATGCCTGACGGGAGCGTTCAAAGCTTCCTCCTCTCGCTGAAGCTGACTTCGTAGAGCTCGGTCAGCTCGAGATGGCCGGCGAGCTTGGTCCAGAGCCGCTCGATCCGGCCGGCCCGCGTCACCGTCGCGGTGCGGCGGACGACGAGGCGCTCGCCGTAGGGCACCGAGGTCGGCGCGTCGTGGACCTGCACCTCGTCGCCGGGCTCGATCTCGAAGTCGGCGTCGAGGCTGACATGGGCGTGCAGGCTCTCGGGGGTCTGCTCGATCTCGACGGTGCAGGGCACCTCGACCGTGCGGCGGCCGTTCAGGAATCCGATCATCGCGGGACGCTCACGTCGGGAAGGGCGTTGCCGGGTAGGAGCTTGGCGAAGGCGAGCGCGTTGGTCGGGCCGAAGGCGCCCATGTTGACGCTGCGCCCCGTGGTCTCGTCGATCAGGGCGAGCGAGCCGTCGTCGTAGCGGGTCAGGCGGAACGGCTCGGCCGGGGTCAGGCCGGCGCGCAGGCGGGACTGGCCGAAGCTGCGCAGGGTCGCGCGGACGAAGTTGTCCTGGCCGGGCTCGATGGTCTCGATCAGCCGCGCATCGGCGGCGTCCTCGATCCGGATCGACCCGTCCGGGCGGTCCAGCACGCGCAGGGCGACGGAGGCGACGGGATTCCCGCCGGGGTTTCCGCTGAGGCCGATCCGCTCGGTGCGCCCGACCACCACCGCCAGCATGGTGAAGCCGAGGAGCGCCCCGGCTCCGATCAGTGCGAGCGCCGGGATCGGCCCGCCCTCCGCCACCTCGCCCATCGGCTTCCCTCACCGTCTGCCCGGACCGGTCGTCGGGGCGGCACCGCTCGGTGTCCGGCCACGTCGCCGTTTCCTTGGCTTCACGTTAACCGGTGTCAAGCACGCTTGACAATCCTCATTTTGGATTTTTCGGGCGGGTTTTTCGAGGGGGCCGGCAAAGTCCTGTTCGCGAAAGACTTTTTTGCGAAAAGCGAACGCCCGCCCCGGCGGTTCGGCCGGGACGGGCGGGGTGATGTCTCGTCCGCGCGGCTCCGCGGAGGCTCGGGCCGGTCAGCGCGCTCCGACGGCGACGAGGCGCGGCTTGCGCGCCGCGTTCTGCGGGCGGGCGACGAGCAGCGGCAGCGCGGACTCTTCCTCGGGCGCCCGCGCCGCGACGATCGCCCGGGCGAGGATGGCGGCCACCTCGCCTGCGTTCGGGACGGAGCGGAGCATCGGCTGCGGCTCGGTCACGCGCCAGGGGCGGGCATGCGGCCACAGGTGCAGGTAGGCGACGCGGGTGCCGGCGCTCAGCCGGAGCGGCAGGTCGCCGGTGCCGTCGGCGAAGCTGTGCAGGGCGGCATCCTCCACCTGCGCGAGCGGCAGGTTGAAGGTGACCGGCAGCGCGATGCCGATCCGCATCACCACGCGGTGGTTCGTGATGGTGTAGGTCGTGGTCCAGGAGGCGAGCCAGCCGAGGCCGCCGACGACGGCCAGCGCGGCGGCGCAGGCGGCGAAGGTCGGCCACGAGGCTTCGAGGCCCGCCAGCACCGCGCCGTCGAGGGCCGCCGGCAGGATGGTCCAGGCGGCCAGCACGCCGAACCACAGCACCACGAACCCGCCGTGCATCGGGCGGGCGGCCATGCCGAAGGCGGTCGGCCGGCCCTGCCACAGGATGTGCTCGCCCGGCGGCAGCGCCTCGGGCAGGCCCTCGGGGATCCGGTCGTCGCGGACGGTGTCGTCCGAGGGCGTATCGTGGGTCCGGCGGCCGCTCATAGCAGGGTCTCCGCGCGCTGGGGCGTGGCGTACAGGGTGCCGGCGCCGAAATAGGCGATGATCTTCTCCTCCTCGAGGAGGGTCACCGCGTCGGGGTCGGCGTGGGGCGGGATGTCCGAGAACTGCCGGGCGAGCAGCGCCTCAGTCTTCACGGTGCGCGAGAACCGCCCCGTGCGGCAGAAGGTGACCGGCATCAGCACGCGGCGTCCGCCGGCGCCGAGATCGACCTCGTAGTAGCGGGCGAAGCTTTCGCCGCGGTCGACCCAGATGTCGGACACCGTTCCGGCGATCTGGCTGTCGGCGCCGAACACGCTCATGCCGATCGGGTTGGGGCCGTCCTCGTGGACCATGAAATGCGTCGCGACCCGCAAGGGGACGATCCGCTTCTGGCCGTCGAAGGTGTGGTCGAACGCGTCGTCGCGGCTGACCCAGGAGCCGGGGCCGACATGGGCGAACATCGGGTCGGCGCCGGTCGGCTCCAGCGGGGCGCCCGGCCAGGGCTCGCGCTTGCTGCCGAGGTAGTTGCGGTCGGGCCTGGTGTCGGCCTGCGGCGCCTGCTTGATCTTGCCGTCGGCGAGGTGGAACAGCTTCGGCGTCGGGATCAGGATCGGGTCGGGGCGCTTGAGGGTGCCCGTCACCTCGGCCTCGAGGGGATAGCCCTCGCGCCGGTCCTCGCGCCGGAGCCAGAAGACCAGGCCGAAGAAGAACAGGAAGAAGGCGTACAGGACGATCTGCGCGACGTCGACGTAGCCGGTGAGTGCTCCCGTGGGCAGTGCTCCTGGTGGCATGGCGATCTCCCGAGCTTCAGGTGGAGGAGGTGGACAGGGCGACGCGGGGCCTGCCCCGCGCCGCCGGTTGCGGGCTGCGGTCCCGGACCAGCGGGCCGATCGCGACCAGCGTCGCGAACAGCAGCGCGATCTCGATGTGGTAGACGACGAGGTAGCCGATCGAGGGATCGCTCATGCCCTCGCCGAGCGCCCCCGAGACGGCGAGCGCCGAGCCGACGTCCCGCACGATGCCGCTGCCGGCGATGGCGAGGCCGGCCGCCGACGCCTGGACCGCGCCCCAGGCGCCGAGCGCGAGCCCGGTATCCTCCGGCCCGGCCTTCGCCATGGAGGCGGTGAGCGTGCCGTGGGCGAACAGGCCGCCGCCGCAGCCGATCAGGCTGACGCCGGCCGCGAAGACCTGCGTCGAGCCGAGCGGGGCCGCGAACACGACGCAGGAAAAGGCAAGGATGCCGATCACGGCACCCGCCGCCGCAACCCGGAACGGGTCGCCGCCCCGGTTGAGCCAGCGCGCCGCCGCCAGCAGCCCGAGGCCGCCGCCGGCCGCCAGCATCGCGGTCAGCGCCGTGGTCGCGCCGACCGAGAGGTGCAGGATCTGCCCGCCATAGGGTTCCAGCAGGATGTCCTGCATCGAGAAGGCGGCGGTGCCGAGCCCGGTGGCGACGAGGCGGCGCCGCGCCAGCCCCTGCCCCGCATAGGCCGCCCAGGATTCGGAGAAGCTCGGCTGCGCCGCGTCGCGGGCGCGGTCGGGGTCGCGCGCCTCCTGCTTCCACAGGGCCAGCCCGTTGAGCACGATGGTGACGAGGGCCGTGCCCTGGATCACCTGGATCAGCCGCACCTTCGAGAAGTCGGCGAGCAGCAGGCCGAAGGCGACCGCGCTGACCATCATCCCGACGAGCAGCATGACGCAGAGCAGCGCGACGACCTTGGGCCTTGCATGGGCCGGTGCGAGGTCGGTGGCGAGGGCGAGCCCCACCGTCTGCGTGGTGTGGAGGCCGGCGCCGACCAGGACGAAGGCGAGCGCGGCGGCGACCTGCCCGGCCCACATCGGGCCGGTGGTGTCGCCCGACAGCAGCAGCAGCGCGAACGGCATGATGGCGAGCCCGCCGAACTGCAGCAGCGTGCCGAACCAGATGTAGGGGACGCGGCGCCAGCCGAGCACCGACCGGTGCGTGTCCGAGCGGAAGCCGATCAGCGCCCGCAAGGGGGCGAAGATCAGCGGCAGGGACAGCATCAGCGCGACGACCCAGGCCGGCACCTCCAGCTCCACGATCATGACGCGGTTGAGCGTGCCGATCAGCAGCACCGCGGCCATGCCGACGGTGACCTGGAACAGCGACAGCCGCATCAGCCGCCCGAGCGGCAGCTCCTTCGTCGCCGCGTCGGCGAAGGGGAGGATCGACGGTCCGAGGGCCGCGACGTGCCGGATCAGGCGGAGGCCGAGCTTCATCGGCGGCCCCGCGCCAGCTCGATCGCGTTCGAGAGGTAGAAGCCGCTGTTGACGCGCTGCGTGCGCGTCAGCGCGAACTCGGCCAGCGCCGGCTCCCGGCCGATCCGCTTGGCCAGCGCGCCCAGCGTGATCGGCACGATCGCCGGCGCCCGGTCGGCCCTCGGGAACAGCGTGCCGGCGGCGTGCATCGCGGTGAGCAGGGCGGTGCGGGGCGCCACCGTGAACACCACCGACCCGTCCGTGCGCGCGCCGAGCGCGGCGAGCGCCCGGGCGATGTCGGCGGCGCCGTAATGGATCAGCGAATCCATCGCCACGACGTGGTCGAAGCGGCCGAGGCTCGGATCGAGCATGTCGCCGACCCGGAAGTCGATCGACCCGCCGCCCGCGATCGGCCCGGCGCGCTCGGCCGCGAGGCCGACCAGCGTCGCCGACACGTCGATGGCGACGACCTCGGCGCCGCGGCGCGCGGCCTCCAGGCTGAGCGCCCCGGTGCCGCAGCCGGCATCGAGGATGCGCCGGCCGGTCAGGTCGTCGGGCAGCCAGGACAGAAGCTGAGCCCGCATCGTGTCGCGGCCCGCCCGCACCGTCGCGCGGATCTTCGAGACCGGTGCGTCGGAGGTGAGCCGCGCCCAGGCCTCGACCGCGGTGCGGTCGAAGTAGGTGGTGAGCTGCGAGCGGCGCTCGGCGTAGGATGCGCTGGTCATCACGAGAACCCTCAATCAAATCCCAGGAACTCGAAGAGGTCGCGGTCCTTCATCGGGATCGCGGAGAGCGGCTTGCCGCCGGCGTAGAGGTAGGCGGCCAGCCGCATGTACTCAGCCTTCACGGCCTCCAGCTCCGGCGTCTCGTCCATCTCGAACAGGGTCGACTTCTTCAGGCGCGAGCGCCGCACGACGTCGAGGTCGGGGAAGTGGGCGATGCGCTCCAGGCCGACGGCGGCGTTGAAGCGGTCGATCTCGTCGGTCTTGGCCGAGCGGTTGGCGATGACGCCGCCGAGCCGCACGGGGTAGTTCTTCGCCTTGGCGTGGATCGCGGCGACGATGCGGTTCATCGCGAAGATCGAGTCGAAGTCGTTGGCGGTGACGACCAGCGCCTGTTCGGCGTGCTGGAGCGGCGAGGCGAAGCCGCCGCAGACCACGTCGCCGAGCACGTCGAAGATCACCACGTCGGTGTCCTCCAAGAGGTGATGCTCCTTGAGGAGCTTCACCGTCTGGCCGACGACGTAGCCGCCGCAGCCGGTGCCGGCCGGCGGCCCGCCGGCCTCGACGCACATCACGCCGTTGTAGCCCTCGGCGACGAAGTCCTCGACGCGCAGCTCCTCGGAGTGGAACTGCACCGCCTCCAGCGCATCGATCACGGTGGGCGCCAGGCGCTTGGTGAGGGTGAAGGTCGAGTCGTGCTTCGGGTCGCAGCCGATCTGCAGCACCCGCTTGCCGAGCTTCGAGAAGGCGACCGACAGGTTCGACGAGGTCGTCGACTTGCCGATGCCGCCCTTGCCGTAGACCGCGAAGACCTTCGCCGTCGTGCCGATGGCGACGTCCAGCGAGACCTGGACGCTGCCTTCCGGCTCGCGGCGGGCGGCGACGGGGTTTCGAATCGCGATGTTCATGCCGCAACCTCCGCGGTGATGCCTTCGAGACGGTCCTCGAGCTCCTCCTCGGCGCGGGCGAGCGCGTCGCGCGTCGCCGCATCGGGAGTCCAGAAGCCGCGCTGGTGCGCCTCGATCAGCCGGTGCGCGACCTTGGCCGAGGCGGTGGGGTTGAGGGCGGCCATGCGCGCGCGCATGGCGGGGTCGAGGACGTAGGTCTCGGTGATGCGCTGGTAGATCCAGGGCGCGACGCCGTCGCTCGTGGCCGACCAGCCCATGGTGTTGGTGAGGTGCGCCTCGATCTGGCGCACGCCCTCGTAGCCGTGCCCGAGCATGCCCTCGGTCCATTTCGGGTTGAGCATGCGGGTCCGGGTCTCGAGCGAGACCTGCTCGGAGAGCGAGCGCACGGTGCCTTCGCCGCGGGTCTGGTCGCTGATGAAGATCGGCACCGCGGCGCCGCGGGCCTCGGCCACCGCCCGGCCCATGCCGCCGAGCCCGTCGAAGTAGTGGTCGACGCTCGTGACCCCGACCTCGACCGAATCGAGGTTCTGGTAGGCGAGGTCGACCTTGGCCAGCACGCTGCGCATCAGCGCGCGCTGCGGCGCCGGCTGGCCGGTGCGGCCGTAGGCGAAGCTCTTGCGGCGCGAGAAGGTCTCGGCGATCTCGTCCTCGTCCTCCCAGCGGCCGGACTCGACCAGCCCGTTGACGTTGGCGCCGTAGGTGCCCTCGGCGTTCGAGAACACCCGCAGCGCCGCGGTCTCGAGGTCGATGCCGTGCTCGGCCTGATGCGCGAGGGCGTGCTTGCGGACGAAGTTGCGCTCCACCGGCTCGTCGGCGGTGGCGGCGAGGTAGGAGGCTTCGGCGAGGAGCTTCGTCTGGAGCGGCAGCAGGTCGCGAAAGATGCCGGACAGGGTGACGACCACGTCGATGCGCGGGCGGCCGAGCGTCTCCAGCGGGATCAGGGTCGCGCCGCAGAGCCGGCCGTAGCCGTCGAAGCGCGGCGCCGCGCCGATGAGCGCCAGGGCCTGGGCGATCGGGCCGCCCTCGCTCTTGAGGTTGTCGGTCCCCCACAGCACCAGGGCGACGCTCTCGGGCAGGGCCGCGCCCTCGTCGCGGTGACGGGCGAGGATCCGGGCGACCTGCCGCGCGCCGTCGGCGACCGCGAAGGCCGAGGGCAGGCGGTAGGGATCGAAGCCGTGCAGGTTGCGTCCCGTCGGCAGCACGGCCGGGTTGCGCAGCAGGTCGCCGCCGGCCACCGGCGCGATGAAGCGCCCGTCCAGCGCCTTGAGCAGGCCGGCGACCTCGTGGTCGCGGGCGAGCAGCGCGTCGGTCTCGGCCAGCGACCGGAAGGCGGCGCGGTGGGTCTCGTCGAGGGGCAGGCCCGCGGCGGTGAGCGCCGCGTCGACCCCCTCGCCCGCCACGAGCGCCGCGATCCCGGCCCGTTCCGGCACGAGGCCGGCGGAGGCTTCGGCCAATGCCAGCAGCAGGTCGACCCGCTCCTCGGCCGGCGTGCCCTGCCCCACCACGTGCATCCCGTGCGGGATCAGGGTGTGCTCCAGCTCGTGCACCGCCTGGCCCAGCGCCTGGATGCGGGCGGCGAGGTCGTCCCAGGCCGGCTCGGCCGGCGCGAGGTCGAGGGCGGCGGCCTGCGCCTGGACGAGCTGGCCGAGGTCGCGGCGCTCGGCTTCCGCCTCCGGCTCCAGGGCGCGCCAGCGCTCGATCGAGGCCTTGAGGTCGATCAGCCCACGGTACAGCCCGGCCTGGGCGAGGCTCGGGGTCAGGTAGCTCACCAGCGTCGCGGCCGAGCGGCGCTTGGCGATCATCCCCTCGGAGGGGTTGTTGGCGGCGTAGAGGTAGACGTTCGGCAGCGGCCCGATCAGCCGCTCAGGCCAGCACGATTCGGACAGGCCGGTCTGCTTGCCGGGCATGAATTCGAGCGCGCCGTGGGTGCCGAAATGCAGCACCGCGTCGGCGCGGAAGTCGTCGCGCAGGTAGCGGTAGAAGGCCGAGAAGGCGTGGGTCGGCGCGAAGCCGCGCTCGAACAGCAGGCGCATCGGGTCGCCCTCGTAGCCGAAGCCGGGCTGCACGCCGACGAAGACGTTGCCGAACTGCGCGCCGAGGACGAAGAGGGCCGAACCGTTGCTGTTCTGGCGCCCCGGCGCGGGCCCCCACTGCGCCTCGATCTCGGACAGGTGCCGCTCGCGCCGGACGTGCTCCTCGGCGGGGATGCGGTGGTGGACGTTGGCCGGCGTGCCGTAGCGGGCGGAGTTGCCGGCGAGCACCGCGTTGCGCAGGTCGTCGACCGTGTCGGGCACCGCGACGTCGTAGCCGTCCGCCTTCATCGCCGTCAGGGTGTTGTGCAGCGACTGGTACACCGACAGGAACGCCGCCGTGCCGATCGAGCCGGCGTTCGGCGGGAAGCCGAACAGCACGATCGCCACCTTGCGCGCGGCCCGCGCGGTCCGCCGCAGGGCGACGAGGCGCTCGATGCGGGCGGCGAGCATGTCGGCGCGCTCCGGGTGAACGCGCATGTCGCGGGCGTTCTCGCCCATCGACGCGCCGGAGCGGCCGCCGAACACCATCGGCGCAGTGGCGCCGTCGAGCTCGGGGATCGCGACCATCATCGTGGCCTCGACCGGCGAGAGGCCGCGGTCGGAGCCCTCCCACTGCTCCAGGGTCTGGAACTCCAGCGCGTGGGCGGCGAGGTAGGGCACGTCGAGGTCGGCGAGCGCCGTCTCGGCCGCCGCGGCGTCGTTGTACGCGGGCCCGCCGACCAGCGAGAACCCGGTGAGCGAGACCAGCGCGTCGATGGCCGGCCGGCCGTCGCGGCGGAAGAAGGCGTCCACCGCCGGGCGGTTGTCGAGGCCCGAGGCGAAGGCCGGCACCACCGCGAGGCCGCGGCCTTCGAGCGCCGCGATCACGCCGTCGTAATGGGCGGTGTTCCCGGCCAGCACGTAGGAGCGCATCACCAGCAGGCCGACCCGACCCTTCGCAGGGCCGCTCGAAGGCCCCTTGGGCATGGGGAGCGCGGCGAGCGACTCGCCGATGCGGCCCTTCATGCGCGGGTGGTAGAGGCCGGTCTCGGGATAGCTCAGCGGCGCGGGTGCGGCCGCGATCTCGCGCCAGGCGAGGCGCGGGCCGGCGGCGTAGCGCCCGACCAGGAAGTGCACGAGGTTGGCGATGTTCTCGTCCGAGCCCGAGAGCCAGTATTGCAGGGTGAGGAAGTAGGCGCGCACGTCCTGCGCCGAGCCGGGGATGAAGCGCAGGATCTTCGGCAGCTTGCGGATCATCGCCATCTGGCGGGCGCCGTTGCCCTGGGCGCCCGGCTTGCCGCGCAGCTTCTTCAGGAAGTCAAGGGCGCCGCGCTTGGTGCCGTCCATGTCGAAGCGGTTGAGGCGGGTGGTCTTCACCACCTCGCCGGCCGAGAGGCAGCCGATCATCGCGTCGCAGTGCGGGCGGCGGGCCAGCAGCGCCGGCAGCACGGCGCGGACGTGCTCGTCCATGAACAGCATCGTCGCGAGCACGATGTCGGCCCGGGCGATGTCGGCCTTGCAGGCGGACAGGCTCGCGGGCGCGGTGTCCCACTCGGCGGCGGCGTGGAAGTCGAGGACGAGGCCGGGCATCTCGCTGCGCAGCCGGAGGCGGGCGCGCTCGAGGGCGCTCGCCATGTGGTTGTCCATCGTCACGACGACGATGCGGAGCTCGGGCCGTTCAGCGACCGAAATGCGCTTTGGCATCGTACAAGGTCTCGACGGTGATGAGCGGCAGCGCCCGCTCCCTGGCGAAGGTTTCCGTGTTGGTGCGGGCTTTTCCTCGGACGAAGAACGGGATCTTCCGCAGCTCCTTCTCGGCTTCCACGGCCCAGGTCGGAGCGGTCGGGACGGCGAGCGTCACCGAGGTGACGGGCTCGGGAGCCGGCGGGGCGGGCGCGGGCGCCCCGGCGGGGGCCTTGCCGCCGAGATGGGACGGGGCGCGGTCGTTGAACTCGGGGTCCTCGCGGAACATCCCGAGCAGGTGCTCCTCCAGGCCCATCATCAGCGGGTGGACCCAGGTGTCGAACAGGACGTTGGCGCCCTCGAAGCCCATCTGCGGCGAGTAGCGCGCCGGGAAGTCCTGGACGTGGACCGGCGCCGAGATCACCGCGCAGGGCAGCCCGAGCCGCTTGGCGATGTGACGCTCCATCTGCGTGCCGAGCACCAGCTCGGGGCCGGCCGCCTGGATCGCCGCCTCGACGTCGAGGTAGTCGTCGGAGATCAGCGCCTCGATGCCGTGGAGCGCGGCCTCCGCCCGGACCTCGCGGGCGAACTCGCGGCCGTAGGTGCCGAGGCCGACGACCCGGAACCCGAGCTCGGCCTTCGCGACGCGGGCGGCGGCGATCGCGTGGGTGGCGTCGCCGAAGATGAAGACGCGCTTGCCGGTGAGGTAGGTCGAGTCGACCGAGCGCGAATACCAGGGCGCGCGCGACGGCGCCCCGGCGAGCACCGGCGCCGGGTCGATTCCGGCCAGAGCCGCGACCTCCTCGACGAAGCGGATCGTCGCGCCGACGCCGATCGGCACCGTCTCGACCATCGGCTGGCCGAAGGTCTTCTGCAGATACTGCGCGGCCGCGCGCGCCACCTCCGGGTAGAGCACGACGTTGAAGTCGGCGTCCTTCAGGCGGCCGAGGTCGGCCGGGTTCGCGCCCATCGGCGCCACGACGTTGACGGCGATCCCGAGCCGCCCGAGCAGGCCGGTGATCTCGGCGAGGTCGTCGCGATGGCGGAAGCCCAGCGCCGTCGGCCCGAGGATGTTGCAGGACGGGCGCCGGCCCTCCGGCTTCGGCTCCAGGGACGGCGAGCCGGAAAGCCCGCGGACCAGCCGGTAGAAGGTTTCCGACGCGCCCCAGTTCTCCTTCTTCTGGTAGGCCGGCAGCTCCAGCGCGATCACCGGGATCGGCAGGTTCAGCGCCTTGGCGAGGCCGCCCGGATCGTCCTGGATCAGCTCCGCCGTGCACGAGGCGCCGACGATCATCGCCTGCGGCCGGAAGCGCTCGTAGGCGGCGGCGGCCGCGTCCTTGAAGATCTCGGCGGTGTCGGAACCGAGGTCGCGGGCCTGAAAGGTGGTGTAGGTGACCGGCGGGCGGGCGTCGCGCCGCTCGATCATCGTGAACAGCAGGTCGGCGTAGGTGTCGCCCTGCGGCGCGTGCAGCACGTAGTGCAGCCCCGCCATCGCGGTGGCGACCCGCATGGCGCCGATATGCGGCGGTCCTTCGTAGGTCCAGAGGGTGAGCTGCATCGCCTCAGACCTCCAGCCGGGTGCGGCGGACGAGCGGGCGGGCGAACAGCTCGGCGAGGTCGCCGGCCTGGTCGTAGCCCTGGATCGGCGTGAACAGCAACTCGATCGACCACTTGGTCGCGAGCCCTTCCGCCTCCAGCGGGTTGGCGAGGCCGAGGCCGCAGACCGTCAGGTCGGGCCTCTCGGCCCGGGCCCGGTCCATCTGCGCGTCGAGGCTCTGGCCCTCGACGATGTCCGTGCCGTCGGGCAGCAGGGCGAGGTCTTCCGCGAGGTGCCCGCGGTGCAGGTAGGGCGTCCCGACCTCGCACAGGCCCATGCCCAATTCCCGCGACAGGAACCGGGCGAGCGGCACCTCGAGCTGCGAATCGGGGAAGAAGAACACCCGCTTGCCGGCAAGCGTCTCGCGGTGGTGATCGAGCGCGCGGGCGGCGCGGGCCCGGCCCGGCGCGGTCGCCGCCTCGAAGCGGCCCTCAGGCACCCCCCACGCGTCGGCCGCGGCCCTGAGCCAGCGCGTCGTGCCCTCCACGCCGAGCGGGAACGGGGCCGACAGGCGCTTGGCGCCGCGGGCCTCCAGGGCTTTGGCGGTGTCGGTCAGGAACGGCTGCGCCAGCAGGAACGTTGTGTTCGGGCCGACGGCCGGCAGCGCGCCGGCCCGGCGCGCCGGCAGGAACGCGACGTTCGCGATGCCGAGCTCGGAGAACAGCCGAAGGAACTGGTCTTCGACCACGTCGGCGAGCGCGCCCGCTACCAGCAGCGACGGGGCGGCGTCGGGCGCTTCCCGCGGCATCTCGGGCACCAGGGCCGCGAGGCAGGCATCCTCGCCCTGCGTGAACGTGGTCTCGATGCCGCTGCCGGAATAGCTCAGCACCCGCACGTCCGGCGAGAAGGTGGTCGAGAGCCGCTGCGCCGCGCGGCCGAGATCGAGCTTGATCACCTCGGAGGGGCACGAGCCGACCAGGAACAGCAGCCGGATGTCGGGGCGGCGCTCGATCAGGCGGCGCACCACCCGATCGAGCTCCTCGTTCATGTCGGCGATGCCGGCGAGGTCCCGCTCGTCGATGATCGCGGTGGCGAAGCGCGGCTCGGCGAAGATCATCACCCCGGCGGCCGACTGGATCAGGTGGGCGCAGGTGCGCGAGCCGACGACGAGGAAGAACGCGTCCTGGATCTTGCGGTGCAGCCAGACGATGCCGGTCAGCCCGCAGAACACCGCGCGCTGGCCACGCTCCTGCCGGATCGCCACGTCGCCGCAGCCGGGTTCGGCGGTGGCTGCGACGGTCCTCGGCGGGAGGAAGGGCGCGTTCATCGCGCCACCATCGCGGTGCCGGCGACGGGGCGCGGACGCCGTGGCGCCTGCAGCCGCGCCGCTCGCAGCTTCAGCAGGAATTGCGTCGCGTTGACCGCGTAGGAGGCGTAGGCCGCGAGCGCGAGCCACATGAGGCCGGCCGTGCCGAGGAGCCCGAAGCCGAGGGCGCCGAGATAGGCGGTGTGCAGGGCCAGCACGAGCATGCTGACCACGTCCTCCCAGTAGAAGGCCGGGGCGAACAGGTATCGCCCGAACACCGCCTTCTCCCAGATCGAGCCGGTAACCATGATTGCGTAGAGCAGGAAGGTCTTGGCCAGCACCGAGAGGTTGGCCGCGGCCTCGCCCTCCCCGGTGGACAGCGTCCGCAGGACCAGCCCCAGGCTAACGAGGAACACGAGGAATTGAAGCGGGGCCAGAAGGCCCTGGACCAGGGTCCAGCGGGTCGCGTCGCGCCGGGCGCACTCGGCCGACGTGTAGAGTGGTGGTCGTGCCGTCCGGTCGCTGGGACCCATAGCCTTACCCCATCCCTGCTGCGGCGGGCCGCCTCTCGGGAGGGCGGCTTGGGGGAAGCCTAGAAACCGTGCCAGAAAGTGTCAAGCGCGCTTTACGTCAAAACCGTATGACAATGACGTGGAAGCATTCTTATTCGATTCGACCATTGCCAAGCCGCCTCGAAAGCGTATCGTCTAGGTCAAGTCGTCCCGGAGAGGGCGACGGCACGGGGAATCCTAACCCCGGCCAAGCTATATTTTGAATACAATTAAGCCGTCAGCGACATTGGAGTTGGCCAATGGATGACTTGAGGCGCTCCGAGGGGCGAAACGCCATCCTAGCGCTCGCTCGCGAGATGGCGTCAGCCTGCGAGATCGACCAGCAGGCGCCGCCGCGCCGGCAGCAATTGTCCGATCGCTGGCACGGTCACCTCTCCCGCGTGGTCGAGGCCGAGATCATCCCCCGCCTGATGCTCGCACACCGCATGGAGGCGTCGACGCGCGGCCCGGGGCCGAGAAAGCCGACCGCCGAGGACATCGAGGCCTTCGCCTCCCTCGTGCTGGCGCCGGCCGGCGAGGTGGTGGAGGCGCGCATCGCCGCGCTCGTCGACGACGGCCTCGCCCTCGACAGCCTGCTCCTCGACCTCTTGGCGCCGACCGCGCGGCACCTCGGCGTGCTCTGGGAGGAGGACCTCTGCGACTTCGCCGAGCTGACGATCGCGATGGGCCGCCTGCAGCGGATCATGCACGACCTCGCGCGCCGCTACGGCGGCGAAACAGGAGGGCACCGGGACGGGCACAGCATCCTCCTGAGCCTTTGTCCCGGCGAGACCCACATGTTCGGGCTGTCGATGATCGAGCAGTTCTTTCGCGACGCGGGCTGGGACGTCACGAGCACGGCGCTCGCGCCGGTGGGCGAGATCCTGAACCAGGCGCGGACCGCCTGGTTCGACGTGATCGGCCTGTCGCTCGGCTGCGAGGTGCTTCTGCCGACCCTGACCAAGACCGTCCACGAGCTGCGCCGGGTCTCGTTCAATCCCGGCGTGCGTATCCTCGTCGGCGGCCCGATCTTCGTCGACAATCCGGGGCATATCGAGCGCGTGGGTGCTGATGCCACGGCCACGGATGCGCGTCGTGCTGTGGCCGCCGCCGAGTTCATGCTTGATCTCAGGGCGGGAGCCTGCTGAAAGACCCGATCGACGACTTCACGAAGCGGTGAGACTTGACCAGCTTGGCCACCCACGCTGCGCAGAACCCCTCCGCAGCCCTGAGCAAGACCCTGTCGGCCCTCGGGGGAGAGGCGGCGGGCCTTCTCGTCGCGGCCGCGACCGACCTGTCCCTGGTGGTGGATGCCGACGGCATCATCCGCGACGCGGCCTTCGCCGCCCCGGACCTCGCGGGCCAGGGCTGCGACACGTGGCTCGGGCGGCGCTGGATCGACACCGTCACCGTCGAGAGCCGCCCGAAGATCGACGCGCTGCTGCGCGACGCCGCGCCGGACGGGGTGACGCGCTGGCGGCAGGTCAACCACCCGTCCGTCTCCGGCGACGACCTGCCGATCCGCTACGCCGCGATGCGCTTCGGCACGGACGGCTCGATCATCGCGATCGGCCGCAACCTGCTCGCCATGGCCTCGCTCCAGCGCAAGCTCGTCGAGACGCAGCAGGCGCTGGAGCGCGACTATCTCCGCCTGCGCGGCGCCGAGACCCGCTACCGCATGCTGTTCCAGCTCGGCAGCGAGCCGGTGCTCGTGGTCGACGCGGCCACGCGCCGGGTCACCGAGGTCAACCCCGCCGCGGTCCGGCTCCTCGGGCGCACCGAGAAGCGGATCCTCGGGCTGGACGTGGTCGAGCTGTTCGAGGCGGCGAGCGGGCGCGAGATCGAGCTGCTGTTCTCCGGCCTGCGCGCCACCGGCAAGGCCGAGGATCTCGAGACCCGGCTCGCCGGAAGCCGCGGGCAGGCGCGGATCTCGGCATCGCTGTTCCGGCAGGGCAGCTCGGCGAGCGCGCTGCTGCGGCTGAGCGATTCCGCGATCGGCGACGCCGCGTCGCCCGAGCGGCGCGGCCCGCTCCTCGACGTCATCGAGGGCATTCCCGAAGGGTTCGTCGTCACCGACCTGTCGCGGCGGATCCTCACCGCCAACGGGGCCTTCCTCGACCTCGCCCAGGTCGCGACCGTGGAGCAGGCGCGCGGCGAGCTGATCGACCGCTGGATCGGCCGCGAGGAGACCGAGGCCGCGACCCTGTTCGCGACGCTGGCCGAGCACGGCTCGGTCCGCCACTTCGCCACCGGCCTGCGCGGCCTTCTCGGATCCGTCGAGGAGGTCGAGATCGCCGCCGTCGCCGTGCCGAACGCCCGCCCGCCCTGCCTCGGCTTCACCATTCGCGGCACGCCGCGCCGTGCCGTGGCGACGGCGGTGTCGGGCGGGCACGAGCTGCCGCGCTCGGTCGAGCAGATGACCGAGCTGGTCGGCCGCGTCTCGATGAAGAACCTCGTGCGCGAGACCACCGACCTGATCGAGCGTCTCTGCATCGAGGCGGCGCTGCGGATCACCCGCGACAACCGGGCCTCGGCCGCCGAGATGCTCGGGCTCAGTCGCCAGGGCCTCTACGCCAAGTTGCGCCGCTACGGCATCGGCGATCTCGACGGGCCCGACTATCCCGACGCCTGAGCGCGATCCGCTCGGCCTGCCTCCACCCGCGAATCGCGACGTCCGCCGCCGGAACGATCGTGAATGGACCGTCCGTCGGCGTTCGACCTCGCCCGCTTGGTTTCAGCTTGGCACTACTCCTACCTTCATGTGTCCAAGTTTTCGATCATCTGTCGTGTCATCTCTGCTTGACACTTCGTAGGGCGAGATCCTAGCCTCGCACCATGGCGACACCGGCTCCCAGCGCACTCGTCGAACTGCTCAAGCCGATCACGTGGTTCGCGCCGATGTGGGCCTTCGCCTGCGGCGTGGTCTCGTCGGGGCAATCCACCCACGGGCAATGGCCGGTGATCATGGCCGGCGTCGTGCTCGCCGGGCCGCTGGTCTGCGCCACCAGCCAGGCGGTCAACGACTGGTACGATCGCCACGTCGACGCGATCAACGAGCCGAACCGCCCGATCCCGTCCGGCCGCATGCCCGGCCGCTGGGGGCTCTACGTCGCCGGGGCCTGGACCGGGCTTTCGCTCCTCGTCGCCGCCGCGCTCGGGCCCTGGATCCTCGGCGCGGCGATCTTCGGCCTCGTCCTGGCGTGGCTCTACAGCGCGCCGCCGATGCGCCTGAAGAGCAACGGCTGGTGGGGCAATTCCGCCGTGGCGATCTGCTACGAGGGACTGCCGTGGTTCACCGGTGCCGCCGTGATGGCCGCCACCGTGCCCGACCGCCGCGTCCTGATCGTCGCGGCGCTGTACTCGATCGGCGCCCACGGGATCATGACCTTGAACGATTTCAAGTCGGTGGAGGGCGACACCCTCACCGGCATCCGCTCGCTGCCGGTTCAGCTCGGCATCCCCGGGGCCGCCCGCTTCGCCTGCCTCGTGATGACCGTGCCGCAGGTGGCCGTGATCGCGTTCCTCTACGGCTGGAGCCGGGGGTGGCACGCCGCGATCGTCGCGCTGCTGCTCGTCGGGCAGATCGCGCTGATGCGCCGGCTGCTCGCCGCGCCGCGGGCGAAGGCCGCGTGGTACAACGGCACCGGCACCACCCTCTACGTGCTCGGCATGCTGGTTTCCGCCTTCGCGCTCCGCCCGCTCGTGGGAGCCCCGTGATGGCCGCGCCCGCCTCATCGTCATTCACATCTTCGTTCTCTTGGGCGCAGATCGTCCGTCTCGGCCTCGTCCAGACCGCGCTGGGCTCCGTCGTCGTGCTGATGACCTCGACCATCAACCGGGTGATGGTGGTGGAGCTGGCGCTGCCCGCCATCGTCCCGGGCGCGCTGGTCGCGTTGCACTACGCGGTGCAGGTGCTGCGCCCGCGCTGGGGCTACGGCTCGGATGTCGGCGGCCGCCGCACGCCGTGGATCGTCGGCGGCATGGCCGCCCTGGCGCTCGGCGGCTTCCTCGCCGCGGCGGCGACGGCGCTCGCCGAGACGAACCTCGCCACCGGCCTTTCGCTCGCGATCCTCGCCTTCTTCTCCGTCGGCATCGGCGCGGGCGCGGCGGGAACCTCGCTCCTCGTCCTGCTCGCCACCGGCGTCGAGGATCGGCGCCGGGGTGCCGCCGCCACCATCGTCTGGGTGATGATGATCGCCGGCTTCGCGGTCACGGCGCCGCTGGCCGGGCACTTCCTCGATCCGTTCTCCGGCGCGCGCCTGGTCGCGGTCTCCGGCACCGTCTCGCTCGCGGCGTTCGTCCTCGCGTGCCTGGCCGTGCGCGGGGTCGAGCCAACCGTCGCGCCGGTGCGATCGGAGACCGCCGGCTCTGCGAAGGCGCCGTTCCGGGCGGTGCTCGCCAAGGTCTGGTCCGAGCCGGCCTCGCGCCGCTTCACCGTGTTCATCTTCGTGGCGATGCTGGCCTACAGCGCCCAGGAGCTGATCCTCGAGCCGTTCGCCGGCCTCGTCTTCGCGATGACGCCGGGCACCACCACCAAGCTCGCCGGCCTCCAGCACGGCGGCGTGCTCGCCGGGATGCTGCTGGTCGCGGGTCTCACCATGGGCGTCGGCGGACCCTGGCTCGGCTCGCTCAAGCTCTGGACGGCCTTGGGCTGCGCCGGCTCCGGCGCGATGCTCGTCGGGATCGCGGCCGGCGGCCTCGTCGGGCCGGAGTTTCCATTACGCGCCGTGGTCTTCGGCCTCGGCCTGTTCAACGGCGTCTTCGCGGTCGCCGCGATCGGCTCGATGATGGGGCTCGCGGGCGCCGGCGGCGAGGCCGAGCGCGGCACGCGCATGGGCGTGTGGGGCGCGGCGCAGGGCGTGGCCTTCGGCGCCGGCGGCTTCCTCGGCACCGTCGCGGTCGACCTCGCCCGCCTCGTCACCCCGGAAGCCGTCCACGCCTACGCCGCCGTCTTCCTGGCGGAGGCGCTGCTGTTCGTGCTCGCCACCCTGATCGCGCTGCGGATCGAGCATGCGGGCGCCACCCGCGTGCCGCGCGCGCAACGCCGGGCGGCGCTCGATCTCCGGTTCGAGCCGCGGTTCTAGGGCGTTTTCAGGCGAGGTGGATGCCGGCTCGCGTGAAGGACATCCGACCCGACGACGAGAGAGCGTTTTTTTGATCCGGCGATCTGGGAAGACGCTCCAAGCGCCGCCCGCCGAAACCAACGCCAGGGAGCACAGCATGTCCGAAGCCCCCGAATTCTTCGATTGCGTCGTGGTCGGCGGCGGTCCCGCCGGCGCGACGGCGGCGACCGACCTGGCGCGGATGGGCCGCAGCGTGCTGCTCCTCGACAAGCCGGGGCGGATCAAGCCCTGCGGCGGCGCGATCCCCCCGCGGGCGATCCGCGATTTCGCCATCCCCGACGCGCAGATCGTCGCCCGCATCAAGCTCGCGCGGATGATCGCGCCCTCCGACACGGCCGTCGATATGCCGGTCGGCGACGGCTTCGTCGGCATGGTCGACCGCGAGCATTTCGATCCGTGGTTGCGCGACCGGGCCTCGCTCGCCGGCGCCGACCACCGCCCCGGCACCTACGAACGCATCGTCCGCGACGGTGCCGGCACCACGGTGCATTACCGCGTCGGCGACGCGGCGCGCACGGTGCGGACCAAGCTGGTGATCGGTGCCGACGGGGCCTCGTCCCCGGTCGGCCGGGCCGAGATCCCGGGCCATGCCGGGATGCGCCAGGTCTTCGCCTACCACGAGATCGTCCGGCCGCCGGCCGACGGCAGCGGAGCCTACGCGGCCACGCGCTGCGACGTGTTCTACCAGGGCAAGCACTCGCCCGATTTCTACGCCTGGATCTTCCCGCACGGCGAGACGATCAGCATCGGCACCGGCTCGGCGCGGAAGGGCTTCTCGCTCCGCACCGCGATCCGCAACCTGCGCGAGTCGACGGGGCTGGCGGCGGGCGAGACGGTCCGCCGCGAGGGTGCGCCGCTGCCGCTCAAGCCGCTGAGGAAGTGGGACAACGGCCGCGACGTCCTGCTCACGGGGGATGCCGCCGGCATCGTCGCGCCCGCATCCGGCGAGGGCATCTACTACGCGATGCTCGGCGGCCGGCTCGCCGCTGACGCGGCCGACGCGTTCCTCAGGACGGGCGATGCCCGCGCCCTCGCCCAGGCCCGCCGTCGCTTCATGAAGCTGCACGGGCGGGTGTTCCTGATCCTGCGGATCATGCAGGCGGTCTGGTACCGCAACGACGCCCTGCGCGAGCGCTTCGTCTCGATCTGCCGCGATGAGGACGTGCAGCAGCTCACCTGGGAAAGCTACATGAACAAGGAGCTGGTGCGGAAGAAGCCGATGGCGCACGTGAAGATCTTCTTCAAGGACATGGCGCACCTGTTCCGCTGGGTCTCGCCTTGAGCGAGGTCTGGTTGCCGGCGGCGATAGCCACCCTGTCCGCGCTCGTGGTGGCCCTGGCCGGCGGCGTGCTGACCACCACCGGCCCGTGGTACCGCGCCCTGCGCAACCCGGCCTGGAAGCCGCCGGACTGGGCGTTCGGCCCGGTCTGGGCGACGATCTTCGCGCTCTGCGTCGTCTCCGCCGTGATCGCCTGGAGCGAGGCCGACGAGCCGCAGCGCGTCGTGCTGCTCGCGGCCTACGCCGTGAATGCCATGCTCAACATCGCCTGGAGCGCGCTGTTCTTCCGCGCCGAGCGGCCGGACTGGGCGTTCTTCGAGCTCGTCCTGCTCTGGCTCTCGGTGGCGGCGCTGATCGCCGTCACGCTGCCGGTCTCGGGCGTCGCGGCGGTGCTGCTGGCGCCCTACCTCCTCTGGGTGACGATCGCCGGGTTCCTCAACCGCGCCATCGTGCGGCTCAACGGCCCGTTCGGAGCCGCATGATGGCGGAGTGGTTCGCAACCGGCCGGATCGTCGACGCGATCCTCGTGCTCGTCGCCGCCGAGGCCGCGATGCTGCTCGCGTTCCGGTGGCGGACGGGTCGCGGGCCGGCGCCGGTGCCGCTCCTGTGCAACCTCGTCTCCGGGGCGGCGCTGATGCTGGCCGTGCGTGCGGCCCTGGTCCAGTCGCCCTGGCCGGTCGTCGCCGGCTGGATGGTGGTTTCGCTCGGCGCCCATCTCGGGGACCTCGTGCCGCGCCTGCGCAACCCGGCCGGCCTGACGCTTGGTCGCACCGGCGCCCCTGGCGTGCCAGGAACTTCCGACGCGGCGGCCGCGTTCAACGCGCGGCCGCGAAGCTGAATTATTATGCTTCTCACCTGCCACAACCGGAGATTAGGCATCATGCGTGGCTTCCTCGCTCTGGCCGCGACCTCCGGTTTTCTGCTGGGTTCCAGCCTGCCGATCGCGGCCTTCGCGCAGGAGGCTGCCGGGGGCGCGAGCCAGGATCTGGTGAAGCGCGGCGAGTACCTCGTCAACGCCGGCGATTGCGTCGCCTGCCATACCGGCCCGAGCGGCAAGCGGCTGGCCGGCAACTACGTCCTCAACACGCCGATCGGAAAGATCCGCACCCCCAACCTGACGCCCGACGACGAGACCGGCCTCGGCAAGTGGACGGAAGCGGACTTCGTCAAGGCGATGCACGAGGGCATCGACAACGAGGGGCACTACCTCTACCCGGCCTTCCCTTTCGCCTGGTACACCAAGGTGACGACCGACGACGTCAAGGCGATCTGGGCCTACCTGCGCTCGCTCGAGCCGGTGAAGGAGCCGCGCAAGGACAGCGAGATCCCGTTCCCGTTCAACATCCGCACCGCCCTGATCACCTGGCGCACCGCCTTCTTCACGCCGGGCGAGTGGAAGCCCGATCCGAACGCCACCGCCGAGGTCAACCGCGGCGGCTACCTCGTCGAGGGGCTCGGCCACTGCGGCATGTGCCACAACGAGAATAAGATCGTCGGCAACAGCAGCCTCGCGGGCAAGCTCGGCGGTGGCGTGATCGACGGCTGGTACGCCCCGAACATCACCCCCGACGGCCACCAGGGCATCGGCGCCTGGACCGAGGAGCAGGTGGTGACCTACCTCAAGACCGGCACCGCCCCGGGCGACAAGCCCGGCGTCGCCGCCGGCCCGATGCGCCAGACCATCGAGGAATCGCTCTCGAAGATGACGGACGCCGACCTCAAGGCGATGGTCGCGTATCTCCGGACCTACCAGGCCAAGCAGACCTACAAGTCCAAGGACCTGCAGGCCTACGACACCACCGGCGCGCCGGGCGCGGGCGTCTACCTCAGCTACTGCTCGTCCTGCCACCAGCCCGACGGCAAGGGCGTCGAGGGTGCGATCCCGGCGCTCGCCGGCAACACCTCGGTCCAGTCGGCCGGCCCGGAGACGGTGCTGCGCGTGATCTACGGCGGGCTCGGCGCGCAGAGCGGCTACGCGCCGATGACCGCGATCGGCCAGGGGATGACCGACCAGCAGGTCGCCGACGTCACCGACTACATCCGCAACTCCTGGGGCAACAGCGCTCCCGTCCTGAAGTCCGGCGTCGCCGCGGACGCGCGCAAGGCGACGAGCACCATGCTCGCCGGCAATGCGCCCTGCGCCGAGATCGAGCAGCCGGACGTGGCCAAGGCCGTGGCCGACGCCGGTGCCGCGGAACAGCTGAAGGGCCTCAAGCAGGAGGACTTCATCCCGCGCATCGATGCGCTCCTGCCGAAGATCAAGTCGGTGCTGCCCGCGGGACGGGACGACGACATCGTCAACGGCCTGACCACGGCATTCTGCAAGGCCGCCAAGCCGGAGACCGACGACGTGAAGCTGCCCTGGCACGCGACGATCGGCAGCTTCAGCAACCTCGTCTACAGCCAGCTCAAGCACCCGGAGCGGCAGGCCAGCACGATGCCGGCTCCGGCGATGCCGAAGCCGAACTGAGCCACGGGCAACCGGTCGCGGGCGGCCTGACGAACCAGCGCGCGATTGGCGCGTTGGCCGGCCGCGCCGACGAGGGGATGTCGCGGTGTCGCTCGATTCCGCAATCCCGGTCTTTTCAAAACCATGACGCATCAGACCTGTGACGTGGCCGTCATCGGGGCCGGCACGGCGGGGATCGCCGCGTTCCGTGCCGCCGAGGCGGCGGGCGCCGACGCCGTGCTGATCGAGCGCGGCCCCGGCGGCACCACCTGCGCACGCGTCGGCTGCATGCCTTCGAAGCTGCTCGTCGCGGCCGCGGCGGCGGCCCACGACGCGCGCCGCGCCAGCCTGTTCGGCGTCGCGGTGTCGGGCGTATCGGTCGACGGCCCCGCGGTGATGGCGCGTGTGCGGGCCGAGCGCGACCGCTTCGTCGCCGGGGTGCGCGACGGGCTCGACGCGATCCCGTCGGCCAAGCGGCTCGCCGGCGAGGCGCGGTTCCTCGACGCCCGGACGCTCGCGCTCGGCGACGACCGCCGCGTCGCGTTTCGGGCGGCGGTGATCGCCACGGGATCGAGCCCGAGCATCCCGAAGCCGCTCGCGCCGCTGGGCGACGCCGTCCTGACCACCGACACCGTGTTCGAGCTTCCCGACCTTCCGGCGTCGCTGGCGGTGATCGGCGGAGGGCCCGTCGGCATCGAGATCGCCCAGGCGATGGCGCGCCTCGGCGTGCGCGTCGACCTCTTCGACACCGGGGCGGGCCTGGCCGGCCTGAGCGAGCCCGGCCTTCGGAAGGACGCGGCCGCGATCTTCTCCGACGAGATGGCCTTGCATCTCGGGTCAGAACTCGCCTCGGCCGAGCCCGTCGACGGCGGGGCGCAGCTGACCTGGGCGGAGGCGGACGGCACCCGTCGCACTGGCACCTTCGCCCGGGTGCTCGCAGCCGCCGGCCGGCCGCCCAACGTCCGAGGCCTCGACCTCGCGCAGGCCGGGCTTCGTCTCGACGAGAAGGGCATGCCGGCCTTCGACGCCCGGACCCTGCTCTGTGCGGGGGCGCCCGTGCTGATCGCGGGCGACGCCAACGCCGTGCGACCGGTCCTGCACGAGGCGAGCCGCCAGGGCGGGATCGCCGGGCGGAACGCGTCGGCCCTCGCCGCGGGCCGAGCCCTCGCGGCGCCGGAGCCCTGGCCGGCGCTCGCCATGGTGTTCACCCACCCGCAGGCGGCGAGCATCGGTGCGCCGTTCGATCCCGAGGCGGGCGACGGGCGCGTGGTCGGCGGGATGTCGTTCGACGACCAGGGCCGGGCGCGGGTCGAGGGCGTCAACCGGGGCGGCATCCGGCTCTGGGCGGATCGGGACGGGCGCCTGCTCGGCGGCGAGATGCTCGGGCCGTCCTGCGAGCACCTCGCCCATCTCGTGGCGCACGCGATCGGCGACGGACGGACCGTCGACGACCTTCTGGCGCGGCCGATCTACCATCCCACCGTCGAAGAGGGACTTGCGAGCGCATTGTCCGATCTTATACAACCGCGGAAGGGATGATCGCCGGACGCCGGACGGTCGTGACCGATCCTTCATCTTGCCGCATCGCGGATACCATTGCGCCCGCCCGTCCCACGGGTCATACCGGGCCGCAGATGACGCGGTCCCATTCCTGATGTCCACGATCGTTGCCGCGGGCAATGCGATCGACCTCGACGCCCTGACGGCGGAAGAGCGCGATGGCCTCGATATCGGGGTAATCGGGCTCGACGCCGCCGGGACGATCGTGTCGTTCAGCGAGGGGGCGAGCGCGCTCTCGGGCCTCGCCAGCGCCGCCGTGATCGGCCGCAACTACTTCCGCGAGGTGGTGCCGAGCACCAACGTCCCCGGGTTCTTCGGCCGCTTCCTCGCGGGCACCCGCCGCGGGCACCTCGACGAGAGCTTCGACTTCGTGTTCGGGCGCATGCCGCAGCCCCTGCGCGCCCGCGTGCGGATGCGGAGCGGCAAAGGTGTCACTTGGCTCACGATCACCCCGGTGGAGACCCTCGGCGCGGGCCAGTCGCGCGAGGCGGTGATGGCCGCCATCGGCCGCCGCGTCCGGGCCGAGCCGGTCGATCCCCAGCTCTGCGAGCGCGAGCCGATCCACATCCCGGGCTCGATCCAGCCGAACGCGGTGATGCTGGCGGCCGATGCCGGCACGCTCGAGATCCTGGCCCACAGCACCAACGTCCGCGACGTGCTCAGCCGCGCGCCGGAGCGGATCGCCGGCCTGCCCCTGGCCGAGGTCCTGCCGACCGCCTTCGTCGAGACGATCCGCCAGCGCCTCGCCAGCGCCACCCTCGACGACGGGCGCTCGATCCGCCGCACGCTCAAGCTCGCGGGCGACGACCATGCCAGCTACTACGCCATCGTCCACGCCCATTCCGGCCGGGTCATCGTCGAGCTGGAGCTCGAGCCCGAGCATCCCGAGGACTTCCGGGTCGCGACCCAGACCGATTCGGAACTCGCCGTCACCCGCCTCCGGGCCGCCGAGACGCTGAGCGGGGCCGCCCGCATCGCCGCGCTCGAGGTCCGGGCGCTCACCGGCTTCGAGTGCGTGCTGGTCTACCGCTTCGACGCGGACTGGAACGGCGAGGCGATCGCCGAGGACAAGGTGCCGGATTGGTCGCGCGCCCTGCTCGGGCTGCGGTTCCCGGCCTCCGACATCCCGGCCCAGGCGCGCGCGCTCTACACCAAGGCCAAGAGCCGCTTCGTGATCGATCGCGATTCGGTGCCCGTGCCCCTGGTCGCGGCGCCGGCGGCCGGCAACGGCCCGATCGACCTCACCTTCGCGCAGCACCGCACGCTCTCGCCGATCCACCTGGAGTACCAGCGCAACCTCGGCGTGAACGGCTCGATGTCGATCTCGATCATGGTCGAGGGGCGGCTGTGGGGCCTGATGATCGGCCATCACCGCCACCCGCACTACGTCGCGCCCGAGACCCGCGCCGCCGCGACCGTGCTCACCGACGCCTTTGCCATGCGCGTGCAGGAGATCGAGGCGCGCCGGCTCTGGACCGAGCGCAAGGCCCATCTCGACACCGAAGGACGCCTGGTCCGCGGCCTGACCCGGTCGGACGACTTCGTCGCGGCGCTGACCGGCGGCTCGACCACCCTCCTCGACCTGTTCGGGTCGACCGGCGCGGCGATCGTCTCCGGCGCGCGCGCGACCCTGATCGGCACGACGCCCCCGGACGAGGCCGTCCGCGCGATCGGCGACTGGCTGAAGGAGATCCTGGCGCCGGGCGAGACCACCTATGCCAGCGCCAACTTCTCCGCACAGTGTCCCGCCGCCGCCACGCACCGCGAGATCGCGAGCGGCGTGCTCGCCGCGTTCGTCGACGAATCCCGCGAGAACCTGCTGCTCTGGTTCCGCCCGGAGGTGTCGAGCACGGTGACGTGGAGCGGCGATCCGCGGAAACCGGTGCTCGCCGGCAACGGGCCCGTCGCGGTGCTGCCGCGGCGCTCGTTCGAGCGCTGGGTCGAGGAGCGCACGGGCTTCGCCAGCCCCTGGGCCGACTGGCAGGTGTCGCTGGCCGGCTCCCTCGCCCACGCGGTGGAGGGCGTCGTCCTGCGCCAGCGCCGCAAGATCGACGAGCTCACCGGCCTCCTCGCCGAGAAGGAGCGCCTGCTCGCCCAGAAGGATCTCCTGACCCGCGAGATCGACCATCGGGTGAAGAACTCGTTGCAGATCGTCTCGGCCTTCCTGCAGATGCAGCGGCGTCAGGTCTCCGATCCGGCCGCCCGGCAGGCCTTCGCCGACACCTCCGCCCGGGTGATGAGTGTCGCCCGCGTCCACGACAGCCTGTATCAGGCGGAGAACGTCGAGGAGGTCGACCTCGGCCAGACCATCGAGGCGCTTTGCACCGACCTCGCCGGCATGGCGGGCGGCGGCCATGCCGTCGACCTCACCGCCGAGCCCGGCCTGATGGTGCCCTACCGCAAAGCCGTGGCGCTCTCGCTGATCGCCACCGAGCTCGTCACCAACGCCTTCAAGTACGCCGCCAAGCCTGAGGGCGTCGGCCGCGTGGCGGTCACCGTTTCGGGCCACGGCCCCGGCAGCGTGCGGCTGCGCGTCTGCGACGACGGCGAGGGCCTGCCCGAGGGCTGGTCGGAGACCAAGCCCCGCGCCAACGGCACCGGCGTCGGGCTCGGGATGAAGCTGATCCGGGCGATGCTCGACCAGATCAACGCCCGCCTCGACGTCGACAACGCGCCCGGCGCCTGCTTCACGATCACGGCGTGAGCCTGCACCAGCGGCTGCGCGCCGCCACCGCCTCGTCGCATCAGGGTCTCGAGGACGCGCTCGACTGGCGGGCGCGCGTCGCGACGCTGCCCGGATATCGCGACCTGCTCGCCCGCTTCCATGGATTCCATGCGGCCTATGAGCCGGCGATCGGGCTTGCGCTCGCCGACGAGGCGTTCTGGGGCCCGCGCCGTCGCTTCGCCGCGCTGGCGGCGGACCTCGCCCATCTCGGGATGCCGGACGCCGAGATCGCCACCCTGCCCCGGCCCTCGGCCGTGACGTTCGCGGACGAAGCCGCGGCGATGGGGGCGCTCTACGTGCTCGAAGGCTCCACGCTCGGCGGCCAGGTCATCGGCCGGCACATCGGCGCGGTGCACGGGCTGACGCAGGCGGGCCTCGCCTATTACCGCGCCCATGGCCGGCAGACCGGCGTGATGTGGAACGCCTTCCGCGCCCGGCTCGATTGCCTGTCGGGCGATCCGGAGGCGGAGGCGGCCGCCCTGGCGACCGGCACCGCGACGTTCGACGCGCTTCGGATCTGGCTGTGCGCGCCGGATTCGTCCGCCGCGTGCGGGGCCGGCTGAGGCGCAGGCCGCCTCAGCCCTCGCGATCCCGCCCGAGCAGCCCGTCGACGAAGGCTTCGAGGCCGATCCGCCGCGTGCGCTTGAGGCGCTCGGCGGCCAGGATGCCGCGCAGGGCGTCGAAGGCGTTCTGCAGGTCGTCGTTGACGATGACGTAGTCGTACTCGCTCCAGCGCTGGATCTCGACGCGGGCGTTGGCGAGGCGCTTCTCGATGGTCTCCGGGCTGTCCTCGGCCCGGCGCTCCAGGCGGTGGCGCAGCTCCTCCAGGCTCGGCGGCAGGATGAACACCGTCACCACGTCGTCGGCGAGCTTGGAGCGGACCTGGCGGGTGCCCTGGTAGTCGATGTCGAAGATCATGTCCCGGCCGGCGCTGAGCACCTTCTCCACCGGGCGGCGCGGCGTGCCGTAGAAGTTTCCGTGGACCTCGGCCCATTCGAGCAGGTCGTCGCGGCTGCGCAGGTCGTCGAAGGCCTCGCGCGCGATGAAATGGTAGTGGCGCCCGGCGATCTCGGACGGGCGCCGGGCGCGGGTCGTCACCGAGATCGACAGGTCGAGACCCCAGCCGCCGTCATCGGCGATGGCGCGCGTCAGGGTGGTCTTGCCGGCGCCCGACGGCGAGGACAGGATCAGGATCAGCCCGCGGCGGGCGATCGAGTCCGAGACCGATGGGGAGGGGGCGTCCGTCATCCGCGTGCCCCGGCCGTGTCTCGCGCGCCCATCGCCTCAGTCCCGCTACTCGACGTTCTGAACCTGCTCGCGGAATTGCTCCACCACGGCCTTCAAGTCGAGTCCGATTCGCGACAGCGCCACGTCGTTGGCCTTGGCGCACAGGGTGTTGGCCTCGCGCCCAAGCTCCTGGGCCAGGAAATCGAGGCGCCGCCCGATCGCGCCGCCCGCCGCCAGGAGCTCGGACACCGCTTCGAGGTGGGCGCGCAGGCGGTCGAGCTCCTCGCGGACGTCGGCCTTGGCCGCCATCATCACCGCCTCCTGATGCAGGCGCTCTGGATCGAGGCCGCCGGCGTCCAGCAGGCCCACGACGGAGGCCGCGAGACGGGCGCGGATCGCCTCGGGCTTGCGCGCCGGGCAATCCTCCGCGGCCTGCGTCAGCACGCCCATCCGCGCGACCTGCGCCGCGACGATCTCCGCGAGCGCCCGGCCCTCGGCGCGGCGGGCCTCGACGAGGTCGGCTACCAGCTGCACGACGCCCTCCGCGAGGTCGCGCGCCAGCGCGTCCGGCTCGGTGGCGGCCTCGTCCTCGGCCTCGACGACGCCGCGGATCGACAGCAGCCCGTCCATCGTCGCGGGCGCGATCCCCTCCGGAACCGGCACGCGGGCGACGGCCTCGGCGAGCCGCGCCAGCAGCGCCTCGTCGATCCGCACCCGCGCCTTGCTCTCCGGCTTCGTCAGGTTGAGCGAGAGCTGGCACTGGCCGCGGGCGAGCGTCTTCTGCAGGGCGGTGCGCGCGACCTCGCCGACGGAATCGTATCCGTTCGGCACCCGGAGCCGCACGTCGAGCCCGCGGCCGTTGACGCTGCGGACCTCCCAGGCCCACTGCACCGGCCCGGTTGTGCCGGCGGCCCGGGCGAACCCGGTCATGCTCGCGATCATGGTCTTGCGATGCCCTGCGTTGCGGCGCCGAGGTTTCGTCGTGCGGGACGCCTAAACGAAGGCGTTCACCTCCACCGTGAACCCGCCCGGCGCCTGGAAATAGAACGTCACCCGCCCGTGCTCCTCGCGCGGGGTCTCCGGGGCGAAGCCGCCTTCGGTCAGCCGTGCGTGGATCGCGTGGACCTGCTCCACCCGCTCCTGGATGAAGCCGATGTGGAAGATCTTGGGGTAGGTCGCATCCTTCACGCGGAACAGGCTGAGGATGCCGCCGCCGTCGTCGGCGAGGAAGGCCATCTTGTCGTTCACCGGCATCGCGGTGCGGCGCAGCCCGAAATAGGTCTCGAACATCGCGACCGTGGCCGGGACCTCGGTGACGCCGAGGTTGACGTGGTTCAGGTGCATCGGCTCGTCCTGATGGCGCGTGCGAGCGGCGCCGCAGCGCCGGGGACGATCACGGTTGCTTCAGCACCGGCACGGTCTTGGGCGAGCCGAGGTCGTAGGTCTTGTTCTTCAGCGGATCGAGCTTGGTGCCCTCCGAGGCGTCGAAGGCCTTCGGCCGCGGCCCGCCCGCCCCGACGGTCGCCCCGTCCAGCGCGTAGGCGTTCGTCGGCGGGGCGAAGGCCGAGGCCCGGTTCGGCACCGCGGCGGGATCGGCGGCCGGCTCGGCCTTGTCGACGCCGGCGGCATCCGGCGTCGTGGCCAGGCGGGCCTTCTCGACTTGGCGCCAGCGCGCGACGTTCTTCTGGTGGCCGTCGAGGCTCTCGGCGAAGGCGTGCCCGCCGGTGCCGTCGGCGACGAAGAACAGGTCCTTGGTCCGCGACGGATTGGCGACCGCCTCCAGGGCGGCGCGGCCGGGATTGGCGATCGGGCCGGGCGGCAGGCCCTCGATCACGTAGGTGTTGTAGGGCGTCGCCCGGTCGATCTCGGAGCGCTGGATGCCGCGCCCGAGGGTGCCGCGCCCGCCGACCAGCCCGTAGACGATGGTCGGGTCCGATTGCAGCTTCATCCGCTTGTTCAGGCGGTTGACGAACACGCCGGCCACCCGCGGCCGCTCGTCGGCGCGCCCGGTCTCCTTCTCGACGATCGAGGCCAGCGTCACCATCTCGGCCGGCGTCCGCACCGGCACGTCGGCGCTGCGGCGCAGCCAGATGTCGTTGAGGACCTTGCGCTGCTTCTCGCGCATCAGGTTGACGATCTGCTGACGGCTCGCGCCGCGCTCGAACTTGTAGGTGTCGGGCAGCAGCGAGCCCTCGGGCGGGATCTCGCCGACCTCGCCGGTGAGCACGTCGTTCTCGTTGAGGCGCATCACGATCTGCTCGGAGGTGAGCCCCTCGGGGAAGGTGATCGCGTGCTGGACCTGCCGGCCCGTGGTCACGGTGTCGATCGCATCGCTGATGCTGGCATGGGCCTTGAAGGTGTACTCGCCGGCCTTCAGCGGCGGGCGCCCGCCGAAGCGGGCGGCGAACTCGAACAGCCCGACATGGTCGATCACGCCTTCGCGCTTCAGGATCTCGGCGATCTCGCCGGTGCCGCTGCGGGACGGGATCACGACCACCTTGTCGGCGGCGAGCGGGCCGGGCTCCTGCACCTGCCGCTGGAACAGCGTCAGCCCGAGCATCACGGCGATGGCGATCACCACCGCGAAGGTGAGCAGCCCGCTGATGGTGGCGAGGAGCCCGCCGCGGCGGCGCTCGGGCCGCTCGGGCGGCGGCGGGGCCGCGGTCGGCTTGATCGCCTCGTTCGGCGAGCGGGGGGAGAGGCGCTGCGGCTGGGCCGGCTCGTCGAAGGTGAGCGGCTGCGGCGGCACGTGCGTCTGGCGTCGACGGAAGAACATCGGGATCCTGCTCGGGCTCGCGCCGGCGACGAGGGCGGTGCCGGGCGCGCATGCGCGACGGGGCGGCGATCACGAAGGATCGCCGCAGGGTACCGGAAACTACGCCGGTTTGTGGCGAAATTGCCGTTGCGCGCTGCACGCAGCCCCGCTGGTCGACAGACAAGTCGATCCGGTCAGCGCAGTTTCGGGGGCGTCGGCGCGATCCGCGTCCCAGAAGGCTGGCAGGTCGCGCAGAAGAAGGTCGAGCGGCCGGATTGCACGATCCGGCCGACGGTCCCGCCGCAGCCCTTGGTGCGGCAGGCCTCGCCGACCCGGTCGTAGACGCGGAACGCCTGCTGGAAGGCGCCCGACGTGCCGTCGGTGTGGGCGTAGTCGCGCAGCGTCGAGCCGCCGGCGGCGACCGCCTCGGTGAGCACCTCGCCGATCACCCTGGCCAGCAGCCGGGCCTTCGGCGTCGGCGCGCCGTCGGCCTTTGCCAGCGTGCCCGCGGCGGCCTCGGGGTGGAGGCCGGCCCGGTGCAGAGCCTCGCAGACGTAGATGTTGCCCAGGCCCGCGATCAGGCGCTGGTCGAGGAGCGCGGCCTTCAGCGGCGTGATCTTGTGGCGAAAGAGCCGCGCGATGGTCTCGGCCGTCAGATCCGCGCTCAGGGGCTCGATGCCCATGCCGGCGAAGTGCCGGCACGCGGCGAGCGTGTCGGTGGGCACGAGGTCCATGAAGCCGAAGCGGCGGGCGTCGTTGTAGGTGACGGTGGCGCCGTTCCCCATCGCCATCACCACGTGGTCGTGCTTGGGCGTGCCGAGCGCCCCGTCGAGGTAGAAGTCGCCGGGCGACGTGTTGCTGCCGTCGGGCATCGCCACGTCGAAGCGGCCGCTCATGCCGAGATGCATGATCAGCGTCTCGCCCGAATCGAGGCCGGCCGTGAGGTACTTCGCCCGCCGCGCGAGGCCGGTGACCCGGCGCCCCTCCAGGCGCGCGCAGAAGCGCTCGGGGAACGGGAAGCGCAGGTTCGGGCGGCGCAGGGTGACGCGGCTGAAGGTGGCCCCGACCATCGCCGGCGCGAGGCCGCGCCGCACCGTCTCGACCTCTGGAAGCTCGGGCATCGTCCTGTGGCCGTCCCTCGGCAAATCGGATGGTGGAAGGCGGATCGTGGAGGCCGGGTATCGGCCCGGGCCGCCGCCGCCGCAATCCCGGCCGACGGGCGAGGCTTCGCCGCCCACGGCCGGCCGTCCCCACCGCGTCTTACGACGCATGGCGGATCGCGTCCGGCTTCGCTATGAGGCGCGAGGGCGCAGACGGGCAGGACTTCATGACGGTGGCGGACGAGACGACGGGCGCGCGGGACGGCACGACGGGGGCGCAGGAGACCGATTTCGGCTTCGAGCGTGTGGCCCTGGCCGAGAAGCAGGCGCGCGTCGACGACGTGTTCCGCTCGGTCGCCAAGCGCTACGACCTGATGAACGACCTGATGTCCGGCGGCCTGCACCGGGCCTGGAAGGCGCAGCTCATCGCGATGCTGCGCCCGTCGCGCACGCGGCCGTTCCGCCATCTCGACGTGGCCGGCGGCACCGGCGACGTCGCCTTCCGCGTCCTCGAGGCCGGCGGCCCGCAGGCCTCGGTCACCGTGCTTGACATCAACGAGGCGATGCTGCGGGTCGGCGCCGAGCGCGCCGGGGCGCGCTTCGACGGGCGCATCGACTTCGTCACCGGTAACGCCGAGGCCTTGCCCCTGCCGGACGCGACCTTCGACGCCTACACCATCGCCTTCGGCATCCGGAACGTGCCACGGATCGAGCTGGCCCTGCAGGAGGCCCGCCGCGTGCTGAAGCCCGGCGGCCGCTTCCTGTGCCTGGAATTCTCCAAGGTCGACCTGCCGGTGCTCGACAAGATCTACGACGCCTACTCCTTCCACGTGATCCCGCGGCTCGGCGCGCGGGTCGCGGGCGACGCGGAATCCTACCGCTACCTCGTGGAATCGATCCGGAAGTTCCCCTCCCCCGGGCTGTTCGCCGGGATGATCGAGCAGGCCGGCTTCCGCCACGTCACGCACCGGCCGCTCTCGGGCGGCATCGTCGCGATCCATTCCGGCTGGAAGGTCTCGTGACCGACCCGAGCCGCCGGGCGGCGCGATGATCGCCGCCGCGGTCAACCTCTTCCGCGGGGCCCATGTCGGCTTCGTGCTGGCGCGCGAGGGCGCGCTGGCGCTCGTCGACGCCTCCGAGCTGCCGCCGCACCTGCGGCTCGGGCTGCGGATCGTCCGGTTGCTGGAGCGGCCGGGCCTCGGCACCGGCGCGGCCCGGCTCTCGGCCGGCCTGACCCGGCTCGGCCCGTCCTACGTCAAGTTCGGGCAGTTCCTCGCCACCCGCCCCGACATAGTCGGGATGACCGCGGCCCGCGACCTCGAGATGCTGCAGGACCGGGTGCCGCCCTTCCCGCAGGCGGTGGCCGTGAAGGTGGTCGAGGCCGCCTTCGGCAAGCCGATCTCCGCCCTGTTCGTCGCCTTCGGCGAGCCGGTGGCCGCGGCCTCGATCGCGCAGGTCCACAAGGCGGTGGTCCACGATGCCGACGGCACCCAGCGCACGCTCGCCGTGAAGATCATGCGGCCGGGCGTGCGCGAGCGCTTCCAGCGCGACGTGGAGGTGATGCGCCTCCTCGCGCGCATCGTCCACGTGCTGTCTCCGCAAGCCGAGCGCCTGCGCCCGCGCGACGTGGTCGAGATCCTGGCCCGCTCCGTGACCATGGAGATGGACTTCCGGCTCGAGGCCGCCGCCGCCTCGGAGCTCGCGCAGAATACCGCGGAGGACGACGATTTTCGCGTGCCGCGGCCCGAATGGGAGCTGATCGCCCGCGACGTGCTCAGCTGCGAATGGATCGACGGCACCCGCCTCCACAGCGCCGCCGCGCTTCGGGAAGCCGGCCACGACCCGCACGCGATCGGGCGCACGGTGATCCAGAGCTTCCTGCGCCAGGCGATCCGCGACGGGTTCTTCCACGCCGACATGCACCAGGGGAACCTGTTCGTGGACGCCGCCGGCAAGCTCGTCGCGGTGGATTTCGGCATCATGGGCCGGCTCGGGCGCAAGGAACGGCGGTTCCTCGCCGAGATCCTGCTCGGCTTCATCATGCGCGACTACCGCCGCGTGGCGCAGGTCCACTTCGAGGCGGGCTACGTGCCGGCGCACCACTCGGTCGACGACTTCGCCCAGGCGATCCGCGCCATCGGCGAGCCGATCCACCAGCGCCGCGCCGACGAGATCTCGATGGCGAAGGTGCTGACGCTGCTGTTCGACATCACCGCCCTGTTCGACATGAGCACGCGCACCGAGCTGGTGATGCTGCAGAAGACCATGGTGGTGGTGGAAGGCGTCGCCCGCAGCCTCGATCCCAAGCTCGACATGTGGACCTCGGCCGAGCCGGTGGTCCGCAGCTGGATCACCCGCAACCTCGGCCCGGCCGGGCGCCTGGAAGGGGCGGCCCACGCCGCGCGCACCCTCACCGACATCGTCGCCGACGTGCCGGACCTCGCCCTGCGGCTCCGGCGCCTGATCGTCCATGCCGACGAGGCGGGCACGGGCGACGCACGCCGCCTGGAGCGCATCGCCCGCAACGAGCGCCGCAACGCGCTGTGGCAGACGCTGGCCCTGTGGGCGATCGCGGCGGGCGTGCTGGTGGCGGCCTTGCGATAGGCCGGGACGGCGAAGCCGCCCGTTTCGGAGCGTTCCGTCAGGCGGCGCGACCTTGTCGCGGCGCATCCGCGACGGCGGCTGCGCAGGGGGCGATCCCGTGCGTGTCGACGGGGCCCGGGCGACCGAACAGGTAGCCCTGCACCTCGGCGCACCCGGCCGCTCTCAGGAACGCGAGTTCCGCGACGGTCTCGACGCCCTCGGCGACCACCGGCAGGCCGAGCCCGCAGCCGAGCCCGAGGACCGCGCGCACGATCGCCGCCGTCTGGGCGTTGGTGTCGACGTTGCGCACGAAGGACCGGTCGATCTTGATCCGGTCGAAGGGGAACGCCCGGAGGTTGGCCAGCGACGAGTAGCCCGTCCCGAAATCGTCCATGGCGATGCCGACGCCGAGCGTCCGCAGCTGGCGCAGCGTCGCCACCGCACGGTCGAAGTTGCGGATCAGCGCGGTCTCGGTGATCTCCAGCTCCAGCCGCGCGGCCGGCAGCCCGGTCTCGACCAGAACCGCGTGCACCTGCGGGGCGAAGGCCAGATCGTGGACCTGGACCGCCGAAACGTTCACCGCCACCCGCAGGGGCGACGCCCAGGCCGCGGCCTCGCGACAGGCGGTGCGAAGCACCCACATCCCGATCGCCGAGATCGTTCCGCGCTCCTCGGCCACCGGGATGAAGACGTCGGGCGGGACGAGCCCTCGTGTCGGATGGGTCCAGCGCAGCAGGGCCTCGAAGCCGAGCAGGGCGCCGCCCGCGGCCGCGACCTGCTTCTGGTAGACGAGGTGGAACTCGCCGCGCGCCAGGGCCTGTTCGAGGTCGCGTTCCAAGGCGTGACGCTCGCGCACGGCGATGCCCATCTGCGGCTCGAAGAAGCGGTAGGTCCCCCGGCCCTCGGCCTTGGCGCGGTAGAGCGCCGTATCGGCATGTCCCATCAGGCCCTGGCGCTCCACGGCGTCCTGCGGGCACAGGGCGATGCCGATGCTGACCCCGACGATCGCGTCGGCGGGCCCGCCCGAGGCCTGCGCCGCGAGGGACGCGAGAATGGACTTCGCCAGGCGCTCGGCAGCGTCCGGCCCGGTCCGTCCGGCCATGAGGATGGCGAACTCGTCGCCGCCGAGGCGTGCCAGGATCTGGTCGGGGCCGAGCAGCCCGGTGACGCGGCGGGCGACCCGATTCAGCATCGCGTCGCCGGCCGCATGGCCGAACAGGTCGTTGACCGCCTTGAACCGGTCGAGGTCGAGGCAGAGCACCGCGATCGGAACGCCGGTCTCGACCGCCGCGCCCACGGCGCGATCGAGGCGCGCGTTGAAGGCGGAGCGGTTGAGCAGGCCCGTCAGGGCATCGTGGTGGGCGAGGTACCGGATGTGCCGCTCGGCGTGCTTGCGCTGCCGGATGTCGCGGACCGCCAGGGCATGATGCGGCTTGCCCGCGAAATCGATCCGCCGAAGGATCACCTCCGCCTCGATGACCGCGCCGGCGCCGTCGCGCAGGCTCAGCTCGACCGGCTGCCCGATGACGTGGGCGAGCCGATCCCAGGTCCGGGGCTCGTCGAGGAAGGCGGTGACCGACAGGTCCGTCATCGCTTCGTGCGAGAGGCCGACGAGCCGGCTGAAGCTGATGTTGGCCGTGACGATCCGGCACCGGTCCAGGACGATCAGACCCTCGACCGCCGCGTTGGCGAGGCCGCGCATGCGCACCATCTCCGCGCGCGCGCGACGCTGCTCGCGAAGGCTGAGCGCGTAGGCCGTCGCCGTGAGGACGAACACGATGAGGCTGGCCACCGCGACGGCGCCGGCGAGCCAGCCCGGCGGCATCGCCTGGGGCGACAGGGTCGCCAGCGGGTTCTCGGTGATCGTCACCCCGGCCATGCCCACCCCGTGATGCGCGCCGATCGCCAGCGCAAGCAGGCCTGCGCTGCCGAACAGGGAGGTGAGCGAACGGGCATGCACGGCGATGGAGACGGCGACGGCGGAAAGGAGCTCACCGATCAGGATCGACGCGAACACGAAGGCCGGATCCCAGCGCAGACGTCCCGTGACCTCGAAGGCCGCCATGCCCGTGTAGTGCATCGCGGCGATGCCGAGGCCGACCACGCCCCCCCCCGAGCCAGGACGCCCGCGGCGTCTCGGACAGGGCGATCCGCAGGCCCAGGCCGGTGAGGCCGATCGCGAAGACCAGCGAGAGGACGGTCAACCCGGAATCGTAGGCGCTCGGGATGCTCGGCTCGAACGCCAGCATCGCGATGAAGTGGGTCGCGAAGATGCCCGACCCGCTGGAGATCGCCGCGACCACGAGCCAGGTCGATCGCGCGCGGCCGCTGGCGGTGCCGGCGTGGCGGAGAAGCCGGATCGCGGTCAGCGCCGCGATCGCGCAGATCACGCCCGCCAGGACGACGAGGCGGAGGTCGTGCCGGGCCGTGAAGCAACCGAGGACGGTCAACATGCGCGCAAGTCCGAAATCGCCTCGGCCGAGCCCCGGGCGGCGCGGTCCGATCCTCCGGCCTCTCACGAACGGATCGAGCCTGCGAGACGACGACGCTGCGTGGTGCGACCTTGGGGCGGTTCGAGTAGCAGGGTGCGATAATTTTCTTAAAGATGTCTTGCCGCTCAGATTTCGTGCGTGAGGCGCAAGTCGAAGACGTTGACCGCGGTTTCCGCGTGCGGCGTTCCACTTCCCGTCATGTGGAGTGTGAGGTACGAGTACCCATCAAGCGAACTCAGAAGTTGTAATTCAACTTCTGAGAAGCGCAACCCTACACGGCCGCCGTGCGAAAGCCCGCGAAGATGTCGCGGCGATCCGGCCCGAAGAAGTTGCGGTAGGCGTTGTCGACCATCCGCCCGCGGGTGATCCAGGCACCGCCGCGCAGCACCTTCCGCGTGCCGAAGGCGGGCTCGGAATACTCGCGGTAGGCATCGGGCGAGAAACCCGGATAGGGCAGGAAGTCGCTCGCGGTCCATTCCCAGACGTTGCCGATCATCTGGCGGCAGCCCCAGGCGCTGTCGCCCGCTTCGTGGGCGGCCACGTCGACGCAGCCGAGGCGGCCGCCGTCGAGGTTGGCGCGGGTCGCATCCGGTGCCGCCTCGCCCCAGGGATAGCGGCGTTTCACCTGCCCCATCGCCCCGCCCGGGGTCGGCGCGGTGGAGGCCGCGACCTCCCATTCGGCCTCGGTCGGCAGGCGGCGGCCGGCGAAGGCGCAGTAGGCGGCGGCCTCGTACCAGCCGACATGGACCACCGGCTGGTGCGGGGCGAGGTCGGAGACGCCGTCGAAGCGCCGGACCCGCCAGCCCGCCCCGTCCGGCTGCCAATGCGCGGGGTGCTCCGCCCCGCTCCGGCAGCGCCAGCGCCATCCTTCCGCGTCCCAGAACGACGGCTCGCGATAGCCGCCGGCGGCGACGAAGGCGGCGAACTCCGCGTTGGTCACCGGCGCCCGCGCGATGCGGAACGGCGCGACCTCGACCGGGTGCGCCCACTTCTCGTTGTCGAACACGAACGCCTCGCCCCGCTCGGCGCCGAGCCGGAAGGTGCCGCCGGGGATCGCCGCGTCGCCCGGCCACGGCCCCTCCGCGACCGGGGCGAGACCGTCCGAGGCGGCGAAGGACGGCGCCGGGTATCCGAGCGTCTGGCGCGAATAGGTGAAGGCCTCGCCGTGCATGTCCTCGTGGTAGGTGGTCAGCCGGTAGCGGTAGGCTTCCTCGGCGGTCGGCGTGCCGTCGAGGCGCCGGACCAGCGCGTCGTGGACGCGGCCCATGTATCCGAGCGTGACGTCGAGCGGCGGCAGCGCGCGCACCCAGCGGTCGTCGTGGGCGAGCACCGCGGAATTGTAGACCGCGTCGGCATCCGCGATCGCGGGTTCCGCCCCGTCGAGGGCGCGCAGGATGAAGTGCTCGTGGAACCAGGCGAGGTGCCCGATCTCCCACAGCAGCGGGTTGACGATGTCGAGCCGCGGCCCGATCAGCCGCTCGGCATCGAGCCCGGCCACCAGCTCGAGGGTCCGGGCGCGGCTGTCCTCCAGCATCGCGATGAGTTGTGTGGCGTCGGTCATGGCACCCATCCGATAAGCGATCGACCCATGGACATCATCCTGATCACGCCGGCGCCGAAACGTTCGCGGGCCGGCAACCGCACGACGGCCCTGCGCTGGGCCGGCATCCTGCGCCGGCTCGGCCACCGCGTCGTCGTGGCGACCGCCTACGCCGACGTGCCCTGCGACCTGATGATCGCGCTGCACGCCTGGAAGAGCGCCCCGGCGATCGCGCGATACCGGCGCTTATACCCGGAGCGCCCCCTCGTCGTCGCGCTGACCGGGACCGACATCAATCACGATCTCGCCGCCGATCCCGGCACAACCCTGCGCTCGCTCGATCTCGCCGACGCGCTCGTCGGCCTGCACGACCTCGTCGCCGACGCGATCCCGGAAGCCTACCGCGACAAGCTCGCGGTGATCGTGCAGTCGGTGCCGGCGAGCGAGGAGCGCCTGCCGCCCACGACGCGCACCTTCGAGATCCTCGTCGTCGGCCACCTGCGCGCCGAGAAGGACCCGTTGCGCGCCGCGCTCGCCGCCCGCGCCCTGCCGCCCGCCTCCCGCATCCGCGTCGTCCATCTCGGCGGCGCGCCCGACCCGGCGTGGGCGGATCGCGCGCGGGCCGAGATGCAGGCCAACCCGCGCTACGATTGGCGCGGCGAGGTCTCCGGCGCGCGGGTGCGGCGGTTCCTGCGGCGCGCGCGGCTGATGGTGCTAAGCTCGCTGAACGAGGGCGGCGCCAACGTGATCTCCGAGGCGATTGCGGCCGGGCTGCCGATCCTGGCCTCTGAGATCCCGGGCAATGTCGGCCTGCTCGGCGCCGACCACCCGGGCTACTTCCCGGCCGGAGACCAGGCTGCGCTCGCGCGCCTGATGCTGCGTGCGGAACAGGACCCGGCCTTCCTCGAGCGCCTGCGCGCGCACGGTGCGGCGCGTGCGGCCGCGTTCGACCCGGCGCACGAGCAGGAGGCCTGGGCCGTCCTCGTCGCGCGCGCGGCCGGCGCGGCGAGAGCGCGGGCCGCGGCCGGGATTGACGCGGCCCGCCCCGCACCGGCACTCCTTCTGCCATGACCGCAGCCCCCACGTTGCCGCTCGCGAACCGGCGCATCCTCCTCGTCATCGGCGGGGGCATCGCGGCCTACAAGGCGCTCGACCTGATCCGCCGCCTGCGCGAGCGCGGCGCTTCCGTCCGCCCGCTGCTGACCAAGGGCGCGCAGGAATTCGTCACCCCGCTCGCGGCCGCGGCGCTCGCCGGCCAGCCCGCCCATACCGACCTGTTCGACCGGGCCGACGAGGCGGAGATCGGCCATATCAAGCTGGCCCGGGACGCCGACGCGGTGGTGGTGGCGCCGGCCACCGCCAACCTGATGGCGCGGATGGCCACCGGCCACGCCCCCGACCTCGCCTCCACGGTGCTGCTCGCCACCACCCTGCCGATCCTGATCGCGCCGGCGATGAACGTGGCGATGTGGGCGCATCCCGCGACGCGGCGCAACCTCGCGACGCTGCTCGCCGACGGCGTCCGGGTCGTCGGCCCCAATGCCGGCCCGATGGCCGAGCCCGAGACAGGGCCGGGCCGCATGGCCGAGCCGGCCGAGATCGCCGACGCCGCGGCCGCGATGCTCGGGGAGGCCGAGGCGAAGCCCGCCGGGTTCGGCTTCCTCGCGGGTCGCGCCAAGGCCGCCGGGCCGCTCGTCGGCCGCCGCGTGCTCGTCACCTCCGGGCCGACCCATGAGCCGATCGACCCGGTGCGGTTCATCGCCAACCGCTCGTCTGGGCGCCAGGGCCACGCCATCGCCGCCGCCGCCGCCGCCGCCGGCGCGACGGTCACGCTGGTCTCCGGGCCGGTGGCGATCCCCGATCCCGAGGGCGTCGCCGTGGTGCGGGTCGAGACCGCGCGCGAGATGCTGGCGGCGGTCGAGGCGGCGCTTCCCGCCAGCATCGCGGTGTTCACGGCCGCGGTCGCCGACTGGCGGCCCGCCACCGAGACCGGCTCCAAGATCAAGAAGGCCGGCGCGGCGCCCGCCCCGCTGACGCTGGTCGAGAACCCCGACATCCTCGCCACCATCGCCGGACGGACGGAGAACCGCCCCGCCCTCGTCGTCGGCTTCGCCGCCGAGACCGACACGGTGATCGCGCACGCCCAGGCGAAGATCGCCCGAAAGGGCTGCGACCTGATCGTCGCCAACGACGTCTCGGCTGCGGGCGGCGTGATGGGCGGCGCGACCAACACGGTCCACCTGATCGCGCGCGACGGGTCGGTCGAGACCTGGCCGACGCTCGACAAGGACGAGGTCGCGCGCCGGCTGGTGGCACGGTGTTTGGAGTTGCTTCGGGGTTAGGGCCGGTTCGGGTGCCCTACCCTGCCGCCGCCTGCTGCGCCGCCTGCTGCGCCGCCGCGAGGCGCGCGTCGTCGGCGGCGATCGCCTGGTAGGCCGGACGCGCCCGGAAGCGCGCGAGGTAAGCCATGATCGCCGGCTCCTCGGGGACGAGCTTGAACGCGGTGGTCCAGCCGAGCGCCGAGCCCCACAGGACGTCGGCGGCGGAGAAGCGCTCGCCGAGGATCCAGGGGCCGGGCGTCAGCATCGCGAGCACCTGGGCCAGCACCGTGTCGTAATCGCCGTAGGCCGACATCATCCGGGGCGGCGGCGCGCGCTCCATCGCCCGGTCGATCACGGCCGGCTCGAAGCACGAGCCGTAGAAGACCATCCAGCGCAGGTAGGCGCCGCGGGCCGGATCGGTCGTGCCGGGCGCGAGGCCGGCCTCGGGAAACAGGTCCGCGAGGTAAAGGTAGCAGGCGGCCTGCTCGGCCACCGTCGCGCCGCCGTGGCGGATCGCCGGGACCTTGCCCATCGGGTTGACGGCGAGGTGCGCGCTGCCCTGCTGCTCGCCGGCCTTGAGGTTGATGACGTGCAGCTCGTCCGGCGCGTTAAGTTCCTCGAGCAGCACCCGCACGCCCGTCGAGCGGGTTTTCGGGGCGTGGTGCAGGACGAGTCCGTCGGTCGTGGTCGGCATCGTCGTCTCCGGGGCCTGAACGCTTCGGGCGCACGCTCTGCCGGAGGCCGGCTCCGGTCAAGCCGGCCGTTCGGACCGGATCGGCTCAGACCCGGTACTTGCCGTTGCGCTTGATCAGCACCTGCGTCCCCACCGGCACGCGCTCGTAAAGGTCGACGATGTCCTCGTTGAGCATGCGGACGCAGCCCGACGACATCTGCTCGCCGATGCTCCAGGGCTCGTTGGTGCCGTGGATGCGGAACAGGATGTCGCGGTTGCCCTGGTAGAGGTAGAGCGCGCGGGCGCCGAGCGGGTTGTCGACGCCGCCCTTGCGCTGGCGGTCGATCTCCGGATGGAGGGCGACCATGGTCGTGGTCGGGCTCCAGTCCGGCCAGACGCCCTTGCGGCCGACCCGGGCCTCGCCCTTCCACGAGAAGCCGAGCTTGCCCACGCCGACGCCGTACTGCATCGCCGTTCCGTCGGCCTGGACGAGGGCGAGCTGACGCTTGTCGATGTCAACGACGATGGTGCCCGGCCGCTCGGGGCCGGAATAGCTCACGACCTGCCGGCGGTACTTCGGATCGAGGCGGTTGGTGTCGACCAGCGGCACGTCGAACGGCTTGTCGGGCATCGAGCCGACATACCACGCCGCCTCCTCGTCGTTGGCGGCGAGGTTCACGGGCCCGCGCTGGTTGCAGGCTGCGAGCGGCGCGATGAGGACCGCAGCGAGGAGGATCCGGCGGAGGGGCATAAGGCCTCACGAGGCGAAGAAGCGTTCGGATCATGCCTACCGCCTCGCCGCCCCCCACGATGTGACTTTTGCGTCTCAGGTTGGATGAAGCGCCCGGCACGATTGCCCGGATTTCGCCTCGTTCGGCCGTGGCTTGCGCCCTAACTCTCTCGGATCGGTTCCGAGACGAGGCGCATCATGGCCGACACGCTCACCCTTCCCGAGATGCAAAGCGCATTGCCCGAGACGCCGCTGCGCCCGGCGATCCACCTCGACCATTGCGTGATCCACGTCAGGGACTGGACGCGCGCGAACGCCTTCTACGGCGACGTGGTCGGCGCCGAGATCGTCCCGGCCGGCGCGGGCTTCGCGTACCGGCTCGGCGGGGTGCAGCTGAACTGCCACGGCCCCGGGCTGTCCCCGGAGCCGCTCGCCGAGAAGCCGGTGATGCCGGGCGGCAGCGACCTGTGCTTCCGCTGGTCCGGCACGATCGAGGAGGCGATGGCGCACCTGGCCGCCCACGGCGTCCCCGTCGAGCTCGGCCCGGTGGAGCGCCACGGCGCGGCCGGGCCCGGGACCAGCATCTACTTCCGCGATCCGGACGGGTCGCTGATGGAGTTCATCACCTACCCGGCGCCGTGACGCCCGATCGCGGGATCTCAGGCGCGGTTCTGCGCGAGCGCCTGGTTCGTCTGCTCGAGGCGCAGGGCCAGCTCGCGCATCAGCGCGATGCTGATCTGCGGAAACTGCGCCAGCAGCTCGAGGAACACGCCGCGGTCGATGCGCAGGGCGGTGGCCGCCGTCTCGGCCGTGACGGTGGCCGAGCGCGGCTGGTCGGCCAGGATGCCCATCTCGCCGACCAGGGCGTTGGTCCCGAGCAGGGCGAGACGCACCGGCCCCGCGGCCCCGTCGATGGTCACGGCGGCGCTGCCCTCCAGGATGAGGTATGCGGCATCCGCGACGTCGCCGCGGGTGAAGAATTGCTGGCCCGCCTCGAAATGCACCCGCTCGCTGGTGAAGGCGAGCAGCTTCAGCCGCGACGGCTCGACCTCGCGGAACAGCGGCACCTGCCGAAGGGAGGTAACCTCCGTATCGAGGGTCATGGGTGGAACTCCGCACCGCGCCGGATCTCGTGATGGCGCCGGCCGCCTCATCCATGCGGCTTGCGGCGATCTTGTCCAGCCCTCCCGTCCCGGCGGCATGCTGCGACGGCGTGCCCCGGATGCCCCGTCGAACGCGATCGGGCATGCAGGCTTCCACCGGAGGTGCCATGCGCCGCGCCCGTTATCCTCGCTTCGCCGCGCTCCTCGTTGGGATCGCGTTCGCCGCCACGCCGGCCGCCGCCCGCCTGAACCGGACCGAGCTTGCGCGCGTCGCGGTCGTGCCGCCTCCGGGCGCCCGTGTTCCCCTCGATCTCGCCTGGAACGATGCCGCGGGCGACCGGCCGACCACGCTGGGCGAGGCGCTCGGCGGCCGGCCGACCCTGCTGCTGCCGGTGGACTACACCTGCGGCAACGTCTGCGACCCGATGCTGTCGATGTCCGGGGCGGCCTTGGCCGCAACCGGCCTCGTCGCCGGCCGCGACGTCAGCCTCGTCCTCGTCGGGATCGACCCGCGCGACGACGCGGCCGCGGCGCGGCACATGCTGGAGACCGAGCTCGGGAACCCGGGGCTTTCGGCGCAGGCGGCCGCGCTGGTGGGCGACGCCGCCGCGGTCGATCGGCTGACGCAGGCGCTCGGCTACCGTTTCGTCTACGACGCCGGCACCGACAGCTTCGCCCACCCCGCCGCCGCGATCCTGCTCACCAGCGACGGCCGCGTCGCCCGCGTCCTGTCGCCGCTGGCGCTGAACGGCAGCGACCTGCGGCTCGCCCTCGTCGAGGTCGGCGAGGGCCGGACCGGCAGCCTCGCCGACCGCCTCGTCCTGCTCTGCTACGGGTACGATGCCGCGACCGGCGTCTACACGCCGATGATCCGCCGCGTCCTCAGTTTCGCCGCCGCCGGGACGATCCTCGCGATGGCGATCGGGATCGTCCTGCTCAGCCGCCGGCCGCGGCAGGTCTGAGGCCGCTCAGCGCTTCGTCGCCAAGCCGGATTTCTCGGCGCTCGGCGGCTCGCGGCCGGCGCTGGCGTTCGGTTGGGGCGAATCGATCGGCTCGACCTGCGTCGTCGGCGTCGCGCTGCCCTCGTCCGCGGGCATCGGCGGAAGCGCCCGCGTGTTCGGCTTCGGCGCGGCCTCCGGCGAAACCTTGGCCGCACCGGAGACCATCTCGCGATTCGTCATGCTCGAAAAAACCTCGTTCGAGGCAGGCGCTGAATTGTCGTTTGCCCCACCGCTGTCTTCCAACGCCAGCGCACCGACGTGGTTGCGGCTAAGCTTGTCGCGGAAGCGTGAGAGGAACCTTCGGATACTGGCGAAGGTTGTGAAAGGGTGAAGAGAAGCCTGAGGAGGAGCTGATGGCATCCGGTAATTCAACCTCGAAGCGAGGTTTTGCGTCGATGGATCTCGAGCGCCAGCGCGAGATCGCCAGCAAGGGTGGCCGCAGCGTGCCGGCTGAGAAGCGTTCGTTCTCGCAGGACCGCGAGCTGGCCTCGACGGCCGGCCGCAAGGGCGGTCAGGCCACCGGTACGGGCCGCGACGGCGCCGAGTGATCGACCGCCCTTCGAGATGCGCAGCGTCTGCCCTTCGCTGGGCAGGCGCCTTTTTTATGTCCGCTTCCATGCCGCAAAACGCGAAGGCCCGCTCCAGAGCATGGAGCGGGCCTTCGCGTTGTGCGTCGTAAGCCGGTAGGCTGATCGGTGTCGCCTCAGGAGATGCAGCGGCCGGGGATCATGCGGCGGGCTTCGGGGCCGACCAGCGAGCTGAGCGCCGCCTCGCAGCCCTCGCGCATCATCCGACGCGGCTTGAGCGGCGGCTTGGTTCCCATCTCCTGCGCCGTGTCCGACGCGGCCGGGACGGCGCGGTTCGGCTCGGATTGCAGGCTCGCCACCCGGCTCGGCCGGATCGCGATCGAGACCGGGCGCATGCCCGGCAGGGGGCGTGCTTCGAATGCGGCCGGACCGGGGGCGGCGACCGTGGTCGTGGGTACCCATTGGTCCGCGCTCGCCTGGACCATCGGGTGGACGAGCAACGTCAGGATGGCGGCCGGTGCGCTCACGCCGAGAAGGAAGCCTGACCGAAGCATCGTCGTGGTCTCCGAATGGGAGCTTGACAGGATGAACGGAAAACGCGTCTTCCATGATCCGGTTCCGTCACGGCCTCGCTTTTGACGAAATCAGTATTCGGCAACAGTTTCTCGTGGCGGTGCCGGGCACGAGGAACCTTGTCCACAGCGACCCGGAGTGGCGCGGACGCCACAGGCGTCGAAAAACGGTTCGCGCCCGGAACCTGGTTCGTGCACGCCCGTTGATCGAGTACCCGGCCACCTGGTCCTCCCCGCATTCCCCTTGTGCATCGGCCGGAACCTCATCCACGGGTCGGAGATTTCTCCGGCCCGTTTTTTTTATGCCTGGACCGATGTCCTTGGCGGGCAACAAAAAACCCCGGCTCGTCGCCGGGGTTTTTTCGTTCTGCGGATTGGTACGGAGGCGGTTGCGGACCGCCTCGCGGTCAGGCCGATTTGGCTTCACGCCGGCGTGCCGTCTGCTGGAAGAACAGCGCCTGGCTGATGACGGCGGAGACGTTGGCGGGCTGGAACGGCTTGGCGATGAGGAAGGCCGGCTCCGGGCGCTCGCCCGTGAGGAATCGCTCCGGGTAGGCGGTGATGAAGATCACCGGGACCTCGAAGGTCTTCAGCAGGTCGTTGACGGCATCGAGGCCGGACGAGCCGTCCGCGAGCTGGATGTCGGCGAGGATCAGGCCCGGGCGCTTGCTTTCGGAGGCGATCTTGACGGCCTCGGTGCGCGTGCGGGCGACGCCGATGACGTTGTGGCCCAGGCCCTCGACCAGCGCTTCGAGGTCCATCGCGATCAGCGGCTCGTCCTCGATGATGAGGATGTCGGTGGCCATGTCCGCGGCGAGCTCGCGTCCCGCCTCGTCGACGAGGTCGCGCACCTGGCTGACGTCGACGTCGAGGATGATTGCCGCGTCCTCCTCCGAGAAGCCTTCGAGGCAGGAGAGCAGGAAGGCCTGGCGCGGCAGCGGCGTGATCTGGCCGAGCCGCACCTCGGCGGGGAGATCGTGCTGCACCTGTTCGCTGCGGCCGTTCACCGAGAGCGAATTCCAGATGCGGGTGAACACCCGGAACAGGTCGGCCTTCACGTTCGTGCTGCGGCCGAGCGTATCCGGCTCGTTGACCAGCGTCTCCAAAGTTGCCGCGACGTAGGCGTCGCCCGCCACCTGGCTGCCCGTCAACGCGCGCGCGTAGCGCCGCAGGTACGGCAGGTGCTGCACCACGAGTTGCGATGTCGACATACGATCCCCTGTGCCTTGTCGGCCTGCTATTCAACCTGCCGCCCCAACGCGGGGCATCCGACTCCGTTCCGGCAGGGCGCGGAACCGCTTCTGGCCGGAGGCGTTGCTGGTGCAGCCATGGCGTATGTCGCGCGGCAAGACAATGCGCGCGTGCCTCATGCACAGATGCCGCGAACGGCACCGGGGGACGTGAGGATGACCGACGCTGCGAAGGCGGGGAGGCCGATCGGCAATGCCGGCCTGAGGCCCGGCGGGGAATCGGGGCCCGCGGGCTCGAGAGCCGGGAAGCGCGAGCATGGATCGTCGCGCCTCAGCGACCAGGCACAGGCGCGCATCGGCCACAACCTCCGCTGCCTCTACGACGGTCTCGTCCAGCAACCCGTCCCGGATCGATTTCGCGAGCTCATCGAGCGTCTCGATGCGAAGGAGCCGAAGTCGCCCTGAGGCGCTCCGGCTCCATCTTCTGCAGTTCCTGTGGCGCGGGAAGCGCCCGCAGGACGCGAGTTCGGCGTCAGAGCGTGGGCGAGCGGCCGCGCATCAGGCCGATCACGGCCGAGATGGCGAACAGCACGATCGCGACGAAGAACACCAGCTTGGCGGCTTCCATCGCCGTGCCGGCGATGCCACCGAAGCCGAGCAGAGCGGCCACGAGGGCCACGACGAGGAACGTAACGGCCCAACCGAGCATCTGCGTTATCCTTGACAACATGGACGCGGGCTTGGCCGCGACCTTCTGACATCCCAAACGTCAAGTCGTTGTTTCGGTTCCGCCGCTTCGAATGCCTGCACACACGAAAAATCGAGCGCCTCGGATCCGGTGCCGATCCATCGCCGAAATCGTCGCCCGCCCCCTCGCGCCGGTGCGCATGTCACGCCATATTGCTCTTCGTTGGACACGAGGCCGCAGCCGGAACGGAGCCGTTCCGAACGGCGTTCCTCAGTCCAGGTCCGAAACCAGAGAACAGCGATGAGAAAAGCGTCCGCCCTCGTCCAGCGCCTCACCGATATCGTCAGCTCCGCCGCGGGTGCCGCGGCACGCGGCGTCGAGGAGGTCCTGGGTGCGCTGGCCCCGAGGCCCGAGCCGCGCCTAGTTCCGATCCGGGTCCGGCCGAACGGTCCCGCTCATCGGCATTGATCGCCGCCGGAGTCGATCCGTCTCTGAGCAAGCCGCCCTCCGGGGCGGCTTTTTTCATGCGCCGTCCACCGGATTCCCGCGGCGGAGGCTCGAACGCGCCGCGCACCGCCCACCGGGCAAAGCCGACGAGCACGGCCTCGCGACAGGTCCGCCAAGTCGAGCCGCCTGCTGGTGTCCTCATAATAGGCCGCTCGAGGGGCCAATACCTGTGCCTGATCGCTGCGATGTTGTGATCGTGTCGGTTGTCTTCCGCACTTGCCGCCCCGCTTAACGAACCTTTAAGTCGGCCTCGCTCGCCCAGGCCACCGCCGGGCCGGCATGCCGCATGGGCTGGGACCTGACGAGACATGGCGTTCTGGGCGCGCTGGCAGAGGTTTTACGGCTCCGGGGGAACGCGGCGGCAGATGATCGGGACCGCCGCGGCGGGGCTGATCCTCGGGCTCGGCAGCGTCACGATCGGATCGAGCCTCGTCCAGGCCTCCGAGCGCGGCGGCCTGCTCGACTTCTTCCAGGAACTCTTCGCGCCCGCCCGGCCGCCGCCCGCGCCGCCGGCGCACCGCCCCGGCCGCTACGCCAACCTGCCCGACGGCCGCCGCCTCGGGTATTCGCGCCCGGTCTACCATACCCCGCGTCCCGTGGCCGACCTCCCGCTCGGCCGGTCGCGTCGCAAGCGGGCCCGCGCGGAGCGCGTGACGCGGGTCGCCGTCGCCTCGGCCGGGCGTCGCACGGTCTGCGTGCGGATGTGCGACGGCTATCTCTTCCCCCTCGGCAATCTCGGGGCACGGGCCGACATGCCGGTGCACGAGGCGGCCTGCGCCGCCGCCTGCCCGGGGGCGCCGACGAACGTCTACACCCTCGGCGCCCGCGAGACCGAGCTCGACCGCGCGATCAGCCCGCAGGGCCTGCCCTACCGGGCCTCGGCTCTGGCCAACATCTACCGCCAGCGGCGCGTCGAGAACTGTTCCTGCCAGGCCGCGCCCGGCACCCCGCCCCTGCCGCTCGCCGGCGATCTCACCCTGCGCAAGGGCGACGTCGTCGCCACCCGCGACAGCGCCGACGTGGTGACGCGAAACCGGTCGGGCTCTGTCGCCCTGGTCGACTTCCGGCAGGCCGCGATCACGCGGGGCCAGAGCCGGCGGATCGAGGCGAAGGTTGGCGCGATCCGCCGCGACGCCGAGGCGCACGCCTTCCGCCGGACGCTGCGCACGGCCGAGCGGGCGAGCCTCGTCCAGGTCGCCTCGGTCGGCGACGGCTTCCGCATCCCCGAGCGCGCCGCGATCAACCAGAACCCGATCCGCGTGGTCACGCCCTCCCCGTTCCGTTGACGTCCTCGCGCTTCGGATTGTCCGCCGCCGCGCGTTCGCGTAGCTCCGGGCCGACCGCGCCGGTCGGGATCGAAAGGAGCCTCGGATGGCGGACATGGATGCCGGTACCGATGCGCCCGACTTCGACACGGTGATGCCCGCGAGCGGCCGCCTGGAAACGTTGAGCCCCCTCGTCCGCCGCCGGGTCGCGCCGAACGGCGGCCCGTTCACCGCGAGCGGGACCTGCACCTACGTCGTCGGGCACGGACGCGTCGCGGTGATCGATCCGGGGCCGTCCGATGCCGACCACGTCGAGGCCCTGCTCGCCGATCTCGGCCAAGAGTCGGTGGCGGCGATCGTCGTCACCCACACCCATCGCGACCACTCCCCGGGCGCCCGCCTGCTGCAGGCACGCACCGGCGCGCCGATCGCCGGCTGCCTGCCGCATCGGGCCGCCCGCGCGCTCGGCGCCGGCGAGATCGGCCATCTCGATGCCGCCGCCGACCGCGACCACGTCCCCGACCGGCCGATGCACGAGGGCGATGCGCTCTCCGGCGAAGGCTGGACCCTCGTCGCGGTCGAGACGCCCGGCCACACCATGAACCACCTCGCCTTCGCCCTGCCGGAGGAGGCGGCCTTGTTCTCCGGCGATCACGTCATGGCATGGTCGACCAGCATCGTCGCGCCGCCGGACGGTTCGATGCGCGCCTACATGGATTCGCTCGACAAGCTCAGGGGCCGCGACGAGACCATCTACTGGCCGGGCCATGGCGGCCCGGTGCGCGATCCCCGGCGCTTCGTGCGCGGGTTGGCCAACCACCGCCGCCACCGCGAGGCCTCGATCCGCGCGCGCATCGCCGCCGGCGACGACACCATCCCGGCGATCGTCGCGGCCACGTACCAGAACCTCGATCCGCGCCTGCGCGGCGCGGCGGCGCTGTCGGTGTTCGCCCACCTCGAGGATCTCGTCGCGCGCGGGCTGGTGGCGACGCAGGGCGCGCCGCGCCTCGACGGGATCTTCGCACCGGGCCCCTCGCCGGCCGGCTGAGGCGCGAGACCGCCCGCCGCGCGCGGCCGCCCGACGCTACTTCACGGCGAGCGCGAGGTTCGCGACCTCGTCGAGATAGGCCCGGATGCGGTCGGCGTTGACGCCGAAATCGCGCGTGCCCAGCCGCGAGGCGGAGCGGACGTCGATGCGGGCGCCGTCGGCACGCGGCCGGACGCGGATGGTGACGTCGTCGGGCAGGTTGAGGATGAGGCTGCGCGAGACCGCCTCGATCCGGCCGTTGCCGGTCCGCCCGCCGGGGCGGATCGCCTCGACGATCTGCCACTTGCGGTTCACCGCCGCCTTGCGCGCCAGCTCGAACGCCTCGTCGGCGTCGATGTCGAGGGTCAGCGGCGCGATCTGCGGATAGGCGGCGCGCTGCCGTTCGCGGGTCGGGAGGTCGGGATCGGCGGGGTAGCGCCCGTTCCGGGCGGCGAACGCGGCGCGCGAGCGCGAGAAGGCCGGAGGGTTGTCGATGTCGGTGGTCACGTCGGTCAGCGCCGGCAGCCGGAAGCCCCGCAGCGCCGCGTAGGCCGGGTAGGCGAGCACCAGCATCGCGAGAACCAGCCCGCCGAGCGCCGCACCGAGGCCGCGGGCGCCTTCCCGCCAGACCCGGACGAAGGCGAACCCGGCGAGCGCGACGGCCAGCACCGCGACGCCGAGGCCCGCGGCCAGCGTCGCCAGCGCCGGCCCGGCCTCCGTACGGGGATCGCGGACCAGCACGATCGCGATGCCGGACACGATGAGCGAGAACAGGGCGGCCCACCGGGCCAGGGGGCCGGCGCGGGTGACGGGTTCCTCGACGAGAAGGCGGCGCATGGCTGGTGTCTGGCTTCGGGGTCGCGAACGCTATACCGGCCGGCGCGTGGCCGCGCCACTCGCCGGGATCGCCCGGTCTGCTATAGCTTGGCCCCGTGATGCCGCGTACCCGCCCCGTCCCCGATCCGGATCCTGCCGACGCCGCGGTCGATCCCCTGCGCGTCTGGTTCCGCTTCATCCGCCTCAACCGGCGGGTCACGGCGGCGATGAGCGGGACGCTGCGCGGCATCGGCCTGTCGATCCCGCAATTCGACGTGCTCTCGACGCTGACCGAGCGCGAGGGCCTGACCCAGCAGGACCTGGCGGCGCGCCTCTACGTCACGAAGGGCAACGTCTCCGGTCTGATCGACCGCCTGGTCGAGGCCGGGCTGGTCGAGCGCCGCCCGATCCCCGGCGACCGGCGCTCGCATGCGCTCCACCTCACGCCGGCCGGCGCCGACCTCGCCGCGCAGGGGCTCGCGGCGCAGGCGGCCTATGTCGGGCGGACGCTCGGGCGCCTCGGCGCCGACGACCTCGCCGCATTCGAGGGCCTCGTGCTGCGCTGGCGGGAGCTGGCCCGGTCCGAAACCGAGAGGCCGGATCGTCCCAAGGCCGATTGATCGTCGCGGGATGGCGGATCCGAGCTTCGCCCGAACTCCGGATCAGGGGGCGTAGGCGCGCGCCGAGCCGGGAATCACGACCGAGGTCGGCACGTGCAGGGGCAGGGACGACGGCGCGTCCTCGCGTTGGTCCGGATCGGCGCCCTTCTGGCTGGTGCGGACGCGGATCCCGGCCCACGGGCCGTCGATGTCGAAGGCGAGGCTTGCACGGGCGTTGTCGCCCCCGGCCTTCGGGCCGAGTTCCGCCCGGGCCCGGACGCTGCGCGCCGGCAGCGAGACCTGGCCGCGCAGGATGCCCGTGAGGTTGGCGGCCTTAAGGGTGCCCTCGCCGATCTCGCCGATCCCATCGGCGAACTTCAACGTGATCGCGGCCCGCTCGAACGGAGTGCGGCCGTTGCGGCGGGCGAGCGCGCCGGGCGCGACCGCCCCGTTGCGATGCAGGACGTCGGCGAGGTCGATCCCGGCGAGCACGCCGCCGTCGATGGCGAAGGCGGCCCGTCCGGCGACGTGCGCGGTGAGGTCCGCCGCATCGCGCCCGGTGCTCTCCAGGGCGAACTGCCCTTGCGTGCCGCCGTGAACCCAGCGCGACTCGCCGAGGTCGAGCAGGAGGGCGCCGAGGTCGAGCCGGTCGAAGGCGCCCTGCGCCTTGACCTCGGTCTCGGCCCCGTCCGCGCCGGTCGCCGACAGGGCGACCCGGCCCTTCAGGGTCGCGCCCTGGAGCTCGGCGCGGTTGAGGGCGACCTCGACCGCCCCGGGCCGCACCAGCACGCTCGCCGCGAGATCGTTCAGGAGGACCGGCCCGATCCGGCTCTCGGCCGCCGAGATGCGCAGGTCGAGGTCTCCGCCCGTGAGCGGGCCCAGGGCGATCGCCTGAGCGCCCTGGAGGGCGCCGTCGACCGTCGATCCGCCGAAGATCTGCATCAGGCCGCCGAGCAGGGGCGCCAGGTTCAGGCTGTCGCTGGCGAGCGTGGCCTGGACCGCGGTGCGGGCCTCGCCGAGGCTCACGGACCCCGCGCCCTCGAGCACGTCGTCGCCGAACGTGGCGCGCAGGCTGGAGAACGCCATCGTGCGGCCGGCGGCCTCGAAGCGTCCGTCGAGGGCCAGCGTCCGGATGAAGGGGGCCAAGGCCACGTCGCTGCCGATCCAGGCCATCGTCTCGGAAAGCGAACGCGTCTCGATCCGCCCCTGCCCCTGGATCGCGAGGCCTCCCGCGGTCCGGGCGCTGCCCTCTGCGGCCAAGCTCCCGGTGGGCCAGGCGGCATCGAGCCTGAACGGCGACGCGGCGCCGCTCAGCAGGTCGTTCGCGCGCAGGCCGATGAGCGCGACGCTGGTGCGCGCGCCGCGCCAGGTGAAGCTCGCCGCCGCGTCGAGGCCGGCGCTCCAGAGCGGCCAAGCGAGGGTGAGGTCGACCGCCTGCGCGCCGCCGCCGGGGCTCGCCGCGTCGAGGGTCGCGCCGGTCAGCGTGATCCGGCGCGGGTGATTCGTGCCGCCTTGGCCGAGCCGCGCGGCGGTCCGGCGCACCGGCTCGGCCCAGCGCGGATCGTCGGCGCCCTCCGGCATGTGGATCGTGACGCCCCCCAGCGCGAGCGAGCCGAGGTCGGCCTGGCCCGAGAGCAGGGCGAGCGGGTTGAGGTCGAGATCGAGGCTGCCGCCCTCGATCAGCGCCGGGCCGCCGGCCTGCGCGGCGGTGATCCGGGTGCGGGTAAAGCTCAGGCGCGGCAGGGGCAGCAACGTCATCGTGGTCGCGCCCTCGGCGGTGAGCGCGAAGCCGAAATCGCGCAGGCCGCGGCTGACGAAGGCCGCCGCCGTCGGGGTGCCGACCGGCCAGGGCAGGGTCGCGAGGCCGGTCCCGAGGACGGCGAGCGACGCGAAGCCGACGGCGAGAAGGAGGCGGCGCGGCGACATTGCACTCCGGGCAGGCACGTCGCGGGCCGCCCGAGGGGCGGCGAAGTCGCGACGGGGGACGACGAGCGGCCCCGGATGTTTCAGGCTCACCCCGCCGTCATGCATCGGACCGTTCGGGTGATTCCCTTAAAGCGTCCGATCGGCTTTGTCTGCCCGCAGCGCCCGGCCGTCCCCGCCGCCGTCGTGCGGACGGCCGGGGCCGCGCTTCCCGACGCCGGGCGCCTTTACCGGCGCGCCGGAATCGGGGACAGCTTTCGCGGAACGAATGTCGGCGCGATCGCGCGCGGGCCGGAAGGGTTCAGTGTCCATGAAGAAGGTCTATGCGGATCCGACGTCGGCGCTCGCGGGGCTGCTTAAGAACGACATGATGGTGATGTGCGGCGGCTTCGGCCTCTGCGGCATCCCCGACGAGCTGATCGAGGCGGTGCGGGAATCGGGCGTGAAGGGGCTGACCATCGTCTCGAACAACGCCGGCATCGACGGCGTCGGCCTCGGCAAGCTGCTCGAGACCCGGCAGGTCGCGAAGATGATCTCGTCCTATGTCGGCGAGAACAAGGAGTTCGCCCGGCAGTACCTCGGCGGCGAGCTCCAGATCGAGTTCAATCCGCAGGGGACGCTGGCCGAGCGCATCCGCGCGGGCGGGGCCGGCATCCCGGCCTTCTTCACCAAGACCGGCGTCGGCACGAAGGTGGCCGAAGGCAAGGAGGTGCGCGAATTCGACGGCGAGCACTTCGTGATGGAGCGCGGGCTGTTCGCGGACCTCGCCATCGTCCACGCCCATACCGGCGACACCGAGGGCAACCTGCGCTACCGGAAGACCGCGCGGAACTTCAACCCGATGATGGCGACCGCCGCGACGATGACGGTGGCGCAGGTCGAGCACCTGGTGCAGCCCGGCGAGATCGACGCCGACGACATCCACACCCCCGGCATCTTCGTGAAGCGGATCATCCACGTTCCGGGGCGCGAGAAGCGGATCGAGCAGCGCACGGTGCGCAAGCGCGCCGAGGCCGCTCCGGCCGCGGCCGGCGGCGGCGCCGTCTGAGCCCGCGACGACCTCCGGCCGTGAGGCCGCAAGCGCGAAGCGCGTCGCCGCGGGTGCGGCGGACGGCGCGGGACGCGCCCCACAGGAACCCGGCCGTGAGGCCGCAAGCGCGAAGCGCGTCGCCGCGGGTGCGGCGGACGGCGCGGGACGCGCCCCACATCAGGAGATCGAAAAATGGCCTGGACCCGCGAGCAGATGGCGGCGCGTGCCGCGCGTGAGCTGGAAGACGGCTTCTACGTGAACCTCGGAATCGGCATCCCGACGCTGGTGTCGAACTACATTCCCAAGGGCATGTCGGTGCAGCTCCAGTCGGAGAACGGCATGCTCGGCATGGGGCCGTTCCCGTTCGAGGGCGAGGAGGACGCCGACCTGATCAATGCCGGCAAGCAGACGATCACGGCGCTGCCGACGACGAGCTACTTCTCCTCGGCCGATTCCTTCGGGATGATCCGCGGCGGCCACATCAACCTGTCGATCCTGGGCGCCATGCAGGTGGCCGGAAACGGCGATCTCGCCAACTGGATGATCCCCGGCAAGATGGTGAAGGGCATGGGCGGCGCCATGGACCTCGTGGCCGGCGTCAAGCGCGTCGTCGTCGTGATGGAGCACGTGGCGAAGAACAAGGACGGCACCGAGAGCCCGAAGCTGCTCAAGGAATGCGACCTGCCGCTCACCGGCACGCACGTGGTCGACCTCGTCATCACCGACCTCGGCGTGTTCACGATCGACAAGCACGGCGACGGCGGGATGCGGCTGATCGAGCTCGCGGAGGGCGTCACCGAGGAGGAGATCCGCAGCAAGACCGAGGCGGCCTACACGGTGGCGCTCGCCTGAAACTTACACCGCGGCTCGGCCGCCCCGCCTGGCGCCGAGCCACGTCGCGGCGCCGACCGCGAGGCCGACCGCGGCGATGAGCAGCGTCGAGGCTGCGTTGATCTCGGGGTTCACGCCGAGCCGGACCTGGCTGTAGAGCCGCATCGGCAGGGTGGTCGCGCCGGGCCCCGAGACGAAGCTCGCGACGACGAGGTCGTCGAGCGACAGGGTGAAGGCGAGCAGGAACCCGGCGGCGATGCCGGGGGCGAGCAGCGGCAGCGTCACCGTCCTGAACACCCGGAACGGCCCGGCGCCGAGGTCGGCGGCGGCCTCCTCCAGGTCGCGGTCGAGCCCGCGCAGGCGGGCGGCGACCACGACCGCGACGAAGCCGGTGCCGAGGGTGGCGTGGGCGACGACGATCGCGCCGAGGCCGCGGTCGATGCCGACCCCGACGAACAGCAGCAGCAGCGACAGGCCGGTGATCACCTCCGGCATCACCATCGGCGCGGTGACGAGCCCGGTGAACGGCGTGCGCCCGCGGAAGCGTCCGTGCCGCGCGAGCGCGAGGGCGGCCAGCGTGCCCAGCGCCGTCGCGATGACGGCCGACAGCGTCGCGACGCGGAGCGACACCCAGGCGGCCTCGAGCAACGGCCCGTCGGCGAGCAGGACGCCGTACCACCGTGTCGAGAACCCGCCCCACACCGTGACCAGGGCCGAGGCGTTGAACGAGTAGACCACCAGCACCAGGATGGGCGCGTACAGGAAGCCGAGCCCGAGGAGCAGCGCCGTGCGGGTGAGCGCGGTCGGACGATGCGCGGTCATGGTGCGCCCTCGCCGCTCGCGGCCTCGGCGGCGGCGTCGCGGAACAGCACCACCGGGCCGACGACGAGAACCAGCAGCAGGATCGCCACCGCCGAGGCGAGCGGCCAATCGCGGTTGGTGAAGAACTCGCTCCAGAGCACGCGCCCGAGCATCAGCGTCTCGGAGCCGCCGAGCAGGTCCGGGATCACGAACTCGCCGACCATGGGGATGAAGCACAGCGCCGCGCCCGCCAGCAGCCCGGGCAGGGCGAGCGGCAGCGTCACGGTCCAGAACACCCGCGTCGGCGAGGCGCCGAGGTCGGCCGCCGCCTCGCGCAACGCCGGATCGAGGCGGCTCAGCACCGCGTAGAGCGGCAGGACCATGAACGGCAGGTAGGCGTAGACGAGGCCGATCAGCACCGCGGCGGGGGTGTTCAGGATCTCCAGCGGCTGCGCGATCAGCCCGAGGCGCAGCAGCCCGAGATTGAGCAGGCCCTCGGGCTTCAGGATCGCGATCCAGGCGTAGACCCGGATCAGGAAGCTCGTCCAGAACGGCACCACGACGAGCGCGACGAGCAGCGGCTGGCGCGCCGCCGGGCTGCGGGCGATGGCGTAGGCGAGCGGCGTGGCGATGCCCGCCAGGATCGCGGTCGCCGCGAGCGCGTAGGCCAGCGACGTCAGGGCCGCGTCGCGATAGAGCGCGTCGGTGGCGAGCGTGACGTAGTTCTCGAAATTGAGCGCCCTGAGGAAGTCCGACCAATCCCCCGCGCCGCCCCGCCAGTCGAGCACCGGCAGGTACGGCGGCATCGCGGTCGCCGGCTCCGACAGGCTGATCTTCAAGGTGATGACGAACGGCACCAGGAAGAAGGCGCCGAGCCAGAGCCAGACCGGCAGGCGGAGAAGGGCTGCAAGAGCGCGCGCACGCGACGGTGCGGTCATCGCATCGACCTCTTTCCCCTTCCGGCCACCGAGGCGCCGATATTCTCACATCGCGCGAGCGGAGCCGTCCGGCCTTCCCTCCCCCCGCAGAGGGGGGAGGGAACGGGTGGCGACGTCGACGCGCGAGGCATGACGATGATCGTGGGGATCGCTCGTCCTCTCATGCCGGCAGGATCGTCGCGGCGTCGGGGGCGAAGCGGACCGCGACCGCTTCGCCCACGGCCGGCGCGCCCTCGCCCGGCGCGGTTGTCGCGCGCAGGCAGGTGCCGTCGGCGAGGCGGACGACGCGGCGGGTGCGGTCGCCGAGGAAGGTCTCCTCGATCAGCGTCCCGGGCACGCCCTCCCCGCTCAGGCTCAGTTCTTCGGGACGCACGGCGAGGACGATGTCGGCGCCGGCTGAAAGCGGCGCGTCCGGCGCGCGCGCAAGCAGCGGTCCCACCGCGCTCTCGACGCCGCGATGCGGGCCGGGCTCCTCCGCCCCGAGGCGGCCGGGGATGAGGTTCACGTCGCCGAGCAGGCCCGCGACGAATCGCGTGGCCGGCCGGCGGTAGAGGTCGGCCGGGCGGCCCACCTGCACGAGCCGGCCGCGATCCATCACGCCGATGCGGTCGGCCAGGGTCATCGCCTCCGCGGGATCGTGGGTGACGACGACGAAGGTGGTGGCGAGGCGGCGCTGCAGCGCGCGCAGCTCCGCCTGCGTCTCCTCGCGCAGCGTGCGGTCGAGGGCCGCCATCGGCTCGTCGAGGAGCAGCACCCGCGGCTCGCGGGCGAGCGCCCGGGCCAACGCCACGCGCTGGCGCTGGCCGCCCGAGAGCGTCGCCGGCGCGCGGTCCGCGAAGCCCTCGAGGCGCACGAGGCGCAGCAGCGCGGCGACCCGCTCGGCCGTCGCCGCGCGGCCGGCGACGAGGCCATCGAGCCCGTAGGCGACGTTCCGGCCGACGCTCACGTGCGGGAACAGCGCGTAGGACTGGAACATCATGTTCACCGGCCGGCGATGGGCCGGCAGCGCGGCGAGGTCCTGGTCGCCGAGGCGGATCGTGCCCGAGCTCGGCGCCTCGAACCCGGCGATCAGGCGCAGCAGCGTGCTCTTCCCGCACCCCGAAGGCCCGAGCAGGCAGAAGAACTCGGACGCCGCCAGGTCGAGGGAGACGGCGTCGACGGCCGTTCCGGCCCCGAACCGCTTGGTCAGGTTCTCGAGTCGCAGCAGCGGCGCGGACAAGGGCTCAGCCGTCCTCGCGCAGGGCCTCGGCGACCCGGGCCTCCAGCAGGTCCGGCCGGCGGATCACGAGGGCGCCGCGGGTGCGGTCGACGAGGCCCTCGGCCGCCATCACCGTGAACTCGCGGGTCACCTGCTCGCGGCGGCAGCCGATGCGGGCGGCGAGCACGTGGTGGTAGGGCGGCGGCGTCACCACCCGCTCGTCGCCCCCGCCCGCGCGCGGCACCGAGAGCCGCAGCAGCTCGGCATAGAGGCGGTGGCGCAGGTCGAGCAGCGCGTGCTCCATCAGGCGGGTGTTGAGCTCGCGCACGCGCTTGGTCAGCAGGCGGAACAGCCGGTCGGCGATGGCTTCCGAGGCGAACACCATCTGCCGGAACACCGAGGCCGGGACGACGCAGAGCTCGCCGCGGGTCAGCGCCGTGACGTTGGCCGAGCGGCCGACGCCGTCCAGCGCCGACAGCTCCCCGAAGAACGCGCCGCCGCGCATCTCGCCCAGGATCACCTCCTTGCCGGACTGCGTGCGGTTGAGGATGCGCACCTCGCCGGTGGCGAGGAAGTAGACGTCGGTGGAGACGTCGTCGAAGTCGACCAGCACCTCGTTCTCGTCGAAGCGGCGCCAGTGGCAGCGCGTCTCGAAGGGGCCGAGCTCGATGCCCGGCTCCTTGAAGAACGGAATGGTGGAGAGCCGTGCCATCGAAAACCGGTCCCTTCGCGATGCGCCGGGACCGCCGCGCCGCGGACCGTCTGAAAGTCCGCGCGACCGGCCCGACCCGGAGCATCGCGTCGTCGAGCTTGTTGCGGGATCGTGACGACCGGGTCGTCACCGGTCAAGCCGACCGTCGGCGATGGAGGTGGATGGGGCCGCGCCGGACTACGCGAGACTGTGATTTCCCGTTCGCGCCGACGTCGCTTAGGTGAAGGACCGCATTCGGCCTGCGAGGGCGCCCGGGATCCGGAATGCCGCGCCTGTTGCCCCCCGATCGAAGGCCTCCGGGCTCACCGCCCGACCTTTTCGCGCCGGGACGCGCGGCGATTTCGATCCCCCTCGACGCGCGCCACGCCCCGGCCGGTCCCGTGTTCGGCGGTCGTCGGGCGACCCTCGGGGCCGCGTTCACGCTGGCGGGACGCGGGCTTCACACCGGGCGCCGCGCGACCGTCCGCGTCGGCCCGGCCCCGCCCGGGCACGGCATCGTCTTCCGCCGGCGGCTTCACGGCGGGCGAACGGTCGACGTCCCGGCGCTGTGGACCCTGCGCGAGCGCCAGCCTTTGTGCACGGCGTTGCGCTCGCCGGAGGGGCCGCTGGTCCGCACCGTCGAGCACCTGCTCGCCGCGCTCTCGGCCGAGCGCATCGACGAGGCGCTCGTCGAGATCGATGCCGAGGAGCTTCCGATCTTCGACGGCAGCGCGGTGCCCTGGTGCCGCGCGATCCGCGCGGCGGGCCGGATCGAGAATGGCGAGCCGCGCCGCATGATCCGGGTGCTGCGAACCGTCGAGGTGGTGGACGGCCGGCGCACGCTGCGCATCGCGCCGCATGACGGGCTCCACGTCTCCGCCCACCTCGCGCTGGCGCATTTCGGCCCGCTCGACTGGTCCGGCCCGGTCACGCCGGACGTCTTCCTCGCGGAGATCGCGCCGGCGCGCAGCTTCGGGCGCTACTGGCGCGCGATGCTCGGGCGCGCCTACGGCTTCGCGACGCGCAAGCCGTTCCTGCAGGGCTGCGGCGCGCGCTCGGCGGCGATGATCGTGCGCGGGGGGATCGTCGGCGGGATGCGGGTGCCCGACGAGCCGGTGCGCCACCGCGTCCTCGACCTCGTCGGCGACCTCGCGCTCGCCGGCCATCCGATCCTCGGGCGGCTGACGGCGGCCCATACCGGGCACGAGCTCAACCACGCGCTGGTCGCCAAGCTGATGTCCGACCCGACGGCTTGGGATCTGGTCTGAGGCGTCCCACGACTCAAGCGCATGGCACCGCACGCTTGCCACCGGGCGCCGGTCTCGCCAGAACGCCCCATGCTCCGCGTCAACGACCTCACCCTCCGCATCGGCGAGCGCCTGATCCTCGACGGCGCGAGCTTCTCGATCCCCGACCGCGCCCGCGTCGGCCTCGTCGGCCGCAACGGCGCCGGCAAGACCACCTTGTTCAAGGCGATCCTCGGCGAGTGGCCGGTGGATGCGAGCGCGGTCTCGATGCCCAAGGGCATGCGCATCGGCGCGGTGGCGCAGGAGGCGCCGGCCGGGCCCGAGACGCTCCATGCGGTCGTGCTCGCCGCCGACACCGAGCGCGCGAAGCTCATGGCCGAGGCGGAGGGCGCCGACGGGCTGCGCCGTGCCGAGATCGAGACGCGGCTCGTCGACATCGGCGCGCATTCGGCGCCGGCCCGCGCGGCGGCGATCCTGCACGGCCTCGGCTTCGACGCGGCGGCGCAGAACCGGCCGTGCTCGGACTTCTCGGGCGGCTGGCGGATGCGCGTGGCGCTCGCCGCGGTGCTGTTCTCCGAGCCCGACCTGCTGCTGCTGGACGAGCCGACCAACTACCTCGACATCGAGGGCACGATCTGGCTCTACGACTACCTCGAGCGCTATCCCCGCACCGCGATCATCATCTCCCACGACCGCGACCTGCTCGACGAGTCGGTCGACCACATCCTGCACCTCGACCGCGGCAAGCTGACGATCTACCGCGGCGGCTACACCTCCTTCGCCAAGCAGCTCTCCGAGAAGCGGATGCTGCAGGCCAAGGCCAAGGTGAAGCAGGATGCCGAGCGGGCGCATCTCCAGAGCTTCATCGACCGGTTCAAGGCCAAGGCGACGAAGGCGCGCCAAGCGCAGTCGCGCGTCAAGAAGCTCGCCAAGATGGTGCCGATCGCCGGGCTGATCGAGGACGACGTGCCGGTGATCCACCTGCCGAGCCCGGAGAAGCCGCTCTCGCCGCCGATCGTGGCGATGGAGCGGGTGGCGGCCGGCTACCCCGACCGCATCGTGCTCTCGGGCCTCAACCTCAGCCTCGCCCCCGACGACCGCGTCGCGCTGCTCGGCGCCAACGGCAACGGCAAGTCGACCTTCTGCAAGCTCATCGGCGGCCGGCTCGACGCGCTGTCCGGCGAGCTGCGCCGCTCCTCGAAGATGAAGGTCGCCTACTTCGCCCAGCATCAGCTCGACGAGCTGCGCCCGGCCGAGAACGCGGTGGCGCACCTGCGCACGCTGATGCCGGACGCCCCCGAGGCGCGGGTGCGCGCCGCCACCGCCCGGCTCGGGTTTCCCGCCAACAAGGCGGACACGCCGGTCTCGCAGCTCTCGGGCGGCGAGAAGGCCCGCCTGCTGATGGGGCTCGCCGCCTTCGAGGGGCCGCACCTGCTGATCCTCGACGAGCCGACCAACCACCTCGACATCGAGAGCCGGCAGGCGCTGGTCGAGGCGATCAACGACTACGAGGGCGCGGTCATCCTGGTCAGCCACGACCGCTTCCTGGTCGAGGCCTGCGCCGACCGGCTCTGGCTGGTCGCCGACGGCTCCGTGAAAACCTTCGACGGCGACATGGACGATTACCGGCGCCTCGTGCTGGCCGGTCCCGAGCGCGACGCCGCCCGCGACGAGGACGCCTCGGGCGGCAAGCAGGCCGAGGCGCGGCGCTCGGCGGTGGAGCGCCGCGCCGCGCTTGCCCCCTTGCGCAAGCGGCTCGAAGGCTTGGAGGCGCGCATGGACAAGCTCACCGCCGCCATCACCAAGATCGACGCGGCGCTCGGCGACGGCACCGCCTTCCTCCAGAACGCGGCCAAGGCCGGCGAGATCGCGAAGATGCGCGCCGACGCGGTCGCGGCGCTCGGGGCCGCCGAGGAGGAATGGCTCTCGGTGAGCGGGGAGATCGAGGCGGCGGCCTGATCGGCCTTCAGCCCCTGTACAGGCGCGGCCCGCGACAGGATGTCGACGTTCCACGATACGAACCGTCGCCGTGCGGGAGAGCGTCGGCGATCGAGGATGGATGATGCCTGATACGGTCGTGCTCGATGCCATCGCGCCGACGACGCCGGCGGCCGGTGGGCCGGACACGGTCGTCGCCATCCCCGTGCGCAACGAGGCCGAGCGCATCGGCTTCTGCCTTGACGCCCTCGATGCGCAGCAGGGCCTGGCCCCGGGCCGCCTCGGCATCGTGCTCTTCCTCAACAACTGCACGGACGACACCGCCCGCATCATCGCCGAGCTGGTGCCGCGGCTTTCCGTGCCGGTGCGGGTGATCGAAATGGAATATGCCGGCGCCCATGCCGGCTGGGCCCGGCGCAAGGCGATGGACGCGGCCGCCGGCTGGCTCGGCGGCGCCGGCACCATCCTGTCCACCGACGCCGACAGCCGCGTGCCGCCGGACTGGGTCTTCGCCAACCTGCGCGCGCTCGCGGCCGGCGCCGACGCGGTCGCGGGCCGGGTCGAGCTGATCCCCGAGGAGGCGGCCCTGCTGCCGCCCTCGCTCCCGGCCCGCGGACGCCTGGAAGACGCCTACAGCGCGCTCCTGACCGAGGCGGAGGCGCGGATCGACCCCGATCCGAACGACCCGTGGCCGTGCCACCGCACCACCATCGGCGCGACGCTCGCCGTCAGCCGCGACGCCTACGCCCGGGTCGGCGGCATGCCGGAGATCGCCCTCGGCGAGGACGGCGCCTTCGTCGCCCGCCTCCTCGCGCACGGGTTCCGGGTCCGCCACGACCCGGCGGTGTTGGTGTTCATCTCCGCCCGCCTCACCGGCCGGGCGCCGGGCGGGGTTGCCGACACCATCCGCTCCCGCTGCGAGGATCCCGGCGCGCTCTGCGACGCGCGACTCGAACCGGTGCCGCGCGCGCTCCATCGCTACCTCTGGCGCCGCCGCCTGCGCCGGCTCCATGCCTCCGGCCGGCTCGGGACGAGCACGGCCTGGGCGCGCCGCCTCGGCATCCCGGCGGACGAGGCGGCGCGGATCGCCGCCCTCCCCCTTGTCGGCCAGGTCGTCGCGGAGGCCGAGCGCGCCAGCCCGAAGCTGAAGCACGCGCCGCTGAGCGTCGCGCGACTGCCCGGCCAGATCCGGCTCGCGAAGGCGGTGCTGCCGGTCGTGCGGGCGTTCGCATCGGTTCGGGACCGATGGGAGGGGCCAGTGGCTGTCGCGGCGTCGACATCGGCAGGGGCGGTCACGCGGGCCATGCCCTGAACCAGGTAAGGCGCCGGTCCCCTCTCCCGGTGGCCTCAGGCCCGCGCCGGCGCGGGCGCCGGCGACTTCGCCTTTCCAAGCCCCAGCACCAGGGCGCAGCCGATGGCGGAGAGGATCACCAGCGGCATCAGCCCCAGCGGGTAGCTTCCCGTCGCGTCGTTGATGACGCCGAGGAGGTAGGTGCCGAGGAACCCGCCGATGTTGCCGATGGCGTTGATCTGGGCGATGCCGGCCGCGGCCGCGCCCGCCGAGAGCCATTCGGTCGAGAGCGCCCAGAACGGGCCCTTCACGGTGTAGGTCGCGGTGTTGGCGAGGCACAGGATCAGGATCGTCGGCCAGAGCTGGCTCGTCAGCACAGACGCGGCGAGGCTGGCGGCCAGCAGCCCGAGCGGCAGCGCGGTGTGCCAGACGCGCTCGCGCCGCCTGTCCGAGGACCGCCCCCAGACGATCATCAGCACCGAGGCGATGCCGAAGGGGATCGCGTTCAGCAGCCCGGTCTCGAGGTTGGTCAGGCCGAAGGACTTGATGATCTGCGGTTGCCACAGCGACAGGCACTGGCTCGCCCCGGAGGCGCCGGCGTAGATCAGCGAGGCGGCGAGCACGTAGCGGTTGGTCATCACCTGCCGCAGCGAGAGGTGGCCGGCGGGCCTCCTCGCGCCCTCCACCACCGAGGCCCGGTCGTCGGCCAGGCGCTCGGTGAGCCAGGCGCGCTGCTGCGGCGTCAACCAGCTCGCGCGGGCGGGGCCGTCCGGCAGCAGGACGAAGGCGAGGATGCCGAGCAGCACCGCCGGCACCGCCTCGATGAGGAACAGCCACTGCCAGCCGCGGAAGCCGAGCATCCCGTCGGTGCCGAGCAGCCAGGCCGAGAGCGGCGACCCGAGGAAGCTCGAGATCGGGATCGCGACCATGAAGATCGCCACGATCCGCCCGCGATAGGCGCGCGGGTACCAGTAGGTCAGGTAGAGGATCACGCCGGGGAAGAACCCGGCCTCGGCCGCCCCGAGCAGCAGACGCACCGCGTAGAACGAGACCGGGCCCACGACGAAGGCCATCCCGGCCGAGACGAGCCCCCAGGTGATCATGATCCGCGCGAGCCAGATGCGGGCGCCGAAGCGCTCCATCGCGACGTTGCTCGGCACCTCGCACAACACGTAGGACACGTAGAACAGGCCGCCGCCGAGGCCGAACTGCGCCGGCGACAGGCCGATGTCCTGGTTCATCTGCAGGGCGGCGAAGCCCGCGTTCACCCGGTCGACGAAGGCGACGAAGTAGGCCAGCATCAGGAACGGCAGGATGCGCCACGTCACCGTGCGCAGGGTGGCGCGCTCGATCGCGCCGATCTCCGCCTGAGCCATGGTCCGTCACTCCCTCGCGTCGCCGGCGCATCCGGCGTTCCACGAACCCGGCACCCCTCGGCCGGGGACGATCGCGACACCGCCGCCCCCCTGTCAACGGCTGCCGGGTGCGGCGCCGCGGGCGCGATGCGACGGCGAGGCACCAGGCGGCGCCAGGCAACGTTCCGCCCGCTCATCCCGTTGTCGCGACGACCGATCCGTCCCGAGACGAGGCGCAAGGCGATGGCGACGAGCCCCGACGGCTTACCCCCTGCCCTTCCCGGGCGGCGGGAGGTGATCGACACGGCGGCTGGCCGGGTGAGCGTCTACGGCTCGGCCGAGGCCGAAGGGATGCCGCTGCTGCTGATCCATTCGATCAACGCCGCCGCCAACGCCTACGAGGTCCGCCCGCTCTACCTGCATGCGCAGGGGCGGCGCCCGGTCTACGCCCTCGATCTGCCGGGCTTCGGCTTCTCCGAACGTTCGCGCCGGCTCTACAACCCGCGGGTGATGGCGGACGCGATCCACGCCGTCGCCGACGCGATCGCGCGCCGGCACGGCGGCGTCCGCATCGACGCGATCGCGCTCTCGCTCTCGGCCTCCTACCTCGCCCGCGCCGTGGTCGAGCGGCCGGAGGCCTATCGTGCGATCGGCCTGATCAGCCCGACCGGGTTCGACCGGCGCCTCTCCGGGCGCGGGCCGGCGGGCGGCGACCGCGGCAGCCCGCGCGTCCGTGCGATCGTCGATTCGCGCCTCCTCGGGCCGGCGCTGTTCGCCCTCCTCGTCAGCCGCCCGAGCATGCGCTTCTTCCTGCAGAAGACCTTCGGCTCGAAGCGGATCGACGAGGGGCTGTTCGCCTACGACTACCGCTCGGCCCACCAGCCCGGGGCGCGGCACGCGCCCTACTGCTTCGTGGCCGGCCACCTGTTCCCGACCGACGCCACCACGCTCTACGAGGCGCTGACGCTCCCGGTGCTGATGCTCCACGGCAGCCGCGGCGACTTCGTCGACTTCCGCGACGCGCCGCGCTTCGCCGCCCGGCCGAACTGGACGATCCGGGCCCTGCCGACCGGGGCCTTCCCGCATTTCGAGGACCCGGCGACGGTGACGGGGCTCTTCGACGGGTTCTTCGCCGGCCTCGCCTGACCGCTCAGGCCGCGGCGACGCGATAGCGGAGCCAGACCACCCCGCCGGACAGGGTCTCGCAGGATCTCAGCTCGAGCCGGCGCTTGGCCCCGAGCGAGTCGGCCTCGGTGCCGTCGACGTCGAACACCGCGGGCGTGCCGCGAAGGCCGTCGACGGCCGGGGCGAGCAGCAGGCTGAGCTCGTCGATCACGCCGGCCCGCAGCATCGAGCCGTTGAGGCCGCCGCCGCCCTCGACCAGGAGGCGGGCGATGCCGAACAGGCGGCCGAGCTTCTCCACCGCCAGCGCGAAGTCGATCGTCTCGGTGCCGGCGAACAGGTAGGATTGCCCGCCCGCCCGCAGGCGTCTCAGATGCGCGTCGGGGACGGCCTCGGTCAGGACCACCACCACGTGATCGCCGGTGATCTCGTTCCGCGCGCCCCAGTCGAGGCGACCCTTCGCGTCGAGGGCCACCGCGTAGCCGGACGCGTCGCGCCGGGCGACGTGGTCCTCGCGCGGCACCGGGCCGTCATCGGCGGGCGGGGCGGCGAGCGGCGTGGCGCTGTCGGCGTAGCCCTGCATGGTGACGCGGCCGCACATCCAGGCATCGCCGTCGAGGCGCGCGTGCACCGTCTCGTAATGGTCGTCGGCCTCGATCCCCCAGCGGCGGGTCTTGATCCGCCCGTCGACGGAGCTGGTCATGTGGCAGATCACGTGCGGTCTGGCGGTCTCGGCCATCGTCGGGTCTCCTGCGGACGGGTCGCCGCCGGAACTAGCCCGCGACGGCCCTTCGCACAGGGGCCGCTCAGCTGACGCGCCAGCGTGATTCGAAGCCGATCAGGCGCGCCGCGCCCAACGCGGCGCTCTCGGCGCACTCGGCCGGGATCCGGCGCCACGCCGGAGGCCTGCGGAAATCGAAGCGGCGCATCGTCTCGCGCATCAGGAGCGCGATCTGCGCCTCGGTCTCCGGCGGGATCGGCCGCCCGGCCCACTCGTTCGGCGCCCGTGCCGGCGCCGCGGCGACGACGCGATCCCACGGCAGGCCCCAGGCGAGGTCGGCGAAGCGCGCGCAGGTGGCGGCGAAGCGGTCGGCGATCTCCTCGGCGAGGTCCGGAGCGTCGCCGCGGAACGGCTCCGGATCGAGACCGCGCGACCACGCCGCCTGGTCGAGGACGTGGCCGATCCGGCGCGGGTGGCCCTCCACCTGGCGGTGGACCCGGAGGTGCCGCAGGCGGCGCGAGGCCTCGACGGCGAGCGGCCCGGAACTGCGGTTGGTCACGGTCCGCAGGGCGTCGGCGTCCATCATCGGCGCGAGCCGCGCGGTCAGCCCGAGCGCGGCGACGAACCGCTCGACCAGCGTCGCGTCGGAGCGCGCGTCGCGCAGCGGCACGGCGATCACGGCGCCGTCCGTCGCCCGCGCCCAGGGCGCGATCAGCGCGCGATAGTCGAGCCGCCCGGAGCGGCGGTTCGCACGAGCGTATTCGCGGAAGCTGCGCGGCTCCTTCACCAGCTGCGCGCGGTGGGCGTAGGCGGAGTTCAGGAACTCGAACGGCGGCTTGACCGCCATCACGACATCCATCGCGAAGCCCCGGCGGGCGAACGCCTCGGACAGCGTCCGGGGCACGCCGAAGCTCGGCCGCTGCACCGAGAAGTCCTCGTAGGACAGGATCACCGTGTCGGCGTCCGTCTCGGACAGGACGCGATCGAGGCGCGCGAGCATCGCGCGGCGCTCCGCCTTCGGCCGCCGCCCGTCGAGCGCCTCGCCCAATCCCTGGTGGTTGACGTCGGACCCGGGCTGGGCGCCTTCGGGTGCGAGGTCCGGGTAGAGCAGGCCGGCTTCCGCTAGCCGCGGCCGCAGGTTGGCCAGCACCTGCTGCAGCGATGTGGACCCCGTCCGGGGCATTCCGATATGGATGATCGCGCGACGCACCGTCGATCGCCTCCCTGTCCTGATCCCTGGCCGTCGCGGACCGTCCGCGCGGCCGTCCGTCCCCCAAGATCCCCCTCGGTTCCGATGATCGACCTGACGCTCGAGGCCGCCCGCACCATCGTCGCCACCGCCCTGGAGACGGCGCGAACGCGCGGCCTGAAGCCGCTTGCGGTGGTTGTATATGACGATCGCGGTTCTCTAAAATGTGTCCAGGCGGAGGACGGCACCTCGCTCCGCCGCGCCGAGATCGCGATGGGCAAGGCCAACGGCGCGCTCGCGCTCGGCCTCGGCTCGCGGGCGATCCACGCCCGCGCCGAGGCGCAGCCCTACTTCGTCGCCGCGGTGAGCCACGTGGTCGGGCCGGCGGCCCTGGTGCCGGTCCCGGGCGGCGTGCTGGTCCGTGCGGCCGACGGGCGCCTTCTCGGCGCCGTCGGCATCTCCGGCGACACCTCGGACAACGACGAGATCTGCGCGGTCGCCGGCATCGAGGCCGCCGGGCTCGTGCCCGAGACCGGCGCCTGAGCCGATGCGCCTGCCGCGCCGTGGCTGGCTGACCGGCGCCGGCGCCCTGCTGCTCGGGGGCTCGGCCGGGGCCGGAGCGGCCCCGGAGGCCACGTATCGGCGCGGCAACGACGCCGATCCCGAGACCCTCGATCCGCATCGCTCCTCGACGGTGGCCGAGGCGCACATCCTGCGCGACCTCTACGACGGCCTTCTCACCTACGACAATCGCGGCGCCATCGTCCCCGGCGCGGCGGAATCCTGGCGCATCTCGGACGATGCGCTGACCTACACCTTCACCCTGCGCGAAGGCGGGCGCTGGTCGAACGGCGATCCGGTCGAGGCCGAGGCCTTCGTCTATTCCCTGCGCCGCATCCTCGCGCCGGAGACGGCGGCGAAGTACGCCGAGGTGCTGTTTCCGATCCGCAACGCGGCCGCTATCAACCGCGGCGCGATGCCGGCGACGGCGCTCGGCGTCGCGGCGCCGGACCCTCGCACGCTAACGATCGCGCTGGAGGCGCCGACCCCCTACCTCCTCGAATTGCTGACGCACCAGACCGCGCTGCCGGTGCACCGCCCCTCGGTCGAGCGCTTCGGCGACGGCTTCACCCGGCCGGGCAACCTGGTCTCGAACGGCCCCTATGCCCTGGCGGATTCGGTGCCGAACGACCGCATCGTGCTCAGGCGCAACCCACATTTCCACGCGGCGGCCGAGGTCGCGATCGCGCAGGTCGCCTTCGTGCCGACGCCGGACCTCTCGAGCGCGGTGCGCCGCTACGATGCGGGCGAGCTCGATTCGCTGGCCGACCTGCCGGGCGACCAGATGGCGTCGCTCCGCCGCCGCTTCGGCGATCAGGTGGTGCTGGGACCCTCGCTCGGGCTCTACGCCCTGGCGGTGAACACGCGCAAGCCGCCCTTCGACGACGTCCGCGTCCGCCGCGCCCTCTCGCTGGCGCTCGACCGCGAATACCTCGCCGCGGCGTTGTGGGGCGGCACCATGAGCCCGGCCTACTCGCTGTGCCCGCCCGGCCTCGACAACTACCGGACGCCGCCGGAGACCGAGGGGCGCACCCGCCTCCCCATCGACAACGAGGACACGGCGAGGCGCCTGCTCACGGAAGCGGGCTTCGGGCCGGATCGGCCGCTGCGCGTCGAGTACCGCTTCAACACCAGCGACAACAACCGCAACACCGCCGTCGCCGTCGCCGAGATGTGGCGCGGCCTCGGGATCGAGACCCGGTTCGTCTACACCGACGCCAAGACCCACTTCGCCTACCTGCGCGACGGCGGCGACTTCGACGTCGCCCGCATGTCCTGGATCGCCGACTACTCGGACCCGCAGAACTTCCTGTTCCTGCTCACCACCGGCAACGACGGCATGAATCCCGGCCACTGGTCGAACCCCGCATACGACGCCCTCCTGGCCGAGGCCGCCGCCGAGCGCGACCTCGCCGCCCGCGCCGGCCTGCTGTCCCGCGCCGAGAGCCTCGCGATGCGCGACCTGCCTTGGATCCCGGTGATGCACACGCGCTCGAAGGCCCTGATCTCGCCGCGCCTGCACGGCTACGTGCCGAACCTGCGCAACGCCGCGCCGACGCGGTTTCTGCGGCTGGTGGGCTGAGCGCGTGTCCCCGGCGCTTGTCTCGCCGGGGCGGGGGACCGATACAGGGCGGGACCATCGGCAGCGGAGCATTCCATGAACGACGTCGCACCGCCGGCGCCCGACCCGGCCCGCTCCAGGCGTCACCCGATCCTGCTCGGGGTCTTCGTGTTCGCGATGCTGTTCTTCGGCGATCTCTACCTCAACCACGGCACGAACCTCGCCGTCACGCTGCCGGCCTCGCTCGGGATCGGGATCTGGGCCGGGTATCGCGAAGCGCGACGGGCGTGAACGCTCCGACGCGGCATCGTCGCCTCCGACGCCCCGATCGCCCATGACCGGCTACGTCCTGCGCCGGCTGCTGCAGGCGGTCCCGACCCTGTTCGTGGTGATCGCGGCGAGCTTCTTCCTGATGCGGCTCGCGCCCGGCGGCCCATTCGACCTGGAGCGGCCGCTGGCACCGGCGGCCATGGACAACCTGCGGCGGGTCTATGGGCTCGACCAGCCGCTGGCGGTGCAGTTCGGGCGCTACCTCGCCGCCCTGGCGTGGGGCGATCTCGGGCCGTCCTTCTCGTTTCGCGACCTCACCGTCGCGGACCTGTTCGCCCGCGGCCTGCCGGTCTCGATGATCCTGGGCGGCTTGGCGCTCGCCGTCTCGCTGATCCTCGGGGTCGGCCTCGGCGCGCTGGCGGCCTACCGCCGCGGCGGATGGCTCGACCGCCTCGTCGGGGCGGGCGCCTCCCTCGGCCTCTCGGTGCCGAGCTTCGTCGTCGCGCCGCTGCTGCAGATCGCCTTCGGCCTGTCGTTGCGCTGGCTGCCGGTGAGCGGCTGGGAGGGCGGCGCGCCGACGCATCTCGTGCTGCCGGTGATCACCCTGGCGCTGCCGCAGGCCGCGGGCATCGCCCGGCTCACCCGCGCGGCGATGGCGGAGGCGCTGCGCGCGCAGCACGTGCGGACGATGCGCAGCCTCGGCCTCCCGCCCTGGCGCGTCGCCCGCCACGCGCTGCGCGGCGCGCTGCTGCCGGTCGTCGCGATCCTCGGGCCGCTCTCGGCCGCCCTGCTCACCGGCTCGGTGGTGATCGAGACCATCTTCGGCCTGCCCGGGATCGGCCGCTACTTCGTCGAGGGCGCGCTGAACCGCGACTACACGCTGGTGATGGGGACGGTGGTGCTGGTCGCGGTCCTCGTCGTCGCCCTCAACCTCGTCGCCGACCTCGTCTCCGCGTGGCTCGACCCGCGCCTGCGGCTGCACGCGTGAGCCTACCCCCGCGCCTGCCGCCGACGCGCCGCGCGCTGCTGCGGCTCTCGCGCCATCGCGGCGCGACGGCGGCCTTCGCCGTGCTTGTCCTGCTGACGCTCGCCTGCCTCGTCGGCCCTTTCCTCACCGGCCATGCGCCGGAGCGGACCTACCCCGACCTGCGCCAGCTTCCCCCCGGCTTCGCGGCGCAGCCCGACGCGGATCATCTGAGGCCGGCGCTCGATCGCCTCGCCTTCCGCATCCGCGCCGCGGTCGCGCAGGCCGAGATGGCGGACGGCGTGCTCCGCCTCGTGCTGGCCTCGGAGGCGCCCATCGACGCGCGCGGCCTCGTCTACCTGCCGCGCTCCGACCTGTTCGGCGAGCCGCGCATCGTCGCCCGCGACGACGAGGGGCGGCGCCTCACCGTCGCGGTACCGGTCCGCAAGCTGCACTTCCTCCTCGGCACCGACGTGCACGGGCGCGACCTGCTCAGCCGCAGCCTCGTGGCCGGCCGCGTCTCGCTGCTGATCGGGCTCACCGCGACGCTGGTCGCCCTCGGCGTCGGCATCGTCTACGGCGCCGTGGCGGGCTTCGCCGGCGGGGCCGTCGACGCCGCGATGATGCGCGTCGTCGACATCCTCTATGCCCTGCCGTTCGTGTTCTTCGTGATCGTGCTGGTGGTGTTCTTCCGCGCGAGCCTCGTGCTGATCCTGATCGCGATCGGCGCCGTGGAATGGCTCGACATGGCCCGTATCGTCCGCGCCCAGACGCTGGCGCTGCGCCGCCGCGACTTCGTCCGCGCGGCCGAGGCGCTGGGGCTCTCGGCCGCGACCATCATGCGCCGGCACATCGTGCCCAACACCCTCGGGCCGGTGACGGTGGCCGCCACGCTGCTGGTGCCGCGGGTGATCCTGCTCGAAAGCTTCCTGTCGTTCCTCGGCCTCGGGGTGCAGGAGCCGGCGACGAGCTGGGGCGTGCTGATCGCGGAGGGCGCGCGCAGCCTCGAATCCGCCCCCCACATGCTCGCCGGGCCGGCGGCGTTCTTGGTCGCGACACTGGTCGCGCTCAACCGGCTCGGCGACGGGCTGGCCGACGCGCTCGATCCGCGCGCCGACGCCTGACGCCCGCGCCCGGCGATGTCACCGCATCTCGGTATAGGCCGGGTAGACCTGCCGGACGCGGCGGCGCTCCTCGGGGATCGGCATCGCCGGGCGCACCCGCGCCTGCGCGGCCGCGGGCAGGACGATGTTGGTCTGGGCCGGGCGCAGGCGCCAGCGGTCGGCGCCGGACATCGCGACCGGCTGCCGGTCCCGGGCGAGCGTCGCGTCGGCGCCGTGCGTCGGCACGATGGCGAGGCCGGCGAGCGCGGCCGTGCCCAGGATCGCCACGCGCAGGCAGGGGCCGAGGCGGCGGGCTCCGGAACGGGCGGCCAAGGAATGGCGGGGCGGGAGGCGACCGGTCTTGCGGACGTCGGGGCGAGGCTTCATGGGGAGCATCCACGGTGATGCCGCCATCAAAGCCCGCAACGATGAAAGCTCGGCCGAACCTTTTGTTGGTCTCCGCCGTTCTGAACAGCAGTCTCGAGTCAAGGTAAACACAGTCATGGCGACCAAAGTCGAGACGGCCTCGGGCGAGAAGACGCCCGAGCGCGCCCCCATGGGCACGGTCGTCGACACCGACATCTCGGCGCGACTGGACCGGCTGCCCTGGGGCCGGTTCCACGTCCTCGTCATCGTGGCGCTCGGCATCACCTGGGTGCTCGACGGGCTCGAGGTGACGCTCGCCGGGGCGCTGGTCGGGGCGCTGCGCAAGGCGCCGATGAGCTTCACCGAGTTCGACGTCGGCCTGGCCGCCTCGTCCTACCTCGTCGGCGCGGTCACGGGGGCGCTCGGCTTCGGCTGGCTCACCGACCGCATCGGCCGCAAGAAGCTGTTCTTCATCACGCTTGCCCTCTACCTCGCGGCGACCGCGGCGACGGGCCTGTCGTGGAACGTCTATTCCTTCTGCATCTTCCGCTTCCTCACCGGCGCCGGCATCGGCGGCGAGTACACCGCGATCAACTCGACGATCCAGGAGCTCGTCCCCGCCCGCGTGCGCGGTTGGACCGATCTCGTCATCAACGGCTCGTTCTGGATCGGCGCGGCGCTCGGCTCCTTCCTGTCGATCGTCCTGCTGAAGCCCGAGGTGATCGACCCGGCCTGGGGCTGGCGCGTCGCGTTCTTCACCGGCGGCGCCATCGGCCTCGTGATCCTGCTGCTGCGCACCTGGATCCCCGAGAGCCCGCGCTGGCTCGCGACGCACGGCTACACGGCGGAAGCCGACCGGGTCGTCACCGGCATCGAGAAGCGCTTCACCGACGAGGGCCACACCCTGCCGCCGGTCGACGCGGGCAAGCGCATGAAGCTGCGCACCCGCAGCCACACGCCGCTCTCGGAGGTGTTCGGGACGATGTTCGGCACCTCGCGCCGGCAGACGTTCGTCGGGCTGTCGCTGATGATCGCGCAGGCGTTCTTCTACAACGCGCTGTTCTTCACCTACGCCCTGGTGCTGGAGCGCTTCTACGGCGTGCCCGGCGGCAGCGTCGGCTGGTACCTGCTGCCGTTCGCGCTCGGCTCCTTCCTCGGGCCGGTGCTGTTAGGGCGCCTGTTCGACACGGTCGGCCGCCGCCCGATGATCGCCTTCACCTACGGCATCTCCGCGCTGCTGCTCGCGGGCGCGGGGTACCTGTTCAAGATCGAGGTGTTCGGCGCCTGGGCGCAGACCGGCGTCTGGATGGTGGTGTTCTTCTTCGCCTCCGCCGCCGCGAGCGCCGCCTACCTCACGGTGGCTGAGACCTTCCCGCTGGAGATCCGGGCGCTGGCCATCGCCGGCTTCTACGCGATCGGCACCGGCATCGGCGGCGTGTCTGGGCCGCTGCTGTTCGGCTCGCTCGTCGAGACCGGCTCCCGCGACGCGGTCTTCGGCGGCTACCTCGTCGGCGCCGCGCTGATGGCGGTGGCCTCGATCGTCGGCGGCCTCTTCGGCACGGCGGCCGAGGGGCGGTCCCTGGAGGACGTTTCGAAGCCGCTCGCGGCGGCGTGACGGCTCGTCCCGCGCGCTATGATCTGGCCGGGCGGCGTTAAGATCACGCCCCCCGGCGCCAAACCTGCCCGTGATAGACGAAGGTCTCGCCCTCGCTCGCCAGGGCCGCGAGCCCGGTGAAGGCGGGGTCGTGGACCGTGATGACGCTGGTCGGGATCGCCCGCATCATCGCGGCGAACGGCGCCTTCCGCTCGAAGGAATCGCGGAAGCCGCCCTGCTGCAGCAGCTTGACGATCCGCGGGGCGATGCCGCCGCCGATATAGACGCCGCCGGTGGCCAGGAACGTCAGGGCGAGGTCGCCGCAGACGCGGCCGAGCACGCTACCGAACAGCTCCAGCGCCTCGGCGGCATGCGGGTCGGAGGCGTCGAGCCCGGCCTGGGTCACCGCCGCCGGCTCGATCTTCTCCGGCGGCTCGCCGGTCCTGACGTGGCGCACCGCGGCGTGCAGGCGGGCGAGGCCGGGGCCGGAGAGCACGGTCTCGACGGTGATCCGGTCCTCGACGCGCTCCAGCGCGTGCCAGACCTTCTCCTCGAACGCGTCGGCGGGGCCGATATCGGTGTGGCCCGCCTCGGTCGAGACGATCGCGAGGCGATCCGAATACGGCACCAGGGCCGCGGCGCCGAAGCCGGTGCCGGGCCCGAGCACGACGCGGGCGCCCCCGGGCGCGTGCCCGGTCGGCCCGATCGGGGTCAGGTCGTGCGGCGCGATGCCGGCGGCGCCGGCGGCGACCGGGACGTAATCGTTCACGACGACGGACGAGTCGAGGTCGAAATCGGCGCCGATCTTCGCGCCCTCGATCACCCAGTGGGCATTGGTGAGCTGCACCTTCGGGCCGTCGACCCGGCCGGCGATGGCCAGGATCGCCGAGCGCGGCGGCTTTCCGCCTTCATCGCCCTGCTTGGCCAGCGCCGCGCGGATGGCGCTCGACGGGTCGGGGTGGCGCGCCGTCTCCTCGTGCGAGAGCGGGCGCGGCGCGGCGCCCTTGGAATCGACCACCGCGAACCGGGCGTTGGTGCCGCCGATATCGCCGACGAGGACCGGAAACGCGAACATGCGGTACCCTTTCCCGATCGACGCGGGCCGTCCCGGCCGACGCGTCGCTGTCTGTCCGATGGAGCCGCCGGCGCGGCTCAGGCCGCCGGCAGCGTGTCCGGGTCGATGATCCCGCCCGCCGCCCAGCTGCCAAGCAAGGCGTGCACCGCGTTCGGGTCGGCCAGGCGCCGCGCGGCCGCGGTCTCGCCGGGCCCGATGCGGATGCCGAGGCCGCCATACGCCGCGACGCTGGCGAACGCGATCTCGTCGGTGCGGTCGTCGCCGAGGAACACCGCGCGGCGGCCGGCATAGGGGGCGTGCTCGAGGAAGGCGCGGATCGCGTGCGCCTTGGTGGCCGAGGCCGGCACGATCTCGCCGACCGCCTTCCCGAGCTGGAGCCGGTACTGGCCCGACAGCTCGGTGGCGATCGCCGTGACCGCGGCCTCCGCCCGCTCGGCATCGGCCGGGTTCGCCAGGCGCCAGTGCACGGCGACCGAGGCGCCCTTGTCCTCGATCAGCACCGCGTCGAGGTCGGCGACCAGGGCCCGGAGCCGAGGCATCCGCGCACGCAGCTCCGGATGGTCGTCCGGGCTGCCGCCGGTGAGGACGCCGTCGACCCGGCGCTCGACCCCGTGCAGCCCGGCGACGTCGAAGGCGGCGGGTGCGAGGAAGTCGTCGATCACCGAGACCGGGCGCCCGGTCACGATCGCCAGCGCCCCGTCGAGCCGGGCGTGCAGCGCCTGGAGCATCGGCACCAGCCCGGGCTCGACCCGGACGAGGTCCGGCCGCGGCGCGATCTCGACCAGGGTGCCGTCGAAATCGAGGAAGAGGGCGATGGGCGTGTCCAACGGCGGCGCTCCGGGCTGTCGGGTCGGGGCTAGCACGCCGCGCGTTTTCGGCAAACGCATCTTCGCGGCGCCCTATGTTTCGGACGAGACGAACCGAGGACGACGCGATGCATCCGACCCCATCCCCGACGAAGCCCGGTGAGGAGAGCGTGTGGGCCTATCCGCGCCCGCCCCGGCTGGAGCCGGTCGCCGCGACGCTGAAGGTCGTCCTCGGCGGCCGCACCATCGCCGAGACGCGGGCCGGGTTTCGCGTGCTCGAGACCAGCCATCCGCCGACCTACTACTTCCCGCCCGCCGACGTCGCCGAGGGCGTGCTCGGGCCGGCGCACCGGGCCGGGATCTGCGAATGGAAGGGCCGCGCGGTGCTGTTCGACGTGACGGCGGGCGGCGCAGCGATTCCCGGCGCGGCTGTTCCCGGTGCCGCTTGGGCCTATCCCGATCCGACGCCGGATTTCCGCGCCATCGCCGGCTACGTCGCCTTCTATGCCGGCCCGATGGAGGCCTGCACCGTCGGCGGCGTCCGCGCGGAGCCGCAGCCGGGCGGCTTCTACGGCGGCTGGATCACCCCCGGCATCGTCGGCCCGTTCAAGGGCGGCCCTGGAACAATGGGCTGGTGAGCCTCGGGAGCTGTCCCGCCGCCCCAGGACCGCTACATCGGGCGCCGGGAACAAGGAGCACGGCATGAGCGATGCGATCGACGGAAGGCCGCAGGACGTCGGCATCGACCCGGGACGCCTGGAACGGATCGACGGCTGGATGCGCAGCCTCGTCGCGGAGCGCAAGCTCGCCGGGTTGTCGGTGAGCGTGGCGCGGCGCGGGCACACGGTGTTCCAGCGCGCCCACGGCCTCGCCGACCTCGCCCGCAGGACGCCGTTCACCACCGACACAGTGACGCGGATCTACTCGATGACCAAGCCGCTGACCTCGGTCGCGGTGATGCAGCTCTACGAGGAGGGCCGGTTCCAGCTCGACGACCCGGTCGCGCGCTTCCTGCCGGAGTTTTCCGAGATGCGGGTCGCGACCGGCGGCAACCGCGCCAAGCTCGAGACCGAGCCGGCCCGCCGCCCGATCACCATCCGCGACCTGCTCACCCATACCGGCGGCCTGACCTACGGCTTCATGGAATCGACCCTGGTCGATGCGCTCTACCGCCAGCAGGGCGCCGACTTCCTGCGCCCGGATGCGAGCCTCGCCGAGGTGGTGGCGACCGTGGCCCGGCTCCCGCTCCTGTCGCAGCCCGGCGAGGCGTGGAACTACAGCGTCTCGACGGACGTGCTCGGCCACCTCGTGGCCGTCGTCTCGGGGCGCGACTTCGCGGATTACCTGCGGGACGCCGTGCTCGCGCCGCTCGGCATGATCGATACCGATTTCTTCGTGAGACCCGAGAACATGGGGCGGTTCGCCGCGAACTACGTCTACGATCGCACCCGCACGCTGACGCTCTACGACGACGCGGTCGAGACCCATTTCGCCAAGCCTCCGGCGATCGCCGGCGGCGGGGGCGGCCTCGTCTCGACGGCCTCCGACTACCTGCGCTTCTGCCGGTTCATCCTGAACAAGGGCGAGCTCGACGGCGCGCGCCTGCTCGGGCGCAAGACGGTCGAGCTGATGACGATGAACCACCTGCCCGGCGACCTCGCCGCGGTCGGCACGCCGCGCTTCGCGGAATCGTCCTATCACGGCATCGGCTTCGGGCTCGGCTTCTCGGTGATGCTCGATCCGGCCAAGGCCCAGATCGTCGGCACGCCGGGCGAGGTCGCCTGGGGCGGCATGGCCTCGACCGCGTTCTGGGTCGATCCGGCCGAGGAGCTCGCGGTGGTGCTGCTGACGCAGCTCGTCCCGTCCTCGGCCCTGCCGATCCGAAAGGAGCTGCGGGTGCTGACCTACGCCGCGCTGACCGATTGACACGGGATCGGGGCGCGGGGGAGCATTCTCGAGCGAGGCGGATGCCCACGCGCGTGAGGATAACGCGACCACACGACGAAACAGAGCGTCTCCCGTGATCCAGGGATCACGGGAGACGCTCTCGTGGTCGACAGCGCCTTCTTTCTGCGGCGCCTATTCGTCGGCGGGCGCGGCCGCGGGCGGCGTGCCGGCGGCCGGAGCCGGCTTCGCGCCGGGCTTCGCCGCCGCGGGCTTGGCGGCGGTCGAGCCGGTCGCGGCCGGCTTGGCGGCCATGTATTCCGGATCGGTGCGCGGGCCTCCCGGACCGTTCGTCGGCCCGGTCATCTGGCCGGCGACCACGTCGGTCACGCGGTTCCAGGTCTGCGACTTGCACAGGAAGGCGATCAGGCAGCCGCGGACGGTCAGCTCCTCCGGGGTGTCGGACCAGATCGTCACGTCGTAGGACTTGCCGTCCTCGGAATTGTAGATCTTGCCCTCGTAATGGGCGTCGGCGTTCGGCTTCAGCCCCATGATGAGCTGGTGGCCCAGCGATGCGCGCGTCTGCTTGCTCGCGTCGGGGTTCTTGAAGTCGACCCGCGGCTGGCCCTTGTCGTTGAGCGGCACCTTCAGCCACACGACGTAGCCGCACAGGCTCTTGTTGCTCGGGCCGCACTTCTCCACTCGGATGCGGGCACGCCCGTCCTCGGTGAGCCACGTGCCGCTCGGGTCCGCGGGCGTCGCCGCGTGCGCGATGCCCGAGAGCATTGCCAGCGCCATCGCACGCCCGGCCCAGGCGCTGATTCCCGCGCCGATCCGTCGAACCGTCATACCCACTACTCCTTCCGCGCGCCCGCGCCGTGGCCTTCGCCCCGCCCGCGTGCCCAATCTCTGGGCCCCGCCATCCGCTCGGAACATGACGGGATCATGGCCGTGCCTCGGCGCGCCGTGCCGCACGGCCGATGACGGGAGCGACCCGCTTCGGCTAAGCCTGCCATCCATGATCGTTCGCCCCCGTCCCAACCTCTTCGCCATCCTGTTCACCCTGCGCGGCTCGATCCTGCCGCGGGTGGCGCTGAAGGTCCTCGGGCTGACGGCCTTCGCCGCGCTGGTGGTCGCGGTCGAGCAGCGCGTTCCGGAACGGTTTCCGGTGACGGCCGGGATCGGCCCGTTCACCCTGATCGGGCTGGCGCTCTCGATCTTTCTCAGCTTCCGCAACAACGCCTGCTACGAGCGCTGGTGGGAGGCCCGGAAGGCGTGGGGCGCGCTGATCGTCGAGATGCGCGGCTTAAGCCGGACCCTGGTCGCCCTCCTGCCCGGCCCCGAGCACGATGCGGTCCGCCGCACCGGTCTGCGCCGGCTCGCGGGCTTCGGCCACGGCCTGCACGCGCGGCTGCGCGGCCTCGACGAGGCGGCCGCCGTCGCGCCCTGGCTGCCGCCGGGCGAGGTCGCGCGCCTGCGCGCCTGCCCGAGCCCGACCGATGCGGTGCTCGCCGGCCTGACCCGCGACCTCGCGGGCGCGTATCGCGACGGGCATCTCACCGACGTGCTGTTCGGCGTCCTCGAGCGCAAGGTCTCGGACCTGTCGGCGATCCATACCGCCTGCGAGCGGATCCACGGCACGCCCCTGCCCTTCGCCTACACCCTGCTGCTGTACCGCACGGCGTGGCTTTACTGCCTGTTGCTGCCGTTCGGGCTGTCGGCCTCGCTCGGCTGGGCGACGCCGGTCGCGACCATGCTGGTGGCCTACACCTTCTTCGGCCTCGATGCGCTGGGCGACGAGCTGGAAGAGCCCTTCGGCCTGGAGGCGAACGACCTGCCCCTCGATGCGATGCTGCGCACGGCCGAGCGCACGGTGCTCGACGCCCTCGGCGAGCCGCTTCCGCCCGCGATGGAGCCGGTGCGCTACCGATTGGATTGAGCGTGCGGGCCGGCGACCGTCTCGCTCACGTCCGCGACGGGGCCGCGTCCGGCCCGGGCCCGAGCCGGCGCTGCATCAGCACCGTGCCGAGCCAGCGCCCGTGCTTGTGGCCGACGTTCTCGAGCACGCCGGCATGCGCGAAGCCCAGGCCCGCATGCAGCGCCACCGACGCCTCCGAGCCCGGATCGGTGATCACCGCCACCATCACCCGCGCGTCGATCGCCTCGCAGGCTGCGATGAGCGCCGCCAGCAGGGCGCGGCCGATCCCGACACCGCGCGCGGCCTCGGCGACGTAGACCGAATCCTCCACCGTCGAGCGATAGGCCGCGCGCGCGCGATAGGGGCCGGCATAGGCGTATCCGCAGACCGCGCCGTCGCGCTCGGCGACGAGGTAGGGATAGCCGTCCGCGACGAGCGCCATCCGCCGCCGCGCCATCTCGGCCAAAGTCGGCGGCTCGGTCTCGTGCTCGCGGTGCCGTTCGTCACCGCGTCGGCGTAGATCCGGGCGATCGCGGCGATGTCGGCGTCGACGGCCGGGCGCAGGTCAGGCGTCATCGATCCGCTCACGCAAAAAAGGGGCCGGCGCGACGGCGCCGGCCCCTGCGGTCGATCGTTCGGCGATCCCTTCGGGATCGCGCGGGGATCACTCGGCCGCGGTCATCTCGGCGGTGAAGTGGCCGCACCAATCCTGCGAGGCCACCACCGGCCACAGGCCCTTGGACTCGGGAGCCGGCTGGCTCACCGGCGGGTTGAAGCGGCACAGGCCCTGATCGCCGACGGCGGAGGCGCCGTTGGTCTTGTGGTCGTCGAAGAAGCGGCAGCTGTTGCAGGAGGCGTTGGTCGAGGTCATCGGGTTTCTCCGGTTCGGGCGTCTGTCGCGGGCTGTCGGAACCGTCACCGGCCCCGTCGTCCGTCTGCAGTTCTTAATTAGAACAGCTCCAATATGGCGTCAACCGGCGAGTCCCGGCGGGGTTCCCGTTTTCGAGCGCGACCGGTGGAAACCGGTACGGTGCGTGCAGAAGCAACGCTGGACGGCAGCGGCGCCCCTTCCGGAACGCCGGTCGTCGCGGCCCGCCTGTCACCCGGCGCGGGCCTGCGAGCGGCGAGCGTCATCGACTCGCCATGGGCCCTCCCCTAACGTCCGGGGCGGGACCGGCGTCGGTGCCGGTCCGGAGGGTCCCCGCCCATGGTGCTGGAAACCGAATCGGCGCTGGAATCGGCCACCGCCCTGGCGACGAGCGAGGCGAAATCCGCCCGCACCGACCTGATCGAGGCGGCGGCATCGATCGTGGGCGGCCGCGGCGGACCGGGCGGCTTCGTCCGCGACCTGTTCGGCCGGGTGCCGCCGGAGGACCTGGCGCCCTACCCGGCCGAGGCGCTGGCCGACCTCGCGATCGCCGCGCGTGCGCATCTTGCGGTGCCGCGCGCCACGGGTTCGGCGGCGAACCTGCGGCTCGTCGACGTCGCCGTGCCCGGCCCCGGGCGCACCCGCGAGCTGACCGTCGTCGAGGTCGTCAACGACAACCGCCCCTACCTGCTCGACTCGACCCTGGCGGAGCTGACCGAGCAGGGCCTGACGCCCCACCTCGTCGCCCACCCGATCCTCGGCGTCGAGCGGGACGCCGACGGGGCGCTCGTCCGCGTCGTCGGGGAGACCACGGCGGACGCCCACGGCGCCCTGCTGCGCGAGAGCTTCATCCACATCCACCTCGACCGGCTCGATGCCGGCGAGGCGCGCGAACGCCTCGAAGCCGGCCTCGCGCAGGTCTTTCGCGATGTGGCCCTGGTCACCGACGACCACGACGCGATGCTGGCCCGGCTCGGCGCGCTCGCCGAGGGCTACGGCCGCAATCCCCCGCCGCTGCCCGAGGGCGAGGTCGCCGAGGCGCGCGCCTTCCTCGAATGGCTGCGCGACGGCCACTTCACGCTGCTCGGCATGCGCGAGCACGCGCTGCCCGGCGAGCGGGCGGCCGAGGCCGAAAGCCTCGGCATCCTGCGCGATCCGGGCCTCGCCGTGCTGCGCCGCGGGCGGGCGCTCGTGGACATGACGCCGGAGATCGTCGCGTTCCTCGAGGAGCCGCACGCGCTGATCATCACCAAGGCGAGCCTCAAGGCCCGCGTCCACCGCGCGGCGCATCTCGACTACGTCGCGGTCAAGCTGTTCTCCGCGACGGGTAAGCTCACCGGCGAGGTCCGCATCGTCGGCCTGTTCACCGCCGCGGCCTACACCGCGCTCGCCCGCGAGGTGCCCTATCTCCGCGGCAAGGTCGCGGCCGTGGTCGAGAAGGCCGGCCTCGACCCGACGAGCCATGCCGGGCGGGCGCTCCTCGCCGTGCTGGAGACCTACCCGCGCGACGACCTGTTCCAGATCGACGTGGACCGGCTGTTCCGCTTCACCCTCGCCATCGCCAACCTCGCCGACCGGCCGCGCATCCGCGTGCTGTCGCGGACCGACCGGTTCGGGCGCTTCGTCTCGCTCCTCGTCTACGTGCCGAAGGACCGCTACGACTCGATCGTGCGCGCCCGCATCGGCGCCTATCTCGCCCAGGAATACGGCGGCCGGCTCTCGGCGACCTATCCCGACCTGCCCGACGGGCCGCTGGCCCGGATCCACTACATCGTCGGGTTCTCCGAAGCCGGCGCGCCGGAGCGCGACCCCTCGGTGCTGGAGGCCGGCATCGCCGCCCTGGTGCGGACCTGGGGCGACGCGCTGCGCGCCGCGCTCACGGAGGCCATGGGCGGATCCGAGGCGCGGGCGCTGGCCGCCCGCTACGGCGAGGGCTTTTCCGCGGCCTACCGCGAGAACTTCTCCGCCGAGGTCGCCATCGCCGACATCGCCATCCTCGAATCCCTGTCCGAGGACCGCCCGCGCGCCGTCGCGATCGACCGCCGCGACACCGACCCGGCGGCGCAGGTGCGCCTGAAGGTGTTCTCGCGCGGGGCGTCGCTGCCGCTGTCCGACCGGGTGCCCGGCCTGGAGAACCTCGGCTTCCGGGTGATCAACGAGCGGACCTACAGCGTGCTGCCGGCGGGGAGCGACACCAAGGTCTGGCTGCACGACATGCTGCTGGAGCGCGCCACCGGTGCGGCCATCGAGATCGGCCCGCTCGAGGCGCCGCTGGAGGCGGCGATGCTCGCCATCGCCGCGAACCAGGCCGAATCCGACGGCTACAACCGCCTCGTGCTGGAGGCCGGCCTCGCCTGGCGCGACGTGGCGCTGCTGCGCGGCCTCGGCCGCTACCTGCGCCAGCTCCGCGTGCGCTACGGCCAGGACTACCTCGCCGCGACCTTGAGCCAGCATCCCGGCATCGCCCGCCAGCTCGTCGCGCTGTTCCACGCCCGGTTCGACCCGGCCGCCGGGGGCGACCGCGGGGCCGCCGAGGCGGCGGTTCGCGAGGGCATCGAGGCGGCGCTCGCCGACGTGACCAGCCTCGACGAGGACCGGATCCTGCGCCGCTTCGTCAACCTCTTGGAGGCCGCGGTCCGCACCAACTTCTTCCAGAAGGCCGCCGACGGCACCCTGCGCGAGACGATCGCCTTCAAGTTCGCCTGCGCCAAGGTGTCGGGCATGCCGCTGCCGCGGCCGTTCTTCGAGATCTTCGTCTATTCGCCCCGCGTAGAAGGGCTGCACCTGCGCTACGGCTACGTCGCGCGCGGCGGCCTGCGGTGGTCCGACCGGCCGGAGGATTTCCGCACCGAAATTCTGGGGTTGGTGAAGGCGCAGCAGGTCAAGAACGCGGTGATCGTGCCGGTGGGCGCCAAGGGCGGGTTCTTTCCCAAGCGCCTGCCGCCGGCCTCGGATCGCGCCGCATGGCTGGCGGAGGGCACCGAGAGCTACCGCATCTTCATCCGCACGCTCCTGGAGCTCACCGACAACTTCGTCGCCGAGGGCATCGCGCCGCCGGCCGACACCGTGCGGCACGACCCCGACGACGCCTACCTCGTGGTCGCCGCCGACAAGGGCACCGCGACCTTCTCCGACATCGCCAACGCGCTCTCGCTGGAGCGCGGGCACTGGCTCGGCGACGCCTTCGCCTCCGGCGGCAGCCAGGGCTACGACCACAAGGGCATGGGCATCACCGCCCGGGGCGCCTGGGAGGCGGTGAAGCGCCACTTCCGCGAGATCGACGTCGACACGCAGGCTGATCCGGTGACGGTGGTCGGCGTCGGCGACATGTCGGGCGACGTGTTCGGCAACGGCATGCTGCTCGCGCGCACCCTGAAGCTGGTGGCGGCCTTCGACCACCGCGACATCTTCCTCGATCCGACGCCCGACATGGCGGCGAGCTTTGCCGAGCGCAAACGCCTGTTCGACCTCGGCCGGTCGAGCTGGGCCGACTACGACAAAAGCCTGATCTCGGCCGGCGGCGGCGTCTTCTCGCGCGCGCTCAAGGCGATCCCGCTCTCGGCCGAGATCCGGGCCGTGCTCGGGTTCGAGCGCGCCTCCGCCTCGCCCGCCGAGCTGATGCAGGCGATCCTCAAGGCGCCCGTCGACCTGCTCTGGTTCGGCGGCATCGGCACCTACGTCCGCGCCACCACCGAGACCGACGAGGAGGCCGGCGACCGGGCCAACGACGCCGTGCGCATCACCGGCCCGGAGATCCGCGCCAAGGCGGTGGGCGAAGGCGCCAACCTCGGGCTGACCCAGCGCGGGCGCATCGAGGCGGCGCGGGCCGGCGTCCGGCTCAACACCGATGCGATCGACAACTCGGCCGGCGTCAACACCTCGGACGTCGAGGTGAACATCAAGATCGCGCTGATGATCCCGGAGCGCGACGGCCGCCTCGATGCGGATGCCCGCAACGCGCTCCTCGTCGCGATGACCGACGAGGTCGCCCACCTCGTGCTGCGCAACAACGAGCTGCAGACGCTGGCGCTCTCGCTCGCCCAGCACCGCGGCCTCGGCGAGGCCGGCTTCGCGATGCGGACGATGCAGGCGCTGGAGGCGGAAGGCCGCCTCGACCGCGCGGTCGAGTATCTGCCCGACGACGCGACGCTGACCGAGCGCATGCGCCGCGGCGAGGGCCTGACGCGGCCGGAATACGCGGTGCTGCTCGCCTACGCCAAGCTCTCGCTCTACGACGCGGTGCTGGCGAGCCCGGTGCCGGACGACCCGTACTTCGACCGCGAGCTGCAGCGCTACTTCCCCAAGGCCCTGCGCGAGCGCTTCCCCGATGCGGTGAGGGGGCACCGTCTGCGCCGCGAGATCATCGCGACGGCGTTGTCGAACATCATCGTCAACCGCGGCGGCATCTCGCTCGTCACGCGGCTCACCGACGAGACCGGGGCGGACGCCGCCACCATCGCCAAGGCCTACGCCGTGACCCGCGACGCCTTCGGCCTGATGGAGCTGAACGCGGCCATCGACGGGCTGGCCGGGCGGATCGGCGGGCAGGCCCAGATCGGCCTCTACGCCGAGGTGCAGGACCTGCTGGTCAACCGCATCGTCTGGTTCATCCGCAATCTCGACCTCGCCGGCGGCATCGCGCCCCTGGTGGCGCGCTATCGCGACGGGATCGCCGCGGTGCTCGCGTCCCTCCCCGGCGTCCTCGGCACGGAGGCGAACGCGGCGATCGAGCGGCGGCGCGCCGACCTCGTCGGGCAGGGCATGGATGCGGAGCCGGCACTCCGCCTCGCCTCGCTGCGGGCGCTGACCTCGGCGCCCGACATCGTCCGCGTCGCCGGCACCAGCGGGCGGCCGGTCGCGGAGATCGCGGCGACGCACTTCGCGCTGGAGCGGGAATTCTCCCTCGACGCGCTCGCCGAAGCCGCCCGCGCGGCGCCGGTCTCCGACACCTTCGACCGCGTCGCGCTCGAGCGGGCGGTGGCCGGCATCTCGACCGCGCACCGGCAGCTCACCGCCGAGGTCGTCGGCGACATCGGCGCCGGCCCGGAGGCGGTCGCCGCCTGGGGCAAGGCCCGCGGCCCGTCGCTGGCCCGCATCCGCAGCGCGGTCGACGCCATCGCGGCCTCGGGGCTGACGGTCTCGAAGGCCACCGTCGCCGCGAGCCTGCTCGGCGACCTGGCACGAAGCTGACGCCGGATCGAGGACATGAAAAAGCCGGCCCGGCGCATGCGCGGGACCGGCTTTTCAGGGACCGGGCGGTTCGTATCGCAGGCTCAGAACGGGCCCATCCGCATGTCGAGCATGCGCTGGTTGTGCTCGAGCCAGAGGCGAAGCATCTGCGAGAACAGGCCGGGCTTCGGGGCAGGCTGGGTCATGGATCGCTCTCCGTGGGCGCGACGGCCGCAGGGCCGTCCGTTCGCTCCGAAGATGCCGATCATGGTGCGCTGCAACAATGGACAAGGTTGCACTTCGCGCATGCATCGGGCGCATGTGTGTAGCCAAATATTAACGGTTCGGCGTCGTCGCATGCGTGAGCGGCAGTATCCTGCAACCAGAGCGATAGCGTCCCCGCGGCGCGATCAGCCGGGGTGGACCGGCGCCGGCAGGACCGAGCGCGTCGGCCCCGACATCGCCGACAGCGCGAGGCCGAGCCCGAGGGCCGACACCGCGGCCGCGATCAGCGGCAGCTGGCCGTAGCCGACGCCCGCGGTCAGCGCGACGCCGCCGAGCCAGGCGCCGGTGGCGTTGCCGAGGTTGAACGCGCCCTGGTTCAGGGTGGAGGCGAGGTTCGGGGCGTCGCTGGCCGCCTCCACGACCCAGATCTGCAACGGCGAGACCAGGGCGAAGGCGAGCCCGCTCCAGACCACCAGCGCCGTCAGCATCGCAATCTCGAAGCGGGCGACGCCCGCCAGCAGGGCGAGGACGGCGATGAGGCCGAGGAAGCTGCCGATCACCGTGGCGGTGAGATTCCCGTCGGCGAGGCGGCCGCCGATCAGGTTGCCGGCGGTGAGGCCGATGCCGGCGACGAACAGCGCGCCGGTGACGCCGCGGGCGCTGAGCCCGGTCACCCCCATCAGGAGCGGCGTGATGTAGGTGAACACCGTGAAGAAGCTCACCGAGGACAGGGTCGAGACCAGCATCGGCCGCAGCACCGGCCAGCGCCCGAGCGCCCGGAACTCCCGGGCCAGCCCGCCGCGCGAGCCGGGGAGCCCGGCCGGCACGAACAGATGGATCGCCAGGCCCGCCGCGACGCCGATCGCCACCACCGCCCAGAAGGTGGCGCGCCAGCCCGCCGCCTGCCCCAGCGCGGTGCCGAGCGGCACGCCGAGCACGTTGGCCAGCGTCAGCCCGGCGAACATCAGCGACACCGCCTGGGTCCGCTTCTCCCGCGGGACGAGATCGCGCGCCACGATCGCGCCGATGCCGAAGAAGGCGCCGTGGGCGAAGGCGGTGGCAATGCGGGCGAGCATCAGCGTCGCGTAGGTGGGCGCGACGGCGCAGGCGACGTTGCCGGCCAGGAACACCGCCATCAGCGCGAGCAGCGCGGTCTTGCGCGGCAGGCCGGCGGTGGCGATGGCGACCAGCGGCGCGCCGATCACCACGCCCATCGCGTAGCCCGAGACCAGGTAGCCGGCCTGCGGGATGGTGACGCCGAAGCTCTGCGCCACCTCCGGCAGCAGGCCCATGATCACGAATTCCGTGGTGCCGATCCCGAAGGAGGCGACGGCGAGGGCGAGAATCGGCAGCGAGACCATGCATGGGCTCCGTTGGCACGGGGGCGAAGGCGCGGGCGCCGATCCCTTTTGTGCGGTGCGGTATGCCCCAACATGGCGGATCGCCCTCGGTTGCGGACCGGCGGGCAATGGGATTCAGCCTTGTTCCACGAACGGGTCTCAACCGTCGGGTGCGTCATCGCGCGATCGACCTGGGATAACCGGCGGGGTGCGTACACTGACGCCCGCCGGGCGGTGCCGGAGCGCCTACCATCGAGGCCGTTGCGCCTGGCGATCCTGCCGAAGCGCCCCTCGGTTTCGGTGGAGACGACGTGATGAAGGCCCTCATCCTGGCGGGAACGGCCCTCGGTGCCGCCCTGATCCTGCTTCCCGCTGGCGCGGAAGCGCGCCCGTACGGCGGCGGCTACGGCGCGCATGGCGGTTTCCGCAGCGGCGGCTACGGCGGATACCGCGGCGGTCTTGCCGGATACCGGGGCGGTTACGGCGGCTACCGCGGCGGCTATGGCCGGGGGATCGGCTACGGCCTCGCCGGCGCCGGGATCGGATTGGGTGTCGGGCTCGCCGCCGGCGCGCTGGCCGGCGGCTACGGCGGGTACGATTACGGCAGCAGCTACGGCTACGGCGGCGGATATGGCTACGGCGGTGGTTACGGCTACGGCGGCTACGCGCCCGCCTACGGCGGCGGGTATGGCGGCTATGCGCCCGCATCCTACGGCTACGGCAGCGGCTGCACCTGCGCGGGCTACTGATCGGGCCGAGTGACGAACGCGACGGCGGGCGCTTGGCGGCTCCTCCGTCGCGTCCGCCCCGGCGCGGCGCCCTGCCCTACGGCTCGGTCAGGGGCAATCCGCGGCTCGGCGGGCTCCAGTGGAGGTCGGGCGTCGACGCGTAGAGCCGCCGGTGGGCGAGCACCGCGTAGGTGTCGGTCATGCCGGCGATGTAATCGGCGATGCGCCGGGCGATGCGGCCGGCCGGTGCGCCGGACAAGCCCTCGCTCCATTCCACCGGCATCCGCGTCGGATCGGCCGAGAACGCCGAGAACAGGTCCGCGACGATGGCGTTCGCCTTCGCCCGCACCGCCATCACCTCCGGATGGCGGTACATCCGCGCGTAGAGGAAGCGCTTGATGTCGGCGTCGGCGGCCGCGATCTCCTCCGAGAACGCGATCACCGGAGCCTGCGCCCTACGGATCGCGGCGACGTCGCGCGGTGCGAGCACGTCCAGGCGGCGCCGGCTTTCCGCGATCACGTCCTCGACGAAGCGCGTGATCACCCGCCGGGCGAGCTCGTGGATGGTGCGCGACACCTCCAGACCGGGATGCAGGGCGGCGATCTCGTCGAGCAATCCGCGCAGGAACGGCACCGCTTCGAGGTCGGCGAGATCGAACAATCCGGCGCGCAGGCCGTCGTCGAGGTCGTGGCTGTCGTAGGCGATGTCGTCGGCGAGCGCCGCCGCCTGCGCCTCCGGCCCGGCATGGTGCGCCAGTTCCAGGGGGTGCAGCGCGTCGTAATCGAGGATCGCCGCCGCGATGCCCGTGCGCGCGTAGCGCGGGGTCGGGCGACCGTCCGGCTCGAGCAGCGGGCCGTTGTGCTTGACCAGGCCCTCCAGCGTCTCCCAGGCGAGGTTCAGCCCGTCGAAGCCGGCGTAGCGCCGCTCCAGCCGGGTCACGATGCGCAGCGCCTGCGCGTTGTGGTCGAAGCCGCCATGCTTGGCCATGCAGGCATCGAGCGCGTCCTCGCCGGTATGGCCGAAGCAGGTGTGGCCGAGGTCGTGGCTGAGCGCGAGCGCCTCGGCCAGGTCCTCGTCGAGGCCCAGCGCGCGGGCGAGCGCCCGGGCGATCTGGCTGACCTCGAGGGTATGGGTCAGCCGGGTGCGGTAATGGTCGCCCTCGTGATGCACGAAGACCTGGGTCTTGTGCTTCAGCCGGCGGAAGGCGGTCGAGTGCACCACCCGGTCGCGGTCGCGCTGGAAATCGCTCCGCGTCGGCGAGGCCGGCTCGGGGATCAGCCGTCCGCGGGTCGCGCCCGGGTCGGTGGCGTAGGCCGCGCGCCAGCGCTCACCGTTGGCGCGCACGCGGCCTCCCGCCCGGTTCGTGATGTGCTGCCGGCATGGTTCCCTCGCAGTTCGACGCGGCACGCGTTGCGGCGCGCCGTCGTACCCCATATCTTGGATCGATCACGCGCCGGGCAATCGCCCGCCGCGCCCGGACCCGACAACAGCGCCGATGGCTCTCCCGATGGCCGAGATCACCCTGACCCCCCGCGCCGCCAAGCGCATCAACGAGATCATGGGTGCCGAGCCCCCGGGCGCGCTGCTTCGCGTCAGCGTGAACGGCGGCGGCTGCTCCGGCTTCTCCTACGCCTTCGACATCACCCGCGACCAGGAGGCGCAGGACGTCACGATCGAGCGCGACGGCGCCACCGTGGTCGTCGACCCGGTGTCGCTCGAGTACATGGCCGGATCCACGATCGATTTCGTGAACGACCTGATCGGGCAGTCCTTCAAGATCGAGAACCCGCAGGCGACCTCGTCCTGCGGCTGCGGCACCTCGTTCTCGCTCTGATCTTTCGAGGGGCGCGGCGCTGTCCCGTGCGGCCCCGAGGGTGGTGTCGGGGCTGGTTGCGGTCGCCGGCATCGTGGTGCCGGAACGACAGGCGCCGACAAGCGTGGGTCGCGACGTGGCGCACCGATTGCCTCGCGCGGCGAAATGCGGGACGACAGCGCCGTCTCCTCGGATAGAACATTCGTCAGCGGTCCGCACACGATGATCAGTCACCGAACGGTCCGCGCCAGCCTGATCCGGGCGGCCCGCCTCTGCCTCTGTGCCGGTCTCGTCCTCGGCGTCGGGACGACGGGCCGGCCTGCGGCGGCGCAGGAGGCGGCCTCGGCGGTCCAGGACGTCGTGCTGGTCGACGTCGCGTTGCCGCTCGGCGACACGGTGTTCAAGGCGGCGCGGATCACGGTCAGCGGCACGCGTCTCTCGCGCGACGACCTGACGGCGATCCTCAAGGCGGATTCGCCCGAGCCCTGGGCGCCCCGCCTCGCACGCCTGGAGGCGGCGAGCATCTCGATCCCGGTCCTCGTCTCCGAACATCCCGGCCCGGGCGGATCGCTGCAGACCGTGACCTATCGCGAGGTCGCGGCGCGCGACGTGCGCGCCGGCCGCATCGCCGAGCTGACCATGGCCGGCGCCGGGGTCTCCGTCACCGGCGCGCACCCGGGGTCGGGCACCTACGGCCGCATCGTCGCCAGCGATCTCGACCTCGCCGCGCTCGTCCGGCTCTCGTCGGAATCCGGCGACGGCAAGGGGCCGGTCCAGCGGATCTACGCCGCGATCCAGGCCTCGGACGTGACCTACACGGAAGCCTCGGGCGTCACGATTCGGATCGCCGGGCTCGAGGGCCGCGATTTCGGCGGACGCCAGGTCCCCGGCGGCTGGAACGGCGCGATGGCCGGGCTCGCCCGCGGGCTCGAGGCCGTCGACCCGGAGATGACGGCGGCCGAGCGCGGCAAGCTCGCGGGAACCGCCGCCGACCTGGCCGACGCCGTCGCGTTCGGCAGCCTCGAGCTGCGCGGCCTCGCCATCAGCCGGACCGGCGCCGGCGAGCCGATGCTGGTCGAGGTCGGGCGCCTGGCTCACGGCGGCACCGGCGCCGAGAGCGGCACGACCCTGGAGGCGATCGCGTTCGCGCAGGGCGGCCTCAAGGCCCGGCTCGCGCGTGTGGCGCTCACCGGCGTCTCCCTCGCCCCGACCATCGCGACCCTGCGCCGCCTCGCCAACCCGGACACCGCCGTCACCGACGAGGAGCTGCGCCGCCTCACCCCCGCGGTCGGCGGCCTGGCGCTGCAGGACCTGAGCCTCGACATGCCGGGCGCCCCGGCCCCGGTCGGCAAGGAGCCCGGCCGGACCGCATCCAGGCCTCCGGCCACCGCCAAGTCCGGCGATCCCCTCGCCACGCCCGCCGCCCCCGGTGCGGCACCGGTCCACCTCGCCCTGCGCAGCGGCGCCCTGACCTTCGGGCCGCTGCGCGACGGGGTGCCGACCGCGAGCCGCCTCGATCTTTCGGGCCTGACGTTCCCCGCGGCGATGGTCGCCGGCATGCCGGTGCTCGGCGCGCTGCCGGATTACGGCTATGCCGATCTCGATCTCAACCTCGTGGTCGATTCCGCCTGGGACGAGGCCAAGCGCGAGGTCGCGGTGCGCGAGATGACGCTGTCGGGCCGCGACATCGGCTCGCTGCGGCTCGCCGGGACGATCGGCGGCCTCGGGCCGGAGCTGTTCGCCTCGCACATCCCGGCGGCGAGCCTGCTGATGCTGACGGCGACCGCCAAGGCCCTCGACCTGACGATCCAGAATACCGGCCTGTTCGAGCGCTTCCTCGCGGCCCAGGCGAAGGCCCTCAGCCTGAAGCCGGAGGAGCTGCGCCAGGAATACGTGGCCGCGACCCAGTTCGGCGTGCCGGCGATGCTCGGGAACTCGCCCGCCGCCCGGGCGATCGGCGCGGCGCTGGGCCAGTTCGTGACGAAGCCCGGCCGCCTGACGATGACCGCGAAGGCAAAGAACGCCGCCGGCCTCGGCTTCGCCGATTTCGGCCTGGCCCGCACGCCGGGTGCGGTGCTCGACAAGCTCGACGTCGACGCCAAGGTGGAGTGAGGCCGGCCCTTCCGCTCGAAGGAACGCTATTCCGCGATGACGCCGGGGAAGCGCTGCGCCAAGTCCTGTCGCGTCGCATCCGCCCAGGCGCGGTCCCGCTGCGGCCGCGGCCGGTCGAGCGGGATGGTGGCGACGAGGCTCGCCGGGCGCGGGGAGAGCAGCAGCAGCCGGTCGGCGACGGCGATCGCCTCGGCGACGTTGTGGGTCACCATCAGCACGCTCATGCCGAGCCGGTCGACGGTGTCGACCACGAGGCCGCGCAGCGAGGCGGCGGCCGCGTCGTCGAGCGACACGAACGGCTCGTCGAGCACCAGGAGCCGCGGGTCGTTGGCGAGCGCGCGGGCCAGCGCCACGCGGCGCTGCATCCCCAGCGACAGCGCGCCCGGATAGCGGCCGCGCCAGGGGGCGAGCCCGAGATGCGCGAACAGCCCGTCGAGGTCGCGCCCGCGCTGCGGCCGCGGCATCGCGAGGCGCACGTTCTGCTCCACCGTCCGCCACGGCAGCAGGCGCGGCTCCTGGAAGACCATGCCCGGTCCGGTCTCCGAGGCGCGCGGATCCGGCACGATGGAGCCGTCGTAATCGGCGTCGAGCCCGAGCAGGATCCGCAGCGTCGTGGTCTTGCCGGCCCCCGAGGGCCCGATCAGGCAGGCGATCTCGCCCGGCCGGATCGCGAAGGCGAGATCGCGCACCGCCTCCACCGGCTCGGCCGAGGCCGGATGGTAGACCTTTCGCGCGATCGCGACCGTGAGGACCGCGTCGGAACCCGACATCTCGTCAACGGCGGCGGACATCTTATCGCCAGCGGCGGACATGCGCTTCGAGCCGCTGCAGGAGGAGGATGTCGATGGCGATCATCACGCTCATGAACACGATGCTGTAGCCGAGGATCGCGGCGACGTCGGTGCTCTGGACGAAGTAGTAGTTGATCGCGAAGCCGACGCCGTTGGGGCGGCCGAGCAGCTCGATCACCAGCACGATCTTCCAGGCCAGCGACAGGCCGGAGCGCGCCGCAGCCACCACGTAGGGCTGCAGCTGCGGCACCAGGACGTGGGCGACCCAGGAGCGCCGGTCGAACCGGTAGGTCCGCGCCATCTCCTCAAGGCCTGGGTCGAGGTCGCGCGCGCCCTCCCGCAGGATGACCGCGACGTTGGGCAGCTTGTTCAGCACCACGGCCAGGATCGCGGCCGACTCGTTCAAGCCGACCCAGACGTAGGCCAGCACCGTGATCACCAGGGCGGGCGTGTTCAGCATCGCCAGCAGCGGCGTGTCGAGCAGGGTGTTCAGGCGCTTGGAGCGGCCGAGCGCGACGCCGAGCAGCACGCCGAGCACCATCGCGAGCACGAACGAGACGCCGACCCGCGCCAGCGTGATCCCGACATTGGTCCACAGGTCGCCGCGCGCCGATTCCCGGCCGATGAAGGCCGCCACGGTGAGCGGCGTCGGCAGCATCCGCGAGCCCGCGGCTTGTGCCGCAGCCTGCCACGCGGCGAGCAGCACCAGCATCGAGCCGAGACGGGTGAGGATGGCGCGGCGGTTCGAGGCGCTTGCGCGGATCAACCGGTCTTCCCGTCGTAGTACAGGCCCGGCGGCAGGCCGGTGCCGGTGCCGACGAGGCGTTCGCCCCCGAGCCGCGACATCACCGAGAACAACCGCTCGCCGTCGCTGCGCTCCTCGGCCAGCGGGCGGCGCGGGATGCCGGCGAGGTATTCCCGCTTCAGGGCCTCGAAGATGGCGTCGTCGTCGGCGGCCATCAGCGGGCGCACAATGTCCCAGGCGGAGGGGTCGGCCGCGAGCATGTCCTTGGCCGCGCGCACCGCGCGCACGAACCCGGCCATCGCCTCGGGCTTCTCGGCGACGGTCTGCGCCTCGAACAGGTATCCGATCAGCGCGAACACGCCCTTCGCGCCGAGCGCGCGCATCATGTCGTCGGCGCCGATCAGCCGGCGGAAGCCCTTGGCCTCGAGGCGTGCGCAGTAGGTCCAGTAGGTGAGCGCGGCATCGAGCGACCCCTGCTCGAGCTTCAAAGCGATCAGGGGCGGTGCGCCGTAGGCGATCTCGGCCTTGGCCTCGATGTCGAAGCCGGCCGCATCCTGCGCCTGGGCCTTGAGCAGCAGCCAGTTCTTGTCGAGCGGCCCGCCGCCGACGCCGAGGCGCTTGCCTTCGAGATCCTTGAGGGTCTTCACCGGGCTCGCGGCGGGCACCATCACGGCGCCCTCGGAGGTCGAGGCCGGAACGTAGCGCATCGCCCGGCCCTCGTTGCCGAGGCGGGCCGCCCAGAGCAGGTCCCCGACGATCACGTCGACCTGGCCGCCCATGAACGCAATCCGTGCCGCGTCGTTGCCGGCGAGCTTGACGAGGTCGAGGGTGAAGCCGTTGGCGGCGTCGAGACCGCGCGCCTTGATCACCGCGGCTTCCCACGCGACCGTGCCGAACGGCAGGCTGCCGAGGCGCACGCTCGGGGCCGCCAGCGCCGGATGCGACAGCACCGGCAGGCCGGCGAGCGCGGCGGCGAGCAATCCGCGCCGTGACAGCATGGCGCCTTCTCCCTGGAGGTCTTGCCGGCCGGTTCGGCCTTGGGCCCGCCCCGGCCGGAGCGGTGAGGCTCCGACGCCGAGGGTGCCGTTGCCGAAAGGTCATAGGGCGCAGCACGCGGCCCGTCCACAACCGCCTTGCGCGGGAGCGGTGGCCGGGGCAGGCTCGAAGGGGACAACCGACATCGGAAGAGAGATCATGGCCGAGCCACGCGAAGGCGCCCTGGACGACGAGACCATCGCCGCTCGGATCGCCGCCGAGATCCCGGCCTGGCGCTACGAGGACGGGTGGATTCGCCGCACCTACAAGACCGCGAGCTGGAAGAGCACGCTGATGGTGATCAATACCGTCGGCCACCTCGCCGAGGCCGCATGGCACCACCCCGACCTGACCGCTTCCTACGCCTGGGTCGAGGTGCGGCTGATGAACCATGCCGCCAAGGGCATCACCGACAAGGACTTCGCGCTGGCGCGAAAGATCGAGGAGGTCGTCTCCTGGCAGCCGGGCCTCGAGGGCCAGGGCCTGGAAGGGACGCCGACGGACGCACGCTTCGCCTACGTCAAGTACGAGAAGTAGGCCGATCCTCACGACACGCTCATGGCATCGCGCGGCGGTGACGCTCGATTCCTTACGTGGGCGGCTCGATCTTGGCGGTGCGGTTCCGGCAAGGGGCCGCGCCAGCCCCGCGTGAGACCATGCCGAACCTTCGATCCGCCCTCGCCGCCGTCGCCGGCCGCCCGCCCGCCATCCCGGACGCGCCCGCTCTCAGCTTCACCATCGGGCAGGATGCCGGCGGCTGCTGGGTCGCGCTGGAGAGCCACGGGATCGCCGGCGGCCTGTTCCGCAACCGCGACGACGCGCTGCATTACGCCGGGGGCGAGATCCGGAACGGGCGCGGCGAGATCCGCTTCGCCACCGGCCCCATCGCCTTCAAGGCCGGATGCTGAGGCGCCCCGCGGTCACTGCGGGCTCTTCACCCGGCGGCACTCGGTCTTGAGGTAGGAGGTCTTGCCGATCTCCTCGCGCAGGTCCGTGCGGGCGATGATCTCCTGCCAGCCGTTGGTGCAGCCGAGCTCGTTCGCGACGCGGACCTTGCGCACCTCCAGGGCCTTGTCGTCGGTGCAGGCTTCCTGCGCGATCGCGTTGGCGCAGACGAGGACGACGGCGAGGAAGGTGTTCACGGCAAGGGCTCTCCCGCGGGAAGGACGTGGCAGCCCTACGCACGAGCCGCGCAGGAGGTTTCGCGCCGGGCGGCGCGGCGGCGTCGCCTTGCGTCGACCAAGCCGAGCTTCACGCCACGGCGACGACGCGGTCGGCCGCGTAGGTCGCGCCCTCGACCGGGTTCGCCACCCAGCGGCAGCGTCCGATCGTCATGTCGTGCCCGGCATGGAAATGGCCGGACACCCACAGGACGGGCCGCGCGGCGTCGTCGAGCTCGTCGAGCACCGTGGTCGCGTAGAAGGCCGGCACCCACCACGGCACCCCCGGGGCGTCGCGGAAGGCGTCGGCCGCACGCGGGCTCGGGGGATGGTGCGTCACCGTCACCGTCGGCCCGTCGAACGGCTGCGCCAGGGCCGCCAGCAGCCGGCGGCGCTCGGAGGCGTGGGCCGCCATCGCGTCGGCGGGAAGCCAGGCGGTGCCGTCGGCCTTGCGGATCGAGCCGCGGTACTCTCGCGAACCGGTGATCGGGTCGGTCATCCGCTCGGCCGCGTAGCTCACCGGGTCGGCCGGCCGGTCGGGCGCGTCCGCCGCGAGCCAGCGCCCGGCCAGGGACCAGTCGCTCCACAGGGTCGCGCCGACGAAGCGGACCCCATCGAGGACGCACGTGGCGCCGTGCTGCAGCAGGTGGATCCGGGCACCGGCGCCATTCAGGCGCTCGACCTCCCCTGTCAGTGCGGCGAGGAGCTCGGGGGCGGTTCGCGCGTCGCCGGTCGGCGCATAGTGCTCGTGGTTGCCCGGCACGAGCACCACCGGTCGGCCGCCGGCCAGCGCCAGCACGGCGGCGAGCCCGCGCTCGGGGTGGCCCTCGTACAGATCGCCGGCGCAGACCATCACGTCGAACGCCCCGCTCGGTGCGGCGATGAGATCGAGGCGGCGGCGCTCGAGATGGAGGTCGGAGATCGGGAAGATCCTCACGGGGGCGGTCCTGCTTCGTGCACGGCGCGGCGCTCGGCGGAGGCCGCGCGAAGGATGTCGCCGGCCGAGTCCGCGTTGAGGATGGCGATCCCGGCCGCGGCGATCAGGTCGGGCCAGGGCGAGGGCTGCAGCGCGGTGGCGAGCCCGGCCGCGATGATCGCCAGGTTGGCGTAGGCGTCGTTGCGGGCCGACAGCCAGGCCGCCCGCGTCAGGCTGCCGGCGCCGTCGCGATGGCGCGACAGCATCAGGGCGCAGGTCAGGTTGACGGCGAGCGCGCCGAGGCCGGTGAGCGTCAACGGAAGCGGCGCCGGCGCGCTCAGGTCCGAAAACTTCTCGTAGGCCGCGTAGGCGGTCGCGAGCGCCGGCACCATCAGGATGCCGGCCATCAGCGTGCCGAGGCGGGCGCGGTTGACTGCGCTCCAGCTGAGGCCGGCGAAGATGAGCAGGTTGATCGCCGCGTCCTCGAGGAAGTCGAGGCTGTCGGCGATCAACGCCACCGAGCCGATCGCCAGGGCGACCGCGATCTCGATGCCGAAGTAGCCGAGGTTCAGCCCCGCGACGCGCGCGACGACGGGGCGGAGCGGGGGGGAGGCGGTGGAGTCCACGCGGGCGACGGTGTCCGTTGACGGGCCGGGCCGCCTCTTCGCCCACCGCGCGCGGGCTGTCGACCCGGCCTCGGCGTTTCGCCCGGCTGGATTCGGCGCCCGACCTGTGCGAGGCGGGGCCGCGGCCGGACCGAATCCGTGCGGCCGGAACGAGGAGTCTCAGATGTTGCCCGAATTGCGCGTTCTCTACTTCGAGGACCTCGAAGTCGGGCTCTCGGAGACCCTGTCGAAGACGATCGCCTCCTCCGACGTGATCGGCTTCGCCGAGATCACCGGCGACCGCAACCCGATCCACCTGTCCGAGCACTTCGCGGCGCGCACGCCCTTCGGCACCCGCATCGCCCACGGCCTCTACACCGCCGGGCTGATCTCGGCGGTGCTCGGCACCCGCCTCCCCGGCCCCGGCGCGGTCTACATCAGCCAGACCCTGAACTTCCGCGCGCCCGTGCGCATCGGCGACACCGTCGACGTGACCGTCGAGGTGGCCGAGCTCGTGCCCGAGCGGCGCCGCGCCCGCCTCAAGTGCACCTGCTCGGTGGCCGGCGAAGTCGTGCTCGACGGCGAGGCCCTGGTGAAGGTGCCGACCAAGGCCGAGGCCGACCCGCTGGCGATCCGCATGGGCGGCCGCCCGCCGGCGTGAGCGGAGCCGGACCCTAGGGCCGCCGACCGCATGTGCGCCGACGCGCGGTCCGTGCAGCCGATCCCGATCACCGATCCGGCCGATCCGCGCCTCGCCCCCTATGCGGCGATGCGCGAGCGTGACCTCGTCGGGCGGGCCGGTCGCTTCATCGTCGAAGGCGAGGTCACGCTGCGGCTGATGCTGTCGCCGCAGGCCCGCTTCCGCACCGAATCGATCCTGTTGCTGCCCGAGCGCGTCGCCGGCCTCGCAGCCGCGATCGAGGCCGGCCCCGGCACGCCGCCGGTCTTCGTCGCCGACCGCGCGGTGATGAGCGCGGTGGCCGGGTTCCAGATCCATCGCGGCGTGCTCGCCGTCGGCATCCGCGGCGACGGCGCGCGTGCGGACGCGGTCGTCCCGCCGGCGCCCGCCCCGGCGCTGGTCGTCGGCCTGGCCGGCTTGACCAACCACGACAACGTCGGCGGCCTGTTCCGCAACGCCGCGGCCTTCGGTGCCGACGCGGTGCTGCTCGACGCCGGCACCTGCGATCCGCTCTACCGCAAGGCGATCCGCGTCTCGGCCGGCGCCGCCCTGACCGTGCCCTTCGCGCGCTTGGATCCCGGCGCCGACTGGCTCACGACCGCCCGCGCCCTCGCCCTCGAGCCGCTGGCGCTCAGCCCGTCCGGGCGAGAGGACGTCGCCGATCTGACGGCGCCGGCCCGCACGCTGCTGCTGCTCGGCACGGAAGGCCCCGGGTTGCCGGCCGACGTGCTGGCGCGGATGCGCGGCCTGCGCATCGCGATGGCGGCGGGCTTCGACTCGCTCAACGTCGCCACAGCCGGGGCGATCGCCCTGCATCGCCTCTCCGGCGGGGGTCGCGATGCGCGCGACAATGCGCACCCATTGCCTTGACCCCGCGGCGAGCTAGCTTGACAGCAGGTGGACCGGGCGGGAGCCGGTCGTCCGCCGGGTGGTTCTGGTCTGGGAGTCGGGCGCGTTGCTTCAGTCACGGGAGGGCCTGCGGACATTGTCCGGGCGCCGGGTCGTCGTCGTCGGTGCCGGGCCGGGCGGCCTCGCCACGGCCCTGCTGCTGGCGCGCGCCGGCCTTCAGGTCACGCTGATCGAGAAGGACCAGCAGGTCGGCGGCCGCACCAAGACGGTCGAGGCCCCCGGCGGCTACAAGTTCGACATCGGCCCGACCTTCTTCCTTTATCCACAGATCCTGGCCGACATCTTCGACAGTTGCGGCGAGCGGCTGGAGGATCACGTCAAGCTCGAGCGGCTCGATCCGCAGTACCACCTCGTGTTCGAGGCCGGCGGCGAGATCCGCGCCACCGGCGACATGGACCGCCTCGAAGCCGAGATCGCCTGCATCGCGCCCGACGACGCCAAGAACGTCAAGCAGTTCTTCGCCGACAACCGGGTCAAGCTGAAGTTCTTCAAGCCGGTGCTGGAGCAGGCGTTCCACACCCTCCGCAGCATGGCGAGCCCGGGGATGCTGCGGGCGCTGCCCCACCTGCATCCCGGCCGCAGTGTCGACCGCGACCTGCAGCGCTACTTCAAGGATCCGCGGGTCCGCCTCGCCTTCGCGTTCCAGACCAAGTACCTCGGCATGTCGCCGTTCCGCTGCCCGAGCCTGTTCACGATCCTGTCGTTCCTCGAATACGAGCACGGGGTCTACCACCCGGTCGGCGGGTGCGGCGCGATCTCGGAGGCGATGGCCGGCCTCTGCCGACGCATGGGCGTCGACATCCGGCTCGGGACCTCGGTCGAGCGCGTCACCTTCGACGGCAAGCGCGCCGACGGCGTGATCGTGGACGGAGAGCGGATCGCCGCGGACGCGGTGGTGATCAACGGCGACTTCGCGCAGGTGATCCAGGATCTCGTCCCCGAAGTGCACCGCCCGCGCTGGCGCGACCGGAAGATCGAGAAGGCGCGCCTCTCGTGCTCGACCTTCATGATGTACCTCGGCATCGAGGGTAAGATGCCCGAGACCCTTGGGCACCACACCATCCTCCTGGCCGAGGACTACGCGCGCAACATCCGCGAGATCACCGACGGCATCCTGCCGATGCAGCCCTCGGTCTACGTGCAGCATGCCGGCTACACCGACGGCGGCATGGCGCCCCCCGGCCATACCGCCCTCTACGTCCTCGTGCCGGTGCCGAACCTGAAGGCGGGGATCGACTGGCCCGCCACCCGTGCGACCTACCGGGCCCTGGTGCTGGAGCGCCTGAAGCTCCTCGGTCTCGACGACATCGAGAGCCGCATCCGCTTCGAGCGGATCGTCGATCCTGTCGAGTGGCGGGACGAGTTCGCGGTCTACGAGGGCGCCACCTTCAACCTCGCCCACGACCTGATGCAGATGCTGTACTTCCGCCCGCACAACCGCTTCGGGCCGGGGCTCTACCTCGTCGGCGGCGGCACGCATCCGGGCTCGGGCCTGCCGGTGATCTACGAGGGCGCGCGCATCTCCGCCCGCCTGCTCATCGAGGAGCTGGCCGGCGCCCGCGTCGCCGAGACCTCCGGCGTGCCCGAGACCGCGGCGCTCGCCACCGGCGGCGAGACCTCGTGAGCGTCGCTGGGCCCCGCACGCTCCGTACGCCGACTCCCATTCCGCATTCCGGCCGCGCCCCGAGGCGCCTCGCGCTCGCCGCGGCGGCCGTCGTCGTCGCCCTGCCGGCGGCGGCGGCCACCATCGAGGTGGTGGTGGATGGGGCCGACCCCGGCACCTCCGTGTCCGTCGCCCTGTGCCAGGGCGGCCTGTCCGAGGAGGCCTGCAGCCTCGGGCAGGAGCTGACCGCGCGCGGCGGGACGGTGAACGTCGTGTTCCGCGACGTTCCGGCCGGCCGCTACGCCGTCGCGGCGTTCGAGGACGTCAACGGCAACCGCAAGCTCGACCGGACCGGCCTTGGCCTGCCGATCGAGCCCTACGGCTTCTCCGGCGGCGTCGGTCTCAAGGCCCGCCCGACCTTCGCGCAGGCCGCCTTCGACCTGCGCGAACCCGGGACCGCGCTGCGGGTCGGCCTCGCCCGCGCCCTGCCCCGACGCTGAGGCGCCGCGTGACGGATCCTCTCGTCCGCGTCGCGGGCGCCGCCCTCGCTTATCGCGATCGACGCGTGCTCGACGCGGTCGATCTCGTCCTTGGCGCGGGCGAGATCCTGGCGCTGCTCGGGCCGAACGGCGCCGGCAAGACCTCGCTGATGCGCCTGATCGCGGGGCGCCTCGCGCCGCAGGCCGGAACGGTGCGGGTCGGCGGCCAGGATCCGTTCCGAGTGCGCGCAGCGCGGCGGGCGATCGGCTGGGTGCCGCAGGAGATCGCGCTCTACCCGCGCCTCACCGTCGCCGAGAATCTCGGGGTGTTCGCGCAGCTCGCCGGCATCGGGCGGCGTGAGCGCGCCATGGCCGTGGCGGAGGCCATGGCGCTCACCGACATCGCCGAGGCGGCCGCGCGCCCGGTCGGGCTGCTCTCGGGCGGCTACCAGCGGCGGGTCAACATCGCGGCGAGCCTGATGTGCCGGCCGGCCCTGGTGCTGCTCGACGAGCCGACGCAAGGGGTGGATCTCGTCGCCCGCGCCGCGATCCACGCCGTGCTCGGGCGCCTGCGCGAAGAGGGCACCGCCATCCTGATCGCCACCCACGACTTCGCCGAAGCCGAGCGCCTCGCCGACCGTGCCGCCTTCATGGCCGGTGGCCGCATCGTCCGCGAGGGCACGCTCGCGGACATGCTGGCCGAGCTTCGTGCCGGCATTCCCGAGCGCGAGGTCGCCCTCAGCCTGCCGGCCGGCCCCGCCGCCGACGAGGCCCTGCGCCGCGCCGGGTTCGCGCCCTCGCACACCCCCCTGGTCTGGCGCGCCGCCCCCGGCCTCGCCCGCCCGCTCGACGGCGCGGACCTGCTCGACGCGCTGCGGGCGCAGGCGGTGCCGGCCTACGAGGTCCGCGTGCGCGCGCCCGGCCTCGAGGCGCTCTACCTCGACGCCCTCGACGGCGGCCCCGCGGGCCTGCGCCTGGCCGAGGCCGCGCGATGATCGGCGCCGCCTTCCGCGTGATGTGGATCAGCCTGATCCGCGACCGCGCCGCCCTGACGATGGCCTTCGTGCTGCCGACCGTCATCTTCGTGATCTTCGCCGCGATCTTCTCGGGCGCGATCGGCGACCGCATCCGCATCCATCTCGGGCTCGCCGACCTCGCCGGCACCGCCACCACCGAGCGCCTGATGAAGGCCCTGGAGGCCGACCCGTCGCTCCGCGTCACCCGCCTGCCCGAGCGCGACTTGGCCGGAATCGTCGCCACGGTGCGCCGCGGCGACGTCGACGTGGCGCTGGTGATCCGCAGCGACCTCGCAGCACCGGTGGCCGGTGCGGCGTCCGAGCAGCCGGTGGTGCTGGTCGAGAGCCCGGCCAAGGCGCTCGCCACCCCGATCGCCCTCGGCCAGCTCCAGCGGGTGCTGAACGAGGCGCTGCCCGACGTGGTGCTGTCGCGGGTCGTCGCCGATGTCGAGCGCAGCGGCAAGATCGGCGCCGACGAGCGCGCCTTCCTCGACGAGGCCTTCGCCGAGCAGCGCGCGAAGAAGGAGCCGTTCAGCTTCGCCTCGCTGGTCGAGCGGCGCAGCACCGCGGAAGGCGCCGCCAACGAGCGCGTGCGCTACTATGCCGGTGCGATCACCGCGGTGTTCCTGCTGTTCGCCGCGATGCAGGGGGCGATGTCGCTCACCGAGGAGCGCGCCACCGGCCTCGCCGACCGGCTGATGGCGGGGCCCGGCGGCCTGGGCGTCATCGTGCTGGGCAAGTTCGCCTTCCTCACCGTGCAGGGCGTCGCCCAGGCCGGGCTGATCTTCGCGGCCGCGGCCCTGCTCTACGGCGTCGAGATCGGCCCGCACTGGCCGGCCTTCCTCGTCACCTGCGCGCTGGTCTCGGCGATGGCGGCCGGGCTCGCGCTCGCCGCCTGCGCCGCCGCCGCGACCCGCCAGCAGGCGCACCTCGCCTCGACCTTCGGCGTGCTGCTGCTCTCGGCGGTCGGCGGCAGCATGGTGCCGCGCTTCCTGATGCCGCCCTGGCTGCAGCAGGCGGGCTGGTTCACGCCGAACGCCTGGGCGATCGAGGCCTACCAGGGCGCCCTCGGCGACGGCGCCGCCGCGGCTTTGGCTGCCTGGGGCGTGCTGTCGGCGATCGGGCTGGCCGGGCTCGGGGCCGCCTTGATGCTCGTTTCGCGGCGGACGGCATGACGATGGTCGACCCGGCGCGACCCGGTGGCGCGTTGACCGCCGATCGGTTCTGCCTAGCTTCAATCGAGGGGACGCCGTCGTCGCGGGCGTGCCGGGAGTATCGAACGCCATGAGCCAGGATTCCACGGTCGCCGTCGTCGGCAGCGGGCTCGGCGGCTTGGCCGCCGCCTGCGTGAGCGCGGCGCGCGGACACCGGGTCACGGTCTACGACAAGAACGACTGGCTCGGCGGAAAGGCCGCGGTGCTGCACGAGGGCGGCTTCCGGTTCGACATGGGGCCGACGATCCTCACCGTGCCGCGCGTGCTGGAGCGCATCTTCGCCGAGGCGGGCCGCAACCTGCACGACTATCTCGACCTGCGCCGGCTCGATCCGCAGTGGCGCTGCTTCTTCGACGACGGCACCCGCATCGACCTGATGCAGGACGTCGCCCGCATGGCCGCCGACATGGATCGCTTCGCGCCGGGCGCCGGGAGCGGCGAGGGCTACAGGAAGTTCTTGGAGGTTTCCGAGAACCTGCACCAGATCTCGGAAAAATTCTTCTTCTGGAAGCCGGTGGAGGACCTGTTCGACACGATCAACGTCCGCGCGAACCTCAACCCCGGGACCCTGCGCGACGTGCTCGCGCTGCGGATGCACGCCTCGGTGGCGAGCACGATCCGCGGCAAGGTGAAGGATGCTCGCCTGGCGCAGATGCTCGACCACTTCGTGCAGTATGTCGGCTCCTCGCCCTACGGCGCGCCGGCGGTGCTCTGCGCCATCGCGCACATGCAGACGGCGGAGGGGGTCTGGTACCCGATGGGCGGCACACGGGCCGTCGCCGAGGCGCTGGCCAAGCTCGCGACCGAGCTCGGCGCGACGCTGAAGCCGGGCGAGGAGGTGTTGGGCCTCGACGTCTCGGCCGGCGCGGTGAAGGGCGTGCGGACCAAGTCCGGCACCACCGCCTACGACGCGGTGATCTCGAACATGGATTCGGTGCGGACCTATAAGGAACTGGTCGGCGGCGACGCCGGCAAGGCCTACGCGAAGAAGAACCCCGAGCCGGCCTGCTCCGGCGTGGTGCTCTACCTCGGCCTGAACAAGCGCTACGAGCACCTGAACCACCACGACTTCGTCTTCTCCAAGGACCCCGAGGAGGAGTTCGACTGGATCTACCGCAAGGGCGAGCCGGCCCCGGACCCGACCGCCTACCTCGCGGCGCCCTCCTCCACCGATCCGTCGGTGGCGCCCGAGGGCGGCGAGGCGCTCTACGTCTTGGTCCACACGCCGTACCTGCGCCCGCACCACGACTGGAAGACGATGTTCCCGGCCTACCGGCAGGTGATCCTCGACAAGCTCAAGCGCACGGCCGGCATGCCCGACCTCGAGGAGCGCATCGTCGTCGAGCGCCACCTCACGCCGCAGGACATCCACGAGCGCTACCACGTGCTCAACGGCGCGATCTACGGGCTGGCCTCCCACGGCAAGGTCATGGGCGCGTTTAAGCCGGGCAACCGCTCGCGGCAGGTGCGCAACCTCTACCTCGCCGGCGGCGCCGCCCATCCCGGGCCGGGCATGCCGATGGTGATGATGTCGGGCTGGATCGCCGCCGACGCGCACGACGCCGACGCCCGCGGGCAGCTGCGCGAATCCGCGTGACCGGCGAAGCGGCACCCGGCATCCTGTCGCCCGGTCCGGTCCGGGATTGAACCCATGGCCGATGCGCCCGATCGCAGCCGCCGGTTCCGGGCGCCGCCGCCGGCCTCGCCGGTGGTGTGGCGGTTCATGGTCGCCTACTTCGATCGCTTCCTCCGGCGGCGGATGAACGCCCTGCGCCTCCCGCGCTGGGGGGCGGCGCCGGAGCTCGGCCCGGGGCCGGTGGTGGTCTACTGCAACCATCCGGCCTGGTGGGATGCGGCGGTGATCATCCTGCTCGCCGGGCGCCTGTTTCCCGAGCGGTCGAGCTACGCGCCGTTCGACGCGCGGATGCTGGAACGCTACGGTGTCTTCCGCCGGATGGGCGCGTTCGGCGTCGACCTCGACACGCCGCGCGGCGCGGCGCAGTTCATGGCGGCCTCGCGCGAGATCCTGGCCCGGCCCGCGAGCGTGCTCTGGATCACCGCCCAGGGGCGCTTCGCCGACGTGCGCAGCCGGCCGCTTGCCCTGCGCGCCGGCGTCGCCCGGCTCGCCGAGATCGCGCCGGACGCGCAGTTCGTGCCGCTGGCGCTCGAATACGCGTTCTGGGACGAGAGCGGCGCCGAGGCCTGCGCGGCCTTCGGCCAACCCGTGTCCGGGCGGACCCTGGGCGATTTGCCCCGCGGCGAGCGCCTCGCGCGGCTGGAGGCCGACCTCACCGCCGTCCTCGATCGCCTGAGCGCCGACGTGATCGCCCGCGATCCGGCGCGGTTCCACGACCTCGCCGCGGGGCGCCAGGGCGTCGGCGGCCTGTACGACGGCTGGCGGCGGATGGCGGCGGCCCTGCGCGGGCGGCGCTTCGAGGCCGGCCACCGGGCCGCGGCCGGGCGGGAGACCCGGGCCGAGGAAGCGCAGCGCTGATGGTCGACCTCGTGCTGCCCGCCCTCGCGATCCTGGCGCTCGCGGCCGCGCTCCTGCCGGCCGTCCTCGCCGCGATGAACCTGACGCTGCTGCGCACGCCCGAGCCGGACGGGCCGGAGGCGGGCCTCGTCTCGATCCTCATCCCGGCGCGCAACGAGGCCGCCCATATCGCGGCGACCGTTCGGGCGGCGCTCGCCGGCGTCGGCGTCGCCGTCGAGGTGCTGGTCGGCGACGACCACTCGACCGACGCCACCGCCGAGATCGTCGCGAGCATCGCCGCCGGCGAGCCGCGCCTGCGCCTCGTGCCTGTGCCGCCGCTGCCGGAGGACTGGACCGGCAAGAACCACGCCTGCGCCCACCTCGCCGGCGAGGCACGTGGCGCGCATCTGCTCTTCGTCGACGCCGACGTGCGGCTCAAGCCGTTCGCGGCGGCCGGCCTCGTCGCCCATGCCCGCCGCACCGGATCGGGCCTCGTCAGCGCGGTGCCGCGGCAGGTGATGGGTACGCTTGGCGAGAAGCTCACCGTGCCGATGATCAACTTCCTGCTCGTCGGCTACCTGCCGGTGGCGATGATGCGCGCCTCGATGCGCCCGGCTTTGGGCACGGCCTGCGGGCAGCTCCTCCTGATCGGGCGCGACGCCTACGCGGCGATCGGCGGCCACGGCGCCATCCGCCGCTTCCTGCACGACGGGGTGAAGCTGCCCCGGCTGCTGCGCGCGGCCGGACACCGCACCGACCTCGTCGCCGGGCACGCGCTCGCCGATTGCCGGATGTATACGGGATTCTCGCAGTGCTGGGCCGGGTTCTCGAAGAACGCCCACGAGGGCATGGCGACGCCGGTGGCGCTGCCGGTCTGGACCGCCCTGCTCGGCCTCGGCCACGTCCTCCCGCCCGTGCTGGTGCTGGCCGGCCTCCTCGGCGGCCTCGACGCTGCGACCTGGTTCCTGGCGTTCGCGGCGCTCGCCGTCTCGCTGGCGACCCGCACGGCGATCACCCTGGTGACCGACGAGCCGGCCGCGACCATCCCGCTCCACCCCGCGGCGGTCGTGGTCGCGCTGGCGATCCAGTGGAACGTGCTGCTGCGCCGCAAGCGCGCCGGCGCCGCCGTCTGGAAGGGCCGCAGCTATCCGACCGGCGGCGCCTGAGTCTCCGAGAGGATCCACGCCGCCGTCTCCGCATCCGCCTCGGCGACCGCGAGGTGCAGGACGATCGGCGTCTCGTAGGGATGGCGCGCCTTCAGGGCCGCGGCGAGGGTGTCCGACAGGCCCGTGCGCGTCTTCACGATCGCGACGACCTCGCTGCCGTGCTCGATCGCGCCCTTCCAGGCGTAGACCGAGCGCATCCCGGGCAGCACGTTGACGCAGGCGGCGAGCTTGTCCCGCACCAGCGTCTCGCCGACGGCGAGCGCCGTCTCGGCATCGGGGAACGTGGTATAGACGAGGAGCGGACGCTCCATGCTATGGCTCTCTGAACGACTGGGCGCACGCACGAAGCATGGTGCACGCGCAGGATTGAGCCCCGCTCCGGCTCCGCGTCAACTCAGGTGGGTCCGGGTCACGCATGCCGCGCTTCCACAAGGTCGCCTTCGTCGCGAGCCCGACGCCCGACGCCCGCGAGGCGGCCGCCGCCCTGATGCGGCGCTACGACCACGTCGCGCCCGAGGAGGCCGACGTGGTGGTCGCCCTCGGCGGCGACGGCCTGATGCTGCAGGTGCTCCACCGCTTCATGGACGCGAAGAAGCCGATCTACGGCATGAACCGCGGCACCGTCGGCTTCCTGATGAACGAGTTCCGCGAGGATACCCTCCTGGAGCGCCTGGAGGCCGCGCATCGCAGCGTCGTCCACCCGCTGCTGATGGAGGCGCACGACACCGAGGGGCGCAGCCACCGCGCGCGCTCGATCAACGAGGTCTACCTGCTGCGCCAGACCCACCAGACCGCCAAGCTCAAGATCTCGGTCGACGGGCAGGTGCGGCTGCCCGAGCTGATCGCCGACGGGGTGCTCGCCGCCACCGCGGCCGGCTCCACCGCCTACAACCTGTCAGTCGGGGGCCCGATCCTGCCGCTCAACGCCAAGCTCCTGGCGCTGACGCCGATCTCGGCGTTCCGGCCCCGGCGCTGGCGCGGCGCGCTGCTGCCGGACCACGCCCACATCCGGATCGAGGTGCTCGACGCCGAGCATAGGCCCGTCGCGGCGGTGGCCGACCACACCGAGTTCCGCCGGGTGTCGATGGTCGACACCTGGCTCGACCGGGAGACCGATCTCGTGCTGCTGCACGACCCCGGCCACAGCCTCGACGAGCGCATCCTGCGCGAGCAGTTCGGCTGAAGGCGCTCGCCTACGCAGCGAGATCCCTGCGCGCCCCGTAAGCGGCGAGCGCGCACAAAGTCTCCGCGAACGCCGCACGGATCTCCGCCATCTGCCCCGCATCGGGGATGGTGCCCGAACTCCGAGCCCCGCCCTCGACCGCGGCGAGCAACCCGACCAGCCGCGTCGCGCCGATGTTCGCGCTCATCGACTTCAGGCCGTGGGCGGCGCTGGCGACGGTGCCGGCTTCGCCTCCGGGGATCGCGGCTTCCAGCGCGGTCAGCGCCGCCGGCGCCTGCCCGGTGTAGAGGCCGAGCACGCGCGCCAGGAAGGCGCCGTCGCCCATCTCGGCGAGGCCTTCGAGGGTTTCGCTGTCGAGGAGCCCGGGGGCGGAAGGCTGGTCCGAGCCTGCTTCGTCGAAGGCGTCCACCCGGGACGCAAGCGTGTCCGCACCGGGCGCGTCGGCCACGACGAAGCGGCCGAGCACCTGCGCGAGCTGGGCCAGGGTGAAGGGTTTTGCCAGCGTCCCGTCCATGTCGGCGTCCTGCCACGCGAGCGCTCCGTCGCCGATCACGTGCGCGGTCATCGCGACGATCGGCAGGCGGGCGGCGCCGGTCTCGGCCTCGCGGCGGCGGATCGCGCGCGTCGCTTCGAACCCGTCGAGAACCGGCATGCTGCCGTCCATCAGGACCAGATCGAAATGGGCGGCCGCGCTCGCGGCCATCGCCTGCGCGCCGTCCCCGACGGTGATCACGTCCGTCACGCCGCAGCGCGCCAGCGCCTCGATCGCGACCTCCAGGTTCACGGCGCTGTCGTCGGCGACGAGCACGCGGGCCTGAGGGAAGCGCGGCAGGGCGTCGGCGGAGGTAGTGGAACGCGGCGCGTTCGCGGCGAACGGGCGGTCGGCGGCGAGCGCTGCCAGCACCGGCCGCCACTCTGCCTGCACCACGGGCCAGCGCAAGACCTCGTCGGCGAGCCCGGCGCGGAGCGCCTGCTGACCGGCCGGATCGCCCATCGGCACCACCGCGACCACCCGCAGGGCCGCGTCCGGGCGGCGCCCCCGCGCGAGCAGCTCGGCCGCATCCATGATCCAGGGTGCGCGATCCGGCGCGGTGTCCGCAAGCGGGGCGAGGTCCGCCTCGACGAGGCCCGCCGCCAGCGCCACGCGTGTCGCACCGCCGAGGCCGGCGAGCACGACGCCCTTCGGCGCCTCGGCCGACCGGCGGATCGTCTCGGCCGTCTCCGGCGCTTCGATCGGGATCCGCGCCCAGAAGGTCGAGCCCTCGCCGACGCGGCTCTCGAGGCCGACGCCGCCGCCCATCGCCGCGATCAGGCGCTCCGCGATCGAGAGGCCGAGGCCGGTGCCGCCGAAGCGGCGCGTGGTCGATTGGTCGGCCTGGGTGAAGGCGGTGAACACCCCGGCGATCTTGTCCTGCGGAATGCCGATGCCGGTGTCGACGACGGCGATCTCCAGCATCCGCCCGCCGTCGCAGGTCCTCATGCGGACGAGGACGTGGCCCGCTTCCGTGAACTTGAGGGCGTTGGAGACGAAGTTGCTGACGACCTGGCCGAGGCGCACCGGGTCGCCGACCATGCCGGCGGGCACGTCCGCGCCGATCTCGGCCGCGAGGTCGAGCCCGGCCGTGCGGGCGCGCTCGCCGAACAGCGTGACGACCGAGTCGGCGATTTCGGCCGGGCTGATCGCGGCGCGCTCTAATTCGAGCTTGCCGGCCTCCACCTTCGCGAAGTCGAGGATGTCGTTGATGATCGCCAGCAGCGATTGTCCCGAGCGCGCGATCACCTCGGCGTAGCGGCGCTGGCGCGGCGGCAGGTCGGTGGCGGCCAGGAGCTCGGCCATCACCAGCATGCCGTTCATCGGCGTGCGGATCTCGTGGCTCATGGTGGCGAGGAAGGTGGATTTCGCGGCGTTGGCGGCGTCCGCCTGCTCCCGCGCCTCGCTGAGATCGTGGGTCCGCACGCGGACCTCCTCCTCCAGCCCGGTGCTGTAGGCGGCGAGCTGCCGGTCGCGGACCTTCACCGCGCCGAGCAGGTCGTTGAAGGTCTGGGCCAGGGCCCCGACCTCGTCGTCGGTGGTGACGTCGGCCCGTCGGCTGTAGTCGTGGCGCGAGCGCACCGCGTCCATGGTGCCGGCGAGCGCGGTCAACGGCCGCGTCACGGCACGCTGAAGCCTGAGCGAGACCGCGAGGCCGACGGCCACCGCGACGAGGCCGGCGAGCAGCGCGTTGAGCGCGACGCCGCCGAGGCGGTCGGCGAGGTCGCCGGTCTCGGCCACCACCACGACCCGGCCGATCTCGCGCTGGTTCTCCAGCACCGGCTCGCCGACCTTGAGGGTCCGGGTGAGGAGCAGAGCGAGGAGCGACGGCTGCTCGGCGGCGTCGAGGTCGAGGTCGTTCGACAGCCTGAGCCCGATGCCCTGCTCGCCGAGGATGCTGCCGTCCGGGCGAATCAGCGCGGCGTAGACCAGCGAGGGGTTGCGCGCGATCGCCCGAAGGGTGGTGTCGGCCGCATCCGCGTCGTCGCTCGCGATGGCGCCGGCGCCGCTCTGCGCGAGCACGCGCGCGACCGTGCGCAGGGCCTCGCGCTTGTCGGCGGCGTAGCGGTCGACCTCGCGCCAGACCGAGAGCGTGGTCGCGACGAGGAGCGCCACCGCGACGGCGCCGACGACCGCCCAGGCGACCCGGCCCGCGAGGGACCGCCGCGGGTCCAGTGCCTTCCAACGCATCGTGCCCCGGCCTTCCTTCGAACGTCGCATCCGATCGCGTCGGCTCACGCGGCTGCGCGCAGCCATTGCCGCTCGACCTCGCCCCAGCCGGCCAGGAACGCCGCGACGCAGGCCGGGTCGAAGTGCGAGCCTGCGTTGTCGGACAGGAGCGCCCGCGCCTTCTCGAGCGACCAGGCCTCCTTGTACGGCCGCTCCGAGACCAGGGCGTCGAACACGTCGGCCACGGCGACGATGCGGCCCGACAGCGGGATCGCCTCGCCGGCCAGGCCCGCCGGATACCCGGTGCCGTCCCAGCGCTCGTGGTGGCTCGCGGCGATCTCGGCGGCGAGCTGAACCACGTTCGAGGTGCTGCCTTCGAGGATGCGGCGGCCGCGCTCGGCGTGCTTCTCCATCTCGCTGCGCTCGTCGACCGAGAGCGCGCCCTGCTTGAGCAGGATCGCGTCGGGCACGCCGATCTTGCCGACGTCGTGCATCGTCGAGGCGAGGCTCAGGAGGCGGCAATATTCGGCGTCGAAGCCGAGGTTCCTCGCGATGATGCCGACATAGGTCGAAACCCGCGCGATGTGGTTGCCGGTGTCGGTGTCGCGGTGCTCGGCCGCGCGCATCAGAAGGTCGATGATCTCGCGCTCGCGCGCCTCGATCACCGAGACGGCGGCGGCGACCTCGCGCGCCAGCCACGCCGCGCGGTCCTGCTCCTGGCGGTGGGCGTGGCTGATCTTCATCAGGTTGCCGACGCGCGCCCGGATCTCGGCGGGGTCGAACGGCTTGCCCAGGAAGTCGGTGGCGCCGGCATCGAGCGCCTGCCGGCGGATCGTGCGCTGGTCCATGCTCGTCACCATGACGATCGGCACGTGGGCGAAGCCCGCCACGCCGCGCGCGGCCGCAATGAACTCGAGCCCGGTCATCCCCGGCATGTCGTAGTCGGTGATGGCGATGCCGATGCGCTCGACGTTGTCGCGCAGGAACGCCAGCGCCGCGACGGGGCAGGTGAACTCGACCGGCTCGCAGTCGGGCACGGGCTTCAGCGCCTGGACGACGAGCAGGTTGTTGAGTTCCGCATCATCGAGGATCAGCGCGAGCATGAGGCTCCATCCCGTCGGCGGTGAAGGGGGCCCGTCGTCATTGCGTCAGCAGCAGCCGGCCGGAGACCGGGCCGACGCCCTTCGGCACCGGCACGCTCGTCGCGGCGTAATTCGCGTTGAGGACGAGGTTCGGGCCTTCGTAGAGGTTGATCTGCTGGGCCACGATCACGGTGTAGGCCGACTGGTCGGCCACCGGCCTGGATGCGTCGATCACCAGGCGGCCCGCCGGCAGGTAGATCGTGCCGAGCATGGTGCGGGCGTTGTCGCTGATGATGCGGTAGGTCCGCACCGGCTTGGTGAAGGCGAGCGGCGGCGGCGTCGGGCTGATGATGTCCCCGAGCAGGGTCTCGACGAGCGCCGTCGGATCGATCGGCAGGATGACCCCGCGATCCTCCGACAGCAGCAGGCCAGCCATGATCCCGGTCGTGGGGGCGGTCAGGCTGATGGTGGTCTTCTTGTCGAAGACCAGGCCGCCGTTGTTCCCGGTGAAGTAGAAGGCCACGTCGGTGCCGGTGAGCGTCGCCTTCTTGTCGACGACGAGCGGACCGTCCTTCATCACGTAGATGCCAGGCTTCAGCGTGACGACGGCGTCCTTGGTGATGTGCAGGCCGGCGCAATAGGTGCCCGGCTCCAGGGTGATGTCTCTGTCGATTGTCTTGATCGCGAGCACGTTGAGCAGGTTGAGCGGGAACGGCAGCGTCGCGCAGGCGCCGATCGGCGGCGCGGCGCGGTCCTTAAGCGGATCCTCGATCACCGGGCACCCGGTCTGCGGCGTCGGGCTGAAGTTCGCGCGCACGCCGAGGTAGCCACCGGCCGAGCAGATCGTCTGCGCCTTGGCGATTGCGTTGTCCTGGCCCACCATTCCCGTTCCCGAGACGGAGTTCGAGTAGAGGGCGCAATCGGTGGCGGTGACCTGCGCGTTCTTCTGCAGGTTGAACGCGCCGGCGGCGAAGGGGTCGAGCGCCAGCATGCACAGGCGCATCCGACCGACGACGCTCGCCTGCGCCTTCACCGCGAGCTTGGCGGCGGGCATCCCAACGAAGCTGCCGAAGGACAGATTGTAGCTCTCGGCGGCGATCGCCGCGACGTTGGTCTTGTCGGGCGCGACCGTGACCTGCACGGTCAGCGGCCGGTCCGGCGGCGATTTCGCCTCCGATCGCACCGTCTGCTCGGTGACGCCGACCACCGCGGCGGTGCTCGACAGGGCAAGCTTGAGGGCGTTGCCGCCGGCGAGCGCTCCGGCGTCGACGGCGGCCTGCAACTGGTTCCGCCGGGCCGCGAGGCGCGCATAGTCGACGCCGCCGCCGACGAGGCCGAGCAGCACCGTCGCGCAGAGGCAGAAGATGACGGCCACGGCGCCGCGTCCGTCGGCTCCGAACGCCCGGAAGCGAGACGCCGCGGACGCGAACGCCACGCCGCCGCGATGCTCCGTTCGCCACCCGCTCCCCATCCCGACCGCCTCCTCGGCCCATCTTGAACCGACGGGTCTACAGGCTTCGGATTAATGAAAGGCCCTCTCGATCCGATCGGATGGAGGCGGGCGCAGAGTGATCGCGTCTGGCGTGCAGGACTCTATGAAAACAATCAAGGATTGAATTTTTAGGGTCGATGCTCGTCTCCGGACGAGAACCATTGCAGGATCGAGCCTGAATCTACATCTACAGGTAGAAATTTGCGGCGGCCTGTCGACGACATCGACCGTAGCGCCCGGCCGGCATCGAATATCGGTATTACCCCAGGTTGTAGGCCTGTTCGCCGCTCGGATCGCGTCGTCGCCGCTGCGATTGCCTTGCCCGGCCTCAGGAATTTTAAAGCTCTACCACCGTAGACTGCGGTCCATTCGGGGTAGGACCGGGCCGACGATCGGCGGTCCGATGCCCTTCAGGCCGAGAATGCGTCGGACGCCCAGGACACGCTGCACGTTGCCGATCGATCGGCCCGGACCCGTCGGCTCGATCGCCGCTCGCGCTGCGGATCTCCGGGCGTGGCTTCGCCGCGCATCGGTTCACGCATGGGCGCGGGTCCGGTTCGTGCCCGCGGCGGCTCCGATCCGGGCGGGCCTGCTGGCCGACCGTCGCGGCGTCGCCGCCGTCGAGTTCGCGATGCTGGCGCTGCCCTTCATCGCCCTGCTCGGCGTCGTCGCCGAATCCGGCGTGGTCGTGCTGGCCCAGCAGACCCTCGACGTGTCCGTCGACCGGGCCTCGCGCCTGCTGCGGACGGGCGAGTTCCAGGACCGGGCCGACGGCTCGGACCCGGCACAGCGCCTGCGGCAGCTGATGTGCGGCAATTCCAGCCTGTTCTTCGCCTGCCGGGACGTCCGCCTCGACGTGACGCGGGCGGAGACCTTCAAGGGCTCGCAGGTGTCCGAGCCCTACGACACACAGACCAGGACCGTCTCGCAAAGTTTCGGCACCCAGTTCCAGTGCCCGACGGGGGACGACGTGATCGCGATCCGTGCGGCCGTCCCGATCCTGCGGCTGTTCGCGTTCCTCGACTTCACCGGGCGTCGCCTCGCCGACAACCGCCAGCTCCTCGTCTCGACCGTGATCTTCCGGGCGGAAGCCTACGACGCGAAGTCCTGCCAATGACGGCGGGCCGGGGCGGCCTCGGGCGGTTCGCGCGTGCGGAAGGCGGCGTCAGCGGCGTCGAGTTCGCCTTCATCGCCCCGATCCTGGTCCTGATGTTCATGGCCTCGATCGAGCTTCCGTGCGCGATCACCACGGGGCGCCGGGTCTCGCTCGCGGCGACGACGATGGCGGACCTGATCTCGCGCGCCGACGTGACCGACATTGCCGACGTCTACGCCGCCGCACAGGCCGTCTCAAGCCCGTACGACCTCGGCCGTGCCGGGATCGTGCTCACCGCCGGCGGGATCTACCTCGACGGGTCGACCCCCGTGGCGAAAGTCTGCTCCAGCGTCGCGCGCAACGACACGCAGCGCGCGGCCGGCTCGACGATCGGCCCCGCGCCGGCCGGAACGGCAAGCCCCGGGGACCGCCTGATGATGGCCGAGCTGCGCCTGCCCTACACCGCCGTGTTCGGCGTCTTCCCCGTCCTGAACCGCTGGACGTTCGTGGTCAGCAAGACCTGGCCGGTGCGGGCCGGCAAGACCTATCTCGGGCGCGAGGAAGTTGTGCTGCCCGGCGGAAAGCCCTGCGCGGCATTCTGAACGAAGACGCATCGCGCGCGCCGCGATGATCGAGCGGGAAGGCGCGGCCCACACGCACGAGGCGCGACGGCCGGCTCGATCAGGAAAGGCCGCGATTTCCGAAGACGATCCCGAAACGCAAAAAGCCGGCCTGAGCCAGCTCTTGCAGTTCGATCAGTGCCTGAATTGGAGCGGGCGAAGGGATTCGAACCCTCGACCCCAACCTTGGCAAGGTTGTGCTCTACCCCTGAGCTACACCCGCTCACAATGCTGGCCCGCTGGAAACTCTCGTGCCCGGCGGCCCCGGCGGCGCTCTCTAAACACCATTCCAACCGGCGTTGCAAGCGCCGGCTGCGAGGATTTTTCGCGTCCGTCCGATCTCACCAGAGATCGGCGGGCGGACGGCCGTCGCGGATCTCGCGCAGGCGTTCCACCGTCGCGCGGGTGGTCGCGTCCGGCAGGGCGTCGAGGGCGAAGAAAGCGCAGGCCGCGATCTCGCGGTCGGGCCGCTTCTCCCCGAGCACCGTGAAGGCGGGGGCGACGTAGAGGGCGACGTGGTCGCGCGGCGAGGCCGCGCGGTTGCGGTAGAAGCCGTGCAGGCGCAGCCCGACCGCGGGATCGACGGCGATCTCGGCTTCCTCCCGGAACTCGCGCGCCATCGCCTCCGGCGCGGTCTCGCCGCGCTCGACGCCGCCGCCCGGCAGCTGCCAGCCGCTGACGTAGGTGTGGCGCACGAGGCAGACCCGGCCCTGCGCGTCGAAGGCCGCGCCGCGGACGCCGAGCGTCATGCCGCGCGCCGCCAGCGCGCCGAGGTGGAACAGGTGGCGCGCCAGCGGCCGGTCGAGGAGCTTCGTCATTGGCGGAGCCGCGCGGCCGCTCAGGCCACGTCCAGGACGATCTCGCCCAGCCCCGCGATCGCCCCCACCATGCGCTCGCCCCGCCGCACCGGGCCGACGCCGGCCGGCGTGCCGGTGAAGATCAGGTCGCCCGGCTCAAGCGCGAAATAGGCCGAGAGGTAGGCGATCTGCTCGGCGACAGACCAGATCATGTCGCCGAGGTCGCCGCGCTGGCGCTCGGCGCCGTCGACCGAGAGGGTGATCGGTCCGGCCGCCGGATGGCCGATCTCGGCGACCGGATGGATCGGGCCGATCGGGCCGGAGAGGTCGGCCGCCTTGCCGAGGTCCCATGGCCGGGCCAGGGCCTTGGCCTCGTCCTGCAGGTCGCGCCGGGTCATGTCGAGGCCGATGGCGTAGCCGTAGACGTGATCGCGCGCGGCCTCGACCGGGATGTCGCGGCCGCCGCTGGCGAGCGCCGCCACCAGCTCGATCTCGAAATGGTAGTTCTCGGTGCGCGGCGGATAGGGGTGCCGCGTCGGCTCGGGCCCGCAGGGCTGCAACGCGTCGGCCGGCTTCATGAAGAAGAACGGCGGCTCGCGGTCCGGGTCCTTCCCCATCTCGCGGGCATGCGCCGCGTAGTTGCGGCCGACGCAGTAGACCCGGCGCACCGGGAACAGGTCCGTGCTGCCGGCGACCGGCAGGGCGACGCGGGGCGGGTTCGGGATGACGGACAGCATGGCGTGCCTCGTGAGACAGGGGCGGGTCGTCGTTCGGGCATCGGGTGGACCGGGCGCCCGCTGCGGCTAGTCTTAGGCCACCGACCGGTCCATGCCAGCCCGCAGCGTTTGCATCGCGGCCGCGTCCGCGAGCGAATCCCCGCCGAAGAACCGATCATGACCGAACCCGCCCTCGCCCCGGCCCCGTCCGCCGACACCCTCCTCGAAACCCTGCGCGCGCGCCTCGGGGCCCCCCATGTTCTGACCGACCCGTCCGACCTCGACCCGTATCTCGTTGAGTCCCGAAAGCTCTACCGCGGCTCGGCGCTCGCGGCCGTGCGGCCGGGCTCGACCGAGGAGGTCGCCTTCGTGGTCGAGGCCTGCGCGGCGGCGGGCGTCGCAGTGGTGGCGCAGGGCGGCAACACCGGGCTCGTCGGCGGCGGCGTTCCGCATGGCGGCGTGGTGCTGTCGCTCGCGCGGATGAACCGCGTTCTCGCGCTCGATCCGGTGAACGCCAGCATCGTGGTCGAGGCCGGCGCGATCCTCGCCGAGGTGCAGGACGCGGCCGACGCCGCCGGGCTGCTGTTCCCGCTCTCCTACGCCTCGCGCGGATCGGCGCGGATCGGCGGCGCGCTGGCGTGCAATTCCGGCGGGATCGCGGTGCTGGCCTACGGCAACGCCCGCGACCTCGTCCTCGGGCTCGAGGTGGTGCTCGCCGACGGCCGGGTGTGGAACGGCCTCAAGGCTCTGCGCAAGAACAACGCCGGATACGACCTCAAGCACCTGTTCGTCGGCTCGGAAGGCACCCTCGGCATCATCACCAAGGCGGTGCTGAAGCTCTTCCCGAAGCCCGCCTCGCGCACGGTCGGGTTTGTCGGGCTGCCCTCGGCCCGCGTGGCGCTCGACCTATTCGCGCGCCTGCGCATGCGCGCCGACCGGGACCTCACCGCCTTCGAGTTCATCCCGCCGGTCGGGCTCGACATGGTGCTGCGGCACATGCCCGGCACGGTCCGCCCGCTCGCGGGCGAGCACGGCGCCTACGCCCTGATCGAGCTCGCCTCCGCCCGGCCCGACGCCGACACCCGGGCCGAGCTCGAGGCGGCGCTCTCCGAGGCGATCGAGGACGGGCTCGTGGAGGATGCGACGCTCGGGGCGAGCGAGGCGCAGAACCTCGCGCTCTGGGCCTTGCGTGAGCATCTCTCGGATGCGCAGGGCTACGAGGGCGGCTCGATCAAGCACGACGTGTCGGTGCCCCTGTCGCGGCTCGCCGACTTCGTCGAGCAGGCGAGCGCGGCCTGCGAGGCGGCGATGCCGGGCCTGCGGGTCTGCGCCTTCGGCCATGTCGGCGACGGCAACATGCACTTCAACCTGAGCCAGCCGGTCGGCATGGACAAGGCCGCGTTCCTCGGCACCTGGGCGGACTTCAACCGCATCGTCCACGACATCGTGACCACGATGGACGGCTCGATCGCCGCCGAGCATGGCGTCGGCCTGATCAAGCGCGACGAGCTGCAGCACTACGCCGACCCGGTCGCCCTCGACCTGATGCGCGCGATCAAGGCCGGGCTCGACCCGCAGGACCGGCTCAACCCGGGCAAGGTCGTCGCTCTCTCCGACGATCCGCAGCCCGCCCTGCCCTGAGCCGACCGCCGCGGTGTGCCGAGCCGGCTGGATTTCGATTGTGCGACGCACCATGTCTTGCCATGATGCGATGACGCATCGCGCCATAAATCGGCTCTCCGGCCGGTCCAAGGTTCGAATCGCGACTGGTCGGGAGAAGACCGGGAGCGTGCGGGTTTCCCTGCGTTAGCGGGGCGTTAACGGCTGAGGTTGCGTTTTATCGTCAACCCCGGTCGCGGCGCCCGGCGCCAGGGTCCGGCACTTGCTTGGGTCCCCGCCTGCCTTCGCAGTCGCGAAGGCGACGGCCGGCTCGCGACGAGACGTTTCAAGGAGACCATCGAGATGCCCACCTCTCAGGCCCGCGTGCAGACCGCCGAGGCGAGCCGCTACCTGCAGCAGCTCTGCCGCCACTGGAGCCACAAGTTCCCGGTTTCGGCGACCCCCGAGCACGGCACCGTGCCGTTCAGCGAGGACCGCGTCTGCACCTTCGACGCCGAGCCCGACGCCCTGCTGATGCGGATCGCCACGTCCGATCCCGCCGGGCTGACCCGCCTGGAGAACGTCGTCTCCGACCACCTGATGCGCTTCGCCTTCCGCGAGAGCCTCGGCGAGATCACCTGGTCCCGCGCCGCTTGACTCGATGGACCCCGCACCGATCTTGCACCACAGGATCGGACGTTTCGAAGGGGTCGCGATGAACGCGCATGCTGAGCCGCCGGTCGCGAGGTCGGCGCACGAGGAGCGGCTCGACCGGCTCGCGACGGTTGCGGTCCGGGTCGGGCTCAACCTCCAGCCCGGGCAGGAGCTTGTCCTGACCGCGCCCCTCGACGCGCTGCCGCTGGCGCGTGCCATCACCGCCGAGGCCTACCGCGCCGGGGCGTCGCTGGTGACGACCCTGCTCGGCGACGACGCCGCGACGCTCGCGCGCTTCGCCCACGCCTCCGACGCGGCCTTCGATACAGCCGCCGGGTGGCTCTATGCGGGCATGGCGGAGGCCTACCGCAACGGCGCCGCCCGCCTCGCGATCAGCGGCGACGACCCGTCGCTGCTGTCGGCCCAGGATCCGGAGAAGGTCGCCCGCGCCAACCGGTCGCGCTCCAAGGCCTACGTGCCGGCGCTCGAGTTGATCGCCAACTTCGCCACGAACTGGACCATCGTCTCGGCCGCGACCCCGGCCTGGGCCCGCACGGTGTTCCCTGACCTCCCCGAGGCGGAGGCGGTCGCCAAGCTCTGGGATGCGGTGTTCGCCGCCTCCCGCGTCGACGGCCCCGATCCGGTCGCCGCCTGGGCCGCGCACAACGCCCACCTCCACGCGCGCAAGGACAGGCTGAACGGACACCGCTTCTCGGCGATCCGCTTCCGGGGGCCGGGCACCGACCTCACCGTAGGCCTCGCCGACGACCACGAATGGTGCGGCGGCGCGGCGACCTCGCGCAGCGGCATCACCTGCAACGCCAACATCCCGACCGAGGAGGTCTTCACCACGCCGCACAGGGCGCGGGTCGAGGGCCACGTCGCCAGCACCAAGCCGCTCTCGTACCAGGGCACGCTGATCGAGGGCATCCAGGTGCGGTTCTCGGAAGGCCGCATCGTCGAATCGGCCGCCACCCGGGGCGCCGACGTGCTGGCCCGCGTCCTCGACACCGACGAGGGCGCCCGCCGCCTGGGCGAGGTCGCGCTGGTACCGGCTTCCTCGGCGATCTCGGCATCGGGGCTGCTGTTCTACAACACGCTCTACGACGAGAACGCCGCGAGCCACATCGCCCTCGGCCAGGCCTACTCGAAGTGCTTCGTGGGCGGTGGCGAGGACTTCTCGGAGGACGACCTCGCGGCACGCGGCGCCAACCGCAGCCTGATCCACATCGACTGGATGATCGGCTCGGCCGAGGTCGACGTGGACGGCATCGCCGCCGACGGGCAGTCCGTGCCGGTGATGCGCCGGGGCGAGTGGGTCTGACGGCCGAGCCCGGTCCGTCACGCCGCGGGATGCACGGCCGAAAAAAACCGATTAAGACGGCGCCATGGCAGGACATTCCCATCGCGACGCCCGCGGTCGCCCGCTCGTCGCCGTCACCGGTCTCGGCATCGTCTCCTCCCTCGGGCACGGCCAGGACGCGACATGGACCGCCCTGACGCAGGGGCGATCCGGCATCCACGCGATCGCGCGCTTCCCGACGGACGGGCTGCGCACGCGCATCGCCGGCACGGTCGACTTCCTCGACACCGATCCACTGGTCGCCCCCGCCCTCTCCGAGCGCTTCGCCCGCGTGGCGGCCGAGGAGGCGGTGACGCAGGCCGGCATCGGCGCGGCCGGAGACTTCCCAGGCGCCCTGTTCATCGCGGTGCCGCCGGTCGAGATGGAATGGCCGCAGCGCCAGGCCCTGGCGGAGGCCTGCGGCGGCGACGGGCCGGTGACCTATGCCGGTCTCCAGCACGCGGCGGCCTCGCGCAAGTTCGACGCGTGGCACGACCTCTTCATCTTCGGCACCGTGGCCGACCGCATCGCCGACCGCTTCGGCACCAAGGGCTCGCCGATCTCGCTCTCCACCGCCTGCTCGTCGGGCGCCACCGCGATCCAGCTCGGCGTCGAGGCGATCCGGCGCGGCGAGATGACGGCGGCGCTCTGCATCGGCACCGACGGCTCGGTGAACCCGGAATCGCTGATCCGCTTCTCGCTGCTCTCGGCGCTGTCGACCCAGAACGACCCGCCGGAGACCGCCTCGAAGCCGTTCTCGAAGAATCGCGACGGCTTCGTCATGGGCGAGGGCGCGGCCGCGCTCGTGCTCGAGGACGCGGCCTCGGCCGTCGCGCGCGGCGCGACGATCCTCGGCTACGTGCTGGGCTGCGGCGAGAAGGGCGACGGCTTCCATCGCACCCGCTCCAGCCCCGACGGCGCGCCGATCATCGCGGCGATCCGCGCCAGCCTCGACGATGCCGGGATCGGGCCGGAGGCGGTCGACACGGTCAACGCCCACGGCACCTCGACGCCCGAGAACGACCGCATGGAGGCGATGGGCCTGATGGCGGTGTTCGGGGACGCCGCCGCGCGCATCCCGGTGACCTCGAACAAGTCGATGCTCGGCCACACGCTGACCGCCGCCGGGGCGATCGAGGCCGTGATCTCGCTGCTGACGATCCGGCACGGGCGCATTCCTCCGACGATCAACTACGCCGTGCCGGATCCGGCGATCCCGCTCGACATCGTCACCGCGGCGCGCGACCTGCCCGTGGCGCGCGTCCTGTCGAACTCGTTCGGCTTCGGCGGCCAGAACACCTGCCTCGTGCTCGGGTCCGAGCCGGCATGAGCGCGGCACCGACCGCGGCTCGCCGCATCCTCGTCACCGGCGGCGCCTCGGGCCTCGGCTCGGCGATCGTGCGGGCGATGGCGGCCGCCGGGCACGGCGTCGACTTCACCTTCCGCGCGTCGCAGGCGCCGGCCGAGGCCCTGCTCGCCGAGCTGCGCGACCGCCATCCCGACGCGGATTTCGAGGCGATCCCGCTGGATCTTGCCGACCGCGGCGCCCTCGACGCCTTCTGCGAGGCGGCGGAGGCGAAGAGCTATTACGGCTTCGTCCACAATGCCGGCCAATCCTACGACGCGCTCGCCGCGATGCTCGATCAGGAGCGTGCCGAGGCCCTGATGCAGGTGAACTTCTTCTCGCTGACGCGGATCGCCAAGAGCCTCGTGCGCGGGATGATCCGGGCGCGGGCCGGGCGCATCGTCGCGATCGGCTCGGTGGCGGCGCTGCGCGCCAACACCGGCAACGCGGCCTATGCGGCGACCAAGGGTGCGCTGATCGCCTATTGCCGCACCCTGGCGATCGAGTCGGCCAAGCGCGGCGTCACTGTCAACGTGATCGCCCCGGGCTTCGTCGACACACCGATGATGGCCGGATACGCCGCCCACCGCGCCGGCATGGAGCGCCAGATTCCCGCCGGCCGCTTCGCCGACCCGACGGAGGTGGCGGCGCTGGCCGCCTTCCTGATGGCGGATCCCGCCGCCTACGTCACCGGCGCGGTCCTGCCCGTCGACGGCGGCCTGACGGCGATGATGGGCGTCCACCGCTGATCATGCGCGCCTCGCTCCTCGTCCGTCCGGCCCTCGCCGGCCTGCTGCTTCACCTCGGCACCGGTGCGGTGCGGGCCGATCCGGTCCCGTACCGCGTCGACGGCCTGCCGCGCGGCGAGACGCTGAGCATCCGCGCCGAGCCCGACCCGGCGGCCGAGGTGGTCGGCGAGATCCGCACCCGCGCGCTCGTCGTCGGCTGCACCAACGATACGCCGAGCCGCACGACGTGGTGCCGGGTCAAGGTCGGCCGCACCGTGGGCTGGGCGCGGCGGCGCTACCTCGCGCCGGAATGAGATCCCCGTCTCGGATTCGGTCGTGCAGGCCGATGTGATGGCAGCTCGGGCTCCAAGCGATGCGGGATCGGACGACCCGTCGCTGCATCTCCTCGGTCTCGATCCTCGCCTCGAGGAATGGCGTGGCGAGCAGGATGCGGCGGTCCGTGACGATCTCGGCGTTGTCGCACCGCCATGCGCTGGTGCTGCGGACGGATGAGATATGTTACGGCCACCCCGCGCCCTCATCCCGAGGTGCCGGAGCGAAGCGGAGGCCTCGAAGGAGAACTCCAGGGATCGCTCCGCCCGCTGGAGGGCTCCTTCGAGGCCCGCTGGCGCGAGCACCTCGGGATGCGGGCGTGATTGGGATCGGCCGAGGTCCGGGCGGGGCCGGCCAAGCGTTTGAAAGTCATCCGATGCAAGCCCTGCAACTCTTCGGCGACCGCGACCTGCGCCTGACCGAGGTCGAGGCGCCCCCTCCCCCCGGTCCCGGCGAGGTTCGGGTGCGCGTCCGCGCGGTCGGCCTGAACTTCATCGACGTCTGGGGCTTTCGCGGGATGGCCTTCGCCAAGCGGCGTCTGCCGCTGACGGTCGGCGCCGAGGCCGCGGGCGAGATCGCCGAGCTCGGCGAGGGCGTCGAGGGGCTCGAAGCCGGCGACAAGGTCGCGCTCTACGGCGCGATGACCTGTGGCCGATGCCGCGCCTGCACCGAGGGCCGCGACAACCTCTGCGAGGATGTCGGCGGGGTGATGGGCTTCCACATCGACGGCTTCGCCCGCGAGTTCGTCACCATGCCGGCCCGGCTCGTGGTCAAGGTGCCCGACGCGGTCAGCCTCACCGACGCGGCCTGCGCCGGCATCGCCTTCGGCACGGTGCAGCACATGCTGTTCGACAACGCCAAGCTCGAGCCCGGCGAGAGCATCCTGGTCCATGCCGGAGGCTCAGGGATCGGCACCGCGGCGATCCGCATGGCCAAGGCCATCGGCTGCACCGTCTACACGACGGTGGGCGACGACGAGAAGGGCGCCAAGGCCGCCGCGCTCGGGGCCGACCACGTCGTCAACTACCGCACCGAGCGCTTCGAGGGCGAGGTCCGCCGGCTGACCAAGCGGAAGGGCGTGGACGTGGTGTTCGAGCATGTCGGCCCCGACACCTGGAACGGCTCGCTGCTCTGCCTCAAGCGCGGCGGCCGCCTCGTGACCTGCGGCTCGACCTCGGGCGTCTCGACGACGATGAACCTGATGCAGCTGTTCCAGCAGCAATACCGCATCACCGGCTCGTTCGGCTGCCGGCTCGCCAACATTGCGGAATCGCTCGACAAGATGGCCGACGGCATCCGCCCCGTCGTCGACACCGTCTATCCTCTGGCGGACTTCGCGCAGGGGCTCGAACGGCTGGAATCGCGCAAGGTCTTCGGCAAGATCCTCGTGAGCTTCTGACGCCCTCCCCTGTCGCGATGAAATGATCTAAGCCCGCGGAGCTTCCCGCGCGGCGTCGCCCGCCGCGCCCGCGCCCCGCCTCGACGGGACGCCTCCCACCCGAGAGTGACCCGTTGCTGCGCCTCGCCCTGACCCTGAAGCGCAACCTGCCGCGGCTCGCCGGCTATGCGATGCTGCCACTGATCCGCGCGGTGTTCTGGCTGTCGCGGGTCCTCGGCCCCGAGCGCGCGGGGGATGCCGGCGGCGCGCTGCTGCGCGCGCTCGGGCCCTGGCTGCCCTCGCACCGGACGGCGCTGACGAATCTGCGCGCCGCCTTCCCCGACGCGTCCGAGGCCGAGATCCGAGGGATCGCGCGGTCCGCCTGGGACAATCTCGGCCGCACCGGCGCCGAGTACGCCCATCTCGACACGCTGTTCGACTTCGACCCCGCCGACCCCGCGACCCAGCGCATGCAGGTCGAGGGCCTGGAGCATTTCCTGGCGCTGCGCGACGACGGCCGCCCGGGCCTCGTGTTCTCGGCCCATCTCGCCAACTGGGAGCTGCCGGCGATCTGCGCGGCGAAGTTCGATCTCGAGACCACCGCGGTGTTCCGCGCGCCGAACAACCCGGCCGCGGCGCGCCTCGTGCAGGAGGTCCGGCGCAAGACCATGGGGCGGCTCGCCGCCTCCGGGCCGGGCGGCGCCTTCGCGATGCAGGGCGTGGTCGAGCGCGGCGGCCATCTCGGGCAGCTGATCGACCAGCACTTCACCCGCGGCGTCGTGGTGTCGTTCTTCGGGCGTCCGTGCCTAGCGAACCCGCTGCTCGCCAAGCTCGCCCGCCACTACGATTGCCCGGTGCACGGCGCGCGCGTGGTGCGCCTTCCGAACGGCCGGTTTCGGCTCGAGCTGACCCCGCCCCTCGACCTGCCGCGCGACGCGGACGGGCAGATCGCGGTGGCCGGCGCGATGCAGGCGATGACCGCGATCGTCGAGGGCTGGGTGCGCGAGAATCCCGGGCAGTGGTTGTGGATGCACCGGCGCTGGCGGCCGAATATGCTGCCGAAGGCGCGTGCGACCGAGGTCGCCGAGCCTCAAGCCAACGTGATTTCCCAGCCGGCGTCGCGTGCGCTCTCCTGAGGCGATGACGGCGACCCACGCTCGTTCCCACGCGTTCGTCCCGATCCGCGTCCTGCTCGCGGCGTTGGCCGCCGGCCTGCCGTGCGGTCCGGCTGCGGCCGAGCCGTTGCGCGCGGTGGTCGAGCTGTTCACCAGCCAGGGTTGCGCCGCCTGCCGCTCGGCCGATCCGGTGATCGGCGACCTCGCCCGCCAGCCCGGCATCCTCGCGCTGACGCTTCCCGTGACCTACTGGGACTATCTCGGCTGGAAGGACACCCTGGCCCAGCGCCCGTTCGGCGAGCGGCAGCATGCCTATTCCGGCGTGCACGGCGCGCGCCAGATGTTCACCCCCCAGGCCGTGATCAACGGCTCCGCCTCGACCGTCGCCTCGGACAGGGCCGCCCTGGAGAAGCTGCTGCGCGAGGCGAACGCCCGCGGCGGTCTGCCCGTGCCGGTCCGCGGCGAGGAGCGCGACGAGCGGATCGTGATCGAGATCGGGGCCGAGCCGGTACCGAAGGCGGATCTGAAGGGCGACGTCTGGCTGGTTCCGGTCCTGCGCAGCCGCCCGGTCGCGATCGGCGGCGGCGAGAACCGCGGCCGAACCGCCACCTACGTCAACGTCGTGCGCGGCCTGCAGCGCCTCGGGCCCTGGACCGGCCAGGCGGTGCGGTTCGAGGTGCCCCGAACGGCGGCCCGCGTCGCGGAGGCCGATGCCTGGGTCGTGGTGGTTCAGGGGACGGTCGGCGGTCGGCCGGCCAGGATATTCGGCGCCGCCAAAGGGCCCGGTCTCTGAAGGGGCCCGGTCGCTGCGGCACGGAGCCTCGAACCGGAGCAAGCCCCGCCTGGGATCCTCAAAATCGAGCCTCACCCGCAGCCGGGTCATGCCCCGTCGTCGTCGACGCCCGGCGTCGCGGCTCGGTCTTACGGGTCGAGCCCTTCGGCGATGCGGCGGCGGGCGCGCAGCGTCTCCATGCGCGACACCGAGAACACCGAGGCCTCGTAGAGCAGCAGCATCGGCAGCGCGAGGGAGAGCTGCGAGATCACGTCGGGCGGCGTCAGCACGGCGGCGGCGACGAAGACGAGGACGATCGCGTAGCGCCGCTTCTCGCGCAGGAACTTGGCGTCGATGATGCCGATCTGCCCGAGCAGCGTCAGGATCACCGGCAGCTGGAAGGCGATGCCGAAGGCGAAGATTAGCGTCATGATCAGGGAGAGGTACTCGTCGACCTTCGGCAGCAGCGCGATCGTCGGCTCGCCGGCGACGCCGACCTGCTGCAGCGACACCGAGAACTTGATGAGCAGCGGCATCGCCAGGAAGAACACGACCAGCGCGCCGAGCACGAAGAACACCGGCGTGGCGACGAGGTAGGGCATGAACGCCTTGCGCTCGTTGCGGTACAGGCCCGGGGCGACGAAGGCGTAGATCTGCGTCGCGATCACCGGGAAGGCGAGGAACGCCGCGCCGAAGACGCTGAGCTTGATGTTGGTGAAGACCTGCTCGAGGAAGTGCGTCGCGATCAGCTTGGCGTTCTCGACCCCGACGATCGAGACGTAGGGGTGGACGAGGATGTTGTAGATCTCGCGCGAGAAGAAGAAGCACCCGAAGAACATGATCACGAACGCGATCAGCGACTTGATCAGCCGTGCGCGCAATTCGATCAGGTGGTCGAGGAGCGGCGCCCGCGACGCCTCGATCTCGGCCTCGTCCGTCTGGTCGATCATCGCTTAATGGCCTGCGGCCGGTGCGGAGGGGGCCGGGCCGTGCGGCGCGGGCGTCGGGTCCGGGGCCGGCCCGTAGGGGTCGTCGACGGATCCCGGGACGGGAAGCGGCTCGGGGGCGGCCTGCACTTCCGCGACGGGCTGGGCGACGGGCTGTTCCAGGGCCTTCGGCACGTCGTAGGCGCCGCCGGTCGTCGGAGCCGCGCTCTCGGCCGCCTTCAGCTGCGCGGTGGCGTCGGCCAGCGTCGCCGAGCTCGGCTTCGGCGCGCGGGCCTCGACGGCGCCCTTGAGCTCGTCGCGGATGGTCTGGACCGGGTTGAAGCCGCCGCTCGCGCCCCGCACCGTGTCGCGGATGCCGTCGACCTCCTTGCGGACGTCGTCGAGCTCCGCCTCGCGGATCGCCTCGTTGAACTGCATCTGAAACTCGCCCGCCATGCGGCGGACCTTCCGCGTCACCTGCCCGACGGTGCGCAGCGCCTTCGGCAGGTCCTTCGGCCCGATGACGATGAGGGCGACGCCGCCGATCAGCATCACCTCCCCCCAGCTCATGTCCAGCATGTCGTCGACGGTCCTGCAGCCTCGGGCCCGTCGCCACGGCGCCGACGGGCCTCGGGAAATGAGCCGTGCCCCCACACGCGGGGGCGCGGGCCCGGGCCTCCTCAGACGGGCTTGCGCTCGCCCTGCGGCAGGTGGCTCGCCGGGATCGCGGTGCCGGGGCTGGTCTCGCCCGCGTGCGGGATGGTGCGGACGGGCTCGGCCGGGGCGACGGGCGGGGTCGCGGCCTGCGTCGGCGCCTCGTCCTCGGCCATGCCCTTCTTGAACGCCTTGATGCCCTTGGCGACGTCGCCCATCAGGTCCGAGACCTTGCCGCGGCCGAACAGCAGCATCACGATGACGGCGACGACGACCCAGTGCCAGATACTCATGCTGCCCATGGCAACCTCCTGCGCCACGGGTCACGCATCGTGAGAGACGTGTCCGCGTCGGCACGTGTCCGCGGTTGAATTTCGGGCAGAACCTAGGGACCGCGCCGGGTTAACACAAGCGGTCAAACCCGGATCGCCCCGGCAATCCCATGCGGGGACCGCGCCCCGTCAGGCGGCCTGCGCTAGGGCCGCGGCGAATTGCGCACGGGCCAGCGGCAGGTCGAGGCCGTCGCGGGCGCCCCCGAGCCGGGCGAGCGCCGCCTCCGCGCGGCGCAGGGCGGCACCGGCCAGCGACGGCGTGCCCTCCGCGACGGCGCGCATCTCGTCCGCGTCGCCGTTGCAGTGGAGCGCCACGTCGATGCCGGCGGCGAAGGCCGCCTCGGCCCGGGTGCGGAACGGCCCGGTCAGGGCATGCATCGACAGGTCGTCGGTCATCAGCAGGCCGTCGAAGCCGATCGCGCCGCGGATCACGTCGGCGATCACGGGCGCCGACTGGGTCGCCGGCCGGTCGGGATCGATCTGCGTGAATACCACGTGGGCGCTCATTGCCATCGGCAGGTCGGCGAGGGCGCGGAAGGGCCGGAAATCCTGGGCCGCGAGGGATTCGAGGCTCGCCTCGACCACCGGCAGGCCGTGGTGGCTGTCGCAGGCGGCGCGGCCGTGCCCGGGGATGTGCTTCATCACCGGCAGCACCCCGCCGGCCATCAGGCCCTCGGCCACCGCCCGGCCGATCTCGGCCACCTGCTGCGGCGTCGTGGCGTAGGCGCGGTCGCCGATGATGTCGTGGGCGCCGGGCTCGGGCACGTCGAGGACGGGCGCGCAGTCGACGTTGATGCCGACGTCGGCGAGGTCGTGCGCCATCAGGCGCGCGCCGAGCCGCGCCATCGCGGCGGCCGCCCCGTCGAGCCGGCGGAAGCGCCCGCCGGCCGGGTAGGCCGGCCAGTGCGGCGGCCCCATGCGCTGAACCCGGCCGCCCTCCTGGTCGATCAGGATCGGCGCGTCGTCCCGGCCGATCGTGGCGCGCAGCGACGCGGTCAGCGCCCGGACCTCGTCCGGCGTGCCGATGTTGCGCTTGAACAGGATGAAGCCCCAGGGCCGCACGTCGCGGAAGAACGCGGTCTCGTCCGGCGACAGGGTCTTGCCGGCGCAGCCGAGGATCAGGGCACGGGAGGTCATCGGGGACGGTCTTCCCGGGAGGGTTGGGTTGCGGGCATCGCCTGCCCGGACGAAGAATACGAATCCGTGGCGAGCGTCCGACAGGAGATGCCCGCGCCGCAAGGCCAAACCGCGACGTCTGCCGGACCATCGGTCCGCGCACGCTCGGGTGTTGCGCCGGCGACTCAGGCGCGGCCCCGGCGGATCGCCGATCTCAGGCGATCCGCCGACGCGGGTTTTGTGGAGGCGGGCTCAGTTCTTGGCGACGAAGCACTGTCCGCCGGCGCCCTGAAGCTCGGTGCAGAGGCTCGTGGCTTCCGCCTTGGCCAGCGGCCCGACGCGGACCCGGAAGATCGTCTTGCCGTTGACCTCGGCCTGGCGGATCAGCTCCGGCTTGCCGGCGAGCTGGCTGTACTTGCCCTGCATCTCGCGGAAGGCGGTCTGGGCTTCCTTGGCGCTGGTGCGGACGCCGAGCTGGACCGAGAACCCGCCGACGGCGGCGTTGCTCACGGTCGCCGTCGTGGCCGGGGCCTCGACCGGGACGGCGGCCTCGGGCGCGACGGCGGCGACGCGCTGCGGTGCCTTCGGCTTGGCCGGCGGCGGGACCGCCGCAGCGGGCGTGCGCTCGGGCGCCGGCGGCGCCTGCGTTGCGGCGGGCTGCGAGGGCGGCTGCGCGGTCGCGGTCTGGCTCGGCATCTGCGGCGTCGAAGCCGCCGCCATCCGGCCGGGCTTGGGGCGTGCGGCGGATGCATCGTCGCCCGGCAGCGTCATGGTCGGGACCGGCGAGATCGGGGACGATTCCGCCTGGGCCTCGCGCTGGACCGCCGGGGGCGGGGTGTCCGGCCGGACCACGACGGTGCGGACCTTGCGCGGCTGGCCGAACACGTCGAACGAGGCCGAGCCCGGCGTGAGGTTGGCCGTCTCGCCGCGATCCTGTGCCGGCCGATCCTGCCCTTGCGCCGCGCGGGCGGCCTGGGCCACGTCGAGGGGCTGCTCCTCGCGGTTGACGATGCGGATCTGGCTGTCCTTGGCCTTGGGCTCGTAGATCTGGCGGTTCTGGTCCGGGATCTCGACGCCGTCGGCGACCTTCGGCGCGACCTTCACCGGCGAGGTGTCGGCCTGGATCACCGGCACGCCGCCGCCGCTGCCGCCGCGGCTCAGGCCCTTGTAGGTCAGTGCGCCGGTCACCGCGACGACGACGACGGCGACGCCGGCGCCGACCGTGACCAGCCGCCGGCGCGGCTTCACCCGCTTCAGGCTGCGCTGGTCGTAGGCCTCGGAACCGCCGTCCTGGTAGGTCTGCGCGTCGCCGTAGGCCACCGGCTGGTCGGAGCCGTGGTCGACCGAGGCGAGATACTGGTCGAACGCGTCGGCCGGGGTGTTGCGCTGCGGCTCGGCGTAATCGTTCGGATGATGGGCGGCCTCGTTGCCGAAGCTCGGCTCCTGGCGGCCGCGATGGGCGGACGCCTGGGGCGCGGGCTCGCGCCGGTCGTCGCGGGCGGCGAGGAGGGCGCGGAAAGGATCGTCCTGGCCGACGATGCGGGCGAGTTCCGCCAGCGGGTCGGGCTTCTGTGCGGCAGGTTCGACGGCCCGCGGGGCCGGCGAAGGCTGCTGCAGATCGCGCGCGAAGGCGTCGAAATCGACAGGCGCACGCGAAGCGTTCGTCATGGCAGCATCCTTATCCTACGCCGACTTAGGGGGCGCACTCATCGCATCGCGTCCGGAGCGCTCACGCCAAGCACGGCGAGACCGGATGCCAGGACGCCTCGCAGCGCTTCGATCAGCGCCAGCCTCGCCCGAGTCGACTTTCGGTCGGTTGGATTAACAAACCGTAATTGCGGCAAGTCTTTGCCCTTGTTCCAGAAACTATGCAGGCTGCTCGCCGTTTCATAGAGGTGGAACGCGATCCGGTGCGGTTCGTGGGCGGCGGCGGCCGCCTCCAGCACGCGGGGGTATTGCGCGATCAGCCGCAGCATCTCGGCCTCGCCCTCATCGGACAGCAGCGCGAAGTCCGCATCACCCAGCGCCGCCGCATCGGCGGGATCGAAGTCGGGGAACGCATCGCGTGCCTGCCGCTGCACCGAGCGGATGCGGGCATGGGCGTACTGGACATAGAAGACCGGGTTGTCCTTCGACTGCTCGACCACCTTGGCGAGGTCGAAATCGAGGGTCGCGTCGTTCTTGCGGTAGAGCATCATGAAGCGGATCGCGTCGCGGCCGACCTCGTCGATGACCTCGCGGAGCGTCACGAACTCGCCCGAGCGCTTGCTCATCTTCACGGGCTCGCCCGCGCGCAACAGCCGCACCAGCTGGCACAGCTTCACGTCGAGGCTCGCCCGCCCGTCGGTGACCGCCTTCACCGCCGCCTGCATGCGCTTGACGTAGCCGCCGTGGTCGGCGCCGAGGACGTCGATCAGCTCGGTGGCGCCGGCGAGGTACTTCGCCCGGTGGTAGGCGATGTCGGAGGCGAAGTAGGTGTAGGAGCCGTCCGACTTCAGCAGCGGCCGGTCGGTGTCGTCGCCGAAATCCTTGGTGCGGAACAGGGTCTGCTCGCGGTCCTCCCAATCCTCCGGCACCTGCCCCTTGGGCGGCGGCAGGCGTCCCTCGTAGACGAGGCCCTTCTCGCGCAGCTCCGCGAGCAGCGCGGCGACCGCGCCGCCGCCCTCCCCCTGCAGGGTGCGCTCGGAGAAGAACACGTCGTGGTGGATGCCGATCGCGGCGAGGTCCCCGCGGATCATCGCCATCATCGCGGCGATGGCGGTCTCGCGCACCACCGGCAGCCATTCGGATTCCGGTTGCCCGAGCAGCGCGCGGCCGTGGGTCTCGGCCAGCGCCTGCCCCAGCGGCACGAGGTAGTCACCGGGATAGAGACCCTCGGGGATCGCCCCGACCTCCTCGCCCAGCGCCTCGCGGTAGCGCAGGTAGGCGGAGCGGGCGAGCACGTCGACCTGCGCGCCGGCGTCGTTGATGTAGTACTCGCGCGTCACCTGCCGGCCGGCGGCGACCAGGAGGTTGGCCAGCGCGTCGCCGAACACCGCCCCGCGGCCGTGCCCGACATGCATCGGGCCGGTCGGGTTGGCCGAGACGTACTCGATGTTGACCGGGCCGCCCGCCATCCGTCCGCGCCCATAGCCGGCGGGATCGGCCAGCACGCCGCGCAGAACGTCGTGGAACACGGCGGGCGCGAGGCGCAGGTTGATGAAGCCGGGGCCGGCGACCTCGGCTCCGACCACGCGCGGGTCCGTGCGCAGCTCGGCGGCCAGCGCCTCGCCCAACGCCTTCGGGTTGGTCTTGGCCTCCTTGGCGAGCACCAGGGCGGCGTTGGTGGCGAGGTCGCCGTGGCTCGCGTCGCGCGGCGGCTCGACCACGACCCGGGCGAGGTCGAGGCCTTCGGGCAGCGTCCCGCCGCGGACCAGCGCCTCGACGGCCTCGCGCACGCGCGCCTCGAACAGGGCGAAGATGTTCATGATCGTGTCAAATCCGCTCGCACCGGCGCCCGACGATGCGACGGTGTCTCATCCCCGCGCCATAGCAAGGGGGGGCGGAGGTGTCACGGCAGGGACGGCTCCGCGGTGCTGGTCCACCCTTGCAGGACCGTGCGCAGCGGCTTCGGCAACGCGACGGGCCGGCGGGTGGCGCGGTCGACGTAGACGTGCACGAAGAAGCCCTCGGCCGCGGCCTCGTCGGCGTCGCCGCGGAACAGCCCGATCTCGTAGCGCACGCTCGACCGGCCGATCCGCGCGACGCGCACGCCGGCGGTGACCACGTCTGGGAAGGCGATCGGCGCGTGGTAGCGGCAGCCGGTCTCGACGACGAGGCCGATCACCGGGGATCGCGCGATGTCGAGCACGCCGGCCTCGACCAGCAGGCCGTTCACCGCGGTGTCGAAGAACGCGTAGTAGACCACGTTGTTGACGTGCCCGTAGACGTCGTTGTCGGCCCAGCGCGTGCCAATCGAGACGTGGCGCGGATAGGACGCCCGGTTCGTGGCGGCGCGGAGTGAGGTGGCGGCGTTCGGGGCAGGCGTCTCGCGCATCGCGGCGTCCATCGGGCAGGGCACGTGATGCCCGGTCTACCAGATCGCGGGCGGCGTTTCGCGCATCCGGGCGGCTCGATCCGCACCCGGGATCGCTTCCCGGCTAGGCGGATCGCGCGCATCGCCTGAGCAACCCGCGGAGATTTTGTGCAGAGCCGCGTCCGCGATTTGACGGGCTGGTTCGAGCGGTTACCGTTCCCCGTCTCGGGCCCGCCGCGAGCGGGTCGGGTCGCGTTCGGAAGAGGTGGCCGATGGACGAACCCGCCGCAGCGATGAATGTCGGGGTCTTCATCCCGATCGGCAACAACGGCTGGTTGCTCTCCGAGAATGCTCCGCAATACAAGCCGAGCTTCGCCCTCAACAAGGCGGTGACGTTGAAGGCCGAGGGCTACGGCCTCGACTTCGCCCTGTCGATGATCAAGCTGCGCGGCTTCGGCGGCAAGACCGAGTTCTGGGACCACAACCTCGAATCGTTCACGCTGATGGCCGGGCTCGCCGCCGTCACCTCGCGGATCAAGCTCTACGCCACGGCGCCGACCCTGTGCTTCCCGCCCGCGATCACGGCGCGGATGGCCGCGACGATCGACTCGATCTCCGAGGGACGCTTCGGCCTCAACCTGATCACGGGCTGGCAGAAGCCGGAATATTCGCAGATGGGCCTTTGGCCCGGCGACGCCTTCTTCGCCGACCGGTACCGGTACCTCTCGGAATACGCGCAGATCCTGCGCGAGCTCTGGGAGACCGGGCGCAGCGACCTCAAGGGCCAATACTTCCAGATGGACGATTGCCGCCTGAGCCCGCGGCCGCAAGGTGCGATGAAGGTGATCTGCGCCGGCCAGAGCGAGGCCGGCATGGCCTTCACCGCAACCTACGCCGACTACAATTTCTGCTTCGGCAAGGGCGTGAACACCCCTACCGCCTTCGCGCCGACGGTTGCGCGCCTCGAGGCCGCCAAGGCGAAGACCGGCCGCGACGTCTCCTCCTACGTGCTGTTCATGGTGATCTCCGACGAGACCGATGCCGCCGCCCACGCCAAGTGGGAGCACTACAAGGCGGGCGCGGACCAGGAGGCGATCGCCTGGCTCGGCGTGCAGGGCGCGGCCGACACGAAGTCCGGCGCCGACACCAACGTGCGCCAGATGGCCGACCCGACCTCGGCGGTGAACATCAACATGGGCACCCTCGTCGGCTCGTTCGAGAGCGTGGCGCGGATGCTCGACGCGGTGATGACCGTGCCCGGCACCGGCGGGGTGCTGCTGGTGTTCGACGATTTCCTGAAGGGGCTCGACGATTTCGGGCAGAAGATCCAACCGCTGATGCTGACCCGCCGGCACGTCGCCGCGGCTGCGGCGCCGCTCTCCGAGGTCGCGTGATGGAGGCGCCCGCCGGATACCGCGACGCCGCCGGCCGCTTCGGCGGCGTGACGCTGCCCGCGCGGCCCGAGCCGATCGCCTTCGCGCCCGAGGCCACCGCGCTCATCGTCGTCGACATGCAGAACGCCTACGCGACGAAGGGCGGCTACCTCGATCTGGCCGGCTTCGACGTGTCGCAGACCGGGCCGGTGATCGGCCGCATCGCCGCCGCCGTCGCGGCCGCGCGGGCGGCCGGCATCGTCGTGCTGTGGTTCCAGAACGGATGGGACGCCGACTACGTCGAGGCCGGGGGGCCGGGCTCGCCGAACTGGCACAAGTCCAACGCGCTGAAGACCATGCGCCGGCAGCCGGGGCTGAACAGCCGGCTGCTGACCCGCGGCACCTGGGACTACGACCTCGTCGACGCGCTGAAGCCGCAGCCCGGCGACATCGTCATGGGCAAGCCGCGCTACAGCGGCTTCTACAACACGGCGCTCGACAGCACCCTGCGGGCGCGCGGCATCCGCACCCTGGTCTTCACCGGAATCGCCACCAACGTCTGCGTGGAATCGACCCTGCGCGACGGGTTCTTCCTCGAATATTTCGGCATCGTGCTGGCCGACGCCACCCACCAGGCCGGCCCGCCGAGCCTGCAGGAGGGCGCGCTCCTCAACATCGAGACGTTCTTCGGCTGGGTCTCGGACGTGGCGGCCTTCGAGACGGCGCTCGGTGCCGAGCCGCGTCGCACCGAAGCCGCCGAGTGATCGCCAACGGAAAGTCCCGAATACAATGCCCAAGACCGTCGTGATCCCGCCCGGCACCGGCAAGCCGCTGGCGCCCTACGTGCCCGGAACCCTGGCCGACGGCGTGCTCTACGTCTCGGGCACGCTGCCGCTCGACGCCGACGCCAACGTCGTCCATGTGGGAGACGCGTCGGCCCAGACCCGCCACGTGCTCGAGACGATCAAGGGCGTCGTCGCGGCCGCCGGCGGGACCATGGACGACGTGACCTTCAACCACGTCTTCCTGAAGGACTGGGCCGACTACGCGGCGATCAACGCGGTCTATGCCGAATACTTCCCCGGCGAGAAGCCGGCGCGCTACTGCATCCAGTGCGGGCTGGTGAAGCCGGACGCGCTGGTCGAGATCGCCTCTGTGGCGCATGTCGGCAGGCCGGTCGGCGCGCTCGCCGTCGACACCTCGGTCTGATGCCGGTCCATCACGACGTCGCCGGCGACGGCGCGCGGACCGTCCTGCTCTCGCCCGGGCTCGGCGGGATGGCGGGCTACTTCGCGCCGCAGATGCCCGCGCTGGATCCGCACTTCCGCGTCCTGACCTACGACCATCGCGGCACCGGCCGCTCGAAGGGCCCGCTCGAGCCCGGCCACGACATCGCGGCGATGGCGGAGGACGCGCTGTCGGTCCTCGACGCCACCGGCACCGCGAGGGCGGACGTCGTCGGGCACGCGCTCGGCGGGCTGATCGCGCTGCAATTGGCGCTCAACCACCCGACGCGCGTCGGGCGCATCGTCGTGATCAACGGCTGGGACGCGATCGATTCCGCGACGCTGCGGTGCTTTTCCGCCCGCAAGGCGCTCCTGAACCATGCCGGCCCCGAGGCCTTCGTCCGCGCGCAGGCGATCTTCCTCTATCCCGCCCGGTGGCTGTCCGAGAATGCCGCGCGGGTGGCGGCGGACGAGGCGCATGCGCTGGCGCATTTCCCCGGGCCCGAGACGGTGCTCGCGCGGATCGGCGCGCTGGAGCGCTTCACCCTGGCCGGGCGGCTCGGCGCGATCCCGCACGAGACCCTGGTGATGGCCGCCCGCGACGACGTGCTGGTGCCCTACACCGCGTCCGAACGCCTCGCCGCCGGCCTCGCCAAGGCCCGCCTCGACTTGGTGTCCGAGGGCGGCCACGCCCACAGCGTCACGCGGGCGGAAGCCTTCAACCGGACGCTGTTCGACTTCCTGCTCTGATTGGGCGGAAACTCTCCGAGGCCGGCTCGAACAGCGGCACCTGGCGCATCTCCGGCACCAGCACCAGGCCCCTGTCGGTGATGCGGATCTGCGGGATCACCGAGAGCGGGATCAGGTTGAAGCCCATGTAGGGGATGGTGCAGCCGGCCCGCTCCCAGGCGACCTTCAGAGCGCGGACCTCCTCGGCGACCGCGCCGACGCGCTTGTCCGAGAGCAGGCCCGCCACCGGCAGCGGCACCATCGCGACGACCGCGCCGTCCTCGACCACGCAGACCCCGCCCTGATGCGCCGCGATGGCGTCGACCGCGACCCGCATGTCGGCCTCGTTCAGCCCGGCGACGATGAGGTTGTGCGAATCGTGGCCGACGCTGCTCGCCACCGCGCCGCGCTTCAGCCCGAAGGCGCGCAGCAGCCCGTGCGCGGCGTGGCCGCCGAGCCCATGCCGCTCCACCACGGCGACGTGGCACAGATCGTTCTCGGCGAGCGTCGTCGGCCAGTCTACGGCGGGATCGAGCGTGATGCGCTCGTGGACGAGCTCGATGCCGGGCAGCGTCGTGCGGATCGCGTTGACGGTGCAGGGGGCTTCCGGCAGCGTCGGGATCAGCGACGGCACCGGCACCGGCAGGTGGACGGTGGCGTAGGCGCGCGCCGGGTAGCGGTAGGGGCGCGACAGGGCCGCGTCGAGGCGCGGCGTGATCGAGCGGTTCTCGACCACCAGCTCGCCGCCGTACCAGGTCGATTGCGGCACGAGGTCGTCGTCGAGCAGCACGAGGTCGGCCCGCCGGCCGCCGCCGAGGCCGCCGATCTCGCCGTCGAGGCCGTAGCGCGTCGCGGGGTGCAGCGAGCCCATCGACCAGGCCGCCGGCTTCGGGATGCCCATCCGCACCGCTTCGCGCACCACCCAGTCGAGCCCGTAGGCGAGGAGGTCCTCGGCGTCGCGGTCGTCGGTGCAGCAGCAGACTCGCTTCCAGGCGGCGCCGTAATCGACCACCGTGCCGATCGCCTTCGGCAGCGAGTGCCACGGCGTCGTCGGCGGCCCGCCGCGCAGGAAGATCCAGATGCCGGCGTCGAGCAGGTCGTCGGCGATGTCGCGGTCGATCGCCTCGTGGGTGTCGGTGACGCCGGACGCGGCGTAGGCGGCGACGAAGTCGCGGCCGTAGATGTGGCCCGAGACCGGGCGCCCGCGCGACAGCGAAGCCGCGATGATCGCGTGGGCGCGGGGATCGCCCTCGGCGACCGCGACGAAATCCATCTTCTCGCCCAGGCCCAAGGCCTCGGGCCAGGCGTCGAACAGGGCGGCGATCTTCTCGGCGGTGAGGTCGCCGCCGGCGGTCTCCAGCTCCGGCGTCGTCGCCGGCACCGTGCTCGGCACGGTGAGGTAGATGTTGAGCGCCGCCGCGCGGGCATCCTCCAGCATCCAGGCGACGCCGTCGGCATCGAGCACGTTGCCGATCTCGTGGCTGTCGCAGACGATCGTCGTCGTGCCGTTCAGAAGTGCCGCCTCGGCGTAGGCGCAGGCGGTGATCATGCTGCTTTCGATGTGCAGATGCGGGTCGACGAGGCCCGGCGCGATCAGCCCGCCGCCCGCATCGAACCGCGCCGCGCCGCCGCGATGGCTGCCGGCGGGCTTCACCGCGGCGATCCGGCCGCCCGCGATCCAGACCTCGCGCTCGGGCAGGATGCGGTCGGAATAGGTCGAGAGCACCCGCGCGCCGGCGATCACGAGGTCCGGCTCGGCCCGGCCCGACGCCACGTCGGCGAGGCGGCGCGTCATCTGCGCGAGCGGCGCGACGGAGAAGCGGTTCAGCGGCGTTTGCGACATCGGGTCGGACACTCTCGCGGGCGGATGGAGGCGATCCGGGCACGCATCGTGCCAGGGCGGCCGGACCGGTCGACAGGACCGAGGTTCCACCCGAGAGGCGGCGAAACCATGCCCGACTTCGATCTCGCGATCCGCGGCGGCACCGTCGTCACCGCCGCCGACACGCTGCGTGCCGAGATCGGCATCCGCGACGGCCGCATCGTCGCGGTGGCCGAGCGGGTGGCGGACGCGGCCCGGACCATCGACGCGTCCGGGCTGCTGGTGCTGCCGGGCGGCATCGACAGCCACGTCCACATCGCGCAGCCCTCGGGGCCCGGCATCGTCATGGCCGACGACTTCGCCTCGGCGACGCGGGCGGCCGCCGCCGGCGGCAACACCTGCGTGATGCCGTTCGCGTTGCAGCCGCGCGGCAGCTCCCTGCGCGCGGCGGCCGAGGCCTATCGCGGTCTGGCCGAGGGGCAATGCCACGTCGACGCGGCGATCCACCTGATCGTCTCGGACCCGACCGAGGCGGTGCTCGGGCAGGAGCTGCCGGCGCTGATCGCCGCCGGCTACACCTCGTTCAAGGTCTTCATGACGTACGACGACTTGGTCCTGAACGACCGGCAGATCCTCGACGTGTTCGACGTCGCCCGGCGCGAGGGCGCCCGCGTGATGGTCCATGCCGAGGGCTACGACGCGATCCGCTACCTCGGCGAGCGCCTGGAGAAGGCCGGGGAGACCCGGCCCTTCGGCCATGCGCTGTCGCGGCCGCAACCGGTCGAGCGCGAGGCGGCGCATCGGGCGATCAGCCATGCCGAGCTGGTCGACCTGCCGATCGTCATCGTCCACGTCTCGGGCGAGCAGGCGATGGAGCAGATCGCGTGGGCGCAGGGGCGCGGCCTGAAGATCCATGCAGAGACCTGCCCGCAATACCTGACGCTGACGGCCGACGACATGAAGGGGATCGGCGACGACCCGATGTCGGGCGCGAAGTACGTCTGCTCGCCGCCGCCGCGGGATGCCGCGAGCCAGGCGGCGATCTGGTCCGGCCTGCAGCGCGGGATCTTCGACGTGGTCTCCTCCGACCATTGCCCGTTCCGCTACGACGACCCCCAGGGCAAGCTCAACCCGCGCGGAAGAACCTCCTTCCGCTGGATCCCGAACGGCATTCCCGGCATCGAGACCCGGCTGCCGGTGCTCTTCTCCGAGGGCGTGTCCAAGGGCCGGATCTCGCTGAACCAGTTCGCGGCGCTTACCGCGACGAACCACGCCAAGCTCTACGGCCTGTATCCGAAGAAAGGCTCGATCGGCCCCGGCTTCGACGCCGACCTGACCCTGTGGGACCCGAACCGCCGCGAGACGATCACGCAGGCGGCGCTCCATCACGGCGCCGACTACACCCCCTGGGAGGGGCTTTCGGTGACCGGCTGGCCGGTGATGACGATCGCGCGCGGGCAGGTCGTCGCCGAGGACGGCCGGGTGCTGTCCGTGCCGGGCCAGGGCCGCGTGCTCGACCGGAGCATCGTGCCGGGCTGAAGGTCAGGCCGCCCCGACATCCCGAAAGATCCGGTCCGGCGCGAACGGCGTCGCGGTGAGCCGCGCGCCGGTCGCGTCGCGGATCGCGTTGGCGAGCGCCGGGGCGACCGGGTTGAACGGGCTCTCGCTCATCGATTTCGCGCCGAGCGGGCCGATGCTGTCGTGGGTGTCGGCGAACAGCACCTCGGTCGCCGGCACGTCGGCGCAGGCCGGGATGTGGTAGTTCCGGAACGTCTGGGTGATCACGCGGCCGGCCTCGTCGAGGCGCACGTCCTCGTACAGCGCCGCGCCGAGGGCCTGCGCGACGCCGCCCTCGACCTGCCCGCGGCACTGCATCGGGTTGATCACGCGGCCTGCATCGGCCGCGTGGACGCTGCGCAGGATCCGGACCTCGCCGGTCCCCGGATGCACGGCGACCCGGAACGCCTGGACGTTGAAGGCGACCGAGCGCGGCGAGCCGTCGGCCCGGCCTTCCGCTTCGAGCGGACCCTCGGCGATGAGGTCGGCCAACGCGATGCGGCCCCCCGGAACGATCACGTGGTCGGCTTCGAGGCGGCAGTCGGCGGCCGCGGCGCCCGCCTGCGCCGCCGCCCGGGTCAGGATCGCGCGCGCGAGCGCCTCCGCCGCGTTCAGCGTCGCGCGCCCCGCCACGACGATGCCGGTGCTGCCGTAGGCGCCGGTGTCGTGGCCGACCGCGTCGGTGTCGGAGGCGCGGATGCGGATGCGGTCCGGCGCGGTGCCGAGGGCGGCCGCCGCGATCTGCGCATGCACGGTGGTGGTGCCGTTGCCGAACTCCGCGGTGCCGACCGAAAGCTCGTAGACGGCGCCGTCGGAAGGGTCGCCATCACCGCGACGGACCCCCTCTCCCGTGCGGGAGAGGGCTGGGGTGAGGGACGAGGACGCGCCGGAGAGGCCACGCCCCTCACCCTGTCCCGCTCCCCCTGGGAGAAGGGACCCGCGATCGGATGGCCCGGACAGGGAAAGCCGGATGCGCGCGTCCGAAAAATGCCCGCGCGGGGGGATCGTGTCGATCATCGCCATCGCCATGCCCTCGCCGACACGCCAGCCTTCCGGAGCCGGGTCGCCGCCGGGGGCCGCCATCGCACGCTCGGCGAGGTCGAGGCACTGGTCGAGGCCGTAGCTGCCGTATTCGACGTCGTGCGGCTCCAGGCTGGTCGAGACCATCGGGTCGCCGGGCCGCACCGCGTTGCGGCGGCGCATCGCGTAAGGGTCGAGGCCGAGGTCGCGGGCGAGCTCGTCCATCGCCGATTCGACGGCGAAGATCGTCTGGCTGAGGCCGTAGCCGCGGAAGGCGCCGGCCGGCAGGGTGTGGGTGTAGACGGCGTAGCCGTCGACGCGCTTGTTCGGGCAGCGATAGGCGCCGATCACCTCGTTGGTGCCATGGTGGAGCACGCCGCCGGCATGGTTGCCGTAGGCCCCGGTGTTCGAGACGACGTCGAGCTGGATCGCGGTGAGCGTGCCGTCGGCTCGCGCGCCGAGCTTCACCCGGACCCGCATCGGATGGCGGGTGGTGGTGGCGGTGAACTGCTCCTGGCGGGTGAGCTCCCACTTCACCGGGCGCCCGGTGCGGAGCACCGCCAGCGCGACGAGGTCCTCGGTCAGCATCTCCTGCTTGCCGCCGAAGCCGCCGCCGACGCGGGCCGCCATCACCCGCACCTGCGATCGGTCGAGGCCGAACAGCGTGCAGAGCGCGTCGCGGGTCAGGAACGGCACCTGCGTTGAGGAGCGGATCACGAGGCGGCCGTCCGCGTCCCGCCAGCCGATCGCGCCGTGGGTCTCGAGATGGGCGTGCTGCACCCGCTGCGAGAGATAGGTGCCCTCGTGGATGCGGTGCGCCTCGGCAAAACCCGCCTCGACGTCGCCGACCAGGCCGTGCGCCTCGGCCGCAAGGTTCGCGCGGAACGCCTGCGGCGGCGCGTCCGCCCCCGACACGACCCCGCCGTGGACGCGCGGCGCGTCGGGCCGCATCGCATCCTCCGGGTCGAACACCGCCGGCAACGGCTCGTAGGCGACAGCGAGCGCCCGCACGCCGGCCTCCGCCGCGGCTTCCGTCTCGGCGACCACCGCGGCGACGCGCTGGCCAACGAAGCGGACGGTGTCGTCGAGCACGCGGGTATCAGGCGCGTCGTCGGCCGGGTTCTCGTGTCGGCCGGTGGAGAAGCGCAGGTTCGGCACGTCCGCATGGGTGAGCACCGCGACGACGCCCGGGAGCGCCAGGGCCGCCGCGCGATCGATCGCGACGATCCGCGCGTGCGCGTGGTCTGAGCGGAGCACCCGCATGTGCAGCAGGCCCGGCATGGCGAGGTCGAAGGTGTAGCCGGCGCGGCCCGACACGATGTCCGGCGCCGCGGGCGCCGGCACGCTGCGCCCGATCGGGTCGCTCGCGGTCGCCGCCTCGGCCGAGGCGATGCCGGCGATGGCGTCGCGGATGGCGCGGTAGCCGGTGCAGCGGCAGAGATTGCCCTTCAGCGCCGCGCCGAGGTCGCGCTTCTGGCCCTGGTCGAGGGACGCCGCCGTCATGATCATCCCGGGCGTGCAGAAGCCGCACTGGAAGCCCTGGGCCGCGACGAAGGCCGCCTGCATCGGGTGCAGCGGGTCCGGCGCTCGATCCGGCGCCCGGTCCGGCACCCCCTGCCCCGGCCGGCACGGGCCGGACAGCCCCTCGATGGTGGTGACGCTGCGCCCCTCGGCCCGGAACGCCGGCAGCAGGCAGCTGTGGATCGGCTCGCCGTCGAGGTGGACCGTGCAGGCGCCGCAATCGCCGGCGTCGCACCCCTTCTTGACGCCGAACCAGCCCTGCTCGCGCAGCAGCGTGCGCAGGCACTGGCCGGGACGCGGCGCCACCTCCTCGGCATGGCCGTTGACGACGATCCTCATGCGCCCTCGCTGAGCTCGGCCCGGATCTCCTCGGCGAGCAGGCCGGTGACGTGGTGGCGCCAATCCGGCGCGCCGTGCACGTCGTCGTACCAGAGCGCGTCGTCGATCCGCGTTGCGATCGCGTCGGCGAGGTCGCGGGCGCTCGGCGGCGCCGGGAAGACGAGGCGCACCGGGCGGCGGGTCGAGGCCGTGACGGTGACGACGCGCGTGCCGTCGGCGTCCCGCGTGCCGATCAGCAGGGCGCCGGAGCGGCCGTTCGGGCTCAGCGAGATCCGGCGGAAGGCCGCGCGCCGCTTGAGGGCCGAGGCCGGCATGTCGAGGCGCAGCAGGACCTCGTCCGGGGCGAGCGCGGTCGCCTGCGGCCCGAGCACGAACTCGGCCACCGCCATCCGGCGCTCGCCGCCCGCGCCGGTGCGGATGGTGCAGACGCCGTCGAGCGCCACGGCGAGCGCGATCATCGGCCCGGCGGGCAGCGCAAGGCAGAGGTTGCCGCCCACGGTCGCCCGGTTCCAGATCTTGAACGAGCCGAGCAGCGCCCGGCAGCTCTGCCCGACGAGCGGCGCGGCGATCCAGGCGGGCGGCAGCTCGATCCGGTCCAGCTCGGCGATCGTGCAGGTGGCCGACAGGCTCAAGCCCGCTTCGGTCGCCGCGCTCGGCGGAAGCGCCAGGGCGGTGAGGTCGATCAGCCGCGCGAGATGCGGCTGCGGCTCCGAGAACAGCCAGGTGCCGCCGGCGAGCCACGCGTCGCCCGCGCGCCAGCCCGGCAGCGAGCCGGGCTCCCGCGGGGTGAGGACCGAGCTGATCGTATCGAGATCCATGCGGCTGCGCCCAAGCAAGTCTTCGTCCAACCGCCTGCGCGATCAGCGGCGTGCGTCGACGACGCCGTCCACGAGATTCAGCCCGAGCAGCAGCTCGGACGGGAATGCGGTGCGGACCACCGGCTCCACCCGGATCTCGGGCGCGAGGCACGCGGCCTCCGCCCTGCGGGCCGCGACGGCGTCCGCGATCGAGACCGCGGCGAAGCGCAGCCGGGTGCCGGCCTGGGCCTGGGCGAGCCGCCCGAGGTCGGGGCCGATCACCGTGGCGATCTTCGGGTAGCCGCCCGTCGATTGCCGGTCGGCCATCAGCACGATCGGCAGCCCCTCGCCCGGCACCTGGATCGCGCCCATGGCGATGCCGTCGGAGACGATGTCGTGGCCGCGTGCATGGGTCAGGCGCGGGCCGTCGAGGAAGCAGGCCATGCGGTCGCCGCGCCCGGCGACCGTCCACGGGCCGTCGAGGAACGCCGCGATCTGGTCCGCCGCGAAGGCGTCGTCCTGCGGCCCGAGCACCACGCGGATCGTGTCGGCCGGCCGGTCGAGCCAGGGCGCGACCAGGGCCTGCGGATCGCCGGCGCCGGCGCGCGCCGCGTCGATCGCGAGGCTGTCGCCGGCCGCCAGCGCGCGGCCATCGAGGCCGCCGAGGCCGGACCGGGTGTGGGTCGCGGTCGAGCCGAGCACCGGCGCGACGGCGATACGTCCGCACACCGCGAGGTAGCACCATGCCCCGGCCGAGCCCGCCCGCACCGCGAGCGTCCGGCCGGGCTCCAGCGTCAGCGCGACGGCGGCCGGCAGCGCCTGGCCGTCGAGGGCGATGCGGAAGCCCGTGCTCGCCAGGACGAGGCCGAGCGGGCCGCCCTCCGCCGCGACGGCGATGCCGCCGGCCGAGACCTCGATCGCCGTCGCGCCGGGCGGGTTGCCGGCGGCGCGGTTGGCGGTGTCGAAGGCGAGCGCGTCCATCGGCCCGGCAGAGGTGATGCCGTAGCGCAGGTATCCGTGGCGCCCGGCATCCTGCAGCGTCACGCTCGGCCCGGCGGCGAGGATCGCGAGGCGCGGGCTCACGGCGCCGGGTCCCCGGCATAGGCCTCGCGCCGGGCCACGACCTCGCCGGCTGCGGCGCGCCGCTCCAGGGCCGAAAAGGTCGCGGCGTCCACCGGCGCGAAGCGGATGCGGTCGCCGGCGGCGACCGGGAAGGTCTCGTCGCGCTCGGGCGCGTAGAGCCGGGCCGGGGTCCGCGCGATCACGTACCAACCGGTCGGCATCGGCACGGTGCCGATTGCGGCGAGCCCTCCGCCGACGAGGAGCGCGTTGGCCGGATGCGGCGAACGGGGCTTTGCCCGGCGCGGCACCGCCAGTTCCCTCGGCAGGCCGCCGAGATAGGCGAAGCCCGGCGCGAACCCGTACATGTAGACCCGGTAGGTCGCCCCCGCATGCAGGCCTGCCACCCGCGCCGCGGAAAGGCCGGTGCGCTCGGCGATGGCGGCGACGTCCTCGCCGCAGGGCTCGCCCGCGCTGGTCTCGGCATAGCAGCAGGGCAGCGTCCAGAGCGTCGGCGCGGCTCGGCCCGCACCGGCAGCGTCCGCGAGCGCGACGACCCGCGCAGCGAGCGCCGCGCGATCGAGCACGAGCGGATCGTAGTGCATCATCAGCGAGCGGTAGGTCGGCACGGTCTCGCGGAGGCCGGCGGGCGGGTCGGCGCGCAGGGCGTCGTCGAGCGCCAGCACCCGGTCGTTGATCGCCGGATCGACCGCGCTGCCGAACTCGGCGACGAGCGCTGCCTCCCCGGCATCGAGCAGGCGCGGAGGCGGTCCCACCTCTTCAGGCCCGGAACGGGGCGAGGCGGATGCCGGCGCCCTCGAGCCGGTCGCGCACCGCCCGGGCGGTGGCGACCGCGTGCGCGGAATCGCCGTGGACGCAGACCGAGCGGATCGGCGTCGGCAGGCGGGTGCCCTGCGCGGTGACGATCGCGCCGGCCTCCACCATGGCGAGGACGCGGCCGGCGGCCTCCTCCGCGCCGTCGATCATCGCCCCGGGCCGGCCGCGGGCGATCAGCTGGCCGTCCTCGGCGTAGCCCCGGTCGGCGAAGATCTCCTGGTGGACCTCGAGGCCCGCCGCCTCGCCGGCCGGCACCTGCGCCGTCAGCGCGATGGCGAGCAGCGCCAAGTCGCGGTCGACCGCGCGCACGGCCCGGGCGATCGCGTCGGCGACGTCGCGCTCGGCGGCTGCGAGGTTGGCGAGCGCCCCGTGCGCCTTCACGTAGGCGATGCGATGGCCGGCATAGGCCGCGAGCGCCTCGGCGGCGCCGATCTGATAGGCGACGAGGCGCTCGATCTCGGGCGCGGTGAACGGCATCCGCCGCCGCCCGAACCCCCAGAGGTCGGGAAAGCCCGGATGGGCACCCACGGCGACGCCGTTCGCCTTCGCCCGCGCGAAGGTCTCGGCCATGATCTCCGGGTCGCCCGCATGCATCCCGCAGGCGACGTTGGCCGAGGTGACGATGGCGAGCATCGCCGCGTCGTCGCCGCAGGCATAGGCGCCGAAGCCCTCGCCGAGATCGGAGTTCAGGTCGACGCTCGCCATCCGGTCGCGGATCCCGTGGAGTTCGCGGAGCCGACTATAGCGCGCCTAGAACGAATTCCGAAGCAGGCCCCGGCCGATCCGGTTCAAGATCCGTTCCATCGGCGCGAGCGAGCGGTCACGACGAGACGGCACCGGCCGAACGCGTCCGCGTCCTGCCGATGCCGTGCGTGGGTCGATCGGGATCGCCGGGGGCAAGGCCCCGGCGCGCGTGTCGGATCAGCCGTCGTTCTTGGTCAACGAGATCGCGACGAAGCGGGTCACGCCCTTGCTGCTCTTCACCCGCATCAGCACCGCCTTGCGCCCGCTGGATTCGGCCGTGCGGATCTGCTCGGCGACCTCCGAGGGGCGGGTCACGCTCTTGCCGGCCACGTCGAGGATGACGTCGCCCTGCTCGATGCCCTTGGCGGCGGCCGGACCGTCCGGATCGACCTGGACCACCGCGACGCCGCTGTCGGACAGGCCGACCTCCGCCGCCGGCGCCAGGCTCAGCCCGAGCCGCGGCTGGCCGCCGGCCATGCCGGTGTCCGAGGAGGCCACCTTCGACCCGTCGGTCGGGAGCGCGCCCAGCGTGATCGTCGCGTTGTCGGACTTGCCGCCGCGGAGATAGGCGATCTCAACCTTGGCGCCGGGCTTCAGCCCCGCGATCTTGCGGGACAGCTCCTTGGCGTCGTTGATCGGGTTGCCGTTGACCGACTCGATCACGTCGCCGGACTTGAGGCCGGCCTTGGCCGCCGGTGTGCCGTCCTCGGCGTGATCGATCAGGGCGCCCTTCGGCTTGGCCATGCCGAGCCCCTCGGCGATGTCCTGCGTCACCGGCTGGACCTGCACGCCGAGATAGCCGCGGGCGACCTTGCCGTCGGTCTTGAGCTGATCGACCACCGCCTGCACGGTCTCGGCGGGGATGGCGAAGGCGAGGCCGACGCTGCCGCCCGACGGCGAGGCGATGGCGGTGTTCACGCCCACGACCTCGCCGTTGACGTTGAAGGTCGGGCCGCCGGAATTGCCCTTGTTGATCGGCGCGTCGATCTGCAGGAAGTCGTCGTACGGGCCGGCGCCGATGTCGCGGCCGCGGGCCGAGACGATGCCGGCGGTCACCGTGCCGCCGAGGCCGAACGGGTTGCCGATCGCCACCACCCAGTCGCCGACCCGCGGGGCCGCCTTGCCGAACTGGACGTAGGGGTAGCTGCCGGAATCCTTGATCTTCAGGAGCGCGATGTCGGTCTTGGAATCCTTGCCGATCACCTTGGCGTCCAGCGTCCGGCCGTCGTCGAGCGTCACCTGCACGGTCTTGGCGTGGTCGACGACGTGGTTGTTGGTCACGACGTAGCCGTCGGCGGAGATGATGAAGCCGGAGCCGACGGCGCCGCGCGGGCCCTGGTGCTGCGGCTGCATGCCGGGCGGTCCACCGTTCGGGCCGTTCTGGCCGAAGCGCTTGAAGAACTCGCGCAGCTGCGGCGGCACGTTCTGCAGGTTCTGGCCCTGCTGGCCGCTCGGGCCGTCCTCGTCGTCGCTGGACGCGGAGTCGTCGAGCTTCACCTTCACCGAGACGACGCCCGGCTTCACCTTGTCGACGATGTTGGCGAACGAGCCCGGCGGGTGCTCCGGCGCGGCGATCGGGGATTGCGGCAGCGCCTGGGCGAGGGCCGGCGTAGCGGCCGGCAGATAGCCGCTGCCGAGGGCGCCGCCCGCGATGAGGGCGGCGGCGGCGACCGAGGCCAGGGCCCGGCGGCTGGTGCGGGCGGTGGTGCGGGTCTGCGGAACGGACATGCGACAAGTCTCCGGGGACATCTTCGGCGCCGCCGGCTCGGCGGGCGATGACCCTGTCCTAAGGCCCGGCGCCTCACCCGCCCGTGACGGGCGCATTACCGTTTCGACAGGTTGGCCGGACGCCGCCGGGCCGACGACGGCGCGCGCAGCGTGGCGCGAGCGTCACGGGACCGCCGTCGCGCCGGAGCGCCATTCGAGATCGAGGATGAGCCCGCGCGGCAGCGTCGCGAGCACCGGCGCGACGGGCAGGCCGGCCGCGTTGACGAGGCCGGCGGTCCAGTGGTTGCACACGTTGGTCCAGGAGAACCGGCCTGCGCCCCGGTAGAACAGGCTCGGCCCATAGAGGCCGGGGCCGACGTCGACCGGATGGCCGTCGGCGAGCGCGAAGCCGGCTTCCAGCCGCGCGAGGAGCTTTTCCAGCCCGGCGGCCGAGACCGGGATCGCCAGGATGTCGGCGTGCGGAAAGCTCGCGCGTGGGTTCGCGTCGAGGCCGACCACCTGGATCACGCCGTCGCTGCCGCCGGGCGTGAACAGGGCGCCGAGCGCCAGCCGCCAGTCGAACTCCGCCAGCGTCGGCGTCGCCGCGTAGAACCGGGCCTCGCCCCAGCCGAACTCGAGCGTCGGGTAGGCGCGGAACCGCACGGCGATGTCGCGGAGCGCCGGCCCCGCCCCCGGCCCCGTCAGCGTCGCGACTGGAAGCGCGATCCCGCTGTGCCAGCCGTGGCTGACCACGTGGATCACCTGCGGCGCCGCCTCCGCGGGCGGATAGAGGGCCGGGTCGCCCGGTCGCGCCGTGAGGATCACGGCAAGGACGAGCGCTCCGACGATGCCGGCCAGCGCCTTCGCCAGCCGGCGCAAGGCTCAGGACGCCGGGTCGCTCAACCGCGCCAGCGCCTCCTGAAGCTTGGCCAGCCGCTCGGCCTCGGCCTCGCGCCGCTCGCGGCTCTCCTCGATCACCTCCTCGGGGGCGCGCGCCACGAAGTCGGCGTTCCCGAGCTTGCCGTCGAGCTTCCTGATCTCGCCCTCGGCCTTGGCGGCCTCCTTCTTCAGGCGCGCCACCTCGGCGCCGAGGTCGACGATGCCCTCCAGCGGCAGGGCCGCGACGCTGCCGCGGACCAGCAGTTGCACCGCGTTCTTCGGCGCGGCGTCGGCGAACCCGATCTCGGAGAGGCGGGCGAGGCGCACCAGCGTGTCGTGCCAGGCGCCGATCCGCGCCCGCACCGCCGCATCGGCCCCGACGATCACCAGCGGAACCTGCGCGCCGGCCGGCACCCCGGTCTCGGAGCGGGCCGAGCGCACCTCGGAGACGAGGTCGACCACGAAGCCGATCTCGGTCTCGGCCTCGGCATCCGCCAGCCCCGACAGGTCGGGCCAGGGCTGGAGCGTGAGCAGGCCGCGATCGGGCAGTGCCGCGCCCTTGATCGCCCACAGCTCCTCGGTGAGGAACGGCATGAACGGATGCAGCAGCTTCGCGATCTGGTCGATCAGGAAGGCGATGGTCGCTTGCGTCTCGCCCTTCAGCGCCGGGTCGACACCCTCGCCCTGGAGCACGGGCTTGGCCAGCTCGATCGTCCAGTCGCAGAAGATGTTCCAGACGAAGCGGTAGGCGGCGGCCGCCGCGTCGTTGAAGCGGTAGGCCTCCAGAGCGGCGGTGACCTCGGCGACGGCACGCGCGGCCTCCCCGAGCGCCCAGCGGTTCAGCGGCTCCCGTACCGCCTTCGGATCGAAGGCGGGATCGAGGGCGCAGCCGTTCATCTCGGCGAAGCGCGCGGCGTTCCAGAGCTTCGTCGCGAAGTTGCGGTACCCTTCCACGCGGGCCGGGCTGAGCTTGATGTCGCGCCCCTGCGCGGCGAGCGCCGTCAGGGTGAAGCGCAGCGCGTCGGCGCCGTACTGGTCGATCAGCCCGAGCGGGTCGACGACGTTGCCCTTCGACTTCGACATCTTGGCGCCGGAGGCGTCGCGCACCAGCGTATGCAGGTAGACCGTGTCGAACGGGACCTCGTCGGTGACGTGCAGGCCGAGCATCATCATGCGGGCGACCCAGAAGAACAGGATGTCCTTGCCGGTCACCAGCGTGTTGGTCGGGTAGTAGCGCGCGAGCTCGGCGGTCTTCTCCGGCCAGCCCAGCGTCGAGAACGGCCACAGGGCGGAGGAGAACCAGGTGTCGAGGACGTCCTCGTCGCGGCGCAACGCGACCGGCGAGCCCTGCTTGGCCGCGGCCTGCGCCTCGGCTTCCGCCTCGCTGCCGGCGACGTAGATGCCACCCTCCGCGTCGTACCAGACCGGGATCTGGTGACCCCACCAGAGCTGGCGCGAGATGCACCACGGCTCGATGTTCTCGAGCCACTGGAAGAAGGTCTTCTCGGAATTCTCCGGCACGAAGCGCGTGCGCCCGTCGCGCACCGCCTGAAGCGCGCGCTCGGCCAGCGGCTTCACGTTCACGTACCACTGGTCGGTCAGGTAGGGCTCGATCACCACGCCCGAGCGGTCGCCGTGCGGGACGGCGTGGGTGTTGGCTTCGATCTCGCGCAGGCGTCCCGCCGCCTCCATCAGCGCGACGACGGCCTTGCGGGCTGCGAACCGGTCGAGGCCGTGGAGGGCCAGCGCCTCCGCATCCGGGTTCGCGTCGGCCAGGAAGTCGGCGTTGCCGTCGAGTGCGATCCGCGCCTCGCTGTCCAGGATGTTGATCGGCCGGCAGCCGTGGCGACGGCCGACCTCGAAGTCGTTGAAGTCGTGCGCGGGCGTGATCTTGACCGCGCCGGTGCCCTTCTCGGGATCGGAATAGTCGTCGGCGACGATCGGGATCAGGCGCCCGACCAGCGGCAGGCGCACGTGCTTGCCGACGAGCGCGGCGTAGCGCTCGTCCTCGGGGTGGACGGCGACGGCGGTGTCGCCGAGCATGGTCTCGGGGCGCGTCGTGGCGACCGTGATGATGTCGCCCGTCTCGATGCCGGCCGCGTCCACCACCGGATAGTCGAAGTGCCAGAGGTGGCCCTTCACCTCGACCTGCTGGACCTCGAGGTCCGAGATCGCGGTCTGGAACTTCGGGTCCCAGTTCACGAGGCGCTTGTCGCGGTAGATCAGCCCCTGCGCGTGCAGGTCGACGAACACCTTCGTGACCGCGCGGACCATCTGCTCGTCGGGCGCGCCGCGCTCGCCCATGGTGAAGCGCTCGCGCGACCAGTCGCAGGAGGCGCCGAGCCGCTTCAGCTGCGAGACGATCGCGCCGCCCGATTCCGCCTTCCAGGCCCACACCTTGTCGAGGAAGGCCGCGCGGCCGATCTCGCGGCGGCCCGGCTCCTGCGCCTCCATCATGCGGCGCTCGACCACCATCTGCGTGGCGATGCCGGCATGGTCCATGCCCGGCTGCCACAGCACGTCGCGGCCGCGCATCCGCTCGAAGCGGGCGAGGATGTCCTGCAGCGTGTTGTTGAGGGCGTGGCCGATATGCAGCGAGCCCGTCACGTTGGGCGGCGGGATGACGATGCAGTACGGCTCGGCACCGGCCCGGTCGGGCCGCCCGGCGCGGAACGCGTCGGCGCTCGTCCACGCGGCGCTGGCGCGCGCCTCGGCGCCGGCCGGGTCGAAGGTCTTGTCCATCATGGGCGGGCGATCGCGGGTCCGTCTCGAGAATTTCGAGCCCGCTTTCAACCCGTCACGGGCCTCCCGTCAACACGGGCGGCGACACGCGCGACCTCAGCGGCCGCGGGCGACCCGCTCGATCTCGACGCGCACCAGCCGCTCGACCATCACCGGCAGGTTGTCGTCGAGCCAGGCCTTGAGCATCGGCTTCAGCATGTCCTGGACGAGGTCTTCCAGGCTGCGCGCGTTCTGGCTCGACACCGTGTTGGCGAGCAGGTTGAAGGCCTGGTTGACGCTGGCGCCGGCCGCGGACGAGATCAGCCCGGGCTCCGGCGCGGGGTCGGGCCTGCGCGCCGGCTCCGGCGCGGCGGCCCGCGGCGCGGGGGCCGGCTCGGGCTCGGGCTCCGGCTCCATCGCGTCGAAATCGATCGCGTCGAAATCGAGCGTTTCGAGCTCCAGCGGCACCGGCTTGGCGGCCGGGCGCGGCGGCGGCGCGGGTTCTTCCATCTCGGCAAGGTCGAGCACGTCGTCGTTCTCGTGCGAGGGGGGGCGAACCGCGGCCGGCTCGGGCGGCTTCACCGCCTGATCGTCGGCGATGATCCGGCGGATCGACGCCAGGATCTCCTCCATGGAGGGCTCGTGCGCCTTCTCCGCCGCCTTGTCCTGGATCTTGGGGCTCGCTGCACTCATCCGGACGGCGCTCGAGAAGGTGGGAGGGACGAAAAACGGCTGTCGAATGGAGTATTCCACGCCGCGCGCACGCGACAAGCGCAGCCGGAGCACAGTCCTCGGGAAATCACCCGCCGGGCGCCGTTATTCCGCCTGCCCGTATTCCGCTTGCCCGCGCCCGCCCGAACCCTCGGGTCGCGGGCGCGAATCACGCCGCCTCAGCGGCCGTCCGGTGAGCGGACGCCGTACCAGAGGTCCTTGACCTGGTCGTAGTGGACCTTGGCGCTGTAGACCGCCACCGGCACCGCGGTGTAGCGCACCGTCAGCCGGCCGATCGCCTGGACCACGCCGTAGGAGAAGATCACCCGGTCGCGCTGGGCGGTGATCAGGTTCACGCGGGCGTTGAGCAGTTCCTGCTGCGCGTTGAGCACGTCGAGGGTCGTGCGCTGACCGACGCGGGCTTCCTCGCGGACGCCGTTCAGCGCGACCTCGTTGGCCTGGACCTGGGCCTGGGCGGCGATCACCTGTGCCTTGGCGGCCTCGAGCCGGCCCCAGAAGTCGACCACCTGCGCGCGGACCTGATCGCGGACGAGGTCGGCCTGGATGCGGGTCTGGCCGACGACTTCCTTCTGCTGGCGGATCTGCGCGTATTCCTGGCCGCCCTGGTACAGCGGGATCGTCACCCGCCCGACGATCGACGCCGACACGAAGTTGTCGCCGGGGAAGGTCTGGTCGTAGCGCTGCTGCACGCTGCCCTGCAGGCCGACGGTCGGATACAGCGCGGCCTCGAGCACCTTGACCTGCGCCTCGGCCGCGTCGACCGCGTGCAGCGCCGAGAGGATCTGCGGATGCTCCTGCAGGCCGATCGCGATCGCCGAATCGAGGTTGGCCGGCACGTAGCGGTCGAGCGGGCGGCCCGGGGCGAGCTGGCGCGGCTCGACGCCGATGTTCTGGCGATAGGTGCCGATGCTGGTGCGCAGGGCCGATTCCGCGACGCTGACCTGCGAGCGGGCGCCGGCGAGGCGCGCCTCGGCCTGGGCGACGTCGGTGCGGGTGACCTCGCCGACGTTGAAGCGGTCGCGGGTCTGGCGGAGCTGCTCCTCCAGCACCTCGACGTTGTTGCGGTTCAGCTCCAGCGTCGCGGTGTTGCTGAGCACGTTCATGTAGGACTGCACGCCGCCGTACAGCACCGACATCTCGGTGGAGCGCAGGCTTTCGCGCTGGCTGTAGACGTTCGACTCGGCGCGGCGGGTGTTGTTGTCGGTCTGGAACCCGTTGAACAATGTCTGGTTGACGGTGAGGCCCGCACCGCCCGGCGTCGTCGTCTGCGCGAGCTGCGCTCCGGAGACGCGGCCTTCGAGGTACTGGGAGCCGATGTCGGCGCTGATGCTGGCGGTCGGGCGATAGCCGGACTTCGCGATCGCGACGCCCTCGTCGGTCGCGCGGACGCCGGCGCGGCTGGAGTTGAGCTGCGGGTTGCCGCCGTAGGCCTTGGCGAGCGCCGATTCCAGCGTCTCGGACGCTGCCGGACCGGCCGTCAGCCCGGCGGCGACGGCGAGGCCGGCCAGCCGAAGCGCGGGGCGCGTCGCAGGTTTGCGTTGTGTCACGTCGATCAGCCCTTGCGGTTTCTCGAAGACCATCTTGCCCGTCTTGCGACGGCCACGGCGCATGAGCGCCGGCCCGGTCACGCCCGCCCCGGGGCAGACCTTAACCCATTCACGAAGACGTGGCCCAGGGCGAGGACGGCCCATCCCTCGAATCGTCGGGACGTGGCGCATAAAAGCGACACCCCCCCCCCGCGCGATCGGAGCGCGATGCCGAGAGCGCGCCGACCGCTCAGAACGCGAAGCCGGCCTCTTCGCGGAACGCCGCCAGGCCCGGAAGCGCCGCGTCGAACAGCGGGCGTGCGCCGAAGGCGTCGCCGGCGCGGACGAACAGGGTCGCCTTGGCGGACTTGTCGCGACCGAGGACGCAGACGAGGCGGCCCTCGTCCTTCAGCTGGTCGAGCAGCGCCTGCGGGCGCACCTCGACGCGGCCGTTGATCAGGATCGCGTCGTACGGGCCGGCCTTCGGCAAGCCGGCGGCGAGGGGCCCCTCCACCACCTCGACCTGCGTCCCGTCGAGGCGCTCGCGCGCCGCCTCCGCCAGGGCGGGGTCCGATTCGAGGGCGGTGACCCGGCCGCCGAGGCGCGCCATCACGGCGGCGGCGTAGCCGTATCCGGTGCCGACATCGAGCGCCCGGACGCCGCCGCCGATGCGCAGCGCCTGGATCATCCGCGCGAGCAGCATCGAGGCCGGCATGTAGCGCAGGTCGCCGTCGCTGCCGCCGAGCTTCAGGTTCTGGTCGATGTAGGCGAAGGGCTCCGCCCCCGGCGGCACGAAGTTCTCGCGCGGCACCGCGTCGAACGCGTCCAGCACCGCGATGTCGTTCACGTCGAAGGTCCGGAGCTGGCAGTCGACCATCAGGCGTCGGGCCTGCGCGTAATCGAGCATGGAGACGGGTTCCTCGACGCGGTTCGAACGAGCCGGTTCCGCGAGACGCCCGCCGAGGCCGCGCTCACGCTTCCGGATCAGCCGGTTTCTCGGGGATCGGGTGCCAAAAGGCAAGGTTGCGCCGGGCGGGCCGCCGGCCCGCGAACCGGTTCGGTGAGACATCCGCGCCCGCTCGACACGCCGCAGCGGCGCCGGGATGCAACCGGTGGTGACGGTGCGGGGAACCTGTTTCCCGGGGCGCTCGCCTTCGCCGGTTGGAGCGTGAATAACGGATCCGATGACGAGCGGGGGCCGGCGCGACGCGCCGAGATCCCGCCGAGCCCGGGAGACGCCGCGTGACACCCGTCCTGAGCCGAAGCCTCGCCGCGCTGGCGTTGACGACCTGCCTCGCCGCGCAAGGCGCCCTGGCGCAGCAGCCGGCGAGCTCCGCCCCGGCTGCCGCCGCCCCCGCGGCCCCTGCCGTCGACAAGGGCTCCGCCCTCTACGGGCGCCCCGAGGGCGGGGACGCCGCCAAGCTCGCACCGATCTCCGGGCCGCCGCTCGCGACGCCGCTGGGTAAGCTCCCGCTCGACAAGCTGACGGTGCCCGACGGCTTCAAGATCGAGGTCTATGCCAGCGGGCTCGCCAACGCCCGCTCGATGCGCCAGAGCCCGGACGGGACTCTGTTCGTCGGCACCCGCGCGGTCGGCAAGGTCTACGCGATCCCGGCGAAGGTCGGGCCTGACGGCAAGCGCGAGGTCAAGACCATCGCCACCGGCCTGCACCGGCCGAACGGGCTCGCGTTCCACGACGGATCTCTGTTCGTGGCCGAGCTCTCGAAGATCTGGCGCTACGACGGCATCGAGGCGCATCTCGACGAGGTGCCGAAGCCGGTGCTGGTCTACGACGACCTGCCCAAGGACGAGGCGCACGGCTGGAAGTTCATCGCCATCGGCCCCGATGACAAGCTCTACGTCCCGGTCGGATCGCCCGGCAACATCACGATGCCCCCCGACACCCACGCCCAGATCCGGCGGATGGACCTCGACGGCAAGAATGTCGAGGTGATCGCCCGCGGGGTGCGCAACACCGTCGGCTTCGACTGGAACCCGATCACGAAGCAGCTGTGGTTCACCGACAACGGCCGCGACTGGGTGTCGGAGGACATCCCGAACGACGAGCTCAACGTGCTGACCGAGCCGGGCAAGCAGCATTTCGGCTTCCCGTACTGCCACCAGGGCACCTTCACCGATCCGGAATACGGCTGGGGCCATTCCTGCGCCGAGTTCACGGCGCCGGCGGCGCTGCTGGGCCCCCACACCGCCTCGCTCGGCCTGCGCTTCTACACCGGCGCCATGTTCCCGGCGGACTACAGGAACGCAATGTTCATCGCCCGGCACGGCTCGTGGAACCGAACGCGCAAGCTCGGCGGCGACGTGGTGGTGGCCCGCCTCGGTTCCGACGGCAAGGTTGCCTCGGTGGAGCCGTTCCTCTCCGGCTTCCTGCAGGACAACAAGTATGTCGGCCGCCCCGTCGACGTGCTGGTGGCCGACGACGGGGCGCTCCTGGTCTCGGACGACTACAACGGCGCGATCTACCGGATCAGCGCCGCGCAATGAGCCGCGCGATCGCCCCGGCCCTCCTCCTCGCGACGCTCCTCCTCGGGACGGCGACGTCCGCCCCGCTGGGGGAGCGGCTGGTGCCCTGCCTCGCCTGCCACGGCGAGCGCGGCACCTCCGGGACCGAGGGCGTGCCCTCGCTCGGCGGGCAGATGCCCGACTACGTCGTCACGCAGCTGTTCCAGTTCCGGGAGCGGCAGCGCGAGGCGCCGCCGATGAACGACATGGCGTCGGCTTTGTCCGACGACGACCTGCGCGGCTTCGCCGACGCGGTGGGCGCCCTGCCCGCACCGGTCCCTGCCGGCGGCCCGCCCGATCCAGCACTCCTCGCGCGGGCGCAGGCGCTGGTGTCCAAGCACCAGTGCAAGTCCTGCCACGGGGCCGAGCTGACCGGGCGCGACGCGCTCCCGCGCATCCGCGGCCAGCGCGAGGACTACCTCAAGGCGGCGCTCACGGCGTATCGCTCGAACGCCCGGCCCGGCTACGACCCGGCGATGAACGAGGTCGCGCAGACGCTGAAGGACGACGAGATCGCCGACCTCGCCGCCTACATCGCGCGGCTCTGAGCGAGGCTTCAGCCGGTGCGGATCGCCGCGACCGCCCCGCGGGCCGTGGCGAGGAAGCCCGGCTTCAGCTCGAGGGCGAGGAAGCGGGCCGGGTCGACCGGGCCGGGCAGGACCAGATGCTCGGCCGGCACCGGCGAGAACCCGAACCGGGCATAGAACGGCGCGTCGCCGACCAGGATCACCAGGCCCTCGCCGGCCGACGTCGCCGCGGCGAGGCTCGCCCGCATCAGCGCCGTGCCGACGCCGCGCCCGGAGAAGCTCGGGTCGACGGCGAGCGGCCCCAGCGCGAGGAAGCCGGCGCCGCCGGCCGTCACCGGCGCCATCCGCACCGATCCGACGAGGAAGCTGCCGACCGAGGCCGTGACGCTGAGGTCGGCCCGGTGCGCCGAGCCCTCGCGCAGCCGGAACGCGGTGCGCGCGTAGCGCCCAGGCCCGAAGGCGCGGGCGTGCAGACGCTCGATGGCGTCGCCATCGTCGGGGTTCTCGGGGCGGATGACGAGGGAGAGGGCTGGCACGAGGTTCGGCGTAACAGGTTTCGACGGCGCCCGCAGCCGCTACGCGGCGGCGGCGAGAACGGGCTGCGCGTCGCTCCGCACCAGCCGGTAGAACCCGAACGCGGCGACCCAGATCAGGCCGCCGAAGGCCGCCGCCGTCCCGAGCACGAGGCCGAAGCCGCCACGGTCGTGCAGCAGGGCGATCAGGGGCACCACGAAGCCGCTCGCGGTGAAGCCCACGAAGTAGCGCAGGCTGTAGGCCTTCGCGCGCTGGTGCGCCGGGACGTAGCGCGCGATCATCGCGTCGTTGATGACGACCTGCCCGTAGATCGCGGCGATCGCCAGCACCAGCCCGAGCAGCAACAGGGGGCCGGAGGACGCCGCCGCGAGGCCGAGGCCGAGCGGCTGCAGCACCGACAGGCCGAGGAACAGGCTCGGCAGGCCGAAGCGGTCGACGAGGCGGCCCATCAGCAGCTGGGTCAGCGCGCCGAAGACGAAGACCGCGGTGGCGATCGAGCCGATCAGGGTCAGCGACAGGGCCTGCCCGACGCCCTCGTCGATCACCTTCGGCAGCGAGATCGTGGTGACGTTGAAGGTGATGCCGCCGGCGAAGATCGCCACGCCGAACATCGCCAGAAGCGCCATCGGCCGCGTCACCGGGATGATTGCCGCCCCGCCGGCCTTGCGCGCCTCGCCGTCCCCGTCCCCCGGCACCATCGCGACGAAGGCGGTGCCGCAGGCGAGGCACACGAGGCCGGGCACCACGAAGGCGGCCTGCCAGCCGAGCGTCGTGGCGAGCAGCGCCGTCGCGCCCGAGGCGCTGGCGGCGCCGAAATTGCCCCAGACCCCGTTGATGCCGAGGTCGTGCCCGAGGCGCCGCGCGTGGGTGACCAGCATGGTCGAGCCGACCGGGTGGTAGATCGCCGAGGCGAGGCCGAGCACGCACAGCCAGATCGCGAACGCGGTCGGCGTCGCGGCGCTGGCGACCCCGAGGCAAGACAGCCCGTAGCCGAAGAAGAACACCGCGAGCATGTTGCGCCGCCCGAAACGGTCGGCAAGCGAGCCCATCGGCAGCGAGCACAGCCCGAAGGCGACGAAGGCGCCGGTCGCGAGCCCGATCAGCTCGCCGTAGCCGAGGCCGGTCTGGCTCGCGATGGCGATCACCGCGGTCGGGTAGATCAGCAGCACGAAGTGGTCGAGGGCGTGCGCCACGTTGACGAAGCGCAGGGTGCGGCTGGAGAGATCGTCCGGGCTCATCGCGGCGTATCCTTCGGGACCGCCGCCTCATACCCTGACCCGATGGACGGTGTCGGGCCGCAAATGTACGCTCCCGGGCCATTCTTCGACGCGCCCGTGCATGCGCGGACGGAAAGCGACCCTTTGCGAGGATGGGCCATGCCGCCGCGCTCGACCGATGCCGCCGACTACCAGGACGTGCCCCGGTCGGTCGCGGTGATGCCCAAGGCCTTCGCCGCCGCGAGCCGGACCGACCGGCACTTCCACCCGCGCGCACAGCTGCTCTACGCCACCGCCGGGTTGATGATGGCCTCGGCCGACGACGGCACCTGGGTCGTGCCCGAGGGGCACGCGCTGCTGATCCCGCCGCGGCTGCCGCATGCGGTCGCGATGCACGGGGCGGTGGCGATGTGCTCGGCCTATCTCGATCCGCGCGCCTTCGCCGTTCCCGATCGCTGCCGGGTGATCGCGGTGTCGCCGCTCCTCGTCGCGGCGCTGGCGGCGCTCGCCGAGGAGCCGGTGCTCTACGACGAGGCCGGCCGCGGCGGGCATCTCGCCGCCCTGGTCCTCGACGAGATCGGCCGGGCCCCGGAGACGCCGCTGGCGCTTCCGCTGCCGCGCGACGCGCGCCTGCGCCGGGTCTGCCTCGGGCTGATCGAGGATCCGGGCTCGGCCGACGACCTCGATGCCTGGGCGACGCGCGCGGGCGCGAGCCGGCGCACGCTGACCCGCGGGTTCCGCCAGGAGACCGGTCTCAGCTTCGGCGATTGGCGCGCGCGGGCGCGGGTGATCCGCGCGCTGGCCCTCGCCGCCGACGGCCGCCCGGCCGGGCACGTCGCGGCGGCGGTGGGGTATCGCAGCCGCCACGCGCTGCGAGCGACGGTCGGGCGGGTGCTGGGCCCGCACGGCGCGCGGCCCCATATCCCCGGCTGATCAGCCGGAGGCCGATGGGCATGCTCTACGAACTCGCCGCGCTCTCATGCCCCCTGAACGCGCTCGATCGCGCCTCCGAGGGGGCGGCGGCCTGGGTCGGCGCGCCCGCGGCCGGCGGCAGCGTGCTCGGGAGCTGGCGCACCGAGATCGGGATGCTCGGCCGGCTCCTGGTCCTGCGCGGCTTCGAGGCGCCGGAGGATATGAGCGCCGAGCGCCGTCGCGCCCTCATGAGCGCGAGCCCGTTCAACGCCGGCGGCGTCGCGACCGCCCTGGAGATGGACAGCTACGCCGCCTTTCCGTTCCTGCCGCCGGTGCGCACCGGCGCCCGCGGCGGCGTCTACGAGTTCCGCACCTACCGCCTGAAGCCGGGCGGCCTGCCGCCGACGCTCGACGCCTGGGAGGCGGCCGTGCCGCCGGCCAAGCCCTACACCGACCACCTCGTGACCAACCTGTACGCGCTCGACGGCGCGCCGCGGATCACCCACATCTGGGGCTTCCCGAGCCTGGGGGAGCGGGCGTCCCTGCGCCGCGCGGCGCAGGGCTCGGGGCACTGGCCGCCGAAGGGCGGCCCCGACCACATCGCCGAGGCCGTCTCCAGCATCGGCCTGCCCGAGGCCTGGTCGCCGCTGACCTGATCGTTGCCGCTCAGGTGGCGCGGGCGGAAAAGTCGATGCGCGGATCGATCCAGACGTAGATCAGGTCGGAGAGCAGGTTCACCGCCAGCCCGAGCAGCGAGAAGATGTACAGGGTGGCGAACACCACCGGATAATCGCGCCCGACGATCGCCCGGAACGAGAGCTCGCCGAGGCCGTCGAGCGAGAAGATCGTCTCGATCAGCAGCGAGCCGGTGAAGAAGGCCGAGATGAAGGCTCCGGGAAAGCCCGCGATGACGATCAGCATCGCGTTGCGGAAGACGTGGCCGTAGAGCACCCGTCGCTCCGACAGGCCCTTCATCCGCGCGGTGAGCACGTACTGCTTGCGGATCTCGTCGAGGAACGAGTTCTTGGTCAGCAGCGTCGAGGTCGCGAAGGCGCCGATCACCAGGGCGGTCAGCGGCAGCACCATGTGCCAGGCGTAGTCGCCGATCTTCTGCCAGGTCGAGAACGTCTCCCAGCCCTCGCTGGTCAGCCCGCGCAGGGGGAACCACTGGAAGAACGAGCCGCCGGAGAACAGGATGATCAGCATCAGCCCGAACATGAAGCCCGGCACAGAGTAGCCGACGATGACGACGAACGAGGTCCAGCGGTCGAAGCGGGCCCCGTCGGAGACCGCCTTGCGGATGCCCAGCGGGATCGAGATCGCGTAGGACAGGAGCGTCATCCACAGGCCGAGCGAGATCGAGACCGGCAGTCGCTCCTTGATCAGCTCGATGACGGTGACGTCGCGAAAGTAGCTGCGGCCGAAATCGAAGCGGACGTAGTCCCACAGCATCTTGGCGAAGCGCTCGGGCGCCGGCTTGTCGAAGCCGAACTGCTTCTCGAGCTTTGCGATGAAGTCGGGGCTCAGCCCCTGCGCCCCGCGGTAGCGCGAGCTCGCCTCGCCGCCCGAGGCCGGCCGGCTCGCGCCGCCGAGGTCGCCGGTGCCGCCGGTGACGCGCGAGAGCGTGCCGTCGCCCTGCCCCTGCATCTGCGCGAGCACCCGCTCCACCGGCCCGCCCGGAGCGAACTGCACGATGGTGAAGGTGATCAGCATGATCCCGAACAGGGTCGGGATCATCAGGCCGATGCGGCGCAGGATGTAGCCGAGCAACGAAGGTGTCTCCTGTGTCGCCGACGCCCCGAGGGCCGGGGCTCGGCGGTCCGGCGCCGCGCGTCAGTTCCAGCCAATCCGCTTGGCCTTGTCGGCGTCGAACCACCACACGGCCGGGGCGCCGAGATCGTATTTCGGGCCCTCCGCCGGATGGCCGTAGACGTCCCAGAGCGCGAGCTTGTGCGTGCCGGCATACCACATCGGCACCCAGTAGCGCCCGGCGCGCAGCACCCGGTCCAGCGCCCGGCACGCGGCGTTCAAGGCGTCGCGGGATTTCGCGTCGGCGATGGCGGTGAGCAGCGCGTCGATCGCCGGGTTCGCGATGCCCGACAGGTTGTTGGAGCCCGCCGTGGCGGCCGAGCGCGAGCCGTAGGTCTCGCGCAGCTCCGCCCCGGGCGTGACGCCGCTGGCGTAGCGCCGCGAGGTCATGTCGAAGTCGAAGTCCTTGAGACGCGACTGGTATTGCGAGGCGTCGACCGTGCGGATCGTCGCCTTGATCCCGAGCAGGCCGAGGTTGCGGATGAAGGGATGGGTATGCGGCTCCAGCGCCGGGCTCGAATCGAGGAACTCGATCTCGAACGGCTTGCCGCCGGGCAGCGTGAGCAGGCCGCCGTCGCGGGTGCAGCCGGCCTCGCGCAGCAGCGCGTCGGCCCGCCGCAGCAGCGTGCGGTCCTGCCCCGACCCGTCCGAGACCGGCGGCGTCCACGGCTCGCCGAACACCTCCGCCGGCAGGTCCTTGCGCAGGGGCTCGAGCAGCGCCAGCTCGTCCGGGGACGGCGTGCCGGTCGCCTTCAGGACGGAGTTCTCGAAGAACGAGGCCGTGCGCGTGTAGGCGCCGAACATGATGTTCTTGTTCGTCCACTCGAAGTCGAAACACAGGCCGATCGCCTCGCGCACCCGCGGATCGCGGAACTGGGGCCGGCGGGTGTTGATCCACCAGCCCTGCGTGCCGGAGGGACGGGCATCCGGCACGGTGGTGCGCACCACGCGGCCCTCCGTCGCCGCCGGGAAGTCGTAGCCGGTGGCCCAGACCCGCGCGGTGAACTCCTCGCGGAAGGTGAAGGCGCCCCCCTTGAACGCCTCGAAGGCGACGTTGCGATCGCGGAAATACTCGTACCGGATCGCATCGAAGTTGTTCTGCCCGACCATCACCGGAAGGTCCGCGGCCCAGTAGTCGCGCACCCGCTCGAACTCGATCGCACGGCCGACATCGACGCGGCCGACCTGGTACGGCCCCGAGCCGAGCGGAGGCTCGAGGCTGGAGGCCGCGAAGTCGCGCTTGGCGTAGTAGGCCGCTGAGAAGATCGGCAGCTGCGCCACGGCGAGCGGCAGGTCGCGGGCGCGGCCGGGGGCGAAGCTGACGACGACGGTCTCGTCGTCGAGCGCCCGCGCATCCGTCATGTCCCGGATCACCTCCGAGATTTCCGGGTGGCCCTTCTCGCGCAGCAGTGTGAGGCTGAAGGCGACGTCCTTCGCGGTCAGCTTGGAGCCGTCGTGGAACCGCGCCTGCGGGCGCAGGGCGAAGGTGTAGGCCAGCCCGTCCTCGGACACCGTCACCGCGCGCGCCACGAGGCCGTAGAGCGCGTCCGGCTCGTCCAGCGCCCGCACCATCAGGCTGTCGAAGGTGAGGTTCATGCCGGCGGCCCCCTCCCCCTGCAGCACGTAGGCGTTCAGGGTGTTGAAGGTGTCGGGCGCCTGGTTTCCGAAGGTCTGGCTCAGCTGCGACGAGAAGCGGCCGCCCTTGGGCGCCATCGGGTTCACGTAGTCGAAGCGCTGGAAGTCCTTGGGGTATTTCAGCTCGCCGAAGCTCGACAGGCCGTGCGAAGCTTGGCTTTCCGCGGCCGCCGCGCGGGGAAGGGCCACGCCGGCCGTCAGCGCGCCCGCGCCGAGGACCAGGGTGCGGCGGGAGACGCCGCTCAACGCGGCGCCCCGGTCTTGGCGGCCGCCGCCGCGTCGTACCACCAGGTCGTCGGGAAGCCGGACGAGCCGTAGAGCGGCAGCACGGCGGGGTGCGCGAAGCGGTTCCAGCGCACCGTCCGCGAGACGTTCGAGGCCCATTGCGGCACGACGAACTCGTGGGCGAGCAGCACCCGGTCGAGGGCGTGGGTCGCCGTCAGGACGCCCGGTCGGTCCTTGGCGAAGATCACCGTCTCGATCAGCGCGTCGATCGCGGGATCCTTGATGCCGATGAGGTTGCGCGAGCCCGGCTTGTCGGCGGAGGCCGAGCCCCAGAACTCGCGCTGCTCGTTGCCGGGGGAAAGCGATTCCGGCCAGGAGCCGGTGGTGACGTCGAACTCGAAGTTGCGCATCCGGTTCTGGTACTGCGCCTGGTCGATCACCCGCAGGGTGGTGCCGATGCCGATGAGCTTCAGCTGCGCCGAGAACGGCAGGATCACCCGCTCGAAGGTGTTCTGGAACTCGAGGAACTCGACGGTGAGCGGCTCGCCCGTGGCCTTGTTCACCATCCGGCCGTCGCGCTGCTCGTAGCCGGCCTCGCGCAGCAGGCGCACCGCCTCGCGCAGGTTCGTGCGCACGGCTTCGGGCGTGTCGCTCACGGGGTTCTTGTAGGGCGCGGTGAAGACGGAGGGCGGCACCTTGTCCTTCACCGTCTCCAGCAGCGCCTTCTCCTCGCCCTCGGGAAGGCCGGAGGCGGCGAGCTCGGAGCCGTAGAAGTACGAGTCGATGCGCTTGTAGAGGCCGTAGAACAGGGCCCGGTTCATCTCCTCGAAGTTCATCGCGAGGTTGAAGGCGCGCCGCACCCGCGGGTCCTTGAACTTGTCCCTGCGCGTGTTGAAGATGAACGCCTGCATGTTGCCGTTGCCGCGATCGGGGAAGGCCTCCTTGATCAGGCGCCCGTCCTTCACCGCGGGGACGTCGTCGTAGGCGGTGGCCCAGTTGCGTGCGATGTTCTCGACGCGGAAATCGTAGAGGTCGCCCTTCAGCGCCTCCATGAGCACCGTCCCGTCGCGAAAGTACTCGTAGCGCTGGGTACCGAAGTTGTTGCGCCCCGCATTCACGGGCAGGTCCTTGCCCCAGTAGTCGGCGACGCGGACGTAGGTCGCCGAGCGGCCGGGATCGAATTTTTCCAGCTTGTACGGGCCGGAGCCGAGCGGCGGCTCCAGCGTCGTCTCCGTGACGTTGCGCGAGCGCCCCTGCGCATCCTTGCCCGTCCACCAGTGCTTGGGCAGCACGCGCAGCTGCCCGATCACCTGCGGCAGCTCGCGGTTGCCGGTCTCGGAGAAGGTGAAGGTCACCTCGCGCGGGCCCGTGGCCTCGGCCTTGGCCACGGTCTGGTAGTAGGCGGCGTAGAACGGGCTGCTCGCCTTGAAGGTCTCGAACGACCAGACCACGTCCTCGGGGGTGATCGCGACGCCGTCGTGCCACTTCGCGGTCTCGCGCAGGCGGTAGGTCACCGAGCCGAGGTCGGGCGCGACGCGCAGCGCCTCGGCGAGCAGCCCGTAGGAGGTGAAGGGCTCGTCCAGCGACTCGGTGGTGAGCGTGTCGTAGAGCAGCGCGATCCCGCCCTCCAGGTCGCCCTTCAGGCCCGAGACCACGAGGTTTAAGTTGTCGAACCCGCCCTGCGCCCCGAGGCGCACGAGGCCACCCTTGGGGGCTGCTGGGTCGGCGTAGTCGAAATGCTTGAAGTCCGGGCCGTATTTCGGCTGGCCCATCAGCGTCACCGCGTGCACCCAGCCGGCACCCGCCGCCGGCGGCGCAGGCTCGGATTGCGCGCCCGCGGGTCCTGCGAGGCAGGCGAACGCCAGGGCGGCCAAGGTGCCTGCGAACAATCGTCCGATCACGGGATGCGCTGTCACGAGGGGGCAGTCTCCGGTTCGTCGGTGATCGGCCGTTCGGCGGGCCGTTCCCGCCTGCTTAGGACGGACCGCACCGCCACGCCAACCCGGCGCGTCCGCGCACGCCCTGCCGGCCCGGTGACAACCCGACGGCCTCCGGCGCGTTGGAGGCGATCAGGACAGGAACACCGATGCCGAGCATCCGCCACGACACCATCCCGCTGAATGGCCTCGACATGCACGTTGCCAGGCTCGGCAGCGGCCCGCCGCTGCTGCTGCTTCACGGCTGGCCGGAATTCTGGCTGACCTGGGAGCCGGTGATGGCGCGGCTGTCGGACCGCTTCACCTGCATCGCGCCGGACCTGCGCGGCTTCGGCGCGACCGGGAAGCCCGATGCGGCGCCGAACGACGGGGTCGGCGTCAAGGTCCACACGCAGGACATCCTCGCCCTCCTCGATGCGCTCGGCGTCGCCCGCGTCGGCGTGGTCTCGCACGACGTCGGCGCCTACGTCGCGCAGGGGCTCGGGCACATGGCGCCGGAGCGGCTCCGGAAGCTGTTCTTCTTCGACTGCCCCTACGGCGGCATAGGCCCGCGCCTCGGCGCGCCCGAGAAGCTGCGCGAGATCTGGTACCAGTCCTTCCACCTGATGCCCTACGCGGCCGATCTCGTCGGCTCGTCGCGGGAGGCCTGCCGGACCTATATCGGCGGCATCCTGCGGCACTGGTCCGGCCCGAACCCGCACGCCTTCGACGACGTGCTCGACGCCTTCGTCGACAACTTCCTCGCGCCCGGCAACCTGCAGGGCGGGTTCGACTGGTATCTCACCCAGAACGAAGGGCGGCTCGCGATGATCCGCGGCGAGGCGCCCGCGCCGAAGCCCATCGCGGTCCCGACCTGCATCCGCTGGGGCGATTCCTCGCCGCTCTTCCCCTACGCCTGGACCGACCGCCTGTCGGACTACTTCACCGACCTCGACCTCGCGCCGTTCCCCGGCGCGGCGCACTTTCCGCATCGGGAGAAGCCCGACGCGGCAGCGGCCGAGATCGCGCGGTTCTTTTCGGATCTGCGCGGCTGAGCGGCTGCTGAGGTGATCTTCGGCGCGAGCAGGAGTGAAGCCACCGCCTCTTCCCTCCCCCCTCTGCGGGGGAGGGTGGCCCGCGAAGCGGGTCGGGAGAGGGGCAGCGCGACGTTCGGAAACGTGGCTCCCCTCTCCCGACCCTCGCTGACGCGAGGCCCACCCTCCCCCGCAGAGGGGGGAGGGAAACGCGCTGATGCTTCGATATCGACGCGAGAACTCGTCGCCTACGCCGCCCGCCCGCGCCGGCCTTCCACCAGCCACATCGCCAGCACGGCCGCGGCCAGCAGCGCCAAGGCTGCCAGCCCGAGCGCCAGGGGATACACCTCGACGCCGCGGATCACCGCGCTGTCGCTCGGGCGGAAGCCGATCCAGTCGGCGCCGGAGAGGCGGCCGCCGCGCGCGCTCTGGAGGCGGGGCACCGCGACGGCCCCCGACGCGTCCGCCACCCGGCGGATCGAGCCGCCGGAGGCGTCGGCCACCGGCTTCAGGCGCTCGGTATCGCTGAACACGTCGGCGAGCTCGCGCGGGTTCGGCGGGCCGACGCTGACGAAGGCGGCCAGCGTGCCCGAGCGCAGGGTGTGCAGGCCGAGCTCGGCCGCCTCGAAGGTCGCGCCGAACAGTCCCGGCTCCGAGGGCTTCAGGGTCAGAGTGCTCACCTTGCCGGTCGGGCTCGTGACGGTGACCGGATCGGTCGCCTCCGCCATGGTCTGGCGCTCGACGCGGACCTCGCGGCCGCGCCCGGTCATCTGCGCGCGCAGCGCTTCCTCCTCGAGCGCCGGCTCCTTCATCAGCCAGTGCGCGAGGCGGCGCAGCAGGTCGAGATAGGGGCCGCCGTCCTGGTAGCCGCGCGCCCAGAGCCAGGCGTGATCGGACAGCATCAAGGCGACGCGGCCCTTCTCCTCGCGGGAGAGCGCGAGCAGCGGTAGGTTCTCGGCACCCGACAGCAGCGGCTGGTTGCCGGCCCGCGGCTGCGCCGCGACGATGCGGAGCCAGTCGCCCCAGGCCGGCGGCGTGGCGTCGCCCCCGGGCAGCGCCCGCGTCACCGGATGACGGTTGCCGGTGGCCGTCGCCGTCGGCTTGTAGGGCTGCTCGACGACCCGCCCGTTCGGGTCGCCCGGCAGGATGCCGGCGAGCCGGGTGCGCGCGAGGCTCGCCGGGCCGGCGAATTCCGGGCCCGCCGCGATCAGCAGCGCGCCGCCCTCCCGGACGTAGCGGGTGATGTTGTCGAAGTAGGCCGAGGGCAGCACGCTCTGGTTGGCGTAGCGATCGAAGATGATCAGGTCGAAGTCCTTGATCTTCTGGACGAACAGCTCGCGCGTCGGAAAGGCGATCAGTGACAGCTCGGAGATCGGCGTGCCGTCCTGCTTCTCCGGCGGGCGCAGGATGGTGAAGTGCACCAGGTCGACGTTGGCGTCGGACTTCAGCAGGTTGCGCCAGGTGCGCTCGCCCTGGTGCGGCTCGCCGGAGACCAGCAGCACGCGCAGCTTCTCGCGGATCCCCTCGATCGGCAGCACGGCGCGGTTGTTGACCGTGGTCAGCTCGCCCGGCAGCGGCTCGACCTCGATCTCGACGACGTTCGGGCCGCCGTGCTCGATCTTGACGGTGAGGTCGAAGGGCTTGTCCGTCGGCACGGTGCGCCGCCCGATCTCCTCGCCGTCGCGGCGCAGGGCGACGACGGCCGAGCCGGTGCCGCCGCGCTCCATCACCTCGGCCCGGATCGTCAGGTCCTTGCCGACGATGCCGAAGCGCGGCGCCTCCAGCAGCTTGATCTGCCGGTCGCGCTCGTCCGGGTGGCCGGTGACGAGCACGTGCAGCGGCGCCTTGATGCCGAGCGCGGCGAGCGAGGTCGGGATGTCGTGGACCACGCCGTCGGTGAGCATGACGACGCCGGCCAGCCGCTCCGGCGGCACGTCGGCGAGCGCCTGCCCGAGCGCGGTGAACAGCTTGGTCCCGTCGTCGCCGGCGGCGTCCGGCACGTCGATGAAGCGCGGCTCGATGTTGGCCAGCGCGCCGAAGCGTCGCTGCAGCTCGGCCCGGACATGGTCGGTCACCGCCGGCCGATCGCCGAGCGCCTGCGACCCGGACCGGTCGACGATCACCGCGGCGATGTCCTTCACCGGCTCGCGATCCTCGCGCACCAGCGCGGGGTTGGCCAAAGCCGCGAGCACCAGGCCGAGCGCCAGCGCCCGTAGGATCGCCGTGCGGCCGCGCGCCAGGAAGGCGAGGACCGCGAACAGCATCACGACGACGGCGAGCACCGCGAGCACCGGCCAGGGCAGCAGCGGCGTGAAGCTGAGGCTCAGCATGGGGTGAGAGCCTTGTGTCCTGGGCGCGCGCACCGCGCATGCTCCCTCCCCCCTCTGCGGGGGCGGGTGGGCCTTGCGTCAGCGAGGGTCGGGAGAGGGAAGCGCCCGATCCGGCACCGTCGCTCCCCTCTCCCCCCCTGCTCCGCAGGGTACCCTCCCCCGCCGAGGGGGGAGGGAGAAGAGCTGGCCTGAACGCGAAGAGATCTCACTGTCCCAGCCGCTCCAGTAGGGCCGGCACGTGGACCTGGTCCGCCTTGTAGTTGCCGGTCAGCGTGTACATCACGATGTTGACGCCGCCGCGGAACGCCATCTCGCGCTGGCGCTGGTCGCCGCCGACCACCGGGTAGAGCGGGTCGCCGCGGCGGTCGATCGCCCAGGCGGCGGCGAGGTCGTTGCCGGTGATGACGATCGGGCTGACGCCGTCCCCGGCCCGCGCCGGGCGGCGCTCGGTGCCCTCGGCGGCCGGCGGCAGCGCCTCGACCCAGGTCTGGCCGGTGGCATAGCGCCCGGGAAAGCTGTCGACGAGGTAGAACGCCTTCGTCAGCACGTGGTCGGACGGCACCGGCTCAAGCTCCGGGATCTCCAGCGTCGCCAGCATCTTGCGCAGGTAGGCGGCCTCCGGCGTCGGTGGCCCACCGGCCCGCGCCGTCAGCGCGTCTCGGGTGTCGAACAGGACGGTGCCGCCGTTGCGCATGAACGCATCGACCCGCCGGATCGTCGCTTCCGAGGGCTGGGGCCGGCCCGGCGCGATCGGCCAGTAGATCAGCGGATAGAACGCCAGCTCGTCCTTGGCCGGGTCGAGGCCGGCGGGCTCTCCCGGCTCCAGGGCGGTCCGCGAGGCCAGCATCTGAGTCAGGCCGGTGAGACCGGCCCGGCTCGCCTCGTCGACCGCCGCGTCGCCTGTGACCACGTAGGCGAGCCGCGTGACCAGCGCCGACTCGATGCCGTTCGGGCGGTTCGCCGGCGGCTCCTCCGCCCGCGCCGGCGGCGCGCCGAGGCCGCCGAGCATGAGCACGCCCGCCATCGCGAGCATCGCCGCGCGGCCGCGCAGGCGGCCGACCAGTCCGCCTGAGCCGCGGTTGAGGAAACCGCCGAGCCAGAGCCCGGCCAGCGTGTCGAGCACCAGAAGCAGCAGCGCCAGCGTGAACAGGCTCGGGCGCAGGTCCAGGGTCTCGGCGCCGGCGAGCGTCCCGGTGCGGGCGCCGTTCAGCGGCGCGAGGTCGAGCGCCCTGAGGCGGTCTTCGGTCCGCAGGGCGTTCACCGCGGTGCCGCCGTCGGCGGGACCGTAGAAGCCCGGGGGGTGCTCCGGCGAGGCGCGGTCGGCGTAGTCGGCCGGCACCGCGGTGGCCGAGGCCGGCGGGGTGCCGAGCGCGCCGAAGCCGTCGAGCGCCAGCCGCGGGGCGAGGATCGCCGCGGCTGGGCGCGGGCCGCCCTCGGCGGGGGCGGCCGAGGAACCTGCCAGCGCCACCACCCGGCGCAGCATGTCGATGAACAGGCCCGACAGCGGCAGGTTCGACCACGTCGTGTCGGCGGTGACGTGGAACAGCACCACGAGCCCCTGCTCGCGATGCTCGGCGGTGACGATCGGCGTTCCGTCCTGCAACGAGGCCCAGGTGCGGCCGGGCAGGTCGCCGTCAGGCTCGGCCAGGATCTGGCGGCGCACGCCGATGTCGGCAGGCGGCGCCAGGCCCGCGAACGGGCTCTCGGGCGCGAACGGCGCCAGCGTCTTCGGGCTGTCCCACGAGAGGGTGCCGCCGAGCGTCCGCCCGCCGCGGCGCAGGCGCACCGGCACCAGCGGATCGCTGCCGGCGGCGAGCCGCGGACCGGCGAAGCGCAGCAGGAGGCCGCCATTCTCGACGAACGTCTGCACGCGGGCCGCGGTGCGGTCGTCCATGGCGCCGACGTCTGCGAGCACCAGCACCGTCACCTGGTTGTCGAGCAGCTGCCCGACCTGGTCGGCGATGCCCTTGGCGCCGCGCGCCTCCTGAACGTCGGCGAAGGGCTGCAGCGCGCGGGAGAGATAGTAGGTCGGCGCCAGCAGCGGCTGCGCCTGGTCGTTGGTGCCGCCGAAGACGAGGCCGACGCGGCGGCGCTTGCCGCGCTCGTCCACCAGCGTGACGGCGCCGGCCGAGCGCTCGCCCGCGATCTCGATGCGGCTGACGCCGTTGCGCAGCTCGATCGGCATGTCGAAGGCGATTTCGGTGTCGGTGGCGTCGGGTGCGAGGGCGAAGTCGTGCTCGGCGAGCGGCAGGCCCTTCGGGTCGAGCGCCCGCACCAGGCCGGCGTCGCGGCCGTTGGCGGCGGCGCGCAGCACCCGGGCCGTGAGCTTGCCCCCGGTCTCGGACGCGGTCAGCGCCAGGGCCGGCGGCGTCTCGGCGCGCAGAATCGTCAGGGCGGCGCCCGACGACGCGACGAGCTCGGCGAGACGGCCGGGGAAGCCGGCGGGCTCGATGCCGGCGACGCCGTCGCTGATCCAGACGATGCCCGCGCCGGCATTGCGCTCGAGGAAGCCGGCCAGGACCTGGAGATGCGCGTCCCGGTCGGCCAGGTGCGGGCGCGGCGCCAGCGCGCGCAGCCGTTCCAGGCTGGCCGCGGGCGTCCGCGCCTCGATCGCGGCGGCTGCGTCCGCCAGCCCGACCACGGCGACGGGGCGGCCGTCGCGGGCGGCGCCCTCGACGGCATCGGTCGCGACCCGCATCCGGTCGCGCCAGTCGTGGGCGGCGGAGACGCCGTTGTCGACTATCACCAGCAGCGCCTTGCGTCCGCCGCCGGCGCCGACGCCGCTCGGGTTCCAGACCGGGCCGGAGACGGCGAGGATCAGGGCGGCGGCGGCGAGCACGCGCAGGATCAGCAGCCAGGGCGGCGTCCGCGCCGGCGTCTGGCGCTGCGCAGCCAAGTCGGCGACGAGCTTGAGCGGCGGGAAATCGATCCGGCGGGGGCGCGGCGGCGTCACCCGCAGCAGCAGCCACAGGGCGGGCAGGCCGATCAGCGCGGCGAGCGCGAAGGGGGCGGCGAAGGTCAATCCGAGCACGACGCCCTCCTAGCCCGTGCCGCGGGCGGCGGCGACCAGGGTCGCGAGGCGAAGCGCCGCCTCGCTCGCGGGGCGGTCGGTGCGGTGCAGGGTCAGCGTCCAGCCGATGCCGCGGGCGATCTCGGACAGGCCGGCCCTGTGCGCCCGGATGCGCCCGCGATAGGCGTCGCCCCAGGCGGCGGCGTCGCCGACGTCGAGCGAGAACCCGGATTCGAGGTCGTGCAGCACCGCTTGTCCCGCGAACGGAAACGTCTCCTCGATCGGGTCGGCGACGACGACGAGGTGGCCGCGGCTGCCGCGGCCGGCGATTTCCTGGACGGCCGCGGCGACGCGGTCGAGGGGGGTGAGGAAGTCGCTGATCAGGATCACCTCGTCGAAGCGGGCGGGGGCCGCGCGGGGCGGAAGGTCCTGGGTCAGGCCGGGCACGTCCGCGACGAGCGCCTGCGCCATCGCCTCCACGATCTTCCGCGATGCGGTCGCGCGGGTGAGGCCCAGCAGCCCGACCCGCTCGCCGCCGTCGACGAAGGCGTCGGCGAGCGCCAGCCCGAGGACGAGCGCGCGCTCGACCTTCGCGGCCTGCGCGAGATCGGACGCGAAGCCCATCGAGGCGGAGCGGTCGATCCAGATCCAGATGTTGTGGGCGGCCTCCCACTCGCGCTCGCGCACGTAGAGCCGGTCGTCGCGGGCCGAGCGGCGCCAGTCGATCCGCGCCGCCGCCTCGCCGTTCACGAAGGGCCGGAACTGCCAGAAGCTCTCGCCGGGCCCGGCGCGGCGACGGCCGTGCAGCCCGTGCGCCAGCATCGACGAGACGCGGCGGGCTTCCAGCACGAGCCGCGGCATGCGGTCGGAGAGCGCCACCGCGCCCTCGTTCTCCCGCCGGCCCGGGACGCGCGGGATCGCTTCGAGGGCGCGGGCGGCCGCCACGCGCTAGAGCTTCTCGGCGAGCTTGGCGATCAGCCCCTCGACGGTATCGCCGTCGGCGCGCGCGGCGTAGCTCAGCGCCATGCGGTGCTTCAGGACCGGCTCGGCCAAAGCCTTCACGTCGGCGATCGAGGGGGCGACGCGGCCCTCGATCAGCGCGCGGGCACGCGCCGCCAGGGTCAGGGCCTGGCTGGCGCGGGGGCCCGGCCCCCACATCAGCTTGCCCTTCACCAGCGGATCGCCGCTGTCGGGGCGGGCCGAGCGGACGAGGTCGAGGATCGCGTCGACCACCGCCTCGCCAACCGGCAGGCGGCGCACGAGGCGCTGCGCGGTCAGCAGCGCGTCGGTCGACATCACCGCCTTGGCGCCCTGGTCGGCGATGCCGGTCGTCTCGATCAGGATGCGGCGCTCGGCGGCGCGGTCGGGATAGCCGACGTCGATCTCCAGGAGGAACCGGTCGAGCTGCGCCTCGGGCAGCGGATAGGTGCCCTCCTGCTCGATCGGGTTCTGGGTGGCCAGCACGTGGAACGGCCGCGGCAGGTCGTAGCGCTCGCCGGCCACCGAGACGAAGTTCTCCTGCATCGCCTGCAGCAGCGCCGACTGCGTGCGCGGGCTCGCCCGGTTGATCTCGTCGGCCATCAGGAGCTGGGTGAAGACCGGGCCCTTGACGAAGCGGAACGACCTGCGCCGGTCGGCATCCTCGTCCAGGATCTCGGTGCCGAGGATGTCGGACGGCATCAGGTCGGGCGTGAACTGCACCCGGCGGGCGTCGAGGCCGAGCACCGTGCCCAGCGTCTCGACGAGCTTGGTCTTGGCCAGGCCCGGCAGCCCGACGAGGAGGCCGTGGCCGCCGGCCAGGATCGTGACGAGGGCGAGGTCGACGACCTTCTCCTGCCCGAAGATCACCCCGTGGATCGCCTCCCGCGCTTGGCCCACGGAAGCGAGGCAGCTTTCGGCGGTGGCGACGATGCCGTCGTCGAGGGAGGTGGCGGACGAGCCCTGACTCATGCCGATGGGGTTTCCGTCTCGATTGTCGGGCCTTGCGGCCGGGGGCGACGCTGGCGTCGTTCTGGGCTCGGAGTGTGCGGCGGTTCGTGACCGGCTGGCAAGGCCGGCATCGCCGCAGGTTCGCCGGGCGCGGCCCGCGGCGCTTCAGCCGCGGTCTGGTGCCGCCACCCGGGCCAGTCCGTCCGAGGCCTCGACCGCATCGCAGGAAAACGGGTTTTCCGGCGCGTTCACCCCGCGCCAGCGCGCGTAGCGCCAGGGCAGGAACCAGCGCGCCCGCGGAGGCAACGCGTCGGGCACGAGGTCGATGCCGTGGGTGCCGAAGGGCCCGCAGCGGCAGATCCGCGAAAACCCCATCCAGGCGCCGGGCCAGAGCCCGTGCCGGGCGATCGCCGCGTCGGCGTAGTCCGAGCAGCTCGGCCAGTGCCGGCACTGACGGCCGACGAGGCCCGACAGCGTGAGCTGGTAGCCGCGGATCGCGACGTGGGCGGCCCGCCGCAGCATCGCGTCAGGCGGCGGCTTGCTTGCCGGCCTCGATCCGGTCGAGGGCGTCCACCACCGCGTCGAAGGTCAGCAGAGTCGAGGCGTGGCGCGCCTTGAACTCGCGCACCGGCTCCAGCACGGAGAGGTCGGCCCACCGGCCTTCCGGAGCCGGGCCGTTCGCCTTCAGCATCGCGCGCATGGTCTCGCGCACCGCCCGGAGCTCGCCGGGGCTGGAGCCGACCACGTGCCGCCCCATCAGCGAGGACGAGGCCTGGCCGAGCGCGCAGGCCTTCACGTCGTGGGCGAAATCGGCCACCGTCCCGTCGGGGCCGAGCACGAGGTCGACGGTCACCGTCGAGCCGCAGAGCCTCGAATGCGCCGTCGCGCTGGCGTCCGGCGCGGGAAGCCGGCCGAGCCGCGGGATGTCGGCGGCGAGTTCGAGGATGCGCCGGTTGTAGATGTCGTCGAGCATGGGCGCCTGCCGATCCTTGTCCTCGGTTTCGATCGTCGCGCGATCGATCCGTGCGATCGCCGCGCTTCGTCCCCGGACGGTCCGGGCCTGCCCCGCGCGCCGTGCATTGCGCGATCGTGCAAGAACGACGATATAGGCCGCGTGACGCCGTTTCGCGAGGAGGCGGCTCGTCGACCAGGGTCGCGCCCACGGCCACGGACACCGTAACAACCGGGGCGCCGGCCCGGAGCCTTCCGGGCTCCGAGACGGTTCGACCGCATGTATGCCAAGCCGGACAGTACCACGATGAAGGCCCGTGTGGCGCGGGCTGGAGATGCCATGGATGCCGCGCTCAAATCCCTGTCCTACGGCGCCAGCCGGCCCGTTCCCGAGGCCGAGCCGAGCTTGAGCGTCATGCGCAACGACAACGATCGCGTGGTGGCGAGCCTCGCCGAGCGCCGTGCCGAGACGGCCGCGCTGGAGGTTGCGGAGGACGCCACGAAGGACATTGCCAGAAAGCCCGCATCCGCGACGCGCGTGCCCGAGGGCATCGCGCTGGCGCGCCCGAGCCGCGAGGAGGCCGAGGCCGCCGTGCGCACGCTCCTGCGCTGGGCCGGCGACGACCCGAACCGCGAGGGGCTGCTCGACACCCCGGCCCGCGTGGTCAAGGCCTACGGCCAGCTCTTCGGCGGCTACGACGTCGACGCCGACGCCCTGCTCGAGCGGGTGTTCGAGGAGGTCGAGGGCTATTCCGACATCGTGCTGGTGCGCGACATCCCGTTCTACTCCCATTGCGAGCACCACATGGTGCCGTTCATGGGGCTGGCGCACATCGCCTACTATCCGACCAAGGGCGTCGTCGGCCTGTCGAAGCTCGCCCGCGTCGTCGACACCTTCGCCCGCCGCCTGCAGACGCAGGAGACGATGACAGCGCAGATCGCCGACGTGATCGAGAGCATCCTCAAGCCCCGCGGCGTCGCCGTCCTGGTCGAGGCCGAGCATCTCTGCATGGCGATGCGCGGCGTGCAGAAGGCCGGCGTCTCGACCATCACCACCCAGTTCCGCGGCGCCTTCCGCGAGGATGCCAGCGAGCAGGTGCGGTTCCTGACGCTGGTCCGCGGCGGGAAGGCGTAAGGTTCAGGCGCTCCGCGCGGAGATGGTCGTCCATGGTCCCGTTCGATCCGCCCGGTAGCCGTGCCGAGGTCGAGGAAGGCACGGCCTTCACCCCGCGCTTCGACCGCGACGGGCTCATGGCCTGCATCGCCGTCGACGCGCAGGACGGCCGCGTGCTGATGCTGGCGCACATGAACGCCGAATCCCTGCAGCGCACGCTGGAGACCGGCGAGGCCTGGTACTGGTCGCGCTCGCGCCGCGAGCTCTGGCACAAGGGCGCGACCTCGGGGCAGATCCAGCGCGTCGTCGAGATGCGCACCGATTGCGACCAGGACGCGCTGCTGATCACCGTCGCGGTCGGCGGCGACGGCGGCTGCTGCCACACCGGGCGCCGGGCGTGCTTCTACCGCGGCGTCACCCTCGATCCCGACGGCCGCGCGGTTCTGCATCCCGCCGGCGCATGAGCGGCGCGCACGCCCTGCTGCGGCACGCCACACCCGCCGCGATCGCCCCCGGAACCGTCGAGCCGACCCGTGACGCGGCGCCCTGGGAACCGCGGATCGGGCTGGCGCTCGGCGGCGGTGCGGCGCGGGGCTGGGCGCATATCGGCGTAATCCGCGCCCTCGACGAGGCCGGCATCCATCCGGCGGTCGTCGCCGGCTGCTCGATCGGCGCCGTGGTCGGCGGCTGCTTCGCGGCGGGCAAGCTCGACGCGCTGGCCGAGTTCGCGCTCTCCCTCACCCGCCGCCGGGTGCTCGGCCTTCTCGACCCGCGCCTGTCGGGCTCCGGCCTGATCGGCGGCGACCGCCTGCGCCGGCGGCTGGTGCGCGACCTCGGCGACCGCCTCGTCGACGACCTGCCCGTGGGTTTCGCCTCGGTCGCCACCGAGCTCGGCACCGGGCATGAGGTCTGGCTCACCCGCGGGTCGCTGATCGAAGCCTTGCGCGCCTCCTACGCCCTGCCCGGGCTGTTCGCGCCGGTGGAGCGCGACGGGCGCCTGCTGATGGACGGGACGCTGGTCAACCCGGTGCCGGTGACGTTGGCCCGCGCGATGGGCGCCGACCTCGTCATCGGCGTGAACCTCGCCTGCGATCCGCGGCTGCGGGGCGGCGTGATCGAGCCCGAGGCGGTCGATCCGGTCGAGCAGGTCGTCACCGCCGTCGGCGCACGCCGCTGGAACCTGCTCGCCGGCCTGCGCAACCGCCGGGTCGCGCCGTCCGGGCCCGGCATCGGCCGGGTGATGTTCGATGCGTTCAACATCACGCAGGACCGCATCTCCCGCGCGCGCCTCGAGCGGGACCCGCCCGATTGCGCGATCGGGCCCGATCTCGCCGCCATGGGCCAGTTCGAGTTCCACCGGGCGGCCGAGGGGATCGCCGCCGGCCATGCGGCGACGCGGGCCGCCCTGCCCCGCATCCGGGCGATGGTACAGGCCGCGGCCGCGCGGGCCTGATACGCTACGCGACTGTCGTGTCGGCCTGCGATGCGGCCTCACGTCGGGGATCGGCACAGTGCCCGCCCGCCGCGAGGAGCCGACCCGATGGTGTCCAGCCGCCGCCAACTCCTGCTGACCGGCGGGGCCGGGCTCGTCGGGCTCGCCTCCGGCCTCGCCAGGCCGGGCCTCAGCCGCGCCGCCGACCGGCCGATCCTCACCCACGGGCTGCAATCGGGCGACGTCGGCTCCGACTCCGCGATCGTCTGGGCGCGTGCCGACCGGCCGTGCCGCGCGATCGTCGAATGGTCCACCACCGAGAGCTTTTCCGAGATCCGCGGCGGCACCGTCGCCGACGCGCTGCCGGAAACCGACGGCACCGTGAAGGTCGCGCTCACCGATCTGCCGCCGGGACAGGACATCCTCTACCGGATCCGTCTGGAAGACCTGGCCGCCCCGACGATCCGCGGGCCGGCCCAGGTCGGCCGTTTCCGCACTGCGCCGGCCGACCGTCGCTCGGTCTCGTTCTGCTGGTCCGGCGACACGGCGGGCCAGGGCTGGGGCATCGACGAGGCCCGCGGCGGCATGACGATCTACAAAGCGATGTTGGGCAACCGCCCGGACTTCTTCCTGCATTCTGGCGACACGATCTACGCAGACGGGCCGATCGCAGCCGAGGTGATGCTGCCGGACGGCACCCTCTGGCGCAACCGCGTCACCGAGGCGGTGGCGAAGCCGGCCGAGACGCTCGCCGAGTTCCGCGGCCGCTACAAGTACAACCTGACGGACGCGAACGTGCTGGCGATGAACGCGGCCGTGCCGATCCTGGCGCAGTGGGACGACCACGAGGTCACCAACAACTGGTGGCCCGGCGAGCCGCTGACCCGCGCCGAGCACCTCAGGAAGAAGTACGCCGACCCGAACGTGCGGGCCCTCGAGGTGCGGGCGTCCCGCGCCTTCCACAAATACATGCCGATGCGCTTCGAGCCGGCCGAGCCAGGCCGCGTCTACCGCAAGATCGCCTACGGCCCCCTCGTCGACGTGTTCATGCTCGACATGCGCTCGTATCGCGGGCCGAACGGCGAGAACCGCGAGACCCGCTACGGTCCGGACGCGTACTTCCTCGGGCCGGTGCAGCTCGCCTGGCTCAAGCGGGCGCTGGCGGAGTCGCGCGCCACCTGGAAGGTGATCGCCACCGACATGCCGCTGGGGCTCGTCGTCACCTACGATCCCGAGCGGAGCTTCGGGTCGGAGGCGGTGGCGCAGGGCGACGGGCCGCCGCTCGGGCGCGAGCTCGAGATCGCCGACCTGCTGCGGTTCATCAAGACGGCGAACATCCGCAACACGGTGTGGCTCACGGCCGACGTGCACTACACGGCGGCGCACCATTACGATCCGAACAAGGCCCGCTTCCAGGAGTTCGAGCCGTTCTGGGAGTTCGTCTCCGGCCCGCTGCACGCGGGCACGTTCGGCCCGAACAAGCTCGACGACACGTTCGGGCCGCAGCTGCGCTTCGTGAAGGCGCCGCCGGAGGGACAGGCGAACCTGTCGCCGGCGGCGGGCTACCAGTTCTTCGGCCACGTCGCCGTCGACGGGCGGACGGAGCAGATGACGGTGACGCTGAAGGACGCGGCCGATGCCGACCTCTGGCACGTCACCCTCGACCCCGCCCGGGGATGAGCGCGGCCCGATCCGGCCTCAGGCCATCGTGATGTAGTCGCGCATCGCCTGATGCTCGGCCTCGACCGCCGCGATCCGGCGCTTGACCACGTCGCCGATGGAGATGAGGCCGACCAGGCGGCCGTCCTCGCAGACCGGGACGTGGCGGAAGCGCCCGTCGGTCATCAGCTGCATCACGTCCTCCACCGTCGTGGCGCGCTTGCAGGTGACGACCTCGGCGGTCATGTGCGCGGAGACCGGCGCATCGAAGGCGCCGCCGCCGAGCTTGGCCAGCGCCCGCATGATGTCGCGCTCGGAGATAATGCCAGCGACCGACCCGTCGCCGTGGGTGACCACGAGGGCGCCGATCCGCTTCTCGGCCAGCAGGTGGATCGCCTCGTCGAGGGTCCGCTCGGGGGTGATGGTGACGATGTCCCCGCCCTTCTCGGCGAGGATGCGTGCGATGGTCATGAAGATCCCTCCCAGGAGGTGAAGCCGCGCGCGCCGTCAGCCACGGTGCGCGCCGACCGCGACGTGCCCGGGTTGATCCCGGATCGCGCCTGCGCTCCGCGCGAGTGTGTGGCGGATGCCGCGTCATGGCAAGGCCAGGCACGACCGTCTCGGGGGTCCGTTCGCTACGCCAATGCTGATCTCGCCGACCGAGACCGGCGGCGGAACAGTCGTGCCCGCCCGCACCCGGACTATTGCGCGACCGGTTCCCGCGGATCGACGAACGGAAACATCAGGAAGCCGACGACGAAGCCGCCCAGATGCGCGTCCCACGCGACGGCGGCGCTCTCGGCGCCGAGCGGCAGGCTGATCAGGCCGAACAGCAGGTTCGTCGCCATCCAGATCACCAGGAAGGTCACCGCGGTGCGGTTGCGCAGGAGTTCCGGCACCGTCTCGACCGGCCGCCGGGGCGGCAGCTGCCAGGGCTGGGTGCCGTAGCCCGGCAGCGGCGGCTGGAACACGAAGCGGGCGGCGGCCGCCATCAGCGCCGACACGCCGGCCGAGGCGCCGATCAGCGGCGCGGTGCTCAACGGGTCGATCGCCACGTGCAGCGCGCCGCCGGCGACCGTCCCAGCGAGCCCGATCAGGCCGTAGCGCCAGGCACCGCAGCGCCGCGCCACCGGCGAGCCGAAGGCGGCGAGCCAGACGGTGTTGAAGATCACGTGCATCCAAGAGCCGTGCAGCAGGCCGTAGGTCGCGAAGCTCCACAGGTACGGGCCGGGATCGGTCAGCACGTAGCGGGCGAAGGCCTCGCGCGCGGCCGCGAACTGGGCGTCGCCGACCTCGCTCGCCGCCCGCATCACCGCGTCGGCCTGGGCCGGGTCGAGCCACGTCGTCCAGCGGGACGGCACCAGCGCGAGGTCGAGGACCAGGCGGATGTCCCAGCTGTCCGGCAGCAGGATCTCGCGGACCGCGTGGATCGCGAGCAGGAGGCCGATCGAGACGGTGACCACGCCCGGCATGTTGAAGACGGGCACGCGGCCCTGGCGCGGCAGATCGGGCGAGGCATCCATGGCGCCACATGTCGGCGCGGCGGCCCGCGGGGCAAGGGCCTGCGGCGACGGCGGCGGCCGGAATGCCGGTCGGCGAACAAAAAAAGGGAGGCGGCCCGGTGATGGACCCCCTCCCTGAAGCGAAGGATCTCCGAGCCCGCATCGGGTTCGGGCGCCGTCCGGACCAGGAGACGGCGGGGCGCCGAGCGCCCGATCCCTCCGTGCCCCTCGCAAAGGCGACCCGGAGGCGTGGCCGGCGCGGGGCGAACCCGAGCCGTCACGCTGTCGTGATCACTGTCGTGCGGCGGCGCGCGTCACGCAACGTCAACCTCTTCTTAACCTTAACGAAGGGTTGCGCGAGCTTGGCCGCGGCCGGGGGCATAGGCTGTGCGCCGTGGGTCTCGAACTGCCGCCGGATGCATCGCGCCTGATCGCAGGTGTTCCGAAGCGGCACCCATCGTCACGCCGCCGTGCATCGTTCCGGGACACTCATGAAGCATCCGACGAGCCGCATGCTCCACAGCTACTGGGATCGGATCCGCGGCCAGCGCTGTGCGCCGGAGCGCGCCGAGATCGAGCCGGGAGAGATCCGCCACCTGTTGGCCGACAGCCTAATCCTCGAGATCGACATGCCGCACCGGACCGCGACCCTCCGGCTCGCCGGCACCCGGGTCTGCGCCCTGTTCGGGCGGGAGCTGCGCGCCTCGCACCTGTCCGATCTCTGGGGCACGGCGCCCGCCGACCCCTGGCGGATGGTCGAGATCGTGGCGCACGACGCGCTCGGCGTCGTCGCGGGGCTGCGCGGCACCAACAGCGCCGGCGAGGCGATCGACCTCGAGTTCCTGCTCCTGCCGCTGCGCCACCGCGGGCGCACCCAGGCGCGGGCGCTCGGCACCCTGAGCCCGGTGAGCCCGCCGGCCTGGCTCGGCCTGCGGCCGCTCGTCCGCCTCGACACGCTCTCGCTCCGGGTGCTGAACCGGCCCGAGGCCGGGCTGTTTCGGGGTGATTCGGCCGACGGCGATGCCGGCCTCGCGATCCTCGCCTCGGAGGCCGGCTCGTTCGGTGCCCTCCCCCCGCCGGCCAACGACGGCAGCCCCTTCCGTCGCGGCCATCTCCTGGTCCACCGCGGCGGCCGAATCTGACCTGAGATTGCGTCATCCGAAAAAAAGGGTTTCGTAACGAGACCGCGTTAGGTTTTGAGTCCGATCACCAACGGATCAAGCCGGCTTCGGAATGAACACGGCGCAGACACCAGTGGGAACGACCACGTTGCGCCTCGCGCAGGCCTCCGATCTGCGCCGCCACCAGCGCGTGCCGGTGGCGCTGCTCGGTCGCTACATGCTGTCGGATCGCCGCGAATACCCGTGCCAGACCGTCGACATGTCGCCCGGCGGGGTCCGCCTGACCTGCGCGGTCGTGGGCGAGCTCGGCGAGCGCGTGGTGCTGTACCTCGAGCATATCGGCCGGATCGAGGGCGTCATCGCCCGGCATCCGCCGGGGGGATTCGCCGTGCAGCTTTCGGCGACGCCGCGCAAGCGCGACAAGATCGCCTCGCAGCTCACCTGGCTCGCCAACCGCGAGATCCTCGGCCTGCCGGAAGGCCGGACCCACGAGCGCGTCGTGCCCAAGCAGCCGGCGGTGATCGTGCGTCTGGAGAGCGGGCGCGAGATCAAGGCGCGGGTCATCGACATCTCGATGTCGGGCGTGGCCCTGGCCAGCCTGAACGTTCCCCCGCTCGGCGCGACCGTCACGATCGGCAGCACGCCGGGGAAGCTCGTGCGCTACTTCGAGGGCGGGTTCGGCGTTCAGTTCATGCTGCCGCTCTCCCCCGATCGCTTCCACGACGGCATGACGCTGTAGACGCCGCGCGCCCGAGACCTCGGACAGCCGCCATCGCCGGCGACCGGCACGCGCGTCGCGTCGCGCGATCGGCCGATCCCGAGCGATGCCGTCATCGCAGGCGCGCCACCGACCCGACCCGACACCGGCCAGCGCTGCGAGGGGCCGACTCACGCCCGCGGCGTTCGCTCCGATTCGCCATCGGCGTGCGGCTGCGACATCGGGCGGTCGCGATCCGGCGGCACAAGGTTTCCCGATCCTCAACGCGATGCCGACAATCCGCGGCGTCGCCACAGCGTCCGGTTCGGGCTGTTGCGAGCCGGTCCGGTCGCACCGGGGAATCGATAAAATTGCGCGGATCGGCTTCAGCGCCGCGGAGGGCGAGCGGCCCCATCCTGCCTCCATCGACGGAGGGTTGTGGCGATGGGCCGGGTGTTCAGCAGCAAGGGGACGGTGATCCGGGCGCTCGGCCTCGGGCTGTTCGCGCTTCTCGCCCCCGCCGTCGCCCCGGTCGCGGCGCAGACCCTGGCCTCGCTGCCCGCCCCCACCATCGCCGCCGCGCCGGTCGGCGCCGCCAAGCCGATCCTCGCCTGGGTCGCCTTCTGCCAGGGCTACCCGGCCGAGTGCGCGGTCGACCCCGCCGAGCCCGCCCGCATCGCCATGACCCCGGCGATCTGGAACACGATCCAGGCCGTCAACCGCCGGGTCAACGCTACGGTGACGCCGGTGACCGACATGGACCACCTCGGCGTTCCCGACCACTGGGACCTGGCCGAGGACGGCTCGGGCGATTGCGAGGACTTTCAGCTGCTCAAGCGCAGCCTGCTGGCGAAAGCAGGCCTGCCGCGCCGCGCCATGCGGATGACCGTGGTCATCGACGAGAAGGGCGAGGGCCACGCCGTGCTCACCCTGATCACCGACCGCGGCGACCTGGTGCTCGACAACAAGACCAGCCAGATCCTGCCCTGGCACCGCACCGGCTACACCTTCATCAAGCGCGAGAGCCAGGACGCCGTCGCCTGGGTCTCCCTCGGCGGCGTCACCTCCCCGGTCACCACCGCCAACCGCTGAGGCTCAGGCGGCCTGGAGCGCCGGCTCGGCCTCGACCTCGGACGGGACGGGTTCTTCCGTCATCTCGGCATCCGCCGGCACGGGCCGCTGCGCCGGACGCTTGAGGGCGTCGCGGCGGATCCGGCCGAGCTGCATCTCGATCCGCCCGATGAAGGCGGTGATGTGGGGGGCGACGCCGCGCAGGCTGGCCAGATCGCGCAGGAGGATGTCGACGGCGAGCGCGCGGTCGGCGTCGGTGGGCGAGGCGGCGAGGAACATCTCCACCGCGTGCTGGGCGATGTCGATCGCCCCCGGGGCGCCGTTCTCGGCGAGAGCCCGGATCATGAGATGGATGGGGGGTTGCGACACGGTTGCGATGATCCCTGGCGGCGCGTTGGCCGGCGTCTTGCTGGGACCCTCGAATGCCGATCCCATGGCACCGGCACGCCGTCACGCCGGTGTCACAGTCTCAAGCCGCGAATCACGCCGGAATCAAGGGCTGATCGACCGTGCAGGGCACGCATACCCACGGCGCATGTGCGGGTGGCGCCCTTACATCACCGCGCGGGATCGGAACCTTTCGCCGCCGCCGTGGTTAATCCGCCCTTAATTTTCGATTGAGCCGCCGACCGGAGCGTGCCAGCTTGGGCGCTTCGGCAGGGCGGAGCATCGAGCATGCGGCACGCGGTTGTCCAGGCGGCAGGTGCCCTCGGCGGCATCCGATGGCGCGATGCGGTGCGGCGCACGGGACGCGCCGCGGCCCTGGGCTTCGCCGGAACGATCCTGATGATCGGGGGCGCCTCCACCCAGCCGCGCATCGCCGCCCTTCCGCCCGATGCGGCCACCGCCGTGGAGACCGGGCCGGCGGCGCGGCCGGTGGCGGCCTGGACCGAGTTCTGCCGACGCATGCCGGCCGAATGCGACGTCGACACCCGCGAGCCGGCGACCATCGCGATGAACACCGCCCTGTGGCGGACGCTGGCGAGCGTGAACCGCCGGGTCAACGCACGGATCAGGCCGATCACCGACCAGGCGCACTGGGGCGTCGTCGACCGTTGGGACTTCCCGGATGACGGGTTCGGCGATTGCGAGGATTACCAGCTGCTCAAGCGCCGGATGCTGATCGAGCGCGGGCTTCCCCGGCGTGCCCTGCGGATGACCGTGGTGATCGACGACATCGGCGAGGGCCACGCGGTGCTGATGGTGCGCACCGACCGCGGCGACTTCATCCTCGACAACAAGACCAATACGATCCTGTCGTGGCGCAACACCGGATACGCCTACATCAAGCGCGAGGGGCAGGACGGGCGGGCGTGGGTGACGCTCGACGGCGGCGCGTCGCCGGTGGCGACGGCCAACCGCTGACGGCCCGGCTCAGGCGCCGACGACGAGGGCCGCGAGGTCGAGGGCGACGCGGCCCGAGAGCAGCCCCCAGCCGCAGGCGATGATCGTCGCCAGCATCACGAACGGGATCGGGCGCCCCTCGATCCGGCGCCCGCGCAGGGTGTTGCGCAGGATGATGAACGGAGCGCCGAAGGCCAGCATCGGCAGCGCGGCGACGGCGGTGACGCCGCCGAGCCCGAGCAGGTTGAAGCTTGCGCGGCGCGTCGTGCACAACTCGAACGCGCTCGCGAGCAACCCTGACAGGGCCAAGCCCACGCAGAGCGTCCGGATCGTATCGAGGGCAGCGGGGGCGAGGACCATGACGCGCGCACTCCATCCGAGGATGCGCGCAGTCTAGCCCGGATGTTTACGAAGCGTTAAGCACTTGTGCGGGTTAGCGTTAATTCGTGCACAGGCGAGACGCCGGCCTCAGGCCTCTTCCTCGAGGTCGATGTCGAGGATCGCCATCCGGAACACGAAGGAATCGTCGCCGTCCTCCTTGTCGTCGGAGATTACGCCGATCGACTCCTCGCCGATGTAGACCTCGGCGGAATCGCCGTTCTTCAGTGCCACGATGCGGATGCTGGCATTGGCGAATTTGCGGCGCAGGTAGTCCTGCAGCTTCGCGACTTCGGGCTTGGTCACGCTGTCGAGCCTTTCGGGTTCTTCATGCAGGGTGTCTTCGGCGATGCGCGCCGTGATCGGCGGCCCGCCCGGCGGCCGGGCCACCGCTTGCCACGCCCTCGGCGGTGGAGCAAGCGCGGCGGCCCGCCCGCGTCAGATCCCCTCGGCCATGTGGATGAACTGGTCGATGCTGACGAGCTGATCCATGGCGCGGGCGGGCTCGGCGCAGCCGGCGGTGCCGACGACGCGGGCCGGCACGCCGACCACCGTGGTGTTGGCCGGAACCGGACGCAGGACCACCGAGCCGGCGGCGACCCGGGCGCATTCCCCGACCTCGATGTTGCCGAGGATCTTGGCGCCGGCGCCGATCATCACGCCGCGGCGGATCTTGGGATGGCGGTCGGCGCCCTGCTTGCCGGTGCCGCCCAGCGTCACCGCATGCAGGATCGAGACGTCGTCCTCGATCACCGCGGTGGAGCCGACGACGAGGCCGGTGGCGTGGTCGAGGAACACGCCCCGCCCGATCCGCGCCGCCGGATGGATGTCGCACTGGAACACCTCGGACGACCGGCTCTGGAGGTAGAGGGCGAGGTCGCGCCGGCCCTGGTTCCAGACGTGGTGCGCCAGCCGGTGGGCCTGGATGGCGTGGAACCCCTTGAAGTACAGCACCGGCTCGATCGCGCGGCTGGTCGCGGGATCGCGATCCATCACCGCGACGATGTCGGCCCGGAACGCCTCGCCGATGCGCGGGTCCGCCTGGATCGCCTCGTGGAAGGCATGTGCCACGAGCTCGGACGGCAGCGCCGGATGCCCGAGCCTTGCGGCGACCCGGTGCGAGACCGCGCCCTCCAGGCTGGTATGGTTGAGGATCGTCGCCACGATGAAGGACGCGAGCTGGGGCTCGTCGCGGATCACCGCCTCGGATTCGGCCCGCAGGCGCGACCAGACCGGATCGACGGTGCCGGCGAGCCCGTCGGCGACGGGACGCCCGAGGGCGTGACTGCCAGTCATGGTATGCTCCTCGGTGGCGCGGGACGAAGCCCGATGGCCGGTCGGCGCCGGGGCGCCCCGGCCGGGTCGCGCCGGGTCACGGATGATCACGGGTCGGTTGCGGACCGGCGATGCCCGGTCGTCGCCCGACGCACGCCGAAAGCTTGGGGTGACGCCGGCCCACGATCAAGGGTCGGCGCGAGACGCCGGGCACGGCATTGCAACCCTCAGGCGGTCGCCGCCTGCGCCTGGAAGCGCGCCTCGATCGTTTGCGTCAGGCGATCGACCATCACCTCGACGGGGACGTCGGAGGTGTCGACCGTCGCCGAGGCGCGGGCGTAGAGCGGCTCGCGGCTGGCGAGCACCGCCCGCAGCTCCAGCATCGCCGAGGCGTGGTCGCCGGTCATGGCGAGGTGCCCCTGGTCGCGGACCCGCTGCATGTGCTCCTCCGGCCGCGCCTTGAGCCAGACGGTGAAGAACGCCTGCAGCAGGAGGTCGTAGGTCAGGGGCTCGGCGACGATGCCGCCGCTGGTCGCGAGCACCAGCGGGCCGGGATGCTCGGTCAGGCGCCGCAGCGCCGCCTGCTCGAGCCGGCGATAGCCTTCCTGCCCGTAGATCGCGAAGATCTCCTGGACCGAGAGCGCGTTCTCGCGCTCGATCTCAGCGTTGAGCTCGATGAACGGCCAGCCGAGGCGTTCCGCGGTCATCCGCCCGAGCGTGGACTTGCCGGCACCGCGCAGGCCGACCACCGCCACGCGGGGGCGCGGCATGCTGCCGTCGCGCGGGCCGCCGGAGAGCGCTTCCTTGGCGGCCGCGATCTGCGCCGGCGAAGCCTGCCCCAGCAGGTCGCGCAGCACCGGCCAATCCGGAATCGCGTCGTTGCCGGTGATCAGGTCGTCGAGGCGCACGCCCATGGCGTCGGCGACGCGCCGCAGCAGGATGATCGAGACGTTGCCCTGCCCGCCCTCGAGCTGGGCGATGTAGCGCTCGGACAGACCCGACGTCTGCGACAGCAGCTTGCGCGACAGCCCGCGAACCGTGCGCGCATGGCGGACCCGACGACCGAGGTCGTTCAGGAAGAGTGATTCTTGTTCCACCGCGCCGGCCATGGCGTCGTCCGCTTTCCGATTGATCCCAAGCGCGAGACCGGCCTCTCGGCCATCCCGACGCAAGTCATGCGCCGCGAACCTCGCGTGAGGGCGGCCATGACGCGGTCACGCCCGATCTCTCGCGAGACGTCCGGCGCACCCCTGCCCTCGGTGCATGATTGTTCGTCTCAAGGAATTCGAGCGGTTGCGATGCTGCGACGCAAAACACGTCCGCCTCACCGGTCCTCTCGTCCGACGCCCCGTATGTGTTGCGCTGCGGTCCCGCGGTCAACCCGGCGCGGCGATCGTTGTAGGGACAACGGGTGCGGTTTTCCCGCGCGATATGCCCGGTTCTCTCACTCGGTGGTGAGTGCGGTGGCTTCGAGGACGGGCTCCCCGGCGGGTGTCCTGCGGGGCGCCGCGGGCCGTACGACGGCGGCGAGACGCTCGGCCGAAGGCCGGCGCGGCGGCAGCGGCACCGCCACCGTGTCCGCCGCCGGATCGACCGACGTGGCGGCAACCGGCGTCGGCGCTGCCGGCGTCGCGGCGAGGGTCAGGTTGGAAAGGTCGGCGCTGGCCACCTGGACCGGGGCGCCGAAGGCATCGGGCCGGCGCGGCGGCAGCGGCACCGAGACGGTCGGGGCCGCGCCGGCCGAATCGGCCTGGGGCTGATCGGCCGCCGGATCCTGCGTCGGGCGCAGGCTCGCCATCTCCACCGAGTCGCCGGCGCCGAAGGCCGCGGGGCGACGGGGCGGCAGCGGCACCGCGACGGTCTCGGCCGGTGCTGCGGCCGCGGTCGGCGCATAGGCCAGGGCGACGTTGGCGGCGGCGAGGTTGGGGTCGGCCGGGGGGGCGCCGGTGAACAGGCTCGCGACCGCGCTCGCCGAGGCGGCGACCGGGGCGACCACGGAGGCGACCTCGGTGGAGATGCCCTGGCGCTTGGCCGCGTAATAGTACCCGCGATTGTAGTAGCCGTAGGCCTGCGTGATGTTGCCCTGCGCCGTGCGGTAGGCGCCGGCGAGGTAGGCGACGCCGTATTTGAGGTTCGTCGCCGGGTCGAGGAGGCCGGCGGCGTCGCCCTGGTAGCCGAGGCTGCGCGCGGTGGCGGCCTTGATCTGCATCAGCCCGAGCGCGCTGCCGCCCTTGGCCTTCGGGTTGTAGTTGCTCTCGCGCTTCACCACCGCGTGGACGAAGCTCGCCGGGACGCCGTTCGCCTTCGCGTGCTGCTCGATCAGCGCATCGATGTTGTCGCGGGCTCCCTGCGCGATGGCCGGGACGGTCACGACGGCCAGAGCTGCGGCGAGGAGAAGGCGTCGATGCATCCTGAAGACCCGGTCCCGCTTGTTCTGGTCAAGCTAGGTCGGGGTCAAATGAGGCCGGAAAGCGGCTCGGATGCGGTCGCCGGTGGGCGACGAGACCGGGGACGCCGGCCTGTGCCCGGCATGCCACAGACGTCGCCCTCTGGGCGTCAGGGCAGGATCAGCCGATCGACCGCCTCGGCGAAGCCGTCGGCATCGTTGGTGTCGGTGAGGTCGGTGGCCGCCGCCTTCACCGCCTCCTCGGCGTTGCCCATCGCCACCGAAACCCCGCTGCGCGCGAACATCGCCCCGTCGTTGCCGGCATCGCCGAAGGTGGCGATGCGGTCGCGCGCGATGTCGAGATGCCGGGCCATCCAGTCCACGAAGCCGCCCTTGTCGATGCCGGGCGGCGTCACGTCGAGGTAGTAGGCCTGGGAGCGGTGCACGACCGCGCGGCCCTCCAGGGCACCGCCGATCTCGGCCTCGCAGGCGGCCAGGTGCGCGTGGTCCCGGCTGACGCCGACGAGCTTGGAGGCGCGGCCCAGCAGGGGGGAAAGGTCGGCGACCACGTTCGGCTCGGCATCGAGGGTCCGGCGCTCGAGGTCCGTATAGGCCCCCGCCGGGTCGCGCAGGCTCCACGAGCCGTCGGCGAAGACCCAGACGTCGAGTTTCGCGGCGACGAGCCGGTCGACCGCATCCCGGGCGGTGGCCTCCGGGATCAGCCGCTCCTCGATCACGGCGAGGTCCGGGCCGACCACCGTCGCGCCGTTGAAGGCGCCCATCGGCAGGCGGAGCGCCAGGGTCTCGACGAGGCCGCGCAGGCCGACCGGCGGGCGGGCGGACGCCACGGTGAAGCCGATGCCGGCGGCGTGCAGGCGCGCCACCGCCGCGATCGTCCCCGGGCTCAGGCTCTTGTCGGTGCCGACGAGGGTGCCGTCGACGTCCGAAATCACGAGGTCGATGCGCCGTGCGCTCATGCGGATTCGCTTCCGGTTCCGTGGATCTGCGCGACGACCCGCTCCGCGACCGTCTCGGGGGGATCGTCGATCCCGACGACGATCGGGTGCTCGTCGGCGGTCGGCGGTTCGAGGATCGCGAACTGGCTGTCGAGGAGCGCCGGCGCCATGAAATGCCCGTGACGACCGGCGAGCCGGCCGGCGATGAGCGCCCGGCTGCCGTCGAGGTAGACGATCCGCACCTGCCGCGAGCCGCCGGTGAGCACCTCGCGATAGGCGCGGCGCAGGGCCGAGCACACGATCACGCCGGATTCGCCCCGCTCCAGCCGGTGCCGGATCCAGACCGCAATCGAGGCGAGCCAGGGCGCCCGGTCCGCGTCGTCGAGGGCGAGCCCGGCATGCATCTTGGCGACGTGCTCGGGCGTGTGGAAGCTGTCGCCGTCGACGAAGATCCAGCCGAGCCGCTCGGCGACCAGCGCGGCCACCGTGCTCTTGCCCGAGCCCGAGACCCCCATCACCACGAGCACCTGCGCGGCGGGCCGCCCCGCCTGGTCGTTCGATCGGGACGGGCTCACGGGGCTGCGGCTCCGGGTTCGGGTTCGGCGGCGGGATCGCAGCGGACGGATAGCACGCCGCCCGCCCGAGGGGGGAACGGCCGCGTCTCAGCCGGCGCCCTTCCAAAGGCCGGGCTGAAGGTCGGCGAGGATCGGGCGGACCGCCCGGTCGCGGAGGAATTGCGGCCCCAGCACCATCCGGAAATAGTCGTACGGGCCGGGCCGCTCGTTCGACATCAGGAACTGGAAATGCATCCGGAACGGCTTCCGGCAGACCTTGGCGTAGGTCTCCGGCGTGAGGATGTCGCGCACCTGCGCGGAGCGCACCAGCGGGTTGGCGATCGGGCCGCCGGCGAGCGGCAGGTCGAGGTCGAGCACTGGGTTGAAGCCGGGGAAGTTCATCCAGTCCTGCGGCGCCTGCACGTCGAGCCAGACGATCCGGCGCGAGGCGATGAGCGTGGCGACCTCGGCGCGGACGTGATCGGCGAAGGGCTGCGCGGCGACGAGGGGCAGGCCGGACCCGAGCGTGACCAGGGCGAGGGCCATGTCGTCCGCCCCGAGCTTCGGGGCGCGGGCCAGGATCCGGGCGGCGACCTCCGCGGCCGTGAGGCCGCCGGTGGAATGGCCGACGATCATCACCTCGTCCGGACGCTCGCCGCGGGCCTCGGCCTCGGCGATCTGCGCCAGGACGCGATCGGCGAACACCTCGAGCCGCTCCGCGTAGTCGCGCCGCCAGCCGTTTCCGTGCTGCCAGTTGAACACCCAGTCGTTCAGCAGCTGCCAGAAGAAGAACCGGTTGAGCAACGCCTCGATCGCGACGATCCAGGCGATCCCGGCGACGACGGCGAGGGGGAGGGTCACCCAGGGCGGCCAGCCGAGGCTGTGCCCGAACCAGTCGCCGAGATGGGCGTGCACCATCGTCCCGATCGCCGCGGACAGGGCCGTGAGCAGCACGACCATGACGAACGGGTAGATGACGACGTTCCCGTAAAGCCAGTTGAGCCGGTAGAACCGGAAGATCAGCCCGCGCAGCAGGGCATGCACCGTGCCGACGACCAGCAGCAGGACGCTCAGGACCCGCGGCCGGCGGAAATCCCGCGCGACGAGGTCGTCCCAGAGCAGCACGTCGTAGGACGTCGCCGCACGCCCCGGATCCCGGCCCGGACCGACCGTCCAGCTCTGGACGAGGCCGTCCGGGCTGAGGACCGCCGGGGAGATGTCGGGCCGGGGATCGCCGAACCGCTTCGCGTGCCGGAGGAGCTCGCGCACGAACAGGAGGCGATAGCGGGTCCGCGCCTCCGGGTCGTAGCCGGGAATGAAGAACACGTGCCGTCGGCGCACCGTGCCGGGCCGCTCGGCCTGCAAGTCCGGCGGTGTGTAGGAGAGGGGCAGCCTCATGAGCGACGAAGGTTTTCCAAGTCGTGCGATGTATCGCGGGGCGGCTCGATTGCCATCCCATAGAGCTTCATTTGTGCGAAAACCAGATCGCGCTTCCGGCGGGCGGCATCCCCTGCCCTCCGACCATCGGATCGCGACGGCTTCGTGTGTGCAGCGGGGATCATCACCCTCGATCCGGGCCTGCGCGGCTCAGTGTGTCCGCCCCGCTACGGACAGGGGGCTTCCGTTCGGCTAGGCGTCGAAGCCTCGAAAACGATCAGGCGATCCTGGATGCGCGTTCTTCCTCTGCTCCTGCTCACTGCGCTCGCGGTGTCGGGCTGCTCGGTTCTTCCGGCTTCGGGTCCGACGGCGCGTGCCGTGGAGGCGGGGGCGGAGCTGTCGACGCCGGAGGGGCTGCTGGCGCGCTACGAGCTGGTGGACGTGACCCCGGCGGTGATCGAGGCCCTGCGCGGGCGCCCGCTCGACAGCCTGCTGGCCTCCTTCGGCGACAAGCGCCCCTCGATCGAGCCGGTGATCGGCGTGGGCGACTACGTCTCGGTCTCGGTCTGGGAGGCCGGGTCGGGCGGCCTGTTCTCCGGCCCGCTCGTCGCCGACCGCTTCTCCGCCGGCTCGAAGTCGGCGCTGATCCCCGAGCAGGCCGTCGGCCGCGACGGCGCGATCTCGGTGCCGTATGCCGGGCGCATCCACGTCGCCGGACGCCGCACCCAGGACGTCCAGACGCTGATCGAGAACGAGCTCGCCGGCAAGGCGATCCAGCCGCAGGTGCTGGTCTCGGTCACCAAGCCGATCTCCCAGGCCGTCACCGTCACCGGCGAGGCGGTGGCCGGCGCCCGCCTGCCGCTGTCGACCGGCGGCGACCGCCTCCTCGACGTCGTGGCCTCCGCCGGCGGCGTGCGCTCGCCCGTCTCCGAGACCTTCGTGCGCCTCTCGCGCGGGGACCGCACCACCACCGTGCCGATGACGACCCTGGTGGCCAACCCGCGCGAGAACATCTACCTGCGCCCCAACGACGTGCTCACCCTGGTGCGCGACCCCCAGACCTTCCTGGCGGTCGGCGCGCTCGGCAACGCCACCGAGCTGCCGTTCTCGGCCGAGGGCATCACGCTTGCCCAGGCCTTGGCCAAGGCCCGCGGCCTGTCCGACTTCCAGGCCGACCCGGCCGGCACCTTCGTGTTCCGCTTCGAGCCGGCCGCCGTCGTCCGCCGCCTCAACCCGGCCTCGCCGCTTCTGACCACCCCCGTGGTCCCGGTGGTCTACCGCATCGACATGCGCGACCCCAACAGCCTGTTCACCTCCCAGGCCTTCCGCATGCGAAACCGCGACCTCGTCTACGTCTCCAACGCCCCCTTCACCGAAGTCTCCAAGGTCGTCAGCGTCTTCTCCACCGTCGCAGGCCCCGTCGCATCCGCAGCCTCCGTCTACGCCTACTCACGGTAGGCGTTTTCCCCGCCCGACGCGGTGCCTCCGTCCGCGATGCGTCGCCGGCCGACTTGCCCGATCGCGGGTTTTCCCGGAAACAGGCGGCCGTCCGGGACGCGGCTCGGTGTTTGGTCCGCTGCGGTGCCGGAGGTGCGTCGATGCCGAGAAGGGGCCTGATGACGATCGGACGCGCTTCCCGGTTCGACCCGACCCTGGCCCAGTCCCGCATCCGCAGCCTCCGTGCCGGCCTCGCGCTGGCGGTGCTGAGCGTGTTTCCCGCCTGCGCCGACGTGGTGGTCGGCGTCGCGGTCCCGCGCTCGGGCGCCTACGTCTCGGTCGGCGAGCAGGTGCTGCGCGGCGTCGAGGCGGCGGCCCGCGACGCCAACGCGAAGGGCGGCCTCGACGGGCAGGCCATCCGCCTCGACGTGCAGGACGACGCCTGCGATTCCAACACCGCCACGGCGGTCGCCAACCACTTCGTGCGGTCCGACGTGGGCCTCGTCGTCGGCCACGTGTGCTCGAACGCCTCGCTTGCGGCCTCGGAGATCTACAGCCAGAACGGCGTCGCGATGATCACCGCGGCCTCGGTCTCGGCGAGGCTGACCGATCGCGGTCTGCCGACGATCTTCCGCGTCTGCGGCCGCGACGACGACCAGGCGCGCCTCTCGGCGATCGTGCTGGCCGAGCGCTTCCGCGACCGCAAGATCGCCCTGCTCCAGGACCTGACGCCGGCCGCGCGCGCGCTCGCCACGGCGACCAAGGACAACCTCAACCGCATCGGCATCAACGAGGCGCTGCTCTCCGCCTTCTCGCCGAGCGATGCCGACGACGCGGCCTTGGCCGACCGGCTGAAGGCGGCCGGCATCGAGGTCGCCTATTACGGCGGCGACGCCGCCGAGATGGGCCGGCTCGTGCGGATCTCGGCCGAGCGCGGCTTCCGGCCGCAATGGTTCGGCACCTCCGCGATCGCCACGTCGGATTTCGCCAAGATCGCCGGCGGGGCGAGCAACGGCGTGCTGATGACCTTCTACCTCGACCCGAGCCGCCAGCCGGCGGCGGCCGAGGTGGTGAAGGCGTTCAAGGCCGAGGGCGGCGACCCGACGGGCTCGACGATCTACGGCTATGCCGCGCTGCAGGCGCTGGTCGCGGCAGCCAACTTCGCCCACACGCAGGACCCCAGGCGCATCGCCGCGACGCTGCACGCCGAGCGCTTCGACCTCGTGCTCGGGACCGTCGGCTTCGACGGAAAGGGCGACGTCACCGCCCAGGGCTACGTGCTCTACGTCTGGAAGGACGGCGTCTTCACCCCCGCGCCGAAGTAGCCCGTCCGCTCAGGCGGCCTCGGCGGCGTCGACCTCGGGCCCGCGGCCGAGGCCGCGCAGCAATTCGGCGAGGTGCGGGCGTACGCCGAGCTGAAGCTTGTGCAGGCGCCGCACCGCCGCGTCGAGCGTGCCCCGGCGGTCGAGCATCGTGTCCGCGAAGCCGATCATCCGCGCGTTCGGCCAGGCCGGCTCGCGGATCGCGTGCAGGCGCCGGACCAGCACCTCGGCGTCGGCCTCCGGCTCGGCGTCGCTCATCAGGATCAGCAGCGCCGCGGTCGAGCGCGACAGGCCGTAATGGCAGTGGACGAGGAGATGCGCGGCAGGTCCCGCCTCGCGGTCGCGCCCGAAGGCCAGGATCGCGGCGACGTGCTCGGGCTCCGGCGGGACCAGCCCCTCGCCCGGTCCGAGGCAGTCGTGGAAGTGCAGGGTCGTGCGCCGATGGGGGCCGTAGGCGGCGAAGTCCGCCGGCTCCGGCGTGCCCGGATCCAGCAGCGACAGCACGCGGTTGACGCCGCGGTCGCCGTGGCGCGCGAGCTCTTCCAGTCCGCAGACGGTGTGGAGGGTGATGGAGGCGGGTGTCACGACGGCGGGGCCTAGCACGGCACGTCGACGGTTTCGAGACCCGCACCGGACGTGCTAGGGGCCGCGGGATCGCAGCCGATGCCGAGGGAGGTGCCATGACGACCGTGAAGCGACGTGCGCTCCTCACCGCTGGGTTCGGAGCCGCCCTCGCCTCCCCCGCTCTTGCTTCCCCAGCACTTGCCGCCACCCCGGCCCAGGGCGGTCCCGAGGTCCGTTGGCGGCTCGCCTCGGCCTTCCCGAAGAACCTCGACATCCTGTTCGGCGCGTCGGAGACGCTCGCCCGCATCGTCGGCGAGGCGTCCGACGGCCGCTTCGCGATCCAGGTGACGGGTCCCAGCGAGCCGGTGCCGGCCGACGGGCTTCTCGATGCGGTCGCGGCTGGAACCGTCGAGATGGGTCACGGGCCGGCCACCGTCGCGGCCGGCAAGGATCCGACGCTCGCGCTCGCGACCGCGCTGCCCTTCGGCCTCAACGCCCGCGGCCAGAACGCGTGGTGGCTCGCCGGCGGCGCCAACGACCTGTTCGCCGACCTGCTCGCGAAGAACGGCCTGGCGAGCCTGCCGGGGGGCAACACCGGCGCCCAGATGGGCGGCTGGTTCCGGCGCGAGATCAAGACGGTTGCCGACCTCCAGGGCCTGAAGATTCGCATCGGCGGCCTCGGGGCGCAGGTCCTGGCCAAGCTCGGCGCCGTGCCGCAGGCGGTCCCGGGGCCGGAGATCGCGGCCGCGCTCGAGGCCAAGCGCCTCGACGCCGCCGAGTGGATCGGCCCCTACGACGACGAGCGCCTCGGCCTGCAGAAGGCCGCGCCGATCTACCATTATCCCGGATTCTGGGAGGGCGGCGCCATGCTGCACTTCTGGCTCAATGCCGAGACGTGGAAGGCGCTGCCCAAGCCCTACCGGGCAATCCTCCAGGCGGCCTCGGCCGAGGTCGCCGCGGACGTCCAGGCCAAGTACGACGCCCGCAACCCGGGTGCGCTCCGCCGGCTGGTGGCGACCGGGGCGCAGCTCCGCCCGTTCCCGCAGGACGTGATGGAGGCAGCGCTGAAGGCCGCCAACGACGTCTACGCCGAGATTGCGGGCAAGAACCCGGACTTCCGCCGCATCTACGAAGCGATGAAGACCTTCCGCAACGAGGAATATCTCTGGTTTCAGGTGGCGGAGTATACCTACGACAATTTCATGATACGAGCGCGGGCGCGCGGATAAGCGCGGTGCCGCAGTTTCGGTTTTCGTGGCAAGATCGCGATCCTCGGAGGTTTGCCCGCGGCTGCAAGTCCCAAGCCGTCGCGGGATCGCGCCGAAACTGTCGCGGAACAGCGTTCGATGATGCCCGATGACGATCTCGTTCCCGAGACCTTCGACGACGTGCCGGAGCGCTCCGGGCGTTGCCTGATCGTCGGCGTCGGGGCCTCCGCCGGCGGGATCGAGGCGCTGGAGGGCTTCTTCCGCGGCATGCCGAGCCTACCGGGGCTCGGGATCGTCATCGTGACGCATCTGAGCCCGTGGCGCGAGAGCGTCCTCCACGAGATCGTCTCGCGGTTCACGGATCTGCCGGTCGAGGTGGCCGCCGACGGCCACGCGGTCGCGGAGAACCACGTCTACGTCCTGCCGGCCGATGCCGTCGTCGGCATCCGCAACGGGATCCTCGTCGTGCAGCGCCAGGGCGCCGACCAGCGCGAGCGGCACCCGGTCGACATCTTCCTCAGCGCCCTGGCGGCCGACCAGGGCGAGCATTCCGGCGGCGTCATCCTGTCGGGGGGCGATTCGGACGGGACGCTCGGCATCAAGGCGATCAAGGAGCATGGCGGCATCACGCTGGCCCAGGTCGCCAACGGCGACGGGCCGCAGCACCCGGAGATGCCCTCCAGCGCGATCGCGACCGGGTACGTCGATTTCGGCGTTCCCTCCCACGAGATGGGCGACAAGCTCGTCGCCTATCGCCGAAGCCTGTCGATGACCGATGCGATCCTGACCGGCGGCGGTCCCGACGAGGCCGGCCGGTCTCCCGACGAGCTGCGCGGCGAGATCTACGCGATCCTGCGCGCCCAGGTCGGGCACGATTTCGGCGGCTACAAGACCAAGAGCTTCCTGCGCCGGGTCCAGCGCCGGATGCAGATCCTCCAGGTCGAGGCCGTCGCCGCCTACGTCGAGCGGCTCCGCCGGGATCCGGCCGAGGTCTCGGCCCTGTTCCGCGACCTCCTGATCAACGTGACCACGTTCTTCCGCGACGCCGACGCCTTCGCCGTCCTGAGCGAGAGCGTCATCCCGAAGCTCTTCGAGGGCCGCGGCGCCGACCAGACCGTCCGGGTCTGGGTGCCGGGCTGCGCCACCGGCGAGGAGGTGTTCTCGCTCGCGATCCTGATGCTGGAGCACATGGAGACGCTGAGCGCGGTCTGCCGCGTGCAGATCTTCGCCACCGACATCGACGAGCACGCCCTCGGCGTCGCGCGGACCGGCCGCTATCCGGAGCAGCTGCTCGACGGCGTCTCGCCCGAGCGCCGCCGCCGCTTCTTCGTTCGGGACGGGGCGAGCTTCGTGCTGACCAAGCCGGTGCGCGACCTGTGCATCTTCTCGCCCCACAGCGTCATCCGCGACCCGCCGTTCTCGCGGCTCGACATGGTCTCGTGCCGGAACCTGCTGATCTATTTCGGGCTCAGCATCCAGAACCAGGTGCTGCCGACCTTCCACTACGCGCTGAAGCCCGGCGGTTTCCTCTTCCTCGGCATGTCGGAGAACCTGAGCCAGTTCGCCGACCTGTTCGCGCCGATCGACAAGAAGCACCGCATCTTCCGCAGCCGCGCCGACCACGCGACGGAGCCGCGCGTTCCGCTCGCCCTCAGCGGATTGCGCGCGATGTCCCAGATCGGAGATCTGCGGCCGCGTCAGTCGGGCAGCAGCAGCCTGGCGCTTCGCCATTCGGTCGAGGTGCAGGTTCTCGAGCGGTTCTCGCCGCCCCACGTCGCCGTCAACCGCCAGGGCGACGTGGTCTACTACTCGAACCGGACCGGCAAGTACCTCGAGGCGGCGCCGGGCCTTCCCACCCGCCAGCTCCTGACGATGGCGCGCAAGGGCCTCAGGCTCGAGCTCCGGGCGGCGTTCCGCGAGGCGGTCGACACCAACGCTCAGGCGGTGCGCGAGGGACTCGTCGTGGAGGGCGACGACGGCCGCGTGCAGATCGTCACCGTGACCGTCGAGCCCCTGGTGGCGCAGCGCTCCGAGGAACCGCTGTTCCTGGTGCTGTTCAGCGACGAGGGGCCGTCGATCAGCCGCGAGGCGGCGCAGAAGCGCTCGGTCTCGGCCCAGGACGAGGTCGCGCTCCAGCTCGAGCGCGAGCTGCGCGAGACCCGCGAGCGCCTGCAATCGCTGATCGAGGAGTACGAGACCGCGCTGGAGGAGCTGAAATCCTCCAACGAGGAGCTGGTCTCGGTCAACGAGGAGCTGCAATCGACCAACGAGGAGCTGGAGGCTTCGAAGGAGGAGCTGCAATCGGTCAACGAGGAGCTCTACACGGTCAACGCCGAGCTGAACGGCAAGGTCGAGGCGCTGGACCGCGCCAACACCGACCTGCACAACCTCTTCGCCAGCACCGACATCGCGACGGTGTTCCTAGACGCGAAGCTGGTGATCCGCAGCTACACCCCGGCGGTGACGGAGATCTTCAACATCCTGCCGAGCGACCGCGGCCGCCCGATCACCGATTTCGCCGGCCGGCTGACGCTGCCGAACCTCGCCGAGGACGTCGCCGCGATCATGCGGGGCAGCGACACGATCGAGCGGCAGATCGACCGTGGCAAGGACGCCGCACGCTTCCTGGTGCGGCTCGCGCCCTACCGGAACGGCGAGAACCGGATCGAGGGCGTCGTCGTCAGCTTCATGGACGTCACCGTGCTCGCCCGCGCCGAGATGAGCCAGCGCGTCCTGGTCGCGGAGCTGCAGCACCGGACGCGCAACCTCCTGGCGGTGGTCCAGTCGATCGCTCGCCAGACCCTCGGGACCGGGCCGGCGGTCGAGGGCTATGCCGAGCGGCTGAAGGCGCTCGGCCGGGTGCAGGGCCTGTTCGGCCGCTCCGACAGCGGTGCGGTCGACCTCGCCGAGCTGGTGCGGCTCGAGCTGCATGCGCATGGCGGCGAGGAGAACGACCGGATCACCGTCTCGGGGCCGTCCGTCGCCTTCGACTTCGAGCACGTCCAGACCTTCGCCCTCGCGCTGCATGAGCTGGCCACCAACGCGGTCAAGCACGGTGCCCTGGCGCAGGCCGAGGCGCGCTTGGCGATCGGATGGACCTTGGGCGCGAGTCCCGCCGGCGGGCGGCTGCTCGTCCTCGACTGGATCGAGAGCGGCGTCGTCATGCCGGCCGCTCCGGAGCGCCGCGGCTTCGGGCGCGACCTGATCGAGAAGGCCCTGAGCTACAGCCTTCGCGCCCAGGCCCGATTCGAGCTCGGGACGGACGGTGTCCGTTGCCGCATCGAGATGCCCCTATGAGTTGTAGCGTCAAGAGGTTACACCTGTATCCGTCAGGCGGCGTGACCGGCGCGGCCTGCGCGGCGGCCAGGTTCGAGACGGCATGACCAATCCCTTCATTCGGAAGCTGGAGAACTTCACCCGCTTCTCCCTGGCGGATCGGAAGGCGCTCTCCGACGCGACCGCCCAGAACCTCCGCCGGCTCGGCGCGCGCGAGGACATCATCAACGAGGGCGACGAGCCGCGGGCCGTCAACCTCGTCCTGGAAGGCTGGGCCTGCCGCTACAAGCAGCTGCAGGACGGGCGCCGGCAGATCATCGCGTTCTTCCTGCCGGGCGACCTCTGCGACCCGCACATCTTCACCCTGCGCCGCATGGATCACGCCGTCGCTTCCCTGACGCCGGTGACACTGGCCCGGATCACGCAGGAGACCATCGAGGGCATGACGGCGGCCTCGCCCCGCATCGCCGAGACGCTGTGGTGGGAGATGCTGCACAACGCCGCCGTTCAAAGGGAATGGACCGTCAGCCTCGGGCAGCGCTCGGCCGTCGAGCGCCTTGCCCACCTGCTCTGCGAATTGTATCTGCGCCTGCGCGCGGTCGGCCTCACCGAGGGGACGGCCTACGACCTGCCGGTGACGCAGGCCGACCTTGCCGACACCCTCGGCCTGTCGAGCGTCCACGTGAACCGAACCCTCCAGGAGCTGCGCGGCGCGGGCCAGATCACCTGGAAGGGCCGACGCGTGACGATCCACGACCTGCCGGCGCTGATGGCGCTCGCCCTGTTCGACCCCGGATACCTCCACCTCGATCACGAGGGCGCGCATCTCGATGCGAACTGAGGTCGGCCTCGCACCGGACGCCGAGACCTGCCAAGCTGCCCCGGAACGAAGCGACCGCTTCGCAGGGACCGGGGCCCGATGACCATCGACGGTCGGATCGCCGCGCTCGAGGCCGAGAACGCAGCCCTGCGTCGGCACCTCGGCGCGGCCGGGCTCGACCTCGGGTCGCCGCCGGCGACCTCGACCGCACCGGCGATAGTCGCGGTCCTCCATCGGACCCGCAACACCCTGGCGATGATCCGCGCGATCATCCGACGCTCGGCGGACACCGATCGCAGCGTCGAGGAGTGCCTGATGCGCCTCGACGGCCGCCTCGGGGCGATCGCCCGCGTGCAGAGCGCGGGGATCACCGCTGCGTCCTGCGGCATCGACCTGCACTCGATCCTCGCCGACGAGCTGCTGGCCCTCCTCGCCCGCGAGGGCGAGCAGGTCGAGATCGACGGGCCGAAGGTTCTGCTGGCGCCCCGCGCCGCCGAGGTGTTCGCGCTCGCCGCCCACGAGCTCGCCAACAACGCGATGGAATACGGGGCGCTGACGATCCCCGACGGCCGCATCGCCGTCGCCTGGCGCCTGGAGCCCGGCGCGGCGGCTCCGATCCTGTCGCTCACCTGGACCGAGACCGGGCTGCACGACCTGCCGGCCGAGCCCGCGCGCTGCGGCTTCGGCACCGAGATGCTGGAGCACACGCTGTGCTACGAGTTCGGCGCGGAGACGACTCTGGCCTACGCTCCCGGCGGCCTGCGCTGCACGATCCGCTTCGCTCTGGTGCCGAGGATCGGCATCGTGCCCGACCCGTCGGCGGACGAGGACGGGCTCGACGCGTAGGTTGTTTGGATCGGACGGTCAGGCCCCGAACAGCGCGTGGGCGATCGCGCCCGGTTCCACCGGCTTCTCGCAATGGGCGACGTCGGCGTAGCGCGGCGGCACCATCTCCCGGTCGTAGCCGGTCGCGAAGACAAAGGGGATGCCGCGTGCCGCCAGCGCGTCGGTCAGCGGAAAGACCATCTCGCCCTGCAGGTTGATGTCGAGAACGGTGGCATCGAGGTGGCGCGTCTCGGCGAGCAGCGTCAGGCCGTCGGCGACGGTGGCGGCCGGCCCGACCACCTCGGCGCCCCCCGCCTCGAAGCTGCGCGCCAGGTCGGAGACGATGAAGTCGTCGTCCTCGACGAGCAGGACGCGGCGCTTGGCCAGCGGAGCCGGCACGGTTCGGTGGCCGAAGGGGTCCATCGTGCTCACGGTTCTTCCAGCCTCGTATCCGGCGACAGTATCGCACGGATCCGCGCGAGAAAGCGGCCGTGAACGCGCGGCGGGCGCGTCCGGCGGTCAGGGCGTGCGCTTGCGCAGCACGAAGGTGCCGGAGGCGAGGAATTTCTGCGCGCGCTTGCCGGTGTCGACCTCCGTCGTGAACACGTTCCCGCGCGAGTCGACGGCAAGGTTGTGGACCCAGTGGAATTGCCCGGCGCCGCGCCCGTTGCGGCCGAAGGCGCCGAGGGTCTCCCCGGTGGCGCGCGACAGGGTGCGGACCTCGTTGTTCGCCCCGTCGGCGTTGAGGAGGAAGCTCTCGTCGGCATCGGGCCACAGGGCGAGTTCCCAGACCGAGCCGTTGGCGCGGGTGTTGGTCTCGACGAACATCTCCTTCACGAAGCTGCCGTCCTTCCTGAAGACCTGGATGCGGTCGTTGGTCCGGTCGCAGACGTAGACGAGCCCGTCGCGTGCGATCTTCACGCAGTGGACCGGGTTGGCGAATTGCTGCGACGGGGCGGCGGCGGGATCGTAGGGCGGCAGCTTGTCGTCGGTCGGCGGCCGGCCGTAGGCGCCCCACATGCGCTTGAACGCCCCGGTTTCGGAATCGAACACGATGATGCGGTGGTTGTAGTAGCCGTCGGCGACGTAGACCTCGTTGGCGGCCGCGTCGAAGTCGACGTTGGCGGGCTTGCCGAGCCGGCTGGTGTCGCGGCTGTCGGTCTGCGGCCCGGACTTGCCGATCTGCATCACGAACCGCCCGTCGGCGGTGAACTTGAGCAGCTGCCCGTCGTTCGCGCCGTTGCCGGCGATCCAGACGAAGCCCTTCGGATCGACCTGGATGCCGTGCTCGTTCTCGGGCCAGTCGTAGCCCTGCCCCGGCCCGCCCCAGGAGCGCAGCACCGTGCCGGCCTGGTCGAACTCGAGGACCGGGGGCGCCGGCTTGCAGCACTTGGTCCGCGGCGGATCGAGGCTCGCCGCCTTCTCGTCGTCGGTGAGCGTGCGCGGGCGCTGGACCACCCAGACATGGTCCTGGGCATCGACCGCGACGCCGGCCGCCTGCCCCATGATCCAGTCGTTCGGCAGCGGCTTCGGCCAGGCCGGGTCGACCTCGAAGGTCGGCACCTCAACGGCACCGCACGGACCGACCGCCGTCGCGGCCCAGAACAGCCCGACCGCCAGCGTCTCGCCGAGCTTGCGCATGTGGATCCCCTCCCGGCGGCGCACTTCCGGCGCCTGCGGGCGCAGTCTGCGGCGGGTCTCGGCGGGAGGCCAGGGGGCGGGGGTGTCGGCGCGGCGCGACGGGTGACAGATCCACCACAACCGTCGGGCGCAGCGCCTCGCGACGATCGCGCCCGCGGGACGACCACGCCCAAGAAAAAAGGCCACTCCCGAAGGAGCGGCCCGAAGTCTAGGGAGGAAACGCCCAAGAAGGGCAACAGGACCGCGACGCCATCGCCGTCCCGCGCTGCACAACCTGATCCTCCCGATCGGAAATGCAAGGGGTTTCGGTCAGTGATCCTGTCGTTTCTCGCCGGCCGGCTCGGGTCGATCGCGGCATGTGTTGAAAATGTCGCAGGCGCGCGCAGCCATTTTTCGGCCTTCGATGGCCGGGCTGCCGCCGGTCGATTATCGGCAAGTCTCTGACAAGACACAAGTTTTGAGCATTCCCGCCGGAGCATCGAAGCGGGCGGGACCGCTTGCGATCGCGTCTCGCGCGCAGCGGGACGATCGCGCTCCACGCTCTAGCTGAGCCGACACGGTTCCGCGATGCGAGCCGGCGGGGACGACGCGACGACATGGCGATTCACGAAAAGCGCTTCCGGGTCCTCAACGATGCCGCACCGCGGCAGGGCGGAACCTACGTGCTCTACCTGCTGCAGCAGGCGAACCGGGCGCATCACAATCCGGCGCTCGAATTCGCGATCGAGGAGGGCAACCGTCTCGGTCTGCCGGTGGTGGCCTGCTTCGGGCTCCTCGACGGCGCCAGCGGGTTCCCCGAGGCCAACGCCCGGCACTACGCCTTCCTGCTGCAGGGGCTCGCCGATGCGAAGTCTGGGCTCGAAAAGCGCGGCGTCGGCTTCGTGATGCGCAAGGCCTCGCCCGCCGAGATCGCCATCGACCTCGCCCGCGACGCGGCGCTCCTCGTGCTCGATCGCGGCTACCTCGCGATCCAGAAGCGCTGGTACGGCGAGATCGCGAAGGCGGTCGAGGCCCGCGTCGTCCAGGTCGAGGGCGACGTCGTGGTGCCGGTCGAGGTCGCCTCCTCCAAGCACGAGTTCGCCGCCCGCACGCTTCGGCCCAAGCTGCACAAGCTCTGGGACGACTTCCTTGAGCCGCTCTCGGCCCGCAAGGTCGCGCACGGGGCCGACGGCCTGAAGCTCGCCAGCGAGATCGACGTGTCCGACCCGATGAAGGTCCTGGCCGGCATGAGCCTCGACACCGAGATCGCACCGGTGAAGCGCTTCGTCGGCGGCGAGACCCAGGCCCGCAAGCGCCTGAAGGCGTTCCTGGCGGACGGGCTGTCCGGCTACGGCAACGGCCGCAACCGGCCCGAGGCGGCGGCCGCCTCGCACATGAGCCCCTACCTGCATTTCGGCCAGATCTCGCCGGTGGAGATCGCGCTCGCCGTGCGCGCAGCCAAGGACGGCGACGGCGACGACCGCGGGGCGTATCTCGAGGAGCTGATCGTCCGGCGCGAGCTCGCCTCCAACCACGTGTTCTACACCGACGGCTACGACGACTACGCCAAGGCGGTGCCGGACTGGGCGCAGAAGACGCTGGCCGAGCACGCGGACGATCCGCGGCCCTACCGCTACACCGAAGCGCAGCTCGCGGCCGGCGAGACCCACGACCGCTACTGGAACGCCGCTCAGGCCGAGATGCGCGAGACCGGCTACATGCACAACCAGCTGCGCATGTACTGGGGCAAGAAGATCCTCGAATGGTCGCCCTCGCCGAAGGTCGGCTTCGAGCGGACGCTGCGGATCAACAACCGCTACTTCCTCGACGGGCGCGATGCGAACTCGTTCACCAACGTCGCCTGGGTCTACGGCCTGCACGACCGCCCGTGGGCACGCCGCAAGGTGTTCGGCACCGTGCGCTATCAGAGCGAGAACTCGCTCAAGAAGTTCGATGCCAAGTCCTACGTGAAGACCGTCGAGACGCTCTGCGCGGCGGAGAAATAGCCCCCCTGCCCCTCGGGGCATAGCAAGCTCCTCGCGGGAGCATGTTCCAAGATCACCGGATCGGGGAACATGCTCTTCCTTGTCGTGAAGTCGCATTTTTCTCACGCGAGCCGCCATTCACCGCGTTCGAAAATGCTTTAAGCCACGGGGGCTGACGCAACCCGGCTCCGGTCGGCTTGCCGAGGCGAGCGTGCCCCGTCCGTGTCGAGTTCTCGCGCCATGCCGCCCCGTTTCCGCACCCGCGCGTCGATCGCGCGCCTGCGCAGCGCCTCGATCGGGGCCTATCCGCTCTGGCGCGGACGGCTGCTGTTCCTGGTCGGCGGCATCTGCGTCGGCCTCGCCGCCGTCCTGATGGCGCGATGCGCCGACGCGGCGCAGGTCGGCTTCAAGGCGCTCGTCGGCGTATCGCCGCTGGCGGCGCTCGTCGTGACGCCCGCCGGCTTCGCGCTCGCCGCCCTGCTGGCGCGAACGGTGTTCCCGAACTCGCAGGGCTCCGGCATCCCGCAGGTGATCGCGGCGCGCCACACCCGCGATCCGGGCTTTCGCCACCGGCTGATCTCGCTCCGCGTCGCCTTCGGCAAGATCGTGGTGATGACGCTGGGGCTCGCCTGCGGCGCCTCCTCGGGCCGCGAGGGGCCGACGGTGCAGGTCGGCGCGGCGATCATGGCCGCGGTCGGGCGCCTGACGCCGGACCGGCTGCCCGGCCTGATCCTCGCCGGCGGTGCGGCCGGCGTCGCGGCCGCCTTCAACACGCCGCTGGCCGGCATCGTCTTCGGGATCGAGGAGCTCGGCCGCGCCTACGAGCCGCGCTCGTCCGGCCTGATCGTCGCCGGCATCGTCGCGGCCGGCCTCACCTCGCTCTGGCTCGTCGGCAACTACACCTATTTCGGGACCAGCGACGTGACGCTGCCGCTCGGCAAGGGCTGGCTCGTCGTCGTCGTCCTCGGAGCGGCGGGCGGCTTCGCCGGCGGCGTGTTCAGCCGCCTCGTCATCCTGTTCGCGCGCGGGCTGCCGGGCCGCGCAGGCCGCTGGATCGCCCGGCATCCGATCGCCTTCGCGGGTCTCTGCGGCCTCGGCGTCGCGCTCGCCGGGCTCGCCTCGGGCGGGTCGGTCTACGGAACCGGCTACGAGGAGGCGAAGGCGCTGCTGCACGGCGATTCCGCGGCGCGGCTCGACTTCGCGCCGTTGAAGTTCTGCGCCACCGCCCTGTCGGCGATCAGCGGGATCCCCGGCGGCCTGTTCGCGCCCTCGCTCGCGGTCGGGGCCGGCCTCGGGGGCATGCTGCAGGACGTCTTCCCGGGCGTGCCGATCGGCGCGCTGGTGCTCACCGGCATGGTCGCCTACCTGGCCGGCGTGCTGCAGGCGCCGATCACCGCCTTCGTCATCGTCACCGAGATGACCCAGGACCACGCGATGATGATCCCGCTGATGATCGCGGCGGTGCTGGCCGACGCCGCCTCGAAGACGGTCTGCCGCACCGGGCTGTACCACACGCTCGCCGAGATCATGCTCGCGCGCGCCGAGCCGGCGAAGGACGAGACGCGAATCGAGGGCGAGAAATAACGGATCGAACGCGCGCGCGGGCGGGAACGGTTGAGCTTGGCCCGCATTGATCGGTCGCCTTCCCTGCCGGCCGTTCGCCGGTTCGTTCCGGAGTGTTCGGCATGACCCTTCTCAAATGGGCCCTCATCTGCTTCGTCGTCTCGGTGATCGCCGGCGGCCTCGGCTTCACCGGGATCGCCTCGGGCGCCGGATCGCTCGCCCGCATCCTGTTCGGCATCTTCCTGGTCATCGCCATCGTCATCGTGGTCATCGCCTTCGCCGTCGGGCAGGCGGTGTTCTGAGGCCCGGACGGTGGCCTCGGATACGCGGCCGGGCGCCGTCCTGAACGGGCGCACCTGCCTCGTCACCGGCGCCACCTCAGGGATCGGCTACGAGGCCGCCCTGGGGCTGGCGAAGGCCGGCGCCCGGGTCGGCATCGTCGGCCGGGACGCGGGGAAGGTCTCCGCCTCGGCGCGCGCGATTTCTGCCGCGGTGCCCGGGGGGGCGGTCGACACCTTCGTCGCCGACCTCTCGTCGCAGGCCGAGATCCGGCGTCTGGCGGGCGAAGTCCGTGCCGCCTACCCGCGCCTCGACGTGCTGGTGAACAACGCCGGCGCGATCTTCGACCGTCGCCTCGTCACCGTCGACGGGTTGGAGCGCACCTGGGCCCTCGATCATCTCGGCTACGTGCTGCTCACCCTCGAGCTCCTCGACCTGCTGAAAGCTTCCGGCCGGGCAGGGGCCGCGTCGCGGATCGTCAACGTGGCCTCGGCCGCCCACACCCGCGGCCGCATCGCCTTCGACGATCTCCAGGCCGAACGTTCCTACGGCCCGATGCGGGCGTATGCGCAGGCCAAGCTCGGCAACGTGCTGTTCACCTACGCGCTGGCCCGCCGCCTCGCCGGCACGCCCGTCACGGTGAACGCCCTGCATCCGGGGGTGATCGATACCGGCTTCGCCAAGAACACCGGGGGCGCGTTCGGCTTCGCCTGGAACCTGATCCGGCCGTTCCTCACCAAGCCCGCCGAGGGCGCGACGACGACGCTGCACGTGGCGACCGCGCCGGCGGTCGAGGGCGTGAGCGGCCGCTACTTCGCGCGCAGCCGCGAGACGGGGTCGTCGCGCCACAGCCGCGACGAGCGCGTGCAGGAGCGGACCTGGGTGCTGAGCCTGCAGCAGATCGGGCACGCGCCCCGGTAGGGCGCACCCGACCTTTTCCCGCACCGTCAGCCGCCCGTCGCCTCGGCGGCGACCCTGCCCATCGCGGGTACGGATGCCGCGCGCGCCTGCGCCTCGATGAACACGCGGGTCACGTTCGGGACGCGGGCCTTCAGGTCGCGGTCGAGGCGCGCCGAGACCCGTTCGACCTCGCCCGCGCTGAGGTCGTCGGCCATGTCGAGGCTGACGTTCACCAGGATGTCGGACGGGCCCATGTGCTGGGTCAGCACCTCGTTGACGGTGTTCACCCCCGCTTCCGCGCCGACCACCTCCTGGATCGCCGCGACGACCTCGGGGTCGGCGGCCTCGCCGATCAGCAGCCCGTGGGTCTCGATCATCAGGAAGATCGCCATCCCGACCAGCACGAGGCCGATGCCGACCGACGACCATCCGTCGAGGGCCGGCCTGTCGAGCACGTGCGCCAGCACCACGCCGGTCAACGCGATGACCAGGCCGATCAGGGCGGCGACGTCCTCGACCAGGATGGTGAACAGCGCCGGGTCCTTGCTCCGCCGGATCGCGCTGAGCGGCGAGCGGTCGCCCTTCTCGGCCCAGAACGCGCGCATCGCGACGAAGCAGGAATAGCCCTCCGCCGCGACCGAGAAGCCGAGGATGGCGACGTTCACCCAGAACCCCGGCAGCGGGTAGCCGAACAGGCTCGCGTCGGCCGCCGGCTCGGGGTGCCGGATCTTGTGGGCGCCCTCGTAGATCGCGAAGATGCCGCCGCCGAGAAAGATCAGCAGCGCAACGATGAAGGCGTAGAAGTACACCTCGCGGCCGTAGCCGAACGGGTGCTTGGCATCCGCCGGCTTCTTTGCGCGCTTCAGGCCGACGAGCAGCAGGATCTGGTTGGCGGTGTCCACCACCGAATGCGCGCCCTCGGCCAGCATGGCGGTTGAGCCGGTGAGGAAGGCGCCGACGAACTTCGCCACGGCGATGGCGAGGTTGGCGCCGGCGGCGGTGTAGATGGCGCCGGTGCTCTCATGTGCCATGCGTGTGGGGTCCTGTCCGATCGCCGGGTCGGATCGCAGCTGGGCCGCAGCGATCCGACCACAAGCGCATGGACCGCCGGGGAGTTCCGGCGGCGTGGACGCCGGAGGCGGGCCGGTGCATCCTGGAGGCTGCAACCACGGGTGCCTGCATGCCGGATACGACCTACGACGCCGACAACATCTTCGCGAAGATCCTGCGCGGCGAGATTCCGGCGCACCGGGTCTACGAGGACGCCGACACTTTGGCCTTCATGGACGTGATGCCCCAGGGACCCGGCCACACCCTGGTGATCCCGAAGGCGCCCGCGCGCGGGCTGATCGACGCCGAGCCCGCTTCGCTCGCCGCGCTCGCCGCCAGCGTGCAGACGGTCGCACGGGCGGTGAAGGCGGCGTTCAAGGCGGACGGGCTGACGGTGTTCCAGTTCAACGAGGCGGCCGGGGGGCAGACGGTGTTCCACCTCCACGTCCACGTCGTGCCCCGCTTCGAGGGCGTGCCGCTCCAGCGCCACGAGGGCGGGATGGCCGATCCGGCCGTGCTCGCGGACCACGCCGAGCGGATCCGCGACGCCCTGAAGGGCTGAGGCCTCAGGCGGCGGTCGCGGCACCGGTCGGCGCCACCCCGGTCAGGAGCCGGCGCAGGGCCGCATTCTCGGCCTCGAGCTCGCTCACGCGGCGGAGCAGGAAGGCGATGGAGGTCTCGTCCGCTGCGGGTTCGGCGGCGGGCACCGCCGGCGCGGCCTTGGGCGTCTCGACCGCGAAGGTGATCCCGACGCCGTCGGCGCGCCGCCAGCGCATCGCCGAGCGGTAGGTCCGCTCCTTCTGCGGGATGAAGAGGTCGAACATCTCCGGCAGCGTCGCGGTCTCGCTGAGCACGAGACGCGCACCCGTCGAGGAGAAGTCCCGCACGAGGCAATCCATGCTCGAGGAGCCGTTGTTGAACAGGATGCGTCCCTTGAGGAACACCCTCTGCCGGACCTCGTTGCGATTCTCCGACGACATGAAACGAGCCTCAGGACCGAAAATTCAGGCTCAACCGTCCCACGGCGCCCCTTAAGGAATGCTCGCCGCGATCGCCGACTCCGCCCGGCTCACCTATAAAAAGCGCCGGTCTACGGTCTGGAACAGGTAGAAGCCGTTGAAGCGGACCCCGGTCTGCGCGGCGCGGCCGTCGAAATCGAGGGGGAGACCCGAGCTCTCGTCGAGCTTGCCCCCGAAGGTCCAGCGGCCGCCGCCGAGGAAGCTCGGGACGCGGCTGGACTCGGGAACGGCGCAGCACAGACCCTCGACGCTCTTCAGGCGAAACAGGTTGTAGCTCTGCATCGGAGAATCTCCGCTCAGCCGACCCCTCTGGCCGGATCCGTCTTACCCGACGATCCGGCTTGACCGTGTGGTTAATCACACACTCTGTCCGGTTTGTGTCGATCCGGTTTCGGGGACGTTGCGCTCCAGCTCGTCGAGCCAGATCCGGGCCGAGCCGTCGGACGGCGCGCGCCAGTCGCCGCGCGGGGAGAGGGCACCCCCGGCGGAGACCTTCGGCCCGTTCGGCAAGGCCGAGCGCTTGAACTGGCTGAACCCGAAGAAGCGGGACAGGAACACCCCGAGCCAGCGCCGGATCTCGGGCAGGCCGTAGGCGACCCGCTTGTCGGCGGGAAAATCCGGCGGCCAGGCGCCGGCCGCCGCATCGCCCCAGGCATGCAGGGCCAGGAACGCGATCTTCGAGGGCCGGAAGCCGTGGCGCAGCGTATAGAACAGCGTGAAGTCCTGCAGCGCGTAGGGGCCGATCGTGGCCTCGGTGCTCTGCGGCGCCGCGTCGGCCTCGGCGGGCACCAGCTCGGGCGAGATCTCGGTGTCGAGCACCGCGCTGAGCACGCGCCCCTCCTCCGTGCCGAACTGGCCCGAGGCGATCGTCCAGCGGATCAGGTGCTGGATCAGGGTCTTGGGCACCCCGGCGTTGACGGCGTAGTGGCTCATCTGGTCGCCGACGCCGTAGGTGCACCAGCCGAGCGCCAGCTCCGACAGGTCGCCGGTGCCGACGACGATCGCGCCGGCGTGGTTGGCCAGCCGAAACAGGTAGTCGGTGCGCAGGCCCGCCTGCACGTTCTCGAAGGTGACGTCGTAGACCGCCTCCCCCGCAGCGTAGGGGTGGCCCATGTCGGCGAGCATCTGGCGCGCGGCGGGTCGGATGTCGATCTCGGCCGCGGTGGTGCCGAGCGCCCGCATCAGCGCGTACGCGTTCCCCTTCGTCGCGTCCGAGGTGGCGAAGCCCGGCAGGGTGTAGGCCAGGATGTCCGAGCGCGGATACCCGAGCCGGTCGAACGCCTTGGCGATCACGATGAGGGCGTGGGTCGAATCGAGGCCGCCCGAGACGCCGATCACGGCCTTGCGGGTGCCGGTGGCCTCGAGGCGCTGGGCCAGCCCCGCGACCTGGATGTTGTAGGCCTCGTAGCAATCCTGCGCGAGGCGGGCCGGATCGGCCGGCACGAAGGGAAACCGCTCGATCCGCCGGATCAGCCCGAGGTCGCCGGTCGGCGGATCGAGGCGGAACGACGCCCGGCGGTAGGCTGGGCGGGAGCCCGGCCGCGCGTTGTCGTCGAAGCTGCCGGCCTGCAGGCGCTCCTGGGCCAGCAGGTCGAGGTCGATGTCGGCGAGCGTCGCCACCGGCCCGGCGGCGAAGCGCTGCCCTTCCGCCAGCCGCACGCCGTTCTCGTCGATGCTGGTCTGCCCGTCCCAGGACAGGTCGGTGGTGGATTCGCCGAGCCCCGCGGCGGCGTAGACGTAGGCGCACAGGCCCCGCATCGAGGCGGCGCGCGATAGCAGGGCGCGCGACTCCGCACGGCCGACGGTGATCGGGCTGCCCGAGAGGTTCGCCAGCACCGTGGCGCCGGCGAGCGCGGCGTGCATGCCCGGCGCGTCGGGCACCCACAGGTCCTCGCAGATCTCGACGCCGACGATCAGGCCCGGCACGTCCTCGGCCGCGAACAGCTGGTCGGCGCCGAACGGGACCGCGTGCCCGGCGAAGCGCACCGTCTCGGCCGCGATGCCGGCGCCGGAGGCGAAGTGGCGCTTCTCGTAGAACTCCCGGTAGTTCGGCAGGTGGATCTTCGGGACGATGCCGAGGAGGCGGCCGCCCTGGATCGCCAGCGCCGCGTTGTAGACCCGGTTGCGCCAGCGCACGGGCGCACCAACGAGGAGGAGGGGGCGCAGGGCCGCCGAGGCGGCGATCAGCCGTTCCGCCGCCGCCTCGACCGCATCGAGCAGCGTCGCCTGCAGAAGCAGGTCCTCGATGGCGTAGGCCGAGAGGGCGAGTTCCGGGAACACGGCCACCGCGACGCCTTGCCGGTGACAGTCTTGCGCCAGCGCCAGGATCGCGTCGGCGTTGCGCTCGGGGTCCCCCGGATGGCTGCGCCCGGTGCAGGCGGCTACGCGGGCGAAGCCCTGGGCGTAGAGGGACCGGAAGTCCCGTGGGAGTTGGGTGGGTGCCAAGGGCGTCACGACCCGCGCGAGGGAGGAGTTCCGCGCCACCTTACCGCCTGGCGGCCCGCCCCTCCAGCGGCCCGCGCCGGACCGGTTTCAAGGCTCTGTTAACGACGTTCGGCCTAACTCGGATCGACCGTTCCGGGCGGGACGGCCTTCCGTGTTTCGAGTTTTTGAGAACCCATGCGCGCATCGGGACGGCCTCCCTATTCTCATCGCGACCCCTCTCGCCCCAGTCGCGGCGGCGACCGCCCGAGCCTCACGCTCGGCGCGCTGGCCCATCGGCTGATGTCGTTGCGGGCCAGCCTGACGCGGCGCCTCGTCGGCGGGCCGCAGCGCCCGAGCTACGCCATCGCCGGTACCCGGCCGGCGCCGAGCTGGCTCACGCCGCCGAACGCGATGCTGGGTCGCGGCGCCGAGCCGGATGCCGGCGGCTGGACCGATTCGCGGGCCGGCCAGGATGCCGTGTTCGCCCATGCCTGGCCCGCCGAGATCTTCGACGACCGGGCGACCCTCGACATGCTCGACGGCGCCCGGCCCGAGAGCCGGATCGACGCCTCCGCCTCCTCGCCGGGCGTGCTCGTGCGCTCGCCGCGCCGGCCCGCCGCGATCACGCCGGAGGACATCGACCGGCCGCGCGGCGTCGCCCGCTCGGTTCCGGGGCCCTCCGACCGCTCCGGGACGGCTTCGGCCGTCGCTTCGCCCGTCCCTTCGGCCGTGCGCTACACCCGCACCCCCGACACCATCCTGCAGGAGCGCCGCCAGCGCGCGCTGGAAGCCGAGCGCAACGCCCTCGACCTGGCGCGGGCCGAGGCCCAGGCCGCGATGCTGGCCGCGGCCGCCGAGCGCGACGCCGCCGAGCGCGCGGCGCAGGCGCAGGCGGATGCCGAGGCGGCCCGCGCCGCCGCCGAGGCCGAGCAGGCCGCGGCCGAAGCCAGCGCGATCCCGCCCGGGCCGCCGCTGCCGCTCTGGCGCCAGCCCTTCGTCCCGCCGCCCGGCGTCCGCTTCTTCCGCACGCCCGATCGCCGCCCGGCGCGTCCGGCGGTCGAGCTGTCGGCGGGCACCGCGCCCGCCCCGGTCGTGCCGGCGGAAGCCCGCGACCTGTCGGAGCTGCCCGACTGGTCGGACGTCCAGCCGTGGTTCGAGGCCGGCGACTGGTCCTCGGCCGAGGCCTGGGAGGCGATCCAGCCCGAGGCCGCCCAGGGTCGTGGCCGCGATGCGATGCTGGAGACGGACCCGAGCGCGGAGGCAGCGCAGGCGGCTCCCGTCGCCGCGCCGGCCGGGTCCGTCCCGTCCGAGCGCTACGTCTCGGTGCCGGTCGACATCTCCCACCTGCGCTCGCTTCCGCCGGCTCCGGTCTACGTCCTCGACCGTCTCGTGCGCTTCGACCGCCCGCTGCATCCCGCGCACGGTCAGGACAACGCCAGCCAGGGCGGCATCGGCCGCTCGGACGACGCCGGCATGGATGGGTCCGAGCCGATTGTGCCCGCCCGCCCGGCCCTGTCGCTGGTGTTCGGACCCGGAACCCCCCTCCCCTCTCCGCCGCCTGCCGAGACCGTCGAGATCCGCCGTGCACCGGTCCTGTCGGCCATGGCCGCCCGCGCCGCGATCCGGCCCGCGCGCTCGATGGAGCCGGCGGTCGCCTCGCCGCGACCGTTCCTGCCCGAGGTCTCCCTGTCCGAGGTCTCCCTGCCCGAGGTCTCTCTGCCCGAGGTCCGCGAGCCGGAGATCGAGCTCGGCTTCGAGAACGCCGAGCCGGACTTTGCCGAGCCGGATTTCAGCGAGCATGCTTTCGCGGCGCACGCCTTCGAGCCTTCCTTCGCGATGCCGGCCGCCGCGCCGCCGGTGATCGTCCCGATCCCGCCGCGTCCCGTGCTGCTGCGCGGCAAGGCCGCCCCGGCACCGGAGCCGGTCGCGGTCGCGCCGGCCCCCGAGCCCGAGGAGGTCCCCGCCCCCGTGGAGGCCTACGCCGAACCGGTCGTCCAGGCGCCCGCGATCCCCGCCCCGGCGATGCCGATCGTCGGCCGCCCACACCTGATCGCCGCCGGCCGGCACCTCGCCATCGCCTCGGTCGAGAACGCCGACTACGAGCTTCCCGCCCTCGATCTCCTCGCCATGCCGGTGCCCGGCGAGAGCCCCGAGGTCGATGCCGACGTGCTGGAGCAGAACGCCCTCAACCTGCAGCAGACGGTTCAGGATTTCGGCGTGCGCGGCGACATCCTCGCCGTGCGCCCCGGCCCGGTCGTGACCCTCTACGAGCTCGAGCCGGCGCCCGGCACCAAGTCCTCCCGCGTCATCGGCCTGTCGGACGACATCGCCCGCTCGATGTCGGCGGTCTCGGCCCGCGTCGCCGTCGTGCCCGGCCGCAACGTCATCGGCATCGAGCTGCCGAACGAGATCCGCGAGACGGTCTTCCTGCGCGAGCTGCTCTCGGCGCCGGACTTCTTCGCCAGCAAGCACAAGCTCGCGCTGTGCTTGGGAAAAAACATCGGCGGCGAGCCGATCATCGCCGATCTCGCCCGCATGCCGCACCTGCTGGTGGCCGGCACTACCGGCTCGGGCAAGTCGGTGGCGATCAACACCATGATCCTCTCGCTCCTCTACCGGATGAAGCCGGAGGAGTGCCGCCTGATCATGGTCGACCCGAAGATGCTGGAGCTGTCGGTCTACGACGGCATCCCGCACCTGCTCTCCCCCGTCGTCATCGACCCGAAGAAGGCGGTCATCGCCCTCAAGTGGGCGGTGCGCGAGATGGAGGAGCGCTACAAGAAGATGTCCAAGATCGCGGTCCGGAACATCGACGGCTACAACGCCCGGATGGCCGAGGCCCGCGCCAAGGGCGAGACCATCACGCGGACGATCCAGACCGGCTTTAACCGCGAGACCGGCGAGGCGGTGTTCGAGGACGAGGCGATGGACCTCTCCCCGCTGCCCTACATCGTGATCGTGGTCGACGAGATGGCCGACCTGATGATGGTGGCCGGCAAGGACATCGAGGGGGCGATCCAGCGCCTGGCGCAGATGGCGCGCGCGGCCGGCATCCACCTGATCATGGCGACGCAGCGTCCGTCGGTGGACGTGATCACCGGGACGATCAAGGCGAACTTCCCGACCCGGATCAGCTTCCAGGTGACGAGCAAGATCGACTCGCGCACGATCCTGGGCGAGATGGGCGCCGAGCAGCTCTTGGGCCAGGGCGACATGCTGTTCATGGCCGGCGGCGGGCGCACGACCCGGGTGCACGGGCCGTTCTGCTCGGATTCGGAGGTCGAGAGCGTGGTCGCCCACCTCAAGCACCAGGGCCGCCCGGCCTACCTCGAGGCGGTCACCGCCGACGACGGGTCCGACGAGGCGCCGAAATCGGCCGGCAGGGGCAAGGGCAAGGCCGAGGCGGTCGAGGCCGAGACCGAGGAGGCCGACCTTCCGGTCTTCGACGTCGGCGCTTTCGTGGCGGCGTCGGGCGGCGAGGCCGGCGACCTCTACGAGCAGGCGATCCAGGTGGTCTTACGCGACCGCAAGGCGTCGACCAGCTACATCCAGCGCCGTCTGCAGATCGGCTACAACCGCGCCGCGTCGATCATGGAGCGGATGGAGATCGAGGGCATCGTCGGGCAGGCCAACCACGCCGGCAAGCGCGAGATCCTGGTCGAGGGCGCACCCCACGCCGCCAGCATGTACGACGACGAGTGACGACGAGGCGCCGGCCGGAAACGCGGCCGGCGTCGCATCTTCGCCACAGGGCGCCGCTCTAACGGCATCCGACGACACGGCCCGGCGCCCCGAGGGGGCATCACGGCGCGACGGGCGTTTCGCACGCCTTCGCGCTTGAAGCCGACCATCGCTTGCGGGACGCCGCACCCGCCCAGGAGACGCCTGACCATGCTCGGCCGCCGCACCCGACTTGCCGGATCGCTCCTCGCGGTCGCGGCCTGGATCGCCCCGGTGGCGCCGGCCGACGCACAGGTCAGCAGCTTCCTCGACGGCCTGTTCGGCCGCAAGGAGCAGCCCGCTCCCGCGCCCGAGCCCGAGGCGGCCCCCGCCGCACCGGCCGCGGCACCCGCGAAGAAGACGGTCGCCAAGCCTGCGGCCAAGGATGCGAGCAAGGATTCGGTGAAGGACGCGAAGTCGCGCTCGGCCGAGAAGCCCGCCGCCAAGCCGGTCGCCGCCAAGCCCGCCGCGGCGGATGCGAAGGTCGCCGCCGTCGGCGCGCCGACCCCCGCCCCGGCCGCCGCCTCCGACGAGGCGCCGGACGCCGCCACCGTGCTGGCCCAGGCCAACGCCTATTTCAACGGCATGAGCACGCTCACCGGCTCGTTCATCCAGATCGCCGCGGACGGGCGGAAGATCGGCGGCAAGCTCACCATCGCCAAGCCCGGGCGCCTGCGCTTCGACTACGACGCGCCCTCGCCGCTGGAGGTGGTGGCCGACGGCACCTCGGTGGCGGTGCGCGACCGCAAGCTCGCGACCCAGGACCTGTACTTCATCGCGCAGACCCCGCTGAAATTCCTGGTCCGCGAGAAGATCGACCTCGCCCGCGACCTCACCGTCACCGACGTCTCGAACGACCCGGGCGGCGTCCGCATCAGCCTGGAGGACCGCGCCACGCTCGGCGGGACCTCGAAGATCCAGCTGTACTTCGATGCCGACATGAAGGTGCTCGGCCAGTGGCGGATCACCGATCCGCAGGGCTACCTGACCACCGTGCAGCTCTCGAACCTGCAGAAGGGCAAGGCCGTCGACGGCAACCTGTTCTTCATCAATTACGGGCGCCCCGAGGACAAGGCGATGCAGGAGCGGATCAAGCAGTCCCAGACCCCCTGAGGTCCGCGAAAGGCCGCCATGGTGAGGCTTCCTTAACGCTTTCCGCATCGATCCGGGGAAGGACGTCCCGAAGCGCGCCGATCGGCGTGGCCTGGCGCGCCGGTGAACCTGCCGTCAAGGCGCGCCGCCCGATCGTGCCCCTCGATCGATTCGAGGAAGGGTTCGACATGGAAATCGCCAGGCTGCTCCACACCTTCGCAGGTCCCGTCGCCGCGTTCCTCGCGGTGGTGCCGGGCCTTCGCCGCCCGGCCGGCCCGCCGCCGCCGGTGCTGGATGGGCCGACGATGACGAACGTCGACTTCCCGGCCGTCCAGCCGCCGAGCGCGACGTACTGGCCCGAGCGCTCCTGCATCCTCTCGGGCCGCCCCGAGCAGACCGCCACCTACGTCTACGAGAGCCCCGACAAGCTGTTCGCCGCCGGGATCTGGACCTGCCGGCCGGGCAAGTTCCGCATCGATTTCGGCCGGGACGAGTTCATCCACCTGCTCGAAGGCGTGGTGACCGTCACCGACGCCGAGGGCCGTTCGAAGACCTATCGCGCGGGCGACGCCTTCGTCACGCCGAAGGGCTTCTCCGGCACCTGGGACGTGATCGAGCCGGTGCGGAAGCACTTCACCTATTACGGCGCGGTCGATTGAGGGCCCTCACGCCGCCTGCGGGCGCCAGCGGTCGAGCTCGCTGTCGATCGCGCCTTCGGTGCCGCGCATGAACTCGGCGGCCGGCAGGCCCGGCGCCAGGGTGGCGAGGTAGCTCACCGTCACGGTGCCGGCGCGCGTCGACGACCCGGTCGGCCAGTACAGCCCGGAATTGACCGCCACCGGCAGCACCGGCAGGCCGAGACGCCCGTACAGCAGCTCGACGCCGCGCTTGAACTGCAGCTTCTCGTCGATGGTGCCGCGGGTGCCCTCGGGGAAGATCAGCACCGAGCGCCCGTCGGCTACCGCGGCGCGGCTCTCGTCGATCATCGTGCGCAGGGCCTGGGTGCCGTTGGCCCGGTCGATGATGATCATCGGCGAGCGCCGCAGGAACCAGCCGACCACGGGGATCGCGACGAGCTCGCGCTTGGCGATGATCGCCACGTCGGGCACCAAGATGAGGAAGGCCAGCGTCTCCCAGGCCGACTGATGGTTGGCGACGATCAGGCAGGGCTCGGCCGGGATGCGCTCGCGCCCCTCCTCGACGTAGCGCAGGCCGCAGATCGTGCGGAGCCCGAACAGGATGCCCCGCGCCCACAGGCGCGTCGCCGCGCGGATCGGCCGGACCGGCGAGCCGGAGGCGGCCAGCACCGCGAGCGGTGCCAGGAACAAGGCCGTCCAGGCGGCCCAGTAGGCGTTGAACAGGACGGAGCGGATGCGCGGCAAGGGGCTATGTCTCTGGGTGTCGTCGAGCGGGGCCGACCGATGGTCTTTGCGCGGACATACCCCGTCGTCCGGGGCGGAGCACGCCATTTCCGCAGGCCGCCCGGTCGCAGCGTCGATCGCGCCGGCGAATCGCGCTATCCACCGGCCTCCCCCCGACAACCGCGAGCGTTTCCGTTGCGCCTCACCGTCACGTCCTGGAACATCAACTCGGTGCGCCTGCGCATCGATCTCGTGCTGCGCTTCCTCGCCGAGGCGAAGCCCGACGTGCTGTGCCTGCAGGAGACCAAGTGCCCGGACGACGCCTTCCCGCTGAAGGCCCTGCGCGGCTCGGGCTACGAGAACGTCGTCTTCGCCGGGCAGAAGGGCTACAACGGCGTCGCGATCCTGTCGCGGTTTCCGCTCGTCACCCGCGCGGTGATGAGCTTCTGCGAGCGCCAGGACGCGCGCCACATCTCGGCGGTGCTCGGGCCCGAGGCCGGCGCCGCGGCGGGCATCGCGCTGCACGACTTCTACGTGCCGGCCGGCGGCGACGTGCCCGACACCGCGCTCAACCCGAAATTCGCGCACAAGCTCGACTTCCTGCGCGACCTGCGCGCCTGGGGTGGGCGGCGCGTGAAGGGCCCCGCGATCCTCGTCGGCGACCTCAACGTCGCGCCGCTGGAGCACGACGTCTGGTCGCACAAGCAGCTGCTCAACGTGGTGAGCCACACCCCCGTCGAGACCGAGGCGCTGGAACGCTTGCGCAACGAGGCTGGCTGGGTCGACACCGCGCGCCTGCTGACGCCGCCGCCGGAGAAGATCTTCACCTGGTGGAGCTACCGCTCGCCCGACTGGTCGGCGGCCGACAAGGGCCGCCGCCTCGACCATGCCTGGGTCTCGCCCGACCTCGCCGGCACCGTGCGCAAGGTCGAGGTCGCGCGCGAGGCCCGCGGCTGGGCGCGCCCGTCCGACCACGCGCCCGTGACGTTGACGCTGGAGCTCTGACCGGAACGCGAACGGGGCCGGCGCATTGCATCTTCACACGCTCGTGAAGAAGGTTCGCCGACCCCATGCGAAAGATCCTGCTCGCCTTCCTGCTGCCGAAGGTCGTCTCTTATCTCCGCCGCCGCTACGGCGGCGCCCAGACCCCGCACCGCCGCTCGTTCTGAGCGTCCGTACCCAGCCTCATGGGTCAGGCCCCATGAGGCGCGGTTCCAGCTCTAAGCCCGCGACGCGCCCGCCCTCACCCGGCGGGCGTTCCTGCGTCCGTAGCCCACGTACAGGGCGAGGCCGAGCGTCAGCCAGACCGCGAGGCGGATCCAGGTCTGGCCCGGCAGGCCCGCCATCAGCAGCAGGCAGGACAGGATCCCGAGGCTCGCCACCAGCCCGACCGCCGGGACCCGGAACGGGCGCGGCCGCTCCGGCTCGGTCCGGCGCAGGATCAGCACGGCGGTGCAGACCAGCACGAAGGCGAAGAGCGTGCCGATGCTAACCAGCTCGCCGAGTTCCTCGATCGGCACGAGGCCGGCCACGAGCGCGGTCATCAGGCCGATCGTCGCCTGGCTCAGCATGGGCGTGCGCGTCGTCGGGCTCACCCGCGCGAACAGCCGCGGCAGCAGGCCGTCGCGGGCCATGGCGTAGAAGACCCGCGCCTGGCCGTAGAGCGCGGTCAGCGTCGAGGTCGTCAGCCCGATCAGCGCGCCGAGCTTGATCGCGACGGCGAAGCCGCCGAGCCCGATCGCGTCGATCGCCTTGGCGATCGGGTCGGCGACGTTCAGCGCCCGGTAGGGCACGAGCCCGGTGAGCACCGCGGCGACCGCGACGTAGAGCACCGTGCTCACCGCCAGGGACCCGAGGAGGCCGATCGGCGCGTCGCGCTGCGGGTCGCGGGTCTCGCCGGCGGCGGTCGAGACCGTCTCGAAGCCGATGAAGGCGAAGAACACCACGCCGGCGCCGCGCAGGATGCCGCTCCAGCCGAATTCCCCGAAGGTGCCGGTGTTCTCCGGGATGAACGGGTGCCACAACTCCGGCTTCAGGTGCGCCGCCCCGACGCCGACGAAGGCAAGGATGATCGCGACCTTCAGCGCCACCATCGCGGTGTTGACGAGCGAGGCCTCGCGGCTGCCGCGCATCAGGAGCGCCGTCAGCGCGAGCACGATCCCGGCCGCCGGCAGGTTGACGAGGCCGCCTCCGCCGGGCGCCGCGGCGAGCGCCGCCGGCAGGCGCAGGCCCGCATCCGCGAGCAGGCTCTGCGCGTAGCCCGACCAGCCCACCGCGACGGTGGCGGCGGCGAAGGCGAATTCGAGGACGAGGTCCCAGCCGATGATCCACGCGCAGAGCTCGCCGAGCGTCGCGTAGGTGTAGGCGTAGGTCGAGCCCGGCACCGGGATCATCGCGGCCAGCTCTGCGTAGCACAGCCCGACGAAGGCGCAGGCGATCCCGCCGGCGACGAAGGATAGCGCGAGCGCCGGGCCGGCATAGTCCGCCGCCGCGGTGCCGGTGAGGACGAAGATTCCCGCCCCGATCGTCGCGCCGAGGCCGATGCAGACCAGCCCGAACGCCGACAGGCTCCGCGCCAGCGCCGGCCCGTGGTCGTCCTCATGCCCGGCGACGAGCGCGGCGACGGATTTCTTCGCGGCGAAGAAGCCTGTGGTCATGGCGTGGCGATGTCCGAGCCCGCGGAAGATGCAGCGAGGCTGCGGCAAGTGCCGCGCCAGCGATAGCCGCGCCACGGAAAGTTTTTCAGGGTCGTCCGCGACGGAGCGCTCAGGCACCGGCCGGACGCCGAATCGAGCACGGGTCCCTTCGCCCAGGGGGAAAAGGACAGGATGAGGGGCGTGAGCTTTCGGAGAGTCACGCCCCTCTCCCCGACACACTTTTCATGGGAGAGCGAGCGCGGCGTGCTTCGCAGGATCCATCCGGCGCCGTCACGCCGCGATGGAGACCGGATCGATCGCAGGGCGGCGTCCGCGAACGCCCCGCTCAGCGGCGCTCGTACAGCAGCCGCGCGCGGATCGTGCCCGGGATCGCGCGGATCTCGGCGAGCAGGGTCTCGGCGTCGGCGTTGGTGGCGTCGGTCTCGAGCACCACGTAACCGACCTCGCCGTCGGTCTGGTAGAACTGCCCGGCGATGTTGATGCCCGCGCTCGAGAACACCGCGTTGAGGCGGTTGAGCATGCCGGGCAGGTTCTGCTGCACGTGGATGAAGCGCGCGCCGGTCGGGCGCGGCGGGAGCTGCACCTGCGGGAAGTTCACCGCGCCGATGGTCGAGCCGATGTCGGAGTAATCCACCAGCTTGCGCGCGACCTCCGAGCCGATGCGCTCCTGGGCCTCCTCGGTCGAGCCGCCGACGTGGGGTGTGAGGATCACGTTCTCCAGGCCCTGGAGCGGCGAGACGAAGCGCTCCTGGTTCGAGCCGGGCTCGACCGGGAAGACGTCGACGGCGGCGCCGGCGAGGTGCCCGTCGCGCAGGGCCCGTGCGAGCGCGTCGAGGTCGACGACGGTGCCGCGGGCGTTGTTGATCAGGTACGCGCCCGGCTTCATCGCGCGGATCTCGGCCTCGCCGATCATGTTGGCGGTGGCGTCGGTCTCGGGCACGTGCAGCGAGACCACGTCGCTCTGGGCGAGCAGCTCGGCGAGCGAGGCGGTCGGCTCGGTGTTGCCGTGGCGGAGCTTGTCGGTGTGGTCGTAAAAGACGACCCGCATGCCCATGGCCTCGGCCAGCGTCGAGAGCTGCGTACCGATGTTGCCGTAGCCGACGATGCCGAGCGTCTTGCCGCGCACCTCGACCGAGCCGGCCGCCGACTTGTCCCACTGGCCGGCATGCGCCCCGACCGAGCGCGGCACGATCCGGCGCAGGAGCATCACGATCTCGCCGATGACGAGCTCGGCGACCGAGCGGGTGTTCGAGAACGGCGCGTTGAACACCGGCACGCCGCGCCGCCGCGCGGCGTCGAGGTCGACCTGGTTGGTGCCCACCGAGAAGCAGCCGACCGCGAGCAGGCGGTCGGCGGCGTCGAGGGCCGCCGCGTCGAGCTGCGTGCGCGAGCGGATGCCGAGGATGTGGATGCCCTTCAGGGCCTCGTGCAGCGCATCGCGGTCGAGCGCCTTCGGCAGGCGGACGAGGTTGGTGTAGCCGGCCGCGCGCATCAGCCCGACGGCGCTGTCGTTGATGCCTTCGAGCAGCAGCACCCGGATCCTGTCCTTCGGCAGCGACAGCTTCTCGGGCAGGGCCAGGGTTTCGGGCAGCGGGAGCGGTTCGGAGTTCATGGTGCGATCGGCCGTTCGACGAGGGCGCCTCCGGGCGCCGAAGGCCGGCAGCGATAGGAGCGGTGATTTCGCGATGCAACGACGCGGGCGGATGGCTGGGATGCATCGGCTTTCCGGTGCGACCGTTCCGTCATGCGAAATGGCCGCCGCTCACCCGCGCGGGCGGGCGGTCCGCGCGGCGCCGAGTTCGGCGATCTGCCGGGTCTGCGCGCGGATCAGATCCTCCAGCTGCTTGGTCCGGATGCGGTCGAGCTTGTCGTGCAGGGACACGATCTCGATCTCGGCGCGCAGGTTGACCTCGTAGTCGAGGCCGGCGGCGATGCGGTCGCGCTCCGCCTGCCGGTTCTGCGACATCAGGATCACCGGCGCCTGCAACGCCGCGACCATCGACAGGATCAAGTTGAGAAAGATGTAGGGATAGGCGTCGAAGCCGCCCCCCGACCCTGCGAGGACGACGGTGTTCAGGACCACCCAGCCGACGAGCAGGCCGGTGAAGGCGATGATGAACCCCCACGAGCCGCCGAGCCTGGCGACCCGGTCGGCGAGGCGTTCGCCGAAATCCGGGCCCGCGCGCGACGTCGCGGCGGCGCCCGCGTCGCGGGCATGGACGCGCCCGGCGATGTGCGCGAGGACGCGCCGACTGTGCGGCGACAGGCAGCCCAAGCCCTGATCCAGGAGCTGCCGGGCGAGCCGGGCGACCGCCTCGTCTCCGTCGGCGGACATGCCGGTGCCCCTCTCCTGCTACGTCGCCATGCCCTTCACGAGGCGTTCGATGGCGTCGAGGGCATCGCCGATGCGTGCGGTCTGGGCCAGGATCTTCCCGGCTTCGACCTTGGCGTTCGCATCCGTCTGCCACCAGATGCCGCCGTCGATGTTCCTGATCATCGTCGTGAGGCGGTCGTTCTGGACACCCATCGCCTCGATCGCAGTCTGACAGATCATGATGTCGCCCCCTGATGTTCAGCGAACATATCTCAAACGGGCGGGCAGCAGCGAAGAATTCGCATCGCGGCCCGGGAGACGCCCGGTGGCCGGGACTGGCGCCGCGAACCGTTTCGTGTATGGTCCGCGCGGCCTCGGCCCGGCGACGGGCGGGGCCGAAACCGCTTGGACCAACGACCCTGCTGGACGACATCCCGGCATCGGCCAAGGCTCGAGCATGCCTCAGGCGCCGTCCTCCCGATCCGGAGGGGCGGCCGCACGGCGCTTCTGAAAACCTCACCTGAAAGGCACTGCGATGTCGATCTCGGCAGAGCGCAAGACCGCGCTCATCAAGGAATACGCGACCGTCGCCAAGGACACCGGCTCGCCGGAGGTCCAGGTGGCGATCCTCACCGAGCGGATCACCAACCTCACCAGCCACTTCAAGACCCACGGCAAGGACAACCATTCCCGCCGCGGCCTCCTGAAGATGGTCTCGCAGCGCCGCTCGCTGCTCGACTACGTGAAGCGTCGCGACGAGGCCCGCTACCGCAGCCTCATCGAGCGCCTCGGCATCCGCCGCTAATCCAGCCCACGCGGTTCCGAGCCCGGCTCGGGACCGCTTTTTTCAAGATCTCGGGTGGCCGGAACGGGTCCGGCCCCGCGAGCAACGGGCGACTTCGAGGCGCGAACACCAGGGACAGGATCGCAGGGCACTCCTCCAGCCGGAGTGCCCCGCCGTCTTGCCCCTGGCCGCGCCGGGTTCGCCCGCCGCATGATGGCAAGGACGACAAGAATGTTCGACGTACAACGTGAAGAGCTGATGTGGGGCGACCGCCGCCTCGTTCTGGAGACCGGCAAGGTCGCCCGCCAGGCCGACGGCTCGGTGATGGCCACCTACGGCGAGACCTCGGTTCTCGCCACCGTCGTCTCCTCCAAGGAGCCGAAGGTCGGGATCGACTTCCTGCCGCTGACCGTGAACTACCAGGAGCGCGCCTACGCCGCCGGCCGCATCCCCGGCGGCTACTTCAAGCGCGAGGGCCGGCCGTCCGAGAAGGAGACGCTGGTCTCCCGCCTGATCGACCGCCCGATCCGCCCGCTCTTCGTCGAGGGCTGGCGCAACGACACCCAGGTCGTCGTGACCGTGCTCACCCACGACCTCGAGAACGACCCCGACATCCTGGCGATGGTCGCGGCCTCGGCGGCGCTCACCCTGTCCGGCGTGCCGTTCATGGGCCCGATCGGCGCCGCCCGCGTCGGCTACGCCAACGGCCAGTACGTGCTCAACCCGCCGGTCCCGGAGATGGACGGCGCGGTGCTCGACCTCGTCGTCGCCGGCACCACCGACGCGGTGTTGATGGTCGAGTCGGAGGCCAAGGAGCTGTCCGAGGAGATCATGCTCGGCGCCGTGATGTTCGGCCACAAGCACTTCCAGCCGGTGATCGAGGCGATCGTGCGCCTGGCCGAGAAGGCCGCCAAGGAGCCGCGGGCCTTCTCGCCGCCGGAGAATGCCGACGTCGAGGCCGCCGTGCTCGGCGTCTGCGAGTCCGAGCTGCGCGACGCCTACAAGATCACCGTCAAGCAGGAGCGCTACAAGGCCGTCGACGCCGTGAAGGCGAAGGTGGTCGCGGCTCTGTGCCCGGCCGAAGGCGAGCAGAAGTTCGCCCCCGAGAAGGTCAAGGCCGCTTTCAAGGAGGCCCAGTCCAAGGTCGTTCGCTGGAACATCCTCGACACCGGCTCGCGCATCGACGGCCGCGACGTGAAGACCGTCCGCCCGATCGAGAGCCAGGTCGGCGTGCTGCCGCGCGCCCACGGCTCATCGCTGTTCACCCGCGGCGAGACCCAGGCGCTCGTGGTCGCGACGCTGGGCACCGGCGAGGACGAGCAGTACATCGACGCGCTGCAGGGGACCTACAAGGAGACCTTCCTGCTGCACTACAATTTTCCCCCCTACTCGGTGGGTGAGACCGGCCGCATGGGCTCCCCCGGTCGCCGCGAGATCGGCCACGGCAAGCTCGCCTGGCGCGCGATCCACCCGGTGCTGCCGCCGGCCCACGAGTTCCCGTACACGATCCGCGTCGTGTCCGAGATCACCGAGTCGAACGGCTCGTCCTCGATGGCCTCGGTCTGCGGCGGCTCGCTGTCGCTGATGGATGCGGGCGTCCCGCTGCGCCGTCCCGTCGCCGGCATCGCCATGGGCCTCATCCTCGAGGGCGAGCGCTACGCGGTGCTCTCCGACATCCTCGGTGACGAGGACCACCTCGGCGACATGGACTTCAAGGTGGCCGGCACGGACGAGGGCATCACCTCGCTCCAGATGGACATCAAGATCGCCGGCATCACCGAGGAGATCATGCAGGTCGCCCTCGCCCAGGCGAAGGACGGCCGCGCCCACATCCTCGTGGAGATGGCCAAGGCGCTCACCGCCGCCCGCCCCGAGCTCGGCGAGTACGCGCCGCGCATCGAGACCATGCAGATCCCCACCGACAAGATCCGGGAAGTGATCGGCACCGGCGGCAAGGTGATCCGCGAGATCGTCGAGAAGACCGGCGCCAAGATCAACATCGACGATTCCGGCACGGTGAAGATCGCCTCGGCCGACGGCAAGGCGATCAAGGCGGCCTACAACTGGATCCGCTCGATCGTCGCGGAAGCCGAGCCGGGCATGATCTACGAGGGCACCGTCGTGAAGACGATGGAGTTCGGCGCCTTTGTGAACTTCTTCGGCGCCAAGGACGGCCTCGTCCACATCTCGGAGCTCGCCGCCCAGCGGGTCGCCAAGGTGACGGACGTCGTCAGCGAGGGCCAGAAGGTCAAGGTTAAGTTCCTCGGCCAGGACGATCGCGGCAAGATCCGCCTCTCGATGAAGGTCGTCGACCAGGAGACCGGCGAGGACCTCACCGAGAAGCTCAAGGCCGAGCGCGCCGAGCGCGGCGAGCCCGAGCGCGAGGAGCGGGCCCCGCGCGAGCGGAGCGAGCGCAGCAGCCGCGGCGAGCGTCGCCAGTCGAACGACTGATCGTCCGGACCCGCGGTCCTGACGGCGAAGACGGCGCGGTCCCCTCGGGGCCGCGCCTTTTTCGTGGGCGGTTCCGGCGCGGCGGCAAGGAACGCCGGCCTTCGGAGGGCGTTCGATCCGCGACCCCAACAGGAGCGCACCCGACCCCATGGCCAACGACATGATCCACGACATCTTCAGCGGCGAGCCGAACCTCAGCACCACCGAGCGCGCGGTCTCGGTGGTGCTCGGCCTCGGCATCGCGGCGGCGGCCGCGCAGCCGCGCCCGAACAAGTGGCTGAGCCTCGCGGCCCTCGTGGTCGGCGTCGGCCTCGCATTGCGCGGCGCCACCGGCCATTGCGCAATCAAGGCGGCCTCCGACCACATCTGAGCATCGGACCAGTCGCAACGAAGAAGGGGGCGCCTCGCGGCGCCCCCTTTTCTACGTCGTGGTCCGTGTCGGCGAGCGCGACCTCAGAGCGTGGTGGTGCGGCCGCGGCTGGCGATGAAGCCGTAGATCGCGAGGACGACGATCGCGCCGACCACGGCGCCGATGAAGCCCGCGCCCTGGTTCGGGCCGTACCAGCCGAGCGCCTGGCCGAGGAAGGTGGCGACGAAGGCGCCGACGATGCCGAGGATGGTGGTCAGGATGAAGCCCGACGGCTCGTTCGAGCCGGGCATGATGAACTTGGCGACGATGCCGGCGAGGAAACCGATGACGATGGTCCAGAGAATACCCATGACGAACCCCTTGGCGACGTGACGCCTGACGATGTGACGCCGCTTTCGGATGACGCGACGCTGGAACGGTGTTGAAACGCACGGTGGCAGCGGGGGTTGCGACGGATTGGCCGTCGCCGGATCTTTTTCCGCACTGCAATGGGCCAAGGCCGCCGGCCCGGCGCCCCTTTACCTCGCACGCGCCCGGCGGCAGAAGCGATCCGAAGATCAGCCGGGGGACAGGACATGACGATCGAACGCTTCGAGCCGGGCGCGCGGATGGCGCAAGGCGTGGCCTACGGCGACACGGTGTATCTCGCCGGCCAGGTCGCCGCCGACACGGTCGGCACCGGCGTCACCGCGCAGACGCAGGCCATCCTCGGCCAGATCGAGCGCCTGCTGGCGGCTGCCGGCAGCGACAAGGAGCGGATCCTGATGGCGACGATCTACCTGGCCGACATGGGCACATTCGCCGAGATGAACGCCGCCTGGGACGCCTGGGTGTCGAAGGACAACCCGCCCGGCCGCGCCACGGTCGAGGCCAAGCTCGCCGGGCCGGAATACCTCGTCGAGATCGTCGTCGTCGCCGCGCGGTCGGGCGCATGAGGGCCGCCGCCCTCGCACGCGCGATCCTCCTCGCGGGCCTCACGCTCGTGAGCGGGCCGGCGTTGGCGGCGGGGCCGGAGCGGGTCGTCAACATCTACAACTGGTCGGGCTACATCGATCCGAAGGTGCTAGAGGCCTTCACCCGCGAGACCGGGATCAAGGTGGTCTACGACACCTACGACAACAACGAGATCCTCGAGACCAAGCTGCTCGCCGGCAAGTCCGGCTACGACGTGGTGGTGCCGTCGGGGCCGTTCCTGCAGCGGCTGATCCGGGCCGGCGCGTTCCTGCCCCTCGACAAGGCCAAGCTGACGAACCTCGGCAACGTCTGGCCGGAGATCGCCGGGCGCCTCGCGACCTACGATCCGGGCAACGCCTACGCCGTCGACTACATGTGGGGCACCACCGGGCTCGGGCTCAACCTCGGGCTGGTGCGCGAGCGTCTCGGCGCCGGCGCCGCGCTCAACACCTGGAACCTCGTCCTCAACCCGGCCTCGGCGAACAAGCTCAAGGATTGCGGGATCATGATGCTCGACTCGCCCGAGGACCTGATCCCGAGCATGCTGCCGACCTTCGGCCTGAAGAGCGACTCCAAGCGCTGGGACGACATCACCCAGGTCGCCGACGCGCTCTTCAAGGTGCGCGGGACGGTGCGGAAGTTCCACTCGTCGGAATACATCCAGTCGCTCGCCAACGGCGATCTCTGCGTCGCGGTCGGCTATTCCGGCGACGTGCTGCAGGCGAAGAAGCGGGCCGACGAGGCGAAGAACGGCGTCGAGATCGCCTACCTCATCCCGAAGGAGGGCACGCTGATGTGGTTCGATGCCTTCGCGATCCCGAAAGACGCCCCCCATGCGGCGGAGGCGCTGAGCTTCATCGACTACATGCTGCGCCCCGAGGTTGCGGCGGCCAACACCAACTTCGTGTCCTATGCCAGCGGCAACCTGCCCGCGAAGAAGCTCGTGAAGCCGGACATCCTGGCCAATCCCGGCATCTATCCCGACGACGCGACGATGCAGCGGCTCTCGGTCAACACCGCCTGGGACGACCGCACCCAGCGCTTCGTCACACGGGCCTGGACGCGGGTGCGCACCGGCAAGTGAGCCGTCAAGTGAGCCGTCGCCGCGGGGAGCGCGCACGAAAAAGCCCGGCGCGATGGCCGGGCTTCGATCGTCGCGGGCGACCGTGATCAGTCCTTGAGGTCGGCCGGCACCTTGCCGCCGTTCTCCTCGAGCTTCTTGATCACCTGCTTGTGCAGCCAGACGTTCATCGTGGCCGAATCGTCCTTGTCGCCGGTGTAGTGCAGCTCGTCGGCGAGCTGCTTGCGGGCGGTCAGGCTCGAATCGAGATCGAGGAGCTTCATCAGGTCCACGATCGAGGTGCGCCAGTTCAGCGTCTGGGAATTCTTCTGGGCCATGCCGTTGAGCACCGCCTCTACGTCCACGGGCTCGCCCGAGGCGGACGGCGTCGCGTCGGCCGTGGTGGTCGAGGCCGGGCTGCTGGCGCCGCCGGCATCCGCGGTCGAGGGGGCCGCCGCGGAGGAGGCGCCTCCGAACGGATGCAGGATCTTGCTGACGATGCTGCCGAGTAGGCTCATGAGATCATTCCCTCGATCGATGCCGCGGAAAAGCGCCGCAGTCGCGTGACAACGGGAGCCGGACCGGCCTGTTCCGGCCGCGCCGCAACGTCAGCGGAAGAGCGGCAGGGCGGCTCCGAGCAGGGCGAGGCCGGCGAGCAGGCAGAGCCCGCTCCATCGTTCCAGGATCGGCGCCCGATCCGGGTCGCGCGTCGACATGCGGGCAAGGCCAACGCCGCAGGTCAGGCAAGCGAAGCTGAGCATCGCGACAATCATCCCCAAGGCAGACTTCTCTGGTGGAAAGGATGGATGCCTTATACAGAAATGAATGGCAATAAAATTCGACTCTGTGGATATCTCTCAGACACGCTTTCTATGAGTACAGAACCGTTTTCCAGCATCTGAAAGTTGCATTGGAATACCTAGGCGATTTTGCGCGGCTTCATTCTTCGTAACCATGTGGTCGCAATCGAAGTGCTTGCCACGCGCGAGCGAGGGCGGATGGCGTTTTCGGCGCGCCGATTTGCACTTTCGCCGGCCTGTGGCATGGGAGCGGCCGAAGCCGCTCCGCTCCCGAGCCCGGAAATCCCGAGCCCATGCGTCAGTTCCCCAATCGCCGTACGATCCTCGCTGCGGGCCTGCTCGCGTTCGGGGCGGACGCCCTCGGGGCGGGCTCCGCGACGGCGCAGGCCGCGCCGGTGCCCGTCCGCATCGGCGTGATCCCGGTGATCGGCGCGGCGCCGATCTTCGTCGCCAACGGAGAGGGCTGGCTCGAGGCCGCCGGGCTCAAGCCGGGATTCACCACCTTCGAGTCCGGGCCGAACATGATCCAGGCGCTGGCCTCCGGCACCATCGACGTCTACGTCGCGGGCATCGCGCCGCTGGCGGTGGCGCGCACCAAGAACATCGACGTGCGCGTGGTCGCCGCGACCGCGGTCGAGGAGATGGTGTTCGTCGCAGGCCCCAAGCTCGCGCCCTACTTCGCGGCGACCGCCGACAAGGCGGAGGCCTTCCGCCGCTACCGGGAGAAGGAGGGCCGCGCCGCCCGCCTCGCGACCCAGCCGCCGGGCTCGGTGCCGAACACCACGCTGCAGCACTGGCTCTGGCAGGTGGCCAAGACCGACAAGACGAACGCCGAGGTCGTCGCCATGGGCATCGACGCGACGCAGCAGGCTCTGCTCGCCGGCGCCGTCGACGGCGCCTCGATCCGCGAGCCGGCGCTGACGATCGTCCAGCAGCGCAACCCGGCGATCGCCCTGATCGCCACCGGCGCCGAGATGTTCCCCGACCAGCCCGGCACCGTGGTCGCCGTCTCGGGCGCCTTCGCCGACAGGAACCCGGCCGCGGTGCAGGGCCTCGTCGACGCGCTGGTGAAGGCGACCGACCTGCTCAAGACCGATCCGGCCCGCGCCGCGCCGCCGGTCGAGAAGGCGCTCGGCAAGGGCATCACCGATCTCGCCACGATCCGGAAGGCGTTGTCCTCGCCGGCGGCGAAGTTCACCGCCGACCCGCGGGTGATCGTCGAGGCGACGCGGAAGATGCAGGCCTATCAGGTGAGCATCGGCACCCTCGACAAGGACGTGCCGATCGACGGCCTGTTCGTGCCGGGCTTCTACGAGAAGGCGATCGCGCGCTGACCGTCCTCCGCGCGATCCTGCTGTCAACCCTCGGGCTCGCCGCCTTCCTCCTGGTCTGGGAGGCGGCGCCCCGGCTCGGGCTGATCAACCCGGCCTTCCTGCCGCCGCCGAGCACGATCCCGGCCGCGTTCCTGCGCGAGATCGAGCTCGGGGTGTGGTTCGAGGCGGTGGCGTCGAGCCTTAGCCACTACCTCGTCGGCCTCGCCGTCGGCGCGGGCGCCGGGATCGCGCTCGGCCTCGTCGGCGGCATGTCGCGGACCTTCGAGGCCGCGACCGCCTGGGTTGTGCGTCTGCTGCGGCCGATCCCGGGCCTCGCCTGGGTGCCGTTCGCCATCATCTGGTTCGGCGTCGAGCCGTCGGCGGCCGTGTTCATCATCGCCATCGGCGTGTTCTGGATCGTCTTCTTCGCGACGCAGGGCGCCGTGCGCGGCGTCGACCGCGACCTGATCGAGGTGGCACAGGCCTTCGGCTTCCGCTCGGCCCCCGCACGTCTGACCAAGATCCTGCTGCCGGCGGCGACGCCGGGCATCCTCGTCGGCCTGCGCACGGCGCTCGGCCAGGCCTGGATGGCGGTGGTCGCGGCGGAGATCTTCGGCGTGCCGGGCGTCGGGCAGCGGATGATGCAGGCCTCGAGCCTGCTCTCCACCGACATCGTGGTCGTCTACATGCTCACCATGGCCGGGCTCTACGGATTGTTCGATTCGGCGTTCGTCGCCCTGCAGGGCTGGCTCCTGCGCTGGCGGGCCTGAGCGCATGGCGACCCAGGCCGACACCGCCATGCGCGACCCGATCATCGCCTTCCGGGCCTTGAGCCTCGCCTACGCGCGCGGGGGCACGCGCAACGTCATCCTGTCGGACCTCGACCTCACCGTCGCGCGCGGCGAGTTCCTGGTGATCGTCGGCGAATCCGGCGTCGGCAAGTCGACGCTCTTGCGGGTGCTGATCGGCCTCGCCGCGCCGAGCTCGGGCACGGTCGAGCTGGCGACGCGGCCCGGCTGCCGCACGCCGATGGCCCTGGTGTTCCAGGATGCGCGCCTGCTGCCGTGGCGGCGGGTCGTCGACAACGTCGCCTTCGGCCTGGAGAACAGCGGCCTGTCGCGTTCCCAGCGTCGGGCCAAGGCCGCCGAGATGCTGGCCCTCGTCGGGCTCGACGATCTCGCCCAGCGCTGGCCGCATCAGCTCTCGGGCGGGCAGCGCCAGCGCGTCGCCATCGCCCGTGCGCTCGCGGTCGACCCGGACGTGCTGCTCATGGACGAGCCGTTCTCGGCCCTCGACAGCTTCACCCGCGAGGGTCTCCAGGACGAGGTGCAGCGCATCCAGGCCGCCACCGGCAAGACGGTGCTGTTCGTGACCCACGACATCGACGAGGCGGTGACGCTGGCCGACCGGGTGGTGGTGCTGGCCGGCAAGCCCGGCCGCGTGTCGGCGGAGGTGCGGATCGACCTGCCCCGTCCGCGCAGGCGGCGCGATGGCGCATTGCTCGAAGCGGCACGGCGCCTGCGGAGCGAGCTCTCCCGCGATTCGGCCGAACTCTGACGCCGCGATCAGTTGCCGGAATACGCCCGCAGCATGCCGACGATGCGGTTCCGGATCTCGGGATCGCGCACCCGCAGGAACGCCGTCATCAGCAGCTCGCACTCGGCCGCCGAGGGCGTCGCGGCGCTGGAGGCTTGCACCTCGTCGCGGAAGAAATCCTGGACCGGGATCGCGAGCACGGCGGCGATCTTGCCCAGGACCTGCAGGCCGTTCGACGGATGCGGGCCGTCCTGCAGGCGGCGCGTGGTTCCCAGGTTGGTCATCGGCTTCGCCCGCTCAGATTTCCGGCTTCTGTTCGCATAGTCACACGCGAGCGCGAACGGGCCCATCGGTCGAAACCGTATTCACGGAATTCGTTGTGCACGCAACTACAAGTTTCGATGCTGCGTAGAAAATACGAAATGGCGTGAATGCCGGCGCGGCCTCGCGCCGAAGCTGCCCTGGATCAGCCGAACACCGCGGAGACCGCCAAACCGGCCAACGCGATCACACCGAGCAGGCGGCGCCAGGGGTTCACGCCGCGCAGGATCTCGTCCGCCGCCCACCAGGCGAGCGCCGCGCCGGACGCGATCCGAAGCCACATCCCGACGTCATTCTGCCCGCCGTCAGCCTTCGGCGCGAGCAGCCATCGCGCGGCAGACAATCCGAGGAACAACCAGAGCGGCAGATTGGGCCATTGTCCAATCACGATCGCGCCGGTGTTCCGGTCGCGGAACGTCCAGTCGACGGCGCGGCGCAGGGCCGACATCCCGGGGTCAGACCTTGTCGCTGCCCTCGGCCTGCCGGATGGGCGCGCAGATCTGCGGGCTCACCTTGTCGAGGTGGACGCAAGCGTTGTCGCGATACCAAGTGCGCAGGCCGGGCTGGGTCGGCGCGATGTACATCGCGACGAGGACGAAGCCGGCGGCGAGCACGATGAGGGCGAGGAGGAGGTTGCGCATCACGGGACTCCGATCGGGACGGGCTGCCGCCAAGCGACCGGACGTCCATGAAAAAGGCCCGCCTGCCGGGAAAGGCGCGGGCCGAGCGGTCGTCGCGGCACCTCAACGTGGAGGCAGGTTCCGCGCACCCAACGAGTGGGATGCGGCTCGGGTTCCGGCGAGCCGCCGCGGCGGGAACATGGTTGACGGCGGCCTGACGAATGTCGGAGGCCTTAACGAGGCGTGAAGCACGTCTCCGGGAAGTCCGGGACGGCCGGTTAAGAAAGCCTGAAACGATTCGCTCGAAATCGCGCGACGGCGGAGGGTGAGGAGGCCGGGCTGGTCCCGGTCTTCAGCGTTCAAGCACGTGCGGGCGGCGGCCATGACCGAGACGATCGACGACCTCAAGTTCCTGATGACGCTCGCCTTCGTGGTCTTCGGCGGCTTCGGTCTCGACGCCCTGCTGCGCTGAGGCGAGCGCGGAGCGCGCGCCGTCAACGCACCGACGCGCCGAACGCGCTTCGAAGGGCGAGCAGCGCGTCCGAGGGATCGATCGGCTCGGGCGGCCGCATCGTCGAGCCGAGCCGGATGGCAGGCGCCGGGCGGGCGGTGGCAGCCGGTCGAGGCTTCGGCAGCGGCACGTCCGGGACCTGCCCAAACCGCAGGAAGCGGGCGAGCTCGGCGGCCTTGGCACGTTGCTCCCGGTGAAGGCGGAACAGCGCCACGACGATCCCGATGGCTCCGGCGCCTTCCAGACAGGCGGCGATCACGTAACCGGGGGCCATGGTCGTTGCTCCTTCGAACTCGGCCGGGGCGCAGGGGCGAGCCCGCCGCCGTTCAGGGCCCGGTTCTCGAAGGTTATGGTTACCGCGGTGTTAACCGCCCCGGCCGCGGCGCCCAGCTCGGGGTTTCGTGATCGCGACCGCGCGCTCCGCCGGGTTCGGGCCCGGCGGACGCGGATCGCCCTGCGTCCGAATCCGATCGATCGCCGTCGATCAGGCCGCGCGGATGGCCGACAGGAACGCCTCGACCTCGCGCTGCACGTTCACCGATTGCGTGGCCAGCTCGTTGGCCGCCATCGTCACCTGCTGGGCGGCGGTCCCGGTCTCCCCGGCCGAGGCCAGCACCTGCGCCACGTTCCGGGAGACGTCCTGCGTCCCGTGCGCCGCCTCGACAGCGTTGCGCGAGATCTCGTCGGTCGCGGCCGTCTGCTCGACGACGGTCGACGCGATGGTCCCGGTGATCGCGTTGACCGACACGATGGTCTGCCCGACCTGCCGGATGGTCGCGGCCGCCTGGCTGCTGGCGTTCTGGATCGCCAGGATCTGCCCGCCGATCTCGTCCGTCGCCCGCGCGGTCTGGCCGGCCAGCGCCTTGACCTCGGCGGCGACCACCGCGAAGCCGCGGCCCGCCTCCCCGGCCCGCGCCGCCTCGATCGTGGCGTTCAAGGCCAGCAGGTTGGTCTGCCCGGCGATCGCGGTGATGGTGGCCACGGCCTCGCCGATCCGCTCCGCCGCCTCCGACAGCGTCGCCATCGCGGCGTCGGTGGCGCGCGCCTCGCGGGATGCGGTGGCGGCGACCGCGTTCGATTCCTGCACCTGGCGCTCGATCTCCCGAAGCGAGGCGACCATCTCCTCGGCTGCGGCGGCGACCGTCTGGACGTTTGCCGAGGTCTCCTCCGCCGCCGCACTGGATGCCAGGGCCTGGTTGCTGGTGGCGTCGGCCACCTGGGTCATCGAGCGGGCGGTCGCGTCGAGCTCGGTGGCGGCCGAGGTGACGATGCCGATCGCACCCGCGATCGTCCGGTCGAAATCGACCACGAGCTGGTCGACCCGGTCGGCCCGGTGCTGCCGGGCGGATTGCTCCGCGACCTTCTGGGCTTCCAGGGCGAGGCGCTCGATCCCGTTCTGGCGGAAGACGTCGACCGCCCGGGCCATCTCGCCGATCTCGTCGCGGCGCGCGATCCCCGGAATGTCCACGGCGGTCGCGCCGCGGGCGAGCCGGCTCATCGTGTCGGTGAGCCCGTAGATCGGGCGGGTGACCTGCCGCCCGATGAGGAAGGCGGCGCTGCCGACCAGCAGCGCGATGCCGCCGAGGCCGAGCGACAGCTTGATCACGAGGGCCTTGAGGTGGGCCAGCGTGTCGTCGGCGTAGACGCCCGAGCCGATGATCCAGCCCCACGGCTCGAAGCGCTTCACGAACGAGATCTTGTCGACGGGCTGCTCGGCCCCGGGTTTCGGCCACATGTAGGACACGAAGCCGGCCCCCCGTCTCCGTGCCACGTCGGCCATCTCGACGAACAGGGCCTTGCCCACCGGATCCTTCAGCGCGGCGAGATCCGTGCCGTCGAGGGCCGGCTTGATCGGATGCATCACCATCCGCACCTGGTCGTCGATGATGTAGAAGTATTCGTTCGCGCCGTACCGCAGGTTCCGTACGCCCTCGAGCGCGGACCGCCTGGCGGCCGCTTCGGTCATCCGGCCGGACCGCCCCTCCCCCTCGAAATGCTCGAGCACGCCGGCGGCGACCTCGACCAGCTGCTGCGTCTTGACCGCCCGGCTGTTCGTCACCTCGTCGCGGAGTTCGATGACCGAGAGGGCGATGAGGCTCACCAGCCCCAGCACGCAGATCACCGTGATCGCGTGGATCTTCGTACCGATCGACAAGCTCATGATTCACCGCGGCACGAAGACGGATCCCTATCCGTAGGAGTGATGTCCGCATCCGGTTAAAGGACGATGAATTCGAACCTAGGATGCGTGATGTCGCGGCGTCGCGAAAGCGAAGCCCGGTTCCGTGCATGCGCGTTCGAAAGCCGGCCGGCGATCGGGGATGGGGACCGATCGCGCCTCTGCCCGACACCACGCGTCGGTGGAATTCGACGCCGGATCGGGCGACACCGGCGTCGTCAGATGCTGGGCCTGCAGGGCGACGCCTTTCCCGATCGCGGCGTCCACCGCGACGTCGCGGAGAATGCCCGCCGCGTCGTGACCGACGCCGAGACCGCGGCATGGGCGCCCCCTGACAAGCCGTTCACGACGCTGATCGTCACCTTCGCGGCCGTGGGTGGCTGCCTCAGCGCGGCCGTTGCCGGGCACCGAAGCGCGGCCGACCGGGAGGCGCACCAGGCGATGGGGTTACACAAGGGCTGGGGGCATCTGCGCCGACCAGCGCCCGGCGCTCGCCGCCCCGTGACTTTTTCGGCCGACCTCCGGTCGATGCCGGTCGGAAAGTGATCCCGGAAACGAAAAAGGCCGCCCTCTCGGGCGGCCTTTCGCGCGAACGTCGAACCGATCACATGCGGTGGCGACGGTGATGCATCATGCGGTGGCGGCGCTGGTGGCGCATCATCGGACGCGCCATCGGACGCATGCCGGGGCGCATCGACGAGCCCATCTCCGGCGTGCCGCCCGGCGCACCCATCGCGCGCTCCATGCCGCCGCGCGGGCCGCCGGCCTGGGAGCCGGACGAGTTGTAGGGGGAGTTCCCCTGGGCGAAGGCGGTCGCGGACATGAGCGTCAGCGACGCGGCGATCAGGAACAGTTTCTTCATTGGGGAAGTCCTTGGGTCGTCTGCGGAGGCGGAGCCTCCGCCTCGAACGGCGCCGCTGCCCGATTCGGCGTCGGCGTACGCTGGTGAACCGTCGCCGTCGCGTCGGGGTTCCTCCGTCGGGAAGCGATTCCGCGGGCGCGACGATCCGATCGGCTCGCTCTACTCACGGTTAGTGATCGAACTCGGTATTCCACCCCCGTGCGGACGGGCTTCGCGCAGGCCGCCGCCGGCGCGGTTCCCCACGTCGGACGCGACATCAATCCCGTTCCGCGATGGCATCCACCAAGCGCTGGAAATGGTCTAGGGAGGCGCAGCTTCGGACCGCGGATGCGGCCGCACGAAGGGGGACGCTCATGGATCCGGTACTGATCACCGGGGCGGCCGGGTTCATCGGGTACCACGTCGCCGAGCGCTACCTCGCGGCCGGCCGGCCGGTGATCGGCATCGACAACCTCAACGCCTATTACGACGTCGGCCTGAAGCAGGCGCGGCTCGCACGGCTCGAGGCCCATCCGAACTTCCGCTTCCTGAAGCTCGACATCGCCGAGGCCGATGCCGTCGATGCGCTGTTCGCCGAGCACCGCTTCCGGCTCGTGGTCCACCTCGCGGCGCAGGCGGGCGTGCGCTACTCGCTCGAGAACCCGCGCGCCTACGCGCGCAGCAACGTCGACGGATTCCTGAACATCCTCGAAGGTTGCCGCCATCACGGCTGCGTGCACCTCGTCTACGCCTCGTCGAGCTCGGTCTACGGCGCGCTCACCAAGATGCCGTTCTCGATCCACGACAACGTCGACCACCCGGTCAGCCTGTACGCGGCGACCAAGAAGGCGAACGAGCTGTTCGCCCATTCCTACAGCCACCTCTACGGTCTGCCGACCACGGGCCTGCGCTTCTTCACGGTCTACGGCCCCTGGTACCGGCCCGACATGGCGTTGTTCCTGTTCACCCGGGCGATCCTCGCAGGCGAGCCGATCTCGGTGTTCAACAACGGGCTGATGCAGCGCGACTTCACCTACGTCGACGACGTGGTCGACGGGGTGGTGCGGATCGGCGAGCGCATCGCCGCGCCGAACCCGGGCTGGGACGGTGCACGCCCCGACCCGGGCACGAGCGCCGCGCCCTACCGGCTCTACAATATCGGCAACAACCAGCCGGTGCAGCTGCTCCACCTGATCGACGTGCTGGAAGGCTGCCTCGGCGTGAAGGCGGTCCGGCGGATGCTGCCGATGCAGGCCGGCGACGTGCCGGCGACCTTCGCCGACGTGGACGACCTCTCCGCCGCCGTCGGCTTCGCGCCGTCGACCCCGATCGAGGCCGGCGTCGAGCGGTTCGTGCGCTGGTATCGCGCGTATTACCGGGCCTGACCTTCGGACGGCTTGATCTTCAGCTGGTCGATCACCCAGCGCCACGTCCCGTCCGCCTGCTCGCGCGCGGTCTCCGCGGAGATCGTGCCGTTGGGCAGCCGCGCGAACGTCATCGCGATCGGCCCGTTGCGCAGCGGCGGCAGCACGTCCGCGGCCGGGAAGTCCGAGCGGCGGGACAGCAGGTCGGCGTAGAAGGCGCGGATCTCCGCGTGCCCGGTGGCGACGATGCGGCCCGCGGCGAGCACCGCATCGGGCTCGTAGAGTGCGACGAGCCCCTCGACGTCGCCGGCATTGGCGCGCTGGTTGAACAGGCGGGCCAACGCCTCCGGCGCCTCGGCGCCCGCCCTGTGCATGTCCGACATCGCATCTCCTCTCGTGGTGGGCGCCGCGCTCCCGCTTCGCGGGCCCGCCGTCAGGTCAACGCCGTGCCGGTGCCGTCGTGCACCGAGACGGCGATGGGAATGCCGAGCTTCACGCTCTCCGACACCGTGCAGAACCGCTGGAACTGGTCGAGCACCCGGTCGATCCGCGGCATGTCGGCGGCTGCGGCGCCGAGCGCGATCCGCACGTCGATGCCGACGATCCGAAGGCGGTCGGCCTCGTTGCGCGCGATCCGGCAGGTGGCTTCCGCGGACACGCCCTTGCCGTCCTGGCGGAACTTCCCCAGCGCGAAGACCAGGCTGGCGCACAGGCAGTTCGCCACGCCGGCGATCAGCAGCTGTTCCGGATGGGGGCCGGTCCCGCCGCCGATCGGCTCCGCCTCGTCCACGCGCAAGGCCGTCAATGCTTTGCCGAAATCCACCGTGAAGACGTAATCGCCGACCTGGCTGATCGTGATGCTCGGCGCCGGCGTCATCGCATTGCTCCCTGTGCTGCCGAATGTTGCGATCGGCACCGGCGTTCCGTGGTTCGAGCCCGGTCGGCTGACAGATCCGCGATTTGAAACCGAAGCGAGGCGGCGCGGGCATCGCGTGCCTTGACGCGATTTCAGCTCTGGCATACCAAATACCAAATAAGGAATCGAGCCCTCGACGGATCGTCTCGGCGATTGCGAGCGTGGCCCGGCTCCGCCGCAGGGAGAGCTTCCATGCCCGGCCGAATTCCCGACCGCTGACCTCGATCCCGATCAGGGTCCGCGTCGTCGCGTGCTCCGCGGCCCGCGCGACCGACGACGACCCTCGCGGATCGACGATCGGCGGTGGACGACGGGTCCAGGATTGATGAGCGTCCTCCATGTCCCAGGCGATCGACTTCGAACAACTGGTCTCGAATGCCGGCGACGCGATCGTGGTCTCGGATCCCGAGGGGGCGATCGTGGTGTGGAACGCCGCCGCCGAGCGCATCTTCGGGTTCACGCCGGAGGAGGCGCTCGGGCGATCGCTCGACCTGATCACCCCCGATCGCCACCGGCACCGGCACTGGGAGGGCTACCGCAAGACCATGCGCACCGGCGTCACCCGCTACGGCGCCGAGGTGCTTCGGGTGCCGGCCCTGCACAAGGACGGCCGCGCCCTGTCGATCGCCTTCACGGTCAGCATGCTGTTCGACGCCGACGAGAACGTCACCGGCATCACCGCCGTGATCCGCGACGAGACGGAACGCTGGAACGCGGAGCGCGCGATGCGGCGCCGCCTCGCCGAGCTGGAAGCCTGACGACGGCGTTCGGCGGTCCGCCGCCGGGAACAGCCGACGTCCTCGAGATCGAGGCCGGATTTCGCAAGCAAGACGGCATCCGGCCGAAAGCAACGTGACCGCGGATCGAGGCTCCGCAGAAGAGCCCGGTCTCCGCTCGCCGAACGCGGCACCGATCGAGGGTCGGCGTCGCCATCCATCCACGCAAGAGAGGAAAAGCCGACGATGAGCAAGCCACTCGAGGGGATCAAGATCATCGACTTCACCCACGTCCAGGCCGGGCCGGCCTGCACGCAGCTGCTGGCCTGGTTCGGCGCCGACGTGATAAAGGTCGAGCGCCCCGGCTCCGGCGACGTCACCCGCAACCAGCTGCGGCACGTCGAGGGCGCGGATGCGCTCTACTTCACGATGCTGAACTCCAACAAGCGCTCGCTGACCCTCGACACCAAGACGCCCGAGGGCAAGCAGGTGCTGGAGAAGCTGATCGCCGAATCCGACGTGCTCGTCGAGAATTTCGGCCCCGGCGCCCTCGACCGGATGGGCTTCTCCTGGCCGCGGATCAACGAGCTCAACCCGGGCATGATCGTCGCCTCGGTGAAGGGCTTCTCCGACGGCCACCACTACGAGGACCTCAAGGTCTACGAGAACGTCGCCCAGTGCGCCGGCGGCGCCGCCTCGACCACCGGGTTCTGGGACGGGCCGCCGACGGTCAGCGCGGCCGCGCTCGGCGATTCCAACACCGGCATGCACCTCGCCATCGGAATCCTCACCGCGCTCCACCAGAAGAACAAGACCGGCAAGGGCCAGAAGGTCGCCGTGTCGATGCAGGATTCGGTGCTGAACCTCTGCCGCGTGAAGCTGCGCGACCAGCAGCGCCTCGATGCGCTCGGCTACCTCGAAGAGTACCCGCAATACCCGCACGGCACGTTCACGGACGTGGTGCCGCGCGGCGGCAATGCCGGCGGCGGCGGCCAGCCCGGATGGGTGCTCAAGTGCAAGGGCTGGGAGACCGACCCGAACGCCTACATCTACTTCACGATCCAGGGCCATGCCTGGGCCCCGATCTGCCGGGCGATCGGCAAGGAGGAGTGGATCGACGATCCGGCCTACAAGACCGCATCCGCCCGCCAGGACAAGATCATGGACATCTTCGGCACGATCGAGGAGTGGCTTGCCGACAAGACCAAGTTCGAGGCGGTCGACATCCTCCGCAAGTTCGACATCCCCTGCGCCCCGGTGATGTCGATGAAGGAGATCTCGGTCGATCCGTCCTTGCGCGCCAGCGGCACGGTCGTCGAGGTGCCCCACCCCCATCTCGGCTCGTACCTGACGGTCGGAAGCCCGATCAAATTCTCGGACATGACGGTCGAGATCAAGTCCTCGCCGCTGCTCGGCGAGCACACCGACGAGGTGCTGGTCGACCTCGGCTACACTCAGCAGCAGATCGAGGAGCTGCATCAGGCCCGCGCGGTCTAAGCGGTCCGATGCTCTGCGAAGCCGCTTCCGGTCCCACAGGACGCGGGGGCGGCTTCCGCCGTTTTCGCGTGAGAACGACTGGATGGGTCGCGCGAAGCACCAGACGGCCCCCTCTCCCAAGGGGAGGGGGTTGGGGTGAGGGGCGTGACCTCTCCGGAAAGCTCACGCGCCTCATCCTGTCCTTCTCCCCATGGGAGAAGGGACCCGTGCCTCGTCCCGTCGGCCGTGCGAAGACGACGGCCTCGGTGGGTGTAGGCGTGGCGCGGCGCTGAAACATGCAAAGGCTCGGATCCATGCAGGCCCTGTGGCGCCGGTTCGTTCCGGCCGCGACGCCGCTCAGCGTCCGCGAGCGCATCCGGTCGGCCCTCGGCGCGATGCTCGGCATTCTCGTCACCGGGGTGCTCGGCGCTTGGGCGCTGGGACCGACCACCGCCCTGCCCTTCTTGATCGCGCCGATGGGCGCCTCGGCGGTGCTCCTCTTCGCCGTGCCGGCGAGCCCTCTGGCGCAGCCGTGGTCGATCATCGGGGGAAACCTCGTCGCGGCCCTGGTCGGCGTCAGCGTCGCGACCTTCGTGCCCGATCCGGTCTCCGCGGCGGCGCTGGCCATCGCCGGCACTGTCGGCCTGATGATGGCGCTGCGCTGCGTCCACCCGCCGAGCGGCGCGGTCGCGCTCACCGCGGTCCTCGGCGGCCCGGCGATCCACGACCTCGGCTACGGCTTCGTGCTCTGGCCGGTCGGCACGAACTCGTTGCTGCTGCTGGCCTCGGCGCTGCTGTTCAACAACCTGACGGGCCGGCCCTATCCGCATCACGCGGTCGCCGCCTCGCCCGGCCGGATCGGCGCCGAGCGCGCCACCGCACCGCTCGGCTTCACCGCCGCCGACCTCGACGCGGCGCTCGAGGACTTCGACCAGCTTCTCGACGTCGGCCGGAGCGACCTCGAGGCGATCCTGCGTCAGGCGCAGATCCGCTCCTACCGCCGGCGCTCCGGGCAGACCGACTGCGCCGCGATCATGACCCGCGACGTCGTCGCCATCGCGCCCGGCGCCCCGCTGATGGATGCCCTCGCCCTGCTCCGACGCCACCACATCAAGGTCCTGCCCGTCACCGACGAGAGCGCCCGCGTGGTCGGCATCGTCACGCAGACCGACCTCCTCGACAAGGCGGCCTGGGACCGGCGCGGCCCGCGACTCGGGCTCGGGCGCCGCCTGCGCCTGACCGCATCGCGCGGGCGTGCCCCCCACGGATGCGTCGAGGACATCATGACCAGCCCGGTCGTCACCCTGCGGCCGGAAAGCCCGATCGGCGAGGTGGTTCTGCAGATGTCGGGCCTCGGCCTGCATCACCTGCCGGTGGTCGGGCCGGACGACCGCCTCGTCGGGATCGTCTCGCAGGGCGACCTCGTGGCGGCGCTGCTCACCGACGCGGAACGGCCGAGGGCCGACGCGCCGGCGCCTCGCGCACTCGCCGTCGCGCCGGCCTGATCCGCAACGACGTCAGGGCGGGCTCGGCTCGCCGAGGAAGAACGCCACCGCCTGCGCGACCACGGCCGGATCGTAGGCGTGGGGGCCGTCGTACTCGACGTAGGTGACGTCGTAGCCGGCCCGCTCCAGCTGCGCGGCGTGGCTGCGGCCGCCATGGCCGACCGCGATCTGCCCGTCCTGGGTGCCGTGCGAGACGAAGATCCGCGGCGCGCCGGCCTGGACCTGCACGCTGAGGAAGCCGGCGGACGAGGCGATGACGTGGGTGACCACGTCGCCGTTGGTCAGGCCCGACGAGAGGGCGTAGCTGCCGCCGTCCGAATGCCCCGCGAAGGCCAGCCGCGCCGGATCGAGCAGGAACCGCGAACCGACCTCGGCGAGCGCGGCTTCGAGGCGCTCGCGGTCGGGCCCGTGGCCGGCGATGACCAGGTCCCAGGTCGGGAACAGCGATTGCGGCGCCAGCAGCAGGAAGCGGCGCGTCTCCGAATGCGCCTCCAGCATCGGCAGGATCTTCTCCGCGCTGCCTCCACCGCCGTGGAACAGCACCACGAGCGGCGTCGGCCTGCGCGGGTCGATGCCACGCGGCACCCGCAGGATCGCGTCCCGCTGCGCAAACAGCCCGAGCGCGTGCCGCCCCGGCGCCAGCGGCGGCCGTGTCGGCAGCCGGTGCGCGAAGGCGATCCGGCCGATGAGGCGAGAATCGATCATCGTGTTCTCGCCGAAGAACCCGGAAGGCCGTTGACGCCGAGCCCGTCATTCCGGGGCTGCGAAGCCGAGCCCGGAATGACGGGCTCGGCGTCGATCGACGGGTTACGAGCCCCGATCTGTTCGCCTCACTTCCGCTTCACGGTGCTCTGCGGGTTGAGGCTGCCGATGTTGCCGCTCTCCGTGCCGGCGGCGGGGTCGATGACCGCGTTGATCAGGGTCGGCCGCCCCGAATCCATCGCCGTGTTGACCGCCTCGCGCAGGGCGTCCGGCGTCGTGACGTGGACGCCGACGCCGCCGAAGGCCTCCATCATCTTGTCGTAGCGCGCGTCCTTCACGAACACGGTCGGCGCCACGTCGGCGGCGCCCGAGGGGTTCACGTCGGTGCCGCGGTAGATGCCGTTGTTGTTGAACACCACGATGCAGACCGGCAGCTCGTACCGGCAGATCGTCTCGACCTCCATGCCCGAGAAGCCGAAGGCCGAGTCGCCCTCGACCGCGAGCACCGGCTTGCCGGTCTCGACGGCCGCCGCCACGGCGAAGCCCATGCCGATGCCCATGATGCCCCAGGTGCCGACGTCGAGGCGCTTGCGCGGCTGGTACATGTCGATGACGCCGCGGGCGAGGTCGAGGGTGTTGGCGCCCTCGTTGACGAGGATCGCGTCCGGCCGCTCCCTGATGATGGTGCGCAGCACGCCGAGCGCGCCGTGGAAGTCCATCGGCGTGGAGTTCTTCAGGAGGCGCTGGCCCATCTTGGCGATGTTGGCGTCCTTCTTCGCCTTGATCGTGTCGGTCCAGGCGGCGGGCGGCGCCGGCCAGCCGCCCTTCATCCCGTCGAGCAGCGCCGCGACGCAGGAGCCGATGTCGCCGACCACCGGCGCCACGATCTCGACGTTCGAGTCCATCTCGCGCGGCTCGATGTCGATCTGGATGAACTTCTTCGAGCCCGGCGCGCCCCAGGTCTTGCCCTTGCCGTGCGAGAGCAGCCAGTTCAGGCGGGCGCCGATCAGGAGCACCACGTCGGCCTCCTTCAGCACCGTCGAGCGCGCCGCGCCGGCCGACTGGGGATGGGTATCGGGCAGGAGGCCCTTGGCCATGCTCATCGGCACGTAGGGAATGCCGCTGCTCTCGACGAGCTCGCGGATCGCCGCGTCGGCCTGCGCGTAGGCGGCGCCCTTGCCCAGAATGATCAGGGGGCGCTCGGCGCCTTTCAGCACCGCGAGCGCGCGCGCGATCGCCTCCGGCGCCGGGATCTGGGCGGGAGCCGGGTCGATCACCTGCACCAGCGACTTCGCGCCGGCTTCCGCGTCTATCACCTGCGCGAACAGCTTGGCCGGCAGGTCGAGGTAGACGCCGCCGGGCCTGCCCGAGCAGGCGGCGCGGATCGCGCGCGCGACGCCGATGCCGATGTCGGCGGCGTGCAGCACGCGGAAGGCGGCCTTGCACAGGGGCTTGGCGATGGCGAGCTGGTCCATCTCCTCGTAGTCGCCCTGCTGCAGGTCGACGATCTCGCGCTCGGAGGAGCCCGAGATCAGGATCATCGGGAAGCAATTGGTGGTGGCGTTGGCGAGCGCCGTCAGGCCGTTGAGGAAGCCCGGCGCCGAGACCGTGAGGCAGATGCCCGGCTTCTTCGTCAGGAAGCCGGCGATCGCGGCCGCGTTGCCGGCATGCTGCTCGTGCCGGAACGAGATCACCCGGATGCCCTCGGCCTGGGCGAGGCGCCCGAGATCGGTGATCGGGATGCCGGGCACCCCGTAGATCGTGGTGATGCCGTTGAGCTTGAGCGCGTCGATGACGAGGTGGAAGCCGTCGGTCAGCGCCGGCTGCGTGTCGGCCTCGGCCATGTTGACGTCGGCGGTGTGCATATCGATGACTTGGGCGCGTGCGGACATCTCGGCCTCCCGAATGGATGAATGTTGGGCCGCTCCGGGGCCTCGGCCCCGGATGGCTGGTCGCAGGATCCGCGCCGCGCGCGGGTCGATCGAGCGATCGTCGAAGGGGGCGGGCCCTGAAGCGACGGACCCGCCGCCTCAGGCGATCCGGACGGGCTCGGCCTTCGGCACCGGCAGCGTGGCGTCGAGGGCGAGGTAGCGGCTCCGCATCGGCTTCAGGACGAAGATCGCCAGCGCCGCCGCGGCGAGGTTGAGGGCGACGATCATGCCGAACACCGCATACCAGCCGTACGCCGCGGCGATCAGGCTGCCGAACGGCACCAGGAACGAGGCGGTGCCCTTCGCGGTGTAGAGCAGCCCGGCATTGCTGGTGGCGAACTTCGAGCCGAACGTGTCGCCGCAGGTGGCAGGGAACAGCGAGTAGATCTCGCCGAACACGCCGAAGTAGAGGGCGGTCGCCAGCACGAACACCGCCGGGGTGGTGCCGTAGCTCAGGAGCAGCAGCACCGCGACCGCGGCGGTCGAGAAGGCGATGAACATCGTATTCTCGCGTCCGATCTGGTCGGAGACCCAGCCGAAAAACGGCCGGCCGAACCCGTCGAAGATCCGGTCGAGCGAGATCGCCAGGGTGAGCGTCGCCATGGTCAGGCCGAGCATGCTCACCGGCACGTCGGCGACGTGGAAGTCGTGGGCGATCGGGGCGATCTGCGCCGCCGCCATCAGGCCGCCGGCCGCGACCATCACGAACATCGCGTACATCACCCAGAACACCGGGGTGCGCACGGTCTCGCTTGGGGTGCGGTCGACCTGGCTCTGCGGCAGGTTGTGGCGCCGGCGCTGGATCGGCCCGGCATGCCTCGGCTTGCGCAGGAAGATCGAGAGGAACACCACCACCGCGCCTTGGATCAGGCCGAAGGTGAGGAACGCGCTCTGGTAGCCGCTCGAGGCGATCATCTTCGCGATCGGCACGACGGTGATCGCGGCGCCCGCGCCGAACCCGGCGGCGGTGGCGCCGGCGGCCAAGCCCCGGCGATCCGGGAACCACTTCAGCGCGTTGCCGACGCAGGTGCCGTAGACCGACCCGGCGCCGATGCCGCCGACCACCGCGCCGAGATACAGCACCGGCAGCGATCCCGCGTAGGCGTTGATCACCCAAGCCAGGGCGATCATCACGCCGCCGAAGGCGACGACGACCTTGGGGCCGTAATTGTCGACGAACCAGGCCTCGACCGGCACGAGCCAGGTCTCGGTGGCGACGAAGACGGTGAAGGCGAGCTGGATCGAGGCCCGGCCCCAATGGTGGTCCGCGTCGATCGGGTCGACGAACAGCGTCCAGCCGTATTGAAGGTTGGCGATCATCGCCATGCAGAGCACGCCGAAGGCGAGCTGCCACCATTTCGCCGCAGGGGCGTCCTGACGTTCCATCCCGGTCTCCTCCGCCTGCGACTCTCTGTTCGCGTGTCTGCATCATGCATCGATTCAGCAGGTATGCAATATACCAGACCTGAAGAGGCCTGCGAAACGTATTATCCTGCCGCTTTCTGTCATTCGGCCCCGACGCCGCTCCGCGCAAGGCGGTTGAAATGCCAGGCGCGATTGCGCCTTGGCGATGTAGGGGCCGCACACGGCCGGCTCACGCGGAGACCGCTTTGCGGCCGTCTCCCGCGGACGCTCCGGCCGGCCGTCGTTCGATCGTGATCGGATCGCGCCTGCGCCGCCGCGATGCGCGCTGGCTCGACCGGCCCGCCGCGTGCGAGAGCATGCGGCGACGCCTTCCGAGATGCCGATGCCCTGCGCCCTCCTCCGATTGTCCGCGTGACCGATCCCGCACCTGCGTCGCGCAAGCGCGACCCGCGCGTTGACGTCCTGCGCGGCCTCGCCCTGCTGATCATCTTCATCGACCACATCCCGAACAACGCGCCGGCGCTGATCACGCCGCACAATCTCGGCTTCTCGGATGCCGCGGAGCTGTTCGTTCTGTTTGCGGGCTACTCGGCGACGGTGGCCTATGGCGGCCTGTTCCGGCGGGCGGGCGTGCCGGAGACCCTGAAGCGGATCGCGATGCGGTGCCTGCGCATCTACGTGTTCCAGGCCGGCCTGCTGCTCGCCACCCTGCTGATCGTGCGCGCCTGGATGGACGCGACCGGCCTCGTCCCGCGCTTCGGGGTCGCGCCGCTGCTGCAGATGGGGTTGTGGTCCGGCCTGTGGCGCGGGCTCCTGCTCAACGCCCTGCCGAACTACCTCGACATCCTGCCGCTCTACATCGTGCTGCTGGCGGCGTTTCCACTCTACTATGCCGGCATCCGCCGCAGCGTCTGGGCGGTGCTGAGCCTGTCGGGCCTGGTCTGGGTGCTGGCCAACCTCGACCCGGCCCTCAACCTGCCGAACGCGGCGGCCGACGACGGCTGGTACTTCAACCCGTTCGCCTGGCAGTTCCTGTTCGCGATCGGGATGGCGCTCGCCGTGATGATCGCGGCCGGCGACGGACTGCTGCCGCGCCGCGCCTGGCTCACGGCGGCGTGCTGGGCCTATCTCGCCGTCTCGCTGTTCCAGGCCGTCCCCTGGGACGTCTTCGGCCTGCCGGATATGAGGCCGTTCGAAATGGCGGTGCCGGACAAGGCCCGGGTCTCGCCGCTGCGGCTCCTGCACATCCTCGCGCTGATCTACCTCCTGTTCGGCTCTCCCGTGCTCCACCGCCTCGCGACGAGCCCGCGCCTGCGGCCGCTCGAATGGTGCGGGCGCCATTCGCTCGAAGTGTTCGCGCTGGGCTGCCTCGCGGCGCTGATCGGGCGGATCAGCTACCGCACCTTCGGGCCGAGCTGGCCGCTGCAGGTGGGCGTCAACCTCGGCGGCCTCGCGGCGATGATCGCGCTGGCGTGGTTCCTCAACCGCCGGGCGCGCCTCAGCGCCGCCCCATGACCACCCGCAGCTTGTCGGCCAGATCCTCGCGGCCGTAGGGCTTGTTGAGCAGGGGCAGGTCGGCCGGCAGGCCGTCCTCGCCGAACGCGGACGCCGTGTAGCCGGAGGCGAGCAACACGCGCAGGTCCGGCCGGAGGCGACGCGCTGCGACGGAGAGCTGTACCCCGTTCATGCCGCCCGGCATCACCACGTCGGAGAACAGGATGTCGACCCGCTCCGGCCCCTGCAGGCGGGCGAGCGCTTCGGCGGCACGGGTCGCGGTCAGGGTGCGGTAGCCGAGCTCGCTCAGGCTCTCGACCGCCATGTCGAGCACCGCCGGCTCGTCCTCGACCACGAGGATCACCTCGCCGTCGGTCGCTCGGCGCAGCGGCATCGGGCCCTCGGGGCGGGCCGCTGCGGGCTGCTCCTTCGAATGCGGCAGGTAGATCGACACGGTCGTGCCCGTGCCGACCTCGCTCTGCAGCACGACCTGCCCGCCGCCCTGGCGTGCGAACCCGTAGACCTGGCTCAGCCCGAGGCCGGTGCCCTTGCCGACTTCCTTCGTGGTGAAGAACGGCTCGAAGGCGCGCGAAGCGGTGCCGGCCTCCATGCCCAGGCCGGTGTCGCTGACCGCGACGTGGACGTAGTGCCCGGGCGCGAGTTCCGGCGGCGCGGCACCCGGCTCGCCCGTCGCGGTCAGGTTCTCGGTCCGGATCAGAAGGCGGCCGCCGGACGGCATCGCATCGCGGGCGTTGACCGCGAGGTTGAGGATCGCGCTCTCGAACTGGCCGGGGTCAAGCCGCACCGGATCGAGCGCGGGGTCGAGGTCGAATTCGACGGCGACGGTCTCGCCGACGGCGCGCTGCAGCAGGGTGTGGAAATCCTTCAGCAGGCGGTTCGGGTTGACCGTCTCGGGCCGCAGCACCTGCCGGCGCGAGAAGGACAGCAGCTTCTCGGTCACCTCGGCACCGCGCCGCGCCGCGGTCATCGCCGAGCCGGCGAGGCGCTCGACCCGCTGCGCGTCGCCCGGGCGCCGGACGATCATGTCGAGGTTGCCGATGACGATGGTCAGCAGGTTGTTGAAGTCGTGCGCGATGCCGCCGGTGAGCTGGCCGATCGCCTCCATCTTCTGAGCCTGATACAGGCGTTCGTCCGCGTCCTGGCGGGCGGTGACGTCGACGACGATTCCGGCGAGGCCGGTCGCCCGGCCGGCCTCGTCCCGCGCCGCCCGGCCCTTGAGCTCGATCCAGCGCGTCGCGCCGTCGCCGGCGCGCAGGATGCGGCATTGCAGGTCGAGCGATCCGGTGGCGGCGACGGCGGCGAAGGCCGCCTCCGCGACGTCGCGATCCTCGCGGACGACGTGGGCGAGGGTCGTCGCGACGTCCCAGCGCGGCTGCAGGGCGTCGTATCCGAAGATCGCATCATGGCGCAGGCTCCGGCGGGAGGCGCCGGCGGCGAGGTCGAACTCCCAGTCGCCCATGTCGGCGGCGTCCAGCGCGATGGCAAGGTGGTCGCGTGCGGCCTGGAGGTCGGCGCGCTGGCGCTCGCGCGCCTCGGCGATGCGCTCGGCGTGGCCGTAGAGCAGATCGACCTTGCGCAGGTAGGCACACAGGACGACGACGCCCGATATCAGCGCCTCGATCCGCCCGGCGAACCAACCGACGGTGCCGCGCGCCGCGCCCGTCTGCGTCACGAGGTTGTCGAGGAGCAGCAGGAACAGCGAGACCGCGAGCCAGAGCTGGAGCAGGCTGCGCAGGCGCGTCGTCCAGCAGAGGATCGCCAGCGAGGCCAGGGTGAGCGCGACGACCGCCGGCCCGACGCCGGAGGTGGTCAGCGCCCAGTAGTCGTCGCCGACGACCGTCGTCGGCAGCCGATCGACATGGGCGACCACGAGGTAGCTCAGGCCGGCTACCGCCGCCGCGACGCCGATCGCCGTGGCGATCCCGGCACGCGCGGATCGGTCGGGTGCGATCAGCCTCGTACGGCCGTCGCCCTCCATGATCGCGTAGGGGAGCGCGAACAGCGGCGGCCCGAGATGCCACAGGGTCCAGAGCCACGTCGTCGTCGCCGGGCTCGAGCCGAGGATGCGGTCGGCACCGAACACGTTCGGAAAGCTGAGAAGCTGAACCGCGACGATCAGCGTCACGTAGAGGCTGCCTGCCGAGAGCACCAGCAGCGGCACCGAGCGGGTGCGGCCGTACTGCGCGAAGAACAGCACGGTGGTCACCGCGTAGACGACGACGAGCGCGGACTGATAGCTCGCCACGAAGCCCGGCATCGGGGCCATCGGGCGGCCTGCGACGGGGAGCAGCGCGAAGGTCAGCGCGGTGAAGGCTGCGCAGGCGAGGCCGGCGAACCGGCGCTGCCCCGCCCCCGGTGCCGCTGTGGCGAGGGTCCTCAGGTCGGTGGGGCGCGGTGCGTCGTTCACGATGGTCTCCGACCGCGCGACACCAGTGGTGATGCCGAGCGGTCAAGGTTGTGGCAGATTTCCACAACCTAAGATACCCGCCTTGAAGCTCGGCGAAGTCGTTCGGCGTCGAACGATGCGGCGACGTCAGTGCTTCGGGCGTCGAAGAGCGAGAAGGATCTTACGCGTCGCGCGCCGCTCGGCCTGAATCTGCGCGACCAGGGTCTCGGCACTTGGGACGCCCATCGCCGTGGCCATGCGGGCCAGCGCGCCGCGCGACGGCGCCGACCCGTCCGCGCCGACCAGCCGCTGCCAATGATGCACCGTGTCGAACAGCCGATAGGCGTCGGCGAGCCGGGTTGCGGTGTCGATGGGGAGGATCCCGCGGGCGCCGGCCCGCTCCAGCACCGCGTCGGCGGTGGCGCCGACCAGATCGGGATCGGCCTGCGCGTGGCCGAGCACGAGGGCCTGGGCCAGGAACTCGAGATCGAGCAGGGCGCCCGGCGCCAGCTTCAGGTCGAGCGGCCCGCGATGGCCCTTCTCGCGGGCGACCAGCCCGCGCATGTCGCGCACCGCCGCGCACACCGCGGTCGCGTCGCGCGGCCGCGCCACGGTCTCGCGGATGCGCGCCGCAATCTCGCCGCCGAGGCCGGCATCGCCCGCGATCACGCGTGCCCGGGTCAGCACCATGTGCTCCCAGATCTCGGCTTCGTCCTGGTGATAGGCGACGAAGCCCCGCACCTGCACCGCGGTCGGGCTGTGCTCGCCGCCCGGCCGCAGGCGCAGGTCGACGGCGTAGAGGCCGCCGCGCCGGGTCTGGACGGTCAGCGCCGCGTAGAGCCGCTGGGCGAGGCGGTTGTAGGCCACCACCGCGTCGATCGCCTTCGGGCCCGTGGTGGTGCGGTCCTCGGGGTCGAAATCGTAGACGACGATGAGGTCGAGGTCGGATTCCGCCGTGAGCTGGCGCGAGCCGAGGCGGCCGACGGCGAGGATCGCGCAGCGCCCCTGCGGCACCGTGCCGTATTCCGCCGCGAACCCGCGCTCGACCGCCGCGAGGCTGGCGGCGACCGCGGCTTCGGCGATCCCGGAATAGGCCTCGCCGGCCTGGGCCGCCGACAGGATGCCCGAAAGCAGCCGCGCTCCGGTGACGAAGCGCAGCTGCCGGGCCGCGTCGCGGCTGCGGTCGAGGAAGGTCTCGTGGTCCCCCGGGCTGCCGACCAGCGCCCGGTACTGCGCGGCGATCGCCCCCGCATCGGTGGTCGGCAGGACGAAGTCGGGATCGAGCACCGCGTCGAGCACGTGCGGGCCGCTCCCGACGGTCGCCGCGAGGCGCGGCGCGGTGCCGAGGATGTCAGCGAACAGCAGGCGCAGGCGTTCGTGCGCGAGCAGGATCGTCAGCAGCTCGGCCGCGTCCGGCATCCTTCCGAAGGCGTGGTCGAGGGTGTTCAGCGCCGCGTCCGGCTCCGCCGTGCCGCCGAGCGCCTGGACCAGGCTCGGCAGCAGCTCGGTCAGGACGGCGCGCGCGCGCGCGGTGCGCACCGCAGGGCGCCGGCCGAAATGCCAGCCGCGCACGGTCTCGATCGTGCGCGCCGGCTCGGCGAAGCCGAGCGACGAAAGCGTGGCCAGCGTCGCGGGATCGTCCTCGCTGCCGCTGAAGACGAGGTCGCCGACCTCGGCCGAGAGGCTCGGCGCGGTCTCGAACAGCAGCACGTAATGGGCCTGGACACGGCCGGCATGGTGCAGGAGCGCCGCCTCGAACGCCGCGCGCGTGGCGAAGCCGCAGAAGCGTGCGAAGGCGGTGAGATCGTCCTGCTCGAGCGGCAGGCGCTGCGTCTGCTCATCGCGACGCATCTGCAGGCGATGCTCGATCGTGCGCAGGAACGCGTAGGCCGCGCGCAATTCGTCCCGCGCGGCCCCGGTGATCCAGCCGGCGTCGGTGAGGCGGCCCAGCATCGGCACCGTCCGGCTGCCGCGCAGTTCCGGGCGCCGCCCGCCGAAGACCAGCTGCTGCGTCTGGACGAAAAACTCGATCTCGCGAATGCCGCCGCGGCCGAGCTTGATGTCGTGGCCGCCGACGGCGAGGGCCTCGTGCCCGCGCACAACGTGGATCTGGCGCTTCATCGCGTGGATGTCGGCGATGGCGGCGAAGTCGAAGTATTTGCGCCAGATGAACGGCGTCAGCTCGGCCAGGAAGCGCGCGCCGGCCTCGCGATCGCCGGCGATCGGCCGAGCCTTGATGAAGGCGGCCCGTTCCCAGTTCTGGCCGAGCGACTGATAGTAGTCGAAGGCGAAATCGGTGGAGAGCGCCACCGCGGTCGAGCCGGGATCGGGCCGCAGCCGGTAATCGACCCGGTGGACGTAGCCCTCGGCGGTGCGCTCCTCCAACAGCTTGGCGATGCCCTGCGCGACCTTGGCGAAGAAGGGCTTCGCCTCGACGCCGTCGGCGAGCGGCGCGCGGGCGGCGTCGAAGAACACGATCAGGTCGATGTCGCTGGAATAGTTGAGTTCGCCCCCGCCGAGCTTGCCCAGGCCGAGGACGACGAGCCCCGAACCGGCCTGCGGGTCGCCCGGGTCGGGCGGATGCAGCTTCCCCGCCCCGGCCGCCTGGAGCAGGAGCGCGTCGGCCGCGGCGCCGACGGACGCGTCGGCGAAGTCCGACAGGGCCTTCGTCACCGTCGGGAGGTCCCAGAGCCCGCCGAGATCGGCCAGCGCGACGAGCAGCGCATGCTCCGCCCGGTTCCACCGGAGCGCTCGCCCGATCGCGACGAGGTCCGGCTTCGTGCCGCCCGCGCGCCCGGCGGCGCGCTGGCGCGCCGTGATCGCCGCATCGGACGCTTCCGGGGCCTTCTCGACCAGGGCGACGAAGCGCTCCGGCGCCTGTGCGATCAGCCGCCACAGGAACGGGGAATGGTCGGCGATCCCGAGGAGCAGCGCCCGCAGGGGCGGCGTGAGGAACCCCGCCGGGAATGCGCCTTCGACGTCGCCGAGCCGGGCGGCGGCGGTGTCCGGATCGTGGAGCGCCGGGGCCGCCCCGAGGCGGTCGCGCAACGGGTCGAGGGCTGGCATGGGGTTCGACCCGTCCGTGGCCGGGATGGGGGAGGTTGCCGGTGCGGTCCTCCGATCGGGCGACACGCTACCCGATCGCCGCGCCTTTGGGGATGCGCATGCCGCGTCTCGGCGCAACGGCAACGGCGGCTTTCCCGGGCCGACGCCCTAATCCATCAGCGCGAGGGTGCGCAGCACCGCCATGCCGACGAGCTCGGCATCGATCTCGCCGGCCTCCGTCCGGGGCAGGACCGCGACGGCCTCGACGATGTTTCCCGAAAGCGGCCCGACCACGACCTTGAGCACGGCGCCGGCCGGCGCGTCGGGATCCTCGACCAGGGCGACGACGTGGCCGGCGGCCTCGCCGTAGACCCGAAGCGGCTGATAGGCCGCCTCGTCGGACTCCGCGTCGACGGGATGCGGCTGGCGGCCGAAGGTGGGACGAATCACGTTGCTCATGCGTCGAGTCCCTCGCACGCGGTGGGGCCGGGCATCCGCTCCGTCGGACCGAGGTTCGGGTCGCAGCTTCGGCCGGACGAGGATAACGCCGTCCGCCGGATCGCGCATCAGCGCGCTTGCCAGGACGTGTCGTCCCCGGTCGACGCGACGGCCCGGACAGAAAAAAGGCCGCCCCGAAAGGAGCGGCCCGAAGTCTAGGGAGGAAACGCCCAAGATGGGCAGCAGGACTGCGACGCCATCGCTATCCCGCAACGCACCAATAGTGCGTTGCGACGCACCATGCAAGCGTCGGACGTTCCGTACCGATGACGGAGCGCAGCGTTCCCCCCGCTTCGGAACGCGGCGTCAGGAACCGCCCTGTCGATCGTCGTCGAGCTGCCGCATCAATTCGGCCAGGCGTGGATCGAGCGCTTCGTCGATCACCGGCTCGTAGAGCGCCTGGAGATGGCGCCCGAGGCGCTGGCGCGTCAGCGCGTCGAGGGTCGGCGGCGCGTCCGGCTTGGCGACGATGGTCTGGGCTTGGCGGTTCGTTTCGAGCATGAGCCTTACATTGGCGCCGGGGCGGACATGGCAACCGTCCTGCGGTCGAACCCTGTCGTCCGGCCCGGGGATGCGGCGACGACGACGCCCGGAAAGCGGAACGGCGCGGACCCTGGGGGGCCGCGCCGTTCCTGTCTCGCAAATCGAAGGGTCGTGGGCCTTAGCGGTCGCCGACGCCCGACAGCAGCTTCTCGATCTGGCCGAGGCCGCTCTCGCGGGCCTTCGCCTCGCTCGGCAGGCTCCGGTCGGAGCGCTGGGTCAGCTTGCCATTCTTGCGGATGGCCCACTGATACGAGCCGCCGTCGGCCTTCGGGGGAATGATCTCCAGGGAGTACGGATGGATGTTCGTTGATGTATCGCTCATGCGCCGATTATGCCACGGACAGGGAGCCAGACCAAGTCCGGTCTGAAACATCGGCTCGAGATGCCGCATCGGGCGATCCGCCGCGCGACGTGTCCGCCGCGCCGATGCCGCCGGCGGGCATCGGCGCGGGACGCCCGCGGGGAGCGCAAGACGTCTGCGACGACGCTCGCGAGAGCGGCCTTCAACGCCGTGGCCCGAGCCGAAGCCGGGCCTGACCGGTCGTCATCGGTGCGGCCTACTGCGCCTTCTCGTGCTCGCCGAGGCCGACGGCCCTGTAATCGTAGGTCGGGTAGAACTCGGTCCGGTAGGCGCCCCAGGCGGTATCCTCCAGCACGCGGTTGATCTCGCGGGTCCGGTTCGCCGGCAGGCGCAGGACGATGACCTGGCCGATGCCCATCACGACGTTCCACGACACCACCTCGATGCCGGGCGGCGGGAAGGCCTTGTAGAACCCCTGCCGGGTGAGCTGCGCGTTCAGCTCGGCCAGCGGCCGCGACTGGTCGTGCTTCAGGAAGACCGTGAGCAGGATCGCGTTGTCGGGCGTCGCCGCCGCGGAGCCGGACGGCGGCGCCGCGACGGTCTGAGCCTGGGCGCGGGGCATGCCCGCGACCGGGAGGACGATCATCGCCAGGGCCGCGAGCGATCGGATCGCAAAGGGTGGGCGTCGCATCGCATCGTCCTCCTGCGGCCTTCGTCCGACGCATGGGGCGCCAGGTCCGAACATGGGCCGCGATGCCGAAAGCCCCGAGCCGGCCTCATGGATCCGCGTGGGCGGGTTTGGCCGGCGCGGCATTCCAGCTCGTCGCCTCGATGCGCGCCGTGCCCCAGCCGGTGCCGACGGCGATCGAGAGCGGCAGCAGCAGCCCGGCTTCCGTGATCGGGGCCAGGCGCACGCGCATGTCGTCGTTCTCCGACATCCGGCGCACTGACGAACCCTTGGCGCGGTGGCCCGCCACCGGGATCCAGCGGATCCGGCACTCGAGCGCGGGCCCGCGGTAGGGCCCGGCGGCGACCTGGACCACCGTGCCGCGCGACAGCGCGATGTCGGCGCGGGCGGCGCCGTCGAAGACCGGGATGCGCCGATCGCACATGGCGGGGACCAGCGGGCCGGGGCCGACCTGCACCGCCAGCATGCCGATCGGATCGGTGACGTTGGTCGTGTCGGCGGCGGTGACCGGGACGCGATCGGGTTTCGGCTGCGGCTCGGGCTCGACCTCCGCCTTGCGGACGGTGCCGGCATCGAACGTCACCAGCACGCGCACCGGTGCGGTGCCGTAGCGGCTGTCGATCCGAAAGGTGCTCGGCACCGCCCCGGCCGGCGACAGGCGCCCGCTCGACCGCGCCGTGCCGTCGCCCTGGAAGAACCAGCCGGCGAGACCGGTGAGGCGCCCGGTGAGGCCGATCGCGTAGCGCTCGGGGGTGAGGTCGGCCGTGAGATCCGCGGTGCCGACGCCGAGATTGAGGAAGCTGAGGCCGTACTTCACGACGACGTGCCGAGATCCGTCCCCGCGCGGCGCCGCGGACGCCGCCGGCACGAGGGCGACCATCGCCACGAGCACCGCAGAGAACGTCGACGGCGGGGCCGACGGACGTGATCGCTTCGGGAAACGCACGCTCCTCACCCCGTGCCCTCGCATGCCGGACATCCTCGTGTCGCCGAAGCCTAGGGCAACCCCGTCGACCGGTCGAGAAGCGGTGCCAGCCATCGAAGAGCGACTTGAGCGACCTCGCAGCGATGCCGCCGAGGATAGGCCGGTGGTCGACCTGCCGAATCCCCCGGGTTTCGGATGAACCGCGTCTGCTTCCGTCCGTTGCCGTGCGACCTCTCATAAAATGGACGGCCCGATGACACGCTCGACGATCGCACTCGCCTCCGCGCTCGGAGTTCTCCTAAGCGGTCCCGCCTCGGCGCAGATCGTCACGGGCGGCGCCGGCAATACCGGCGTCACCGCCCCTCCCGGCACCGGCGGTGTTGGCGGCGGAGCGCGCGACCTCGGCCCGAGCCCGATCACCCGCGGCAACGAGGCCAACCCGAGCAACTCGTCCGTGCCCGGTACCACCCCGAGCGTGAACATCGGCGGGACGCCGACCAGCGGACCGCCCGGCACCGGCGGTGCGGCCGGCGGCCCGTCCCTCGGCCGGTGAGGCCGGCGACCTGCAAGGGTCGCATGGCTTCGTTGTCCGCGCCGCACGCACCGCCTGTCGCTTTGGTGTTGCGGCGCACACGACGCGGCGCGATGATCACCGTCGTTCGCCGCCATCCCGGTCGGCGAGCACCGCGCGACGCGGCCCCGGCGAGACTCCGGCGTGCCCTCCGCCCACGGTGACGGCCCCAGGCCATCTGGGGCATCTCACGTCTCGCTGCAGACCCCCATCCATGAGCACCACGCTTCGTATCGCGTTGACGACGCTCGTCGTCGGCACGGATGTCTTCGTCCTGCGTGCAGGGCCGGGCGACCGGCTCGGCGCCGCGGAGGCCGGGCGCATCGCGGCCCGCCAGTTCCAGGATGCCGACTGGCCGGCGGCCGAGACCGCCTGGGCCGCGACGGCCCTGAACGGCGCTGGCCCGTTCGCGGCAATCCTGTCCCTGGCCCTGATCGCCGCGATCTGGTGCGTCGGACGGCGCGGGGCCGGATATGCCGGGCTCGCGGTCGCGGGCTTGCTGGTCGAGGCGCAGCCCGAGCCGGCGCAGGCCTACTACGACACCCGCGACTACCCGGAATTCGTCGAGGTCCTGCCGAACCAGACCGCCTTCCTCATCCCCGAGGTCGGCGAATCGAAGTCCGGCCAGGCGGCCTTCATGTCCGAGCAGTTCCTGAACGAGCGCAAGGTCGCGATGAAGCGGGTCCAGATCCCGCACACGCTGATCCGCAATCCCGGCTGGGCCTACGACTACTACGTGCCCGCCGCGCGGCTGATGCTCGTCGACCGGTCGCCGGTCTCGCGCGAATGGGTGAGCTCGACCGATCGCGGCACCTCGGCCAAGGACCAGGGCATCCGCTTCGAGACCGCGGAATCGGTGACCCTGCGCACCGGCGTCGTCGTCTCGGCCTTCGTGAAGGAGGAGGATGCGAGCAAGTTCGTCTACTGGTTCGGCGCGCGTGCCACCGGCGGCAACGCGAGCGACCCGCAGGTGAACTTCGCGAGCGTGATCCAGGGCAAGTCGCTGGCCGAGGTGGTCGACGAGAACGTCCACCGCACCGTCCAGGCGGCGATGGCCAAGGAGTTCGGCCGCCGCACCACCGACGAGGCGATCCACGGCAAGGCCGCGATCATCGAGGCCGTCGAGAAGGAGGTCCGGCGCGTCTACGAGCCGATGGGGATCACGGTGACGACGCTCGGCTACGCCGAGGGTCTGACCTTTGACAACCCCGAGATCCAGAAGGCGATCGACCTGACCTTCGTGGCGATGAAGAACGCCCAGTCGGCTCAGGCGCAGATGCAGACGCTGCCGATCCAGGAGAAGATCCTCGACATGAAGATCCGCGAGATGGATGCGGAAAGCCGCCAGACCCTCGCCGGCCGCTGGAACGGCTCGGCCGCCAACGTCCTGCCCGCCCTGCCGAGCTGGGTCGTGCTGCCTGCCGGCTGGCTCGACGCGCTGAAGACCTGGCTCCAGCCGGGTCAGCCGGCGCCGGCCGGGCACTGACCGTCGGCCGCCGGTGCGTGGATGCGGCGCGCCGGCGGACTGTTCGCGAAGGGCGTGGATCGGTGCGGAAGGCCTAAACGTCGGCCCCTTGCGTCTCACGGATCATGCGGTCGACCAGCGCTTCGCGCTTCCCCTGACGGATCAGGATGCGCGCGGCGGCTCGGGCGTTGGCCGCCCGCACCTCCGCATTCGGCGCGCCGTCGCGAAGCGCGCGCGCGGCGAGCTTTCGGAACCAGCGCACGTTGGCGATGACCGTCGATCGGCGGCTCAAGGGGCCGCCGACATCGAGGAGCCGTTCCGTCGTTGATGAGGACATCGTTTCGATCCCGGATCGCGGGCCCCCGCTTGTCCGTGAGTGAGACAAGAAATGGCGAACGCACCAAGTTTCGGCAAGAGCGATGCCGTCGATGATGTGCCGAATTTAGATATCGGAGCTTCGGCCGACCGGAAAGCGACTGCGGCGTCCGGCCCGGCGTCAGAGTTCGGCCGTGGTCCGACAAGGCTTCCGAAGCACAGTGCGGGCCCTCGCCGAGCCGGAATGACCCTCTGCGAAGATCGTTGCGCGACGTCGGGCCAAGCGCGTTCGGGCGCGTCGGCGATACCGTTTTACGGTTTCGGACGACCCGAGCTTCAAGCGGTCGACCCGCTCGCAGGGTCGCGGCACGACGGAACGAAGCGGTGCGACCGCACTTCTCCGAGGGACTTCCCGCTGCTTGAGGTGAACGCCATGGACGACGACCGGGTCTGGTCTTTCGAGAAGAGCCTCTGGGACGGCAGTCCCGACCATTATCGCGAGCTCGTCGACGAGGAGTGCCTCATGGTGCTGCCGCACCCGCCCTTCGTGCTCAGCGGCACCCAGGCGATCGAGGCCGTCGCTCATACGCCGCGATGGACCGAGGTCGCGTTCTCGAAGGGCCAGATCGCCCGGCCGCAGGAGGGCATCATCGTGGTCGCCTACCACGTCGAGGCCGCGCGCGACGACGAGGCGTATCAGGCGAACTGCACCTCGACCTATCGACGCGTGTCGCACGAGGTCTGGCGCGTGATCCAGCACCAGCAGACGCCGCCGCTCGTCCTGCCGAGCGCCGTCGAGAAGACCGGCTGATCGGGTCCGTCCCACCGAAAGCGCCGATGCCGTCACGCTGCCGGAGGCCTCGCGGCCTCGACGGGACGGCGTGGCGGCGTCGCTTCGCCGATCGGACCTTATGGCATGGCGAACCCAGCGGCTCGCGCCGATCCGCGTTCGGGACAGGTTGCGAGTTCGCGTCGTCGGGTCCAGCCGCGCCTGGCGGCCTACGGACGCCGAGCCTTATCCTCGGCCTCCGTTCCCGGCCGGTCCATCGGGCCCGCGCCCGGCTTGGTCTCCCCGGTGACGGTGTCCTGGGGCGTGATCGCCGCGCCGTTCGGCTTCGGTTTTCCCTGCGGCATCCGCTGGGCCTGGGTGTCGGTGGTGTCGTCGGTCATGCGGACACGGTCCTTCAGATCTCGGTTTCGCGGCGGACGACCGCGGCCTCGCCGGTGCCCTTCTGGGCCAGGCCGACCTCGGCATCCTCTCCCGGCACCGGGAGCGGCTCGGAACTGGTCGCGTCGGTCAGGCCTTCCTCCGGCTTCCGGGCGGCTGGCGCATCACGCGTTTCCCCAGCGTCGGCGGGACGGCCGGCGTCGTAGGTGGTGTTCGCGAGATCTTCGGTGTTGGCGACCTGATCGGGCATGGGGGACTCTCCGGTTCGGAAGAGCAACGTCCTGTGATCGGTCGCGGTTCTCGCAAGCGCGTCGCGATGTTCCGAGCGGCGCCGGCGGCATGATCCGCGGTGCCGTTCGCGTCCGAGCCGGGGAGCCTCGACGGGTCGTCCTCGGTCAGGTCACCTCGTCCGCCGCATTGGCCCGCGAGCCCGGCGCGGCAAAATCCGCAGCACCGATCCGAACGCGGTCGCTCGGCTCGGACAGGCGCTCATAGGTCTGCTTCGCGGTTCCCTCGATCACGGCACGATGCGACTCGAAGAAGTCGACCGGCCCGAGCTTGGTCGCGCCGAACTCGGCATGCATCACGTCGACCGGGATCTCGACGTGGATCACCCGCCCACCCTCGATCATGGCGAAGGCCACAATGTTCGGATCGGTGGCGGAAAGGTGCGCATCCTGATCGGAATGCTTTTCCAAGGCCATGGGACGGTATCCGGCTCGCGCCGGCGGATCGCCGTCGCTCAAGCACACGCACCTAGCGTTCGATCACCGCCGAACCAGGGCCCTGAATGCGTGGGTCCGATCCAGCATGGGACGCGCGCGGCGGGACCTTGCCCCGTCGCGCGCGCCCCAAGTCCTTCGGTCAGAAGCCGACAATCACGCTGGCCGTCCCGATGACGGTCGCAACGAGGCCGAAAGCGAAGGCCCCGATCATCGCGTAGCTGAACAGCTTCAGTTTCATGCTTGGCATCCTTACCGGTTGTGGCGAAGCGATCCGCCGGCGGTGCAGCCGCACCGCGATCTGCGTCGATCCAGAGATGGCGATCCGACCTCGGCCGTGACGTGCCGGTGCGCACGCTGCGTCGCAACACGTCGCGGTGCACCATCCGGAGCAAGGTCGGTGCCAGGATGATTGCAGGAGACGCCGCCGGCGGAGCGTTGCCCGCCGTGATCCAGCGTGACCGGGGTGCAACAGCCTTCCGAAAAACCGCGAGGCCGAAGCCTGCACGCGGTAAGCCACGGTCATGCCTTGCGGATGAGTACGCACACACGGCACGATTGAATGTTTGGCAATGTTAACAACCTATGATTTACGTGCTCAGGTTGGGAGGCAAGCATGCAACCGTCGGAATGCTGCATCTTTCGGATCGTGCTGGCGTCGGCCGTCGGGCTCGCGATCACGACTCTGCTGCTCTGGAAATACTCGCCGGTCCTGGCCATCGTATCGGCACCGGTCGGAGGGTCGATGGCGGCCATCATGGCGATGATCGTGTTCCAGGCGGCCCGGCCCTTCGTCTCGTCCGAGCCGATGGGCGTCAATCCGCACAGCGACTATTTCGCCCGGAAGATCGACTTCCTGTAGCGTCGCCCTCGCGCGGAAGACGCGTCGCGGTCGACGCGAAAGGGCCCCTTCATCGGATCGCCTGCCGTGCCGCCCGGTGCCGGACGTGGCCGTGTGCGGCCGCTGACCGCTTGCCGATCCGACGCGCGCGGACGATGCGCTGCGATGCCGTCGCGAACCGCTCGCTGGGCTCTGTACGGACCTGCCGCATGCTACGGACGTTCTGCACGTCGTCGTAGGGCCCGCGGCCCGTGCGCGCCCGATAGGCCGCGCCCGCGAAATCGCCGGGCGTCGGCGGCGTGCCGGGTTGCGAGAAGCTCGTCTCCGGCCTGTAGGCCGGCCCCCACCCGATCTCGTCGTCGCCGGCCGGATCCTTGCCCGGAAAGCCGGTGACGTAGCCCGTGCTCTGCGCCGCGGCAGGCCATGCCGGCCCCAGTAGGCAGGCGACGCAGCCGAGGACGCAGATCGCCTTGTTCGGTGAAAACGGCACCCGGAACCTCCTTCGTCGCGACATGCCGGGCAGGCCTGCCCATGCCACCCATGGTCGCGAGGCCAACCGTCCGTTCGCCACCCGGTTCGGAGCCTGTGGTCAGGTGCCGCGGAGGTCGCGGTCGCGAGCCTGACCTCACGCAGACGGTCGCCCCGACGGTCGCGACCGCTCGATCGGCCGGGCCGTCGCCCGTCACCGGGTGCGACCGACGTTTCGTGGTCATGCCGAGGCTCACGCCGCGATCGCCTGCTCGACGGCATCGCAGGTCGCGCCGAGCCCGTCTTCGTGCGCGACCCGCTGCGCGGCCTCGCGGCAGGCGTCCGCCACGGTCGGGGAGGTCAGGAGCCGATCCATGACGCGCGCGCCGCGTGACGGCGTGAACCGGCGACGGCTCAGCGTCGCCCCCACGCCGAGCTTCCTCAGGCGGGCGGCTTCGTCGAAGTGATCGAACGCCACCGGAACGACGAGTTGCGGGATGCCGGCGGTGAGCGCCTGCGCCACGGTGCCGATGCCGCCGTGATGGACCAGGGCGGCACAGTGCGGCAGCAGCGCGCTGAACGGCGCGTAGGCCACGTGCCGGATCTCCGGCGGCAGGGTGTCGGAGACCTGATCGGCCTGCGGCGCCAGCAGGATGCCGCGGCGGCCCATGCGCCGACACAGAGCGGTCGCGGTGCGGAAGAACGCCCGACCCTGGCGCATTCCCGAGCCGTAGGTGAAGGCGATGGGCGGCGCGCCCGCGTCGAGGAAGGCCGCCACCTCCGGGTCGAGCCCGTCCCGGTCACCGAAGCGATCCGAGAGCGGAAAGCCGACCTGCACGGCCTGCTCGGGCCAATCGGGCTGCGGCTCGGCGAACCAGTCCGGGCAGGTGAGCACCATCCGCGTCGGGCTGTTCCACCAGTGGCGCAGCCGGCGGACCGGCGGCAGGCCGAGGGTCGCCCGAAACGCGTTCAGGCCGGGCAGCACCGCCGGGTCGACGACGTAGCGATCCCCGCCCCGCCCGAGCCAATGCCGGGTGCGCGACGGCAGGAGGTGCGCCAGCGGCAGGCCCGGAAGCACGGGGGCGTCGCGGCGGCTCTCGATCAGGAACGGCGCGACGTGGAGCGTCACCAGGGGCAGGCCGAGCTTGTCCTGCGCGACGCGGGCGCCGAGGCTGTTGGGGGAGGCCACGACGACACCGCCTTCGGCCGACCACCGTGTGCGCAGCCAGTCGAACACCGGCTCGGTCGCCGAGGACAGGGTCCGCAGAAGCGGTGCGACCCCGCGCCGCGGATGCCAGAGATCCGGGTGCCGGATGGTGCGCTCGTAATCCGCCTGCGTGCCGAGAGCGTGGAAATCGACCCCGGCCCGTTTCGCCAGCCCGCCGAACGGCGCCGGCGCCGCCAGGGCGACGGCATGACCGCGCCGCTTGAGGGCGGAGGCGAGCGCAAGGAACGGCAGAACGTCGCCGTGTGAGCCGAGCGTAACGAGATGCACCTGCATTGCGCTCTATTACGATAAATTCCGGCCTTTGACTTCAACAAACTTAAGAATGCGCATATGACATAAGTCATAGGCCGGATTTCCTAGTATAATGCGTTCGTACTAGTTGCCGCGGTCAAGCTTCTTCTCGCCTGCACGATCGGGCCGTGGCACCCCAACCCGGCAAACGCCTATGTCGTAAGGGTCTCGCGCAGGACGCGAACCCGGACCTGCTCGCCTCGCGAAGCACGTCGCGACGGAGCGCGAGCATGTCCGAACTCAAATGGTGACCGTCGTCCTGACCGGCGCATCGAGCGGTATCGCCCATGCGGCCGCTGGGGCGTTCATGGCGCGCGCGGGCTGCGTCGTTCCGGCCGCGCGCCGTATCGGTGGGCCCGATGCCACGCGGTCATGAGTTCCGGGTCGGCAACGACGAGGTGGTCGCGATCCCGACCGACGCGACCGATCCCGAGGCGGTGGCGGCCATCGCCGCCGAGCCCCTTGCGGCCGTTCGGTCGGATCGACGTCCGGGTCGGCAAGGTCGGCGCGGGCGCGTTCGGGCCGCTTCTCGACACGGCACTCGACCTGCAGAGGCGGGTTGTTGCGATCGACCTGATCGATGCGATCCACGGCGCCTGCGCGGTGCCGCACGTCCTGAAGTTTCGCGCTGCACCCGCGCTGCAAGGTGCCGGTCGCCTGGCGGACGCGCCGGCACTCCCAAAGCAAGAAATTAAGTGCGGGTTGCGGGTCTCGCGCTCGCCGTGGCCGGACCTCAGCGGGCTATGTGACAACACCACCACGCGCCGAAACCGACGGCACCGGCACGAACGGCGGCCGACACGCGAGGATGCGTTCTCCACCGACCGCATCGGTCCGGGGCTGGCGGTGCCGGCCGCCTGCGGCACCGCCCGCCTCGAAGGCGGCCCTGTGGGACATCGAACCCGAGAGGTCGCGGGCGGCCGTGCGGCTGCTAGCTTTCGGCGTGCAGGCTCTTGATGAAGCGCCGCGCGATCTCGCGCACCGCCTCGTCGTCGCGGGCCTCGCCGTGGGCCTTGTCCCACAGGTGGTCGAGGCTGCCGTCGAGCTCGTCGAGGAGCTCCGGATGGCGCTGCGCGACGAAGCGGATCGTGCCGAACAGCAGGTGCTCGACCGCCATCTCGCGGCGGCGGGCGTCGATGATCGCGTCGGACGCTGGGGCGGATGTCGGATCGGTCATGGCGCATCAACGGCCGCCATCCGGGTTCGGTTCGCACGCTCGCGCTGCTCCGAGTGCCGCAGCCCGATCATGGTCCGGCGTACGGCGGGCCGGCGGCTCAGGTGAGCCAGCGTTCGTCGATGTCGGTCGCGTTCCACGCCGCCATCGGCTGGCTGGCATCGCCCTCGGCGAACACGACCACGTCGTCGGGCCCGACATCGTGGACCGCGAACCAATCCCAGCGGCGGTGGATCACCCGGGGACCGCCGAAGATCCGGACGGCGTTCCAGTAGCGATCGTCCTTGAAGCCGACGTAGTGGACGCAGCGCGGCGATCGGTCCGACGTCTCAGGCATCCGGACGATCGAGCGGCAGGCCGCCTTGGACGTGGTGACGGCTGGCTTCGGGAAAGCGCATCGGTGGAGGATAAGCGCCGGGATCGCCTTGTCGAGGCAACTGGTTGTCGCGCGAAGGCGCTCGCGCGTGATGACGCTTCGCCTCGTCGGCCCCGATCCGGTTCGGCTCGACGGCACGGAGCGACCTGCGGATGACGGTCGACGCCGGCGGCACGCGGCCTACGGCGTCGCGGCTCCGTCAGCCGCCCCGCAGGTGTGATCCATCAGGTCCTCGGCGCTCGCCCGCGGCGCCCGATAGGCCAGCACGTAGTAGCCGGGATCCGGATCGCCGGCCGGGGTCGTGACCGCCGCGAGGCTGGTCTGCCGCAGGTCCCGACGCCCCGGCAGGCGGACGAGCGCTGCGAACGGGTTGAAGCGTTCCGCCTCGGCAGCCGTCACCCGCAGGGCGAGGTAGCGGTCGCCTGCGAGGGGAACCGGGAACGGCGCCCAGGTGGCGCGGATGCCGTGGCCGTGCGTCCGCAGGGCGGCCAGCACCCGCGGCTTGATGCAGTCGAGATGGATGTGCAGCTGGTCCTGGCTTCGGCCCCGGGCCGAGTTCACCGCGAGGCCGACCTCCTCCACCGGCACGCGGCCCTTCAGCGGGGCGGATGCGAAGCGCCGGGCCGCGAGGGCGGCGCGCCAGTAGGCGATCCCCCGCGCCCCGCGCAGCACCGGCGCCTCGAGCCCGGCGACCGTGTCCGTCGGCATCACGACGACGTGGGTCGGCTCGCCCGGCGCGCGCAGCACCGCCGTCCCAGGCCGGTCCTTGTCGCCGAGATCGACGTCGAGGCAGGGAAAGGTCCGGTCGGCGAGCCTCTTGGCGAGGACGCAGGTCTTCAGCGCCGCCCAGAGCACGTCCCGGCTCGGATCGCCGGCGGCGCGGGCGGCCGCGGGAAGCGCGGCGAGAACGATCGCGGTCGGCACGATCCAGCGCATGACGTCCCTCCCGGATCCCCGACGCGCCGTCCGCCCGAGGCGGCCGCGATCACCCCCGCCGCGTCGCATCGGCGATCGCGCCTTGCAGCACGGCTTTCGAGCACCCTGCGGGCATGAAAAAACCCGCCACGTCGAGACTGGGCGGGTTGAAGAAATGGTAGCGGGAGAGGGACTCGAACCCCCGACACGAGGATTATGATTCCTCTGCTCTAACCAGCTGAGCTACCCCGCCCCAGCCCGCGGCCGTCTGCTCGGGCAGGCGGCCGGTTCGGAGATCGGCGGTATAGGGAACGGCGGCTTGCGGTGTCAACGCCCTGTTTCGGGATGGAGCCCGGGTTTTTTCGGGACCGGTTTGCGTCGCTTCCGCCGGGCCGCAACGGATCGGGCCGGGGCGGCTTATCGCACTGCGTGTCGTTCGAATGCCGGAACCCAGCGAGGGCCGTTTCCTTGTCAGACTTCCCATCCCAAGCGGCGCGGCCCTCCCGCCGCCATGCCGACCTCGGCGGCGACTTCTTCGACGTGGTCGAGGCCGCGCGCTTTCCCGAGACCATCCTGCGCGTCCGCAACCAGCCCTGGGCCGCGCGCGTCGGCCTCGACGGGCTGTCGGACGCCGAGTGGATCGCGCGGTTCGGCCGGTTCGAGCCCCTGCTCGGCTCGTTCCCGGCGCCGCTGGCCCTGCGCTATCACGGCCATCAGTTCCGCTCGTACAATCCCGATCTCGGCGACGGGCGCGGCTTCCTCTTTGCGCAGCTGCACGACCTGCGCGACGGGCGCCTGCTCGATCTCGCCACCAAGGGCAGCGGCACGACGCCGTGGTCGCGGGCCGGCGACGGGCGCCTGACCTTGAAGGGGGGCGTGCGCGAGGTGCTGGCCACCGCGCTCCTCGAAGCGCAGGGCGTGAACACCTCCAAGAGCTTCAGCCTGATCGAGACCGGCGAGGCTTTGGAGCGCGGCGACGAGCCCTCCCCCACCCGCTCGGCCGTGCTGGTGCGCCTGAGCCACGGCCACATCCGCATCGGCAGCTTCCAGCGCTTCCTGGCGCTCGACGAGCCGGGCAACGTCGCGCGGCTGCTCGATCACACGATCACCACCCACATGCCCGATCTCTGGCGCGAGTCGGTGGCCGAGCGGGCCGTCGCGTTCCTCGGCGAGGTCACGCGGCGGGTCGCGCGGATGGGCGCGCAATGGGCGGCGGCCGGCTTCGTCCACGGCGTGCTCAACACCGACAACATCAACGTCACCGGCGAGAGCTTCGATTACGGCCCGTGGCGCTGGCTGCCGGCCTACGACCCGAACTTCACGGCGGCCTACTTCGACACGCAAGGACTCTACAGCTTCGGCCGGCAGCCGGAGGCGCTGTACTGGAACCTCGCCCGGCTGGCGGATTGCCTGCTGACGCTGGCGCCGCAGGCGGATCTCGAAGCCGCGCTCAAGGGCTTCGGCCCGGCCCTACAGGAGGGGTTCGCGGACGCGTTGCTCGCGCGGCTCGGGCTCGCTGAGGCGGGCGAGGAGGCGACCGATCGCCTGGTCGGGGCGTTCTGGCGCTTCCTGGCCGAGAGCGGCGCCCCGTTCGAGCAGACGTTCTTCGACTGGTACGGCGGGACGGCCAGCGCGGACCGTGCCGCGGCGAGCCCGTCCGCCGCGCTCTATGCCGGCGAGAGCTTTGCGCCGGTGCGCGCGGCCCTGCAGGGCATGGCGCCCGCCGCCGGGGCGAACCTCGCCCACCCCTACTTCGCGCAGGCGCGGCCGTGCACGCTGCTGATCGACGAGGTCGAGGCGCTCTGGGCGCCGATCGCGTCGTCCGACGACTGGTCGGCGCTCTCGGACAAGCTCGCGGCGATCGCGCGCATGGCGGAGGCCTACGGCACTGCGCCGCTGCCCGTCGGATAGGGGCTCAGCGCTCCTCCTCCTCGCGCCGGCGCGCCTCGGCATGCCCGGCGCTGATGCCGAGGTCGACCATCACGCGGGTGATGCGCAGGCCGAGCCAGAACAGCAGGGCGCAGACGGCGACCGCGGCGGCGATCTTGAGTGGGCTCACGGGCGAAGGTCTCGCGACGGTGGACGATGCGTCCGAGTTAGGGCAGAGGCACGGCGGTGCGCGAGACCTTTCACATCGAAGTCCTCGGCCCCGAGCCGGGCGACGTCCAGACGCGGATCTCGGTGCGCAGCGCCGGGCTCGAGGGCGCGCAGGAACGCGCCTTGCGCCTGTTCGCCCGCGCCCGCGTCCCGCAGCGTTCGGGCGGGCCGGCGGAGGCGGTCCGGGTGATCGACGGCGCCGGGCGCGAGGTGTTCTTCCGCAGCCGCTTCGACGAGCCGGGCTGAGGCCATGCGCAAGGCTCTCGTCGTCCTGGCGCTGCTGGTGCTGGTCCCGGCCCTGTTCGTGCGCAGCTACAGCCTGCCGCCGGCCCCCGACCGGCGCGGCGGCACCACGATCCAGCTGACGCTGCCGAACCGGCCGCTGTTCGGCAGCCCGCGGGCCGACTGCGTCGGCGCGCCCGAGGACGATCCCGTGATCGCCTGCCTGATCGCCTCGGTGAACCGATCGCGGACCGAGGGCGTCGTGCTGCTGTCGCTGCCGTTCTCGCCGACCGCCTACGGCTTGTCCGAGCGGGTCGCGCTCCTCGGCCGGGACGAGGCCGCCGGCAATGCGCAGCTCGCCCGGATCGCGCGGTTCGGCTGGTAGAGGCGGACCGACCCGGGCTTCCCCATCATGTGGGCGTGATCATTTGGGCTTAGTCATTTGGGCTTGGCCGGCGCGGCCGGCTCCAAGGCGGGCTTGGGCTTGCGCGCCTCCTGCAGGTCCTCGGCCTTCTCCTCGTCGGTGTCGCCCTTCTCGATCGTCTTTTCCGGGTCGGCGGCCAGGGTCTTCACGATCTCCAGAACGCGCTCGCACTCGGTGACGTAGGAATAGGTTTCGAGCACGATCGCCGCGTCGCGCAGCGTGCGCAGGTCGCGCACCGTCTGCTTGTTGGCGGCTTCCTGCAGCTCGCTCTTCCGGGCGATCGTCTCCTCGATCTTGGCGCCCTTCACGTCGCAGGCGGCTTCGACCGGCGTGGCGAGGCCGGCGGCGAGCATCAGGAGGGCGGCGTGAGCGAGGCGCATGCGTCAGGGTTCCGGGCGTCGTGCGTCGAGGGATCGGGATCAGGCGTGGTGGGCGTGGCTGCGCAGGATGTCGTTCGTGAGCGCGACCAGCTGGCTCGGTCGATAGGGTTTCGGCACGAAGATCGATTCGGGGACGGCCTCGCCCTGCGAGAGGCAGGCGCGGCCGCCGGAGGTGTAGACCACCGGGAGCGAGGGGCAATGCGCCCGGGCGGCCCGCGCCAGCGTGATCCCGTTCGTGTTGCGGGCGAGATCGATATCGGTGAAGAGCAGATCGACGGTCTCCCGGGCGAGGATCGCCTCGGCTTCCCAGGCATCCGCGGCGGTCAGGACGCGGTAGCCCTCGTCGAGCAGCGCCTCCGCCGCCAGTTCGCAGACGAACGGCTCGTCCTCCACCACCAGGACGGTGGTGGGCGCGCGGTCGAGGTAGCTCGGCAGGCCGATGGCGGCGCAGGCGAAGGACATCATGACGCAACTCCAACTCACCCGGCGCGGAACGAAGGTCCCGCAGCCGGATCGCAAGACCAACGGGGCCCTGTGCTCCGGCGTTCGCCGTGATTGCATCGAATTGCCGAGGTTTGGTGAGCGAAGCCTTAACCCTGCCCGCCCGCCCCTGGACGAGGCGCTGGGAATGGTTAACCGAGTGTTGACGGAACGCGCACCGGATCGGGTTTCGTGAGCCGGTCCTGGCAGCTCGGCACCGGCCTCGTGCTGACGGCGCTCGCTGGATACGTCGACGCCCTCGGCTTCGTGCGCCTCGGCGGCCTCTACACCTCGTTCATGAGCGGCAACACCACGCAGCTCTCGGTCTTCCTCGGGCACGCCGACTTCGCGCACGTGGTGCTGCCGGCGGTCCTGATCGGCGGGTTCCTCGCCGGCGCGGTCCTCGGCAGCGGGCTGTCGATCCTGGTCCCCTTCCCCTGGGCGACGCCGGCGGTGCTCGGCTACGAGGCCTTGCTGATCCTGGCCGCCCTGGGCGTCGGCCTCGCGATCCCGGAGCTCGGCATCGCCTCGTTCTTCATGGCGGTGGCGATGGGCTCGCAGAACGCCGTGCTGGCGCAGGTGAAGGGGTTTCGCGCCGGCACCACCTTCGTCACCGGAGCGCTGTTCAGCCTCGGGCAGAAGATCGCGCAGGCGCTCACCCGCACCGGGCCGCCCTTCGGCTGGGTCGGGGACGGGGCGGTCTGGGCCGCCCTCCTGGTCGGCGCCCTCGCCGGCGCCGTGGCCTATGCCCGCCTCGACCTCTATGCCCTGGTGATCCCGGCGGCGATATCGGGCGTTCTCGCGCTGGTCGCCGCGATCTTCGCGCTCCGCCACCGCGCGATGATGCCCGAGCCGCCCGCCGCCTGATCCCGTTCCGCACCCGTCCTGTCCGCCTTCGTTCCGATCGAGTCGCCCGATGAGCAACACCTCGCTGACCACCCACGTCGCGCCGATCGAGGCGGGCGCCCACGTCGTCGCCGCGCACTTCGTGAAGGACGCGCTGCTGCTGGCGCTCGGCGACGGCACGATCGTCCTGAGCCGCGACGGCACCTCGAGCCGCCTCGCCGCCCATCCCGAGGCCGGCATCCTCGCCGCCGCCGGCGATGCTAACCGCCTCGTCACCGGCGGCGACGACGGGCGCGTCGTGGCGATCGGGGCCGACGGCACCCTGTCCGAGGTCGCCACCGCCAAGGGCGGCGCCTGGATCGATGCGCTGGCGCTGCACCCCGACGGGTCGGTCGCCTACGCCGCCGCGCGCAGCGTGGTCGCCCGCGACGCCAAGGGGCGCGAGCGGACCCTCACCGCCCCCTCCACCGCCCGCGGCCTCGCCTTCGCCCCGAAGGGCTACCGGCTCGCGGCGTCGCACTACAACGGCGTCTCGCTCTGGTACCCCAACCACGAGACCCCGGCCGAGATGGTCGAGTGGAAGGGCTCGCACATCGACGTGACGTGGTCGCCCGACGGGCGCTTCGTCGTCTCGACCATGCAGGAGAACGCGCTGCACGGCTGGCGCCTGCAGCCGGACCGCGGCCACATGCGGATGTCCGGCTACCCGGCCAAGGTGCGCTCGGTGTCGTGGTCGTCGGACGGGCACTGGCTCGCCACCAGCGGCGCGGAGGCCGCGATCGTCTGGCCGTTCGATTCGAAGGAGGGCCCGACCGGCAAGGCCCCGCGGGAGTGCGGGGTGCGCCCGGCCCGCGTCTCGCGCGTCGCGTTCCACCCCAAGGCCCTGGTGCTGGCGATGGGCTACGAGGACGGCTGCATCCTGCTCGTGCGCTTCACCGACGCCTCGGAGCTGCTGGTCCGCCCGGCGGTGAAGGGCAGCGCGATCTCGGCGCTCGCCTGGGACGCGAAGGGCGGGCGGCTGGCCTTCGGATGCGTCGACGGCGCGGCGGGCCTGCTGACCCTGCCGGCCTGAATCCGACCGGGTTCTGGAACTGCCGCCGTCGCCGTGCTCTTCTGCAACGACCATTTCGACGAGGCGATGCCGTGTTCCGTGTCTTCCGCACCCTCGGTCTGGCGCTCGGCCTCCTCGGCGGCGGGCTGGCGGCGCAGGGCCCCGAATTCGCCCAGCAATACGCCCAGCGCCTCGGCGGCGCCCTCGACGAGCTGAAGCGCGAGATCGCGACGCTCGATTCCGACGCCAAGGCCACCGGCAACACCCGCGACGGGGCGGTCGACCGGCTTCGCACCAACCCCGACACCCTGGTCGCGCGGCGGGGCGAGGCGGCGCGCTACGACATCGAGCGGCTCGCCCGGCTTTCGGCGCAGCAGCAGGCGCTGGCCTCGGCCACGAGCCCGCTCGGGCGGCTCGCCGCCGTGATCCGCGACCCGGACGTGCCGCTCGCCCGCGCCACCTACCAGGATTACGACCCGGCGCTGCCGACCACGACGGACGGGGTGGTGGCCGGGCTGCTCGGGTTCCTCGCCGCCTGGGGCGGCTGGCGCGTGCTGTCCGACGTCGGTCGCCGCGTGGTCCGCCGCCGGCCGCGGACGGAGGTCACGACCGCCTGAGGCGGGCGACGTCGGCGCCCCTGTGTGGCCGGGCGTCTACAGCTCCTAGCGCGCGGCTTGCTTAAGCGGAAAGGCAAGGACGGGCGCGGCCGGGTTTCCCGGGCACGTCGCCGTCACGCTGGTTTCGAGTCGCACCATGGCGCGCCCATCCACCCAGACGATCGACCCGGCGCTCGATGCGGCCGCGCTTCTGCGCCGCGTCGGGTTCTTCGGGCTGTTCGTGATCGTGCCGGTGGTGGCGCAGGTGGCGCGCCGCGCCACGGTGATCCTCGCCCCGATCGCGGTCGCGCTGCTGATCATCGCCAGCGCCATCGACGGGCGCCAGCGCCCGCTGCTGTCGGGCAGCGCCCGGCTGCTGCGCGCGCCGGCCTTCCTCGCCGGCCTGCTCGTGCTGGTGTGGATGGCGCTGTCGCTGGTCTGGACGCCGTTCCCCGGCGCCGCCTCCGAGCGCTTCGCCAACCTCGTCGCGACGATCCTGCTGACGCTCGCCGGCTACATGGCGCTGCCGGACCGGATGCGCTCAGCGAACCTCTACCTGCTGCCGCTCGGCGTCACCGCGGCGGCGATCGTCGCCATCGTGCTCGGCCTGTTCGGCGACACCCTGATGCGCGGCGTGCCCGATGACGACAACGCGCTCGATCGCGGCCTCACCCTCCTGGCCTTGCTGCTCTGGCCCTCGGTGGCGTGGCTGCGCTCGCGCCGGCGCGACCGCGAGGCGCTGGGCCTCGCCGTGGTGGTCGCCGTGGCGCTGGCGGTCTCGCCGAACGTCGGGCAGATCGCGGCCCTGGCGATCGGCGCCCTCGCCTTCGCCGTGACGAGCTTCCGGCTGCGCCTCGGCGTCGGCCTCACCGCGGGCCTGGCCGCCGGCCTGCTCGCGGTGGCGCCGCTGCTGCCGTTCCTGGCGCGACCGATCGGCGCCGCCCTGTTCGGGCCGCTCAGCCCCGGCGTGCTGACGCTGAAGAGCTGGCAGCGGATCGTGACCACCGAGCCGGTCCGGCTGATCACCGGCCACGGCTTCGAGACGGCGCTGCGCGGCCGGGTCTTCGGGTTGATCCCGGTGAACGCCCCGAGCACGGCGCTGTTCGCTATGTGGTACGAGCTCGGCGTCGTCGGGGCGCTCGCCGCCGCCTTCGCCCTCTACGCTTCGATTCGCCGGGCGGGCCGCGACGTGCCGCTGCTGGTTCCCGGGGCGATGGCGGGCTTCGCCGCCGCCTTCACCATCGCCTGCATCGGCGTCGGGCTCACGGTGGTGTGGTGGCTGACGACGCTCGCCATCACCATCCTGGTCTTCGTCGCGATCGAGCGCGGCCAGTTCCGCACGCGGCGCCCGAAGGTCAGCCGCCTTAAGCTGCCGACGCCGGGCGAGCCGCCGCGCGCCTGACGGGTCAGAGGTCGGCCGCCGCCTCGATGCCGGCCATGTCGGCGTCCGAGAGCCCGACATGGTGGCCGATCTCGTGGATCAGGACGTGAGCGACGAGGTGGCCGAGCGTCTCGTCGTGCTCGGCCCAGTAATCCAGCAGCGGCCGGCGATAGAGCCAGACCGTGTTCGGCATCTGGCCCGTCACGGTCTCGCCCGCCTGGGCCAGCCCGATGCCGCGGAACAGGCCGAGCAGGTCGAACTCCGAGTCGCAAGCCATTTCTGTCAGCGTGTCGTCGTCGGGAAAATCGTCGACGACGATGCGGACGTCCTTCGCCAGCGCCCGGAATTCCGCCGGCAGCGCGGCGAAGGCCGCCTGCGCCAGATCCTCGATCTCGGCGAGGCTCGGCGCCTTGGCGGCGGCGAGGCTCACGCGGCGTCCTTCGCCACCGGAAGGACGCAGCTGCGCAGGAAGCCGGCGAGGTCGTTGGTGATGTGGTCGATATGCGCCCCCCGCACCGCCTCCTGCTCGAACGCCTCGCGGTAGGGGTCGATCGCGGCCGGAACCACGAGGACGGTGGCCATCCCCATCTGGTGGGGCACCGCGAGGTTGCGGGCGATGTCCTCGAACAGGGCCGCCCGCGTCGGGTCGACCCGATGCTGCGCGAGGAAACGCTCGTAGGTCGCGCGCTCGGGCTTGGGCACGAAGTCGGCGGCGGCGATGTCGAACACGTCCTCGAAATGGTCGAGGATGCCGAGGCTCTTCGCGACGTTCTCGGCGTGCCTGCGCGAGCCGTTCGTGAGGATCAGCTTGCGCCCGGGCAGCCGCTCGATCGCGTCGCCCAGAGCCGGGTCGAGCCGGATCGTCGCGTGGTCGATGTCGTGGGCGAAGTCGAGGAAGGCGTGCGGGTCGACGTTCTCCTCGACCATCAGCGCCTTCAGCGTCGTGCCGTAGCGGTGGTAGAAATACTTCTGCAGCGCACGCGCCGAGAGCCCGTCGAGGCCGTAGAGCTGCATCACGAACAGCGTGATGCGCTCGTCCACCTGCGGCCACACCATGGCGTCGCTCGGGTAGAGGGTGTTGTCGAGGTCGAACACCCAGGTGTCGACGGCCTCGAAGCCGCGCGCATCCGGGGCCATCACGTGGCTCTCGCCGGGTATGGTTCTGTTCGAGATGTCCGGTCTCCGAAAATGACCGCGGGGCGCGATGCGGTCGCCCGGGCCGAAGCACGACCCGGGCGCTTTCGATGGTGCGTTCGTCCGTCAGCTTCGGCGGATCAGGGTGCCGGCGCCGTAATCGGTGAAGAGCTCGAGTAGCACCGCGTGGTTGACCTTGCCGTCGAGGATGACGACCGCCTCGACGCCCTGGTCGATCGCGTAGATGCAGGTCTCGATCTTCGGGATCATGCCGCCGGTGATAGTGCCGTCGGCGATGAGCCGCCGGCAATCCTCGACCGTCAGCTCCGGGATCAGGTTCTTGTCCTTGTCGAGCACCCCCGGCACGTCGGTGAGCAGCAGCAGGCGCTTGGCCCGCAGCGCGCCGGCGATGGCGCCGGAGAAGGTGTCGGCGTTGACGTTGTAGGTCTTGCCGTCGGCACCGTACGCCACCGGCGCCAGGACCGGGATCAGCTCGGCCTTCAGCACCGCGTCGAGGACGCCGCGCTCGACATGCTCGGGCTCGCCGACGAGGCCGAGGTCCACCGTCTGCATCTCCCGGCTCTCGGGGTCCATCACGGTCTTCGACGCCCGCTTGGCGCGGACCATGTTCCCGTCCTTGCCGCACAGGCCGATCGCCCGGCCGCCCTCGGCCGAGATCCAGCCGACGATCTGCTTGTTGATCGACCCGGCCAAAACCATCTCGACCACCTCGACGGTGGCCTCGTCGGTGACGCGAAGGCCGCCGCGGAACTCGGATTGGATGCCGAGCCGGTCGAGCATCCGGCCGATCTGCGGGCCGCCGCCGTGGACGACGATCGGCTTCACGCCCGACTGCTCGAGCAGCACGATGTCCTCGGCGAAGTCCTCGGCCGCCGAAGCGTCGCCCATGGCATGCCCGCCATACTTGATAACCACGATCTCTTGGTCGTAGCGCTGCATGTGGGGCAGCGCCTGGGCCAGGACTTCGGCACGGACGTGCACGTTGGGCAGTTCGGTCATCGGCATCCTTTCGCGCCGGCATCGCGACGCGCGGGCTTCTACAGGAACGCGGGCGAACCGCGAAACGCGGTCACAGGCCGAGGTCGCTCAGGCCCGGATGGTCGGCCGGGCGCGGTCCTTGCGGCCAGTGGAACTTGCGCTCGGACGCGTCGATCGCGACGTCGTTGATGCTGGCCTCGCGGCGGCGCATCAGGCCCGTTTCGGTGAATTCCCACTGCTCGTTGCCGTGCGAGCGGAACCACTGCCCGGACGCGTCGTGCCATTCGTAGGCGAAGCGCGCCGCGATCCGGTTCTCGTGGAAGGCCCAGACCTCCTTGATCAGGCGGTACTCGCGCTCGCGCTCCCACTTGCGCGTCAGGAACGCGACGATCGCCGGCCGCCCGGTCAGGAACTCGGAACGGTTCCGCCACCAGCTGTCGGGGGTGTAGGCGAGCGACACCCGCTCGGGATCGCGGGTGTTCCAGGCATCCTCGGCGCCGCGCGCCTTCTTCGCCGCGGACAAGGCGTCGAACGGCGGCAGCGGTGGGCGCGTCTCGGTCATGCTGGAACGGTCTCCTGTTGCGGATGCCCGATTGTTCGCGGGCCGTCGGGCCACGTCAATGCGCCGGATGGCGGCTCAGGCGCCGAGCCCGAGCATCAGGCCGATGTTCTGCACCGCCGCCCCGGAGGCGCCCTTGCCGAGGTTGTCGAGGCGCGCGACCAGCACCGCCTGACGGTGCTCGGCCGAGCCGAACACCCGCAGCTCGAGGCGGTCGGTGTCGTTCAACGCCTCCGGCTCGATCTGCTCCTTGTGCGCGCCGGTGGTGGCGCCGATCACCACCTGCACCAGCGCCTGCTCCGCGTACCAGCGTGCGAGCGCGTTCTCGAGATCGCCGGCGGACGGACGGCCCGGCAACGCGTCGAGATGGAGCGGGATCGAGACCAGCATGCCCTGCCGGAACGCGCCGACGGACGGGATGAAGATCGGCCGGGCGGTGAGCCGGGAATAGGCCTGCGTCTCCGGCAGGTGCTTGTGCGCGAAGCCGAGGCCGTAGAGCAGGAACGGGGCCGCGGAGCCGGCCTCGTAGGCCTCGATCATGCTCTTGCCGCCGCCGCTGTAGCCGCTGACCGCGTTGATGCTGACGGGGAAGTCGGACGGGATCAGGCCGCCCTCGACCAGGGGCCGCAGCAGCGCGATCGCGCCGGTGGGATAGCAGCCGGGGTTGGCGACCCGGCGCGCGGCGGCGATCGCCTCCGCCTGCCCCGGGGCCATCTCGGCGAAGCCGTAGGTCCAGCCTGCCGCGACGCGGTGGGCGGTGCTGGCATCGAGCACGCGAGGGCCGCCGCCGGGCAGCGCGTCGCAGAGCGCCACCGTCTCGCGGGCGGCGTCGTCCGGCAGGCAGAGCACCACGAGGTCGACCTCGGCGAGCAGCGCCCGCTTCACGCCGGCATCCTTGCGGTCGGCATGCGCGATGCTGCGCAGGGTCACCTTGCCGTCGCGCTCCAGGCGCTCGCGGATGCCGAGCCCGGTGGTGCCGGCCTCGCCGTCGATGAACACCGTCGGCTTGTGGTTCTCGCCCGCCATCGTCGTCGCACCCTCGAATCCGGCCGCCGCCGGGGCGTCGCGTCGCCGTGCGGGAGGTGGCCGGTGCGTGCCGGCCTGTCAATGCCGGGCGTCATCAACAGGCCATCGCATCACCGCCGGAACGGGGCCGGCGTGCTCTCGTTGTTGGCAAAATCCACGACGACGGGTGATCGAGCGATGTCCGAGACCGCGAAGAAGACCGACCCCAAGCTTTGGGAGAAGACCAAGGACAAGGTCACGAAGAGCGACAAGGGCGGAAAGGCCGGTCAATGGTCGGCCCGCAAGGCTCAGCTCGCGACCCAGGAATACAAGAAGGCCGGCGGCGGCTATGCCGGCAAGAAGACCGACGACAATCATCTCAAGCAGTGGACCGACGAGGCGTGGGACACGAAGTCCGGCAAGGAGAGCGGCAAGACCGGGGAACGCTACCTGCCGAAGAAGGCGCGCGAGGCGGTCTCCGACGAGCAGTACGACCGCTCGACCGAGAAGAAGCGCAGCGACACGGCCAAGGGCAAGCAGTTCTCGAAGCAGCCGAAGGACGTGGCGAAGAAGGCCGCCGCGGCGCGCAAGTCCGCCTCCGGCGAGACCAAGGCCGACCTGATGAAGAAGGCCAAGGCGCAGAAGGTCGCCGGGCGCTCGAAGATGTCCAAGGCCGAGCTGGAGAAGGCCGTCCACGCCTGAAACGGAGTGGTTCGACGGCCTACTCCATCGGACGCCCTTCGAAGCGCCGCGCGATAAGCGAGCCGGCGGTTCGACCAAACCAAGAAAAAAGGCGGCTCCGCGAGGAGCCGCCTTTTCCTTTGTCCGACCGGGCCGATCAGCGCTTCGAGAACTGGAAGCTGCGGCGGGCCTTCTTGCGGCCGTACTTCTTGCGCTCGACCACGCGGCTGTCGCGGGTGAGGAAGCCCTCGCGCTTCAGCGGCGCGCGCAGCTCCGGCTCGTAGTAGGTCAGCGCCTTCGAGAGGCCGTGGCGCACCGCGCCGGCTTGGCCCGAGAGGCCGCCGCCGGCGACCGTAACGGTGATGTCGTACTGGTCGACGCGGTTGGCCACCGTGAGCGGCTGGCGCAGGATCATCCGCAGGACGGGGCGGGCGAAGTACACCTCGACCGCGCGCTTGTTGATGACGACCTTGCCGGTGCCGGGGCGGATCCAGACGCGGGCGACCGCGTCCTTGCGCTTGCCGGTGGCGTAGGCGCGGCCCTGGGCGTCGAGCTTCTGGACGTGGACGGGGGCGGCGTGCTCGTTGTCGAGGCCGCCGGCGTTCGACCGGTTGAGGTCGGAGAGGGACTGAAGCGTCGCCATCTTAAGCGCTCACGTTCTTGCGGTTGAGGACGCCGACGTCGAACGTCTGCGGCTGCTGGGCCTCGTGCGGGTGGCTGGTGCCCTTGTAGACCCGGAGGTTGCCCATGATCTGGCGGAACAGCGGGCCGCGGGGCAGCATGCGCTCGACGGCCTTCTCCACGACGCGCTCGGGGAAGCGCCCTTCGAGGATGAACTTGGCCGACCGTTCCTTGATGCCGCCGGGGAAGCCGGTGTGGTGGTAGTACACCTTCTGGACGTATTTGCGCCCGGTGAACTTCACCTTGTCGGCGTTGATGACGATGACGTTGTCGCCGCAATCGACGTGAGGGGTGTAGGCGGGCTTGTGCTTGCCGCGCAGACGCAGGGCGATGATCGAAGCCAGACGGCCGACGACGAGGCCCTCCGCGTCGATCACGATCCACTTCTTGTCGACGTCGGCGGGCTTCAGCGAAAAGGTTTTCATAAGCCGAATTCCGTTGGCGCTCGGTGGTGTATCGAAAAACGAGCCGCCGCCGCGTCGGGGGACGCGGCGGCGTTGGGCGCTGGATAGACGGGCCGAGGGTCGAGGTCAAGCCGTTTCACGGGCGCGCATCGTCCGAAAAGCGAAGTTCTGGAAGGGGTTCGGCCTAGTGGTATTAGGATACCGCAAGGAGGGAACCGGTGCTGTTACGCCGGCTGCGGACGCAGCGTTTCAATCCGTTCCGCCGCCGCGCGGGGCGATGGTGAACTTCTGCACGCCCTTGGCCGCGAGCACCGGCTTCTTCGCGCTGATGATCCGCGAGTTGACGCCGGTCCAGCCGATCTCGCCGGACAGGCGGCCGTACTCGATCTTCGGGCAGCGGTTCATGATCACGGTGACGCCGCGCGCCTCGGCGCGGGCGGCGGCCGCGTCGTCGCGCACGCCGAGCTGCATCCAGATCGTCTTCGGCCGCGGGTCCAGGGCCAAGGCCTCGTCGACGAGGCCGCCGGCGGCGGCGGAGTTGCGGAAGATCTCGACCATGTCGATCGGTTCGCCGATCTCGGCGATGGACGCGGCCACCGGGCGCCCGAGCAGCGTCTGCCCGGCGAGCTCCGGATTGACCGGCGTCACCGCGTAGCCGCGATCGAGCAGGTACTTCAGCACGATCCAGCTCGGACGCGCCGGATTGGCCGAGGCGCCGACCAGGGCGATGGTGCGCGTCGCCCGCAGCGTGGCGCGGATATGCGCGTCGGCGTAGCGGTCGTGGCGGGTGGCGAGGCCGTCGGGAACCTGGTCGAGGGTCGGGATCATCGGGCTTGGCTTCTTCTTCGGATCGCAGCCCGCTCTGCTTACGGCTGCGCGCGGATCGGGTCGACCCGGTGCACGGTCTCGGGTCGTTCCGGCGGTCGATCCCCCGGGTGTCGGCCATCGCCGTGCCGGCGGCGGGGGGCCCCGCGCCACGGGTCCACGTCGCGCGGGGCATCGCGCGCCGCATTCGGCGCCAAGCGCGGCAATTAGGTCGCTTGATTGCCGGGCGTCCCGCGCAACTTTGCTGGCATGAGCCCGAACGTCCCGTCCGCCCCCTCCCCGCCGCCGACCTTGTTCTGCCTGCACTTCCTCGGCGGCAGCGCACGGGAATGGGCGCAGGTCGCCGATCGCCTCGGCGCCGCGGTCGCGTGCGTCCCGATCGACCTCCCCGGCTTCGGCGACGCCGCCGACGTGCCGGGCTACGACGTCGCGGCGATGGCCGATCACGTCGCGGGCAAGATCCGTGCGGCGGCCCCGGCGCGCTGGCTGATCGCCGGGCACAGCATGGGTGCCAAGGTGGCGCTCGCGCTGGCCCGCCGCGCCGAGGACGGCGAGGCGGGGCTGGACGGTCTCTCCGGCCTCGTGCTGCTCGCGGGATCGCCGCCGAGCCCCGAGCCGATGGAAGAGGCGCGCCGCGAGACGATGATCGCCTGGATCGGAGCCGACGCGGCGACCCGGCAGGCGGAAGCCTGGGCCTTCATCGAGAGCAACGTCGGCTCTCCCCTCCCCGCCGAACGCGCCGAAGCCGCGGTCGCCGACGTGCTGCGCGCCGCGCCGGCGGCCTGGCGGGCCTGGCTCAGCGATGGAAGCCGCGAAGATTGGTGCGAGCGCATCGGCATCCTGCGCACCCCGGCCCTGATCCTCGCCGGGGGCGAGGACGGCGACCTCGGGCCGGAGGCGCAGGCCGCGCTGGTGGCGCCGCATCTCGGTTCATCGCGCCGTGTCACCCTCGACGGCGCCGGCCATCTGCTGCCGATCGAGCGGCCCGACGCGGTCGCCGACCTGATCCGCGCCCATGCGGCCGCACCCGACACGACGTTTGCCGAGACGCCTGTGATCGACGCGGCGTATGCGAGACTCATCGCGTCGGACCGGGTCAACAGCCGCCTGCGCGACGCCTTGCGCGCGCGGGCCGAGCCCGAAGATCCCAGCTATCGACCGCGGGCCCTCGACGCGATCGAGCTCGCGATCCTGCGCGCCCTCGTCGCCCGCGTCCTGCCGCAGGCCGCCGGGATCGACCTCGCCGCCCGCATCGACGCGCGGCTCGCGAGCGGCCAGGGCGACGGCTGGCGGTTCTCCGCTCTGCCGCCGGACGCATCGGCCTACAAGACCGCGCTTCGCAGCCTCGATGCCGCGGCGGGCGCCGACGGTCGGCGCTTCCTCGCCCTCGACGGCGCGGCGCAGGACGACCTGCTCCGGGCGATCGAGAAGGGCGTCCTGCCGGGCGGATCGGCGCTCGGCTTCGCGCCGGAGCAGCTGATCGTCTGGTTCGAGGACCTGCGCGCCGACGTGGTGCGCACCTGGCTCGCCCATCCGGCGGCGCTCGCCTGGATCGGGTTCTCCGGCATCGGTGCGGGCGGCGACGGGGCCCGGCCGGTGGGCTTCACCAAGGTCGGATTGGGCGAGCGCGAGGGCTGGGAGCCCGTCGCGCAGGGTGGGGACGGACGATGAACCTCGAGTCCATGACGCGCTACGCGACCGACGAGGTCGTCGATGCGGTGGTGATCGGCACCGGTGCCGGCGGCGCGCCGCTGATGGCGCGCCTCGCCGCTGCCGGATCGCGCGTGGTCGCCCTCGAGGCCGGCCCGAACTTCGACCCCAAGGGCTTCGCCTTCGACGAAACGCTCGCCGACGAGATCTACTGGACCGACGAGCGCCTGAGCGGCGGCTCGACCCCGGAAGCCTTCGGCGGCAACAACAGCGGCACGGGCGTCGGCGGCTCGACCCTGCACTGGGGGGCGTTCTGCCCGCGCGCCGACCAGCGCGATTTGATGATCCGCACTGAGACCGGCGAGGGCGTCGACTGGCCCGTGAGCTACGACGAGCTGCTGCCGTTCTACGAGCGCGTCGAGGCCTTCATCGGCGTCTCCGGCCCGCATAGCTATCCGTGGGACGCGAGCCGTCGCTACCCCCTCGCGCCGGTGCCCCGCAACGCGTCGGCGCAGATCATGGCGCAGGCCTGCGAGGGTGCGGGCATCCGCGCGACCGATGCGCCCGCGGCCGTGGTCTCCCGCGACTTCGCGCAGGAGGGCGGGGGCCTGCGCCCGGCCTGCATCAATTGCGGCTACTGCCACCAGGGCTGCCGCAACGGCGCCAAGACCAGCATGGACGTGACCTACCTGCCCCTGGCGGTGGCCCACGGCGCCGAGATCCGGTCCGAGGCGCGGGCCCACGGGTTCGAGCGCGATCGCGACGGCCGGATCACCGCGGTGGTCTACCGGCAGGGCGGCGTCGACCGCCGCCAGCGTTGCGCGCAGGTGTTCCTCTGCGCCGGCTCGGTCGAGACCGCGCGGCTGCTGCTGCATACGGGGCTGGCCAACGGCAGCGGGCAGGTCGGGCGCAACTACATGGGTCACGTCGCGACCCAGGTCTGGGGCACGTTCGACGCCGAGACGCGGCCCAACCGCGGCTACCCGTCGTCGCTGATCACCGAGGACATGATCCGGCCGAAGGACGCCGACTTCGCCGGCGGCTACCTCGTCCAGAGCCTCGGCGTCGCGCCGCTGACCTTCGCCAACTCGGTGGCCCGCGGCCGCAAGCTCTGGGGCAAGGCGCTCGGCGACTACCTGGCGGACTACAACCACGTCGCCGGCATCGGCATCAACGGCGAGACCCTGCCGTGCGATGCCAACCGGCTGACGCTCTCCGACGAGACCGACGCCCTGGGCATGGGCAAGGCGACCATCGATTTCGGCTACGGCCACAACGAGGAGCGGCTGAACGCCCACGCGACGAAGCTGATGATCGACCTGTGGACGCGGGCCGGCGCCCGCGACATCTGGGCGCTCGACCGGGTCGCCCACACCATCGGCACCTGCCGCATGGGGCATGACGGCGACGAGGCCGTCGTGGACCCGTTCGGGAAATCCTTCGAGGTCCCGAACCTGTGGATCTGCGACGGCTCCACCTTCCCGAGCTCGCTCGCGGCGAACCCGGCCCTGACCATCATGGCGCTCAGCCTGCGCAGTGCCGAGAAGGTGCTGAGCCGGGCCTGATCCGACGGGACGCGCCGGCGGCGGGCCCCGTCGGAGCGACCGATCGCGCGACGTCAGGCTGCGATCGCCTCGGGCTTCGGGGCGGGGGCGTCCATGGCCCGCATGTAGACGTCGAGCAGCGTCTCGTGCTCGTCGCGCGCATCCTGGTCGAGCTTGCGCAGGCGGATGATCTCCTTGAGGATCTTCACGTCGAGGCCCTCACCCTTGGCCTCGGCGAAGATCTCCTTCTTCGCCTCCATCAGCGTCTTGATCTCCTCGTCGACCTGCTCGACCCGCTCGATGATGGAGCGGATGCGGTCGCCGGCGATCCCAATCGTGTCGGTCATCCAAGAACCTCTGTTCGCGAGAAGCCACGGCCGGCTCGTCGCGCATCGGGGTGAGCGAACGGTTAAGGCGAGACCGCACGCCGCCGCACGAGGGATCTGGATTTTCGGCCGGGGACCGGCTATATCAGGGGTGCGGTTGATGACCGGTTCGTAATAACGTTTCAGGACCCGGAGGGCAGTACTCCGGCGCCTCCACCACGAACGCAGCGGGCGACGCCTGACGGAGCTGCGTTTCTGATGGGGGCGAAATAGGTTCGACTGGGCGGTAAAGGGATCGCGAGTTCAGCTTCACTCCGGTGAGGTACGATGCGACTGTCGGTAGGGACTCGACCGGTTCGACGCGGGCAACCCCCGTTTCGGGCACCTGACCAAATCCTAAATGCCAACGATAACGTTGTCATGGATGCCCGCCTCGCGGCGTAAGCATCTTGCGGTAGGGTAACCGTCGAAACAGAACCCGGGGCTTCGGCCCTGGGACCCACCTTTTCCTTCTCGTCGGCGTTCGCGTGCTCGATGCGCCAGGCCACCCGGCCCGGCATGTGCGCTCGCAGCCCCACCGTCTCGAGAAACGGCGGGGCCGAGCGCTACGAAGCCCTCAGCGCTTCTTGTTGGCGTTGTGGTGCCCGACGGCGCAGCCCGCGGCCGCACCCATCTTGCCGTGGCCGGCCATATGGCCCGCGACGCCGCCGACGATGGCACCCTTGATGCAGCCCTTGGCCTCGGCCGGTGCGGATTGGGCGAGCGCGCCGAGGGCGAGCAGGCCGGCGAGGATGGCGATCTTCATGAGCGTTGGTCTCCTTGGATGTGGAGACCGAACGAGCGGGACGCCGACAGCGTTCCGGACTGCTTTTTTCCGCCTTCGATGCAGGGCCGCCATGCGCGCATCGAGCGACATGAATTGACACCGCGCGAAAACCCGCGACATCACGGGGCTTGATCGCACTGACACAGGAAGGCGCACGTGGCTCGTCCCGAACTCGGTACCAAACGGATCTGCCCGACGACCGGCAGGAAGTTCTACGACCTCGGTCGTGATCCGGTGGTTTCCCCCTATTCCGGCGAGGTCGTCCCGACCGCCGCCCTCACCCCCTTCGCCAGCCGGTCCGCGCCGATCGCCGCCCGCAAGGATCCGGTCGCCGACGACGACGAGGCCGATGCCGCCGGTCCGGAACTGGTCTCCCTTGACGAGGTCGAGGCCGAGGAGACCGAGAAGGATACCGACACGGACACCGAGGGCGACGACGTCATCGAGCCGGATGCCGACGGCGAAACCGCCGACGACGACACCCTCGTGGTCGACGACGAGGACGACGACACCACCGATCTCGTCGACGTCGAGGAAGACGACGACGATTGAGCGTTCGCGACGGGTCGGGTCGGCTCGATCCCCGCGATAGGATCCGGCTCGATGCACCCCCGGTGCGTCGAGCCGATCGCATGTCGGGATGAGCGATCGTCGGCGTCCTCCTGGGAACGTGTCCGAAACGACGCCTCGGCCAAGAAAAAAGGGCCCCCTGCGGAGCCCTCGCTTCGTTCGTCGATCATTCCACGAAAGCGGAATGGTGGGCGCGACAGGGATCGAACCTGTGACCCCTTCCATGTCAAGGAAGTGCTCTCCCGCTGAGCTACGCGCCCTCGCCGAAGCCGTTTCGCTTCGGTGTAGGGGGCCTATAGCCTCCGCCGTGGGGCGGCGCAAGCCGCAGCGCGCCGCGAAGTTCGTTCCCATAGTCGGCAAGCCCAAATGCCAGCCGGCCACTGCTCGAGGCGAGCGCCCTGTATACCGAGCGCGAAAAGCGCTCCGTGGAGCGTGCCCGGAAGGACGGATTTCATCTCGGGCGTCGAGCGAAGTGCTCGCCGAGGCCGCCGCCGGTGCTTGGCGCCAGGAAAACAAGGGTGAGCGCTTTCGGGCGATTACCCCGGGCCCGGATGAACCGGCGCTGCACGGGCGTGCGAAAATGCGCTATGGCCCGATTTCGGTGGGCCTGGATCGGCGCGCCGGACTGGGGCCCGGACTGGGCGCGGCAGCGATGCGACATGCGGTTCTACATTGACTTCGATACGCAGCACTGCATCCGCGGATGGATCGTTCCTGACAATCCGCTGGCGATCAGCCGGGTCGTCGTGTCCGTCGACGGCCTGCGCCTGACCGATGTGCCCGCGAGCATCGTCCACGACCCGTTTCGCCAGAACGGATGGCATTCCACCGGGCAATGCGTATTCGAGCTGAACGACGCCGTGGTGCCGGGTCTCTCGGAGATGCCCCGCCTCAACCTGTACGATGCCGACACCAACGTGCTCGTGCACCGGCGCATCTCAGATGAAGACCTCGTCGACCGCCGTGTGATGCTGATCAACACCGGCATCCATCCGGAGGTCGCGATCCAGAACGCGCTGTTCCCGTATTTCCGGAGTTCCTACTTCAATCTCCACCGACTCTCCGACGAGATCCTATCGAGCATTTTCGGAAACCCGCTGCCGACCTCGCAACTTCTGTCCGGCGCGGTCGTCGTGCCGCGCTACGAGCAGTATTTCCCCCCCGACCGGATGCTCTCGGCGATCCTGGTGCAGGATCCCTATGTCGAGATGGCGACGAGGATGCTGTGGCTCAAGGAACGGGCGGATGCGGCGGCCAAGGACGCGGAAGGCTGGCGCATCGGGCGCTACGCCGAGGCGTCGCTGTTTGCCGGGGGCTACGACTACACCGACGTGAAAAGCCTCAAGCGCTTCTTCCGCATGCTGCCCCAGCCGGCCTACCACCTGCTCTACAACCCGCTGTCGCGCCAGCTCGGTACTCGCCTGCCCGACGACCGGGTGCATCCGGGCAACTCCATCGTCGCGATCGAGATCCTCGCTCGCGTCGGCATCGTCGGACACCGGACCTATTTCGACGCTTTCGCCTCCACCCTTCTCGACCGGCTCGGCCTCGCGGGCACGGTGCCGGTCCCGGTTCCGACGCCGGTTCCGGCCGAAACCCTGGCGCTTGCCGAACGCCTGCGCGGCGTGCGGGCCGTCGATGACATGCTGGTGTTCGACGTCGCGATGTCCGACGCCGTGCTGATGTCGTTGGCGAAGTACTGGACCGAATGACGTGAGCAAGGTCGAGGCGATACTTACCAGCGGCCGCCGTTCCCCGCAGCGCCTGAGTGTGGCCCACGACGCGAACGGGCTGCGCATCGACCTCTCTGGGCTCGACCTCGCGGGAACTTGGGTCACCATCACCCTGACCGGCGATCCAGGGGCGGCCCGCGACGCGCGCATGCTGATGAGCGTGCTCGTGGCCGAGGAAGGCCGCGCCAGCACGCCGCTGGCCGACGAGCCCCTCGGTGGCGGCGTGTTTGCCTGGACCGGCCAGTTGCCGGCTGCCGCGCGCGCTCTGCGGATCGCTGCGCTGGCGGGCGGGCGGGCGCCTACGCCGAACCGCATCGCCATCCACCGCCGGGGTCGGCTGCCATTGATCGCCCGTGCCCTATTCCGTTCGCCCGAGCTCACCTTCTGGGCGGTGTACTGGCGGAGCGTCGGCAAGCGGGTGCGCGGGCGCAGCTTCCTTGACCGGGCCCTGCGCTACCGCACCGAGAGCGGCTACCCGGCCTGGATTCGCCGCCGCGCCACCTTGAGCCCGGCCGACCGCCGCCGCATCCGCGCCGAGATCCTCGCCTGGGACGATCCACCCCTGATCTCGGTGGCAATGCCGGTGCACGATCCGTCGCCGCGGGTGCTGCGCGCTGCGCTCCGCTCGGTCTGCGACCAGCTCTACCCGCATTGGGAGCTGTGCATCGTCGACGACGCCTCGACCGACCCGGCGATCCCGGCTTTGCTCGCCCGGCAGGCCGCCGCGGACCCACGCATCAAGGTCAAGCGCCGCTCCGAGAACGGGCACATCGCCAGAGCGACAAACGATGCGATTGCGATGGCCGCGGGAACCTTCACCGCCTTCCTCGACCACGACGATGCGCTGCCCGTTGAGGCGCTCTACGAGGTCGCGCGGGTGATCCGCGCCGACCCCCGCCTCGTGCTGATCTACAGCGACGAGGACAAGATCGATGCGGGCGGACGCCGCTTCGAGCCACACTTCAAGCCGGATTTCGACCGCGAGCTCCTGTACGGGCAGAACTACGTCAACCACCTCACGGTGATCCGCACGGAAGCGCTCCGGGCCGTCGGCGGCCTGCGTCCGGGGTTCGAGGGCAGCCAGGACCACGATCTGCTGCTGCGCCTCACCGATGGCCTCGATCCCTCCCGCATCCGCCATATTCCCGCTGTGCTGTATCATTGGCGTGCGGCGACCGGCTCGGGAACGTTCTCGGATCGGTCCCTCGCCCAGGCCGAGGCCGCGCGCCTGACCGCGCTCGCCGAGATCGTCGCTCCCTGGGGGGCACGGGCCGAACGCGGACCATTGGGCTTCAACCGCCTCGTCCGGCCGATGCCGACGCCGCCACCCCGCGTCTCGGTGATTATTCCGACGCGGGACCGGGCGGAGCTCCTGAGCGTCACCCTGGACGGCCTGTTCACGGGTACCGACTATCCCGACATCGAAATCGTCGTGATTGACAACGATAGCCGCGAGCCGGAGACGGCCGCGCTGTTTTCCGCCTACGCCCGTGAGCCGCGCCTGCGCGTGCTGCCGGCGCCGGGGGCCTTCAACTTCTCCGACCTATCGAACCGCGGCGCCGCCGCGGCGACCGGCCCCGTGCTGCTGTTCCTCAACAACGACGTCGAGGTGATCGAGCCGGGCTGGATGCGCGAACTCGTGGCGACCGCCCTCGATCCCACAGTCGGCGCGGTCGGCGCGAAGCTGCTCTATCCGGACGGGACGGTGCAGCATGGCGGCGTGGTTCTCGGCATCGGCGGCGTCGCAAGCCATTCGCATCACGGGGTCGCTGACGAAGATCCCGGCTATTTCGGACGCATGGTCCAGGCGCGCGAGGTCTCGGCGGTGACCGGAGCCTGCCTCGCCATGCGAGCGGAGGTGTTCCGGGCGGTCGGCGGGTTCGATGCCGAGCGCCTGAAGGTGGCGTTTAACGACGTGGATCTGTGCCTGCGCATCCGGGCGGCCGGCTATCGAATCGTGTGGACGCCGTTTTCCAGGCTCGTCCACCACGAGTCGAAGAGCCGTGGGCGCGAAGACACGCCCGAGAAGCGCGCGCGCTTCGAAGGCGAGGCGAACACCATGCTGGAGCGCTGGGGCGCAGAACTGAAGGCCGACCCCTATTACAACGTCAACCTTTCGCGCAATTCGGCACATTACCGTCTTTAACCGCCGGCTCGGCGCGTGTAGCGCCGCCTTGCGCAAAGAAACGACGCACTTCCGTGACCTTGGCGGGCGCGGTCGCCGGACCGGGGGTATTCGACGCGCGACGGTTTCCCGATTATGGTGCGCCGCGAAATGAGCGCGTGTCCGAGCCGACGACGGAGGTTGCATGCGAATCGTCATGGTCGGGTCGGGGTATGTCGGCCTCGTCTCCGGGACCTGCTTTGCCAATTTCGGGCACGAGGTGGTGTGCCTGGACAAGGACCCGGCCAAGATCGAGGCGCTGCGCGCCGGTCGCATGCCGATCTACGAGCCGGGCCTCGAGGCGCTGGTCGCCGAGAACGTGCGCAGCGGCCGGCTCGGCTTCGGGCTGGACCTCGCCGCGGCGGTGGCCGAGGCGGATGCGGTGTTCATCGCGGTCGGCACGCCGTCGCGCCGCGGCGACGGGTTTGCCGACCTGAGCTACGTCTACGCGGCCGCCCGCGAGATCGCCGCCGCGCTCACCGGCTACACGGTGATCGTCACCAAATCGACGGTGCCGGTCGGCACCGGCGACGAGGTCGAGCGCATCATCCGCGAGGCGCGGTCCGATGCCGCCTTCGGGGTCGTGTCCAACCCCGAGTTTCTGCGCGAGGGTGCGGCGATCGACGACTTCAAGCGGCCCGACCGCATCGTCATCGGCACCGACGACGCGCGCGCCGAAGGCGTGATGCGCGAGGTCTACCGCCCGCTCTACCTCAACGCCGCGCCGATCCTGGTCACCGGACGGCGCACGGCCGAGCTGACCAAGTACGCCGCCAACGCGTTCCTGGCCACCAAGATCACCTTCATCAACGAGATCGCCGACCTGTGCGAGCGGGTCGGTGCCGACGTGCAGGAGGTCGCCCGCGGGATCGGCCTCGACAACCGCATCGGCCCGAAGTTCCTGCATGCCGGGCCGGGCTACGGCGGCTCGTGCTTCCCCAAGGACACGCTGGCCCTGGTGAAGACCGCGCAGGATGCCGGGACGCCGATGCGGATCGTCGAGACCGTGGTCGCGGTCAACGATCAGCGGAAGCGCGCGATGGCGCGCAAGGTGATCCAGGCCTGCGGTGGCTCGGTGCGGGGCAAGACGATCGCGCTGCTCGGCCTCACCTTCAAGCCCAACACCGACGATATGCGCGATGCGCCCTCGCTCGCCATCGTCGCGGGGTTGCAGGATGCCGGCGCCACCGTGCGCGCCTACGATCCCGAGGGGATGGAACAGGCCCGCCCGCTCCTGCCCGACATCGCCTACGCCGAGGATCCCTATTCCTGCGCGGAGGGCGCCGACGCCCTGGTGCTGGTGACCGAGTGGAACGCGTTCCGGGCGCTCGATCTCGAACGCCTGCGCGCCACCATGGCCGAGCCGATCCTCGTCGACCTTCGCAACGTCTATCGCGTGCAGGACGTCGAGCGCCTCGGCTTCCGCTACGCCGGCGTGGGGCGTGCGTCCGATCGCCGAGCGCGGCTGGATTGAGCCGGCAATCCGCGTCCCGCGATGGCGATCGCATCGCCGACCTGGGGACAGGCGGCACGTCGTTGCGACGTGCGGCAATGATGCAGCGCTCTCAACACAAATTCACCCGGTTTCATCGGCTCAGATGCGGGGTGATATCAGTGTGCGGCAAAGCTTAGGTTGATGAACGTTCGCCACAGCCGACCGCAAATCGGCCACTTCGATGCCGTCGTCCCTTCCTCAGGTTGGACAGCGATTTAGCGCCATACTAAGCATCGGCCCGGGGGCTGTCTTGCCGGCGACTGAACCGTTTTTCCGTTAACGAGCGTGTGCGAATCAAACGTGACACAACGTACTGACATCGCGATCGTCGGTCGCGCCTGCCGGCTCCCCGGCGCGCCGAGCGTCGATGGTCTCTGGCAGCTCCTGACGGAGGCGCGCTGCGCCGTCGGCCGCATTCCCGGGGACCGCTGGTCCCTGGACCGCTTCGGGCATCCGCGGGCGCAGGAGCGCGGCAAGAGCTACACCTGGGCCGCCGGCGTCCTCGACGACATCTGGTCGTTCGACCCGGCGGTGTTCGGCATCTCGCCGCGCGAGGCCGAGCAGATGGATCCGCAGCAGCGGCTCCTGCTCGAGCTGACCTGGGAGGCGCTGGAAGATGCGGGCATGCGCCCCTCGAGCGTCGCCGGCAGCCCGATCGGCGTGTACGTCGGCGCCTCGTCGCTCGATTACGGCAACCTGCGCATCCTCGACGTGCCGTCGGGCGATGCCTACGCGGCGACCGGCAACACGCTCTCGATCCTGTCGAACCGGATCTCGTACATCTTCGACCTCAAGGGTCCGAGCTTCACCGTCGACACCGCCTGCTCGTCCTCCCTGGTCGCCCTCGACAACGCGGTCGCCGCGATCCGGTCCGGCCGCGTCGACACCGCGGTCGTGGCCGGCGTCAACGTGCTGGCGAGCCCCTTCAACTTCATCTGCTTCTCCAATGCGCAGATGCTGTCGCGCACCGGGCTGTGCCAGGCCTTCTCGGCCTCCGCCGACGGCTACGTCCGCTCGGAGGGCGGCGTGGTGCTCGTGCTGCAATCGGCGGAGGCCGCGCGGCGCGGCGGATCGACCGTGCGCGGCGTGATCGCCGCGTCCGGCGTGAACTCGGACGGGCGCACCACCGGCATCTCGCTGCCGTCGGGCTACGCGCAGGGCGCGCTGCTAGAGCAGGTCTACCGCGAGGCCGAGATCGACCTCGACGACATGGCCTTCATGGAGGCCCACGGCACCGGCACGCCGGTGGGCGACCCGATCGAGGCCTCCGCCATCGGCGGCAAGATCGGCAAGGGCCGCAAAAGCCCGCTGCCGATCGGCTCGATCAAGACCAACATCGGGCACACCGAGCCGGTCTCCGGCCTCGCCGGCCTGCTCAAGGCGAGCCTCGCCCTCGAGCACGACCTGGTGCCGCCGTCGCTGCACTCGGCCGAGCTCAACCCCGACATCCCCTTCGCCGAGATGAACCTGCACGTGGTGCAGACGGCGCTGGCGATTCCGCGCGGCGCGCGTCAGCGCTTCGCCGGCGTGAACTCCTTCGGCTTCGGCGGCACCAACGCCCACGTCGTGCTGACCGATCCGGCCCCGGTGGCCACGCCGGCCTCCGCGGCCCGCGCGCCCGAGGTGCTGCTGCTCTCGGCCCAGAGCCGCGCCGCCCTCAACGAGCTCGCCCTCGACTATGCCGATCGCTTCGACGCCGCGGGCCCTGCCGAGGCCGATCGGATCGCGGCCGGCGCCGCGCATCGTCGGGAGCGCCTGTCGTCCCGCCTCGCGATCACCCTCGACGGCAAGGCCGACATCGCCGCCGAGCTCCGTGCCATCGGCGAGGCCGAGGACTCGGCCGTCGCGCTCACCGGCACCGCGATCGACCGGGCGGCCGACGTCGCCTTCGTCTATTCCGGCAACGGCAGCCAGTGGGCCGGGATGGGCCGCGAGGCCTATGCCGAGAACGCGGTGTTCCGCGCGGCCTTCGACCGGATCGACACGCTGTTCGCCGCCTACTCGAAATGGTCGCTCAAGGCGGCTTTGGACGCCGAGGACCTCGACGAGCGCCTGGCACTGACCAGCGTCTCGCAGCCGCTGATCTTCGCGATCCAGAGCGCTTCGACCACCGCCCTCCGCGCGGCCGGCCTCGCGCCGAAATTCGTGCTCGGGCACAGCGTCGGCGAGATCGCCGCGGCGGAGGCTGCCGGGATCCTCAGCCTCGAGCAGGCGGTGAGGGTCATCTTCTACCGCAGCCATCATCAAGAGACGACGCGCGGCCAGGGCACCATGGCGGTGCTGCTGATGCCGGCCGAGGAGGTCGAGGGCTTCCTCGAGGATTACCCGACCCTCGACATCGCCGCCTACAACAGCCCCAAGGCCGTCACGGTGGCCGGGCCCGTCGCCGCGATCGACGCCGCGCTCAAGGCGCTGTCGCGCAAGCGCCGGCGCGGGCGCAAGCTCGACCTCGACTACGCCTTCCACGGCCGGTTCATGGACCCGACCGAGAAGCCGCTGCTGCGCGACCTCGCCGGCCTGAAGCCGTCGCCCGGAACCACCGCGATGGTCTCGACGGTGACCGGCGCGGTGCTCGACGGCGGCCAGTTCGGCGGCACCTACTGGTGGCGCAACATCCGCGAGCCGGTGCGCTTCTGCGAGGCGGTGCAGGAGGCGACCCGCCAGGGCGCCCGCATCTTCGTCGAGGTCGGCCCGCGCGCGACGCTGATGTCGCATATCGGCGACGCGATCGAGCCGCTCGGCATCGACAACGCCACCGTCGGCGTGATGCACAAGAAGGCCAGCGGCGGCGATCCGATCGCCCGCGCGCTGGCGGCCGCCCTGGTCCAGGGCGCGGCCGTGAACGAGCGGACCGTCTTCGGCGACGCGCCGGCCGGCGCCCTGAACCTGCCGGCCTATCCCTGGCAGCGCCGCCCCTTCCGCCTCGGCGACACCACCGAAAGCCTGGGTGCGGCGACCCCGCGCGTGTACCACCCGCTCATCGGCTCGCGCGTCCAGGTCGACGGCCTGGAATGGCACGGCTTCGCCGACATCGCCACGATCCCCGAGCTCGACGACCACCGCATCGAGGGCCAGGCGATCATGCCGGGCGCCGGCTTCGTCGAGATGGCCCTGGCCGCCGTGCGCGAGGCCCTGCGCAGCGACCACGTCGTGCTCGCCGAGTTCGAGATCCACTCCCCGATGGTGTTCGGCGAGGAGGCCCTGCGCGAGGTCGCGGTGCGGATGTCGGGCTCCGGCAACGCGGTTCAGGTCCTGAGCCGCCCGCGGCTCACCCCGTCGCCGTGGCAGCTGCATGCCTCGGCCAAGATCGTCGAAGGCACCTTCGCGCCGCCGGTGCGGCCCGACGTCGAGATGCCGTCCGAGGACGTGCTCACCGGCGACGAGCTCTACCTGCGCGCCGAGGCGGCCGGGCTCGGCTTCGGCCCGAGCTTCCGCCAGGTCGCGGCGAGCGCCCGGATCGACGACGTCACCATCGTCTCCGACCTCGTTCCCGCCGAGGCCGACCCGCGCTACGGCCTCGTGCCGGCCCGGCTCGACGCCTGCTTCCACGGGCTGATCCTGCTGTTCGCCGACCTGCTCGGCGAGAATGCCGGCAAGGCCTACATCCCGGTGCGCTTCGGCGAGGTCCGGCTGCTGCGCCCCGGCGCCGCGATCGCGCGGGCCGTCATCCGGACCCGACGCTGCAACGAGCGCTCGATCCTGGCCGACTTCACCATCCTCGACGCCGAGGGCGAGGTCGTCGCCACCATCCGCGAGGGCCGCTTCCAGGCGCTGCGCGCCAAGGGCGGCGGCGACCTCGCCGCCTACGCGATCACGCAAGCGGCGGAACTCGCGACCGAGCCGACCGCGATCGCGATGGACCGCCGGTCGAGCATCGCCGCGCTGCTGAAGCCGGCCGCCAAGGCTGCCCGCGCCGCATCCGGCGCCCCGCTCTCGCCCGGGCATCTCCTGCTCGAGGGCTGGGCGACCTCGCTCGCCTACCGCCTCGCCTCCGGCCTGAAGCAGGGCGCCACCGTCGCGATCGACGCGCGCGTTCCGGACGAGATGCGCCCGTGGCTCGTCAACGCGCTCTACGCCCTGGAAAGCAGCGGGCTCGCCGAGCAGGATGGCGACCTCTGGCGTCTCGGCGACGGCGACGCGCTGCCGGCGCCGACCGAGATCATGCGCTGGATCGCGGCCGACCATCCCGAGCTGTCGGCCGAGCTGGTCCTGCTGGCCGATGTCGGCGCCCTGGTCGACCGCCTGCTCGCCGGCACTCTCACCGAGGCTCCGAGCCTGCCGCAGAACGCGCTCGACGCGTTCACCCTGCGCAGCGCCACCGCCCGCGCCTCGGCCGACGTCGTCGCCGGGATCGCCGACGCCTGCGGCGGCATGCTGCCGAAGGACCGGGCGCTCCGCCTGCTCCAGGTCGGCTTCGGGCCGTTGTCCGCCCAGGTCGCAGCCTTCGCCGAATCCGCCGAGGCGCGCCTCACGGTGTTCGACACCGACCGGCGCCTTGCGGAGCGCGCCCGCCTCGCCCTCCCCCGCGGCGTCGCGGTGATCGAGGCCGCCGAGGACCTTCCGGCCGCCGGCTTCGACCTGATCCTGGCCAGCGGCGCGTTGCATCGCGGCGAACGCGACCTGCCGCAGCGGCTGGCCAACGCGCTCGCCACCGGCGGCCTGCTGCTCGCGGTCGAGCCCGGCGCCTCGCTGTTCCGCGACCTCGTCTTCGGCCTGATCCCCGGCTGGTTCGAGGCCGGGCTCGGCGACATGCCGGTCGGCCGCCTCGACGACATCCCGGGCTGGCAGCGCACCCTCAGCGCCACCGGCCTCGTCAGCGTCGCGGTCGACCGCGCCGCCTCGGTCAACGGCGACGACCTCCTGCTCGTCGCCGAAGCGCCGCCCCGACCCGGCAAGGCCGCCGCGCAGACCTTCGCCTTCGTCATCGGCTCGGACGACGAGTTCGCCGCCGAGACCGCCTCGTCGCTCGCGACCCTGCTCGTCGCCGCCGGCGTGCACGTCTCGATCATCCTCGACTCCGAGGCCTCCCTGCTGGAGCTGGAGCGCGAGACCCCGGACACGGTGGTGTTCCTGGCCGGCGCCTTCACCCGCGGCGGCGATGCCGCGGTGCGGTTGCGCGAACGCTGCCTCAGCCTGAAGCGCTGCACCGAGCATCTCGGCGCGCGCCAGACCAAGCTCTGGGTGGTCTCGCCCGGTGCGACCCGCGACGGCGGCGGGCAGGCCGCGTCCGTCGAGGCCGGGGTCTGGGCGTTCTCGCGCACGCTGGCCAACGAGATCGCGACGCTCGACGTGCGCCGCATCGACCTCGCCCCCGAGATCGGCTCGAAGCGCGCGGCCGAGCGCCTGCGCGACCTGATCCTCTCGGGCACGCAAGAGACCGAGATCGTCCTGGACGACGACCGCACCCGGGTGATCCGCTTCCGTCCCGGTCACACGCTCCGGCGGATCGATCCCGAGGCGGTGCCGGCCGAGGCCGCCCGCCTGGAGCGCAGCAACACCGGCGGCCTCAACGAGATGGTCTGGGGGCCGGCGATCCGCCGCGCGCTGGGTGCCGGCGAGGTCGAGATCGCCGTCGAGGCGACCGGCCTGAACTTCCGCGACGTGCTCTGGGCGCTCTCGATGCTGCCCGAGGAGATCCTGGAGGACGGCTTCGCCGGCCCCCGCCTCGGCCTCGAATGCGCCGGCCGCGTCGTCGCGGTCGGTGCCGGCGTCCAGGCCTTCAAGGTCGGCGATCCGGTCGTGGCCTTCGCGCAGTCCGGCTTCTCGACCCACATCGTTGTGCCCGAGCTGGTCGTCGCGCCGTCGCCCGCCGGCCTCGATCCGATGGCGGCGGCGACCGTGCCGGTCGCCTTCCTCACCGCCTATTACGGGCTGGTCTCCTGCGCCCGGCTGCGCCGCGGCGAATGGGTGCTGGTCCACGGCGGTGCCGGCGGCGTCGGCCTCGCCGCCCTGCAGATCGCCAAGCTCAAGGGCGCCCGCGTCATCGCCACCGCCGGCTCGCGCGAGAAGCGCGCGCTGGTCAAGGCGCTCGGCGCCGAGCACGTGCTCGACTCGCGCTCGCTCGCCTTCGTCGACGATATCCGCGCGCTCACCGGCACCGGCGTCGACGTGGTCCTGAACAGCCTGTTCGGCGAGGCGATGGAGCGCTCGCTCAACGCGCTGAAGCCGTTCGGCCGGTTCATCGAGCTGGGCAAGCGCGACTACGTCGCCAACACCCATATCGGCCTGCGTCCGTTCCGGCGGAACCTGAGCTACTTCGGCGTCGACCTCGACCAGGTGCTGCAGCACCAGGGCGACGACGGCGCACGGATGTTCCGCGAGGTGATGGCGCTGTTCAACGACGGCGGCCTCAAGCCCCTGCCCTACCAGCCGTTCACCGCCGACGAGACCTCGGACGCGTTCCGGCTGATGCAGCAATCGGGACACGTCGGAAAGATCGTGATCGCGCCGCCGAAGCCCGGCCGCGTGCTCACCGCCCGCAACACGCCCTTCACGGTCTCGACCGACGGCGTCCACCTGATCACCGGCGGCCTCGGCGGCTTCGGTGGCGTGGCGGCCCGCTGGCTCGCCGACCGCGGCGCGAAGAACCTTCTCCTCGTCGGCCGCAAGGGCGCCGAGTCCGACGAGGCCAAGGCCGTCGTCGCCGACCTGACCGCCCGCGGCGTGACGGTCGCGGCCACGCCGTGCGACATCACCAACCGCGTCGCGGTGGATGCATTGCTCGCCGGGATCGAGGCGTCGGGCCGCAAGCTCGCCGGCGTGATCCATGCGGCCGCCGTGCTGCAGGACGGGCTGATCGCCAACCTGGACGCCGCCGCGCTCGACGCGGTGATCGGCCCCAAGGTGATCGGCGCCCAGAACCTCGACGCCGCGACGCGCGACCGTGAGCTCGACTACTTCGTGGTGTTCTCCTCGGCCACGACCTTCATCGGCAATCCCGGCCAGGGCGCCTACGTCGCGGCCAACGGCTTCATGGAGGGGCTGGCGCGCCAGCGCCGCCGCCGGGGGCTGCCGGCGCTGGCCGTCGCCTGGGGCGCGATCGGCGACGTCGGCATGCTCGCCCGTAACAAGACGGTGATGGAGGGGCTTGCCGGCCGCGTCGGCGTGACGCCGATGGAGGCCCGCCGCTGCCTCGACCTCATGGCCGATGCGCTGGGCGTCCAGGGCTCGGCGCCCGACGACGCGGTGCTCGCCATCGCCTCGATGCATTGGGGCAAGACGCGCGAGCGCCTCGCGACCATGCGCTCGCCGAGCTACGACGACCTCGGCTCCGACCAGCAGATGGAGGCCGGCGCGGTCGCCGCGATCAGCATCGGCACGCTGCTCAAGGGCAACGACATCGACGCGGTGCGCAAGACCGTGTCCGACGCGATCGTCGAGGACATTGCCCGCATCCTGCGCCTGCCGAAGGACGACATCAGCCGCGTGCGCCAGCTCTCCGAGATCGGCCTCGACTCGCTGATGGGCGTCGAGCTCGGCGCCAGCCTGCAGGAGCGCTTCGGCCTCGATTCGCCGCCGGCGGGCCTGTCGTCGGGGATGACCGTCAACGAGCTGTCGGAGTCCTTAATTCAGGCGGTTTCGGCGCCGATGGACGAGGCCGCCGGGGTCGCCCTGAGCCTCGCTTCGAGGCACGTCGGCAGCGAGGTCGATGCGGCGGTGCTCCAGCCGTTCCAGGATCTCGTCGAGAAGAAGAGCCTCGAGAGCAAAGAGATCCTGTCATGACGCAATCGCCACGGCCGGATGGGGGGCGCGCCGCGCTCGCGGGCTTCGTGACGAACCGGCTGGGACGCAACGCGCCCCGGCCGACCGCACTCCGCGCGCCGGAGAAGGTCGGCGATCCCTCGGTGCAGGATTTCGCGAGCCTGCCCGGCTACCGCGAGCTGCGGCTGCAGCGCTCGGCCGCCGAGCTGATCGGCCTCGACAACCCGTTCTTCCACGTCCACGAGACCAAGGCCGGCGCGACCACCCGCATCGCCGGGCGGTCCTTCGTCAACTTCTCGTCCTATGACTACCTCGGCCTCAACGGCCACCCGCGCATCTCGGATGCCGCCCGCGCGGCGATCGCCGAGTTCGGCACCTCGTCGTCGGCGAGCCGCGTCGTGGCCGGCGAGCGGCCGGGCCACCTCAGCCTGGAGAAGGCGCTGGCCGCGCATTACCAGACCGAGGCCTGCGTGGTGATGGTGAGCGGGCACGCCACCAACGTCACGACGATCGGGGCGCTGCTCGAGCCGGGCGACGTGATCTTCCACGACAACCTGATCCACAACAGCATCGTCACCGGCGCGCAGCTGTCCGGCGCCCAGCGCCGCTCCTTCGCCCACAACGACCTCGACGCGCTCGAAACCCTGCTTCAGGCGACCCGGCACGAGCACCGCCGGGCCCTGATCGTGATCGAGGGCCTCTACAGCATGGACGGCGACGCGCCGGACCTCGCCGGCTTCATCGCCCTCAAGGAGCGCTACAACGCCTGGCTGATGGTCGACGACGCCCACGGGCTCGGCGTGCTCGGCCGTACCGGCGCCGGGCTGTTCGAGCATGCCGGCATCGACCCGAAGCGGGTCGACATCTGGATGGGCACCTTCTCGAAGACGCTCTCGGCCTGCGGCGGCTACATCTGCGGCGCCTCGACGCTGATCGAGTACCTGAAGTGCACGGCCGGCGGCTTCGTCTACAGCGTCGGCATGTCCCCGCCGCTCGCGGCCGCCGCCGAGGCCGCGCTCGCGGTGATGCACGACGAGCCGGAGCGGGTCGAGCGCCTGCGCCAGAACGGCGCCCTGTTCCTCGCCTGCGCGAAGAAGCGCGGGCTCGATACCGGGACCAGCATGGGGCTCGCGGTGATCCCGGTGATCGTCGGCGATTCGCTGAAGTCGGTGACGTTGTCCGATCGGCTGTACAAGCGCGGGATCAACGTGCAGCCGATCATCCACCCGGCCGTGCCCGAGCGCGCCTCGCGCCTGCGCTTCTTCATGACCTCGGAGCACACGCCCGAGCAGATCCGCGAGACGGTCACCGCGGTCGCCGAGGAGCTCGCCGCCATCGAGAAGGGCGGCTCGCTGATCGAGCAGCTCCTGGCCAAGCGCAGCTGACGATCCGATCGATCGAGACCAATGACGCCCGGGTTAGAAGCCCGGGCGTTTTCCGTTTCAGTGATCGATACAAGCAACGCGATCTGAATCGAGCGACTGTAGATCGTCGATCAGCAAGTCTAGGGTCGGGCGATCGGTTTTCGGTGACGAAGAGTGCTTCCGAACCTCGTCGAACGCGATGGCGATCGGCCTTTCCGAGCATTCGAGGATTGTCGGCTTTACGGTCCTTTAACCACGACCTGCAACGTTGACGAGGTCTTCCAGGGACCGCCGACGATGCTCCATTCCGACCCGCTCCTGACCCGCCCCACCCTCACCCATACCGGCCTGCTCGCGCGGGCGGTCGATGGCCTGAAGCGCGAGGCCGCCTCTCCGGCCGAGATGTGGCGCCTGCTGACCGACAACTACATCGTCGATCTCGACGCGGTCGCGGCGCTGATGCCGATCCCCGAGCCCGAGCCGGTCTGGCTCGCCGCGCGGGGCTGATGCAGCAAGATCACAGGTGCGGCCGGCCTCGCCGAGCTGGCACGACATCTGCAAACCCCACAGCGTCATCAAGAGAAACGTCACGACGAGGAACGCCCGGACAAGAAACACGCGGTGGCTCGAACGCCTGAGCACCCCGCGGACCTGTCGATCGCTCGAACACGGGGTCCGTCATGTCCGAATTGTTGTCCGTTGCCCTCGTCTGCGCCGGGACGCTGCTGGCCCAGGATTGCTCCCGCGAGACCGCGCTCGACGTGATCGTCTCGCCGGCGCGCACGCCGATGGAGTGCATCATGCACGCCCAGACCATGGCCGCCGCGGCCGGGCTGCCCGGCGGCGACCATCGCTACCTCAAGGTCTCGTGCGAGCATCGGCGTACCGAAGCCGACCCGGTGGTCGTCGTGCGCCGGGCGTCCTGAGCGCGGCTCAGCCGACCGCCGTCAGGGTGTCGCCGACCGCGAGGGTCCCGCCGGCGATCACCTCGGCATAGACGCCGCAATCGCGGTGGCCGAGACGCGCATCGATCGCCCAGGGGATGTCGAGGTCGCGCACGCCGCTGACCGGGTCGACGTTGGTCGCCGCGCAGCGCACGGTGCGCTGGGTCAGCTTGAGGCGCAGCCCGCTCGGCGCCTCGAGCACGCGGCCGACCATCTCCAGCTCGGCCCAGGGGGCGAGCCCTTCCACGAAGAGGTTGCCGCGAAAGCGCAGCGGATCGACGGGCGCGCCGACGTAATCCTCGATCGCGCGCACGCTGGCGAGGTTGATCAGCGAAACGAAGCCGATCTTGGAATCGGTGAAGCGGTATCCGGTCTGCGCCGCCGCCGCCAGCACCCGCGGCGCGCCGCGCAGGGCGTGGGGCAGCAGGCGCCGCAACAGGTCCTCGAGCGTTGCCCGGCCCTCTTCGGTGTCGAGCTTGGCGTTGACGGTCTCGCCTTCGGCCTCGACGGTGAGCGTCGCGGTGGCGTCGTCGTATCGGGTGCGCAGGCGCGCCAGCGCGTCGTCGCGCATCAGCATCAGGTACTTCGTCTTGGGCTGATGACGCGGTGCGTTCGGATCGAAGCCCGAATCGCCGTTCTCGACTGCGTAGAGCCGATCGCCCGGGAAGTAGCCCGACGTCTTGAGGTCCGCCCGTTCCAGCGGCTCGGGGCTGAACCCCTTCACGGGGTAGCGGTAGAGGGCGGAGAGCGTCGCGGTCATGCCCGCACCGTGGCCCGGATCTTCACATCGATGCAAGGGGTCTGCCCCCTCTTGTGGTGCGCAATTGCAACACCACATCCTCGGTACCGGCGGCCATCGGCGCCGGGGCCTTCCGCGGCGGTTCCTCGTCGGGAGGCGACGTCTCGGGCCGACACCGCGCCTTCCAGGGCGGCGGAGGCCGAAGCGGTAGGAAACAAGAACGCATGAACTTCGAAAAATACACCGAGCGCGCCCGCGGCTTCGTCCAGGCTGCGCAGAACCTCGCGATGCGCGAGGGCCATCCCCAATTGCAGCCGGGCCACCTGCTCAAGGTGCTGCTCGACGATCCCGAGGGCCTGTGCGCGGGCCTGATCGACCGGGCCGGCGGCCAGTCGCGCGTCGCCCTGGCGCAGATCGAGGCGTGGCTCGCCAAGCAGCCGAAGGTCTCCGGAAACGCGAGCCAGCCGCAGGCGACTCGCGACCTGATGCGCCTGTTCGACACCGCCGAGAAGGCTGCCGAGAAGGCAGGCGATTCCTACGTCACCGTGGAGCGCCTGCTGCTCGCGCTCGCCGTCGAGAAGGACACCGAGGCCGGCAAGGCGCTCGTCTCCGCCGGCGTGACGCCGGCTTCGCTCAACGGCGCGATCAATGCCCTACGCAAGGGCCGGACGGCCGACAACGCTTCGGCCGAGAACGCCTACGACGCCCTGAAGAAGTACGCCCGCGACCTCACCGAAGCCGCGCGCGAGGGCAAGCTCGACCCGGTGATCGGCCGCGACGAGGAGATCCGCCGCACGATCCAGGTCCTGTCCCGGCGCACCAAGAACAATCCGGTCCTCATCGGCGAGCCAGGCGTCGGCAAGACGGCGATCGTCGAGGGGCTGGCCCTGCGCATCGTCAACGGCGACGTGCCCGAGAGCCTGAAGGAGAAGAGCCTTCTCGCCCTCGACCTCGGCGCCCTCATCGCCGGGGCGAAGTTCCGCGGCGAGTTCGAGGAGCGGCTGAAGGCCGTGCTGTCCGAGGTCACCGCGGCCGCGGGCGGCATCATCCTGTTCATCGACGAGATGCACACCCTGGTCGGCGCCGGAAAGGCCGACGGGGCGATGGACGCCTCGAACCTGCTGAAGCCGGCGCTGGCCCGCGGCGAGCTGCACTGCGTCGGGGCGACCACGCTCGACGAGTACCGCAAGCATGTCGAGAAGGACGCCGCGCTGGCCCGCCGCTTCCAGCCGGTCTTCGTCTCGGAGCCCACCGTGGAGGATACGGTCTCGATCCTGCGCGGGATCAAGGAGAAGTACGAGCAGCACCACGGCGTCCGCATCCAGGATTCCGCCTTGGTCGCGGCCGCGACGCTGTCGAACCGCTACATCACCGACCGCTTCCTGCCCGACAAGGCGATCGACCTCATGGACGAGGCCGGCTCGCGCCTGCGCATGCAGGTCGATTCGAAGCCCGAGGAGCTGGACAACCTCGACCGCGAGATCGTGCGCCTGAAGATCGAGGGCGAGGCGCTGAAGAAGGAGACCGATTCGGCCTCCCGCGACCGTCTGGCCCGGCTCGAGAAGGAGCTTGCCGACCTCGAGGAGCAGTCCGCCACCATTACCTCGCGCTGGAAGGCGGAGAAGGACAAGCTCGGCGCCGCCGCCGAGCTCAAGAAAAAGCTCGACGAGGCGCGCAACGAGCTGGCCTCCGCCCAGCGCCAGGGCCAGTACCAGCGCGCGGGCGAGCTTGCCTACGGCGTGATCCCGGGGCTGGAGAAGCGGCTCGCCGAGATCGAGGCCGCGGCCGAGAGCGCGGTCGCGCGCGACGGCATGGTCGAGGAGGCGGTGACGCCGGCCCACATCGCGGGCGTGGTCTCGCGCTGGACCGGCGTGCCGGTGGACAAGATGCTGGAGGGCGAGCGCGACAAGCTGCTCGCGATGGAGGACGCGATCGGCAGGCGCGTCGTCGGCCAGCGCGAAGCGGTGGAAGCGGTCTCGACCGCGGTGCGCCGCGCGCGCGCCGGCCTGCAGGACCCGAACCGGCCGATCGGCTCGTTCATGTTCCTCGGGCCGACCGGCGTCGGCAAGACCGAGCTGACCAAGGCGCTCGCCAGCTTCCTGTTCGACGACGACACCGCTTTGGTGCGCATCGACATGTCGGAATACATGGAGAAGCACTCCGTGGCCCGGCTGATCGGCGCGCCCCCCGGCTATGTCGGCTACGAGGAGGGCGGCGCGCTGACCGAGGCGGTGCGGCGCCGGCCGTATCAGGTCGTGCTGTTCGACGAAATCGAGAAGGCGCATCCGGACGTGTTCAACGTCCTGCTGCAGGTTCTCGACGACGGGCGCCTGACCGACGGGCAGGGCCGGACGGTCGACTTCCGCAACACGCTGCTGATCATGACCTCGAACCTCGGGGCCGAGTATCTGGTGGCGCAGAGCGATGGCGAGGATACCGACGCGGTGCGGGACGACGTGATGAGCGTGGTGCGAAGCCACTTCCGGCCGGAGTTCCTGAACCGGATCGACGAGATCATCCTGTTCCACCGGCTCAAGCGGGCGGAGATGGGCGCCATCGTCGACATCCAGCTCGTCCGCCTCCAGAAGCTGCTGGAGGAGCGCAAGATCGTCCTCGACGTCGACGCCGAGGCGCGCGCCTGGCTCGCCGACCGCGGCTACGACCCGGCCTACGGGGCGCGGCCGTTGAAGCGGGTGATCCAGAAGACGGTGCAGGACCCGCTGGCGGAGCTGCTGCTGTCGGGCAAGATCCACGACGGCGAGAGCGTGCCGGTGGCGGTGGGGCCGGACGGCCTCGTCATCGCCGGCACCGCGACAGCGCCGCGGCGGCGGCCGGCCAACGTGACGCTGAACTGACCTCGCGCGGCGCACCGGTTTCGAACCGGTGCGCCGCAGTTCTCGTGAAACGCTGCGCTCAGCGCACGACGACGTGGTATCGCTGCCGCAACGGATTGCCGAGCGGCCCGATGTACTCGACCGTGAAGCTGTCCTCACCGACCGTTCCCGGGGCGGTGCTGTAGATCAGCTGCGTCGCCGGCACCTTCCGCGTGTTGCACAGCGATCGCGGATTGTAGAAGCCGAAGCTCGGATATTCCCGGCCCTGACGGACCGTGACGCTGCCGAGCCGCGGCGGATCGATGAGGCCGAGCGACCCGGCGCCCATCGAGTGGCAGGCCGGATCGGGGTAAATGCGCCAAGCGATCTTCTGGCTCTGGCCGGACGCGACGACGCGCTCCTGGTCAGCCAGGAATTGTGCGTAAGCGATATGTGAAGACACACCAAGGTAAAAAGTCGCCAGAAGAAATGCAATTACGCGTTTTATCTTGAGTCTCCGAATCGAAACCGCAATCACATCGCACGACATCATGGTTATTGGAAAGCCCATGACATCGGGAGCTTCGTGGCATCCGCAATCTCAGCGTAGAGAGAAATGCGACGCCGGCAGGCGGAGTGGTGCGGGGCGGCAAACCGTGCATTCTGGCCGTCGGCGACGCGCGCGCCGTCCGCGGCGCTTCTGGCCTTCCACCGACGGAACGATCCGGCTGACATGCTGACCTACGCCATCGGCGACATCCACGGCTGCGCCGACCTGCTCGACGCCCTGCTCGCCCGCATCGAGGCCCATGCGGCGGGCGAGCCCTATCGCCTCGTCTTCCTGGGCGACTACATCGACCGTGGCCCGGACAGCGCGCGGGTGCTGCAGACGGTCAGCCGCCTGCACTGGAGCGATTCCGGGCGCGTCGCCTGCCTGATGGGCAACCACGAGGCGATGCTGCTCTCCGCACTGACGACCCCGGGGGCCGACGCGCTGTGGCTGCGCAACGGCGGCGCGGAGACGCTGGCCTCGTTCGGCGTGGACGAGGCGGCCGCGATCCCCGGCGACGTGCTCGACTGGATCGAAGGGCTGCAGACCGTCCACGCGGATGCCCGCCGCTGGTTCGTCCATGCCGGCTTCAGGCCGGGGTCCGACCCGGAGACCGCCGAGGTGCAGGACCGCCTCTGGATCCGCGAGCCGTTCCTCGCCGAGGATCACGATTTCGGCCGCCACGTCGTCCACGGCCACACGCCGCAGACCGGCGGCAACCCGGAGGTTCGCCCGTTCCGGACCAACCTCGACACGGGCGCCGTCTATGGCGGAGCGTTGACCGCGGGCGTGTTCTCGGATGCGCAGGGGCCGGCGCTGAGGTTTTTGCAGGTCCGGGCGGACTGACCGGCTCCGACCTGCGCCATGCGAAGCGATCGGCCGAGTCGTCCCAAACCCCTGATCATCGGAGAGTCACGACCCGCGCCGGGTTGCCGACCACCGTCGCGCCGGCCGGCACGTCCCGCGTCACGACGGCGCCGGCACCGATGATCGCGTCGTCGCCCACCGTCACGCCCGGCAGGATCAGGGCGGCCCCGCCGATCCAGACGTTGGCGCCGATCGCGATCGGGCGACCGAACTCGAGGCCGGACCGGCGCGCATCGGGATCGCGCGGGTGGTCCGCGGTGAGGATCTGGACGCCCGGCCCGATCTGCGTGCACGCACCGATCGTCACCGCGACCACGTCGAGGATCACGCAGCCGAAGTTGAGGAACGCCTCCGGGCCGAGCGTGATGTTGTAGCCGTAGTCGCAATGGAATGGCGGCCGGATCACCGCCTTCGGGCCGACGCCGCCGAGATGGGCGGCCAGCAGCGCGTGCCGCTCGGCCGACGGCAGCGCCAGCGTGGTGTTGTAGTGCGCGAGCCACGCCATGTTGGCGGCGGCATCCCGACGAAGCTCGGGATCGCCCGCGCGGTAGAGCTCGCCCGCGAGCATCTTCTGTTTCTCGGATCCCGACATCGGGCCTCGTCGTCACCGTTGGCGTAGAGAGCGGTCGTCGAAGCCGCGCCTGTCCCGGCAGGGGCTCAACGCCTGGCCGGGATGAACGCCGCGATCGCCCCCAGGGTCCAGCCCGCCATCAACAGGATGCCGCCCGACGGCGCGGCCATCGGGAACAGCGGCTGCCCGGCAAGCGCGCGGAGCGCGAGGTCACCGGAGAACAGCGCGAGGCCCAGCACAAGCGCCCAGGCTGCGATCCGGGTGGCGATCGCATGGGTCAGGCCGGCGGCGGCGAGTCCGGCGAGGGCCAGGATCGCGGGGGCATGGAACAGCAGGAACTGCGCCGCGGTCTTGAGGCTGTCCGCCCCCGGGATGTGGGCGGCTGCGGCGCTGGCTGCGACGCCGAGCCCGCCGGCGAGGCAGGCCAGGGCGACGAGGGCCCGATCCTTGACGGCAAGCATCAGGCGCCGCGCTCGGCCATCAGCCGGGCCACGGCGGCGCGCAGCTCGGGCACGCCGCGGTCGTCGCGGCTCGAGGTCAGCAGGATCTGCGGATAGGCCGCCGGACGCCGGGCGAGCGCGGCCTGGATGCCGGCGATGCGCGCGTCGATCTCGGACTTCTTCAGGGCGTCGCCCTTGGTCAGCACGATCTGGTAGCTCACGGCGGCCTTGTCGAGCCCGTCGAGCACGTCGGTGTCGATGCCCTTCAGCCCATGGCGGGAATCGATCAGCATGAAGACCCGCGCGAGGTTGGCGCGGCCCTTGAGGTAGGCGTGGATCAGGTCGGTCCAGGCCTCGACCTTCTCCTTGCCGACCGCGGCGTAGCCGTAGCCCGGCATGTCGACCAGCGTCAGGCGCTCGCCGATCCGGAAGAAGTTGAGCTGCTGGGTCCGCCCCGGCGTGTGCGAGGTGCGGGCCAGCGTGTTGCGCCCGGTCAGCGCGTTGACGAGGCTCGACTTGCCGACGTTCGAGCGGCCGGCGAAGGCGATCTCGACGCCGTCCATCGCCGGCAGCGTCCCGAGCGAGGGCGCCGCCGCGACGAAGTCGGCCGCACCCGCGAACAGCAGGCGGCCGCTCTCGGCGAGCGCCGCATCTTCCTGCTCCTGCTGTGTCACGTCAGCTCTTCGCAGGCGCGGTCTTGCCGCCGCGCTTGAACGTGTTCCGCAGGTTGTCCCACAGCTCCACCTTCACACCGTTGCGGCGCATGATGACGTATTGCTGCGTCACCGAGAGGGTGTTGTTCCAGGCCCAGTAGATCACCAGGCCGGCCGGGAACGAGCCGAGCATGAAGGTGAAGACGATCGGCATGAAGGTGAAGATCTGCGCCTGCACCGGGTCCGGCGGGGCGGGGTTCATCTTCATCTGCACGAACATCGTCACGCCCATGATGATCGGCCAGATGCCGAGATGGACGAAGTCCGGCGCCGCGAACGGCAGCAGGCCGAACAGGTTGACGATGCTGGTCGGATCGGGCGCGGCGAGGTCCTGGATCCAGCCGAAGAACGGCGCGTGACGCATCTCGATGGTGATGAACAGGACTTTGTACAGCGCGAAGAAGACCGGGATCTGCACCAGCACCGGCCAGCAGCCGGCGACGGGGTTGATCTTCTCCTTCTTGTACAGCTCCATCATCGCCTGTTGCTGCTTCATCTTATCGTCTTTGTACCGCTCCCGGATGGAGGTCATCTCGGGCTGCACGGCCTTCATCTTGGCCATGGAGACGTAGGAGCGGTTGGCGATCGGCAGGAACAGCAGCTTGAGGCAGAAGGTCACGATCAGGATCGCGACGCCGAAATTGCCGAAGAGGTGGAAGAAGAAGTCCAGCGCCCGGAACATCGGCTTGGTGATGAAGTGGAACCAGCCCCAGTCGATCATCAGGTCGAACTGCTTGATGCCGAGGTTCTTCTCGTAGCCGTTGATCGTGTTGACCTCCTTGGCGCCGGCGAACAGGCGCTGGGTGGTCGAGGCGGTGGCGCCCGGCTCGATGCTGCGGCCGTCGCCGCGCACGCTCGCCTGGTAGATCTTGGTCGCGCCGTCGGTGCGCTCGGTGAACGCGCCGGTATAGGACATCGTCTGGTCGGGGATCGCGGCCGCGGCCCAGTACTTGTCGGTGATGCCGACGAAGCCGCCGGTGACGTTCGCCCAGGCCTTGCCCTTGGTGGCGGCCCCGCCGTAGGCCGGCTCCTTGGCGAGGTGGTCGTAGGTGTATTCCTGCAGGCCGTCGCCGCCGAGCACGCCGATCATGCCCTCGTGCAGCACGTAGTAGCCCTGGGTGTGCGGCTTACCCCAGCGCGAGACGAGGCTGTAGGGATAGAGCGTGACGGCGTTCGCGCCCTTGTTCTCGACCTCGTCGCGGACCGTGAACATGTACTTGTCGTCGACGGCGAGGATGCGCTTGAACACCAGCCCCGCGCCGTTGTCCCACGACAGCGTCACCGGCATGTTCACGCCCAGCGTCCGGCCGTCGGCGGTCCAGACGGTGTCGTTGGTCGGAAGCGGGCCCGCGGCGGCGCCGACCCAGCCGAACTCGGCGTAGTACGGCGCTTCCGTCCCGGCCGGCGACAGCAGCACGATCTCCGGGCTCTTGTCGTCCACGGTCTCGTGGTAGTTCTTCAGCGCGATGTCGTCGATGCGACCGCCCTTGAGCGCGATCGACCCGGCCAGCGCCGGGGTCTCGATCTTGATGCGTGGCGAGCGGGCGAGTGCCTCGGTGCGGCCGATCGGGCCGGTGGCGGCGTTGGGCAGCGTGCCGGCGACGGGGGCGGCCGGGCCGCCCTCCTTCGGGCTCGGCGAGGGCACGCCGTCCGGCGTCACGCCGGGGCTCTGCTGCGCGGCCTGGTTCTGGATGTTGGCCTGGCGCTGCTGCTCGACCCGCGGCGCGGCGACGAAGTAGTTCCACCCGAGCAGCACGACCAGCGACAGGGCGATGGCCACGAACATATTCGTCTTGTCATTGCCCATCGGGGCCACCGTCGCACGCGTTCGAGGTTGCTGAGGGCGCACGGGCTGGTGCCGCTGCGCGATCGGATCTTTGGGGCGTCGCTTCCCGGGATGACGCAGGCCCCTTGCCGCGGCCCTTCGCGGATCCCGGCTTGCCGGAGCGCGACGGACGGGCGCGCTCGCTCGGCCCGCGGGGCTTGGCCACCGCGGGGATCGCCCGGCGCAGGTCGTCCTTGAGGGTGTCGAACGCGGCGTCGATCGCCGGGCGACGGGCGATCAGCACGATGTCGGCCGCGACCGCGCCGAACTCGGGCCCGAGTTCGGCGACCGCGGCGCGAAGGCGCCGACGGATGCGGTTGCGCTCGGTGGCATGGCCGACCCGCTTGGTGATCGTGAAGCCGAGATGGAGCCCGGCGATCGATTCGCCGTCCCGGGTCTCGCACGCCTCGCGCACGCGGCCCTGCGCCGTCAGGCGCTCGGTGTGGAAGCGGCGCCCGTCGGCCGCCGCCAGGAAGTCCGGCCGCCGCCTCAGCCGCGCGATCGCCGCGCGATCCGTCGTCGGCAGATCCGTCGTCGGCAAGTCGGTCGCAGGCAAGTCGGTCATAGGCATGGGAAGCTCGGCCTCGCTCACGCCTCGGGCACCCTCCGCGCCGCGATGGGCGGCGCGACGGTCACGCTCAGGCCGAGAGCTTCTTGCGGCCGTGCGCGCGACGACGGGCGATGACCTTGCGGCCGCCGGCGGTCGCCATGCGGGCGCGGAAACCGTGACGGCGCTTCCGGACGAGGCGGCTCGGCTGGTAGGTTCTTTTCATGGCTCTTCAAGCCTCCAAAGGTCGAGGCGCGCTCGCGGGCGGCTGACGCCGCACCCGACCTTCACGCGTCTTTGAATTGTGAATGCACGTGCGGACGGCGCCCGAACGGAGCGCCATCGCAACTGCGCGGCTTATGGCGGATGGGATTTACCGAGTCAACGTTTTGGCGGGCATCCGATGCCGCCGCGCGCGTCAGTGGCCCTCGAATTCCGTCAGGGTCCGCACGGGCACGTCGAGGTCACGCAGCTTCTGCGCACCGCCGATCTCCGGCAGGTCGATCACGAAGCAGGCGGCCACCACCTCGGCCCCGATCTGGCGGAGCAGGTTCACCGCCGCCGTCGCGGTCCCGCCGGTGGCGATCAGGTCGTCCACGAGCAGCACCCGGTCGCCCGGCTTGATCGCGTCGACGTGGATCTCCAGCTCGTCGGTGCCGTATTCGAGGGTGTAGGCGATCGACACCGTCTTGTGGGGCAGCTTGCCCTTCTTGCGCACCGGCACGAAGCCCGCCGAGAGCTGGTGCGCGACCGCCCCGCCGAGGATGAAGCCGCGCGCCTCGATGCCGGCGACCTGATCGATCCGCCCGCCCGCGAACGGATGCACCAGCGCGTCCACCGCCCGGCGGAAGGCGCGCGGGTCGCTGAGCAGCGTGGTGATGTCCCGGAACACGATGCCGGGCTTCGGATAGTCGGGGATCGAGCGGATCGATTCCTTCAGGGCGATGTGGCGGCGTTCCATGCCGGGCGGGCCTTCCTCGTGGTGATCGGCGGCTTAGAGCAGATGGCGCGCACCCTGGCCAGTTCGGCGCTCAGCCGTTGACCTTGCGCAGGATCGCGACGAGCTCCCGGTGCAGGCCCTCGTTGCCGCAGGCCACCGACTTCGCGGCGAGGGGCTCCGAGGCGCCGTCGGCCGAGGTGACGAAGCCGCCGGCCTCGCGCACCAGGATGATGCCGGCGGCGATGTCCCAGGTCTGCAGGTCGCGCTCCCAGTACAGGTCGAGGCGGCCGCAGGCGACGTAGGCAAGGTCGAGGGCCGCCGAGCCCATCCGGCGGGTGCCGCCGGAGACCGCCATCACCGCGGCGACCTCGCGCAGCAGGCGAGGATGGTTGCCGCGGCCGAGATAGGGCGTGCCGTAGGCGCTCAGCGCGTCGGCCATGTCGACCCGGCCCGAGACGCGCAGGCGCCGGTTGTTGAGGTAGGCGCCCTTGCCGCGCTCGGCCACGAACAGCTCGTCCTTGACCGGATCGTAGATCACGCCGGCGACCACCTGGCCCTCGCGCTCGAGCCCGACCGAGATCGCGAAGTGCGGGATGCCGTGCAGGAAGTTCGAGGTGCCGTCGAGCGGATCGACGTGCCAGACATGGCTCTTGTCGGTGCCCTCGACGATGCCGGATTCCTCGAGAACCATGCCGTAGCCCGGCCGCGCCTTCGTCAGCGCGTCGCGCAGCACCTCCTCGGCCTTGCGGTCGGCCGCCGAGACGAAGTCGCCGGGGCCTTTTCGCGAGACCTGAAGGTTCTCGATCTCGCCGTAGTCGCGCCGCAGCCCCCGCGAGGCCTTGCGCACGGCATCGACCATCACGGTCATCAGGGGAGAGGAGATCATCGGGGAGCCTCGAGCGTTCGCGCGTCGTTTGACGCCGCGTTAAACGCTCTCGGGCGCAGAATCGAGGGCCGGGCGGGGTATGCCTGTCATCCGCGCACGGGCCGGTCCGGCGCCGCATTCAATTCGGGTTGGCAATCGAGGAGCGGTGATCGAGGCGATGCGATGTCGTCACTGACCCCCATCGTGCTGCTTCACGGGCTTGGGCGGACGCCGAGGAGCATGGCCCGGCTGGCGCGGCGCCTCGAAGCGCTGGGCCATCAAACGCTCATCCCGGGCTATCCCTCGCAGAGCCGCGGGGTTCATGCGTGTGCGACGGGCCTCGAGCCTGTGGTCGAGGCTTTCCGGCAGCGTACCGGTCGAGCCATCGCGTTCGTCACCCACTCGATGGGCGGACTCGTGGCGCGCTGCCTCGCGACGGATCCGAATGACTCTCGGGCTATCGTGATGTTGGCGCCGCCGAACAGAGGCAGCGAAGTGGCCGATCACCTGTTCCAGTATCGTCTCGCGCGGGCGATGCTTGGTCCGGCACTCGCCGACCTGAGATCAGGCGTGCCCGACAAGCTGCCGATCCCACCCTGTTCGATCGGGATCATCGCCGGCACGCGGGCTTGGTTGCCGTTCACGGGACGTGTCATTGCTGGCCCGCACGACGGCTTGGTCGGTCTCGCCCGCACGCGCATCGCCGGACCGCACGACTGGATTGTCGTGGATGCCGCGCATACGCTGCTGATGAACCATCCCGACGTGTTCGAGGCGACGGGCGCCTTCCTGAGGGACGGCCGCTTCCCGGACCATCTGTATGATCTGCCGGACGACGTCATTGGCCCGGCACGGTAGGCGCCATCGCCGCTTCGCCGTCCAGCTTGTCCCGGTACGCGACGGTTCCCGTCCAAGCGAAGATCCGAGGTGATCGCGTTGGCCGAGGCCTTCTCGCCCTTCCGGTGCTCGCAGTGGAGAAGCGTCACGGTGCCGTGTTCGGCGTCGGCCCCGACCGACGGTCTGGCTGCCGGGCGGCATCAGCACCGACCATTATCGTCATGACGAGGGCGCAATCGCCGTGCGCCGCTCGAATTAAGCCTTATGCTCGCAACGCCATCGCTGGCGCCGCCGGAGGGGATGGATCCCAACCAGGCGATGATGCCGGAGCATAGTGACTGAAGCTCATGGCCACCGTAGCGCGACCGCCAGCCAGCGAGTGCAGCCGTCGATCATATCCGATCATGCCAGAGAGCGGCACCATGGCGTTGACGACGTTCGCGTTGCCGCGCATGTCCTGGACCTGGATCTGGCCGCGGCGGGAGTTGAGATCGCCGATCACCGAGCCGGTATACTCCTCCGGCGAGACGACCTCGACCTTCATCACCGGCTCGAGCAGCACGGAGCCGCCCTTCTGCAGGGCCTCGCGCAGCGCCGCCCGGGACGCGATCTCGAAGGCCAGCGCCGAGGAGTCGACGTCGTGATAGGCGCCGTCGATCAGCTCGACCTTGATGTCGACCACCGGGAAGCCGGCGAGGATGCCGGCGCCGAGGACCGAGTGCGACCATCGCTGCGTCGCTTGGTAAGGAATACTGATGAACCATCCCGACGTGGCGGAAGCGGCCCTCGCCTTCCTGCGCGACGGCCGCTTCCCGGATCGGTTGCGCGACATGCTGGGCGGAGCCGTCCGCCCGGCGCGATAGGGCCTCAGTCCGCCATCGCCGCCTTGAGGTTCTCGTCGACCTTGTCGAGGAAGCCGGTGGTGGAGAGCCACTTCTGCTCGGGCCCGACCAGGAGGGCGAGATCCTTGGTCATGTAGCCCGCTTCGACGGTGTCGACGCAGACGGTCTCGATCGTCGTCGCGAACTTGGCGAGCTCGGCGTTGCCGTCGAGCTTGGCCCGGTGGGCGAGGCCGCGGGTCCAGGCGAAGATCGAGGCGATCGAGTTGGTCGAGGTCTCCTTGCCCTTCTGGTGCTCGCGGTAGTGGCGCGTCACCGTGCCGTGCGCGGCCTCGGCCTCGACGGTCTGGCCGTCCGGCGTCATCAGCACCGAGGTCATCAGGCCGAGCGAGCCGAAGCCCTGCGCCGCCGTGTCGGACTGCACGTCGCCGTCGTAGTTCTTGCAGGCCCAGACGTAGCCGCCGGACCACTTCAGGCACGAGGCGACCATGTCGTCGATCAGCCGGTGCTCGTAGGTGATGCCGAGCGCCTGGAACTTGCCCTTGAACTCGGCGTCGAACACCTCCTGGAACAGGTCCTTGAAGCGGCCGTCATAGGCCTTGAGGATGGTGTTCTTGGTCGACAGGTAGACCGGGTACTTGCGGGCGAGGCCGTAGTTCAGCGAGGCGCGGGCGAAGTCGCGGATCGAGTCGTCGAGGTTGTACATCGACATCGCGACGCCGGCGGCCGGGAACTTGAACACCTCCTTCTCGATCACGGTGCCGTCGTCGCCCTCGAACTTGATCGTCAGGCGGCCCTTGCCCGGCACCTTGAAGTCGGTGGCGCGGTACTGGTCGCCGTAGGCGTGGCGGCCGATGACGAAGGGCTGGGTCCAGCCCGGCACGAGGCGGGGCACGTTCTTGCAGATGATCGGCTCGCGGAAGATGACGCCGCCGAGGATGTTGCGGATCGTGCCGTTGGGCGAGCGCCACATCTCCTTGAGCTTGAACTCCTCGACGCGCTGCTCGTCGGGGGTGATGGTGGCGCACTTCACGCCGACGCCGTGGCGCTTGATCGCCTCGGCCGCGTCGACCGTCACCTTGTCGTTCGTGGCATCGCGATGCTCGACGCCGAGGTCGTAATAGTCGAGGTCCAGGTCGAGATAGGGGTGGATCAGCTTGTTCTTGATCTCGGACCAGATGATCCGGGTCATCTCGTCGCCGTCGAGCTCGACGACGGGCTTCGCCACCTTGATCTTGTCCATGAGCCGCTGCCTTCCGTGGTAATCCGGGCGGGCCCCATGCAAATGCCGTGCGGCCGCGGGGCGGGTCATAGCGCGGGCGTTTCCCGGGCGAAAGCCGGGGGCGCGGACAGGCCGCCGGGGCTGTCATGCAAGCTCGGCCGTGCGGCGCTTAGGGGTGGACATCCGGCCGTCCGGCTGGGATCAGCGCGCATCCATCACGCGTGAGGAGCAACCATGAGCGAGCGCATCATCCTGCGGGCCGGCGAGGCGCTGGTCGCCGGCGGGCCGCCGAACACCGCATCCGAGCCGGAGGTGATCATCGGCGAGCTCGACGGGCCGGTCGGCACCGCGCTGGCCACGCTGACCGGCGACCAGGTCGTCGGCCATTCCCGCGTCTTCGCGCTGCTGAACACCGACATCATGGTACGGCCGGTGACGCTGTGCGTCTCCAAGGTCAGCGTCACGGAATCGAAGTACACCTCGATCCTGATGGGCACGGTGCAGTTCGCCATCGCCAACGGCGTGCTCGATGCGGTCCGCGCCGGCTACATCCCCAAGGAGAAGGCCAACGACCTCGGCATCATCTGCTCGGTCTGGCTCAGCCCCGGCGTGATCCAGGCCGAGACCGTCGACCACAAGGCGCTGTTCGACATCCAGCGCCGCGGCATGACGGAGGCGATCCGCAAGGCGATGACCAACGAGCCCTCGATCGACTGGCTGCTGGAGAACCAGGACAAGATCGTGCACAAGTATTATCAGATGGGCCTCGACGGGAAGATCTGATCCTTGCCGCCGAGACCCTCCGGTCCGGCCGGCGGCCCTTCCGCACGGCGGACGTCCATGCGAGAGCGCCGCGCATGAGCGCCCCCGTCGTCATCCTCGTCGAACCGCAGCTGGCCGAGAACATCGGCATGACCGCCCGCGCCATGGCGAATTTTGGGCTGTCGGAGCTGCGGCTCGTCGCGCCGCGCAACGGCTGGCCGAAGAAGGGCGCGCGCGAGGCCGCCTCCGGCGCGACGCACGTGCTCGACGCCGCCAAGGTCTTCGCGACGCTTCCAGACGCCGTCGCCGACCTCACCATGCTGCTCGCGACCACCGCGCGGGAGCGCGGGCAGATGAAGCGCGTGCTGCTGCCCGACGCCGCGATGACGGAGGCGGCCGAGCGCGGCGCGAACGCCGAGAAGGTCGGGGTGATGTTCGGCCGCGAGCGCGTCGGGCTCCTGAACGACGAGGTCTCGCTGGCCGATGCCATCGTCACCTTTCCCGTCGCCGAGGCATTCCCGTCGCTCAACCTCGCCCAGGCCGTGCTGCTGGTCGGCTACGAGTGGCGGCGCGCGGCGGGCCTCGCCCGACCGCGCTTCACAGGCGAGATCCGGGCGCCGCAGGCGACCCGCGAGGCGCTGCTCTCCTTGTTCGATATCCTCGAGGCGACGCTTGCGCGCGCCGGATTCTACCCGCCGCAGAAGCGCGAGATCATCGCCCGCAACATGCGCGACCGCCTCCACCGCATGAGCCTGACCGACCAGGACGTGCGCACCTTCCGCGGTGCGCTCAAGGCGCTCGAACGCGGGGCGCGGCGCCGACCGGACGACGCGTCCTAGAGGATTTTTGGTGATCCCCGGATCACGAAAAACGCTCTATCTTGTCGAGAGATCGCATTGTCTTCACGCGAGCCGGGATCCACCTCGCTTGAAGATGCTCTAGCTGCGATCGGCCGGCTTGCGGGCCGAGGCGGCCGCGGCGCGGCTCGACTGGGCGGCGAGGCTGCGCAGCGAGGCGAGGTTGGCGGCGACCTCCGCGGGCGGCAGGTCGCGGCGCAGGATCGCCTCGGCCTCGTCGAACCGGCCCTTCAGGCCGAGCACCAGGGCGAGGTTGCCGCGCACCCGCGCGTCTGCGCCGGGCCGCGAGACCGCGACGCGCATCGTCTCCTCGGCGCGGTCGAGCTGGCGCGCCAGCGCGTAGGACAAACCGAGATTGGACAGGACGGAGGGCTCGTCGGGGCGGATCTTGAGGGCCGCTTCGTAGAAGCTCTGCGCGCGGGCGTGGTCGCCGAGCTGGTCGGAGACGGAGCCCTGCGCCGACAGGATGCGCCAGTCGGGCTGCGCCGGGGAATGGGCGTTCTGCAGCACGTCCTGCGCCTCCTGCAGCCGCCCGACCTCGACCAGGGACTTGCCGTAGGCGCCGAGCACCGCCGTGTTGCGCGGGTTCCGCAGGGCGGCCTGCTGCAGCACCGCGCTCGCCTGGGCGCGCTGGTCGGTGGCCCGCAGCGCCTGCGCGTAGCGCATCGCGATGCCGAGATCGTTCGGGTTGGCGGCGTAGGATTCGGCGAGCGATTCGACCTGCCCGGCCGCGATGCGCGGGGCGTCGATCGAGCCGGTGGTCTCGGGCGAGCGCGACTGGCACCCAGCGGCCACGAGGGTGACCAGGCAGGCGGCGACCAGGCGGGGGGCCGAACCCCGGGCGAACGGGGCCGTATTCGGCCGGAGGGCCGCGATCATGGAATGCTCCGTCGAGGTCCGGCAGGAGGTTCTTCCCGTGCCGGACGGGACGGTGATAGAGCGTTAACCCTAACCCGGGGTTAAGCGCCCGGCCCGGCCAGGACCGCATGACAGACACCGCACCGTCCCTTCCGCCCCTGTTGCCGGCCGGAACCTCCGGCATCCCGATCTCCCTGGTCGCGAAGGACGGGTGGCCGAGGATCGAAGCCGGCCTCGACGCCGCGCAGCGGACCTATGCGGGGGCGATCGGCTTCGCGGCCAAGCCCGGGCAGGTGGCGTTGCTGCCCGCCGCCGACGGGACGCTCGCCCGCGTGCTGTTCGGCCTCGGCGAGACCGACGCGGCCGGCCACGATCGGCTTCTCGCCGGCAAGCTCCCCGGCCTGCTGCCGCCCGGCACCTACGCCTTCGCGGATGCCGAGGCGCCGGCCGAGGCGGCGCTCGCCTGGCTGCTCGGATCCTATCGCTTCTCGCGCTACCGCCCCGCCGGGCCGGAGCGCCCCCGCCTCGTCGCGCCGGAGGGAATCGACGCCGCCGACACCGATCGCATCGCCGCCGCGGTCGCGCTCGGGCGCGACCTTGTCAACACGCCGGCCAACGACCTCGGCCCGGCCGAGATCGAGGCGGCGGCGCGTGCGCTGGCCGAGCGGCACGGGGCGACGATCACGGTCATCGCCGGCGCCGAGATCGAGCGCGATTTCCCGCTGGTCCACGCGGTCGGCGCCGCCTCGACCCGCCCGCCCCGGCTGATCGACCTCACCTGGGGGCCGGCCGACGCGCCGCGGGTGACGCTGGTCGGCAAGGGCGTCGCCTTCGACACCGGCGGCCTCGACATCAAGCCGTCGGCCGGCATGCTGCTGATGAAGAAGGATATGGGCGGCGCAGCCGCAGCCCTCGCCGCCGCCGACATGGCGATGGGCGCCGGCCTGCGCCTGCGGCTGCGCCTGCTCATCCCGGCTGTGGAGAACGCGATCTCCGGCGAGGCCTTCCGCCCCGGCGACGTGATCCGCAGCCGCGCCGGGCTCACCGTCGAGATCGGCAACACCGATGCCGAGGGCCGGCTGATCCTCGCCGACGCGCTGGCGCTCGCTGATGCCGACGCGCCCGAGCTGCTGATTGACTTCGCGACGCTCACCGGCGCCGCCCGCGTGGCGCTCGGCCCCGACCTGCCGGCGTTCTTCACCGAGGACGACGCGTTCGCCGCCGCGTTCGAGGCGGCGGGCCGCGCCGCGGCCGATCCGGTCTGGCGCCTGCCGCTGCACGCGCCCTATGCGAGCCTGCTCGCCTCGAAGGTGGCCGACCTCAACAACGTCTCCGGCGGCCCCTTCGCCGGGGCGATCACCGCCGCGCTGTTCCTGCGCCGCTTCGCCCCGAGCACCAAGAGCCACGTCCACCTCGACCTCTACGGCTGGAACCCCTCGGCCAAGCCCGGCCGGCCGGAGGGCGGCGAGGTGCAGACCGCGCGCCTGGTCTACGCGCTGCTCAAGGAGCGCTACCCGGCGGCGTGACACGCGGGATCTCCGTGGGGGAAGTTGGCCCACATCGTCGTCGGCTCGCCTGCCGGGCTCGTCGCGGGCCGGAGCCGGGCCGCTAGGCCGCGGCGGCCAGCGCCTCCGGGCCGGCGGCCTCGATGCGGTTCCGACCGAGGACTTTTGCCCGGTACAGCGCGCCGTCGGCGCTCGCGAGCCTCTCGGCGAGATCGCGGCCCTCCGGGGCCGCGAGCCCGCCGCTGACGGTGGCGTGGATCGCGAGGCCGTCCGCCCCCGTCGCCGCCGCAGCGAACCGGCGCGCGATCGCCGCGCCGCGGCCGAGCGCCGGCTGCCGGTCGCAGCCGGGCAGGAGCGCGGCGAACGCCTCGCCGCCGAGACGGACGAGGAGCGCATCGGACCCCGTCCCCTCGCGTACGGTCTCGGCGAACAGCGTCAAGTCTCGTCGCCGACCGGATGGCCGTAGCGGTCGACGGTCCGCTCGCGAAGCTGGACGACGCCCGCGATGCAGGCTTGCCGCATGCCCGACATCCTCACGCCGCGTGGTCACGAGGCTGCACGCGCTTGCGCGCCGAGATATACAACAGCGCGCGTGTCGGCGACGGTCGCCGCGACCGCGATGATCGAGCAATGGCGGCGCTCTCATCTTCCCGCGTCGACAGCCGCGACCCGGAGACGCTTGCGCGTCCACGTCTCATCCCGCCAGCGGCAGCCCCGTCTCGATCAGCCGTGCCCAAAGCGAGGCGCCGAGCGGGGCGGCGGCGTCGCAGAAATCGTAGTGCGGGTGGTGGAGCGCGGCGCTGTCGCCGTTGCCGAGGAACAGGTAGGCGCCGGGGCGCCGGCCGAGCATGTAGGAGAAGTCCTCGGCCGCCATCATCGGCGCGACGGCGCGGTCGACCCGCGCTTCGCCGACGAGGCCGGCGGCGACGTCGGCCATGAAGGCCGCTTCCGCCGGGTGGTTCTCGGTCACGGGGTAGCTCGATCCGAAGTCGACGCTGCCGACCGCGCCGAACCCGGCCGAGACCTGCTCGACGATCGCCACGATCCGCGCCTTCGTCGCCGTGCGCACCGCGGTCGAGAGCGCGCGCATGGTGCCGCGCATCGTCACCGTCTGCGGCAGCACGTTGAAGGCTTCGCCGGCTTCGAGCGCGCAGACCGAGACCACGGCCGATTGCAGCGGGTCGATGGTGCGCGACACGATCGATTGCAGGGCGATCACCACGTGGCTCGCCACCACGACGCTGTCGATCGCGTTGTGCGGCAGGGCGGCGTGGCCGCCGCGTCCCTCGATCGTCAGGGTGAAGCGGTCGGTCGAGGCCATGATCGGGCCGGGACGGATCGCGAAGGATCCGAGCGCGAGGCCGGGGATGTTGTGCATCCCGTAGACCGCATCGATGCCGAAGCGCTCCATCAGCCCGTCCTCGACCATCGCCTCGCCGCCGCCGCCGCCCTCCTCCGCCGGCTGGAAGATCAGCACCGCCGTCCCGTCGAAGTTGCGGGTGGCCGTGAGGTACTTCGCGGCGCCGAGCAGCATCGCGGTGTGCCCGTCGTGCCCGCAGGCGTGCATCTTGCCCGGCACGGTCGAGCGGTAGGCGAGGTCGCGCACCTCCTGGATCGGCAGGGCGTCCATGTCGGCGCGCAGACCCAGGGTGCGGGCGGCGGCTTGGCCCGCGCCGTGTCCGGCCCCGTTTCCCCTGCCCCGGATCACGCCGACGACGCCGGTCCGGCCGATGCCGGTCTCGACCGCGTCGCAGCCGAAGGCCGCGAGCTTGTCGGCGACGAAGCCGGCGGTGCGCGTGACGTCGTAGAGCAGCTCGGGATGGGCGTGCAGGTCGTGCCGCCAGGCGGCCATCTCGTCAGCGAAGCGCCGGATCTCCGGCAGGCCGCCCGTGGATCGGTCCTCGGCGGCCGCGCCGCGGACATGGGCATCACGGGCGATCGGAGGTTCGGCGGACGGGTGTGGCAACGGCATGGATCGGAAGGCCTTCGGCTCCGGTCGTCGCGGCCGGCAGGTCCCACCAGCAAACAGGGGGCCAACGCTCCGGTCAACGCGGGAGCGACGGCGTATCGCCTCAGCGGCGGCGCCCCGATCCGCCGTCGTTGTGGGCGAGCGTCTGCGCCGCGAGAGCCGCGTCCAGTTTCCGCATCGCCTCGAAGCGCGCGATGTCGGCCTCGACGTCGCGGATCGTCTCCTCGACGAGGTGATGCTGGATCGCGAGGCGGGGATCGTCGGGCGCCATGCCCTCGCGCTCGCGCAGGCGCAGCACCGCCTGCCGCACCACCCCGTAGACCGCCTCGCGCTCGGCCCGGTTCATGGTCGGCTTGATCGCCTGGGCGACGAGGTCGGAGAAGTCCGGCATGGGCGTGCGATCGGGTCCGCTCGAGGGGGGGCGGCCGGACCCGGATGCGGGCCGGCCCTATCGGGCGCTGCGCCCGCTCAGATCCGCTGGTCCCTGATCCCGCCAACGATCAGCGACACCGAGCTCCACAGCACCACGAAGCAGAAGAACAGCACCGCGAGCTGGCGCCAGCGCTTGGGATAGAGCGAATCCGTCGGGATCATCGGCGGCACGAAGGCCGTGAGGAAGATGTGCTGCTTGCCGGCGGAGACGCGCGCCCGGTCGAGCAGCGTGTTCGCCATCTCGTTGAGCTTCTCGGCGATGGTGCGCTCGACCATCAGGCCCTCGTATTCGAGCAGCGCGTTGGTCATGGTCGCGCCGCCGGCGGCGCCCCCGTCGGTGGTCAGCTGGTCCTGCAGCGTCTTCATCTGGCCGTCGATCGCCGCCACCGTCGCGGCGAGGACCTGGATCGAGCGGGACTTCTCGTCGAGGTTCGAGCCGCGCAGCACCTGGAGGTCGTTCTCCGCCTTCAGCTTCTCCTTGCGCAGGGTCATCATCGTCAGCAGGGTGCCCTCCGCCGACTTGATCGGATCGATGATGCCCCAGTGGTTGCGGTAGCGCTGGATGTCCAGCGTCGCCTTGCGCAGCCGCTCCTGCGCCGCCGCCGAATCGATCTCGGCCTGCTTGACCATGTCGGCCTGCGCGCGTCGCGAGATCTCGTTGATCAGCACCTCGGAGCGGCCGACGACGTCCTTGGCGATCGCCAGGGCGTCCTCCGGCGTGAAGGCGCGGACCGACAGCTGGATCACGCCCGAGATCGCGTCGATCCGCGCCTGGACGTGCTCCTGCCAGTACTTCGTCAGCTCCTCGATCGGCTGCGGCGTGCGATAGCGCGCCCAGAAGTCGGCTTCCTTGCGAGAGAACATCTGCGACACGCCGAGGCTCTTCTCGACGGCGTCGACCATCGCCTGGCTGTTGATGAAGTCCCGGACGATGTAGCTGTCCTGGCTGTTGTGCTTCTGAATCAGGCTGGTGTACTCGCCGAGCGACACGTTCTCCATCGGCTCGACGTTGCCGCGCACGGCGAACTGCGCCTCGGCGATGTACTGGTCCGACGCGATCGCGAACAGGTAGAACCCGACGACCGCGGTCGGCAGCAGGACGAACAGGCTGAAGCGCTGGACCAGCCGGGCGACGTAGCTCTTCGGCTCCGCGTCGACCGGGCTGAGGCCCGGCAGGCGGGTCCAGGCGAGGCTCTCGCGGGTGCGCTGGACCAGCGAGCGCCGGGCCGGATCGCGGATCGTCTCGATCGTCTCGGCACCGCGCCGAAGCTCGGTCACAGACCGCTGCGCGACCTGCAGAAGGCCGCGGAGCCGATCGCCTTGCCTGACCTCGTCGACGCTCATCCGTTCCGGTTTCCTGCGCTCTGCTCGTTCGACCGCGCCGTGACGGAGACGGCCGCGCCGTGCGACCTCGCCGGCTCGCTTTCGAGACGAGGCCCGCTCGCGATCGGAGCGGTGCCGCAATCCCGTTCTTTTCGGCCCTTTTTAAGGCGTCGGCGGTGCGCAGCCTGCGGCGGCCGGCACGATCCGCCGCGGTTGCGCGCCGCCCGTCCCCGTCCTACCCGATGTGCGATGAAAACGGATCCCGCCGACGTCGCATCTGCCCGACCCGTCCGAACGGCGAAGGCTAAGTTCTCCGAGGTGGTGGCGGTCTGCACGAAGTGCGCCAAGCGCCAGGGCCTGCCCAAGCGGGCGATCCGCGACCGGGTGAAGGCCGGCCTGAAGCAGGCCCGGCCCGGAGCGAAGCTTCGGATCGTCGAGACCGGATGCCTCGGCCCCTGCCCGAAGCGCCTCGTCGCCGTCGCCACCGGGGCCAGCGTCGCGGGCGGGCGGATCCTGCTGATCGACCCGACGGCGCCCGCGGCCGAGATCGCCGCCCAGCTGCTGCCGTGCCGGAGACCGGCCGCGCCGTCGCACGATCCGGAGGCCGGAGACGATCGGGACGCGGCCGCGTGACGGCGCCGGGGGCCTCCCGCGCGGGCCGGCCCGGGGTCGCGCGGGCGATCCTGCGCCGCCTGCCGCTGGCCGGCACCGTGCTCGGCCTCGGCCTAGCCGTCTGGCTCGTCGCCACCAACGACCTCGGAGCCGTCGCCGACGCGTTCGGCCGGATCGGGTTCCTGGGCCTGGCCGCCGTCGTGATGATGCGGGCGGCCATCGTGACGATCTGCGCGGTCGCCTGGCAGCGCATCCTCGACGGCCTGTCGCCGGCCGGCCTTCCCGCCTTCGCCACCCTGCGCTTCGTGCGCGAGGGCATCAACGTGCTTCTGCCGGTCGCCTCCATCGGGGGCGACGTGGTCGGCGGCCGGCTGTTGACCTTCTGGGGCGTCGCCGGGCCGCTCGCAGCCGCCTCGATCCTCGCCGACATGCTGTTCCAGGTCGGGACGCAGGCGCTGTTCGCGTTGCTCGGCGCCGGCCTGCTGATGCAGGTGGAGGGCGAGCCGGCCGCCGAGCTCGCGCGCTGGGTGCTGCGGGCGCTCGCGGTCGCCGGCCTCGTGCTCGCCGCCTTCTTCGCCTTCCAGCGCACGGGTGCGGCGCGCTTCGTCGAGCGCAAGCTCGGCGCGCTCTCACGGCGCTTCGTGCGCGAGGCCGAGCCGGCCCGCAGCGAGGGCGGCAGCGTGCAGGATGCGCTCGATGCGGTCTGGGGCCGCGGACGGCGCCTGCGGCTGCTGCAATCGGTCCTGCTGCACGCCCTCGCCTGGACGCTGGGCGCGGCCGAGATCGCCATCGTGCTCGCCTGCATCGGCGTCGAGGGCGTGACCGTGCCCGAGGTCCTGGTGATCGAGGCCCTGAGCCAGGCGATCAAGTCGGCGGCCTTCCCGATCCCGAGCGGGCTCGGCGTGCAGGAGGGCGGCTTCGTGATCGTCGGCGCGCTGTTCGGCATCGATCCCGGCACCGCCATCGCCCTGTCGCTCGCCAAGCGCGTCCCCGACGTGGTGCTCGGCCTGCCCTCCCTGATCGTGTGGCAGAACCTCGAATCGCGCCGCGGCACCGTGGGCTCGCCGACGCCATGAGCGCGCGCGGCCCGTCCGCAAGGCTCGATCCGTCCTCCAGGCTTGCACGGCCCGAGAACCCGCCCCAGGGTGCCGGCGCCATGAAGCCCGCCGACATCCATCCTCGTTTCCGGATCCCGCGTCGTCTCGGGCTCGCCGTCTTCGCGCTCGCGCTCGGCGCGGGTCCGGCCGCCGCGCAGAGCCTCACCGTGGATCTCGGGGCGGGGGGCGCCAGCGAGCGCGCGCTGCAGCTCGTCGCGCTCATCACCGTGCTGGCTTTGGCGCCCTCGGTCCTGGTGATGGCGACCGCGTTCACGCGGATCGTGGTGGTGCTGTCGATCCTGCGCTCGGCGCTCGGCACCCAGACCGCGCCGCCCACCACGGTGATCGTCAGCCTCGCGCTGTTCCTTACCGCCTTCGTGATGGCGCCGACCGGGCGCGAAGCCTACCGCGCCGGCATCGAGCCGCTGCTCGCCAACCAGATCACGCAGGGGCAGGCCTTCGAGCGGGCGTCGGCGCCGTTCAAGGCGTTCATGCTGAAGAACGTCCGCGAGAAGGACCTGAAGCTGTTCCTCGACATGGCCAAGGTGCCGGTGCCCTCCGGGCCCGAGGCGGTCGGCCTCGAGATCGTCACGCCGGCCTTCATGATCTCGGAGCTGCGCCGCGCCTTCGAGATCGGCTTCCTGCTGTTCATCCCGTTCCTGATCATCGACCTCGTGGTCGCCTCCGTGCTGATGGCGGTGGGCATGATGATGGTGCCGCCGGCGACCGTGGCGCTGCCGTTCAAGCTGATCTTCTTCGTGCTGGTCGACGGCTGGACGCTCGTTGCCGGGTCGCTGGTGCAGAGCTACGGGGGAAGCTGACGCGGGCTTCGTTCGCGGAAAGCTCACATTGACGAGCCGCCCGGCGCGGCCCATCCTGAGCCCATGTCGGTCGACACCATCCACCTCACGCGGCGGACCGATCCCGGCGCTCCGCTGCGGGATCTCGACGACGCGCGCGTGCTTGCCAGTGTCGTGACGATGGACGGCGACATGATCCCGGTCGGCGCCGCGGGAACCGTGGTCGCGGTCTGGGGGGCCGGCGAGGCCTACGAGGTCGAGTTCCCGGAACCACCCGGCGCGCTCGCCACCGTCGAGGCAGCGCAGCTTGTGCGAACGGGGCGCTCGGTTCCTTGATCGACGAAGGCTGGTGGCCGGTCCTCGAGATTCCGGACGGCAAGCTGGTCGACTACCTCCTCAACCCCGAACATCCGACAGGCGGCCCGAAGGCGCGCTTCTTCCTGTCTTTCGGGTTCGTCCCGGCCGCAAGATCTCGGCCGAGCCTTGCTGGCACAAGCCGACGCACTCTACGGCACGGAAGCCCTTCGCTTGGTCCAGGTCGACGGTCGCGTGCGCCTCGTCGTCGAGGGGCCGATCGCTGCCCCGGATGGACGGCGCCCGCGCGTCCGCGTCGTCTGGCAGCAACAAGCGGCGATCGCTTGGCGCCTCATCACCGCGGTGCCGCTGACGCGCTGATGCCTTCGCCCATCGACCCGACGAAGCGAAGGCCGCGATCACGGCAACCGCTCCGATGACGAATGCATGCGGCGGACGCATCGCCATCCGGCGAGGCCGCACCGCCAGGTCCGACGATGCTCAGCCTGGCGGCGTCGCCTGCCCGTCGGCGCGCTTCTCGGGCTCGCCGCGGGCGGGGAGCGAGGCGTCCGGGTAGCGCTTGCGGTACTCGGCGAGGAAGGCCGCCAGGGTCTCGGCGTTCGTCGCCTTCTGGGCGATCTCGCGGAACCCCGGCTTCTTGGTCGCGTCGGCGCTGGTCAGCAGCGCGAAGGTGCGGGCATCGGCGCTGTCGGCCATCGCATCCGAGAACTTGGCCTTCAGCCGCTCGAGCCCGATCGGCTCGACCGCGAGGTCGTAGGCGATGCCGGCGCGGATCACGTCGGCGCGGGCCGCGTCGTCGAGCACCTTGCCGGAGCGCCACGCGTCACCGAGCAGGGCCTCGTGCGCCTCCCCGGCCTCGCGCCAGCGCCGCGCCGACCACAGGATGTCCGCCCGCAGCCGCGCCGCGTCCGGGCCGGCCTCGCCCTCGATCGTCTCGAGCGCGAGATCGGTCCGCGACAGGTCGGACAGCGCACGCGCGCGCAGCAGCGACCGGGCGCGGCGCAGGTCGCGGGGAAGCTCGGGCAGGTAGGTTCCCTCGATCGCCTCCAGCGCCATCAGCGGCTTGCCGTCCATGAGACGGATCGAGGCGAGCTGCGTCGCGACGCTCGATCGGCTCGGTCCGGTGAGGCGGTTGTCGATCTGGTACTGGAGCAGGTTGGCGGCGGGATCGAGCAGGTCGAGGCCGACGAGCCGCTCGGCCAGCCGACGCACCACGGCGTCGCCCCGCCGCCCGATCGGCGCGAAGTCCTTGAAGTCGAAGTACAGCGCCACCGCGTCGATCCCGCTGAGCGAATCGCCCCGCGGCGAGAGGTACAGCTCGTCGAACAGCGCCATCGCCTCGTCGTGCAGCGCCCGGGTCTCGGGTGCATCGGAGCCGATGGCATCGGCGGCCCGCACGGCGGTGAAGGCGTCGCGATAGCGCCCGGCCGCCATGTAGAGCCGGGCGAGCCCGGCGGTGATCGCGTTCTCGATCTCGCCGCCGTGCCAGGTGATCGCCAGCCGCTCGAGCCGGTCCATCGCCTCGTCGGGAGTGATCTTGCCGGTCTCGCGCGCGAGCAGCGTGCCGCGCAGAGCCGCCGCCGCCGCCGCCGGTCGTTCGCCCGATTCGGCGAGGCGATCGTAGGCGTCGAGCGCGGCCTTGGTCCGATCGGTCGCCTCGTCGACGCGGGCCCGGACCAGGGCGACGCGGTCCCGCTCCAACGGTGTCGGCTCGGCGGTCGCGAGCCGCGCGACCCGCTGCAATGCGGTGTCGAGGTCACCGGTCTCGAGCGCGGATTCGGCCGCCAGCGTGCGGATCGTCGCCTGCAGGGCGAGCGGGTAGCGCTCGATCACCGGCAAGGTCCGCTGGAAGCCGGCCTCGGCGTCGTGCCAGCGTCCCGCCTGCCCGTCGGCGACCGCGCGCCACAGCACTGCCTCGGGATCGCGTTGCAGCGCCTCGGTCGCGAGCACCCGACGCGCCTCTGCATTTCGGCCGATCGCGGCGAGCGCCGCGGCGCGCAGGATCGCGGTGTCGCGGCCGCTCGCCACCAGGGGGTCGTCGGCCGAGGCCGCGTCGAGGGTGGTCAGGGCCTCGGGCGCGAGGCCGTTGGCGAGCTGGGTGCGCGCGAGGGTGAGCCGCAGCGGGCCGCGCGTTCCGGCGGACGCCGCGATCGAGGCGCCGAACTGTGCCCGGATCGTCTCGCGCACGTCGCCGAGGCGCGCCTGCTCCCAGGGCTCGCGCTGGATCGCGAGGTTCGAGGCCTCGGCGAGCGGCGCTTCGGGGGGCCGCGCCACGGACGAGACCGCGAGGCCGCCCTCGCGCCCGATGACCACGCCGTCGAGGTCGGGACGCACGGTGAGGTCGTCGGCCTGAGCCAGCACGGCGAGGCCGAAGCGGCTCGGCAGCAGCTCGAAATCGACGAAGCGCTGGCGCTTCGCGATGCCGGCGGGCTTCCAGCCGCGCGCGGTGACGACGGCGATGCGCTCGCCGTCGAGATCGAGCCATGCCGCGCTGGCGGGTTGCGGCAGGCCGACCGCGACGCGCCCGTGGCCGGCGGCGTCGGGCAGGCGCGCCGGCGCGAGGGTGTCGCTCGGGCCGAGGTCGTCCCCCGCGGTCAGCTCCCAGGCGCCGGCGGCGGACCCGGCACGCGCGGGCACGAGATCGAGCAAGGTCCCGGCCGGGACGGCGAAGCGCAACGCCGTCAGCGCACCCGTCCGCACCGGCTCGCCGAGGGCGCGTAGGCCGCCCGACCCGCCGGTCGGGAGGGCGACCGGCTCGCCGGTCTCGAAGACCAGGGTCGCGACCCCGCCGCGCTCGAACAATGCGACCGCCGGGCGCTTGGCGAACGGGAAGACGAGGCCGGACCCGGCCTGCCGCTCGGGCGGCTCGGGCGCCGGTGGCCGGTTCGGCGCCGCGGTGCCCGGTGGTCCGGCGGCCGCCGGAACATCGGCCGTGGCGGAGGCTTTGGCATCCCCGGTCCTGGGCGCGACCCGGCTCGGCGGCTCTCCCTTGCTCGCGGGTTCGGGCTTGGTCGCAGGTTCGGCCTTGGTCGCGGCTTCGGCCTTGGCAGCCTGCTCCGCCCTGGCAGCCGCCTCGGCCTTGGCGGCGGCGTCCTTCTTGGCGACGATGTCGAACACCACGGTGTCGTCGTCGCGGTCGGTCGAGACCGTGAAAGCATCGCCCGCCGCCACCACGAGCCCGGCCGAGGCATCGTCGGCCGACGCGGTCAGGCGGGCCATGTCCTGGCGCAGCCGGCCACGGGTCTCGGACAGGTCGAAGCTGTAGGCCCCCAGGATGCGCAGCCGCGTTGCGCCACCTTCCGGGCCGACGGTCGCCTCGGCGCCCTCGGGCAGCCGCACCGTCAGGCGGGTGAGCGTCGGCAGCTTCGCGACCTCGACGCCGAGCGGCCGGCGCACAGGTGCGGGGTTGCGCGATTTCAGGATCGCTTCCGCGGCACGCGCACGCCGGGCCAGGTCGGCGACGATCTCCGGGGGCAGCGGCGGCGGCAGGCTCGTCCAGCTCTCGGGCAGGAGGTCGACGAAGACCTTCTCGCCGGCGTCCTGCACGTTGACGCGCACGGTCCGCTGCAGGGCGAGCCGCAGGCCGCTGCCGTCGGGATCGCGCCGGACGGCAGTGAGGTAATCGGGCAGCTGCGAGACCAGCCGCTCCGGCCCGGCCTCGGTCCGCTCGGCGTAGCCGAGCACCAGCACGCCGTTCGAGAGCCGCGCCTTGATCGAGACCGCGCTGTCGAAGGTGAAGGCGATTCGCGCATAGCCCTGCGCATCGGTGCCGGCGACGGCGAGGAGCTTCGCCGCCTGGGCCGGCAGCCCGAGGCCGATCAGGACGGCGAGCGCGAGGCCCGCGCTGCGGGGCGTGCGGCGGACCCCTGGTCCCGTCTCAAGCCTCGCGCCCATCGATACGCCGCACCCGGGGCGGCGGGCGCCCCGGACGAGGGACGCAACGCTCCGACGCCGCTGAGGGCCGACACTGCCGGATTGCGGCTAACGTGCGCTTAATCGTGGTCGCCGCCGCCGTCCCAACGGCATTCCCGATGGGAGGCCGCGCGACGCTCAGCGCTTGACGATCAGGTTCGGGACGATTCGGCTCGACGGGCCGAACGTCTCGATCGCGCGTTGGCAATTGGCCGGAACGTCCTTGCGATAGGTCTCGACATACGAGCGCGAGATCGCCGCCAGCTCGCCCTGCTCCAGGTCCTGCGGATCGATCCCGAGGCGCTCGACGGCCGATTTCAGAAGCGCGGGATCGCCCTGGATGTCCGGGCAGGAGGTGTTGGCGAAGCCGACCAGCCCGGCGAGCCGCGCGGCCATGACCCGCTTCTTGTCCATCGGCGGTGCGTCGGGCATCGAGTCCGGCGGCGCACCGGGCGGGCTCGACTCTTGCGCCGCGAGCGGGCCGGCGAGGCAGGCGAGCAGGGCCGCCAGGATCATCGGGTCGCGCATGCTCGGGCTCTCCTCGTCGTCTCGCTTGCCGGTGTCGTGGCGCGGCGGGTCGATGTCCCGCGCGTCGCCTTGCTCGCCGCGCGTCAGTTGCTCAGGGCGATCGCCCGGTCCCAGACCGGTGCGAACCCGCCGAGCGGCACGGCGATCGGTTGCGGATCGTTGGTCCCGGACTTCACCCCGATCACCTGAAGGGTCTTGGCCGTCCGCATCGCGTCGGTGGCGAGCGTCGGGAAGCTGATCGGCACCAGGCAGCCCTCGGATCCGCACGAGATGTAGGGCGCGCCCTTGCCGAGCACCACGTCGTCGAGCTTGAAGGTGATGCCCGGGTCGATCGCCAGGCCGAACGGCATCAGGATCAGCCCCTCGGACCGCCCGTCCTTGGGCGCCTGCAATTCGAAGGCGAACAGGCGCTTGCCGGTCTTGTTGTCCCCCTGCGACTGCATCAGCATGCACGACGTCGCCGGCTCGGCACGGCTGCAGCTCAGCGTCCAGTCGCCGTAATTCTCGGTGATGGAGAGTGCGCCGGCTGGCCAGACCGCCGCGGTCTTGGCAGGCGCAGCCTGCGCGGCAGGGGCGGCGGCCGGCGTCGCCTTCGGGGCCGGCTTCGGCGCGGGCGGGCGCGGCTTCGGCTTGACCTTCGGCGCGGCCTCGGGCGGAGCCTCCGACGCCTCTTCCTGTGCGGCGCACGGGACTGTGCCGATCGACAGCGCGATCAGGACGGAGGCGAGGATCGCGGGACGGCGGGATGCGCGGATCGGCGACATGCGAAGAACGGCCCCCTCGGCCGATGTGGCGTTGAGGAAGCCGCCTAGCGGTCAAGCCGAGGCTGCGCAATCCGGTGCCGGTGGATACGACCGGCGCCGCAACAGGATCAAGCGTGCGGCAGCGTCTCGGCGGCGCGGGCGCAACGCCGCTCGAAGGCGCTGCGGCCCTCGCGCCGGAGGACGCGCACGACCGTGAAGGCGAGGGTCAGGAAACCGGGATCGCGGTCCTGCGGCTCGTCGGCAGGTACCGGAACGCGGGCGGTGAGGACGGACAGCATGGCGGACTCCGTTCGATCGATGATCCGGCACGGATCGTGATCGATTTCGCAGTGCAGCATGCGAGCGTTGTGCGGTGCACGCAACATGAGGTTCGGTGGGGCTCGCATGCAGTCATCGCATGCCGCAGCAACACTTCGTCAATGACTCTGCTCGCCGCGCGGGCGTTGCGCGGTTGACCCTCACGGCACGAGGCGGCACTAGGGCCGGACATACCCCGCGCCGCGATCAATCGCCGACCGGGATCGGCGCCCGGGCCGGGGGGCCGTCGCGGACGCCCGTTCGCGGACGAGCCCGGCCTGTCGCCCCATCGTCACATCGGCCGCCTAACCCGAGCCGCCCCTGCGCGCCGCGCACATCCGAAGGACCGCCCGAGCCATGACCGACACGCCGAACCAAGGGCCGAACAGAGGGCCGATCCACGGCCGCATCAGCGGACCCATTGTGATGATCGGGTTCGGATCGATCGGTCGCGGCACGCTTCCGCTCATCGAGCGCCATTTCGAATACGACCGTGCCCGCTTCACCGTGATCGATCCGGATGATTCGCACCGGTCTCTCGCCGACAAGCACGGCCTGCGCTTCGAGACGGTCGCGCTAACCCGCGAGAATTATCGCGACGTGCTCACGCCCCTTCTCGCCGAGGGCGGCGGCCAGGGCTTCTGCGTCAACCTCTCGGTCGACACCTCGTCGCGCGCGATCCTGGAGCTGTGCCGCGAGCTCGGCGCCCTCTACATCGACACCGTCGCCGAGCCGTGGCCGGGCTTCTACTTCGACAAGGAGAAGAGCCAGGGCGACCGCACCAACTACGCGCTGCGGCAGGACATCCTGGACGCGCGCACCGCCAGCCCCGGCGGCACCACCGCGGTCTCGTGCTGCGGCGCCAATCCCGGCATGGTCTCGTGGTTCGTCAAGCAGGCGGTGCTGAACATCGCGAAGGACACCGGCGTGACCACGCCCGAGCCGAAGTCCCGCGCCGAATGGGCCGCGCTGATGCGCGAGGTCGGCGTCAAGGGCGTCCACATCGCCGAGCGCGACACCCAGCGCGCCAAGCATCCGAAGCCGCAGGGCGTGTTCGTCAACACCTGGTCGGTCGAGGGCTTCGTCTCGGAGGGCAACCAGCCGGCCGAGCTCGGCTGGGGCACGCACGAGACCTGGATGCCCGAGAACGCCCGCGAGCAGGAGAAGGGCTCGCGCTGCGCGATCTACCTGCTGCAGCCCGGCGCCGACACCCGCGTGCGCTCGTGGACCCCGACTGCGCAGTCGCAGTTCGGCTTCCTCGTGACTCACAACGAGGCGATCTCGATCTCGGACTACTACACGGTTCTCCAGGGCGAGCGCGCGGCCTACCGCCCGACCTGCCACTACGCCTACCACCCGGCCAACGACGCCGTGCTGTCGCTCCACGAGATGTTCGGCAATGCCGGCAAGGTGCAGGAGAAGCACCACATCCTCGACGAGAACGAGATCGAGGACGGCATCGACGAGCTCGGCGTGCTGCTCTACGGCCACAAAAAGAACGCCTACTGGTACGGCTCGCAGCTCTCGATCGAGGAGACGCGCCGGATCGCGCCCTACCAGAACGCCACCGGCCTTCAGGTGACCTCGGCGGTGCTCGCCGGCATGGTCTGGGCGCTGGAGAACCCCGAGGCCGGCATCGTCGAGGCCGACGAGATGGACTTCCGCCGCTGCCTCGAAGTCCAGACCCCGTATCTCGGCCCCGTCGTCGGCGTCTACACCGACTGGACGCCGCTGGCCGGCCGCCCGGGCCTGTTCCCGGAGGACATCGACGCCAGCGACCCCTGGCAGTTCCGCAACGTGCTCGTGCACGGCTGAACCCGAGCGTCCGCGCCGTTGCGGACCGGCCCCGGACTGCTACCATCGCGGCCTCACCGGAGGAGGCCGCGATGGCCGTTGCCCGACGACGCGACGCGCGCATGGGCGTCGCCGAATACCAGGATTGGGTCGCGTCCAAGCCGGACGACCAGCGCTGGGAGCTGCTCGACGGCGTACCGACGCTGATGTCGCCGACGAGCGGGCGTCACCAGCGCATCGTCGCGAACCTGGTCCGGCGCCTCGACGAACTCGCCGAGCGCAGGGGCTGCAGCGCCCTCCCCGGCCTCGCCGTGCTCAGCGCGGAGATGGACGACTTCGCGCCGATCCCCGACATCGTGGTCCAGTGCGGCCCGCTGCCCCGCGACGGCTACACCCGCGACCCGCTGCTCGTCGCCGAGGTACTGTCCCCCTCGACGATGAGCATGGATCGCGGCCGCAAGACCGATTTCTTCCGCACGGTCGCGGCGCTGCAGGTCTTCCTGATCGTCTATCAGGACGATGCCCGGGCCGAGGTCTGGCGGCGCGACGCCGGATGGGCGATGCGGATGCTGGGACGGGGCGACGTGATCGACCTGCCCGAGCTCGGCGGCACGCTCGCTGTAGCCGACATCTACGCCCGGGTGGAATTCTGAACGCCCGCGGCTGACGCCGGTCGCGGGCGGACCCATCTATGGTACGCTCGCCCAGGCAGTTCGGAGAGGCCCGCATGGCAGTCGCGGCGAAGCGGGACGACCGCATGAGCGTCCCGGACTACCGGGTTTGGGTCGCCGGCCGCCTGGACGACGAGCGCTGGGAACTGCTCGACGGCGAACCGGTGCTGATGTCGCCACCGACCGAGCGGCACCAGACCATCATCTCCAACCTCATCCGTCGCCTCGGCGACCTCGCCGATGTGCGGGGCTGCCGCGTCGTCCCCGGCATCGCGGTCGTCAGCCGGGACATGGACGACTTCGCGCCGATCCCCGACGTGGTGGTGCGTTGCGGCCCGATGCTGCCGGACGGCTACGCGTCCGATCCCGTCCTCGTCGCGGAGGTGCTGTCCCCCTCGGCGATGAGCGCCGACCGCGGCCGCAAGACCGACTTCTACCGTGCCGTCGAGAGCCTGCAGGTCTTCCTGATCGTGTATCAGGACGAGCCGCGGGTGGAGGTCTGGCGCCGGCAGGAGGGCGACGCCTGGCGCAAGCAGGCGCTCGGCCTCGACGACGCGATCGAGCTTCCCGAATTCGGCGGCGCCTTGCCCGTCGCAACCGTCTTCGCCGGTCTGTCGTTCTAGCCAACACCCACCAGGTCGCAGCCCTTGCCCCATTTCGAAGACTTCTACGCCGACAAGCTGCGCGGCGGCCTCGGCGTCACCGATGCGGAATCGGTGATGGACCTGCGCGGCGCCAACCGGGCGACCGCGGAGGCGTCGCTGAACGAGATGCTGGAGCGGAGCCGCTTCGCCAAGGGCAAGACCGTGGCGATCCGCCTCGATCCGCCGCCTGAGGGCGGCGGCGAGACCCTGTTCCAACCGGCGGGCCGCCTGCTGCTCGACGCGAAGCGCCGCGGCCTCGTCGACCGGTTGCAGACGCTCCCGGCCGGGGACGGGCTCGGGTTCTACGTGGCGCTGGCCGGGAAGCCGCAGCGCGAGCCGGCGTGACCGGCTCGGCCCAAGGTCCGTCCACCGTGTTCGCCGGGCGCAACACCATCGAGCGGCTGGCGCGCTTCGGGTTCTGCGCCCGCGGCGCGGTCTACTGCGTCGTCGGCGTGCTGGCGGTGCTCGCGGCGGTCGGGGCCGGCGGCAAGGCCGGCGACAGCGAGAACGCGCTCCGCTTCGTGCTGCTCGGACCCCTCGGCCCCTGGATCGTCGGCCTGATCGCCCTCGGGCTCTGGGGCTTCGCCGCCTGGCGCCTCGTCGAGGCAGTGACCGACGCCGACCGGCGCGGCACCTCGCCCAAGGGGCTCATGGTGCGGGGCGCCCACCTCGTCAGCGCCGGCATCTATGCCGGCCTCGGGCTCACGGCGGCGAGCCTCGCCCTCGGGCTCGGCCTGCAGTCGGACGGCGACGGCCTGCAGGACTGGACGGCGTGGCTGCTGGCCAAACCCTTCGGCCGCTTCGCCGTGGCGCTGATCGGCCTCGGCGTCGCCGGCGGCGGCGTCGGCTTCCTGGTCAAGGCCGTCCGCGGCGACGTGACCGAGCGCCTCGCCCTCGACGCGGCACGGCAGGCCTGGGCGGAGCCGGTCGGCCGATTCGGCTACGCGGCCCGCGGCATCGCATTCCTGATCATCGGCGGCTTCGTCGTCGTCGCGGCCTGGTATCAAGCCTCGTCGGAGGTGAAGGGCCTGTCCGGGGCGTTCCAGGCCCTGCGCGCCCAGCCCTACGGCCGGATCCTGCTCGCGATCGTCGCGGCCGGCCACGTGGCGTTCGGGGCCTTCGGCCTGATCCAGGCCCGCTATCGCCGGATCGACGCGCCCGACATCGACCAGGCCGACGACGCGGTGGCGCGGGCCGTCCGCCCGACCGGCTGACCGATCGCGTTGACACCGCCCGAGGCGGAGCCGATACCGCCGCGGAACATCATGCAGCAGCGCACCTACAAGACCGCGGTGATGGTGGTCCACGATCTCGTGGCGACCGCGCTGGCCGTGGTCCTCACCTTCGTGTTCCGCTTCACCGGCGACGCCCTCGCCGAACGCGTGCACGCGCTTCCCGTCCTGCTGCCGCCGTTCCTCGTCGTCGCCGGCCTCGTCTACGGACGGTTCAGGCTCTACCGCACCAAGTGGCGCTTCGCCTCCCTGCCCGATCTCGCCGGCATCGTCCGCGCCGCGAGCGTGCTCGCCTTCGGGCTGCTGGTGCTCGACTACGTCCTGGTCTCGTCGGACCTGTACGGGTTCTACTTCTTCGGCAAGATCGCCATCGTCCTGTACTGGGTGCTGCAGATCTTCCTGCTCGGCGGAACGCGCCTCGCCTTCCGCTACCTGAAATACGCCCGCTCCAAGCAGTCGAGCGCACGCTCGGCCACGGTGCCGACGCTGCTGCTCGGCCGCGGCGCCGACATCGAGACGCTGCTGCGCGCGATCGAATCCGGCTCGGTGCGCAAGCTCGCGCCGAAGGGCATCCTCTCGCCGCGCGCCGACGAGGCCGGGCAGACGATGCGCGAGGTCGCCGTGCTCGGCGGCTTCGCCGACCTGGAGCGGGTCGTCGGCGACCTCGCCGCCCGCGGGCAGCCGGTGCGCCGCCTCGTCGCGACCCCGAGCGCGCTGGCGCCCGAGGCCGAGCCCGACGACCTCATCGCCCGCGCCCGGCGGCTCGGCCTGCCGCTCGCCCGGGTGGTCAGCCTCGGCGACGGCATGCGCGACGCCGAGCTCGCGCCGCTCGAGATCGAGGACCTGCTGCTGCGCCCCACCGTCGCGATCGACAGGCCGCGGCTGGAGCGGTTCCTCGCCGGCAAGCGCGTGCTCGTGACCGGCGGCGGCGGCTCGATCGGCTCCGAGATCTGCGCCCGGGCGCTCGCCTTCGGCGCCTCGGCGCTGATGGTGGTGGAAAGCTCCGAGCCGGCCTTGCACGGCATCCTGAGCCAGCCGGCGCTGCTCAACGCGCAGGCCGAGGTCGGCGGGACGCTCGCCGACATCCGCGACCGCGAGCGCCTGCACGCGGTCTTCGCCGAATTCCAGCCCGACTACGTGTTCCATGCCGCCGCGCTGAAGCAGGTGCCCTATCTCGAGCGCGACTGGAGCGAGGGCATCAAGACCAACGTGTTCGGCTCGATCAACGTCGCCGACGCGTCGGTGGCGGCCGGCGCCCGCGCCTTGGTGATGATCTCGACCGACAAGGCGATCGAGCCGGTGTCGCAGCTCGGCGTCACCAAGCGCTTCGCCGAGATGGTGGCGCAGGCGCGCGACGCCGAGCAGGCCGCGATCCCCGGCCACCCGACACGGCTGATCGCGGTGCGCTTCGGCAACGTGCTCGGCTCGGTCGGCTCGGTGGTGCCGGTGTTCAAGGCGCAGATCGCCCGCGGCGGCCCCGTCACCGTGACCCACCCCGACATGGTTCGCTACTTCATGACCGTGCGCGAGGCGGCCGACCTCGTCCTCACCGCGGCCTCGCATGCCGACCGCGAGGCGCGCAGCCTCGCGCCGGGCGCGGCCGACCAGCGCGCCGCGGTCTACGTCCTCAAGATGGGCCAGCCGGTGAAGATCGCCGAATTGGCCGAGCGCATGATCCGGCTCGCCGGCTTCGAGCCCGGCGCGGAGATCGAGCTGGTGTTCTCCGGCGCACGGCCGGGCGAGCGCCTGAACGAGATCCTGTTCGCGCGCGAGGAGCCCCGCGTCAGCCTCGACGGGATCGACGGCGTGATGGCGGCCAAGCCGGTCTTCGCCGACCGCGCCCGGCTCGATGCCTGGACGGCGGCCTTGCGCGAGGCGGTGGAGGCCGGCGACCGGGCCGCCGCGGAGGCGGTGTTCGAGGCGGCGATCCCGCATTTCCGCGAGCGCTTCAACAAGCCGGTCGCGGCGGCGCCGGCGAGCCCGGATGCGCCGGCCCTCGGAACCGCCGACGCCGGCCTCTGTTGATTCGCGAGCTTTCCCGGTCGGGAACCATTCGACGCCCCGCCGATTGAGGCGACGACCGAACCGAGCGCAGTTTCCGTACAGGGAGTGTGCCGAAGGAAGGACGAATTCATGCGGACGAAGACGTTTCTCGCAGGCCTCACGATGGTCGCCGGTCTCGGCGTGGCCGGGCTCGGCGTCGCTGCGCCGGCCTCGGCGCAGGGCATCCAGATCGGACCGGGCGGCGTTCGCGTCGATCCCGGCTATCGCGACCGCGGGCCCCGCGACGACATCGACTTGAGCCGCGGCGAGGCGATCCGGATCGCCCGTCGCGAGGGCCTCGCCGACGTCGACAACGTCGACCGCCGCGGGCCGCGCATCATCGTTCGCGGATCGGATCGTCGTGGCGACGACATCACGGTGGTGGTGGACAGCCGCTCGGGCGACGTGATCGACGTTCGCCGCTGACGCCATCGCCTCGGTGTCGTAGGATCGAGCCCCGGCCTCGCGGCCGGGGTTTTCTTTCGACCGAGGCCTGCCTTCGATAATGCCGTCCCGCGCCGCCGCATCGCTTCGCCGAAGCTCCATCGTCGCCGCTGCGGCGTTCGCGATCGTCCTGCCCGGGGCCTTATCCGCAAGCGCCGAAAGTTGCCGCGCCGCCGTCGGGGCGCGTCAGGCCGAGCGGCTGGTCGAGCGCTGCATCTCGGTCTCCCCGGCGACCCATCCGCCCTGCAACGCTGACAATGCCTGCGCCCTGATCGAATCCGAGATCGCCCGGGGCTGCGGGATGATCGACGACGGCACCGCGCCGTCGTTCTGCCGGGACGACTGATCCGCCGATCAGGCCGACAGGCGCGCGAGCCGAGCGAGGCCGTCCCGCGTCGTGCCGGCCGGCGCCCAGCCGAGGGCCGCCAAACCGTCGCTGCGCGCGACCAGATTCTCGGCCAACCGCGAGAAGGTCGCCTCTCGCCCAGTCAGGCGGCAGGCCAGCCCGATCGCCGCCGAGGGTATCGGAACCAGGCCGGGCCGTCGGCCGAGCCCGGCGCGCAGGGCCGTCAGCATCTCCGGGAGCGTCGGCGCGTCGGGGTCGGCGACGACCAGCGGCCGGTTCAGCGCGGCGTCGGTCCGCAGCACCGTATCGATCGCCGCCGACACGCTCTCGACCGAGACCAGCGACCGGCGGCCGGCCAGCGATCCGAGCGGAAGCGGATACGGCGAGCGGGCGAGCCGCACCAGCGCGGCCATGTTGCCCTTCACGCCGGCGCCGTAGACCAGGACGGGCCGCAGGGCGACCCAATCGATGCCGATGGCGTCGAGCGCCCGCTCGGCCTCGAGCTTGGAGCGGCCGTAGGCGTCGGTGGGAGCCGGATCGTCGGCCTCCGTCACGGTCCCGGCGGCGGTCGGGCCGGTCTGCGCACGGATCGATGACAGGAACACGAAGCGGCGCACCCGCGCCCGCGCGGCGGCTTCGGCCAGGCGCCGCGTCGCCTCGGTGTTGAGCGTGCGGTAATCGTCCTCCGGGGCGCCCGACATCGCGTGCGCGAGGCCGGCCGAATGCACCACCGCATCGACGCCGGCGAGCGCCGCCGCCATGTTCATCGGCCGGGTCAGGTCGCCGACGATGGCGCTCGAGGCACCCTCCGGCATCGCGTCCACCGGCCGCCGCAGCAGCAGGCGGATGCGGTAGCCGCGCGCCGTCAGATCTCTCAGGACGTGCCGGCCGATGAAGCCGGTCGCCCCGGTGAGCGCGATCAATTGGCTCAAGACGTCGTCACTCCGTGCTTGGCCGGCGCCCGCGCGAATCGGGCCAGCACCGATCCGACCAGACCGCATCCGACCGCCAGGGCACCGAGGGTGATGGCCGGCGAGGGCCAAAACAAGGTCGCTCCGGCGAGCGCGGCCAGGCATGCGTTGAGCGCGAGCACGCGTCCGACGACGCCGGTCACCGCGATGCCGTTCGTGGTGGCCCGCTGGTAGAAGTGGCTGCGATGCGCCTGCCACACCGGCTCGCGCCGGGCGGCGCGCCGGATCAGCGTGAGGGTGGCGTCGGCGAGGTAGTAGAGCGGCAGCAGGATCGCCGCGGCGAGGCCGCCCGCGAGGGCGAGCCGGTACAGCAGCCAGGCCAGGATCAGCCCGAGCGGCAGCGAGCCGACATCGCCGAGGAAGAGCTTCGCCACCGGCCGGTTGAACGGCGCGAAGCCGAGCATCGCCCCGAGCAGGGCCGCGGCGACGAGGATCGCGGCCGGCGGCAAGGCGCCGGACCCGCCGAGCAGGATCAGCGCGCCGGTAACGGGCACCATCTCGGCGACCGTCATCCAGTCGAGCCCGTCCATGAAGTTGACGAGGTTCACGAACCAGATCCCGGCGAGCACCGCGAGCACCCGTTCCACCGCGAGCGGCAGGGCCGGCACCAGCCGTCCGTCGACGCTCGCCACCAGGGCGGCGACGACGAGGGCCTGCAGCACGAGGCGAAGCGACGCCGGCAGCGGGCGGATGTCGTCGACGGCGCCGACCAGGGCGAGCACCACGGCGCCGAGCCCGAGCAACAGCACGTCGCGGCCCGCATCCGGCGCGGCGAGCAGCAGCCCCGTCACCGCGAGGGTCGCCGCGACGACGGCGATCCCCCCGCCCTGCGGCGTCGGCTCGGTGTGGCTCGAGCGCGCGTTGGGGCGGGCCAGCGCGTAGCGGACCAGCAGCGGCCGGAGCCGGACGATCAGGCCGGCGCTGAGGGCCGCGGCGAGGGGAACCGCGATGAGGGGGGCGAGCATGGTGCCGCTCTACGCTCCCGGGCCGCCCGGGTGAAGCCGCCGGGTGCGCGTGTCGCTGCAGCCGGCGGCCTCGCGCCTCAATAGACCTGCGCCGCCGCGTCCTTGCCCTTCGCGGCGCCGTCGGTGCGGTTGGTCTTGTCGATCGCGCGCTCGACCACCTTGGCGATGCCGATCATGATCGTGTCGATCACGTAGTCCTTCGGCGTATAGACCGCCGAGACGCCCATGTTCTTCAGGACCAGCTCGTCGTCGGGCGAGATGATGCCGCCGACCACGAGCGGGATGTGGTCGAGGCCGGCCTCGCGCATCTTCGCCTTCACGTCGCGCACCAGCGGGACGTGGCTGCCGGAGAGGATCGAGAGGCCGACCACGTGGGCGCCGGTCTCCTTCGCCTTCGCGACGATCTCGGCCGGGGTCTGGCGGATGCCGTCGTAGGTCACGTCGAATCCGACGTCGCGGGCGCGCAGGGCGATCTGCTCGGCGCCGTTCGAGTGGCCGTCGAGGCCGGGCTTGCCGACGACGAGGCGCGGCTGCTCGCCGAGGCGCTCGCCGAGATCGGCGATCAGCAGCTTGGCCTCCTCGGCGGCGCCGGACGAGACGGTCTGCAGGGTGACGCCGGTCGGCGCGCGGTACTCGCCGAACACCTCGCGCAGGCGCGTCCCCCACTCGCCGGTCGTGACGCCGGCCTTCGCGGCGGCGATCGAGACCGGCATGATGTTGGCACCCGAGCGCGCCGCCGCCTCGAGCTCCTCGAGCGCCTTGCCGACGGCGTTGTCGTCGCGCTTCGCGCGCCAGTCCCGGATGCGGGCCTCGGCCTCCATCTCGACCGTCTCGGACACGGTGAAGATCGCGCCCTCGCCTGCGGTGAGCGGCGAGGGCTCGCCCTGCTGCCACTTGTTGACGCCGACGACGATCTGGTCGCCGGCCTCGATCGCCGAGATGCGGCGGGCATTGGATTCGACGAGCGACCGCTTGAGCGCGCCGGTCTCGACCGCGGCGACCGCGCCGCCGATCCCGCCGATGCGCTCCAGCTCGGCCCGGGTCTCGACCTTGAGCGCCTCGACCTTGGCGTCGATCACCTTCGAGCCGTCGAAGATGTCGTCGTACTCGAGCAGGTCGGTCTCGAAGGCGAGGATCTGCTGCATCCGCATGGACCACTGCTGGTCCCACGGGCGCGGCAGGCCGAGCGCCTCGTTCCAGGCCGGCAGCTGCACCGCACGGGCGCGCGCCCGCTTCGACAGCGTCACCGCCAGCATCTCGATCAGGATGCGGTGGACGTTGTTCTCAGGCTGTTGCTCGGTGAGGCCGAGCGAGTTCACCTGCACGCCGTAGCGGAAGATCCGCTTCTTCGGGTCGTCGATGCCGTAGCGCTCCTGGGCGATCTCGTCCCACAGCTCGGAGAACGCGCGCATCTTGCAGATCTCGGTGACGAACCGCAGGCCTGCGTTCACGAAGAACGAGATCCGCCCGAACACCTCCGGGAAGCTCTCGGCATCGAAGTTCGGGTCGTCCCGCACGGTGTCGAGCACCGCGATCGCGATGGCGAGCGCGTAGGACAGCTCCTGCACCGGCGTCGCCCCGGCCTCCTGCAGGTGGTAGGAGCAGACGTTCATCGGGTTCCACTTCGGCACCTCCTTGGTCGTGAACAGGATCACGTCCTTGGTCAGCCGAAGGCTCGGCGCCGGCGGGAACACGTAGGTGCCGCGCGACAGGTACTCCTTGATGATGTCGTTCTGGGTGGTGCCCTGCAGCCCCGAGAACGGCGCGCCCTGCTCCTCCGCCACCGCGAGGTAGAGCGACAGCAGCCACGGCGCCGTGGCGTTGATCGTCATGGAGGTGTTCATCTGGACGAGCGGGATGTCGTCGAACAACGTCCGCATGTCGCCGAGATGGGCGATCGAGACGCCGACCTTGCCGACCTCGCCGCGCGCCAGCTCGTGGTCGGGGTCGTAGCCGGTCTGGGTCGGCAGGTCGAAGGCGACCGACAGGCCGGTCTGCCCCTTGGCGAGGTTGCCCCGGTACAGCGCGTTCGATTCCTTGGCGTTCGAATGGCCCGCATAGGTGCGGATGATCCAAGGCTTGTCGCGCTTCACCCCGTCGACGCTCGCGCTCGCGCTCATGTCACCCGTCTCCGCTGATCCGTTCGTCGCGCGGCTCGCTCGCCCCGCCCCTTGCGGCGCACCGTAGCGAAGCCGTCGCGGGCCGTCATCTCATGCGAAGGGCCGGCGCCCGTCACCGGGCGGCGAGGCGCCCGCAAAAACTTGAGGGTCGACATCAAGGAAATTTGACGGGGATGGGTGGCACCGCCGCGGTTTCGAACGGTTCCAAACCGCTCGACGCGCGTTGGCTGGCCGCATTCGGACCTGGACGCGCGGCGTGCGCGCCCGACCACGCGGACCACCAAGCCAAGGAGCCCTGCACGATGGCAGACACCTCGCCCCGTCTGACGACGGCGTTCGGAAACCCGATTTCCGACAACCAGAACTCGCTCACCGCCGGCACCCGCGGCCCGGTGCTGATGCAGGATTACCATCTCATCGAGAAGATGGCGCATTTCAACCGGGAGCGGATCCCGGAGCGGGTCGTCCACGCCAAGGGCTACGGCGCCTACGGCACCTTCCGGCTGACCCGGAGCCTGTCGCAGTACACCCGTGCCAAGGTGCTGACCGAGGTCGGGCAGGACGTGCCGATGGTGGCGCGCTTCTCGACGGTCGGCGGTGAATCCGGCTCGGCCGACACCGCCCGCGATCCGCGCGGCTTCGCGCTGAAGTTCTACACCTCGGAAGGCAACTGGGACCTCGTCGGCAACAACACGCCGATCTTCTTCGTCCGCGACGCGATCAAGTTCTCCGACTTCATCCGCACCCAGAAGCGCGATCCGCGCACCCACCTGAAACCCCATTGGCGCCGCTGGGACTTCTGGGGCCTCTCCCCCGAGGCGATCCACCAGGTCATGATCCTGTACTCGGACCGCGGCACGCCGAAGTCGGCCCGCTTCATGAACGGCTACGGCTCGCACACCTTCTCGCTCTGGAACGAGGCCGGCGAGCGGCACTGGGTGAAGTTCCACTTCCACACCCAGCAGGGCATCCAGAACTTCTCTGCGGCGGAAGCCGACAAGATCGCCGGCGAGGATCCGGACTACTCGGCCGCCGATCTCTCGACCGCGATCGAGAAGGGCGACTTCCCGAAGTGGAAGGTCTCGGTGCAGCTGATGCCCGAGCTCGACGCCGACACCTACCACATCAACCCGTTCGACCTCACCAAGGTCTGGCCGCACGGCGACTATCCGTTGATCGAGATCGGCGAGATGGAGCTCAACCGGAACCCGGAGAACTACTTCGCCGAGATCGAGCAGTCGGCGTTCGAGCCCTCGAACGTCGTGCCCGGCATCGGCTTCTCGCCGGACAAGATGCTGCAGAACCGCCTGCTCTCCTACGGCGACGCGCACCGCTACCGCCTCGGGATCAACTACCAGCAGATCCCGGTGAACCAGGCGAAGAAGGCCGCCGTCCAGACCTACCATCGCGACGGCGCGATGCGCACGGACGGCAACCACGGCGCGCAGGTCGACTACCAGCCGAACTCCTTCGGCGGGCCGGTCGAGGATCCGTCGGTGGCCGAGCCGCAGCTGCGGATCACCGGGGATGCCGGCCGCTACGGCTGGCCGGGCGACGACGCCGACCTCTACGGCCAGCCGCGGGACCTGTGGACGAGGGTATTCGACGACGGCGAGCGCAAGCGGCTCGTGGAGAACATCGTCACCTCGATGGGCGACTCGCCGCGCCACATCCAGGATCGAATGATCGGGCACTGGTACAGGGTGCATCCCGACTTCGGCCGCGGGGTCGCGGAAGGTCTCGGCATCGAGACGAGCAAGGCCGCCGCCGAATAGTTTTTGGGTGGCCGCCAAGTTAATTTTGTATCCAGAAGGCGTCGGCATGAGCCGGCGCCTTTTTTCTTGTCGGACACCGTACTCCTGGCCTTTCGGACGACTTGCAGACCCTTGGACGCCTCATCCTTCGCCGTTATAGCGCTAGGCCGGAACCGCGGCGTCGTCAGAACCGCGAGCGGGCACGAAACGGATTCAGGAGAGAGACGATGGCTGCCAGCGCGGCACTGCAACCGGCCAGCGCCGGGACGGGCGAGGTCAAGGACCTCTACGAGATGGGCGAGATCCCGCCGCTCGGTCACGTGCCCGCCAAGATGTATGCCTGGGCGATCCGCCGCGAGCGCCACGGGCCGCCGGAGGATTCGCATCAGCTCGAGGTGCTGCCGGTCTGGGACATCGGCGACGACGAGGTCCTGGTCTACGTCATGGCCGCCGGCGTGAACTACAACGGCGTCTGGGCCGGCCTCGGCGAGCCGATCTCGCCCTTCGACGTGCACAAGGCCGCGTACCACATCGCCGGCTCCGACGCGTCCGGCATCGTCTGGGCGGTCGGCGCCAAGGTGAAGCGCTGGAAGGTCGGCGACGAGGTCATCGTCCACTGCAACCAGGACGACGGCGACGACGAGGAGTGCAACGGCGGCGACCCGATGTTCTCGTCCTCGCAGCGGATCTGGGGCTACGAGACTCCCGACGGCTCGTTCGCCCAGTATTGCCGGGTGCAGTCGCGCCAGCTGATGAAGCGGCCGCAGCACCTCACCTGGGAGGAGGCCGCCTGCTACACGCTGACGCTCGCCACCGCCTACCGCATGCTGTTCGGCCACGCGCCGCACACCGTCCGCCCCGGCCAGAACGTGCTGATCTGGGGCGCCTCAGGCGGCCTCGGCGTGTTCGGCGTCCAGCTCTGCGCCGCGTCCGGCGCCAACGCCATCGCCGTGATCTCGGACGAGTCGAAGCGCGACTACGTGATGAGCCTCGGCGCCAAGGGCGTCATCAACCGCAAGGACTTCGACTGCTGGGGCCAGCTGCCCAAGGTGAACTCGCCTGAGTTCAACACCTGGACCAAGGAAGCCCGCAAGTTCGGCAAGGCAATCTGGGACATCACCGGCAAGGGCAACGACGTCGACATCGTGTTCGAGCACCCGGGCGAGGCGACCTTCCCGGTCTCGGCGCTGGTGGTGAAGCGCGGCGGCATGGTGGTGTTCTGCGCCGGCACCACCGGCTTCAACATCACCTTCGACGCCCGCTACGTCTGGATGCGCCAGAAGCGCATCCAGGGCTCGCACTTCGCCCACCTCAAGCAGGCCTCGGCCGCCAACCAGTTCGTGATCGACCGCCGGGTCGACCCGTGCATGAGCGAGGTGTTCCCCTGGGAGAAGATCCCGCAGGCGCATACCAAGATGTGGAAGAACCAGCACCCGCCCGGCAACATGGCCTGCCTCGTCAACTCTCCGCGCGCCGGCCTGCGGACGGTCGAGGACGTGATCGAGGCGGCGGGTTTTCCGCGCGGCTGACGCGAACTCTTCGAAGCCTTAAGACCCGCGTCCCTCAGGGGGCGCGGGTTTTTCTTTGGCCGAGGGATTCGCGCGCGGCGCGTCGTGGCACGCTCCCGTCCGGGCCATCGTCACGCATCGCATCGAGGCGCCCGTGCCCACCCTCCCCCCTCTGCGGGGGAGGGTGGCCCCCGTGAGGGGGGTCAGGAGAGGGGACGCACCGCACGTCCGCGACGGGCGACCCGACGAGGGTTCGAGCCGGTCGTGCAGCGTGCCGTCCGCGCTACCGCTTCGTCTCGGTCCCCGGCAGGTGGCGCCCGTAGCTTTCCTGCTTGGTCGCCTTCTCGGTGATCAGGTCGGCGTAGGCCTGCCGCATCTCCGGGGAGACGGAAACCGTGCGGGCCTTCTCCTTCTTGCGCTTGGGCGCTTTCTTGAAGGTGTTGCTCGTCTCGCTCATGCCGGGCCTCACGTCGGGGTGGTCGGGGTCGGCGTGCCCGGATCTGGCTCGCCCGGGGCAGGCGGATCGCAAGGGAACGCGACGAACGAAAGAAGGCGGGGCGGCTTTCGCCGTCCCGCCTTCGTGTTTCTATCGTCCGAGGAAGATAGAGGCCAGTCGCTGGAGCAGGCCCCGCGGTGCGGGCGGAGGCGCGCTCTGCCCAGGACTGTCCCCGATCTAAGCGTTCGCGGCGAAGGGGTGGGTCGCGGACTTGCGCTGCTCGGTGACCGCGGCGGCCTTCGGCTCGCCGGAGACGGCGCGCTGGATCGACAGCTTGGTGGCCTCGTAGTTGTACTTCTGGATCTTGGCGTCGTCGGCCGCTTCCCAGTGGATGAACACGCCGACCAGGATGAACAGGTCGTCGGCCTCATCGGCGGGGATGATGCCCTCGGCGACGGCGTCCTGCACGGCCATGGCGACGCCATGCTGGGCGGGGCCGAACATCTGGACGGCCTGACGGGCGTCGTTGATGGTCACCTTGTTGAACATCAGGGTGTTGGGCTTGCACGGCAGGTTCGGCGCGATGACCGCAAGCAGGCTGGTGAAGCCGTGCTTGTTGTTCACGAGGCCGTTGCAGAAGGCGGTCTCGGCCGGCGAACCGCGCGGTCCGATGATCAGGTCGATGTGGGCGACCTCGTTGCCGTCGCCGACGAGGGCTTCGCCGACCTGGACCTTGGTGATCTTTGCCATTCGGGTTTTCTCCCTGGATTCCAAACTCAAGGACCGCGGCCCGTCGAGTCGGGCGCGGCCGGAAGCCATCCTTGTTCGCGACGCCCGGCCTTGGAAAAGCCGGGCCGGTTAGCCCGGATAGCGGCGCGGACCCTACAGCGCGGTCCGGCCCGTCACAACCCATGGCAACGCGCTGAAATCGATATTAAAAGTGCGGCCCGGCGCTTGACGGCGGGAACTTTTTCAGAGGGCGCCCGCAGGGTCCGCGACGCGGGCGCCCGCGGATGCGAGGGCATCGCAGAACAGCGTGGCGACGGTGAAATCGGCGCTGGTGCCGGGATTGATCCCGGCGGCCTTCCACGCCGCGTCGAGCGCCAGCAGGCGCTCCACAGGCCGGGCGCGCAGGTCGAGGCCTGTAAGCGCCTCCACGGCCTCGGACCGCACGGCCTCCGCCCGGTCGGCGCCGTGCTTGCGCGCCACGTGACTGTCGGGAAACGCCTGCAGGTAGGCGAGATGCACGGCGGTGGTGCACCAGGCCGGTTCGAGATCCTTTTCGCGCGCGGCTGCCAGAGCCGGGAGGCCGACCCGGACGAGGTCGGCGAAGCCGTCGGTGTAAGCGCGGGCGATGCGGTCGCGCGGGGCAGCCTCCTGCATTGCCGCCACCAGGGAATCCGGGGCCGGCGCGGCCACGTCGTGCCGTCCGGCCCGGCCGAGCCCGCCCGGGTTGGCGAGGCGGATCGCGTCGAAGACGCCTTGCGCATCCGCCGGTTCGAGGCCGACCAGCACCTCGGCCACGGTGGTTCCCCGCTCGGCGGCCAGCGCCAGGGGCGCGCAGAGCAGGAGGATGCCGAGGTTGGTGTTCTGTCCCACCGCCGCCATCGTCGCCGCGACCGCGTCGCGGACCCGTGCGCCGAGCCCGGCTCCGCCGCGTGCCAGGGCGGGCGCCGACACCGCGGCGCTCGTCGTGAAATCGGCCACCGCCATGCGATGGCCGGCGGCGTAGGCGTGGACGTTGCCGGGTTTCAGGGCCTCGAGCTCGGCCAGGCACGCCGCCTGGTACGAGGCCGCGATCGCCTCCGGCGCGAGGCGCATCAGGCGACCACGAGCCGCGGCCGGCGCGCGGACCGGACGGCGGCGAGGAAGCCGCGCACCACCGCCCCGGCGATGTCGACCTCCGAGACCTTCTGCAGCCCCGACCATGCCGGCATCGAGTTGACCTCGAGCACGAGGAAGCCGCCCTCCCCGTCCTCGACGAGGTCGATGCCGGTGTAGTCGACGCCGACCGCGGCGGCGGCGGCCTCGGCGAGCTCGGCCGCCCGCGCCGGCATCGCCCAGGGCAGCGGGCGGCCGCCGAGGTGGACGTTGGTGATCCAGCCGTCGCCCTCGCGGATCATCCCGGCGATGGCCCTGCCTTCGCAGACGAAGACGCGGTAGTCGCGCCACAGACCGTCGCTGCGGGGCACGTAGCGCTGGAGGTAGTAGACCCGCGAGACCGCATCCTCCGGCGGCAGGTCGTCCGGCCGCTCGATCAGCTGCAGCCCCTCGCCCTGCGAGCCGAACAGCGGCTTCAGCACCAGGGGCCGCCCGGGGCCGGCCTCGCGCGCGACGATCTCGGCGGCGGCCGTGCGCTTCGAGCACACGAAGGTGTCGGGCGTCGGCAGGCCGGCGCGGGCGATCATCAGGCTGGTCGCCGCCTTGTCGACCGAGCGCTCGATCGCGACCGGCCCGTTCCAGACGGTGACGTCCGAGGCCACCAGCGCATGCAGCACGCCCAGACGCATCGTCGTGGCCTCGAAGGTGCCGCCGGCGATGGTCCGCAGCAGCACGCCGTCGGGCAGCGTCCCGGCGAAGCCCGGCACCTGCAGGGGCTCGCCGCCGCCGGTGACGATCGCCACGTCGGCGAGCGAGAACAGCACCGGCTCGACGCCCTGCGCGCGAAGCGCCGCCAGGAGCCGGGCCTTGTGCCAATTGCCGTTGTCGGCCGCGAGCGCGATGCGCATTCTGTCGGTCACCCCAAGGATGGTTCAAGCCGCCGGTTCCGCCGACACGCATTGCCCTCCCGCTCCACGCCGTCATCCCGGGGCCGCGAAGCGGAGCCCGGGATCCAGAGCCGCCGACGGTGCCCGAGCTTGCCGCCACGGCGGATCTGGATTCCGGGCTCACCTGTGGCGCCCCGGAATGACGATGGTGGGGAAACCCCGGGAGAGCCGCGGGCGATGGCCTTCGTGTCGTGAAAGCCGGCCTCGACTGCCGCTATGAGAACGACGCCTCGACCAGCTCCGGCATCAGCTTGCCGCCGCGGAAGGTCGCGCCGGTGCGGATGGAGGTGACGATCGCCTCGGCCGGCGAGAACAGCGCGCCGTCGATCTTGTAGAAGTCGCCGTTCACCCGCGAGAAGATCTCGGCGAAGGGCGCGCCGTGGTCGCTCGACGTGGTCGAGGGCAGCTGCTCGGCGAGCTGCTTGGCCTCCGCGTCGTCGGCGTCGACGAAGAGCTGGACCCGGCCGCCGTAGATGATCGCGTCGTTGGTGCGGCCCATCGCCTTGATGAAGTCCGGGTGCTGCGGCGACAGCGGCGCCGAGCCGATGCCGTCGACGATCCGGTGCAGGTCGAAGCCGACCGTGTGCGCCTTGTGGAGGGCGACCTCGAGCACGCGGGCAACGACCTGTGTCGCGCCGGCGAGGCTCTGGGTCGGCGCGAAGATGAAGGTCAGGTCCTCCGGGCGCAGGGAGCAGGCCTCGGCGACCTTGGCGACGACGCTGGCCGGCGGCCCGCCGGCGGCCTCGAGCACCAGGGCGGTCTTCGTGGCCGAATCGCGGTAGCCGAGCTCCTTGTAGAGGTCCTCGACCACGGCGACGGCGCGGCCCGGGCCGGAGCCGAGGGCGAAGAAGCCGGAATCGCCGTCCTCGTCGGCGAGCGACCAGCCGGCATACTGGCTGCCGAGGCAGGCCAGCACCGGGTCGGCGGCGTGGACGACCACCGAGTACGGCCAGGACGGGATCGGGCCCGACGGGCTGATCGAGACGGTACCGAGGCCGCCGAGGCAGATCTCGGCGATCCGGCGGCCGGCCTCGATCGAGCCGCGCGCCGAGGCGCCGGCGTCGACCATGCGCGCGCCGCCCGGCACCTGTGTCACGGACAGGCGCAGAACGTCGGCGTCAGCGACGAAGCGCTCCACCAGGGGGGTCGCGATGGCGTTCAGGCTCGGCTGGTTGGTGCTCATGCGTTTCCTCCTCGGACAGCCGGTCGCGCAAGCTGGCGATCCGGGTCCCCAATTCTTGTCGTGCCGCCGGCCCGTCCGGCCCCCCCGCCAGGACCGTGCAGAGCGGGGCGTCCCGCATCACCCGTGTCCCGGCGCGGGGCCGGTCCCGCACGTGGTCCGGCCAAGCGACCGCCGGGACGACGGCGTGATCCCGCGCCGCGTAACAGATCTGCGAGGCCGCCGCATCCTCCGGCGCCGGCCCGATCTCGGGCGCGTGGCCGAGGCAGGCCTCGACATGCGCGCGAAGCAGCGGCACGCCGCGCCGGTCGAGCACGTCGAGGGTGGCGCCCGGGCGCGGGTTGATCTCGGTCAGCCACCATGCCTCGCCGTCGGACAGAAAGTCGACGCTCGCGAGCCCGCGCAGCCCGGTCGCGCGGACCAGCTCGTCGGCCGCCTCCGTGACGGCGGCGACGATGGCGTCCGGCAGCGCGGAGGCCTCCCGCCGCCCCGGCGCCAGCGCGCCGGCATAGCGGAACGGGCGCAGGAGAGACGGCGCGCTCCACTGCTCGGTCAGCGCCAGGATGCGCGCGCCCGACGCGTCGGCCAGGATGTTGAGCGCGAAGGCGCGGCCCGGGACCCGGGCCTGGAAATAGGCGCCCGCCGGCGCCGGCCCGCTTGTCGCCGTGCGGATATGGCTCCCGCCCGAGCCCCCGGCCCGCTTGAGCAGCCAGGCCTTCGGGTCGTCGAGCCGCGCCCGCGTCACCGCCGGATGCGGGATGGCGAGCGTCGCGCACAGGGCCGCGAAGCGCAGCGGGTCCTTCAGCGCGGACACGGTCTCGGCCCCCGCGCCGACCAGGCGATGGCGCCGCCCGATCGCAGCGATCAGCGCGGGTGCGGCTTCGAAGCCGCTGCCGAGCACCACGCCGAGCGGAGCACCGCCGGCCATCGCCGACAGCGCGTCGAGATGGGCGAGCACCGTCTCCGCGAGCCGTCCCGTGCCGAACCGGCCCTCGAGCGGGCGATGCGCCGCGGCGAGTTCCAGGGTGTCCGAATCGGCGAACAGGTCGGCGACGAACGGGCGCAACCCGGCGCGGCGGGCGGCCTCGGCCAGGGCCCGCCCCGACTGGGCCGCGATCAGGATCGCCGCGCCGGCCATGATCGCCCCGCCGGCCTTGCCGGTCTCAGCCGGCGATCTCGACGGCGAGGGCGTAGGCGTCGCGGAAATCGAGGCAGAGCGGCGCCTCGGCCGCGAGCATCCGCCCGAACAGCTGCTTCTGCGTCTGGTACTTCACGTTGCCGACGGCGAGCGCGCCGATGCCGACGCCCTTGCCGACCGGAAGCGCCACGTCCACCGCGTTGACGTCGATCCCGGCGATGCCCGCCGGCGGCACCGCGTTGACGTCCGAGGCGACGAGCAGGTTCGGGGCCGCGCGCAGGTCCTCGGCCGAGAGGATCGGAATGCCGGCGGGGCCGGCCGAAAGGATCACGTCGGCATCCGCGATCGCCTTGCGGCGGTCGTCCGGCGTGGTGCCGTCGATGGCGCCGACCTCGATCCCGAAGCGCCACTTCATCGTGAAGGCGATCTTCGAAACCCGCTCCTCGCCGTCATGGCCGACCAGCACCGTCCTGGCGCCTTCGAGCGCGCCGATCACCGCGGCGACGTAGGCGACGACGCCGGCGCCCCCGAAGATGACGATGCGCTTGTCCTTCAGGCCGGTGCCGAATTTCTGGCGCAAGGCCCGCGAGACCTGCGCCACCATCGCCGCGCCGGTGGTGAACGAGCCGGCCGGGTCGGCGAACAGGTGGTTGGCGAAGGGCGGCACGAAGGCCTTCCTGGCCCGGTCGACCATGTCGAGGGCGTCCTCGGCGTTCTTGCCGCCGATGAAGATGCCGGTGCGGACGCCGTCTCCGGGCGCGCGCGAGAAGATCGAATCCTGCGTGAGCGAGACCACGTCCGGCAGCGTCACGTCGGTGTAGGTGACGATGGTCTCGAACCCGGCATCGACGGCCATGTTCACGTCGAACGGGCTCATGTGCTTGAGCGGCGTCAGCATGTGCAGGATCGAGCGGGCCATGGGGATTCCCTGTCTGGTGCGAGGATCGTCGGTCGGTGTCGTTGAGAGTCGCAATCGACGCCCGCGGTCAAGCGTGCCGGTTCAGGCGGTCGTGATCTCGGCGCCCGTGTTCCGGCCCCGCGCGATGAGGAAGCGCAGCGGGCCCGGCCGGTCCAGCCCGGCGACGAGCGCGCGGGCGTCGGCCTCCGACGGCATCAGCGCGAAGCCGGTCGGTCCCCAGGAGCTCTGGCCGTAGCCGGCGACGCCCTGGTCGGCGATCGTCCGCAGCGCCTCCGCGACGGCGGGGCTGGCGTAGCGCCCACCCTGGTGCGGCGCGAAGTGGTCGCCGATCAGGCGCTGGATCTGGGTGATGCCGGCGCCGAAGCCCTGCGGCTCGGCGAGCACCGCCGCCGGCATCACCTGCATGAGCACGATCCGGCAGATCTCGGCGGCCTGGCGCTCGGGAAAGCGCGGCAGCTCGGCGAAGGCGCGCTGCTCGCGCGAGCCGTGGATGCCGGTGGCGTCGCGGTCGAGGATCAGCACGACGCGCCACGGGTCGGGGTAGGCCAGGCGGGCGATCACCGGCGGCGGCGCTCCGGTGGCGTCGCGTCCGCCGTCGACGATCAACCCGCCCTCGGTGAAGGCCGACAGCCCGACGCCGGACCGGTTGCCGCGATCGAGCGCGTTCGAGAAATCCTCGGCCGAGAACGGCTTGCCCGAGAGGCGGGCCAGGGCCGCGGCCACGCTAAGCGCGAGCTGCGTGCCCGAGCCGAACCCGGCATGAGCCGGAATCGCCTCCTCGACCCGGATCGCGACCGATTCGGCGACGCCGAGATGGCTCGCCGCCGCGTGGACGTAGCCGCGGACGCGGCCCTCCTCCGGTCCCGAGACGGACAGCCCGTCGGCGGCGCTCGCGGTGAGTCGGACGCCGGGGGCGTCGATCGCCAGGCCGATGCTGCCGAAGCGGCGGCCGAGTCCGCCATGCAGGTCGAGGAACCCGAAATGCAGGCGCGCCGGCGCGTGGACGTGGACGGAGCGCGAGGCGGCCTCGGAGCGGCCGCGTGCGGGTTCAGACACGTCGATCCCCTCCGCCTTCGCCACGCCGCTTCATCCTGCCGTCGCGGCGGACCTCTCGGGAAATCGGTCCCCGCGGGAGCCGGCTTCTCCCATGGAGGCGCCCCGCCGGGCAACCGCCTGTCGGGGCGAAGCGGCCGCAAATCGCGGCGACAGGGTTGCCTGCGGCGTCCGAGCGATGCAAACGTGCCCTCCAGCGCAGGCATTCCGAGTGCCGCCGGGGCGGGATCGCATCCCGTTCGGGCAGGCCATTCCGGCTGCGACGGTCCTTCGGCCGTCCTCCCCGGTCTTACGGCGACGATCTGCGACGCCTCAAGAAACGGTTCGGGTGAGGACGCATGACAGCCTGGGTGAAGGGTGACGCGACCGATGCGGAGGGCGCCATCGCGGCCGCCGCCGCTCTGCTCGCCGCCGCGCATGCACCGGTCTTCGCCGGACTGAACGCCGACGTCGCCGCGATTCGCGCCGCCTACCGCCTCGCCGGCACGATCGGCGCCTCCCTCGATACGCAGGGCGCCGCCGGCACCTACGCCGACCTCGGAGCGCTCAGCCGCGTCGGCGCGATGACGTCGACGCCGGCCGAGGTCCAGGGGCGGGCCGACGTGGTGCTCGTCGTCGGCGCCAAGGCCGGCACCAGCACCCTTGCCTCGGCCCTGCGCGGCAGCAAGCCGGTGCGCGGCCTCGCGGCCGGGGCCGACCGCCAGGTGCTCGCCGTCGCCGGCGCATCCGCTCAGGCGCTGGCTTCCGACCTCGCCCTGCTCCGCGCCCATGCCAAGGGGCACCTCAAGGACGCCACCCCGCTCAACGAGATCGCCCGCGCGCTCTACGCCGCCCGGTACGGCGCGGTGCTCTACGACCCGGCCGAGCTCGGCGAGCTCGGCGTCGAGACGGTGCAGGGGCTGGTGCGCGACGTGAACGAGATCACGCGCTGCTTCGCGCTCTCGCTCGGCGGCCCCGACCAGGACCGCTCGGTGGTGCAGGTCGCGGCCTGGACCACGGGCCAGGCCCCGCGCACCGGCTTCGGCCGCAAGGTCCCCGAGCACGATCCCTGGCGCTTCGACGCCGCGCGGCAGGTCTCGACCGGCGAGGCCGACGCCGCGCTGTGGCTCTCGACGCTTCCGGCCGCGCGCCCCGACTGGCTCGGCGCCCTGCCCTCGATCGCGATCGTCGGCGCGGGCAGCCTCGAGGCCGCCCCCGGCACCGCCGAGGTCGTGATCGCGGTCGGCGTGCCCGGCGCGAGCGCCGGCGGCGTCCTCTGGAACGAGGGCCGCGCCGCCCTCACCTACCGACCCGGCACGGGGGGCGGCGCTTCGGCCGCCGACGTGCTGGCCCGCATCGAACACCATTTCGCTGGGAAGGATTCCTGATGCTGATCCGGATCCAGGGCGGCCGGGTGGTCGACCCGACGGCCGGCCGCGACGGCGACGGCGACGTCTGGGTGGAGGACGGCCGCGTCGTCGCCCCCTCCGAGCGGACCCCCGACCGCACCGTCGACGCGACGGGCTGCGTGGTGATGGCCGGCGGCGTCGAGGTGCACTCGCACATCGCCGGCGGCAACGTCATCACCTCGCGGCTGCTGCTGCCCGACCTCTACGTCAGCGAGACGGCGCCGAACGGCCACCCCTTCGCCCATGCCGGCGGCGCGGCGGCCTGGATCGGCGCGGCCTACGCCAAGATGGGCTACACCACGGCGGTCGAGCCGGCGATGCCGCCGACCCACGCGCTCGCGACGCAGCTCGAATTGGCCGACATCCCGCTGCTCGACCGCGGCGCGCTCGCGGTGATGGGCAACGACGACCAGCTGCTGCAGCTGCTGCGCGCGGGCGAGAGCCGGGACGCGGTCCGCGACCTCGTGGCGCTCAACGTGGCGCAAAGCCGGGCGCTCGGGGTCAAGTGCATCAACGCCGGTGGCGCCTCGGCCTTCAAGGACGGCGTGCTCAAGCTCAGCCTCGACGACGAGATCCCGGTCTACGGGCTCTCGACCCGCAAGATCATGGGCTCGCTCCTCGACGCGGTCGAGGCGATCGGCGTGCCGCACCCGCTGCACGTCCACTGCAACAACCTCGGGCTGCCCGGCGCCGACGACAGCTTCATCGAGACGCTGGATGCGGCCGAGGGCCGGCGCATCCACTTCGCCCACGCCCAGTTCTACGCCTACGGCGCGGCCGACCCCGCGAACCCGGGCACAGGCGGCTTCCGCTCGGCGGCGCGCCGCATCGTCGACGCGATGCACGCGAACCCGAACGCGACCCTCGACATCGGGCAGGTGGTGTTCGGTCAGACCGTCACGGTCTCGATGGACATCCTGCGCCAGTTCGGCGGCCGCAAGGGCGCCAACCCGAAGAAGTGGGTGCTGAACGCGGGCGATGCCGAGGGCGGCGGCGTGGTGCCGTTCCTGTACAAGCCGCGCGGGCCGACGAGCTCGCTGCAATGGGCGATCGGCCTCGAGATCATGCTGCTCTCGAACGAGCCCGAGCGCACGATCCTGACCACCGACCACCCGAACGGCGGCCCGTTCACCGCCTATCCGCGCATCATCCACCTGCTGATGGACAAGGAGGAGCGCGACCGCGAGATCGCGACGCTGCCCAAGGTCGTCGGCGAGCGCTCGTCGCTGCCCGAGATCGAGCGCGAATACTCCTTCTCCGAGATCGCCGAGCTGACCCGCTCGGGGCCGGCCAAGCTCCTCGGCCTTTCCGATCGCGGGCACCTGCGCGCCGGCGCGCGCGCCGACATCGCGGTCTACCGCGAGGACAGGAACCGCACCGCGATGTTTGCGAGCGCCAAGCTCGTGCTCAAGGACGGCGTGGCGATCGTCGAGGACGGCGAGGTCGTGCACTGGCACGTCGGCCGCTCGCTGTCGCTCACCGTCGAGTCCGACAAGGCGATGGAGCGCCGCACCGACGCCTACCTGCAGGACCGGTTCGGCCAGGGGCTCGACAGCTTCGCCGTGCCGGACGCGGCCTTCCCCGAGGCCGAGGTGTTCGAGGACGTGGCATGCCGGGCATGAGCGAGCGGCTTTGCGCGAGGGACGGGAACCGGAATGTCTGACCTCACCCTCAACGGCATCCGCGTCGAGGACACCTTCGCGGAGGCGTTCGACGTCGCCGGCACCGCGATCGTCGTCACCAACGACACCGCGAAGTGGGCGATGATCGCCGCCACGACCATGACCGGCTTCGCCACCTCGGTGATCGGCTGCGGCGCCGAGGCCGGGATCGACGCCGAGCTGTCGCCCGAGGAGACGCCGGATGGGCGCCCGGGCGTGCGCATCCTGCTGTTCGGGTTCGAGCCGAATGGGCTCAAGGAGCAGCTGCTGAAGCGCGTCGGGCAGTGCATCCTCACCTGCCCCGGGACGGCGTGCTTCGCCGGCGTCGAGGGGCCGACCAAGATCAAGCTCGGCGGCGCGATCCGCTACTTCGGCGATGGTTTCGCCATCGCCAAGCGCCTGCCGGACCACACCGGCAGGATGCGGCGCTACTGGCGCATCCCGGTGATGGACGGCGAGTTCCTGTGCGAGGATTCCGTGCGCGCGGTCGACGGCGCGGTCGGCGGCGGCAATCTGCTGTTCCTCGGCCGCACCCACGCCGAGACGCTGACGGTGGCCGAGATCGCCGTGGAAGCCGCCAAGGCCATCCCCGGGGCGATCCTGCCCTTCCCCGGCGGCATCGTCCGCTCCGGCTCGAAGGTCGGCGGCCGCACCAAGGGCATGATGGCCTCAACCAACGACGCCTACTGCCCGACGCTGAAAGGCCGGGCCGGCTCGGCGCTGCCGCCCGAATGCGGCGTGGTCCTGGAGATCGTCATCGACGCGCTGACCTCGCAGGGCGTCTCCGATTCGATGCGGGCGGCGCTCCACGCCGCGACCGAGATCGGCGCGCAGCACGGCCTCGTCGCGGTCACCGCCGGCAATTACGGCGGCAACCTCGGGCGGCACCACTACCGCCTGCGCGACTTGCTCGACAAGAATCCCGCCGCGAAGGAGACCGTAGCGTGAGCGTCCTCTCCCTGCGGCAGGCGCCCCCCGAGCGCCTCGACTTCCTCAACATCGCGCCGGCGACCCTGGCCGCGCTCTCGCCGGCCGAGGCCGAGCGCCTGCCGATCGGCACCACCCGGCGCGGCCTCGTGCTCGGCGACTGCTTCCAGGTGTCGCTCGACGGCGGCGACAGCCTCACCATCGAGGGCGGCCACGAGCGGCTCGATCGCGTCGGCGGCGCGCTCGCGGCCGGCACGATCCGCGTCGTCGGCGACGTCGGCCAGCGGCTCGGCGAGGGCATGGCCGGCGGCATGCTGACCGTCACCGGCACGGCCGGCCCGTTCGCCGGCACCGGCGCCACCGGCGGCACCATCACCATCGCGGGCGATGCCGGCGATTACGCCGGCGGCGCGGTCTACGCGGCCAAGGCCGGGCTCGACGGCGCGACGCTGGTCATCAAGGGCACCGCCGGCCGCCATCTCGGCGACCGCATGCGGCGCGGGCTGATCCTGGTCGAGCGCGCGGGCGATTACGCCGGCTCGCGGATGATCGCCGGCACGATCGCCGCCGGGTCCGTCGGCGACGACGCCGGCTACGGCATGCGCCGCGGCACGCTCCTCCTCGGCAGCCACGGGCGCCTGACGCCGACCTTCGTCGAGACCGGCGAGCACGACCTCGTCTTCCTGCGGCTGCTGGCGCGCTCGCTCAAGACCCTGAGCCCGCGCCACGCCGAGATCGCCGCCGGCCCGCTGCGGCGCTATTCCGGCGACCTCGCGACGATCGCCAAGGGCGAGATCTGGGCGGCGGCCTGAGAGCCGCTCCTGCCTCCCCCCGCAGTGGGGGGGGAGGCAGGCTCACGTGCCGTCCTCGCCGCATCGCTTCCCACGGACCTCGGCGTCGTCTTAAGATCCTCTCAACCCGGCCGCGGAGCCGGGACCCTGCGAGGACGTCCTGCCGATGCTGATCCTGCTGTCCGCCTGCCTGCTGTCGCAACCGACGCAGTGCCACGACGACCAGATCCCGATGTCCTACGAGGGCAGCAACCCGTTCATCTGCCTGCGCCACGCCCAGAGCGTCCTCGCCGAATGGCAGGCGGCGCATCCCGACCTCCACGTCGCGAAGTGGCGCTGTGCCGTTCGCGGCACGGTGCCCAAGGACCTGTGACCGCCGCGGACCGAAGCTGAACGGATCCCGACGCGTCCGCTCGCGAACGGTTCAGCCTCCCTCGATCATCCTCCGGGCTTCGATGGCCGCCGGCCACGCATTGCGCGAGGACATGTCGTGTCGCTCCACCGTTTCCGTCTTGCCGGGTTCTGCGCGCTCGTCCTCGCGGGCCAAGCCTCCGTCGGCGCCGCACGGGCCGCGGATTTCGACGGGCCCTATCCGCCGCCGCACCCGGAATACGGCGGCTACGCCCACCGGGAGCCGCCCCCGCCCGAGCCGGCCTTCCGCCGCCCGCGCTTCACCGCCGGCCCGGATTTCGAGACGCCCGAGCGCTGCCGCAGCTTCGTGAAGCGCCGCATCGACGCCTATGGCGAGGAGGTGGTGCGCCGTGTCCGGGTCTGCGACGAGCCGGGCGGATACGACGACGGCCCGCATCGCCCGGTCGTCTTCGATCACCCGCCGCGGCCGCCGGTCGACATCCCGGATCGCGGTTGGGGCGGCCCGCGCTGGTAGCCCGGGGGGCGAGGACGCCCCCGCCTGAGGTGGCCGAGGTCTCCGTGGCGGAAACGCGACGTCCCGCCGTATCGGCGATCATCCTGCGATCCAGGGATCACGGGATCGATGTCACGCCCGGATCGGCGCCTTCTTGAGGGCGGCGGCGAAGGCCTTGAGCTGGCGGTTCAGGTCCGCCAGCTCGTTCAGCGCGATCGTCTTGTGCCCGTCCTTGACGGCACGCTCGATGTCCTCGACCTGCGAGGCGGCGAGGCGCCGGATTGCGGTGGCGACTTGGTCACGGGTCAACGGCGCCTCTCCCGGCACGACGCATGAGGGATGCTCGGTGATAGGTCGACAGGCTTAACCGTTGGTGTGCGGGCCTCCTCGCGCGCGGGCCCGCATCAGTCGTCCGGCGCGGTCGGCGGGGGCGGCGCCAGCGCGGCCTCGGCCGCCTGCAGGCCGGCCCGCGCCTTCGCCATCGCCGCGGCCTTGGCGCCGGTCTCGGCGTTCAACGCTTCGAGGAAGGCGGTCCAGTTCCCGCGCAGCGCCGGCGGCATCTCGGCGTCGAGACGGTCGCGCAGCTGCGCCATCCGGGCGACGGGGCTGTCCGCCGGACCGGCCCCGTCCGAATCGTAGACGCCGACGCCGCACACCTGGTCGCCGGCGCGGGTGTAGTAGGTGGTCTTCTGGAGCGCGACGGTGCTGCCCGGCTTGGGGAACAGGTAGCGGATCTCGGCGACCGTGCCGGCCTTGGCCGTCTCCATCATCCGGCGGATGAAGTAGGTGCCGTTGCTGTCGTGCAGGTCGCGCACGTTCTGGCCCTGCAGGATCGGGTTGGGATGCGCGCTCATCACGCCGTCCGGCCCGACGCAGAAGACGTAGGTGTCGGCGGTGCGGAACCCCGCCTCCCCCTTGGTGAAATGCGTGAGCGCTGCCGGCGCGTCGGCCGCGATCGCCGCGACGACGTGCTCCAGCATCCACTTGGCGGAGGCTTCCGAGCCGGCATCGCCGCAGGAGACCGGCGCCTCCCCGTCGCCGCAGGCGCGCCCGGGCTGGGGCGTCGCCGCCAACCCGATCGCGGCGAGGAGGGACGCAACGAATACGGAGCGAAGCAATGCCATCGGTCGCGCCTCGACGATCAAGCGAAGGCCGCGCGCGGCGGCATGGCGTGCGCACGTCCGTTGCAGATGGATCCGTGGCTCGACAAGTCATGGTCGAAGCAGCCGGGATGGACGGCAGCTTCCATCGATTTCGTCGAATCTTCAAGCGCGAAATCGAGCATTCGAAACGCGCGAAAACAGTAGACCGGCGCGCGTCGGCGCCGGCGCATCTCCTGCGGGCCGAAGCGGCGCGACCCGTCCGCGGGTCGCGCCCTCGGCGCCGGGCATCGGCGTGGCCGTGGCGCGGCTCAGGTCCGCCAGGGGTGGGCCGGCAGCTCGGTCTTGCCGATCGTGCTGGCGCCGGCCTCGGCCACCACGTGGTCGTTCTCCACGGTCGAGCCGCTGACGCCGATGGCGCCCGACATCTCGCCGTCCGCGTCGACGATCGGGATGCCGCCGGGGAAGGTGATCAGCCCGTCGTTCGAGTGCTCGATGCCGTAGAGCGGGCCGCCCGGCTGCGACAGCGCGCCGATCTGCCCGGTCATCATGCCGAAGAACACCGAGGTCTTGGCCTTCTTCTGGGCGATGTCGATCGAGCCGACCCAGGCGCCGTCCATGCGGTAGAACGCCTTCAGGTTTCCGCCGGAATCGACGACGGCGATGCACATCTGCGTGCCGAGTTCGGCGGCCTTGGCTTTGGCGGCGGCGATCGCGGTCTCCGCCTGCTCGATGGTGACGTGCATGGTGTCATCTCCCTGATGGCGCCGCCGGACCGGGGCGCGTCGTCCCCGCAGCCTCGGCGGGGATACCGATCGACAACGGCCGAGGTTGCGCCCGGTGCCGAGAACAAGGACGGCCGCCCCGGATGTCCCGGGGCGGCCGCGGATCGATCGCGTCGGTCGGCCTGCCTCTGCCGGCCTACTTGGCCGACATCGCGTTGGCCTTCTCGATCAGCGCCTCGGCCATGCGGATCGAGGCGATGTCGATCAGGCGGCCGTCGAGGGAGACGGCGCCGCGCCCGGCCTTGGCGGCCTCTTCCATCGCCACGAGGATGCGGCGCGCCTTGGTGACCTCGGCCTCGGACGGGGTGAACACCTCGTTGGCGAGGTCGATCTGCGAGGGGTGGATCGCCCACTTGCCCTCGTAGCCGGCCGACGCGCAGCGCCGGGCCGCGGAGGTGTAGCCGTCGGGATCGGAGAAGTCGCCGAACGGGCCGTCGATCGGGCGCAGGCCGTAGGCGCGGCAGGCCACCAGCATGCGCTGCTGGGCGAACAGCCACGGATCCTGCCAATGGGTCTCGCGCTTGCCGCTCTCGTCCTTGTCGGTGAGCACGCTGTAATCGGGGTTCACCCCGCCGATGACTTGGGCGCGGGCGCGGCAGGACGCGGCGTAGTCGGCGACGCCGAAGGACATCGCCTCGAGGCGCTTCGAGGAGGTCGCGATCGCCTCGACGTTGGCCATGCCAAGCGCGGTCTCGATCAGCACCTCGAAGCCGAGCTTCTTCTCGCGCTTCTTGGCCTGCTCGATCTGCGTCACCAGCACATCGATGGCGTAGACGTCGGCCGGCACGCCGACTTTCGGGATCAGGATCATGTCCAGGCGCGGACAGGCTTCGACGATGTCGACCACGTCGCGGTACATGTAGTGGGTGTCGAGACCGTTGATGCGGATCATCATGGTCTTCGAGCCCCAATCGATGTCGTTGAGGGCAGCGATGATGTTGGTGCGGGCCTTCTCCTTGTCGTCCGGCGCGACCGCGTCCTCAAGGTCGAGGAAGATCACGTCGGCGTTCGAGGTGGCTGACTTCTCCATGAAGGTCGGGTTCGAGCCTGGCACCGCGAGTTCGGAGCGGTGGAGCCGCGGGGTGGCCTGCTGGACGAGGGTGAAGCTCATGGGGGGTCTCCTGTTCTTCTGGGAAGTCGGGCGGCTTGCGGTGCCGCCGTCAGAGCGCGGGCTCAGCTAGGCCGCCCGAACCGTCGGTTTCAACATGGGCCTGTGCGTTCTCGGCGACAGGCCTAGGCGATACGTTTGCATCAGCCGGTCGCACCGAAGCCGACGGCGATGCAGTTGATCGAGAGCAGGAGCGCGGATTTCACCGCCTCGCGCTTGTCCTCGTCGGTCTCGGCGCGGAACCGGCGCAGCAGCTCGACCTGCTCGCGGCCGACCTGGTTGATCGTCGGCAGGCGGCCGGTGAGACGGTCGCGGAACAGCGGCGCGCGCTCGGCCAGCTCCCGCCCGCCGGTGATCCGCAGCACCATCTCGCGCGTCAGTGCGTACTCGGCTTCGATCATCCCGAAGATGCGGTCGCGGATCTCCGGGTCGGCGACGAGGCCGGCGTAATCCCGGGCGATGCCGAGATCGACCATGAGCAGCGTCTTCTCGACCTCGTCGAGGATCAGGCGGAACAGCCGGCATTCCTGGAACAGGCGCTTGAGCAGCGCTTCGCCCTGGTCGCCGCGCACGTCGAGGAAGCTGCGGATGCCGGAGCCGACGCCGTACCAGCCGGTGACGACGTGCCGGTTCTGCGACCATGCGAACACCCAGGGGATCGCGCGCAGGTCGCTCAACGACTTCGCCCCGAAGCGCCGCGCCGGGCGCGAGCCGATGTTGAGCAGCGCGATCTCGTCGAGTGGGCTCGCGGCCTGGAAGTAGTCCACGAGGCCGTCGGCCTGGAGCAGGTTGACGTAGGCCGCGCGCGAGGCGCCGGACAGCGCCTCCAGCGCATCGTCGAACTCGTGCCGGGGCTGGTTCGCGCGCTGCCGCTCGGATTGCAGCGCGTGCTCGAACACGGAGGCCGCCAGCAGCTCCATCTGGTAGGCGGCGGTGCCGCGGTTGGCGTACTTGAACGAGACCACCTCGCCCTGCTCGGTGGTGCGGAAGCGGCCGTTGATCGAGCCGGGCGGCTGCGCGTCGATCCCGCGCTGGGTCGGCACGCCGCCGCGGCTCACCGAGCCGCCGCGCCCGTGGAAGAACGCGATCGGCACGCCGGCTTCCTTGCCGAGCGCCGTCAGCTTCGCCTGCGCCTTGTACAGCTCCCAGTTCGAGGCGACGAAGCCGCCGTCCTTGTTCGAATCTGAGTAGCCGATCATCACCTCCTGCACGCCGCCCTGCCAGCGGGTGGAGCGGCGGACCACCGGGATGCCGACGAGCTCCTTCATGATCGCCGGCGCGGCGCGCAGGTCCTCGATGGTCTCGAACAGCGGCACGATCGGCAGCGGGCAGATCTCGGTACCGGCGGCGTCGAGGTAGAGGCCGGCCTCCTTGGCCAGCAGGTAGGCGCCGAGGATGTCGGGCACCGAGCGGGTCATCGACAGGACGAAGGCGCCGAACGCCTCGCGGTCGAGGGTGTCGCGCATCTCGCCGACGAGCGCGAAGGTGGCCAGGGTCTCGCGGGCGTCGTCCGGCAGGCCCTCGAACGAGGTTTCGCCGGTCCGCGGCCGCGCCAGCTCGGCGACGAGCCAGGCCTTCCACTCGGCCGACTCGAGGTCCGGCGGCGCCTTGCCGCCGCTCTGGCGGGCGTAGAGCGCGTGCAGCGTCTTCGTGGTGCGGGTGGTGTTCTCGCGCAGGTCGAGGCGGACGGTGGAGAACCGGAAGATCTCGACCATGCGCCGCACCGGCCGCACGAGGTCGGTGGCGAGCGAGGTGCACTTGGCGTCCGCGAGGCCCTGCTCCAGGGTGCGCAGGTCGTTGATCAGCCCGTCGGCGCTCGGGTAGTCCGGCCCGCTCGTGCGGCCGCCCTCGTTGCGCCGGATCGTCGCCTCGATCTTGCGCAGGATGCAGGACAGGTACTGGCGATAGGCCTCGCCGGGGTTGCGGCCGGCGATCGCCTTGGCGTCGCCGCTCTCGGACAGGGCCCGGGCCAGCTCGGCCCGGAAGGTCTCGGGCACCGGCATCGAGCGCTCGGTGAGCGACAGCACCCGGCCGAGATGAAGCACGCCGTCGCGGTAGCGCCTGAGCGAGGCGAGCGCGTTCCACTTCAGCGTCTCGCGGGTGACGCTGGCGGTGACGTAGGGATTGCCGTCGCGGTCTCCGCCGATCCAGGAGCCGAATTGAAAGAAGGCCGGCACCTCGAACTTCTCGTCCGGATAGTACTGCGCCAGGGATTCCTCGAGCGAGTAGACCACCTCCGGCAGCATCTCGAACAAGGTCTCGTCGAAGAAGTGCAGGCCCCAGGAGACCTCGCGCTCGACGGTGGCCTTCTCCAGGTGCAGCTCGCCGGTCATCCAGACCAGCTCGATCTGGTCGCGCAGCTCGTTCATCAGGCCGTTGCGCTCGCGCGTGGTCCAGCGCGGCAATTCGAGCTCGCGCAGCACGAGGTAGATGCGCCGGAACTTCTCCAGCACGGTCACGCGCTTGCCCTCGGTCGGGTGGGCGGTGATCGTCGGGCGGATGCGCAGGTCCTTCAGCAGGGCATGGATCTGCGGCGCCGGGATGCCGCCGGCCGAGGCTTCCGCCAACACCTTGGCGAAGGACCCGCCGAGGGCCGAGCGGCCCTCCGTGCGCTCGACGTGCCGGCGCCGGCGCATGGCGACGTTCTGCTCGGCGATCGACAGCAGCTGGAACCAGATGCCCTGCACCTGGAGCGCCCGGGCCAGCATCTCGGGCGTGAAGGTCGAGATGTCGGCGGTGCCGTGCAGCACGGCCTCCAGCTCCGGCTCGTGCCGGCGCGCCACGTCGAGCAGCGCGTGGAACAGGATGTCGAGGGCTTCCTTCGACGAGGTGCCGGTGATCACCGGCGGGGCGAAGGCGTTCTCGTCGGCATGGCCGAGGGAGGCGTGAAGGGTCTTTGGCATCGGATCAAGCCACCTGGGGCGGATATCGTTTTGGCGGGGGTGGCACCGCGCGGCCCCCTCTCCCGAGCGGGAGAGGATTGGGGTTAGGGGCTAGGTCATTCCGGAGAGGTCACGCCCCTCACCCTGTCCCTCTCCCGAACGGGAGAGGGGACCCGCGCTTCAGGTTCGCGCTTCGGGCGCTACGCCGCCCGCCGCATCACCTCGGCGACGGTGTCGCCGAACGAGCCGGGATCGGGCGCCACGGTCAGCCCGTAGGACCGCATGATCTCGGCCTTCTCGGCCGCGCTGTCGCCGGTGGCCGAGATGATCGCGCCGGCGTGCCCCATGCGGCGGCCCTTCGGTGCCGTGAGCCCGGCGACGAAGCCGATCACGGGCTTCGAGAAGTTCGCCTTGATCCAGGCCGCGGCCTCGGCCTCCTGCGGGCCGCCGATCTCGCCGATCATCAGCACGGCCGCGGTCTCCGGGTCCTGCTCGAACAGCGCGAGGTGGTCGAGGAAGGACGAGCCGTTGATCGGGTCGCCGCCGATGCCGACCGAGGTCGAGATGCCGATGCCGTGCGCCTTCATCTGCGAGGCGGCCTCGTAGCCGAGCGTCCCCGAGCGCGAGATCACGCCGACGTTGCCCTTCAGGTAGATGTGCGGCGGCATGATGCCGAGCATCGACTTGCCGGGCGAGATGATCCCGGCGCAGTTGGGGCCGACCACCATGGTGCGGCGGTCCTTGGGGTAGCGCATCAGGTAGCGCTTCACCCGCATCATGTCCTGGGCCGGGATGCCGTCGGTGATCGAGCAGACCAGCTTCAGCCCGGCATCGGCCGCCTCCATGATCGCGTCCGCAGCGAAGGGCGGGGCGACGAAGGTGATCGAGGTGGTGGCGCCCGTCGCCTCCACGGCGTCCTTGACGGTGTTGAACACCGGCAGGCCGAGATGGGTCTTGCCGCCCTTGCCGGGGGTGACGCCGCCGACGACGTTGGCGCCGTAATCCTTCATCTCCTTGGCGTGGAAGGTGCCCTTGTCGCCGGTGATGCCCTGGACGATGATCGGGGTGGTCTCGTCGATGAGAATGCTCATGGCGGTATCCTTCGCTTATCTCACGGACGTCAGTGCTTGGTGCCGTTGCAGGCCTCGACGGCCTTGCGCGCGGCCTCCGACAGGGTCTCGGCCGTGATCAGGTCGAGCCCGCTCTCGGCCAGGATGCGTTGCCCGGCCTCGACGTTCGTGCCGGCGAGCCGGACGATCAGCGGCACCTCGATCTTCACCTCGCGCGCCGCCTGGACCACGCCCTCCGCGACCCAGTCGCAGCGGTTGATGCCGGCGAAGATGTTGACGAGGATCGCCTTCACGTTCTTGTCCGACAGGACGAGGCGGAAGGCGGTGGCGACGCGCTCGGGGCTCGCGCCGCCGCCGACGTCGAGGAAGTTCGCCGGCTCGCCGCCCGCGTGCTTGATCATGTCCATGGTCGCCATGGCGAGGCCGGCACCGTTGACGATGCAGCCGATCTCGCCCTCGAGCCCGATGTAGCTGAGGTTGTGCTCGGCGGCCTGGGCCTCGCGCGGGTCGCCCTGCGACGGGTCGTGCATGTCGGCGATGTTGCGGCGGCGGAACATCGCGTTGTCGTCGAACGACATCTTGGCGTCGAGCGCCAGCACGCGGTCGTCCTTGGTGACGACGAGCGGGTTGATCTCCAGCATGGTGCCGTCGCAGTCGCGGAACGCCCGGTAGGCGTTCATGATCGTCTTCACCGCGGCCGAGACCTGCTTGATGTTGAGGCCGAGCTGGAACGCGATCTCGCGGGCCTGGAACTGCTGCAGGCCGACGGCCGGCTCGACCACCACCTGGATCAGCGCCTCGGGCTCGCTGGCCGCGATCTCCTCGATGTCCATGCCGCCGCGCTGGGAGGCGATCACGCGGACGCGCTCGGCCTTCCGGTCGAGGACGTAGCCGAGATACAGCTCGCGCTCGAACGGGTCGGCGGTCTCGACGTAGACCCGCTGCACCGGCTTGCCCTCGGGCCCGGTCTGCAGGGTGACGAGGCGCTTGCCGAGCAGCTCGCGGGCGGCATCGCGGACCTCGTTGTAGGTCCGGCACAGCTTGATCCCGCCGGCCTTGCCGCGGGCGCCGGCATGGATCTGGGCCTTCACCGCCCAGAACGAGCCGCCGAGCTCGGTCGCGGCATAGACGGCCTGATCGGCGCTGAAGGCGACGGCGCCCTTGGGAACCGCGACGCCGAAGCTCGCGAGCAGCTCCTTGGCCTGATACTCGTGCACGTCCATCGGGCGCCTCCTTCGGTACTGTTCTTGGCTGCGTTTCTACGCCCTCATTTTACTTTGGGGGAGAGCAGTGTCGCATTAAATTTTTTTGCATTCTCGTTGAGTTCGCCTTGATCGGCGAAGGAATGCTTGCGGTCTTCTTGTTGCGTCGCACAATCTTCTGGCGACGATCGTTTCCCGACTTCGCAATTCGCCCGATGGCGGTCCCCGATCGCCGCCGATCGGGGACCGCCGACGGGCTTCGCGTCAGCTCACCTTGGCCTTGACCACGTCGTAGACCTTCTCGTTGAGCGGGCCGGCATCGCCGAGCAGCGCCTCGAGCTCGGTCAGGCGCGCCTGCGCGAAATCGCGGTCGTCGAGGCCCTTGGCATTGACGTAGACGTTCAGCGCCGCGCTGCGCAGGCCGGCATGGGCCGAGAGCACGGCGACGCCGGCATCCGAGATGACGTTGAGGTTGCCCTTGTCGGCGACCACCTCGGCGAGGTCGATCACCGCGCGGCAGGCGCGGCAGCAGGCGAGCGGCACGTCGGTCGCCACCTTCAGCGCCGCCTGGATCCGCTCGGCGCGGACCGCCTTCTCGTCGTCGGTGGCCTTGGGCAGCCCGTAGGCCCCCATCACCGCGTCGAAGGCGGCGACGTCCTCGGCGATCATGCCGGTGAGCTGCGCCCGCAGCGCCTCGGACTGGACGAGCATGTCCTTCAGCTCGGCCTCGACCTCGACGTACTTCTTCTTGCCGATGGTGAGGTTGCACACCATCGAGACCAGGGCCGCGCCCATGGCGCCGGAGATGGCGGCGGCACCGCCGCCGCCGGGGGTCGGGGCGGCGCTGGCCAGCCCGTCGAGGAAGGTCGCGATCGTATCGTGCTTGGCCATGCGCCCCACTCCCCCGTTCAGGCCATCTTCTTGGCGAGCGCGTAGATCTCCTCGGCATCCAGCACCTGCTCGGTGCTGTCGAAGAGCTGGCCGACGCAGGCGCGATGGAGCTTCAGCTTCAGGCCGCCGATGCCCAGTGCGCCGAACGACTTCTTGCCGTGCCGGTCCTTGCCCTTGTCCATGGCGTCGATGCCGCCGAAGCCGAGCGGCGGCTGGGCGTTGTAGTCGGCTACGAACTCGATCGAGGCCTCGTCCTTCCAGGCCGACTCGGGCAGCAGCTCGATGCCGATGGCGCCGGCCGAGAACACCAGGTTCTTGCCCTTGACGATCTCGGCGCGCGAGGCCTCGTCCGGGGTCGCGGCCGCCGTCACGGCGACGCCGAAGCGCTTGTTGACGGCGTCCGCCGCCGCCTGCGCGCGGTCGAGCTGACGGGCGGCGAGGACGACCTCGGCGCCCTCCTGGGCGAGCAGGGCCGCCGAGCGCATGCCGACCGGGCCGGTGCCGGCGAGCACCACGGCCTTCTTGCCCTCCAGAGAGCCGGCGGCCTTCGCCACCAGAGCGACGCCGGCGGCGGCGGTGGTGTTCGAGCCGTTGGAATCGAGCATGGTCGAGACGCGGAACGGGCCGAAGAAGCGCTTCTTCACCGCCTCGAGCACCGCCTCGCCGGCCGCCATGTTGCCGCCGCCGACGAAGATCGCCGTCGACTTCTTCTCCGAGCCGCCGCGGGTGTAGATCGTGCCGTCGACGAGCGCGCCGACGTTCTCGGGCGTCACGCCGCCGTAGCCGGTGATGTGGTCGGCGCCGCCGTCGTAGCCGACGACGGTGTCGAACACGGACGGCATCGCATCGGTGTCGAACAGGAACAGAAGCTTCTTCATGGTGCGTCCTCTCGCCCGCGTCTCGGCGCGGATGGCGTTCGTGTTGGAAATTGGGTCCGGGCTCGTCTGTCGCTCAGCCTTCCCTCCCCCCTGCGGGGGAGGGTAGCCCGCGAAGCGGGTCGGGAGAGGGGCCGCGCGACGTCCGGAAACGTGGCTCCCCTCTCCCGACCCTCGCTGACGCGAGGCCCACCCTCCCCCGCAGCGGGGGGAGGGAGAGTTCGACCTAGACCACGTTCTGCGGCTTGCCGGCGACGAAGGCCTCGACGTTGTCGACGAGCTGGTCGGCCAGGATCTGCATCGCCTCCTTGCTGGCCCAGGCCACGTGCGGCGTGACGATCAGGTTCGGCAGGTCGAGGTCGCACAGGATGTTGCCGTTCTTGGGCGGCTCCTGCACCACCACGTCGAAGCCGGCGCCGCCGATCGTGCCGGCCTTCAGCGCCTCGGCCAGGGCCTCCTCGTCCACCAGCCCGCCGCGGGCGGTGTTGATGAGGATCGCGTGCTTCTTCATCTTCGCCAGCTGCTCGGCGCCGATCATGTTCCGGGTCTCGGGCGTCAGCGGCGCGTGCAGCGTGATGACGTCGGACTGGGTCAGGATCGTCTCGAGGTCGACGAGGCCCTCCTGCGGGAAGACGTCGTAGGCGATGACCTTCATGCCGAGCGCTTCCGCCCGCTTGCCGATCGACTTGCCGAGCGCGCCGTAGCCGACGATGCCGAGCGTCGAGCCGGCGATGTCGTGGATCGGGTAGTCGAAGTAGCAGAACTGGGTCGACTTGTTCCAATCGCCCCGGCGCACCGAGTTGGCGTAGGGCACGATCGCGCGCCGCAGGGCGAAGATCAGCGCGATGACGTGCTCGGGCACGGTGTTGAAGGCGTAGTTGCGGATGTTGACGACGGTGATGCCTTGCGCCTTCGCCTGCTCCTTGTCGACCACGTCGGTGCCGGTGGCGGCGACGGCGATGAGCTTGAGGTCGGGCAGCTGCTTCAACGTGTCGGCGCGCATCGGCACCTTGTTGATCAGCGCGATCTCGGCGCCCTGGAGCCGGGAGACGATCTCCTCCGGTGTCCAGGTCGAATCGTATTCCTTGTAGTCGTGCGGGAAGTTGAACGGCCGGACCGTGGCGTCGAGGGACTCGCGGTCGAGGAATACGATCTTCTTCGTCATGGAACGCCTTTCATGCGACGGCCGGATCGGGCCCTGCCCGCGACGCGCCGGTCGCGGCGATCCCGATCCGGTTCGAGATGATCCCCTCTCGTCCGGGATGGCGCGGGGGCGTCGCCGCCCCCGCGCGATGGTGTCGGCCTAGCGTCAGCCCTGGGTGAGCGGATGCTCGCGCAGGTAGCTCGACGCGGCGGCGACGCCCGAGCCCGGGGTGACGTGCACGCCGCAATCGATCATCGCCATCTCGGCGCCGGCGATCGCGCCGAGCAGCGACAGCTCGTTGAGATCACCGAGGTGGCCGATGCGGAACACCTTGCCGGCGACTTGGCTCAGGCCAGCGCCGAGCGAGAGGTTGTAGCGGTCGTAGGCGTGCTTGATGATCTTGGCCGCATCGACGCCCTCGGGCGCCAGGATCGCCGTCACCGTGTCGGAGTTCCACTTGGGCTCCTTGGCGCAGATCTTCAGGCCCCACGCCGCCACGGCCTGACGGGTCGCCTCGGCGAGCACGTGATGGCGGTGGTAGACGTTCTGCAGCCCCTCTTCCTTGATGCACTCGAGGGCCTCGCGCAGGCCGTAGAGCAGCGGCAGCGGCGGTGTGTAGGGGAAGTAGCCGGTCGGGTTCTGCTTCAGCTGGTCGGACCAGGCGAAGTAGACGTGTCCAAGGCGGTCGTTGCCGCCGGCGGTGCCTTCGGAGGCCTTGATCGCCTTGGCGCTGGCGCAGAGCACGCCGAGGCCGGCGGGGAGCATGAAGCCCTTCTGCGAGCCGGCGATGGCGCAATCCACCTTCCACGCGTCCATCTCGAACGGCAGCGAGCCGATCGACGAGATGCCGTCGACGAACAGCAGCGCCGGGTGGCCGGCGGCGTCGATCGCCTTGCGGACCGCGCCGATGTCGCTGGTGACGCCGGTCGCCGTCTCGTTGTGGACGACCATCACGGCCTTGATCTTGTGCTCGGTGTCGGCGCGCAGCGCCTGGCCGATCTTCTCCGGGTCGGCGCCGGTGCCCCAAGCCTCGTCCTGCACGATGACGTCGAGGCCGAGGCGCTGGGCCATGTCGACCCAGAGGTGGCTGAACTGGCCGTAGCGGGCGGTCAGGACCTTGTCGCCGCGGCAGAGCGTGTTCGCCAGGGCCGATTCCCAGATGCCGGTGCCGGAGGACGGATAGAAGATGATCGTGCCCGCCTCGGAGCCGAACACCATCTTGGCGTCCTGGAACAGCGGCTTCACAAGCGCCGGGAAGTCGGGGGAGCGATGGTCCTCCGAGGGGACGTGCATCGCGCGCAGCACGCGGTCCGGGATGTTGGTCGGGCCGGGAATGAAGAGGTGATTGCGTCCGGGGCGCCGCGTTGCAGCCATGGGGTGTGTCCTCCGATTACCAAGAAACGTTGGCCGGCAAGCCGGCGTCAGGAACGATGCGCCGGCTTGCGACGCATGGGCGTGTGGTGATCCGTGGGCGGTCTGGTGAGGGGGACGCCGAACCGGCGCGGCCGGAAGCGCGCGGGAGGGCTGTCCCGCGCGGAACTTCCGCGTCGTCGGTCGGTCGCTTCACCGGGCGATGCGGAGCGGCGGAACGGTCTGGCACCGCTCGCGGTCGCGGCATGGATCCATGCCGGTCGCCTCCGAAAAGCCTCGTCTTCCATGCGTCGGCCGTGGCCGTCGCGCAAGCCGCGGAATGCGGATCCTGCACGCCGGCGCTGCGCCGACCCTCGATACCTTCCTCCCCGTCGTCCCGCCCCGGCTCACGATCCAAGTGGTTCACGATCCAAGTCGACCATCCAGGTCGGCGATCCATTGGCCGTCGCCGGCGCCGGCCTTACGGCAGGCGATCGCTTTGAATCCATTATGAACGCCGAAGCTCCACAAGCAAAACTGGAAAAACTTCCCGGACGACGAAAAAAAATTGTCGTGCACTGCAGCAAACCGGCGAAGGATCTTCGCATTGCTTGCTGCATCGCAGCATCGGATGCGCGCCACCGTCATCAAACTGAGACGCGTTTCCGGTTTGGCTCGGCCGAAGACCGCCGGGAGATGCTCGTGGCCGACGACACGGAAGGGACGACCCGCGTCCGCACCCTGTTCCTCTCAGACCTGCACCTCGGCACCCGCGGCTGCCAGGCCGGGCTGCTCCTGGACTTCCTGAAGGACTACGACGCCGACACGCTCTACCTCGTCGGCGACATCGTCGACGGCTGGCAGCTCCGATCGGGCTGGTACTGGCCGCAGGGGCACAACGACGTGGTGCAGAAGCTCCTGCGCAAGGTGCGCAAGGGCTCGAGCCTGGTCTACGTGCCGGGCAACCACGACGAGTTCCTGCGCGACTACATCGGCACCACCTTCGGCGGGATCGAGATCGCCGAGAGCCGCATCCACGAGGCGGCGGACGGGCGGCGCTACCTGGTGATCCACGGCGACCAGTTCGACATGGTGGTGCGCCACGCCCGCTGGCTCGCCCATCTCGGCGACGGCGCCTACACCTTCGCGCTGTTCGTCAACACCGGCCTGAACAAGCTGCGCCGCCGGCTCGGCCTGTCCTACTGGTCGCTCTCGGCCTGGGCGAAGCTGAAGGTGAAGAACGCGGTCAACTTCATCGGCGCGTTCGAGACCTTTCTCGCCGACGAGGCCCGGCGCCAGGGTGCCGACGGGGTGATCTGCGGCCACATCCATCACGCCGCCGACCGGCGGATCGACGGCCTGCGCTACCTCAACACCGGCGACTGGGTCGAATCCTGCACCGCGCTGGTCGAGCATTACGACGGCCGCATGGAGGTGCTGCACTATCCGAGCGTGCTTCGCGCCCGCGCGGCGGAGGCGTCGGAGGCCGAGCGCGCCGGTGCGCTTCCGGCGCAGGACCGCCGGGCGGTCGCGTGAGGCTGCTGGTCGCGACCGATGCCTGGGCGCCGCAGGTCAACGGCGTGGTGCGCTCGCTCGAGCGCATGGCCGAGGCCGCCCCCGCCCACGGCTTCGAGCCGTTCTTCGTGACCCCGCGCGACTTCCGCTCGCTGCCGATGCCGGGCTATCCCGAGATCCGGCTGGCGCTGGCGGGCGCGCGCGGCATCGCCGCCGCCTGGGCGCGGATCGAGCCGACCCACGTCCACATCGCCACCGAGGGCACGATCGGCCACGCGGTGCGGCGGCTCTGCCGCGCGAAGGGCCGCCCCTTCACCACGAGCTACCACACGCGGTTTCCCGAATATCTCGCCGCCCGGGCGCCGATCCCCGAGGCGTGGAGCTACGCTTGGCTGCGGCGCTTTCACCGGGCGGCCAGCGGCACCATGGTCAGCACCGCCTCGCTCGAGCGCGAGCTCGCCGGCCGCGGCTTCCGCAACCTGATGCGCTGGACGCGGGGCGTCGACACCGACCTGTTCCGCCCGGCCGATCCTTCCGCGGAGGTTCCCCCTGCGCTCGCGGGGCTGCCGCGCCCGATCTTTCTCTTCGTCGGCCGCGTCGCGGTCGAGAAGAACGTCGCCGCCTTCCTCAGTCTCGACCTGCCGGGCAGCAAGGTGGTGATCGGCGACGGGCCCGACCGCGCCCGGCTCGCGGCCGCCCACCCGCAGGCCCGCTTCCTCGGCACCCGCACCGGCGCGGAGCTGTCCGCGCTCTACGCGGCGAGCGACGTGTTCGTGTTCCCGAGCCTCACCGACACCTTCGGCATCGTGCTGCTCGAGGCGATGGCCTGCGGCCTGCCCGTGGCGGCCTACCCGGTCACCGGTCCCCTCGACGTGGTCGCCGGGACCGGGGCCGGGGTGCTCGACGCCGACCTGCGCGCGGCATGCCTCGCCGCCCTCGCCGTTCCGCGCGGGCGATGCCGCGCGGAGGCCCTCCGCCGGACCTGGGCCGAGAGCGCCCGCCAGTTCTTCGGCAACATCGAGAGCGCCCACGCCCAGGCGGCCGATCTGCGCGTGCCGGCCGGCGTCGAGGCGGCCCTGCTTGGCTGATGAGGTGACGGGTTGAGAGGGTGACGGGCCGGCCAAGGAATGCGATGGGTCGCCGCCCCTTCGGACCCGACCCGCCCCGTGCCCCCCTTCGATCCCGCCTGCGCCGCCGACTACCCCGCCGTCATCGGCTGCGATGAGGTCGGGCGCGGCGCCCTGTGCGGCCCGGTGGTCGTCGCGGCGGTGTGGTTCGATCCGACCGCGATCCCGCCGGACCTGCTCGCCCGCCTCGACGACAGCAAGCGGGTCAAGGAACCGCTGCGCGAGATCCTGACGCCGCTGATCCGCGCGCAGGGCCGCGTCGCGGTCGCGGCGGGATCCCGGGCATTGATCGACCGGGTCAACGTCCGCGTCGCCACCCTCGACGCGATGCGCCGGGCGGTGCTGCGGCTCGCCCTCGATGCGCCGGTGCTGGTCGACGGGCGGGACGCGGTTCCCGGCCTGCCGCAGCCCTGCCGTGCGGTCGTCGGCGGCGACCGCGCGGTGCCGCAGATCGCCGCCGCCTCGATCGTCGCCAAGACGTTTCGCGATGCGCTGATGCGGGTGCTGGCCCGGCGCCACCCGCATTACGGCTGGGATCGCAATGTCGGCTACGGCGCCCCGGTGCACCTCGCCGGCCTCAGGACCCACGGCCGCACCCCGCATCACCGGCTGAGTTTCAAGCGGGCGTACGGCGATGGCGGCAGCAGGACGGGTGTCGCAGATGGGGATCGCCGCGCGCCTTTCCCTCCCCCGCAGAGGGGGGAGGGAGAACGCGCCGCGTTCGTTCGCAAGGTGTCTGAGATCGTCCGTCGACGCAAAAAATCACGCCGTCCTGCCGCCGCGGAGCATTGCTCGATCGCCGCCTTCGCCCCCGTCACAGCAGCGAGAACTGCTCGCCGGGCTTGGCGAAGGCCGAGGCGTCGAGGGTGATGCGGGTCTGCGCATAGCCGAGACGCGCCTTGGCCAGCCGCATCCGCGTCGCGATCAGGTCGGCGTAGGCGCCCTCCCCGGTCATCCGCTTGCCGAACGTGGCGTCGTATTCGCGGCCGCCGCGGGCCTGCTCGACCAGGGAGAACACGTGGCGCTGCCGCCCGGGATAGTGCTCGGCGAACCAGTCGGCGACGAGGTCCTTCAGCTCGTGCGGCAGGCGCAGCAGCACGTGGTTCGCCTCCCGCGCGCCGCAGGCGCGGGCCTCCGTCAGGATCGCCTCGATCTCGTGGTCGTTGAGCGAGGGGATGATCGGCGCGACGATCACCATCACCGGCACGCCGGCTCGGCTGAGCGCCCGGATCGCCTCCAGGCGCTTGCGCGGATGCGGCGCGCGCGGCTCCATCTTCCGGGCGAGCACCGGATCGAGGGTCGTCACCGACATCGCCACCTTCACGAGGTTCCGCTCCGCCATCCCGGCCAGGATGTCGATGTCGCGGGTGACGAGGTTCGACTTCGTCACGATGCCGACGGGATGGCGCAGGCGGGCCAGCACCTCGAGGATCTCCCGGGTGATGCGGTGCTCGCGCTCGATCGGCTGATACGGGTCGGTCGCCGTTCCGAGAGCGATGGTCCGCGGCGCGTAGCCCGGCGCCGACAGCTCCCGCTCGAGCAGGCGCGAGGCGTCCGGCTTGGCGAAGAGCTTCGTCTCGAAGTCGAGCCCGGGCGACAGGCCGGCATAGGCGTGGTTCGGCCGGGCGAAGCAGTAGACGCAGCCGTGCTCGCAGCCGCGATAGGGGTTGATCGAGCGGTCGAACGAGATGTCGGGCGAGGTGTTGCGGGAGATGATCCCGCTCGCCCCCTCCAGCGTCACCTCGGTTCGTCTGGCCGGTGCGGGCTCGTCCGCCGGCCAGCCGTCGTCGGCGGCCTCGCGGCGGATCGCCTCGAAGCGCCCGCCCGGGTTGGCGGTGGCGCCCCGGCCGCGCAGCGTTTCCGACGTCGCGGCGAGCCGACGTCTTGGCGTGGATTCAGCGCCGAGCGGAGGACGGGGTGTGGACATCGAACTGGCAGCACCCCGGCGGAAGCGTGTTTCACATGGAACATAACAGGAACAAGGTCGACCGTATACGCCTCGATTTTAGGCAGTTTCTCGGGCTTTGTGGCTGTGGTGCAACGCTGGGTCGCCGCGTCGAGCCGGCCTGCCCGCGCCCGGCGAAAATACGGTATGCGCGGCCATGATCTCCGCCCTGGTTCATGTCGCCGACCCCGGCGACGCCGATGCGATCGACCGTCTGGCCGACACCCTGGGCGCCCTCGTCGGAGGCGTGGCCGCCGGGCTCGTAGGCGACGCCGTGATCGTCGCCGCCGCGATGGGCGAGGCGGTCGACACGATCGCCGACGCGACCGGCGCGACCCTGGTGGTGCCGCCGCGCGGATCGGACCGGTGGTTCGCCGGCGCGGCGGTCGCGCGCCGCGACTGGGTGCTGTGCCTGGAGGCGGGCGACGTGCCCGGCGACGGCTGGATCCGCACCCTCGACCGCTTCGTCGGCACAGCGCCGGCCGACGCCCTGGGGCGATTGTCCCGCCCGCATGCCGGGCTGGCGACGCGGCTGGCCATTCGGGCCGAGGCGCTGCTCGGCGCGGGTGCGGCGCGGCCCGGCGACCTCGTCCGCCGCGATCGCCTCACCGAGATCGGAACCTTCGCCCCGCGGCTGGTGCCGCGGCGCCTGATCGCGCGGATCGACCGGATGTGATCCTCAGGCCGTGAGCGAGGCGCCCCGCCGCAGGTGCTCGTCCAGGCGCGGCATGATCTCGACGAAGTTGCAGGGGCGGTGCCGGTAGTCGAGCTGGCTGACCAGGATCCCGTCCCAGGCGTCGCGGCAGGCACCCGGCGAGCCCGGCAGCACGAAGACGTAGGTGGCGTTGGCGACTCCGGCCGTCGCCCGCGACTGCAGCGTCGAGGTGCCGATCTTGTCGTAGGAGATGCGGTGGAACACCGCCGAGAAGCCGTCCATCCGCTTCTCGAACAGCGGCTCCAACGCCTCGGGCGTGACGTCGCGGCCGGTGAAGCCGGTGCCGCCGGTGGTGATCACCACGTCGATTCCGGGATCACGCGTCCAGCTCTCGACCGTCCCGCGGATCGCCGTCGCCTCGTCCGGCACGATCGCGCGCGCCGCGAGCCTGTGGCCGGCCTCGGTCAGCCGCTGCACCAGGGTGTCGCCGGAGCGGTCGTCCTCCGGCCGGCGCGTGTCCGAGACGGTCAGCACCGCGATCGACAGGGGGACGAAGCTGCGGGCGGGCGTATCGGGCATCGGGCCGTCTCCGGGTTGAACGACCGGAATATGGGCGCCCGCCCGCGATTGTCCCATCCTTCCCGGCGTGCGGCGTGCGGCGTGCGGCGTGCGGCGCGCGGGCCGAGGCGCGCCGAACCCGCGATCCATGGTATCGGCACCGACCAGCGACCCCTGTCCGTTCGAACGCGCGGTGCCCTCATGGATGCGACCCCCGTCCGCCTCACCAGCCTCGCCCACGGCGGCGGCTGCGGCTGCAAGCTCGACCCGGCGATCCTACGGTCGCTGCTCGCCGACCAGCCGATCGCCGGCCCGTTCGAGCGCCTGCTCGTCGGCAACGAGACCGCTGACGACGCCGCGGTCTGGGCGCTCGACGACGGCACCTGCGTCATCGCCACCACCGACTTCTTCACGCCGATGGTCGACGACCCGCGCGATTTCGGCCGGATCGCCGCCACCAACGCGATCTCCGACGTCTACGCGATGGGCGGCCGCCCGATCATGGCGCTGGCCATCCTCGGGATGCCGGTCGGCAAGATCGCGCCCGAGATCGTCGCCGAGATCCTGAAGGGCGGCGCGGCGACCTGCGCCGAGGCCGGCATCCCGATCGCTGGCGGGCACTCGATCGACACGCCGGAGCCGATCTACGGCCTGGCGGTGATCGGCACCTGCCGCCGCGAGGACGTGCGCCGCAACGCCGACGCGCGGGTCGGCGACGCGCTGATCCTGACCAAACCCCTCGGCGTCGGCGTCTATTCCGCCGCGATCAAGCGCGACGCCCTGCCGGAGGGCGGCTACGCCGCGTTCGTCGCGACGACGACGCTACTGAACAAGGTCGGCACCGAGCTGGCCGCCGACCCGGACGTGCACGCCATCACCGACGTCACCGGCTTCGGCCTGCTCGGGCACGGCCTCGAGTTTGCGCGCGGCGCCGGCTGCCGCCTCGTGATCGACTGGCCGTCCGTGCCGCTGCTGCCCTCGGCCGAAACGCTCGCCCGGGGCAACTTCGTCACCGGCGCGTCCCACCGCAACTGGACCGCGTTCGGCGGCGAGGTCGCGCTGGAGGACGGCTTCCCCGAATGGGCGCGGCACCTGCTTACCGATCCGCAGACCTCGGGCGGCCTGCTCGTCGCCTGCGCCCCCGAGCGCGCAGACGCGATCCTCGCCCGCATCCGCGCCGCCGGGCATCCGGCGGCGGCGATCGTCGGGCGGGCGGAGGCGGGCGCGGCGGGAATTCGCGTCGCCGGCTGATCCCAGGGCCGGAAGGCGATCGAAACCAATCCTCCGGCATCATCGCGGCCCCGCGATGCGTCGCGCAGAGCCGCCCGCCCCCGTCGTGACCGACGTTCCCTACGACCCGGATCTCGAAACCGTCCACGGCGTCGCGGATTGGCCCTATGGCCGATCCGCCTTCGCGCTCGCGCGCCCGGACACCTTGCCGGACGGACGCCCGTGGCCGCGGCTGCACGTGCTCACCGTCGCCTCCGGCGACGCGCCGCGTCTGGCGGACAGCATCGCCTCGGTCGCCCGGCAGGACTACCCGGAATGCCGGCACGACGTCGTGCCGCCGGGATTGACGTCGCCCGCCGCGATCCTCGCCGACGACGGGGTCGACTTCGTCCTGGTCCTGCGGGCGGGCGATCTCCTGGCGCCCGGCGCGCTCGCCGCCCTCGTTCTCGACGCGGTCCTCTCGGGGGCGGATGCGGTGGCGGGGCTTCGGGTGCTGTTCGACGACGCGGTGACCGGCCTCGACCTGCCCTCGTCGGCGGGGGATGACGCCGCGCCGGACGCCGTCTTCACCGGCGGCGAAGTTCTCTGGCGGCGTGCCGCGCTCGGCATGCTGGGCAGCTTCGATCCGGTCGACGCCGAGTGGACCGCACGCGCCTGGTCGGCAGCCGTGCGGACGGAGGCCGGCGTCACCCGCATCGGCCGGCCCGTCCTGCTGCAGCGCGAGCGGACGATTCACACAACGGATTCAAGTCCATCCGCGTCTTCCCCTCCCCCCTCTGCGGGGGAGGGTGGGCCTCGCGTCAGCGAGGGTCGAGAGAGGGGAGCGCCGTATCCGGCACCGTCGCGCCCCTCTCCCCCCCTGCTCCGCAGGGTACCTTCCCCCGCCAAATGGGGAGGGAAGAGTGGTGCCGCTTCCCTCTCGATCGCCTCGCTCACCGGCACGGGGCATGCCGGCGGTGCCGGGATCGCGCATCGGCGCATCGGCGAGGCGCTGCGGCTCGCCGGGCACCGCGTCGCGGAGTTCGTGCTTGCCGACGAATCGCCGCCGGCCGCGGCGGAATGGACCGATGCGTTTCCCGTCGCCGAAGCCGCGATCCGCGCCGGCGACCACGACCTCGTGCTCGCCGGAAACCTGCACGGCGCCACCCGGAGCCTCGCCATCGCCGGGCGCCTCGCTGCCGAGCGGCCCGTCGCGCTCGTCCTGCACGACCTGTTCCCGCTGACCGGCCGCTGCGCCCACCCCCGCGGCTGTGCCCGGATCGAGACCGTCGGCTGCGACGCCGCCTGCCCGACGCCGGACGAGTATCCGCAGCTCGGCCGGCATCGCATCGCCGGCGCGCAGGCCGGCAAGCGTGCGGTGCTCGCCCGGCGGGACGGTCCGATCCTGCTCGCCAACTCGGCCTGGACGGCCTCGCGCGCCCGGGCGCTCGCGCCGCCGGCCGCCGTGGTCGCGCCCCTGGCGCTGGCCTTTCCGACGAGCGTCTTCCGGCCCCGCGATCGTTCGGCCCTGCGCCGCAGCCTCGGGCTTCCCGCCGACGACCTGCTGATCCTGGTCTCGGCGGTGGTGCTCGACGGACCGGACAAGAACGTCGGCGATCTCGCCGACGCCCTGCGCCGCGTCGCCGGTCCCGGCGTCGGCTTCGTCGCGATCGGCCGGCTCGACCATCCCGCGCGCCTCGCCCTGCCGAACCTGTTCGCGCCCGGGCTGATCGCCGACGAGGCGCACCTGGCCGCCTGGTACGGCGCCTGCGACCTGCACGTCACGGCGAGCCGGCTCGAGACGCTGGGGCAGACGCCGATCGAGGCCGGCCTGTGCGGAACGCCGACGCTGGCCTATCGCACCGCCGGCCTGACCAGCTCGGTGATCGACGGCGTCTCCGGGCGGCTCGTCCCGGTCGAGCCCGGCGCGCTGGGCGATGCCCTCGTCGAGCTCGTCGCCGATCGGCCGGCGCTCGCCCGGCTCGGCGCCTTCGCACGGATCGCCCTGGAAAGCCGGTTCAGCCCGGCTTCCTGCGCGAGCTCGCTCGACCGGGTGTTTCGCGAGCGCGGCCTGCTGCCGCCGGACGGGGGCCGCCTGCGCTTCGCGCCGGCGCTGCTCGGCCATTTCCCGTTCGCCGCGATCCCGGCTGCGGCCGCGACCGGCCTCGTCGCCGCGCCGTCCAACCCGCTCGTCCGCGGGCTGCGCCGCGCCAAGCAGCGCCTGCTCGGGCGCCGCCTGCCGCCCTGGGCGCGGCGCGGCCTGTATTGGGCCGTCCGGCTTCGATCGCTCGGCGGAGCCCGGTGATGCGCGGCCCGATCTACCTCGACCAGACCCATGTCCGCGGCCACGTCACCGGCATCGAGCGGGTGGCGCTCGACCAGTTCACGCCGGCGATGCTCGGCGGCGCGGTCCGGCCCCTGCGCAGCCGCAGCATCCCGGGGATGATCCTCGCGCAGCAGCTCGGCCTGCCGCTTCGCGCGGCGCGGGAGCCCGAGGCGCAGTTCGTGATGGCCGGCTTTCCCCCCGGCCCGCTGATGGCGCCGTTCGCGGAGCGCTGCATCCTCTGCGTCTACGACACCTTCCTCCTCGACCGGCCGGAGGATCTCGCCTGGAAGAGCCGGCTCTACATGGCGCCGGCGTTCCGCTACGCGATGCGCTGGGGTCGGCGCTTCCTGGTGATCTCGCGCAAGACCGGCGCGGATTTGCGCCGTCACTGCGCCGACGACGCCCTCGTCGCCCTGCTGCGGCCGGCGGTGCGCGACGTGTTCGGCCTCGACGGGCTCCCAGGCCCCGCCGCCTATCGGCCCGAGGCGCCGCTGCGCATGCTGGCGATCGGCACGATCGAGCCGCGCAAGGATTACCCGGCGGCGATCGCGCTCGCGGCGGCTCTGAACCGCGCCGGCGTGCCGGCCGAGCTGCACATCGTCGGCCGCCTCGGCTGGGGCCGGCACGCCTTCCTCGACGATCCGCCGCCCTTCCTCACCTGGCACGGCTACGTCGGCGACGATGCGCTGCGCACGCTCGCCGCCAGCGCCCACCTTCTGCTTTCGACTTCGAAGGCCGAAGGCCTCGGCCTGCCCCTGCTCGAGATTCAGCATGGCGGCCTGCCGGTGGTCGCCCCCGACGACGCGGTGTTCCGCGAGGTGCTCGGCGAATCCGGCCTGTTCCTCCGCCCGGGCGATCCCGAGGGCGCCGCTTCGGCGCTGATCCAGGCCGTCCGGTCCGGCCGCTTGGCGGAAGCCGCGGCCGACGCGCGGGCAAACGTCGCACGATGGAATCGCTTGGCCGCGCGCGACGCGGAGGCGTTCCGCGGCTACCTCGCCGAGGGCGTGTCGGCCTACGGGCCAGACAACCTCGTCGCGCCCGATGGGGTCGCGCCCGATCCGGTTATCCCCAAGCGGTGAGGCGGACTACGTATTGAACGTCGCGCCGGCGGATCGTTAAGCATGCCACGCTGTCTCGTCTTGAAGAGACGCTGTTCGCCCCCGTTTCCAAGGCATTGGGAAAGATTTTGCGGCAACCAGAGAGCGCAACCTGCGGTCCGCAAATTGCGGAGACGTCATCGAACACCGCCATCGCCGGGCGCTTCCGGTTCAAGGTGGCACGGGAACGCTCCGAAACGGGATCGTTCCTGGAAACCGTCGGGCAGGTGAGGGACAGAGACCGATGTTCGATTTCTCGACCCCCGTCCGCGGCGAGCCCGTGGAGGTGACGCTGCCGCCGCGCTTCTCCGATCGGGCCGACCCGGGCACGATCCTCCGCCGCCTGTGGCGCGGAGCGAGCTTCATCGTGCTGGGCGGCCTGTTCATGGTTGCCGCCGCCGTCGCGCTGCTCGGGCTGCTGACCCCGGTCTACACCTCTAGCATCCAGATCCTGGTCGATCCCTCCGATCTCCGCGTCGTCGACAACGACGTCAGCGCCCGCACGCCTCAGGCCGACAGCGGCGTGTCGCTCGCCGAGAGCCAGACCAAGGTGATCCAGTCGGACAACGTCCTGCGGCGCACGGTCGAGAAGCTCGACCTCGATCGCGACGACGAGTTCGCCAAGCCCGAGTCCGACAACCCGACGATCGTCTGGCTGCGCACGGCGCTCGGCATGCTGCCGCCGCCCGGCAGCCGCGACCCGGTCAACGTCGCCGTCGACACCCTGCAGACCAAGCTGACCGTGCGCCGGGCCGAGCGCACCTTCGTGATCGACGTGCTGGTGCAGTCGCGCGATCCGGAGAAGGCGGCAAAGATCGCCAACGCCATCGGCGACGCCTACTTCGCCGAGGAGGCCAGCGCCCGCACCGAGGCCGCTCGCCGCGCCTCGGACGCCCTCAACGGCCGCCTGTCGAGTCTGCGCCGCGACGTCGAGCTCGCCGAGGGCAAGCTCCTGAAGTACCGCGAGGACAACAACCTCGTCGCGTCGAGCGGTCGCCTGCTGACCGACCAGCAGCTCGGCGACCTCAACCAGCAGCTCGTCACGGCCCAGATCAAGACCGCGGAATCGCGCTCGCGCCTCGAGCAGGCGCGCAAGATGAAGGCCGGCGACGCCAGCACGGCGCTGCCGGAGATGCTGCAATCGCTCGAGATGCAGGCGCTCCGCCAGCAATACGCGACGCTCTCGCGCAACACCGCCGAGCTTGCGACCCGCCTCGGCGAGCGCCACCCGGCGATGGCCGAGCAGTACGCCCAGCAGCGCGACCTCCAGCGCCTGATCCAGCGCGAGAAGGAGCGGATCATCGAGACGACGCAGAAGGACTACGATCGCGCGGCGGCGAGCGAAACGGCGATCCGCAAGAGCCTCGACCGGGCCAAGGCCGAGACCGTCACCAGCGATCGCGCCAATGTCGGCCTGCGCGAGCTGGAGCGGACGCTCGAATCCCGCCGCGGCGTGTACGAGACCTATCTCCGCCGTTCGCGCGAGGCGAGCGAGCAGGAGCGCCTGAACAGCATCAACGTCCGCATCATCTCGCCGGCGGTCCCCGCCCGCACCCGGACCTGGCCGCCCTCGCCCAAGGTGGTGCTGCCGCTGGCCCTGCTCGTCGGGATGATGCTGGGCGTGGCCATCGCGCTGTCGCTCGGCGCCGCCCGCGACCGTCGCAACGACCGCAACGAGCGCCGCGCCGCGACCGTGCCGCCCCGGAGCTTCCGAGCTGCCGATGCTTGAGGCGGGACAGGCGCAGGCCGAGGACGACGGCGCGGTGAAGGTCGCCGGCTTCGCCATTCACCCCGCGATGCCGCGGCTTCGGGCCGTCCGCGGGACGAGCCCTCGCCTCGAACCCGGCCATGCGGCCGGCGCCACGCCGGAAACCCCCTTAGATCGCCGCAGCGAGGCCGGCAGCGCCTGGCGCGTGCGGATGTTCGGCCACGACTTCGCCGCCGGTCCCGCAGCCGGGATCCTCGCTGCCTCGGCGATGCAGCCGTCGGCCGGGCCGCGCCTCGTCGTCACCGCCAACATCGACCACATCGTCCTGCTCTCGGAGAACGCCGCCTTCCGGCAGGCCTATGCCAGCGCCGTCGCGCGGACGCTGGACGGCACGCCGCTGGTCTGGCTCGCGCGGCTGCGCGGCCAGCCGGCCGCCCGCGTCACCGGGCACGACCTCCTCGCGCACGCGCTGTTCGCCCGGCCGGTCGAAGGCCGGCGCGTCTTCCTCGTCTGCTCGCGGGAGGCGGTCGCCGAGGCGATCCGCGACCGGCTCGAGCGGTCCGGCTATGACGCGGATGCCATCGCGACCTGCGTGCCGCCCTTCAGCTTCGACGACGACGCGGAGTACGGCCGCGCGCTGTCGGCCCGCATCCGCGAGCACGGCACCACCCTGCTGGTCATGGGCGTCGGCGCGCCGCGCTCGGAGGTCTGGGTGACGCGCCAGGGTGCAGCCCTCGGCACGCCGCTCGTGCTGGCGGTGGGCGAGGCGGTCAACGTCGCCGCCGGGCTGGTGCCGCGGGCGCCAGTGATGCTGCAGCGTGCCGGGCTCGAATGGGCGTTCCGGTTCGCCTTCGCGCCGCGACGGCTGTTCCGGCGCTACTTCGTACGGTCGTGGCGCTTCCTCGCGCTCCTGCGCGGCGAGATCGGGAACCGGGACGCGGCCTGACGCGCGGCTTCGCGGCTCCGCGGGTTCAGGCGGACGCGAACAGGTGCGGGTGCCGCAGGCGCAGCGCGAAGACCAGGGTCAGCGTCTTCATGTCCGCGATCTCGCCGGCGTCGCTGCGGCGGGCGAGGTCGTCGAGCGCCACCTCGTGGACGGTGATCGCCTCGTTCTCCTCGGCAAGCCCGCCGCCCGGTCCCGACCGGTCGGCCGCGCCGAAGGGGGCGAGGAACAGGTCCATCCGCTCGGTCGAGATGCCCGGCGCAGTCCAGGCGCTGACCACCCGCTCGAGCACGTTCAGGTCGACGCCGGTCTCCTCGTAGGCTTCGCGGCGGGCGCCGTCCTCCGGGTCGCCCTCGTCGAGGATGCCCGCCGGGGTCTCGAGCATGTCCAGCGGGCCCTCGGCGAAGAACACCGGGGCGCGGAACTGCGAGACCAGGAGCGCGACGCGGCGCGTCGGATCGTAGGGCAGCACCGCCACCGCGCGACCGTGATCCTCGATCTCGCGGGTGATGCGGGTGCCGTCCGGCATCGTCACCTCGGCGACGAGGAACCGGGCCCAGCCGTCATGAACGAGGCGTGTCCCGCGGATGATGGGTACCATGCCTGTGGATCTTCCTGCCCGAGTCGCGTCGAGGCCGTTCTAGGCAGGCGATCGTTCAGGAATGAGGCGGCTTCGCGGAGTCTCCGGGGCAGGTGCCGGGGCCACGGCGGATCGAGAACCGCGTCGCCGTGCCGATCCGGTCCCAGGCTTCGACGGTGTCGCCCTCCTCGCGCACGAGGTTCGGGATGTCGAGGCAGGCCAGCGGATCGGTGCAGGTCACCCGCAGCAGCGTGCCCGGCGGCAGGCGGCGCAGCGCCTTGCGCGTCCGCAGCACCGGAAGTGGGCACTTGAGGCCGGCGAGATCGAGGTCGATCGGTGGTGCGTCCGGCATGCGAGAACCCCGACGACGGGGCCGCCGTCGCCGGGGTCGATAGACCGGATCGATGCGGCTTGTCAGCCGGGCGAAGCGGCCGGCCGTGACCCTAGCGCGTGACGAGGAAGCGGTGCGGGTCGCCCGCCCGATTACGGGAACCGGCAATGGGTGAAGGCGGGGTCGACCGAGCGCTTCCACGATCCCTCGTAGTCGGCGAGGCGGTCCTCGGCATGCGAGCGCCCGGCCGCCACGATCGCCTCCAGCGGCTGCAGGTAGATCGTCTCGTCCCGTCCGGAGCCGTCACGGCGGGCACGTGCCTTGAGGCCGGCCCGCGCGATGGCGAGCGCCTCGGCCGCGACCGCGCCCAGGCTGCGCCGCGCGACCGGCGTCGCGAGGCCCAGGCGCGGGACGGTGGCGCGCAGGGCCTCCCGGTCGGTGGCGCTCCAGCCCGAGACGAGGTCGAGGGCGGCATCGAGCGACGCCTCGTCGTAGAGCAGGCCGACCCAGAACGCGGCCTGCGCCGCGATCATGCCGGCATCGCCGACGTCGGCGCCGCGCATCTCGAGGAAGCGCTTGAGCCGAACCTCGGGAAAGGCGGTGGAGGCGTGGTTGGCCCAGTCGGAGACCGTGGCGTACTCGCCCGGCAACTGGGCGAGCTTGCCGGCCATCAGGTCGCGGAACGAGGCGCCCGAGACGTCGTGGTAGGTGTCGCCGCGCTTGACGAAGTACATCGGCATGTCGAGCAGCCAGTCGACGTAGCCCTCGTAGCCGAAGCCTGCGTCGAAGGCGAAGCCGAGCATCCCGGTGCGGTCGGCGTCGGTGTCGCGCCAGATCTCGGAGCGTCGCGACAGGAAGCCGTTCGGCCGCCCGTCGGTGAAGGGCGAGTTGGCGAACAGGGCGGTCGCGACCGGCTGCAGCGCGAGCGAGGCGCGGAGCTTCCGCTTCATGTCGCTTTCCGACGCGAAGTCGACGTTGACCTGCACGGTGGCGGTGCGCAGCATCATGTCGAGGCCGAGCGATCCGACCTTCGGCATGTAGCCGGCCATGATCTTGTAGCGGCTCTTGGGCATCACCGGCGTCTCGGCCCGCGACCATTTCGGGCTCATCGCGAGGTCGAGGAAGCCGATGCCGAGGCCGTCCGCCACGCGCTTCGTCGCGGCCAGGTGCTCGTCGAGCTCGCGGGCGGTGGCGTGCACGTCGGCGACCGGCGCGCCCGAGAGTTCGAACTGCCCGCCGGGCTCGATCGAGATCGCGCCGCCTTCCGCAGCCGACAGGCCGATGACGTGGCCGGCATCGAGGATCGGCTCCCAGCCGGTCTCGCGGCCGACGCCTTCCAGCAGGGCTCGGATGCCGCGCTCGCCTTCATACGGCACCGGTTCGCGCGTCTCAACGTAGAAGGGAATCTTCTCGTGCTCGGTGCCGATCGCGAAGCTCTCGCGCGGCTTCTCGCCGGCCGCGAACCAGTCGATCAGTTCGACACGCGTGGTGAGCGGTGTCGTGTCGGACGTATCGCGCGCCATGCGCTGCCTCGCCGTGAAATCATGGGCTGAACTCGGGAAGCGCGCCGGCCGTCTGGAAAAGAGCGATGCGGTCGTGCCCCGTCGCCGGGATGGGTCGTCCATAATCCAGGGCGCCGGACCCGACAACGCGACCTTGAGCGCCTCTGCCCCGCTTCGACCGGCAATCGTCGGGCGTCGGAGGCGCTGCGCGCGGTCGATGTGCGCGGGCGCACGCCGACAGGGCTATCATCGCGCGTCGCCGAGTACGGCCTGGACCAGGGCGAGCGCCGCGACCGCGGCGGTGTCGGCCCGGAGGATGCGGGGCCCAAGGGAGAGCGCCACGGAGTTGGGCCGCGCCAGGATCGCCGCGCGCTCCTCCGGCGCGAACCCGCCCTCCGGGCCGATCAGCACTGCGAGTGGAACGGGGCCCGCCGGATCCGCGGCCCGGCGCAGGGCGGCGACGGGGTCGGCGATCGCGGCGTCCTCGTCGCAGAACACCAGCAGCCGCTCCGGCGCGAGGTCGGCGAGCGCCGTGGGCAGGCGCGCGGCTTCCATCAAGGCCGGCACGGCGAGGATGCCGCACTGCTCGGCCGCCTCGATCATGTTGGCGTGCAGGCGCTCGGTGTTGAGGCGGTCGCCTTGCGTGTAGCGCGTCAGGACCGGCCGGATCGTGCCCGCCCCCATCTCGACCGCCTTCTGGGCGAGGTAGTCGAGCCGCGCGCTCTTCAAGGGCGCGAACAGGTAGTGCAGGTCGGGCGGTGCGGTCTGGGGCCGTACTCGGTCGACGACGGTCAGATGCGCGCTCTTGCGCCCCGACGGCACCAGGCTCGCCCGCCACTCGCCGTCCCGCCCGTTGAACAGCAGCACCGGGTCGTCCGGCTGCCGGCGCAGGACGTTGAGCAGGTAGTTCGCCTGCGCCCGGTCCAGGGGAAGGTTCGCGCCCGCGAAGAGGTCGTGCGCCACGTGGAGACGGGGCGCGGTGAAGTCGTAGGCCGCCATCCGGGCTCCGTCGCGTGCGGGATCGCCGCTGTCAACGCCGGAGCGAGGCGGCGCCGATGTTGCCGAAACATCACGGGCGCTGGTTTTCGAAACGTTACCCCGCCATGTCGGAGCCGGCCCGTTTGCGGCTCGATTGACGCCACATTCCTATGGCGAAGCGGAACCCGGACATTCCGGACCGGCCGTACCGCAGCGCGGCCGACCCCCGGCTCGAAGACGACATCCGTCGACGCTGCGCGCCATGCCGACGGCGCATCGCCTGCGACCGGGGCGGATCTCCAGGGAGACGAGACCATGCGCTACAAGACCTACGGACTGGCCGCCGCCCTCGTCGCGGGCAGCTTCCTGGCCAGCACGGCCGCCTTCGCTCAGTCCGCCGAGTGCGGCGCGATCCAGACGACGCTGCAGACGCGCAAGGATCTCGTCGCCAAGGCGAACGTGGCGTCGAACGGAAAGAAGAAGATGACCCCGCAGGAGGCCTGCGCGCTGTTCGGCAAGCTTCAGTCCAACGGCGTCGAGGGCATGAAGTGGATCGCCGCCAACAAGGAGTGGTGCTCGATCCCCGACTCGTTCGCGGAAGGCTTCAAGGCCGACCACTCGAAGGTGGTGGGCATCCGCACCAAGATCTGCGGCATCGCGGCCCAGGCGACCAAAATGGAGGCTCAGGCCCGCGCTCAGGCCCAGAACGGCGGCGGCGGCGGCCTCCTCGGCGGCCCCGGCCTGACCGGCCAGTTCAAGATGCCGCAGGGCGCGCTCTGAGGCGGATGCGACCCGCCTCCCACCCGTTCCTCATCCCGTCCGGGCCCCGGTCGTGAATGCCGCGAAGGCGGTGGAATCCCGCGTCGCCGACGCGGTGACCGGCCATTGGGTCGACCGGCTCGCCCCGCGGGCCGCCCGGCCTTACCTGCGCCTCGCCCGCATCGACCGGCCGATCGGCTGGTGGCTGCTGCTGCTGCCGTGCTGGTGGTCGACGGCGCTGGCCGCCACCCGCGCCGGCCTGCCCTGGCCCGATCCGCGCCACCTGCTGCTGTTCCTCGTCGGCGCGGTGGCGATGCGCGGGGCCGGCTCGACCTACAACGACATCGCCGATCGCGACCTCGACGCGCAGGTCGAGCGCACGCGCTCGCGGCCCCTGCCCTCGGGGCAGGTCGGCACGCGCGCCGCCGCCATCTTCCTCGCCGCCCAGGCGCTGGTCGGCTTCCTCGTCCTGATGCAGTTCGATGCGTTCGCCATCGGCGTCGGGCTGTGCTCGCTGATCCCCGTGGCGATCTACCCGTTCATGAAGCGGGTGATGTCGATGCCGCAGCTGGTGCTCGGCCTCGCCTTCTCCTGGGGGGCGCTGATGGGCTGGGCCGCCCTGCTCGACCAGCTCGCAGCATCGGCCTGGCTGCTCTACGCCGGCACGATCGCCTGGGTGGTCGGCTACGACACGATCTACGCGGTGCAGGACATCGAGGACGACGAGATCGCCGGCATCCGCTCGTCGGCGCGGTTCTTCGGCGGCCGGCTTCGGGTCGCCGTCGGGGCCTGCTACGGGGCGGCCGTGCTGCTGATCGGCGCGGCGGCCTACGGGGCCGGGGCGGGACTGCTCGGTTTCCTGGGCGTCGCCGCGTTCGCCGTCCATCTCGGCCGGCAGGTCTGGCGGCTCAAGGCGCGGGACGGGCGGGAGGCGCTGGCCCTGTTCCGCTCGAATCGCGGGGCCGGGCTCATCCTGTTCGCGGGGCTCGCCGCCGATACGATCAACCAGGGCTGGCCGGGCTGAGCGCTCACGAGCGGGCGATGATCTCGTTCTCGCCGCGGTGGATCTGCGGGCGGACCGGGAGGCGGCCGGTCTTGCGGCGCACGAGAAAGCGCGGGCGGCGGTCGCCGAGCGAGCCGTGCCGGCGCCGAATGCGGGTCTTGCCGAGCATCAGCCGGCCGACCTGCGCCGACACGGTGGCGAGCACGCCGTCCTCGCGCACGATCATCCGCGGCAAGCCGGTGCGGGCGGCGAGCTCCCGCCAGATCGCGACGACCTCCTCCTCGCAGAACGGCCCGAGACGGGCGACGACGGCGCCGGCAGCGTCGACGAGGCAGAGGTTGAACCGGTCCTCGCCGCAGCTCTCCGCCTCGTCGGTCGCGAAGGTGAGCGCGATGCCGGCGGCCTTGGACGTCGCGGTGCCGGCGCCGAACACCGGCAGCGGCGAGGCGTCGAAGGCGAAGCGCGCCGGCGCGGCGCCGTCGCGATCGAGGCGATCGGTCTCGGCAAGATGATCGGTCGGGTTCCGGTCCATGGTGTCGAACGTGTTCATCTGCCCGCCGTCCATTTGCAAGTGGCGACCTGCTCGGGTCGTCCGTTATGCCAAGCAGATTGGCGTCTAACCTCCCCATGGTGCCTTAAGAGTGAGCGTTAAGCGATCGTGGACATCGCGTTCGCGCTCGGAATGCTCAACGGTTCCTTGCCGCGATCGATGAAAACCGCCGGTTTCCCGCTGCGGCCTCGCGATCCTTGTGGCGCTTCGGGGCAGACCCTACAACGGTGCGGTCGCGCGCTCCGGCGCGCCGCCCCCCTGTCGCGATCGGGACCATCCGCACGCCGCATCGGCGCGCGGGTCGGCGCGAGCCGCGATGCCGATCCCCTCCCCCGTCGCCGGACACGGACCGCCATGACCGATACGATCTCAGCGGACTTCGTGCACGCCCTGATGCCGGACCTGCGCGAGGCGCTTCGCGAGGCGGCCTCCCTCGCCCTGCCCTTCTTCCGGGCCGGCAGCCAGACCTCGGCGAAGATCTGGTCGAAGGCCGGCGGCTCGCCGGTGACGGAAGCCGACGTCGCCGTCGACACCTTCCTGAAGATCCGCCTGAGCCAGATCGTGCCGGCGGCGGCGTGGCTGTCCGAAGAGACGGCCGACGACGCCGTGCGGATCGGTCACGACCTCGTCTGGATCGTCGACCCGATCGACGGGACCCGCGCCTTCCTGTCCGGGCATCGGGACTGGTCGATCGCGGTGGCGCTGCTGAAGGCCGGCGAGCCCGTGATCGGCTTCGTGAACGCGCCGGCGCTCGGGCACGATTACGAGGCGATCTACGGGCGGGGCGCGACGCGCAACGGCAAGCCGATCGGCGCGCGGCAGGGCGTCGCGCTGCCGACGGCCCGCGTCACCGGCCCGAAGCCGATGATCGACCGGCTGGGGCGTGGCGTCTCGCGCGATCTGGGGGACGCCGCCTTCGAGCGCATCGACCGGATTCCGTCGCTCGCCCTGCGCGTGGCCCGCGTCGCCGAAGGCTCGGTCGATGTCGGGCTGGTCTCCTCGGATGCCCGCGACTGGGATCTCGCGGCGGCCGACCTGATCCTGCGCGAGGCGGGCGGCTCCGTCTGCGACATGTCCGGCGTCGCGACCGTCTACAACCGGACCGATCCGGTGCATGGCGAGCTGGTCGCGCTGCCGAACGACCTGCGCGACGTCGTCGTATCGGCCTGGGACCGGGGCCGGTCGTGACGATCTCGCGGGCTTGAGCCGGTCTGAAACGAAGAAGAGCCGATCCTGCATCTGCAGGATCGGCTCGGCGCGGTCAGGCGTGGGCGGCTTCGCGAAGGGCCAGAGCGGCCGGCGCGAGCCCGAGGCGGTCGGCGAGATGCCAGCGCAACTCTCGGGGCGAATGATAATTGTAGGATCGATCGATGAGGTGGGAGAGGTCGAGGGTCGGGGCGTCCGACGTCGCGCTCTGCTTGATGCACCCCACCTTGAAGGTCGCCGAATCCGTGACGGGCGACCGGACGCTACGGCGTCGGGTGTATTCGAACAACATGGTGTGTTTGATTGTCTTCCGATGTGACCGGGTTTGCTCCGCCACGCGGCGGGCCCGGCTCTGTTTCTGTGGTGTTGCGATTAAGATTGCGTTTACCTTGACCGTCCGGCGCGGCCGCTCCCGGAGGATGGCAGCGTCGGATGGTTTCGACCGTGTTCACGGCCGCGTGGATGGGAGACCGATGGCCTCAGGCAGCCTGGAGGTTGCCGGCGGCGTCCTTGCCGCTGCGCTTGTCGGTCAGGATCTCGTAAGACACCTTCTGACCCTCGATCAGGTTGCGCATGCCGGCGCGCTCGACGGCGGAGATGTGGACGAACACGTCCTTGCCGCCGTCATCCGGCTGGATGAAGCCGTAGCCCTTGGTCTCGTTGAACCACTTCACGGTACCGGTATTCACGTAGAGAACCTCGTATCGACGATGGGTCGAGCCCTCGCGCTCGTGAAAGCGCGAACGGATCGACTGACTTCTAAGTCTGGTATGGGTGGCAGGGCGTCGGGCAAGGAACCCGTAACCGGCGTCCGTCCCAGGGTTTGGGCCCCCCACAACCCTATCTAAGGGCTCCCTGCGGCCGCAACAAGGCAGGGATGCAGGTTCTCGGCGTGCCCGGGCAAAAGCGGAGGCCCGGCGGCTGGGATTCTCGCGGGCCCCAGTGCATATAAGGGTTCGCGCTCAGGCTTTTAGGCGATCCATGGCAGGTATCTCGGTTTCGTTGGAAGGGGCCAACATCCAGCTCTCCTTCCAGAAGGACGATCAGGCGACCGCCGTGGTGATGGATGCCCGCGCCGCCCGCGCCCTCGTGCGCGCCGTCGGGCAACTGCTCACCGCCATCGACGAACCCGAGGAGCCCGACATGGCCGAGGAGATGGGCGACGAGGAGATCGCGATGCTCGACGTGACCTCCTCCGCGATCGAGATCGGCACCGACGACCAGGGCCAGGCCGTCGTCGCGCTCCAGGCCGGCGCCCTGCCGCCGTTCCAGCTGCGCCTGACCGACGAGGAGGCCCGTCACGTGGCGACGAGCCTCTCCGAGATCCTCGCGGCCCCGCGCGACGTGCGGGCGTCGCACGGCGGCCATTGATCCGTTCCTACATCCTGACGCCGGGATCGGTCGGGGCGCCGGGAAACACGTCCGGCTCCGAGCCGGGGCCGCCGGGCTCGTCGATGCCGGGATCGTTCACCGGATAGGGCGTGCGCGGCCCTGTCGGCCCGATATCGGGCATCTCGTCCGGCGGGACGGGCGGCGGAAGGTCCCCGGGGGTCGGATCGGGGGTCGGAAGGCCGGGATTGGCCATGCGCTGCCTCGTGCAGTTGGGAATGAGCTAGCCAACGGATCGCCTGCGCGAGGGTTCCGCGCATTCCTGGGTTGCCGGATCGTCGGGGAACCGTGGGGAGAAGTCCCGGTTTGCCGGCCGACGTCATCCATCGGAGCGAACCGCCATGCCCGACATCAAGCAAGCCAAGGTCCTGATCCTCGCCACCGACGGGTTCGAGGAGACCGAGCTCACCGTCCCGCAGGCCAAGCTGCGGCAGGCCGGCGCGACGGTCCACGTCGCGTCGCCGAAATCGCGCGAGAAGCCGGAATCGATCCGCGGCTGGGACAAGACCGATTGGGGCAAGAACGTCGCGGTCGACCTCGACCTCGAGACCGTCGATCCGTCTGCCTACGATGCCCTCGTCCTGCCCGGCGGCCAGATCAACCCGGACAAGCTCCGCCTCGAGCCGAAGGCGTTGGAGGTGATCAAGGCCTTCGTGACCTCGGGAAAGGTCGTCGCCGCGATCTGCCACGCGCCGTGGCTGCTGATCGAGGTCGGCGCGGCGAAGGGCCGTGACCTGACCTCGTTCTCCTCGATCCGCACCGACGTGATCAATGCCGGCGCCCGTTGGCACGACCGCGAGGTCGTGACCGACCACGGCATCGTCACCAGCCGCAATCCTGGCGATCTCGATGCGTTCTCGGGGAAGATCATCGAGGAGATCGCCGAAGGGCGGCACGAGCCCCGCTCCCTCGCCGCCTGATCGCGCGACGACACCAGAGAAGGCCGCCTGCCCTCTCGGCGGGCGGCCTTTTCGTCAAATGGAAGCCTCGTGCTCCGCTCAGCGCTTGGCGACGACGGCCTTCTGCGCCTTCGGCTTCATGCCGGTGGTGCTGGCGATCAGCGCCGAGAGGTGATCCTGGTCGAGGTCCGCGGCCGCCTTCTGCGCCGGCTGGGCGGCGACGCGGTCGGGCTTGCGCGGCTCGATCGACCCGGTGGTCACCGGATCGGGCAGGCTCGCCAGAACCTGAGTGCTCGGCGCCGGATCGCGCTGGACCCGCAACGCCCAATGGGCGGCGGTGGACAGCGCCGCGATCGCCAGGATCGCCTTGACGCCGCTGGTGAGGAACCCCCGCATGATGGTCAAGCCCGACAAAACGCAGTGACACGCGACCGGTTCCCCGGCCCATTGCCACTGTTGCCGATGAGCGTGAACGAAATCCGAAGGTCGGCACCGGCTGCCGTCCCGGAACGGGGCGAAACTTGTGTGGGCCATGCGCCGGGTCCGCGGTTCCTGTTCCCCGCGCCTCCGACACGCCTGCAGCACCCCGGCCCACCAGGATTCACAGGAGCGGTCCAGAGAACTGGTCCGGGCCGCCCCGTCACTGCCGACCCCGCGTCCATGCAGGCCCGAGCGGGCTCGCGAAACCTTCAGGCGCATCGGCCGCGGGGACCGCCGATGTAGGTGAAGTGCAAAGAGCCGGCAACCGATGCTCAGGACGATCCGCGCGTCCGCGACGATCCGCCTGCCGCTTCGGCGAAGGCCAGGAGCGTGGCGACGTCGTCCTCGCCCTCGGGCGTCGCGAGATGCGCGAAGGTCTCGGCCGCTCCGGCGAAGATCGCGCCGCCGGCCGGGTCCGGCGCCAGGAAGTCGACGATCTCGTGCATTTCCGCGACCCATCGGTAGGCCTTCGGCATCATGTCGGGAAACCCGCCGGCGAAGCGGGCGAGCAGCTCCGGCTCGCTCTCCGCCAGCTCCGCCCGCAGCGCGTCGGCGGCGCCCGCGCGCTCTGCGCCGAGGACGATCGCCGCGGCCACCGCCTTCAGGCCCTTGTTGATGCCGGCATAGGCCATCTTCAGGGCGGACGCCGCCCCGACGCCACCCGCGCAGGCCCGCATGTCGAGGCCGCATGCGCGCAGGGCCATCAGCGGCGCGAGGTCGTCGCCGGCGACGTAGACCCGCGGCCCCTTCGCGCCGGGTTCGGGCGGGAGCCCGAGGATCGCACCATCGAGGAACGGTGCGCCCGTGCCCGCGATGATCGCGGCGATGCCGTGTACCGTCGCCGGCGACACCGCATTGCAATCGACGTAGACCGGCTTTTTCGGCTGAGCCGCCAGGCTCGGGGCGAGGCGGACCGCGAGGCCGGCGGCATCGGCCGGCGGCACGATTGACAGGATCAGGTCGGCCGCCGCGATCTCCGCATCGTCGGCGTGGCTCATGCCGGCGGCCCGGGCGCGGGCGCGGGTCCCGGCGCTCCTCCCCGTCAGCGAGGTCAGGACGCGGACGCCGTTCTCGGTGAGGCGGCGGGCGACCGCGCTTCCCATGGCGCCCGGGGCGATGACGGCGATGGTCGGCATCGAATCACCTCAAGCCATGGCCCGAACCACAGGGACGATCCGCGGCGGATCCGTATCGAAGTGGCAGGCACCCGATGGTGCCCGCCGTCGTCGTGCTAGCGCAGCGAGCCGCAGAAGCGCTGGATGCGGTTGCACGCTTCCTCCAGCGTCTTGGTCGAGGTGGCGTAGGAGATGCGCAGATTCGGGCCGAGGCCGAAGGCCGAACCGTGCACGGCGGCGACGCCCTCCGCCTGCAGCAGCTCGGTCACGAAGTCCTCGTCGGTGGCGATGGTCTTGCCCGACGGGGTCGTGCGCCCGATCGTCTCGGCGCAGGACGGGTAGACGTAGAACGCGCCCTCCGGCGTCGGGCATTGCAGGCCCTTGGTCTGGTTCAGCATCGAGACCACGAGGTCGCGCCGCTCCTGGAACGCCGCCTTGAACTGCGCGAGGTGCGCCTGCGTGCCGTCGAGCGCGGCCACCGCCGCCCATTGCGAGATTGAGGACGCGCCCGAGGTCTGCTGGCCTTGGACGAAGTCCATCGCCTTGATCAGCTTTTCCGGGCCGGCGGCGTAGCCGATGCGCCAGCCCGTCATCGCGTAGGCCTTCGAGACGCCGTTCATGGTCAGCGTGCGCTCGTAGAGGCCGGGCTCGATCTGCGCCGGGGTGACGAATTCGAAGTCGCCGTAGGTCAGGTGCTCGTACATGTCGTCGGTGAGCACCCAGACGTGCGGGTACCTCATCAGCACGTCGGTGATCTTCTTCAGCTCGGCATGGCTGTAGGCGGCGCCCGAGGGATTCGACGGCGAGTTGAGGATGATCCACTTGGTCTTCGGCGTCAGCACCCGCTCCAGCTCCTCGGGCTGGAGCTTGAAGTCGTGCGCCATGTCGGTCTCGGCGAAGACTGGCGTGCCGCCGCAGAGCACCACCATCTCCGGGTAGGACACCCAGTAGGGGCGCGGGATCACGACCTCGTCGCCGGGGTTCAGCGTCGCCAGCAGCGCGTTGTAGATCACGTGCTTGCCGCCGGTGCCGACGATGGTCTGGGAGACCTTGTAGTCGAGCCCGTTCTCGCGCTTGAACTTCTTCACGATCGCTTCGCGCAGCGGCACGATGCCCGACACCGGCGGATACTTGGTCTCGCCCCGGGCGATCGCCTCGATCGCGGCCTGCTTGATGTGCTCGGGCGTGTCGAAGTCGGGCTCGCCGACCGACAGGCTGATCACGTCCATGCCGCCGGCTTTCAGGTCGCGCGCCTTCTGCGTCATCGCGATCGTCGCGGATGGTTTTACGCGCGAGAGGGCGTCGGCGAGAAAGCCCATGGTCGGGTGCTCCGGTTTTCATGCAGGTTTCGCCGTCCCGTGACGGCGGCGGGACCGTAGTCGCGGCTCCTGGGACGAGCAAGGCGCCGGCTCGGGGTTCGCCGGCAAACGTCACGCACAGGGTGCAGGGCTCGTGCTCGACCGCCGCCTCGACGGCGGCTTCCGGCGACACCATCTCCTGGCGATGGCAACGCTCTCCGTCCTCGACCTGTCGTTCGTCGGTTCCGGCTCCAGCCCGGCTCAGGCGCTGCGCGACTCCCTCGACCTCGCCCGCCACGTCGACCGCCTCGGCTACGGGCGATACTGGCTCGCCGAGCACCATGCCCTGCCCTCGGTCGCGAGCCCGGCCCCCGACATCATGGTCGGCCAGATCGCGGCCGCGACCCGGACGATCCGGGTCGGCTCGGGCGGGATCATGCTGCCGAACCACGCGCCGCTGATGGTCGCCGAGCGCTTCAAGGTGCTGGAGGCGCTGTTTCCCGGGCGGATCGACCTCGGCCTAGGGCGCGCGCCCGGCACCGACGGCATCACCGCCCAGGCGTTGCGCCGGCGCGAGGCGCCGCGCGGCGGCGACGACTTCCTCGAGCGGCTGCAGGAGCTGATGCTGTGGGAGACCGGCGGCTTCCCCGAGGGCCATCCGTTCAACACCGTGACCGTGATGCCGGCCGGCGTGCCGCTGCCACCGATCTTCCTGCTCGGGTCGTCCGACTACAGCGCGCATCTGTCCGCACGCCTCGGGCTCGGCTTCGCCTTCGCGCAGCACTTCGCCTCATTCGACGCGCGTGGCCCGATGCTCGACTATCGCCGCGGCTTCCAGCCCTCGCGGTGGGGCACCCGGCCCCATGCGATCCTCGCGGTCGCGGCCGTCTGCGCCGAGACCGAGGCGCAGGCCGAGCGCCTGGCGCTCAGCACCCAGCTGGCGACGCTCCGGCGCGAGCGCGGCGAGTACGCTCCGATCCCGACGCTTACCGAGGCCGAAGCCTATCCCTACAGCGATGCCGAGCGCGCCCGCATCGCCCGCGGCCGAGACCGGTTGCATGTCGGCACGCCGGAGACTGTGCGCGCCCTGCTCTCGGGCCTCGCCGAGGCGACGCAGGCCGACGAGATCATGGTGGTCTGCGCCGTTCCCGATCAGGAGGCCCGGCGGCGCTCCTACAGCCTGCTGGCGCAGGCCTGGGGACTCGCCGAGACGGCCGCGGCAGCGTGAATCGCCGGACGACATCCTGACCAGCCTGTCGCCTCGACCGGTCCCGGGCTCCTGACATCGATCCGGGATCGGCGCATCCTGGCGGTCTCGACGCGGCTTCGCGGCGTCGGGCACGCGGATGGCCCGTCGAAGGGCCACCACCCAGGCATCGACGATCTCGGGAGGAGAGAACGATGGGCGATCGACGCGATTTCCTGAAGGCGACGGCCGGTCTCGCGGCCACCGCCATGGCCGCCCCGGTCGCGGCACGGGCCGCGGAGAAGGGGCCGCCCGCGCCGACTGCCTTCGGCATGCCGCGCGACATGATCCTGATCAACCTGCGCCGCGACGGCGGCTACGGCCTCGGCCTGAAGACACCGGACGGCGTGCTCGACGTCGCCGCCGCCGGGAAGGCGGTCGGCCTGCCGGTGCCGGCCGACATGGACGACCTTCTGCAGAACGGGAAGGGCCTGATGCTGCGCGCGGTGATCGATGCGGTCGAGGCGGCCCCCGACCCGCGGCTGACGATCCCCGAGGACCGGATCGCCTACGCGCCGCTGGTCACCCGGCCGGAAAAGATCATCATGATGGGATTCAACTATCGCAAGCACGCCGAGGAGACGGGAACGCCGCCGCCGAAGGACCCGCCGCTGTTCAACAAGTACAACAACACGCTCAACCATCACGGCGGCACGATCCGGCTTCCGACGCAGGCGGCGCGCGAGTTCGACTACGAGACCGAGCTGGTGATCGTCTTCGGCCGGGAATGCCGCGACGTCTCGGAGGCCGACGCGCTCGACTACGTCGCCGGCTACGCCACCGGCAACGACTTCAGCGCCCGCGACCTGCAGACGCTGACCTCGCAGTTCATGATCGGCAAGACCTCGGACGGGTTCGCTCCGCTCGGGCCCTACCTCGTCACCGCCGACCGCGTGCCCGACCCGAACAATCTGCGCCTGGTGACCAAGGTCAACGGCGCGGTGCGGCAGGACTGGACGACCGCGGACATGATCTTCAACTGCCGCCAGCTGATCAGCTTCGCCTCGAAGGTGATGACCATCAAGCCGGGCGACGTCTTCTACACCGGCACGCCGCAGGGGGTGATCTTCGGCGAGAAGATCCCGCGGGCGGAGCGGCAATGGCTGAAGCCGGGCGACGTCATCGTGTCGAGCCTCGAAGGGCTGGGCGAGCTGCAGTTCAGCCTGGTCTGACCGGCGTTCGGAAATACCTATCCGCCCGCTCTCAACGGTCCACACCGCTTGCGGGAACGACGTGGCTCCGTACCGGCAACCGAGGGATCGCGCGGATCACCGCGCGGTCCTTTCTGTCGTCTAGGGCCGAGGCCGCCGCGTCTCAGCCGCCGAACAACCCGCGCAGGCGGCTGAGGAAGCCGCCGGTCGGGGTCGTCGCGGCGGCGGCAGCGCTCGTCGGCGCGGCCGCGGCCGCCCGCGTCGGCGCCTGAACCAGCCCCAAAGCCGCCGTGTCCGTGCTCTCGCGATCGATCAGGATCAGGCCGCCGGTGTCGCGGGTCTCCGCGTAGGGGTCGAACGGCACCGCGCGGTCGAGCTTGAGCGTGACGTCGGCGATGTCGTTGGCGACGAGCTTCTCCGCCGAGCCGGGCTGCCCGGTCTCGGGGTCGATGCGGTTGCGGATGCGGTCCACCACGGCGTTGGCCGTGACGGTGCCGACCTTGGCGAGCAGCGCCGTGCCGGGGGCGAGCTCGGTCTCGGCGGCCCAGAACAGGCGCACGTCGAGGGTGTCGGAGACCTGCATCGGATGCGAGGCGGCGGCGATGACGCTTCCGCGCGAGGCGTCGACCTCGTCGGCGAGCACCAGGGTGACCGACTGGCCCTCCTGGGCGCTGGCGAGATCGCCGTCCGGGCCGACGATCCGCGCCACCGTGGAGGTGCGCGCAGACGGGGCGATCGCCACCGCGTCGCCCGGCTTCACCGTGCCGGCGGCGATGAGGCCCGAGAACCCGCGGAACTCAGAGTTCGGCCGGTTGACCCACTGCACCGCCATGCGGAACGGCGCGGCCAGCGCCTCCTCGTGCACCGGCACGCTCTCGAGATAGGCCAGCAGCGGGCCGCCCTGGTACCACGGCGCGGAGACCGCCGGCAGCACGACGTTGTCGCCGTTCTTGGCCGAGAGCGGGATCGCCCGGACCTCGACGAAGCCGAAATCGCGCGTGAAGGCGGAGAAGCCCGCCACCAGCCCGTCGAAGGTGGCCTGCGACCAGCCGACGAGGTCCATCTTGTTGATGGCGAGCACGACGCGGCGGATGCCGAGCATCGAGACCAGCAGGGCATGGCGCCTGGTCTGGCGGGTCAGGCCCTGGCGGGCGTCGACCAGGATCACAGCCACGTCGGCGGTCGAGGCGCCGGTGGCCATGTTGCGGGTGTACTGCTCGTGGCCGGGCGTGTCGGCGACGATGAACGAGCGCTTGTCGGTGGAGAAGAACCGATAGGCGACGTCGATGGTGATGCCCTGCTCGCGCTCGGCCTGGAGGCCGTCGACGAGAAGCGCCAGATCGACCTCCTGCCCTTGCGTGCCGTGCTTCTTCGAATCGCGCTGGAGCGCGGTGATCTGGTCGTCGAAGATCTGCTTGGTGTCGTGCAGCAGGCGGCCGATCAGCGTCGACTTGCCGTCGTCCACCGAGCCGCAGGCGATGAAGCGCAGGACTTCCTTGCTCTGATGCGCGGCCAGGAAAGACGCGTAGCCGAACTCGGGGGCGTCGAACGCGTCCTTGGAGGGGTGGACCGTCATCAGAAGTAGCCTTCCTGCTTCTTGCGCTCCATGGCGCCGGCGCCGTCCTTGTCGATCACCCGGCCCTGCCGCTCCGAGGTGCGGGCGGCCAGCGTCTCGCCGATGATCGCCGGCAGCGTGTCGGCGCCGCTCTCGACCGCGCCGGTGAGCGGATAGTCGCCGAGCGTGCGGAAGCGGACCTTGCGCAAGGTCGGCGTCTCGCCGGGCTCCAGCGGCAGGCGTTCGTCGTCGACCATGATCAGCTGCCCGTCGCGCTCGACCACCGGCCGCGGCTCGGCGAAGTAGAGCGGCACGATCGGGATCCGCTCCTGCTCGATGTAGAGCCAGATATCGAGTTCGGTCCAATTGGAGAGCGGGAAGATGCGCAGGCTCTCGCCGCGCTTCTTGCGCAGGTTGTAGAGGTGCCAGGGCTCGGCCCGCTGGCGCTTCGGGTCCCAGCGGTGCTGGGCCGTGCGCAGGGAGACGATCCGCTCCTTGGCGCGCGAGGCCTCCTCGTCGCGGCGGGCGCCGCCGAAGGCCGCGTCGAACTTGTGCTTGTCGAGCGCCTGCCGCAGCGCCTGCGTCTTCATCACGTCGGTGTGGACTTCCGAGCCGTGGCTGATCGGGCCGACGCCGCGGGCGAGCCCGTCCTGGTTGGTGTGGACGATCAGGTCGAGGCCGAGCTCCTTCGCGCGGGCGTCGCGGAAGGCGATCATCTCGCGGAACTTCCAGGTCGTGTCGATGTGCATCAGCGGGAACGGCAGGCGGCCGGGGGCGAACGCCTTCAGCGCCAGGTGCAGCAGCACCGACGAATCCTTGCCGATCGAGTAGAGCATCACCGGGTTCTCGGTCTCGGCGACCGTCTCCCGGAAGATGTGGATGCTCTCGGCTTCCAGCCGCTGCAGGTGCGTGAGGCGGCTGCCGGCTTGCGCCTGGATCGCGGGTGCGGCGCTCATCGGGCCATCTCCGGTCTGTGGGATTGCGTGGTCTCGAATGCCGCGGCTTCCTCGCCGGGCGCGACGTCGGCCTCGGGCACGTGGACGTGCAGGCCGCATTCCTTCTTGGATTCCCGCTCCCACCACCAGCGGCCGGCACGCTCGGGCTCGCCGACGCGGACGGCACGGGTGCACGGGGCGCAGCCGATGGAGGGGAAGCCGCGATCGTGCAGCACGTTGTAGGGCACGTAGTTGTCGCGCACGAAGCGGTCGACGTCCTCGCGCGTCCAGTCGGCCAGCGGATTGAGCTTGATCAGGTCGCGGCTCTCGTCGAACTCGGCGAGCGGCGTGTCGGCGCGGTTGGCGGACTGGCCGGCGCGCAGGCCGGTGAGCCAGCCGGCCGCCCCGTCGAGGGCGCGGCCCAGTGGCTCGACCTTGCGGAAGCCGCAGCAGGTTTGCCGCGCCTCGACCGAATGGCGGAAGCCGTTGATGCCGGATTCGCGCACGAACGCTTCCTCGGATCGCCGCTCGGGGGCGTAGGCGCGGATGCGGATGCCGTAAGCCGCCTCCGTCTCCGCCCAGACGTCGTAGGTCTCGGGATAGAGCCGCCCCGTATCCAGGGTGACGATCTCGGTCCGGCCCTTGGCCATCGCGAGCGCGTGCGTCAGCGCCTGATCCTCGATGCCGAGGCTCGTGGTGAAGACGAGGCGTCCGGAGATCGTCGCCTCGATCAGGGCGATCCGCCCCTTGAGGTCGAGGGGCTTGAGCTGGGCGGCGAGATCGGCCGCCGCCTGGGGGGTGGGAAGGGTCATCGCCTGTTCGTTCGCGGGCCGGGTCGTGCCAGGGGCACTGGTTGTTCCCTGAGATGTTCGCTATAACGAACGGTGTCAAGGCGCCGCCGCGAGGCCCGGATGCCCTGCGCTGCGATGCAGTAAGCCCTGGCAACACGCCGTAATCGGGATCGGTTGCGCGGAAATGGAAGTTCCTTCTCATGGGCGCCCTGCATGGGCCGCATGGCGAAGCGACGTCGAGATGCGAGGTTGGCCGTGGATTCGATCGATCTGAAGATCCTGGCGCTGCTGCAGACGGACGCAACCCTGTCGATCGCCGCGATCGGCGAGCGGGTCGGCCTGTCGCAGACCCCGTGCTGGAAGCGCATCCAGCGCCTTGAGGCCGACGGGGTGATCGACCGCCGCGTCGCCGTGCTCGACCCGGTCAAGCTCGGCCTCGGGCTCACCGTGTTCGTCTCGATCGAGACCGCCGACCATTCGCGCGAATGGCTGGAGCGATTCGCCGGCACCGTCTCGGCGATGCCCGAGGTGCTGGAATTCTACCGCATGGCCGGCGACGTCGATTACATGCTCCGCGTCGTCGTGGCCGACATGAGCGCCTACGACACGTTCTATAAGCGCCTGATCGCGACGCTGCCGTTGAAGAACGTCACCTCGCGCTTCGCGATGGAGAAGGTGAAGTCGACGACGGCCCTGCCGCTGCCCGCGCCACCGACGAACGGCCGCCAGATCCAGGGATTGCCGCCGACCCTCGTGGCGGTCGGAGAATAAAGTTCTTTTTTGCGCCGCAACGACGATCGACTCCTTCTCCAAATCAAGCGTTCTGTAAAACGGACGTTTTCCCGTTGACAGGGGCCTTCCGCCCCACGACATGGTCTTCCGATGTCACGCCAAAGCCTTCTTCCCCGCACCGCGCCGTTCGGCGACAGCGAGCGGGCCAGCCTCGACGCCGTGCTCGGCAGCGCCACCGCGATCCAGCGCGCCTGGCTCGCCGGCTTCCTCGCCGGGATCGACGCGGCCGGCGGGCAGCCTGCGGCGGCACCGGCCGCTCCGCCGAAGGCCGCCGAGCCGCTGACGATCATCTACGCCAGCGAATCCGGCAACTGCGAGGCCCTGGCCGGCACCGTCGCCAAGCTCGCGCGCAAGCAGGGCTTCAAGCCGAAGGTCATCGACTTCGCCGACCTCGACCTCGCCGTGTTGCCGAAGGCCGGCAAGCTCGTCGCCATCGCCGCGACCTGGGGTGAAGGCGAGCCGCCCGCCCGCGCGACCCACACCTACAACGCCCTGATGGGCGACGGCGCCCCGCGCCTCGACGGCGTCGAGTTCGCGGTGCTCGCGCTCGGCGACACCTCCTACGCCGAGTTCTGCGCCATCGGTAAGGCGCTCGATGCCCGTTTCGAGACGCTGGGCGGCAAGCGGGCGGCCGAGCGCGCCGACCTCGACCTCGACTACGAGACGCCGGCCGCCGCCTGGATCAAGGACACGCTGAAGGCGCTGGCGCCAGCCCCGGTCGCCGCCGACAACGTCGTGGCGGTCGACTTCGCCCGCGCCACGGCTGCCGAGGACGAGGATGCCGAGCCGAGCCGCGAGCCGGTCGTGGTCGAGGTGGTCGAGCACGTGAACCTCAACTCGTCGCGCTCGGACAAGGAGACGATTCACCTCGCGCTGGCCTTCGAGGACGGCGCGCCCGCCTACGAGCCCGGCGACTCGCTCGAGATCTACCCGGAGAACGACCCGGCCCTGGTCGAGGAGATCCTGAAGGCGACCGGCCTGACCGGCGACGAGGCCCTGCGCCGCTCGCTGCTCGCCGAGCGCGACATCACCACCCTCTCGGCCGCCACGGTCGAGCGCTTCGTGAAGGCGACCGGGCACGACGAGGCCAAGCGGCTGATCGAGAGCGGCGAGGTCCGCGCCTGGATCGAGGGCCGCCACCTCATCGACCTGATCGAGACCTACCCGGCGGCCCTGACCGCCGAGCATCTCGGCGGCATCACCCGTCCGCTGCCGCCGCGCGCCTACTCGATCGCCTCCTCGCGCAAGGAAGTCGGCGACGAGGTCCACCTCGTGATCGCCGCCGTGCGCTACGAGACCCACGGCCGGGCGCGGACCGGAGTCGCCTCGACCCACGTCGCCGACCGGATGTCGGACGGCGCCAAGCTCCGGGTCCGCCTGAAGCCGAACCGCCACTTCCGCCTGCCCGCCGACCCGGCGACCGATATCATCATGGTCGGGCCCGGCACCGGCGTCGCCCCGTTCCGCGCCTTCGTGCAGGAGCGCCGCGCGGTCGAGGCCACCGGCCGCTCCTGGCTGTTCTTCGGCGACCGGCACTTCACCCACGACTTCCTGTACCAGCTCGAATGGCAGGAGGCGCTGGAGGACCGCTCGCTTACCAAGATCGACGTGGCGTTCTCGCGCGACCAGCCGGAGAAGCTCTACGTGCAGCACCGCATCGACCAGCATCGCGAGGAGCTGGTGGAGTGGCTGGAGGGCGGCGCGCACCTCTACGTCTGCGGCGACGCCAAGGCGATGGCCAAGGACGTCCGCGTCGCGGTCGAGAACGCCTACGCGGCGGTGAAGGGCCTGAGTGCCGACGATGCCGCAGCGGCGGTGTCGGCCCTTGAGCGCGCCGGCCGTTACCAGCAGGACGTGTACTGACGCCACCTCTTCCCTCTCCCCCCTGCGGGAGAGGGTGGCCCGCGAAGCGGGTCGTGAGAGGGGAACGACGATGCCGGATACGGCGCTCCCCTCTCACGACCCCTGCTGACGCAGGTGCCACCCTCCCCCGCAAAGGGGGAGGGAGATGCGTCGGCAGTCGAAACGAATCGAGACGGATCACCGCCATGGACGACCACAAGCCTGCTTCCGAGCGCGTCTACGAGACCCCACCGACCGGCCGCCCGATCGACGAGGCGGAGGCCGCGCGGGCTGCGGGGCTCGCACACAACGAGCACCTGAAGATCGCCAGCGGCTATCTCCGCGGCGGGCTCGCCGACGGGCTGCTCAAGCACGCCACCGGCGCGATCTCCGACGATGACGGCCAGCTCGTGAAGTTCCACGGGATGTACCTGCAGGATGATCGCGACCTGCGCCCGGAGCGGACCAAGAAGAAGCTCGACAAGGCCTACGCCTTCATGATCCGCCTGCGCATCGCCGGCGGCGTCATCAGCCCGAAGCAGTGGCTCGCGCTGGACGACATCGCCACGACCTATGCCGGCGACGCGATCCGCGCGACGACGCGCCAGACCTTCCAGTATCACGGCGTGATCAAGTCGAACCTCAAGCGCACCATGGCGGCGATCGACGCCGCGCTGCTCGACACCATCGCTGCCTGCGGCGACGTCAACCGCAACGTCATGGCCGCGACCAACCCGGCCCAGACCCACGCGCACGCCGCGGCCTACGAGCTGGCCAAGGACATCTCCGATTCGCTGCTGCCGCGGACCAACGCCTGGCGCGAGATCTGGCTCGACGGCGAGAAGGTCGTCGGCGGCGAGGAGGAGTTCGAGCCGGTCTACGGCAAGACCTACCTGCCGCGGAAGTTCAAGATCGTCGTCGCGGTGCCGCCCTCGAACGAGGTCGACGTGTTCGCGCACGACCTCGGCTTCATCGCGATCCTCGACAAGGCCAACAAGCTCACCGGCTGGAACGTCACCGTCGGCGGCGGCATGGGCATGACCCACGGCGAGCCGGACACCTTCCCGCGCACCGCCGACCTGATGCTGTTCTGCAAGCCGGACGAGGCGGTGAAGGTCGCCGAAGCGGTGATGACGGTGCAGCGCGACTGGGGCAACCGCACCAACCGCAAGAACGCCCGGCTCAAGTACACGATCGAGCGCTACGGCCTGAAGGCGTTCCGCGCCGAGGTCGAGGCGCGCGTCGGCAAGACCTTCGCCGACCCGAAGCCGTTCGCCTTCACCGGCAACGGCGACCGCTACGGTTGGACCGAAGGCGACGACGGCCGCCACCACCTGACGCTGTACGTGCCGTCGGGCCGGATCAAGGATTACGACGACGGCCCCAAGTTCCTGAGCGGCCTGCGCCGGATCGCCACCGAGCACGAGGGCGACTTCCGGCTCACCGGCAACCAGAACGTGATCATCGCCAACGTGCCCTCCGAGAAGCGGGCGGCGATCGAGGCGCTGGTCGACGAATACGGCCTGACCAAGGGCGCCGGCGCCCTGCGGCGCAACTCGATCGCCTGCGTCGCGCTGCCGACCTGCGGCCTCGCCCTGGCCGAGAGCGAGCGCTACCTGCCCGACCTGATGACCGAGCTGGAGGCGAGCCTCGCCCGCCACGGCCTGCAGGACGACGAGATCACGATCCGCTCGACCGGCTGCCCGAACGGCTGCGCCCGCCCGTTCATCGCCGAGATCGGCCTCGTCGGCCGCGGCCCCGAGCGCTACCACCTCTACCTCGGCGCCGCCTTCGACGGCTCGCGCCTGGGCAAGCTCTACCGCGAGGACGTGAAGGCCGACGAGATCCGCGACACCCTCGACCCGCTCTTCGCCGACTACGCGCGCGGCCGCAATCCGGGCGAGCGCTTCGGCGACTACCTCGTCCGCGCCGGCCACGTGGCGAAGACCACCAACGGGCCCGACTTCCACGACAACATCGGCGCGCTGAAGCCCGCCGCCTGACGCGAAACCGCCTCCGCGCCGCGAGCGTTCGGAAACCTCGGCTCGCACCTCGCGTTGCGCCTGCATCGGCGTAACCCGGGGGCGACCATGAGTGATGCAAAGGCGATCCGCTACGCGGTGGTCGGCGGCGGCTGGATCTCGCAGGCCGCCTTCATGCCGGCGGTGGCGCAGACCGGCAATTCCACGATCACGGCGCTGGTCACCGGCGATCCGGAGAAGGCCGCTTCGCTCGGCGAACGCTATCGCCTGACCACCTTCTCCTACGACCGCTACGCCGAGGCGCTGGCCTCCGGGCTGTTCGATGCGGTCTACCTCGCGCTGCCGAACGGGATGCACCGCGAATACGCCGTGCCCGCGCTGGAGGCCGGCATCCATGTGCTGCTCGAGAAGCCGATGGCGACGAGCGTCGCCGAGTGCGAGGCGATCATCGCCGCGGCCGAGCGCGGCAACGCCCGGCTGATGCTGGCCTACCGCCTGCACTTCGAGCCCGGCACCCTCGACGCGATCGAGCGGGTGCGGACCGGCGCGATCGGCGAGCCGCTGGTCTTCACCGCGACCTTCGGCCAGCACGTCGCGACCGAGAACCACCGCGCGCACCAGGGTTACTGGGCCGGGCCGGTGCCGGACATGGGCACCTATCCGATCAACGCCGTGCGCAACCTGTTCGCCGACGAGCCGGTCGAGGTCCACGCCCACGGTACCCGCCGGCCGGGAAGCCCCTACGCCTTCCACGGCACCGTCGCGGTCACGCTCCGCTTCCCCGGCGACCGCCTCGCGCAGTTCACCGTCTCCTACGAGACCGACTCGGTCGACGCCTACCGCATCGCCGGGACCGAGGGCGACCTCCTGATGGCGCCGGGCTTCACCTTCGGCCAGTCGCTCGCGGGCGAGCTGACCCGTGGCGGCGAGGCCGAAGCCCTGTCCTATCCGAGCGTCGACCAGTTCGGGGCCGAGACGCGGTACTTCTCGGATTGCATCCTGAACGGCCGCGTGCCGGAGCCGGACGGCGAGGAGGGGCTGGCCGACGTCCGCATCCTCGCCGCGATCGAGCGCGCGCTCGAGACCGGCCAGCCGCAGGCCCTCGCGCCGATGCGACGGCGGACGCGGCCGGATGCGTCGCAAGCGATCGCGCTGCCCGAGATCACGCCTCCGGACCTCGTCAACGCCGCCAAGCCGGGCGGCTGAACGCGGCGAGCGGCCGGCGTTGCGACCGCCTCGCTCTTACCCATCACCGCGTGCTGAAGTGATCGCGCCGAGTGGACCTCGTGAGCAGCAAGCTCTTGGGATCACGCGGCCGTCTGCGGTGTCGCCGCGCGGCATCTCGGCACCAGGGACGCGCAGGAGGCGGCGATCGACGAAGCGCCCAGCTCATGCGCGTCGGAACAAGGTTCGTCGTGCGTCGCTATGTTGCCTCGCAGCAAACACGTGCTGCCCTGCAAAGACCAAAGCTTGACGGTAAGATGCGGATAAATCTCCGCGCGCGTCGAACGAAGTCGGGCCGTGCTCGTTATCCCGAAAATCCGTACGGGACCGAGACATGGCCAAGCACGAAATCCTCGGATACTTCGAACACCGCCGCGACGGCGCCTGGGTCTGCGTCCGTCCGTTCACGCTGACGACCAAGAGCGCGGCGGTCGACATCCGCCAGGGCATGCGCTTCGACTACGGCAAGCGCGTCGGCGGCGTCGACCTCGCCGAATACCTCGAGCAGCTCGGCTCGCAGTTCGGTTCGTAAGCCGTCTGCTTTACCGGCGTTCGATCGATTGGGGTGATGCGGGTCCTCCGGCCCGCGTCGGTCACAAGCGGTAGGCGGTCCGGCAGCCGCCCCAGTGGCGCCCGTTGATCTTCAGCGGTGCGTCGACCTCGGTCACCATGATGATCTGGGTGCCGAGTTCGCGTCGGTAGACCTGAAGCGTCACCGGCCGCATTGAACGCGCCGCCGTGATGCCGGTTCGGTCGTCGAAGATGCGCAGGTTTCGCGCGTTGACGTGGTTCCACATCGGGTCGTCGCTGCGCTGCGGCTGCGAGTAGACCCGGTTGTGGAACGGCAGGAAGCCGTTGCGGTCGGTCAGGATGCAGAACATCATCCGCTCGTCCCGCCCGAGTTCCGCCTCGAGGATCGGTCCGAGCAACCGCCCGATCGGCTCGACCGAGCGCGTCATGAACTGCGCCGGGTTCGAGCCGCCGATCGGCTGGTAGTCGGTGTCGAACAGGGCCGCCTCCGACACGCGCCCCGCGGCCAGCTCTCCTTCGAGGATCGACGCGGCCTGCGCCGCGAGGGCCTGGACCTTGACGATCAGCGGCGCGTGCTCCGCGTGGATCGACGCGATCTTCGCTAGCAACTTGTCGCGGAACGCGCCGTCGTTCGCCTGGAACGCGCAGTGCACCCCCATCGCGCTCGTCGCCACCACCTGTGCCTGGATCACCCCGACGGTGTCGATCGCGATGGCGATGCCGGCGCCGACCGCGATGGATTCCCCCTCCGGCGCGCGCAGCAGGACGCCGCCCTCGCTCAGATCGACCGTGCGGGTGCTGCGCCCATCCGGCAGGCGGACCTGGAGGTCGGTCGGGTAACGATCGAACCGGCGCCGGTCGCCGAGCTCGCTCTGGCGGACCACGGTGACGAAGCGCTGGCCCAGGCGGCCGGCCTGCTCGGCCGCGGACGCGGTGGCCGACTGCATGCGCTCCGCCTGGCGGTCGAGGTCGAACGCGGCGGCGCTGGCCGAGCCCGCATCCGCGTCGAGATGCGCGACGAGGTCCGAGGTGCGGGTCGCCTCGTCGACGATGCTCGTGACCGTGCGGGCTTGGATGTCGGCGATCTCCCGGACGCTGGCGAAGGACGGGCGGACCGATTCGATGGCCCCGGCCGCGGCCTCGATCGCGGCGCCGGAGGCGGCGGCGCCTTCCCGGAGGCGCAGGACGCGGGTCCGCACCTCCTCGGCCGCCCGCGCCGTCTCGACCGAGAGCGCCTTGACCTCGGCCGCGACGACCGCGAAGCCGCGCCCGGCCTCGCCGGCGCGGGCGGCTTCGATCGTGGCGTTCAGCGCGAGCAGGTTCGTCTGCCGCGCCACCGCGGCGATCGTGTCGACGATGCCGGCGATCTCGTTGCCGGCCTGGGCCAGCGTCGCGATCAGGGCGCGCGCCTCGGAGCCGCGATCGCCGGCATGGTCGAGATGACCGCCGGCCTGCGACATGGCCGCGGCGGTCTGGCTCGCGAGGGTCGACAGGCTTCCGGTCTGGCCGGCGAGGCTCGCGGTCGCCGCGGCCGCGTTCCGCGAGACCTGGACGAGGTCGTCCATCTGCGCCCGGATCGCGGAGAGGCCGCCCTTCATCTCGGCGACGTCGCTCTGCGCGGTCTCGATCGAGCGGCTCACCCCTTCGATCGCGGAGCGGACGTCTTCCTCGATGGCGTTCACGACGTCGCCGTCGAGACGCGCCGCGACGGCCGCCACGGGCTTGGGCTGCTCGATCGCCTCCACTGGCGTGGAGGCGTCGATGGTGCGCGCTGGGGCTCTGGTTCTGAACTGGAACAGCATACCCTCAGATGTGACTGAAGTCCGCTACCATCCTGTTAACGCTGCCGGGATCATGCGAGGGACGCGGTCGAAACGACCGGTCGCGGTTCAGGCGCCGCCCCACTGCATCGTCAGGCCGCCGTCGACGACGAGGGTGTGCCCGGTGACGTAGTCGGCATCGTCGCTGCTGAGGTAGAGGATCGCCTTGGCGATGTCGTCGGGCTGCCCGGCGCGATGCCACGGGATCCGCTCGAGCGACTTGTCGAGCACCTTCGGGTCCTTGAAGCGGTCGGCGGTCATCGGCGTCTCGATCAGGCCGGGCGCGACGTTGTTGACGTTGATCTTGTCCTCGGCGAGCTCGCGCGACAGGCTTCGGCAGAGCGATCCGACGCCCGCCTTCGACATGCCGTAGGGCGCGCTTTCCGGCGTCGGCAGGTGCTGCGCGACCGACGAGACCATCACGATCTTGCCGCGGCCGCCCTGCACCCGGCGCAGCTTGATGAAGGCGCGGGCGCAGAACAGCGGCCCCATCAGGTTCACGCGCAGGATGTGCTCCAGCCGCGCATCCTCCATGTCCGCCACCGCCATCCCGCTCATCGCCTGCCCGGCATTGGCCACCAAAATGTCGATCGGCCCGAGGTCGCTGGCGATGCGGTCGAAGGTGGCGGTGACGGAGGCCGAGTCGCCGACGTCGTTCTGGATCACCAGCGCCCGGCGCCCGGTCTCCTCGACCAGGCGCGCGGTCTCGGCGATGCCGTTCGCATCGGTATTGTAGGTGATCGCGACGTCCGCGCCGTGCTGCGCGAACAGGAGTGCGGTGGCCCGGCCGATCCCAGAATCCGCACCGGTGATCAGGGCCTTCTTGCCTTCGAGCTTCATCGGTGCTGGCTTCGCTGCTGGAGGTGGTCCGGCCCCGCCATCGGGCCGTTTCAGCGGGCCAATTCGGGCGTCGCGGCCCGGTTCCTCAAAGGTGCGCGGTCCGACATTTTGACGCTTTGCCGGATTGCGGCATACGCTCGGTCCATGACCATCGCCGTCGACCTAGAACGCATCCAGAGCGACGAGAGCGCGCCGACGACGCGCTGCCGGATCCTGGCGACGGCCGAGCGCTCGTTCCGCGAGATCGGCTACCAGAAGACCACCGTCGCCGACATCGCCAAGACGCTGAAGATGAGCCCGGCCAACGTCTACCGGTTCTTCGACTCGAAGAAGGCGATCAACGAGGCGGTGGTCGAGCGCCTGGTCGGCGAGGTCGAGGCGCTGATCTCGACGATCGCCGACGCCCCGGGCTCGCGCGCCGCGGACCGCCTGACGGCGGTGATCGGGGCCTTGTACCGCGACACCTCCGAGCGCTGCCGCGCCTTCCCGCGCATGCACGAGATGATCGAGGCGGCGATGAGCGAGAGCTGGGAGGTCTGCCGCCATCACGTCGACCGGATCGGGGCGGTGTTCGAGCGGATCGTCGTCGACGGCGTCGCGCGCGGCGAGTTCGAGACGGACGATCCGGCCGGCACGGCGCGCTGCCTGCACACGGCGATCGCGCGCTACAGCCATCCGCTGCTGGTCAGCCAGTATCCCGACGCGCCCGTGCCGGACCTCGACGTGATGATCGCGTTCCTGCTGCGAAGCCTGCGACCGGCTGGCCGCTGAGACGGGTCGGTCACTCCGATGCGGGGTTGGCCGGCTCCGGCGCGATGCCGACGTTCGGCTGCTTGCCGTCGTAGCCCTCGATGATCAGGATGTCGGCGTCGGCGCCGTTCTTCTGCTTGGCGCGCGCGGCCTGGTAGCTGTCCGACTTCCAGCAGGCGAGCGCGTCGTCGTAGCTCGCGAACTCGATCACCACGTTGCGGGCACGCGCCGTCCCGGTCACCGCCTCGAAGCGTCCGCCGCGCACGAGGAAGCGGCCGCCGAACTCGGCGAAGGCGGCGCCGTTCGAGGCGGCGTAGTCCTTGTAGGCCTCCGCGTCCCGCACATCGACCCGGACGATCCAGTAGCCGCGCGTCATTCTCGTCACTCCTGTGCTGCCATCTCGGCGAGGATCGCTTGTGCCACGGCGCGCGGATCTGCGGCAGCGGTGATCGGGCGGCCGACGACGACGTGGTCGATGCCCGCCGCGCGCGCCTGGCCCGGGGTCATCACCCGCTTCTGGTCGCCGGCGGCGCTGCCGGCCGGGCGGATGCCCGGCGTCACGATCAGGCTGCCCGGGCCGACGACGGTGCGGACGGCCTCCGCCTCGAAGGCGCTGCAGACGATGCCGTCGATGCCGGCCTCGGCCGCCTGGAAGGCGCGGTGCGCGACGAGGTCGGAGATCGGCAGCGCGTAGCCGGATTCGCGCGCGTCGCCCTCGTCGTAGGAGGTGAGCACCGTCACCGCGAGGATCTTCAGGTCGGACGCGCCGCGCCCGCGCACCGCCGCGCGCATGGTCTGCGGGTAGGCATGCACCGTCAGGAAGGTCGCGCCGAGGCCGGAGAGCGCACGCACCCCCTCCTCCACCGTGTTGCCGATGTCGTGCAGCTTCAGGTCGAGGAAGACCTTGAGCCCGCGCGCGGCGAGTTCCGGCACCAGCGACAGGCCGCCGGCATAGGCCAAGCGGTAGCCGATCTTGTAGAACGTCGCCGCGTCCCCGATCCGGTCGATCAGCACGCGGGCCGCCGCCGGGTCGTCGAGGTCGAGGGCGACGATGAGGCGGTCGCGCGGGTCGGTCGGGCTCGGGTTCGGCTGATCTCGCATCGCAGTTCCCGATCACGCGGCCGGGTGCGGTGTCAATCGCGCCCCCGCGGGGGCAGCCATGACGCCGGAAGCCATGACTCCGTTCGCCGTGACCCCGCCCGCCATGACGCGGGCCACCTCGACCTTCAGCACCGGCAGAAGCTCGGCCTCGAACCAGGGCTCCCGCTTGAGCCAGCCGTTGTTGCGCCAGGACGGATGGGGCAGCGGCAGCACCCGCGGGGCACGCGGCTCGGCAAGGATCTGGCGCCAGCGCCGCACCGTGCCGGTGAGCCCGTCCGGCATCTTGCCGAGGTGCCACGCCTGCGCGTACTGGCCGATCACCAGGACGAGCTCGAGATGCGGCAGGCCGGCGAAGAGCTCGTCGCGCCAGCGCTCGGCGCATTCGCGCCGCGGCGGCTTGTCGCCGCCCTTGGCATCGAGCCCCGGGAAGCACGAACCCATCGGCACGATCGACACCCGGCTCGCGTCGTAGAAGGCGGGCTCGTCGAGACCGAGCCAGGACCGGAGGCGCACCCCCGACGGGTCCATGAACGGGATGCCGGTGCGGTCCGCCCGCGTTCCGGGCGCCTGGCTCGCGATGCACAGCCGCGCCGTGGCGGTCCCCTGGACGATCGGGCGCGGCTCCTGCGGCAGCGGCGGCCCGTAGATCGGCGCGTCGCGGCAGATCCGGCAGGCGCGCAGGCGCGCGGCGGTGCGGTCGAAGGCGGTGTCCATGCTGGATGCGACATGGGCACCGCGTCGCGCTTCGGCGAGCCCGGACCGACGCGACCAAAAGAAACGGCGCGGGACGAGGCCCGCGCCGTGGTTGCAGTTGGGTTCGAAGCTCTGGGAAGCGGGCCGACGCTACGCCCTGCCCCGCATCCGCGGCGTGTCGAACCTCACACGCCCTTCAAGCCGGCCAGGTCGAGCGGCAGCGAGCGCAGGCGCTGCCCGGTCGCGGCGAAGATCGCATTGGAGATCGACGGCGCGAGCACCGGCACGCCCGGCTCGCCGATGCCGGTCGGTGCCGCCGAGGACGGCATGATGTGGACCTCGACCACGGGCATCTCGCTCATGCGCGTCGGCTCGTAGGTGTCGAAGTTCTTCTCCTGCACCACGCCGTCCTTGAGCGTGATGCGGTTGCGCAGCACCGACGACAGCGCGAAGCCGACCGCGCCCTCGACCTGCGCGCGGATCACGTCCGGGTTCACCGCCACGCCGACGTCGACCGCCGCGACGATGCGGTTGACCTTCACCTTGGCGTCCTCCGCCGTGATGTCGGCGACCATCGCCACGTAGGAGCCGAACGATTCGTGGGCGGCGATGCCGAGGCCGCGGCCCTTGCCGTTGGCCTTGCTGCCGGCGTCCCAGTCCGCCTTCTCGGCGGCGAGCTTGAGGACGCCCGAGAGGCGCGGGGCTCCGGTCAGAAGCGAGAGCCGGTAGGCGAGCGGGTCGACGTCGGCGGCATGCGCCAGCTCGTCGATGAACACCTCCATCGCCTGCGCGGTGTGGCTGTGCCCGACCGAGCGCCACCACAGGACCGGCACGCCCTCGCGGGCGTTGTGGACCTCGAAGCGGTAGGCCGGGAGCGCGTAGGCGGTGTCGGAGGCGCCCTCGACGGTGGTCGAATCGATGCCGTTCTTGACGATCATCGCCTCGAACGGCGAGCCGATCATGATCGACTTGCCGATCATCACGTGCTGCCATCCGACGATCCCGCCCTTGGCGTCGAGCCCGGCGCGGACCTTGTGGTAGACCGTGGGGCGGTAGTAGCCGCCGGACATGTCGTCCTCGCGGGTCCAGACGAGGTGGACCGGCGCCTTGGCCCGGGTCGCCTTGAGGATGGTCGCGGCCTCGGCGATGTAGTCGGCGGTCGGCGTCGCGCGCCGGCCGAACGAGCCGCCGGCCCATTGCGTGTGCAGGCGGACCTTGTCGGTGGTGGTGCCCATCACGGCGGCGACCGCGGCCTGCTCGATCGTCTGGAACTGCAGGCCGGCATAGACGTCGTAGCCGCCGTCCGGCGCCTGCTCGATCGTCGCGTTCAGCGGCTCCATCGCGGCGTGCGCCAGGTAGGGGAAGGTGAACTCCGCCTCCAGGACCTTGGCCGCGCCCTTGATGCCGGCCTCCGCGTCGCCGCGCTCGGAGGCGACGAGGCCGGGGCGCTTGGCCTGCTCGCGGTAGCCGGCGAGGATCGCGTCGGAGGAGTGCGTCTCGGCCGCGCCGTCGTCCCACACCACCTTCAGCGCCTCGCGGCCCTTCATCGCCGACCAAGTGTCCTTGGCGACGACCGCGACGCCGGAGGGAATCGCGACGACGTCGACGACGCCCGCGACCTTGCGGGTCGCGGCGTCGTCGAAGCTCTTCACCGCGCCGCCGAAGCGCGGCGGGCGGGCGACGACGGCGGTGACCTGGCCGGGCCGACGGATGTCGAGGGCGTAGACGGCGCTGCCGTCGGTCTTGGCCGCGGAATCCAGGCGCGGCGTACGCTGGCCGATCAGCGTCCACTGGCTCGGGTCCTTCAGGCGCGGCTCCTGCGGCACCGGAAGCGTCGCGGCGGAGGCCGCCAGCTCGCCGAACCGGGCCTGCCGGCTCGAGGCCGCGTGCCGGACGACGCCGTTCGCGACGGTGATCTCGGCCGCCGGCACCTTCCACTGGTAGGCGGCGGCCGCGACCAGCATCTCGCGGGCGGCGGCGCCGGCCTTGCGCAGCTGGAACCAAGAATTGGCGATCGCCGTCGAGCCGCCGGTTCCCTGGATCGGGCCCATCAGCAGGTTGTTGTAGCGGGCGGCGTCGGCCGGCGCGAACTCGGTGCGCACCCGCGACCAGTCCGCATCGAGCTCGTCGGCGAGGATGGTGGCGAGGCCGGTGGTGTTGCCCTGCCCCATGTCGAGGTGCTTGATGATCACCGTCACGGTGTCGTCGGCGCCGATCCGCACGAAGGCGTTGGGATCGGCCTTCACACCCGACAGGTCGGGGCCGGCGGCGGCGCGGGCGGTGTTCTTCAGATCGAGGCGGAAGCCGATGACGATCGCGCCCGTCGCGGCGGCGCCGCCGGCGAGGAAGCTGCGGCGGGTCGCGCGCGGGGAGCGCGGGTCTGTCTGACGGATCTTCAGCATGGCGTGGCTCCGGTCAGTTCGGGAACGGGCGAAGGGCGTTCGAAGGGGGCGAGCGACTGGCCGTGCGATCCGCGCGAAGGGACGCGCGGACGAGCCGGATCAGGCGAGGGTGCGGGCGGCCTCGTGGATCGCCGCGCGGATGCGCTGATAGGTGCCGCACCGGCAGATGTTGCCGTCCATCGCGCCGTCGATGTCGGCCTCGGACGGCTTCGGGTTGTCGGTGAGAAGGCCGATCGCGGACATGATCTGGCCGGACTGGCAGTAGCCGCACTGGACGACGTCGAGCTTGCGCCACGCGCCCTGCACCGCCTCCGCGACGCGGCCCGAGATGCCCTCGATCGTCGTGATCTTGGCCTCGCCGACGTCGCCGATCCTGGTCTGGCAGGAGCGGACCGGCTGGCCGTCGAGATGGACCGTGCAGGCGCCGCACTGCGCGATGCCGCAGCCGTACTTGGTTCCGGTCTTGTCGAGGTGGTCGCGCAGCGCCCAGAGCAGCGGCATCTCGGGATCGGCGTCGACGGTGTGCCGGACGCCGTTCACGGTGAGGTTCAACATCCGAGATCTCCCGCCCGCAGAGCTTATGCCGTCGATGGCTAATCCTCGGACGCATCCACAAGATGTGCGTCCGCGCACGAACCGCGAACGGTCCGGAACGTCAGTGCACGCTTCGCGCGATGTCGACAATCCTCGCCCTCGCGGCAGGCCGTTCTTAACACATCCCGCGCATCGTCGATCCGCCGCATGTTGCGGTCGGGCACCCCGCACCGGCGCCCCCTACGTCCAGCCTTCGAAGAGGCCGATGTCCGAACTGACGGTCGAGATGGTGCAGCGCGGCCGCGGTCCTTCGTCGGAGGAGGCCGTGCGCCGCCGTGGCGTCGCGCGCGACATGCGCTCGGTCCGCGAGAAGCTGACCTCGAAGACGGGCCTCGAACGGGCGTTCGACTACGAGCTGCTGCGCCTCTACGCGCAGTATCGCGCCGGCGCGGGCATCCCGCTCGGGCTGTTCGCGATGGCGCTGGCCGGCGCCGCCTGCTTCTGGGTCGAGCCGCTGGTCGCGTCGCTCTGGGCGCTGTGCGCCTTCCTGATGATCACCCTCAACGCGTCGATGAGCCGGAGCTTCCTGCGCGCCGAGCCGGACACGGTGTCGCTCGCGCGCTGGCGCCGCCGCTTCGCCTTCGGCGAGGTGCTGCAGAGCCTGAGCTGGTCGGCTTTGATCGGGCTCGGCGCGGTCGGCGGCTGGCACTTCTCGATGTTCGGCCTGGTGATCGCGGCCGCGGTCGCGACGATGGTGGCCGCCACCGTTCCCGCCGCCGCCGTCGCCGCCCTGGTGCCGCTGGCCCTGGCGACCCTGTGCCTGCTCGCCTTCACCCGCCAAATGGACGCGGTGATGCTGGTCGCGATGGCGATCGGCTCGCAGATCTTCTTCCTCGGCCTTGCCCGCCGCATCTACACCTCGACCATCGGCGCGCTGCAGTCGCGGGCGGAGAAGGACGCGGTGTTCGGCGAGCTGGAGGAGGCCAAGGCCAATTCCGACGAGGCCCGGCGCCGGGCGGAGGAGGCGAACCTCGCCAAGTCGCGCTTCCTCGCCACCATGAGCCACGAGCTGCGCACGCCGCTCAACGCCATCCTCGGCTTCTCGGAGGTGATGAAGAACGAGGTCTTCGGCCCGCACACCGCGCCGAGCTACGGCGAGTATTCCAACGACATCCACGACAGCGGGATGCACCTCCTGAACCTCATCAACGAGATCCTGGACCTCTCGCGGATCGAGGCCGGCCGCTACGAGCTCAACGAGGAGGCGGTGAAGCTCGCCCACATCGTCGAGGAATGCCGCCACATGATGGGGCTCAAGGCGCGCGGCAAGAACCAGACCTTCCTGGACTTCGTCGACGAGACCCTGCCGCGGCTCTGGGCCGACGAGCGGGCGTTGCGGCAGGTGGTGCTGAACCTGCTCTCGAACGCGGTGAAGTTCACGCCGCCGGGCGGCGAGATCACGATCAAGGTCGGCTGGACCAGCTCCGGCGGCCAGTACGTCGCGGTCAAGGACAGCGGCCCCGGCATCCCGGAGGACGAGCTCGGCACCGTGATGTCCTCGTTCGGCCGCGGTTCGCTGGCGATCAAGACCGCGGAGCAGGGTTCCGGCCTCGGCCTGCCGATCGTGAAGGGCCTCGTCGACCTGCATGGCGGAAACTTCACGCTGAAGTCGAAGCCGCGCGAGGGCACCGAGGTGATCGTCACGCTGCCGGCGAGCCGTGTGATGGACACCCTCGCCGCCGTCGCCGTCGGCCCGGAGCCGGAGAAGCCCGCGGCGTCGGTCCGCGCCAAGGCGCCCGCCGCCAGGGCCGCCTGACGCATCCCCAGGCGCGGTGAGGTCCGGCTCGCGCGAAGCGGATGCGACCCCGCACGATGCCCTGGCCGGCGATCAGCCGAGCCCGCCCATCGCCCGGACCAGCGCCCACTCGGCCTCCGTCACCGGCTGCACCGAGAGGCGTGAGTTGTTCACAAGGACCATGTCCTTGAGCGCCGACTCGGCCCTGATCGCGTCGAGGGTGACGGGATTCGGCAGCGTCTCGACGGCGGCGAGGTCGACCATGCCGAAGCGTCCGCTCGCGTCGGTGTGATCCGGGTAGTACGGTTTGATCACCCGCACGATCCCGACGACGGCCTTGCCCTCGTTCGAGTGGTAGAAGAACCCGAGGTCGCCGACCTGCATCGCCATGAGCTGCTTCTTGGCGAGGTGGTTGCGCACCCCGTTCCAGTGCGTGCCGGTTTCCCCGGCGGCGACCTGCTGCGCCCACGACCAGGTCGCGGGCTCGGACTTGTAGAGCCAGTGGGGCATGCGTCTCGTCCCTTGCTCGAAGATCAGGACCGGCCGACCGCCGCGGCCCAGAAGGCGAGGCTCGCCGGGTTGATCGGCGATCCGGCCCCTGCGTTCCGCGCGGTCGCGAACGCGTAGAAGTCTTGCGCCTCCGCCTCGTCGAGCAGGTCGCGGATCGCCGTGAGGATGCGGGTGATGCGCAGGTGGTTGTGGTCGTGGGGCGCGAGCCAGCGATCGGTGTCGGCGTAGAACCGACGCATCCGCGCGAGCGCCGCGCGCAGGCCCTCGCGGGCGGCCGGATCGCGACGGATCGAGTCCGCCTCCGCCGGCGTCAGCACCGGCGCACCGGGCACCGCGCGGCTCGCCTGCTCGAGGGGGAAGCACCACTGGATGAAGTCGTGGACCGCCTCGATGCGGTCGTCGTCGAAGGCGAGCACGGTGGCCAGCGTGCGGCCGGCGCCGTCGGTGCCGCCGCCCGCGAGGAAGGCCTGGATCGGAGTCATTCGGATTCCGCCTTCAGCGGGCGGGCAAGCAGCGCGGCGACCACGTCCTCGACGCTCGCCCGCCCGGCCACGATCGCCGCGACGGCTTCCGCGATCGGCATCTCGATCCCCTGCCCGCGGGCGAGCCCGACCAGGGCGGTGGCGGTGAAGGCGCCCTCGGCGAGCTTGCCGCCGGCGGCGGCTTCCGGCGTGGCGCCCGCCCCCAGGGCGAGGCCGAAGGCGAAGTTGCGCGATTGCGCGGAGGATGCGGTGAGCACCAGGTCGCCGAGCCCCGACAGGCCCATCAGCGTCTCGGGCCGGCCGCCGAAGCTTCGCGCGAACCGCATCAGCTCGGCGAAGGCGCGGGCGATCAGGGCGGCGCGCGCGCTCTCGCCGAGGCCGCGCCCGGCGACGATGCCCGATGCGATCGCGAGCACGTTCTTGCCGGCGCCGCCGATCTCGACGCCGCGGACGTCGTCGGTGTGGTAGAGCCGCAAGGCCGGGCCGGACAGCAGGCGCGCGAGGCGCGCCGCGAGGTCCGCATCCGCGGCCGCCAAAGTGACCGCCGTCGGCAGGTTGCGCGCGACGTCCACCGCGAAGCTCGGGCCGGACAGCACCGCCACGGGCGTACCCGCCGGCAGCACCTCGGCCGCCACCGCGCTCATGAAGGCGCCGGTCGTCCGCTCGATGCCCTTCGAGCACAGGATCACCGGCGTGCCCGGCGCGAAGGCGGGCGCGAGCTGCCCGAGCACCGCGCGGGAAGTCTGCGCCGGCGTGACCAGCAGCACCGCCTCGGCGGCGGCGAGGTCGTCGGCCTCGGCCGTCGCCCGGATGCGCGGATGCAGCTTCACGCCCGGCAGGTAGCGCGGGTTCTCGCGCTCGGCTTCGAGGGTGGCGGCGGATCGGGCGTCGCGCAGCCACAGGGTGACCGGGCGACCGGCCGCGGCGGCGGCGTTCGCCAGGGCGGTGCCCCATGCGCCGCCGCCGACGACCGCGACGGGTCGCGCGTTCTCGCTGCTCATGCGGGGTCTCCGGAACAATCCGCCGCCGCGAGCCGATAGAGCACGTGCCGTTGCAGCGGGTGGCCGGCGGTCAGCGCCGGATGGTCGAAATCGGCCTCGCGCACCATGCCGAGCCGCTCCATCACCCGTCGCGACGGCGCGTTGGCCACCGCCGTGAACGCCACCACGCTCGGCAGCCCGCAGCGGCCGAACAGGTCGGCGAGCGCCAAGCGCGCGGCGCGCGTGGCGATGCCGCGCCCCCAGGCCTCGGGGCTCAGGCGCCAGCCGATCTCGATCAGGCTGCCCGGGCGCTCGCCCCCGGAAAACGGCATCGACCGCATCAGCCGCATCGCCCCGACGAAGCCGAGGAACGGGCCGCCCGGCTCCTCGACCGCCCACGGCCCGAAGCCGTCGGCCTCGAAGCGGCGGTCGAGCGCCCGCGCCTCGGTCAGGCTCTCGGCGGGCGATTTCAGCTTCGGGAAATGGCGCATCACGGCGGGGTCGGCGTTCAGGCGCGCGAACGGCTCGTCGTCCGATCGGCGCCAACGGCGCAGGCGCAGCGAACCGGTCTCCAGGGTGTCGGGGGCCTTGGGCAGCCGGCGCTTGCCGCGCCATATCAGGGAGCGGCGGTTGAGCAGGGCGAGGTCGGCGCGGCCGGCGAGCACGGCGTTGCCGAGGTCGATCGCGACCGCGAGCCGGTCGGGCGGCATGTTGGCCCAGGCCGGCGCCGCCACGCTCTCGCGCCACGGCCCGTTGCAGGCGTTGTCGAGCAGGATGCGGGCGAAGCAGTGGTCGTTCACGACGGGCCAGTCGGGATGGTCCGGCGCGGCCTGCGGCAGGAGGCGGTCGACCAGCTCGCGCCACCGCGCCTGCGGCTCGCCGACGGGGGCCGGAGCCGCCTCCGGCTCGGGCTCCGTCACGCGGAGATCGCGGAGATTGCCGCGCGAGAGGATGTGGCGGGCGGCGCCGCTCATCCGGCGCTGGCCTCGGGGCGGGGGGCGTCGGCGAAGGGCCAGCGGGCGCGGGCCGGCGCGGTGATGTCGTCGGTCAGCCCGAGGCGCAGCCGCTCGATGCCGGCCCAGGCGATCATCGCGCCGTTGTCGCCGCAGAGCGCCAGCGGCGGGGCGACGAAGGCGAGGCCCGCCTCGCCCGCGAGCGCGGCCAGCGCCCGCCGGATCGCGCCGTTGGCCGAGACTCCGCCGGCGGCGACGAGCGCGGTCGGGTGGCCGGCGACGGTGGAGAAGGTGCGCAGCGCCACGCGGACGCGGTCGACCACCACGTCGACCACCGCGGCCTGGAAGCCGGCGCAGAGGTCGGCGACGTCGCGCTCGGCGAGCGGCGCGGTGCGCTCCGCCTCGATCCGCAGCGCGGTCTTCAAGCCGGACAGCGAGAAGTTGGCGTCGCGGCGCCCGAGCATCGGCCGTGGCAGGGTGAACCGCTCCGGATCGCCGGCTTCCGCCATGCGCTCGACCTCGGGGCCGCCGGGATAGGCCAGACCCAGGAGCTTGGCGACCTTGTCGAAGGCTTCGCCGATGGCGTCGTCGATGGTGCTGCCGAGGCGCACGTAGTCGCCGACGCCCTTCACTGCCACGAGCTGGGTGTGGCCGCCGGACGCCAGCAGCAGGAGGTAGGGAAAGGCCAGGCCGTCGGTCAGCCGCGCGGTCAGCGCGTGCGCCTCCAGATGGTTGACCGCGAGCAGGGGCTTGCGCGCCACGAGCGCCAGGGTCTTGGCGGTGACGAGGCCGATCAGCACCCCGCCGATCAGGCCGGGGCCGGCCGCCACCGCGATGCCGTCCACGTCCTTGAGGACCAAGCCGGCGCGGTCGAGCGCCCGCGCGATCAGCCGGTCGAGCACCTCGACATGGGCGCGGGCGGCGATCTCCGGCACCACGCCGCCATAGGCCGCGTGCTCGGCGATCTGGCTCAGCACCTCGTTCGACAGGATGACGCCGCGGCCGTCCTCCCCCGGCGCGACGATCGCGGCGGCGGTCTCGTCGCAGGTGGTCTCGATGCCCAGCACGTTCATGGTGACGATCGACGCTTCCGTTTCCGCGCGAACCCGCTCGCCCCGTGTATCCGCACCGGACGCCCCCCGGCAACGACCGGGACCGCCTCAGGGCGCATCGGCGTCGTCGGCCGGATCGGCCTCCGGGATCGGCGCCGCGCCCCAGCCGGCCAGCACGGCGTTGAGCTCGTCGAGGACGAAGTGGCGGGCGCTGTCGCGGTCGTAGCCCTCGGCGAGGAGGTCGTCGTAATCGGTGAAGACGTGGCGGGCATAGGCGACGAGCGTAAGCCGGGCCGCCGTCTCGGGCGCCGCCCCGCGCAGGCCCGGGCTGGCGAGCGCCGAATCGACGATCGCCTCGGCCTCGAACCCGGGCAGGCGCCGGGCGAGCCGCGCGAGCGCATCGGCGACCTGCTCGCGACGGTTGCGCGGTGCCCCGCCGTCCTGTCGCGCTGCGGGCAATCGACGCTCCCCTCTCCGCTCCGGCGCGATCGGCCGGCCTCGATGTCGGCGTGCCATAGTTTTTGACCAGGTGCACGTTAGGATGGGTTGCATCGACGACGCGCCCGATCGGGATCCGCACGAGGACGTGCGGCCGGCCGCACGCGCGACGCCCCGGAGACGACCATGATCCGCCGCCTCGCCTTCCTCCTGCTGATCCCCGCCCTCGCGACCGCCCCCGCCCTCGCCGAGAAGGCCGCCACCGGCGCGACCGTGCCGCGGCCGTCCGGCGCGCCCCCCGCCAGCGAGGCGAGCAAGGCCTCCGCGATGAAGGCGGCGAACGAGGCCGAGATGATCAAGGCGCAGAAGGCCTCGGCCGCCCGCGACAAGGCCTGGGACGCCCGCACGCGCAACTCGATGTCCTCGATCTGCAAGGGCTGCTGAGGGCACGGGTCCGAGCGCGCCGCACCGACGGTGATCCGGTTCGAGGGCGTCTCCAAGCACTTCGCCGGGGCGCCCGGCCCCGCCGTCGACCGGCTTGACCTGACGATCCCCGAGGGCACCACCTGCGTGCTGATCGGGCCGTCCGGCTGCGGCAAGTCGACGACCCTGCGCCTGGTCAACCGCCTGATCGAGCCGGATGCCGGCCGCATCACGCTCGGCGGGCACGACGTCGCGGCCGTCGACCCGATCGCGCTTCGGCGCGGCATCGGCTACGTGCTCCAGGGCATCGGCCTGTTCCCCCACCGCAGCGTCGCGCGGAACGTCGCGACCGTGCCCGAGCTGCTCGGCTGGCCGAAGACGCGGATCACGGCGCGCGTCGACGCGATGCTCGACCTCGTCGGGCTCGATCCGGCGCTCTACCGCGACCGCCGCCCGGACGCGCTCTCCGGTGGACAGCGCCAGCGCGTCGGCGTCGCCCGCGCGCTCGCCGCCGACCCGCCGGTGATCCTGATGGACGAACCCTTCGGCGCGGTCGATCCGGTGGCGCGCGGCCGGCTCCAAGCCGAGATCGGCGCGATCCTCAAGCGCCTGTCCAAGACCGTGCTGATCGTCACCCACGATATCGACGAGGCGATGCTGATGGGCGACCGCGTCGTGCTGATGCGGGCTGGCCGCGTCGTCCAGGCCGATGCGCCGCAGGCGCTGCTGGCCGCGCCGGCCGACCCGTTCGTCGCCTCCTTCGTCGGCGAGGACCGGGCGCTGCGGCGGCTCGCGCTGCTCACCGTCTCCGAAGCCGCCGAGCCCGGAACGGCCGCCGACGCGCCGGAGATCGCGGACACGGCGACGTTGCGCGATGCGCTGTCCATGATGCTGGCAGGCGGCCGCACCCGGCTCGCGGTCGCCGGTCCCGCCGGGCCGCACGTGGTGACGCTCGATGCGATCCGGCGGGCGGGCGCGGTCGGCAAGCGCGACGACTGATACCGAACGGCTCGGCCGTCGCCGGTTCTGCACAGGCGATCCGGCCTGCCCCGACCCGGCACTTCCGACCCGCGCCGTCGTTCCTGGTCCGCGCAGCGGAGCCCGAAAGCCAGAGTCGCCGAAGCGGCAGGTGGGAGCACGACCTGCGGTTCCGAATTCCGGGCTCGCCACCGGCGCTCCGGAATGACGGGCGGCTATGACGGGCGACGGAGGGACGCGTGAACGCGCGCGAGCGCGCGACACGTCCGCCCCCTGGACATGGAAAAGGGCCGCCCTTTCGGACGACCCTTCCCAGCGGCACGACGGTGATCCGTCGATCGGCTCAGCGCGAGTAGAACTCGATCACCAGGTTCGGTTCCATCTGCACCGGGTACGGCACCTCAGTCAGGCCCGGCACGCGGGTGACGCGGGCGGTCATCTTCTGGTGGTCGACCTCGATGTAGTCCGGCACGTCGCGCTCGGGGAGCTGCGAGGCGACGACCACGATCTCGAGCTGGCGCGAGGCTTCCTTGACCTCGATCAAGTCACCCGGCTTCACGAGGTAGCTCGGGATGTTGACCCGGCGCCCGTTGACCTTGATGTGGCCGTGGTTGACGAACTGGCGGGCGGCGAACGGCGTCGCCACGAACTTCGAGCGGTACACCACGGCATCGAGGCGGCGCTCGAGCAGGCCGATCAGGTTCTCGCTCGAGTCGCCGCGCAGGCGGATCGCCTCGGCGTAGTAGCGGCGGAACTGCTTCTCGGTGATGTTGCCGTAATAGCCCTTGAGCTTCTGCTTGGCGCGCAGCTGCGTGCCGAAGTCGCTCATCTTGCCCTTGCGGCGCTGGCCGTGCTGGCCGGGGCCGTACTCGCGGCGGTTCACCGGGCTCTTCGGGCGGCCCCAGATGTTCTGGCCCATGCGGCGGTCGAGCTTGTGCTTGGCCTGAATCCGCTTCGACATATCGCGTGTCCTCTCGCAAACGAGATAGTGAGGAACGCGCCCTCCTCTTCCCGCCGGCCTTGCGGCCCGGGACGACAGAGCCGCCTCGAAGGCGACTCACGGGTGCGTATGAAAACGCCAAGCGGCCCCTGAAGGAGCCGCGGTGACGAGCGGTTCGTAGTCGAGGCGGCCGGGCCGGTCAATCCTAAGCCCCCGCCCGCGCCTCTCGACCGGCCGTTGCCGCGCCGGAAAACGCGCCGTCCCGTATCCTTGACCGTACGTCCCAAACGCGTCGGGACCGCCTGCGCGCGCCTGGACCGCGAACGGCCGGGCCGGCATGCCTCGTCGCTGGACTTCACGCCACTGCCTGGACGACGATCGATGAACCGTGCCCTCTCTACGCTCCTGCTCGCCTGTGCGCTCGCCGGCCCGGCCCCCGCCTCGGCCGAGACGCCCGAGGAGCTCGCCTTCGGCTTCGGCCAGTTCACGGGCGCCGCCACCTTCTGCAAGATGCCGAAGGATCAGGTCTCTCAGCTCGCCGACACCATGCTCACGGGCTCGGGCATCGACACCGGCGGCCCGAGCCCGGCGATGACCCGCTTCAAGGAGGGCGTCGCCGACGGCGTGCGCTCGATGTCGGCGCCCGACGCGGCCACCTGCGCCGAGGTGAAGTCCGCCTTCGACGAGGCTTATGCGAAGCTGAAGTGATGCGGCCGCGCCGGCCTCAGGGCCGCGCGGCGAGGAAGGCCAGCACGCCGTCGCGATGCGGCTTGGCGCCGACGGCGGAGCTGTGGTCGCGGCCTTCGAGCTCGAGGCTTCGCGCGTTCGGCATCAAGGCCGCGAGGCCGGGGCCGGAGCCCGCGACGGTGTCGAGGGTGCCGACGCTGACGAGAACCGGCACGTCGATCTGCCCGATCTCGGCGCGCGACAGCGTCTGGCGCGAGCCGCGGATGCAGGCGGCGAGCGCGCGCAGGTCGCTCTTCGTCTGCTCGGCGAAGGTGCGGAAGGCGGCGGCCGTCGGGTTCGCCGCCTTCGCGGCCGCCGGCGCCTCCAACGCCTCGGCGATGCCCGAGGGCAGGCCCTTGCCCTCGACGAGATGCAGGCCGAGGCCGCCGATCAGCGCCGAGCGCACCCGCGCGGCGTGGTCGAGGGCGAGGTGCGCGGTGATGCGCCCGCCCATCGAGTAGCCCATTACGTCGGCGCGCTCGATCCCGAGATGGTCGAGGAGGCGCACGGCGTCGCCGGCCATGTCCTCGGAGCCGTAGCGGGCAGGGTCGTAGAGCTTCTCGCTCTCGCCGTGGCCGCGGTTGTCCAACGCGATGGTGCGGTAGCCGGCCTGCGTGAGCGTGCGCACCCACGTCGTGTTGACCCAGTTGACGACGTGGTTCGAGGCGAAGCCGTGGATGAGCAGGATCGGGTCGCCGCTGCCGCCGGAGGCCGGCACGTCGATGTAGGCGATGCGCACGCCGTCCGAATCGAAGCTGTCCATGGTCGCCGCTCCTCGTCATGCGTACCGGCCCGCGCGGTCCGTGCCGGCTGTAAGAGCCGCGGCGCCGATCGGCAACGCGCGTGATGCTTGCCCGCGGGCGGCGCGGCTGGCATCAGCCCGGCATGAGCGACCTTCAGCCCTACGGCACCTACGCCCCGGCCGGCCTCGTCGCGGCGATCGCCCGGCGGACCGTGCGGATCTCGCCCGAGTCCTGGCGCGGACGGCGGATGGCGATGTTCCTGCGCCGCCTCGCGATCACGCTGATGCGCGGCAAGCCCCTCGACGTCGAGCGCCTCGGCGCCCGGATGCGGCTGCACCCCTACAACAACAATTGCGAGAAGAAGGTGCTGTTCACGCCGCAATTCTTCGACCCGCAGGAGCGCGCCCTGCTCAAGGCGCGGCTTCGGCCGGGCTGCGTCTTCCTCGACATCGGCGCCAACATCGGCGCCTACGCCCTGTTCGTGGCCGCGTTCGCCGGACCGCAGGCGCGGATCGTCGCGGTCGAGCCGCAGCCCGACGTGTTCGACCGGTTGACCTTCAACATCGCGCAGAATGCATTCCATTCGGTCAAGGCCGTAGCCTGCGCGGTCGCCGACAAGGCCGGCGAGCTGACGCTGTTCGTCGATCCGCGCAATCGCGGCGAATCGAGCCTCAAGATCGTCGGCACCAACGAGAGCGCGCAGATCAAGGTGCCTGCGGTGACCCTGATGGACCTCGTGCGCAGCGAGGGCCTGACCCGGATCGACGCGATCAAGCTCGACGTGGAGGGCGCCGAGGACCTGATCCTCGAGCCGTTCCTGCGCGAGGCGCCCCCTGCCCTGCTGCCGACGCTGCTGGTGATCGAGGACGGCACCGACCAGTGGCAGATCGATCTGCCCAAGCTCCTGGAAGGCCACGGCTACCGCGAGATCGGCCGCACCCGGCTGAACCGGATGTTCGAGCGTAGCGCCTGAGCAGGCTCCGATCGCGAAACCGGCCGCCGGTTTCACCGATCCTGCGAGGATCAGGTCGGCGCCGCGCGCCGCGGGTCGAGATGCGTGTTCTCGTAGAGGTCGCCGACCGTGCAGATCGAGCCGAGCTCGGCGAATTCGATCACGTCGCCGGCCGAGCGGAGCACCCGGACCGCCCAAAGGTCCGCCGCGTCGCGCTCGTGGATCGTCACTGCGACCGCATCCTGGTCGACGATCACGATGCAGCGGTTCGGCGGGTGCTCCCGATAGAACCGGAGCTTGCTCGCCAGGATGCGCCCGCGGTCGCTCGCCGACGGCACCTCCATCACGAGATGGAAGCGATCCGTGAAATTGCGCTCGGTGTCGATGTCGGTGTCGATCATCGTCACCTCGGGCTCGGGTCGATAGGGCGAATCCGGCGAGACCTCGATCCCGATCTCGCGGTCGGCGTGCCATTCCGGGCGGCGGCTCCTGAGCGCCGCGTTGAGATGGCGCTCGAAGTTGCTGGCGATGCGCTGATGCCCGATCCGCGGCGCCGCCGACTGCATGGGAAGCCCCGCGATCAGTTCCCATCGCTCCTCCGACGGACGCGTCTCGAGGAACTCGCGGAAGTCGGCGACATCGAACAGGACGGGTTCACGGATCGCGCGATCGGCCATCGGGATGCCTCAGGCGGCCGGAGCGCACGCCGCAGCCTCGCCACCACCGTACCATGCGCCGGGGAGCGCGGAAAACGCGCGTCAGGGCGGAGTGACGATCGGGATCGCGTCGGCGATCGTCACGCCCTCCCGGTCGATCCGGCAGCGATAGGCGTAGGTCTCGACCCCCGCCGCACGCGCCAAGCGAAAAGCCCGGTCGAAGGCGGTATCGATGTCGCGGGCGACGTCGAAGGCGTCCGCCCGCATCTGGACCACGACGATCACCATCGCGCGCCCGCCGGCCGCGACGACCTCGGCGAGGTCCCGCATGTGCCGCGCGCTGCGGGCGGCGATGCAGTCGGGAAACTCGGCGAGGCCCGCTCGCCGCATCAGGTGGCAGTTCTTCACCTCGACGTGGACCGGCGGCAGCCCCTCGCCGCTCGCCACGAAGTCGACGCGGCTCGCCGCGCCGTAGCGGACCTCCGCCCTCAATGCCGCGTAGCCATCGAGCGGCGCGAGACCGCCGGCGGCGAAGGCCTCGGCGACGAGCGCGTTCGGGCGCATCGTGTTGATCCCGACCCATTGCGGGCCGCCGGGCAGGTCGGCCTCCACTAGCTCCCAGGAATACTTGAGCTTGCGCGTCGGGCCGTCGGCCGGCGAGAGCAGAACCCGGTTGCCGGCGGCGTTCAGGCCCATCATCGCGCCGGGATTGGCGCAATGCGCCGTGACGCGCGTGCCGTCGGCGAGGTCCACGTCGGCGAGGAAGCGCTTGTAGCGCTGCACCAGGCGGCCTTCGATCAGGGGTTCGGGAAAGCGCATGGGGTCCGGGCTGCGTCGCGGTGGCGGTCCATAGCCGACAGGCGCCCGCGCATGAAAGCGCCGTCGGTGGTCGCGCAGCCGCCGCCGCGCTATCTGCGGCGGGACCGAGGACGGCGAGCCCCATGACAATCGATTCCACGAGCATCACCGCCGCGATCCTGGTGATCGGCGACGAGATCCTGTCCGGCCGGACGAAGGACAAGAACATCGGCACGATCGCCGACTATCTCACCGCCGTCGGCATCGACCTGCGCGAGGTTCGGATCGTCCCCGACGAGCCGGACGCCATCGTCGGCGCCGTGAACGCACTCCGGGCCGGCCACACCTACCTGTTCACCACCGGCGGCATCGGCCCGACCCACGACGACATCACCGCCGATTGCGTCGCCAAGGCCTTCGGCGTCGGCATCGACGTCGATCCCCGCGCCAGGGCGATGCTGCTGGAGCGCCACAAGCCGGAGGACCTGAACGCCGCGCGCCTGCGCATGGCGCGGATCCCGGACGGCGCGGACCTGATCGCCAACCCGATCTCGAAGGCGCCGGGCTTCCGCATCGGCAACGTCTTCGTCATGGCCGGCGTGCCGTCGATCATGCAGGCGATGCTCGACCAGATCGGCCCAACGCTGCCGACCGGCGCGCGGATGCTGTCCGAGACGGTGGAGGCGGGCAACCTGCCCGAGGGCAACTACGCCGCCGACCTCGCCGAGATCGCGAAGGCCTACGCCGACGTGTCGATCGGCTCCTATCCGTCGATGACGCAGGACGGGTTCGCCAACCGCATCGTCGCCCGCGGCAAGGACGCCGCCTCGGTGGCGCGCGCGCGGGCCGAGATCGAGGCGCTGGTGTCGCGCCTTCGCGGCTGACGGCCGATCCGTCCCTGAATCCGGTTCGTGGAGCGTTTGCGTGATGGCCGAGCCGAAGCAGGACGACAAGGAATCTCGGCGCGACGCGCACAAGGAGGCGGTGGCCGGGATCGGTCGCCCCGACGCCTTCGTCCTGCACGAGGTGATCCGGCGCGAGGGCAACGAGGAACTGCGGCGGAACGGGGGGGCGCTGTTCCTCTCGGCCTTCGCGGCGGGGCTCAGCATCGCGCTCTCGCTGATCGTGCCGGGGGTGCTCAAGACCCACCTGCCCGAGGGCGAGTGGACCAAGATCCTGACGACGATGGGCTACGCGGTCGGCTTCCTGGTGGTGGTGCTCGGGCGCCAGCAGCTGTTCACCGAGAACACCATCACGCCGATCCTGCCGCTGCTGCACGACCGCTCGGCCAAGACCGCGTGGCGGGTGCTGCGGCTGTGGATCGTCGTGCTGTCGGGCAACATCCTGGCGACGCTGGCGATCGCCGCCGTGCTGGCGCATTCCGGCGCGTTCGAGCCGTCGGTGAAGGCCGCCTTCGCCGAGATCAGCCACCAGGCCATCGCGTTTCCGTTCTGGGACACGGTGCTGAAGGCGATCTTCGCCGGGTGGATGATCGCCCTGATGGTGTGGTTCCTGCCGGCCACCGGGACCGCGGCGCCGTTCGTGATCTTCCTGATGACCTGGCTGGTCTCGCTCTGCGGGCTCGCCCACATCGTCGCCGGCTCGGTCGAGGCGTTCTACCTCGTGGTCACCGGCGCGGCGACGATGGGCGAGTACGCCGAGCGCTTCTTCGTGCCGACGCTGCTCGGCAACGTCTTCGGCGGCATCACCCTGGTCGCGGTGCTGAATTACGGCCAGGTCGCGCCCGAGGTCGAGGAGAGCCGTGAGGTCGAGGAGGCCGAGGGCGGCCCGAGCCAGGACTGAGAGGGGGACTGCATCCGCTTCGCGACGGAGAGGCGTGACAGGGCGCGGCCCGTGTTGGCTTTCGCGCTGAAACGACCCAAAACCCTCTCTCGAAACGCGGGGGGCGCGTCCTTGCCCGGTTCTCGACGCGGTCGCGCCCTGAGGAAACCGAGGACGAGGAGCGCCGCGCATGCGGCCGGGAATGGGACGATGCGCTCGCTGAAGGTCCGCTTCGCCTTGCTGCTCGGGTCGATCGCCCTCGTCGTCGTCCTGGCGGCGGCGGGCGTGCTCGCGGCGATCGGGGCGGCCGAGCGCACCATCGACCGGACGCTGGCGGCGCAGGGCCGCCTCGAGCTTCTGGCCGAGCTGTCGGGCCGGATGACGCAGTTCGGCATGGCGGCGGTCGAGACCATCGGCAATCCCGATCTCGCACCGGAGGCGATGGGGATCGCGCGCAGCAACGTCGACCGGGCGCTCACGACCGTCGACGAGGCGCTGTCGAGATCCGTCGCCGGCAGCGACGACCCGCAGGACCGGATGCAGTACGCCCTGCGAAGCCGCCCGATGGCGCAGCTGCGCGCCGCCCGCGTGATCCTCGACCGCCAGGTGGCGCAGATCGTCCGCCAGACCGATCCGGAGAAGCGTCAGAACTCGATCAAGGGCGCGCTCAACGGCTTCGGTGCGATGACCGGCCAGCCGCTCTCGTTCCTGATCGAGGCGGAGCGCCGCAGCATGGTGCTCGGCTCGGATGCGGCGCGCGACCTCTCGCAGCGCCTGCGGATCGCGGCCGCGCTGGCGGTGCTCGCGGCGCTCGGCCTCGTCGTGCTGCTGTGGCGCAGCATCACCCGCCCGACCCTGGCGCGGATCGAGGCGGTGCGTCGCGCCGCGGGCGCCATCGGCGGCGGCAAGCTCGACACGCGTCTCTCCGTCGCGATTCGGGACGAGCTCGGCCTGCTCGTCGCCAACGTCAATCGCATGGCCGCGCGCCTGTCCCGCCGCGAGGGCCGCGTCGCCGCCGACCGCGCCGCCCTGGAGGACACGGTGGAGGCGCGCACCGCCGATCTCCGCGCCGCCAATGCGCGCCTCGAGGCCGTCGACCGCTCGCGACGCCGGTTCTTCGCCGACGTCAGCCACGAGCTTCGCACTCCGCTCACCGTCATCCTTGGGGAATGCGACCTCGCGGCCCGCGCCGGCCCGCGCATCACCGACCACGCCCCCGCCTTCGCCACCATCCGCAAGCGCGCGATGCGCCTGAAGCTGCGCGTCGAGGATCTTCTGCGGGTGGCGCGCTCAGAATCGGGCGAGATCGAGCTCGACCGCCGCGCCCTCGAGCTCGCGCCGGTCCTGGCCGAGGCGGTCGACAACCTCGCCTCGGAGGGCGCCCGCCGCCGCGTCGCGCTCGCGTTCGAGCCGGGCCCGCGGAACATGGAGGTGCTCGCCGACCGGGAATGGCTGCGCCAGGTCGTCGAGAGCTTGATCGACAACGCCCTGCGCCACGCCACCGGCCTCACCCGGGTCGAGGTCGCCCTGTCCGGCGGCGGCACGGCGCCGGCCCGCATCACCGTCACAGACGACGGGCCGGGTTTCGGCGACAGCGAGCAGAGCCTGTTCGAGCGCTTCCGCCGCGGCGACCGCCCGGCGGAGATGGGGTTCGGGATCGGATTGGCCCTGGCGCGCTGGCTGATCGAGCAGCATGATGGCACCATCGTTCTCGGCGCCGGCGAGAACGGCGCCGGGGCGCGGGTGACCCTGGAGATCCCGCTCCTCGACCTGACGCTCGACGACGTGACGAGCCGAGACGAACGACAGATTCGGAAGGACGACGCGGCATGACGCGAATCCTCGTGGTCGAGGACGACATCGACATCCGCGGCCTTCTCACCCGCGGCCTTGAGGCGGAGGGGTTCTCCGTCGGCACCGCCGGCTGCGTCGGCGACGCGCTCGCGTCGGCGCGGAACGAGAGCCCCGAGGCGGTGGTTCTCGACATCACCCTGCCCGACGGCTCGGGGCACGACGTCTGCCGCAGCCTGCGCGAGGGCGGCTATCCCGGGCCGATCCTGTTCCTCTCGGCCCGCGACGAGATCCGCGACCGCGCCGAAGGCCTCGCGCTCGGCGCCGACGACTACATCGTGAAACCGTTCGTCTTCGACGAGCTGGTGGCGCGGCTGCGCACGCACCTGCTGCGCCGGCAGGCGGCGGAGGGGCCGCGCACGCTGATCAACGCCGGCAAGCTCGTCCTCGACCTCGACACCCGCCAGGTCACCTGCGGCGAGGCCTCAGCCCGCCTGACCCCGCGCGAGGCCGAGCTTCTGGCCATGCTGATGGAGAGCGTGAACCGCCCGGTCACCCGAGCCGACATCTTCGAGCGGCTGTGGGCGAGCCAGGGCGGCCTCTCCCTCAACGTGGTCGATGTCTATGTCGGCTACCTGCGCTCGAAGATGGCCGATTTCGTCCGGCACGGCGGCCCGCTTCTGGTCACGGTGCGGGGCCGCGGCTTCATGCTGGACTCGCGTGGGCCGGACTACCGACACTGACGCTCGCCACGGAGACGTCGCGTCCCGCGGGAGCCTGCAACGCCGAAGCCTCACAAAAAATTTGGGAGCATTAGGCAATTTAGTGCTTGATGCCGGGGCCGGAATTGCGGATACCCGTGCCGCGCCGGAAAACAAAAGCGCCATCAGTGTCTTAGGGTACTCTTAAGTTTGCCTTTCGGCACCGGATGTTCGTAATCAGACGGAGAAACACCATGACCTGGGCTGCCCCGATCGTTTCCGAAATCTGCGTCGGCATGGAAGTCACCAGCTACGAGTCCGCCGAGATCGACACCTTCAACTGAGGTGTTGCGCCGAGCTGAGGGTTGTTGGCTGCATCGGACCACTCCATGCGCGTCCTGATCCTCGGCTCGGCTGCCGGCGGCGGGCTTCCCCAGTGGAATTGCCGCTGCCCGAACTGCCGGCTCGCCCGCAGCGAGCCCGACCGCGTCAGGCCGCGGACCCAGTCGAGCATCGCCGTCTCCACCGATGGCGGGGATTGGCTCCTGGTGAACGCCTCGCCGGACATCCGGCAGCAACTTTTCGACAACCCGGCGATGCATCCGCGGGAAGGCCTGCGCCACTCGCCGATCCGCGCGGTGCTGCTCACCAACGGCGACGTCGATCACGTCGCCGGCCTTCTGACGCTGCGCGAGGGCCAGCCCTACACGCTCTACGGCACCGGCAGCATCCTCGGCTCGGTCGCCGAGAACCGCGTCTTCGACGTGATGGCCGAGGGCGTCGTCGCCCGGGAGGCGATCACGCTCGGCCAGCGCTTCGAGCCGCTGCCGGGACTTGCGGTCACGCTGTTCTCGGTGCCCGGCAAGGTCCCGCTCTGGCTCGAGGATGCTGATCTCGAGCTCGGCGCCGAATCCGAGAGCACGGTCGGCGCGATGATCGAGGCCGGCGGCCGCCGCCTCGCCTACATTCCCGGCTGCGCCCGCGTCACCGAGGATCTGAAGGCCCGGATCGCCGGCGTCGACGCGCTGCTCTTCGACGGCACGGTGCTGCACAACGACGACATGATCCGCGCCGGCGTCGGCACCAAGACCGGATGGCGCATGGGGCACGTGCCGATGCGGGGCGACGGCGGCTCGGTCGCCGGCCTGAAGGACGTCGCGATCGGTTCGCGCGTCTTCGTCCACATCAACAACACCAACCCCGTCCTCGTCGAAGGCTCGCCCGAGCGCGCGGCGGTCGAGGCGGACGGATGGGTCGTCGCCCATGACGGGCTCACCCTGAGCCTCTGACGGCGACGACCGGGCGCGGTTGGCATTTGTCGGCCCCGCGACCTATCTCATGACCGGACGTGCGCGATTCGATTGCGCCGCGAAGCCGCCGCCAGACGCGGTGATCGACAGACGACCAGGAAACGCCTCCGAACGGACGCTTGGTGACGCCATGAACGCAGTGTTCCCGACCCCTCAATCCGACACGTCCGAGCGCCTGCTCAGCCCCGACGAGCTCGAGGCGGCGCTGCGCGACATCGGCGCCCGGCGCTATCACAACCTGCATCCGTTCCACCGCCTGCTGCACGACGGCAAGCTGAGCAAGGATCAGGTCCGGGCCTGGGCGCTGAACCGCTACTACTACCAGGCGATGATCCCGGTGAAGGACGCCGCGGTGCTGGCGCGGATGACCGACGCCGCGCTCCGCCGCGTCTGGCGCCAGCGCATCGTCGACCACGACGGCGATGCGCCGGGCGACGGCGGCATCGAGCGCTGGCTGAAGCTCGCCGAGGGCGTCGGCTTCCGGCGCGACTACGTCGAGTCGACCGCCGGCATCCTGTCGGCCACCAAGTTCTCGGTCGAGGCCTACGTGCACTTCGTCGCGGAGCGCTCGCTGCTGGAGGCGATCGCCTCGTCGCTCACCGAGATGTTCTCGCCGAACATCATCTCCGAGCGCGTTTCGGGCATGCTGAAGAACTACGACTTCATCACCAAGGAGACGCTGGCGTACTTCGAGAAGCGCATGACCCAGGCGCCGCGCGACGCCGACTTCGCCCTCGACTACGTCAAGCGCCATGCCACCACGCCCGAGCTGCAACGTCAGGCGATGGCGGCGCTGACCTTCAAGTGCAACGTGCTGTGGACCCAGCTCGACGCGCTGTACTTCGCCTACGTCGCGCCCGGGATGATCCCGCCCGACGCCTGGACGCCCGGCACCGGGCTCGTCGCCGAGACGCAAGGGGGGGCGCCCGGCACCGGCCGCCTGTCGGCGACCGACGTGCCGCGCCTGCCCCGCGGCGTGCGGATGCGGTTCGACCAGACCCGCGACAAGCACGTGCTGCTCGCCCCCGAGCGCACCTTCGACCTCGACGCCAACGCCGTCGCGGTCCTCAACCTCGTCGACGGCAAGACCAGCGTCGCCGCCATCGCCGACCGGCTCGGCGAGTCCTACGCCGCCGACCCGCGCGCGATCGAGGTCGACGTGCTGGCCATGCTGAACGACCTCGCCGGAAAGAGGGTGCTGGAGCGATGAACGCGCTGACCCCGAACGCGGCGGCGATCCCGGCCCCGGTCGGGCTGCTCGCCGAGCTGACGCACCGCTGCCCGCTGCGCTGCCCGTACTGCTCGAACCCGCTCGACCTCGACCGGCGCTCGCGCGAGCTCGACACCGCGACCTGGCAGCGGGTGCTGACCGAGGCCGCGGGCCTCGGCGTGCTCCATGTCCACCTGTCCGGCGGCGAGCCGACGGCGCGCAACGACATCGTCGAGATCACCGAGACCTGCGCCAAGCTCGGGCTGTACTCGAACCTGATCACCTCCGGCGTCGGCGGCGCCCTGTCCAAGCTCCAGGCACTCTACGACGTCGGCCTCGACCACGTGCAGCTCTCGGTGCAGGGCGTGGACGCGGCCAACGCCGAGAAGATCGGCGGCCTGAAGAACGCGCAGCCGCAGAAGATGGAGTTCGCCGCCAAGGTGACCGAGCTCGGCCTGCCGCTGACGCTGAACTCGGTGATCCACCGCGGCAACATCCACGAGGTCGAGGGCTTCATCGACCTCGCGGTGAAGCTCGGCGCCAAGCGCCTCGAGGTGGCGCACACGCAGTATTACGGCTGGGCCTACGTCAACCGCGCCGCGCTGATGCCGGACAAGGCTCAGGTCGATCAGTCGATCCGCATCGTCGAGGCGGCCCGCGAGCGCCTCAAGGGCCAGCTCGTCATCGATCTCGTCGTGCCGGACTACTACGCGAAGTACCCGAAGGCCTGTGCCGGCGGCTGGGGCCGCAAGCTGATCAACGTGACGCCGCAGGGCAAGGTGCTGCCGTGCCATGCGGCCGAGACGATCAGCCATCTCGAGTTCTGGCACGTGACCGAGCATTCGCTCGGCGACATCTGGGCGAACGCCCCGGCCTTCACCGCCTATCGCGGCACCGACTGGATGCAGGAGCCCTGCCGCTCCTGCGACCGGCGCGAGAAGGATTGGGGCGGCTGCCGCTGCCAGGCGCTGGCACTCGCCGGCGATGCGGCGGCGACGGACCCCGCCTGCTCGCTGTCGCCCCTGCACGCCAAGGTGCGGGCGCTCGCCGTCGAGGAGGCGGCCGAGACGCCGCCCGACTACACCTACCGGACGATCGGGGCCAACATCCCGGCGCCACGCAAGGAGGACGCCCTCTCGTGAAGTGTTTCGTGATCGTCGCTGCGCTGCTTGCCGCGACCCCGGCGCTCGCCGTCGAGGGGGCACCCGCCGCCCCGGCTCCTGCCCCCGCCGCAGCCGCGCCGGAACAGGCGAACGCCGCGGCGCCCCCGAGCGCGGCCGACCTGCTGTTCGAGCAGCCGCAGCTGAAGAACGCCGCCGCCGGCTCGACGCTGACCTACGACTACCTGCGCCGGTCCGGCATCGCGAAGGGCCCGTTCGGGCCGCCGCTCGACGACACGATCAAGCTCACCCTCGAGCCGGGTACGGGCGGCGACGGCCGCAACATCGCCGTCGAGATGTTCTCGGGCACCAACCGGTTCCCCGCCGGCCCGTTCGAGGACATGTCCGGCAACCCGGTGATCCCGCTGTTCCTGGAGAACCACCTGACCAATCTCGCCCGGGTGCTGCAGGCCAACCCGCGCTACCTGAAGCTCGCGATCCGCAAGGGCCTTCGCGACGGCGCCACCGTCACGCCGATCAAGGTCGACTACAAGGGCCGCTCGGTCGACGCCTGGCAGGTGGTGTCCAGGCCCTTCCTCGGCGATGGGATGGCCCAGCGCATGCGCGGCATGGACAACATGACCTACACCTTCGTCACCTCTCCCGAGGTGCCCGGCGAGATCGTCTCGATCGAGGCGCAATCGAAGAATGCCGAGGGCGGCGAACTCTTGGAGGAGCGGCTGAGCTATGATCAGAAAGCTGGTTGAGGGCTTTGCCCTGTCCGGTTTCGCGCTGACGATGCTGGCGATGCCGGTCGTCGCGGCGGATGCCGAGAACGACTACCCGACCGACGCGCGCGTCGATTACGTCTTCGGCTGCATGGCCGCCAACGGCCAGACCCGCGAGGCGATGCAGCGCTGCACCTGCTCAATCGACCAGCTCGCGGCGATCCTGCCCTACGACAAGTACGTGCAGGCGAGCACCGTGCTCTCGATGCGCCAGGGCATCGGCGCGCGCTCGAACGAGTTCAAGTCGACCAAGGTGTTCGACGACAAGGTCGCCGACCTCCGCCGCGCCCAGGCCGAGGCCGAGATCCGCTGCTACCGCGGCTGAGGCGTCGCCCAGGAACCTTGGAGAGGCCGCCCGGTACCGGGCGGCCTTTTCTCATGGCAACGGGCGCCGTTGCTTCGCCCGGAAAAACCGGCCACATCGACGCGGCGGGAGCCGCCCGCGACGAGCCAGAGAAGCGACGCCCCTTGAGCCATCGACCCGCCGCCCTCGCCGGCTTGCTGCCCGAACTGGGCCGGCGGACCCTCGTGATGGGCATCCTCAACGTCACGCCAGATTCCTTCTCGGATGGCGGCCGCTTTGTCGGCGAGGAAGCCGCCTGCCGGCAGGCCGACGCGCTGGCTGCCGAGGGCGCCGCGCTGGTCGATATCGGCGGCGAGTCCACCCGCCCCGGCCATGTTCCGGTGCCGGCCGAGGAGGAGCAGGCCCGCGTCCTTCCGGCGATCCGGGCCCTGGCGAACCGGCTCTCCGTCCCGATCTCGATCGACACCTACAAGGCCTCGACCGCCGAGAGCGCGCTGGCGGCCGGCGCCCGCATCGTCAACGATGTCTGGGGCCTGCAGCGCGAGCCCGACATCGCCCTCGTCGCCGCCGACCACGGCGCGCCGGTGATGATCATGCACAACCGCGAGACGATCGACGCCGGCCTCGACATCGTCTCGGACATGCTGCGCTTCTTCGAGGTCTCGCTCGGCATCGCCCGCCGGGCCGGCATCCCCGACGGCGACATCGTGCTCGATCCGGGCATCGGCTTCGGCAAGAGCTGGAACCAGCACCTCGAAGCACTGCGGCGCCTGCCCGAGATCCGCGCCCTCGGCTTCCCCATCCTCGTGGGCGTCTCGCGCAAGTCGCTGCTCGGCCGGCTGCACGACCGCGAGACCGCGCCGGCCGACCGGCTCAACGGATCGCTCGCGGCGCATGCGCTTGCCGCGACGCTCGGCGCCGACATCGTCCGCGTCCACGACGTCGCCGCCCATGTCGACGCGATGCGCGTGGTCGACGCCGTCCTGCGCCCGGGAGACCGCCGATGAGCGACCGCATCCTCGTCGAGCGCATCGCGGTCTTCGCCCATCACGGCGTGCTGCCCGAGGAGACGCGCCTCGGGCAGCGCTTCTACCTGTCGCTCGATGCGGCCCTCGACCTGGCGCCCGCCGGCCGCTCCGATGACGTGACGCGGACGGTGAGCTACGCCGACCTCGCCGCCATCGCGGTCTCGATCGCCACCGAGCGGCGCTTCGACCTGATCGAGGCGCTGGCCGAGGCGATCGCCGGCGAGATCCTGGCGCGGTTTCCGGCTCTCGAGGCGATCACCGTCCGGGTCGACAAGCCGAGCGCGCCGGTTCCCGCGAACCTCGACGGGATCGCGGTCCTGATCACCCGCAGGCGGGAGGCCCGGGCATGATGCAAGCCTATCTCGGCCTCGGCAGCAACATCGGCGACAAGGCCGGGCATCTCGCCGCCGCGGTGCGGGGGCTCGCGGCGGTTCCCGGCATCCGGATCACCGCGCGGTCGTCCGACTACCGCACCCCGCCCTGGGGCGAGACCGATCAGGACTGGTTCCTCAACGGCGCCCTCGCCATCGAGACCGACCTCGACCCGCACGCCCTCCTCGATGCCTGCCTCGGCGTCGAGCGCGATCTCGGCCGCATCCGCGAGCGCCGCTGGGGGCCGCGCGTGATCGACATCGACGTGCTGTCCTATGCCGGCGCCGAGGTCTCGGACGAGCGCCTCGTCCTTCCGCACCGCTACGTCCGCGAGCGCGCCTTCGTGCTGGTGCCGCTCGCCGAGATCGCGCCCGACCTCGTCATCGGCGGCGAGACCGTCGCCGACGCGCTGGCCAAGCTCGACCGCAGCGGCATCGAGCGGAACTGAACGCATCCCGGAACGACGAAGGGCCGGGCGTTCGCCCGACCCTTCGCGAGTGTTATGATATCCTGTCGACGATGCGTTCAGTGCGCGTTCGGCGCGAGCAGCTTGTTCTCTTCCTCTTCGAGCAGCGGCACGTCGAAGTCGCGAAGCACCGCTTCGATGTCGGAGCGGCGCTTGCGCAGGATGGTGTTCAGCGACCGCTTCCAGTCGTTCTCGCCGATCCGTACCGCCATGGCGATGCGGTAGCTCATCGGCGGGCGATCCGGCTCCTTCAGGAGCGGGATCACGTCCATCGCCGTGCCGCTCTGCTTGGCCAGCCACCCGGCGGACGGTCCCCAGAGCACCGCGGCGTCGATCTGCCCGGCCGCGAGGTCGGACACGATCTCGGCACCCACCGTCTGGTTCTTGCGGGCCGGGTCGAGCTGATACGGCGCGTAGGCCTTCATGCTCGAGATCAGGCCGAGGTCGCCCATCCGGTTGACCGGCGGCGTCCCGGCGATGACGCCGATGCGCTTGCCCTTGAGCTTGGGGTCGTCGAGCCCGGTCACCCCCGCCAGATCGCCCTGCTTCACGATGAGCGTGTAGACCGAGCGATAGTACGGATTGGTGTTCTGCACGCCCTCGCTGCCGAGAGCCGACCCGACGATCAGGTCGCACAGGCCGGTGCCGAGGGTGTTGCGGACGAAGCCGGGCCCCTGGGTCAGCCAGTAGTAGCGGACCTTGATCTTCAGCTCGTCGGCGATGATCGCCGCGATGCGGTACTCGAAGCCGTCCTCCTTGCGCTCGGAGAACGGCATGTTGCCCGGGTCGCCGCAGACGCGAAGCACGTCGGCAGTGACGAGATCGGGGACGTTCTGCGCCGCCGCGTCCCGCACCCCTGCCAGGAGAGGCAGGAGCGCGATCGCGACGGCGGCGTGGGTGCGTGCGCGGCGCATCAGCCGCCCATGCACTCCTTCTCGGCTTTCTTGGCGGCTTCGGGCTTGTCTTCCTTGTCGCCCGGGCGGACGCGACCCATCGCGCCGGAAGCGCGGGCCTTCAGGTAGACGTAGAGGTCGTCCGAGTAGCACATGACGTTCTTGTTATCGCCGAAGGCGGGCATGACCTTCTGGTCGGACGAGCTAACGTCCTGCTTGCCGCCGGCCAGGATGCCGATGAACTCCTCGTAGGAGAGGTGCTTGAGCGAGTCCTTGAGCGCCGGCGCGTAGGTCGAGCCCATGCCGTCCGGGCCGTGGCAGACGTGGCACTCGGCGTGATAGCGGCGGTAGCCGGAGTAAGTGTACCAGTCGAACTTCTTGCCCGCGTCGGTGATGTGGAAGGTCGGGTGACCTTCGGCATCGAAGTACTTGCCCTCTTCGACCTTCACCGCGGCATCCTTCTTGAGGAGCTTGTCGTCGGGCTCGGCCGACTTGTCGTCGGTGTTCAGCGAGTTGGCGAGGGCGGGATCGGCGGGCTTGGCATCCTCAGCATGTACGGCGACCATCGAGACGGACGCTAGGGCGAGGGCGGCCAGGAACGGCCGCGTGACGGATTTGCTGAGGTAATGCAACGCAAAAATCTCCCTGGGACCTGAAGGTCGAGCCGCTCTCAGGCGGCCTTTCGCAGCCTTCTTGAGGGCATTCTAATCATAAGAATGCCGGCGCGGAAACCCGCGCCGGCACTCATTTCAGAGCGGCTTCGTGCGACCGATTAGTTCGGCAGCGCGAAGACGGTGAGCTGACCACCGAGGTTGGTGTAGCTCGAGAGGGCGGCGTAACCACCCACCGCGCCGAGACCGGCGTTCGGGTCGGTCAGGCCGGCCGCGAGGCCGATGCCGGCCCAGCCACCGACACCCGACAGGATGCCGACGTACTGCTTGCCCTTGTGCTGGTAGGTCATCACGTTGCCGATGATGCCCGACGGGGTCTTGAACTTGTACAGTTCCTTACCCGTCTTGGAGTCGACGGCCTTCAGGTAGCCCTCGAGCGTGCCGTAGAAGACCACGTCGCCGGCGGTGGCGAGAGCGCCCGACCAGACCGAGAACTGCTCGGCGTTCGACCACTTGATCTTACCCTCGACGCCGTCCCAGGCGATGAAGTTACCCATGCCGCCATGGCTGTTCGGCGCGGGGTACATCGACAGGGTCGCACCGACGTAGGGCTGGCCCGGGGTGTAGGTCACCCGGAACGGCTCGTAGTCCATGCAGACGTGGTTGGTGGGCACGTAGAACAGGTTGGTCTTCGGCGAGAACGCAGCAGGCTGCTGGTCCTTGGTGCCGAGGGCCGCCGGGCAGATACCCTTGGAGTTGGTATCCTCGCCGTTCTGCTCGGTGGAGTACTTGGCCTGGACGAGGGGGCGACCGTAGGTCTTGGAGCCCTTGTCCATGTCGACCTTGGAGGCCCAGTTGACGACCGGGTCGAACTTCTCGGCGACGAGGAGCTCGCCGGTGGCGCGGTTGAGGGTGTAGCCGAAGCCGTTGCGGTCGAAGTGGGTCAGCAGCGGGGTCTCCTTGCCGCCGACCTTCTGATCCGTGAGGATCATCTCGTTGATGCCGTCGTAGTCCCACTCGTCGTGGGGGGTCATCTGGTAGACCCACTTGGCCACGCCCGTGTCGGGGTTACGCGCCCAGATGGTCATCGACCAGCGGTTGTCGCCCGGACGCTGCTTGGGGTTCCAGGTCGAGGGGTTGCCCGAGCCGTAGTACATCAGGTCGAGCTTGGGGTCGTAGGAGAACCAGCCCCAGGTGCAGCCGCCGCCGGTCTTCCACTGGTCGCCTTCCCAGGTCTTGGTCGACGAGTCCTTGCCCACCGGCTTGCCGAGGTAGGTGGTCTTCTCCGGGTCGACCAGCATCTGGTCGTCCGGGCCGATCGAGTAGCCGCGCCAGACCTTCTTGCCGGTCTTGGCGTCGTAGGCGGTCACGTGGCACTGCACGCCGAACTCGCCGCCCGAGATGCCGACGATGATCTTGTCCTTCACCGGCAGGACCGTGGCGGTGTTGGTCTCGCCCTTCTTGGGGTCGCCGTTCACCACCGACCAGTTCACCTTGCCGGTCTTGGCGTCGAGCGACACCACCGTGGTGTCGGCCTGGTGCAGGATGATCGCGTTGTCCGAGTAGGCCAGGCCGCGGTTGACCGTGTCGCAGCACATCACCGGGATCACCGACGGGTCCTGCTTGGGCTCGTACTTCCACACGATCTTGGCCTCGTGGTCGAGGTCGAGCGCGTAGACGATGTTCGGGAACGGCGTGTGGACGTACATCATGTTGCCGACGACGAGCGGCGAGCCCTCGTGGCCGCGCAGAACGCCCGTCGAGAAGGTCCAGGCCACCTGGAGGTTCTTGACGTTGCCCGCGTTGATCTGGTCGAGCTTCGAATAGCGCGTGTTGGCGTAGTCGACCGTCTGCAGCACCTGCTCGGCCGGGTTCGCCAGATGCTTCATCAGATCGTCGTTCGCGATCGCCGGGGCGGCAACCGCAAGGCTCGCGCCAAGCGCGAGAAGATGAACCGCTCTCATGTGTGTTCCTCCGACAAGTCTTGATGCCTTCCAGACACGACGCAGACCGCGTCGAGAAGACCTGACCTGACTCTTTGCGACAGGGATCGATTTGCTTCGGTAGCGGGCAGGAAATCGACGACTTTGGGTCGCCGAGCCAGAGGCCGCCATCCCTGAGGCGGCCCCCTCGAAACCGAAGCTTGAACGAACTCTAAGAGATTTTTGAGCCTCGTCAACTCGGTTCGGGCGCCTCCGATAGGGTTGTGCGCAAGTCGCCGCACCCTCGCGGGAAGACCAGGGTCGTTGACGCGCCGCAAAAACTTATTGTGCATCGCACAATAAGAGGTCGTGCCCAGGTGTTGTGCTTCGGCGTGAGCGGCAAACACATGCGCCGTTTGCAGCTTGAGCTTCGGCATTCGCGTTTTTCATGCGTTCGGTGCACGGTGCGCTGCCGCTTCGCGCGGCATGACGCGGCATCGCCTTGGCAATGGGCAGATGCGCTGCAAAATCCGGTCGCGACACCGCTGAGGATGCTTCGCGGTCAAGCTTCGGTGATTTCCTGCCGCTTCTGCGCGCTCTGGTCGCACGAAACCGCCGTCGGCGACCCAGAACGGCATTTTTCTGCGCCGAGCGATGTCGAGAATCGCCGTCTCGACGGTGGTCATCCGGGAAGGAGGATTGCCTCGCGGGCCGGCCGCGACGATCTCAGGCGAGGGTCCCGACGGCGCCGGTGCTCTCGAACTCGGCAGCGTCGCCGACGAGGTCGGTGAGCGAGATCGCGAGGGTCCGGCCGGTCTTCAGGCGCAGGGTGGAGTCCGGGATCAGCCAGATCGGGCGCAGGCCGGCATGGCTTCCGTGAAGGCTGCCATGGGCCGTGACGACGGATGCCCGCCGTTCCACGATCACCCGGTAGCGGACGCGGACGGTTCCGCAGCCCTCCGCCGAGACGGTGCCCCGCCCGGTCAGCGTCTGGAGGACTTCGTTGCGTTCGTGCATCGGATGCGACGTGGGGCCCTGGGACGTTTCGGCAATCGCATTGCCATTTAGTCCCGGTCCGTCCCGGTGTCACGGGTTCGCCTGCGATGGTCTCGCGTCGATGACCGGATGCCGGCCGATCGCCGGTTCAGGCCAGCGACCGCACCACGATGCGCCCGCCCTCGGCGGAGAGCGCGAGGCGACCGTGCTTCAGGTCGAGCGCCTTGCTGCCGAAGAGCTCGCGGCGCCAGCCCTGGAGCAGCGGCACGTCGGCCGCGTCGTCGTCGGCCACCGCTTCGAGATCGTCCACCGTGGCGATGATCTTCGGCGCGACGCCCTCGGTCTCGCACACCGCCTTCAGAAGCACCTTGAGCAACTCGACCAGCGCCCCGTTGCCGCCGCTGCGGCCGCGGCCGCGCTCGGGCAGCGCGATCTCGCCGACGTCGCGGGCGAACCCGCGCTCGACGGCGGCGAGGATGTCGGTGCCGGTGCGCGAGCGCTCGAAGCCCGCCGGGATCGAGCGCAACCGCCCGAGCGCCTCGACGCTGCGCGGCGCCGAGGTCGCGACGTCGATCACCGCCTCGTCCTTCAGGATGCGCCCGCGCGGCACGTTGCGCGTCTGCGCCTCGCGCTCGCGCCAAGCCGCCACCTCCATCAGCACCGCGATCTCGCGCGGCTTGCGCATCCGCCCCGACAGGCGGCGCCAGGCCTGAGCCGGGTCGGCGCGATAGGTGTCGGGCGAGGTCAGCACCGCCATTTCCTCGTCGAGCCACTGCCCGCGGTCGTCGCGCACGAGGTCGGCGACCAGCTTCTCGTACACGGTCACCAGATGGGTGACGTCCGACAGGGCGTAGGAGAGCTGCGCGTCCGAGAGCGGGCGCCGCGACCAGTCGGTGAAGCGCGAGGACTTGTCGATCTTCGCCTTGGCCACGTCGTTGACCAGCTGCTCGTAGGACACGGAGTCGCCGTAGCCGCAGACCATCGCCGCGACCTGGGTGTCGAAGAACGGCTGCGGCAGCAGCCCGCCCATCAGCCAGATGATCTCGAGATCCTGGCGGGCGGAATGGAACACCTTCACCACGCCCTCGTCCGCCATCAGGTCGACGAAGGGCTGGAGGTCGATGCCGTCCGCCAGCGGATCGACCAGCACGCCGGTCCCGTCCGGCGCCGCCATCTGGATCAGGCAGAGCTTGGGGTAGTAGGTCGTCTCGCGCATGAACTCCGTGTCCACGGTGACGAAGCTCTGCGCGGCGAGGCGGTCGCAGGCGTCGCGGAGCGCCTGCGTCGTACTGATCAGATCCATGCCCCCGGCTATATCGGAGGTTTCTTGTAAAGTGGAGCCGGATGCGCCGGCATCCCCATCGATCCTCAGGTTCGACGTCCCCGAGGACCTGCGCCGTCTTCGCTGGGCCCGCGGTTCCGCCGGGCATCCGCGACGGCGAGGCTCGGCACCCGGCCGCCCGGTCCCGCGGCGCGCCTTGACTTCGCCCCCCTCGCGTGAATGGTGCCGCGCTTCCATTCCAAGGTTTTGCGATGCACCGTTACCGGACCCATACCTGCGGGGCGCTGCGCCCATCCGATGTCGGCGCATCCGTCCGCCTCTCCGGCTGGTGCCACCGCATCCGCGACCATGGCGGCGTGCTCTTCATCGACCTGCGCGACCATTACGGGCTGACGCAGTGCGTGGTCGATTCGGATTCCCCGGCCTTCAAGGCGGCCAACACCGTGCGCTCGGAATGGGTCGTGCGCCTCGACGGGCGCGTCCGCACCCGGCCGGCCGGGACCGAGAACGCCGAGCTGCCGACCGGCGCGGTCGAGGTCTACATCGACGAGCTCGAGGTGCTGGGCGCGGCCGCCGAGCTGCCGCTGCCGGTCTTCGGCGACCTCGAGTACCCCGAGGAGACCCGCCTGCGGTACCGCTTCCTCGACCTGCGCCGCGAGAAGCTGCACGCTAACATCATGAAGCGCGGCGCGATCGTCGACTCGCTGCGTCGGCGCATGCGCGAGGGCGGGTTCTTCGAGTTTCAGACGCCGATCCTCACGGCATCGAGCCCCGAGGGCGCACGCGACTACCTCGTCCCCTCCCGCGTCCATCCCGGGAAATTCTACGCGCTGCCGCAGGCGCCGCAGCAGTTCAAGCAGCTGACGATGATCGCCGGCTTCGACCGCTACTTCCAGATCGCGCCCTGCTTCCGCGACGAGGATGCGCGCGCCGACCGCTCGCCGGGCGAGTTCTACCAGCTCGACATTGAGATGAGCTTCGTCACGCAGGAGGACGTGTTCCAGGCGGTCGAGCCGGTTCTGCACGGGGTGTTCAAGGAGTTCGCCGGCGATAAGCGCGTCACCGACGTGTTTCCGCGCATCACCTACGCCGACGCGATGCTGAAGTACGGCGTCGACAAGCCCGACCTGCGCAACCCGCTGCTCATCGCCGACGTCACGGCCGAGTTCGCCGAGGACGCGGTCGAGTTCAAGGCGTTCAAGGGCGTGATCAAGTCCGGCGGCGTGGTCCGCGCGATCCCGGCGACGGGCGCGGCGACGCAGCCGCGCTCGTTCTTCGACAAGCTCAACGACTTCGCCCGCGCCGAGGGCGCGCCCGGGCTCGGCTACGTGGTGTTCGAGGAGGTCGACGGCGCCCTCACGGGCAAGGGCCCGATCGCCAAGTTCATCCCCGCGCCGATCCTGGCGCGGATCGCCGAGAAGACCGGGACGAAGGCGGGCGACGCGGTCTTCTTTTCCGCCGGCACCGAGGCGAAGGCCGCGGCGCTCGCCGGCAAGGCGCGCATCCGCATCGGCGACGACCTCGGCCTGTCCGACAAGGACCAGTTCGCGTTCTGCTGGATCACCGACTTCCCGATGTTCGAGTGGAACGAGGACGAGAAGCACATCGACTTCTCGCACAACCCGTTCTCGATGCCGAACTTCGACCACGACGCCTTCCTGGCGCTCGGCGAAGGCGACGACGCCAAGATCCTCGACATCAAGGCGTTCCAGTACGACATCGTCTGCAACGGCATCGAGCTGTCGTCGGGCGCGATCCGGAACCACAAGCCCGAGATCATGGAGAAGGCCTTCGCGATCGCGGGCTACGGGCGCGACGTGCTCGAAGCCAAGTTCGGCGGCATGCTCAACGCGCTGCGCCTCGGCGCCCCGCCGCACGGCGGCATCGCGCCGGGTGTCGACCGCATCGTGATGCTGCTCTGCGAGGAGCCGAACATCCGCGAGGTGGTGCTGTTCCCGATGAACCAGCGCGCCGAGGACCTGATGATGGGCGCGCCGTCCGAGGCGACCCCGAAGCAGCTTCGCGAGCTGCACATCCGCCTGAACCTGCCTGAGAAGAAGGCGTGACCCCACGCGTCCTTCCCTCCCCCCGCAGAGGGGGGAGGGAAAAGCGGTCGCCCCGGGGAGTCCGTTAAGTGCCCAGCCTCGTCGCCGTCGTCGTCGCGCATGACAGCGCCGAGGCTCTGCCGGCCTGCCTGTCGGCGCTCGCGGCCGAGCATGTGCCGGCGATCGTCGTCGACAATGCGAGCCGCGACCGGTCGGCGGAGATCGCGGAGGCGGCCGGCGCGCAGGTGGTCCGCAACGCCCGGAACGAGGGCTACGGCCGCGCCAACACCCTCGGCGTCCGCGCCGCCGCGCAGGCCCGCTACGTGCTGATCCTCAACCCCGACGTGATCCTGCGGCCGGGCGCGGCCGACGCCCTGCTCGCCGCCGCCGAGCGCTGGCCGGAGGCCGGATTGTTCGCGCCGCGCATCGTCGAGCCGGACGGCCGGTTCTTCTACCAGTCGCGCTCCCTGCTGGCGCCGTACCTCACCAACCCGCGCGGGCGCCGCGACCTGCCCGCGGGCGATGCCTGCGCGCCGTTCCTGTCCGGCGCGTGCCTGATGATCGAGCGGACGTTCTTCCTGGCGCTCGGCGGCTTCGACGAGCGGATCTTCCTGTTCTACGAGGACGACGACCTCTGTCGCCGCATCGCCGATGCGGGCCGCGCCCTCGTCCACGTGCACGGCGCCGAGGTCCTGCACGGGCGCGGGCGTTCCTCGGCGCCGGAGCGCGGCCGGGTGTTCCGCACCCGCTGGCACCAGGCGTGGTCGCGCGCCTACGTCGCCCGCAAGTACGGGCTCGCCGACCCCATCCTGCCGGGGCTCGCGGCCAACGCGCTCAAGGCCTGCCTGTCCCTGCTGGTCCTGCGGCCTGCCGGCGTCGAGCGCTACGGCGGCTCGGCCGCGGGCGCCTGGGCCGCGCTGCTGGGACGGTCCGCGCTGGCCCGCGAGGGCCTCGAATGACCCGCGCCGCGACGGTGGCGGACGCGCTGGCCCGCCCGCACAACGGCTTCTCCGGCCTTCGCCTGGCGCTCGCGCTGGCGGTGGTGGTCTCGCATGCCTTCAGCGTCACCAACGGCAACGCCCTCGACGAGCCGCTGGCGCGGGCGACCGGCTTCACTCTCGGCGAGCACGCGGTGAACGGCTTCTTCGCGGTGTCGGGTTTCCTCGTGACGATGAGCTTCGACCGGCGCGGCCTCGTCGACTACCTCATCGCCCGGACCCTGCGCATCCTGCCGGGGCTCGTCGCCGCGACGCTGGTGGTCGCCCTCGTCCTCGGCGCCGCGATGAGCACGCTGCCGCTCGGCGAGTATCTGCGCGATGGCGGCGTCTGGCGCTTCGTGCGGGGCACGCTGACCACCTTCAAGAGCAACGCGTCGCTGCCGGGCGTCTTTCCCGACAACCCGTATCGCAGCCCGCTCGGCACGGTCTGGACCCTGAAATACGAGACCCTGTGCTATCTGGGCGTCGCCGCCGCCGGCCTCGTCGGCGCGTTGCGGACGCGCTTGGTGGTGCCGCTGATCGCCGCCGGCTTCGCGATCGCGCTCCTGATCGCGGATGCGAGGCATCCCGACCTGCCGAAGGGCCTTGAGACGGCGTTGCGGCTGCCGCTGATCTTCGCGATCGGCGCGGCGCTCTACGCCGGAAGGGCATCCGTGCGCCTCTCGGTCGTCCCGCTCGCGATCCTGGCGCTGTCCTGCCTCCTGGCGCGCCACACCCCGCTCTACCGCACGCTGCTGTTCACGGCGGAAGGCTACGGCGCAATCTGGCTCGGGCTGTCGCCCTGGCTGGCGCGCAAGGCCTTCGACCCGGCCGCGGACCTCTCCTACGGGATCTATCTCTACGGCTGGCCGGTGCAGCAGAGCCTGCATGCTTCGTGGCCCGGTGCTTCCCCGGCGCTGCTGCTGATCCCGGCGCTCGCGCTCACGATCCCGGTGGCCGCGGCCTCGTGGTACGCCATCGAGCGGCCGGCGCTGCGGCTGAAGACGCGGACCCTGGGACGCCGCGCCCTCGGCACCATCGAGCCGGCCGGTCCGTGACCGGCTCGGGCGCACGCGCCCTGCCCCCGGCCGCGGCGCTCGCGCACGCGGCGCGGCTTCTCGCCGAGCACGGTTTCCGGGTGACCGCGCGCAACGAGCGCGGCGACAGCCTGTACCTCCAACGCGCGGGATGCGGCTTCGCCCTGCGGCTCTCGAACCACGCGCGGACGGCCAAGCAGCGGCAACGCCGCACCGACGTGCTGGCGAGCCTCGTGGTCCGGGATGCGCGCCGCCCGGAGCAGGTCGCGGCCCTGGTCGCGGGTGCCCTGCGCGATTTCGACCTGGCGCGCGGCCGGCGCGAGGCTCAGGCCTCGGGTGCGGCGTCGCGGAAGTAGGGCTCGACCGTGCCCTTGAGCTTCACCGTCATCGGGTTGCCGGCGCGGTCCAGGGTCTTGCCGGCGCTGAGGCGGACCCAGCCCTCGCTGACGCAATATTCCTCGACGTTGGTCTTCTCGACGCCCTTGAAGCGGATGCCGATGCCGCGCTCCAGAATGGTTTCGTCGTAGAATGGGCTGTTCGGGTTCACGGCGAGGCGGTCGGGGGGCGTCTGGGACATCGGTCGGACCTTCGGGCGGGCGCTCAAGTGCGATCGGCCCGCGCGTAAGGGATTCAGGCAGGCGGTGCAACGGCGCGGGCGGCGGCGATCAGCTCGGGGATGCGCCCGCTCTGCAGCAGCGGCACCAGCGTCGCCACCGCCGCATGCGGCAGGTCCCACCAGGCGCAGGCGACGAGGTCCGCCACCGTCGCCGCGTCGAAGCGGGTGCGCACGACCCGGGCCGGGTTGCCGGCGACGATTGCGTAGGGCGGCACGTCGCGCGTGACCACGGCGTGCGCCGCCACCACCGCGCCGTGCCCGACCGTGACCCCGGACAGGATCAGGCAGCCCGAGCCGAGCCAGACGTCGTGCCCGATCGACACGTCCCCGCGCGAGGCGTGGTACCCGGCCGGCGCGTCCGCATCCGGCCACAGCCCGCGCATCGCGGCGAAGGGATAGGTCGAGGCCCAGTCGAGGCGATGGTCGCCGCCGAGCAGGATCTCGACCTTGTCGGCGATGGAACAATAGCGGCCGATCGTCAGCCTCCGCCCGGATTCGGCGAATCGCACCTTCGGGCGGCCGTACGAATAGGCACCGATGGAGAATCCGTGGGCGCGCACCAGCTTTTCCAGGTGGATCCGCGTCTCGTTGTTCGGGTTGCGCCCGCTGCGCAGCCGGTGCAACAGGGCCTTCATGCGAGGGCGTTCGGCGCCACACGACGTACGCGCCTGATCGAGGGAGAATGGGCCATGGGCGACAACATGTCCGAGGATCTCAAGTCAGGGGCTCTCGTCTATCACCGCCTCCCGCGCCCCGGAAAGCTCGAGATCCAGGCGACCAAGCCGCTCGGCAACCAGCGCGACCTGGCGCTGGCCTACTCGCCCGGCGTCGCCGCCGCCTGCGAGGCGATCGCGGCTGACCCGCAGGAGGCTGCGACCCTCACCATCCGCCAGAACCTCGTCGCCGTGCTCACCAACGGCACCGCCGTGCTCGGCCTCGGCAACATCGGCCCGCTCGCCTCGAAGCCGGTGATGGAGGGCAAGGCGGTCCTGTTCAAGAAGTTCGCCGGCATCGACGTGTTCGACATCGAGGTCGACCAGCTCGACGTCGCCAAGCTCGTCGACGTGGTGTGCTCGCTGGAGCCGACCTTCGGCGGCATCAACCTGGAGGACATCAAGGCGCCGGAATGCTTCGAGGTCGAGGAGCAGTGCCGCGCCCGTATGAACATCCCGGTCTTCCACGACGACCAGCACGGCACCGCGATCATCGTGGCGGCGGCCGTGCTCAACGCGCTCGAGCTCGCCGGCAAGCAGCTGTCGGACGTCCGCATCGTCACCTCGGGCGCCGGCGCGGCGGCCCTGGCCTGCCTCAACCTGCTGGTCTCGCTCGGCGCGACCCGTGAGAACATCACGGTCACCGACATCAAGGGCGTGGTCTACAAAGGCCGCACCGAGCTGATGGACCGGTGGAAGGACGTCTACGCCCAGGAAACCGAGGCGCGGACGCTGGCCGAGGTCATCCCCGGCGCCGACGTGTTCATCGGCCTCTCGGCCGGCGGCGTGCTCAAGCCCGAATACCTCGAGAAGATGGCCGAGAAGCCGCTGATCATGGCGCTGGCCAACCCCTATCCCGAGATCATGCCCGACCTGGCGCAGGAGAAGCGCCCCGACGCGATGATCTGCACCGGGCGCTCGGACTTCCCGAACCAGGTCAACAACGTCCTGTGCTTCCCCTACATCTTCCGCGGCGCGCTCGACGTCGGCGCGCGCAGCATCAACGAGGAGATGAAGAAGGCGGCGGTGAAGGCCATCGCCGCGCTCGCCCGCGAGACCCCCTCCGACGTGGTGGCCCGCGCCTATGGCGGCGAGGCCCGGCCGTTCGGGCCGCGCTCGCTGATCCCGAGCCCGTTCGACCCGCGGCTGATCCTGCGCATCGCGCCGGCCGTCGCCCAGGCGGCGATGGATTCCGGCGTCGCCGGCCGCCCGGTGGAGGACATCGCGGCCTACGCCGAATCCCTCGATCGGTTCGTCCACCGCTCCGGCTTCATCATGAAGCCGCTGTTCTCCAAGGCGAAGGAGAATCCCAAGCGCGTGATCTACGCCGAGGGCGAGGACGAGCGCGTGCTGCGCGCGGTCCAGGCCATCGTCGAGGACGGCGTCGCCAAGCCGATCCTCGTCGGCCGCCCGCGGGTGGTCGAGACCCGGCTCAAGCGCTTCGGCCTTTCGATCCAGGAGGGCCGCGACTTCGAGCTGATCGATCCCGAGGACGATCCGCGCTACCGCTCCTACGTCCAGACCTACCTCGACATCGCCGGGCGCCGCGGCATCACGCCGGATGCGGCCCGCACCCTGGTGCGCACCAACACCACGATCATCGGCGCCATCGCCGTGCGCCGCGGCGAGGCCGACGCGCTGATCTGCGGGCTCGAAGGCCGGTTCGAGACGCGACTGCGCATCATCCGCGACATAATCGGGCTGTCGCCCGGCGTGACGCAATGCGCCGCGATGAGCCTGATCGTCACCAAGAAGGGCGCCTACTTCCTCGCCGACACGCATGTGCGCCAGGATCCGAGCGCGGAGGAGATCGCCGAGCTCGCCGTCGCCTGCGCCGGGCACGTCACGCGCTTCGGCATCACCCCGAAGATCGCGCTGCTCAGCCATTCCGACTTCGGCCAGTCCGACACGCCCTCGGCGATGAAGATGCGGGCGGCTCTGGGCCTGATCAACGACCGTGCGCCCGAGCTTCAGGTCGACGGCGAGATGCAGGCCGATTCCGCGCTGTCCGAGATCGTCCGCGATCGGGTGCTGCCGGGCTCGCGCCTGAAGGGCGCGGCCAACGTGCTGATCTTCCCGAACCTGGACGCGGCCAACATCGCCTACCAGTTCGCCAAGGTGCTCGCCGACGCCCTCCCGGTCGGCCCGCTGCTGATCGGCCCGGCCAAGCCCGCCCACATCCTGACGCCGTCGGTCACGGCGCGCGGCATCGTCAACGTGACGACCGCGGCGGTGGTCGAGGCCCAGGCGGGCGGCGGCCAGATGCTCGACTCGGCCGAGCCCGGCGCGGGCATGCTGTCGGAGTAGCGGCCCGGGACTCTGGCCGTGTCCTTGCATTTCCCGATCCGAGTGGGATGCCGGGGGTCGAGACGATGTGCCAGGGCGACGATCCGAACTGCGCGGCGTTCGCGGAGCACCGCCGCCGCTTCCTCGGCGATCTCGCGCCCGAGCGACGCGCCTTCCTGAAGAGCGGCTTCGTCGCCACGGGCGGCGCTGCCGCGCTCGCGGCCGGCGGCTTGTCCCTGGTCACGCCCGCGCTCGCCCAGACCAGCGCGGCGCGCGGACCGCGGCAGGCGACGCACCAGGTGCTTCCGGCCAACGCCGACACGGTGCACTGGGGCTACTTCAGCAAGAACCTGAAGCCGCAGGTCGAGATCGCGTCGGGCGACTTCGTCACGATCGAGACCCTCACGCACCAGGCCAGCGACGATGCCGAGCGGATGATCCAGGGCGATCCGGGTGCCGAGAGCGTCTATCTGTGGACCAAGGACAAGAAGGGCGTCGCGCGGCGCGGGGCGGGCCCGGAGGATGCCAAGCTCGGGCCGGGCGGCGGTCTCGGCGTCCACATCTGCACCGGCCCGGTGGCGATCCGCGGAGCTGAGCCGGGCGACGTGCTGGAGGTCCGCATCCTCGACGTCGCGCCGCGGCCCTGCGCCAACCCGAAGTTCAAGGGCCTAGCGTTCGGAAGCAACGCCGCCGCCTGGTGGGGCTACCACTACAAGGACCTCATCACCGGCGACCGGCCGCGCGAGGTGGTGACGATCTACGAGGTCGACGCCACCGGCACGCGCGACTGGGCGAAGGCGGTCTACAGCTTCCGCTGGCCCGGCGTGACCGACCCGAACGGGATCGCGCACCCGACGATCGACTATCCGGGGCTGCTGGTCGATCACACGAAGACCGAGCGCAACTTCGACGTCCTGAAGGGCATCCGCGTGCCGATCCGCCCCCATTTCGGGACGATGGGCCTGGCGCCGGCCGAAGCCGACATGGTGAACTCGATCCCGCCGAGCTACACCGGCGGCAACATCGACAACTGGCGCATCGGCAAGGGGGCGACGATGTACTATCCGGTCGCCGTGCCGGGTGCGCTGTTCTCGGTCGGCGATCCGCATGCCAGCCAGGGCGATTCGGAACTCTGCGGCACCGCGATCGAGTGCTCGCTCACCGGCACGTTCCAGTTCGTGCTGCACAAGAAGCAGGACCTGCCCGGCACCGCGCTCGAGAGCCTCGACTTCCCGATGATCGAGACGCGCGACGAGTGGGTCCTCTCGGGCTTCAGCTATCCGAACTACCTCAAGGACCTCGGGCCGGCCGCGCAGGACGCGATCTTCCAGAAGTCCTCGATCGACCTCGCGATGCGCGACGCCTTCCGCAAGATGCGGCAGTTCCTGATGCACGCGAAGGGACTGACCGAGGACGAGGCGATCTCGCTGATGTCGATCGCGGTTGATTTCGGCATCACGCAGGTGGTCGACGGCAACTGGGGCGTCCACGCCATCGTGAAGAAGGCGATCTTCGCCGAGCGAACGGCTTGAGCCCCGACCGGAGCGCCACGCTCCGGTCCCGTACTCGGATTGTCACCCGACGCGGACGCGCCCTTCCAGGCCGGCGATGCGGGCGAGGCCCCGGACGCGGTTGAGCAGGCGGTCGCCGTTCAGCGCGTCCCATTCGGGCGGCAGGCTCAGGACGACGCGGCCGTCCTCGATGCTGAGCGGCATGCGGCGGAGCGCGCCTTCCATGCCGGCGGTCATCGGGAAGGCGACGCGCAGCAGCGCGCCGATGAGGCGGGCGCGCTCGAACAGGCGCGGGCCTGCGAGCGCCCGCAGCATCGGGTTCGCCTTCTCAGGGGCGACGCCCTCGTGGCGGAAGTAGATCGCCAGGGCGAGGAAGCCGCGGCCGGGATGGTCGATGCCGACGAAGGCCGCGTTCTGGATGATCGCGATGCTCTGCTCGCCGCGGTAGTCGGGATGCGCCCGCCAGCCGATGTCGGACAGGAGGCAGGCGGCGTGGCGCAGCCGGCGCTCGTCGGCGGTCTCCGGCCCGTCCAGCGCCGCCACGAACCGATCGGTCCAGGCGATCAGCTCGTCGGCGTGGCGCGGCGAACGCGCGCGCAGCTGATTCAGCTCGGCGCAGGAGGCGAGCAGCGGATCGAGCGCCCGGGTCTCGCGGTCGACCTGCTCGTAGAGCAGGCCCTCGCGCACGCCGGAGGCCGAGATCGCGACCTCGCGCGGGCGGCCGACGCGGATGATCTCCTCCAGCACCACCGCGCCGTAGGCCAGGAGCGGTCGCCGCGCCTCGGAGATCGCCTCGACGTCCTGCAGCGTCGCGGCGTCGGATTGCTCGACGACCTGGAGGAAGCTCAGCTCGTCCGTCGGCTCGACGCTGTAGCCGTGCATCACGTGGACGGGATATTGCCGCGCGGCCTGGTGCAGGCGGGCGAGCGCCCGCCAGGTGCCGCCGACCGCGTAGAAGGTGCGGCCGCGCAGGGTCTCGAGCTGCGGCGCAGCCTTCTTCATGTGCTCGCGCACGATCTTGCCGGCCTTCTTCAGCGAGCCGCCGGAGAGGTCCTGCAGCGCGAGGCCGCCGAGCGGCATCGTCACGCCCTGCCCGACCACGGCGCCGCGCACGTCGACGAGTTCCAGCGAGCCGCCGCCGAGGTCGCCGACGACGCCGTCCGGCGCATGGAAGCCCGAGACCACGCCGAGCGCCGACAGCTCGGCCTCGCGCCGCCCCGACAACAGCTCGATGCGCGTGCCGCAGGCCGCCTCGGCGGCCTCGAGGAAGGCGGGCCCGTTGGAGGCGTCGCGGGCCGCGGCGGTGGCGAGCACGAACAGGCGCGAAACCCGCATGGTCTCGCACAGCACCCGGAAGCGGGCGAGCGCGGCGAGCGCCCGGCGCACCGCCTCGTCGTTGAGGCGGCCGGTGGTGAGGACGTTGCGGCCGAGCCCGCACAGGACCTTCTCGTTGTAGAGCGGCGTCGGGGCCCGGCTCAGGCCGTCATAGGCGACGAGGCGGACCGAGTTCGAGCCGATGTCGATGATCGCGACGGGCGCGTTGACCAAGGCCGGCTCCCGGTCGGCGGAATGGGCGAGCGTGAGGTTGGCGCGATGGGGACCCAAGCAACGACCTCGCTGTATGATACCGATCGGCTCGTCGAACGCACGTCTGGATGACCCGGCGGCGCGATCCGCACCGCCCGATCCGTGTATCCGGCCGGGGGCCGGACGATCAGCCCCGCTGCGCGCGACGGCTGAGAGCCCGCGGGCTCGACTTCTTCGACGACTTGCCGCGACCGGACAGGCTCGGGTTCGTCATGAAGTACTTGTGCGCGTTGAACGGTTCCTCGCCCTCGGCGGGGTGGATGCGCTCGGCGCCGCCAGATGCCAGTACACGCCAGCTCTGGCGGTTGTCGAGAAGGTTGGCCAGCATGATCTGGTCGAGAACCTGTTGATGGACCGTCGGGTTGCTGATCGGCAGCAGCGACTCGACGCGGCGGTCCAGGTTGCGGCTCATCAGGTCGGCCGAGGAGATGTAGACCGTCGCCTTCGGGTGCGGCAGCCCGACGCCGTTGCCGAAGGCGTAGATGCGCCCGTGCTCGAGGAAGCGCCCGACGATCGACTTCACGCGGATCGTCTCGGACAGGCCAGGCACGCCCGGCCGCAGGCAGCAGATGCCGCGGACCACGCAGTCGATCTGCACGCCCTCCTGCGAGGCATCGTAGAGCGCGTCGATGATCTGCGCGTCGACCAGCGAGTTGCACTTGATCCAGATCGCGGCCGGCCGGCCCGCCCTGGCGTGGGCCGCCTCCGCCTCGATGTCGGCCAGCAGCCGCGCCTTGGCGGTCAGGGGCGAGACCGACATCCGCTCCAGCTGCGCCGGCTCGGCGTAGCCGGTGATGAAGTTGAAGATCCGCGAGACGTCGCGCGCCACCGCCGGGTCGGCGGTGAAGAACGACAGGTCGGTGTAGATGCGGGCGGTGATCGGGTGATAGTTGCCGGTGCCGACGTGGCAGTAGGTCACGAGCTTGTCGCCCTCGCGCCGCACCACCATCGACAGCTTGGCGTGGGTCTTCAGCTCGACGAAGCCGAACACCACCTGCGCGCCGGCCTTCTCGAGGTTGCGCGCCCAGCGGATGTTGGCCTCCTCGTCGAAGCGCGCCTTCAGCTCGACCAGCGCGGTGACCGACTTGCCGAGCTCGGCGGCCTCGGCGAGCGCCGCGACGATCGGCGAGTTCGACGAGGTGCGGTAGAGCGTCTGCTTGATCGCGACGACGTTCGGGTCGCGCGCGGCCTGGGCCAGGAACTGCACCACCGAATCGAACGATTCGTAAGGGTGGTGGACGCAGAAATCCTTCTGGCGGATCGCCGCGAACACGTCACCGCCGCTCTCGCGGATGCGCTCGGGGAAGCGCGGATTGTACGGCTTGAACTTGAGGTCGGGCCGGTCGATCCCGACGATCTGCGACAGCTCGTTGAGCGCCAGCATGCCCTCGACGATGAACACCGCGTCCGCGCCGATCTCGAGCTCGTCGCAGACGAAGCTGCGCAGGTCCTCCGGCATGCCGGACTCGACCTCGAGGCGGATGACGATGCCGCGGCGGCGCTGCTTCAGCGCGGTCTCGAAATGCAGGACGAGGTCCTCCGCCTCCTCCTCGATCTCGAGGTCCGAATCCCGGATCACCCGGAAGGCGCCCTGCCCCTTCACCAGGTAGCCCGGGAACAGGCGCCCGGTGAACAGCACGATCACCTGCTCGATGGCGATGAAGCGCGCGACCGTGTCGTCCTCGATCGCCGGAAGCCGCACGAAGCGGTCGAGCACGCCCGGCATGCGGATCAGCGCGCGCAGCACGCGGCCGTCGCGCGGACGCATCAGCATCAGCGCGATGGTGGTGCCGAGGTTCGGGATGAACGGGAACGGGTGGGCCGGGTCGATCGCCAGCGGCGTCAGCACCGGGAAGACGTGGTTGAGGAAGTACTCCTCCAGCCACGCGGCGTGCTCCGGGCGCAGGGCGTCGGGCTCGACCAGGGCGACGACGCCGTCGAGCTCCTCGCGCAGCTCGCGCCAGCGCGCCTGCTGGTCCTCCGCGAGCTTCGACACGCCGGTGCCGATGCGCGCAAGCTGCTCGGACGGCGACAGCCCGTCCTGCGACGGCAGCGTCAGCCCGGCGCGGACCTGATCGTGCAGGCCGGCGACGCGGACCATGAAGAACTCGTCGAGGTTGTTGGCGGAGATCGAGAGGAAGCGCAGCTTCTCCAGCAGCGGATGCGACGGGTTCGCGGCCTCTTCGAGAACGCGCCGGTTGAACTGCAGCCACGACAGCTCGCGGTTGACGAAGCGCTCCGGCGAAAGCCGCAGGGCGCGGCCGGCCTCGAGGATCGTCTCACGCGCGGCCTTGTCGTCGTCGGCCGCCGGCGGCTCGGGGATCTCGGCGGTGGTCGGCCACTCGTCGCCGGCGGCCTCGGACGCTGAGGGACGGCGCGAGGTCCGTGCGGATGCCGGCGCCCGGCGCGGCGCGCGCTTCGGCGCCGCGTCGTCTCCGGCTTCGGTGACGTCGTCCGCACGATCGAGGGCGTCCACGTTCGATTCGATGTCCGACAACCCTGCCACTCCTCACCTGCCGCCTGTCGCGGCGTCCCTAACATGGGTGCTCTGCCGGAATGCGACACTGCCGTGACGGTCGGCGACGGGCGAGCCCGTTCCTCGGCGATGGCCGGCGGCGTCCGACCGATCGCGATCAGTCGTCCTCGTCGTCGCCGCCATCCGCGATCCCGAGGCGTTCGAGGACCGCGAGCGCCAGCGGCCGCGTGATGCGGCGGCCGCGGCCGAGGGCGTCGCGGTCGAGCTCGGTCACCACCTCGCGGGCGCGCCCGAGGGAGCGGTCGATGCGCAGGGCGACGGCGTCGATCACCCGGAGATCGACCACGAGCTGCCGATCGACGAACAGCTTGACGATGACCGCGCGCAGCAGGGCGTCGTCGGGCTCGCGGATCGCGACGCCCGGCGCCAGCCTCAGGCGCGAGCGCAGGTCGGCCACCGTCAGGCCGATCTGGTCGACCGCCGCGCCGCTGGTCAGCAGCACCGGGCATTTTCGCTCGCGGGCGAGGTTGAGCAGGTGGAACAGGGCGGCCTCGTCGCGGCCCGGGCGGTCGATGTCCTCGATCACCAGGGCACCGTTCGAGATGCAGTGGGTCACGGTCTCCGCCGTGACCTCGGCCGCCGGCACGGTCCAGGCATGGGCCCGCGTCGCCCAGATCGAGGCGAGATGGCTCTTGCCGCTGCCCGGCGGGCCGGTGAGCACGAGCACGGTGTCCGGCCAGTCGGGCCAGGCCTCGATCGACGCGTAGGCGGCCTCGTTGGCGGTGCCGACCAGGAAATCCTCGCGGCCGTAGCGCGGATCGAGCGGCAGGTCGAAGGCCAGTTGCTTCGGGGGGGCGTTCTCGCGCATGCGGCGCCCAGGGTGACCGTGCCGGCCCGACAGTCAAGCGCCAAGGCTCAAGGCCGCGGCACCTCGATCAGCACCGGCTGCTCGGCGTGGTAGAGCCGGCTCTGCAGGTAGCGCGACAGGGCGAAGCGCACGACGACGCCGATTGAGGCCGCAACCGGCACTGCGAGCAGCAGCCCGAGGAAGCCGAACAGCGAGCCGAAGGCGAGCAGCGCGAACATCAGCCAGACCGGATGCAGACCGACGGATTCGCCGACGAGCTTGGGCGCGATCACGTTGCCCTCGAGGAACTGCCCGACGAGGAACACGCCCACCGTCAGCCCGAGATGCAGCCAGTCCGAGCCCGGCCAGAACTGCACCAGCGCGACGCCGACCGAGAGCAGGAAGCCGGTGAGCGTGCCGACATACGGGATGAAGGTGAGGAAGCCGGCGATCAGCCCGATCAGCACGCCGAAGTTCAGACCGACGAGCCAGAGGCCGACCGCGTAGAAGGTGCCGAGGATCAGGCAGACCAGCGTCTGGCCGCGGACGAAGCCGATGATCGCGCGATCGATCTGCGCGGCGAGCCGGCGCACCGTCGTGCGGTGGCGCGGCGGCACCCAGGTGTCGAGCGTCGCGATCATCCGGTCCCAGTCGACGAGGATGTAGAACGCGACCACCGGCGTCACCACCAGCAGCGAGATCACCGAGATCACGGCCTGCGAGCCGGACCAGATCGACTTGAGGAAGGCGAGCAGCCACGCGCCGCCCTGCGTCGCGAGGGTCCCGACGGAGGATTGCAGCTCGTTGACCACGTCGGCGCCGCCGAGCCGCTGCAGCACCGGGCCGGCCCGCTCGGCGATGATGCCCTGCAGCCGCCCGATCATGCCGGGCAGGCTGTTGATCAGCGCCGCCACCTGATTGGCGGCGAGCGGCACCAGGATCAGCAGCGACACGATCAGGCCGGCGACGAACATCGCCAGGATCAGCAGGCTCGCCGTCAGCCGACCGAGGCCGAGGCGCTCGAGCCGGTCGGCCAGCGGATCGAGCAGGTAGGCGAGCGCGATGCCAGCCACGAAGGGCAGCATCACCTCCCGCAGCAGGTAGACCACGATGCCGAGGGCGACGAGCGCCGCCAGACCGATCACAGCCCTGCCGCGCATCGACGCCCTCCCCTGCGAACTCGCGTGGGGACAGTGGGAAGGCGGTTCCAAACGGTCAAGGCGGCCGCCGGTGTCCGCCGTGCCACGGAGCGGCCGCAGTGCGTCATTTTCTTGTGGCCCGACGGGTTCGGTCGGCGCGAATCTCGGCTAAAGCAGCCCCGGACCACAGGAACGGAACGCCGATGACGGCCGAGACCACGAACGGGCTGACCTACGCGCATGCGGGCGTCGACATCGATGCCGGCAACGCGATGGTCGAGACCATCAAGCCGCTGGTGCGCGCCACGCGCCGGCCCGGGGCCGACGCGGAGATCGGCGGGTTCGGCGGCCTGTTCGACCTCAAGGCCGCGGGCTTCAAGGACGCGATCCTGGTGGCCGCCAACGACGGCGTCGGCACCAAGGTGAAGATCGCGATCGAGACCGGTCGGCACGACACGATCGGCATCGACCTCGTGGCGATGTGCGTCAACGACATCATCGTCCAGGGCGCCGAGCCGCTGTTCTTCCTCGACTACTACGCCACCGGCAAGCTCGTGCCGGGCGTCGGCGCCGACATCGTCCGCGGCATCGCCGAGGGCTGCCGCCAGGCCGGCTGCGCCCTGATCGGCGGCGAGACCGCCGAGATGCCAGGCCTCTACGACGGCGCAGACTACGACCTCGCCGGGTTCTCGGTCGGCGCGGCCGAGCGCGGCACCCTGCTGCCGAAGCCCGGCATCCGCGCCGGAGACGCGGTGCTCGGCCTGCCCTCCTCCGGCGTGCACTCGAACGGCTTCTCGCTGGTCCGCCGCATCGTCGCGCGCACCGGCCTGGCCTGGGACGCGGCCGCGCCGTTCGCCCCCGGGAGGACGCTGGGCGAGGCGTTGCTGGAGCCGACGCGGATCTACGTGAAGCCGCTGCTCGCGGTGTTGAAGGCGACCGACGGGATCAAGGCGCTCGCCCACATCACCGGCGGCGGCTTCCCGGACAACCTGCCCCGTGTCCTGCCCGACGACGTCGGCATCACGATCGACCTCGACGCGGTCCGCCCGCCGCCGGTCTTCGGCTGGCTCGCGCGGGAGGGCGGCGTCGCCGAAGCCGAGATGCTGCGCACCTTCAACTGCGGCATCGGCATGGTGCTGGTGGTCGCCGAGGAGCGCGCCGAGGCGGTGATTCGGGCCCTCGCCGAGGCCGGCGAGGCACCGGTGCGGCTCGGGGCGATCACCGCCCGCGGCCCGGAGCCCGTCGCGTTCACCGGCCGCCTCGCGCTTTAATGGCGGCGAAGCCCAGAACGCGCGTCGCCATCCTGATCTCGGGCCGCGGCTCGAACATGGTCTCGCTGATCGAGGCGGCGAAGGCGCCGGATTACCCGGCCGAGATCGTGCTGGTGCTCTCGAACCGGCCGGAGGCCGGCGGCCTCGCCCATGCGCGTTCCGTCGGCATCCCAGCGCACGCGATCGACCACACCACGTTCTCCGACCGCGCGACCTTCGACGCCGCGCTCGACGCCGAGCTGCGCGCGGCCGGCGTCGAGCTGGTGTGCCTCGCCGGCTTCATGCGGATCTTCTCGGCGGGCTTCGCCGAGGCCTGGGCCGGGCGGATGATCAACATCCACCCGTCCCTGCTGCCGCTGTTCAAGGGCACGCACACCCACGCGCAGGCGCTCGCCGCCGGCGTCCGCCTCCACGGCTGCACGGTGCATTACGTGGTGCCGGAACTCGATGCCGGCCCGATCGTGGCGCAGGCGGCGGTCCCGGTGCGTTCGGGCGACGATCCCGACAGCCTCGCGGCGCGGGTGATCGTGCAGGAGCACAGGCTCTACCCGGCAGCGCTCGCGCTGGTGGCTGGGGGGCGTGCCCGGTTGGAGGGCGAGCGCGTCGTGATCGACGACGATCGCGGCGCGGCCGACGCGGCCCTGCTGAGCCTGTAGCGTTCCGCGCCTTCCCTCCCCCGCAGAAGGGAGAGGGAAAGCCTCGTACTTGTTTCTAGACCGGCCGCTGCAGCTTGCACGAATCCAGTGCGTTCAGCGCCTTGGCGCGGGCGGAATCGTTGAAGTAGCCGGTGGCGCGGTAGGCCTCGATCTCGGACTCGTCGAGCGAGCGCATGGTCTGCTTCGCGTAGCAGCCGCAGGGGCGCTCCAGCGAGGCTTCCGGCGCGTTGGTGATGCGGGCCTGGACCACGGCGCAGGCGTGGCGCACGCGGCCTTCGAGGTTGGCCTTCGGCACCGTGCGCAGCGCCGGGTCGGGCTGGTACTGATCGAACGGCGCGGAGGACCCGCTGGCGAGGGCGGCGGTCGCGGCGAGCGAGAGCAGGCCGGCGGCGATCAGGGACAGGCGGCGGGTCGTCATGGCAGGTCCATTGGCGAGATCTGGAAATCCGACGCCGTTGGACTCTCTGGCCGCCTGCTTCGTCAATGACGGTGCGGCCACACCGCCCTCCATTCCGGGCGATGTGGCGTTCTACCGAGCCGAAGGCGTCCCCGGTGTGTTCCGGCGACCACCCTCGGGCACGCGGTTCCCGCGTTCCTCAGCCGACGATGTCGGAATCCTGGAAGAACTGCGCGATTTCCATCTTGGCGTTGTCGGCACTGTCAGAGCCGTGGACGGTGTTCTCGCCGACCGATTCCGAGAAGGTCTTGCGGATGGTGCCCTCGGCGGCCTGGGCCGGGTTCGTCGCACCCATCACTTCACGGTACTTCGCGACGGCGTTCTCGCCCTCGAGCACCTGAACCACCACCGGGCCCGAGGTCATGAAGGTCACGAGCTCGCCGAAGAACGGGCGCTCCTTGTGGATCTCGTAGAACTTCTCGGCCTGGGCCTGGCTCATCTGGATGCGGCGCTGGCCGACGATCCGCAGGCCCGCCTTCTCGATGACCGCGTTGACGGCGCCGGTGAGGTTCCGCTTGGTCGCGTCGGGCTTGAGGATGGAGAAGGTGCGCTCGGTGGCCATGGTCAGTCCGCTTCGGATGAAAATAAAAAACGCCAGCAAGCGCGTCGCGAAAAACGCTTTGGCGCCGGGCTTATAGCGAGGGCGCCGGACACCCTCAACCCGAGCCTGCCCGATGCTTGGCCATGGCAACGCTGCAACACTGCCGAAAAATCGCCCGAATGCGGTGGCTGAGTGATCTCACGAACTCCACCCGCCCCGCGCCGTCAGGCGCCAGCTTCGGAGCTACCTGCATGCGTCTCGCCCTCGCCGCCACCCTCCTCCTCGCCGGCATCGCCTCGGCGCACGCCCAGTCGAGCAAGGATCCCTCCGGCACCTGGCTGACCGAGGACGGCCGCGCGAAGATCCGCATCGACCGCTGCGGCGCCGGCCAGGCTCAGGTCTGCGGCAAGGTGGTGTGGCTCAAGGTCGCCACCACGGAAGCCGGCGCGCCGCGCACCGACATCAAGAACCCCGATCCGAAGAAGCGCTCGCGCCCCGTACTCGGCCTGCCGCTGATCGAGGGCCTGCAGCCGGACGAGGCGAAGTTCTCCGGCAGCATCTACAACATCGAGGAAGGCAAGATCTATCAGGTCAGCCTCGAGCGCGAGAACGCCTCGGAGCTGTCGGTCTCGGGCTGCCTGCTCAAGGTGCTGTGCGGCTCGCAGACCTGGACCAAGGTGCCGGACGTGAACCAGCAGGCCGCGAATGTCGGCGCCGAGCCGGCGCCGCAGAAGCCGGCCAAGCCCGCCGCCAAGTAGGCGGGACCGCTCTCCTGCGGACGCCGTCGATGGCGGCGTCCGATCAGCATGCCGGCGCACCCGATCAGATCGCGGAGAGGCCTCTCTGCACGGCGGGCCGTGCCAGGACCCGGTCGAGCCACGCCTTCACGTTCGGCAGCGCCCCGAGGTCGACGCCCTGCTTGCCGGTGAACTTCGCCCACGGCACCGTCGCCATGTCGGCGATGGAGTAGTCCCCGGCGAGGTACTCGCGATCCGCCAGCCGCCGGTCGAGCACGCCGTAGAGCCGGTTGGTCTCGGCGATGAACCGCTCGATCGCGTAGGGGATCTTCTCCTTCGCGTAGATCTTGAAATGGTGGGTCTGGCCGAGCATCGGCCCGAAGCCGGCGCATTGCCAGAACAGCCACTCGTCGACCGCGACGCGCGCCCGCTCGTCGGCCGGATAGAAGCGGCCGGTCTTTCGCCCGAGGTATTGCAGGATCGCGCCGGATTCGAAGATCGAGACCGGCTCGCCGCCCGGCCCGTCGTGATCGACGATCGCCGGGATCTTGTTGTTGGGCGAGATTTCGAGGAACGCGGGCGCCATCTGCTCGCCCTTGGCGATGTCGACCGGGACGACCCGATACGGCAGGCCGCACTCCTCCAGCATGATCGGGATCTTCCAGCCGTTCGGCGTGCTCCAGGTGTGGAGATCGATCGGTTTGCCGGTCACGGCCGCCATCGCTTGCCTTCGCTCTCAACGGATCGGCCGGCCGTCACGACGGGCCCCGTCTGCCGACGGTAGCTACCTCGGAACTCGGCGCGTACTCAAGGGCGGCCGATCACCGCTCAAGTTTTTGAGAGATCACCGGGTCGCCTGTTGCCGCTCGGTCGTTCGGCCTTGTCCTCGGCCAAGCTTGGCGATGTGGTGGGGCGAGGTAGCGCACGTCGCGATTCGACGTGCCGCCCCGGAGGGTCCGCCGTCATGTTCGCCCGTTTCCTCGCGATCGCCGCCTTCGCCGTTCCGCTGGCCCTCGCCCAGCCGGTCCTGGCCAAGGATCCGCCCCCGGCCAAGCCGACCGAGACGCCGATGGCCGCGCCGGCCGCGCCAGCGGCCAAGCCCGACGCCGCCCCGAGCGCGGGGCAGATGGCGGCGGGCCAGCGCCAGAAGACCTGCGGCGCGCAGTGGCGGGCGCTGGCCGACGCCGAGAAGGTGTCGCAGGGCCCGAAGTGGCCGCAATACTGGAGCAAGTGCAACAAGCGCCTTAAGGGCGAGAAGGCCTGACGGATCGTCCTGCGTTCCGGCGGGTTGTGCGTTCTGGTACCCAAGCGTAACCGAACGCGATGATGACGGAACGACAGGCGCTGCAGCGCACGGTGGCGGTGGCGGCGATCGTTCCGATCGCGGCCGGATTGTATGGCGTGGTCTTCGGCATGAACGGCCTGGAGGCCGGCCTGCCCGACATCTCGGCCGACAGCCATTTCCGCTACCTGTCCGGCCTGCTCACGGGCATCGGCATCCTGTTCCTGACCTGCGTCGCCGGGATCGAGGAGAAGGGCCGGCTCTTCCGGTTCCTCACCCTCGTCGTCGTGCTCGGCGGGCTCGCGCGCCTGCTTGGCCTGTGGCTCACCGGCGTCCCGTCGCTGACGATGCTCGCGGCGCTCGGCATGGAGCTCGGCGTCACGCCGCTGCTCTGCCTGTGGCAGGCGCGGATCGCCGGGCGGGCGCGGGACGCCGCCGCGACCGTGGAGACAGGGGCCGCCCCCGGCACGCCGGCGCGATGAGCGAGGCCGCCACCGAAACCACGCCCTGGCTCGGCCGGATGGTCGACCGGCTCGACGCGATCGTGCCGAAGCCGGCCGCCTGGGCCTTCGCCCTACGGATCTGGCTGGCGATGATGCTGGCGCTCTACGCCGCGTTCTGGTTGCAGCTCGACAGCGCGTCGTCGGCCGCCACCGGCGTGGCGATCCTGGCGCAGCCGAAGCGCGGGCAGGCGATCTCGAAGGCCGCCTACCGCTTCCTCGGCACCGTGATCGGCGGCATCGTCGCGATCGTGTTCATGGCGCTGTTCGCGCAGGACCGGGTGACGCTGCTGGTGGCGTTCGCGGTTTGGATCGGGGTCTGCGTCTTCATCGCCCAGTACCTGCAGGACACCCGCGCCTACGGCGCGATGCTGTCCGGCTACACCGTGGCGATCATCGCGCTCGCGCATATCGATGCGCCGCAGACGACGTTCGACGCGGCGGTCGGGCGCCTGGCCGCGATCACGGTCGCGATCGTCACCATCACCTTCATCAACGACGCCCTCGCCTCCCCGAGCACGTGGCGAACGTTGCTGCCGACGCTGGCCTCGGCCTATGCGGGCACCAGGACCTTCGCCCGCGAGGCGTTCACCTCGGGCGATCCCGGGCCGCTGCGGACCGCCGCGCTGATCCGGACGATCGCGCCGATGCGGGCGGATGCCAGCGCCATCGCCGGCGAGCTCGACGACGGCCCCTACCGGGCGGCCGGCGCCCGCAGCGCCATCGCGGCGCTCTACGTGATGGCGGCGGCGAGCCGTGCCGCGGCGAACGCGGCCGCGTCCCTGCGCCATCCGAGCTCGGCGGTCGAGGAGGCGATCGGGCTGTGCCGCGAGGTCGCGTCCGGCGGGGTCGGCGAACCGGATGCCGGCCGCCTCGACCGGATCGATGCACGCCTGCGCGACCTCGTCGATGCGGCGGTCCGCGATGGGCGCCGGCCGCTGGACGAGCTGGTGGCGCTCCAGCGCTGCCTCGACTTCGTCAACGCCGCGACTTTCGCTGACGACGGCCTGCGCGCCCTCGCGGACGGCCACGTGCCGCTGCGCGACGTCAAGCTTCCGACGCACCGTGACTTCCCCGTGGCCCTGCGCGCCGCGTTGCGGGTGGCGATCGGCTTCGGGCTCACAGCCGCCTTCATGGTCCTCTCGGGCCTGCCGCAGACCTCGTTCGCGCTGGTCCAGGTCGCCTCGACCTGTGCGCTGTCCTCGACCGCGCCCGATCCGAAGAAGTTCGCCGTCGGCGTCCTCATCGGCATGCCGCTGGCCTCGCTGTTCGCCGGCATCGTGCTGTTCGGCTTCCTCAACGGGAACCAGGGTTTCCCGTTGCTCGCGATCGCGATGATCGTGCCGGTGTTCGTCGCCTGCTTCCTGTCGCTGAACCCGTCCACCTTCGGCATCGGCTTCATCGCGCTGGTGTTCACGCCCGTGCTGATCGCGCCCGAGAACCCGCAGAGCTACGACCCGCAGACCTTCCTGATGAACGCGGTGCTGGTGATGGCCTCCGCGGTCATCCTGTTTCTCGCCGTCCGGCTGGTGCTGCCGATCTCGGCCTCGCAGCATCGCGCCTTTGCCCTCGATTCCGCCAAGCGCGCCCTGGCGGAAGCGCTGGCGGGCGAAGGCGGCGACGCGACCACGCGGACCAGCCTGAACGCCGACCGCTTGTTCCAGTTCGCGGGATACACCTCCGGCAGCCGTGCCGTGCGGCACATGGCGATGGTGCACGCCTTCGCCCTGTCGCAGCTCGAATCCGCGGCGGCGCGCGCCCACGCCCAGATGCGGCTGCTGAGCGGCACCGAGGCGATGCGTGCCCCCGTCGCGAAGGGCCGCGAGGCTTTGGCGCGCGGCGATGCCTGGCGCCTGCAGGACGCGGCCCGCGACCTCCTCCGCGCCGCCGCCGATCACGAGCGCGGCACGTGCATGACGGTCGCGCGCGCGGCGACCGACCTGGTGGCCGCCGCACGCGTTATCGAGCGTCATCGGCGCTTCCTCGTGCGCCTCGACATGCCCGGTTTTTGAAACGAAGGGGTCCCGGAAGGCGACGATGCGTCACGAACTGCAAATCGGCGGGATCCTGGTCTCGCCCTTCGTCGCCTATGCGCTCGGCGCCTTCGCGATCCTGATCGCGCTACGCTTCGTCTTCGCGCGCATCCGCTTCAGCCGCTACGTCGCCAACCCGCCGCTCGCCGAGGCCGGGATCTACGTCTGCGTGCTCGCCCTCCTGATCGTGTTGCTGTGATGGCCGACGAGGACGACCCCAAGGCCTCGACGGCCGATCGCGCGGACGCGACGCGCGCCGACCCGCCGGCGCTCGCCGACGACCGCCCGGCCCGTGCCCGGCGCGGGCGCATCGGAAAGGTCCTTCGGCTCGCCGCGACCGGGGTGATCCTGCTGCTCGCCTTCCTCGCCGCGGCGGTCGTCTGGTCGTACTACGTCACCGCGCCGTGGACGCGCGACGGGCGGGTGCGGGTCCAGGTCGCCAGCATCGCTCCGCAGGTGTCGGGGCAGATCGTCGAGCTTCGCGTCGGCGACAACCAGACCGTGAAGCGCGGCGACGTTCTCTACGTGATCGATCCGTTCGACTTCGAGGTGAACGTCGCCTCGGCCGAGGCCGAGGTGAAGAACCGCGAGGCCGACCTTTCCGTCAAGAACGCCCAGTCGGCGCGGCGGCAGGCGCTGACCACGGTCTCGACCTCCGTCGAGGAGAAGCAGCAATACGCGGGCACCGCCAAGATCGCCGAGGCGGCCTTGGAGACCGCCAAGGCGCAGCTGTCGCAGGCCAAGACCAACCTCACGCGCACCCAGGTGAAGTCCACCGTCAACGGCCGGGTGACCAACCTGCTGCTGCGCACCGGCGACTACGCCTCGACGGGCACCTCGAACATCTCGGTGATCGACACGGACTCGTTCTGGGTCGACGGGTATTTTGAGGAGACCAAGATGGAGAACATCCATGTCGGCGATCCGGCCGAGATGGCGCTGATGGGCTATTCCGGGCACCTGCGCGGCACAGTCGAGAGCATCACGCAGGGCATCTCCACCGCGAATGCGGCACCGAGCACGCAGGGCCTCCCCAACGTCGATCCGGTCTACACCTGGGTGCGGCTGGCGCAGCGGGTGCCGGTGCGGATTCGCATCGGCCACGTGCCGCCGGGCGTTCCCCTGGTCGCCGGCATGACCGCGACGGTCGTCGTCGGCGAGGGCGGCACGCCGCCGCCGGCCTGGTTCATGGATCTGCGCCGGCGCATCACCGGCGAGCCGGCGCCGACCCGGGAGGCGGAGGCCGAGAAGCGCTGAGGCCGGCGCCGTCCGAGCCCGCCGGGCCGTGTTGCAGAGAACCGCGGCCTGCCGCGTATCCCTGTACCGGCGCGCCCGGATGCGCGGGCTCGCGAGGAACGCCATGACACGCCGCCCCCTGCACGTCCTCATCGCCGCCGCCGGGCTGGCGCTGGCGGCGACCGGCGCCCGGGCCGCGCCAGCCAAGGCGGCGGTGTTCGACATCCAGTTCGCGAACCTGTCGCCCGTCGCCCCCGACGCGGCCGAGATGGGGCGCCTGAAGCGCATCAGCACCGAGTTTCGCGACTTTCTGCAGAAGGAGGGCCTGTTCACGGTGGTCTGGGCCGAGCCGGACCACGAGGTGGCCGCCAGGAGCGCGGACCTGCCTCGCCGCAACGGCTGCGCCGTCACTGTCGCGAAAAGGCTCGGGGTCGACACCGCGATCACCGGCGAGGTCCAGAAGGTCTCGAACCTGATCCTCGACCTCGATGCCTACGTGAAGCCGGTCGCCGACGACGCGCCGAAGCAGGCCTGCAGCGTCGACCTACGCGGCAACACCGACGAATCGTTCAATCGCGCCGTGCCCCACATGGTCGAGAACAACATGAGCGCCGGGCCGTAGGACCGGTCGATTTTAATGATCTCGCAGAGCTTGCGACGCCGACCCGATCGATGTCGCGACGCATCAAGAGGTCGCCCATCATCGTCCAGGCGATCTTTTGCGGTGCGATCGACTATTCGCAAATGCGAAGACTGAAAAGAGCAGCCGAAATGCACGCTTGACGTCGTGGTCTGTCGGGATCAGTCTATCTCCGTGCTTCGCCGATGGCGAAGCCGAGGCCGACCGGTGGGGTGAGCCTTCCGCCGGAGCAGGCAGGAGGAGACGAGCATGACTCCACCGCAGCGCGACGCCGCCACGACGACTTCGTGACCCGTTCGGCCCGAGGTCCAGCGGCATCAGGCGGACGACGGACGGAAGCGGCCTCAGGGGCGCAGAAGCGGCCGGCACGGCTCGCCTTCGAATGCGCGAAATGCCCCGGCTCGGCCGCTTCCGCCCGGTTCTCAGATTCTACTCGATCCCGAGCTTGCTCTTGAGCAGGGCGTTGACCGCCGCCGGGTTCGCCTTGCCGCCGGTGGCCTTCATGGTCTGGCCGACGAACCAGCCGAGCAGCGTCGGCTTCTCCTTCGCCTGCTGAACCTTGTCGGGATTCTTGGCGATGATGTCGTCGACCGCCGCCTCGATCGCGCCGGTATCGGTGACCTGCTTCATGCCGCGGGCCTCGACGACCGCGCGCGGGTCTCCGCCTTCCGTCCAGACGATCTCGAACAGGTCCTTGGCGATCTTGCCCGAGATGACGCCCTCGCCGATCAGGTCGATGATCCGGCCGAGCTGGTCGGCGGAGACCGGCGTCGCGTCGATGCCGAGGCCTTCCTTGTTGAGGCGGCCGAACAGCTCGTTGATCACCCAGTTCGCGGCCGCCTTGCCGTCACGCCCGCGCGCCACCGCCTCGTAGTAGTCGGCCGACGCCCGCTCGGCCACGAGCACGTTGGCGTCGTAGGCGCTGAGCCCGAAATCGGCGACGAAGCGCGCCTTCTTGGCGTCCGGCAGCTCGGGCAGGCCCTCGGCGAGGGCGTCGACGTAAGCCTGGTCGAACTCGAGCGGCAGCAGGTCCGGATCGGGGAAGTACCGGTAGTCGTGCGCCTCTTCCTTGGAGCGCATCGAGCGGGTCTCGCCCTTGGCCGGATCGTACAGGCGGGTCTCCTGGGAGATCGTGCCGCCATCCTCGATGAGCGCGATCTGGCGCCGCGCCTCCGACTCGATCGCCTGGCCGATGAAGCGGATCGAGTTGACGTTCTTGATCTCGCAGCGGGTGCCGAGCGGCTGGCCGGGACGGCGCACCGAGACGTTCACGTCGGCGCGCAAGCTGCCCTTCTCCATGTCGCCGTCGCAGGTGCCGAGGTAGCGCAGGATGGTGCGCAGCTTGGTCACGTAGGCGCGGGCCTCCTCGGAGGAGCGCAGGTCCGGCCGCGAGACGATCTCCATCAGCGCGACGCCGGAGCGGTTGAGGTCGACGAAGCTCTGGGTCGGGTTCTGGTCGTGCAGCGACTTGCCGGCATCCTGCTCGAGGTGCAGCCGCTCGATCCCGACGGTGATCGACTCGCCGTCGAGCAGGTCGACGACGACCTCGCCCTCGCCGACGATCGGGTCCTTGTACTGCGAGATCTGGTAGCCCTGCGGCAGGTCCGGGTAGAAGTAGTTCTTCCGGTCGAACACCGAGCGGTGGTTGATCCGCGCCTTGAGGCCGAGGCCGGTGCGCACCGCCTGGGCCACGCATTCCTCGTTGATCACCGGCAGCATGCCGGGCATCGCCGCATCGACCAGCGAGACGTGGTCGTTCGGCTCGGCCCCGAACTCGGTGGAGGCGCCGGAGAACAGCTTCGAGCGGCTGGTGACCTGGGCATGGATCTCCATGCCGATCACCACCTCCCAGTCGTGCTCGGCGCCCTTGATGAGCTTCTTCGGGTTCACGGGAGCCGTCATGCTCGGACTTTCATGCAACGGGGCGCCGGGGCGCCGCGGAGTGTCGTGGCGGTGCGGGGACCGGTCAAGGCGCGTGCGGCCGCAGGATCCGCCGGGCGGTGAAGCCGAGGATCGACCACAGGATGGCCGCGCCCACCCGCACCGGAAAGAAGGTCGGCCCGTCGTGGCTGACCGGCGCCGGCCACGGGACGCCGATCGCGGTGACCGCCCAGGAGAACAGCACCGCGGCGACGAAGCCGGCGATGACCGCGACGAACAGCTTGCCGAACTGATCGGCCGACCAGCCGAGATAGAGGCAGACCGCGATCAGGACCGGGTCGAACCCGGCCCAGATCCAGACCGTCCAGGTATAGTAGGGGACCGTCACCACCAGGCCTTCGGCAGCACCGTGCGTCCGGCGGCGCGCTCGATCGCCTCGGCGGTGGCGAACAGGGTCTCCTCGTCGAAGGGGCGGCCGATGAGCTGGAGCCCGAGCGGCAGGCCCTGGCCGTCGAGGCCGGCCGGCACCGCGATGCCGGGAAGACCGGCCATGTTCACCGTCACGGTGAAGACGTCGTTGAGGTACATCTCGACCGGGTCGGCCGAGGCCTTCTCGCCGACGCCGAAGGCGGCCGACGGCGTCGCGGGCGTCAGGATCGCATCGACTCCGGCCGCGTATACCTCCTCGAAGTCGCGCTTGATCAGCGTGCGGATCTTCTGGGCGCGGACGTAGTAGGCGTCGTAGTAGCCGGCGGAGAGCACGTAGGTGCCAATCATGATCCGGCGCTTGACCTCGCGGCCGAACCCCGCCGCGCGGGTGTTCTCGTACATCGCGGCGATGTCCTTGCCGGGCACCCGCAGGCCGTAGCGCACGCCGTCGTAGCGGGCGAGGTTCGAGGAGGCCTCGGCCGGCGCGACGATGTAGTAGGCCGGCAGCGCCAGCTTGGTGTGGGGCAGCGAGATCTCGCGGATCGTCGCGCCGGCATCCTTCAGCCAGGCGGCGCCGTCGTCCCAGAGCTTCTGGATCTCGGCGGGCATGCCCTCGACCCGATACTCCTTCGGGATGCCGATGGTCAGGCCCTTTACCCCGCGCGAGACCGCGGCCTCGAAATCCGGCACCGGGAGGTCGACGCAGGTGGTGTCGCGCGCGTCGGGGCCGGCCATCGAGCCGAGCAGGATCGCGCAGTCGCGCACCGTGCGGGCGATCGGGCCGGCCTGGTCGAGAGAGGAGGCGAAGGCCACCGTGCCCCATCGCGAGACGCGGCCGTAGGTCGGCTTGATGCCGACGGTGCCGGTGAAGGCGGCAGGCTGCCGGATCGAGCCGCCGGTGTCGGTCGCGGTGGCGCCGAGGCAGAGATGCGCGGCGACCGCCGCCGCCGAGCCGCCCGACGAGCCGCCCGGGACGATCTTGGCGTCGGAGAGGACGCCCATTTCCTGCCGGCGCCACGGCGAGATCACGTCGCCGTAGGCGCTGGTCTCGTTCGAGGAGCCCATCGCGAACTCGTCGAGGTTGAGCTTGCCCAGCATCACCGCGCCGTCGCGCCAGAGGTTGGCCGAGACGGCGGATTCGTAGTGCGGCTCGAAGGTCTCGAGGATCCTGGAGCCTGCGGTCGTGACGACGCCCTCGGTGCAGAACAGGTCCTTGATGCCGAGCGGCAGCCCTTCGAGCGGGCCGGCGTCGCCCTTGGCGATCTTCGCGTCGGAGGCGTCCGCCATCGTCAGGGCGCGGTCGGGCGTCTCCAGCAGGTAGGCGTTGAGGACCCGCGCCTTCTCCAGCGCCGCGATGTGCGCCTGCGCGATCTCGCGGGCGGAGAAGGTCTTGGCCTTCAGGCCGTCGCGCGCCTCGGCGAGGCTGAGTTCGTTGAGGTCTGTCACGCTGTTCGTCCTCGGCCGTTCGGCCGCGATGCGGGTCGGGGGCGTTCCGTCGGGCGGGGCCGGCGGGCGCGGCAGGCGTCCTTCGCGGAAGGGGCGCCTACTCGACGACTTTCGGGACCAGGAAGTAGTGGTCCTCCGTCTCGGGCGCGTTGGCGACGACGTCGACCGCGCGGCCGCCGTCGGTGACCACGTCCTTGCGCTTCTTCATCGCCATCGGCGTCACCGAGGTCATCGCCTCGACGCCGGTCACGTCGACCGCACCGAGCTGCTCGACGAAGGCGAGGATGGCGTTCAGCTCGCCCTGCAGCGGCGCGACCTCGTCTTCGGCGACCGCGATGCGGGCCAGATGCGCGATGCGCCGGACTGTCTTCTCGTCGACCGACATGCTGCCTGTTCGTCTCGGCTGTTCGTCCCGAAGGACCCGGCGCGCTGCGGCGGAGATGCGCCGCGTCGGCCCGGTCCCTCGACGGTCCGGGCGCTATAGCACCGGGCTTCGCGACGCCGCAACGCGCCGGGGCGTCAGGTGACAACGTGGTTCGGCGTCACCGTCGTCTCGACCACGATGCCGGCCGGGCGGATCGGGAAGCACGCGGCCAGGGTGAAGCCGAGCACCAGGACCTCGAAGGCGACGAGCAGCATCACCTTGTGCCGCCGCGGCAGCGGGCGGCGAGGAGGGGACGCGTGGGGGACGAGAGAACCGATGGCGCGCACGATTGCCTCCGCAGCGGGCTTAACGAAACCTTAACCATCGTTATGAGGGAAGCGCTGCGTTGTCGGCTACGGCAAGCTCGCGACGCGGTTAACGGTTGTGGATGGAGCGTGAGCGCGATGTGGAACACGGTGTTCGAGCGGCTTCATCCGGGCGCACGCTCGAGCGACGCCGAGATCGCGCGGGCGGAGGCCGAGCTCGGCTTCGCGCTGCCCGAATCGTATCGCAGCTTCTGCCGCGACTGCGGCGCCGGCCTCGCCAACGGCCATTTCCGGATCGCCACGCCCCAGCCCTACCCGGCGGCCGACCTGGTGACGCGGGCGGAGATCATCGCCGACAGCATCAACGCGGCGATCGCGGCGCTCTCGGCCGCCGACGCGCCGCACCGGTTCGCGATCGAGGACGACGACCTGTCGCGGCTCGCACGCGCCTGCTTCTTCGGCGAGGGCGAGGACGGCAGCTTCCTGTTCTGGGACGTCGCCGGCGCGGGCGAGTACCCGATCTGGGTGATGGCCGCGGATCTCGAAACCGTCCGCTTCGGCGGCGACAGCCTCGACGCGTTCTTCCGGCGCACGCAGGGCCTGGCGATCCTCGACGTGCTCGGCGACGGCACCCCGCCGCTGGCCTCGACCTTCGAGGGCATCGAGGCGGCGGTGCTGGCGCGGGCCGGCGAGGCGAGCCCGCCCGGCGAGCCGGCATAGGGCGCGAGCGGAACGGGATACGATGGACACGGACACCTTACGCGCCTTCGCCGAGGCCTCGCGCGGCGGGCCCCGGCTGATCGGCATCGATCTCGGCACCAAGACGATCGGGCTCGCCCTGTCGGATCTCGGCCGACAGATCGCGTCGCCCTTGGAGACGATCAAGCGGGTGAAGTTCACGCCCGACGTCGCGCGGCTGCGCTTCCTCTGCGAGCAGCACGCGGTCGGCGGGCTGGTGATCGGGCTGCCGCTCAATATGGACGGCAGCGAGGGCGTGCGGGTGCAATCGACGCGCTCGTTCGTGCGCAACCTCAAGCCGCTCCTCGACCTGCCGGTCCTGTTCTACGACGAGCGCCTTTCGACCGCCGTCGTGACGCGTGCGCTGATCGCGGCCGACACCTCGCGGGCCAAGCGCGGCGCGCTCGTCGACAAGCTCGCCGCCGCCTACATCCTGCAGGGCTGCCTCGACCGGATGCGGGGGCTGGTCGAGTCCGAGGACGACGACTCGTTCTGAGCGCTTGCGCGCGTCTCGCCGGCCGCGGCTCAGCCGATCAGCGACACCATCCCGCTGCCGTGCCGCTCGATCCGCCCGTCGAGTTCGAGCTCGAGCAGCGTGGTCTGGACGCGGCGCACGGAGAGCCCGGTGGCACGCGCAAGCTCGTCCGTGCCGACCGGCGTCGGGCTGAGCGCGGCGACGAGCGTCTCCCGGTCGCCCACCGGCTCTGCCGGTTCCGGCGCCTCGAACGGCGCAGCCGGCATCGGCGCGGCGCCGTCATCGAGGTCGATCTCGTCCCAGAAGTCCGGCTGGTCGGCGAGGTCCGGTCGCGGGAGCGCCGGCACCCGGTCGGGGTCGTCGCCGCGCTCGATCAGCGGTGCGATGGCGGCGAGGACGTGCTCGACCTCGGCGACGAGCGTCGCCCCCTGTCGGATCAGGTCGTTGGTGCCCTCCGCCCGCGGGTCGAGCGGAGAGCCCGGCACCGCGAAGACCTCGCGACCCTGCTCGAGGGCGAAGCGCGCGGTGATCAGCGAGCCCGAACGGCGTGCCGCCTCGACCACCACGGTGCCGTAGGCCAGCCCCGAAATGATGCGGTTGCGCCTCGGGAAGTCGCGCCCGCGCGGCACCCAGCCCATCGGCATCTCGGCGATCACCGCTCCGCCCGCCTCCAGGATCGCCTCGACGAGGCCGGCATGGTTGGCCGGATAGATCTTGTCGTGGCCGCCCGCGAGCACCGCGACGGTGCCGGTCGCGGCGGACGCCTTGTGCGCGCGGGCGTCGATCCCGCGGGCCAGGCCGGAGACGACGACGAGCCCCGCTTCGCCGAGACCGCGAGCCAGCCGCTCGGTGAAGGCGAGCCCGGCGGCCGAGGCGTTGCGCGAGCCGACGATCGCCACCGCCGGCCTTGAAAGCGCGTCGGCGGATCCGCGCACCGCGACGAGGGGCGGCGCGGAATCGGCCGCCTGAAGGATCTTCGGGTAGCCCGCCTCGCCCATCGCGACGATGCGGGCACCGAGGCGGCACGCTGCCGCGATTTCCGCCTCGGCCTCGGCCCGCGCCGGCGGCACGACGCGCCGTCCCCGGCGCGCGGTCAGGTCCGGCAGGGCCGCGAGGGCGCCGGCCGCGCCGCCGAAGCGGTTGATCAGGCTGCGGAACGTGCGCGGCCCGACCCCTTCGGTTCGGATCAGGCGGAGCCAGTCGAGCCTTTGTGCGTCGGTGAGCTGCACGGGCCTTCCCCCGAAGGGGTCTCAGCCCTTCTGACCGATCCGTCCCTCGGTGCCGTCGACCAGCCGGCGGATGTTGGGCGCGTGCTTCCACCATAGCAGCAGGCCGAGGACGAGGAAGAGGCCCGCGCGCGCCGGATCGTTCAAGGCCCACAGAATGATAGGGGTCGCGGCCGAGGCTGCGAGCGCCGCGAGCGACGAGTAGCGCAGGGCGAAGGCGAGGCCGAGCCAGATCGCCGCGAAGGCGAGCAGCGCCGGCGGGCTCAGGGCGAGCAGCACCCCGAGGAAGGTCGCGACGCCCTTGCCGCCCCTGAACCCGAGCCAGACCGGGAAGAGATGCCCGAGGAAGGCGCCGAGCCCGGCCGCGAGCGCCGGCCACGCGCCGGTCCCTTCGCCGAACCGCTGCGCGATCAGCACCGCCGCGGTGCCTTTCAGGGCGTCGCCGAGCAGCGTCGCGGCGGCGAGCCCCTTGCGGCCGGTGCGCAGCACGTTGGTCGCGCCGATGTTGCCCGACCCGATCGCCCGCACGTCGCCGAGGCCGGCAAGCCGCGTGAAGACGAGCCCGAACGGGATCGAGCCGAGGGCGTAGCCGAGCGCCAGGCAGCCGAGGACGACCGGCCAGGCCATGTCCGACAGCGCGCTCATGCGGCCCCCGCGAGGTCGGCCGAGCGGTGGACGATCCGGCCGCCGACGAGCGTCAGCACCGCGGCGCCCTGCATCCGCGCCTCGTCGAACGGCGAGTTCTTCGAGCGCGACTTCAGGGTCCGCTTGTCGAGCACGTAGGGCACGTCCGGATCGATCAGCACGAGGTCGGCCGGGGCGCCGACCGCGAGCCGACCGGATTCGCGCCCGAGGATGCGCCCCGGATTCGCCGACAGCGCCGCGAGCAGGCGCGCGAGCGTGACGTCGCCGGCGCGCACGAGGCGGAGCGCGGCGCCGAGCAGGGTCTCGATCCCGAGCGCGCCGTCGGCGGCCTCGGCGAAGGGCAGGCGCTTGGTCTCGACGTCCTGCGGGTTGTGATCGGAGACGACGACGTCGATCACACCCTCGTTCAGCGCCGCCGCCAGCGCCTGCCGGTCGGCCTCGCCGCGCAAGGGCGGCGAAAGCTTGCAGAAAGTGCGGTAGTGCCCGATGTCGCCCTCGTTCAGGACGAGGTTGTTGATCGAGGCGGCGCAGGTCACCGGCAATCCGTCGTGCTTGGCCCGGCGCACGATCTCGACCGAGTCGGCGCAGGATATCATCGCCGCGTGGTAGCGCGCGCCGGTGAGGCGGACGAGGCGGAGGTCGCGCTCCAGCATCATCGTCTCGGCCTCGCGCGGGATGCCCATCAGCCCGAGCCGCGAGGCCAGCTCGCCCTCGTTCATCACGCCCTCGCCGACGAGGTCGGGCTCCTCGACGTGCTGCATCAGCAGCGCGCCGAAGTCGCGGGCGTAGGTCATCGCCCGCCGCATCACCTGCGCGTGCGTCACGGCGCGGAGTCCGTCGGTGAAGGCGACGGCGCCGGCTTCCTGGAGCAGGCCGAACTCGGTCATCTCGTGGCCGGCAAGCCCCTTGGTGATCGCCGCCGCCGGCAGGACGTTGACGCAGGCCGTGTCGCGGGCGCGGCGCAGCACGAAGTCGACGATCGCCGGCCCGTCGATCAACGGATTGGTGTCCGGCATGCAGACCAGCGTCGTGACCCCGCCGGCTGCCGCCGCAGCGCTGGCGCTCGCCAGGGTCTCGCGGTGCTCGGCGCCGGGCTCGCCGACGAAGGCGCGCATGTCGATCAGGCCCGGCGCCAGCACGTGGCCGGCGCAGTCGATCGTCCGCGCGCCCTCCGGCAGGCCGGGCGCCGCGCCCCAGGCGATGTCGGCAATGCGGCCGTCGCGGATCAGGACATGGCCCGGCCCTTCGCGGCCGTCGGCCGGGTCGAGGAGGGTGGCGTTGGTGAGGATCTGAGCTTGTTCGGTCATGGCCATCACGCGTTCGGCAGATGCGAGGCCAGCGCTTCCATCACCGCCATGCGCACGGCGACGCCCATCTCGACCTGCTCGCGAATCAGCGACTGCGCCCCGTCGGCGATGTCGGAGGCGATCTCGACGCCGCGGTTCATCGGGCCGGGATGCATCACCAGGGCGTCGGGAGCGGCGAGCGCGAGCTTGTCGGCGTCGAGGCCGAAATAGCGGAAATACTCCTTCACCGAGGGCACGAACGAGCCGTTCATGCGCTCGCGCTGCAGGCGCAGCATCATCACGATGTCGCAGCCGTCGAGGCCCTTGCGCATGTCGGTGAAGACCTCGACGCCGAAGCGCTCGATGCCGGCGGGCAGGAGCGACGACGGGGCGATCACGCGGACGCGCGCACCCATCGCCTGCAGCAGGATCAGGTTCGAGCGCGCGACGCGGCTGTGCAGCACGTCGCCGCAGATCGCGACGCGAAGCCCCTCGATCCGCCCCTTGTTGCGGCGGATGGTCAGCGCGTCGAGCAGCGCCTGCGTCGGGTGCTCGTGGGCGCCGTCGCCGGCATTGACCACCGAGCAGTCGACCTTCCGCGCGAGCAGGTGCACGGCGCCGGCCGAATGGTGGCGCACCACGATGATGTCGGGCCGCATGGCGTTCAGCGTCGCCGCGGTGTCGATCAGCGTCTCGCCCTTCTTCACCGAGGACGAGGCCACCGACATGTTCATCACGTCGGCGCCGAGGCGCTTGCCGGCGAGCTCGAACGAGGATTGCGTGCGGGTCGAGGGCTCGAAGAACAGGTTGATCTGGGTGCGACCGCGCAGCGTCGCGCGCTTCTTCTCGACCTGACGGGAGATCGCCACCGCCGCGTCCGCTCGGTCGAGCAGCCCCTCGATGTCGGGGCGCGACAGGCCCTCTATCCCGAGGAGATGCCGGTGGGGATAGTTCGGGTGCGTCGGCTGGCTCATCGCCTCGCGTGATAGGTCGCGCCCGATGCGACGGCAAGCGCGCGGCGCGGGACCGGGCTGGCAACTTTCGGCGGCGGCGATACGTAACCAGCCGAGACGAGGTGGCGAAGTGGTCGCCACGCGGACAATCAGGTGACACTCCCTTGGCAGCTTCCCCGGCGATTCCCTCCGGCACCGCGACGCCCCGCCGCGAGGCGATCTACCGGCATCCGCTGGTGATCCGCGTCGCGCACTGGCTCAACGCCGCCTCCCTGCTGATCCTGCTGATGAGCGGGCTGCAGATCTTCAACGCGCATCCGGCCCTGTACTGGGGCGCGAAGTCGACCTTCGACACCCCGGCGCTGGCGATCACCAGCGACACCGACGCCAAGGGCAACGCCCGCGGCATCGTGACGATCGGCGGCCGCACCTTCGACACCACCGGCGTGCTCGGGCTCTCGAAGGACCAGGGCCAGATGGCCGACCGGGCCTTCCCGTCGTGGAGCACGATCCCCTCGGGGCAGGATCTCGCCACCGCGCGACGCTGGCACTTCCTGTTCGCCTGGGCGCTGGTGATCAACGGGGCGATCTACCTGCTCTACGGGCTGGTGACGGGGCAGCTTCGCCGGCGGGTGATCCCGGACGGCGACCAGATCCGCGACTTCGGCGGCTCGGTGCGCGAGCACCTCACCCTGCACTTCCCCAAGGGCGAGGAGGCCAAGCGCTACAACGTGCTGCAGAAGCTGACCTACCTCGCCGTGATCGCCGGCCTTCTGCCGGTGATGGTGCTGGCCGGCCTCGCGATGTCGCCGGGCATGGACGCCGCCTGGCCCTGGCTGGTCGACGTGTTCGGCGGCCGGCAGTCGGCGCGCACGATCCACTTCATCGTGGCCAACCTCCTGGTGCTGTTCGTGATCGTGCACGTGGTGCTGGTGCTGGTGTCGGGCTTCTGGAACAACATGCGCGGCATGGTCACCGGCTGGTTCGCGATCGAGAAGGACGGAGCGACCCCGCGATGAGCAACCTCGACCGCCGCCGCTTCCTCACCACCGTCGCCGCGCTCGGCGGCACCGCGATGCTCGCCGGCTGCGACCGCTTCGCCGGGTCCGCCTACGGCCCGCGGACGCTGAAGGCCGGCGAGGACGCCAACCTGTTCGTGCAGCGCTTGCTGCTCTCGAACGCCTCGCTGGCGAAGGAATTCCCGGATTCCGAGATCTCGGCGGTGTTCAAGCCGAACGGCACGATCGACCCGCCGGACAAGGCCTACAAGGCGCTTGCGGCCTCGAACTTCTCGACCTTCAAGCTCGAGGTCGGGGGCCTCGTCGAACGACCGCAGAGCTTCGGCCTCGCCGACCTCCGCGCGCTGCCGTCGCGGACGCAGACGACCCGGCACGATTGCGTCGAGGGCTGGAGCTGCATCGGAAAATGGTCCGGCGTGCCGCTGGCCGAGGTGCTGAACCGCGCCGGGCTGAAGCCGCAGGCGCGCTACGTCGTGTTCCACTGCGCCGACACGCTCGAATATGCCGGCGGCGGCCTCGAAGCCGGCAAGGACGGCGCGTTCCTGCAGCCGGAGAACCCGAGCGCGGTGCGCCACGTCCAGGTGGCGGCCGCGGGCAACGATGCCGACGCCTGGGGCGGTGCCCCGGCCGAGGAGCCCGAGGAGACGCGCACGCCGATCCGCTACTACGAGAGCATCGACCTCACCGACGCCTTCCACCCGCAGACGATCCTCGCCTACGACCTCAACGGAAAGCCGCTCCCGGTCTCGAACGGCGCGCCCCTGCGCCTGCGGCTCGAGCGGCAGCTCGGCTACAAACAGGCCAAGTACGTGATGCGGATCGAGGTGGTCGAATCGCTGGCCAGGATCGGCGACGGCCAGGGCGGCTACTGGGAGGACCGCGGCTACGAATGGTACGCCGGCATCTGAGACCGGCCCCCTCCCCCCCCGCAGAGGGGGGAGAATGCCCACCCGTACGCGCCTCCCGGCAGGCGCCCCGAACAGCCCCCCATTTGACAACCCGCGGGGCATGAACCACTTCATGCCCCGCGCAGGTCCGGCCCGGCCGCGGCGCGAAACCCAACAATTGGTGCGTTCCTGCCGCTGCTCGGGCTTTGACGAGAGGCTGTTTCGTCCATGAAAGTCGTCGTCGTCGAGTCGCCGGCCAAAGCCAAGACCATCAACAAGTATCTTGGCCGCGACTATGAAGTCATCGCCTCGTTCGGGCACATCCGCGACCTTCCGGCCAAGGACGGGTCGGTCGATCCCGAAGCCGATTTCAACATGATCTGGGAGCTCGACGCCCGCGGCTCGAAGCAGGTGTCCGAGATCGCCCGCGCCGTGAAGGGCGCGGACAAGCTGATCCTGGCGACCGACCCGGATCGCGAGGGCGAGGCGATCTCCTGGCACGTGCTGGAGGCGCTGACCGCCCGCAAGGTGCTGAAGGGCATCCCGGTCGAGCGCGTCACCTTCAACGCGATCACCAAGGCGTCGGTCGAGACGGCGATGCGGCAGCCGCGCCAGATCGATCAGGCGCTGGTCGACGCCTACCTGGCGCGCCGGGCGCTCGACTACCTCGTCGGCTTCAACCTGTCGCCGGTGCTGTGGCGCAAGCTCCCCGGCGCCCGCTCGGCCGGCCGCGTGCAGTCGGTGGCCTTGCGGCTCGTCTGCGAGCGCGAGGTCGAGATCGAGCGCTTCAAGCCGCGCGAGTACTGGTCGCTGGTCGCGACCCTCTCGACCGCAGACGGCGGCGTGTTCGAGGCTCGCCTCGTCGGGGCCGACGGCAAGCGCATCCAGCGCCTCGACGTCGGCAACGGCGAGGATGCGGCCGCGTTCAAGCGCGACCTCGAGCTCGCGACGTTCCAGGTCGCCTCGGTCGAGGCGAAGCCCGCCAAGCGCCATCCCCAGCCGCCCTTCACGACGTCGACGCTGCAGCAGGAGGCGTCGCGAAAGCTCGGGATGGCGCCGGCGCAGACCATGCGCGTCGCCCAGAAGCTCTACGAGGGCGTCGACATCGGCGGCGAGACGGTGGGCCTGATCACCTACATGCGGACCGACGGCGTCGACATGGCGCCCGAGGCCATCGCCGACGCGCGCCGGGTCATCGGACGCGAGTTCGGCGACAAGTACGTCCCGGGCGTGCCGCGCCGCTACAGCGCCAAGGCCAAGAACGCGCAGGAGGCCCACGAGGCCGTGCGCCCGACCGACATGGGCCGGCTGCCGAAGCAGGTCGCGCGGATGCTCGATCCCGAGCAGGCCAAGCTCTACGACCTGATCTGGACGCGGACCGTCGCCAGCCAGATGGAGTCGGCCGAGCTGGAGCGCACCACGGTCGACGTGACCGCCAGCGTCGGCCCGCGCCGGATCGACCTGCGCGCGACCGGTCAGGTCGTGAAGTTCGACGGCTTCCTCACCCTCTACCAGGAGGGCAAGGACGACGAGGAGGACGAGGACGGCAAGCGCCTGCCGCCGATGAAGGCCGGCGAGGCGCTGAAGCGCGAGCGCATCGCCTCGACCCAGCACTTCACCGAGCCGCCGCCGCGCTTCTCCGAGGCCAGCCTCGTCAAGCGCATGGAGGAGCTCGGCATCGGCCGGCCCTCGACCTACGCCGCGGTGCTCCAGACCCTGCGCGACCGCGAATACGTCAAGATCGAGAAGAAGCGCCTGCAGCCCGAGGACAAGGGCCGGCTCGTGACCGGCTTCCTCGAGAGCTTCTTCAAGCGCTACGTCGAGTACGACTTCACCGCGGACCTCGAAGGCCAGCTCGACCGGGTCTCGAACGCCGAGATCGACTGGCGCGACGTGCTGCGCGACTTCTGGCGCGACTTCTCGGCCGCCGTCGGCGGCACCAAGGAGCTGCGCGTCACCGAGGTGCTGGAGGCGCTGAACACGCTTCTCGGCGACCACATCTTCCCCGAGAAGGCCGACGGCTCGAACCCGCGCACCTGCCCGACCTGCGGCTCGGGCCAGCTCTCGCTGAAGCTCGGCAAGTTCGGCTCCTTCGTCGGCTGCTCGAACTACCCGGAATGCAAGTTCACCCGGCAGCTCTCGGCCGCGGGCATCGAGGGCGAGGGCGACGGCTCATCGCCGGACGGCAGCCCGCCCGGCACGCGGGTGCTCGGCAACGATCCGGTGAGCGGATTGCCGGTGACGATCCGCGACGGCCGGTTCGGCCCGTTCGTCCAGCTCGGCGAGGCCTCGACCGAGAAGGACGCGGCCAAACCCAAGCGCTCGTCGCTGCCGAAGGGCGTGACGCCGTCGATGGTCGACCTGGAGAAGGCGCTGCGGCTGCTGTCGCTGCCGCGCGAGGTCGCCCGGCACCCGGAGACCGGCGAACCGATCCTGGCCAATCTCGGCCGGTTCGGGCCCTACGTCCAGCACGGCAAGACCTACGCGAACCTGGGCAAGGACGACGACGTGCTCGAGGTCGGCGCCAACCGGGCGATCGACCTGATCGTCGCCAAGGAACAGGGCGGCGGCCGCGGCCGCCCGTCCTCGGATCCCGGCCGACCGATCGGCAAGGACGAGGCGACGGGTCGCGAGCTGGTGGTGAAGGCCGGCAAGTACGGCGCCTACGTCACCGACGGCGAGGTCAACGCGACTCTGCCGAAATCGATGGCCGCCGAGGCGCTGACGCTCGCCGAGGGCATCGACCTCGTCAACGCCAAGCGCGCGGCCGGCGGGGGCAAGCCGAGCCGCGGCCGCAAGGTCGCGCCGGCGCGGGGTGCGAAGGCCACGGCGCGCAAGCCGGCGAAGGCGGCCAAGGACGGCGAGGTCGGGACGGTGAAGACCGCTTCCAAAACCTCCGCCAAACCCGCCGCGAAGAAGCCCGCCACGCCGAAGGCCGCTGCGGGCAAGGCCGCTGCGAAGCCGGCTTCGAGCAAGAAGGCCAACGGCTGAACCGCCGGCGGCGCGGCTTGCCGGCGGTCCGCGCCAGGCGCGTCGCAGGTCTCAGACGAGGTAGCTGATCGTCGCGGCGAAGGCCGTCGCGAAGGTCGCCAGGGCGACCGTCGTCGGATTGACGAAGGCCGCGCGAGAGACGGGTGCCGCGTCCTGCTCGCATCCGAAGGCTTGCCCGGCGGCGCGCTCGAGGCGGGCGAGGATCAGGGTTCGGGCTTCGATCGAAGCAGTCGTCATCGTCGGCGTCCCAGCCATCGTTACGGCAAAGATCTTGTGATATAATGCATGATCATGCCGCCGGTTCCGCGCGAAATTGCAGCGTGAGGCGATCTTAACCGGATCTGCGCATCACCCCGATGACGGTTGCATCGCAGCGTTTGGAGGGTTCGCGCGGCACATGCGAAGCTGCATAACGGATTCGGCCTGCGATCGCCTTTGATGTTTCCGTTTTGTTCCGGTATCGTGAGCGGATGAAAGCCCATGCGAGACGTGACCCGAAGCCTGGAGCCCGTCGGTTGAGCGACGCCCCCATCGACCTGTTCGGGCCGGGCGCGAAGGCCGCTGCCCATTCTTCGCCCGCCCATTCTTCGCCGGCCAAGCCTTCGGCCACGGATCCCTCGCCCGCCGCGCCCCTGCCCTCGTCCGAGCGCCGGCGCAAGCCGATGGCGCCGATGGCGGCGCTCGAGCCGCTCGCCGGTCCGGAGGCCGGCTACACCGCATCCGATATCGAGGTGCTGGAAGGGCTGGAGCCGGTGCGGCGCCGGCCCGGCATGTATATCGGCGGCACCGATGAGCGGGCGCTGCACCACCTGTTCTCGGAGGTGATCGACAATTCGATGGACGAGGCGGTGGCGGGCCACGCCAGCTTCATCGAGGTCGAGCTGGAGGAGACGGGTGCGCTCGTCGTCACCGACAACGGCCGCGGCATCCCGATCGACCCGCACCCGAAGTTTCCCGGCAAGTCCGCGCTCGAAGTCATCATGACGACGCTGCATGCGGGCGGGAAGTTCGACTCGAAGGTCTACGAGACCAGCGGCGGCCTGCACGGCGTCGGCATCTCGGTGGTGAACGCGCTGTCCGACCTCCTGGAGGTCGAGGTCGCGCGCAACCAGACGCTCTACCGCCAGAGTTTTTCGCGCGGTCATGCGCAGGGCGGGTTGGAAACCGTCGGGCGGGTGCAGAACCGGCGCGGCACGCGCATCCGCTTCCATCCCGACGCGCAGATCTTCGGCTCGCTGGCGTTCGACCCGCGCCGCCTGTTCAAGATGGCGCGCTCGAAGGCCTACCTGTTCGGCGGCGTCGAGATCCGGTGGCGGTGTGCGCCGGCGCTGATCGAGGGCACCGACATCCCGGCCGAGGCGGTGCACCGCTTCCCCGGCGGCCTGCGCGACTACCTCGCCCGCGACATCGAGGGCAAGGAGCTCGTCACCGACGCGATCTTCTCCGGCAAGATCACAAAGCCCGGCTCGCACGGCTCGCTCGAATGGGCCGTGGCCTGGATGGTCCACGACGACGGCGTCTCCGCCTCGTACTGCAACACCATCCCGACGCCCGAGGGCGGCACCCACGAATCCGGCCTGCGCGTCGCGCTGCTGCGGGCGCTGCGCGAGCACGCCGAGCGGGTGAACCAGGCCAAGCGCATGACGGCGGTGACCACCGACGACGTGATGGCGACCTGCGCCTCCATGCTGTCGGTCTTCATCCGCGAGCCGGAGTTCCAGGGCCAGACCAAGGACAAGCTCGCCACCGTCGAGGCGTCGCGCATCGTCGAGACCGCGATCCGCGACGCCTTCGACCATTGGCTCGCCGCGTCGCCGGCCCAGGCCAACAAGGTGCTCGACTGGGTGATCGACCGGGCCGAGGAGCGCCTGCGCCGACGCCAGGAGAAGGAGGTCGCGCGCAAGACCGCGACGCGCAAGCTGCGGCTCCCCGGCAAGCTCGCCGATTGCTCGGCCGCCGGCACCGCGGGCTCGGAGATCTTCATCGTCGAGGGCGACTCGGCCGGCGGCTCGGCCAAGCAGGCGCGCGACCGGGCCACGCAGGCGATCCTGCCGCTGCGCGGCAAGATCCTGAACGTCGCCTCGGCCAGCCGCGACAAGCTCGGTGCGAACCAGCTCATCGGCGACCTGACCCTGGCGCTCGGCTGCGGCACGGGCGGTCAGTACCGCGACGAGGAGCTGCGCTACGACAAGGTGATCATCATGACGGACGCCGACGTCGACGGCGCCCATATCGCCTCGCTGCTGATCACCTTCTTTTACCGGCAGATGCCGAAGCTCATCGACAAGGGCCACCTCTACCTCGCGATGCCGCCGCTCTACCGGCTGCAGCAGGGCACCAAGACGGCCTACGCCCGCGACGACTCCCACAAGGAGCAGCTGATCAAGACGGTGTTCAAGAACGGCAAGGTCGAGATCAGCCGCTTCAAGGGACTGGGCGAGATGATGCCGGCGCAGCTGAAGGAGACGACGATGGACCCGAAGAAGCGCATCCTGATGCGCGTCGCCGTCCTCGACGAGGCGCGCGAATCGACCGGCGACGCGGTCGAGCGCCTGATGGGCAACAAGCCGGAAGCCCGCTTCACCTTCATCTCCGAGCGAGCCGCCTTCGCCGAGAAGACCGACCTCGACATCTGAGCGGCCCGGCACGGCGGTCCGATCGGAGCCCGGCCGCGAGGCCGAGCTTTTTCTTGCCCGCGATCCGACGACGAAAAAAGCCCGGCCTTTCGGCCGGGCTTCTCGGGTCGGGTCGAACCGCGGCTCTGGGCGAGCCGCGGCCGATCCGGCAGGTCCTAGTACGAGCCGAACTTGTAGTTCAGGCCGGCGCGCACGACAGCGAACTCGGTGCTGTTGTTGCGGTTCAGGCCGCTCTGCACGACGGTCACGCCCGGCGAGGTCAGGGTCACGGTGCCGGTCGAGTTGGAGGCGAAGGCGCCGTTGTTGCGGCCGCCCTGGTCGAGGTTCACGTACAGGCCTTCCACCTTCAGCGTCACGGCCGAGGAGCGGAAGAAGTTCAGGAACGAGTCGGTCGGCAGGGCGTACTCGACGCCGGCGCCGGCGGCCCAGCCGGTCTGGAAGTCGTTGCGGGACACGCCCGAACCGAAGTCACGGCCGCCGCCGCTGCCGTAGGCGAAGCCGCCGGTGCCGTACACGAGGGTGCGGTCGAAGGCGTAGCCGAGGCGACCGCGCACGGTGCCGAAGTAGTCGAGGCTGGAAAGGCCCGACGGGTTGTAGATCAGGTTGCCGGGCAGGATGCCGCCGCCGACGACGCCGGGGGTGGCCGAGAAGCGGTTGCGGTTCTGGCCGAAGTCGACGTACTGCGCGTCGGCCTCGATGCCGATCACGACGCCCGAGCCCGGGGTGAACTGGTAGTTGTAGCCGACCTGGCCACCGCCGGTGAAGCCGTCGTTGCCGCGGCTGCCGCCGAAGGCAAGCACGCCGCCGGTGTTGCCGCCGGCCGGGCCGGCGAAGATCGCGTTGCCGGGCGAGACGCCGACGACGGTGGCGCCGCGGCGATCGCTGGCATCGAAGCCGTAGCCGGCGTTGATACCGAAGTACGCGCCCGTCCAGGTGAACACCGGAACCGGGGTGAACACCGGCGGCGGAGCGCGACGCGGAAGGTCGGCGGCGGACGCGACGGCGGTGAGGCCGGCGAGAACGGTGGTGGCGAGGAGAAGGCTCTTCATTTTTTTCCAGGTCCTGGTTGGCAAAGCCGAGTTTGTTCTAAGCCGGGTTGCCCGCTCGGTCTGTCGCTTTCCTGCAACAAGCTCGCTCAGATGACCCGGAAGCGGTCAACGAAAGATGAAGGTTACGCCCGGCTTACGCGATGTCGTTCGCAGGTGTGTCTTGGCGCACATGGTTCGGCAGGAAAGATCAGGGTTCGCCCCACGCCTCGTTCTGTTGTCCGGGATTCACGATCGATTTACCGAAGACCGGAGCCGTGCTTATCATATGTCATGACCCTGCTCGGGCGGTGGCATTTTATTTCCTCCCTCGGAAGCCGTTGCGGCCGTAAGGCGAAGATTAACCACGAGCCTTCACCGTCGATCTCCGAGAGGGGCCGGAATTCGGCGGAAAGGTGCGTGATGAGCGAAGGCATCGGGTCGGCGAAGTCGCACGGCATCCTGCGCTGGACGATCCAGACCACCGGCATCGCCGCGATCGTCGCCCTCGCGGCGGCCCATCACTTCGCGCGGGCCGATCGGAACGCCGAGCCGACCCGTATGGCCCAGGCGACGTCGAGGGGGACGATCGCCGATCCGGAGACGACCGGCTCGATCGCGCAGGGTGTTCGCGCCGTGAGGCTCGATCCCTGCAACCTCCCTTCGGGCATGCGTGGCCTCCGCCCATAGGGGGCAGTCTTCGCGGCTTTCGGAGGGGGAAACCCCGGCTCGTCCGGGTGCATCAGATTGACAAGTGGTTGCAAGGGCCTAAGTGTCCCGCGCACTCGCAGGCGCGGCGGGCCGTCGACCCGACCGGCCGTCGCTGCCGTCGCCGCGACGATGTCCTCCGCGCCGGCCCTGCCCGACCCCGCGCGCAACGGTTCTCAAAAGATTATGTCATTTGCCGATCTCGGATTGAGCGACAAGGTCCTCCAGGCCGTCACCGCCGCCGGCTACACGGAACCGACGCCGATCCAGAGCCAGGCGATCCCGCACGTGCTCGCCCGGCGCGACGTCCTGGGCATCGCACAGACCGGCACCGGCAAGACGGCCGCGTTCACCCTGCCGATGCTGACGATGCTCGAGAACGGGCGGGCGCGGGCGCGGATGCCGCGGACGCTGATCCTCGAGCCGACCCGCGAGCTGGCGGCGCAGGTGGTCGAGAACTTCGATCGCTACGGCACCAACCACAAGCTCAACGTCGCCCTGATCATCGGCGGCGTCTCCTTCGCCGACCAGGACGCCAAGCTGACCCGCGGCACCGACGTGCTGATCGCGACGCCGGGGCGCCTGCTCGACCATTTCGAGCGCGGCAAGCTGCTGCTCAGCGGCGTCGAGCTCCTGGTCATCGACGAGGCCGACCGCATGCTCGACATGGGGTTCATCCCCGACATCGAGCGCATCGTGAAGATGGTGCCGTTCACCCGCCAGACGCTGTTCTTCTCCGCGACCATGCCGCCGGAGATCGAGCGGCTCGCCGACATCTTCCTGCACAATCCCGAGCGGATCGAGGTGGCGCGCGCCGCCTCCACCGCCTCGACCATCGTGCAGCGTCTGGTCGCGACCTCGTCGGACGGCAGCGCCAAGCGCGAGCGCCTGCGCAAGCTGATCCGCGGCGAAGCGGACCTGAAGAACGGCATCATCTTCTGCAATCGCAAGCGCGACGTCGCGCTGCTGCAGAAGTCGCTGGTGAGCCACGGCTTCGATGCCGCCGCGCTTCATGGCGACATGGACCAGCGCTCGCGCACCACCGCCCTCGATGCCTTCCGCGGCGGCGAGACGGCCTTGCTGGTCGCGAGCGACGTCGCGGCGCGCGGCCTCGACATCCCCGCGGTGAGCCACGTCTTCAACTTCGACGTTCCGAACCATCCCGAGGATTACGTCCACCGCATCGGCCGCACCGGCCGCGCCGGCCGCTCGGGGGCGGCCTTCACCCTGGTCAGCCGCAGCGACGACCGCTCGCTCCAGGCGATCGAGTCGCTGATCGGGCAGCCGATCCCGTGGATGGACGGGGACCTCGACACCGCCGCGCCGAGCCAGGAAGGCACCGACGAGGGCGAGACGCGCACCCGCCATCGCGGACGCGCCGGCGATTCCGCGCGACGCGGCCGAAAGGTCCCCGCCGAGGCCGAGGCGCCGCGGGAGGCGCGGTCGTCGCGTGGACGGAGGGATTCCTTCAAGACGGAGCCTTCCGCCAACCTAGAGTCCGACTCGGTTGCGGAGACCTCGCCTCGGCGCGAGCCTCAGCGGCGACCGGACGAGGCGCGGCGGGAGGCACCGCGCCGTCCGGCAGCCGAGGCGCGGCCGCGTCCCGAGCGAACTCCCGCCCCCGCGGCTCGCCCGCCGCAGGAGCGGTCGCGCGACGAGCGCGGCTATGGGCGCCGCCGCGACGAGGACGGCGATACGCCGGTCGGTCTCGGCGAGCACGTTCCGGCCTTTATGCTGCGGCCGGCGGTGATCAAGAAGCAGGATTGAGCCGCAGATCGCGACCTCGGCCTTAACCCTCTGTCCACGCTCCTTAAGGTAGCTTGCGGCGGCCGACCCGAACGCCGACGCGACGGGGCGGCGATGGACGATGGGGATCGGATGAGCGAAGGGCTTTATGCCGACCGCGATCGCAGCTTCGCCCTGGCGCGCCGCGCCCAGGAGCTGATGCGCGATTACGGGCCCTCGGCGACACCGCGGGCCTACGCCGTCTGGTACACCTACGTCTCCGGCGATCAGCCGCTGATGAACGACGCGATCAAGCGTCTCACCGCGACGAACGCGGGATTGTCCGCCTCGGACGTCGACGATCTCTACGACAGCTATCTCGGCGGCTCGCGCTACGTCACCGCCGCCGGAGAGACCGGCGCGACGATGCTGACCGAGATCGAGGGCGTCATGGAGATGCTCGACCTCTCGCTCGGCTCGGCCGCGCAGTACGGCGAATCGTTGCGTGCGCTGAGCCACGACCTCTCGGTCTCGACGCTGAACCGGGCGCGCCTGCGCGAGATCGTGGCCACCCTGGTCGCGACGACGCGGGAAGTCGCCTCGAACAACCGGACCCTCGAGGCGCGGATGCGGGAAAGCCGCACCGAGGTCGAATCCCTGCGCGAGAAGCTCGAGGCGACGCGGATCGAGAGCCTGACGGATCCCCTGACCGGGCTGGCGAACCGCAAGCATTTCGAGGAGATGCTGCACAAGGCGCTCGATCGCGCCTCGCTCGGCACGTCCTCGAGCCTCGTCGTGCTCGACATCGATTTCTTCAAGCGCTTCAACGACCTATACGGCCACCTCACCGGCGATCAGGTGCTGCGCCTGGTCGCCGTCGTCATGCGAGAAAGCGTCGAGAAGGGCGCGATGCTCGCCCGTTTCGGCGGCGAGGAGTTCGGCATCCTGCTGCCCGGCACGAACCGGGAAACGGCCTACGCCATCGCGGAGAAAGTCCGAACCAGCGTGATGGGTCGGGAGCTGATCAAGCGCTCGACCGGGGAATCGCTCGGGAAGGTCACGATCTCGCTCGGCGTGGCGTGCTACCGCCGCGGCGACACGCCGGTCTCGTTGCTGGAGCGTGCGGACCTGTGCATGTTCGCCGCCAAGCGCGCCGGCCGCAACCGCACGCTCGACGATGCAACCACGGCGGACCTCGTCGCCGCGGTCGCCTGATCGTGGGTTCAGGCCGAGGCGAGCAGCCGCTCCGGGCCGACCGGCGTGATCGCGACGGACTCGCCGCAGCCGCAGGCCGAGGTCTGGTTCGGGTTGTTGAACACGAACTGCGAGGCGAGCTTGCTGGACTGGAAGTCCATCTGCGTGCCGAGCAGGAACAGCAGCGCCTTCGGATCGACGAAGACCTTCACGCCGCGATCCTCGACCATGTCCTCGCCGGGCTTGCGATCCTCGGCATATTCCATCGTGTAGGACATCCCGGCGCAGCCGCCGTTCTTCACGCCGACCCGCAGGCCCGCGATCGGCCGGTCGGCGTCGGCGATGATCGCCTTGATGCGGTCGGCTGCCGCATCCGTCAGCGACATGACCTTGAAACTCGTGGACATCGGTGTCTCTCCGGCAGCCGGGTTCAAGGCCCGGGCGGTTGAGGGTGCGCGTACGGTCTTAAGATAAGGATCGCGCGGAGCACGGTCCATACCGCTCGGTGACGCTCACCACATGTCGAGGGCGACGCGGGCCTCGTCGGACATGCGGCTCTGATCCCACGGCGGATCGAACACCATCGTCACCGCGCAGGATTGGACGCCCGGGACCTTGGCGACCGCATCCTCGACCCAGCCCGGCATCTCGCCAGCGACCGGGCAGCCCGGAGCCGTCAGCGTCATGTCGATCGCGACCTTGCGGTCGTCGTCGATGTCGACCTTGTAGATCAGGCCGAGCTCGTAGATGTCGGCTGGGATCTCGGGATCGTAGACCGACTTCAGCGCGGCCACGATATCGTCGGTCAGCCGGTCGAGCTCGGCGGGCGGCACGCCCTCGGCTCCGGCGACCTTCGGCGTGTTGGCGCCTCCGGTGATCGTCGCGTCGCTGCTCATGTCCATCTCCTCATCGGGCCGCCGCGGCGGGGCGGCGACCCAGTCCAAACGCTCAGGCGAACATCATCTCGGCGCGGGCGAGCGCCTCGGCCAGCACGTCGATCTCGGCCAGGGTGTTGTACATCCCGAACGAGGCGCGGCAGGTCGAGGTGACGCCGAAGCGGGTGAGCAGCGGCATCGCGCAATGCGTGCCGGCCCGGACCGCGACGCCCGAACGGTCGATCACCGTCGCGATGTCGTGGGCATGGGCGCCCTTCATCTCGAAGGCGATGACGCCGCCCTTGCCCTTCGCGGTTCCGATCTGCCGGATCGCATTCATCGCGCCGAGCCGTTCCTGGGCATAGGCGGTGAGCGCGGCCTCGTGCGCCGCGATCTTGTCGCGCCCGACCGACATCATGAACTCCAGCGCCGCGCCGAGGCCGACGGCCTCGACGATCGCCGGCGTGCCCGCCTCGAACCGATGCGGCGGATCGTTGTAGGTGATCGCCTCCTGGCTGACCGTGCGGATCATCTCACCGCCGCCCTGGTAGGGCGGCAGGCGCTCCAGCCATTCCTTCTTGCCGTAAAGCACGCCGATCCCGGTCGGGCCGTAGACCTTGTGGCCGGTGAAGACGAAGAAGTCGCAATCGAGCGCCCGCACGTCGACCGGCTGATGCACCGCGCTCTGCGCGCCGTCGAGCAGCACCGGCACGCCGTGGGCGTGGGCGATGCGGACGATCTCGGCCGCCGGCGTGACCGTGCCCAGCACGTTCGACATCTGCGTGATCGCGACCATCTTGGTGCGCGGCGTGAACAGCTTCTCGTAGTCCTCGACGAGGAAGTTGCCCTCGTCGTCGACCGGCGCCCACTTGATGACGGCCCCGCGGCGTTCGCGCAGGAAGTGCCAGGGCACGATGTTTGAATGGTGCTCCATGATCGAGAGGATGATCTCGTCCCCCTCCCCGATCATCCCGGCCCAGCCCATCGACGCGGCCACGAGGTTGTAGGCCTCTGTGGCGTTGCGAGTGAAGATGATCTCGTCGGTCGACGCGGCATTCAGGAACTGCCGCGTGGTCTCGCGGGCACCCTCGAACCCCTCGGTCGCGGCGTTGGCCATGAAGTGCAGGCCGCGATGGACGTTGGCGTAGCCGGTCTCCATGCACGCGACCATCGCGTCGATCACCGCGCGCGGCTTCTGCGACGAGGCGGCGTTGTCGAGGTAGACCAGCGGCTTGCCGTAGACTTTTTCCGACAGGATCGGAAATTGCGCCCGGATCGCCTCGACGTCGTAGGTAGGCTGGCGGAGAGGAGCGTTCATGGTGTCGGCCTCGAACCGGCGGTCTTTCGCAAGCATCGCCCCTCCAACCTGCAGCCTCGTCCAGAGGTGCCGAAGCGAAGCGGAGGCCTCGACGGAGGTCTCCAGAGATAGTGCGACCCCTCGTCCCCTCCTTCGAGGCCCACCGATGTGGGCGCCTCAGGATGAAGGTCTGGGAGGGATCGTTGTCACATCACCCATTTTCCAGGATGCACGCGACCGGGGCCGATCACCCCCGCGAGGCCAGCCAAGCCTCGATCTCGCTGATGAGCGCCGCGCGGGCGCCCTCGTGCGTGACCGACTCCACCGCCTCGCCGACGAAGGCCTGCACCAGCAGGCTCTCGGCGATCGGCTTCGGCAGGCCGCGGGCCATGAGGTAGAACAGCAGGTCCTGGTCCGGGGCGCCGCAGGTGGCGCCGTGGCCGCAGGCGACGTCGTCGGCGAAGATCTCGAGCTCCGGCTTGTTCATCATCTGCCCCTCGTCGGAGAGGAGCAGGCAATCGGACTTCATCTTGCCGTCGGTCTTCTGCGCGATCTGGCGGACGATGATCTTGCCCTGGAACACGCCGGTGGCGTCACCGTCGATCACCGTCTTGAACATCTCGCGGCCGACGCCGCCGACCGCCGCATGGTCGGCCAGCAGCGTCGAGTCGGCGAGCTGCCCGTCGCCGAGCATCGCCGCGCCGTTGACGACCGCGTTCACGTTCTCGCCGGCCACGTGCATGTAGATCTGGTGGCGCGACAGCACGGCGCCGGTGACGAGGTTCACCGTCTCCAGCCTCGACTCGTCGTCGAGCCGCACGCTGATGGTCGAGAGCGCGATCGCCTTGTCGCCCTCGCGGTTGATCCGCGCGTGCCGGAAGGCGGCATGCTTGCCGACATGGACGTCGAGGGCGTCGTTCGGCTGGTAGGTCAGCCCGTTCGGGCCCTCGTGCGTCTCGAGCAAGGTGAACTCGGCGCCGTCGGCGACCTCGACCAGAACGCGCGTCGCGGTGGAGAAGCCCTCCGCCCCGGCGCCGACGAAGCGCAGGTGCAGCGGGGTGTCGACCTTCGCGCCGGCCTCCACCGAGATCAGCGCGCCGTCGGCAAGGAAGGCGGTGTTCAGCTGATAGATCGGGTTCTCGCGGGCCTGCGCCACCGGCGCAAGGTTCTTCAGGCGCGCATCGCCCCGGCTCAGGGCCTCGTTCAGCGGCGATACCGAGACGCCGGGGGGCACGCGATCGAGATCGGACAGCTCGCGGATCAGGTGCCCGTTGACGAAGGTCAGTCGCACCGCCTCGATTGCCGAGAACGCGGTCGCGGAGGCGACGGCGGACGTGGCGAGGTCGAGCGCCGGCGTCTCGGCCGGCGGCGCGGCTTCCTGCATCGCGGCACGTAGGTCGGTGTACTTGAACGCCTCGACGCGGCGGCTCGGCAGGCCGGCGGCCTCGAAGAAGCGGAACGCCTCCTCGCGGGAGATCGCGGTTTCGCTGCCGAACCCCTTGCGGGCGGTCTCGAACAGGGTCGAGAGACCGGTCTCGGCGCTGGTGCGGAGATTGGCGATGTCGGCCATGGGCTTACGCAGCCTCGTTGGTGCGGTACTCGGCGTAGCCGGAGGCCTCGAGTTCCTTGGCGAGCTCCTTGCCGCCGGTCTTCACGATGAGACCCTTCGACATGACGTGCACGGTGTCGGGCACGATGTAGTCGAGCAGGCGCTGGTAGTGGGTGATGACCAGGAACGAGCGGCCCTGCGCGCGCAGGGCGTTGACGCCCTCGGAGACGATGCGCAACGCGTCGATGTCGAGGCCGGAATCCGTCTCGTCGAGCACGCAGAACTTCGGCTGCAGCAGCGCCATCTGCAGGATCTCCATGCGCTTCTTCTCGCCGCCGGAGAACCCGACGTTGAGGGCGCGGCGGAGCATGTCCTTGTTGATTTCGAGCTTCTCGGCCGCCGCGTTGACCTGGCGGATGAAGTCCGGGGTCGCGATCTCGGCCTCGCCGCGGGCGCGGCGCTGGGCGTTGAGGCAGGCCTTGAGGAAGGTCATCGTGCCGACGCCCGGGATCTCCAGCGGATACTGGAAGGCGAGGAACACGCCGGCCGCGGCGCGCTCGTCCGCGCCCATCTCCAGCACGTTCTGGCCGTCGAGCAGGATCTCGCCGTCGAGGACCTCGTAGTCCTCCTTGCCGGCGATGACGTAGGAGAGCGTCGACTTGCCGGAGCCGTTCGGACCCATGATCGCGGCGACCTCGCCGTCGTTCACGGTGAGGTTCAGGCCGTTGAGGATGCGGTTGTCCTCGATCTGCACGACGAGGTTCTTGATTTCGAGCATGTTCGCGTAGTCCCGAAGATGGTGTGCGACGGTATCGCCCTGCGGTCCCGTCAGAGAAATTTTTGAAGCGCTGCGATCATTGCGGCGGCGGCCGCGATGATCGCCCCGAGCTTCACGGTCATTCGGAGTTCGAGTTCGCGCAGCGAACCGTCGATCCCCGCCTTCAACGCCTTGAGGTCCAACCTCAGCGTCTTCTCCATATCGGCCAAATCCACCTTGGTCGCGGAATCAGCGATGATCATGTCGCGTGCCGGTTCAGCGCGCGCGACGGCCTGCTCGCGTCCGACACCCACCTGTTCGAGCCGTTGGGTGAACTGCAGGGTGTCGAACGCGAAGGCCATCGCGTGTTGCCTACCCCACCGAGCCTTCGAGGCTGATCGAGATCAGCTTCTGAGCCTCGACGGCGAACTCCATCGGCAACTGCTGCAGCACGTCGCGCACGAAGCCGTTGACGATGAGCGCGGTCGCCTCCTCCTCGGAAAGGCCGCGCTGCAGGCAGTAGAACTTCTGGTCCTCGGAGATTTTCGAGGTGGTGGCCTCGTGCTCGAACACCGCGGACGCGTTCTTCGACTCGATGTAGGGCACGGTGTGCGCCCCGCACTGGTCGCCGATCAGCAGGCTGTCGCAATTGGTGAAGTTGCGCGCGTTCGAGGCCTTCTTGTGCGCCGAGACGAGGCCGCGATAGGTGTTCTGCGAGCGGCCCGCCGAGATGCCCTTCGAGATGATCCGGCTGGTGGTGTTCTTGCCGAGGTGGATCATCTTGGTGCCGGAATCGACCTGCTGCATGCCGTTCGACACCGCGATCGAGTAGAACTCGCCGCGGGAATTGTCGCCGCGCAGGATGCAGGACGGGTACTTCCAGGTGATCGCCGAGCCGGTCTCGACCTGCGTCCACGAGATCTTCGAGTTGTCGCCGCGGCAATCGCCGCGCTTGGTCACGAAGTTGTAGATGCCGCCCTTGCCCTCGTTGTCGCCCGGGTACCAGTTCTGGACGGTCGAGTACTTGATCTCGGCGTCCTCCAGGGCGACGAGCTCGACCACCGCGGCGTGCAGCTGGTTGTCGTCGCGCTTCGGGGCGGTGCAGCCCTCGAGATACGAGACGTAGGAGCCCTTGTCGGCGATGATCAGCGTGCGCTCGAACTGGCCGGTGTCGCGCTCGTTGATGCGGAAGTAGGTCGACAGCTCCATCGGGCAGCGCACGCCCGGCGGGATGTAGACGAACGAGCCGTCCGAGAAGACGGCCGAGTTCAGCGTGGCGAAGAAGTTGTCCGTCACCGGCACGACCGAGCCGAGGTACTTCCTGACGAGGTCCGGGTACTCGCGGATCGCCTCCGAGATCGGCATGAAGATCACGCCGGCCTTCGACAGCTCGGCCTTGAACGTCGTCGCGACCGAGACCGAGTCGAACACGGCGTCCACGGCGACGCGGCGCTCGGGGGCGATGCCCTCCAGCACCTCGACCTCGCGGAGCGGGATGCCGAGCTTCTCGTAGGTCTTCAGGATCTCGGGGTCGATCTCGTCGAGCGACATCGCCGCCGGACGCTTCGGCGCGGCGTAGTAGTAGATGTTGTTGTAGTCGACCTTGTCGTAGGCGACGCGGGCCCAGTCCGGCTCCTGCATGGTCTGCCAGCGCTTGTAGGCGTCGAGCCGCCAGGCGAGCATCCACTCCGGCTCGTCCTTCTTGGCCGAGATGAAGCGCACCACATCCTCGGAGATGCCCTTCTCGGACTTCTCCATCTCGATGGTGGTCTCGAAGCCGTACTTGTACTGGTCGAGGTCGATCGAGCGGACCCGATCGATGGTTTCCTGCACGGCAGGCATCAGCGTCTCCTAAGCATCGCCGGTTTCAAGGACCGGAGGCTTCCATGTGAGATGGCGTCGGCGCGGCGCTCAGGCCGCCAGCCCTCGCCGTCTATATAGGGTCTCGACGACCCGTTCGAAGGCACCGAGGAAGCGCGCAGTGTCGCCCTCCCCCGTATTCCAGCCGAGGCTGACGCGTAGCGCCCCCGCGGCCAGAGCAGGGCTCACGCCCATCGCGGCCAGGACCGGCGACCGCGCCACCTTGCCCGACGCGCAGGCCGATCCCGACGACACCGCCACGCCGGCGAGATCGAAGGCAATCAGGGCGGTCGGCGCATCGAGCCCCGGCACCGCGAAGCACAGTGTGTTCGGCAACCGCTCGGCGCCACCGCCGAACACCACCCTATCCGGCGCGCGGGCCAGCACCGCCTCCTCCAGCGCGTCGCGCAGCTGCGCGAGGCGCTGGGATTCCGTATCGAGCGCGAGGCGGGCGATCTCCGCCGCCTCGCCCATCCCGACGAGCCCGGGAAGGTTCTCGGTGCCGCAGCGCAGCCGTGCCTCCTGGCCGCCGCCGCGGACGAAGGCCGCGTCGAGTTGCGCGTCGTCCCGCAACACCAGCGCGCCGACGCCCTTCGGCGCCGAGAACTTGTGCCCGGACAGGGTCAGCGCATCGAGCCCGAGCGCAGCGAAATCGACCGGGATCTTGCCGACCGCCTGCACCGCGTCGCTGTGCACGAGGGTGCGGCCGTGCCGCCTCGCCAGGGCCACGACGGCGGCGATCGGCTGCATCACGCCGGTCTCGTTGTTGGCCGCGTGAACCGAGACGAGCACGTCCCGGTCGCGAAGGGCGTCGAGCCGCGCCGCCAGCGCATCGAGGTCGAGCACGCCGGAAGCCAGGACCGGAAGCGCCTCGACGGCGTCGGCCGGGAAGCGGTGGCCGGCGGTGACGCAGGGGTGCTCGGTCGCGCCGATCAGAAGCCGCGTCGGTGCGGCGCTCCCCCGCCGGCGGAGCGCGCCGGACAGGACGGCGTTGGCCGCCTCGGTGCCGCCACTGGTGAAGGTGACCTGAGACGCCGCGGCACCGACGAGGCGGGCGAGCTTGTCGCGGGCATCCTCGAGCATCGCCCGGGCCGCACGCCCCTCGGCATGGACGGAGGACGGGTTGCCGGGCAGCGCCAGCGCCCGCACGACCGCGTGCGACACCGCCGGTCGGACCGGAGACGTGGCGTTGTGGTCGAGATAGGCGCGGTCCGCTGTCATCCGTTCTCCAACTGGCGAAAGATGCGACATTTCCTTGCTTTGGCACCGGGTCGGCGTGCTAAGCCGCGCCGTCGACACGGTTTCGAACCGCCGAACGGCGTTTCCAGGCTGGTCGGGGAAGACCCCGCTGCCGCGCTGTTTAGAACAGTTCTAATCGCCTAGAATTATTCTAAGAGCGCTTTTACGTCGGGCGCGGGGCGAGTCAAGGCGGTCGCGCGACCGCGCAGGTCGAGGCGTACACGGCCATCCGGGCAGGCGGACTCGCCCGGCATGGCCACAGGAGTCGAGGACACTATGCCCGAGGTCATCTTCACCGGTCCCGCCGGCCGACTGGAGGGTCGCTATCAGGCCCCCAAGAAGCGGGGCGCGCCGATCGCGATCGTGCTGCATCCGCACCCCCAGTTCGGCGGCACGATGAACAATCAGATCGTGTACAACCTCTTCTACACGTTCGCCAATCGCGGCTTCGCGGCCCTGCGCTTCAACTTCCGCGGCGTCGGCCGCAGCCAGGGCGCCTTCGACCACGGCTCGGGCGAGCTGTCGGACGCCGCCGCCGCGCTCGACTGGGTGCAGTCGGTCAACCCCGAGGCCAAGTCCTGCTGGATCGCCGGCGTCTCGTTCGGCTCGTGGATCGGGATGCAGCTGCTGATGCGCCGCCCCGAGATCGAGGGCTTCATCTCGATCGCCGCGATGGCCAACCGCTACGATTTCACTTTCCTCGCGCCCTGCCCCTCCTCCGGCCTGTTCGTGCACGGCTCCGAGGATCGCGTGGCCCCGGCCCGCGAGGTCATGCCGGTGATCGAGAAGGTGAAGACCCAGAAGGGCGTCATCATCGAGCACCAGATGGTCGAGGGCGCCAACCACTTCTTCGACGGGCGCGTCGACGAGCTGACCCAGACGGTCGACACCTACCTCGACAAGCGCCTCGGCAAGAAGGACGAGGTGGCCTGAGGCCACCTCTTTCGAGCGGGCCTCGCAGCGGGCAGGCGCCGTACGGGCGGCCTGCCCTTTTTCCCGCCTCGCGCCCGCGACCGGATCACGCCACCGCGCGATCGGCCGGTGCGGTCAGCACCACCGGCACGGCCGGTGCGCCTTCCCATTCCGAATGCGCCGGGATCGATTCGCCCTTCATCACGATGGTGAGGGGCCGAAGCCGCGCATAGTCGCCGACCTTGGTGTCGTAGAGCACCGTCGAGAACGCGCCGACCGAGACGCCGCGGCCGATCACGACTCGGCCGACCTTCATGATCCGGTCCTCATAGAGGTGGGTCTGCAGGGCGGCGGTGCGGTTGATGGTGGCGAAGTCGCCGATCGTCACGCAGTCGAACTCGGTGATGTCGGTGGTGAGCATGCACACGCCCTCGCCGACCTTCACCCCGAACAGCCGCAGCGCCCAGGGCAGGAACGGCGTGCCCTGGAGATGCTCCAGCAGCACCTTGCCGGCCAGGCCCCAATAGGCGACCGCGATGGCCTCGGTGCGCATCGCCCACCACGACCACATCGGCCGCATGCCGGGCTGATAGACGCCCATCAGCGCCCACTTCATGCCGATGACGGCGGCGGACTGGATCAGCGCGATCGCGACGCTGACCGTGACGAAGCTGACGGCGAGCCCGCTCCAGTCGCGCTCGAGGATCGCCGGGTAGAAGTACCAGTCGATCGCGGTGATCGCGAGGGTGATGTACAGCATCGGCGAGAACGAGGTCGCGAACGCCTCGAACACGCCGCGGCGGAGCTTGACCAGCGTGCCCGGCTCGTAGGTCTGAGCCAGCGTTCCGACGTCGACGCGCTGACGCGACGGCAGCTTGATCGGCGGCGAGCCGAACCAGGTGTCGCCCGGCGCCATCTCCTCGTTGGCCGGCGGCTTCGACTTGATGCCGATCAGCACGTCGTCGGGGATGTCGGCGCCCGGCGGCACCACCGCGTCGTTGCCGACGAACACCCGCGCGCCCGTGCGGGCCGGCTGGAGGTGCATCCAGCCGCGGCGGATCTCCTCCTCGCCGTAGACCACCTCGTCGGCGATGAAGTTGCGGCTGCCGACCTCGGCGAGGTCGTGGCGGCTGCCGAGGTTGGTCGAGATCTCGGCGCCCTCCCCCATCCGGGCGCCCATCAGGCGGTACCACGCCCGCATGTAGACGGTGGCGAACAGCGAGGAGAGCGTCTCCAGCGTCACCTCGGCGGCGAGCGCCACCGACCACTTGCGCAGGTAGAAGCCGGACCAGATCGAGTAGGTGCCCGAGCGCCGCCGCGGCAGCACCAGCCAGCGGATGCCGGCGATGAGCAGCACCGTGCCGGCGGTCATCAGCATGGCGGTGGGCCATGTCAGCAGCGGCAGGTACCAGTGGTAGTCGATGTCGGTGATGTCGGAGAGCGAGTCCGAGATCTGGTCGAAGATGAAGAACGCCGGAAAGATCGGCAGCAGGCCGACGGCGGGGATCGCGCCGAGCAGCAGGAGGTAGATCGCCCCGAAGCCGGCCCGGCGCCGGGCCGAGGCCGGGGCCTGCTCCGGAAGCTCCGCGACGTCGGCCATCCCGACCTTTCGTCCGGGCGAGCCGTCCCAGCGCTCTGCGGCGCCGATGCGCGTGCCGGCCGGAACGGTGGTGAGGTCGGCGATCTCGGCGTTGTCGGCGATCACCGTGTCATGGCTGAGGACGCAGGAGGTGCCGACCGCCACGTCCCGGCCAATCTCGACCCGTCCGATCACCAGCTCGTTGCCGACGATCTCGGCGTTGGCGACGACGAGGCGGCCGCCGAGCGACGCGCCGTCGCCGATCGAGAGCAGGTCCGGGGCACCGATCTCGATGTCGGAGATCAGGGTGTCGCGACCGACCTTCGCGCCCATCAACCGGAGGTAGACGGCGATCGCGGGCGAGCCCTGCAGCCACTTGACGTGGACCAGCGGCGCCAGGCGCTGCGCCAGCCACCAGCGGAAATAATACGCGCCCCAGAGCGGGTAGCGGCCGGGCTTCGTGCGGCCGAGGACGAGCCACTTGGCCGCGACCGCGATGGTCGCCGTCACCGCGTTGATCGCCACGTAGACGAGGAGCAGCACGCCGAGCTCGCCGAAGAAGCCGAGGCCGCCGCCGGTGAGCAGCAGGTAGGTGACGAAGATGCCGAGCCATTGCGCGGTCGCGAGCGCGATCACGAACGGCAGGGCCACCGCCTGGGCGAGCCCGCACAGCGCGCGGCGCCGGAGCGGCGGCGGCACGAAGGCGAGGTCGCGGATCGCGGTCTCGATGCCGGCGCCGCCGGTGCGGGCGATCAGCGCGTCCGAGATCCGGCGCAGGGTGCGCTCGCGGTAGACGTCCTGCAGCGTGATGCCGGCGAGCGCCGGGGCCTCGCGCACGGCTCCGACGAAGCGGGCGGCGAGCAGCGAATGGCCGCCGAGGTCGGAGAAGAAGTCGCCCTCGAGCGCGATCGGCTGGTTGCCGAAGACCTGCTTGGCGGCGGCCAGCAGCGCCGCCTCGGTCTGGTTCTCCGGGGGCTCCTGCTCGTCGTCGGCATCGACGATGGTGAGCGTCGCGACGCGAAGCGCCTTGCGGTCGACCTTGCCGGAGGTGAGGCGCGGCAGAACCTCGGCCGCCTCGAAATGGCCGGGCACCATGTAGGGCGGCATCTGCTCGGCCAGCGTCCGGCGCAAAGCCGCGCGGTCGAGGTCGTGGCCGCGGTCCGGCACGATGAACGCGACCAGCCGGTCGACGCCGTCGTCGTTGCACAGCACCACCGCGGCCTGGGCGATCCCGGGCTGGGCCTGGATCCGCGACTCGATCTCGCCGAGCTCGACGCGGAAGCCGCGGATCTTGACCTGGTCGTCGATGCGGCCGTGGAACAGGATGTTGCCGCCGGCGTCGAGCGAGACCGCGTCGCCCGAGCGGTAGAGCAGCGGGTCGGCGCCGTCCGAGGCGTAGGGGTTGGCGATGAACTTGTCCGCGGTCAGCTCCGGCCGCTGCAGGTAGCCCTTCGCGACGCCGGGGCCGCCGATCAGCAGCTCGCCCGGCTCGCCGCGCCCGAGCAGGCGCAGGTCCTCGCCGGCGACGTAGACCGAGTAGTTCGCGATCGGGCCGCCGATGGTCACCGGCACGCCCGGGCGCATTTCGGCGGCGGTCGCGACCACCGTGGCCTCGGTCGGCCCGTAGGTGTTGAACAGCTTTCGCGAAGGCGTCGCCCAGCGTGCGACCAGCGGCTCGGGAAGCGCCTCGCCGCCGAGCAGGATCAGCCGCACGCTCGGCAGCTCTGCGGTGATCATCGCCAGCAGCGTCGGCACGGTGTCGATCACCGTGACCCCGGCCTCGGCGATGATCCGGGGCAGCGACTCGACGTCGCCCATCATCGCCGGGCTCGCGACGAACAGCGTCGCGCCGACGAGGTACGGGACCCAGATCTCCTCCATCGAGAGGTCGAAGGCGACCGAAGCGCCCTGGAAGACCACGTCATCCGGCGCCATCCCGTAGAGCGCGTTTCCGGAGCGCAGGAAGTGGCAGATGTTGGCGTGGCTGATGACGATGCCCTTCGGCACGCCGGTCGAGCCGGAGGTGTAGATCAAGTAGGCGGAATGCTGCGGCGTCAGGCCGCCGGCGCGAAGGTCCGGCGTCGCCGCGTCCGCGGGCGTGCCGGCGAGCAGCGCATCGAGCGTCAGGGCCGGCGCGACGTCGGGCGCGCCCGGGGCCAGCGCCTCGGAGACCAGCAGGGCCTTCGCGGCGGCGTCGCCGAGGCAGACCGCGACCCGGTCGGCCGGCGCCTCGGCGTCGAACGGCAGCCAGGCGGCGCCGGACAGCGTGATCCCGATCTGGGCGGTGAGCAGGTCCGGCCCGCGCGCCATCCACAGGCCGACCACGTCGCCCGGCCCGATCCCGCGATGTGCGAGACCCGCCGCGATCCGTCCGGCGCGGGCGAAGACCTCGGCATAGGTGAGATGCGGGTTCCGGCCCGACGCGTCCTTGGCGGCGCCGTCGATCAGCGCCGGATGGTCCGGCCGTGCCCGCGCGGTCTCGGCGAAGATCTCGCCAAGAACCTCGTCGCGGATCAGGTCGGGACGCACCGGGCCGCGCAGCACGGCCCGGTCGGACGGGGTCGCCGCGGGGTGCCGGTCCGCTTCGGGCCGGATCATCTCGCCGAGGCTACTCATCGCATGCTCCGCTGCCAGCTCCGGGCGGAGCTGGGTTCCCGTCTGTCTCGCATGCGCACCCGGCCGGCGATCGGAGCGCGTTCCTGACGCGGGATCGTGCCGTTATCGAGGCAGTCCGCCGATCGGGTCGAGGCCGTGCGAACCGGCCCCGAGACCTCGCTGTATACCGGACCTTTGAACGGGTCTTGAACGGTCGGCGACAAACCTCAGGCCCAGCGCCATCCGGCCGCGTCCACGACGAGCACCGAGCCCTGGCGGACGGCGATCCGCGGGGCGGCCTTGATGTCGAGGTGGCCGAGCGCCACCAGCATCGCGCGGGCGACGCCGCCATGGGCGACCACGACGGTGGCCGGCGCCAGGTCGGAAAAGACCGGCGCGACGCGCTCGGTCAGCATCGCGTAGCTCTCGGCGCCGGTGCCCGAGGGGCGATAGCCCCAGCGGTCGCGGTCGCGGGCGCCGGCGCCGCCGGGATCGCGGCGGCGGATCTCGGCCCAGGTCTGCCCTTCCCACGCCCCGAAATGGATCTCCATCAGCCGGGGATCGCTGCGGTACTCGGTCGGCGCGAGGCCGAGGCGGTCGCGCAGGATCTCCATGGTGCGCCGCGTGCGGCTCAGGGGGCTCGCGATGAAGTCGGCCTCGGCGAGCCGGTCGCCCGCGAGCGCCGCGAGCCGGTCCGCGGCGTCAGCCGCCTGCCCCTGACCGACGGCGTTGAGGCCGATGTCGCGCTGCCCCTGCAAGCGCCCCTCGGCATTCCAGTCGGTCTGCCCGTGCCGGATGAAGTAGATCGTCGGGATGGGCCTCACGCTCCGGCGGTTCCAGTCGGCGCCCTCACCGGTCGCGTCCTGAGCGAAGGTCTCGCGGCGGCTGCGCGGGCGGGTTCATGAGGGTGGCGTCCAACGGGCATGGCGGTCTGAAGGGCTCGGGTCGCCCTCGGATGCAAGGCGGGTGCCCGATCTAGGCCGGGACGCGATCGGTCGGTAGAAGGTCTGTCCATGAGCAAGAAGCACCGCAAGACGGATCGGCGCCATAAGGCGGGGACAGCCGGTGTGACAAAGTCGCCGGACCGTTCCGCCCAGGATGCCCGGCGCAAGGCGCCTTCCTCTTCTCTCTGGGCGGCCGCGACGGCCGAGATCGCAGGCATCGCGCCCGCGCTGATCGATGCGCACGCGCCCGCCACCGTCGCGGCGGCCGACGGCATCGTCACCGTCGTGCCGGGCAGCCGGTTCGATCTCGCGAAGGTCGACGCCGACGCCGACGGCGGCTTCGACAAGGACTGGGCGAAGGCGGCGCTCGCCACCGAGCGCACGCGGATCCAGGCGCTTCAGGAAAAGCTCTACGCCGAGCGGCAGCGCAGCCTGCTCGTGGTGTTCCAGGCGATCGACACCGGCGGAAAGGACGGCACCATCCGCGCGGTCCTGGAAGGCGTGAACCCGCAAGGCTGCACGGTCGCCTCGTTCAAGGTACCGTCGACCGAGGAGCGCGAGCACGACTTCCTGTGGCGCTACCATCAGCGCACGCCCGGGCGCGGGATGATCGGCGTGTTCAACCGCAGCCACTACGAGGACGTGCTGGTCGTGCGCGTGAAGGGCCTGGTGCCGGAGCCGGTCTGGCAGGCGCGCTACGGCTTGATCAACGACTTCGAGCGCCTGCTCACCGAATCGGGGACCCACATCCTGAAATTCTTCCTGCACATCTCGAAGGACGAGCAGAAGCAGCGCCTGGAAGCGCGGATCGCGAACCCGGACAAGCACTGGAAGTTCGATCCGGCCGACCTGGTCGAGCGCAAGTCCTGGGATGCCTATCAGGCGGCGTTCTCGGACGCGCTGACCCGATGCTCGACGCCGCACGCGCCCTGGCACGTGGTGCCGGCCAACCGGAAGTGGTTCCGCAACCTCGTCATCGCCCGCACCATCGCCGACACGCTGGACGCGATGGACCCGCAGTTCCCGGAAGCAGTGGCGGGCATCGCGGATCTGGTCGTGCCGGACTGACGGCGCCGCGAGGCACGGTTCGGGATGGTGTTTCCCGATTATCCGAAGCGGATCTTCGAAGCCTCCGAGCTCTCCGATGGGACGCTCCGGTTCCTCGCCCTCGCGGGAGCCCTGCTCGCCTACCGGCTTCCGCCTTTCGTCGCCCTGAACGAGCCCGAGGCGAGCCTGCACCCTGACCTGCTGGCTCCCCTCGCTCGCATGATCGTCAAGGCGGCCGAACGCACGCAGGTCTGGCTCGTGACCCATTCCGAACGGCTGGCCGACGCAATCCTCGACGAGCGGGGCGCGCGAAGCCCCACCGCGTGATCAAGCGCCAGGGCGCGACCTGGATCGCCGGGCTGAAGCTGTCGGGGAATTTCGAGGACGGTGATTGACGCCGGCCTTCGCCGGCGCGCCCGCCCTCAATCCTTGTCGAGGCTCAGGTCCGGCGCCTCGGGGTTCTTCATGCCGACCACGTGGTAGCCGGCGTCGACGTGCAGGATCTCGCCGGTCATGCCGCGGGACATGTCGGAGATCAGGTAGGCGGCGGTCTCGCCGACCTCGCCGATCGTCACCGTGCGCCGCAGGGGGGCGTTGTACTCGTTCCACTTCAGAATGTAGCGGAAGTCGCCGATGCCGGAGGCGGCGAGCGTCTTGATCGGGCCGGCCGAGATCGCGTTGACGCGGATGTTCGAGGGGCCGAGATCGGCGGCGAGGTAGCGCACCGAGGCTTCGAGCGCGGCCTTGGCGACGCCCATGACGTTGTAGTGCGGCATCCACTTCTCGGCGCCGTAATAGGTCAGCGTCAGGAGCGAGCCGCCGTTCGGCATGATCTTCTCGGCGCGCTGCGCGACGGCCGTGAACGAGTAGCACGAGATTATGAGCGACTTGGTGAAGTTCGCCTCGGTCGTCTCGACGTAGCGCCCGGTCAGCTCGTCCTTGTCCGAGAAGGCGATGCAGTGGACGACGAAGTCGATGCCCTCGGGGAAGATCTCGGCGGTCGCCGCGAACACCGCGTCGATCGAGGCCGGGTCGGTGACGTCGCAATGGCCGACGACGTGGGCGTCGAGCTCGCGCGCCAGGGGCTCGACGCGCTTCTTCAGGGCGTCGCCCTGGTAGGTGAAGGCCAGCTTGGCACCGTGGGCATGCGCGCTCTTGGCGATGCCCCAGGCGATCGAGCGGTTGTTGGCGACGCCGAGCACGAGGCCGCGCTTGCCCGCGAGCAGGTTGCTGCCCGGCGCGGCGTCCCTGCCCGCGCCCTGCTCGTCCGTTGCGTCGAAAGCCGCCATGCCACACCCGAAAATTCGCTTCGGCACCCGGGACTCCCGGCCGCCCCGCTCGACGGGGCGGCGGTCTCGCGCCGGAGGCATCCTTAGCGGAGGCGCGTCGGGGACGGAAGTCCGCCGGATCGGCGCGATACGCCGCCGGCTACTCGGCCCGCGCGGTGCGCCGGCTCCTCACGAACTCGGTCAGGGCCGCGTCGTCCGCGGGCAGCTGGATCGCGGTGACGGCGAGCAGGTCGCCGCGGGTGCCGTCCTTCTTCGGCAGGCCCTTGCCGCGGAGGCGGAAGGTGCGGCCGGACGAGGTCATCGGCGGCATCTTCATCTCGACCGCGCCGGTCAGGGTCGGCACGCGGATCGCGCCGCCGAGCACCGCATCCTCGAGCGGCAGGTCGACGGTGGCGCGCAGGTCGGCGCCCTCGACGGTGAAGCGGGCATGCGGCAGCACCCGGATCGTCAGAAGCGCATCGCCCGGCTCGGAGCGCGGGCCGCCGGGCGAGCCGAGGCCGCGCAGGCGGATCGTCTGCCCGTCCACGACGCCCTTCGGGATCATCACGTCGAACTCGCGGCCGCCCGGCAGGCCGACCCGCAGCTTCTCCTCGCTGCCGATCTGCTCGAGGGTGACGCCGAGCTCGGCCGCCACGTCCTCGCCGCGGGCGGGCGGGCGCTGGCCCGGCCCGGCGCCACCGGCGCGGAACGCCTCGCCGAACAGGTGCGAGAAGATGTCCTCCCCGACGCCCCCCGCCGGGCCGCCACGGCCGCGGGCCGCGTTGTTGAAGTCGAACCCGCCGGCGCGGCCGCCGCCGAAGCCCTCGAACCCGGTTGCGCGCGGCTTGCCGTCGGCGTCGATCTCGCCACGGTCGAACTGGCGGCGCTTCTCCGGCTCACCGAGGATCTCGTAGGCGGCGTTCGCCTCGGCGAAGCGATCCTTCGCCTTCGCGTCCTTGTTGGTGTCCGGATGGTAGGTCTTGGCGAGCTTGCGGTAGGCCTTCTTGATCTCAGCCTCGCCGGCGCCCTTGGGGACGCCCAGCACCTCGTAGGGATTGCGCATCGGTCTCTTGAACTTCGTGGTTTCGCGCCGGCTGTGGAGCAGCGGCCATCCAGGCCGCATGTGGGCGGCCTGTTGCTCTCGCGCAACGTAGGGGCGACGAGACTCGGCGCAAGCGCGGCCGGCGTCAACCCGAACGCGTCACGCGGCCGAGCCGCCTCGCATCGTTCGCGCTCAGCTCGTCTTGCCCGATCCGGCCTTGCCGGTGCGGATGCGCTTGAGTTCCCACTCGCCGCCGGACGGCTTGCAACCGGTGCCGCGCACGAAGCGGTTGTTCCCGGGAGCGATCACGCTGGCGAGGAAATCGCGGCAGATCAGGTCGTGGGCGACGTAGGGCAGCCCGGTCGGGTTGATCGTGCCGCGCAGGCTGGTCTCGGGGTTGTCCCACTTCACCGGCTTGCCATTGCCCTGCGGGTCGAGGGCGACCGAGAGTGCGGCGTAGGCGCGGCGCCAATCCTCTTCGCCCAGGTCCGAGCCGAAGCTCGTCGGGCGCCGGCTGATGCTGCCGGTGACGATCGGCTCGTCGGCGGCGGTCTCCGTTCTGGCCTCGGGATTGGCATCCGCCCGGAAGATCAGGAGCGGCTGGCTGCAGCCGCAGAGCATCGACGCGAGACCCGCGGCCAGTGCCACCGGCGCGAGCCGCCCCGCCCGCGCTTCCGCCCGCGGCATCGCCGCAGCCCCTTCCTTCTTGTCGCGACGACGCATTACACCTGAACCCGAGACCCTGAACCCAAGACGAGATGGCGCGTAAGTGTGCTCCAACGTCGGTGCCCCCCGACCCGGATCTCACAACGGAGGATTAAGTCGTGGACGCGTTAAAGATCGATGAGTCGGGCGGGCGCGATGCGGTCCCGGATGCCGCCGACTTCACCCTGAGCGACGATCCGTTCGGCCTGTTCGCCGCCTGGATGGCCGAGGCGACGGAATCCGAGCCCGAGGACGCCAACGCGATCGCGCTGGCCACCACAGGCGCGGACGGCCTGCCCGACGTGCGGATGGTGCTGCTGAAGGGCTTCGATGAGCGCGGCTTCGTCTTCTACACCAACGTCGAATCGGCGAAGGGCGAGGAGCTCGCCGCCAACCCGCAGGCCGCCTTCGTGCTGCACTGGAAGAGCCTGCGCAGGCAGATCCGCGTCCGCGGTCCGGTGTCGCGAGTGACGCCCGAGGAGGCGGACGCCTACTTCGCCAGCCGCCACCGCGACAGCCGGCTCGGCGCCATCGCCAGCCGCCAGTCGCGCCCGCTCGCGGGCCGCGACGCGCTGATGGCGGAGGTGGCGGAGCTGTCGGCCCGCTACGAGGACGGGCCGGTGCCGCGGCCGGAGAACTGGACCGGGTTCCGGATCGCCCCGGTGGCGATGGAGTTCTGGCGCAACGGCGACTACCGCCTGCACGACCGCGTCCGGTTCACCCGCAACGGCGAGGGCTGGGATCGGTCGCGCCTCTATCCCTGAGAAGCCGCTACGGGATCAGGGGCGGCAGCGGCGGCGCGACACCCTCCGGCAGGGCGGTGCGGGCGACGTTCATCGTCATCGCGAGCAAGGCGTAATAGCCGTTGATCCCGGTGAGATCGATCGCGCCCTGCTCGCCGTAGAGCGCGACGAGGGCCGCGTAGGTCGGGTCGCTCACCGCCTTGTTGCGCTGGAGCTCGGTCGAGAACGCGTAGACCGCGGCTTCCTCGGCCGACATGCCCTCCGGCCGCCGGCCTTCCGCGATCGCCTGCGCCACGTCCGCGTCGACGCCGGCCTTCAGCGCGATCGGATGGTGGATCTGCCACTCGATCTGCTGGCTCCACTCGCGGGCGACGATCAGGATGGCGAACTCGCTGATCCTGAGCGGCAGAACGCTGTCGTAGCGCAGGTACAGGCCCATATCGCTCGCGCGCAGCATCAGGTCGGGGCTGCGCAGCAGCGGCACGAACGGGCCGAAGACCGGCGTCTTGCGCGCTGCGAAGAACGCGTCCGACGCCGCGAGCTGCGCCGGGGTGAGCCGATCCGCGGAAATGGCGGGCATGCGATCGGTGGGGCGGGCCGTGGTCGGCATGAGGGGGCGATCCGGTGCGAGGGGCTGCGGAGCCCCGGTGATCCCGCCGCATCGGTGCCTGGTCAAGCGTCCCCGCCGGTGTTGCGACGCGGCGAAGTCCCTGGATTTTCGGGCCGGCTGCGCTTAGACCTTGGGCTCAGCGCGGCGGCCCGCCGGGGTGCCCCGGCGCCGACCCCGATCGGAAGCGAGGCACGGCCTTGGCCATACCCGGAAACGAACGCCGTCGCGTCATGCTGCTTACCGGGGCGAGCCGGGGCATCGGCCACGCCACCGTCAAGCGCTTCTCCGCGGCGGGATGGCGGGTGATCACCTGCTCGCGCCACGCCTTTCCCGAGAACTGCCCATGGGAGATGGGCCCGGAGGACCACCTCCAGGTCGACCTCGCCGACGCCGAGGATACCGTGCGCGGGGTCCGCGAGGTCGCCGAGCGGCTGTCGATCGAGGGCGGCCTGCTCCACGCGCTGGTCAACAATGCCGGCATCTCGCCGAAGGGGCCGAACGGCGAGCGCCTCGGCGCCCTGCCGACCGACTTCGCGACCTGGCAGCGGGTGTTCCAAGTGAACTTCTTCGCGCCCGTGCTGCTCGCCCAGGGCCTGCGCGACGAGCTCGCCCGCGCCAAGGGGTCGATCGTCAACGTCACCTCGATCGCCGGGTCGCGCGTCCACCCGTTCGCGGGCGCGGCCTACGGCACCTCGAAGTCGGCGCTGGCCGGCCTGACCCGCGAGATGGCCGCCGATTTCGGGCCGCTGGGCGTGCGCGTCAACGCGATCTCGCCCGGCGAGATCGACACCGCGATCCTGTCGCCCGGAACCGACAAGCTGGTCGAGCAGATCCCGCAGCGCCGCCTCGGCACGCCCGACGAGGTCGCCAAAGCGATCTACTTCCTGTGCACCGAGGCCTCGTCCTACGTGAACGGCGCTGAGCTGCACATCAACGGCGGGCAGCATGTCTGACCGGCTGTCCCGCTGGTTGCTCCTCGTCGTTCTCGCCGCCACGCCCGCCGCCGCCGAGCCGGCGGTCACGATCCTCGATCTGCCGTTCCAGGCGACCGCGATGCGCGGGCCGCGGAGCGAGGTCGCCGTCGCGGTGGCGACGTCCGGGCTGATCCCGCTCGCCCGGCCGACGGCGGCGCCGGCCGCGCCGGACGTCGGCGAGGAGGAGAGCGCGCCCCTCGTCGTGGTCTGGGGCAAGGAGGGCGGCGCGGCCCTGAGCCTCGTCGACGGCGCGATCAGGACGACGCTGCTCGGTGCCGAGGCGATCGCGGGACTGACGGCAGCCGAGACGCCGCGCGGGGCCGTTCCGGGCTCGCGCCGTATGCTGTCGGGTGCGGCCTCCGCCTACCTGACCGGGGCCACCCGCGCGATCGGCGCCGCCCCCTCGGCGGCGGGCCTCACCATCCGCGAGCGCCAGCCGGTGGCGATGGGCGGCGATCCGAAGCCGGTGCCGGTCTCGACCGTGACGGTCGCCGCCGGCCCGGACGCGACCTTCGCCCTCGCGAGGCCGCGCGCCGTGCGCCTCGCCGCACGCCAGGCCTTCGTCGTGGCGACGCTCCACGGCGGCGATGCGTCGGGTCTGGCCCTCGTCACCCGCGCCGGCATCGGCGACTGGGCTGTCACCGCCCGGACGCCGTTCCAGAACGGCGCTCCGCTGCGGATCGCCGCCGTCGCCGACTTCGCCGGGACCGGATCGCCGCAGGTCGCCGCGGTTCTCGCGAAGGGCGGGCGCCTCCAGCTCTGGACGCCGGCCGTCGACGCCTTCACCCTCGCCGGCGAGGCGCCGGGCTACGCCTCCGGCCCGGACGACGTCGATCTCGCCGCCGCGGTCGAGGGCGAAGGCAGCGCGCAGGCGGACCTCGCTCTGCCCGTCGCCGACAATTCGGCCATCGCCCTCGTCTCTCTGAAGGGCGGCATCAGGGAGCGCGCGCGGATCGCGCTGCCCGCCCCCGCCGCCTACGGCGTCGCCGCGCTCGGGCGCGGGACGAAGGTGCGCATCCTCGTCGGCCTGTCCGACGGACGCGTCGCGGTCGTCGCGCCGGATGGGACGAAGCCGTGAGCGAGGCCGATGCGCGATTGTTTCCCATGCGCCCCTTCGTCGGCGCGTCGATCGCGGTGATCCGCGGCGACCGGGTGCTGCTGGCGGCGCGCGCCAACGCGCCGATGCGCGGCGTCTGGACCCTCCCCGGCGGGCTGGTCGAAGCCGGCGAGGCGATCGCCGACGCCGCCCTGCGCGAGCTCAAGGAGGAGGTCGGCCTCGACGCCGAGATGATCGGCGTCCTGCCGCCGACCGAGATCATCCAGCGCGAGCCCGACGGTCGCGTGCGCCATCACTACGTCGTCCACCCCCATGCGGCCGTCTGGATCGGCGGCGAGCCGGAGGCCGGCCCCGAAGCCCTCGCCGTCCGCTGGGCGACGCGCGACGAGATCGCCGACCTCGAAACGACGCCGGGTCTCGCCGACACGCTGGCGGACGCCTTCGCGAAGGTCGCCGCCCGTCGACCCGGGGACCGCCCGTGATCGGCAAGCCGTCCTTCCTGCATCTCATCCTGCCGGTCCTCGCGGTCGGCGCCGGCTTCGCCGTTTCCGCGCACGCTCCGGCGCTTGCGCAGCAGCGCCCCCCGGCGCGGCAAGCCCCGAAGCCTGCCGAGAAGGAGCCGCCCCCGCCACCCCCGGAGCAGGCCGCCCCCTACGACCGCGACCTGACGCGGCTGTCCGAGATCATCGGATCGCTGGCCTTCCTGCGCGAGCTGTGCGCGGGTGCCGACGCCGCCGAGTGGCCGAACCGGATGAAGGCGCTGATCGAGGCCGAGGGCGTCACCCCCGGACGGCGCGACCGCCTCGCCGGGGCGTACAACCGCGGCTACCGCGGCTACGCCTCCACCTACCGCGTCTGCACGCCGGCCGCGCACGAGGCGGCGGGCCGCTTCGTGGCCGAGGGGGAGCGCCTGTCGCACGCGCTGGCCGGCCGTTTCGGCGGTTGATGCAAACCGGCCACACGGCAGAAGCATCCGGGGAAACCGTCGTATTCGACCATCCGCGTTAACCGCTTCGCAATTCCCGGCTGGTCGCGGACCCGTGAGCCGCCTATCATCCTTTCCGTACGCCGGGCCTCCAGCCCGCGCGCAACGGATCCGACGCGCCATGCAGAACAGCACTCAGACCGCCCCGTTCGAAGCCGACGTGGACGAGAAGCGCGCCGCCCTGGGCTACGTGTCCGAGGCGTTCGCCGAGGGCTGCCTCGACGGTCTCGACGGCGACTGCATGGCGCAGGCGGCCCTGTTCGCCGCCTTCCAGGAACTGGTCATGACCTACGGCGAGGAGGCCACCGCCCGCTACGCCGAGGGATTCCCCGAGCGCATCCGCGGCGGCGCCTTCACCACCGCGCTCCAGCACTGATCCCGATGCCGCGGCTGGCGCGGGCTCAGGCCCGTGCCAGCGCCTCCTCGAAGGTCACGGCCTCGCCGCGCGACGGCGCGGTCAGCACACCGTCCCACATCACGCGGGCCCCGCGCACCACCGTCCCCACCGGCCATCCGGTCACGGTCTTGCCGTCGTAGGGCGTCCAGGCACTCTTCGAGGCGATCCAGGCATTGCGGATCGTCTCGCGGCGCTTGAGGTCGACCACCGTCACGTCGGCGTCGTAGCCGATCGCGAGCCGCCCCTTGCGTGCGATGCCGAACAGGCGCTTCGGCCCGGCGCTCGTCAGGTCGACGAAGCGCGCGAGCGACAGCCGTCCGGCCGCGACGTGGTCGAGCATGATCGGCACCAGCGTCTGCACCCCGGTCATCCCCGAGGGCGAGTCCGGATAGGGCTTGGCCTTCTCGTCGAGCTGGTGCGGCGCGTGATCCGAGCCGAGGATGTCGGCGACGCCCTGCCCGAGACCCCACCAGATCCTTCGGCGATGCGCATCGCCGCGGACCGGCGGGTTCATCTGCACGAGCGTGCCGAGCCGCGCATAGGCCTCGTCGCCGTCGAGGGTGAGGTGATGCGGCGTCACCTCGACGCTCGCCACGTCCTTGTGGTCGGCGAGGTAGTCCATCTCGTCGCCGGTCGAGATGTGCAGGATGTGGATGCGGGCGCCGGTCTCCCGCGCCAAGGCCACCAACCGCCGCGTCGCCGCCATCGCCACCTCCGGCGAGCGCCAGACCGGGTGCGAGGACGGGTCGCCGGGGACGCGGAGATCCTTGCGCGCGCGCAGCATCGGCTCGTCCTCGGAGTGGAAGGCGGCGCGGCGGCGGATCGCCGTGAGGATGGCGCGCACGCCCGCATCGTCCTCGACCAGCAGCGACCCGGTCGAGGACCCGACGAACACCTTGATGCCGGCGGCGCCGGGCAGCCGCTCCAATTCGGCGAGCTGCGCCACGTTCTCGTGGGTGCCGCCGACCCAGAACGCGAAATCGCAATGCATCCGGTGATGCGCGCGGGCCACCTTATCGGCGAGCGCGTCCGCGCTGGTGGTGAGCGGGTTGGTGTTCGGCATCTCGAACACGGCGGTGACGCCGCCCATCACGGCCGCCCGCGAGCCGGATTCGAGATCTTCCTTGTGGTCGAGGCCGGGCTCTCGGAAATGCACCTGGGTGTCGATCACGCCGGGCAGCAGATGCAGGCCGGCGCAATCCTGCCGCTCGGCACTGGCTGCCTGCGCGAGGTCGCCGATCGCCGCGATGCGCCCGCCGCGGATGCCGAGGTCGGCAAGGTGCGTGCCGTCCTGGTTCACCACCGTGCCGCCGGAGAGGACGAGGTCGAAGGGCTGGTCCATCGGGGATGCCATCGGAAACGCCTTGGTTGAGGCCGGGTCCCGGGCGGCTTATGTCACGCCTCATCCTCGCGCAATCGCGCGGCCTGGAAGGCCCGATCGGGCCGAGTGAGGACTTGCCATGCCGATTGCCCTGCTGCCGGACCGCGCCCTCGTCACCGTGACCGGGCCGGACGCCACCGCCCTGCTCCAGGGCGTGATCACATGCAACGTCGAGACGCTGGGCGAGGCGGAGGCGCGCCTCGGCGCCCTGCTGACGCCGCAGGGCAAAATCCAGTTCGACTTCCTGATCTCGCGGATCGCCGACGGGTACCGCCTAGACGTGCCGGCTGAGCAGGCTGCGGCGCTCGCCAAGCGCCTGACCCTCTATCGCCTGCGCGCCAAGGTCGAGATCGCGGTCGATCCGACCATCGCCATCGCCGCATCCTGGGACGGCGCCACCACTGCCGTCGAGGTCGACGCCGTGGCCGACGCCCGGGCCGAAGGCCTCGGCGCGCGGCTCTACGCGGCGGCGGGCGCCTTCTTCGCGGACGCGTCCGAAGCGGAGTACCACGCTCACCGCATCGCGCTCGGGATCCCCGAGGGCGGGCGCGACTTCCCGTTCAGCGACGCCTTCCCGCACGAGGCGCTGATGGACCAGCTCGGCGGCGTCGACTTCCGCAAGGGCTGCTACGTCGGCCAGGAGGTGGTCTCGCGGATGCAGCACCGCGGCACAGCCCGCACCCGCATGCTGCCCGCCACCTATCCCGCGAGCGAGGCGGCCGCCCCCGGCTCCGAGATCACCGCCGGCGCCAAGGTGCTCGGCGTGACGGGGAGCCGTGCCGCCGGGCACGGCCTCGCGATGCTGCGCCTCGACCGCCTCGCCGACGCGATCGCGGCCGGCGAGCCGCTGCGCGCCGACGGCAAGGTGCTGACCGTGGAGCGCCCGGCCTTCGCCAGCTTCGCGATGCCGGACGCCGCGGCGGGCTGAATGACCGAGGCATCGCATCCGGTCGAAGGCCTCGTCCGCCATCCCGACGGATGCGCCCGGTGCTGGTGGGCGGGGCTCGATCCGCTCTACGTCGCCTATCACGACGGCGAATGGGGCGTGCCCGAGCACGACGGCCGCGCGCTCTACGAGAAGCTGATTCTCGACGGCTTCCAAGCCGGGCTGTCGTGGATCACGATCCTGCGCCGGCGCGACGGCTTCCGCCGCGCCTTCGCCGCCTTCGATCCAGAGGCCATCGCGCGCTTCACCGAGGCCGACGTGGAGCGGCTGATGCAGGACACCGGCATCATCCGCAACCGCGCCAAGATCGTCGGCACCGTCGCCGGCGCCCGCGCCTGGCTGCGGATCGAGGAGCGCGGCCCCGGTTTCTCGCGCTTCCTGTGGGATCACCTGCCGGACGGCCGGCCGATCCAGGGCAGCGCGCGGACCCGCAGCGAGATCCGGACCGAGACCGACGTGTCGCGGCGGATCGCCAAGGCGCTGAAGGCCGAAGGCTTCGCCTTCTGCGGCCCGGTGATCGTCCACGCCTTCATGCAGGCGGTCGGCATGGTCAACGATCACCTCGTCGGCTGCCATCGCCACGCGCCCTGCGCCGCGCTGGCGGAGCCGGGCCGTTGAGCGCGCTGCAGCCGCGGGCGTGGCAGCGGATGCTGTCGGGCCGCCGGCTCGACCTGCTCGACCCCTCCCCCCTCGACATCGAGGTGGCCGACATCGCCCACGGGCTCGCCCGCGTCGCCCGCTGGAACGGGCAGACCGCGGGGCCGCACGTCTTCTCGGTGGCGCAGCACTCGCTGCTGGTCGAGGCGGTCGGCCTGCATCTCACGCCCGGGTGCACGCCTGCACAGGGCCTCGAGCTGCTGCTGCACGATGCACCGGAATACGTCGTCGGCGACATCATCTCGCCGTTGAAGGCCGCGATCGGCGATTCCTACAAGGGCGTCGAGCGCCGCCTGCTCGCTGCGATCCGCCGGCGCTTCGGGCTCGAGGCGCCGACCCCGGCCTTCGCCCGCCTGGTCAAGCGTGCGGACCGGTTGGCGGCGCATGCCGAGGCGGTGCGGCTCGCTGGATTCGCGCCGGACGAGGCGACGCGCTACTTCGGGCGGCACGAGACCCTGCCCGAGCCGGTCCTCGCCCTGCTCGACCCCTGGCCGACCGCGCAGGCGCAGGCCCGTTATCTCGACCGTTTCGCCGAGCTCGCGAAATCCTGACACCCGACTCAGAACCCGGACCCGAGATGCCGACGCTGCACGTCTGCCCCCTGTCGCGCCTGCCCGAGACCATCGCGGCGACCGGGGCGAGCCACGTCCTGACGCTGCTCAACCTGCCCTCGGCGCCGGAGCGGCCGGCGACGATCGCCGAGGGCTGCCACGCGGTGGTCGGCGTCAGCGACATCGCGGTCGCGACGGACGGGTACGTTCTCCCGGCCGAGGACCACGTGCGCGCCATCCTCGACTTCGTCGCGGCGTGGCCGCGCGAGAAGCCGATGGTGATCCACTGCTACGCCGGCATCAGCCGCTCGACCGCCGCGGCCTACATCGCCGCCTGCGCCCTCGATCCCGCCCGCGACGAGGCCGAGGCCGCCGCGGCGTTACGCCTCGCCTCGCCGTCGGCGACGCCGAACCGCCTGTTCGTCGAGATCGCCGACCGGCTGCTCGGCCGCGACGGCCGGATGGTCTCGGCCGTCGCCGCGATCGGCCGCGGGGCGGACGCCTTCGAGGGCACGCCGTTTCGTTTCGAGCTCGGCTGACCGGTCGAGCCCACCGGCATACCGGTGTGGCGCAAACGTCGCCGCCGGCTGGAAAAACCGCGTGTCTCCGCCCGCCGCGAAGGCACGTGGGGTTGTGGCGGTCGCCGCCTCCGCCTTAGAACCGCACCAAAGGATCCTGTAGGGATGACCGAAAGCCGACCCGACGCGACCGCGATCGCCGCCGACACGCCCTTCGAGAAGGCCCTGGAGCAGCTCGAGGACATCGTCCGCCGCCTGGAGAAGGGCGACGTGGCGCTGGACGAATCGGTGACGATCTACGAGCGCGGCGAGGCGCTGAAGCGCCACTGCGAGATGCTGCTGAAGCGGGCCGAGGCCCGCATCCAGCGCATCACCCTGACACCCGACGGGCGCGCCGAAGGCGTCGCACCCCTGGACGTCGATTGAGATGCGCCGTGCTCGAGCACCGCAGCCTCGTTCGGCGTTCGAGATCGATATGAGGCCGAACCCGTGACGCAGACCCCCTCGATGCCGGCCCCCTCGATTTTGGACGGTTTGTCCGAGACGTCCGCGTTGCGGTTGCTTCCGGAGAGCGATCTCCGGGCGGTGGCGGACGCGGTTCGCTCGGAGATGATCGAGGCCGTGTCGGTGACGGGCGGTCATCTCGGGTCGGGGCTCGGGGTGGTCGAGCTGACGGTGGCGCTGCACCACGTGTTCGACACGCCCGACGACCGGATCGTGTGGGACGTCGGGCACCAGGCGTATCCGCACAAGATCCTGACCGGGCGGCGCGAGCGGATGCGGACGCTGCGCCAGGGCGGCGGGTTGTCGGGCTTCACCAAGCGCTCGGAGAGCGAATACGACCCGTTCGGGGCGGCGCATTCCTCGACCTCGATCTCGGCCGCCTTGGGCATGGCGGTGGCGCGCGACCTGCACGCGGCCTCGGCGAAGGCCAAGGGCCACGCCGAGCCCAAGCGCCGCAACATGATCGCGGTGATCGGGGACGGCTCGATGTCGGCGGGCATGGCCTACGAGGCGATGAACAACGCCGGCGCGCTGCATTCGCGGCTGATCGTGATCCTGAACGACAACGACATGTCGATCGCGCCGCCCGTGGGCGCGATGTCGGCCTACCTGGCGCGGCTGGCGTCGGGCGGGGCGTACCGGGGCCTGCGCGAGACCGCCAAGCAGCTCGGCAAGCTGCTGCCGAAGGCGATCTACCAGCGGGCGGCGCAGGCCGAGGAGTTCGCCCGCGGGCTGATCGTCGGCTCGGGCACGATGTTCGAGGAGATGGGCTTCCACTACGTCGGTCCGGTGGACGGGCACAACCTCGACCACCTGCTGCCGGTGCTGAAGAACGTGCGCGACTCGGAGCAGGGCCCGATCCTGCTGCACGTGGTGACGCAGAAGGGCAAGGGCTACGCGCCGGCGGAGGCGTCGGCCGACCGCTACCACGGCGTGGTGAAGTTCGACGTGCTGTCGGGCGTGCAGACCAAGGCCAAGGCCAACGCCCCGGCCTACACGCGGGTGTTCGGCGAGAGCCTGATCAAGGCGGCGGATGCCGACGACAAGGTGGTGGCGATCACAGCGGCGATGCCGGGCGGCACCGGGATCGACCTGTTCGGCAAGGCGCATCCGGACCGGACCTTCGACGTCGGGATCGCCGAGCAGCACGCGGTGACGTTCGCCGGCGGCCTGGCGACGGAGGGCTACAAGCCGTTCGTGGCGATCTACTCGACCTTCCTGCAGCGGGCCTACGACCAGGTGATCCACGACGTGGCGCTGCAGAACCTGCCGGTGCGCTTCGCGCTGGACCGGGCGGGGCTGGTGGGGGCCGACGGGGCGACGCATGCGGGGGCGTTCGACTTGGCGTACCTGTGCTGCCTGCCGAACATGACGGTGATGGCGGCGGCCGACGAGGCCGAGCTGGTGCACATGGTGGCGACCTGCCACGCGCACGACGACGGCCCGATCGCGCTGCGCTACCCGCGCGGCGAGGGGGTGGGCGTCGAGATGCCGGAGGTGGGCGTTCCGCTGGCGATCGGCCGGGGCCGGATCGTGACGCGGCCCGAGGGCGCGCGGGTGGCGCTGCTGTCGCTGGGCACGCGTCTGTCCGAGGCGCTGAAGGCGGCCGAGACGCTGGAGGCGGCCGGCATCGCGGTGACGGTGGCGGATGCGCGCTTCGCCAAGCCGCTGGACGAGGCGCTGATCCTGGACCTGGCGGCGAGCCACGAGGTTCTGATCACGCTGGAGGAGGGCTCGCGCGGCGGCTTCGGGGCGCAGGTGCTGCACCTGCTGACCGAGCGCGGCGTGCTCGACGCGATGCGGCTGCGGGTGCGCACGATGACCCTGCCCGACAGCTACCAGGACCACGACAGCCCGGACAAGATGTACGCCGAGGCCGGCCTCGACGCCGCCAGCATCGTCCGGAAGGTCGAGGACATCCTCCCCGAGCGGAAGGCCCGCCCGAGCAACGTCGTCAGCGTCGGGCGCCGCCCGCGCTGAGCGCGGGTCGGCCGTCGATCAGTCCGCCTCGCCCTGCATCGCCCGGCGCTGGCGGTCGAGCTCGTCGCTGTAGCGCTTCAAGGTGTGGCTCTCCGTGAGCATGCCGATGACCTGCCGGTCGCCGATCGAGTCGACCACGGCAAGCGCCTCGCTCTCGGTGCGGTCGAAGGCCGCCGAGGCTTCCTTGGCGTTCAGCTCAGGCGTCAGGATGTCGTCGGGGTGGCGCAGCACGTCGGCGAGCGTCGCCGGCGTCTCGCTCGCGTCGCGCGCGGCGGCATGGGCCTCGGGCACCAGGACGATGCCGGCGTAGCGGCCTGCCTCGTCCACCACGATCACCCGCGAGGGCGATCCGAGCGGGTGCGCCCGCAGGAAGGTCGCCATCGGCGTGTCAAGGGGGATGGTGCGCACGTCCTTGCGCATCAGCCGACCGACCGTCAGGCTGCGGATCCAACCGACGTCGTGGGCGCTGCGGATGCTCTCGCCGCGCAGGTGGAATCGCCAGGTGGCGAAGGAATAGCCGAAGGTCTTCCGCACGGTGAGCGACGAGGCGATCACCGCGACGAGGACGAGGCCGGTGATCGGCAGGCTGCCGGTCACCTCCAGCGCCAGGAACGTCATGGTGAGCGGGCCGCCGATGACGGCGACCGCGAGCGCGCTCATGCCGATCACCGCATAGGCGAGCGGCGTCAGCCCGAAGGCGGCGAGCCCCGGGATCACCGCCGGCGCAACCATCGCGAACAGCTTGCCGGCGAGCGCACCGAGGAACAGTGAGGCGAAGAACAGGCCTCCGCGGAACCCCGATCCGATCGAGATCGCCGAGGCCGTCGCCTTGCCGACGAACAGCAGAACGAGCGCCGCCGTGCCGTAGCCCTCGGCCCCGTCCGCGAAGTGGACGTGGAGAGCGCCGTGCCCGCCGGACAGCACCTGCGGGCCGATCGCGAGCGCCAGCGCGCCGACGCAGAGGCCCCCGAGCGCGGGGCCGGCCACCCGCGGGATCCGCGTCGCCGCCACGCCCTGCTCGACCAGCGTGACGCCGCGCATGATCAGGATGCCGAGGCCGGCGCAGAACAGGCCGAGGACGAGGCTCGGCAGGGTGTCGGCGCCGGTCACCGCGGCCGTCGTCACCGCCTGGACGTTGTCGGGGGCAACCAGAGGCTGGGCCGCGACCAGGCTCCGCGAGACCAGGCTGCCGCACAAGGCGGCCACCACCACCGGCGTCAGCGTCGCGATCGAGTAGGTGCCGATGATCAGCTCGAAGGCGTAGAACGCGCCGGTCAGCGGCGCCCCGAAGGCGGCGGCGATCGCCGCGGCCGATCCGCAGCCGACCAGCGTGCGCAGGTCGTTGCGCCGCATCTCGAAGGCGATGCCGAGGCGCGAGGCGAGGCCGCCGCAGATCTGCGTATATCCCGCCTCGAGCCCGACCGAGGCGCCGCTTCCGTTCGAGATGACGTTCTGCACGGCGACGTAGACGCTGTCGCGCAGCGACATCCGGCCGCCATGGAGCGCGTTGGCCTCGATCGGATCGATCACCGGCCGCCTCCGCCGCCCGCGGATCGCGTTGGCTGCGAGGATCACGAGGCCGAGCAGGATGCCGCCGAGGCAGGGGCCGACGAGCAGGGCGAGCGGCGTCACGGCGTCGGCCGCGCTGAGGCGGGTCCCGTGCGGCAGGCGGTACAGCGCCTCGCGAAGGCCCTGCGTCGCGACGTTCATCCCCGCCACCGCCGCGCCGGCGACGCATCCGGTCAGGCCGGAGAGCACCACGAGCCCGACCTCGCTGCGGCGGACGAGGACGCGGAGCCGGCCGGGCGCCTGGACCAGGGTCGCGCGGCCCCAACGGCGGCGCGGGGTCTCGGCGGTCTGGCTCATCGCGGCGCGGGCATGGGACGACAGGACACGCCCGATCCTTACGGGTTCGCGCACGCCTCCGTCCACAGGCGCAGGCGTGGTGTCGAACCCGCTTGAAATGCCGCCGCCGCCACGATACACCCCGCCGCAGTGCCGCCGTAGCTCAGTTGGTTAGAGCGCTTGATTGTGGATCAAGAGGTCCCCCGTTCGAGCCGGGGCGGTGGTACCATCGAATTTCGACGGGCGATGCGAGGGGTTGGCGAAGCGCCGGCCCCTTTTTCGTTTGTGTAGGATCGGCACCTCCCCCGCCCCTTGCTCAAGCCCGACTGCGCTTTCGCAGACGAAGCTTCGAGCCGCATCCGCGAGGGTGCGGCCGCGGGGGTCACACCACGCCGGCGCGGAGCAGGTCGTGGATGTGCAGGATGCCGGCGGGGCGGCCGGCTTCGACCACGAAGATCGCCGTGATGCGCTTGCGGTTCATCACCTCGAGGGCGGCGCTCGCCAGAAGGTCGGCCTCGACCACGACCGGGGCGGCCGTCATCACCTGCCGAACGGTGGTGTCGAGGATCGCCGGGCCCATGTGGCGGCGCAGGTCGCCGTCGGTGACGATGCCGATCAGGTGCCCTTCCGCGTCGACGACGCCGACGCAACCGTAGCGGCGCCGGGTGATCTCGATCAGGACGTCGGACATCACCATCGCGTCGGGCACGAGCGGCACCTCGTCGCCGGTGTGCATGAGCTGGCGCACGGTCTTCAGGCGTGCGGCGAGGGTGCCGCCGGGATGGAGCGTCTTGAAGCGCGCCGAGGTGAAGCCGCGCTGCTCGACGAGCGCCACCGCGAGGGCGTCGCCGAGCGCCAGCTGGATCAGGCTCGAGGTGGTGGGCGCGAGGTCGTGGGGGCAGGATTCGCGCACCTTCGGCAGGGCGAGCAGCACGTCCGCCGCGCGGCCGAGCGTGCTGTCGGCGTTGCAGGTGATCGCGATCAAGGGGATCGAGAAGCGGAGCGAGAAGCTGACGAGGTCGCCGAGCTCCACCGTCTCGCCCGACCACGACAGTGCGACGATCACGTCGTCGGCGGCGATCATGCCGAGGTCGCCGTGGCTCGCCTCGGTGGGGTGGACGAAGAAGGCGTGCGTGCCGGTGGAGGCCAGCGTCGCGGCGAGCTTGCGCCCGACATGGCCGCTCTTGCCGATGCCGCAGACGATGACGCGGCCCTTCACCGACAGGATGGTCTCGACCGCCCGCTCGAACGCGACGCCGAGGTCGCCGTCCAGAAGCGCGATGACCTCATCGAGCGCCGACATGCCGAGGCGAAGGCTGCGCACCGCGATGGCGCGCGGATCGCCGTCGCCTGCGGCGACCGCATGAAGGCGCGGCGACGCCGCTTTGGAGGGCTTCTGCGCGATCGGGAACGCGGTGACGTGCGACATGGGGCATCCGCATAGGATCCCGGCATCGAGAACGCGCACCGGGCAGGCTGGAACGGCATCGTGCCCGGTCGTCGGGCGACGCTACGCCTAGGTTCGGGCCGTGGTTTAAATATGACGGCGCGATGTCGCAGCGGGCCGGCACGGGGGGCCGTCAGCGCGGCACCAGGTGGAAGTCCGGTGCGTGCTCGGGCTGGGTCGTCACGACGGCCGCCGGCAGCACCGGGCGGGTATCGGCGAGCGAGATCCTGAACCGGCCGACGATGCGGGCGAGCGCCAGCACCGCCTCGGTCAGGGCGAAATGCGCGCCGATGCAGACCCGCGGGCCGACGCCGAAGGGGAGATAGGCGTAGCGCGGGATCGCCGGGGCGCCGGGCAGGAAGCGGCCCGGATCGAAGGCGTGCGGGTCGTCCCAGAGGCGGCGGTGCCGGTGCAGCACCCAGGGCGAGATCATCACGATGTCGCCGGCCGCGATCTCCACGCCGGCGACGCGGTCGGCTTCGAGCGCGCGTCGCACGATGACGAAGGCCGGCGGATAGAGCCGCATCGTCTCGTCGATCACCGCGCGGGTCAGCGGCAGGCGCCCGTCCTGGGCGCAGCCGGCCGGGGCGGCGAGGTCCGCGCCCTGCACCTCGCGCGCCACCTGCTCCTGCAGCTCGGGCGCCAGCGCCAGCATGTAGGCGGCCCAGAACAGCAGCACCGCGGTGGTCTCGTGCCCGGCCAGGATCATGGTCGCGACCTGGTCGCGGACCTCGGCGTAGCTGAAGGCCGCCCCGGTCTCGGGATTGCGGGCGGCCATCAGCAGGTCGAGCAGGTCGCGATGGGTGCGTGGGGTCCCGTCGGCGGCCCGCGCTTCGATGATCTGGCCGAGGAAGGGCGTCCAGCGCTTCCGGAACCGGGCGCGCGGAAAGTCGAGGGGCGCCCGCCAGGTCGGCGGCATCAAGATGTCGAGGAGGTGGGGCCGGCCGAGGCGCTCGGAATACTCGGCGATGAAGCCGCGCAGCGCGTCCCCATGCCGATCCATCGCCACCGAGAACATGCTGCGCCCGGCGATCTCGAGGGCCAGCCGGTGAAGGGCGGCGAACAGGGCGACGGGGCCGCGCGCGGCGGCGACGTCGAACTCGCCGAGCGCGTCGCCGATCGCGCGGTCGATCAGCGGGACGAGGCCGTCGATCGCCTTCGGGGTGAAGGCCGGTGCCAGCGAGCGTCGCTGGTGGCGCCAGGACGCGCCCTCGCTGATCAGGACGCCGTCGCCGAGGATCGGGCGCAGGATCCGCACGGAGCCGGCGGTGCGGGCATAGTTCGCCTGGTTGTCGACGAGCACCCGGCGGATCGCATCCGGATCGCTCAGGGTGAAGCTCGACCGCCCGAGCAGGCTGCGGCGGGTGATCAGATCGTCGTAGGCCCGGCGCGGCCAGCCGACGAGGGCATTGGTGCGCAACGCGCCGAGATAGGAGAGGATCGGCGGCTCGCGCTCCGGCGGAACTCGGAACGGCGGCACGATCCGCGACGTCGCGGCGCGCGCGCCATCGGAGGCCTGCGCCGCCGTAGGGTCGAGAACCGTCGTCATGTCCGTCCTCCGCCGATGGCGACGCGCCCCGGTCCACCGTCCGCGACCCGTTCGCCGGGGCCGATCCCTCGCGAGGGATCTGTCGCCGACATCGGGTCTTCGGGCGCCGTTCTACACGTTCGCAGCCGCCGGCGTGAGGCCGGCAAACCGCCTCACGCGGCGATGAACAGGCCGGCGATGGCCGCGCTCGTCAGGTTCGACAGGGTGCCCGCTAGGATGGCGCGCAGGCCGTAGCGGGCGATCTCGGACCGGCGCTCGGGCACGAGGCTGGAGAAGCTCGCGAGCTGGATCGCGATCGACGACAGGTTGGCGAAGCCGCAGAGCGCGAAGCAGACGATCGCCTGGCTGCGTGGATCGAGGGTGCCGCCCTTCAGCACCGGCGAGAGGTTGGCGTAGGCGAAGAACTCGTTGAAGGCGAGCTTCTGCCCGATCGCGCCGCCGACCAGCGTCGCGTGCTCCCACGGCACGCCGAGGAGCCAGGCGAGCGGTGCCAGCGCGAACCCGAGGACGCCCTGGATCGAGGCCGCCGGATATCCGGCGAGGCCGCCCAGGTAGCCGACGATGCCGTCGGCGAGCGCGATCAGGCCGACGAAGGCGATCAGCATCGCGCCGACCGCGACGGCGACGGCGAGCCCCTTCTGCGTGCCGTCGGCCGCGGCCTCGATCAGGTTGGCCGCGCGCGTCTCGCCGAACTCGACCCGGGTGGTGGCGATCCGCGTCGGCTCGGTCGAGGGCACCAGCAGCTTGGCGAAGAGCAGCCCGCCGGGGATCGCCATCAGCGAGGCGGCGAGCAGGTAGGTCATCGGCACGCCGAGCGCCGCGTAGCCGGCCAGGATCGAGCCCGCGGTGGAGGCGGCGCCGCTCGTCATCACCGCGAACAGCTCGGCCCCGGTCAGCAGCGCGAGGAACGGGCGCAGCGCCACCGCAATCTCGCCCTGCCCGATGGCGATGGTGATCACCGCCGAGAACGACTCGATCGGGCTGGTACCGACCAGCCTGCGCAGGCCGGCGCCGACGATGCGGGCGGCGGCCTGCATGATCCCGAGGTGATACAGCACGCCGATCAGCGCCGACACGTAGAGGATCTGCGGCAGCACCCGAAGCGCCAGGATGAAGCCGCTGCCGCCGAACAGCTCGAACATCCGCGGCTCGACGAGGCCGCCGAACAGGAATGCGGTGCCGCGGTCGCCGTAACCGAGCACGGTCTGGACGAAGCCGGCCGCGGCAGAGAGGCCGGCCTGGCCGGACGGGACGAACAGGATCAGCACGCCGAGGCCGACCTGCAGACCGAGCGCGGCGAGCACCACGCGGGGCCGGATCGCCCGCCGGTTCGTCGAGAGCAGGACGGCGACGGCGAGCAGCAGAAGGATGCTGAGGCCGGCATGCAGGAGGCGGTCGAACATCGGATCTCGGAACTCGGCTGGCTGATCGGGACGGCCATGGAAGCTTCGGGCCAAGCTTTTCCCGGCGCGATCGACACGCGGTCGTTTCCCCGCGGGTGCTGGATCGATCCCGGATCGGAACGTGACCCCGGCTGTTCATCGCCGGCGCCCGGACCATATCGTGCCGGGCGCCGTCCCGTGGCCCAATCGAAGATCCGGAGCAGATGACATCATGGCGAGCCTGCGTGCGCATCTCGCGTCCTACATGGTCAGGCGCAACGTCCGGAACCGCCTCGGCGCGATGGACGACGTGGGCAAGATCCGGGCGGTCTTCGGCGGCCGGACGTTCCCGGATCCGTCCGGCGCGACCTACGAGGCCGGCGCCGTCGGCGGGATACCCGGCGAATGGGTCAGGCCGGTCCGCCCCGAGGGACCGGAGCGGCGGCTGCTCTACCTGCACGGCGGCGGCTTCGTCGCCTGCTCGCCGAAATCGCATCGCCCGGTGACGGGCGCGCTGGCCGAGCGCGGCTTCACGATCTTCGCCGCCGATTACCGGCTCGCACCGGAGCACCCGTTTCCGGCCGGCGTCGAGGATGCGTGCGCGGCCTGGAACGCCCTCGCCGCGCTCGGGCCGGCGGCGATCGCCGGCGATTCCGCCGGCGGCAACTTGGCGCTCGTCGCGATGCTGGCGGCCCGCGACCGCGGGCTGCCTCTTCCGACGGCCGCCGCCCTGTTCTCGCCGGTCACCGACTTCCTCGCCGAGGACGGCTCGCGCGTCAGCAATGCCCGGCGCGACGCGATGTTCGACCCGCGGGCGCTGATCAACCTCGGGCCGATGTATCTCGGCGGGGCCGATCCCGCCGACCCGCGGATCTCGCCGCTCTTCGCGGATCTCGCCGGCCTGCCGCCGCTGCTGTTCCACGTCGGCGAGCGGGAGGTGCTGCGCGACGATTCGGTGCGGATGGCCGAGAAGGCGCGGGCGGCCGGCGTCACCGTGTCCCTGACGGTGTTCCCGGTGGTCGCCCATGTCTGGCAGTTCGCGCACAGCATGTTGCCGGAGGCGCGCCGCTCCCTCGATGCGGCGGCGGAGTTCCTGCGGAGCCACCAGTAGCTCCAGCAAGACGCCGGCCCGCGCCGCGACCACCTCCGTTGCGACGGAACGGGCTGCGGCGATCGGCCGTTGAGAGGTCAAGCTGCGCCGCCCGGCGGCGCCCATCGCGCGGAGAGAACCATGAGCCTGATCGGACGCATCGTCACGAAGCTTCTCGGGAACGAGGATCGCCAGGTCGTTCGCGACGACCGCAACGCGAGCTCCGCCTCGCCGATCGGGCGCCTCGTGACCAAGATCCTCGGCAAGTAGCCGGCACCCCGCTCGGGCGGGCACGGATCGACGGGCGGCGTGGGTCACGCCGCCATCAAACGCGCAGAACTGACGGGTAGGAGATGACCATGGTCGATACGGATCGCATCGTCGGCGGTGCCAAGGAGCTTGGCGGCAAGATTCAGGGTGCGGCCGGCGACTTCGTCGGGTCCAACCGCGACTCGGCGGAAGGCCGCCTTCGCGAGGCCGGCGGCAAGACGCAGGAGGCCTACGGTCAGGCCAAGGACACCGTGCGCAACGTCGCCGACGAGGCCGGCGACCGCGCCCAGGAGGCCTACGGTCAGGCCAAGGACGCCTACGGGCAGGCACGCAGCAAGCTGCGCGACGTCGCCGACAACGTCACGGACTACGCCTCGGACGCCTACGACCGCCGCGGCGACTACCTGCGCGACGGCCGCCAGGCGGTCAGCTCGCGGGTCGAGGAGAATCCGCTGATCGCGCTGGTGCTCGCCGGCGCCGTCGGTTACGGCCTCGCCCTGCTGCTGCACGGGCGCCGCTAAACGCAGCCCGCGTTGCAAAATCCTGCGCCATCGAAGCACCCCGCCGGTTGACCGGCGGGGTGCTTTCGCCTGCGGGCTACTGCGCCGTCCAGCCGCCATCCATGGCGATGTTGGTGCCGGTGATCTGGCTGGCGGCGTCCGAGCACAGGAACAGGGCGAGCGCGGCGACCTGGTCGACGGTGACGAACTCCTTCGTCGGTTGCGCCTTCAGCAGCACCTCGTCGATCACCTGCTCCTTGGTCAGCCCACGCGCCTTCATCGTATCGGGGATCTGCGCCTCGACGAGCGGCGTCCAGACGTAGCCGGGCGAGATGCAGTTCACCGTGATCTTGTGCGTGGCAAGCTCCAGCCCCGCGGTCTTGGTCAGGCCGGCGATGCCGTGCTTGGCCGCGACGTAGGCCGACTTGTACGGCGAGGCGACCAGCGAGTGGGCCGAGGCGGTGTTGATGATCCGCCCCCAGCCGCGCGCCTTCATCCCCGGGATCGCCGCCTGCATCGCGTAGAAGGCCGAGGACAGGTTGATCGCGATGATCTGCTCCCACTTCGCGCCCGGGAACTCCTCGATCGCCGACACGAACTGGATGCCGGCGTTGTTGACGAGCACGTCGACGGAGCCGAAGCGGGCTTCCGCCTCGCGCACCATCTCGCCGATCTCGGTCGGCTTCGTCATGTCGGCGGCCGAATGATGCGCCCGCACGCCGAACTCGGATTCGATCTTAGCGCGCGCCGTCTCGATCGCGTCGGCCTCCCCGAAGCCGTTCAGCACCACGTTCGCCCCGTCCCGCGCCAGGGCTCGTGCGATGCACAGCCCGATCCCGCTGGTCGAGCCGGTGACGATCGCGGTCTTGGATTTCAGGGTCATGCGGAACTCCGGGATGGCGACGAAACGGCGAAGAAAGCCTGCCCGATGCACCGCCGGTTGTCGACGCATCCGGGTCACGGACGGATCAGGGCGTCACCTCGGCGGCGCCGGTCTCGGCCTCGAAGGCGGTGGCGAGGTAGGCGCGCACGAAGCCGGGCATCGCCGCCTCGATGTCGGCGGCCTCGCGCACCGCCACGATCCCGGCGAGCTCGGGCTCGTCCTCGCCCAGCGCGTGGATCTCCATGCGTTCGATCAGGGCGGCGGCGTCCTCGGCGAAGCGGACGGGCCGCAGGAAGGCGAGCTGGCCCTCGCCGCGCAGGCAGACCCAGTCCTCGGTCGCCCCGTCGGGCACCCGGAGGCCGGTCTCCTCCAGAAGCTCGCGCGCGGCGCTCCCCGAGAAGTCGACCGCCTCGCCGCGCACGTCGTCGAGGTCCGGCGTGCCGCAGGGAAAGTAGATCTGCCCGGCATTGGCCGTATGCACGCCCATCCGCCCGAGCAGGACCGCGCCGTCGGCGCTCCACGGCACGATCGCCGCGAAGGCGTTGGCGACGTGCCCGTCCGGCGATCCGCCGTCGCGATAGGCCAGGAAGCGCGAATACGGCGTCTCGAACAGGTCCAGGCGGCAGCTGTCGCCGTCGATCGCGCAGCCGCAGGCCACCAGCACCGGCCCGTCGAACAGGGCGGGCTGCGCCGCCCGCCGCCGCATCCAGTTCTGCTCGATGCGCTCGGCGTTGTCGCGCGCCCAGGCCCAATCGTAGGTCACCAGCCGGGCTTCGAGGCGCGCGAGGCGGACGACCTCGAAACCGTAGGGCCGTGAGTCCGGCGTCGCCGCATCAGACATGGAGCACGCCTTCCGACACGATCACCGCCGCCCCGCCGATCTCGACCGAGCGCAGGCCGCCGGCCTGGACCACGACCTGCAGCGCGATCGCGCTCGGGCGGCCCATCGCGACCCCTTGCGTGATCGCGACGTCGTGCGTGCCGTCGCCGAGCGGCTCGAACTGCATCAGCACGCCGGCGAAGGCGGCGGCCGCGGAGCCCGTCGCCGGGTCCTCGGCCACGCCGAGGGCGGGGGCGAACATCCGGGCCTGGAAGGCCATACCGGTCTCCGCCGTGTCCGGCGCGTAGAGCAGGAAGCCGTCCGAGGTGCCCGCCAGCGTGCCCGGTCGCGCCGCGTCGAGACGGTCCGGCGAGGCGACCGGAACGAAGGTGAAGCTCGGGCCGACGCCGTGCCGGCTCGGCCGGTGCCGCCCGAAGCCGATATCCTCCTGCGCCAGCCCGAACGCGGCCGCGAGCGCTGTGGCGTCGGCAGCCTCGCCGAGGTAGTCCGGCAGGATCGGGAGCCTCAAGCGGGCCCGGCCCCCTCCGTCGCCGGTCTCGACCACGCAGGGGATCGTGCCGACCGCCTCCTCGAGGCCGAACGCGACGGCGTGGGCCCCCTCGGGCCGCGCCTCGCGCAGGGCCAGCAGGACCGCAGTGCCGATGGTCGGATGCCCGGCGAAGGGCAGCTCGCGGGTCGGCGTGAAGATGCGGAGCCTCGCCCGGTGCCGTGGCTCGTCCGGCGGCATCACGAACACCGTCTCCGACAGGTTGAACTCCCGGGCGATCGCCTGCATCGCCCCGTCGTCGAGCCCGTCGGCCTCGAGCACCACGGCGAGCGGGTTGCCGGCCAGGGCCTGCGTAGTGAACACATCCAGGGTGACGAAGCGGCGCGGCATCAAGAGGTTCCTTCTCTCGCTCTCAGACCGTCTCCACCGGAAACGTCTCGGTCGGCGCCACGAACTCGTCCTGCGCCGCCACGGTGAGGATCTCGCGCGAGCCTTCCGCCAGCGTGCGCCGCAGGACGCCGTAGACCGAGGCCGCCGCCATGCCGAGCGCCAGCGCCGCCGAGCCGGTGCGGGCGTAGTGGACGAGGAACAGCGCGGCGATGCAATCGCCTGCTCCGTTCACCGACAGGTCGAGGCGGGGCGTGCGCACCCGCCAGAACGTGCCGCCCTCCCCGGCCAGCAGGTCGATGGCGTCGGGCGGCGTCGCGTCGGTGACGAGCGAGGTGACGAGCACCACCCGCGGTCCGCGTTCCTGCAGGGCGGCGACCGCGCGCTTGGCCTGCGCCAACGTGCCGGTCGGCAGGCCGGTGAGCAGGTCGAGCTCGAACTGGTTCGGCGTCACGATGTCGGCGGCGGGCACCGCGCGCTCGGCCATGAACTCGGCGATGCCGGGGCGGACGTAGACGCCGCGGCCGGTGTCGCCGATCACTGGGTCGCAGGCGTAGAGCGCCCGGGCGTTCTCGGCCCGCACCGCATCGACCGCGCCGAGGATCGCGGTGCCGATGTCGGCCGAGCCCATGTACCCGGACAGGACGCCGTCGCAGGTGCCGAGCACCCCGCGCTCGCGGATGCCGGCCACCAGATCCTCGACCGCCGGCCCGTCGAAGACGCGTCCGCGCCAGGCCCCGTAGCCGGTGTGGTTGGAGAACTGCACCGTGTGGATCGGCCAGACCTCGACCCCGAGCCGCTGCATCGGAAACACCGCGGAGGCGTTGCCGACATGGCCGTAGGCGACGTGGGACTGGATCGACAGGATGTTCATCGCGATCTCCCCGGCACGCGTGGCCTCCGCGGCGTGTTACCGGCTTTCGGCATCCCGCGCACCCGGCACCCCCCATCCTCGACAAGGCGGACCATGGATTTCGAATCGCTGCGCGTCTCCGCCCTCGCGTTCGTCGAGGCGCACCGGGCGTGGACGCCGCTGATCGTCGGCGCGTTGGCCTTCTGCGAATCCATCGCCTTCCTGTCGCTGCTGGTGCCGGCCACCGTGATCCTGATCGGCATCGGCGCGATGATCGGGGCGACCGACATCGCGTTCTGGCCGGTGGTGGCCGCGGCGGCCGTCGGCGCGGCCCTCGGCGATTGGCTCTCCTACGAGTTCGGCCGGTCCTACGGCGAGGGCGCCAAGCGCCTGTGGCCGATGCGGCGCTACCCCGAGATGGTCGCCAAGGGCGAGGTCTTCCTGAAGCGCTGGGGCGCGGCGGCGGTGGCGCTCGGGCGGTTCTTCGGGCCCGCCCGCGCGGTGGTGCCGCTGATCGCCGGCATGTTCGGGGTCGCCCGGCTGCCGTTCCAGGTGGCCAACGTCCTCTCGGCCCTCGTCTGGGCCTTCGTGCTCCTGGCACCGGGTGCCGGGCTGCTGGCGTGGTTCCAGGGCTGATGCGCCAGTTTCCGCCCGAGCGCATCGTCTGCCTCACCGAGGAGACCGTCGAGACGCTGTACCTGCTCGGCCAGGAGCGCCGCATCGTCGGGGTGTCGGGCTATGCCGTGCGTCCGCCGCGGGTCCGGCGCGAGAAGCCGCGCGTGTCGGCCTTCACCAGCGCGGACCTGCCGAAGATCCTCGCGCTCGAGCCCGATCTCGTCCTCGCCTTCTCCGATCTCCAGGCGAACATCGCCGCCGACCTCGCCCGGGCCGGGATCGCCGTGCACCTGTTCAACCAGCGCGACGTCGCCGGCTGCCTCGCGATGATCCGCACGCTCGGCGCCCTCGTCGGCGTGCCGGACCGAGCCGACGCCCTGGCGCAGGGTTATGCCGACGCGTTGGCACGGGCGGCCGCCGAGGTCGCGGGCCGTCGGCGGCCCCGCGTCTATTTCGAGGAATGGGACGAGCCGATGATCTCCGGCATCGGCTGGGTCTCGGAGCTGATCGGCCACGCCGGCGGCGACGACGTGTTTCCCGACCGCGCCCGGATGGCCGCCGCCGTCGACCGGATCGTCGCGCCCGAGGCCGTGATCGCGGCGGCGCCCGACGTCGTCCTGGCCTCGTGGTGCGGGAAGAAGGTCAACGTCCCGCGCATCGCATCCCGCCCGGGATGGGCGGCGATCCCGGCGGTGCGGGACGGCCGCATACACGAGATCAAGTCGCCGCTGATCCTGCAGCCCGGCCCGGCCGCGCTCACGGACGGGTTCGCCGCGATCCGCGCGGCGCTGGCAGGATCGCTCGCGTGATCTCCGGCCGCAGGTGACAAGCGCAGTCCGGGCTTGGCAAGATGCGCCGTCCCGATTCGGCACAGGCCGCCACACGAGAGATGATGTCGTCAGCCCTCGCCCATGCTCTTCCGGCCGAAGCCCGCACGGTCGCCCCCGCGTCGGACCTGATCCTGCCGCCCGACCGGCGCCAGTCGCCGACGGCGCTGAAGATCCAGCGCGGGGTGCGCCGCCTGTTCTCCGAGATGGGCTGCGCCACCCTGCCCGAGTTCTCGCTGGTCAACGGGCGGCGCGCCGACGTGATCGCCCTGTGCGGCGCCGGGCGCCTGACCATCGTCGAGATCAAGTCGAGCGTGGCGGACTTCCGCGCCGACCGGAAATGGCCCGACTACCGCGACTTCTGCGACCGCTTCTTCTTCGCGATCCCGGACACGGTGCCGGAATCGCTGATCCCGGACGAATGCGGCCTGATCGTCGCCGACGCCTTCGGCGGGCTGGTGATCCGCGAGGCGCCCGAGCACCCGCTCTCCGGCCCGCGCCGCAAGGCCGTGACGCTGCGCTTCGCCCACAGCGCCGCCCGGGTCTTGCACAGCCTCGCCGATCCGGGCGCGATCCGCGACGGCGCGCTCTGAAAGCCTGGTCGTCATGCCCGGAAACACGGCGTGCTGATCGACCGTCGGATCGGCGCCGCTTCGCTTTCGCCGGCGCGGCGCGGCGGCTAAGCTGTCCCGAGGTCATCGCGGCCGCCGCTCCGGCCGCTGCAGTATGGGTTTCGATGCGCGCGCTGATCGGGATCGTCACGGCACTTCTGCTCGCTGCGCCGGCCGCGGCCCAGACGGTCTCCAAGATCGGGCTGTCGGCTCCGCTCACCGGGCCGGACGCCGCCTTCGGCCAGGGCATGCGGCTCGGCGCCGAGCAGGCCGTCGCCGACCTCAACCGCGCGGCCGGCGCGTCCGGCCGCAAGCTTGCGCTGGTGGTCGCGGACGATGCCGGCGACGCGAAGCAGGGCGTCGCGGTCGCCAAGCGCTTCGCCGCGGACGGCATCCGCCTCGTGGTCGGGCCGCTCGAATCCTCAGTCGCGGCCGCCACCGCCGCGATCTACGACGATGCCGGCATCGTCGTGGTCACGCCGGGCGCGTCCTGGGCCGCGCTGACGCGCCGGGGCTACGCGACCCTGTTCCGCATCGTCGCCGGCGACGCGCAGCAGGGCGAGGCCGCCGGCCGCTACCTGCTCGCGCACGAAGCGGGGCGCCGCGTCGCCATCGTCCACGACCGAACCACTTTCGGGCGGGGCCTCGCGGACGCGGTCTCCGCGACGCTCAAGGCCGCCGGCAGGCCCGAGGTCGCGTTCGAGAGCCTGCCGCGCGGCAGCCGGGACGCTGCAGACCTCGCCGCGACGCTGAAGGCCGCCCGCGTCGACACGGTCTACTTCGGCGGGCTGGCGCCGGAGGCGGCGACGCTCGCGCACGCGATGCGCGACGCCGGGTCGACCGCCCGGCTGGTGGCGAGCGACGGCATCCTCGACCAAGACTTCGCGACGCTCGCGTCGGCCGCCGGCGAGGGGACGGTGATGACCGTCCCGGCCGAGCCGGCGCGGCTTCCCGAGGTCAAGGGCCGCCCGCCCCGCACCGCGGAAGCCGATGCGCTCGCCGGGCCGACCTATGCGGCGGTCGAGGTGCTGGCGCAGGCGATCGACCGGGCGAAGTCTCGGGACGGGCGCACGGTCGCCGCAGCACTCCGGGGCGCGCCCTTCCGCACGATCCAGGGCGAAATCGCCTTCGATGCGCAGGGCGACCCGAGCTCGGGTGCCGTAGCCCTCAAGGTCTGGAAGCGTACTCCGGACGGCCGGCTCGATTACGCGGGCAACGAGACGGCGCCGTAGGATCAACCGTTTCGCACAGGAATCGTCCGGGAACGGCGCTTTTTGTGTCGACGCCGCCGTGGTCGCGAGGCGGCGAAGCTTGCTTGCGTGGCGGGAGGCCCCTACATCGTGCCCGACGCTCGATGGCTTGGCGCCTCCGGATACGGACCCGCCGCCGCCGCGTTCATCGAATTGCCGTGACGAAAGATCGTGCGCCGGAACGCCTGCTTCCAGACGGTCCGACTGGAGAGGGTGAATGGCGAAAGAAGAATTGATGCAGTTCGACGGTCTCGTTCTCGAGATCCTGCCGGATGCGCGTTACCGGGTGCAGCTCGACCAGGGCCACGAGATCGTCGCCTACACTGCCGGCAAGATGAAGAAGAACCGCATCAAGACGCTGGCCGGCGACCGCGTCACCGTCGAGATGTCGCCCTACGACCTCGAGAAGGGCCGCCTCGTGTTCCGTCACAAGGACGAGCGCTCGGCCGGCCCACGTCCGCCGGTGCGCGGCGGCCAGTTCCGCCGCCGCTGAGCGGCCGGCGATTCCCACGCCTCCCCGGACCGTCGCGGCCTATCCCCTCCTGACGTTGACCGCCCTGCTCTGGGCGGGCAACGCGGTGGCGGGGAAGTGGGCGCCGGGCCACGTCTCGCCGCAGGCGATCACGTCGCTGCGCTGGGCCGTGGTCTGCGTTGTGCTGTGGCTGTTCGCCCGGCGCCGCATCGTGGCCGATTGGCCGGGCATGCGCGGCCATTGGCGGCTCGTCCTGCTGATGGGCGGCCTCGGCTACACGGCGTTCAACAGCCTGTTCTACGCCGCCGGGGCCTACACCAACGCGATCAACCTCGCCCTGTTCCAGGGCTCGATCCCCGTTCTGGTGATTCTGATGAACTACGGTCTCTATCGGACCCGGGTCACGTCCGGCCAAGCGATCGGCGTGCTCGTGACCCTCCTCGGCGCGGCGGTGGCCGCGACGCACGGCGACTGGCACGTGCTCGCCACCCTCGGCTTCAATCGCGGCGACGTGCTGATCTTCATCGCCTGCCTGTTCTATGCCGGCTACACCATCGCCCTGCCGCACCGCCCGGCCATTTCCGGGCTGAGCTTCTTCGCGGCGATGGCGCTGATGGCGTTCGTCACCTCCCTGCCGCTTCTGGCGATCGAGGCGGCGTCCGGCCGGGTGATCTGGCCGGGGATCGAGGGCTGGGCGATCGTGGTGTTCGTCGCGCTCGGGCCGTCGCTGGCCGCGCAGCTGTTCTTCATGCGCGGTGTCGAGCTGATCGGGCCGAACCGGGCCGGCCTGTTCGTCAATCTCGTGCCGATCTTCGGCGCCGGGCTCGCCGTGCTCGTGGTCGGCGAGCCCTTCGGTACCAATGAGGCCGTCGCGCTGGCCCTGGTGCTCGGCGGCATCTTCTGCGCGGAACGGCTCGGGCGCGGCCCAGGCCCGGCCATCGTCGAGCCCGCCGCGCCGCGGGACCAGCCGAGACCTTGAGCGCGGCCGGTGCTGCCACCGGCCGCGGATCGATCGCTTATTCGCAGACGCGGACGCGGCGGATGAACACGTCGCCGTAGGCGTCGATCGTCCGGCGGCGCTCGAAGTGGCAGACCGGGCCGTAATCTTCCTCGACGTAGACCGGGCGCGGGGCGCGGTAGACCGGCTGGCCGGGATAGTAGCCGTTCTGCGAGGAGGCGATCGCGCCGCCGACGGCGAGGCCGCCGAGCACGCCGAGCGCGGCTGCGCCGCCGGCGCCGATGCCGTCACGGGCTTCAGCCGCGGGTGCTGCGGCGACGAGGCTCCCGGCGAGGAGAGCAACGGAAAGAGTTCGGATCATGGTTCGTCCCCTCGGGATCTGTCGTGGTCGCAATGTCCGGCCAGTTCGTAAACGAAATGCGAACGCCGCAGGCTTCGAAGCCCATCGCACGATCACGTTCGTGTTGGGCCGCGGATCGCAACACAGATCAGCGTGCTTTGAGGCAAATCTTCGACGCTTGGTTGACGCTGTCGCTCACAGCCGCGCGAGACGCAACGCCAGCGGCCAGCGTACGGTGCGGCGGTGCTCGGCCGGCCCCCACGACGCGGCGAGCGCATCCTGGAACGCGTCGACCGGCGCCCGGCCGACCGCCGTCTCGAGCCCCCGCAGCGCCGACCATGTCTCGACGTAGCCGACGAGGTCGGAAAGACGCCACGCGACGGCGATCGCGAGGTCCGGCGCGACGAACTCCGCGAAGGGGAACGGCAGCAAGCGGTATCCCTCTTCGACGTGCCTGCGCTCCGGCGGCCAGTACGGTCCGGCGACGTTGCGGTAGAAATGCTGCACCACCGCGTCGGGTGCGCCCTCGACGTGGAGGATGCCGTAGCTGACGAGCGCCAGCACGGCGCCCGGGCGGGCGACGCGGCGGACCTCCGCGTAGAAGGCGTCGAGGTCGAGCCAATGGGCGGCCTGCGCCACGGTGATCAGATCGACGCTCGCCGCCGGCAGGCCGCTCCTCTCGGCCGCCCCGATCCGGTACGCGACGCGGGGATGCGGCGTCGCGTTCGCGATCTGCGCGGCGCTGGCATCGGTGGCGACGACGGCGTCGAAATGCTCGGCGAGCGGCGTCGAGAGTTGGCCGGTGCCGCAGGCGCAATCGAGCGCGCGGGCTCGACCGGGCGCGCATTCGGCGAGGAACGCGGCGAGCGCCGGCGGATAGGTCGGCCTGTGCGCGGCGTAGCCGGCCGCATGGGACGAGAAATGATCCTTGAAGGCCGGGTCCATCGTCGCCGCCCTGTCGATTGCGTGCCGCGGGGCGAGCGTAGCGCCGCCGTTGCGTTCGCTGAAGCCGGTGCTTGACGGCGCCGGCCATTCCGGCTGCAACCGGCGCAAGCAGCATCGGAGCGATACGAATGGCGACACGAGGCTTCGTCGGCCGGCGCAGTCCGGAAGAGACGCAGAAGTGGCTGCCTCCCGGGCAGCATCGCGTCGAGGATTTCCCGATCCTCCAGATCGGGCCGAACCCGGTGATCGATCTCGCCACCTGGCGCTTCACGCTGCGGGACGGCGCGAAGCCGCTGAAATCCTGGGACTGGGACGCGTTCCAGGGGCTGCCGCGGACCACGTGGCAGGGCGACATCCACTGCGTCACCAAGTGGTCGAAGTTCGACACCGGCTGGGAGGGCGTGAGCTTCGACGACCTCCTCGCCGATGCCGGCATCGCGGCCCCGACCGATTTCCTGCTTGCCGAGGGCTACGACGACTATTCGACCAACGTTCCCGTCGCCGACCTCGTCGGCGGCCGCGCGATGATCGCGACGCATTACGAGGGCGCGCCGATCGAGCCGGACCATGGCGGCCCGGCCCGTCTGCTCGTGCCGCACCTCTACCTGTGGAAGAGCGCGAAATGGGTGAAGGGCCTGCGCTTCACCAAGAAGGACGAGGCCGGCTTCTGGGAGATGCGCGGCTACCACATGTACGGCGACCCGTGGCGCGAGCAGCGCTACACCGGTGACTGAGGCCCCCAATTTTCGCTGGCGCGAGGGCGTGATCAGGGCGATCGGGCCGGTCACCGCGCGGGTGAAGAGCTTTCGCCTGCGCACCGGGATCGCCGACGCCTACCGGCCGGGCCAGCACGTCGACGTGCGCCTCACCGCCGAGGACGGCTACCGGGCGCAGCGCAGCTACTCGATCGCCTCCGCGCCGGACGGCTCGGGGACGATCGAGCTGATGATCGAGGGGCTGGAAGGCGGCGAGGTCTCGGGCTTCTTCCACGAGATCGCCGAGGTCGGCGACGCGATCGAGCTGCGCGGGCCGATCGGCGGCTCGTTTTCCTGGGGGCCGGCCGATGGCGGGCCGCTGCTGCTCGTCGGCGGCGGCTCCGGCGTGGTGCCGCTGCTCGCCATGCTGCGCCACCGCGCGGTCGCCGCGCCCGAGATCCCGGCGCTGCTGCTCTATTCGGCCCGGACGCGGAGCGACGCCGTCGCGCTCGCCGAGATCGAGGCGCGTGCCGGCGCCGAGCCGGGCCTGTCGCTGACATTCACCGCGACGCGTGAAGGCGGACGCCGGATCGACGCGGCGATGGTCGCCGAAGCCCTCGCCAGGCTCGGCCAGCCGGCCCGGGTCTTCGTCTGCGGCGCCACGCCGTTCGTCAGCACGGCCGCGACGCTGCTTGTCGAGGCGGGCGTCGCGCCGGGCCTGATCCGCACGGAGCGGTTCGGCGGCTAGGGTCTTTCGCGCGGTGGCGGCCGGTGCGCGCGAGACGGGTGCGACCTCGCGATGCTCCGGGATTCAGGAGCGGACGATCTGGCTGCGCCGTTTGATGTCGGGGCTCGATGCGCCGCAGGTCGGCAGGCTTTCCACCGGGCCGTGCACCGCCGAGGTCGTCGCCGAGAGGTCGTGGTAGCACACGCAGCCCTCGGCGAAGTAGTGGTGCACCAGCGCCTTGCGCGACCGGCTCACGTCGTTGCGCGGCGAGCCGCTGTCCGACGTGCAATCCGACATCCGATTCGGGCTATGCTGAGGCCGTCGGCCGACGGATATCGTCCGTTGCCGCCCCGGGAAAGCGGCTTGGAGGAACGGCAATCCTGCCTTCATCGATCGATCGACGAAGCCGGGACGCCGGACGCCCCGGCTGCGATCCGTCGGCACGATCCCATCGCCCCGCGCGACGACATGGTCGGGGCGGGAGGTTCAGGGACTGAAGATCAGGACCAGATAAACGAAGAACACGATCAGGTGCACCGCGCCCTCGAGCACCGTGGTGCGCAGGCCCGAGAAGGTCAGCGTGCTCAGGATCAGGGTCACGGCGAGCAGGGTCATCTCGGTCGGCTTGAGCCCGAGGACCACGGTCTGCCCGGTGATCAGGCCGACCGCGAGCACGGCCGGCACGGTCAGGCCGATGGTCGAGGTCGCGGCGCCGAGGCAGAGATTGATCGCGCGCTGCAACTCGTTGCGGGCGATCGCCTTCAATGCCGAGATCGCCTCGGGCGTGAACACGATCGCCGCGATCAGCACGCCCGATAGGGCGGACGGGGCGCCGAGGGCGGCGATGCCGTGGTCGAGGATGGTCGCGAGGCTCTTCGACAGGAGCACGATCGGCAGGATGTTGGCGATCAGCAGGATCGTGTGCCGGACGATGCTCCCGGCGGATGCCTTTTCGCCCTCGGGCCCCTCGCGTTCCGCTCCGGCGGCTCGGCCCCGCGCCGCGTGGCCCTCCTCCTGGAAGAAATCGCTGTGCCGCCCGGTCTGGATCAGCAGGAACACCGCGTAGAGCGCGAGGGTGAAGCCCGAGAAGGTCACCGCCTGGAGCGTGGTCAGGGTCCCATCGCGCGTGGAGGTGGTGAAGTTCGGGATGATCAGCGCGAGGGTCGAGAGCGGGATGATCACCGACAGGAAGGCCGACGCCCCTTGCAGGTTGTAGCTTTGCTGGTGATGCCTGAGCCCGCCGACCAGCAGGCCGAGCCCGACGACGCCGTTCAGCACGATCATCAGCACCGCGAACATCGTGTCGCGCCCGAGCGTCGGCGCATCCTTGGCACCGAGCATCACCGCGGAGACCAGGGCCACCTCGATCACGACGATGGAGAGCGTGAGCACCAGGGTGCCGAGCGGCTCGCCGAGCAGGTCGGCAAGCTCCTCCGCCTCATGCACCACGCCGAAGGCGCACCAGAAGATCGCGACGAGCAGCCAGGCGAACAGGGCCAGGGCCCAGAGCGGCCGGTCGAGGTCGCCGAGCCACTCCTTGCCGAACCATGCGAAGGCGCCGACCGTCGCCCACGCCACCGCCAACCGCGCCATGCCCATCTACCGTCCGATCCGCCCGGATGCCCCACGCACCCGAAAGACCTTTAGGCGATCGGGAAAGCTTGCGCACACGCAACCGCCCCATGCGGGGCGGGACGTGGCGGAACCGCCGCGAAGCCGCTAGAGGATAGGGCTTCGCAACCCGAGTCGAGACCGGTGAGCCTGATAGAGAACCGCGCCCTGCGCCGGTTCCGACGGGACGGACGGTCGTGAAAGCCCCGCACCGTGCCGTTTCCGACCCTTCCCGCCCCGTTCGCGCGGGCGCTCGCCGACCATGACTACGCAGAACCCACACCGGTGCAGAGCGCCGTCCTCGAAGCGGCCGCCGACGGCAGAGACCTTTTGGTCTCGGCGCAGACCGGTTCTGGCAAGACCGTGGCCTACGGCCTCGCCATGGCCGGCCTGCTGCTCGACGGTGCCGAGATGCTGGCGCCGGCCGGTGCCCCGCTGGCGCTGGTCATCGCGCCGACGCGCGAGCTGGCGCTGCAGGTTCAGCGCGAGCTGATGTGGCTCTACGGCCCGGCCGGCGGCCGCGTCACGGCCTGCGTCGGCGGCATGGACCCGCGCCGCGAGGCGCGCGCGCTCAACGAGGGCACGCACATCGTCGTCGGCACGCCCGGGCGCCTGCGCGACCACCTCGAGCGCCGCACCCTCGTTACCGACCAGATGAGGGCCGTCGTGCTCGACGAGGCCGACGAGATGCTCGACCTCGGCTTCCGCGAGGACATCGAGTTCATCCTCTCGGCGACGCCGAACGAGCGCAGCACCTTCCTGTTCTCGGCGACGCTGCCGAAGGCGATCGACAGCCTCGCCGCTCGCTACCAGCGCGACGCGCTGCGCCTCGCGGTGAAGAGCGAGACCCGCGGTCACGCCGACATCGCCTACCGGGCGATCCGCGTGGTTCCGCGCGAAATCGAGCACGTCGTGCTCAACCTGCTGCGCGCCGCCGACGCGCCGACGGCGATCGTGTTCTGCAACACCCGCAACGCGGTGCGCCACCTCCAGGCGAGCCTGACCGAGCGCGGCTTCTCCACCGTTGCCCTGTCGGGGGAACTCGGCCAGGGCGAGCGCAACGCCGCGCTCCAGGCCTTGCGCGACGGCCGCGCGAAGGTCTGCGTCGCGACCGACGTCGCCGCCCGCGGCATCGACCTGCCGGGCCTGTCGCTCGTCATCCACGCCGACCTGCCGCACGACGCCGAGGTGCTGCAGCACCGCAGCGGCCGCACGGGCCGCGCCGGCAAGAAGGGCACCAGCATCCTGCTGGTGCCGAACGCCCGCCGCCGCCGGGCCGAGCAGATGTTCCAGCTCGCCAAGATCAGCCCCGAATGGGGCGGTCCCCCGTCGGCCGACGAGATCCGGCGCCTCGACGGCGAGCGCATGCTGGAAGACCCGCTGTTCACCGAGGCGCCCGGCGAGGAGGATCTCGCCCTCGCCGAGACGCTGGTCACCGGCCGCACCCCGCTCGAGCTCGCCGCCGCCCTCGCCCGCGTCTACCGCACCCGCTTGCCGGCGCCGGAGGAGGTCACCGATCCGGGCGACCAGTCCGGCCGCGGCTCCGCGAGCCGGCCGCCCTACGATCCGATGGACCCCGAGCGCATCGCGGCGATGGGCCCGGCGGTGTGGTTCCGGCTCAACCTCGGCCGGCGCGACAACGCCGACCCGCGGCGCCTGCTGCCGATGCTGACCCGCCGCGGCGGTATCGACCGCCAGGAGATCGGCGCGATCCGCATCTTCGACCGCGAGACCAAGTTCGAGGTGCGCGGCAACGCCGCCTCGCGCTTCGCGCAGGCTTTCGCCCGCAACGGCTCGCCGGAGATTCAGGTCGAGGCCCTGGTCGGCGATGCCCCGGTCGCCGAGCGCAAGGGGCCGGCCGGCTTCAAGAGCCCGCGCGCGGCCAAGCACGAGCGCCACATCGGCAAGCCAGAGGCGGCGAAGCCTTACGCCCGCAAGCCGCGCGCCTGAGCGCGGCGTCGGCCCGCGGCCGACGTTGCCTCGCAGCGACCCGACCGGTCAGAACCGGTCGGGAATGCCCTTCACCGCATCGCCGAGCGCCTCGACGCTCTCGCGCAGCTTGCGCCCGGCCGGCGCCAGGGACGGCACCTTGATTCCGAACACCTCGGTGTCCTCGTCTTGCGCTTCCGCGGGCACCGCCTTGGCTTCGACCGCCGCGGGCTTGCGGGCGGCCGACTTTTCCGCGACCGCCTTGCTCGCCGCTGGTGCCGCCGTGGCGGCGGGAGGCTTCGCGTGTGCCTCGATCCGCGGCTTCGCCTTCGAAGGCTCGGGCTTCGCGGCCTCGCGCTTCGCCAGCTCAGGCTTTGCCGCTTCGATCTCTGCGGCTTCGTCGACCGTCGATGCCGGACGGGTCGCGACCGCCTTCGGGGGCTCCGGCGGCAGGGCCGCGTAGGTCGCGGTCTCGGTCTTGGCGCGCACGGTCTCGGCCGCCAGCGGCGCGATACCGGGCACGGTGCGGGCCGGCGCGACCAGGGTCGCCTGACGGGCCGGGCCGATCACCGGCACCTCGACGAGCGCCGGGACCGGTTTCGGCGCGGGTGCCGGCGTCGCGAGCTTGCTCGCGGCGACGGGCGGGTTCGGGGTGATGGCGGGCGTCGCCGGTGTCGGTACGGCGTCGGTGGCGACGGAGCCCGCGCGCAGCATCGGATCGATCCGCGCTTCGACGACCGGGGGCTCAGCCGGCTCGGGCGGCAGGATCTCGCGGATCTTCGGGATCGACGAGGGGCTGCCCGTCGCCAGAGCCGGCAGCCCGTCCTTCAGATCGGGCCAGTCGGCGGCCTGCCGGCTCGTCACGATCGGCTTGGCGCGCTGCGGTCCGGCGAGGCCTGAGAGGTAGGTGCTGGCCGCGGCGGCGAAGGCCCCGGTCCCGGCCACCCCGATCGCGCCGAACAGCGCGATGCGGGCCCAGGGGCGTCGTGCGGCCGGACGCGGCACCCTCTTCGGCGATTGCCGGGTCTCGGACGGGTCGAGGGCGAGATCATTCATCGGGGGGCGATCATGGCAGGAGGTTGCATCGGGCACGCGAGGCGGATGCGACCGATCTCCCCATCACGGCCGCATCGCCTCCGAAGATGTTCCGCACGCGGAACTCGAGTGTGGATCAAGAACCGGCAATACGGCGCAACGATGTCGCCCCGCTTCGCGGCGCAGAGCCCCGGGCTTCGACCTGTCGCATCTTCTGTGGAGAAGTCGTCGTCGCGCCGAGGTCTTGCGTAGACGGTGTGTGTTTAAGAACTCGTATCGGCGGGCGTCCTGCCCCGGTCGAGCCTCAGGGCCAACCTGCGAGGTGCACGGCCTGCGCCCGTGCCACGCGCTCGACCGCGCGGGTCCATCGGCTCGCCGGCCGAACGGGCGACGATGCGCCAGCCGCGACGGCCGCCTTCAGCGTCAAGCCGTCCCGATCGCCCCAGCGCGCGAGCAGAACCTGGAACGCGTCGTGCCGCGCACGCTCGAAGGGGATCGGCCGCAAAGCGGAATCGCGACAGGGATGGGGCGGGTAGAGATGGGCCACCGGCACCAGGCCGGCCGGGATCGGCGCCGTGGCCACGTGGGTGCGGCGGCGGCGCAGGATCTTCGGCACGACGTAAGCCCGCGGCCCGAACGGATCGCCGGCGCCGGACGACACCTCGATCCGCCCGAGCGGTCCCACGACGACCAAGTCTGCCCCGCCGCCCAACGCCTCCGGCCCGATCGCGCCATCGAAATGCGGCGGTGCGCAGCCGAGATGCGCGCGGAGCCGCGCGAGCGGTCCCGGCCGATCGGTCCTGACCCGGACGGAGACCTGCGCCGAGCCGAGACCCAGATCGAAGCTCACGGCCGCCCGCCGAGCCGGATCGAGCGCTTCGCGATCGGGGCCGAGCTCGGTGAACCGCGAGCAGGCGACGGCGCCGAATTCCGCAGCCGGCAGGCACAGCGCGACCGCGTGGCTCCATCCGTCGCCCACCGGCATCTCGTAGGCGATCGGTCGCACCGCATCCATCAGCGTCAGCGCGATGCCGCCCCTGGCGGTTCGAAGGCCAATCCGGTCCTCTCCAAGGATCCGGAACGGTTCGTCCGGCCGCCGGCGGAACTCGGCGGCCGCCCCGAACGCGCCGAGGTTCCACGCGCTCGCGGGATCGGCGAGCGCGGCGCAGAGGATGTCGCGATCGGTCGCGTCGAGGGCCATGGTGGGCACGGCTACGCCGGTCGTCGCTGAGGCTCAAGCGCGGTCTGCAACCGAAGGCTGCGATGTGGACCGCATGCCGAGCGCGCCTGCGCGGCATGGACTTCGCCACGCGTCGCCGCCACCCTGCGCGGCGTGAGCGCCAGACCGATCTCCCTCCCGACACCGCCGGACGACGCGCCCGGCACCGCCTCCCCTGTTCCACCGCAGGCGATCCCGGCGGCCGGGTTCTGGAGCGGCTGGTCGACCCGCGCGCGGCTGATCGCCGTCGTCCTCGCCATCGACGTCGTCGCGGCTCTGGTCTCCTGCGGCGTCATCGTGATCAACGCGCGCACGGCGGTGAAGGTCGAGACGCGGGCATCGCTCTCCACCGTGGAATCGCTCGTCGCCGACACGATCCGCCTCCTCGACGCGGCTCCGCCCGAACGCCTGCTCCAGACCCTCGACCTGCGCTTCCAGATCCTGCGCCACGTCCGCGTCACGGTGCGCGACGCCGCCGGCGCGACGGTGGGCGCGCCGATCGGCCAGCCGCGTCAGGAGAAGACGGCGCCGGCCTGGTTCGCAGACCTGATCATGCCGAAGGTCGAGCAGCACGAGCTGCCGATCGTCACCGCCGGCCGCACGATCGGCACCGCGCGGATCACCACGCAGCCGATGGACGAGATCGACGAGATCTGGGTCTATGCGCGCGCCCTGTCGCTGACGACGTTCTGCATCAACGCGGCGATGCTGGCAGCCCTCTACCTTGCGCTCGGGCGCGTGCTGGCACCGCTGGGCCGCCTCGCCGACGGCCTGACTCAGCTCGAGCGGCACGATTACACCGCGCGGCTCGAGAACCCGGCGACCCACGAGTTCGCGGTGATCGCCAGGCGCTTCAACCAGGTCGCGGAAGCGCTGAGTGCCGTCCGGGCCGCCAACGGCCGCCTGAAGCGGCAGCTGCTGACCGCGCAGGACGACGAGCGCCGCAGCACGGCACTGGAACTGCACGACGAGTTCGGCCCCTGCCTGTTCGCCCTGGAAGCCAACGCGGCTTCCGTGAAGCGGCTCGCGACCGGCACGGCCGAGCCCGACCGGGACAAGCTCCTGGCGCGCGCCTCCGAGATCGCGGCGATCGTCGGCCAGGTGCAGAGCCGCAACCGCGACCTGCTCAACCGTCTGCGTCCGCACGCGCTCGGCCAGGTTCCGCTCGCCGACTGCCTCGACCTGCTGTTGCGCGACTTCGCCCGCCGGCACCCCGAGACCCGATTCACCGGTCGGTTCCAAGGGCTCGCTCGCGGCTACGGCGATCTCGCCGACCTCACCGTGTTCCGTTGCATCCAGGAGAGCATGACCAACGCCGTGCGTCACGGCCACGCCGCGACGGTCACCGCCGAGGCGCGCGAGGGGAACGGCTCGCTGGTCGTGTCGATCGCCGACGACGGCACCGGGTTCGCGCCCGATCACGGCACCGGCCTCGGGCTCTCGGGCATGCGCGAGCGCGTCGAAGCGCTGGACGGAACGTTTGTTCTTGACAAGCACCCCCCGGGCGCCGTTGTCCGCATTATGATTCCCGTGGATGCGCAAAGGGGCGACGATGCCGACCCGGTGCGATCCGCATGAGCGGCCTCGCCATCCCGAGCGATCCCCCGATGAAGTTCCCGGCTCGATGAACGCCTTTGCCATGAAGCCCGTCGCCGTCGAGACCCGGATGCCGGTCCTCGTGATCGACGATCATCCGATCGTGCTCCAGGGCTGCCGCCGGGTGCTGGAGGATGCCGGCATCGAGACGGTGGCCGAGGCGACCACCGTGGTCGACGGCTACCGGGCGTTCCACCGCCTGCGCCCGCCGATCGTGATCTGCGACCTGACGTTCCAGGGCAGCGGCCTGGCCGGCCTCGGCCTGATCCGCCGCATGTGCGCGGTCGAGCCCAAGACCCGCATCCTCGTGTTCAGCATGCACAACGATCCGGTGATCGTGGCACGCGCGCTCGAGGCCGGCGCGCTCGGCTACGTGCTCAAGGACCACGCCTCGGCCGAGCTGTTCGAGGCCTTCGAGAAGGTCCGGGCGGGGCAGGTCTACCTCGACCGGCGCCTCGCCACCGAGGTCGCGATGCTGCGCACCGACGCCCGCCGCACCCCCGAATCCCAGCTGACGCCGCGCGAGCAGCAGATCCTCGCGCGCCTCGCGCAGGGCAAATCCTACGGCGCGATCGCGACCGACCTGTCGGTGAGCTACAAGACCGTGACCAACGCCTGCTCGCAGATGCGGCAGAAGCTCGGCGTGCGGACGCTGGCCGAGCTGATCCACGTCGCCGTCACCGAAGCCCAGCGTCAGGGCTGACCGATCCGGCGGCGGTCGCGCCGCGCGACACGACGAGAGGCCGAACCATGGGCGATGCGGAAACCGGCACGTTCTCGCAAGCCGCGTGGGCGCGCAACGCCGCGCTCTACGAGACCATCCGTACGATGCCGTTCAACGCCGAGCTTGCGGCCGGCACGCTCGGCCGGTCGCGCTTCACGCATTACATCGTCCAGGACGCTCATTACCTCATCGGCTTCGGCCGCGCCCTGAGTCTCGCCGCCGCCAAGGCGCCGGAGCCCGACGGCATCGTCCTGTTCGCCAAGGCGGCGGAAGAGGCGATCGTCGTCGAGCGCGCGCTCCACGGCGGCTTCTTCCGCGACTACGGCATCAGCACGGAGGCCTTCGCGGCGACGCCGCTGACGCCGGCCTGCGATCACTACGTCGCGTATCTCATGGCGACGGCCTACGCCGAGCCGTTCGAGGTGCTGCTCGGGGCGCTGCTGCCGTGCTTCTGGATCTACGCCGAGGTCGGGCGGGACATCCTGGCGCGCGAGAGCGCCGGCAATCCCTATCGCGCCTGGATCGACACCTATTCCGGAACGGACTTCCAGGACGCCGTCGCCCGGATGATCGCGGCGACGGACGAAGCCGCCCGCGGGGCATCGTCCACCGTTCGCGAGCGCATGCACAAGGCCTTCACCCACGCGACTAGGCTCGAATGGATGTTCTGGGACAGCGCCTACCGCGAAGCCGCCTGGCCGGTGTGACGGCAGGTCTCGTGCGGCCGATCCAGCGCTCTAAGCACCGACATCGGTAAGGACCGTTTCGACCCGACCTGCGTGCGTCGCGCCTCCTCGAAGGGAGAGGGGGACACACCACCGATTCGAAAGGGGCAGAACGATCGGATTGGAGCGGGCGACGGGAATCGAACCCGTATATTCAGCTTGGGAAGCTGATGAGCTGAAATCCATGAAGCTTGTGAAGAAGCCAATCCGCTCTGCACACTGGCTTTTTTGATGCACCCGCCTCATACTCTTCTCACACTGCAGTGTGAGCCGGATTGTGAGACGCTCCATGGCGACGCCCCTCCTCATCGACACCATCGCGAAGCGGGCAAAGCTCGCCGACGCGAAGAACCCCTACTGGCACGGTGTGGCCGGTGGACGTGGCGGCGTGTCCCTTGGGTACCGGAAGCCGAAACGCGGACCGGGCGCTTGGGTCGTAAAGATCGTCCTCGACGGTCACAGGATTGAGGAGCGCCTGGCGCCTGCCGATGATGCTGATTCGGCTGCCGGCGCCCTGTCCTATCCGAACGCCGTGAAGGCGGCGCTGGAATGGGCGAAGGTCCAGCATCGGATCATCGAAAGCCGTGGGGACATCGACGCCGACGGGGCCGGCGAACGGCCGACCGTCGCCTCGGCGATGGCGGCCTACGCGATCGTGCACGCGCAAAAGACCGGCAAGCCGGTCAGCTACATGGCCGGCACATTCAAGAACCGCGTGCTCTCCGATCCGGTGTTCGCCGGCACGGCCCTGGACAAGCTCACGGCCGCCAAGATCCAAAAATGGCGGCAGGGTTTCCCGGCCGACACAACGCCACGAACCGTGAACTGGACGCTCACGCAGGTCCGTGCTGCCCTGAATCATGCAGCGAACACGCACCGGCTGACGATGCCGGCAGGGCTGCTTCTGGAAATCAAGGAAGGCACGAAGGCGCTGCCGGAGCCCGACAACGCGCGCCGACAGATCTTCCCCGAAGCGGATATCCGTAGGCTGGTCGACAGCGCATTCGCGGTCGACGAGACCGGTGACTTCGGGGTGCTCGCCATGCTGCTGGCCGCCACGGGGGCGCGCTTCAGTCAGGTGGCCCGGATCACCGTCGGCGACGTCCAGTCCGCGCGCCGGCGGATCATGGTGCTACCGGCGAAAAAGGGCCGGGTCCCGAAGCCGCAGATACCAATCGCGGTGCCCGTGGGCGACGATGTGATCGAACGCCTGAAGCCTCTGCTGGCAGGCCGACGCGGCGACGCTCCCCTCCTCCTTCGGTGGCACCACGAGAAAACGGGCGGTGCTTCGACCTGGAAGCCGGTCGATCGCCGGCCCTGGCTCACGTCATCGAACGCCCGGGACGAATGGGAGGCGACTTGGCAACACGCCGGGATGCCCGATGACACGGTCATGATGTGCTTCCGGCACAGCTCGATCGTGCGCTGCCTGAATGCCGGCCTCCCCGTCCGCCTCGTGGCCGCGCTCCACGACACGAGCATCAGCATGATCGAGAAGCACTACTCGGCGTTCATCGTGGACGCGACGGAGGAGCTCATTCGCCGCTCGCTCACTCCGCTGGCGCCTTCGGCTCCGGCTCGCCTTTCCGTCGTGGCGACATCGGCATGAACGGCGACGACAAGCCCGAAGCTCCATTCTTCCGCGTCAGGGCCGGGCGGAACGGCAGCCGCGAATATTTCGCGCCGGACTGGAAGCCGGGAGACCCTCCGTCCTACGTGATCCTACGAGAACAACCGCGCGATCGACGCGTGGCCGCCAAGGCGAACGGGCGGCCGCGGGCGCTATCGGACAACGAGGCACTGCAGGTCATCGTCGCAGCTCACAAGGTCGAACTGCGAGCTCCTTTCGTCGACGAAGAGACCGCTCACGTGAACGTGAGCGGGTTGGCGCAAGAAATAGCCATGCGGATCTTCGGGAAGGCCTCGCCGATCGAGCGAAACGAGCATGTTCGGCAGCTCATCCGACGGTTGGGACTCGCAAAATGAGTTGTCGGCGTCCGATTCGGAGCTACCTCAGGTTTGACGGAAGTTCTACCAGACCCGTTGATAGACTTCATGGTCTTCGTGCTTAGTGTGCCTGTTCATCAGCGACATTTCGTTGGGGACAAATCATGCCGAGCGGATCACAGCAGCCGCGCCCGAGCACCTCGGGCGCGAACGGGAGAGGTACGCCGCCGACGGCAGCGAAAGCTTCGTCGGGCAATCGGTCTTTCGACCAAATACCTTGGCAGCAGCGGGATCGCCTTCCAGTAAAGCTGGCGGCGGCTGTGAGCAGCCTGTCGGTCGGCAGCCTCTACAAGGCCGCGCATGAGGGGCGTCTGACCTTCAGCCGCAGCGAAGGCCGGGTGCTCGTGCTGACGACGAGCCTGATCGCGCTCATGGCTGAAGCCGAGCCCTGGACCCCGCAATCGAACCGCGGCGCGGCAGCTCGGGCGAAGCGCGCCGAGGTTGCCCGCACCGTGTTCCGGTGAGGGCCGGACCATGCAGAACCTCGTACCGTTCATCGCGCGCGCCGCGCAGGGTGACGACTTCGCGATCCAGTGGGTCGCGACCCCGAACTTCGCCGCCGGCAACGCGCAGTTCCTCGATCCTGACCCGCGCTGCCTGATACAGGTCCGCCCGCTGACGCAATCGGATCTCGGCGACAACGGTGCCGGGCGGAAGGCCAACGCTCTCTTGTGGATCAGGGGAGAACGCGGCGGCAGCGACCTAGCCTATTACGTCCGGGTCCCGCCGCACCTGCGGAAGAACAACCGGGCCGGCGTGATGTGCGGGATCAAGTGCATCCGCCGCTTCGACCCCGAGCTCGCGCGTGACGCACTCGCCGTGGCCGCCCGCACCCGCTGGCCGAAGCCGGAGGCGCAGTCGTGGAAACTTTGACCGAGCTGCAGAACCTCGACGGCAAGCTGATGGTGAAGCGGATCGCCCGCGACGCCGTCACTGGCGAACTCGTGACATTTCCCTTTGAGCGCGGCGCGAAGTTTTTCCGGGCGGTCTCGCATCCGGTCGGCTCGATCCGAGACATCGCAACAGCTCTGAACCACATCGCCTCGTCGCCGACTTCCTGCGTGATCCGGGGTGAACCAGCGCGCCCCGGGCAGGACCGCGTGCAACGGCGATGCAAAACCGGCGACGAATTCTTCGAGAAGCCTCGACGGTGGGTGCTGTACGATATCGACGGCGTAGAGATGCCTCCTGGAATGGACTGGCGTGTCGAACCGGAGGCGGCCGTGCGTTACGCCGTCGGTCTCATGCCGAAAGCATTCCAGGGCGTGACATGCTGGTGGGCGTTCTCCGCCGGCCAAGGGTTCAAGCCGAACCTGCACCTGCGGCTAGCGTTCTGGCTCGACGTCGCGGTGTCGGGCGCCGACCTGACGGTGTGGCTCGCCGAGAAGATCCCAGATGCGGGGCCGCGCAAGAGCTGGCGTCGGGTCTCCCCCGGCGATCCGGCCGTCTACCGCACCGTGCAGGCGATCTACATCGGGCGGCCGGTGTTCGAGGACGGCATCGTCGATCCTGTTCCGCGCCGCTCCGGGCTGCTGCAGGACCGTCGAGATGTCGTCTCCGTGCCCCTGCCGATCGTCCCACGGCTCTCCGGCGCTGTGGCCCGCTCGCGGGCGGCGAAAGGCGCTAGGGTGGAAGTGCCGATCCGCGAACCCGTGACAGATCCCTATAAGGTCGAGGGCAGCGGCTTCGCATTCCACGTCGCGTGCATCGGCGACGGCTCTGGCGGCGACGGCTTCCACGGGCCGATGACGGCGGCGGTCGCCGCCTGGATCGGACAGCATGGGCCGGAAGCAGACGCTGCGCCGATGATCGCGGCCATCGCGGCGGCGGCGCGGGCCGCGCATCGGGACCCGGACCGCCACTCCTCGGGCTACGTCGAGGACAAGATTTCCGGCCTCCCCGCGCTCGTCGAATGGGTGCGGGCCGAGGAACGGAAGAAGGCCGCGCTGTTGCCCGCATTTGGACCGGTCTGCGACGCCGGCCGCGCCCCGCCGACGATGTCGGTCGACGAGGCGTCGTCGGTCCTGACGGCGGCCGTCGACGGCGCGTTCGCCGCGATGCTCGCGGTGATCGCCGACCAGCGCGCAAGCGCCGCCTCGATGACGACGGACGATCACCGGGACGCTCGCGACGCGCAGCGGTTCTTCGAGGGGCCCGCGATGCCCCGTATCGCCATCGGCGCCGGCATTGGCCTCGGCAAGACCGAGGCGGCCGTGCGCGCCATCGTCCGCGCAGTCGACGCCGATCGGACGCTGGTGGTGGCCTACGCCGCGCCGAACCACACCACGGCCGGCGACATCGCCACGCGCGTCAACGGGACTGCGGGCCGCCGAATTGCTGCTGTCTGGCGCGGTACGGGCCAGGCCGACCCGGCGCGACCGCAGCGGCAGGTCTGCCCGATGCACAAGCTCGTCGCCGAGGTTCGCAGCATCGGCGGCAAGGTCGGGGACGTCTGTGGGACCGCGGATTCCGGCTGGTGCGACTACAACCCAGGGCGACCGGACCAGACCGTCGACAACGCTTGCGCCTACCGGCAGCAGTTCGATCCGACCATTCAAGTCTGGATCGTGCCGCACGCCATGCTGACCAGCGCTGCACCGAAACCATTCCTGACCGCCGCGCGCGCTCGGCTCGGTGGCCCGTTCGACATGCTCATCCTGGACGAGGCGCCGTGGCTCTCGTTCTTCGGCGGCTGCGGGCCGCGGCCGGTGCAGGTGCTCGTCGAGGATCTCGTGCGGCTGGCGTCATGGCCCGGTGGCGGAGACTGGCGCGCCGAGTACCTCGCGATAGGACGGCGTCTCGCGGACGCCCTGGACGGTCAGGACGGCTATCTGAAGCGCCACAGGCTCATCGAGGCCGGCTTGTCGGCGACCATGGCGGACCACGCGGCCGGGTTGAGCTGGCGGCTTGTGCGCAAGCTGCCGATCCGTCGCGACCTGCCTCCCGAGGCCGCCAGCTTCGCGCTGCACGAGCATGGCGAAGGCAACGGCGCTGCGGCCCTCCTGCGCCGGTTCTGGACCATCCTGGCGGCCTTCCTGCGATCCGGCGCCACGGTTGCGCCGCAGACGCTACAGGTTGGGCTCGATGCGGACGGACGATCGGTCGTTCGGTTGCGCTGGAAGGAGGAGATGCACCGGGATTGGACGCGGGGCCCGATCCTCTATCTCGACGCGACGCTCGTGCCGGAGGTGGCGGCGTGCTGGCTTTCGGGGCTGCGCGTCGAGGCTGTTGTGCAGGCCGCTGAGACGGACGTGTACCGCGTCGCCCTCCTTGATCGTCAGAATGGCAAGACCAGTCTCGTGGCCGCGAAGACGGAGGCAGAGGAGAAGCGGCAAGCGCGGACGGTCGCGAAGATCGTCCACCTCATCGAGAAGCTGGCGTTCCGGTATCGGGGCCGGGGTCGGGCCGCCGCGGACGGACGTCCGGGCCCGGACGTCGCTGTCGTCGGTTACGATGCCTTCGAACGCCGCGTCCGCCCCTTGCTACCCGCGAACGTCGCGGTCGGTCACTTCAACAACCTGCGCGGCTTCGATGGCTGGCGCGGGGTCCGCGCGATCGTCGTCGTCGGTAGGCCCGAACCATCTCCCCGCGATGTCGAACAGTACGCCTCAATCGCGTCCGGCGAACTCGTCGCGCCCTGTCCCGGCAAGTGGTACCCGGCGGTGCCGGCGTCTCATCTCATGCGCGACGGGACGGGCCGGAGCATCCGGGGATCTGCGCACCCACATCCGCTCGTCGAAGCATTCCGACGTCAGGTGCAGACCGAACTCCCGCAGGTGGAGGGCCGCGCTCGGCCGGTGCGACGTGGCCCGCGCGATCCCCTCGCCTCCTACGTCCTCACGAGCACGCCGACGGATCTCCCGCTAGACGAGGTCACAACGGAAGGCGACCTGCTCGGGAGTACGGGGATGCTGGCGCTTCTCGCTGCCCGCGGGATCGTGCCCGACACGGCGGCCGACGCCGCGCAGGTACTCTCCGATCTGTTCGATGGCAGCGCCGGCGCCGCGGATGCCTTCCGGCAACGCCTGCTGCGAGAGGGGCGCACCGACGGGCTGGCGGCCCTATTCGATGCGGGTGAAGGCGCCCGAAATGATGCCGGCGGCGAAGTCGTGACGTTTCCCTATCAATCTCTATTAGGGATCTGTCACGACTTCGCGGCGAAGCCCGGATCTCAATCTCGGCCCGATGCCCTGCCGGACGCGATTCTCGGTTTCCGGTGCTTCCGATACAGGCCGCGCGACCGCCGCACCGGGGGGTCGGTCCTCATCGACACGGGCCTGCACTCCGATCCAGAAGCCGCGCTTCAGGCCGTCGTCGGGCCGCTGGCGAGTTTCGTCCCGGCTCCCGCGCCCTCGTGGCTCGCCGCCATCCAGGCCCCGTACGTTCAAGCGGGCCGAACGCCGATCCCAGCAGCTGCCGACGTCGCGATCTCGCTGCCGCGCGCGCCGTCGCCGTTCCAGATCCTGCTGGCGACGAGATCGCACGCGGCGAGCTCGATGCTGCCTCTCGCGGGGGAGATCTACACCGTCGGCGCGAAGCGGCTGTCGGTGCACATCTACCCGCAGCCGGACGGCAACGACTTGAAGCTCTACCGCCGGCCGGGTGCTGCTTGGCCGCCTGTGCGGCACGCTCAGAAGCAGATCGTCGTCGAACGCCAGAAGCGGCCCGCCGCGGCGGAACCGACGGTCACGGCCAACGAGATTGCCGCCGCTCTCGATCTGCGGCTGGTGTCCTTGGCCAACCGTCCCGGGTTCGCTCGTCTCGAACGTGCCCTGGGTCGAGAGAAGGCGCTGATCTACAAAATGGTCGAGAAGGTCGGCTTCGAGGCGGTGCAGGCCGCAAGTGTCCGCTGCCTCGAAAAGGCCGCCCGCAACTAAGCCGATTGTTGAATGTATAGCCTGTGCTATAATGTTGCGGAGACAAGTTGTCTGGGAATAGCGCGATGCCGTTGAAATCGGGGGCGTTCACACGCCAGGAGCGAGCGTTCGTGGAGCACATGGTGCACGTCAACGATCCAACGGCGGCGGCCCGCAGCGCCGGGTACGCGCAACCTGCGTCCCGTGGCGGCGAGCTGATGCGCCGACAAGATGTCGTCGCTAGGGTCCAGGCCGCGGTTGCGCACCGGCTGAAGACGGAGGGGGCAGAGATCGGCGTCGGCACGCTCATCGAGATCGCCAAGGACGTGCGGCATCCGGCGGCGAGCCGGGTGATGGCGGCGAAGGCTCTGGTGCAACTCTCCGGCGTCGGGTCCGGCGAGAACGAAGACGACAGACCCTTATCGTCCCTCTCCCGGTCCGAGCTGACCGCGCGGGCGAACCAGGCGCGGGAGATCCTCGCCGAGCTCGACGCCCCTGTGATCGAGCACGATCCGCCTGCGGGTAGCGTTTTCGACTAGGCAGCCGCGTACTGCATCGCCGGCCTAGTGAGGATGTCGTTCACGCGGTTGTGGCTCATGTTGAAGCCGCGCGCCTTCATGGCCTCGGCGATGGCCCTGAGCGACTTGCCGGCGGCTCGCAGGGCGCTCATCTCGCGGATCGCGGCTTGCTCGGTCTCGATGGCAGTGAGGCTGCCGTCTGGCGCGACGGCGAAGCCGAAGGGAATGGTCCCGCCCAAGTACCGGCCGCGCCCCTTCTGATCCTCCTTCACGACGGCAATGCGCTCGCGGATGCGATCGCGCTCGGCCTCGGCGACCGCGCTGAGGATGGTGAAGACCAGCTTCGAGATCCCGTTCCCCGTGACGTCGCCGCCGAGGTCGATCATGTGCAGGCTGATGCTGCGAGCCTTGAGCTGCGCAAGCACGTCCAGGGCGTTCAGCGACGACCGGAACATGCGATCGAGCTTCGCGGTGATGACGGTGTCGCCGGGCTTCAGAACCGACAGCAGAGCGGCGCCTTCCGGGCGGTCGCCGAGTGGCTTCGAGCCCGAGACCCCCCGCTCGACGAACATGGCGTCGAGCTTGAGGCCAATCATCATCGCGTAGCCCTCGATCTGGCGCTGCTGCACGTCGAGGCTCTCGCCCTCCGATGCCTGGCGACCGGTCGAAACCCGTGCGTACCCGTAGACCGCCATCGCCGACCCCGTGTTAGCCTGTTAGCCTGCGATTGATAAGACGCTTGGTTTGTAGGGTTGTCAACCCGCAGTAGCAGGCTGACAAAAAGGCGGAGGATCGGGGTCTCTTGGCTGCCGGATCACTCGTCCTCGTCGGTCGCCAATCGGCTGGTCGGGTCGGGATGCGTGCGCGGAGTGATGGTGACGACCGTGGGGTCAAGCTCGTCGGAAAGCCGGATCGCCTCGGCACGAGCGAGCGAGAGCATCCCCGTCAAACGGTCGCCCAGGCCGGCCGGAATGTCGTCGGACGTCAGGATCGTCTCGATGGCTGCGCCGAGGACATTGCTGATCGCGTAGAGGCGCACGTCGGGAAGCATGTAGATGTCGAGCATGGGGGTATCTTTCTTTCGATGGATAACACCCAAAGTATCCAAAGTTTAAAAGTGTCTGTCATCTTCTCAAACCATCTAACTATTCGTCTGATGTTCGTCTGACGATAGGCTTTGTAAGTATCTGCAATTGCTTGCACTGCCCGTGGTAAGTCCGTCTGATGCCTGCCGGCCGGCATCAGACACGCCCAACCACCGGCCGGAGGGTGGGTGCACCCCCGGGGTATGCCCCCAACAGATTTGCGGCAGCCGGTCCGGCCCGGCGCAGAAAAATCCTGGCGCCGAAACGAATTGGACACCCTGTCCGCTCGCGCGCCTATAGGGGAACGTCACAACTTCGAAAATGCAGAAAATGCAATACTTTCAACGACTTGCCGTGATACGCTGTGGCAACTGGAATGCTTTTCGGGAAGGCTTATGGCCCCCAACAGGTTCGCCCTCCTCGCCGCCGGCGACGACTTCACGATCACTCAGTCGTGGATCGTAGGCGCCGCCGCGCGCGAGACGCGCGATGGGCTCGTCGGCGATCTCGACATGGCGCTGCACACGCTCGCGACGCGCTTCCCCCGGTGCACCCTGACCGCCGACCAAGTGCGGCGGCTCCGGGCCCATCTCGGCGCGGTGTTAGCGCGGGCACTGCGACTGCTACCGCCGGCGATTGACAACCACGACCTCGTGACCGGCTTCCGAGCTGCGGCCGATCTCGTCGGCATGTGGTCCTACCCCTTGGAATGCCGCGCCACGTCGCTCCTGACCGCCGAGGCCATGGCGGCGGTGCGGGCCTTCCAGGAGAAGCTAAGCGCCATGCGCCGGCGGTCCGCGGCGGCACAACTCCCTCAGGGGCCGTCACGCCCGCCGACGTTGCGGATGCACCCGGCGAAGGACTGCAAGGTCATTCCTTTTCCCAAGCCGTACTTGGAGCCTGCACGATGACGGTCGAACCGGTCGCCGCGGCCGTGATCCTCGGGCATCTCCGCGAAGGGGCCTCCGCGCTCGATGATGAAGGCATCGTCACCGGCCTTGCGCTGGCGTTCTCTGCCGTGGTGCGCAGCCACGAGCAGGGGCAGCTGTCGGGACCGATGCGGCAGCGGCTCATCGAGGCGCTGTTCCGCGCCGAGGACGCCGCGCGGGCCGTCCTGCCGGCCTGGTTCTACGACCAGCGGGTGCGCCACGGTTGCCTTTCCGTCTTCGGTCTCATCAGCGCATGGGCCGAACCGCCTGGGTCGACGGAACGGCGGATCGCTGTGCCGCTCGGCACGGTTCAGATCGCCCGCATCGTATCGAACGACCTGAACTCCCTGTGCGAGAGCCTCGACCTGCAGCGTCTCGATCCTACGGCACCTGTGACATCTCCGGTTCTCGCGGCTCCCGCCGCGACGATGCACTGAGGGGCCGCACCATGGCAAAAAAGGGCGCCTCCAACCGGAATGCCAACATCGCGACCCGCGACGAGGCCGTGCGACAGCAAGCCGTCCGAGACGGTACGCAGCAGATCAACAACACCTTCGGGCAATTCGACGATGCCTTCTTCGACAAGCAGCGGCAAAGCTACCTGAACTTCGCTCTGCCGCAGCTCGACGATCAGTACGGCAAGGCGCAGCGCGACCTGACCTTCTCGCTCGCCCGCGACGGCAACCTGAACAGCTCGGCGCAGGCGTATCAGAACGGCCAGCTGCAGAAGGCCTACGACACCAATCGGACGACGATCGCCGATCAGGGCCAGAGCTACGCCAATCAGGCACGTAGCAGCGTCGAGGACGCCCGCTCCGGCCTCATCACGACGCTGAACGCGACGGGCGACGCCACCGGCGCAGCGAACTCTGCCCTCGCCCGCTCGTCGGCGCTGGCGCAGTCGCCGGCCTACAGCGCCATTGGCGACGCCTTCGGAGCGATCACCGGCGGGCTGGCGACGCAGGCACAGTTGGACCGCGCGCAGGCCATCGCCTCCGGACGCACGCTGAATGGCGCGGGCCTATTCAGCACGGCCGGCGCCGTGCGGAACACCGGTTGAGGATGCCCCCATGAGCACGGTTTTGGAGCACATCGACCGAGCTGCCGTCGGCTTTCTGGCGGCAGCGAACTCTCACGATCCGGGGCCGGCATTCGCATACGCCATGCGGGCCGCCTGTCGCGGCTTCGTCAGCGATGTCCTGCCGGCGGCGGACTATCAGCGTCTCGTGCCGCTTATCGATGCTGCGGAACGCTCGCTGGCCAGGGCCGATCCATCGCTGGTGCCGGGGCCCGACGAGCAGGCGGCGAACTCTGATACCTTGGATGACCTGATGCGGTTCTGGGCCGAGACGGCGGAGCGCCGGCAGGAATGGCACCCCGATTTCGTACCCGGCCTGATCGCGCTCGTCCTTCAGGTCGCCAACCGCGTCGAGGACGGGTCGCTGAACGCCATCGCCGTGCGCGGCGTCCGCCACCGCCCGACCTGCAGCGTGGAACGGGCGCCCGGCCGCACCTTCCTAGACTTTCCGGAGAAGACCGATGCCGATGTACCGCACGCGCCCGTCCGGCATTAACACCGACGGCTTTAACGAGGGCCTGAGCGCCCTGGCCAAGGCGTACGCTCCGGCGACGCCGCAGGAGATGTACCTGTCGGCCAAGATGGCGACGGAGCGGGACGAGCTCGCGCGCAAGCAGGCCGGCATCGCCGCGATCCGCGGTGGGTCCAGGAGCATCGCCGACTACATCGGTGCGGGTGTGTCCGACCCGGTGAAGGCGTCGTCGATCGCCGACATGTACGCTCGCGCCGCGCTGCCCGGGGCCCGGCCGCAGGATCTCGATGCGTCGAGCTACGCCCTCAATGGCAACGCCGGGAACACCTTCGCCGGCATTGACGTGAACAACCGCGCGCAGATGGCGCGCTCGCAGGTCGAACAGCGCGGTCAGACCGATCGGACCATGCTGGCGCCGGTCTCGGAGGGGGCGACGCGCTTCGTGCCGCCGAGCATCGCCAGCGCCTACGGGACGGGACCGATGCAGGTCGGCGCGCAGGCGCTGAAGCCGGACCAGAAGACGGTGCTGCCGGATGGCCGCGAGCTGCAGGGCAACGAAAGCCCGCAGACGCTTGAGCAGGCAAAGGCCGCGGACTACGCTGGCATGTCGCCGGAACTGCGCCGCGCCATCGTGTTCGGCAGCACGCCGACGCCGAGCGTCCAGGGCGCGAACGGTCCCGTCATTACCACGGCGCCGCAGAGCATCGGGCAATCACCTGCGCCTGCGGCCGTCGCGCCCTCGAACGTCTCCCGGCTGCAGGCCGAGCGCGCGGCGCTGCCGGCAGGCGATCCGCGCATCGGCGAGCTCAATTCCGCGATCGCCGCGGAAGGGCGCGGTGCTGTCGCGGACCCGTATCGGAACGCGACGGATCAGGCGCTCGCGGCCCGGCATGACGAAATCGCCAAGGCCGGCGCCGCGGCCGGGGCTATGAACGGCAACCTCGACCGCCTTGAAGCCCTGCTTGCGGACGTGCCGACCGGCGCCTTGGCGGAGCGGAAGCTGCAGGTCGCCCGGTACGCGCAGGATCTCGGGCTCGGCGACGTCGCCTCGTCCCTGACCGGCGGCAAGCTCGACGAGGCGACCGCTGCCAACGCGATCGTGCAGCGCCTCGCGCCGGGCCTGCGCGTGCCGGGTTCCGGCGCGCAGTCGGATCGCGAGCTCAAGAACTTCATCGACAGCCTGCCGTCCCTCGGCAACACGCCCGGCGGCAACAGGATTATCGTCGAGACGCTGCGGGGCGCCGCACGTCAGCAACAGCAGGCGGCGGAGATCGCCCGGCAGTCGCAGGCCGGCACGCTCGACAAGTACGAGGCCGACCGGCGCATCGCGGCGCTGTCGTCGCCCTTCGCCCGCTTCGCCGGCGGCACCGCCGAAGCCGCCCCGACGCAGACGGGCGCGTTAGCCGGAAGCCTCGCTCCGGTACCATCCACCGCAGCAGCGCCGGTCGCGATCGCGCCGAGCGCCGCGGCCGTGGCGCACCTGAAAGCCAACCGCGCGCTGGCCCCCGACTTCGACGCGAAGTTCGGGGCTGGCGCCGCGGCGGCCGTGCTCGGAGGACAGTAGATGGCCAATCCGTTCGACCAGTTCGACGCGCCGCGTGCAGCCAACCCGTTCGACCGCTTCGACGCGCCGGCTGCCACGCCTGTAGCTGCCGACAAGCCAGCCGCGGCGCCGCGCTACGATGCAGCCGGGGACGTCGGCGGCGGCATCGTCACGGGCCTCGTGAACGGCGTGACCGGGTTCCTCGGCATCCCGGGTCTGATCCAGCAGGCCGACGGATACCTCGGCGGCAGGGTGCTCGATGCGCTCGGCTTCCCGAACGCGGCGGAGAAGGTGCGCAACGTGCCGTTCCTGCCGACGCCCGAGAGCTTGACCGGCCATGTCGAGAAGGTGACGGGGCCGCTCTACCAGCCCGAGACCGTGCCGGGCCAGTACGCTCGGACGGCCGCAGAGTTCGCCCCCGGCGCGCTCATCGGTCCAGGCGGTGTGGTCCGCAAGGCCGCCGAGACCGTCGTCCCGGCGGTTCTCTCGGAGACGGCCGGACAGGCGACGAAGGGAACGCAGGCCGAACCTTATGCGCGGCTGATGGCGGCGATCGCGGGCAACGTCGGGACGGCGGCCGTGGCGGCACGCGCTGATGCGCCGGCTCGGGCGCTCGGCACGGCCGCGGGGCGCGTGACGCCCGCGCAGTTCGACCAGGCGGAGGCGCTCGCCGAGACCGGCCAACGGATCGGTGTGCCGCTCACGGGGCCGGAGGCTCTACAGCAGGTCACGAATAACGGGACGAAGCTCGCCGACGTGCAGCGCTTCGTCGAGGGCTCACCGCAGAGCGCCGTCCTCTCCGAGATGATGGCGGCGCGGCCGGGGTAGATGCAGGCGGCGACCGGCCGGACGCTGGATACGATTGCGCCGCAGAGTGCCGAGCCTTCGACGCTCGGGCCGCTGGCCGCCGACGCCGCGCGCCGCTCCATCGCAAACTCGCCCGAGGGGCAGGCGCTGGCCGAGCGGGTGTGGCAGGTCGGCCCGCGCACGACCCCGGCGCAGGCCGGGCCGGCGATCCAGGACGGTCTGCACGACGTCTACCAGGGCCGCGAGGGGATGCGCGCCGCGCTGGCTGACCAGGACTACGGCGCGGCGACTAGGGCGCCGGAGGGCATCGGCATCGAGCGGATGATTGAGGTGGAGCGGCCGGGCGAACCGATCGTCACCCATCCGGCCTACTCGCGTCCGCAGTTCACCGACGCCGCGCCACGTCCGCTCGAAGGGATCACGAAGGCCGACCCGGCGAACGCCGCGGCCGGGCCGGAGAGCCTTGCGCGCTACATCGCCCGCAATGGCGGCCTCGACCTCACGGGCGATCTGCGCAGCCAGGACTTTCACCGCTTCAACATCCCGGGCGCCGGCAACGTGGCGCGCGAAGGCGGCAAGCCGCTGGACAGCTTCTGGCGCCCGAAGCTGATCGAGGCGGGCTACCTGCGGCCCGACGCCGACGGCGGCATGCAGCGGGATATCCGGGCTGAGCTGATGCGAAAGCTCGGGAACGAGCGCCGCGGCGTGCCGTCCTACCCGATCGGCGCCGAGCCTGTGCCGGCGTGGCGTGCCGTGAACGGGCGGCAGGCCGACGAGTACGCGACCGCCGTCTCTCTCGCCGATAGCCGCTTCCGTGAGGATCTCGGCCGGGCGGGCATCGACTACGACACGGTGCACCCGGACATCCGCTCGCGCGTCCTCGGCGCTCTCGTCCGCGGCGAGCACGTCGACCCGCTCGACGCCTACGAGCGCACGGTCGGCGCGATGCAGGGGCCGCTGCAGCCCTACGTGAAGTCGACGACGGTGCGGGAGGAGATCCCGGACGTCCGTTTCGGCCAGGCGAACCCGTCCGCGGTCGTGGAGCACATCGACGACGCCCTGCGCACGGCGAAGGCCTCGGTGGCCAAGGCGCTGAACGCCGCGCGCGGTACGCTGTGGACCCGCTCGGGTCCGGGGCAGCCGCGGGAGCTCGACCTGTCCGTGGAAGGGCTCCAAGGGGCTCGCGCCGCGATCGGCGACCTGATCTCGGGCGCCGAGCCGACGGCGCAGCGGGCGCTGATCGCCGTGCGCGACCGCCTCGACCAGGCGCTCGCCTCGGTGCCGGAGCATGCCGAGGCCACGCGCAACTTCGCGGCGGCGAGTGTGCCTCTGCGTCCCTTCGAGAACCCGGCGCTGGCCAAGGTGATCGAGCGTGACGAGTTCGGCCGGCAGTTCACCCTGCCGCCGGAGCGCTCGGCGCCGACGATCGAGGCGGGCGGCCCGACGGCGGTGCGCACCTTTAACGCCGTGGCGCCGGCGGAGGCGCGGGCCGGATTCGAAAACTACCTCGGCACGACGTTCTTGGACGCGGCGACGGATGCTCGCGGCACGGTCTCCGGCGATGCGCTGGCGCTCGGCATCCGGGACCGATCCGACGTGCTCGACACGGTGCCGGGACTGCGGCGGCGTCTGCAGGGTGTCCGCGAAGCCGACGAGGCGCTCGCGCCGCAACGGCAGGGTGCGATCGGCGAGCTGTCGCGCGCTGGGTCGACGGAGGCCGCCGGCGGCATGGTGCTGCCGGCCAAGCCCCGGGTCGGCGGCGAACGCGAGCTCGTCGACCTCATCATGCGGACGGCGCGTGAGGAGCCGCAGGGGACGGCGCAGCTCGTCCGGCAGCGCCTCGCCGACCAGGCCGACACCAGCATGGGCCGGCTCGTCGGCGGCGAGGCGCAGGGCGGCGGGGCGAAATTCGCCAAGGACATCGCCGGTACAGAGCAACAGGCAAGGAACCTCGATGCGGTGCTGCGGGCCCTGCCGGACAGCCCGGCCGCGCCGGCGGCGGTCGACGATCTGATGCAGATCCTGCGGGCAACTGGCACCCGGAAGCCGCAGGGCAGCCCGACGGACTTCAACGCGCAATACCGCGCGGAGATCGGCGGGGAGACGCTGCTGCAGCAGGGGCTCTCGGCACTGAAGACGCAGGGGCGGACGCTGCTGACGAACGCCGGCGACGCTTCGCGCCGCGCCTACCTCGGGCGGAACAACGCGGCGTTGGCGGACATCCTGTCGGCGCCGGACAGCGTGCAGCAGATCCGCGCCATCGCCGCGCGGCGGGCCGAGACGCCGTTCGCCGATGCGTTCATGCGGATGGCAGTCCAGGCCCCGGCTGAGGGGCGCGCCCGGTGAGCGGCAGCCTGACGATCGCCGACGCCTTCTCCAGCCTGCGCCGGAGCGTCGTCGACCCAGTCACGGGCCGCGCGGTCGTCACGTCGGCGCCGACGGGCGATGTGATCCAGCGATCGAGCGTCCTGCCGGTCGGCCGGGATGACGCTGGCCGGCTGACACCGGCGGTGCCCGGTATGATCGCCGACGCCTTCTCGGCGGCGCAGATGCCCGGGCAGGTCTTCCGCGGCGAGCAGCGGGTGATGGACCCGACGACCGGGCATGTAGACGAGAGCGCGATCGGGCGGGCGTTCGACCTCGCCGGCACAGCAATGACGGGCTCGATGCCATTCTCGGCGCCGCGGGGCGCACTGCGCATGTTCGGCGGCGCCGCGACGCACGAGGCCGATCCGTTCGCCGCCCTTGAAGCAGGTCTCGCCGCCGGCATGAAGGAGGCCGAGCCGATCGCCCGGCCGATGACGCGCGTCGACCCGGCGGCGAAGTCGTGGGATCTGTATCACGGCACGGCGGCGCCGGAAGATTTCACCCGGTTCGACCCGCACCTCGCCAAGGGCTCGCGGCCGCACACCCCCGATGGCGAGACAGGCGCGGTATTCCTGTCGCCGGCCCCGGGCGAGGCGAATCACTACGCCTCGCCGCGCGCGTCGTCCGGCCTCGATGCGGCCGGTCCGCGGGTCATCCGCACGACCGTTGATCCTGGAAAGACCGCGGTCCTCGACCTGCCAGCGCTGTTCGAGAACGATCCGGCGTTCGTCGCCCGCGCCCGCGAGGCGTTCATTCAGGATGCGAGGACCAACGGCGCCGATCCCGACGTGGTCGCGCGGGCCGGTTCGGTCTTCGACGAGCGACACGCGCGGATGCTCGACGAGTTCCAGGGCACCCGCGATCTCAACGAGCAGCTCGCCGAGCTCGGCTACCACGCGACCGAGGTCCCGCAGGTCCAATGGGGCTACGGCGCCACCTCGGCGGCGGTCCAGCACGCTCGCGAACAAGGCCTCGACACCGCGATCCTGCGCGGGCTGAGCGAGAGCAACGGCGGCGACCAGGTCGTCGCCCTGACACCGGGGCGCGTGCGCAGCCACTACGCGCCGGATCAGCTCCTCTACAACGGCGGGCCCGGTGGTGCGCTGGCCGGCGCTATGGCGCTCGGTGCGGGTGACGGCCGGGAGCGGCGGGCGCCGCGATCGATAGGCGACGAGTTCGGAGGCGTTCGTTGACCTACACGCTGCACCGCCTCGCCGCCGGCAGCTACGACCTCGTCCTCGACGGCGTGATCGTCGGCAGTGTGGTCCGGGAGGTATCGGTCGATGGCGGGCATCGCGCTTGGCACGCCGAACTGCTCGAAGACCTGCCGCCAAGTCGGCGCCCGAGCCCTTTCATCGAAATCGAGTACGCCTTTCCCACGTTGGATGCAGCGACGGCGTGGCTATGCGGGGCGTTGGTCAAGAGCGCGCTTAAAGCTGCGTAGATCGAATTGACACGCTGGCCTCGTCGCTTCGCTAGAGCGACGCGCCGACTGCCGATGGATTTCCAACCTCGGCAGCACGCTCGCGCGGCCCTGGCGGCGACTTGATATAGAACCCCTATCAGTAAGAAATCTGTCAAATCGAGGGAAGCTCGTATGATTCCGGTAGAGGTGCTTACCAACGCACGTTCGAAAGAAGTGCCTTGGCCCCTCATTGTGGAAGCTCTTCGCGAACTCATGTCAGCGGGCAGCGTCGACGACCAAGGTAGGCCATGGGTCGAAGTGGCTGCAAATCTAACCGGCTACACAACCAGTCAATTGTGGATTGGCATCAGAACATATGCGTCCATCAAAAAATTTATCAGTTCGCATGAGTTGCCAATCCATGCGCTCGAATGGCCCATGTCGAATCTTGAAGTAGTAACTCGTATTGCAAAGGCAAATGTAGAAGAAGCCAAAAAGATAATCCGCAGCACGGACCAATTGACATTGCGGCAGCTACGTAATCGCTATAATCAACTTAGAAAAGAACCTGGCAGCAACATTTCTGCAATGAGCGCCGGGTTGCAATCGTCTAAGGCTTTTACAGACAAGTTATTTAACAACTTGTCTGGCGAAAATACCCTCCGACAGATCCTAGGTTTGGAGCTAAATTCACCGGTGGGTGCGCTCAAAATTTGGCCTGGGCGCTATCCCTATTGTCATCCGAACTTTTACGTCGATTTTGTAATCGACGGCAAACTTCAAATTGCGGCATTTGAGGGAATGAGATTTTTTGGAGATGTCAATTCACAGGTTGCAACGAAAGCGGCCCTAAAAGCCGCCGTTGAAGGTACATTTTTCGCACAGTACCATTTGTGTGCGCCAAGTTGGGTGTCTACCGACGAGCTTGTAGTGCTAAGAGAAAAACTTGAACTTTTTAATGTCGGAATTATCGCTATTAGCGGGGAAGGAGTGGATGCAATAACGCGCCCTCTTGGGCCCTCCGTACATGACCGGCAAGCCATTCTTCTTAACGACCACGCTATCCGGACCCGATTGGGGATCCACCTATAGCGACACACGAAAAAGGCCCGGCGTCGCCGCCGGGCCTCGTAGGATCGATCTCTGGTCTGCAGATGCCCGTCCGCGCGGGTCTCGTCGAAACCCGCGCGGAGCAAGACGCCCGATCCAGCGCTTCGCCTCAGAAGTCGCGCTGGACGCGGAAGACCACGCGCTGGACGGAGTCGGCAGTCGTGGTACGCACGAGGCCGCCGGCGTTGATAGCCGCGATGCGAGCACCGGTGTAGGCGGTCGGATCCTTGTCGGTGTCGATCACGCGGCCGTTCTTGACGCCGATCTGGGTGTAGAAGCCTTCCACACCGATATCGAGGTCCTTCACCGGCGACCAGATCAGGCTCGCGCCGGCGACGAACTGGTAGGTGTCGCGAAGCGCCTGGCTGAGCTGGTAGAACCGGGTGCCGGGCTGACCGACCGCGTTCGATCCGAACACGTTCACGCCTGCGCCGTTGACCGACGAGTAGATGTTGCCCTGGCCGGCGCGTGCGCCGGCGCTGAAGTTCTGCTCGCCATACGAGCCGAACGCGGCCGACCGCCACTCCGGCGACCAATAGTGCAGGTAGGCCGCCGACACCGTGAAGCTGTCGGACAGGGACATCTGACCGGTGAACGGGTTGATCGTCGCATCCGAGAAGTACTGCGCGAACTTCTGACCCTGGATCGTGGTCGTGCTCTGGGTGTACGAGCCGGTGTACGAGGAGTAGCCGGTGTAGAGCTGAGCGCCGACGCCGTAGGCGCCCTGCAGGTAGAGGGTGTCGCCGGGGGAGATGAACGGCAGGTTGACCTTCGCGCCGCCCTGGAAGGCGTAGCCGTAGCTGCTGTCGGTGTGCGCGATGCTGACGTTGGTTGCACCGGCGGGGACGGCAGAAGCAGTTACCACGGCGGGCGTGCCGACCAGATTGAACTGGCCAGCGCCGGCCCCGTTCGCGACGTTGCCAACGTTCAACTCATGAACAGCACCGGAGACCTGCAATGAGCCCCAAGCAGCGTCGTATCGCAGAGCACCGACGAAATCGGGCATCCGATTGCGCTCGATCGCGTCGATCGAACCGATGCGGGTTCCGGTAGCGCCATTGTAACCGATGTACACCGGAACAGGCGAGTTGGTCAGGAACACGCCAGCATTGGAAATGGCAGAGTTCGTCGTGACGTTTGATGCGTTGACGGTCGGCGAGAAGATCGGGGTGCGGCGGAAGCTCGGATCTTCGGCCGAGATCGTCGCCGAGAAGCCGTTGCCGAGCGTCGCGGTGTAGGCGATCAGGTTCGTGGATGCGAGATCGGAGCCGGCGGTGGCGCCAGTGAACTCGAAGTCGTGCGCGTAGAAGTCGAAGAACGACGAGGCGCGACCGGCGGTGAAGCCCGCGAACTGGATGAAGGCCTTGTCGACGTTCGAGAACTGCTGGACGCGGCCGAAGCCGTCGACGCCGGTGGCGAAGTAGGCGTTACCGATGCGCTGCTGCGTGCCGGAGGTACCAGGGCCCGACTGGCCAGTGCGCGAACCTGCATCGAGGCGGACGAACGCGCGAAGGGTGCCGTAGGCGGTCTGGGTGCGGGCATCGACGTTGATGCGCAGGCGGCCGGCGTAACCAGTGCTGTCGCCGTTGTTCGAGCCATTCTGTCGGCTGTAGGCAGTCTGATAGCCGGCCTCTAAGCGGGCGCGACCCGAAAGGCGGAGGCAGGTGTCGGTGCCGGGAATGTAGAAGAAGCCGGCGCCGTAGGCGGAGCAGACGCGGACGTACTCGATGGGGGCGGCCTTCTTGACCGGCAAATCGGCAGCCTGGGCGCCGGCGACGGCGGCGAAGCCGGCGGCCGAAGCGAGCAGGGTGCTCTTCAAGAGCGTCATAGATATCTCCAAAAGCTTCGAGACCCGAGGATCGTGTGGTCGCGGGGCCGGGGCCGATCGCGTCACACCTTGTTTTGCGGCCCGCTTTTTGGTGCGGGCTCATCGGGCCCGCTTTTGCGATGCCCCCAGTGCCAAAACACTGTGTGCCAGCCGATCATCTCGATCAACGTCGAATCTTCGAGTGCGCCGTGGTGCTGTGGGAATGTTGCATCCGCGCAACGCTTTGGTTAGCTGGCGAGCAATCAGGCCAAAAAGGCCTCAAGAAGCACGTATACGAGACAGTACATCGACCGCGAATAATCTCCCCATTCTCTGAGCGCGCGCTGAACCTCTTTCAGCAGACCCGGCGAACAAGCGCGGATTGAATGAATTAATTCAGAATTGATGGAGCTTAGGGGCCAGAATTTCCGTCGCTATCGCGAGGTTTGCAGCGCCAACCTGCGAAACATGCGGGTACATCTATCGTTGGCTCGAAGGCCGGTGCACTCTTCGTATCCTGCTGGCACACCCCGCCATCGCGATGGACCACCTCATAAGCAGTTGCGCTCGTTGCAAGCAGGATATTCCCAGTTCGATCGACGATGGCCTTCAGCGTCGCGCATGAGACGAATCTTGTATCAATCCGATTTTGCGCATGAGCACTGATTGGCGCACTCAAGAAAACAATCAGGAATAACATTTTCAAATCGCGTTGCACGTTTGTGGTCCTGCTAAATGAATAGTGGTGGACTGCACGCGCTCACGCGTCCGAACGGTCAGAAGACCGCCACGAGGACGACGCCTCCTATCATTAGGATGCCGCCAACGATCCGCCATAGCGTGGCAGGATGCACGGCGAAGCCGACCCAGCCGAAGTGATCGAGTAGGATCGAGGTGACGACGCCGGCGGTCACGAGCAGGCCGAGAAAGGCTCCAGCGCCAATTTGGCGGGCGATTAGAAGCTGGGTGACGACAACAACGCCCCCAAGCAAGCCGCCGAACCATGCCCACCACGGAATTGACGTCACCTCCTGCTGCGTCGGCCATGCCATCCGCCCTGACACCAATCCAAGCACAAGGATCGTGACGGCCGCACCGATCCCAACGACAAGCCCAGCGATAAGGGGTTGCGAGAAGCCTTTGGCGAGCGTGGCATTCTGGCCGGGTTGCACAGCGTTCGCGATGCCGGCGAGAAAAACGATACCGTAAAGGTACCACATTCGAAAATCCTGAGCTGACAAACCTACAGAGGTAGGGCGCTTCGCTCCGTACCGCCGTGCTTGCGGGAAGGTGCCGCAGGTCGGCGAGCTTAACGTCCTTGCGCGGCAATCAGCTATATCGCCGACGTAGCTGCGCTTACGGTTCCGAGCTACGGCAGTTGACGGCCGGCCAGCAGATGGCCCTAGTGCCAAGCCGTGTTCACAATCGAGGGCTGATGCGAAAACCGTTGTGTGAGACCGGTCTGTGAGACTGGTCGTCAACCAGGCGGTCAGCAGGGACGAAAATGTCGATTTGCAGAGGGAAAAACGCTTGGAGCGGGCGACGGGAATCGAACCCGTATATTCAGCTTGGGAAGCTGACGTTCTACCACTGAACTACGCCCGCGCCGGGCCGCGTTTCGGCAGCGCGGCTGGACCATAGCAGAGCCGCCGACGTTGTCCACGGGGTCGATGGTCCTGCGGTCATGGACGGGCACCGCGAAACATCTTCTTCGGGCGGCAGCCCGGCACGCGATGCTCCGGCAGCGGCCACACGATCGCCGCGCGCAGGCCATCGCCGCCGTATCCGTTCCCATGGCGACGCCGTTCCACTATCACCCGTCGGACCTGCACCCACGATGCGTGCGGCGTCCGCCTCCGGTGGGCGGCGCCGGCCGAGGACCGATCCGAGATCCATGGACGCCCCTTCCCCCCTGGCCGCGCCCGCGGACAATCCCGCGCGGCTGATCCTCGCTTCGGCCTCGCCGCGCCGGCTCGCGCTCCTGCAGCAGATCGGCATCGAGCCGGACGCCCTGCTTCCCGCCGACGTCGACGAGACGCCGCTGAAGTCCGAATCGCCACGCGAGCTCGCCCGGCGGCTCGCGCGGCTGAAGCTCTCCGCGGCGCAAGGGGCGCTCCACCTCCACGAGCACGGCGGGAAGAGCTGGGTGCTGGCGGCCGACACCGTGGTCGCGGTCGGCCGCCGCGTGCTGCCCAAGGCCGAGGTGCCCGACGAGGCCGCCGACTGCCTGCGCCTGCTTTCCGGGCGGCAGCACCGCGTGTTCACGGCGATCTGCCTGCTCTCGCCGAAGGGCGCGCGGCGCGAGCGCATCGTCGAGAGCCGGGTGCGGTTCAAGCGCCTGTCCCAGCGCGAGATGAGCAGCTACCTCGCCTCGGGCGAATGGCGCGGCAAGGCCGGCGGCTACGCGATCCAGGGGCTGGCCGGCGCCTTCGTCGTCAAGCTCGTCGGCTCGCACTCGGCCGTCGTCGGCCTGCCGCTCTACGAGACGATGGCGCTCCTCGACGGCGAGGGGTTCCCGGTGCGGGCCGGCTGGGGCGCGATGGCATGACGACGGTCGCGAAGCTGCCCCCCTGCCCGATCTGCGGCAAGCCGGCCGATCCGAAGCTGAAGCCGTTCTGCTCGGAGCGCTGCTCGGACATCGACCTCGGCCGCTGGCTCAGCGACCGCTACGTGATCCCGGCCGCCGATGACGAGGACGAGGACGCGTTGCCGGCCGCCCGGAAACCCGAGCACGAATAGCGGGAAAATCATCCAGCCGATGCGCCCGATCAGGCTGGACAGGCCCGGAGGCACTGACTATACCCCCGCCCTGTCGAGCCGCCACGCGGATCGGCGAAGGCCCAGGTAGCTCAGTTGGTAGAGCATGCGACTGAAAATCGCAGTGTCGGCGGTTCGACTCCGTCCCTGGGCACCACTCGACTCTAAGTCGTTGAATCGCATCATTCCCTAGCGCGATCGGCTGAAACCGAGGTACAAAACCTAGGTACGGCCTGATGCCACGGATCATGTCGAATTCTCGTAGCTGCGTCACTCCGCCACGGGTATCTCCACGTCGCTACGATGCGCGCGTGCCTGCGGATGTCGTCTCGCTCGTTCGCGGCAAGGAGGTCTTTCTAGAGCTTCCCGCCGCACCTGGCGATAATCCTGTGCCTGTCAGCTTCACGCTGGGCCAACACGCCCGCGTATCCCTCCACACGAGAGAAAATGGCCTTGGCGATGCTCGTTGGTCGGCGGTCGCTGCCCACCTGAAGCGGCTCTACGAGGCAGAGAAAAACGGGTCTCAGACGCTTACACCGATGCGGGCCGAATACCTCGCCGGCTTGGTGTACCAGCATATCAAATCCCGCTTCCTTCAGAGTCCCGGCTCTCCGGCGGGATGGGCAGCAGTCAAATCCTTCTGTCGAGCGAGCGTTCAAGGGCGCATTGCGGCTGTTCCGCGTCTACGCCCTGACTTCGACCCCGAGGACGAGATCCGACTAGCTCAGGAGGCGTTCGGAGAGAATCTGACGCTCGGGATCGATGCCCTTTCCGAGGGGCATCACGACACGCTGGATCAGCGGTTCGGGATCTATGTAGATTGGATCTTGAGCACCAACGCGCTCAGGATCGATGACGCTTCTCGACGCCTGCTGCTCGATCGAGTCGGTCATGCGGCGATAGCGGCGGGTTGGCGGATGCGTCGAGCAGCCGAGCGCGACTGGTCTGACGATCCGGCTGAGAACCGCTTCCCCAAGGCTGATCCAGGCCCATCCTCGGTCCAATCATCTGATCGGCCGGTGGCACAAGGCGTCACCCTCACGGATGTTTTCGACCGATGGAAAACCGAGACGAAGCCGGCGCCATCCACCATCCAAACATGGGGCGGGGTGATTCGTCAGTTCGTCGCCCATCTCGGGCATGAGGACATCGCGCGGGTGAAGGCGGAGCACGTCATCGCTTGGAAGGACGCCCTGGTCGCTCAGGGACGGAGACCTTCCACGATCAATGACGGTCACCTCTCCGGGCTCAAGACCCTCCTGGCCTACGCCAAGCGCAACCGCCTCGTGCCCGAGAACGTGGCGATCGGTGTGCGGGTTCAGGATCGGCGGCAGGCCGGCGCCGGCATGTTGGCGTACGGCGACGCCGAGGTTGCCCGTCTGCTTGCTATCGCGGCTCAGGAGACCACCCCGGCAAAGCGGTGGCTCCCTTGGCTCGCGGTGTATACCGGCGCCCGGATTGGGGAACTCGCGCAGGCGTGGGGGTCGCAGGTTCGGGAGATCGATGGCATCCCCGTCTTGGTCATCCAGCCCTCCCCTGACGGCGGAACGCTCAAGAACGCTGGCAGCGAGCGAACGGTGCCGCTCCACCCCGCGCTGGTCGAAGCGGGTTTTCTGGAATTCGCACGGGCGTGTGGCGATCGGCCGATGTTTTACAAGCGCCCTGCCCGGCTTGGCTCAGAGGGGCGGCACCCGTCGAAGGGGGCGACGAACCACCTTGCGACTTGGATACGGGAGCAAGGGTTCAAAGATCCAAGGAAAGCACCGTCGCACGCCTGCCGGCATTGGTGGAAGACAACCGCCTCGCGCGTCGGCATGTCCGACTCGATGGCTGACGCGATTCAGGGCCACTCAGACAGTTCGAGCGCGGGTAATTATCGCCACTTCGCGTTGGCCGACATGGCGACCGCCGTTCAGCGGATGCCAGTGGTCGGGGGCTGTGCAGGGCAATAAACCACGATGCCCTCGAAACTCTTCCGCGGCAAAGCTTGCGCGTATTGCGGCTTGCCGGGCATCGCTACCGTTGGGGAGCACGTCCTCGCACGCGCATTTGTGCCAAAGGGCCCCGACCGGGACAATTTGCCGAAGGTCCCAGCGTGTGTCGCATGCAACAGTGCCAAGGAACGCCTTGAGGAATACGCCCAGGTTGTTGCAATCCTGGGTGGCCGACATCCTGCCGCCGTTGCGAATGCTGCCACGAACCTCGATCGTAAGGCCCGATTGAAGCCGCGAATCATGGCCGCGCTGCTGAAGACTGTAAGACAGGGCCTTGAGCGAACGCCCGGCGGCCTCGTGCTTCCAACCGGGCTCTTGACGGTCGATCCGCTTCGTATGCGTGAATTCACGCATATGCTCGTCAGGGGGCTGTACTACCACCACAGCGGCGAGCCGCTGCCGCAAGGAACGGTCCTGCATTCCCATATGTCCGAACGAGACACGGAATCCATCCTTGTGGACGGGACGGTGCGTGCATTTGGACCGGACGTACAGCGAGTGAAGGCTGACCTAGGCGCCGGGGTGCTCAGATACGAAGCTATCTTGAGCACGGTCGCGCGGGGTGCTTCTGCATGGCAGATCGAGTTCGGACAGATGCAGTGGCTAATCGGGAAAAATACGCCTCGTTCGGTCGTTGGCAGACGTTTCGTGGCAACGATGCCTCCCGCGCCTACCGACGAGGGTACCGTACCAATTCAAGAAACGGTTTCAGGTTAGAACTCGGGTGGCGTCGAATGTTCTGACGCTACCGGTGGTTTGGGCGGCTGTTTCGAACCTGGAATCACGCGTGCTGTCCAAGACAGATCTTGAACTTTCCCAGTGAAAATCGCCGCAACGACCGCTGCTGCAGCGACACAAGCCAGGAAGAATCCAATTCCCGCCCAAAAACCAGCATTGACCGCCACGACCGCTGCACAGATGAGCAAGATGCCGCAAATTACGGTCGCGCAGATAGCACCTGTGCTGTAACGGTCGCGTTCGTACCGCGCAGCATTCCCGGTCGTACGGATAATCTCCGATGCGATCGCAGGATTTAGTTGCACAATACGCTCCAACGCGGCCAGATTGGACGGGTTGATATGTAGACTTTGGGTGTTGACTTGAACGTTGACATTGGGAGGAGGAGGAGGACCGAAACGAGCCGTGGCATCCCCGGTCGTAGCGGGTAGCGGGTGTTTTTCGCCGTCTAACCCGCCACCTTCAGTCACCTTCAATCGCCTTCGCGATGCTGCCATTGGTGTTGAGGATGCGCACGAACGCGTCGTCAAACGCGGTTGGACGATCACCCTTCCTCAGGACACTGACCGCACGCGCGAGTCCACGCAACGAAACAACGTCGACAACGCCCGCACGCGCCGGATCCGGCATGTGAGCGGTGATGGTCACGGTGTCCGCTTCCTCTGAGGGGGCGGTGTGGTTCTTCTCGTCGTTCAGCACTGATCGCGCTCCGTTAGGCCGCCTGCAAACTGTAAGCTCGTTGGGCCGCGTACGCTCACATGCCATCATATTTCCCCTGCTGCGTGGTTAACAAGGGGTTAAGGACATCGTAGCGCATACGGATCATCGCGGTTTCGACAGAGCTAACGGAGGAATCCGCTTTCCGCATGACGGTGAGCCGAGGGCGATTTCGAGGCCGCCCTTGGTCGCTCAGATGCTTTCGTACGAGCGGTCTTGGGTATGGTACCCCGAGACGTCTTGAATCCGGCGCTGCACCGCGTTGGCCGTCCCCTGCGGATCGCTGAGGCTGTGGATGTGGATGGGGGCGGACACCTTAGCACCGCCCCCGCCAGCGCCGCCGGCCTGCGGAAGCTTCGGAGCGGAGCGTGCCAACTTCTCCGCCGGGGATTGCTCAGCCAAGGCGTTCGCATCAGCCTTGCGCCAACCCGTGGATGTCAGGCCGTCGCCGATGTCCTGTCTCCCGTAGGTGTCCGGCTTCCCAGCAAGAGCTCGCTCCGCCCGGCGGACCATGAGCTTGCTCGCATCGACCCACGTCTTCTTGACGGAGTCGCTCTCGTTGCCTGCGATCCTCTCAACCATCAGCCGGCCCGTGCGAGGATCGATCTGCGTGCGCCCGGTCGCTAAACCGACGTGGCCGCCCGTCTGGTTGTAGCCCTTGCCGTGGGGGTCGAGAAGAACGTCGCCCTTAGTGACATCCTTCGCGTCGACGCCAACGCCCCATCGCTGGAATGAGTTGGCAACCGCGCTACCCGATCCCTTGATGCCGACGCTCGCTAGTGACGAGTTGACCATGCGAGCGCACCACGCATTCACGCTGCCGGCGACATCGTGACCAACGAAGCGAGATAGCTCCCCACGGTCCTGATACTCGTTCTTTCCGAGGAAGCGAGACATCGTGTCGACGGCATTGCCTGCGGCCCCCGCCGTAACAGGATTTCCGCCGATGACGGTTCCGGCTTTCCAACCCTCGTGACGCTGCATCGCGTCGAGAAGCTTGGCTCGCTGTTCCGGGCTGTACTCCGACATCCGCTTGGAGCCGTCGCCACCCATCGCAGCGATGTAGGCTGGGACGTTGTTCTCGGACGCCGGAGCCCAGCGACGGATCGCTTGGCCAACCGTCAGATCCTTGTATCCCTTCGACTCGAACAGGAGCTTTTCCTGAGCCTTGCGTCCCGCCTCGTAGGACGGGAACTTGGCAAAGCGACCATCCGACCCGATCGCACCCATCGAACGGGCGAATGCGCCGAACTCAATGTTGCCGGGGTTGTTGTTTCGCCAGGACCGGGAGCCGCCGGACTTCTGGTCCGGGGAAGCGGTGTCCGAACTTCCGCCCCCACCAATGATACCACGCCGGCCAAAGCCGGTGCTGGGTAGGGCTTCGCCGGGGATTGCGCCGAGCATCGCGGCAGATCCACCAGACTCGCGGATGGTGCCAAGGTTCTCAGCGTCTTCGCCGGCCGTACCAGCCGCACGAGCAGCCGCCTCAGATTTTGGGAAAGACATTTTCTGGAACGATGCTAGCTGAAGTCTAGCGCCTATCGACTCCAGGTTGGTGCTGAGCTTGCCAACGTTCCGTGCCAAATCCTCCTGAGCATGCTTGGAACTCTCAACGGTTCCGCCTTCCTCGGTTTTGGCCTTACCCTCGCGGATACGTTGTTTCACAATCTCCTTGATCTCGCGCTGCGTGAGACCCTGGCCCGGCTTGCGCTGCTCAAGTGCACCATCCTTTGCCCCTTCCGTAGCAGACGTCTTGCTTCGGTTGCCCCCTACGCGGTCGGCCAAGCCCGGATCGAGGAACCTAAGGATCGCATCGAAAAAGCCTTTGCTCATGTCAGGAGCCTTTAGGGCACCCTGCTCGCGGGCCATGTCCGCAAGGCCGACGACGCCGAGGATGCCGCCAAGCTTGCCGAGCATACTGGCCTTGCCCGCTGCGCCGGCTGCACCTGCGGCGGCTCCCGCACCAGCCCCGGCGACACCTGCGGCACTACCGGCGGCTTTGACGGCAGCATCGCCAGTTGCGAGTTCAAGAACACCCCGTCCGAACCGGAGAGCCGCCGCAACCGCCAGCACACCGGACGCTAAGGCCCCCATCACTGTGATGACGGGAGAGAGCACCAGGAGAGCCGCCGACAAGCCAATAATCCGACCCGTGAGTCGACCGATGACTTCGGGATCGGTTGAGCCCCCCGTAAACGCCGTCAGGAGACCGCGCACCGCATCGAAAATGGACTTCAACCCGGTTGCGAGCCCCCGCCCGAAAGCCTTCCACTGTTCGATCATGGAAGCGCTTTGGTCGCCGGGCTTGCCGAAGACGGACTCGAGTAGGCCCGTCACGTTGTCGAAGCCGAGACCGCGCACGAAGCCTTCGAGAAAGCCTTTCACGTTTGCGGAAATGCGGCCAAAGTCATAGCGCTTCGCACTGTCGTAAAAGTATCGATTCACCTCCTGAAAGATACCATCAAATCCAGTGCCGATGGCCTCCCAAAACCGGCCAAATATAGCCTTGGACCGCGCCCACTGTTTCTCCCAACTCTGCATCCGCTCGTTGGATGCATCGTCAAGGAAGTTAGCGTTCTTCTTGTCATCGATCTCAGCCAGAGTCTTTTTCAGACCACCGAGACCCTGAATCAGCTGCAAATTCTCGTCCGACCACTGGGTCTGCGAGAGCCGGTTCGTCACCTTGGAGCGTTGAAGCTCCGGCATCCGCTCTAGGCGCTCTAGAACCCTGAGGATGGTGGCGGTCGAGTCGGTCGAGGCTGATCGCGCCATCCCCTTCGCAGAGCCGAACCCAAGTGCTCTAGCCGCTTCGTTTAGGTCTTTGCCGCGCTGGCCCTTGGCATAGGAACCGCTCGTCAGATCTTTCATCAATGTTGCGATGAACGTTCCGGCTTTGCCAGGCTGAACGCCAACAGACTGAGCACCTGATACCAGACCGGCCAGGTGTTCCGGGCTCATATTACCCAAAGAGATCGCGCCGAAACCTCGCCGCATACCTTCAACAATTTCAGGAGCGTTCGTAGGATCCTCTCGTGCGGCCACTCCGATCGCGTTGAGCACTGATTTCATACGAGCAGGAGTCGATGCGGCACCCAAATTGCGGTCGACAAGTCCCATGAGCTTCGAGGTAGCTGCGGTATCGAGTTCGAGACCGGCTTGAGCTTTAAGCAACAGTTCCGTATTGCCCTTCGGATCTTTGACGCCCGACTTGTTCAGCTCCGTGAACGCTTTGATCGCATCGGCGGATGTATTGGCTGTATCCAGCGCGGCGCTATCCAACCATTCACGCCGGATCTCGGCAATACGCTTGCTCGTGAATTTCTTTCCGCCGTCGTCGCCAAAGATCTTGAGCGAGGTCTCGGCCGCGTCGACCGCCATTCGTCCGGCGATGCCCCGGATACCGGCCGCGACCGCTGCTCCGGTCCCAACCAGCACCTGCCGTCCAATCTGAGCGGCGCCGCTGTAGGTTTCCCGCCCCCGCGTGAGAGCAGTCTGGCCTCCCCGCCGTACATCTCCCCAGGCGGAGGCCCGGCGGCGGGTCTCAGCGGCACGAGCCCGTTCCCGATCTGCGAGCGTGCGGGCTTCGACTCGTGCGGTCTCACGAGCAGCGGATGCCTCTTCGCGGGTCCGCTGGCGGCGCATGCGGTCCTCGAACGCAAACCGCTTCACAAGGGCGCTCTCAGCACGCTTGGCAGCATCCTCGCTGGCCTTGGACTCCGCCAGCGCTGCCAGCTTCACGCCCAACACCTTCGCCCGGAGAGCACGGGCTCCATCAGCAAATCGTGCGTCCTCGTCTCGACGCATGGCACGGTCGAGGATCTTGGCGTCCTTGGCCTTGGCGGCTGCAACACGTCCCGAAGCGGAAATCTGAGCCTTTGCGGCCTGTTCGGTCTCGCGGGCTGATTGAGCCCAGATTCGCTTTTCCGCTCCAAGGCGACGACGAAGGTTAGCAGCAGACTCCGCTTCGTGACGGCCCAGTACGTTGCCAAGTTCGCGTGCTTTTTTCACCGAGGCGTTAAGGCTCTCGGTTAGGCCGGTCGTCGGTGTTTTGGTCATTTTTGCGACCGTCGCCTGAAGCGCCTTTATTCTGGCGAGCATACGGTCGACGCCAGAAGTATCGGAAACGCTGTCTACGTGGACAACGGTTTTCATATTATCGTCAGACATCGTTTTCCTACAGCTCTACCGCAGTGCGGGAGCGTTATTAGTATTTTGTTTTTCTTGGAACTATGGGCGGATTTGAAGTGCCGGCCATGTCTTATTTGCCTGCAGACTTTGTAAATCGGCTTAGGCGAGGCGCGATTACTAGGGACGTTAAGCGAGACCGGGGGCCATATCCAAAAAAAGAAATGACCCCCCCCATGAGCTTGTATTCAAGCAACGTCAGATTGCCGCCTCTTGTTGAGCACGGCTAAGCCCTTGTCACGTCGAGGCTATAACATGAGCATGAGCTTGAATTATTCTGAGCTTAACTTCACGCTCGACGTGCGGCAGGTGCGCTGATCTATTCGAACGTCGTTCATAGGGGAGGTGACACATGGTCGAAGCGCTGATCGCCAGGGTCGAACAGGTCGAGGCGTTGCTTCGTGAGCTTCCGATGATTGCTGCAGCGGTAGACGAAGAGCGGGTCGACGGCGCCACCGACGCTGCCAGCATGGCGCTACGTGATCTGCTCGACAGGATCGCGGACGTGGCGGTGGAGCGTTATCGCCGGGACCACGGCTAGCCACGCCAACGAGGACAAGCCAGCGAACCGTAGCTGGAGATCACTCGGCGCCGGTCGAGAGGCGCCAGGAGGTCCAGTTCGACCAGGGCCGCCGACAACTGCCAGGGCTCAGCCTCGCACGCCTGTAGCTCAGCACAGAGACCGTCGCCTCGTGCGCCGCACAGGAGGGATGTCACGGCCCGGAGAACCCTAAGCCTGGATATGAATTCAACCGGGTCGAGGTCGAGCGCGAACGGGCCCCATAAATCTGCAGGGGGGATGGAACGAGGCATCAGATTTCAGTTGCAAGGGTCGGATCGAACCTGTTACGTCTCAGTCATCGAACGTCGTTTGAGTCGTAACAGGCGAGGCGGTCATGGCCCAGGGCAAGTTCGTTACCTACCTCCGGGTCTCCACGAAGCGTCAGGGCGACTCCGGTCTCGGCCTGGAGGCTCAGCGGGCGGCGGTCGAGACCTACTTGAACGGCGGCTCCTGGACCGTGTGCGGCGAGTTCGTGGAGGTCGAGTCCGGCAAGAGCGACACGAACCGTCCGCAGTTGCAGCGGGCGATCCAGGCGTGCCGCGTGTACGGGGCGAAGCTCCTGATCGCGAAGTTCGACCGGCTCAGCCGCGATGCACACTTCCTGCTTGGCCTGGAAAAGGCTGGTATCGAGTTCGTCGCCACCGACAACCCGCACGCCAACCGCCTCACGGTCGGGATCATGGCTCTCGTAGCCGACGAAGAGCGCCGGGCGATCTCTTCCCGTACCAAAGCCGCCCTTGCCGCTGCCAAGGCCCGTGGCGTGAAGCTGGGCGGGGATCGCGGCGCCGTCCTGTCGACGGAGGCGAAGGCCAAGGGGACCGCCGTGCGGGTTGCCAAGGCCGTCGACCGTGCGGGGGATCTCGCCCCCATCCTCGCGGAGATCCAGGCCAGCGGCGCCAAGAGCCTGCGGGAGATCGCGGCGGCTCTCAATGAGAGGGGCGTTCCGACCGCGAAGGGTGGCTCCTGGCAGGCCGTTCAGGTCTCGCGGGTGCTGGCGCGGGTCGGCTAGACGTTCAGTCGACCGGAAGGTCGGAGATATCCACGAACGCCCCCTTGCGAGGACGACCGCGACGGCGCGGGGCATCCTCGACGGCGGCGATCACCGACTCCTGCTCAGCCAGCGCCTTGTTGACTTGATCCAGCGACGGCACCGGAACCGGAGCCTCGACGGGCGCCTCGTCTACAAGCTCGACAACCGGACGGGCGTGCATCGCGTCGACTTCCTCAAGAGCCTTCTGTGCTGCTTCAAGCCGGTCGAGAGCTTCCTTCCGCTCGACGCGAACCAGTTCCGCCCGTGCTTCCTCAAGATCGGCCTGCAGACGCGCAACGTGCCGGGCTTCGATGTCCTCGACGCGCTCGTGATCCTGCAGGGGTGCGAGCAGATCGGCGTTGCCGAGACCGGACGCTACCAGGAAGCGCGCGAGGATGTCCGCCACGTCGCGGTGGATCATCGCCGGGATCGGAGACGGCACCGGGGCGTGCGTCTCGGCATACTCCTGTTCCGCGAGCTTGCGGGCCTCGCCAAGGTCTCGCGACCGATGGCGGAACGTCGCGACGGCAAGTCGAACCGGGTCTTTCATTGCGGCAATTTTAGCCGCTGCGGCATCGCTCTTGTCTTTCCATCCAGACGAGAAATAATCAGGAGAAGTGCCTGCGGGGTGAACTCTGGGAAACATATTCGGTTTTCTTAGCGGTTCGGGTTGAGATATTTCGCGGTGATGGCCGCAATTGCGGAGTGATCGCCAGCCTTGGCCTTCGCCATGAGCGCCGTCATCGTGTCGCCTGCGAAGGTGGGTGCATCAGGAATGCCCGGTGCCGGTCGGGTCTCGGCGGGCCGGGCAACCAGCATCCGGCGCGTGGCCTCGTCGGCGGTCATGCTCCCGGTGCGGACTGCGGCCATCAGGTCGGCGGCGGTCGAGGTCGAGGTCACGGACGGGACGGCTGGTGCGGTCTCGGATGCAGGCTTGTCGACACCCCAGACATCGGGACGATGCTTGAGCGTCCACATGGCCGCCGTACGGGCATCGGCGTACGGGAAGCCGGGGCGGGCGGTGTCGAGGATCGGGCGGCCCGCATCGTCAGCAAACCACGCGCTGCCATCAGGCTCCACGCGACGACGATCGGCTAGGTCACGTAGGACGCCCGGCGGCGGGCTGGCGAGGGGATCGTTGGTTTCAGTCATGGGTCTGGGCGGAGCAGGTACGAGGGGAAGCGCGTCGGCTCGATGGTCGAGACGGACGGTTGCGGGGTTCGGCGGGCTCGCGGGCGGCACGGCTGATCCCGAGCGCGACGACTAGCTGATCCTCTAGGAAGGTCGCCGGGGACTGCCCCGCACGTCCTGCGGCGGTTTCTAGAGCGAGGAACGTGCGCTCATCGAGGACGAGAGCGAGCGGGCGGCTCACGCGGCCGGCTCAGCGGTGGCGGCGAGATCCCGAAGCTTCTGACGGAGCACCTTCCGAGCCCAGGTGGCACGAGAGATTTCCTCGCGAGCGGCGATGCGATCGATGGCGGCGATGTCTGCGGGCTTCATGACGAGGCCCAGGCGCGAAGGCCGAGGCGGATATGTGTTCATGGTTTGTTCTGTAAGTGCGTGAGGAGTGAAAATGGAGCGAACCGAGAGCGGCCGGATAAGGGTTGTCCGACCGCACGTCGATCCTAGATCACGCCATGTATGGGTAGGGTGGAGATCGGTCTTGTCTCGTTACCCCCGGATCGGTTTACCGGGACTGCACAGTGCAGCAGAAAGCGTTCGTTGCTCCAATGAAGTTAGGGCAGTTGAGGCCCCTATGTTGTGCGGCCCCGGCTAGGGCCTGCGGTGCACCGGGGTCACTTCCACCCCCACCGGTTTGGGTTTCCCCAAACAAACGCCCGAAACCGGACGCCCCATTATCAGTATGATACCACAAATTACAGCGTGATGCAAATCGTCACAGTTTGCACTATGCAACGGATGCGAACCTAGACTCGATCTGATCAGAAGAAAGGTTCGTCGGCAGGGTGTTTAAGCGGTCGACGGTGCGGGCCATCCTTCGAGGTCGAGTAGCGGCCTAGTACGTGAACCTACTCGCGGGAGGGTCGAGGATGGCGGCAACGGTCGTGCTGATCCTGATCGTGGGTCGGGCGGCTGATCCGCTAACAGGAGGTCCGCCACACCCTGATCCAAGCTCCCCCGCGCCGGTCTCAGCTAGGTCGACGGCCAGCGCCACGTTCGAGGATAGGCCCCATCCTTAGCCCCAACCCCCTCCCGATCGGGAAGCCCCGTTGCGGTCTCGCGACACGGCCCAGGATGGGCGCTAACGCCGAACCACCCTCTCCCCCTGCCGGCGATGGCCGAAGGCCTCTTGACCCGTTTTGAGTGGATCACGCGGTCCAGCCATGGTGCGCTGTCTCGGGAGTGAGCTTCTGGTGTCGACGGTGGAAGCCATCGGTGCTCCGGGGGATGCAGATCGTCTAACGACGCCCTGCTCTGATCCCCGTGCGCCCGAACGGAATGCGGGTGTCCTATACTCCGTATTGTCCAGGACGAATTTGCGTCACCGGACGAATTTGCGTCACGCCTAGGAGACCAGACGGAGAACGGGGTTCCACTTGGCTCTGGCCTTGTCCATGCGCTTGAGCGACACCGGGTCGGCCGGGATCTCTCCACGCTCGACACGGCGCTCGTAGGTGCGCTTGCTGATCCCGTAGCTCTCCCAGGGCTTGCGGGCAGTGAGGCTCTGTTCACGGGGTGTGGCACCAGCCTTGGAACGGGCCTCAGCCTTGCGGCGAGCGTCGTATACCTTCGCCTCGCTCTTGCGGATGTCGCGCGGTCGCTCAACGGCACACAGATGGAGCACGCCGCACTTCTGGCGCCGCTCTACCGTGAGGTCCAAAGCCTTCGAGACGCTATCCATCGCCGGGATCGACGGCTTGCCGCCGTAGTTGTCGAAGCCGGCGAGGATGGCCTGCTCCGCAGCTTCGAACCACTCGCGCGGGTTGTTAGCGGCGATCCCAGGAGTGTACTTCGTAGCCCATTGCATGGTGTTCAACTCATCCTCCGGGTAGCCATAGGCGATGTGACGGGCAACGAGGAATGGAACGGCCTGCTCGTAGAACATTTCACCGTCGTCCGTGTAGCACGCCCCGTCGAATTCCTTTTCGATGATCCGCTGAATATCTTTCACGACATTGTTGGCGTTGACCGTGATCTTGTAGGGGGACCACGACTTGGGCCGCTTGCGGAGCTTTCCCAGTCGGCGCGGTCCGGTCTCGGCCATAACGAAGGTCGGCTGCCCGGTTGCCCCCGGCGCTCGCACAACCCTTCGATCATCACCGTCTTGCGTCGCCTTATAGCAGCGGCTATACTTCATTCTCAGGTTCGACACTTAGCTTCGGAACCCCATCGCCCTGGCCCTGGACAAGCGAGGCGATGGGGTATTCCCCCTGTTAGTTGTGGACGGATGTCCGATGGCCCTGAATTTTTGGCTTGCTTGGCTTCATCGGACGGCTTAGGGTTGCTTTTGTGGTCTTCTCATGTGTGGATCACATCCGCGTGATCTACCACGTGATCTGAAACCTCGCAAATTCAGCGGGGCATTTTCACGTGGGAATTATGCCCACATTTAAATAGATTATCAGCGCAATAAATCGGATTTATTCGAACCTGCTTCCCCCTAGGGAAAGCGGGTTTTTTCGTGCTCGAAATACACCGTGCAAACCTTTTATCCTGGCCGGTGACGAGGGGTCACAGATCCTAGGCCCCCATCAGATCCTCACGAGCAGATCCGCACGTCCCCGTCCGATCCGAATTTGCGTGGTCGGGCGCTAAACGCCGACGCTAGCCTCAGACGTCTTACGCCCCGAGCAGATCAGCCTTGGTTCTCTCCAGGTTCGCCTTCTGACGGAGGGATCGGACGTGCTTCTCAAGCTCATCGGCGTTCATAGCTCCGATGCAGTCGTCTCCCCCATCGATCCAAAGCGCCGTCAGCCCCGAGAGGGTGTTACGCGCCTTCAGGAAGCCGTCCCGTCGACGGAGCAGGAGAGCGGCGGCTTCCACGAGGTTCGCTTCCAGGTCGAGCCAGTCGGCCGGGTCGAGATCGAACCCGTCGAGCGGGAAGGCTCTGGAGGTCGCCATTGCGAGCCCGTGCCGAAGCATGCGGGTTTGGGTGCTGATCGAGGGCATGGTGTTATCCGTGTTTGCGTTGCTGGATAGCCCTTCCAGCCGCGTGGAGCTCCGTAGGCGGCAGGGAGAGGTTTTCGGGTGCGATGACTCCCGGAAGGCGCTGTTGCCCGCTCTGAACCACGCTGTGAGTTTGAGGCAGGACAAAAGGCGTAGGGCAGCAGCGGGCAAAGAGGCGGCGGCGATGCCTAAGGGCTATTCGGGAGCGTCCAAGGTCATGCCTGCCACGTACGCAGGGCTGTGCGGCTTAGAACGGAGCCTTGTAACGGGGGAGGCCGCTGATGCGCGGCTTGGGCGGCTCGATGCCGGCGCGGCGCTCGGAGAGCCAAGCCCGCAGGTGGCCCATGTCGATCATGCCGCCCCGGAGGTCGTAACCGAGGCTGCGTGCTTCCTGGACATCGGCCATGTCCTGCACTGGGTTCGGCGGCGGCAGGTTATTCAGACCACCCAAGGGCTTTGCGTTGGCGCTGAGGGGGATGATCTTCCTGCGAGACATCAGGCGGCGCTCTCGGTGCGAGCATCGAGCCAGGTCATGACATCGGCCATGCGGTAGCCACGGCGCCGGGGCGACAAGCGGATGCTGGGCGGGGTCTCGCCCCTAGCCCGCAAGCGGCGGAACGTGGTCGGAGTGATGCCAGCGAGGCGTGCGAATTCGTGCTCCGGGAGGACGCGGTTCGCGCCCAACCCGGTCTGGTCGGTCTGCATTTGTGAGTTCCTGTCGTCAGGACGCCATGGGCGCCACGGACGACAGATTGCGCTACAGCCTCAATCTCGCAAGCTTGCACCTTGGTACGAAACCTAGGTACATTGCGATGTTCGGTGGTCGGTCTGCACTAGGAATTTCAATAGCTTAGATGGATGCCCGTCGATTCCGTCCCTGGGCACCATCCCTCCCCAGCGTCTGAACTAGATTCGCAGCCGCGGCTGCTGAACGCGTTCGTGCCTGCGCGGACGCCCTCTCAGGTGGTGCCCGATCCCTCGACGATCGCGGCCAGCCTCTCCGCCGTTTCAAGATCCTCCGGCGTGTTGACGTTGAGGAACGGGTCGATCGGCTCGATCGGCCAGCGCACCACCGCGGCGCCGTGACGGCCGATGAAGCCGCCGACGCGGCGCTCGTTGCGCTCGACGAGCGCGGCACGCAACTCTGCCCGCAGATGGATCGGCCAGAGCGCCACGGTGTAGTGCTCGCGATCGCCCGAGGCGGCGACCGGGATCGCAGCCGCCTCCCGGGCTGCGGCGAGGCGGGCGACGAGGTCGAGCGGCAGGAACGGCGCGTCGCAGGAGACGCTGACGACGGCGTCCACGTCGGCGTGGAACGCGGCCGCATGGTCCAGCCCGGCCAGGATGCCGGCGAGCGGGCCGGGATGGCCGGCGACGCCGTCGGGAAGGACCGGCCCCAGAAAGCCGGAGAACCGCGTCGGGTCGCCGTTGGCGCTGAGCATCAGCCCAGCCGGGCATTGCGGCGCTAGGCGCCCGGTCACCCGCTCCAGCAGCGTCCGGCCGCCGAGGGTGCGCAGCACCTTGTCGCCGCCGCCCATGCGGCGGGCGAGACCGCCGGCCAGGATCAGGCCCAGGACCGGCGGCATCGTCGCGCCTATTCGAAGACGATCTTGGGCGCCGCCCGGCCGGCCGGTGCCGCGGTCAGGTTGTCCCAGAGCTTGCGCGCGATCTCGCGGTAGACCTGGGCCTGCGGTCCGTCGGGGGCGACGGCGACGACCGGCTGGCCGGCATCGGACGATTCCCGGATCGTCATGTTCAGCGGCACCTCGCCGAGGAACGACACGCCGAGGCGCTGCGCCTCGATCCGCGCGCCGCCATGGCCGAAGATGTGCGATTCGTGGTTGCAGTTCGGGCAGATGAAGGTCGCCATGTTCTCGATCACGCCGAGGATCGGCACCGCGACCTTCTTGAACATCGTCACGCCGCGCCGCGCGTCGATCAGCGCGAGGTCCTGCGGGGTCGAGACGATCACGGCGCCCGAGAGCGGCGTCGCCTGGGCCATGGTGAGCTGCGCGTCGCCGGTGCCCGGCGGCATGTCGACGATCAGCACGTCGAGCTCGCCCCAGAGCACGTCGCGCAGCATCTGCGTCAGCGCCGACTGCACCATCGGGCCGCGCCAGATCATCGCCGTCTCGGGCTCGATCAGGAAGCCGATCGACATCACCTTGAGGCCGTAGCCTTCCATCGGCTCCATGCTGCGGTTGTCGACCACCTTCGGCTTGCCGGAGAGGCCGAACAGCTTCGGCACCGAGGGACCGTAGATGTCGGCATCGAGCAGGCCGACCTTCAGGCCCTGCGCCTTCAGGGCGAGGGCGAGGTTGCAGGCGGTGGTCGACTTGCCGACGCCGCCCTTGCCCGAGGCCACCGCCACGATGTGGCGGACTCCCGGCAGGGCCGGCCCCTGGCCGGGAGGCGCGCCGGGACGCGGCGGCGCGGCATTCACCGGAACCGGGGCGGCCTTGCTCTGCTCCGGCATGCCGGGGCCGCGCTCGGAGGTGAGGCTCGCGAACACGCCCGAGACGCCGGGCATCGACAGCACCTTGCCCTCTGCCGACCGGCGGATCGGCTCGAAGCGCGCCGCCTCGCTGGCGTCGATCAGGATCGAGAACATCACGCGGTTGGTTGGGTCGACGACCACCTGCGACAGGCGGCCGGACGCCGGCAGGGTGGTGCCGGCGGTATCGATGGTCACGCTTTGCAGCGCGCGCAGCACGTCGTCTCGGGTGATCGCCACGGTCGGCCTCCTTCGCCGCGTCCGGCGTCTCTGGATCTCGAAAGGGATGGTTCCGGCCCATGTAAACAGCCGTGCCGGAAACGCCAGCCGAAGCGGGCCTACCACCATGCGGCGCCTGTGCGCAGGCGATCGAACCAACCGATGCGTCATCCGTTGTGACACGACCGCCGGCGCGGGCGGCAGGGAGAGCCGGTGCGCCGTCACCATCTGGAGAGACCTACGCGATGCATCAGGGCAATCACCGCGACCACGAGGGCGCGAAGAAGCTGTTCGAGCTGGTCAAGGACGTCAAAGTGGCGATGATGACCACCGCCGACGCCGACGGCACGCTCAACAGCCGTCCGATGTGGAACAACGACATCGACGAGAACGGCGACCTGTGGTTCTTCACCAAGCTGCACTCGCCCAAGACCGCCGAGATCGGCCGGGACAACCAGATCAACCTGTCGTACTCCGACCCGTCGAGCCAGACCTACGTCTCCATCGCCGGCAAGGCGGAGATTGTCAGCGACCAGGCGATCATCGACGCCAAGTGGACCGAGAGCCTGAAGACCTGGTTCCCGAACGGCAAGGACGACCCCGAGGTGGCGCTGCTCCGCATCCACCCCGAGCAGGGCGAGTACTGGGACAGCCCGAACAGCAAGATGCTGCACCTGTTCGGCTACGTGAAGGCCTCGCTCACCGGCGAGAGCCCGAAGACGGAGACCAAGAAGGTCGACCTCGCCTGATCGCGGCGGCCTGAGCCGCCTTCGCGACGACAGGCGGCGTGCCCGGTGCGGCGCGCCGCCTTTTTCGTGCCCGCGCCGCCGCCTCCGTTGACACAGGGCTGCCGGTCATGCGCCCTCGGGGCTCCGTGACGCCCGCCCCGAGGTTCCAAAGACATGCTCGATCTCGCGCGGCGGGTGCACGACCACAATTTCGGCATCGACCCGATCGTGCGGTCGCTGCTCGACACCGACTTCTACAAGCTGCTGATGGCGCAGACGATCCTGCGCCGACACCGCGACGTGGCGGTGACCTTCGGCATCAACAACCGCACGACCCGCATCCGCATCGCCGACGAGGTCGACGCCGGCGCGCTGCGCGAGCAGCTCGATCACGCCCGCTCCCTGCGCCTGTCGCGTGGCGAGGCGACCTGGCTGCGCGGCAACGCCTTCTACGGGCGCCGCCGCATCCTGTCGGCCGACTTCATCGCCTGGTTCGAGGGGTTTCGGCTGCCCGAATACCAGCTCGAGGCGCGGGACGGGCAGTACGAGCTCACCTTCCACGGACCGTGGGTCGAGACCACGATGTGGGAGGTGCCGGCGCTTGCCATCCTGAACGAGCTGCGCTCGCGCGCCGTCCTGCGCGACCTCGGCAAGCTCGACCTGCAGGTGCTGTACGCGCGGGCGATGACGCGGGTCTGGGAGAAGATCGAGCGCCTGCGCAAGCTGCCCGACCTGTCGATCGCCGATTTCGGCACCCGTCGCCGGCACGGCTTCCTGTGGCAGGACTGGTGCGTGCAGGCGATGGACGAGGGCTTGGGCTCCAAGCGCTTCCTCGGGACCTCGAACTGCCTGATCGCGCTCCGCCGCGAGGTCGAGGCGGTCGGCACCAACGCGCACGAGCTGCCGATGGTCTACGCGGCCCTGGCCGAGGACGATGCGGCGCTCGCCCGCGCGCCCTACGACGTGCTGCGCGACTGGCAGGAGGATTACGAGGGCAACCTTCTCGTCGTGCTGCCTGACACCTACGGCACCACCGGATTCCTCGCCGGCGCGCCCGACTGGCTCGGCGACTGGACCGGCATCCGCATCGATTCGAAGGACCCGATCGAGGGCGGCGAGGAGGCGATCGCGTTCTGGCGCTCCCGCGGCGCCGACCCGCGCGAAAAGCTCGCGATCTTCTCCGACGGGCTCGACATCGACACGATCGAGCGGATCCACGCGCATTTCTACGGGCGACTGCGGATCGGTTACGGCTGGGGCACCCTCCTCACCAACGATTTTCGCGGGCTGGTGCCGGAGGGCCGGCTCGATCCGATCTCGATCGTCTGCAAGGTGACCCATGCCAACGGGCGCCCGACGGTGAAGATCTCCGACAACCCGACCAAGGCGCAGGGGCCGGCGGACGCCGTCGCGCGCTACAAGCGGGTGTTCGGCGTCGGCGCTCAGGATGCGATGGCGGTGGTGGTGTGAGCCGGCCGATCGCGCCGGCCCCCGGCGCAGCTTCTATCAAGGCTGTGTCACAGACCCAAGATTGAAATCACGTGGTCTCCGTTCGCGGTCGGCGTGCGCTATGTCTCGCCCCGACACCGGCGTGTCGCCTCCCGAGGAGGCGCGCGAACCAAGCCGGAACAGCAGGGACGCGGACGCCATGTCACGGATCGATCGACGCGCGCTGATTGGAGCAGCGGGTCTGGCGCTCGCAGGCCCCACACTCGGGGGTTCGGCACATGCCGCGGATGCTCCTGCACCGAAGCCAGCCGAGGCGAAGGACGTCACCCGCACGCTGGCGCGCTGGATCGTGAACGCCCGGTTCGAGGATCTGCCCGAGGCGGTGCGCCGGGAGGCGACGCGAACCTTCCTGAACTGGGTCGGTGTCGCCATCGGCGGCTCGCATCACGAGACGCTGGACGTGGCGGTCTCCGCGCTCGCGCCGTTCTCGGGGCCGCCCCAGGCCGGCCTGTTCGGCCGCACCGAGCGCTTCGACATCATGAACGCGGCGTTCCTCAACGGCGTGTCGAGCCACATCTTCGATTACGACGACACCCACCTGAAGACCGTCATCCACCCGGCCGGCCCGGTCGCCTCGGCGATCCTCGCCTATGCCGAGATGCACCCGGTCTCGGGGCGCGATCTCCTCGACGCGCTGGTGCTCGGGATCGAGACCGAGTGCCGGATCGGCAACGCGGTCTATCCCAACCACTACGACGTCGGCTGGCACATCACCGGCACCGCCGGCGTGTTCGGGGCGGCGGCCGCCGCCGGCAAGCTGATGGGCCTCACCGAGCAGCAGATGGTGTTCGCCCTGGGGCTGGCCGCCTCGCAGCCGGTGGGCTTACGCGAATCGTTCGGCTCGATGAACAAGAGCTTCAACCCCGGCCGCGCCGCGGCCAACGGCCTGTTCGCCGCGATCCTCGCGGCCAAGGGCTTCACCTCGTCGGACGGCATGATCGAGGCCAAGCGTGGCTGGGCCAACACCGTCTCGACCAAGCAGGATTATCGCGAGATCACCGAGGGGCTCGGCACGCGGTACGAGAGCCTGCTCAACACCTACAAGCCGTTCGCCTGCGGCATCGTCATGCATCCGGCAATCGATGCCGCGATCCAGCTTCGCGACGAGGAGCACCTGAAGCCCGAGCAGATCGCGCGCGTCGACCTGAAGGTGCATCCCCTCGTGCTCGAGCTTACCGGCAAGACCGCCCCGCAGGCGGGATTGGAAGGCAAGTTCAGCATCTACCACGCGGGCGCCGTCGCGCTGGTCGAAGGCGCGGCCGGCGAGAAGCAGTTCAGCGACCGCGCCGTTCGCGATCCCGTCGTCGTCGCGTTGCGCGACAAGGTCGTGCCGGTTGTCACGCCGGGGATCGCGGCGGCACAGGTCGACATGACCGTCACGCTCGCCGACGGGCGCACGCTGCACCGCCGCATCGAGCACGCGATCGGCAGCGTCGAGCGTCCAATGAGCGACGCCGCCCTGGAGCGCAAGTTCACCGATCTCGCCGACGGCGTGCTGCCCGCGGCGCAGGCCCGCCGGGTGATGAGCCTGTGCTGGTCGCTCGATACGCTCAAGGATGTCGGCGACGTGATTCGCGCAGGGGTTGCGCAAGCCTGACGATCACGAGCCCGTGAAAACCCGCCGCAACGGGAGGGATCGTTTCGCGGCGCCGTGCCGTTCCCCGTTCGCACCGGCGAGAGCACGGGCGTTGCGGGCGTGAGCGTACGGTTCGGTGGCGGCATGGCGACGAAGACAGACGACCCTCCCATCCCGGTGCCGTCTCCCACCCGGATCGCCGCCGCCGAGACGCCGAAATCGGCGCTGGTCTCACCGGTCCTCGTCAGCGCGATCATCATCGCGGCGCTCTATGTCGGGCGCGAGATCTTCATCCCGATCGTCATCGCGGTTCTGTTGTCCTTCGTGCTCGGGCCGCTGGTCGCGCTCCTGCGCCGCTGGCACCTGCCCCGCGTCGTCGCGGTCGGCTCCGCGGTGGTGTTCACCCTCGGCATCGTCGCCGCCCTGGCGACGCTGATCGGCGTCCAGGTCGCGGGCCTCGTCGGCGACGCGCCGCGCTACCGCTCGACGATCGAGCGCAAGATCGAGGGCCTGCGCGACAGCCCGGTCGCGCATCTCACCGATTACGTCGCCAATATCGGCCGGGCGATCCACGATGCCGGCAACACCGAGAAGGCGCCGAAGCCCGAGGCGGAGGCAAAGCCCGGCCCCGAAACCAAGCCGGCGCGGCCGGCCTCGGAACCGGCCCCCGTCCTCGTCGAGATGCGCCAGACGCCGCCCGGCCCGCTGGAGACGGCGAGCACCCTGCTCTCCCCGGTGATGCAGCCGCTGGCCACCACCGGCATCGTCTTCGTCGTGCTGCTGTTCGTCCTGATGCAGCGCGAGGATCTGCGCGACCGGATGATCCGCCTCGCCGGATCGAGCGACCTGCACCGCACCACCGTCGCGATGGACGACGCCGCGCGGCGGCTCAGCCGCTACTTCGTGGTGCAGCTGGCGCTCAACACCGCCTTCGGGCTGGTGGTCGGCATCGGCCTCTACGTCATCGGCGTGCCCAACCCGGTGCTGTGGGGCATCGTCTCGGCGATGATGCGGTTCGTGCCGTATATCGGCGCCTTCCTCTCGGCCCTGCTGCCGCTCCTGCTGGCGGCGGCCGTCGATCCGGGCTGGGACATGGTGATCGCCACCGCGATCCTGTTCCTCGTGCTGGAACCGCTGACGGGCCAGATCGTCGAGCCGATGCTCTACGGCCATTCCACCGGCCTCTCGCCATTCGCGGTGCTGATCTCGGCTCTCTTCTGGACCTGGCTGTGGGGGCCCGTCGGGCTTCTGCTCTCGACGCCGCTGACGGTCTGCCTCGTCGTGCTGGGGCGGCACATCGACAAGCTCGAGTTCCTCGACGTGCTGTTCGGCAACCGGGCGGCCCTCACGCCGGTCGAGAACTTCTACCAGCGCATCCTCGCCGACGACCCGGAAGAGGCGCAGGAGCATGCCGAGCTGATCCTGCAGACCTGCTCGCTGTCGGCCTATTACGACGACGTGGTTCTGAAGGGCCTCGAGCTCGCCGCCCGCGACGCCGCCCGCGGCGTGCTGACCCTCGAGCAGAAGACCGACATCCGCGCCTCCGTCAGCGAGCTCGTCGACGCGCTCGCCGAGCGCGACGACCGGGTTCCCGCCGCGCCTGCGGCCGATGCCGACGACGGTGCCGAGGGGGATGCGAAGGCCGATCCCGAAGTGGCGCAGCCAAGCCGGGAGGCGATCCCGCCGGCGTGGTCCCGCGAGGGCGCGGTGCTGTGCGTCGCGGGGCGGGGCTTCATCGACACGCCGGCGGCCGCGATCCTCGCACAGCTCCTTGCCAAGCGCGGGCTCGGGACGCGGATCGTACCGTTCGGCGACGTGTCGCGCGCGAAGATCGCCGATTTCGACCCCGGCGAGGCGCAGATGACCTGCATCGTCTCCCTGGCGATCAGCGGAGAGCCGGGGCATCTGCGACGGCTCGTCGATCGCCTTCGGCGCCGGATGCCCGACGTCCCGATCGTCGTCGGGCTGTGGCAGGCGGACGACGATGCCGCCGGCCGCGGCAGCATCCCGGCGGCCGAGCACGTCTCGTCGCTCGGCAGCGCCGTCGACACGGTGCTGGCCCATGTGCACGCCGAGTCGGAGCCGTCCCCCATGCCGGTGGCTGCGCAGGCTTGACGGAAACGACCGAAACCCGCCTTCCTGCCGCGATGCAGGATCGAACGGGGAAAAGCCGATGAGCGTCGTCGAACTCGGCCGGTTCATGGACGATCTCGCCGACGCGTCGGGCCAGGCGATCCTGCCGTTCTTCCGGGCCCAGTATGCGCTGACCGACAAGGCGGCGGGCACGGCCGCCTTCGATCCCGTTACCGAGGCCGACCGCGCCGCCGAGCTAGTCCTGCGCAACATGATCCGCGGGCGGTTTCCCGCCCACGGCATCCTCGGCGAGGAGTTCGGCTCGGAGCGGCTCGACGCGGAATGCGTCTGGGTGCTCGATCCGATCGACGGCACCCGCGCCTTCATCACCGGCATCCCGACCTGGGGAACCCTGATCGGTCTGACCCGGAACGGGAGCGCCGTGCGCGGCCTGATGCACCAGCCCTATCTCGGCGAGCGCTTCACCGGCGATGGACGCACCGCACGCCTGCGAAGCTCGCGCGGCGAGCGCACGCTCCATACCCGCCGCTGCTCCGACCTGTCGGCGGCGATGCTCGCCACCACCGATCCGCGGTTGTTCACGGACGGCGCGGAAGCCGATCGGTTCCGGGCCATCGAGGGTCGCGTGCGCATGTCGCGCTACGGCACCGACTGCTACGCCTATTGCATGCTGGCTTCGGGCCAGATCGACCTCGTCGTCGAGGCCGGCTTGAAGCCCTACGACATCGTCGCGCTGATCCCGATCGTCGAGGGTGCGGGCGGCGTCATCAGCGCCTGGGACGGCGGTCCCGCGACCGGCGGCGGCCGGATCGTCGCCGCCGGCGATCCGCGCATGCACGCGGCGGCGCTGGCGATTCTGAACCCGTAACCGGTCGGCGCCCGAAACCGCATTGCGACCCGTCTCGACGAACTGAACCGTCCATGCGCCCCGGCCGTTCCTGGTCGTCCGCAACGCTTCCTCCCGGCCGCCCGTGCTCCTCGCCGCACTCCTTCTCCTGACGACGCTGCCGCCGCTGGCCGAAGGGTCTGTCGACGCGCTCCGGGCGCACGCGGTCGGCCTGCAGACGCCGTCGGTCGAGGCGGCACCGTATTATCAGCACGTCGCGCGGGCGGTCTCGAACTGGCGGCCCCAGGCCGGTACCGAGCTTCGGCCGGTCTCGCTCGCCCTGGTCGCGCAGGTGGCACCCACCGAGCCGGCCTACGTCGCGCGCTGCGCCAAGCTCAACAATTACTGGTGCATCAAGAGCGCGCGCTGGTCGGGCGAGATCGGTGCCGACGCTGAGGGGCATACCGGCTTCGCCACCGCGGCGGACGGCGCCGACGCCGCGGCCGGGCTGCTCCGGCGATACTACCGGGATTATGGACGCCGCACGGCCCTGGCGATCGTGCGCCGCTGGGCGCCGGCCTCCTGCGGCGTCTCCACCGCTCCGCTTGCGGCCAGGGCCAAGCCGACCGCCCTCGCGCCGCGCGGGATCGGCGGCACGCTTCGTGCCCGCTTCCTGGCGCGCCACCTTCCCGGCGGCGCCCGGCGCGGCGTCTCGCGGGCGCCGCGCACCGCCCTGCGGGTGCAGCCTTGGTCGCCGCTCGCCCGGATGAGCGGCCATCCGGCCCGGCGCCCTTCGATCCAGGCCAGGGCGATGCAGAAACCCGTCGCGGATATCGCGACCGGCCTCGCCGACGGGCCGACGCCGACCGTACGGTTTCCGGCCCCGCGCGGGGCGGACGATCCCGCCGCGCTCCTCGACCGCAAGGTGCCGTCGCCGGATCGCCTCGTGGCCGATTCGGCCCTGTTGCCGATGATGGTCTCCGGCCTGACGATGGGGGATCTGCGTGCACCGGCCCCGCTCTGCGGCAACGACGAGGTCCGGATCGGCAACTACGCGGCCGCCATCGCCAGGAGCGTGGGCCTGCGCGCCACGGACGACCTCGCGCTGTTCTCGCCCGACGGCAGCCCGCTGCCGAACCTCGCCCCCGTCATGCGCGCGATGTCGGGGGTCGAGCTCGGCGCGTTGCACGCGGGTCCGCCCCTCGTGGAGGCGGCGATCGCCCGGCTCGGTCCGACCCCCGCGGCGACGGCCGATGCGGCCAAGTAGCCTTCACCGAGCCTTGTCGCGGCCCCCTCCCCGCGCCACCTGAGCGGCGACGGCCGACCGGCTGGCCCTTCGCGTTTCCCGAGCCCCCGAGCCCGCCCTTGCCCATCCAGAGTTTCGCCGCGCGTGCCGGCTCCGCGGTCAAGGCCTTCGCGGAAGCTTCGAGCGACTTCCTGATCCAGCCGACTCTGCGGCTCGGCGTCACCGGGCTCGCCCGCTCGGGCAAGACCGTGTTCACAACCGCCCTCATCCACCATCTCGTCGAGAGCCATGCGCTCCCCGCCTTCGCCCCGGCGCAGGAGGGACGCCTGCGCCGCGCCCGCCTCGTGCCGCAGCCGGACGACGACGTTCCGCGCTTTCCCTTCGAGGAGCATTTCTCGGCGCTGACGGAGTCCCGCCTCTGGCCGCGTTCCACCGATCGGATCAGCCAGTTCCGGCTTGCGATCGAGTACGAGCGCGCCGGCGGCTGGCGCTCCGGCCCGGGCACGCTGATGCTCGACGTCGTCGACTATCCCGGCGAATGGCTGCTCGATCTCGCGCTCCTGGAGCAGAGCTACACAGCGTGGTCGCGGGCGACCATCGCCGGGACCCGGCGCGCCGGCCGCGGCGGGATGGCCGCGCCGTGGCTCGCGATGCTGAGGGGGCTCGATCCGGCGGGGCCTCTGGACGAGGTGGTGGCCGAGCGGGCGAGCGCCGCCTTCACCGCCTATCTCGCGGCTCTCCGCGCCGGCCCGGAAATGGTGGCGACGACGCCGCCGGGCCGGTTCCTGATGCCGGGCGACCTCGCCGGCTCGCCGGCCCTGACCTTCGCCCCGCTCGACGAACTGCCCGAGACGATCGCGCCGGGCACGCTCGCCGGGCTGATGGAGCGGCGCTTCGAGGCCTACAAGGCCAAGGTCGTCGTGCCGTTCTTCCGCGATCACTTCCAGCGCGTCGACCGACAGATCGTGCTGGTCGACGTGCTGGCCGCCGTCGATGCCGGGCCGGCGGCGCTGGCGGAGCTGGAGGAGGCGCTGGATTCCGTCCTGCTCAGCCTGAACATCGGCCGCAACACGCTGCTCTCGCGGCTGTTCGCACCGCGGGCCGACCGGATCATGTTCGCCGCGACGAAGGCCGACCACCTGCACCAGACCAGCCACGATCGGCTCGAAGCGCTGCTGCGCCTGCTCGTGTCGCGCGCCATGCGCCGGACCGAGGCCGCCGGCGCCCGTGTCGGCACCGTGGCCCTGGCGTCGGTCCGCGCCACCCGCGAGACCACGATCCACGACGGCGACGCCGTGCTGCGCGCCGTCGCCGGGACGCCGGAGGCCGGCGAGACGGTCGGCGACGAGGTGTTCGACGGGACGGCCGAGGCCGCCGTGTTCCCGGGCCATCTCCCCGCCCGCCCGGAGGCGGTGCTCGAGGGCGCGGTCGAGCCCGGCTCGCTGCGGTTCCCGCGATTCCGCCCGCCATCGATCAAGCCCGACGCGCTGGGGCGTCCTGGCCACCTGCCGCAGATCCGCCTCGACCGGGCCATGCAGTTCTTGATCGGCGACAGGCTGACGTGATGGCGGCCCAGACGAGAACCCCGAGGACGATGCCGTGAGCTCGACCCAGCGCCCGCGCGCCTTCCGCATCCCCAGCGCCGATGCGCCCCCGGCCGTCGAGGGAATCCCTTCGATGCCGGCCGCCCCGACCGGCGTCCGCATCGTCGAGGATCCGGTCGAGATCCTCGACGCCGCCGACGGCACGCCCGTGCCGGTGGCGAAGTCGCGCGGCGTTCCGTGGGGCGGCCTGCTGCTGTCGGCCGCGGGCGGCCTCGTCTCCCTCGGGGTCGGCTTGTCGGTCGAGCGGCTGATCGCCGATCTGTTCCAGGCGGCGCCCTGGCTCGGCGGCGTCGCGCTCGCGCTCCTGGCGCTCGCCGGCCTCGCTCTCCTGGCGATCGTCGTGCGCGAGGTGCGCGGGCTGTGGCGGGAGCGCAAGATCGAGCACCTGCGCCAGGCCGCCGTCGCGGCGATCGCGACCCGCGATCACAGTGCTGCGCAGGGGGTGGTTCGGGATCTCGCCGCCTTCTATGCGGATCGAACGGCGTTGGCGGCGGGCCGGCAGCGGCTCGAGGCTTCCGCCGACGCGATCCTCGACGTCGACGATCGCATCGGCCTCGCCGAGCACGAGCTGTTGAGCCCGCTGGACCGGCAGGCGCGCAATGCCATCGCCACCGCCGCCAAGCAGGTCTCGGGCGTGACCGCGCTCAGCCCGCGGGCGAGCGTGGACGTGGCGTTCGTGATCTATTCCGCCGTGCGGCTGCTGCGCCGGATCGCGGCGATCTACGGCGGACGCCCGGGCTTCCTCGGCTTCCTGCGCCTGGCCAGAGCCGCCTTCGCCCACCTGACCGTCACCGGCGGAATGGCGGTCGGCGAGAGCATGATTCAGCAGGTGCTCGGCCTCGGCATCGCGGCGCGGGTCTCGGCCAAGCTCGGCGAGGGCGTGCTCAACGGCCTGATGACCGCGCGCTTCGGCCTCGCGGCCCTCGCGGTCTGCCGCCCGCTGCCGTTCGTGCGCGAGGCTCCGCCGCGCCTGTCGGACGTCGCCGGCGAGCTTCTCCGCCCGGCCGAGCCGGAGCCGAAGCCGTGATGCTCAGGACTGCGCGCGCTTCTGCACCGCCTCGACGTTGCGGCGGTTGGCGATGCGGGTGAACATGTTGCCGGTGTAGTCGGCGACCTTCGGCTTCTCGACGGCCACGAGCTGGGCCTCGAACGCCTCGATGCGCTTGAGCAGCGCGGCGTCGCCGAAGATCGAGCTGTTGAAGGAGGTGTGGGCGCGCTCGCCCAGCGCCGTCTGCACGGCGTCCAGTCGCACCAGAAGCTCTTTTCGCGTCACGTCGATCTCCCGCGGGCCGGATCGCCCGTGATCCGGCATCCATCAGCGCGGGCTTGGGTAAACGAGAGGTTAACCGCCGGGCGCGATCGAGCCGACGGGCTCAAAGATCCTTCATGAACCCGGCGAGCCGCATCAGCCCCTCGGGCCACGGCCCATGGCCGCTCGCGACGTTGACGTGGCCGGATTCGCCGGCGTCGACCAGGGCCGATCCCCACGCCGCGGCGAAATCCTCCGCGCGCTCGTAGCGGCAGTACGGATCGGTTCGGCTCGCCACCAAGAGCGACGGGAACGGCAGCGGCGCGCGCGGCAGCGGCGCGAAGGCACGCACGCTGTCGGGCAGGTTCGGCGTCTCCTCGACGTCCGGCAGCGCCACGAACAGCGCCCCGACGACGCGGCCCTCGGGAAGCTTCGGCACCGCCTCGACGCAGGCGACGACGCCGAGGCTGTGGGCGATGAGGACGACGGGCCGAGTCGCGGCCGCGACCGCCTCGACGACGCGACCGCACCAGGCCTCGGGCTCGGGCGCATGCCAGGACTGCTGCTCGACCACGCGGGCGGTAGACATGCGGCCGGCCCAGCGCGCCTGCCAGTGGCCCTCTTCCGAGCCGCCCAGGCCCGGAACGATCAGGATGTCGCAATCGGCGGTCTTCATGTTCGCGTGCCTACCGTCTCTCGGCGCGAGGGTCGAGAACGAAGAAAGGCGGCACCTCGCGGTGCCGCCTCTCGGATCGGGTCGATCGCGCCGGCTCAGAGCCGGTGCGCGGTACGGTCTTCGCCCTCATACGCGGGCTCGGTCTTGAGGCCGGCCTTTTGCGCCGCGGTCTGGATGTTGTCCGGGTCGAGGGCGGTCTCGACGAACTCGCGGCCACGGCTGGTGAACTCGCGGGCGTAGCGCAGGCCCTGGTCGCGGACCTCGTCGGCATAGGGACCGATGTTGCGGTCCTCCTGGCGCGTACGCGGGAGCAACGCGCCGATAAGCAGGCCCGCGGCGACGCCGACGACGCCGACCAGCAGCGGGTTCTCGGTCACGAACTGCTCGACGGCGGTGCGACCGCGATCGAGCCGGTCGCTGCCGCGCACCACCGCGTCGTCGATCCGGCGCATGTGGTCGCGATGGACGCCGGAGACCCAGTTGCGGGCCTCGTCGGCCGCACCGCCGAGGCGATCGCGGACGTCGTCGGCCAAGTCGGCGGCACGATCGCGCGTGCGATCGGCGAAGTCCGCGGCCCGATCCGCCGCATCGCCCGCCGCCGCGCGAGCCTGACCGGCGACGCTGCCGACATCGGGTCCGGGACCGGCCTGGTGGTCGTGCGGCGACGCGTCGGGCCGTCCGATCGGATCGCGGAGGCCCGTGGGGTCCGCCCGCAGGGTGTGGTCGGCCGCCTTCGCATGCGGGTCGAGGTGGACCGGGTCCAGGCCGGCGGCGTGCAGGCCCTGGTCGACCTTCGCGGCGGCGGCCCGGGCGAGGTCGTCCGGCAGGTGGTTGTCGGTCGTGGCCGACTTGCTCGTATCGCTCATGGCGTGATCCTTCAGAACTCGTACGCGGCTGGCAATGTCCGCAGGTGGCGGCCCGTCAGGCGCGGGTTTCGTCCATCAGCGAGGGTTTCGGCTGGCGGGTGGGCAGATCCGGATCGTAGACCCGGGCCGCCCCGTCGTTGAGCACCGGGACGCGCTCGGCCGAAGCCTGCGTCCGGCGGCGCGTCGCGTCCTGGGACATCCGATGCAGCAGCCAGCCGACGCCGGCGGCGATCAGCAGGACGGGAACCGGATTGCGGCGGACCGCCTCGAGCGCTCCGTCGTAGGCACCGCTGACGGCGGGTGCGCGGCGGGCGTTGCCGAGCATCTCGTCGACGAGGCTGGACACCGAGAGGCGGCCCTGGATGCGGTCGATGGTCTCGTCGAGGCGCGCGCGGCTCTCCTCGATGTCCCGCTCCATCTCGTTCATCGAACTCATCCGGACACTCTCTCGGAAAGGGCGCGGGCGTCCTGGCGGACCTGCCGGCCGGTACGGGTGGGCGTGAGCGTCGAGAACGAAAGGGCGCTGCGTCCCCACAGCGCCATCCCAATCGCGACAACCAGGAGGACGCCGCCGACGATGAGGGCCGAGAGCCATTCCGAGCCGACGATCGTCGCCAGCCACTTCACGAAGGCACCGATCAGCACGAGCAGGGCGACGACGGAGAAGACCGCCGAAGCCATGAGGCAGACGATGCCGATGATCAGCGAGCGGACGTTCCGCGCCATCTCGGCGCGGAACAGGGCGATCTCCTTGCGGGCGAGGTCGTTCGTCTCGCGCAGCGCGTCGCCGATGAGGCTCTGGATGCTGCCGGCGGGCGACGCACCAGAGGAGCCGGGGGGTGGGGTCTGCGATCCGGTCGACATGGCCGGGCCGCTCACGCGCGGAAGCTGTCGCGGGCGTCGCCTTCCGGCGGCAGGCTCGACGACTTGATGAAGCGCGCGGCGATGAAGCCGGCGACGAACGTTCCGACCGCGACCGCGACCGGTGCACGGCGGGCGAAGGCCTCGGCCTCGCCGTAGAAGTCGGCGAAGCTGCGCGACTCGATCGAGCCGCCGAGCTGGCTCAGGCCGTCGGCAGCGCTGTCGAAGAACGCCTTGATGTTCGGGCGATCCTCGAAGTCCTTGCTCGAATCGCGCAGGGTCTTGGCGAGATCGTGGACGGACTGCGCCGCGTCGTTCTTGCGGCCCTCGACGAAGGTCTGCGCCTGAACCCGAGCTGCATCCATCAGGCCGCGCCCGCGCTCGGCCGCGACGTCGGCCAACCCCTCGACGTCGCCCTTCAGGCCGCGCCACTCGGCCTGCTCGCTGGCTGCGGCCTTGGCCGGATCGGGGTGGGGGATCTCGGACGCGGCCATGAGGGGACTCCTTCGAACACGGGGTCTTAGCGGGGCGATGTTCGCCTGAGTAACATCGTCCACGTCCGGGGGTTCCGGAGACGACGGCACATCCGCGGCTCAGCCTCCGTTCAGGGGCGATCGGCCAAGGTTCGCTCCTGCCTCCGCCGCCCCGCGCGGCGGGAACGGATGCGGGGACAGGCCCCGGATTTCGTCGTGACGGCCGCAAACGATCGCTTGACCCGCGGCAGTCATTCGCGCTTGGCTAACGCTACGGATCGCGCCGACCTCTCGCGCGTTCACGATGGCAAGAAACGTTGACGTTGCGCGTTCCACGCCGGCGCGCTTGAGGATCCGGAGCCCACCTGAGTGGCACGCCTTGTGATCGTATCGAACCGCGTCGCGGTTCCGGAAGAAGGCGGCAAGGCGGTCGCCGCCGGCGGCCTCGCCGTCGCCGTGAAGGAGGCCTTCACCGCCTACGAAGGTCTCTGGTTCGGGTGGAGCGGCAACATCAGCGAGGAGCCCTCCGAGGAACCGACGCTGATCGATCGGGACCGCGTCCAGTACGCCGTGGTCGACCTCTCGCCGCAGGATCACAAGGAATACTACGCCGGCTTCGCCAACCGGGCGCTGTGGCCGATCATGCATTACCGGCTCGGTCTCGGGGCGTTCTCGCGCTCGGACTATGCCGGCTATTGCCGCGTCAACCGCATCTTTGCGCGGGCGCTCGCCAAGCTCGTCGAGCCCGACGACATCATCTGGGTCCACGACTACCACCTGCTGCCGATGGCCGCCGAGCTTCGCGGCCTCGGCCTCGCCAACCCGATCGGCTACTTCCACCACATTCCGTGGCCGGCCGCCGACGTGTTCAACACGCTGCCGGCGAGCAACGACCTGCTCCGCGCCATCGCCGACTACGACCTGATCGGGCTGCAGACCGACCCGGACGTGCAGAACCTGTCCCGCAACCTGATCGACACCCTGCGGGCGATCCCGCTCGGCGGCGGCTCGCTGATGGTCGACGGGCGCCGGACCCGGATCCGCAGCTTCCCGATCGGCATCGACGTCGCCGGCTTCAAGGACGCGGCGGAGAAGGCGGGCTCGAACAAGGTGGTGCGCGAGACGATGGCGGGCCTGCGCACCCGCAAGCTGCTGATCGGCGTCGACCGGCTCGACTATTCCAAGGGCGTGCCAGAGCGGATGGAGGCGGTGGAGCGCTTCTTCGCCTCGAACCCCGACCAGCGCGGCAACGTCACCTACATCCAGATCACGCCGAAATCCCGCAGCGAGGTGCCGGAATACGAGCAGCTCTCGCGCACCGTCAACGAGACGGTCGGCGAGATCAACGGCGCGCTCGGCGACCCGGCCTGGACGCCGATCCAGTACGTCACCAAGGCCTATCCGCGGCCGGTTCTGGCCGGGCTGTATCGCGCCGCCCGCGTTGGCCTCGTGACGCCGATGCGCGACGGCATGAACCTCGTGGCGAAGGAATACGTCGTCGCCCAGAGCGAGGACGATCCCGGCGTGCTCGTGCTCTCGAAATTCGCCGGTGCGGCACGGCAGTTGCCCGAAGCGCTGATGGTGAACCCCTACGACCGCTTCGAGGTCGCGGAGGCGATCCGGACGGCCCTGTACATGCCGCGCAGCGAGCGCCTGGAGCGCTGGAAGCCGATGGTCGAGCGCATGACCCGCGAGGATGTCGATTGGTGGGCGCGCAATTTCCTCTCCGAGCTCGAGAACTTCCGCACCGTCGAGCGCGAGCCGCCGACGACGGCCGCCGCGGCGGAGTGATCTCGGGGCGGACGTCGTCGTTCTCCACGGCCCATGCGGCCCGGTGGCTTGATCCGGGATCGCGGATGCGTCCACACCGGCTCCGGGCCGGGGGGACCATTCCGTGTCACAGTCACGCATGATCGCCGTCGACGACGGCGTGCCGGCGCCTCTGGGCGCCCATTTCGACGGGCGCGGCGTCAACTTCGCGCTCTTCTCCGAGCACGCGACGGCGGTCGATCTCTGCCTGTTCGAGCCGGGCGAGCGCCACGAGAGCCGCACGATCCGCCTGCCCTGCCGCAGCGACGACATCTGGCACGGCTACCTCCGCGGCGTCCTGCCGGGCCAGCTCTACGGCTACCGGGTGCACGGGCCCTGGGAGCCGGCGCGCGGCCACCGCTTCAATCCGTCGAAGCTCGTCCTCGACCCTTATGCCCGCGAGATCCGTGGACGGATCCGCTGGCACGACGCCCTGTACGGCCACCGCCGCGGGCTGCAGCGCGAGGATCAGATCGACCGGCGCGACAGCGCGGTCTACATGCCGAAATCGGTCGTCACCGCGCCGGAGGTTCCGAACCTCGCGCTGCAGCCGATCCGCCGCCCGCTCTCCGAGACGGTGATCTACGAGGCGCACGTCAAGGCGCTGACGATGACCCATCCGGCCGTGCCGGAAGCCGAGCGCGGCACCTACGCGGCGCTGGCCCATCCGGCGATCGTCGAGCACCTGTGGAAGCTCGGCGTCACCGCGCTCGAGCTGCTGCCGATCCAGGCCTTCGCCGACGACCGCTTCCTGGTCGACAAGGGGCTGGTGAACTTCTGGGGCTACTCGCCGCTCGGCTACTTCGCGCCCGATCCGCGCTATCTCGGCGACGGCGGCCTCGGCGGCCTGAAGGCGGCGATCCGCGAGCTGAACGCCGCCGGCATCGAGACGATCCTCGACGTGGTCTACAACCACACCGCCGAAGCCGGCCATGCCGGGCCGACCTTGTCGTTCCGTGGCATCGACAACGCCAGCTACTACAAGCTCGACCCCGACAATCCCCGCCGCGACGTCGATTGCACCGGCTGCGGCAACACCCTGGACGTCGCTCACCCGCGGGTGATGCAGATGGTGCTAGATTCGTTGCGCCACTGGGCGACCGCCTACGGCATCGCCGGCTTCCGCTTCGACCTCGCCACCAGCCTCGGCCGGGCGCCCTCCGCATTCTCGGCCGAGGCCGCGTTCTTCCAGGCGGTGGCGCAGGACCCGGTGCTGGCGCGGGTGAAGATGATCGCCGAACCCTGGGACCTCGGCGAGAACGGCTATCGCCTCGGCGGCTATCCGCGCGGCTGGAGCGAGTGGAACGACCAGTTCCGCGACGCCGCCCGCGGCTTCTGGCGCGGCGATGCCGGCCAGCTGGCCAAGCTGACCCAGGGGCTGACCGGCTCGCGCGAGGTGTTCGCGCCGTCGGGCCGCTCGCCGCTCGCCAGCATCAACTTCGCCGCGACCCATGACGGCTACACGCTCGCCGACGTGGTCGCCTACGAGGAGAAGCACAACGCCGAGAACGGCGAGGACAACCGCGACGGCCACGGCCACAACGTCTCGCGCAACTACGGCGTCGAGGGGCCGACCGACGACCCGGCGATCCTCGCCATCCGCGCCCGCCAGAAGCGCAACCTGCTCGCCACCGTGATGCTGGCGCAGGGCGTGCCGATGCTGCTGATGGGCGACGAGCGCTCGCGCACGCAGCGCGGCAACAACAACGCCTATTGCCAGGACAACCCGACGAGCTGGATGGACTGGTCGACCGATCCCGACCCGGATCTCGGCGCCTTCGTCTCGAACCTCACGCGCCTGCGTCGCGAGAGGCCGGCCCTTCGCCGTCGGCAGTTCTTCGACGGTACGCCGATCGCCCCCGGGAGCACCCTGCGCGACGTGCATTGGCTCTCGCCCTGCGGCGCGGAGATGAATTCCGACGCCTGGGCCGACGAGAGCCGTCGCGCCTTCGGGATGCAGATCGGCAACGACCTCGATCACGGCCGCATCCTGATCCTGATCAATGCCGATCCCGAGCCCTGCGACTTCCGCCTCGCCGCGGTGATCGGCGGCCCGTGGCAGCCGGTCCTCGACACCACCGTCGCCACCGGCGCGGTCGCACCGGACGCCGCCGCGCACGCGGCGGACGCGATCGTGCCGCTGCCCGGCCGCGCGATCCTGGTGCTGGCCGAGGCCGATGCCCGACCCGCGCGAGCGTCGGGCCGCTTCGTCAGTGCCTGAGCGGCCGCCGAAACCGAATCGCAACGCTTTGCAAACCATCCTGCCGCCCGAGCGAGACGCGGGTGGAAGCGGCATGGGCGGGCAGGACCGGGGCGGGCAGGACCGGGAGATCGCCGCCGACGCGGCGGCAGGCACGATCGACGTCTCGATCGTGATGCCGTGCCTCGACGAGGTGCGTGCCCTGCCGACCGCGATCGCCAGCGCGCGCGCCGCCCTCGAGACCCTCGCCGCCAAAGGCTTGGCCGGGGAGATCGTCATCGCCGACAACGGCAGCACCGACGGCAGCCAGGCTTTGGCCGAAAGCCTCGGCGCGCGGGTGGTGCCGGTCGCAGAGCGCGGCTACGGCGCGGCCCTCGCCGGCGGCTTTCAGGCGGCGCGCGGGCGCTACCTGGTGAAGGGCGACGCCGACGGCTCATAGGACTTCCGTATATCGCAAGTCTTTCCGATCGGACCTAAAAGTCGGCATGCACTAGACAACAACCGTCTTGCTGGCATCGAGAGGCGTCTGCTCGAGAGCGAGCGATAGTTTGCGAGCAGCATCGCGATGAGGGAAACCAGCCGGACAACGCGTGCCTGATAGCGCGCAAAATGGCCTGGGATCGCTCCGCAGACAAAGGCGTTCAGGATCACGCCCAGGGTGATGATCAGCCCCGCCGTAAGGAGGCACTGGAGATCCTCGCCGCCGGCGCGTCTCTCCTCGGCCACAGCGCCGGACCGGAAGATCTGCACGAGGGTGTAACACGCAAAACAAACCGAGCCGAGGACCGTAACGATGTGGAGCACGGCGAGCAGCACGCCGTCCATTCTGGGACCGCAGGCATCGGCATCCCGCTCGCAAACGTCCATATGCGGTACGACGCGCTCGATGGCAGTGCGACCCCACCGGCCGATGTTGAGGAACGTGGCCGGGTTGCGCATCGGTTCCAGGACGTAGAAGTCTCCCAGTTGAAGGATACCGTTGCCGATGGCATCGCGCAGCGCAGCCAGTGAAGAATATGCGACGACCGCCAAGACGAACGCAAGTTCCTCATCCTTCAGTCGTGTCCTGGTTTCGTAATCGGGTATGTTGAAGACACCACGTGCTTAGTTTTCGGACCAGAGAATCTCATCCTCGCCGGCCATCGGACGTTCCTTGAACCGGCACAATGTTGGGCTTGCCCCGCCTGGGCAGGCAGCATCGAGATAATCACGTCCAGGCCCATCTGCGATCAGGCGTGCCATCAGGAAGGGCGGGCTGCGTTGGGCTATATCGGCATCGGAGCGATAGACCGCTCCGAACGCCCATTCCGATATGACCGCCATGGCAATGGCGGCAGCCGACCCGGCCGCACGACCTGCAATCGCACGCGTTAGAATGCCAAGAGCTGCGAGTATCGGTATCGAGGCAATCAACAAAATCGATGATATCACTGTATTCGCAGCGTGAAAGGACACGCTGACGGTCAGCAGAAACCATACGAGGATGCGGCTCTGAAACTGACTGCGATCAGCGTAGACCATCTGCATCGAAATACAGACGACAACAAAGACGGAAAATACATCCGACATCATAAGTGAGTCAACGAATGGAAGGTTTGCAAGAAGACTCGGTAATACGTTTGATAATCAGAAGTGTCTCGGTTTCAACGGCGGGAACGATGTGCGCATCGACATGGCAATGAGCCAAGTGGCAACGAAAGCTTGGATCGCGGCGAGTAACCAGAGCGTTCCGATCTCGACCGTGGCCACGAGTGCGATGCCATAGTAGGGCGAGCGCCCTCCGGCGACGGTTGCAGGAATCCGTTTCCGCATCGCTTACGAACGCGGCATCATCGGAGTCGGATCAGCTTCGCGGTCCTCGCTGGCACGCTGTGTTTCGATGCCGAGGCGCGATGCGAAGTACTCGCCTTGAGAATAATGCCAAGCCGTATCCGGAAACACCGAAGGACGGCCGTTCGCTGCGCCCACGCGAAGATGATCAAAGCTGCGAGCAAGGCATGTATCAACCAGGGCAGGCTTGTCTTCGCAAGGGGTATTGCTGGACGTGCCGGCTATAGGAATTTCTGACGCAACGCTTTCATTCTCATTTCTCGCCCTGCATCCCGGCCGAAACGATGCACATGCGAGTCTGCTATCCAGTCTGGTGCACTCGTGCCGCATCAGGATCGCAGGCGAGGCTTGCGATCCCGTGAAGCGGCGTCGGCCGGCGCGGTCGGCGGCGGGAGCATGTCAGTGATCGTGGCTGCAGCCGGGGCCGTGCACGTGGGGCGCGTGATCGTGCGCGTGGTGATCGTGCGCGTTGTGATCGTGGCCGTGATCGTCCGCGTGCGTGTGGTCGTGGCCATGGTCGTGATCGGCGTGCGCCGCGTGCGCGTGATGATCGTGGGAATGGTCGTGGCCGCAGGTGCTGTGGTCGTGCGCCATGCGCTCGGGCCGGAAGGCGCGGTCGACCGGGCTCGCGGTGCAGCCCTGGCCGCGGACGAGCTCGGCCGTGGCCGGCGAGGCCGGGACGTGGAGCACGTCGGCGCCGATCTCGGCCGGGACGTGATTGCCGCCGAGCTGCCAGGCGAGGCGGATCAGGCGGGCCGGATTCTCGGCGCGGATCTCCAGCAGCGCCTCCGGGGCGGCCTTAACCGCGACCAGGCGGCCGTCGTCGAGGCGCAGGGCGTCGCCGTCCTCCAGCCCGGCGGCCTTGGTCAGGGCGAGATCGATGTGCAGGCCGCCGGCGCTGTGGAGGTGCCCCTGCTGCGCCTGGCGCCCGGCGTGATCGAGGCTGATCGTGTCGACGACCGCGTCGGGGCGGACAGCGGCCTTGCGGACGATCGTGGTGGCTCTCGGCATGGCACCCTCTCTCAGGCGGTGATCGGAACGTAGGAGGCTCGGGCCTCGCGGAACCCGCATCCGCAAGCTCTTACCCCGCACGATGCGCCGTGCCGAGGCCCATTCGCGCGCGGCCGGCCACGGGAACCGCGGCGCGGCGGGTCATCGCGGTCGTCGGCGCGAGGCCGGGCCGAGCCCGGCTTTCCGGCGCCCGTCGCCGATCTCGACGGAACCTTGGCCGTGGCAAGTGCATTTCATGGCCGATAAGGCTAAGCTCGGACCGCACCATCACCACGGCGAAATGCCGGACCGGATGCACAAGGGAGTCACGGACTCATGAAGAAGCTCATCGCCGTCGCCCTCGCAGGCACCCTCGCCCTCTCGGTCGGCGCCTGCAACACGCCGCAGGACCGCGCCCTCGGCGGCGCCGGTCTCGGCGCCCTCGCCGGTGCCGCGATCGGCGGAGCCGCCACCGGCCGCGCCGGCGGCGCCCTCGCCGGTGCCGCGATCGGCGGCGCGAGCGGCGCCATCGTCGGCGCCTCCACCGCGCCGCGCTGCCCCTACGGCACCTACCGCGACGCCTACGGCGACGTGTACTGCCGCTGAGGCCTCGCCGCCGACCGAACGTCGAAGGGCCGGAGCCGAGCGCTCCGGCCCTTTCTTCGTTCCAGGCCTGGGCCGGAGCCGAGCGCTCCGGCCCTTCCGCGTTTCCGGTCGAGCCTGTATCCCCGGCGGCTTGTCGTCGCCGGATCCCGTCAGGGTCCCCGGCGGCACCGCATAGAGGCCTGCCGGTGACCGTTCCGCATCTCCGAAACATCCCCGCCGGGTCCCGATGAGCTCGGGGATCTGGGGCAAGATCGGCGGCGCCGGGATCGGCCTCGCCATCGGCGGCCCGCTCGGCGGGCTCGTCGGCGGCCTCGCGGGCCATTACCTCGTCGACCGCGAGGGTGCGCTGTTCGGGCCGATGCCGCGCGACGTGGTCTTCACCACCGGCCTCGTCGCGCTCGCCGCCAAGATGGCGAAGTCCGACGGGGTGGTGACCCCGTCCGAGGTCGAGGCCTTCGGCAAGGTCGTGCAGGTCGGCGAGGCGGAGCGCGCCCGCGTCACCCGGCTGTTCGACCTCGCGAAGCGGACGACCAACGGCTACGAGGCCTATGCGCGGCAGCTCGCCAACGCCTTCCACGACGAGCCGTCGCTGCTCGAGGACGTCCTCGACGGCCTGTTCCACATCGCCACCGCCGACGGCGCGATCCATCAGGCGGAGGAGGCCTATCTCCGCGCGGTGGCCGAGATCTTCGGGTTCGACGACGCCGCGTTCCGCCGCATCGCCGCCCGGCACGTGCGGCTGGCCGACGACCCCTACCTCGTCCTCGGGCTCGAGCACGGCGCCGACCCGGCTGCGGTGAAGGCGCGCCACCGCCAGCTCGTCGCCGAGAACCACCCCGACCGCGCCATCGCCCGCGGCCTGCCGCCCGAGGCGGTGGCGATCGCCACCAAGCGCCTCGCCGCGATCAACGCGGCCCACGACCGGATCCTCGCGGACGGCGCCGCCGCGGTGGAGGGCGGTTCGCCATGACACCGGACAGCCCGCTCGCCACCCGCATCCAGCCCTCGCCGAACCACGGCGAGCGCCTCGGCCCGCGGCCGGATATGCTGATCCTGCACTACACCGGCATGACGAGCGCGGCCGCCGCTATGCAGCGGCTCGCCGACCCGATCGCCGAGGTCTCGGCCCATTACGTCGTGCTGGAGGACGGCGCGATCTGGCAGATGGTGCCGGAGAGCCGCCGGGCCTGGCATGCGGGGCGGGCGTCCTGGCGCGGCGAGCGCGACGTGAACTCCCGCTCGCTCGGCATCGAGATCGTCCATCCCGGCCATGCCGGCGGCCTGCCGCCCTACCCGGAGGCGCAGATCGCCGCCGTGACAGCGCTCGCGCGCGACATCGTCTCGCGCTGGGCGATCCCGGCCGACCGGGTGCTGGCGCATTCCGACATCGCGCCCGGTCGCAAGGAGGATCCGGGCGAGACTTTCCCTTGGGGCCGGCTCGCGGCGGACGGCGTCGGCCATCACGTGCCGGAAGTGCCGATGCACGACGGGCGCTTCTTCGCCGAGGGCGATGCCGGGCAGCCGATCGAGGCGCTGCAGGCGATGCTCGCGCTTTACGGCTACGAGCAGCCGGTGACGGGCACATTCGATCGCCACATGCGGGACGTCGTCACCGCGTTCCAGCGCCATTTCCGTCAGGCGCGGGTCGACGGCATCGCCGACGCCTCCACCATCACCACCCTGCGCGACCTGATCGCGTCGCGGCCAAGCTGAAGCGGCCGTCAGGGCGCGATCGCCGGATCGCCTCCCTCCCATGTCGGCCGGACTCGCGTTGCTGGCCGCCCTCGCCGCCCCGGCCTCGGCCCAGAATGCGGGCGGGAGGGCGTCGATGAATTCGGCTGCGCCCGCCGCGACCCGTCCGGACGTGCCGGATCTCGGCCGGCCGCGCCAGGTCGCACGGGTCGTGGCGGAGGGGCGCGTGCCATTCTTCGAGTCGGCGGATGCCGACCCCACCTGCTCGAGCCTCGCGCCCGCCTGCAGCGACAGGGCTTGCGGCGGCATGAACATCAGCTTTAGCGGCGTCTACCGCCGGGGCGGCTGACCCTCGGGCTCAGGCCCGACCGTGCAGCTCGGCTTCGCGCGCATCCGCATGCGCCTCGCCCCGGGTGCGCCACAGGCTGTAGAGGATGCCGATCGTCAGCAGCACCACGGTCACCGCCAGCGACACCCACGGCGGCACGTGGACGAGGCCGAAGGTGTCGGCGACGACGATCTTCGTGCCGATGAAGATCAGGATGAAGGCGAGCGCCGTCTTGAGGTAGGCGAAGCGATCGACCATTGCTGCCAGCGCGAAGTAGAGCGCGCGAAGCCCGAGGATCGCGAAGATGTTGGAGGTGTAGACCACGAAGGTGTCGGTCGTTATCGCGAAGATCGCCGGCACGCTGTCGACCGCGAAGATCACGTCGGCGCCGTTCACAAGCACCAGGGCGAGCGCCAACGGAGTGAGCCACAGGGCGGTCTTGCCGGTCCTGGCATCGGTCTTCCGCACCAGGAAATGCTGGCCGTGAAGCTCGGGCGTGATCCGCAGCTTCGCCCTGAGCCACCGCACGGCGGCGTGATCCTGGAAGTCGCCGGCGTCCTCCTCCTTGGAGAACAGCATCTTCAGGCCGGCATAGATCAGGAAGGCGGCAAACAACGACAGCACCCAGGCGGCCTGATGCACCAGGGCGGCGCCGAGCCCGATCATCAGTCCGCGCAGCAGCACCGCGGCGAGGATGCCCCAGACCAGCACCCTGTGCTGGGCGGCGAGCGGGATGCCGAGCGCCGACAGGATGACCGCGATGACGAAGACGTTGTCCATCGACAGCGACTTCTCGACCACGAGCCCGGTGACGTATTCCTGGGCGGGCTGCGCGCCGAGGTACCACCAGATCCAGCCGCCGAAGGCGAGGCCGAGGCTGAAGTAGAAGGCGGTGAGGAGAAGGCTCTCCTTGACGCCGATCTCGTGCTCCTTGTCGCGATGGAGCAGGCCGAGATCGAAGGCGAGCAGGGCGGCGACAAGGGCGTGGAACCCGAGCCACATCCAGATCGGCTTGCCGAGCCACTCGACGTACAGGAAATCGACCATGAGCGGGACCGTGATGCTTCTTTTGCAAGGAAAGCATCGGCTCCGACATCACGGAAGCATCTTGAGAGAGCATCCCGCCAGAGGGGCCCGCAGCCGATGAGCGGCAGTTAAAGACCCGAACGCGGCGAATCAAGGGCGGGCTCGAGCGATGCCGGGCCATGCAGGCATGCCTTGACAGCGGGGACGATCGGACGCCTTCCGCTGCGATGGACATGCGAGACGACGACGTGGCGCAGGACGACGCCTCCCGGAACGAGGTCGCGGTCGTCGGCGGCGGCCCAGCCGGGCTGGCTGCGGCCGAGGTGCTGGCCGCGGCCGGGCACCGGGTCGCGATCTACGATCGGATGCCGTCGGTCGGCCGGAAATTCCTGCTCGCCGGCCGCGGCGGCCTGAACCTGACCCACAGCGAGCCCGTCCCGGACTTCCTGCGGCGCTACCACCCGTCCGGCAGCCTGGCCGGGGCGATCGCGGCGTTCCCGCCGGATGCGTTGCGGGCCTGGTGCGATGGCTTGGGGGAGCCGACCTTCGTCGGATCGAGCGGGCGGGTGTTCCCGAAAGCGTTCAAGGCCTCGCCCCTTCTGCGGGCTTGGCTGCGCCGCCTCGAGGGCGCAGGCGTCGGTATCCGCACCCGGCACCGGCTCGTGGCCGTCGAGGACGGCACCCTGGTGTTCGAGACGCCGGAGGGGAAGAGCTGGACGAGGCCGAAGGCGGTGCTGCTGGCGCTCGGCGGCGCGAGCTGGCCCCGCCTCGGCTCTGACGGAGCCTGGGTGACGATGCTGGCGAATCTCGGCGTCGCCGTCGCGCCCCTGCGCCCGGCCAATGCGGGCTTCGCGGTGGCGTGGTCGGACCATTTCCGCGAGCGCTTCGCCGGGCAGCCCCTGAAGCGGATCGGGTTGACCGCCGACGGCGTGATCGTGCGGGGGGAGGCGCTGATCACCGCCGACGGCATCGAGGGCGGTGCGATCTACGCGGTGTCGCGGGCCCTGCGCGCGATGATCGAGCGCCAGGACAGGAGCGGGAAGGACGCGGGAGGCAAGGGCGCCGCCCGCCTCGTGCTCGACCTGCGTCCCGACCTCAGCAGGAGCGCCCTCGCCGAAAGGCTGTCCGACCCGCGGCCCGGCGAATCGATGGCGACCCGCCTGCGCAAGGGGGCCGGTCTGTCGCCGGTGGCGGCAGGGGTGCTGCGCGAGGCTGCGGGCGTCGCGCTGCCGGCCGACCCGGATGCGCTCGCCGGGCTGATCAAGGCCGCACCGTTGCGCCTGCACGCGATGGCTCCGATCGAGCGTGCGATCTCAACCGCCGGCGGTGTCGGCTTCGACGGGCTCGACGCGGGCTTCATGGTTCGGAAGCGGCCGGGCCTGTTCGTGGCCGGCGAGATGCTCGACTGGGAGGCGCCCACCGGCGGCTACCTGCTCCAGGGCGCGATCAGCAGCGGTCGGGCGGCGGCGGCCGGAATGGCGGCGTGGCTTGCCGGACGAGAGGACGTGAGCGCCGCATGATCCCCTGGGAGAACCTCGACACCGCTTCGATCCCCGGCGACGGCGGCACCCTGCGGCTGCGGCGGCGGGGCACCGAGTACGCGATCATGCTCGGCCAGAACGAGCTGATGAACAGCCGGCTCAGCGGCTCGGAGGAGGCGCTGGCGACCCTGGCCTGCGGCAGGATCGCATCGCGCAGGGCGCCGCACGTGCTGATCGGCGGGCTCGGCATGGGCTTCACCCTGCGCGCCGCGCTCGGTGCGCTGCCTCCTGGAGCGGCGGTGACGGTGGCCGAGCTCGTGCCCGCTGTGGCCGCCTGGGCGCGCGGACCCCTCGCCGGCGTGTTCGACGGCATCCTCGTCGATCCCCGCGTAACCTTGCGCGAGGTGGACGTGGCGCGCGCGATCGGCGAGCGTCCGGCCGCCTGGGACGCGATCCTGCTCGACGTCGACAACGGGCCGGACGGCCTGACGCGGGCCTCCAACGACCGGCTCTACGATCCGGCCGGCCTCGGCGCCGCTTATGCCGCCCTGCGTCCGGGCGGGGTCCTAGCGGTCTGGTCCGCGGGGCCGGACCGCAGCTTCGGCCGCCGCCTGCACGATGCGGGCTTGAGCGTCGAGGAGGTCCCCACCCGCGCCAACGGCCGAAAGGGTGGCGCCCGCCACGTGATCTGGCTCGCGGTACGTTCCGGCCGCGGCTGAGGCCTGGAATTACCTCATCCCCTGCGCGACCGACCGGCCGGTTCGAAGCGCGGGTCCCATCTCCCATAAGGAGATGGACAGGTTGAGGGGCGTGAGCTTTGCGGAGAAGTCACGCTCCTCACCCCGACCCTTCCCCTCTGGAAGAGGGAGCGTGCCGTGCCTCGCGCGATCGATCCGGTGACGCGACCGTCACATCCGCGCGCAGAACCCGACCATGCCGGCGGCTTCCGACGGGCAGGAGGCGGTTGCCGTCCCGTCGGTGCCTTGCGAGAAGACCGGGGCGCCGGCCTTGAGGCAGTAGGCCGAGACGAAGACCTCGCCGCCCGCGCAGGCGATCTCGCAGCCGGTGGCCGGGCAGGTCTCGCTCCGTACCGCCCGAAACGGCGTCGCGGGGGCTGCGGCAGGGAGCGCGGCGGCGGCAGGTCCCGCCGGGCCGGCTTCCCCCTTCTGTCCCGCATCTCCCTGGGGGCCCGCCGCGCCTCTGGGGCCCGCCTCTCCTTTCGGACCCGTCTCGCCCTTAGGACCCGTCTCGCCTCTGGGACCCGTCTCGCCCTTCGGGCCGGCCTCGCCCGCCGGTCCGGCCGGGCCGGGAAGCCCCGCCACGCCCTGCGGGCCGGGCTCGCCGCGCACACCGGTCTCGCCCTTGGCGCCGGCCTGTCCCTCGGGGGCGCAGTTGGCGATCACCGCCTCGCGCTCGTCCTCGTTGCTCTTCAGCGACACGACGCAGCTGCCCGGCCGGTAGGCCAGACGGAACAGGAAGCGGCCGCGGGAATCGGCCATCACCGACACGTCCTCGTCCATCACCACGACGGCGCCGCCCTTGCGCACCGAACCTGAGATCCGCAGGTCGCCGGCCTCAATGCGGGCGTCGTAGACCATGATCGGCTGGGAGGGCGCTTGAGGCCGACGCGCACGCTGGCGGGCCGGTGCGGACGCGGCGGGCGCATCGAGTCCCGGCGCTGCCGGCTGCTGGGCCTGCGCGCCGCCGGCGAGGACCAGGCATCCGGCGATCAGCGTGGCGAAGCGCGCGCGATGAAGGATCATGTCGGACATTCCCCGCCGCCGGATCGCGCGGCGGCGGGACATTGCCGCCCGGCTGCCACCGGGGTCAACCCTGGCCATGGCCGCCTCCAAATGGAGCCGATCCACACCCTTCCACACCCGTCCACAGGCCAAGCTGCTGCCCCGGCGGGACTATTTTCGGGCGGTGCGAAACCGTTTGAAAGTGTTCTTGTTTTGTTCTTATCTGACGTCATGTCGGAGCTGGGACGGGATGGAGCGGTCGCGTGACGAGCCGGATGAGCAGGGACCGTCCACGGCGGAACGGCTCGCGGAATTGCGGGCCCGCCTCGACGCGGAGCGGCGCCCCGGCGCGGGCGGCGTGCTGCCGTTGGGCGTCGCCGACCTCGACGCCCGGCTTCCCGGCGGAGGCCTCGGCCTCGGCCTCCTGCACGAGGTCGCCCCCGAGGGCGCAGGCGACGAAGCCTCGGCCCTCGGCTTCGTGCTGGCCCTGGTCGCCCGCCATCTCGCGCGGGCGGCGGGCGACGCCCTCCTCGTCGTCGCCCCCGGCCATCCAATCCCCTACGGCCACGGCCTCACCGGGCTCGGGCTCGATCCGGGGCGCCTGCTGCTGCTGGAGGCCGAGGCCGACGCTTCCGTGTTCGGAGCCCTCGAGGAGACGCTGCGCGCCGGGCACCTCGCGGCGGTGGCCGGGCTCGTCGCGGATGGGCTTCCGCTGAAGCCAGGCCGGCGCCTGCAGCTGGCCGCCGGATCCTTCGGCACCGCGCCGCCCCTTCTCCTCATCCTGCGGCCCGGCCGGGCCGACTTGCCGAACGGCGCGGCGACGCGCTGGCGGATCGCAGCCGGCGGCGCGGCGCGCGACCGGTTCGGCTGCACCCTGCGTCCCCGTTGGCGCGCACGGCTCGACCGCTGCCGCAACGGCCGGCCGGGCGACTGGCTCCTGGAGTGGGATCATGCCGCGCATCGTTTCGATCTGCCTGACGGACTGGCCCGTCGCGCGCCTGATGCGCGCGGGAGCCGCGCCGGATGATGGCGTCCCCCTGGTGATCGCCGCCGCCGGGGCCGGCGGCCTACGGCTCACCGCCGTGAACCCCGCCGCAGCCGCCCTCGGCCTGCGACGCGGCGAGCCGCTGGGCCGCGTGCGGGCGCGGATCTCGACCCCGCTCCACGTCCACCCAGCCGATCCGGCCGCCGACGCAGCGGCGTTCGCCAGGCTCTGCCTCTGGGCGCAGCGCTACACGCCGTGCGTCGTCCCCTTCGGCCCGGCCGAGGCCTGCCACGGCCTGTACCTCGACGTCACGGGGGCGGCCCACCTCCTGGGCGGCGAAGCCGATCTGGTCGCGGACCTCGCCGCGCGCCTCGCGCGATCTGGGATCCCGGCACGGATCGCGCTCGCCGACACGCCCGGCGCGGCCTTCGCCCTCGCGCGATACGGGCGCGGCGAGACCATTTGCGTCCCATCGGAGAGGACCGAGCAGGCCCTGAGGCCCCTCCCCGTCGAGGCCCTGCGCTGCGAACCAGCCGTCGCCGTCGCCCTGAAGCGGCTCGGCCTGCGCAGGATCGGCGCCGTCCTCGACGCGCCGCGCCCGCCGCTGGCCCGCCGCTTCGGCACGGCACTCCTCGTTCGCCTCGACCAGGCGGCCGGGCGGCGGCCAGAGCCGCTCGTCCCGGTCACGGAACCCGTGCGCTACGGCGCCGCCCGCGGCTTCCTCGATCCGATCGGCAGCCAGGAGATCATCGTCGCCACGGTGCGGCGGCTGATGGCCGAGATCGCGCCGCGCCTCGAGGCGGACGGGCTCGGCGCCCGCGGCTTTCGCCTGTCGCTGCACCGGGTCGACGACGTGGTGCGCGCCCTCGACCTCGGCCTGTCCGAGCCGAGCCGCAGCCCCGACCATGTCGCGCGCCTGCTGCAGCTTCGGCTCGAACGGCTCGGCTCTGGCCTGGATGCCGGCTTCGGCTTCGAGACGGTCCGCCTGGACGTGTCCGCCACCGGCCCGATGCCCGGCCGCCAGGCTACCCTCGCCACCGGCCCCGCCCCTCAGGACGACCGGACCGCCGGCCTCGCCGACGCCCTGCGCCAGCGCTTCGGCCGACCCGTGATCCGCCTGAGCCCCCGTGCGAGCCACGTGCCCGAGCGCGCCGACCGCATCGCCCCCTGGCACACCGAACCTTGGCGCACCGAACCTTGGCGCATCGAGCGCGTCGTCCTGCACTGGCCCGATCCCGATGCCGGCATCGGTCCCCGGCCGCTGGTGCTGTTCGACCGCGGCGAGGCGGCCGAGGACGTGATCGCCCTGGTGCCGGAGGGGCCGCCGCGCCGCTTCCGCTGGCGCTCCCGCCTCCATCGGATCGCGCATTCGGAAGGGCCGGAACGGATCGAGCCCGAATGGTGGCGCGAGTCCGGCGTCCCGCGTGACTACTACGTCGTCGAGTGTGAATCCGGCCGCCGGCTCTGGCTCTACCGCGACGGCCCGAACCTGGCCGACCGGCCGGCCGCCTGGTTCGTGCACGGGCTGTTCGCGTGACGGCGGCGGCTTACGCGGAACTGGCCGTCTCGACCAACTTCTCGTTCCTGCGCGGCGCCTCGCATCCGCAGGAATACGTCGAGCAGGCGATCGCCTACGGGCTCCGCGCCATCGGCATCGCCGACCGCAACACCCTCGCCGGGGTGGTCCGCGCCTATGCGGCGGCGCGGGTGAAGCCGGAGCGACCGGGCGCGAAGGACATCTGGAACATCCCGTTCCTGCCGGGGGTGCGGCTCGTCACCGAGGACGGGTTCGAGGCGGTGACCTACCCGATGGATCGGGCGGGCTACGGCCGCCTGTGCCGGCTGCTGTCCTCGGGCAACCGGCGGGCGCGTAAGGGCGAATGCCGCTTCTCCTTCGCGGAGATGCTGGAGGCGGCCGAGGGACAGGTCTTCATCGCGATGCCCCCCGGGCGGCGGCTGGTGCCGCCCGCGGCCTTCTCCGCCCGGGTCGAGGCGCTGGCAGCCGCCGCCCCCGGAAGGGTCTGGCTCGGTGCCAGCCACCGCCACCGCGGCGACGAGCGCCGGCGTCTCGGGCTCCTCGCCGAGCTCGGGCATCGCCTCGGCGCGCCGATGGTCGCGGTGTCCGACGCGCTCTACCACCATCCCGACCGGCGTCCGCTGCAGGACGTGATCGCCTGCATCCGCGAGGGCTGCACCCTCGCGGAGGCCGGCTACCGCCTGGAAGCCAACGCCGAGCGCCATCTCAAGCCGCCTTCGGAGATGGCGCGGCTGTTCGCCGACCATCCGGAGGCGCTCGCCCGCACGGTCGAGATCGCGGAGGCCTGCGGCTTCTCCCTCGGGATGCTGAGCTACGAGTACCCCGAGGAGCCGGTGCCGCCGAACCGGACGCCTCAGGACTACCTGGAGGAACGGGTCTGGGACTGCGCGCGCTGGCGCTTCCCCGACGGCGTCCCCGAGGACATCGAGAGGACCCTTCATGGGGAGCTCGCCCTCATCGCGAAGATGCACTACGCGCAGTACTTCCTCACCATCCGCGACATCGTGGAGTTCGCGCGCGGCCGGGGCATCCTGTGCCAGGGCCGCGGCTCGGCCGCCAACTCCGCCGTGTGCTTCTGCCTCGGCATCACCGCGGTCGACCCGACCCAGATCCGCCTGCTGTTCGCCCGCTTCATCTCCGAGAACCGCGACGAGCCGCCCGACATCGACGTCGACTTCGAGCACGAGCGCCGCGAGGAGGTGATCCAGTACCTCTACGGCAAGTACGGCCGCGAGCGCGCGGCGATCTGCTCGACGGTGATCCACTACCGCCCGCGCTCGGCCATCCGCGAGGTCGGCAAGGTGCTGGGGCTGACCGAGGACATCACCGCCTCGCTCGCCGAGACCGTGTGGGGGTCGTGGGGCAAGGACCTGCCGGACAAGCACGTGGCCCAGGCCGGCCTCGATCCCGGAAACCCGGCGATCCGGCAGGCGGTGGACCTCGCGGTCTCGCTGATCGGCTTCCCACGGCACTTGTCGCAGCACGTCGGCGGGTTCGTTCTGACCCGCGGGCGGCTCGACGAGACCGTGCCGGTCGGCAACGCCGCGATGCCCGACCGCACCTTCATCGAATGGGACAAGGACGACATCGACGTGGTCGGCCTGATGAAGGTCGACGTGCTGGCGCTCGGCATGCTCACCTGCATCCGCCGCGGGCTCGATTTCCTGGCCCGCGACTACGGCCTCGACTACCCGACCCTCGCCGACCTGCCGCCGGAGGAGCCGGAGGTCTACGCGATGCTGTCGAAGGCCGATTCCGTCGGCGTGTTCCAGGTCGAAAGCCGGGCGCAGATGTCGATGCTGCCGCGGCTGAAGCCGAACGCATTCTACGACCTCGTGGTGCAGGTCGCGATCGTCCGCCCCGGCCCGATCCAGGGGGACATGGTGCACCCCTACCTGCGGCGGCGGTCGGGTGCCGAACCGGTGGAATACCCGGCCCCCCACCCCGATCACGGGCCGGCTAACGAGTTGGAGAAGGTCCTCGAAAAGACCTTCGGCGTGCCGCTGTTCCAGGAGCACGCCATGCAGATCGCGATCACCGCGGCCGGCTTCACCCCGGCCGAGGCCGACGGCCTGCGCCGGGCGATGGCGACCTTCCGGCACGTCGGCACGATCGGCGGCTTCGAGCAGAAGTTCATCGGCGGGATGACCGGACGGGGCTACCCGAGGGACTTCGCCGAGCGCTGCTTCGCGCAGATCCGCGGGTTCTCCACCTACGGCTTCCCGGAGAGCCATGCGGCGAGCTTCGCGCTGCTGGTCTACGCCTCGGCCTGGCTGAAATGCCGGCACCCGGACGTGTTCCTGGCCGCGATCCTCAATTCGCAGCCGATGGGCTTCTACCAGCCGGCGCAGCTGGTGCGCGACGCCCGCGCCCACGGCGTCGAGGTGCGCGGGCCCGACGTCAATGCCAGCGACTGGGACTGCACCCTGGAGCCGGCCGCGGAGGTTCCCCCGCCCGGGGTGCCGAAGCGGCTCGCGGTGCGGATCGGCCTGCGGCAGATCACCGGGCTGCCGCAGGCTGCGATGCGCCGGCTCGTGGCGTTGCGGGCCAACGGCTACGCCAGCATCGAGGGCCTGCAGGCGGCCTTGGCGCTGTCCCGCAACGCCCTGGAGCGGCTGGCCGAGGCCGACGCGTTCCGGTCCCTCGACCTCGACCGGCGGGCGGCCCTGTGGATGGTGCGGACGCTGGAGGGCGGTCGCATCGCCAAGCCCGTGCCGGACGAAGCCCTCGGCCGGCGCGCGCACCTGCTGGAGGCGCCGTTGCCGCTCTTCGCCTTCCATGCCGACGACGGGCTCTTCCGCGACGAGCCGACCGTGGCGCTGCCGCCGATGCCGGCTTCCGAGCAGGTGGCCGAGGATTATTCCGCCACCGGGCTCTCGCTGAAGGGCCACCCGGTCGCGTTCTTCCGCGCCCGGCTCGCCCGGATCGGCGCCGTCCCGGCCCGCGAGCATCACGATCCCGGCTTTCCCCAGAACGGTCGCGTCACCGTGGCCGGGCTGGTGCTGACGCGGCAGCGGCCCGGCACCGCCAAGGGCGTGGTGTTCCTGACCCTCGAGGACGAGACCGGCATCGCCAACGTCATCGTCTGGAAGAAGGTGTTCGAGGCCAACCGCCGCGCCGCGATGAACGCCCGCTTCCTCGCGGTGCAGGGCCGGGTGCAGCGGGCCGAGGGCGTGGTCCACCTCGTCGCCGAGCGGTTCCGCGACCTGACGGAGGAGTTGCTCGAGCTTCGCGCCGGCGGCGTGCGCCTGCCACCCGAGACCAACGATTTCGGGGCTCCCACCGACCGGCGGACCTATCGCAGCCGGGATTTCCATTGAGGGCGCCGCGCGCCGAGCCTCGACAGCCGACCGGCTGCGCGTATGGTGCGGCCATGCTTCGCTTCGCCCTCGCCTGCCTCCTGCTGATCCCCGCCGCTGCCCGCGCCGACGAATGCGACGGCCTCGCCCAGAGGGTCGCCGCCGCCACAGGCGGCAAGGTCGGGCGCCGCGCCGGCCCCAGCATCGACATCCGGGTGCCCGGCGCGATCAAGCTCGACCTGACCTGCCGGGCCGAGCCGATCGTCCAGGCGAGCTCCGGCGAGACGACGCCGTCGGCCGCCTTCTTCCGCGACCTGTCGATCGCCTCCGAGCTGCTCGTCGGCGAGTCGGCCGGCGCGGTCCAGGGCATCATCGCCACGGCGCATGCCACCGCGCTCTCGGAGCGGCGCAAGTCGTTCGTCCAGCAGAACGGCTGGTCGGCGAGCTGCTACACCGACAGCACCGGCTCGATCCGTACCCTCTGCTCGGTCGGCCGCATCCCGCCGGGCTGACATGCTCTTGACCGGTCGCGCGGTCGGGCCGATCTCTCTCGCAGACGTTCTCGGCACGGAGCCCATCATGCCCGCCTTGCTGACGGATGCTTCCCGCCTCGACGCGCATCGAAGCTTCTGGGACTTCGTCGCGCCCCATCGACGAGGAGAAATGGGAACTCATCGAAGGGCGTTTCGTCATGCAGGCGCAGCCGAGCATCAATCATCAGATCATCGCCGGAAACCTCGACCGGCGGCTGAGTGAGGGCCTCGAACGGATCGGCTCCGACCGTGTGGTCCTGTAGAACCCGGCGATCGACCTTCGGCCGGTGATCGAGGGGAACGCCTACGTTCCCGACGCCGCCGTGATCGATCGATCCGACTTCGAGCCCGGCCGAAGCGTTTCCGGGACCTGCTACCTCGCGCCGAGATCATCTCCACCAGCGACCGCCGGAAGCCCTCGGGCTCGAACCGCGGGAAGATCGCGATCAAGCTGGCAGGCTACCAGGCCCTGCCGATGTGCGAGGTCGTCCTGCTGATCGAACAGCCGGTCGTCGCGGTGACGCTCGCCATCCGCGACCCGGGCGGCTGGATCACGCGACGCCTGACCGATCCCGGCGAGCGCCTGATCCTGTCCGCCGCCGGCCTGGATTGCCGGGTCGTCGACCTCTACGCGCGCACCTCCCTGGCACGCGCGCGGAGGACGGCCTGAGCGTTCGCCTCAGTACTCGACCACGTCCTCGAGGGCGTAGTGCTTCACCGTCTTGCGATTGGCGATGAGCTCCTCGATCGTCGGCTCGCCCCGCATGGCCCGGCCGATGGCGAGCTTCGTCGCCTCGTAGTTGGTGCGGTAGAGGTCCTTGCGGTCCACGTTCGGATCGGCGCCGCAGCGCTCGTCGAGCCAGATCATGATGATCATGCACAGCTCGTCCAAGCCGTCCTTGGGCAGGATGCCCTCGATCACGCAATCGACGATCGCGTCGCCGGTCGCGGCCTGAACCACGCCGCCGAGAAGCTCGGCGTATTCCGCGGTGTGGATCGTGACCTTCGTGGTCATCATCGTCGCCGGGCGCACGAGCTGGTTGAGGTCGCGCACCACGAACATCCGGGTGTGGCCCTGCACCTGGCCCATCATGCCGGCGAAGGCCTGGCCGACCGGGCCCCGCGTCGAGCCGATCAGCACCTCGGGCATCGCGTCAGTGTATTGCCCCTCGGCGGCGAGCACCGTCGCCTCGCCCGTGCGGAACCAGATCTCGGACATGTCTCTCGGCCTTGGAAGCGGCGCCCCGGCGAGGCGCGGTCGGCCGCGCAGACATCATCCCCGGAGAGCTTCGTCAACCGCCGGACCGGGCGGCCGCCTCGATAAAGCCCGGCGCCGGCTCTGGCCTCCGCGGGCGCGATCGGTCATGCAGGACGGCGACCGAACGGGAATGCACGACGATGAGCGATCCGGAGCAGGAACCGGGCCCCGCGGGCGAACGCGGCTGGAGCCTGTCCGCGGCGGCGGCGGGCGACGGCGTGCGCCTCGAGCTCGGGCTGCCCGACCTCGACGGAAAGCCGGTCACCGCCATCCTTAGCCTGAGCCGGGCGGAGGCGCGCGCCTTCGCCCGCACGTTGCTCGCCGCCTCGGGCGACGCCGCCGAGCGCAGCTTCCCGCAGCCCGCCAAGCGATAGCGGCTCAGCGCAGCCCGATGCCGGGATTGGTGCGCCCGGGCAGGCGCGGAACCTTCGCGGTGCGCGGCTCGATCGGGGCGCCGCAGGCGTAGACGAACTCGGTCTGCAGGTCGGTGAACACCGTCTCGCCGGTGATCCTGCAATCCTCGCGCACCGTCTCGTCGAGGTAGGTCCGCGCCGCCAGGCGGAAGCGCGCCGCCCGCGTCTCGCCGGGGTCGCGGTCGGCATAGCGGTCGCCGATGCCGCAGCCGGTGAACTCGCGCACCGCGTTCGAGACGATCAGCATCCGCCGTTGCTGGCGCTGGTCGTAGACCTCGTACGGGTCGTTGCAGGAAATCGTCACGACCTGGGGCGTCAGGCTGACATAGGTCTTGGAGATGTGGGAAAACCCGGTGCATCCGGTGACCGCGAGGCCCGTCGCGACGGCGATGACAAACGCCAGCCGCTTCATACCCGTCTCCACGCAACCGACCCGCGGACGACCCGCACGGGCATTGAAGCCGCGAGGGCCGCCCGGTCAAGCTCCGCCGGGACACAGGCGCCGGCTTATGCGCCGCCTTCCCAATCCACGACCCGCAGGCCGGGGACGCGCGAGAATTCGCGGACGTTGCGGGTGACGAGCGTCACGTCGCGCGCGAGCGCCTGCCCGGCGATCAGGACGTCGTAGGGGCCGATCGGCGTTCCGGCCGCGGCGAGGCCCGCACGGATCTCGCCGGCCTGGCGGGCGTCGGCGACGGTGAAATCGATCACGGGGAAGCGCAGGGCATCGATCCCGGCGAGCGTTTCGTCTTGGCGATCACCATGATAGGCGCCGAAGAACAACTCGTGCGAAACAATCGCCGAAACGCCGAAATCGCGCCGCCGATGTGCTCGCAACCGCTCCCAAACCCGTTGTCGTTGCTTCAGCAAAGCCACTACGACATTGGTATCAAGCAGATAGAGCATCAGAGTTCGTCGAGCGCCGGGCGGTCTTGCTGCGGCACATCTTCATCCGTGGCTTTCAGGATGGCATCGAGGACGTCAGGGTCGAGCTTGACGGCGATGGCTTCGAGCCAAGCCCACTCATCCACGATCGGTTCGAGGATGACCGCCTCGCCGTCGCGTCGGATCCGCACCGTGTCGCCCTCGAACTGGAAACCGGGCGGCAATTGTACCGCCTCCTCCCCGTCCGATCGGATGATCTTCGCGATGTTCGACATGCCGACCTCCCGATGTCCGTCACGAGGATAGATCGGGAGGCCGGAGCCGCAAAGTCGAGGCGGCCTACTCCGCCGCCACCGCCAGGTAGCGCGCCGGATCGTAGTTGAGGATCGGTCCGAGCCAGCGCTCCACGGCGTGCAGGTCCATGCCCTTGCGCATCGCGTAGTCCTCGACCTGGTCGCGCTCCACCTTGGCGACGCCGAAGTAGTGCGCCTTCGGGTGGGCGAGGTAGAGGCCGGAGACCGACGAGCCCGGCCACATCGCGTAGGATTCGGTGAGCTTCACGCCGATGCGGCGCTCGGCCTGGAGCAGGTCGAACAGCGTGACCTTCTCGGTGTGATCGGGCTGCGACGGGTAGCCCGGGGCCGGGCGGATGCCGTCGTATTCCTCGCGCACCAGTTCTTCCGGCGTGTAGGTCTCGTCCGCCGCGTAGCCCCAGAACTCGCGCCGCACGCGCTCGTGCATGCGCTCGGCAAACGCCTCGGCGATGCGGTCGGCGAGCGCCTTGACCAGGATCGAGCGGTAGTCGTCGTTGGCGCGCTCGAACTTCTCCGCGATCCGCACCTCTTCCAGGCCCGCCGTGACGACGAAGCCGCCGACGTAGTCGGCGATCCCGGTCTCGGCAGGCGCCACGAAGTCCGACAGGCAGGTGTTCGGCCGCCCGTCGCGCTTCGACAGCTGCTGGCGCAGGCCGTGGAAGGTCGCCAACGTCTCCGAGCGGCTCTCGCCGGTGTAGAGGCGGATGTCGTCGCCGACCGCGTTGGCCGGCCAGAAGCCGAGGATCGCCTTCGGGTTGAACCAGCGCTCGGCGACGATCTGCTTGAGCATCGCCTGCGCGTCCTCGAACAGGGCCTTGGCCGCCGGGCCCTGGTTCGGGTCCTCGAAGATCGCGGGGTAGCGGCCCTTGAACTCGTAGGTCTGCAGGAACGGCGTCCAGTCGATGTAGGGCACGAGGTCGGCCACCTCGTACGAGCCGTAGACGCGCGTCCCGGTGAAGCTCGGCTTCTTCGGCGCGTAATCGGTCCAGTCGATCTTGAACGCGTTGGCGCGGGCCTTGGCCAGCGGCAGGCGCTGCTTGTCGAGCTCCGAGCGAGCGTGGGCGTCGGCGACCTTGGCGTATTCCGCCTGCACCTTCTCGATCACCCCGCCGCGGGTCTCCTTCGAGATCAGGCTCGAGACCACGCCGACCGCGCGGCTGGCATCGGTGACGTAGATCGCCTGCCCGCGCTGGTAGGACGGGTGGATCTTCACCGCGGTGTGGACGCGGCTGGTGGTGGCGCCGCCGATCAGCAGCGGCACGTCGAAGCCCTCGCGCTCCATCTCGGCGGCGACGTGCACCATCTCGTCCAGCGACGGCGTGATCAGCCCGGAGAGGCCGACGATGTCGACGTTCTCGCGCTTGGCGACCTCGAGGATCTTGGTCGCCGGCACCATCACGCCGAGGTCGATGATCTCGTAGTTGTTGCAGGCCAGGACCACGCCGACGATGTTCTTGCCGATGTCGTGGACGTCGCCCTTCACGGTGGCCATCAGCACCTTGCCGGCGGCGCGGCGCTGCCCGTCGCCGCCGTTGGCGAGCTTTTCCGCCTCCATGTACGGCTCGAGGTAGGCCACCGCCTGCTTCATCACGCGGGCGGACTTCACCACCTGCGGCAGGAACATCTTGCCCGAGCCGAACAGGTCGCCGACTACGTTCATGCCGGCCATGAGCGGGCCCTCGATGACGTGGAGCGGCCGCGCCACGCCCTGGCGGGCCTCCTCGGTGTCGGCGAGGATGTACTCGGTGATGCCGTTGACCAGCGCGTGCTCGATGCGCTTCTCGACGGTGCCCTCGCGCCAGGTCAGGTCGGCGGTCTTGGCCTGGGCCGAGGCGCCGCTCTTGAAGCGCTCGGCCGCCTCCAGAAGGCGATCGGTGGCGTCGTCGCGCCGGTTCAGGACCACGTCCTCGCACAGCTCGCGCAGCTCCGCCGGCAGCTGGTCGTAGACCGCGAGCTGGCCCGCGTTGACGATGCCCATGTCCATGCCGACCTTGATCGCGTGGTACAGGAACACCGCGTGCATCGCCTCGCGCACCGGCTCGTTGCCGCGGAAAGCGAAGCTCAGGTTCGAGATGCCGCCCGAGATGTGGGCGTGGGGCAGCGTCTCGCGGATGATGCGGGTCGCCTCGATGAAGGCGACGCCGTAGCCGTTGTGCTCCTCGATGCCGGTCGCGACCGCGAACACGTTCGGATCGAAGATGATGTCCTCGGGCGGGAAGCCGACCTCCTCGGTCAGCACCTTGTAGGCCCGGGTGCAGATCTCGACCTTGCGCTCGAGCGTGTCGGCCTGGCCGTCCTCGTCGAAGGCCATCACCACCACGGCCGCGCCGTAGGAGCGGCACACCTTCGCGTCGTGAACGAACTTCTCGATGCCCTCCTTCATCGAGATCGAGTTCACGATCGCCTTGCCCTGGATGCACTTCAGGCCGGCTTCGATGACGTGGAACTTCGAGGAATCGACCATCACCGGCACGCGGGCGATGTCGGGCTCGGCGGCGACCAGGTTGAGGAACTCGACCATCGCCTTCTCGGAATCGAGCAGGCCCTCGTCCATGTTGACGTCGATGATGCTGGCCCCGGCCGCGACCTGGTCGCGGGCGACGTCGAGGGCGGCGGCGTAGTCGCCGGCGGTGACGAGCTTCCTGAACTTGGCCGAGCCGGTGACGTTGGTGCGCTCGCCGACGTTCACGAAGGGGATCTCCTTCGTCAGCGTGAACGGCTCCAGGCCGGATAGGCGCATCAGCGGCGCGATCTCAGGAATTACCCGCGGCGTCTTGCCGGCGACGGCCTCGGAGATGGCGCGGATGTGGTCCGGCGTGGTGCCGCAGCAGCCGCCGACCATGTTGACGATGCCGCCCTCGGCGAACTCGGCGACGAGCTTGGCCATCGCCTCCGGGCTCTCGTCGTAGAGGCCGAACTCGTTGGGCAGGCCGGCATTCGGGTAGGCGCAGACCAGCGTGTCGCAGACGCGGGACAGCTCCGAAATGTGGCCGCGCATCTCGCGGGCGCCCAGCGCGCAGTTGAGGCCGAAGGTCAGCGGCCGGCAATGGCGCAGCGCGTTCCAGAACGCCTCGGGGGTCTGGCCCGACAGGGTGCGCCCGGACAGGTCGGTGATCGTGCCGGAGATCTGGATCGGCAGGGTGACGCCGCGCTCGTCGAACACCTGCCAGGTGGCGGCGATCGCCGCCTTGGCGTTCAGCGTGTCGAAGATCGTCTCGATCAGGATCAGCTCGGCGCCGCCGTCCATCAGGCCGCGGACCTGCTCGGCATAGGCCTGCTTGACCTGATCGAAGGTCACGGCGCGGTAGCCGGGGTTGTTCACGTCCGGCGAGATCGAGAGCGTGCGGTTGGTCGGGCCGACGGCGCCGGCGACGAACCGGCGGCGGCCGTCCTGCTCCTCAGCGAGCTTGGCGGCCTCGCGGGCGAGGCGCGCGCCCTGCGCGTTCAGCTCGTGGATCACCGATTCCATGCCGTAATCGGCTTGCGCGATCGTGGTGCCGGAGAAGGTGTTGGTCTCGCAGACGTCGGCGCCGGCGAGGAAGTAGTCGAGGTGGATCTGCCGGATCGCATCGGGCTGCGTCAGGATCAGCAGGTCGTTGTTGCCCTTCTGGTCGTGGGCGTGGTCCTTGAAGCGCTCGCCGCGGAAGTCGGCCTCGCCGTAGCCGAGGCGCTGGATCACGGTGCCCATCGCCCCGTCGAGGACGAGGATCTTCTCCCGCGCGCGCTGGCGCAGGGCGGCTTCGATCTCGGTGCCGTCGACGGGACGAAGGTCGGTCATGGATGTCTCACTCGTCATTCCGGGGCCGCGCAGCGGAGCCCGGAATCCAGAACCGCGACGGGTCCGGAAGGCCGGTTTCGGCTGCCGTCAAAGACTTGTCGGCAAGGTTCGCGCGTCTGGATCCCGGGCGCGCCCGCGGCGCCCCGGGATGACGGGAGGTCGATCGATCAGGCCGCCTTCGCCGTCGCCACCTTCGGTGCCTGGGCGCGCAGGCCAAGCAGGTGGCAGATCGCGTAGACGAGGTCGGAGCGGTTCATCGAGTAGAAGTGGAAGTCGTTGACGCCCTCGTCGACGAGGTCGAGCACCTGCTCGGCCGCCACCGCCGCCGCCACCAGCCGCCGGGTCTCGACGTCGCCATCGAGCCCGTCGAAGCGCGCCGCCAGCCAATACGGCACCGAAGCGCCGGTGCGGCGGGCGAAGTTGGCGGCCTGCTTGAAGTTCTGCACCGGCAGGATGCCGGGGATGATCGGGATGTCGATGCCGGCGGCGCGCACCTTGTCGACGTAGCGCAGGTAGACGTCGTTCTCGAAGAAGAACTGCGTGATCGCCTGGTCTGCGCCGGCGTCGACCTTGGCCTTCAGCGCGTCGATGTCGGCGTCGAGCGAGGCGGCCTCGGGGTGCTTCTCGGGATAGGCCGAGACCGAGACCTTGAAGTCGCCGATGCGCTTGATGCCGGCGACGAGGTCCGAGGTCTGCGCGTAGCCACCGGGATGCGGGCGATAGGCGTGGCCGACGCCCTCGGCGGGATCGCCGCGCAGCGCCACGATGTGGCGCACGCCGGCATCCCAGTAGGACTGCACCACCGCGTCGATCTCGTCGCGGGTCGCGTCCACGCAGGTCAGGTGGGCAGCCGGCTTGAGGCCGCTCTCGGTCACCATCCGGGCCACGGTGTTGTGAGTGCGCTCGCGGGTCGAGCCGCCGGCCCCGTAGGTCACCGAGACGAATTTCGGCCCGAGCGGCGCCAGCCGCTCGATCGAGGACCACAGGATCTTCTCCATCTCCTCGGTCTTCGGCGGGAAGAACTCGATCGAGACGCGGATCGGGTGGTAGCCGTCGCGGCTGGCGCGGTGGCGGTTGGCGTTCGGCATGGGCTTCGTCCTCAATGTCGTTCGGTTCAGACGATCGTGGAAGGGCGTCGGCCGCCTCAGGCGACGGCGCGTTCGGGCTGGATGGCTTCGGGGGCGACACGGCCGTCCGCCGCGAGCCAGAGGGTGACGGTGAGCTGGGCCTGCTCGGTCGGCGCGAGGTCGCGGGTCACCACGGTGTCGAGCCCGGCCTCGGACAGCCAGCCCGAGACCTGATCGGCGGCGAAGCCGAGACGGCGGTGGGCCTGCGACTCGCGCAGGAACTCGAGGTCGTGCGGGGCGAAGTCGACCACCAGCAGGCGGCCGCCCGGCGCCACGAGGCGGGCGGCCTCGCGCAGCGCCCGCGCCGGCTCGTCGAGGTAATGCAGCACCTGATGCACCACCACGAGGTCGAAGCTGCCGCGGGCGAAGGGCGGGGCGTGGATGTCGCCCTGGCGCAGGTCGACCCGCGCCAACCCCATCCGTTCCAGGTTGGCGCGCGCGACCGAGAGCATGGCGTGGCTCGAATCGAGCCCGGTCGCCCGGCCGGCGAGCGGCGCCAGCAGCCCGAGCATCCGCCCGGTGCCGGTCCCGAGATCGATCAGGCTGCGGACCGGACGATTGCCCAAAGCCGCGAGCACCGCCGCCTCGACGGTGGCCTCGGGCACGTGGAGCGAGCGCAGCTCGTCCCATTTCGGTGCCAGCCGCGCGAAGAAGGTCTTTGCGGTCTCCGCCCGCTGGCTGCGGACCGCGTCGAGGCGGGCACGATCCTCGGACAACGGCGCGCCGTCGCGCGACAGGCCGGCGATCAGCGGGTCGACCAGGCCGGCGCGGGTCTCCGCGAGCCGGAAGAACGCCCATGCCCCCTCGCGATGGCGCTCGATCAGCCCGGCTTCGACCAGGAGCTTGAGATGACGCGAGATCCGCGGCTGGGACTGGCCGAGGATGTCGGTGAGGTCGGAGACCGAGAGCTCGCCCTCGGACAGCAGCGCCAGGATGCGCAGGCGCGTCTCCTCCGCCGCCGCCCGCAACACGCCCAGCGCGTCGGGGAAGGAGACCGGTGCCGTCGGGCTGGCGCGATCGTTAGACATAAAGATATCTTTATGTCCGATCGCGGCCGGTGACAAGTACCTTTTCGCGCGTCGCGGGCGAGCGCCGGGCTATCCGGCGTTCCACAGCCAGGCCGCACCGCGCACGCCCGAGGCGTCGCCATGCAGGCTCTCGCGGATCGGCGTGTCGAAGCGGTCCGAGAAGACGTGCGGTGCGGTCGCCGCCGGCAGGCCGGCGATCAGTTCCGGGACCCGCGAGAGCCCGCCGCCGATCACGACGACATCGGGATCGAGGATGTTGACCACGTGCGCGACGCTGCGGCCGAGCCGGTCGAGATAGGCGGCGAAGGTCGCTGTCGCGACGACGTCGCCCTCGCGCATCGCCCCGACCACGGCCTCGCCCGAGATTGCGACCCCGGTGCGGCGGGCGTGGTCGGCCGCGAGGCCTGGCCCCGACACCCAGGTTTCGATGCAGCCGCGACGTCCGCAATAGCAGGCCGGCCCGGGCCGCTCGTCGTCGCCGGGCCGCGGCAGCGGGTTGTGGCCCCATTCCCCGGCGATGCGGCCGCGGCCGGCGAGCGGGCGCCGATCCCAGGCGATGCCCGATCCGACGCCGGTCCCGAGGATCACCGCCCAGACCAGGCTCGCCCCGGCGCCTGCGCCGTCGACCGCCTCGGACACGGCGAGGCAGTTCGCGTCGTTCTCGATGCGGACGGACCGCCCGAGCGCGACCTCGAGGTCGGCACCGAACCGTTGCCCGTTGAGCCAGTGCGAGTTCGCGTTCTTCACGAGGCCGGTGGCCGGCGAGATCGCGCCCGGCATCCCGACGCCGACCGTGCAGGTGCCGCCCGCCTTCGCCTCCAGTCGGGCGACGAGGTCCGCGATCGTCCGCACCGTGCCGGCGTAATCGTTCCGGGGTGTCGGAACGCGGGCCTCGGCCAGAACGCGACCGCCGGCATCGAGGACGATGCCGGCGGTCTTGGTGCCTCCGAGATCGATGCCGAGGCGGTGGGCCGCCCCGGTATGCGATGCGATCACTCCGCGGCGGCGACCTTCGGCGCGCGCGGATTGCTCTCGACCGTCATCGGCTCGGGCGTCTCGTCGGAGATGTGCGTGCCGATCGAGACGGGGTGCGCCATCACCTGGTTGAGCTTGGCCTTGTCGAGCTCGCCCTCCCAGCGGGAGACGACCACGGTCGCGACGCCGTTGCCGATCAGGTTGGTCAGCGCGCGGCACTCGGACATGAACTTGTCGACGCCGAGCACCAGCGTCATCGCCGCTACCGGCACCGGGGTGCCCGGGATCGCGGCCAGCGTCGCCGCCAGGGTGATGAAGCCCGCGCCGGTGACGCCCGAGGCGCCCTTCGAGGTCAGCATCGCGACGAGGAAGATCGTCGCGTACTGCCCGAAGGTCAGGTCCGCGCCCACCGCCTGCGCCAGGAACAGCGTCGTGAGCGTCATGTAGATGTTGGTGCCGTCGAGATTGAACGAGTAGCCCGTCGGGATCACGAGGCCGACGACCGAATCCGAGGCGCCGAGGCGCTTCATCTTGGTCATCATGTGCGGCAGCACCGTCTCCGACGAGGAGGTGCCGAGGACGATCAGGAGCTCGTCCTTGATGTAGGCGAGGAACTTGAAGATCGAGAAGCCGCAGAAGGCCGCGATCCCGCCGAGTACCACGAAGATGAACAGCAGCGAGGTGGTGTAGAAGGTGCCGACCAGCCAGGCGAGGTCGATGACCTTGCCGATGCCGTACTGGCCCACCGTGAAGGCCATCGCGCCGAACGCGCCGATGGGAGCGAGCTTCACGATCAGGCCGATGATGCGGAAGAACACCTGGCCGGCCGCGTCGATGCCGTGGGTGATCGCCTCGCCCTTGGCGCCCATCCCGGTCAGCACGCAGCCGGTGAGGATCGAGATCAGCAGCACCTGCAGCAGGTCGCCGGTCGCCATCGCGTCGAAGAAGCTCTTCGGGATCAGGCCGAGGATGTGCGCGACGGTGGAGTCGGCGGCCGCCTTGCTGGCGTAGCCCTCGACCGCCTTGGCATCGAGCTTGGACAGGTCGGCGCCGAAGCCTGCGCCCGGCCGGACCACCTCGCCGACGATGATGCCGATCAGCAGCGCGAAGCTCGAGACGACCTCGAAATAGATCAGCGCCTTGAGGCCGACGCGGCCGACCTTCTTCAGGTCGCCGATCGAGGCGATGCCGTGCACGATGGTGCAGAAGATGATCGGCGCGATCATCATCTTGATCAGGGCGATGAAGCCGTCGCCGAGCCACTTCATCGACTTGCCCCAATCTGGGCTGAGGTAGCCGAGCAGGATGCCGAGCGCGATCGCGATCAGCACCTGGATGTAGAGCACCTTGTACCAGGGATCCGGGCGTATCGCCTTCTCGGTCACCGCTACGTTCGTCGAACCGTGCATCGCCTGCGCCATGATCTCGCCCGTGCACGCTTGCCGTGCACCCTCCCATTTGGCCGGAGGCTAGCGAAGTTGGCTTCGGGCCTCAACGGCGGCTGAGTATTTCGACACGCCGAAGGTGTGACAAAAACCTGTTCCTACAGGAAAAATGGTCTTTTCGCGGCAGAGTACAGTGGGCACTGAAGTCATCGCGGTCGCGTCGAAGTCGACGCCGGACGTCCGCGTCCGTCGGCCGATTTTTCCGATCACCGGAGCTTCGTCGTGCCCCTCGTCCGTGCCGTCCTCACCGCCGCGAGCGGTTTCCTGAGCCTGGCCCTCGTCGTTCCCGCGAGCGCAGGCATCGTCGCCCAGATCGACCAGTCGCGCCAACGCATGCGCGTCTACGTCGACGGGGCGCTCTCGCACGATTGGCCGGTCTCGACCGCACGGAACGGCTACGTCACCCCGAACGGCAACTTCCGGGTCGGGCTGATGGCACCGATGTGGCGCTCGCACAAGTATCACGGCTCGCCGATGCCGCACGCAATGTTCTTCCGGGGCGGCTACGCGATCCACGGCACCTACGCGGTGGGCCATCTCGGACGGCGCGCCAGCCACGGCTGCATCCGCCTCGCGCCTGGCCATGCCAGCCGGCTGTTCGGCCTCGCCCGCAGCCATGGCGGCGCCAGCGTGATCATCCGCAACTGAGGTCGCCCGCCAAACGCGAAGGACCGCCGCTGCGGGGGCAACGGCGGTCCTCGAAGGTCGGTGACGTCGGGGTCCGAAGCGGCAGACGCTCAAGTCTGCTGCGTGCGCCGGGGGCGGACGGTCCAGCGTTCGAAGGTCGAGGCCGGATCGTCGGAGGCGGGCTCCTGCGGCTGCTGGATCGCGGCGCCGAGGGCCTGGGACAGGCTCTCGATCACGTCGTCGATCCGCGCATCTTGAGGCGCCGTCTCGGCGGCGGCTTCCGGCTCCGGTGGGTGGATGGCTGCGGGCTCCGGCGCCGGCTCGGCTGCGGCCGGTTCCGGCGCGGGCGGCGGCGCCTCGACGACGGGAGCCGCGGCGACGGCGGCGGCCACCGGAGCGGCGGCCGGCGCACCGGTGCCCGCGATCCGGCGCAGCGCGTCGACGACGCCGTCCTTCTCGGCGGGCTTCTCGCCCGAGCGCGCGTTGGCGCCGTAGCGGCCGAAGCCGAAGCGCGGCTCGATCAGGTCGAGGACGGCATCGAGGGCGGCGTTGCTCAGGCCGATCTCGCCGGTGGAGGGAATGCCCTGGAGCGCCAGCGCCTGGCGGTCATAGGCGGCATCCTCGGTCACGTCGCGACCGAACCAGGTCGGCGCGGTGAAGGCCGACGCCTCGCCGGCCTCGTCGAAGGTGACGGTGACGAGATCCAGGCTGCCCGGGCTGACGTAGCGGTCGATCACCGCCTCCTTCGTCCCGAGCGACACCGCCGTACGGTCGTAGGCGGCCTTGCCGGAGCAGACGTCGAGCAGCGCGTCGCCGTGTGCGCGGGGCACGTCCGTGCGCTCCTCGGCGGAGGCGCCCTCCGCATCCTTGGTGATCAGGACGAGATGGCATTGCTGCCCGTCGACCCGGACGAACGAGGTCCGCCCGCCCTGCGGCGCGAAGTAGCCTTCGGTGATACGGGCGCCGCCGCGCTCCTTGCGGATCAGACGCACCAGGGCCGGTGCCACGAGAAACCGCCGGACGACGCTCATACTCAACCTCCGCTCAAGGACGCTCCGGCGGTCGGTGACCGCCGGCCGTTCGGCCCGTTCTGCTCCGTGCGACGAAGACCGCTGGAAAGGCCGCGCCACACGCAGAGCGCGAGGCCGTCCCGCGGGTCGATCCTGGCGGCGCACGCGTCACGTCCGCTTCGGACAGGGCCTTCGCTGCCCATCGATCACTCAGGGACTAAGCAAAAAGCCGCCGAAATCAAGACCGCGGCGGCGCAGGACCTTGGATAGCGTTTACTATCCTGCCTCAAACCGAGTCCGGCCCGGGCTCCTTCGGCGTGAACGCCAGGGATGCTCCGTTCATGCAGTATCGAAGGCCGGTCGGCGCCGGGCCGTCGTCGAAGACGTGGCCGAGATGCCCCTTGCAGCGCGCGCAATGCGCCTCGGTGCGTACCATCCAGTGGCTGCGGTCGACCTGGGTCTCCACCGCGCCGGGCAGCGGCTCGAAGAAGCTCGGCCAGCCGGTGCCGGACTCGAACTTGGTCTCGTTGACGAAGAGCGGCGTGCCGCAGCCGGCGCAGGTGAAGGTGCCGGGACGCTTCTCGGCCAGCAGGCAGCTCGTTCCGGCGCGCTCGGTGCCGTGCTCGCGCAGCACCCGGTACTGCTCGGGCGAGAGCACCGCCCGCCACTCGGCCTCGGTCCGGGTCTCCGGCGCCGACATCGTATCCGATCCGCTCATCGCGTCCTCCGCATGCATGATCCGCGCGATATGGGGCCGGAGGGCTGACGCTGCGAGCCCGTCACGCCGCCGCGCCGACGGTGTCCGCCATGCGCGCCTCGCGCTCGCCGAGCGGGAGCGCCGCGCCCGTCGTGGTGTCCTGCCCGGTCTGATGCTCGATCTCGGCGTTGATCTCGCCGCCGAGCAGCACGATCGTCGAGGAGATCCAGATCCAGGTCATGAAGCCGATCACCGCGCCGAGCGACCCGTAGGTCTCGTTGTAGTTGCCGAAGCTCGCCACGTACCAGGAGAACAGCAGCGAGGCGACGAGCCAGAGCAGGCCGGCGACCACGCTGCCGACGCCGACCCAGCGCCAGCGCGCGCGCTCGCGGCTCGGGCCGTAGCGGTAGAGCAGCGACAGGCCACCGAGCAGCACGAGGACCAGGGCCGGCCAGCGCAGGGCCGCGACGTACCAGGCGCCGGCGCTGATGCCGATGAAGTTGAACACCACCGGCAGCACCACGATCGAGGCGAGTGCGAAGATCGTGAACACCAGGGCGCCGACGGTGAAGGTGAGCGAGCGCAGGTTCAGCATGACGAAGCTGCGCTTCTCCTCCTCCTCGTAGACGACGTTGAGCGCGTCGAACATCGCCTTCATCGCGGCGTTGGCGCTCCACAGCGACAGCACCAGGCTGGTGAAGAACGTCAGCCCGAGGGTGCCGCCGCCCTTGGCGGCGATGCGCTTGACCTGGTCGCCTATGATCTCGATCGCCCCGGACGGCAGCACGCCCTGGAGGCTGGCGAGGTGATCGTTGATCACGTTCACGTCGGCGAACAGGCCGTAGCAGGACACGAGCGCCGCAACCGCCGGAAACAGAGAGAGCAGGGTGTAGAAGGTGACGCCCGCCGCCACCGACAGGACCCGGTCCTTGTTGAACTCGAGGAAGGTGCGCACGGCGACGTCCTTCCAGCCGGCGGCGGTGATCTCGGTCGGGTTGGTCGCGGCGCGGCCGCGCTCGGGCTGGGTCTCGGCGATGCGCTGGGCCGCCCGGCCGGAATGCGAGCGCGCTCCCGCCTGCCCGCTCGGCGCCACCCGCTGCGCCGGTCGCCGCTCGACCGCCCGCTCGGCCGCGGGCTGGACCGCCGGCGTGCCTTTCCGGGTCTGCGCCGCCACGAGGGCGATCAGCGCCGATCCCAGCATCAGGATCCAGACGACCGAGCCGTCCTCCGACGACGGGCTCCTCGGACCGGGGTTGGGCGTAGACATTCTGAGAGGACCTGGGCGCGAACAGCCGCGCTTCCCGGCTAGAACGTCGGCTGCTGCAGTGCGTTCCCCGGCGCCCGCCGCGCCGGCCGGTCTTCCGCGCGGCGGATCGGGCTTTCGCGATCGCGCGCGGGGGTGACGAAGGTTCGACCGGCTCGGATGGATGCCTTCGCCGGCCGATCCCCGGTCCGACCGTTCGTCGAGTCCGCACGGGCGGCGCGTCTCATCGCAGGCGGATGCCGGGGCTTGAGCCCGGCACCCGATTCAGGTCGGCCGCGGCTCAGCGGGTCGGTGCGGCGGTGCCCTTCCCGGATGCGCCGGGCGTCGAACCGGCCCCGGCATCGTTGGCGCCGGTGCTGTTGGACGTTCCGGAGCGGCTCTTGTCGCCCGTTGTCGGGCCGCTTCCGGCCGCCCCCGGGGACGACCCGGCACCGGCGTCGTTCGGGCCGGTGCTGTTCATGGTCCCGGACTTGGTGGTACCCGAGCCGCCCTCCGCCGCGATGGCGGCGGACCCGAGCATCAGCGTGCCGGCGAGAGCCAGCGTGAGGATCTTCATGGCGTTTCTCCCTGGTTTCGGCGTGAACCACGCGTTTGCTAACCCAGGGTCGGGGTGCGACGTTCCGGCACAGCGCGGGCGTTCTTCGGGGATCGCCCCGGCAGCCCATGGCTTCGATCCTGCGCGACGCGTCGGTACGCCGATGCAGGTGGGCCGTCCTGCTCAGGCGCTGAGTGCTGGCTCCAGGAGGGCGCCGCATGCCACCGGCTGCATGCGCGCGAGCGCTGCCGTCGCCATGTCGGCGAGCGATTGCAGGCGCGAGACCGTGGCGTCGTCGGGCTCGACCCAGGCGCTCCAGTAGGCGCCGAGCGCCGCCACGGGCTCCGGCACGCCGATCGGGATCATCACCAGGCTGCACATCGCCGTCGCCAGATACGCCTCGACGGGCAGGCGGCGATCGCCTTCGATGTAGGGAACGACGGCCGGGTGCTTGTTCAGCATGACCCAGCCGGAGATGCAGTCCTGCAGCCGGAAGCGACGCCCCTTCCACAGCGGCCGGATCGCGTCCTCGGCGACGTAGTGGCAGAACTCGCCGTCCCGCAGCACCACCGAGATGCCGTCGGCGCCGGCGATCGTACGGGCGGTGTCCCGCAGGGCGGCCACCAGGTCGGGCAGCGACGAGGCCGTGAGGAGCCGGGCGCGAGCCTCTTCGAGGCGTGCATCATCCATGGCGCGCACCCTATCAGCCAAGCGGCTCCCGTGCACGCGATGCGAAGCATCCTGCGGAGGTTTCACCGCGGCCGACGACGCCACGGTCCGGGTGCGACCTGCGACCACGTATCCGTACCGGACGCCGCCCCCTGCGTAGTACGGAGCGGCCTTGCCGACGGCAGGTGCGCGCGATGCCGCTGTTCTACATCGACCTTCACGACGGAACGAACTTCGTCCGCGACACCCAGGGCTTCGACCTCCCCGACATCGCGGCCGCGCAGGCGCGGCTGGTGCAGGTGATGCGGCGGGTGGCCCAGCTGCTCGACGCCGTCTCGGACCGACAGGACTACCTCGCCATCGTCCGGGACCAGAACGGCAAGGTCGTCATGCGGGCCACCCTCACGCTCGATCTCGAGGAGGTGGACGCGGTGTGAAGGGCCGCCATCAGTTCCGCGCGCCGGGCGACCGGAACAGGTAGTAGCCGGCCGAAAGCATCGCCTCATGGGCCTCCAGCGACTGGAAGCCGGCCGGCGGCCGCTCGCCCACCACCGTGCCGCTGAACTCCCAGATCGCGCCGTCGATGAAGCGCGGGACCGGACGATCCTGCCGGACGGCGCAGCGCAGCTCGGGCCTCCGGCGGCGACGGAAGACGTTGAAGTCGGCGTAGGCGGCGGGCCAGTGCATCGGCATCCCTGCGGTGGCGGGCGGGTCTCTAAGCATCCGCCGGACCAGTTCGCCACCCGGTCGCCGCCCCGCCCTGCGGCCAAGCCCGGGACAGATCCCGGAGGCATGTCGGGAGCGAGCTTGACCGAACCAATGGTGGCATGCCTCGTTCCTTGTTCGTTCTCACCGTGGGTTGAGCCAGGGAGTCGATGCGGTGCCACCGAGACGGCCAGAGGTCCCATGCCTCGCGGCCTACCCCTTCATCGTCGTCCGGGTGGCCTGCACCCTGTGCCCGCACCGGAGCGGGAGCTACCGCCTCGCGCGCCTTGCGGCGAAGTTCGGCCCGGAGACCCCGCTGGCGGACGTGCTGAGGCGCATCGCCCTCGATTGCCCCTGGCGGGAACGACCGGGCGCGCGAAGGGGCAACCAGTACGTGCCAAGGTGCCAGGCCCACTTTCCGGACCTCGACCGGGCGGGTCCGCCCGACCTGCCGCCGGGCATGGGCGGTCTCCGGCTGATCCGAGGGGGAAAGCGGTGAGGCGCGCGGAACGCGACGGACGTGAAGCCCGAGCGGCCTTCGGCACGTTGACGCGGATGGCGCGAAGGGGCGCCTTTCCCACAGGAGCGCTCGCCGATGCGAAAGGTCCCCGCCCGTCTCTCCGCCGCCGCGGCGGTGCTCTGCGGCATCGCCGGGCCGGCCGGGGCGGAACCCGAAGCGCGAGCGCGAGCCAACAACTGGGCGGACATGCGGTCCGCCCTCGCGACGTGCTGGACGGTGCCGGCGGGCACGGACGGCTCGCTCCTCGCCTACCGCCTCGGCCTCGACAAGACGGGGGCGATCCGCGGCACGCCGCGCATCATCGCGCGCCAGCTCAAGGGCGATGCCGAGGCGCAGCGGCACTATCAGGAGGCGGCCGACGCGGCCCTCGCCAAGTGCTTTCCGATGCCGGTCACGCCGTCCTTCGGCGCGATCCTCGGCGAGAGCCCGATCTACCTGCGCTTCGTGAACACGCCGCCGACCGGAACGTATCAGCTCAATAGCAACATCACCGTGTTCGCCCCGCGATGAGCCCGCCATCCGGCTCACCGGGCACTCACGGCGCTTCGGGCCGCGAACGCTCTTGGCTGGCATAGAGCGCATCCTCGGGCGTCAGCAAGCCATCGATGGTGAAGGACGAGACTTCGCGGACCTCGCCGTGAGCGAGGCGCAGCTGTTCGACCTCGGCCCGAGACAGAAGACCGGCAATGCGATCCACCCGCCACCCGTCCGGCATCGCGCCGGACACGGTCCGCAAGGCCTCGCCATCGGTGTCGGCATAGGTGCCGAACACCATCACCTTATGGCTTCGGTCGTCGTCGGCGTTGGGTGCCAGCACGCTCACGCGATAAGGGATCATTGGTGCCTCCAAGTCGGAACTGAGTTGACGAGACCCAAGTAACGCAATCGCGGCGGACTTGTCTTAATTTTTGATGATTGTCGATTCTGCGATTGGGCGCGAAGTCCCGCGGGCTTTCCTCACGCGGAACCCTTCCAACGGTCCCGATCGTCCGAAGGAGGTATCGGAGATGCCCTGGTCGACGATGCGGTGCGGGGCAGAGGCGGCAGCAGACGCGATGCCGAATCGAAGAACCGGACGATGATTGGGTGCCGATGCCGACAGCGTCTCGCGCCGTCTGCGGCCGCACGGAGCGGTGGCGACCCCGGTTGGGCTCGAACCAACGACCTGCCGCTTAGAAGGCGGCTGCTCTATCCAGCTGAGCTACGGAGTCAGGGGTGCCGACGACGGTATGAGCCATGGGTCCATCCTGCGGTCAACCCTGGGCGTCACCGGTTCTCAGGTCGCGCCGGAGCGAACGCGCCGTGCTGCGCCGCGGTCGGGTCGCGTCTTGCGCTCGACGCGAGCCCCGATAGTTTGCGTCAGACGCCGCGCGCGGCTTCGACCTTGGCCAGCTCGACGGCGGCGCGCAGCTCGATGTCGGCGATCAGGCCGTCGAGGCGGGGATCGCCGCAGGTCTCGGCGCGCTCGGAGAGGCGCCCGGCGATGACCAGCAGCTCGTGGGTGGCGACGCGGCCGGACAGGAGGGAGGCCTTCAGCCGGTCGAGCCCGTCGAGCAGGTCGTGACCGCGCCGCGCCGAGCGGCGGCGGCGCTCGTGCGGGGTGTCCGGCTCGCCCTGCAGCATCAGCAACGCATCGAGGCCGGCGAGCGTGGTCGTCGCGCCCGTGCCGGCGGTGCGCTGGGCACCCGGCCCGGAGCCGACCTGGAAGCTCGGGCCGGACTCGGCCCTGCGCGTGCCTCCGACGGAGGTCGTCCCGAGAGGTCCCGGACGATTCTCGACACGCATCGCTTCGATCGCTCCCGACGGGCCGGAGGGGCCCGTGCCGAGTGTCGGTTCGACACGGTTAACGAGCGGTAAAAGCCCCGGCAGAAGCTGCCGGGTCGGCAGGGAACGCGCGCCTCACGATCGGTCCCGAAGGCGCCGCGTCCGAAGAGAGGCCAGCGTTTTCAGCGGGTTGCGCTTTTCGGCCGCCTGGCACGGGGCTGGCAGGAGAGTGCGGGTCCGCAACCCCGAAAAGCCCGGCATGCCCCAGCGCCACGCCCAGATCCGCGATCTCCTGCGCCTCGTCCTGGCGGCCGCCCTGCTCGTGCTCGGCGGCACGGCGGCGATGGCGCTGTCGCGGGTGAAGGACCTCGCGCAGATCGAGGGGGTCCGAGCCAACCAGCTCGTCGGCTACGGCATCGTCGTCGGCCTCAACGGCACCGGCGACACCCTGAACAACATCCCCTTCACCAAGCAGTCGCTGCAGGCGATGCTGGAGCGCCTCGGCGTCAACACCCGCGGCGCGACGATGCGCACGCAGAACCTCGCCGCGGTGATGGTGACGGCGAGCCTGCCGCCCTTCGCGGCGCAGGGCACCCGCATCGACGTCACCGTCTCGTCGCTCGGCGACGCGAAGTCGCTCCAGGGCGGCACCCTGCTGGTGACGCCGCTGCTCGGCGCCGACGGCGAGGTCTACGCGCTGGCGCAGGGCTCCGTCGCCATCGCCGGCTTCTCGGCGGAGGGCGATGCCGCCAAGATCACCCGCGGCGTGCCCACCAACGGGCGCATCGCCAACGGCGCCAACATCGAGCGCGAAATCGCGTTCAAGCTCACCGACGCCCGCTCGCTGCGGCTGTCGCTGCGCAACCCCGACTTCACCACCTCGAAGCGGATCGCCGCCGCGATCAACGACTTCATGGGCTCCGACACCGCCGAGCCGACCGACCCGGCCACGGTTACGATCCAGATCCCGGCCAAGTACAACGGCAACATGATCCGCCTGATCACCGAGATCGAGCAGCTCAAGGTCGAGCCGGACCAGACCGCCCGGGTGGTGGTCGACGAGCGCTCGGGGATCATCGTGATGGGCCGCGACGTGCGCGTCTCCACGGTGGCGATCGCCCAGGGCAACCTCACCGTCACGATCACTGAGCAGCCGCAGGTCAGCCAGCCGGCCCCGCTCTCGAACGGGCGCACCACGGTGGTGCCGCGCACCGGCGTGAAGGTCGACACCGGCGACGGCAACAAGCTCGCCCTGGTCAAGGAGGGCGTGACCCTGCGCGACCTCGTCGACGGCCTCAACGCCCTCGGCGTCGGCCCGCGCGACCTGATCTCGATCCTGCAGGCGATCAAGGCCGCGGGCGCGCTGCAGGCCGATATCGAGCTGATGTGATGCCCCCCTCCCCCAAGCTCCGGAGACACTAGACGATGCTACCGCTCGCAACCTTCGCGGTCTCCGCCGCCATCGGCGTCGGCAAGGCCATCACCGGCGCCGTGGCCGACACGACCTCGAAGACCGCCCAGGCCTCGACGGAGGCTGCCACGAAGAAGGCGCGCAAGACCGCGAACGACTTCGAGTCGATGTTCCTGGAATCGTCCCTCGACCGGCTGACCCAGTCGGAGGGGACCGACGGGCCCCTCGGCGAGAACGGCACCGGCGGCGGCGTCTACCGCTCGATGCTGACCAAGGAATATGCCGGCCAGATCATGAAGAGCGGCGGCGTCGGCATCGCCAACCAGGTGTTTTCCGAGATGATGAAGATGCAGGGGGGCGCCGCTGCCGGCGCGGGGGCGGCCCATGCCGCTTAATCCCGCCTTCCGCGTCTCCGACCGTGCCGGCGCCGACGCCCTCGTCGCCGAGGTGATGTCCACCATGCAGGCGCTGGAATCCGTGCTCGCCGCCGAGACCGGCCATGTCCGCGTCGGCCGCCTGCGCGAGGGTCTGGCCGAGTCGGAGGCTAAGGCGGCCCTGGCCGGCGCCTACCTTCAGGGGCTCGAGGTGGCCAAGGCCAACGCGGTCGCGCTGGCGCGCTTCGCGCCGGCCGGCGTCGAATTGCTGAAGGGCGCCCATCGTCGCTTCGCGCAGGCCGTCGAGGCCAACCAGGCGGTGCTCGGCACGGCGCGGACGGTCTCCGAGGGGCTGATCAAGTCGCTCGCCGCCGACCTCGGCCGCGCCAACACCCCGAGCGTCTACGGCCAGCCGTCGCGGGCGCCCTCCCCCTACGGCCGCGGCAACGCCAGCGGGCCGCTCTCGTTCTCACGCACCCTATAGATCTCTCACGGCCGTCCGTTGCCGATCCGGACGAAGGTGCGGACCGGCCCGAGATCGGATTCGGTGCGGGTGTCGATCGCGAAGCGCCCCGCCGCCATCGGGGCGACGGCGACCTCGCGGCCGGCGCTCAGGTCGGCGCCGGCGCGGACGCGGCCCGACAGGCGCATGCAGGTCGCGCTGCCCGGTGCGCGCACGAAACCGCTGCCGTATCCCGGGCACGGCTGAGACGTCGCCTTGGGCGGCGCCTTCTCCCATTCGCGGGCCTCGCACGGCGACAGCCCGATCGCAGCGATCAGGATGACGCCGGCGATGCGATGCGATTGCCCGACGACGCCTTGCCCCGCCGCCGGCCTTCCCTGTTCACGCATCGCGGCCCCCGGCGGTTCGATCGGCCCGCACGTCCCCCTGCCCGGCGCGTCGGGCCATGCGGGGGGCGTGCGCGATCCGATGGCGAGCGGGCGGGTGCCCGCGCCATGCCGAAGCAGGATAGCCCGCCGGATCGACGACGATCAATCCGTCCCGCTGCGCCGGCGTCAGCTCATGTAGTTCACCAGCGACAGCTTCGAGAGCGACGAGGTGATCTGGTAGCTCGCCTGGAGCCGGTTCTGCATCTCGAGCAGCTTGGAGGCGACCTCCTCGATCGGCGCGCTCTCGACGCCGTCGACGGTGTTCTGCAGCGTCAGCCGCGTCGCCGCGTTCTGGGATTTCGCCGAGGTCAGGGTGCTGGCGGCCAGGCCGAAATCGACGGCGATCGATTCGAGGCTCGGATCGTCCGAGGCCTTGCCCAGGAGGGTGGAGGTCCGGCTCGTCAGGGCCGCGTACCGGCCTGTGACGGTGCTGCCGCTCGGATCGGCCATGCCGTCGACGGCGAGCGCGGCGAAGCCCGCGAGCGCCTTCTGGATCGGCACCTCGTTGGCGCGCGCGCCGACCGGGACGTCGAGATTGGCGCCGGCACGGACCGAGGCGGTGGCGCGCGGATCGGTGCTCGCGGCGTCGCCCTGGTACCAGATCACGGTGTCGGTCGAGGCGGCGTCCTTGTAGGTCGGCGTCGCGCCGGACGTATCGATGCGCTTCGGCGTCTGGCCGGAGGCGGTCGAGGCGGAGAAGAAGTCCTCCGCGGCGCGGGTGGTCGAGCTGGCCGAGAGCGGGCCGGCGGCGGCCGCACCCAAAGCGGTGGTCAGCGCCGCCTTCATGTTGGCCGCGGTGGTTGCCGCGTCCGCGCCGATGGCGAAGGTGCCGGTCGTGGCCGTGGTGCCGCTCGCCGCCGCGGTGAGCGTCACGCTGGTCTTGGTGCCGTCGTGCAGCGCCAGCTCGATCGTGATGCTGTCGCCGACCTTGGGCTGGCCCGACAGGCCGATGTCGTAGGCCGCATAGGCGCCGCCGCCGAAGGTCGCGTTCAGGGCCGGCGTGTTGCCGCTCTGGACGCTGGCGACGATGCCGCCCTGCGTTGCGGCGAAAGCGTTCAGCCCGGCGGCGGCGGCCGCAGGCGATCCGAACAGGCCGAACGCGGTGGTCGAACCCGCCGGGACGGATGCGGACGCCGTGAGGTCGAAGGATTTCTGGCTGCCGTCGGCGAGATTGACCGTGACGCGGAAGCTCTCTCCGGCGACCGGCGCATGATCGAGCCCGGTCACCGTCGCGGGCGTCGCGGTGTTCGTCGCGGCGGCCGTGATCGCGCCGGTGGCGGTCGCCGAAACGAGGCGGAACCCGAAATTCGCGCGCGTCTCGCCGGTGGTGTCGGCTTGGTCCTCCGACAGCTGGAACGTGTTGCCGGCGCTGGTCGCGCCGAGCTGGAGCCGGCCGAGGCCGTCGGCTCCCAGGTCGGCCGCCTTCTGTTGCGCGACTAGGGTCGCGAGCCCGTCCTGCTTCGGCGTCGTCGTGCTGTCGCCGTTGAGGATGATGTCGGTCGACTTCACCGGCCCGGTGTCGGTGGTCCGGCCGCCGAACAGGTACTGCCCGGCCGAGCTCTGGCTCAGGGCGTCGATGGCGCCGTCGAGGTCGGCCCGGCCGAGCTGGGCGGTGACAGTGGTCCCGACGCCCTGTGGGTTCGTGGCGATGCCGCGGCGCAGGTCGCTCGTCAGCGTCGTGATCTGCTGCAGGCTGGTGGAGGCCAGCTGGACCCGCGTCTGCGCGGCGTCGATCCCGGCATCGTAGCCGTCGAGTGCGCTCAGCGTGGCGCGCGCCGTGAGGCTGCTGCTCCGCCCGGCGCCGAGGCCGCCATAGGTCTCCGCCGTGCGGCCGGTGGAGAGCTGCGTCGTCAGGGCGTCGAGCTGGCTCTTCATCGCGAGGAGCTGCGAGGTCGACCGCGTCGTCAGGTAGCTGCCGGCGGCGAAGGGGCTGATCGTCGTCATGGGCTGTCCCTCAGATCCGCAGGAGGGTGTCGAGCATGTCGCGGGCGGCGGTGAGCACCCGGGCGTTCGCGGAATAGGCGGTCTGCAGGGCGATGAGGTTCGACATCTCCTCGTCCACGCTGACGCCGGCCGACTTCGCGAACCGGCCCTGAGCGGTCGAGAGCGCGACGCTCTGGCCCGAATCGAGGCTGGACGCGTTGGCCGCCGCCGCTCCCTGCGCGGCGATGATGTCCTGCGCGAAGCTCGTCACGCTGGTCGCATAGGGCGCGGCGACGCCGCCGATCCCGCTCGACGACGAGAAGGTCTGCTGCGCGGTGGTCAGCGCGTCGTAGGCGAATTGCGCCCGCGTGGCGCTCGACCCGGTGTTCGCCGGTCCCGGCGCCGTCAGCGCCGCGGTGTTGGCGCCGAGGGCCGGGTTGACGGTGATGCGCTGCGCGAAGCCGGTGAGCTGCGAGCCGGCATCGAACGACCCGGTGAACAGGCCCTTGCCCGATCCGTCGACGAACAGCGCGATCTGCGGGTAGGCGGTGGAGAAGTCGGTCGCGCTCGTCGGCGCGGTCTTCGTCGCCGTGGCGGCCACCACGCTGAGGCCGCCGCTGCCCGACACCGTGACCGTCGCGCCGCTGGCGGTCGCGGACAGCGCCGAGCCATAGCCGCCGCCGAGCTTGCCCAGCGCAAGCTGGACGCCGGTGAGGCCTTTTGTGATGTCGAAGGTCTGCGCTTGCGCAGTCCCGTCGTCGGTCAGGCTCGGGTCGACCGACGTCGAGTCGCCCTTCGACGCGATCAGGATGACGTTGCGCATCGACCCGTTCGCGGCCTTCACCGTGAGGGTCAGCGTGTTGCCGGGCTGCATCCCGGTGAGGTCGATCGCCGTGCCCGCCCCGCTGGCGGTGCCGGTCGTGCTGGTGTCGGTGAGCGCGCTCGCCATCCCGGCGGCGAGGTCGTCGAGCTGGCGCTGCACCTGCGGCAGCGTCGTGTCGCGCAGCTCGAGGTTGGCGGCGATCGATCCGGAGCGCAGCACGCCCGGCTCGCCGAGGTCGATCTTGCCGCCGCCGGGCGTCGTCGCCGTGATGGTGCCGACGCTGCGCTTCGATGGATCGGTCGAATAGGCCGAGTTGGGCCCGAGGGTGGTGCGGCCGTCGAAGCTGAGCGTCGCTGCCGTGCCGCCGGCGACGAGGTTCACGCCGGAGCTGGTCGAGATCGAGACGGTGCCGTCGCGCTGGTCGGCGGTCTGGATGTCCAGGTAGCCGGACAGCTCGGTGATTTTCTGGTCGCGCTGGTCCTGCAGGTCGGCCAGGGTGGAATCGTCCGTGGTCGATTGGATCTTCACGTTGAGGGCGGCGATGCCGCTCAGCAGCGTGCTGGCGCTGGCGGTCTGGGTGCCGAGGCTCGCCTCGATGCCGCTGCGCAGGGCCTGGACGCTCGTCGCGATGCCGTTGATGCTGCCGGCGAGGCCCGAGGCGGCGTTGAGCACCGTCGTGCGGGCGGCGGCCGAGGTCGGGTTCGCGGCCAAGGTCTGAAGCGAGCCGGTGAAGGTGTTGACCAAACCGTCGAGCGCGGTCGCGCTGCCCGGCGTGCCGAACAGCGTGTCGACCTGCCCCGCGATGTCGGCCCTGGTGCTGGTATAGGCGGAGCCAGCGGTCTCGAGGCGGAGCTGCTTCAGGGCGGCGGCGTCGAAGCTGCGCGTGATCGTCCCGGTCGATACGCCGGAATTGCCGACGCCGGACGAGACCGTGGTGATCGTCCGCTTGACGTAGCCGGCGGTGCTCGCGTTGGCGACGTTCTGCGAGACCAGACCGATGGCGGTCTGCGTCGCCTTGAGGCCGGCGGTGGCCGTCTGGAGGGCGTTCAGAGCCATGGCGCCGGAGGTCCTCTCTCACTGCCGCGTGCGGATGACATGACCTCAGCGGATGATGTTGAGCAGGTCCGACATCATCGTCTGCGCGGTCGACATCACCTTCGTGTTGGCCGAGTACGCCTGTTGGGTAACGATCATCTTTGAAAATTCGCTTGCAATGTCCGTGTTCGACGATTCGACGCTGGCGCCCACGATCGTGGACCCGTCGAGGCCGGCCAGCGGCACGCCCGAATCGAGCGTCTGCGCGTAGGTCCCGTTCGACAGCGGCTTGAGCCCGTCCGGATTGATGAAGCGCGCGATGCCGACCGAGGCGAGCTTCACCGAGGAGCCGTTCGAGAAGGCGCCCATGATGCTGCCGTCGGTCCCGACCGAGACGGAGTTCAGGGTTCCGGCTGCGTAGCCGTCCTGCGTCAGGGCGTTCGTGGTCACCGCGCCGGACGCGGCGGCGTACTGGGTCAGCGTGGTCTTGTCGAAGGCGATGTTGATGCTGCCGAGATTAGTCCCGTTCACCGTCATGTCGGTGATCGTCGCGTCGCCGCCGGAGGGCTGGATCAGCTGTCCGCTGCTGTCGAAGGTGAAGCCGCTGCCCGCGTTGGTCCAGGCGCTCTTGGTTTGGTCGGCCGAGCTGTCGGCGGCGTAGAACAGATTCCAGATCGCCGGCTGGGCCGCGGTCGCCGGCGTCGTGGTCGCATCCGCGAGTTTGGCGTCCTGGATCTTCGCCCAGCGGGTGGTGACCTGAACCGGTGCGCCGGTCGTGGTGTAGGCGGTCAGCGACGGGCCGGCGATGCTGCTGTTGACGAACGCGGGAGCGTTTCCGGCGCTGACCTGCTTGTTCGCCGTGGCGGTGCCGTCGGTCGCGGTGACGAGCGCGCTGGTGTCCGGGAGCCCGTTGGCGTCCTCCGGCGTGTAGAGCGCGGATCCACCGGCCTTGGACGCGTTGGTCGTGGCCGGCGTCGCCGGCAGGTTCGCGCCGTAGGTGATCGTGGTGGTCGGCTTCGCCGCCAGCGTCTGGTTGGCGATCTTGATCGGGCCGGAACTCGAGACCTGACCCGTCACCGCATCGTAGTTCTGGCCCTGCAGGTAGCTCCCGGCGCCGTTGACGAGGAAGCCGTCCTTGTCCGGGGCGAAGTCGCCGCGCCGGGTATAGACCGGCGTGCCGGAGAAGGCGGCCTGCCCGTTGGCGTCCCCGGTCTTGGCCTGGACGGTGAAGAACCCGTCGCCGTTGACCGCCATGTTGGTCGCGACGGTCGACGAGGCGATGTTGCCCTGGAGGCTGTTCGTCAGCTGCGACTGGGCCAGCACCGTGCCGGCGACCTCATGCTTCGGCGTCTGCTCGGCGAGCAGGTCGACGAAGCTCGTGTCGATGCGCTTGTACCCGGTGGTCTGCGAGTTCGCGATGTTCCCGGAGATGTTGTCGATGGCGTAGGACTGGGCCTTCAGGCCCGAGACCGCCGTCTGCAACGCGGTGAAAATGTCCATGGCGCGCCGTCTTTCCCGGGTCGGCGACGCGCATGTGGCGGTCGCCTGATCGGGGATCGGCGCGCAACCGCCGTGCCAGGGCCAAGCCCTTGATATCGTTGAGCCGCCGTCGCCGAACCCGGCAGAAACCCACCGTTCCGGTCCGCCGACCCGGCAGCTTCTGCCGGCTGCGGCAGCGTTTACCGGCCCTTATCGTTGGCGCGGTAGAACCCGACGTCGTCCGCGGGACTCGGGACCCACATGCGTGCCAAGCGAACGAGCCTCGTCCACCTGATCTACTTCTCGCGCCTGACCCTGTCGTCGGACGTGCAGGTCCGCACCGGCCAGGTCGGCGAGATCACCCGGCACGCGCAGAAAAAGAACGAGTTCTCGGTGATCACCAGCTTCCTGCTGGTCGAGCAGAACTTCGCCGCGCAGGTGATCGAGGGCGAGCGCACCTCGGTGCACGAGACCTTCAACCGCATCTTCGCCGACGACCGCCACCGCGACGTGCAGATCTGCGAATGGCGCGAGATCACCAAGCGCGAGTTCGTCAATTCCTGCCGCAGCAGCATCCGCTCGTCGACGACCGACCCGCACTTCGCCAAGGCGAACCTGCTGCCGATGTTCCAGCGCGGCACGCCCAAGGCGAGCTCGATCCACGCGCTGGCGCTCGCGCTTCAGGCCGAGGAGATGTCCAAGCAGGGCATCGACCACCTCTTCATCTAAGGCGGGTCATTTCATTCCGGTGCAATCTCCGGGATGGAAGAGAGCAGTTTTTTCATCCCTTTCACCCAATCTCGCGATCGGACCTTGAACCCACGGCCCGCTCCATGCCGCAGACGATGTCATGACCGAGACGCCACCGATCCTCATCATTGACGACCAGGAAAAGCTCCTGCGCCTCATCGTGATGCTGATGAATCGCATCGGCTTCCCGGATGTCGAGGGCGTGACCGACGGCGTCGTGGCGCTGGAGCGGCTGCGCGAGCGGAAATACGCCCTCGTCATCTCCGACCTCGACATGGAGCCGATGGACGGCATCAGCCTGCTGCGCGAGATCCGCGCCGACGACGCGCTGATGAACACACCCTTCATCCTGACCGAGACGTCGTTCAACTTCGAGGACATCAACGTCGCCCACCAGGCCGGGGCCGACGCCTTCATCCTCAAGCCGTTCGACATGGCGGTGCTGAAGACCAAGCTGAAGCAGGTCCTCAACCGCAAGCCGCGCAAGCGCGAGGCGCCGATGGCCTCGGAATCGACACTCAGCGTCGATTTCCCGATGCTGGGCAAGTACTGATCCCGCGCCGGCGGCCGATCCGCGCCGGCGCTCAGGCCTGGCGCTTCTGGTAGTCCTTGATGTCGGTGAAGCGCACCGCCGGGTAGCGCTCCTCCTCGTAGCGCAGCGAGAAGGCGGTGGTCGCCATGAACACCGGGGCGCCGTCGAGGTCCTTCGCCATGGCCGAGCCGTGCGAATCGATGAACTTGTCGAGCTCAACCTCCGAATCCGACGCCACCCAGCGGCAGACCGAGAAGCGCGTCGCGTCGTAGTCGATCGGCAGGCCGTACTCGCCCTGGAGCCGCTCCTTCAGCACGTCGAGCTGCAGCGCGCCGACCACGCCGACGATCGCGCCCGAGCCGTCCTGCGGCACGAAGACCTGGACGACGCCCTCCTCGCCCATCTGCTGCAACGCCTCGCGCAGCTTCTTCGCCTTCATCGCGTCGGTGAGCTTGATCCGGCGCAGCAATTCGGGAGCGAAGCTCGGCACGCCGCGGAAGACGATGTCCTCGCCCTCGGTCAGCGTGTCGCCGATGCGCAACGTGCCGTGGTTCGGGATGCCGACCACATCGCCGGCGAAGGCCTCGTCGGCGATGGCGCGGTCCTGCGCGAAGAAGAATTGCGGGGCCGAGAGCGACATCGGCTTGCCGGTGCGCACGAGCTTCGCCTTCATCCCGCGCCGGAGCTGGCCGGAGCAGACCCGCATGAAGGCGATGCGGTCGCGGTGGTTCGGATCCATGTTCGCCTGGATCTTGAAGACGAAGCCGGTCATCTTCGGCTCGGTCGGGGCGACGGTGCGCTTGTCGCAATCCTGCCCGCGCGGCGGCGGCGCGAAGCGGGCGAGCCCGTCGATGAGGTCGCGCACGCCGAAATTGCGCAGGGCCGAGCCGAAGAAGACGGGCGAGAGATGGCCCTCGCGGAACGCGTCGAGATCGAAGGCCTTCAGCCCGCCCTCGGCGAGCTCGACCTCCTCGCGCCAGGCATCGGCCTCGCCGTTCTCGGTGAGCAGCCGGTCGAACAGCGGATCGGCGAAGCCGGCGACCGCTTCCGTCCCGGCGTCGTCGGCCGCGTCGAAGCGGCGGACCCGGTTGCCGCCGAGCTCGTAGGTGCCGGCGAAGTTGCGGCCGCGGCCGATCGGCCAGGTGATCGGCGCGACGTCGAGCGCCAGCGTCTTCTCGATCTCGTCGAGCAGCTCGAAGGGCTCGCGCGCCTCGCGGTCGAGCTTGTTCACGAAAGTGACGATCGGGATGTCCCGCAGCCGGCACACTTCGAACAGTTTTCGCGTCCGCGCCTCGATGCCTTTTGCGGCGTCGATGACCATCACCGCGGAATCGACCGCCGTGAGGGTGCGATAGGTGTCCTCGGAAAAATCCTCGTGGCCCGGCGTGTCGAGCAAGTTGAAGACGCAGTCGCCGTACTCGAAGGTCATCACCGAGGTGACGACCGAGATGCCGCGCTCCTTCTCGATGCCCATCCAGTCCGAGCGGGTCGAGACGCGGTTGCGCTTGGCCTTGACCTCGCCCGCGAGCTGGATCGCGCCGCCGAACAGCAGCAGCTTCTCCGTCAACGTGGTCTTGCCGGCATCCGGGTGCGAGATGATCGCGAAGGTGCGCCGCCGCGCCACCGGATCGGCGGGCGGCCTCGCCTCGGTCTTGGTCTGCGGCTGCATCAGCATCGTCAAAACGGCTCTCGGACCCGCATCCGGGGTCGGTGTCGTGGAGTTTCGGGCGGGCCTGCACACCCTTCGAACGGGGCGACCGACCTTTGCGCCCTCCTCTAGGCGCCCGGCCGCCGCTTGGCAAAGACGCGCGAGCGAAGCGACCGGCTCAGCCGCGGCCGATGAACGGCATCGCCGTGGCGGTCAGCGTCATGAACTGGACGTTGGCCGAGAGAGGCAACCCGGCCATGTAGAGAACGGCCTCGGCGACGTGCCGCGCATCCATCACCGGCTCCTGCCGGATCGACCCGTCGGCCTGCCGGACGCCGGCGGCGAACCCGTCGGTCATCGCGGTGGCGGCGTTGCCGATGTCGATCTGGCCGCAGGCGATGTCGTAGGGCCGCCCGTCGAGCGAGGTCGCGCGCGTCAGCCCGGTAATCGCGTGCTTGGTGGCCGCATAGGGCGCCGAGTGCGGCCGCGGCACGTGGGCCGAGACGGAGCCGTTGTTGATGATCCGGCCGCCGCGGGGATCCTGTTGCTTCATCATCCGGAACGCCCCCTGCGTGCATAGGAACGCGCCGGTGAGGTTGGTGTCGACGCTGGTGCGCCAATCCTCGAGCGAAACCGCGTCGATGGCGGCGGCCGGCGTGAAGATGCCGGCATTGTTGAACAGGAGGTCGAGCCGGCCATGCGCCGCCGCCACGCGGGAAAACAGCCGATCCACCGAGGCCGGATCGGTGACGTCGGCCTCGACGACGAGCGCCGCGCCGATCTTGCCCGCCACCGCGTCCAGAGCCGCACGCCGCCGCCCGGCCAGCACGACGGCATAGCTGGCCCGCCCGAGCGCCATCGCCACGACCCGCCCGAGGCCGGACCCCGCCCCCGTCACCAAAGCCACCCTGCCGCCCATCGCGCGCCTCACCACCGCCCCCGTCAAACCAGTTGCCTGTCCACGCATCCGCGTCTAGACAGCGCCGTCCTCTGGTGGGGCGTCGCCAAGTGGTAAGGCAGCGGTTTTTGGTACCGCCATTCCCAGGTTCGAATCCTGGCGCCCCAGCCAATTTCCGCGCATGTCGTTGAATTAGCTCCGTTTTCGCCCTGCGTATTCGAAGCCGGCACACATCCCTGTCGCACATGCCTGTAGCACAGGATGTGCCCCATGCCCGCCATCGCCCATGCCTACCGTCGCGGCGCAACCTACTCCTGGCGCCGCCGAATCCCGCAGCCGCTGTGCCAATTTTGTAAGGGCGAATCACTTATCGTCAGCCTTGGCACGCGCGATCCGCGCCGGGCCCGCTTCCTCGCCGGTCAGCTCACGGCCCATTCCGACGATCTGTTCCAGCACGCCATGGCCAACGCCGATCCCGACATCGTCATGACCTGCCGCCAGCTCGACGGCGTTTTCCGCGAGAGCTTGCTTGCTCATCTCGACAAGCTCGACCGCGTTGCAGCCGCCGAGCGGGTCGAGCCGAACTTTGACCCCGACGACAGCCGACGTTGCGACCAACGCATGGGCTGGGTCTTTCGCCTGCTGGCCGGCCGGGGTGCTGCCTCTGTCGTCGACGACGCCACCGCCGCGAAGATGGCCCAGCAGGGCCTTAGCCAAGAGGACGTCGCCGAGGTCAGTGCCACGCTTGCCATCATGATCGCGCAGGGCGCGCATCGAATGCCTCAAACACGCCTCGAAGCCCTCCTGAGCAACCAGGACGCTCCGGCGACGTCCGTGAACTTGGCGCTGGCGCAGGAGGCAACGTTTCGTGCGATGGCGACAGCCGCCTTCGCAACCGAGCGCCGCTATGACGGCGCGCGAATCGAGGACAACGCGAAGTTGGACGCTATCGTCCTCAGCGAGGTCGACACGATCTCAAGGCCTGCCGAAGCGTCCAGCGATGCCGCGGCCTCGCGGTCATCGGAGACACCCCCTCAACGCGTGACCGAGACCGCACGCGAGAGCACAGAACAGACGACGGATAGACCGTTGGCGAAAGGACCATTCGGCCCACGGATCGGGTCGCTCGACAACCATCCGGTCATCGTGTTCGGCGAAGCGATGATGGCGGCACGGGCCAGGGACGAGGACTGGGATATCAAAACGCAGGTCCAGGCCCGCCAGATCTTCGCCCTCTTTGCCAAGCTCCTGTTCGAGACGGGCATACTCGATGTCGCGGACCTGCGTCAGAGTCACCTCGCCGATCTGGTCGGCCTCTTACGCGCTGTATCGCCAAGCTATGGCAAGAGTCCGAAGGATCAGCACCGAACCACGGTAGAACTGAGAACTATCGGCGCCAGGCTCGCGCCGGAAAAGCGCGGGATTTCGGGCGCGACCCTGAATCGCCACCTGACCTTCATCGGCCAGTTGCTGACCTATCTGAAGGCACAGGGATTACTCATCGACTCAAATATCAGCGTCGCTCTTCTGCGAGCTAAGACCAAAAATCGTGCTCGTAACAAGCGCGCTGCACTGACCACCGAGGATGTCGGGGCCATCTTCCGACTGGCGTGCTTTACCGGCTGCAAATCCTGGCGGCAACCGTTCGAACCCGGCCCCGATACGATCCACAGGGCACTGTATTTCGCGATCATCCTGCTTTACTATACTGGCGCACGGCGAGAAGAAATTTGCGGCCTCCATGTCGACGATGTCTGCGAGGTCGACGGCGTTGCCTATATCGACATCCGACGAAATCAGACGCGGCGCATCAAAAACGACCAATCGGTTCGGTACATCGCCTTGCATCCAGAAATCCTGCGCCTTGGATTTATGGACTACGTCCGTGCGATTAAAAATCTCGGATACCAACTCGTATTCCCGGATCTGAAATCACCAAACTCCAAGGCTCCACTTGGCGACCGTCTCTACGACGAGTTCTTAGAGGGCATGAAGATCGCAGTTCCCGACGCTGCCGCCAGGAAGAAAGTTATCCACTCTTTCCGACATGCCTTGGGCAATAATCTGAAGCAGGCGCGCGTCCATACGGAAATCCGCGCCGATATCCTCGGGCATGGCGGCAAGGGCGAGACCGATGAGCGGTACTGCGATCCCATCGCCCTGCGTTCCATGCTGGCCGATCTGATCAAGCTGCCAGTTGTGACCGCGCATCTCGATGCGCGGTCCATTCGACTGCTGGAATGGGTTTCCGACAAAAGACCTGCGCCTTTTGCCCGTCAGTCGAAGCGTGCCATGAAAAGACCCTCGCCGCAGTTAAGGGGCTGACGCAGATTGGCGGTCCTTTTGTATCGCCGCTCGCATGTCCGAATTTGTCCGTACGTTGTAGCGCAAGGGTGTCGCTGGCAGGACTCGATTTCATGCTGGTTAACCGCTGCAAAAGCAACTACTTAGCTGTTCGTCGACTGTGGCTTGTTATGCACTTTTTACCGCATATTCAAGTAACTTCACATGCACTATGTGTGCGTCCGAATAGCTCGATCTTCACCAGCGGATCGCCGTTCTCCGACTGACGCTTATAGCTCTCATCCAGATCGAAGAACCCTGGCTGACCCATCCGAGCCTCTCAAACGCCAACGGCATCAGAGAAACACGACACCGCTCCCCACGGAAAGGGTATTTCCAGGTGTCCGCCCATGCAAATTGAAGTATCCTGGCTGAACCGTTTTAGCGTTTCCTAGGTTAACAGCGATAGGAAACCTTAATACCGCTCCAAGCGGCATAGATATTTCAAAGTAATAGTTCACTGTAAGTAATTACCCAGGCCCTTGCGCGGATCGGGTTTCGCTGCTTCTCTCGTGGGATGGGTCGCATCGATCTTGAGCGGTTGAGCCGCGAGGAGCTGATCGAGCTGGTGCTGCGACTGCAGCGTCCGGACAAGACCTCGCGCACCTCCTCGAAGCCGCCGGCGACTGACCGCAAGGAGCGGCGGGAGCAATCCAATCCGGCGGGGCCAAGCCCGGCCACGAGGGCCATAGCCGTGTGATGAGCGAGGATCCCGATGCGGTCGTCGAGCATCGTCCCGACCGCTGCTCGTGCTGCGGTGGCGCCCTGCACGGGGATCTTTCCGCCGAGGTCGTCAGCCTCTCCGAACGGATCGAGCTGCCGGAGGTGGCGCCGGTCGTCACTCAACATCGGCGGCTGGTCGTGCACTGCCCGACCTGCGGGACGCGGGTGGTCGCGCCGGTGCCGGAGGCGGCGCGGGGCACGCCGTTCGGCCCGTGGCTGCATGCGGTGGCGACGTATCTGAAGACCTTCCAGGCGCTGTCCTACGAGCGGTTGCAGGCGGCGCTGTCGGACCTGTTCGGTCTAACGCTCAACCCGGGCGGGCTGATGAACCTACTCCAGCGCGCGCAGAGGCACTTCCGCTCCGGTCGCGAGGAGGCCGTCTCGACGCTACGCCGGGCCGCCGTTGTCGCCTCGGACGAGACCGGCGTCCGGATCGAGGGCAGTAACGCTTATCACTGGGTGTTCCACGCGGCCGACGCCGTGGTGCACACGGCCTCGCCGACGCGGGGCGCCATCGTGGTGCGGGAGATGATGGACAGGCACTGGCCCGCGGTGTGGATCTCGGACCGCTACACCGCCCAGCAGGGTCATGCCGCCGCGCACCAGACCTGCCTCGCCCATCTCGCCCGCGACGTCGCCTACGTCGTCGAGACCAGCGAGGACCCCGTGCCCTGGCGGCTGCAACTCTGGTGGCGATCCGTATTCGCCCTGGCCGAGCGCGTCACCGAGCTAGCCGCCTCGACCCTGGCAGCCAAGCGCCGGACCTTGGATCGACAGCTCGGCGCCATCCTCGCCACGTCGAGCCGCTGCGACCTGACCCGCGACCTGCAGGCCAAGATCGGACGGGCGCGCCGTCAGCTTCTGGTGTTCCTCGCCCATCCCGGCGCGGTCGGACCGACCAAAAACGGTAGCGAGCGGCTGCTGCGCCCGGCGGTCGTCCAGCGGAAGGTGACCAACGGCTAACGTGCGATGTGGGCCGCCGAGGGCGAGGCCGATATCCGCACCGTCGTCGATACCGCACGCCTCACAGGCAGCACCTTCAGCACCATCCTCAAGACCGTCGGTCCCTGATTCCAGCCGTCACAGGCCTGAGTAATTACTGCTGTAAAGGTATACCTGACGCCCACCGACGTCCCGTAAGTTAATCAGCCTGATAACCCGTTTGGGCAATCGAACAAAAGCGTTATAGTTATTAAATCAGTAATCGAATTGAAAATTGGCGATTCATAAAGTATATTGCCATCCATAGCAATCGAAGTTAAACCCTCTTTCTCTAATATCTTGCAATGGAAGCGCAGGATTTCCTGCTATAGTACAACCGAAATCAAAGGTGATATTTATAATTTCTCGCGATGGTGTTGCTTCAAATACAATAGCGTCTCGATAACCATTCCTATCCTCAAAGTAATAAGATTGAATTACCCCATCTACGCGTATTTGAAGCCGATTTCGTTGGGATTCATCCGCGTAACCACGAACAAGGATTTGAAACTTCAAGAGGTAGTGCGCCGGTACTGGTATATATAATACCGCAACTCGAGTGGGACCTGTCCACACTGCACACTGATCAGTTCCAACACCATCGCGGCCGTGAAACCCAGTACCAACAAGCACGTCACGGACTGTGAAAGTCACCCAGCCGTCCTGCATGGTAGGGCGCAACCGTTTTACCGCAGCGACCGCGCCTTCAGGAAAAATAGGTGAAGAGGCATCACTAGCTAAACTTGCATGTCGAGATGCCCACAAGCGACTAGCTGCTTTGTAGATCACTTGATCATAAAAAGTTAAATCTTGGATTAACTGCTCCGCTGGCTCATATTCGTTCTCAAGTATTTCAAATGAACGTGTTTCATTTCGTCTTTCTCTTTTTCCTGGAGGAGCGAAACCAAGTATTTTTGATACTACAATTTGCATGCCCATGAGATTTTCAGTAAGACCAACGACATCAAAGTCTTCGAGCGCCCTCAAAGCTGGATCTAATAGTCTCTGAGCATCAATAGTGTCTCTTGCGAGATTTCCAACACGGCATGCCGCCATGGCGCGAACTAAGTAGTTGTCTAATAATACCTTGTTTGCGGCTCGACCATATTCAACCAGAAATTCTTTCAAAGGCAAGCGAACCACATCAACACCCATCTGCTGCAGTGTCTTGTTACTTTTAGACCAATCTTGTGCACTCAAACGCCGCCAGTCAGCAACTTGAGATAAGAGCCTGGACGATGGCTCGCGGAGAACTGTGAAAGCGAATGTCCCTGATGGGGCATAAGAAAGTAGCGGCGCATGAGTATGTATTCCATCGGAACAATAAAATATTTCACGAGAATCACGGGCTTCTGCATTTGCAGTTAGCCAATCTCCAATCCACCCTGAACGGCATCGCCGTTCTTCTGTTACCTGCATATCCAGCCATTCATTAAAACTGGTACCACCACACTTTTTCAGATGATAATGATAAAAGCGATTGTATCCATTTGAAAACATATTTTCTCCTGCGCATCAAGTTGGGTATTGCAAATATTTAATAAATCTAATAATATCCTGTATTAATTAAGTCGAGATATTTTTACTTTGAGTTTATAATATTCTTAATCATAAATTATAATTTCTATCCTTGGGATATTGCAATGGCAACCTCATCATATTTTATTTAATTGTCTTCTGTTGCTCAGTTTTTCCGGGTGAAGCTGTTCCGCTTATGTTCGTCAAGGCATTTTTTACTTTCGGAAACATCGACGAATAGCTTGATAGCGGGGTTTGACCGTTTGTTTGAGGCCGCCCGCTTCGGTGGAAAAGCCTCGAAAACGATTAGGACCGCGCGCTTCACCAGCGGACCGCCGTTCTCCGACAGCGGCTTACAGAGCTCATCCAAATCGAAGAACCCTGGCTTACCCATCCGAGCTTTCCCAACACCGAGGGAGTCAGAGAATCACGCTGCCGCCCGGAGCGGAAGGGGTATTCTGAGGTGTCGGCACGATTTCGCTTCTGGCCGCCTTCGAAGGCGTGCTGCTGGTTGATGGCTGTGCGGTGTACGAGGTCGTGCCCGAAGGGCGGCGCGATCCGGCTGGCATATTGCTGGAGCCACGCACGGCGGCTGTTTTTCGAACTCGCTGCCGCCTCACCGGCCGCTGTGGAGGCGCTGGCTCACATCGCTGTGCTCTACCGGATGGAAGCGGAGCTGGGTGGTCGCTCGGCAAACGAGCGACATGCCGTGCGTCATGAGCGAAGCCAACTGACCTGACCGGTATTTTGGACCGAGCCAATTGAGAGGCTACTGCATGGTGGCGGCCATGGGTAGCCGGAAGGCCAGACCCGGGTAGCTGACGGGCGCGGGCGGCCGATAGCCCAGCGACGAATGCGGTCGAACGCGGTTGTAGGTGGTTTGCCAGAGACCGATCACGATCTGCGCCTCCTTCAGCGAGTAGAAGATCTCCTGGCGTAGGCACTCGTCGCGCAGCTTGCCGTTAAAGCTCTCGCAGTAGCCATTCTCCCACGGGGATCCTGGCGCGATGTACTGGATCTGTGAGCCAGCTTTGGCGACCCATTTGCGCAACGCCTTGGAGATCATCTCTGGGCCATTGTCGCAGCGAATGTGCTCCGGGATGCCGTGCAGGCACATCGCGTCGGCCAGCGCCTCGATCACGCCGACGCTGTTGATGCGCCGCGCCACCTTCAGCGCGAGGCAGGCACGGCTGTGCTCGTCAATCAGCGTTAGGATGCGCAGAGAGCGCCCATCGTGCGTCTGGGCTTGCACGAAGTCGAAGCTCCAGACGTGATTGCGATGAAGCGGTCGTAGCCGCACGCAGGAGCCGTCGTTCAGCCACAAGCGGCTGCGGGGTCTATGTCGGCTGGGGACCTTCAGCCCCTCGCGACGCCAGATGCGCTGAACCCGGTCTTTGCCTACCTGCCAGCCGGCTGCCTGTAGCAGCGCGGTGACTCGGCGGTAGCCGTAGCGTCCGTACTCGGACGCCAGGGCGATCATGGCCTGGGTCAGTGCATCCTCGTCGGCCAGCACGGTAGGCACGTAGCGTTGCGTGCCGCGGTGCTGACCGACGATCCGGCAGGCGTGACGTTCCGAGAGGCCGTACTTCTCGCGGATGCCGTTCACCGCCTGCCTGCGTCGCTCGGGGGCTACAAGTTTCCCGAGGCGACGTCCGCCAGCACCTGCTTCTCTAGAGAAAGGTCGGCGACGAGCCGGCGCAGACGAGCGTTCTCGCGCTCCAGATCCTTCATCTTCCTGGCTTGATCGACCTGAAGGCCGCCGTACTCCTTGCGCCAGCGGTAGTAACTCTGCTCGGAGATCTCCGCCTCCCTGCATGCAAGGGCCAAACTCTTGCCCTGGGCCGTCTGCACCTCAATCTGACGCAGCTTGAGCACGACCTGCTCCGCGTTCGTCTTCTGGCCTCGCCGCATGTCCAACTCCTTTGGTCCTGGCTGATCCTCTCAATCAGCCCGGTCCAAAGCCAGCCGGTCAGGCCACAACCAGTAATCGAGGTGCTGGAACCGTGGCTAAGCGAGAAGCTTGGCCTCATCAGCCGCGATAGCAAACTCGCCAAGGCGATCCGCTAAGCTCGACTTTGGCCATTTCGACCGGTCGTGGAACGCGCTGGGTGACGAAGCGGGCGTGATGGATAGGCTGATGGTGTCCCTCGCCAGAGACGCCTCATGCCGCACCTGTTTGCCGCTTCACCGGTATCATCCTGTCGTTCGCTCCGCTGTTCGTCCACCAGTCGTGGCGGCACGCTCAGCTCGACTTTGGCCATTTAAGTTGCCTGGCACAGGGCGTAGGCCCAGGCAGGTAGAAGACGGAACCGACGTTTCCTGCGGTCGCGCCTGTGGTCTGACAGCGAAGAAGCTTCCTCGCGCCAGATGGTTCGACGGACGGCTGCGAGAGCATCGGGGAAGGTTGGCTGCGATTTGGGGTACCACGCAGTCACGGCAATCTGCCGCCGCACACGTGCCGGGAGCCGCGTGGCGAGCAAAGTGACGATGGAAAACAGGGCGAGCAAGCAGGGGGTCGTACGAGCGATGTCAGACCATTGCCGCTGTGTCTCGAGGCCGAGATGGGCACGCGCTTCCTGGAAGGTGACTTCGACCTGCCAACGCCGGACGATCCTTCGACTAGCTCAGGATGAGGCACGTGACGATCTGGGTCCAATCTCGTGGGGGGGGCGGTGCAGAGCAGCGATTGGGGCTCGAAGCGGTTCTCGGGATCGCGGATCAGAACCCATCAGATCGGCACCCCTGGTAGACCGGAATGATGCCGGACGGCGGTGGCCGAGGTGATCTCGATCTTGCGCTCGCCCATGCCGTATCAGCTCGGCACGCTCACCTGCTGCCAGATGGTACCCGGGTCGGTCAGGATCTTGGACAAGGTTGGCCGCCGCACACCCTTCTTGCGTGGGCGCCCGATCGTACCCGGAGGCCTTAGGGGCGCTGGATCGTAGAGCGCCGCGTCCAGGCGTAGGCGGGTGATGGCAGTGACGGCGCCGCGGCGCAGGGCGTCGAGAAACAGCAAGGTCGAGAAGGCGCTGTCGCCCACCAGTACGAGGTCGCGCCCCGGCAACCAGCGGCGCGCCGGCAGGGTCATCTGCCGTCCGACATCGAGCAGGGTCTTGTGCCGATGGCCTCGTTCCCGATAGGCGCGCTCCGAGGGGACGAGGGCGGTCAGAAACGGCAATGCCCAGACCCGACCCGCCCAGGGGATGGGTGCGAGTAGCATCAGGCTCATCCAGCGCAGGCCGCTCGTCTTGACGAAATGGGCGCCGGACGAACGCACTGGATCACGGTAGATCCCGCGGGCCTGGATACGCCGTCCCCAGCGCCGCTCGATCGTGTCGTCGAGCGCCAGCACCACGGGGCCATGTGGGACGAAGGCCTCGACGAGCAGCCGAAGCAGGATGCGGGCGGCTGAGCGGGGAGACCATTCCGCGCGGCTGAGCACCCGGTGGGTGTTCACGAAATGGCGGTCTCGCGCCCGGCCCGTGATCCGCAGAACGCTCGCTACCGTGCGCCGGCCCGGACACAGGATCGCACCGATCAGCAGGGCCTGAGCGTGCCGCCACGACCGGTGGACGAACAGCGGAGCGAACGACAGGATGATCCCGGCGAAGCGGGCGGGCAGGTGCAGCATGAGGCGTCTCTGGCGAGGGACATCATCAGCCTATCCATCAAGCCCACTTCGTCACCCAGCGCGTTCCACGACCGGTCGAAATGGCCAAAGTCGAGCTTAGCCCTGTCACGTTAGGCCAGCTTGAGCCTGTTCCTCGACGAAGGCCGGGTCGAGATCGATTCCGAAATCGTCGAGCGTGTGATCCGGATACTGGCGCCAAACCGGAAGAACGCGCTCTTTGCCGGCTCAGACGGCGGTGGTCAGCATCAAGCGGTAACCGCCTCACTGATCGAAACCTGCAAGCTCGCTGGCGTGGAGCCCCACACCTACCTCACCGATACCATCACCCGCATCGTCGAGTAGAATCCCCAACGCCATCTCGACGACCTGCTGCAGTGGACCTACCCGACCATGCCAGCCCTCAAAGCCTTAGCCCGACAAAAGTGTAAGCAATGCCTTCGGACTAAAGCCAAGCGCTACGGGAAGACTAATAATAAATTTCTAGCCAGCATCCAGCCCGTGCACTTCAATTACAATCACAAATCCAATCATTTTATCAAACATAGCTTGCTTGACCATGCCGGATTGCTCGACGGATCGTTTCGGATATCGTAGCACTGCCGTGAAAAACCTTATCCGTAGCAGATTATCCCGGCTGAGATGAAAATTGAACGACCAAGGTCTGGAATTGAGCATTTAGTCCGGACGCCATGTCCAGCTTGGGGCGGTCCGGTATGATATTGCAATGCTTTCACCTACACGTAGCTTTATCGTCGCTGCACTTGACATCGCAACTACTGCATTATTTACTGCTACAGAAGATACATCCCCCCCAAAAATATAAATCATTGCGTCTTGACCAGATTTATTTATGACACTTGGTGTATAAAAGCCGTCCACCAAAATTGCGGATGCTGGAATGCTTGGAGTTCTTTGAGTTCCATAATTTCCGCCGAGCAATCTTACTCCCGTACTATTTTGTCCATCACCCGCAAAAATTGTATTTAAAGGAGCAAAATTTCCGTTTATAAAGAGGTTATTATTTCCAGCAGTTGCATCGATAACGTGCACCACGTCGGCAGAGTGGCCACCAATCCATGTATTGCGAGTCGCCTTTGATGACTTTATTGCAATACCAATCGTAGAAACTTCAAAGTCCATCGCCAAAAAGACATTACCCATTGAATATCCATTTGTAATATCATCAGTAAGCAGCATAGCTGTTCTGCAATTCCCAATAGATCCAAAGAACTTCGAAAACTGAACTGTATTGAGCCTGATACCGGCCGTCCCGGTCCCAGGTGCGGCACAGTTTAAAGTGAAATTATCAAAGTTGCTGTTTGCTACCGCCATAAGATCAAGCCCAATTGCATTCGCGCCAGTACTGAAGTTACTGATATACAAATAATCGAATACAGCTTCATTAAACACGTCATGATTATCAATCGATCCTACCTGTACGCAAGCTGCATTTGTGTTACACTGAACTGAGAAGCCGGAAAATTTGTTATAAAACTGCGAAGTTGTGCCCGTTATTTTTAATGCTGGGCCAGCAACGTAATCCGTTTGAAAATCAAGTACTGTATTACGAGGAGATGCGCCAAAAATTACAATGCCCTGATTATCAGGCGCACCGTTGAAATGCCATGCTAATGGCGAAGATAAACGATAATAAGCAGCGCTTTCTGGAATATAGAGGGATTTCCGCTGATTTATGGCAGCAGTGAAGGCAGCATTGAATGCTGTTGTATCATCGGTTTTTCCGTCACCCTTTGCGCCATAATCTCTAACGTTTAAAAAATGTTCACCGTGTATTTGGTGCGACTGATCCGGAAATGGCCGCTTCTCTTTCGTAAGTAAGTCAGCAGTATACTCTATCGGAGCATAAATATAGCTCAGATGTATCTTCTCCAGAAACCTCTCGGTCCGTGATTTTTGAAAATTGTATGATAATAATATAATCATTCCGATTAAAATAATATTTGATAACATTGTGTTTCCTTCCTAGATTAGAATTGATCATCCTCTATTAAAATTTTAAATACCATACCTTTCAAATAGCAAATTTTTTGAGATGGAGGATAAATATACTACGCTTGTAAAAAGATAGGATTATAGTGGTGTCTCTTTGCGTATGGCTCTTGGTGAACAGGTTAAGATGTCTGCCGATACCTACATTAACAAGCTGCTTAAGATATCAGCGTCACCGTCTAACCTCCATCATGCCGCAGGAGAAATTTCGCGTTTTGCCGAAATAAGAGGCAAGGAAGGCATCGTCAGATCGAATTGCATCCAAAAATATCGGTGCAGTCGGTTGGCTTGCATCGTTAGGTTTTGTAAGGCGTCCGCTTGACTCTGATGACGCGATCTCAACGTGCATCGCCTGAGCATGGCAATCTAGCGTTCGGTTCTAAGGAGCTCACATGAGTGCCAAACGGGCATTGATCACCGGCATCACGGGGCAGGACGGGGCGTATCTGGCGCAGTTTCTGCTGTCGAAGGGCTACGCGGTGCACGGGGTGGTGCGGCGCTCGAGCCATGCCGGGGTGTTCGACCACCGGCTGAAGTGGCTCGGGATCGAGAACGACGTGGAGCTGCACGACGGCAACCTGCTCGACCTGTCGAGCCTGGCCCGCATCGTTCAAGCCGTGCAGCCGGACGAGGTCTACAACCTGGCGGCGCAGTCGTTCGTCACCGCCTCGTGGCAGCAGCCGCTGCTGACCGGGCAGATCACGGGCTTGGGCGCGGTCAACCTGCTCGAATGCGTGCGCACCCTCAAGCCCGACGCGCGCTACTACCAGGCCTCGTCGTCGGAGATGTTCGGCCTGATCCAGGAGCAGGTGCAGAGCGAGGCGACGCCGTTCTACCCGCGCTCGCCCTACGGCGTCGCCAAGCTCTACGCGCACTGGATGACGATCAACTACCGCGAGAGCTTCGCCCTGCACGCCTCGAACGGGATCCTGTTCAACCACGAGAGCCCGCTGCGCGGGGTCGAGTTCGTCACCCGCAAGGTCACCGACGGGGTCGCGCGGATCAAGCTCGGGTTGGCGAAGGAACTGCGGCTGGGCAACATCGACGCCAAGCGCGACTGGGGCCACGCCAAGGACTACACCCGGGCGATGTGGATGATGCTGCAGCAGGACAAGCCCGACGACTTCGTGATCGCCACCGGCCGCACCACCACGGTGCGCGACATGTGCGCGCTCGCCTTCGCGCATGTGAATCTCGCCATGGACGACCACCTCGTCATCGACGAGAAGCTGTACCGGCCGGCCGAGGTCGAGGTGCTGCTGGGCAACCCGGCCAAGGCCGAGGCCGCCTTCGGCTGGAAGGCCGAGATCTCGCTCGAGGCGATGATCCAGGAAATGGTCGAGGCCGACCTCAAGCGCCTGGGCGGGCGCGCGTGACCGGCCTGCGCCGCAGCGCGACGGCCCCGGCCCGCGTGCGGAGCCGCGTGCGGGCGTGAAGCGCATCCTGGTCACGGGGGCGGCGGGCTTCGTCGGGCGGCACGCGCTGGCGGCGCTGTCGGCCGGCACCGGGGCCGCGGACCGGATCCTCGGCATCGGCCGCGGCCGCCCGGCCGTCCTGCCGGAGCGGGTCGCCTACGAGACGGTCGACCTGCTGGACGAGGCGGCGCTGCACGCCAGCGTCGCCGCGTTCCGCCCGACCGACGTGCTGCACCTGGCCGCGATGGCCTCGGTGCAGCAATCGGCGGATGCGCCGGGGGAGACCTGGCGGGTCAACCTCGTCGGGCTGCTGAACCTCGCCGAGGCGGTGGCGCGATCCGCCCCCGGCGCGGGCTTCCTGTTCGTCAGCTCGGGCGAGGTCTACGGCCGGGCGTTCCTGGCCGGCCGGCCGCTGACCGAGGCGGCGGTGCCCGATCCGCAGGGGCCGTATGCCCGCTCGAAGTGGTTCGGCGAGGCGATCCTGCGCGACCTGCTGGCCAAGGCGGAGGTGCGGCTGGTGATCCTGCGGCCGTTCAACCAGATCGGGGCCGGCCAGGACGAGCGCTTCGTGGTGCCGTCCTTCGCCGGCCAGATCGCGCGGATCGAGGCCGGCCTGGTGCCGCCGGTGCTTGCGGTCGGCAACCTCGCGGCCGAGCGCGACTTCCTGCCGGTCGGCGACGTGGTGCGGGCCTATGTCGACCTGATCGGGCGCGGCGCGACGATCAGGGACGGATCGGTGTTCAACATCGCTTCGGGGCAGCCGCGCAGCATCGCCAGCGTGCTCGCCGATCTGCGCCGGCATGCGCGCGTGCGCTTCGAAGTCGAGGTCGCCGCCGACCGGATGCGGCCGTCGGAGATACCGACGGCGTCAGGCGATGTGTTCCAGTTAAGAATGGCGACCGGCTGGGTGCCGCGCATGGACTGGGACGAAGCATTAGTCGAAGTGCTGGTACACGCACGGAAAACAATCGAACACGCAACTGCGGGACAATCGAGCGTATGAGCGATCTCGGCGAAACCGACGAGCGTCGTAACCCAACTTTGGCAAATATTCTGCCGGTAATTTTATGCGGCGGCTCGGGCACGCGGCTGTGGCCGGTATCGCGCGAGAGCATGCCGAAGCAGTTCGCGCGGCTGGTGGACGCGTCGGAATCGACGTTCCAGGCCACCGCGCGGCGGGTGGGCGACGCGGCGGTCTTCGCCCGGCCGGCGGTGATCGCGGCGGCCGAGTCGCGCTTCATCGTCGCCGAGCAGCTGGCCCAGGCCGGGATGTCCGCCGACATCATCCTGGAGCCGGAGGGGCGCGACTCGGCCGCCGCCGTGGCGGTGGCGGCCTTGCACGCGGCCAAGGCCGACCCGGAGGCGGTGGTGCTGATCATGGCCGCCGACCACGTGATCGGCGACGTGCCGGCCTTCGCCGCCGCCGTGCGCACGGCGGCGGTCGGCGCGCGGGCCGGCTACACCATGACGCTCGGCATCGAGCCGACGCGCCCGGCGACCGATTACGGCTACATCCGCCGCGGGGGGGCGCTGCCGGAGGCCGAGGGCGCCTTCGCGGTAGAGCGCTTCGTCGAGAAGCCGGATGCGGAGGGCGCCGCCGCGCTGATCGCGGAGGGCGCCCTGTGGAACTCGGGCTACTTCCTGTTCCGGGCCGACCTGATGCTGGCCGAGCTCGAGGCGCACGCGCCCGCGGTGCTCTCCGCCGCCCGGGCGGCGCTGGAGCGGGCCGGCGTCGACCTCGACTTCGTCCGCCTGGACGCGGCGGCGTTCGGGCAGGCGCCGAAGATCTCGATCGACTACGCGGTGATGGAGCGCACGACGCGCGCCGGTGTGCTGCCGGTGTCGTTCCCGTGGTCGGACGTCGGCACCTGGGACGCGGTCTGGCAGGTGCTGCCGCAGGACGCCGCCGGCAACGCGGTGCGCGGCCGGGTCGAGCTCCTGGGCACGCGCAACAGCCTGGTGCACAGCGAGGGCGAGGGGCTGACCACGGTGGTCGGCCTCGACGACGTGGTGGTGGTGGCCACCCCCGACGCGGTGCTGGTCGCCTCGAAGGCCCAGTCGGGCCGGGTCAAGGAGCTGGTCGGGGTGCTGCGGGCCCGGGCCCATCCGGAGGCCGACGCGCACCGGCGGATGTACCGGCCCTGGGGCTGGTACCAGCGCGTCGACATCGGCGAGCGCTTCCAGGTCAAGCGCATCATGGTGACGCCGGGCGGGCGCCTGTCGCTGCAGAAGCATTTCCACCGCGCCGAGCACTGGGTGGTGGTGAAGGGCACGGCGGAGGTGACGCTGGGCGAGCGCCTGGTCCTCGTGCACGAGAACGAGGCGGTGTACCTGCCGATCGGCTCGCTGCACCGCCTGACCAACCCCGGCAAGATCCCGCTCGAGCTGATCGAGGTCCAGGTCGGCTCCTATACCGGCGAGGACGACATCATCCGCGTCGAGGATATCTACGGTAGATGAATCATACTTCAAAGCTTAATCTATAAAAAAATCAAATAAGATAAAAAATACTTTCATTAGGAATGGCAATATAACAGTATTTATTAGGAATAATACATAAGAAAATACATGATATTCATGCCACTTTTCTTCCATTTTGTATCATGGCTCTAAAATTAGGTGAATGCTCCAGATGGCCAATAGAAAACCTCGCTTAGCAATCGTCAGTACTTTCGATGATCTTTGCGGAATAGCTGGATACACAAGATTTCTGATGACGCAACTGAAAGATGATTTTACCGTTGAAGTATTTGATCTCGATCAATTTTTTATGCGCTCGACTGACACAAGAGTTAGTAAAATTGCAGATAAGTCAATTAAGGACTTTTGCGAAAAAGCAGAAACATTCGATTTTATCAATATCCAACTTGAGCACGGAACACTTGGAGTAAAGAGACATGACATCGTTCGTCGCTTTACAATGATCGCGAAAGCTGCTCCAGCTCTCTCTGTAACATTTCACACAATACTTCCATCAGAGTCGTTTGATAGAAAAGAGTTTTTTCGACGTGTGAAATCATTTCGATTCCAGGCGGCTCTAAATCTACGAAAGGAATATACCAAAGCTCATTTTATGAATGTTAAAATTTATGGATTATTGCGCCGGCTATCAGCAACAAAACCTGTTAATGTGATTGTCCATACACGCCGTGATGCGCGTCAAATGAAGTATATTCACAGAATACCAAATGTTTACGACCATCCTTTGTCTTATATCGATCAAGACACTTCGAACCGTATTCGTAGGGAAGCACATCTTTCAGAATTTATTGACACTAAAATAATATCCGAAGGCGCCAAAATCATTGGCGTTTTTGGATTTTTGAGCGAGTACAAGGGGTTCGACACTGTAGTACGCGCAATGCATTTGCTTCCAAAAAACTACCACCTTTTATTTTTTGGTGGCTTGCATCCACAAACAATTAAAAAAGGCGAAAAAATAAACGCGTACATCCGTCAACTCTTGAACGAAGCAAACGTCGACACTTCAATATTTGATCGTCTCAAGGTTGGCCAAATTTCGATAAATCTCACGAATGAAATGATTCCGTCTCTTTTAGATCATCCCAACAACTTGGTCGAACGTATCCATTTCCTTGGCGCACAAACTGACGAGGATTTCTTACGAGGTATGGCTGTTTGCGATCAAATCGTGTTGCCTTATTTAGAAGTTGGACAGTCAGCCTCAGGTCCAATGAGTATGGCAATCGAAATGGGAGCGCGAATAATTGCTGCGCGTAATTTATCCTTCATGCAGTTTGCAAAATATCATCCGAAATCTATTGAAATGTTCGAAATTGGAAACCACGTGGAACTGGCGGAGCGAATCAAAAGTCAAAGTCGCTACCCACACGACAAACGCCCAATGGCTTACAACTCAAGTTCAAATATTAAGACATATATCGACGCAAATACAAGGGTAGCTAAAATGTGACATTAAAGATTATCTTATCTACTCTCTTATAACAGCAAAGTCTTGATATTATAAGGCTCAAAAATATATTCGTTATAAAAATTCTATCATTTATGAAGACAAGAGCATATACAACTCTCAATCTTTGTCAATTAAAGTCGTCAAATTCCATCCATCTTTAAATTAATAAATATGTCAAATCTTTTATAAGTTATTTATTAATTGATCAAAATTTTGCATAATCAAATAAAAGTGCTGGGTTATTCCTCTCTGAAAGCCATCAAAAAGTCGCGTTCAAGAATTATGCTCAGAATTACACACAAGGTTCGCTTTAGTAGGTGCATCTCTTTTTAGTATTAACGCCAAACGGACGGACTAAAAAAGAGTTTTGCCTTGTTTCTTGGTAAAAATAAATGGATAACCTTGAAAATAAGCTTAATGAAGCGATTTTGAGCTGTGACTGGTTTTTGGCGGCATCTTTAGCGTCCGCCATAGCCGATAGCTCAAGTGGATCAGGCGATGCATATCTGAATGCTAGCAGCTATTTGGCTCGCAGTGGACAAGCAAAGCGAGCTTTGCCTTACGCGGAACAGGCAGTAAAGATAAAACCTTATTGTCCGCTAGCCCTTCTTCATCTCGGAAGTATCTATAACATCTGTGGTTTTCATGAGCTAGCTATAGAGGTACTTCTACAGAGCCAACGTCATGACTCGTCTTCAGCAGAAGTTTATCATCAACTATCTGTAGCCGCAAAAGCGCTTGGGTCCAAAGATTTAGCATCTAATTTTGCGATGAAGGCTTTTCAGGTCGACACGAATTCATTTCAGCGCGGTATGACAGCGGCTTATTCTATTGCAGAAGATGGGGACTGGGACAAAGCTGCTGCGCTGTTAAAACTTGTGGCCAGCGCTCATCCTACAAATCCGTCAGTATATCGCGACTTAAGTTCATTCCTTATCCAAGCGGGGAAAACTGAAGAGGCGCTTGAGAAAATAACTACTGCGATCCTCCTCAATCCAGTCAACTCAGAATATTACATACATCAATACAGTATATTAATGGATCTATGCGAATACGAAAAAGCCGAGATTTCCATACGTCAGGCAATTAACCTCGACCCGCTTAATGCTTCAGTCCGGCGCCATGCTGTTTCTGTTAATATCAAGCTTGGCAAATTCGAATCCGCCCTTAAGGAAAATGCTGAGTTACTTGCGGCTTCTCCTAGCGATAACGAATATGCAGAATGCATGCGGTTCCTGCTTGATCTTCGCGGCGAGAACGTAGAAAATAAGGTCTCTAGACTGGTCGACGCAAAAGGTAAAGCGCACTTCGGTATAAGTTCGACAAGTAATACTTTTCTTAATAAAATTAGAATTCAGCTTACTGTTATCTCGGCGCTTATTTTACGCGATGTTCGAACTCGATATGCGGAAAGCAAGTTTGGTTTTTTTTGGGCTATTGTTGAGCCCATGATACATGTAGGCATTTTAGCCATCGTGTTCCAATTCACAATGCACGGACATCCTCCAATTGGAGATAATTATTTCCTGTTTTACTATACCGGCGTTATGCCATACCTACTTTTGTCTCACATCATTTCTCATGGAGGTCATTCGGTAAAGTCGCACAAAAACTTGTTGTATATATCACGAATTACACCATTTGATCTAGTAATTTCAAGTTCTGTTGTTGAGACAGCGGTTACATCGTTTGTTTTTATTTCATTTATTGTCTTATTTTCAATTTTTAATGTTGATGCAATACCTTTTCGGCCAGACATAATGTTAGGCTCCTTCGCTATAAGTTGGATTCTTGCAACCGGCGGAGGCATGCTCAGCGCGGTAGGCTCTCAAATAAGCATTCTGTTCGAGCATATATTTTCAATTACTCTGAGAATCTTGTATTTCACATCTGGCATATTTTATGTTCCTTCTATGATGCCCCCATGGGTCCGTGATATCATGCTTTGGAATCCGTTTCTTCACGTGATCGACTTGATGCGTACTGCATTTTTTCCACAATATCATCCGGCTTGGTTAGATGTTGGTTATGCATTTCAATTCTCAATTTATTTTATTGCCACGGGTATCGCTGCTCTGCTCATTTCCAACCGGCGGCTGAGATCATTTGCATGATTATATTTGATCATGTTACAAAAATATATAAGACAAGACAGGGAGTAATAAAAACTGTTTTAGAAAACTCGTCATTTAGTTTTGAGCCTGGAAACAATTATGGTATTTTAGCTGCCAACGGGTCTGGCAAATCGACTTTACTACGCCTTATTGCAGGAGCAGAACTTCCAAATAGAGGCAGGATTATAAGGCGCGCTCGCGTATCTTTTCCTCTTGGTTTTTCCGGAACCTTTCATGGCCATGCCACTGGGAGGCAAAACGCTATGTTTTTAGCCCGTGTCTATGGCCAGAACGTTAGAGATATTTTAGAGTTTGTATCTGAATTCTCCGAGCTTGGTGATTATTTTGATATGGCAGTTCAAACATATTCATCCGGCATGCAAGCGAAACTTGCGTTTGCAATTTGTTTGGCCATCGATTTCGATATTTACCTTGTTGATGAGGTCACTGAGGTAGGCGATGAAAGGTTCCGTAGAAAATGCTCAGAGGCTTTTGAAAAAAGAATGGGACACAGTGATATTATTTTGGTGTCTCATAATGAATCTACGATAAGGTCGTATTGCAATCGTGGTGCTGTCTTAGTGAATGGTGGGTTAGTTCTTTTTGATAGTATAAATGATGCTCTTAGAGCCTATCGTAAGATATCGAGCGCTCATCATGAATAAAGTTACCTCAATTGCGACAAAATCCGATACAAATATTGTGCAAAGCAAAGTCGGCCCATTAGCAGAAAATACTTTAAGCGGTGCGAATATTATATGGAAACCAGATGGGCGGACTAAGAAACGTCGTTTGGGTTTTGCTTTGATATCATTTGTTTCTTTGGTAATTATTCCAACCTTGATCGTATTTGTATACACATCGTTTTTTGCTTCTCCACGTTATATGGCAGAATTTAGGTTTGGCGTCCGAACAGCTGACACAATGAAATCTGGTGGATTTGCAGATTTATTTGGTATTGCAGGTAATGCGCAGTCAGGAAACGACGCAAATGCTGTGGTGCAATATCTGCAAAGTTGGCAATCAATAAATGAAGCAGAAGAGTCTTTACCTCTTCGCCAAATGTTTTCGCGTGACGATATCGATTATTTCTCCCGGTTGGATGCTAATGCATCTACTGAGGATTTTGTAAAATATTGGAACAAACTCGTTGAGCCCTTCTATGAAACATCGACGGGTACAGTCACTGTAAAGGTGTCAGCGTATGCTCCAGCTGATGCACGTGCGTTAGCGAAAGCGCTTCTTCGGCTGTCAGAAAAATTAGTCAACAATTTATCTGAACGTGTCAGGGAAGATTCTGTTCGATTCGCCTTAGGTGAGGTTTCAAAGGCGGAAACGCGACTTTCAGATGTTCGAGATCGATTGCGCGTTGTTCAAGATCGGGAAGCTATTCTTGATCCCCAGAAAAGTACTGAGCAGGTACTGGGTTTGTCAGCAAAATTGAAAGAAGAAATTTCTCGGCGTTCGGCAGATTTGTCTTCCCTTAGTCAAAAACTCAATGAAGGCGCCCCTTCTATAGTGAATTTGAGGGACCAGATTAATGGCCTGAAACATGAGCTTCAACGAATAGAGTCACAGACGACGGCTGTTGGGACTACTGGAGCCCAGAATAGACCACTCTCTTCTGTGATAGGAGGTTTTCAGAAATTAGCTGATGAGAAAATGTTTGCGGAAAAGGCGTTGCAAAGCGCACTTGTAACTCTTGAAACCTCTCGCATGAATGCTATAAAACAACAGATATATTTATCAACCATAGTTCAGCCCGGACTTCCTCAGGATCCTGTTTTTCCGCGTCCCATAAAAAATACGCTAATGTCGTTTTGTCTTTGTTTCGCGATTTGGGCTATTGTAGTTATGATAGTTGCTTCCATACGAGAGCATATCTAAGGAAAAGCGTCTTCAATTGATATCATATTCGATATTATTGGAAGACTCCTTATTTTTTCTAACAAGAGTTGGGTCTTTACTTTTCCACCATCTACTTGTTTACAGTTTTATAATCTAGACTTACCGTTTTTGATTAGCACGCATCTCGTGATCATCCACCTCCTTGAACAGTGCGGATTCCGCTGATTCCTTCGTGGTGGGATGGGCAGAAGCGATCTTGAGCGGCCGAGCCGCATGGAGTGATCGAGCGGCTGCTGAGTCTGCAGCGCCCCGCGAAGACCGCACGCACGTCTTCGTAGCTACCGGCGACGGATCGCAAGGGGCGATGCGAGCAGGCCAAACCCGGTGGAGCGAAGCCTAGTCATGTGGGCCACAGCCGCGTGATGAGCGACGATCCCGGTGCGGTCGTCGAGCAACGCCCGTAACGCTGCACGTGCTGCAGAGGCACTCTGCACAAAAGTCTTCCCGTCGAGACCGTTAGCGTGTCCGGGTGGATTAAGCTGCCGGAAGTGGCGCCGGCCGTCGCCCAGCATCGGCGGCCGGCCGTGCACTGCCCGACGTGCGCGGGCGGGTCGTTGCGCCGGTGCCGGAGGTGGCGTGCGGGAGGCCCTTCGGCCTACTGACCCTAGCCCGGTTCCACGGACCTTTTGATACGCTCGTTACGAGCGCAGAAGGTGTTCGACACGGTGCGGTGCGCGTGATGATGGCGACGCGGCCAGTGGACTTCCGCAAGGGCATGGACGGGTTGGCCGCGCTGGTGCGGGATGCGATGGGCGCGGATCCGTTCTCTGGCACGGTCTGAGTGTTCCGCTTGAAGCGCGCCGACAGGGCCAAGCTCTTGTTCTGGGACGGGAGTGGGGTGGTCCTGGCGACCTAGCGCCTGGAGGCCGGTCAGTTCTGCTGGCCGAAGATCGAGGATGGCGTCGTACGACTCACGGCGGCGCAACTCGCGGCCTTGCTCGAAGGGTTCGACTGGAAGCGGATTCACGCGGCACGCACGGTCATTGCCCCAGCGCTGGCAGGGTGAACAAAAAGGTCGAGCGCAAGCGGCCTGTTACGATGGTAAGCTTCTGACGAATATGCTTTAATCTACTCCGTGGCCAAGCCTTATTCACGCCTGTCCGACGATCCTGAGACGCTCAAGGCGCAGCTCGTCGAGGCGCAGGCCGACAACGAGCGGCTGCGCCAGATCATCCTGGCGATGCAGCGCCACCGCTCCGGACGCCGGGCCAAGAGTCCGGCAGGACGGGCACCGGGCGTGATTATGCCGAGCCTGGGCAATAATAGTAAGGGCGGCGCGGCCGTCGTGAGCGACACGGATGAGGCGGCAGCCAGGCAGAGAGTAGAGCAAGGTCATGCCCCGATCTGCATCTCGGACACCGACCTTCACCACCGGCCAGCTGTCAAGCTAATCCCTCCACCAAACTCGGCTATGAGACACTCTAGGGCCTGTCGTCGTCTGAACGGATTGGCTTGGCTAGCGTTTTCGTTTCTCTGATGCAGGAGGAACGATGCTGAGCGACGCCCAGTGGTCTGAACTGGAGCCTTTGGTCGAGGCCTGCCGGCCCAAGGCCAAGACGCCCCCACAGGATCTCAGACGCACACTCTCAGCCAATCCTCTGGCGGCATCAGAACGGGGCCAAGTGGCGGGCCATTCCAGAGGATCTGGGGCCGTGGTGGCGCGCGGCGCAGGTCTTCATCCGCTGGTCGCGTGCTGGCGTCTGGGAGCGGCTGCTCGGCCTCGTGCAAGAGCAGGGCGTCCAGCTTGGTATGGTGTTCCTCGATGGCACCAACGTGCGGGCGCACCAAAAGGCGGCAGGCGCCGCCAAAAGGGGGGATGGCCTGACCGGCTGGCTTTGGACCGGGCTGATTGAGAGGATCAGCCAGGACCAAAGGAGTTGGACATGCGGCGAGGCCAGAAGACGAACGCGGAGCAGGTCGTGCTCAAGCTGCGTCAGATTGAGGTGCAGACGGCCCAGGGCAAGAGTTTGGCCCTTGCATGCAGGGAGGCGGAGATCTCCGAGCAGAGTTACTACCGCTGGCGCAAGGAGTACGGCGGCCTTCAGGTCGATCAAGCCAGGAAGATGAAGGATCTGGAGCGCGAGAACGCTCGTCTGCGCCGGCTCGTCGCCGACCTTTCTCTAGAGAAGCAGGTGCTGGCGGACGTCGCCTCGGGAAACTTGTAGCCCCCGAGCGACGCAGGCAGGCGGTGAACGGCATCCGCGAGAAGTACGGCCTCTCGGAACGTCACGCCTGCCGGATCGTCGGTCAGCACCGCGGCACGCAACGCTACGTGCCTACCGTGCTGGCCGACGAGGATGCACTGACCCAGGCCATGATCGCCCTGGCGTCCGAGTACGGACGCTACGGCTACCGCCGAGTCACCGCGCTGCTACAGGCAGCCGGCTGGCAGGTAGGCAAAGACCGGGTTCAGCGCATCTGGCGTCGCGAGGGGCTGAAGGTCCCCAGCCGACATAGACCCCGCAGCCGCTTGTGGCTGAACGACGGCTCCTGCGTGCGGCTACGACCGCTTCATCGCAATCACGTCTGGAGCTTCGACTTCGTGCAAGCCCAGACGCACGATGGGCGCTCTCTGCGCATCCTAACGCTGATTGACGAGCACAGCCGTGCCTGCCTCGCGCTGAAGGTGGCGCGGCGCATCAACAGCGTCGGCGTGATCGAGGCGCTGGCCGACGCGATGTGCCTGCACGGCATCCCGGAGCACATTCGCTGCGACAATGGCCCAGAGATGATCTCCAAGGCGTTGCGCAAATGGGTCGCCAAAGCTGGCTCACAGATCCAGTACATCGCGCCAGGATCCCCGTGGGAGAATGGCTACTGCGAGAGCTTTAACGGCAAGCTGCGCGACGAGTGCCTACGCCAGGAGATCTTCTACTCGCTGAAGGAGGCGCAGATCGTGATCGGTCTCTGGCAAACCACCTACAACCGCGTTCGACCGCATTCGTCGCTGGGCTATCGGCCGCCCGCGCCCGTCAGCTACCCGGGTCTGGCCTTCCGGCTACCCATGGCCGCCACCATGCAGTAGCCTCTCAATTGGCTCGGTCCAAAATACCGGTCAGGTCAGGGGCATCGGCCCCTCGCCTCGGAGGTTTTAGAACGGGAGGAGCCGCCGAAAGCGGGCAATGTTCACGAGCGCCATGAGGGACGAGGCCACGTAAGTGAGGGCTGCGGCGCGCAGTACGGTGCGGGCGCCGGGCATGTCGCCTGCGTCGAGGAAGTGACCCGTCTCCAGGATGGGCAGGGCCCGGCGGAAGCTCGCGTCGAGTTCGACGGGCAGTGTCAGGACGTGGAACACGAGGCGAACGCCGAGGAGTGCGATGCCGACACCGACCTGTAGGGCGAGCAGCACCGGCGAATGGACGAGAGCGAGCACCACGGGCGCAGTCATCATCACCATTGCCGCAGCAAACTCGAAGCCCTGCACGACCGGGGCAAAACTCACCCGCGCCGCGAAAAGCCGGTCCCCCGCCGCGTGCTGGAGCGCGTGGGAGACCTCGTGTGCCGCGACCGCGACCGCCGTGATCGAGCGGCCGTCATGGTTCCCCGGCGACAGCCGCACGACGTTCGCGACCGGGTCGTAGTGGTCGGCTGGCGCTATCTCGACGGAAACGTGCGTCAGCCCCGCCAAGTCGAGCAGATGACGGGCGAGTTCACCTCCGGTCCCGGGCAGATCCGGCCGCTCGGTCGCGTGTTGCCGCATCGCCCGGCGCACCCACCACTGGGGGCCGAACACAAGGCCGAACAGGAGGGCGCCGAGCGCTAGGAGGATGGGCACGTCAGATATGTAGCGGTGCCGCCGTATCCGTGAAAGCGCGGTGCATGCCTCCGCCTCCGGCACGTCTCGGGCTACCCGCCGCCGTCGGGGTCGGGCAACGGGGGCGCGGGCTGATCGCGGGCTGGGTGGGATGCTGATGGCTCCACAGATGGAGCTTCATCATGCACTCGACGAACGGAACCACCCGCCGCCCCTGGAACCTGGGCCGCCTCATCGGGCCCAAGCCGCCGTTCAAGCCCAAGCACATCTGGGCGATCCGTACCCGCCTACAGCACGAAGGCCGTACCCGCGATCTTGCCCTGTTCAACACGGCTATCGATAGCAAGCTGCGGGGCTGTGACCTCGTCCGCTTGCGTGTGGCCGACGTCTACCTCGGCGATGGCATTCGCCTGCGTACCACCATCATCCAGCAAAAGACCGGCCGGCCCGTCCCATTCGAGCTGACCGAGACGACCCGCGAGACGCTGGCGGCTTGGCTGAAGCTGCGGGGACTGCGAGCAAGTGACTGGCTGTTTCCCAGCCGCAGCCGTCCCGGCGAACATCTGACGACGCGACAGTACGGGCAGCTCGTCGACGAGTGGGTGACCCTGATCGGCCTCGACCCAGCGGGCTACGGCACGCACAGCCTGCGCCGGACGAAGGTCGCGCTGATCAACCGGCGCACCGGCAACCTGCGCGCCTGCCAGCTGCTGCTCGGGCACACGAAGCTAGAGAGCATGGTGCGTTACCTCGGCATCGAAGCGGACGACGCGCTGGTGATGTCCGAGCAAACCGACATCTGACGCTTATCGCGGCGGCCCTCATGGGCTGCCGCACCAAACTCCTCGCCGTCCGAGAAGGGTGGGAAGCGGGCTTTAGCCCTCCGCCCGGAAGCAGACGTTCCGCCTCCGACCCATACCAGCCACGCAGAGAATTGCCGGGACATTCCGAAGGCGGCCGTTGGTGGCAGGCTGGTGATCGATGAGGTGGAGCGATCGACACCTACGACATCCCACCTCCTCGACTACCGAAATCCCGCTTTTAAGTCGTCTGTCCACCGTCCACATTCAGGATGGCCCCGGTGACATGCCTGGCTGAAGGACTCGCCAGGAAGGTGACGGCGGCGGCGACGTCCTCTGGCGTTCCATACCGGCCGAGCGGACTGAGGCTACGCTGAAAGTCGGAGAACTCGCCTTTTGCCGGGTTCATGTCGGTATCGGTGGACCCAGGTTGGACCAGATTGACCGTGATGTCGCGCGATCCAAGTTCGCGCGCGAGGCCGCGCGTGAAGGAGTGCAGGGCAGATTTCGTCATGAAGTAGATCGCACCCGTGTCGCCGACGATGCGTTCGGCACCCGCTGAGCCGATCGTCACGATGCGCCCGCCTGCAGGAAGATGAGGAATGGCGGCCTGCGCCGCGAGCAGCGGCCCCCGCACGTTCACGTCGAACAAGGCATCGATCGTCTCGACGCTGACATCCGCGAACGTCGAGTAGAGCGCGATCCCGGCATTGTTGACGAGAATGTCCAAGCCCCCGAGTGCCTGGACAGCTTCGGCCACCGCCCGTCTAACCGCCGACGGATCTGCAGAGTCTGCCTGGATGGCAGCCGCCCTCCGGCCCTTGCTTTCGATCGATTTGACGACCTCCGCGGCACGGTCTGCCGAACGCTCGTAGGTGATCGCCACGTCAGCGCCCTTCTCGGCGAGCGCGATTGCGATAGCTGCACCTATCCCACGCGAAGCACCCGTGACGAGGGCGCGCTTCCCAACCAATTCCTGCATCGCTCAACCTTTCTGTATCGTTCGACACAGAAATGGCTAAGCATATAGGCGATCCCGGTCAAGAGATTTATATATCGAACGATGCAGAAACCGGATCAGAGACCAGGCCCCCCCGGAGCGCGTCAGGTTCGAGGTCGAGGACGCCCTCGTGCGTTCGACCGTGAGGCGGCGCTCTCTCAGGCGATGCGTCTGTTCTGGTGCAAAGGCTACGAAGCAACCTCCATCGCCGATCTCACGGAAGCGATGGGGATTGGATCGCCGAGCCTCTATGCCGCCTTCGGTTCGAAGGAGGCGCTCTATGCCGAGGCGCTACGCCATTACGTCCACACCTACGAGGCTCTTGTCTGGGGTCGGTTCCGGGCGGCGGGGACGGCGCGCGAGGCTGTTGAGGCTTTTCTCAAGGACTCCGCCGCCGCCTTGACGGGCTCGGTCACCGACATTCCGCGCGGCTGCATGGTGACGCTGTCCTCGGTCGGGAATGAGGGCCACGCCGAGCTCGGGGATCTCGTGCGCTCGGCACGCGCAGGTACGCTTGAGAGCCTGCAGGCGTGCCTGGAGAGGGCTATGGGTGCGGGCGAGCTCCCAGCGTCCACCAACGTTCGCGCTCTTTCCCGCTTCGTGCAGACCGTTCAGAACGGCATGTCGATCCTGGCCCGTGATGGCGCGAGCCGGGAAGAGTTGGACGCGGTCGCCGATATCGCGATGGCTGGCTGGGACGCCCGAATTGCCGAGTCTATAGTCGACGACGTCTGATGGACTGGTCTTTTCCCGAAAGCGGACCGGCGACAACTCACCCATCCTGGCCATAGAACGGTTAGGCCGGTGTCGACCCAGCCTGGCCAACGCGGGTGCTTCGCCTCGTTCCGGAAAGCAGACGCTCAGCGTGCGTCATGTATCGGCTTCGCCCTCGCCTGCGTTGTTTGCCGTCAGTCGGGTGCGCAATACGCTCAAGACGCGAAGGGTGGTCGCCAGTTCGTCCGAAGACAGACCCCTCGACAATTCGTCGGCAGCCGGGTCCCAGGATCGGATCGCGTTGTCGTAGGCACGCTTGCCTGCCTCGGTCAGCACGACCAGTTGCGCCCGCTTGTGATGCGGATTGTCCTGGAACTGGATCAAGCCTTCCCTCGCAAGCTCGTTGACTATGCGCTGGACGTTTTGCCGGTTCGCCCCGAGGTCGCGGGCGAGCCATGCCACCGGCTGCGGTCGGTCGGCGTAGGCGATGGCCCCCATGATCTGCCAGCGGGCGCTCGTCAGGCCGAAGGGTCGAACCAACCGGTCGCCCCAGACGAGAGTGGCGTTGTTCACGCGGAAGAGGGCGAGGATGAGATCGGTCAGCGTTTCAGCCGAGGGCGTTCTACGAGGCATACGGGAACCCTATTGACACCATGATGTCGATCTGCGAGCTTTGACATCACGATGCCATTTTGGCTTCGTTGTGACAAGGAGAGCGGCATGCCTAGGTTTGTGGAGATGGACGCGACCGTCACGCTCGCAGACCAGTTACGTGACGACACGAACGGTCCGGTGGTGCTGATCAACACGCTCGTCGTCCCACCCGAGGATGCCGACGCCTTGCTGAAAGCTTGGAGCCGCGATGCCGCGATCATGAAGCGTCAGCCAGGCTTCATCTCGACCCAGCTTCATCGAGGCACAGCCGGCAGCGGCACGTTCTTGAACTATGCGGTCTGGCAATCCGTGGCGCACTTCCGGGAAGCCTTCGCAAACCCCGAGTTCAGAGCGGAGATAGGAGCCTATCCAGACAAGGTGACAGCAAGCCCGCACCTGTTCCGCAAGGTAGAGGTTCCCGGCATCTGTACGGCATGAACTGCCAAGATACCCTGTTGTCTCGCCAAGATGGGAGATGCTGATGTACTGGTTCTCAATAGGCATCGCGGTGTTGGCCGCGCTCGGGATCATCGTCATCGGTCTTATGTACTTGGCGTGCCCAAGGGCAGCGACGGCCAGCTTTGGCCTGCCGCTGCCTGAAGCCGGGACGAATGTCGCATGGTGGCTGCGCCTCAAAGGCGTGCGCGACATCGTCTCGGGGCTGGTGGTGCTGGCCTTGATGGTCTCGGGTGGACCGCGTCTTCTCGGTATCGTCCTCCTGATTGAGGCGATGATCCCAGCGGGCGATATGGCGCTGATCCTGGCCGCGCACGGCTCGACTAGCCGCGCACTGGGCATTCACGGGGCGACGGCAGTGCTGATGATCGCAGGTGCCATCCCCCTGATCGCCGGCATAGTTTGACGATCCCCCTACCGCTTCGACCGCACCTGAACCTGCGCTCGCCTGTTCGCTTCTCAATACTCTCGTCACAAAGCCGACTGTCGCCTTTCCACCCCGAGCGGTCATTCCGCTGGCGACCCAACACAGCCGCTGGAAGCGTCGTCGGCGTTCCCCCGAAGCGGACGTTCGTCGACCATCCGGCAACTTCAGCTTGGGGTGGGTAGCAGAAGTCAGCCTCTAGCCTCGAAGCGGACGTTCCGCATCCGACCCAACTCGGCCGCCTGGATCGCTATGTGCAGTTCCCTTGAGCAACCCTTCGTCGGCCGTTCGGCCACTTCGGGTTAGAGTGTGAAAGTGGTTAGGGCGATTTCCGTTATCGTCTAATTGCGAACGATCCCGCATCGTTTGATCCATTGCTGCGGTAAGACGTTCACCGCGATGTTCGGCGGCAACACGTAGAACGCAATCTTTCGATAGCTCCAGGCATAGGGGGTGCAGCCCTTCAAGGCCGCTGTGTGAAGGAAAAATTGAAAGTCGGCAGGAGCTTCGCGAATTGATCTGAAAAAAGAATGTTCTTCGACCTCGTCTGGCTTGAACGCGAGGACTTCACGATGCCTGATCCCATCGGCGTAAAGACCTACTGTCATTGTTGGAAGAAGCACAGCGAGAATTAGGGAGATAGCTGGACGCAGGAGCGCAGGTATTGCGTCCCGAGCGGGTCGCATGAAGATCAAACCAGCGGCCGCAAAGCTGATGATGGCGATCCCCTGCCAATAAGGAGCGCCGAGGCGACCGGACCAGAACGTTGCAAGAGCGATCGGCTGAAACAGATCACCGAACAGCACCACCGTCACCACGACATAAGCAAGTGCGGTCAGCAGGAGCTTCACAAATAGCATCTCAGCTTGGCCTCACTGTCCTAGGCGCTCGTGCGCAACGCGCTGTAGCAACTACCTAGGCACTTCTTACGTGTCGTTGCGGATCCCCACGGCTATGTGTGCTTCGATGCATCCACCGTCCAGGAGCGGACCGGCAGGAACCCACCCCTCTCAGACGCCCCGGAAACTCTCGGCACCGGCAAGACATGGCCGAAAGCGGCTGGTCAGCTTCGGAGAAGGCCCAGAGGAAAAGCGGACAGTCCTCAAGCGACCCGACCCAGCCGCCCGGACCGCAGTCGGTGTTTCTCCAATGCAGCCATTCGTCAGCCGTACAGGAACTTCGGCTTGGGGGCCTACCAGGGCAGAGTCTTACCTCGGTAGTCGAGATACTGGGCGCCGGGCTCGCCGAGCCGCGCCGCGATCACGTCGGCGAGGCCCGTGACGCTGGTGGCCACGTCGATATCGGCTCCATCCCCACCCATCTCGGTGCGGACCCAACCCGGATGCAGGACCAGCACGGAGACGGCCTCCGCCCGGTGGCGGATCTCGAAGCTGCGCGCCAAGGTGTTCAGCGCCGCCTTGCTGGCCCGGTAGGTCTCCCAGCCGCCCGCCTCGTTCAGGCTGACGCTGCCGAGGATCGAGCTCATCAAGGCGAGGCTGCCGCCCGGCGCGAGACGATCCAGGAAGGTCTCGGCGAAGCGGATCGGGCTGATCGCGTTGGTTAGATAGACCTGCGCGGCGACTGCCCGAGGCACCGCGTGCAGCGGATCGTGCGCTTGCGTGGCGACGCCCGCCACCACGAAGATCAGGTCGAAGCGCTCGGAGGCCAACCGGTCATGCTGGGCGGCGACGCTGGCATCGTCGTCGATCTCGGCGGTCTCGACGCGCAGGGTGTCTGCCTTCAGGCGGGCGAGATCGGGGGACGGTTTGCGCTGGGTGGCGGTGACGCGCCAGTTGCGTTTCAGGAAGGTCTCGACGAGGCCGAGCCCGAGGCCGCGGGACGCCCCGACGATCAGAGCGCTCTTTTCGGATTGGGTCATGGTGGGTCTCTGGGATCGGTTGGCCGGATAAAGCTTCAGCGGGCCCGGCGGTTTCATGACCGGGTGGGGGGCCGAGTTGGGTGGCAACCGGGTCTTGACCTTTCGTCTCGAAACGGACTTTCAAGTTCCGACCCAACCCGGACGCTCGGACGCCCGCCGAGATTTCCCCGAAGCAGCCGTTCGTGGCCGCTCGTCTGCGGCGATGCGGCGTTCGCATACTCTCGATCAGTTTACTTGCATTCGTGTAGGCAGCTTTTTCTAGATGTCCCCTGATAGGGAGTTCGTCTTTTGGCCCATGGTTTGAGCCGTCGTCAGACGCTCTTGGGGGCGGGAGCGTTGTTGATGGGGCAGCAGGTTGACCTGACCGGTATTTTGGACCGAGCCAATTGAGAGGCTACTGCATGGTGGCGGCCATGGGTAGCCGGAAGGCCAGACCCGGGTAGCTGACGGGCGCGGGCGGCCGATAGCCCAGCGACGAATGCGGTCGAACGCGGTTGTAGGTGGTTTGCCAGAGACCGATCACGATCTGCGCCTCCTTCAGCGAGTAGAAGATCTCCTGGCGTAGGCACTCGTCGCGCAGCTTGCCGTTAAAGCTCTCGCAGTAGCCATTCTCCCACGGGGATCCTGGCGCGATGTACTGGATCTGTGAGCCAGCTTTGGCGACCCATTTGCGCAACGCCTTGGAGATCATCTCTGGGCCATTGTCGCAGCGAATGTGCTCCGGGATGCCGTGCAGGCACATCGCGTCGGCCAGCGCCTCGATCACGCCGACGCTGTTGATGCGCCGCGCCACCTTCAGCGCGAGGCAGGCACGGCTGTGCTCGTCAATCAGCGTTAGGATGCGCAGAGAGCGCCCATCGTGCGTCTGGGCTTGCACGAAGTCGAAGCTCCAGACGTGATTGCGATGAAGCGGTCGTAGCCGCACGCAGGAGCCGTCGTTCAGCCACAAGCGGCTGCGGGGTCTATGTCGGCTGGGGACCTTCAGCCCCTCGCGACGCCAGATGCGCTGAACCCGGTCTTTGCCTACCTGCCAGCCGGCTGCCTGTAGCAGCGCGGTGACTCGGCGGTAGCCGTAGCGTCCGTACTCGGACGCCAGGGCGATCATGGCCTGGGTCAGTGCATCCTCGTCGGCCAGCACGGTAGGCACGTAGCGTTGCGTGCCGCGGTGCTGACCGACGATCCGGCAGGCGTGACGTTCCGAGAGGCCGTACTTCTCGCGGATGCCGTTCACCGCCTGCCTGCGTCGCTCGGGGGCTACAAGTTTCCCGAGGCGACGTCCGCCAGCACCTGCTTCTCTAGAGAAAGGTCGGCGACGAGCCGGCGCAGACGAGCGTTCTCGCGCTCCAGATCCTTCATCTTCCTGGCTTGATCGACCTGAAGGCCGCCGTACTCCTTGCGCCAGCGGTAGTAACTCTGCTCGGAGATCTCCGCCTCCCTGCATGCAAGGGCCAAACTCTTGCCCTGGGCCGTCTGCACCTCAATCTGACGCAGCTTGAGCACGACCTGCTCCGCGTTCGTCTTCTGGCCTCGCCGCATGTCCAACTCCTTTGGTCCTGGCTGATCCTCTCAATCAGCCCGGTCCAAAGCCAGCCGGTCAGGCCAAGGTCCCGGCCTTGGAAGCAGCCGAAGTTGGTCAACTGCCAATTTCCTCGCCGCAGGACGAAGGTTTTGCGGCCGACATCGGCGTGGTGCTCGACCAAGCCATCGTCGCGAAGCGGATATGGAACGTCCACGGCCTCGTTGTGGTCCGAAACGGCAAGGTCGTCCTTGAGCGCTATTTCGAGGGTGAGGATCGCGAGCGCGGTCGCGGCCCCGTAGGACGAGTGGCCTTCACCGCACAGACACTTCACGACCTGCGATCATGTTCGAAAAGCATCGTCGGCCTGCTGTATGGCATCGCTTTGCATCAGGGAAAGGTGCCGCCTCCGGAGGCCCCGCTTTTCTCTGCCTTTCCCGAATATGCCGACATCGCGGACAAGAACGGCCGGGATCGCCTCACAATCTACCACGCGCTGACAATGACGATGGGGAGCGACTGGGACGAGACCAGTTTCGACTACCCGGACCCACGTAACAGCGAAAATGCGATGGATGCCGCGCCGGACCGATACCGCTACGTGCTTGAACGCCCCATGATCCAGACGTCGGGCACGTACTGGACCTACTGCGGCGGGGCAACGGCGCTACTCGCGCGCATCATTACCAAGGGTACTAGCAAGACATTGCATGAATATGCCCGCGAGGCTTTGTTCGATCCCTTGGGAATGGGGCCGACAAAGTGGATCGCTGGCATGAATGGCGAACCATTGGCTTCCTCCGGGGCACGCATGACGCCACGTGATCTCGCACGGATCGGAATGCTGATGCTCGATGGTGGGAGAATGGGCGGGCGCGAGGTCGTACCCGCCGCTTGGTTGACGCGCTGCGTTACGCCCGCCGTCAGTGTCGATGAGACACGCCGCTACGGCTACCAGTGGTTCCTCCGTGATGTTGCCTTTGGCCGACCGAAGGGGTGGGCCCCAGGTCGGCTGGAGCGCATGTGGGTGGCACAGGGCTATGGAGGGCAGCGACTGTTCATCATCCCGGCTCTGCAACTTGTCATTGCGGTCACATCAGGAAACTACGGACAAGAAGAACAGTGGAAGCCGCCAACACGTATTCTGAATGATGTTGTGTTGGCGAACCTGCAATAGTCGCGTCCAAAAGCACCAGCAAAGAGCCGACCATACAATCGTTCATACGAAGTCGTGACCGGTTAGCTGGCGAGGTCTGCTTTTGCTCCGTCCCTGCCAGAATTCAGACCATCCGAAATCCACCCATCCCGGTCGCAGGCGACAGTCCGCCGAGTTGCCCGTGAGCGGACATTCTCAGGGTCAGCGAAGGGTCGACACCGGACGGACGGTCACCTGAAACTGAATGTCCGCTACCGGGCGGTCAGCTGATATCCGCTCATGGCGCGTTTCGGACCCGGGCGACGGGACGGCGCTTTGACGCACGACTGCGCGTGCTGAACGCGTGTCCTGGCGGCTACATTTCGCCTACCTCCTTCTACCTGCGCCAGCCGCAGACAAACCCACCGTCCCACCGCCGAGCTTCCCCTGCCGCCGCCGGCCGTACGACCGCCGCCACTTCCCACCCACCGACCTATCCTGCCTCCGCGGCGCGCCGTACGCCGGCCCCGTTCATCCCTCCGCCCGTTCCGGCAACCCCGTCCCGGCCGCACCCCTGCGGTCGCCACGAGGCAAACCCCACCATGGACGCCACCATCCCTCTGCCGCCGCTCGCCGATGCCAGCGGCCTTCATGATACCCACGGCATCCTCGCCGACACCGCCCGCGCGATCCTAGACCCCTCCGGCCTCGGCGCACCGCCGCCCCACCTGCCGCTGATCCCCGAGGTCGCCCGCCGCCGACGGCATGTATTCGTCCCCACCGACCACCGCTTCAAAGCCGCCGCTCGCTTCCTCCAGGCCCTCTGGCGCGAGGACCGCGGCCTGCCGATCGGCACGCACATGGACCGCGCCAACCCCCACCGGCTCCGCCGTCTCGGCTCGCGCATCTCGATCGCCGCCGGCCGCACCGGGGCCAACTTCATGACGCCCGACATCGCCGCCGTAGCCGCCAGGGCGCTGACCTACCGCGAGGCCGGCGCCGCCTACGACATCGGCCGCCTGCGCACGAACCTGCTGTCCTCGCAGCCGCTCGCCTTCAACCTGTTCGGCCCACTCGCCGCCGACACGGCGCTGGCCACCCGCTTCATGGCGGAGCTATTCCCCGGCACGCTGGCCGAGGTCACCGACATTCTGTTCGAGCACAGCCCTGGCCGTGGCGACCCGCGCTTCACGGCCGACCGCACTGCCTTAGACGTCGTCATTCGTGGCCGCAGTCCGACCGGCGCCCGCGCGTTGATCTGCATCGAGATGAAGTATAGCGAAGCCGGCCACGAGCCCGCGCCACCGCCCCATCCGCGGCACGCCGAGATTGCGCGCGCGACGCCCGGCCTCTTCATCGCGCCCAGTGACCCCGCACTGACCGGCTCAGCCTGCCAGCAGCTCTATCGGCAGCACTGCCTGGCATCCGCGATGCTCACCGCCGGTGTCGCGGACACGGCCACGCTCACGTTCATTGCGCCCGCCCACAATCAACTCGCACACGCCGCGGCCGCAACTTACAACTGCCAGCTCACGGACCCGCAGGCCGGCCCGATCCCGTTCATCCCGCTAACCCTGGAGCACACCTTCGCCGCCCTGGCAAAGGCCGGCCAACCGGAGCATGCCCGCGCGCTTCATCGCCGCTACACGGACTGGTGGCTCCTTGACGGCGAACTCGAACTCGCGATGGCGGCTACAATGGCAGACGCTCCGATGCCGGACATCGCACCGGTGTCGCCCGCGCCTACCGACGCCCCCTTCGTCGCAAACCCCGCCCCGCGCAAACGACCGCAGCGCGCCCGGCCGACGTCTCGCACCCGCGCTGCCGCCTGACGCACCTCGGGACGTCCCGACATGAGACGGCCCGGGCCTGCGGCAATCCCATGCCGCTGGCTCGAGTCCATTCTGATGCACATCCACACGGTTGCGAACGCAGCCGCGGCACCGACCCACCAGCAACCGCTCATCCCGCGGTTCTACCCGGTTCGCACCCCGCGCAAGTGTTTGAAACTATAGCGCCCTCGCCCCCACGGTTCCACGCACAAACGGGCTCCGCCGCGACCGGCGAGCTGTAGCTCGCCCCCGGCACGACAGCCGCCCTACACGGTGGCGCCATCACTGCCAGCGGTACGCAGAGCGCTCGTTCGTCCTGGCCGCTTTGAGCATTCCAAGATCGCGACGAATGACCGGGTCTGGCCGAAAGCCGCCGGTCCGCTTCGAAGGACGTCTGCTGAGAAAGCGGACAGGCCTCGCTTGAATGTCTCGTATCATCACTCTTAAGACAGTTGTCGGCCCTCACGAACAAGGGATAACTGGTGAGTCCGGCGTAAAGGCTCGACACCGATTTAGCCACTAGAACATCGAATTCATTTGCGGCCGGAGTCCGCGCCTTTATGCTGATCCTGAGCGCATGACCGTGATCTCGCTGATAGTTTCGGACGAGCGGGCTTGCAAGACTTTGAAGAGCATTGTGTAATCCTCATTCGAACGACATGCAGATTCGACCTTTCGGCATAGAGTAGCCAGCGATTCAAAACCGACCATGCTCGTTGCCGAGACCATCGCGTGCGCATCCTCAGCGATCTGCTTCCGATCGTGGGAGTTGGAAGACGGTCCGAACCGATGGGTAAGTTCGTCTGCCAACATCGCAAGCAAGCCGACCATGCGCTCGTGGCCGACCAAAACTTGGATCTCCTCGTAAACTGCGTGGTCCAGGCTGGAAGCCGGGGTGCTTTCAGTCCCACCCGACGACCATCGATCTATCGCCGATAGCAGTGCTTCTTGCCGGAACGGTTTGCCGACGTGATCATCCATGCCTGCGGCACGAAACTCCGTAAGCTGCTCCGGCAAGACGTTAGCGGTCATAGCCACGATCGGCACGCGAGCGGCAACGCCGTCCAAGGCTCGGATGCGCCGTGTTGCGCTCATACCGTCCATACCCGGCATCTGAATGTCCATCAGCACGAGGTCGTAGGTCTTAGCCTGCACCGCGGTTACCGCCGCGGCACCGTCGCCGACCACGTCGACGCTGTGCCCGGCGCGCTCGAGGATTGCGCGGGCGAGATCCTGGTTAAGCGGCACATCCTCAGCCAACAGTAGTCGCCGGCCTAAGCGGACGCCCGCGCTTGATGAAGGCTCGAAGGCAATAGCTGGTTCGGCCGCGATAGGCAGGTTGAGTGCGAACCAGAAGATCGAGCCCTGCCCGATCTCGCTCTCCGCATCGATCGCACCGCCCATACGCTCGACGAGCGCCTTCGAGATCGCCAGCCCCAGCCCGCTGCCGCCGTAGTCGCGTCCGATTGAGCCGTCGACCTGGCTAAAACGCTGGAACAGCCTGTCACGCTTGTCCGCCGGTATGCCGATGCCGGTATCTTGCACCGAGCAGAGTAGACGGACAGCGTCTTCAGACATGGCATCCACGGCCACGTTCAGATCGATCCGGCCTCGTGCGGTGAACTTCACGGCGTTGTTGAGCAGGTTCAGCAACACCTGCCGCAGTCGATCCTCGTCGCCCAACAGCCACGCAGGAACCATAGGATCGAAGCTGACGCCAAGCGTCAGTCCCTTCGCCTCAGCCGAGCCGCGAACGATCGACACCGTGTTGTCGATCAGTGTGACGGGTGCGAACGGCTGCGGGACGATCTCGACCTGTCCGGCCTCCAGCTTCGAGAAATCGAGCACGTCGTTGACCACGGTCAGGAGTGCCGCACCGGCCGTGCGGATGCGTTCGGCGTGCTGACGTGCGCGCAAACTGAGGTTTGGTTCCTCGCATAGGAGATCGGCGTAGCCGATCACCCCGTTCAGGGGGGTCCGGATCTCGTGACTCATCGATGCCAGGAACTCAGACTTTGCATGGCTCGCGGCTTCGGCCAGAGCCCGGGCCGTCTCCGCTTCGTGCGTCCGCTCAGCTACGCGCTGGGCCAACGTTGCGTTCAGATCGCGTAGGGCCGTCTCGGCTGCATCTCGCGCGGTGTCGTCGCGCACCGTGAGCACGGCGCCGATTTGTGCGCCATCTTGCCCAAGGAGCGGCTGAGCGTTGCCGATAGCAACGACCTCGGTGCCATCCGTCCGTCGAACTCGCCAACGCGCGTCCCGCACTATCTGTCCCGCTACAGCGCGGGCAAGCGGCAGATCGCGCGGCGGGTGAGGTCGGCCATCCTCGGTGAATAGGTGATAGGTGTCGCTGTAGGCATCCGGCTCTATGTCGAGCCGAGCCACGCCGTGGATCTCGGCTGCCGCCTTGTTGACAAGCGTGATCCTCCCTGCGGCGTCAGTGACGATAACGCCCTCGGCAAGCTGCGCCAGAATTGCCGCGCTCGTGGCCGTGGTAAAGTCGGCGCGTGCTCGTGCCTCCTGCAACTGCGCCTCGGTCACGGAGCGGTAACGCGCGTCACTCTCGCGAAGCGCATCCTCCATGGCCTTGCGCTGAGTGATGTCACGCAACGTCGCGACGTACCCGTCCGCCCGGCCCGTCGCCGCGTCATGGGTCAGATTGATCGAGATCTCCAGCCAGACCCAGTGCCCCTGCTGGTGACGATAGCGATGGCAGGTCGTGGTGCGCCCGACGCGCCCGGTCGTCAGTTCGACGAGGGTTTCCGCATAGCCGGTCGCTTCATCGGGATGAACCAAGTCGAGGGTGTGGGTGCCGATTAATTGCTCGGGGGCGTAGCCGAGCACGGCGGTGACGGCGGGCGAGACGTACTGCCGGGTCGTATCCAGGTCGCACCAGATGATGATGTCGGTGGCATTCTCCGCCAGTAGCCGGTGACGCGCTTCACTCTCTCGGATGAGGGCATCCGCCGCCTCGCGCCGTTCGATCTCGCGGCCGAGCAGAAGCAGGGCGCCAACGAGCACGAGCGTCAGCCCTCCGGCCACCGCCCCTTGTACGAGCGCAGACCGACGCCAATCGGCCAACATATCGTCCCGCGCGAACGCGGCGCCGACGTACAAGGGATACTCGTCGAGGAAGCTCAGGGCGACGACGCGCTCGACTCCATCCGTCATGGTGGCCGACCAGTACGGCTTCGTGTCCCGAGCCGGGACGTGTTGCCGATAGTTCTCGCCCTCGGCGAAATTCTTGCCGATGACGGAGGGGAGCGGTGGCGAGCGTACGAGTAGGGTGCCGTCTGATCGCCAAAGGGTAAGCCCCGCGCCCGGCCCGTTATGAATGGCCCCGTACACGCTTTCGAAGGTCTGCGGGTCGACGGTCGCCTGCAGGACGCCGAGAAACGTTCCGTCCGGCCCCTCGATGCGCCGAGCAACGGGGATCAGCACCTTACCGGTCAGGCGCCCGGTGATCGGATTGCCGATCACCACACCAGAATTCGGTCGATCACGCAGTGCCTGAAAGTAGTCGCGATCATGGACATCGAGCGGACGCGCAGGGAAGGCATCCGCTTCGACGGTCGCCCGGCCGTTCCGGTCGATGACGATGATGTTGTTCAGTCGCGAGTGCTGCATCTGATCGCGCAACGCGGTGTGGATTGCTTCCGATGGCAAGTCGACCCCCCGAGGCCCGACCAGGGGCGCTACGGCTCGCAGATAGGTGTCGATGGTCTCGAAGGTGCGAGCGGCATGCTGTTCGAGAGCGTGGGCGGTATTGGCCGCGCGAATCTCGGCGTCGGCGATCTCCTGCGCACGCTGATTGAAAACGGCAAAGCCGACGAGTGCGGGCACGCCGAGGCCGACCGCGAGCGCGGCAGTACGCGCGAGTGTCCCGAGCCTCATCTTCATCGTCGTACAGGCCGCTGCTCAGATCACGTCGGCCACGTCGCCTTCAAGGCCGCCGACCTGAGGAGGCTAGACCACAGGCTGGTGAACAGGCTGTGAGCATACTGGGGGTGTCACGACAGCGTGACTTCGCTGGTGGGTCTCTGCCGTTTCCTCAACCGATGCGATGGACTAGGTAACGAGAGGCGATCAGGATCATGGTCGTGTGCTCGATCGTCGTTATATGGCTCAACGAGCTCTTTGTGACGGCGTGCGGCGCGGGCTGCAGCTTTGCAGGCGGTCTTCCTTGGTCGCCGGGAATTCCAGATAATCCAGCGTCGACGAGATCATCTATAAGTTGCATCGCGCTGCCCCTGATTTGGCTTCCCTGTCTACCGCAGTGAAGGCAGCAACGGGCTTTTACGAGCTCGCAAGGGTGAGTTCAGTCAACCGACAGTAGCTAAACGGGGGTAACAGGCCTGCGTCGGAGCAGATGGAACTGCGAGGCGGACATTCGGATCCCGTGCGAGGCTGATGAGTGCGAACAGCCCAGGCACCACACCACCATCATAACAAATCGAGGCCCCCAGCTCCGAAACAGAGGGGCCAGTTCGCCGCGGAGTCCGCACGCTCTCCTGCGCAACGGCGCAACGGCGCGATCGGGTGCTGAGCCACGGCTGCGCCGTGCCGCGTCGCACTGGGTAGCCTCCGTCACGGCTGCGCGCTGTGAAGAGCTTGTCCCAGAGCGCATCATTCACAGTGCGGTGACCGACCGTATGACCCACCGACAGATCCAGCATCGAGACCCGCGAGTGATGTTGTTTGACGTCAAACTTTCCGTTTCCTTTCCAGTTCGCGCTCTAGGGACTCGCGCAAATGTGAGGCGGTTCGCCATTCGCGTGGTCGGCTGCGGCCTGGCCTTCAAGAGAGGCGACAACATCTTGATTTTAGAGATGGGCGCCTGATTTCGCGCTCAGGGTCAGATCACCCATCGCGCTACTCTGGCAAAGACGTGACGCACACAACGCGCCACCGTCGGCGACAGCTTAGTGGCACAATCTGCTTGATGATACCGGTCCTACGCCCAAGGGGATGCTGATGAACGAGATGACGATCGACAAGACCAATACAAGATCATACCCCATGGAAGGGAAATGCCCGTTCGGAGGCGACCGTATCGGCGGAGCTCTGGGGAGCCGCCCGGCGCTGGAGAACTGGTATCCCCACCGCCTGAGGGTCGAGCTCTTGCACCAGAACGGGGTCGCTGCCGATCCGCTGGGGCCTGATTTCGACTATGCCGCCGCATTTAATACGATCGACCTCGACGCGCTGAAGAGCGACATCAAGCAGTTCCTGACCTCGTCCGTGGCTTGGTGGCCGTCGGACTACAAGAATTATGGCCCGCAGATGATCCGGATGGCCTGGCACTCGGCCGGCACGTACCGCATCGCGGATGGGCGGGGCGGCGCCGGCACGGGCATGCAGCGGTTCGCACCGATCTCGAGTTGGTGGGACAACGGCAACACCGACAAGTCGCGCCGCCTCCTGCAGCCGATCAAGCACAAATACGGCAACGCCCTCTCCTGGGCTGACCTGATGGTGCTGACCGGCAACTGCGCCCTCGAGATCATGGGGCTGCCGACCTACGGCTTCGCCGGCGGGCGCCTCGACGCCTGGGAGGCGGACAACGCCACCTACTGGGGTCCCGAAGTCGTCGAGATGGGTTCGGTGTCGAGCTTCGACGACATGGTGAATCGCGACAAGCGCTGGCGGGGCAAGAACGGCGACACCGATTACGACCTGGAGAACCCGCTCGCGGCCTCCCACCAGGCGCTGATCTACGTGAACCCCGAGGGGCCCTACGCGAATGGTGATCCGCAGGGCTCGGCCAACGACATTCGCGTGACGTTCACCCGCATGGCCATGAACGACGAGGAGACGGTGGCGCTAATCGCCGGCGGCCACGCCTTCGGCAAGAGCCACGGCATGACGCCCGCCAAGGAGATCGGACCGCCGCCGGAAATGGCGCCCATGGAGGCGATGGGGCTCGGCTGGCACAACCCGAAGGGCACCGGTTCGGGCAAGGACACGATGACCAACGGCATCGAGGGGAGCTGGACCCCCGATCCGACCAAGTGGGACAACGCCTACCTGGAGAACCTCTTCAAGTTCGAGTGGGAGCAGACCAAGAGCCCCGCCGGCGCCCTGCAGTGGACGCCGAAGGACCCGAACGCGCCCAAGACCCCGGACGCCCATGTCGCGGGTCAGATGCATCCGCTCATGATGATGACCTCCGACATCGCCCTGAAGGTCGACCCGGAGTACCGCAAGGTCTGCGAGAAGTTCCTCAGCGACTTCGACGCCTTCACCCAGGCCTTCTCCAAGGCGTGGTACAAGCTCACCCACCGCGACATGGGCCCCAAGCACCGCTACCTCGGCCCGGAGGTCACGATCGAGGACGGCCTGCTGTGGCAGGACCCGATCCCGGACGCCACCTACGCCCCGGTGGGCGAGGCGGAGGTTGCCGCCCTCAAGCAGGCCATCATGGCGAAGGGCATCTCGGTCTCGGACCTCGCCTTCACCGCCTTCTCGGCGGCCGCGACCTACCGCGACAGTGACAAGCGCGGGGGGGCCAATGGTGGCCGTCTCGCCCTCGCTCCGCAGAAGGATTGGGCCGTCAATCGTCGGGCCGCCCCCGTGATCGAGGCGCTCCGGGCAGTGATGGCCGCGTTCAACGGCGGGCGCAGCGACGGCAAGCAGGTCTCGCTCGCCGACCTCATCGTGCTCGGTGGTTGTGCCGCCGTGGAGAAGGCCGCCCTGGACGCGGGCATCGAGACGCGCGTGCCCTTCACGCCTGGCCGGGTCGACACCACGCAGGAACTGACGGACATCGAGATGTTCGAGTGGCTGAAGCCCGTTGTGGACGGCTTCCGCAACTACGTCGATGACGGGTTCGGAGCGATCGCGCCCAGCCTGTCGCCGGAGGAGATGTTCCTCGACAAGGCCAACCTGCTGACGCTGACCGCACCGGAATGGGTGGTGCTGACCGGTGGCCTACGCGCCCTCAACGCCAACCACGACGGGTCGAACACGGGTATCTTCACCGACCGGGTGGGCGTGCTGACGACCGACTTCTTCCGCAACCTGACCGACACGGATCTCGTCTGGGAGAAGGCCGACACGGCCGGGACGACCTTCACGCTCAAGGACCGCAACAGTGGGCAGGCGAAATTCGACGCCACCCGCAACGATCTCGTCTTCGGGTCGAACGCGCAGCTGCGCAACATCGCCGATGCATATGCCGGCAGCGATGGACAGACTCGGTTTGTGGCCGATTTCGTGCGGGTCTGGGACAAGGTGATGATGCTCGACCGTTACGACGTGAAGGGGCACCGGCGCTCCGGGCCCATGGCGGCCTGATCCGCCGCCGTCGCGTCAGCCGACCCCCCCCCCGTCCCACCGCTCGGCGGGACGGGGGCAAACAGGGAGAGTCTTCACGGGTCTGGAATCGCGTATCGCCAACGCGTTTTCCTCTCCGTCGCTTTGTTTGTGTGAGCACAGGCCGCTGATGACACGACGTGATCTGCGCGATCACAGACCGAAATTCCGGAAATCGAGCGCGCATCGACGGCATCAGCTTCTCACGCCGCCACAGGCGCTGCGGCCTCGCGGCAAGCGTCCTTTCGGTTCGGGCGCGGCCGGCGATCCGGCCCGGCAGCGGCATGGTCGCTAGATCGTCACCGGGGATCGATTGAGAGCAAAGCGCTTGTGCACTAGCTTCTTTCTGCCGGCCCCTATCCGAGATGGCCGCTCCTGCACGCCATGCAGGTTGAAACAGGAGGACAGCGCATGACCGCACATGCGACCGGGGATCCGGGGCAAGCGCAGCCCTGGGGGCACCACAATACGGTGACGGTGGTCGATCCGTCGCCGGTGAATTGGCTCTCCATCACCTGGAATACGATGGAGGAGGCCAACCGCGTCGACCACGACGGGATCGGCCAGCCGAGCCTCGCTCAAGCTTGGCGCTGGCTCGACGGCGAAACCCTTGAACTGACGATGCGCGACGCGGTCTATCAGGACGGCGAGCCGTTCAACGCCGCGATGTTCAAGCTCGGCTTCGACAAGGTGCAGGAATGGACCAACCCGCATCCGCCGGGCGCCTTCCTGAACTTCGCCCGGGACGTCACCTGCGAGGCGGTGGATGACCGCACGATCCGGATGCGCTTCCCCGGCGGCGATTCCGCGGCGCTGATGAAGCTGCGCGGCATGCACCTGCCCTCGACGCGCTTCTGGAACGAGTGGGGATTCGTCGACCCGAAGACGGGGTCGGCCGAAGGCCATTGGTGAGTGATTGACGCGCCTGGTCCGTGGGGGACTGGCCCGTTCGTGCTCACTGAAGGCGTTTCGCTGATCGATTCGCGCTCCGACCGCGTGGTCATGGAGCCCAACGAGACCTATTGGAATCCCGACCGCAAGCCGACGGTCCGAATCATCTACGACAACGTGATCGGCAAGACCGAGGGCATCAAGTCGGTGGCGGCCGGTGACGGCCGGGTCGACGTGGTCTTCGACCTAACACCGGACGAGGCCAAGGCCTTCCCGGCGAGCGAGCATGGCAAAATCCAGACGCAGAAGGCGAAGACGATCCTCACGGGGGTCTTCAACGAGAACCGTCCGGACTTGCCCTGGCGCAACCCGGAGGCTCGCCGAGCGCTGAACCTCGCCATCGACCGGCAGGCCGTGCTCGATCAGGGCGCATACGGCTACGGCACGGTGATCCCGGCCTTCATCCAGCCCGGTCGCTACGGCGCCGACCCTGGCATGAAGCCGTTCTCCTACGACCCCGAGGCCGCCAAACGGGCGCTCGCGGCGGCGGGGATCGGCGGGCGGGACTTGGTGTTCGTCGCCTCACCCGCCTGGAAGGGCGTCGTCGAGGCGATCGGGCACTGCCTCTCGAAGGTCGGCCTTGGCTGCCGCTTCGTCAGTGCCAAGGAGGAGCCCCCGGAGGATTTCGACGTCAAGCTCGAATGGTACTTCGACTGGACGCCGCAATATCCGGTGGCCTGCGTGCATCGGGAGTTCTTCGGGAAGGACGCGACCCTTCGCCAGGGACCGGAGGATCCGGAGTTCGACGCCCTCTACGATAAGCTCCTGCACACGTCGAAGGAGCCGGACACGGAGGCGGTCGTGCGTGAGGTCGAACGCTACCTCCAGGACAAGGCCAAGGCCCTGTTCCTGTATTCGCCCTACACGCTGTTCGCCGTGTCGGACCGCGTGGCGTTCACGCCCTACGACACCTGCATGTCGGAACTGGCCGAGACCCGGATCAAGGGTTGAGGCGGCAGGCGGCGCGGGGGCTCCCCGTGCCGCCTGTCGTAGGTTCACGGCCGACCGGAGCGAGGACATCATGATCGTCGCCACCGCCGGCCATATCGATCACGGCAAGACGACCCTGGTGAAGGTGCTCACCGGGATCGATGCCGACCGGCTGCCGGAGGAGAAGGCCCGCGGCATCACCATCGATTTAGGCTTCGCCTATACGGCCCTCGGCGGCCGCACGATCGGCTTCGTGGATGTCCCCGGCCACGAGCGCCTGGTCCGCACGATGGTCGCCGGCGCCACCGGGGTGGATTTCGCCCTCATCGTCGTGGCGGCCGACGACGGTGTGATGCCCCAGACCCGCGAACACATCGCGATCCTCGACGTGCTCGGTCTCCGCCGCGGCCTCGTGGCCATCACCAAGAGCGATGCGGTCGATGCGCGACGCCTGTCCGAGGTCGAGGCGCAGACTCGGTCCGTGCTCTCCGAGACCGCGCTTGTGCAGGCACCCGTCATCGCCTGCTCGGCTTTGAACGGCGCCGGGATCCCGGACCTGGCCCGGCGTCTCGAAGCGGCCGCAGCCGACCCATCCCCCGCAGCGGCCGAAGGCGATTTTCGCCTCGCCGTCGATCGCTGCTTCACCGTCGTCGGCGCTGGCCTCGTCGTTACGGGGGCCGTCCATTCCGGCAGCGTCCGACCGGGCGACACGCTCCTCGTATCCCCGAGCGGTGTCGAAGCACGGGTGCGAGGCCTGCGCGTCGGTCACGACGCCTGCGCCGTGGCCGTAGCCGGACAGCGATGCGCCCTCAACCTGACGGGTCCCCGACTCTCGCGGGCCGGCATCCACCGGGGCGATTGGATCCTGGCGCCGCATCTCCACGGGCCGGCACGCCGCCTCGACGTGTCCCTGCGGATGCTGCAGAGCGAAACCCGTCCTCTGCGCCATCGAACGCCCGTCCACCTTCATCACGGCGCCGCTTCCGCGACCGGCCGGGTTCTGCTGCCGCAAGGATCCAGCGTCGAACCCGGTGCGGCGGCCATCGCGCAGATCGTCCTCGATGCCAGCCTGGGTGCGCTGCATGGCGACCGTTTCGTGTTGCGCGACGTCTCAGCCGTGCGCACCCTGGGCGGCGGGCGGATCATCGATATCGAGGGACCCCGCCGGGGAGCATGGTCGCCGGGGCGGCGCAGGGTCGTCGAGGCTCTCGACACGCCGGACCACGGGGCAGCGCTCACCCACCTCCTCGCCCACAGCGAGGCGGGTCTCGATCTCGATCACTTCGCGCGCTCGCGCAACGTCCCGGCCGCGAGGATGAAAGCCCTGTCGCGCGAGGTCGATCTCATAGCGGTCGACACGCCGCGCGAGCGCTTGGGCTTTGCAAAAGAGCGGATGACAGCGCTCGGAGAGTCGGTCGCCGCGATCCTCGACGACGCACACAGGTCCGAGCCGGACAATCCGGGCCTGACGGTCGAGGATTTGAGCGAACGCGTGGCCAGTGCCGACCGCCCCGCCTTGCGGGCGGCCCTCGACCCGCTTCTCGGCGCGGGCCGCATCGAACGGCGGGGGGCGCTCTACCACTTGGCTGGCCACGCGGTCCGGCTCGCTGCACCGGAGGCTGCACTCTATGAAGCCGTCCGCGCTGTTCTTGAGGAGGCGGGGCTCAACCAACCGCGCCTCGCAGATCTCGCCGCACGGGTCGACCGAGAGCCCGAGAACCTGCGCCCTCACCTCGATAAGTTCGGACGCCTCGGATGGCTGAAGCGCGTATCAGGACACTACTACGTCTTGCCCGATGTCTTGGAGGAGTTGGCTGACAGGGCGCGCGCTGTCGCGGCCGAGCATCCCCAGGCACTCCTCACGGTCGGCCGTTTTCGCGAGACCACCGGCATCAGCCGGAACCTGACCATGCCGCTGCTGGCCTACTTCGACGCGCGGGGCCTCACCACGCGTATCAATGATGGTCGCGTGTTTCATCCAGACAATCGCGACTTGTGACATTGATTTGCCCCGCACGGATGGACGAGATTTTTTTCACCTGGATCATGATTTGAGGCGAACTGGACGGATGAAGACTTGGCCATTCAAGACGTTCACGCAGGCTATCAGGTGACCTGACCGGTATTTTGGACCGAGCCGATTGAGAGGCTACTGCATGGTGGCGGCCATGGGTAGCCGGAAGGCCAGATCCGGGTAGCTGACGGGCGCGGGCGGGCGATAGCCCAGCGACGAATGCGGTCGAACGCGGTTGTAGGTGGTTTGCCATAGACCGATCACGATCTGCGCCTCCTTCAGCGAGTAGAAGATTTCTTGGCGTAGGCACTCGTCGCGCAGCTTGCCGTTGAAGCTCTCGCAGTAGCCATTCTCCCACGGGGATCCTGGCGCGATGTACTGGATCTGTGAGCCAGCTTTGGCGACCCACTTGCGCAGCGCCTTTGAGATCATCTCTGGGCCATTGTCGCAGCGAATGTGCTCCGGGATGCCGTGCAAGCACATCGCGTCGGCCAGCGCCTCGATCACGCCGACGCTGTTGATGCGCCGCGCCACCTTCAGCGCGAGGCAGGCCCGGCTGTGCTCGTCGATCAGCGTCAGGATGCGCAGAGAGCGCCCATCGTGCGTCTGGGCTTGCACGAAGTCGAAGCTCCAGACGTGATTGCGGTGAAGCGGTCGTAGCCGCACGCAGGAGCCGTCGTTCAGCCACAGGCGGCTGCGGGGTCTCTGTCGGCTGGGGACCTTCAGCCCCTCGCGACGCCAGATGCGCTGAACCCGGTCTTTGCCTACCTGCCAGCCGGCTGCCTGTAGCAGCGCGGTGACTCGGCGGTAGCCGTAGCGTCCGTACTCGGACGCCAGGGCGATCATGGCCTGGGTCAGTGCATCCTCGTCGGCCAGCACGGTAGGCACGTAGCGTTGCGTGCCGCGGTGCTGACCGACGATCCGGCAGGCGTGACGTTCCGAGAGGCCGTACTTCTCACGGATGCCGTCCACCGCCTGCCTGCGTCGCTCGGGGGCTACAAGTTTCCCGAGGCGACGTCTTTCCCGAGGCGACGTCCGCCAGCACCTGCTTCTCTAGAGAAAGGTCGGCGACGAGCCGGCGCAGACGAGCGTTCTCGCGCTCCAGATCCTTCATCTTCCTGGCTTGATCGACCTGAAGGCCGCCGTACTCCTTGCGCCAGCGGTAGTAACTCTGCTCGGAGATCTCCGCCTCCCTGCATGCAAGGGCCAAACTCTTGCCCTGGGCAGTCTGCACCTCAATCTGGCGCAGCTTGAGCACGACCTGCTCCGCGTTCGTCTTCTGGCCTCGCCGCATGTCCAACTCCTTTGGTCCTGGCTGATCCTCTCAATCAGCCCGGTCCAAAGCCAGCCGGTCAGGTCAGTCCTGCTCGACCTGACCATGCCCGTGATGGACGGATTCTCGTTGCTCGACAGCCTCCGAATTCTGCCCGACTGCGCCGAGGTTCCGGTGGTGGTGCTGAGCGCTCGGAACATCACGGCAGCGGAGCGCGCCCGCCTGTCCGAGGCAGACCGCATTCTGCGCAAGGGCGACGCCAGCTTGCAGGACATCGCTATGGAGCTGCGTAAGCTCGACAATCGCCAGGCGCATGCCGAAGAGACAGCATCCGTCGATGCGTCCTCCCAAGATTGAGGGCCCCGCACTTATGTCGGAGGTACTGAGGCAGCGTGGGACGGGCAGGCCGCCGGCTGCTTCCTTCAAGGGATTGAGTGAACAATGGGTGCGTGGAGACATCGGCCTCGCCTATGAGGCTGACCTTGCCAGCAACCGTGCCAAAACACTGGAGGCGGAGTAGTTTCGTGACCGATACCCTATGCAAATAGCTGCGGCCGAAGACGTCATGCGAATGTCTGCAATGGAGCAACATTCAGAGCGCTTGGAACGGCCGCCATGGGCGCAAAGCGGAAAGGCAGCTTCAAGCTCCTATCGATCGTTTCGCCACGCACTCCTCGGTCTAAGATGATCCCCGTCGAGGTGGGGCATGGAATTCTCCCTGGAGCCTGCTCATCCCTCATCTCGGATGCCGAAACGCTTCGCCACCTGAGCCGCGTGGCCGCGAGCTTCTGTCCGCCAAAAGGAAAGAGCCACGCTCCCTGTGAGCTCCGAGCCTCCACCGCCAGCCATGCGGGACGGGGACTGCCGGGTCACAAAGATCGAAGGGCATCGACGGACAAGCGGACCCGCACATGCGGGACCGCGGGATGGAGGGAACGGGTAGCCCCAGACCTCCACGACGACCCTGACGCCCCGCGGATCGAGCGGACGGGTCCGTCGGCGCTGGCCGTCCAAGCTGACGGGAAGCGGTGCGTAAAGGCCGACAGCACAGCCCCGGCCTGCCTGTCGCAAGGTTGCACCTCGATCCGCCGATCGACCGACGGCGTGGCTCCGAGATCCGGACCTCCTCGGTAGAGCGTGGCTTTGCCGCCCACCGGCAAAGCCTTGCCTTGAGCAAGCCGATCTCCCTCAAACGTTCACCAAGATCCGGGGCATGACAGGGAGCACGGAGCCGGCACCACCGCCTCGGCCCGGCTGTCGCTCCACAAGGCTTCTGTGAAAAGCCGCCGCACCTGAGGGAACCCCGCGCCGAGGCCGCCAACGCCGCGGCGGCACCGGAGCCCGGCCTTCTTGCCCACAAACGATCTGCACGCCCGCCTCGCCGCGACAATCCTAGCGCGGCTTGAGACCGCTAACCCGACTTCATGGTCCCCACCCTGGCATGGCACCGACCCGATGCCGCGCAACGCCCGCACCGGCCGGCGCTACCGCGGCCTTAACGTGCTCGCCCTATGGTGCGCGGCGCAGACACACGGCTACGCCGATGCGCGCTGGGCGACCTATCGGCAATGGGCGGCGCTCGGGGCGCAAGTCCGCAAGGCCCAGCGCGGAACCCTCGTGCTGTTCTACAAAAAGCTGCCCCGCGGGACCGATGAAGACGCGACCGACGGCGCCCCCTTCGTCGCCCGAGCCGCCTTTGTCTTCAACGCCGCCCAGGTTGATGTCGTATCGCCGCCTGCTGACGCACCAGCGCCCAGCATCACCTCAGACCCGTTACCCGCCTTCGACGCGTTCGTCGCGGCCACCGGCGCCACTATCCAGCATGGCGGCAACCGCGCCTGCTACGTGCCGGCAACCGACACGATCCACCTGCCGCCCCGAACCGACTTCCGCTCGCCGACTGGCTACGCCGGCACTCTCGCGCACGAGCTCGTACACTGGACCGGCGCCGCGCACCGCCTCGCCCGCGACCTCACCGGCCGGTTCGGCGCCCGGGCTTATGCCGCGGAGGAACTCGTGGCTGAACTCGGCGCCGCCTTCGTACTGGCGGATCTGGGCATCGCACGCACACCCCACCCGAACCACGCCGCCTACTGCGCTTCCTGGGCGCCACTCCTGCGCGTCGACCCGCGCGCGCTCAGCCACGCCGCTGCGCAGGCCTCGCGCGCTGCCGACTACCTCGCCGCGCTGCGACCCAGCAGACCGTTGAGCGATCGCGAGGAAGGTTGCCGCCCACACCACTATTCTGCTACACATCCCCAGGCGTCTAGCGAGACAAACGTCTGAGAAGACTAGCTCTTTTGGAAGCCGGCGGCGGGCTTAGTGTCCTGGCGCCCCAGCCAAGCCTCCGCTAAGTCATTGATCTGATTGCATTCGGCTCTCAGCCGCTTCGGCGGCCTCACCGATTGTACGCAGAGCTGTTGCACGCGCTTGTCCACAGGGGCAGGCCGTTGACGATTTGTTCCAACGTGTTCCGCCGCGGGGCGGTATACTGGTGGCGAGGGCGATTCCGTTGCGATGAGCGGACGCGACCCTCTGGTGCCCCGGTTAGGGGGAAGTCCATCACGGTCGCTCTGAGCCTGCGCACCTCCCACCCAGCAAGTGCGCGCACACTCGGCTGGGGGCTCAACGCGGAAAGCCTCCGCGTTCGGGATGACCCCGCCATGCAAACAGCGGCTCAAATCCGCGACCACTTCCGCGCGTTCGTCGATCGGGAGCGAAGCGCGCGGATCGCGCGCTAGCAGCGTGACCTCAATTCACCGCGCGCCCCTCTCATCGGCGACTGGTCCACACTCATGGAGAAACGGGAGCGGGAGTACCGGATCTTCGGAGGCCTTTAGGCGCTGGCGGCGGAGGAAGGCTTCGACGCAGGGTACGACAGTGAACTCGATGCGCGCCTGAAGCGGGAAGGCCTCAGCCTGACGGAGCGTGGAGGCATTCGACGGCGGATCGAGAACGGTTACCTGCGCGATCTCAGTCGCCCGGACGAGACTGGTCGGCTCACGCCACCGCGCGCTTATCTTCAGACGATGCTGACCAGCATGAGCGAGCCTTTGACGGAGGCTAGCCTCAATCGCTGCCTCCGTGGCCTCGCGGCGCTCTTCAGCCATGTTTCACGAGAGTTCGCCTCAACCTATGCCCAGGTGCGTGCGGATCCACGGGAGGCCTGGGCCAACCTCTCGGCGATGCGTGCCAGGGGTGAGATGCCGCGTGACACGCTGGGCTGGGCCACATCCGACTTCGACGGCGCTGACAGTTTCGGGTGGGGCGACTTCAAGGTTCAGGCCCCCACAACCCCGCCGCAGTCAGAAAGCAGTTATACAGATCTGGCTGCTCTCAAATCCGAGCCGGTCGGCCAGCCGGCACCCGAGCAAGACCCCATAGCCGACCGGAACCACCCACCCGCGGCGCCACCTCCTGCGTCGTACCCTCCAAAAACGGAGGCCGCCGCGCCGGAAGAGGCGTCAAGGCCATCGTCTGGATCTTCGGAGCTTGACGGAGAGGATCGCGGTCCAGCCGTCACCGATTGCGCTCCAGCCCTCGACCAGCGAGGTCTGGACGATGCGCATGAGGACAGCGAAGCCGGTTCTGGTCCGGTCATGGACTCGCTGACCGATATGGTCGGAGAACTCAGCACGCACAAGGGCGCCACCTGGGACGAGAAGACCCAACGGCAGCATCGGGCGGTCGCGGCAATGCTGGGCGACATCGCCGGCACCGATGACCTGCGGCAGATCCGGCATGCCCATCTCGCTGCCTATATCCAGAACCTCTCGAACCTGCCGAAGGCCTACGGCAAGAGTTCACGTGATGCGGCACTGTCGATTGCGGACCTGGTCGAGCGCGGCCGAACGATGCGGACCGCGGGGCAGACAGAGAAAGTCGGGCTCAGCCCCGCGACCGTGAACCGGCATATCCCGCAGCTCTCGACGATCGCGAAGTACTGTCGGGCCTAGCAGCGTCCGATTGGGCAGGTCGAGCTCTTGGGCGACTTCCGCCTGATCGACCTGGAGCGGGACGGCGAGAAGCGACCGGCCTTCGAGGTCGACGAGGTGAAGGCCCTGTTCGCGCACCCCGTCTGGACGTCGACGGCCCCGGAAGCGGAGATGCTGCGGGTCGCACGGGGGCAGCAGATTTTCGCAGCCCTCTACTGGCTGCCGCTCCTGGGCTACTACACCTGCGCGCGCCTGTCCGAGTTGGTCTACCTAGAGCTCGGTGACATCGACTTGGAGCAGGCCACGCTCAAGATCCGGCCGACACGCAGACGGCGCCTTAAGAACGCGGTGTCGCGTCGGACGCTGCCGCTCCATCCAGAGCTGATCCGCCTCGGCTTCCTAGATTACGTGCGGGGCAGATCCGGTGCGCGAAGCGATCTGATCTTCGCGGAGGTCACGCAGTTTGGCGAGAACACGCCCTTGTCGAACCTGTTCGATAAGCGCTGGACGGTCGTTCTGGACGAAGCCGTGCCCTCGGCCCGTGAGGAGCGCAAGACGTTCCATTCCTTCCGGCATTTCGGCAATACGGAGATGATCCGGCGGCTGGTGCTCGATCCGATCCGCGAGTCGATGATGGGCCATGAGGGCGCCACCGTGAACTCACGGAACTACAAGAAGACGCTCAAGACTGAAGATCTACGAACGGCCATTGCCGCCATTCCCTAAGTCACGCGTGGACTTCGGGCGTGTGACTGACGCTCATTAAGTCATCGCTCACGCTCGGCTCTCTGGGACGCCGAGTATCGGCAGAGGGAAGTTGGTCGCGCCGCCGATGCCTCCCGTCATCGTCTCCTCACTCCGCGCGCAAAAACGCTGCGAAGGGACCTTGACGGTCCATCCCGCATACAGAACCTTGTCCGCGTCGAAACCAGAAGCCGTTTAACGTGCCTTGAAGACTCATGCGGCACGTCAGCTTCGGCAACCAAGTCGCTGAAGCTGACGTGCCGCTTTGGGTGGTTTCCTGCCTGTCCGCTTTCAAAAACTGACGACGCAAAACCGTACGTGTACACATATTGTGCTGGTTGGCGGTTCCGCGCCCTGTGCTGCCGTAACAGGCAGTCCATCCCGCCCCGAATAACGGACAGGCCGGGATTCACCCTCAGCGATCCTTCGCATTGCGATGCGGAGAAATTTCGGCAGCGGGGATGAGCTCTCAGGCTGAGCATGCCGGGACCTTCCGACCGACGAAAGCGTCGGGGTCCCAGGTCTTCAGCAACCACGGCACGCGCGAGCCCGCTATCGGCTTGGCATAGAGGTAGCCCTGAGCGTAGTCGCACCCCATCGCCGCAAGGTGCTGTGCCTGCTCCACCGTCTCCACGCCTTCCGCCGTGACTTTCATCGCAAGGTTCCGGCCGAGGCCGATCACGGCAGCGACGATCGCTGCGTTGTCCGGATCCTGTTCCATATCGCGCACGAAGCTCCGGTCCACCTTGATATGGTCGACAGGGAACTGCTTCAGGTGCGTGAGCGAGGCGAAACCTGTCCCGAAATCATCGAGCGCGATGCTCATGCCGCTGGCGTGAAGGTGGGCAAGCGTCGCGGGCACGGTTTCCGCCCCCTTACCGAGGAACACCGTTTCAGTGACCTCGACCTCCAACTGCGTCGCGGGAATCCCGAAGCGGCTCAGGACACCGAGGATCATCCCGGCCAGGTCGGGCTTGCGGAACTCGGCCGCGGCGAAGTTCACCGCCACGCGTCCGAAATTGATGCCACGCTCGTTCCACGCCTGCATGTCGGCCGCCGCTGCTTCAAGGATCCTGTCGCCAATCGCGGTGGACAGCTCCGGGTCCTCGAAGACCGAACCGAAATAGCCCGGCGTCAGCAGTCCCCTCTCGGGGTGCCGCCAGCGTGCCAGCGCCTCGAAGCCGACGATCCGGCCCTCCGTGAGGCAGACCTTCGGCTGGTAATACGGCACCATCTGCCCCGCCGCGAGGGCGGCGCGCACTTCTGCGGCGATCCTCAGGCGGCGCAGGGCGTCCACGCGCATCGCGGCCGAGAACACGACGATCCGGTTCCGGCCCCGCACCTTGGCCTGGGACAGGGCAATGTCGGCATCCTTGAGAAGCTCGCGCAGATCCGTGTGGTGCTCCGGGTAAGCGGCCACACCGATGCTGGCCTTGCAGGTCAGCGCATGGTCCCGGATTCGCACCGGCTGACGCAGGCGCTCGATCAGCGCTTCCGCATGTCGAACGGCGTCGGGCATCCGCAGCGGGTCGACGAGAATGAGGGCGAACTCGTCGCCCGTGAGCCTTGCGAGCGTATCGCAGGGCCGCAGGCCGTCCCGCAGGCGATCGGCGACCTCGCAGATCACGGCATCGCCGATGTCGTGGCCGAGGGTGTCATTCACGTCCCTGAGATGGTCGAGGTCGATCAGCAGCAGACTCACGCATGTCCCATCGCGCTCTGCCGCTGAGAGGGCCGCCTCCGCACGTCCGCGGAACAGCTGCCGATTCGGCAGTCCCGTGAGCGCATCGAGGTTGGCTGTCTGCCACAGCTTCTCCTCGGCGAGCTTGCGTTCCGTGATGTCGAAGGTGATCCCCACGATCCGATCCGGGTCGACCCGCTCGACTGACGAACACAGCCACTGCATGCGTCCGGTGGGCGAGACGTACCGGAACTCGCGCTCGTCGCGTGCGCCTCCGGTTCGAATGAAGTCCGCCATCTGAGCCCGATCGTCCGGGTGCACGCCAACGAGGAACTCCGATCGCGAGTCCGCCGCCAGACCAAGGACGTCCGGGGCGTTCTCGGATCGGGAGGTCCGCCCCGTAATCAGGTTGCGCTCCCACGCCACCATTCGGCCGGCGCGCAAGGCGAGACGCAGGCGCTCCTCGCTGGTGCGCAGCGCGGCGATCGCCCGCCGCTGCTCGGTCACGTCGCGCACCGCACCGACCATGCGGACGGGCCGCCCCCGCTCGCCGCGGACGATGAAGGCTTGGTCGATCACCTCCTTGTAGCCCCCGGCGCCACCGCGGTAGCGGTACTCGGCCTGCCACCGATCGTCCGTGCCGCCGACGGAAGCGGCGAAGCTGGAGGTTACGCGCGCGCGATCGTCGGGGTGTATCCGAGCGGCCCAACGCGACCAGGAAGGTTTGCTCTCGTCATCCGTATAGGTGCGCACCTCGCCGGTTGCCTCGATCCAGGCGACATCGTCCGACGCCATGTCCCAGTCCCAGATGCCGTCCTGCGTGGCGCGCACGGCCAAGCGGTACCGCTCCTCCTGAACCCGGATGGTCTCGGCTGCCTCGTGGCGCTCGTGGATGTCGGTGATCGTACCGACCCACTCCAGGACCCGACCCGCCTCGTTCTTCAGCGGGACGGTCCGGGCCAAAACCCAGCGGTACTGGTCCCCCCCATAACGGACCCGGCAAGTGGCGCTGCCCGCCTGCTCGGTGGCCATGGTCGCATGCCAGATCGCGCGAAACGCTTTCCGGTCCTCAGGATGCACGGCCTCCAGCCAGCCCTGGTCGAGATAGGCGTCCGTGGCCTGCCCCGTGTAGGCCGCCCAGCCGCAGATCTCGATGATGCTGCCGGTCGCGTCCGCGCGCCAGACCATGGTGCCGGTGGCTTCGACCAAGGCCTGATAACGCTGCACCGACGTTCGCAGATCGGCGTCCAGCGCGACCTGAGCGGTGATGTCGCGGGATACAGCAAGAATGCGCCCTCGGCCGGGTTGGTCGCCCGCGAGCGGGCTCAGGTTGACCGCCCACCATTTCGGCTGCCCCGAAGGCGTCGGGCAGAAACCGCGGAAGCTGGCGCTGTGCCCGGCCCTTGCGTTCGCGAGCGCGGTCAGAGCCGCGTCACGATCCGCCCCATGCCAGAACTCGAGCCAGGATCGGCCGAGGAGCGGCTGGATGTCGTCGATCTCCATCACCGTCTGACCGCCGGGGCTCATGAAGAGGAGCTGGCCCTCCAGGTCGACGAGCGTCACACAATCCGCGCTGATCTGGAGCAGGCCGCTGAAGAGCGCGTCGAACAGCCCATGCTGAGGCTGATCCGGGCACATGCGGGACGTCGTCAGGTCGCGTGTTTGCGCGTCCGGAATACGGGCAGGCCCGACCTCCTCGGAGCGGTACAGGTGATAGCCGCCCCGACCGGCAGCCTTGGCGCGGAAGAGCGCCTGATCCGCGTGCAAGAACAGGCGGTCGGCGTCGAGCTCGTCGTCCGGCGCGCGCGCAATTCCGATGCTCAAGCCGATCCGCGCCGGATAGCCGCCGAGATCGAAAGGTGTCGCGACCGCGACCAGCAGCCGCTCGGCCAAAGCGACCGCTTCCTCGATGCGGCCCGTCCCGGTCTGGATGATGACGAACTCATCGCCTCCCAGGCGCGCCACTATATCCTCAGCGCGCACGAGGCCATTCAGCCGCTGCGCCACCGCGCACAGCAAGCTGTCGCCGGCCGGATGACCGAGGGTGTCGTTGACCAGCTTGAACTGATCCAGATCGAGGCAAAATAGCGCGAAGCCGCCGCCGCCGCGCTGGGCCCGCACGATCTCCCGCGCAAGCTGCTCGCGGAAGAGGAGCCGGTTCGGGAGACCCGTAAGCGGATCGTGACGGGCCATATGCGCCATCTGCCGCTCAGCCTCCTTGCGCTGAGCGATATCTCGGATCACGGCGACATAACCGTTCGACTCCCCCGTCGCCGGGCTGCTGATGAGATTGAACGAGACCTCGACCCAGACCCATGAGCCGTCCTTGCGGCGGTATCGTTGCTGGCTGACTGTATGCTTGAGCTTGCCTCGTCCCACTTGCTTGAGAAGGCGGGCGAAGGCCCCGGCGTCCTGCGGATGGGCGAAGTCGATCGTCTTCGTGCCGAGAAGCTCCTCGGGCTCGAATCCGAGCAGCCGTTTCGCCGCGGGCGAGACGTAGCGGTGCCTACCGTCGAGGTCGCAACGGACGATCACATCGGTGGCGTTGTCCGCCAGCAGCCGGTACAAGGCTGCGCTCTCATGAGCCTCGCGTTGTGCCCTGTTCATGCGCAGCAACGTGACCGCGATCTGCGCCAAGCTTCGAAGCTGGCCCTGCTGCTCGGCCGAGAACGTGCGCGGCACTCGGTCGATAACGCACAAGGCGCCGAGGTGAATGCCGGGAGCAAGCACGAGCGGCGCGCCGGCATAAAAGCGGATGTGCGGTTCGCCCGTGACCAGCCGATTGGCAGCAAATCGCTCATCACGCGTGGCGTCCTCAACCACCATCATCGCGTCGGACAGGATGGTATAGGTACACAGGGAAACGTCACGCGAGGTCCCGTCCACGTCCAGGCCGCATCGGCCTTTGAACCGCTGCTCGTTTTCGCCGATAAGGCTGACGAGGGCGATCGGAACTCCGAACAGCGCCTGCGCAGTCTGGCAGAGCGCGTCGAATTGCGGCTCGGCGGGAGAGCCGAACACGTCGAGATCGCGCATAGCCTCTAGACGCCCGACTTCGTTTGGATGAACCGGATACATATGTGATCCACTGCGGTCCGCCGGAACCTCGGGTACCCCGCCTGGCTCAACCCGAGGACAGAGTCATTAAAGCATAATTTGGAATATATCGTTTGTTTGGTGTCGCAAGATGAGTATCATCAGGACACGTCTCGTTATTTTTTGACAAACATCCGAACTATATTCGAACTAGCGCGCCAATCTATTGCTATAATATGAATTAATATTATATCAAGCATGTCATACGGCGAAGATATGGAAAATATCAGTATAGTTTTCCTCGCCGCCTCATAGTAAGCTCGCTTGAACTCACGATACGGTTCGGATAATATTGGCGACACTCGCGACGGCAATCAACGCGCCTCTCGCACCCGCTGAAATCTGGACGGTCCGGGCCGGGTGCCGAAATTACCAGCCTCGCCCAAAGACGCGGAGACGCCAGTATACACCGCCAGCGGCTTCAAGGTGCTCATCGTCACCGGCTACCGCGCGTTTCCGCTCTGCGTTGATCGCCGTGCGCACGCGGCTGACCGAGGCCAATCGCCTTCGCGATTTCGGAGCGCTGCTTTCTGTAGCCCGAGGCGGCCATCGGGTAGTCGGCCGGCAATCCATAGCGCTCGCGGTAGCTGCGCGGATCGAGCCCGTGGCCCGTCAGATGCCGCTTCAGCGTCCTATAAGCTTTGCCGTTGATAAAACTGATCAGCGCATCCGGCGTGACCGACTCGTGGATTTGAGCGGGGGTCGGTTTGCGGTCGATCTCGATTGGTGTGTCCGTTGCGGTTCCGTCCACAAGGCCAATGACCGTGGCGTGGATACGGCCGATCAAACTTGGAAGCTCAGACATGGGAACAGAATTGTTCGAGACATAGGCTGAGACGATGGTGCCGGCCAACCCGATCGAACTGAGGGAACGCCGCCCATTGATCTCTATCATACACTTTATCTCCTGGACCAAGCAGAGGGTGATATTTCGACTTCGAGAACGACAGCGCGATTGTGGTCCGCCTAACCCGTGCAAATCGCGGATCTGGTTGCGACCGCAGCCGCAGCCACTCGATACGCCCCGGCGTCCACGAACGCGTTTCTGGTGAGAGGCTCCGAAATCACGACCGTGTTCGCGTGCGATGCCCTGTGGCAACCATGTCGCCGATCACACACGGCCACTCGGCTCGGGAACGGTTGAGGTCGACGAGTCCTGTCACGCCTGACCCTGGAGGACAGGACCTACGCATCAGGAGAAAAAAGATCGGCGCATGCTATTTTTTAACCCTGATCTGGCGGAGCGATGTATCTTCAGTCTACTGACAGACACTAAATCACGACGGTGGGGCTTCGAATCGGCCGAGTCAGCGCTCATCGTCGGCTATTCGGGCAGGCGAGGGCTGGGTGAAAACCGTTTTTTCGACAAAGCACGTCCACCCGCGTGATCGGTTCGATTTTTGGCACGACGTTGCCCGGAAGGACGTCGTCGATCACGCCTCCACACCGCGATGCCGGAACACGTTTCGCGCTCAGCTTCGTTCGGGGTCGGTCGGTGCCATTGGGCTTGTCTCGTTCCAGAATTCGGAGATGTCGGTCACGCACACACGCCATCACATCGCGCACGCGAACACCGACGAACTGTTCGTCTGCCGGCAATTCGGTGGTCGGATCGCTCTGGAGCAAGACGGCCGCCAGGTCGTACTCGAGCCAGGCGACATCACGCTGATTGACCCAAGCTTACAATACCAGGGACGGTTTTCCGAAGCTTCAGAGGTGCTGGTGTTGAAGGTTCCACGGCAGCTCATGAACGCCCGGCTCGGGCAGACTCAGGAGATGACAGCGCGCGCGATCAAGCCCTGCACGGCCGAGACCGGTCTGCTCTCGGCAAGCCTTGCGATGCTGCCGTTCCACATGCCGGAGGTGGGCTCGACCGCGGAAGCGCTCCTCGAGCCGCACCTGCTCGATCTGATCAGCCTGGCGGTCGGTCAGACGTGTCCGACGTCAGCACCTGTGGGACAGAATGAGGGTCTTCACGAACGGAGGATGGCTGGTTCATCGTAGCCCCTGAGGAGCGAAGATGAAGCAGACATCCGGACCGGCCAAGAAGCCGGCAGAAGCGGTGATCAAGGACATCCGTCGGGCCACACGTCGGCAGTTCTCGTCCGAGGAGAAGATCCGTGTGGTGCTGGAAGGCTTGCGTGGCGAGGACAGCATCGCGGAGTTGTGCCGACGTGAGGGGATTGCCGCCTCGATGTACTACGGCTGGTCCAAGGAGTTCCTGGAGGCTGGCAAGAAGCGCCTGTCCGGTGACACGTCTCGTGCGGCCACCACGGATGAGGTGCGGGATCTCCGTCGCGAAGCGGGGGCGCTGAAGGAGGTCGTAGCTGATCTCGTCCTGGAGAACCGTTTGCTTAAAAAAAGCATGAGCGGGGCTGGGGGCGACGAGGCATGAGGTACCCGGCCCCCGAGAAGCTGGAGATCATCCGGCTGGTCGAGCAATCCCACCTGCCGGTGCGTGCCACCCTGGACAAGCTCGGCATCACGCGCTCGACGTTCTACCGCTGGTACGACGCCTACCAGCGCGGCGGCCCCGAGGCGTTGAATGACCATCCTTCGCAGCCGAGCCGGGTCTGGAACCGTCTACCTGCAGAGATCCGCGAGCAGATCGTTGCCTTGGCTCTGGAGCAGCCTGAACTCAGTCCGCGTGAGCTGGCGGTGCGCTTCACCGACGAGCGGCGCTACTTCGTCTCGGAAGCGACCGTCTACCGGTTGCTCAAGTCTCAGAACCTGATCACCAGCCCGGCCTATATCGTCATCAAGGCCGCCGACGAGTTCCGCGATAAAACCACCGCGCCCAACCAGCTTTGGCAGACGGACTTCACCTACTTGAAGGTCGTTGGCTGGGGCTGGTACTACCTGTCGACGGTCCTGGACGACTTCTCACGCTACATCGTCGCCTGGAAGCTGTGCACGACGATGCAGGCCAGCGACGTCACCGCCACGCTCGACCTGGCGCTGGGTGCGGCTGGGCTCGATCAGGCGCGGGTGATGCCGCGGCCACGCCTGCTCTCCGACAACGGTCCAAGCTACGTCGCCAGCGACCTGGCTGACTGGCTCGGCATTCGGGGCATGACCCACATCCGCGGTGCGCCATGCCATCCGCAAACGCAGGGCAAGATCGAGCGTTGGCATCAGACACTCAAGAACCGCATCCTGCTCGAACACGCGTACTTGCCCGGCGAGTTGGAGACGCAGGTTGCCGACTTCGTCGAACACTACAACCATGCCCGAGCCCATGAGAGCCTGAGCAACCTCACGCCCGCCGACGTCTACTTCGGACGCGGCGAAGGGATCCTGGCCGAGCGGGAACGCATCAAGCGCCAGACCCTGATGGATCGCCGCTTGCGCCACCACGCGCAGGCTGCCTAACCTCTTACCCCAGATGAACCAGAGCCTCCGCTCCTGAACACCGCTGAATGTCCCAAATCATCTGACGACGGACAGGCGGCCTTCGATCGTGATTCGCCTTGGAAAGGGTACGTGCGGGATGGCGCCTTCAGACGACCGCTCCGAGGACAGCCGCACGCTTTGTCGACGGTCGTCGACCCTTCCGAGGTTTGGATCGGTACCCGTGCCTCTGCCGAGGCGGCTTCCGCGACGAGCCTCACGGATGCATTCTCGTGGTGATCACCGCCGATGCGATGGCATCGGCGGTGAAGCGGATCGTTGCGCTATGCCGCCCGGCGGCGTAGGTCCGCGATCCGGGCGTTCAGTACGGCGCGCAGTTCCTGTACCTCGACATAGGCGGCCTCGGCCTTCTCGAAGGCGGCCAAGCCATCCTTCTGGATCTCTTGGGTCAGCGCCTCGATGCGCCGGACCGCGGTGAGGAAGCTCGGCGTCTCAGGTAAGCGGGTCTTGGTCATGGTCTATCTTCTCTCCGTTTAATCAGCTGTAGGCAACGAAGGTCAGCACGACCCGGACGAAGATTGTCCCATCGCGGAAGTGCAGGAACAGCGGCTTGTTGGACTTGAGTTCGCGATAGCGCTCGATGACGAGGCCGGTATCGGCCGCGGTCGCCAGTGCCCACCCGGGTTCCCAGGCCGGGTCGTCGTCGTCATCCCCGTCGCTGAAGTCGAGCGCCTCGACGGGAGCGGCGTACGGCTTGATCTCGGCGGTCACGCCGGTCGCCATGCCCGTCGCTGCCGCGAGGTTGGCCAGCAGGCTGCGCTCGACACTCCAATTAAGCTGTCGCAGCCGCCGATCGGCGAGCTCTGCGAGATCGCCCAGGCTCGCGGCGAAGCGCTGCAAGGCCCCCGCTAAAGCGATGTGCCCGGCCGCCTCCAGATCCTCCGCCTAGGCGGTATCGTACGCATTAAGCGCGCGCTCGACCCGAACGCCGGTGGCCTCGACGAGGTGGCGTACCAGCATCGCCGCGGCCGTTGGGGTCGGCTCCGATCGCGCCGCGACCGCGTCCAGGGCGGTGAGCTGCGTACCGGCGTGGCCAAGCCCGGCGACGAGATTCGGAACCGTGATAGCTGCGCGCACCGTCGTGTAGGCGTTTAGGGCCTGGAACCCCTCAATTGGACCACCGCCGCGGCAGATCAGGGTCGCCGACAAGCCGTGCTCCCGGTGCAGCTCGCCCGCTCGCGCGAACGTCGCGTCCAACGAGCGCTCCGCCGAAGGTCCCTCGAATATTGCGTAGATCCGGTGGAGCCGCATCAGGCCGCTGTCCTCGAACTGGCGCAGGACGTGCTCCACGTCGCGAAGGGCATCGCCGAACTCGGCGGCGATCAGCGCGATATTGCGCGGATCCTCCGGCACCACCCAAGTCCCGGGGCCGAAGCCGTACCCCTCCCGCCACTGCGCTGCAGCATCCGCTCGCGCTCGAGTTCGCCGTCGATCGAAACCGCGTCGACCCAGAGCACGGCGGTGATCCGAGCCTGCACCTCGGCCCCGCGCCCGTAGCGTTGGCGTAGGCTGGTTTGTCCGGCCCACTGTGTGTAGGCTACAATTTTGGTCGGATCTTGACTTTGGTAAATACTGAACTGGGTCATAGGACGCACTGAAAACAGTCGCATCTTGCGTTCATCACTGAATTATTAATTTATACTTTCCATCTGCAAAAACGAACAGTTGGCTTGTGACACATTAGGTTAAGGCGCGGGCCGCCTTCGGATGTAGGACCTTGCTGGTTCGAGCTTGGTTGTGGCGACACGGATCGATCTCTGCGGGCGGCCTGATGATCAACGCTCGCCGCGTCGAGGCGAACGGCATCACCTAGATCCCGTACGGGAACCAGACTTTCCTGCGGGACCGTCCGAAGCGACCCGTCGTAGTGCCTGTGTGGCAGGCCGCGCGGTAAGCTGCGCGCACGGAAAAGCCCGCCGCGGCGGGTGCCGGGCGGGCCTAGGAGTCAGTGAAGAATTATCAATCCACCGTACCTATCCAGAAAATGTGGAAAAACAATTCTCGCTGTTAGCTAATTTTTCTTACAACTTCGTGTTCAAGCACCAAACCTATGAGTAGGGTTGTCAGTCCGAAAAATATGACATATGTATAATCGACAGTAACTGGCATGCCTGGATAGTATCCCAGCCTCACCCATTCTATAATTTGAACTGCAGGATTATATTTCAAAACATCATAAATCTTATCGGGAAAATAGTTTGGTAAAAACATCACGCCGCTAGTTGTATAAACTATTATAGTGAACAAGATGAAGCCAAAGTGCCAAGCTGGGAAATAGGCGGCAATACAAACATTGACGGTGCCAACGCCGATCCCCAGCAGAATGGCGGCAAGGTAGCCGCACATCGAGGTGAACGGATCTAGAGGCATGGGGTTGATGCCAGCCGCAAATAAGATTGAAAAGACTGTAAGAAGACCTAGAAATCCAGTTACTATCTCAACCAAAATGCGAGATATAATTACATCGAACAATTTGACCTGTGGATAGTAAGTCAGCGGACGGTTCGAGGCGACTGCTTTCATAACCTCGCGCGCAATGTACTGAAATGCCAGTACCGGCACTGCACCAGTCGCAAAGAACAACGGTCGGCTGTTTCCAATCGGAGAAGGTACTCCACGTAAAGTAAAGATAAGCACCAGCATAAAAACGTGGGCTACTGGCCATAGCACCACAACAGCGTAACCCCAATGCGAGCCGCCGAAGCGTGTACGCATATCGCGCAATATGAGCGCGTGCAAAACATGGAGATAGGACTCCATTTGGCTGCGCTCCGAATTTCGAGGCAGTTGATCGCTTGGGGTCATCATGCGGGCTCCGAAGGCTCGGAGACGTCTCTCCGGCAAAAAAGAGCCCAAAGTGTGAGGGGCGCAGCACTACCGGCGTGCCCTAGCAGACGCCGAAGGCAGGGAGCGTAAGCTCTACAAGACTGCCCGCGATCGTGAGTTGGAACATCCTTTATAGGGCTTCGAAGCCCCTTGTCAGCCTGGATCCACGCTGACCAGGTTGCCCGGTCGGTGATGTCGAGCTGCTGCGGCCGCCTCGATTGGACGGGCTGGATCGTCGACGTTCACGATCAGGCAGGATGCCACGTGTGCAGCCTGGACTCCACCGATGTCCGGATGGAACGGCGGGCGGCATAGGCCAAGAAGACGGCTCGATGGGGATGAAGACGACGTTCGTGGTCCAGACCTTCGTGGTCAAGCGCAAGCGCCTGGTGCCCGGCGACCGCGAGGTGGCGCCAACCGAGAGCGGAGCGCTGAAGAAGGCGGAAGCCATGTCCGGGCGGATGCCCGGCACCGCGGCGCTGAAGGTGGTGGCCGACGACGAGACCGGCGAGCTGGAAAGCGCGACGATCCTGGCGAGCTTCGGCGAGGTGCCCGAGGACTTCGCAGGGAGCTTACAGGGCGGCTGAAACGTAAAATCGCCCCGCCACCCTTCCGGGCAGCGGGGCGCAGGCGCATCGAGTCGGTAGTCGGTCTTACGACACCGGCCGGAACATGCCGACGATGCGCATCGGGTCAGGGGCGTGCTCGAGACGGTAGCGCCTCGAGGGCATCCAGACGGTGCTGCTGACGCTCGTTGAAGGCTCGGACGTGTTCGTCGAGTTCGCTCCGAAGTGTGCCAGCGATACGCTCCTGCGCATTGACGCGGCCTTCCATTTCGGCGCGGGAAACGAACCGATCTTCGATCCGCTGCTGGTCGGCCTGCATTTGACGAGGCGCTTCTCCGAGCGCGCTTCGACCCGACCGATGCGATCGCGCATGGAATCGTAATGCCGAGCGCCCGGGCGGCGCCGAGCGAGAGGTCGATGGCGCGGAGCAGGCGCGGTGCAGGCGCGGATGCGGGCCGCGATCGTTGATCCGGACGACGACGCTCCGGCCGGTGGCCATGTCGGTTACGCGCGCACGGGTGCCGAAGGGCAGGGTCCAGTGGGCGGCCGTCATCCCGAGCGGGTCGAACCGCTCGCCGTTGGCGGTGACCCGGCCGGACTCGTAACCGTAGAACCTGGCCCGACCGATGATCTGGGCGCGAGCAGGCGTCGACGCGGCCAACAGGCACGCGACGGCGGCCCGCAGCGCGAGGCGCTGCAGGAGCATGACGGGCCTCCAGATCGGATCAGGTCAGGGTGATGGTCGACAGGCCGTTCGGCCTGACCCAAACGGCGCCGTTCGACCAGGTCAGCGTCATGCCGACGAGGGGCGCGTCACCGACGATGAAGGCTCGTCCGTTGGACTTGGCCGGCTCGCTGCAACGTCTAGCGTCCGGACTCATAACCAGTAGCTGACGGTCGCGGCGAGGCGGACGGCGGCGAGGTCGTTGACCGCCGAGCGGTCGTAGCGCGTAGCGATGCGGCGGAAATCTTTCAGGCGACCGAACATCCGCTCGATGGCGTTGCGTCCTCGATAAAGCACAGGCGAGAAGCACGGCTTACAGCGTCGGTTGACCTTGGGCGGGATGTCGGGCGCGGCTCCGGTCGCCTCGATCTGCCGGCGGATGGCATCGCTGTCGTAGCCCTTGTCGGCCAGCACGATGCGGCAAATAGGTAGGCGTTCGAGCAGCAGCGCGCCGGCCTTGCAGTCGGCGACCTGGCCACCGGTTAGCAGGAAGGCGAGCGGGCGGCAGGCGCGGTCGGTCAGGGCGTGGATCTTGGTCGTGCGCCCGCCGCGCGAGCGGCCGATGGCCTGGCTCTGCTCCCCCCTTTACCCCCGGCGGCGCAGCGGTGAGCCTTCACGGCGGTGGAGTCGATCAGCACCTGCGAGGGCGGCCCGCCGGCCTGGGCCAGGGTCTCGAACAGCCCGACCCAGACCCCCTTGGCCGCCCAGCGCACGAAGCGGTTGTAGAGCGTCTTCTTCGGCCCGTAGACGTCCCGCGGCGCAGCCGTCCAGCGCCCGCCGGACTTCAACATGTGGATGATCCCGCTGATCACGCGTCGGTCGTCGACACGCTCCTTGCCCCGGGTGTCTGTGGGCAGGTGCGGTGCGATTCGCGCAAACTGCTCGTCCGTCAGCCAGAACTGATCCATCGACCCCTCCCGTGGAAGCCGTGAATCACACCTACGCCGTCCGCGCCACCGTTATGGGTCCGGATGCTAGTGCAGGATTTGGTTGACGGTCGGCGCGGCGGTGTAGGTCATGGTCGCGAGTTGGCCGGCCGGGATCGTGAAGCTGCACGGACTGCCGGGGCAGACCGTCAGGTTGCCGCCACCATTGGCTGCGCCGACGGTGACGGAGACGGAAGAGCCTCCGTAAACAACGTAGCTCGACATCGTCGGCAGCGGGCCGAGTTGCATTGGGCTGGCCGACAGCGTGAGGGTGGCGCTACCGGCCGGGTTGTAGCCGACATTGTCGTGGAACCGGTTGTTGGCGCCGGTCGACGCATTCCGCAGCGAAGCGACGGTGTTGCCCAGCAGGTTGTTGTCGTGCGCGATGACTGCGTCGCTGCCGGCCTCGATGTCGATGCCGACCTTGTTCGTGGCGTTCGGGGAAGGGGCGGCAGCGCTGTCGAACGGCGAGAACTTGCCGATCTTGTTGTCGGCCGCCGTCACCTGCTGGCAGCCGGAGCCAACCGAAAGGCCCTTCTCCCAGCCTGATAAGGAGACACTCGTCAGCGTCACGTTGTAGACCGGCCCCTGGCAGCGGACGCCACGCCCGCGCTGGCCCTTCGTTGAAGTGATCTGGCCGCCGCCGGTGATCGAGACCATGTTGATCGGGTAGGGATGCAGCGCCGTCGGCATGGCGAGGGTCGCGTCGAGGAAGATACCGTCCGAGATTCCGGCGGCGTCCACTGCGGCGACGTTCGTTTCCGACGGGTCCGCGACCTGCTGCGAGTTGGTGATCCAGGGGGTCGGGATCGACAGATCCATGACGTACCCCGTCCCCCTCGGCTGGACGACGATGTTCCCGGCCTGCGCGCTGTCGCTGGTCCCGATCGCCAGGGTGACCTTCTCAACCCGCTGACCGTTGCCAGGAATGATCTTGTAGCTGGTCCTGTTGCTGATCCAGTCGTTGGCGAAGGAGTACAGTTCGCCGGTCTGGATCACGATGACCGCAGCGTCGGGGTAGCGGTGCTTGGCCGGGTTCGGATCAAAGAAGTTCGACAGGCCGAGATTGCCCGAGATGATGTTGTTCGGGCCCACCCCGCTGTTGTCGACGAGGATGTAGCCCGAGCCGGGGTAGGCGGCGCCGTCTGCGCTATACTCGAAGGTGTTGTCCTGGACCCACTGCGCGCCGCCGGCCGCCCCCATGCGGACGCACATGAAGCATCCGCGCATCGTGGTGCGCCGAACCCAGCCGTAGCCGTTGTCGAGGTCGACCGTATAGCCGGAGGTCCGGAACGCCCCGCTGTCGAAGCCGACATGCACGAAGGCCATGTCCTCGATGCCGGAATAGACGCCGGTGGCATGGATCGAGGTGCCGGTAGCCGCGCTCGCCAGCGTGGTCATCTCGGTGCAGCGCATGCTGGCGCTGGACAGCACGGTGCGCGGGTTCGGGAACTGGAACGCGCTGTAGAGAACCTGCCCGCACGGGAAGCGCAGGCGCCCGCCGGAGCCCGGCACCTTGGACAGCGCGAGCACGATGCGCGCGGTCTGATCAACTCCGGTGTCCGCCTGGACCCCGCCGAGCACCGCGGCCGAGAAGTCCGGCAAGTGCGCCAGCGCGAAGTCGCGGATGATGTCGTCGAGCTTGCGCCCGTCGTTCCACCCCGGGATACGCACCGTGAACTTCGACACGTCGCCGCCCGAGCCTTGGTCAGTTGGCGGTAGGATGATCCGTCGCGCCGGGACGGTCGGGCCGCGCAGCGGACCAGGCGTGCCGGGATCGAGAGCGAGCGCGCCCCCGGCCTGCTTCAGCATGGCGGTAAACGCGAGCATCAGGGCGACGAGGCGCATCGGCGAAGCCTTCGGTGGTGCGGAGCGATGGAGGCGGATCGCGGCGGTCACGGCGACCAGTTCGCCGTCAAGCCGTCGGTCGCGTGGGTGCCGGTCGTCGCTATAGCGCCGTGCACGATCTAAGTGAGGTAGACCGCGAACACCACTCGCTTCGAGATGTTCACGGAGCTATTGGGGGCGTATCGCAAACTCGGATCTAAGACGCGGAATGGCCTATGCGATCCTACTTTCACCCTTTGTTCCCCTGGGGAAGCCGAAGCAGATTGCGAGCAGCTGGTTTTGCTCTCGCACTGTCGATGAGCCGGCAAAGACGAAGCCTTTGTACAGCCAAAGCATGGCCTCGAAACCCTGGATGGTTCGCCGCGCCGTGTTGAACGAGCGGAAGCCGCGCACCTGCGGCATCGATCGCTTTACCCGGAAGTGGTCGCTTTCGATGCTCCGCTGCCGGTGCTTGGTGACGTAGTGGATCGGCGCGCGAGGCAGCAACTCTGCCTCACGGCTCTCGGCGATGGCCGGCGGGTACGGGCCGGCACCATCCGTGCCGATGCGGTCAGGGGCGAGCAATGGTTGATTCTGCAGCATCGTGCGGAAGAACGGCTTGGCCACGTCGAGATCCCGGTCGGCTGTGCGGTGGAAATCGACAGGCTTGCCGTGCTTGTCGACGGCCCGGTAGAGGTAGCGCGACTCCTCCCGCACCTTGAGGTAGGTCTCGTCGATGCGGACCGATCCACAGTGTGGCTGGCGGAACTGCCGCACCCGCTTCTCGATCAGAGGCGCGTAGGTCATAACCCAGCCGTTCAGGGTGCTGTGATCGACCTCCAGGCCACGCTTCAGGAACAGCTCATCGATGTCGCGGTAGCTGAGCGGATAGCTCAGGTACCAAGAGACGACCTGCACGAAGAGCGTCGCCTCGAAGTGCCGCCCCTTTGAAGTCGGCCTTGGCGCGCTGCTCCAGCTTCGCGGCGATAGCGGACGTGATCATGGGCCGGCTCCAAGGGTGAGGCGGCAAACTCGTCAAGGATGGGTAACGATTCATGGATGAAGGCACGTTTGCCCTCGCGACAGGCCCCGCGGTTGTGCACGAGCGGAGAGATGGCAGGAACGACAAATGATCGTTACAACGCCCCACGGCATCGTTCAAAGTCGCCAAGAGAAAGATCAAGCTCCAGCCAAGGCATCGGTCTGAGTCAGGAGGGCGGCAATGTAGATATCCGACAGAAAAAAAGATATATTGCTGATTTATAGACGAAATTAAACAGAAACTTGCTAAAATATAAATTTAAACATAAGGGCTTGATTATTTTGGTTCATTCGGTAAAAAATATTATCAAGTCTATTATCAATGAATTAAGTTCCGGTCAGGTCGAGGGTTCAGAAAATGACAAAGAATTTTGCGGAATCAAGTCTGAAATGGAAAGATATTTCTTTCAGCAATGCAAATCCTGATGAAATAAAAGAAATTGAAAAGCTGTTGAATACAAGTTTATTGATCATTCCATCAATAAATGGCGGTAAATTACTGTCAAATATGATTCCTACATTAAAAGTACCTGCGGAGCGGATAATTGTTTTGGATCAGGGAAGTACAGATTCGACATATGAAGTCTGTCAGCGCTATGGCGTAGAAATACAGCAGCTTAACACTCCGCATACGTACACGCAGTGCTGTAATATTGCGTTAGGCATCGCTCGGATGCGGCACGCCGATTTTGTTTATATCGCAAATAACGATATCATCTTCGTTACGGACGTTGCCCGTGAATTACTTTACGAAATGTCAAATGACATAAGCTTAGGTGCTGTTTCATGTTCTCAAGTCATACCACTTGTTAATGATGAGATAGGAGTATTAAGTCACAGAGTTTACTGGAATCTTGATCGTACAGAGTTCGAACACGATAGAACTATACCTGAGGGAGACATATATAGACTCGAGTCCGACTTTTGTGAAGGAACTTGTGTCCTCATTCGAACTAAGGCTGCGACAGAAATTGGCGGCTTTGACGATAATTTTGGCTTTTATCACGAGGATGCTGATTTCGGAATTCGACTTAGAGAGGCCGGATATACAACTGCTTACCTTCCTCAGTCTCAAATAAAACACTTCGCAGGATCGACTTTCGCTCAAGGAAAATCGGAGTCCAGGCTTAATTATATTAATAATAGTCGAAAGTTATTTACCGATAAGCACCTTGGTTACGGCCTAAAATATATTGACCATGGATCTGATGTCGCCACGTCATGGAACATAATAAATCAGAATTTATTTCCATATATGAAAAGATATGGCCTTATCGACAATGAACGGCCTGAATTACTGTTTTCCCATCCCGGAATTCAACCTTACGACTGCCTTTATTCGGTTTGGGAAACATCGAATTTACCACAGAAATGGATCGAAAACAAAAATAATTATAAATCAACTTATCTACCGTCTATGTGGAATCTAAATGTATTTAAAAAATCCGGCTTCGAAAGAGTTCATTATGTGCCTCTCGGCGTAGAAACTGATATATTTCAGCCTTGGGGCAAGACCGAGCGCCAGTATGATGGCCCGACATTTTTGTGGTTCGCTCGCGTTCAATATAGGAAGGGCTATGACGTGATGCTAAAGGCGTGGCAAACCTTCAGCATCAAACATCCCGATGCTATGTTGATTGTTTGCGGACATGGTGTCCTTCCTTTGGGGAGTAAGATTCGATCACAAGCACGTCAATGGCGGAAATTTCTTCGATTTGATGATGATAAGGCCAGGATATCCTATCGTGAAACTATAACCCCATTGGCGAATGAGGAGCTTGCATCTTTCTATCGGAGTGTTGATTTTCTAGTTTTAACTTCGCGTTCTGAGGGATTCGGATTTTCAGTAGTTGAAGCAATGGCTTGTGGAGTCATAACTATTTTTACTTCATATGGTGCTACCACTGATATGATGTACGACGGTGCAATCACGTTTGGCGGCCGCGAGGTGGAGGCGGACTATTCTGATAAAGAATTTTCGCAGGTTGGTAACTGGTGGGAGCCGGATCCTGAAGATGTATCTACCGCCATGGCACGAGCTATGAATCTAACCTTGGACGAAAAGAAGGCTCATTTTAGAAAAGCTTTAACTTTAGTCAGAACAAAGTTTACTTGGAGAAATACTTGCCTGGCAATACGTGCCGATTTGAAAAAGTGGCAAGTCAAAAAATCTATAGATTATAAACGCGACGTTACTGCTGCAATTACTTTTACGAGTATTGTTGAATTCCTGAAACAAGTTGATTTATTGCAATCGTCCAGAAGAGATTCATCAATAAAAATCCCGGCTGAGATCAATCTGATTGAAGCCTTTGGTGAATTTGATCGAGAATTTTACTTAAAAAAGTACCCAGATGTAAAGCAATCCTTAATAGACCCGCTGAATCATTATATATTTTATGGCTGGCGGGAAGAAAGAAACCCATCAGAACTCTTTGATACTAAGAGTTTTTTTGCGGCAGATCCTATCGCGCTGAAGATCGTGGCTGGATTGAATGATTTGGGTTTCGGTTACAATAGGGATTATTTATTTGCTAAAATTACCGAATGGCAGATACGAGGACTTAGAGCAATTGCTGAAGATTATGAAACGACGGATGAGTATTTTATTGATCTACTTTACAAGATCGCGCTGAATAGAAAGGCGGATGCTGATGGATTGGATCATTATATGAAGGTGCTCGCTCGAAGTCCGAGAAAGAGAAAAATCCTCATTAGACAAATGTTTTCGTCATCTGAACGGGCAAAGATATTTCCTTTTATTCCAAAGTTTTCATTACCGTCTGAGAACGTAGGAAGCGTTGATTCTTATACAAGGGTAAGGTCACAGTTTAATCTTAGTGGCTCTCTTCGCGATTTATTTGCGATAACGAGACGATAATATATTTTCCTATGTAGGCATGGGAGAGGGAATAATTCCCTGAAGTATAGCCTAAACCTTGGAAATACGTAAAGATTGAGTCGCGCTTCGGTCCTACTGCTTCATTGGGGTGAGGCATTGAGGGGAAATTTGACCGTGGCGACTGTCATGATAGGCGGAGCGCGTCCGCGATGACGCCCATCCTGCCGAAGCGTGTTTCATTCATACGTAACAGGCACTAAAATTTAGGAATATGGTCCATGAGCATTAAGACGGCACTGATCACCGGCATCACCGGGCAGGACGGGGCGTATCTCGCGCAGCTGCTGCTGTCGAAGGGCTACGCGGTGCACGGGGTGGTGCGGCGCTCGAGCCATGCCGGGGTGTTCGACCACCGGCTGAAGTGGCTCGGGATCGAGAACGACGTGGAGCTCCACGACGGCAACCTGCTCGACCTGTCGAGCCTGGCCCGCATCGTTCAAGCCGTGCAGCCGGACGAGGTCTACAATCTGGCCGCACAGTCGTTCGTCACCGCCTCGTGGCAGCAGCCGCTGCTGACCGGGCAGATCACGGGCTTGGGCGCGGTCAACCTGCTCGAATGCGTGCGCACCCTCAAGCCCGACGCGCGCTACTACCAGGCCTCGTCGTCGGAGATGTTCGGCCTGATCCAGGAGCAGGTGCAGAGCGAGGCGACGCCGTTCTACCCGCGCTCGCCCTACGGCGTCGCCAAGCTCTACGCGCACTGGATGACGATCAACTACCGCGAGAGCTTCGCCCTGCACGCCTCGAACGGGATCCTGTTCAACCACGAGAGCCCGCTGCGCGGGGTCGAGTTCGTCACCCGCAAGGTCACCGACGGGGTCGCGCGGATCAAGCTCGGGTTGGCGAAGGAACTGCGGCTGGGCAACATCGACGCCAAGCGCGACTGGGGCCACGCCAAGGACTACACCCGGGCGATGTGGATGATGCTGCAGCAGGACAAGCCCGACGACTTCGTGATCGCCACCGGCCGCACCACCACGGTGCGCGACATGTGCGCGCTCGCCTTCGCGCATGTGAATCTCGCCATGGACGACCACCTCGTCATCGACGAGAAGCTGTACCGGCCGGCCGAGGTCGAGGTGCTGCTGGGCAACCCGGCCAAGGCCGAGGCCGCCTTCGGCTGGAAGGCCGAGATCTCGCTCGAGGCGATGATCCAGGAAATGGTCGAGGCCGACCTCAAGCGCCTGGGCGGGCGCGCGTGACCGGCCTGCGCCGCAGCGCGACGGCCCCGGCCCGCGTGCGGAGCCGCGTGCGGGCGTGAAGCGCATCCTGGTCACGGGGGCGGCGGGCTTCGTCGGGCGGCACGCGCTGGCGGCGCTGTCGGCCGGCACCGGGGCCGCGGACCGGATCCTCGGCATCGGCCGCGGCCGCCCGGCCGTCCTGCCGGAGCGGGTCGCCTACGAGACGGTCGACCTGCTGGACGAGGCGGCGCTGCACGCCAGCGTCGCCGCGTTCCGCCCGACCGACGTGCTGCACCTGGCCGCGATGGCCTCGGTGCAGCAATCGGCGGATGCGCCGGGGGAGACCTGGCGGGTCAACCTCGTCGGGCTGCTGAACCTCGCCGAGGCGGTGGCGCGATCCGCCCCCGGCGCGGGCTTCCTGTTCGTCAGCTCGGGCGAGGTCTACGGCCGGGCGTTCCTGGCCGGCCGGCCGCTGACCGAGGCGGCGGTGCCCGATCCGCAGGGGCCGTATGCCCGCTCGAAGTGGTTCGGCGAGGCGATCCTGCGCGACCTGCTGGCCAAGGCGAAGGTGCGGCTGGTGATCCTGCGGCCGTTCAACCAGATCGGGGCCGGCCAGGACGAGCGCTTCGTGGTGCCGTCCTTCGCCGGCCAGATCGCGCGGATCGAGGCCGGGCTGGTGGCGCCGGTGCTGGCGGTGGGCAACCTCGCGGCCGAGCGCGACTTCCTGCCGGTCGGCGACGTGGTGCGGGCCTATGTCGATCTGATCGGGCGCGGCCTGGACATCGCGGACGGGTCGGTGTTCAACGTCGCCTCGGGGCGGCCGCGCAGCATCGCCAGCGTGGTGGACGACCTGCGCCGGCACGCGCGGGTGCCGTTCGAGGTCCGGGTCGCAGCCGACCGGATGCGCCCGTCGGAGATCCCGGTGGCGGCCGGCGACGCGACGCGCCTGACGGAGGCCACCGGCTGGACGCCCAAGGCCGACTGGGACGCGGCGCTCGCCGACGTGCTCGAGCATGCCAGGGCGACGCTGGGCCGATCCGCGCGGTAAGAGAATTTCGTCGACGATCGGTGAGAGGCGTGGAGAGGCCGTCGTGAGCAGCCTGAAGTTCGGGACGAGCGGCCTGCGCGGCCTGGTAACGGACCTCGTCGGGTGGCCGAGCTACGCCTATGCCGGGGCGTTCTTCCGCTCCGTCGGCGCGGCGTGCTGCCCGGGCCGCACCGTGGTGATCGGGCGCGACCTGCGCGACAGCAGCGCCGGCATCGCCGCCACCGTCGCCACCGCAGCCGCCGCGGCGGGCTTCGCGGCGATCGATTGCGGCGCGCTTCCGACGCCGGCCCTGGCGCTCGAGGCGATGCGGCGCGGGGCCTGCGCCGTGATGGTCACCGGCAGCCACATCCCGCAGGACCGCAACGGCCTGAAGTTCTACCGGCCCGACGGCGAGATCACCAAGGCCGACGAGGTCGCGATCCTCGCCGCCCTCGGCGACGTCGCCACGGCCGGGACCATGGCGGCCCCCGTCGCCGCGACGCCGGCCCCGGACGTGATCGACCGCTACCGGCGCCGCTACGGCGACGTCTTCCCGCCCGACACCCTGAGCGGGATCCGCGTCGCCGCCTACCAGCAGAGCTCGGTCGCCCGCGACCTGCTCGCCGACCTGCTGGCGGCGTTCGGCGCCGAGGTCACGCCGATCGGCCGCTCGGAGACCTTCGTCCCGATCGACACCGAGGCCCACCGCCCGGAGGACGTCGCCTTCATCGCCGAGGTCATGGCCTCGGGCGACTTCGACGCCCTGGTCACCACCGACGGCGACGCCGACCGGCCGCTGGTCGCGGACGCCGCCGGCGGGATCGTGCGCGGCGACGTGCTCGGCCTGATCACCGCGCGCCATCTCGGCGTCGACGCGGTGGTGGTGCCCGTCACCGCCGGCTCGGCGATCGAGCAGGCCGGCGGGTTCGGGCAGGTGCTGCGCACCCGCGTCGGCTCGCCCTTCGTCATCGCCGGCATGGAGCAGGCGCGGCGGGCGGGGGCGAAGGCGGTCGCCGGCTTCGAGGCGAACGGCGGCTTCCTGCTCGGCTCCGACGTCGCGGTCGGCGACAAGGTTCTGCCCGCCCTGCCGACGCGCGACGCGATGCTGCCCATCCTGGCGACGCTGGCCGCATCCCGGCAGGCGGGGCTGGCGCTGGCCGACCTCGTGGCCTCGCTGAACGTCGGCGAGATGGCGAGCGACCGGCTGCCCGACACGCCGGCCGAGCGCAGCGGCGCCCTCCTGCAAAGCCTCGGCGACGCGTCGTTCCGCCGGACCTTCCTGCAGCCGGTCGGCACCCCGGAGGCGGTCGACGCGCAGGATGGGATCCGGATCGCGCTCGACGGCGGCCGCACGATCCACTTCCGCGCCTCGGGCAACGCCCCCGAGCTGCGGTGCTACACCGAGGCGCCGACCGCCGCGGAAGCCAAGGACCTCCTCGCCTGGGGGCTCGACGCGGCGGCGGCGGCGATGGCAGCCCAGGCCGAGCGCGCGTAGCGGCCGCGTCCCGTGCAAAGATCGAGTTTAACGGCGCGTCATCCATAGCGGACCGTCGCTGCAACGCGCGGCCGAAAACTTGGTTAATATCACGGGCTTGGGCGCGGTCAACCTGCTCGAATGCGTGCGCACCCTCAAGCCCGACGCGCGCTACTACCAGGCCTCGTCGTCGGAGATGTTCGGCCTGATCCAGGAGCAGGTGCAGAGCGAGGCGACGCCGTTCTACCCGCGCTCGCCCTACGGCGTCGCCAAGCTCTACGCGCACTGGATGACGATCAACTACCGCGAGAGCTTCGCCCTGCACGCCTCGAACGGGATCCTGTTCAACCACGAGAGGCTGCTGCGCGGGGTCGAGCTAATTATCCACCCGCTTGAGCGGGTCAGATTACATTGATTTCTTCGGGGGATGGCCCGAGTGATCTTGAGTGGCTAAGGCGCGAGGAAATGTTCGATTTGGTGCTGAGTATGCAGTGCCCGGCCAAGACCTCATGCACGTCTTCGAGGCCGTCAGCGACGGATCGCAAGGAGCGGCGCGAGAAGGCCAAATTCAGTGGGGCGAAGGCTGGCCATGAGGGCTACAGCCGCGTGATGAGCGAGGACCCCGATGCGGTCGCCGAGCATCTCTCGGAACGCTGCACGTGCTGGGGCGGCTCTCTGCACGAGGGGCTTCCCGCGGAGATCGTCAGCGTGTCCGAGCGGATCGAGCTGCCGGAGGTGGCAACGGCCGTCAACCAGCATCGGCAGCTGGCCGTGCACTTCCCGACGTGCGGGGTGCGGGTCGTCGCGCTGGTGCCGGAGGCGGCGCGCGGGACGCCCTTCGGCCCACGACGGCTCTATGCGGTGGCGACGTATCTGTAGACCTTCCAGGTGCTCTCCTACGAACGGTTGCAGGCAGCGCTGTCGGACCTGTTCGGCTTGACGCTCAGCCAAGGCGGGCTGATGAACCTGCTCCGTCGGGTGCAAGCGTGCTTCCGGCCCGGGCGCGAAGAGGCCGTCTCGACATTGCGTCGGGCCACCGTCGTCGCCTCGGACCAGACCGGCGTGTGCATCCAGGGCAGCAACGCCTACCACTGAGTGTTCCATTCGGCCCAAGGCCGCGGTGCACACGACATCGCCGACGCGGGGCGCCGTCGTGGTGAGGGAGATGATGGACGGGCATCGGCCAGCGGTGTGGATCTCGGACCGCTACATCGCCCAGCAGAGCCACGCCGCCGCCCACCAGACCTGCCTTGCCCATCTCGCCCGCGACGTTGCCTACGTCGTCGAAGCGAGCGACGATCCCCTGGCGCCTACAACTTTAGCTGCAATCCGTGTTCGCCCTGGCCGAGCGCGTCACCGATCTGGCCGCCTCGACGCTGGCCGCCAAACGTCGAAGTCTGGATCGACAACTTAGCGCCATCTCGCCACGCCGAGCCGCTGCGACCTGACCCGCGACCTCCAGGCAAAGATCGGCCGGGATCGGCATAATCTCCTCGTCTTCCTCGTCCACCCCGGCGCAGTCGAACTGACCAACAACGGTTCAAAGAGGCTGCTGCGTCCGTCCATCGTCCAGCGGAAGGTCACCAACCGCTACCGCGCGACGTGGGCCGCCGAGGGCGAAACCGCCATCCGCGCCGTCGTCGATACCGCACGCCTCAACGGCGGCAGCCCCTTCGGTACCACCCTCAAAACCATCGGCGCCTGAACCCGGCCGTCACAGGGGTAGATAGTTACGCGTCGAGTTCGTAACCCGCAAGATCACGGATGGCGTCGGACGGATCAAGCTGGGACTGGACAAGGAATTGCGGCTCAGGAACATCGACGCCAAGCGTGACTGGGGCCACGCCAAGGACTACACACCGGGTGATGTGGATGATGCTGCAGCGGGACAAGCCCGACGACTTCGTGATCGCCACCGGGCGGACGACGACACTGCGCGACAAAAGCGCGCTCGCCTCCCGGCATGTCGGCCTCGCCATGGAGGACCACTTGGTCATCGACGAGAAGCTGTACCGGCCGGCCGAGGTCGAGGTGCTGCTGGACAACTTGGCCAAAGCCGAGGCCGCCTTCGGCTGGAAGGCCGAGATCTCCTTCGAGGCGATGATCCAGGAGATGGTTGAGGCCGACCTGAAGCGCCTCGGCGGCCGCGCTTGATCCGCAAACGCCGCGTCGTGTCCGCCCCGAGCCCCGTGCACCCATGAAACGGATCCTGATCACGGGGGCGGCGGGCGACACGACGTGGCTCCGCGCCGCGATCGGCAGATCGCTCTGCGGTGACTGTGACGCAGCGCTCGCCGGAGTGCTCGATCACTTCCAAGGAAGACTAAAGCTAACAAAACAATGAGCTGGCTGGAAGACATGAACAGAATCTTGCAATCCCCCACAGTGTCGTTGGCTATCCTGCCCGTGATCCTGTGCGGCGGCTCGGGCACGCGGCTGTGGCCGGTATCGCGCGAGAGCATGCCGAAGCAGTTCGCGCGGCTGGTGGACGCGTCGGAATCGACGTTCCAGGCCACCGCGCGGCGGGTGGGCGACGCGGCGGTCTTCGCCCGGCCGGCGGTGATCGCGGCGGCCGAGTCGCGCTTCATCGTCGCCGAGCAGCTGGCCCAGGCCGGGATGTCCGCCGACATCATCCTGGAGCCGGAGGGGCGCGACTCGGCCGCCGCCGTGGCGGTGGCGGCCTTGCACGCGGCCAAGGCCGACCCGGAGGCGGTGGTGCTGATCATGGCCGCCGACCACGTGATCGGCGACGTGCCGGCCTTCGCCGCCGCCGTGCGCACGGCGGCGGTCGGCGCGCGGGCCGGCTACACCATGACGCTCGGCATCGAGCCGACGCGCCCGGCGACCGATTACGGCTACATCCGCCGCGGGGGGGCGCTGCCGGAGGCCGAGGGCGCCTTCGCGGTAGAGCGCTTCGTCGAGAAGCCGGATGCGGAGGGCGCCGCCGCGCTGATCGCGGAGGGCGCCCTGTGGAACTCGGGCTACTTCCTGTTCCGGGCCGACCTGATGCTGGCCGAGCTCGAGGCGCACGCGCCCGCGGTGCTCTCCGCCGCCCGGGCGGCGCTGGAGCGGGCCGGCGTCGACCTCGACTTCGTCCGCCTGGACGCGGCGGCGTTCGGGCAGGCGCCCAAGATCTCGATCGACTACGCGGTGATGGAGCGCACGACGCGCGCCGGCGTGCTGCCGGTGTCGTTCCCGTGGTCGGACGTCGGCACCTGGGACGCGGTCTGGCAGGTGCTGCCGCAGGACGCCGCCGGCAACGCGGTGCGCGGCCGGGTCGAGCTCCTGGGCACGCGCAACAGCCTGGTGCACAGCGAGGGCGAGGGGCTGACCACGGTGGTCGGCCTCGACGACGTGGTGGTGGTGGCCACCCCCGACGCGGTGCTGGTCGCCTCGAAGGCCCAGTCGGGCCGGGTCAAGGAGCTGGTCGGGGTGCTGCGGGCCCGGGCCCATCCGGAGGCCGACGCGCATCGGCGGATGTACCGGCCCTGGGGCTGGTACCAGCGCGTCGACATCGGCGAGCGCTTCCAGGTCAAGCGCATCATGGTGACGCCGGGCGGGCGCCTGTCGCTGCAGAAGCATTTCCACCGCGCCGAGCACTGGGTGGTGGTGAAGGGCACGGCGGAGGTGACGCTGGGCGAGCGCCTGGTCCTCGTGCACGAGAACGAGGCGGTGTACCTGCCGATCGGCTCGCTGCACCGCCTGACCAACCCCGGCAAGATCCCGCTCGAACTGATCGAGGTCCAGGTCGGCTCCTATACCGGCGAGGACGACATCATCCGCGTCCAGGACGTCTACGGGCGGTGAAAATGACGACGAGTTATGCGGGCGGTGTAAAGCACCAAACTCTTTAAAATCATGATATCCGTCAGGCATAATTCGAGCGAAAGCGCGTTCAGCCTATAAATTAAAGTAGTTTCTCCCGAATCATCAGGGCCTAAGAATTATGGTTAGTTTCCGATAAAAGCACTACATGAGTATACGTATATGAATTAAACTCATTTGAACATTATAGGCAAGGTAGAAAAATTGAAAAACGATCCTAAAATTTTTTACTGCTTTGAGTATGAAGCGCAATGTACAATAATGTTTTATGTATATGAAAGAAACAATCAACCGCTCAAAGCTTTTCAATCCAAAGTAGTATTGATCCCCCCATTGCAGTGGTCCGCGCTTTGGTATGGCTTTCAAGCCTGTGACCCTGACCCAGCAAACTGGTCCGCGCTGAGCGCAAGGTTTTCGGGCATCCTCAACCCTGAAGAGGGTGGATGCCATGCCTCGCAAACGCTTCACAAATGAACAGACCGCCTTCGCCCTGCGGCAGCCGGAGAACGGCGCCTCGGTGGACGAAGTCTGCCGGAAGATGGGCGTGTCCAAGGCGAATTCTACCGCTGGAAGAAGCAGTTCGTCGGCATGGGCGTGCCGGAGATCCGGCGGCTGAAGCAGCTAGAGGACGAGAACAGCAAGCTTGAACGATTGGTGGCCGACCTGACGCTGGACCGCTCGATGTTGCAGGATGTCCTGAAGCGAAAGTGGTAAGGCCCGGCGCTCGCCGTGAAGTCGCCGGCCACCTGCAGGTGGCCTACGGCATCAGCGAGCGTCGGGCCTGCCAGGCCACCGGTTTTGGCCGCTTGTCCCAGCGCTACAGGAAGCGCTCTGACCCGCAGGTTGCGCTGCGGATGCGGCTGAAGGAACTCGCTGCGGCGCGGGTGCGCTACGGCTACAGACGGCTGCATATTCTACTGCGACTGGCCTGACCGGCTGGCTTTGGACCGGGCTGATTGAGAGGATCAGCCAGGACCAAAGGAGTTGGACATGCGGCGAGGCCAGAAGACGAACGCGGAGCAGGTCGTGCTCAAGCTGCGTCAGATTGAGGTGCAGACGGCCCAGGGCAAGAGTTTGGCCCTTGCATGCAGGGAGGCGGAGATCTCCGAGCAGAGTTACTACCGCTGGCGCAAGGAGTACGGCGGCCTTCAGGTCGATCAAGCCAGGAAGATGAAGGATCTGGAGCGCGAGAACGCTCGTCTGCGCCGGCTCGTCGCCGACCTTTCTCTAGAGAAGCAGGTGCTGGCGGACGTCGCCTCGGGAAACTTGTAGCCCCCGAGCGACGCAGGCAGGCGGTGAACGGCATCCGCGAGAAGTACGGCCTCTCGGAACGTCACGCCTGCCGGATCGTCGGTCAGCACCGCGGCACGCAACGCTACGTGCCTACCGTGCTGGCCGACGAGGATGCACTGACCCAGGCCATGATCGCCCTGGCGTCCGAGTACGGACGCTACGGCTACCGCCGAGTCACCGCGCTGCTACAGGCAGCCGGCTGGCAGGTAGGCAAAGACCGGGTTCAGCGCATCTGGCGTCGCGAGGGGCTGAAGGTCCCCAGCCGACATAGACCCCGCAGCCGCTTGTGGCTGAACGACGGCTCCTGCGTGCGGCTACGACCGCTTCATCGCAATCACGTCTGGAGCTTCGACTTCGTGCAAGCCCAGACGCACGATGGGCGCTCTCTGCGCATCCTAACGCTGATTGACGAGCACAGCCGTGCCTGCCTCGCGCTGAAGGTGGCGCGGCGCATCAACAGCGTCGGCGTGATCGAGGCGCTGGCCGACGCGATGTGCCTGCACGGCATCCCGGAGCACATTCGCTGCGACAATGGCCCAGAGATGATCTCCAAGGCGTTGCGCAAATGGGTCGCCAAAGCTGGCTCACAGATCCAGTACATCGCGCCAGGATCCCCGTGGGAGAATGGCTACTGCGAGAGCTTTAACGGCAAGCTGCGCGACGAGTGCCTACGCCAGGAGATCTTCTACTCGCTGAAGGAGGCGCAGATCGTGATCGGTCTCTGGCAAACCACCTACAGCCGCGTTCGACCGCATTCGTCGCTGGGCTATCGGCCGCCCGCGCCCGTCAGCTACCCGGGTCTGGCCTTCCGGCTACCCATGGCCGCCACCATGCAGTAGCCTCTCAATTGGCTCGGTCCAAAATACCGGTCAGGTCACAGCTGCGCTCGCCCGACCAGCTCCGCCGGCCAAGCTACCCGTGGCGGAGCGGCCCACCGTGCACTCACTTTACCCTCGGTCTACCTCGTGAGGGCCAGTCAGTTCCAGACTGGCAAAGCTTGCTACTTCCATCGAAATCTTATGTCGTGCCGGTCGGTGTAAGCACCGGGCCCGAACCGCCCGCACCAAGGCCACCGCAATCATCAAACCTGTTCGGATCTACACAGCCTAACTCTATACCGTCATTGCTCGACGGGATACCGCCGACAAGATCGTAGCGCACGTAGGTCATAAACCCATCCGCACGACCTCGATCGAGGTAGCCAGGATCTTGCAGCGACCGAGCATCTGCGGCGTCGATGATGAAAATCGCGCGATGCCGAGATCATGCCGTTTCCGTCAATGTGTCGGATGATGCTGCCCTCGGCGAAGACCTATGCTGCGTTCGATATGCCTGACTGGCCGTGCGGCTGGGAGGGGCAACATGGCATATGCAGCCGCCGAGATGCTGACGTGGTAGATCCGTCCGGGGCAGAAGACCGGGGTGTCCTAATTGAACCGTGGCGAACGGTGAGCCGATAATTTTCAATCCGAGCTCACCGGATCGAGCCGCCCTCGCCATTGACGAGATCACCGCTCCGTAATAAATGATGATCATAATAATAATGGTGAGTTCGATCGGGGTCGGGGAAGCGGCGATGAATGTCGGTATGGTGATGTTGCTGACGAGCCTCGCTTTGGCGGCGTGCTCGCCGGCCGAGACGGCGGTGCCTGAGAAACCACCGCTCGTTCAGACCGTCGCGGTCGCCCCGGCCGAGGGGGCGGTCTCGCGCTACACCGGGGTCGTTCGGGCGCGGACGGAGAGCAATCTCGGCTTCCGCGTCGGCGGCAAGATCTTCGAGCGGCTGGTCGATCCGGGGGACCGCGTCCGCCTCGGACAGCCGCTGATGCGGCTCGATCGGACCGATTTCGGGCTCGCGCTGAACGCCGCCAAGGCGTCCGTCGAGGCGGCCCGCGCGCAGATGATCAAGGCCAAGGCCGACGAGGCGCGCAGCCGCAAGCTCGTGGCCGACGGCTGGACTTCGATCCAGGCCTACGACCAGAACAAGGGCGCGGCCGATGCCGCCATCGCGCAGTTCGCCAATGCGGAGGCACAGGCGAGCCAGATCGCCAACCAGGCGGGCTACGCCGAGCTCCAGGCCGATGCCGACGGCGTGGTGATGGAGGTGCCGACCGAGCCGGGACAGGTCGTCGCCGCCGGCCAGACCGTGGTGAAGCTCGCCCGCGACGGATCGCGGGAGGCGGAGGTGTTCCTGCCCGAGGGCAGCCGGCGCGCGGCGCAGGGGAACGCTTCGGCCACCCTCTACGCCGAGGGCGAGGCGACCTATCCGGCGCGCCTGCGCGAGCTGTCGGCGACGGCCGACCCCGTGACCCGCACCTACCGTGCGCGCTACATCCTGTCGGGCGGCGGCGAGGCTGCGCCGCTCGGGGCGACGGTCACCCTTCGGCTCGCCGACCACGACGTCCGGCGCGAGCCCGCGGTGGAGGTGCCGCTCGCGGCCCTGTTCGACCGGGGCGACGGCACCGCGGTCTGGCGCTACGACGCCGAGACCGAAACGGTGTGGGAGCAGGCCGTGCGGGTCGCGCGCATGGGCGAGGAGCGGGCCGAGGTCGTCGCGGGCCTGAGCTCGGGCGATCGCATCGTGGCGCTCGGCGCCCACCTGCTCAAGCCCGGCGAGAAGGTGCGCCAGGCGGACGCGAACCTGACGGGGGCGAAGCGATGAGCGGCTTCAACCTCTCCGCGCTCGCCGTCCGCGAGCGGGCGGTCACGCTGTTCCTGCTGATCGCCGTGACGGTCGCCGGCATCTTCGCCTTCCAGAAGCTCGGCCGCGGCGAGGACCCGGCCTTCACCGTCAAGACCATGACGGTCTCGGCGGCGTGGCCGGGCGCCACCGCCGAGGAGATGCAGCGTCAGGTCGCCGACCCGCTCGAGAAGCGGCTGCAGGAGCTCGTCTACTACGACCGCGCCGAGACCACCGTGCGCCCGGGCCTGATGGTGACGAAGGTCTACCTCAAGGACAACATGCCCCCGGGGAAGGTGCAGTCGGAGTTCTACCAGGCGCGCAAGAAATTGTCCGATCAGGCCTCCAGCCTGCCCCGCGGGGTGATGGGACCGCTGTTCAACGACGAGTTCTCGGACGTCTACTTCGCGCTCTACGCGCTCCAGGCCAAGGGGCTGCCGCACCGCCAGCTCGTGCTCCAGGCCGAGGCCCTGCGCCAGCGCCTGCTGCGGCTGCCCGGCGTCGAGAAGATCAACATCCTCGGCGAGCAGGCGCAGAAGATTTTCGTCGAGATCTCGTACCAGCGCCTGGCCACGCTCGGGATCACCGGCCAGCAGCTGCTGGCGTCGCTCGCCAACCAGAACGACGTGACGCCGGCCGGCTTCGTCGAGACAGCCGGGCCGCGGGTCTACCTTCGCCTGGACGGCGCCATCGACGGGCTCGACGCGATCCGCGGCCTGCCGGTGGCGGCGGGCGACCGCAGCCTCAAGCTCGGCGACATCGCGGAGGTGAAGCGCGGCTACGAGGACCCCAAGAGCTTCGCGATCCACAACGACGGCGAGCCGGCCCTGATGCTCGGCCTGGTGATGAAGCCCGGCTTCAACGGCCTCAAGCTCGGCGAGGCGCTCAATGCCGAGGAGGTCGCGATCCATCACGACCTCGCCCTCGGAATCGGCTTCACCAAGATCACCGATCAGGCCAAGGTCATCGACGCGGCGATCCACGAGTTCATGGTCAAGTTCTTCACCGCGCTGTCTGTGGTGATCTTCGTGTCCCTGGTGGCGCTCGGCTTCCGCGTCGGCATCGTCGTGGCGCTCGCCGTGCCGTTGACCCTGTCGGCGGTGTTCGTGGTGATGATGCTGACGGGGCGCGACTTCGATCGCATCACGCTGGGCGCGCTGATCATCTCGCTCGGGCTGCTCGTCGACGACGCGATCATCGCCATCGAGATGATGGTGGTGCGCATGGAGGAAGGCGCCGACCGGATCGAGGCCGCGACCCATGCCTGGAGCGCCACCGCCGCGCCGATGCTCACCGGCACGCTGGTGACCATCGCCGGGTTCCTGCCGGTGGGCTTCGCCGCCTCAACGGCCGGCGAATATGCCGGCAACATCTTCTGGGTGGTGGCGTTTTCTCTCGTCGTCTCGTGGATCGTGGCCGTGACCTTCACGCCCTATCTCGGCGTCAAGCTGCTGCCGAACATCGAGCCGGTCGCGGGCGGCCACGTGGCGATCTACGCCACGAAGAACTACCAGCGCCTGCGCCGGATCGTGCGCACCTCGGTCGATCACAAATGGGCGGCAGCCGGCATCACCGTGGCGCTGTTCGTGGTCGCGGTCATCGGGATGGGCCGTGTCGAGAAGCAGTTCTTCCCGAACTCCGAGCGGCCCGAATTGATCGTCGAGGTCACGCTGCCGACCGGGTCGGCCTTCGCCACCACCGAGGCCACCGTGCAGCGCGTCGAGGCGGCGGTGCGCGACCTGCCGGAGGCCAAGGAGATCACGAGCTATATCGGCCAGGGCATGCCGCGCTTCGTGCTGTCGTTCGATCCCGAGCTGCCGGACCCGGCCTTCGCGCAGATCGTGGTGCAGACCGCGGACGCTGAGGCCCGCGACGCCCTCCGGGCGAAGGTGCGCAAGCTCGTCGAGGACGGCCGCTTCCCCGAGGCGCGCGTGCGGGTGCTGCAGATCGTGTTCGGGCCGCCGATCCGATTCCCGGTCGCGTTCCGGGTGGTCGGCCCCGACCTCGACGTCATCCGCCGCATCGCGGCCGAGGTCGCCGAGGTCATGGCGGGCAATCCCGACATGCGGCTCGTCCATCTCGACTGGGGCGACCGGACGCCGGGCCTTCACCTCGTCCTCGACCAGGAACGCCTGCGCCTGATCGGCCTGACGCCGAAGGAGGCCGGACAGCAGCTGCAGAGCTACCTCAACGGCACGCCCGCCACCCAGGTCCGCGAGAACCTGCGCTCGGTCGACGTGCTGCTGCGCAGCCCCGGCCCGGAGCGACGCTCGCTCGGCGAGATCGGCGACCTGACGCTCGCGACGAAGGACGGCCGGCAGGTGCCGGTCTCGCAGGTCGCGCACCTGGAAAGCCGGAACGAGGATGCGGTGCTCAAGCGCTACAATCGCGAGAGCTACATCCGGGTGCAGGGCGACGTGCTCGACGGCAAGCAGCCGCCGGACGTCCATGCGCAGATCTTCCCGCTGCTGGATCCGATCCGGGCGAGGCTGCCGCCGGGCTACCGCATCGACACGGCCGGCGCCGTCGAGGAGAGCGCCAAGGCGATGTCGGCTTTGATCGCCGTGTTCCCGATCATGCTGATCGTCACGCTGACGGTGATCATGATCCAGGTGCGCTCGTTCACCACCATGTTCATGGTGTTCGCGACCGCGCCGCTCGGCCTCGTCGGCGCGGTGCCGACCCTGCTGATCTTCCACCAGCCCTTCGGCTTCAACGCGATCCTCGGATTGATCGCGCTGTCGGGCATCCTGATGCGCAACACGCTGATCCTGGTGGATCAGATCCATCACGATCGCGCCTCGGGCCTGTCGGATTACGAGGCCGTGGTGGAATCGACCGTGCGCCGCGCGCGGCCCGTGATCCTGACGGCGGCCGCAGCGATGCTCGCCTTCATCCCGCTCACCCACTCGGTGTTCTGGGGGGCGCTGGCCTACGTCCTGATCGGTGGCGTCGGCGTCGGAACGTTGCTGACGCTGCTGTTTCTGCCGGCCCTCTACGCCTTGTGGTTCCGCGTCGCCCGAACACCTGCGGATGCACGGAGCCCCGCGGTCGTTTCCGGGCGAGACGGCGCGACTGCGACGACGGGCGCTGTTCCATCCTGAGGGCTGGTGCGGAAGGGCGCTCGCCGCCGCGCATGCGACGCGGCAAGTGCCCGATCGATCGATCGACCAGCCCGAGCCCATGCCCCGAACGGTCGAACGGGCGGCGCTTCGTGCTGGCGGCAAGGGCCGAGGCGGGGAAAGCGACTGGCGACAGCGCGACCGTGGACTGATTTAGATGACAGGTCGCATCCACATCGGATGCGATGCGTTAGCGCATCGTCCGCCGGACCGCGCGGCGGCCGCTCGTGAGACGAGGAGACGAAGATGCCGAGGGTGTCTCAGGAGCAGGCGCGGCTGAACCGGCAGCGCGTCGTCGAGGTGGCGTCGGCGCTGTTCCGCCAGCGCGGCCTTCACGGCGTCGGGGTCGCCGACATCATGGGGGCGGCCGGCCTGACGCATGGCGGGTTCTATGGCCAGTTCGCCAACAAGGACGCCCTGGCCGCTGAAGCCTTCGAGTGCGCGATCAAGGAGGAATACCGCGGCAACCTCGACAGCCTGGTCGGGAACTACCTGTCGCTCGGGCACGTCCAGGCGCCCGAGAAGGGGTGCCCGCTCGCGGCCCTGGCCAACGACGTCGCGCGGGAGCCCTCGGGTAGCCCGGTGCGCGCGCGGTTCACCCACGGGGTCGAACGCCTCGCCGCCATCCTTGCCGACCTCACGCCGAAGGCCTCGCGCGAGCGCCGCCGGCAGCGTTCGCTGGCGACGCTGTCGACCCTCGTCGGCGCCGTCGTCTTGGCTCGGGCCGTGGACGACGAGGCGCTGGCGAACGACCTGATCGAGGCCGCGCGCGCCTCGGTGGCCGGCTGAGGCCCGCTGGTCAGGACGTCTTCGACGCGTCGCGATACAAATCGGCGTGGCGATCCCGCAGGGCGTTCTTCTGGACCTTGCCCATGGCGTTGCGCGGCAGGTCGTCGGCGAAGAGAACCCGCTTCGGGCATTTGAACCGGGCGAGTCGCCCTTCGAGATGGGCGAGCACCGCCGCCTCGTCCGGAGCGTCCTTCGAACCCACCACGATGGCGGTGACGCCCTCGCCGAAATCGGCGTGCGGCAGGCCGATCACCGCCGATTCGACGACTCCCGGCATCGCGTCGATCTCGGCCTCGACCTCCTTCGGGTAGACGTTGAAGCCGCCGGTGATGATCAGGTCCTTGCCGCGGCCGACGATGTGGACGTAGCCGCGGGCGTCGACCTTGCCGAGATCGCCGGTGACGAAGAAGCCGTCGACCTTGAACTCGGCCGCGGTCTTCTCGGGCATGCGCCAGTAGCCCTTGAACACGTTCGGGCCCTTCACCTCGATCATCCCGACCTGCTCGGAGCCGAGCGGCGCGCCGGTGTCCGGGTCGACGACGCGCAGGGCCACGCCGGGCAGCGGGAACCCGACGGTGCCGGCGATGCGCTCGCCCTCATAGGGGTTCGAGGTGCTCATGTTGGTCTCGGTCATGCCGTAGCGCTCGAGGATGGCGTGACCGGTGCGGGCCCGCCACGCGGCATGCGTCTCGGCCAGCAATGGGGCCGAGCCGGAGGTGAACAGCCGCATGTGCGCGGTCGCCGCCTGCGTCAGCCCCGGATCCTTGAGCAGGCGGGTGTAGAAGGTCGGGACGCCCATCATGCTGGTCGCCCGCGGCATCAGCTTGAGGATCAGCCCGGCGTCGAGGCGCGGCAGGAACAGCATGCTGCCCCCCGACGCCAGCACGGTGTTGATCGCGACGAACAGGCCATGGGTGTGGAACACCGGCAGGGCGTGGATCAGCACGTCGTCGGCGGTGAAGCGCCAGGCCTCGACCAGCGTGCGCGCGTTCGAGGCGAGGTTGTCGTGGCTGAGCATGGCGCCCTTCGAGCGCCCGGTGGTGCCGGAGGTGTAGAGGATCGCGGCGAGATCCTCCGGATCCCGCGGCACGTCGGAGCACTCCGAGCCCTGCGCGTCCGCGGCCTCGGCGGCGCTGCCCCGGCCGGCGGCATCGAGGGTGAGCACGCGGGTGGTCCCGGCGTCCCCGGCGACCGGCACCAGCGCCTCGCGCTTGGCCGGGTCGCAGACGAACAGGGCGGGCTCGGCGTCGCCGAGGAAGTAGGCGATCTCCGGGGCGGTGTAGGCGGTGTTGAGCGGCAGGAACACCGCGCCGGCGCGCACCGCGCCGAGATAGAGGAACACCACCTCGGCGCTCTTCTCCACCTGCACCGCGACCCGGTCGCCGGGGCGGACGCCCGCGGACACCAGCGCGTTCGCGTAGGCCCCGCTGCGCGCGAGCATGTCGGCGTAGCTGTAGCGGCGCCCGTCGGGCGTCTCGATGAAGCTGCTGGCCGCCGGATCCGCCGGCAGGGCCTCGCGGATCAACGCGAAGAGATGATTCGTCATGACACAACGCTCAGCGAAACGGATGATCGGCTGCGGTCCACCCGCCTCAGGCCTCGGCGAGCGCGACGGAACGCGGCGGAGGCAGGTTGGCGCGCAACTCGCGTGAGACCGCGCCGGACGCCGAGACCGTGCCGAGGTTGGCATAGGTCTCGTGGTTCTTCTCGATCGCCGACAGGTCGTAGAGGTAGTTGACCATCAGGCCATGGGATTGCCGCAACCCCTTGCCGGAGACGTCGCCGAGGAAGTTGATCCGCTCGAGGCGCGCGCCGTTGCCGAGATGGAAGCGCGCCACCGGGTCGAGCGGGCGGCCCCGCTCGTTCTTCGCGCGGAGGAAGTAGGCGGCCGCCGCCGGCAGCAGCGCCTTGCGCACGGCATCGGACTTCGCCTTGTCGATCGCCCAATCGGGCTCGTCGAGCAGGCGAAGCGCCTCGACATCGTCGCGGGTCAGGCCCTGCGGCGCTTCCGCCCGGCGCTCGCGATCGAGCCAGCGCGCGAAACCCGGAACTGGCGAGAGCGTGACGAAGGTCTTCAGGGTCGGGATCTCGCGGGCGAGGTCCTCGACCACCTGCTTGATCAGGAAGTTGCCGAAGGTGACGCCGGCCAGGCCCTTCTGGCAGTTCGAGATCGAGTAGAAGATCGCGGTCGTGGCGGATTTCAGCGGAAGCGGATCGCGCGCCTGCGACAGGATCGGCGCGATCGCCGGCGCGATCGCGCTGGTCAACGCGACCTCGACGAAGATCAGCGGCTCGTCGACGAGTGCCGGGTGGAAGAACGCGAAGCAGCGCCGGTCCGCCGGCTCGATCCGGCGGCGAAGGTCGTCCCAGCCGGCGATCTCGTGGACCGCCTCGTAGCGGATGATCTTCTCGAGGATGTGAGCCGGCGTCGTCCAGTCGATGTGGCGCAGCACCAGGAAGCCGCGGTTGAACCACGAGGCGAACAGGTGCTCGAAGTCCGAATCGAGGCTGTCGGCGGCGTCGATCAGGTTGGGCTCGCCCTCGTCGCGCAGGATGCGGCGCAGGTCGAACAGGTCCTCGCGCATCCGGACCAGGCTCAGCGTGCCGTCGCGGGCAAGGTTGAGGCGGCGGATCAGTTCCTGGGAGCGCGGCTCAGCCGCCTCGTGCAGGTGCCCGAGGCGTGCCCGCGTCGGGTCCGAGCGATAGGCCTGGATCGCGGCGTCGACCGCGTCGTGGTCGGCATCGAACTCGACGGCGATCAGGCGCAGGAAGGCGTGGCGCTCGTCGGTGCCGAGCGTCGCATAGCGGTCGAGGATCAGCCGCGCGAGGGCGACGCCCGATGCCTCGCCGCGGCGCGAGATCAGGTCGTCGCAGAGCTTGACCAGCTCGGCGGCGTTGGCCCGTGCGGCGAGATCGCCGCGGCCGAAGCTGATGAGGTCGCGACCGCGATCGCTGATGGTCTGAAGGAGATCGCCGAAGAAAGAGATCGCCGCCATGGATCGCCGTCCGCGTCTCGCCTCGAAACCGGCCGCCGCGGAGGCTCCGGTCGTCCCGCACGGCGATGCCGGCGGCCCCATCGTTTACGGTGTGACCGCGCGCAGGGCCAGACCCCCCGTGAGGCCGCGAAGGCCGAAGCGGAACTCCGGGACGTCGTGGCCGGCTCCGCCGTGAAGGGCGCTCAGCGGCGCTCGTCGCCGGCCTGGGCCACGACGGCGCTGTCGGCGCGCTCGCGCCAATCGCCAAGGCCGTATTGCCGGGCGAACTTAAGCTCGGCCGCCCGCCGCGCGCGATCGGGGTCGCGGGCACGCTGGATCTCGACGGATCCGATCGTGAACGGAAGGCCGAAGATCTGCTTCTCGAAATCCACCCGATAATTCGGCATGCAACCCTCTCTCGTCGTGTCGGTCACGCTCCGCCGCACGAATCGGTGCCACCAATCCTATGAACGGCATCAGAACCTGAATCGCCGCGATCGCCAAATCGATTGCCAGCAATCGACCCGCGCGTGGAACATCGTCCGTGGACGAAACATATGCAGGCGAAGCGGAATCGAAACCGGGTGCGCCACTCCTACGCGGCCGTGCCCTGCGCGCGCCGCCGTTGTCACCCGCCCGGTCGGCGCCTAGGCCGACCGCGATCCCTCGCAACCAGAGATACGAGTCTCATGCTCACAGAGCCGAACCGCTCGCGCGCCACGGAGCCCCGCTCGTGAGCGACATCCCGGTGCCGCATCCCGACCTGAGCACGAAGGCGCGGCTCGGGCTGACGCTGATCGCGGGCGGGGCGGTGGCCAACATCTACTACAACCAGCCGCTGCTCGGGCTGCTGGTGGCCGATTTCGGGCCGCGCGCCGCCTTGTGGGTGCCGACCGGCTGCCTCGTCGGCTACGGCCTCGGCATCGTCGGGCTGGTGCCGCTGGGGGATGCCTGGCCGCGGCGCCAGCTGATCATCGCGCAGCTTCTCGCGCTGAGCGTGGTGCTCGTCGTCGCCGCGCTCAGCCCGAACCTGCCGATCCTGGCGCTCGCCAGCCTCCTGATCGGCTTCCTGTCGTCGGCGGCGCAGCAGGCGGTGCCGTTCGCGGCCGAGCTCGCGCCGGACGCCACCCGCGGCCGCATCGTCGGGCAGGTGATGACCGGCTTGCTCTCCGGCATCCTGCTCGCGCGGACGGTCAGCGGCTTCGTCGGCGCGCATCTCGGATGGCGGGCGGTGTTCTTCGCCGCCGCCGTGGTCTCGCTCGCGATGGCGGCGGTCGCGGCCGCGACCCTGCCCCGGACCGCGGCGAAGCGCCTGCGCTACCGGGCGCTGATGCTGTCGATCCTGCACCTCGCCAAGACCCAGCCCGTGCTGCGCAACGCCAGCCTGTCGCAGGCGCTGCTGTTTGCCGCGTTCAACGCGTTCTGGGTCACCCTCGCCCTGCTGGTGGAGGCCGAGCCGTTCAACCTGACCGCGGCCGGCGCCGGGCTGTTCGGCGTGATCGGCGTCTGCGGCGCCCTCGTCGCGCCGGTCTCGGGCCGCTTCACCGATCTGCGCGGCGCGCGACCGGTGGTCGTGGGCGGAAGCCTGCTCGTCGTGGCGGCGTTCGCGGTGCTCTGGGCCGGCGGCACGTGGTCGCTCGCCGCCGTCGCCGTCGGCGTGCTGCTGATCGACATCGGCATGAACGGCGCGCTGATCGCCAACCAGACGCGCGCCTACGCCCTCGTCCCGGGCGCGCGCGGACGGATCAACACCGTGCTGTTCACGGCGATGTTCGTCTTCGGAGCGATCGGCGCCTATGCCGGATCGCAGGCCTTCCTGCTCGCCGGCTGGGGCGGGGTCTGCGCGGTCGGCATCGCCTTCGCCTTCGCCGCCCTGCTCGTCGCCGTGCTCGACCGGCGCCCGACGATCATTTGAGGATCCGCGACAGGCGGCACCAGGCGTTCCTGTCGGCGGGCAGCCCGAAGCGCAGGCGCGCCGGCGCCTCGGCGAAGCGCCGGACGTGGATTCCGGCCGTCCCGAGCTGCCGGAACAGGCCCGGCGCATCGGCAAAATCGGCCGTGCGGAACAGGACGGTTCCGCCGACCGGCGTCCCGCCCGCCCGGGCGATCATGCGGTCGAGGCGCCCCGCATCGGCGGCGCGGGCGGCTGCGGCGTCGCGGCGCCACGCGGCATCGTCGAGGGCGACGCGGCCGATCGCGAGCGCCGGCCCGGCGACGGCCCAGGGCCCGAGCGCCCCCGCGATCCGGCGCACGATCCCGGCTTCCGCCACGGCGAAACCGAGCCTGAGGCCGGCGAGCCCGTAGGTCTTGCCGAACGAGCGCAGGATCACGAGCCCCGGCCGCAGCCGCGGGCACAGGCTCTCGACGGCTTCGAGATCGGCGAAGGCCTCGTCCACGACGAGCAGGCCGTTGCGGGCGGAGAGGACTTCGGCGAGGGCGAGCAGCGTGGACGCCGGCCACGTCCGCCCGTCGGGGTTGTTGGGATTGACCACGACCACGACCTGCGCGGTGCCGACCGCTTCGAGGCATGGCACCGCCGAGACGGCGTGCCCGGCCCGACGCCACGCCGCCGCGTGCTCGGCATAGGTCGGCCCGACGACGCAGACCGCGCGCGGCGAAACCAGGCGGGGGATCGTCTCGATCAGGATCTGCGTACCCGGCGCCGGCACGATGCGGTCGGGCGCCGCCCCGTAGGCGCGGGACGCCGCCTCGCGGAGCGCGGCATGGTCCGCGGCGGAGGGCAGCCGGTGGAACAGGCTGGCGTCGATCGCCGGGCAGGGATAGGGGACCGGATTGATCCCGGTCGAGAGGTCGATCCAAGGCTCCGGCGCATCGGGAAACATCCGCCGCGCCGCATCGAGGTCGCCGCCATGGGCGATCGGCTCCGCCTCGGGCCTCCCCGGACCCCAGACGCCATGTCCACCGCGCTCGCTCATCCGCCCGATACGCTCGCCATCCTCGCCCTCGCCCTCGCGATCGAGGCGGCCTTCGGCTATCCGGACGCGCTCTACAGGGCGCTCGGCCACCCTGTCACCTGGATCGGCCGGGTGATCGCCGCCCTCGACCGCGGCCTCAACCGCGGCGGCCGCACCGCGCGGCGGCTCGGCGGGATTCTTGCGCTCGCCGTGCTCCTCGCCGGCGTCGGCGCGACCGCCCTCGGTCTCACCCTCGCGGCGGGGCTGGCCGGCCCGCTCCCGGCGATCGCGCTCATCGCCCTCCTCTGCGCCAGCCTGCCGGCCCAGCGCAGCCTGTACCAGCACGTCGCCCGGGTCGCGGAGGGGCTGCGCGGCGAGGGCCTGCCGGGCGGCCGGCGCGCGGTGTCGATGATCGTCGGGCGCGATCCCGAGACGCTGGACGAAGCCGGGATCTGCCGCGCGGCGATCGAGAGCCTGGCGGAGAACTTCTCCGACGGCATCGTCGCGCCGGGCTTCTGGATCGGGCTCGGCGGCCTGCCGGGCGGCGCGCTCTACAAGGCGATCAACACCGCCGACAGCATGATCGGCCACCGCACCCCGCGCCACGAGGCCTTCGGCTGGGCTTCGGCCCGGCTCGACGACCTCGTGAACCTGCCCGCCTCGCGGCTCACCGCCCTGCTGATCGTCGCCGCCGCCGCGATCCATCACGGCGCCTCGCCGGGCGGCGCCTGGCGCGCGATCCGGCGCGACGCCGGCCGCCACCGCTCGCCGAATGCCGGCTGGCCCGAGGCCGCGATGGCCGGCGCGCTCGGCCTTCGGCTCGCCGGCCCGCGGGTCTATGCCGGCGTCGCGGTCGAGGATGCCTGGATGGGCGACGGCCGCGCGGCGGCGGCGGCCGACGACATCGAGCGGGCCCTGCGCCTCTATCGAACCGCCTGCGTGCTGCTGTGGGGGCTCGCCGCCGGCGCGACCGGGCTCGCCATGCTCTGATCGGCGGCGCGGCGGCCGGCATCGCGCCGCAGGGCGCCGAGCACGACGAAGACGAGGCACGAGCCGACCACGAGGCAGGCCGAGAGAAAGATCATCGGCACGAGGTCGCTGCCGCTTCGGTCGCGGATGATCGGCACGGCGTTCTGGGCGATGAAGCCGCCGAGATTGCCCACCGAATTGATGGCCGCGATTCCGGCCGCGGCCGACGCGCCCTTGAGGAAGGTCGGCGGCAGCGACCAGAACACCGGCTGGGCCGAGAAGATGCCGGCCGCCGCCACGCACAGGCAGGCGAACTTCGGGATCGAGCCCGGCACCACCACGCTCAGCGCCAGCGCCGACGCGGCGACGAGCCCCGGGCCGACGACGTGCCAGGTCTGCTCGCCCGTGCGCGCGGAATGCCGCGGCACCCACCACAGCGCCAGCCCGGTGACGACCCACGGGATGATGTTGATGAAGCCGTTGACGGTGTTGGTGACGCCGAAGCTGCGCACCACCGTCGGCAGCCAGTAGCTCAGGCCGTAGGCGGCCAGCGGAAACGCGACGTAGACGCTGGCGAGCATCCACACGCGCCGGTCGAGGAGCGCAGCGAACGGGTTGCCGTGCTCGACCTTGCCGCCGGTCTCGCGCTCCTCCCGCAGCGTCCGGCCGAGCCAGTCGCGACCGGCGCGATCGAGCCAGGGCGCCTTCTCCGGCCCGTCCGGCAGGACCACCAGCACGATCACGGCCAGCAGCAGCGCCGGCAAGCCGGTGCTGACGAACACCCACTGCCAGCCCTTGAGCCCGAGCGCGCCGTCGAGGTCGAGCAGCGCGCCGCCGATCGCCGCGCCGACGGCGTTGGCCACCGCGCTCGCGATCATGAACCAGCCGATCATCGCCGCGCGGTGCTTCTGCGGGAACCACAGGGTCAGCACGAACAGCACGCCGGGGAAGAACCCGGCCTCGGCGACGCCGAGAAGAAAGCGCAGCCCGTAAAACATCGCCGTGTTCCGGGTGAAGCCGAGCAGCACCGTGATCAGGCCCCAGGTCGCCATGATCCGGGCGAACCACAGGCGCGCGCCGACGCGTTCCAGGATGACGTTGGCCGGGACCTCGCACAGGAAATAGCCGAGGAAGAACAGCGACGCCCCGAGCCCGAAGACGCTCTCGCTCAGCCCGAGGTCGCCGACCATCTGCAACTTGGCATAGGAGATGTTCTGCCGGTCGATGTAGGCGATCAGGTACATCACCCCGAGCAGGGGCATCAGCCGCCAGGTCACCGTCGCGATCGTGCGTCGGGCGAGCGCGTCGTCGGCCGCGGTCTCGGTGGGCGTCATCGGGCGTTCCTCGCGTCCCGGCGGTCGATCGCGACCGGCCGCGCTTTCGCACGAGACTAGGCTCCGCGGCGGCGCGTGCCTATCGGCCCGCAGCGATCCCCGAGCGCCCGCGATGCCTGCTCGCGGACAGGACCCGCCCGGGTGTCATGCCCGATGCGCCTCATCCCCGGTGCGCCTCATCGCGCCAGGGCCAGCAGCCGGTCGCAGTCGACATGCTGCTCGAGATGCGCCGCCAGGGCATCGAGCACCCGCTCGATGCCGGCCTCGTAGGAGGCGCCGTCGGATCGTGCGCCGAGGCGGGCGAGCCATGCGGCACGCTGGCGGTCGTCGGCGAACAGGCCGTGGACGTAGGTGCCGGACACCAGGCCGTCGGCGGAGACCGCACCGTCGGCGCGCCCGTCGGCGAGGCGCAGCAGCGGCCGTTCCGCGTCGGCGCCGGTGGTGTCGCCGACATGCATCTCGTAGCCGGTGAACGGCATGCCGTCGGGCAGGCTGGTGCCGGAGACGGCTTCGAGCCGCTTCAACGGCGTCATCACCGTGTCGACGGCGAGCAGCCCGAGGCCGGGCACGGTCCGCGCCTCGCCCTCGATGCCGTCCGGATCGGACAGCGTCCGCCCGAGCATCTGGTATCCGCCGCACAGGCCGAGCACCCGGCCGCCGCGGCGTAGATGCGCATGCAGGTCCACGTCCCAGCCCTGCGCCCGGACGAATTCGAGATCGTCGATCGTCGTCTTCGAGCCCGGCAGCAGCACCAGGGCGGCATCGCCCGGGATCGCCTCGCCCGGGCGGACCAGCACCACCTCCACCGCGGGCTCGGTCCGCAGCGGATCGAGGTCGTCGAAGTTGGCGATCCGCGGAAACACCGGCACCGCGATGCGCGTCGCCGCCGGGCCGGCGGACCCGACGAGGCCGAGCACGTCCTCGGCCGGCAGGCGCGCCGCCTCGGGAAAGTGCGGGATCAGGCCGAGGCTGGCCCAGCCGGTGTGGCGCGCGATCAGGTCCATGCCGTCGGAGAACAGGCTCGGGTCGCCGCGGAAGCGGTTGACCAGGAAGCCGACGATCATCGCGGCGTCGTCGGGATCGATCACCGCCTTGGTGCCGACGAGGCTGGCGATGACCCCACCGCGGTCGATGTCGCCGAGCAGCACCACCGGCGTATCCGTCGCGCGGGCGAACCCCATGTTGGCGATGTCGCCGGCGCGCAGGTTAACCTCGGATGCCGAGCCCGCACCCTCGACGAGAATCAGGTCGGCCTGCGTCCTCAGGCGGTCGAAGCTGTCGAGCACCGCCTCCAGCAGGCGCGGTTTCCACGCCTGGTAGTCGCGCGCCTTCACCGTCGCGACCATGCGGCCCTGCACCACCACCTGGGCGCCGACCTCGGTCTGGGGCTTGAGCAGCACCGGGTTCATGTGGATCGACGGCGCGACGCCGGCCGCCCGCGCCTGCAGCGCCTGCGCCCGCCCGATCTCGCCGCCATCCGCTGTGACGGCGGCGTTGTTCGACATGTTCTGCGGCTTGAACGGGCGCACCCGAAGCCCGCGTCGGGTGAAGGCGCGCGCGAGCCCGGCGACGATCAGCGACTTGCCGACGTCCGAGCCGGTGCCCTGGATCATTAGGCTTCGGGTCACGGCTGAAGGGACCATTCCATCAAAACTCGATCCCCTCCTGCGCCTTCACGCCGGCCGCGAAGTGGTGCTTCACGCTGCCCATCTCGGTGACGAGGTCGGCGGCCTCGATCAGCGCCGGCTTGGCGTTGCGGCCGGTGACGACGACGTGCAGGTCCGGGCGACGGCTTTTCAGGGTCGCCACCACCGCGTCGAGATCGAGGTAGTCGTAGCGCAGCGCGATGTTGAGCTCGTCGAGGATCAGGAGACGGAGGCTCGGGTCGGCCATCAGGTCGGTCGCCCGGTTCCAGGCGTTGAGGCAGGCGGCGATGTCGCGGGCCTTGTCCTGCGTCTCCCAGGTGAAGCCTTCGCCCATCGCGTGCCACGCGACCCGGTCGCCGAAGGTCCTCAGCGCATGCGCCTCGCCGGTGTCCCACGCGCCCTTAATGAACTGCACCACGCCGACCCTGTGGCCGCGCCCCAGCATGCGGAGCGCCAGGCCCAGCGCCGCCGTGGTCTTGCCCTTGCCGGGTCCGGTGTTGACGATGAGCAGGCCCTTCTCGATCGTCTTGGCCGCGACCTCGGCGTCCTGCACCGCCTTGCGCTTCTCCATCTTCTCGCGATGGCGTTCGGCGTCGTCGGTCATGGCGTTCCATGCGGTTTGATGACGAGCGGCAGCCCGGCGACCGTCAGGACGACGCGGTCGCACTCGGCCGCGAGGCTCTGGTGGAGGCGTCCGGCCGCATCGCGGAAGCGGCGGGCGAGCGCATTGTCGGGCACGATCCCGAGGCCGACCTCGTTCGACACGAGGACGAGCGGCCCGTGCGCTTCCCGGCAGGCACTGCGGAGCGCCGCCGTCTCGGCGTCGAGGTCGGCATCGGCAAGCAGCAGGTTCGTCAGCCACAAGGTCAGGCAATCAACCAGCACCGGCCCCGGCGCCTCGGCGATCGCGGCGGCCAAAGCGTTCGGCACGTCCCGAGTGATCCAGTCGCCGGAGCGCCGCGCTCGGTGGAGGGCGATGCGCGCGCGCATCTCGTCGTCCCAGGCCTGTGCCGTGGCGAGGTAGAGCCACGGGCCCGGCACCGCCTCGATCAACCTCTCGGCGTAGGCGCTCTTGCCCGAGCGCGCACCGCCGAGCACGAGGGTCGTCCGAGGCGCGGCCTGCTGCATGGCTGGAACCCATGCCCCAACCCCTGTGCGCCCGTCAAAGCCTCCGTTGTGCGGGGAGACCGGACAGGCTATGGCTGGACGCGACGGTGCCCCGGAGACGGGGTGAAAAGGGAATGCGGTGAGGGGAAACCCGATGCCGCGGCTGCCCCCGCAACTGTAAGCGGCCAGGGTCCCCACGGCGATCCGAGCTTCGTTGAACCGACCTGTCCGAGATGGGACTGCGTTGCGGATCGAAGCCCGGAACGCCGTGGGAGCCCTCAGCTCCTGCCTTCGGCCACCGATGTTTCGGGAAGGCGGCAGGCGCTGCGATCCGCGAGCCAGGAGACCTGCCGTCCCCCGCGCTTTCTCGAACGCCGCCGGCGGGGCGGCCGGAGATGTTGTCGACATGACCACCCAGACCCTCACCCAGACCGGCACCCGCGCGAACGAGGGCTTCGTCGCCATCGTCGCCGCCGCCATGCTCGGCCTCGGGCTCGTGTTCCTCGCCGGCTTCTCGCCGGCCTCGGCGCTGCACAACGCGGCGCACGACTTCCGGCACACGCAGAACTTCCCCTGCCATTGACCGCCTGAACCCAGGCGTTCCCATGCTCATCCGGCTCCTGTCGGCGGCGCTCGCCGCCGGCTTCCTCGCGGCCGTCCTTGTGACGGGGCTCGAGCTCGCGCTCACCTCGCCGCTGATCATCGCCGCCGAGCGCTACGAGACCCAGGCCGCTCCCGGCGCCGCCGCCTCGGCGGCCCCGCTGGCCGGGCGCCTGCCGATCGTGCTCGCCCATGCCGGGCACGACCACGACACCAAGGCCGAGCCGGAATGGCAGCCGGCCGCCGGCCTGCCGCGCATGCTGTTCACCGGGCTCGCGACCCTCGTCGGCGGCATCGGCTACGCCCTGCTCCTCGGCGCGGTGATGCTGGCCACCGGCCGCGAGCCGTCGCCCGAGCGCGGGCTCGCCTTCGCGGTCGCCGGCTTCCTCGCCGTGGCGCTTGCGCCGGCTCTGGGCCTGCCGCCCGAGCTGCCCGGCAGCGAGGCGGCCCCGCTGGCCGCCCGCCAGGTCTGGTGGGTGATGACGGCGTCGGCCACCGCGATGGGGATCTATCTCATCGCGATCCGCCGGGTGCCGATCACCATCCTCGGCGGAATCGTGCTCATCGTCGCTCCGCATCTGGCCGGTGCGCCGGAGGTGGCGGCGACGCCGTCCGAGCTTCCCGCCGGCCTCGCCGCGCAGTTCGCCGCGCGCTCGCTCGCCATCGCCTTCGTGTTCTGGGCGGTGATCGGCTTAGCCTTCGGGCGCGCCTGGCAGACCTTCGGCCCGAAGGCCGCGGCAGGCGCCCGTGGCTGACACGATCCTCTACGTCTGCACCACCTGCCGGATGGAGAGCGATGCGCCGGACGGCCCGCGCGCGGGCGCCCGCCTCTTCGACGCGTTGCGTGCGCTTCCCGCCCCCGACGGCGTGACGATCGAAGCGGTCGAGTGCCTGTCGGTCTGCAAGCGGCCCTGCACCGTCGCCGTGGCGGCGGAGGATCGCTGGACCTACGTCTACGGCGACCTCGACCCGGCGGATTCCGCACGCATCATTCTCGACGGCGTCGGCCTCTACGCCGGCACGCCCGACGGGATCGTGCCGTGGAAGCAGAGGCCGCAGGAATTCCGCAAGGGCGTCGTCGCCCGCATCCCTCCGTTTCCGCCGCGCGCGGCCTGAGCCATCGGCGAGATCCCCATGAGCATCGTCCAGAAGATCCCCTGCACCATCGTCACCGGCTTCCTCGGGGCGGGCAAGACGACGCTGGTGCGCCACGTGGTCGAGAATGCCGGCGGGCGCCGGCTCGCGATACTCGTCAACGAGTTCGGCGACATCGGCTTCGACAAGTCGTTCCTCGCCGCCTGCGGCATCGAGGGCTGCACCGAGGATTCGATCGTCGAGCTTCCCAACGGCTGCATCTGCTGCACCGTCGCGGACGACTTCATGCCGGCGATGACGGCTCTTCTCGATCGCCCGAACCCGCCCGAGCACATCCTGATCGAGACGTCCGGCCTCGCCCTGCCCAAGCCCCTGGTCCAGGCGTTCCAGTGGCCGGCGATCCGCTCGCGGGTGACCGTCGACGGCGTCGTCGCGGTCGTGGACGGGCCGGCGGTCGCGTGGGGCGCCTTCGCCGAGGACCCCGAGGCTCTGGCCAACCAGCGCGCCGCCGATACGGCGGTGGACCACGACAACCCGCTCGAGGAGGTGTTCGAGGACCAGCTCCTCTGCGCCGACCTCGTCGTGCTCAACAAGGCGGATCTTCTCGACGCCGCCGGCCTCGCGCAGGTGCGGGCCGAGGTGGAGCGCCAGCTTCCCCGCGCGGTGAAGGTGGTCGAGACAGCCCACGGCAAGATCGACCCGCGGGTGCTGCTCGGCCTCCAGGCCGCCGCCGAGGACGACCTCGACGCGCGCCCCTCGCATCACGGCGCGGGCGAGGATCACGACCACGACGACTTCGAGACCGTGGCGCTCCCGGTCCGCACGGCGATCACCGCCGCCGACCTCGCCGCCCGCGTCGAGAGGGCGGCCGAGACCGAGGGCGTCCTGCGGATCAAGGGCTTCTGCGCCGTCGAGGGCAAGCCGATGCGCCTCGTGGTGCAGGGCGTCGGCCGCCGCATCACCCATCATTTCGACCGTCCCTGGACGGCGGCCGAGCCCCGCGACGGCACGCTGGTGGTGATCGGCCTGAAGGGCTTCGACCAGGGCGCGGTCGCCGAAGCGCTCGCCGGCTAGGGGTTGTCCGCCGCACAGGCTACACTGCGCGTTTTCACGACCACCGCAGATTCCGGGATGCTGGACCGCCGACTTGAGCCGATGAGCATCGATGCGTTCTTCGCCTGGCAGGAAGCCCAAGCGGAGCGGTACGAGCTCGTCGGCGGCGTGCCGGTGCGGATGATGGCCGGGGCGCGCAACGTTCACGACGACATCGTCGTGAACATCCTCGCATGGTTGCGCACGGCCCTACGCGGAAGCGGATGCCGTCCGTTCACCGGGGACGGCAGCGTCGAAACGCTGCCCGGCCAGATCCGCCGCCCCGATATCGGGGTCGATTGCGGATCCCGCGATCCGAACGCGCTGAAGGCGGCGCAGCCGCGGCTGGTCGTCGAGGTGCTGTCGCCGAGCACGCGCGACTTCGATGCGTTCGAGAAGCTCGGCGAGTACCGCACGATGGCCGACCTGGAGCATATCCTGCTGGTGGAACCCAATGCGGCGGAACTCCGCCTCTGGACGCGTGATCCGGACCGGCATTGGGCTGAGACCCGTCTTCTCGGGCTCGACGCGACGGTCCCGCTCTTGGCGTTCGGGATCGCCATGCCCGCGGCCGAGATCTACGACGGCGTCGCGTTTCCGAGCCGGCCCCGCCTCGTCCCCGGCGAGCCGGGCGGCTCCGCAGGCTGACCATCGCATGCACCTGATCCGCATCGATACGGTGAGCCTCGACGACGGCGAGGCGGCGGTCGATCTCGGGCAACAGCCCGGCGACGTCGTGTTCCTGTCGTTTACGGATTCCGACCTGCTCGGCGTCGCCAATGCCCACGCGGCCTGCGGCCCGGGCTTCCCGTCGCTGCGCCTGGCCAAGCTGTCGCGCCTGCGCCACCCGATGTCGGTCGATCTCTACGTCGAGACCGTGGTGGCGAAGGCGAGGATCGTCGTGATCCGCTGCCTCGGCGGCCTCGACTACTGGCGCTACGGCGTCGAGCGCTGCGCCGCCGTCGCACGGGCCGCCGGCATCCCGCTGGTGATCCTGCCCGGCTGCGACCGGCCCGACCCGCGGCTCGCCGAGCTCTCGACCGCGCCCGACCTCGCGCCGGTGCTCGACGGATATTTCCGCGCCGGAGGCCCCGAGAACCTGCGCCGCATGCTCGGGCGCCTCGCGGCCGAGATCGGCGTCCCGACCACCGTCGAGCCGCCCGAGACCTTGCCGCGCGGCTTCGCATGGTGCCCGGGCTGCGGACCGCTCGGCCTCGACGCGGCGCTCTCGCTCGGCGCCTCGCCGCTCGGCCTCGGCGCGCCCGGCGCGGCTGCGCCGCACGCGCTGATCCTGGTCTATCGCTCGGCGGCTCTCGGCGGCGACGGCGCACCCGCCAACGCGCTGGCGGCCGCCCTCCGTGAGCGGGGCATCGGAACGCTGACCCTGGCGGTGGCGAGCCTCAAGGATGCGGAGGCGGTCGACGCGGTGCGCGCGGCGATCCGCGCGCGGAAACCCGACCTGATCGTCGCCGCCACCGCCTTTTCGGCGCGCGAGGATGCCGGGTTCGTCCTCGACGCGGCCGATTGCCCGGTGCTGCAGGCCTTCACCGTCGGCAGCCCGCAGGAGGCCTGGGAGGCGTCGGCACGGGGCATGAACGCGGCGGACCTCGCCATGCAGGTGGCCCTGCCGGAATTCGACGGCCGCCTCTCGAGCTTCCCGATCTCGTTCAAGCAGGAAACGGACGCGGCCGACGGCTACGCCGAGCGCCGCGCGGTGCCCTACGCGGCCGGCATCGCGGCGCTCGCCGACCGTGCCGCCGCTTGGCTGCGCCTGGCCGCGACGCCGCGCGGGCATCGCCGGATCGCCTTGGTCCTTTCCGACTACCCGTCCCGCGGCGGCCGCGCCGGCTTCGCCGTCGGCCTCGACACGCCGGAGAGCGCGCGCGCGATCGTGTCGGACCTCGCGGCGGCCGGCTACGCGGGCCCATCGCTGCCGGAGGCCGCCGCCCTGATGCAGGCGTTGACGGACGGTGCGCCGGACTTCGCGATCCCGCTGCCCGATTACGCGGATTGGCTCGCGACGCTACCGGAAGATTCGCGCGAGGCGCTGATCGAACGCTGGGGCGAACCCGAAGCCGACCCGACGTGCCGCGACGGCGCGTTCCGCTTTCGGATGGTGGATGCCGGGGGCGACACGCCCCCTCCCCCCGCAGCGGGGGAAGGGGAAGACGACGCGTCAGGCCGTATCGCGATCTTCCTCCAGCCCGACCGCGGCCGGTCGGACGACCGCAAGGCCGGGTACCACGATCCCGACGAGCCGCCGACGCACGCCTACCTCGCGTTCCATCTCGGCCTGCGCCGGCATTTCGACGCCCTGGTCCATCTCGGCACCCACGGCACCACCGAATGGCTGCCCGGCAAGGCCGTCGCGCTCGCGCCCGCATGCTGGCCCGCGCGGGCGGTCGGCGCCCTGCCCGTGGTCTATCCGTTCATCGTCGACGATCCCGGCGAGGCGGCCCCGCTGAAGCGCCGCCTCGGCGGCGTCGCCCTGGGGCACCTGACGCCGGCGATCGAGGCCGGCGGCCTCGAGCCGGAGGCGGCGCGCCTGCGCGAGCTCGTCGAGGAGTACAGTGCCGCGAGCGTCCTCGACCCGCGCCGCGCGACGCTGATCGCGCGCGCCATCCTCGACGATGCCGAGGCGGCGGGGCTGCTGGCGGGCGCCGGAATCGACGCCGACACGCCGATGACGGACGCGCTCGCGGCGCTCGATGCGCACCTGTGCGACCTCGGCGAGACCGCGTTCCGCGACGGGCTCCATGTCTTCGGCCGCGCACCGGACGGCGCGCCGGACGCGGTCGTCGCGAGCGCGCAGGCCGAACGGGCGGGGCTGCTCGCCGCCCTCGACGGCCGATTCGTGCCGCCGGGCCCATCCGGATCGCCCTCGCGCGGGCGCACCGACGTGATGCCGACCGGCCGCAACCTGACGACGCTCGATCCGCGTTCGCTGCCGACCCGCGCGGCGACGCTGCTCGGCGAGAAGGCCGCGGCCGCCATCGTCCTGCGCCACCTCCAGGACGAGGGCGAGTATCCCGCCCGGATCGTCATGGACCTGTGGGCCTCGCCGACGCTGCGCACCGGCGGCGAGGACGTGGCGCATGCCCTCGCTCTCATGGGCGTCCGCCCGACCTGGGACCACGCGACCACCCGCGTCACCGGCTTCGAGGTGCTGCCGCTCGCCCTGCTCGACCGGCCGCGCATCGACGTGACCTGCCGCGTCTCGGGCGCGTTCCGCGACACCTTCCCGGACACCCTCGCCCTCCTCGACCGCGCCGCACGGGCCGTGGCGCAGCGCGAGGAGGAGGACGACGAGAACCCCCTTGCCGCAGCCCGCCGCCGTGGCGAGGGCCAGGCTCGCATCTTCGGCGCCGCCCCCGGCCGCTATGGCGCCGGCGCCGCCGAGACGGCGCTCGACGGCGCATGGGCCGAGCGCGGCGATCTCGGGCGCGCCTATCTCGCGGCGAGCACCCATGCCTACGGCGACGCGGAGGGTGCGGATGCCGGCTTCGCCCAGCGGGTGGCGCAGGCCGACGCCTATCTCCACGCCTTCGACGTGGCCGAACGGGACCTGTTCGACGGCGATGCCGCCGCCGATGCGATGGGCGGGTTCGCCGCCGCGGCCGCCTTGGGGGGCGGCACGCCGACCCTCTACAGCCTCGATGCCGCGAGGCCGGAGACGCCGAAGGTGCGCACCGCCCGCGAGGACGCCGCCCGCCTCGTCCGCGCCCGGCTCGCGAACCCGCGCTGGATCGCCGGACAGCTGCGGCACGGCTATCGCGGCGCCCAGGAACTCGCTCAAGGGCTTGATGCGGTGTTCGTGCTGGCCGCGACCACCGACGCGGTGACCGATGCCGACTTCGACCGGCTCTACGGCGCCTGGATCGCCGATGCCGAGACCTTCGACGCGTTGCGCACCGCGAATCCCGCGGCGACGCGGGCGATCCTGGAGCGGTTCGACGAGGCCCGCGCCCGCGGTCTCTGGACCAGCCGGCGCAATGCGATGCCGGCCGACGAATTGATGCCGCAGGCGGCGGAATGAGCGCGCCGCGTCGCGTCCTGCCGGATGCCGCGAACCGCCGCGGTTGGTGCCCCAGCCTCACGCGGCCGATGCCGACCGGGGACGGCCTGCTCGCCCGCATCCACCCGCCCCTCGGCATCCTGACGCGCGCGCAGATCCGTGCCGTGGCGGCGGCATCCCGTGCTTTCGGCAACGGCCACGTCGACGTCACGGCGCGCGCCAACCTACAGCTGCGCGGTGTCACCGAGGCGACCCGGCCGGCCCTCGTCGCGGCGCTGGGCGGGGCGGGCCTCGGCGACATGCGTGCCGACGGCGGCCCGCAGCGCCTCACCCTCACCAGCCCGCTCGCCGGCCTGACCGCGGAGGCCGTGGATGTCAGGGCCATGGCATCCGCGATCGAGGCGCACGGCCTCGCGATCGCCGGGCTTCCGCCGAAGACCCTGGTGCTGATCGAGGGCGGCGGCACCGACCTCTCGGGAATCGCGGCCGACATCCATGTGCGCGCGACCGGGCCGGGGATCGCGGCCGTCGGCCTCGCGGACGAAGCGGGCGTGACGTGGATCGCGACGTGCGACGAGGCGCGAACCGTCGAGGCGGTCGCGGGGCTGCTCCGGGCGTTCGCCACCAGCGGCCGACGCCGCATCCGCGACCTTGCCGATACGGAACGAGCGAGCCTCGTGCGGGCCTTGCCCGCCATCCTCGCCGACGAGCCCCCTCCCCCCTCCGTGGGGGAAAGTGGCCCACCCTCCCCCGCAGAGGGGGGCGGGAAACCCGCTTTGTCCGACCGAGCATCTTCGTGCCTTGAGATCGCGGCACCCTTCGGCCGCTGCACGGCGGCGATGCTGGATCGGCTGGCGGAGGTCGCGGACGGGCTCGGCATCGACGAGGTCCGCGTCTCGCCGACGCGCGGCTTCGTGCTGCCGATGCGTGGCGTGCCGTCACATCGCCGCGGCGAGGCCCTTGCCGACCTCGCCGCCGCCGGCTTCGTCACCGCACCGGACGATCCGCGCCGGGCGGTGGCGACCTGCCCCGGCGCGCCGGCCTGCGCCTCGGGCTCGACGCCGACGGGCGCGGATGCCGCACGGCTCGCCGAGGCGTTCCGGCCGTTCGCCGCGAGCGGGATGACCGCGCACGTCTCCGGCTGCACCAAGGGCTGCGCCCATCCGGCCCGCGCCGACCTGACGCTGGTCGCCCGCAACGGACGCTACGGCGTCGTCCTCGACGGCTCGCCCGGCGATGCGCCGGCTCTGGAACTGACTTTCGACGCGGCGCTGGAGCGCGTATGGAGGGCGAAATCCGGTACGCTGGCACAGGCGTTCGGCCCCTCCCCCTCCCCTCGGCAAGCCTTCGCCGAGCCAGCCATCGGGACCACGATATGAGCGCCCGCCACGAATACCTGCGCGACGGCGGCGCGATCTACGCCCGGTCCTTCGCGATGATCCGTGCCGAGGCCGACCTCGCGCGCTGGTCCGGTGCGGCCGAGCGCGTGGTCGTGCGGATGATCCACGCCTGCGGCATGACCGACCTGCCGGCCGACGTGGAGATGTCCGAGACTTTCGCCCAGGCCGGCGAGGCGGCTCTGCGCGCCGGCGCGCCGATCCTGTGCGACGTGCGGATGGTCGCCGACGGCTGCACCCGCGCCCGGCTCCCGGCCGAGAACCGCGTGATCTGCACGCTGACCGACCCGCGCGTGCCGGCGATGGCGGCCGAGATGGGCACCACGCGCTCGGCCGCCGCGATGGAGCTGTGGCGCGAGCACCTGCCCGGCAGCGTCGTGGCGGTGGGCAACGCGCCGACCTCGCTGTTCCGCCTGCTCGAATTGCTCGACGAGGGCGTCGCGCCGCCGGCGGCGGTGATCGGCATCCCGGTCGGCTTCATCGGCGCGGCCGAATCGAAGGAGGCGCTCGCGCGCGACGGGCGCGTGCCGTTCGTCGTCGTGCACGGGCGGCGCGGCGGCAGCGCCATGGCCGCGGCGGCCGTCAACGCGCTCGCCAACGAGATCGAGTGATGGACTCGGCCGAGAACCGCTTCGCGGAGGAGCCTGCCGAGCAGCCGGACAGGCCGATCGCGGTCGTCACCGGCACGCTGTTCGGCGTCGGCATGGGGCCGGGCGACCCGGACTACCTCACCGTTCGCGCGATGCGGGTGCTCGAGCGCGCGCCGGTGCTGGTCCACTTCTGCAAGAAGGGCCGGCGCGGCAACGCCCGCACCATCGCCGATGCCGTGCTCCCGCCGGACGCGACCCGCGAGTTCCCGCTGGCCTACCCCTACACCACAGAGCTCCACCCCGATCACCCGGACTACGTCGCGGCACTGGCCGCCTTCTACGACGACGCGGCCGGGCAGCTCGCCGACCACCTCGGCGCCGGTCGCGACGTGGCGATCCTGTCGGAAGGTGACCCGTTTTTCTACGGCTCGTTCATGCATCTGTGGCGGCGGCTCAAGGACCGCTTCCCGGTCGAGGTCGTGCCCGGCGTCACCGGCATGTCCGGCTGCTGGACCAAGGCCGGGACGCCGATCACCTGGGGCGACGACGTGCTCACGATCCTGCCCGCGACGCTGCCGGCCGCCGACCTCGCAGCCCGCCTCGCCACGACCGACGCCGCCGTGATCATGAAGCTCGGCCGGCACCTGCCGAAGGTCCGCGCCGCCCTGCACGAGGCCGGCCTTCTGGCACGTGCGGTCTACGTCGAGCGCGGGACCATGGCCGGCGAGCACGTCGTGCCGCTGGCCGACAAGCCGGACGACGCAGCCCCGTACTTCTCGATGGTGCTGGTGCCGGGCGAAGGCCGCCGGCCGTGAGCGGAAGCCTCGCGGTCATCGGCCTCGGGCCGGGCGATGCCGGGTTGCTCACCGCCTCGGCGCAGGCCGCGCTCGATGCGGCCGAGGACCTGATCGGCTACATTCCCTACGTCTCGCGCGTGCCGGATCGGCCCGGCCTGACGCGGCACGCCAGCGACAACCGCGTCGAGGTCGACCGCGCCCGCCATGCGCTGGAGCTCGCAGTCTCCGGCCGGCGGGTGGCCGTGGTCTCTGGCGGCGATCCCGGCGTGTTCGCGATGGCGGCGGCGGTCTTCGAGGCGGTGGAGCACGGCGATCCGGCCTGGCGCCACCTCGCGATCACCGTCGAGCCGGGCATCACCGCGATGCTGGCGGCCGCCGCGCGCCTCGGCGCGCCGCTCGGCGGCGATTTCTGCGCGCTCTCGCTCTCGGACAATCTCAAACCGTGGGAGGTGATCACGGCGCGGCTCGACGCGGTGCTGCGCGCCGACTTCGTGGTCTCGCTCTACAACCCGATCTCGTCGGCGCGGCCCTGGCAGCTCGGCAAGGCCCTCGGGATCGCCGCCGAGATCCGCAACCCCGACACGCCGGTGATCTTCGCCCGGGCCGTCACCCGGCCCGACGAGGCGATCCGCGTGATGACGCTGGCCGAGGCCCGCGACGCGACCGCCGACATGGCGACGATGGTCATCATCGGTGCCTCGACCACCCGGCTGATCGAGCGCGGGCCGGGCGAGCGGCCGTTCGTCTACACGCCGCGCAGCGTCGCATGATCGCGGCCCGCGCCGACGAGCCGCTCGACGGCCGCGGCGGCATCGGCGACCGCGTCGACCATCGGCTTCCACGGCTGGCGGACGATCACCACCGGCAAGCCGAGTGTCCGCGCAGCGGCGATCTTTCCGTAGGTCGCCGCCCCCCCGGCATTCTTCGTGACGAGCACGTCGACCGACGCGTCGCGCATCAGCACGATCTCGGCGGCGGCGTCGAACGGTCCGCGCGCGCGGATCGCCGTGAGGCGCGGGACCGGCAGCGCATCCCCGAGCGGCTCGATCGTGCGCACGACGTAGTCGTGCTGCGGCGCGGCCGCGAAGGCCGCGACTTCCATGCGGCCGACCGTGAGGAAGACGCGGCGCGGAACGTCCCCCAGCGCCGCGACGCAACCGGCCACGGTGTCGACCTCGGTCCAGGCGTCTCCAGGCTTCCGCGTCCAGGCCGGGCGGCGGATCGCCAGGAGCGGGACGCCGGCAGCTTCCGCGGCCCCATAAGCGTTCCTACCGATGCGTGCGGCGAAGGGGTGGGTGGCATCGACAAGCCGGTCGATCGCCTGCTCGCGCAGGTAGCAAGCCAAGCCCTCCGGGCCGCCGAATCCGCCGATGCGGGTTGGAACCACGTCGACGACCGGCGCCGCGGTGCGCCCGGCCAGCGACAACGTGACGGAGAGGCCGGAATGGGGGAGAAGGCCGCGGACGAGGGCGCTGGCCTCCGTCGTGCCCCCGAGGATGAGGATCCGCATGGCCGCCTTGTCCGATAGGCCCGAACCGGTGTCGAGGCCCGATCCCTGGCTCGCGATCGTCGGCATCGGCGAGGACGGCCGCGACGGGCTCTCCCCCGCCGCCGGCGCGGCGCTCGACGGCGCCCGCGTGGTCTATGGCGGCCGTCGTCACCTCGCGCTCGCCGGCCCGCTCGACGCGGAGCTGCGCATCTGGCCGAGCCCGATCTCCGACGCCTACCCTGAAATCCTGGCGCGGCGCGGGACGCCGACCTGCCTGCTCGCGACCGGCGACCCGTTCCACTACGGCATCGGCGCCGAGATCGCCCGGATCGTGCCGGCCGCCGAGATTCGGGCGTTTCCGCAGCCCTCGGCCTTCAGCCTCGCCTGCGCCCGCCTCGGCTGGCCGCTCGCCGAGTGCGCCTGCCTGACGCTGCACGGGCGGGCGCTCGCGCAGATCGTCCGCCACCTGCAGCCGAACGCCCGCCTGCTGGTGCTGTCCTGGGACGGCACGACGCCGGCGGCGGTCGCCGCGCTGATGACCGAGCGCGGTTTCGGCGCATCGCCGATCACCGTATGCGAGGCGATGGACGGCCCGCGCGAGACCGTTCGGACCCGATGCGCGCGCGATTTCGACCTCGGCGACGTCGACGCCCTGAACACCCTGGCGATCGAGGTGGTGGGCGAGCCCGGCTGCCGGCCGGTCGGCCTCGCCCCGGGGCTCGACGATGCGTGGTTCGAGAACGACGGCCAGCTGACCAAGGCCGAGATCCGCGCGGTGACGCTGGCGGCGCTCCGCCCGCTCGCCGGCCAGCTGCTGTGGGACGTCGGCGCCGGCGCCGGCTCGATCGGCATCGAGTGGATGCTGCGCCATCCCGCGATGCGGGCGACCGCGATCGAAGCCCATCCCTCTCGCGTCGAGCGGATCGCCCGCAACGCGCAGACCCTCGGCGCCCCCGGGCTGACCATCGTCCACGGGGTGGCGCCGGATGCGCTGACCGGGTTGCCGGCGCCGGATGCGATCTTCATCGGCGGCGGCGTCTCCGCGCCGGGCGTTCTGCCGGCGGCGCTCGGCGGCCTGCGGTCGGGCGGCCGGATCGTCGCCAACGCGGTGACGCTGGAGGCCGAGGCAGTGCTGCTCGCCGCCTTCTCGACCCGGGGCGGAACGCTGCGGCGCCTGTCGATCGCCCGCGCCGATCCGGTCGGCGGGCTGCACGGCTGGCGTGCGGCGATGCCGGTGACGCAATGGGCCTGGACCAAGCCGTGACCGGGACCCGCCTCGTCGCCGGCATCGGCTTCCGCCACGGCGTGCCCCCCGACGCGATCGTCGCGCTGATCCGGCGGGCGATCGCGCAGGCGGCGTGCGAGGGGGCGCTCGTCGCGATCGCCACCGCCGCCGACCGAGCCGATGAGCCGGCGATCCGGGACGCCGCCGGCGCGTTCGGCCTGACGCCCGTCGCCGTCGATGCCGAAGCGCTTCGCACGGTCGACCCGCGCGTGCCGACGCGCTCGGCCCGGATCGAGCGATCGCGCGGCGTCGGCTCGCTCGCCGAGGCGGCGGCGCTCGCCGTCGCCGGCGAAACCGGACGCCTGATCCTCGTCCGCATCGACGACGGACGCGCCACCTGCGCGCTCGCGGCGCTGGGCCTAGCGAGCGACGAGGCGATGCGCGAGGCCGATGAGGCCCGCGCCCTCTACCGTCCCCCCTCTGCGGGGGTAGGGAAGGAAGCGGGCGCCGTTAGCCGATCGAAGACTCCCATATCCCACCGCGCCCGAGCGGCGCAGATCGTGACCGCATGACCGTCCATTTCATCGGCGCCGGGCCGGGCGCTCCCGACCTCATCACCGTGCGCGGGCGCGACCGGATCGCGGCCTGTCCGGTCTGCCTCTATGCCGGCTCCCTGGTCGCGCCGGATATCCTCGGCTGGTGCCCCCCGGGCGCGCGGATCGTCGACACCGCGCCGCTCGACCTCGACGCGATCGTCGCGGAGATCGAGGCGGCGCATGCCCGCGGCGAGGACGTGGCCCGGCTGCATTCCGGCGACCTGTCGATCTGGAGCGCGCTCGCCGAGCAGATGCGGCGGCTCGACCGGATCGGGATCGCCTACACCGTCACGCCGGGCGTCCCGGCCTTCTCCGCGGCGGCGGCCCTGCTGAAGCGCGAGCTGACCGTGCCGGGCGTGGCGCAGTCGGTCGTCCTCACCCGCACCTCCGGGCGGGCGAGCGCGATGCCGGAGCGCGAGACGCTGGCCGGCTTCGCCGCCACCGGCGCGACGCTGGCGCTGCACCTCTCGATCCACATCCTGGACAAGGTCGTCGCCGAGCTCGTGCCGTTCTACGGCGCGCCCTGCCCGGCCGCCGTGGTGTTCCGCGCCTCCTGGCCGGACGAGCGGGTGATCACCGGAACGCTGGCGACGATCGCGGGGCAGGTCGCCGGATCCGGGATCGAGCGCACGGCGCTGATCCTGGTCGGGCCGGCGCTCGGCGCCGAGGATTTTCGCGAGAGCGCGCTCTACGCGGCCGACTACGACCGCCGGTTCCGGCCCGGCGGGGCGGTCGGCAGCACGGGCATCGACAACGAGGACGCGAACGCATGAGCGTTCCCGGCATCCTCGTCGCCGCGCCGCGGTCGAGTTCCGGCAAGACCACGGTGACGCTCGCGCTCATGCGCGCGCTCGCCCGTCGCGGCTTGCGCGTCCGCGGGGTCAAGTGCGGGCCCGATTACATCGACCCGGCCTTCCACGAGGCGGCGACCGGCTTTCCGAGCGTCAACCTCGACAGCTTCGCGATGGGCCCTGCCCTCCTCGACGCGGTCGCCGGGTTCGCCGTGCGGGACGCCGACATCGTCGTGGCGGAAGGATCGATGGGCCTGTTCGACGGCATTCGCGCCGGCGAGGGCCGCACCGGCGCGAATGCCGACATCGCCGCCCGCTACGGCTGGCCCGTGCTGCTGGTGCTCGACGTGTCGGGGGCGGCGCAGTCCGCGGCGGCGATCGCACTCGGCTGCTCGCTCTACGATGCGCGCGTCAGAATCGCGGGCGTGGTGCTGAACAAGGTCGCCAGCGCCCGCCATCGCCGCCTCGTCGAAGCCGGGCTCGCCCGCGTCGGGATCCCGGTCCTCGGCGCGCTGATGCGGGATGCGTCGCTGGTCCTGCCGGAGCGCCATCTCGGCCTCGTGCAGGCGCGGGAGACCTCCGACCTCGACGCCCGTCTGGACCGCCTCGGCGACCTCGCCGTCGAAGGTCTCGATTGCGATGCGATCCTGGCTGCGGCCGGCGGCGCGGTTCCCGCCGGCGCGGGCGCCCTCCCCCGCCCGCCGGGGCAGCGCATCGCGGTGGCGGCCGATGCCGCGTTCAGCTTCCTCTATCCGCACCAGGCGGCAGGCTGGCGGGCGGCGGGCGCGGAGATCGTATCGTTCTCGCCGCTCGCCGACGAGGCACCGAGCCAGGGGTGCGACGTGTGCTGGCTGCCCGGCGGCTATCCCGAGCTCCATGCCGGCCGGATCGCCGCGGCGACGACCTTCCTCGGCGGCCTGCGCAGCTTTGCCGAGACACGGCCGGTGCACGGCGAGTGCGGCGGCTACATGGTTCTGGGCGAGAGCCTCGAGGATGCGGCCGGCATGCAGCATCCGATGGCCGGGCTTTTGCCGGTCGCGACCTCGTACAAGTCGCGCAAGTTGCATCTCGGGTATCGCGTCGCACACCCCATCGCCGATGGGCTTCTGGGGCGGGCGGGGCTGCGCCTTGTCGGCCACGAGTTCCACTACGCGAGCGAGTCGACCCCGCCGCCCTCCGAGGACGAAGCGTTCTGTCGGGTCGCCGACGCGGAAGGGACGGATCTCGGGTTTGCCGGGCATCGGCGCGGCCGCGTCACCGGCACGTTCTTCCACCTGATCGCGCTCGACGACTGACGGACGACGACGGTGGGCCGGCAGCGCTCAGCGATCGGAGACGAGCGCCGCCCCGATCGGGGGCGGACCGTCCCGGCTCACTCGGCGGCTTCGGCCTCGGCCGTGTCCGCCTGGCCATGGCCGAGCTTGGCCACCGTCCGCACGATCGCGAGCACGTCGCGGCGCATCTGGTCGTTCTCGATCAGCGCGTAGGCCCGCAGCAGCTCGATCGCGCCGTGGGCGCTGAGGAAGCCGAACACGTCCTCCTTCGGCGCCGCGCCCTCCTCCTTCTCCTCGAAGAAGGCTGAGACCGGAACCTCGAGCAGGCGCGCGATCTCGCGCAGGCGCCCCGCGCCGACGCGGTTCTGCCCCTTCTCGTACTTCTGGACCTGCTGGAAGGTGACGCCCACCGCCGTCCCAAGGGCCGTCTGGCTCAGCCCTCGCGCCTTGCGGAGCGCGGTGATGCGGAGACCGACGAGGCGGTCGACGTCGGTGGTCTGTTTGGGCATCATCGTCAGACACAATCCCATTTCGCGGTCGCGACCGGGTGGGTGACCGTCATCCTCGGACGGTCGACACGCCGACCGGGAGATTGACAGCCGGTTGCGGAGGCCGCCACCTACCTCGCGCCCGTCACGGTGCCGTGCCAACGTCTTGTCAGAGCGAAGGGATAGCCACCTGAGCGCCTCAACTGAAGACAACTAGGACACGAAATAAATCTGAATGCAAGCTTAGATCGATCAGATCGAGGCCTTGTCACGACGTTTGCGCTGCGACGCTACGAGCCTGCGCTAAAACTATAGTATGTTGGTTCGACAGGTGGCGTCGGCCTACCGAAGCGGTCCTCGGTACGAATTACGCAGATTCGGGCGTTGGAATCAGGGTGGTGGCGAGATGCCACCACATCATGGAGACATCGATGTTCATTGCGATGAATCGTTTCAAAGTGGTTAAGGAATCGACAACGGATTTCGAGCAGGTCTGGCTCGGCCGCGACTCTCATCTCGGCGAGATGCCGGGCTTCGTCGAGTTTCATCTTCTGCGCGGACCCGAGGCGGAAGATCACGTACTCTACGCCTCGCACACGATCTGGCGCTCGAAGGCCGATTTCGAGGCCTGGACCCGCTCCGAGCAGTTCCGCAAGGCGCACGGCCGCGTGCCGACGACGAAGCCGCTCTATCTCGGCCACCCGCAATTCGAGGGCTTCGAGACGATCCAGACCGTCGGCGGGGCGAGCGGCGACGTCGCAGCGGCTTGATCACACGGCCTCGGCGTCCCGAAGGCGGGACGGCCGAGGTTCCTCCATCCCGGCCGCCGGCTCGTCTCCCCCCGGCGTGATGCGAACGGAGCGCGATCGGCGCCCCCGCATCGAAAACGGTTCCGGCACGCTCGAAGCCGAAGCGTGGCGGGCCGCCGACGCGTGGACGCCAGAGCGCGTCTTCGGCACGCATCGCTGCATCCCACCGCGTCGGCACGAGGGGCGTGCCTCCGACCCGCACCGGAACCGCCATCACTCGAACGTGAAGCTTGACCGTGAAGCCGTCGGGCCCCCGACGGCGTAGGACGGCCGCTGCGATTCGATTGCGCGTGATCGACGCGATCCTGACGAAACCCTCTCTCAGTAGTTTGCTCGCGTTGCGAGGCGCTGGTCGGACCCTTAAGGCCGAGTCATCTCGCGCAAGGTGACGGGTGTCGTGATCGCGGCCCTACGCTTGCTCCATAGTCCAAGAGTGCTCTTCTCGACGCGCGATCCGTGTCGTTTCGGGACACCGTCCGGTTCAGTTCGGAACATGGCGCGCCAGATGTTTCAAGATCGCCTGCCTGAGACTTTCCAGCCGCTGCCGACTTCGGCGGAGCGGCGGCGCAATGTATGGACGGCGCTGCTCCCGCGTCGGAGCCGCGGCGCGTTCCGCATCGGCATCTCGGCCTCGGTGGCGATGACCGACATCCTGTCGATCGTCATCACGACGATGGTGGTCGAATACGGCTATTTCTTCCTTCTGAACGGCGAGATGATGCCGTTCTCGGCGAGCTGGGGCCTGCAGCTCTCCGGTCTGCTGGCGATCGTCATCGTCGCGACGTCCGCCCTGCGCGAGGAATACGCGATCGAGGCGATGCTGGCGCAGAAGGCGTCGCTGCAGAAGAGCGCGGCCCGGTGGGTCGTCGCCTGGGCTGCGGCGCTCGTGGTCGGCTTCATCACCAAGACGACGAACGAGGTCTCGCGCGTCGTCGCCCTCACCGTGTTCGTCTCGGGCCTGCCGGTCTTGATGCTGGCGCATGCGGCGATGATCGGGCTCGTGCGCCGCAGCGTGACGCCGGCGTCCGCCTCGGTGAGCCGCGTCCACCTCGTCGGCTTCGAGGACGACATCGCCCGCTTCTACGCCAGCAACGAGGCCGATTCGCTCGGCCTGCGCGTCGTCGGCACCAGCTATCTCCGCCGGGTCGACGTCCGCGCGGACGAGGCCACGCGCCATGCGCAGATGTCGGAGGATCTCGACCTCGCAGTCTCCGTGGTGCGGTTCCTGCGCCCCGACGACGTCTTCATCCTCGTGCCCTGGGCCGACACCGCCGAGGTGGAGCGCTGCATCGACGCGTTCCTTCGGGTGCCGGCGGCGCTGCACCTGCGCCCCGGTTCCGTGCTCGACCGCTTTCCCGACATGCAGGTGTCCCGGGTCGGCCGCCTCTCCGGCATCAACATCGGCCGCCGTCCGCTGAGCATGGCCGAGGTGCTGCTGAAGCGCCTCCTCGACGTGACGCTCGCCACGATCGCCCTCGTCGCGCTGAGCCCGCTGCTCGCGGCCATCGCCGTGGCGATCAAGCTCGACAGCCCCGGCCCGGTGTTCTTCCGGCAGAAGCGCTACGGCTTCAATCAGCAACCCTTCGGCGTGTTCAAGTTCCGCAGCATGAAGGCCGAGGCGGAGGCGGTGTTCAAGCAGGCCTCGCGCAACGATTCGCGCATCACGCGCATCGGTGCCTTCCTGCGCCGGTCCAACCTCGACGAGCTGCCGCAGATCCTGAACGTGCTGAAAGGCGAGATGTCGCTCGTCGGGCCGCGCCCGCACGCGCTCGCGCACGACCGCAGCTTCGAGCGACGCATCGCCCTCTACGCGCGCCGACACAACGTCCGCCCCGGCATCACCGGCTGGGCGCAGGTCAACGGCCTGCGCGGCGAGACCCTGACCGACCTCGACATGGAGCGCCGGGTCAACCACGACCTGCACTACATCGACAACTGGTCAATCTGGTTCGACATCCAGATCATGTTCCAGACGGTGTTCTCGCGCCGCGCCTACCGCAACGCGTTCTGAGCCGGAGATTCGCGAGCGGCGTCCCGGGATCAGTGGGCGCCGTCGGCCTGCCGCCCGTGGCAGGCGCCGCACTCGCCCTCGACCTCGAGGATCCGGCTCGCCGGGCGGAACCCCGCCCGCTCAAGGGTGCGCCCGAGCCCGGCCTCGATCTCGGGCGAGGTGGTCTCGTCGATGCCGCCGCAGCTCCGGCAGATCAGGAACACCAGCCCCTCCCCCGCGCCGTGCTCGTGCGCGCAGGACACGAACGCGTTGCGGCTGGCGATGCGGTGGACGAGGCCGTTCTCGGTCAGGAAGTCGAGCGCGCGGTAGACCGAGACGGCGGCCACCCGGCGATCCGGCCCGCTCAGGCGCTCGGCGATGTCGTAGGCACCCATCGGCTTGCCCGTCTCCGCGACGGCCTGCAGCACGTCGTGCCGCAGCTTGGTGAAGTGCAGGCTCCTGTCGCGGCAGAGCTTCTCGGCACGCGCCATCGTCGCGGCGGCGTGCTCCGCGCCGCACGCCTCCCCTTCTTGCCCGACGTGATCGTGCATCCCGATCCTTGCGGCCGGGGCGCCCCGATTGAACGCCGCCGGTGTTACAGTGTATCACCACGGATTATAGGCTGCGCCACCGGTCCGGGCAACGGATCGGCCTTCGGCGCTCGCGCACCCTCGACGAAGATCGTCCCCTTGAGACCCAGATCCCGCACGCCGGCTTCCTCGGCCGCATCGCTGTTCCAGAGCGGCCTGGCGTTCCGCCTCGGCCTCGCCGCCGCGCTTGCCGCGCCGCTCTGGCTGGCGATCGCCTGGACGCTGGGCGCGTGACCGCGCGCACGCCCTTGGCCGCCGGCGACATCCGCCTCGACGGACTGACGCTCGGCTACGACCGGCATCCGGCGGTGCACCACCTCGACGGCACCATCCGCCGCGGCGACCTGCTGGCGCTGGTCGGCCCGAACGGCGCCGGCAAGTCGACCCTGCTGAAAGGGCTGATCGGCGAGATCCCCAGCCTCGACGGGCAGATCCACCGCGGCATGCCGGCCCGCACGCTGGCCTACCTGCCGCAGGCCGACGAGATCGACCGCAGCTTCCCCCTGAGCGTCCTCGATCTCGCCAGCATGGGCCTGTGGTGCCGATCCGGCGCCTGGCGGAGCCTGCTCGGGCATCGAGGCGCCGTGCTGAAGGCGCTCGACGCCGTCGGGCTGTCCGGCTTCGAGGCGCGGCCGATCGGCACCCTCTCGGGCGGCCAGTTCCAGCGCGCGCTGTTCGCACGCCTGATCCTCCAGGACGCGCAGGTGCTCCTGCTCGACGAGCCGTTCACCGGAGTCGACGCGCGCACCACCGCCGACCTGATCGCGCTGATCCGCACGTGGCACGGCGAGGGCCGGACCATCGTCGCGGCGCTGCACGACCTGGCGCAGGTCCGTGCGTACTTCCCGAAGACGCTCCTGCTCGCGCGGGAGCCGGTCGCCTGGGGCGCGACGGCCTCGGTGCTGTCGCCGCAGAACCTCGCCCGCGCCACCCGCCTGTCCGAGGCCTGGGACGAGGACGCCGCCATCTGCGCCCACGACCATGCCCAAGTCGCCCCGGCACCCGACGGGTCCGGGCACGACGATGGGCACGATCACACGCACGGGCATCACCATCGCCCGGCCCCACCCAAGCAGCACGAGACCGCGGCGTGATCGATCCCTTCGCGCCGTTCGTCGAGTTCGGCTTCATGCGCCGGGCGTTGGTCGGCTGCCTCGCGCTGTCGATCTCGGCGCCGCCGGTCGGCGTGTTCCTGATGCTCCGACGCATGAGCCTGATGAGCGAGGCGATGAGCCATGCCATCCTGCCCGGCGCCGCCGTCGGCTTCCTGGTGGCGGGCCTGTCGCTGCCGGCGATGACGCTGGGCGGGCTCGTCGCGGGGCTCGCGGTCGCCCTGCTCGCCGGCCTCGTCACCCGCTCGACCGTGATCCGCGAGGATGCGAGCCTGGCCGCGTTCTACCTGATCTCGCTCGCCGCCGGCGTGCTGCTGGTGTCGATGCGCGGCTCGCAGATCGACCTGCTGCACATCCTGTTCGGCACGGTGCTGGCGCTCGACGACCCGGCGTTGCTGCTGCTCGGCGGCATCGCGACGGCGACCATGTTCGGCCTCGCGCTGATCTACCGTCCGCTGGTGATGGAATGCGTCGACCCGCTGTTCCTGCGCACGGTGAGCCGCAGCGGCGGCCCGGTGCACTACGCCTTCCTCGGCCTCGTGGTGATGAACCTCGTCGGCGGGTTCCAGGCGCTCGGCACCCTGCTCGCGGTCGGGCTGATGCTGCTTCCGGCGATCGCCGCCCGGTTCTGGGCGCGCGGGCTCGGCACGCTGATCCCGGCCTCGATGCTGATCGCGGTGGTGGCGAGCTTCTCGGGCCTGAGCCTGTCCTACCATCTCGACCTGCCGACCGGGCCGGCGATCGTGCTGGCGGCCGGCGCGCTCTATCTCGTGTCGATGCTGGCGGGCCCGCGCGGAGGGCTGCTCTACCGCTTGGTGAAGCCGCGGCATCTCGAGGCGTGAGCCGGAGCCGCACGATCGCGGTTCAGAGGTGGACCAGGCTCATGATCCCGGCAACGATCGCGTAGGCGAAGCCGGCATTGAGCAGCACGCCCAGGCTCCCGATCCCGAGACCGACCAGCACCAGGATGCCGTCGCGCTCGACCAGCCCGAGGCCGACGAGGCAGACGGCGAGCCCGAGCGGGATCTGGCCGATCACCGGCGCGGCGACGATCAGCGCCAGCGACAGCGTCAGCAGGGCGATGCCCATGCCGCGCATGCCGAGCGCCGTCTCGAACACGCTGAGCCGTGGCCGCGACCAGCGCTCCAGCCGCCGCAGCACCGGCACGGCGCGCTTGACGGCCCGCTCGACGTCCTTCCGGGCGACCGATCGTCCCAGCAGCGCCTTCGGCAGCCAGGGCGACGACTTGCCGATCGCGATCTGCACGGCCACGAGCAGCAGCAGCAGGCCGCAGACCAGGGGGATCGGCGGCGGCATCGGCAGGCAGTTCGGCAGGCCGAGCAGCACCACGAGCAGCGCGAAGGCACGGTCCCGCAGCACCGCGACGATGTCGCCGACGGTCAGGCGGTCTCCCTCTTGGCTGGCGAGAACCGTGAGGACGTCGGACGTTCGGGCACCGGAATACAAAACGTGGCCGCAGGTTGCTGTCCCGGCGCGGGCTCTAGCCGAGTTCGGCACCGCCGCCAAGCATGAGCCTCGCCCCCGCCCCGGCGGCGCACCGTCCGCGGGAAACCGACAAGCCTGGAAGCTTCAGAAAGGACATATTTCCTTCAGGTTGGCTAGACGATTCATGCGTAACTTGCAGTTACATACTCAGAGTTGCGGTTGATTGTTTCACGGCCGAATGGTGGAAAAATCGACGACCGTCTTTGAAACTGTCGCGACATCTCTCCTGAATCGCCCCATGTTGCGAGCCTTCGAGATATAAGATTTTCATCTCGTATTAGGAGTCATCGGCTTGGCACGGCTCGCGTCCCCGCACCGAAGGCGCCGTCTCGCGGCGGCGGTGGCGTGCCTGCTCTGCACCGTTCCAGCCGCATCCCCCACGGCTCGGGCCGGCGATCTCGACACCCTGCTGTTCGGCAGCCTGGATGCCGGCGCCGCGAATTTCCTGTCCATCGGCGCCAAGATCGCGCTGGACAAGCTCGCCCGGCCGGGTTTCGTCGCGCTCGCCAGCCTCGGCGGCGGGCGCCGCAACGAGATGGCGTGCGGCTGCGATTCGTGGGGCAGCGCTCGCCTGTCGCGCTACACCGTGCTCGGCGCGGCGCTGGCGGGCTATCAGTGGTTCCCGGATTGGGGCGTCGTCGCGCTCTATGCCGGGCCGGAGGGTGCGTACGAAGCCCTAACGGACGGGCGCAGCGTGGCGACGCTTCCGATGCGTTGGGGCCTTCGCCTGCACGGCGAGGTCTGGGCGCGCCCGACCGACGAGAGCCTGGTTCAGGCGACCCTGGTCCTGGGCTCGGCGCGCGATTCAGCCTGGTCCCGGATCGCCCTCGGCTATCGCGCCTGGGGCTTCTACCTCGGCCCCGAAGTCAGCCTCTACGCCGACCGGACCGGCTATACGAAGTGGAATTTCGGCGCCCACGCCACCGATTTCGCAGTCGGCAGCTACAGTTTTCGCGTGTCGGGCGGCGTACAGGTCGAGAGTACCGAAAGGCGGCCGAGCCCGTACCTCGCGTTGTCGGTGTGGACGCCGTGGTGAGCGATGCTCGACCCATCCGCGGCTGGCCGAACCATGCTACGATTGCCAGCAGCAGACGCAGCGGAAACGCGACGTCGTTCGGTTGGTGATCGTATGGACGCAATCAGCATCTTCGACGCAGAAAGTTCGCTCGGCTCACTTCTCGATGCGCTCGAGGCTGGCCAGGACGTGCTCGTCCTGCGCGACGGCAAACCCGTCGCACGGCTCGTCCCGCCGACCCGTGAGGATACCACGGCCCTGACGGTTGGCGGGCTGCGCGCGTTGCGCGATCGCATCGCCGCCCGCGGTGAAACGTTCAGCCCAGATGAGATAGAGATTTTTCGTAGCGAAGACCGCCGGTGAGCCTCTGCATCCTAGATGCGTCGATGGCCCTCGCTTGGGTCCTGCCGATCGAGAGCGATGCGAGCGATATTCTCGAACAGGTCGCGGCAAAAGGTGCGATCGTGCCTGGCCTCTGGGCTCTCGAGGTCGGGCACGTCCTTCTTACGGCTGAGCGGAAGCGCCGCATCGTAACGGCAGAGAGGACTCAGGCTCTCGAGCGTCTCGCAGCCCTACCGATCTCGATCGATACCGAGACCGCGCGACATGCCTGGTCGGCGACGATGACGCTCGCCGCCAAGCACGGGCTCTCGCTGTACGATGCGAGCTATCTCGAATTGGCGATTCGGTGTTCACGCCCCCTCGCCTCGCGCGATGCGAAGCTCCTTCGCGCCGCGTCCGCCTGCAGCGTTCCAGTTATCGTTTAATCTCGCCCGCCGGCGCATCGGCGCTCAGCCCATCGAGGAACGACGCCGCGTCCGCCGCGATCTCGGCCTTGCGCGCGGGCGGCATCGCGGCGAGCGTGCGATAGGGCATCGACAGGCGCGGGTTGCCTTCGAGGCGGCCGGCGTTGGCGATGAGGAAGTTCCAGTACAGGTAGTTGAACGGGCAGGCGTCCGGGCCGGCCTTCTTCGCGACGTCGTAGCGGCAGGCGGCGCAGTAATCGGACATCCGGTTGATGTAGGCACCGGAGGCCGCGTACGGCTTCGATCCCATCACGCCGCCGTCGGCCCACAGCACCATGCCGTGCACGTTCGGCAGCTCGACCCACTCGTAGGCGTCGGCGAAGACGATCAGGTACCATTCCTCGACCTGCGCCGGCGAAAGCCCCGCGAGCAGGGCGAAGTTGCCGGTGACCATCAGGCGCTGGATGTGGTGGGCATAGGCATGGGCCCGCGTCTCGGCGACGACCTGCGCGAGGCAGTTCATCTCCGTCTCGCCCGACCAGTAGAACCACGGCAGGTCGCGCTGCGCGTCGAGGGCGTTGGTCTCGGCATAGGCCGGCATCCGCGCCCAGTAGAGGCCGCGCACGTATTCGCGCCAGCCGAGGATCTGGCGGATGAAGCCCTCGACGCAGTGTAGCGGGGCCGCGCCCTCGCGATAGGCGCGCTCGGCGGCGCGGCAGACTTCCTCCGCGGTGAGCAGGCCGGCATTGAGCGGCGGCGAGATCAGCGCGTGGTAGAGGAACGGCGCGCCGGTCTTCATCGCGTCCTGGTAGTCGCCGAAGGTCGGCAGGCCGTCGGCGATGAAGTGCTTCAGGGCTTCGATCGCGTCGCGGCGGGTCACCGGCCAGCCGAAGCCGTCGAGGTCGCCGAAATGCCCGGCGAACGCCCGGGCGACGAGGTCGAGCACCGCGCGCGTCGTCGCGTCCGGCTCGAAGCGCAGGCGGCTCGGGACGGCATGGCCCCGCGGCAGCTTCTTGCGGTTGTCGGCGTCGAAGTTCCACTGGCCGCCGACGGGATCCTTGCCGTCCATCAGCAGGCCGGTGCGGCGGCGCATGCCGCGGTAGAACGTCTCCATGCGCAGCGCCCGGCGGTCCCCGGCCCAGTCGGCGAAATCGCGGCGCGGGCACAGGAAGCGGTTGTCGTCGCGGATCTCGACCGGGACGGCGAGGTCGTCGCGCCACGCCTGCATCATCGACCAGACCCGCCATTCGCCGGGTTCGGTCACGACGACACGGTCCGGCGCGTGCCGGGCTACCGCGCGCGCGAGCTCACCGGTGAAGCTGCCGCTATTGCCGGGATCGTCGAGGCGGACGTAATCCACCGTGACGCCCTCGGCTTCGAGCTCCGCCGCGAAGTGGCGCATGGCCGAGAACAGGAAGGCGATCTTCTGCTTGTGATGGCGGACGTAGGTCGCCTCCGCCATCACCTCGACGATGAGCACCACGTCGGGCGCATCGAGATCGACGAGGCTCGACACGCGCCGGTTGAGCTGGTCGCCCAGCACGAAGCGCAGGGTCTTCCGCCCCGCGGTGTTCCGCGTTGCCAAGCGCCTCAGCCCTTGGTGCGCAGCATCGAGCGGCCGCCGTCGGCGCCGATGATCTGCCCGGTGATCCAGCCGGCCTCGGCCGAGACGAGGAAGGCGGCGAGCCCCGCGATGTCCTCCGGCGTGCCGAGGCGCTGCAGGGCATGCATCGCGGCGATGCCCTGGGCCAGGGTGGCATTGCCGGTGATCGCGGCGGCGAGCGGCGTCCGGGTCAGCGAGGGCGCCACCACGTTGATGCGCACGTGCGGCGCGAGTTCGGCCGCCAGCGATAGGCCGAGGCCTTCGACCGCCCCCTTCGCCATGGCGACCGAGGCGTGGGCCGGAAACCCCTGTGCCACCGCGACGGTGGAGAACAGGACGACGCCCGCGCCCGCCTCGCCGGCACCGGCCTTCAGCGCGCCGGCCGCTGCCTGGATCGCCGAGAAGGCGCCGAGCGCGTTGATCCGGAAATCGGTCTCGGCGTCCGCCCGGGTCAGGCGGGCGAGCGGGCGCAGGTTGATGGTGCCGACCGCGTAGACGAGGCCGGCGAGGCGATCGCCTGCCTCCGCGGTAGCCTGAGCGAAGAAGTCGGGGTCGGCGACGTCGCCGGCCGTCACGGTGGTCTCGCCGAGCTCGGCCGCCGCGGCTTCGAGCCGGCCGCGGTCGCGGGCCGCGAGGTGGAGGCCGTAGCCGCGGTGGCGCAGCGCCTCCGCCGTCGCCCGGCCGATGCCGCCCGTGCCGCCGTAGATCAGAACCCGTTGCATGCTCGCCCCCGTCGCCGCCGAACGCCCCTTGCCGGCGGAGACGGTTCGACAAGATGAAGCTAAGGCGTCGTGGAGGACGGGGGAGTCGGTCGAGGCCGGCGCGGCCGTTCCACAAGGTCGCATCCCATCGAGACCGCCGGAGAATCCAGGTTCATGAAGTTCGCCTTCGCCGGCATCGATTTCCTCGGCGGCGTGTTCGAGGGCCTGATCGAGGCCGGCTGGACCCCGATCAAGCTGTTCACCCGCCCCTGCGACGGGCTCTACGATCACAACGACGTGGTGGTGGCGCGCGCCCGTCAGCTGCGCCTGCCGATCCAGCTCTCGCGGCTGAAGGCCCAGGATCTCGACGCGCTGAACGCCGCCCACGGCCGCGACTGGGCGCTCGTCGTCGCGGGCTATCCCTGGCTGATCACCGGATGGCGCACCCGCGCGGCCTTCGGCTTGAACATCCACCCCTCGCCGCTGCCGACCGGGCGCGGACCCTACCCGCTGTTCCGGGCGGTGGAGGAAGCGTACGAGACCTGGGGCGTCACCGCCCACGTGCTCGCCGAGGAGGGCTTCGACACCGGCGACATCCTCGCGCAGGACCTGTTCCCGCTCGACGCCCAGGAAGACCACGAGACGCTGCTGGCCAAGTGCCAGATGGCGGCGCGGCGGCTCGCGACCGGGCCGATCGGCCGCGATCTGCCGGCGCGGTGGCGGCGGCCCGAGCCGCAGGGCGACGGCTCGTACTGGGCGCGCGCGAGCGACGTCGACCGCACCCTCGACTTCCGCGCCGACGTCGCCGCGATCCTGCGTCGGATCCGCGCTTTCGGATCGATCGAGACGCTGGCGCGGCTCGGCGACGCTCGCGTCTACGTCGCGCAGGCCGGCGGCTGGCGCGAGGCGCACAAGCATCTGCCCGGCACCGTCGTCCATCGCCACAGGCGCCACGTCGTGGTTGCGGCCCGCGACGGCTACATCCAGATCACACGGTGGTCGCCGGTGGGGCTGGCCGAAGCCGGACAGATCGGGCGCTGACCGGATGTCCAGGCGAAGCGGGGGCGATTCCGCAAACAAGAGTTCGGGCCGGACATCGGGGAAGATGATCCGCAAGGGCGACCTGCCGACAAAGCTGTGCGCGCAGTGCGGGCGGCCGTTCGCCTGGCGGAAGAAGTGGGAGCGGATCTGGGACGAGGTCCGATTCTGCTCGGATCGCTGCCGAAGCGAGGCGAAGAAGGCCTGAGCCTTCAGAGCCGAGCCAGCATCTCCGGCGTGTCGACGTCGAGCGCGGTCCCGGGCTCTCCCGGAATTTCCAGGACGTCGGCGCGACCCTTCAGCAGCGGCCCGGCGCCGTGATCGCCGGACAGGCTGGCGATGGCGTCGCCGAGCACGCGCCGATCGAGCAGCACCGGGTTGCCGCGGCGCCCCGCGATCGTCGGCACCACGGCACTCGGAGCCGGCTTCGCGGCCCGGTAGGCGGCGGCGAGGCGATCGATCTGCTCCGGCGTCACCCGCGGCATGTCGCCGAGCAGGATCACCGCCGCATCGGTCTCGGCCGGCAGCGCGGCGAGTCCCGCCCGCAGCGAGGTCGAGAGGCCGGAACCGAACGCGGCGTTCTCGACGAAGACGAGGTCGAGATTGTGAAGGACGGCGCGCACGGCCACCGCATGGGCCCCGAGCACGACGACGACCGGACGGGCCCTGGACGCGAGGGCGGCTTCCGCGGCGTGGCGCACCAGCGGCGTCCCGTCGAGCCGCGCGAGCAGCTTCGGTTCGGTGCCGAAGCGGGTGCCGCGCCCGGCGGCGAGCAGGACGGCACCGATTCCGATGTCAGGCATCGTCGGCGGCGCTCGGTTCGCCCGATCGCGGCTGCGGCCGCGAGACGATCTCCATCAGCAGTCCGCCGACACCGAGCGCGACGATGTCGGCGCGGGTGACGGGCAGGTCCGCGAGCAGGCGGTGCAGCACCCAGTCGAACCCGTTCTCCTTGGGCGAGCGGGCGCAGCCCGGCGCGCCGATCACCGGAACGTCCCCCAGCGCTCCGAGCAGTAGCAGGTTCCCGGGATCGACCGGCATGCCGAAATGCATCACCGCGCCGCCCGCAGCCGCGATGCCGGCCGGGATCACGTCGCGGCGGTCGGCGATGGCCGAGGCGCCGAACACGATCGCCAGGTCGGCGCCGTCCTGCGCGGTCGCCGCGGCCAGCGCCTCGGCGACCGCGCCGGCCGCGTGCGGAACGCGACGATCGGCGACGATCTCGGCGCCGGTCGGCGCGAGCCGATCCGCGAGGACGGCCAGGGTCCGGTCGACGGTGGTCTCCTTCAGGCTCGGCAGCCGTGTCGAGACCACGCCGACCCGGCGGCGGCGATAGGGCGAGACCCGCAACGCGCCGGCCGGCGCGGCGGCGCACGCATGCGCCAGGACCGTTCCCGGCACCGCGTAGGGGATGATCTTGATCGTCGCGACCATCTCGCCGGCCACCACGGGCTTGAACGGCGGCAGCGTCGCCGCGGTGATCGCCTCGTCGACGCCGTTGAACGCATCGATGCCGGCTCGATCCACGACCAGAACGCCGGGCCCGACCGCGAAGAGGTTGCAGCGTCCGGTGAACGGCGGCTCGCAGCGCAGGCCGGTCCCGGCGAGGTGCCGCGCCAGGGTCTCGGCGGCCTCGTCCTCGCCGACGTCGCCCGGCTCCAGGGAGACGGCCACCAGATCGCGCACGCCCTCGGCCGCGAGGCCTGCAATCGTTTCGGGCGAGATCGCCCGGCCCTTGCGCAGGGTCGCGCCGCCGGCCTTGATGGTGTGGGCGGCGATGAGGCCGAGCGCGGATCCGACCGGAACCGGCCCGAACTTCACGAAGCCGCCTCGCGCGGCGCCCGACGCAGGGCGGCGACGATCTGCGCCATCACCGACAGCGCGATCTCGGCCGGGCTGACCGCGCCGATGGCGAGCCCGATCGGGGCGCGGATGCGCGCCAGCTGGGCCTCGGAATAGCCGGCCTCGATCAGCCGGACCGCGCGCGCCGCATGGGTTTTCCGCGAGCCGAGCGCGCCGATGTAGAAGCACTCCGCCGAGAGCGCAGCCTTCAGCGCCGGATCGTCGATCTTGGGATCGTGGGTCAGCGCGGCGAGCGCGCAGTAGCGATCCAGCGGCGGCACCGCGCCGCCGAGTGCCGCGTCCGGCCAATCCGCCACCAGCGCGACGCCCGGAAACCGCTCGGGGCTGGCGAAGGCGGTGCGCGGGTCGATCACCGTCAGCGCGAGGTCGAGCGCGGCGGCCATCGGCACCAGGGCCTGGGTGATGTGAACGGCCCCGACCACGACGAGCCGGACCGGCGGCACCTGGACCGTGAGGAACAGCGTCCGGCCGTCCGCCTCGACGAGGCCGCTCCGACCTGCGGCGAGGTGCCGACCGAGCGGTTCGGCGAGGGCGTCGGCGGCGATATCGGCCTCCCGAACCAGGCGCTGCCCGCCGTCGGCAATGTCGGTGACGAGGATCGCGGCGCGGCGGGCGGCGCGCTCGGCGTTGAGGCCTTCGAGGATGTCGGCGCGCATGTCAGTCGATCCGCTCGACGAAGATGCGGATGCGGCCGCCGCAGGAGAGCCCGACCCGCCACGCGGTCTCGTCGGCGACGCCGAACTCGATCACCCGCGGCTTGCCGTCGGCGATGGCGTCGGCGGCTTCCGTGATGACGGCGCCCTCGACGCAACCGCCGGAGACCGAACCGAGAAAGTTGCCCTCGCCGTCGACGACGAGGTGGCTGCCGACCGGACGCGGCGCCGATCCCCAGGTCTCGATCACGGTCGCGAGCGCCACGTCGCGGCCGTCGCGTCGCCAGGACGCGGCGGTGTTCAGGATGTCGGCTTCGGTCGAGATCATCGGCGTGCCTCGAAGGCCGCGCGCGCCGGCCTCAGGATGCGGGAGCCCGGTCGCGGGCTGAGAGGTTCAGGTATGGCATCGTGGGCGGGGCGCAAGGCGCGCGCAGCGGCGGCGTTGCACCGAACGCATGACGACCGACTTCGCGCGTCGGTGCAAACGCCGGCCGTCGCCGTGTCCAAGCGCTCAGCGCCCGCTGCGCCGGGTCGCCACGGTGGCGAGCGCGGCCAGGTCCTTGTCGCCGTCGCCGTGCGCGATCGCGTCGATGAGGTTGTCCCGAAGGACGCTCGCGAACGGCATCGGCACGTTCACCGCCGCCGCGGCGCCGAGGGCGAGGCCGATATCCTTGGCGCCGAGGCGGAGGCCGAAGCCCGGCGGCTCGTAGCGGTTCGCCGCGATCGACGCGCCGTAGCCCTTGTAGACCGGCGAGGCGAACAGTGTGCCGGTGAGCATGTCCAGAAGGTCGGCGCCGGCCACCCCGTGACCTTCGGCGAAGGCGGCGGCCTCGCCCATCGCCTCGATCGCCGAGACCAGCATGAAGTTGCCGGCGAGCTTCACGGCATTGGCCTGATGCGGCTCGGTGCCGAAGCGCCACGTCTTCGTGCCCATCGCGTCGAGGAGCGGGGCTGCGCGGTCGATGGCGCCGGCATCGCCCGCGGCGATGATATTGAGGGCGCCCGCCGCGGCCGCGTCCGGCCGCCCGAACACAGGGGCGCCGACATAGGCGATGCCGGCGCGCGCATGGATCGCGGCCAGTTCCTGCGCCAAGGCGACGGAGATCGTGCTCATCGACAGGTGGATCGCCGGCCGGCCTGCGCTGTCGAGCAGCCCGCCCTCGACGATGACGGAGCGCAGCGCTGCGTCGTCCGACAGCATGGTGATCGCCGCGTCGCCCGCGAACGCCTCGGCCGCACTCGCCACCGGCGTCGCGCCGGAGATCCCGTGCGCAGCATCCGGGGTCCGGTTCCAGACGCGGACGGTGTGCCCGGCCTCGACCAGCTTGGCCGCCATGGCGCGCCCCATGCGCCCGAGCCCTATGAATCCGACGTCCATGCGCTTCCTGCCTTCCGATGCCCGCTCGGCCTCAACGCCGATCGCGCCGGTCCGATGCAAGGCTCGGCCGTTCATTCCGCCGCGGCGGCGATCCGGGTCTCGGCGGGTTCGGCCGGGATCGCGGCGGCCAGCGGCAGCTCGATCGCGGCGGAGAGGCCGCCTTCCGGGCGATTCGTCAGGGTGAGCCAGCCGTCATGCGCTTCGACGATGGCGAGCACGATCGACAGCCCGAGGCCGAAGCCGCTCGCGTCGTTGAGGTTGCGGGCCCGGTCGCCGCGCACGAACGGCTGCAGCATCGCGTCGCGTTCGGCATCGGGAATGCCGGGACCGGTGTCGCCGACCACGATGCGGACGCCCCGCGACGTCTGCTCCATCGAGAGGCGCGCGCCGCCGCCGTACTTGACCGCGTTGTCGACGAGGTTGGTGATCGCCCGCTCAAGCTCGTCGGGCTTTCCGCGGACGAGCACGTGGCGGCTCTGCGTGACCACGACGTCGGCGCCGACGTCGCTGAACCCGTCGCAGACCGTCTGCACCACCGAGGCGAGGTCGATCAGCGTCCGGGCGCTCGACGCGCCGCCCTGGCCGTCGCGGACGAAGGACAGGGCCGCCTCGACGAGCGCGTTCATCTGGTCGAGATCGCGCAGCGTCATGATGCGGGTGTGGTCGTCGTCGATGAACTCCGCGCGCAGCCGCAGGCGGGTGATCGGTGTGCGCAGGTCGTGGCTGATCGCGGCCAGCATCTGCGTGCGGTCGTCGATCAGGCGTCGCACGCGGTTGCGCATCCGGTCGAGGGCGCGAGAGACCGCGATCACCTCCCGCGGACCGGCCTCGGGCAGCGCCACGTGGTCGTCCCCGGTGCCGAAGGCCTCGGCGGCGCCGGCGAGCCGCGCCAGGGGCGCCGTCAGCGCCCGCGTCGCCCACACCGAGAGCAGCGCCAGCGTCAGGGCGAGGAAGATCACGGTGAAGATGATCGCGCCTTCGTGCGGCGGCCTGAGCGGGTCGTCGGGCAGGCTCGCCTGCAGCCGGGCGCCGTTCGGCGTGACGATCCCGAGGCGGAGGTAGCCGTCGGCGCGCATCTCCGGCCCGCCGATCTCGACCACGGTCAGCGCCCGGCCGAAGCCGTTGCGCAGGCGGCGGACGACCGGGCGGTTGAGGCTTTCGCCCTCGGCAGCGGTCCCGGTCCAGGGCGCAATCTGAAGGTTCGGCACGCTGCGTGCCGCATTCGCCAGAAGGGCGTCGCGGTCCGGCACGGGAGCGTTGTCGAGGAGGCGGGCGACGATCGCGAGGCGCCCTGCCGCGACGCCGGGATGGTCGTCCGGCTTCCAGGGCTCGCGCAGGAGCACGAAGGCCGTGGTCGCGACCGCGTGCGCGACGACGATCGCGGCCACCACGAGCAGGGCGATCTGCCCGGCGACGCTGCGCGGGCGCAGGCGGCTCCGGATCCGGCCGAACCTCATGAGCGCGTCACCTCCGGCGTGAACAGGTAGCCGCCCGAGCGGATCGTGCGGATGATCTCGGGGTTGCGCGAATCGCGCTCGATCTTCTGGCGGATCCGGCTCACGAGCACGTCGATGCTGCGCTCGAACGGGCCGGCGCTGCGCCCCTGGGTCAGGTCGAGGAGCTGGTCGCGCGAGAGCACGCGGCCCGGGCGCAGGCACAGGGCATGGAGCAGGTCAAACTCCGCGCCGGTGATCGAGATGCGCGCGCCCTCCGCGCTCAGCACCTGCCGCAGCGAGACGTCGAGCGTCCAGCCGACGAAGTGCATCCGGCGCGCGCCCTCCTCCTCCGCCACCTCGTTGCCGGTGCGGCGCAGGACGGCGCGGATGCGGGCCAGCAGCTCGCGCGGGTTGAACGGCTTGGCGAGATAGTCGTCGGCGCCGATCTCGAGGCCGACGATGCGGTCGATCTCCTCGGCCTTGGCGGTGAGCATCAGGATCGGGATCGCCGAGCTCGCGCGCAGGCGCCGGCACAGGCTGAGGCCGTCCTCGCCCGGCAGCATCAGGTCGAGGACGATGAGGTCGACCCGGCCGTCGGCCAGCGCCCGGTCCATCTCCGCGCCGTCGCCGGCGAGGGTGACGCGGCAGGCGTTGCCGCGGAGGTAGCGCGCGACCAGGTTCGCGATCTCGCGGTCGTCCTCGACGATCAGGATATGCGGGCTGGCGGGCGCGTTCATCGGCGGTCGTCTTCGGTCGCGTCCCGACGGGACTTCGCGGCTCCTTATGGCCCGAGACGCGCGACAATCGAAGATGGGGGGCGGCGGCAAATTTGTAACGACGTGTTTCTCATGCGCGTTTCGGTGTGCGGCATCTCGAAGACGCAAGACGTTGCGTCCGCAAAACCACGCGACAGCTTGCGGCGACGGCGATCAGTACCCGCGGGCTCTGTCCACACCCGCCGGTACCCGTCCGGTGCTGCGGAAGGCCGCCACGGCCCCGGCGACGATCGCGGCCGCCGAGGCTTCGTCGGTCGGCGCCGCGACGTGAGGCAGGACCGTGACGTTCGGGTGGTCCCAGGCCGGGTGGTCGCGGGGCAGCGGCTCCTGCGCGAACACGTCGAGCACCGCGTGCCCGACCCGTCCGTCATCGAGCGCCTGCCACAGGTCGGCCTCGACGAGGTGGGCGCCGCGGCCGAAGTTGATCACGCCGGTACCCGGCGCCAGCCGGGCGAAGCAGTCGCGATCGAGGATGCCGCGGGTCTCGGCGGTGAGGGGCAGCAGGTTGACGAGGTAGGCCGCGCCGTCCAGCGCCGTGCCGAGGCCGTCGCGGCCGGAATGCGCAATCAACCCCGGAATCGCGGTGCCCGATCGGCTCCAGCCGCGCACGGGAAAGCCGAGCCCGAGCAGCAGCTCGGCCGAGGCCCGCCCCATCTCGCCCATCCCGAGGATCGCGACCGGGCACGCGCCGGCCGCGCGGGCTGGGTGCTGGCGCCATTCGCGGCGGCGTTGCTGCGCGGCGTAGAGCGGGAGATCGCGGTGCAGCGCGAGCACGCAGGCCGCGACGGTCTCGGCCATCGTTCGCGCCAGCGTCGGATCGACGAGACGGACGATGGGGACCGGCGGCAGCGTCGCGTCCTGCAGCAGGCGCTCGACGCCGGCCCACAGGCTGTGCACCCAAGCGAGCGCCGGCAGTCCGGCCAGCGCTCCCGGAACCGGGTTGGCGACAATCGCGATCGCGACCGTCGAGCGATCGAACTCGTCGGCAGCCGTCACGATGCGCTCGCCCGGCATCGCGCGGGCGAGCGCGTCGCGCCAGATCGCTTCCTCGGCGGGCGATCGGCTGGTGGCGAGCAGGATGGGCTCAGGCATGAGGGTGCCTCGATCGGTCGACAGGGTTGCTGATAGCCTCGGCATCGGCTTCGAACGGGCCTCCGTGGCCATCGGCGCGGGGCTGCCGGCGGTTCGGCGCAGGGCTCCCGGCCTTTTCGGATCGGTTCTTCGCGCCAGATATCGGCTTCACTCCCTTGATCCGACCTGTGAGGAAGAATGGCCAAGCCCGTCCATGCGATGATCCGCGTCCGCGACGAGGCGCGCTCGGTCGCCTATTACGAGGCGGCCTTCGGGCTCGCCATCTCCGACCGCTTCGACTTTCCCGATTTCACCCTGGTGTACATGCGGGCGCCGGACTCGCCCTTCGAGATCGAGCTGACGGTGAACAAGGACCGGACCGAGGCCTACGACCTCGGCGACGGCTACGGCCACGTCGCCGTCACCGTCGCGGATCTCGCCGCCGAGCACGCCCGCTTCACCCGCGAGGGGCTTCCGGCGACGGACATGAAGACGCTCAAGCACGGCGACACTGAGCTGGCGCGGTTCTTCTTCGCCACGGACCCCGACGGCTACAAGATCGAGGTGATCCAGCGCGGCGGCCGCTTCGCCTGACCCCGACACGAACCGACGAGACCATGACCCGCATGAACGGCCCGACCCGCATCGTCTGCCTCCGCCACGGCGAATCGACCTTCAACGCCGCCCACCGCGCAACCGGCCGCGATCCCGACCATCGCGACGCCCGCCTGACGCCGCGCGGCCGGGAGCAGGCGCGCGCGGCGCGGGCGGCGCTCGCCGAGATCCCGTTCGACCTCGTGGTGGTCTCGCCGCTGACCCGCGCGATCGAGACGACCGCGCTGGTCTTCGCCGACCATCCGGCCGAGCCGAAGCTCCTCGTCGAGGTGCTGCATCGGGAGTGCCAGGAGAGCAGCTGCGACGTCGGCCGGGTCGCCTCCGAGATCGCGGCGGAGTTCCCGCATCTCGACGTCGGGCACCTGCCCGAGGTGTGGTGGCACGCCGAGGAGGGGTCCGACGTCGGCGGTCATCCGGTCGAGCCGCGGCACCTTTTCGACCAGCGCGTCGCCGGGTTTCGCGAATGGCTGCGCGCGCGGCCCGAGCGGACGATCGCAGTGGTCGGCCACGGCACGTTCTTCTTCCACCTCACCGGCGTCTGGCTCGACAACTGCGAGACCGTCGAGCTCGATCTCGACGCGGCTTCCGCCGCCGCCTGACGCGAACGCGTGATCGCGGCTCAGGCGTGCGCGGCCGATCGGGCGGCGTCGAGGCGGTCGCGCGCGGCGAACAGGTCGATGTCGGGCGCCTGCCGCCCGATCCGCAGCGCGCCGTCGAGGATCACGGCCGCCCGCGCCCACGTGCCCGGGGCGAACGGCGCCGCCCCCTCGGCGATCTCGGCCGCGCAGCGCGGATCCTCCGCTGCGCGGATCGCCGCGCTTGCGGTGCGGGAGACCGCGGCCGCCAATGCTCCAGAGAACCAGGCGCGCTGACCCGATGCGGCCTGCGCTCGCGCTCCACCCGCCCAGGCGGCCGAACGCGCGGCCGCCAGCGCCTCGTCGAGATCCGCCGCGTCGGCGCAGCGGGTGGCGAGGTCGGCGAATCCGGCCCGCTCGAGCAGCGGCGGCAGAAGGCTGCGGATGCTTTCGAGGGCCAGAAAGGCCGTCCGCTCCGCCTCGACCGCCGGCGTGTCGGCGGAGCCGGACAGGCGCAGGACGAAGGCCCTCAGGCGGTGGCGCTCGCCGTCCGGCATCGCGTCGTTGAGGCCGAGCGCGTAGGCCGCGAGCGGGCGCGAGAAGCAGGGCGGGCATTCGTCGCTCGACCGGATCGCGCGGTAGGGCAGCCCCGCGGCGACGAGGGCCGCCTCGTTGATGCAGGTGCCGCCGTCGGGTCCCGGAAACGGGTGCGAGCCCGAGAGCAGCCGCCAGTTCAGGATGTGGTCGAACCCTGCCATGCGGCGCCTCGCGTGCCGGGCTCCCCGCCCGGACCGGAGCGTGGCATGGCGGCGTGCGGTTGGCGAGGGGCGATCAGCCGCCGATGTCGAGCGCGAGGCCCGACAGCATCGCCAGCCCGAGCACCAGCACGAAGGCGCCGGCCAGCAGCTCGAGCGCGCCGATCGCCACGACGCCCGCGCGTCCGCGACCGCCGGCGATCCGCAGGGCGGCGCCCTTGGCGAAGACCGCGAGGCTCGCCAGCGCGCCGGTGGTGAGCGCCGTGCCGAGCGCCATGGCGAAGACCGCGAGGACGCCCGCAGCCAGCATGTTCTGCGCGGCGGCGAAGACCAGGATCAGCACCGCTCCGGCGCATGGTCGCGAACCGGCGGCGGCGACCACGCCGGCGCGCTCCCGCCAGGTGTCGAGCGTTTCGAGCGCCCGCGCGTCGGCGAGGCGGGCATGGCCGCATTCGGGCCCGCAGGCGGCGGGTGCGCCGAGGTCGGCGAGGCGCCCGGCCTTGCGCCACGTCACCGCCAGCCCGATCGCGGCGACGAGGGCGAAGCTGACGATCTCGATGGTGTTGCCGGCCCGCGTCATTCCGGCGGCGGTGGCGCCGAGCACGAGGCGGCCGGTCCCGACGATCGCGATCGCCACCAGCGCCTGCAGGATCGCGGCGGCGAAGCTCAAGCCGAAGCCGCGGCGCAAGGCCCGCTCGCCGGCGAACAGGTAGCCGGCGATCACGGCCTTGCCGTGCCCGGGGCCGGCGGCGTGGAAGATGCCGTAGGCGAAGCCGAGCGTGACCAGCGGCATCCAGTCGCCGCCGCCCTTGATCGCGGCGAGCGCGGCCTGAAGGCTGCGCGAAAAGCTCGACTGGATCGCCAGGAGCCAGCCGCCGAGCCCGGTCGCCGACGGCGCGGCCTCGCGGAAGCCGATGCCGAAGGGCGAGCGCGGCGGCGGCGCGGAGAGGCCGGGCGCCGCGAGCCAGACCAGGCCGGCGAGGATCAGGGCCGCGACTGCGACGGCGGCGGCGACCAGCATCAGCCGCAGCGGCCGGCGGCTTGCGGGCTGGACGGCGAGCGTGGCGCCTACGGACATGCGACGAGGATCCGGTTCGCAAACTGCATCCCGTAGCCGGAAGCGGCCGTCAGCGCCTCGAAGAACGCCTCGCTCATCCCGGGGGCGCCGGCCTCCGCCGTCTTGGGCTCGGGGGTCTTCGGCCGCGTCACCGTCGCCGCGCAGCCGCTCGGTGCGCCGACGAGCGTCGCGGCATCCGGCGCCTCGGACAGGCCGAAGGACACGAAGTAGGTCGGGTCGTAGACCTCGAGCGCGAGCACGCCGCGCCCCTGCGCGGGCGGCGTCTTCAGCGGCAGGCGGAAGCTCAGGGTGAGCGTGTCGCCCTCCATCGCCATCCGCGGCTCGACCGGGTCGGCGAAGGCCTGCTCCTTGCCGCCGACCTTCAGCTTGGTGAAGTAGCCGAACTCGGCGAGATTCCCGGTGTTCTCGGCGGCGAGGGTCTGAAGCTCGTCCGGCGTCAGCTTGCCGTCCTTGTTCGCGTCGAGCCCCTGGGTGACGAAGGCGGTGTAGGCGGCGTCGAAGGTCCAGACGTGGCGCACCGCGACCACCTTGCCGCCCGCGTACCCAATCTCGGCCTTCGCGGTCACCCAGACGTGCGGGTGGGCCGCTGCGGGCGCGACGGCGGAGGCCAGCCATGCGGCGGCCAGTGCGGGACGAAGGATCGCGGCTGTCGGCTTCATGCGTTTGGGACGCTCGCGGCGCTGTGGTGAAGGATCCGTTAAGCGCGGGCCACCTTGTCCGCAGGCGCTGGGGCGAAAGCGAGGCGGAGCGCGACGCGGCCGATGCGCGGAGCGGTCGAGCGGGTGGCCCGAGGCATCGTCGTCATGGCCATGGCGGGCCGATCGTATTACCCGAGCGGACCGAAGGTCGGCCGCCGCCCCGGCAAGATCCCGCGCCGTTCGCCCACACCGTCATCCAACCGTCATGATGGCGTCGCAGGCAGGCGCCGACCCGTCAGGCCAGAGGCTTTCCATGGACTTTCACCGCCGCTTCACCGTGCTGATGTGCGCGCCGGCCTTCGATCCGGACGACCTCGAAGGCGTCCGCGTCGCGCAGATTGTCACCGCGGTCGAGGGGCGCGGCTTCGAGGTGATCCGGGCGCGCCGGGTCGAGGACGCGGCGATCGCCGTGCAGACCGACGCGGCGATCGGCTGCATGGTGGTCGACTGGGGCAAGCGCGGCCTCGACGGCAAGGCGGCCTCGCTGATCGACATGATGCGGCGGCGCGGCCTCGAGATGCCGATCGTCATCCTCGTGCGCCGCAAGCGGCTGGAGGACATCCCGGTCGAGCTGCTCGACTTCATCGACGGCTACATCTTCCTGGCGGAGGAGACGCCGGAATTCATCGCCCGCGGCCTCGTCTCCCGCGTGACCCAGTATGCCGAGACCCTGAAGACGCCGTTCTTCGGCGCGCTCGTCGACTACGCCGAGAAGGGCAACCAGCTCTGGACCTGCCCCGGCCACAACGGCGGCATCTTCTACAACCGCTCGCCGATCGGGCGGATCTTCGTCGAGCACCTCGGCGAGGCGATCTTCCGCGACGACCTCGACAACTCGGTCCTCGACCTCGGCGACCTCCTGACCCACGAGGGGCCGGCGCTGAAGGCGCAGAAGGAGGCGGCGCAGATCTTCGGGGCGGAGAAGACCTACTTCGTCCTCAACGGCACCTCGGCCTCGAACAAGGTGGTGCTCGGGTCTCTGGTCGCGGAGGGCGACCTCGTCCTGTTCGATCGCAACAACCACAAGGCCGCCCATCACGGCGCCCTGATGCTCGCCGGCGGCATCCCGATCTTCCTCGAGACCGACCGCAACGCCTACGGGCTGATCGGGCCGATCTACCACGAGGCCCTGGACGAGACCGCCATCCGCGAGAAGATCCGCCGCAACCCGCTGGTCGAGGACAAGGAAGCGTGGCGCCGCGAGCGTCCGTTCCGCGTCGCGGTGATCGAGCAGTGCACCTACGACGGCACGATCCTCGACGCGCAGGGCGTCGTCGAGCGGATCGGGCACCTGTGCGACTACATCCTGTTCGACGAGGCCTGGGCCGGCTTCATGAAGTTCCACCCGCTCTTCGTCGGCCGCTTCGCCATGGGCCTGAAGGGGCTCGACGAGACCTCGCCGGGCATCATCGCCACGCAATCGACCCACAAGCAGCTCGCGAGCTTCAGCCAAGCCTCGCAGATCCACACCAAGGACGGGCACATCCGCGGCCAGACCCGGCGCGTCGAGCACCGCCGCCTCAACGAGAGCTTCCTCGTCCACGCCTCGACCTCGCCGTTCTACCCGATCTTCGCCTCGCTCGACGTCGGGGCGCAGATGATGAAGGGCCGCTCGGGCATGATCCTGTGGGACGACACGATCCGTCTCGGGATCGAGTGGCGCAAGAAGGTCCGCGCCATCCGCCGCGAGTTCGAGGAGAAGGAGGGCGATCCGAACCGGCGCTGGTTCTTCGACGCCTTCGTGCCCGACGTGACCCCCGGCCCGGACGGCGTCAACGTGCCGTGGGAGAGCCTGACGACGGACGTGCTCGCCTCGGACCCGAAGCACTGGGAGCTGCGCCCCGGCGCGCGCTGGCACGGCTTCACCCATGTCGGGCCCGAAACCTCGCCCGGCTACGCGATGACCGACCCGAACAAGCTGACGGTGCTGACGCCGGGCTTCGACCGGGCGACCGGGGAATACGCCGCCCACGGCGTTCCGGCCCCGATCGTCGCGCAGTACCTGCGCGAGAACCGCATCGTCGCCGAGAAGAACGACCTGAACTCGCTGCTCTTCCTGCTGACCCCCGGCGTCGAATCCTCGAAGGCCGGCACGCTGATCTCGGGCCTGGTCGCCTTCAAGCGCCTGCACGACGACAACGTGCTCCTGGAGGACGCGATGCCGGAGTTCGTGCGACGGCGCCCGAACCGCTACCGCGGCGTGCGGCTTCGCGACCTTTGCGCCGACTTCCACGCCTTCCACCGCGAGCACGGCACCTCGATGCTCCAGCGCAAGCAGTTCCAGCCCGAGCACCTGCCCGAGATGGTGATGGCCCCCAAGGCCGCGGCTCAGATGCTGACCCGCAACAACGTCGATTTCGTCCCGATCGCCGAGGCCGAGGGGCGTGTGGCGACGACCTTGCTTCTGGTCTACCCGCCCGGGATCGGCACGGTGCTGCCCGGCGAGCGGATCGATGAGCGGGCCAAGCCGATGCTGGACTATTTCAAGATGTTCGAGCGCTCCGCGAACCTGTTCCCCGGCTTCGAGGCCGAGATCCAGGGCGTGTACCGTCAGGTCGAGCCGGACGGGCAGATCCGCTTCCACACCTACGTCATGCGCGAGGCGCGCTGATGGAGGACGCGGGCCCGGCGGGCGACTTCGCGATCCCAGAGCCGGCCGCGTCCTGCGCCGACATCGTCATCCGCCCGTCGTCGGACGCGGACCTCGCGGCGATGGTGGCGATCTACGAGCACCACATCCGCCGCGGCGTCGGCGACGTCGGCGACTTCGAGGAGGATCGCCTCCTCCCCGACGACCTGCGCCGGCGCCGCAAGACCATGCGCAAGAAGCGCCTGCCCCACCTCGTCGCCGACCGGAACGGTCAGGTCGCGGGCTACGCCTACGCGGTGCCGTTCCGGAAGCGGCCGGCCTACCGCTACACGCTCAAGCACTCGATCTACGTGCATCCCGAGCACCTGCATGCCGGGATCGGCCGACGCCTGCTGCCGGCGCTGATCGAGGCCTGCGCCGCGGGCGGCTACCGTCAGATGATCGGCTACATCGATTCCGAGAACGCGGCTTCGCTGCGCCTGCACGAGGCCTGCGGCTTCGTCCGCGTCGGCCACCTGCCCGCGGTCGGCTACAAGTACGGCCGCTGGAGCGACAGCGTGATGGTGCAATGCGCCCTCGGCTCCGGCTCCGACGACCAGCCCTCGACGTGGCGGAAGCCGGTGGAGGCGCTGGTGGCGGGGCACGACTGGACCGGGAAGTAGCCGGGGCCCGCCGCCCGCCGGTGCGCTGCGGCGAACTCCCGCCGGCGCGGCACGTTGTCGGACAGCCGCGCTCGCGGCCCGGCGGACCGTCCATCGCCGTGAGCCGCGCGACCGCCTGCGACAAAGGAACCGGCATGCCCCGCTCCGACAGCCCCGTGCTGCAGCCCTACACCCTCGGCGACCTCACCCTCAGCAACCGCATCGTGATGGCGCCGCTGACCCGGAGCCGTTCCTCGACCGACGGCGTGCCGCCGGATTTCGCCGCCGATTATTACGGCCAGCGCGCCACCGCGGGGCTGATCGTCTCGGAGGCGACCAACATCTCGCCGCAGGCCGTCGGCTACGCCTACACGCCGGGGATCTGGTCGGAGCCGCAGGTCGAGGCCTGGCGCCGGATCGTCGGTACGGTGCACGCCAACGGCGGCCGCATCTTCCTGCAGCTCTGGCACACGGGCCGGATCTCGCATCCCGACCTGCAGCCGGAACATCGGCCGCCGGTCTCGGCCTCCGCGATCCGGCCGGAGGGCACCGCCTTCACCGAGGAGGGCATGAAGGCGCACGTGACGCCGCGCGCCCTGGCGGCCGACGAGATCCCGGGAATCGTCGAGGATTACCGGCGCGCCGCCGAGAACGCGAAGCGCGCCGGGTTCGACGGCGTCGAGATCCACTCGGCCAACAACTATCTGCTCGAGCAGTTCGTCCGCGATTCGACGAACACGCGCACCGACGCGTATGGCGGATCGATCGAGAACCGGCTGCGGTTTCCGCTCGCGGTGGTGAAGGCGGTCACGGACGTCTGGGGCGGCGGTCACCGCGTCGGCATCCGCCTCTCCCCGGCGACGACCGAGCCCGGCAAGACGCCCCTCGACAGCGATCCGCACGCGACCTTCGGCGCCTACGTCGATGCGCTGTCGAAGTTCGGCCTTCTCTACATCCACACCATCGAGGGCGTGACCCAGCAGACCCGCGACGTGCCCGACAGCGTCGACTTCCTCGACCTGCGGAAGCGCTTTTCGGGGGCCTATGTCGGCAACAACCAGTACACGCTGGAGCTGGCCGAGAAGGAGCTCGCGGATGGGCACGCCGACCTGTTCAGCTTCGGCCGGCCCTACATCGCCAATCCCGACCTCGTGGGACGGCTGGCGTCCGGCGCACCTCTCGCCGAGGCGCCGAAGCCGTACTGGTACGGCGGCGGTGCCAACGGCTACTCGGATTGGCCCGGCATGAACGGGCCGGTGGCGATCAAGCGCTGACGCTCGGACCCGGCGCGCTCACGGGGCGCGCCGGGCCGCGCGAGGTTCAGTGCTGCAGGATCTTCGACAGGAACTGCTGCGCGCGCTCGCTGCGCGGCTGGCCGAAAAAGTCGTCCTTGCGGGCGTCCTCGACGATCTCGCCGCGATCCATGAAGATGACCCGGTCGGCGACCTTGCGGGCAAAACCCATCTCGTGGGTCACCACCATCATGGTCATGCCCTCCTTGGCGAGCTCGACCATCACGTCGAGCACCTCGCCGACCATCTCGGGGTCGAGCGCCGAGGTCGGCTCGTCGAACAGCATCACCACCGGGTTCATCGCCAGCGCGCGGGCGATCGCCACGCGCTGCTGCTGACCGCCGGAGAGCTGGCCGGGATACTTGTTGGCGTGCGCCGACAGGCCGACGCGGGCGAGCAGGTCGAGCCCCTTCTTCTTCGCCTCCTCGGCCGGGCGCTTCAGCACCTTGCGCTGGGCGACGGTGAGATTCTCGGTGATCGAGAGGTGCGGAAACAGCTCGAAGTGCTGAAACACCATCCCCACGCGGGAGCGGAGCTTCGGCAGGTCGGTGGCCTTGTCGACGACCTTGGTGTCGTTGACCGTGATCTGGCCCTTCTGGATCGGCTCCAGAGCGTTGACGCACTTGATCAGGGTCGACTTGCCCGAGCCCGAGGGGCCGCACACCACCACGACCTCACCCTTGGCGACCTGCGTGGTGCAGTTCGTCAGCACCTGAAAGTCGCCGTACCACTTGCTGACGTTGTCGATGGCGATCATCGGCGCGCCGGTCGCGAGCTTCGGCGGCGGGCTCGACAGCGGGCCGGACTGCAGGCCGGCATCCGTTGGCGCGACGGAGCCGGGAGCGACGGGGGTCTTGGCGGTGGGGGCCGGCATCGGCGTCGAGGTCATAACGCGGTCCTTGTACGGCGATCAGCGGATGATGGCGACGCGGCGCTGCAGCCGGCGCACCAGGAACGAGGCCGAGAAGCACACGGCGAAGTAGACGACCGCGGCGAACAGGTACATCTCGACCAGGCGCCCGTCGCGCTGGGCCACTTTCGAGGCCGCCCCCAGGAAGTCGGTCAGCGACAGCACGTAGACCAGCGAGGTGTCCTGGAAGAGCACGATCGTCTGCGTCAGCAGCAGCGGCAGCATATTGCGGAAGGCCTGCGGCAGCACGACGGTGATCATCGTCTGCGCGTAGGTCATGCCCAGCGCGTAGGCCGCCCCGGTCTGCCCCTTCGGGATCGACTGGATGCCGGCGCGCATGATCTCGGAGAAGTACGCCGCCTCGAACAGCGTGAAGGTGATGAGCGCTGAGGAGAAGGCGCCGACCTGGATCGGGCGCGAGGCGCCGGTGAGGTAGGCGCCGATATAGGGCACCAGAAAGTAGAACCAGAAGATCACCAGCACGAGCGGCAGGGAGCGCATCAGCTCGACATAGACCTTGGCCACGTGCTTGAGGCCGGGCACGCCCGAGAGGCGCGCCATCGCCAGAAGGGTCCCGAGGATGACGCCCATGCCGGCGGCGAGTGCGGTCAGGGTGACGGTGAAGACCATGCCCTGACCGAACAGGTAGGGCAGCGATCCGAAGACGACGCCAAAATCGAAGTTCGAGAACATCAGCGCTGCCCGGGAACCGCCACGCTGCGCTCCAGGAGGGACGCGAGCAGGATGACGACGAGGTTGATGAGGACGTACAGGATGGTCGCCGCCGTGAACGCCTCGAACACCTGGAACGAGAATTCCTGCATCGAGCGCGCGCGGGCCGTCAGCTCGAGCAGGCCGATGGTGAGGGCGACGGAGGTGTTCTTGAGGTTGTTCAGGAACTCCGAGGTCATCGGCGGCAGGATGATCCGGTAGGCGTTCGGCAGCAGCACGTAGCGATAGGTCTGGTAGACCGTGAAGCCCATCGCCGTGCCGGCGAGGCGCTGGCCCCGGGGCAGCGACTGGATGCCGGCGCGGACCTGCTCGGCGACGCGGGAGGCGGTGAAGAACCCGAGGCAGACGACGCCGGTGTAGAACGGGGCGTTCGGCAGCTGCTTCAGCGCGTTGCCCCACGCCTGCGGCAGCACCTCCGGAAGCACGAAGTACCACAGGAACATCTGCACCAGCAGCGGGATGTTGCGGAACAGCTCGACATAGGCCGTGCCGACGGCATTGGCGCCCTTGGAGGGCAGCGTCCGCATCACGCCGATCAGCGAGCCGAGGAAGAAGGCGATGATCCAGGAGCAGAGCGCGGTCGCGATCGTCCAGACCAGGCCCGAGAGCAGCATGTCGGCGTAGGTGCCGGTGCCTTCGGGCGATTGTTCGAAGAAGATGCCCCAGTTCCAGTTGTAGTTCATCGCCCGCGCTTCACCGTTCTCGTTCGTTCGATCCGCCGGCTCAGGCTCAGTAGGCGGCCGGGTCGGCGCTGTCGCTCGGGCTCTTGAACTGCTTGGCCATTGCCTCGCTCATCGGAAGCTTGAGGTTGATGTTGCGCGGCGGGATCGGCTTCTCGAACCACTTGCTGTAGAGCGCCTTGCCCTCGGGGCTCTCGTACAAAGCCTTCGTCGCGGCATCCGCCACCGCCTTGAACGGCGCGTCGTCCTTGCGCAGCATGATGCCGTAGGGCTCGGGCTTCGACAGGGCTTCCGTCGAGATCTCGTAGGCGTCGGGGGTCTTGGAGCCGGCGACCAGCGAGGCGAGCAGCACGTCGTCCATCACGAAGGCGACGGCACGGCCGGTCTCGACCATCAGGAACGCCTCGGCGTGGTCCTTGGCGGGCAGGATCGTCAGGCCCATGCTCTTGGCGGTGTTGGCCTCGTTGATCTGCTTGATGTTCGTCGTGCCCGAGGTCGAGACCACGGTCTTGCCCTTGAGGTCGTCGATCGTGTGCAGCTTGGCGTCCTTCTTCGAGACGTAGCGCGTCGCCGTCAGGAAGTGGGTGTTGGTGAATGCCGCCTGCTTCTGGCGGTCGGCGTTGTTCGTCGTCGAGCCGCACTCGAGATCGATCGTGCCGTTGGCGATCAGCGGGATGCGGGTCGCGGAGGTGACCGGGTTGAGCTTCACCTCCATGCCCGGGAGCTTGAGCTCCTTCTTCACCGCCTCGGCGATCTTGAGGCAGATGTCCATCGCGTAGCCGACCGGCTTCTGGTCGCCGTCGAGGTAGGAGAACGGAACCGAGGAATCACGGTAGCCGATGGTGAGGGCGTTGGTGTCCTTCACCTTCTTCAGCGTGCCGGTCAGCTCCTGGGCCTGCGCGCCGGCGGAGACCACGGCCGCGCCGAGCGCGAGGGCGGCCACGATCCCGCGACGATCGAACTTGGATTGCGTCAAAACGAAACTCCCGAAACGAGCCGCACGAACATGGCGGCGTGTGGCGGACGCGCAGAAAGCGGCCGGCGCTGGCCGTGCCTCTGCAATGATGGTGCCGGAACGGGGGCGGGCGAAGCAAGCTTGGCCGATATGGTGGGGACAACGCGCGCGAGCATCGGGACCGGGTCGTCCCGCGCCGTCGCGGGACCGGGACCGATTTCGGTCTTCGTCCGTAAGCGGTCTGCCCGCATGGAGCGAGGCCGTCGCGCGTCGGCGTTCACAGGTTCCACCCGGTTGTCGATCCGAACCTCGGAGCCGGGCAATTTCGCCCATGCAGGGTGCAGTGTGCACGTTTCGTGAGCGGGCGCACCGGGATTCCGGGGTTCGGCGACGATTATGCCTGGAAAGCCGCCAATCTGTCTCGCCGCGTGGGCATGAAAGAGCCGCCCCGCGCGGTGCGGGACGGCTCGGACGCGGCGACGCGAGGACGCGCTACTTGGTCAGCTCGTTGCCGGCGTAATCGATGTTGCCGGCCGCGTTCTTCTTCCACTGGTACATCACGTAGTCGGGCTTCGTGATGTCGCCCTTCTTGTCGTAGGCGATCGGGCCGACGACGGTGTCAACCGGCTTGCCCTGGTGCAGCCAGTCCGCAAGCTTCTTACCGTCGGTCGACCCGGTCTCGGACATAGCCTTGGCCAGCACCTGGACCGCGGCGTACGAGTAGAGGGTGTAGCCCTCCGGATCGATGCCCTTCGCCTTGAAGCCGGCGAGCGCGTCCTTGGCGTTGGGGTTCTTGCGCGCGTCCGGCGGGAACGTCGTCAGCGTGCCCTCCGCCGCCGGCCCGGCAATCGCCACCAGCTCCTTGTCGACGAGGCCGTCGCCGCCCATCAGCGGCGCCTTCAGGCCCTGGTCGCTCATCTGGCGCAGGATCAGGCCGGCTTCGGTGTAGTAGCCGCCGAAGTAGACCACGTCGATCTTGGCGGATTTCAGCTTCGACACGAGCGCCGAATAGTCCTTCTCGCCCGGGTTGATGCCCTCGTAGATCGCGTCCTTGCCGCCCTTGGCCTTCAGCGCCTTCAGGGTCTCGTCGGCGAGGCCCTTGCCGTAGGGGGTCTTGTCGTGGACAAAGGCGATCTTCTTGCCCTTGAAGTGCGTCGCGAGATACTCGCCCGCGACCGCGCCCTGCTGGTCGTCGCGGCCGCAGGTGCGGAACACGTTCCAGAGGCCGCGCTCGGTGAACTTCACCGCCGTCGAGGCCGGCGTGACCTGGATGATGCCGGCGTCCTGGTAGACGTCGGAGGCCGGGATCGAGACGCCGGAATTGTAGTCGCCGACCACCACCTTCACGCCGTCGGAGGCGAACTTGTTGGCGACCGAGACGCCCTGCTTCGGATCGGACGCGTCGTCGCCGACGAGAACAGAGAACGTCGTGCCCTTCACCGCCCCGGACTTGTTCAGGTCCTCGACGGCCTGGGTGGCGCCGTTCTTGAGCTGCGTGCCGATCGCGGCGCTGTTGCCGGTGATCGGCGCGGCGATGCCGAGCTTGACCTCGGCCGCCTGGGCCGCCGCGAGCATGGCACCGAGCCCGAGGCCCGCCAGTAGTAACGCTCTCATCTCAAATCCCCTTGGTTGTGATCTGAATTCGGACCGTCGGCGCCGGGCAAGAATCGTGCGCTCGGCACGCGCGCGCGCCGAATGCGATCACGGCCCGCCGGCCGCCGGCTCGCGTGTCCGCCACGTCAGCGGCGAAGTCCGCTCGTAGAGCCAGCGATACTGGGTCGTCATCTGCCGCGTCCGCGTCCAGCGGTAGCCCGCCGCGCCGACGATCATGACGACGATGGCGTCGACCGCATAGTATTGGGCTGACAAAAGCGTGCCGCCGAATAGCGCGAAGTGGATGAATCGCACCGCCGCCGCCACCGCGAGGAGCGCCGGCACGATCTGCCAGAACGGGCGCCATGCCTTGGCCAGGCCGCGGGCGGCCATCCACCCGGCCCAGCCGCCCATCGCGACGGTGACGAGGAGGAAGAGGCCGATCGACTCCTCTTCGTAGATCAGGCCCTGCATCGCGTCAGACCTCCACCGGGGCGCCGTGGCCGCCCTCGAGATAGGCGGCCTTGATCGCGGGGTCGGCGAGCAGCGCCCGGCCGGTGCCGCTCATGGTGATGCGCCCGTTGACCAGCACGTAGCCGCGATGCGCCAGCTTCAGCGCGTGGTAGGCGTTCTGCTCCACGAGGAAGATCGTCATGCCGTCGCGCCGATTGAGGTCGCGCACCGCGTCGAAGATGCCCTTCACCACCAGCGGCGCGAGCCCGAGCGAGGGCTCGTCGAGCAGCAGGAGGCGCGGCCGGCTCATCAGCGCGCGGGCGATGGCGAGCATCTGCTGCTCGCCGCCGGACATGGTGCCGGCGCGCTGGGTCAGCCGCTCCTTCAGGCGGGGGAAGAGGGCGCAGACGCGCTCCAGGTCCTGGGCGAAGTACCGCCCGTCGTGGAGCGCGGCGCCCATCTGCAGGTTCTCGTGCACGCTCATGCGCGGGAAGACCCGGCGGCCCTCCGGCGACTGCGCGATCGCGAGCCGCGCGATCTCGTGGGTCGGCAGGCGGGTGATGTCGCGCCCGTCGTAGGTGATGGTGCCTTCGCGCGCCTGCGGCGCCCCGAAGATCGTCATCATCAGGGTCGACTTGCCGGCGCCGTTGGCGCCGATCAGCGTGACGATCTCGCCCTCGGTGACGTCGAGATCGACGCCGCGCAAAGCCGCGACGCTGCCGTAGTAGGTCGAGACGCCGCGCACTGCGAGCAGGGTCTTGGCCGGAGCCTTCCCGGCCGCGAGCGCCCGGGTCTCCTCCACGAGCACGTTGATCCCGGCGACGCTCAAGCCTCGACCTCCAGATGGGTGACGGTGAGGCCGACCTCCGCCTCGACGGCCTCGACCTCCTCGTCCTCGACGCCGAGATAGGCGGCGATGACGCGCGGGTCGGCCCGGACCTCGCCGGGGGTGCCGTCGGCGATCTTCACGCCGTAATCGAGCACGACGACGTGGTCGGAGATCTCCATCACCACGGACATGTCGTGCTCGATCAGCAGCACGGAGGTGTCGTGCGCGTCGCGGATGTGGCGGAGCAGCGCGTTGAGCTCGCCCGATTCGCGCGGGTTGAGGCCGGCGGCCGGCTCGTCGAGGCAGAGCAGCACCGGCTCGGTGCACATCGCGCGGGCGATCTCGAGCCGGCGCTGGGCGCCGTAGGGCAGGTCGCCGGCGGGGTCGTCGGCCCGCTCGATCAGGCCGATGCGGACGAGCCACTCCTTCGCCCGCTCGATCGCCGCGGCCTCGGCCCGGCGGTAGACCGGCAGGCCGAGCAGCCCGAGCACGGTCATGCCCGACGCCCGCATCAGCGGCGCGTGCTGGGCGACGAGAAGGTTCTCCAGCACCGTCATCCCCTGGAACAGGCGGATGTTCTGGAAGGTGCGCGCGACCCGGCCGATCCGGTTCACGGCATGGTTCGGCAGGCGCTCCAGCAGATGCTTCGAGCCGTCGGCATGGGCGAGCGTCAGCATCCCCTCGGTCGGCTTGTAGAAGCCGGTGATGCAGTTGAAGACGGTGGTCTTACCGGCGCCGTTCGGCCCGATCAGCGCGGTGATGTCGCCGCGATGGGCCTGGAACGACAGGTCGCCGACGGCCGTCAGCCCGCCGAAGCGCATGGTCAGGTGGTCGACGGTCAGCACGGCGTCGGCGCGGGTGGTCGGCTCGGTCATCAGCCGTGGCCCTCGCTGACATGCGCGCCCGAGATCGCGCGGCGCTCGCCCAGCGCCACCGAGGGCGTTCGCTCCGAGATCAGCCCGCGCGGGCGCCAGACCATCATCGCCACCATGGCGAGGCCGAACAGCAGCAGGCGGTACTCGTTCGGGTCGAAGCCCTGGCCGAAGATGGACTTCAGGAAGCCGAGGTTTCGCAGCATCTCGGGGCCGCCGACCATCGCCACCGCGGCGATGGCGACGCCGACCTGGCTGCCCATGCCGCCGAGCACCACGATCGCCAGGATGATCGCGCTCTCGAGGAAGTTGAAGCTCTCCGGGGAGATGAACCCCTGGCGCACGGCGAAGAACGAGCCGGCGAAACCGCCGAAGGCAGCGCCGAGGGCGAAGGCCGTCAGCTTCGTCGTGGTGGTGTTGATGCCGAGCGAGCGGCAGGCGATCTCGTCCTCGCGCAGGGCCTCCCAGGCGCGGCCGATCGGCAGCCGCCGCAGCCGCAGCGTCACGACGTTGGTGATCAGGGCGAGCGCGAGGATGAGGTAGTACAGGAACACGACCCGGTGCATCGAGTCGAAGGTCAGCCCGAAGCGGGCGGCGAACCCGTCCTCGCCCGCGGTGAAGGGGATGCCGAAGAAGGTCGCGCGCGGGATCGACGAGATGCCGGCGCCGCCGCCGGTGACGTCGACCCAGTTGATCAGGACGAGGCGGATGATCTCGCCGAAGGCCAGCGTCACGATGGCGAGGTAGTCGCCGCGCAGGCGCAGCACGGGGAAGCCGAGCAGCATGCCCCACAGGGCGGCGAACAGGCCCGCGAGCGGCAGGCAGATCCAGAACGACAGGCCGAAGGTGGTGGAGAGCAGCGCGTAGGAGTAGGCGCCGACCGCGTAGAAGGCGACGTAGCCGAGATCGAGCAGGCCGGCGAGGCCGACGACGATGTTGAGGCCCCAGCCGAGCATCACGTAGGTGAGGATCAGGATGCCGAGGTCGATCCAGTAGCGTCCCTCCCCGAGGCTGCCGCTCGCGAGCGCGGCGACGACGGGCAGCGTCAGCGCCACGCCGATGAACAGCCACAGGGCCAGCATCGAGACCCGCTGCCCGGCATTCGGCATGCCGGCGACGGCTTCCGTCGCCTGGGACCGCGACGGCCTGAGCGCGCGGCGGGCGTCGCGGCGCATCAGGACCAATCGCTGCGCGAGGCGGGCCAGGAAGATCGCGGCGCAGAGCCCGGCGACGAGAACCCAGCGCGGCGTCAGCTCGAGCCCGCCGGTGGGGCCGGCATCGGTCCGGAAGCTGACCACGGGCACGCAGAGCGCGAAGGCTCCGAGCGCGTAGATGGCGGCATCCTTCAGGATGCCGGTGAGGCCGTCGGCCCCGCGGGTGGCAGCGGCCATCAGACCTTCTCGACCTCGGCGCGGCCGAGAATCCCCGACGGCATGAAGATGAGCACCACGGCGAGAATCGAGAACGCGGCCACGTCCTTGTACTCGATCGAGAAATAGGCCGACCAGAACGTCTCGATCAGCCCGATGATCAGGCCGCCCAGCACCGCGCCCGGCAGCGAGCCGATGCCGCCGAGCACCGCGGCGGTGAAGGCCTTCACGCCGGGCACGAAGCCGTCGGAGAAGGAGACCACGCCGTAATACATCAGGTAGAGCACGCCCGCGACGGCCGCGAGCGCGGCGCCGAGCACGAAGGTCAGCGAGATCGTGCGGTCGACGTCGATGCCCAGCAGCGCCGCCATCTTGCGATCCTGCTCGCAGGCACGCTGCGCCCGGCCGAAGGGCGTGCGCTGGACGAGGTACCAGAAGCCGGTGAGCAGCACCGCGGTCACCGCCATGATCAGGCACTGCTTGTAGGACAGGAACACCTGGAACCCGTCGGTCTCGAACAGGGTGATGCCGCCCGAGAGCATCGGCGGCAGCGGCTTGTTGCGCGCGCCCTGCGTCACCTGGACGAAGTTCGAAAGGAAGATCGAGACCCCGATCGCCGAGATCAGCGGCGCCAGCCGGAACGACCCGCGCAACGGCCGGTAGGCGACCCGCTCGATCGCCCAGCCCCAGAGCGCGGTCAGCACCATCGAGACGACGAGCACGATCAGGAAGGCCAGGGCGATCGAGGAGACGCCGAGCCAGGCGGTGAGGATCAGGAAGCCGATCAGTGCGATGAAGCTCGACACCATGAAGACGTCGCCGTGCGCGAAGTTGACCATGCCGATGATGCCGAACACCATCGTGTAGCCGATCGCGATCAGGCCGTAGATCGACCCGAGCGTCAGCCCGTTGATCAACTGCTGTACGAAGACATCCATCGCGTGTCCGTCTCTCTCGCCCGCGGCCGGCGGCGCATGGCGTATGGGGCAAGGCCGGGCAGGGCAAGTCCCGAACCGGCAGATCCCGGACGCGCAAGTCCCGTACCGCACGAGCGGCGCCGCCGCCACACCGTGCGACGCCCCTCAACCGCAACCGGCGGCGCCCGTGCCGGAGCATAGCCCTCGGCGCGACGAAAACGCCACGCCGGAAAATCCAATCCCAGCGAAAAACAAAAGTCGCGGACCCACGGATTAAACCGTCCTGGGCGCTTGCGCATGGCGCGCTTCCTGCTTCACATTCGTTAACGCGAAGTCTCGTGCCGGCTCGCTTACGCCCAGGAGTTCCCGATGACAGGTTCGCGGCTGACCACCTTGATCTTCGTCGGGATGCTGCTCGGCATCGTCGTCGGATACCTGTGCAGCATCACCTGGCCGGACCCGCAGACCTCCAAGGAGATCGCCGGCTACATCGCGCTGATCAGCGACATCTTCCTGCGGCTGATCAAGATGATCATCGCCCCGCTCGTGTTCTCGACGCTCGTCGTCGGCATCGCCCATCTCGGCGACACCGCCAGCGTCGGCCGCGTCGGCGGCAAGGCGCTGCTGTGGTTCGTCGGCGCCTCGTTCTGCTCGCTGATGCTCGGCCTCGTGCTCGTCAACATCATGCAGCCCGGCCACAACCTGAACCTGCCGCTGCCCGACGTCGGCGCCGGCACCGGCCTCAAGGCGGCCTCGCTGTCTCTGAAGGAGTTCGTCACCCACCTCGTGCCCAAGAGCGCGGTCGAGGCGATGGCCAACAACGAGATCCTGCAGATCGTCGTGTTCTCGATCTTCTTCGGCGTGGCGCTCGCCGCGCTCGGCGAGAAGGGCGCGTTCCTGGCCAAGGGCATCGAGGGCCTCGCCGACGTGATGCTCAAGGTCACCGGCTACGTGATGCTGTTCGCCCCCGTCGCGGTGTTCGCGGCGATCGCGGCGACGATCACCACGCAGGGCATCGGCGTGCTGGTGACCTACGGCAAGTTCCTGGTCGAGTTCTACATCGGGCTGGGCGTGCTCTGGGGCGCGCTCATGGGCGTCGGCTTCCTGCTGCTCGGCGGAGCCGGGATCAAGCGGCTGTTCAACCTGATCAAGGAGCCGTTCGTGCTCGCCTTCTCGACCGCGTCGAGCGAGGCGGCCTACCCGAAGATGCTGACGAACCTCGAGCAGTTCGGCGTGCCCAACCGCATCACCTCGTTCGTGCTGCCGATGGGCTACTCGTTCAACCTCGACGGCTCGATGATGTACTGCACCTTCGCGGTGATGTTCATCGCGCAGGCTTACAACATCCCCCTCACCTGGGGTCAGCAGCTGACGATGCTGTTCCTGCTGATGGTGACCTCGAAGGGCATGGCCGGCGTGCCGCGCGCCTCGCTCGTCGTGATCTCGGCGACGCTGACGCAGTTCAACATCCCCGAAGCCGGGCTGCTGCTGATCATCGGCATCGACCAGTTCCTCGACATGGGCCGCTCGGCCACCAACGTGCTCGGCAACAGCATCGCCACCGTGGCCGTTGCCAAGTGGGAGGGGCAGCTCTCGACGAGCGACCAGCGCCTCGACCACGTCGGCGCCGTGGCGGCGGCCGAGTAGGCGGTCGTCCGATCCGGGGCCGGCCGCCGGTCCCGATCTCTTCCCGCTGCCCGGATCAGGAGTTTCGCGATGGCGTCAGGCACGGTGACGGCGGCGTTGGCGGCGGGGCTGCTGGCGATCGCGGGGCCTGCGGGCGCGGTCGACGTTCTCACCGGCTCACTGAAGACCATCGCCGCGAAGGGCGAGGTGGTGATCGGCTATCGCACCAGCTCGGTCCCGTTCTCCTTCGTCGAGGGCAAGCAGGCCGACGGCAGCCCGCGCCCGATCGGCTACGCGATCGACCTCTGCGGCGAGATCGTCGACGAGATCGGCCGCGAGACCGGACGCACCGACCTGAAGGTGCGCTACGAGCCGGTGACCTCCGAGACGCGGTTCGCGGCGGTGTCCGGCGGCAAGGTCGATCTCGAATGCGGCTCCACCACCGCCAACGCCGAGCGCCGCCGCACGGTCGCGTTCTCGCCGGTGACCTTCATCAGCGCGACGAAGCTCCTCGTGGCCCGGGCCTCGCCGATCACGTCCTATCGCGACCTCGGCGGCAAGAAGGTCGTGGTCACCGCCGGCACCACCAACGAGGCCGCCGTCCGCGACATCCTCGCCAAGCTCAAGCTGCAGGCCGAGATCCTGAGCGGAAAGGACCACGCGGAATCCTACGCCATGGTCAAGGACGGCCGCGCCGACGCCTTCGCCACCGACGACATCCTGCTCTACGGCCTGATCGCCAACGATTCCGCCGACGGCGCGAAGTACACGGTGCTGCCGGACAAGCTGTCGTTCGAGCCCTACGGCATCATGTTCCGCAAGGACGACCCGGAGATGGCGGGCGCCGTCGCCGCGACCTTCGCGCGGCTGGCCGAAAGCCGCGAGCTGCGCTGGACCTACGAGCGCTGGTTCCTCAAGCGCCTGCCGAACGGCGAGCGGCTGAACGTGCCGATGTCCAACGACCTGCACACCAGCTTCCAGCTGATCGGGCTGGAGGATTGACGCGGCCTCGATGGCGGCTGGTCGCGTCGTCATTCACCGACGCGAGCGAACGAACGAGATGCGGGCACCTTTTCCGTCCAGGCTGACGTAGCGAAGAAATGACACGTGTCTCCCCTCCCCCCTCTGCGGGGGAGGGTGGCCCGCGCAGCGGGTCGGGAGAGGGGAGCGCGCTGTCCGGATACGGCGCTCCCCTCTCCCGACCCTCGCTGACGCGAGGCCCACTCTCCCCCGCAGAGGGGGGGGGGGAAGGCGCGCTCTTCAGCGACCGTTTGTGATGTGCGACTATCGTAGGCGTGGTGGGCCTGGGGCTTCTCGCCGTTCGAACCGGCACGCGCGGACGCGTCAGGGCCCTCTCGAAGACCATGGCGCGTCTTCAATTATCGCGACGCGCGCGACGCAAGCTCACCCCTGCCCGGCCTCGGCCTTGCGGTACTCGCGCCCGTGCTCGCAGTAGCCCTCGACGATGCGCACCATCATCGCGCGCTTGTCGGCATCGAGCGGGCCGAGGATGCGGGCTGGGCGGCCGCCCCAGAGATAGCCGCCCTCGAGCAGCTGGCCGGGATCGGTAGTGGCCCCTGCGGCGAGCATGACGTCGTCGGCAATCACCGTGCCGGGCGCGACCGTCGCGCCGATGCCGATCAGCGAGCGGGCGCCGATGCGGCTGTCGCCGATGCGGACGTTGTGGCCGATCGTGGTGTCGCGGCCGATGACGACGCCCTCCCCTCGGGTGCGGATCACCGTGTTGTCCTGGATGTTGGTGTCGGCGCCGACCACGATCGGCCCGACCTCGGCATGGAGGTCGCACGAGAACAGCACGCTCGATCCGGCGCCGAGCCCGACGCGGCCGCGGATGCGGGCCGTGCTGGCGACGTAGACCGTCTCGTCGACCTCGGGCGGGTCGCCGGCGGCGACCGCGGCCGGATCGCCCGCGGCCTCGCGCAGGCGCTCGGCGCGCTCGTCGATCTCGGCCCGATCGATCGGGCGCTGCGGCTTGGCCGGGCTGCCGGCGTAGACGAAGCCGCCGGCGAGCTGGGCGCGCGGAAACACCGTCGCGCCGGCCTCGATCACGACGCCGTCGCCGACGCTCGCCCCGTCGAGGATCACCACGTCGTCCTCGATCACCACGTCGGACCCGACCGTGCAGGCATGAACCACGCTGTTGCGCCCGACCGTGACCCGGTCGCCGACGCGGGTGCCGTGGGTGAAGGTCGCGATGTGGACGGTGGAGCGGTGGCCGAGCCAGAACCGGTCGCCGAGCGTCACCGGCTGCCCGTCGGCGCGGATCACGCCGTCGTCGCCGATCCAGGCCTGGCTGCCGAGGCGGACGGCGCCGATCGCCGTGCTGCCGCGCCCGCACCAGACGGGGCGGCTCGCGAATTCCGGCAGGACGCCATCGTAGGGCAGGATCAGTTCAGGCGTCACGTCTTCGTCCTTCGGCGCGGATCGGCCGCCCCCCGCGGGGAGCGAGCCGATATGCCATATAGGCGCAGGCGGTGGCCGAGTCAGGCGCAAGCGTGTTTCGTCGTCACGCCGCCGTCACCCGCGTTGCCGCGATGAGAGACCGATGCCCGCTGCTTCCCTGCCCTCCGTCAGCATCCAGGCCGAGCCCTTCGACGTCGCCGCCGAGATCGACGCGCTGAACGCGCGGCTCGCCGGTCGCGCCGGCGCGGTCGTCACCTTCACCGGCCTGTGCCGCGACGAGGGCGGCCGGCTGACGGCGCTGGAGCTCGAGCATTATCCCGGCATGGCCGAAGCCGAAATCGGGCGCGTGGCGGCGGCGGCCGAAGCGCGCTGGCCGCTCAAGGCGGTCCGGGTGATCCATCGCTACGGCCGCGTCGCGCCGGGCGCGGGCATCGTGCTGGTGCTCACCGCATCGAGCCACCGCGTCGCGGCCTTCGAGGCGGCGAGCTTCCTGATGGACTACCTCAAGACGCGCGCCCCGTTCTGGAAGCGCGAGCATCTCGTCGACGGGACCACCGGCGGTTGGGTCGAGGCGGCGGAGGCGGACGACGCGGCCGCCGCGCGCTGGGCCGCGATCCTCGGTGCAGAGGCGGCGCCCGAGGGTTGACCCGGGCGGCGCGGGGGCGCTCGTGAGCGCCGACGCCGCACCAGTTTCGAAGGACGACATGGCCGAACCCAAGACCGAAGCGTTCGCCGGGCCCGTCGGCCCCTGGCGAGGGACGCTGCCGCTCGCCGCATCCGGCATCGCGGTGGTGTCGTTCGTGGCGCTGCTGGCGCTGGCCTGGATGTCGGTGGCGACGCTGTTCCTGGTCTTCGCCGGAGTGCTCCTCGGCGTCTTCCTCGACGGGCTGACCCGTGGCCTCGGCCACGTCCTGCCCCTGCCCCGCGGCCTGCGGCTGACGATCGCCAGCCTCGCGGTCGCGGCGGCGGCCATCGGCCTGATCGGCTTCGGCGGCGCGACCGTGGTGCAGCAGGGGCGCGACCTCGGCCAGACGATCAAGAGCCAGGCGGGCACGCTCACGTCGTGGCTGTCGTCCTACGGCATCGACCTGCCGATCCTCGACTCCGTCGGCGGGCCGGACGGCAAGGGCAAGGACGAGAAGCCCGCGCCCAAGGACGACGCCAAGAAGCCGGAAGGCCTCGGCGGCCTCGCCTCGAGCGCGATCAAGAGCCCGGGCTCGCTCCTGTCGGATGCGGGCAACGTTCTGGGCCCGGCGGCGGCGGTGATCATCGGGCTGTTCAGCGCGCTCGGCAACGTGCTGGTGATCGTCTTCCTCGGCCTGTCCTTCGCCGCCGATCCGGCGAGCTACCGCGACGGGGTGCTGCGCTTCATCCCGCCCAGGAAGCGCGATCGCTGGTCGAAGGTGCTCGACGGGGCCGGCGAGACCCTGCGGCATTGGCTGTTCGGCCAGCTCATCACGATGACGGTGATCTTCCTGTGCATCTGGGGCGGCCTCGCCTTCCTCGGCATCGGCGGCTCGCTGATTCTCGGGCTCCAGGCCGGCCTGCTGGCCTTCGTGCCGACGGTGGGTCCGCTCGTCGCCGGCGTGATCATCCTGCTGGCGAGCCTCGCCTCGGGGGTGAACGCGCTGCTCGGCGCGCTCGGCGTCTACCTGCTGGTGCAGTGCCTGGAGAGCTACGGGCTGACGCCGTTCATCCAGAAGCGCGCCCTCGACATCCCGCCGGCGACGATCTTCGCCGGGCAGCTCGTGCTCGGCGTGATCTTCGGCCTGTGGGGCATCGCGCTGGCCCTGCCGATGATGGCGGTGATCAAGGTGCTGCTGGAGCAGCTCTACGTCGAGGACACGCTCGGCGAGGACGCCACCGTCTGACGCGCTGTGGGCGCCCTACCGTTCCAGGGCGCCCTCGATCATCGCGGCGACGGCGAGGGCCCGCCCGTCGTCGCCGAACCGGGCGATCACCTGCACGCCGACGGGCAGTCCGTCCCCCGGCACCGGCACGTTCACGCAGGGCACGCCCATCAGCGTCCACAGGCGGTTGAAGCGGGCGTCGCCCGTCGAGGCCAGCGTCCGCGGCGCGAAGCCGGGGGCCGAATAGGTCAGGATCGCGTCGAAATCCGAGAACAGCGTCTTCAGCAGGCGCCGCGCCCGGTGCGCCTTGCGGCGGGCGTCGTCGTAGGCGGCCGCGTCGAGCCCCTGCGCGGCGTCGAGCTGCGGACCGAGCCGCGGGCTCAGGGCGTCGCGATGGTGGGCGTATTCCCAGGCCAGCGCCTGGCGCGCCTCGAAATCCTGGATCGTCCCGTGGCTCTCGAACGCCGCGGCGAACTCCGCCGGCAGCGCGAAGTCGCGCACCAGCGCGCCCGCGCGCTCGGCCGCCTGCCGCGCACGGTCGAGCGCTCCTTGCGCCTCGGGCGCCGGGGCTTCGGCGTAGTCCTGCGTCACGACCATGACCCGCGGCGTGCCGGGCGCGGTGCCGCCGAGGTCGATCGCCGGACGGCCGGCGATCAGCGCCAGCGCGTGGGCGACGTCGCCGATGCCGGCCCCGAACAGGCCGAGCGTGTCGAGGGCCCACGAGAACGTCTTCACGCCCACCGTCGGCAGCAGCCGGAACGACGGCTTGATCGCGGCGCAGCCGCAGAAGCTCGCCGGCCGGATCACCGAGCCGCCGGTCTGGGTGCCGAGGGCCAGCGGCAGCATCCCGGCCCCGACCGCGGCGGCGGAGCCCGCCGAGGAGCCGCCGGGCGTGTGGTTCGAATCGTGCGGGTTCGTGGTCTCGGTCGGATCGACGCTGGCGAAGGGCGAGGTCGTGGTCTTGGCCAGCGCCACCGCGCCCAGCGCCTTGAGCCGCATGACGATGGCGGCGTCGGCCTTCGGGCGCCAGCCGTCGTAGATCGGCGAGCCCATCTGCGTCGGCATCGCGGCGGTGTCGATGATGTCCTTGACGCCCACCGCGATCCCGGCGAGCGGCCCGGCATCGGTGACGGCGGGCGCGGGATCGGTGACGACGGTGGCGCGCACCACCGGATCGCGCGCGAGGATCGCCTCCTGCGACAGGCGGATTGCGCCCTCCGGCGTGAGGGTGCCGGCTTCGATGCGGCGGCGCAGGTCGACCAACGAAAGCATCACGCGTCCTTGACTTGAGGGCCCATCGCGAAGGCCGCCGGTTCCGGGGCGGGTCCGACGACGACCGCCGCGGGCGCCGGTGCAGGTTTCGTGCGCGGATGCGCGAAGGCCCGGCCGGCGGTGCCCGGGGCGTAGCATGCGCAAGGCCCCGCCGCGAAGGCGGCAGCGTTAGCATCGCGTTTACGCGTCCGTGATCATTCTCCGCGTCATGTGGCGTAGCGTTCTCGCATTCTCCGCCCTTGCGCTGTTCGGCGCGGGGCTCACCGGCTGTGCGATCAACAAGTTTGAGCGCCGCGACGCCTGGCGCGACCAGGCGGAGCAGGTGTGCCTGGCCAAGAAGCTCGTCGAGCCGACCGAGTTCGTCGTCCCGTCCAAGGAGATCGACGGGCCCGGCCCCTGCGGCATGACGCAGCCGTTCCGGGTGACGCGGCTCGGCGGCGGCGCCGTGGTCCTAAAGCAGCGCATGACGCTCGGCTGCCCGGCGCTCGCGGAAGCCGAAGCCTGGCTCGCCGACACGATCCAGCCGGCGGCGAACCTGTATTTCGGCCAGCCGGTCGCCGAGATCAACGCCGGCTCCTACGCCTGCCGCGGGCGCAACAACCAGGTCGGCGCCAAGCTGTCCGAGCATTCCTTCGGCAACGCCATCGACGTGATGTCGTTCAAGCTCGCCGACGGCTACGTCATCACCGTCAAGGGCGGCTGGCGCGGCACGGAGGCCGAGCAGGGCTTCCTGCGCGAGGTCTTCATCGGGGCCTGCCAGCGCTTCACCACCGTGCTGGCGCCCGGCTCCAACGTGTTCCACTACGACCACATCCACGTCGACCTGGCGCGCCACGACCCGCGCGGGCTGAAGCGGATCTGCCAGCCGCTGATCAAGTTCACGCCACAGCTCGGCTCGGACAGCCCGCGGCCGATGTCCCGCCCCCGCCCGCCCGAGCGCCAGCCGGCGCCGCCGCAGGCCCCGGTGGATATCGAGGAGGACGATCCCTACGGCGCGACGCCGATGTCCCGGGCCGCCAGCCCGACACAGGTCGCCCGCGCGCCCGCCCGGCCGGCGGCGCCCTCGGCCTACGCCTCGGCCCCGGCGCCGCGCCCGCTTCCGTCACGTCCCGCGCCCCGCGTCGCGGCGGCCTTGCCGGAGGAAAACGTGGGTGGCGGTTCCGAGGAGCCGCTCTCGCTCGCCGCGCCCGGGCTGGCGTCGGGGCCGATCTACTGAGCGTCACCCGGCCGGCGGGTGTGCCTCCCGTGCGCCACCGGCCCGCGAAAGCGTGGCCGGACGGGTCGTCCGGCTTGACTTGAGCGTGCCCCGGGCCATCGTCCCCGGATGCAGGACAACACGCGGAAAGCACCCGCCATGCGCTTGAACGCCCTCTCCGTCGCTTTGGGCGTCGGCCTCATCCTCGCCGGCTGCCTGCAGCCGGCCTTCGCCCGCTCGGCGCGGGAGGACATCGAGCCTTCCGAGGAGCGCGCCTTCCCCTTCGACGCCAACATCCCGGCTTGCCAGGATTCGAGCGTGCTGGAGAAGGTCTCGACGCAGTTCGCCGAGAAGGAGGCGAAGTTCTGGAACTCGTCCCTGACGATCGTAGCCTACGACACGATCGAGCGGACGGCGTGGCGACCGTGGGGCCTCGATTTCATCCCACGTCGATTCTGCACCGCGACCGCGACCACCTCGGACGGCGTCCGCCGCAAGGTCGACTACTCCGTGCGCGAGAGCCTCGGCATCATCGGCGCGACCTGGGGCGTCGAGCTCTGCGTCCACGGCCTCGACCGCGACCTGAGCTACGCCTACGCCACCGCCTGCCGCATGGCGCGCCCGTGACGCGTGCCGGCCTCGCCCTGGCGGCCCTGCTGGCCGCCGGAAGCGCGCAGGCGCAGGATTACGGCGGCTTCGGCCGCGGCAACGACACGCCCGGCGGCTTCGACTTCTACGTCCTGGCCCTGTCCTGGTCCCCGACCTACTGCGAGACCGCCGGCCAGCGCGACGACCGCCAATGCGCCGCCGGGCGCGGCCTCGGCTTCGTCGTGCACGGGCTGTGGCCGCAATACACCCGCGGCTACCCGCAGAACTGCTCGGCCGTGCAGCGCTCGCCGACGCCGCAGGCCATGGAGGTCGCCGGCCAGGTCTACCCGAGCGAGGGGCTCGCCCGCTACGAGTGGCGCAAGCACGGCACCTGCTCCGGCCTCGACCCGACCGCCTACTTCAACGCCGCCCGCACGGCGCGCCTGGCGGTGACCATCCCCGACGACCTCAAGACCTCGGGTTCGGAGCGCCGCCTGGCGCCGATCGAGATCGCGCGGCAGTTCGTGACCGCGAACCCCGGCTTGCGGCCGGACATGATGGCGGTGTCCTGCGCCCGCGGGCAGCTCCAGGACGTGCGGATCTGCTTCACCAAGGACCTGCGCGGGTTCGCCGCCTGCCCGGAGGTCGCGCGCGGCAATTGCCGCGCGCCCGAGATCACGGTCGGCGCCGCGCGCTGAGCCTTTTCGGCGGATTCGGGGTCCGACGGCTGGACCCGGGCCGCCGGATCCGCTTGATCGTCCGTCATGAACTATCGCCACGCCTTCCATGCCGGCAACTTCGCGGACGTGCTCAAGCACCTTGTGCTGACGCGGGTGCTCGCGCATCTCGGCCTCAAGCCGGCGCCCTATCGGGCGATCGACACCCATGCGGGCCTCGGCTTCTACGACCTCACCGCCGAAGAGGCCGGGCGCACCGCCGAGTGGGTCGACGGCTGGGGACGCCTCGACGACCCGTTTCCGCAGGCCGTGGAGGATCTGCTTGCCCCCTACCGCGCCGCGGTCGCCGCGGTCCGGGCGCGCCACGGCGCCACCACCTATCCCGGCTCGCCGGCGCTGATCCGCGAGTTCCTGCGGGCCGAGGACCAGGGCGTGTTCGTCGAGCTGCATCCCGAGGACCACGCGGTGCTGCGCGAGCGCTTCAACGGTCACGCCCGCACCAAGGTGCTGCACCTTGACGGCTGGACCGCCCTCAACGCGATGATCCCGCCGCCCGAGCGCCGCGGGCTCGTCCTGATCGACCCGCCCTACGAGGTGCCGGGCGAGGTCGACCGGCTCGGCGCCCATCTGGCCCGGGCGGTGGCGAAGTGGCCGACCGGCGTGTTCCTGGCCTGGTACCCGATCAAAAACCTCGCCGCCGTCGACCGCATGGTCGCCGCGCTAAACGGCGCCCTGACCCGCCCGGCGCTCCGCCTCGACCTCATGATCGACCGGCCCGACGACACGCGGCTCACCGGCAACGGCCTGATCGTGGTCAACCCGCCCTGGCGCCTGGCGGAGGAAGCCGCGCTGTTCATGCCGGCCCTGGCCGAGCGCCTGGCCCGCGGCGCGTACGGCGCGTTTCGCTGCGAGGCGATCGGGACGGTTGCTTGAAGTCCGTCGGATCCGCCCCGCATCCGAGACCACACCTCATCCCGAGGTGCCGCAGCGACGCGGAACCCTCCAAGGCGCCCTCCAGAGGCCGCCGAGCGGTCCGGAGGCCTCCTTTGAGGACCGATCGCGCGGCTACCTCAGGATGAGGAGGAAGATGGGATCGACCGGCATCGACCTCACGCATGCGCCAGGATCGCCAGCAGCAGCAATGCGATGATGTTGGTGATCTTGATTGCCGGGTTCACCGCGGGGCCGGCGGTGTCCTTGTAGGGGTCGCCGACGGTATCGCCGGTGACGGCCGCCTTGTGCGCGTCCGAGCCCTTGCCGCCGTGATGGCCGTCCTCGATGTACTTCTTCGCGTTGTCCCAGGCGCCGCCGCCCGAGGTCATCGAGATCGCCACGTAGAGGCCGGTAAGGATCACGCCGAGCAGGCTCGCGCCGACCGTGGCGAAGGCCTGGGACTTGCCCGCGACGAGCTGGATCGCGAAGAACAGCACGATCGGCATCAGCACCGGCAGCAGCGAGGGCACGATCATCTCGCGGATCGCCGCCCGCGTCAGCATGTCGACGGCGCGGCCGTAATCCGGCCGGTCGGTGCCGGCCATGATCCCCGGCTTCTCCCGGAACTGGCGGCGGACCTCCTCGACCACGGCGCCGGCCGCCCGGCCCACGGCCGTCATCGCCATGCCGGCGAACAGGAACGGGATCAGCCCCCCGATCAGCAGGCCGACGACGACGTAGGGGTTGGACAGCGAGAAATCGACCGTGACGCCCTTGAAGAAGCGGTACTGCGTGTCGCTGGCGTTGGCGATGAAGTAGTCGAGGTCCGAGGTGTAGGCGGCGAACAGCACCAGCGCCCCGAGGCCGGCCGAGCCGATCGCGTAGCCCTTGGTGACCGCCTTGGTGGTGTTGCCGACGGCGTCGAGGGCGTCGGTGGACTTGCGGACCTCGGAGGGCAGGCCCGCCATCTCGGCGATGCCGCCGGCGTTGTCGGTGACCGGGCCGAAGGCGTCGAGCGCCACGATGAAGCCGGCGAGCGCCAGCATCGCCGTGACCGCGATGGCGATGCCGAACAGCCCCGCCAGCGCATAGGTGGAGATAATGCCGCCGACGATCACGAGGGCCGGAAGCGCGGTCGATTCGAGCGAGACCGCGAGGCCCTGGATCACGTTGGTGCCGTGCCCGGTGACCGAGGCGTCGGCGATCGACTTCACCGGGCGGAAGTTCGTGCCGGTGTAGTACTCGGTGATGACCACGATCAGCGCGGTGATCGCGAGGCCGATCACCGCGCAGCCGAGCAGGCCGCCCGACGTGAAGCTGACGCCGGTGGAGGTGGTGAAGCGCGTCGCGAAACCGCCGAACAGGGCGAGGTTGACGGCGGCGATGGCCCCGACCGAGAGCACGCCCGCGGTGATCAGGCCCTTGTACAGTGCCCCCATGATCGACTGGTTCGACCCGAGCCGCACGGCGTAGGTGCCGGCGATCGAGGTGAGGATGCAGGCCGAGCCGATGGCGAGCGGATAGATCATCATCGCCTCGAGCACGTTGCGGCCCGCGACGTCGACCTGCCCGCCGAAGAAGATCGCCGCGAGCACCATCGTGGCAACGACGGTGACGGCGTAGGTCTCGAACAGGTCGGCCGCCATGCCGGCGCAATCGCCGACGTTGTCGCCGACGTTGTCGGCGATGGTGGCGGGGTTGCGCGGGTCGTCCTCCGGGATCCCCGCCTCGACCTTGCCGACGAGGTCGCCGCCGACGTCGGCGCCCTTGGTGAAGATGCCGCCGCCGAGGCGGGCGAAGATCGAGATCAGCGAGGCGCCGAAGCCGAGCGCGACGAGCGCGTCGATGACCTCGCGGCTGGCCGGCGGCAGGCCGGCCCCGCGGGTGAGATAAAGGTAGTAGAAGGCGACGCCGAGCAGCGCGAGCCCCGCGACCAGCATGCCGGTTACGGCGCCCGATTTGAACGCGACCTCGAGGCCGCCGCCGAGCGACGTCGAGGCCGCCTGCGCCGTGCGCACGTTGGCACGCACCGAGACGTTCATGCCGATGAAGCCGGCCGCCCCGGACAGGACCGCGCCGATGAGGAAGCCGATGGCGACCTTGATCCCGAGGAAGAAGGCCAAAGCCGCGAACAGCACGACGCCGACGAGGCCGATGGTGGCGTATTGGCGCTTGAGGTAGGCCTGCGCGCCCTCGGCGATCGCGGCGGCGATCTCCTGCATGCGCTGCGTGCCGGCGTCCCGTCTCATCACGTCGTTGATCGTCACGATGCCGTAGGCGACGGCGCACAGCCCGCCCAGGATGATCAGCAGCAAAGCGGTCATGCACCCGTCCCTTGTTCTCGTGATGCCTGGCGTCGGCTTGATGTTGTCGAGCTTGGCCCTTGGGCCCGGACGAACGGCTCGGATTCGGCATTCCTTCCCAGAAGTGCGAGACTTGATTGCCAAACTTCGCGGTCGAGCGCAAACGCCACTTTTGTATTTCGACACGAGATCTTGCTGCAACGCAGCAATGAGCATTGAATTCTGATTTGCGGCCTGCCCGCTCATCGTTGGCCGGGTTTTGCGCGTGGTCCGATCCGGACCCCGCGACGCGCGGCGGGATGCACGTTTACCGGCCGTTAACCATGACGAACACTACCTTCGGTTGCATCAACGAAGGGTGCTCGACGATGAGTGGCGATCAGGTGGTGAAGCTCGCAGCGACGATCGAGGTGCTGACGAACGCGGTGCAGTTCCTGGTGGCGGAACGTGTCAGCATGCAGCCGCCGTCCGTGCACGGCGCGCTGCTTCAGGTCCTCCAGCGCTCGCTCTCCGCCCCGGCGGAGCGGGACGATGCGCATCCCGGCGGCACGGCGGTGCAGCGGGCCGAACTCGCCCATTGGACGCCGATCATCGCCGCCACCCTGATCGACGACGTCCGGCGCCAGCTCGGCCGCGAGCCCGAGGGCTCGCCGCACGACGCGGCGCCTCAGGCCCGGACGATCTCCGAGACCTTTTCAGAAATGGCTGAACGCGCCCGCCGCGAAAACGCGCGTGGCTCCGTCGACACCTTGAAAGCCGGGCCGTCCGCTGCCTGAGGCGACGGTGCCGAGGACCGCGACCGGCACGCCCGCGAGCGAGGCCGCCTGGCGGAACGCGTCGAGGTCGTCGGGCGCCACGGTGCAGAGGATCTCGTAATCGTCGCCGCCGGTGACGGCGACGTCGAGGAGGTCGGGCCTCCCATCGACGACGCGGGCGGCGGCTTGCGACAGCGGGAGCGCCGCGGTGTCGATCGTCGCCGTCGCGCCGGCACCGGCCAGCATCTTGGCGAGGTCGCCGGCGAGCCCGTCGGACACGTCCATCGCCGCGGTCGCGAAGCGCAGCACCGCGTCGGCGAGGGCCAGCCGCGGCCGCGGGTGCAGGTAGCGGTCGGCCAGATGGCTGCGCGATGCGCCATCGAGCGCCCGGACCCATTCGGCATCCGGCTTGAGCCGCATCCGCAGGCCGAGCGCCGCGTCGCCGATGGTGCCGCTGACGCAGATCCGGTCGCCGACCCGCGCCGTGGTACGGCGCACGATGCGCCCCGCGGGGACTTCGCCGATCGCGGTGATGCCGATCAGCGCCGGACCGCCCGACCGCACCGTGTCGCCGCCGAGCAGCGGGCAGCCGGACGCCCGGCTCGCCTGCCCGAGCCCTTCGGCGAAGGCGGCGAGCCACGCCTCGGTCCAGTCCGCCGGCAAAGCCAGCGTGAGCAGGAAGCCGCGCGGCGCGGCGCCCTTGGCGGCGATGTCGGAGAGGTTCACCCCGAGCGCCTTGCGCGCGAGCGAGCCGGGCGGGTCGTCGGGAAAGTAATGGACGCCGGAGACGATCGCGTCGGCGGTGAGCACGAGGTCGTGGCCGGGGCTCGGCGCGAGGCTCGCCGCATCGTCGCGCAGGCCATCGGCGCCGGGGCCGGCGAGCGGCGCGAAGTAGCGCGCGATCAGCGCGTCCTCGGTCGGGCGCGATGCGCTCACCGGACGCTCACCCCTGCTTGGCGCCGGCCAGTTCCGCCGCGCGGGTCTGGCGCGCGACCTTGTCGAGGACGGCGTTGACCATGCCCGGCTCGTCGCCGGTGTAGAAGCTGTGGGCGACGTCGACGTATTCCGAGATGGCGGCACGGGCCGGAACGTCGCGGCGGAACATCAGCTCGTAGGTGCCGGCGCGCAGGATGGCGCGCAGCACCACCTCGATGCGCTTGAGCGGCCAGCCCTGGCTCAGCGCCTGGTCGATCTGCGGATCGATCGCGCGCTGCTCCTCCACCACGCCGCGCAGCAGGTCGCGGAAGAAGGCCGGCTCGGCCGCCGGGTGCAGCACGCCATCGATCTCCTTGCCGAGCCAGAAGTTCTCGAACTCGGCGAGCGCGTCGAGCACGCCCTTGCCGGAGATCTCCATGTCGTAGAGCGCCTGCACCACGGAGAGCCGGGCGCCGCTGCGCGGATTGATCTTGGTCATGATCGTCAGGCTCTCATGCAGCGGCGGCCGCGCGCTTGAGCGCCAGCACCGCGAGTGCCGCCTCGGCCGCGCCGCCGCCCTTGTTCATCTCGGAGACGCGGGCACGGGCTTGGGCCTGCGCCTCGTTCTCCACCGTCAGGATGCCGTTGCCGAGCGGCAGGCACAGGTCGACGGACAGGTCCATCAGCGCGCGCGCGCTCTCGCCGGCGACGATGTCGTAATGCCCGGTCTCGCCGCGGATGACGCAGCCCAGAGCCACCACGGCGTCGTAGGGCGTGCCGGCCGTCTCGGCCGCTGCGAGTAGGATCGCCACCGTCGCCGGAATCTCGAGCGCGCCCGGCACCGTCACGACCGTCGCCTCGGCCTCGGCCGCCGCGATGGCGGCGCGGGCGCCTTCGAGCAGGTCGTCGGACAGGCCGTCGTAGAAGCGCGCCTCGACCACGAGGACCCGGGCGCCGGGCGTTTTCGGGGACGCGGGCGCGTCCTTGCGTTCGATGTACATGGGACTCGTGGGACTCCGGCGGACCCGCCGCGCGGGCGGCGGGCGCTGACCGACGCGCCGTCTCCGGCCGTCTCGCATCCAGGGTGTTCGGGGCAGCGAGGGTTAGACCGAAGCGGCCGCCGCCACAAGCGCGCCCGCACGGGGCCGCCTGCGGGCAGGGCATCGCTTCCATGCGCCCGGGTCCATGCGCCGAGTGCATATGCCCGATTCTCCGGGCCCGAGCGCGACGCGGCAGGCGGCGCATCGTTTTCCCGGCATCGGCGTGGCCGGGATGGCCCGCGGCTTGCTCCCCGGTTTCGCCGCAGGGGTGCCGGGCGAAGGAACCGCATGAACGTCGAGCTGATCGGGCTGACCAAGCGCTACGGCGCGACCCTCGCCGTCGATGCGATCGACCTGAAAATCCCGTCGGGCGCCTATTGCTGCCTGCTCGGCCCGTCGGGCTGCGGCAAGACCACGACGCTGCGGATGATCGGCGGCCACGAGGCGGTCAGCGCCGGCGAGGTCGTGATCGGCCCGCGTGCCGTCGGTGACGCGCCGCCCGCGGAGCGCGGCACGGCGATGATGTTCCAGAGCTACGCGCTGTTCCCGCACCTGACCTGCCGGGACAACGTCGCGTTCTCGCTCAGGATGCGCGGCGTCGCGAAGGCCGAGCGCCGCGCCAAGGCCGACGCGATGCTCGACCTCGTGCAGATGGGGCACCTCGCCGACCGGCTTCCGGCGCAGCTCTCGGGCGGGCAGCAGCAGCGCGTGGCGCTCGCCCGCGCGCTGGTCACCGGACCGAAGGTGCTGCTCCTCGACGAGCCGCTTTCGGCCCTCGACCCGTTCCTCCGGGTGCGGATGCGGGTGGAGCTCAAGCGCATCCAGGCCGAGCTCGGCCTCACCTTCATCCACGTCACCCACAGCCAGGAGGAGGCGATGGCGCTCTCCGACCTCGTCGTGGTGATGAACGGCGGCAAGATCGAGCAGGCCGGCGACCCGCGCACGGTGTTCGAGCGGCCGGCCTCGGCCTTCGTCGCCCGCTTCATCGGCGGCCACAACGTCATCGCCCTGCCCGAGGGCAAGGTCGCGGTGCGCGCCGACCGGATGCGGCTCGGGGCCGAGGCCGGCGACGGCGCCGTGCAGGCCCGCGTCCTCGCGGTCGAGTACCAGGGCGCCAGCGTGCAGGTGGCGCTCGAGGCGGACGGGATGACCGAGCCGGGCGGGCTGAGCGCGGTCGTCGACGACGCGACCTTCGCCGGCCGCCCGCTGGCGCCGGGCGACCGCGTGGCGCTCGGCTGGGACCCCGCCGCCGCGCACCGCCTCGACGCCTGAGGCGACCGGCATCAAGAAAAGAAAGGGACGACGATGACCAACGGCATCAGATTCACGCGGCGCACGCTGCTCCAGGGAGCCGGCACCGCCCTCGCGGCCGGGCCGATCACCGGATTTCCCGCCGTCCACGCGGCCGAGCCGGTGACGCTGCGCTACCTCGGCACCGCCGTGAACCAGTCCGGCGACATCGCCCGGAAGGTGAAGGAGGATCTCGGGATCACGATCGAGTACATCCCGGTCGTCACCGACGAGGTGACGAAGCGCGCGGTGACGCAGCCGAACTCCTTCGACCTGATCGACACCGAGTTCTTCAGTCTGAAGAAGATCGTCCCCTCGGGCAACATCCTCGGCATGGATGCGCGCCGGATCAAGAACGCCGACAAGATCACCCCGATCTTCACCAAGGGTGAGATCGCCGGCAAGGCGATCGGCGACCAGGGCACCGCGCCGAAGAAGGTGTTCTACCTCGAAGGCCAGACGGGCAAGACCTTCGCGTCATCGCCGACCGAGTGGATCACCCTGATCCCGACGACCTACAACGCCGACACGCTCGGCATCCGCCCGGACCTGATCAAGCGCCCGATCACCAGCTGGAAGGAGCTGCTGAACCCCGAGTTCAAGGGCCGCGCCTCGATTCTCAACATCCCCTCCATCGGCATCATGGACGCGGCGATGGTGGTGGAGGCCACCGGCGACTACACCTACGCCGACAAGGGCAACATGACGAAGGCGGAGATCGACCGCACGATCAAGCTGCTGATCGAGGCCAAGCGCGCCGGCCAGTTCCGCGCCTTTTGGCAGGACTTCAACGAATCCGTGAACCTGATGGCGTCCGGCGAGACGGTGATCCAGTCGATGTGGTCGCCCGCCGTCACCAAGGTGCGCACGCAGGGGGTCGCCTGCACCTATCAGCCGCTGAAGGAAGGCTACCGCGCCTGGGCCACGGGCTTCGGCCTGCCGAAGACGCTGACCGGCCGCAAGCTCGACGCGGCCTACGACTTCGTCAACTGGTTCCTTTCCGGCTGGGCCGGCGCCTACCTCAACCGCCAGGGCTACTATTCCGCCGTGCCCGAGACCGCCAAGACCCAGATGGAGCCGTACGAGTGGGCCTACTGGATGGAGGGCAAGCCCGCCGAGAAGGACATCCATGGCCCCGACGGCGGCCTGCTCGAGAAGGCCGGCGCCACCCGCGACGGCGGCGCCTTCGAGGCCCGCATGGGCGCGGTCGCCTGCTGGAACGCGGTCATGGACGAGAACACCTACATGGTCCGCAAGTGGAACGAGTTCATCGCGGCGTGAGGACGATGGCTGCGCCGCGCCCTTCGTTCGCCGAGGCCATGGTGCTCACGCACTTCGGCATTTCGCCTATGCATGGATCGTTCGAAGCACCGCCCTGCCCCCTCTCCCGAACGGGAGAGGGAACCCGCGATTCGAGGACAGGCGCCGTGGAACCGGTCGCCCGCGGACGCGGAAGGGAACGGCGCCCGCTGCATCGGTCGGAGGGCTCGCGATGAGCAACGTTGCGCTTCCCGCCCTCGCCGACGTGCCGGCGAATTCGGTTCGGGCCGAGGCCGCCCCGGCCCGCCGCCGGCGGCCCCTCGCCTATCTCCAGGCCGCGCCGATGGCGCTGGTGTTCCTGGTCTTCCTCGCGATCCCGCTCCTGCTGACGCTGATGGTCAGCTTTTGGGAGTACAACGAGTACGAGATCATCCCGGCCTTCACGCTGCAGAACTACCGCGACGTGTTCGAGGGCTGCGGCAACCTCGCCGACCCGTGCACCACGGCGCGGACCTATCTCTCGACTCTCAAGTTCTGCGCGCTGACGCTGGCCTTCACGCTGCTGATCGGGTTCCCGGTCGCGTACTTCCTCGCCTTCCACGTCCGCTCGCGCACCGTGCAGATGGGGCTGTTCCTGCTGTGCACGATCCCGTTCTGGACCTCGAACGTGATCCGCATGATCTCGTGGATCCCGCTGCTCGGGCGCAACGGCCTCGTCAACGACACCCTGCAGGGGATGGGCGTGATCGGGAGCCCGATCGAGGGTCTGCTGTACTCGGACTTCTCGGTGACCTTGGCTTTCGTGCACCTCTACACGGTCTTCATGATCGTGCCGATCTTCAACAGCATGGCGCGGATCGACCGATCGCTGATCGAGGCGGCCTACGATGCCGGGGCCACGGGGTGGCAGACGCTGTGGAGCGTGATCGTTCCCCTGTGCAAGCCGGGCATCGCCATCGGGACGATCTTCGTGCTCACCCTCGTGATGGGCGACTTCGTCACCGTCGGGGTGATGGGCGGCCAGCAGATCGCGTCGGTCGGCAAGGTGATCCAGGTGCAGATGTCGTACCTGCAGTTCCCGGCCGCGGCCGCCAACGCCGTGGTGCTGCTCGCCGCCGTGCTGATGATGATCCTCGGGCTCACCCGGGTGATCGACCTGCGGCGGGAACTCTGACCATGACGGAGCCTTCGGCGTGAGCGATCGTCCCCGAGGCCTGGCCTTCGCCGCGCTGGCCGCGTTCTTTGCGCTCTACGTGCTGTTCCTCTACGGCCCGACCCTGACGATCCTGGCGCTGAGCTTCCAGGGTCCGCAGGGCGGCCTGACGTTTCCGATGAACGGCGTCTCGACGCACTGGTTCGCCAAGCTCTGGGCCGGCGGCGGCATCGTCGACATCTGGGCGGCGTTCGGGCGCTCGCTCCGCCTCGGCTTCGTGGTGATGGCGCTCACCGTCGTCCTGGCGTTCTTCGCGGGCCTCGCCTTCCGCAAGGGCTTTCGCGGCGCCAACGCCCTGTTCGCCATCGCGGTCGCCAGCCTGATCGTGCCCTCGATCGTGGTCTCCCTCGGGATCGGCCTCGAGTTCCGTCTGGTCGACGACGCGATCAACGCTTTGGCGGCCGCCACCGGCTGGGGATGGCTGCAGGACCACGGCACCGCCATGGGGCTCTACACCTCGGCGCTCGGGGCGCACCTGACCTGGACGCTGCCCTTCGGCCTTCTCATCATGTTCGCGGTCTTCAACCGGTTCGATCCGGCCTACGAGGAGGCCGCCCGCGACCTCGGCGCAACCGGAGCGCAGACGCTGCGCCACGTCGTGGTCCCGATCCTGGCGCCGGCCCTGGTCGGCGTCGCCCTGTTCGGCTTCACCCTGTCCTTCGACGAGCTCGCCCGCACCAGCCAGGCGATCGGCGGGCGCAACACCCTGCCGCTCGAGCTCCAGGGTCTCACCACCACGGTGACGACGCCGGAGATCTACGCGCTGGGAAGCCTGACGACGGCGGTGTCGGCCGTCGTGATCGGCACGGCGCTCGCGGCGAGCCTGTGGTTGCAGCGCCGCCGAGCCCGCCGCAGCCTGGCGCTGCGGTAGCGGCTCGTCCGCGATTGCGCGATGCCTTCGGGATCGTACGTTCAGCCCCCGCGAACGCGACGCGCGGGCTTGATGATACGTCCGGCCGCTCCGACCGCGCCAAGAGCCAATCAGTCGGTGCCGGGCGGCTCCTCGCCGGAGCCGACGAGCGTCAGGCGCGGGGTCGAGGCCTTGCGCTCGGCGGTCTCGATCAGGCGAAGGCTCGTCGCCTGGCGGCTCTTCTTCAGGTCCTCGGCGATCTCGCTCGTGTTTCCGGAGATCCGCTTGGCGCGCTTGTCGTATTCCGCCATCGAAACGACGGAGGAGTCACCGGTCTCGGGGATGCGCGCCATGTCCACCTCGAAGGAAGAGACCGTCCGCACGAGCGCGTGGCGGGCATGACCCGAGCCTAGCACGCTTTCCCGCATTCCCGCCGAACGATTTGCCGTCGACCCACCGTGCGGTTCTCGGATCGAGACGCGCGCTTTCGTGTTTGTCGCACGCGGTGTTTGCTAAATGTCGCCGAGTGTGCAAAAAGTACAACATCGATCTCTGGCCAGATATCCGGCCGTTCCGTCCGTAATGGACGTGCGCTGATTTTCTCCCACATTTCGACGACCCGCGACCTGGCGCGTGATTCACATGCGCCGGTCGAATTATGACGACTGATAAGATACGGAATTTTCTATGAGCACCGGCACCGTCAAGTGGTTCAACGATCAGAAGGGCTTCGGCTTCATCCAGCCGGATGACGGCGGCAAGGACGTCTTCGTGCACATCTCGGCTGTGGAGCGCGCCGGAATGCGCGGCCTGACCGAAGGCCAGAAGATCTCCTACGAGATGGAGACCGATCGTCGTAGCGGCAAGCAGTCCGCCGGCAGCCTCCAGGCCGCCTGAGCACCGAGTTCGCCTCGGATCGTCGTCGAAGCCGTCCCACCCGGGACGGCTTCGCGCGTTTTCGGAGCGTTGCGACCGAATCGCGATGAGCGAGCCTCATCGCCGACCGCGTCCCGCCACGGCGGGGCGCCCGCCATCCGCCGAGCGTCATGGGCCGCGAGCCTTGCGATTCGGTCCGACCTGTTTGACCGCAGCCGGCATGGGGCCGGTGGCGCATAAGGATCTTGTGTGAATCAATCCAAGGACAACCAGTTCTCCGACCGGCTCGAGACCGCTGCGAAGGCGCGGGAAGCGATGCTGGCGCGCTATCGTTCGCGGCCGGCCGCCGATGATCCCGCCGTCGTCGCCCGCCAGGCCGAGCGTCAGGCCGTGATCGAGGCCCGCGAGGAGCGCAACAAGGAGCGCGAGGCCGCCCGGGTCGCCGCCGAGATCCAGCGCGTCGCCGAGGCGAAGGCCCAGCGCGAGTTCGAGGCTGCCGAGGTGCTGCGCATCGCCGCCGAGAAGGCCGAGCGTCAGGCCGCCCTGGCCGCCGAGCAGAAAGAGGCACGCGACGCCCGCTTCGCGGCGCGCAAGCTGCGCGCGCGCAAGTAGGCCCGCAGCCGAGCCCCGGCGGCGATCCGACCGACGCGGCTCAGGCCGCGGCGGGCGGGCCGGCGCCACCCGACCCAGCCGAATCCGTCACTTCGAACGTCGCACCCGCCCCGGGTCCGGCAGCCGGCGTCGCGGCGATCAGGAGTGATGTACGATGTCCCACAAGTTCAAGCTCGGCCAGCGTGTCCGTCAGTCGCGCGGCGGCTTCGGCTCCGTCAAGGACGATGCCTCGGGCCTGCTGTGCGAGATCGTCCGCCTGATGCCCGAGGACCGGACCGGCGAGCCCTGCTACCGGATCAAGTCCTCGGCCGGCGAGCGCGCCGCCAACGAGAGCGAGCTCTCCCTCGCCGGCTGATGCGCCACGGCGGCTGCGAGCGGTCGCCGCACACGGCCCCAACGCCTTCGGCTTCTCGCGCGCGGACGTCTGCAAGGCGCGCGGACGTGCCGTGCGTTGCCAAACGCGCGGACCTGCGCCATCTCAGCCTCGATGCCGGCCGAGGCCCTTCTCGCCAGCCGCATGCGGCTCCCGCTGACGGGCCGGGTGGCGTCTCCCGCCCCGGTCCGCCCATCGATCGGGAGCCGTTCCATCCCTGGGCGGCGTTTCACGTTGACCCCAACCCCAAGCAGGCAATGAGTAAGCGCACCAGGCAAAGGCCGCAGGAGCGAGGCTCCGTGCTGTTCGACGTGGTCTACGAGGACGGTTCGCAAGCCTCGAACCGCCGCGTCCCGATGGAGATCCTCGGTGGTCTCGACGGCGACGAGCCGGCCCGCGAGGTGATCTCGGCACAGGACGAGGAGATCGCCCAGAAGTCAGGGCGTCCGCAGCGGACGATCCTCAGTCTCTCGCGTTCGCCGATCCCCGAAGCGAAACCGAAGCCGCCCCGCGTCGCGTAAGGGAGCGCGACAGTGGGAGAGCACGACATGGGCCACAAGTTTCATCTCGGGCAGCTCGTGCGTCGCCGCGACCTCGCGGCGGCGCGAAACGGCAACCGCATCTTCGAGGTGATCGGCCTGTTGCCGGCCGAGGCGGGCGCGCCGAATTATCGGATCCGCAGCACCGAGGCCGGTACGCACGAGGTGCGCGAGGACGGCCTGACGGCCGCCTCGTGCTGCTCGGCGCCGGCATCCTGATCGGCGTCGGACCGAGCGCGCGTTGGAGCGGCGCGTCGGCAGTGGCATAAGACGGACGTCCCGCTTCCGGGGCCTCCGCCCGGACCTTCGCCCGATGCGCCGCCTCCCGCCGGCCCCGACATTCCCCGGCACGACAGCACCCCGCCCCGCACGGTGCCCGGCATGACCGCGCCGGACCTCACGACCGTGCGTCGCCCGGCCCAGCGCCGGCTGGGCGGCCCGCGCACCCTGTGGAAGCGGCTCGCCCGCGCCATCGGCGACCTGCTGCCGAAGGGGCTCTATGCCCGCTCGCTGATCATCATCATCGCCCCGGTGGTGCTGCTGCAATCGGTGATCGCCTACACCTTCATGGAGCGGCACTGGCAGCTGGTGACCAAGCGCCTGTCCTCGGCCGTCACCGCCGACGTCGCGGCCCTGATCGACATCTACGAGGTCTATCCCCAGGACAAGGACGCCGAGACGCTCTCGCGCATCGCTGGCGAGCGGCTGAACCTCGACCTCGACATCCTGAAGGGGGCCAAGATCCCGCCGCCGGGGCCGCGGCCGTTCTTCTCGATCCTCGACGAGGCGCTGTCGGACGAGCTGAAGCGGCAGATCGGCCGGCCGTTCTGGATCGACACCGTCGGGCGCTCGAACCTGATCGAGATCCGCGTCGCGATCCCCGACGGGGTGATGCGCATCACCGCCCGCCGCTCGCAGGCCTACGCCTCGAACTCGCACATCTTCCTGGTCTGGATGATCGGCTCGTCGATGGTGCTGCTCGGCGTGGCGATCCTGTTCCTGCGCAACCAGATCAAGCCGATCCTGCGGCTGGCCGCGGTGGCGGAGGGCTTCGGCAAGGGCCGCGAGATCGAGTTCCGCCCCCGCGGCGCCCGCGAGGTCCGCCAGGCCGGCCACGCCTTCATCGAGATGAAGCGCCGCATCGAGCGGGCGATGGAGCAGCGCACGACGATGCTCAACGGCGTGAGCCACGACCTGCGCACCATCATCACCCGGTTCCGCCTCTCGCTCGCCCTGATCGAGCAGACCCCGGAGATCGACGAGCTCTCGCGCGACGTCGACGAGATGAGCCGGATGCTGGAAGGCTACCTCGCCTTCGCCCGCGGTGATTCGGCCGAGAACGCGGCGCCGACCGACATGCGCGCCCTGCTGGAGGACCTGCGCACCGACGTCGAGCGCCTGGGCGCCCAGGTCTCGGATTTCGAGCTGGCCGGGTCGCCCTCGGTCACCGTCCGGCCGGACGCGTTCCGGCGCTGCCTGTTCAACCTCGCCGCCAACGCCGCGCGCTACGGCGAGACGGTGGCGATCTCCGGCCGGGCCGAGGCGCGGGCGTTCTTCGTCTCGATCGACGACGACGGCCCGGGCATCGCGCTCGAGAGCCGCGAGGAGGTGTTCAAGCCGTTCGTGCGCCTCGACGATGCGCGGCAGGATGCCGGCGGCTCGGGCCTCGGCCTATCGATCGCCCGCGACATCGCCCGTGCCCATGGCGGCGACGTCTCGCTCCACGACAGCCCGCTCGGCGGCCTGCGGGCGACGGTGCGGGTGCCGGCGTGACGGCGGCACCGCCCGAGGCTCGTCAGCGGGCGCGTTCCTGGATGTGCGTGATCTCGAGACGGGCGCTCGTGAGGAGGTATTCCAGGGTCTTCAGGTCCAGGCCGGCCTCGTGGAAACGGACCTGCAATCCTGCCTCGCCCCTCCAGTCGTACCCGGCGTCGGAGGGAAGATATTTGAGCAGCATCGCGCTGGCGACGTTCGTACGGACGTAGCCGCGATGACGGACCAGCCTGCCGATCTGCAGCACCAGCGCGTCAATCTGCGCGCGATCCGACATGATCGAGCGCGGCTTCGACACAGGTGAGCGCATCAATTCGGTTTCCCTTTGATAGGGGCGAACATAGACGCCGAGACTTGCGTCTTTCTTAGCAACGCCGATCGATCTCGTAAAAATGTCCGCGTTGCTACCCCGCCGATATTTGTCGATCGGAACTGCAGCCGGGCTCGATCGCGCGGCAAAAAAACGGTGCGCCGGGTGTCCCCACGGCCACGCCGGGATGCTAAGGACGAGCGATCCGTCCAAGCGCGAGGGCTGCGCCGCAGCCCCGCACGACCTGAGTGCCGTTCATGAACCCGCTCGTTCCGCTCTTCATCCTGATCTCGCTGCCGCTCGCCGCGATCGGCCTCGTGCTCTACACCGACACCGGCATCGAGCCGGCCCTGTTCTACGCGTCGGTGAAGACCTTCGTGATCCTGGCCGTCATCGCCGTGGCACTGTCGTTCGGCGCGAGCAAGCTGGCCGAGCGCTCCAAGAACTGAGCGCTGCGTCCCTCCCGGCACGCGGCGTGCAGGGAGCAGGCTTCGTTCCGGGCAGGACGACGCGCCGGGCAATCGCGAGGCTCGGCTGCGCGAATCACGAGGGCGTTTCCATGATGCAGATCGTTCCGGCCTTCGGACGCATCGGCGAGGAGAACGCCTTCGCCGTTCTCGCGCGGGCCAACGCGCTGGCGGCCCAGGGGCGCGACGTCATCAATCTCGGCATCGGCCAGCCCGACATGCCGACCCCGGCCCACATCGTCGAGGCCGGCATCCAGGCGCTGCGCGACGGCCATCACGGCTACACGCCGGCCACCGGCATCCTTCCCTTGCGCGAGGCGGTCGCCCGCGACATCCACCGGCGCCACGGCGTCGAGGTCTCACCCGAAAGCGTGATGATCGTGCCCGGCGGCAAGGTCACCATGTTCATGGCGATCCTGATGTTCGGCGAGCCCGGCGCCGAGATCCTCTATCCCGACCCCGGCTTCCCGATCTACCGCTCGATGATCGAGTTCACCGGCGCGACGCCGGTCCCGGTGCCGATCCGCGAGGGCAACGGCTTCGCCTTCTCGGCCGAGGAGACCCTGGAGCTGATCACGCCGCGGACCCGGCTGCTCATCGTCAACTCGCCAGCGAACCCGACCGGCGGCGTGACCCCGAAGGCCGAGATCGACGCCCTGGTGAAGGGGCTCGCCGACCACCCCGGCGTGGCGGTGATGTCGGACGAGATCTACGGCACCATGACCTACGACGGGCAGGCGCATCACTCGCTGCTCAAGTACGATGCGATCCGCGACCGGCTGATCTATCTCGACGGCGCCTCGAAGACCTACGCGATGACCGGTTGGCGGCTCGGCTGGTCGGTCTGGCCGAAGCCGCTCTACGAGGCGGCGCGCAAGCTCGCGGTCAACGCCCATTCCTGCGTCAACGCGGCGACGCAGTGGGCCGGCATCGCCGCGCTCGACGGGTCGCAGGATTGCGTGGCCGAGATGGTCGCCGAGTTCGACCGGCGGCGGACGATCGTGGTCGACGGCCTCAACGACCTGCCCGGCGTCTCCTGCATCGTGCCGAAGGGCGCGTTCTACGCGTTCCCGAACGTCGGCCGCACCGGCTGGAAGGCCAAGGCCCTGGCCTCGACCCTGCTGGAGGAGGCCGGCGTCGCCGTCATCGGCGGCCCGGATTTCGGCGTGCACGGCGAGGGCTACATCCGCCTGTCCTACGCCAACTCGGCCGAGAACATCCTGCGCGCGCTCGAGCGGATGAAGACGTTCCTGAGCGAGCGCAAGCCGGGCTGAGGCGACGGTCGGACGCGTACCTTTCCCTCCCCCGCAAGGGGGAGGGAAGACCCGAGCCCCTCAGGCTGCCATCGCCTGCGCATTCGGCTCGGCCGCGCGCACGTCCGCGTCGACGTGCTGCTCGAAGCGCTTGAAGTTCTCCTTGAACATGCCGACGAGCCGGTTCGCCGTCTCGGCGAAGGCGGCCTTGTTGGCCCAGGTCTTCACCGGCTGGAGGATGTGCGGCTCGACGCCGGGCACCGAGACCGGCACCGCGAAGCCGAAATACGGGTCGCGCCGGAACTCGGTCTTCGACAGCGAGCCGTCGAGCGCCGCCGTGAGCAGCCGGCGGGTGACGCGGATCGGCATCCGCCGCCCGGTGCCGACGCCGCCGCCGGTCCAGCCGGTGTTGACGAGCCAGCAATCGACGTCGTGCCGGGCGATGAGGTCGCGCAGCAGGTTGCCGTAGGTGCTCGGGTGGCGCGGCATGAACGGCGCGCCGAAGCAGGTCGAGAACGTCGCCTCGGGCCCGGTCAGCCCGCGCTCGGTGCCGGCGACCTTGGCGGTGTAGCCGGAGAGGAAGTGGTACATCGCCTCCGCACCGGTGAGCTTGGCGATCGGCGGCATCACGCCGAACGCGTCGCAGGTCAGCATCACGATGTTCTTCGGGTGCCCGGCCCGGCCGGTGTCGCTGGCGTTGGCGATGAAGTCGAGCGGGTAGGCGCAGCGGGTGTTCTCGGTGAGCGAGGCGTCATCGAAATCCGGAATCCGGGTCTCGGGGTCGATCACCACGTTCTCCATCACCGTGCCGAAGCGCTCGGTGGTGGCGTAGATCTCGGGCTCGGCGTTGCGCGAGAGCCGGATGGTCTTGGCGTAGCAGCCGCCCTCGAAGTTGAAGATCCCGTCCGAACTCCAGCCGTGCTCGTCGTCGCCGAGCAGCTTGCGCGAGGAATCGTTGGAGAGCGTGGTCTTGCCGGTGCCCGACAGCCCGAAGAAGATCGCCGAGCCGCCTTCGGCGTCGAGGGCGGCGTTGGCCGAGCAGTGCATCGGCATCACCCCGGCGCCCGGCAGGATGTAGTTCAGGTAGGTGAAGACCGACTTCTTCATCTCGCCGGCATAGGCCGAGCCGCCGATCAGCACGATCCTGCGGGTGAAGTCGATGGCGATGACGGTCTTCGACCGGCAGCCGTGGCGGGCCGGGTCGGCCTGGAAGCTCGGCAGGTCGATGATCGTCATGTCCGGGACGTAGGCCGCGATCTCGGCGCGCGGCGGCCGGATCAGCAGGTTGCGGATGAAGAGCGAATGCCAGGCGAATTCCGAGAACACCCGCGCCTTCACCCGGTGCGCCGGGTCGGCGCCGCCGTAGAGGTCCTGCGCGAACAGCTCGCGGCCTTCGGCGTGGGCCTGGAAGTCGGCGAGCAGGGCGCCAAACTGGTCGGGCGTGATCGCGCCGTTGTTCTCCCACCAGATCTCGTTCTCGGTGCTCGCGTCGCGCACCACGAACTTGTCCTTGGGCGAGCGCCCGGTATGGCTGCCGGTGGTGGCCACCAGCGCGCCGCCGCGCGCCAGGCGGCTCTCGCCGCGGGCGAGGGATTCCTCGTAGAGGCGCGGGGCCTCGAGGTTCCAGTGCACGGCCTTCAGGTTGCGCAGGCCGATCGCCTCCGCGCCGTGGGCCGCGTTATGATCGCCGATGTTGCTCAAGGTCTCTCTCCCGGGCCCCTGCTCGCGCCGTGTCGCTGCTCCGGGCGCGCCAGGCGCCGGATCATGGGAGCGTCCGTGCGGTCGTACAGGACCGCCGCACGCAGGTTCGCCGCTCCCGGCTCGTCTTGGATAGGCGGCAAGCTTTCGCCGTCAACTTGGACGAAGGGCGGTGGGGGGACAGACGAGGGCCGCTTGTCAGGGGGCCGGAAACCGTTCACCCGAGCGCATCGCATCGCCGCCGCGTGGGACCCCACGCCGCCTTCATCCCGGCCGCGTTCGGCGGTATCGCATGGGCGCCCCCGCCCCGACCCGGCCCCGCCCAGGAAAACGAACCGTTCATGCCGCAAGCCGTCGCCGGCCCCGAGATCGAGCGCCTGATCCAGCTGCTCGCGCGGATGCCGGGCCTAGGGCCCCGCTCCGCCCGGCGGGCGGCCCTGCAGCTCATCAAGAAGCGGGACACGCTGCTCGCGCCGCTGGCCGACGCCATGCGGGTCGCGGTCGAGCGCATCGTCGTCTGCCGCGAATGCGGAAACGTCGACACCTGCGATCCGTGCACGATCTGCAGCGACCCGTCGCGCGATCCGACGCTGCTGGTCGTGGTCGAGGACGTGTCCGATCTCTGGGCGCTGGAACGCTCGGGCGCGGTGCAGGCGCGCTACCACGTGCTCGGCGGCGTGCTCTCGGCCCTCGACGGGGTCCGGCCCGAGCACCTCAACATCGCCAGCCTCGTGGAGCGGGCGGCCCGGCCGGAGGTGAAGGAGATCATCATCGCGCTGAACGCCACGGTCGACGGGCAGACCACGGCCCACTACGTCACCGACGCGATCAAGGACCTCGGCCTGACGGTGACGCGGCTCGCCCACGGCGTGCCGGTCGGCGGCGAGCTCGACTATCTCGACGAGGGCACGCTGACGGCGGCGATCCGCAGCCGCACGGCGTTCTAGGACCTGCCGCGGCGGCGGCGGCGCGGGCATTTGACCGCCCTCCCCCCGCATCCTATTCCGGCGACACGCCCGCCCCGCCACCTGCCCCGTCACCCGGTCGAGCCATGACGATCCGTCCCCTCGTGATCCTGCCCGATGCGCGCCTGCGCCTGCCGTCGGAGCCGGTCGGCCCCGTGACGAAGGAGATCCGCACCCTCGCCGACGACATGCTCGAGACGATGTACGACGCGCCCGGCGTCGGCCTCGCGGCGATCCAGATCGGCGTGACGAAGCGGATGGTGACCATCGACACCTCCAAGGAGGAGGGCGTGCGCAACCCGCAGATCTTCCTCGATCCCGAGATCGTCTGGGCCTCCGAGGAGACGCGGGTCTACGACGAGGGGTGCCTCTCGATCCCGGAGGTCTACGGCGAGGTCACGCGGCCGGACAAGGTGCGGGTGCGGTTCCGCGACCTCGACGGGGCGGTGCAGGAGATCGAGGCGTCCGGCCTGCTCGCCACCTGCATCCAGCACGAGATCGACCACCTCAACGGCGTGCTGTTCATCGATCACCTGTCGAAGCTCAAGCGCGACCGGATCGTGAAGAAGTTCACCAAGGCGGCCAAGCGCGACGCGGCCTGATCGGACACCGGACATGCGCGTCGTCTTCATGGGCACCCCGGATTTCGCGGTGCCGACGCTCGCGCGTCTTTCCGAGGACGGCCACGCCATCGCGGCGGTCTACACCCGCGCGCCGGCGAAGGCCGGGCGCGGCATGGCGCTGCGCCCCTCCCCCGTCCATGCGCTCGCGGACCGGCTCGGCCTGCCGGTCCTGACCCCGTCGACCCTCAAGGACGCCGAGGCCGCCGAGACCTTCGCGCGCCACCGGGCCGACGTCGCCGTCGTCGTCGCCTACGGCATGCTTCTGCCGCAGGCGATCCTCGACGCGCCGCGCCACGGCTGCCTCAACCTGCACGGCTCGCTGCTGCCGCGCTGGCGCGGGGCGGCGCCGATCCACCGCGCGGTGATGGCGGGCGACGGGATGAGCGGCGTCGGCGTGATGCGGATGGAAGCCGGCCTCGACACCGGGCCGGTGGCGCTGGAAGCCCGCATCCCGATCCGCCCCGGCATGACCACGGGCGACCTGCACGACGCGCTGATGCCGGCGGGCGCCGACCTGATGGCGCAAGCTCTGCAGGAGCTCGACGCCGGCACCCTGACCTTCCGGCCGCAGGACGAGGACGGCGTGCTCTACGCCAGGAAGATCACCAACGACGAGGCGCGGATCGACTGGGCCCGGGATGCCGCCGCGGTCGCGGCGCAGATCAACGGGCTGAGCCCGTTCCCGGGCGCTTACTTCGAGGTGGACCTCGGGAAGGGCGCCGAGCGGGTGAAGGTGCTGCGGGCTCTGCCCGCCACCGGATCGGGCGTCGCCGGAACGCTCCTCGACGCCGACGCCACGGTCGCCTGCGGCTCGGGCGCCGTGCGGATCCTGGAGGTCCGACGCGCCGGAAAGAGCGGCAGCGCCAGCGGCGCGGAGTTCCTGCGCGGGGCGCGGGTGATTGCCGGCGCGCGTTTCGGATGAGGGAAATCGACAACCGCCCGTTCCCTCCCCCTTCTGCGGGGGAAGGTACCCTGCGCCGCAGGGGGGGAGGGAAAGGCGCGTCCTCCGCTCACCCGCAGAGACGACCCTGATGCCGCGCTACAAGCTCGTCATCGAGTACGACGGCGCGCCCTTCCGTGGTTGGCAGCGGCAGGCCGACGCGCCGAGCGTGCAGGGCGCGATCGAGACGGCGGTGACGCGGTTCTCGGGCGAGACGCAGGGGCTGACCTGCGCCGGGCGCACCGATTCCGGCGTGCACGCGACGCATCAGGTCGCCCATCTCGATCTCGCCAAGGCGTGGCGGACGGACGTGGTGCGCGACGCGCTGAACGCGCATCTACGCCGGGTGCCGGTCTCGATCCTCTCGGCGGAGATCGTCCCCCCCGACTTCAACGCGCGGCATTGGGCGATCCGGCGGCACTATCGCTACCGCATCCTCGACCGGCGCAGCCCGCCGACCTTCACCGGCGGCCAGGTCTGGCACGTGCCCTGGGCGCTCGATGCGGCGGCGATGCACGCGGCCGGGCAGAGCCTGCTCGGCCTGCACGACTTCACCGCCTTCCGCGCCGCCGAGTGCCAGGCCAACAGCCCGGTGCGCACCCTCGACCGCCTCGATGTCACCCGCCGTGCGATGGGATCGATGGAGGAGATCGTGGTCGAGACCCACGCCCGCTCCTTCCTGCACCATCAGGTCCGCAGCATGGTCGGCACGCTGATGCTCGCCGGAAGCGGACGCCTCGATGCGGCCGGCGTCGCCGACATCCTGGCCTCGCGCGACCGCAGCCGCTGCGGCCCGATGGCGCCCGCCTGCGGGCTGTGCTTCGTCGGCGTGGATTATCCCGCCGAGGGCCCACCCGTCTGGCCCGACGCCGGGAAGTAGGCGTCGAGCATCCGGCCGTAGATCGCCGTCAGGCGGTCGAGGTCGGCGACCGGCACGCACTCGTCGACCTGATGCATGGTCTCGCCGACGAGGCCGAACTCGATGACCGGGCAGAAATCCTTGATGAAGCGCGCGTCCGAGGTGCCGCCGGTGGTCGAGAGCTTCGGGCGCAGCCCGGTCTCGGCCTCGATCGCGTCGGAGACGAGCGCGACGAAGGCGTCGGGCTGGGTCAGGAAGGCCGGAGAGTTCGAGGGCGCGAGGTCGAGGGCGTAGCGGACCGTGCCGCCGGCGGCCGCGTCGAGGCGGCGGCGGATCTCGGCGGCGAGCGTCTGCGCGTCCCATCCCTCGTTGAAGCGGATGTTGAACACCGCCCGCGCGTCGGCCGGGATGACGTTGGTCGCGGGGTTGCCGACGTCGATCGTCGTGAACTCGAGGTTCGAGGCGTCGAAATGCGCGGTGCCGCCGTCGAGCGGGTCCGCGGCCAGCGCCGAGGCGAGGCGCAGCATGCCCGGGATCGGGTTCTCGGCCCGGTGCGGGTAGGCGACGTGGCCCTGCCGCCCGTGGACGGTGAGCTTGCCGGTGAGCGAGCCGCGCCGCCCGATCTTGATCATCTCGCCCAGGGTGCTCGGGTTCGTCGGCTCGCCGAGCAGGCAATGGTCGAAGCGCTCGCCCCGGGCCTTCGCCCAGTCGAGCAGCTTGACGGTCCCGTTGACCGCCGGTCCCTCCTCGTCGCCGGTGATCAGGAAGGCGATCGAGCCGTGAAGACCCGAGCCGCGCGCCTGCAGGAACCGGAGTGTGGCGGCGAGCATGCAGGCGATGCCGCCCTTCATGTCCACGGCGCCGCGCCCGTAGAGAACGCCGTCGGCGACCGCGCCCGCGAACGGGCCGCTCCGCCACGCGGCGGCGTCTCCCGGCGGCACCACGTCGGTATGGCCGGCAAACAGCAGGCAGGGCGCGCCGGTGCCGATCCGGGCATAGAGGTTCTCGACGTCCGGCGTGCCGGACTCGGAAAAGACCGGGCGCGAGACGGCAAACCCGGCCGCGGTGAGGATCCGGTCGAGCAGCGCGAGCGCCCCGCCCTCCTCCGGGGTCACCGAGGGGCAGCGCAGCAGCGCCTGCGCCAGGTCGAGCGGGCTCGCCTCGGCGCTCACGCCGACACCTCAACGATCACCGAGGCCTCGCCCGTGGAGCTACCGTGACGGTGTGGATCCGTCGGCGCGATGGGGGAGGACGGCGGCTGCATCTTCAACCCTTCTTGAGAAACCGAGCTTACGACAACCCGGAGCAGGAACAGGCACCGCACCGCAAGGGCCGCGGCAGGATAGGAGCATCGCGGCATGGTTGCGAAGGCGTGGTCCGAGCTCGCCGCTTCCCGCAACCATCTCAGTCTGATGGAGCCTCCGCCGGAGAAGCGATCGGGCGGGGGCCGCCACACGGTGATGATCCCGGCGACGATCACCTGTCCCGACGGGACGACCCATGCCTGCGTGATCCGCGACATGTCGGTCGCGGGCGCGAAGCTCGCGATCTCGCGCCGCCATCGCCTGCCGCCGGGCTTCGCCCTCACCGTGCCCGGGTACGACCATGCCTATCCGGTCGCACGCAAGTGGCAGCGCGGAGACTTCGCCGGCGTGGTGCTGACGCTTCCAAAGCCCGACGGCGAGCCGCATCCGGAGTGATGCGCGGCTGCGCGAGGCGACCGCCGCCTCGCGCTCCGAGACCCGCGCGCGGCGGCTACTTCAGCACCGCCACCTGTGCGTCGCCGAGGCGACGCGTGACGCTGACGGTGACGTCGCTGCCGTGGCGTTGGAACCGCAGGTCGACCCGCGAATCGCCCAGGCGCACGTTGTAGAGCGAGACCCCGTCGAGGAACGCCGGCAGGATCGGGTTGCGCAGGCGGACGCGGTTGCGCGCGTGGTCGAGCTCCAGCCCGAGGCAGGCCGAGAGGAAGGCGAACGGCGCCGCCGCGGCCCAGGCCTGCGGGCTGCACGCCACCGGGTAGGAGACCGGCCCGCGCTGGCGCCGGCGCATGAAGCCGCAGAACAGCTCCGGCAACCGCTTCTGGTCCTGGTACAAGGCGGTCTCGAACATGCCCTGGAAGATGCGCGCGGCCTCGTGCTTCAGGTCGTAGCGGGCGAGCCCCATCGCGATGATCGCGTTGTCGTGCGGCCAGATCGAGCCGTTGTGGTACGACATCGGGTTGTAGCGCGCCTCGCCGCGGGCGATCGTGCGCACGCCCCAGCCGTTGAAGCCGTCCTTCGACAGCAGCGTCGCCGCCACCTGCGCCGCCCGCTCGGGCTTGGCGATGCCGGTGAACAGGGCGTGGCCCGCATTGGACGAGCGCACGGCGCATTGGCGCTTCTCGCCGTCGAGCGCCAGCGCGTAGGTGCCGATCTCGGCGTTCCAGAACGCGGCGTCGAACTTTTCGCGCAGGTCGTTCGCCTCGAGCGTCAGGCTCTCGGCCATGGCGTCGTGACCGAGCATCGCAGCGAGCTTGGCCATGCCGTTCTTGGCGGCGTAGACGTAGCCCTGGACCTCGCACAGCGCGATCGGGCCCTTGGCCAGGTGCCCGTCGGTGTGGAAGATCGAATCGTGGCTGTCCTTCCAGCCCTGGTTCTCCAGCCCCTTGTCGGTGTCGCGGGCGTACTCGACGAAGCCGTCGCCGTCGCGGTCGCCGTACTCGTTCATCCAGGCCAGCGCGAGCTCGAGCGCGGGCCAGATCCGGGTGATGGTCTCGCGGTCGCCGGTGACGGCGTAATAGTCCCAGGCCAACATCACGAAGAGCGGCGTGCCGTCGATGGTGCCGTAATAGTGCCGGAACGGCACCTCGCCGAGCATCGCCATCTCGCCGCGGCGGGTCTCGTGCAGCACCTTGCCAGGCTGCGCGTCGGCGGCCGGATCGACGGTCTTGGCCTGCGTCACCGCGAGGTAGCGCAGCACGCCCTTGGCGAACTTCGGATCGATCCACAGCGCCATCATCGCGGTGATGATGCCGTCGCGCCCGAACACCGTGGAGTACCAGGGGATGCCGGCGAACGGGTAGATGCCCTCGGGCGTCCGGCTCGCCAGCATGTAGAGGTCGGCGGTGGCGCGGCAGGCGGCCTCGTTGAATTGGTCGTTCGACGAGATGATCGTGGTGATGCCGGCGGTCAGCTCGCGCAGGTCGCGCCGCGCGTCGCGGTAGGCGCGGGCGAAGACCATGCCTTCGTAGAGGCCCTTCGGCGGCCGCACCGCGGTGCTGCCCGAGGCGAGCGAGAGCGCGGCGGCGGCATCCTCGCCGGTCTTCTCGGCGGACGGCGCGCTGGTGAAGGCGCGATGCGCCTCGCACACCACGCGGACGAACAGCGAGGCGCGGCCCTCGGGCGCCAGCGTCACCTCGAAGACGGCACGGCCGGGCTCGAGCAGCTTCGGCTTGGGCCCGAAATGCAGGGCGGTGGTGCGCACGATCTCGTCGAGGCCGACGTAGCGGAACTGCACCTCCTGGTCGCTCGCGACCTGCACCGCGCGCTTGCCGCGGCTGGTGCGCGCCGTGCCGCGGACCTCGAACAGGTCGCGGTAATCGGCATCGAACGTCACCTCGATGCGCAGGGTGCGCTGGCGGGAATCGTAGGAGCGCAGGCCGATCCGGTCGTAGCAGGCGCCGCGGAACAGAAATTTCGTGCGCTCGATCGCGATGATCTCGCGCGCCAGCGTAATCTCGTCGCCGCCGTCGAGGCGGATGTCGGGGGTCGTCATGTCGACCGAGAGCGCGCCGTTGTCGTCCTGCATCACCGAGGACAGCATCAGCGGGCGCTGGCCCTCGATGGTGAAGTGCAGGCGCGACAGGTAGCGCGTATCCTGAAAGTACAGGCCTTCCGGGCCGGGCTGCACGCCGATGTCGCCGAACGAATCCAGCACGGCGAAGGCCTCGCCGAACTTGAGCGAGCGCAGCGGCCGGTCCACCAGCGAGGTCTGCGCCTCGATGTGGTACTGCGGAAGGAGCTCGTCGGCATCCTGGAAGCCGCGCGGAATCTTCTGCTGCGCCTCGCTGCCGGGCTGTGCCTTTGCCGTCATCGTGTCCGCCATGCGTGACCTGCTCCGCGCATCCTGGAATGCGAATCGAAAGGGCCGCCGGATCGCGCCTTTGCGATGCGGCGGCCCTGGTGACCGTCTGATTGAGCCGTTTGTACGACGGGGCGAGGACGGAGAAAACCCTGCCCGCGCCGCTGACGGCCCTTGGGCGGCCCTTGCAAGCCGAGTGCCGGATGCGGCGGCGGGCGAGGCCCGCCGCGACCGGATCAGGCCGGCATCGCGGCGATCGAGATCGCCGGGCGGGCCGAGCCGTTCATCTCGCCGTAATGCGGGGCGAAGGCGGAGGCGGTCGGCAGGGCGATCACCGAATCGCGGGCGGCGAGCAGTTCCTCGTAGGCCGCGACGTACTTCTTGACCATGCACTCGGCGGTGAACGCGCTCTCGAAGTGGCGGCGGACGCCGGCGCGGCTCATGGTCTTGACCTTGGCCACCGCGGCGACCGCGTCGTCCATCGTCTCGCACAGCACGCCGCTGACGCCGTCGGCGATCACCTCCGGCACGGAGCCGTTGCGGAAGGCGATCACCGGGGTACCGGCCGACATCGCCTCGATCATCACCAGGCCGAAGGGCTCCGGCCAGTCGATCGGGAAGGCGAGCGCCAGGGCGTTGCCGAGGAATTCCTTCTTCTGCTCCTCGTTGATCTCGCCGATATACTCGATCAGCGGGTGGTGGATCATCGGCTCGATGACCTCGTCCCAGTAATCCTGATCGGCCTTGTCGACCTTGGCGGCGATCTTCAGCGGCGTGCCGGAGCGGATCGCCATCTCGATGGCGCGGTCCGGGCGCTTCTCCGGCGAGATGCGGCCGAGGAAGGCGAGGTAGCCGCCCTTGGCCTCGGGGGAATACGGGCAGTTCTGGGCCGGCAGGCCGTGATGGATCGTCGACAGCCAGTTGACGTTCGGCGGCATCGGCTCGCGCTGGTTGTCGGAGATCGACACCAGCGGCATCCCGGTGAAGGTCTTGTAGACGGGCATGAAGTCCGGCACGTCGAGGCGGCCGTGCATCGTGGTGATGCACTTGTGGTTCAGATCCTCGAACATGGGATACTGAAGCAGATCGATGTGAAAATGCAGGATGTCGAACTCGTGCGCCCGACGATGAACCTGGTGCAGCATCGCGAGATGGCTCGCGGTATGATCGCGATAGCCCAGAAGACGCAGACCTTCGGGCGTGCAGGCCGCGAGCTTGGCGGACGTCTCGGAATCGCCGCTCGCGAACAAGGTGACGTCGTGGCCCTGGCGGACCAGTTCTTCGGTGATCCAGCTGACGACGCGCTCTGTGCCGCCGTAGAACTTGGGCGGTACGGCTTCCGAGAGCGGGGCGATCTGGGCAATGCGCACGAAAGGTCTCCTGAGTAGCCTGCGTTTCGGGGATCTAACCCGACCCGGGCTGAGTGGGACATGAACGAAACCCACGGCCAAGGTTATGGTTCCTTGTGCGGTGCAAAGGCAGCGCTTCGTCGTCATCGCCGGGACTTGTCCCCGGTATCCTCGACGACCGGTCGCGCGCCCTCGGCTCGCGAGGATCCGGTACTGAGGTGAGCGTTTCGAGCGCAGGACGAAAGGCCGGCGACACGCGGGCTTCGAACGCGGTCGACGGCCTCCTCCTGCAGCGAAGCCGACGATCGGGCGCCTCTCTCACGCGACCGAGCCGGAGGCGAGCGCAGCGGGCTCCGGGTGCTGCGGGCCGACGGGACGGACCCGTTGGGGCGCCGGGCATTGAAGCGGCGCGCGGTTTCTGCCATAAGCCGCCCCGCGTGGAACCGCCCGGCCGGTTAGGGCTGCCGTGGCGGTTCATGCTGCTCCACCAGAAGCATCCATCGAGCGCACCCCTCCGGCCATCGTCGGACGGCTGGGGTTTCGCGCAGCGGAGAGCCAAATGCCCAAGCTGAAGACCAAATCGGGCGCCAAGAAGCGCTTCAAGATCACCGGGACCGGCAAGGTCATGTACGCCCAGGCCGGCAAGCGCCACGGGATGATCAAGCGGACGACGAAGCAGATCCGCAACCTGCGCGGCACCACCACCCTGTTCGAGGGCGATGCCGCCAACGTGAAGAAGTACTTCCTGCCCAACAGCCGGTAAGCCCTTCACGACCGCCGAGACTGCTTTTTTCGATCCAGGAGATACACCATGGCCCGCGTCAAACGCGGCGTGACCAGTCACGCCAAGCACAAGAAAGTCCTCAAGGCCGCCCGTGGCTATTACGGCCGGCGCAAGAACACGATCCGCATCGCCAAGCAGGCGGTCGAGAAGGGCATGCAGTATGCCTACCGCGACCGCAAGAACAAGAAGCGCACGTTCCGCGCCCTCTGGATCCAGCGCCTGAACGCTGCCGTCCGCGAGCACGGCCTGACCTATTCGCGCTTCATCGACGGCCTGGCGAAGTCCGGCATCGCGGTCGACCGCAAGGCGCTGTCCGACCTCGCGATCCACGAGCCGGCGAGCTTCGCCGTCGTGGTCGAGAAGGCCAAGGCCGCCCTGCCCGCTCAGTCCGCCAAGGCCGCCTGAGCCTCATCCGAGCGACGAACCGGCGAAAGGCGCGGGGCTCCCTCGGGGAGCGCCGCGCCTTCGTCATGTTCGCACACCCTGTGACCACGAGCCTGCGCGCCGACGGCGCCGGGCGGTGAACCGCACGCGATGGGACAGCGATGACCGATCTCGACACCCTCGAACGCGACCTGCTCGCCCAGGTCGCGGCCGCCGCCGACGAGGCGTCGCTCGAGGCCCTGCGCGTCGCGGCGCTCGGCAAGAAGGGCAGCGTCTCCGAGTTGCTGAAGACGCTGGGCGCGATGAGCCCGGAGGAGCGCAAGCAGCGCGGCCCGCTCATCAACGGCCTGCGCGACCGGGTGCAGGGCGCGATCGCCCAGCGCCGCGACGCGCTCGCCGAGGCGGCCCTCGAAGCGCGGCTCGCGGCCGAGCGCATCGACGTGACCCTGCCGCTGCGCGAGGCGCCCGAGTCCCGCGGCCGCATCCACCCGATCAGCCAGGTCATCGACGAGATCACCGCGATCTTCGCCGACATGGGGTTCTCGGTCGCCGAAGGCCCGGACATCGAGACCGACGAGCTGAACTTCACCGCGCTGAACTTCCCGCCCGGGCATCCGGCGCGGGAGATGCACGACACCTTCTTCCTGGCGCCCGACGCCGAGGGCAAGCGCAAGGTGCTGCGCACACACACCTCGCCGGTCCAGATCCGCACCATGCGGTCGCAGACGCCGCCGATCCGGGTGATCATCCCGGGCCGGACCTACCGGCACGATTCCGACCAGACCCACACGCCGATGTTCCATCAGGTCGAGGGGCTGGTGATCGACAAGGCGGCCAATATCGCCAACCTGAAATGGGTGCTCGAGGCGTTCTGCAAGGCGTTCTTCGAGGTCGACGCGGTCAAGATGCGCTTCCGACCCTCGTTCTTCCCCTTCACCGAGCCCTCGGCGGAGGTCGATATCCAGTGCTCGCGCAAGGGCGGCGAGATCCGCTTCGGCGAGGGCACCGACTGGCTCGAGATCCTCGGCTGCGGCATGGTGCACCCGAACGTGCTGCGGAATTGCGGCCTCGACCCGAGCGAGGTCCAGGGCTTCGCCTTCGGCGTCGGCATCGACCGCATCGCGATGCTCAAGTACGGCATGCCGGACCTGCGGCCGTTCTTCGAGGCCGACCTGCGCTGGATCGAGCATTACGGCTTCCGCCCGCTCGACGTGCCGAGCCTGATCGGCGGCCTGACGGGGTGACAACGCACGAGGTCGAAGCGATGACCGAACAGGAATTGACGACGCTCGCCAACGACATCCTTCGCGACGTTCTGGCGCCGCACGGCTTCGAGCACGCGGACATGATCGCCGGGTCCGATCACGACGGAGAACCGTCGCTCGTGGTGATCGCGCATTTCAAGTCGGATGCGGGCGTCACCGACGGTGCCGTATCGACGAAGGCCCTATCGCGGCTCCGGCAGGGATTGCTGGATCGCGGAGAAACCCGTTTTCCCTACATCCGCTACGACTATCCCGGAGACGAAGTCCTCGGCGACGATGTTTCCGACGAGGACCACCACGACGTCGGGATTGCCGGCAAAGGTGCGCCGGACCGACTGCCGGGACACGGCTGATGCCGCGGCTGGGCAACCCGATCGTCTACGATCTGTTGGACGTCGCTTTCGGGCTTGCCGAGACGCGCGGTCGGCCCAACCTGCGCAAGGCTGCGCATCGGCGAGCGGTCAGCAGTGCCTACTACGCCGTGTTCCATGCGTTGTGCTTCGTCTGCGCGAGCGAGCTGCTCGGGTGGACGCAGCCGAACACCTTGGTGGAGCCCGTCTACCGCCTGCTCGACCACGGTGCTGCCAAGCAGCGCCTGAAAGGCCGAGGCGCCTTGGCAATCGGCCCGCAGATCGTCGATATCGGCAACAATTTCATCGACCTACAGGAAGCGCGAAACCTCGCCGATTATAGTCCGCCCGGACTCCTGGTCCGTCACGACGAGACGCTGCGATTGATCGCTCTCGCCGCTCAGACCGTCACGCTCATCGAGCAATTGCCCACATCCGATCGCAAGCAGCTTGCGGTTCTCCTCATCGCGAAGCCCCGCCTGGCTTGAGCGGAAGCATTCAAACATGAAATTTACCCTCTCCTGGCTCAAGGACCACCTCGACACCGAGGCGTCCCTCGACGTGATCGCCGAGACGCTCACCCGCATCGGGCTCGAGGTCGAGGGCATCGAGGACAAGGCGGCGGCGCTGAAGCCCTACGTGGTGGCGAAGATCCTCACCGCCGAGCAGCATCCCAACGCCGACCGGCTCAGGGTCTGCAGCGTCGACGCCGGGGACGGGCAGCCGCTCCAGGTGGTCTGCGGCGCGCCGAACGCGCGCGCCGGCCTGCTCAGCGTGTTCGCGCCGCCGGGCACCTACGTGCCGGGCAAGAACATGACCCTCTCGGTGGGCAACATCCGCGGCGTCGAGAGCCGCGGCATGCTGTGCTCGGGGGCCGAGCTCGGCCTCGGGGACGACCACGACGGCATCCTCGAGCTGCCGGCCGACGCGCCGGTGGGCACGCCCTACGCGCTGTGGGCCGGGCTCGACGATCCGGTGATCGAGATCAACCTGACGCCGAACCGCCCGGATTGCGCCTCGGTCCACGGCATCGCCCGCGACCTCGCCGCCACCGGCATCGGTACCCTGAAGCCCCTGGCCGAGCCGCGGATCCGCGGCGAAGACCCCTGCCCGGTCGCCGTCGCCCTCGACATTCCCGAGGCGGCGCGCGACCTCGCCCCGCACTTCGCCCTCCGCCGCGTGCGCGGCGTGCGCAACGGGTCCTCGCCGGACTGGATGCAGGCGCGGCTGCGTGCGATCGGCCTTCGCCCGATCAACGCGCTGGTCGACATCACCAACTACATGACCTTCGACCAGGGCCGGCCGCTGCACGTGTTCGACGCCGCCAAGGTGGCCGGCGGCCTGACCGTCCGGCTCGCCCGCGAGGGCGAGACCCTGAAGGGCCTCGATGGGCGCGAGCACACGCTCGGCGGCGAGATGGTCGTCATCGCCGACGACAACGGCGTCGAATCCATCGCCGGCATCATCGGCGGGGCGGCCTCGGGCTGCGACGCCTCCACCACCGACGTGCTGATCGAATCGGCGCTGTGGAACCCGGCCAACATCGCGCAGACCGGACGGCGGCTCGGCGTGATCACCGATGCGCGCTACCGCTTCGAGCGCGGCGTCGACCCGGCCTCGACGCTGCCCGGGCTCGACCGCGCGACGCAGCTCGTCCTCGACCTCTGCGGCGGGATCCCGTCCGAGGCGACGATCGCCGGCGCGATGCCCGAGACCGACCGCGTCGTCGACTTCCCCTGGACCGAAGTGCGGCGTCTGGCCGGGATCGAGCTGTCCCGCGCCGAGATGACCGTCACGTTGGAGGCGCTCGGCTTCCAGGTCTCCGGCACCGGCGACCGGGCGAAGGTGCTGCCGCCGTCGTGGCGGCCCGACATCGAGGGCGAGGCCGACCTCGTCGAGGAGATCATCCGCATCGCGGGCCTCGACCGGATCGAGCCGAAGCCGCTGGCGCCGCTGGCCGGCCTCGCGCGCCCGACGCTGACGCTGATCCAGAAGCGCACCCGCCGCGCCAAGCGCGCGCTGGCGAGCCGCGGCCTGATGGAAGCGGTGACGTGGTCGTTCATCCCGCACGACGACGCGGTGCTGTTCGGCGGCGGCGGCACCGACCTGGTGCTGGCCAACCCGATCGCCTCGGAACTCTCCGACATGCGGCCGAGCCTGGTGCCGGGCCTGCTGCGCGCGGCGCAGCGCAACGCCGACCGCGGCTATCCCGATGCCGCCCTGTTCGAGGTCGGGCAGTGCTTCGCCGACGACACGCCGGAGGGACAGACCATCCGCGCCGCGGCCGTGCGCCGGGGAACGGCCAACCTCGCGGGCGGCGGGCGCCACTGGGACGGCACCGCGCCGACCGTGGACGCCTTCCAGGCCAAGGCCGACGCGATGGCGATGCTGGCCGCCCTCGGCGTTCCGACGGGCGGGCTCCAGGTCGTGGCGGGCGGCCCGGACTGGCTGCATCCCGGCCGCTCGGGCACGCTCCAGTTCGGCCCGAAGAACCCGGTCGGCTTCTTCGGCGAGGTGCATCCGCGGGTGATGAAGGCGCTCGATCTCAAGGGCACCCTGGTGGCGTTCGAGATCGTCCTCGACGCGATCCCGGCCCCGAAGCTGAAGCCGACCAAGACCAAGGGCGCGGCGACGCTCTCGGACTTCCAGCCGCTGTCGCGCGACTTCGCCTTCGTCGTCGGCCGCGACGTCGCCGCCGGCGAGATCGTCAAGGCGGCGGCCGGCGCCGAGCGCAAGCTCGTCACCGGCGTCGACGTGTTCGACGTCTACGAGGGCACCGGCATCCCGGACGGCTCGAAATCGGTGGCGATCGCGGTGCGGCTGCAGCCGCTGGAGCGGACGCTGACCGATGCGGAGATCGAGGCGGTGAGCGCCCGGATCGTCGCCGAGGTCGGCCGCAAGACCGGCGCGACGTTGCGCGGCTGAACCCCGCGCCCCGACGACCATACCGGCGCGCGACCTGCACGCGACGCGATCGGCACGCAACGAGGGCGACCCGACCATGACCGACGCCGAAGCGCTCCGCCAGGCACTGTCCCTTGCCGAGACCCTGCCCGAGCCGCTGCTGCGTCGCGCCCTGGCCGAGCCGGATCTCGTCGCGGACGAGACCCTTCGCCTCCTCTCGGTGGCGGCCGAGGGCGCCGAGCTGACGCCGGAGCAGGAGAACCTGCTGTTCTGGGGGCTGCATGTGCTCGCCCATGCCCGCGATCCGCGGCTGCTCGCTCCGCTCCTGCGCTTCCTGCTCCAGGACGAGGAGAGCGTGGACGCGGTGCTCGGCGACGCCGTCACCACGACGCTCGCCCGCATGATCGCGAGCCTGTTCGACGGGCGGACCGACGGGATCTTCGCGCTGATCCTCGACAGCACGGTCGACGATGCGGTGCGCCAGGCGCTGCTGTCCGCCTGCGTCTTCCTGGCGATCGAGGGTCGGATTCCGCGCCAGACCCTGCGCGACCTGCTGGTCCGCTTCGACGACGCGAAGGCCGCCGTCGAGGAGACGGTCGGCTGGATCGCCTGGGAGGAGGCGATCGCCTATCTCGGCCTGCGCGAGCTCGCCCCGCGGGCCGAGGCGGCCCGGCGCGACAAGCGCATCACCGACGAGTTCAGCGATGCCGCGTGGTTCAAGGAGACCCTGCGCGAGGCCGAGCGCAAGCCCAACGACCGGTCGCGCCTCGACGCGTGGAACCACGGCTACCTCGACGACCCGATCGTTCAGCTCGCCTGGACCAAGGCCGGCTACGGCCTGCCGACGGTCAACCCGTTCAAGGACGTCGGCCGCAACGATCCCTGCCCGTGCGGCAGCGGCAAGAAGTTCAAGAAGTGCTGCCTCGGCAAGGTGGATGCCGAAGCGGAATGGACCCCGCCATCAGGCTTGTGACGGCACCGCGCCGCTGAGCGGGTTCGCCTCGTCCCAGGCGTAGCCCAAGGTCTCGAACCGCATCGCGCGGGCATCGACCATCAGCAGCCGCCCGACCAGCGGCTCGCCGAAGCCGGTCACCGCGCGGATCACCTCCATCGCCATCAGCGAGCCCATCACGCCGGCGAGCGCCCCGAGCACGCCGGCTTCCGCGCAGGGCGGCACGGTGCCGGGCGGCGGCGGGTTCGGGAACAGGCAGCGGTAGGTCGGGTTCGGGGCGCCGTCCGGCCCGGTCTCGTGGGCGCGGATCGTCGTCAGCGTGCCGTCGAAACGGCCGAGGGCGGCGGTGACCAAGGGGCGGCGCGCCCGGTAGCAGGCGTCGGACACGGCGTAGCGGGTCGCGAAGTTGTCCGAGCCGTCGGCGACGACGTCGTACGCGGCGGCTAAGGCTTCGGCGGATGCGGCATCGATCCGGATCGGATGGGCGACCACCGTCACGTTCGGGTTGAGGCGGGCGACGGCGTCCGCGGCGCTCTCGACCTTCGGGCGGCCGAGATCTGGTGTGCCGTGGATGATCTGGCGCTGCAGGTTCGAGAGCGAGACCGTGTCGTCGTCGATGATGCCGATCGTGCCGATGCCGGCGGCGGCCAGGTACTGGATCAGCGGGGCGCCGAGCCCGCCGGCACCGATCACGAGCACGCGCGCCGCCTTCAGCCTGCCCTGCCCGGGGCCGCCGATCTCCGGCAGCACGAGGTGGCGGGCGTAGCGTTCGATCTCGTCGGATGTCAGGGCCATGCGCAGCAGATAATCCGCGCGACCGGCCGGTGAAAGCGCGACGGCCCGTGAAAGGCGCATGGTCTGGGAATGGCGACGCGCGACCGCATCATGAAAAACGCCGCCTCGCGGAGCGAGACGGCGTTTTGGAATTCCACGGGCCTCGGCGGAGCGATCAGCGCGGCGCCAGGATCATGATCATCTGGCGGCCTTCGAGCATCGGCTCGCTTTCCACCTTGGCGATCTCGGCGGTCTCGGTCTTCACCCGCTCGAGCAGGCGCAGGCCGATATCCTGGTGCGCCATCTCGCGGCCGCGGAAGCGCAGGGTCACCTTGACCTTGTCGCCCTCCTCGAAGAAGCGCTGCACCGACTTCATCTTGGTGTCGTAGTCGTGCTTGTCGATGCCGGGGCGGAGCTTGATCTCCTTGACCTCGACCGTCTTCTGCCGCTTGCGGGCCTCGTTCTGCTTCTTCTGTTCGTTGAAGCGGAAGCGGCCATAATCGAGCAGCTTGCAGACGGGAGGAACGGAGTTCGGTGCGATCTCGACGAGGTCGAGGCCGGCCTCTTCGGCCAGGGCCAGAGCATCGAAGAAGGCGACGACGCCCCGGTTCTGGCCGGTGTCGTCGATGAGCTGCACTTCGCGCACGCCGCGGATATCCCGGTTGGCGCGAGGCCCGTCCTTCTGCGGGGCCGGCATGGCTCTCATGGGTCTACGAATGGCGGTGTTCTCCTGATGCAACGACGAAACGGCGGCCCCTGGCATCCCGTTCCAGGCTGCCCAGACCACCGATCGCTCCGGCCTATCCCGGACAGCTTACCTTGGCCGAACCGTGCGGCAAGTCAACACATGCCGCCGTTTCAACGCAAAACCATACCGGCTCCCGCGATGCGAAAACCTTTTCCCCGATGTGAAGCCTGCAGGCCAAAAGAACAAGCCCCCATCGCGACGCGGGGTCAGGCGGGCTCCGATCGGCCGAGCAGCTTGGCGTAGATCGCCAGCGTGTCGCCGACCATGCGCTCCAGGGAGAAGTTCGCCTCCACATGGGCGCGCTCGCGGCGGGCCAGCGCGTCGCGCGCGCTGGCGCCGAGCGACAGCGCCTCCGTGAGTGCCGCCGCGAGCGCCGCCGCATCGCCGGCGGGAACGCGCCAGCCGGTGCGCTGGCCGGCCGACACTTCGGGCGGGCTCAAAACGGTTTCGGGGACCGCGCCGAGATCGGACACCACCACCGGCGTGCCGAGCGCCTGGGCCTCGACGGCGGAACGGCCGAACGCCTCCGGCTCGACGGAGGGCACCGCGACGACCGAGGCGGCCCGGAAGGCCGCCGGCATGTCGGTGCAATGCCCGACGCGGCGGACGACGCCCTCGAGCCCGCGCGCCACGACCAGCGCGTCGAGCTCGCGCTCGTAGGCGACCCTGCCCTGGGAGTCGCCCGCGAGCACGATGGCGAAATCGGCGACGCCCTGCGCGCGCATCAGCGCCGCCGCCTCGATCAGGATGCGCTGACCCTTCCACGCGGTGAGGCGGGCCGCCAGTAGGACGACGCGCTCGTGCGGGGCGACGCCCCAAACGCGGCGCAACGCCTCGACCCGCGCGGCGCCGACCGAGACGGGAGTGAAGGCGGAGAGGTCGGTTCCGCGGTGGATCACCTGAACCCGGTCGCCCGCCTGCTCGGCATGCAGGCGACGGATCAGGTCGGCGGTGTAGTGCGAGTTGGCGATCACCACGTCGCCGCGCGCCATCACCGAGTTGTACAGCACCTTCACGCCGGTACGGCCGGAATAGCTGCCGTGATAGGTCGTGACGAAGGGCAGCTTCAGCCGTCGCGCGGCGCCGAGCGCGACCCAGGCCGGGGCGCGGGACCGCGCATGGATGATCTGCACGCCCTCGCGCCGGCACAGGCGCGCCAGGCGGCCGACGTTGAGGGCCATATGAACGGGGTTTTTCGACGCCGCCGGGAACGGCAGGCAGATGCCGCCCTTGGCCTGAAGCTCGCCGACGAGGCGCCCGCCTTCCGTCGCGACCAGCGCACGCGCACCCGCCGCCGCGAGGCCGGCCGCGATGTCGACGGTGGTGCGCTCGGCACCGCCGGCGTCGAGCTCGGGAATGATCTGGAGGACGCAGGCACCGGCCAGCGGCGACGCGTCGCCGGGGAAGCCGACCGACGGACGGGAATCGCCGTTCATCGGCGGCTGCGCGGCGAGAGGGCGTAGGCGGGCCGCGGCCGCAGGGAAGCGTTCATTGTCATAGGATCACGGGTACGCTTTACGGTCTGGTAAACGGCGGCTGAAGACGCGGCGTTCAGGTCGGGAACGCGCGGGCCGGGCGAATCGGGAGAGCGGGATGCGGGACGGGACGACGTTGGAGCACGTCGACGTCGGCGAAGGAGCGGACCGACGCCGGATCGCCGTGCGCGTGCGCGACGGGGCGGGTCCGGCGATCGTCTGGCTCGGAGGCTTCCGCTCGGACATGGGCGCCACCAAGGCGATGGCGGTCGACGCCTGGGCCGCCGCCGAGGGGCGGCGCTTCGTGCGGTTCGATTATTCCGGCCACGGCGAATCCGAGGGCGAGTTCTCGGCCTGCACGATCTCGACCTGGCTCGCCGACGCCGAGGGCGTGCTCGCCGCGCACGCGCCGGAAGCGCCGGTGCTGATCGGATCCTCGATGGGCGGATGGATCGCCTGCCTCGCGGCGCGAAACCTCGCGGCGCGCGGGGCGTCGGCGCCGACCGGCCTCGTGCTGATCGCGCCGGCCCTCGACTTCACCGAGGATCTGATGTGGGATCGGTTCCCGCCGGAGGTGCGCAGCACGCTGGAGCAGGACGGCGTCTGGCTGCGCCAGAGCGCCTACGCGCCCGAGCCCGACGCGATCACCATGGCGCTGATCGAGGATGGCCGGCGCAACCGCCTGCTGACCGGCGCCCTCGACCTGCGCTGCCCGGTCCACATCCTCCAGGGGATGAACGATCCGGACGTGCCGCACGCCCACGCCTTCCGCATCCTGGACCGGCTGCCGGCGGCGGGCACGGTCCTCACGCTGATCGCGGACGGCGACCACCGCCTGTCGCGGCCGCAGGATATCGCGCGGCTGCTCTCGGCGGTGGCGGAGATGGCGAGACCGGCTAGTGCAGGCTGACCGGGAAGAGGTCGTGCTCGGCGGCGTTGGCGAGGATCACCTCGCGCGAGTCCGCGAGCAGTATCGGCGCGCCGCTGGCCGACAGGAGCGCGAACAGGTCGAGGCCGGGCGTCAGCTGCGGCGCCTGCGGGAACAGCCGCATCACCTCGTCGGAGCGGATCGAGCGGACGTAGGCGATGTGCCCTTCGCCCAGGGCCGCGAGGTCGGCAGCGTTGAATTCGGCCGGATCGAGGTCGGCGGCCGTCAGCGGGGAGGTGTTGAGGTCGGTCATGTCGTGCCCTCCTTTCGAGGCAGAGCAATCGGCCCGGAAACGATCCCGTCTTGATCGAACCGATCCGGCGATCGTGGGCCTGATCCTGATGTGGGGTGCTTTTCCCGCGGATCAATCGCGCTCGAGGATGGCGATGCGGCGCACCACCCGCTCGGGCTCGGGCCGCGCCAGATCGATCGAGAGCAGCCCGTTCGACAGGTCGGCGCCGAGCACCTCCATCCCGTCGGCCAGCAGGAACGCACGCTGGAACTGCCGCGCCGCGATGCCGCGGTGGAGGAACAGCCGCTCCTTGTCGTCGACCTGACGGCCGCGGACGATCAGCTGGTTCTCCTCCAGCATCACGTCGAGCTGGTCGCGCGTGAAGCCGGCCACCGCCAGGGTGATCCGCAGGCGGTCCGGCTCCCGATCGGTGCGGGCCAGACGCTCGATGTTGTAGGGCGGGTAGCCGTCGTTGGCGGCCTTGGAGACCCGGTCGAGGGCCTGCTCGATCTCGTCGAACCCGAGCAGGAACGGGTGTCCGAACGGAGATGGACGGGTCATCGGCGGCAACACCCCCTGTGGAGGCCCCGTGCCCGAATGCCGGTGGGCGCCTCGTCGCGGGGCCCGCTGGCGGCAGCGCCCCTTCCGGCCCAGCGGCCCGGCACGCCAAGATATGGACGAGGCGACCCTGCCCATCAAGGGACGCCGCGCCGCGCCGAAGGCGGGACGCACGGGCAGAAGCGGCAACGGACGGCGGGATCTTTCGGCAACAGACGACGGCCGAGAACAGGGATGTATTCGTAACAGTTTGGAACGGCTCTGATTTTCGGCCGTGCCCTTGATCCTTGCCCTCCACCTCGGATACTTCCGCCCCGCAGGCACATTGCGGTCCGTTTCAGCGTGACGAAGCGGTGCGGCAGGCACTTTCCGGAGGCCGAATGTCCGCACCGATCCTGTCGAAGCATGCGCCGATGCCGCGGGTGGCGGAGGTCTGCGGCGACGACGCGGAGGTGCTGGCGCTCTCGGTCGCCCGGTTCGTGGCCGCGGGCTACATGACGCGGGACATCGCGTGCTGGGATGCGGCGTTCGACGGTGCGGAGACGCTCCTCGGCGCCGAGGCCGGCGGCCGCTTCGTCTCCGGGATCGTCGGGGTCGTCCGCGCGCTGCGCGCCGAGCGGGCCGATGACGGGCCGTTCATGCCGGCGACCTGCTGCCGGCTGACCGGGCACGAATGCGCGCTGGTCGGCCTGATCGGGCGCGGCCGGCGCAGGCTCTGGGGCGAGGTCGAGCGCGGCGCGGCCGCGATCACCGGCCGGCCCGAAGCGCCGCGCCTCGTCGCCGCGCTGCGTGCGGCGGTCGGGCCGATCGACGAGGCCGCGGGGCGTCTCGGAGCCTCGAAGCGCCGGCCGGACGGTGCGGCCCTGCACTGACCGGACGGAGCCGGACCCGACCGGATCCTTCCGGGGCGAACGAGATCGATGCGGCGCAGGGCGCCGGGAGACCGCCGCGGGGCGGAGGATGGAAAGCGAGTCGATGGCTGAACAGATGCTCGGGCGAGGCGTCCCGCTCTACCGGCGCCGGATCGGGCGCCTCGCGCTCGACACGGCGGCCAGTGCCGGGCTGTCGCTCGTGCTGGCGGCCTCGCTCGTCGTGTCGGCGACGGCGCAGGACGCCGGATCCGCCGACAAGGCCGCGCCGATCAAGCTCCAGCTCAACCGGCTCGAGCCCGCCGACGATTCGTGCCGCGCTACCATCGTCGTCGACAACAGCCGTGGGACGGCCCTGAAATCCTACAAGCTCGACCTGTTCGCCTTCGACACCGACGGGATCGCGCAGAAGCGGGTCGCCGCCGAGCTCGGCCCGATCCCTGCCCGCAAGACCACCGTCAAGATCTTCAACTTCCCCGGGATCGCGTGCCCGAAGCTGAGCCGCGTGCTGCTCAGCGACGTGCTCGCCTGCGAGGGCGGGGACGCCACCCGCGAATCCTGCCTGGAGCGCACCGAGACCGAGACCAAGGCGAACGTCCCGTTCGATCGCTGAGCCGACCTCGCCGGCGGGCACGCCGGCGAGACCTCGTGAGAACCGACCCGCCCGACGGCCTCGCGCCGCCGGGCGGCCCGCGGCCGTTGCCGCATCCGAATGACACCCGAGGGAACCCGCAATGGATCCGACTTCCGCCCCGATCGACGCCGGTCACGACTTCTCGTTCGTGGGCCTGTTCCTGCAGGCCGACCCGATCGTGAAGGGGGTGATGATCCTGCTGGTGGTCGCCTCCCTCGCCTGCTGGACCGTGGTGTTCGAGAAGATCGTCCGGCTCGCAGCCGCCCGGCGGCAGGCCAAGGCGTTCGATGCGCTGGTGCGCTCGGGCGGCAACCTCGAGACCGGGATGAAGGGCATCGCCGGCCACGTGGTGAAGGCGGCCCTCGACGCCTGGCGCGACCAGGACGCCTCGGAGACCCGCGCCGAGCGGCGCGACCGCATCGAGCGGGCCATGCGCGCCGCGCTGACGCTGGAGGTCAAGCGCCTGCAGAACGGCCTCGCGCTCCTGGCGACCTCCGGCTCGACGGCGCCGTTCGTCGGCCTGTTCGGCACGGTCTGGGGCATCATGAACTCGTTCTCGTCGATCGCCCGCAGCCAGGACACCTCGCTCGCGGTGGTGGCGCCGGGCATCGCCGAGGCGCTGTTCGCCACCGCGATCGGCCTCGTCGTCGCGATCCCGGCGGTGATGGCCTACAACAAGCTCGCCAACGACGTCGGGCGGATCCAGAGCACCTTCGTCTCCGGCATCGGCGTGCTCAGCAACCGTCTCGCCCGCGACCGCGGCGTCCAGCACCGCGCCGCCGCCGAGTAGCGCCCCCCGGCGATCTCACTTTGCGCGAGCCCGGCCCCGCGAAGGGCGGCCGGGCCTTCCATTCCCGCAGCGGCCGCCCTCGAGGGCCGGGCCGCCGATCCCGGAGGACGCCGCATGGCGATGGGTTCGATCCGCGCGAGCGGTTCCGACGATGACGATCTCGACACCGCACCGATGTCGGAGATCAACGTGACGCCGATGGTTGACGTCATGCTGGTGCTGCTGATCATCTTCATGGTCGCGGCGCCGCTGATGACGACGGGCGTGCCGGTGCAGCTGCCGAAGACCTCGGCCGCCAAGGTCGCGCAGTCGCAGAAGCCGGTCGAGGTGACGATCGACAAGGACGGCAAGCCGTCGATCGCCAAGGAGATCTTCACGAACGAGACGCTGATGCCGCGCCTCCGCGCCATGGCGGCCGAGAACAAGGACCAGGTGATGCTGGTCCGCGGCGACAAGGACGTGCCCTACGGCAAGATCATGGAAGTGATGGGCCTCGTCGGGCAGGCGGGCTTCACCAAGGTCTCGCTGATCGCCCAGTCGCCCGGCGGTGCCGCGCCCGGCGCGGCTCCGGCGGCGGCCGCAGGTGGGGCGGCCAACGGGGCGGCTCGGTAAGCCATGTCCGTCATCGCCGACACCGGGGCTCCCGAACCCCGCACGTCCGGGCTCGTGCCCGCCTTCCTCGTCGCGCTCGTGCTGCATCTCGGCGCGCTGGCCGGCCTCGCCCTGTTCAAGCTGACCCCGCCGGCTCCCCCCGGCGAGCAGCAGATCTCGATCGACCTCGCCCCGCTGATGACCGACGCGGACACGCAGGCGCCGAGCGAGACGCAGGCGAGCGAAGCCGCTCCGCCGGAAACCAAGCCGGTCGAGGACCCGGCCGAGGCGGAGCCGACCAAGCCGCCGCCGGAGGTGGCCGAAGCGAAGCCCGACGAGGCCGTGGTCGCGCCGCCGCCGCCCGCGTCCGTCGCGGAGGTCCCGCCCGACGCCGTCGCGGTCGAGCCCGAGAGCCAGATCATCACCTCCCAGGCCGAGCAGGCCGAGCCGCTGGCGCCCCCGCCGCCGGTGGTCGCGCAGGCGCCGGAGCCCGAGAAGCCGGCCGAGCCCCAAAAGCCGAAGGTCGACCTCGCCAAGCTCAAGGCCGAGCGCGAGGCGAAGCTCCGGGCGCAGAAGCGCCGGGAAGAGCTCGAGGAGGCCCGCCGCGAGGCCATCGAGGAGCGCAAGGAGGCGGTCCGCGAGGCGAAGGCCAAGGCCGCTCGCGAGGCCAAGGCGAAGCAGGCCCAGGCCCAGGCCCAGGCCCGCGCGGGCGCGGAGAGCCGGAGTTCCGCATCGTCCTCACGCGAGAACGCGTCGGGCCGGGCCTCGGCCGGGAGCGATCCGAGCGCCATGCGGCAATGGACCGGGGCGATCAGCTCGGCGATCCATGGCCGGATGAACCCGGGTGCCGCGAGCGGCACGGCCGGCGGCACGGCGATGGTGCGCTTCACCGTGCTGCGGTCCGGCCAGGTGACGAGCGCCGGCCTGGCGCGCAGCAGCGGCGTCAGCCAGATCGACAGCGCGGCGCTCGGCGCCGTGCGCGGGAGCCTGCCGGCGGCGCCCGCCGGCGTGACCCAGTCGAGCCTGTCGGTGACGATCCCGCTCAATTATCGCGTGCGCTGAACCGACGTCCGAGCCGCCGGCGGAAGGTGCCGCCGGCGGTCATACGTTCGTTCGTCGAAGGTTAGGCTACGGCTGCACGGGAAAAGTCGCCGTGACTTGCCTTCGACCAGGCCGCGGCATTCGCCATCGGGGCCTCCGGCGTGCTACACAATCACTCGTTCCGCACGCCGCGACGGGTTCGCGGTGGATCGGCGGAGACGATGCGAACCGGCCGCCCACCTGTCCTCGGGTTGCGCCGAGCCTGCCCATCCCGACGCAACGGCGCGCTCCTGCGGAGCGTGGAGCGCCCTTGTCGTGACGGGACCCGGACGGGACGAAAGGAATATGATGAGCGACGAGATCGATACGGGCGCGGACGCCGAGGACGAAGTCCGGACGCCGGAAGAGGAAGCCAAGCACAAGGCCGAGGAGCGGGCCGAGCGCGCGGAACGGGCCGAGCGCATGCAGCGCGAGGGCGCCCAGGCCATGGCGGAGCACATCGCCTCGATCAAGGCCGTCGACGAGCGCACGGTCCGCCTGCGGGCGCTGCGGCTCGCCAAGGAGGCCGCCGACGCGCAGGCCAAGGCCGCCGAGGTGAAGCCGCTGACGAAGGCGGCCGCCGCGAAGGCCAAGGCGGCGGAGAAGGCCGCAGACAAGGCGGCCGACAAGGCCGTCGCCGAGAAGGCGGCCGCGAAGAAGAGTGCGGCCAAAGCCGCCAAGAAGGCCTGAGGCGCGACCATGGCCTTCGACCGCACGCGCCGCATCACCGATCCGCGTCAGGCGGCCGAGGCCGCCTTCAAGGCGGCCACCACCGCCAAGCCCGCCCCGGCGGCCGCACCGCCGGCCCCGCGCCAGCCGCAGGCCGCCCCGGGCGCGCGGGAATCGGTGACGCTCCGCCTCGACAGCGCCGTGCTCGCGCATTTCCAGAAGGACGGCCCGGGCTGGCAGGACCGCCTCAACGACGCGCTCAAGGCGCTCGTCGCCGGCTGACGCGCCACGCCGTCAGGTCGAGCCGCGCCGGATGCGGTTCACCGCACGGTCGAGGGCGCCGAGGAACTCGGACCGGTCGCGCGCCGAGAACGGGCGCGGCCCGCCGGTGATCGCGCCGGCCTCGCGCAGGTCCTGCATCAGGTTGCGCGTCGCCAGCGCCATGCCGATCGACGCGTCCGAGAACGGCTTGCCGTTCGGCCCGATCACCGTCGCGCCCGCCTTCACGCAGCGGCTGGCCAGCGGCACATCGGCCGTGACGACGATGCTGCCCGGCCCGGCACGTTCGGCGATCCAGTCGTCGGCGGCATCCATCGCGTCGCCGACCACCACGCGCTCGATCCAGGGCTCGCGCGGCACGTTCAGGAAGCTGTTGGCGACGACGTAGACGTGCAGCCCGTAGCGGGCGGCGACGCGATAGGTCTCGTCCTTCACCGGGCAGGCGTCGGCGTCGACGTAGATCGCCGTCGAGCCGATCATGACGGCCGCCTCGCGGCGGCGCGCCGCTCCGCCGTCGCTCTCGGCCGACGGGCCTTCGGCACCAGGCGCGCCGAGAATCCCGCGACCATCAGGAGCACGCCAAGGGCGAACTGCGCTTTCGAGATCTCGCCGCCGATCGACAGCACGATCGCCCGGCCGACCACGACGATGCCGGCGAGCGGCAGGCCGTAGCGCAGCAGCATGCGCAGGGCGGTGAGCCAGCGTCCGCTCATCGCGCGACCCGAAGCGCCGGCCGCTCCGCCTGGATCGGCTGGGGCATCTCGGGGGCCGGCCGCTCCAAGGTCGCCACCGAGAGCGGCTGGCCGCGCCCGCGCAGGGCGTGGGCTCCGAGGGACCGCGCCGCGATCCCGGGCGGCAACCCGCCGAGGCGGGTGAGCAGGTCCTGCGAGATGAGGATGTTCACGCCGAGCGGCCGGCACAGCGCCTCGATCCGCGAGGTGACGTTCACCGCGTCTCCAAAATAGGCGATCTTGTGCCGGTCGACGCCGACTTCCGCCGTGACCACCGATCCGCCGTGCAGGGCCGCGCGCAGCCGCGGCACCGTGCCGAAGCGCGCGGTCCACGCCGGCGCATCCGCCTCGATTCGGTCGAGCACGTCGAACACGCAGGCGACGCAGCGCGCATCCTTGAGGCCGCGCGCCATCGGCCAGGTGATCATGGCGAGGTCGCCGATGTAATCGTCGGTGGAGCCGGCGTTGCGCCGCACCGGCTCGGCCAGCGTCGCGAAGATCGCGCCGAGATATTCCTGCGCCCGGAGGTCGCCGTGGGTCTCGGCGAAGGCGGTGGAGCCGACCACGTCGAAGAACAGGAAGATGCGCTCCTCCCGCACCGGCTTGTGGTAGCGCCCGACGAGAAAGTTCACGAACACCTCGCCGCCGATCAGGTCGCGCATCCGCACGACGAAGACTAGCAGCGCCGAGACCGCGAGCGAGTAGGCCAGCACCCGCGGCGTGATCCGGACCGCCGCCGACAGGCTGTCGGCGGTGAGCCCGAGCGACCAGACCACGAGGCCGCCGAGTGCGCAGCCGAGCGCGATCATCAGCACGTAGAGCAGCTCGGCCGAGGGCACGTACAGCATCGCCGGGAGGCGGCGCAGGCGCGTCTGAAGCCCGGAGAGAATTAGCCCGCGATCGAACGACAGCACCGTCACGCCGACGGCGAGACCGTAGATCAGGCCGGCGGCGAGCGAGGTGCCGCCGACGAACAGGAGGTTGTAGAGAAGGCCGGCCCCGCCCGATGCGACGACGATCAGGGCCCAGAACCAGCGATGCTGCGGCAGCATTCAGCGATCCGCCTGGGCGGGGAGCGGGACGGGAGGCGGACAGGCAGCGTGCACGAAACCGATCCTGAAGCGTTCTCGAACCGGAGAAGGACGTAGCCCGCGGGACGGCGCCCCGTTTCGGAAACGGGACATCGTCCAAAGTCTAGGTCCGGACCCCGTGCCGAGCCATTGCTCAACGTCCCATGATGGCGCGATTAAGGCGCGGGCGCCATCCGTTCGCCGATCGGGCGGCCGCGCCGCAGACATCGGACCTTCGGGGCGCGCCGCGCGCCCTAGCGAGACAGGATCCACGCGATGCACGCCAGACCCTTCGGCTCGACCGGCCTCAACGTCCCGGTCATCGGGCAGGGCACGTGGCACATCGATGCCACGGCCCGCGACGGCGCGGTCGCCGCCCTGCGGGCGGGCATCGATGCCGGCATGACCCACATCGACACGGCCGAGATGTACGGCGACGGCGAGGCCATCGTCGGCGAGGCGATCCGCGGCGTGCGCGAAGAGGTCTTCCTCGTCTCCAAGGTGGTTCCGGGCAACGCGACGCGGCGCGGGGTGGCGCGGGCCTGCGAGCAGTCGCTGCGGCGGCTCGGGACAGACCGGCTCGACGCCTACCTGCTGCACTGGCCCGGCAGCCATCCGCTGGAGGAGACCATCGCCGGGTTCGAGGACCTGCGGCAGGCGGGCAAGATCCTGGCCTGGGGCCTGAGCAACTTCGACGTCGACGACCTCGACCGGGCGCTGCGCATCGCCGGCCCCTACCGCATCGCCTGCAACCAAGTGCTGTACCATCTCGGCGAGCGGGCGATCGAGCACGCGGTGCTGCCGTGGTGCGCCGCGAACGGGGTCGCGCTCGTCGGCTACTCGCCCTTCGGCAGCGGCGACTTCCCGAACCCGTCGAGCGCCGGCGGCCGCGTGCTCGCCGGCATCGCCGCGGCGCACGGGACGACGCCCTACGCCGTGGCCTTGGCGTTCCTGACGCGGATCGAGAACACCTTCACCATCCCGAAGACCGGCCGCGCATCGCGGGCGATCGAGAATGCGGGCGCGGCGAAGCTTCATCTCAACGCGGCCGAGATCGCGATGATCGAGGCGCAGTTTCCGCGCGGGCCACGGCCGCGAACCCTGCCGATGCTGTGAATCGCGTGCGGTCGGCGCCGCCCTGTCGCGATACCGTCAGCGATCCCGGGCTATCGGTCGTCCTGGGCACGGGCGGGGAGCTCTCGGAGACGATGATGGCGAAGCGGTCGATCGCGCGTCGATGCCTGGCCGCCATGCTGGCCGGTGGTGCGGCCGTCGCCGCCGGCAGCGTCGCGGCCGCGCCGCTGGCCGGACCCTACGGCGAGACGCTGACGATCGACGACAAGGGCATCACGCTGCGCTTCCCGGACGACGCGGCCCAGCTTCGGATCGGCGGCAAGCTGCAGCTCGATTTCGGGGCGGCCGGCATCCGCCAGCCGGGGTTTGCCGAGCCGTTCTCCGACAACGTCGGCGTCCGGCGCTCGTGGATCGAGAGCTACCTGACGCTCGGCAAATCCATCGAGATCGCGTTCCAGTACGATTTCGCCGACCCGATGCGGCCGATCAACGATGCGGCGATCGCCTGGAAAGGCATCCCGGATATGATCCTCACGGTCGGCAACATGAAGGAGCCGTTCAGCCTCGATCAGCTGATCAGCGACAACAACACCGTCTTCACCGAACGCTCGCTCGCCGACGCGTTCGCGCCGGCCCGCAACTTCGGCTTCGCGATCGGCCGGAGCGGGGCGGACTGGAGCGTCGTCACCAGCGTCTTCGGCGGCAACGCCAACACCGGCATCCGCAGCGAGGGCGTGGCCTCGACCACCCGCGCCACCTTCGCGCCCATCCACACCGACGACGCGGTGCTGCATCTCGGCATCGCCGGGAGCTATCGCAGGCTGCCGCGGGACGAGACGCCGCTCGCCCTGTCGAGCCGCTCCGAAGCCTTCCTGTTCGCCCGCCCGTTCGTGAACACCGGCGACATCCGCGATGCAGCGAGCATCGGCCGGATCGGGCTGGAGGCGGCCTACCGCACCGGACCGCTGCTGATCCAGGCCGAGTACATCCGCACCGAGGTGTCGCGCTTCGACGGGGCGCGATCGGTCGCGTTCCAGGGCGGCTACGTCGAGGCGAGCTACGTGCTCAACGGCGCCGGCCGCGCCTACGCCGTGACGCCGAAATACGGCACGACCTACGCGATCTTCGAGGGCGTCAAGGTCGGCGAGGACGCGCGGGTGAGCCGCGGCGGGATCGGCGTGTTCGAGGTCGCCGCCCGCGTCAGTGCGATCGACCTCGACGACGGCACGGTCCGCGGCGGGATCGAGCGCGACGTCAGCGTCGGGGTGAACTGGTACCCGGACCGCAACGTGCGGATCATGGCCGACTACGTCCGCTCGCGGACCGCGCCGTCGGCGCTCCAGGGCGGCCGCGCCGTCGATGCCGACGTCTTCATCGGGCGGTTCCAGCTGTACTGGTGACGCCGACGCCGCGCGGCCGGTGCACGCGCTCAGCCGGCGAAGAACGCGCCGATGCTGTCGACCATGTAGGCGATCGCGTCCGGCGAGATCCCGGGATAGACGCCGATCCAGAAGGTGTCGTTCATCACCCGATCGCTCGCCGAAAGGTCCCCCACCGTCCTGAAGCGCCGCTCCAGCATGTAGGGCTGGCGGGTGAGGTTGCCGCCGAACAGCAGCCGCGTGCCGATCCGGTGACAGTTGAGGTGCTTCAAGAGGTCGTTGCGCCGGCCGCTCTCGCGCAGCGTCAGGGGGAAGCCGAACCAGGACGGCTCGCTCAGCGGCGTCGCCTCGGGGAGGATCAATCGGTCCTCGAACCGGCGCAGGCCGTCCCTCAGCAGCGCGTAGTTGCGCTTGCGCAGCGCGATGAAGCCGTCGAGCCGGTCGAGCTGGGCGACCCCGACCGCGGCCTGCATGTCGGTGATCTTCAGATTGTAGCCGAGATGCGAGTACGTGTATTTGTGATCGTAGCCGTGCGGCAGGTCGCCGAGCTTCCAGTCGAAGCGCTTCTTGCAGGTGTCGTCCTGGCCCGGCGCGCAGTAGCAATCCCGGCCCCAGTCGCGCAGGGATTCCAGCGCGCGCTTGAGCCGGCTCGACCCGGCGAAGACCGCCCCGCCCTCCCCCATGGTGATGTGGTGGGCCGGATAGAAGCTGAGCGTGCCGACATCGCCGAAGGTGCCGACCATGCGGCCGTCATAGGTGGCCCCGAGCGCGTCGCAGCAATCCTCGACGAGGAACAGGTCGTGCGCCTTGGCGAAGGCCGTGACGGCGCCGAGGTCGAACGGGTTGCCGAGCGTGTGGGCGACGACGATCGCCCGCGTCCGCGGCGAGAGCGCAGCCTCGAGCGCGCGGACATCGAGATTGTAGGTCGGGATCTCGACGTCGAGGAAGACCGGGACGAGGCCGTTCTGCAGGATCGGGTTGACGGTGGTCGGAAAGCCGGTGGCGCAGGTGATCACCTCGTCGCCGGGCACGAGCCGCCGGTCGCCGAGCAGATGCGAGGTCAGCGCGGTCACCGCGAGGAGGTTGGCCGAGGAGCCGGAATTGCAGGTCAGGCAGTAGCGGGCGCCGATGAAGCGCGCGAGGCGCCCCTCGAACGCCGCGTTGAAGCGGCCGGTGGTCAGCCAGAATTCGAGCGCGGAATCGACGAGCAGCCGCATCTCCGGGGCGCCGTAGACGCGGCCCGAGACCGGAACCGGCGATGCGCCGGCCTCGAACGGGCGCGGTGCATGGGCCTTCGACGCGTAGAGATCGACGAGGCGCAGGATCTCGTCGCGGATCCGGTCCGCGCTGGCCGTGGCGTCGAGAGTGGGCGCTTCCGTCCCGTCACCGTCCGCCATGCACCGACATTCCCCATTCCTGTCGCACGGGCGGCTGTTCGAGGCCCCTGCATCGCGCGAGAGCCGCGCGCGAGCTATCGTCCGGTATGGTTAACGGAATGGAAACGCCCTGACACTACGGGGTACCGTCGAACCGGTGCGGGCAGGGTGGGAGCACGGCACTCATGAAGGTCGTCATTTTGGCCGGCGGCCGCGGCACACGGCTCGGCGAGGAGACCATGATCCGGCCCAAGCCAATGGTCGAGCTCGGCAACAAGCCGATCCTTTGGCACATCATGAAGTACTACTCGTCCTTCGGGCTGACGGAATTCGTGATCTGCCTCGGGTATAAGGGGTACATGATCAAGGAGTTCTTCTCGAACTATTTCCTGCACACGTCCGACGTGACGATCAACCTGAAGAACAATTCGACCGTGGTCCACAACAGCGTCGCCGAGCCCTGGCAGATCACGCTGGTCGAGACCGGCGAATCGACGATGACCGGCGGCCGCCTGCGCCGCGTGCGCAACTACGTCGGCGACGAGGACTTCTGCATGACCTACGGCGACGGGCTGTCGGACGTCGATCTCGACGCGCTGCTCGCCTTCCATCGCGCGCACGGGAAGCGCGCGACGGTGACGGCCGTGTCGCCGGCGGCACGCTTCGGGGCCATGGCGCTCGACGGCGAGCGCGTGGCGGTGTTCCAGGAGAAGCCGGCCGAGACGAACGACTTCATCAACGGCGGCTTCTTCGTGCTGTCGCCGCAGGTGCTCGACCTCGTCGAGGGCGACGACGTGATGTGGGAGCAGGAACCGATGGAGGCGCTTGCCGCGCAGGGCGAGCTCGCCGCGTTCCGGCACCACGGCTTCTGGCATCCGATGGACATGCTGCGCGACAAGATCCATCTCGACGGGCTCTGGGCCGACGGCACCGCGCCGTGGAAGCGGTGGTGATCGCCGGCGCCCTGCCGAGCCCCGCCTTCTGGCGCGGGCGCCGCGTGCTGCTGACCGGCCATACCGGCTTCAAGGGCACGTGGCTCGCGCACTGGCTCGGCGCTCTCGGCGCCGTCGTGACGGGCTTCTCGCGCGATCGCCTCGAAGGCCGGAGCCTGTTTCGAGACGCCGGGCTCGGCGACGGCCTCCTCGACCGCAGGGGCGACGTGCGCGACCTCGCGGCGGTCCAGGCCGTGATGGCGGAGGCGGAGCCGGAGATCGTCCTCCATCTCGCCGCGCAATCCCTGGTGCGGCGCTCCTACGCGGATCCGGTCGAGACCTACGCGACCAACGTCATGGGCACGGTGAACGTGCTTGAAGCGGCTCGCCTACTCGGGAACGGCTGCCTCGTCCTCGTGGTCACCAGCGACAAGTGCTACGAGAACCGCGAATGGCCGTGGGGCTACCGGGAGAACGAGGCGCTCGGCGGCCACGATCCCTACAGCGCGAGCAAGGCCTGCGCCGAGCACGTCGCCTCCGCCTACGCCCGGTCGTACGGACCCGGGGCCGGCCTGCGCACCCTGACCGCGCGTGCCGGCAACGTCTTCGGCGGCGGCGACTGGGCGCCGGACCGGTTGATCCCGGATCTGGTGCGGGGCTTCCGCGATGCGCGGTCTGTGGCGATCCGGAACCCGGATGCGGTCCGTCCGTGGCAGCACGTGCTGGAACCGCTCTGCGGCTACCTGGTGCTGTGCGAGCGCGCCCACGACGCGCCGGACCTGCTCGGCCAGGGCTGGAACTTCGGCCCGACGGCGGGAGGCGAGGTGTCGGTCCGCCACGTCGCCGATGCGGTCGCCAGGCTGTGGGCGGCCGACGCGCGCTGGCACGAAGCCGGTGTGCCGGGGCAGCTCCACGAAGCCGGATTGCTGCGCCTGGATTCGACGCGGGCCCATCGCATCCTGGGCTGGCATCCGCGCTGGAGCCTGGAGCAGGGCCTGGCGGCGAGCGTCGCGCTGTATCGCTCGGACCTGACCGGCGCGCCGCTGCGCCGGCTCCTGTCGAGCCAGATCGCGCGCTACACGGGGATGCCGACATGAAGATCGCGAAAAGCTGCGTCTGCTGCGATGGGACGGCGCTGCGCCGCGTCCCGGCGGTGCTGATGCCGTTCCTCGCCCATCGGATCTTCGGCTGGGACAGCGTCGAGATCATGCCGGACTGGGCGATGCGCGACCTGACGCTCGGTCGCGCCTACAGCGTCTGCAACACGCTGGCCTGCGAGGGCTGCGGCCTGCTCTTCCTCGACATGCGCTTCGACGACGCGGAGATGGCCGCGCTCTATGCCGATTATCGCGGCCCCGCCTATCGTGCCCAGCGCGAGCGCTTCGAGCCGGGATACGGCGCCCGCAACGACATCCTGCTGAGCGGCAACGCTTACGGGCCGACGATCGAAGCCTTCCTCGCGCCCTTCGTCGGCGCCTCGCCCCGTGTTCTGGACTGGGGCGGCGATACCGGCGTCAACACGCCTTCCAGAGGCAAGGCCTCGGCCCACCACATCTACGACATCTCGGACAGACCCGTCGTCGCCGGAGCCGAGAGGGTCAGCTCAGATCGCGCACGGAACGGTGAATACGATCTCGTCGTATCGAGTCATGTTCTCGAGCATGTCCCCTTCCCGCTCGATCAGCTGCAACAGATCGTTGACGCCATGACGCCGAAATCGGTTTTCTATCTCGAGATCCCGCACGAGGACATCGTTCGCGACATCGCGGAGCTTCCCCAGCGCGCAGCGGCGAAACGACATTGGCACGAGCACATCAATTTCTTCAGCGTGTCGTCGGTCGAGGCGATGTTCAGGAGGGTCGGCCTGACAGCATTGAAGCAGGAATCCCATCCGCTTCGTGCAGGCGGAAAAGATTTTCACGGGCTTTCGATCGTCGCTCGTTTGACCGCATGACTGCGGTTCTCGACACCCCGCCGATTTTCAGGGCGGACACATCGACCGAGGTCAGGCGTCCGCACGACGATGGCCATCCTAGCCCACTGTCATGCTAGAGCTGCTTCGAGAGGAGCTGTCGCAGGCAGTCGAAGGTCCGACGCGCGCGGCCGAGCGAGACCCAATTCATGTCCCAATCCCAGACGCCGCATGCCGCCTCCCGGATCCCGGAGCGCCTGTTCATCTTCGAGCTGGCCAACAACCACATGGGCGACGTCGAGCATGGGCTCCGCATCATCGATGAATTCGCAGCCCTGGCCCGCGGCTACGATTTCGCCTTCGCGATCAAGCTCCAGTTCCGCGAGCTCGACACCTTCATCCACCCGGATTTTCAGGGCCGGACCGACATCAAGTACATCAAGCGGTTCTCCGAAACCCGCCTGGACCGCGCGCAGACGCGCCGCCTGGTCGCGCGGATCAAGGAGTACGGGCTGATCGCCATGTGCACGCCCTTCGACGAGGCCTCCGTCGATCGCATCGTCGCGGACGGCTTCGACATCCTGAAGATCGCGAGCTGCTCGTTCACCGACTGGCCGCTGATCGAGGCGATCGGGCGGACCGATCTGCCCGTCGTCGGCTCGACCGCCGGGATCGAGCTGCTCGACATCGACAACATCGTGTCCTTCATGCGCCACCGCGAGCGCGATTTCGCGCTGATGACCTGCGTCGCGCAGTATCCGACGCCCGCAAGCGACCTGCAGCTCAACCAGATCGATCTCCTGCGCGCGCGCTATCCCCACCTGCGCATCGGATACTCGACGCACGAGGACCCGAACGAGACGCTGCCCGTCGCGATGGCGATCGCGAAGGGCGCCACGCTGTTCGAGAAGCATGTCGGCGTCCCGACCGAAACCTACGCGCTCAACGCCTACTCCGCATCGCCCGCCCAGGCGCGGGCCTGGCTGGATTCGGCCCGGAAGGCCTATGCCTGCGCCGGGGTGACGGGAGAGCGGGTCGAGCCGTCGCGGGAGGAACGCGACGCCCTGCGCGACCTGCGCCGGGGCGTGTTCGCGAAGCGACCGATCGCCAAGGGACAGCGGCTCAAGGCCGAGGACGTGTTCTTCGCGATCCCCGCGCAGCCGGGCCAGGTCACCGCCAACGACTGGTCGAAGTACACGCACTACACCGCGACCGACGACATCCCCGCCGCGGCCCCGGTCACGTCCGCCGCCACGCGGCGGGAGGAGGTCCGGGCACGGATCCTGTCGATCGTCGAGCGCGTGAAGGCCCTGCTCAGCGAGAGCCGCGGGGTGGTGCCGGGCGAGGCCGAGCTCGAGATCTCGCACCATTACGGTCTCGACCGGTTCGATCGGGTCGGCATCACGATGGTGACCGTGGTCAACCGCGGCTATTGCAAGAAGCTCATCGTCGTCCTGCCGGGGCAGTCGCATCCCGAGCAGTACCACGCGCGCAAGGAGGAGACCTTCCACATGCTGCACGGCGATCTCGTCCTGCGGCTCGACGGCGAGGATCAGGTCTGCCGGCGGGGCTCGGTGGTGACGATCACGCCGGGCACGCGGCACGCCTTCGAGAGCCGGACCGGGGCGGTGTTCGAGGAGATCTCCTCCACCCACGCGATCGACGACTCGTTCTACACCGATCCGGCGATCGGGCAGAACCCGGATCGCAAGACCTTCCTGCGCTACTGGCTCGCCTGACCGACGCCCCCGGCCGATCTCCGAGCCTGCCGCACCACCGAGAGACCCACCCGCGATGACCACCCATCTCCGGCGCCTGGCCGATTACGTCGCGGAGTTCGTGGCCGCCCAAGGGGTCGGCTGCGTCTTCCTCGTGCCCGGCGGCGGCGCGATGTACCTCGTCGATGCCGTCGGCGCCTGCCCCGCCCTGACCTACGTCCCGAACCATCACGAGCAGGCCTCGGCCATCGCGGCCGAAGCCTATGCGCGGGTGAACGGGCGCCTCGGCTGCGCCCTGGTGACGACGGGCCCGGGGTCGACGAACGCCATCACCGGATGCGCCGGCGCCTGGATCGAGTCCGTGCCGCTGCTGATCATCTCGGGCCAGGTGAAGCGCGACGACCTCATCGGCACGAGCGGCGTTCGGCAGATGGGGCCGCAGGAGGTCGACATCGTCTCGATCGTGCGGCCGATCACCAAATACGCCGCGACGGTGATGGAGCCGGCGGCGATCCGCCGGCATCTCGAGGAGGCGGTGCACCGCGCGACGACGGGGCGGCGCGGGCCGGTCTGGCTCGACATTCCGCTGGACGTGCAGAACGCGACGATCGACGTCGCCGCGCTCGCCGGCTTCGCGCCGCCGTCGCCCGACGCGAGCACCGGCCCGACCGAGGCGCAGCTGGATGCCGTAATGGGCATGGTGGCGCGGGCGGAGCGGCCGATCATCCTGGCGGGGCACGGCATCCGCTTGGCGGAGGCGGCGGGCGCGTTCCGCGAGCTCTACGAGACGTTGCAGATCCCGGTGGTGACGACGTGGAACGCCGCCGACCTGATCCCGGCGGCCCATCCCCTGAGCGTCGGCAAGCCCGGCACGGTGGCGCTGCGCGCGCCGAACTTCGCGGTCCAGAACGCCGACCTCGTGATCGCGATCGGCGCGCGCCTCGACAACGTCGTCACCGCGCACAACCCGGCCAAGTTCGGTCGCCACGCGCAGAAGGTCGTCGTCGACGTCGATGCCGCCGAGCTGGCCAAGTTCTCGGAGAATGCCGGCTTCTCCTTGAGGATCGAGGCCGACGCGCGCAACTTCATCGGACGGCTCCTGCCGCGGGCGCGCGAGGCCGCGCCGGTCGACCGGTCCGGCTGGCTCGCGCGCTGCGCCGACTGGAAGCGGCGCTATCCGATCAACGACGGCGCGCCCTTCCCGACAGAAGGGCCGATCGGCCATTTCCACCTGACCCAGATGCTGTCCGAGGAACTGCCGGAGGACGGCCTGATCGTCACCGGAAGCTCCGGCCTGGCGGTCGAGTTCTTCCACACCGGCTTCCAGAACAAGCCGGGCCAGCGGGTGTTCCTGACCTCGGGTCTCGGCGCGATGGGCTACGGCCTGCCGGCGATGATCGGCGCCTACATGGCGTCCGACCGCCGGCCCTTCGTCGGGATCGAGAGCGACGGCTCGCTGATGATGAACGTGCAGGAACTGCAGACGATTGCCAGCCTCGGGATGCCGGTTCGGATGTTCGTGTTCAACAACAACGGCTACGCCTCGATCCGCACGACGCAGCGTACCTACTTCGAGGGCCGCTACGTCGGCAGCGGGCCGCAGGCCAAGCTCGACTTCCCCGATCTCGTCGCGCTGGCCAAGACCTTCGGCTGGGACGCGTTCGCGATCTCGGACGTCGCCGACCTTCGCGACGGCATCCGGCGCGCGCTCGATCACCCGGGGCCGCTCCTCGTCGACGTGCGCGTGATCGAGACCGAGGCGCTGTTCCCGAAATCGGCGGCCCTGCCCCAGGCCGACGGATCGATGCGCTCGATGCCGCTGGAGGACATGTCGCCGCTGCTGCCGCGCGACGAGTTCCGCGCCAACATGATCGTTCCCCTCGATCCGGCCTCGGAGACCGTGCCCGAGTACCTGATCGTCCGGCACCGATCGACAGATCGAACCGACTGACGATTCTCGCCCGCGATAAGGCACTAAGACAATGGGAACGCACACAAAGCCCGTTTTCATCGTGGGCAGCGGCCGGAGCGGCACGCGGACGATGTTTCGGATGCTCACGGGCGCCGAAGGGCTCGAGATCCACCACGAATATCTTTGCAACGCCATCCAGCGGATCGCGGCCCGATACTACATGGGATTGACGTCCGAGGACGAGGCCAAACGACTGATCGCTCCCCTGCACGGCGCGGCGATACACTACGCGTCGGACGCCGTCTGGGCCGATTCATCCAACAAGTTGTCGTGGTTGATACGACCCCTCGGCGAGATGTTCCCGACCGCGAAATTCCTGGCCATCGTCCGCGATGGGCGAAAGGTCACAAGCTCGTTCTACTACAAGCTTCGGGAAGAAATGTACGACGACGATAGCGTCGAGATTCTCAGGACCTGGTTGAGAGACCAAGTGAGCCTTCCGGAACCGCCGCCCGAGAAGCGCTACTGGTGGAATATTCCACGTTCCGATCAGTTTTTAGGAAGCGCTTTTCCGAATTTCGACCGTCTTCGACGCGTTGCTTGGCATTGGGCCGAGAATTGTCGCGAGATCACCGAACGTTTTGCGGAATTGCCGGATGATCGCGTCAAACTCGTTCGACTGGAGGAGCTCACACGTGACGAAGAGCTTCTTAAACGGACGATCGATTTCATCGGCATCGACTACGATCCCGTCTATTACGACTATCTTCAGACTCCGCGAAATGTATTCGTTCCCATCGATTTCCAGCTGACCCGTGATCAGGAGGCCGCCTTTCAAGAGATCGCCGGGCCGATGATGACGCGCATGGGATACGTCGGAGAGAAAGCCTATCATGTCTCCTACTAGTCTCTCCTGCGACGCATGCGCGGCGCCTCTGACATCGGCCCTCTATAGCCCTCTTCATTCACGCCGCGGCGTGGCGGTATTCGTCTGTTCGCAATGCGGCCTCACGCAAAGCGGTTTCCAGCCCTACGCCCGCGACCGCCGCCAGACTTTGAGCGCGGATGCAGATTGGGGCAACGTGCGCCATGGCAAAGGGCTTCGTTTTCAAGCCGTCCGCGGTTTGGTGGAGGGCCTGGACTTGTCTCGAGTCTCCGACATCCTCGATGTCGGATCGAACCGTGGCGATTTCGTCCGTTGGGTTCAGCAACGACATCCACATGCGGCGATCTGGGCGGTCGAGCCCGACGAACGGATTATCGATTATCGGCATTCACCGGGCGTCAATTACCGGAAGGGCAAGCTGGAGGACTCCGACCTCCCGCAAGAAAAATTCGGGTTCGTCTACAATTGCCAAACATTGGAGCATTCGAATTCTGCGGTAGCAATGCTGCAGACGATCTGGCGCGCCATGCGCCCAGGCGCTCTCATGCTGTTGGACGTGCCGAACATCAGTTCGATCGGGCACTCGGATATCGTCGAGGAATTTTTCATCGACAAGCACGTGTTTCATTTCGATCCGTCGAGCCTCCGACGGCTTGTCGAGGCTGCCGGCTTCGAGATCGTGTCTCCGAGGGGTGGCGAAGATCCATTCAACATCACGCTTCTCGCCCGCAAGATCGAGATGATGCCCGAACCCTCCGGCTACGGACAGGGGACACCTCCGCTCGACAATGCGGCGCTGATCCGAGCATACGCGGATACGCTGCACCGGAATCGCGAACGCCTCGCGAGGCTCGTCGAGACGAAGCTGCGCCCCTTGGCGAAACGGCAAAGAGTCGCATACTGGGGTGCAGGTCGGATCTTCGATGCTCTCGTCAAGTATGGTGGCCTCACCTCGTCGGATCTTCATCTTCTGGTCGACAAGTATCTGGCCGGATTGATGCCAGAAACGCATGGGATCCCGATCCAACGACCGGAGACGCTTCGATTGCATGAACCGCAGGTCGTGATCGTGCTGGCGCGTTCAGGGGAGAGCGCCATCGCCTCGCGCGCCTATGCGATGGGCATACGCCACGTGTTGAAGTTCAGTGAGCTTCTGGAGCAAGTGACCGACATCGCGGTCACGCCAGCGGCCATAGATCTCTAATCGGGATGCTCGATCGCATCGGACCCATGCACCACCTGCCCAGAGCGGACATCGACGAAGTCTTGCGGAGGAATTCCGTCGATTGGTCTCGCCTCGTCGATGCGCGCATGTTCATCACCGGGGGGACCGGGTTCTTCGGTCGTTGGCTGATCGCGGTTCTCTCGGCGGCCGATGCCGCCTTCGCGCTGAATTTGAAGATCACCCTTCTCACCCGAAACGTCGCATCGGCGCAGCGCCGTATCCCAGGGCATGAGAAAGTGTCTTGGCTTGAGGGCGATGTACGCAGCTTTCCTCTTCCGCCAGGGCAATTCGACTATCTCATCCACGCGGCGACCGATTCCAGCCAGGCGGGACAACGCGATCCAGACGGCCTGACTGCGCAGGTCGTGAATGGAACGCGGAGGGTGATCGACTTTGCACGGCAGGCCGGCGTTCATCGGTGTCTCTATGTGAGTTCCGGTGCCGTCTACGGTCGTCAGCCTTCGCAGCTCGAAGCGATGGCGGAGACGTGCCCCTGCCGCCCGTCGACCGGCGCCTCCGCAGTCTACGGGCAGGCCAAGCTCGCCGCCGAGGACCTGATGCTGGCGGCCGGGCGGCATCACGATCTCAATGCGGTCGTCGCACGCCCGTTCGCCTGCGTCGGCCCTGGCTTGCCGCTGGACACGCATTTCGCCATCGGCAACTTCATCCGGGACGCCCTGCGCGGCGGCGATGTCGTCGTCGCGAGCGATGGCCGGCCGTTACGATCCTACCTGTATGCGGCAGATCTCGCGGACTGGCTGCTCACCTTGCTGGTGCGTGGCGATGCCGGACAGGTCTACAACGTCGGCTCGGATCGGGCGATCAGTATCGCCGACCTCGCAGGCCTCGTGTCGTCCCTGGTCTCGCCAACGGGCCGGATCGTCATCGAAAGCCCGGTGGTGGGCGGCTCGAGCGCGCATCGGTACATACCGTCGATCGAGAAGGCCCGACTCGGCCTGGGCCTCGATGCCTGGACGTCCCTCGAGAGCGCGATCTGCAAGACCGTCGATGATGCGCGTCTGCGGGGCGCATTCTGAACGCCTCACGCATCGTGGACATCCAGAAGGAACTTTCGGAAGAAGGGTTCTGGCACAAGGCGGTGAGGCGCCGATCGCATGTCGCGTTCGCCGTTTCGATCGCGTGCGGTGGGACCTAGCCCGAGGGACGCTCCTGAGGCGCGGCCCAGCGCCGCCACATCTGGCGGAACGCACCTTCGACATCGGCGGCCAAGGTCGCATGGCTCATGTGCGGACTGCGGGCCAAGCGGCCGCGCAGGTCTCGGCGCACCGCTCGGAGCCGGTCCGGGTCCAGTGCCAGCGTGGCTGCGATGTCGATGTACGCCGCGGTGCTGCGACCTGAGAGTTCCGGCAGGCCGAGGATGGCCAGGGCAGAGCATCCCATCCGGGACACGACGTGCTCGCCTTCGAGGGCGATGAACGGCACGCCCATCCATAGCGCGTCGAAGCTCGTCGTTCCTCCATTGTAGGGAAACGGATCGAGGGCGATGTCGATCCGATTGTAGAGGACGTAGCGATTGCTGGGCGAGCGATGGATCAGGATCACGCGGTCGAGCGGGAGACCGAGGCGCTGCAGCCTCGCCCTCACCTGCGCACCGACATCCGGATCATCGACGTCGGCAATCTCCAGCAGCAGCCTCGATCCCGGAACCCGCAGGAGAATGTCGCGCCAGGCCACGAGCGCCGGGTCGCTCACCTTGGTGTAGCGGTTCACGCATCCGAAGGTGATGTAGCCGGCGTCTTCAGAAGGCGGACGACCTGAAAGCGGCAGGTCGGCCGCGGGAGCCTGATAGCAGGCCACCACGTGAGGCAGGCGCCAGAGCGTCTCGACGCTGACATCATCGCCGGTCCCGTCCGGCTCGATGAAGATATCCGTGAACCGATAATCGATCGCCGCCATGCCGGTCGTTCCGGGATAGCCGATCCAGCCGACCTGGATCGGGGCGGGCTTGCGGGCGAAGACGAGGATGCGGTTCTCGGCCGTGTGGCCGGACAGGTCGACGAGGATGTCGATCGCCTCCGCCTCGATCAGGTCGGCCGCCTCGTCGTCGGTGAGGCCGCACAGGCAGTGCCAGTGGGCGAAGCTCGCCTTGAGGCGCTCCGTCGCCGCATCCTCGTTCACCGTGTTGGAGAAGGCGAAGGTCTCGATCCGCGTCGTATCGAACCGGTGCAGCGCAGGCTCGAAGAAGTAGTTGACCGCGTGCTCGCGGAAATCGCCCGAGACGAAACCGACCCGCAGGCGGCGCTCGGGATCGCGATCGTTCGCGAAGGGGCGGCGGCGCAGCAGCGGATCCGCGAACCGATGGCCGAAGGCCTGGGCGTCGGCGAAGCGTTCCTCGGCGGTATAGTCGGCGGAGTACAGCTTGGTGAACAGGCGGTTGCTGTGGACGAAGGATAGGCTCGGGTCGATCCGCAGCGCCTCGTCGTAGGCGGCGATAGCCTCGTCGAGCAGGCCCATGTCCATCAGGGCGCTTCCGCGGTTGCTGTGGGCTTGCGCGAAGTCGGGGCAAAGCCGAAGCGCCTCGTCGAAGCGGTCGATCGCGTCGCGGAGGCGGCCCTGCTTGCGCAGGGCGACCCCGAAGTTGCTGAAGGTGTTCGGGTTGTTCGGATCGATCTCGATCGATCGGTCGAAGCAGGCATTCGCCTCGCCGTAGCGTCCCTGGCGCGCGAGGATCGTGCCGAGGTTGCCCTTGATCACCGGCGCGTCGTCGTCGAGGGAGACGGCGATCTGCAGGAGGTCAACGGCGAGGGTCAGGCGGTTCGTCTGCGCGGCGATGCTGCCGGCCATGTGGAGCGCTTCGACGTGGCCCTCGTCGAGCATCACGATCATGTCGATCAGCGGCTCGGCGTCCTTGAACAGCCGGTCCTCGTAATGCTGGTGCGCTTCGGTGAACAGGTTGGCGATCAGCGCCGTCAGCGTCGCCTGGGTCTCGGCATCGGCGAAGCGCTTCTCGCGGAAGCGCTCGAGCACGGAGCGGGCGTCGCCGACCCGGCGGGCGCCGAGCAGGGCGGTGGCGAGCGAGAGCCAGTAATGCGGCTGGTCCGGTCCGGCTTTCAGGGCCGCCGCGAAATGCGGCACCGCCAGCGCGACGCGATCGGTCTGGCTCGCGATGATGCCGAGCTTGTAGTTGGCTTCGGCGTTCTGCGGGTCGGCATCCAGCACCCGGCGATACTGCCGCTCGGCCGCCGTGAGCCGTCCGGCGCGCTGCTGGAGCGAGGCATCCTTCAGCAGCCTCGCGGTCGTGGATCGTCGCTGGGACGCGACCGGCAGGTCGCGATGATTCGTGCGTAGGGCCATGATGCCTCCCCCGCGCGACTGTCGCGTTGCGATGGTTAACGAACCGTTCCGGCTTCGCCCCCGATCGCCGCCGGGCCTCATGCATGAAAAAAGGCCGGGGCGATGCCCCGGCCTCGCTCCGAACGCGCGTGGGCGCAGCCTACCGCAGGAGCTGGAGGATGCCCTGCTGCGCTGTGTTGGCCAGCGAGAGGGCCGAGATGCCGAGCGACTGGCGGGTCGACAGGGCCTGGGAGTTCGCGGCCTCCTCGTTGAGGTCGGCATCGGTGAGCTTGGAGGCGCCGGTGTCGAGCACGTTCTGGAGGTTCTTGGTGAAGTCCTGACGGTTCTGCACCACCGACAGGTTCGAGCCGAAGGTCGAGGCCTGCGAGCGCAGGGTCGAGGACGCGTTCGTCAGGCTGGTGAGCGTGGTCTTCACGTCGTCGTCGATCAGGAAGTTGCCCTGACCGTTCGAGGACGCGCCGGAGTTGCCGGTGATCTGCGTCAAGAGCAGGCCGCCCGAGGTGGCGTCGACGCCCTGGACGTCGAGGTTCGAGGTGTCCTTCTCGTTGAAGGCGATGTGCAGCTTGTTCGTGGCCGCGCTGCTCGACAGCAAGTTGGTGCCGTTGAAGCTGGCATCCTTGGCGAGCTGGTCGATCTGCGTCAGCAGGCTGTTGTATTGCTTGGCGAGCGCAGCCCGCTCCTTGACGCCGGTCACCGTGAGATCCGAGCTCTGCCCGACGGTGGAGACGGCGCCGTATTGCGGGCCCGAGTTGGCGACGCCGCTGGTGAAGCCGAGGTTGGTCTGGTCGGCCGCCGCCGAGAACTCGATGTCGGCGCTGCCGCTGAGGACGATCTTCGTGCCAGCGGTATCCTTGCTGAAGGCGTTGCCCGCCCCCTTGGCGCTGACGGCGGCGTTCAGCGCGGTGATCGCCGCATCGATGGTGCCGCTGGCGGGGATCGTCGCGGAGACGGCCGTGCCGTTCACCTCGAGGTTGATCGTCGTGGACGAAGCCGAGACCGAGTAGGGATTCTTGGCCGTTCCGCTGGTGTTGAGCTGCGTGGCGAGCGCCTGGTTGGCGGTCGACTTGGCCGAGTCCACGAGCTTCTGGATCGAGGTCAGGCCCTGGTTGGCCGCCTGGATCGTCTGCACGCCGTTCGAGATGCTGTCGAGCAGGGTGCCGAGGTCCGAGGAGCGGTTCGACAGGCTCTGCGCGGTGAAGAAATTGACCGGATTGTCGAGGGCCGAGGAGACCTTCTTGCCGGTGGAGAGACGGTTCTGCGTCGTCGACGAGAGCGCCGCCGTATCCTGCAGCGAGAGCAGGTTCTGGCGCGTGGCGGCAGAGAGCGTGACTTCCGAGGACATGGGACGATCCGTCTTGCTTAGGCGATGTTAGGGTTAACTAAGCACGCCGTTTCTTGCATTCCGGTTAACGAAATCTGGCATCTGAGCCGGACGCGCGCACGATTAGGAAGGATCGACGATCGAAGACGCATCGCGGACGGAAAATGAAAAGCGGCCGGGGCGATGCCCCGGCCGCTTCGTCGCGTCTTGATGGTGGGCGGTGCTTAGCGGAGGAGCTGAAGCACGCCCTGCTGGGCCTGGTTGGCCAGCGAGAGGGCCGAGATGCCGAGCGACTGGCGGGTCGACAGCGCCTGGGAGTTCGCGGCCTCCTCGTTGAGGTCGGCATCGGTGAGCTTGGAGGCGCCGGTGTCGAGCACGTTCTGGAGGTTCTTGGTGAAGTCCTGGCGGTTCTGCACCACCGACAGGTTCGAGCCGAAGGTCGAGGCCTGCGAGCGCAGGGTCGAGGACGCGCTCGTCAGGCTGCCGAGCGTCGCCGTGACGTCGCTGTCGAGCAGGAAGTTGCCCTGACCGTTCGAGGACGCGCCGGAGTTGCCGGTGATCTGCGTCAAGAGCAGGCCGCCCGAGGTGGCGTCGACGCCCTGGACGTCGAGGTTCGAGGTGTCCTTCTCGTTGAACGAGATGTGCAGCTTGTTCGTGGCCGCGCTGCTCGACAGCAGGTTGGTGCCGTTGAAGCTCGAGTCCTTCGCGAGCTGGTCGATCTGCGTCAGCAGGCTGTTGTACTGTTTGGCCAGAGCGGTCCGCTCCTTGACGCCGGTCACCGTGAGATCCGAGCTCTGCCCGACGGTGGAGACGGCGCCGTATTGCGGGCCCGAGTTGGCGACGCCGCTGGCGAAGCCGAGGTTGGTCTGGTCGGCCGCCGCCGAGAACTCGATGTCGGCGCTGCCGTTGAGGACGATCTTCGTGCCCGTGGAGTCCTTGCTGAAGGCGTTGCCCGCCCCCTTGGTGTTGACGGCGGCGTTCAGCGCGGTGATCGCCGCATCGATGGTGCCGCTGGCGGGGATCGTCGCGGTGGCGGCCGTGCCGTTCACCTCGAGGTTGATCGTCGTGGACGAAGCCGAGACCGAGTACTGGTTCTTCGCCGTTCCGCTGGTGGTGATCTGCGTCGCGAGCGCCTGGTTGGCGGTCGACTTGGCCGAGTCCACGAGCTTCTGGATCGAGGTCAGGCCCTGGTTGGCCGCCTGGATCGTCTGCACACCGTTGGAGATGCTGTCGAGCAGGGTGCCGAGGTCCGAGGAGCGGTTCGACAGGCTCTGCGCGGTGAAGAAGTTGACCGGGTTGTCGAGGGCCGAGGAGACCTTCTTGCCGGTGGAGAGGCGGTTCTGGGTGGTCGAGGACAAGGACGCCGTATCCTGCAGCGAAAGCAGGTTCTGGCGGGTAGCAGCGGTGAGAGAGACGCCGGACATGAGGTGAGATCCATATTTGATCAGAAGACCGGCTTTCTGCCGGCCTCACGAAGAAACATGTCGCCACCTACCGACGCGTTAAATCGACCGGTCGAATCCGGCATATCGCGGGTGTGCAGGGCGTATTGCGCCCGATTACGCGATGAGAGTTCAAACAACATTAACAGATCGTGTCGATGGTCGTGGCGTCTCTAGAATGGAGTTGCCGGCATGGCCCTACGCATCGAGCTGAAGCCCGCGGAGCGACTGATCATCAACGGAGCGCTGATCCGCAACGGCGATCGGCGGTCGGTCTTCCTCGTCGAGACCCAGTGCAAGTTCCTGCGCGAGAGCGAGATCATCCGCGAGGCGGACGCCGACACGCCGTGCAAGAAGCTCTGCGTGACCCTGCAGGTGATCTATCTCGCCGACGATCCGGCGGAGGCGGAGAACCTGTTCGTGATGCAGTCGACCGAGATCCTGAAGACGATCCCGGGCGCGGCCCCGTATCTCGTGGCGATCCACGACGCGGTCGCGGCCAAGCAGTACCACCTGGCGATCAAGACCGGGCGGAAGCTCATCGCCTACGAGGAGGAGCTGGCCGCCTGAGGGCGTCCGCCCGAGCGAGGCGTCGCGCAGCGCGACGCCTCGGGGGCCAGGTCCGCCGCGCGACGCGGGCGCCGGCCGGGCCGTCCGCTCACGTCACTCGCCGATGCCGAACAGCTTCTCGATGAAGTTGCGGTCGTCCGAGTCGCGGGCCGCCGGACGGCGGGCCGCATTCGGGCGGGGCGCCGGCGCCGGGGGCTCGCCGAAGATCTGGCCGAGGATGTTGCCCGGGCTCGGCGCGCTCGCCACCGAGGCAGTCGTTTCGGGCGCCTTGCGCCAGCGGTTGAGGCCGGGCAACGGCACCGGCGTCTGGCCCTTCAGCGCGACGCTCATGTAGGACTTCCAGATCTCGACCGGCAGGTTGCCGCCGGACGCCTTCTTGGTCGGCTCGCCGTCGTCGTTGCCGAGCCAGATCCCGGTGACGAGGCTGCCGGAATAGCCGATGAACCAGGCATCGCGGAAATCCTGGCTGGTGCCGGTCTTGCCGGCGAGGTCCCAGCCCGGGATGTCGCCCTTCTTGGCGGTGCCGATCACGAAGGTCTCGTGCATCATCGCGTTCATCATGCCGACGGCGTTCGGATCGATGACCCGGCCGAGGCCGCCCTCCCCGCGCTTGTACAGCACCTTGCCGTCGGCAGCCTTCACGCCGGCGACGACGTAGGGGATCACGCCGGTGCCGCCGTTGGCGAAGGCGCTGTAGGCGCCGACCATCTCCAGCGGCGTCACCTCGGAGGTGCCGAGCGCGATCGAGCCGTTGGCCTGCAGCGCCGAGGTGATGCCGAGGCGCTGCGCGGTCTGCACCACCGCCTTGGCGCCGACCTCCTGGCCGAGGCGCACCGCGACGGTGTTGAGCGACAGGGCGAGCGCGGTCCGCAGCGTGACCGGGCCCTCGTACTGGTGCGAGTAGTTCTCCGGCTGCCAGTTGCCGATCTTGATCGGCGCGTCCTCCTTCACCGTGTCCGGCGTCGCGCCGCGCTCGACCGCGGCGAGGTAGACGAACGGCTTGAACGAGGAGCCGGGCTGGCGCTTGGCGGTGGTGGCCCGGTTGAACTGGCTCTGCGCGTAGTCGCGCCCGCCGATCAGCGCGCGGATCGCGCCGTCCGGCCGCATCGAGACCAGCGCGCCCTGGCCGACGTTGTAGCGGCCGCCCTTGGCGTTCAGCTCGTCGACGAGCGCCTTCTCGGCGGTCGCCTGAAGGTTGGTGTCGACCGTAGTCTGCACGACGATGTCGCCCTCGATCGTGCCGACGAAGTCGTCGAGCACGTCCATCACGAGGTCGGCGACGTAGTTCGCCGAGCCGCCGCCGCGGGTGCTCGCCGGCCGGGCCGGCTGGGCGAGCGCCACCTTCGCGTCCTGGGCGGTGATGAAGCCGAGCTCCTGCATGGCCGCGACCACCTGGGCGGCGCGCGCCTGGGCCGCCGGCAGGTTGCGGTTCGGCGCCAGCCGCGAGGGCGCCTGGACGAGGCCGCCGAGCATCGCGGCTTCCGCGACGCTGACGGTCTTGGCCGGCTTGCCGAAGTAGCGCTGCGCCGCCGCCTCGACGCCGTAGGCGCCGGCGCCGAAGTAGACCCGGTTCAGGTAGAGCTCGAGCAGCTCGTCCTTGCTGTACTTGTGCTCGAGCCACAGGGCGAGGATCGCCTCCTGGATCTTGCGCGAGGCCGACCGCTCGGGCGTCAGGAACAGGTTCTTGGCGAGCTGCTGCGTCAGGGTCGAGCCGCCCTGGGCGACGCCGCGGCGCGTCAGGTTCTGGCCGATGGCGCGCAGGATGCCGACCGGGTCGACGCCGAAATGGCTGTAAAAGCGCCGGTCCTCGATCGCCACGAAGGCGCGCGGCAGGTAGCTCGGCAGCTCCTTGATGCCGACGACGCGACCGCCGGTCTCGCCGCGGTTGGCGAGCAGCGAGCCGTCGGAAGCGAGAATCGCGATGTTCGGCGGGCGCTTGGGCACCGCGAGCTGGTCGATCGGCGGAAGCTGGGAGGCATGGTAGGCGATCAGGCCGGCGATCCCGACCACCGCCCACAGGCCGAGCACCCAGCCGGCGTAGACCACACGCCCGAGCAGCGAGCGCCGCCGGACCTTCTTCGACGAAGCGCCACGCCGCGCGCCGCCCTTGGCGGCCGGCTTCGCCCGGCGGCTGCCCGCGTCCTCGCTGTCTCGGCTTCTGCTGGCCACGCCGCCTCCCGGGCGATCGGCCCGCGACAGGCGAAGGTCCGCGCCGCCCCGACCCGCGCCGCGCCCCTCGGGCACGTCGAAGTTCGGTTCGCCCCGGCCGTCCCGTCCGCGTCCGTTCGCCATGCGTCCCGTCTGTCCTGAGGCCCGTCCGAGATGCCCTGCGAAGGCGGTGCGGCGGCGATCGTCGGAGGCCCGGTTCCGCACGGTAAATGCGGCGGGTTTAAGGGATGTTAACCGCCGATTTTCAGAACCCGTTGACGATCAGGGACTTGGCGTTCGCGCTCCGCGATGCGGCCCAGCGTCGCCGAGTTCATGGGGTTTTTGGCGCCGGACGCGGCTTTTGCTAAGCGATTGCGCGCAAGATGCGCTCCGCCTTCGACCTTGGGGTGATGCCATGAGCGACAATCGACGCAGCACCCCGCGCAAGGACGCCTTCCAGGTCGCGAGCCTGATCGCGGACGAATGCGGGGAGCCCTGCGAATGCCTGGTCTGGGACGTCTCCGAGACCGGCGCGCAGATCGAGGTCGCGGCCGAGATCGTCGCCCCCGATCGGTTCACGCTGCGGGTGACCGCTTACGAGCCGCCGCGGCGCTGTCGCGTCGTCCGGCGCGAGGGCCGGCGGCTGGGAGTACGGTTCGAAGGCTGAGACGGACCGCGAAACCGGCGCGCGCCGGCTCAGGCCGGCTGCAGCGCCGGAGCGGGGTCCTGCCGGGCCCTCGCGATGCGGAACGCCTTCGGGCGGGCGAACAGGAAGCGGAGGGCGGTGCCGCGCACCGCGCGCTCGAGCGCCAGCGGCACGATCACGGCGACGACCATCACCGTCAGGCTGGCGAGGCCGACATCGTCGATCAGCCCGACCTTGACCAGCAGCGTCCGCGTGACCGCCATCGGCAGGAAGAACGCGAGGTAGATCACGATCGAGCGTTGCCCGCAGGCGCGCAACGCCGCGGTGACCGGCCCCCCGGCCGACGTCAGCAGGGCGGCGCCGGCGACGATGGCGAGCGCGCCGGCGCCGCCGAGGATCAGGCTGACCAGCGGCAGGCTGGCGAGCGTCGGGTACCCCGGCAGCTGCGAGGGCGTGAAGGCGAGCCACGCCTCGATCCCCGCCCAGAGCATCAGCCCGGCACAGGCCGCCCCCGGGTGGCGCGCGACCCGGTCGGCCAAGGCGAAGATGCGCCCGGCGAACAGGTATCCGGCCACGAAGTAGACGTAGCGGGCGCAGAATTCCTCCGCGAGATAGGAAGGGGTCGCGATCGGCACGACCTGCAGCAGGGCGGCGCCGGCCAGGAGCACCGCCGCCGGCACGCGGCGCAGCAGCTTGGTCACCACCGAGAACACCGCGAGCAGGTAGATGAACCACAGCGTCGCGTACGGCTCGATCAGCGTGTGGACGAGATGGGCCGCGAAGGCGCCGGGCCCGGCCTCGCCGACGATCGCCGGATACTTCGCGAGCGACTGGACGACGACCCAGAGGCCGTAGAAGTAGGCGAAGTGGACGACACGCCGGTCGGCGAACAAGCGCCAGTCGCGGTCGATCACCCGGCCGACGAACAGGCCCGACAGCAGGAAGAAGTCCGGGATCCGGAACGGCTTCGCGAAGCTCACCACCGTGTGGAGGAAACCCTCGCCGTCCATCGCCTCGCCGGTGCCGAGGGTGGAATGCATCATCACCACGAGGAGGATGCAGATGCCCTTGGCGACGTCGACCCAGGCGAGACGCATCGCATCCCCCGGCCCCGCCGTGCCCGCCGCCCCCGCCATCACCGCCTCCGCCCGGTCGCCCCGTCGGCGCAACCCTTGGGCGGGATGCGTAAAGGCCGCCTGAGCCCCGCAGCGCCATCGCGCGGCATGGCGAACGCGGGGTGAATCCGCTCCGGGGCCCGGCGTCAGCTCTTGCGCTTGGCCGAGCGACGGTCCCGCGTCATCCGCGTGGCAGCGTGGAAGTCGTCGGGCTTTGTCCGCACCCAGGCGATGAAGCGCGCGATCTCCGGCTCGGCGCGGAGCGCGCTGACGTCGGCGAGGCGCCGGGCGAGCTCGGCTTCGCTGTGCCGGGCATGGATCGCCGAGTGGCAGACCTGGTGCAGCCGCACGGTGGTGCCGTGGGTGCCGCCCTTCAGCTTCGGCACGAGGTGATGCAGGCTCGAGCGGGCGCGGGGCGGGATCGGGCGCTCGCAGAGCGGGCAGATCACCGGCTCGGGGCTGCGCGCCTGCGTCTCGGGATCGTCCTCGCGCCAGCGCCGCTCGCGTCGCCCCACCGCCTCGCCTCCGTTCGCATCGGGTCCGACCGGCGATATGGGATTGCGGGAAAACCGCGGCGCGGCGTCAAGGCGTCGCTGCGGCGAGCGCCGGGCAGCCCGGCCGGACGCGGTCGCCGAACAGGGTTTCGGCCAGGCGATCGCGGGTTCCGAGCACCGAGACGTGGTCGCCGGCGACCGCCTCGAAGCGGGCGCTCGCGCCCGCCGCGATGGCGAGGCGGCGCCCGAGCTTCACCGGCACGACGCCGTCCGCCGTGCCGTGGACGATCAGCACCGGCCCGCCGGCCCGCGCGATGCGCGCATCGGAGCGCCAGGTATCGCGCAGGAGGAATGTCGGCGCGTAGGGGAAGGCGAGGCGCACGATGCCGGGCAGCGAATCGAACGGCGCCTCGAGGTAGAGCCCGAGATGCGGCACCCGCTCCGCCACGGCGACCGCGACCGCGGCGCCGAGGGAATGACCGTGCAGCATGATGGGCGCGCCGGGCGCCCGCCGCGCGGCCTCGGCGACGGCCGCGAGCCCGTCGGCGATCAGCCCCTCCTCCGTCGGCGTGCCGGTCGATCCGGGAAAGCCGCGATAGGCGATCGCCAGCACGCCCCATCCGGCGCCGGACCAGGGCGCGGCGGCGAAGCGCACGGCCGCGGTCTCGGGGCGCGAGCCGTTGCCGTGGAAGCTGACCACGACGCCGCAGCCGGGGCGCGGCGCCCGCCACAGGGCATGCAGGCGCTCGTCGTCGGCGGTGACGAGCGAGATCGCTTCGGTGCCCGGCGGCACCGGCAGGCGTGCGCGCGGGCCGGCGATGAAGGCGCCCGGGTAGATGAGGTTGCGCTGGAAGACGGCCAGCGCGGCGATGGGGCCGCCGAAGACGATGGCGGCCGCCGCCAGGACGAGCAGGATGCGCATGGGTCTCCGCCGGGTCTCGCGGGCGGACCCTAACCGTTCCGCGGCGACGCCGGCAGCCGTCCGTCCCGGCATGGTCTGCCGCACGCATTGACAAAGTCCGGCGGCACGCGGAGATTCGAACCATTCCGAGGGGGGCCCCGCAACCGGGGGCTGAGAGTGGACGCGACGTCCTGACCCTTGAACCTGATCCGGCTCGTACCGGCGGAGGGACGGGAACCTGCGGCGCCGATCCCGGCGTCTGCCGCTTCATCGCATCTCCATCGACGCGTGCCGGGTCGCCCCAAAGCCGGGAGACCCACTCGATGAACGCGCCCGTCCTGTCCAAAGACGTCAAGGGAAGTCCCGAGACCGTGACCACGGGTCCGGTGACCGGCTCGCGCAAGGTCTACGCGAGCGTGGCCGGCCGGGAGGACATCCGGGTGCCGTTCCGCGAGATCGTGCTGACCGACCCGAACGAGCCGGCGGTGCGGGTCTATGACCCGTCCGGCCCCTACACCGAGACCGACGCCCGCATCGACCTCGCCAAGGGCCTGCCGACCCTGCGCGACCCGTGGATCGCCAAGCGCGACTACGCCGCCGTGCAGCCGCGCATCGTGAAGCCCGAGGACAACGGCTTCGTGCCGGCCGACAAGCTGGTGGCCCCCTGCCCCGCCGAGCGGACGATCCGCAAGGCCGGCCCGGGCCAGATGGTGACGCAGTACGAGTTCGCCCGCGCCGGGATCGTCACCGAGGAGATGATCTTCGTCGCCCACCGCGAGAACCTGTGCCGCGAGCAGATGCTCGACCGGGCGCACGCGGCGCTCGCCGATGGCGAGAGCTTCGGCGCCTCGGTGCCGCCGTTCATCACGCCCGAGTTCGTGCGCGACGAGGTCGCCCGCGGCCGGGCGATCATCCCGGCCAACATCAACCACACCGAGCTGGAGCCGATGGCGATCGGCCGGAACTTCCTGGTGAAGATCAACGCCAACATCGGCAACTCGGCCGTCACCTCGTCGGCGGCGGAAGAGGTGGAGAAGCTGGTCTGGTCGATCCGCTGGGGCGCCGACACGGTGATGGACCTGTCGACCGGCCGCAACATCCACAACATCCGCTCGTGGATCATCCGCAACTCGCCGGTTCCGATCGGCACGGTGCCGATCTACCAGGCGCTCGAGAAGGTCGGCGGCGATCCGCTCAAGCTCGACTGGGAGGTGTTCAAGGACACGCTCATCGAGCAGGCCGAGCAGGGCATCGACTACTTCACGATCCATGCCGGCGTCCGCCTCGCCCACGTGCCGCTCACCGCGCGGCGCGTCACCGGCATCGTGTCGCGCGGCGGCTCGATCATGGCGCGCTGGTGCCTGGCCGGGCACCGCGAATCGTTCCTCTACGAGCGCTTCGAGGAGATCTGCGACATCTGCCGCGCCTACGACGTCTCGTTCTCGCTCGGCGACGGCCTCCGCCCCGGCTCGATCGCCGACGCGAACGACGCAGCGCAGTTCGCCGAGCTCGAGACGCTGGGCGAGCTGACCAAGATCGCCTGGAACAAGGGCTGCCAGACGATGATCGAGGGGCCGGGCCACGTGCCGATGCACAAGGTCAAGGTCAACATGGAGAAGCAGCTCGCCGAGTGCGGCGAGGCGCCGTTCTACACTCTCGGCCCGCTGACCACCGACATCGCGCCGGGCTACGACCACATCACCTCCGGCATCGGCGCGGCGATGATCGGCTGGTTCGGCTGCGCGATGCTCTGCTACGTCACGCCCAAGGAGCATCTCGGGCTGCCCAACCGCGACGACGTGAAGACCGGCGTCATCACCTACAAGATCGCCGCCCACGCCGCGGATCTGGCCAAGGGCCACCCGGCGGCGCAGCTGCGCGACGACGCCCTGTCGAAGGCCCGCTTCGACTTCCGGTGGGAGGACCAGTTCAACCTCGGCCTCGACCCGGACACGGCGCGCGCCTACCACGACGAGACCCTGCCCAAGGACGCCCACAAGGTCGCGCATTTCTGCTCGATGTGCGGGCCGAAGTTCTGCTCGATGAAGATCACGCAGGACCTGCGCGCCGAGGTGCTGGCGATGGAGGCCGCCGGCGAGGTGCTCAACACAGCGCCGATCCTCACCAGCGCCGAGCGCGAGGCCGGGATGGCGGAGAAGTCGCGCGAGTTCCTGGCCGAGGGCGGCAAGCTCTACGTCGACGCCGCCGAGTGACGGCGCCACACTGGGACGCATGACCGAGCGCTCCGCCCCCGCCCGCCGACAGGCGCGCGGGGGCGGATCGCTTCCAAGGCCTCGCATCCGCTCGACCGGGCCCCGGGAACGCGGCGCATGCCGGGGCGAACCGTTAAAATTCGATCCGCGTCGTTGCCTGATTCTTCAGGATGATCCCGCTCAGTCGGGTACCGGGGCGAAGTCTTAAGATACGATTCACGCGCCGCACGGCTTCTGGTCTCATGCCGCAACGGGACCCGTAGAGGTGCGCGATGAGTACCTTCGAAGTGACACCCCCGACGCCGACGCGCCTGAGCGCACCGCCCGTCGTCCAGCCTGCCAGACTCATCGAGGCGGCGGCTCCGGTGGCGCTCGATCCGGCCGTTCGCGTCGACATCGGCAGAAGCGATCGCAGCGGCGCTGCGGTCTCCGATGACGGACGGTCGCGCGGCGACGCCGCGTCGGATCGGACCAACGACGAGCGGCGCATCACCATCGACCGGGATACGAAGAGCGTCGTGTATCAGGTGCTCGACCCCGGCACCGGTGCGGTGCTGGTCCAGCTTCCGGACGTGTCGGTGCTGCGGTCGCGCGCCTACGCCGAGGCTCAGGCGGAGCGCAGGACGGCCGATAAGCCCGTCGATCGCGAAGCGTGAGCGGTGCCTCCGCCGGTCGTGACGCCGAGCGGAACGAAAGGGCCGGGGCTGTGCGCCTCGGCCCTTTTTTGCGTTGCTATGCCTTTCGAGACCGGGTCGCCGAAGCCGAGGCGACGGGACGCGCCGCGTCCCGTGCCCGGTCGCGTCCGCCGGTCCGGCGCGGCCTACGAGGAGCGCAGGCCGGCGGCGATCTGCTGGTTGATGTTGATCAGCGCCGAGAGCTTGTCGGCGCCCGGCTCGATCAGCGTGTCGATGATCCGCCGGAACACGAAGACCGAGAGCTGGCCGATGTTGTTCTTGATCGCGATCGGAAGCGGGCTCTCGGGCGCCGTCGCGGCGCCCGCCAGGAGCGTCCAGACCTTCTGATTGAAGTTCAGCGCCTTGTTCAGGTTGGCGGACTGGTTGGTCCAGTCGTCCTTGACCATCTGAAGCTGCTGGGCCGCCTTGATCAGCACGGCGGCTTCCGCCTCGCGCGGGCTGAGGACGCTGTTCGCGGTTCTCGTGTAGGCGTTGGCGGCGAAACTCATCGGTCTGACGCTCCACCCGCAGGCCGGCGGGCACGGGGTGGGGTTATGGCAGCGCGCGCCTTAACATAGGGTAAGCGCCGCGGACGAGAATTGCATCGGCCGCCCGAGCGATTGTTCAAGCACAGCGTCGGCCGGACGGCGCCGCAGCGGAACGATCGACTGTATTCGATCGTCCCTATCATGATCCAGCCTAAGGATCACGCAGCCCGCTTCTTGCCCTTCTTCTCGCGCCCCTGCCCCGGCGCGCTCTTGCCGGCGCGGGAGCGGTCGAGGACGAACTTCGCGTAGTCGTCCATGTCGCCGGGAAACGGCTTCACGGTGTTGTCAGCCGCGAGCCAGAGGCGGTCGGCCACGAGCTCCATCAGCGAGCGGTCGTGGGTGATGAGGATGACGGCGCCCTCGTAGTCGTTCAGCGCGTCGAGCAGCGCCCGGCGACTGTCGATGTCCAAGTGGTTGGTGGGCTCGTCGAGGATCAGCAGGTGGGGCGCCCGCATCGCCACGAGGTTCAGCAGCAGCCGCGCCCGCTCGCCGCCCGACAGCGCATCGACCGTCGTCTCCTGCTTCTCGTAGGCGAGGCCGAAGCTCGCAAGCTTGCCTCGGCGGGCCGACTCGCCGTCCTCGGGCCGCTCGCGGCGGATGATGGCCAGCGGCGTATCCTTCGGGTCCATCGCCTCGATCTGGTGTTGGTGGAACCAGCCGACCTGCACCCGCCCTTCGCGCGTCATCCGCCCCGAGCGGATGTCGAGCGCGCCGGCCGCCATCTTCGCGAAGGTCGACTTGCCGGCGCCGTTGACGCCGAGCAGGCCGATGCGATCGTCGATGTCGAGCGTCAGGTTCAGGCCGCGCAGGATCGCGGGATCGTCGCCGTAGCCGACCTCGACGTCGGTGAGGTGCATCAGCGGCGGCGCCAGCGGGCGCTTCGGCGACGGCAGATGGAACGGCGCGACGTGCTCCTCGATCGTGGTGGCGATCGGCTCGAGCTTGGCCAGGCGCTTGACCCGCGACTGCGCCTGCGCGGCCTTCGAGGCTTTGGCCTTGAAGCGGTCGATGAAGCTCTGCAGGTGGGCGCGCTCGGCGTCCTGCTTGGCCTTGGCTGAGAGCTGGAGCCTCGCCTTCTCGGCGCGGCGCCGCTCGAAGTCGTCGTAGCCGCCGGTGTAGAGCTCGAGCTGCCCGTTGGCGACGTGCAGGATCGCGTCGACGGAGTTGTTCAGCAGCTCGCGGTCGTGGCTGATGATCAGCGCCGAGTGCGGGTAGCGCTTGAGCCGCGCCTCGAGCCAGAGCGCGCCTTCGAGGTCGAGATAGTTCGTCGGCTCGTCGAGCAGCAGCATCTCGGGGGCGGCGAACAGGGCGGCGGCGAGCGCCACCCGCATCCGCCAGCCGCCGGAGAACTCCGACATCGGCCGCTCGAGGTCGGCCACCGAGAAGCCGAGGCCGGCCAGGATCTCGCCGGCGCGGGCGGGCGCCCGGTCGGCGTCGATCTCGATCAGCCGGCCGTAGATCTCGCCCATGCGCTCGGGCTCGGCGGTCTCCAGCTCGGCATAGAGGCCGTCGCGCTCGACGTCGGCCGCGAGGATCGTGTCGATCAGGCTGACCGGCGTCGCCGGGTGCTCCTGGTCGACCGAGCCGATGCGCGCCGTCTTCGGCAGGAACACCGTTCCGGAATCCGGCTGGAACGCACCGAGGATGATCTTGAACAGCGTCGACTTGCCGACGCCGTTGCGGCCGACGATGCCGACCTTGGCCCCCGGCGGGATCGCCACGCTGGCCTTCGTGAAGAAGCGCCGCCCCCACATGTTGAAGGTGAGGTCTTCGATCTGCAGCATGATGGGGGGTCACGGGCCGGGAGCGGGGGCGCTCCCCCACTCCCTACCGCACTGCAGCACGATGTGCGAGCGCGCCGAGGCCTACCGGGTCGCCGCGCTGGCGATCGCCTTGGTCAGCGGCGCGGCCGGCACGGTGCTCTCCCAGAACCGCCCGGTCTTGGCGCGCTCGAAGCCGGCCTCGTAGAGGTTGCGCATGTAGGTGGTGTCGAAGCCGTCCGGCGTCGTCAGCTTGGGGCCGTCCTCGGGAATGTAGGTGAGGTTGAAGCCGACGCCGTTCTCGCGGGCAAAGGCGTAGGTCGCCGCCAGCGTCTGGCGGCTGCGGGCGCGGCTCGCCGTGGTGAACGAGCGCCCGACGATCGCCAGGGTGTTGTTCTGCGCCACGTCGAACTCGGGCTCGAGGCGGCCGTTGATGATCACGTAGATCCGGCCCTTCTGACCAGTCGCGAGGCGCTTGTCGCGCAGCAGCAGTGCCTGCGGCAGGGTGAAGACCGGCGTCACCACCGAGCCGTCGACGTGCAGCTCCTGGAAGGCGCGTCCCTCGGCCTGCACGTCGATGAGCTGGGGCGGGAACACCGCCGGGATGCTGGCCGAGGCGGTGAGAACGTCGCGGAACAGGTCGAGCGCGTTGGGCGCGCCGCTCGCGGCGATGGCGCCCATGTTCCAGATCGTGGCGCGCTGGCTGTCGAGGTTCGTCGTCACCACCAGCAGGCGTCGGCCCTTGGCGTGCTCGGCGGCGATGGCGGCGAGCAGGTCGGTGTTGACGTAGCGCCCGACGAGGTTGCGCAGGCGGCCGTCGCCGAACAGGCCGGAGCCGAACAGCACGTTCACGACGCTCGGGCTCTGCACCAGGGTGCTGGCGATGCCGCTGGTGTAGATGTCGGTGAGGTAGGAATCGTAGGACGAGCCGAGGAAGGCGAACGGCGCGATCAGCGACCCGGTGCTGACGCCGGAGACGAGCGAGAATTCCGGCCGCGTGCCCGAGGCCGACCAGCCGTTCAGCACGCCCGCGCCGTAGGCGCCGTCGCCGCCGCCGCCGGACAGGGCGAGGTAGCTGAAGCCCTGGCGCTTGTTCTGCGGCGTCGACGCCATCTCGGTGAAGGTCTCGACCGAGGCGTCCGAGAACACGCGGGCGCCGGGAATGCCCGGCACGCCCGCGACCGCCGCCTCGGCGGCGGTGTACGGGATCCTCGGCACCGAGGAGCAGGCGGCAAGCTGGGCCGCAACAGCGAGGGCGAGGCACCCGCGCAGCCAACCGTATCGACGCGACATCGTCAAAAAATCCCACGCCCGATCCGGGCCGTCACGGCATGCGAACGAGCTTGACCATACTAGCGTTCCGGCCGGGCGACCGCAACGCGGCCTTGCCGCCGGCGGTGATGCGGCCGGGTCACACCCGGCGCACGGGAACCGCGGTCGTCGCCGCCCGGACAATGGGCGGTGGACAGCCACGGCTCCGCTTCCGCCGGCCTTGCATCGGCGGAGAACGGTCCTGTAGGTTGCCCTCGTCGCCGGATGCCTCAGGGGGGGTATGGCGGCTATGACCAGCGGCGCGCACGACGGGCTTCGGACCGGCCTCGTCCCGACTTTCGGGACCAGCCGGTCAGCGGGGACAGGTCGCGCCCGATCCGCGCCTTGACTGCGGGGGACCGGGGCAGTCCGCGGGTCTAGATCGGGAGGGGCGAGACCATGGACACAATCTTGAGTTGGACGGACGAGCGCGTGACGCTGCTGCGCCAGCTGTGGGAAGACGGCCAGAGCGCGAGCAAGATCGCGGCGCAGCTCGGCGGCGTCACCCGCAACGCGGTGATCGGCAAGGTGCACCGGCTCGGCCTCTCGGGCCGCGTGATCAAGCCGGCCGAGGACGTCGCGGCCGCCCGGCGCAAGCCGGCGCAGGAAGTCGAGATCGAGACGGCGATCGCGGTGGTCGAGGCCGAGGCTCCCGAGCCGGTGGCGATCCTCGCGCACCGGCCCGCGCCGGACTTTCCGGTTCCGGCCGCCGCGCCCGAGCCGGTGGCGCTCGCCGCCTCGCAGCGCGTGACGATCATGGATCTGCGCGAATCGATGTGCCGCTGGCCCATCGGCGACCCGACCACGCCGGAATTCGGGTTCTGCGGCGCCCGCTCGATCACCGGGCTGCCCTATTGCACGCATCACGCCCAGATCGCCTACCAGCCGGCGGCCGAGCGCAAGCGCGACCGCCGCGTGGCCGGCTTCCGCTAAGGCTTTCAAGGGCCGAGCAGGTCGATCAGGTAGGGGATCAGCGGTTCGTCGGCCGGCGGCATCGCGAGCTCGCGCAGGTCGCGCGGGCGCACCCACTTGATCGCCTGGCCCTCGAGCGGGCGCGGCGTGCCGTTCCAGCGCCGGCAGACGTAGAGCGGCATCAGCAGGTGGAAGTCCGGATAGGCGTGGCTCGCGAAGGTGAGCGGCGCCAGGCACGGCTCCTCCACCCGGATGTCGATCTCCTCGGCCAGCTCGCGGATCAGCGTCGCCTCGGGGCGCTCGCCCGCCTCCACCTTGCCGCCGGGAAACTCCCACAGGCCGGCCAGCTGCTTGCCGGGCGGCCGCTCGCTCACCAGCACGCGGCCGTCGTGATCGACCAAGGCCACGGCGACCACGAGCAGCAGGCGCACCGGCGCCGTCATGGCGCCGCTCATCGCTCGATCGCGAAGGTGGCGGTGACCTCGGCCGAGCTGCCGATCGTCCCGGCCTCGATCGGCACCCGCTTAGGTGCCGCGGCGGCGCGGCTCGCCTGCATCGCCATCGGGACGGCGGTGCGGCTCGTGGAGAGCGAGCACAAGCCTCCCAGATGCGCGCCGACGGCTTCGGCGAGGGACGCGGCCTGCGTGCGGGCGTTCCTGGCGGCCTCGACCTGCAGGGCCGCCTCGACCCGGTCGGGATCGGTCAGACCGAAGCCGATGGAGTCGATCCGGTTGGCGCCTGCCTCCAGCGCCCGCCGCAGCAGGTCGCCGAGACGGCCCATGTCGGCGAGGCGCACGGTCACGCGGTTCGACGCCCGGTAGCCGTCGGGCTCGTCCTGACTGGTGCCGTTCGGCCTAGTGACGGTGCGCGTGGCCGGCTCAAGCACCACCGCGGCGGTCCCGACGTCGCCGGCCGGAATGCCGAGATCGCGTCCGAGGGCGACGATGCCCGCGACCCCCTTCGAGGTCACGTCCAGGGCCGCCGCGGCGTTGCCCGCCCGGGCCTCGACGCCGATCGTCACCTCGGCGAAGTCGGGGGCCTGTATCGCGTGCGCCCGCCCGGTCACGCTGATGCCGCGGCGGCAGGCCTCGTCTTCGGCGCGCGCCGGCAACGACGCGACGACGGGCAGGATCACGGCGGCCCAGGCCAGAAGCGCGCGGTCGCGGCCCTTCACGAGCGGTAATCCCCGTTGATCTCGATGTAGCCCTTGGTCAGGTCGCAGGTCCAGACCCGCGCCATGCCCGTTCCGAGCCCGAGATCGACGCGGACGGTGACGTCGGATTCGCGCATCACGGCGCTCGCGGCATCCTCGCTGTAATCCGGGTCGCGGGCGCCGGCCACCGCCACGCGCACGTCGCCGAACCAGATCGCGAGGCGGTCGCGGTCGGCGGGCTCGCCGGCCTTGCCGACGGCCATCACCACGCGGCCCCAATTGGCGTCCTCGCCCGCGACCGCCGTCTTCACCAGCGGCGAGTTGGCGATCGACATCGCGATGCGATGGGCGGAGGCGTCGCTCTCGGCACCGCCGACCTCGACGGTGACGAACTTGCGGGCGCCCTCGCCGTCCTTGGCCACGAGCTGCGCCAGCTCGATCAGGAGGTCGTTTAGCGCCGCGCGGAAGCCCGCGAGCCGCGGGTCGGCGGCGTCCGCGACCGGCGCGGTCGCCGCCTTGCCGGTGGCGAACAGCATCAGCGTGTCGGAGGTCGAGGTGTCGCCGTCGACCGTCACGCAGTTGAAGCTCTTGCCCGTGCCTTCCGCCAGCATCGCCTGCAGCACCGGCTGCGGCAGCGCCGCGTCGGTGAAGACGAAGGCCAGCATCGTCGCCATGTCCGGCGCGATCATCCCGGCGCCCTTGGCGATGCCGTTGATCGTGACCGCGACCCCGTCGATCTCGGCGGTCCGCGTCGCGCATTTCGGGAAGGTGTCGGTGGTCATGATCGCGCGGGCGGCGGCCTCCCAGGCCTCGGCGCCCGGCACCAAGCGCCCGGCGCAATCGGCGAGCACGCCCTCGAACTTGGTGGCGTCCAGCGGCTCGCCGATGACGCCGGTGGAGGCGATGAACACCTCGGTCTCGGCGCAGCCGGCCGCAGCGGCCGCGATCCGTGCCGTGAGCGCGACCGCATCCCGGCCGCGCGATCCCGTGAACGCATTGGCGTTTCCGGAGTTCACGACCAGCACGCGCGCCGCGCCACCGGCGAGCGCCTCGCGGCACCAGTCGACCGGCGCCGACGGGCAGCGCGACCGGGTGAACACGCCGGCGGCGGCGGTGCCGGCGTCGAGGCCGACATAGAGCACGTCGGTGCGGCCGGAATAGCGGATCCCGGCCTGCGCGGTGGCGAGGGCGACGCCGCGGATCGGGGGCAGCGCCGGCGTCGAGGCCGGCGCGAGGGGGGAGACGGGGGGCGATTTTGCGGACGACATCGAAACCATCTCCGTGCGCTCGCGGCGTCGCCCGCGACGCGGCCCTGTTGCCCCGCCAGCCCGGCCTCGGTCAACCGCCTGCCCGATCCCGGCGCATGCCTGCTTCCTGGGCGGGTGCGCTCAGAAATACGGCGCAAACGCGGCGTGGGGCTTGCGCGACCGCTGCTTCCCGGCCTAGCATGCTGCGATGCAACGCGAACGCCGAGTCGAACGCGGAATGCCGCAACCCACCAGCGGAACGACGCTCGTGAGCCCGACCCAGCCCACAGGGGGCTGCTACGGGATCCAGGTTCTCGTCGCCGGCCGGCAGAAGCGCTGGCGTGACGAGGTCTCCAATCAGGTCCGCCGCGCGGGCTTCCAGGCGACGGCCTGCGACAGCGGCGTCGACGCCCTCACCGTCCTCGTCCTCGGCCTTCCGGTCGACGTGCTGGTCGCCGATGTCGGGCTCGAAGGCGCGCTCTGCTGCTCGCGGCTCGCTGTCGAGGCCCGCGCCCTGCGCCCGGGCCTGCGCATCGTCCTGGCCAGCGATCTCTACGAGGAGATGTCGGGCGATGCCTCGCACCTCCTCCCCGACGCTATCCTGATCCCGCGCGACCTGCGCAACGGCTCCGTCGCGAGCACCGTGCGCGAAGCCCTGGCGAACCGGCCCGCCTGACGCGCCGTCACGGCCACAGCACGTAGGCGATCAGCGCGAGGTTGCTCCAGCCGTGGAGCGCGATGCACGGCCAGAGCCGGCCGGTGCGCCAGCGCAGCCAGCCCAGCATCAGCGCCAGCGGCGCCAGCGAGACCGGGCGGGCGAATCCCCAGGCCGAGACGTGCGCCATCGCGAACAGCAAAGCCGTGACGAGGATCGTCGCGGCCGGCGGCAGGAAGCGGCGGGCGGCGGCGAAGCCCTCCCCGCGCATCAGCATCTCCTCGGCGGCGGGCGCCAGCACCACGACGTAGCCGAGCCACGCCGCCACGGCGGCCGGGCTCAGCATCGGCGACAGGCGAACGCCGTTGCCGAAGGCCGCGCCGAACGCCTCCGCGGTGCCGGTGACCCAGGCGATGTGCACGGCCGGCCACAGCAGCAGGATCAGCAGCAGCGTGCGCGGCCGCATCCCGTTCGGCCGCTCGCGATCGAGGGCGAGCCTTCTGCGCCACCCGGTGCCGTCGCGGCGCAGGGCGACCGCGACGACGAGGCCGGCGAGGAAGACCTGCCGCAGCACGTCGACGGCGAGCTCGCGGCGGGCGAGCTCGGTGGCGCCGAGATAGGGCCGCCGCGCCGCGTCGAGGAACGGATCGATCCCGGCGAGCAGGTCGGCGCCGACCCGGACTGCGGCCAGCGCCATCAGGCTCGCCGCCGCGAGGTAGAGCAGGAGCATCCCGGCCAGCACGACCAGGTTCACGCCGAGGCGGCCGGCCGAGACCCATCGGCGGTCCGGTTCGGACGGTGCGGCGGCTTCGATGGGCGGGACACCATGATCGGGCTTCAAAACCGTGGCGATCCCCACTATGTTCTTCTCACCGGTCGAAAGGCCGGAACGGCGACGAACGGTCTTCGCGACGCGCCGGTCACTTCGAACCTATCGGATCCGTTCCGTTCGCCGTAGCCCCCCGCCCTCGGACACGATGGCGCTGCCGGGCGGGACGGCCGGACGGGTCCGCCGGCGCGGTGGTCGGCAGCCTGACGCGGTTCCGCGCGTCGGCCGCTCGATACCCGGCCTCCGGCGACGGAAGCCGCCTTCCTTCCTCATCCGATTTGGTGCGCGTCCCGCGCGACAGGTCGTCGGGCAGACCGCACAGAGCGACCGCAGATGGCAGACGACCTGATCCGCTACGATCTCCTGGTTCAGGACGCCCTCCGCGGCGTCGTGCGCAAGGTGCTCACCGACGCCGCCCGCGAGGGCTTGGCGGGGGAGCACCACTTCTACGTCTCCTTCCGCACCGAAGCCCCGGGCGTGCGGATGTCCCAGGCCCTGCGCGAGAAGTACCCGCAGGACATGACGATCGTCCTGCAGCACCAGTTCTGGGACCTCGGCGTCACCGAGCACAGCTTCGAGGTCGGGCTGTCCTTCTCCGGCGTTCCCGAGCGGCTGCTGGTGCCGTTTGATGCGCTGTCGGGGTTCTTCGATCCGTCCGTGCAGTTCGGCCTGAAGTTCGACCTCAACGAGACGGCGGAGGCCTCCGGCGAGGAGCCCGCGCCGAGCAACGCGAAGGCCGGCCCGCGCGGCGCGGCCTCCGAGCCGACCGAGATGAAGCCCAAATCGGTGACGCCCGGCACCGGCCTGGCGGCGATCGGCAGCACCGCGCCGAAGACCATCCCCGCCCTCCCCGCCGCGCAGAACGGCGGCAAGGCGGACGAGAAGGAGCCGCGCGTCGCGGCCAAGGCGGCGAAGAAGGACGCCGACGGCAACGAGGCCAGCGCCGAGGTCGTCAGCCTCGACGCGTTCCGAAAGAAGAGCTGAGGCTCAACGCTTCGCCAGTCAGCCCTCGTCCCGAGGTCTCCGCGCGATCGGGCGTCGGACGGGGCGTCGGGACGATCGCGCGGCCTCCGGCGGGCGCCTTCGAGGCTTCCGCGTCCCCAAGGCCTCTCGGGATGCGGACCCGAACGGCCGGCCCCACGACCACGAAAAAAGGCCGGGGCCTGCTCGGCCCCGGCCTTTCCTCAGAGCGGCGACATCGATCCTTCGACCGACGTCCCGTTTTGTTGGTCGGAGTAGCAGGACTTGAACCTGCGACCCCCTGTCCCCCAGACAGGTGCGCTACCGGGCTGCGCTATACTCCGTCACGTCCGCTCTCGCGTCGGCATGCCGTTGGGCCGCCGACACCCCGAAGGGTCCGCGGGTCTTAGCTTTCCGCTCCGGGGCACGCAAGCCCCGTTCCGGCGCTTCGCCGAAACAGGGTGGGGTGTCGCACCGATCCCGACGCCCCTTGCGCGAGGCGGGCCGGATCGGACACGAGACCGCGTGCGGTCTGGCGCAGCGAGGCGGGCGGTGGCGGTCTATTTCACGAGCGATACGCATTTCGGCGACCCGCGCATCCTGCGGCTCGACCGCCGGCCGTTTCCCGACCTCGCCGCGCACGATGCCGCGCTGATCGCGACGTGGAATCGCGTCGTCGCGCCCGACGACACCGTCTGGCATCTCGGAGACTTCGCCCTCGGGCCGCCGCGGGAGCGGGTCCACGCGATCCTCGCCGGCCTGAACGGAGAGAAGCACCTGATCGTCGGCAACAACGACGGGCCCGATACGCTCGATGCGCCGGGTTGGACCTCGATCGCGCATTATGCCGAGATCGCGGTGGACGGCCGCGGCCTGGTGCTGTGCCACTACGCCTTCCGCACCTGGAACGGCATCGGCCGCGGCGTTCTCAATCTGCACGGCCATTCGCACGGGCAGCTCCGTACCGCGCCCAAGCAGTACGACGTCGGCGTCGACGCGCAGGGCTTCGCGCCGGTCGACCTCGCCGCGATCCTGGTTTCGCGCCGCGGCCGCAGCGCAGCGAAAGCGGAACCATCGGCCTAGCTCCGCCGTTGAGCGCACGTAACCGGGGGTTGAACGACACCGGTCGAATACTTTGCCTCTTCCAGCGTACCGCTCGCGTGATTGTCTTCACGGTGGCCCATGACCCGAACCAAGACCACGATACTGGCCGCGTTCGGCCTCGTTCTCTGCCTCGGCCCGGCATTCGCCGCGCCCTCCTGCTTCGAAGGCCGCGCCAAGGTCGATGAGGCGTCCGCCCTCCGCTACCAGGCCCGTCAGGAAGCCCGCCTCGGCAACCACGATCGGGTCTGCGACACCCTCGACGAGATTGGGGACCGCTACAACGAGGCCCGCGATGCCTTCGAGGATTGCGGTGCCGGCGTCGTCGCGATCGATCTTCGCACCGAGCTGCGAAACCTTCGCATCGCCAAGCAAGTCAACCGCTGCGACTAACCGGGTGCGCGTTCGCACCGCAAAGCTTCTCCGTTCCGAGCATCGTCCCATCGAACGCGACGCAGCACGTCGCCGACAAGGCCAGCCGTCATGACCACCGAAACCCAGACCTTCACCGCCGCCACCGGCCCGTCCTTCGCCGCCGCCCTGTGCGGCTTCCTCAGCACCACGGCGGCCACGACGATCCTGATGTTCCTGTTGAGCAGCGTCTGAGCCGAGGCTCGCTAGCGAATGCGCACCGTCGGCCATCGCCGTTGGGTCAGGGCGCGACCGACCAGAACCGGCGCTTGTTGAACAGCATGTCCTGCGTTCCGATCGTCGGCCCCACCGCGGGCGGCGGCGGGCAGATCGGCTCCGGCCGCTGAGGGGCCGCCATCAGCGTGATCGGCGCGGCCGGAAACAGGCCGAGCCGCTGCTGGATCTCCGGGTTCCGCGCCGCCGCGATCGCCGCGATGCCGACGATCAGCGCCCCGGCCACGGCTCCCAGAACGAAGTTCATCATCCCATCAGCTTTCAGCGGTCAGGCCGGCCTGCCGCCCACGGCTCGCGTGTGATCGTGCAAGCCGGCGGCATTGCGGCGGACGACCCCAGCCCTCGATAGCGGCGAACGGTTTATGAGCCCCTGGTATCGGGGCGGGATCCCGGCAGCGACCGTCGGGCCTCTTCCGTCCGGCCCTGGGCCGCGCCATATTTGGCACATGGCAATTCCCAAGAAGCCCCGGCACGTCTCAGCGACCGGGAAGGCCGACCGGCCGGACGTGCAGCCGCTCGACCCGTTTCTGGCGCAGCTGCTGAGCCCCGCCCTCGCCCGCACGCCGCAGGTCAAATCCGAGCGGCCGGCCGAGCTGCCGCGGCCGGGCCAGCGCAAGCCGGCGAAGGCCAAGGCGAAACCGACGGCCAAAGGCGCGACGACCGAGCCCGCCGGCTTCGGCGAGGCGCCGCAGCGCGGCTTCACCGTCGCACCGGGCGCCGAGGTCGATCCGGCGCTGGCCCAGGCCCTCGGGATGACCCCACCCGAGGACGGCCCCGCCCCCGAGGGCGAGCCGGACCAGGCCCCGCTCGCCGCCGACGGCGTCTCCGCCACGGTCGACGCCCTGCAACGCCTGCTCGAGGAGGGAAACCCGCTGTTCCGCGACGGGCAGACCTGGGTGCCGCATCGGCCGGACCGCCCGGCGAAGTCCGAGGGCGGCAAGCCGTTCCGCCTCGAATCCGAGTTCACGCCGGCCGGCGACCAGCCCACCGCCATCGCCGAGCTGGTCAAGGGCGTGAATGCGGCCGAGCGCGACCAGGTGCTGCTCGGCGTCACCGGCTCGGGCAAGACCTTCACGATGGCCAAGATCATCGAGGAGACGCAGCGCCCGGCCCTGATCCTGGCGCCGAACAAGACCCTGGCGGCGCAGCTCTACGGCGAGTTCAAGAGCTTCTTTCCCGACAACGCGGTCGAGTATTTCGTCTCGTATTACGACTACTACCAGCCCGAGGCCTACGTGCCGCGCTCGGACACCTTCATCGAGAAGGAATCCTCGATCAACGAGCAGATCGACCGGATGCGGCACTCGGCGACCCGCGCCCTGCTGGAGCGCGACGACGTCATCATCATCGCCTCGGTCTCGTGCATCTACGGCATCGGCTCGGTCGAGACCTACACCGCGATGTCGTTCACGGTGACGCTCGGCGAGAAGATCGAGCAGCGCCAGCTCGTCGCCGACCTGGTGGCGCTGCAGTACAAGCGCATCCAGGCGGACTTCGCCCGCGGCACCTTCCGGGTGCGCGGCGACGTGATCGAGCTGTGGCCGGCCCACTTGGAGGACCGCGGCTGGCGCATCGGCCTGTTCGGCGACGAGATCGAGAGCATCGTCGAGTTCGATCCGCTGACCGGCAAGAAGATCAACGAGCTGAAGTTCGTGAAGGTCTACGCCAACTCGCACTACGTCACGCCGCGGCCGACGCTGCAGCAGGCGATCAAGGGGATCAAGCACGAGCTCAACGGCCGCGTCGAGGAGCTGACCCGGATGGGCCGGCTGATCGAGGCCCAGCGGATCGAGCAGCGCTGCACCTTCGACATCGAGATGATCGAGGCGACGGGCGCCTGCAACGGCATCGAGAACTATTCGCGCTACCTCACCGGCCGCAAGCCGGGCGAGCCGCCGCCGACGCTGTTCGAGTACCTGCCCGACAACGCGCTGGTCTTCACCGACGAGAGCCACGTCACGGTTCCGCAGATCGGCGGCATGTACCGGGGCGACTTCCGGCGGAAGGCGACGCTCGCGGAGTACGGCTTCCGCCTGCCCTCCTGCCTCGACAACCGCCCGCTGCGCTTCGAGGAATGGGACGCGATGCGGCCGCAGACGGTCAACGTCTCGGCCACCCCCGGCAAGTGGGAGATGGAGCAGACCGGCGGCGTCTTCGCCGAGCAGGTGATCCGCCCGACCGGCCTCGTCGACCCGGTGATCGAGATCCGCCCGGCCCGCTCCCAGGTCGACGACCTGCTCGGCGAGGTCCGCGAGGTGGCGCAGGCCGGCTACCGCACCCTGGTCACCACCCTGACCAAGCGCATGGCCGAGGACCTGACCGAGTACCTGCACGAGAACTCGGTGCGCGTGCGCTACATGCACTCCGACATCGACACCTTGGAGCGCATCGAGATCATCCGCGACCTGCGGCTCGGCGCCTTCGACGTGCTGATCGGCATCAACCTGCTGCGCGAGGGCCTCGACATCCCGGAATGCGCGCTGGTCGCGATCCTCGACGCCGACAAGGAGGGCTTCCTGCGCTCCGAGACCTCGCTGGTCCAGACCATCGGCCGCGCCGCCCGCAACGCCGACGCGCGCTGCATCCTCTACGCCGACCAGATCACCGGCTCGATGGAGCGGGCGATGGCGGAGACCGAGCGCCGGCGCCAGAAGCAGCTCGCCTACAATCTCGAGCACGGCATCACCCCGCAGAGCGTCAAGCGCGGGATCAGCGACATCCTCAGTAGCGTGTTCGAGCGCGATCACGTCCAGGTCGATACCGGAATGGCGGAGATCACCGTCGGCCACAACCTCAAGGCGGTGATGTCCGATCTCGAGAAGCGGATGCGCACCGCCGCCGCCGATCTCGACTTCGAGGAAGCCGCGCGCCTGCGCGACGAGCTGAAGCGGCTCCAGGCGACCGAGCTGATGATCTCCGACGACCCGATGGCGCGCCAGGCCGACGTCGAGCGCGATGCCGGCAAGTACGGCCGCAAGGCCCCGCGCGGCTCGGGCACGCGGATCTCGAAGCCGACCCTCGACAACATGGGACCGGGCACCGACCGCGAGTTGCCGGCGAGCGCCGTCGCCTGGGTGGAGCGGCCGAAGCCACGCTCGACGCAAGGGCTCGGCGGCCAGAAGCCGAAATACAAGGGCGGCGGCGGCCGGCGCTGAGATCGGCCTCCTGCGTCGGACGGTTGCCGCGAGCGGGATCACGTCCCGCGCAGGGCGGCAGCGTCTGCTCGGCCGCCGCGGCTCGCTCCCCGTCATCCCATCTCGTCCCGAAACTCCTGCGCGCAAGCGATCGCCGCGCCGAATGCGGACGGTCGGGCGCGCGCTGAGCCCAGGCGAAGAAAAGCAACTCTCGGTTGTAACTTCAAACCCTCGTTAAGCATTCCCGCTCAGATTGCATGAGCCATGCAATGGATCTCGTGCGTTGTGTTCTCGGCACGATGCAGCCTCCCGGCGTGGTTCCCTGTCGGAGTGCCCCCATGTCTCGTCGCCAGAACCGCGCCTCCGCGCGCACGTCCACCCCTGCGCCACGTCGCGAAGCGGCCCGCTCGCGCAGCACGATCGCGATCCCGCTGCTCGGAGGCGTTCTGCTCCTCGGCACTTCGGGCCTGGCCGAGGCCCAGGTCCTGCGCGGGGCGCTCGATACGGTGACCACGGCCGTGAACAGCACCGCCGGAAGCCTGGCGACGGTCGATGCGACCCTCGGCGGCGGCAACCTCGCGACCGTCGGCGCGACGGTCGGCGGCGGATCGGTCGCGAATGTCGGTGCAACCGTCGGTGGCGGATCGGTCGCGGATGTCGGGGCCACCGTCGGCGGCGGCACCGTCGCCAACGTCGGAGCGACGGTCGGCGGCGGATCAGTCGCGACGGTCGGTGCCACGGTCGGCGGCGGCACCGTCGCCAATGTCGGCGCCACGGTCGGCGGCGGCACCGTCGCCAATGTCGGCGCCACGGTCGGCGGCGGCACCGTCGCCAATGTCGGCGCCACGGTCGGCGGCGGCACGATCGCCGGGGTCGGCGCCACGGTCGGCGGCGGCACGATCGCCGGGGTCGGCGCGACCGTCGGCGGCGGCACCGTCGCCAATGTCGGCGCCACGGTCGGCGGCGGCACCGTCGCCAATGTCGGCGCCACGGTCGGCGGCGGCACGATCGCCGGGGTCGGCGCGACCGTCGGCGGTGGCACCGTCGCCAATGTTGGCGCCACGGTCGGCGGCGGCACGATCGGATCCGTCGGCGTGTCGGTCGGCGGCGGAACCGGGACCACCGCCGGCACCGGAACCGGAACCGGCACGACGGGCGGCACCGCCTGCAATCCCTGCACGGGCGGCGGAGCCGGACCCGGCGGCGGCGGCAGCACGGTGTACGATCCGGCCCGCATCGCGGCGATCGAGCTGCGGCTGTCGAACGCCGAGAACCTGCCGATTCGCGGCAACAACGTCAGCCAGTTCCCGCTCCCGGTCGCCGGCGGCGCTGACGCGCTCGCGGCCGGCTACGGCGCCACGGCGGGCGGCGTGAGCGCGACGGCCCTCGGGACCGAGGCGAACGCGGCCGGCGACGGGTCCATCGCGATCGGCCGCAGCGCCTCGGCGACGCAGGCCAACACCATCGCGATCGGTCCCGGCGCGCAGACCACCCGCACGAACCAGGTCGCGATCGGCAACGGCTCGAACACCTATACGCTCGGCGGGATCACGTCGGCGCAGAGCGCCGCGGCCCAGAACGGCGCGACGCAGTTCGTGACCACCGACGCGGCGGGCAACCTCGCGACCTCCGGCTACGGCCCGAGCACCATCGCCGGCCTCGGCTCCCGCCTCGACTCGGCGGAAGGGCGGATCGGCGGCGTCGAGTCCCGTGTCGGCGCGCTGGAATCGCGCACGAACGCCCTGTCGCAATACACCACCGAGACCCGGCGCGAGGCACGCCAGGGCGTCGCCACGGCGCTGGCGATGCCGACCGCGTCGATGCCCTCGGCACCCGGCCGCACCACCTGGGTCCTCAACAGCGCGACCTATCGCGGCGAGTGGGCCGGCGGCGCGGCACTCTCGCACCGCCTGCCGACCGCCGTGCCGCTGGCGATCAACGTCGGCTACGCCTATGGCGGCGACGGCGGCCACGGGGTGCGGGCCGGGCTCGGCGGCGAGTTCTGAGCGCGCCTCCCGCCCGGCTCGGGCCGGGCGGGCTCGGGCCATCGCGTTGGTCCTGAGGCAGCCGACACGGCAGGCCAGGCCTTTGGGTGACGGGCGTGCCCGCCATCCAGGGGTCGTCTTCGTCGGACCCCCATGCGATCGGGCGATGGGGCTCGTCTCCCGCATCGACCTGCGGACGGGTCGAATGTCGCCGAGCGGGGCGGCTCGTTCGCCGAACCCGACCCGTCAGCTCGGCGCGCCAAAGGCGAGCCCGGAATCCCGAACCGCCGAAACGAACCGAAAGGGCGTCGACGGTCGATTCAGACAGCATCGCTGGCGGTTCTGGGTTCCGGGCTCCGCTGCGCGGCCCCGGACTGACGGGTCGGGTTTCAGGACGGTCGCGGTCAGGTCGTCGAACCGTGCTTCGCCGTTCGGGCACGTCGCCCCCCCGCGACGCCCTCACCGCGCCCCGCGATGAAGGTCCCCGTCGATCAGCAGCGCGCTCTTGCCGTCGAGGCGGGTGCGGTAGACCTGCAGATTCTCCATCACCCGCTGGACGTAGTTGCGGGTCTCGGTGAACGGGATGCGCTCGACCCAGTCGATCGCGTCGACCTCGCCCTTGCGCGGATCGCCGTAGGCGTCGATCCACTTCTTCACGTTGCCGCCGCCGGCGTTGTAGGAGGCGAAGGCGAGGATGTAGGAGCCGCGCCAATCCTCCATCAGCTCGCCGAGATGGGCCTGGCCGAGGCGCGCGCTGTAGATCGCGTCGGTGCCGAGCCGGTCCGGGTCGTAGGCGGCCGAGACGCGTCGCGCGGTGCGCTGGGCGGTGGCCGGCATCATCTGCATCAGGCCACGCGCGCCGACGCCGGACTGCGCCCGCGGGTCGAACTGGCTTTCCTGACGCGCGATCGCGAAGACCATCGCCTTCTCGACCAGCGGCACCGAGCCGAACGCCTCGTAGGTCGGGATGCCGATGGTGGGGTAGGCGTGCGCGTCGAGCGGCAGGCCGCGCTGCACCGCGAGCTTGCCGACGGCGACGAGGGCGCGGGCGTCCTTCATCTCGACGGCGAGGTCGCCGAGGGCCTGCACCTCGCGCGCATCGGTGAGGCGCTGCGCGGTGTCGATGTAGAGCGGAAGCGCCAGCTCCTTCAGCGAGGCGGCCCCGAGCAGGCGCAGGGCACGGATGCAGAGGCGGTCGTCGAAGGCGGCGCGCGCCGGGCCGTCGAGGTCGGCGGGCGCGCGCAGCGCGAGGCTGGTCTGGCCGAGCTTGGCCCGGGCGAGCTGCCCGTAATAGGCGATCGGCTGCAGCGCCGCGGTCTCGTAGAACCCCTTAGCCGCATCGGCCTGCCCGAGGGCTTCGGCCGCCCGGCCCTGCCAGTAGGCGGCGCGGGCGATCGAGATCGGCGTCTCGGCGATGCCGGCGGCGAGCGCGAAGTGGCGGGACGCGGCCTCCGGGTCGCTGCCGAAGCGGAGCGCGATCCAGCCGGCGTGGAACTCGGCCTCGATCCGCTTCTCGACCGTGCGGGCCGGGTTGGCGCTCGCCACCGCGTAGGCGGTCCTGGCGTCGCCGAGGTCGATCAGCTTGCGCGCGACGATGCGGCGCTCGACCCACCATTCGTCGCCGTCGACGAGCACGTCCGAGTTGCTCGGCGCGGTCGCCAGCACGGCCGCCGCCTCGGCCGGCTTGTCGGCCCGGCGCAGGAACTGCGCCCGCGACAGGATGTAGGAGCTGTCGCTGCGCAGCGACGGCGGCACCGCCGCAAGCGCGGACGCGGCCCCGGAGCTCTTGTCCTCGACGGCGCGGCGCGCCCGCACCAGGCTGGCATAGGCGCCGCCGGCATAGGTCGCAGCCCGGCCGGCCGCCTCCCAGTCTTCCTTCAGGAGCGCACGCTCCATGCGGTAGCGGTGATCGATCCGGGTGAGCACGCCCGGGAAGGCGTCGGCGACCCTGGCCTCGAGCGAGCGGCCGAAGGTCTCGGAGCGCCACAGGTCGCGGACGAGGTCGGCGGCGTCCGCATCAAGCCCGTCCGCCTTGAACGCCAGCGCCAGGGCGAACTTGCCCGGCGCGCTCGCCGGCCGGGTCGCACCGAAATAGGCGCGCACCGTCGCCGGATTCCTGCGCTCGGTGAGCAACGCCTCCTCGGCGCGGCGGCGGAGCAGCGGCCCCGCCGGCCAGTCCGGGTTGGCGCGGGTGAAGGCGACGGTGCGCTCGAAGCCGATGCCGGCGCCGGCGCGGATCGCGACCCATTCGAGCAGCGCCCGCGCCGCCGGATCGGAGAAGCCGTCGCGCAGGCGGTCGCCGTCGGCGACCTTGCCCTTGCGGTAGAAGTCGATCGCCTGGCGCAGCTGGGCGACGTCGGTGTCGCCGACGCGGGCGATCGGGCCGAGGCCCGGCACCTCCGGCACGGGGGCGGCCGGCGTCACGGCGGCGTCGGGCAGCGGGAAGGCGACGGGCGCGTCCGGGTCGGCCGAGGCGTAGGCGGCGGCGCCCGCCGGGAGCGCCTGCCCGGGCGGAAGCGGCTTGGCGGCCCCGGCATCGCCGGCGGCCTTCGGATCGAGCTTGAGCGCGTCGGCGGCGACCGGATCGATCGCGGTCCTGGCACCCTCGACCTGGCTGGCCGGCGCCGTGGCGTCGCTCGCCGGCGGCGTCGGCTGCGAGGCGGGCGGGGCCTGGACCCGCGGCAGGTCGACCGCCGGCGCGGCCAGCGCCACGCCCGCGGTCAGCGCGAGGCCGAGGGCAACGATCTGCGAGCGTGTGAGGGACGCCATGGATGCGGTCACTCTCTGCGATCCGGTTTCGACGGATGCCGGCAAAGGACAGCCTCGGCGCCGAGCGTTAAGAACGCATTAACCGCGTGCGCGAAGGGTTTGCGCGGGGGTGGCGGAAGCCCTATGTCTGCGCCGCCCGCAGCGCGGCGCCGGACCACCGGCCCAGGCCGGAGCGGGCAACGAGACCGGCTGGGACGCCCGAGATGACCGAGACCACTGCGCGCCGCCTTCGGGGCTCCATGACCGCCCTGGTGACGCCGTTCCGCGACGGCGCCTTCGACGAGGCGGCGTTCCGAAAGTTCGTGGCCTGGCAGATCGAGCAGGGCAGCCACGGCCTGGTGCCGACCGGCACCACCGGCGAGAGCCCGACGCTGACGCACAGCGAGCACGACCGCGTGGTCGAGGCCTGCATCGACGAGGCCGGCGGCCGCGTGCCGGTGATCGCCGGCGCCGGATCGAACTCCACGGCCGAGGCGGTCGAGCGGGCGCAGCACGCCGAGAAGGCGGGCGCCGACGCGGTGCTCGTGGTCACGCCGTACTACAACAAGCCGACGCAGAGCGGGCTCTACGCCCACTTCAAGGCCGTCAACGACGCGGTCGGCATTCCGATCATCATCTACAACATCCCTCCGCGCTCCGTCGTCGACATGAGCGTCGAGACGATGGCGCGCCTGTTCGAGCTCAAGAACATCGCCGGGGTGAAGGACGCGACCGCCAAGATCGATCGCGTCAGCCTCCAGCGGCAGGCCATGGGCGAGGGTTTCATCCAGCTTTCGGGCGAAGATGCGACCGCGCTCGGCTACAACGCCCATGGCGGCCACGGCTGCATCTCGGTGGTGTCGAACGTGGCGCCGCGGCTCTGCGCCGACCTCCAGGAGGCGACGCTGTCGGGCGACTTCGCCAAGGCGCTGCAGCTGCAGGACCGGCTGCTGCCGCTCCAGGTCGGGCTGTTCGCCGAATCCAACCCCTCGCCGGTGAAGTACGCCCTGGAACGCCTCGGCCACATGAGCGCCGACGTGCGCCTGCCGCTCGTGCCGGTCTCGGACGCGACCAAGGCGATCGTCGACGCCGCCCTGCGCCATGCCGGCCTCCTGGCCGGCTGACGCCAGGCACCGAAGAGACCGATGGCTCCCAAACCCGAACCGAACCGCCGCATCGTCGCCGACAACCGCGCCGCGCGCTTCCACTACGCGATCGAGGACACCCTGGAGGCCGGCATCTCGCTGACCGGAACCGAGGTGAAATCGCTGCGCAGCGGGCGCGCGACCATCGGCGAGGCCTATGCCGGCCCGTCGGGCGGCGACCTGATGCTGTTCAACGCCTACATCCCGGAATACGTCCAGGCGAGCCGCTTCAACCACGAGACCAAGCGCCCGCGGCGCCTGCTGATGCACCGCCGCCAGATCGACAAGTGGATCGGCGCGACGCAGCGCCAGGGCTACACGGTGGTGCCGCTGAAGATCTACTTCAACGAGAAGGGCCGCGCGAAGGTCGAGCTCGGCCTCGGCAAGGGCAAGCAGGCCCACGACAAGCGCGAGGCCGCCAAGGAGCGCGACTGGCAGCGCGACCGCGCCCGGATCATGCGCGACCGGGGGTAGTTCCCGGACGGCCGCGCGAGACGGCGCGACGATGCCCGGGCCGGGCTGCGAGAGTCAGAGGGCACGCCTTCCCTCCCCCCTCTGCGGGGGAGGGAAGCGACGCGCGGATGTTCGTTCAAGAAAGCAGATTTCGAGGCTGGAACGAGAGAGGGCGTGCGCGATGCCCCATCTCGTTGAATCGCCTGCTCGAACCGGAGCCGCGCCATGGACCCGAACCTCGCCCTGCCCGCCGACCTTCCCGCCCCGATCGACGACGGTGCGGCGGCGCACCTGACCGGGATGAGGCTGCCGGACGTGTCGCTCGCGGCGACCGACGGCACCCGCGTCTCGCTGGCGAAGCTCGCCGGGCGGACGGTGGTCTTCGCCTATCCGCGCACCGGCGAGCCGGGACAGCCGAACCTGGTGGCGGACTGGGACGCGATTCCCAGTGCACGCGGCTGCACGCCGCAAGCGTGCGGCTTCCGCGATCTCCATGACGACCTGAAGGCCCGCGGCGTCGCGCAGGTGCGCGGGCTCTCGACGCAGACGGGCGCCTACCAGCGCGAGGCGGCGACGCGCCTGCAGCTGCCGTTTACCTTGCTGTCGGACGCCTCGCGCGCCTTCGCGATGGCAGCGCGGCTGCCGACCTTTGAGGCGGCCGGTACCATCCTGCTGTGCAGGCTCAGCCTCGTCGTCGACGACGGCGTCGTGACGAAGGTGTTCTACCCGGTGTTCCCACCCGATCGCAGCGCGGCCGACATCCTGGCCTGGCTCGATGGGGAGGGAACCGCGAAGGCCTAATCCTCGGCGGGGGCGTCCGGCGCTCCGTTCGCGCCCTGACGGATGCCGTAGCGGCTTTCCAGGCCCGGGTTGGCGCGGGCGGGCCGCTCGGCATAGTCGCGCGTCCGGTCGCCGGCCGGGCGAGCCTGCCGCTCGCTGGGGTCTCGCCCGACCTTGCCGATCAGCTGCACGAGGTCGACGAACTCGTCGGCCTGGCGGCGCAGGTCGTCGGAGATCATCGCCGGCTGGGTCTGGATGGTGGAGACCACCGTGACCTTCACGCCGCGGCGCTGCATCGCCTCGACCAGCGAGCGGAAATCGCCATCGCCGGAGAACAGCACCATGTGGTCGATGTACTGGCTCAGCTCGAGCGCATCGATCGCAAGCTCGATGTCCATGTTGCCCTTGACCTTGCGGCGGCCGAGCGAGTCGGTGAACTCCTTGGCGGGCTTGGTGACGACGCGGTAGCCGTTGTAGTCGAGCCAGTCGATCAGCGGACGGATCGAGGAATACTCCTGATCCTCGATCATCGCGGTGTAGTAGAACGCCCGAATCATGTTGTCGCGGGACTGGAATTCTTTCAGAAGCCGCTTGTAGTCGATGTCGAAGCCGAGGGCCTTCGTCGTCGCGTAGAGGTTGGCGCCGTCGATGAACAGGGCGCTGCGCTGTAGTGCACTCATGGCACGATCCATTTCTAAAATATAACCAAAACAATCATGGCACGTACCGCCCGCGGAAAAGCAGGTGGACGACACGCATCAAGGTTACGGGTGCAAAGTCGGCCCAACGGAGGACAGTGGACGCTGCTTGTTCCAAAAATCGCCGGCGACGGTGCGCAATAGTGACCGTACGGCATGTGTGAAGCGCACGATGGAATGTGTCAACCTTCGACGGAAAACGTCCTTTCGACGATCGGTCGACACAACCTCGTCGATCTTTTTCTCATTCGTTCCGCAACAACAGCGAAACATCTGCTGCCGGGACGATCAAACGCGCGTGAGCCCGTCGGCCGGCGCTCAGGCCTTCGGCATGGCGCGGCTGCCCGGCTTCACCGGCGGCAATGCGGCCAGCTCGGGCGGCAGCGCGTCGGGGGGATAGGCCGGGATGTCGAGGGTGACGAGCGAGAGCAAAGGCAGGCCGATCTCACCGCGGCCGCCCGAGCGGTCGATCAGGCAGGCGGCGCCGACGATCTCGCCGGGCTCGCTTTGCAGCGAGGCGAGGCATTCGCGCGCGGACAGCCCGGTCGTGACGATGTCCTCGACGATCACCGCGCGCTGGCCGGCCGGGATGCTGAAGCCGCGCCGGAGGGTGAACGGGCCGCCGGGATCGCGCTCGACGAAGATCGCCCGCGCCCCGAGGTGCCGCGCGGTCTCGTAGCCGGGCACGATGCCGCCGATCGCCGGCGAGACGACGATGTCGATTGGGCCGAAGCGCGCCGTGATCACGGCGGCGAGCGCCCTGCACAGGCGCTCGGTGCGCGGCGGCTCGGAGAAGATCGCCATCTTCTGCAGGAAGACCGCCGAGCGCAGGCCGGAGCTCAGGATGAAGTGGCCTTCGAGCAGCGCGCCCGCATCGCGGAACTCCGCGAGAACCTCATCCGGACTCATGCGCACGGCTCCTCGCGGGGTGATGGCGAACGCTGCGCTTGTGGCAGCGGGAGCAGGTGGAGGCAAGCGGAAGGGGAAGCGTCGCGGCGCGCCGCGTCTCGGCCGCTCGACCCTGGTTTCCGGCTCCGCGCCGTCGTTCCCGAGTGCAGAAGGCGAAGCCGGCATCCGGAGCCGCGGGTGCCGGTCGAGACGGCGGCCATGGGCGGATCCAGCGTCCGGGCTGCGCTGTGCGGCTTCGGGATGAAGGCCGTGCGTCGATTGCGGGCGCGCCTCGTCCGCCGAGGCAGAAGCACGGATCGGAGGATGTTGCGCCGCCTACCCGTTCACCCGGTCGACCCGGCTCACCGTCCGCTTGCCGCGCAGCTCCGCGATGATCGCGTTCAGATGCTGCAGGTCCCAGACCGAGAGGTCGATCACGATGTCGGTGAAGTCCTGGGTGCGGCGCTTCATCGAGAGGTTGTCGATGTTGCCGTCGTGGTCGGCGATCACCTGTGCGATCTGCGCCAGCACGCCGGGCTCATTGATCGATTGCGTGGCGAGCCGCGCGGGGAAGCGCTCGGTGGCGTCCGCCTCGATGTCCCAGCGCACGTCGAGCCAGCGCTCGGGCTCGTTGTCGAACGCGGCCAGGGCCGCCGACTGGATCGGGTAGATCGTCACGCCGACGCCGGGCGTCAGGATGCCGACGATGCGGTCGCCGGGCACCGCGCCGCCGTCCGGGGCGAAGCTCACCGGCAGGTCGCCGGCGAGGCCGCGGATCGGGATCGCGTCGGTTCCGTCCGCCGCGCCGCCGCCCGGGAAGGTCAGGCGCATGGTCTGGTCCTTCGACCGGATCAGGCGGCCGGCGCCGTTGACCACCGGTTGCGGCACCCCGGCCGGGCCCGATTTCCGCTCGTCCTTGTAGTCTGGGTAGACGCCGCGCACGACGTCGCCCGAGAACATCTCGCCGCGCCCCACCGCCGCGAACACGTCCTCGGCCGAGGCGCGGGCGAGGCGCGGGAGCGCGCCGCGCAGCTTGTCGTCGGTGAAGCTCTTGCCCGCGCGCTCGAACGCCCGATCGAGGATCTGGCGCCCGAGGCCGGCATATTGCCGACGCACCGCCGAGCGGGTCGCGCGCCGGATCGCGGCGCGGGCCTTGCCGGTGACGACGAGCGATTCCCAGGCGGCCGGCGGCGCGGCGCCGTCCGAGCGCGAGATCTCGACCTCGTCGCCGTTGGCGAGCTCGTGCAGCAGCGGCGCCATCCGGCCGTTGATCTTGGCGCCGACCGCCGAGTTGCCGACGTCGGTGTGCACCGCGTAGGCGAAGTCAATCGGCGTGGCGCCGCGTGGCAGGGCGATGAGCCGGCCCTTCGGCGTGAAGCAGAACACCTGGTCCTGGAACAGCTCGAGCTTGGTGTGCTCGAGGAACTCCTCGGGGCTGTCGCCCTCGGCCAGCAGCTCGATCGTGCGGCGCAGCCACTGGTAGGCGCCGCTCTCGGCCGCCAGCCGCGGGGCGACGCCGCCCTCCGGCTCACGACCGGCCGGCAGCTTGCCGGCCTCCTTGTAATGCGCGTGCGCGGCGATGCCGTACTCGGCGATGTCGTCCATCGCCCGGGTGCGGATCTGCAGCTCGACGCGCTGGCTCTTCGGGCCGATCACCGTGGTGTGGATCGAGCGGTAGTCGTTCTGCTTCGGCGTCGAGATGTAGTCCTTGTAGCGCCCCGGCACCATCGGCCAGGTGGTGTGGACGACGCCGAGCGCCGCGTAGCAATCGTCCAGCGTCTCGACGACGACGCGGAAGCCGAACACGTCCGAGAGCTGCTCGAAGGCGACGGACTTGCGCTCCATCTTCGACCAGATCGAGAACGGCCGCTTCTGGCGGCCGGTGACGGCGGCCTCGATCCCGCGGGCGGAGAGTTTTGCGGTGAGGTCGCGCTCGATGGTGTCGACCAGGCTCTCGGTCTTCGCGGTGAGGTCGGAGAGCCGCCGCGTGACGGTGGCGTAGATCTCCGGCTTGAGGTTGCGGAAGGACAGGTCCTCCAGCTCCTCGCGCAGCTCCTGCATGCCCATGCGGCCGGCCAGCGGCGCGTAGATGTCCAGCGTCTCCTGGGCGATCCGCTCGCGCTTGTCGGCGCGCATGTGCTGGAGCGTGCGCATGTTGTGCAGGCGGTCGGCGAGCTTGACCAGCAGCACGCGCACGTCCGCCGCCACGGCGAGCAGCAGCTTGCGGAAGTTCTCGCCCTGCGCCGCGCGCTTCGAGACGAGGTCGAGGCGCTTGAGCTTGGTCAGGCCGTCGACCAGCGCGCCGATCTCGGGGCTGAACAGCTCGCGGATCTCGTCGAGCGTCGCCGCCGTATCCTCGACGGTGTCGTGCAGCACCGCCGCGACGATGGTCGCGTCGTCCAGGCGCAAGTCCGTGAGGATCGCGGCGACCTCGAGGGGATGGGCGAAGAACGGGTCGCCGGACGCCCGCTTCTGCGTGCCGTGCGCGCGCATGGCGTAGACGTAGGCACGGTTGAGCAGCGCCTCGTTCGTCGCGGGGTTGTAGCGCTTCACCCGCTCGACGAGTTCGTACTGGCGCATCATCCGCCGGGAGACCCTTTCCGATCGCGAGGAGGCGCAAGTCTCACGCAAGCCGCGGCCGCGCGCCAGCCCCGAATGCGTCGCAGCCCGAGAAAGCCGGGGCGGCGCGCAAGCAAAAGGCCCGGCGTCTCCGCCGGGCCCGTGAAAGTCCGAAGTCCGGCGACGACGCCGAAGGCTACTCGCCCTCGTCGTCGGTCTCGACGGGCGGCGCCAGGTTCTCGAGGCCGCGGAGCAGATCCTCCTCGCTCATGCGGTCGAACTGCGGCGCGGAATCGTCGCTCGCGGCGGTCGGCGAGACGGCGGCGGCGGTGGGCGAGCTCGACAGCAGCGGCACGGCCTCGGCCTCCGGCTCGTCGACCTCGACGTACTTCTGCATCGAGTGGATCAGCTGTTCCTTGAGGTCGTCGGCGGTGATGGTCTCGTCGCCGATCTCGCGGAGCGCCACGACCGGGTTCTTGTCGCGGTCGCGGTCCACGGTGAGCGGCGCGCCGGCGGCGAGGAGACGCGCGCGATGGCTCGCGAGCAGGACCAGCTCGAACCGGTTCTCGACCTTCTCGATGCAATCTTCGACGGTGACGCGAGCCATGCGCGGCGGCTCCTTCCAGCGGATACGGGGATGTCGGGCGGTGCCGGCTCATACACCGGTTGCGGTTTGGCAACAAGCACAGCGGTTTATTGCGTCGTGCATCCCGCGAGACCGTGCCGCCGACGGTGCGAATCGCCGAGCCGCGACGGCCCGGGGCGCAGGCCCCGTTTGTGCGCTGCATTGTTGACACCCGCGGCGGGTGGTGCGACTGCGCCGCCCTTTCCGACAATGGGTTAGGCGACGGAGCGACCGTGCGGGCACTCATCTTTCCGGGCCAGGGCAGCCAGGCCGTCGGCATGGGCAAGGCGCTGGCCGAGGCCTTCCCGCAGGCGCGCGCCGTGTTCGCCGAGGTCGACGACGCTCTGGGCCAGCCGCTCTCCCGCGTGATGTTCGAGGGCCCGCTCGACGCGCTGACGCTGACCGCCAACGCGCAGCCGGCGCTGATGGCCGCGAGCCTCGCGGTGCTGCGGGTGCTGGAGGCCGAGCGCGGGCTCGATCTCGCGCGCGACGTCGCCTTCGTCGCCGGGCATTCGCTCGGGGAATATTCCGCCCTCGCCGCCGCCGGCAGCCTCACGATCGCCGACACCGCGCGGCTGCTGCGCATCCGCGGCGAGGCGATGCAGGCGGCGGTCGCCCCCGGCGACGGCGCCATGGCGGCGCTGATCGGCGCCGAGGTCGAGACCGCCGCGGCGATCGCGGCGGAGGCCGCCGAGGGCGCGGTCTGCGACGTCGCCAACGACAACGGCGCCGGCCAGGTCGTTCTCTCGGGCGACCGGGCCGCGGTCGAGCGCGCCGTGGCGCTCGCGCAGGCGCGCGGGATCAAGCGCGCGGTGATGCTCAACGTCTCGGCGCCGTTCCACTGCCGCCTGATGCAGCCCGCCGCCGAGGCGATGCGGGCGGCGCTCGACGCGGTCACGCTCAACCCGCCGGCCGTGCCGCTCTACGCCAACGTGCTCGCGGCGCCGGTCTCGGATCCGGATGCGATTCGCCGAAACCTCGTGGCGCAGGTGACCGGAACCGTGCGCTGGCGCGAGAGCATCGCGGCCATGGCGGCGGCGGGCGTCGACGCGTTCTCCGAGATCGGCTCCGGCAAGGTTCTGTCGGGCCTCGTCAAGCGCATCGCGGCCGGTGCCGCGGCGGTGCCGGTCGGCACGCCGGACGACGTCGCCGCGTTCTCCGTGGCGTGATCGAGGCCCGCGCGCGCCTTCCTTCTCCCCTCTGCGGGAGAAGGTGGCCCGCGAAGCGGGTCGGATGCGGGGAGCGACGCCTCCGGATACGGCGCTCCCCTCCCCCGCCCCCCGCTGACGCAGGGGCCACCCTCCCCCGCAGAGGGGCGGGAGACGCGCGGAGCCGATACCAAGACTTCGACACCCACAGATGAGGTGATCCCCATGTTCGATCTCACCGGCAAGAAAGCCCTCGTCACCGGCGCCACCGGCGGACTCGGCGGCGCCATCGCGCGGGCGCTGCATGCGCAGGGGGCCGCGGTGGCCCTGTCGGGCACCCGCGCCGAGGCGCTGGAGGCGCTGGCGGGCGAGCTCGGCGCGCGCGCGCACGTGCTGCCGACGAACCTGTCCGACACGGCCGCCGTCGAGGCGCTGGTGCCGGCGGCGGAGGCCGCGCTCGGCGGGCTCGACATCCTGGTCAACAACGCCGGCATCACCCGGGACAACATCTTCGTGCGGATGAAGGACGAGGAGTGGGACCAGGTCATCGCCGTCAACCTCACCGCCGCGTTCCGCCTGTCGCGGGCGGCGGTGCGGGGGATGATGCGGCGGCGGGCCGGGCGCATCGTCAACATCGGCTCGGTGGTCGGCACCACCGGCAACCCCGGCCAGGGCAACTACGCGGCGGCCAAGGCCGGGCTCGTCGGGCTGACCAAGGCGCTGGCGGCGGAGGTCGCCTCGCGCAACGTCACCGTGAACTGCGTCAGCCCCGGCTTCATCGCCTCGCCGATGACCGACGTGCTCAACGAGAAGCAGCGCGAGGGCATCCTCGGCCGGGTGCCGGCCGGGCGCCTCGGCGAGGGTGCGGAGGTGGCCGCCGCCGTGGTCTACCTCGCCTCGGCGGAAGCGGCCTACGTCACCGGCCAGACGCTGCACGTCAACGGCGGCATGGCGATGGTGTGACGCCGGGGCGCGCGGCCCGGCCATCCCGCGGAAAACGCGGCGGAATCGGCGCCCGGAGCACACCGATGAACGGTTCGTGAACCGGGCCTCGCCAGCGCCGAAACCCTGTGTTAACACCCCGGCTGCCGTGCAAGGGGTTGACGGTTCGGCGGGTTCCGAGTCCAAGGCCAACAGGATTTCAGGACCCAGCGCGTTCGGTCACCAGCCGCTCGAAACAGGACCGGCCCGAAGCAAGGGCCACGGCGGCAACGGCGCCATTCCTTTCACCCACGTAACGTGAAGACCGAGGACCAGCAACGATGAGCGATATCGCTGAGCGCGTGAAGAAGATCGTCGTCGAGCACCTGGGCGTCGAGCCCGAGAAGGTGGTCGAGGGCGCCAACTTCATCGACGACCTCGGTGCCGACAGCCTCGACACCGTCGAGCTCGTGATGGCGTTCGAGGAAGAGTTCAACGTCGAGATTCCGGACGACGCCGCCGAGACCATCCAGACGGTCGGCGATGCGGTGAAGTTCCTGGAGAAGAACTCGGCCGCCTGATCGGCCAAAACGTCCTTCGGGTCGACGCGGCGCGGGCGGGGTGGAAACACCCGACGCGCCGCTGTCGTTGTTCAAGCGGAACGGGTTCGGGATAGCGCGATGCGGCGGGTGGTGGTTACGGGTCTGGGGATGGTCACGCCGCTCGGCAGCGGAGTCGAGCACACCTGGAGCCGGCTGATCGCCGGCGACAGCGGCGCGGGGCCGATCACCACCTTCGAGACCTCGGACCTCGCCTGCCGCATCGCCTGCACCGTGCCGCTCGGCGACGGCAGCGACGGCACCTTTGATCCCGACGCGTGGATGGAGCCGAAGGAGCAGCGCAAGGTCGACCCGTTCATCGTCTTCGCGATGGCCGCCGCGGGCCAGGCGCTCGACGATGCCGGCTGGCACCCGACGAGCTACGAGGACCAGTGCGCCACCGGCGTGATGATCGGCTCCGGCATCGGCGGCATCGGCGGCATCTACGACGCCTCGGTGACCCTGAAGGACAAGGGCCCGCGGCGGATCTCGCCGTTCTTCATCCCCGGCCGCATCATCAACATGGCCTCGGGCCAGGTCTCGATCGCGCACGGCCTCAAGGGCCCGAACAGCGCCGTCGTCACCGCCTGCTCCACCGGCACGCACGCGATCGGCGACGCGGCCCGCCTGATCATGCTGGGCGACGCCGACGTGATGGTCGCGGGCGGCGCCGAATCGCCGGTCGACCGGCTGTCGATCGCGGGCTTCGCCGCCTGCCGGGCGCTGTCCACCGGCTTCAACGACACGCCGACCAAGGCCTCGCGCCCCTACGACAAGGCCCGCGACGGCTTCGTGATGGGCGAAGGCGCCGGCGTGGTGGTGCTCGAGGAGTACGAGCACGCCAAGGCCCGCGGCGCCAAGATCTACGCCGAGGTGGTCGGCTACGGCATGTCGGGCGACGCCTACCACATCACCTCTCCCTCGCCGGACGGCGACGGCGCCTTCCGCTGCATGACGGCGGCCGTGAAGCGCGCCGGCATCGACCCGGGCGCGATCGACTACATCAACGCCCACGGCACCTCGACGCCGATGGGCGACGAGCTCGAGCTGCGCGCCGTCGAGCGCCTGCTCGGCGCCTCGGCCCAGGGCGTCGCGATGTCCTCGACCAAATCCGCCGTCGGCCACCTCCTCGGCGCCGCCGGCGCGATCGAGGCGATCTTCTCGATCCTGTCCATCCGCGACGGCGTCATCCCCCCGACCCTCAACCTCGACGACCCGAGCGTCGAGACCGCCCTCGACCTCGTGCCGCACGAGGCCAAGCGCCGGCGGGTCGACATCGCGCTGTCGAACTCGTTCGGGTTTGGCGGGACGAATGCTAGCTTGGTGGTACGGCGCATCGATTAAATCTTCTTTCTTTAGAAAAGACGCATTTATTACTCTCGTGTTCTTGCAATATATCAATCTAGGCATCCGACTTACAACAGAAAGCGGGCTGTCTAGGAAACTGATCGATTACGGCCGTTGGGCAGCGTGCTTGCTCTTAGGTTGCGTCCGTGCATCATAGCGCCTCTTTGTCAGCGGTATGAGTGTTGCGGGGTTCAACGAGTGGCGAAGCGTATCAGTAGAAAACTAGAGCTTTTCACTACGCATGCTCATGGCATGCCGACCCCGGACTATAATACGATTTTTGCTCAGTTCGCTTCGATATCGAGAGATCGTCGTATATCGAACGTGAATGGTATATACATAGGATTTCCGTACGTTGAAAAAATAGAAAATGGCTATTTTATTCAAGCAATGGAGGGCGACCCCGAGGCGCTTCAATTAATATTTGATTTATCGACAGGGGAAGCGAAAGAAAGCAACCTAGGGTCGGAGGAGATATATGGGCAAGCAACACACTTTGTAGTTATGCCAAACTCTCGATCCGCAGCAATAGAATATGTCCGACGGGGTGCAAAAGCATTATTTATTGGCCCGTCGATCGCAGATTCTTCGGAGGAATTTACCAGAATACAAAAGCTTATAAGTGGAATTTTTGCCTAAAATTGAGCGCGAATTTTTAGAAGAAATAAATTCGTTTGAAAGAATAAGGATCGCTAGTATCAGAGTAACAAAACCCAACGCGAGCTGGACGGATCACTACAGCGACTTGTCTGATTTAATGGACGCATCTGATGGCGATAAAGCGTCTCTAGATATAAGAGCAGCTCGAGGCGAGTCGTTACGTAAGAATAACGGAATAGTGAAAGTAATAAAAGATATTGCTGAAGATAGATACCCGTATATCGAAGAAGCAGCAGTCACGGGTACTCGTCAAAATGAAATTGCAGAAACGACTGTGCGATCGAAATCACATGTGGTCCACTCTCGCGTTATAGTCGAGGCCGATAACACCGGCGCCGCCTATGACACGAGCATAAGAAAGAAGTTGCTTGAATTTCTGCTATCTTGGACTTCAGTATGATCGAGACAGTATGGGGGTTTCTGAAGCGCGGCGTCCGACCAAATTTACGCCGGATCGTAGCTACAACACACCCGTACCTCAGCGGTATCTTGGCATTGGCGATTTGCAAAAATTGGGTTGGAACTGATAGACCAATCAAAATTTCAGATCTATCTTCAGTATTTGTTACCTATGATACAGTAGTTTTTGGATTTACAGCTACCGCAATAGCTCTTGCTATAGCAATACCAAGCACCAAATTTATCGAATTCCTCAGCAGTACAAAAGACGGGAGGACACCATTTCGAGATTTTTTGTTCATTTTAGCGTGGAACGGATTTATTCGTATCTGGGCATTCTTCCTTTTGATACCACCTATAACACTTGGGAATGATTGGATAATTAGTTCCACACAAGATCCAGTTAGGCAGATATACATATTTTGCATGATTTGGATTCAAATATACGCTTGTTTTCAATTCCTCGTCACAACTATTGGTGCTTTCGAACTTGGTGACCTTTACGCAAATTATGTTTCGAAAAACCGAACCTAAGCATAAAGTCACTATGCTGTACATTTAATGCGTTAAAATGTTTTTATCACGTCTTACCACCCCCGCCGCTCCCCCGCATCCGGCACCCGCCCCTGCGGCGTGAGCCCGTGCACCACCTCCGGCAGCACTTGAGACAGCTGCGACAGCAGCGAGTCCCGGTCCATCCCGGTCTGGCTCTGGAGCGCGCCGAGGGTGTCGGGGCCGAGCGCGCGGGCGAGGTCGTGAGGCTCAATGCTGCGGTTGCTGCCGTGGCCGATCCACGAGTCGATCACGTCGCCGAGGCCGCCCTGGCGGAAGCGGTCGACGAGACCGTCGAGCCCGCCGGTCTCGCCCGATGTTTCATGTGAAACATTTCCTGATTGAGGAACGTTGGCTCGGTCGCCGGGACCGTCGAGCATGCCGGAGAGATCGCTGAAATCGCCGGGCGGCAGCGGGGCGTCGCGGCGGCCACCGTCCTGGTCGAAGCCGCCGATGTCGCCGGGATCCTGGGCGGCATCGTCGGCGGAGTGGCCCGGATCGCGGCCGTAGGGACCGGCGCCGCCGGAGCGTTCGGTGTCCGGGCCGGGCTCCGGCCGGCGCTGGCCGCCGCCGAACACGTCGCCGAGGGCGCCGCCCAACCCGCCGCTCGCGCCCTTGGCGAGCAGCAGCATCAGCAGCGCCTTCACGATCGGCGACATCGCGCCGCCGGCCGCGCCGCCTGGGTTGCCGCCGCGTCCGCCGCCGAGCACCTGCCCGAGCACGCCGCCGATCACCGAATCGAGCAGACCCATGGTGGTTTCCTTCAATCAGGGTGGACGGAGCGCACGAAAAAGCCCCCGCCGATCAACGGCGAGGGCCGGGCCGAGGTTGCGTCGCGCCTAGCGGGCGGAGCGCGTCGCGTCGGGCAGGTGCTCTTTCGGGTTCACCCGCGCGGCGCCGACGGTGCCCGTGTCCATCACGTCGGTGCCGGGCGCGAGGGCGCGGGCCGAGGGGACGGTCCCGTTCGGCCGCCCTTCGGCGTCCGGCAGGGTCGCGGCGGTGGGCTGGTCGATGCGGCTGGCCGCCGACTGCGCGCGCGCCGGCTCGACGAAGTCGCCGAGCATTGCGAGCGCGCCGGAGCCGGCGAGGCCGGCGGCGAGGAGCGCGGTGGCGGCGAGGCCGGCGCGCGGGCGCAAGGTGAGGCGACGGCGGGCGGAGCGATCGAGTCTCATGGTTTGGGGTCCGTTGCGTGTCTCCGGTGAGCCCGAAGGCTCTTTCTGGAGGGGCAACGCCGGACCGGGGCGCCTCGGTTCCGCGCCGGCTTCAGGTTGTGGGGGGCTCGCTCGGTCGCACCCCCGCGAGGCGCCGGGCGAGCCCGCCGAGCGCGCAGCCGGCGAGGTAGGGCGCCAGCATCGCGACCGCGCTCTCGAGCCAGAACCCGGCGACGCCGGGCACGATCCCCGCGAGGGCGATGCCGGCCAGCACCAGGGTCGCGATCCCGAGCGCGGCGGGAATCGCAGGGCCGGAAGGCAACCCGGCGAGCCGGCCGACGCCGAGCCCGAGCATCAGGGCGGCGAGCGATCCCGGCCACAGGCCGGCGAGGAGAAGCATCACGGGCGAACGGCCTCTTGACGGTCAGGGCAGCACGGCGAAGGCGATGCCCGGCCGGTCCGAGGGTTTGTCCGCGATGCTGAGCTGCTCGACGCCGGCGCCGGCCTGGAGCAGGTACTCGACGACCACCCCGGCGCGCAGCCGCGCCAGGTCGGGCTCGGGCGCTTCGGTCGCCTCCCTGGGCTTCGCGTCCTTCGGCTTGGCATCCCTCGGCTTGGCATCCTTGGCAGGCTTGGCATCCTTGGACGCCGGCGCGGCCTTCTTGTCCGATGCCTTGGCGTCGGGCTTCGTGGCATCGACCTTGGCCGGATCGGGCTTGGCCCCTGCCTGCGCCCCGGACGCGTCGGCGACCTTCGCCTCGGGCGGAGCGGGCGCGGGCTTGGCCGGATCGCCGTGGCCGGCGACCGCGATGCGCAGCGCGGGGCAGGTTTTGGCGAGGTCGGCGAGACGATCGAGCACCGGATAGAAGATCGGCGCGAGCGCGCCCGAGCCGGGCGGGAAGCGCAGGCTGGTTCCGCCGACGAGCGCCGTCGCCTCGGCGCGACAGGCCTCGGGATCGCGCGTCGGCACGGGGGTCTTCGGCACCACCGCGACGGTGGCGCTCCAGCCCGGCGGCATCGCGGCCGGCAGGGTCCGGGCGACCCGTCCCGCGGCCTCGCGATACAGGCTCTCGCCCGACAGCATCAGGGTGCGGTCGGCGACCGCGACCTCGCCGCTCGACAGGCTCGCCAGCACCGGCACCGCGGCGGACAGGGCGGCGGCGAGGTCCGGCGGCGCACCGTCGGCGATGCGGGTGCGGTCGAGGATGCGCTCGCGGAAGAAGCGCGGCTTCACCACCGCGAGCAGCCGGTCGCGCGCTTCCGTATCGGGGAGGTGGCCGGACAGGCTGACGCTGTCGGCCTCGCGCCGGATCGCGACGCGGTAGGGCGAGAGCGGCTTCACCGTGAGCGCCACCGCGCCGGCTCCGACCCCGGGAGGCCTGGCGTCGCGCATCACCGTCTCGATCTCCCCGACGGCCTGGCTGTCGACGGCGTCGCCCGCGACCGACACCCGGGCGCCGTCGAAGCGGGCGCCGCCGCTCTGCATCAGCCCGACGAGGCGGACCAGGAACCTGGCGAGCGCGTCCGGCTCGATGTCCTTGGCGAGGCCGCGGGCGGTGCGCATCCGGTCCTCGACCGCGACGCCGTCGGCGATCTCCGCGGCCAGCCGCCCGATCTCGGCCCGCGCCGCCTCCGAGACCACCGAGCCGGTGAGCACCACCCCGCCGCCGGGGTTTCGCGACACGGCCATGGTGAAGTCGTCGATCCGCGCCGGCAGGACGTCGACCCGGCCGAGCGTGTAGCCCGGCGGCGGCTCGGCGAGCGCGGCGCGCAGCGCGTCGTAGGCGGCGACGTCCACCGCCTCGCCCGAAACGGCGATCGCCATGTCCGTCACCGTGGCGATGGCGCCCGGCGCGAGGTTGCGCAGGCGCGCGACCGCGTAGGCCGCCGCCGCGGGGAAGTCGGGCGGCGCGCCGCGGGCGGCATGGGCCGCGTCGTCGATCGCCGTCTCGTCGGGGATCTCGGCGGCCAGGCGCGTCCGCAGGGCGGCGCGGCCGATCTCCGCCGGGCGGCTGCCGGAGAACGCGATGCGGTCGGGGGCGGTCCGGGTGGCGCTCCAGGCGAAGGGCGCGGCGGTCTCGATCAGCCCGATCTCGGGCACGATCCGGCGCGGCTCGGCCAGCGCCTCCAGCCGGGCGAGCGCCGCCGCGCGCGCGGCCGGCCCCGGCGCCTCGCCCTCGGCGACGATGTCGCGCCCGCGGACCGTGACGCGGAGCCAGGGCTCGGGCGATCCGGCCTCGGTAGCCTGCGCCACCGCCTCGCCGGCCTCGGCGATCCGCGCGCCGATCCCGGGCCCGGCGTACAGCGTGGTGCCGACCCAGATCAGCCCGACCACGGGCAAGCCGAGCAGCCAGCCCTTGGATCGCAGGCCGTCAAGCGATGCGGGCGGATGGCGAGACGGCACGGGCTACGATCCGATGATGGCGGGCGATCCTCGTCTCACAGAGCGCATGATCGGGCACGGGTCCCCTCCCCCGCGCGGGAGAGAGTGCTGCGCCGTGCTTCGAACACGCCGTCCGGTGCCGCCACCCGGAGATGTGTGAGTCCTGGAACTTCTGCACCGGAAACCTGAACCGCCATCGCGGCATCATGAAGGCCGGCGGACGCTCACCCTTCGCGCAGCATCTCCAGCTCGAGCCAGCGCTCCTCGGCGCCGGACAGCTCGACCTCGGCCTGGGCGAGCATCGCCGACGCCTTGTCGAAGCGGGCTGCGTCGCGGGCGTACAGGCCGGGATCGGCCAGCACCGTGCGCAGCTGCGCGATCGCGCCCTGCAGCTTCTCCATCCGCGCGGGCAGCGTCTTCAGCTCGTGCTGGTCCTTGAAGTTCAGCTTCGCCTTCGACGCGGGCGCCGCCTCGGCCCTTTCGCGAAGGTCCGCCTTTGCGCCGCTCTTGGCTTCGGCTTTTCCCTCTGCTTTTCCCTTGGCGCCGGCGCGCGCCTGCACGCCGATCCCGCGCTGGTTGACCATGTCGGAGTAGCCGCCGGCATACTCGACCCAGCGCCCCTCCCCTTCCGAGACCAGCACGCTGCCGACGACGCGGTCGAGGAAGTCGCGGTCGTGGCTCACCAGGATCAGGGTGCCGGAATAGTCGCCGAGCATCTCCTGCAGCAGGTCGAGGGTCTCCAGATCGAGGTCGTTGGTCGGCTCGTCGAGGACCAGAAGGTTGGCCGGCTGCGCCAGCGCGCGGGCGATCAGCAGCCGGTTGCGCTCGCCGCCGGAGAGCACCGACACCGGCGTGCGCGCCTGCTCGGGGGTGAACAGGAAGTCCTTCAGGTAGCCGACCACGTGGCGGCTGACGCCGTTGACGACGACGGAATCGCCGCTGCCGCCGGTCAGCACCTCGGTCACGGTCATGCTCGGCTCGAGCACCGCGCGGGCCTGGTCGAGCAGCATCATCTTCAGGTTGGTGCCCTGGCGGACGCTGCCGTCGTCGGGCTGCAGCTTGCCGGTGAGCAGGTTGATCAGCGTGGTCTTGCCGGCGCCGTTGGCGCCGACGATGCCGAGGCGGTCGCCGCGCATCACCCGCAGGGACAGGTCGGCGACGATCCGGCGCTCGCCGAAGCTCTTGCTCGCGTTCTTGGCCTCCATCACCAGCGTGCCCGAGGCCTCGGCCTCGCCGGCCTGCATCGTCACGGTGCCGACCGGGCGGCGGTCGTCGCGGCGCTCCTTGCGCAGCGCGTGCAGGTTGCCGAGGCGGCGCACGTTGCGCTTGCGCCGGGCGGTGACGCCGTAGCGGAGCCAGTGCTCCTCGTCGTTGATCTTACGCTCGAGCTTGTGCCGGTCGCGCTCCTCCTCCTCGAAGAACGCGTCGCGCCAGGCCTCGAAGCCGGAAAACCCCTGCTCGATCCGGCGGGTGACACCACGGTCGAGCCAGATCGTGGCGCGGGACAGGGCGGAGAGGAAGCGCCGGTCGTGGCTGATCAGCACCATCGCGGCGCGGGTGCCCTTCAGCTCGGCCTCGAGCCACTCGATCGCCGGCAGGTCGAGGTGGTTGGTCGGCTCGTCCAGCAGCAGCACGTCGGGCTCGGGCGCCAGCGCCTGGGCGAGCGCGACGCGGCGGCCCTCGCCGCCCGAGAGCCGCGTCGGGTCCTCGCTGCCGTCGAGGCCGAGGCTCTCGAGCAGGTAGCGGGCGCGGTGATGCGCGTCGCCGTCGCCGAGGCCCGCCTCGACGAAGTCGAGGGTGGTGGCGAAGCCGGAGAAATCCGGCTCCTGGGCGAGGTAGCGGATCGTTGTGCCGGGCTGGACGAAGCGGACGCCGCGATCCGGCTCGACGTGCCCGGCGGCGATCTTCATCAGCGTCGACTTGCCCGAGCCGTTGCGCCCGACGAGGCAGGTGCGCTCGCCGGGCGAGACGGAGAACCCCGCCCCCTCGATCAGCGGCGTGCCGCCGAAGGTGAGCGCGATGTCTTGAAGGGTCAGGAGCGGTGGGGCGGCCATGGCCGGGCTTATGGCAGCGCGGCCGCCTCACCACAAATGCCGATGCGCTCAGGCGACCGGGTCGGCGGGGCCGGTCGGCGTCGGCATGCCGGGCGTGGTCACGGGGACCTCGGCCGGGGTGATGCCGGGCGCCTCGCTCGGGGTTTCGCCGGGGATCTCCGGGCCGGGCGCAGGGCTCGGCACGGTCGGCGGGTCGTAGGGCGTGTCGGGGGCCGGCGTTGGGTTCGTCGGCACCTCGGGGATCGCGCCGGGATCGGCCATGGGAAACGCTCCTCGCTGGGGTCGCGGCGCGTCTTGGCGCGCGCCGCGTGACGAGCGTGAACGGCGCGGTCGCGCCGGGTGTTCCGGCGCTACTTCTTGGTCAGCAGCAGGTTGCCTTCCTTGCCGACCATCTTCTTCACCTTGTCGGCGAACAGCGCGAGCAGCAGCGGCAGGTGGCACTCGACGCGCACGCTCTCCTGGCCGACGTCGATCTGGCCGTTCATGTTTTGCTTCATCGCCGAAATCGCGAAGTCGAGCCGGTCGCCGGTCCAGGCGAGGTTCTCGATGGTGACGCCGCTCTTGGCGAGCAAGGCGCGCCCCTGCTCGACGCCGGTCTCGATGCGGCGGCGCGCCTCGTCGCGGCCGAGGTCGTGCGGGATGTCGACGATGAGGGGTTTTGCCATGGCTTTTCGCGCTGCGTCTCCGGTTCAAGCCCGGAGATGGGGCCGGCCGGGGTGCAGGGCAACGCCGGCCGGACTGCCCATCAGTTCACGACGTGCAGCGAGACGTAGGTGGTGCCGCCCATGCCGAGCGCCCGGGCCGAGCCGCGGGACAGATCGATGATGCGGCCATGGACGAACGGGCCGCGATCGTTGATCCGCACCACGACCGACCGGCCGGTGCGCCGGTTCTCGACGCGGACGCGGGTGCCGAAGGGCAGGCTGCGGTGGGCGGCGGTCATCCCGTTCGGGTTGAAGCGCTCGCCGCTCGCGGTGCGATGGCCGCTGCCGTACCAGGATGCGCCGCCGCTCTGGGCGGCGGCCGGCAAGGAGGCGGCGACGAGCGACAGGGCGGTTCCGAGGGTGACGGCGGCGTTTCTGGCGACGGGTCGGAAATGCATGCTTCGGTCCTTGACTGTTGACGAGGGCGGCGCCAATCGAGACCGAACGGGGCTGAAATGAGACCCCCACATTTTGGGCAGCCGGATCACATTCCGGCCGAATTTCGAAGTTGTCGTCCGCATTTGCTGCTACAAGCAACGCGCAAGCATTGAAGACTTGTCTTTTTCTCGGCGCGAATGCCCGATTACGGTGCGGTATAGTCTTCATGCCCCCGCACAGGGACGCAGGAAGAACCGCCGTCGAGGTCCGAGACGTGCGCTCAGCGAAACCCTGCTGCCCACCCTGCGACTGAGCTTGGCCGTAGCGTGGGGCCGAGCCGGGCTCGTGGGTGCGGCGCCGCGGGCGCCTGCCTGCACCGCCGGGTCGTTCCGGGTCCACGACCGTGTCGGCGCACGACCTGGTCGCCGCGAGGCGCTTGGAGCGATCCATCCGGACATGCGAGCGCGGAACGCGACAATCGCCGCATCGGGTGCGGTCGATGCGGTCCCGGCAAGGCAAATCGCCGTGATGGGAATGGTTAAGGCGACGTGAACGCGACAGGCCGCGACGATCCAGAAAGAGATCGAAAGCAACGCCAGCCCCAAACCGGGACATGAAGTTCCGCAAATCGGAAACGCGACCTTTACCTTAACGGGGCCATGGTCTGCCGGTCAGTCGCGTAACCGGTGTTTGCCATGGCTTCCCCGCGTACCGTGGTTGCCGACGCCGCCGCCCGGAAACATGTCTCGCGTACCGGGCGCGCTTCGTCGGCACCACGGATGGGTCTCGTACCCGCCGTCCAGCGCCTTCCCCTCGACGAGATCCTCGTCGGCGACTGCATCGCGGCGATGAACCGCCTGCCGGCGTCGTCGGTCGACTGCATCTTCGCCGACCCGCCCTACAACCTCCAGCTCGGCGACGCCTCGCTGATGCGGCCGGACCAGAGCCGGGTCGACGCCGTCGACGACGACTGGGACAAGTTCGCGAGCTTCGCCAGCTACGACAGCTTCACCCGCGACTGGCTCACCGCCTGCCGCCGGGTGATGAAGCCGAACGCCACGCTGTGGGTGATCGGGTCGTACCACAACATCTTCCGCGTCGGCAGCGTGCTGCAGGATCTTGGTTTCTGGATCCTCAACGACATCGTCTGGCGCAAGGCCAACCCGATGCCGAACTTCCGCGGCAAGCGCTTCACCAACGCGCACGAGACCCTGATCTGGGCCTCCCGCTCGGCCGAATCGAAGGGATACACCTTCCATTACGACGCGCTGAAGGGCGGCAACGAAGACCTTCAGATGCGCTCGGACTGGTTCATCCCGCTCTGCACCGGCGACGAGCGCCTGAAGGGCGCCGACGGCAGCAAGGTCCACCCGACCCAGAAGCCAGAGGCGCTGCTCGCCCGCACGCTGCTCTCGGCGACCAATCCCGGCGACGTGGTGCTCGACCCGTTCTTCGGCACCGGCACCACCGGCGCGGTGGCCAAGCTGCTCGGGCGTCGCTTCATCGGCTGCGAGCGCGAGGCGGTCTACGCCGACGCCGCGCGCCGGCGCATCGACGCGGTGGTGCCGCTGTCGCGGGCCGCGCTCCTCGTCGCGCCGACCAAGCGCGCCGAGCCGCGGGTGCCGTTCCTCGGCGTGGTCGAGGCCGGCCATCTTAAGGCCGGCGACGTGCTCACCGACGAGCGCCGCCGCTTCAAGGCGACGGTGCGGCCGGACGGCCAGCTCGACGTCGGCGTCGCCATCGGCTCGATCCACAAGGTCGGCGCCCTGGTCCAGGGGCTGCCCGCCTGCAACGGCTGGACGTTCTGGCACGCCGAGCGCGCCGGCAAGCTGGTGGTGATCGACACCTATCGCGCGAAGCTCCGCGCGGTGATGGGGGCGGCGGGCTAGAACCGCGCCCCCTCCCCCCCGACGGATCGCGGGCTTGCCCGAGATCCGCACCTCGTGTGCCCAAGTCGGGCAGGCCCGACTTAAGTGCGGCGGAGGGAATGCGTGCGCGCCGTCAGCGTTTCCGCGTCGCCTTCCGCGCCGGCTTGCGGGGGGGCGGCACCACCTCCGGCTCCCCTTCGAACATCTCATCCGTCGGCGCCAGCGGCTCGACGATGCGCGGCGTCGGCTTCGGCACCGGGCGGAAGCGCGGCGGGTCCGCGACCGTCTCGGGCGCTTCCCAGACCGCCAGCATCGGCATCGGCGGCGGATCGCGCTTCGGCCGGCCGCGGGGCTTCGCCTCGGATTCCGGCTTTGGATCGAAGGCGTGGGCCAGCACCTTCCTCATCACGCCGGGCAGCGGCTCCGCGTCGAGGTCGCGCCGCGGCGTGAAGCGCATCCCGGCCGGCGCCTGCGTCGACAGCGCGACGCGGGCGAGGAACACGGTCAGCTCCAGCGGGAAATGCGTGAAGCCGTGCCGCACAAGGCCCGGCAGCCGTTTCCAGCGCGCGTCGAGGGGCGCGTCGAGGAGCGCGCCTGCGGGGTCGTAGTCCGGTGCCCATGCGCTCATCGGCGGCTCGGCCATGCTGCCGAGCAGGCCTTCCGGCGGCCGGGTGCGCAGCAGGACGGCCTCGTCGCCGGAGCGGACGACGACGAAGGCCGCGCCGCGCCGCAGGGAGCCCTTCACGGCCTTGAGCTTGCGCGGGTAAGTCTCAGGGTTGCCTGCAGCGCGGGCGCGGCAGGGCGCCATCCACGGGCAGAGCGCGCAGGCCGGGCGCTTCGGCGTGCAGATGGTGGCGCCAAGATCCATCACGGCCTGCGCGAAATCGCCGGGCCGGTCGAGCGGCACCAGCCCTTGCGTCACGCGCCGGATCTCGGGCCGGGCGCCGGGCAGCGGCGCCTCGATCGCGTAGAGCCGCGTCATCACCCGCTCGACGTTGCCGTCGACCGCCGCTTCCGGGCGGTCGAAGGCGATCGCCGCGACCGCGCCGGCCGTGTAGGCGCCGATGCCGGGGAGCTTGCGCAGCCCGTCGAGGGTGTCGGGGAAGCGCCCGGCCGCGGCCACCGCCCTGGCGCAGGCGTGGAGGTTGCGCGCCCGGGAATAGTAGCCGAGCCCGGCCCAGGCCGACATCACCGCCTCCTCCGGCGCCGCGGCCAGGGCGTCGACGTCGGGGAAGCGGGCGAGGAAGGTCGCGAAGTAGGGCTTCACCGCCGCGATCGTGGTCTGCTGCAGCATCACCTCGGAGAGCCAGACCCGGTAGGGATCGGGCCGCTCGCCGGGCAGCGCCCGCCACGGCAGCACGCGGCGGTGCCGGTCGTACCAGACCAGCAGGTCGGCGGCCTTCGGAAAGGGTTCGGACGCGGGCATCGCCGGCAGGCATAGCGGCCCGGGCTCTCCGCCGAAAGCGCTCCCTTTGCCGCCGGCCTTGCGCTATCCTCGCGTCCGCAACCGGCGGGATGTCCCAAGAACATGGCGCGCGTCAAACCGCTGGCGGAACTGATCGAGGGCTGCATCGGCCCGGCCTTCGCGGCGCAGGGCTTCGCCTCGACCGACATCCTCGCCGCCTGGCCCGACATCGTCGGGGAGCGGCTGGCACGATTCTGCCGGCCCTCGAAGCTCGAATGGCCCAAGCGCAAGCGCCGGACGGACGACGCGCCCGATTCGGGGACGCTGGTGGTGCGGGTCGAGGGCGTGTTCGCGATCGAGCTGCAGCACCTCGCGCCGGTGGTGATCCAGCGCATCAACGCCCATTACGGCTGGGCCTGCGTCGGCCGGATCGTGCTGCAGCAGGACCGGGTCGGCCGCAGCGCCCGGCGCCCGCCGGAGGCGACCGTCGACCCGGCGCGGCGCGGCGAGATCGCGCAGGCGGTCTCGACGATCGAGCACGACGGCCTGCGCGACGCCCTCGACCGGCTCGGGCTCGCCGTCGTCGCGACGTCGGCGAAGCGCTAGGCGCCTTGCCACGATGCGCCCGCGCCGTTACCGCACTCTCAACAAGACGACAGGACGGAACGCGGAGGCAGCCACGGCCATGATCACCCGGCGCGACGCTTTGAAAGCCACGGGCCTCGCCATCGGCGCCGCCCTCATCCTCCCCAAGCTGTCGATGGCGGCGCTCGCCGAGAGCGTGCCGGTCGACGGCCTGATGCAGCCGGGCCCGCTCGGCGACGTCTGGCTCGGGCCGAAGGACGCGAAGGTGACGATCATCGAGTACGCCTCGATGACCTGCTCGCACTGCGCCGCCTTCCACAAGATGACCTATCCGACGCTCAAGGAGCGCTACATCGACACCGGCAAGGTCCGGTTCACGCTGCGCGAGTTTCCGCTCGATCCGCTCGCCACCGCCGCCTTCATGCTGGCGCGCTGCGACGGCGAGGCGAAGTACTACCCGATCACCGACCTGCTGTTCGACCAGCAGCCGGCCTGGGCCTTCACCCCGAAGCCGGTCGACGCCCTGGAGCAGATGCTCAAGCAGGCCGGGTTCTCGAAGGAGAAGTTCGAGGCCTGCCTCAAGGACCAGAAGCTCTACGCGGCGGTCAACGGCGTGAAGCAGCGCGGCCTCGAGACGTTCAAGGTCGATTCGACGCCGACCTTCTTCATCAACGGCGAGCGCTACACCGGCGAGATGACGGTCGACGGAATCGAGAAGATCATCAAGCCGATCCTCGGTGCGTGAGGGTTCCGGGCGGGTCTCGCGCGACGCTGCGCACGCGCACGGCCCCGAGCGTAATTTTCTCAACGCCTGGAATGCCTTAAGCTCGACCTTTCGAGCCTTGACACCCCGGGGCGCCGAAACTAAGGTGCGCCGCGCTCGAAGGAGGCAATCCGCCCGGTTCCGTTCCTCTCGCCGATGTGAGTTCTCGCTTTGAGCGGCAACGACGCAAGGGACGAGGGAGAGACCGGACGGCCCACGCCGCCCGACAGTGAACTCTCAGCGAGGCTCCGACGCCTCGAGACGCAGATCGAACGGAAGCGGCCCCCGGCCCCTCCCGCTCATTCGTCGCGTTCGGGTTCGTCCGGAAGTCCGTCCTCCCTCGGGCAGGCCATGACGCTCTCCACGGAGTTCGTCGCCGGCGTGATCGCGGGAGGGGTGCTCGGCTGGATCTTCGATCGGATGCTCGGGACGAAACCCTGGGGTCTGATCGTACTTCTGATGCTGGGCTTCGTCGCTGGCGTCTTCAACGTGATGCGGGCATCCGGCTTCGCCGGCGCCCGTTCCGGACGGGACACCCCGCGGGATCCGTGAGGGCGACCGGTGTTTTGTGACCATCGATCCGGTTCGGCCATGCGGGCCGCCGGCAACGAGACGTGAGGGCGGAAGACGGCATGGCGGCCAGCATCGACCCGGGGCACTCCGTCGCCTTGCGACCGGATCCGATCCATCAGTTCGAGCTCAAGTCGATCCTGCCCTTCGGGCATCTCGGCCATCAGGAACTCGCGTTCACCCAGTCGGCGCTCTACATGTTCGCCGCCGTCGGCGTCATCGCGCTCCTGACGATCGTCGCCACCTCCAGCCGCTCGGTCGTGCCGGGCCGGATGCAGTCGCTGGCCGAGATCTTCTACGAGTTCATCGCCGACACCCTGCACCAGGCCACCGGCGACGGCGGCAAGCGCTTCATGCCGCTGGTGTTCTCGCTGTTCATGTTCGTGCTGATCCTCAACCTGTTCGGCATGATCCCCTACGCCTTCGCGGTGACCAGCCACCTCGTCATCACCTTCGGCCTCGCCGCCCTGGTGATCTCGGTCGTGGTGATCTACGGCGTGATGAAGCACGGCGCGCACTTCTTCGGCCTGTTCGTGCCGCAGGGCGTGCCCAAGCCGCTGCTGGCCCTCCTCGTGCCGATCGAGGTGATCTCGTTCATCTCGCGGCCGATCAGCCTGTCGGTGCGTCTGTTCGCGAACGTGCTCGCCGGTCACATCGCGATGAAGATCTTCGCGTTCTTCGTCGTCGGGCTGCTTTCCGCAGGCGCATGGAGCGTGCTATCGCCCCTCCCGCTGTTCCTGACGATCGCGCTGACGGCTCTCGAATTCCTCGTTGCGGCGCTTCAGGCCTACGTCTTCGCGACGCTGACGGCGATCTACCTCAACGACGCGCTTCACCCCGGCCACTGAACAGGCCGGCTCCACCCGCGGCAAACGACGCACTCTCAAGACACTTCAGGAGTTTTTTATGGATCCCGTCGCTGCGAAGTACATCGGCGCCGGCCTCGCCTGCCTCGGCATGGCCGGCGCGGGCATCGGCCTCGGCAACCTGTTCGGCCAGTTCCTGGCAGGCGCCCTTCGCAACCCCTCGGCCGCCGACGGCCAGCGCGCCACGCTGCTCCTCGGCTTCGCGCTGACGGAAGCGCTCGGCATCTTCTCGCTGCTGATCGCCCTGCTCCTGCTGTTCGCCGTCTGATCGACGCCGACACCGCCGCCGCGCCGTTCGAGGTCGCGGCGGCCGATCACCAGTGAGCGCTCCGCCCCTCGCGCGAGCGCTCCATCGTCTTTCAAGGTCATACGGACGGGGCCATGGCGCAGCCGAATTCCCTCACCACACCGCCCGCCGGTTCCGACGTCCACATGGTCCCGGCCGGTGCCGCGGAGCCGGCGCACGCCGCCGCGTTCCCGCCCTTCGAGACCCACACCTTCCTGGCGCAGCTGATCTGGCTCGCCCTCGCCTTCGGCCTGCTCTACTGGCTGATGGCCAACATCGCGCTCCCGCGCATCCAGGGCATTCTCCACGACCGCTCCGCGCGCCTCGCCGCCGACCTCGACCAGGCGCAGGCGATGAAGACGGAAGCCGACGCCGCCGGCGAGGCCTACGCCAAATCGCTGCGCGACGCGCAGGGCAAGGCCCGCGAGATCGCGCAGGGCACCCGCACCGAGCTCGCCGCCGCCGCCGAGACCAAGCGCAAGGCGCTCGAGGCCGAGCTCAATCAGAAGATCGCAGCCTCCGAGGCGACGATCCAGAGCCGGACGCAGGAAGCCATGGGCAACGTCCGCGCCATCGCCAGCGAGACCGCCTCCGCGATCGTCGAGCGGCTGACGGGCCAGGCGCCGGACCAGGCCAGCCTCGACCGCGCCCTCGATTCCACCGCGACCGCGCACTGAGACGGAAGAACCGACCATGTTGATGACAGCGGAATTCTGGGTCGCGGTCGCCTTCCTCGTCTTCATGGCGATCGTCTGGAAGGTCGGCGGCTTCGGGATCGTGACCAAGGGCCTCGACGGCCGCGCCGTCCGCGTGCGCCACGAGCTCGACGAGGCCAAGCGCCTGCGCGAGGAGGCGGCCGCCGTGCTGGCCGACTACAAGCGCCGCCGCGCGGAAGCGGAGCGCGAAGCCGAGACCATCATCGCGAGCGCCCGCGACGAGGCCGAGCGTGCCGCCGCCGAGGGCCGCCAGCGCCTCGACGACTTCATCGCCCGCCGCACCAAGTCGGCCGAGACCAAGATCGCCCAGGCCGAGGCCAAGGCCCAGGCCGAGGTCCGTGCCGCAGCGGCCGACGCCGCGGTGAAGGTCTCCGAGACGATCCTGCGCGAGCGCATGCAGGGCGAGGCCGCCCAGGCGCTGGTGCGTTCGAGCCTCGGCGAGATCCGCACCCGCATGCGAGCCTGACCCTTCCGGGCAGGACCGACCGATCAAGCCGCCTCCGGGCGGCTTTTTCGTGCGCGTGCCTTCGCTCGCCTCGCTCACGTGCCGGAGACCGAAGCGGTCCATCGCCGATGATGGCGCTGGTGCCCTCTTCCACCCGGCGACTGCGTCGATCTATTTCGCAAGAATGTCGGGGAAGGCGTGCGCCTCCTCTCCTCCGCTTCAGGGGGGAAGGAGGGCACGGTGGGCGACGCTGCCCGAAAGATGGATCCGGTCCACGAAACGGGAGTGACGCGGATCGCCGCTCGCTCGATGTCGTCGCCTCGAGAATCGGAGCTGCAGGAGGTGCCATTCGACACCGCCCGCGTCGGCCACGCGGTGGTCGGCCTGCTGCTCAACCGACAGATGCTATAGGGCACACCGTCCTCGCCGTGCAGGGCGGGCCATCCTCCACGGACTGCGATGTCGCCGATCATCTCCATCGACAATCTGTCAAAGACCTACGCCTCGGGCCTGTCGGCGCTGAAGACCGTGAACCTCGCGATCGCGCGCGGCGAGATCTTCGCTCTGCTCGGGCCGAACGGCGCCGGCAAGTCGACCCTGATCAACATCGTCTGCGGCATCGTCACGCCGAGCACCGGCACCGTGACGGTCGACGGGCACGACATCGCCTCGGGCTATCGCGGCGCGCGCAAGGCGATCGGGCTTGTGCCGCAGGAACTCACCACCGACGCGTTCGAGAGCGTGTGGAACACGGTGAGCTTCACCCGCGGCCTGTTCGGCCTGAAGAAGGATCCCGGCCATATCGAGCGGGTGCTGCGCGACCTCTCCCTGTGGGAGAAGCGCGATTCACGGCTGATGACCCTGTCGGGCGGCATGAAGCGCCGGGTGCTCATCGCCAAGGCGCTGTCGCACGAGCCCAAGGTCCTGTTCCTCGACGAGCCCTCGGCGGGCGTCGACGTGGAGCTGCGCCAGGACATGTGGCGCATGGTGCGGCGCCTGCGCGAGCAGGGCGTCACCGTGATCCTGACCACGCACTACATCGAGGAGGCCGAGGAGATGGCCGACCGGATCGGCGTGATCCGCAAGGGCGAGATCATCCTCGTGGAGGAGAAGGCCGAGCTGATGCGCAAGCTCGGGCGCAAGCAGCTCACCCTCCAGTTGCTGGCCCCCCTCGCCGCGCTGCCGGCGGATCTCGCCGACCGCGGCCTAGAGCTCGGCCCGGGCGGGCAGGAGCTGGTCTACACCTACGATGCCAAGGGCGAGCGCACCGGCATCACCGGCCTGCTCACCGATCTCGGCGCGGCCGGCATCCGGTTCAGCGACCTGCGCACCAGCCAGTCGTCGCTCGAGGACATCTTCGTCGATCTCGTCAGGGAACGCGCATGACCGCGGCCGCGGCGAGGTCCGAACCATCCATCCCCCGGCTGCCGGCAGGCGCGAACGCGCGTCGCCGCCCGGGGCGTCGGCATCGAGAGGCAAACCGATGAACTGGCCGGCCATCCGCGCGATCTACCGGTTCGAGATGAGCCGCTTCTGGCGCACGGCGATGCAGAGTATCCTGGCGCCGGTGATCTCCACCTCGCTCTACTTCGTGGTGTTCGGCGCGGCGATCGGCTCGCGGATGAGCACCGTGGACGGCGTGCCCTACGGCCTGTTCATCGTGCCGGGACTTGTGATGCTCGCGCTGCTGACCCAGAGCATCGCCAACGCCTCGTTCGGCATCTACTTCCCGCGCTTCGCCGGCACGATCTACGAGATCCTCTCGGCGCCGATCTCGCCGGTCGAGGTGGTGCTCGGCTATGTCGGGGCGGCGGCCTCGAAGTCGATCCTGATCGGGCTGATCATCCTCGCGACCGCCGCGCTGTTCGTGCCGCTGCACATCGAGCACCCGGTATGGATGATGGCCTTCCTGGTGCTGACGGCGGTGACGTTCAGCCTGTTCGGCTTCGTCATCGGCCTGTGGGCCGACGGCTTCGAGAAGCTGCAGCTGGTGCCGCTCCTCGTCGTGACGCCGCTGACCTTCCTCGGCGGCAGCTTCTACGCGATCGAGATGCTGCCGCCGTTCTGGCGCACCGTCAGCCTGGCGAACCCGGTGGTCTACCTGATCAGCGGGTTTCGCTGGGCCTTCTTCGGCACGGCCGACGTCGCCATCGGCATCAGCCTGGCGATGACCGGCCTGTTCCTGGCGGTCTGCCTCGGACTCGTCGCCTGGATCTTCCGCACCGGCTACCGCCTCAAGAGCTGAGCCGCCGGCCCGGCTGCCTGGAGCCGTTCGAAAACGCATAAAGACATCTTTATGTCTTGATTGCTTCGTATCCGGCGCTCTGCTAGATGCCTCGGCGAGAGGCAACCCGCGACACGGAGCGAAGCGAAATGGCCCAGGATTACATCGTCAAGGACATCGGCCTGGCCGAGTACGGCCGCAAGGAGATCTCGATCGCCGAGACCGAGATGCCGGGCCTGATGGCCACCCGCGAGGAATACGGCCCGTCGCAGCCGCTCAAGGGCGCCAAGATCGCCGGCTCACTGCACATGACGATCCAGACCGCGGTGCTGATCGAGACGCTCAAGGCTCTCGGCGCCGACATCCGCTGGGTCTCGTGCAACATCTACTCGACCCAGGACCACGCCGCCGCGGCGATCGCCGCCGCCGGCATCCCGGTCTTCGCCATCAAGGGCGAGACCCTCGAGGAGTACTGGGACTACACCTCGAAGCTGTTCGACTGGCATGGCGGCGGAACGCCGAACATGATCCTCGACGACGGCGGCGACGCCACCATGTTCGTCCACCTGGGCCTGCGCGCCGAGAACGGCGACACCGCCTTCCTCGACAAGCCCGAGTCGGAGGAGGAGGAGATCTTCTTCGCGCTCCTGAAGAAGAAGCTCGCCGAGAGGCCGAAGGGCTGGTTCGCCGGTCTCGCCGACGCGATCAAGGGCGTCTCGGAGGAGACCACCACCGGCGTCCACCGCCTCTATAACCTCGCCAAGGAGGGCAAGCTGCTCTTCCCGGCGATCAACGTGAATGACGCGGTCACCAAGTCGAAGTTCGACAACCTCTACGGTTGCCGCGAGTCGCTGGTGGACGGCATCCGCCGCGGCACCGACGTGATGATGGCCGGCAAGGTCGCGATGGTCGCCGGCTTCGGCGACGTCGGCAAGGGTTCGGCCTCGTCGCTGCGCCATGCCGGCTGCCGCGTGCTGGTCTCGGAAGTCGATCCGATCTGCGCGCTCCAGGCTGCGATGGAAGGCTACGAGGTCGTGACGATGGAAGACGCGGCGCCCCGCGCCGACATCTTCGTCACCGCCACCGGCAACAAGGACATCATCACCCTCGACCACATGCGGGCGATGAAGGACCGGGCGATCGTCTGCAACATTGGCCACTTCGACAACGAGATCCAGGTCGCCGGCCTGAAGAACCTCAAGTGGTCGAACATCAAGCCGCAGGTCGACGAGATCACCTTCGCCGACGGCCACCGCATCATCCTGCTGTCGGAAGGCCGCCTGGTGAACCTCGGCAACGCCACCGGCCACCCGTCCTTCGTGATGTCGGCCTCGTTCACCAACCAGACGCTGGCCCAGATCGAGCTCTGGACCAACCCGGGCAAGTACGAGAAGCAGGTCTACACCCTGCCGAAGGCGCTCGACGAGAAGGTCGCGCTGCTCCACCTCGAGAAGATCGGCGTGAAGCTCTCGAAGCTCCGCCCCGACCAGGCCGCCTATATCGGCGTTTCCGAGAACGGCCCGTTCAAGCCCGACCACTACCGCTACTGAGACCCTCGGCGCGGAGACGCGCCGGGCAGGACCGATGCGAGACAGGAGGGCCCGGCGGTTGCGCCGGGCCCTCTTCGTTTGTCAAGGCACCACCGCCCGGCCGGACTGTGTCTTCTGTGTGTCGTTCGCACGCGACCTGCCGACCCACGGTTACGGCCAAGCTAATTCCGCTTCCGGCGCAAATCCCCGACGCGTTAGACTGCCCCCGGTTCGGCAGGTCGTCAGGTCGTCGCGTCTCCCCTCCCCCCGAAACGGGGCGCGGGGAACCGGCGCCGCATGCGCCACGCATTCGTTCGCGTCGGTCCGACCGGCGGTTTTGGGAGACGGGACGGATCATGGAGGTCGATCGGGCGGCACGGCGCATCGCCGGGGCCGGCGCTCTCTTCGCCACCGCGACCGGCCTCCCGGCTCCGTCCCTCGCGGCGGGCGCCGATTTTCCGGCCTGGGGATTCGGCTCGCACATGCACAACGTCGCGGCCGCCGCGATCTTCGGCGGCCTCGTCGCCTTCGCCACCATCGTCGCCCTGCTCTACCTGAGCGAGCGCTCGCGCTGGACCCGGCGGGAGCGCGAGCAGGCCGCGGCCCTCGACGCGCTCAGCGGCGCCCACGACCGCGCCGAGATGCTGCTCGCCGCCGAGCGCCAGATCATCGTGACCTGGGACGGGCGCAGCGAGCCGGTGGTCGAGGGCGACGTCGGGCTGGCCTTCGACGGCACGCGCCCCGCGATCGGCTCCGCCCGCCGCATCCTCGCCTTCGGCACGTGGCTGGTGCCGACCGACGCCGAGGCGATCGAGACCGCGGTCGAGGCCCTGCGCATCCGGGGCACGAGCTTCCGCACCACCCTGCGCAGCCAGTCAGGCCGCAGCATCGAGGCGCAGGGCCAAGCGGTGGCCGGGCGCGTCCTGCTGCGCCTGCGCGAGACCACCGAGGATCGCCGCCAGATCTCGGAGCTGCGCGAGACCCTCGAGGATGCCCGCCGCGGCCTGTCGGCGCTGGCCGGCCTGCTCGACGCGATCCCGCAGCCGGTCTGGCGGCGCAACCGCGAGGGCGGCCTCGCCTGGGTCAACACCGCCTACGTCGCCGCGGTCGAGGCGGCGAACCGCGAATCCGCGATCCAGGCCGGGATCGAGCTGCTCGACCGCCCGGCCCGCGAGATGATCGCCCGCGAGGACGGCCAGCGCCGCCCCGCCGGCCAGCGCGCCGCGTTGCGCCTGTCGGCGGTGGTGGCCGGCGGCCGCCGCATCCTCGACGTCACCGAGACCGCCCTGGAGGGCGGGCGGGTCGGGATCGCGGTCGACGTCTCCGAGCTCGAGAGCGTCCGCGCCGACCTGCAGCGCCAGATGGATGCGAACGTGCGCACCCTCGACCAGCTGCCGACCGCGGTGGCGATGTTCGATGCCGGGCAGCGCCTGATCTTCCACAACGCCGCCTACCGCCAGCTCTGGGAGCTCGACCAGGGCTTCCTCGACGGGCGCCCGCTCGACGGCGAGATCCTCGACCATCTCCGCGCCCAGCGGAAGCTGGAGGAGCATGCCGACTTCCGCAGCTGGAAGCAGGGCGTGCTCGCGGCCTACCGCTCGGCCGAGGCGAACCCCGCCTGGTGGTACCTGCCCGACGGCCGCACGCTGCGCGTGCTGGCCGAGCCGAACCCGCAGGGCGGCCTCACCTACCTGTTCGACGACGTCTCGGACCGGATGAAGCTCGAATCCCGCTACAACGCGCTGATGCGGGTGCAGGCCGAGACGCTGGACACCCTCAAGGAGCCCGTGGCGGTCTTCGGCGCCGACGGCCGCCTCACCTTCGCCAACCGCGCCTTCGCCACCGCTTGGCGCCTCGACCCCGAGACGCTGGAGGCGCGTCCGCACGTCGAGGCGGTGATCGAGGCGTGCCGCGTGCTGGCGCCGGCCGACGAGCCCTGGCTCGACATCCGCGACGCGGTGGTCGGGCTCGAGTCCCGCACCGGCCTCGCCTGCAAGCTCGAGATGGTCGACGGCACCGTGCTCGACTGCGCCGCCCAGCCCCTGCCCGAGGGCGCGACGCTGATCACCCTGATCGACGTGACCGCGAGCGTGAACGTCGAGCGGGCGCTGACCGAGAAGAACGACGCGCTGGAGAAGGCGGCGCAGCTGCGCGACACCTTCGTCCACCACGTCTCCTACGAGCTGCGCTCGCCGCTGACCAACATCATCGGCTTCACCCAGCTGCTCGGCGACGAGACGGTCGGCGCCCTCAACGCGCGCCAGCGCGAGTATTCCGAACACATCATGCGCTCGTCGGGGGCGCTGCTGGTGATCATCAACGACATCCTCGACCTCGCCTCGATCGATGCCGGCTCGCTCGAGCTCCAGCGCGAGACCGTCGACGTCCAGGCGACCGTCGAGGCGGCCCTACTCGGCATCGAGGACCGCCTCGCGGAATCCGACCTGAACCTCGTCCTCGACGTGCCCGACGACATCGGCAGCGTGTTCGTCGACGGCAAGCGCGTGCGCCAGATCCTGTTCAACCTGATGTCGAACGCGGTCGGCTTCTCCAGCGCGGGCCAGAGCATCACCGTTCGGGCGCGGCGGAATGCGGGCGACCTCGTGCTCAGCGTGCGCGACCAGGGCCGCGGCATGCCGCCGGAGATCGCCGCCCACGTGTTCGACCGCTTCGAGAGCCACACGCTGGGCACCCGCCACCGCGGCGTCGGCCTCGGCCTGTCGATCGTGCGCTCCTTCGTCGAGCTGCACGGCGGCCGGGTGTCGCTCGATTCGCGGCCCGGGGCCGGCACCTACGTCAGCTGCAGCTTCCCGATCGTCGCGCCGACGATGCCGTCGGCGCGCGACTCCGAGGCGGCCGAGTAGGCCGCTTTCCGTCAGCCGAGGGCCCGCGCCGCCTCGGCCACCGCCTGGACGCGGCCGTCCACCGTCCGCGAGGCTTCCGCGATCCCGTCCATGTTCAGCCGTACGCGCTGGACGCTCTCGGCCGCGTTCTGCATGTTGACCGACATGTCGCGCGTCACCGCCGCCTGCTGCGTCACCGCGGAGGAGACGCTGAGCGAGATGTGGCTGACCTGCCCGATCGTCTGCCCGACCAGCTCGATCGCCCGCACCGCCTCCGCGGTCGCCTCCTGGACCGCCGTGACCTGCTTGCCGATCTCCTCGGTCGCGCGCGAGGATTGCGTCGCCAGCGCCTTGACCTCGGCGGCGACGACGGCGAACCCGCGGCCGGCCTGCCCGGCGCGCGCGGCCTCGATCGTCGCGTTGAGCGCCAGCAGGTTGGTCTGGTCGGCGATAGTGCGGATCGTGGTGATCACGCTGCCGATCCGCTCGGCCGAGGCGGTGAGCCCGGAGATGATGGTGCGCGCCTCGTCGGAGCGGCCGACCGCCTCGTCGGAGGCCGTCTTGGCGTCGATCGCGTGCCGCGTCAGCTCCTCGATCGAGGTCGAGAACTCCTCGGCGCCGGCGGCGACCGCCTGGACGTTGCCGGAGGTCTCGGCGGCCGCGCGCGCGGTCTCCGTCGACTGCCGGCTCACCCCCGACATCTCCTGCATGATGTGGCCGAGGTCGACCTCGATCAGGCGCTGGCCTTCGGCGCGGCGGCGGCGCTCGTGCACCTGGGCGGTCACGTCGGTGGCGAACTTCACGACCGCGAAGGGGCGGCCGTCGCGATCGAGGATCGGGTTGTAGGCGCCGTGGATCCAGACCTCGTTGCCGCCCTTGCCCATCCGGCGGAACTCGCCCGCCTGGAAGGTGCCTCCGGCCAGCGCCTTCCAGAACGCGGCGTAGGCCGGGGAATCGGCCTCGGCCGCGTCGACGAAGATCCGATGGTTGCGGCCTTTGATCTCGTCGAGCCGGTAGCCCATCGTCGTGAGGAAGTTCGCGTTCGCGTCGGTGACGGTCCCGTCGAGGGTGAAGTGGATCACGGCCTGGGAGCGGTTGATCGCGTCGATCTGGCCCTGGCTGGTCGCGGCGGCCATGGTCTCGGCGGTGATGTCGGTGGCGAGCTTCACGATCTGCACCGGCTGGCCCCGCCGATCGAGCACGGGATTGTAGGATGCCTGCAGCCAGATCTCGCGACCGTCCTTCGCCACGCGCTTGAACGAGCGGGCCTGGGTCTCGCCGCGGGCCAGGGCTTCCCAGAAGGCGCGGTAGGCCGCGCTCTCGCGCTCGCTGCGCTCCATCAAGATCCCGTGATGCGCGCCTCGGATCTCGGAAAGCGTATACCCGAACAGGGTCAGGAAGTTCGCGTTCGCATCGATGATCCGCCCGTCGAGGCCGAAAACGATCCGCGCCTGAGACCGATCGATCGCATCGATCAGGGCGCTCATCTTCTGGTTGAACATCGTCATCGTCAGTACCCCGCGGCGCGCGACATGACTTTTAGCTTGGCAGGCGAGGCTTAAAATTTGATCCACCGCGACTTTTAGCAGGACACGACTTCGCGCTCGCGGCGCCCAATGACGAACTTCGGGACGCATCGAGGTCGTCGAGCACGCTGCGGTCTTTCTTGTCGGCAACACCTTCCGGTTGTTTCAGGCTGCAAGCTCAGCCGGAATATCGGAATCGGGTGTTCCGAACGCATCCGACCGATCGCGCGGCGCCGGCGAACGCCCTGCGCTCGGTCCGGCCGCAGCTTGACCGGGCCTCGTTCGGCCGCCACGACGCTGGCGATGCCCGAGCACGCGCAATCCGGCTGGACCGTCTTCCGCAACGGCGATTTCCGCCTGTTCGGGATCTCCCGTTTCCTGACCGGTCTCGCCTACCAGATGCAGGCCGTGGCCGTCGGCTGGTTCGTCTACGACCTGACCCGCTCGGCCTGGGCGCTCGGGCTCGTCGGCCTGGCGGGCTTCCTGCCGGCGATGCTCGCCGCGCTGATCACCGGGCACGTCGCCGACACCTACGACCGCCGCCTCGTGGCGGCGGCGGCCTTCGCGGTGCAGGCGGCGACGAGCGCGGCGCTTCTCGCCTATGCTTGGAGCGGCGCGAGCGCGGTGTGGCCGGTCTACGGGCTCGTCGTGCTGATCGGGACGGCCCGCGCCTTCGCCAACCCCGCCCTGCAGGCGCTGCTGCCGACGCTGGTGCCGCGCGACCTCTTCGGCGCCGCGATCGCCTGGAACGCCTCGCTCTGGCAGAGCGCGTCGGTGCTCGGGCCGGCTTTCGGGGGCTTCCTCTACGCGCTCGGGCCGATGGTCGTGTTCGGATCGGCGTCGGCCAGCTTCGCGCTGGCGGCGCTCGCGACCACGGCGATCCGCTATCGGCCGGCGGCGGTCACGGAGCGGCCGCCGGTGACCTGGGCGACGCTGTCGGCCGGGATCGGCTACATCCGCGCGCACCCGGTGGTGCTCGGCGCGATCAGCCTCGACCTGTTCGCGGTGCTGCTCGGGGGCGCCACCGCCCTGCTGCCGATCTTCGCCGCCGAAGTGCTGCATGTCGGCCCGCTCGGCCTCGGCGCGCTGCGCAGCATGCCGGCCGCCGGCGCCGTGCTGACAGCGATCGTGCTCGCCTACCGGCCGCTGCGGCGCCATGCGGGCGTGCGGATGCTGCGCGCCGTGGCGGTGTTCGGCCTCGCCATCATCGTGTTCGGGCTCTCGACCTCGCTGCCGCTGTCGATGGCCTGCCTGTTCATCACGGGCGCGGCCGACATGATCAGCGTCTACGTCCGCCAGACCTTCGTGCAGGGCGAGACGCCGGACGCGATGCGCGGCCGGGTCTCGGCCGTGAACACCGTCTTCATCGGCGCCTCGAACGAGCTCGGCGAGTTCGAGTCCGGCTCGGTCGCGGCACTCATCGGCGCGGTGCCGGCGGTGGTCGTCGGCGGCGCGGCGACGGTGCTCGTCGCGGTGCTGTGGGGCCGGATCTTCCCGGCCCTGCGGGCCCGCGACCGCCTGCTGCGCGAGGGGTGAGGCCGGCGACCGACGGCAAACGGCCAAGCTAACCCATTCCGGCCAGGATGCGCTGCTCTACGGACGGCCGCCCGGCTGGTCCGGGTTCGTGGAGGAAGAAGATTTTGCTCGTCCGTACCGTCGTTGCGTTCGCCCTCACCACCACCGCCGCGCTCGCCGCGCCGAACGCGTCGGCCGTGCCCGACCGCGCCGCGCTGAAGCAGAACTGCACCGGCGACTACCTCGCCCTGTGCAGCGAGTTCGCCCCGGACAGCCCCGAGGTGCATGCCTGCTTCAAGCAGAACCGCGCCAGCCTGTCGCCGAACTGCCAGGCCGCGATCGGCAGCTACACGAAAGCGCAGAAGCGGGGCTGAGGCGGACCCGTCGTGCGACCGTCGACGGATCGGGGTCCTGGAACGGACGACGCCCGTCACGTCGCGTCCTCGACGCTGCCGCGCGACCGATTATCCCTTCTGCATGCGTTCAGGCGCCGCGAAGGGATGATGGCAGGTTGATCAGGCATTCGGCCGTCGATCGAGCCCGTCGGACGGTGATCTGCGAACCGGTCGACCTCGCCTAGCGAGCGCCGCCGCTGACTTCCGATCCGGTCCCGTCGCGGCGGGATGCCGGCCAGGCCGAACGCGCCGCGCTGCGCGATCGCGCAGGGGCGCTTGCCCGGGACGCCCTCGCGACGGAGGGTCGGGGCGATGCGGTCGAGCCCGCCCGGTAGGTGGCCCCGGGGCCGAGGCCTACTTCCCCGAGAGCAGCGGCGACCAGGTCGGGTCCGAGGCGTAGGACGGCGTCGGGACCGGCGCCTCCACCTTGCCGGTGATGTCGACCATGTAGAGCTTGCCGCCGCCCTGGCCGCCGGGGTCGCGGAAGAACAGCACGTACTGCCCGTTCGGCGCGAAGGTCGGGCCCTCGTTGTGAAAGCCCTCGGTGAGCACGCGCTCGCCCGAGCCGTCGGGCTTCATCACGCAGATCGCGAAGCCGCCCTTGCGCTGGCGGGTGAAGGCGATCAGGTCCCCGCGCGGCGACCAAGCCGGCTGCGAGGCCGAGCCTTCGCCGAACGAGATCCGGTGCGGGTTCGAGCCGTCGGCGCCCATCACGTAGACCTGCTGCGAGCCGCCGCGGTCGGATTCGAACACGATCTGGCCGCCGTCCGGCGAGTAGGTCGGCGAGGTGTCGATGGCGTTGCCGTTGGTGATCGAATGCTGCGCCTTCGAGGCGATGTCTATGGTGACGATGTCGGCGTTGCCGCCCTGCTGCACGCTCATCACGAGGCGGCGGCCGTCGGGCGAGAAGCGCGGGCTCGCGCTCATCGAGTCGAAGTTGCCCATCGCCGTCCGGCTGCCGGTCTCGAGGTTGATCACCTGCACCCGCGGCTGGTGGCCGGTGGCCTGGGCCATGAAGGCGATGTCCTGCGTCGCGGGCGAGTAGCGCGGCGCGACGATGGCGTTCTCGCCGGTGGTGAGCGCGCGGACGTTGGCGCCGTCCTGGTCCATCACCATCAGGCGCTTGCGGCGGTTCTCCTTCGGGCCGGACTCGTCGACGAAGGCGATGCGGCTGTCGAACCACGGACCGAGGCCGGTGATCTTGGTGTAGACGCTGTCCGAGATCAGGTGGCCGGCGCGGCGCGCGTTGGCGGCGTCGGTGCCGTATTGCTGGCCGGTGATCTGCTGGCCGGAGGTGACGTCCCACAGGCGGAACTCGACCTTCAGCCGGCCGGAGCCGTCGCGCGAGACGCGGCCGGTGACGAGGCCCTGCACGCCCGCGGCGCGCCACTTCTCGAAGCCGGGGGCGGCATCGAAGTTCGGCGATTCCGGGAAGCGGCCCTTCTCCAGGGGCAGGAAGTAGCCCGAGCGGCGCAGATCGTTCGTTACCACGCTCGAGACGAGGCCGCCGAGGTTCGGGTCGCCCGAGAAGTCGGTCACCGCGATCGGCATCGGCTGGAACGCGCCGCCGCCGATGCGGAGCTGAAGCTGGGCCTGCGCCGGCGCGGCGAGGCCGAGCGTCGCCAGCAGCAGCAGCGCGAGGCCATAGAGGGCGGCGGGCACGTGCCGGGCCCGGGTGAGCGATCGATGCAGCATGGGTCTGGTCCGGGAGCGTTGGAACGGGTGCCGGCGAGGTCCTGGCGTCAGGTCGTCAAGGCGGCGTCGGCGGTCAGGTCGCGGTGAACTCGAACTCCGCGTTGATCGCCTTCCAGTCGTTGTAATAGGGCTGGTACTGCGCCGGGATCTTGTAGGGCGCGCAGCGGCGCACCGCACGCAACGCCGCCTGCGCGATCGACTGGTCGACCGAGCTCGATCCGCCGCGCATGATCCGCGGCTCGGTCGAGAGCGAGCCGTCGGCGTTCAGGCGGATGTCGAGCACCGGCAGCACCACCCCCTGGGCGGCGCCCGGAGGCGCCGAGTAGCAGCGCTCGATCTGCTGCTGCAGCATGCCGACGAGCGCGTCGCGCAGCGACGGCGACAGGCGCTGGGCGGTGCCGGTGGCGGCGCCGAGCGAGGCCGTGCGCTGGACCTCGTGGCCGGTGGCGCCGGTCGATTGCGACGGCGCCTTCGAGGCCAGGATCGACTTGATGTCGCCGGCATTGAACTTGGCGGCCAGCTCGGCCTGCTTGCGCGCCTTCGCCTCGGCGTCGGCCTTGGCCTTCGCGTCGGCGACCGCCTTCGCTTTCGCCTTGGCGGCGGCCTCGGCCTTCGCCGCGGCGGCGGCCTCCGCCTTCTCCTTGGCCTCCTCGGCCTTGGCCTCGGCGATCTCCTTCTGGCGCTCGGCCTCGGCTTCCGCCTTCGCCTTGGCTTCGGCCTTGGCGGCCGCCGCCTTCTCGGCGGCCTTCGCGGCTTCCTTGGCCGCGTCCGCCTTGGCCTTCGCTTCGGCCTTCGCCTTGGCTTCCGCGGCCGCCGCCTCGGCCTCCTCGCGCTCGACCAGCTTGGCGAGCTGCTCGCGCTTCACGGCTTCGGCCTTGGCGGCCTCGGCAGCGGCCTTCGCTTCGGCCTTCGCGGCGGCGGCCTTCTCCGCGGCCGCGGCCTTGGCCGCTTCCGCCTTGGCCTCGGCCTTGGCGGCTTCGGCCTTCTCGGCGTCTGCCTTCTCCTTGGCCATCTTGGCGGCCTTCGCCGTCTCGGCGGCGGGATCGGGCTCGTTGACGCGCAGCGGCATCTCGTCGGCGTTGGCGAGCTTCATGTCGCTGGTGCGCGTCGGCGCGGTCGGAGAATCCACCTTGGCGTTCTCCGGCTCCTTCTCCTCGAACTTCTCGGCCTTCTTGTCGGCCCGCGGCTTGGCGTCCGACAGCGGCTTCTCGGCGTTGCGCTCGCCCTTGGTCAGCTCCGAGAACTGGTTCTCGGTGATCACCTCGACGGGCACGCCCTCCTGCGCCTCGGGAAGCGCGGGCGCGGCGACGCTGAACAGGGCGAAGACCAGCAGCCCGACATGGGTGCCGGCCGAGACCCAGAAGCCCGGTTCGCTGCGGAAGGAGGGAAGCCTCACAGGTCTGCTACCGCTGCTCGGGCTCGGTGACGAGCGCCACCTTCTTGAAGCCGCCGCCGGTGACGATCGCCATCACCTGGGCGACGCGGCCGTAATCGACCCGCTTGTCGCCGCGCACGAAGACGCGCTCCTCGAAGCCGGACTTGGCCTCCTGGGTCAGCTTCGGGATGATGGTGTCGTCGGTCAGCTCGTCCTCGCCGAGGAAGACCTGTCCCGACTGGCGGATCGACAGCGTCACCGGCTTGGTGTCCGAGTTCAGCGGCGAGGCCTTGGATTGCGGCAGGTCGAGGGGCACGCCCACCGTCATCATGGGGGCCGCCACCATGAAGATGATCAGCAGCACCAGCACGACGTCAATGAACGGCGTCATGTTGATCTCGTTGATCGGGCCGCCGCCGCGGCGTCCCCGCCGCCGCCGCTTGCCGCCGCCCTGCGCGCCCGCCGCCATGCTCATGTGTCGATCCCTTCGCGGATTTCGGTCAGGCGGCGAGCGACAGGCGCTCGTCGATCTGGCGCGACAGGATGGCGGAGAACTCGTCGGCGAAGCCTTCCAGGCGCGACTGCTGCTTGGCGACCGTGGCCTGGAGCTTGTTGTAGGCGAGCACGGCGGGGATCGCCGCGAACAGGCCGATGGCGGTGGCGAACAGCGCCTCGGCGATGCCCGGCGCCACGACGGCGAGCGAGGTGTTCTTCGAGGCCGCGATCGAGGTGAAGGCGGTCATGATGCCCCAGACCGTGCCGAACAGGCCGATATAGGGGCCGGCCGAGCCGATCGAGGCGAGGAACAGCAACCGGCCCTCGAGGCGCTCGACCTCGCGCTGGATGGTCACGTCCAGCACCTTGTCGATGCGCTGCGACAGCGACTGGATCTGCCGGCCGGTGCCCTCGAACGAGCGCTTCCACTCGCGCATGGCGGCGACGAACAGCGCGGCGAGGCCGGTGGCCGGGCGGTCGTTGAACGACCGATACAGCTCCTCGAGGGACCGGCCGGACCAGAACGCGTCCTCGAACGCATCCATCTCGTCCTTGGTGCGCCGGAACAGCAGCGTCTTGTCGACGATGATCGCCCAGCACCAGATCGAGGAGCCGAGCAGCCCGATCATCACGAACTTGACGACGATGTGGGCCTGGAGGAACAGCCCGAGCAGCGTCATGTCGGCGACGGGCGCGGCCTGCATCGCATCTGCGGGGTTCATGGGCTTTGGTCCTCGGACGTCTCGACGGCGGCGGCGCGACGACCCGGCGGGCCAGCGCGCTCCATCCGAAATCATCGAGCGAATTCAAAGGGAATCGCGTTCGAATCTGTCGAAAGTAAGGGCCGGGTGCGGTGCACGCGGGGCGTCGCTTTCCCACCGCATAAGCGGGCGGGTTGGTTAAGGAAGGGTTGCCGGGGCCAGAGCGCGGCGCAGGGCGTCGGGCAGCCGGATCGCTCGGCCCGCGCGGACGCAGGCGACCACCACCTCGGCACGGACGAGGACCACGCCGTCCCGGCAGACCTCCTGGTGCAGGTGCATCGAGGCGCCGCGCAATTCGCGCGTGCTGGTGACGATGGAGAGCACGTCGTCCATCCGCGCCGGCTTCAGGTAGTCGATCTCCATGCGGCGCACGACGAAGACGAGGCCGTCCGCCTCCCGGTGCAGATCGGACTGGTCGCCCGCGAGCCCGCGCAGCAGCTCGGTGCGCCCGCGCTCCATGAAGCGCAGGTAGCTCGCGTGGTAGACGAAGCCCGAGAAGTCGGTGTCCTCGTAGTAGACGCGCACCGGCAGCGCGTGGGCATCGATCGATGACGTCACGGGTTCGATGTCCTTCTGCTGCCGCAGGGCGGTGCGGGACGGTGGCAAGGGCCGACGTCCCGTCGGGCACGGATCGGACGAGGGTCCGTCCCCACCCTCCCGTCATCGCGGGGCCGCGCGGCTCCGGGATGACGGGCAGACATGGCGACGGCATGGCGGGCGGAGGGAGAGGACGAGGCCCTCGCGAACGCGAAAGGGCCGCCCCTCCCAGGGCGGCCCTTCCGTCAGTGAATCCGTTTCGACGATGCCGAAGCGGGATCAGCCGCCGATGCGGTTGGCGAGCGAGGCCGAGTGGCCATGCTCGTTGGCGATGTAGGGCAGCGCCTCGTTTGCGAACTGGCGGCCGGCGGCGTTGTCGCCGTTGCGCGAGTAGGTCTCGTACAGCTCGAGGGTGCGGGCGTCCGAGCGGGCCTGCTGATCGATATAGGTGCGGTCGAAGTCACGGCCGTTGCGGGCCGACTTCAGGCGCTCGATCCGGTTCTGGCCGTTCGGGCCGATCGCGACGCGGCGGCCGGGCTCGGTCGGGCTGTTGTCGATGATGCCGACGCCGCCGAGGACGCCGCCGACGATGCTGGTGCCGAGGTTGGCGGCGATGGTCACCGGGGCGAGCACGAGGCCCACCGGGTTGTCGATGCGGGTGTCGAAGCCCTGGCGATCCGAGACGACGGTGCCGCCGGAGGACAGCGACGTGCCCTCGGGCAGAAGCGCCTTGGTAGTGGCCTCACGCTCGGTGATCACGCGGTTGGCGTAGTTCCGGACCTGCGGGTTGCGCGAACGCTCCAGGGCGATGCGGCTCGACTCGATGCTCACGGCATCCGAGCGAAGGGCCTCGGCGCGGAACTCGGGAGTGTCGGTGCCGGCGGCGCCGACGCCGCGCTCGAACGGCGAGACGCGGATGGGAAGGGCGTCCTGGGCGAAGGCGGGGGCGGTCAGCGCGGCGAGCGAGAGACCGAGAACGGCGAGGGTGGCGGTACGCTTCATAGGAGAACGATCCTTTGTGGTTCGCCGGTGCGTCGAGGCCCCGGTCGATTGCGGGCACAACGGGTCGGATCGCCGCTCGTTCCGCACGTGTGAACTACGTAGCCACGCTTCCGGCACATGCTGAGCCGACGAACCGAGACATCGCGGCGTTGTGAAGCGGTACGCGGAACATCGATTTTCTGATTATTCGCAAAGCATTGCTTGGTTTATGGCGGTGGCATGTGACAAGTTTCCGAACCGCGTCCTATGCCGACACGGCATAGCTGAACCGGTGGAACGGCATGCGTCGACGGCGCTGCGCCGCGGCGGAACTCGATGAAACGCGACTTCGTGTCCCGTCCTCGGACGGTCGCTTCGGCAATGCGACGGCACAGACTAGGTCTCGGGCTCGTCCTCGACGAAGAGGCCGATCTGCGTGATCGGATCGCGCTTGGGCATCGCGAAACCCATGTGCTTGAAGGCGTGCTGCGTCAGCACCCGCCCGCGCGGCGTACGCATCACGAAACCCTGCTGGATCAGGTAGGGCTCGATGATGTCCTCGATCGCGTCGCGGGGCTCCGACAGCGCGGCCGCGATCGTCTCGATCCCGACGGGGCCGCCGCCGAAGGATTTCGCGATCATCGTGAGGTACTTTCGGTCCATCACGTCGAGGCCGACGGGATCGACGTCGAGCAGCTTCAGCGCCCGGTCGGCGATCGCCCGCGTCACGGTCGGCGCCTCGGCGACGACGGCGAAGTCGCGCACCCGCCGCAGCAGGCGGCCGGCGATGCGCGGGGTCCCGCGGGCCCGCCGGGCGATCTCGTTCGCGCCGTCGTCGGACATGCCGAGCCCGAGCACCCGCGCGCCGCGGCTGACGATGAGCTGCAGCTCGTCGATGTCGTAGAATTCGAGCCGGATCGGGATGCCGAAGCGATCGCGCAGCGGCGTCGTCAGCAGGCCCGCGCGGGTGGTGGCGCCGACGAGCGTGAACTTCGGCAGCTCGATCTTGACCGAGCGCGCCGCCGGCCCCTCGCCGATGATCAGGTCGAGCTGATAATCCTCCATCGCCGGATAGAGGATCTCCTCCACCGCCGGGTTGAGGCGGTGGATCTCGTCGATGAAGAGCACGTCGCGCTCTTCGAGGTTGGTGAGCTGGGCCGCCAGATCCCCGGCCTTGGCGATCACCGGCCCGGAGGTCGAGCGGAAGTTCACGCCGAGCTCGCGCGCCACGATCTGCGCCAGGGTGGTCTTGCCGAGGCCCGGCGGCCCGACGAACAGGACGTGGTCGAGCGCCTGGCCGGTCATCTTCGCCGCCTGGATGAAGATCTCCATGTTGGCGCGCGCCGCCCGCTGCCCGATGAACTCGGACAGGCTCAGCGGACGGATGGTCTGATCGACGTCGTCGGCCCGCTTCTCCGGGTCGAGGATCGCGCTGGTCAGGGGTTTCGGCTTGCTCATGGAGCCTCGGCTGGGGATGCGATCCTCCTAACCCGCGCCCGCGGCGATGTCTAAGCGCGCCTCGCCGCCGTCGGATCGTCCGGCCGAGCCCGAAAAACAACCCTCGATTGTTTTTTCTTCGGCATGGTTGAGGTTGCGTTAATCGTTTCCCGGCCTCCTGGCCCCTGTCTTCACCGCCGCCCCGTGCCGTCGTTCCCGGCACCGGACCGACGACCGCGCCGTCGCGCGATCGCCGGATCGTCTCTTCGCGCCTTCGGATGGGCCGCATGCCGCACCTCGTATCCTGCCCGCCGCGCCGTCGCCTCCTCGCCACGACGGCGGTGCTGCCGCTGATCCTTGGGGCAGCGTCGATGGCGGCGCCCGATCCGGCCCGTGCGGCCTGCGTGGCGACCGCGACGGGCCTCGCCTGCGACGGGCCGGACGACGCGACGCTGGCGAGCCCGGTCGTCGGTCCCGGCGGCCTGTCGAAGGCCGGCACCGGCCGCGTCCTGCTCTCGGCCGCCAACACCTATGCCGGCGGCACCAGCCTCTCGGCCGGCACGCTCGCGACTTCCGCGCCCGGAACGCTCGGCGCGACCGACAGCGCCTTGCTGGTCTCGGGCGGGCGGCTCGACCTCGGCGGCACGACCCAGGCCGTCGGGCTGGTGCGGCTCACCGGCGGCACCATCGCCGACGGGACGCTGCGCGGCTCGGTCTACGACGTGCAGTCCGGCGGCATCGAGGCCGCGCTGACCGGCCCCGGGCCGCTGGTGAAGACCGGCGCCGGCACCGTGACGCTGTCCGGCGCCAACGACTTCTCCGGCGGCACCCGCGTCGATGGCGGCACGCTGCAGCTGACCGGGAGCGGTCGTCTCGGCGCGGCGGACGCGGCCCTCGTGGTCGGGGGCGGAACGCTCGATCTCGGCGGCACCGCCTCCAGCGCCGGCCCGGTGGTGCTCACCGCCGGCACGATCCGCAACGGCACGCTGCGCGGCGCGATCTACGGCCTGCAGAGCGGCACCGTGGACGCGGTGCTGTCGGGCCCCGGGACGCTCGCCAAGAGCGGCGACGGCACCGTCCTGCTGACCCAGGCCAACAGCTACGCCGGAACCACCTCGGTCACCAACGGGACCCTGCGCGCCGGCATCGCGGGCGCCCTCCCCGCGGGCAGCGCGCTCCTCGTCGCCGGTGCCGGGACCTTCGACCTCGCCGGCTACGACCAGAGCGTCGCCGCGCTGAACGGCGACGGTCGGGTCTCGCTGGGCGGAGCCACCCTCACCGCCGGCTCGAACGGCACCGACGCGCTGTTTTCCGGCACGATCGACGGCACCGGCACCATCGTGAAGACCGGCGCCGGCCGCCTCGACCTCACCGGCGACAGCCCGTTCGCCGGCGGCGTGACGGTGGCGGAAGGCCGCCTGCGGGTCGGCGGCGACCTCGGCGCGGCCGATGTCGGCGTCGCCTCCGGCGCGACGATCGAGGGCATCGGCACGCTCGGCGGCCTCAGCGTCCGCAGCGGCGGCCGTGCGGCGCCGGGCTACGACGGGATCGGCACGCTGTCGGCCAACGGCAACGTGCTGTTCGAGGCAGGCTCGATCTTCCAGGTGAAGGCGGATGCGGCCGGCAACAGCGACCGGATCGCGGCGGGCGGCGTCGCGACCCTGCGCGGCGGCCTCGTCGACGTGCAGGCGCAGTCAGGCGCCTACAGCGCCAACACCACCTACACGATCCTCACGGCAGCGGGCGGCGTGCAGGGGCAGTTCGCCGCCGTCACCTCCAACTTCGCCTTCCTGACGCCGTCGCTGACCTACGCGGACGACGCGGTGCAGCTGCACCTGACCCGCAACGACCTCGGCTTCGACACCGCCGGCGCGACGGTGAACGGCGTCGCCGCCGGCCGGCGCGCGCAGTCGCTCGGTGCCGGCCGGGCGGTCTACGACGCGGTCGGCCCGCTTTCCGCCGCGCAGGCCCGGCAGGCCTTCGACGCGCTCTCGGGCGAGGTCCACGCGAGCGCGGTCACCGCGCTCGTCGAGTCCGGCGGGCTGGTGCGCGAGGCGATCCTCGATCGGATGCGCTGGTCGGACGGCGCCGGCCTCACCTGCACGCCGGCCGCGCCCGGCCTGCCGGCAGAGCGCGCACCGATCGCCCGGGTGCCGCTGAACTCCGTGCCCGAATGCGGCACGGGCCTCGGCCCCGGCGGCCTCGACCAGCGGATCGTCGGCTTGTGGGGCCAGGGCTTCGGCAGCTTCGGGCGCACCGGCTCGGACGGCAACGCCGCCGCCCTCCAGCGCAACACCGGCGGCCTCGTGATCGGCGGCGACGTCGCCGCGAGCGACCTGATCCGCGTCGGCGCCGCCGCCGGCTACACCGACACCGCCCTCGACATCCCGCTGCGCATGTCGAGCGGCAACGTCCAGACCGGGTTCGGGTCGGTCTATGCCGGCATCGGCCTCGGCGCGCTCGACCTGCGGATCGGCGGCCTCTACGGCGTCAGCGACACCGAGACCCGGCGCGACATCGCGTTCGCCGGCTTTCGCGACAGCGCCCGCGCCGCCTACGGCGGCAGCGTCGCGCAGGGCTTCGGCGAGGTCGGCTACCGCATGGACCTCGCCGGCCTGACGCTGGAGCCCTTCGCCGGCGGTGCGGTGATCCGCGTCGGGCAGGACGCCTTTTCCGAGACCGGCGGCGCAGCGGCGCTCACCGGCGCGGCGCGCGACGCCACCGTGTCCACCGCGACCGCGGGCGTGCGGGCCGAGGCGCGGATCGATGGCTTCGTCGGCGGCCTGCCGATGCTGCTGCGCGGCCTCGTCGGGTATCGCGGCGCCTTCGGCGACGTCACCCCGAACGCGCTGCTTGCCTTCAATGCCGGTGGCGTCTCGGCGCTGACCCGCGGCGCGCCGGTCGACCGCAGCGCCGTGCTGCTCGAGACCGGGTTGAGCTGGATCGTCCTACCCTCGACCACCGTCGGCCTGTCCTATGCCGGGCAGATCGGCGCCCGCGCCCAGGACCACGGCGCCAAGGGCAACCTGACCTACCGCTTCTGACGCCGCCACCACGCGACGAGGGCGGCCCAGGTCCTCTCGATCCAGCGGGCGGCCTTCTCCAGCGGCACCTTCAGCCAGGGCACGTCCTGCGCCAGAAGCGCGAGGCCGAGCGGCAGCATCCACAGGCCGAGCACCGGCAGGATCGAGAAGATCCCGCCGAGGATGAGCAGCAGCGCGGCCCCCACCCGCAGCCACAGGCGCGACGGCTCGCGCAGCCAGTCGACGGCGCGCTGCAGCGGCGCGGGCAGCTTTTGGGAAAGGTGCGCGACGCGCTGGTCCCAATCGTCGGGTGTCGGGTTCATCCTCCAGGAACGCACCAGCGACGAAAACGTCGCCGGATTTTCTCGGTCCCGGTGTGCGGACGGGGCAGCGTCGGGCGCCGCTCAGTAGCCCAGCGCCAAGCCGGTGTTCCGGCGCGGGTCGTTCGCCCCGTAGAACCGGTTCGCCCCGACCGCCTTGCCGCCGAGCACCGGCGCGCCGATCAGGATCGCGGCGAGGTGGTTGGCCGGCTGCGGCCCGGCGAAATGGTGGCCCATGCCCTCGAGGATCCTGCGGGTGTCGGGCGAGAGCGCGAACCGCTCGACGTTGGTGACGTCGGGCAGCCACTGGTTGTGGATGCGGGGCGCGTCGGCCGCCTCCTGCACGTTCATGCCGTAATCGACGACGTTCAGGATGCTGTGCAGCACCACGGTGAGGATGCGGCTGCCGCCCGGCGTGCCGGTGACGAGGACGGGCTTGCCGTCCTTGGTCACGATAGTCGGGCTCATCGAGCTCAGCGGCGTCTTGCCCGGCGCGATGGCGTTGGCCTCGCCCTGCACCAACCCGTAGATGTTCGGGACCCCGACCTTGGCGGTGAAGTCGTCCATCTCGTCGTTGAGCAGCACGCCGGTGCCGGGCACGGTGATGCGCGCGCCGAACCAGTCGTTCAGGGTGTAGGTCACCGAGACCGCGTTGCCGGCGCCGTCGACGATGGAATAATGCGTCGTGTTGCTGCCCTCGTGCGGCGGCACCCCCGGCTTGAGCCGGCTCGACACGCCGGCCTTGCCCGGATCGATCGCGCCCCGGATGGTCGCCGCGTAGGCCTTGTCGGTCAGGCGCGCGGTCGGGTTGTCGACGAAGTCGGGATCGCCCAGGTAGCTGTTGCGGTCGACGTAGGCGTGCCGCATCGCCTCGATCTCGTAGTGGATCGCCTGCGCCGAACCCCAGCCGAGATCGCCGAGGGGGTAGCCTTCGAGGATGTTCAGCATCTCGCAGATGACGACGCCGCCGGAGCTCGGCGGCGGGGCCGAGATCACGCGGTAGCCGCGATAGTCGCACTCAACCGGCTTCAGCTGGCGGGTGCGGTAGCGGTCGAGGTCGGCCTGGACGATCAGGCCCTTGCCGGCCTGGCTGGACGCGACGATCGCGCTGCCGACCGGGCCGCCGTAGAAGCCGGCCGCGCCGTGCTCGGCGATCGTCCGGAGCGTTCCCGCAAGATCCTTCTGCACGAGCGTCCGGCCGGCCCGGAACGGCGCATCGCCGTCGACGAAGATCGCGGCGGAGGCCGGATCCCTGCGCAGGTCCGGGGTGGCGATGGCGAACATGTCGGCATCGCCCTGCTCGAGGACGAAACCGCCCTCGGCGTAGGCGATGGCCGGGGCGATCAGCTCGGCGCGGGCCATCGTCCCGTAGGTCTCGCGCGCCGTCTCCAGGCCGGAGACGGTGCCTGGCACCGCCACGGCGAGGGGGCCGCTGACGCTCAGGCCCTTGATGACGTTCCCGTCCCTGTCGAGGTACATGTCGCGGGTCGCGGCCAAGGGCGCCTTCTCGCGAAAATCGAGGAAGGTCCGGCGCCCGTCGGCGAGCTGGACGGTCATGAAGCCGCCGCCGCCGAGGTTGCCCGCGGCCGGGTAGACCACCGCCAGCGCGTAGCCGACGGCCACCGCCGCATCGACGGCATTGCCGCCGCGCTTCAGCACGTCGACGCCGACCTGGGTCGCGAGGTGCTGCGCGGTCACGACCATGCCGTGCTCGGCCACCGCGGGCGCGATCGAGGCCGCTCGGGCCGGCATCGCGAGGGCGAGGATCGCGAGCATCGCCGCGACGGCCCGGGCCGGCCTGCGGTGCGACCCAGCCGTCCGCGTCGGGCCAGGGCTGCCGTCCGTTCGATCCAGGCGCATCGTCGCTCCGAGGAAAGTTGGTGAGGCCGCGCTCGCGGCCCGGGCGGTGGAATGGGCCGCCAAGGTCGGCGCCGCGTCAACCGGCGCCGGGCGAAAATCGCGAAGGGCCGCCTCCCGCCCCGCAAGCCGCGTTCCGTGCCCGATCGCGGCGTGCGCCGACGGCGAAAAGCCCCGCCGGCTGGCCTCGGCCCCGGCCCTGCTGTTAAGAGGCCCCTCGACGGGCGGCCCGAAAGAGGCTCGGCCCGACGGAGGAACGATGCCTCGCTTTATTCTCCCCATCGCCGGAGCCGTGCTGATCGCCATGACCGCTGCCGCCAACGCCGACTACACCACCCTGCCCTCCGGCCTGAAGTATCAGGACGAAGTCGTCGGCACCGGGCCCGAGCCGAAGGCCGGCCAGAAGGTGACCGTGCAGTACACCGGCTGGCTCGACGACGCCGGCAAGAAGGGCAAGAAGTTCGATTCCTCGCGGGATCGCAACCAGCCCTTCACCTTCACCCTCGGCGCCGGCCAGGTCATCCAGGGCTGGGACCTCGGCGTCGCCACGATGAAGCAGGGCGGCAAGCGCACCCTGGTGATCCCGGCCGAGCTCGGCTACGGCGCCCGCGGCGCCGGCGGCATCATCCCGCCCGGCGCGACGCTGATCTTCGACGTCGAGCTTCTCGGCGCGAAGTAACGCGGACGGCTGCGCGAGCGGGAGTTCGAGACGATGCTGTTCGCGCAGCTTCCCGACGACCTGTTCCGGCCGCTGGCCTCGCCGAGCCGGGCCTTCAACGCCGCGCTGCTGCTGCACCTGCACCGCAAGGTGATGGGCACCAGCCCCGACCCGGTGCGCAAGGCGGAGCTGCTCGCCGCCATCGGCGACTTCTCCGCCGACTGGGCGCTCGACCAGCAATCCGACGACGAGCCGGTGCCGGTCGATCCGATCGAGCGGCGCTCGGCGCTGTTCCGGCGCTTCCTCGAGACCGGCTGGCTGATCGAGCGGCGCGAGCGATACGTGCCGGTGGTCGATTTCGACCCCGAGGCGCGGCTGCTGCTCGAGGAGCTGTCGCGGATGGAGCGCGGCGAGACCCGCTCCTACGGTGCCGCGATCCTCGACGTGCTCGGAAGCCTGGAGAGCGCGATCGCCAACCCGGCCGACCGCTCCGAGGCGCTCGGCAATGCGGCCCGCGCGGCGCAGGCCTTCCTCGGGCACGTCCGCGGGCTGGCCGGCGCGATGCGCAAGATCGAGGAGCGCATTCTCCACGAGGAGGATATGCGCGCCGCCTTCCGCCTCTACTTCGAGGACTTCGTTGAGCGCCACCTGATCAGCGACTACCGGACGCTGCACACGCGCTACAACCCGTTCCGCTTCCGCTCGGCGATCGTGCGCGAGGCGGGCCGCGCGCTGCGCGATCCGCTGCTGATCCGCGCGCTCGCCGAGGCGATCCTGCGCGAGGGAAGGGCGGCGGAACTTCGCGTCGCCGAGCGCGGCGTGCGCGCCGACCTCACCCAGATCCTGTCGATCTTCGAAGGGCTCGACCGGCACCTCGACGCCGTCGACGACGTGGTCGCGCGGATGGAGCGCCGGATCGCGGCCGCCGTCCGCTACATGGACCGGCCGGATTCGGCCGGGATCGAGCGCACGGCGGCGGCCCTGCGCGCGGTCGGCGCCGCGGCGGTCGCACCGGACGTGGCACCGGCGATCTCGCTGCTGCGCCCGCCGATCGGGACGCCGCACCTCGCGATCCCGCGCGGGCGAAAAGTCCCGATCGAGACCGAGGCGCTGCCGGATTTCGAGATCGATCCCGCGATCGAGGCCTTCGTCGAGGCGAAGGCGGCCTATCGCCGCCGCACCACCGTAACGGCGGAGACGATGACCGCCTTCCTCGACCGCCACCTCGGGCCCGACGGCACCCTGCGGGGCTCGGCGATCGCGGTCGCCGACGTCGACGCCTTCGTCGTGTTCCAGCGCCTGCGCGAGATCGACGTGCTGTTCGAGGGCGCGCTCGGCACGCGCTACACGATCGCCCGCGTGGAGGGCCGGCTCGCGAACGGCTGGCTCGACTGCCCGGACTTCGTCATCCGCCGCATCTCGGGCGACCGGCATGCTTGAGCCGTTCCGCGCCATCGTCGACGGCGAGGAGCCGCCCCCACCCGGCGCCCGCGCGCCCGACGTGGAGGAGCTGACCCGCGCGCTCGCGGTGCTGCTGAAGGGCCAGGTGATCTACGCGAACACCCCCGGCATCGGCCGCAGCTACGAGCTCGCGCGCCACTACGCCCCGTTCTTAACCGACTACTTCGCCTGCCTCGGCTACGCGCTGACCGTGTCGCACCGCGACCAGATGGTCTCGCTCACGCTGGCCCAGGACGGCCCGCGTCACGACATCGTCGCCGAGCGCCTGCGCAAGGACGAGACCCTGGTGCTGCTGGCGCTCCGCCTGATCTACGAGGAAGGCTTGCGCGATCACCGCGTCTCCACCGACGGGCTCGTCGAGTGCACCACCGACGACGTCACCGAGCGCATCCGCACCGCCGCCCGCAGCGATCCGCCCGAGGAGACGCGGCTGATCGAGATCCTGCGCCTGATCGCCCGCCGCGGCGGGCTGCGGCTCGGCGAGCGCGACAGGGCTGAGCGCGTCACCCCGGTGAGCGTGCTGCCCGGCATCCTGGTGCTCGCCTCGGACGCGTGGCTCGACCGCCTGCGGGCGTGGTCCGAGGCGGCCGAGGGCTGAGTCAGGGCTTCGCCGCCCGTGGCGCGGGCAGCAGCGTGCGCAAAGCCTCGAAGTAGCGCCGACCGAGGATGCGCTGCGAGGCCGCGTCGAAATGGATCTTGTCGCCGGGGTTTCCGGTCAGCCCGTCGGCCGAGACGTCGACCGTCCGCGGCACCGTGTCGGCGAGGTGCGCGAGCGCGTCGAGGATCGCGGTCTGCGCGGGCGTCGGCTTCACCCATTCCGGCTCGAAGCGCCCCGTCACGAACGGCGCGTTCCGCGCGCCGCCGATGCGGGCGCGGAACGCGGCGACGGTGCGCGTGAGCCGCGCGGCGTAGTCCGAGCCGGACAGCGCGCCGACGTCGGCCTCGCCCTGGTGCCAGAGGATCGCGGCGAGGCAGGCGTTCGGCGCGGCGGCGAGCGCCGCGTTGGTGCGCATCACCGCAGCCTCGAACAGGTCGTCGCCGGGGTTCCAGCGGCCGTTGGCGAAGCCGGTGCCGCCGACGGCCGCGGGCACGAGCAGGATCCGGCGGCCCGGCGGCCGCGCGGCGATGTAGGCGCGGGCGAAGCTCAAGCCGAGGCCGACCCGCCCCGCGGCGGCCCCCGGATGCAGGAGCGGATCGATCGCGGCCACGATCCGGCCACGGCCGCCGGCCTGGCTCCACTGCCCGATGCGCGGATCGGGCGTCCCGTCGAGCGCGGCGTCGAAGCCCAGGCCGAACCCGACCATGTTCGACTGCCCGGCGAGCAGCACCACGTCGGTGCCCCGCCCCCGATCGGTCGGCCTGCAGACCCACGCCGTCGCGGGCGACGCCAGCGCGAGGCCGACGAGGGCCGAAACGCCGAGCCTCGTGGCCCGGCGAGGACCCGTGCGCTGCGTTCTCAAAATCATGGCTGCCGTGCCCGCGCCCCCGGGATCGCGGGGCTTCCGGCCCCCCTCTACACCGAAAACCCGCGGCGCCCCCGCCGTCCGTGCTCTGCGCGCCCTTGCGTCTGCCCGCGCGGTTGGCCAACTGGGCGCCCCCGCCTCACCCGGATCGGACCCGCCCCCGGTGTACCGCCTCACCGACATCGCCCTTTCGAACTGGTACCTCATCCGGCGCGAGCAGATCCGGATCCGGGGCGCGGCGGCGCTCGTCGGGCCGACGGGGGCCGGCAAGTCGACGATCTTCGATGCGGTCGGCACCGTGCTGGCCGGCAACAATGCCAGCCGGCTGGCGCTGAACGCCTCGGCCTCGGGCCGCAGCGCACGCACCGTGCGCGACTACTGCCTCGGCTGGATCAGCGACCCAGCCGAGGGCGGGCGCCCGACGCGCGAGGCCTGCGAGACCGTCATCGCCCTGGTGTTCGAGAACGCCGAGAGCGGGCGCACGGTCTCCTTCGGGCTGGCGCTCGCCGCGCGGGCGACCGACCAGAAGGAGGAGGTGCTCTCCCGCTTCATCGCCACCGGGCACCGCTTCGAGATCGGCGACTACCTGCGCACCAATGCCGAGGGCAGCTTCACCGCGCCGTGGACCGAGATCGCCAAGGACCTGCGGCTGCGGGCCGAGCGCTTCGAGGAGTTCCGCTCCTCCGGCGAGCGCTTCACGGCGGAAGTGCTGGCGACCCTGCGCGAGGGTGCGCCGGCGCCGGACCCGCGCCACTTCCTGCGCACCTTCTCGAACGCGGTTGCGTTCAAGCCGATCTTCGATTCGAGCGCCTTCGTGCGCAGCTTCGTCCTCGACCCCGAGCCGCTCGACGTCGCGCGCGTCCGGCAATCGGTCGAGAATTGGCGCCGGCTGCTGGAGACGATCGAGGAGCTGGAGGTCAAGCTCGCGCGGCTGAAGCGTCTCGCCGGGCGCTACGAATCCTGGGCCGATGCGGTGCTCGCCTCCGGCATCCACGAGGCCCGGGCGGCCAGCGCCGAGCTGCGCCGCCGCTGCCACGATCTCGTGGCGGTGCGGGCCAAGCTCCGCGCCGGCGCCGAGCCGCTGCGGATCGCCCGCGAGAGCGTCGCCACGAGCCGCGGCTTCGTGCGCGACATCGACGGGGAGATCGCCGAGAAGAAGGCCCTCGTCGTCGGCGGCGCCACGGACGGGCGCCTGGCCGCCTCGACCATCGGCCTGTCGATGCTGGAGCGCGACCGGCGGGACCTGGCGGCCCGGGTCGCCGACCTCGTCGGCCTCGTCGGGCAGATGGGCAAGCTCCAGGCGGTCGCGCCGGTGCTGCGCCAGGTGGCGCCGCAGGCCGCGCGGCTCGCCGAGGCCTGCGCCCGCTCGGGGCTGCGCCGCGAGGCCCCGCCGGAGGAGACCCTGCGCCACGACGGGCCCCTCCCCGACCTGATCGAGGGCCTGCTGCGGCTGCCCGAGTTCGACGAGGCCCTGGACCGGGCCGCCGAGGACACGGCGCTGAAGGCCCGCGCGCAGGAGAGCGAGGCCGAGCGCTCGGCCCCCGCCCCGGCCGCAGGGCACGGCGCGCGGCTCTCCTCCGACACGGTCGCCTTCCGCGCCGAGCTGGCCCGGCGCAACATCGATGCCGTGCCGGTCTGCGAGCTCGCGGAGATCGTCGATCCGCATTGGGGGCCGGCGCTCGAGGGCCTGCTCGGCCGGGCGCGCGAAGCCCTCGTGGTCGCGCCCGACCGGCTCGAGGAGGCGCTCGGCGTGCTCCAGGGCAACCGCGACCGCTTCAGCCGCTGCATCCTGGTGAAGACGACCGACACCGCCGGCCAGCGGGCGCGCCGCTTCGACGACGGCCCGCTCTCGGTGATCGAGACCGACGACCCGCACGCCGCCGCCTTCCTCGGCGTGCGGCTCGGCGGCTACGATCTCGCCCGCGACGACGCCGAGCTGCGCCGGATGAGCCGCGCCGTGGCGCCGAGCGGGCGCACCACCGCCGGCATGGCCTACTCGGTGACCCGCTCGGTCGACCTGCTGATGACGCGCGGCCAGCGCGGCCCCACCGCCGAAGGCCGGCACAACCACGAGGTCGCGGTGGCGGAGGCCAAGCGCCTGCGCGGCGAGGCCGTGGTCCTGCGCGAGGCCGCGCGGACGGCGGCGGCGATCCGCGCGCGCATCGCCCGCGGCGTCGAGGATTGCGACGCCCTGCGCGAGGAGATCGACGGGATCGAGGGCCGCAAGCGCACGCTCGCCACCGAGCGCGAGGCGATCGAGAAGCGCGACACCGCCGGCCTCGCCGAGGAGATCAAGGCGCTCACCGCCGAGCGCATCGCCTACCTGCGCGAGCTCTCCGAGGTGCTGGAGCCGAAGCTCGACGGCCTGCTCGCTGAGGAGGCCGGGCTCAAGGCGCGGCTCGGGGCCGGGCGCGAGGCGGCGCGTGCCGCCTTCGCCGCCCGCCGCAGCGCCCTGCATAGGCTCGCCAGCGGGGATTGCCTGCGCATCCGCATGGTGCGCGGGCAGGTGTTCTCGGCCGCCCCCGTCCACGCGATCCGCGCGGAATTGGCCGGGCTGGAGGCGAAGGCGATCTCGGCTGCGGCGTCGGCCGAGCGCAGCCTCGCGCAGGAGGCGGCCGAGAGCGCGCGCTCGCACGGCCGCGCGGCCGAGCGCGACCTCGCCGAGTATTGCGCCCAGTGGCGGATCGACAACCCGCTCGGCCGCGGCGACGGCAACCGCGGCGACCAGCCGGCGACCTTGGGCTATGCCTGGGTCCGGCGCGAGCACGACGAGGTCGAGGGGCACGAGCTGCGCCGCTACCGCGCCCAGGCCGAGCGGGCGACGGACGAGATGCGCCGCCTGATGACGGAGGACCTGCTGACGCGGCTCGCCGACAAGTTCGAGCGGGTGCGCGCGCGGCTCGACGCGCTCAACGAGCGGCTCTCGACCCAGCGCTTCACCGGCCAGACCTACGCCTTCGAGGCCGTGGTCGACCGCCGCTACGCCGCCGTCCACGCGCTGGCGACCGAGGTGGCGCGCTCGCCCGACGCGGCCCAGGCGCTGCTGCCGGACGACGGCGAGGGCCCGATGGCCGCTGCGCTTGCCGAGGTCACCGCCCTGATCTCCGGTGCCGAGGACGCGGCACGCCTGGCCGACTACCGCAACTACTTCGTCTACGAGATCGGGATGCGGGACGGGGCGGGAAACCGCACCACGATGTCGAGCCGGGCGCTGCGCGGATCGGGCGGCGAGGCGCAGGCGCCGTTCTACGTGGCGATCGCGGCCTCGCTCGCCAGCGCCTACTATCCGGGCGACCGGCCAGGCGACGAGAATCCGGGCTTCGGCCTGTGCCTGCTCGACGAGGCGTTCTCGAAGCTCGACGTGCGCAACAGCCAGGCGCTGGTCGATCTCTACGCGGCGTGGGGGCTGCAGCTGCTCATCGCCGCCCCGGAGGACAAGCGCACCACGCTGACCGAGGTGATGGACACCATCGTCACCGTCTACAAGAGCCCGGATCTCGCCTCGGTGCGGATTGAGTCCGAGCACCCGCTGGAGGCGGCCAAGCGTGCGCTGCACGCGATCAATCCGGAGCGGTACGACGACGATCGCGATGCGGCCGAGTAGGCTGCGCGATCGCAATTAGGCACCGCCGGCGCGAGAACGATCGGGAGAACGTCCGGCCAGCGGTGCCAGCCAGACGAGAGGGGGGAACTCATCGAGCCGATTACATCCTAGGGTTTGCTCGGCCGATCGCCATTCACATTTGTGAAAGTGCCGACGACAAAACTCCGGCGCGTTGGACTTATGCACCGTCGCGCACCGTGGGCGGTCGGCAGCGCGACCGCGCCGCCGCATCGGGCCGGGCGCGGTCGCGTCGCGGAAGCGCCGCCCGTTCGGGGGGCCGGCGCGACGTCTCAGTTCAGGTAGGTGCGGATCCAGTTCGGGGACAGGATCTCGCCCTCGTCCGTGATGATCCAGGGCTGCTTGGCCGGGTCGGTCAGCGCGCCGGCGGCGGCGGCGATCGCCTCGCGCAGGGTGCCGTAGCGCTTGGGCTGCGCCAGCGGCGAGCTTGCCGGCAGGGTGCGCCAGATCGTCAGATCGGCGGGTCGTTCGAGGGCCTCGGTTTCCATCTCACTCTTTTCCTTCCGAAACGGTATCGTCCGTTCAGGCGTCCACGGCCGGCACCAGGGCTGGCCGATCAGGAACGCAGCGTATTTGCCCAGACATCGAAGCATCTCTAAGGCAGCTTCACGATCATTGCGGCACCCTCGTCAGGAACCGGTCATGATTGCGTCGCAAATCTCCCGCGCCGGATTGCCGACCACCGGTGGCAGATCGGGCGCGAACACCTCAGGACTTCGTTTCGTCTTGTCGAAATTGTGGTCTTGAGGAATGACCATTCCGTTAGCGTCTCCGCCGCAGCGCGACGGTGCGGCGCCGCACCTTGACCATTCCCGTGCGAGAACGTTGAAGCGGGCAGGCTGAATGCCACGTTAAGGGTCGACGGATCGCGGGTCGACCGCGTCGTCGTGCCCGTCGGTCGGAGATCGCGTCATCGTGCCGGATCGTTTCGCGCGCCTCGTGCTGGCCGCCATCCTGGTGCTGCTGGCGCTGTTCGTCGCACAGCCCTACGTCACCGCGTTCCTGTTCTCGCGGGAGGTCCCGCGCGCGGTGACCGCCCGCGGCGACCTCGCACCGGCGGAGGCGACCACCGTCGCGCTGTTCGAGCGGGCGAGCCCTTCGGTGGTGCACGTCTTCGCGCAAGGGGCGGTGCGTGGCGCCGACCTGATGAGCCTCGACGACGAATCCGAGCAGGGCCAGGAGGGCGGCCGGTCGGGCAACACCCAGACCGGGACCGGCTTCGTCTGGGATGCCGGCGGCCACGTCGTCACCAACAACCACGTCGTCCAGGCGGCGATCCAGTCGGGCGGGTCGATCTCGGTGCGCCTGTCCTCGGGCGAGGTGGTCGCGGCGACCTTGGTCGGCGCCGCGCCGGCCTACGACCTCGCGGTGCTGCGGCTCGGCCGGGTGGCGAAGGCGCCGCCGCCGCTCGCCATCGGCACCTCGGCTGACCTGAAGGTCGGGCAGTCCACCTTCGCCATCGGCAACCCGTTCGGGCTCGACCACACCCTCACCACCGGCGTGATCAGCGCGCTCCAGCGGCGCCTGCCGACGAGCGAGGGCCGCGAATTGTCCGGCGTGATCCAGACCGATGCGGCGATCAACCCCGGCAATTCCGGCGGGCCGCTGCTCGATTCCGCCGGCCAGCTGATCGGCGTCAACACCGCGATCTTCTCGCCGTCCGGGGCGAGCGCCGGCATCGGCTTCGCGGTGCCGGTGGACGTGGTCAACCGCGTGGTGCCCGATCTCATCCGCAACGGGCGCGTGCGCAACCCCGGCATCGGCATCATCGCCGGCCAGGAGGCGACCGCCGCCCGGCTCGGCATCGACGGCGTCGTGGTGCTCCGCGTCCTGCGCGGATCGCCGGCCGCCGGCGCGGGCCTGCGCGGGGTCGACGCGCAGACGGGGGCGATCGGCGACGTCGTCGTCGGCGTCGGCGACCGCCCGGTCCACCGCTTGGCCGACCTCACCGCGGCGCTCGAGGCGGCGGGTCTCGGCCAGCCGATCGACCTCGCGGTCGAGCGGGACGGGCGCACCCGCCGCGTGCGCATCACGACGGCGGACGTCGCGGAGAACCGGCCATGATCCCCACCCTCGCCGTGCTGATCGGCCTCGCCGCCGGTCTCTCGATCGTCGCTCCCCTCCCCGCGCGAGCCGCCGAGAAGCCGGCGCGCCCGCGGCTCTGTCCCGAGGACGCGCCGGAGGGCGTGCGCCTGCCGCCGCAGCCGGGCTGCGGATCGCGCGAGATCCCGGCGCCGCGGCGCGACTCCGGGTTCCACGAGATCCTTCCGGGCACGGGCATCCGCATCGGCGGGCGCGCGAGTTCCAGCTTCGACATGCGGCGCTAGGCCGATGCTGCTCGTCCTCGGCTTCGCGGCGTGTGTCGGCCTGTGGTGGCTCGGCCGGAACGGCGGCCGGCTCGGGCCCAGGCTCACCCCGCGGTCGATCCGGCGTGCCGGCGCCTGGATCGCGATCGGGCTCGCCGCCATCCTGCTGCTGCGCGGCCAGCTCGGCCCGGCCCTGGTCGTCGGGCTCGGCGGCGTCTGGCTGCTCGACGGGCCGGAGACGCTGGGTTCCCGGCTCAAGCGGCTGCTGGCGTCGATGAAGCCGTCGTCGAAACGGCACCGGACGGCGCGGGTGGATTTCGTCCTGCGCGACGACGGCAGCGTCGGCGACGGCATCCTGCGCGGCGGCCCGCTCGGCGGCCGGCGTCTCGAGAGCCTCGGGCTCGCCGACCTCCGCGCGGTGCTGGCGGTCTGCCGGGCGCAGGATCCCGCAGCGGTGGTGCCGCTAGAGACGTATCTCGACCGCCGGCACGCCGGCTGGCGTGTAGACGCTGAGCGCGATCGCGACGCGGGGCCGCGCCGTCCGGCGCAGCCAGGGACGATGACGCAGGACGAGGCCTATCAGATCCTGGGGCTTGAGCGCGGGGCGACCCCAGAGGCCGTCCGCACGGCTCACCGGACCTTGATGAAGCGCGCCCACCCCGACCAGGGGGGAAGCGCCGAAGGGGCGGCCCGCGTCAACGCGGCCCGCGACAGGCTGACGAACCGACATCGCTGAGACTCCACGCGCGTTGCCAGGGGTGCAGGACGACGTTCGCCGAGGGCGGCGTCCGCCGTCGGCGTCGATGGCGACCGGGGCGGCGAAGGCCGCCGGTCGCTGAATGCCACGGTCGAACTGACCGCGGCGCGACGTGAGGGGGATCAGCTGCGGGTGGCGAAGCAGCTGAAGCCGCTGCGCTTCAGGGCGGAGCAGGCATCCTGCGCCGCGTCCTGCTCCTGGAAGCCGGAGAAGCGTGCGCGGTAGAGGGTGGCGCCGCTGTGCTCGACCTTCACCGTGTAGGGCGCGGCCTTCGAGAGGCTGCCGCCGCCCTTCGCCTTGGCGTCGGCCAGCATCGCCTTGGCCTTGCCCTCGTCGTCCATGGCGCCGAGCTGGATCACCCAGGCCGTCGGCACGATCTTCGGGCCGGCGATGGGCTTCGGCGCCTCGGCGCGGGCGATCGGGCCGTCGGCCGACGCGATGCGCTGATCGGATTTGCGTGCGCCGCCCGGGAACGCGGCCTGTCCCGTCGCGGGTGCGGCGTAGGCCTGCGCCGCCTTCGGCAGGGGCTGCGCGCCGGCCTTGAAGGCGCCGGCGCTGCCGGGGGTCGCGGTCGAGCGCCGCGGCGCGATGTCGAGGGGCTGGCCGGCATCGGTCGAGTTCGTGGTCTCGACCTCGTCGTCCTCGGCCGAAGCCAGCTGCGTCCGGGTCCGCGAGACCGCGTCGGCGACGACCGCCGGCCGGGCGCGCTCGGCGACCTCGACGGTCGGCGGCGCCTGGCGGGCGCCGGCATAGGCACGCGGCAGGCTGGCGCGGACGAGGTCGGCCATGATCCGGTCGCGGCTGGCGCCCGACTTGCCGCCGAGCACGATCGCGACGATCTGGCGGTCGTCGGACTTGGCCGCCGTCATCAGGTTGAAGCCGGAATCGCGGGTGTAGCCGGTCTTGATGCCGTCGACGCCCTCGACGTTGCCGAGCAGGTGGTTGTGGTTGCCGATCGTCCGGCCGCGGAAGGCGAAGGACCGGGTCTGGAAGTAGCGGTAGTAGCGCGGGAAGCGGTCCTGGATCGCGCGGGCCAGCACGGTGAGGTCGCGGGCCGTCGTCACCTGCTCGGAATCGGGAAGGCCCGAGGCGTTGGCGTAGTGCGTGCGGCTCATGCCGAGCGCGTGCGCCTTGGCAGTCATCAGCTCGGCGAACCGCTCCTCGGAGCCGGCGATGTTCTCGCCGATGGCGCAGGCCACGTCGTTGGCCGACTTGGTGACGATCGCCTTGATCGCGTCCTCGACGGCGATGGTCTGCCCGGGCCGCAGGCCGAGCTTCGACGGCGCCTGGGCTGCGGCATGGGCCGAGATCGTCAGCTCGGAATCGAGGGCGAAGCGCCCCTTCTCCATCTGCTCGAACAGCATGTAGAGGGTCATCACCTTGGTGATCGAGGCCGGGTGCCGGATCGCGTCCTCGTTCACCGCGTGCAGCGTGCGGCCGGACTTCACGTCGACCACCATCGCGGCGTAGGGCGGATTGTAGCCGCCGCCGGGGCGGACGTGGCGCCCGTGGCGGCGCGCCTCGGCGGGAGACGCCAGCGCGGTCAGGACCGCGGCGGCGGCGAGCGCGGCCGAGATCGTGGGCACGGTCCGGGAGCGACGGGAAACGCTACGCATCACGACTCATTGCCCTCGACAGACCGGCCACGGCCAGTTTGCATCGCACCATTCAGCTCGGACATGCCCTGCGGCGTGGCCCGATCACGTCTGTCAAACACGCTACGGCGATGCAGTTACGGCGCGGTTAATGGAGCCGACGACATTCGACGCATCACTTTTGCATCGCAACACGGATTGACGGAGGATGCTGCAGTGCACAAATGTGACGGGCTGTAGTCGTTCGGGCCGGACGACGGCGGTACCCCGATTATTCGCGGGCGCGCGGTCGAGGCCGTGGCGCCGCAGGAGATCCTTCATGACCCCATCCTACGCCCCGGCCGCCGACGCGGTCCGCACCGGCCTCGACGGCGCGAAAGCCGGCGCCGCGGCGCTGAGCCAGAGCGTCGGCGCCGGCGCCCGCACCAGCCAGACCATCGGCATCGAGTGGATGGACTTCCTCAAGCAGGTCAGCGCCGAGGTCGCCGCGACCACGGAAAAGGTCGTGAAGGCCGGCAGCCCGGCCAAGGCGATCGAGATCCAGAGCGCGTTCGTGAAGACCTCCAGCGAGCTCTGGATGGCGCGCGCGGCGACCTTCCGCGACCTCTACGCCACGCTGGCCCAGGACATGACGAAGCCGTTCACGACGCTGGCCGGCCGGTCCGCCACGGCGGCGGCGGCGCGGACCGCCGCCTGATCCGTTTGCGGGTGCGGCGGCCCGCTCCCGGACAGTTGCGCGCAGACGACTGGCGAAACCGAATCCCGCCGCCTAGATTGGCTCAGACGCGGCCGGGCCCGTCGCAGCGACGCGACAAGCCCCGGCCGGCACGAAGGAGCCGGTTCCATCACGATGACAGACGTCCCGATGCGGGGCACCGCTCATCCCCACGACTCGACAGGCCGGCCTTCGCTCGAGGCGGTGCGATTTACGACGACCGCCTCGGACCCCGGGGACCCGGGCGGCGACGATCGCTCGAATACGGCGATCATCACCCGTACCAAGCCGAAGACCAAGCGGCCGAGCCTGTATCGGGTGCTTTTGCTCAACGACGACTACACGCCGCAGGATTTCGTCGTGCTGGTGGTCGAGCGTTTCTTCAACAAGACCCACGAAGACGCCTACCAGATCATGATGCACGTGCATCATAACGGCGTCGGAGAATGCGGGGTGTTCACCTACGAGGTCGCGGAGACCAAGGTGACGCAGGTCATGGACTTTGCGCGCAAACACCAACATCCTCTGCAGTGCGTTATGGAAAAAAAGTAGGCTCACGCAGCACAAAGGCTCGAGCATTGCCCAGCTTCTCACGCAGCCTTGAACAAGCTCTTCACCGCGCCCTGGCGCTGGCCGGCGAGCGCCGGCACGAATACGCCACGCTGGAGCATCTGCTCCTGGCGTTGGTCGACGATCAGGACGCCGCCGCCGTCATGCGGGCCTGCAACGTCGAGATCGACACGCTGAAGCGCAGCCTCGTCGAGTACGTCGACACCGAGCTTTCCAACCTCACCGGCGACGGACGCCAGGACGCCAAGCCCACGGCCGGCTTCCAGCGCGTGATCCAGCGCGCGGTGATCCACGTGCAGTCCTCGGGCCGCGAGGAGGTCACCGGCGCCAACGTGCTGGTGGCGATCTTCGCCGAGCGCGAGAGCCACGCCGCCTACTTCCTGCAGGAGCAGGACATGACCCGTTACGACGCGGTCAACTACATCAGCCACGGCATCGCCAAGCGCCCCGGCGCCTCCGAGGCGAAGCCGGTGCGCGGGGCCGACGACGAGGGCTCGAACGAGCGCCCGAGCGACGACGGCGAGAACCGTACGAAGAAGAAGGGCGACGCCCTCGACGCCTACTGCGTCAACCTCAACAAGAAGGCCCGCGACGGCAAGGTCGACCCGCTGATCGGCCGCGAGAGCGAGGTCCAGCGCACGATCCAGGTGCTGTGCCGCCGGCAGAAGAACAACCCGCTGCTGGTCGGCGATCCCGGCGTCGGCAAGACCGCGATCGCGGAAGGGCTCGCCCGCAAGATCGTGCAGAAGGAGGTGCCGGAGGTCCTGGCCGACGCCACCGTGTTCTCGCTCGACATGGGCACGCTGCTCGCCGGCACGCGCTACCGCGGCGACTTTGAGGAGCGCCTGAAGCAGGTGATGAAGGAGATCGAGGCGCACCCGAACGCGGTACTCTTCATCGACGAGATCCACACCGTGATCGGCGCCGGCGCCACCTCCGGCGGCGCGATGGACGCCTCGAACCTGCTCAAGCCCGCGCTCGCCGCCGGGACCCTGCGCTGCATCGGCTCGACCACCTACAAGGAGTACCGCCAATACTTCGAGAAGGATCGCGCCCTGGTGCGTCGATTCCAGAAGATCGACGTCGCCGAGCCGTCGATCCCGGACGCGATCGAGATCGTAAAGGGCCTGCGGCCCTATTACGAGGAGTTCCACAAGCTCAAGTTCACCACCGAGGCCGTGAAGGCCGCGGTCGAGCTGTCGGCACGCTACATCAACGACCGCAAGCTGCCCGACAAGGCGATCGACGTGATCGACGAGACCGGCGCGTCGCAGATGCTGGTGCCGGAGGCGCGCCGCAAGCGCGTGATCGGCATCAAGGAGATCGAGGCGACGATCGCCACGATGGCGCGCATCCCCCCGAAGACCGTGTCGAAGGACGACGCGGTGGTGCTCCAGCATCTCACCGAGAACCTGAAGCGCGTCGTCTACGGCCAGCCCAACGCCATCGATGCGTTGACCTCGGCGATCAAGCTGGCGCGCGCCGGCCTGCGCGACCCGGACAAGCCGATCGGCTCCTACCTGTTCGCGGGACCGACCGGCGTCGGCAAGACCGAGGCCGCCAAGCAGCTGGCGTCGTCGCTCGGCGTCGAGATGCTGCGGTTCGACATGTCGGAATACATGGAGCGCCACACGGTCTCGCGCCTGATCGGCGCACCGCCCGGCTATGTCGGCTTCGACCAGGGCGGCCTGCTCACCGACGGGATCGACCAGCACCCGCACTGCGTGCTGCTGCTCGACGAGATCGAGAAGGCGCATCCGGACCTGTTCAACATCCTGTTGCAGGTGATGGACCACGGCAAGCTCACCGACCACAACGGCAAGCAGGTCGATTTCCGCAACGTGATCATCATCATGACCACGAACGCGGGCGCGTCCGACCTCGCGAAGTCGGCCTACGGCTTCACCCAGGCCAAGCGCACGGGCGACGACGTGGAGGCGATCAACAAGCTGTTCGCGCCGGAATTCCGCAACCGGCTCGATGCCATCATCTCGTTCGGCCACCTGCCGAAGGAGGTCGTGGCCAAGGTCGTCGACAAGTTCGTGCTCCAGCTCGAGGCGCAGCTCGCCGATCGCAACGTCACGATCGAGCTGTCGGACGAGGCGCGCGCGTGGCTGGTCGAGCACGGCTACGACGATGCGATGGGCGCCCGCCCGATGGCGCGGCTGATCCAGTCGAGCATCAAGACGCAGCTCGCCGACGAGGTGCTGTTCGGTAAGCTGAAGAACGGCGGCGCGGTCCGCGTCATCGTGCGCAAGCCCGAGGATGCGGAGGCGAAGGCCGGCGGCAAGGAGACGCTGGGCTTCGAGTTCCCGGCCGGCCCCGTGGTGCCGAAGCCCGAGGCGGACGTGACCAACGTGGTCAAGAAGCACAAGCGCCCCAAGCCCCGGGCCGCGGCCCGCAAGAAGACGCCCAAGGACGACAAGGGCGGCAATTCGGGTGGCGGCGGCGTCCGCACGGTGCCGAAAGTCCCCCTCGTCCGGGCTTGACGCCGGAGCGACGTGAGCCCGATCGACCTGGCCCCGGAGCGCGCCTCGCGCTCCGGGGCCTTGCGCATGACGGCGAATACGGCTTTCAGGTTCGCGGACGATTGCACCATGGACGCGGCGGCCGACCGTCGCCGCGAAGGATCGAGCGGGCGTGACGATGAGCGAACTGCATGAGGGCCCCCTCCTGCCCGTCGATCAGCCCACTGCGGCGCCCGCCCGACCGAAGCCCGTCACCCGACGCGAGGAGCGCCGCCGCCGCCGGACCCGCCGCCGCCGCGGCGAGGAGATCCTGGCCTGGGTGCTGGTGCCGCTGATCTGCCTCGGGATCTACTGGGGCATCAATGCCGGCTTCGAGTTCATGGGAACCTCGCCGGGCCAGGTCTGGGACCAGCTGATGCAGGTCAAGGCGATGATGGAGAAGCGCGCCTGATCGCGTCGCTCCGGTCGCCGCACGCACTCGCGCGAACGGAGCCGTCATGTCCCTCACCCGTCGCGCCGCACTGATCGGCGCCCTCCTCGCGGCTCCGGTCGTGAGGGCGGCCGGTCGCGACGGTCCGGTGATCGTCGTCGGCGCCGGCGCGGCCGGGCTCGCGGCCGCCGACATCCTGCGGCAGGCCGGGCGTCCCTTCACCGTGATCGAGGCGCGCGACCGCATCGGCGGTCGCGCCCATACCGAGCTCGGGCTCGGGCCGGACTGTCCCTTCGATGCCGGTGCCGAGTACGTTCACTGGGCCGAGCGCAATCCCTGGCGCGCCGTCGCCGAACGCGAGAACGTGCGGATCGCCGGGCAGGAAGGCTGGGCGCGGATCCTGTTCGTCGACGGGCGCCCGGCGACCGTGACCGAGCGCAACCGACGCCGCGCCGCCTTCTCCGGCCTCGACGCCGCCCTGAAGCCGGTGGACGGCCCCGACCGGTCGCTCGCCGAAGCCGCCGCCGCGGCCGGGCCGGACATGGCGCAGGCGGCGGCGGGCCTTGCCCGGCTGTCGCTCGGCGAGGAGCCCGAGCGCGTCTCGGTGCTCGACTACGACCGGCTGTGGTCCGGCACCGATCTGTGGCTCGACGGCTACGGCAGCCTGGTCCGCCGCCGCTTCGCGACGATGCCGGTCTCCCTCGGCACGGCCGCGACCGCCATCGATTGGACCGGCGAGGGCGTGCGGGTGACGACGCCCGGCGGCACGCTCGACGCCGCGGCGGTGATCCTCACCGTTCCGGTCGGCGTGCTGGCCGCGGGCACGATCCGCTTCACGCCGGACCTGCCGGCCCCGACGCGGGATGCGCTCGGCGGCCTCGGCATGGGCGCCTACAGCAAGGTCGGCCTCCGGCTCGATCCCGCCCGGATCGACCTGAAGGCGGTGGGGGACGCAGTGTCCGTGGCGCACCGCGGCGACCAGGACCGGACGATCTACTTCGAGGTCTCGCCGTTCGACCGACCGCTCGCGGTGGCCAACATCGGCGGCGACGGATCCCGTGCCCTGTGCGAGCTCGGCGAAGCGGCGGCCGTCGCCGAGGTCACGGACCGGCTGGTGGCGATCCTCGGCACGCAGGCGCGCGGCGCCGTGACGGCAGGCAAGCTTGCCGGCTGGTGGACCGATCCGCATGCGCGCGGCAGCTACGCGATCGCCCATCCCGGCCATGCCGACGCCCGGACCGCCCTGCAGGCGGCGATCGGCGACCGCATCTTCCTCGCCGGCGAAGCCTATGCGGGCGGCGGCGCCATGACGGTCGGCGGCGCGACCCTCGACGGCGAACGCGCCGCGCGGGCCGTCCTGCGGATGCTGGGCTGAGGGGGATCGGACGCGGATCTTGCGTGCGGATCGGGGTGCAGGCCCTCTCCCCTGCGGGAGAGGGGGTCGTGACGTGCGACGCTCTCGCAAGAACCGTCGAGCCGCCCCCTATCCCAAGCGCAGGGCATGCACCGAGAACAACCTCTCGGGGTCGGTCCACACCGTGACCGGCGACCACCCGGCCTCCGCCGCCAAGGCGCGAAAACTGTCGAGCGTGTACTTGTAGCTGTTCTCGGTGTGGATCGTCTCGCCCTCGGCGAAGGCGAAGGCGTGTCCGGCCACCGTCACCGTCTGGTCGGCGCGGCTCACGAGATGCATCTCGATCCGCGAGGCCGCGCGGTTGAACACCGCCCGGTGCGCGAACGCGGCGGCGGCGAAGGTGCCGGACAGGTCGCGATCGATCCGGGTCAGCAGATTGAGGTTGAACGCAGCGGTCACGCCGGCCGCGTCATCGTAGGCCGCCTCGAGCACCGCGGCGTCCTTGACGAGGTCGACGCCGACGACGAGCGTCGCGCCCTCCCCCAGCACGTCGCCGAACTGGCGCAGCAGGCGGGCGGCCTCCGCGGGCTCGAAGTTGCCGATGGTCGAGCCCGGGAAGAACCCGGCGCGCGGGGCGTCGCCGAGGTCGTGCGGAAGGGCGAAGGGCTGGGTGAAGTCGGCGGCGATCGGCGCGATGCGCAGGGCGGGATGATCACCCTGGAGCGCGGCCGCCTCGCTGCGCAGGAACGTCTCCGACACGTCGACCGGGACGTAGGCCGCGAGGTCCGGCATGTGCCGGAGCAGGCGACGGACCTTCACGGTCGAGCCGCTGCCGAACTCCACCAGCGCGGCGCCGCGCGGCAGGGCGGCGGCGATCTCGGCGCCTCGCATGTCGAGGATGCCGAGCTCGGTCCGGGTCGGGTAGTATTCCGGCAGCCGCGTGATCTGCTCGAACAGGTCGGACCCGACGGCGTCGTAGAAGTACTTCGCCGGCAGGGTCTTCTGCGGCTTCGCGAACCCGGCCAGCACGTCTTCGAGGAACGCCCGGTCGTCGGGCAAGTGGGCGAGCGGCGTCGCGTCTGCGAAGACGGGCTTGATGGTCACGCGCGGTACTCCGGGATGCGACGTCAGGCGCGGGACTGCGCGAGGCGCAGGCCCGTGAATTGCCAGCGCTGATGCGGATAGAAGAAGTTGCGGTAGGGCAGCCGCGCATGACCCTCCGGCGTCGCCACCGACGAGCCGCGCAGCACGAACTGGTTCGACATGAACTTGCCGTTGTACTCGCCGAGTGCGCCCGGCAGCGGGCGATATCCCGGGTAGGCGGTGTAGGCGCTGCGGGTCCATTGCCAGACGAGGCCGAACGCGTCGTCGAGTCTGCCGTCGCGGGCGGCGACCTCCCATTCGAACTCGGTCGGCAGGTCGCGCCCGGCCCAGCGGGCGTAGGCATCCGCCTCGTAGTAGCTGACGTGGGTGACGGGCTGCGCCGGATCGATCGGGCGCCGGCCGCCGAGCGTCATGCAGGTCCAGCCCGGCTCGCCCGGCTGCCAGTAGCCCGGCGCCTCCCAGCCCTCGGCCTGCGCCGCGAGCCAGCCGTCGGACAACCACAGGTCGGGGCGGGAATAGCCGCCATCTTCCATGAAGCGCAGCCAGTCGCCGGTCGTGACGAGCGCCCGGTCGATCGACACGGGCAGGACCAGGCTGTCGTGCCGGGGATGCTCGTTGTCGAACGAGAACCCGTCGCCGGCATGGCCGACCTGATGGATGCCGTGGGCCAGGTCGATCGTGCCGGAACGATTGGCCGCCTTCGGAAAACGCCATTCGGCGTCGTAGACCGGATGCAGCGGGTTCTGCGCGAAGGCGTGCAGGATGTCGGTGATCAGCAGCTCCTGGTGCTGCTGCTCGTGAAACAGCCCGATCTCGAGGATCGGCAGGATCGCCTCGAGCGCGCCCGGCGCGGCCTGCGCCAGCAACGTCTCGACCGCGCGGTCGATGTGGGCGCGGTAGCCGGCGATCTCCTCGGTAGTCGGCCGGGTGATCAGCCCACGCATCACCCGCGGCTGACGTGGGCCGGCGGCGACGTAGTACGAGTTGAACAGGTAGTGCAGGCGCTCGTCGTGGATGCGGTAGCCCGGCAGGTGCTCGCGCAGCAGGAACTGCTCGAAGAACCATGTCGTGTGCGCGCGATGCCACTTGGTCGGGCTGGCATCGGCCATCGACTGGACCTGCTGATCCTCCGGCGACAGCGGCGTGGCACGGCGCTCGGTCTCGGCACGGACGAAGCGGAAAGCGGCGATCCAGGCGTCCCGGTCCACCGGCCGGGCGGAGACGGGCGGCGGCGGGAAGGCCTGAGCGGGCGCGTCCGTCTCGCGAAGTGTCGCCGTCGCAGCCATGCTGGTCCTCCCGTCGTCCGTTGATCCGCCGGTCGCGGTTGATGGAGATATGGCCGAAGGCGCAGCCGACAACGGCAGCGCGACGATTCAGTTCGCAATAGGCTCACCGATGCCGGCCGACGCGCCGCAAGTCTGTGTAGAGCAGGGCCGCTCGACGCGGTTGATCGATCCCCGAGCCTTTTTGCAGCCGCAGTGAGATGGCCTTAACCCTCTCGTCCAAGACTGCGGGGCTCTGATGCTGGGGTACGCGTTCTGATGCGGATCGATCTGATGGCCGGAGCGAGCCTGTCGGCGGCGGCTTTGCGCGCGGCGCCCGAGCCCACCATCCTGGTGTTCGACTCGGGCCTCGGCGGCCTGACGGTGCTGGAGCAGGTGCGCCGGGCCCGGCCCGACGCGCGCTACGTCTACGCCGCGGACGACGCGGCCTTCCCCTACGGCCGGCTCTCGGAATCGGTCCTGGTCCAGCGCGTGCTCGACGTGATGGCGCGCCTGATCGCGACGCACCGGCCCGACCTCGTCGTCATCGCCTGCAACACCGCCTCGACGCTGGTGCTGCCGGCCCTGCGCCAGCGCTTCCCGACGCCGTTCGTCGGCGTGGTGCCGCCGATCAAGCCGGCGGCCGAGACCAGCCGCTCACGCCTCGTCACGCTGCTGGCGACCCCCGGCACCGTCGCGCGCTCCTACACGCGCGACCTGATCATGACCTATGCCGAGGCCTGCTCGGTGACCTCGGTCGGCTCGGCGAACCTCGCCAACTACGCCGAGGCGGAACTCGCCGGCACGCCGGTGGACGACGCGGCGATCGCCGCCGAGATCGCACCGTGCTTCGTCACGGCCGAGGACGGCCGGCGCACCGACGTCGTCTGCCTCGCCTGCACCCATTACCCGCTGCTGCGCGCCCGCTTCGAGCGGCTCGCGCCTTGGCCCGTCACCTGGATCGATCCGGCGCCCGCCATCGCGCGCCGGGTGACGCAGCTTCTCGGCAGCACCCCGCGCGATGCGCGCTCGGACGAGGGCCCGGTGCTCGGCGCCTTCACCGGCGGCGCGACGCTCACGGATGCGCTGCGCGCCTCGCTCGACCGGCGCGGCATCCCGTCGATCGGCGTCGACCCAATACCGCTGACGCTGCAGTAGCGCCGCGCCGCCGCCTGGCCGGCGAGGCCGGCGGGGCGCGCAACCGCAAGTAATCCGTCGATCAGTGCTGCGCCGCCACGGCGCCGGGCCGCGGTCGCTCGGCGAGCGGTCGCCGGCGCAGCCCCGCCGCCTTGCAGGCCGCGAAGGCGAAGGCGGCGCCGAGCCCGAGCAGCGCGAGATCGAACCCGTAGAACGCCGCGTCGCCGGCCCGCAGGCTCGCGAGCAGGTGGCGCCCGGTGGCGAGCCCGCCGACGACCGGCACGGCGGCGAGCAGCGCGGCGGCGGTCGCGAGCATCGCGGTCCATCCGGTTCGCGGCGGCAGTGCCAGTGGCACCAGCGTGGCCAGGATCCAGGCGCCGAAGAAGACCGTCACCTCGGCCTCCTTGCGCTCCGCCATCCCGAGCGGGAGCAGGCGGTTGGCCAGGAAGTAGCCGGCGATGGCGATCGGCAGCCCGGCGATGGCGCCGACGTTGAGCGCCTGCACCAGCCGCATCCCGAGATGCGCCCGCGTCGCGGTGCCGGGCTTGGGCACCCGCGCCACCGTCCAGAGGATCAACCCGGTCGCCACCATGGCCGCGCCCATCACGCCGCTGAGGAAGAACAGCACGCGCAGGGCCGGCCCGGCGAAATGCGCCTCGTGCAGGCCGACCATCGCGGTGAAGGTGTTGGCGGCGGGCTTCATCGCGCCCAAGGTCTCGATCACCGCGCCGCTGGTGCCGTCGAACGCCACCTGCGGATGGCGGTGCCTCAGGCCATGCGGCTCCTCGAACACCGCCACGACCGTCGCGTTGGCGTCGCCCGGGTTCTGCACGGTGATCCGCTCCAGCGGCTCGGCGTTCATCGCGAGCGCGCGCTCGACCATCGGGCCGAACGGGGCGAGCGGCGCGGGGCGTCCGGCGGGCGGGCGGGCGGCGGTGATCTGGCCGGATTCGGCGAAGAAGGCCTGCGCGTCGCCGCGATAGGCGGTGGTGACGCCCCAGGGCATGTACATCAGCGCCAGCGTCACGATCCCCGTATAGGTGATCATCAGGTGGAACGGCAGCGCCAGCACCCCGGTCACGTTGTGCGCGTCGAGCCAGCCGCGCTGCGCCGACTTGGCGTGACGGCGGAAGGTGAACAGGTCGACGAAGATCCGCCGGTGGGTGACGATTCCGGAGACCAGCGCGACGAGCATGATCATCGCGCAGATTCCGACGATCCAGCGGCCCCAGAGCGGCGCCATGCTGAGCTCGAAGTGGAAGCGGTAGAGGAAGTCGCCGCCGCGGGTGTCGCGGACGGCGACCGCGGCGCCGGTCGCGGGATCGAGCATCGCCTGGCCCGGCGGGGTGCCGGGCTTGCGGCGCCAGAACAGGTCGAGGGTCGGCCGGTCCGGGCTCGGCAGGGTGATGAACCAGCTGCGCGCGCCCTTCGCCTGCGCCTCGAGATGGGCGCGGGCGAGGTCGGCGGCGTGCCCGAGGGCGGCCGGGCTCAGCGGAGCCCCGGCCCTCAGTTCCGGCCGCATCCATTGCGAGATCTCCGAGCGGTAGTAGCTCGCCGTGCCGGTGACGAAGACGGAGAACAGCACCCAGCCGACGACGAGGCCGGACCAGGCGTGCAGCCACGCCATCGATTGCCGGAAGCCGTTGCGCATGGTTTCGCGTCCTACCAGCGGTAGCGGAGCGTGGCGTAGACCGTGCGCGGCAGCCCGTAATAGCAGCTGGTGTAGCCGTTGCAGCCGCTGACGTAGGTGTCGTCGAGCAGGTTGTTGGCGTTCAGCTGCATCGAGAAGCCGGCCAATGTCGGGTCGAAGTTCTTCAAGTCGTAGGAGACCACGGCGTCGACCAGCACGCTTTCCGGCACCTTGAAGGTGTTGGCCGCGTCGCCCCAGGACGGGCCGAGATAGCGGACGCCGCCGCCGACCTCGAGGCCGAGCATCGGCCCGTCGAGGAAGCGGTAGGTCGCCAGAAGCGAGGCGGTCGAATCCGGCACCAGCACCGGGCGGCGCCCCTGCAGCGGCACCGTCTGGCCGGGCGCGAGGTCGTTGGCGGTCCGGCCGTCGTCGCGGACGTTGCGGATGTCGAGGAGCGAGAAGCCGCCGATCAGGGTCACGCCTTCGGTGAGGTTCGCCCGCGCCTCGAACTCGACGCCCTGCACGCCGACCTCGCCGGTCTGCAGCACGAAGCCGGTGGGGCGGCCGAGCGTGGTGTCGGCCGTCGTCCGGTTCGACTGGCGGATGTCGAAGAATGCGGCGGTGAGGAGGATGTCGGTGCCCGGCGGCTGGTACTTGATGCCGGCCTCGTACTGGTCGCTGAGTTGCGGGTCGGGCACGCGCCCGACGGTGCCGAAGGCGGTGTCGAACACCCGGCCGGCGACGATCGGCTCGAAGGCCTGGCTGTAGGACACGTACGGCGCGACGCCGGACTGGAACAGGTAGAGCAGGCTCGCCCGGCCCGTGAAGGCGTCGGAGGCCGCGTCCTGCAGCGTCAGCGTGCTTCCCGTCGCGGTGAACGACCGGGTCGGGCCGGTCTGGCGGGCGACGTCGTAGCGGCCGCCCAAGGTCAGGATCAGGCCGTCGACCTTCATCTGATCCTGGAAGTAGACGCCGGTCTGCTGCGCGTCGACGCGCGAGGTCGTGTTGATGGCCGGGAACGGGATGTTCATTTCGTAGTTCGGCGCGAGCGCGTTCAGGTCCGGCGCGTTCGGGAACGGCGTCCCGCTGGCGCGCGTGCTGAAGGTGCGGTGGTCGACGCCGAGGAGCGCCGTGTGGGCGATGGGGCCGGTGTCGAAGTTGGCCACGACGTTCGAATCCATCGTGTAGGCTTCGGCCGCGACGATGTTGCCGATGACGGCGCGCGGCAGCAGCGGGCCGGTGGCGAACGGGCCGTTGCGGGGGCTGAACGCGCTGTAGACGCTGCGGTAATCGCCCTGCGTCCGCAGGTAGCGCCCGGCCGAGTGGAAGCGCAGGTTCTCGTTGAAGCGGTGGTCGAAGAGGTACTCGATCGACGCTTGGGTCCGGTCCGAGCGCTCGATGTTGCGGTCGCCGTCGTAGAAGTTCACCGGCAGTCGCCCGATCACGCCGCTGCCGAAGTTGCGCGGAAACACGGTGCCCACCGCCGGGAAGCCGCCGTAGAAGCCGGAGAACGGATCGCGCTGGTAGTTGCCGATGATCGTCAGCTGGGTGTCGGTGGAGGGCCGCCAGGTGACGCTCGGGTTGATCAGGGCGCGCTCGACCCGCGTCGTGTCCACCGGGCCGTCCCCGTTCCAGCCCGCGCCGACGAGGCGGTAGGCGAACTGGTCGGCGAGCCAGGGCACCTCGGACTGGATCGGGCCGCCGACGTCGATGCCGCCGCGCACCTCGTTGAAGCCGCCGCCCTGGACGAAGACCTCGCCGTGGCGGACGAATTGCGGGACCTTCGAGACGAGGTTGACGATGCCGCCCGGCCCCGACTGCCCGTAGAGCACCGAGGCGGGCCCCTTGATCACGTCGACCCGCTCGAGACGGTAAGGATCGATCGTCGCGTTGGCGTCGCGGCTGGCGATCAGCGCCATGCCGTCGAGAAAGACCGGCGCGTTGAAGCCGCGGATCAGGAACTGCTCGAGCCGGGTCGAGCCGGCGCCGCCGCGCTGCTCGGTCGTGACGCCGGGCGTGTAGCGCAGGGCCTGGTTGATGGTGAGCGCGTTCTGATCCTCGATCTGCTTGCGCCCGATCACCGAGATCGACTGCGCCGTCTCCACGATCGGCGTGTCGGTCTTCGTGGCGACGGTGCTGCGGCTGGCGACGTAGCCGGGCACGGCACCGGACGCGCCGCCGGGACCGTAGAGCGATCCGCCGAGGCTGCGGCCGGCGCCCTCGCCGGTGACGCTCAGCTCGCCGAGCTCGATGTCGGTCGTCTGCGCGGGCTGGGCCGAGGCGGAGGACGCGACCGAAATCGCGCATGTCGTCGACAGAAGAGCGACGATCAGAGCGCTGCGGCACCGACGTGCGGACGCGGACCGCAGGACGGACGGACAGTAATTAATCATCTTGCCGACCCTAGACGCGACACGAAACAGCAGAGACCCGCCGCGTGGACTTGCGCATCACGGCGGCGTGATCGGGTTATCGGTAAGTTCGCGCGGCAACACAATTTCTATCTTATGGAAACATTCCAGGGTAACTTCGAAACGTTCCAGGCTAAAACGGGGTATCGGCCGGCGGACAGCCTGGCGCCCCCTAGGGGAACAGCCCGTTTCGGCACCGTTTCCATGGAAGAGACCAGCGGCACCGCACCACAACTCAGCGATGAAAACCGAGCGGCCGTTGTGACCGATCGGTAACACCCCACGTTTGCGACGCCGCGAAGGATCGTGTCAGGCCGGGACCGTCATCCGGCTCGGATCGACCCAGGCGCCGAGCGTCTCGGTCCGGTCCTGTGACAGGATCTCGGGGGGCACGTCGGAGACCGGCACCGCTTCGGGGCGTTCGGCGCCGAAGGCCGCGAGCGCCGCGCGGGTCTCCGGATCGTGGCAGGCGCGGTCGAACGCGGCGCGGTCGAGGCAGGCGAGGCGCCCCGCCTCGAAACGGGCATAGACCCGGCCCGAGCCGGCCTCGGCGAAGCGGACCGAGCGCAGCCGCCGGGCGCATTGGCGCAGGAAGCCGGTGTTCCGTTCCGGCGCCAGGGCTGCGGCGTCGGGATAGACCTCCGCCGGCGAGAGCGCGTCGATGTTGATCTTGGTGTAGCGCGCGATGTCGATGAGGCAGCCGGCATCGAGCACGGTGAGGTCGCCGTTCTCGCCGAAGGCGACCGTGCGCGGGCGCTCGCCCTGCGGCACGCTGTTGTCGAGGAACTCGTAATGCACCTGCTTGCCGGCCTTGGCCGCCCAGGTGAAGAACAGCTCCGGCATCCCGGTGAACGCCTCGACGTTGTGGGCGAGAAGATCGTCCACCGCCTTGTAGCGGCCGAAGATCCGCCCGCGGATCCAGGCGCGCTCGACGGTGGCGTCGGGCGGCGTGATCATGAACAGCATGAAGACGCGGTGGCCGAAGCGGGTCAGCAACTGGCTGCCGTCCTGCGTGCGCGAATCCGCGTTGAAACTGTCGAACCGGAACCGGTCGATCAGCAGATGCGACATCCGCCCCTCGCGGGCCTTGCGCGCCATGTAGCGATCGAGCTTGCGGTCGACGATCTCGACCTCGTGGCCCGTGAGCGTGCCGGCATAGCCGATCGCATCGCCGATCGAATCGTAGTCGAGCAGGAACTTGCGCCAGATGTCGGGGGTGATCACCGCGAAATCCGACCAGGATTCGCCGAGCCGCCGGGCCAGCGCCCGCTGGAGCGGACGCATCGTGCTCTTGCCCGAGGCGGAGGCGCCCTTGACGTTCATCACGATCGGCGCGGCCTGCGCACGGACCGGAACGTAGCCCTCCCGCGCCACGGCCTCGGCGAACCACGGCTCGATCAGGCAGCCGATCCGGCGGCTGCCCTCGTCGTTGGCGACGAGCGTCGTCGCGAGGTTCGCAAGCAGGGCGCGGTCGCCGACGAGCTTGCCGCGATGCCGGACGATCCCCGACGCGACCTTGTGCAGGGCGGCGCTCGCCGCAAGCTCGAGCGCGTTTTCGCTGGCCGCGGCGCGGACGCACCATGCGGCGCAATGGGCGAGCGCGCGCTCCTCCGGGGATCGCGCGTCGTCGGCGACGGGGGCCGGCGGCGCCGCGAGGCCGAGCACGTGCCGCCAGGTTCTCGGCGGAGGGGGCGGCGGCGCGGGCGGCGCGAAAGCCGCGTCGAGTTCCACGGCGATCCGGGCGCGCGCCTCGTCCGCCACGGCGCGAAGGGTCTCGGCGATCCGGTCCGCATGCGGCGCGATCGCGGTCGCGAGGATGTGGGCGACGATCGCGCGGAAGTTGACGCCGAGATCGCCGTAGGTCTCGCCGACGGGGACCGAGAGGTCGGCCATCACCCGGATCAGCAGCTCGTGCACGACGAGGCGATCCGGCCGGAAGGCGACGATCTCCGGCATCGGCAGGCCCGAGAAGGCGGAAAGCTCCATCGCCTCGGCGAGGGGCGTCGCGACGTTCTCGGGGCGGTACAGGGTCGTCAGCGGCAGGAAACGCCGCGGCAGCGTCGATTCGATGCCGGGATTCCACGGCCCGCGCCCGACGAGGCCGTCGTCCGGCAGGGCGTAGCCGGCCGGTGCCGCCGAAGCGCTCATCGCATCACGACGCGGGTCCGGCTCAGGCCGCCTCGGCCGGGGCCCGGAACAGGCTGGCGCAGCCGGAGCCGCGATGCATGCTCAGGATCGAGGCCCGGTCGATCTCGGGATGCGCCGCGAGCACGTGCCGGACGCAGTCCACGACCTTCTCGTACTGGGCCGCCTCGTAGTTCCGCTCGAGCGGACTGACGGCGATGTAGGTCTCGACCACCAGCACGCGCTCGGCGCGCTCCTGCGTGACCTCGACGGCGATCCAGGACGACTTGATGAGGCGGGAACTCGAAAGCATGGGCGTACCTCCGTTGGTCTTCGCTCGTTGATCGAGCGTCGTTTGACCGGGAGGATGAACCCGTATCCTGCCCGTGCCAAGTGCCTTGCTGGAAAGACAGGTGGGCGGCCGCGAACGTCGTCGGCCCGCGCGATGAATGCTGCAACGAGGGCCGCCAGATCAATCGAGCTCGCCGGCGGCCGAGATCGCCTGATCGAAGGCCGCCTGGTCGCCCAGCCATACGATCATCGACAACACGAGGCCGAGGCCGACGAGGTAGAGGATCGCGAACGCATCCCCGTTGCCCCGGCGCTTCGACAGCGCCAGCCAAGCGAACGGGAGCGATTGGATCGCCAAGGCGGCGGGAACATTCATCGTGTCGATCCGTCGAACGACGCAAGATGCCCTGCGCCGCCTGCGCCGACAACAACAATCGGCCCGCGCGAACGCGGAATTCGATCGGTTTCAGGATCGACATCTCGCAGTTGCACAAGTCGAGGCGGATCGTAAATTTGGTCGGCTCGCCCGATCGGTGGGCCCAGCATAGCGGAAATCGGGGCAACCGACGCCTTCGTTTGGCATATTGCATGCCATTCCATCTTCGGTCATCTTGCCGGCAACGGTCGACAAGGCCGACGTCGAGCAAGGCAACAGGGATGGAGCGTCGCAATGCCCCTCGGGCGTGATGAGGGCCTTCGGGCAGCCGCGGCCGGACCTGCGCGCTCGGACGCCCCGCACCGGGTCGGCGCATGCGTGACCCTGCGGCAAGCCGGGCTTGGCCGGCACCGGACTTTTATTGACTTGACGATGCGCGAGCGCACCCGCCAGGCATGAGGCCTGACGGGATCGCGGCGCGACACCTTCGAAGCCGGGCGGCATCGCCGGCATCCCGATCCACCGGACTCGAGAAGATCAGAGACAGACCATGAGCAAGGCCCTGGAAGGCGTCAAAATCCTGGACTTCACCCACGTCCAGTCCGGCCCGACCTGCACGCAGCTGCTCGCGTGGTTTGGCGCCGACGTGATCAAGGTCGAGCGTCCCGGCGCCGGCGACGCGACCCGCGCCCAGCTCCAGGACCTGCCCGACGTGGACAGCCTGTATTTCACCATGCTGAACCACAACAAGCGCTCGATCACGCTCGATTCGAAGACGCCGAAGGGCAAGGAGGTGCTCTGGCGCCTGGTGAAGGAGTGCGACGTGCTCGTCGAGAACTTCGCCCCCGGCGCGCTCGCCCGCATGGGCCTGACCTGGGAGAAGATCCACGAGGCCAACCCGCGCATGATCCTCGCCTCGGTCAAGGGCTTCGGGCCGGGCCGCTACGAGGAATGCAAGGTCTACGAGAACGTCGCGCAATGCGCCGGCGGCTCGGCCTCCACCACCGGCTTCCGCGACGGCATCCCGATGGTGACCGGCGCCCAGATCGGCGATTCCGGCACCGGCCTGCATCTCGCGCTGGGCATCGTCACCGCCCTGTTCCACCGCACCGTCACCGGGCTCGGGCAGAAGGTCGACTGCGCGATGCAGGACAGCGTGCTCAACCTGTGCCGGGTCAAGCTGCGCGACCAGCAGCGCCTCGATCACGGCCCGCTCACCGAGTACAGCCAGTTCGGCGAGGGCATCCCGTTCGGCGACTCGACCCCGCGCGCCGGCAACGATTCCGGCGGCGGCCAGCCCGGCCGCATCCTCAAGTGCAAGGGCTGGGAGCACGATCCCAACGCGTACCTGTACTTCATCACCCAGGCCGCGGTCTGGGCGCCGATCTGCGACATCATCGGAGAGCCGGGCTGGAAGACCGATCCGGACTACGCCACGCCCAAGGCGCGGCTGCCCCACCTGAACGAGATCTTCACGCGCATCGAAGCCTGGACGATGAAGCACGACAAGTTCGAGGCGATGGACATCCTCAACGAGTACGACATCCCCTGCGGCCCGATCCTGTCGATGAAGGAGATCGCCGCCGACGAGTCGCTGCGCAAGACCGGCACGATCGTCGAGGTCGAGCACCCGACGCGCGGCACCTACCTGACCGTCGGAAACCCGATCAAGCTGTCGGCGAGCCCGAGCGAGGTGACGCGCTCGCCGCTGCTGGGCGAGCACACCGACGAGATTCTGCGCAGCGTCCTCAAGTACACCGATGCCGAGGTCGATGAGATCGCCCATTCGGGCGCCGTCGGCCGGATCGAGAAGATCGCGGCGGAGTAGGCCCGCGGATCGCATCCGACCATCGCGGCGGAAGCGGGCCAACCCGCCTCCGCCCGTCATCCCCGGGGCTGCGTCGCAGAGCCCGGGATGACGGCGAGCATCCCGGGGCGGCCGAGGTCGCCCGTGCATCCGGCATCCTCCTGGACGAACGGGTCGAGGCGGACCATCCCACCGAAACGACGAGGATCCCATGCGCATCGCCTTCATCGGTCAGCAGGATTTCGGCAAGGCGGTGCTGGAGGCCTTCCTGAAGCGCGGCGACACGGTGGCCGGCGTGTTCTGCGCGCCCGAGAAGGAGGGCGCTAAGCCCGACGTGCTCAAGACCGCGGCGCTCGAGCAGGGGCTGCAGGTGTTCCAGTTCCCGAGCCTGAAGAGCGCCGAGGCGGAGGCCGCGATGCGCGGGCTCGACGCGGAGATTGGCGTCATGGCCTACGTGCTGCAGTTCGCGCCGCAGGACTTCGTCACCATCCCGAAGCACGGCACGATCCAGTACCATCCCTCGCTGCTGCCGCGGTATCGCGGGCCGTCCTCGATCAACTGGCCGATCGCGAAGGGCGACACGAAGACCGGGCTGACGATCTTCCGCCCGACCGACGGCCTCGACGAGGGCCCGATCCTCCTGCAGAAGACCTGCGACATCGGCGCCGACGACACCCTCGGCGACGTCTACTTCAACAGCCTTTTCCCGATGGGCGTCGCGGCGATGCTGGAGGCGGCCGACCTCGTCGTCGCCGGACGGCACATCGAGATCGACCAGGACGAGGATGCCGCGAGCTACGAGGGCTGGTTCCGCGCCCGCGAGGCGGCGATCAACTGGGGCGCCCACGCCAACCAGATCTACGACCTGATCCGCGCCGCCAACCCCGCGCCCGGCGCCTGGACCACGGTGAACGGCGCCAAGCTGCAGATCTTCGATGCCCGCCTGCACCCGGTGCGGACGCTCGGCGGCGTGAAGGGCAAGGTCGGCGAGGTGATCGCGATCGGCGACGACTCGATCCGCGTCACCGCGCAGGGCGGCCAGATCGAGATCTTCAAGGTGAAGCCCGAGGGCGGCAAAAAGGTCTCGGCGGTGGAGTTCGCGCAAGGCGGCGGCGTGAGCGTCGGCACGATCCTGGGCGGCTGAGCCTCGGAACGAGGACCCGAGCGCGCTGGCGATCGGCCGACGCGTCGATCGCGTCAGGCCGTCGGCCGAGGCCCGTAGCTCCTGAACTTCTCGATGTTGCGCGCGATCTCGTCGTCGGGCAGCACCACCGGCGTGCCGACCTGCAGCGCGATCGCGTATTGCCGACAAAGGGTCTCGATCTCGACCGCGAGCCACAACGCCTTGGCGAGGTCGGGGCCGGTGGCGATCATGCCGTGGTTGGCGAGCAGGCAGCCGTTGCGGTCCTCCAGCGCTTCGAGCGCTAGGCGTGAGAGCTCCTCGGTGCCGAAGGTGGCGTAGCCCGAGCAGCGGATCGTCGGACCGCCCACGGCAGCGATCATGTAATGCACCGCCGGGATCGTCTGGCGGCACATGGCGAAGGCGGTGCCGTGGTCGGGATGCGCGTGCACCACCGCGTTCACCGCCGGCTTGTACTGCAGGATGTCGCGATGGAAGCGCCATTCCGAGGACGGGCTCAGGGGATGGTCGAAGCTGCCGTCCATGCGGAGGAAGACCACGTCCTCCGGGGCCATCCGCCCGCTCGGGATGCCCGACGGCGTGATCAGCAGGCCGTTGCGCCAGCGCAGCGAGACGTTGCCCGAGGTTCCGCGGTTGAGGCCCTGCGCATCGAGGCCGCGCGCGGCCTCCACCACCGACGCCCGCGCCCTGGTCTCGTCGGCGTCCATCCGCAATCCTCCGGTTCCCCTCCCCCCGATATGCGCGAAGGCCCGGCACCGTAAAGACGGTGCCGGGCCTCGTCGCGTTCGGACCTGTCGGTGGGGTGGCGCCCTCAGGCGGCCACGACCCCGCGGGTGGTGGTGGTCTCGGGCGCGGCTAGCATCGCGTTGGCGACCACGCGCTTGCGCCAGGGCTTCAGCACCGCGATCGCGAGGATCGAGGCCAGGATGTTGGCGCCGGCGGCCATCAGGAACACGCCGTCCCAGCTGCCGGAGCTCTGCTGCAGGTAGTTCGCCGCCGGCACCAGCAGGGCCGCCGTGCCCTTGGCGGTATAGAGCAGGCCGGCATTGGTCGCCGCGAACTTCGAGCCGAAGGTGTCGGTGCAGGTCGAGGGGAAGAGCGAGTAGATCTCGCCCCAGGCGAAGAACACGAAGCCCGAGAGCAGCACGAACCACAGCGGATCGTGGCCCCAGAGGTAGAGCATGTAGATGCCGAACCCTTCCATTGCGAAGGCGATGAACATCGTGTTCTCGCGGCCGATCTTGTCCGAGACCCAGCCGAAGAACGGCCGCGTCAGCCCGTTGAGCACCCGGTCGATGGTCGCGGCGAAGGTGATCGCCACCATGGTCACGCCGAGGATCGTCACCGGGATCTTGTCGACGCCGATGTCGGCGGCGATCGGCTTCAGGTTGGCGGTGATCATCAGGCCGCCGGCGCCGACGATGACGAACATGAAGTACATCAGCCAGAAGATCGGTTGCCTCGCGACTTCGCCGGGCGCGTAGTTGCGCCGGGTCTGGATCACGTTGGCGTTCACGGCGGCCTCCGGCACCTGACCCTTCTTCGGCGAGACCAGGAAGAACGCCAGCAGGCAGACGACGAGGCCCTGGCCGAGACCGAACCACAGGAAGGCGGCCTGGAAACCGTTCTCGGCGATCATCCACTGGATCGGCGCCACGGTGAAGGCCGAGCCGGCGCCGAAGCCCGCGGCGGTGATGCCCGCGGCCAGGCCCCGCTTGTCTGGGAACCACTTGAGCGCGCTGCCGACGCAGGTGCCGTAGACCGCGCCCGCGCCGATGCCGGCGATGACCTGGCCGAGATAGAACATGTTGAGCGAGGTGGCGTAGGAGTTGATCACCCAGCCGATCCCGCAGAGCAGGCCGCCGAACAGCACGACCACGCGCGGGCCGTACTTGTCGACGAACCAGCCCTCGACCGGCACCAGCCAGGTCTCGAACAGCACGAACAGCGTGAACGCCCACTGGATGGCGGCGCGGTCGAAGCCGAACTTCTTCTGGATGTCGGGCACGAAGAACGTCCAGCCGTACTGGAGGTTCGCGATCATCACCATGCAGATCACGCCCAGCGCGAGCTGCATCCATCGATATCCGTCGGACACCCGTCCGATCGCCGGCCGTTCTTCGTGCATCATGTCATCCTCCCAGAGGTCTCGCGTAAGGCCGGTTGTCCGGCACGTGGCGTGTCGTCTGCGTTGACCGCAGCGTCGTCGTGTGGCGGCCGGCGTCCGAGCCGGCCGTCAGACGGCGCGCCATGGAACGCCGACGCCCTTCAATCCTCGATGTCGTCGCGCGAACACCGTCGTTCACGCGCGAACCGCAATGTCGGCATGATCCTGATGCCGCGTTCCGGCCTCCGATGCAGCTTCAATTGCACGGCTCATCTCGGAAAAACTTTTGGCACCGCAACAAGAAAAAGTCAGCGCCTCAGCCGGCCAATCTCTGGTCTACGGTATGCCAGAAATATCGTGCGTCATCCGCGCGGAACCTGTCAACGAGAGTGGAATAAAAATACATAAATTTCGCCGGGATTACCGAGAAGGATCGGACGTGCACGCGGTCGGGCGGTGCTTTGACGATCCTGACGCCGAGCCGCCTTGGTCCCGCCCACGACGCGCCGAGCGGTGCCTGTGTGGAGCGCACGGGTGCCATCTAGGCTGGCGCCGAGGTTTGGGTTACTTCGGCGGTCGGTCGCGCGTCGAACACAAACCGAAGAACGCGGACCGACGGGTACGGCATGTCGAACTCCGAGTCGCTCAGCATCAAGCCGATCGTGGTCAGTTCGAGCCTGCGGACCTTGGCCTACGAGGCGTTGAAGACGTTCATCACCAACATGGACATCTACGGGCGCCCGGACGAGGTCCGTCTCGACGAGCGCAAGCTGTCGCAGGATCTGGGCGTCAGCCGGACGCCGGTGCGCGAGGCGCTGACGGTGCTGGAGCAGGAGGGCTTCGTCCGCTCCGAGGCCCGGCGCGGCGTGTTCGTGATCAAGAAGACCAAGAAAGAGATCGTCGGGATGATCCATGCCTGGGCGGCGCTCGAGAGCATGGCCGCCCGGCTCGCCTGCACCCGCGCCTCGGACGCCGAGCTGCGCTCGCTGCGCGAGGCCTTCCCCGAATTCTACGACGGCCGCCCGGCCGAGCACATCGACGAGTACTCCGACGCCAACATCCGCTTCCATCAGAAGATCATCTCGCTCGGGCAATGCGCGATGATCTCGGAGCTGTCGAGCAACCTGCTGATGCACGTGCGCGGCATCCGCAACACCGCCCTGCGCCAGGGCGACCGGGCGGAGAAGTCGATTCGCGAGCACGTCGCGATCATCGACGCGCTGGAAGCGCGCGACGTCGAGCTCGCCGAGCGGCTGGTTCGCGACCACGGCATCGGCCTCGCCGACCACGTCGACGCCTACGGCGCCTATCTCGACTGACCTCAGGGATCGTTCGGAGGCTCCGAGCCGGATCGGCGGAACATATCGGCCGAGCCCGAGCGCATGCGTGATTCGCATATTTGGCATGTGGCGTTTGGTATACCAGAATGCAGCGCAGCATGAGATCTATTGCGTCGCAACACGCAACCGGATCCCGCCATGCTGACCTCGTTCCTCGCCGTCTTCGCCGCCCTCGCCAGCGTGCAGGTGCTGCTCGTCGTGAAGCTCGCCGATTTCCTCACCGACGGCGCCGAGGCGCGCGGCGCCCGCGCGATCGACGCCGACGTCCACGGCGCGACGGTCGCCTGAATCGACGACGGGCGCATCCCGTGCGCCGGCGACCTGCGCACTCTGCCCGCTCACGGACGAGGTGAACGCCGACGCCGAATCGGGCATTAGCGTGGCGTCGCCGAAATATCCGGAAACGGTTCACTCACGAAGTTCGGTTTATCGTCAACGAAGCGTTGACGACGACAACCGAGGATTTCCGGCATTGGCTCAGGGCGCCCAGTTCCCGGCCGCGGAGGACGCCTTCGTCCTCCTGATCACCGATCATGCCGACCTGCGGCGTCCGCTGGCGCGCGGGATCGATCTGGTGATGCCGTGCCGCACGGCGGCCGCCTGGCCGCTCGCCGGCGGACGCCCCGCCCTGGTGGTGCTCGATCTCGCACCGCCGATCGCCGACGCCATCCTCGCCGAGACTCCTTGGATCCCGACGCTGGTGCTGCGCCGCGGCGGCCCGCAGCGTCCCTCTTCCTCGCCGATCGTGAGAAGCCTGCCCGCGACGGCCGCGCGCGAGACGATCCTCGCCGGCGTCTTCGCGATGATCGAGGTCGGGGCGAACCGGACGCGGCGTCTCGAGGCGCGCAGCGCGACCGCCACCGGGATCGTCACGGAGATCTTCGATTCGGCGGCGCTCGGAGCCGGGTTCCAGCAGGCCGAGATCGACCGCGGCACAGACCTCGTCCTCGCGGCGGTGTCCGAGGCCGGGATCGGCGACTGGCTCGCCACCGTCTGGCGGCACGATGCCGGCGTCTACCAGCATACGCTCGGCGTGGCCGGCTACGCCGCGGCGTTCGGCGCGCTGGTCGGCCTGTCGCGTGCCGACCAGCATCGCCTCACCAAGGCCGCGCTGCTGCACGACATCGGCAAGGCGCGCATCCCGGTCGAGATCCTGAACAAGCCCGGCCGCCTGACGCCGGAGGAGATGCGCCTGATGCGGCGGCACCCGGAGATCGGCGCCGGGCTGCTGGTCGCGCAGGGTGGTTTCGAGCCGGAGATCGTCGAGGTGGTGCGCCACCATCACGAGAAGATGGACGGCACCGGTTATCCGGCCGGCCTGCAGGACAGCGCGATCACCGATCTCGTGCGCATCGTCGCGATCTGCGACGTGTTCTCGGCCCTGACCGAGCGCAGGACCTACCGCGATCCGATCGCGGCGCCCGAGGCGCTGGCGACGATGGACAGGATGAAGGGCCATCTCGACGGCGCGCTGATGCGGGCCTTCGCGCCCGTGGCGCTCGGCCGGGCGATGGCCGCCGCCTGATCAGGCCCGCCGGCGCCGCCGGCCGGAATCCCGCCGCGCCGCCATCAGGGCGAAGACGACGCCGAGGCCTCCGACCACCGCGTACAGCGCGACGAACGCCCGCCCGATCCCGTCGGTGCCGAACACCCGGTCGTTCAGGAGGCCGAGCAGCGCCGGCCCTGCGCCCAGAGCCACGAGGGTCACGAAGGCGATGAACACGCCGCTGACCCGGCCCCGCAACGCGACCGGCGTCAGGAACTGGATGCCGGCCAACCCCGGGGGGCTGCAGAAGCCGAGGGCGACGACGAGGGCGGCGAACCCCGCCAGGGACGGCCCGAGGCCCGGCGCCAGAGCCATCGTCGCGGTGGCGGGGAGCGCGAAGAGGAGGCCGAGGCCCAGCATCAGCGGCGCGGCCCGCGGATTGGTGCGCCGGACCCGGTCGAGCACGATCCCGCCGACGACGTGCCCGATCGGTGCGGTGACCAGAACCACGAGACCGAGGACCAGGCCGCTCTCGGCCGGCGTGACGCCGTGGGTGCGCACGTAGAAGGTCGGCGCCCAAGCCGTCAGCGTCTGGCCCATCAGGATCGCGGCGGTCGCCGCCGCGGCATGCGGCAGGTAGGCGCCGCGACGGCGGATCATCCATCCGACGACGCGCGACCATTTCGGGCGGGCGACCGGCACGGCCGGCTGCGAAGGTTCGGCGATGCGCCAGATGAGGGCCAACAGCACGAGGTTCGGCAGGGCCGCCAGCACGAACAGGGCCTGCCAGGGTGCCAGCGTGCCGAACCCGGGGATCGCGATCCCGGCGCGTCCCGAGAGCCAGCCGAGGGTCGCGCCGCCGACGAGGAAGGCGAGACTTCGCCCGAGCGTCCCGCCGGCGGTCAGGAGCGAGATGCCGCGCCCGAGCTGCGCGCGCTCGATCCTGACCGCCAGGAGGGACAGGGCCGCCGGGGTGATCCCCGACTGCCCGAGCCCGAGGAGCACGCGGCTCGCGAACAGCGCGGCGAAGGAACCGGACAGCCCGCAGGCGATCGTCGCGATCGTCCAGGTGAGGAGGGATGCCAGCAGCACCATCCGCCGGTGCCCGCGATCGGCGATCGCGCCGAACCCCGGCAGCGCCCCTGCGTAGAGCAGCGCGAAGGCAGAGCCCTGGAGCAGTCCGATCTCGGCGTCGCTCAGCATCAGGTCGTGCTTGAGCGGCGTGGCGATGACCGTGATCAGGAAGCGGTCGCTGAAGGCGAAGAGCTGCGTCGAGGCCAGGAGCAGCATCAGCGGCCGGCCCGAACGTCCTGCGCTGCGATCCGCGGTCGGCAAGGGGGCGGGCGAACGGACGGATCTGTGCGGGACGCCCGGATCAGTAGAGTTCACAAAGCCACGCGGCGAGCTGCGACCGGTCTTCGGCGATCCTCGCCCGGGAGGCGCGCGCCCGCTGCAGGTCGGCACGGAACTGGCCCGGCGGTTGCCCGAATGCCGCGTGAAACGCGCGGTTGCAATGACTTTCGCTGCCGAAGCCGCAGGCGAAGGCCAGGGCCGCGATCGAGCGGGTCTCGGTCGGCCGCCTCAGGCAGGCGCGCAGGCTCTCGAGCCGCCGAAGCCGCAGGACGTTCGCGACGCCGCCTTCGCCCGAGAACGAGCGATACAGGATGCTGCGGGAGACGCCGATCCCGCGCGCGATCGTCTCGGCGTCGAGGGCCGGGTCCGACAGGCGCGCGGCGATGAAGGCCTCGGCGCGCTCGCGCCTGAGACGCATCGACTGCTCGTCCATGTCCGCGTCGAGGCCGGCGACCGACCGGTCGCCCAGCGCCCCCGCCAGCAGCATCGCGAGCGCACGCCCCGCCCCGGCCGCGGCCTGCGGGTCGACCGCGGCACCCCTGCGCGCGAGCGAGACCATCAGGTCCGCGAGCAATCCGGCGGATGCTTCCGGAAGCACCGCGCCATGGAAGGCACGGAACGCGCGCAGCGGACCCTCGACCTGATCGCGCGCGAGCGCGATGGTGACGACGTGCGCGTGCTCGGCCCGGCTCGATTGCGGTCGCGTCGTATCGAACAGCAGGATCTCGCCCGGCGCGACCCGCCCCTCGTCGCCGGGCACACCGCCCCACAGCGTGCCGGCGAGCAGGAGATGGAGGTTGACGTGATCGAAGCCGTCGCGGCGCACCCGCGTCGCGTCGCGGCTGTGCACCAAGCCGTGCAGGAACCGATCGAACACCACCATGCGCGGGAAGCGATGGGCCTGGAAGCGGGCGTAGAACCGCTCGCCCGCCAAGGCCACGTTGGAGCCGTGGGCATAGAGATCGTGATAGGCGCCGAACCCGTCGGGGGCGTCAGGCTCCTGCGCAGCGAAGGTGAAGGATTGCAGCGTCACGGTTCGGCCGGCGATGACGTTCGACGCGCGGGCCGACTCCCTGTTCATTATTCATCGTGCGAAGGCGCATGCAAGCTGCGGCCGAGCCGCGGCCATGCGGGAACGAGGATCGATCGTCCCCGATCGACAGCGCCGAATACCGGGTGATCGCGTCCGTCACGGGCCGGCAAGGTGCCGAGCCGCCCGCGTCGCGCCGGCGCCGGCCTGCGGGACTCCACGCCGGCTGAGCCCCGGGGTGCGTTGGATCGGCGCATCGACGGCCACCGCCACGGTGCTAGCGTCGTCGCCGCGCGCCGTAGGGCAGCGGCTCTCGGAGGATCGCGATGACCGGCGTGTTCTTTCTGTACTTCACCGCGTGCATGGCGAGCGCTCCCGAGACCTGCGAGGCGCGCCGCATGCCGCTCGACGTCGCCACGCCGCGCGCCTGCCAGCACGTCGCGCAACCGCAGCTCGCCCGCTGGGTCGGCGAGCACCCGGAATACCGGATCACCGGCTGGCGCTGCGGGGCGCCGCTGCGCGATCCCGGCACACGGATCTGAGGCTGGGCGTGGCGTCGCGGGCACAGGCGTCCGCCCTTGCGTCGTGCGGGCGTCCGCGCGCCCCGGTTTCGCCGCATCGGCCGGGCCAAGGCGACGGCCCGTCCCGCCAGCGAACCCTTTTCCGATGACCCACCGCGCCAGCCGCCACCGCAACGCCTTCGCCGGCCTGGGCCTCCTCGCCCTCGCGCTCTCCGCCTGCGGGACGCCGACGATCCTCGAGAGTCCCGGCCCGGTGAGCCCCGTGATCCTCGATGAGACCGCTGCCGCCGCCGCGATCTCGCGCTACCGGGCGCAGCACGGGCTCGGACCGGTGACGGTCGACGCGGGGCTGGTCACGGCGGCGGCGTTCCAGGCCGGCAACAACGCCCGCACCGGCCAGCTCAGCCACGAGGCCGGCGGCAGCTTCACGTCGCGGATGGCGTCGGCCGGGCTCGGCCGCACCTGGTCGGCCGAGAACCTCAGTGCCGGCTCCGAGACCTTCGATCAGGTGCTGGCCCGCTGGAAGGCCTCGCCCGAGCACAACAAGAACATGCTGATCCCGCAGATCCGCCGGATCGGCATCGCCCGCGTCGACGCGCCCGGCACCCGCTATAAGCGCTTCTGGGCGCTCGTGATGGCCGGCGGCTGAGGCCGGATCACTCGCTCGTGTTCGGCTCGACGACGTTGCCGGTGCCGCCGTCGGCATCGTCGCGGCTGCTGCCGAACGGGTAGCCGGCATCCTGGCCGCAATAGAGCCGCCATCCGCCGCGGGAATTGACGACGATCGCCGTCGACCCGAACAGGCCGCCGCCGCCGGTGAAGACGTTGCCGGTGATCACGTTGTCCGACGGGCTCTGGTGGCGGACCGTGCCGCCCTCCCCGCAATTGCGGTAGAGCCGCACGCCGCCCTGCCCGTGCTGGGCGATGCGGTTTCCGGTGATGCGGTTGCGCGCCGAGCCGTCGACGGCGATGGCCTCGCGCCCGATCGCGACGTCGATGGTGTTGTCGGCGATCACGTTGTCTGCGCTCTCGGCGTCGAGGTAGATCGCGTCCGCGCCCGAGTTCCCGTTCAGGGTCGATCCCTGGAGGGTGAAACGGGTGACCCCGGGGGCGAGGTAGATCGGGATGTGCCCGAGCGCGGTGATCGTCGAATCGCGGATCGCGACCTCTGTCGGCGCGGCGGCCTGTGCCCGCTCGGTATGGCCGAGGCTGTGCGAGGACGCCTTCACCGCGAGCCCCTGGCCGTTGAGGCCCATGCCCCAGACGCGAATGTGGCCGAGGATGCGGCAGTTGCGCAGGGTCACGCCGCTCGGCCGCGACCAGATCCCCCCCGCTCCGGTCGGCGCGCGCGAGCGGATCTCGACCGCGAGCTCCGCGAGCGTCGGCGCCGGCTCGGCCCGGCCGATCGTCGCGCCGCCGCAGTCGATCTCGGTGCCCGAGGCCTCCGCCCCCTCGATCACGACCCGACGCAGGACGTGGTCGCCGGGGCTCAAGCCGATCGAGCACGCGAGGCTGACGGTCTCGTCGCCGGGGCTCGGAGGCGACAGCAGGCGGGCGCGCGTCGCGGCATCGCAGGGCCGGGCGGATGCAGGTTCGACGAGGGTGGGCGGGGCCGGCGGCAGGCTGACGATCATCGCCGGAAGATGACGGGCGACGACGGCATTTTCGGGATGAGGCCGCGCAGGTCCGAGATGCCGCCCCGGCGGTTCCGCTCGCGGGCGAAGGGTTCTAGACCTCCGGTGCGCCGAGGTCCGATCCGGCGCTGGAGCCGAAGGTTGGCAGACCCTGTCCCGAGCATGCCGAAGCAGACCGCGAAGCGGACGGTCGTGCGGCTGCGCCGCCGCAGGGTCGCGGGCGGGCGCGGGAGCCTCGGCCGGCCCGGCTCCGACCTGACGCGGCTGCCGGTGGCCCTCGACCCGCGGGGCCTGAGCCTCGTCGAGGGCGTGCGCGCGGCCTTCGCCTTCGCGATCGTGCTGCTGGCCAACGAATGGATTCAGTGGCCGCCGCTCCTGACGATGGCGCTCGCGGCCAACCTCACCTGCTTCTGCGACACCGGCGGCCCGATCCGCATCCGCCTGCGCGTGCTCACCGCCTTCTCGGTGCTCGGCGCCCTGATCTGGGGCGTGTTCGGGCTGATCCAGCCCTACGGCCCGCTCGTGGTCGTGCCGGCCGCCTGCGCGGTGATCTTCGCCTGCGCCTACGCCCGCGTCTGGAGCGTGCAGGCCCAGGCCGCGGGCAACGTGCTCGTGGTGGTGCTCTGCATCGCCATGGACCGGCCCTTGAGCCCGCAGGAAGCCGCGATCATCGCCGCGATGTTCCTCGCGGGCGGGCTGTGGGCGACCGTGCTGGCGCTGGTGCTGTGGCGGCTGCACCCCTACCGCGCGGCCCATCGCGCCATCGCCGAGGTCTGGCACGCGCTCGCGCGGCTGACCGGCGATCTCGAGAAGCTCGCGGCCGCGCCCGAGACGGTGGCCGCCGCCTTCGACGGCCATGCCCGCGCCCACCGCCGCGGCGTCCGCGCCGGCATCGAATCCGCACGTGCGCTCCTCCTCGACCTCGCGCGCTCCCGCGAGCGCGTCTCCGAGCGCACGGCGCAGGCGTTGCTGCGCCTGGAGACGGCCGAGCAGCTGTTCTCCGGCCTGATCGGCATCGCCGAGCTGATCGAGAGCGCGCCCGAGCCGCACCGGCGCGCCGCCGCCAAGCTGTTCCTGCGACGCCTGCGCCCGCTGCTGATCGCCATCGCCCGGGCGATCCGCGACGACGTCGACCTCGACCTGCCGCGCCTGGAGCCGGCGATCGCCCGCGCCACGGAAGGGCTGGAGGCGACGCCGATCCTCGCGCGCCTGGCCGAGCGCATCATCGAGCGCGTCCGGATCGGGGCCAAGCTCTCGACGCCGGAGGGCTACCGCCCCGGCGGGGCGCTCTCCGACGGCGGCAGCCTCGACTGGCGTGCGCGGTTCTTCGGGCCGCTGCGCACCAACTTCACCCTCGCCTCGGCCAACCTCCGCCACGCGGTGCGCGCCAGCGCGGTCTGCGCCCCGGCGCTCGCGGCGACGCTGATCTGGGCCGGCCCGTTCTCGCATTGGCTGGTGATGACCGTGGTCCTCACCATGCAGCCGTTCTACTCGGCGACGTGGCAGCGGGCGCTGGAGCGGATCGGCGGCACCGTGCTCGGCGGCCTCGTCGGCGCGCTGCTGGCGCAGATGGCGACGACGCCGCTGATGCAGATCGCGTTGATCCTGCCGTTGAGCATCGTCGGCTTCGCCGCGCGGCAGGTCAGCTACGGCGTCTTCGTCGCCTGCCTGACCCCGCTGATCGTGCTGCTGATCGAGGTGATCACGCCCGGCCATTCCTCCTGGGAGGTGGTCGGCATGCGTGCGCTGTTCACCATCCTCGGCGGGCTGATCGCCGTGGTCAGCTGCCTGCTGCTGTGGCCGATCTGGGAGCCGGACCAAGTCCGCAAGGAACTGCGCCGCGCGCTCGCGAGCCATGCCGCCTTCGCGGAAGCCGCCTTCGCGGAGACGCCGCTTTCGGAGCGCGAGGCGAAGCTCTCGACCTGTGCCCGGAGCGCCGGCCTCGCGCTCAACGACCTCGAAGCCGCCCTGTCGCGCGCCCTGCAGCAGCCGCGCGCCGGTCACCACCCGGAGGTCGAGGCGGCGATGGTCGCCGACGCCACGCTCCGGCGGATCAGCGCCCGTCTCACCGTGCTCCGCCATGCCGGCGCGCCGGCGGGCGCGGAGGACGGCCCGTGGAAGGCCTGGATCGCGGCGACGCTCGCGGCGCTGGCCGAGCACCGCTATCCGTTGCCGGACCGCCCCGATGAGGCGCGCAGCCCGCAGCTTCAGCGCCTCGTCGCCCAGGTCGACCTGCTCACCGGCACCCTGCGGCCGGGGCAGGTGCGGGAGACGCCGGTGGGCGCGGCCGCGTGACCCGCGCCCGACCGGCTCAGTTCAGCGCCTGCGGCTCGGCCTCCTGAAGGAAGGCTGCGACCTCGCGGAAGAACTGCATGCGGTTCTTCTCCATCATCACCGTATGCGTGCCCTCGCCGAGCTCGACGAAGCGCTTGTAGGGGGCGTTCGTCAGCTGGGTGAAGTATTCCTGCGCCTGGTAGCTCGGCAGGTCGGCGTCCCATTCCGCGTGGATGATCAGGGTCGGGACGCGGATTTCGCCCGGGTCGTAGAGCGGCTTTCCCGCCTGCCAGTAGGTCTGCGAGTCGGCGACGACGCCGTTCGGCGCGCGCAGCACCGGCGGCGACGAGGCCGCGCCGGCCGCGTCGGTGGCCCAGGTCGCATCCGCCCATTGCTCGAACCAGCCCGCCGGGATCAGGTCGGCGCGCTTGTCCCCGGCGACGCCCTTTAGCCAGCGGTCCCGGGCGCTGTCGCGGGTGACGGTGCGGTAGGCGCCGAGCGGCCCGGAGGTGCCGAGGTTCGGCGGCGCCTTGGCGATCCATTGCGGCGCGTAGAGCACGAGGCGGTTGACCCGGTCGTTGTGGGTCGTGGTGTAGAGCCCCATCGTCGAGGTGCCCCAGGACCATCCCATCAGGTCGAGTTTTTCGACGCCGCGCCGCTTCAGGATGAAGTCGACGGCGACGCCCACGGCCTTCGCCGCGTCGGCGGTGCGCATGAAGGGCGGGTTGTCCGCGGCCGGCCGGTCCATCTGCTTCGGGCGGCTCGAGAACCCGTAGCCGGGCAGGTCCACGAGGTAGACGTCGAAGCCGAGCCCGGCCAGGTAGTCCATCATCGACAGGCCGGCGAGCGGCAGGTCGAACGCCGTCGAGGCCGGGTAGGTCGCCCCATGGACGTAGAGCAGGATCCGGTCGGCGGCGAAGCGCGCCTGCCCCGCCGGGTGCTTGTTGCGGACGTAGAGCTCGATCCCGTCCTCGCCCGTCGGCACGCGGAACTCCTCGCGCGCGATGGCGGGTGCCGCCGGCTCGCGCGCCAAGGCCGGCGTCGCCGCCAGACCGAGGCCGAGGGCGGCGAGGCCGCGGAAGACGTCCCGGCGCGGCACGGCGCCGAGGTCCAGGTCCGCCGCGTTTCGGCCTTCGGCCGGCGGTTTCGGCTTCGATGGTGCGGGCATCGTTCTCTCCCATGCGGATCTGGCGTCCGATGCAGGAGATGAATCATTCCCGCGGCGCCCAGGCAACGGAGATCGCAGCGCAGCGCGGACGATCATCGGCGATCGTCGCCCGACGATCGGCCATCCCTATCGCGCTCACGGAAAAAACACGCTGCCGCGTCCGCGCGCATCGCGCCGTTTCCCGTATATCGGCGCGGGACATCGAGAGCGGACACGACCTTTGGAAGACGCGTTGATCCGGTGGCTGCAGTCCACCGCACATCTGAGGGCCGACGTCGCGGCCGTGATCGGCACCGTGCTGGCGCTCGGCGTCACCCTGCACGCGCTGCTGCGCAAGCGCCGGGTCAGCGTCGCGGTCGGCTGGATCGGGCTCGCCTGGCTGTCGCCGGTGTTCGGGACGTCCCTGTACCTGCTGTTCGGGATCAACCGGGTCGAGCGCCGCGCGCGCAAGTTCCAGTCGAAGCCCTCCGCGGCGCCCGGCGCGCCGAGCACCGAGGACGCCATCGTCCCCGAGGTGATGTGGCCGCTGGACAGGGCGGTGCGCCGCATCTCCGGCCTGCCGGCGCTGGCCGGCAACACGATCCGCCTGTTCCGCAACGGCGACGCGGCCTATCCGGCGATGCTGGCGGCGATCGGCGCGGCGCGAACCAGCATCGCCCTGTCCAGCTACATCTTCCGCGACGATCCCACCGGACGGACCTTCTGCGCGGCGTTGAAGGAAGCGCAGGACCGCGGCGTCGCGGTGCGGGTGATCATCGACGGCATCGGCGGCGGCTACTTCCGCGCCGCGGCCTTCCGGCGCCTGCGGGCCGCGGGCGTGCCGGCCGCCCTGTTCATGCATTCGGGCCTGCCCTGGCGCATGCCGTTCCTGAACCTGCGCACCCACAAGAAGCTGCTGATCCTCGACGGGCGCGAGGCCTTCACCGGCGGCCTCAACATCTCGCAGCCGAACCGCCTGCGGACGCGCCCGGACCACCCGATCCGCGACACCCATTTCCACGTCGCCGGCCCGGTGGTCGAGCAGCTGATGCTGGCCTTCTCGGCCGATTGGGCCTTCGCCGACGGCGGTGCGCTCGAAGGGCCGGACTGGTTCCCCGACCTCCAACCGGTCGGGGAATCGATCGCGCGGGTCGTCGTCTCCGGGCCCGACGCGGACGTGGAGAAGATCGAGTTCGTGATCCTGCAGGCCCTGGCCTGCGCGCGCAGCTCGGTCCGCGTCGTCACCCCCTACTTCCTGCCGGACGAGGTGGTGATGAACGCCCTCATCCTCGCCAGCCAGCGCGGGATCACGGTGGACATCGTCATCCCGCGGATCAGCGACCATCACTTCATCGATTGGGCGACGCGGGCGCACATCGCGCCGCTGCTGCGCAACGGCGTGCGGATCTGGCTCGACGAGCCGCCCTTCGACCATTCCAAGGCGACGGTGGTGGACGGGGCCTGGTGCTTCGTCGGCAGCGCGAACTGGGACATGCGCAGCTTCCGGCTGAACTTCGAGCTCAACGTCGAGATCCACGACGCGGATCTCGCCGCGCAGCTCGAGAGCTTCATCCGCGCCAAGATGGAGACGCCGCTGACCCTGGACGCGATCAACGCACGGGTCTTGCCCGTCCGTTTGCGCGACGCAGGCGTGCGACTGCTGCTGCCATACCTCTGAAGCGCAGGCGCGGCGCCTCGCCGGGCGGGGCCGGGCTGAGATGGACGACGATCGGGCGGTGGTCTGAGGGTCCGCGCGGCAGCACCGCGTGCTCGCGGCAGACGAGGCCGCGCACCAGGCAGCGGTCGAGGCGCAGCGGCACCATCTCGACCATCGCGTGCGTCGGCCGGCGCGGGCCGACGTCGCGGAATCCCGGCACCAGCGCCGGCCCGACGATGTTGTAGTCGCCGAGGATCGCCGAGCGCTCCGGCAGCATCCCGACGATCCGGCGCAGCTGGCGCCGGTTCAGCATCTGGCCGTGCGACAGGTGCACGTTGGCCACGCCGAAATCGCCGAAATCGAGCACCTGGCAGACCCGGTGCACGACCGCGCCGGACGGCAGCTTGACGACGGTCGGCGTCTTCGCCCACGGGGTCGGGCACCACATCGCCAGGCCGTGGATGCGCCCCGGCAGCGGCACCCAGGCATAGGATCCGCCGACGCGGTCGGTGATCCCGGCGATCTCGCGGGTCGCCTCCTGCATCAGCAGCAGGTCCGGCCGTTCCTGCTCGATCAGGGCGACGACGTCCTCGACCGCCGCGCCCGTGCGCCGCAGCAGGTTCCAGCTGACGACCTTGCGCGACACCGCCGCGGCATCCGCCTGGCGGATCGGCGCCGGCGCGACCGAGTCGAGGCCGAGGGACGCCGGGGAAACCTGGATCGTTGCCATGCGGGCCGTTCGTGCTCCTGACGGCGCTCGCCTGACAGCCCCGGGCAGGCGCGAGACCGGGACGGGGTGCGGGGGTATCACGCCCGCGTCCCAACGCGCGACCGATGATCCCGTTGCCCTGTTGACGCAACCACCCTCGACCCTTGAGCCTCGCGGCGCGAGCGCCCAGAACCCATCTCGATCCGTTCGGACCTGCCGCGGGGCAGCGCTCCGGATCCCGAGGACCCAGATCACGGGGACCATGACGCGTTTCACGTTCATCCACGCCGCCGACCTGCATCTCGGCAGCCCGCTCGCCGGGCTCTCGGCGCGGAACGCCGAGATCGCCCAGCGCTTCGCCTCCGCCGGCAGGCGCGCGTTCGAGGACCTGGTCGGCCATGCGATCGAGGCGCGCGTCGCGTTCCTGATCGTCGCCGGCGACGTCTACGACGGCGACTGGGCCGACCACTCGATCGGCCTGTTCTTCGCCCGCCAGGTCGCGCGGCTCGACCGGGCCGGCATCCCGGTGGTGCTGGTGCGCGGCAACCACGACGCCGAGAGCGTGATCACCAAGGCGATCACCCTGCCGGACGCGGTGCGCACCTTCTCGACAAAGAAGCCCGAGACCCTTCGCCTCGACCACCTGAAGGTCGCGCTTCACGGGCAGAGCTTTCCCAACCGGGCGGTCGACGAGAACCTGTCGCTGGCCTATCCGGCAGCCGTGCCGGGCTGGTTCAACGTCGGCGTGCTGCACACCTCCTGCACCGGGCACGCCCAGCACGCGACCTACGCGCCCTGCTCCGTCGCCGACCTGCGCGCGCGCGGATACGACTACTGGGCGCTCGGCCACATCCACGAATATGCCGAGCTGTCGCAGGATCCCTGGATCCTGTTCCCGGGCAACCTCCAGGGTCGCAGCATCCGTGAATGCGGCCCCAAGGGCGCCGTTGTGGTGGAGGTCGGCGACGGGCAGGTCACGGCGGTGCGCCGCCTGATCGTCGATCATGCGCGCTTCCACAGCCTCACGGTGGCGGTCGACGCGGCCGAGAGCGAGAGCGAGGCGGTGGCCCTGGTCGAGGCGGCTCTGCGCCCGCTGGCGGCCTTGGCCGAGGGCCGCCTGCTCGCAGTCCGCGTGCACCTCACCGGCGTCACCGCCGCCCACGACCGGCTCGCCGCCGACCGCGAGAACCTCACCGCCGAGATCCAGGCCGCCGCCGACCGCGTCCACGAGGACATCTGGCTGGAGAAGCTGAGGATCGACACCGCCCGCCCGAGCAGCGGCCCGCGGGAGAACGTCGTCGACGCCATCGACCCGGCGACGCTCCTCGCCAAGATCGACCACGACCCGGAGTTTCGCGCGCGCGCGACCGCCGCGCTCGCCGAGATCGCCGCCAAGATGCCGGCGACCGAGGACGGCGACCTCGCCGCCGACCTCGACACCCTTTGTGCCGAGGCCGAGGCGATGATCCTCGGCCGCCTGACCAAGCGCGCATGCTGAGCCGCGCGACTTCACCGGACGCTCGCCGAAGCCCGGCGGAGCGGAGACACCCATGCGCCTGCTGAGCCTCGACCTCGAACGCTACGGCCCCTTCACCGGCCGCCGGGTCGACTTCCGCGCCGATGCGCGCCTGCACGTCGTGCTCGGCGCCAACGAGGCCGGAAAATCCTCGGCGCTCGCCGCGGTGACCGACCTGCTCTTCGGCATCGGGACACGGACCGCCTACGCCTTCCTTCATGAGATGCCGCAGCTGCGGATCGGCGCCGAGATCTGCAGCGCCGACGGGCGGACGCTCTGCTTCCGCCGCCGCAAGGGCAACCGCAACACCCTGGTCGACGCCGACGACGCGCCCCTGCCGGAGACCGTGCTCGCGCCCTTCCTCGGCGGCTTGACCCGCGAGGTGTTCTGCCGCGCCTTCGGCCTCGACGCGAACAGCCTGCGCGAGGGTGCCAGGGAGATGCTGCTCGCCGAGGGCGAGCTCGGCGCCAGCCTGTTCGCGGCGGCCTCAGGCCTGCGCGGCTACAGCGACCTTCAGAAGAGCCTCGAGGCCGAGTCCGACCGGATCTACGGGCCGCGCAAGCGCCAGGACCGCAGCTTCTACCAGGCGTTCGACCGCTACGAGGACGCCCGGAAGGCGATCCGCGACACCGGCCTGCGCGCCGGAGACTGGCGCGACCTCAACGACAGCATCGCCACGGCCGGGAACGCGCTCGACGCGATCAAGGCCGAGCGGATGCGGATCGCGGCCGAGCAGGCGCGCCTCACCCGCCTCCGGCGCGTCGGCCCGCTGCTCGCCGAGATCGACGGGCTCGCAGCGCGGGACGACGCCGAACCGGGGCTGGTCGAGGTTCCCGACGCCTGGGTCGACCGCCTCGGAGAGGCCTGCGCCGCGTTGCGCGCCCGGCAGGCGGACGCCGTGCGCATCGATGCGGCGGCGGACGCGGCCCGGGCGGCCTTCGCCGCCGTCGCCGTCGATGCCGGGCTCGTCGGGCGTGCCGAGGAGATCCTGGAAGGTTTTCGCGGGATCGACCGCTTCGACAAGAACGGGGTCGACCTGCCCCGCATCCAGGGCGAGGCGGACCAATTCGACGCCGAGCTCGCCCGGCTCGCCGTGCGGGTCGGCCTCCCCGACGTGGAGGCGCTGACGCGGCGCCAGCCCTCGGACGCCGTCCGCGCCCGGGTCGAAACCCTGATCCGCGACGGCCAGGAGGACACCGCAGCGATCGCCCGGCTGGAGCGCGACCTCGCCGCGGCGCGTATTGAGCACGAGGGCCTGCTGCGCGACGTGGCCGAAGGCGGCACGCCGGTCGATCCGGCACCCTTCCGCGAGACGTTACGCCCGCTGGCGGCGATCCGCGGCGTGATCGCTGAGCGCGACGCCCTCGATGCCACGGTGCGGCGGGCCGAGCAGGTGCTGCGCGGGCAGGCGGCCCGTCTGTCGCCACCGGTGGCCGACGTCGCGGCCCTCGCCGCCGCGCCGCTGCCGACGGTCGAGACGGTGGCGCGCTTCCGGGCCTTGCTAGACGGCAAGGAGCGCGAGCGCGTGCTGGCGGTCGAGCGCCGCGACGCCGCCCGGCGCCAGGTCGCGACGCGGCGGGGGCGCCTGCGCGAGCGCGAGGCCGGCCGGCCGATCGCGACGCTCTCCGACCTGTCTGCGCTTCGGGCCGAGCGCGACGCCGCCTTCGCGCCGCTCCGCGAAGCCTTGAGCGAGGGGGTCCGGCGAGCGCCGGGGGATATCGCCGCCTACGAGCGCCTGGCGCAGGCCGCAGACCGGCTCGCCGACGATCTCGCCGCCGACGCCGCCCGCGTCGCGGAGCACGCCGCCGACCGGCTGCGCCTCGACGCCGAGCTCGCCGAGGCCGAGGCCGCCGACGAGATCCTGAGGGAGATCGAAGCCGAGGTCGCGGAAGGCCATGCCGCCTGGGTCGACCTGTGGCGCCCTGCCGGCATCGCGCCCTCGACCCCGGCGGAGATGACGGCGTGGCTCGGTGAGGCCGAGACCCTGATCGAGGGCAAGGGCGATCTCGACGAGCGGCACATCGATCGCGCGCTCCGCACCGAGCGGATCGAGGCGGCACGGGCGCCGTTGCTGGATCTTGCCGAAAGGATGGGACTGACCGACCTCGCCGGCCTCGACGTCGGCCTGATCCTCGGCCGCCTGGAAGAGCGCGTTGCGGCGATCGCGTCGCGATGGGAGGCGACCCGCGAGGCGAACGCGCGGATCGGCGCCGCCGCGATCGGCATCGCGCGGTCCACGACGGCGCTCGCCGACGCGAAGGCGAAGCAGGCGGCCTGGCGCAATGCCTGGGACGACGCGGTGCGGGCGATCGGGCTCGACGGCGCGGCCGGGACCGAGATGGCGACGAGCGCCCTCGCCGCCTGGCAGGCGGTGCCGAACGCGCTCGCCGAGCGCGAGAACCGCCGCGCGCGCGTCGCCGGCATCCGCCGTGACATGGAGGCCTACCACGCCGCCGTCACGCCGCTGATCGCGGCGCTCGCCCCCGACCTCGCCTACATCCAGCCGAGCGCCGCGATCCGCAGCCTGCAGACGCGGCTGCAGGAGGCGCAGGCGAGCGAGACCCGCCGGCGCGAGCTCGCGAAGCGGCGCGACGAGGCGGAGCGGGAGGCCGGAGCGGCGATGCGCGCGCGCGACGACGCGCTCGGCCATCTCGCGGGTCTTCTGGCCGACACGGTGCCGGACCTCGGCGCCGACGCGCAGGACGCGGTCGAGGCGCTGCACGGCCGCCTCGTCGCCCGGCGCGCGTTGCGGGCGGAAGCGCTCGCGCGGCGCGTCGAGCTGGCACGCGCCGCAGACGGCGTTTCCGAAGACGCGCTGCGTGCCGACCTCGCCGCCATCGACGCCGATGCGATCGAGGCGCGGCTGCGCAGCCTGGCGATGGAGGACGAGGACCTCGACCAGCGCGGCAAGACGGCCTTCGCCGAGCGCGATCGCAGCGAGCGACGGCGCGAGGCGCTGGAGGGCGGGACCGGGGCCGAGCTGGCATTGGCGCAGAAAAAGGCGGCCGAGGCCGAGCTTCACGCGAGCGCCCGGCAATGGGCCGTGCTCAAGCTCGCGAGCCTGATGCTCGGCACCGCCATCGCCCGCCAGCGGACGGGGCAGCAGGACCCGTTGCTGACCCGGGCCGGCGCGATCATGGCGGCCCTGACGGGGGGCGGGTTCTCCGGCCTCGCGCAGGATTACGACGAGGCCGACAAGGCGCTGATCGTCGCCCGCCGCGCCGGTGGCGAGACCGTCCACGTCCAGGGCCTCAGCGAGGGCACCCGCGACCAGCTCTACCTCGCGCTGCGGCTGGCCTACCTGGAGGACTACGCCGGCAAGTCCGAGCCGGCGCCCTTCATCGGCGACGACCTGTTCTCGACCTTCGACGACGCGCGGACCGGCCACGGCCTCGAAGCGCTCGCTGCGATCGGCGGCACCGTGCAGCCGATCCTGTTCACCCACCACCGCCACGTCGCCGACCTCGCGCAGGCGCGTCTCGGCTCGGCGGTGGACATCATCCCGCTCTAGAGCATCTTCCGTGATCCCTGGATCAGGGAAGATGCTCCATCTTATTGTGAGATCGCGTTTCCTTCACGCGAGCCGGGATCCACTTCGCATGAAAATGCTCTAGCCGGTCCGTAGCGCGTTTCGAGGTGGGCGAGGTAGGCCTCGGTTCCGAGCGGGCGGCCGGTCGCCTGCTCGAGCAGCGCATCGGTGGGCAGGCGGCTGCCTTGCTCGTGGACGTGGCGGCGCAGCCAGCCGCGCAGCGGCGCGAAATCGCCCGCGGCGAGGCCCGGCAGGATCCCCGGCTCGTCGCGCTTGGCCGCGGTGAAGAGCTGGGCGGCGGCCATCGCGCCGAGCGTGTAGGTCGGGAAGTAGCCCCAGGCGCCGCTCGGCCAGTGGATGTCCTGCAGACAGCCGAGGCGGTCGTTCGGAACTTCGAGCCCGAGCAGGCTGCGCATGCCGTCGTTGAACGCGCCCGGCAGGTCGGCCACTGCGAGGTCGCCGGCGATGAGGGCCGATTCGAGGTCGTAGCGGAGCAGGACGTGCGCCGGGTAGGTCGCCTCGTCGGCGTCGACCCGGATGAAGCCGGGCTCGACCCGGGTGTGCAGGCGGTGAAGGTTCTCGGGCGTGAAGGCGGCTCCGTCGCGCCCGAATTCCGTACGGACCAGGGGCGCCAGGAACGCGAAGAATTCTCGGCTGCGGCAGGCCTGCATCTCGACGATGAGCGATTGGCTCTCGTGCAGGCTCATGCCGCGGGCCTTGCCGACCGGCTGGTTGCGCCACGCGGCCGGACGGCCCTGCTCATAGAGCGCGTGGCCGGTCTCGTGCAGCACCCCCATCAGCGCACGCCCGAAATCGGCGGCGTCGTAGCGCGTGGTGATCCGCACGTCGTCGGTGGCGCCCCCGCAGAACGGGTGCAGACTGATGTCGAGGCGCCCGCGCGCGAAGTCGAAGCCGAGCGCACGCATCAAGGCCAGCCCGATCCGCCGCTGCGCCTCAACCGGGAACGGGCCGTCGAGCGGCAGCGGCGTGGGCTCGCGCGCCTGCCGCTCGCGTGCCTCGGCCACCAGCCCGGGAAGCCGGGTGCGCAGATCGGCGAAGAGCGGATCGATGGTCGCGCGCCGCATGCCCGGATCGTACTCGTCGAGCAGCGCGTCGTAGGTGCCGAGCCCGAGGGCCGCCCCCTTGATCGCCCCGATCTCGCGCTGGAGTCGCAGCACCTCGGCCAAGTGCGGCAGCAGCATCCTGAAATCCGACTGCGCGCGGGCCTCGCGCCAGACCATCTCCGCCTTCGAGATCGCCCGCGAGCTCGCCTCGACGAGGTCGCCCGGCACCGCCGCGGCATGGGCGTGGAGGCGGCGCATCTCGGCGAGATTCGCAGCCCGCCACGGGTCGAGGGCGGTCTCGTCGGCAGCCGACAGCGCGTCGGCGGTCTCGGGCGCCGTCAGGATCTCGTGGGCGATGCCGCGCAGGACCGCGAGCTGGTCGGCGCGGCCGTCGGCGGCACCGTCCGGCATCAGGGTCTGCGAGTCCCAGCCGAGGATGCCGGCGGCGGCGCCGATCGCGTCGAGGCGGGCGAAGCGGCGTTCGAGGCTGGAATAGACGTTCACGATGCGAAGGCCCCGCGGTGACGATCCGGCCGCGAACGGCCGGGATGGGTGCTCTCGTCATAGGCGGCCGTCGGCGCTGCGAACACCCCGACCGGGGCCGAAGACGCTCGTGAGCGCATATCGGCGAGCCCGGCCGCGCCTTCCGAGCCGAAAACCCCATATGGTCGCGATGCGCCGCAGGCGTCGCCGACACCGGAGCCGTTTCGTGGATCGCCGCGCCTTCGTCGCCGCAGCCCTGGCCTGCACCGGCCTCGTCGGAGGATCGGCGGCAAGCACCGCACCCGAACCTGCGGCGATCCCGGACGGTCGCCCGGTGCGGATCGCCATGCTGCTGTTTCCGGGCATGACGGCGCTCGATGTCGTCGGGCCGCAGGAGATCCTCGCGGGCCTCGCGCCGGGAAACCTGCATCTCGTGGCGCGGGCGGCAGGTCCCGTGGCGAGCGACACCGGGCTCGCCCTCCTCGCCACCGCCGACTTCGAGACCTGCCCGCGCGACCTCGACGTGCTGTTCGTTCCCGGCGGGGACGGCACGCCCGACCAGATGCGCGACGCTGCGACCCTCGCCTTCCTGCGCGATCGCGCCGACCGGGCCGCCTGGGTCGCCAGCGTCTGCACCGGGTCGCTGATCCTTGGAGCAGCGGGATTGCTCTCGGGGTACCGCGCGACCTCGCACTGGTGCGTGCGCGACACCGTGCTGCCGCTGCTCGGCGCGGTGCCGGTCGACGAACGCGTGGTGTTCGATCGCAACCGCGCCACCGCGGCCGGCATCTCGGCCGGGCTCGATTTCGCCCTGGCGCTCGCGGCCAAGCTCCGCGGCGAGGCCTATGCCCGCACCAGCCAGCTCGTGGCGGAATACGCGCCGCGCCCGCCCTTCGATGCCGGAAGCCCGTCCGCGGCCGGCCCCGCGATCACCCGCGCGGCGGACGCGATCCTCGCGCCGCTCGTTGCGGGCGCACTGGCTGCGAGCCGCAACCGGTGAACCGCCCCGCAGCGCACGCCTCCGTGAACGGGCGCGCCGGAACGGCAACCACGGGTAAGCATTCTGGCAGGTGAAGCCGTCGCGAGGCGACGGCCGCCATCCTGGACCACTACGCCGGACCTGCCATGATCCTCGGAATGCTCGTCTCGGCCGTCATCGCGGCGCTCGGCCTGCTCGTGGCGCTCGGCCGGATCGGCCATCCGATCGACGGGCAGGTGCTCACCAATTTCGGCTGGAGCGGCGTGATCATCGGCGTCGCGCTGTTCGGCTTCTTCGCCTACCTGATGCGCGGGCGCCGACGCCCGGTGGCGTGAGCCGTGACGGTGTCAGGCGATGCGGATCAGCGGCTCGCGACGCAGCGCCGGCGTCGCGCCGACCTCGACGCGCTGGCGCTCGCGGGCGATGTAGGCCGTCGGCATGATCGCCTGCATGTCCGCCTCGACCGCGCGCAGGGTCGCGTCGGAGTGGCATGGATGCAGGTGGATGATCGCCAGCGCCTTCACGCCGGCGGCCTGCGCCAGCTCGACGCCCTTCTGCCAGGTCGAGTGGCCCCAGCCGCGGCAGGTCGGGTATTCGCAGTCGGTGAACATGCCGTCGTAGACGATCAGGTCGGCATCCTCGACGAAGCGCATCAGGGCTGCGTCCGGCCAGGGATCGGTGTGCTCGATGTCGCTGATGATGCAGAGCCGTTTCCCGTCATGCTCGAACCGATAGCCGACAGAGCCCTGGGGATGGTTGAGCAGGATCGTGTCGACGGTCGCGCCGTCGGAGAAGGTCAGGGTCTCGCCGGCGCGGAAGCCGTGATGCTTGAGCGTGCAGGGCAGGACGTCGAGTGTAACCGGGAAGAGCGGCGGCGCGTATAACCGACCGAGCGTGTCCTCGGCCGACTGCCCGCCGAGGTTCCCGCACCAGGTGTGGACGGTCCGCTCGGGATCGAACACCGCCGGCTTGAAGAACGGCAGTCCGCCGGTGTGGTCGAGATGGAGATGGCTGAAGAGAAGATCGACGTCCTTCGGCAGGTCCTGCCGGTTGTGCTGGCCGCACGCGTAGAGGCCGGAGCCGGCATCGACGACGAACAGGCGCTCGCCGCAGCGCACCTCCATGCACGGGGTGTTGCCGCCGAACTCGGCGTATTCCGGGCCGCTCACCGGCGTCGAACCACGCACGCCCCAGAAGCGCAGCGTGAGACCGCCGTCCGATACTGGACTTCTCGACATCGTCATCACGGGTCGTTTTCGTTCGGATGGTCCGATCGCCTTCGATCTGGAACCGTTCTCCGCTTCGCCGTCAATGCGACCGAGGCGGTGGGCGGACGGTGGTTTTCTCATCGCCGCTCTCTGACAGAGGTTGAGATGGGTGGCCGTCGCACGCTGCGATGTGCGAGCCCGCACATGGGATAAGTCCCATCCACGCCTCGCGTTTCGGAGATCACGGGCGTTCGGCGAGGGCGAGCGGACCGGTCGGAGCCCGAACGGGCACCGTCGGATCGCCGGCGCCGGCCGCCCGGACGAGCCGCGGAAGCCGGTCCCGGTAGCGGGACTCGAGGCCGTCGAAGCGATCGGCCTCGCGCTCGTAGGACGGTACGAAGCCGGCCATATGGGTCGGGGACAGGGGCGAGCCCGGCGCCGCCCAGGCGGCCCAGGTCGCCTCGGGCACCGGTGGCGCGCGCCGACGGGCGGGGATGACGATCGTCTCCAACCCGGCATAGGCCAGCGCCTCGGGGCGGCTGACCTCGCCGAGCGACGTGCCCTTGGCGGCGAGTGCCGCCCAGAAAGCGTGTTGGCCGCCGTCGGAATAGCTGGTGCGGATCGCGGCCGCCCCATCGTCGACGAAGGCGGCGATGCGGGCCTCCTCCGCCGCCCGGCGGGTGACGACGGCGGCTTCCTTGGCCGGGTCCTTCGACGGCGCGAAGACGTAGCGGCCGCCCTCGACGCCGACCTGCAGCTCGTCGCCGGTCGCCTCGAACCGGTCCGCGCCCGCCTTGAGCTCGCGCCAGAACCCGATGTTCGGATCGGTGCGATAGCGCGCCATGTTCTCCGCGGTCATCCGGAACGGATAGGCCTGGAACTGGAACGCCACCTGGCCGCCCTTCAGCGCGTCGCGGGCGATCGCATAGATCTCGCCGACGGTGTGGTCCATCATCGCGAAGCAGCCCATCGACGAGCACACGCCGTGCACCATCACCGCCGAGCCGGTTCCGCCATGCGCCCGGTCGTAGGCGTTTGGGTAGCCGACGTCGAAGGACAGGTAGTAGTGCGAGTTCGGGTTCATCTGGCGCTGCGGCACCATGTAGAAGCCCTCCGGCGTCTGCCGGTCGCCGTTCTTGCGCTTGGGACCGAGCTGGCCGGACCACCGGCAGATCGGGAAGGTCTTGAGATAAACGAAGCGGCCGCCGGCGGCCTTCTTCCACACCTCGATCTCGGAATCCTTCTTATAGGCCCGGAACAGCACCGGCGCCTGCGGGCTCGTGCCCTTGGCCGCCATCAGCGCGAGGGTGGCGGCGGGGATCGGCGCCTCGGCCTTGGCGTTCTGCGCCGACGCGTCGCCCGCGAACAGCAGGGCGAGCACGACGGCGAAGCCGGTCGGGACCAGACCTTTCAGACGGTGGGCGGGAGGCATCGCGGGGCCGGGGCGGGAGGGTCGCGCGACGCCGCGGCCGACGCGGCCGCGCACGGGACGGGCACGCGGCCCGAACCTGTGCGGCCAATACGGCGTCCGTATGGCTTCATGCCGGCTCGAGCGCGCGGGCGGGCTTCGTCGGCACCGGAACCACGGTGCTGTTCTCCACGGCGATCACCGCATCGAACGGGTCGAGGACGTCGAGGTCGGCGGCGTCGGGGACGCAGACGATGAGGCCGCGGCCGGCCCGGGCCGCGCGCAGGCGGGTGATCCGCGCCGCGATCTCGGCGGGCTTGCGCTCGTCGAGCAGGATCGCGACGACCACGATGTCGGGCTGGCGGATCAGGCAGCGGGCGAGGTCGATCGCGATCCGGGTCTCGACCGGGATCGCGCCCTCGCCGAGCACCGAGCCGGTGCCCGCGCTTCCGGGCTCGACCCGGCTGTCGAGGCCGAGCCGATAGACCGAGGCTTCCAGGCCCTCCTCGGTCAGCACACGCCGGACGATCGCCCGCACCCGCGGCTCCGCCCCGGCCTCTCCGAGGCTGACGCGGCCGAACAGCAGGTTCTCCTCGACGCTGGCCGCCGGATTGATCCGCGTGGGATCGTGGAACTCGACCGCGGCGGCGAGGTGAGCCGGCAGCATCCGCGCGAAGGAGTGGCGGGCGGCGACGAGCCGCTCCTCGAACGCGGCGTCGATCAGCCCGAAGCGGTGGCGGGTTTCGCTGTAGCGCAGCGCCAACCCGATGAGCCGCTCGCGGTCGCGCTGGCCCGCCGGGCCGCGACGCAGCGCGACCGCATTCGGCTGGCGCACCACCAGATCCTCGAAGTAGCCGCGCTCGTCGGCCGGAAAGAGGGAGAACGCGTCGAACAGCGGATGGTCGTTGGGCAGATCGGCGAAGATCTCGACGGTGCTGCGCGCGACCGCGAGGCCGATCTCGGTGAGCGGGCGGACGAGGTCTTCCGCCTCCAGCACGGCGCGCATGTAGGGATGGCGAGCGAGGCGCTTGGGCGCGAAGGTCTGGCCCACGGGCTCGCCGAACAGGATGTTCTCGCCGACCGTGGCCTGATGGTTGTAGCGGGCGGGATCGAACGGCTCGACCAGGCGCTCCGCCCCTTCCGCCATCAGCATCGTCCGCATCGTGGCGCGGGCGGCCACCAGGGCGCGGGCGAAGTCGGGGGCGGCGACCGGATCGACCTGGGCGAGGAGGCCGCGGGAATAGGCGAAGGCATCGAGCCCGGTGATCCGCAGGATCTCGACGAAGGCGGGCTGATCGGGCGCGGCCGCGGGATCGGCGCCGTAGAGGATGTTGGCGCGGAGCGTCCCCTCGACCAGGATCGCCTCGCCGGCGGCGAACGCGATCCGGCGGGCGCGATCCGCGGCGTCGAACGCGCCGAGATCGTGCCCGGCATAGGTGACGTTGCCCGCCGTCGGCGCGACCTGGCCCGCGAGGATCGCCGCGAGCACCCGGGCGCCGCTGCCGCGGATGCCTGTGATCGCGACGTGCGAGGGCATCGCCAGCGTGAGGTCGACGCCCGAGAGCCGTTCGCCGGTCGCCGCGTCGTAGGCGCCGACGCCCCGCGCCGCGAGATCGCCGGCGCGGGGGACGGCGAGCCCGCCCTTGCGCCCGCGTCGCCCCTCCAGGGCCGCGATCGTGCGGGCGGTCTCGCGGAAAAGCGGCTTCAACCCCTCGCGCAGACGCCAGAGGTTGAGCGTCAGGGCGATCAGGATCGCCGCGATCGCGAAGGCGCCGGCCGCCGCGACCAGGGCGGCGGGGTCGACGTCGCGGGCGGGCGGCGCACCGTTGCCGCCGCCGCGCCATAGGGCGGCACCGGCGGCCATCGCCGGCAGGATGATGGCCAGCGCCAGCGAGGGCGCACGGGCATAGGCGAGCTTCGCCTCGGCGCGCGCCAGCGCCGCGCGGGTCGCCGCGGCCTTCTCGGCGATGCGCGCGCGCTCCAGGGTCGCCGAGCCGTGGATCCGCACCGCCGGCATGCGTCGGACCAGATCCCCGAGCGTCCGCTCCGCGAGTGCGCTCGAGCGCAGGCGCAGAGCGCTCCGCGACGCCGAGCGGCGAAGGATCAGCTCGCGCGCCATCGCGGCCGCGAACAGGCCGACCGCCGCGGCGGGCACCAGCCGCGGGGCGGCCAGGGCGGCGAAGCCCAGGGCGACGAGGATCGCGCCGAGCGCCATCGCCGGCACGAGGATGCCGATGGCGAGCAGGCCGTCGACCCGGCCGAGCGCCTGCCCGAGGAGGCCGGCGAGGCCGCGCGCCTCCTCGCGGGCACCCGGCGGCGCATCGAGGATCGCCGCGGTCGCGGCCTCGCGCATGCGCAGGACCGCACGGCTCTGGGCCGAGAAGCTCAGGGCGGCGACGAACCAGCCGAGGCCGGCGAGCGCCAATGCGCAGGCGGAGAGACCGAAGAAGGCCGCGCGTTCGAGGTCGAGCGGCGCCAGGCTCCAGCCCGGTACCAGGACGAAATCGTCGGCCGTGCGGGCGATGGCGACGCGCAGGAAGACCAGTGCCGTCGCCTCGTCGTGGCCCAGGGTGTGGACGAGGTCGCGCAGGCAGAGCAGGGCGAGGATGCAGAGCGGGCCGCCGAGGCCGAGCGCCAGCGCGACCGCGGCGAGGTGGCGCCCGCGCGCCGCGCGCCAGGCGAGAACGATCGGATCAGGCTCCATGGCCGCTCACGTGATCGAAGGCTTTCGCATCGGCCGGTCCCGGGCGGCCGCCGGATCGCACGCCGCCTCCCAGCGCATAGGCGCTCTTCGGTCCCGCGAAAAGCGCGCCACCACACGCCGCGCTCGCCGGCGGAAAACGCGGCCAATCGCCCCTGTCGCTCAGCTTGGAATTCTTCCATAGCGCGTGGCATCGGCCGGGCAAGAGCGAACCTCCGTCGCATTGCTTTGACGGTGCAGACCGGGTCAACCTTGCGGGACCGGGCTGCGGGCATGGCGAGGCAGGGTCGAACATCTTGGTGACGCTCTCCACCGACGACATGCGGCGGTCTCGGCGCCCGCGGGCCATCGCCTGATGGCGCAGCTGTTCTCGCCGGGCGCCGACGCGATCTACCGGCTCGCCCTGCTCACCGGCGTGGCGTGCCTTGCCGGCATTCCGATCGTCGCGGCGGGGATCGTGCGCTCGGATTACGTCACCGGCGTCGGGGTCGCCCCGGCCCAGCCGGTGCCGTTCAGCCACAAGCATCATTCCGGCGAGCTCGGGGTCGACTGCCGCTACTGCCACACGACGGTGGAGACCCAGGCGACCGCCGGCATTCCGCCGACCCACACCTGCATGACCTGCCATTCGCAGATCTGGACCGGGTCCGACATGCTGAAGCCGGTGCGCGACAGCTTTGCGCGCGACGAGCCGCTTCAATGGGTGCGCCTGAACAAGCTGCCGAGCTACGTCTACTACAACCACTCGGTCCATGTGACGAAGGGGATCGGCTGCTCGACCTGCCACGGCGACGTGACCAGCATGCAGATGACCTACCGCGCCAACGCCTTCGAGATGCAGTTCTGCCTCGACTGCCACCGCGATCCGGCGAAGTACGTCCGCCCGCAGGAGCAGGTCTGGAACATGACGTGGAAGCCGCCTGAGAACCAGGCGACCCTGGGGCCCGAGCTCGTCGCCAAGAACCACATCCGGGGGGGCGAGCGCCTCACCGAATGCGCGATCTGTCATCGCTGATGGGGACGGACCGCACATGACCGGGCATCACGACATCGGCGCGATCCGCGCGCGCCTGGCGTCCGGCGACGGGCCGGCCTTTTGGCGCAGCCTCGACGCGGTCGCCGACACGCCCGAGTTCCGAAGCTACCTGGAGGCCGAGTTTCCCGCCGCGGCGCGGCTCGCGGCCTCGCCGGAGCGGCGCGGCTTCCTGAAACTGATGGCCGCCTCGTTCGCGCTTGCCGGATTGTCCGCCTGCGACTCGAGCGACGGGCGGCACTACGAGCTGCCCTACGTCAACGCGCCCGAACGGGTCCTGCCCGGCGCGCCGCTCAGCTACGCCTCGTCGGCGCTGCTCGACGGGTTCGCCAACGGCATCCTGGTCACCACCCGGAACGGCCGCCCGCTGAAGATCGAGGGCAACCCCGACCATCCCTGGAGCCTGGGCGGCACCGACGTGCTGGCGCAGGCCTCGGTGCTCGGCCTCTACGATCCGTTCCGCTCGCAGGCGGTGCAGCATATCGGGCGGCCGAGTTCGTGGGCCGCCTTCCAGGGCGCGATGCTGGCGCAGATGCCGGCCTGGCAGGCGAAGGGCGGCGAAGGCCTCGCCCTGCTCACCGGACCGGTGACCTCGCCGTCGCTCGAGGCCGAGATCGCGCGGATGCGGAAGACCTATCCGGCGATGCGCTGGTACGTCAGCGCAGGCGTCGCGCGCGACGGCCTCTACGAAGGAGCCCGGCGCGCCTTCGGCCGGCCGGTCGAGACGCTTCCCGAGTTCGCCAAGGCGCGAACCATCGTGTCCCTCGACGGGGACATGCTCGACCTCGGCCCCGGGCAGGTCGGGCTGGCGCGGCGCTGGAGCGACGCGCGAAAGGCATCCTACGCGGCCGGCAACCTCCTCACCCTCCACGCCGCCGCGGCGACGCCGACGCTGACCAGCGCCAAGGCGGACTACGGGATCGCGGTCGCCGCCACGCGGATGGAAGCCCTGGCGCGGGACCTGCTGAGCCTCGCCGAGGGCGGAACGGCATCCTCCGCCGACGACGCGTCGGCGGCTTGGCTCGAGCGTGCGTCCGCTGCGCTGAACGCGGCCCGCGGCGCCGGCCTCGTCACCACCGGGCTCAGCGGCTCGCCGGCGTTGCATGCGCTCGTCCACCGGCTCAACGGCGCCTTGGGTAACGCCGGCACGACGGTGCGGCATACCGCACCGGCCCAGGCGATCGGCGCCGGGACGCTCCACGACCTCAGCACCGCCATGGTGGAGGGCTCGGTCGAGACCTTGATCGTGCTCGGCGTGAACCCGGTCTACGAGGCGCCGGGCGCCCTCGACTTCGCGCAGGCCATGGAGCGCGTGCCGCTGAAGATCCATGCCGGCCTCTACTACGACGAGACCGCGGCCCATTCCGATTGGCACCTGCCGCTGGCGCATCCGCTCGAATCCTGGGGCGATGCCCGCTCCCTCGACGGCACCGTCGGCCTGATCCAGCCGACCGTCGCGCCGCTCTACAACGGCCGCGCCGCCAACGAGCTGTTGGGATTCCTCGACCGGGGCACGATCGGCAACGGCCTCGATCTGCTGAAGCAGCGGATGCGCGGCGAATCCGAGACCGACGCCACGTTCCAGGCTCGCTTCGAGGAGGCCCTGCGCAGCGGCTTCCTGCCCGACAGCGCGGCCAAGCCCGAGACGGCGGTGCTGACTGAGGCCGCCTCGGCGCTGGCAAAGCCTCCGGAAGCGCCGCAGGAGACCATCGAGGTGGTGTTCCGCCCCGACCCCACCATCTGGGACGGGACGCTGGCCGATCTCGGCTGGCTGCAGGAACTGCCCAAGCCCCTGACGAAGATCGTTTGGGAAAACGTCGTCGGTGTCAGCCCGAAGCTCGCCGAGCGACGTGGGCTCGCCAACGGCGACATCGTGCGCATCGCCGCGGACGGGCGCGCGATCGAAGGTCCGGTCTGGATTACGCCCGGGCAGGCCGAGAACACGGTCAGCCTCGGGCTCGGCTACGGGCGCAACGTGCCCGACCACCTCGCGAAGGGCCTGGGATACGCCGCCAACGTGCTGCGGCCGGCGATGGACCCATGGCTGCTGAAGGGCGCGACGCTCGCCGCGACCGGCCAGCGCCGGATGCCCGCGACCACCCAGGATCTCGGCACGATGGAGGGGATGGATCTCGTCCGCGTCCAGCACCAGGGCGCGAAGCCGGTCGGCGATGCCAAGGCCTACGAGCTGGCCTCGTTCTACCCGAAGCCCGCAGCCGCAGAACGCGGCGCGGAGGCCGCCTGGGCCATGGCGATCGACCTCGATTCCTGCATCGGCTGCAACGCCTGCATCACCGCCTGCCAATCCGAGAACAACATCCCGGTCGTCGGGCGCGAGGAGGTCGAGCGCGGCCGATGGATGGGCTGGCTGCGGGTGGACCGCTACTTCTCCGGCACGCTCGATGCGCCCGAGACGCATTTCCAGCCCGTGCCGTGCATGCATTGCGAGAACGCACCCTGCGAGGTCGGCTGCCCGGTGGAGGCGACGCTGCACGACAGCGAGGGCCTGAACCTGCAGGTCTACAATCGCTGCGTCGGCACGCGGACGTGCCAGAGCTATTGCCCGTACAAGGTCCGGCGCTTCAACTATCTCGATTATACCGGCGACATGCCGGTGGTGGCGCAGCAGCAGCGCAATCCCGACGTGACGGTGCGCGCCCGCGGCGTGATGGAGAAGTGCACCTACTGCGTCCAGCGCATCGCCGCGGCCCGCATCGACTCGGCCAAGGACGCGCACGCGCCGATCCCGGACGGTGCCGTCGAGACCGCCTGCCAGGGCGCCTGCCCCACCCGCGCCATCACCTTCGGAAACCTCTCGGACCCCGGCAGCCGGATCGCCGCGGCGCGGGCGGACGGCCGCAACTACGCCCTGCTCGGCGAGCTGAACACGCGCCCGCGGACGACCTACCTCGCGAGCCTCGCGCCGCCGGCGAAGGAGGGCTGACGCCATGTCGGGAGCCACGCTCCAGCCACCATCCGGCACCGGCCTGATCGGCCCCGACGCGACGCTGCACGGCATCGGTCGCGCCGTCGCTTCGGTCCCGCTGACGCATCCGTTGAACCGCCGCTGGTGGATCGCCTTCGCCGGCGCGCTCGCCCTGCTCGGCCTGTTCGGCGGGGTGCTGTGCTACCTGCTCCTGACGGGCGTCGGCATCTGGGGCAACAACAACGCAGTCGTGTGGGCGCTCGACATCGCGAGCTACGATTGGTGGATCGGTGTCGCCAGCGGCAGCCTGCTCGTCTCCGCGGTGCTGCTCCTGCTCGGGGCGGAATGGCGCGGCGCCGTCAACCGGGTCGCCGAGACGGTCGCCCTGCTCTGCACCTGCGCCGCCGGCCTCTACCCGATCATCCATCTCGGCCGGCCGTGGTTCTTCTTCTGGAACCTGCCCTATCCGAACACCTACGACCTGTGGCCGCAGTTCCGATCGCCGCTCCTGTGGGACGCGATCGACATCGTGTCCTACCTCGTGGTCTGCGTCAGCCTCTGGTACATCGGGTTGCTGCCGGACCTCGCGTCGTTGCGCGACCGCGCCGTCGAGGATGCGCTGGCGCAGGAGAAGGCCCACGGCCGCCCCCGGAAGCGGTCGCTCCTGAAGGCGCAGGCCTACGGGATCGTCGCGTCGGGCTGGCGCGGATCGGCGGCGCATTGGCAGCTCTGGTCGCAGGCCTACCGCACCATCGCGCTGCTCGGCGTGCTGCTGGTGGTCTCGCTCCAGACCGGCGCCTCGGTGATGCTCGCGGGCTCGGTGATGCCGGGCTGGCACGACACGATCCTGCCGGTGACCTTCCTCGTCAACGCCGTGTTCTCGGGCGTCGGCGTCACCGCCGCGATCGTGGTGCTGATCCGCTCGGTCTACCGACTCGACGGGCTGATCTCGGCACGGCACCTCGAGATCCTCGCCCGGCTGATGCTCTGCCTCGGATGCGCCAGCCTGTACTGCTACGCCACCGAGTTCTTTTCGACGTTCCTGCACGGCGACCAGCAGGAACGCGACGTGCTGATCCGGCGGATGACGGGCGCCCATGCCTGGGCCTTCTGGACCGTCGTCGCGTGCCTGCTGATTCCGGCACAGGCGTTCTGGTCGGCCCGCCTGCGCCGGTCGCCGCTCGCGGTCGCGCTGATCGGCGTCCTGATCGCGATCGGCGCCTACGCCGACCACGTCATGGTCCTCGTGGTGACGCTGGCCCAGGATTTCCTGCCCTCCTCGCGGCTGGCCTACAGCGAGACGATCTGGGGCGTCGCCACCTTCGCCGGTTCCGTCGGCCTGTTCCTGACGCTGCTGCTGCTGTTCCTGCGCTATCTGCCGGCGGTCTCGATCACCGAGAGCCGTCGCCTGGCGCTCGCCGTCGTGCCGGCCGCGACCGCGGCCGAGCGGAGGGCGGTGAAGGAGGCCGAGGCGCGGCCGCTTGCCAGCGAGCGGGACGGGACGGAGGACGCGCCGCTCTGGGGCGTCAGCGCCGCCTTCGCCTCGGAAGCGGACCTCGCGGCCGCCGCCACCGCCCTGTCCGGCCGCAACGACGCCCACGTCCACCTGGACGCGCACGGCCCCGTGCCGATGCCGCGCGTGCTCCGCACCCTCGGGATCGCCGGGCGCTCGATCCGCGCCTACGCGATCCTCGGCGCGCTCGCGGGCGGCGCCGCCTTCTTCGGGATGTGCGTCTACGCGACGGCCTACGACTACGTGTTCCTGATCGGCGGGCGTCCGCGCTTCTCGTGGCCGTCCTTCGTGGTGCCGAGCCTGTCCTTCGCGATGATGAGCGGCACGATCGCGGTCCACCTTGCCTTGCTGATCCTGAACCGGTTGCCGCGCTTGAACCACCCGGCGTTCAACATCCCGGGGTTCCTGCGCGCGACGGACGACCGCTACTTCCTCTCGGCCGAAGCCCAGGGCGAGCGCTTCGACGCCGACCGCGTCGTGCGCAAGCTGGCGTCCCTGCCCGCGGAAGCCGGCCGCCCGCTCGACATCCGCCGGGTGCCGCGATGAGGCGTCTCCTGGCCCTGCTCGCCGTCCTGCCGCTCGCGGCCTGCGGCGAAGCCGACATGAGCGATCAGCCGCGTGCCAAGACCTGGGACAGGAACGGCTTCTTCCCGCAGGCGATGACGATGCGCCTTCCAATCGCCGGCACCGTGCCGCGGAACGATCCGGCCAGGCCGGCGGCGCAGCCGGCGAGCATCACCGAGACCCTGCTGGCGCGCGGGCGGGAGCGGTACGGCATCTACTGCGCCCCGTGCCACGGCGCCTCGGGCGACGGCCGCGGGATCATCGTCGCGCGCGGCTTTCCCTCGGCCGGTCAGCTCACCACCGAACGCCAGCGCACGGCGTCGGCCGACGACCTGTATCGTGCGATCTCGGAGGGGCACCGGGCGATGTACGGGATGGGCCAGATGATCCCCTCCGCGGATCGCTGGGCGATCATCGCCTATGTCCGCGCCCTGCAACGGAGCCAGGATACCGAGGTCGCGGGCCTGCCGCCCGAGGATCGGGCCAAGCTGGAGGCGTCGCGATGATGGCCGCTTACGCCTCTGCCGCACGGCGCCGTCCCGTCGCGGCGCTGCTCCTCGGCGCCGGAGCATCGATCCTCGCCGTGCTGGCGGGTGGCTGGCGCGGGGCGGCCACGTCCTATCTGGCGGCTTGGCTCGCACTGCTCGCCCTGCCGGTCGGCGCGCTTCCGATCGCCATCGCGCTCGAGCGGTTCGGCCTGCGCGAGCACGACCGCGGCGAGGGCGAGCTTTCCAAGTCCTTGCGTCGCCTCGTCGGGCTGATGCCGGTGGCAGCGATCCTGGGCGTGCCCGTCCTGTTCGGCATCGGGCAGATCTATCGATGGACCGACGCGCCGCCCGCGACGCCGCTGGCCGCTTTGTGGTTCACGGTGCCGCTCTTCGCCCTGCGGGTGATCGCGTACCTCGCCGCCTGGGTCTGGCTCGCCGCGCGGTTCGTGGTCCCGGGCGAAACCCGCGACGGACGCACGATCTCCGGGGTCGCGCTGCATGCCGTCGTCGGAACCCTGGCCGTCACCGACCTCGTGGGATCCCTGGACCATCGGCTCGGCTCCAGCCTCGAAGGTGTGCTCGTGCTGACGGCCTGGAGCAGCTTGGCCCTGGCCGCGGCGATCCTCCTGGCACCGGAGGAGCCGACGCCGATCGGGCGCGGGCGCGCGGTCCCCGGGCAGGACCGGCTTGTGCCGCTGGTGGTCCTGCTGAGCCTCTGGGCCTTCCTGCACTTCGTGCAGTTCCTGATCGTCTGGTCGGCGAACCTTCCTCAGGAAGTCTTGTGGTACTTCGCCCGCGGCGGCTGGCTCGGCCGTGCGTTCGCGAGCCTCGGCGGGGCCGTCGTCCTGCTCGGCGCGCTGGCGACGCTTCGGCCGGGGCGCCCGACGACGCGGGTCTTGGCGGTGCTAGTGCTCGCGCTCCACGCGGTCGAGATGTTCTGGTTCGTGACGCCCGCTCTGCGCGACCGCTTCGTGATCGGCTGGAGCGACGCCTTCGCCGCGATCGCCGTCTGCTGCCTGGCCGTGGCCCTGCTGCCGGTGGCGCAACGCCTGATGCCCGTTCTCTCGCCCCGGCGCCGGCGGAGCGCGGTCGCATGAGCACCGAGCGCACGCAGCACCGGTTCGGCTTCGTCTCGTCGATCATCTCCGGCTTGGCAATCTTGCGCCGCCGTCCTTCCTCGCCCGGGACGGCGAAGGCATCCGGCGAGGCCGGATCCTCGGACGGGCCGGGCTACGAAACCTCTGACGTCCATGTCGGCAACACGGCCCGCGTGATGGCCGGGCTGATGGTGACAGCGCTCGCCGTGATCGGAGCGATGATCTGGCTGAAGACGATGGTCTCGACCGATCAGCGCCAGGCCCTGCCGAGCCTGACCGCGCAGCAGACCGCGCGGCTCGTTCCCCCGCCACCGAACCTTCAGGCCGACCCCTACGCCGACCTCGCTGCCGAGCGTGCGGCCGAAGGCCGGCGGCTCGACGGCTACGCCTTCCTCGACGCCTCGCGGCAGCGCGCGCGCATCCCGATCGACCGTGCCATGGCGCTGACGGTCGGCCGAACGCTGGACCCGTGAGCCGATGACGCCGAAGCACGCAGCCCTCGAGCTCTGGCCGGCGGCGGCCTCCGCCGTCGCGGTCGAGACCGACTACCTGATCCTCGCCTTCACGGTGCTCACGCTGGTGCTCACCGTGCCGGTGTTCCTGGCGATCACCTGGTTCGCGATCCGGTACCGCGACGGCCAGGAGGCGAACCGCGACACCAGCGGCATCCGCTCGAACCTGATCGAGATCAGCTGGATGCTGATCCCGTTCCTGCTGACGCTGATCTTCTTCGTCTGGGGCGCGCGGCTCTTCGTGATCTCGAAGAACCCGCCGCCCGACGCGATGGTGATCGAGGCGATCGGTCGGCAATGGATGTGGAAGTTCCAGCACCCGACCGGCCAATCCGAGATCAACGACCTGCATGTGCCGATGGGCCAGCCGATCAAGCTGCGGATCATCAGCCAGGACGTGATCCATGCGCTCTACCTGCCGGCGCTCCGGGTGCAGATGGCGGCCTTGCCCGACCGCTACACCGAGCTGTGGTTCAAGGCCGACAAGCCCGGCACCTTCCACCTGTACTGCTCGGAATATTGCGGCACCGACCACTCGGCGATGGAGGGCAGCCTGACGATCCTCAGCCAGGGGGACTACCAGGACTGGCTCACCCATTCCGGGGCGCAGCAATCGAAGGTCGCGGCCGGCAAGGCGATCTACAATGCCTACGGCTGCGGAACCTGCCACGACGACGGTTCGACCGTGCAGGCGCCGAAGCTCGCCGGCCTCTACGGACGGGCGGTGCGACTGGCGGACGGGCGCACGATCACGGCCGACGAGGACTACCTTCGCGACAAGATCCGCAACCCCAACGGCAACCGGCTCGCCGAGGGCTACAAGCAGATCATGCCGAGCTTCGCCGGCGTGATCCCGGAGGACGACCTCGGCCGCCTGATCGACTTCCTGAAATCGAACACCCGCACCGTGGGCGACGCAGCGTCCGGAGAGGCCACGCGATGAGCGCATCGGGCACGATCGACAGCGGGATCGCGAACCGCGAGCCGCACGCGCCGGAGGCGACGCTCGATCGTCCGGCCGACTATCTCCACGCCCAATCGACCCTGCGCTCGTGGTTCCTCACCACCGACCACAAGCGCATCGCGATCCTCTACCTCGCCTCGATCACCGCGTTCTTCATCATCGGCGCCGTCGCCGCGGGCGTGGTGCGGCTGGCCCTCGTCGTGCCGAACGGCGCGGTGATGGCCAACGACACCTACAACAAGGCCTTCACCATCCACGGCGTGGTGATGGTGTGGTTCTTCCTGATCCCGTCGATCCCGGCGACCTTCGGCAACTTCCTGATCCCGCTGATGATCGGGGCGAAGGACCTCGCCTTCCCCAAGCTGAACCTCACGAGCTGGTACGTCTTCATGACGGGCGCGCTCTTCACGATGGTGTCGGTGGTGCTCGGCGGCATCGACACGGGCTGGACCTTCTACGCGCCGCTCTCCACCGCGTTCTCGAACGGCTGGGTCCTGCCGGCGCTGATCGGCGTGACGATCGTCGGGTTCTCGTCGATCCTGACGGGCCTGAACTTCGTCGTCACGATCCACACCATGCGCGCGCCCGGCATGACGTGGTTCAAGCTGCCGATCTTCGTCTGGACGCACTACGCCACCAGCCTGATCTTCCTGCTGGCGACGCCCGTGATCACCACGGCGCTGATCCTGCTGATCATGGAGCGCGCCTTCCACATCGGCGTGTTCGATCCGGCCTATGGCGGCGACCCGGTGCTGTTCCAGCACCTGTTCTGGTTCTACTCGCACCCAGCGGTGTACATCATGGTCCTGCCGGGGATGGGGGTGATCTCCGAGATCATCCCGGCCTTCGCCCAGAAGAAGCTCTTCGGCTACCGCTTCGTCGCCTACGCCGCGATCGGGCTCGCCTCGGTGACGTTCTTCGTCTGGGGCCACCATATGTTCATCAACGGGCAGAGCGATCTCGCCTCGCTCGCCTTCTCGGCGCTCTCCTTCGCGGTCGCCGTGCCCTCGGCGGTGAAGGTCTACAACTGGACCGCGACGATCCATAAGGGGAAGCTCCGCCTCGACACGCCGATGCTCTACGCGATGGGCTACATCGGCCTGTTCGTGCTCGGCGGCCTCACCGGCCTGTACCTGGCGACGCTGGCGATCAACCAGCACATCCACGCGACCTACTTCGTAGTCGCGCACTTCCACTACATCATGGTCGGCGGCACGGTGCTGGCCTTCCTCGGCGGGCTGCACTTCTGGTGGCCGAAGTTCACTGGCCGGATGTACAACGAGGCCTGGGGGCGAATCTCGGCGCTGCTGATCTTCCTCGGCTTCAACGTGACGTTCTTTCCGCAGTTCATCCTCGGCTACCTCGGCATGCCGCGACGCTACGCGACCTACCCGCCGGAATTCCAGCTTCTGAACGTCCTTTCCTCGGCCGGCGCGACGATCCTGGCGGCGGGCTACATCTTCCCGATGCTCTACCTCGTCTATTCCCTGTGGTTCGGCAGGAAGGCGCCCGCGAATCCCTGGGACGCCAAGGGGCTCGAGTGGGAGACGACCTCGCCGCCGCCGACGCTCAACTTCGCGTCGCCGCCCGAGGTGCCGCGGGTGCCGTACGACTACCCGATCCAGGAGCAGGAAACCAAGGCGCAGCATCGATGAGCCAAGAGCGATGAGCACGGGTCTCGCCGACGGCGTCGGCATCAAGCGCGCCCACCATTTCGAGACCGTGGCGCAGCAGCGCTATGCCGCCACGCTCGGGATCTGGGCGTGGCTGATCACCGAGCTCCTGCTCTTCGCGGCTCTGTTCCTGGTGGCGCTGATCGTGCGGATCCAGCACCCGGAGGCGACGCAGGAGGCGGCGCGCCACCTGAAGTTCTGGATCGGCGCCGTCAACACGGTGGTGCTGATCGTCTCCAGCCTCACCATGTCGATGGCGATCGAGTTCTCGCGCATCGGCTGGCAGCGGGCGATGGTGCGGGCGATGCTGGCGACCGCCGCTCTCGGCAGCCTGTTCCTCGTGCTGAAGGGCTACGAGTACTACGCCGACTACGAGGAGCACATGATGCCGTTCCTCGGCTCGCGCCCCTACGAGCTGTCGGCGAGCCCGGCCTCGCGCCTGTTCGTGAACCTCTACTACGTCGCGACGCTGTTGCACGGGCTGCACCTGCTGACCGGCATCTCGCTGCTGCTCGGCATGACCTGGATCGCGTCCAAGGCGGGGTTCCTGTCGCGGCACCAGAACTGGATCGAGATCTACGGCCTGTACTGGCACTTCATCGACTTGATCTGGATCATGGCCTTCCCGATCCTCTACGTCGTCAACCGGTAGCCCGATGCGCAGCCCGCTCGCGACCCTCTCCGACGCCGACCGCGCGCTCCTGAAGGATCGGCTGCGCAAGCCGGTTCTGACCTTCCTGGCGCTGATGGGCCTGCTCGCGGTCAACGTCACCCTCGGCGCGACGCTGCCGTTCGAGCAGGTCTGGGCGCTCGAGCTCGTCGTCGTCGCGGCGATGGCGCTCGTCGTCCTCCTCGTGTCGATGGAGGTGCTCCACGAGCCGCCGCTGGTGAAGCTGTTCTCGGGCCTCGGCTTCTTCTGGGTCGCGATCATGGTCGGCATGACGCTGACGGATTACCTCGGCCGCTGACGCGCGGTGCGGTTCACGGTTGTTCGCCGTCCGAAACGCACCTAAACCGAAGTGGACATCCGGGCGGCGGACGATCCGCGCCGAGGCCCCGCCCGATCAGGTAAGTTTCCGAGACGATGTGCGAACTGCTCGGCATGAGCGCGAACGTGCCCACCGATATCCGCTTCTCGTTCGCGGCGTTGGCGCGGCGCGGCGGCGAGACCGGTCCGCACGCGGACGGATGGGGCATCAGCTTCTACGAGGGCCGCGGCTGCCGCAGCTTCCACGAGCCCGAGCCGAGCGCGAAGTCGGAACTCGCCCGCCTGCTGCGCGACTACAAGATCAAGAGCCGCATCGTCATCGGGCACGTGCGCAAGGCCAATCGCGGCCGCGTCAGCCTCGAGAACACCCATCCGTTCTCGCGCGAGCTCTGGGGCCGGCGCTGGACCTTCGCGCATAACGGCCAGCTCAAGGGGGTGAAGAAGCTTCCGCTCGGCAGGTTCATGCCGATCGGGTCGACGGACAGCGAGTACGCCTTCTGCTGGATGCTCGGCCGCCTGCAGGGGCGCTTCTCGGCCCTGCCCAAGCCCGCGCTGCTCGACCGCGCGGTGGCCGACCTCTGCGCCGAGCTGCACGCGCTCGGCGTGTTCAACATGCTGCTCTCCGACAGCCGAACCCTCTACGCCCATTGCGGCAAGCGCCTGTGCTACCTCACCCGCCGGGCGCCCTTCGGCACGGCGACGCTGATCGACGAGGATTGGCGGGTGGACTTCGCCCAGGAGACCACCGAGCGCGACGTCGTGTCGGTGGTGGCGACGCAGGCGTTGACCCGCGACGAATGCTGGACCGACCTCGCGCGCGGTGACGTCATCACCCTGCGCGACGGCGCGATCCGCCTGCTGAAACCCGGCGCGCCGGCGGCGGCCCCCGTCGTCGTCGCGCCGAAGCCCTGTTGAGGCGAGGCGCGACGCACTTGGATGTGACGGTCGCGAAGGTGCAAGCGCGGCCGCGATAGGCTAAAGACACGGAACAACTCGAACGGCTCAGGCGCGAGCCGCACACGTTCCGCCTCGCGGCTTCGGACCACCCGCGAGCCCGCAGAAGACCGTAGATTGCGACGCATCATGACCCGCGACGAGACCGACACCCTTCCGAGCCAGTCTGGAAACGGCGACAAGGATGCGCGGCCGAACCTGTCGCACACCATCCGCTCCCATCTCGGCGACCATCTGCGCAGCGCCTACGACACGTTGGGCCAGACCGAGCTGCCGAGCCGTTTCGCCGAGCTGATCGCGAAGCTCGAGGCGGCGCTCAAGGCCCGCGGCGAGGCGATCGAGCCGGAGTTCCGCAACGGCCTGCTCGCGGCCGTGCCGAGCCTGCGCGCCTTCGCCCTGTCGCTGACCTCGAACCCGGCCCGCTCCGACGACCTCGTGCAGGATACGCTGATGAAGGGCTGGCAGCATCGCGCCCGCTTCCAGCCCGGCACCAACCTGAACGCGTGGCTGTTCACGATCCTGCGCAACATCTTCTACTCGGACCACCGCAAGCGGGTCCGCGAGGTCGAGGACCAGGACGGCTCCTACGCCGCGCGTCTGGCTACCGCCCCGCACCAGGGCGACCGTCTCGACGTCGAGGACCTGCAGACGGCGCTCGCCAAGCTCCCGCCCGACCAGCGCGAGGCGCTGGTGCTCGTCGGCGCCGAGGGCGTCTCCTACGAGGAGGCGGCGACCATCATGGGCTGCAAGGTCGGCACCGTGAAGAGCCGCGTCAGCCGGGCCCGGGGGCGGCTCGCCGAGCTGCTGGGCTACGACGAGGAAGACCTCGGCTCCGACCGGTTCATCCAGTCGGCGATGCCCAAGGACGCCTGAGAGAACGCCCGACGATCGGTCTTTTTTGACGCATCCGTTTCCGGGGGTCGTGCGTTACCGGCCCGACACTCGCACGGCGCCGGTTGGCGCGGCGAGCATCGGAAGACGGAGCTTTGCCATGCAGTTCAAGACCCTTCTGGCCGCCTCGGCCCTCGTTCTCGCCCTGCCGCTCGCCGCACAGGCGCAGGGCACCATCCGCGGTGCCGAGCGCGGCGCCGAGACCGGCTCCGACATCGGCGGCCCGATCGGCGGGATCGTCGGCGGCGCGGTGGGCGCGGCGACCGGCACCGTCGGCGGCATCCTCGGCGTCGACATGCAGCCGCGCTTCCGCAGCTACGTCCGCGAGCGCAACGTGCGCTCCTACGATTACGACGGCCGCGTCGCCGTCGGCACCACCCTGCCGGGCGACGGCGTGACCTACTACGACGTGCCCGACGAGTACCGCGTCCAGCCGGGCACCCGCTACACCGTGATCAACAACCGCCCGGTCCTCGTCGATCGCGGCCACCGCATCGTCGAAGTGATCGACTAGGCGTTTCATCGCCGCGCGACGTGCGAGGGCTCCGGGGCGACAGGCTCCGGGGCCCTTTTCCTTGGCACCACCGCACGCTCGGCCGCCCATGCAACGCTTCGCCGCATCGCCCGTTATGGCTCTGACGGCGAACGGGAATTCCCACCATGAACGACGACGCCATCGATCCGAAGGCCGGGCTTCCGGAGCCGGTCCGCGACCATCTCGGCCAGCAGCTGCGCTCGATGCTGTCGGTGGGCCAGGAGAAGCCGCGCTTCCTCGGCGACGATCCCGCGCCCGACGCCACCTTCGCGCCGCAGCTTCAGCGCCTGGAGACCCGGCTCAAGACCCACGAGGAGGGCACGGGCGCCGTCGAGCACGCCCTCGACCGCATCCTTGATGCCTTCGGCGTCACCCCCGACGACGGCAAGCCCGCCGGCACCAAGCCGACGGCCTGAGGGTCAGACCTTCGGGCGCGTCGCGAGCAGGTCGCGGATCTCGCCGAGGATCTTCACGTCGGCCGGCACCTCGGCGACGGCCTCGGGCTTGGCCTCCTCCTTGGTCACGAGCTTGTTCATCGCGCGGATGACCAGGAACAGCACGAAGGCGACGATCATGAAGTTGATCGCCACGGTGATGAACTGGCCGTAGCCGATCACCGCGCCCTGCTTCTTCGCCTCGGCATAGGCCGCGCCGGCCTGCACCTTCGACGACAGCGGCAGGTAGTAGTTCGAGAAGTCGAGCCCGCCGGTGATCGCGCCGATCATCGGCATGAACACGTCCTGCACCGCCGAGGTGACGATCGCCCCGAAGGCGGCGCCGATAATCACGCCGACGGCGAGATCGACCACGTTGCCGCGCAGCGCGAACTTCTTGAACTCTTCGAGCATGGCGGGTCCCCAGCCTTCAGGTGCCTCACGCTACGCGTGGCGGCGGGGGCCGCCAAGCGCACGCGGGCCGGCATCCACCGTCAGATCGCCGAGGCCGGGTCCTCGCCGGACTCGATGCGGGCCGCCGGCTCGAGCCGGGCGCGGCGGCGGTACTGCGCGGCGCCGATCGGCAGGCCGACGATGTAGGCGGCGCTGATCGCCACCAGCGATTCGAACGGGAACGAGATCAGCAGGCCGAAGGCGGCGACGCCCGCCAGGAAGATCGGCAGCACCCACCCGCGCGGCACGCGCTTGCCCATGGTCTTGCCCGAGAAGGTCGGCACGGTGGAGACCACCAGCAGGGCGATGCCGAGCACGTAGACCAGGATCGCCGGCGCCGCCCAGGCCTCGAAGCCGAAGCCGAGGAAGTGCAGGTAGAGCGGCAGCATCGCCGTCATCGCGCCGGCCGGGGCCGGCATGCCGACGAAGTAGTCCTTCTTCCATTCCGGGCGGTTCGGGTCGTCGAGCATCGCGTTGAAGCGGGCGAGGCGGAGCGCCATCGCGATGGCGAAGATCAAGGCCACGATCCAGCCGAGCGATTTCAGGTTGTGGAGCGCGAAGCCGTAGAGGATCAGCGCCGGCGCGCAGCCGAAGTTGACGAAGTCGGCCAGCGAATCGAGCTCGGCCCCGAAGCGCGAGGTGCCCTTCAGGAGCCGCGCCACGCGCCCGTCGATGCCGTCGAGCACGGCGGCCGCGATGATCGCGATCACCGCCGGCTCGAACTTGCCCTCGAAGGCCAGGCGGATCGCGGTCAGCCCGAGGCAGAGCGCCATCAGGGTGATCATGTTGGGCGCGATCATCCGGAACGGCACCGGCTTGAACCGGCGCGGCCGCGGCTCGTTCGCGTCCGGCTCGAAGGGCGGGAAGAGATCGTCCATCGCCCCCTCCCCTCAGATCCGGCGGAACGAACGCTCGGGCCCGCCGCCGAGGTCGGCGAGCACGGTCTCGCCGGCCACCGCCTTCTGGCCGAGGCCGACCAGCACGCGGGTGCCGACGGGCAGGTACACGTCGACCCGCGAGCCGAAGCGGATCAGCCCGAAGCGCTCGCCGACCGAGAGCTGGTCGCCGGCCGAGACGAAGCCGACGATGCGGCGCGCCACGAGGCCCGCGATCTGCACCACGCCGACCCGCACGGGCTGGCCGCCGTGCACGGTCTCCATCACCATCCCGTTGCGCTCGTTGTCCTCGCTCGCCTTGTCGAGCTCGGCGTTGAGGAACAGCCCCGGCGTGTAGTGAATCTGCCCGATCTTGCCCGTCACCGGCACGCGGTTCACGTGGCAGTCGAACACGTTCATGAACACCGAGACCCGGGTCATCGGCACCTGGGGCAGGTCGAGCTCGGGCGGCGGCAGCACGGTGGAGATCAAGTTCACCCGCCCGTCCGCCGGCGAGACCACGAGGCCCTCGGCCACCGGCGTCACCCGCTCCGGGTCGCGGAAGAAGTAGCAGACCCACAGGGTCAGGATCAGGAACACCCAGCCGAAGAACTGCGAGAAGGTGCCGGCCAGCACGGTGAGCACGATCCCGATCACGATGAAGGGGTAGCCCTCCTTGTGGATCGGGACGAGCGTCCGGCGGATCGTCAGGAGAAGGTCGTTCATGCGGTCTTTCGGAAGGGGCGCGCGAAGGGCGCGGGGCCAACGGGATTTTGACCCGCGCGATGGCAGCCCAGGGCGCGAAGGTCAACCGCCGGCGCCGTCGCGCGGGGGTCTGGCCGCCCCATCGGACCGACACCCGCCCCGTCATTCCGGGGCGCCGAAGGCGAGCCCGGAACCCAGAGCCGCCGACGCGAGCAAGGTCCGGCACCCTCGGCGCGTCTGGATTCTGGGCTCCGCTGCGCGGCCCCGGAATGACGGTCGTTGGCATCCGATCGTCCAGGCACGCCAAGACCACCCCGCGCGGAAAGCCTCCGCCGGCGGCATGGCCCCGACATCACGGACAGGAGACGCGGGACGCCGCGGAACCCTGGGATGATGCGCAATGAGCCGGTTCCCCGGCGCCCCGCGGTGCCGGGCCCCGAGAACGCGGGCACCCGGCGCCGATTTGTCGTCGCGGCTTTACGTACCGCACGGCCCCGCCGCCGCGGCCCGCGCGACGCGGGCCCCGGTCACGTATCCGGCCACGTAGGGCCGGGTCGCCCCGGCGACAGCCGGAACGGGCGATCCCCGCACCCTCCCTAACGTCGGGATGGGCTCAGGTCTCTTCTGAGAGCGCTCCGCTTGCGGGCGACAGCCTGCCGCTCGGAGCGCCCCGCGCCGCGCATTATGGACGCCGTATCGCGGCGGGTTGATCGACCCACTGCGCAGGACCGCCACGCTGCCGACCGCCCCGTCGATCACCGGGCCGGCTCCTGGGGCGGCCCCGGGACGAAACACAGCCCCGGCGCCGTGCAGCGCGTGATGGGGTTATAGGCATGGTTTAGGATTTTTGTCAAGCCAAAAGGTAATTCTGTCCGTGATAGGCTTGATTTGACTCAATGGGGGAACAGGCTATTTGAGCTACTTCAGCGATAATTAAGCACTCTTCAGGCACAAAAATAAGAGAATATTAAGCGTCTTTATAAATGGCTTCTCGAAGAGAAATTGGATCATTGTTAATTGGAGAGACGCGATGCGTGATCGCGATGTAAGGAAAGCTGCCTTACTCTGGCTCGAGCAAGCTCATGTGCACGAGATTGATACTCTCATAGTTCAAGAAATGGGCGTATGGTCCGGCTCAGTGAGGATCGACATTGCAGTAATAAATGGAGAACTTCAAGGCTTTGAACTCAAGAGCGCGCGAGATAATTTAGATCGACTACCGACGCAAGTCGAGATATACAGCCAAGTCTTTGATCGTATTACGCTTGTGGTGGCGGAATGTCACTTACAAAAAGCAAAGTCACTTTTACCAGCATGGTGGGGCATTTCAGTTGCGTACGAGAAAACAGGTGGTGATCTACGACTGAAGACAAAAAGAATAGCTCAAATAAATCCAGGAATTGCCCCCATTCAACTCGCACGCCTCCTTTGGAAGGACGAGATGATAAGCATCCTAGATAAGCACGGATTTGCGAGAGGCTATCGCTCGAAATCTTCAGAGCTACTAGCTGAGAGGCTTATATCCAATTTAAAGTTAGATTCGCTTCGCAATGAGGTTCGCGAAGCGCTTAAACGCAGACAGGGGTGGCTAAGGAATAACTTGTCGCGTCAAAACAACATGCCGATTGACGCCGATTTTGACCCAATGCGCTAATGTCTGTGGACTTTTCCCAGCACCAATCTGATCTATTTCATCATCCGCCCAACATCCAGAAATAAGGCCTCTATTTGCGTAATTTATAATGCTGTTGGCATGCCCCGTAAGCTGAACATCTTGCATCACGCTGTTGATACCTCGGGTCCTAACTCCCTTGCATATTAGAAATTCGCTTGCTAAATTATATCGAACATTAATTGGAAACCCGTAAGTCATTCCAGACGGTGGCTCGACGATTGGAGGAGTTGTATAATCACCAAAGTCTAATCTATAGGGAACGACAGCCTGTAAATTAAACCATAGTGAGTACTCGCTCCGAGTGATTAGATGCGGCCCTTGATTTATGGCAGCAAAATTAGGGGGCATGGAAGTTCCCGCGATAGTAACCGACCTCCAAGTCGCGCCTTGGTGCAGATTTGAAAAAGTATGCTGCACAGTAGACCCTAAACTCGCAACCGTACCGACGCTGTCCTGCAGATCTACAATAAGATCCGTTTCGGAGAGGGGATAATTCCAGCCGCCGACCCAAGAAGCTGCGCTGGAAAATTCATTCAAATCAATCCGTAGCGCAATACCCCTCCCTTGCGTCTGAACAATAGTGTGGACCGCTTGAGAATACCCTGCAGGAGAAGCAAGCGATATTGCCGGAATCAAATCCAACCCTTTCGCACTTGCATTAGCAGCAATCGCCAAAATCGGATGGTTTCCATTTATTGGGCTCGGAATGTTACTTGCATCGAGATATAAAGAACCGGTTCCCCATAAGCAATGATCCGATCAGTGAAATAATCCGCAGCCGGAACTGCTAAGTTATTTTTTGTTGCTTTTTTCTCCTTAAATTGCTCGCTCATCAAAATAATGAACGGAACGACACCGGCTTTCTGCGCCGGACTCAAAAAGGAAAGCCCCCCCTCTTCTCCTGTCTTCCATTTGAGTATCGGAATATAACGGAAAGTAGACATTTTCTGAGCCCGCCGATTCGTCCCCGCGATCGGGCAACTTAGAGTTATTTTTGCAAGCTTGTCCATAGACGCGTTAGCCATGAGCCCCTGCAGAGCCTAGCAGGTCTAAACCGAAAAACTGCTACTATTTGATTGTAATTACTGCCGATTTAAAGTATTATTCTATCTATGCCAGCAAAAGTACGCTTTTGAATCAGAATTAAAAATAATTGCTAGGCTGTAAGTTGATATAAATCTTGAGTTAATCGGCTCGTCCTTCATCAGGTCTGACTGCGGCCCAACTGGTACCCGCTCCGCCTCCTCCTCCGCTCGCCGATACGACGCCCAAGCTGTTTCTGCTACGCGCCAGCAATTCCGAAGAACGGCGTAGACCATATTCCGGTCAAGCAGCTTGGACTGTATGATAGATTCCGCCGACTCGATGCCTGGAGCCCGCACGAATGCGCATGCATCCCCTCGGCTTGCTGTGCCTCGCCGTCGTCGCTCTGTCCGCCGGGCCGGCCCACGCGAAGCGGTTGAGGCCCCGCGACCTGCTGGATCACGGCCAAGGCTGCTGGACGCGGGCATTCGCGCCGAACGCGTCCTTGGAATGGTGCTTCCGGCAGGGCGGCATCGTGGACGGCGGCGCCACCAAGGATGGCGAGGGATTCGAGGAGAAGGGGGTGTACCGGAGCTTTTCCGAGCATGTCGTCATCCTCGGCTTTCCGGGCAACGGATGGCCCGCCGAGAACTACGTCGAGGATTGCCGCTACCGCTTCGAGGACGATTTCCAAATTCTGGTGCTCGACGGCTGCAGCAGCGCCGGGCGGTGGCGCCGGCCCGCCTGGCAGCCCCTCACGCCTTGAGACGTCGGGGCGCGGCGGTCGCGGCCGGCTCCGCCCGCCGTGGTCTCACTCGACCAGCTGAGGCGCCCCGCGCGGAGCAACCCGCACCCGCTCCGCCTCCTCCTCCGCCCGGCGCAGGGCCGCCCGCGCGGCATCCGCCTCGCGCTGGCGGTTCCACAGGGCGGCGTAGACTCCGTCCTGGTCGAGCAGCGCGCCGTGGGTGCCGCGCTCGACGATGACGCCCTTGTCGAGCACCAGGATCTCGTCGGCGTTCACCACCGTCGAGAGGCGGTGGGCGATGACCAGGGTGGTGCGGCCCTTCGCGATGCGGTCGAGCGCGTCCTGGATCTGCGATTCGGTGAAGCTGTCCAGCGCCGAGGTCGCCTCGTCGAGGACGAGGATCGGCGGGCTCTTCAGGATGGTGCGGGCGATGGCGACGCGCTGCTTCTCGCCGCCCGAGAGCTTCAGGCCGCGCTCGCCCACCGGCGTGTCGTAGCCCTCCGGCAGGCCCTCGATGAAGCGGTCGATCTGGGCGAGGCGGGCGGCCTCGCGCATCTCGGCCTCGCTCGCCTCCCAGCGGCCGTAGCGGATGTTGTAGCCGATCGTGTCGTTGAACAGCACCGTGTCCTGCGGCACCATGCCGATGACGGCGCGCAGCGAATCCTGGCGCACCGCGGCGATGTCCTGCCCGTCGATGGCGATGCGGCCGCTCTGCGGCTCGTAGAACCGGAACAGCAGGCGCGAGAGCGTCGACTTGCCGGCGCCCGAGGGGCCGACGATCGCCACGGTCTTGCCCGAGGGCACCGTGAACGAGACGCCGCGCAGGATCGGCCGGTCCGGGTTGTAGGCGAAGTGCACGTTCTCGAAGCGCACCTCGGCCGGGCCGGCGACCAGCGCCGGGGCGTTCGGCCGGTCCGCGATCTCCGGGTTGCGGTGGAGGATGCGGAACATGTCGTCGATGTCGATCAGCGCCTGTTTGATCTCGCGGTAGATCATGCCCATGAAGTTCAGCGGCATCGAGAGCTGCACCAGCATGGTGTTGGCGAGCACGAAGCCGCCGATGGTGGTGCGCCCCGCGAGGATGTCGCGGGCGGCGAGCCACATCACCGCGGTCATGCCCAGCGTGAAGATCAGCGCCTGGCCGGCGTTGAGGACGGCCAGCGACACGTAGGTCTGCGTCGAGGCCTTCTCGTACCGCGCCATCGCGCCGTCGAAGCGCTGGGTCTCGCGGGCCTCGGCGCCGAAATACTTCACCGTCTCGTAGTTCAGCAGCGAATCGACCGACTTGGTGTTGGCGTCGGTGTCGGACTCGTTCATGCGGCGGCGGATCGCGATCCGCCACTCGGTCGCCTTGTAGGTGAAGCCGAGATAGGCCGCGACCATCACGAAGACGACCAGGGAGTAGGTCCAGTCGAACTCCCAAGCCAGCACGCCGAGCACCAGCACGAACTCGACGATGGTCGGCACCAGCGTCAGCACCATCAGGCGCGACAGCTCCTCGATGCCGGATCGCCCGCGCTCCAGCACCCGCGTCAGCCCGCCGGTCTTGCGCTCGAGGTGGAAGCGCAGGGAGAGCTGGTGCATGTGCTGGAAGGTCTTCAGCGCCAGGCGGCGCACCGCGTGCATCGCCACCTTGGCGAACAGCCCGTCGCGCGCCTGCGTCAGCCCGGCCATCAGGATGCGCGAGGCGCCGTAGATCGCGATCAAGAGCATCGGCGCGGCGAAGATCCCGGTCGGCACCTGCTCCTTGCCGTGCTCCTGGCCGCCGACCGCCGCGACCAGCGCGTCGGTGATCCACTTGAAGGTGAACGGCGTCACCATCGTCACCAGCTTGGCCACCAGCAGCAGCCCGAACGCCAGGAAGACCCGCCGCTGCAGGTCCGGCCGGCCGTAGGGCCAGAGATACGGCCACAGCCGGCGATAGGTGGCGACGAGGCCCGGGCGCGCGTCGGGCGCCGGCGGGGGAGTGGAGGTCATACGCGATTGTCCGGAAGAGGAGGCTCGCCCCGGCATATAAGCCGGCGCCGCCCGCGGCACACCCGCAGCCGCCGCGGGGCGGGGCGGCGTGGGGGAATCCTCAGCCGTTCCTGCCCGCCTTCGCGTCCTTGCCGTCGCCCGGCAGCACGAAGATCTGGCCGGGATAGATCAGGTCCGGGTTGCGGATCTGCTCCTGGTTGGCATCGTAGATCACGGTGTAGCGGTCGCCCGCGCCGTAGGTGCGCCGGCTGATCTGCCACAGGCTGTCGCCGCGGATGATCTTGGCCGTGCTCACCGCGGGGACGAACACCCCCGCCCGCGGCGGCTCGATCGCGGCCGGGGTGGGCGAGACGGCCCCGGTCCGCGCCGCCGGGGCGGCGGGCCGCTCGGCCGGCTTGTCCGCCGCCGCGCCGGGCCTGGGGGGCGCGAGGTTCGTCGCGACGCGGGCGGGTTCCGGCACCGAGAACGGCACCTCGGCCCGGCTGCGCACCTTGCCCGAGACCGAATCGACCTGGTCGACCCGCACCGTGTAGGCGCCCGGCTTCACCCCGCGGCCGATGGTGAAGGTGACCTTGCCGTCGGCGCCGACGCTCGCCGGGGCGATCAGCGTGTCGTTGAGGTAGAGCCGCACCGTCGCACCCGGCGCGGCCTGGCTGGTGACGAACAGCCGGCCGCCCTCCTGCGCGTCCACGCTGACGATCTTGACGGGCGCGGGAGCGTCCTTGGCGGCCTTCCCGGAAGACGGCTTGGCCGCCGCGTCCTTCGCCGCAGGGCCCTTCGCCGCGCCCTTGACGGGGGTATCCCTGCCGGCGACCGCCTGGCCCGGCGCCGGGTCCGGCGCCCGCTGCGCCGTCCGGACCTCCGGCTGCGACAGCACCACCGTGGGTTTGTCGGGCGCGGTCAGCGCCACCAGCGGCTTCTCGGTGCGCGAGGGCGAGACCGCCACCGCGACGCTCTCCGTCGAGCGGGTCTCGCGGCCCTCGGCATTGGTGGAGCGCAGCACGATCTCGCTGTTGCCCGCGGGCAGCGCCGGCGGCACGATCGCGAACTGCCCGTTCGGGTCGGCGAGCGCCTTGGCCACCGCCTTGCCGTCGACCAGGAGCTCGACGACGGTGTTCGGCGCCCCGCGGCCGGCCACCACCGACTCGCCGTTCGGCTCGACGCGGACGATATCGAACTTGAGCGCGTCCGGCGCCGCCGGCGCCGCGGCGCGCGCCGCCGGCTGAGGCGCCGCGTCCGGCACGGGCGCCGGGCCCGGCGTCAGGGCGCCGACCGCGCCGGGCGCGGGCTCGGGCGCCGGAGCATGCGCGTGCCGCCACCGGTCGAGCCCGCCGAACACGGCCGCCACCAGGCCGAGCCCGATCAGCAGGCCCAGGACCGCGAGAAACACGCCGCGCCGCAACTCCGCCGTCATGGCGATCCATCCCCCGTCGACACCACGCCCGCCCGGCCGCGACCCCCATCCCCGGCGGTGGAGACTTTCGAAAACGCCCGCGCGAAAAACCGTCGACTGTTCCGCCCATATTACCGTACATGTCCGGGAGACCAAGCCGCAACGCGCGCGCAGCGAACGAATTCCCCGCGCGATCAGCCGTTTGGCACCGATTTCGCCCCTGTTTACGACCTGTCCGCGGCCCGAACGGGACGCACGATACGACGAGCATCGATGAAGGAGGCCGGATGGCGCCGGTGAAGACGGTCTGTGTCTATTGCGGCTCCGGCTTCGGCGGGGACCCGGCGTTCCGCCAGGCGGCCGAGGCGCTCGGCGCCGCGCTCGCCGCGGCCGGGCTCGACCTCGTCTACGGCGGCGGCGACGTCGGCCTGATGGGCACCGTCGCCCGCGCGGTGCTGGCCGGCGGCGGCCACGTCACCGGCATCATCCCGGACTTCCTGAAGTCGCGCGAGCACATGCTCGATGCGATCCAGGAAACGGTCGTGGTCGGCGACATGCACACCCGCAAGCGCATGATGTTCGAGCGCTCCGACGCCTTCGTCGCCCTGCCCGGCGGCATCGGCACCCTGGAGGAGCTGGTCGAGCAGCTGACCTGGGCCCAGCTCGGCCGGCACCGCAAGCCGATCCTCCTGGTCGAGGTGGCCGGCTTCTGGAAGCCGCTGCTGACCCTGTTCGACCACATGCGCGCCCACGGCTTCATCCGCGACGGGCTCGACCTGAACTACGTCGTCGCCGAGGGCGCCGACGCCGTGGTGCCGATGCTGCAGGCCGAGAACCGCCGCCTGGGCGAGGACCCGGCCGCCGAGCGCTTCGTCACCGAGCGGCTCTGAGCGGCGGGGTCCGGCGCGTTCGCCCTCGGATCCTCGCGGCGCCGGGCCGCCGCTCGCGACGGTGAGGGGCGGCCCATGCGAAACGGTTTCGCCCCCGCCTCCCCTTGCACGGGCGAGAGACCGCGACGCGTGTCCGACGATCCGCTCGTGGCCATTCAGTAAATTCTGCCGTAAATTTTAAATACAGAATAGCATCGCGCGCGGCCGGCGCCGCTCGTTGAACCTATTCGACGCCGTGCTAGACTGCCGGGCGAGTCGATCGGGCACGAACCGCAGCGCGAACGGCCGCGAACCGATCAAAAGTCTGTGTTCGCGCCGTTCGGCGGCGCCTCCGACAACAATCGGAAACGTGTTCGTCCCATCACGGCCCAGTTTTTGCAGACCTTAGGGTCGGCATCGACGCGGAGCGCGCCATGGATATCCAGGAGATCGATCGGCACCGACGCCGATGCATGGACGACGGGACGGCGGCTCGTCTTCGCGGCGGGGCGATCGTCGCTTCGGCCGCGTGCGCCCGCCGCGGAGATGCGCGATGACCGCCGCCGGACAGCCCGCCCTCCTCGCCCCGCCGGCCGACGCGTCCGCGCGGCGCCCGGCTTCGGAGCGGTTCGGCCTCGCCTACCGGATCGGCCTGCCGATCGCGCTGTGGGTGCTGTTCGCCAACGGCGCCACCCATTACCGCGACCGCCACATCGTGCCGGCGGCGGGCCTGCGCGAGGCGGTCGAGGCCGAGGTCGCGAGCCGGCTGTGCCCGGGGCTGCGCCTCGACGAGGCGAGCTTCCGGATCCACGCGCAGGCGCACGGGATCAACCTTTCCGACCTCTACCAGAAGCGCTCCGCCTGGCTGCGCAAGGACGCCGACGCCTTGGAACACGAGCTGCGCGCCGACCCGGACACCGGCTGCCGGCACATGCTCGACCTCTACGGCGGCGACGGCACCGCGCCGCACCTGCTGACGCACGGCTGACCCGGCGTCGCGCGCGGCGACGGGATCGCGCGCCGGCCAGCGCCCCGACGAGCCCAGCCCGACCGTGCCGCCGGCGCGCGCCGACCGCCGCGCAGCGCACCCCCGTGCTCGACGAACCCGCCGGGTTCAGGCCGCTTGGACCTGCGGCGCGTCCTCGGCACCGTGCAGGATGCAGCGTCCCTTGCCCGCGGTCTTGGCGGCGTAGAGGGTCTGGTCGGCGCGCCGCATCAGATCGGCGAGACCGAGCGGGGGTCCCGACGCGGCGGGCCGCTGCCGGGCGACGCCGACGCTGACGCCGATTCCCGCGAACGCGCCGCCGCCGACCTGATAGGGCGCGGTGATCGCCGTGATGATCCGGCCGCCGAGCCGGCGCGCCGCCGCGTCGTCGAGCCCGTCGGCGAGCACGAGGAACTCGTCGCCGCCGAGGCGGCAGGCGGTCGCGTCCGGCCCGATCGCCAGCGCGAGGCGCCGTCCGACCTCGCGCAGCACCGCGTCGCCGGCCGCGTGCCCGAGGCGGTCGTTGACCTGCTTGAACCCGTCGAGGTCGAGGTAGAGCAGCGTCCGGTCCCCGGCCCCGGCCGGCGGGCGCGCGTCGAACGCCTCCTCCAGGCCGCGGCGGTTGAGCAGCTCGGTCAGCGGATCGGTGATCGACCGGCGGTGGCTTTCGCGTTCGCCGAGGATCGCCTGGACGGCCGCCGCCCGGTGATGGCGCAGGATGCTGCGGTTCATCAGGACGAAGGCGACCGTCTGGATCGCGATCAGCGGCAGGAATTGCGGATGCGTCGTCGCGAAGGTGGTCTTGTAGCTGAGGTCGATGAACAGCACCTGCGCCATCGCGTAGCGCGGGGCCGCGAAGTTCCGGCCGACGATCCCGCCGATCGCCGCGAGCCCGGAGGCGAGCACGACCATCGACATCGCCATGTCGCCCGAGGGGACGACGCAGGCGATGGTCGCGCACTGCAGGCCGGCCCAGAGCAGGCCCGTCGCGAAGACCGGGCCGGACGGCGCGTGCACCCGCCGCAACAGCACGAGGCGCAGCATCAGCAGGAGCAGGTCGAGGAACGCGATGGCGGCGAAGAGCCACCGGTCCAACCACAGGTAGGCGACCCCCGCCACGGCGATGGAGTTGACGGCGCCGACCACGAGGGGCGTCGTCGAGGTGAAGAAGCCGGCGCGCATGCGCGCCTGCACCGCCTCCGGCAGGTCGGGCCCGATCTCGGCGAGCCACCGCAGGACGCGGCCGTGAGGCGCAGGGTACATCGTCAAGGTCGGTCCCGGGTGCCGCGAAGATCGGGCACTGCAACCGTAAGACGTTCCGATGAAGACTCCGTCTTGCAAGTGGGTCGCTTTTGTATCGATCCTGCCATCCCGTAAGATCAGGCGCTCGGCGATAGGCTCGCAACCTTCGATACGACCGAACAACTGGTGATTTCGGGCGCGGTCGGGTGCCACACGCGCTGGGTGTGGCGCCCGGGAAGCGACGGGCGTCCGGGCGTCGGTCGCCGCGGTTTCGGGTCGCCCTTCCGCCGCGTGCGCCGTGCGATCTCCCCGATCGAGCGCCGGCGCGGAGGGCGCGTCGTGGTTCAGAAGCGGTACCGCAGCCCGACGCTGCCGGTGTAATCGTCGCCGCCCGCGCGGGCGACGCTGGTCGAGCCGGTGACCACCCCGCTGAGCCCGTTGCCGAAATCGAGGTCGAGGCCGCCGGCGATCCGTCCGTAGACGTCGTCGCCGCGACGCCCGGTCTCGGTGCGGATCAGCAGGCTCGGCGCATAGGTCTGGAACGAGGTCACCGTGCGCACGCCGTCGAGGACATCGTGCTGGGCGGTGAGGTTGAGGAAGGGCGAGACGATGCCGCCGAGGAGCGGCGCCACGGTGCGGATCTGGAGGCCGCCGCCGACGGTCAACCCGTCGAGATCCTGGCGCCGGACGCCGATCGTGAGCAGCGGGTCGCCGGTCTCGCGATAGGCGCTCACGCCGGCCCGCGCATAGGTGACCTCGCCGATGGGGCCGGCCCTGAAGGTCTCTAAATCGAACAGGTAGCCGGTGCGCGCGGCGACCGTCACCGTGTCGCCGCCCGGCGCGGCCGCGAGCCGGTCGTTGAGCACGCCCGGCCGGTCGAGGGCGAAGCCGTTGCCGCCGTACGTCACGGCCACGTCCGCGAACACCTCCGGGGTGGCGTACGTGGCGAAGACGGCGCCCTGGACGCTGTCGAGGTCGATCCGGCCGTTGCTCGCGCCGCGGAGGTCGACCCGGGCGTTGAGGTAGTTGAACGCCGCGCCGAGAACGAGGTTGGGCGTCGCCTGATACAGCAGCCCCGCGGTGACGCCGCCGAAATCGGCATCGTAGGTGTTGCCCAGGCTGCCCGCACCGGCCCGGTTCTGCGCCGTGCGGTCGAGCCCGGCATAGGTGCCGAGCGCGAACACGGAGACCGGGCTGCCGGGCTGGACCGGGATCAGGCCGGGGGCCGGGCGCCGGCCCGGCAGGTCGGCGGCGAAGGCGGCGGGCACCGACAGGGCCATGTTCCGGCGGCGCTCGGCCCCGAGGAAGTCGATCAGCGTCGACGAGAAGGCGAGGCCGGCGGCCTGCCCGAGCTCGCCCTGCGGCCCGATCGTCAGCGGCGCGCTGAGCTGGTTCGCCACGAACGCGGCGAGGTAGCCGTTGGCGCGCGCGGTGAGATGGATGCCGTCGACCGAGATGTACTGGTTCTCGACGGCTGGGTTGGTGTACCCGATCACGGCGCAGGCCGGGTTGAATGCGCAACTGCCGGTCGCCGCCTGCGGGATGAATCCGTAAGCCGTCGGGTCCGCGCGCAGCCGGTTCAGGAGCCCGTCCGCATCGAAGTAGTGCACGTTGATGCCGCGATCGGAATACGCCTGGAGGTATCTGGGGAGCTGCGCGTTGAAGGAACGCGCCAGGTCGGCGTTGGCGGCGCAAAAGGTCTGCTGGCTGAAGACCAGCAGCTCGCGCGCCCCGAGGCCGACGAGGCGGTCCAGGTTCGCGACGTTGTTGTTCAGGACCGTCGTCACGCCGGCGGCGCGGGCCGCGGCGGTGACGGCCGGGATGGCGGTGATGTCGTTGTAGCCGATCCAGAGCGTGACGAGGTCACGCGATCCGAACCGGCCGGTGCGGGCGGCGAACTGGTCGATCTGGTCCGGGACGCCCCAGGGAAAGAGGGGCGAGAACTGGGCGTTCGGCTCGAGGTGGACGGCCTGCGACCCGCCGATCGCGTAGTCGTTGCCGGGCACGTAGGGCGCGCCAATGCGGGCCGGGATCTGCTCGAAGTAACCGGGCGCGTTCGATAAGCGCCCGCCCTCGTAGAGCTTCGTGCCGAACCGCGCGTCGAACGTTCCAGAGGGGCTGTAGCCGGTCTCCCGCGGGATGCGGCCGTTGTCGGTCAAGCTGTCGCCGAAGGCGTAGGCGCCGGAGTAATACCCGGACTGCGCGTGGCCCAGGCCGGGCGACGACAGCACCATTCCCGACGCGAGCAGCGCCGTCCGCAGGACGCGAGTCATTTCATTCCCCCCATTCGGATGACGGCACGGATTTCTTGCGAACCGCATCCGGAGAAAGAATGTCACGCCCATTTCCCGGTCAAAACCCCTTCCCGGGCATCGAACGGACAGCACATCAACAGTGTTGCGTCAAAACAACAAATACAACGCGGATTTTCTACTTCTGATGATCATATAGCAACCTTCGATCACTATACCGCGCGGTATTCCGGGATCGATCGACGGAACGCCGGTCGCGCGAAGGCTCGCGGATGCGCGCAGGACGAACCGCGCGACATCGGGGGGCACGGGATCGGCGATGCGCGTCGCCCGGAACCGGCCCTGCGACCCATCCAGGCGCACCAGCGCCTAGATCACGCTCCAGGTGGTGCCGTCCTTGCCGTCCTTGACCGCCACGCCCATCGCGGCGAGGGCGTCGCGGGCGCGGTCCGAGGCGGCCCAGTCCTTGGCGGCGCGGGCGGCGGCGCGATCGGCGATCAGCGCCTCGATCGCCGTCACGTCGAGGCCCGCGGCCGCGACCGTGGCCGCGTCCCGCTCGGAGCGGGTCTGCCCGAGGAACCCGAGCAGGTTCGCCCCGGCGCGGAGGCGCGCCGGATCGTCGAGGCGGTGGATCTCGGCGAGCGCCGCGGCGGTGTTGAGGTCGTCGAGCAGCGGCTCCAGCACCGCCTCCGGCGCCTCGGCGGCGGGCCTTGCGTCGCCGACGGCGCCGTACCAGCGGTCGAGCATCCGCCGCGCCTCCTCGAGGCCGCGCAGGGTCCAGTCGATCGGCTGGCGGTAGTGCGACTTGAGCATGGCGAGTCGCACCACCTCGCCCGGCCAGTCGTTCAGCACCGCGCGCAAGGTGACGAAGTTGCCGGCCGACTTCGACATCTTCTCCCCCTCCACCTGGAGGAAGCCGTTGTGCAGCCAGGTGTTGGCCATCACCGGCGTGCCGAAGCAGCAGCGCGACTGCGCCACCTCGTTCTCGTGGTGGGGGAAGATCAGGTCGATGCCGCCGGCATGGATGTCGAAGGTCTGCCCGAGATGGCGCGCCGACATCGCCGAGCACTCGATGTGCCAGCCCGGGCGCCCAGGCGCGGCGATGCCCGACGGCGACGGCCAGGACGGCTCGCCGGGCTTCGAGGGCTTCCACAGCACGAAATCGAGGGGCGAGCGCTTGTAGGGCGCGACCTCGACCCGCGCCCCGGCCTCCATCTCGTCGAGCGGGCGCTTCGAGAGCGCGCCGTAATCGGGCATCGCGGGCACGTCGAACAGCACGTGGCCGGCGGCGACGTAGGCGTGGCCGGACGCGACCAGCGCCTCGATCATCGCGACCATCTCGGCGATGTGGTCGGTGGCGCGCGGCTCGATCATCCGCGGGCGCTCGCCGGGCACGTTCACGTCCTCCGGCATCAGCACGCCGAGGTCGCGCAGGTCCGCGTGGAAGGCGGCGAGCGTCCCGTCGGTGAGCGCGCGGATGGTGATGCCGCGCTCGGCGGCGCGGGCGTTGATCTTGTCGTCCACGTCGGTGACGTTGCGGGCGTAGGTGACGTGGGCCGCGCCGTAGACCCGGCGCAGCAGCCGGAACAGCAGGTCGAAGACGATGATCGGGCGCGCGTTGCCGATATGGGCCGCGTCGTAGACCGTCGGGCCGCAGGCATACATCCGGACATGGCTCGGATCGATCGGCGCGAAGGCCTCTTTGGCTCCGGTCAGCGTGTTGTAGAGCCGCAACATCGGCGCCATGAAACGTCCCTCGTCCTTCGCGGCCGCGATCCCGGCGGCGCTGCCCTCGCCAGGCGCCGGACCCGCGAAAACTCTCGTTTGGCGTCAGTGCCCTGGGCGCCGCGCGCCGCCCCCGCGGACGGGGCTCCGCGCGACCCGGCCCGCCGCAATGCCGCCGGCTTCGCGCCGAGCCGTGTTGCGGATCGGCGACGGTCCGGAGGCCCGGATCGGGCTACCCGAAATCCGTCAAGAATTCGAGACCGGCGCGGCGGCGCGCCGGCTCGGGCGGCGCGATCGGGTCCGGGCACGGAAATCCGATCGGCGCCGGAAAGCCTTTGTTTACCCCGCCGTCGGATTTTGACCGTCGAATTCCCGCCCGCGACTTCAACCCGCACGCCAGACCCTGAACCGGGGCATCCCCTGAACAAGGACGTATCCATGCGACGCTCGGCTGCCGGATTCGGTGCACTCGCTGCCGCTGCCCTCCTCGTCACGATCGCCCACGGCGCGATGGCCGCCGGCGACGGCGAGACCCCGGCCGGCAAGGGCGCGCCCCATGTCGAGAAGACCTTCCTGATCCCGTCGAGCGACGGCTACGGCGTCGGCGAGTGCCTGACCAGCCCCGGCAGCGAGTGCGGCCAGGTCGTCGCCAACGCCTGGTGCGAGGCGCAGGGCTACGCCACCGCCAACGCCTACGGGATCGCGGCCGCCGAGGAATACACCGGCGCCGTCGACCTCCCCGTTACCAAGCCGGCCGACCGCCCGATCCGCATCACCTGCCAGGATTGAGGGGGTCCCCGAAGCGTGCCCCCTCCCCCGCAGAGGGGGGAGGGACGCGTCCGCGTCACCCCTTCAGGAACGCGCCGCATTTCGGCGGCGGCTCGGTGCCCCAGGGCATCAGCGGCACGCTCGAGGTCGAGTTCTTGGGCGAACCCTGGATCACCTTGTCGGAATAGACCATGTAGATCAGCGTGTTGCGCTTGGCGTCGCAGCCGCGCACGATCTGCATCGACTTGAAGATCAGCGAGCGGCGCTCGCTGAAAACCACCTCGCCTTGGCCGAACTTGCCGGTGAACTGCACCGGCCCGACCTGGCGGCAGGCGAGCGAGATGTCGGAGACGTCCTCGGCCAGCCCGAGCGTGCCCTTGATGCCGCCCTTCTCCGGCTGGGTGTACCAGCACGCGACGCCGCTCACGAGCGGGTCGTCGACGCCGTAGACCACGAGCTTGTCGTTGGGCGTGAGCGGGCGCCAGACCGTCGACTTGTCGAAGATCCGGTCGGGTTCCTGCGCCGCGGCGGCGCCGGTGAGGCCCGCCAGCGCGGACAGGAACAGCGCGGCTCGCGCGCCGCGTGTGAGACCCCGAAGCAACATCGTCCGCCATTCCCCCGCTTGTGTCACCGCGGGCATGTAGGAGGGGTGTCGCCGATGCGCGAGGGCGTTTAAAAAAGTTAAGCCCGCCGGTGCTTCGCTCGCCGGCGCCACTCTCCACGACGCGGCGGACCGCACAGCTCCCCTTCCGCCCTGCGCCGAACCCCCGATCGTTCGCCATGCCGTCGATGCGCCACACCTTTCGCCCGCTCCGCCGCCCGCTCGCGATCCTCGCGCTGTGGCTCGGCGCGGTCGCGGCCGGGCAGGCCCAGGCGCCGTCCCCCGAGCCGAGCCAGTCCCCGCTTCCGAACCAGGCAAGCGTTCCGAGCCAGAGCCACCTGCCGAGCGCGGCCTGCCTGCGCTACCGGTCCGAGCTGGCGAGCCTCGGCAACGGCGCCAGCATGGTGCGCGCGCTCCAGAGCGAGATCGGCCGGCTCGAGGCCTATCACCGCTCCCTGAGCTGCGAGGGCGGCACCTTCCTGTTCTTCGACACGCGGCCCCCGCAATGCGGCGCGGTCGAGCAGCGCATCCGCGCGCTCAACGCCACCTACGGCGGTGCGGCGATCGACGACAGCGGCGCCCGCCGCCGCCAGCTGCAGGGCCTGATCGCCGCCTCCTGCGCCGATACGGCGCGCGTCGACCCCGCCACCGGCGAAGCCTATGCCCGCGGCGGCGCGCAGGTGATCTGCGTGCGCACCTGCGACGGCGCCTACTTCCCGATGCGCAACCTGCCCGAGGGCCGCAACGGCGCCGACGAGATGTGCCAGGCGCTCTGCCCCGGCACCGAGGCGGTGGCCTACTCGATGCCCTACGGCGACGAGGCGCTGAAGTCGGCCGCGACGGTGAAGGGCGGCAAGGCCTACGTCTCGCTCGCCAACGCGTTCAAGTTCCGCAAGACCTTCGTGCCGAACTGCTCGTGCAAGCCCGCCGACAGGACCTGGGCGCAGTCGCTGGTGAAGGCCGAGAGCATGCTGGTGCGGCACAAGGGCGACATCTTCGTCACGCCGATGCAGGCGGAGGCGCTGTCGCGCCCGGCCCCGAAGGTCCGCCTCACCCTGGTCGGCCGCGCCGACAAGACCGCCGCGGTGCTGGCAGCCGACGCCGCCGAGCGCTCGGGCCTGCCCGTCGAGATGGCGCCGAAGCCCGCGCCGGACCTCTCGACCGAGCCGTCGACGACCGGCACCGCCGAGCGCACGGTGCGCATCATCGCCCTCGATCGGCTCGTGCCGGCGAAGGCGCCCGCCCCCTGAGCGGCGGCGCCCGGACGCGGGAAACCGGAACCGGAATTTCGGAACCATCCGGCGCCTGAGGGGTTCGGTTCGGCCTTTTACACGATCCCCGAGGCCGACCGAATGCGGACACTCCGCCTGCTCCTCCTGACCGGCACGATGCTGCCCGGGCTCGTCCTCGCCGCACCGGCCTTCGCCCGGCAGGACGGCGCCTCCGGCACGATCCTCCTGGCGCAGGGCGGCCCCGACGAGCGCGGGCCGCGCGGCGGCGAAGGTCCCGGCGGGCGGGGTGGCGAGGGACCCGGCGGGCGCGGCGGAGAAGGCCGCGGCGGCGGGCGCGAAGGCCCGGCCGGCGGTCCGCCCGGCGGACGCGAGCGGCCGGAGCCGCGCCCCGAGCGGGCGCCGCCGCAGGAGCGTCCGCAGCCGCGTCCCGAGCGCGCGCCGCCGGCCGAGCGTCCGGCCCCGCAGGAGCGCGCCGCCCCGCCGGCGGCCCGCGAGCGCCCGGAGCCGCGCGAGGACCGTGCGCCGGCGCCCCGTCCCCAGGAACGGCCGCAGCCGGCCGAGCGCCCGGCGCCGCCCGCCGCCCGCGAGCGGCCCGAGCCGCGCGAGGATCGTGCGCCCGCCGCCCGTCCGCAGGAACGCCCGCAGCCGGCCGAGCGCCCTGCGCCGCCCCCAGCTCCCCCGGCCGCCCGCGAGCGCGACCCCGAGCGCGCCGCCCCGCCCGGGCGCCGCGACGCGCCGGACGCGGTCACCCGGCCGCCGGCCGCCGAGGCCCCGCCTGCGCGGACGCCGCCGCAGGCGCCCCCGCCCGCGCGGCCCGGTGCCGAGCCTAACCAGCCCGCGACGCCGCCGCTCGGCGCGCCGACGCCGCCGAATGCCGGCGAGCGCCCCGCGCCGAACGCGGCGCCCGGCGTTCCCGGCCGGCCGGTGCAGCCGCCCGGCGCACGCCCGGGCGAAGGCGGCCCGCAGGATCGCGCCACCCCGCCCGGCACGGCGCCCGCGACGGTGCCGGGCGCGCCGCCGGCGCAGCCCGGGGCGGTGGCGCCGAACGCGCGCCCCGGCGTTCCGGGCCGTCCGGTCCAGCGTCCCGATGCCGTCGAGCCCCCCGGCGCCGCCGGCGGGCCGGGCCGCCCCGGCGGCCCGAATGGCAATCCCAATGCCACCCCACCCAATGCCGCCCCGCCCAATGCCGCCCCGAACGCCGGCCCCGGCGTGCCCGGACGGCCGGTCCCGCCGCAGGGCGCCGGCCCGTTCGGCCCGGGCCGGGGCAATCCCGGCCAGCCGGGACTGCGCGGCTCCGACACGCAGCCGGGCGCCCAGCCCGGGCAGCCGGGCTACGATCCGCGCGGCGTGCCGACGGGCCGCGTCGGTGACCGCGACCGCGACGGCTTCAACCGTCCCGGCCGTCCCGGCTACATCCCCGGCGGCTTCAGCACCGACGACGAGGACGTGCGCGACTACGACCGCGTGCGTCGCGACCGCCGCGAGTTCAACGAGGACGGGCGGACCTACATCCGCGAGCCCGGCCGGATCATCGTGCGCGATCAGAACAACTACTTCATCCGCCACGACGAGAACGAGCGCTTCCGCGATATCGGCGGCGGCGGCTACCGCAGCGAGCGGCGCGGGCCGGACACCTACACCTATCTCGACCGTCCCGGCGGCGAGCAGATCGTGACGGTGGTGGACGACGGCGGCCGGATGCTGCGCCGCTACCGCCGCTTCCGCGACGGCCGCGAGGTCGTGCTGATCGACAACAGCTACGGCGGCGCCCCGCGCCCGATCTACGAGGACGTGGTCGACCTGCCGCCGCCCGACATCCGCATCCCGCGCGAGCGCTACGTGGTGGATTACGGCGCGGCCGACGAGCGCGCGGTCTACGAGGCCCTGTCGGCCCCGCCGGTGGTGGCGGTCGACCGGCGCTACACGCTGGACCAGGTCCGCTACAGCCCGCAGCTGCGTGCCCGGATGCGCAGCGTCGACATCGACACGATCACCTTCGACACCGCCTCGTTCACGGTCACGCCCGACCAGGCCGCCCGGCTCTCGACGATCGCGGCGGCGATCAACCAGGCGATCCGCGCCAACCCGCAGGAGGTGTTCTTGATCGAGGGCTACACCGACGCGGTCGGCGCCGACGTCGACAACCTGTCGCTGTCGGATCGGCGGGCGCAGTCGGTCGCAACGGTGCTGACCCAGAACTTCCAGGTGCCGCCCGAGAACCTGACCACGCAGGGCTACGGCGAGCAGTACCTGAAGGTGAACACGCAGAACGCCTCGCGCGAGAACCGCCGGGTCACGGTCCGCCGCATCACCCCGCTGCTGCAGCAGAGCGGGGCGCCCCCGGCGGCTCCCCCGCCGCGATAGGATGGGTGTGATGCCGGCCCGCCCCGGGCCGGCATCCGTCGACAGGCCGAATCAGAACCGGCAGGTGAGGTTGCCCTTCACCGCGTGGTCCTGCGCCCGCGCGCCGGTCTGGCCGGCATAGGCCGCGCCGAAGGTCACGCCGGAAGCCAGGCGCAGGTCGAGGCCGACCTCCGCCACCACCGCGTCCCGATCGATCGGGACGCCCGCCGCCAGGAAGCTCGGGCCCGCACCGAAGGACAGCAGCGCCTTCGGCACCACGTCGCCGTACGCCCGGCGGTAGCCGAGGAGCGCGTGCGCCGAGAGCGGCAGGCCGAGGCCGAGGTCGAAGGCCGCCTGCCCGCGCAGGCCCGCCGTCAGGGCACCGAGGTCGTAGTCGCGGGCGGACCCGGTCAGGGCGGCGACGCCGCCGGTCTCCGCGAAGCGGTCGCGGTGGATGCCGACATAGGCGCCACCGACGAAGGGCTCGACGTAGGTCGGGGCCGATCGCACCGGCACGCCCAGTTCCGCGTCCACCGGCACGGCCGGCGCGGGCGCTCCGACGAGGAACCGGTAGCCGATCTCGCCGAAGCCCTGCACCGTGGCGCCGCCGTAGCGGCCGGACGGCGTGTCGGACACGCCCGGAACGACGACAGTGCGGCGGGTGCGCAGGGATTCGTCGGCGTAGACCGAGCCGAGCCGCACCGAGACCGGGCCGAGCTCGTAGCCGCCGTAGACGCCGCCGAACCCGCCGGTGACGCCGGCCGATTCGCGGCGACCGGCGGTGTCGAGGGCGCTCTCGGCGTAGCCGCCGACGAGCCCGAGCCTGAACCCGCTCGGCAGGCGCACGTCGAGGCCGGCGGCGAAGCCCGCCAGCGTCCGGTCGAGGCCGAAGGCGTTGCCGCCGCCGGCGCCGCCGAAGGCGCCGAAGCCCTGGCCCCAGACGCCGACCACGGTCGGGTCGAGGATCCGCATCGGCACGGAGGCGATCATCGGCCGGCTTTCCGGCAGGTCGGCGGAATAGCGCGCCGGCAGGTCGCCGAAGCTCGGCCTGTCCGCCGAACCGGGGGTGACGCCCCAGCGCAGCCGGTCGAGGATCGCCTCGCGGACGAAGAACGTGGTTTGGTAGGACCCGGACACCGCCGAGGCGTGGACGTCGCCGGCAAGCGCCGGGAACGCGCCCTGCGCCTCCGGCGTGGTCAGCCCGACGGTCGCGGCGTAGGCGCCGGCGCCCGGGCCGCCCGCCTGGATCGCGTCGGCGACCGCCGCCGCGTTGCGGGTCGTGGCGATGGCGGAGAACGCCACGTCGTTGCGGGTCAGGGTCAGATCGACCGCGGTCGGCTCGTAGCGGAGCGTCGGCGTCAGGAAGGCGAAGTTCGATGTCGCGCCGGAAAACCGCCCCGACACGCCCCGGGCCGCACCGAGGATCGCGTAGCGGGTGCGCGGGCCGTAGCTGCCGGCTTGGGCCAGCACCTGCACCGTTCCGCCCGCGAGCGTGGCGGTGCCGGCCACCGCGAGGCGGTCGGACCGGCCGGCGGCGTCGGCCTCGACCTGATAGGCCGAGCCCGCCGCGAAGGCGGCGCTGCCCGCGACCGTCAGGGTGCCGATCGAATGGCCCGGCGCCACCGTGCCGCCCGGCAGGACGGCGAGCCCCCCCACCGTGCCCGAGCCGCCGAGCCGGCCGCCCGCGACGGTGACCGTCGAGACGAGCGAGCCGTCCACGGTCAGGGTTCCGCCGTTGACGAGGGTCGGGCCGGCATAGGTATCGGTGCCGCCCAGCCGCAGGGCGCCGCTGCCGTTCTTGATCAGGCCGCCGGGGCCGGAGATGTCGTTGTTCCAGCTGTCGCTCGCGCCGTAGCCGCCCTGCGACGCATCCATGGTCACGGAGACGGTGCTGGCGAAGGTCCCGTAGCCGTCGTTGGCGGCGTAGAGGTTGATCCGTCCCCAGCCGCCGTAGGTGTTCCCGTCGAGAAGCGGATACCCCGAGGGCAGGCCGGTGCTCGCCAGCACGTCCGTCCGCTGGGCGTCGGTCAGGTAGGGGAAGCGGGTGAGGAGCAGGACCTGCGCCTGGACCGGGACCTCCGCGGCGGTCATCGCGGCCTGCGGGCCCGTCGGCTGGAAGCCGTAGGTCATCCGCGCGCGGTAGTTCGCCCTGTTCTGCGCGGCGTCGCCGAAGGGGTCGGCGGCGCTCGACGCAGCCGCCACGCAGGCGCCCACGCTCGCGGCCCCGCAGGAGGCCGCGAGGTAGGACTGGGTCTGCCGGTAGGCTTCGTAGACCGCGTAGGCCGCGGCGTTGGCGGGGTTGGTCCAATCGAGCCGGTTGCCGCTCGCGTCGTAGAGCGCGGCGTAGATGTTCGTGGCGGCGATCGCGGTGGCCTCCATGCGGCCGCCCATCACGTCGAGGGGCGAGTGCATGCCGGCGAGGATGCGGTCGTTGCCGAGGTCGGCGGCGCGGGCGAGCAGTTCCTGGAACTGCTGCGGCACCAGGAAGCCGACGCCGAGCGCCTGGAGCGTGCCGGAATTGGTATGGCCGCTCGGAAAGGCGCCGTCCGCGTAGGGGTTGGTGCCGTTGATGACCGGCTGGAGCAGGGTGGGCACGCTGACGGAGGTCGAGACGCGGTAGGGCCGCGGCGCGGTGCCGACGCCCGGCAGGTAGTCGCCGACGCCGAAGGTGGCCGCGGTGAAGGTGCCCGCCGCATCGAAGCTGCCGACGTTCGGCGCGGTGAGCGGCCTTCCGCCGTTGGCATCGATCATCGCCCGGGTCACGGTGAAGCCGCGGACCCAGGCCGCCGTGGTGCCGTAGACGGCGGGGACGGGGAAGCTCGACAGGTAGGCCGGGACGACGAGGCTCGCGGTGTCGGACGCCCTCAGCGCGGTCCGGTTCGTGATCGCGTTGTAGTTGCCGTAGCGGGGGTCCAGCGGGTCGACGGCCGGCGTCGCGCCCTGGTAGCGCTCGAAGATCCGCTTGGCCGGCTCGGTCGAGCCGTTCGCCCGGACCACGTTGTTGATGAAGCTCACCGCCGCGGCGAGCGGCGTCGCGGTTCCGTTGCCGAAGGTGGTCGTCCCGGCGCTGGCACCGGTGCCCAGGCCGATGTCGGCCGCGTATTCGGACAGCGTCGGCGCGGCGTAGGTGGTGGGCGTCAGACGCGCGGGCGTCGTCCCGCCGAACGAGGCGCCGGCGCCCGTGAGATACAGGCCGGTCAGCGGCCCGAGGCCGTTGAGCACGCTGTAGGGCTGCGCGGTCCGGTCGTCGCGCACCGCCGCAAGCGTCTGGTCGGCGGTGCGCGCCTGCGTCATCGATACGACGGTCTGGTAGTTCTGCGTCAGCACCGCGGGGTCGCCCGTTAGGAGCCGCCCGTAGCTGTCGAACAGGCGGTCGAGGACGGTACCCGGACTCACGGACGTGCTGTTGGGAAAGCCCGGCGCCGGCCCTGCCGGAAGCGCCTGCGCGTCCGCACGGGCCGGCAGGAGGACGGTCGCGCCGAGGAGGGCGGCCTTGAGCGGAACGCGCATGGAGGGTCCATTCAAGCGGCGGGGGTCGAAACGGATGACCGGGCGATCGCGCGCCCTGGGCCGCCGGCCCAGTAGAACGCGCGCTCCAGTTGTATCGATGACGTATTCTGCACCCGAGCCGTCAGGTTTCGCCGGGTGATGCCAATGCGGGCGCTGGTGCGACGCCCGTTTCGTCGCTCTGTGCTTGCGGTAACGCTTATCCAGCGGCCGTGTAAGTCTTGTGACGGCCCTTCCGTCCGGCCGCGAGTACCCGGCCTCCGGGTTCGCCGCGGGCGATCGTCTTGGCCGATACGCTGGTCGCGCGGCCGGTGCCGGTGCCGCCGCGGCGGGCTCAGGGATCCGTGCGTCGGCCGGGCGGCCGTGGAAAGCGTCGGAATCGAACCGCTCTGCGCCTTCGGCTGTTGACGCCGGCCCGGGACGCGGCCCAACACCGACGCCGCCACCGGACGGAGCCGGAACCAGGAACGCATGAGCGACGGCGTCGAGCTGATCCGATCGGGCACGCCGGTCTTCCGCCGCACGGCGCTGGCGCTGGCGGCGGCCGGATTCTCCACCTTCGCGGTGCTCTACGGCGTGCAGCCGCTGCTGCCGGTCTATGCCGACGATTTCGGCGTGTCGCCGGCCGAGAGCAGCCTCGCCCTGTCGCTGCCCTGCGGGGTGCTGGCGGTGGCGCTGCTCTTCGTCAGCCCGATTTCCGAGGTGCTCGGCCGCAAGCCGGTGATGCTGGCCTCGCTCTTCGCCTCCGCCCTCCTCACGATCGTCGCCGCGCTGGTGCCGAGCTGGCACGGGTTCCTGGTGCTGCGCGCGCTCACCGGCCTCGCCGCGAGCGGTCTGCCGGCGGTGGCGATGGCCTATCTCGGTGAGGAGATGGACGGGCGCTCGATTGGCCTGTCGATGGGCCTGCTCGTCGGCGGCAACGCGGTCGGCGGGATGTGTGGGCGGCTGATCGCCGGCATCATCGCCGACCACGCCTCGTGGCGGCTCGGGATCGGCACCATCGGCGTGCTGGCGCTGGTCGCGGCCTTCGCGTTCTGGTGGGCGCTGCCGCCCTCGCGCAGCTTCGTCGCCCACCCGATGCGCTGGCGCGAGGTGCCCGGCACCTTCGGCCAGCACTTCCGCGATCCCGGCCTGCCGTGGCTGTTCGCGGAAGCCTTCCTGCTGATGGGCGGCTTCGTATGCGTCTACAACTACATCGGCTTCCGCCTGCTCGACCCGCCGTTCTCGCTGAGCCAGACCGCGATCGGCGCGATCTTCGTCGTCTACCTGTTCGGCACGATGAGCTCGACGCTCACCGGCGAGGTCGCGAGCCGGCTCGGGCGGCGCAAGGTGCTGTGGCTGGCGATCACCGTGGCGATCGCCGGCATCCTAATGACCCTGTCGCAGAGCCTGTGGCTTGTCGTGCTCGGCATCGTCGTCGTCACCATCGGCTTCTTCGGCGCCCATTCGGTGGCGAGCAGCTGGATCGGCCGCCGCGCCCTGCGCGATCGCGCCCAGGCCTCGGCGGTGTACCTGTCGCTGTACTACCTCGGCTCGTCGGTGCTCGGCACGATGGGTGGCTGGTTCTTCGCCCATTCCGGCTGGACCGGCGTGGTGGCGTTCGTCGGCCTGCTCTACGGGCTGGCGCTCGCCGTCGCGCTCCGGCTCTCGCGCCTCGCGCCGCTGGTGCCGGCGCCCTGAGGGAGGATCCCATGAGCGCCCCCACGCGCCGCCACGAGACCCACGTCGCCGACCGGTTCGGCGCGCAGGCCGCGTCCTACGTCGCGAGCGCGGTCCACGCCGCCGGCGCCGACCTCGACCGCATCGCCGAGCGCATGCGAACGGTGCGCCCGGCCCGCGCCCTCGATCTCGGCTGCGGCGGCGGCCACGTCGCCTTCGCGATGGCGCCGCATGCCGGCACGGTCACCGCGCTCGACCTCTCGCCCGACATGCTCGCCGCGGTGGCGGCGGAAGCGGGCCGGCGCGGCTTGCCCAACATCGCGACCGAGGCCGGCTCGGCCGCGGCGCTGCCGTTTCCCGACGCGGCCTTCGACGCGGTCGCGACCCGCTTCAGCGCGCATCACTGGCGCGATGTGCGGGCCGGCCTCGCCGAAGCGCGGCGCGTGGCCAAGCCCGGCGCGCCGGCGCTCGTCGCCGACATCGTCGCCCCGGACGACGCCCTCCTCGACACCCATCTCCAGGCGGTCGAGCTGCTGCGCGATCCCTCGCACGTGCGCGACTATTCCGTGCCCGAGTGGCTGGCGATGCTCGCCGAGGCGGGATTCACCGTCGACAGGATCACCCACGGCCGCCTGCGCATGGACTTTGCCACCTGGATCGCCCGGATGCGCACGCCCGAGCCGCTGGTCACCGCGATCCGCGCCCTCCAGGCCACCGCCCCCGACGAGGTCGCCCACCATTTCGGCCTCGCGCCGGACGGGAGCTTCTGGCTCGACACGGTGCTGATCGAGGCGGTGGCGGCTTAGGGGCGTCGCAGGCGCCGGGATGGGCCAACCCGTCATTCCGGGGCGCCGCGGGCGAGCCCGGAATCCAGAACCGCCGCGCGCGCGAACCGAGGCACCACCTGCGGCTCTGGTTTCCGGGCTCCGCTTCGCAGCCCCGGAATGAGCGCGCCCGATGTCATGACCATCGCGGTGCCCGACCAGCGCGCCCCTCCCTCCCCCTCTTTTGCGGGGAAGGGAAAAGCGGCCGCGCCTCACCCCCAAAGGTCTCGCTCCGGCGGATGGATCGTGCTGCCCTCGAACAGCAGGCCCGGCGTGCGGTCGCGGGCGAGGAGCAGCGGGCCGTCGAGGTCGATCGTGTCGGCGTGGTGGGCGAGCAGCATCGCCGGGGCCATGGCGAGCGAGGTGCCGACCATGCAGCCGATCATCAGCGAGAGGCCGCGGGCGCGGGCCTCGTGGGCGAGCATGATCGCCTCGGTGAGGCCGCCGGTCTTGTCGAGCTTGATGTTGATCGCGTCGTAGCGGCCGGCCAGATGATCGAGCCCGGCGCGGTCGTGCAGGCTCTCGTCGGCGCAGATCGGGATCGGGCGCTCGATCCGGCTCAGAAGCCCGTCGTCGTCGGCCGGCAGCGGCTGCTCGATCAGCGTCACGCCGGCGGCGAGGCAGGCCGCGAGGTTGGCCTCGAGCGTCTCCGGCCCCCACGCCTCGTTGGCGTCGACGATGAGCCGGCTGTCGGGCGCGCCGCGGCGCACCGCGGCGATGCGCGCGGGGTCGCCCGCGCCGCCGAGCTTCACCTTGAGCAGCGGGCGGGCCGACGCGTCGCGCGCGGCCGCCTCCATGCTCTCGGGTGTGCCGAGGCTCAGGGTGTAGGCGGTGGTGGCCGGCGACGGCGCCGCGAGCCCGGCGATCTCCCAGGCCGGGCGGCCGGACGCCTTGGCCTCGAAATCGAACAGCGCGCAGTCGAGCGCGTTGCGCGCCGCACCGGGCTTCATCCGCTCCAGCAGCTCGGCGCGGCCGAGGCCGGCGGCGATCGCGTCGCCTTGCGCCTCGATCGCCGCGGCCACGCTCTCGACGCTCTCGCCGTAGCGCGGATAGGGCACGCACTCGCCCCAGCCGGCGACCGCCCGCTCGGCGTCGGCGATCCGCGCGGTGACGACCACGGCTTCCGTGCGGCTGCCGCGGCTGATCGTGAAGGCGCCGGCGATCGGGAAGCGCTCGACGGCGACCGCGAGCCGCCTCACGGCGCGGTCTCCGGGAACTCGGCGATCAGCCGGTCGACGAGGCCCTCGACGCCGAAGCGCACCGGGTCGGTGGCGGGCAGGCCGTACTCGGCGCCGAGCTTCTCGAGCAGCGCGCGGGCGGGATCCTCCTCGAGGGCCTGGGTGTTCACGGCGATGCCGGTGGGCCTGATGCCAGGGTTGGTCAGGCTGCCGAGCTGGATCGTCAGGTCGATCACCTGGCGGATCGAGGGCAGCGGGTGCTGGACGCCGCGCATCGTCGTGCGGCTCGGCTCGTGGCAGACCACGAAGGCGTCCGCCTGCGCCCCGTGCAGCAGCCCGAGGCTGACGCCGGCAAACGACGGGTGGTAGAGCGAGCCCTGGCCCTCGATCAGGTCCCAGTGCTTCGGGTCGGCCGCGGGCGCGATCCACTCCACCGCGCCGGAGATGAAGTCGGCCACCACCGCGTCGATCGCGACGCCGCGGCCGGAGATGAACACCCCGGTCTGGCCGGTGGCGCGGAAATCCGCGTCCATGCCGCGCGCGCGCATCCCCTTCTCCAGCGCCAGCACCGTGTACTTCTTGCCGACCGAGCAATCGGTCCCGACCGCGAGCAGGCGGCGGCCCGGGCGCTTGGTGCCCTTGCCGGTGGCGAAGGTCTCGTCGGTGTGGCGCACGTCGTGCAGCGCCCGGCCGCGGCGCGCGGCCGCCTCGGCGATGGCCGGCACCGCGCCGAGGCGCGCGTGCAGGCCGCTCGCGATGTCGAACCCGGCCTCCAGCGCGGCGACGATCTCGGCGACCCAGTGCTCCGGCAGCACGCCGCCGGCATTGGCGACGCCGATCACCATCGTGCGGCAGCCCTTGGCCAGCGCCTCGTCGAGGGTCAGGTCGGGGATGCCGAGGTCGGCCGCGCAGCCCGGCAGGCGGATCTGGCCGATGCACCAGTCCGGGCGCCAGTCGACGATGCCGTAGGCGGTCTTGGCGGCGAGCCGGTCCGGCACGTCGCCGAGGAACATCAGATAGGGCGTCTCGATCTGCATCGGCCGTCATCCCTTGTCGCGCGCCGTGTCGCGCGCGTCGTCGCGGTCTCGTCCCTATCGCGGGATCGCGTCCGCGGGGCAATGCACGATCACGGCCAGACCGCGCTTCGCCGACGCTTCGCCCTTGCGGCCCGCCCGGTTGTGCGGTGTGGTCCCCGCCGAAACCGATGAAGGGCCATGTGGCATGATCAGGATGTACGGCAACTGGCGCTCGGCCGCCGCCTTCCGGGTGCGGATCGCGCTGAAGCTGAAGGGGATCGCCTACGAGGAGACCTTCATCGACCTCGATGCCGGCGACCAGCACGCGCCGGAATTCCGCGCGATCAACCCGCAGGGCGCGGTGCCCGCCCTGTTCGACGGCGACGGGCCGCCGCTGACCCAGTCGCTCGCGATCCTCGACTACCTGGAGGAGACCAAGGGCGGCGTGAAGCTGCTGCCGGCCGATCCGCGGGAGCGGGCGCGCGCCCGCTCGCTGGCGCAGCTCGTGGCCTGCGACACCCACCCGCTCTACGTGCCGCGGGTGCGCACCTACCTGATGGAGGCCTACGATCTCCCCAGGGAGCGCATGATGGGCTTCGTCCGCCACGCCTTCGAGAGCGGCCTGAAGACGCTGGAGACCCGGCTCTCCACGGAGCCCGGCACCGGCCGGTTCAGCCAGGGCGACGCGGTGAGCCACGCCGACCTCTGCCTCGTCAGCCTGTGGGTCGGCACGGGCATCTTCGGGGTGGAGACCGCGCCCTACCCCACCGTGGCGCGCATCGCCGAGGCGTGCCTGGCGCTGCCGGCCTTCGCCGAGGCCCATCCCAAGCGCCAGCCCGGCGCGCCGGCCGCGTGAGGCCGCCGCTCGCGGCCGATGCTTGAGCGATAGGCTTGAGGCATGGCCAAAAAATTTTGACGGCGCCCGCCGGATTACGGCCATCCCGGTATGGTCTAGAACCGTTCCGAGATGGCCCCGCCCGGAACGGCGGCACGGGTGGTGCCTGTGCACGGGGGCACCACCGGCGATGAGGCGGCGACGGCCGCACCGAGGAGCAACGAGACAGGCATGGTACCGGGCGAGAACGAACAGGGCCTGCACCGCATCGTCGTGGTCGGCGGCGGCGCGGCGGGCCTTCAGCTGGCGACCAAGCTCGGGGACAAGCTCGGGCGCGGCAAGGACGTCCACGTCACCCTGGTCGACCGGGCGCGCACCCACATCTGGAAGCCGCTGCTGCACGAGGTCGCCGCCGGCAGCCTCGACGTCGGCCACCACGCGGTCGACTACCTACACCACGCCCACCAGCACCATTTCCGCTACCGCATCGGCGAGATGACCGGGCTCGACCGGACGGCGCGCACGATCCAGCTCGCCGCCAGCCACGATGCGGAAGGCCGCGAGATCACGCCGGTGCGCTCGGTCGGTTACGACACCCTGGTGATGGCGGTGGGCTCCACCACCAACGATTTCGGCACGCCCGGGGTGAAGGAGCACGCCATCGCGCTCGACACCCAGGACCAGGCGGTGCGCTTCCACCAGCGGCTGGTGAACGCGATGCTGCGCGCCCACACCCAGGTCGGCCCGGTGCGGCCGGGGCAGCTCCACGTCACGGTGATCGGCGCCGGCGCGACCGGCACCGAGCTTGCGGCCGAGCTGCACCGGACCGTCCGCGACGTGGTCTCCACCGGCATGGACCGGATCGATCCGGCCAAGGACCTCAAGATCACCCTGGTCGAGGCGGCCGACCGCATCCTGCCGGCGGTGCCGCCGCGGCTCTCGTCCGAGGTGATGGCGCTGCTCGCCAAGATCGGCGTCGAGGTCCGCGTCCAGGCGCGGGTCACGGAGGTGCGCGCCGACGGCGTGGCGCTGGCCGACGGCGCGTTCATCCCGTCCGAGCTCGTGGTCTGGGCGGCCGGCGTGAAGGCGCCGCCGTTCCTGCAGGGCCTCGGCGGCCTGGAGACCACCCGCACCAACCAGCTCGTGGTGACGCCGACGCTGCAGACCACCCACGATCCCGACATCTTCGCGGTGGGCGACTGCGCCTACCTCGTCGAGGCCGGCTCCGACCGGCCGGTGCCGCCCCGCGCCCAGGCGGCGCACCAGCAGGCGACCTACCTGATCAAGCAGATCCCCGCCCGCATCGCCGGGCGGCCGCTGAAGCCGTTCAAGTACCGCGACTTCGGCTCGCTCGTCTCGCTCGGCGAATACTCGACGGTCGGCAGCCTGATGGGGTTCATCCGCGGCAAGAACATGTTCATCGCCGGGCTGTTCGCGCGGATGATGTACCGCTCGCTGTACAAGATGCACGAGCAGGCCCTGCACGGCACGGTGAAGACCGCCCTCGACGCTGCCGCCCGCGCGCTCACCCGCCGCACCGAGGCGCGGGTGAAGCTGCACTGAAGCGGTTCGGGGCGTGACGCGTCGTCGCTTCCGAGCGAGTCGGCCGCGTCTCGCCCTGCACCTCGGATGGAAGGCGACGATCGACGGACCCGAGGCGGTGATGCGGAGAACGCCTTGGCCAAGCCGGATCAAGCCATGAGGACGACCAAGCCGGATGCATGGTCGCCGACCTCCATCGCCGTCTTGGCAATGGGCGGGGTCCTCTTCGTGCTTGCCATCCATGCAGGCGGCCCGTTCTTGCTGTTCCTGCCGGCATTCGTGATCTCGGTCATGGCGATCGCGGTCACATGGGTCGCCTGCGATTTCCGGCGACGGCGCATACGCCGTGCGTTTTCGATCGCCGCCGGCATCGGCGTGGCGGTCGGCATCACGTATCACGCGCCTCTCTTCGTGCAGTGGAAGGATAGGAACGCGTTCCAAGCGCGCCAAGCAGAGTTCGTGCGGCAGGTCGAGGATGTACGGGCAAAGCAGACGGCGACGGACCCATTGCAGATCGTCGTGGATTACGACGACGAGTCAGAGTTCGCGACAACGAACGCGTTTCACTACATCATCTATGACGAAACGGACGGAGCAGGACCGTATCGGCGGCTTTACTGGCCGTACGCGAAATCGTCCACTGGCGTCATATCGGTCAATATACCGAGCACCATGCAACATATGACCGGCCATTTCTACAGTTTCCGCGCATCGAACTGACCGGGGCGATCGAAGGCTCGCGAGTCGAAGCACGGCAGTCGTCGGCGGACGGACGCCGTTGCGTCGGGCATCATTCGGTGGTTCCGTGCCGGCGGCGCGCGGCAGACGCGCCGCTAGGGAGTGTTCGATAGCCATGATCCTCGTCAGCGTGATGTATCCGGCCGGTCCCCGGTTCGACATGGACTACTATCTCGGCCACCACATGCCGCTGGTGCGCGAGCGCTGGTCGCCCCTGGGCCTGCACGAGGCCAAGATCGTGCGCGGCGTCGGCACGCCGGACGGCAAGCCGGCCCCGTTCCAGGTGATGGCGCTGCTGACCTTCGAATCGGCCGACGCCTTCACGAAGGCCGCGGCCGAGCACGGCCCCGAGATCTTCGGCGACATCCCCAAGTTCACCGACGCCCAGGCCGCGGTGCAGATCAACGAATTGCCCGAGGCGACCGCGTGATCGACATCGTCCAGGCGGTCCAGGCCGCCGACCCCGGCCTCGGCACCCGCGTGATCGTGCTGCGCCCGGATTCGCGGGCGCTCGCCACCGCCGAGGCGCTGGTGCCCGAGGCCGAGGCCTGGATCGCCGAGAACGCGCCCGGCGCCCGCCTCGTGCGCAAGACCATCCTGCTCGCCCCCTATCCCGGCGCCATGCCGGCCGAGCGCGAGGTCACCGTGATGGCGTTCGCGGAGGCGCAGCACCTTGCCGCCTTCGCCACCGCCTGGACGGCCGACCCGGAGCCCGAGGACGACGCGACCGCGCCGGAGGCGTAGGGGCCCGTCCCCGGTCCCTCCCCCACCTGTGAGGGGGAGGGAAACGGGCGTCAGGCCGCCTTGAGCTTGTGGATCGTGCCCAGCACCTCGGCCCGCTGGATCTCGAGCCGGTGGATGAGCGGGCGCAGGTCGCCGTCGCCGTGGGCGGCGGCCTCGATCTCGCGGCACAGGCGCGACAGCCGGGTGAAGCCCAGCATGCCGGCGGCCGAGACCAGCGCGTGCGCGTCGTGAGCGACCTGGACCCGGTCGTCCTCGTCGGTGCGGAAGCGGTCGCGCAGCTCGCTGCCCATCAGGTCGAGCAGCGTCGCCACGCGCTCCGGCCCGAAGCCGTCCTTGAGGGCGTCGAACACCGCCGGGTCGAGCACCGCGTTCGCGCCGTCCGGCGCCGGGATCGGGGCGGCCGGGCGGGCCTCGCGCTGCGGCCCGGTCCAGCGCGCGATGGTGGCGTAGAGGTCGGCGCGCCGGAACGGCTTGCCGACATGGTCGTCCATCCCGGCCGCGCGCAGGTCCTCGATCTGCTTCGGCAGCACGTTGGCGGTCATCGCCACGATCGGGATCTCGCGGGCCGGCGACGCCAGCGCGCGGATGTGGCGCGTCGCGGTCAGGCCGTCCATCACCGGCATCTGCACGTCCATCAGCACGAGGTCGTAGCCCCTGCCCTGCTTCAGCGCCGCCTCGACCGCGACGATCGCCTCGGCGCCGTCCTCGACCACGTCCACCACGTAGCCCTGCGCCTCGAGCACCGCGCAGGCGAGCTCCTGGTTGAGCGGCACGTCCTCGGCGAGAAGCAGCCGGACGGCGCGTCCGGCGGGGTCCGTGGCCGGAGCCGCGGACGTTGCCGCCGCGACCCCGGTCTCCTCGCCCGGCGGCAGCGTGAGGGTGAACCAGAAGGTCGAGCCGACGCCCTCGCGGCTGCTGACGCCGATCTCGCCGCCCATCAACGAGAGCAGGTGGCGGCAGATCACCAGGCCGAGGCCGGTGCCGCCGAAGCGCCGGCTGATCGAGCCGTCGACCTGGCTGAAGCGCTTGAACAGCCGGTCCTGCTGCGCCGAATTGATCCCGATGCCGGTGTCGGTGACCTCGAAGCGCAGGTCGTGGCCGCGCGCCCCCGAGCGCTCGCGCCGGACCACGAGGGTCACCGAGCCGACGGGGGTGAACTTCACCGCGTTGTTCAGCAGGTTCAGCAGCACCTGGCGCAGCCGGCTCGCGTCGCCGAGGACGAAGGCGGGCAGATCCGGGTCGATCCGGGTCTCGATCCGCAGGTTGCTCTTCAGCGCGCCGCCGCGGACGATCGAGACGGTGTTGTCGATCACCGAGACCAGCGGGAACGAGACCGGGTCGAGGGTCAGCTGCCCGGCCTCGATCTTCGAGAAGTCGAGGATGTCGTTGACGACGGTGAGCAGCGCGGCGCCCGAGCCCTGGATCAGCTCGAGCCGGTGACGGTCCTCCGCCCGCAGGTGGGTCTCGTCGAGCAGCATGTCGGCGTAGCCGAGGATGCCGTTCAGGGGCGTGCGGATCTCGTGGCTCATCGCCGCGAGGAAGTCGCTCTTGGCCTCGCTCGCGCGCTCGGCCTCGGCACGCGCGGCCTGGGCCTCGGCGGTGATCGAGCGCAAGGCCACCTCCGCCGACTTGCGCTCGGTGATGTCGATGTGGAGGCCGACCATCCGGTACGGGCGGTCGTCGGCCCCGAACAGCGGCCGGCCGCGGGCGTAGACCCAGCGCTCGCCGACCCGGAACTCGGCGGCGTAGGTGGTGCGGGTGTCGATCGCGTGCCGGATCGCGTCCCAGACCTCGCCGACCTGCTCGGGATCGACCAGGGCCGTCCACGCGGCGGTGGTGATGCCGCGCGGCTCGCCGTCCTCGGGCAGCCCGTAGATGCGCAGGCTCTCGGGCGAGAGCAGGCTCACCCCGGTCTGCATGTCCCAATCCCAGGTCCCGGCCTCGGCCGCCTCCAGGGCGATCCGCAGCAGGCCGCGGGCGTCGTGCTCCGCCATCCGGGCGGTGACGATCTCGTCGATGTCGAGCGCCGTTCCGAGCCACTCGATGACGGTGCCGTCGGCCATCAGGTGGACCGGCGTCATCGTCAGCTTGTGCCAGCGATAGGTGCCGTCGGCGCGGCGCAGGCGCCATTCCCCGGAATAGGCGGTCTCGCCGGCCTGCGCCGCCCGCCACGCCGTCGCCATGGCGGGCGCGTCGTCGGGATGGTTGCAGGCGACCCGCGCGGCGCGGCCGGTGCCGATCGGCCCGTAATACGCGTGGAACTGGGGGTTCGCGTAGGTGATCTCGCCGTCGCCCGGCCGCATCGCCCAGACCAGCAGCGGCAGGGTGTCGGCCAGCCCGCGATAGCGGCTCTCGCTGCGGTGGACGTCGGCCTCGGCCCGCCGGCGCGCGGTGATGTCGATCATCACGCCGAACAGGCCGGTGACCGCGCCCGCGGCGTCGGTCTCGCAGGTGCCGCGCACCACCACGTCGCGCTCGGTGCCGTCCGGCCGCAGGATGCGGGCGTCGAAGGCGAAGTTCTCGGCCCGCGCGATCGCGTCGCCGACGACGGCGATCAGCCGCTCCCGGTCGTCGGCGTGATAGATCTCGGCGAAGGTCGAGAGGTGCGGCGGCGCGGTGGCGGGGTCGAGCCCGGCGATCTCGTAGAGCCCCAACGACCAGATCGGCTGACCCGCCGGCAGCGGGACGCGCCAGTTGCCGATGCTGGCGAGCTGCTCGGCCATGGTCAGCAGGTGGTTGGCGCTGGCCTGCGCCGCGGAGCGCTCGGCGATCTCGGCCGCCTGGCACTCCAGCTGCGCCTCGTGCGCGCTGCGCAGGGCCATCTCGCGCCCGAGCGCCGCGTTCGATTCCGAGAGGCGCAGATGCGCGACGACGATCTCGGCGAGGTCCTGCAGCGCGACGCCGTCCTCGGCCGAGAAGTCGCGCAGCCGCGAGTCGACGAGGCAGAGGGTGCCGACGCGGATCCCGGGGGCGAGGCTCAGGGGCGTGCCGGCATAGAACCGGGTTGCCCCCGCCGTGCCGTCGACGAGCGGGCTGCCGGAGAAGCGCGGGTCGAGCCGCGCGTCCGGGACGACGTGCACCGCGTCCGTCTGGATCGTGTAGGTGCAGAAGCTCTCCTGCCGCGGCAGCTCGCCCGGCACCAGCGCGCACGGCGTCTTCAGCCATTGCCGGTCGGCGTCGATGAACCCGACGAAGGCGGTCTCGACGCCGAACAGGCGGCAGGCCGTGCGGCACACCGCCTCGAAATGATCCTCCGGCGGCGTATCCAGGATCCCGAGCGCCAGCAGCGCCGCGACGCGCTTCGCCTCGCGCGCCGCCTCGTCCGCCGTCGTTTCGTCGTCCCTGGCCTGAAGCGCCTCTGTGCTGCTCACGTTCGCGCGTCCCCCGCCGGCATCTCCCCGAAGCGCCGGCCCATCGCATCATCCCGATTCCGGACCCGACCGGGCCGATCGCCCTCGCGCGGCGCCGAGGCGAGCGCGCGGTGCCCGTCCCGCGCGGCCCAGCGCCGACGCGCCGCCTCCAGCGCCCATACCATGCCGAGCATCATGTAGACGTGGCGCCACTTCTCGATATCGATCTGCAGCGCCTGAAGGAAGAACATCAGCAGCGCCGGCCAGACGATCTGCGCGTGCGCGCGGAACGGCGAGGGCCGGGCGAGCAGGCGGAAGCCGACGAACCCCGTCGCCGCGACGAGGGCGAGGAAGACCGCGCCGCCGAGCCAGCCGCCGTTGGCGAAGCTGCCGATGTAGGAATTGTGCGGCTCCAGCCCGAAGGTCAGGCGCCAGTGCATCGGCCCGAGGCCGAGCGGGCGCTCGAGCAGCATCTCCATGCCGCGGAGCTGGTTGCCAAACCGGCCGGTCTCGCCCTCGTCGTAGTCCTGGCTCACCGCGGCGCGGGTGGCGAACATCTTCTGGACGCTGTCGACCGAGAGCAGGGCCGCCATCGCGACGGCGCCGAGCGCCAGGGTCGCCAGGCTGAGGAGCACGATGCGCCGCCGCAGCCGCGCCGACCCGCAGGAGGCGTAGACCGAGCCGACCATCAGCAGCGTGGCGACGACGGTGCCGCCCCACGAGCCGCGCGAGAACGACAGGAAGATCCCGACCAGGATGATCAGCAGGCCCGCGAGCGCGAGCACCGGACGCCGGGCGGTCGCCGTGATCAGGCCGTGCATCAGGTAGAGCGCGCCGAGCGTCAGGAACGAGCCGAACACGTTCGGATCCTGGAAGGTGCCCGAGGCGCGGTCGTACTTGTAGAACAGGTCCTCGATCCCGAGCCATTGCAGGTAGCCGACGATGCCGAGCGTGGCCGAGAACACGCAACTCGCCGTGTAGGCCTTGAGCGCCAGTTCCATGCGGGCCTGGGTGTCGTCGGAGAAGAACATCACGAAGAAGACGCCCGTCACCGAGAGGTAGATCAGCTGGATCGTCCAGGTGACCGGGAAGTCCTCGTCGAGAAACGGGATCAGGCCGACGACGATCGCACTGAGATAGAGCAGCAGCAGCACCACCAGCGGCACCGCCCCACGGTGCAGCCGGATGCCGAGGCAGGCCCAGAGCAGGATCGTCGGGATCGCGATCACGTCGTAGGGCGAGGTCTCGGAGAAGGCGAAGCAGGCGAAGAACACGAACGCCGCGAGGAGCGCGCCGGCGAAGCCGTGGACGACCCGGATCAGCGGGACCCGGCCGACCTGCGGCAGGACGAAGCCCGGAACGGCGGTGCTGGCCATGGCTCACGCGGGCTCCGCGAGCCTGGAACGCGGGCCCGCACGACGACGGGTCCTTCATGGGACGGAAAGGTTGATATTCGGCTGACGGGCGCCTGCGGCGCGCTCGACCGGTCGGGAGCGAACGCCTATCGTGCCTCGATCATCGCGACGTCGAGGACCAAGCCCGATGGCCGACACCGCAACACCGCTTCCCCCGGATCTGGAAGAACTGATCGGCCGTATCCGTCGGCAACGCGAGGAAAGCGAGAAGTTCGTGGCCGAGCAGAAGAAGCTCATGGCCGAATCGATGAAGCTCGAGCTCGAAGCGAAGAAGTTCGAGCACGAAGCCAGGAAGCTCGAGCACGAGGCGCAGAAACTCGAGCGCGACAGGATGCTCGAACCCTGGCAGATCGCGCTCTCCGGCATGGCGGCCGGCGCGGCCTTCTTCGGCGCCGGTGCCGCCTTCGTCAAGCTGATCGGATCATGACGCCCGCGTCGACCATGATCCGCTTCGCATAAGCCTCAGGCCGCGCAGTCCAGGAACCCGCCCTTGATCGCCTCGGCGTCGAGCTTGCGGCCGATGAACACGACGCGCGACGAGCGGTCCTCGCCGGCCCTCCATTCGGCCTGCAGGTCGCCGTCGAGGATCATGTGCACGCCCTGGAAGACGAAGCGGCGCGGCTCGTCGGGGAACGCGACGATGCCCTTGCAGCGCAGGATGTCCGGGCCCTGGATCGTGGTGAGGTTCGAGATCCACGGCATGAACTTCTCCGGGTCGACCGGGCCGTCGATGCGGGCCGAGAACGACTGCATGTCGCCGTCGTGGTGATGGTGGTGCCCCTCCTCGAGGAAGTCGGGCTCGAGATCGAGGATGCGGCCGAGGTCGAAGGCGTTGCGGCCGAGCACCGCGTCGATCGGCACGTCGCAGTTCGTGGTGCGGTGGAGCTTGGCGTAGGGGTTGATCGCGCGGATCTCGCCCTCGACGCGGGCGAGGTCGGCCTCCGAGACCAGGTCGGCCTTGTTGAGCAGGATCACGTCGGCGAAGGCGACCTGGTTGCGGGCCTCGGGCGCGTCCTTCAGGCGCTCGGACAGCCACTTGGCATCGGCGACCGTCACCACGGCGTCGAGGCGGGCGGCGTCGCCGACGTCCTGGTCGACGAAGAAGGTCTGGGCGACGGGGGCCGGGTCGGCGAGCCCGGTGGTCTCGACGATGATCGCGTCGAACTTGCCCCGGCGCTTCACCAGCCCGTCCATGATGCGGATCAGGTCGCCGCGCACGGTGCAGCAGACGCAGCCGTTGTTCATCTCGAACACCTCCTCGTCGGCGCCGACGACGAGGTCGTTGTCGATGCCGATCTCGCCGAACTCGTTGACGATCACGGCGTAGCGCTTGCCGTGGTTCTCGGTGAGGATGCGGTTGAGCAGCGTGGTCTTGCCGGCGCCGAGGTAGCCGGTCAGCACGGTGACCGGGATCTTCTCGGAGGTGACCGACTCGGCGTTGGCGGGGCTCTGCGATCCGGACATGGGCGACTCTTCCGACGGGTGATGCGGTGGGCGCCCGCGCTCGCGCCGGGCCGCCGATGACATGTCATATCGTATCATCGGACCGCGGATGGAAGCACCCGAGCGGACGCCGCCCCGCCTCCCGCGGCCGGCATGCGGCTCCGTCGCGAGACCGTCGTGAAGACCTGCCACGACCCATGGCCATGACCAAGCGGTGCCGTTTCCGGTCGCGGCCTCGCCGCGAACCGCGCGGGCGACCGCACGCACGAGCCCGATGTCCCGCGAGCCCGATATCCCGAACGTGATCGCCTCGACCCGCCTCGATCGCCTCCCGGCCGCGCTTCCGCACCGCCGGGCCATTGTGCCGCCCGGATGCGCGGGATATCGGCGCCTCGGGGAGCCGCCCGTCCCGGGCCTGCCTTAGAAAAGCACCATCGATCGGTTCGATGCATCGGGACGGGTTCCCGCGTTCGACCGCTCCGCACCGGCCCACAGCCATCAAGCACCTCCCTCGACCCGAAGACGACAGCGCGATGGACGCCCGCACGCCACTCGATCCCGACACCGACGCGCCGGCGGCCCGGGCGCACGGCCCGCGCCGCCAGGGGCTGCTGCCGATCGCGGTCGTGCTGTCGCTGGTGGTCGCCGCCGTCGCCGTGGTCGCGGTGTTCCCGCAGCCGGTGCGCGGGTTCCTCGAGACGGTGACGACCTACGCGCGCGGGATGCTCGGCGGCACGAAGGGCGAGGACACCGGCGAGGCCGACGCCCCGCCCTCCTCGGCCGAGCGAATCTTCCGGCCGACGCCGGAGCAGCGCACCACCTTCGAGATCCATCCGGTGGCGACGATGACCTTCCGCCCGGAAGGCTCGGCCGAAGGGCGCATCGCGCTGAACGACGACGACAACGTGCCGGTGGCCTCGCCCTATTCCGGCCGCGTCACGAAGGTGCTCAAGCGCGCGGGCGACGACGTGAAGGCCGGCGACGTGCTCCTCGTCATCGAGGCCACGGACATGGTCCAGGCCCAGAACGACTACCAGAGCGCGCTCAACACCATCCAGAAGCAGCAGGCGCTGCTCAAGCTCGACCAGACCATCGCCGCCCGCCAGCAGGAGCTGTTCGCGGCCAAGGCGGTGGCGCTCAAGGACTACCAGTCGGCCCAGAACGACGTGATCGCCGCCCAGAGCGACCTGAAGACCGCGCAGGCCTCCCTCGACGCGGTGCGCAACCGCCTCAAGCTCCTCGGCAAGACCGACGCGGAGATCGCCGCCTACGAGAAGAACGGCACGATGAGCGCCGAGACGCAGATCCAGGCGCCGATCGCCGGCACCATCGTGCAGCGCAAGGTCGGCATCGGCCAGTACCTCACCACCTCGAGCGACCCGGCCTTCGTGATCGGCGACCTGTCCACGGTGTGGCTGATCGCCAACGTGCGCGAGAGCGAGATCCCGAAGATCCGCATCGGGCAGGAGGTCGAGGCGCGGGTCGCGGGCTTCGGCACGCGGGTGTTCAAGGCGCGGGTGAACTACATGTCGTCGAGCCTCGATCCGGCGACGCGACGCCTCGCCGTGCGCAGCGAGGTCGACAACCCGGACCGGTCGCTGCGCCCGGAGATGTTCGCCACCTTCACCATCATCACGGGCAAGCCCCAGCCCTCGCCGGCCGTGCCGCTCGCCGCGGTCGTCTACGAGGGCGCGAGCGCCCACGTCTGGGTCGCCCGGCCCGACGGCGCGATCGCGGCGCGCGGCGTCAGCCTCGGCCTGGTCAACGGCGACAACGTCCAGGTCGTCGAGGGGCTCGCCGCCGGCGAGGAGGTCGTCACCCGCGGCGCGCTGTTCATCGACCGCGCCGCATCGGGCGACAAGGCGTCCTGACCGGACCGGAACCGCCGGAAGGGCACCCGACGCGATGAACAGCCTGATCGTCTTCTCGCTGCGCCAGCGCGTGCTGGTCTGCCTCGGCTTCCTGGTGATGCTGGCGCTCGGCTACGCCAGCTACACCCAGCTCAACATCGAGGCCTATCCCGATCCGGTCCCGCCGCTCGTCGACGTGATCACCCAGAATCCCGGCCAGTCGGCCGATGAGATCGAGCGCTACATCACCATTCCGCTGGAGGTGGCGCTCGCCGGCATCCCCAACGCGCAGGTGGTGCGCACGATCTCGCTGTTCGGCCTGTCCGACGTGAAGGTGCAGTTCAACTACGAGTTCACCTACGAGGAGGCGCTGCAGCGGGTGCTCAACCGCCTGTCACAGGCCCCGCCCCTGCCGAACGGCGCCACGCCGCAGATCTCGCCGACGAGCCCGGTGGGCGAGATCATGCGGTACAAGCTCGTCGGGCCGAAGGGCTTCTCCTCCGCGGAGATGAAGACCCTGCAGGACTGGGTGCTGCAGCGCCGCTTCAAGGCGATCCCCGGCGTCGTCGACGTGACCGCCTTCGGCGGCAAGGCCAAGGAGTACGAGATCGCGGTCGACCTCAACCGCCTCCAGGCCCAGGGCATGACCCTGGTGCAGCTCGTCTCGGCCCTGAACAACTCCTCGATCAACGTCGGCGGCCAGACGCTGAACGTCGGCGAGCAGTCGGCCGTGGTCCGCGGCGTCGGCCTGATCCGCGACATGGACGACATCCGCGACACCATGCTGACCCAGGTCAACGGCACGCCCGTGCTGGTGCGGGACGTCGCCGACGTGCGCGTCTCCAACGCGCCGCGGCTCGGCATCGTCGGGCACGACGGCTCGAGCGACATCGTCGAGGGCATCGTCCTGATGAGCCGCGGCGGCCAGAGCCTGCCGACGCTCCGGCGGGTCGAGGCCGAGATCGAGAAGATCAACGCCTCGACGATCCTGCCGCCGGACGTGAAGATCGAGCGGATCTACGACCGCTCCGGGTTGATCCACACCACCACGCACACGGTGATGCACAACCTCGTCTTCGGCGTGGTGCTGGTCTTCGTGGTGCAGTGGCTCTTCCTCGGGTCGCTGCGCAGCGCGATCATCGTGGCGGCGACGATCCCCTTCGCGCTCGGCTTCGCAATCCTGATCCTCGTGGTGCGCGGCGATTCGGCGAACCTCCTCTCGCTCGGCGCGATCGATTTCGGGCTGATCGTCGACGCCACCGTGATCATGGTCGAGAACGTGTTCCGGCACCTGGCCGAGCCGCACCACACGGAAGGGCAGCCCGCACCGGGGGGCCTCACCGGGCGGCTCGGCACCATCGCCATCGCCGGCTCGGAGGTGAACCGGGCGATCTTCTTCTCGGCGACGATCATCATCGTCGGCTTCCTGCCGCTGTTCACGATGTCGGGCGTCGAGGGCCACATCTTCGGGCCGATGGCCAAGACCTACGCCTACGCGCTGGTCGGCGGCCTGCTCGCGACCTTCACGGTCTCGCCCGCGCTCTCGGCCGTCATCCTGCCGAGGCACGTGGAGGAGCGCGACACCCTGATCGTGAAGGTGCTGCGCTTCGGCCACGAGATCATCCTCGGCTTCGGCCTGCGCAACCGCATCCTGTCGATCGCCGTGACGGTGGCGATCCTGCTGGTCTCGGGGCTGGCCGCGCGGAACCTCGGCCTCGAGTTCCTGCCCAAGCTCGAGGAGGGCAACCTCTACGTGCGCGGCACGATGCCGGCCTCGATCTCGCTGGAGGCCGGCAACGCCTACGTCGAGCGGCTGCGCAAGATCTTCACCGAGGTGCCGGAGGTCGTCACCGTGATCTCGCACCAGGGACGGCCGAGCGACGGCACCGACGCCACCGGCTTCTTCAACGTCGAGATCCTGGCCCCGCTCAAGCCCATCGACGAATGGCGCAAGGGGCTCGACAAGGAGCAGCTCATCGCCGGCCTGTCGAAGCGCCTCGACGCCGAGTTCCCCGGCATCGAGTTCAACTTCTCCCAGTACATCGAGGACAACGTCCAGGAGGCGGCCTCGGGCGTGAAGGGCGAGAACTCGGTCAAGGTCTACGGCACCGACCTCGCCGCGATCACCAAGGCGGCCAACGACGTGAAGGCGGTGCTCGCCACCGTTCCCGGCGTCACCGACCTCTCCGTCTTCGCCTCGCTCGGCCAGCCGACGGTGCGCATCGACGTCGACCGCCACAAGGCCGCCCGCTACGGCCTCTCGATCGGCGACGTGAACACCACGATCGCCGCCGCGATCGGCGGCCAGACCGCGGGCGACCTCTACGAGTACGGCTCCGACCGGCATTTTCCGATGCGGGTGCGGCTCGCCCGCGAGTACCGCTCCTCGCTGGCCACCATCCGCAACATCACCATCGGCGCCGCCAACCCAAACGGCGGCGTGGTGCAGGTGCCGCTCTCCGAGATCGCCGACGTCGACCTCGTCTCGGGCGCCTCGTTCATCTACCGCGAGGACCAGGAGCGCTACATCCCGGTCAAGTTCTCGGTGCGCGGGCGCGACCTCGGCGGCACCGTGCTGGAGGCGCAGCGGCGCGTCGCCGACGAGGTGACGCTGCCGGCCGGCTACCACCTCGAATGGGTCGGCCAGTTCACCAACCTGCAGGACGCCGTCACCCGCCTCAGCCTCGTGGTGCCAATCACCCTGGTGCTGATCGCGCTGCTGCTGTTCATCAACTTCAACTCGGTCGCCGACATGCTGCTCGGCCTGTCGGTGATCCCGATGGCGATGATCGGCGGCATCTTCGCGCTGGCGCTCACCGGCACCCCGTTCTCGATCTCGGCGGCGATCGGCTTCATCGCCCTGTTCGGCATCTCGACGATGGAGGGCGTGATCCTGCTCGCCTACTACAACCAGCTGATGGAGGAGGGCTGGCCGCGCAAGGAGGCCGTCTGGCACGCCTCGATCGTGCGGATGCGGCCGGTGATGATGACCTGCGTCGCCGCCTGCGTCGGCCTGCTGCCCGCGGCGGTCTCCACCGGCATCGGCTCGCAGGTGCAGAAGCCCCTGGCGCTCGTCGTCGTCGGCGGCATCCTGCTCGCGCCGAATCTGATCCTGGTGGTGGTGCCGGTGCTGATCTCGCTGTTCTCGCGCCGCCGGCCGAACCCGCTCGCGACGCCCGCTCTCCATCGGGCGGCGGCGTGATGGTTTTGATCAGGACGTTGCCGCGCCCCTTCCCTCCCCCCTCTGCGGGGGCGGGTGGGCCTCGCGTCAGCGAGGGTCGGGAGAGGAGAGCGCCATGTCCGGAGAGGTCGCTCCCCTCTCCCGACCCGCTTCGCGGGCCACCCTCCCCCGCAGAGGGGGGAGGGAAAAGCGCGCTCGTCCTCGCAGCCGTGGCGCCGGCACCACAACGCTCGGCCTCCCCGCCGGCGACGCCGCCCGCCGCATTGACTTGCGCCGTCCCCGCGGCGCTCTACCGGGCGGAGGATGGCGCCGTCGCGCGCGCGTCCCGCGTCGGAAGCGTCATGATTGAGACGGCCCTCAACCGCCGGTCCGCACGGGCCGTGGCCCTCGCCGCGAGCCTGGCCCTGTCGGGCTGCGCGGTCGGCCCGAACTACGTCGCGCCCGAGGACCCGCCGGTCGCGCGCTACACCCGCGAGCCGCTGGCGAACCCGAGCGCGGCCGACAAGGTCGCCACCCGGCAGGGCGGCTCGGCCGACCAGAGCTTCGTCTCGGGCGCCGACATCCCCGGCCAGTGGTGGACGCTGTTCCGCTCGAAGGCGCTGAACCGCCTCGTCGAGGAGGCGCTGGCCAACAACCCGAACCTGGAGGCGGCGCAGGCCTCCCTGCGCATCGCGCAGCAGAACGTGCTGGCCCAGAAGGGCACGCTCTACCCGTCCCTCTCGGCCAACCCGCAGGCGCTCGGCGCCAAGGCGCCGGGGCTCGACCTGCAATCGCCGCTGCAGAACCAGAACAACTACCTCTACAGCCTCTACACCCCGCAGGTGACGGTGGCCTTCAATCCCGACGTGTTCGGGCTCAACCGCCGCACCATCGAGGGCCTGGAAGCCACCGCCGAGAACCAGCGCTTCCAGCTCGAGGCGGCCTATCTCAGCCTCACCGCCAACGTCGTCGCCGCCGCGATCCAGGAAGCGGCACTGCGGGCCCAGATCGACGCGACCAAGCGCGTGATCCAGGCGCAGACCGAGGTGCTGACCCTCTACAACAAGCAGCTCTCGCTGGGGCAGATCGCCGGCGCCGACGTGATCCAGCAGCAGGCGGCCCTGTCGCTGTCGCAGCAGCTGCTGCCGCCGCTGGAGAAGCAGCTGGCGCAGCAGCGCAACCTCCTGACCGCCCTCGCCGGCCGGCTCCCGAGCGAGGAGGTGGCCGAGACCTTCACCCTCGCGGCCCTGCGCCTGCCGACGAAGGTGCCCGTCAGCCTGCCCTCGCGCCTGGTGCAGCAGCGGCCGGACGTGAAGGCCGCCGAGGCCCTGGTGCAGCAGGCCAGCGCCGGCATCGGCGTCGCGGTGGCGAACCGCCTGCCGCAATTCGCGATCACCGGCGCCGGCGGCTCGAGCGCGGTGCGGCTCGCGCAGATCGCCAACCCGGGCGCCGGGTTCTTCACCATCCTCGGCCAAGCCACCGCGCCGATCTTCGACGCCGGCACGCTCTACCGCCGCCAGCGCGCCTCCGAGGAGACGCTCACCCAGGCCCAGGCCCAGTACCGCGCGGTGGTGATCGCCGCGTTCCAGAACGTGGCCGACGCGCTGCGCGCGCTGCAGGCGGACGCCGGCGCGGTCGCCGCCGCCTCGGCCGCCGAGAAGGCCACCGGCCAGAGCCTCGAGCTGATCCGCAAGCAGTTCTCGGCCGGCGCCGTGAACTCGACCCAGGTGCTGATCGCCCAGCAGGGCTACCTCTCGGCGCTCGTCACCTCGGCCGGCGCGCGCGCGACGCAGTACGCCGACACCGCGGCCCTGTTCCAGGCGCTCGGCGGCGGCTGGTGGAACCGCGCCGACGTCGCCCCGCCCCCGCCCGAGACCGACCCGCTGAAGTTTCTCTAGGCGGCCTCGGCGCAGCCGCCGATCCGGAGCTTGGCGGACGCGCGAGGTGGCAGGGGCGATATCGGCATGGTGCCGTCATCGCCGGAGCCGCCTGCGATCGACATCACACCCACGCCGTCATTCCGGGACTGCGAAGCAGAGCCCGGAATGACGGAGCGGGCACGGTCATCCCCCGCACGAACAGACGGACGCGCGCGGCGATCCGCCCTCAAGCCCCCGCCACCGCCAGGACGATCTCCCGGCGGTGCGGCCGGTCGCGGTGCTCGATCAGGTACACGCCCTGCCAGGTGCCGAGGGCGAGGCGGCCGTCCAGAACGGGAATCGTCAGCGCGGAATCGGTGACCATCGTGCGGATGTGGGCGGGCATGTCGTCCGGCCCTTCCGCGCCGTGGACGTAGGCGACGTGGCGCGGGGCGAGACCGTCCAGCGCCGTCATCAGGTCGGCCTGCACGTCGGGATCGGCGTTCTCCTGGATGGTCAGCGAAGCCGAGGTGTGCCGGCAGAACACCGTGGCGACGCCGTCGCGGACGCCGCTGCCGCGCACGAAGGCGGCGACCGCGTCCGTGAACTCGGTGAAGCCCGGACCCGGCGTCGCGATCGTCAGCCGCGCGCCGGCCTGCCGCCGGATCTCGCCCGAAAACAGGGTCTCGACGGGTCCCACCGTGCCGCGCTTCATTCCGTCGTCTCCAGGGTCGTGCCCGGCATCGTCTCGCGCTCGCCCCGCGCCAGGATGCGTTCCAGAAGGTCGATCCGGTCGGCCTCGGCCGCCGGCTTGTCCCAGCGGATGCGGCTGACGCGGGGGAATCGCATCGCGACGCCCGACTTGTGCCGGGTCGAGCGTTGCACGCCCTCGAAGGCGATCTCCAGCACCAATCCGCCCTCCATCCCGTAGCCGACCTCGCGCACCGGGCCGAAGCGCTTGACCGTGTGGTTGCGGACGTAGCGGTCGAGCTTGGCCAGCTCGGCGTCGGTGAAGCCGTGATAGGCCTTGCCCACCGGCACCAGCTCGGGGCCGCCCGCGCCGTCCCGCCACACCCCGAACGTGTAGTCGGAGTAGAACGACGAGCGCTTCCCGTGCCCGCGCTGGGCGTACATCATCACCGCGTCGACCAGATGCGGCTCGCGCTTCCACTTCCACCACGGGCCCTTGGGGCGGCCGGGCAGGTACGGGCTGTCGCGGCGCTTGAGCATCACGCCCTCGATCGCGTCGGCGTCGTCGCCCGCCCCGACCGCGGCCGGGTCGGCCCGCGCCGCCGCGAGATCGTCCCAGGTCGCGAACGGCACCAGCGGCGACACGTCGATCCGGGCGTGGTCGAGCGTCGCCACGAACGCCTCCAGCCGGGTGCGCCGCTCCAGGAAGCCGAGGGCCCGCAGGTCCTCTCCGTCGGCGGTCAGCAGGTCGTAGGCGCGCACATGGGCCGGGAACTCCTCCGTCAGCTTGCCCGTCACCGCCTTGCGGTTGAGGCGCTGCTGCAGGACGTTGAAGCTCTGCACGCGGCCCTCGCGCAGGATCAGCAGCTCGCCGTCCAGCGTGCCGGTGAAGGTGACGGCCTCGGCGAGGTCGGGAAAGGCGCCGGAGATGTCCTCGCCGGTGCGCGAGTAGATCCGCGCCACCTGCCCGCCCGCCGCGTCGCGCCCGCCGACGAGCTGAACGCGGATGCCGTCCCACTTCCACTCGCCGGAGAAGTCGGCCGGGGCGAGCTTGTCGAAGTCGGTCTCCTCCTCGATCGGGTGCGACAGCATCGGTGGCCGGAACGGGGCCGGGTTCAGGGTCTCGGGCCGCGGGCCGCGCCCCTCCGCCCAGGCGAACAGGGTCTCGAACGGCGCCCTGAGCCCGTGCCAGACCTCCTCGACCGCGTCCGCCTCGTGGCCGCCGAGCGCGCCGACCGCGGTCTTGGCGAGCCGGGCCGAGACGCCGACGCGCAGGTTGCCGGTCACGAGCTTCAGGAGCGCCCAGCGCCCGGTCTCGTCCAGCGCGTCGAGCCAGGTCGCCAGGTGGCCGGGCAGGTCGGCCTTGCGGATGGTGGACAGGGTCTCGACCACCTCGGCGAGCGTCGGCACGTGCGGGGGCGGGTTGTTGTGGCCGGGGCCGGGCGCGCCGACCGGCCCCCCCTCCCGCTCGGGAGAGGGGGCCGGCGCTGCGTCCGCGACGGGTCCCGGCCAGATCAGCGCGGTCGTCTCGGCGAGGTCGCCGACGTAGTTGTGCGAGAGCCGGAACAGCACCGGGTCGATCCGGGCCTCGACGAGGCCGCGGATCAGCGCGGGCTTGGCCTCGCGAAAGCTCAGGGTGCCGGTCATCGCCGCGAGCGCGTAGCCGCGCTCCGGGTCGGGCGTGCGGGCGAAGTAATCCTGCAGCAGCCGCAGCTTTGCGTTGCGGCGCGGCTCGTAGGCCAGGCGGTCGAGGAGCTCGGCGAACTCGTTCACGCGGCGGCCTCTTCGGCTGCGTCCCCGGCAGCCGGCTCGGCCTCGCCGTCGTCGCCGTAGCCCAGCATGTGCAGCGGCTTGGCCTTGATCCCTTGGCTTCCGCACCAGTGCACCAGCGCGTCCTCCTGCCCGTGCGTCACCCAGACCTCGCCGGCCCCCGTCTCGCGGATGGTGCGGCAGAGATCCGGCCAGTCGGCGTGGTCGGAGATCACCAACGGCAGCTCGACGCCCTTCTGGCGGGCGCGGGCCCGCACCCGCATCCAGCCCGAGGCGAAGCTCGTGACGGGATCGGGGAATTTTCGCGACCACACGTCCTGGATCGACGAGGGCGGGCACAGCACGATGGCCCCCTTCAGGCTCGCCCGGTCGGCCGCCGCCACCTTGGGGGTCTCGCCGAGCGCGAAGCCCTCGCGCTTGTACAGCTCGGTCAGCTTCTCCATCGCCCCGTGCAGGTGGATCGGCCGGTCGTAGCCGGCCTCGCGCAGCAGCATCATCACCCGCTGCGCCTTGCCGAGCGCGTAGGCGCCGACGATGTGGGCGCGCTCCGGGAACAGCGCCATGGAATCGAGGAGCTTACGCACCTCCGCCGCGGTGTCGGGCATGCGGAACACCGGCAGGCCGAAGGTCGCCTCGGTGATGAACACGTCGCACGGCACCACCTCGAACGGCAGGCAGGTCGGGTCGCGCGCGCGCTTGTAGTCGCCCGACACCACGACGCGCACGCCCCCGGCCTCGATCGCGATCTGCGCCGAGCCGAGCACGTGGCCGGCGGGGGCGAACCGCACCGTCACGTCGCCGATGCGGATCGGCGCGCCGAGCGCCGCCCCCTGACGCGCACGGCAGAAGTCCTCGCCGTAGCGCACCGCCATGATGCGCAGGGTCTCGCCGGTGGCCAGCACGCTGCCGTGGCCAGCCCGGGCATGGTCGGCATGGCCGTGGCTGATCAGCGCCCGCTCGACCGGCCAGGTCGGGTCGACGTGGAAGCGCCCGAGCGGGCAGTACAGCCCCTCGCGGGTGAGGGTGAGAAGGTCGCCGGCGCGAAGCGTCATCGGTCCCGTGGTGACGGTGGATGGGATCGGGGGTGATATAGGGCGTCGTCCCGACGAGACCCGGATCGATCCCCACCATGTCCCAGACCGGCTCCGGCGACCTGCTGGCCGACCGCCGCTTCGCCTATGCCGAGGCGTGCCTGGCCGAGGGCGATTGCGTCGGCGCCGCCGAGATGGCGGAGCAGGCGCTCGAGCGCGCCCCGCGCTTCGCCGCCGCCTGGGTCCTGCTCGGGCGGGCGCGCGAGGCGCGCTACGCCGCCGGGGCCGCGGCCGGCACCGCCGAGCCGGGCCTGTTCCAGGCGGCGTTGCGCGCCTACGAGACCGCTCGCGACCTCGACCCCGAGGACACGCTCGGCATGCTCGTCCACCTCGCGCGCCTCGGTGGCGACGCGGCGCTGCCGGTCCTGTCGCCGGCCTATCTGCGCGCGCTGTTCGACGGCTATGCCGGACGCTTCGAGCGCCACCTCGTGGAGGGCCTGGGCTATTGCGGCCCGGCACTGCTCTGCGCGGCACTCGATGCGGACGGCCCCCGGCGATACCGCGACGCGATCGATCTCGGCTGCGGCACCGGCCTGATGGGCGCCGCGCTCGGCCCCCGCGTCGAACGGCTCACCGGCGTCGACCTCGCGCCGGCGATGCTGGCGCTCGCCCGGCGGAAGGGCATCTATGCCCGTCTCGTCGAGGCGGGGATCGACGGGTTCCTGTCCGAGGCGCCGGCGGCCTCCGCCGACCTCTGCGTCGCGGCAGACGTCTTCATCTACGTCGGCGCGCTCGAGGGCGTTCTCGCCGGGATCGCGCGGGTGCTGCGGCCGGGCGGGCGCGTCGCCTTCACGGTGCAGTCGCACGACGGCGCCGGCGTCGTGCTCGGGCCGGACGGGCGCTACGCCCACGCCGACGCCTGCATCGCGAAGGCCGCGGCCCAGGCCGGCCTCGCCGACCTCGCGCTCCGCCCGGCGGCGGTCCGGCGCGAGCGCGGCCACGACGTTCCCGGCCGAACGGTGATCGCAGTCAAACCCGAGACGTGACGCAGTTTAATCCCTGCGCCGCACAGCAACGTGAGGAAAAACACGCCGCCGTGATGAGCAGGTTGAACCTTGGCCGTGCTCGACCCTTTATAGCCGGCGATTCCGCCAAGACCCGTTCAACGATCTGCGCCTTCCTGCGGGGGCGCGGGCGCGACCCACGACGCTTGCGAGGTATTCCATGGTGAACGAGAAGACCGCTCCCGGCGATCCGCCGGACAAGGCCTTCCCGGCGAGCGCGGCGACCCGCATCCCGCTCGCGATCGTGCTCGCGTTCCTGGCCGGCGCGACGGACTCGATCGGCTTCCTCGAGTTCTCGCAGCTGTTCATGTCGTTCATGTCCGGCAACACCACCCGCTTCGGCGTCGCCGTCGCCAACGCCGACTGGGAGAACACCGCCCGCGTCGTCACGGTGATCCTGGTGTTCTGCTTCGGCGCCTTCCTCGGCACGCTGATCGCCGCCTGGGTCGGCCGCTGGCGGCTCTCGGTGCTGCTGACGATCGAGGCCGCGCTGCTGGCGCTCGGCCTGCTGATGCCCTGGGGCACCTTCGCCTTCCCGCTGCACGCCTACCCGATCGTGCTGGCGCTCGGCCTGCAGAACGCGATCCTTCAGGACGAGGGCGGCCGCAGCATCGCGCTCACCTACGTCACAGGCGCGGTGGTCCGCTTCGGCACCGGCATGGCCAACCTGATCCTCGGGACGGTCGCGTCCTCGTTCTGGATCCAGGCGCCGCTCTGGGCCGGGCTCTCCTCCGGCGCGGTCGTCGGCGGCCTGCTGCAGATCCGCTACGGCGAGACCGCCTTCCTGTTCCCGGCAGCGCTCGCCGCCCTGCTCGCCGTGGTCGCGGTGATCCTGACGATCGCCAAGCCCGGCAGCACGCTGGTCGCCGGCTCCTCGCCGGCCCCCGACGCCAGCCCCGACGCGAAGGCGATCGACGCGATCCACTGATCGCCCACTCTTCCCCTCCCCCTCTGCGGGGGGGAGGAAAGAAACGCTCAATCCACCGGCGCCCCGCGCAGGCGCTTGGTCGCGCCGCGCTGGGTCTTGGCCTCGAGCCGGCGCTTCTTCGAGGCGAGGGTCGGGCGCGTGGCCCGGCGCGGCACCGGGGGCACTGCGGCTTCGGCGACGAGCTTGGCCAGCCGCTCGCGGGCATCGGCGCGGTTGCGCTCCTGCGTGCGGAACTGCTGGGCGCTGATCACCAGGACGCCGTCGGCGGTGAGCCGGCGCCCGGCGAGCCGCATCAGCCGCACCGCGACCGCGTCCGGGAGCGCAGCGGAGCGGCGCACGTCGAAGCGCAGCTGCACCGCGGTCGAGAGCTTGTTGACGTTCTGGCCGCCGGGACCCGACGCCCGCACGAAGGTCTCGTGCAGCTCCGCCTCGTCGATGGCGATCTGGGGCGTGCAGACCAGGGCCACGGCCCCCTCCCCTCCGGCTCAGCCGGCTTCCGCCGGGGTGCGCGCCTTCACGGCCAGCGCATGGAGGCCGCGCGCGAACGCTTCGGCCATCAGCGCGTTGACGACGCGGTGACGGTCGACGCGGCTCTTCCCCTCGAAGGCGGCCGAGACCACATCGATGCGAAAGTGCGTCTCGCCCCCCGGCCGCGCGCCGGAATGGCCGGCATGCAGGTGGGATTCGTCCACCACCGAGAGGCGCGCGGGCGCGAGTTCCGCCGCCAGCTTACCCTCGATCCAGTCCCGCAGCGTCGCTGTCTCGGTCATCCGCCCGTCCCTCGTCTCACCCGAACAGCCGCGTCACCAAGCGGCCGGGCCGTCAAGCCCGTTCGCCCGCATGCGTCATCAGGCCCGGCGCCCTTGTGTCTCGGGTCCGCCCCCTCATAATCGCCCCGTCATGGATCTCAACTCGCCCCTGTTCGACAGCATCCGCATCCGGCGCACCTGCGACGAGCCGAAGACCGCGGCCGGCAAGACCGCCGGCGGGAAGACCGCGAGCGGCAAGCCCGCCGGCACCTGCGAGGCGGAGGGCTGCACCCATGCGGGCCTGTTCCGTGCGCCCAAGGGCCGCCGCGCCGAAGGGCAGTACTGGAACTTCTGCATCGACCACGTGAAGGCCTACAACGCCACGTACAACTACTTCGACGGCATGAACGACGACGCCGTCCAGGCCTTCCAGAAGGACGCGATCATCGGCCACCGCCCGACCTGGGCGATGGGCGTCAACCGCCCGGCGAGCGCCAAGGCGGCCGACGCGCCGCCGCGCGACTGGGCCTATGTCGACCCGCTCGGCGTGCTGCGCGCCGAGGGCGTCGGCGGCGCCCGCGGGCGGCAGGCCCCGGCCGAGCCCGCGCGCCCGAAGCTCTCGGCGACCGTGCGCCGGGCGCTCGACGTGCTCGGCCTCGAGGAAGGCGCCGACACCGCCGCGATCAAGGCGCAGTACAAGTCCCTGGTGAAGCGCTTCCACCCCGACGCCAACGGCGGCGACCGCTCGTTCGAGGAGCGCCTGCGCGACATCATCCGGGCGCACGACGTGCTGCGCGCGGCCGGGCTCTGCTGAGGCGGTTCGGCACGATCGATGCAAAGTCGACCGTCGCGCCGTCGTCGGCGGCTTTCGCGCGCGGACGACCGGCAATTTTCGATTGCAGGCCTATATGGGGGTCTTGCACCCGATCCGGCCCGTCTGTGGCGCCCCGGCGCGACGACGTTTAAGGAAGGGCCTGCATCCCGGCAGCGACTGGCCGGCGAGGCGAGGCCCGAGACAAGTTCCGCGCGGCTTTCGATCCGATGCCCTTCGGAAGACCGCCCCTACGAGGTTCCGTATGCTCTCTGACGACAAGCCCGCCATGCTCCCCGACCGCACCGTCTCCGTCCGCGCCACCTTCGGCATCGACATCGACCTCGAGGTTCCCGCGTTCGCCGAGACCAGCGAGCACGTGCCGGATCTCGATGCGGACTACATCTTCGACCGCGAGACGACGCTGGCGATCCTGGCGGGCTTCGCGCGCAACCGCCGCGTCATGGTCACCGGCTATCACGGCACCGGCAAGTCGACCCATATCGAGCAGGTCGCCGCCCGGCTGAACTGGCCCTGCGTGCGGATCAACCTCGACAGCCACGTCTCGCGCATCGACCTCGTCGGCAAGGACGCGATCGTGCTGCAGGACGGCAAGCAGATCACCGCCTTCCAGGACGGGATCCTGCCCTGGGCGCTGCAGAACAACGTCGCGCTGGTCTTCGACGAGTACGATGCCGGACGGCCCGACGTGATGTTCGTGATCCAGCGCGTGCTGGAGCTCTCCGGCCGCCTGACGCTGCTCGACCAGAAGCGGGTCATCCGCCCGCACCCGGCCTTCCGGCTGTTCGCCACCGCCAACACGGTGGGCCTCGGCGACACCTCGGGCCTCTATCACGGCACCCAGCAGATCAACCAGGGCCAGATGGACCGCTGGTCGATCGTCACCACCCTGAACTACCTGCCGCACGACCGCGAGGTCGACATCGTGCTGTCGAAGGCGCTGCACTACAAGGGCGACCCCGGCCGCGACATCGTCAGCCGCATGGTCCGCGTCGCCGACCTGACCCGCAACGCCTTCATGAACGGCGACCTCTCGACGGTGATGAGCCCGCGCACGGTGATCACCTGGGCCGAAAACGCCGACATCTTCCGCGACATCGGCTTCGCCTTCCGGGTCACCTTCCTCAACAAGTGCGACGAGCTGGAGCGGACGCTGGTGGCCGAGTTCTACCAGCGCGCCTTCGGCAAGGAGCTGCCCGAGAGCGCGATGAACGTCGCGCTGAGCTGATCGACGATGGAGGAGTCCATGGCGCAGGCTGCCTCGACGGCGGACGCGGCCTATGCCGCCATGCAGGGGGATGGTGGATGGTCGTCGTCCCATCCCTTCCCTCATCCTGAGGCGCCGCAGCGAAGCGGAGGCCTCGAAGGAGCCCTCCAGCGATCGCGGCGGGTCCTGGAGGGCTCCTTCGAGGCGGCTGACGCCGCACCTCAGGATGAGGTCGTGGGTGGGATCGAACCATCCGCGATTACGCCGGCCGCAGCGAGCGGCCGAACGCGCTACGAGGACGATCGTTACACGTGGGTCGGTGAGCAGATCGCCCTCCTGCGAGCCGGCAAGGTGGCAGACCTCGATCTCGACAACATCGCCGAGGAACTCGAAGACGTCGCAATGCGGTTGGACGATCAGCTGGTCGCGTGCCTGCGGGTCCTCCTGATGCAGATGCTGATCTGGGACCAGCGTTCGGAGCGCCGTAACCTGAACCACGTGAACACGATCGTCCAGCAGCGACTGCGGATGGAATATCTATTCCGCGACAGTCCGAGATTGCGATCACGGTTGGTGGAAGCTTCAACCGAGGCCTACCGCGATGCTGCGATGTGGGGTGCCGACGAAGCACACATGCCGGAAAGCGATCTTACCGACACGCAGCCCTACAGCGCGGACGACATCCTGAACCGCCCCTTCGAACTCGACGCCGACCGGTAGCACCCATGTCCATCTCCAACCGCAAGCCGGGCGAGCGCCGCGAGCCGGTCGCCGAGCCCCTGAAGCGCTCGGTCGCCGGGTGCCTGCGCGCCATCGCCAAGCGCTCCGAGGTCGAGGTCACCTACGCCACCGACCGGCCGGCGCTGACCGGCGACAAGGCGCGCCTGCCCGAGCCGCCGCGCAAGCTCACGGTCGGGGACGTCGCGGTGCTCCGCGGCAACGCCGACGCCATGGCCCTGCGCCTGGGCTGCCACGACATCGCCGTCCACCGCCGGCTCGCGCCCGAGAATTCCGCGGCGCGCGCGGTGTTCGACGCGGTCGAGCAGGCCCGCGTCGAGGCGATCGGCTCGCGGCGGATGTCGGGCGTCGCCACCAACATCTCCGCGATGCTGGAGGACCGCTACCACCGCGGCGGCAAGTACGAGACCATCACCGACCGCGCCGACGCGCCGATGGAGGATGCCGTCGCGCTGATGGTGCGCGAGCGCCTGACCGGCCAGAAGCCGCCGGAGGCCGCCAAGCGCATCGTCGAGCTGTGGCGCGCGCACATCGAGGACAAGGCCGGCCCGAACCTCGACGGGCTGATCGGCTCGATCGAGGACCAGCGCGGGTTCGGCCGCTCGGTGCGCGAGCTGCTCTCCTCCCTCGACATGGCCGACGAGACCCCGTTCGACCCCGAGGACGACGAGAACGACGACGAGAACGAGGCCCAGGACGACGAGCAGACCCCGAGCGAGGGCGATGCCGAGGAGCAGAGCCAGGGCGACCGCGCCGAGGTCGAGACCTCGGAGGAGGCCTCCGACGACATTGAGGAAGGCGCGCAGGAGGCGGCCGACGCGCCGTCCGGCGAGCTTCCCGAGGAATCCGAGGACGCGGAATCGGAGGAGGCCTCCGAATCCTGGCGCCCGCCGTCGAAGGTCGCCAACGAGCTGCGCGGGCCGGACTACCGGGTGTTCAATCCGAGGTTCGACGAGGTGATCCACGCCGAGGACCTGTGCGACGCCGAGGAGCTGGCGCGGCTGCGCAGCTACCTCGACAAGCAGCTGTCGCATCTCCAGGGCGTGGTCGGGCGGCTGGCCAACCGCCTCCAGCGCCGGCTGCTGGCGCAGCAGAACCGCGCCTGGGACTTCGACCTCGAGGAGGGCCAGATCGACCCGGCGCGCCTGGTGCGCGTGGTCATCGACCCGTTCCAGCCGCTGTCCTTCAAGCAGGAGAAGGACACGAACTTCCGCGACACCGTGGTGACGCTGCTGCTCGACAATTCCGGCTCGATGCGGGGGCGCCCGATCACCGTCGCGGCGACCTGCGCCGACATCCTGGCCCGCACCCTCGAGCGCTGCGGCGTGAAGGTCGAGATCCTGGGCTTCACCACCCGCGCCTGGAAGGGCGGCCAGTCGCGCGAGGCGTGGCTCGCCGCCGGCAAGCCGAACGCGCCGGGCCGCCTCAACGACCTGCGCCACATCGTCTACAAGAGCGCCGACGCGCCCTGGCGCCGGGCGCGCAAGAATCTCGGGCTGATGATGCGTGAGGGCCTGCTCAAGGAGAACATCGACGGCGAGGCGCTGGACTGGGCGCACAAGCGCATCCTGGCCCGGCCCGAGCAGCGCAAGATCATGATGGTGATCTCGGACGGCGCGCCGGTCGACGACTCGACGCTGTCGGTCAACGCCGGCAACTATCTCGAGCGCCACCTGCGCTGGATGATCGAGGAGATCGAGCAGCGCTCGCCGGTGGAGCTGCTGGCCATCGGCATCGGCCACGACGTGACCCGCTACTACCGTCGCGCGGTCACGATCATCGACGCCGAGGAGCTCGGCGGCGCGATGACGGAAAAGCTCGCCGAGCTGTTCGAGGAGGATGCCGGCGGCCGCGCCCCGATGCGCGCCGCCGGCGGACGCCGGCGCTGATGCCTCAGGCCAGCGCCCGCAGGGCGATCAGCACGGCGAGGTGCCCCGGGTAGAACGCCTGCAGCGCGTAGGGCGGCAGGAAGCGCGGTCGGCCGCGCAGCCGGAGGGCGGCGAGCAGGATCAGGGGGACGCCGATCCCGATCGTCGCGGCGTCGGCGAGCGCCGAGAGGGACGCGGCCTCGCCCCGCGGGTGCCAGCCGTGCCAGTTCAGCCCGACGATCGCGGCGACGAGCCAGACGCCGTAGGCGCGCGGTTCGCGCAGCGCGAGAAGGATCGCCGCCGGCAGTAGGATGCCGGCCAAGCCGAAATCCACCGCCGTCTTGGCGAGCGCGGGGGCGAGGAACACCACGGCGAGGCCGAGCGCCAGGGCCGCGTGGCGTAGCGGAGGGCGTCCCCTCTCGAGCGCGGTCGCGAACGCGATGCCCGCCGCCAGGGTGAACAGGATCGACCCCTCGGTCGTGCCGAAGGGGAAGGCGGCGGCGTAGATCGCCGGCGTCGGCACCGCGAGGGCGAGCAGCGCCAGCCCGTAGCGGCCGGAATCGGCGCCGCGCAGGATGTGCAGCACGGACACCACGCAGAACAGCGGGAAGGCGATCCGCCCGAGCCGCCACAGGGCGACGGCGTGGCCGTCGAGCAGGATGGTGTCGACGTGGTCGCCGACCATCAGCACGGCGGCGGCCCCCTTGATCGCATCGAGGGGCGCGCCGGCGAACGACGCGGCGGGCACGAAAAAACCGCCGGCATGGGGGTCCATGCGGCGGTTCATGATCTCACATCGCCCGGAGGCGACCGCTTCAGGCGGCGACGGCGTCCGGAGCCGCGGTCTCGCCGAGCTTCTTGTGGATCTCGCGCTTGAGGAGCTTGGCCGTCTGCGACAGCTCGACCTCGTGCGCCTTCACGAGGAAGGCGTCGAGGCCGCCGCGGTGCTCGACCGAGCGGAGCGCGTGCGCGGTGACGCGCAGGCGCACGCGGCGGTTCAGCGCGTCCGAGGTCAGCGTGACGTTGCAGAGGTTCGGCAGGAACCGGCACTTCGTCTTACGGTTCGAATGGCTCACGAGGTGACCGACCTGAACGGCCTTGCCGGTGAGTTCGCAGCGGCGTGCCATGATAACGCTATCCTGTCTCGTTCCTGGGCGATGCGGACCCGCCCTCCCGGGCCGGATGCGCCGCCTGCGCGGCCCCACCCGAACGTCGTTCCAGGTCTCGCGCAGTCGTGTCTGAGTGGCGGCCTATAGGCGAGACGGCCCGGGACCGTCAAGGCAAAACCCGACCGGGCGCCCGGATTGGGGGCGCCTGCGGACGCGCACGACGCCGCCGGCGTCGCGGCGCGTGCCGTCGCACGATCGATATGAGCACGGAACGGCCGAGGGTCCAAGCGCGGAGGCGGGAAGGCTTGCGCGGGCGACGCCGCCTCGGCCCTGCGGCGACCCGCCGGCCCGGCAGCCAGGAGCCCTGGGCGCGCGCGGAACGGCCTGTTAACCATGCGGCTCGGATAACCGTCGCCTGGGCAGCCCCGGGGCTCCGCGTCGTCGGGGCCGGTGCCCGGACGACCTCGTGAGGATGCGATTCGGACCATGAGCGCCCGCCCCCACCGCAGCGCCTTCCCACTGATGCGCCTCGTTCTCGCCGCCGCCCTCGGCGCCGGCGCCCTCTTGCCGGCCGAGGCGCGGGAGCGCAAGGCCGCGCCCGCCAGCATCGCCGTCGATTACGGCATCGCGCTCGCCGGCCTGTCGATCGGCACCGCGCGGCTCGCCGGCACCTTCGAGAACGCGAAGTACCGCGTCGACGTCTCGGCGACGCTGACCGGTCTCGTCGGCGCGATCACCGGCGGCCAAGGCTCGGCCCGCTCCGCCGGGATCATTGCCGCCGCGCCGCAGCCCAACACCTTCTCGATCGCGACGCGGACCGCCAATTCGGGGATCGCCGTGCGCATGGCGCTCGCCCACGGCAACGTCACCCAGTCCGAGGTCACGCCGCCGCTGGTCGACATGGACGACCGCGTGCCGGTGACGCCCGCCAACAAGCGCGGGATCATGGACCCCGCCAGCGCCCTGCTGATGCCGGCCCAGGCCTCCGGCGACCTGACCAACCCGGACAATTGCAACCGCACGCTGCCGGTCTTCGACGGCGCGACCCGCTTCAACGTGGTCCTGAGCTACGGCGAGACGCGGGCGGTGGAGAAGCCGGGCTATTCCGGCCCGGTGCTGGTCTGCAACGCCCGCTACCAGGCGGTCGCCGGCCACCGGCCGGACCGGCCCGGGGTGCGCTTCATGGAGGAGAACCGCGACATGTCGGTCTGGCTCGCGCCGGTCGAGGGCACGCGGATGCTGGTGCCGATGCGCATCTCGGTGCGCACCCTGGTGGGCACCAACATCATCGAGGCGACCCGCTGGGTGCGCGGCGCGGCCACCGCCGAGGCGCCGGCCACCACCGGCAGCCTCGCGAGCCGCTGAGGATGCGCGGCGCCGCGCTCGCGACGATCCTGGCGGCCTTCGCGCTCCTCGCATCCGGCCCGCGCCGGGCCGCGGCCGCGCCGCTGGAGGCCGGTGCCAGCCCCTGCGGCGGAAACGCCTACTCCTCGGCCGAGGTGACGGAGGGTCGCGGACGGCGGCGCGGGCCGCTCACCGCCGTGCCGGACACGCTCTGCGCCGACATCGAGACCGGGCAGCCGCCGACGCGGATCGAGCTCTACGGCATCCCGGATCGCGACGGATCGGCTTACGGCCTTGGCGGAGCGCCCGGAAGCGCCCCATATGAGCGCTCGTTCCGGCGCCGGCCGTCGGCCGACTGACGATCTCGCCCTTCCGGGGCGGGGCCCGTCGCCACCCGGCGTCCCGCGCCGTGCGGCTCCCAGCGCCGAAGGGATTGCTCCGATCCTCCAGCACCGCCGCTCCCTTCCGCCCTCGGCCCGCGCGCGCGGGGTCACGGCGGTGCTGGGGCCGACCAACACCGGCAAGACGCACCTGGCGATCGAGCGCATGCTGGCCCATCCCACCGGGATGATCGGCCTGCCGCTGCGGCTGCTCGCCCGCGAGGTCTACCTGCGGGTCGTGGCCCGCGTCGGCGTCGACAAGGTCGCGCTGGTCACCGGCGAGGAGAAGATCAAGCCGGACCGGCCGCGCTACTGGATCTCCACCATCGAGGCGATGCCGCGCGACCTCGACGTCGCCTTCGTGGCGATCGACGAGATCCAGCTCTCCGCCGACATGGACCGCGGCCACGTCTTCACCGACCGCCTGCTGAACCAGCGCGGCCGCGAGGAGACCCTGCTGATCGGCTCCTCGACGATCCTGCCTCTGGTGCAGGCGCTGATCCCCAACGTCCACACCACCACGCGCCCGCGCCTGTCGACGCTGACCTATGCCGGCGAGAAGAAGCTCGGGCGGATGCCGCGGCGCACCGCGATCGTCGCGTTCTCGGCCGAGGAGGTCTACGCCATCGCCGAGCTGATCCGGCGCCAGCGCGGCGGCGCCGCCGTGGTGCTCGGCGCGCTCTCGCCGCGCACCCGCAACGCGCAGGTCGAGCTCTACCAGTCCGGCGACGTCGACTATCTCGTCGCCACCGACGCCGTCGGGATGGGCCTCAACCTCGACGTCGACCACGTCGCCTTCGCCGCCACCTGGAAGTACGACGGGACCCGCTTCCGCAAGCTGACGCCCGCCGAGCTCGGGCAGATCGCGGGCCGCGCCGGGCGCCACCTCTCGGACGGCACCTTCGGCTCGACCGGGCGCTGCCGCCCGTTCGAGCCCGAGATGATCGAGCGGCTGGAGAACCACGATTTCGACCCCTTGCGCATCCTGCAATGGCGCAACCCGGACCTCGACTACGGCTCCCTCGAGGCGCTGCAGGCGAGCCTCGACGTGCATCCGAGCGAGCAGGGCCTGACGCGGGCGCCGATGGGCGAGGACCAGCAGGCCCTCGAGATCCTGATGAAGGAGGACGACATCCGCGACCTGTCGCGGAGCCAGTCCGCGGTGCGCCGCCTGTGGGACGTCTGCGGCGTGCCGGACTACCGCAAGGTCCACCCGCAGGTGCATGCCGACCTCGTGGCCGAGCTCTACCGCTTCCTGATGAAGGGCATGGCCGGTCGTATCCCCGACACCTGGTTCGCCGAGCAGGTGGCGATGATCGACCGCACCGACGGCGACATCGAGACCCTGTCGCGCCGGATCGCCCACGGGCGCACCTGGACCTTCGTCGCCAACCGCCCCGATTGGCTTCGCGATCCGGAACATTGGCAGGGCGAGACGCGTCGGGTAGAGGACAGGCTGTCCGACGCCCTGCACGAACGCCTCGCGAGCCGCTTCGTCGATCGGCGCACCAGCGTCCTGATGCGGCGCCTGAGAGAGAACACGATGCTCGAAGCCCAGATTACCCCCGACGGTGACGTGACCGTCGAGGGTCAACATGTCGGCCACCTCCACGGCTTCCTGTTCGTGCCCGATGCCAGCGCCGAGGGCCACGAGGCCAAGACGCTCCGCAGCGCCGCCGAGAAGGGCCTCGCCGGCGAGATCGAGGCCCGCGCCGAGCGCTTCGCCGCAGCCGCCGACGCCTCGCTGGTGCTGAGCCACGACGGCGTGATCCGCTGGACCGGCGCGCCGGTGGCCAAGCTCGCCCCCGGCGACAAGATCTTCGCGCCCCAGATCCGCCTGCTTGCCGACGAGGCGCTCGCCGGCCCCGCCCGCGAGAAGGTGGTGGCGCGCCTCGACGCCTGGCTGAAGGCGCACGTGACGCGCCTGCTCGGCCCGCTGATCGAGATCGAGACCGCCGCCGACCTCACGGGCCTCGCCAAGGGCATCGGCTTCCAGGTCGTCGAGGCGCTCGGCGTGCTGGAGCGCGCCCGCGTGGCGCAGGAGATGCGCACGCTCGACCAGGACGGCCGCGGCGCGCTGCGCCGGCACGGCGTCCGCTTCGGCGCCTACCACCTGTTCCTGCCGGCCCTGCTCAAGCCGGCGCCGCGGACGCTGGCCGCCCAGCTCTGGGCCCTGCAGAACGGCGGCCTCGAGCAGCGCGGCCTCGACGAGATCGGGCATCTCGCCGGCTCCGGCCGCACCTCGATCAAGGTCGATCCCGAGATCGCCAAGGGGCTCTATCGCGCCGCCGGCTTCCGCGTCTGCGGCGGGCGCGCCGTCCGCGTGGACATCCTCGAGCGGCTCGCCGACCTGATCCGCCCCGCGGTCGCCTATCGCCCCGGCACCACGCCCGGCGCGCCGCCCCCCGGCACCGCGGATAAGGACGGGTTCGTCGCCACCGTCGGCATGACCTCGCTGGTCGGCTGCTCGGGCGAGGACTTCGCCTCGATCCTCACCTCGCTGGGCTACGCCGCCGAGACCCGGCCCGGCCCGGCGATCACGGTGCCGCTGCTCCCCGCCGCGTCGACGACGCCGGTCCAGCCCGCCGCCCCCGCCGCGGAAGCCACGCCCGAGGCGGCCTCCGAGACCGAGGTCGCCGAGGCCGCGCCCGCCGACGCGGCGACCTCGGAGGCCGTCTCGGACCCGGCGGAGCCGAACGCGCCGGATGCGGAGGCCGTCCACGGCGACGCGCCCGAGGCAACGCACGAGCCCGAGGCAACGCACGAGCCCGAGGCGGCGCCTGCCGCCGAGGAGCCGGTCGCGGAAGCAGCGCCCGCCGAGGAGGCCGTCGCCGAACCGGCGACGGACAGGGCAGGCGTCGAGGCGACGGCGGCCGAGCCCGCCGAGGCGCCGGCGACCGAGGCGGCTACGGCCGAGGCCCCGACGGTCGGCGAGGGTGCCGTCGCGCCGGCGGCCGACGCGATTCCCGCCGAGGCCGCGTCCGAGCTTCTCGCCGACACCGTCGCCGAGGAGCCGGCGACCATCGAGGTGTGGACGCTGCAGCGTCACCAGCGCCAGGCCAACCCGCGCCCGAACCGCCCGCGCGGTGCCGGCCGCGGCCGCGACGGCGCCCCGGGCGCGCCCCAGGGCGAGCGCCGCGAGGGCGAGCCGCGCCGGGACGGCGGTCGCGACCGGCCGCGCCCCCATGCGGCCGAGGGCCGCGACCGGCCGCCGCGGCCGGACGGACCCCGGCCCGAGGGCGGCCGCCCGGAGGGTCCGCGCCGCCACGACGGCCCGCGCCGCGAGCGCTTCGAGCCCGGCGCCCGGCCCGACCGGCGCGACGAGCCGCGCCATGCCGGCCCCCGGCCGGATGCGCGCCCCCCGCGCCGCGAGCGGGCGCCCGATCCTGATTCGCCCTTCGCCAAGCTCGCCGCCCTGAAGGCGCAGCTCGAATCCGGCGAAGGCGGCAAGCGCTGAGGCATCACCGGTCCGCATGAAGGAAGGGCGGCAGCGGCTGGACAAGTGGCTGTGGTTCGCGCGGGTGGCGAAGTCCCGCTCGCTCGCCGCCCGCCTCGTCGAGGACGGCCACGTCCGCCTCAACGGAACCCGGACCACGCTGCCGGCGAAGGGCCTGGCCGTCGGCGACGTGCTGACGGTGGCCGCCGCCCACGCCACGATCATCGTGCGCGTCGTCGATCTCGGGACTCGACGCGGCTCGGCCGAGGTCGCCCGGCGATTGTATGCGGACCTGTCGGCCGGCGACGAAGCGGCGCAGGCCCGATCGGTTTCCGAGCCCGAGCCGCCCCTGGAATCAGTGTAGACAAGCCACACTCCGGCACCGCGGGCCGGTTGCGGCATGGGTGCGCTTGTCAGCCCCCTTGGCAGGGGCTAGAGCCCTTGCCATCCAAGGGCCGACCCAAGGCCCGTCGACACGCAAGCCGAACGCGTCCTCGCCCGCCCGCGAGACCGTTCGAGCCCCCGGCGACCGCGGATGCGGCCAGCGCGGATCGAGGACGAAAATCGCACCATGACCTACGTCGTCACCGACAATTGCATCAAGTGCAAGTACATGGACTGCGTGGAAGTCTGCCCGGTGGACTGCTTCTACGAAGGCGAGAACATGCTCGTCATCCATCCCGACGAGTGCATCGATTGCGGCGTCTGCGAGCCGGAATGTCCGGCCGAGGCGATCAAGCCGGACACCGAGCCGAACCTCGAGACCTGGCTGAAGGTCAACGCCGACTACGCCAAGGACTGGCCGAACATCACCCAGAAGAAGGACGCTCCCGGCGACGCCAAAGAGTGGGACGGCGTGGCCGGCAAGTTCGAGGCGCACTTCTCCGCCGCCCCCGGCACCGGCGACTGATCACCCCAGCATCGGCCCGCGGCCTCGATGCCGCGGTTGCCTTGCCGGCTCGGTCCCGGCCTCAGCCAAACCGTGCATAACGTGCTTCGGACGGTGTCGAACCGTCGGGAGCGCGTCGCGCTGCTTTGATTCGACGGTTGATTTGTGATACACAATCCGCCTGCCGTCGCTCGCGCCTGACGTGCTGCCTGTCGCGTCCAAAAACGCGAATTCCGGATCGTCCAGGATAACAGGTGGCACGCGCTCGACTGCTGGAGGCTTCGCCTTCGGCGGCCGTTCTATCATGGGCTGCGCACGGCTGCGCCTGGGAGCTTTCGCCTTCCCGACCGATCCGGTCGGCGGCGTCGGTCGGGCGGTTGAAGCCGGGTGTCCCACCCCGGAAAGACATGGTCACGCGGGTGCTTGCAACCCCCCGCGCTTTGTTCTGGAGGCCCTTCTCGCATGACAACAGCCAAGAAGCCGACGACGGGCCGCCAGGGATTCAAGACCGGCGAGGCGGTGGTCTATCCCGCCCACGGCGTCGGCCGCATCACCGCGATCGAGGAGCAGGAGATCGCCGGCTACAAGCTCGAGCTGTTCGTCGTCTCCTTCGAGAAGGACAAGATGGTCCTGCGCGTGCCGACCGCGAAGGCCAACAGCGTCGGCATGCGCAAGCTTGCCGAGCCGGAACTGGTGAAGAAGGCCCTGGACGTGCTGACCGGCCGTGCCCGCGTCAAGCGGACGATGTGGTCGCGCCGCGCCCAGGAATACGAGGCCAAGATCAATTCCGGCGACCTGCTCTCGGTCACCGAGGTGGTGCGCGACCTGTACCGCTCGGAGGCCCAGCCCGAGCAGTCCTACAGCGAGCGCCAGCTCTACGAGGCCGCCCTCGACCGGATCGTGCGCGAGATCTCGACCGTCAACCGGATCACCGAGACCGAGGCGCTCAAGCTGATCGACCAGAGCCTGCAGAAGTCGCCCCGTCGCGGCAAGGCCGAAGCGGAGGCGGAAGCCGAGGCCGACGGCGACGAGGCCATCCAGGAAGAGGCCGCCTGAGGGCGCGCCGACCGGCCGGGATCGTTCCGGCCCCGTCCCATCCCGATCAGGCCCGGCGCGCGAGCGCCGGGCTTTTTCGTCCGTACCGTCGCCCGCTCGATGGAGCGGTGGTCGGGTAACCTTCGATCGCGCAATCGTGCGTCCGACGGAACCGGACATCCTCGGCCCTGTTGGATCGCCGGCGGAACCTTCGCCTTCGCCCTCCCGTTGTTCGGTGCCTTGCGTGGACGCCCGGTCGGACCGGTGCCTCCGCAGGACGCGGCCGAGGCCGCAGCAGCGCTCGGAAGGAAGAGGCAGGCGGCATGGCGGAAATCGCGGGAATTCGTCGGCAGTTCATTCGCACCGCGATGGAAGCGCCGTTCCTCCAGCGGGACGAGGAACGCGGGCTGGCGGTGAGCTGGAAGGACGAGCGCGACGAGCGCGCCCTCCACAAGCTGATCTCGGCGCACATGCGCCTCGTGATCGCGCTGGCCGGTCGCTTCCGGCATTACGGCCTGCCGATGGCCGACCTCGTCCAGGAAGGCCATGTCGGCCTGATGGAGGCCGCCGCCCGGTTCGAGCCGGAGCGCGAGGTGCGGTTCTCGACCTACGCGACATGGTGGATCAGGGCCTCGATCCAGGACTACATCCTGCGCAACTGGTCGATCGTACGCGGCGGCACCAGCTCGGCGCAGAAGGCGCTGTTCTTCAACCTGCGGCGGCTGCGCGCACGCCTGATGCAATCGACCGAGGAGCGCGTCGGCGACGAGATCCACCGCCGCATCGCCACCGCCATCGGCGTCTCCCGCGAGGACGTGGCGTTAATGGACGCCCGCCTGTCCGGCCCCGACATGTCGCTCAACGCCTCGGTCGGCGAGGAGAGCGAGGCCTCGTCCGAGCGCATGGACTTCCTCGTCGACGGCGCGGCGCTGCCCGACGAGACCGTGACCGCCACGGTCGACGGCGAGCGCCGCCATCTCTGGCTGCAGCAGGCGCTGACCGTCCTGTCCGAGCGCGAGTTGCGCATCCTGCGCGAGCGCCGCCTCGCCGAGGATCAGGCCACGCTGGAAGCCCTCGGGCATCGCCTCGGCATCTCCAAGGAGCGCGTCCGCCAGATCGAGAACCGCGCCCTGGAGAAGCTCCGCCGGGCCCTGGCCGACCGCTTCCCGCAGACGACCGGCGCCGCCTACGCCGGGTAGGACGCCTCTCCGCATCGGTGACGACAAAGGCCCGACCGGATGGGCGGGCCTTTGTCGTTTTCACGACGTCCCGTCTTCCCTCCCCCTCTGCGGGGGGAGGGAGAGCGTCGCCCCCTACTTCGTTGACGTGCCCGTCGAGCCGGTGGCGTCCACCGGGCCCGGCTTGATGCTCCACAGCTCGGTCGGCAGGGCCGCCGGGGCGTCGGGCTTGTAGAAGGCCGAGTCCTGAATGTGCGAGGTCGTGAACAGGATGGTGCCGTCCGGCGCCTCGGAGAAGGTGTCGGGCCAGCGCAGGCGCGGATCCTGGATCAGCACCGTCGGCTTCCCGCCCTTGGCGGACAGGTCGCGGACCTTCACTGCGTTCTCCTCCGGCGCGCTGACGTACATCCGGCCGTCGTGCCGGCTGATGATCAGGCCGTCGGCGGGGCCGTTCTCGCCCACCGTCTCGACCTTGCCCGACAGGCTCTTGTCGGTGAGCGCGCTCGGCACCACCGAAGACGTCAACCACCCGGTCAGCGCGTCGGTCGGGAGGCTGTAGAGCGTCTTGCCCTTGATCGCCTGCCAGTAGAGCGTCTTGCCGTCGGGCGAGAGCGCGATGCCGTCGGCCGCGAACTCGACGCCGCGCCCGTCGGGCCGGCGCAGGGGCTTGCCGTCGTAGGTCACGGTCACGCTCTTGTCGGGCATGGTGGTCGGGTCGCCGTCGAGCAGGCGACGGGCCTTGCCGCTGTCGAGGTCGACCACGACCAGGGCGCCGCTCGCGCCGGAATCGGTGAGGTAGGCGGTCTTGCCGTCGGGCGAGAAGCGCACGTCGTTCAGGTACGAGCCCTGGGGCGCCACCGTCTCGTCGAAGGCGATGGTGCGGGCGGGCTTGTTGGTGCTCAGGTCGATCTCGACGAGCTTCGGCCCGTCCTTGACCACCGCCGCCATCGCGGGGGCGGCCGGATCGAGCACCCAGACGTTGCCCTTCGGGTCGGCGACCACGCTCTGCACGCAGATCCAGTGGTTGCGCGCGTCGACCTCGTCCTTCTTCGCGTTGCGCCACGCATTCCACTCGGCATCGGGGAACGGCGTCAGCTTGCCGTCCTTCAGCTCGGCGACCGAGATCGCGGTATCCTCGGTCCAGCGCGGGAAGTTGACGAAGATGCGCCCGTCCTTTCCGACGGTGACGCCGGTGACCTGATGCTCGAAGCTCGCCACCTTGGTCAGCGCCGGCGCGGTGCCGGGCTGGGACGCGACCGTTTCCTGCGCCACGGCGGCGCCGGAGAGCGCGGTTCCGGCAAGGAGGGCGCTGCCGAGCACGAGGCGCGCGCGGATGCCGGTGATCGTCATGGTCATGGAGAGCCTTTTTTCGGGGCGACGGACGCGCCGCATCAGCCCGGTCAACGCAGCCGGAGCCCGCCAAGCTTCATCGGACCGGCATCGTTCCGGGACGATCAGCGATGGTCGGCGCCCGCCGGCCCGGCGGTGGCGGCGAGGGTGCGGGCCATCCGCTCGATCCGCTCGGCGGCCCGCGACACGCCGTCGGAGACGCGGGCCGACCGATCCGCCTCGACCGCCTGTGACGCGGCCGCCTCGGCGCGCAGCCGCTCGGCCTCGGCCTCCGCCACCGCGAGCCGGTGCTTCAGCTCCGACACCTCGTCGGAGATGGTCAGCGCCGCCATCACCTGCAGGCGCATGTCGCCGATCTCGCCGAAGGCCTTGCGCATGTCGGCGACCCGCGCGCCGAGGTCGGCGGCGAGCGCCGCCAGATGCGCCTCCTCGCCCTCGCCGCAGGCCATGCGGTAGCTCTTGCCGTCGATGGTGACGCTGATCTGGGGCATGCGTGCTGCAGGTCGGCCGAGGACGAGGAAATCGGGACGTCGGCGGATTGGGCGCGTGCGCGCCGCCCGGTCAAGGGTCCGGGCGGGCGAGCACGGTCTCGACGGTGCCGATCGCCCGATCCAGCCGGCGGCCGACCGTGTCGGCGGCGGCCTCGACCTCGGCGAGGCGCGCGCTCGCGGCGTCGAGCGCCGCGGCGAGGCGGGCCCGGTCCTCGGCCATGATCGCGCGCTCCGCCGCGACGTCGTCGGGGTTGGCCTCGGCCTCGAGCCGGCGGGCGACCGCAGCCTCGAGTTGCAGCAGCGCCGCGTCGAGCCTGCGCAGGGCGTCGCCGGTCGGATCGCCGGTCGGGTCGGTCGGGGGGCTTGCGGCATCGCTCATGTCTGCCGGCAGGTTTCCCCCATGCCGCGATGGATTTCCAGCCGAATCCGCCGCCGACGCCCAGCCAAATCCAGTGCGGTCAGGCCGCCCGGATTGTCAGGACTTCGCACAGGCGGTCCCCGTCCTTCGCTTTGACAGCCCGGGGCACCATGTTAGAGACCCGCCGCACGCGCCTGGCCGGTTCTCGCGCGCGCTTTGTCCGGATACCCGACCCGTGCCAGTCAAGAGGCCCTCGCCCGCATCGTCCGTCTCACGGATGGTCCCCGGCGACCTGTGCCCGGGCCTCGCGTCGGTTCATCCCTGGTTCAATTCGGCGGTTCATAGAGCCGGCCGCAGCACCGGACGGCCGACGCGCCGTTCCGGTACCATCGAACGGCGCCCGCAGGTCGGCGCCTCATCTCGCGAAGGAGTCACGCCGTGACGGTGAAGGTTGCCATCAACGGGTTCGGGCGCATCGGCCGCAACGTTCTGCGCGCGATCCACGAGGCCGGCCGCAAGGACATCGAGGTCGTGGCGATCAACGACCTCGGGCCGGTCGAGACCAACGCGCACCTGCTGCGCTTCGACTCGATCCACGGCCGGTTCAACGCCAAGGTGGTGGTCGACGGCGAGTCCATCATCGTCGACGGCAACCGCATCCGCGTCACCGCCGTGCGCAACCCGGCCGAGCTGCCGCACCGCGAGCTCGGCGTCGACATCGCGCTCGAGTGCACCGGCATCTTCACCTCGAAGGACAAGGCCAAGGCCCACCTGGATGCCGGCGCCAAGCGCGTCATCGTCTCGGCGCCCGCCGACGGCGCCGACCTGACGGTGGTCTACGGCGTCAACCACGACAAGCTGACGGCCGATCACCACGTGATCTCGAACGCCTCGTGCACCACCAACTGCCTCGTGCCGGTGGCGAAGGTCCTCAACGACCTCGTCGGGATCGAGCGCGGCTTCATGACCACGATCCACTCCTACACCAACGACCAGCCCTCGCTCGACCAGATGCACAAGGATCTGTACCGGGCCCGCGCCGCCGCGCTCTCGATGATCCCGACCTCGACCGGCGCCGCCAAGGCCGTCGGCCTCGTGCTGCCGGAGCTGAAGGGCAAGCTCGACGGCACCTCGATCCGCGTGCCGACCCCGAACGTCTCGGCGGTCGACCTCGTGTTCACCGCCAAGCGCGCCACCTCCGTCGAGGAGATCAACGCGGCGATCGTGGCGGCGGCCGACGGCCCGCTCAAGGGCGTGCTGGCCTACACCGACCAGCCCAACGTCTCGATCGACTTCAACCACGACCCGCACTCGTCGACCTTCCACCTCGACCAGACCAAGGTCATGGACGGCACCTTCGTGCGCATCCTCGCCTGGTACGACAACGAGTGGGGCTTCTCGAACCGCATGGCCGACACGGCCGTGGCGATGGCCAAGCTGATCTGACGAGCCGATCTGATCCGTCTCCCCCGGCCGGCTCGCGGACACCCCGCGGGCCGGCGGTTTCGCGACCCGGCCCGACCATCCGCGAAAAGCCGCGCCCCGCCGGGCCGCCCTCCGAACCGCAGACGAGAAAGGGTCCGTGACGAATGACCGACGCCCCCAAGACCGCGACCGGGCAGGACTTCATCCCGACGACGACTTCGCCCGTCGACACCCGGCCCGTCGACACCCGGCCTGTCGAGGCCAAGCCCGTCGAGGCCAAGCCCGCGGCCGCCGGTCCGGCGGGCGCGACGCCGATCGCCGCCAACCAGCTGTTCGACCAGCTCGCGCGGATCGAGGACAAGACCTCACGGATCGAGGACAAGTACGCCCGCTCGGAGTCGCTGCTGACCCGGGTCGAGGACAAGGTCGAGGGCGCCTCGAACCGCATGAACGAGGCGGCCCGCCAGTCCGACCTCGCGGCGCTCCGCTCGGAGATGCGCGGCCTGACCGAGCGCCTGCGGCGCCTGCCCGGCACCGGCGCCCTCGTGCTCACCGCGATCATCACCGCCGTGCTGACCGTCGTGCTGATGATCGCCGTGCAGCGGCTCAACCTCGACAGCCTGCTGCCGCCGCGCGCGAACGCAACCGCCGCGGCGCCGGCCCCCGCCCCCGCCCCTTCGCCCGCGCGCTGACCGAAAGCCGACCGGAGCCCGACCGCATGACCGCCTTCCGCACCCTCGACGATGCCGGCCCGCTCGCCGGCAAGCGCGTCCTGCTCCGCGTCGACCTCAACGTCCCGATGGAGGCCGGCCGCGTCACCGACGCGACCCGGATCGAGCGCGTGGTGCCGACGATCCGCGAGATCGCGGGCCAGGGCGGCAAGGTCGTGCTGTTCGCCCATTTCGGCCGGCCGAAGGGCAAGCGCGAGGCCAAGGACTCGCTCCGGCCCGTCGTCGCCACCCTGTCGGACAAGCTCGGAAGCCCGGTGGCCTTCGCCGAGGATTGCGTCGGCGAGGCCGCCGCGACCGCCGTCGCCGCGATGCGGGACGGCGACGTGCTGCTGCTGGAGAACACCCGCTACCACGCCGGCGAGGAGAAGAACGACGCGGCCTTCGCCGACGCGCTCGCGGCGAACGGCGACGTCTACGTCAACGAGGCGTTCTCGGCCGCCCACCGGGCGCACGCCTCGACGGAAGGCCTCGCCCACCGCCTGCCGGCCTATGCCGGACGCCTGATGCAGGCCGAGCTCGATGCCCTGACCAAGGGGCTCGAGGCGCCCAAGCGCCCGGTGATCGCGCTCGTCGGGGGCGCCAAGGTCTCGTCGAAGATCGACCTGCTGGAGAACCTCGTCACCAAGGTCGACATGCTGGTGATCGGCGGCGGCATGGCCAACACCTTCCTGCACGCGCAGGGCAAGGCGGTCGGCAAGTCGCTGTGCGAGAAGGACCTCGCCGAGACCGCCCTGCGCATCCTGGCCGCGGCCGAGTCCGCGAAATGCCGGATCATCCTGCCGGTCGACGCGGTCGTCGCCTCCGAGTTCAAGGCGAATGCCGCCAACGAGACGGTGCCCGTCGACGCGGTGCCCGAGGGCGGCATGATCCTCGACGCCGGCCCGAGATCGGTCGCCGAGATCGACGCGGCGATCGACGAAGCCGCGACCCTGGTCTGGAACGGCCCTCTCGGTGCCTTCGAGATGACGCCGTTCGATGCCGCCACGGTCGCCGCGGCGCGGCACGCGGCCGAGCGCACCACGGCCGGCAAGCTGGTCTCGGTCGCCGGCGGCGGCGATACCGTGGCCGCCCTGAACCATGCCGGCGTGTCGGAGCGGTTCTCCTACATCTCGACCGCCGGCGGCGCCTTCCTCGAATGGCTGGAGGGCAAGACCCTGCCCGGCGTCGAGGCGCTGCGCGCCAAGGACTGAGCCGCGAAACGATTTCGCGCCGCCCCACGCGATCCAGGCGTGCCGTGGCGGCGTTCTTCCCCCACAGACCCGAACAGAGCTTAGACGGAGCACGGACGATGGCGCGGATCACGTTGAGGCAGCTTCTCGATCACGCCGCCGAGTACGGCTACGGCGTGCCGGCCTTCAACATGAACAATATGGAGCAGGGGCTCGCCATCATGGCGGCCGCCGACGCCACCGATTCCCCGGTGATCCTGCAGGCGAGCAAGGGCGCCCGCGCCTACGCCAACGACATCGTCCTGGCCAAGCTCATCGACGGGCTCGTCGAGATCTACCCGCACATCCCCGTCTGCATGCATCTCGACCACGGCAGCGACGAGGCCACCTGCGCCACCGCGATCCAGTACGGCTTCACCTCGGTGATGATGGACGGGTCGCTCAAGGCCGACGGCAAGACCCCGGCCGACTACGCCTACAACGTCGGCATCACCCACAAGGTGTCGGAGATGGCGCACTGGGCCGGCGTCTCGGTGGAGGGCGAGCTCGGCGTGCTCGGCTCCCTCGAGAGTGGCGAGGGCGAGGCCGAGGACGGCCACGGCGCGGAAGGGGTGCTCAGCCACGACCAGCTCCTCACCGACCCGGACGAGGCGGTGAAGTTCGTCGCCGCCACGAAGGTCGACGCGCTCGCGGTCGCGATGGGCACCAGCCACGGCGCCTACAAGTTCACCCGCCAGCCCGACGGCGACGTGCTCGCGATGAACGTCATCGAGGAGATCCATCGGCGCCTGCCGACGACCCACCTCGTGATGCACGGCTCGTCCTCGGTGCCGCAGGAGCTGCAGGACATCATCAACCGATACGGCGGCCAGATGAAGCCGACCTGGGGCGTGCCGGTCGCCGAGATCCAGCGCGGGATCAAGCACGGCGTGCGCAAGATCAACATCGACACCGACAACCGCATGGCGCTGACCGGCCAGATCCGGAAGGTGCTGGCCGAGAATCCGTCCGAGTTCGATCCGCGCAAGTACCTCAAGCCCGCCATGGAGGCGATGACCAAGCTGTGCAAGCAGCGCTTCGAGGAGTTCGGCACCGCCGGCCAGGGCTCGAAGATCCGCCCGATCTCGGTCTCGGCCATGGCCAAGCGCTACGCCAACGGCTCGCTCGACCCGAAGATCACCGCGAACTGAGGCGACCCGTCTTCGTTCCAGGCGATCGGAGGGTTCACCTCCACCCGATTGCCCCATACCCGTCATTCCGGGGCGCCGAAGGGCGAACCCGGAATCCGGATCCGCCGACGGAGCCGAACCGATCGCGCCCTGTGGTTCCGGATTCCAAGCTCTTTCGCGCAGCCCCGGAATGACGAGCGGGCCTGCCAAGGTCTGCGCAGGACGTCGGGATCGATCGCCTTCGCAGCCCCTGAAACGTCCCTCTCCGCTTCCCCGACGCGCTGCGCGGCGGTATCAGGGCGCATGACCGACGCACCCCGCCTCACCCTGCTGACGCCGCATCGCGTCGGGCCCGAGCATGTCGACGCGCTGCTGCCCGCGCTCGAGCGCGCCTGCGGCGCCGGCGACGTGGCCGCGGTGATCCTGCGGCTGGCGCCGTCCGACGAGCGCAGCCTGATCGCCCTGGTCAAGCGCGTCGCCCCCGCCGTGCAGGCGGCTGGGGCGGCCCTGGTCGTCGCCGCGGCGGGCTTCCCGGGCGACCTCGTCAGCGTCTCGGCCCGCGGCGGCGCCGACGGCATCCACGTCGACAAGCCCGAGGACGGCACGCTGCAGGAGCTGCGCGGGCGCCTGCGCGACGGCCGGATCCTCGGCGTCGGCGGGATCGAGACCCGGCACGCGGCGATGGATGCGGGCGAGGCGGGCATCGACTACTTGATGTTCGGCGGCCTCTACCCGGACGGCGTCGCCGCCGAACCCGAGGCGGTGCGTGAGCGCACCGCGTGGTGGGCCGAGATCTTCGAGACCCCCTGCATCGGCGTCGCCTGCGCCGAGACCGAGATCGCCGGGCTCGCGGCCACCGGCGCCGAGTTCGTCGGGCTGGAGAGCGGCCTGTGGATGGACGATCCCGCACGCATCGCGACGCTGCAGACGTCGCTGTCGGAGGTCGCGTCGTGAGGCGATTCCGCGCCCTCGGATTCGCACTGCTCATGGCCGGGGGGGCCGTCTCCGCCGGCGGCCCCGCCGTCGCGTCCCCCGGCACGGTCGAGCCGGCCAAGACGCCGGGCACCGATCCGGTGAAGCCGCCGATGCGCGAGCTGCCGACCCCCTACACCATCGGCTATTCCGGCGGCGCCCGCCCGCCGCCGACCGACCGCACGCCGGACTTCGCCTACGGCGCCTATCAGCGCGGGCAGTACGTGACCGCGTTCCGGGAGGCGACGAAGCGGATCGAGGCCGACCGCAAGGACGCGGCGGCGATGACGCTGCTCGGCGAGTTGTACAACCAGGGCCTCGGCATCAAGCCGGATCCGGTGAAGGCCGCCGACTGGTACCGCCTCGCCGCGGCGCAGGGCGAGCCCGGGGCGATGTCCTCGCTCGGGCTGATGTCCCTCGACGGGCGCGGCGTGCCCAAGGACCCGAAGGCCGGCCGGCGCTGGCTGGAGCAGGCGGCCGAGCACGGCTCGCCGACCGCGGCCTACAACTTCGCGCTGCTGCTGCTCGGCAGCGGCAGCGAGGCCGACCTGGCGCGGGCGGCGACGATGTTCCGCAAGGCCGCCGACGGCGAGATCGGCCCGGCCCAGCACGATCTCGGGGTGCTCTACCTGCAGGGCCGCGGCGTGCCGCAGGACGCGACCAAGGCGGCCGAGCTGTTCCGGCGGGCGGCCGACAACGGCGACCTCGCCGGGGAGGTCGAGTTCGCGATCCTGCTGTTCAACGGCAAGGGCCTTCCAAAGGACGAGGGACGCGCCGCCCGCTACTTCCTGCACGCGGCCGCCCGCGGCAACGCCATCGCCCAGAACCGCGTCGCACGGCTTTACGCCACCGGGCGCGGCGTGCCGAAGAACCCGGTCGAGGCCGCGGCCTGGAACCTCACGGCGGCCGGCCAGGGGCTGTCGGATGTCTGGCTCGACCAGGCGCTCGCCGGGCTCACCGCCGACGAGCGCACCCGCGCCGAAAGGCTGGCCGGCGACCGGTCCGAGGCGCGCTGAGCCCGCGCGGACCGGCGGCGGCGCTCAGAGCTTGCAGGCGCCGTCGAGGGCCGCGTTCTCGGCTGCGGTGAACAGGCGCGAGCGGATGTGGAAGCGCTTCTCGCGGCCGTTCTCGAGGGAGAACATGCCGCCGCGCCCGGGCACCACGTCGAGCATGATGTGGGTGTGCTTCCAGACCGCGAATTGCGGGCGGCTGATGTAGAAGTCCGCGCCGCCGACCTGGCCGAGATGGACGTCGCCGTCGCCGGTGATGAAGTCGCCGACGCCGTAGCACATCGGCGAGGAGCCGTCGCAGCATCCGCCCGACTGGTGGAACATCACTGGGCCGTGCTCGGCCCGCAGCTCCGCGATCAGCTCGAGGGCGGCGGGCGTCGCGGTGACCCGCAACGGGGTGCCGTCGACGCCGGCCTGCTCGGCGGTGGTCTCGGTCGTCGCGGTCTCCGTCATGCGTCGCTCCCGTTCGCCGTGATCGCCCGGCTCGATCCTATGTGGATCGCGCCGCGCCGAAATGCAGGGGGCCCGCGCCGGGCGGCGATCGGCACCGGCAAAAAGCCCCGGCCGTTGCGGGCCGGGGCAAGGTCGTCTCGGGCGACGTCGTCTTGCGGTCGAGACCGAAGCCCCGGCCTTGGCGGCCGGGGCGGTTTCTCGCAGGCCTAGAAGAAGCCGAGCTTCTTGGCCGAGTAGCTCACCAGCATGTTCTTGGTCTGCTGGTAGTGATCGAGCATCATGCGATGGTTCTCGCGGCCGATGCCGGACTGCTTGTAGCCGCCGAAGGCCGCGTGGGCCGGGTAGGCGTGGTAGCAGTTGGTCCAGACGCGGCCGGCCTGGATCGAGCGGCCGAAGCGGTAGGCGCGGGTGCCGTCGCGGGTCCACACGCCGGCGCCGAGGCCGTAGAGCGTGTCGTTGGCGATGGCGAGCGCGTCGGCGTCGTCCTTGAAGGTCGTCACCGAGAGCACCGGCCCGAAGATCTCCTCCTGGAAGATCCGCATCTTGTTGTGGCCCTGGAGCACCGTCGGCTGCACGTAGAAGCCGTCGGCCAGGTCGCCGTCCTTCACGTTGCGCGCGCCGCCGGTGAGCACCTGCGCGCCCTCCTGCCGGCCGATGTCGATGTAGGAGAGGATCTTCTCCATCTGCTCGGACGAGGCCTGCGCGCCGATCATCGTCGTGGGATCGAGGGGCGAGCCCTGGGTGATCGCCTCGACGCGCTTGACCGCGCGCTCCATGAACCGGTCGTAGATCGACTCGTGCACGAGCGCGCGGCTCGGGCAGGTGCAGACCTCGCCCTGGTTGAGGGCGAACATGGTGAAGCCTTCGAGCGCCTTGTCGAAGAAATCGTCGTCCTCGTTGGCCACGTCCGCGAAGAAGATGTTCGGCGACTTGCCGCCGAGCTCCAGCGTCACCGGGATCAGGTTCTGCGAGGCGTACTGCATGATCAGCCGGCCCGTCGTCGTCTCGCCGGTGAAGGCGATCTTGGCGATGCGGGGCGAGGAGGCGAGCGGCTTGCCGCATTCCAGGCCGAAGCCGTTGATGACGTTGAGCGTGCCCGGCGGCAGCAGGTCGGCGATCAGCTCCAGCACCACGAGGATCGAGGCCGGGGTCTGCTCGGCCGGCTTCAGCACGATGCAGTTGCCGGCGGCGAGCGCCGGGGCGACCTTCCACACCGCCATCAGGATCGGGAAGTTCCACGGGATGATCTGGCCGACGACGCCCAGCGGCTCGTGGAAGTGGTAGGCGACCGTGTCGTGGTCGATCTCGGAGATGCCGCCTTCCTGGGCGCGGATGCAGCCGGCGAAGTAGCGGAAGTGGTCGATGGCGAGCGGGATGTCGGCGTTCACCGTCTCGCGGATCGGCTTGCCGTTGTCCCAGGTCTCGGCCAGCGCGATCAGGTCGAGGTTCTCCTCCATCCGGTCGGCGATCTTGTTGAGGATGCGGGCGCGCTCGCCGGCCGAGGTGCGGCCCCAGGCCTCCTTGGCGGCGTGGGCGGCGTCGAGCGCCTTCTCCACGTCCTGCGCGTCCGAGCGGGCGACCTCGCAGATGACCCGGCCGGTGATCGGCGAGGTGTTCTCGAAGTAGCGGCCGTTCGCCGGCGCGACCCACTGCCCGCCGATGAAGTTGTCGTAGCGGGCCGAGAACGGCGACTTGGTCTTGGCGTCGGCCAAGAATTCCGGCTTGTTCATGGTGCTGTTCCTCCGTGCGGTTCCGGCATGGCGTGCCGGCCTTTTTCGGCTTCTCGCTGGCCGATCGCAGCCAAAGCCAGATGGGAGGCCTTGGCAAGTTGGACTTTTGGCCAACCAGGTCCGCGAGCGCTCGGCGGAGGGTAGCCGGATCGCCGCCGTTTGGCGACCGCCGCCGGCAGCAGGGGTCAGCCGCCGCGATTCGCCTTGCGGGTGGCGGCCGCCTTCCTGGCGGAGGCGGAGCGCTCTTCCGGCGTGCGCGCGGCCGAGGCCTTGCCGCCCGCCTTGCCGCCCTTCTCCCCGCCCGCATGCGCCGCCGGGTGGCCGGTGGCCTTGCCCCGGCCGGAGCCGCCGGGCTTCTTGCCGCCGCCGTCGTCCTTGTTGACCGTCGCCCAGGCGCGGGCCTCGGCCTCCTCCTCGGGCACGCCGCGCTTCTCGTACGAGTCGGCGATGTGCTCGGCCTTCCGCACCTGCTTGTCGGTGTACTTGCCCTTGTCGCCCTGCGGCATGATCGACCTCGCGTCTCCGCCCGATTCACCCGTCCGCCGGCGCAGCGTCCTCAGCCGGTCCCGGTCGGCCCGTCTAGGACGGCGCGCACGCGACGGATCAGGTCCGTGCGGCGGTAGGGCTTGTTCAACACGTCGAACTCGGATCCCCCCGCGTCGGTTCGCTCCAGGCTCGCCTCGGCGTAGCCGGTGGTGAGCAGCACCTTGAGCCGCGGCTGCCGGCGCCGCGCCTCGCGGGCGAGCATCACCCCGTTCATGCCGCCGGGCATGATCAGGTCGGTGAAGATCATGTCGATGCGGTCGTTGCCGTCGAGGATCTCCAGGGCTTCGCGCCCGTTCCCGGCCATCAGCGTGACGTAGCCGAAGTCGCGCAGGATCGTCCGGGCGAGCTCGGCCACGTCCTCGCGGTCGTCGACGATCAGGATGGTCTCGGTGCCCTGGCGCTCGATGGCGCGGGCCGCCGGCTTCGGCGCCTCCTTCACCCCGGTCTCGGTCACCGGGAACGACAGGCGCACGGTGGTGCCCTCCCCCTGGACCGATTCGATCTGGGCCGCGCCGCCCGACTGCTTGGCGAAGCCGTAGACCATCGAGAGGCCGAGCCCGGTACCCTTGCCCTCCTCCTTGGTGGTGAAGAACGGGTCCATCACCCGCGCCAGCACCGAGGGCGGCATGCCGGTGCCGGTGTCGGTGATCGAGACCCGGACGTAGCGGCCGGCGCGCAAGGGGCCGGTCCCGGTGATGTCGCGCTCGGACACGTCGAGGTTCTCGGTGACGATGCGGATGCGGCCGCCCTCCGGCATCGCGTCGCGGGCGTTGATCATCACGTTGAGCAGCGCGACCTCGGCCTGGGTCGGGTCGACCCGGCAGTTCCACAGGTCCGGCGCCGGGTCGTAGTCGACGGTGATCGCTTCGCCGACGGAGCGGGCGACCATGTCGCGCATGCCCTCGATCAGGGCGTTGAGGTTGACCGCGCGGCCTTCCAGCCGCTGCTTGCGCGAGAAGGCGAGGAGCTGCTGCGTCAGCGTCGTGGCGCGCTGCGCGGCCTGGCGGATGTTGTCGGCGGCACGCCCGAGGCGACCCTTGTCGGCATCCGGCTTCTCGAGCCCGGCGCTGAGGATGTCGACGTAGCCGACGATGACCTGGAGCAAGTTGTTGAAATCGTGCGCGATGCCGCCGGTGAGCTGGCCGAGCGCCTCCATCTTCTGGGCCTGGCCCAGGGCCTCCTCGGCGTCGCGGCGGCGCGACACGTCGAGCTGCGAGGCGAAGAAGTACAGCAGCTCCCCCGCGGTGTCGTAGAGCGGCGAGACGAACAGCGCGTTCCAGAAAGTCGAGCCGTCCTTGCGGTAGTTCAGGATCTCGGTGCTGTATTCGCGCCGCTCGTCGATCGCCGCGCGCACCTGCGCGACCGCCTCGCGGTCGGTCTCCGGTCCCTGCAGGAAGCGGCAGTTGCGGCCGACGATCTCCTCGCGGCTGTAGCCGGACATCGCGATGAAGGCGTTGTTGGCGAAGATGATCGGGTTGTCAGACTGGCGCGGGTCCGTCACCGTCATCGGCATGCGGGTCGTCTCGACGGCCGCGAAGAAGATCTCGTTGCGCGGGTCCGACATGGCGGAGACGGACCCGGTGCCGACACGGGTGGTGCGGCCGGTCGGCGGTGTCTCGGGCGTCTGGGTCATGTCGACGGGGTCTCATCCTTCGGCATCGGTCGGCCGCTCCATCGCTTCGTTCGACGCCGGCGAGCCGCTGCCCCTGCGCAAACGCGTTCTGGCGCACGATCCGGATCGACGCCACCGCGATAACGCCAGGGGGCACCCGGGCGATCCCGGCATTCTGGCGAAGGTCAGGCCCGCGCCGAAGCCGAAAGCGCGGATGCCGCCCGTCGAGCCGGTCTCGCGCATCGGCGAAGGCGTGATCCGCGGTCCTCGCGGGCGAGCCGTCGCGCCGGCCGGTGCACGACGTCGCCCACATCGTCGACCGCCGCCGCTACTCGGCGGCCTGCGGCAAGCGGGGCTCGGATCGCGCGGCCGGATGCGCCGGCGCCGCCGCCGGCATGCGCGAGACCGCGATGGCGTTCTCGATCGCGTCGTTGAGCGTCGTGACCAGGAAGTCGGCCGAGGTCGCCCGGCGCAGGCGATCGAGGGTGGCGGGATCGCGCTCGCCCCAGAACCCGACGAGGACGCTGACGCCCGGCACCGCGGCGCGCGCCTGCCGCACGGTGAAGCGGATCTGCGACAGGCTCACCGGCTCGAGATAGGAGAAGCAGATCATCGCCAGACTGCCGACATCCTTCGGCCGCGCGCCGGCGCGGATCGCGGACATCGCGATCACCTCGGAGCGCAGGCCGTGGCGGTCGAGGGTCTGGCTCAGCATCAGCGTCGCCGCCTCGTCGAACGGGCCGCGGCTCGAGACGCAGAGCACCGGCACCGCGCCGCGCCAGGCCGGCGCAAGGTCCGACGGCTTGAGCACGACGGCGGCGACCTTGCGGTCCGGCCCTGCCGCGGCGACGGCGGCGGCGGCCTCGGAGCTCCCGGTGCGGGCCTTGACCCTGCCGGGGCGCCGGGCCACCGGCGTGGTGCCGAGCCGCGCGACCACGGTGCGGATCGCGGCGCCGACCTCGCCCTGGCGCTCCCGGTCGAGCGTCCCGCGCGACAGGTCCTCCTGCGCCAGCCTGAGGCCGGCGAGCACGACCTCGTCATAGTAGGTGACGAGCGCCCGCTCCTTGAGGAACTGCCGGCCCTGGTCGATCGCCTCGGCCGGATCGTTGGCGAGCATGCGCTGGTAGAAGATCTCCGGCGGATCGAGCGCCGGCTGGTCGCCGAGCAGCACGTCCAGATACCAGAGCCGGTCGACGTGGCGGCCGAGCACGACGAGGCAGACGGTGAGCGGGGTGGCGAGCACGAGGCCGATCGGCCCCCACAGGAAGGTCCAGATGGTCGCCGAGAGGATGACCGCGATCGGCGAGAGCCCGGTGGAGTGCCCGTAGAGCAGCGGCTCGATCACGTGGCCGGCGATCGGCTCAACCACCAGGAACAGGGCCGCGGTGGCGATCACCATGGTCCAGCCCGGATCGACCGAGGCCGCCAGCACCAGCGGCAGCAGGGCGCTGATCGCGGCGCCGATATAGGGCACGAAGCGCAGGATCGCCGCGAGCACCCCGAACAAGGTCGGGCTCGGCACGCCGATCAGCCACAGCCCGACGCCGATCACCACGCCGAAGGCGACGTTGAGGGCGAGCTGCGCCAGGAAGAACCGGCTGAGGCGGCGCGCCGCGTCGTCGATCGCCGCGGTGGTGCGGCGCAGGTCGCCCGAGCCGCCGGCCAGCCGGATCATCCGGTTCCGCAGATCCTCGCGCTGGAGCAGGATGAAGATCGTGAAGATCAGGATCAGGCCGGTGGTGGCCAGCGGGTGCAGGATCGGCCCGGCGAAGGTCTGGAGGTTCTCGACGAAGCCGGCCCGCGCCGCGCGGATCTCGACGGTGAGCGGATGCCCGGCGGTGCCCGGATCGCCCTTCAGCTCGGGCGGCGGCGGCGGCGACAGGGTCGCGCTCAGGTCTTGGAACACGTCGACGATTCGCGACAGCGTGCCGGTGTCGGCGGTCGCCCCGCGCAGAGACTTGATCTTGTCCTGCATCACCAGGGAATAGCGCGGCAGGTCGGACACGAGCTGGCCGCCCTCGCGCGCGATCAGGGTTCCGATCCCGAACAGCGCGCCGAACACCACCACGACGACGAGCAGCACCGCCGGCACCCGCGGCACGCGGATATGCCCGAGCAGGCGCACCGCCGGCACCAGGACGAAGCTCAGCAGGATCGCGAGCGTCACCGGCACGAGGATGTCGCGCCCGAAATACAGCGCCGCCATCACCGCGACGACGAGGAGGAACGAGGCCAGCGCGACGAAGACCGGCAGGCCGTTCTTGAGGCGCTGCGCGGTGACGGGATCGTCGCTCATGGGATTACGCTCCGGTTACGCTGAAGTCCGCCGCCGCCTCTTCCCTCCCCCCTGCGGGAGAGGGTGGCCCGCGAAGCGGGTCGGGAGAAGGGAGCGCGTTGTCCGGAGAGGTCGCTCCCCTCTCCCGACCCTCGCCGACGCGAGGCCCACCCTCCCCCGCTCCAGGGGGAGGGAAGAATGGCCCGCCTCAGGCCGACGCCGTCTCGCCCAAAGCCGCGCTGATCTGGCTGAGCAGCTTCGAGAAATCGACGGGCTTCGGGTGGTAGTCGTCGCAGCCGGCCTGGATCGCCTTGTCGCGGTCGCCCGACATGGCGTGGGCGGTGAGCGCGATGATCGGGATGCCGCGGGTGTCGCTGCCGGACTTCAGCGCGCGCGCCGCCGACCAGCCGTCGAGGATCGGCAGGTTCATGTCGAGCAGGATCACGTCGGGGCGCCCCGAGCGCGCCTGCTGCACCCCGGCCTCGCCGTCATGGGCCAGGATCACCTCGTACCCGCGACGCTTGAGCCGGCGGGACAGGAAATCCCAGATCTCCTCGTGATCTTCGACCAGCAGTATCTTGGGCATGGATGATGGATCCCTCGACGCATGACCGTCAGACGCGTCACCGCCGCGCGTCGATACCCAACGCACGGCGGCCCGCGATCGTCCGATTTTTGTATTCAGCCCCTCGTGGCAGATCGTCAGCCCGAGGGGAAGACGCCGAAATCAGCGATCGGATTCGTCGAGGTGAAAGTGGACCTCGTGGATGTTGGCCCGCTCGAAGGCCTGCATCACGTGCTGGTAGGACCGCTCCATCTCCGTCACCGCGTCGCCGGGCGTGTCGTCCGGCTTCAGCACGAACATCAGCATCGAGCGGCCGGTGACGTCGTAGCGCTCGCCCGAGGCGAAGCTCGCGATCTCCTGGCTGTCGGGCAGGTTGGTGTCGAGCAGGCGCGTCCAGGCCGATCCGCCAACCGACTCCGGCAGGGTGAACTGCACGAGGTCGTGGTAGGCGTTGTACATGATGAGCAGGGTGGCATCGCCGCCGCGGCGGTGAACGCCGGTCGCCTGGGCCCGCCCGTCGAGCAGCACCGCGAGCGAACGCGCGCCACCGTCGGTCCAGTTCTCGGACCCCATCTCGGCCCCGTCCGGGCGCAGCCAGGTCACGTCCTTGACGCCGAACTCCTCGTCGTACCGGCCCGTGAGGAAGCGGCCGCGGCTCAGGATCGGCAGCGCGTTGCGGAGCAGGATCAGGCGTTGGGTGAACTCGGCGAGATCGCGCTCCTCGGCGCCGATCGCCCCCCAGTCGATCCACGACACCTCGTTGTCCTGGCAGTAGGCGTTGTTGTTGCCCTTCTGCGTTCGCGCGAACTCGTCGCCGGCCAGCAGCATCGGCGTGCCGTGCGACAGGAACAGGGTCGCCAGCATGTTGCGCATCTGGCGCAGGCGCACGGCGCGGATCGCTGGGTCGTCGGTCGGTCCCTCGACGCCGTAATTGTACGAGAGGTTGTGAGAATGGCCGTCGCGGTTGTTCTCGCCGTTGGCCTCGTTGTGCTTGTCGTTGTAGGCGACCGTGTCGTGCAGGGTGAAGCCGTCATGCGCGGTGAGGAAGTTCACCGAGGCCCAGGGCTTGCGCCCGCGCTTGTTGAACTTGTCGGCCGAGCCGGTGATGCGGTTGGCGAGATCGGGCAGCAGACCCTCGTCGCCCTTCCAGTAGCCGCGGACGTCGTCGCGGAAGCGGTCGTTCCACTCGGCCCAGCCCGGCGGGAAGCCGCCGACCTGGTAGCCGCCCGGGCCGCAATCCCACGGCTCGGCGATGAGCTTCACGTCGTTCAGCACCGGGTCCTGGCGGCAGGCGTCGAGGAAGCCGCCGCCCTCGTCGAAGCCGTGCGGCTCGCGGCCCAGGATGGTGGCGAGGTCGAAGCGGAAGCCGTCGACGCGCATCTCGGTCGCCCAGTAGCGCAGGCTGTCCATGACGAGCTGCAGCACGCGCGGATGCGAGAGGTTGAAGGTGTTCCCGGTGCCGGTGTCGTTGATGTAGTAGCGCTCCTGCCCCGGCAGCAGCCGGTAGTAGGAGGCGTTGTCGATCCCCTTGAACGACAGGGTCGGGCCCTTCTCGTTGCCCTCAGCGGTGTGGTTGTAGACTACGTCGAGGATCACCTCGAGGCCGGCGCCGTGCAGGCGCGCGACCATCTCCTTGAACTCGGAGAAGGCGAAGTCCGGCACCGCCGCGTAGCGCCGCGCGGGGGTGAAGAACGAGATCGTGTTGTAGCCCCAGTAATTGACCAGGTTCTTTTCCTGCAGGTAGTCGTCCTGCACGAAGGCGTGGACCGGCAGCAGCTCCACCGCGGTGACGCCGAGGCTCTTGATGTAGTCGAGCACGTCGGGGTTGCCGAGGCCCGCATAGGTGCCGCGCAGGCGCTCGGACACCCGCGGATGGTTCTTGGTCAGGCCCTTCACGTGGGCCTCGTAGATGATGGTCTTCTCCCAGGGGATGTTCGGCTTGCGGTAGGCGCCCCAGGTGAAGGCCGGGTCGATGACCTGGCTGCGACGGGTGAACGGCGCGCTGTCGCGCTCGTCGAAGGTCAGGTCGTCGCCGGTCTCCATCTGGTAGCCGAACAGGGCCGGGTTCCAGGTGATCGAGCCGACGAGCCCCTTGGCGTAGGGGTCGATCAGCAGCTTGTTGTGGTTGAAGCGGTGCCCGGCTTTGGGCTCGTAGGGGCCGTGGACGCGGTAGCCGTAGATCGTGCCGGGGCGCGCGTCGGGCAGGTACCCGTGCCAGACCTCGTCGGTGTATTCGGGCAGCGCGATCCGCTCGATCTCCTTCTCGCCGGACTCGTCGAACAGGCAGAGCTCGACCTTGGTCGCATGGGCGGAGAAGACGGCGAAGTTCACGCCGAGGCCGTCCCAGGTCGCGCCGCGGGGATAGGGCTTGCCTTCCTGGATGCGCGAACGAACGGGACGGGTCGAGGCTGCGTAGCGGTTATGGTCGGCCATGTTCACTCCGGCGGCCGGGGCCGCATCACGACGACCGCTGCCTGACGCTCGGCAGCGGGGCCCCCGGGCCATTTTGTGAACGTGCGTCCGTGGGCGAAGCTCCGCCGTGCGCGAAATTTTTGCAGCGCAGCGAGGGGTGCCGAAGGTTCGGGCGGAAACCGTTCGCGGGCCTGGCATTTTTGCGCAGCCCGGGTTCTTCCACCGCTCCGCCGACCGCGGCATAGTGCGGGCTCGCCCCGGGCACGAGGCCCGGCACACGCGGCCCCCAGCAGCGCCTCGGCGCATCGCGTCCCCCGGAGCAGCCCGCATGACCCTTGAGGCACACAACGACGAGGGCCCCGACCACGCCTCCGGGCTGCAGATCGTGGCGGATCGCCACGGCGTCAGCCTCGAAGCGGTGCGCCATCTGATGCGGGCGCTGGAGGCCGGCAACGGCACGATGGCGCAGTTCGACCACCCGGAGCTCGGCGGCATGGGCCAGTGGTTCTCCGGCGGCATGGTCATGGTCGGGCGGATGTTCGACGCGGAGCTGAAAGCCCGCGTCGCCGGCCTCTGCGCCGAGCTGGCCGACGCCCTGCCCCCGGGCGGCTGGAGCGGGAGCGGCCGGGCCGCGGGCGGCCGCGGCGGCGGCGAGTGGTGGCCGGCGTGCCTCGGCCGGCCGTCGAGCGCGGGCGCCCAGAACGGCCTGCGCTATGCCTACTTCCCGGAGACGCGGCGCCTGGCGATCGAGTCCGACGCCGGGGTCGCGCTCTACGACACCGGCGAGCACCAGATCTCGGGGGTCTCCCAGTCCGACGGCGCCCTGCGCTTCATCGGGCCGCAGGGCAGCATCGCCCTCGATACGCTGCGCCGCCTCGCGCCGGACGCGCCGACGCCCGCGCGCGACGCTTCTCCCGCTTCGGCCCCCGCCCCCGCTTCCGCTCCTGCTACGGCGCCGGACTCGTCGGGCGACGGGGACGTGTTTACGAAGATTGAGCGGCTCGCCGAGCTTCACGGCCGCGGGGTGCTGACCGAGGCCGAGTTCGCCGAGAAGAAGGCCGACCTGCTCTCGCGGCTCTGAGCCGGCGCCCCATATCGCAGGGGCGGCCGCGTTCCGGGCCGCCGGACCCCGCATGGCCTCGATCGGCGACCTCCTCGACATCTCCACGATCTATCACGAGCCCGCGGTGGAGACGTTTCCGCGCGGGCGCGAGATCCTGGCGCGCTACCCGGACGCGACGCGCATCCCGGTGCCCTCGCACTGGAACATCCCGGCGCTCCACGGTAACGAGGGCTCGGTCGAGGACTGGGTCCGGATCAAGCGCTCGACGCTGGTGCTCGGGGTGAAGAAGGGGCTGACGATGCGGCCCAACGGCCGCAGCGCCCACTTCATCGCGCCCTCGACCTCGAACGGCTGCGCCATGGCCTGCGCCTACTGCTACGTGCCGCGGCGCAAGGGGTTTTCCAACCCGATCTCGCTGTTCGTGAACGTCGAGGCCGCCTGCGCGGCGATCGCGCGGCATGCCCGGAAGCAGGGCGCGCTGCCGGAGCCCGACACCATCGATCCCGCCGCCTGGGTCTACGACATCGGCGAGAACGGCGACCTCTCGGTCGACGCGGCGATCTGCGACAACGTCCGCGACCTCGTCGCGCTGTTCCGCACCCTGCCCAACGCCAAGGGCTCGTTCGCGACCAAGGCGGTGAACCGCGACCTGCTCGCCTACGACCCGCAGGGGCGCACCCGCATCCGATTCTCGCTGATGCCGGCACGGATCGCCAAGGTGGTCGACGTGCGCACGACGCCGATCGCGGAGCGGATCGCGGCGATCGACGACTTCGTGGCCGCGGGCTACGAGGTCCACGTCAACTTCTCGCCGGTCATCCTCTACGAGGGCTGGGAGGCGGATTGGCGGGCCTTGTTCACCGAGATCGACGGCACGCTGTCGGACGCCGCCAAGGCCCAGCTCAAGTGCGAGATCATCCTGCTGACCCACAATGCCGGCCTGCACGCGGTCAATCTCGGCTGGCATCCGCGCGCCGAGGAGCTGCTGTGGCGGCCCGACATCCAGGAGGCCAAGGTCTCCGAAGGCGGCGGCGCCAACGTCCGCTACCGCGCCGGCTGGAAGGGCCGCTGGCTCACGCGCTTCAAGGCGGTGCTCGCGGAGACGATGCCGTACTGCACCGTGCGCTACGCGTTCTGAGCGGCCGGATCGAACCGTTCTCCGCCCCTGGGCGTTCCCGACCGCATCCGGGAGGACCGACCATCATGAGCGATCACGCACGGTACCTGAGCGAGGCGGTGCAGTTGGCCGCCGACAACGTCTGCGACGGCGGCACGCCCTACGGCGCCGTCCTGGTGCGCGGCGACGAGGTCCTGGCCCGGGTCGCCAACAACGTCCACACCACCAACGACCCGACCGGGCATGCCGAGATGGTGGCGCTGCGCGAGGCGAGCCGGCGCCTCAACAGCCGCGACCTGTCCGGCAGCGTGATGTACGCCAGCGGCCAGCCCTGCCCGATGTGCCACGCCGCGATGCGGCTGTCGGGCATCCGCGAGGGCTACTTCGCCAACGCCGCCGCCACGGCCGGCGAGTTCGGGCTGCTCGGCGCCGAGATCTACGCCGAGCTGTGCCGCCCGCTCGACGCGCAGCCGATGCGGCTGAAGCACCTCGACGTGCCGGACGCGACCGCGCCCTACGCGGCCTGGAAGGCGCGCAAGGACGAGGCCTGAGCCGATCGGCTCGGCGCGTCCCGGTCAGTGCGTCCAGGGCGCCGTGCGGTTGAACTTGAAATTGTCGGAGTAGGACAGCCCCTTGCGCGGGGGGGCCGTCTTCGGCTCCTCGACGCGGTAGGCGATGCCGGCCTTCTTGGCGTAGGCGACCGCATCCTCGAGGGACTCGAACTTGAGGTGGACCTGCTGCAGCATGTCGCCCGAGCCGGTCCAGCCCATCAGCGGGTCGGTCTCGCGCGGCGCGGTCTGGTCGAACTCGAGGTGCCAGACCTTGGTCCGGGCCGTCCCCGACTGGGACGCGTCCTTCGACGGCTGGAAGATGCGGGCGCTCGACATGGCCTTCAGACACCGCTCCGGAAATCGATGGTCGGGGCGATAGGATTCGAACCTACGACCCCCTGGTCCCAAACCAGGTGCGCTACCAGACTGCGCTACACCCCGACATGCCATCGGTCTTACGGGGTCGCCGGGGCGCGGGCAAGGTTCGATCGGTGTCGCGGCCCTAGACGCGGATGTCGAGGACCGTCCGCTCCATCGCGTCGGACGCGCGCAGGACCGCCGCGTTGGCCGCGAAGGCGGCCTTGTCCTCGATCAGCTGGACGGCCGTGCTCGACAGGTCGACCTGGGCCGCGCTCGGAAGGCTCGTCCCGATCTCGGCCACGCGCGTGGCGGTCGACTCGAACCTCTGCAACGCGGCAGCAAGGCCGGCACTGCTGATCGACGTCGCGCTGATCATGACCCGCCTCCCCGATGACGCGACTCAAACCATGGCGGGCCTGAAGGAAACGGCCGAGGATTGCCGCGCATTTGATCGATGGCGGCGTGAAGACGAAGATACGATTGCGAAAGGCCGACGGCCAACGTGGTCCCTGCGGTATGACCGATGCGCAGGCGGTCCCAGAGGCGCCCCGTGCCGAACGCCGCTTGATCCGCGGCGCATCCGACCCACCTGCGGCATCGAGGGCGCGACGGTCCACGTCACCTGAGGATGTTTCGATGATCGATCTCTACTACTGGCCAACCCCGAACGGCCACAAGGTGACGATGTTCCTCGAGGAGGTCGGCCTCCCCTACACGATCAAGCCGGTCAACATCGGCAAGGGCGAGCAGTTCGATCCCAGCTTCCTGAAGATCGCGCCGAACAACCGCATGCCGGCGATCGTCGACCACGCGCCGGCCGACGGCGGCGCGCCGATCACGCTGTTCGAGTCGGGCGCGATCCTGCTCTACCTCGCCGAGAAGACCGGACGGTTCCTGGCCACGGACCTCCGCAGCCGGCAGGAGGCGCTGCAATGGCTGTTCTGGCAGATGGGGGGCCTCGGCCCGATGCTCGGCCAGAACCACCACTTCTCGCAATACGCCCCCGAGAAGATCCCCTACGCGATCAACCGCTACGTCAACGAGACCAACCGGCTCTACGGCGTCCTCGACCGACGGCTCGCCGACCGCGACTTCGTCGCCGGCGATTACGGCATCGCCGACATGGCGGCCTATCCCTGGATCGTCCCGTGGGAGAAGCAGGGCCAGACCCTCGACGATCACCCGAACCTGAAGCGCTGGTTCCACGCCATCGCCGAGCGCCCGGCCACCAAGGCCGCCTACGCCCGCGCTCCGGAGGTCAACCCCGACCACGGCAAGACCATGAGCGAGGACGCCAAGAAGGTGATGTTCGGGCAGACGGCGGGGAACACCAAGCGCTGACGCGCACCTCCCTCCCCCCTTTGCGGGGGGAGGGAGGCGGCGTTACCGCCGCAGGCCGTCCAACCGCACCGGCGCCGCGTGCGGCCGCGTCGCCAGCATCTCGTCGATCAGCGCCAGGACCTCTGCACTCCCGCAATTGGCGGCGGGCTCGAACGGGGTCCAGGTCTGGGTGAAGTCGAGGCGGGCGAACACGTCGCGGTAATGCCGAAGCTCGTTCGTCGTCAGCGGCACGCCGCGCACGAAGGCCTTGTGCGCCGAGATCGTCACGGCGCGGCGGAAATCCTCCGGGTCCAGCTCGAACTTCAAAGCGTCGCCGCAGAAGCAGATCTTCCGCCGGCGATCGAACAGCACGGCGTGGCCGTCGAAGTGGCCGGCGGTGCGGTGGAGCTCGAGGCCCGGCAGCGGCTCGAGGAAGTCGTCGTAGGGCCACGAGACCTGCAGCGCGGCGCTCCAGGCGAAGTCGGCGGCGGGCAGGCACAGCTCCGGGTCGAACCGGTCCTGCAGCTGCACCAGCGCCCCGTAGGCGTGCGGGTGCGAGGCCGAGAGCACCTGCATGCCGCCCAAAGCGGCGATGTGATCGAGCGCCGCCTCGCTGAAGACCGGGCAGCCCTCGAAGCCCATGTTGCCGGCCTCCGTGCAGATCAGGTAGCTCGACGGGCCGATGCCCGAGACCGGCTCGTTCCAGAACCGCCAGACGCCCGGCTCAAGCTCCTGCCAATGGCAGGGAAAGCGCGCCTGCGCCTCGCGCTTCGTCCAGAAGCGCCAGCCGTCCTGCGGCACGACGTGGCGGGCGTCGAGGCACATCGGGCAGGCCGGCGGGGTCTCGAAGTGGCGCTGCCAGAAGCCGCAATTGTCGCAAACGTAGGCCGGCAGATCGAGGGCGCCGGCAAAGGGCAGGTATCCGGGCACGCGTCGCCTCGTGGCAGTGGGGATGGTGCGGGGTTCCTATCAGGCGCCCCGCCGGAACGGGAGCCCGTCAGGGCCGCGGCAGCAGCCGCCGCGGGGAACGCGCCACCGCCGCGGCGCTCGCGAGCCCCGCCAGGGCGATTCCGGCCAGGCCCGCCATCAGCAGGTCGCGCTCCCGGCTGGTCCAGAACGCGGAACGGGTGCGCTTGGTCCGGGCGCCGAAGCGCCCGTCGATGCCGACGTCGCCCGGCACCGGGGCGTCGAGGTTGCCGGCCCGGTACGGCAGGTCCTCGTCGGCCATCTGCTTGGGCCACATCTCGGCGGCCTTCCGGTCGGCATAGCCCGGGACCAGGGCCTGGGCCGCCGCCATCATCACCGTGCTGCGGCCGACCCAGACCTCGCGGCGCGGATGCTCGGCGGCGTAGACGATCGCCTCGGCGCAAAGGCGCGAATCGTAGACCGGGTCCGGCGCATTCTGGTCGCGGCCGGTCCGGTTGCGGGTCCAGCGGTACTGCGGGGTGTTCACCGCCGGCAGGTAGATCACGCTGAGCGAGACCGCGGACTTGTCGTGGAGCAGCTCGCAGCGCAGCGAGTCGGTGAAGCCCGAGACGGCGAACTTCGCCGCGCAGTACGGCGCCTGCAGCGCCGCGGCGCGGTAGCCCAGCCCGGACGAGACCTGGATGATCGCCCCGCGGTCGCGCGGCTTCATGAAGCGCAGGGCGGCGAGCGTGCCGTAGACCTGGCTGAGATAGGTCGTCTCGGTGACGCGGCGGTACTCGGCCGGCGTGATCCGGTCGGCCCGGCTCACCACCGTCGACATCGCATTGTTGACCCAGGCGCGGACCGGCCCGAGCTCGGCTTCGATCCGGGCGGCGGCGGCGTCGACCGCCTCGGCATCCGACACGTCGGCCGAGATCGTCAGCACCGGGCGGCCGTAAGCCGCGAGGGCGGCGGCGGTCGCGCGCAGCCGGCCTTCATCGCGGGCGATCACCGCCACCGACCAGCCGCGGGACGCGAACAGGTGGGCAGTGGCCAGGCCGATCCCGGCGGTGCCCCCTGTGACGACTGCAACCCGTGCCATGCGCGACTTCCCCCGACGTACCGCAGCGACAAGCGGTTGCGGCGCAAACGGTTGCGGCCCGCAGGCCGTGCCCAATGGACACGCCCTGCGGGCCGCGAAGGTCGCCGGCGCCGGGCCGGATCAGGAATGCGCGGGCGCCGCGTGCGCCGGGGCGCCGCCGTGGCCGTCGTCGGTGGTCTTGCCGCGCTTCTTGCCCACCCAGATCACGATGTTCCGGATCATCACGTAGAAGACCGGCGTCAGGAACAGGCCGAAGAAGGTCGCGCCGATCATCCCGAAGAACACCGCGGTGCCCAGCGCCTGGCGCATCTCGGCGCCGGGGCCGGTGGCGATCACCAGCGGCAGCACGCCAAGGATGAAGGCGAAGGCGGTCATCAGGATCGGGCGCAGGCGCAGGCGGCAGGCCTGGATCGCGGCGGCGACGGGGCCCTTGTGCTCCGCCTCCTCGATGTCGTGGGCGAACTCGACGATCAGGATGGCGTTCTTCGCCGCGAGACCGATCAGCACGATCAGGCCGATCTGGGTCAGGATGTTGTTGTCCTGCCCGCGCAGCTGCACGCCGAACAAGGCGGCCAGCACCCCGGTCGGCACCACCATCAGGATCGAGATCGGCAGCGCCCAGCTCTCGTACTGCGCGGCGAGCACCAGGAACACCAGCAGGATGCCCAGCGCGAACACGTAGACCGCCGTGTTGCCGGTGGCCTTCTGCTGGTAGGCGATCTCGGTCCAGTCGTAGGCGTAGCCCTCGGGCAGCGCCTTGGCGGCGATCTCCTCCATGGCGGTGAGCGCCTGTCCGGTCGAGACGCCGGGCTTGGCCACGCCCTGCACCGGTACCGAGTAGTACAGGTTGAACCGCTGCACGATCTGCGGGCCGGCGACGGTGCGCAGCGAGGCCAGGGTCCCCAGCGGCACCAGCGCGCCGGTGGAGGAGCGGACCTTGATCTGCGAGATGTCCTGCTGCGAGGTCCGGTAGGCGGCATCGGATTGCAGGCGCACCTGGTAGATGCGGCCGAGCGTGTTGAAGTCGTTGACGTAGGCACCGCCCAGGTCCGCCTGCACCGAGGCGAAGACGTTGGCCAGCGGCACGTTCAGCATCCGCGCGATCGTGCGGTCGATGTCGAGGTAGAGCTGCGGCGTGTCGTTGCCGAAGGTGGTGAACACCCGCTGCACGTCGCTGCTCTGGTTGGCCTGGCCGATCAGCTCGCCGGCGGCGGCCAGCAGCGGCCCGGTCTCCGAGGATTGCCGGCTCTCGACCTGCATCTTGAAGCCGCCGCCGTTGCCGAGGCCGCGCACCGGCGGCGGCGGGATGACGATGACCCGCGCCTCCTGGATGTTGGCGGTGGCCTTCAGCACCTCGCCTGTAATCACCGCCGCGCTGCGCCCGTGGGTGGCGCGCTCCTTGGCGCCGGCCAGCGTGATGAACATCACGCCGGAGTTGGTGGTGTTGGTGAAGGTCGCGCCGTCGAAGCCGGCGATGATGACGGTGTTGGTCACGCCGTCGATCTTGCGCGCTTCCGCCGCCGCCCGGTTCACCGTCTCGGTGGTGCGGTCGAGCGAGGCGCCGGCCGGCAGCTGGACCACGCCGATGAGGTAGCCCTGGTCCTGGTCGGGGATGAAGCCCGTCGGCGTCGTCTGCACGAGGTGGATCGTGCCGAAGATGACGAAGCCGTAGAACACCATCACGGCGACGATGCCGACGCTGTAGCCGGTGAGCAGGCCGACGACCCGGGCGTAGCCGTTCGAGAGCGCCTCGAAGCCGCGGTTGAACAGGTCCGCGAGCCAGGCGATGAACCGCGTCAGGAAGAACTTCGGCTGCTTGCGCGCGTGGTGGGGCACCAGGAGCAGCTTGCAGAGCGCCGGCGACAGGGTCAGCGAGTTGAAGGCGGAGATGATCGTCGAGGCGGCGATCGTCAGCGCGAACTGCTTGTAGAACTGGCCCGAGATGCCGGGGATGAAGGCGGTCGGGATGAACACCGCGGCCAGCACCAGCGCGATGGCGACGACGGCCGAGCCGACCTCGTCCATGGTCTTGTGCGCGGCCTCGCCCGGCGACAGCCCCTCCTCCATGTTGCGCTCGACGTTCTCGACCACGACGATCGCGTCGTCGACGACGATGCCGATGGCGAGCACCAGCCCGAACAGGGTGAGGTTGTTCAGCGAGAACCCGAAGGCCGACATCGCCGCGAAGGTGCCGACGAGCGAGACGGGGATCGCGATCACCGGGATCAGCGCCGTGCGCCAGCTTTGGAGGAAGACCAGGATCACGATCACCACGAGGCCGACGGCCTCGAACAGGGTCTTGTAGACCTCCTGGATCGACTCCTCGATGAACTCGGTCGGGTTGTAGGCGATGCGGTACTCGACGTCGGGCGGGAAGTTCTTCTTCAGGTTCTCCATCACCTTCTTGACGGAGGCCGCGGCGTCGAGCGCGTTGGTGCCCGGGCGCTGGAACGCGCCGATGCCCACCGCCGGCGTCGCGTTCAGGAAGGAGTTAGTGGTGTAGTCCTTCTGGCCCATCTCGGTGCGGGCGACGTCCTTCACCCGCACCAGGCGGCCGTTGGTCGCCTTCACGATGACGTCGGCGAACTCCTCCGGCGTCTGGAATCGTCCCTGCGACTGCACCACGAGCTGGAACGCCTCGCCGGTCTGGGCGGGCGGCGCGTTGAGCGCGCCGGCGGCGACCTGCACGTTCTGCTCCTGCAGCGCCGTGGTCACGTCGGTGGTGGAGAGCCCGTAGGCGGCGAGCTTGTTCGGGTCGAGCCAGATGCGCTCGGCGTACTCGTTGCCGCCGAAGATCGTGATGTCGCCGACGCCGTCCAGGCGCAGCATCTCGTCACGGATGTTCAGGTAGATGTAGTTGGCCAGGTAGTTCTGGTCGTAGGTCTTGTTCGGCGAGAGCAGGTGCACGACCAGCATCAGGTCGGGCGAGGCCTTGCGCACGGTGACGCCGAGGTTCCGCACGTCCGGCGGCAGGCGCGGCTGCGCCACCGAGAGCCGGTTCTGCACCAGCACGTTGGCGATATCGAGGTTGGTGCCGACCTTGAAGGTGACGGTCAGCAGCATGTTGCCGTCGTTGGTCGACAGCGACGTCATGTAGAGCATGTTGTCGACGCCGTTCACCTCCTGCTCGATCGGCGTCGCGATCGTCGCGGCCACCGTCTCGGCGTTGGCGCCGGGGAAGCTCGCGCGCACGGTGACCGTGGGCGGGACGATCTCGGGGTATTGCGAGACCGGCAAGCTCTCGTAGGCGACGAAGCCGAGGAGCAGGAAGATGATCGACGTGACCGACGCGAAGATCGGCCGATCGACGAAGAAGTGGGCAAAACGCATCGGTCAAACCTCTGGGTCGCCGCCCCTCGCGGAGCCGGCGACCGGCGTCGTCGATGGCGCCGCACCGGTCGGGACCGGTGCCGCTCGTACGCTCGAGACCGCGGACGGCCTCAGGTCTTGCTCGGCGGCAGCGTGATCGATTCCGGCGAGACCTTGGCGCCGGGGCGCACGCGGGAGGTGCCGTTGACCACGATGGTCTCGTCGCCCTTCAGGCCGTCGCGGATCACGCGGTAGCCGTCGACCTTGGGGCCGAGCTTCACGTCCTTGGCCGTCACCGTCCCGTCCTCGCCGACGAGGTAGACGATGCGCTTGTCCTGGTTGGCAGCGACCGCCTCGTCCGGAATCATGACGCCCTGGAACGGCTTCGTCGCGGGCATCGAGACGATGCCGAACAGGCCCGGCTTGATGAAGCCGTCGGCGTTCTCGACCGTCGCGCGCAGGAGGATCGTGCCGGTGGAGTTGTCGACGCGGTTGTCGACGAAGTCGAGGGTGCCCTTGCGGGTCGGCTTGGCCTCGCCCGACAGGGCGATCAGGATCGGGACGCCCTTGCCGCGCTGGGTCTGGCCCATGCCGATGCCGAGCGAGCCCTGGTACTTCAGGAACGACTTCTCGTCGACGGTGAAGGAGAAGTAGATCGGATCGAGCGAGACGATGGTGGTCAGCATCGTCTGGTCGGTGATGACGATGTTGCCCTCGGTCACGAGGCGCTGGCTGATCCGCCCGTTGATCGGCGACTTCACTTCCGAGAAGTCGAAGTTCAACTGGGCGTTGCGGAGCGCCGCCTCGGCGCTGTCGACGTCGGCCTGCGCGGTCTGCGAGGCCTGGCGGCGCTGGTCGGTGACCTGCTCGGAGATGTTGCCGCCCTTCGACAGGGTCTGCGCGCGCTCCAGGTCGGTCTGCGAGAACGAGAGGCGGGCCTTGGCCGAGGTCAGCGAGGCCTGCGCCTGCTCCAGGGCCGCCTTGTAGGGCCGCCGGTCGATGACGAAGAGCACGTCACCCTTCTTCACCGTGGCGCCGTCCGTGAAGTTGATCTTCTCGAGGTAGCCGGTCACCCGCGCGCGGACCTCGACGAACTCGATCGGGTCGAAGCGGCCGGTATACTGGTCCTGCTCGATGATCTCGCGGACCACGGGCTTGGCGACCGTCACCTTCGGCGGCGGGCCGCCCGGCGCCTGGGCGCGGGCCTGCGGCGCGGCGAGCGCCGCGGCGATCACGATGAGGCTTGCGAGCCGACGCTTGTACATGAATGGTTCCCCAGCAGCCCGCCACCTATTCCCCACAGCGCGCACAGGTTGTGCGACACCGCACATGGCTTCGCCGCGACCGACCGGGCGACGCGCATGCGGCCGTGCTTCGACGGATCTACTCAATCGCTTCACCGGCCGACGACCAGTCGCGATAGCCGCCCTTGTAGTGTTCCGTGAGGCCGAGCCCGGTCTGCTGCATCGCGTTGAGCGCGTGGACCGAGCGCACGCCGGAGCCGCAGGAGAAGACCGCGCGGCGCCCGTCCGCCTCGATCAGAGCGGCCACCGCCGCCGGATCGAAGCTCGAAAGCGGGTGCATCACCGCTCCGGGGATGTGGCCGTTCTCGTATTCGTGCGGCTCGCGCACGTCGATCACCAGCATCGACCCGTCGGCGAGACCCTGCTTGATCGCATCGCGGTCGAGGTCGACAACACGCATCGAACGATTCCCTGGGAGAGAGGCCGGCCGCGCGGGCTGACGCTTTTCCTTATTCGTCAGCCGTCCGCGGTGCAACACGCCGCCGAAGGCGCGCCGCGGATCAGAGCGCATCGAGCAGCGCGTCTGCCTGCTCGAAATGCGCCGCCCAGGTCGGCGCGGCGTAGCCGTCGAGGCGCTGGGCCAGCGTCTCGCGAAGCCCGGAGCCCGGCCGGCTCAGATCCTCGACCGCCTGCCCCCAGCCGAGGCCGTCGAGGGGGTCGAGGAAGGCGGCGAAGCCCTCGGCGATCTCGCGGTGGACCGGAATTCCGGAGGCGACCACCGGCACGCCGGACGCCGCCGCCTCCACGATCGGGATGCCGTAGCCTTCGGTGAAGGACGGCATCAGCAGCGCCGTGCAGCTCCGCGTGAGCGCGGCGAGGCCGTGGGTCGAGAGCCCGGAGACCTCGACGACGTGCGGGCGGATCGCCTCGCAGCGCTCCAGCAGGTCGACGACGTTCTCGGCCTCCCAGCCGCGGCGCCCGACCAGCACGAGCCGGGGCGTGGCCGGGCCGTGGCGCTCGGCGAGCTCCCGCCAGAGATGGAGCAGCAGCAGATGGTTCTTGCGCGGCTCGATCGTGCCGCAGACGAGGAAGGTCGGCCGGTCGGGCACGAGGCGCGGGCCGTCGCGCCCGAAGGCCGGCTCGACGCCGAGATGCCCGACCGCGAGCGGCGGACGCCCGAACCCGTCGGCGGCGAGGTGCGCCAGCGTCCGCTCGCCGGTATCTGCGGAATTCACGACGATGGCGGCCGCGTGCCGGCCGATGGTCCGCAGGCGCTGGCGGTGGCGCTCGGCCTCGCCGGGCCGGCCGTATTCGGGATGGGTGATCGGGATCAGGTCGTGGACGAAGAACGCCGGCCGCACGTCGGTGCGGGTGTAGAGCCAGTCGAAGCGCTCCGGCTTGTCGAGGCGCAGGTGCGAGGTGTGCAGGTAGAGGCTGGCCTCCGGCAGGGCCGAGATCGGTGCGGCGCGCAGGATCCCGAGCACGGTCTCGGCCTGGATGCGCCGTCGGCGGATCGTGCCGGACCGCTGGTCGCGCCCGGCGACGGCCTCCGCCGGGCGGCCGGTGAGCCGTGCCTCGAGGCGGCGGTAGACCGGATCGGATTCGGCCACCACGTCCTCGGTCCAGCCGTCCGCGACCGCGTCGACGATGCGGGACGCGTGGTCCCGCTCAAGGATGCGCGGCCCGAGGCCGGTCGAGACCAGCCCGAAGCGCGCGCCGGCGCCGTCGAGCACGTGGCGGGCATAGGCGAGGTCGACCCGGTCGATCCCGGACGGGCTCGGATGGCGCAGGCGGGTGACGAGGCGGGTGAGGTCGAAGGCGATCGGCCGTGTCGACATGATGCTCCGGATTGCGGCCCCCATGCGGGCCGGCCGGGTGTTACCGGGCCGAGGCGCGGAGGGCCAGCCGGTGCGATGCCTCCGGTTCGAACCGTTGGCCGATCGGGAACCGGTCGCGGTCGGCATATCGAAAGCCGGACGACGAGGAACGGGAGCCTGCGCCGGGGGCGGCCGCCGCCCGCCGCCGGCGACGGATGAAGGCTCTCGCGGCACGCGACGGCCCGACCGCCGGGTTGCGCGCCCGGCTCCGGGCAGCCGTCAGCCGATCGACGCCTTTCCTCGTGCCGCCCGTCCCGGCAGGAAACGATCCTTCATCTCCAGCACCTTCTGCACCTGGGCCCCGAGCGTCAGAAGCTGCACGAGGCGTTGCGTGTCGAGGCGGCGCACGTCGCCGTACCAGCCGGCGAACAACTCGAAGAGATCGCGCATCTCGGTCAGGCGTTGCTGGGCGTAGCGTTCGTCGTCATCGCTCGCCGCCTCCATCAGCAGCTCGCGCAGCAGCGTCAGCGTCGGGTCGATCTCGCGCTTCTTGCGCTCCTCCACCAGGGTCCGGACGATCTGCCAGATGTCCTCCGGCGTCGAGAAGTAGTCGCGGCGGTCGCCGGGCCTGTGCTGAAGGCGGACGAGGCTCCAGGCCTGGAGCTCCTTGAGCCCCATGCTCACGTTCGAGCGGGACAGGCCGAGCTTGTCCACGATCTCCTCGGCATTGAGCCCCTGCGGCGACACGAACAGCAGCGCGTAGATCTGGCCGACCGTGCGATTGATGCCCCAGCGGGAGCCCATCTCGCCGAAATGCAGCACGAAGGCTTGCACGAGGGGAGGAAGCTGCATCGCCCGCTATGCCTTGAGCCAGAGGCGCAGCACGAAGGCGATCCCGCCGACGACGACGACCCCGCCGATCCAGAGGGCCACGAACCAGCCGAGCCGGCCGGCCCAACGCGGCATCAGCCCGCTCAATGGTAGCCGTCCGCGCCGACCTTGCCCCGGAAGACCCAGTACGCGTAGGCGGTGTAGGCCAGGATGACCGGGATGAGGACGCCCGCGCCGACCAGCATGAAGATCTGCGAGGATCTCGGCGAGGCCGCCTCCCAGATCGTCACCCGGCCGGGGACGATGTCGGGATAGATGCTGATTCCCAGACCGACATACGACAGGCCGAACAGCCCGAGCGCCAGCAGGAACGGCGCCCGCTCGGCCCCGCGCAAGAGCGTCCGGAAGAACAGAACGCTGCCGAGCACGACCAGCAACGGCACCTGAGCCGTCAGCAACACGTTCGGCCAGGCGAACCAGCGGGCGGCGAAGGCGGCGTCGAGCAGCGGGGTCGCCGCGCTCACGGCCGCGATGCAGGCGATGGTGGCGATCCCGAACCGGAACGCCATGCGTCGGCCGAGTTCACGCGTCGTTCCCTCGGTCCGCATCACGAGCCACGTGGCGCCCAAGAGCGCGTAGCCCAGCACGAGGCTGATCCCGGTGAACAGGCTGAACGGCGTCAGCCAGTCCCACCGCCCGCCGCCGTAGCCGCGCCCGGTGACGGCGATGCCCTGGAGGAGAGCGCCCAGGGCGATGCCCTGCGCCAGGGCGGCGACCAGCGAGCCGCCCGCGAAGGCGACGTCCCAGAGGGCGCGATGGCGGGGATCGCGCCAGCGGAATTCGAAGGCCACGCCTCGGAAGACCAGGCCCAGCAGCATGGCGACGATCGGTGCGTAGAGGGCGGGCAGGATGATCGCGTAGGCGAGCGGGAACGCGGCGAAGAGGCCGCCGCCGCCGAGCACCAGCCACGTCTCGTTGCCATCCCAGACGGGCGCGATCGAGTTCATGGCGACGTTGCGTTCCTCCCCGGCCCGGAGGCTGGGAAACAGCAGCCCGACGCCGAGATCGAAGCCGTCCATCACCACGTAGGCGAAGACCGCGAACGCGATCACGAAGGCCCAGACCGTCGAGAGATCGAAGGCGGCGTCCATGGCTCCTACTCCGCCGGCTGCAGATGGCGATCGGGATCGACGGCGGGCGCGGGCGTGAGGCCGGCGGCGCGGATCGGCAGGCCGACCTCGGGGCCTTCCTCGCCGCGATGGGGCGCATGCGCCATCAGCCGCAGGATGTAGAGGATCCCCATGCCGAAGACCGAAAGGTAGATCACGACGAAGGCGAGCAGCGAGCTCGCGACGGCCGGCACCTGCAGCGGAGACGCGGATTGCGCGGTGCGCAGCAGGCCGTAGACCGTGAAGGGCTGGCGGCCCACCTCCGTCGTGATCCAGCCGGCCAGCACCGCCACGAAGCCCGCGGGCCCCATCGTCACCGCGACGCGGTGCAGCCAGGTCGTCTCGTAGAGGCGCCCGCGCCACCGCGCCCACAGGCTCCACAGGCCGACGCCCAGCATCGCGACGCCGAGCCCGACCATGATGCGGAACGACCAGAACACGATCGGCACCGGCGGCCAATTCGCGCGCGGGACGCTGTCGAGCCCATCGAGGGCTGCGTCGAGCGAATGCTTCAGGATCAGCGACGAGAGCTTGGGCACCTCCAGCGCGTAGCGGACGGTCGCCGCGTCCTGGTCCGGCAGGCCGAACAGGATGAGCGGAGCCCCGTCCGGATGACCCCGGAAGTGGCCCTCCATCGCCATGACCTTGGCCGGTTGATGCGCGAGCGTGTTCAGGCCGTGGGCATCGCCCGCGAGGATCTGGAGCGGCGCGACGCAGGCCAGCATCCACATCGCCATGGAGAACATGGTGCGGGCGCCCGCATTGGCGCGGTCCCGCAGCAGGTGCCAGGCACCCACGCCGCCGACCACGAGCGCCGTCGTCAGGTAGGCGGCCAGCACCATGTGCACGAGCCGATACGGGAACGACGGGTTGAAGACGATCGCCCACCAATCGAGGGGCACGAACTGACCTTGCGCATTCGTGCCGTACCCGGCCGGCGTCTGCATCCAGGAATTGACGGATACGATCCAGAACGCCGAGAAGCCGGTGCCGACCGCCACCATCAGGGTCGCCAGCATGTGCAGGCCGCGGCCGACCTTCTTCATGCCGAACAGCATCACGCCGAGAAAGCCGGCCTCCAGGAAGAAGGCCGACATGACCTCGTAGGCCATCAACGGCCCGAGCACCGGGCCGGTCCTGTCGGAATAGACCGACCAGTTGGTGCCGAACTGATAGCTCATCACCAGGCCGGAGACGACGCCCATCGCGAAAGCGATGGCGAAGATCTTGAGCCAGTAGTGGAAGAGATTGATGAACACCTCGCGGCCGGTCGCCAGCCACAGACCTTCGAGCACCGCGAGGTAGCTCGCCAGCCCGATCGAGAAGGCCGGGAAGACGATGTGGAAGGCGACGGTGAACCCGAACTGCGCCCGCGCAAGCGTCAGCGCGTCGATCTCGGATAGGAGAGACATGCCCGCGGCCTCGTCGATCTCGTCATTTCAGAAATTACCGAAATGACGATGAGAATGCAAGCCTAGACGACGCACAAGGATAGGTCGGATGTCGCATCGGCGGATGCCGCCGGGACCACGGGCCTGCGGGCGGTCGCCGAAGGTACGCGCCATCGCCGACCCCGCGATCCGATGACGAAGCCCCGACCCGCCGGCCTCGGCCGATCCGGGCGGCTTCGAGGGTCGCTTCGGAGCCCGTTCGACGACGGGCGCCGCCGAGCCGCGTCGGAAGGGCGGTGGCGGCCAGCGCCTCAGTACGTCCAGCGCTGCGCCTTCGAGACGAGGAAGTCGCGGAACGCCTGGACGCGGGCGACCGTGCGCATCTCTTCGGCGTAGACGAGATAGCTCTCCAGCGTCGGCATCTCGCTGTCGCGCAGCACCTGGACGAGGTGGTCGTCGCCGTCGACCGCGTAGTCCGGCAGGATGCCGATGCCGGCGCCAGTCTCCATCGCCCGCTGCAGCGCGCCGATGTTGTTGACGGTGAAGGCGACCGGGCGGCGCTCGCGGCCCTCACGGCCGACATTGGCGAGCCAGTGCGCCGCCAGCAGGTAGGACGGCTCGTTGCCGCCGAAGGAGACGAGGCGGTGCTCGTCGAGGTCCTCGACGGTCTTGGGCTCGCCGAACCGCTTGACGTAATCTTGGCTGGCGAAGGCGTGGTAGTGCACCGTGAACAGCCGGCGCTGGATCAGGTCGGGCTGGGCCGGCCGGCGCATGCGGATCGCGACGTCGGCCTCGCGCATGGCGAGGTCGAGCTCCTCGTTGGTCAGGATCAGCTCGATCCGCACGTCCGGGTAGAGGTCGAGGAATTCGGCGACGCGCTGGGCGAGCCACGCGGTGCCCAGCCCCACTGTGGTGGTCACCTTGAGGTCGCCCGACGGCCGCTCGCTGGTCTCGACGAGGCGGGCGCGGGTGTTCTCCAGCCGGAGCTTCATGTCGCGCGCGGCGCGGAACAGAAGGTCGCCCTGCTCGGTCAGGATCAGGCCGCGGGCGTGGCGGTGGAACAGGGGCGCCTTCAGCTCGCGCTCCAGGGCGCTGATCTGGCGGCTCACCGCGGATTGGCTCAGGCCGATGTCGTCGCCGGCACGGGTGAAGCTGCCGGCTTCCGCGACGTTGAGGAAGATCCGGATCTTGTCCCAATCCACGGCGAGACTCCCTCACGCACCCAGACGACGCCGAGGCACGCGCGCCCCATTCCGGCCACCCGCGCCGTCGAACGACGCGGGCGTTTCCCGGACCCGCTGCGACGCATCGGATCCGGCTGCGGTCGAACGGGTCCGGCCTCGTCGCGACGCCCGTCACTCATGCGTCCTGAGCATGGTCGCGCGCAAGGCGCCGCAAAAAGAAAATGTTGACAGATCCTCGGCGCGGGGCCGAACCGCGCAGTCCTCACCCGCCCGAACGGGGATTCGGGCCGGTGGACGAGCTCGCGCCTACTCGGCGGCGGCCTGTCGCGGGCTCTCGCCGATGTCGAGGTTGGCGAGGTACTTCTCCGCTTCCAGCGCAGCCATGCAGCCCATGCCGGCCGCGGTGATCGCCTGGCGGTAGACGTCGTCGGTGACGTCGCCGGCCGCGAACACGCCGGGAATCTCGGTCTCGGCGGTGCCGGGGCGGACGCTGAGGTAGCCGCCGTGGCGCATCGCGAGCTGGCCCTCGAACACCTCGGTCGCCGGCTTGTGGCCGATCGCGACGAACACGCCGTCGACCGGCACCGCGCTGGCCTCGCCGGTGCGGGTGTCCTTGAGGCGCAGGTGCGTCACCGACGGCGCGGGCGTGGTGGTGCCGCAGATCTCGTCGATCTCGCGGTTCCACAGCACCTCGACGTTCGGATGCTTGAACAGGCGCTCCTGCAGGATGCGCTCGGCGCGGAAGCTGTCCCGGCGGTGGATCACCGTGACCTTCGAGGCGAGGTTGGCGAGGTACAGGGCCTCCTCGACGGCCGTGTTGCCGCCGCCGACCACCGCCACCGGCTTGCCGCGGAAGAAGAAGCCGTCGCAGGTGGCGCAGGCCGAGACGCCCCCGCCCTGGAACTTGGCCTCCGACGGCAGGCCGAGCCACTTCGCCTGGGCGCCGGTGGCGATGATCAGCGCGTCGCAGGAATAGGTCTCGCCGGAATCGGCCTCGAGCCGGAACGGGCGCACCTTGAGGTCGACCTTGGTGATGTACTCCGACAGGATCGTGGTGCCGACATGCTCGGCCTGGAGCCGCATCTGCTCCATCAGCCACGGCCCCTGGATCGCCTCGGCGAAGCCCGGATAATTCTCGACGTCGGTGGTGATCATCAGCTGGCCGCCGGGCTGGAAGCCCGAGATCAGCAGCGGCTGCACCATGGCACGGGCCGCGTAGATCGCGGCCGTGTAACCGGCCGGCCCCGAACCGACGATGATCAGCCTGGAATGGGTGTGGGCCATGACGTCCTCGAATCCCTCGCTCTAAGCCTCGGCGGCGTGCCGGCCGGCCGGCAGACCGCCCTGTGCCGCCCGGAAGGCGGCGTAGTCGTCGGCGAGCGCCTGAGCGATCACCGGCGTGGCGTTGATCGGCTTGTAGGCCAGCGGCTCCAACCGCCCGGTAAACGGCCGCAAGGCGCCGGCCATCGCCAGCCCCGCGAACATCCGCCGGTGGCGGATATAGGTACGCGGCAGGTCGAACAGCAGCACCGGCGCGCCGGTGGACACCGCCTCGCTGACCATGTTCGCCGAATCGGAGGTGACCACCACCGCGTCGGCCAGCGCCAGCATCGCCACGTAGGGGTTGTCGCCGCCGCCGTCCCAGAGGAAGCCGCCGGTCTCCGAGACGAGGGTGCGGATCGCGTCGCGCAGGGGGTCCGGCGTGCGGCGCGAGACGGTGACCATCAGCCGGCAGCCCGACCCGGCGAGCTTGCGCAGGTCGTCGACCAGGCGCTGCATGTCGAGGGCGCGATAGCTCAGGTGTCGGCTGTCCCCGCCGATCAGCACCGCGACCCGCGGCCCGTCGAGCGCCGTCAGCCGGGGGTCCGGCCGCGCGCGGGCAGCCGCGATCCGCTCGGCGGTGACGAGGTGCGGCGCGGTCAGCGTGGTGAAGACGTTGGGGCCGCGCAGGTCGTCGTAGTCGGGCACCCAGATGAAGTCGGCGCTGTCGTGCCCGGTGCGCGGGTCCTTCAGGAAGGCGGTGAAGGTGCGTCCCGGCGCGGCCCGGCGCATCGCGCGGAGATAAGGCACCGCGCGCCGCCCGGAGGCGATCAGGATGTCGGGATAGGGCCCGGCCAGCGCGCCGCGGCTGCGATACGGGCCCTGGCGCGGGTCGATCGGCCCCCACGGCGCCGTCCAGCCGAACGGGCCGTGCGACGGCACCCGGCGGATCTCGTAGGACAGGCGAAGGGTCTCGGCGATGCCGACGCACTGGTTCTCGTCGCCGGCCTTGCCGTCGGTGACGATCCAGGCGCGGGCGCCGGAAAGCGCCGGGGCGGCGTGCGTCTCGGAGGGGGGGATCACGTCAGTCGACGGGCAGGTTGCGGACGAGCCAGTCGGCGTAGATGTCGGCGATGGCGGTCACGCGGCGGCGCTCGGATTGCGGATCGTACCACGCCCCGCCGAAGCTCGACGGGGTGGCGGTGAGCTGCGGGTGGCGCCCGAGGATCGCGCCGTCGCGGGCGACCAGCAGCGCCTCGCCGTCGAGGTAGTCGTTCTGCGAGCCGCCCCCGAAGCCGGAGCGGCCGCTGTTGTTGCCGCCGGCGTAGGGCCGCAGCGAGAAGCCGCGGACCAGGACCACGAGGCTCGGGCCGCGGCCGCCGAGGCGGGCCGCGAAGCGGCTGCGCAGGGCCGCGGTCAGGTCGGCGCGCAGCGCCTCGGCCTGGGCCCCGGCGCCGAGCGCCACGAGCGGGCGCACGTCGACGCGGACGTCGGAGAAGCGGCCGCCCCGCAGGCTCGGAAAATCGCCGGCCGAGGCCGGGGCGGCGACGGCCGAAGCGGTCACGGCCAGGGCGGTCACGGCCGGTGCGGCCAGAGCCGGGAGGGCCAGCAGCCCGGCGATCCAGCGTCGCGCCATCCGCACCGGTCAGCCCCCGTACCGGATGCCGACGACCTCGTAGGACTTGCCGCCGCCGGGCGTCGTCACCTCGACGGAATCGCCGACGCCCTTGCCGATCAGCGCCCGCGCGATCGGCGAGGTGATCGAGACCCGGCCCGAATGCACGTCGGCCTCGGGCTCGCCGACGATCTGGTAGGTCTTCTCTTCCTCGGTATCGTCGTCGACGAGCTTCACGGTCGCGCCGAACTTGATCTTGTCGCCCGAGAGCTTGGTGACGTCGATGATCTCGGCGCGCGCGATCAGGCTCTCCAGCTCGAGCACGCGGCCCTCGTTGTGGGACTGCGCCTCCTTGGCGGCGTGATACTCGGCGTTCTCGGAAAGGTCGCCGTGCGCGCGCGCCTCGGAGATCGCCGCGACGATGCGCGGGCGCTCCACCTGCTGGCGGCGCTTCAGCTCCTCCCCCATGGCTGCGAAGCCACGCACCGTGATCGGAACCTTGTCTATCGCCATCGTCTCGCGCCACAATGAAGAGGCCCGGCCGGACGCGGGGATGCCGCGCCCTCCGGGCCAGATTCCAAAACCTGTCCGAGCGCAGGGTCCGCGATCGGTCAGAAACGTCGTGTCGCCGCCCGGCTTCAGGCTGCGAAGTATTCCTGCAGGGCGCGGACCCGAAGGTCACCTTCGAGATAGGCCTGAATGCCCTCGGCCGCCGCCATCGCTCCGGCCAGAGTGGTGTAGTACGGCACCTTATGCAAGAGGGCCGCCCGGCGGAGCGAGCGCGAGTCCGACAGCGCGCCGGCCCCCTCGGTGGTGTTCAGGACGAGCTGGATGTCACCGTTCTTGATCGAGTCGACCACGTGCGGCCGGCCTTCGAGCACCTTGTTCACCCGGTCGCAGGCGACGCCGTTCTCGACGAGGTAGCGCTGGGTGCCGCCGGTCGCCACGATCGCGAAGCCGAGCCCGGCCAGCAGCCGGATCGAGGGCAGGATGCGCGCCTTGTCGCCGTCGCGCACCGAGACGAACACCGTCCCCGAGCGCGGCACCTTGGTGCCCGAGCCGAGCTGGCTCTTGGCGAAGGCGACGCCGAAGCCGGCATCGAGCCCGATGACCTCGCCGGTGGAGCGCATCTCAGGCCCGAGCAGCACGTCGACGCCGGGGAAGCGCGCGAACGGGAACACCGCCTCCTTCACCGCGATGTGGTTGAGGACCTTCTTCTTCAGCCCGAACGCGGCCAGGGCCTCGCCAGCCATGACCCGGGCGGCGATCTTGGCGATCGGCTCGCCGATCACCTTGGCGACGAACGGCACCGTGCGGGACGCGCGCGGGTTCACCTCCAGCACGTAGATCGTGCCGTCCTTGATCGCGTACTGCACGTTCATCAGGCCGCCGACCTTCAGCGCCAGCGCCATCGCCTTGGTCTGGCGCTCCAGCTCGGCGATGATCTCGGGCGAGAGCGAGCGCGAGGGCAGCGAGCAGGCCGAGTCGCCGGAATGGATGCCGGCCTCCTCGATGTGCTCCATGATCCCGGCGATGAACACGTCGGTGCCGTCGCAGACCGCGTCGACGTCGATCTCGACCGCATCCGACAGGTAGCGGTCGAACAGCAGCGGGTTCTTGCCGAGCACCGTGTTGATCTGGCCGGTCTTGTCGTTGGGGTAGCGCGACTTGACCTCGGACGGGATCAGGCTCGGCAGGGTGTCGAGCAGGTAGTCGGCGAACTGGGTCTCGTCGCGGATGATCGCCATGGCGCGGCCGCCGAGCACGTAGCTCGGGCGCACCACGAAGGGCAGGCCGAGGTCGGCCGCGACCATCCGGCCCTGCTCGACCGAGTAGGCGATGCCGTTCTTGGGCTGCTTCATCCCGAGCTTGTCGAGGAGCCGCTTGAACTGGTCGCGGTCCTCGGCGAGATCGATCGCGTCCGGCGAGGTGCCGAGGATCGGCACGCCGGCGGCTTCGAGCGCGCGGGCGAGCTTCAGCGGCGTCTGGCCGCCGAACTGGACGATGACCCCGTGCAGGGTACCGTTCTGCCGCTCGGTCTCGATGATCTCGAGCACGTCCTCCTGCGTCAGCGGCTCGAAGTAGAGCCGGTCGGAGGTGTCGTAATCGGTCGAGACCGTCTCCGGGTTGCAGTTGACCATGATGGTCTCGAAGCCCGCCTCCGACAGCGCGTAGCAGGCGTGGCAGCAGCAATAGTCGAACTCGATGCCCTGGCCGATCCGGTTCGGGCCGCCGCCGAGGATGATGACCTTCCTGGCCGCGGTCGGCTGGGCCTCGTCGGCGACCGTGCCGGCGAAGGGGGCGACGTAGGTCGAGTACATGTAGGCGGTCGGCGCCTTGAACTCGGCGGCGCAGGTGTCGATCCGCTTGAACACCGGCCGCACCTTCAGCGCGCGGCGCGCCTCGCGCACCGACGGCTCGTCGGTCCCGGCGAGGACGGCCAGGCGCGCGTCGGAGAAGCCCGCGGCCTTGAGCTGGCGGAACGCGCCCGGCGTCGCCGGCAGGCCGTGCGCCTTGACCCGGTTCTCCAGGTCGATGATGCCCTGCAGCTGCTCCAGGAACCACGGGTCGATCTTGCACGAGGCGTGGACCTCGGCATGGCTCACCCCGAGGCGCAACGCCTGCGCGACGTTGAGCAGCCGGTCCGGCGTCGGCGTGCCGATCGCCGCCTTGATCGCGTTGTGGTCGTCGCCCTTGCCGAGCCCCTCGATCTCGATCTCGTCGAGGCCGGTGAGCCCGGTCTCGAGGGAGCGCAGGGCCTTCTGCAGCGATTCGGCGAAGCACCGGCCGATCGCCATCGCCTCGCCGACCGACTTCATCGCGGTGGTCAGCGTCGGCTCGGCGCCGGGGAACTTCTCGAACGCGAAGCGGGGGATCTTGGTGACGACGTAGTCGATCGTCGGCTCGAACGAGGCCGGGGTCGCGCCGCCGGTGATGTCGTTGGCGATCTCGTCGAGGGTGTAGCCGACGGCCAGCTTGGCCGCGACCTTGGCGATCGGGAAGCCGGTGGCCTTCGACGCCAGCGCCGAGGAGCGCGACACGCGCGGGTTCATCTCGATGACGATCATCCGGCCGGTGGCCGGGTCGATGGCGAACTGCACGTTCGAGCCGCCGGTCTCGACGCCGATCTCGCGCAGCACCGCGAGGGATGCGTCGCGCATCACCTGGTATTCCTTGTCGGTCAGCGTCAGCGCCGGCGCGACGGTGATGGAATCGCCGGTGTGGACGCCCATCGGGTCGATGTTCTCGATCGAGCAGACGATGATGCAGTTGTCCGCCTTGTCGCGGACGACCTCCATCTCGTACTCCTTCCAGCCGAGCACCGATTCCTCGATCAGCACCTCGTTGGTCGGCGACGCGTCGATGCCGCGCTCGACGATGTCGAGGAATTCCTCGCGGTTGTAGGCGATGCCGCCGCCGGTGCCGCCCATGGTGAAGGACGGCCGGATGATCGCCGGCAGGCCGACCTCGGCGAGCGCGATCAGCGCCTGGCCCAGCGCGTGCTCGATGTAGCGCTTGCGCCGGTCGCCCTCGCCCGCATGCCAAGTCTTCTCGAAGGCGGCGACCGCCGCGTCCCGGTCGGCACCCGCAGGCCACTGCGCCTCGATGCGGGCGATCTCGGCGAGGCGCCTGTCGCGGTCGGCCTTCTTCGGCACCGAGGCGTTGGCGAGCTCCGATTTCGGCGTCTCGAGGCCGATCTTGGTCATCGCGTCGCGGAAGAGATGGCGGTCCTCGGCCTTGTCGATGGCCTCGGCCGTCGCGCCGATCATCTGCACGCCGTACTTCTCCAGCACGCCCATGCGCTGGAGCGAGAGCGCGCAGTTCAGCGCGGTCTGGCCGCCCATGGTCGGCAGGATCGCGTCCGGCCGCTCCTTCTCGATGATCTTGGCGACGATCTCCGGGGTGATCGGCTCGACGTAGGTCGCATCCGCCATGTCCGGGTCGGTCATGATGGTGGCCGGGTTCGAGTTGACCAGCACGATCCGGTAGCCCTCCTCGCGGAGCGCCTTGCAGGCCTGGGTGCCGGAATAGTCGAACTCGCAGGCCTGCCCGATGATGATCGGCCCCGCACCGACGATGAGGATCGAGGAGATATCGGTGCGCTTCGGCATCGGACGCCTTGGATGCGCTCACGCGTGCCCGACCGCGCAGCCCGGCTCTCGGGGCGGCGCGGATGGGCGCAGGCGGCGGGATTGTCGTTGAGACCCGCGTCTACACGCAGCCGGAGGCGTTTGAAAGGGCGTGTGCACGCATGGTTGGGCCGCCCCGAAACCGGGGACGCGTTTCCGACCCGGCCGGGATGGGTTCAAGCCCTCTCAACGCTCGACCGGATGATGCGCCCTCCTCCCGCACGCGGGGAAAGGGATCGCTTGGCTGTCGAAGCGGGAGCGGAGAAACCGCCTTGCTCGCGTCAGAGGCCGGCGTAGAGCGCGGCGACGGCGCGGTCGATCGAGAGGTAGAACACGCCGAAGGCGACCAGCGCCGCGACCGCGAACTCCATGGCGACGCTCGGAAGCGTCTGCGAGCGGCGGATCACCTCGCGGCCGAAGACCAGCGAGACCCAGGCCAGCGTCAGCAGCGCCGGCATCACGAACAGGTAGGAGACCGTGCTCTCGATGTGGTCGAGGCCGTTGGCCGGGTCGAGGATCGCGCGGATGTTGCGCACCCACGGCGCGTAGCAGGCGGCGTAGAGCGTGGTCAGCCACGACAGGCCGACGGCGACCCCGAGATGGAAGCTGAAGATGCGGTGCAGACGGGAGAAGTCGTCGCGCGCGTCGTCGAAGGTCATTCGTCAGCCCCGTTCATCGTCGAGATCGGCCCGGCGACGATCGTTGCGGCGTCGTCGTTAACGGGCGGTTGACGACGGGATGGGGGACGATCCTGTGTTTTGTGTGACGCCGGGCCCCAGGCCCGGCGCCCAAATCGTGGCAGTCCCGGTCTAGCCGACGCCCTCGAACAGCGCCGAGGAGATGTAGCGCTCGGCGAACGAGCACGCGACCGTGACGATGCGCTTGCCCTTGAACTCCGGCCGGCTCGCCAGCTCCAGCGCCGCCGCGACGTTGCCGCCGGTGGAGATGCCGCCGGGGATGCCCTCGAGGCGGGCGAGCTCGCGGGCGGTCTCGAACGCCTGCTGGTTCGAGACGGTGATCACGCCGTCGACGATCGCGCGGTCGAGGTTGTCCGGGATGAAGCCGGCGCCGATGCCCTGGATCTTGTGCGGCCCCGGCTGCCCGCCGGAGATGACCGGCGAATCCGTCGGCTCGACCGCGAACACCTTCAGGTTCGGCAGGCGCGGCTTCAGCACCGAGCCGACGCCGGTGATCGTCCCGCCGGTGCCGACGCCGGCCACGAACGCGTCGAGCTGGCCGTCGGTGTCGTTCCAGATCTCTTCCGCCGTCGTCTTGCGGTGGATCTCCGGGTTGGCGGGGTTCGAGAATTGCTGCGGCATCACCGAGCCGGGGATCTCGCCGAGCAGCTCCTCGGCCTTGGCGATGGCGCCCTTCATGCCCTGCGGGCCGGGCGTCAGCGCCAGCTCGGCGCCGAGGAAGGCCAGCATCTTGCGGCGCTCGAGCGACATCGTCTCGGGCATCACCAGGATCAGGCGGTAGCCGCGGGCGGCGGCCACGAAGGCCAGGGCGATGCCGGTGTTGCCCGACGTCGGCTCGACCAGGGTGCCGCCGGGCTTCAGCTTGCCCGAGGCCTCTAGCGCGTCGATCATGTTGACGCCGATGCGGTCCTTCACGCTGGCGATCGGGTTGAAGAACTCGAGCTTCAGCAGGATCTCGGCGTCGATGCCGCGCGCCTGCGGCAGGCGATTCAGGCGGACGAGCGGCGTGTTGCCGATCGTCTCGGTGATCGAGCCGTAGACGCGGCCATGGCCGGGCTTGCGGGCTGGGGTCTCGACAGATGCCATGGTCGCGAATCTCCGAAGGACGCTCAGGTGACGGCGCGCCGGGCCGCCCGCGCGGGGGCGGGACCGGGCGTTTCCGGAGCCGGGATATCGCGTGCGGCGGGCGGGGGCAATCGGGCCAAGTGCCGGATACGGCGATCATTTTCTCCCGCGGCGGCGTGCCTCGCCGAAGCGTGGAAGATCGCTTCTGCGCGGCCGGCGATACGGGGAAGATCGTTCTTCGCCGGCCGGGTCGCGGCGGCTGCGTCAGCGGGCGCCGAGCGCGAGAAGGAGGCCGAGGAGCGGCACGGCGGCTGCGATCCAGGCCGCGCCGGGGTGGAAGCTCGGCGGCGCGACGTAGCGGGAGGCGTCGTGCACGCCCGCGCGGAGGGTCGCTCGCCCGAGACCGATCTTTGCCGCCATGCGCCCCTCCGACCGTGAACCGGATCGAAGAAGGCGCGGGGGCGTCTCAAGGCCTGGTGAATCGGGCCCGGCCGCGTGGAAGCGTGGTCAACGGCGCCTTAAAGCGCGCGGTCGAACTTCAGCTCGCCGTTGGGGCTCTTCAGCACGAGCTGCGAGCCGACCATGTCCCACTGCGCCGCCGTGCGGAGCGCCACGAAGTAAGCCTGCTCGGTCGCCTGGAGGCTCTTGTCGCAGGACTTCTTGGTGAGGGCGAGCGGGCCGACCGCGAGGTGCTGCTCCTTGAGCGGGAAGGCGGTCGCCGCGAAGGTGTTGCAGCCGCCGTAGCCGCGGGCGCGGTACTGCTTGTCGATGATGAAGCTCGGCCGGTCGGTGCCGCCGAACGGCTTGCCGTTGATGCTCACCGCGGTCCAGGTCGAGTCCAGCGGAAACACCTTCTCGGTCTGCTTGGCGCCGGGGATGTACTGCTCTTTCTTGTCCTCGCCGCCGGGCCGGCGGTTGCCCTTGCCGAAGCCGCTGATCGAGTTCTGCGCCCTCGTCTCGGTCGCCGTGGTGAGAACCAGCGCACCGGCGGCGCAGGCCAGAGCGGCGATTAGCATCGGTTTCATGGTACGCCCCTTGTCCCTCGTTTCCGGTGCGCCACCCTCGGGATGCCTTGGAGGCATTCGGGAGCCCGTGCCTGGGCCCGTGGCGGCGCGCGGAAGCGCCAATGCGATAGGATTTCAGCACAATTGTGGTCAAGGCGGCCGCAGGCGGGCTTTTGTCGGCGTCCCGCGCGAAGTTCGCCGGCCCGTCCGCAGGATTCGGGGCCGTTCGCCGGAATTCTGAAACGATCCGCGTTCCGCTCCGTTGTCACGCACCGGATGGCGGTCGGCCAGATCGGCGAATCGAGGAGAGTTCGGCTTGGCGGGATCTGACGAAGGTGGGCAGAGCGGCGCTGCCCCGAGGCCGTTGAGCCCGGTCCAGTCGCGGGCCGCGCGGGGGCTGCTCGGCTGGTCCGAGGCCGACCTGGCCGCCAAGGCCGGGCTCGATGCGGGCTTCGTGCGCGACTTCGAGGCCGGCACCGGCGATCCGCCCTCGGGCCAGGTCGAGGTCCTGCGCAGCGCGCTGATGACGGCCGGCGTCGCCTTCAGCGAGGACGGCAGCTCCGGCGTCCGGCTCACGCAGACCGGCGGCGAGGGCACCCGCCTCGACGCCCTGACCACTGAGAACGACCGCTGACCCGGACGCGGGGGCGCCGTCGGCGCCCGCGCTCCCGTGCCGCCTATGCGGCGACACCGCGTCGGCTCAGGATCGCACGATCCGAGGGCGCGGGGTGCGGGCGATGGCGGACCACAAGGCCGAGCTTCGCGAGACCCTGCGCAAGATGGAGGTCGCGACCGGCGAGGCGGCCGCGGCCTGCCTTCCGCGCCTCGTGGCGCGGCTGCGCCACCACGAGACCCGGCTTCCCGGTCATCCGCTGATCCGCCCGTGGCGACGCTGGCGCATCCGCCGCCTCGCCGATGCCGTCGAGGAGGCGCGCTGGCACGTCGAGCAGGGGCGGCTCGCCCGGATGGGCGGGCTGTCCGGCCGCCGCTAGGCCGATCTTGCGGACAGGGCCGCCGCTCGTGCAAAGGGATGCCATGAGTGCGCCGCACCATCCGGAGACAACGCCCGTGACCGCAGACAACCCGCGCCGGCCCGACCACGCGGTCGATCCGATCTTCGTCGATCGCCGCTCCCCCCGCCTGTTCACCGGCGAGGCGGTACCCGAGGCGGAGCTGATGCGGATGTTCGAGGCGGCGCGCTGGTCGCCCTCCTCCTACAATTCCCAGCCCTGGCGCTTCCTCTACGCTCTGCGCGACGACGCGAACTGGGAGACGTTCTACGGCCTGATCCTGCCGGGCAACCAGAAATGGGCAATTGGCACCGGCGCACTGGTGTTCCTCGTCTCCAGCGAGCGCATGAAGGTCGGCGACGAGCTCAAGCCGGCGGGGAGCCATGCGCTCGATGCCGGCGCCGCCTCGCTCGCCTTCCAGCTCCAGGCCAACCGCCAGGGCTGGCACGTCCACGGCATGGGCGGCTTCGACCGCGCGCGGGCGCCGGGCGTGCTCAACGTGCCGGAGCACCACACCATCCAGGCCGCCTACGGCGTCGGCCGCGCGGTGGCGCCGGAACACCTCGACGACGAGCAGCGTGCCAAGGAGGCCCATAACGGCCGGCGCCCGATCACCGACTTCGTCTTCTCCGGCGGCTTCCCCGCGACCGGCGGCTAGACGCGGGTGGACGCGCCCGAGGCCGGCTTCCGCTGGGACATCCCGGCCCGGTACAACATCGGCGTCGACGTCTGCGACCGCTGGGGCACCGCCGAGCCGGAACGCCCGGCGATCCTGGAGGTCGCCGCCGACGGCACCGTCGCGACCACGACGTTCGGGCGGCTTCGCACGGACTCGGATCGGCTCGCCGGAGCGCTCGCCGGCCGCGGGATCGGCCCGGGCGACCGCGTCGCGGTGCTGCTGCCGCAATCGACCGCCGTGATGGTGGCGCACGCCGCCGCCTACAAGCTCGGCGCCATCGCGCTGCCGCTCGCCGGCCTGTTCGGCCCGGAGGCGCTGGCCTACCGCCTCGCCGACTCCGGCGCGCGCGCCTGCATCACCGACGCGGCCGGGCTGGCCAAGCTCGAGCCGATCCGCGGGCAGCTGCCTGAGCTGTCCCTGCTGGTCTCGGTCGACGGCGCCTCGGGCGACGCGCTCGGCCTCGCCGACCTGCTCGCGGCCGCCGCACCCGACTTCTCGGCCCACGACACCGGCCCCGACGACCCGGCGCTGATGATCTACACCTCCGGCACCACGGGACAGGCGAAGGGCGCCCTGCACGGGCACCGGGTGCTGCTCGGCCACCTGCCCGGCTTCGACCGGATGCATGCCTTTCCGCCGCGCCCCGGCGACCTGATGTGGACGCCCTCGGACTGGGCCTGGGCCGGCGGCCTGCTCAACGTGGTGATGCCGGCGCTGCGCCACGGCGTGCCGGTGGTGGCCCGCGCCGCCCGGTTCGAGGCCGACGCCGCCTTCCGGCTGATCGAGCGCTTACGGATCACCAACGCCTTCCTCGCGCCGACCGCCCTGCGGATGCTGCGCGCGGTCGAGGCGCCGCGTACGCGCTACGACCTCTCGTCGCTGCGCAACGTCGCCTCGGCCGGCGAGGCGCTCGGCGCCGACACCTATCGCTGGGCGGAGGACGCGCTCGGGCTCGCCGTCGGCGAGGCCTACGGGCAGACCGAATGCAACCTCGTGCTCGCGGCCGCGCCGGCGGAAGGGATCGGCCGGGCGGGCTCGGCCGGCAAGCCGGTGCCGGGCCACCGCGTCGCGATCCTGCGGCCCGACGGCAGCGAGGCCGGCACGGACGAGCCGGGCGAGATCGCCGTCGCCCGCCCCGATCCGGTGATGTTCCTGCGCTACTGGAACCAGCCCGAGGCGACCGCGCGGAAGTTTTCCGGCGACTGGATGCTCACCGGCGACCAAGCCCGGCGCGACGCGGACGGCTACGTCCACTTCGTCGGCCGCGACGACGACCTGATCACCTCGGCGGCCTACCGGATCGGCCCCGCCGAGATCGAGGCCTGCCTGTGCGCCCACCCGGCCGTGGCGCTCGCCGCCGCGGTCGGCAAGCCCGATCCGCTGCGCACGGAGATCGTGAAGGCCTTCCTCGTCCTGCGCCCGGGCTACGCCGCCTCTCCGGCGCTCGCCGACGAGATCCAGGCCTTCGTGCGCACGCGGCTCTCGGCCCACGAGTACCCGCGCGAGATCGCCTTTCGCGACGCCCTGCCGATGACCACCACCGGCAAGATCATCCGCCGGGCGCTGCGCGACGCGGAGTGAGGCGGATGGCCTCTCTCCCCCCTCTGCGGGGGAGGGTGGGCCTCGCGTCAGCGAGGGTCGGGAGAGGGGAGCGACCTCTCCGGACAGCGCGCTCCCCTCTCCCGACCCGCTTCGCGGGCCACCCTCCCCCGCAGAGGGGGGAGGGAAGAGCCCTGTCGAGACTTCAGCGGCTTCCCCGGACGGGGTTTCGCCTCACACGAACAGCCGCTCGCCCTGCAGGTCCTTGTACAGCCCCGCCACCTGCTCGCCGTAGCCGTTGTAGATCAGCGTCGGGACGCGGGTGTCGGTGCCGAGCACGCGCTCGCTCGCCTGGCTCCAGCGCGGGTGCGGCACCGCCGGGTTGACGTTGGCCCAGAAGCCGTACTCGGACGGGCCGAGCGCCTCCCAGAAGGTCTTCGGCCGCTCGGCCACGAACGAGACCTTCACGATCGACTTGATCGACTTGAACCCGTACTTCCACGGCAGCGCGAGGCGGATCGGCGCGCCGAACTGGTTCGGCAGCGCCTTGCCGTAGATGCCGGTGGCGACGAAGGCGAGGTCGTTGCCGGCCTCCGCCATCGTCAGCCCCTCGACGTAAGGCCACGGGTAAAAGGTGCGCTGGCCCGGCGCCATCTTGCGGTCGAGGAAGGTCGTCAGCTGGACGTACTTCGCCCCCGAGGCGGGCTTGGCCAGCGCCACGAGCTTGGACAGCGGGAAACCGGTCCACGGCACCGCCATCGACCACGCCTCGACGCAACGGTGGCGGTAGAGCCGCTCCTCCAGCCCGATCTTACGGATCAGGTCCTCGACGCCGAGCTCGAACGGCTTCTCGACGAGGCCGTCGATCTTGATCGTCCACGGGCTGGTCTTGAGCGCGTCGGCGGCCGGCAGCACGGTCTTCGAGGTGCCGAACTCGTAGAAGTTGTTGTAGTCGCCGCTGAAGGCCTCCGGCGTCAGCGGGCGGTCGAGGGCGTAGGCGTCGTTGCGCTTGGCCGGATAGGGCCCCGTGTCGGCGAAGGCCCGCCCGCCCAGCATCGCCGCCGCGGCGAGCCCGGCGGAGCCGCCAAGCAGCGCCCGCCGGTCGAGGAACACGGATTCCGGGGTAACGAGGTGCTCGGGAATCTCCCAGCCGCGCAACCGCTTGATCAGCATCGTCGTCTCCGCACTGTCCTGCCCGCCACGTGTCGCGACCGTCCCCTCGAGGGGCCGGTGGACCGCTGCGCGCGTCTTGTTCGCCGTCTACGGCGGAGGGGTTACCTCCGTTTCGGATCCGGTCGGCGGCGCTTCGTCGCGGAGCATCCGGCGCAGGACCTTGCCGACGTTGGTCTTCGGCAGGCTCTGGTGCAGCACGACCCTGCGCGGCACCTTGTAGCCGGTGAGCTGGGTCCGGGCATGCGCGCGGATCGCCTCGGCGGTGAGCGCGGGGTCGCGCAGGACGACGTGGGCCACCACCATCTCGCCGGTCTCGGCGTGAGGCGCGCCGACCACGGCGCATTCGAGCACGCCGGGATGGGCCGACAGCACGTCCTCGACCTCGTTCGGGTAGACGTTGAAGCCGGAGACGAGGATCATGTCCTTCATCCGGTCGACGATCCGCACCTGCCCGTCCGCCTCCATCACGGCGATGTCGCCCGTGCGGAAGAACCCGTCCGCGGTGGTCGCCGCGGCGGTCTCGTCGGGGCGCTTCCAGTAGCCCTTCATCACCTGCGGCCCGTACACGCAGATCTCGCCGGGGGTGCCGGCGGGCACCGGCATCCCGTCCGAGCCGCGGATCGACACGTCGGTCGAGGGCAGCGGATAGCCGATCGTGCCGGACCACGCCGCGAGGCGATACGGGTTGACGCAGACCACCGGCGAGGTCTCCGACAGGCCGTAGCCCTCGATGATGGTCTTGCCGGTGATCGCCTTCCAGCGCGCGGCGACCGCGCTCTGCACCGCCATGCCGCCGGCCACCACGTAGTCGAGCTGCGAGAAGTCGACCGTGCCGATCTTCGGGTGGTTGTTCAGCAGGTTGAAGAGCGTGTTGACGCCGGAGAAGTGGGTGAACCGGGTCCTCGACAGCGTCCTCACGAAGCCGTCGCCGTCGCGCGGGTTCGGGATCAGGAGGCAGCTCCCGCCGGTGCGCATGAAGAAGAAGAAGCAGCAGGTCAGCGCGAAGATGTGATACAGCGGCAGCGCCGTGACCATCACCCGGCCGGGCTCGTCGAGGCCCTCGAACCAGACCTCGCTCTGGACGACGTTCACCATGATGTTGCGGTGGGTCAGCATCGCCGCCTTGGCGACGCCGGTGGTGCCGCCGGTGTATTGCAGGAAGGCGAGGTCGTCCTGCGTCACGGCGGCCTTCGGCGCCGTCAGCCCCCTGCCCTGGCGCATCACCGCGTCGAGCCGCACCGCCTTGCCCGCCGGCAGGACGAAGGGCGGCACCGCCTTTTTCAGGTGGCGGGAGGCGAGGTCGATCACCCGGCCCTTGAGCCCGAGGCCGTCGCCCGGACCGGCGAGCACCACGCGGTCGAGGTCGATCCCGGGCAGCGCCTCGGCGACGGTGTGGGCGAAGTTCTCGAGCACGAACAGGATGCGGGCGCCGGAATCGTTGAGCTGCGCCGACAGCTCGCGCGGCGTGTAGAGCGGGTTGATGTTCACCACCGTGCCGCCGGCGACCAGCACCCCGAAGATCGCCACCGCGTAGGCCGGCACGTTCGGCATCATGATCGCGACGCGGTCGCCTCTGGCGAGGCCCTGGGCGGCGAGCCACGCGGCGACGGCACGACTGGCGCTCCCGAGCGCGGCATAGGTCATCGAGGAGCCGAAGCACGTCAGCGCCGGCCGGTCGGCGAAGCGCGCCGTGCTGGTCTCGAACAGGTCGACGAGGGTGCCGAGGCTGTCGGCGTCGATCTCCGCCGTCATGCCCGGCGGGTAGGCGGCGAGCCATGGGCGCGGTGCCCGGCTGTCCTGGATCACGGCGTTTCTCCATCGCGCGCGGCATTCGCGGCCACGCTTATCGGCTTTGTGCGTTCGCTCCCCTTGGCCCGGACTGTGGGGGATCGCTCCGCCCGCGGCAAGCAAGCGCCGGCGCCGAGGGTCCGCCGCAGCTGACAGCGCGGCCGTTATGGTGCGGCGATGCGGGTGCGCAGGCGGAAGGCCGAGACGACGGCGTGCGGCAGGGCGGCCGCCAGGACCAGGAGCGCGGCGATGCCGGCCTCCCGCGCGGTGAACGCCCGGTGCGGCCACGGCCCCGCGCCCTCGCTCCTCGCGAGCCCGAGCAGGGCGGCGGCGAACCACAGGGAAAGGACGCTGCAGAAGGCCAGCCCGATGCGGGCGCGCCAGCCGTCGCGCGGGCGGAGGCGCCCGCTGGCGAGCCAGCCGAACAGGCCGAGGATCGCGCCGAAGGCGATCGCCCCGACCGCGGCCCCGAGGGCGTAGGCGAGCCAGAGCGGCTGGCCGGTCAGGAACGCCATGCTGCCGCTGCCGTAGGCGCCGCGCAGGATCACGCCGCCGAAGGTCGGGTACGACCCGGCCGCCAGCAGCGTCGCGATCCCGACGGCGCACCAGGCGACGCGGCGCGGCAACCCGGCCGGCCCCGGCGCCGCGGCCGTCGCGACGAGGCGGGCGACGCCGTAGACCAGGGCGAAGGCGAACAGGGGATAGCTGTCGAGGAAGAACCCGTAGGCGCACGGCGCCAGCCAGTCCGGCAGGTCGGAACGCTGGCTGATCCCGGCCACGGCGACGAGACCGAGGCAGAGCAACGCCGCCGCCACGGGTGCGGCTGCGAGGGTTGTCCTGCGCATCGGGCGCTCCGCCGTGACGCGGCCGGGCCGCTACTTCGCCTCGTAGTGGTCGCGCACCAGCCGGTCCAGCAAGCGCACGCCCCAGCCGGCGCCCCAGCTCTTGTTGATCTCGCTCGCGGTCGAGGACATGCCGACGCCCGCGATGTCGAGATGCGCCCACGGCACGTCGTTGACGTAGCGCTTGATGAAGGCCGCCGCCGTCGCGGCGCCGCCGTGGCGGCCGCCGGTGTTCTTCATGTCGGCGAACTTCGAGTCGATCGCCTTGTCGTAGGCGGGGATGAGCGGCATCCGCCAGACCTTCTCGCCGACCGCCTCGCCGGTGGCGTGGATCTTCGCCGCCAGGTCGTCGTCGTTCGAGAACAGGCCGGCGATGTCCTGGCCCAGCGCCACGATGATCGCGCCGGTGAGCGTGGCGAGGTCGATCATGAACTTCGGCTTGTAGGCGCCCTGCACGTGCCAGATCACGTCGGCGAGGACGAGGCGGCCTTCCGCGTCGGTATTGATCACCTCGATGGTCTGGCCCGACATCGAGGTGACGATGTCGGACGGCCGGTAGGAGGCGCCGTCGGGCATGTTCTCGACGATGCCGATGGCGCCGACCACGTTGACCCGCGCCTTGCGGGCGGCGAGCGCGTGCAGGGTGCCGACGACGGCGGCCGCGCCGCCCATGTCGCCCTTCATGTCCTCCATGCCGCCGGCCGACTTGATCGAGATGCCGCCGGAATCGAACACCACACCCTTGCCGATGAAGGCCACCGGCGCCTCGCCGGCCGGGCCGCCGTTCCAGCGCATCACCACGACCCGCGGCTCGCGCACCGAGCCCTGCGCCACGGCCAGAAGCGCGCCCATGCCGAGCTCGCGCATCCGGGCCGGCTCCAGCACCTCGACCTCGACGCCGAGCCTGGTCAGCTCGGAGGCGCGACGGGCGAACTCTTCCGGCGTCAGGACGTTCGGCGGCTCGTTGATCAGGTCGCGGGCCAGCGTCACGCCCTCGGCGACGGCGGTGCTCGCCTGCGCCACGGCCTCTGCCTCGGCGTGGCCGGCGAGCATCAAGGTCAGCGTGGTCGCGGCCTTGGTGTCCTCGGCGTCGGGCTTCTTCTTGGTCTTGTAGCGGTCGAAGCCGTAGCTGCGCAGGCGCGCGCCGAGGGCGAAGTCGGCGGCGTTCGCCGCCGCGATCGCGGCGTTCGGCCAGTCGAGCACCACGCGGGCCTCGCGGCCCGAGACCTTGCCCGCGGTGAAGCCGCCGAGAACCGGCCAGTCGATCTTGGCGCGGTCCTTGTCGGTGCCGAGGCCGACCACCACCAGCCGATCGGCGTCGACGCCGGCCGGCGCCGGCAGCACCAGCGCGCTCGAGGCCCGCGCCTTGAACTTCTCGCTGCCGGCGGCGCGGGCGATCAGGTCGATGCCGCCCTGGCCGAGCGCATCCCGCGCGCCCGCGCCGAGCACGAGGTCGTCGCCGACGAACACCACGAGGTCCCCGGATCCGCCCCGGCCGAGGGGGGCGAAATGGATGGTGATGCCGTCCGACATGGCGTTGCCTTCTGCCCTGTTCCGCTGTCACGAGCGTGCTCGACAGCCGCACGCCCATCGGTGCCCTGTGTAGCCGGTGAGGCGGAGAACGCAACGCGACCCGGGCGCCCTCGAAAGGCCCCAGTTCACGCGCCATCGGAAAGGACGGCCGGGCGATCCGGCGACGGGGCCCCAGACCGTGCGGGCGGGTGCGGCGACGGGCGGGCATGGCGGAAGTAGGGGTTCGATGACGCAGATCGCGCGCTACATCTTCCGCATCGCGCTCGGGGCCTTCCTCGCCTGCCTCGTCGGCCTCACCGGCACGATCTGGGTGACGCAGGCGCTGCGCGAGCTCGACCTGATCACGGCCAAGGGCCAGACCGTGCTGGTCTTCCTGTTCATCACCGGCCTGTCGCTGCCGACCCTCGTCGTTGTGATCGCGCCGGTGGCCCTGTTCATCGCCGTCGTCTACGCGCTCAACCGCCTCAACGGCGATTCCGAGCTGATCGTGATGTCGGCGGCCGGGATGAAGCCGCGCGCGATCCTGCGGCCGTTCCTCACGCTGGCCTTCGCGGTGAGCGCGCTGGTCGGGTTCGTGACCATCGTGGTGATGCCGGCGAGCTTCCAGGAGCTGCGCGACGTGATCACCCGCGTGCGCGGCGACTTCATCGCCAACGTCGTCAAGGAAGGGCAGTTCACCCAGCTCGACAACGGCATCACCTTCCACTTCCGCGAGCGCGGCCCCGGCGGCGCCCTGCTCGGCCTGTTCATCCAGGACCGGCGCGAAGCCGGCAAGACCAAGGTCTACCTTGCCGAGCGCGGCAACGCGATCGACGTGGACGGCGGCAGCTACCTCGCCCTGCAGAACGGCAGCGTGCACCAGCAGCAGAAGGATTCGCGGGACAGCTCGATCCTGACCTTCGAGCGCTACACGATCGACCTCGCGGCCTTCGCGCCGCCCGACGGCGACACGGTGTACAAGCCGCGCGAGCGCTCGACCGCGCAGCTGCTCTTCCCCGACAAGACCGAGGGCTACTTCCAGCTGCAGAAGGGCCGCTTCCGCGCCGAGCTGCACGACCGGCTCTCGGCCTGGCTCTACCCGCTCGCCCTGGTCTTCATCGCGTTCGCGGCGCTCGGCGACCCGCGCACCACCCGACAGGGCCGGGCCGGCGCGGTCGCGAGCGCGGTCATCGCGGTCATCGCCCTGCGCATCGCCGGCTTCACCGCGACCAGCGCGGCGACCCGCAGCGCCGGGGCGGTGGCGGCGATCTACGCGGTGCCGCTGCTGGCGATCGCGCTGTCGTCGCTGATCATCTTCCAGGGCCCGGCGGTGCGCGCCCTCAACGGCCGCCTCGCGGCCGCCGTGCGGGGGCGGTTCCGCGCGCCCCGCCTCGCCGCCGGCTGAAACCGCATGCTGATCGGGTTCACCCTCGGGCGCTACTTCGCGGCCCGCTTCGCGCGCACCGTGCTCGGCGTGTTCATCACGGTGTTCGCGCTGGTCTACACCCTCGATTTCGTCGAGCTGCTGCGCCGCGCCGGCGACGCGGAGGGCGCGTCCACAGGTTTGATGGCCCAGCTCTCGCTCTACCGCACGCCCGCGGTGGCCGAGGGCGTGCTGCCCTTCGCCGTGCTGTTCGGCTCGATGGCGGCCATGCTCCAGCTCTCGCGCAAGCTCGAGCTGGTGGTGGCGCGCGCCGCCGGGATCTCGGCTTGGCAGTTCCTGCAGCCGGGCTTCTTCGTCGCCCTGGCGCTCGGCGCCATCACGGTCGGGGTCTACAACCCGGTCTCGGCGATGATGAAGCAGCGCTCGACCGAGATCGAGGCGAAGATCTTCGCCAAGTCGACCAAGGCGTCCTCGGGCAAGGACCTGTGGATCCGCCAGAAGAGCCTCGACGGCGGCGCGATCATCCGCGCCGAGACCGCGATCGAGGGCACGACGACGCTGGCCGGCGTGCAGGTCTTCACCTTCGACGATGCCGGCCTGTTCGTCTCGCAGATCGTCGCCGCGCGGGCGAGCCTGCACGACGGCTACTGGGAGCTGACCGACACCCGGGTGCTGACGCCGGGCAGCCCGCCGGAGGCCTTCGGCACCTACCTCATCGCCTCGACCCTCGATCCGAGCCAGGTGCGCCAGCGCTTCACCCCCCCGGAATCCGTGCCTTTCTGGCAACTACCCGACACCATCGCACGCACCGAGCGGGCCGGGTTGGATGCGACCCGCTACCGTCTCCAGTATGATGTGCTGTGGGCCCGGCCGATCCTCTTCCTGGCCATGGTCCTGGTGGCGGCAACCGTTTCCTTACGGTTCTTCCGCTTTGGTGGTGTGCGAAAGCTGGTGCTCGGAGGGGTCGCCGCGGGGTTCGCCCTGTACGTCGCCCGCCAGGTGATGGAAGGCCTCGGAGCCTCCGGGATCGTCGCGGCGCCGGTGGCGGCGTGGTTCCCGGCCGTGGTAGGAAGCCTTCTCGGTACGCTCACGCTTCTGTACCAGGAAGACGGCTGACGCCCGCTCTCCGGAGCGGGCACGGGAGACGGACGTGGACGGAAACGTGGCGGCGGGCGTCAGCGAAGTTGGGACAGGCGTTGCGTAAGGTCGCCGACATCGCGAAGGTCCTCGGGCTGCTGGCGCTGCTCTGCGCCGGCACGTCCGTCGGCGGTGCCGTGCCCGCGGGCGCCCAGGGCCTGCCGGGCGGCAAGCCGGTCGCCGGCAAGCCTGTGGCCGGCAAGGCCGGCGACAAGCTCCTCGTCGAGGCCGACGAGCTAATCTACGACAACGACAAGAACACCGTCACGGCGCGCGGCAACGCCGAGCTGCATTACGGCCCGCGCACGCTACAGGCCGACCGCGTCCGCTACGACCGGGCCTCGAGCCGCGTCTTCGCCGAGGGCAACGTCCGCCTGACCGATCAGGACGGCGCCGTCGTCACCGGCGAGAAGATGGAGCTCACCGACGACTTCAAGAGCGGCTTCATCGACAGCCTGCGCATCCAGCAGACCGTGGAGCGCAAGGGCGAGACCATCCGCACGCGCTTCTCGTCGCCGCGCGGCGAGCGGCTGGAAGGCGAGCAGACCAGCTTCGATTCCGGCACCTACACCGCCTGCGAGCCGTGCCGCGACCACCCGGAGAAGCCGCCGCTGTGGCAGGTGCGGGCCGCCAAGATCATCCACAACAACGAGACCCACACGATCTACTTCGAGGACTCGACCGTCGAGATCGCCGGGATCCCGGTCGCCTACCTGCCGTATTTCGAGTCCGCCGACCCGACGGTGAAGCGCCAGAGCGGCTTCCTGACCCCGCGCTTCATCAACACGACGGCGCTCGGCACCGGCCTGACGGTGCCGTACTTCTTCAACCTCGCGCCGGATTACGACCTGACGCTGTCGCCGTCCTTCCTGAGCCGCCAGGGCGTGCTCGGGCAGGGCGAGTTCCGCCAGCGCCTCGACAACGGCAGCTACAACCTGCGGGTCTCGGGCATCTTCCAGACGACCCCCTCGGCCTTCCTGCCGGGACCGATCGGCGCGGGCGACCGCGACTTCCGCGGCTCGATCGAATCGAAGGGCCGGTTCTACATCAACGACCGCTGGCGCACCGGCTGGGACCTCGTCGGCGTGACCGACAAGTGGTTCCTCGACAACTACCGCATCCGCAACCAGTCGATCACGACGGACTACTTCCGCGAGGCGGTATCGACCGCGTACCTCACCGGCCAAGGCGACCGCTCGTACTTCGAGATGCGCGGCTACTACTTCAAGGGCCTGTCGAGCTTCGATTGGCAGAAGGAGCAGCCGCTGGTCCTGCCGGTGATCGACTACGACAAGCGCATCAACGGCCCGGGCGAGCTCGGCGGCGAGGTCCGCTTCCAGGCCAACATCACCAGCCTGACCCGCGAGGCGACGGACTTCCAGGGCCTGCCGCGCACCGGCACCTACCTGTTCAGCCCGAGCGTCAACGGCATCAGCTACCCGCTCTACGAGACCTGCACGACCTTCAACCGCAACACCTGCCTGGTGCGGGGCCTGGCCGGCACGGACACCCGCGCCTCGGCCCAGCTCTCCTGGCGCCGGACCTTCATCGACGACCTCGGCCAGGCGATCACGCCGTTCGCGTACCTGCGGACCGACGCGTTCTTCGTGAACCCGAGCCTGTCGGGCTACCAGAACGCCCTGGTGCCGCAGATCGCCTCCGTCGACGACGGCTTCTCCGGCCGGGTGATGCCGGCGGTCGGCATCGACTACCGCTATCCGTTCGTCAGCGATTTCGGGCCGCTCGGCGTCCACACCCTGGAGCCGATCGCCCAGGTCATCGCACGCCCCTCCGAGACCCGGATCGGCCACCTGCCGAACGAGGACGCGCAGAGCCTCGTCTTCGACGACACCTCGCTGTTCCAGTGGGACAAGTTCTCCGGCTACGACCGGGTCGAGGGCGGCGTGCGCACCAACCTCGGCGCGCAGTACTCGGTCGTCACCGCCTCGGGCTGGTACGCGAACGCGATGTTCGGCGAGTCGATCCAGCTCGCCGGCGTCAACTCGTTCCGCCGCGGCGACATCGCCAATGTTGGCCTCGATTCCGGCCTGGAGAGTACCGCCTCCGACTTCGTGGGCCGCTTCCAGGTCTCGCCGAACCAGAACATCAGCCTGATCACCCGCGCCCGCTTCGACCACGCGGACTTCAAGGTGAACCGCTTCGAGACCGGCGTCACCGCGCGCTTCGCGCCGTTCCTGCCGCTGTCGCTGTCGGCGTTCTACTCGTACTACGAGGCGCAGCCGCTGCTCGGCTTCAGCCATCGCCGCGAGGGCATCACCGCGACGGCGACCTACAACATCACCCCGAACTGGTTCGTCACCGGCTCGGCGCTCGTCGACCTGACGCACTACCTCGACACGCGGACGCTCTATTCCGAGGCGCTGGCGAGCTACATCGCCAACCCGGTCGGCACCCTGCCGACCTACCAGAACCCGGGCCGGTTCTACCTGTCGGGCATGAGCGTCGGCGCCGGCTACCAGGACGAGTGCACCACGGTGTCGCTGAACTACATCGTCTCGCCGATCGCCACCGTGACCGGCGTTGCCGAGCGCAACCAGACCGTGCTGCTGCGCGTCGAGCTCAAGACCCTCGGCGAGGCCGACCTGCGCCAGAACGTCGGCACCGCCACCACCGCGGACGGCATCGCCTCGGCGCACTGAGCGCGGGAGCGGGTCGCGGCGGCGCGGGCGGCCTGCTAAGGCAGGCCTCCCCGCCGCCTAACCCCGCCGACCCCGATGCTCCCCCTCGCCCTTACGCTCGGAGACCCCGCCGGGATCGGACCGGAACTGGCGCTGGCGGCCTGGCTCGCCAGCACGCCGCGCGATCCACTCCCCGCCTTCTTCCTCGTCGCCGACCCGGCCTTCGTCGAGCGGACCGCCAACCGGCTCGGCCTGCCCGTGCCGGTGGCCGAGATCGACCCCGAGACGGCGGCCGAGGTGTTTCCCCGCGCGCTTCCCGTGGTGGCGCTGCCGAGCGGCAGCGAGACCGAAGCCGAGCCGGGCGTCCCGGATTCGGTCACGGCCGGGGCGACGATCGAGTCGATCACCGCCGCCGTCGGATTCGTCCGCGCGGGCCGGGCCAGCGCGGTGGTGACCAACCCGATCGCCAAGTTCGTGCTGACTCGGGCGGGCTTCGCCCATCCCGGCCACACCGAGTTCCTGGCGGCGCTCGCGGTCGCGCCCGGCCGCACCCCGCCGCGCCCGGTGATGATGATCTGGAGCGAGACGCTGGCGGTCGTGCCGGTGACGATCCACGTGCCGTTGCGCGACGTGCCGGGGCTGCTGACGCAGGATCTCGTGGTCGAGACCGCCCGCATCGTCGCCCGGGATCTCACCGAGCGCTTCGGGCTCGAAGCGCCGCGTCTGGTGCTGGCCGGCCTCAACCCGCATGCGGGCGAATCCGGCACGATCGGCCACGAGGACCGCGACGTGCTGGCACCGGCGGTGGCGCGGTTGCGTGCCGAGGGCATCGACATCCGCGGGCCGCTGCCGGCCGACACCCTGTTCCACGCGCGGGCGCGGCAGACCTACGACGTGGCGCTCTGCCCGACCCACGACCAGGCGCTGATCCCGGTGAAGACCATCGCCTTCGACGACGGCGTCAACGTCACCCTCGGGCTGCCCTTCGTGCGCACCTCGCCGGACCACGGCACCGCCTTCGACATCGCCGGCAAGGGCCTCGCCCGTCCCGACAGCCTGATCGCCGCGATCCGTCTGGCCGACCACCTCGCCCGCACCGCCGCGGCGCGGGCCGGCGGCGCGGGCCGCACCGCCGACGTGATCCCGCTCAACGCCTATGCCGGCCGCCCCCGCTCCGCCCCGGCCGCGCATTTCGATGCGGAGGACGAGCTGTGAGCATCGTTTTTCGAAACGCCGAACGCCCCTTCCCTCCCCCCGCAGAGGGGGGAGGGAGACGCGGGCGCCTGAGCCGTGTCGGCGCGCACCTGGACTCACGCTCCTCATGACCGCCCCCGACGGCCTGCCCCCCTTGCGCGAGGTGGTGGCGCGGCATGGGCTGGAGCCGAAGAAGGCGCTCGGCCAGAACTTCCTGTACGACCTCAACCTTACCGGGCGGATCGCCCGCGCGGCCGGCCCGCTCGCGGGCGTCACCGTGCTGGAGGTCGGGCCGGGGCCCGGCGGGCTGACGCGGGCGCTGCTCGCCGAGGGCGCCGCGCGGGTGATCGCGGTCGAGCGCGATCCCCGCGCCCTGCCGGCCCTGGCCGAGATCGCGGCGCACCATCCCGGGCGGCTGACGGTCGTCGACGCCGACGCCCTGGCCTTCGACCCGCGGCCGCTGATCGGCGACGGGCCGGCGCGGATCGTGGCGAACCTGCCCTACAACGTCGGTACCGCCCTGCTCACCGGCTGGCTCGACGGCGAGGCCTGGCCGCCGTGGTGGGATTCCGCCACGCTGATGTTCCAGCGCGAGGTCGCCGAGCGCATCGTCGCCGACGAGTCGGAGCGGGCCGATTACGGCCGCCTCGGCGTGCTGTGCGGCTGGCGCACGCAGAGCGACATCCTGTTCGACGTGGCGCCCTCCGCCTTCGTGCCGCCGCCGAAGGTGACCTCGAGCGTCGTGCGCATCGTCCCGCGCGCCGCCCCCCTGCCCTGCCGGGCGGGCGCGCTCGAGGCGGTGACGCGCGCCGCCTTCGGGCAGCGCCGCAAGATGCTGCGCCAAAGCCTGAAGGGGCTGACGCCGGAGCCCATCGCCCTGCTCGCGGAGGCCGGCATCGCCGAGACCGCGCGGGCCGAGGAGGTGCCGGTGGCCGGCTTCGTCTGGCTCGCCAACCTCTGGGACGCGCATAGAAAGGCCGGCGCCCCGTGAGGGACGCCGGCCGGTTTCGTCGAAGCGTGGCGTCTCAGCGGGTCTGCTGGATCGCCGAGAGGATCCACGGGCGCCCGGGCGTGCGCACGAAGGTCCAGAACTCGGTCGCCTCGCCCGGCTCGGTGGAGACGACGCGGTTGCTGTTCCGGTCGATCGTCACGTCCTTCAGGGTGTAGCGCATCGCCACCGTGGCGAAGTCCTGCGCGCCCTCGCCCCACGATTCCGACAGGTCGCCCTGCTGCAGCTTCACGTCCGAGATGCGGTTGACGACGCCGCGGGCGGCATTGCCGCGCAGCTCCTCCTCGAAGTAGCCGGCCATCTCCGGCGTCGCGAGGTTGCGCAGGCCGACCATGTCCTCGTGCGAATAGGCATCCTGGACCTCGTTGAGCAGGCGCTCGAACGACTGGAAGTCGTTCGGGCCGATCTGCACCGGGCGCTGCTGCGGCGGACGCTGGGCGCCGCCCATCATGCCGCCGGCGCCGGCCGAACCGCCGAGGCCGGGATTGCCGCCCCCGGCCGCGTTCGGATCCATGCCCGAACGGGCGTAGGGCGCGCCCGCGGCGGCCGGCTCTCCGTTGCGGCGGCGGAACCAGCGCACCGCGAAGGAGACGAGCAGCACCACGAGGCCGACCTGCAGCAGCAGGCCGAGCATGGAGGCGATGCCGCCGAGCCCGCCGAAGAAGCCGCCGCCGAGCAGCGCGCCGAGGAGGCCGGCGCCGAGCAGGCCGGCCATGAAGCCGCCGCCGAAGCGGGGGCGCGCGGCAGGGGCCTGCATGCCGGGGTTGGTCATGCCCGGCGAGGGCTGCGTCTGGGTGCGCTGCATCGGCGCCGCGCTCGGGGCGGTCGTGGTGGCCGACGGCGCGTTGAACGTGCGCGAGCCGCGCGAGCCCATGCTGGCGCCGCCGCCCGGCCGGGCCTCGACGGCGGGCGCCGCGACCGTCAGCGCGGCCGCCAGCGCCAGGATGGTCGCCGCACGCTTGCGGCGCGTGGTGGAGGTGAGCATCGATACGCCTCTAATCATCTCGAAACGTCGTGGACGTCGTCAAACGTCCTGGCGCGAGCGCCGACGATTAAGATGGTGACGCGGGGCGCGGGGTTTTAGTCCGTCGGTCCGCGATGTTTTCCGCAGCATCGCGAACGAATCGTCAGTGCGGGCCGGATGCGGCCCGCTCGGGCGCGGCCGGAAACACCAGCCGCACCTGCGTGCCCTCCCCCGCCCGGCTGTCCAGGGCGATGGTGCCGTTCTGCCGCTTCATCAGCCCGTGGACGATGGCCAGCCCCGCCCCGCGCCCGGCCTCGCGGCTGGTGGCGAAGGGCGCGAGCGCCCGGGCCAGCATCTCCGGCGACATGCCGGCGCCGGTGTCGGCGATGCGGATGCCGACCGCGCCGTCCTGCGGACGCTGGACCGACCGGTCGCCGGGTGCGATGTGGAAGCTCTCGATCCGGATCGTGCCGCCGTCCGGCATCGCCTCGCAGGCGTTGGTGACGACGTGGCCGAGCGCCAGCTCGACCTGGAGCGGGTTGCTGATCGCCCGCGGCAGGCCGGGCGTGCCGGCGACCTCCAGGCGCACGCCGGCGGGCAGGCCGGGGCGCAGGCGCTCCGCGGTCGCGGCGACGAGCGCGTCGAGGTCGATCGGGCGCACGTCGGGGGCGATCTTGCGCGAGTAGGCCAGCAGCTGGCGCGTGAGGATCGCGGCACGCTCGGTGGCATCGGTCGAGCGGCTCATCGCCCGCTGGATGAACGGCTCCTGGCTGTCGCCGAGCCGGCGCTTCAGCCCGTCGATGTAGCCGATCAGGATCTGGAGGAAGTTGTTGAACTCGTGCGCGACGCTGTTGGTGAGCAGCCCCAGCGCCTCGCGCTGTCGCGACAGCACCAGGGCGCTCTCGGCGTCGCGCCGGCGCGTCACGTCGAAGACCTGCCCGAGGCGGTACGGGCTCCCGGCGATGGGACCGAGGGTCAGGCGTGCCCAGAAGGTGGAGCCGTCGCCGCGCGCCGCCAGGAACTCGGCGCCGTCGTCGAGGGTGCGGCGGTCGGCTGCCAGAAGCCGGACGTTCCGCCCGACCAGGGCCGCGGCTTCCAGCCCGGCGAGGTGCAGCAGGGCCGGGTTGGCGTGCACGATCGGCGCGTCGGGCCGGCGCGGGTCGAACAGGAAGGCGGGCGCCGCGGCATCGAGCAGCGCGGTCCAGCCGGCCTCGAGCGCCGGTTCGTCGAAGGCGTCCGCGTCGGGCTCTGCCATGCTCTCGTCCGGCCTCGCGGAGCGACGGCCCCGACGCGCTCAGCGATAGCCGCATCGCGCCGGACGGCCAAGCCTGAAGCGCGGCCGCGGGACGCGGCGGCGGTCGGGCGCCCAACTGCCGAAGCGGGTCCACCGTCTCTCGCAGGCCCCATCCGGGGCTGCGTCGGGCCTCAGGCCCTTCAACACAATCGCGTCATTCCGCGGCGCCGAAGGCGAACGCGGTATCCAGAACCACAGGCCGTGCTCGGGAAAGCGCCGCCGACGGGTCTGGATCCCCGGCTCCGCTGCGCGGCCCCGGGACGACGGAGCGGAGGACCGACCGCCCCCCGACAGCCTCTACTGCCGGATCCACATCACCCGGGCGATCCAGGCGATCTCGCCGACGTTGAGGTTGCGGTCTTCGTGCTCGGGGTTGAGCGAGGCGAGCTCGACCGTGCGCGCGGTGCGCCGGCGGAGTTCCTTGGCCAGCACCTCGCCGGAATGCAGCCGCACCACCACGCGGTCGCCCTTGCGCACGCCCGCCGACGGCGAGACGATCAACACGTCGCCGTCGCGGAACAGCGGCAGCATCGAATCGCCCTGCACCTCCAGGGCGAAGGCGCGCTCCTCGCCGAGATCGGGAAACTCGATCTCCTCCCAGCCGGGGCCGCCGGTCGGCATGCCCTCGTCGGTGAACTGGCGGCCGGCGCCGGCCTGAGTCAGGCCGATCAGCGGAACGGTCGCGCGCGGCGGCCCTTCGCGCGCCTCGATCAGCCGCAGGAAGTCGTCGAGGCTGGCGCCGGTCGCGGCCAGCACCTTCGACACCGACTCGGTGGAGGGCCAGCGCTTGCGGCCGTCGACGCCGACGCGCTTGGATCGGTTGAAACTGGTGGCGTCGAGGCCGGAACGTCGGGCGAGGCCGGATGGCGAAAAGCCGTGGCGCTCGGCCAGACGGTCGATGGCATTCCAAATCTGCTCGTGGGACAGCATGCGTGACCAAGGCGAAAACGACCGCTGAGACGCACGGCCTAGTTGTAGGAAAGTAGAACTACGGATTGAAAAAGGCAATCGGCCGAATGGGTGATCCACGCCGTTCCGCTGGCCCGGTCGCACCCCGAAACGGTTGCCAGGAGGCGGCCCGGCACCCTATCGACGGCGCATCGGAAACCGGGTGCCGCGATGACGCTGATCTACAAGATCTGTCCCGAGACGCTTTGGCGGGACGCGGAGGGCCTCGGCCGGTTCACCGGCGCCGGGATCGACCGGGCCGACGGTTTCATCCACTTTTCCACAGCCGCGCAGCTCGCGGAGACCGCGCGGCGGCACTTTTCCGGACAGAACGACCTCGTGCTCGTCGCCGTCGAGGCGGAGGCGCTCGGCCCCGCGCTGCGGTTCGAGCCCTCCCGCGGTGGCGATCTGTTCCCGCACCTCTACGGCGACCTGCCCCTCGACGCGGTACGCAGCGTGAGCGCGCTGCCGCTCGGCCCCGACGGCGTGCCCGCGCTGCCCGCGGACATGCCGGCATGATCGGCGCCCTGTTCCCGCTGCTTCGCCCGGCCCTCCACGGCCTCGACGCGGAGCACGCACACAACCTCACCGTTCGCGCGCTGACCCTGCTGCCGGCCCGCACGCCGCCGGCCGACGATGCACGGCTCGCGGTCGAGGTGTTCGGCCGAAGGTTTCCGAATCCGGTCGGGCTCGCGGCGGGTTTCGATAAGGGCGCGCAGGCGGCCGACGCCCTGCTCGGCCTGGGTTTCGGCTTCGTCGAGGTCGGCGGCGTGGTGCCGAAGCCCCAGCCCGGCAACCCGCGCCCGCGGGTGTTCCGGCTTCCCGGCGACCGGGCGGTGATCAACCGTTTCGGGCTCAACAGCGCCGGCCTCGACGTCGTCGCCGAGCGCCTGCGGGCGCGGGCCGGGCGGCCGGGGATCGTCGGCGTCAACATCGGCGCCAACAAGGACGCGACCGACCGGCTCGCCGACTACGTCGCCTGCACCGGGCGGCTGGCGCCGCTGGTCGACTTCGTCACCGTCAACGTGTCGTCGCCCAACACCCCGGGCCTGCGCGACCTCCAGGGCGAGGCCTTCCTCGACGACCTGCTCGCCCGCGTGGTCGCGACCCGCGACGCGGCCGCAGCCCGGAACGGCACGAAGGCCGCGATCCTCCTGAAGATCGCCCCCGACATCACGCTGGACGCGCTCGATGCGATCTGCGCGACCGCGATCCGCCGCGGGGTTCAGGCGCTCGTGGTCTCGAACACCACGATCGCGCGGCCGGCCTCGCTCACCGAGACGAAGCTCTCGGGGGAGGCCGGCGGCCTGTCCGGCCGCCCGCTCTTCGCGGCCTCGACGCGGATGCTGGCCGAGACCTACCGGCGCGTCGGCGACAGGCTGCCCCTGGTCGGCGTCGGCGGCATCGACTCGGCCGAGGCCGCCTGGACCAAGATCCGCGCCGGCGCGAGCCTGCTGCAGCTCTACTCGGCGCTGGTCTACGAAGGCCCCGGCCTCGTCTCCACGATCAAGCGCGGCCTGCTTGAGCGGATGCGGGCGGAGGGGCTGGCGAGCCTGGCCGACATCGTCGGGCGCGACGCGACGGCGTTGTCCAAGGCGGCTTAGACCGGCGCCCTTCCCTCCCCCGCAGAGGGGGGAGGGAAGGCGCGGCTTCGTTTGCAGTCACGGGAGCGCTTGCCGCCCGCTCACACACGCCGCCGGGTCCCGACCAGCACCGCGCCGGCGACGACGGCGCCGATCAGACCCCACTTCACCGGCAGCAGCGCGGCCCCCTCGCTCGGGAGCGGCTCCGCGACGAAGCGACCGGGTGCGATCTCCACCCCCGGCTTGCCGTGCGCCCGCGCGTCGGCGATCTGGCTCGCCGTGACGGCCCAGGCGGCATCTCGGGCGCGGTCGTGCGCCATCATCGCGATCGCGACCGCGCAGCCGGCCGCCAGCGCCGCGACGATCCGAACCCGTGCCTGCATCGACCGACCCTTCGCCGTGTCCGGAAACGAGAACCGTTAAAAATGCCCGCGTGCCGGACGCATGAGGGGGGTGCGCCGGGGCACGATTGAGAAGCACCCACGCGGTCTCTTATCTCGCAAGTGCGTGATCGCCACGCGCGAAACCCGATTCAGGCCCCGTCATGACCGACCCCGTCGCCACGCCCAAGCGCTCCTCGGCCGCAGGCGGCTGGGGCGCGCTGAAGAGCTGCGGCAAGCATCTCCTTGGCAGCCGCTCCCCGCTCTCGGGTGCCCGCGCCCTGCTCAAGGCGAACCAGCCCGACGGGTTCGACTGCCCCGGCTGCGCCTGGGGCGACCCGGAGCACGGCTCGTCGTTCGAGTTCTGCGAGAACGGCGTGAAGGCGGTGTCGTGGGAGGCCACCGACAAGCGCACGCCGCCGAAGTTCTTCGCGCGCCACACCGTGACCGAGCTGCGCGGCTGGAGCGACTACGCCCTCGAAGGCGAGGGCCGCCTCACCCATCCGATGCGCTACGATTCCGCGAGCGACCGCTACGTCGCGGTGACGTGGGATGCGGCCTTCGCCGAGATCGGCGCGACGCTGCGCGGCCTCGACCACCCGGACCAGGCCGAGTTCTACACCTCCGGCCGCGCCTCGAACGAGGCCGCCTACCTGTACCAGCTGTTCGCCCGCGCCTACGGCACCAACAACTTCCCCGACTGCTCGAACATGTGCCACGAGGCCAGCGGCATCGGGCTCGGCCAGGCCATCGGCATCGGCAAGGGCACGGTGCTCCTGGAGGATTTCGAGAAGGCCGACGCGATCTTCGTCGTCGGGCAGAACCCCGGCACCAACCACCCGCGCATGCTGGCCGACCTGCGCAAGGCCGCCGAGCGCGGCGCCAAGGTCGTCGTGTTCAACCCCGTGCGCGAGCGCGGCCTGGAGCGCTTTGCCGACCCGCAGAACACCGTCGAGATGCTGCGCGGCGCGAGCCGGCCGATCGCCAGCCACTACCTGCAGCCGCGGCTCGGCGGCGACATGGCCGCCTTCCGCGGCATCGCCAAGGCGGTGTTTTCCGCCGACGACGCGGCGCTCGCCGCCGGCCGCCCCTCGGTGCTCGACCGCGCCTTCCTCAACAGCCACACCGAAGGCCTCGCCGCCTACCGCGCCGCGGTCGACGCGACGACTTGGGATGCGATCGAGGACCAGTCGGGCCTCGCCCGCGCCGTGCTCGAGGAGGTGGCGGCGATCTACGTCGCCTCGTCGAAGTCGATCGCCACCTGGGCGATGGGCGTGACCCAGCATCGCCACTCGGTGGCGACGGTGCGCGAGATCGCCAACCTGATGTTCCTGCGCGGCAACATCGGGCGGCCCGGCGCGGGCCTGTGCCCGGTGCGCGGCCACTCGAACGTGCAGGGCGACCGCACGGTCGGCATCAACGAGAAGCCCCCGGCCGCCCTGCTCGACGCGCTCGAGCGCGAGTTCGGCTTCGCAGCCCCGCGCCGGCACGGCCACAACGTGCTGGCCGCCATCGGCGCGATGCTCGACGGCAGCGCCAAGGCCTTCATCGGCCTCGGCGGCAACTTCGCCCGCGCCACGCCGGACACGGCCCTGGTGGCTAAGGCGCTGGCCTCGTGCGAGCTGACCGTCCACATCGCGACGAAGCTGAACCACTCGCACCTGGTGCCGGGCCGGGTCGCCTACGTGCTGCCCTGCCTCGGGCGCACCGAGATCGACCGGAACGCCGCCGGCAAGACTCAGATCGTGACCGTCGAGGATTCGATGAGCATGGTCCACGGCTCGGGCGGCATCAACAAGCCGGCCTCGAAGGAGCTGCGCTCGGAGATCGCGATCATCGCCGGCATGGCCGCGGCCACCGTCGGCTCGGGCCGGATCGACTGGGCGGAGATGGCCGAGGATTACGACCGCATCCGCGACCGGATCGAGCGCACGATCCCGGGATTTACCGGCTACAATGTCCGGGTGCGGCGCCCGCGCGGCTTCATGCTGCGCAATCTCGCCGCCGAGCGGGTGTTCGAGACCGCCACCGGCCACGCCAACTTCTCCGCCGACGCGCTCCCCGAGGCGACCGAGCACCAGGTGGCCTCGGCAGCCGAGAACACCTTCGTGCTGCAGACCTTCCGCAGCCACGACCAGTACAACACCACGATCTACGGCCTCGACGACCGCTACCGCGGCGTCTACGGCGAGCGCCGGGTGATCTTCTGCCACCCGGACGACCTCGCGACCCTGCGTGAAAGCTTCGGCGAGCGGGTCGACGTGGTCGGACTGCATGCGGACGGCACGTCGCGCATCGCCGAGGATTTCCGGCTGGTGCCGTTCGACATGCCGCGCGGGAGTCTGGCCGGCTACTATCCCGAGCTCAACGTGCTGGTGCCGCTCTCGACCTTCGGCGCCGAGAGCGACACGCCGACCTCGAAGTCGGTGCTGGTCACGGTGCGCGGGCGCGCGGAAGCGGCCGCGGCGGCTTGAGCGAGGCTGACGACGCCGCGTTCCTCGCGCTGGTCGACGCGATCGCCCGCCGGCGGCCGGATCTCGGATCGATCGAGGCCGTGCTGCTGGGGGCGGCACAGGGCGGCCTGGCCGCCGACAGCCGCGGCCTCGCCAAGGCCCTCGACGTCGCCCACGCCCACGCGCTGCGCGCCGTCACCGCCCTGGAGGAAGCCGGGCTCCTCGCGGTGGGCCGGCGCGACGCCCGGTCGGGCCGGGCGCACTACGCGCTGACCGGGGACGGCACGGCCCTGGTCGCCGCCGCGGCGGCCGACCCGGCTTGACGCATGCCTGCGGGGCGGCGAACCCGTGGGGCAGCGTTCGAGGGAAGCGAGGGCTCGGGATGGACACGATCCACCGGTCGGCCGCGGCCGGCTATGCCGCCCAGGCCGACACCTACGTCAGCGGCCGCCCGGACTATCCGCCCGCCCTCGACGGCTGGCTGCGCGACGACCTGCGGCTCGGCCCCGGCCGCACCGTGCTCGACCTCGGCGCGGGCACCGGAAAGTTCACCCCGCGCCTCTCCGCCACCGGGGCGCGCGTCGTCGCCGTCGAGCCGGTGCCGGAAATGCTGGCACGGCTCGCCGCGCGAAATCCCGATGTCGCGGCGCATCCGGGGCATGCGGAGGCCATCCCCCTCGCGGACGGTTCGGTGGACGCGGTCGTCTGCGCGCAGTCCTTCCACTGGTTTTCCACCCCGGCGGCGCTCGCCGAGATCCGCCGCGTGCTCCGCCCCGGCGGCACGCTCGGGCTGGTCTGGAACGTGCGCGACGAATCCGTGCCCTGGGTCGCGGCGCTGACGCGGATCGTCGACGCCTACGAGGACGACACCCCGCGCTACCGCACGCAAAACTGGCGCGCGGTGGTCCCCGGCCCAGGCTTCGGCCCCCTGCACGAGCGGCGCCTGCCGCACCGGCACGTCGGACCGCCGGAGGACGTGATCGTCGGCCGTGCGCTCTCGGTCAGCTTCATCGCCGCCCTGCCCCCGGGCGAGCAGGCGGCCGTCGCCGCCGAGATACGGGGGCTGATCGCCGCCACGCCGGACCTCGCCGGGCACGACAGCGTGGCCTACCCCTACGAGACGGTGGCGTTCCACTGCACGGCATCGGGCTGACCGGTCGCGATTTGATGCCGGAACAGCCCAGGACGTTGTCACGAGCCAGGAAGGGGAGACCTCATCGCGGGAGGAATATCGAACTCCCGAGCGATGTCCGTGATCCCTGGATCACGGGAATGGCTCCATTTGGGCGGTCGCGTTTTCTGCACGCGAACCGGAAGCAACCTCGCCCTGGAATGCTCCAGCTCTTTCCCCGAAGCGAACACGACGATTGCCACGATCGGCGCCGTCATCCTCTCGGATGAGCCGGCAGCGGATCGATCTGCAGAGGCGCGGGGCGAACGAGGCCGCACGCCCGATCGCCGATCGCGAGGGTCTTCATCTGATCGGCCTTGAAGCGTTCGGCGAACGCGTCGGGAATCGCGCACCACGCCCGATGCGTTTCGATCCAGGCGATCGCAATGGCGCCATTCCGCTGCAGATCACCGAACAGTGCGCAGGTCGCCTCAGGCGTCTTCGTGATCGCCGACTTCGAACCGGCATTCACCGCCGCCACGAACGCCCTGCGTTCCTCGAGCATCTCTTGAAGTTTGCCGCACTCGGCTGGCTGCGCGAGCGCTACGGTTCCATGCAGGGCGCTTCCCGCGAGAGCGGCCGCCAGTGGTCGAGAGATCGCGCTCAGCATGAGCTTGACCCTTCGCGTTGCCGCAGCGTCGGAGATGGCTACGGCGTGTGGTGCGCGTTGCGCGTTTCACGCGATCGGCGCTTACCGAAAGCGGCCATTCGTCGGCCGCCCGTCCCCTCACTGCCCCTTGGCCTTGATCGCCTCCGACCACGTCACCGCGCGCTTGGCCATGCCGACGTGCTGGCGCTCGTACATGCGGTTCTCGACCTTGATCGCCGCGCGCTTGGCGTTCTCCGGCCGGTCGAAGGCCTCGAGCACGAGGCGGGCACGGCGGACCTCCTCCTCGGTCGGGGCGAAGGAGGTGTTGGCCGGCTCCAGCTGGTTGGGGTGGATCAGCGTCTTGCCGTCGAAGCCGAGGTCGCGCGCCTGACGGCACTCGGCGCGGCAGCCCTCGACGTCGCCGATGTCGTTCCACACGCCGTCGAGGATCGTCAGACCGGACGCGCGGGCCGCGGCGAGGGTGAACATCATCCACGGCAGCATCGGCACGCGGCCGGGCACGAGCTGAGCCCAGGTGTCCTTGGCCAGGTCGTTGGTGCCGAGCACGAAGCAGGTGAGCCGGGTGCGCCGGTCGCGGCTGGCGCGGGCGATGTCCTGGATGTTCAGGATCGCGGCCGGCGTCTCGATCATCGCCCAGACCGCGATGTCGTCCGGCGCGTCGAGGGCCTCGAGGTGGTCGGCGATGCTCTCGAGCACGGCCGGCGAGGACACCTTCGGCATCAGGATCGCGTCCGGCCGCGCCTCGATCGCCGCGCGCAGGTCCTTCTCGCCCCACGGCGTCTGGGGGGCGTTGACGCGGATGATCAGCTCGCGGTCGCCGTACGCACGGCTCTTGACCGCGGCGCAGACCTGATCGCGGGCGAGATCCTTCTCCTCCATCGAGACCGCGTCCTCGAGGTCGAGGATCAGGCAGTCGGCCGGCAGGGTCTTCGCCTTGTCGAGCGCACGCTGGTTCGAGCCCGGCATGTAGAGGACGCTGCGGCGGAGGCGGAGATCGGACATTCGGCTGGGACCCCGGATAAAATCGCGCGACCCTACCGCAACGCACTCGCCTGACCAGGGGCCACGGCGCCGAAACCCGGAGATTCCGGCGCAATCGAAACCGCCGACGCCGTGTCGTTCGTGCAACGGCCGGGCCCCGCTTTGGTCACGTTCCGCGGCCAAGGGCTGGGGAAACGCCACCGATCGAAGGGCAAGACCATGCTGCGACACGCACTGTTCGGGCTGATGCTGACGGCGGGCCTCGCCCTGCCGGGGCCGGCCTCGGCCGCCAGCAACACGGTGGTCGGCGTCGGTTCCGGCGCGGTCGCCGGCGCGCTCGTCGCCGGCCCGATCGGGGCGGTGGCGGGGGCGGTGATCGGGGGCGTCGTAGGCTCCTCGAGCGAGCGGGCGCGGCGCCCGCGGATGCGGCGCGCCCGCCTCGTCCGGCAGCGGCGCGCGGAGGCGCCGGCCCGGCGCAGCGTGCAGCGCCGGGTCGAGGCGGTGCCGCCGGCCGGGTCCGCGCCGACCACCTGGAAGGACCCGCGCTGAGGCGGGCCGCTCAGGCGCGGCCCGGGAGGAACGTCCGCCGGGCGAGCCCCGGATATGCCAGCGCCTGCCCGATGCCGCGCGCCCCGAGGAAGGCGAGGAAGGCCAGCCACAGGCCGGCATTGCCGAGATTCAGGCCCTGCACGAGCACGAGGGCGGCGCAATAGGCGGCGAGCGCGGCCAGCATCAGGTTGCGCATCGCCCGCGTCCAGGTCGCGCCGATGTAGATGCCGTCGTAGGCGAAGGGCAGCGCCGCGACGAAGGGGGCGGCGGCCAGCGGCAAGTAGCGCCGCGCGACCGCGCGCACCGGCTCGCTCGTGGTGACGAAGTCGATGAAGGCGTGGCCGCCGACGAGCGCCAGCAGGCTGACGCCGAGGCCGAAGCCGAGGCACCAGCCGAGCGACAGCGCCGACGCCTTGCGGAACCCGCCGGCGTCGCGCCCGCCGACCGCCTGCCCGCACAGGGCCTCGGCGGCGGTGGCGAAGCCGTCGAGGAAGAACCCGCCGATCAGAAACAGATTCCACAGCACCGCGTTGGCCGCCAGCACCGCGTCGCCCTGGCGTGCGCCGAGCGAGGAGAACAGGACGATGCCCGACACGAGCGCCAGCGTCCGCACGATCACGTCGCCGTTGACCGCGAGCGTGCGCCGCAGCGCGACGGGATCGCGGACCTCGAACCACGGCACCCGCCAGGGCTTCGAGCCGAGGCGGACCAGGATCGCGAGGCCGAGGGCGAGGCCGGCCGCCTCCGCGATCACGGTGGCGAGGGCGGCGCCGGACAGGCCGAGGTCGAGGCCGAGGACCAGCGCGAGCGTCAGGCCGATGTTCACCAGGTTGATCGCCACCTGCAGCAGCAAGCCGAGATCGGTGCGGCCGCGCCCGAGCACCGAGCCGAGCACGGCGTAGTTCGCCAGCGCGAACGGCGCCGAGAGGATGCGGATGTGGATGTAGGTCGCGAGCCCCGCGATCACCGCGGGGCTCGCGCCGGTGATCCGGAAGGCGGCGGCCGCGATCGGTCCTTGCAGGACGACCAGGGCGAGGCCGGCGACGAGGGCCGCCGCGAGGGCGCGCGCCAAGGTCCGGTCGACCTCGGCGCCGTCTCGGGCGCCGACCGCCTGCGCGGTGAGGCCGGCGGTCGCCATGCGCAGCGCGCCGAACGACCAGAACAGCGCGTCGAAGATCACGGCGCCGAGGGCGATCGCCCCGAGCAGCGCGGCGTCGCCGAGCCGCCCGATCACCGTGGCGCCGACGAAGCCGAGCATCGGCGTGGTGACGTTGGCGATCGTCATCGGCAGGGCGAGCGCGAGCACGCGCCGGCCGGTGATGGGCTCGATTGGGATCACGCGGCCTCCGGGTCGCGGTGGAGACTAGCCTACCGCGAGACCGCGAACAGCCGCGAGATGAGCCACAGCGGCACCACCACCACCGCGCCGGCCAGGATCCAGCCGCCGAAATCGTGGAAGGTGGCGAGGCCGAGATCGATCAGCGCGCGGGCCGCGTCGTAGATCTGCCAGAACAGCCGCGCCGGGGTCAGCCCGAGCATCGCCATGAAGGCGCCGACCAGGACCGAGAGGAACAGCAGCCGCAGGAACACGCCGGCCGGCGAGCCGCCGAGGAAGCGGCGCAGGGCCGAAGCGCGATAGCCCGGCGGCGGTCCCTGGTAGGGGTCTCCCGAATAGTTCTGGCCTGGGCGGCGCGGGTCGTGCTCGACGATCATCGACATTCCTTTGCGGGATGAAGGTCTTCCAACCGTCCGAAGCCGGCGGAACCGTGACGGATGCACCACACCGGGCGCGAAACCGGATCGTGGTTCGGGCGTTAGGCGGTTTCGCCGGCCGAACCGAGATGGCAATGCGGCGCTCGCGCGCCAAGATGGGTTCGGAATTCGCGGATGCCGTGACGCCTCGCCCCGCGCAGCCCCAAGAGACGAGACGAAACGCCCCATGATCGACCACGCCCTGTTCGACCCGGCGACGATCGATCCGGACACCAAGCGCCTCAACGCCGAGATCGTCGCGGCGCACGCGGCGCAGGCCGACCCGTGGTCGCTGCCCATCGCCGAGGTGCGCGCGCGGCGCCGCGCCGGCACGCCCGCCTCGCCCGCGATGCCGCGCAGCGCCCGCGCCGAGACCATGACGATCGACGGCCCCGGCGGCCCGTTGAACCTGCGGGTGATCCGCCCCCGGGCCGGCGTGAAGCTGCGCGGCGCCTACCTGCACATCCACCGCGGCGGCTGGGTCTGGGGCTCGGCCGACGAGCAGGACCCGTGGCTCGAGCGGATCGCCGACACCTGCGGCTTCGTCTGCCTCTCGATCGAGTACCGCCTCGCCCCCGAGCATCCCTACCCAGCGGCGCTCCTCGATTGCGAGGCGGCGGCGCTCTGGCTCGCCGGCCCGGGCAAGGCCGAGTTCGGCATCTCGGCGCTGACCATCGGCGGCGAATCGGTCGGGGCGCACCTCGCGGTGATGGTGCTGCTGCGCCTGCGCGACAAGCACCGGCTTCCGCGCGCCTTCCGCGGCGCGAACCTCAACGCCGGCTTCTTCGACCTCGGGCTGACCCCGTCGGTGCGCAACTGGGGCGACGAGCGCCTCGTGTGCAACACCACCGACCTCACCGCCTTCGCCGACGGCTACGTCCGCAACGGCATCGACCGGCGCCGGCCGGACGTGTCGCCGATCTACGCCGACCTCAAGGGCTTGCCGCCGGCCCTGTTCACCGTCGGGACCTGCGACCCGCTGCTCGACGACACGCTCTACATGTCCGCCCGCTGGGCGGCGGCGGGCAACGGCGGCCACACGGCGGTCTATCCCGGCGGCTGCCACGTCTTCATCCGCTATCCCGGCGCGATGACGGAGCGGGCGCTGGAGCTGATCGACCGCTTCCTGATGGCGCTCGCCTGAGCCGGCGCGCGGCGGCCGACCCGAGCGCCCTGCCGCCGGCCTTCGCCGCCTGGTTCGCCGCGCGCGGCTGGGCCCCGCGGCCGCACCAGCTCGACCTGCTGCGCATCGCGGGCGCCGGCCGCTCGGCGCTGCTCGTCGCCCCGACCGGCGCCGGCAAGACGCTCGCCGGCTTCCTGCCGAGCCTGGTCGCGCTGTCGCAGAGCCGGGCGAAGCCCTCCGGGCGCCGGCTCCACACGCTCTACATCTCGCCGCTGAAGGCGCTCGCCGTCGACATCGCCCGCAACCTCGACGCGCCGGTGGAGGGCATCGGCCTGTCGCTGCGGATCGAGACCCGCACCGGCGATACCCCGTCGCACAAGCGCACCCGCCAGATCGAGCGGCCGCCGGACATCCTGCTGACCACGCCCGAGCAGCTCGCCCTGCTCATCGCCCACCGCGAGGCGACCGAGTTCTTCTCCGGGCTGCGCTGCGTCGTCCTCGACGAGCTCCACGCCCTCGTCACCTCGAAGCGCGGCGACCTGCTGTCCCTGGCGCTCGCCCGCCTGCACCGCCTCAGCCCCGGCCTCACCGCGATCGGGCTGTCGGCGACGGTGCGCGAGCCGGACGAGCTGCGGAAGTACCTCGTGCCGCAGAACGCCGCCTTCCCTCCCCCCCCTGCGGGGGAGGGTGGCCAGGGAAGCGGGTCGGGAGAGGAGAGCGCCGCTTCCGGAAATGTCGCTCCCCTCTCCCGACCCTCGCTCACGCGTGGCCCACCCTCCCCCGCAGGGGGGGGAGGGGAAGGGCCACGCATGGCCGACCTCGTCGTCGTCGCCGGCGGCGCGGCGCCCGACCTGCACCTGCTCGACACCGGCAAGACCCTGCCGCTCGCCGGGCACACCGCGTGGCATTCCATGCCGGCGATCTACGACCTGATCCGGGCGCACCGCACGGTGCTGGTCTTCGTCAACACCCGACTCCAGGCGGAGTACACCTTCCAGGAGCTGTGGCGGCTCAACGACGACGTGCTCCCGATCGCGCTCCATCACGGCTCCCTCGACGCCACCCAGCGCCGCCGGGTCGAGGCGGCGATGGCGGCGGGCTCGCTCCGGGCGATCGTCTGCACCGCGACGCTGGACCTCGGCATCGATTGGGGCGACGTCGACCTCGTGGTCAACGTCGGCGCGCCGAAGGGGGCGAGCCGGATCATGCAGCGGATCGGGCGCGCCAACCACCGCATGGACGAGCCGTCGAAGGCCTACCTCGTCCCCGGCAACCGCTTCGAGATCCTGGAATGCCAAGCGGCGCTCGACGCGGTCGAGGAGGCGGCGCAGGACACGCCCGACGCCCGCCTCGGCGCGCCGGACGTGCTCGCCCAGCACGTGCTCGGCATGGCCTGCGCCGACGCGTTCGACCCGGTGGCGCTCTACGACGAGGTGATCTCGGCCGCCCCCTACGCCACCCTGTCCTGGGAGGATTTCGAGGCGGTCGTCGACTACGTCGCCACCGGCGGCTACGCGCTGCGCGCCTACGAGCGCTTCGCCAAGATCCTGCGCGGGCCGGACGGGCTGTGGCGGGTGCGCGACGCGCGCGTCGCCCAGCAGTATCGGATGAACATCGGCACCATCGTCGAGGCGGCCAAGGTGAAGGTCCGCCTCGCGCGCGCGATGCGGGGCAAGCCCAACACCGTGCTGCCGAAGACCGGCCGGGTGCTCGGCGAGATCGAGGAGGACTTCGCCGACACGCTGACGCCGGGCGACACCTTCCTGTTCGCCGGCGAGGTGCTGCGCTTCGAGGGCCTGGCCGAGGACGAGGCGATGGCCACGCGCGCCGGGCCCGGGACCGACCCGGCGATCCCGTCCTATGCCGGCTCGAAGTTCCCGCTCTCGACCTACCTCGCCGCCCGCGTCCGCGCGATCATCGCCGACCCGTTCGAGTGGGACCGGCTGCCGCGCCAGGTCGCCGACTACCTGCTCCTCCAGCGCAGCCGCTCGCTGCTGCCGGGCGAGCGCGACCTCCTGGTCGAGACCTTCCCGCGGGCCGGGCGCCACTACCTCACGGCGTTCCCGTTCGAGGGCCGGCTCGCGCACCAGACGCTCGGCATGCTGCTGACCCGGCGGCTGGAGCGCGCCGGCCTGCGCCCGCTGGGCTTCGCCGCCAACGATTACGGCATCGCGATCTTCATGACCCGCGACCTGTCCGAGCGGATCGCCCGGGATCCCGCCTTCCTCGAAGACCTGTTCGCCCAGGACATGCTCGGCGACGACCTCGACGCCTGGCTCGACGAATCCTCGATGATGAAGCGCACCTTCCGCCAATGCGCGGTCATCGCCGGGCTGATCGAGCGCCGCCATCCCGGCATGAAGAAGACCGGCCGGCAGGTCACGATCTCCACCGACCTGATCTACGACGTGCTGCGCAAGCACCAGCCCGACCACCTGCTGATGCGCGCCGCGCGCCAGGATGCGGCAACCGGACTCCTCGACGTGAGGCGGCTCGGCATGATGTTGGAGCGCATCCAGGGGCGAATCACCCACAAGGCCCTCGACCGGGTCTCGCCGCTCTCGGTCTCTGTGATGCTGGAGATCGGGCGCGAACGGGTCTACGGCGAGGGCGCCGACGAGATCCTGGCCGAGGCCGAGGCCCAGCTTCTCGAGGAGGCGCTGGGGTGACGCCGCCCTTCCCTACCGACGAGGACACCATCTTGGCGCTCGGCCTGAGACTCGAGAAGAATCAAAAATCCCCCGGCCTGCAGCTGTCCGGCGAGACCCTCACCCTCGACCGGTGCGGCGGCCTGTGGCTGGCCGATCACCGCACGCTGATCGTCTCCGACCTCCACCTCGAGAAGGGCTCGGCCTACGCCGCCCGCACCGGCCAGTTCCTGCCGCCCTACGACACCCGCGAGACGCTGGCCTGCCTGCACGAGGCGGTGGCGCGCTTCGACCCGGCCTGCATCGTGGCGCTCGGCGACAGCTTCCACGATTCCCGCGGCCCCGAGCGGATGGAGCCCGGCGACCGGGCGATGGTCGCCGCCCTGCAGCAGGGCCGCGACTGGGTCTGGATCGCCGGCAACCACGACGCCGCCGTGAGCGAGGGCGTCGGCGGTCGCTACGCCGAGGTGATGACGCTCGGCGGCCTCACCCTCCGCCACGAGCCGACCCCGGGCGCGGCGCCGGGCGAGATCGCCGGCCACCTCCACCCGTGCGGCAAGGTCGCGATGCGCGGACGCGCGGTGCGCCGCCGCTGCTTCGTCACCGACGGCACCCGCCTGGTGATGCCGGCCTTCGGGGCCTATGCCGGCGGCCTCAACGTCCGCGACGCGGCGTTCGAGCCGCTGTTCTCGGCGGGGTTCACGGCGCATCTCCTCGGCGACGGCCGGGTGTTCTCGATCGGGCGGTCGATGCTGGCGAAGGATTGAGGTTTTCGCGATGCTGGATCGGCGATTCGAGGATCGTCAGCCATGTCGCGTGCGGTCTACATGCTCGCCAGCCGTCGCCACGGGACGCTCTATCTCGGCGTCACGAACGATCGCGCGCGGCGCGTCCACGAACACAAAGTGAAACGCAATCGCGGTTTCACAGCGACTTACGCCGTGGATCGCCTCGTCTGGTACGAGTTCTACGATCGGATCGTCGATGCCATCGATCGCGAGAAGGCGCTGAAGAAGTGGCGCCGCGATTGGAAGATCCGGCTGATCGAAGACCTCAATCCCGAATGGTCCGATCTTTACCCAACGCTCGCGGGGAGGACAGGCCTCTGAACATCTCCCCGTCATTCCGGGGCCGCGGAGCGGAGCCCGGAATCTAGATCCGCTATCGGTGAAATCTGGGGAACGACCTGTGATTCTGGATTCCGAGCTCGCCTTCGGCGCCCCGGAATGACGGGGCGGTTTCAGGACGAAGCACATCCGTGTCCCTCCCCCTCGTGCTCCGGCAACGTCAGCCCGAAATGCTGGACGAGGTCGGCGACCTGGGCGGGGCTGAGATGGCGCGGGTTGAGGTTGCGCAGGAGCAGGTAGAGCTTGGCCGTCTCCTCGAGCTCCTCGGTGGCGAAGACTGCGGCCTCCAGGCTCGCGCCGGCGACGACCGGGCCGTGGTTGGCGAGCAGCACCGAACTGTACTTCCCCGCCAGGCCCCGGATCGCGTCGGCGACGCCTGGGTCGCCGGGGCGGTAGTACGGGACCAGCACCGTGCCGCCGGTGCGCATCAGGTAGTACGGCGTCAGCGGCGGCAGCACCGCCTTCGGGTCGATCTCGGGCAGCATCGACACCGCGACCGCGTGCGTCGAGTGCAGGTGGACGATGGCGCGCGCTTCGGCGCGGCTCTCGTAGAGCGCGGTGTGGAGCGGGATCTCCTTCGTCGGCGTGTCGCCGGAGACCACCCGTCCCGTCGCGTCGAGACGCGAGATCCGGGCCGGGTCGAGGAAGCCGAGCGAGGCGTTGGTCGGGGTCACCAGCCAGCCCCCGTCATCGAGCCGAAGGGAGATGTTGCCCGAGGAGCCCGGCGTCAGCCCGCGCTCGAACAGCGAGCGCCCGTAGCGGCAGATGCTTTCGCGCAGGGTGGATTCGCTCATCGGGCCTGACTCATGCGGTCGCGCCTTCCATCAGTTCGAAGCCGAGGTCGATCGTCTCGGCCGGGCCGCCGGCCGCCAGGCGCTCGGCGGCGACAGCGCCGATCCGCAGTCGCGGCGTGCGGATGGTCGAGAGCGGCTGCGGCATCGCCGCGGTGATGTCGAGGCCGTTGTAGCCGAACAGCGCGAGGCGGTGCGGGATCGACCAGCCGCGCGCCAGGCAGCAGAAGTAGCCGCCGAGCGCCATGTCGTCGTTGGAAAAGTAGACGGCGTCGAGGTCCGACGTGCGGTCGAGCAGCCGGTCGAGCGCCGCGCGCCCCGCCGTGGCGGAGGACGGTTCTGCGACCACCTCACGGTCGATCAGCCCGTGCCCCGCGCCTTGCAGGGCCGCCTCGAATCCCGCGAGCCGCTTCCCCGCCCGGAGGTCGCGAAGAATGTCGTGGCCGACATAGCCGATGCGGCGGTAGCCCCGCCCGAGCAGGTGCGCGGCGCTCGCCTCGCCGACCGCCCGGTTGGAGAAGCCGACGACGAGGTCGAGGCCCGGCCCGTCGGTGTCGATCATCTCGACCACGCGGATCCCGGCGGCGCGCAGGAGCGCGACGGTGCCGGGATTGTGCTCCACCCCGGTGACGACGAGACCGGCCGGGCGCCACGACAGCAGCGCGCCGACCAGCGCCTCCTCGCGGTCGGGATCGTAGTCGGAGACGCCGATCACGCTCTGGAAGCCGGTGCGGTCGAGCGCCCCCGTCAGCCCGCGCAGCAGGTCGGGGAAGACGATGTTGGCGAGCGACGGGATCACGATGCCGACGAGCTGCGAGCCGGCCGACGCCGCGTTGCCCGCGAGCGACCCGGCCAGCCGGTTCGGCACGTAGCCGAGCTCGGCCACGACCGCGGCCACCCGGTCTGCGGTGCGCTTCGAGAACGAGCCCTGGTTGCGCAGCACCCGCGAGACCGTGCTCTCGCCGAACCCCGACTCCCGGGCGACGTCCGCCAGCGTCACGAGGCGCCGATGCAGGTTCATGGAGGCCCTTCGCGTGGCGATGCGCTCAGCGACATATCGAGCATCGCTGTCACCCGCAAGCTGATTGGCAGCGCTGCCAAACTGAGATAGGCAGGTTTCAAGCGCCGGGAAACGGTGCGGAACCAAGCAGAACGCCGGCACGCCAAGACGTCGGCGACGGAGGACGCCATGAGTTCACCAGCCGCCGTGCTGCCGGGCAGCGCCGTGCCGTCGAAGGACTTCGTCGAGCAGACCTATACCAAGGTGTTCTGGCGCCTCGTGCCGTTCCTGATGCTCTGCTACGTCGTCGCCTACCTCGACCGGGTCAACGTCGGCTTCGCCAAGCTGCAGATGTCCCAGGACCTCGGCTTCAGCGAGACGGTCTACGGCTTCGGCGCGGGCGTGTTCTTCGTCGGCTACTTCCTGTTCGAGGTGCCCTCGAACGTGATCCTCCACCGGGTCGGCGCGCGGATCTGGATCGCCCGGATCATGGTCACCTGGGGGATCATCTCGGGTGCGTTCCTGTTCGTGAACTCCGCCACGACCTTCTACGTCATGCGCTTCCTGCTCGGGCTGGCCGAGGCGGGCTTCTACCCGGGCGTGATCCTCTACACGACGGCCTGGTTCCCGGCGCATCGCCGGGCCAAGGTCATCGCCGTGTTCATGGCCGCGATCCCCGTCTCGGGCATCTTCGGCAACCCGCTCTCGGGCTGGATCATGGATGCCTTCAACGGCGCCCACGGGCTCGCCGGCTGGCAGTGGATGTTCGTGATCGAGGCGGTGCCGGCGGTGCTGGTCGGCATCGCGGTGTTCTTCTACCTCGACAACCGGGCCTCCGAGGCCAAGTGGCTGACCGACCCCGAGAAGGCGGTGATCGAGCGCGACATCGCGGCCGACAACGTCGGCAAGGAGGCGAGCCCGCACTCGATCGCGACCGTGTTCCGGAACGGCCGCGTCTGGTTCATGAGCTTCATCTACTTCTGCTTCGTCACGGGCCAGTACGGCCTGACCTTCTGGATGCCGACGCTGGTGAAAGCCACCGGCGTGCAGGGCAACCTCAACATCGGCCTGATCAGCGCGATCCCGTTCCTGTTCGCGGTGTTCGTGATGATCCTGCTCGGGCGCAGCGCCGACCGGATGCGCGAGCGCCGCTGGCACCTGATCGTGCCCGCGCTCTGCGGCGCGGTCGGCTTCGTCGTCGCCGCCACCGCCGGCAGCACGGTGATCGCGATCATGGCGCTCTCGATCGCCGCGGGCGGGGTGCTCACCTGCGCGCCGCTGTTCTGGTCGATGCCGACCGCGTTCCTGTCGGGGGCGGGCGCCGCCGCCGGCATCGCGCTGATCAACTCGGTGGGCAACCTCGCGGGCTTCGCCAGCCCCTACGTGATCGGCGCCCTGAAGGACTACAGCGGCAACACCGCCACCGGCATGTACGCGCTCGCCGCCATGCTGGTGCTCGGCTCGGTCGCGACCTTCGTGACGCCCAAGCGCCTCGTGAACCGCTGAAACCGGCGCACCTTCCGCAGACCCCCGACCGGATATCCCCGATGACAGCACCCTCCTCCGCCCGGCACGCCGCGGTGATCGGCCTCGGCTCGATGGGCTTCGGCATGGCGGCCTCGCTGCTGCGGGCCGGCTTCACGGTCGCGGCCTGCGACGTGAACCCCGAGGCGGTCGACCGCTTCTCGGCGGCCGGCGGGCGCGGCACGGCGAGCCCGGCCGAAGCGGCGGAGGGCGCGAGCGTCGTGATCTGCGTCGTCGTCAACGCCGCCCAGACCGAGGCCGTGCTGTTCGGCGAGGCCGGCGCCGCGGCGGCGATGCCGGAGGGCGCGGTGTTCGTCTCCTCGGCGACCATGGACCCGGCCGTCGCCCGGCGGCTGGCGGCGCGGCTCGAGGCCACCGGCCGGCACTACCTCGACGCGCCGATGAGCGGGGGCGCGGCGCGCGCCGCCGACGGGGCTCTGACCTTCCTCGCCTCCGGCTCGGCCGCCGCCTTCGATGCGGCGCGCCCGGCGCTCGATGCGATGGCCGGCACGCTCTACGAGCTCGGCAACGAAGCCGGCCAGGGCGCGGCGTTCAAGATGATCAACCAGCTGCTCGCGGGCGTGCACATCGCCGCCGCGTCGGAAGCCATGAGCTTCGCCGCCAAGCAGGGCCTCGACCTCGCCCGCGTCTACGAGGTGATCACGAAGTCGGCCGGCAATTCCTGGATGTTCGAGAACCGGATGCCGCACGTCCTCGACGGCGATTACAGCCCCAGAAGCGCGGTCGACATCTTCGTCAAGGACCTCGGCATCGTGCAGGACATGGCGCGCGCCGAGAAGTACCCGGTGCCGGTGGCGGCCGCCGCCCTGCAGATGTTCCTGATGGCGTCGGGCTCGGGGATGGGCCGCGACGACGACGCCTCCGTCGCGCGGCTCTACGCCCAGGTCTCGGGCGCGACCCTGCCGGCCGCGAAGCGCTGAGGAGGTCCATCCATGCCGCGCTTTGCCGCCAACCTCACCCTGATGTTCACCGAGCTCCCCTTCCTCGACCGCTTCGCCGCCGCCGCGGACCAGGGCTTCGGCGCCGTCGAGTTCCTGTTCCCCTACGCGCATCCGGCCGACGCCATCGCCGACCGCCTGGCGCGCCACGGCCTGACGCAGGCGCTGTTCAACCTGCCGCCGGGCGACTTCGAGGCCGGCGAGCGCGGGCTCGCGGCCCTGCCCGAGCGCTTCGACGACCTGAAGCAGGGCGTCGCGACCGCTCTGCGCTACGCCGAGGCCACCGGCGTCGGGCGCCTCCACCTGATGGCGGGGCTGGCCGACCCGAACGATCCGGCCGCGCGCGACGCCTACCGCCGCGCCGTCGCCTGGACCGCCGACGCTCTCGGCGCGGCGGGGCTCGACCTCGTGCTGGAGCCGATCAACGGCCGCAACATGCCGGGCTACTTCCTGAACGATTTCGGGGCGGCGGCGGCGCTGATCCGCGACCTCGCGCGGCCGAACCTGAAGCTGCAGTTCGACCTCTACCACTGCCAGATCCTGCACGGCGACGTGACGATGCGGCTGCGCGCGCTGATGCCGATCGTCGGCCACGTGCAGACCGCCTCGGTGCCGGGGCGACACGAGCCCGGCACCGGCGAGATCGACGACGCCTTCCTCTTCGCGGAGCTCGACCGGCTCGGCTACGACGGGTTCGTCGGCTGCGAGTACAACCCGGCCGCCGGCACCGTCGCGGGCCTCGGCTGGTTCGCGCCCTATCGCGAAGGCCGGCGGGGGGATGCGCGATGAGCCTGCCGCTCGCGCTCGGCTGCGTCGCCGACGACTATACCGGCGCCTCGGACCTTGCCAACACCCTGACCAGGGCCGGCCTGCGCACGGTGCAGACGATCGGCGTGCCGGCCGACGACCTCGCCCTGCCGGAAGTCGATGCGGTGGTGGTGGCGCTGAAGAGCCGGTCGATCGACCCGCGCGAGGCGGTGGTGCGCTCCCGCGAGGCCGACGCCTGGCTGCGCCGGCGCGGTGCCGGCCACGTGCTGTTCAAGGTCTGCTCGACCTTCGATTCGACTGAGGCCGGCAACATCGGCCCGGTGCTCGACGCGTTGCGGGCGGATGCGGCCGAGCCGATCGCGCTCGTCACCCCCGCCTTTCCCGAGACCGGGCGCAGCGTCTACCAGGGTCATCTCTTCGTCGGCGCGACGCTGCTCGCCGAGAGCCCGCTGAAGGACCACCCCCTCAACCCGATGCGCGATTCGAGCCTCGTGCGGGTGCTCGCCCGCCAGAGCGCCGGCACGGTCGGGCTGATCGACATCGCCACCGTGACGCGCGGTCCGGACGCGGTCGCCGCGCGCCTCGACGCCCTGGCGAAGGAGGGCCACGGGGCGGCCATCGCCGACGCGATCTTCGATGCCGACCTCGAGATCCTCGGCCGCGCCGCCTTGCGGCACCGCGTCTCCTGCGGCGCCTCGGGCCTCGGCCTCGGGCTCGCCCGCGCGCTGGTCGCGGACGGGCACGGCGCATCCGGCGCCGGTGCGGTGGCGGGCGAAGCGGTCGGCGGCCACGCCGCGTGCCTCGCGGGCAGCTGCTCGCAGGCGACGCTGGCGCAGATCGAGGCCGCGGCCGATCACATGCCGGTGCTGCGCCTCGACACCGAGCGGCTGCTGTCCGGCCCCGGCGAGGTCGAGGCGGCCATCGCCTGGGCCGCCGAGCGCCTTGCCGCCGGCCCGGTCCTCGTCGCCAGCAGCGCCGCGCCCGACGCGGTGCGCACGCTCCAGGCCAGGCACGGCGGCGCCGCGGTCGGCCAGGCGATCGAGGCGGCGCTGGCGCAACTCGCCGCGGACCTCGTCGCCCGCGGCGTCCGCCGGCTCGTGGTCGCCGGCGGCGAGACCTCCGGCGCGGTGGTCGACCATCTCGGGCTGAAGGCCTTCCTGCTCGGCCCCGAGATCGCCGCCGGCGTCCCCGTCCTGCGCACGGCCGGCGGCGATCCGATGCTGCTTGCGCTGAAATCCGGCAACTTCGGCGGCCGCGACTTCTTCCTGCGCGCGCTCGCCCTGATGCGGTGAGCGATACGGGTGCTTCTCGCTTCCCTGACCGCCTTCGAAAGTCTCGTCGCGCCTTCCCTCCCCCGACGGATCTCGGGCTTGCCCGAGATCCGCACCTTGTGTGCCCAAGTCGTGTACCCAAGTCGGGCAGGCCCGACTCGGGTGCGGGGGGGGAGCCGGTAGGGCAACGCAGATCGATCGCGGCCGAACATGCCGACCAAGGAGCTTCCCATGCACGCCCTGATCCTCGGCGCCGCCGGCATGATCGGCCGCCGGCTCACCAAGGCCCTGGTCGCGTCCGGCGCCGTCGGCGGCGCGCCGCTCGACGCGCTGACCCTGATCGACGTGGTCCAGCCCGACGCGCCCGCGGGCTTCGCCGGCAACGTCCGCACCGAGGCCGCCGACCTCACCGCGCCGGACGCGGCCGACGCCGCCATCGCCGGGCGGCCCGGCCTCGTCTTCCACCTCGCAGCCGTCGTCTCGGGCGAGGCGGAGGCGAACCTCGAGCTCGGCTACCGGGTCAACCTCGACGGCACCCGCTTGCTGCTCGACGCGATCCGCCGCGCGCACCTGGCCGACGGCTACCGGCCGAAGGTGGTGTTCACCTCCTCGCTCGCGGTGTTCGGGCCGCCGCTGCCACCGGTGATCGGCGACGACTGGATCGTCACGCCGGCCTCCTCCTACGGCACCCAGAAGGCGATGGGCGAGTTTTTGCTCGCCGACTATTCCCGCCGCGGCTTCCTCGACGGCATCGCCTTGCGCCTGCCGACGATCTGCGTGCGCCCGGGCAAGCCGAACAAGGCGGCGTCGGGGTTCTTCTCCGGCATCATCCGCGAGCCGCTGGCCGGCCAACCGGCGATCCTGCCGGTGCCCGAGACCGTGCGCCACTGGTTCGCGAGCCCCTCGGCCGCGATCGGCTTCCTGCTGCACGCGGCCGGGCTCGACCTCGCCCGCCTCGGGCTGCGGCGTGCGCTGACGCTGCCGGGGGTGTCGGCCACCGTGGCCGAGGAGATCGAGGCCCTGCGCAAGGTCGGTGGCGACAAGGCGGTCGCCCTGATCCGCCGCGAGCCCGATCCGGCCGTCGCCCGCATCATCGAGACCTGGCCCGAGGCCTTCGCCACTGAACGCGCGCTCGACCTCGGCTTCACCGCCGACGCCTCGTTCGACGCGATCGTCGCCGAGCACGTCGCCGAGTTCCACGCCGGGACATAAACCTATGTGACATTTCGTCAGGCACGGTCGAACCGGGGATGCCACGCGTTAGAACGGGTCGAGCCTCCGGGAAACGCATCGCCTTGTACAAGCCCATCGAAGACTACGCCGTCATCGGCGACACCCACTCGACCGCGCTGATCGCCCGCGACGGCTCGGTCGACTGGCTGTGCTGGCCGCGTCACGATTCGCCGGCCCTGTTCCTCGCGCTGCTCGACGACGACAAGGGCGGCTCCTGCCGGATCGCGTTCGAGGGCCTGCGCTCGACCTCGCGGCGCTACGTGCCCGAGACCAACGTGCTGGAGACGACCTTCGTCACCGAGACCGGCAGCGCCCGGCTGGTCGACGTGATGCCGGTCAATCCGCCGACCCCCGAGCCCGAGGAAGGGCCCGACGGCGAGGGCGAGAGCCGCCTGATCCGCCTGCTCACCTGCATCGACGGCCACGTCGCCGGGCGCTTCCTGGTGCACCCGACCTTCGACTACGCCCGCTGCGACGGCATCCCGATCGCCGACGGCGCGACGGTGCTGTTCGAGGCCGGCAAGCAGCGGCTCCGCGTCAACGCCGCGCCCGAGCCGAGGCTCGACGGCGCGGTCGCCGTGAGCCGGTTCGCGATCGCGGCGGGCGAGACCGCCTACCTCGTCCTCACCCACGGCGAGGACGGGGAGCGGGCCGCGATCGACGATTTCGCCGGCGCCGAGCGCCGGGTCGCGGCGACCATCGACTACTGGCGGCGCTGGAGCGAGCGCTGCACTTATCACGGCCCCTATCGCGACGCGGTGCTGCGCTCGGCCCTGTGCTTGAAGCTGCTGACCTACTCGCCGTCGGGCGCCATCGTCGCGGCGGCCACCGCCGGCCTGCCCGAGGCGGTTCCGGGCAACCGCAACTACGATTACCGCTTCACCTGGATGCGGGACGCGACCTTCACCGTCACCGCCTTCGTGATGCTCGGCTACGTCCGCGAGGCCTCGGAGTTCCTGCGCTTCCTGCGCGAAGCGGACGGCAGCTTCGGCCGCGACACCAAGCTGCTCTACGGCATCGCCGAGGCGATGCCGCCGGAGGAGGAGCTCGACCACCTCTCCGGCTGGCGCGACGTCGGGCCGCCGCTGATCGGCAACGCCGCCGAGGGCCAGGACCAGCACGACATCTACGGCGAGCTGGTGCGTGCGCTCTGCGTCTTCCTCGAAGCGGTCGAGTACGACCCGCCGGAGAAGGTCCACGACCGCCTGCCCGAGGTGCTCGACAACCTCACCCGCCGCGCCATCGCCTGCCGCGACGAGGCCGACGACGGCATCTGGGAGCTGCGCACCGGCCCGCGCCACCAGCTCCACACCAAGGCGATGCTCTGGGTGGCGCTGAACGACGCCGCCCGGATCGGCCGCAACATCGCGGGCGTGCCGCCGGAGAAGATCGAGACCTGGGAGCGGATCGCCGCCGAGATCCGCGCCGACTACCTGGAGAAGGCCTGGAACGAGGAGCGGCAGGCCTTCACCGGCGCCTACGGCTCGCACCACCTCGACGCGGCGGTGCTGCGCGTGGCGTTGTTCGGCGCGATCGACCCGAGCGACCCGCGCCTGCGCAAGACGCTGGCCGCGATCGAGGACGAGCTCGGCGTCGGCGACCTGATCTACCGCTACCGCATGGACGACGGTCTCGCGGGCGATGAGGGCACGTTTACCGCCTGCGCCTTCTGGCGCGTCGGCTGCCTGGCGCTCGACGGCCGCACCGGCGAGGCCAAGGCGGCGTTCGAGCGCCTGCTGGCGCGCGGCAACGACGTCGGGCTGTTCGCCGAGATGATCGACCCGGAGTCCGGCGAGCAGCGCGGCAACACCCCGCAGGGCTTCTCGCACATGGCGCTGATCAACGCGGCCCTGCGCCTGCAGGACACGATCGGCCGCTTCGGCCTGCCCGAGGAGGGATGTGTTCCGGCGAAGGCGGCGGCGGAGTAGACGCAGCGTGGGGCTTTCGGCTGACCGCGCTCTCTTCCCTCCCCCCTCTGCGGGGGAGGGAGAAGAGGCGCGATCCTTCGGCCTCGTCACCGGCCGCTCGACCCGAACCCGCCGACGCCCCGCGCCGATGCCGGCTCATCCGCGTCGGTCACGACCAGCCGCGGCCGCGCGACCCGCGTGAACACCAGTTGCGCGATGCGCTCGCCCGGCGCGATCCGGATCGGGTCGCCGGCCGGGTTGCGGTTCCAGGCCGAGATCATCAGCGGGCCCTCGTAGTCGGCATCGATCACCCCGGTGCCGTTGCCGAGCACCAGCCCGGCGCGATGGCCGAGGCCGGACCGGGGGAAGATCAGCCCGCACCAGCCGGCCTCCCGGATCAGCACCGTGAAGCCGGCGGGGATCAGCGCCGGCGGCCCCTGCGGCGCGAGGTCGAGTGCCGCGTCGAGGCAGGCATGGAGGTCGAGGCCGGCGGCCTGGGTCGAGCCCCATCGCGGAAACCCCCACCCCGCCAGCCGCGGATCGAGCCCGCGGATGCCGACCTCGGGCAGCGCGTCGCTCACGGCCGGCGCGCCGCGATGGCGTCGGCCAGGGCGACGATGCGATGGGCCTCATCGGCATGGGATCGGTCGATCGTGCGGCCCCGGAACGCGGCCGTGCCGCGCTCGCGGGCGGCCGGGCCGGCGAAGGCGGCGATCGCCGCACGCGCCTGCGCGACCGCATCCGGGCTCGGGCCGAACACCGCGTTGGCGGCGGCGATCTGCGCGGGATCGATCAGCACCTTGCCGTCGAAGCCGCCGTCGCGGGCCTGCTCGGCCTCGGCGCGGAAGCCGGCCTCGTCGGCGGTCGCCTCGAACACGCCGTCGATGACGTCGATCTCGTAGGCGCGGGCCGCGGCGACGACGCTCATCAGCAGCGGCATCAGCGCCGGGCGGCCGGGGACGCCGCGGCGGATCCGGGTCGCCGCGGCGAGGTCGCCGGTGCCGACCACGAGGCAGGACAGGCGGATGTCGACGTCGCGCGCGGCGCTGGCGATCGCGCCGACCTGCAGCACCGCGAGGGGGCTCTCGATCATCGCCCAGATCCGCAGCGCCGGCGCCGCGCCGAGGCGCCTCAAGCGGGCGCCGACGGCCACCAGGGCGTCGGGGCTGCTCACCTTCGGCACCAGGATCGCGTCGGGGCCGGCCGCGGCGATCGCCGCGAGGTCGGCCTCGCCGTGGGCCGAATCGAGCGCGTTGATGCGGACCACCACCTCGCGATGACCGTAGGCACGGCCCGTCACCGCGGCGGCCACCGTCTTGCGGGCGCCGTCCTTGGCCTCGGGCGGGACGGTCTCCTCCAGATCGAGCAGCACCGCGTCGACCGGCAGGGTGCGAGCCGCTTCCAGGGCCTGCGGGTTCGAGCCCGGCAGGGACAGCACGCTGCGACGCGGACGGATCTCGGTCATGGCGGCATCTTTCCGTCGGCGGGGCGACGTCCGTAAGACAGAAGCGCCGATAGCGTTCTCCGGACGGCGAGACAAGGAGCGGGAATGGCGCGCTGGATCGCGGGACTCGACGGCTGCCGCGGCGCCTGGGCCGGCGTGCTGCTCGACCTCGACGATCCCGGCCGCCACCGCGCGGCCCTGTTTTCCACCGTCGCCGAGTGCCTCGACGGACCGGAAGCGCCGGTCTCGGTCGGCATCGACGTGCCGATCGGACTGCCGGACCGCGCGACGGGCGGAGGCCGGGCGGCCGACCGGGCCGCACGCGCCTATCTCGGCGCCGGCCGGTCGAGCGTGTTCCCGGTGCCGCCGCGCGCGGCGATCTTCGCCGACGACTACGAGACCGCCAAGGCGCTGTCGCGCGCGGGCAGCGCGCCGCCCTTCGCGCCCTCGATCCAGTGCTTCAACATCTTCCGCTACATCCGCGCGGTGGACGCCCTGCTGCGCGAGTGGCCGGCGCTGACGGCGCGCCTGCACGAGGTCCATCCCGAGATCGCCTTCCGCCGCCTCAACGGCGACCGGGCGCTGGCGGCGGGCAAGAAGGGGCCGCAGCGGCAGGCCGGGCTGGACCTGCGCCGGGCGCTCCTCGTCGCCGCCGGGCTGCCGGAGACGCTGGTTCACGGCGCACGGCCGCGCGGCGTCGGTGCCGACGACCACCTCGACGCGATGGCCGGCCTCGTCGTCGCCCGCGACATCCTCCTCGGCCGCGCGAGCCCGCTGCCGGACCTGCCCGAGCGCGACGCCCACGGCCTGCCGGCGGTGATCTGGATGCCGGCGCCGCTTCAGGGGGGCGACCGGGCCGAATCCCGCGAGCCACGCAAAGTCTGCTAACGACCTGGGCCATGAGCGAACAGACCCGAGACCCGAACCCCGCGATCCGCCACGTCGCCCGCGCGCTGGTGTTCGATCCCGCCGACCGACTGCTGCTGATCGAGTACGAATCGGTGCACGCGCATGCGCCGGACGGCACGCCGCTGCGGTTCTGGTTCATGCCGGGCGGCGGGCTGGAGCCCGGCGAGGACCACGTTACGGCCTGCCGCCGGGAATTGTCGGAGGAGATCGGCCGGGCCGACTGCGCGATCAGCCCGCAGGTCGCGGCCTGCGACGGCCCGTTCCACCTGTTCCGGCAGTCGCGCGATGCACGCGAGCGCTATTTCCTGGTGCGTCTGCCCGACGACCGGATCGACACCAGCCGCCTGATGGAGACCGAGGACAACCCGCTGCACGGCACGCGCTGGTGGACGGTGGCCGAGCTGCTCGCCACCGAGGCGCGGATCGAGCCCGCCGGCCTCGGTCAGCTCGCCGAGCGCCTCGTCGCCGGACACGTTCCAGACGCCCCGATCATCCTGACCTGGCAGCAAACTTGAGCGTGGAACAGGGGGCTCAGGCCACTCGTTCCGTGACGGAATTTCTCGATTGTCAGGAGGACCCATGTTTCCGACCGCGCTCACCGACGGCTACCGTTCCTTCCTCTCCGGCCGCTTTCCCACGGAGCGGAAGCGCTTCGCCGAGCTGGCGACCGCCCAAGAGCCCGAGACGCTGGTGATCAGCTGCTGCGACAGCCGGGTCGCGCCGGAAGCGATCTTCGACGTCGGCCCCGGCGAGCTGTTCGTGATCCGCAACGTAGCCGCCATCGTGCCGATCTACGAGACCGGCGGCGACTATCACGGCACCTCGGCGGCGATCGAGTTCGCGGTGCAGGGCCTCGAGGTCAAGAACATCGTCGTGCTCGGCCACGCAAGCTGCGGCGGCATCAAGGCCTACGCCAACAAGGCCAAGCCGCTCTCGAAGGGCAACTTCATCGGCAAGTGGGTCTCCCTCGTCGAGCCCGCCGAGGCGAAGGCCGGCGACTCGAGCGCACCCGAATACCTCACCCGTCTCGAGCACGCGATGGTCAGCCAGAGCCTCGAGAACCTGATGACCTTCCCGTTCATCAAGGAACGGGTCGAGGCCGGCACCCTGAAGCTGCACGGTGCGCATTTCGGCGTGGCCACGGGCGACCTTCTGGTCCGCAATCCCGAGACCGGGGACTTCGCGCAGGCGGTCGATCGAAGCGGCGAGCCGCTGCGCCCCTCCGCAATGATGAGCTGCAGCTGACGCGTCCGGCGAGGCGGGTGCTTTGGTTCGAAAGCACCCGCCTCGCCTTTCAATACGAGATCGATCGGAACGGGAAGGCCAGGGCCGACGAAAGACCGGACCAACGAAAAGGGCGGCAGGCTTGCGCCTGCCGCCCTGTCTCATGAGCCGCGCTCGGCGTCGGCGCCGAGAGGGATCGGACGATTACATCGCGTCGCGGGCGCCCGGCAGGCGCTGGGCCATGCCGTAATGGTGCTGCAGCACCGGCAGGGCCTGCTGCGCGTAGGTGCGAAGCGCCGGGTTCGGGCCGGACGAGGCGTAGGCCTCGGTCATGCCGATCGTCATCCGGTGCGCCTGGACCTGCTGGCTCACGTAGAGGCGGTCGAAGCGCGGGCCCGACGGGGTGGCGGAGAGCTCCGCCAGCATCGCCTGCTGCTCGGGGCTGGGCTGAACCACCGTGGTGCCGGCCGTCTGATCGACGTCGGCATTGCCGAGGCGGCTGCCCGCTGCGGCGCCGCGCTGCGCGCCCGAGCCGAGGCCTTCGAGGCCGCCGACCGGGCCGCCGTTCAGCGTCCCGCCGACCACGCCCGCGGCCGCGCCGGTCGCCGCGCCGACGGCGCCACCGGCCACCGCCAGCGGCGCGCCGATCAAGCCGTCCACCGGACCGCCGACCACGCCGCCCTGCGCGGCGACGTAGTTGCGGTCACCGCCGACGAGGGCGACGTTGGCCGAACGGTGGTCGCGGATCGCTTCCTGGGCGTAGGTCCGGATCTGCGGGTTGCGGGACTTCGACAGCGCGATCTGGCTCGACTGGATCTCGAAGGCGTTCGCCTGCAGCGACTGCAGACGGAAATCGCTCAGGCCCTGGGCCATGGCCGGGGTCGAGACGGCGAAGGCGAGCGCGGACAGGATGGCGTATTTCTTCAGCATTGAAAACCTCGATCGATGAATGGTGAGCGTGCAAGCCGGCGTAGTTGTATCGCCCATACCGGTTTCAACCGAAACGGACGGCGACAGCACTTCATCGAACCAACGATGACGATCGCGCATGGTTCCTCTGGTCTTGCCTGACCTTGCGCCGTCCGCCGCGCGGGCTGCGACGCTTGATCCACCCCGCGGCAGCCGCCATGCCTTTCGCCGTCCTTCCGTCCCGAGGCCCCGCCTTGACGCCCCGCTCCACCCAGATCTTGTCAGTTCAGATCCTGCGCGCGGTCGCGGCGCTGCTCGTCGTGATGCACCATGCGCAGGCCGAGGCGGCCGCGCTGGCGCAGCGGACGGGCGCGGCCTTCGCCCCGAGCGGGCTGCTGCCCTGGGCCGGCGGCGTCGACGTGTTCTTCGTGATCTCGGGCTTCATCATCGTCCACGCCGCGGCGCCGCACGCGGTCGGGCGCCATGCGGCGCAGAGCGGCGGAGGTCGGCGCCGCTTCCTGGCGCATCGGATCGCGCGGGTGGTGCCGCTGTACTGGCTGGTCACCGCGCTCTACCTCGCGGTCGGGCTGGCGGCTCCGTCGGCCCTCAACGGCAGCGGCGGACCGCCGGACGCCGGCCAGGTCGTCGCCTCCTTCCTGTTCTGGCCCGCGGCGCGGCCGGACGGTGCGGTGCTGCCGCTCTACGGCCTCGGCTGGACGCTCAATTGCGAGATGGCGTTCTACGCGCTGTTCGCGCTCGGTCTCGGCTGGGGTCGCCGGGCCGGCGTCGCCTGGCTCGTGGCGGCCCTCGTCGGGATCGTGCTGGCGGGCGCCTGGCTGAAGCCGGGGGCCGTGCCGCTGGCGTTCTGGTCGAACCCGGTGATGCTGGAATTCGGGCTCGGCGCCGTGATCGCGCTCGCACGCGGCGAGGGCGTGCGGCTGGGCGGGCCGGCGCGCGCCGGCCTGGCGCTCGCCGGGTTCGGCCTGCTCTTGCTCGTCGCGCGCACCGGCCCATTCCCGGACGGGTTCCTGCGCCCGCTCGCCCTCGGCATCCCGGCGGCCTTCCTGGTGGCGGCGGCGGCGCTCGGCCGCTCGCGGACGCAGGCGCGACCGCCCTCGCCCGTCGTGTCCGCCCTGGCCGCGCTCGGCGACGCCTCCTACGCGCTCTACCTCGTCCATCCCTTCGTCCTGCGCGGCCTGCGCGAGGCGCTCGCGCGCATCGACCTCGCATTGTGGCTCGGCCCCTGGGTCGCGCTCGGCGTGATGGTGGCCCTGAGCGTCGTGGCGGCCCTGCTCGTCCACCGCCATGTCGAGCGCCCGATGACGCGCCTCGCCCGCGCCCGCCTCGATCCCGATCGCCATTCCCTTCCGAGGCCGAAAACCGTGTGAGCGCCGGGCGGCTGCGAGTTTCCCGCCGCGGCGATCCGCATTAGCGTCGCGACGGTGATGGCGAACCCGAGCGAGGCGACGCGATGAAGACCCTGCTGGTGCCGATCGCGCTCCACGACGCCCTGCCCTCGGTGCTGGAGACGACCCGCCTGGTGGCGCAGCGCTTCGGCAGCCTGATCGAGGGCGTGTCGCTGCGGCCGGCGCTCGCCGAGTACGTGCCCGTCGACATGGTCGGCGGCATGACCTGGCTGCGCGACGAGGAGGCCGACCGGGCCGAGGCCGAGGAGGCGGGCGGGCGCTTCGTCGCCTTCATGGACGGGGCCGGCATCCCGCGCCACGCCCGCGACGGCCTGTGCGTTCCCGAGAACGTCGCCGGCGCCGGCGCGCGCTATCGCTGGCGGCAGGACGTGCCGGCGGGCGACGCCTTCCTCGGGCAGTACGCGCGCCTGTTCTCGGCCACCGTCGTCGGCCGCCCCGGCGCCGCCGACGGTACGCCGCGCATGACCACCCTGGAGACGGCGCTGTTCGAGGGCGGCCGCCCGATCCTGGTGGCGCCGCCGACCCCGCCGACCCGGTTCGGCGACGCGATCCTGGTTGCCTGGAACGGCTCGACCGAGACCGCGCGCGCCGTCGCCTTCGCGATGCCGCTGCTGCGGGCCGCCTCCCGCGTGCTGGTGCTCAGCGTCGAGGGCGGCACGGTGCCGGGCCCGAGCGCCGAGGACCTCGCCCGCTCGCTCGCCTGCGAGGGCGTGGCCGCCGACCACAAGGCGCTTCCCGCCGGGCGCCGGACGCCGGGCGAGACCTTCCTCGCCGAGGCGAAGGAGTTCGGCTCCGACCTGCTGATCAAGGGCGCCTACACCCAGAGCCGGCTGCGGCAGATGATCTTCGGCGGCCCGACGAGCCACCTGCTCGCCCACGCCGACCTGCCGATGCTGATGGCGCACTGACGGCGTGTGCCGCGCGCGAAGCGGGAACCTCGACCGTTCGCCCGACGTTCGCGCCTCGCCGGCCATCCCGGTCGAGTGAGGGGCTGACGACAGTGATCCGAGCTTGTCTGATCGCGCTCGCGATGGGTGCGACCTCCGTGGCGGCGCAGGCCGCGGAATCCTTCGCGCGCTACCAGGGCACCGTCGAGGCCCGCGACGCCGACACGCTGACGATCCGGCGCGCGGCCGGCGGGTCCGTCACCGTCCTGATGAACGTGAAGACGCGCCTGTTCATCGCGACCGCAGGCCGCCTCCGCGACATCAAGCCGGAGAGCTACGTCAGCATCGTCTCGGTGCCTGGCGCCGACGGCAAGCCGAAGCCGATCAAGGTCGCGATCTACTCGCCGTCCGAGCGCGGCTTCGAGGCCGGCACCAAGCCCTGGGACGCGGCCCCCGACGCGCGGCTCACCGCGGGCTGGATCGGCGGCCTGTCGCTCGATCCGCCGCGGCAGGTCGAGCTGGTCTACGACGGCGGCAGCAAGTCCTTCACCATCCCGCCCGGGACGCCGACGGCGCAGATCGCCCCGGGCGAGAGGGCTCTGCTCGTGCCCGGCGCCGACGTCGTGGTGCTCGCGCGCACCGACGCCGACGGTCTCGTCAACGCCGACCTCGTCGCGGTCGGCCGCGCGGGAACCGAGCCGACGCTGTGACATCGCGCACAGCGCGACGCCGCCGGCCGGTTCGGGCCGGCGGCCCGTGAGCGCGGGCATGGCGCCGGGACGCGCGCCCGCGCTACATCGCCCGGCATGACCGATTTCCTTCTCGATTCCCGGCTCGCCGCCGACACCGTGCCGGTCGGCGACCTCGGCCTCTGCTCCGTCCTGCTGATGGACGATTCCCGCTTCCCGTGGCTGATCCTGGTGCCGCGCCGGGCGGCTGTGAGCGAGCTCACCGATCTCGCCGCCGAGGATGCCGCCGCCCTGTGGCGGGAGGTCCACCTCGCCACCGGGGTGATGCTGGCGCTGGCCAAGCCCGACAAGGTCAACGTCGCGACGCTCGGCAACGTGGTGGCGCAGCTCCACGTCCACGTGGTCGGGCGCTTCCTGTCGGATCCGGCCTGGCCCGGCCCGGTCTGGGGCTTCGAGGCGAGAAAGCCGTATCCGCACCATGCCCGCGCGCAGCTCGCCGAGCGGGCCGGCGCCCTGTTCGCAGCAGCCTGAGGTGGCGATGACCGACCCCTTCGCCACCCTGGGCTTCACGCAGAGCCGGCTCGTCCGCCATTCCTCGGAGCAGGCGGAGGACGCGGTGCCGCCCCCCGACGCGCCGGGCACCCGGCTGGTGCTCCTGGCCGGCGACGCGCTCGTGCTTCGGGGCGGGAGCGCGATCCTGGAGGCCGAGGACGGCGTCCGCGCGAACCCCCTGATCACCCAGGAGCGGATCTTCCTCGGGCATCTCGACGGGCGGCCGATCTTCGCGGCGGTGGCGGCGCCGGAGGCGGCCGAGGCCTATGCCGGCGACGGCTTCCGGACGCTCGACCTGCGCACCATCGCCACCGAGGGCGCCGTGCCGCAGGACGAGCTCGGCCTGCTCGCCACCGCGAAGTCGATGCTCGGCTGGCACGCGCGCAACCGGTTCTGCGCCAATTGCGGCACGCAGACCCTAGTCCGCGCCGGCGGCTTCCGGCGGGAATGCCCGACCTGCGCCGCCCATCACTTCCCGCGCACCGACCCGGTGGTGATCATGCTGATCCGCCGCGGCGAACGCTGCCTGCTGGGGCGCGGCCCGCACTTCAAGGAGGGGATGTACTCGTGCCTCGCCGGCTTCCTCGAGCCCGGCGAGACGATCGAGGCCGCGGTCGCACGCGAATCCTACGAGGAGACGCGGGTGAGGGTCGGCGCGGTCGGCTATCACACCTCGCAGCCCTGGCCGTTCCCGTCCTCGCTGATGATCGGCTGCACGGCGGAAGCGCTGGACGAGACCATCGTCACCGACCCGACCGAGCTCGCCGACGCCCGCTGGTTCGACCGCGCCGAGGTGCTGGCAATGCTGGAGCGGCGCCACCCGGACAACCTCTTCGCCCCACCGGCGATGGCGATCGCGCACGTGCTGATGCGCGCCTTCGTCGAGGGGCGGGCCTGAGGGCCGAAACCCGTCGTTTGCCACAGACTGCAGCTGCCCGGAATCGGTCATTCCTGGCCGGGCCGCTTCCGGGCGAACAGTGGAACGGCCCGACATCTCCCCCGTCTCGCCGCGCCGGGCAGACCACCTGACACGCGGATCGGAACGGGCTCCGCGAACGCGCTTGCAGGTTTCCTGCTCGTCGATCAGCTCGCGATCTTCTCAAGGCGCCCGAGACCTTGAAAAAGATCCTCGAACCGGGCCGCCGGCAGCGCCTTGGCGTACAGGAATCCCTGACCCTGCTTGCAGCCCATCTCGAGCAGCCGCGCCTCCTGGTCCGACGTCTCGATTCCTTCTGCGATGATGTCCAATCCGATGTCGTTCCCGATCTGGATGATGGAGCGCACGATCGCCGCATCGTGCTGATCGGTCATCAGGTCCCGGACGAATCCGCGATCGATCTTAAGGCGGGTCAGAGGGAAACGCTTGAGCGAGCTCAAGGAGGCGTAGCCGGTGCCGAAATCGTCGAAGGAAATGCCGACTCCGCGACGATGCAGGTCGCGAAACGGGCGGATGACAGGCTCGTCGACCTTCAGGAAGATCGTTTCCGTGATTTCCAGCTCCAGCATCTCCGGGCTCAGCCGGTGCCGCTGGAGAGCGTCGGCGACATCCGACGTCAGCGTTCCCGACCGGACCTGGGCGGTAAACAGGTTGACGCCCATTTTTCGGATCGGGAGCCCTGCGTCGCGCCAAGCCGCCATCTGCCGGCAGGCTTCGTCGAGGATCCAGCGTCCGACCTCGAGTGCCAGGGGGTGCTCCTCGAGCTGGGACAGGAAGGCGCCCGGAAACAGCAGACCGCGTTCGGGGTGCTGCCATCGCAGGAGGGCCTCCGCACCGTTGATGCGCCTGGTATCCAGAGCCACCTGCGGTTGGTAGTGGAGCACGAACTCACCAGCCGTGACCGCCCGGCGCAACTCCGACTGCAGCGCCAGTCGCGAAAGCAGCGCGCTCCGCATGTCGGGCTGAAACAAGCGGAAGCGACGCTTGCCGTCCTGTTTCGCGCGAAAGAGCGCCAAGTCCGCATTGCCGACGAGCTCGCCTGCCGACAGGCCCTGCGTCGGGCTGATGGCGCCTCCGATGCTGGCGCCCAGGTGGAAGGTATGACCTAAGACGCAGAACGGTGCCGCGAAGGCGTCGAGAAGCGCGGCGGCGTTGGCCGCGACCTGCAGGGGATCGGTGGCGCCCGGCAGCATCACCGCGAACTCATCGCCGCCGAACCTGGCGACGATCGCATCCTGATCGAGCCAGGCCGGCAGACGGATGGCGAGGGTTTGGAGGACGGCATCACCGGTGCCGTGCCCCCAGCTGTCGTTCACCTCCTTGAATCCATCGAGGTCGAGCATGAGGACGCACGTGGCCTGACCGGCGGCGAGCCTCGCGTCGAGCGTCTCTTCGAAGGAAGCGCGGTTGGGCAATCCGGTGAGCGTGTCGTGATGCGCGAGCCTGACCAGATGCTCGTCGCGGGCGCGCCATTCCGAGATGTCGCGCATGATCGCCCCGAAGCCGAGGCCGAAGCGGTCTCTCCAGATCGACAACGTGAATTCGGCCGGAAACTCGCTGCCGTCGCGACGTCTGGCGGTGACCTCGATCGTTCGACCGGCCATCCGGGAGGGCTCGTTGCGGGCGATGCGCGCCAAACCCGCCGCGTGGCTGGCGCGAAACCGTTCGGGAACGACGAGATCGACGTTTTGGCCCAGCATCGCGCCGGGTCCGTATCCGAAGAGCGCCTCGGCCGCCTCGTTCACGAAGGTGATCCGACCGGTGCCGTCGTTGGCGATGAACGCATACGTGGCGGCCCGCGCGAGTCCCACGGCGCCGGCCAACGCGGTCTCCGACGAGACGGGGTCGTGAGAACCGAATGCTTGCTCGGTCGCGTCGATGTCGGTCATCACTTCAGCTCAATGGAATCCACGCATTGCGAAGAAGCAATATGTCACATTAATCGGATCGAATTAACCTTGTGTTACAGTGAATCCAATCGATTAAAAAACTACCGGATGCTGATTTTACTCCTAGAAGAACTGTGGTTTTGGGTGCTCAAACCGCGCCGAACACACTCGGAGCGCACGGCCCATGAACGCCCGTTTCCGAGTGCAGCAATCGGCTGCTGCGGCTGCAGCGGGCCGAGTCAGACCATGCCTCAAATCTCGATCGCCCGGCGCCCGCCCATCCCGGCGGGATCGAGGGCGACGCTCTTGATCACCGCGTGGACGGGGCGGCCGACCGCGAGGTCGAGGTCGCGCACGGCGGCCCCGGTCAGGCGGGCCGCGAGCACCGCCCCGCCGCACGCCACCTCGACCATCACTGCGTTGCCAGCCGGGATCAGCGCCGCGACCCGGCCGGAGAGGATGTTGCGCGCGCTGAGGCCCGACGGCACCGCGGTCGCGATCAGCACGTCGCGGGCCGGCACGCGCACCCGCACGACGCTGCCGATCGCGCGCGGCAGGAGCGGGACGAGCAGCCGCCCGGCCGCACCTTCGAGCCGGGTCAGGCCGGCCGCCGGGTCGTGCCCGGCGACCGTCATGTCGAGCAGCGCGCCGGCCTCGGCCTCGTGGACCGGGACGAGGTCGGCCCGGCGCAGGATCGCCTCCGCCGGGCCCGCGGCGGCGACGCGGCCGGCCTCCAGCACCACCACGGTGTTGGCGAGCCGCGCGACCTCGCCGACCGCGTGGCTGACGTAGACGATCGGGATCCCGGCCTCGTCGCGCAGGCGCTCGATATAGGGAAGGATCTCGCCCTTACGCGCCTCGTCCAGCGCCGCCAGCGGCTCATCCATCAGCAGCAGGCGGGGTCTCGCCAGCAGTGCCCGGCCGATGGCGACGCGCTGGCGCTCGCCGCCGGAGAGACCCGCGGGCTGCCTGCCGAGCAGGTGGCCGATGCCGAGCATGTCGACCACGGCGTCGTGCTCGGCCCGTTCCGCCCGGCGGCCCGCGAAGAAGCGGCCGTAGCCGAGGTTGCTCCGCACGCTGAGGTGGGGAAACAGGCGGGCATCCTGGAACACCAGCCCGATCCGGCGCCGGTGCACCGGCAGGGCGATGCGCCGGTCGGTGTCGACCAGCGTCTCGCCGGCGACGACGATGCGGCCGCGATCGGGCCGGCTCAACCCGGCGATCAGGTCGATCAGCGTGGTCTTGCCCGAGCCCGAGCGCCCGAACAGGGCGGTGAGCCCGGCCCCGGCGGCGAAGGCGGCGTCGAGCGTGAAGGCGCCCCGGCGCAGGGCGACGGCGACGTCGAGCGTCATGCCGGGCGGCTCGATCGGCGCGGACCGGCGTTGTGCAGCGATACCCTCACGGAAGGCCGCGCATGATCACCGTCCACCACCTGGAGAACAGCCGCTCGCAGCGGGTGCTCTGGCTGCTCGAGGAGCTCGGCCTGGACTACACGGTGAAGCGCTACGCCCGGGACCGCGAGACGATGCTGGCGCCGCCGGCGTTGCGGGCGATCCACCCGCTCGGCAAGTCGCCGGTGATCACCGACGGCGACATCGTGGTGGCCGAGTCCGGTGCCATCGTCGAATACCTCACCGCCCGCTGCGGCGGTGCGCTGGTGCCTGCGCCGGGCACGGAAGCGCATCGCCGCTACATCTATTGGCTCCATTACGCCGAAGGCTCGGCGATGCCGCCGCTGCTGCTGAAGCTGGTGTTCTCGCGGCTGGCGCCGGGCAGCCCCGCCCTGGTGCGCCCCCTCGCGAGGGGGATCGCCAAGGCGGTGACGGCCAAGTTCGTCGACCCGGAGCTGCGCCGCCACGCCGCCTATTGGGAGGAGGAGCTGTCCGCCCGGCCGTGGTTCTGCGGCGCGGACTTCACCGCCGCCGACATCCAGATGAGCTTTCCCCTCGAAGCCTTTGCCGCACGCGGCACCGGAGCCGGCGCCGAGCTGACCGGCTGGCTCGCCCGCATCCATGCCCGCCCGGCCTACAAGCGGGCGCTGGAGCGCGGTGGGCCGTACGCCTATGCGTGAGGTGCGGCTGTGGGGCTTTCCCCTCCCCCCTTTGAGGGGGAGGATGCTCCTGGGATGCGGCGGGGATTCCATCATCCCGCCCCCAGCTTCCGGCCGATGCGGCGGGCCAGCACCTCCGAGAGCAGCAGCGCGGTCATCGACAGGGCGACCGAGACCAGCGTCAGGCGCAAGGCGCCGGCCTCGCCGCCCGGCACCTGCGTCAAGGTGTAGATCGCCGAAGGCAGCGTCTGTGTCTCGCCGGGAATGTTCGAGACGAAGGTGATGGTCGCGCCGAACTCGCCCATCGCCTTGGCGAAGGCGAGCACCGCGCCGGCGAGGATGCCGGGCAGGCTCAACGGCAGCGTCACCGTGAGGAACACCGCGATCGGCCGGGCGCCCAGCGTCGCGGCCGCCTGCTCGAGCCGGGCGTCCACCGCCTCGATCGACAGGCGCATCGCCCGCACCATCAGCGGGAAGCCCATCACCGCGCAGGCGAGCGCTGCCCCGGTCCAGCGGAAGGCGAACACGATGCCCGCCTCCGCGAGCCACGCGCCGACGAGGCCGCGTCGCCCGAGGGTCAGGAGCAGCAGGTAGCCGGTCACGACCGGCGGCAGGATCAGCGGCAGGTGCACGAGGCCGTCGAGGACGGCGCGACCCGGAAATGTGCGCTTGGCGAGCAGCCAGGCCACCAGCAGGCCGGGCCCGAGGCTCGCAAGCGTCGCGACGGCGGCCACCTTCAGGCTCAGTGCCACCGCGGTCCACTCGTCGGGCGTCAGGTCGAGCAAGGAAGGCGCGTCCCGTCCGGGCGCCGCGGATCGTCGCGGCCCCTCACGCCGCAGGCTTGGACGCGGACGATGCCGCGCGCAAGCCGCTCAGGCGTCGAACTCGTCTCCGCGGGGCTTCGCGTCCTCGGCGCGGTGCAGCCGGCTCAGCAGCACGAGGAGCTGGCCCGGCAGGGGCGTGTCGAGGGCTTCGGCCCCGAGCAACGTGTCGCGGGCGCGGACCGGTTGGCGACGGCGGCGCGAGACGCCGTTGAGGACGACCGGCCGACGAACGGATGGTCTCGAATTGGTCACGCGGACGCACCCTCGATGGTCGAACGACTCGGACGACGCGGAGAAGTGACCGAAAACGCTGCACGGTAACCCCGGTTCCGGCGGTCCATATGATGAACGGGTAAACAATCTGCCGCATTGCCAGGCGATTTTGCCGCGGTTGCCGACCTTGGCCATCGCGGGACCGGACGGGCCACAACATTTCCGCCGCGGACTGCGCCACACGTCGCGGAACGCGGCCGAGGGTGGTAAGGCCGGCCATGCTCGAAGGCCTGCACCCGAACCGCCCGACCCACGTCCTGCAGCTGATGACCGACGAGCGGTCGGCGCGCACGATGACCGACCTGCTCGGCGAGATGTTCGACCCGACCGAGACGGCGGTCGCCGCCTTCGAGGCGGAGGACGGGGTGACGTGGCGGCTGGAAGCCTACTTCGCCGACGCGCCGGACGAGGATTTCATCCGCGACCTGATCCGCCCCGTGGTCGGCGCGCAGGCGGACGCGGCGGAGTTCCGCACCATCGACCAGAAGGACTGGGTCCGCGCCTCGCTCGAAGGCCTCGTGCCCGTGCGGGCCGGCCGCTTCCGCATCCACGGCTCGCACGACCGCGCCACCGTGCGGCCGAACGAGCTCGCCATTGAGATCGAGGCGGCGCTCGCCTTCGGCACCGGCCATCACGGCACCACGCTCGGCTGCCTCAAGGCGCTGGTCGACGTGCTGAAGCGCGGGCGCCCCGGCCGGGTGCTCGACGTCGGCACCGGCACCGGCATCCTCGCCTTCGCCGCCGCCAAGGCTCTGCGCCGGCCGGTGATCGCCGGCGACCTCGACGGCGAGGCGGTCAGGACCGCCCGCGCCAACGCCCATGCCAACGGCCTCGGGCCGTACCTCAAGCTCTACGAGGCGCCCGGCGTGCGCAACGCCCTGGCCGCGCGGCCGCGCCACTTCGACGTGGTCTTCGCCAACATCCTCGCGCGCCCGCTGCGGCGGCTCGCGCCGACGCTGTCGGCCGTGGTGGCCGAGGGCGGCGTGCTGGTGCTCTCGGGCCTGATCGAGCGCGACGTCGCCGGCGTGCTCTCGGCCTACCGCCACCGCGGCTTCCATCTCGCTTCGAAGGGCACGATCGAGGGCTGGGTCGCCCTGGTGCTCCGCCGCGGCGGGGCGGCGCCGCGGCCGCTCGCCCGTGGCGCGCGCGGCGGTTTTCCGCATCGCTGAACCGAACGCGGGCGCCCGCATTTTCCCGGCATGACCGACACGCCCGCGAAACCGCCCGCCGATCCGATCACCGAAGGCGCCCGCGCCCGCAGCCACGGCCGCCCGAAGGATGCATGCCCCTACCCGGTCGGGTCCGATGCGCGCAGAGCCTGGCTCGAAGGCTACGACGGCACACCCGGCGATCGCGCCCCCGACCCGCCGATGGATGGCGGCTGAGATCGCATCGATACCCGCTGAGGTCGGTTGCCCGCCGACCCGCGCCGGCGATACCCTGGCCGAATGAGCCGCACTCGCTTCCAGACCTTCGACGATTCGAGCCACCGCAAGGCGGCGGAGCGCGTCGCCGCCCTTCGTGCCGCCCTCCGGGAAGCCGGCGTCGACGGCTTCGTCGTGCCGCGGGCCGACGAGCACCAGTCCGAATACGTCCCGGCCAATGCCGAGCGTCTCGCCTGGCTGACCGGGTTCACCGGCTCGGCCGGCACCGCCGTGATCCTGGCGGATGCCGCGGCGCTGTTCGTCGACGGACGCTACACCCTGCAGGCGCCGGAACAGGTCGATCCCGGCGTGGTCGCGATCGTGCCGCTCGCCGAGAGCACCGCCGAGGCCTGGATCGCCCGGACGCTGCGGCGCGGCGCGGTGCTCGGCTACGATCCCTGGCTGCACACGCCCGATGGCGTCGCCCGCCTGGAACGCGCGGCCGCCAAGGCCGGCGCGGAGGTGAAGGCGCTCTCCGAGAACCCGGTGGACGCGGTCTGGGCCGGGCGACCGAAGCCTCCGGCCGGACGCGTCGCCGCCCATCCGCTGGATTTCGCCGGAGAGGCCGCGAGCGAGAAGATCGCGCGCATCCGCGCCGAGCTCGAGACCGGCCAGTGCGATGCGCTGGTGATCTCCGATCCGCACAACCTCGCCTGGGCGTTCAACCTGCGCGGGGCCGACGTCGGCCACACGCCGCTCGCGCTCGGCTACGCCGTCCTGCCGCGCGAGGGCCGGCCGCGGCTCTTCCTCGCCTCCGGCGACGTGACGGCGGAGGCGCGCGACGCGCTCGGACCGATCGCCGACATCGACGGGCGCGACGCGTTCGAGCCGGCGCTCGGCGAGCTCGCGGGCAAGCGCGTGCGCCTCGATGCGGCGACGGGCGCGGTCGCGCTGAAGGAACGCGTCGCGGCGGTGGGCGGCACCGCCGACGTCGGCCCGGACCCGATCACCGCGATGAAGGCGGTGAAGAACCAGGCCGAGATCGCCGGCGCCCGCGCCGCGCACCGGCGCGACGGGGCGAGCGTGGTGCGCTTCCTCGCCTGGCTCGACGGGCAGGACGCGCCGAGCGAGATCGCCGCGGTGGAGGCGCTGGAGGATTTTCGCGCGGCCGGCGGGGATCTGCGCGACGTCTCGTTCCCCACGATCTCCGGCTCCGGGCCGAACGGGGCGATCGTGCATTATCGGGTGACGCGCGCCACGGACCGGAGGGCGGCGCCGGGCGAGCTGTTCCTGATCGATTCCGGCGCGCAATACCCCGACGGCACCACCGACATCACCCGCACGGTGGCGGTGGGCGCGCCGAGCGCGGAGATGCGCGATCGTTACACCCGCGTGCTGCGCGGCCACGTCGCCATCGGCCGCGCAGTCTTCCCCAAGGGCACCACCGGCGCGCAGATCGACACCCTGGCGCGCCTGCCGCTCTGGGAGGCCGGCCTCGACTTCGACCACGGCACCGGCCACGGCGTCGGCGCCTTCCTGTCGGTGCACGAAGGCCCGCAGCGCATCGCCAAGACCGGGACGGTGGCGCTCGAGCCGGGCATGATCCTCTCCAACGAGCCGGGCTATTACCGGGCGGGCGCCTACGGCATCCGCATCGAGAACCTCGTCCTCGTCGAGCCCCGCACGGTGCCCGGCGGCGAGCGCCCGGTGCTCGGCTTCGAGACCCTGACGCTCGTCCCCTACGATCGCCGCCTGATCGTGCCGGAGATGCTGAGCCCGGACGCGCGCGCCTGGGTCGACGCCTACCACGCCCGCGTCCGCGACGTGTTGTCCGCGGACCTCGACCCGGAGACGCGGGCCTGGCTGGAGCGGGCGACGGCGGCGTTGAGCAGCGGGTCCTAAAGAGTTCGAACGATCGAACCGCGCATCCGCGAGAACATCCAGCTTGACGCGGGTCCCCTCTCCCGCGTGGGGGAGCCGCGTCGCGCTTCGAATGCGCGATCCGGCGGCGCCTCCGTTCCAACCTGTCGCACGCCCGCGATTTTACCCTCCGCCGGTTCGGGCCTATGAGGATGGCGGCGTGAAACCGTCGTCGTCGGTCGCGCGATAAGGACCGCATGATCCGCGCAGCCGCCCTCCTCCTGTCCCTGCTCGCGTGGCCGGTTGCGGCCCAGGGCTTCAAGCCGCCGGCCGACCTCGTGCGGGCGAGCCTCGCGGCAGAGCCCGCGGCGGTGGCGGGGGCCACGCCGTTCACCGTCGCCATCCGCATGGCGATGAAGCCGGGCTGGCACGTCTACTGGCGCAATCCCGGCGATTCCGGCCTGCCGCCGGAGGTGACCTGGACCCTGCCGGCGGGCTTCTCGGCCTCGGCGATCCAGTGGCCGGCGCCGCACCGCATCCCGATCGCGACGCTGATGAACTTCGGCTACGAGGGGGGGGCGATCCTGCTCGTGCGGGTCACGCCGCCGCCGAGCCTCGACCCGGCCGCGCCGGTGACGCTGGCGGGCAAGCTCACCTATCTCGTGTGCGAGACGGAGTGCATTCCCGGCTCGGCCGATCTCGCCCTGACGCTGCCGGTCGCGCGCGAGGCCACGGCCGATCCCGGCAACGTCGACCTGTTCGCCCGCGCCCGTGCCGCCCTGCCCAAGCGCGCGCCGTGGCCGGTGCGGCTGTCGAGCCAGGGCGACCGGCTCGCCCTCGACTTCGAGGCTCCGGGCCTCGCCGCGGACACGGTCCGCGCGGTGGCGTTCTTCCCCTATTCCGAGACGGCGATCGACAACGCCGCGCCGCAGCCCTTCACCGTCGACGCTTCGGGCCTCCACCTGACGCTGACCCGCGCGACGCCCGCCGACCCCGCGCCCGAATCGCTGCCCGGCGTGCTGGCGATCGACGAGGACACCGGCGGGGGCCTCGTTCGGGAGGCCTTCGCGCTCGGCGAGGAGGCGCCGCTCGCCGGCGGCGGCGCGATGCCGATCGCGGCGCCGGCGGCGGCGCGCACCGACCCGGCCGAGGCGCTGACCCTGTGGACCGCGGCCGGCCTCGCGCTGCTCGGCGGCCTGATCCTCAACCTGATGCCCTGCGTTTTCCCGGTGCTGTCGATCAAGGTGCTGAGCCTGGTGAGGCATTCCGGCGAGGCGCCGGCGCGGGTCCGGCTGCACGGGCTCGCCTACACCGCGGGGGTGCTGGCGGCCTTCCTGGCGCTGGCCGCGCTGCTGATCGCCCTGAAGGCGGGCGGCGCCGGGATCGGCTGGGGCTTCCAGCTGCAATCGCCGACCGTGGTGGCGGCTTTGGCCTACCTGCTCTTCGCCATGGGCCTGAGCCTGTCGGGCATGCTTCACCTCGGCGGGCGGCTGTCCGGGCTCGGCGACGGGCTGACCCGGCGGGCCGGGCTCCAGGGCTCGTTCTTCACCGGCGTGCTCGCGACGGTCGTGGCGACGCCGTGCACCGCCCCGTTCATGGGCTCGGCCATGGGCTTCGCGCTGACGCAGTCGACCGCTGCCGGCCTCGTCGTGTTCGCGAGCCTCGGCCTTGGCCTCGCCCTGCCCTTCCTGGCGCTAACCCTGTGGCCGCCGGCGCTGCGCGCCCTGCCCCGGCCCGGCGCCTGGATGGACGTGCTGAAGCAGGCCCTCGCCTTCCCGATCTACGCCACGGTCGCCTGGCTGGTCTGGGTGCTGGCGCAGCAGGTCGGGCCGCAGGGCCTGCTCGCGGCGCTGATCGGGCTGGTGCTGATGGGCTTCGCCGCCTGGGCGTGGGAGCTCGGCCGCGACGCGCGGCCGGTCCGGGCGCAGCTCGCCCGCGGCCTCGCGGTGCTCGCCGTCGCCGGCGTGGCGGGGCTCGCCCTCACCCTCGATCACGACCGCGTCGCACCGGGGGCTCAGGCCCGGGCCGAGGGGATCGAGCCGTTCACGCAGGCCCGCCTCGACGCGCTGCTGGCGAGCGGCCGGCCGGTCTTCGTCGACATGACGGCGGCGTGGTGCATCACCTGCCAGGTCAACGAGCGCACCTCGCTCGGGACGGCGGCGGTCGGCGCGGCGATGCGCGCGCGCGACGTCACGTATCTCAAGGGCGACTGGACCAACCAGAACCCGGAGATCACCCGCCTGCTCGAGCGCCACGGCCGGAGCGGCGTGCCGCTCTACCTGCTCTTCGCGGGTGCCGGAGAGCCGATGGTGCTGCCGCAGATCCTCACCGAGGGGACGATGCTGAGCGCGCTGGACGCCGTGAAGGCGACGGGCCGCAGCGCGGGGCTCGACGGCGGGGGGACGAAGGTCCCCTGAAGCTTGGTAAAAATATAATTTTCGTAGGACTGAAATCACTTCAGTGTGCGCGACGGCTTCCTCTCCCATGGGGGAAAGGGTTGGGGTGAGGGTCGTGACCGACCCGGATGACTCACGCCCCTCATCCTGTCCTTCTCCCATGGAAGAAGGGACCCACGGCAGGTCGCGGATCGTTGCGGTCGCTTGAGCCGTCCACCGAAAGCCGAACTCAATCCTCGCCCGAGAACGTCTCGTCGAAGGCGTACCCCGAGCCGCGGACGGTGCGGATCGGGTCGGTCTCGCCGGCGCGGTTCAGGGCCTTGCGCAGGCGGCCGACATGCACGTCGACGGTGCGCTCGTCGATGTAGACGTCGTGGCCCCATACGCCGTCGAGGAGCTGCTCGCGGGAATAGACCCGGCCGGGACTCTGCATCAGGAACTCGAGCAGCTTGAACTCGGTCGGACCGAGGTGGATCTCGCCGCCGGCCCGGCGCAGGCGATGGCTGTCGCGGTCGAGCTCGATGTCGCCGGCTTCCAGCAGGTTCGCGACGTGGCTGGGCTTGGCGCGCCGCAGCAGCGCGCGGACGCGCGCCAGCAGTTCCGGCACGGAGAACGGCTTGACGATGTAGTCGTCGGCCCCCGTCCCGAGGCCGCGGATGCGGTCGTTCTCCTCGCCGCGGGCGGTGAGCATGATGACCGGCAGGGACACCGTCTCGCGCCGCGCCCGCACCCGGCGGCACAGCTCGATTCCCGAGAGCCCCGGCAGCATCCAGTCCAGCAGGATCAGGTCGGGCACCTGCTCCTGCAGGCGCAGCTCGGCCTCGTCGCCGCGGGCGGCGGAATCAACCTCGAAGCCCTCGGCTTCGAGGTTGTAGCGCAGGAGGGTGGTCAGCGCCTCCTCGTCCTCGACGATCAGGATCCGCGTACGCATGCAGGGCACTCCCGGGCGGACCGCCCGACCTTCTCATCCATCGCCACGGACCTCCCGACCCCCGCTCACGCGAGGCCCACCCTCCCCCGCAGGGGAGGAGGGAAGAGACGGCAGCCCTCAGGCGCCCGGTGCCACCGTCGCGTAGTTCGAGGCGTCGTTCTTCGGGCGGTCGCCCGCGAGGTTCTCGCCGGTGGACAGGTAGTGGATCGTCTCGGCGATGTTGGTGGTGTGGTCGCCGATGCGCTCGACGTTCTTGGCGCAGAACAGAAGATGCGTGCAGAACGAGATGTTGCGCGGGTCTTCCATCATGTAGGTCAGCAGTTCGCGGAACAGCGAGTTGTAGAGCGCGTCGATCTCGCCGTCCCGCTCCCACACGTTGTGGGCCGCGTTGACGTCGCGGCTGGCATAGGCGTCGAGCACGTCCTTGAGCTGCTCCTGGACGAGGTCGCTCATGTGCTGCACGCCGAGCACGATCTTCTGGGCCTGGGCCTGGTCGCTGATCGCGACGACGCGCTTGGCGATGTTCTTGGCGAGGTCGCCGATGCGCTCGAGGTCGCCCGAGACGCGGATCGCCGAGATCGTCTCGCGCAGGTCGATCGCCATCGGCTGGCGCCGGGCGATGAGCAGCACCGCGCGCTCCTCGATCTCGCGCTGCAGCGTGTCGAGGCGCTTGTCGGCGACGATCACCGCCTGGGCGAGCTGGGTGTCGCGGCGGACGAGCGCGTCGGTCGCCTCGGTCATCATCTTCTCGGCGACGCCGCCCATCTCGGAGATCGAGCGGCGCAGGTCTTCGAGGTCGGTGTCGTAGGACGTGACGATGTGGCCGGGCATGGGCGTGGGTCCTCGAACGATCCGGGTGCGGCTCAGCCGAAGCGGCCGGTGATGTAGTCCTGGGTCTGGCGCACCGTCGGGTTCATGAAGATGCGGTTGGTCGGGCCGACCTCGATGACCTCGCCGAGATACATGAAGGCGGTGAACTGCGAGATGCGGGCCGCCTGCTGCATGTTGTGCGTCACGATGACGATCGTGAACTCGCTGCGCAGCTGCTCGATCAGCTCCTCGATGCGGCCCGTCGAGATCGGGTCGAGGGCCGAGGTCGGCTCGTCGAACAGGATCACCTCCGGGCTCTGGGCCACCGTGCGGGCGATGCACAGGCGCTGCTGCTGGCCGCCGGAGAGGCCCATGCCGGACTGCTTGAGCTTGTCCTTCACCTCGTCCCACAGCGCGGACTTGCGCAGGGCCGATTCAACGCGGCCGTCGAGCTCGGACTTCGGCAGCTTCTCGTAGAGCCGCAGGCCGAAGGCGACATTGTCGTAGATCGACATCGGGAACGGCGTCGGCTTCTGGAACACCATGCCGATGCGCGAGCGCAGCTCGTTCAGGTCCACGCCGGAATCAAGGATGTTCTGGCCGTCGAGCAGCACCTGCCCCTCGGCGCGCTGCTCCGGGTACAGGCTGTAGATCCGGTTGAAGGTGCGCAGCAGGGTCGACTTCCCGCAGCCCGAGGGGCCGATCAGCGCGGTCACCTGCCGGTCGTGGAAGTCGAGGTTGATGTTCTTCAGGCTGTGGAACTGGCCGTAGTAGAAGTTCAGGGCCTGGGCGCTGATGCGGATCGGCGCGTGCTCGTCGGCCGGGTTGCGGCCGTCGAACCGGGTGGCGTTGATCGCGGGAGCGGCGTTCATCGTCGTGTTCCTCGTGGATGCCGGCGGCGGATCAGCGGGCGCGCTGCGGCTTGATGACGAAGCGGGCGACGACCGAGAGCAGCAGGATCGTCATGGTGATCAGGAGCGCGCCGGCCCAGGCGAGCTGCTGCCAGTTCGGGTAGGGCGAGAGGGCGAACTGGTAGATCATCACCGGCAGGTTCGCGACGCCGCCCATCAGGTCCGGGCTGAACCACGAGTTGTTGTTGAGCGCCGTGAACAGGAGCGGCGCGGTCTCGCCGGCGATGCGGGCCAGCGCGAGGATGATGCCGGTGACGATGCCGGCCGAGGCCGCCCGCCAGGTCACGCTGCGGATCACCGTCGACATCGGGGCGCCGAGCGCCACGCCGGCCTCGCGCAGCGTGCCGGGGACGAGGCGCAGCATGTCCTCGGTGGTGCGCACGATCACAGGGGTCGCGATGATCGCCAGCGCGACGCCGCCGGCCCAGCCGGAATAGGTCCCCATCGGCCGCACCATCAGGGTGTAGACGAACAGGCCGATCAGGATCGAGGGGGCCGAGAGCAGGATGTCGTTGAGGAAGCGGATCACCTCGGCGAGCTTCGAGCCGCGGCCGTACTCGGCGAGGTAGGTGCCGGCCATCAGCCCGATCGGCGTGGCGATGAGGATGCCGATGCCGGTGAGCACGAGGCTGCCGAGGATGGCGTTGGCGATGCCGCCGCCTTCCGAGCCGGGGCCGGGGGTCGGCTGGGTGAACAGCAGCGGCGAGAACCCGCGCGCCCCCTCGACGATGAGCATCAGCAGGATCGAGCCGAGGACGAAGGCGCCGAGCACGGTGGCCGCCAGGCAGGCGATCCGCAGCGTGCGGTCGGCGACCCGGCGGCTGCCGCGGATGCGGGCCGGCTTCAGGGCCGGCGCCGGACGGATCGTGTTGGGAGCGTCCATGGTGGGTCCCTCAGGCGACCTTGACGCGGCGCGTCAGGAAGCGGGCGATGATCAGGACGACGAAGGTGATCGCGAACAGGATGCAGCCGAGCGCCATCAGCGAGTTCAGCTGCAGGCCGTCGGCCTCGTTGAACTCGTTGGCGATGCGCGAGGCGATGGTCGAGCCGGGATCGAACACCGAGGCCGAGAGGCGGTTGGCGTTGCCGACCACGAAGGTCACCGCCATGGTCTCGCCGAGGGCGCGCCCGAGGCCGAGCATGATCGCGCCGATGATCGAGACCGAGGCCTGCGGCAGCAGCACGTGGCGGACCACCTCCCAGGTGGTGCAGCCGATGCCGTAGGCACTCTCGCGCAGGATCGTCGGGATCTGGTCGAGCATGTCGCGGGCGATTGAGGCCACGAACGGCACGATCATGATCGCCAGGATGATGCCGGCGGTGAGCACGCCGACGCCCGAGGGCACGCGGGCGTAGAACAGCGTGCCGACGATCGGCATGCCCTCGACCAGGTTCGACACCGGCATCTGCACGAATCGGGCGAAGAGCGGCGCGAAGATGAACAGGCCCCACATGCCGTAGATGATGCTGGGCACGGCGGCGAGCAGCTCGATCGTCATGCCGACGGGCTTGCGCGCCCAGCCGGGGCAGAGCTGCGTCAGGTAGATCGCGATGCCGAGCGAGATCGGCACGCCGATCACCAGGGCGAGCACCGCGGAGGCGAGCGTTCCGGTGACGGCGACCAGGGCGCCGTACTGCTCGGTGCCGATGTTCCAGGCGCTCGAGGTGAGGAAGCCGAAGCCGAACTCGCGGAAGGCGGGCCAGCCGCCGTAGAGAATCGAGCCGAGGATGCCGGCGAGCACCAGCAGCACCAGCAGGGCCGAACCGTAGGCGGCGGCGCGGAACAGGGCGTCGAGGCCCTTGCTCGGCCCCTTGCGCAGGCGTGCGCCCGAGGCGGCGCGCGTCACGGCGATCTGTTCAGTCAAGGCGGTCATCCGCGGTTCTTTTCACCGGCTGGCGTGGTAGCGCGCCGAACGGCCGGGCGCGAGGGCGGGGCCGGACGCGCGGGCGAGATCCGGCGAGGACGCTGCGCCCGCTCGGGGAACGGGCAGCCCTCGCGCTTCGCGCGGGCCGTCCGCTCGTCGCGATCGGCCGCGGGGCCGCGTGCGGCCCCGCGGGTTCGGCCTCACATGCCCAGGACGGGCTTTCCGTCCTTGCCCTTCACCTGCTTCCACTCCTCGTGGATCAGGCCGACGACGGCGTCCGGCAGCGGCACGTAGTCGAGGTCGGAGGCGAGCTTGTCGCCGTTCTTGTAGGCCCAGTCGAAGAACTTCAGCACGTCGGCGGACTTGGCCGGATCGGCGGCCTCCTTGTGGACGAGGATGAAGGTCGCCGCCGTGATCGGCCAGGCGTCGTCGCCGGCCTGGTCGGTGAGCGTGATGCCGAAGCCGGGCGCGCTCTTCCAGTCGGCGCTGGCGGCGGCCGCCTGGAACGCCTTGTCGTCCGGCTGCGGGAACTTGCCGGCCTTGTTGCGGATCAGCGCGTAGCTGAGCTTGTTCTGCTTGGCGTAGGCCGACTCGACGTAGCCGATGGCGTTCGGGACCTGCTTGACGGTGGCGGTAACGCCCTCGTTGCCCTTTCCGCCCTGGCCGGCGGGCCAGCTCACGGTGGTGGCGGCGCCGAACTCCTTCTTCCAGCCCTCGGAGACCTGGCTGAGATAGGTGGTGAAGATGTTCGTCGTGCCCGAGGCGTCCGAGCGGTAGACCGGGGTAATGTTCGCGTCGGGGAGCTTCAGCCCCTCGTTGAGCGCGGCGATCTTCGGGTCCGACCACTTGGTGATCTTGTTGGCGTAGATGTCGGCGATCACGTCGCCGGTGAGCTTGAGCTTGCCCGGCTCGACGCCGGGGATGTTCACGACGGCGACGACGCCGCCCATCACGGTCGGGAACTGGACGAGGCCGTCCTTCTCCAGGGCGGGGCCCTTCAGCGGCGCGTCGGTGGCGCCGAAATCGACCGTCTTGGCCTGGATCTGCTTGATGCCGCCGCCAGAGCCGATCGACTGGTAGTTCAGGCCGGTGCCGCTGTCCTTGCGGTAGGCTTCCGCCCACTTGGAATAGACCGGGAACGGGAAGGTCGCACCGGCGCCGGTGATGTCGGCGGCGAGCGCCGGAAAGGCGAGCTGCGCCGTCGCGAGGCCGAGGGCGAGCGCGTAGGTGAAGGGTTTCACATCGATCTCCGTCATCCGTCGAGCGTGCCGGGCAGCGCGATCCGCGCGTTCGCATTGGCGCGGGCCACCCGGCGACCCGGCGGCCGCGGCCGCATCGCTCGACACCGCCGCCGTTAGGGCATGCAGATGACAGCCGCATGACACGGCGCAACCAGGGCTTAAGGCGAGCGCGAACGCGGACGGCGAATGCTGTGGCGATGGCACGCTTTACGGTGTTGGCGCGTTCTCATTGCGATCCGGGCCCTGTCGCGAGCATCCCGCCGCGGCTCGCCGGATCGGAAGGTCGATCCCGTGTCCCACGATTCGCCTGCTGCGCCGACGCGTGCGCCGCTCCCCGACGACCACGCCTACCAGGCGCTCCACGCCGAGCGCGAGGCCCTGGAGCGCGACCTGGCGCTGGCGAAGGCACGGCAGAACTTCAGCACGGAGCCGGGCGAGGCCGAGCGGGCCCGCGTTGACGAGGCGTCGATGCTGATGAGCCTCGACCGGGTGCTGACGCGCATCCGCGCGGCCGAATACCAGCGTCGCCCGGGCGCCCGCCGCTGGTAGCCTGACTCGGCTGGGTCCCGCGCTCGCGGCGATCGGGCGAACCTCGCCACTCCGCCCCACGATGGACGGGTCGTCCCCCGCGGCGAGCCGCGTGCGGGCGGCCTCCCAGCCTCAGGCGCTGCGGCGGCGGTCGCGCTCCTTCTGGCGCATGCGCAGCAGGAGGTCGACCTGGGAATCGGGGATCGGCTGCTTGTCGACGCTGCCCTCGTAGACGGTGCGCAGGGTCTGGCCGAGATGATGGGTGTCGACGCTGGCGCCGTTGCGATGCGACGCGAGGACTTCGAACTTGGCTGCAGCCTGATGCATGGTCCCCCCCGGAACATGGAAGCGCCGGCGTCCGCGAATCGGTTTCGCCACCGGATCCCAACAGTGTCGGTCCGGATGGTTAAGGAGGGATTAACCTTAACCGACCGTTCTGCGCGCTCATCGGTATCCGATCCTAGACCGCCGCGCCTTCGAGCAGGCGGGCGGCGGCGGCGCGGGCCTCGTCGGTGACGGTGGCGCCGGCGAGCATGCGGGCGATCTCCTCGCGGCGGGCCGCGACGGGGAGCGAGGCGACGCGGGTGGCGACGCGGCCAGCCCCCTTCACCGCGTCCTTGGCGATCAGGAAATGCGTGCCGGCGCGCGCCGCGACCTGGGGCGCGTGCGTCACCGCCACCACCTGCACGTCCTGCGACAGCCGCGCCAGCCGCGCGCCGATCGCGTCGGCGACCGCGCCGCCCACGCCGGTGTCGATCTCGTCGAAGATCAGCGTCGGCGCCGAGCCCTTGTCGGCGAGCACCACCTTGAGGGCGAGCATGAAGCGGGACAGCTCGCCGCCGGACGCCACCTTCATCATCGGGCCGGCCTTGGTGCCGGGATTGGTCTGCGCCCAGAACGCGACCCGGTCGATGCCGGCGGCGTCGCGCGATTCGGGATCGGTGACGATCTCGGTGATGAACCGGGCGCGCTCGAGCTTCAGCGGGGGCAGCTCGGCCTGCACGGCGGCGTCGAGCGCCTTCGCCGCGCGCCGACGCCCCGCGCTGAGCTTCTCGGAGGCCTTGGCGTAGGCCGATTCGGCCGTTTGCAGCGTCGCCTCCAGGCCGGCGAGCGCCTCCTCGCCGGCATCGATCGCGGCGACGTCCGCCTCGTAGCGCTCGCGCAGGGCGGCGAGGTCGTCGGCGGCGACGTCGTACTTGCGCGAGGCCGCGCGCAGGGCGAACAGCCGCTCCTCGACCCGCTCCAGCTCGCGCGGGTCGAACTCGGCCTCGGCCACCGCCGCGTCGAGGACGGCGCGGGCCTCGTCGAGGGCGACGAGGGCGGCGTCGAGCGCCGCGACGCAGGGCTCGACAAGCGCCGGCAGCTGCGCCGCCCGGCGCTCGAGCTTGCGGATCGCCGAGGAGAGCTGCGGCACGCTCGAATGCGAGCCGCCGACGGCGGCGAGCGCGTCGTTCAGCTCGCGCGCGACCTTCTCGCTCTGCTGCATCACGGTGCGGCGCTCGGCCAGGGTCGCCTCCTCGCCGGGCTTCGGATCGAGGGCTGCCAGCTCCTCGACCGCGTGGCGCAGGAAGTCGGCTTCCCGGCGCGCGGTCTCCACGCGGGTGCGATGCTCGGCCAGCGTCGTGCGGGCGACCCGGACGGTCTTGGCCGCTTTCGCGACCGCGTCGAGCGGGCCGCTCAGGCCGCCGAAGGCGTCGAGGATGGCGCGGTGCGTGGTGACGTCGGCGAGCGCGCGGTCGTCGTGCTGGCCATGGATCTCGACCAGGGCCGCGCCGATCGCGCGCAGAACCTGCACGCCGACGGGCTGGTCGTTGACGAAGGCGCGGGTGCGCCCGTCGGCCATCTGCGTGCGCCGCAGGATCAGGTCGCCCTCGGTGTCGATCTCCGATTCCGCGGCGATCCGCCGGGCGGGATGGTCGAGGCCGACGTCGAACACCGCGGTGATGCCGCCCTGCGCCTCGCCGTGGCGCACGAGGGAGCCGTCGCCGCGCCCGCCCAGCGCCAGGCTGAACGCGTCGAGCAGGATCGACTTGCCCGCGCCGGTCTCGCCGGTGAGCACGCTGAGCCCGCCGGAGAAGTTCAGGTCGAGCCGGTCGATCAGGACGATGTCGCGGATCGCGAGCTGCACCAGCATGCCGCGCCTTCGAGCCTCCGGGGCGCCGGCCGTCGTCCGGCCGGGCAACCCAAACTTAAGGGAAATACGAAGCCGTCATGTAGGCCGATGCCGGGCCGACCGCACCCCCGAAATGCGAAACGGGCGGAGCCGAAGCCCCGCCCGCGAGTCGCGTCCGGTCGTGATGCGCGGGCGGCCTACTGGGCGGCGGCCGTGCGGCCCATCACCGAGGAGTAGATCTTGCTGAGGAACGAGCTCTTCTCCTCGCGCGGCTCGAGGCCGCCGTTCTGCAGGAGGGCGTGCGCGTCCTTGTACCAGGGACTGTCGGGGAAGTTGTGCCCGAGCACGGCGGCCGAGTTCTGCGCCTCGGCGGTGATGCCGAGCGCCATGTAGGCCTCGGTCAGCCGCTCCAGCGCCTCCTCGGCGTGACGCGTCGTCTGATACTTGCTCACCACGTCGCGGAAGCGGTTGATCGCGGCAGGGAAGTTGCGGCGCTCGAGGTAGTAGCGCCCGACCTCCATCTCCTTGCCGGCGAGCTGGTCGCGGGTGATCTGAATCTTGGCCTTGGCGTCGGTCGAGTATTCCGAGGTCGGATACTTCTGGACGAGCTCCTGCAGGGCGACGAGCGCCTTCTCGGACCGGTCCTGGTCGCGGGTGACGTCGGGGATTTGCTTGTACTGCGACATCGCCATCAGGTACTGGGCGTAGGCCGCGTCCTTGCTCGCCGGGTGCCGCTGCAGGTAGCGCTTCGAGGCGGTGATCGCATCGTCGTACTTCTGGCCCTCGTAGTTCGCGTAGGCCGTCATCAGCAGCGCGCGGCGCGACCAGTCGGAATAGGCGTACTGCTTGTCGAGCGAGTCGAACTTCTTGACGGCGCCCTCGTAGTCGCTGTCTTCCATCTTTGCCAAGCCTTCGCTGTAGAGCTTGTCGGCCGGCGTATCCTGCACGACCTCGGGCTTGTACTTGTCGGCGAACAGGTTGGTCGGGTCGAGCGCGTCGCAGCCGCCGAGACCGAGGCCGAAGGCGGTGATGAGCACGGCCGCCGCCGCTCCGCGGGTCCGAAGGGTGACAGGCATTGGCGGTTCTTCCCCCGAACGGGCGCGTCCTGCGTCGCAGCGCGCCGTTGAGCCATCATGACGTCGTGTCGGCGCCGGCACTCTACCGGGTCCGAGGTGCCACCGCATCCCGGACTGCCGCGCTCTTCACGGACGATTCACCGTGGCGCCAGATTCGGGCATGAAAGCGGCGGTTCCACGCCCCCGCAGATCGGCGGGCGGCTGTGTCTTGCAGGCCACATAGCCCGCGGGCGGCAGGCGGTTTGCCGGAGAGATCTCAGAGGTCGCCGGCGAAGGCGGCGATGCCGAGGCCGGCGCCGAACTCGGCGAGCGCGGTCTCGCGGCGGGTGCCCTGGGCCTCGACGATCGCGTAGTTCGCACGGTCGGCGAACAGGGCTTCGAGGATGCCGACGTTCATGCGGTGACCGCCGCAATAGGAGCGGTAGGCGCCCTGGAGCGGCAGCCCGGCGAGCGCGAGGTCGCCGACCGCGTCGAGGAACTTGTGCCGGACGAACTCGTCGGCGAAGCGCAGGCCTTCCGGGTTGACCACGTCGGTCTCGCCGACAGCGACGGTGTTCTCGAGGGAGGCGCCGAGGGCGAAGCCCGCCTTCCAGTAGCGCTCCACGTCCTTCATCATGCCGAAGGTGCGGGCGGGGGCGATCTCGCGGCGGTAGGCGGCGGCGGTGAGGTCCATCGCCTTGCGCGAGCGGCCGATCACCGGGCTTTCGAAATCGATCTCGACGTCGAGGCGGAAGCCCCGGTCGATCGGGCGCAGCTCGGCGAAGGCGGTGCCCGCCTCGATGCGGACGTGGCGCAGCACCTTGATCCAGCGGCGGGCGGTGCCGGTCTGCGCGATGCCGACCGCGTCGATCGCCTTGACGAAGGGGAGCGCGCTTCCGTCGAGGATCGGCATTTCCGGTCCGTCGATCTCGACCAGCGCGTTGTCGACGCCCAGGCCGTAGAAGGCGGACATCAGGTGCTCGATCGTGGCGACCGCACCGGATTCGACGTCGCCGATCACGGTGCAGAGCTCGGTCGCGGAAACGCAGGCGTGGTGGGCCTTGATCAGACGGTCGTTGCCGGAGGCCATTCCGGTGCGGAGGAAAGCGATGCCGTGGTTCGCGGAAGCCGGGCGCAGCGTGATCGCAACCGGGTTTCCGGAATGGACGCCGATGCCGCTCAGCACGGTCGCGCCCTTGAGGGTTGTTTGTTGGTTCGTCCGCATTCCTTAGCCCTCGGCCGCGATCCGGCCACGCCACCCCGCATTTCGCGTGGTGACGACGCCTTCCGATCCGTCCGCTGCTTGAAGCCCCTGCGTGCGGCGTCGGTCCGAAAACCGCGCCGCTATTCGTTGGTCCGAGATTTTTATAGCTGCGGCGCACAGCACGGCCAAATCACGCTTTCTTACGCTGTGTTACAGACACGCTTGCGCCGCGATCTCGGGAATATCGTTCCAGTGCAACATGTTAACGAATGGTTAACAAGCCCTCTACAACCGCGGCGCGCTGTGTCTTCGAGGCACCATGACCGGGTCCGAGGCCGCGCGACGGGACCGGAAACGGCGCCCGGAACGACGAAAGAACCCGCCGGCCCTCGCGGAGCGGCGGATCCATGCTGCGGTGCGACAGGCGCCCGGGCGGCATCCCGGCCGGGCGGCGAATCGCGCGAATAAGTCCCGCGGGCCTTCGCCCGCGGGGTCTCGGTGAGCGTCGGATCAGTTGGCCTGCCGGCGGAGGAAGGCCGGGATCTCGAGCTGGTCGTCGTCCATCATCCGCGGCTGGGGCGCCATGCGGCCCTGCGCGTCGAGGTTGCCCTGCGCCGGGCGGTAGGTCGGGGCGACCGGAGCCTGGACCCGCGGGGCCGGCGGCATCGGGGCCTGGACCTGCGGCTGGGCGCGGGGCGCCGGCGCCGGCTCGGCTTCCTCGCGGCGGCCGCCGAAGCCGACGGTCGCGAGGCGGCGGAGCAGGCTGGTGCGCTTGGTGTCGCCCTGGTTGTCGACCGGCTCGCCGCGGCTGGCGGCGATCTGGGTCTGGGCGATCGGCGGCAGCTCGTGGATCTGCGGCATCCGCGGGGCGCGGGCGAGCGGGGCGGCGACGGGAGCTGCCGGGCGCGGCGGCATGAACGGGCCGGCATGGTGCTGGGCGACCGGCTCGGGGGCCGGCGCCGGGGCCGGCACGAACGGGGCGGCGGCGCGGGGCTGGGACTGGGTCAGCATGATATCGTCGCGCATCACCGGAGCCGCCTCGATGCGGGGCTCGGCGTGCTGCACCGGCTCGGGGGCCGGGCGCGCGGGCTGGACGGGGGCCGGCTGAGCCTGCGTCACGGCCGGCTCGGCCGCGGCGCGAAAGCTCGGGGCGTTCTGGGCGGCGCGCGAGCGGGCCTCGGAGCGCAGGCGCTCGGCGACCTCGGCGATGCGCTGCTCGGTCTCGGCGATCTCCTTGTTGTTCGGCGAGTTGGCCGAGATCAGCGCCGGCTCGATCCCGGTGGCGACGACCGAGACGCGGATGATGCCGTCGAGGCTCTCGTCGAAGGTCGCGCCGAGGATGATGTTGGCTTCCTGGTCGACCTCCTCGCGGATGCGGGTGGCGGCCTCGTCGAGCTCGTACAGGGTCAGGTCGGCGCCGCCGGTGATCGAGATCAGCAGGCCGCGGGCGCCCTTCATCGAGACGTCGTCGAGGAGCGGGTTGGCGATCGCGGCCTCGGCCGCGCGGCTGGCGCGCTTCTCGCCGGACGCCTCGCCGGTGCCCATCATCGCCTTACCCATGCCGCGCATGATCGCGCGCACGTCGGCGAAGTCGAGGTTGATCAGGCCTTCCTTGACCATCAGGTCGGTAATGCAGGCGACGCCCGAGTAGAGCACTTGGTCGGCCATCGCGAAGGCGTCGGCGAAGGTGGTCTTCTCGTTGGCGACCCGGAACAGGTTCTGGTTCGGGATCACGATCAGCGTGTCGACGGCCGCCTGCAGCTCCTGGATGCCGGCTTCCGCCGTGCGCATGCGGCGCAGGCCCTCGAACTGGAACGGCTTCGTCACGACGCCGACGGTGAGGATGCCCATGTCGCGGGCGGCGCGGGCGATGACGGGGGCCGCGCCGGTGCCGGTGCCGCCGCCCATGCCGGCGGTGATGAAGCACATGTGCGCGCCCGAGAGCTGGTCGCGGATCTCGTCGATCACCTCGTCGGCGGCGGCCGAGCCGACCTCGGGGTGGGAGCCGGCGCCGAGGCCCTGCGTCACGCCCAGCCCCATCTGGATCACGCGCTCGGCCTTCGACGAGGTCAGCGCCTGGGCGTCGGTGTTGGCCACGACGAACTCGCAGCCGAGCAGACCCGACTCGATCATGTTGTTGACGGCGTTGCCGCCGGCGCCGCCGACACCGAACACGGTGATGCGGGGCTTGAGTTCGCGGATGTCAGGCGCCTGGAGAGAGATGGCCATGGTGTCGAGCCCTTCGTGACCTTTAACGCGTTGTCCGGAGCGCCTCCGTGGAGGAAGCGCCGATTCGTCGAGGCCGGGCGCGAGAGGGCGCCCGGGAAAACGCCTAGAAACCCTGCTTCAGCCACTCGTAGACGCGGCCGATGTAACCGTCGGTGCCGGTGCCGGCGAAGGCGCGCTGCCCCCGCGGCTCGAAGTGCTCGGCATGCGCCACCTGCGGGTAGACCAGCAGGCCGACCGCGGCCGAGAAGGCCGGACCCTTGGCCGCCTCGGGCAGGCCGCGGATGCCGAGCGGGCGCCCGATCCGGACCTGGCCCTGCATCACCCGGCGGGTGACCTCGGGCAGGCCGACGAGCTGGCTCGCGCCGCCCGTGAGCACGACCCGGCGCCCCGCCTGGGCGGCGAAGCCGGCCGCGCGCAGGCGGTCGCGGACGAGCTCGACCACCTCCTCGACGCGCGGCTTGATGATCCGCACCAGCTGCGAGCGCGGAACGTGGTTCGGGGTCTCGCCCTCGTCCTCGCCGACGCCGTGGACGGCGATCATGTCGCGCTCGTCCGACGGGGTGGCGATGGCCGAGCCGTAGAGCGTCTTCAGCCGCTCGGCCGCCGCGACCCGGGTCGAGAGCCCGCGGGCGATGTCCATGGTGACGTGGTGGCCGCCGACCGCGATCGCGTCGGTGTGGACGAGATGCCCCCCGGAGAACACGCCGAAGCTCGTGGTGCCGCCGCCCATGTCGACGACGCAGACGCCCATCTCGGCCTCGTCGTCGACCAGCGCCGAGAGGCCGGCGGCGTAGGGGGTCGCGATCACCGCCTCGACGCCGAGATGGCAGTGCTCGATCGCGAGCATGACGTTGCGGGCGGCCGCGGCTTCCGCCGTGACGACGTGGAGGTCGACCCCGAGCGCCTCGCCGATCATCCCCGAGGGGTCGATCACCGCGCCCTGGCCGTCGAGGGCGTAGCCGGTCGGCAGCGCGTGCAGCACGGCGCGGCCGGGGCTGACGCCGTGGGCGCTCGCGGTCTCCAGCACGCGCTCCACGTCGGCGCCGGTGACGGTGCCGGTGCGGACGTTGACCCGCGCCTGGAAATGCTGCGAGGCGAGGCGCCCGCCGCTCATGTTGACGATGACCGACTGGACCTCGACCTTGGCCATCCGCTCGGCGGCGTGCACCGCCTGGCGGATCGCGCCCTCGGCGGCCTCGAGGTCGACGATCGCGCCGCCCTTCAGCCCGTGCGAGCGCTGGTGGCCGATGCCGATGATGCGGGCGAGGTGCGTCCGGCCCTTCAGCGTGGTGAGGGCTTCGGCCGGCTGCAGCTCGGCGATGAGGCAGACGACCTTGCTGGTGCCGATGTCGAGCACCGACAGCGTGGTGCTGCGGCGCGCCGAGAGCGGCTTCAGGCGGGGCGTCAGGCCGTGTTGGGAATGCATCAGCGCTTACCGACGAAGGACGGGGAACGGGCGGGGCGGCGGGTGGACCGGACTGCGCTCACGTCGCGGTCCCCTTCTTCGTCTTCTTCTGCGCCTCGGCCCGGGCGGCCGCGGCCTCCTCGGTGAGGCGGACCACGACCCGGTCGGGCATCCGCAGATCGACCGCGATGATGTCCTTCTCCAGCAGGCGGTTGGCGCGCTCGAGCTCGACCAGCCGGGCCAGCGCGGCTCCGGGCTCGATTTCCGGCAGGCGGATGTCGACGCCGTCGAGCTTCAGGGTCCAGCGCCGGCCGGAGACGTAGGTGCCGGCGCGGATGCGGTCGGCGAGCGGGCCGGCCGCGGCGACCAGGGCGAGGTACTCGCCGAGCTTGGTGTTGGCGTCGTCGCCGACGACCAGCGGCAGGCTCGCGTAGCGGTCGTCGCGCATCGTATCGATGATCGTGCCGTCGGCGGCGATGACGCTGATCTCGCCGTTCATCTGCCACAGGGCGGCGGGCTCGCGCTCGACCTGGTTGATGACGATCTCGCGGGGATAGATCTTGCGCACCGAGACGGAGGCGATCAGCGGCACCCGGAGCAGGCGGGCGCGCACCTCGGCGACGTCGAGGAAGGGGACGGACGAGCGCCAGTCGATGCCGGCGGCGGCGAGCACCTCGCGCTCGTACATCCGCGAGATGCCCGAGATGGTGACGCGCTCGACGCCGAAGCCGGCGACGCGGGCGAGGATGTCGAGGGGGCGGCCGTTCTCGATGACGAAGGCGTCGTAGCGGCCGCTGGCGACGAAGCCGGCGAGCGCCAGCGCCCCGAAGGCCGTGCTGAGGCCGAGGGCGCCGATGCCGCGCGGCAGGCGCTCGGCCATCGACGGCCCGGGCCGGCCGCGGCGCATCGAGTCGGACCGGCGCAGGAAGCGCGGAAGCCGGGCGAGGACGCCGCCGACGAGGCGCGCGGCTGGACCGGTCGCGCCGGGAAACCCAGCGGGGCTCAGCGGCCCAGAGACGCGTCCTCCACCATCCATCGCACGAACTCACCGAAACGATACCCAGCATGGGCGGCCATGTCCGGCACAAGGCTGGTCTGGGTCATGCCGGGTTGCGTGTTGACCTCCAGGACGACGAGGGCACCGGTTCCACCCGGTGTGTCGTCGTAGCGAAGGTCGGCACGGCTGACGCCCCGGCAGCCCAGTGCTTGATGCGCCGTTAACGACAACTCTTGGACACGCTGGTAAACATTTGGTTTAAGTTCGGCCGGCAGGACGTGGATCGAGCCTCCCGGCGCGTACTTCGCGTCGTAGTCGTACCACCCCCCCGAGGCGGCCTTGATCTCGATCACGCCGAGGGCCCGGTCGCCCATCACCGCGCAGGTGAGCTCGCGGCCCGCAACGTAAGTCTCCACAAGGACTTCCTCCCCGAACGCCCATTCGTCCGAGGCCAGGATCTGGGGCGGATACGAGCGCCCGTCGCGGACGATGATCACGCCCATCGAGGAACCTTCGGAGACCGGCTTGACGACGTAGGGCGGGGCGATCGGGTGTGACTTCGCGGCATCATGCCGGTTAACGACCAGCCCTTCCGGGACGCTGACGCCGGCCGCCCGCATCACCACCTTGGCCCGCTCCTTGTGCATGGCGAGCGCGGAAGCGAGCACGCCCGAATGCGTGTAGGGAATGCGCAGGATCTCGAGCAGGCCCTGGATCGTGCCGTCCTCGCCCGCCGGCCCGTGCAGCGCGTTGAAGGCCGCATCGGGCCGAAGCTCGGTCAGCACCGATGCGATGTCGGCCCCGACGTCGACGCGGGTGACGCGATAGCCCTCTCCCTCCAGCGCGTCGGCGCAGGCGGTACCCGAATTCAGCGAGACCTCGCGCTCGGAGGAGGTGCCGCCCATCAGGACGGCGACGTGCTTGGACATGGAGGGCTCCGGGGCGCGTGTCGAAGGGGGACGAACGGGCGGCCGGCGCCCGTGTTCAGATAGCCTCTTGCCCAGCCCACGCTGTTTGCGAACGCGGACTAGGGGTCAAAGGTCACGATAGGCCTTCCCGTCTTCGGGACCTGCCCACTCGGAAAAGGTGCCGAACGGATCGCCGGTCAGCGTAGGCGTCGATCTGTCGACGGAGATTCCGATCCGCTTGATCTCCCAGTGCAGTTCGACCCCGCTGGTCTCGCGCACCCGCCGGCGCACCTCCTCGCCCAAGCCCTCGATGTCCGCGGCCGTGGCGCGGTCGCGATTGATCAGGAAGTTGCAGTGCATCTCGGAGACCTGCGCGCCGCCCCGCGTCAGGCCGCGGCAGCCGGCGGCGTCGACGAGCTGCCACGCCTTGCCGCCCGGCGGGTTCTTGAAGGTCGAGCCGCCGGTGCGCTCGCGGATCGGCTGCGCGGCTTCCCGCGCCGCGGTCACCCGCGCCATCTCCGCCTCGATCGCCGCGCGCTCGCCGGGGCGGCCGCGGAACAGGGCGCTCGTGAAGATCACGTCGTCGGGCGCCGCCGCATGGCGGTAGGTGAAGCCCATCTCGGCATGGCCGAAGCGGCGGAGCGCGCCGCGCCGGTCGACCCCGCGCGCCTCGAGGAGCACGTCGGTGGTCTCGCCGCCATGGGCGCCGGCGTTCATGCGCAGGGCGCCGCCGACCGAGCCCGGGATGCCGCGGAAGAAGGCGAGCCCGTCGAGCGACGCTTCGGCCGCCGCCTTCGCCAGGCGCATGTCGGGCACGGCGGTGCCGGCCTGCAGGCGGTCGCCGTCGACCTCCACCGCTCCGAACGCCTTGCCGCCGAGCCGGATCGTCACGCCGGGAATGCCGCCGTCGCGCACGATCAGGTTCGAGCCGAGCCCGATCACCGTCACCGGGATCTCGGGATCGAGACCGGCCAGGAGGTGGGCGAGATCCTCCTCGTCGGCCGGCGTGAACAGCACCTGCGCCGGGCCGCCGACGCGGAACCAGGTCAGGTCGGACAGCGCCGCGTTCACCAGCAGCCGCCCCCGCAGGGCCGGCGCGGCGGCGCGGATCGCCGGCGTGATGTCGGGGAAGGTGGTCATCGGTTCGCTCCCCCTCTCCCCGCACGCGGGGAGAGGGCTTCGTCGACCCCGTCGTCGACGAAGCGAGGCGGCAGCCGAGGGTGAGGGGGCGGGGTCAGGACGGGTGCGTCCGGCGACGTCCCCTCACCATCGCCCTTCGGGCTAGCCACGCCGACGACGAGGTCGTCGCGGCCCTCTCCCCGCGTGCGGGGAGAGGGGGGGAGCGCGCTGAAGATCGTATCGAGAACGACTGACGGGCTGCTCATGATCTCCGCGTTCCAAAACCGCAGGACGCGGTAGCCCAGATCGGCCAGCCATGCATCGCGAGCGCGGTCGTAGGCATTGTCGGCGTGCTGGCTGCCATCGATCTCGATGATCAGCTTCGCCTCACGGCAGCAGAAATCGGCCACGTAGCGGCCGATGCTCTCCTGCCGAACGAACTTGAACCCGGCCAGCCGCCGATCGCGCAAGCGATACCACAGCGCCCGTTCGGCCTCGGTCTGCCGCTGCCGAAGGCGCCGCCGAAATGCCGTGCGCTCGCTGTCGGCCGGGCTCATTCGAGCTCACCCCTTGAACGCCGCCAGCTCCGCCGGCAGCGCGTAGGCCCATTGCGTGATGTTGCCGGCGCCGAGGCAGACGACGTAGTCGCCCTCGGTCGCGTGCGCGGCCACGATCCCGGCGAGGTCTTCCGGGCGCTCGAGCGCCTGCGCGTCGCGGTGACCGCGGGAGCGCAGGCCGGCGACGAGGCCGTCGCGGTCGATGCCCTCGATCGGCGCCTCGCCCGCCGCGTAGACGGGGGCGACGATGACCGTGTCGGCATCGTTGAAGCAGGTGCAGAAATCGTCGAACAGCGAGGCGAGGCGCGAGTAGCGGTGCGGCTGCACGATCGCGATCACCTTCGCGTCGGTGGAGGCGCGGGCGGCCTTGAGCACCGCCTTGATCTCCACCGGATGGTGCCCGTAATCGTCGAAGATCTGGGCGCCGTTCCATTCGCCGGTGCGGGTGAAGCGGCGCTTGACGCCGCCGAACCCGGCCAGCGCCTTGCGGATCGCGTCCGCCGGCACGCCGAGCTCGTGCGCGACGGCCAGCGCCGCGGTGGCATTGAGCGCGTTGTGCTTGCCCGGCATCGGCAGGACGAGGTCCTCCATCTCCATGCGGAAGCCCGGACGCCGGTCGCGGATCATCACGCGGAAGCGGCTCTGACCGCCGCGCAGGTCCACGTCGATGAGGCGCACGTCGGCCTGCGGGTTCTCGCCGTAGGTGATGATGCGGCGGTCCTCGATGTGGCCGACGAGGTCCTGGACGACGGGATGGTCGATGCACATCACCGCGAAGCCGTAGAACGGGATGTTGTCGATGAAGCGCCGGAAGGCGTCCTTGACCGCGTCGAACGAGCCGAAATGGTCGAGATGCTCCGGGTCGATGTTGGTGACGATGGCGACGTCGGCCGGCAGCTTCAGGAAGGTGCCGTCGGATTCGTCGGCCTCCACCACCATCCATTCGCCCTCGCCCATGCGGGCGTTGGTGCCATAGGCGTTGATGATGCCGCCGTTGATCACCGTCGGGTCCATGTTGCCGGCGTCGAGCAGCGTCGCGACGAGGGAGGTCGTCGTGGTCTTGCCGTGGGTGCCGGCGATGGCGACGCAGGACTTGAAGCGCATCAGCTCGGCCAGCATCTCGGCCCGGCGCACCACCGGCAGCCGGGCCTCGCGCGCGGCCATCAACTCGGGGTTGTCGCGCTGGATCGCGGTCGAGACGACCACGAGGCCGGCATTCTCGACGTTGGCGGCGGCATGGCCGACGAAGGTCCTCATGCCCTTGTCGGCCAGCCGCCGCACGTTGGCGTTGTCCGATGCGTCGGAGCCCTGCACCGTGTAGCCGAGGTTGTGCATCACCTCGGCGATGCCGGACATGCCGATGCCGCCGATGCCGATGAAGTGGATGGGACCGAGCTTGTCGGGCAGCTTCATGGGAGGAACCGTTCGATGACGGGACTGCGCGGAGGCATGCGTCCCGGAAGAATCAGGTGCGGGCGGCCGTGTCGACGACCACCGCGGCGAGCCGCTCGGCGGCGTCGTGGATGCCGGCGCTTTTCGCGGCTTGTGCCGCCGCGGTCAATTTCTCGGGATTCGCGAACGCGTCGACCAGCTCCGCGGTGAGCCGGTCCGGCGTGAACGCGGTCTGCGCGACGGCCAGGGCCGCGCCGATCTTGGCCAGCGTCGCGGCGTTGGCGGCCTGGTCCTGGTCGAGCGCCCCGGGCAGCGGCACCAGGATCGACGGCCGGCCGATGGCGGCGAGCTCCGAGACCGTCGAGGCGCCCGAGCGGGCGACCACGAGGTGGCTCGCCGCCATTCGCCCCGGCAGGTCCTTGAAGAACGGCGCCGCCTCAATGCCGGCGAGCCCCATGGCGAGGTAGTCGTTCTGCACCGCCGTCAGGTCCTCGGGGCGGACCTGCTGCACGAGGTGGAGGCGGGCCCGCAGGTCGGCCGGAAGCTGCGCCAGGGCTTTCGGCACGACCTCGCCCATCACCCGCGCGCCCTGGCTTCCGCCGAAGACGAGGAGGTGCAGGGCGTCCGCCGGCCCGAGCGGCGGATAGGCGACCTTCGCGGCCTCGATCACCGCCGGGCGCAACGGGTTGCCGGTGTGGACGCGGGGGGCACGCGCCTTGTCGGGGACGCCGCGGACCTCCTTGAAGCCGGTGGCGATGGTGCGGGCGCCGCGCGCCAGGAAGGCGTTGGCCCGCCCCATCACCGCGTTCTGCTCGTGGATGATCGTCGGCACGCGCAGGATCTGGCCGGCGAGCATCGGCGGCACGGTCGGGTAGCCGCCGAAGCCGACGATCGCCGCCGGGTTGATGCGCTTGACCGCCTTGGCCGCCTCCGCGAAGCCGCGGCCCAGCGTCAGCACCGCGCCGGCCCGGCGCAGCATCGAGCGGCCGGACGGGGTCGCCGAGGTGATGGTGACGATCTCGGAGGCCGGGAAGCCGCCGCTGATCGAGTCGACCCGCGCGTCGGTGGCGAGCACCACGCGGATGCCCCGCGCCCGCAGCGCGTGGGCGAGGCTCTCGGCCGGGAACAGGTGGCCGCCGGTGCCGCCGGCGCAGAGCAGGATGGTCGGCGTGAACACCGTCACCGCATGACTCCGGCGACGGTGGCCGGCGCGGTGCCGGGCGGCTTCTGGCTCAGCATCGTGGTGCGCGGGCGCTTGCGGGTGAGCGCCACGAGGAAGCCCATGCCGAGCGCGAGCGAGATCAGCGACGAGCCGCCGTAGGAGACGAACGGCAGCGTCATGCCCTTGGCCGGCATGAGCTGGGTGTTCACCGCCATGTTGATGCAGGCCTGGAGGCCGAAGAGCGTGATCAGACCGGTGATGGCGAGCCTCGAGAAGGTGTCGTCGGTGCGGCGCGCGAGCTTGAGCCCGCGCAGCACGATGTAGGCGAACAAAGCGACGAGGCAGAGGCAGACCAGCACGCCGAACTCCTCGCCGGTCACCGAGAAGATGAAGTCGGTATGGGCGTCGGGCAGGTGGCGCTTGGCGATCCCCTCCCCCGGGCCGGTGCCGAACCAGCCGCCGGAGCGGAACGATTCCTGCGACCAGAAGGTCTGGAAGCTGTCGCCCGAATCCTTGTCGAGGAAGCGGTTGAAGCGCTCGCGGACGTGGTGGAAGAAGGTGTAGGCGGCGAACACCCCGGTCAGGCCGAGCACGCCGAGCACCGCCACCCAGATCAGGTGCAGGCCGGCGACGAAGAACAGCGCGCACCACACCAGCGTGATCAGCATCGTCTGGCCGAAATCGGGCTGCAGCAGCAGCGGCACGATGGTGATCGGCAGGAGCAGGATCGCGAGGAAGCCGCCCGGCATGTCGCGGCGCTGCGCGCCCTCCGAGAACGCCCAGGCGGCGACCACGACGAAGGCGGGCTTGACGAACTCCGAGGGCTGCAGGCCGAACGAGCCGAACTGGATCCAGCGGTGGGCGCCCTTGATCTCCGGCCCGAACTTGCCGGCGAGGAGGCACAGCGCGACGCCCGCGAGCCAGGTGCCGAGCGCCAGCCGGCGGATGCCGCGCAAGCTCAGGAACGAGACCGCGCAGATCAGCAGGATCGTCGGCGCGAGGTACATCGCCTGGCGGTTGAGAAAGTAGAAGGTCGGCAGGCCGATGCGCTCGGCCACCGGCGGCCCGCCGCCCATCAGGAAGACTAGCCCGGCGACCATCAGGGCGGCGAGCGCCGCGAGCAGGCCGCGGTCGACCGTCCACCACCAGTCGGTCAGGGGCGTGCGTTCCGCGCGGGAGATCATGGGCGTGCGACGGCCTTGCGAGCGGTCGCGCAGGGGCACGCGACGGTCGAGAGCGATCCTGTCCGCGAATGGTAAACGCATCCTTGCGAAACCGCGCCGGAGCCGCCGCCCGTCCCGTCAACCCCCGGCGCCTCCTCGCCGATCGGTCGCGCCACGGTCGACCGAATACGAAATCTTAACAGCAAAAACGCAATCTTGGATTGTGTTCACTTCGGCATCGCATTGCGAAGATGCCGCGCCGGGACGATCCGCCCATGTTCGCTGCACGCAAGACTGTCGAAGCCGCCGCCAAGCTTGCCGCCCTCGACCGCGTGCAGGGGGTGATCGAGTTCGACCTCTCGGGCCGCATCCTCGACGCCAACGCGAATTTTCTCGCAGCTGTGGGCTACAGCCTGCCCGAGCTGGTCGGGCAGCCGCATGCGATGCTGGTCGATCCGCAGTACCGGGACTCGGCGGAGTACAAGGCGTTCTGGGATCGTCTCCGCAGCGGCGCGTTCAGCGCGGGCCAGTTCCGGCGGATGGCGAAGGGCGGCCGCGACATCTGGATCGAGGCCTCCTACAACCCGATGATCGGGCGTGACGGCAAGCCCTACAAGGTGGTGAAGTTCGCCACCGACATCACGCGGCAGAAGGCCGAGGATGCCGACCGGGCCGGCCAGATCGCGGCGATCGACAAGGCGCAAGGGGTGATCGCCTTCGATCTCGACGGCACCATCCTCGAGGCCAACGCGAACTTCCTCGCCGTGGTGGGCTACGACCTCTCCGAGGTCCGCGGCCGCCCGCACAGCATGTTCGTCGAGCCGGCCTACGGGCAGAGCGCGGACTACGCGGCGTTCTGGGCGGCGCTGAAGCGCGGCGAGTACCAGGCGGCGCAGTACAAGCGCATCGCGAAGGGCGGCCGCGAGGTCTGGATCCAGGCGACCTACAACCCGATCTTCGACGCCTCGAACCGCCCCTACAAGGTCGTGAAGCTCGCCACCGACATCACCGATCAGGTCATGCTGCTGGCCAACCTCCGCAGGCTGATCGAGCGCAACTTCTCCGAGATCGACCAGGCGATCACCCGCTCGGCGGACGGGTCGGGCGCGGCATTCGCGGCCGCGGAGACGACGTCGGGCAACGTGGCGACGATGGCGGCGGCGGCGGAGGAACTGGCCGCCTCCGTCGCCGAGATCTCCCAGAGCATGGGATATTCGCGCGGCGCGACCGACGCCGCCTTCGAGCGGGTCCAGGCGGCCGGCGGGTTCACCCAGCGCCTCTCGGAGGCTGCCGGGTCGATGAGCGGCATCGTCGGGCTGATCCAGTCGATCGCCGCGCAGATCAACCTGCTCGCGCTCAACGCCACCATCGAGGCGGCGCGTGCCGGAGAAGCCGGACGCGGCTTCGCGGTCGTCGCGAGCGAGGTCAAGAACCTCGCCAACCAGGCCGCCCGTGCGACGGAGCAGATCGGCGCCGAGATCAACGGCCTGCAGGGCCTGTCGAGCGAGGTGGTCGGCGCCCTCGATTCGATCAGCGGCTCGGTCGACATCATGCGCGAGAACGTCGTCGCGACGGCGAGCGCGGTCGAGGAGCAGAGCATCGTCACGCGCGACCTGTCGCAGAGCATGCAGGCCGCGGCCCAGGCCGTCGCGGCGATCACGGCCAACATCAGCACGATCTCGGGCTCGGTGACGGAGGTCTCCGTCGCGGTGGCGACGACGCGCGAAGCGGCTCGCGTGCTCGCCCGGTAGGGAGACGTCCGGCGCGGGGCTCGCCCGCCGGCGCCGGCGTCCGGCCGTTCAGGGCAGCGCGCGCACCAGCTCGCGAAACACGTCGCCGCGCTGCTCGAAGCTGCGGAACTGGTCGTAGGAGGCGCAGGCCGGCGAGAGCAGCACCACCGGCTCGGGCGCGCCCGAGGCCGCCGCGCCCTCTGCCGCCGCCCGGACGGCGACGTCCAGGGTCTCGCAGCGGGTGTAGGGCACGGCGCCTTCCAGCGTCGCGGCGAAGGCGTCGGAGGCGGCGCCGATCAGGTAGGCGTGCGCGATGCGCTCGAAATACGGGACCAGCGGGAAGATGCCGCCGTCCTTCGCCTTGCCGCCGAGGATCCAGTGGATGTCGCGGAAGGCGGTGAGCGCCTTCTCGGTGGAATCGGCGTTGGTCGCCTTGGAATCGTTGACGAACAGCACGCCGCCGTGGACCCGGACCTCCTCCATCCGGTGCGGCAGGCCGGGAAAGCTCGCGAGCCCGGCCTGGATGTCGTCGGGCGAGAGCTCGAGCGCGCGGGCGACCGCGACCGCCACGGCCGCGTTCTGCCAGTTGTGCGCGCCGCGCAGCGACCGGATCGCGGACACGTCGGCGATCGGCGCACCATCACGGTCCGCGATCACCCCGTCGCGGACGGTGACGGCGTCGGCGGTGAGCGCCGCGTCGCGGGGCACGTGGATGCGGGTGAGCCGGTCGCCGCCCCGTTCCGCGAACCGGTCCGCGATGGCGCGGCTCGGCCCGTCGTCGACGCCGACGACCGCGCGGTCCGAGCCCTGGATCAGCCGCTCCTTGATCGCGGCGTATTGCGCGAAGGTGCCGTGGCGGTCGAGGTGATCGGGGGTGATGTTGAGGAGCACGCCGACGCTCGGATCGAGCGAGGGCGTCAGGTCGATCTGGAACGAGGACAGCTCGACGACGTGGATGCGGTCGGGCGCCGGGGGCGCCAGCGACAGGATCGCGGTGCCGATGTTGCCGCCCATCTGCACGTCGCGCCCGGCCGCGCGCAGGATGTGCGCGATCAGCGCCGTGGTGGTCGACTTGCCGTTGGTGCCGGTGATCGCGACGAACGGCGCGCCCGGCGCGACCGCGCGCCGCTCCCGGCAGAACAGCTCGATGTCGCCGACGATCTCGATGCCGGCCGCCTTGGCGAGCGCGACCGTCCAGTGCGGCACCGGATGGGTCAGCGGCACGCCGGGCGAGAGGATCAGCGCCGCGAAGCCCGACCAGTCGGCCGCGCGCAGGTCCGCGGTCTCGATCCCCTGGGCGGCGGCCCTGGCGACGCCCTCGGCGTTGTCGTCCATGGCGATCACGCGGGCGCCGCCTTCCTTCAGGGCGAGCGCGGTGGCGAGGCCGGAGGCGCCGAGCCCGAACAGAGCGACAGCGCGGCCGGCGTAGGTTGTGGCTGGGGTCATCGGAAACTCGGAACAGGTCGGCAATCGGGGTTGTCCCGCCCCTCCCCCCTCATCCTGGGGTGCCCGCGTCGGCGAGCCTCGAAGGCGACATCCAGAACACATGGCGGTCGCTGGAGGACTCCTTCGAGGCGCCCGCTTCGCGTGCGCATCTCAGGATGAGGGCGGGGGTGGAACAAGCGTCGGTTGCGCAAAGTCTACCACAGCTCACCGCAGCTTGAGCGTCGCTAGGCCGGCGAGCGCCAGGATGACGGCGATGATCCAGAACCGGATCACGACCTGCGGCTCCTTCCAGCCCTTCTGCTCGAAGTGGTGATGGATCGGCGCCATGCGGAAGACGCGCTTGCCCGTGAGCTTGAACGACGCGACCTGGATGATCACCGACATGATCTCAAGGACGAACAGGCCGCCGACGATCGCCAGGACGATCTCGTGCTTGGTGGCCACCGCGACGACGCCGAGGAGGCCGCCCAGAGCGAGCGAGCCGGTGTCGCCCATGAAGATCTGCGCCGGCGGCGCGTTGAACCACAGGAAGCCGAGCCCCGCCCCGATCACCGCGCCGGCCACCACCGCGAGCTCGCCGGTGTCGCGCACGTAGTTCACCTGGAGGTAGCTCGCGGTGAAGGAGTTGCCGACGAGGTAGGCGATGACGCCGAAGGTGCCGCAGGCGATCATCACGGGGACGATGGCGAGCCCGTCGAGGCCGTCGGTCATGTTCACCGCGTTGCCCGCGCCGACGATGACGAAGCCGCCGAACAGCACGTAGAACCAGCCGAGATTCAGCAGCGCGTCCTTGAACACCGGGAAGGCGAGCTGGTTCTGCAGCGTGGACGGCGAGAAGTACGAGATCGCGTAGCAGGCCGTGATCGCGATCAGGGCCTCGAGCCCGAGGCGGAGCTTGCCCGAGAAGCCCTTGTGCGACTGCTTCGTCACCTTGAGGTAGTCGTCGTAGAAGCCGATCGCGCCGAAGCCCAGCGTCACCGTGAGGGTGATCCAGACGTAGTGGTTGCGCGGGTTGGCCCAGAGCAGGATCGCGACGATGGCGCCGGCCAGGATCATCAGGCCGCCCATGGTCGGCGTGCCGCGCTTGGTCAGCAGGTGGGTCTGCGGCCCGTCCTCGCGGATCGGCTGGCCCTTGCCCTGGCGCAGACGCAGCAGCGAGATGATCAGCGGCCCGAACCAGAACACGAACAGGCCCGCCGTGAACAGCGCGCCTCCCGTCCGGAAGGTGATGTAGCGGAAGACGTTGAGGGCCGAGAGCGTGCCGCTCAGGTCCGACAGGAGATACAGCATCCGGGGGCTCGGCGGCTTGGCTCACACGAAGAAAGGGCGCCGGCGGGACGCGAACGGTCCCGGGGCCTCGGCGGACGATCAGGTGCCGGTCACGGCCCGGCGGACAGGGCCGACGCGTCGTGGCGCGCCGGGGGGTTCGCGTAGCGGGCTTTGAGCGCCTCGACAATCCGACCCATGCGAATACTGTTCGAGCCCTTGACCATCACGGCGTCGCCCGGCCGCAGGATCGCGGCCAGCGGCTCGACGAGGTCGGCCGAGGCGGCGGCCGCGATGCCCCGGCGCGCGACCGGCAGCGCCTCGAACAGGTGGCCCATCAGGGCGCCGGCGGTGAAGACGAGGTCGACGCCGTGGTCGGCGACGGCGCCGGCGAGGTCGCGGTGGTGCGCGTCCGCGGCCGCCCCGAGCTCCAGCATGTCGCCGAGCACGGCGATGCGGCGCCCGCGCGGACCGGTCTCGATCGCCGCCAGCGTCGACAGCGCGGCGCGCACGGAGGCCGGGTTGGCGTTGTAGCTCTCGTCGACGAGGAAGGCCTCGCCGTCGCGAAGCTGGAGCGCGGTGCGCTCGCCGCGCCCGACCGGCGGCCGCAGGGCCGCGAGCGACAGGGCGGCGCGCGCGAGGTCGGCGCCGAGGCTGTGGATCACCGCCATCACGCCGAGCGAGTTCATCGCGGTGTGCCGGCCGGGGGTGCCGAGTTGGTAGGTCACCGGCTGGCCCATCACCACGGCGTCGACCACCGAGAGGTCGGGGCGCAGCACGATCCGGCGCGCCCGCACGTCGGCCTCCTCGTGCTCGCCGAAGGTGACGATGCGCCCGGCCGACGAGGCGAGGGCATGGGCGTGGAGGCGGGCGAAGCTCGGGTTGTCGCGGTTGAGCACCGCGACGCCGCCGGGCGCGAGGCCCGAGAAGATCTCGCCCTTGGCGTCGGCGATCGCCGAGAGCGAGGCGAAGTGCTCGATGTGGACCGGCTCGACGGTGGTGACGAGGGCCACCTCCGGGCGGACCTGCGCGACGAGCGGCACGATCTCCCGCGGGTGGTTCATGCCGATCTCGAACACGCCGAAGCGGCTCTCGGCCGGCATCCGCGCCAGCGTCAGCGGCACGCCCCAGTGGTTGTTGTAGGAGGCGACGGAGGCGTGGGTCTCCCCTTGCGCCGACAGCACGTGGCGCAGGGCCTCCTTGGTGCCGGTCTTGCCGACCGAGCCCGTCACGGCCACGACCTGGGCCGCGGTGCGGGCGCGGGCCGCGCGGCCGAGGCGCGTCATCGCGTCGAGGACCGGATCGGGGCCCTCCCCCGGCACGGCCAGGACGGGTCCGTCGAACGACGCGGCGCGGTCGGCGGCGACCACCGCCGTGCCCGCGCCCTTGTCGAGCGCCGCGCGGACGAAGTCGTGCCCGTCGCGAGCCTCGCCCCGGATCGCGAAGAACAGGTCGCCCGGCTGCAGCGTGCGGGTGTCGATCGAAGCGCCGGTGACGGCGCCGCGCTCGCCCTGGAGCGTTCCCCCGGTGGCGGCCGCGAGTTCGGCCGCCGTCCAGAGCGGTTTGGCGTTCGGGCTCATGCGGCCTCCGGTCGAGCGCAACGGTGCAACGCATCTTCCCTCCCCCCTTCGCGGGGGAGGGTGGGCCTCGCGTCAGCGAGGGTCGGGAGAGGGGAGCGCGTTGTCCGGAGATGTCGCTCCCCTCTCCCGACCCGCTTCGCGGGCCACCCTCCCCCGCAGAGGGGGGAGGGAGACGTGCGGCAGTCGTCGTGTTTCACGGGAACGGCGCTCATCGGAGATCCCCATCGATCGCCGCCCGCAGCACTGCGTGGTCCGAGAACGGCAGCACCCGGTCGCCCACGATCTGGCCGGTTTCGTGACCCTTGCCGGCCACCACCAGCACGTCGCCGGGCCCGAGCCCGCGCACGGCCGTGCGGATCGCCTCGGCGCGGTCGCCGATCTCGCCGGCGCCCGGCGCCTCGGCGAGGATGGCGGCGCGGATCGCGGCCGGGTCCTCGGAGCGGGGATTGTCGTCGGTGACGATCACCGTATCGGCCAGCCGCGCGGCGATGGCGCCCATGATCGGGCGCTTGCCGCGGTCGCGGTCGCCGCCGCAGCCGAAGACCACGACCAGGCGCCCGGTGGCGAAGGGGCGCAACGCGACGAGGACGCCCTCCAGGGCTTCCGGCTTGTGGGCGTAGTCGACGAGGCAGAGCGCGCCGTTGACCTCGCCGATGCGCTCCATGCGGCCGGGCACGCCGGTGAGGTGCTCCAGGCTCGCGAACACGCCGTCGGGGTCGGCGGCGCCGGCGGGCGTGGCGAGCGCGAGGCCGGCGGCGACGAGCGCGTTCTCGACCTGGAACCCGCCGACCAGCGGCAGCCGGATCCGGCGTCGGCCGTGGCGGCCGTCGAGGTCGAGCACCTGCGCGAAGCCCTCGGTGCGGGCATCAAGGAGGCGGATGTCAGAGCCGGCGCGGCCGGTGGTGCGGATGGCGTGGCCGGCTTCGGTCGCGGCGGCGATCACCCGGTCCGCATAGGCGCCGTCGGCGTTGACGACGGCGGGCGCGCCCGCCGGCAGCAGGGTCGCGAACAGGCGGAGCTTGGCGGCGAGGTAGTCCTCGACCGTCGCATGGTAGTCGAGGTGGTCGCGCCCGAGATTGGTGAAACCGGCGGCGGCCAGCCGCACGCCGTCGAGGCGGCGCTGCTCGATGCCGTGCGAGGAGGCCTCCATCGCGAGGTCGGTGATGCCGTCGTCGGCGAGCCGCGCCAGGGTCTGGTGCAGGGTCACCGGATCGGGCGTGGTCAGCGAGCCGTAGGCGGCGCCGCGGTTGGTGACGATGCCGACGGTGCCGAGGCTCGCCGATTCCCGCCCGATCCGCGACAGGATCTGGCGGACGAAGTCGGCGACCGAGCTCTTGCCGGCGGTGCCGGTCACCGTGACGATGGTCTCGGGCTGGCGGCCCGACAGGCGCGCGGCGGCGAGCGCGAGCGCCCGGCGGGCATCCGCCACGGCGATCCAGGCGCAATCCCGCGGCAGGTCGGCGGGACGGTCGCCCTCCCCCACCACGGCGACGGCGCCGGCCGCCGCGGCCTTGGCCGCGAACAGCCGCCCGTCGGCCCGGGTCCCCGGCACCGCGACGAAGACGCCGCCCGGCACCACGTTGCGGCTGTCGGCGGTCAGCCCGGCCACCGGGCGGCCGGCTTCGCCCGTTCCCGCATCCGGGAACAGGGTGCCCAGGGTCGGCGCGCTCACGGGCCGCCGACCATGCTGGCGTGGTAGGCGTTGAGCTTGACCATCAGCGGGAAGGGCTTGGCCGGCGACTCGAATTGCGGCGGCAGGCCGAGGATCGGCGCGACGCGCTCGATCACCTTGCCGGTGACGACGCCGGAGTTCCAGGCGGCGGTGGCGTAGCCGCCGCTCTCCGGCAGGCCCTGCGGCTCGTCCATGATGGTCACGAACAGGTATTTCGGCTTGTCCATCGGGGCGGCCGCCATGAAGGTCGTGAACAGGCGGTTCTTGTTGTAGCGCCCGCCGATCACCTTCTCGGCGGTGCCGGTCTTGCCGCCGACGAAGTAGTACGGGATCGCCGCCTTCTTGGCCGAGCCTTCGGTCGCGTTGAGCCGCATGATGAAGCGCATCGCCTCGCTGGTCTGCGGGCTCAGCACCTGCGTCGCCTTCGCCATCGCCTCCTTGACGTCGGTCTTGAGGAAGGTCGGCGTCATCAGGAAGCCGCCGTTGGCGATCGCGGCCACCGCCGCCGTCGCCTGGATCGGCGCCACCGCGAGGCCGTGGCCGAAGGCGATGGTGATGGTGTTGATCTCGGTCCAGCGCGGCGGGATGATCGGCATGGCCGACTCGGGCAGCTCGGTCCGCATCCGGTCGAGCAGGCCCATCTTCTTGAGGAACGCCTTGTGGCCGGGCACGCCGACGCCGAGCGCCATCTTGGCCGAGCCGATGTTGGACGAGTGGGTGAACACCTCCGGCATGGTGATGACGCGGTTGGTGCCGTGATACTCGTGGATCTTCTGGCGGCCCCAGCTCAGCACGCCGCCGCGGGTGTCGAAGGTCGAGTTGACGTTGTACTTGCCCGATTCGAGCGCCATCGCGAGGGTCATCGCCTTGAAGGTCGAGCCCATCTCGTAGACGCCGACGTTCATGCGGTTGATCTTGTCGTCGGACAGGGCGTCGACCGGGTTGTTCGGGTCGAAGTCCGGCATCGAGACCAGCGCGATCACCTCGCCGGTCTGGACGTCGAGGATCATCGAGGCGCCGGCCTTGGCCTTGAAGTGCTCGATGCCCTTGGCCAGCTCGTCGCGCACCGCGAACTGCGCGCGCAGGTCGACCGAGAGCTGGATCGGCTTGAGGTCGGTCTGCTTGGCGACGAAGCCGAACTCGTTCAGGGCCTTGTTGCCCTGGTTGTCGATGTACTTCTCCATCCCGGCGATGCCGATGTTGTCGAGGTTCGTCGCGCCGATGATGTGGGCGGCGGCGACCCCGTTCGGGTAGACGCGCTTGTGGTCGGGCAGGAAGCCGATGCCGGGGATGCCGAGCCGGTGGACCTCGGCCTGCTGCTTCGGCGTCAGCTCGCGCTTCACCCAGACGAAGCCGACGCCCTTCTTGCCCGGCTTCTGGGTGAGCTTGGCGCGCAGCTCCGTGGCGTTCAGCTCGGGCAGGACGGCGGTGAGCAGCTCGACCGCCTCGTCCTTGTCGTAGATGTTGCCGGGCTCGGCGAAGACCGAGACGGTGCGGATGTCGGTGGCGAGGATCTCGCCGTTGCGGTCGATGATGTCGGGCCGGATCGCGGTGGTGGCGGCGGCCGCCACCCGGTGCTCCTGGCTCGGCGGCGCGCCGAAGATCGCGATCGACAGGAGCCGCACGCTGATCGCGCCGAACACCGCCAGGAACGCGAGGCCGACCAGCGCGACGCGGGTGTAGGAGCGCTCGATCGCGAGGCGGAACATCGCCCGGAACAGGCGCATCCCCGGATGGACCCGCGGCTCGGTCTCGAGCACCGGCTCCTCGACGGCGTGGGAACGCGGCGCGGATTCAAGCTCGGGCGCGGCGTGATCGTGCCCGGCCGCGTCGTCGGGCAGCGCGTGCGGGTCGGCGGCCTGCGGATCGCGGGCGGCGTCTTCGGGTGCGGCGTCGTGAGCGTCTTGGGACACGGGGACTACCTCGAGGCCGCGTTCGGCGTGCGGGTCGTGACGACGGTGCGGGTGATCGATCCGGTGGTGCGGGGCTCGGAGGCCGGCCCCTTCTCCTTCGGCGTCGCGGTGGCCGCGAGCAGGCGGCCGATCTCGTCGCCGCGCTCGGGCCGGGCCGGCAGGTCGGCGAGGCGCCCGAGATGGCTGGTGCCGATCGGCTCCAGGGCGAGGTGCTTCTCCACCGCCGCCTGCAGCCGGTCCGGCCGGGTCAGGAGCTGCCACTCGGCGCGCAGCACGGCGATGGCCTGCCGCTCGGCATGCAGGCCGCTCTTCAGCTTCGAGACCTGACCGCCCTGGTAGAGCGTGTCGTACTTGATCGAGTAGGCGTAGATCGCCGAGGCGACGAGGCCGGCGACGGCGAGCAGGTTGAGCAGGCGGATCACCGGCGTGCGCCTCCGCGCGGGGCTTCGGGAAGCGCGGCGAGCGCCTGGATCGCGGCGAGCGGCGCCGGCACGGGTGCATCCGTGCGCTCGGCGGCCCGCAGCTTGGCCGAGCGCGCGCGCGGGTTGCGCGCGGTCTCGGAATCGGAGGGCAGCACCGGTCCCTTGGTCACCGGCTTGAAGCTCTTGGCGGCGGCGGGCTCGCCGCCGGGCAGCGCGCTCGGCATGTGGCGCGAGGCCTGGACCGCGCGGCCGCTGCGGGCGGAGAAGAACTGCTTGACGATGCGGTCCTCGAGCGAGTGGAAGGTCACCACCGCGAGCCGCCCGCCCGGCCCGAGCATCCGCTCGGCCGCGTGCAGCGCCTGGACCAGCTCCCCGAGCTCGTCGTTGACCGCGATGCGCAGGCCCTGGAACGTGCGCGTCGCCGGATGGATGCCGCTGCCGGGCTCGGTGCGGACGACGCCGGCGACGAGGTCGGCGAGCTGCGCCGTGGTCTCGATCCGGCCGCGCCGGCGCGCCTCGATGATGGTGCGGGCCACCGCGCGCGAGCGCCGCTCCTCGCCGTAATGGTAGATGATGTCGGCGAGCTCCGCCTCCTCGGCCTCGTTGACGAGGTCGGCGGCGCTGAGGCCGGTGGCGGCCATCCGCATGTCGAGCGGGCCGTCGTTGCGGAACGAGAAGCCGCGCTCGGGCTGGTCGATCTGCATCGACGACACGCCGATATCGAGCACGATCCGATCGGCCTGCGCCTCGCCGAGCTCAGCGAGGTGGGCGTCGAGGGCGCCGAACCGTCCGGGAACCAGGGTGAGCCGCCCGTTCGCGGCGGCGACGAGGCCGGCGCCGCCGGCGATCGCCGACGGGTCTCGGTCGATGCCGATCACGCGCAGGTCGGGATCGGCCGTAAGCATCGCGCGGGTGTAGCCGCCGGCGCCGAAGGTGCCGTCGACCGCAAGCCCGGCCCCGCACAGGTCGAGGGCGGCCAGCACCTCGTCGAGCAGCACCGGAACGTGCGGTCCGCCGGCCGGCTCCAGGGGCTTGCGCGTCATCGGGGCATCCCGCCTGCGGAGGTTCGCCGGGCCGCGCGCGGCCGAGGCAGCCCGCCGTGGACGGGGGGAACGGTTCGGCTCATGGCTGCCTGCACCCGGCCGCTGCGTCGCGGCGCGGTCGGTTTGGGCGGTCCCGGTGATGCGGCGGCCAAAGGCCCGCACACGGGCGATCCCCGCTTGGGCGCGGGGCGCGTCCGTCGATCCGGAAGTCACCGTTGACGAGATGTTGGCGGGTACCATGGGCCTCTGACGATCGTCAACGCAAGCGAAGACCCGCATCGCGGACGTCCGATCTGACCTCGACAAGGTTAACCGACGGTCAATTTTTCGTCGCGTCGGCCGAGGTTCGGGCTGCGATCAATGACTGTAGTGACGACGTGGAAGCGTCAGCCGGCGAAAGCTTCGCACAGCTTCGCCCAGCGCGGGCATATATTCCCCACGATCCTGCAGCCGCCCGAGGATCGGCACGATCCGTCAACGGCTTTGCCGGGGTTCCCGACGACGCGCCGGGCCGCGAACGAGCGGATCAGCCGGCCTGTAAGCCGGGTTCTGTAGGGCCCGGATGCCGCGAGGCACCCGGACGTGGCGGCCATTCCTCTGGGACGATCGTTGCCGACCGCCTCGAGCAACCAACCCGGGCGACTGGCCTGGAGAGCGGGCCTGCCTCTGCCTCTCGCGAGGCGAGGCGCGCCGCCCCTATTCGGTCTTGCTCCCGGTGGGGTTTGCCGTGCCGTCCGCGTTGCCGCGTCCGCGGTGCGCTCTTACCGCACCCTTTCACCCTGACCCCGCGACCTCGCGGCCCGGGGCGGTCTGCTCTCTGTGGCACTGTCCCTGGGGTCGCCCCCGCCGGACGTTATCCGGCACCGTCTCTCCATGGAGCCCGGACTTTCCTCCCCGGGCTGACGCCCGGAGCGGCCGCCCGGCCGACTGATCCGGCGCGGATGTGGGCCGGATCGGCCGCCCGGGTCAAGCGGGCTACCAGCTGCCGGTGTTCTCCATCGAGGCCCACGGCTCCTGCGGCTCCTTCGCGCCGCCCTTCTGCAGGATCTCGATCGAGATGCCGTCCGGCGACTTCACGAAGGCCATGTGGCCGTCGCGCGGCGGCCGGTTGATGGTGACGCCCTTGTCCTTCAGCCGGGCGCAGAAGGCGTAGATGTCGTCGACCTGATAGGCCAGGTGCCCGAAGTTGCGCCCGCCGGAATAGGTCTCCGGGTCCCAGTTGTAGGTCAGCTCCACCAGGGGCGACTTGGTGGTCTCGGCGCGGGCCGCGTCGCCGGGGGCGGCGAGGAAGACCAGCGTGAAGCGGCCCTTCTCGTTGTCGATACGGCGCACCTCCTGCAATCCGAAGGTGTCGACGTAGAACGCGAGCGCCGTGTCGAGGTCGGCGACGCGCACCATCGTGTGCAGATATTCCATAGGCGGCATCCTGTTGGGCCGGAGCGGCGTCCCGCCTCCCCGGCCGGATCTGCGGGACGCCCGGCGCAGCCGACGAAGGTCGCGGCGCCGGGCTGGTCGCCGCGGTAGCTAGCGCCCGATCGGGCGGCCGGTAGGCCGTACCCGTCGGCGCGGTCGCGAATCGCGGCCTGTGCCTGGATCGCGTCGGCCGACGCGGCGGCGGCATCCCCGTCGGGCCGCAGGGCTTCGAAGGAAGAGCCCCGACGATCTCCGCCCCGTCGGCGACGTTCTTCGTCCTCGGGGCGGCTTCGCACAGGATCCCGTCAGGGCGGCGTCCGGGCTTGGCGGCGCGATCGTCCGGCGGGCGGACCGTGCGCCGGGATCTTATCGCGTCGGCCCCGCGGCGGCTCTCGATCCCGGCGCCGTCGCGAAGCGGTGGGCGGCCATCCCGACCAGCATCGCCGCGACGAAGACGGCGACGGGCAGCCTCCCGGTCGAGAGGGCCGCGACCGCCGGCCCGGGGCAGAAGCCGGAGAGCCCCCAGCCGATCCCGAACACGGCCGACCCGCCGACGAGGGCCGCGTCGATCCGGCGGTTCGTCGGGATCTGGAAGGCGTCGGCGAGGACCGGCCGCGGCAGCCGGCGGGACAGGCGATAGCCGAGCGCCGAGACGGCGACCGCGCCGCCGAGCACGAACATCAGGCTCGGGTCCCAGGCTCCCGTGACGTCGAGGAAGCCGCGGACCCGCACCGGGTCGAGCATGCCGGACACGGACAGGCCGACCCCGAAGATCACGCCCGCCACGAGCCCCGCCAGCAGGCGCCGGAGGCCGATCACCACGCCCCCCCGAAGGCGCGTGCCGCCGCCACCGTCGCCATCCCGGCCGACAGGAAGGTGAGCACCGCCACGAGCGAGCGCGGCGACAGACGGGCGAGGCCGGCGACGCCGTGGCCGCTGGTGCAGCCCGAGCCGAGCCGCGTGCCGAACCCGACGAGCAGGCCCGCGACGACGAGCGCCGGCAGCGAGGCGACGATCCGCGTCTCCGGCCACGCGCCGGAGAGCCAGGCGAAGGCCGGCGGCCCGACCAGCAAGCCGGCGACGAAGGCGGCATCCACCCGCCGGCGCTCGCCCCGGTCGGTGCCGAGGCCGGCGACGAGGCCGCTGATGCCGGCGATGCGGCCGTTCAGCAGCAGCAGCAGCGCCACCGAGAGGCCGATCAGCGCTCCGCCGGCGAGCGCGGACAGATCGATGCTGGTCATGCGGGCGGTCCTCCTTCGCGTGCGGCGGCCGGCGTATCGCGCGGGGTCGCCGGAAACAAGGCTTGCAATCCCCCGCAGGATCACCAATTATTTAATAAAGTCAATAACTTAACGGAAGAATCATGCTGCTGGACAGAGCTTCCGCGACGCAAAGCATCTCCGAATTCGACCCCTGGGAGGACAACGACGTCCTCGCGCCGCCGACCCCGGTTCGTTCGCCGCGGGCGGGGGCGCATCGCACCGGCGCTGCCGCCGCGATCGCCGAGGGCGATCAGGTCGTGTTCGCTCGGCTCGACGTCGCCGAAGCGCTCGGCATCTGGCGCCACGCCCTCGGTCGCGTGGTCGAGACGCACGACGAGGCGCAGGCGGCCCGGGTCACCCTCGACGTCAAGTTCGACGGCCACGAGACCCTGCATCGCTACCTGCCGGATCTCTTCGAGAAGCGGACGGCGTGAGGATGCCGATCCGCTCGCGGGTCGCCGCATGAGCCTCGGAGCCATCCTCGAGGCGCGCTCCTCCCTGCCGCAGGCGCCGCTGCGGACGACGAGCCGCAGCACGAGCGTCGACGCGGTCTGGGCGGAGGTCCGCGCCGAGGCCGAGGCGGCGCTGGTGGAGGAGCCGCTCTATGCCGGCATCATCCAGGCGACCGTCCTCGACCAGCGCAGCATCGCGCAGGCCTTCGCCTACCGGCTCGCGCACCGTCTCGGCGACGGCGACCTGTCGCGGCTGGCGATGCGCGACCTCTGCCTCGCCGCCTTCGAGGCCGACCCGCATGCCGGCGCCCACGCGGTGCGCGACCTCGTCGCCATCCGCGAGCGCGACCCGACCTGCCGGCGCTATCTCGACCCGTTCCTGTTCTACAAGGGCCTGGCGGCGCTGGAGGGCTACCGGGTGGCGCACTGGCTCTGGCACCAGGGCCGGGCGACGCTGGCGCTGCACGTGCAGAGCCGGATCTCGGAAGTGTTCGGCGCCGACATCCACCCGGCGGCGCGCATCGGCTCCGGCGTGTTCATCGATCACGCCACCGGGGTGGTGATCGGCGAGACCACGGTGATCGCCGACGACGTCTCGATCCTGCAATCCGTGACGCTCGGCGGCAACGGCAAGGAGAGTGGCGACCGCCACCCCAAGATCGAGCGCGGGGTGCTGCTCAGCGTCGGCGCCAAGGTGCTCGGCAACATTTGCGTCGGCGAGGGCGCCCGCGTCGCGGCGGCCGCGGTCGTGCTGCACGACGTGCCGGCCCACACCACGGTCGCCGGGGTGCCGGCGCGCGTGGTGTCGAAGCTGCCGCGCAGCGAGGAGCCGGCCCAGAGCATGGACCAGTTCTTCGGGGACGGGATCTGACACGGGCCGATGCGAAGGCGGCCGGCTCGCGGCCACGATCGGAGGCGCCGGCGGCTGCGCCGTCTCGCTCGTCTCGGCGACGGGAACGGTCGCTCGTCCCGCGCGGGCGTCGGAACGGTCGAGCGGACGGTGGGACGAGCTTGCCCTTCATCGCGCCGGACGAGGCTTTTGGAGAAGTACATTCTCCAGAAACATGACTGCACGGCACCGTAATTCATCATACCAGCATTCGATAGCCGGCATTTCTGCAAGACATCGCAACTTGAGAAAATCGTTCTATTGACCGCGCATCGCGGCCGAGGCTAGACCACGAACGTTCCAAGACGCGACGCAGGTCGTCGTGGGTGGACGTCAAGCATTCGATGCTTCATCCGAACGCGCCATCCCTTCATGCGGGATGGCTGCGGCCGATACATCATGCCGGCACAGCAACGTGCCCGGGCTCGAACGACAATCAAGCGGGGACGACGAACGATGAGCGGACAAGGGCAGAGCGTGGGCGCATCGGCAGCACGCAATCTATCGACCGCGACCGTCACGTCGGTCCAGAACCTCGCCAACACCCCGCGCTGGCTCCTGCGGCTGCTGCCCTTCGTCGACGTCGACGGCGGCGTCTACCGCGTGAACCGTCGCGCCGTGGTGCTGGCCAAGCCCGGCCGCATCGACCTCGCCTCGGACGGCAAGGGCCGCGCGATCAGCCCCGCCTCGCTGCGCGCCGTGCCGCCGTTCAGCCGCCTCGGCGATGCCGAGCTGGCCGCGCTGGCGGACCGGTTCACCGAGAGCCGGCACAATGCCGGCGAGACGATCTCGGAGGGCGGCGCGGGCGACCGCAGCCTGACGATCGTCGCCGACGGCACCGTCGAGCTATCGCTGTCGGGCCCCTACAAGAACCGGCTGCGCTCGGGTCTCGCCACCCGCGGCGACTTCTTCGGCGACGAGACCCTGGTCGGCGGCAGCCAGCCCGCGCCCGCCGTCAAGGCGCTCTCGGCGGTGACCCTGCTCACCCTCGACCGCGCGGCCCTCGACGACGACGCGGTCAAGAACCGCATCGCGCAGTACGTCGAGGAGCGCGACCGCCTGAAGGGGCACATCAACAGCCACGGCGAGCAGGGCATCGAGCTGCTGGCCGTCCACACCGGCGCCCCGCGCCTGCCGACGACCTTCGTCGACTACGAGATCGATCCGCGCGAGTATCACCTCTCGACGATCCAGACGATCCTCAACACCCACACCCGCGTCACCGATCTCTACTCGAACGAGATCGATCAGCTCCGCGAGCAGATCCGCCTGACGGTGGATGCCGTGAAGGAGCGCGAGGAGTGGGAGCTGCTCAACAACTCCGAGTTCGGCCTGCTCAACGAGGTCGGCGGCCGCCAGCGCATCCCGACGCGCTCCGGCCCGCCGACGCCCGACGATCTCGACGAGCTTCTGACCCTGGTCTGGAAGAAGCCCGCCTTCTTCGTGGCGCATCCCCGCGCCATCGCCGCCTTCGGCCGCGAGGCCACCCGCCGCGGCGTGCCGCCGGTCGTGGTGCACCTGTTCGGCGCGCCCTTCCTGACCTGGCGCGGCGTGCCGCTGGTGCCGAGCGACAAGCTGCCGATCGACACCGACCCGGCGACCGGCGCCCAGACCACCTCGATCCTGCTCTTGCGCGTCGGCGAGGGCGAGCAGGGCGTCGTCGGCCTGCAGAAGTCGGGCGTCACCGGCGAGATCGAGCCGGGCCTGTCGGTGCGCTACATGGGCACCAACGACCACTCGATCGCCTCGCACCTCGTCACCCGCTACTTCTCGGCCGCGGTGCTGGTCGAGGACGCGATCGCCCGCCTCGATAACGTGCTGCTCGGCAACTACCATGACTACGCCTGAGGCCGCCGTCTTGGGCATCTCCGCCATCGGCATCCCCACGGGCGCGACGGGCGATGCCGCCGGCTCCCTCGCCCATGCCGATCTCGTCGGGCGCCTCGCCCGCGAGATCTACGGTCAGTGCAACGCGACCTCCGCCCCGCTCGCCCCCGCCGTGCCTGCGTCGCCGCAGCGTCCCCAAGGCCTGGAGACCCTTCCCCAGGGCCCCGGGCAGCCGTCGCTCCCGGGTGCCGCGATCGGCACCCCCTCGATGCCGTCGGGCACCTCGTCGGGCGTCCAGCCCGACGCCGCCTTCGGCGCGCGCAACGTCGGCGGCCCGAGCGTCGGGCTTCCCGGCCTGACCGGGCCGTCGGCCGCCAACCCGTTCGGCGGGACGCCCGCGCCGACGAGCGCCGGCCTCCTCGACGTCACGACGATCCCCTCGGTCCACCCACTCGCCGACCCGCGCGCGGCGCAGCGCGGCGTTCCGTCCACGCGGCACGGCCTGCCGGAATTCTTCGTGCCGAGCGTGGCCGACGTCGCCGCCTTCCTCCCCGGCGGCGGCGACCTGCACCGGACCGTCGCGAAGGATCATCCGCGGGCCAACGCCTTCGCCCACGCGATCGCGCCGTCCCTCGTTCCGGCGGACCCGTCGAAGCGCGGGGTCGACGTCGCCCAGGAGAACTTCCGGCGCACCGGCCGGCTCTCGGGCGATCCCGTGCGCACGGTCGAGCCCGGCCCCGACGAGCCGTTCTCGTCGGGCGACTACTACTTCCTGACCGGGGGCTCGCGCGCGTCGAGGCCGCACGCCACGCCCCGCGTCGAGCCCGCGCGCCACGACGGGCCGGCCCCGCGCGCGACCTCGACCCGGTCGAGCCCGGCGGGCGCGCCCTTCGACGTCGAGCACATCCGCAAGGACTTCCCGGCCTTGCACCAGAGCGTGAACGGGCACCCCCTGGTCTGGCTCGACAACGCGGCGACCACGCACAAGCCGCAATCGGTCATCGACGCGACCTCCGAGTTCTACGCCCGCCACAACTCGAACATCCACCGGGCCGCGCACACGCTGGCCGCGCGCTCCACCGACCTGTTCGAGGGCGGCCGCGAGAAGGTGCGCCGCTTCCTCAACGCGCCCTCGAAGGACGACATCGTCTTCCTGCGCGGCACGACGGAGGCGATCAACCTCGTCGCGAACTCGTACGGCCGGGCCAATATCGGCCCGGGCGACGAGATCATCGTCTCGACGATCGAGCACCACGCCAACATCGTGCCCTGGCAGCTGCTCAGCCAGGCCACCGGCGCGACCCTGCGGGTGATCCCGGTCAACGATCGCGGCGAGATCATTTTCGAGCAGTACGCCGCCCTGCTGTCGGGCCGGACCAAGATCGTCTCGGTGACCCATGTCGCCAACGCGCTCGGCACGGTGAACCCGGTCCGCGAGATCATCGCCCTCGCCCACGCCTACGGCGTGCCGGTGCTGGTCGATGCGGCCCAGTCGACCCCGCACATCCCGATCGACGTGCAGTCGCTCGACGCCGACTTCGTGGTGTTCTCGGGCCACAAGGTCTTCGGGCCGACCGGCATCGGCGCGCTCTACGGCAAGACGCACCTCCTCGCGGCGATGCCGCCGTGGCAGGGCGGCGGCCACATGATCGAGGACGTCACCTTCACGAAGACCGTCTTCAAGGGCGCGCCGGAAAAGTTCGAGGCGGGCACGCCGGACATCGCCGGCGCCGTGGGCCTCGGCGCGGCGCTCGACTATCTCGAGAGCGTCGGCCTGCCGGCGATCGCGGCCTACGAGCACGACCTGCTGGACTATGCGCAGGCCGGCCTCGCCGACATCAGGGGCCTGCGCCTGATCGGCACCGCCCGCGAGAAGGCGAGCGTGATGTCCTTCGTGATCGAGGGACAGACGAACGAGGCGGTGGCCCACCACCTCGACCGCCACGGCGTCGCCGTGCGCTCCGGGCACCATTGCGCCCTGCCGGCCCTGCGCCGCTTCGGCGTCGACCAGTCGATCCGCGCCTCGCTCGCCTTCTACAACACCCGTGCGGACGTGGACGTGTTCCTCAAGGCCCTGCACCGCCTGCCGCGGTAGCGGCGTTCGGCAGGATCGCCGGCACGAACGAAGGCCCGATGCCGTCGCCGCGGCATCGGGCCTTCCCGTTTGTCGATCGGCCGGCGGGCATCGCCGTTGCACCGCGGCGGCGGCGGGACCAGAACGGTCCCGACTTCCGGCCAGCCGAGCGAGGCCCCGCATGCGAACCGATACGCCCGTCCAGATCCGGCTTCAGGACTACCGACCGAGCGACTTCCTGATCGACCGCGTCGACCTCGACGTGCGGCTGGCGCCGCACGACACGCGGATCACGGCGAGGCTCGCGCTGCGCCCGAACCCGGCCGGCCGCACCGGCGTCCCCCTGGTGCTCGACGGCGACGACCTCGTCCTGGAGGGGCTGGAGCTGGACGGCGTGCCGCTCGCCGCCGACGCCTACGCGGCGAGTCCGGCCGGGCTGACGCTGCACGCGCCGCCGCAAGGGCCGTTCGAGCTGACGATCGCGACGCGGGTGGACCCGACCGCCAACACCAAGCTGATGGGGCTCTACCGCTCGAACGGCGTCTACTGCACCCAGTGCGAGGCCGACGGCTTCCGCCGGATCACCTACTTCCTCGACCGGCCCGACGTGATGGCGGTCTACACCACCCGGATCGAGGCCGAGCGCGCGGAGGCCCCGGTGCTGCTCGGCAACGGCAACCCGGTGGAGGCCGGCGACGTGCCCGGCACCGGACGGCACTTTTCCGTGTGGCACGACCCGCACCCGAAGCCCGCCTACCTGTTCGCCCTCGTCGGGGGCGCCCTCGACCGGGTCGCGCAGGACTTCACCACGATGGAGGGCCGGGCCGTCGCGGTCGCGGTCTACGTCGAGCCCGGCAAGGCGCCGCGCGCCGCCTACGCCCTCGACGCGGTGATCCGCTCGATGGCCTGGGACGAGGCGACCTTCGGGCGCGCCTACGACCTCGACGTGTTCAACGTCGTCGCCGTGTCGGACTTCAACATGGGCGCGATGGAGAACAAGGGCCTCAACCTGTTCAACGACAAGTACGTCCTGGCCTCGCCCGAGACCGCGACCGACGGCGACTACGCCGCGATCGAGCGCATCATCGCGCACGAGTACTTCCACAACTGGTCGGGCAACCGCGTCACCTGCCGCGATTGGTTCCAGCTCTGCCTGAAGGAGGGCCTGACGGTCTTCCGCGACCAGGAATTCTGCGCGGACATGCGCTCGCGCGCCGTCCACCGCATCGGCGAGGTCCGCAATCTGCGCGCGCGGCAGTTCCCAGAGGATGCCGGCCCGCTCCGGCACCCGGTCCGGCCGGGGGCCTATGCCGAGATCAACAACTTCTACACGGCGACCGTCTACGACAAGGGCGCCGAGATCGTGCGGATGCTGCGCACGCTGATCGGGGCCGACGCCTTCCGGGCCGGCATGGACCGGTACTTCGCCGACAACGACGGCACGGCGGCCACCGTCGAGGACTTCCTGGCGGCCTTCGCCGCGGTGACGGGACGCGACCTCACGGCCTTCGCGCGCTGGTACGAGCGCCCCGGCACGCCGACGCTCGCCGTGACCCGCGCCTACGACGCGGCGTCCCGGCGCTGCACGCTCGGTTTCCGCCAGAGCCTGGAGGCGGCCGGCCCGCCGCTGGTGATTCCGGTGGCGCTCGGCCTCGTCGGCACGGCCGGCCCGCTCGCCGGGACGACGTCGGCCGCGGTCGCCGGCGGCGTCTTCGTCCTCGACGCCGAGACCGCGACGGTGGCGTTCGAGAACGTCGCCGAGCCGCCCGTCCCCTCGCTGCTGCGCGGCTTCTCGGCCCCGGTGCGGCTCGACCTCGACCTGACCGACGCCGAGCGCCTCACCCTGCTCCGCCACGACACCGACCCGTTCAACCGCTGGCAGGCGGCGCAGGGCATCGCGATGCGCCTGATCCTCGGACCGGCGGCGCCGGGGGCGGCCGAGGCCTTCGCCGACGCGCTCGGGGCCTTCCTCGACGGCGAGGCCCTGGCCGACCCGGCCTTCGCCACCCTGGTCCTGGCGCTTCCCGGCGAGGGCGAGGCCGCCAGCGAGATCGCCGCCGACATCGACCCGGATGCGATCCACGCCGCCCGCACCGCCCTTCGGGCGGTCCTCGGAACGCGGCTGCGCCCGCGCCTCGACGGGCTGATGTCGGCGCTGCGGCCGTCGCACGAGACCGCCTACAGCCCGGATGCGGCCTCGGCCGGCCGCCGGTCTCTCGCCAACGCCTGCCTCGACCTGATCGCGGCGGCCGATCCCGCGGCGGGGACCGAGGGCGCCCTCGCCCAGCTGCGCGAGGCCCGCAACATGACCGACCGCCTCGCCGCCCTCGGAGTGATCGCGGCGATCCCGGGGGACGCCCGCGAGGCGGCGCTCGCCGCCTTCGGCAGCACCTATGCCGACGAGCCGCTCGTCCTCGACAAGTGGTTCGCGATCCAGGCGATGATCCCCGAGGACGGCACGCGGGCGCGGATCGCCGGGCTCGCCGAGCACCCGGCCTTCGCCATGACCAACCCGAATCGGGTGCGGGCGCTGATCGCCAGCTTCGCGCTCGGAAACCCGACCCAGTTCGCGCGGGCCGACGGAAGCGGGTTCGCCCTGGTGGCCGAGCGCATCGAAGCGCTCGACCGGATCAATCCGCAGCTCGCCGCGCGCCTCCTTACCGCCTTTTCCCCGTGGCGCCGATGGGAAATTTCGCGGCGGGAAAAGGCCGCCGAAATCCTCAACCGGATCAAGGCGATCCCCGCGCTTTCGCGGGACGTGGCCGACATCGCCGCCCGCACCCTCGAAGCCGGTTAACCATCGCTTAACATTGACGATTCTCCGCCGAATCCGAGTCGCTAGATGCGGCCGGGAGTCAAGCTCGGCTGGAAAAAAGCCGTGGACAAATCACCCGGGAAAGTGATGAACTGAATTCAGATTCGAGGCCGGCGCAGCACGGCCCGGACGCTTTCATGTCACGAGGTCGACCATGCCGGAGGCGGATTCCGCTTCCTTCTCCGCGCGTGCGGATACGATTCTCGGCATCCACTGGCCGACGCGGGCTCCGGCCGCGCGTTTCGTCCAGGCCGAGGCGTGGCTGCGCTACGCGGTGCCGGCCCTGCTGGCGACCTTCCTCGCCTGCCTGGCGGGGCTGACCGCGCTCCACCTCCAGAACCAGCGCGACGAGCTGCTCGCCGCCGCGAGCGCCGACCTCGAGACCTTCACCCGCCTCTCGGCGGGGGCGCTGGCCGGCCGCGTCGGCAGCGACGAGGCGGCCCAGGCGAGCCTCGCCGACCTGTTCCCCGCCGGCGCGCTCCCGGCAGGGCGCCGGGTGCTGATCGTGGCGCGCGGCGAGCGCATCGTCGCGGCCCGCCCGCCGCTGCCCGCGGGCGCCGAGACGCTCCAGACCGTGCTCGGCGAGGCGGAAGCGCTCTCGACGCTGGGCGAGCGCGCCGGCGTGATGCGCCTGGCGCTGGCCGGCGGCGACACGGTGTTCGCGGCGATGCGGCGCCTGCCCGACGGCCAGGACCGGATCGCGGTGATGCAGTCGGTCGAGGCGCTGACCGCGACCTGGACGGGCCGCGCCCGGCACCAGGCCATCCTCGTCGCGGCGGCCGCCCTCGTCATCGTCGGGGTCGGCCTCGCCTACGGGCTCCAGAGCCGCCGGGCGAAGGCGATCGACAAGGTCTGCGAGCAGATCCGCCAGCGCCTCGACACCGCCCTCGGCCGCGGCGCCTGCGGCCTGTGGGACTGGGACATCCCGCGCGGGCAGATCTACTGGTCGGATTCGATGTACGCGCTGCTCGGCTACCGCCGCGAGCGCGAGTTCCTGTCGTTCGGCGACGTCAACGCCCTGGTCCACCCGGACGACGGCGACCTCTACAGCCTCGCCCGCGGGCTCGCCGCGAGCCAGACCGCGGTGGACCACGCGTTCCGCATGCGCGGCGCGAACGGCGCCTACATCTGGCTGCGCACCCGCGCCGAGGTGGTGCCGGACGTGACCGACGGCGGCCGCCACCTCGTCGGCATCGCCGTCGACGTCACCGAGCAGCAGCACCTCGCCGAGGCCAGCGCCACCAACGACATGCGCCTGCGCGACGCCGTCGAGGCGATCTCCGAGGCGTTCGTGATCTGGGACACGAGCAACCGCCTCGTCCTGTGCAATTCGAAGTTCCGCCACCTGCATGCGCTGAGCCCCGAGGACGCGCAGGTCGGCCGCCGCTACGACGAGGTGATGGGCCGCGGCGTGCTTCCGCAGATCCGGCGCGAGATGCCCGAGACCGACACCGCGAGCGCGACCGCCCGCACCTTCGAGGCGGAGCTCACCGACGGCCGCTGGCTGCAGATCAGCGAGCGGCGGACCAAGGACGGCGGCTACGTCTCGGTCGGCACCGACATCACCAACCTGAAGCGGCACCAGGAGCAGCTCGTCGCCTCGGAACGCGAGCTGATCGAGACGGTCAAGGATCTCAAGCGGTCGCGCCGCACGCTGGAGCTGCAGACGCAGCAGCTCGCCGACCTCGCCGAGCGCTACCTCGACCAGAAGGCGGTGGCGGAATTGGCCAACCAGGCGAAATCCGAGTTCCTGGCCAACATGAGCCACGAGCTGCGCACGCCGCTCAACGCGATCATCGGCTTCGCGGAGCTGATGGCGAGCGAGCTCTACGGCCCCCTCGGCTCGGCGCGCTACGGCGAGTATTGCGCCGACATCCGCGCCAGCGGCGACTACCTGCTCTCGATGATCGACGACATCCTCCACATGTCGCGGATCGAGTCGCACCGCGTCCGGCTCGCGCGCCGCGAGATCGCCGTCGCGGCGGCGGTCTCCAACGCGCTCAAGCTCGTGTCCGAGCCGGCCCGGCAGAAGAACTTCCACGTCGCCGTCGACCTGTATCCCGGCCTCGCGCTGCTCGCCGACGAGCGCGCCCTGCAGCAGATCCTGGTCAACCTGCTGCAGAACGCCGTGAAGTTCACGCCCGCCAACGGCCGGATCGCGGTGCGCGCCCGCCCAGCCGGCGACCACGCTCACCTGTTCATCGAGGATACCGGAATCGGCATCCCGAAGGCGGCGCTCGCCAGGCTCGGCGCGCCGTTCTCGCAGGTCGAGACCAACCTCACCCGCAGCCACAAGGGCTCCGGCCTCGGCCTCGCCATCGCCCGCTCCATGGCCGAGCTGCACGGCGGCTCCCTGCGCATCCGCTCGGAGGAGACCGTCGGCACCATCGTCCTGGTGCGCCTGCCCCGCCCGACCAGCGAGCACCTCGCGACGGTGGCCGCGGAGGATGCCGGGCAGCAGACCGTCGCGGCACTCCGCGAGGCGTCCGGGGCGAGCGCGCGGCAGCCGCAGCCGGCCGGCGCCTGACAGGGAGCCGGGGCGAAGCCCGGCCCCGCTCCCGAATCGATGCGACGTCGAGGCTACCCGCCCGAAAGGTCGAAGCGCGCCACGTCGTGCAGGAGCGCCACGAACGCCCGCGCGCCGTGGTCGAGGGCGGCCTCGCCCGCCTCGGCGGTGCCGAGCCGGGCATCGCCGATCGCGCCCGACGGATGGAGGTCGCCGGCCTTCCAGGCGAAGGCGGCGGGACGCCCGGCGCGCAAGTGCGTGAAGGCGCCGGCCATCGCACGGGTGCGCGAGGGAAAGTCGGCGATCGCCTCGCGCCGAACCAGGTCGGGCCGAAGCGCCAGCATCAGCGCCGTCTCGATCCCGCCGGCATGGATGCCGTGGACGATCTCGTCGTCGGGAAAGCATCCCTCCGGATAGCCGAACCGCGCCCAGGCGGTCGTCACCGCGACCATGCCGAAGCGGGCGCGCAGATCGCCGGCCACGAGGTCGATCAGCGCGCTGTTGCCGCCGTGCGAGGTGACGATCACCAGCCGGTTGCAGCCGGCCCGGTGCACGCCCGCGCCGATCTCGGTCCAGGCGGCGAGCGCGGTCGCGGTGGTGAGCGAGAGGGTGCCGGGAAAGGCGTCGTGCTCGTCGGACTTGCCGACCGACTGCACCGGCAGCACCAGCACGTCGAGATCGGCCGGCACCAGGGCGCGGGCGCGCGCGAGGTAGCCCTCCATGATCGCCACGTCGGTGCAGAGCGGCAGGTGCGGGCCGTGCTGCTCGATCGCGGCCACCGGCAGCACCGCGACCGTGCGGCCCATGCCGCGCCCGGAGACCTCGCGCGCGGTCAGGTCGGACCAGAGCCGTGCCGCCATGCTGTCCCCCGATGCCCCGACGTCAGGCGCAACGCTGTAGCGGAGCCGGCCCCTTCCCGTCGAGGTTCAGGCGAACAGGGCGTCGATGTCGTCCTGCGCCGTCGCCGGGCCGTTCGGCTGCGGGCCGTTGAGGAGCAGGCGCTGGGCGCGCTCGTTGCGCTCGGCCTCGGCCGGGTCCTGTCCGGCGGCGTCCCGCGCCCGCACCGCGCTGGCGAAGCGCGCGAGCCGCAGCTCGAACTGCTGCAGGGCGGCGACCACCTTGCCGATGCGCTGGCCGGTGATGTCCTGGAAGGCGCAGGCCTCGAAGATCGTGCCGATGCCGCTCTCGACCGCGGCGCGGTATTCCGGCCCGTCCGGGAGCGCCAGCATCGACTCGGCCGCCTCCATAATGGTGTTGGTGGCGCCGGCGGTCGCGGCGAGGACGTTGCCGAGCTCCTCGTGCGCCATCGGGATGCGGTCGTGCGTCAGCTCGTTGGCGCGCAGGGCCGCGATCTCGTCGCGCACGTGGGCGATGTAGTCCGCGATCTCGATCAACTCGGACACCATGGTCGCCGGGTTGATCGTCGCGCCGAGCGGTCTTTGCAAACCCATCGTCAGCATTCCTCCGCGTGTCGGCCCCGAAAGGTCGGTCAGGCGCCGCAGACCGCCTCGATCTTGCTCTTCAGGGTCGCGGCGTTGAACGGCTTGACGATGTAGTTGTTCACGCCGGCCTTCTTGGCGGCGATGACGTTCTCGGTCTTCGACTCGGCGGTGACCATGATGAACGGCGTGGTGCGCAGGCCCTCGTCGGCGCGGACGTGGCGAAGCAGCTCGTAGCCGGTCATCGGCTCCATGTTCCAGTCGGAGATCACGAGGCCGTACTTGCGGCCCTTGAGGCGCGCCAGCGCGGCCGTGCCGTCGGAGGCGTCGTCGACCTCCTCGAAGCCGAGCTGCTTGAGCAGGTTGCGGATGATGCGAACCATCGTCTGGTAGTCGTCGACGACCAGGATCGGCATGCTGAGATCGAGGGCCATGGTCAAACTGCTCCGGTGTCTCCGAATCGCCGGCTCCGCCGTCGGCGTCGGTCACGCAATGTCGGGAGGCGCTGTCGCTGGTCGCACCTCATGCCCGGGACCTTACGCCGGGCGGCATTGCGAAGCGGTTAATCGCGCTGCGATCGGCGCACCCACTCGGATAGGCGGCGCGGCCGCCTTTACCGACGCGCTCGGCTGCGTGATGACGATGCCCCCAGCCGCGACGTCGCCCGGACGCCGCGGCAGAGCGGGCAGCCCGCCGGCACCGGCCCGGCCGCGGAGAAGGATCGCCGCCCCATGCGCAAGGTCGTCATCAGCGAGTTCATGGACGAGGCCGCGATCGCGGCGGAGCTCGCCGGGTTCGAGACGCTCTACGATCCGACCCTGGTCGACCGGCCGGACGCCCTGCGCGCGGCGCTCGCGGGCGCGTCCGGGCTGATCGTCCGCAACCGCACGCAGGTGCGCGCGGGCCTGCTCGCGGCGGCACCCGACCTCAGGGTGGTGGGCCGCCTCGGCGTCGGGCTCGACAACATCGATCTGGCCGCCTGCGCCGCCCGCGGGATCGCCGTCCATCCCGCGACCGGCGCCAACGACGGCGCGGTGGCCGAGTACGTGATCGGCACCGCGTTGCTGCTGCTGCGCGGCGCCTACGGCGCGAGCGCGCAGGTCGCCGCGGGCGCGTGGCCGCGCAACGCGCTGATGGGACGCGAGATCGCCGGCAAGCGCCTCGGCCTCGTCGGCTTCGGCGCGATCGCCCGCGAGACCGCCCGCCGTGCGGCGGCCCTCGACATGAGCGTCGCCGCCTTCGACCCGCACCTCGCGTCCGACGACGCCGCATGGCGCCCGGCGCACGGCGCGGTGGCGAGCCTGACCCTCGACGCGCTGGTCGCAACGAGCGACGTGCTCTCGCTGCACGTGCCGCTGACCGAGGCGACGCGCGACATGATCGGGCCGGCGGCGATCGCCCGGATGCGGCCGGGCGCGATCCTGATCAACGCCGCCCGCGGGGGCGTCGTGGACGAGGCCGCGGTCGCCGCGGCGCTTCGGTCCGGGCACCTCGGCGGGGCGGCGCTCGACGTGTTCGCCCAGGAGCCCGTGGACGCCGCGGGCGGCGCGGCGCTGATCGACGTGCCGAACCTCATCCTGACCCCGCACATCGCCGGCGTGACGCGGGAATCGAACGTGCGCGTCTCGGCGGTCACCGCCCGCGCCGTGCGCCGCAGCCTCGAGGGCTGAGCCCCGCAGCGCAGCGATCGAAAAGGGGCTCGGCGCGCGACGAAATTCAACGCACCGGTCGGATCGGCCGATGAGAACCCTTGCGGAACACTTGACGAACGTTTAACGTGTTCGTGTTTTGTTTCTGCGGCTCCACCTTCGTGTGGCCGCGCATTCCTGCGAGCCGCGCCGATGCTGACCCGTAAACAGCTGGATCTCCTGCGATTCATCGACGAGCGGATGCGCGAGGACGGTGTTCCGCCGTCGTTCGACGAGATGAAGGACGCCCTCGATCTCAAGTCGAAATCCGGCATCCACCGGCTGATCACCGCCCTGGAGGAGCGCGGCTTCCTGCGCCGGCTTCCGAATCGGGCTCGGGCGATCGAGGTGCTGCGCATGCCCGACGGCGCCGGCCGCTCCAGCGCGCCCGCCCCGGTGCCGGCAGCTCCCGCCGCGCCGCGCCGGTTCACCCCGAGCGTGGTCGAGGGCGGCCGCTCGAAGGCCGTGCCGCCGCGGCCTTCCACGACGCAGATGGTCGACGACAGCGGTCGCGCGGTGTCGATCCCGGTGATGGGCCGGATCGCGGCCGGCACGCCGATCTCGGCGATCCAGAACCAGAGCCACGCGATCACCATGTCGCCGGACTTCCTGGCCGGCGGCGAGCACTACGCCCTGGAGGTCCGCGGCGACTCGATGGTCGAGGCGGGCATCCTCGACGGCGACCTCGTGGTCATCCGCAAGCAGGACACCGCCAACACCGGCGACATCATCGTGGCGCTGATCGACGACGAGGAGGCGACGCTGAAGCGGCTGCGCCGTCGCGGCTCGTCGATCGCGCTCGAAGCGGCGAACCCGGCCTACGAGACCCGCGTGCTCGGGCCGGATCGGGTGCAGATCCAGGGCCGCCTGGTCAGCCTCGTGCGCCGTTACTGAAGGGTATCGCCCGGCATCTCCGGGTTCGGGCCGTCCGCGGTCGGATCGTCGGGTGCCGGGTCGGCCTCCTCCGCCCGGGGGGGCGGGGCGGCCATGCCCTGGAACGGGACGTCCTTCGGCTTGGGCTCGGCCGCGGGCGACGATCCGCCCGCTGCCTCGTCATCCGTTCCCTGGGGCGGGGGACGGACCATCGCGGGGCGCCACGGCAGCGTCCGTCCCGGCTCATGCGTGTCGGCCAGAATGAAGCCATTCGGCTCGACGCGGATCGCCACGGCGCCGTGGCTGGCGAGGTAGGCGCGATCGATGACGAGGGCGGCGGCGCAGCCCGGCGGTGCGGCGAGCGCCGTGATCAGCACCGAGGCCTTGGCGCAATCCTGCGCGAAGCCGCGGCGATCCTTCAGAAGCGCCACCGCGCGCCCGTCGGCCAACCGAAGCGTGCATCCGATCCGATCGCAGGCGGGACCGCCCGTCGCCTGCGCGCCCGGCCTGCCGTCGCCGTCGGCCTTCAGCCACTGCTCCAGCACGAAGTTCGACGGGCGCCCGAGGGCGACGAGGCTGCCGTCGGCGCGGCGCACCGCCGCCCCGCTGCCCTGGCGGTCGACGTAGATGTCGTAGCGGGCCGGCATCGTCGCTAGGCCGAGCCCGAGCAGCGCCGGCGGCAGGGCGAGCCAGCGAAGGCGCGAGACCGGGAGCGTCGCGAGCAGCAGCCCCGCGGCGAGGCACCCGAGCGCGGCGGTGCCGAAGGCCGGGACCACGACGTTGGCGCGCCCGAGCCCCTGGATCCAGCCGGAGATGGTCAGCATGCCGCGCACCGCCAGTCCCATCAGCCACCAGACCGGCTGGTCGAGGGCGAACGGGTAGGCGACGATGCCCAGCACCGCCGCCGGCATCACCGCGAGCGAGACCAGCGGCAGGGTGAGCGCGTTGCCGATCAGCCCGTAGGGTTGGACGGTCTGGAAGTGGTAGGTGGCGAAGGGCGCGGTCGCGACCTGCGCCACGAGCGTCGTGCCGAGTGTGCCGACCACCGTCGTCAGCGACAGCGCGATCAGCCGGCCGATCCGCCCGGCCCCGTCGCGGCGGAACATCCCTCCATCGATCAGGCGGGCGCAGGCGATGAGGCCGGCCACCGCCCCGAACGACATCTGGAAGCTCGGGCCGAGCAAGCCTTCCGGCTCGTGCGAGAGCGCGATGAGCGCGGCGAGAGCGAGGTTGCGCATGCTGAGCGCCGGGCGATCGACCAGGATCGCCCCGAGCATGATCAGGGTCATCACGAGGGAACGCTCGGCCGCGATGTCCCAGCCGGAGAAGACGCAGTAGGCGGTGACCCCGACCATCGCCAGCGCCGCGGCGATCTTCTTGATCGGCCAGGCCAGCGCCAGGAACGGCACCAGGGCGAGGCCGGCACGGACGAGCCAGAACACGACCCCGGCGGCCAGCACCATGTGGAGCCCTGAGATCGAGACCACGTGGTAGATCCCCGCCGCCCGCAGCGTGTCGTTGGTGGCCAGCGCGATCAACCCGCGCTTGCCGGTCACCAGGGCGGCGGCGACGGCGCCCGCCTGACCGCCGTTGGCGTCGGTGATCCTGCGGGTCAGCGCGTTGCGAGCGTCGTCCACGGCGGCCGCGAGCCGGAGCGACCACGGCACCGGCTCGGGCGGCGGCTTCACCGCGATCTTGCCGAGGAGCGAGCCGACCGCGCCGATCCCGCGGAAGTAGGCGTCGCGGGCGAAATCGTAGCCGCCGGGGCGGGCCGCCTCGGGGGGCGGCAGCAGGCGGGCGGTGGCGGCGATGAAGTCGCCCGGCCGCAGGGGCGGCGCCTTCTTGAACGAGACGCGCACCCGGACCGGCCGCTCGGCCGCGGCCATCGTGCCGAGGCTCGCGACCCGCACCACCAGGCGGGCGCCCTCCTCACGCTCCTCCAGCGATTCGATCAGGCCTTCGAGCGGCGCGATGATGGTGCGGGTCAGCACCGGCGCCGCCACCTGCGCGACCCGCAGGGCGCTCGCCGCGAAGCCGAGGAGCGCCGCCATCAGCCCGAGGGCGACGGCCAGCGCCGCGGGCCGGGCACCGAGGAACGGCAGGGTCGCGGCGCAGGCGCCGGCTGCGACGAGGGGCGCCCAGAGCGAGGGCATGCCGTCGGTGGCGGTGAAGAACGCGAGGATGCCGGCGCCGAAGGCGACCGCGAGCCAGGGAAACAGCCGCCGCTGCTCGGCCTCGATCGCGAGCCCGCCGACGACCCAGCCGCGCACGGCCGGCCCGAGCACGGCGGGCGACGGGAAGCGGCCTGATGCCGACGTGGCGACGGCCCGTCCCGTCGATCGTGCGATGTCCCGCGCCATGATCGGCACACCGGTCGGCGCGAAACGGCTGCGCCGACCCGATTCTTAACGCATCCGCGAGGGCGTGCTAGAGCCGTCCGGGCCGGGTCCGGGCGCAGGTCCCCAGCTTCCGTGCGTCGTCGGGGACGACGAACCGCCTTTCCCTCCGTCGCAGAGCGATCTAGACGCGCGCAACCGGATCGGCCGATCCGTGCCGCGGCCGCGTTCAGGGTGCTCCTTCAGCCCCGTCACCAGAAGATCCATCGTCCGATGTCGTCACCCGTCGTCACGCGCTTCGCGCCCTCGCCCACGGGCTACCTCCATATCGGGGGCGCCCGCACGGCGCTGTTCAACTGGCTCTACGCCCGCCGGATGGGCGGCCGGATGCTGCTGCGCATCGAGGACACCGACCGCGAGCGCTCGACGCAAGGGGCGATCGACGCGATCCTCGACGGGATGAGCTGGCTCGGGCTCGATTGGGACGGCGACGTGGTGTTCCAGTACGCCCGCGCCGAGCGCCATCGCGAGGTCGCCGAGAGCCTGCTCGCCTCGGGCAACGCCTATCGCTGCTACGCCACGCCGGAGGAGCTGACGCAGATGCGCGAGCAGGCCCGGGCGGCGGGCAAGCCGCTGCGCTACGACGGGCGCTGGCGCGACCGCGACCCGTCCGAGGCACCGGCCGGGGTAAAGCCGGTGATCCGGCTGCGCGCCCCGAGCGAGGGCGAAACGATCGTCGACGACGCGGTGCAGGGCCGCGTCACCTGGGCCAACCGCGATCTCGACGACCTCGTGCTGCTGCGCTCGGACGGCAACCCGACCTACATGCTCGCCGTCGTCGTCGACGACCACGACATGGGCGTCACCCAGGTGATCCGCGGCGACGACCACCTCACCAACGCCGCGCGCCAGAGCCAGATCTTCTCAGCGCTCGGATGGGAGGTGCCGAGGATGGCGCACATCCCGCTGATCCACGGGGCGGACGGGGCCAAGCTGTCCAAGCGCCACGGCGCGCTCGGCGTCGACGCCTACCGCGACCTCGGCTACCTGCCGGCCGCGCTCCGCAACTACCTCGTCCGCCTCGGCTGGAGCCACGGCGACCAGGAGGTGTTCTCGACCGAGGAGATGGTGGCGGCCTTCGACCTGAAGGCGATCGGCCGCTCGCCGGCGCGGTTCGACTTCGCCAAGCTCGAGAACCTCAACGGCCTCTACATCCGCGGCGCGGCGGACGCCGACCTCGTCGACGCGATCGAGCGCATCCTGCCGAACGTCGGCCCGGAGCGCGGCCTCTCGGCACCGCTCGCGCCGGCCCTTCGCGAAAAGCTCGTCGCGGCGATGCCGGGGCTGAAGGAGCGGGCCAAGACCCTGATCGAGCTGCTCGACAGCGCCTACTATCTCACCGCCGCGCGGCCGCTGGTGCCGGACGAGAAGGCTTCCGCCCTCCTCACCGACGAGGCGCGCGGGCGGCTCGCCGCGATCCTGCCGGCGCTGGAAGCCCTGCCCGACTGGAACGCCGCCGCGACGGAAGCGGCCGTGCGGCACTTCGCGGAGACCGCCGGCCTGAAGCTCGGGCAGGTCGCCCAGCCGCTGCGCGCGGCGCTGACCGGGCGCACGACCTCGCCGCCGCTGTTCGACGTGATGGCGGTGCTGGGACGCGCGGAGAGCCTCGCCCGTCTCGGCGACGGCATCACGAAGGGTTGAGACCGCCGCCGCAGCGCACGCGCGGCCCGGTTTTCGCTTGGCGTCTCGACGTGGTTGTCATCCGCCCCGTTGCTGGCGCTCGGCCGATCCGCTAACCCGATGGGCTTGTGAGCACCTGCAGCAAAATGCCGGTGACTTCGGGTCCCGGGCGGCGCGGAGCGCAGCCTGGGCCGGCTTCGATTCGTTGCCAGGAAAGGGTCCACGTTCCATGAGCGCAGCCAGCACCATCACCGTGGACGGCAAGCAGATCTCTCTGCCCGTCAAGAGCGGCACGATCGGCCCCGACGTCGTCGACATCGGCAAGCTCTACGCCCAGACCGGCGCCTTCACCTTCGATCCGGGCTTCACCTCGACCGCCTCGTGCGAATCGAAGATCACCTACATCGACGGCGACGAGGGCGTTCTGCTCTATCGCGGCTACCCGATCGAGCAGCTCGCCGAGCAGGGCGACTTCCTCGAGACCTGCTACCTGATGCTGTTCGGCGAGCTGCCGACGCCGGGCCAGAAGGCCGACTTCGACTACCGCGTCACGCGCCACACCATGGTGCACGACCAGATGAACCGGTTCTTCACCGGCTTCCGCCGCGACGCCCACCCGATGGCGGTGATGGTGGCCTCCGTCGGCGCACTCTCGGCCTTCTACCACGACTCGACCGACATCACGGACGAGAGCCAGCGCATGATCGCGTCGATGCGCATGATCGCCAAGATGCCGACGCTGGCGGCGATGGCCTACAAGTACTCGATCGGCCAGCCGTTCGTGTACCCGAAGAACGACCTCGACTACACCTCGAACTTTCTGCGGATGTGCTATGCCGTCCCGTGCGAGGAGTACCAGATCAACCCGATCTTCGCCAAAGCGCTGGACAAGATCTTCATCCTGCACGCCGACCACGAGCAGAACGCCTCGACCTCGACGGTGCGGCTCGCCGGCTCCTCCGGCGCGAACCCGTTCGCCTGCATCGCGGCCGGCGTCGCCTGCCTGTGGGGCCCGGCGCATGGCGGCGCCAACGAGGCGGCGCTGAAGATGCTGATGGAGATCGGCACGCCGGACCGCGTCGACCAGTACGTCGCCAAGGCCAAGGACAAGAACGATCCCTTCCGCCTGATGGGCTTCGGCCACCGGGTCTACAAGAACTACGATCCGCGCGCGCGGATCATGCAGAAGACCACCCACGAGGTGCTGAAGGAGCTCGGCAAGCACGACGACCCGCTGCTCGAGGTCGCGATGAAGCTCGAGGAGATCGCGCTCAAGGACGAGTACTTCATCGAGAAGAAGCTCTACCCGAACATCGATTTCTACTCGGGCATCACCCTCAAGGCGATGGGCTTCCCGACCGACATGTTCACGGTGCTGTTCGCGGTGGCACGCACCGTCGGCTGGATCGCGCAGTGGGCCGAGATGATCGAGGACCCCTCGCAGAAGATCGGTCGCCCGCGCCAGCTCTACGTCGGCCCGACCAAGCGCGACTACGTCGGCATCAACGACCGCGGCTGAGGCGCCTTTTGAGCGCCGTCGGCCGATGATGGATCTGCCGGCGGCGCGATGGGCCTCTCGGTCGCCAAAAACCCGCGCCCGTCATTCCGGGGCTGCGAGGCAGAGCCCGGGATCCTGAACCGCAGGCCGCCCTTCGGCAGGCATCGCCGGCGGCTCTGGATTCTGGCCTCGCCTGCGGCGCCCTGGAATGACGGCAGCCCGACGATCCGAAGCCTCAGGTTCTGATCGCAGCCAGCACCACCCGCGCCGCGCTGCGGCTCGGGGCCTCGTCGCCCGGCAGCCGCATCAGGCCGTCGATGCGCTGCAGCGCCGCGAGCTGGCGGTCCCGCGCGGCGCCGCCGGTGACCAGGGGGGCGAGCGCCGTGGCGAGGCGATCCTCGGTGCACTCGGCCTGCACGAATTCCGGCATCGCGTTCTCGCCGAGGATCAGGTTCGGCAGCACGATCGTCGGCACCTGGATCAGGCGCCGGGCCACCGCCTCCTCGACCCGCGAGACCTTGTAGGCCACCACCATCGGCACGCCGGCGAGCGCCAGCTCCAGCGTCACGGTGCCGGAGGCGGCGAGCGCGGCCCGCGCCTGGCGGAAGGCGGCGTACTTCTCGGCCTCGCCCGCGACGATGCGCACGGGGGCGCTCCAGGCCTTGGCCATGCGCTCGATCAAGGCGCGATGACGGGTGACCGCCGGCAGCACCGCCTCGATCGGCCCGACGTCCCGCGCCATGCGCGCCAGGGTGCGGCCGAAGACCGGCATCAGCCGCTCGATCTCGGATCGGCGCGAGCCCGGCAGCACCACCACGCGCCACGGCACGGCCTCCCGCGACGCCGCGTCGGCGGCGTCCGGCCGCAGCTCGGAGAACCGCTCGATCAGCGGATGCCCGACATAGGTGCAGGGCGGCCCGTTGAGCCGCAGGTGCGCCTCCGGCTCGAACGGCAGCAGCGCGAGCACGTGGTCGACGAAGCCCCGCATCGAGGCCGCCCGCCACGGCCGCCACGCCCACACGCTCGGCGAGACGTAGTCGACGATCGGGATCTCGGGCGCACGCTTGCGCACCCGCGAGGCGACCGCGTGGGTGAAGCCGGGGCTGTCGATGATCACGAGCACGTCCGGGCGGTTGGCGACCACGTCGTCCACCGTCTGGCGGATGCGGCGCAGGAGCGTGCGCAGCCGCGCCAGCACCGGCAGGTAGCCCATCACCGCCACGTCATCGAGGGGGAAGAGCGAGGTCAGGCCGCGCGCCGTCATCGCCTCGCCGCCGACGCCGCCGAAGGTCACCGGGCGGCCCGCGGCCTCGCACAGCGACGCCATCAGCTTGGCGCCGAGCTGGTCGCCGGAATCCTCGCCCGCGACGAGCCAGATCTTCATGCGCCGACCCCTATGCCGATCAGGAAGAGGCCGAGCCGGTCGGCCTCGGCGATCGTCTCCGCCCGGTCGATCAGCAGCGTGCGCCCGGCCTCGACCGCGAGCCCGACGCAGCCGGCGGCCGACGCGTTGCGGACCGTCCGCGGGCCGATCGCCGGCAGGTCGATGCGGAGATCCTGATCGTCCTTGGCGCACTTCACCAGCACGGTCGCGGGCAGCGCCCGCTCGCGGCGCCAGAGCCTGAGGTCCCACGGCTTGCGCCCGACGGTGCGGGCGCGGGCGAGCATGCGGTCGGTGCCCTCGGGGCCCTCGACGGCGAGCACGCGGTCGGCTGCGACCACCACCGCCTGGCCGACATCGAAGGCCGAGAGGGCGGCCAGCAGCGCGCGGCCGGTGGCGATCGAGGCCGCGCCGGCCGCGTCCGGCGCGTGGCGGCCGATCGGGCCGGCGGGGCTGAGCAGGTCCGGGGCGACCTCGTGGACGCCGCACACGGTGTGGCCGTTCTCCTCGAGCAGCGCGAGGGCACCGCGGAGCAGCCGGTCGTCGCCGCCATCGGCGAGATTGCGCAGGGCGACCCGGTTGCGGAACGCGGCAGCAGCGTTGAGGATCGCGGCCGGGCTCGGCCGGGCGACGCCGCCGGCCGGCACGATGGTCGCCGGCCCCCAGCCCGCGAGGATGCGCAGGGTCTCGCCGATGTCGAGGAGGTCGACGGTGGCGTCGGCCCGCGCGCGCAAGGGGCGGTCGGTGAACCCGCGCAGCGCCAGCACCTTGAAGGCGCGGCCGGCACGGTCGAGGGAGTGGGCGACCTGCTCGGGCAGGCGCCCGGCGCCCGCGACCAGCACCAGCCTCGCGTCCGGCCGTGCGGGCCGAGGAGCCGACATCGGCGGCCTCAGGCGCCGCCGCCGGAAGCCGCCGTCTCGCGCGGCGTGCAGATCGAGCGCTTGCCGCCGGCGCGGATGAAATCGAGGATCTCGCGCACCGCCGGGTGGCTCTCGAATTCCGAGGCCACGTCCTCGACCCGCTCCATCAGCGTCCCCTCGGGGGCGAAGAGCAGGCGGTAGGCGCGGCGCAGCGCATGGATGTCCTCGCGCGCGAAGCCCCGACGCTGCAGGCCGACGATGTTGAGGCCGGCGAGGTAGGCGCGGTTGCCGAGCACCATGCCGTAGGGGATGCAGTCGTTCTCCAGCCCCGACAGGCCGCCGACGAAGGCGTGCGCGCCGACGCGGGCGAACTGGATCACCGCCGCGCCGCCGCCGAGAATGGCGTAGTCGCCGACGCTGCAATGGCCGGCCAGCATGACGTTGTTGGAGAAGATCACCCCGCTGCCGACGTGGCAATCATGCCCGACATGGGCGTTGGCGAGGAAGGCGCACTTGTCGCCGACCACCGTCTCCAGGCCGCCGCCCGCGGTGCCGGGGTTCATGGTGACGCCCTCGCGGATCAGGCAGTCGGCGCCGATCCGCAGCGTCGAGGGCTCGCCCTTGTATTTCAGGTCCTGCGGCGGGTGGCCGATCGAGGCGAAGGGATAGATCCGGGTGCGGGCGCCGATGCGGGTGTCGCCCGCGACGACCGCGTGGCTGACGAGCTCGCAATCGACGCCGAGCACCACCTGCGGGCCGACATGGCAGAACGGGCCGATGCGGCAGCCGTCGCCGATCTCGGCGCCGTCCTCGACGATCGCGCTCGGATGGATCGCGGGCGCGCTCACGCCGTCACCAGCATGGCCCCGATCTCGGCCTCCGCCACGAGGGCGCCGTCGACGCGCGCCTCTCCGCGGAACCACCACATCGTCTTGCGGTGGTTGGTCTTCGTCATGTGGAAGCGGACCTGGTCGCCCGGCACCACCGGTTTGCGGAACTTGCACTTGTCGATCGTCATGAAGAACACCTGCTTGGTCTGCACGTTGCTCTGCATGATGTGCCGGCAGCAGATCGCGCCCGCCGTCTGGGCCATGCCCTCGATCAGCAGCACGCCGGGAAACACCGGCATGTTCGGGAAATGCCCGGTGAATTGCGGCTCGTTGACGGTGACGTTCTTGATCCCGATGCAGCTCTCGTCGCCGTCGATCTCGATGATCCGGTCGATCATCAGGAACGGGTAGCGGTGCGGCAGCAGCTCCAGCACCTTCTGGATGTCGGCCGAGCCGAGTTCACGCGCCGTCTCACTCATCGATCTCTTCGATCCTCGCCTCGACGCCGCGCATCCGCGCACGCCCGTCGTCACCGATCCCCGTCCTTTCGACCCAAACGGCGCCCCGACGCAAGCGCGGCGGGCGCACGGGCCGGATCGATCGGCCCTTTCGATCAGCCCTTGTCCGCCGGCTCGTCCCGGCCCGAGCGCTCGGCCAGGCGGGCGAGCGTCGTCAGCTCGCGGAACCAGGCGCGGACCGGCTTGGCCGGCGTGCCGCCCCAGCGGCTGCCGGGCGGCACGTCGCGGTTGACGTTGGAGGAGCCGGCGATCTGCGAGCCGCGGCCGATGCGCAGATGGCCGACGACGCCGACCTGCCCGCCGAGCACGACGTAGTCCTCGAGCGTAGTCGAGCCGGAGATGCCGACGCCCGAGACGATCACGCAGTGGCGGCCGATCACCACGTTGTGGGCGATCTGCACGAGGTTGTCGATCTTGGTGCCCTCGCCGATCACCGTGTCGCGCGAGGCGCCGCGGTCCACCGTGGTGTTGGCGCCGATCTCGACGTCGTCCTGCACGATGACGCGGCCGACCTGCGGCACCTTGAGGTGGGTCGCTCCCATGTGGAAGCCGAACCCGTCCTGGCCGATCCGGGCGCCGGGATGGACGATGACGCGGTTGCCGACGAGCGCATGGCTCAAGGTGGCGCCGGCGCCGATCGCGCAGTCCCGCCCGATCCGCACGTTGGGTCCGATGCCGGCGCCGGGGCCGATCACCGTGCCCGCGCCGATCTCGGCGCCGGGGCCGACGACGGCGCCGGGATCGACCGTGACGCCGTCCTCGAGGCGCGCATCGGGGTGGACGTGGGCGCCGGGCGCGATGCCGCGGGCGCCGAACTGCGAGCCCGGGCGAAGCGCATCCGGGTGCAGCCGGCCGAGCAGCACCGCGTAGACGCGGTAGGGATCGCGCAGGACGAGGCTCGCGGTGCCGGCGGGCACGCGCGCGGAAAAGCGCGGGGCGACGAGGCAGATGCCGGCCCGGGTCGCGGCGAGCGCGTCGCCGTAGCGGGCGTTGTCCATGTAGGCGAGGTCGCGCGGCCCCGCGGTCTCGAGCGGCGCGGCGCCGTCGATCCGGTGCGCCGGATCGAAGCCCTCGGGCACGGGCAGGCCGGCCGCCTCGGCGACGAGGCCGAGGGTGAGACCGGGCTGCGGGATGAAGAAGACGGGATCAGGCATGCACGACAACGCGCCGCCCCGGGAAACCCGAGGCGGCGCGCGACCTTTTTTCTCGGATCAGAACCGCGAGCCGCCGGAGAAGCGGAACGCCTGCGTCTGGTCCGCGCCGATGTGGCCGTACTTGCCGAGCGTCGGGACGAACACCTTCAGACCCTCGTCCTTGCTCAGGGCGTAGGCGTAGTCGAAGCGGATCGGGCCGAGCGGCGAGTTCCACAGGATCGAGGCGCCGACCGACGAGCGGATGACGGCCTTGTCGCGGACGTTCACGCATTCCGGCTCGACGCCGATGTTGAAGGCGTTGAAGTTGCACGCGCCGCCGGGCGCGGTGCCGTTGATGAAGTTGTCGCCGTTCACGTCGAACGTGGTGCGGCCGTGATAGCCGAACAGCGTGCCGGCGTCGGCGAAGACCGCGCCCTTCAGGCCGAGATCGCGCGGCACGTAGGGGAGCGGGAACTGAATCTCGAGGGTGCCGCCGACGTAGGTCGAGCCGCCGATGGCGTTGGAGCGGGCGTCGGTGGTGCCGACGTCGCGCGGGCCGATGCCGTTGGGAGCGAAGCCGCGGACCAGCGACGGCCCGAGGAAGAACTGGTCGGTGATGCGCAGCGGGTTGCTGTCCAGCGCCTCGATGTGACCGCCCTGGAGGCGGACGAAGCCGACGACGTCCTCGTAGAGTTCCTTGTAGTACCGGGCGTCGCCGGTGACGCGGAAGAACTTCGAGTCGCCGCCGAGGCCCGCGACGTCGGGCTTCAGCTCGGCGTAGAGGCCGTTGCGGGGCGCGCCGATGACGTCCAGCGTCGAGTAGGCGAGCGTCAGGCCGGCGAGCGAGGTGAGCGTGTTGCCCTGGGAGCCCTTGATCGCGATCGAGGCCTCGCCGTTGTAGGCACAGGCCGGGTACTGGGCCAGCCCGCTGACGTCGCGGCCGTTGAGCTGCGCGCCGTTCGGGTAGACGCTGGTGATGCCCGGGATCGGGTTCGAGCAGTCGTTGTAGGGCTGCTTGATCGAGTTCGGGACCTTCAGCTCGGTGTTGTAGAGCGAGTAGCGCAGGGTCACGCCGAAGGCTTCGGTCACCGGCAGGCCGATACGGAGCTGGCCGCCGTAGACGGTGGTCTCGTAGCGCGAGTACCGGGTCAGGTCGCTGTACTTGTAGAACGCGTCGAAGCCGGCCGCGAGGCGGTAGCCGAGGAAGTACGGCTCGGTGAACGAGAAGTCGACGCCGCGCGAGTACTGGCCGCCGGTCCCGGCGACGCGGACGTACTGGCCGCGACCGAGGAAGTTCGACTCGGAGACCGAGACCTCGCCGATGATGCCGTCCTGGGTGGAGTAGCCGCCCGCCACCGAGAACGAGCCCGTGGGCTGATCCTCGACGTCGATGTTGATCACGACGCGGTCGGGCGAGGAGCCGGGCTCGTTCGAGAAGCGGACCTTCTTGAAGAAGCCGAGGCCGTTCAGGCGGCGCTCGGCGCGGTCGGTCAGCACGCGGTTGTAGGCGTCGCCCTCGGCGATATCGAGCTCGCGGCGGATGACGTAGTCGCGGGTGCGGGTGTTGCCGCGGATGTTGATGCGCTCGACGTAGACGCGCGGGCCGTCCTCGACGACGAAGCCGAGGGAGACCTGATGGGTCGCGCGGTCGCGCTGGCCGGTCGGGCGGACCTGGGCGAAGGGATAGCCGGCCCGGGCGACGTCGTTGGTCAGGCCCGACAGGGTCTTCTCGACGTCCTCGGCGTTGTAGACGTCGCCGACCGTGGTGCGGATCTCGCCGTCGAGGTTCTTCGTGTCGAGGCCCGGCAGGCGGGAATCCACCGCCACGGCGCCGACCGTGTACTGCTCGCCCTCCTCGACCGTGACCGTGATCACCCAGCCGTTGGCGTCCGGGCCCTCGACGTAGCGGGCGTCGGCGTTGACGATGCGGAAGTCGGCGTAGCCCTTGCGCAGGTAGTAGCGGCGGACAAGGTCGAGATCGTTGGCGATGCGATCGGGATCGTAGACGTCGGAGGTCTTGATGAACGACAGGAAATTCATCTCGGACGAGGAGACCAGCCCCTTCAGCGTCCGCTCGCTCACGGCGTTGTTGCCGACGAAGGTGATCGACACGATGCCGGTCTTATCGCCCTCGTCGATCTGGTAGATCACGTCGATCGAGCCGTTGGGCAGGTCGACGGTGCGGTAGGTGACCTTGGCGGTCCCGCGGCCGGCGCGGCGGTAGACTTCCTTGATCCGCGCCATGTCGGACTTGATCACGGCCTCGTTGAAGGCGCCGCGGGCCTTGGCCTCGACCTGCCCTTCGAGCGTGGCCTTCTCGATCTTCTTGTTGCCCTCGAACACGACCCGGTTGATCAGGTTGTTCTCGCGGACCGTCACGACGGTGCGGCCGCCGCTGGCGGCGACCTTCACGTCCGCGAACATGCCGCTGGCGAGCAGGTTGCGGCGGGCTTCCTCGGCGGAGCCCGATGCGGTGCCGGTGACGTAGGAACGGATGGTGTCGGCATCGACGCGGCGGTTGCCCTGAACGACGATCTGCTGGGCCTGCGCGACCCCGGTCAGCGCAATGCCCGCCGCGGCGGCTAGGACGATGGTCCGCTTCACCGACTTGCGCCGGTGCTTCCCCGTCATCGACATCATCTATTCGCCCGTCTGTCTTATCATCGGATCGGGTTCGCACCCGCCACGAGCGACCGTTGACCGGCCGTCCCGTAATACCTGGTCCAAGCGTAGCTCTTAGCGGGATTCCCCTGCCAAGCAAACGGCGCGGGGGGTCCTATGACCGGGATTTTGGGGGCCGTGGCCTTCAGGCCACTTAACGCTCCCGCAAAGTTCCCATCCATTTCGTCGCAGGGTAAACGAACGGTAAATCCCTGCCCCGACACGGAAATCCCGAGCCGTGCCGGATCCGGGAAACGTCCTCGTAACCCTTCCACGGCCTCCCGTCAGGGGACTCGCCGGGGGCCGGTCAGGCGCCGCCGGAGGCCGCCGCGCGCGCAATCGCGGCGGGATTGCGGCGACCGCCTCGTGGGCGGCGCGCGGGGACCGAGCGCGGTGCCGCGCTCAGGTCGCGCGCCAGGAGGCGCCGAGGTTCAGGATGTCGTTCCAGGCCGCGAAGATCATCAGCACCAGCACGAGGGCGAGCCCGACGCGGAAGCCGATCTCCTGGGCGCGCTCGCTCAAGGGGCGGCCGCGCACCACCTCGAAGGCGTAGAACAGCAGGTGGCCGCCATCGAGCAGCGGCACCGGGAACAGGTTGAGCAGACCGATCGAGACCGAGAGCAGCGCGATCAGCCCGATCAGCGCACCGATGCCGCCGACCTTGGCGACCTCGCCGGAGACGCGGGCGATGCCGATCGGCCCGGAGAGCTGGTCGGCGGATTCGCGGCCGGTCACCAGCTTGCCGAGGTAGGAGAAGGTGCGCTCGACCACGAACACCGTCTCGTGCACGCCGAGGCCGAGGGAGGCGACCGGGCCGTAGGTGACCAGCTTCGCCTCGGAGGCGGCCGGCGAGCGGATGCCGAGGCGCCCGATGCGGTGGCGGCCGAACTTGGTGCTCTCCTCGTAAACCGACGGCGTCGCGACGATCGGCACGTCGGCCCCGGCCCGCTCGACGACGAAGTTCAGCGGCGTTCCGGCGCTGCCGGTGACGATGCGGTACATCGTGTTGAAATCGGGGATCGGCTCGCCGTCGATGCTCTTCACGAGGTCGCCGGTCTGGAAGCCGGCCTGCGCCGCCGCGCTGCTGGGATCGATCGCCGAGACCCGGGCCGGCAGCTCGAGACGGCCGCCGAGCCAGATCGCGCCGGCGAACAGCAGGATCGCGAGGATGAAGTTCGCCACCGGGCCGGCGACGACGATCGCCGCGCGCTTGGCCACCGGCTGGGTCGGGAAGCTGATCGCCCGCTCCTGCGGCGTCATCCGCGCGATGGTGTCGGCATCCGGAATGCTGGCGCCGTTGGCGTCGCCGTGGAACTTGACGTACCCGCCGAGCGGGATCGCGCAGAGCTTCCAGCGGGTGCCGTGGCGGTCGTTGAAGCCGACGAGCTCCGGCCCGAAGCCGATCGAGAACGCGTGGACGCCGACGCCGCACCAGCGTCCGACGAGGAAGTGCCCCATCTCGTGGACGAAGACCACGACGGTCAGCACGAACAGGAACGGGATCACCGCACCGAAGAAGCCGGTGGCCGTGCCGCCCATCGCGGTCAGGAAATCCATGCGTCGATCCTCGGGCCGCGATCGGGCCTTGCACTCCGCTCTAGCAGATCGGGGCGGTGGTGATCCAACGCAAACCTGCGCCGACGAAACGCCAGCGTGGCACGAGCGCGCGGCGGCGGCGATGCGGGCGCGGCGCGAACCCGCCTTTTCCCCGCTATCCCCCCGCCCCCCGCCTCGCCTGCCCGTCAGTGCCCGCCTCCCCCGGCCGCCGCCGCCGCGGGCCTGCGGATCAGGGGCGTGGCCAGCGCCATCAGCAGGAACAGGCCGGTGAGAACGAGGAACACGTCCTCGAAGCTCATCACCAGCCCCTGCATCCGCACGGTGTTGGTCATCGCCTTCAGGGCCATCTTCTCGGCGTCGCCGCCGGTCGCCTCGAACTGGCGGCGCATCGCGTCGAGGCGCTCCAGGGCTGCGCCGTTGGCCCAGGTGAAGCGCTCGTGCAGGCGCTCGAGGTGCAGGTCCCAGCGATCGTTGAGCAGGGTGTTGATCAGCGCGAGCCCGACCGCGCCGCCGAGGTTCCGCGTGAGGTTGTAGAGGCCGGACGCGTTCTTGATCCGGGCCGGCGGCAGGGTGCCGAGCGCGATGTTGTTGATCGGGATCATGCACAGCATCAGCGAGCAGCCGCGCAGGACCTGCGGCCACAGCAGCTCCCAGAAGTCCCAATCCTTGGTCAGCCCGGTGACGATCCAGGTCCCGGCGGCGAAGCCCGAGAACCCGATCGCCATCAGGATGCGCGGGTCGACCTTGCCGGAGAACCGCCCGGCGATCGGCGCGGTGGCGAACATGCACAGGCCCGAGACGAACATCGTCTCGCCGATCTGCAGCGCCGAGTAGCCGCGGATCCGCGCGAGGTAGACCGGGTAGAGGTAGGTCAGCCCGTAGAGGCCGATGCCGAGGACGAAGCTCGCCGCGCAGCCCGCGGCGAAGTTGCGGTCGGCGAAGGCGCGCAGGTCCACGATCGGCTGCTTCGCGGTGAAGACCCGCCAGAAGAAGCCGACCGCCGAGACCGTGCCGATGACGCTGCAGATCGCCACCGCGTCGTCCTGCAGCCAATCGTGGTTCGGCCCCTCCTCGAGCACGTATTCGAGGCAGCCGAGGAAGCCCGCCATGCCGGCGAGCCCGTACCAGTCGAAGCTGTTGAACAGGTCGAGGTTCGGCTCGTCGAAGTCGACGAGGAAGAAGGTCGAGACCGTGACGGCGATGCCGGGCACCACGTTGATCAGGAACAGCCAGTGCCAGGAGCCGAGGTCCGTCAGGTAGCCGCCGACCGTCGGGCCGATGGTCGGCGCCAGCGTCGCCACAAGGCCGATCATCGGCGAGACGATCGAGCGCTTGGACGGCGGGAAGATGGTGAAGGCCGAGGCGAACACCGTCGGGATCATGCCGCCGCCGATGAAGCCCTGCAGCGCGCGCCAGACGATCATCTCGTCGATCGAGGAGGCGGTGGCGCACATCACGCTCATCAGCGTGAAGCCGCCGGCCGAGATCACGAACATCCACCGGGTCGAGAGCACCCGCGAGAGGGTGCCCGAGAGCGGGATCGAGATCACCTCGGCGATCAGGTAGCTGGTCTGGACCCAGGGGATCTCGTCGCCCGACGCCGACAGGCCGGCCTGGATCTCGTTGAGCGAGGCCGAGACGATCTGGATGTCCAGGATCGCCATGAACATCCCGAACACCATGCACAGGAACGCCACCATCCGGCGGCGGTCGAGCGGCGGCTCGGCCGTCGCGGAGGGCGGCGCCGCGGAGATCGGAGCTCGGCCGGGGCCGGCGGCGGCGGTCGCGGCCATGGCGGTCAGTCCTGCTTATGCGCGGTCCGCAGGAGCGGCGCGTCGGCGCCGTCGCGGGTGTCGATGCGGACCGTCACCGACAGGCCGGGCCGGAGCAGGCCCTCGGCGGCGACGTCGGCCGGCACCTTCACCCGCACCGGCAGGCGCTGGACGATCTTGGTGAAGTTGCCGGTCGCGTTGTCGGGCGGCAGCAGGCTGAACACCGAGCCCGAGGCGGGCGAGAGCGACTCGACCTCGCCCGCGATCTCGCGGTCGGGATAGGCGTCGACCTCGATGCGCACGTGCTGCCCGGGGCGGACGCGCACGAGCTGGGTCTCCTTGAAGTTCGCATCGATGCGGACGCTCTTGAGCGGCACCAGGGCGGCGACGCGCGAGCCCGGCGCGACGTAGGCGCCGGCCTCCACCGCCTTGTTGCCGACGACCCCGTCGAACGGTGCCCGGATCGTCGAGAAGGCGACGTCGCGCTTGGCGCGGTCGACGGCGGTGCGCAGCTCGGCCGCGAGGCTCTCGGCCTCGCGCTGCTGGGCGTGCAGAACCTCGACGTTGGCCTTGGCCGCGATCAGACCGGCCTCGGCCCCCTTGACCGCGGCATCGGTGCGGTCGCGGTCGGCCTTGGCCTGATCGAGGCGGGATTTCGCGACGTAGTCGGCCTGCATCTGGGTCGCGCGGTTGTAGTCGGCGAGCGCCCGCACCGCGTCGGCCTTGGTCGCGTCGATCTGGGCGGCCATCTGCACGACCTGCGCCTGCGCCGCCTCGGCCTGCCGGCCGATCCGCACGATGGTGCTCTCCTGGGTCGCGAGCTTGTCCTGCGCCGCCTGCTGCGCGAGCCGGTAGTCGCCGTCGTCGAGACGGGCGATCACGTCGCCCTTCTTGACCGACTGCCCGTTCACCACCGGGACGGCTTCGAGGTAGCCGGAGATCTTGGCGGCGAGCACCGAGATGTCCGCCTGCACGTAGGCGTCGTCGGTCGTGACGAAGAACCGCCCGACGGTCCAGTACTGCCAGCCCTGGTAGCCGCCCCCGGCCAACGCCGCGCAGAGCAGGCCGGCCAGGACGAGCGTCTTGCGCGAGCGCTTCCCGACCACCGGGGCCTCGGCGGGAGCCGGGACGTGGGGCGAGGCCGCGGCCGCCTTCGGCGTGGCGCGCGGCGCCTCGGCGCGCTCGTCCCGCACGGCGTCGGCCGCCTCGGCCGCATCGATCCGGTCGCCATCCTCGCGCAACGACATGCCCGAAATCCCAGCTTGAAACTTGCTGACCGAACGGTTCGGTCATCAACGACGACGATTGACGTCCGCCGTTCCGACGCAGTAGATATCATTGACCGAACGGTTCGGTCAATCAGGATCGCCAAGATGCCCGCGACCTCCGCGACGCTGGAACGAGACGCCGTCACGCCCGAGAGCGACAAGCGCCGCCAGATCCTCGACGGCGCGCGCCAGGTCTTCATGGGCGCGGGCTTCGACGGCGCGAGCATGGGCGAGATCGCTCGCACGGCCGGCGTCTCGAAGGGCACGCTCTACGTCTACTTCGACAGCAAGGAGGCGCTGTTCGAGGCGCTGACCCTGGAGGAGAAGCGGGGCTTGGCCGAGGCCCTGTTCCTGCTGGATGCCGACGACCCCGACGTCGCCGCGGTGCTGACGCGGCTCGGCACCACCTACCTCATCGAGATGGTGCGGCCCGAGCACGTGGCGGTGATCCGCATGGTGATCGGCGCCTGCGAGAAGTTCCCGCGCTTCGGGCAGGCCTTCTTCGAGGCCGGCCCGGCGATGGGCGTGACGCGGCTCACCGCCTACCTCGACGCGCAGGTGGCGGCCGGGCGCCTGAACGCGGCGGACACGAACCTCGCCGCCAAGCACTTCCTGCATCTCTGCCAGGCCGGCCTGCTGACGCGCCTGCTGTTCCACGCCGGCGATCCGGTGACGCGGGAGGAGATCGACTATCGCATCCGCGAGGCCGTGCGGGTGTTCTTCGCGGGCTACGGCCCGGGGCGCTGAGGCACGCCCTTCGCTCCCGACGACGTGCGGATGCGGCCAGGCCTCGACTCGGAGCACCCTTCCCTCCCCCGCTCAAAGGGGAAGGGAAGGCGCGGTGCGGATCGGAAATCCGTCGCGCTCAGCCGGCCGCGCGCATCCGCGGCAAAGCGGCCGTGCTCCAGGCCCGCACCTCGGCGTCGATCGCCAGGGCCTCCTCGACGCCGTCGGGGGCGGTGCGGTGGATCCCCGCGAAATGCGCGATCGCGCGCTCGACGAGGTCGGCGATGCCGTAGAACGGGATCGTGCCGGCGATGAAGGCCGCCACCGCGATCTCGTTGGCCGCGTTCATCACCGTCGGCGCCGCGCCGCCCTCGGCGAGCGCCGCGCGGGCGATCCGCAGGCACGGGAAGCGCGCCTCGTCGGCGGCCTCGAAGGTGAGGCTGCCCAAAGCCACGAGGTCGAGGGACCGGCCGCGGGCGATGGTCAGGCGGTCGCCGAGGCCGAGGCAGTGGGAGATCGGCACGCGCATGTCGGGCAGCGCCAGCTCGGCGGTGACGGCGCCGTCGAGCCAGTAGATCATCCCGTGGATCACCGATTGCGGATGCACCACCACGTCGAGGCGGCCCGGCTCGATGCCGAACAGGTGGTGCGCCTCGATCAGCTCCAGCCCCTTGTTCATCAGGGAGGCGGAATCGATGTTGATCTTCATCCCCATCGACCAGGTCGGGTGGGCGGCGGCCTCCGCCGGCGAGGCGGCGGCGATGCGCTCGCGCGTCCAGGTCCGGAACGGGCCGCCGGAGGCGGTGATCATCATGGTGCGCACATCTTCCAGCGGCCGGCCGGCCATCGCCTGGCTGAGCGCGTCGTGCTCGGAATCCATCGGCAGGATCGTCGCGCCGTAGCGCTTGGCGTCGCGCATGAAGGCGTCGCCGGCGCAGACCAGGCTCTCCTTGTTGGCGAGCGCGACCTGCCGCCCGAGGCGGAGCGCCTCGTGGGTCGGCTTCAGGCCGGCGGCCCCGCTGATCGCCGCGACGACGATGTCGGCCTCCTGCGCCACCGCGTCGAGCACCGCCGCCTCGCCCGCCCCGGACGGGATGCCGGAGCCCGACAGCGCCTCGGCGAGCGCCGCGCCGGCGGCCGGATCGGCGAGCGCGGCGAAGCGCGCGCCGGTCTCGCGCGCGACCTTGGCCAGGGCCGCCGCATCGCGGCCGCCGACCACCGCGCCCACCCGGAAGCGATCCGGGTGCTGGGCGAGGAGGTCGGTGGTCGAGCGGCCGATCGAGCCCGTGGCGCCCAGGATGGTGACGGTGTGGGTCACGGCGAAAAACTCCGTCAGGCCGCGAGGCGGCGCAGGATCAGGTACAGGCCGGCGAGCAACGCGACCGCGAAGAACCCGTCGAGCCGGTCCATCACCCCGCCATGGCCGGGAATGGACTTGCCGGAATCCTTGACGCCGTAGCGGCGCTTCAGGGCCGATTCGACGAGGTCGCCCCCCTGGCTCAGGACCGAGGCGACGGCGCTGGCGAGCCCGACCCAGACGAGGCCGGTCTCGGCGAGCGGGCTCCAGCCCTGCGCCCGGGCGAGCGCGACGACCGCGAGACCGGCGGCCACCGCGCCCGCGAGCCCGCCGAGCGCGCCGGACCATGTCTTCTTCGGCGACACCCGCGGCATCAGCTTTGGCCCGCCGAGCGTCCGGCCGGTGAAGTAGGCCACCACGTCGGTCGACCACACCACGGCGAACATCCAGGCCGGCCCGAGGATGCCGATCGCCGGCGCGTCGCGGAGCGCCACCGGCACCAGGGCGACGACCGCGCCGCCGAACAGGGCGCCGAGCGCCCGCAGGCGCCCGGCCGCCCCCTCCGCCACGATCAGGCAGAGCGCAGCGCCGAGCGCCAGGAGCACCGGTACCGCGTAGGTCGGTGCGTCGCCCTCGAAGCATGCCGCCGCCAGGATCAGCGTGCCGGCGACGATGGCCAGCAGCGTGCGCCGCGGCGTCGTCCGGCTCATGCCGATCCATTCGGCGGCTCCGACGATCCCGGCGGCGAGCCAGATCACGGCGAAGGCCCAGCCGCCGAGCACAAGGGCCGCCACGACGATCGCCGCCAGCACGAGCCCGGAGACCACGCGCAGGCCGAACTCGCGGTTCGCGAACGGGTTCTTCCGCGCGCCGACCGCCCTGTCGTCGGCGGCCATCACCGCGCCCTCGAACCGTCGGTCCGCGCGGATGCAAGGCGCGCAGAGTGCTTCCCGTCCACGCGTCCCCTCTCCGTCACGTCGCCAGCCCCGGGGCAGCCGGCCCGGTCTAGCGTTTCCTCACAGGTCGGCGCAGGCACCGTCACGCCCCCTCCCCTCGGGAGCGGGGCCGAGGCCGCCTCACACCTGCATGATTTCCTTTTCCTTGGACGCCAGCACCCCGTCGACCTCGGCGATGTGCTGGTCTGTGACCTTCTGCACTTCCGTGGCCTGGCGCTTCTCGTCGTCCTCGGAGATGGCGCTGTCCTTGAGCAGCTTCTTGAGGTGGTCGAGCCCGTCGCGGCGCACGTGGCGGACCGCGACGCGGGCCTCCTCGGTGTACTTGTGCGCGACCTTGACCATCTCCTTGCGGCGCTGCTCGTTCATCTCGGGGATGCGCAGGCGGATGGTCTGGCCTTCCGTCTGCGGATTGAGCCCGAGATCGGATTCGCGGATCGCCTTCTCGACGGCCGTGACCATGCCGCGGTCCCACACCGAGATCGACAGCAGGCGCGGCTCGGGCACGCTCACGGTGGCGACCTGCGCCATCGGCATCGATGCGCCGTAGGCGTCGACCTGGATCGGGTCGAGGATGCTCGGCGTCGCGCGGCCGGTGCGCAGCGAGCCGAGATCCTTGGAGAGCGCCGTGACCGCGCCCTGCATGCGGCGCTTGATGTCGGCGAGGTCGAAGTCCGGTGTAGCCATTGTCTCAGAGTTCCCGAAACGTCTTCACTGTTCGTCGGTCGAGCCGGCCCGCCGGGCCGGAGCGCGTCGGCGCCTCAATGAACGAAATCCCGTGAGGCCGCAAACCGCAACGCCCCTCGGGGACGCCCGCCGTCCTCAGGGCACGACCAGGGTCGAGGGCGCATGCCCGGTGAGGATCGCAGTGATCGAGGAGGGCGGGTGTACCGAGCCGACCACGATCGACAGCCGGCTCTCGCGGGCGAGCGCGAAGGCGGCGGTGTCCATGATCTTGAGGTCGCGGGCGATCGCCTCGTCGTGGGTGATGCGGTCGTAGCGGGTCGCCTCAGGATGGGTCTTCGGGTCGGCCGAGTAGACGCCGTCGACCTGCGTCGCCTTCAGGACCGCGTCGCAGCGGAGCTCGGCCGCGCGCAGCACGGCGGCGGTGTCGGTGGTGAAGAACGGGTTGCCGGTGCCGCCGGCGAGCACGACCACCTGGCCCTTGTCGAGGTGGTGCAGGGCCGGCTGGCGCGCGTAGGTCTCGCAGATCGTCGGCATCGACACCGCCGACATCGTGCGCGCGGGGACGCCGGCCGCGTTGAGCGCGGTCTCGAGCGCGAGCGAGTTCATCACCGTGGCCATCATGCCGAGCGAGTCGCCGGTGGCCCTGTCGATGAACCCGGCCTGCGAGATCCGCGCGCCGCGGATCATGTTGCCGCCGCCGACCACCAGCGCGACCTCGATCCCGGCCTCAATGGCGCGGGCGATGTCCTCGGCGAGGCCCGCCAGCGTCGGCGGATGGAGCCAGTACCCGTCGGGGGCGGCCAGCGCCTCGCCCGAGAGTTTCACCAGCACCCGGCGAAACGGCGTCGTCTCCGGCATCGTCCACCTCATAGGGTCCGGCGACACGGCCGAACCTGATCCAGAACCGAGGGGCTTCTACGTCAGGCCGCCCGGGACCGTCGAGGCCCCGGAGACCGCTCTCCGCGGACCGTTTCGGAAAAATCGGCTGCCGGCCTCGGATGTCGCCTTGTTGAAGATACGGGATTTCCGTATCATTCGTGGGATGAGCGAGCCGTTCGATCCCGGCAAGGATGCGATCAACCGCGAACGGCACGGCCTGTCGCTCGCGTTCGGCGACAGGATCATGGCGGACGAGGCCCACCCGATCATTCCCTCCGTCCGGCCGCAGGACGGCGAGGAACGTTTCAAGCCCATTGGTCTGGTCGAGGGCAAACTCCACGCGGCCGTGTTCACTTGGCGAAACGGGCGGCCACGGTTCATCTCTGTGAGGCGAAGCAATGCCGGTGAAGGACGAGTCTACGATTCTGGCCTCTGAGACCATCGACCCGGAGGATTTCGATGTCCCCGCGACGGCTTTGGATCGGGCGCAGAAGGCCCGGCTGATCCGGATGGCGCGCACGACGCTGGGCCTTTCGCAAGCCGCGTTCGCCCTCAGGTTCCGTGTCCCGCTCGGAACCCTGCGCGATTGGGAACAGGCTCGGACCACGCCTCCCGATTTTGCGGTCGCCTACGTTCGCGTCATCGCCCGGCATCCGGACATGGTCGCCGCGGCCGTCGCTTGAGCGAGACGCCGGCGGCTTCGTCGGGTGCCGGAACGCGAGGAGCCCCGGCCTTGCGGCCGGAGCTCCTCGGAAGAACCTATCATGTCGCTCAGCGCGACATGACTCAGCGCAACTTGGCTCAGCGCGACATGGCGGCGACTTCGGAGGCGAAGTCGGGGCCCTCTTCCTTCTCGATGCCGTCGCCGAGCGCGTAGCGCACGAAGCCGGTGAGCGCGACCGGGGCGCCGGCCTTGCCGGCGGCCTCCTTGATCACCTGGGTGATCGTCTTCGAGCCGTCGTGCACGAAGGGCTGCTCCAGGAGGGTGACCTCCTTGTAGTAGCTCTTCAGGCCGCTCTCGACGATCTTCGCCATCACGTGGTCGGGCTTGCCGGCGTTCTTCTCGCGCAGGATGTTCGACTCGCGCTCCAACGTGGCGGCGTCGACGCCGGAGGCGTCGAGCGCCACCGGGTTGGTGGCGGCGACGTGCATCGCGATCTGGCGGCCGAGCGTCGACAGGTATTCGACGTCGCCCTCCGACTCGAGCGCGACCAGCACGCCGATCTTGCCGAGGCCCTCGGAGATCTGGCCGTGGACGTAGCTCGCGATCACGCCCTTGGTCACGTCGAGCTTGGCGACGCGGCGCAGGTTCATGTTCTCGCCGATGGTGGCGATGAGGTTCTGCAGCTTCTCCGAGACGGTCTCGCTGCCGCCGGGGAAGTGCGCGGCCTGGAGGCTGTCCAGGGTGCCGTCGGAATCGAGCGCCATCTTGGCGGCTTCGCGGGCGAAGGCCTGGAAGGCGTCGTTGCGGGCGACGAAGTCGGTCTCGGAATTCACCTCGACGATAGCGGCGTGGTGTCCGGAGGACTCCACGGCGACGAGGCCCTCGGCGGCGACGCGGCCGGCCTTCTTGGCGGCCTTGGCGAGGCCCTTGGTGCGGAGCCAGTCGACGGCGGCCTCGAGGTCGCCCTGCGTCTCGTTGAGCGCGCCCTTGCAGTCCATCATGCCCGCGCCGGTCTTCTCGCGGAGTTCCTTCACCATCGCGGCGGTGATGTTGGCCATGGCCGGTCCTTTCGTCATCTCAGATGAGAGGAGCCCGACGTCCAGGGGTGAACGCCGGGCCCGAATGTGGTGGTGCGGATCACGGCGCCCCGGATGGGGCCGCCGCGATCCCGGCGGGCGATCAGGCGGCGGCCTGGGCCTCGACGAAGCCGCGGGCCTGGGCGACCCAGCCGTCGCGGCCGAAGCGGTCGTTGAGCTTCAGGTCGGCGTCGACCTTGGCGACGTCTTCCGGGCTCATCGCGGCGATCTGCCAGTAATGGTAGATGCCGGCGTCGTTGAGCTTCTGCACGATCTGCGGGCCGGCGCCGTGGAGCTTGGACAGGTCGTCCGGCGCGCCGCGGGGGGCGGCGAGCAGCTCGAAATGCTCGGTCGACTCGGCGAGCATCGCGACGTCGGCCGGATCGAGGGCCCCCGACTCCACCGAGACGGCGGCGGCCTCGTCCGACGGAAGCTCCTCGGCCATCGGCTCCTCGGAGGCGCCGAGGTCGACGCCCGACGAGCCCTGGCCGCGCGAGATGCCGTCGATGGCGGCGCGGGCGATCAGGTCGCAGTAGAGCGCGATGGCACGGCCGGCGTCGTCGTTGGCCGGGACGACGTAGGTGATGCCGTCCGGGTTGCAGTTGGTGTCGACGATGGCGGCGACCGGGATCCCGAGGCGCTGGGCCTCCTTGATCGCGAGCTGCTCCTTGTTGGTGTCGATCACGAACAGCAGGTCGGGCACGCCGCCCATGTCCTTGATGCCGCCGAGCGCCTTCTCGAGCTTGTCCTTCTCACGGGACAGCATCAGGCGCTCCTTCTTGGTGAGGCCCGGGCCGCCGGTGTCGAGGGTCTCGTCGACCTTGCGCAGGCGCGAGATCGAGCCGGAGATGGTCTTCCAGTTGGTCAGCATGCCGCCGAGCCAGCGGGAGTTGACGTAGTACTGGGCCGAACGCTTGGCGGCCTCGGCGATCGTGTCGGCCGCCTGGCGCTTGGTGCCGACGAACAGCACGCGGCCGCCCTTGGCGACCGTGTCGCTCACCGCCTGCAGCGCGGTGTGCAGCGCAGGCACCGTCTGGGCGAGGTCGATGATGTGGATGTTGTTGCGGGTGCCGAAGATGTAGGGCTGCATCTTCGGGTTCCAGCGGTGCGACTGGTGCCCGAAATGGGCGCCGGCCTCGAGGAGCTGGCGCATGGTGAAATCGACGGCCATGAGTCTTTCGCTTTCTTTCCGGTTTATGCCGCCGCGGAGGTAGCGACCGGCCGACGGATCGGCCGATCACCGGAAACGCCCCATTCAGGCATGGGGCCGGCTCCGCGTGTGGAATGGGCGGGGCCTTAGCAGAGGTTGGCCGCCAGGGCAACGGTATCGCCGGGGCGCCGGAAACCCCAGGCAGCGGACTCGAGGCCGGGATCAGGCGGCGGAAAAGACGTTCGCCACGTCCGCCGCGTCCATCACCCGATACGCCCCCGCCGGCAGGTCCGCCGGCAGGGCGAGGCCGCCGATCCGGTCGCGATGGAGCGCGGTGACGTGGTTGCCCATCGCCGCGAACATGCGGCGGACCTGATGATAGCGGCCCTCGTGCAGGGTCACGGTGGCATGCGTCGCGTCCTCGGCGGAGAAGCCCACCGGCAGGAGCGGCTTGTCGTCGTCCTCCAGCATCAGGGTCCCGGCGGCGAGGATCGCGCCCTCGTCGCCCTTCAGCGGGCGGTCGAGCGTCACGCGGTAGCGCTTGGCCACGTTGGCCTTGGGCGCGATGATCCGATGCAGCAGCGCACCGTCGTCGGTGAGCAGCAACAGGCCCGAGGTCTCCTTGTCGAGGCGGCCGACGGTGGAGAGCGCCGGGTCGCGGCGGCGCCAGCGCTCGGGCAGGAGCCCGTAGACCAGCGGGCCGGCCTCCTTGTGCGAGCAGGTGACGCCGAGCGGCTTGTGCAGCATCAGCGCGAGGCCGGGGGGCGGGTCGATGCCCGCGCCGTCGACGGCCAGACGCGTGGGCAGGTCCGGCGTCACGGCGATGCGGGCGTCCGCGTCGGCGAGGGCCGCGCCGTCCAGAACGATGCGTCCGGCCCGCGCCAGGGCGGCGATCTCGCGGCGCGAGCCGTAGCCGAGGTTGGCCAGCAGCTTGTCGAGCCGGGCGGTCGGGGCCTTGGCGCTCATTTGCGCGCCTCGAACACCTTGTAGCCGTGGGCGGACGCCTTCACCGTCACGGCCTTGAAGGCCTCGGCGAGCACGCGCTCGTAGGGCAGGTGCGCGTTGGCCGTCAGCCACAGGCTGCCGCCGGGGCGCAAGGCCTCCGCGGCACGGCGGATGAAGACCTGCCCGAGCTTCTGGTCCTCGGCGCCGCCGTCGTGGAACGGCGGGTTGGTCACCACGAAGTCGAGGCGCGTCAGGCCGGGATCCGCCGCGCGGATGTCGGCCCAGCGGATGGTGCTGCGCGGGTCGCCGACGTTGCGGCGCGCCATCTCGACGGCGCGGCGGTCGATGTCGATCAGCGTCAGCGCGGTGACGGCGGGCGAGGCCAGCACCGCGCGCGCCAGGATGCCGAGGCCGCAGCCGAAATCGGCGCCGCCGCCCTTCAGCGCCGGCAGGGTCGCGAGCAGAAGCGCGCTGCCGGGATCGAGCCGGTCCCACGAGAAGATGCCGGGCTGCGTGCACAAGGAAAGGTTGTCGATGTGGCGCGGCGCCCCCTCCTCGAGCGCGGCGGCCAGCGGCAGGTCGCCCTCGGGCCGGACGACGCGGCAGATCCGGTGATGGCGACGGGCCTCCTCGGCGCTGGTGCAGCCGAGATCCGTCAGCTCGCGCGCCAGCCGCGCGCCGCCCCGATCCTTCGGGGCCATCGCCAGGAGCTCGCCGCCGGGCCGCAGCGCCCGCAGCGCCTGCGCCAGCACGAAGCGGCGTTCCACGGTGCCGGGCGGCGCCAGCATCCGAACCTGCGCGAGGCTCGCATCCGCGCAATCCTCCAGCCGGGCGGACCCGGGAACGAGGGGCGAGAGCTGGACGGCATCCGGCGGAACCTCGGCGAGCTCGGCCGGCGGCAGGCCGTAGACGGCGTCGGAGATGGCGGTTTCGGGCATGGGTGACGGGAATTTCGGGACCGGGCCGCCGAAGCGGCCTTGGAGGATGGGGAAACGCCGCGCCTTGGGCGACCCCGCGCGAGCGGTTCGGGGGGCGGCCGGATCGGCACGGGGAGCCCGGCGCATCAACACGCGGTTTCGCGCGATTCGAGAAGCCGGAAACCGAAACGGATCAGCCGCGCGGGAATTCCAGGCCCATCTCGCGGTAGCGGGCCGGGTCGTCGGCCCAGTTCTCGCGCACCTTCACGTGCAGGAACAGGTGGACCGTGGTCTCGGCGACCTCGGCGATCTCGCGGCGGGCCGCCGTGCCGATCGCCTTGATGGTCTGGCCGTCCTTGCCGAGCACGATCGAGCGCTGGCTCTCGCGCTCGACGAAGATGGTCTGCTCGATCCGCACCGAGCCGTCCTTGCGCACCTGCCACTGGTCGGTCTCGACGGTGGAGCGGTAGGGCAGCTCCTCGTGCAGCCGATCGTAGAGCTTTTCGCGCGTGATCTCGGAGGCGAGCATGCGGATGGGGGCGTCCGAGACCTGGTCCTCCGGGTAGAGCCAGGGGCCGGAGGGCATCAGCTTGGCGAGCGCCTGCTTCAGCGTGGCGATGCCGTCGCCGTTCAGCGCCGAGATCATGAAGGTGTCGGCGAACGGGATGCGCTTGTTCAAGTCCTCGGCGAGCGCGAGCAGCTTCTCGCGCAGGATCAGGTCGATCTTGTTGAGGATCAGGATCTTGTGGCGGCGCACGTCCGGCAGGCGCGCCAGGATCGTCTCCAGCTCCTCGTCGATCCCCTTGCGCGCGTCGACCAGCAGGCAGACCGCGTCGGCGTCGGCCGCCCCGCTCCAGGCGGAGTGGACCATCGCCCGGTCGAGCCGGCGCTTGGGCTGGAAGATGCCGGGAGTATCGACCAGCACCACCTGGGCCGAGCCCTCGATCAGGATGCCGCGCACCAGCGCCCGCGTGGTCTGGACCTTGCGCGAGACGATCGAGACCTTGGTGCCGACGAGGCTGTTCAGGAGCGTCGACTTGCCGGCGTTCGGCACGCCGATCAGCGCGACGAAGCCGGCCTTGGCATCGGCCGGGGTGCCCGGCAGCAGGCTCGGGGGGGCGCGCTCCGGCACCGCCTCGAATTCGTCCCGCGGGCCGTCCTCGGGTTCGTCGTGGGGCATCGCGCTCATGTCCGGTCCTCGCTCGGCCGCTCGCCGGCCCCCTGGCCGGCATCCCGCCCTGCCCCGTCTCCGCCCGGGCCGGCGCCGTCGCCGATGCCCTCGCGCGCCAGCACGGTGCGGGCGGCGTCCTGCTCGGCGAGGCGCTTCGACGGCCCCTCGCCGACCCCCGGCTCGAGCCCTTCGACACGGGCGGCGATGCGGAAATGCGGCGCGTGGTCGGGGCCGGAGCGCTCGACGACGTCGTAGGCCGGAATCGCGAGGCCGCGGCCCATCGCCCATTCCTGCAGCGCCGACTTCGCGTCGCGGCCGCGCGGCGCGCCGGTCGGCTCGGCCGGGCGGAAGGCGGATTCGATCAGCGCCCGGGCGGCCTCGTAGCCGGCATCCATGTAGACCGCGCCGAGGATCGCCTCGCAGACGTCGGCCAGGATGGTCTGGTTGCGGCGGCCGCCGCCCAGGACCTCGCCCTGCCCGAGGACGAGGTGCGGGCCGACGTCCCAGGCGGTGGCGACGGCGGCGCAGGTCTCGCGCCGGACCAGCCCCGCCAGCCGGCGCGAGAGGTCGCCCTCGTCGGCCTGCGGAAAGGCGGCGTAGAGCCGGTCGGCGATGGCGAGGCCGAGGACGCGGTCGCCGAGGAATTCGAGGCGCTGATAGCTGCCGGCGCGGCCCGCCGCCTTGCTCACATGCGTCACCGCGCGGGCGAGCAGCGACGGATCGGCGAAGCTGTGGCCGATGCGCGCCTCCAGCACCGACAGGTCGGGCTTCGGGCGGGTGATGCGCCGTGCGCGGGCGGAGGGGCGCGCCTCGTCGGGCAAGGCGGGGGTCAGTGGATCGTCGAGAACAGGCGGCCCCAGCGCACGTGGGCCGGCCAGTTCCAGATCTGCCAGGCGGGCGTGCCCTCGTCGATCGAGAAGAAGATCATCTCGGCGCGGCCGACGAAGTTCTCGAACGGGACGTAGCCGACGTTGGCGAGGTCGCGCGAGTCGGTGGAGTTGTCGCGGTTGTCGCCCATCATGAAGAAGTGCCCCGGCGGCACGGTGTAGAGCTCGGTCTTGTCCCAGAACCCGTTGTCGCCGTCGCGCTCGATCGTGTGGTGCACGACGCCGTTCGGCAGCGTCTCGTTGTACTGCGGCACCTTGGTCGCCTGGCCGTACGGATCGATGGTCTCGTAATCGGCGATGCGCTCGCGCTTGACCGGCTTGCCGTTGATGTTGAGCACGCCGTCGATCATCTGGATCTTGTCGCCGGGCAGGCCGATCACCCGCTTGATGTAGTCGGTAGCGTTGTCCTTGGGCAGCTTGAACACCGCGATGTCGCCGCGCTTCGGCTCGGCGGCCCAGATGCGCCCCTCCGCCTTCGTCGGCAGGTATTCGCTCAAGGGCAGCGAGTACTTCGAGTAGCCGTAGGAATATTTCGACACGAACAGGTAGTCGCCGATCAGCAGCGTCGGGATCAGCGATCCCGAGGGGATGTTGAACGGCTGGAACAGCAGCGTGCGCACGACCAGCGCGATGAGCAGCGCCTGGATCCCGACCTTCAGGGTCTCGCGGATGCTGGCCCAGGTCCCCGGTTGCGCCCGGACCTCGTGTTTGCCGTCCCGATCCAAGCGCGCGCGTTCCATCTGTCGATCCGTCTGGGACGAGGCCGACGGCCCGCGCGGGCGCTGCCCGCGGCGCCCCACCGTGTCCGTTGCGTCGCGGCGGTCTAGACCAAGCCGGGTTCCCCCGCAACGCGGCGGGAGGTGGCGTCAACCCCGCCCGGTGCCCTCCGGCACGGCCTCGATGATCACGAAAGCTTGTGCCATCGGCGGGTCGTCGGTGAGGGTGACGTGCAACCGCGCCGCGTGCCCGGCCGGCAGCATCGCGGCCAGCCGGTCCAGGGCTCCGCCGGTGAGATGCAGCGTCGGCTGCCCGCCGGGCAGGTTCATGACCTCCATGTCGCGCCAGAACACCCCGTGCGCGAGGCCGGTGCCGAGCGCCTTGGCGCAGGCCTCCTTGGCGGCGAAGCGCCTTGCGTAGGACGGCGCGCGGGCCGCCTTGCGGTCGCACCGGGCCCGCTCGCCGTCGGTGAACACCCGGTGCGTGAAGCGCTCGCCGAAGCGCGCGAGCGAGCGCTCGATCCGGCGGATGTCGCAAAGGTCGGAGCCGATCCCGAGGATCATCGGCCCCGGCTCCCCGCCCGGGCCGCCTCCATCGCCGCGCGCATGTCGCGGATCGCCCGGGGCAGCCCGACGAAGATCGCGTCGGCGATGAGCGCGTGGCCGATGTTGAGCTCGCGGATCTCCGGGATCCGCGCGATCGGCCCGACGCTGTCGGTGGTCAGCCCGTGGCCGGCATGGATCTCCAGCCCGAGCCCCTGCCCGTGCTCGGCGGCACGGACGATCCGGGCGAGCTCGTGCGCGGTCGCGGCCGCATCGCCCGCGACCGCGGCCTCGCAGTAGCTGCCGGTATGAAGCTCCACGATCGGCGCGTCGAGCGCGTGGGCCGCCTCCATCACCGCCGCGTCCGGCTCGACGAACAGCGACACCCGGATGCCGGCCTCGGCCAGCGCGCGGATGCGAGGCGCGAGGTGATCGCGCCCGCCGACGATGTCGAGGCCGCCCTCCGTGGTGCGCTCCTCGCGCTTCTCGGGGACGAGGCAGGCGGCATGCGGCTTCAGCGTGCGGGCGAGCGCCACCATCTCGTCGGTCGCCGCCATCTCGAAGTTGAGCGGCACGGTCAGCGTCCGGGCGAGCGCGGCCATGTCGGCGTCGCGGATGTGCCGCCGGTCCTCGCGCAGGTGGGCCGTGATCCCGTCGGCACCGGCCTCCACCGCCAGCAGCGCCGCCCGCACCGGGTCGGGATAGCTGCCGCCGCGGGCGTTCCGGACGGTGGCGACGTGGTCGATGTTCACGCCGAGGCGGAGAGGATGTGCCGACATGCGCCGATCTTTTCGCGTGGCTTCGAGGTGATCGCGTCGTGCTTAGCCCAGATCGGGCCGCCCTGGCGCCTCGCCGCCGCGAGAAATCGCCCGACCCGTGCTGTTTCGAAGGCGACGCGGCGCGGGTCGGATGGTCGCGGCCTCCTGCGAAGGGCCCTCGAACGCGGAAAGGCCGGGCACGACGGCCCGGCCTCCCTTCGACGAAGCCCGAAAGCTCGTCCGTCGTTGGTGCTCAGCGGACCGGGTTGGCGCCGGCGTTGCCCGGAACCGTGCGGGCGCCGTCCTCGCGGCCGGCCGGCATCGCGTTGGCGGCGCCCGGAGCGGTGCCGGTTGTGGCCGGCATGTCGCCCCGCATCGTGCCGCCCTTCTCCATCGTCTTCTCGGACGGGCTCCTCACGCTGCCGGGATTGTTCATGTTGCCGGTCGCGGACTGCGCGAACGCCGCACCCGAGAGTGCGAGCACGAGCGCCGTGGCGGAGATGAGTGTCTTACGCATGGGACGGATCCTTCGTGTGGTCGGTGTGGGAGGAGGAACGTCGCGGCCCGGGGATGGTTCGGAGAAACTTCGCGCGGCCGACCTCTCGGTGCGTGCGAGCCGCGCCCAGGGGCCTGGTCCCGTTGCGCTTTCCGGGGAACGGAAATCGTCGCCGCCCTCCGGAAGCGCGTCGCGGCGTTCGATCGCCGGCACGCAGGCGACGGGACGGCCCGACGTGCCCGGCCGTGCGATGCAGCCTTGCGATTCAGCCTTGCGATTTTCCCCGAAACCGACTATCCGCCGCCACTCGCGTTCGCTCCGGCTGGGGGCTGAACGGACGGTGCCGTTCGCGGCACAGGCTTTTTTCCGCGTCGCCTGGCGACGATCGAACGAGCCGTCGTCCCGTGTCTCCGCCTTCGATCAACCGCTCGGGCCCGTTGAAACGGCTCGGAGGGCTTGGCGCCGGGCGATCTCGCGAACCGAACCGGCCCGGAACTCATCGTGCATCTGCATGTCCGGGCCTCATTCAAGCTGAAGGGCCCGTAATGCCTCTCTACGAGCACGTATTCCTGGCACGCCAGGACGTGACGTCCCAGCAGGTCGAGACGATGATCGAGACCTACAAGGGCGTCATCGAACAGAACGGCGGACGTTTCGAGAAGATCGAGATGTGGGGCGTCAAGTCCCTCGCCTACCGGATCAAGAAGAACCGCAAGGCGCACTTTACCCTGCTCAACATCGACGCCCCCCCGGCCGCCATGGCCGAGATGGAGCGCCAGATGCAGATCTCGGAAGACGTGCTGCGCTTCATGACCATCCGCGTGGAGGAGCTCGAGCACGAGCCGTCCGCGATGATGCAGAAGCGCGACCGCGACGACCGCAAGGATCGCGAGCGCGGCCGTCGTCGCGACGACGAGGGCTTCGGTGGTGGCGGCGGCTTCGGCGGCGACCGCGACCGTGGGGATCGTGGCGACCGCGGCGACCGGCCCGAGCGCAACTTCGGCGGGGAGAACTAAGCCATGGCATTCGGTGCAAGTGCTGGTGGAGCCGCCGGCGGCGGTGGCCGTCGTCCGTTCTTCCGTCGTCGCAAGACCTGCCCCTTCTCCGGCGCCAACGCGCCGAAGATCGACTACAAGGACGTGAAGCTGCTGTCCCGTTACGTCTCGGAGCGCGGCAAGATCGTTCCGTCCCGCATCACCGCGGTCTCGGCCAAGAAGCAGCGCGAGCTCGCCCAGGCGATCAAGCGCTCGCGCTTCCTCGGCCTGCTCCCCTACGTCATCAAGTAGGCTCTTCGGAAACCTGCTGGCCCTGGTCCGCCAGGGTCGGCCACCATCCTTCGGGCGACGGTCTCCGCCGCCCGATCGTTGGGGCGCCTCGCCTCTAACCCCGCCCGCACTCCTGCGCGGCGGCGGGACAGCGGATCTCATGGTTCAGAACCTCGGCATCGGCATCGGCGCGGGCCTCGTCTCTGCACTCCTGTTCGGGATGCTGCTGAAGGCCACCCCGCTCGCGATCGTCCTCTACCTCTTGGCGCCCCTGCCGATCCTCATCGTGGGACTCGGCTGGAATTCCCGCGCCGCGCTCGCGGCGGCGGCTTCCGGCAGCCTCGCGCTCGCCCTCGTCGTCTCCCCCTATCTCGGCCTCGGATTCGCCGCCTACCTCGCCGTGCCGGCGTGGTGGCTCGCCTATCTCGCCCTGCTCGGCCGGCCGAACGCCGACGGCAGCCTCGAATGGTATCCGACAGGCCGCCTCCTCGGCTGGACCGGCGCGACCGCGGCGCTGGCCTTCATCGCCATCGCCGTCCTGTCCGCGCCGAGCCACGAGGCGTTCGAGGGACAGCTGAAGAGCCTAGCCGGCACCATCGTCCGCGCCCAGATGCGTGGCCTGCCGAGCGCGCCGGCCAAGCCCGATGCCGCCCGCCCGGACGCCGGCGAGCCCGTCGCTGACAAGCCCGTCGGCGAAAAGCCGGCGCCCCCCGAAAAGCCCAGCGACGCGGCCGATGCCACGCCTGCGGGATCCGAGGCGCATGACGACCTGGTCGATGCGCTGGCGCGCACCGTGCCCGCTTTCGCCGCCAACGGGCTCGCCCTGCTCCTGACCTTCTACCTCTGGGCCTCCGCCCGCATCGTCCAGCTCTCGGGTCGCCTGCCACGGCCCTGGCCGGACATCCCGTCGACCGTGATGCCGCGCGCCATGCTCGGGCTGCTCGGCCTCGCCGTGATCCTCGCCTTCGCGCCGGGCTACGCGGGCGTGCTCGGCACGGCCCTGGTCGGCTCGGTGAGCGCGGTCTTCGCGCTGCAGGGGCTCGCCGCCTTCCACGACCGCAGCCGCGGCCGGCCGGCGCGCGGCATGATGCTGTTCGGTCTCTACCTGATCCTGTTCTTCACGCAGGGCATCGCCCTGATCGTGCTCACCCTGTTCGGCCTCGCCGACACCGCGCTCAACCGGCGCCGACGCCCCGACGGCGCGACCCCTTGAGACCCCGGCCGGCCCTCATCGGCGGCCTTACCTGAAGAAGGACGAAGACCATGGAAGTGATCCTGCTGGAGCGCGTCGCCAAGCTCGGCCAGATGGGCGAGACCGTGAACGTCAAGCCGGGCTTCGCCCGCAACTTCCTCCTCGCCCGCGGCAAGGCGCTGCGCGCGACGGAAGGCAACAAGAAGCACTTCGAGACCCAGCGCGCGCAGCTCGAGGCGAAGAACCTCGACCGCAAGAAGGACGCCGAGGCGGTCGCCGAGAAGCTCGACGGCCAGACCTTCGTGCTCATCCGCCAGTCGGGCGAGTCGGGCGTGCTCTACGGCTCGGTCTCGACCCGCGACCTCGCCGAGGTCGTGACCAAGGAGGGCTTCACCGTCGAGCGCGGCCAGTTCACCCTGAACCAGCCGATCAAGACGCTCGGCCTGCACGTGATCCCGGTGGTGCTCCACCCCGAGGTCGACGTGAAGGTCACCGTCAACGTCGCCCGCAGCCCGGAAGAGGCCGAGCGTCAGGCCCGCGGTGAGTCGGTCACCGAGCGCGAGGCGTTCAACCTCGACGACCTCGGCCTGGAGGTCGGCATGGCGCTGGCCGAGGCCGGCGAAGGCGCCGACGACCGCGGCTGATCGCATCGCCCTGCCCCCCCTCCCCACGCGGGAGGGGCGGGCTGTGAATGGCGGTGACAGCGGGGAAGGCGGCTCGGGAGGGTTGACGCGTTCCTCGTTTGTTCCAAGATGGGCGCCCGTTCCTCGCACCGAGGGGCGGGCGTCCTCGCGTTCCGGGCACGGTGACGCGGACGCCGGCGGCTAAGCATCGGTCAACCCGACTGGTGCCATGGTCGTCGGATCATGTCTGGGATGCGGCGCCGGCCCGGCCCGCATCGATTCGGAGCGACCGCCGATGGCCCTGCCCAATGCCCTAGCGGCCAAGCTCGAAGCCGTGCAGGCGGAGTACCGCGTCGCGCCGCACAACATCGACGCGGAGCAGGCGCTGCTCGGCGCGATGCTGGTGAACAACGACGCCTACTACCGCGTCTCGGACTTCCTGCTGCCCGAGCACTTCATGGAGGACGCCCACCAGCAGATCTTCCAGGTGGCGACCTCGCTGATCAAGGCGGGCAAGCTCGCGACCCCGATCACCCTGAAGACCTATCTCGGCGACGCCGACTTCGGCGGCCAGACGGTGATGCAGTACCTCGCGCGGCTGGCGGCCGACGCCACCACCGTCATCAACGCCGGCGAGTATGGCCGCACGATCTACGACCTCGCGATCCGCCGCCGGCTGATCACCATCGGCGAGGACCTCGTCAACGGCGCCTACGAGGCCCCGGTCGAGCAGGCCCCGCGCGACCAGATCGAGGACACCGAGCGCCGGCTCTACGAGCTCGCCGAGGCCGGCAAGTACAGCGGCGGCTTCCAGAAGTTCTCGGACGCGCTCACCGCCGCCGTCGACATGGCGGCCAAGGCGTATCAGCGCGAGGGCAAGCTCTCGGGGCTGGCCACGGGGCTCTCCGACCTCGACGCCAAGATGGGCGGCCTGCAATCCTCGGATCTGATCATCCTCGCCGGCCGCCCGGCCATGGGCAAGACCTCGCTCGTCACAAACATCGCCTTCAACATCGCGAAGGCCTACCAGGGCGAGAAGCAGGCCGACGGCACGATCAAGACCAAGAACGGCGGCATCGTCGGGTTCTTCTCGCTCGAGATGTCGGCCGAGCAGCTCGCCACCCGCATCATCGCCGAGCAGTCGGGCGTGCCCTCCTACAAGATCCGCCGCGGCGACATCCGGCCGGAGGACTTCTACAAGATCACCGACGCCGCCCGCGACATGCAGACGATCCCGTTCTACATCGACCAATCGGGCGGCATCTCGATCGCGCAGCTCGCCGCCCGCGCCCGGCGCCTCAAGCGCCAGAAGGGCCTCGACGTGCTGATCGTCGACTACCTCCAGCTGCTGGCGGGCTCGGGCAAGCGCTCGGACAACCGCGTGCAGGAGATGACCGAGATTACCACCGGCATGAAGGCGCTGGCCAAGGAGCTCTCGGTTCCGATCATCGCCCTGTCGCAGCTGTCGCGTCAGGTCGAGAACCGCGACGACAAGCGCCCGCAGCTCTCGGACCTGCGCGAATCGGGCTCGATCGAGCAGGACGCCGACGTGGTGATGTTCGTGTTCCGCGAGGAATACTACGTCAACAACAAGAAGCCCCGCGAGGGCACGGAGGAGTTCTTCGCCTGGGAGGCGGAGATGAACCGCGTCCACGGCAAGGCCGAGGTGATCCTCGGCAAGCAGCGCCACGGCCCGACCGGCACGGTGGAGCTGCAGTTCGACGCCAACATCACCCGGTTCTCGAACCTCGCGCAGAGCGACCGGCTGCCCGAGCAGATGTGATAGGGTGCGCGCTCCGCCCGATCGGAGACGCCCCATGGCGCTGGCGAAGCAGGCTCGGCCCCGCGAGACGATCACCCTGAACGACGTGTTCGAGGCCGAGCGCGGCCTCGTCGGGCTGATCCTCGCCGACCCTGCCACCTACGGAGTGATGGCCCAGATCCTCCGCGATGAGGATTGGACCCATCCGCTCCATCGCGGCGTGTTCGAGGTCGCGGGCGCCCTCGTGGCGGCCGGCGAGGCGATCACCCTCGCGGCCGTCCTGCCGCGGGTCGCCGACGTGGGGCCGGACGGAACGCCGGCCGAGGCCTATCTCGCGGCGCGGATCGCGGGCGCGCCTGCGGCATCGTAGGCCGAACCGCTCGCGCGGCGTCTCGCTGCCGCGGCCGACATCCGCGACCGCCCCGACCCCTATTCTCCGCGACGTCTACGCATGGGCCTTCGCGCAGACCGAGCGTTTCCGGCGCGGACAGTTCTCGTCCCTCGACGCACTCAACCTGGCGGAGGAGATCGAGGACTCGGGCACCGAGATCTACGACCGTCTGGAAAGCGTGCTCCGCAGCACGCTGATCCGTCTGCTGACATGGGATTTTCAGCCCGAGAAGCGGACGCGAAGCTGGGCGCTGTCGATTCGGACCGGGCGCCGGGCCGCAGTGAAGCTTCTCGAACGCAACCCCGGCCTCAAGAGCCGCCTGTCCGGTGCCATCCGGGAAGCCTACGACGACGCCCGGATCGAGGCCGCGGGCGAGACCGGCCTCGACGAAACGGTGTTTCCCGATGCCTGCCCCTATTTTCACGAGGCGATCATGACCGGCGCGATCGCCTGGCCGCCCGAGCCGGAGGCGGGCTAGGCGCCCACGCTAGAGCGTCACCAGCGCGCCGGGCTGCTTCACCTCGATCTCGACGAAGGCGATCGGGTGGTCCGAGCCGTTCATCACGTCGTGGCGGATGCCCGCCGGGCGGCTGTAGGCCTGCCCCGCGGCGAGCGCGGTCACGCCGACCTGCTCGCCGTCATGGACCCGGAGCGTTCCGGCCACCAGCATCACCACGAAGTAGGGCCAGCCATGCTCGTGCCATCCGGTCACGGCGCCGGGGGCGAAATCCCAGCGGGTGATGCGAAGCGTCGCGTCGTCCTGCTGGACGGTGGGAATCGCCGGGATCGTGCAGGCGAACGCCATTGGCTGTCTCCTCGGAAGGCTGCGCGCGCCGCAAGCCCCGTGTTGCAGGTCTTGCGTTGCAGGCCTCGTGCCTTCCGGCCGCTGGCGCGGTAATGGCATGCCCTGACCCGTCAGGCTGCGCGGACGGCGACGCACGCGCGGCGGAACATCGGAGCCCGACGATTTCCCGAGACAGCACCGTCGCGACCGACGCCATCGGGCACGGCGCCCGCCTCATCGTCGATCTCGACGCCATCGCGGAGAACTGGCGCCGCCTCTCGGCGGAGGCACCGGGCCGCGCCTGCGCCGCGGTGGTGAAGGCCGACGCCTATGGCTGCGGCGCCGAGCCGGTCGCCCGGGCGCTCTGGGCGGCGGGCTGCCGCACGTTCTTCGTCGCGCATCTCGGCGAGGCCGCACGCGTGCGGGGCGCGCTGCCCGAGGCCGCGATCTACGTCCTGAACGGGCTCTCGCCTGGCTCCGCCCCGGCCTATCTGGCGATGGACCTGCGCCCCGTCCTCGGCTCGGTCGACGAGGTGTCGGACTGGGCGGCGGCCTCGCGCGGGATGCATGCGGCCGCGCTCCACGTCGACACCGGCATGAACCGTCTCGGGCTCGCCGTCCCGGAGGCGCTGGCGCTTGCCGGCGATCCACGGATCGGGGCCGCCGGCATCGACCTCGTGATGAGCCACCTCGTCAGCGCCGAGCTGCCCGACGAGGCGGTCAACGCTCGGCAGATCGCCGACTTCGCGACGGTGCGGGCGGCGTTTCCCGGCATTCCCGGCTCGCTCGCCAACTCGTCGGGCATCTTCCTCGACGGGGCGACGCACCACGACCTGCTGCGGCCCGGCTACGCCCTGTTCGGCGGCGATCCGACCCCCTACCGCGACGCCAACCCGATGCGGCCGGTGGTGCGGCTGGAGGCGACGATCCTGCAGATCCGGCACGTCGCCGCCGGCGCGCAGGCCGGCTACAACGGGCGCTGGACCGCGCCCGCGCCCCGGCGCCTCGCGACCCTGTCGCTCGGCTACGCCGACGGCTATCCCCGGGCCGCGAGCGGGCACGGCCACGCGCTCGTCGCCGGCATCCCCTGCCCGATCCTCGGCCTCGTCTCCATGGACCTGATCATCCTCGACGTCACCGAGGCGGCGGACGCCCGGCGCGGCACCGTCGCCACGCTGATCGGCGATGGGCTGGACGTCGACACGGTGGGACGCGCCGCCGGCACGATCGGCTACGAGATCCTGACGGGGCTGGGTTCTCGTTACGTTCGCACGTATATCGGGGCGTGACGCCGTCCGCCCCGAGCGGGTCCGGCCCCGAACCCGCTGCGAGCGCATGGCAAAGATCCACCAGACCTTCATCTGCCAGGCCTGCGGCGCGGTCTACAACCGCTGGCGCGGGCGCTGCGAGGCCTGCAATGGCTGGAACACGATCGTCGAGGAGACGCCCGGGGGCTCCGGGCCGCAATCGGGCCCGGCCGCGACCCGGCCCGGCCGGGCCCGCGGGCGGGTGTTCCCCCTCGAGGGCCTGACCGGCGAGGCGCGGGAAGCGCCGCGCATCCCCTCCGGCATCGGCGAGCTCGACCGCGTCACCGGCGGCGGATTCGTGCGCGGCTCGGTGATCCTGCTCGGCGGCGATCCCGGCATCGGCAAGTCGACCCTGCTGATGCAGGCCTCGGCCGCGATGGCGAAGACCGGCGAGCGCGTCGCCTACATCTCCGGCGAGGAGGCGGTGGGGCAGGTGCGCCTGCGCGCCGAGCGCCTCGGGCTGTCGGGCCACCCGGTGGAGCTGGCGGCCGAGACCAACGTCGAGGACATCGTCGAGACCCTGTCTCAGGGACGCCCGCCGGCGCTGGCGATCATCGATTCGATCCAGACCATGTGGACCGAGACCGTCGAATCGGCGCCCGGCACGGTCACGCAGGTGCGCTCCTCCGCCCAGTCCCTGATCCGCTTCGCCAAGACCACGGGCACGGCGGTGATCCTCGTCGGCCACGTCACCAAGGACGGGCAGATCGCCGGCCCGCGGGTGGTCGAGCACATGGTCGACGCGGTGGCCTCGTTCGAGGGCGACCAGGGCCACCATTTTCGCATCCTGCGGGCGGTGAAGAACCGCTTCGGGCCGACCGACGAGATCGGCGTGTTCGAGATGACCGACATGGGGCTGGCCGAGGTGCCGAACCCCTCGGCGCTGTTCCTGGCGGGACGCGACCACCAGGCCGCCGGCACCGCGGTCTTCGCCGGCATGGAGGGCACGCGGCCCCTGCTGGTGGAGATCCAAGCGCTGGTCGCGCCCTCGTCGCTCGGCATGCCGCGCCGGGCCGTGGTCGGCTGGGACCCGAACCGGCTCTCGATGGTGCTCGCGGTGCTCGAAGCCCATGGCGGCATCCGCCTGGGCACGCACGACGTCTATCTCAACGTCGCGGGCGGCCTGCGCATCTCCGAGCCCGCGGCGGATCTGGCGGTGGCCGCCGCCCTGGTCTCGTCGCTGTCGGGCGCGGTGCTGCCGCCGGAGACCGTGTATTTCGGCGAGATCGGCCTGTCCGGCGCGATCCGGCCGGTGGCGCAGGCCGGCGCGCGCCTCAAGGAGGCGCAGAAGCTCGGCTTCGCCAAGGCGATGACGCCGCAAGGGCGCGGCGAGACCACCGACCGCGCGCTCGCCACGGAGTCGCTGCGCCACATCGCCGACCTCGTGGCCGGCATCGCCGCGAACGGGCCGCGCCGGGTCGCCTCGGGCAAGCGCCGCCATGCGGCCCACGACGAGGATGCGGATTAGGCGACCGGCTGAGCGCGGTTCTCAGGACGACCTGTGCCGCGCCGGCGGCTTGGGAAGGGCGGTGAAAGCCCGTCTGCAACCGGCGGGTTCCGGCGGCCGGCAGTCGCCACCGAGGGTGACGACCGAGTTTGACCGCGATATAAGGCGCCCGCGGTCCAGGGGAGCCGCAGACCGCATCGCTTTCGTCGTGGCATCTCCCCATCCGATCCGAACCCGCAGATGCCGTTTTCCGTCCTCGATCTCGTGGTGCTCGGCATCGTCGTGGTGTCCGCCCTGCTGGCGGCCGTCCGCGGCGTCACGCGGGAGGTGCTGGCGATCATCGCCTGGGTCGCCGCCGCCGCGGTGGCGTGGTCGCTCTATCCGATGCTGCTGCCGACGGTTAAGCAGCACGTGACCAGCGACACCGTCGCCCTCGTCGCCTCGATCGCGGCGATCTTCCTCGGCACGCTGATCGTCGTCTCGATCATCACGGTGAAGATCTCCGACGTGGTGCTCGATTCGCGCATCGGCGCGATCGACCGCTCCCTCGGCTTCCTGTTCGGCGCCGCCCGCGGCTTCCTGATCTGCGTGATCGGCTGGGTGTTCCTGTCCTGGCTGGTGCAGGGCAAGGTGCCGACCTGGGCCGCCGAGGCGCGCACCCGGCCGATGCTGGAGAAGTCCGGCGACGCGCTGGTGGCGCAGCTGCCGGAGAACCCGGAAGGCTTCCTGAAGCAGTTCAAGAAGCCGAAGGTCGACACCCCGCAGAACGAACCTGTGGATGCACCGGCCGAGACCGAGGTGCCCCCGCGCCAGACCACGCCGGCCGTGCCCGCGCCGCGGCGCTGAGGGCGCCGCTCGGCCGGGAAGGAAGGCCGGCTCGGCATATGTTGCCGCGGTGACCCTGACCTGCGTTCGATCCGGCTTGGTTGCGATGCCGCGAGGCCTCAGATAACGCCTTGACGACGGCGCCGCGGGGCCGGCCGCGCGGACGCGGTCCGGGCAGCTTGCGGGCGGACGGCAACCAGGGATCGACCTCAGGCCATGTCACACCGCGCCGCAACCGTGGATTCCGTGTTCGACCCCGAGACCGACGGCGATACGCTCCGCGAGGAATGCGGCGTCTTCGGCATCTTCGGGCATCCCGACGCCTCGGCGATCGTGGCGCTCGGGCTGCACGCCCTGCAGCACCGCGGCCAGGAGGCGGCGGGCATCGTCGCCTTCGACGGCGAGGTCTTCCATTCCGAGCGGCGCCCCGGCCTCGTCGGCGACTCGTTCTCGGACGGCGGCACGATCGCCCGGCTGAAGGGCCGCGCCGCGATCGGCCACGTGCGCTACTCGACCACCGGCGGCACCATCCTGCGCAACGTCCAGCCGCTCTTCGCCGAGCTGGCCGGCGGCGGCCTGGCGGTGGCGCATAACGGCAACCTCACCAACGCGCTCTCGATCCGACGCGATCTCGTGCGCGACGGCGCGATCACCCAGTCGACCTCCGACACGGAGGTGATCCTGCACCTGGCCGCGCGCTCGCGAAAGCCGCGGATCGTCGAGCGCTTCATCGACGCGCTGCAGGCGATCCAGGGCGCCTACGCCATCGTCGCGCTCACGAACAAGAAGCTGATCGGCGCCCGCGACCCGCTCGGCATCCGCCCGCTGGTGCTCGGCGAGCTCGACGGCCGCTACATGCTGGCCTCGGAGACCTGCGCGCTCGACATCATCGGCGCGAAGTTCGTGCGCGACGTCGAAAACGGCGAGGTCGTGGTGATCTCGGAGGACGGCATCGAGTCGATCCGCTTCGCCGACAAGGTGCCGATGCGGCCGTGCATCTTCGAGTACATCTACTTCGCCCGGCCGGATTCGGTGGTGAACGGCAAGAGCGTCTACGCCGTGCGCAAGAACATCGGCGTCGAGCTGGCCCGCGAGGCCGCGGTGCCGGCCGACGTGGTGGTGCCGGTGCCCGATTCCGGCGTGCCGGCCGCGCTCGGCTTCGCACAGCAGACCGGCATCCCGTTCGAGATGGGAATCATCCGCAACCACTATGTCGGCCGCACCTTCATCCAGCCGACCCAGTCGGTGCGCGAGCTCGGCGTGCGGATGAAGCATTCGGCCAACCGGGCAGCGATCGAGGGTAAGCGCATCGTGCTGGTCGACGACAGCCTGGTGCGCGGCACCACCTCGGTGAAGATCGTGCGGATGATGCGCGAGGCCGGCGCGGCGGAGGTGCACTTCCGCATCGCGAGCCCGCCGATCACCTATCCCGACTTCTACGGCATCGACACGCCGGAGCGCGAGAAGCTGCTCGCCGCCACCCACGACCTCGAAGGCATGCGCCGCTACATCGGCGCGGATTCGCTGGCCTTCCTCACGATCCCGGGGCTCTACCGGGCGATGGGCGAGGCGGAGCGGATCGAGGCCTGCCCGCAATACACCGACCATTGCTTCACCGGCGACTACCCGACCGGTCTGACGGACCTCGCCATCGCCGGGCCGAAGCGCCTCGCGATGCTCGCCGAAGCGGACTGACCCCTCGCGCATGACCGACACGAAGACCTCACTCGACGGACGCGTCGCCGTCGTCACCGGCGCGTCCCGCGGGATCGGCCGGGCCGCCGCGCTGGCCCTGGCGGAGGCCGGCGCGCACGTCATCGCCGTGGCGCGCACGCAGGGCGCGCTGGAGGAGCTCGACGACGCGATCCGCAGGGTCGGCTCGAGCGCGACCCTCGTGCCCCTCGACCTGACCGACTACGACGGCATCGACCGGCTCGGCGCGGCGATCAACGAGCGCTGGAAGCGCCTCGACATCGTCGTCGGCAATGCCGGCATCCTCGGCAATCTCATGCCGATCGGGCACATCACCCCGAAGGTCTGGGGCCAGGTGATGGATGTCAACGTCACCGCGAACTGGCGGCTGATCCGCTCGTTCGACCCGCTGCTGCGGATGTCGGATGCCGGCCGGGCGATCTTCGTCACCTCCGGGGCGGCGGGCAAGTGCCGGGCCTACTGGGGGCCCTACTCGGTGTCGAAGGCGGCGCTCGAGGCGCTGGTGCAGACCTACGCCGCCGAGAACGAGACCACCAACGTCCGGGCGATGCTCCTCAATCCCGGCCCCCTGCGCACCGACATGCGCCGCGCGGCGATGCCGGGCGAGGACCCGGAGACGCTGAGGACGCCGGAAGACCTCGCCCCGCATTTCGTGCGGCTGGCGAGCCCCGCCTCGAGCGAAACCGGGCTGATCTACGACTTCCCCACCGACCGCACCGTGAGCCCGCAAGCGCCGCGCTGAGCGGTCGGGGCCGAGCCCGCACTTTTCCGGATATCCTGATGATCGACGTGCGCTGCATCTGCGCGATCGGCCAGCGCGGCCAGCTCGGGCTGAACGGCCAGCTCCCCTGGGAGGGCAACACCGACCCGCTCTTCGTGGAGGACGTGACGCGGTTCTTCGCGCTGACCATGGGCCATGTGCTGATCGCCGGCCCGAAGACGGTGGCCTCGGTGCCGGCCTTCGCGTTCAAGGACCGCACCATCGACGTGATCCGGTCGCACGAGGATCCGGAGGCGGTGCTCGCCCGCTATCCCGGTCGCCGCATCTTCGTCGGCGGCGGCATCGCGGTCTGGAACGTCTACGCGAAGTACATCCAGAACTGGGACGTCACCCGCCTGCCCTACGACGGCGAGGCCGACCGCTGGTTCGACCCGGCCTGGCTCGTCGGCGGCGCCCTGCGCGTCGGATAGGCGGATCTGGACAGTCCGTCGGGAAAGTCCGTACTCTCGCCCGATGGGCGAGCACAGCGTTATCGAAGCCGAAGAGCATCTGTCCGAGCTGATCGACCGCGCGCTCGCGGGCGAAGGCGTCGTGATCACCCGGGATGGTCGGCCGGTCGCCAACCTACAGCCGATCCCTCGGTCGGGGCGGCCCGTGACCGCCGAGGACCTGGATTGGCTGGCAGCCCGTCGCGCGCGAACCGCCGCGCCCTCCGAGGATGCCGGGCACCTCGTCGGCCGCATGCGCGACGAGGATTGGTGAGGACGTACCTCGATGCCAGCGTCCTGGTCGCCCTTCTGACGGATGATCCGTCCACGGCGCGGGCGGACGCCTTCTTTCGACGTCACGAGCCGATCGCGATCGTCAGCGATTTCGCAGCGGCGGAATTCGCCTCGGCCCTCGCACGCCGGGTGAGAACCGGCGAGATCGACGCGGGCGCCGCGCAATCGGCGTTCTCGGATCTCGATCGCTGGATCGAACGGGTCGCGGAACGCATCGAGGTCGCATCGTCCGACGTCGTCGCGGCGACCGGGTTTCTCCGCCGCCTCGATCTCACGCTCCGTACGCCGGACGCCCTGAACATCGCTCTGTGCCGTCGTGCGAATGCCGTCCTCGCGACCTTCGACATCAAGATGGCGACCGTCGCGCGCACCCTCGGCCTGCAGGTCACGGAAGGATAGCGTCCTTCGCGCCGAAAAATGCGCCCTCGGGACCGCACTGGGCCCGCTCCCGCCCTATCTGCGCTCGGATCCTCCTGACGAAAGATGCCATGAGCGCCCACAGCTACCGCTTCGGCATCGAAGAAGAGTATTTCCTGGCCGATGCGGAGACGCGCGGCACGCCGCGGCGCTCGGTCAAGCCGTTCCACGTCGAGGCGGCCGAGCGCCTGCCCGAGGCGGGGCGCGAGCTGCTGCAGTGCCAGGTCGAGGTCTGCACCCCGCCCGTCACCGCCTTCGCCGAGGCGCGCGACTCGCTCGCCCGGCAGCGTGGCGCGCTCGCGGACCTCGCCGCCGAGCACGAGATGCTGATCTTCGCCGCGGGCACCCATCCGGTGGCCGACTGGTCGCGGCAACTGCCGACCAAGGGCGACCGCTACCGCGGCATCCTGCGCGACGTCGGCCTCGCCGGGCGCCGCAGCCTGATCTGCGGCATGCACGTCCACGTCGAGGTGCCGGACCCGGAGGCGCGCGTCGACCTGATGAACCGGCTGCTGCCGTTCCAGCCGCTGCTGTTCGCGCTCTCGGCCTCCTCGCCGTTCTGGCAGGGCAAGCCGACGGGGCTCACCGCCTACCGCCTCAGCGCCTTCGGCGAGCTGCCGCGCACCGGCCTGCCCGAGCTCTTCGCCGATGCCGCCGCCTATGCGCGCTACGTGCGGATCATGACGGAGGCGGGCTCGATCCAGGATGCGAGCTTCCTGTGGTGGTCGCTCCGGCCCTCAATCAAGTTCCCGACGCTGGAGCTGCGCATCGCCGACAGCTGCACGCGGCTCGCCGACGCGCTGACCATCGCCGCGCTGTTCCGCTGCCTCGTGCGCTGCGTGGTGCGCCGGCCGGACCTCAATGCCGGGCTCGACGGCGTCTCCCGGGCACTCGCCGACGAGAACCTCTGGCGCACCCAGCGCAGCGGCGTGGGCGCCGAGCTGATCGACGAAGCCCGCGAGGCGGCCCTGCCCTTCGCCGACGCCCTGGAGACGGTGCTCGACCTCGTCGCCGAGGATGCGGCGGCGCTCGGCTGCGCGGCCGAGGTCGCGCATGCGCGGACCATCGTCTCGGGCGGCACCAGCGCCGACGGCCAGATCGCCGCGTTCGAGGCCGCGCGGGACGCGGGGCACAGCAACCGGCAGGCGCTGGACAAGGTGGTGGAATGGCTGGCGCGGACGACCCGGGGCTGAGGCGTCGTCGCGCGGGGCCGGTGCTCAGCCCTTGTCGAACGGGTTCGACGAGGTGCGCAGGGAGAGCCGGATCGGGGTGCCCGGCAGGGCGAACGCCTCGCGCAGCGAGTTCGTGAGGTAGCGGGTGTAGCTCTTCGGCATCGCGTTGAGCTGGTTGCCGAACAGGGCGAAGTGCGGCGGGCGGCTCTTCACCTGCGTCGCGTAGCGGATCTTGATGCGCCGGCCCGATACGGCCGGCGGCGGGTTGCGCTGCGTCGCCTCGGAGAGCCAGTCGTTGATCCGCGAGGTCGAGATGCGGGTGTCCCAGACCTCGGCCGCCTGCACCACCGCCTGCATCAGCTTGTCGACGCCGTCGCCGGCGAGCCCCGAGAGCGGCACCACCGCGACGCCGCGGACCTGCGGCAGCAGGCGGGTACAGTCCTCGCGCAGCGACTTGAGCAGGCCCGGCTGGTCGGCGACGAGGTCCCACTTGTTGAGGCCGATCACCAGCGAGCGCCCCTCGCTCTCGACGAGGTCGACGATGGTGAGGTCCTGCTTCTCAAACGGGATCGTGGCGTCGAGCAGCACCACCACCACCTCGGCGAAGCGCACGGCGCGGATGCCGTCCGAGACCGCGAGCTTCTCGAGCTTGTCCTCGATCCGGGCGCGGCGGCGCATCCCGGCGGTGTCGTGCAGCTTGATCCGGCGCCCGCGCCATTCCCAGTCGAGCGAGATCGAATCGCGGGTGATGCCGGCCTCCGGGCCGACGAGCAGGCGGTCCTCGCCGAGCATCCGGTTGATCAGGGTCGACTTGCCGGCGTTGGGGCGGCCGACGATGGCGACCTTGAGCGGCTTGCCGCGCGGGTCGTCGTCGTCCTCGTCCTCGTCGGTCTCGGGCAGGGCTTCCTTCAGCGCCTCGTGCAGCTCGCCGATGCCCTCGCCGTGCTCGGCCGAGAACGGGATCGGGTCGCCCAGCCCGAGCCGGAACGACTCGTAGGCCCCGGCCATGCCGGCGCCGCCCTCGGCCTTGTTGGCGATGAGGATCACCTTGCAGCCGGCCCGGCGCACCAGCTCGGCGAAGGGCTGGTCGGCGGGCAGGATGCCGGCCCGCGCGTCGATGACGAACAGCACCACGTCCGCCTCGAGGATCGCGGCCTCGGTCTGCATCCGCATCCGGCCGAGCAGGGTGGCCGAATCGGCCTCCTCGAGACCGGCGGTATCGATGATGCGGAAGTTCAGCCCGCCGAAGGCGACGTCGCCCTCGCGGCGGTCGCGGGTGACGCCCGGGCGGTCGTCGACCAGCGCCAGCTTCTTGCCGACGAGGCGGTTGAACAGGGTCGACTTGCCGACATTCGGCCGTCCGACGATCGCGACGGTCGGCAGTTCCATGGGGTGGTCCGTTCTATGTTCGGTCGAGCCGCCGGGCTGGCCGGGCGGCGAAGGTCCGGAGAATGCCCAAAACCTCCAGTGCGAGCCAGTCGCGCCGGAGGTTTTGGACTGGCGTGTCGAGCGATCAGCGCGTGATCGGCGGCGGGGGCGCGGCGGGCTCGGGCTTCGCCTCGGTCACCGTCACGGGACCGCCGGCGACCAGGGCGACGTAGACCTCGATGCGCTGGCGCAGGTTCTGCGGCGTCTCGGGGTCCATGTTGAGCTGGTCGAACCAGCGCCCGGCCTCGTCGTACTGGCCGTTCTTCAGGGCGGTCAGCCCGAGCATCTCGCGGGCGGTGAAGCGGAACGGCGTGCCGGCGGCCAGGCTCTGCAGGCTGGCGAGCGCGGGCGCCGGATCGGGCAGGTCGAGGCGGATCAGCGCCGCGCGGAGCCGCGCGAGGTCGCGCAGGCCGTCGCCGAGCGCCGTGTCGCCGGAGATCGTCTCGAACGCGGCGGCGCCCGCGGCCGGGTCGCGCTTGGCGGTCTCGGCGGCCGAGCGGAACTGGGCGAGCAGGCGGTAGCCGGCCGGCCCCTGCGCCTCGAGGGCGTCGAACGCCTTGTCGGCCTCCGCCACCTTGCCGTCGCGGGCCAGGCGGTTGGCCTCGTCGAACTGCTGCGAGGCGGCCTCGGCCGCGTTGCGCTGGGCCGTCTGCCAGTAGCGCCAGCCGCCGACGCCGGCGACCACCAGGATCGCCACTGCGATGATCACGCCGCTGTAGCGGCGCCAGATCTCGGCGACCTTGTCGCGGCGATAGTCTTCGTTGACCTCGCGGATGAACTCGTTGTTCTCAGCCATCGTATCCCGGTCCGGCGCGCGAGCCGGACGACCTGAAGCGTCTCGATTGGCCCCGCGCCTAGCACGCGGGCGCCGGTTTGGCGACCGGGCGGCGTCTACGCCTGGCCCGGCCAGGCGTAGACGCCGATCAGGATCGGGTGGAGATACTTGCCGAACACGAACCAGGCGACGACGCCGACGACCACCGCGATCGCGTCGTTGCGCCAGCCCGCAGGGGCCGCGGCGCCCCCGTGCTGCGCGACGACCTGACCCGCCGTGAGCGCGCGGCGCTTGGCGCTGATCCGGGCGATCACCGCCCAGGCCAGGAACGAGCCGAACAGCAGGATCGAGCCGAGGTCGCCGTTGGCGAGCAGGTGCGCCGTCGCCCAGATCTTCACGGCGAGCAGCATCGGGTGCTTGGCCTTCGCCCGGATGTGGCCCGGCAGGTAGGCCGAGGCCAGCACGATGAAAGCGAGCAGCACCAGCACCAGGGACAGGTGGCGCGTCCAGACCGGCGGATCCCAGACCGGGATGTACCCGTCGACGCGATAGTTGTGGAAGCCGACACCGATCAGCACGAGGCCGAGGACCGAGAGCAGGGTGTAGCCGAGCTTGTACTTGCCCTCGCCGACTTGGCCGACGACCTCGGAGCGCTTGGCGCGCAGCATCGAGAAGGCGTGGGTGCCGAGGAACAGCACCAGCCCGAGGATCAGGATCAGCATGGATGGGGACTCGGCTCGGGAGGATCGGGCCCCCGCACCGGCGGGAAGCCATTCTGTAACGGTTCTGAACAGAAACTCCCGTGGTTTGTCCAGGCGCGCGACCGCCGTCCGTGCGCGCTCCTCGTCCAAGTGCGCTTTCGGCGCACCCACCGGTCTCGTCCCATGCGGCTCCGCCTCGCGCTGTTTCTCCTGTCGCTGCCGGCGCTCGCGCAGGCGGCCGCCGAGCCGCCGCTGTCGAGCCTGACCCTGGTCGGGCCGCCGAGCATCGTGTTCAAGGCCGGGCGCGACGCCTGCGACGGCGCCGACGTGCCCGACGCCTCGGCCCGCGCGTTCCGGGATGCCACCGGTGCGGTCGCCCTGTTCGGCATGCACTACCGCAACCGGGCCCTGCGCGGGCCGGACCTCGACCACCTCAAGCTCGACTGCACGGTGGTGCTCGACTCGGGCGAGAAGGCCGACCCGGCGCTCTACGACGACCGCTCCTGGATCACCGCCACCTGGACCGAGGACGGCGCCCGAATCGCCGCGCTGGTGCACCACGAGTACCAGGCGAACGAGCATCCGGGCCGCTGCACGGCCGAGACCTACGAGGCCTGCTGGTACAACACGATCACCGCCGCCGCCTCCGCGGATGGCGGCCGCAGCTTCCTGCGCACGACCCCGCCCACGGTGGCGATGGCGGCCCCGTTCCGGCAGGAGGTCGGCCAGGGGCGTCACCGCGGCTTCTTCAACCCGTCGAACGTCTTCGCCGACGGGCGCTTCCGCTACGTCTTCGTCTCGACCACCGGCTGGGACCGGCCCGGGGATCAGGAGGCCGGGGTGTGCCTGTTCCGCACCGCCACGCCCGGCGATGCGGCGAGCTGGCGCGCCTGGACCGGCACCGGCTTCACCGCGTCCTTCCCGGATCCGTATCGCACCAAGGGCGCGCAGGCCGAGGCCTGCAAGCCGGTGGCGCCGTTCCCGACGCCCGTCGGGGCGGTGGTCCGCCATCGCGGCACCGGCGCCTTCGTCGCCCTGTTCATGGCCAAGGCGGGTGACGGGTTCGCGCAATCGGGCTTCTACTGGACGAGCTCGCGCGACCTTCTGACCTGGGACGTGCCGCGGCTGCTCGTCGCCGGGGCGACGCTCTACGACGACCCCTGCGCGGCGCCGGGCGGCCTGATCGCCTACCCGTCCCTCCTCGACCCCAGGGCCGAGGGCCGGAACTTCGACGACGTCGGCGACACCGCGATCCTCACCTACGTGACGCTGCGGACGGAGGGCTGCACCATCACCTCGGACCGCGACCTGCTGCGGCGGCCGGTGGCGATCAAGGTTTGGCCGTGAGCGCATCGTGCGTTGACCGGGACCGCGCCTGCATCATCTTCGAGGGCTGACCACGAGGCCGCCATGACCGACCACCTGTTCGCCTGGGACGAACGCGACGAGACCGTCGCGGAAAACGGCGTCGCCAAGCGCACGATCCCGGGCGCGGGCGCCAGCCTCGTGCGGATCGTCGTCCCCGCCGGCACCTCGGCGGCGCGGCACAGCCACGCGCACGAGCAGTTCGTGCAGGTGCTCTCCGGCTCAGGCATCCTGGAGACCGAGCGGGGCCGTGCGGCATTCGGCCCCGGCAGCGTGTTCCACTTCCCCGCGGAGGCGTGGCACGCGGCGGAGTTCGAGACGGAGACGGTGCTGGTGGAGACCAACGTGTCGGCGTGAGGCCGGCGGATGGGTCCGTCGTTCGACGCGACCCATGTCGGCGGGCCCCTCCAACCTTCGACATCTATGAAGGCGTCCGACCGACCTCCCCTGACTCGATCCGATCGACCTCGTTCTCGGTATCCTGCGCATAGCGTGCGGCCTCTCCGGGTCGAAGAATTCTTCCCTCTTGCGGGTCGAAAGCCACGCCGTCGGTCAGCGTCAGGCAGGCGGCCAGCGCCAGCCACGTGCCGACGCAACTCGGCAAAGCCGCGAAATAGAAGGCGTAGGCGTAGGGCCACGGCCCGCCGAGATCGATGTCGTCGTACGTTTCCGCCAGTTCCGCGAACGCGCAAGCGCCGAACTCGAACCCGGCTTCTCGGCCACGCCAAAGCGCCGGAAGGTGCCCCCGATGATCCGCGAGATCGCGAGCCGATCTCAATCTCAGATCGAACCCGAGGGCATCGATCGACGCTTGCCAGTCTTCGATCGATTTGATCGGACGGGCGCAGAACGCGTAGGCTTCCATCGTCATGTTCTGTCCCTCAAAACCAGTGGATGTCGGCAGCAGCGCTTATCTTCGTCCTGTTCCGTCTTGAAATCTCATATCGCCGATATCAGCGCCGAGGATGTTCTTCCATCGCGCAAGACCACGTCGGTCCGCACGCTTCCCTCCAGCCCATAACCAACACTATCGCCCAGGCTGAAGCTTTGCTCGACGCCGTGCCGGACGATACCTGGAATATCCAGATTGCGAATCAATCGAGCTGTCGCAGCATGCAGTCGGACGCCGTAGGCCGGCACACGGACCTCTCCCGAGATCGAGATTGCCTCCTTGACGACATCCACAAGAAGCTCGGTCTTCGCGTCGATCCTTGCGTTCCCGGTTTTCTATCTGGCTGCGCACGATCTGACCGGCGCCGCCGGTCCAGCGACCATCCGGGCCTCGGGGTTGATCCGGGCGAAAGCCGGCTCTGAGGGAATGGCTGAGCACAGACAGTATCGCAATCCGCAGGCGGATCTCTGCAACTCTGTGCGCGAATCGAAGCTGGTCTCGACGTTCGTTCATGCCAAAGCTCCCCCGAAGAGGCTTTGCCATATTTTCCTAATAAAGTCCATTTTCCTATAGCGCTGCGGAGCGAGGCACGGCCGATCGCCCGGCCGTGCTTCCAGCGTGCAGTTGATGCTCCCGGGCGCCCGGCCTCAACTTTTCTTGCCCCCGCGGCAAAAAGGCCTGTGTTGGCGGCTTCCACGCACGCGTGTAGAGAGTAGCGCTACGAAGGCTCGCCCGTGCACGCCGACGGGACGAGCGCGCCGATTTCGCCCGCATACAAGAACAGAGGCCATCCATGAGCGCCGGTACCGCTTCCGACAAGCATTTCTCGAACTCCTTCTTCGCGGCCCCGCTGAGCGACGCGGATCCGGAGATCGCCAAGGCCGTCGAGCAGGAGCTCGGCCGGCAGCAGCACGAGATCGAGCTGATCGCCTCCGAGAACATCGTCTCGCGCGCCGTGCTCGAGGCGCAGGGCTCGGTGCTGACCAACAAGTACGCGGAGGGCTATCCCGGCCGTCGCTACTACGGCGGCTGCCAGTTCGTGGACATCGCCGAGAACCTCGCCATCGAGCGCGCTAAGCGCCTGTTCGGCGTCGGCTTCGCCAACGTGCAGCCGAACTCCGGCAGCCAGGCGAACCAGGGCGTGTTCATGGCCCTGATGCAGCCGGGCGACACCTTCCTCGGCCTCGACCTCGCCGCCGGCGGCCACCTCACCCACGGCGCGCCCCCGAACGTCTCGGGCAAGTGGTTCAAGCCGGTCTCCTACACCGTGCGCCGCGACGACCAGCGCATCGACATGGAGCAGGTCGAGGCGCTGGCCCACGAGCACAAGCCGAAGGTGATCATCGCCGGCGGCTCGGGCTATCCGCGCCATTGGGACTTCGCCAAGTTCCGTGAGATCGCCGACGCGGTCGGCGCGTACTTCTTCGTCGACATGGCGCACTTCGCCGGCCTCGTCGCCGCCGGCGTGCACCCGTCGCCGTTCCCGCACGCCCACGTCGCCACCACGACGACCCACAAGACGCTCCGCGGCCCGCGCGGCGGCATGATCCTGACGAACGACGAGGCGCTCGCCAAGAAGTTCAACTCGGCGATCTTCCCCGGCCTGCAGGGCGGCCCGCTCATGCACGTCATCGCCGGCAAGGCCGTGGCCTTCGGCGAGGCCCTGAAGCCCGAGTTCAAGATCTACGCCCGCCAAGTGATCGAGAACGCCAAGGCGCTGGCCGACACCCTGATGTCGGGCGGCTACGACATCACCTCGGGCGGCACCGACAACCACCTGATGCTGGTCGACCTGCAGCGGAAGGGCCTCACCGGCAAGGCGGCGGAAGCCGCGCTGTCGCGGGCCGACATCACCTGCAACAAGAACGGCGTCCCCTTCGACACGCAGAAGCCGACGATCACCTCGGGCATCCGCCTGGGCACGCCGGCCGGCACCTCGCGCGGCTTCGGCGTCGCCGAGTTCAAGCAGATCGGCGGCTTCATCGTCGAGGTGCTCGACGGGCTCGTGGCGAACGGCGAGGCCGGGGATTCCGCGGTCGAGGCCTCGGTCAAGACCCGCGTCCACGCCCTCACCGACCGGTTCCCGATCTACGGCTGATCCGGACGCCGCCGGAAGGGAAGCCTTCCGGCGTGCACTGCAACACGATAGAGACGGCCGCGGATCGCCTCGATCCGCGGCCGTTCTCGTTTCCCGAGAGGCCGCCGTCTTTCCAGCTCGATGAGAAGGTCCGCCCGATGCGGTGTCCCTATTGCGGCGGCTCCGACACGCAGGTGAAGGATTCGCGGCCGAGCGAGGACGGCGCCGCGATCCGCCGCCGCCGGGTCTGCCCGGACTGCGCCGGCCGCTTCACCACCTTCGAGCGGGTGCAGCTGCGCGAGCTCGTGGTGCTCAAGCGCTCGGGCAAGCGCGTGCCGTTCGAGCGCGACAAGCTGCAGCGCTCGATCGGCGTTGCCCTGCGCAAGCGCGCGGTCGACCCCGAGCGGATCGAGCGGCTGGTCAGCGGCATCACCCGCCAGCTCGAGAGCGGCGGCGAGGCCGAGATCACCTCGGAGGCGATCGGCGAGCTGGTGATGGAGGGCCTGAAGGGCCTCGACGACGTCGCCTACGTGCGCTTCGCCTCCGTCTACAAGAACTTCCGCGAGGCCAAGGATTTTGAGGACTTGCTCGGCACCTTGGCGGAGGCCGGCGTCGAGCCACCCGAGGGCGTCGCGGCGGGCAAGCCGCGCACGGCGCGGTCGCGCTCGTGACGGCCGACGCGCGCTTCATGCGCCTCGCCCTCGCGCTCGGGCAGCGCAACCTCGGGCGGACCTGGCCGAACCCCTCGGTCGGCGCCGTGGTGGTCGCGGGCGAGCCGGGCGCGGAGCGGATCGTCGGCCAGGGCGTCACCGCCCCGGGCGGCCGCCCGCACGGCGAGCCCCTGGCGCTCATGGATGCCGGCGCGGCGGCCCGGGGCGCGACCCTCTACGTCACGCTGGAGCCGTGCTCGCATCACGGCCGCACGCCGCCCTGCACCGACGCGATCGTCGCGGCAGGCATCGCGCGGGTCGTCAGCGCGATGGAGGACCCCGACACGCGGGTCTCCGGCCGCGGCCACGCGCTCCTGCGGGCGGCCGGCATCCGGGTCGAGACCGGGCTGCTGGGCACCGAGGCCCGCCGCGACCATGCCGGGCACGTGGCGCGGATCACCCACGGGCGGCCCCACCTCCACCTCAAGCTCGCCCGGACGCGGGACGGGTTCGCCGCCGCCTCCGACACGGCGCGCCTGCGCATCACCGGCGCGATCGCCGACGGCGCGGTGCACCTGTGGCGGTCCCATGCCGACGCGATCCTGATCGGCATCGGCACGGCGCGCGCCGACGACCCTTCGCTCACCGTGCGCCTGCCCGGCCTCGGCGGTCGCTCGCCGCTGCGGGTGGTGCTGGATTCGCAGCTGCGGCTGTCGCCGTCGAGCGTGCTCGTGCGCGGCGCCCACGACGTCCCGACGCTGGTCGTGACGACGCGGATCGCCCCGGCCCATGCCAAGCGGATGCTCGAATCGCTCGGCGTCGCGGTGGTGCGCGTCGCCGCCGATGCGCGCGGGCGGGTCGACCTGCACGCGGCGCTGGCGATGCTCGGCGAGCGCGGATTGACGCGGCTCTGCAGCGAGGGCGGCCCTCACCTTGCCGACGCGCTGGCCGAGGCCGATCTCGTGGATTCCTGCACCCTGATCACCGGGCCCGGCACCTGCGGTCCGCAGGGCGGCCTGCCGGCGGTCGGCCCGCATCTCGGGCAGGCGCTGGAGAGCGGACGGTTCCGGATCGCCCAGTCCCTCGACCTCGGGGCGGACCGGGCCGTGACCTACGAACGGAGTGAGGCTTAAGCGATGTTCACGGGTCTCGTCAGCGACGTCGGAACGGTGCTCTCGGTCTCGGGCGATGCGCGGATGCGCCGCCTCACGATCCGCGCCGCCTACGATGCGGCCACGATCGCGCTCGGCGCCTCGATCGCCTGCTCCGGCCCCTGCCTCACGGCGGTGTCGATCGAGCCGGCCGAGGGCGGCTGCGTCTTCGCAGTGGACGCCGCCGCCGAGACGCTGGCGCTGACCACGGTCGGCGGGTGGGAGGCCGGCACCCGAATCAACCTGGAGCGCTCGCTGAAGATCGGCGACGAGCTCGGCGGCCACCTCGTCACCGGCCACGTCGACGGCGTCGCCGAGATCCTCGCCCGCGAGACCGTCACCGCCGGCGCCTGGGGCGCGAGCGAACGGTTCACCCTGCGGGCGCCCGCCGGGGTCGCCCACTTCATCGCCAAGAAGGGCTCGGTCTGCCTCGACGGCACGTCGCTGACCGTCAACGCGGTCGAGGGCGACACCTTCTCGGTCCTGCTGATCCCGCACACGCTGGAGGTCACCACCTGGGGCGAGCGCCGCGCCGGCGACCGGCTGAACCTCGAGGTCGACCTGATCGCGCGCTACGCGGCGCGGCTCGCGGAGGGCCGCGAAAGCGCGGCGTGAGCCTGATTTCGGACGAGCGGATCAAGCTCTCCGCCGCCTACCTGAACACCGCCGCGGGCGGCCTGTTCACCGCGGGCGCGGTCGCGCCGCTCGTTGCGACCGTCTTCGGGGTTTCGGGACGGTCCAACCTGTCGGCGTTGACGCTGTCGGAAGGCATCGCGATCTTCTTCCTTGCGAGCATCGCCCTCCACGGGTGCGCGCGCATCATTCGCGGAAGGCTGCAGCCATGGCCGACATTCAGATCGTGGCCTTCGTCGTCGCGCCGCTGATGGCGGTCGCCGTCGGCTTCGGCGTCATGCAGTGGTCCCGCTACGCGGATCGGTAGGCCCTCACCGCGGCGGGATCGAGTACGTGCCGTTCGCCTGGGCGACGAGGTCGTCCGAGCTAGGCGCCGTGATCCGCACCTCGCCGACGGCGAGGCGCCGGCCGAGCTTCAGCAGCGTCACGTCGGCGATCAGCACCAGCCCCGCGGGCTTGCGCAGGAAGTTGAAGGTCAGGCTCGTGGTCACCGCGAGCGCCACCGGGCCGATCTGGGCGAGGATGGCCGCGTAGAGCGCATAGTCGGCCAGCGCCATCATCGACGGGCCGGACAGCGTGCCGCCCGGGCGCAGGAAGCGCGCGTCGCCGTCGAGCCGCATCCGCGCGGTCAGCGGGCCGACGGCCTCCAGGCAGTAGGCGCGCCCGCCCGCCTGCATCTGCGGGAACTCCCGGTCGAGGAAGTCGCGGGTCTCGGCAAGCGTCATCGCGGTCATGACGGCCGTTCCAGCATGGCGGTGCGCCGGCGGCAAGGCGGCCGACCGGGATCGCGGGTCACCCCGCCTTGGGAACGCCCTCGGCCGCGCGCGCGCGGCCGAAATCGGCCTCGGCCGTCTCCTGCCCCTGCGCGACGATGCCCCGGCGGATCGCGCGGGTGCGGGTGAACAGGTCGTGCAGGGCCGCGCCGTCGCCGTAGCGGATCGCGCGGGTCAGCACCGAGAGGTCCTCGCTGAAGCGCCCGAGCATCTCCAGCACCGCCTCGCGGTTGCTGAGGAAGATGTCGCGCCACATCGTCGGGTCCGAGGAGGCGATGCGGGTGAAGTCGCGGAAGCCGCCGGCCGAGAACTTCATCACCTCGGACTGCGTCACCTGCTCGAGGTCGGCGGCGGTGCCGACGATGTTGTAGGCGATCAGGTGCGGCACGTGGCTGGTGATGGCGAGCACGAGGTCGTGGTGCTCCGGCGTCATCGTCTCGACGACGGCGCCGAGCCCCTGCCACAGCGCGCGCACTCGCGCGACGGCGGCCTCGGGCGCGTCCTCCGGCGGGGTCAGGATGCACCAGCGCCCGGAGAACAGCGTCGAGAACCCGGCATCCGGCCCGGAATACTCGGTGCCGGCCACCGGATGGCCGGGCACGAACACGATGCCGTCGGGCAGGTGCGGGGTGACAGCCGCGACGACCGACGCCTTCACCGAGCCGACGTCCGAGACGACGGCACCCGGCTTCAGGTGCGGCGCCATCGCGGCGGCGACCGGGCCGATGGCGCCGACGGGCACGCACAGGATCACGAGGTCGGCCAGCGCCGCGCCCGCGGCGGCATCGCCGGTGACGTCGTCGGCGATGCCGAGATCGAGCACCCGCGCGCGGACGGCGGCGTCCGCGTCGATCGCGACGATGCGCTCGGCCAGCCCGTAGCGGCGGGCGCCGCGGGCGATCGACGAGCCGATCAGGCCGAGGCCGACGATGGCGAGGCAGCCGAGCGGCGCGGCCTCAGGCATGGTCGCCTCGGACAAAGGCGCCGAGCGCGCCGAGGAAGGCCTCGTTGCTCTCGACGCTGCCGATCGTCACGCGGAGCGCATTCGGCAGCCCGTACGCCGCCACCCGGCGCACGATCACCCCGCGCCCGGTCAGGAAGGCGTCGGCGTCGGCCGCCGTGCGGCCGGGCACGTCGGGAAAGTGCACGAGCATGAAGTTCGCCACGCTCGGCGTCACGGTCAGGCCGAGCGCGCGGGCGCCCGCGATCATTTGCGGCAGCCATTCGGCGTTGTGGGCGGCGGCCGTCGCGGCGTGCGCCTCGTCGGCGAGCGCCGCCGCCCCGGCCGCCATGCCGGCGGTGGACAGGTTGAACGGCCCGCGGATGCGGTTGACCGCGTCCATCACGTGGGCCGGCCCGACCATCCAGCCGACGCGCAGGGCGGCGAGCCCGTGGATCTTCGAGAAGGTGCGGGTCATCACGACGTTGTCGGCGTCGCGCGCGAGCTCGAGCCCGGCCGCGTAGTCGTCCGCCTGGACGTACTCGGCGTAGGCGCCGTCGAGGACCAGCAGCACGTCGCCCGGCAGGCCGGCATGCAGGCGCCGCACCTCGGCCAGCGGCAGGTAGGTGCCGGTCGGGTTGTTGGGGTTGGCGACGTAGACGATCTTCGTCCGCGGGGTCACGGCGGCGAGGATCGCGTCGACGTCGGCGGTGAGGTCGCGCTCGGGAGCGACCACGGCGGTGCCGCCCGCCGCCAGGATGGCGATGCGGTAGACCAGGAACCCGTGCTCGCAGAAGACGCCCTCGTCGCCGGGGCCGATGTAGGCGTAGGCGAGCAGCGAGAGCAGCTCGTCCGAGCCCGCGCCGCAGACGACGCGGCCCGCGTCGATGCCGTAGCGCGCCGCGATGGCGGTCCGCAGCAGCGTAGAGGTGCCGTCGGGATAGTTCTCGAGCTTGGCCGTGGCCGCCTGCATCGCCGCCATCGCCGCCGGGCTCGGGCCGAGCGGCGTCTCGTTCGACGACAGCTTGTGGATCTTGGCGTGACCCGGCGCCCCGCTCTTGCCGGGCACGTAGGGGTCGATCGCCAGGACGCCCGGACGGGGCACCGGGCGGAGACGGGGAGAGGCGGACATTGGTGTTCGCAGCCTGCAGAAGAAACGCGGGTGGCGCCCGTCTACAGCATTTCGCGCCGCGATGAAGCGGGGCGCGACCGGATCGGGCGCCCGGCGGCCCTCACACCCGGAACCGTGCCGCGTGGCTGCCGGTCTCGTCGAGGCTCGACACCGCCGCGCCCGCCCCGTCCAGGGCCTCGGCGAGCTGCCGCGTGCCGACGCCGCCCGGCACCGCCAGCAGCAGGCGCTCGACCTCGCCCTTGGGCTTGGCCCGCGCCACCACCTCGCCGTAGAGCCCCTGCACGGCGCGCTCGGCCTCCTCCGTCCAGGCGCCGCAGCGCACCGCCCACAGCACCCAGTCGCGCTGCGCCGCCGCCGGATCGTCGAGAGGCTTGGCCACCACGAAGACCGGCGTGCCGGCCGGGTGGGCCGGCCGCTCGATGAAGGGCAGCCGGGCGATCACCTTCGGCCGGCCCGCGCCGATGAGGCCCTCCCACCAGGCCTCTCCCTTCGCCGACCCCTTCGCGGGCACCTGGGCGGCGCGCGGGTCGAAGCGGAAGATGCCGAGGTCGCCGCGCGAGGCCGCCACCGCCTCGATCACCGCGGCGCAGGTCGGGTGGGGCCGGTAGGGCACGGTGAAGCCGAAGTGGAAGCGGGCGGAGTCGCGCATCGCCGGATCACCGGCGGAGATGTCGGCATGCACCGAGAACGGCGCCTGGACGTAGGTGAAGGTCGCGATGATGACCCGCCAGATCCCCTCGACGGTGTCGAGCGGCAGCAGCCCGCGGTGGCGCTCGGCGACGCGCCGCATCATCGCGGCCTCGCGACCGGGACGGAAGGCGGAGCCCGAGGCCGAGGTGCCCTTCACCGCGATCAGCCGGTCGATGATCCCGCCGCGCTGGATCAGCAGCGCGTGCATCTCGGCGTCGATCCGATCGATCTCGGCCCGGAGGGCGGCGAGGTCTTCCATCGGCGGCGCGGCTCGTTTGGGGAAGCGCATGGTTCGACAAGCTGAGGACGGGGCTGCTCGCGCGTGTTTACGGCCCGCCGCGCCGAAGGGCCAGCGCAGCAGGGCCGTGCGATCGACAACGGAGGGCGGATGAACGGCCTTCCGGCGGCCCCTTTCGTTGACGCTCGGCGGCGGGCACACTACGTCCGGTGCAGCGGCGGGCGCGGGAAGCGGGCGGCCTCGCGATTCCTTCGGCCCCTTCGGCGCGCGAGAAGCCGTTTCCAGACGCCTCATGGACAATCCCCTCGATACGGCCGTCACGGCCGCCTCCGCGACGGAGCCCGAGATCCGCAGCCGCGAGCCGTCGCAGGCGCGCGACCCGGCGGGGCTCGTCGCGCGGTTCGAGGCCGGGCAGCCGCTGACCATGGATTCGGGCGCCGCGCTCGCGCCGTTCCAGGTCGCCTACCAGACCGCCGGCACCCTCAACGCCGCGCGCACCAACGCGGTGCTGATCTGCCACGCGCTCACCGGCGACCAGCACTTCGCCCACCCCCATCCCGTCACCGGCAAGCCCGGCTGGTGGACGACGCTGGTCGGCCCGGGCAAGCCCATCGACACCGACCGCTACTTCGTCGTCTGCTCCAACGTGATCGGCTCGTGCATGGGCTCGACCGGCCCGGCCTCGATCGACCCCGCGACGGGCTCGGCCTACGGGCTCGACTTCCCGCTTGTCACGATCCGCGACATGGTCCGCGCCCAGGCGATGCTGCTCGACCATCTCGGCATCGCGGACCTGTTCCTGTGCATCGGCGGCTCGATGGGCGGGATGCAGGTGCTGCAATGGGCCTCGCTCTACCCTCAGCGCGTGTTCGCAGCGATGCCGATCGCCACGGGCGCGCGCCATTCGGCGCAGAACATCGCCTTTCACGAGGTCGGCCGGCAGGCGATCATGGCCGACCCCGCCTGGGCCGACGGTCGCTATCTCGAGGCCGGCACGCGCCCCTCGAAGGGCCTCGGCGTCGCGCGGATGGGCGCCCACATCACCTACCTGTCCGAGCCGGCTTTGCACCGGAAGTTCGGGCGGCGCTTCCAGGGCGGCTCGGCGCCGACCTTCTCGTTCAACGCCGACTTCCAGATCGAGAGCTACCTGCGCCACCAGGGCCTGAGCTTCGTCGAGCGGTTCGACGCCAACGCCTACCTCTACCTGACGCGGGCGATGGACTATTTCGACCTCGCCGCCGACCACGGCGGCGTGCTCGCCAACGCCTTCAAGGGCACGAAGACGCGGTTCTGCGTGATCTCGTTCACCTCCGACTGGCTGTTCCCCACGGCCGATTCCCGGGCGATCGTGCACGCGCTGAACGCCGCCTCGGCCCCGGTCGCCTTCGTCGAGGTCGAGAGCGACAAGGGCCACGACGCGTTCCTCCTCGACGAGCCGACGCTGTTCTCGGCGGCCCGCGGGTTCATCGACGCGGCCGCCCGGGCGCGCGGGCTGTGAGCGGGCGCGAGGACCTGTCCTTCGGCGACGCCGCCTCCGGCACGCCCTGGGAGGCGGCGGACGACCTGCCGCGCACGCCCGAATCCGGCGGCGCCCGCGTCGACCACCTCGTGGTCCTCGGGCTGGTGCCGCCCGGCGCGCGCGTCCTCGACATCGGCTGCGGCGACGGCTCGCTGCTGGCGCTGCTGCGCGACCGGCGCGGCGTCGACGGGCGCGGCATCGAGCTGTCGCGCGAGGGCGTGAACGCCTGCCTCGCGCGCGGCCTGCCGGTGATCCAGGGCGACGCCGACACCGACCTCGAGAACTACCCCGACGACGCATTCGACGTGGTGGTCCTGTCCCAGACCATCCAGGCGACGCGCAACCCGCGCATCGTGCTGGAGCACCTGCTTCGCATCGGCCGGCAGGTGGTGATCTCGTTCCCGAACTTCGGTCATTGGCGGGTGCGGGCCGAGCTCGCCTTCCGCGGGCGGATGCCGATCACCGAGATCTTGCCGGAAGCCTGGTACGAGACGCCGAACATCCACCACTGCACCATGCGCGACTTCGTCGAGCTGTGCCGGGCGGTCGACGCCCACATCGAGAAGGCGGCGGCGCTCGACGCGCGCGGACGGCCGATGCGCTTCTCGATGCCGTGGTGGTTCTGGAACCTGATCGGCGCGCAGGGGGTGTTCCTGCTCAGGCGGGGCCGCCTCGGAGCCGGCTGATCGGTCGACCGCGCCGGGCGGCATCGAGCCGATGCGGACATCGATCGCGTCGATCGTGCATCTTCTCACGAACCCGTGAGCATTCGTGAGCCCGCCTCAAGATCTGCAGAGGTATTGGTTAACCGCGATTTAAGCGATCTCGGGCGATCTTCGGCTGTCCAACGTGATCGGATAGATCGATGCTCCGTCTTTCAAACATCAAAATCCTGCCGAAGCTCATTGCCGTGATCGCATCGATCGCCGTCGTCGTCGGTGGGTGCGTCTGGTATGCGCAGGCGCGCATGACCACGATCGACGACGCCTACAGCCTCCTGATCGTCCACGAGGCGAAAGGCGTCGCGAGCGTGCGCCGGGCAAACGGCCTGATGTTCGAGCTCAACTACTGGGTCTACCGCATCATCGCCGAGACCGACGAGGCCCAGATCAAGAGCGCCAATGCGGGCTTCGAGGCGGTGCTGCCCAACATGCGGCAGGCGCTGGCCGACCTCCGCGAGCAGGCGCCTGCCTTCGGCGCGCGCGTCGAGGCGCAGAACGCCCGGGTCGACCGGTTCCTCAAGGACGTGACCGAGGTGCGCAGGCTCGGGACCGCGAACGAGAACGCGGACGCCATAGCCCTCGTGCACCGCGCCATCGATCCGACCTTCGCCACCATGACGGACGAAGGCAGCAGGCTCGCGCACGACATTGCCGCCTATATGGAGCATCAGTCCGACGTTCTGACCGATCAGACGAATGCGACGCGCTACACCCTGACGGCGCTGGCCGCTCTCGGCCTCCTGGTCGGCCTCGTCGCCGCGACCCTGGTGTCGATCGTCGGCATCACGCGTCCGCTGGGTCGGCTGGTCGTCGTCCTCCGGCGTATGGAAAACGGCGAGATCGATGCGCAGATCGCCGAGGCGCGCCGCGGCGACGAGGTCGGCTCCGTCGGCCGGGCCGTCGAAGGCATCACGGCCATGGTTGCCCGGAAGGCCGCCGAGCAGGCGGAGATCAAGGGCATCGCCGACGCGGCGGCGGCCTCCGAGCGCAAGCGCGTCATGACGGAGCTGGCCGACGGGTTCGAACGGGCGGTCGGCGGCATCGTCGGCATGGTGTCCTCCTCCGCCACCGAGCTGCAGGCCACCGCCCAGACGATGACCGCGACCGCCCGGGAGACGGCCAGCCAATCGTCCACCGTGGCGGCCGCCGCCGAGGAGGCGGCCTCCAACGTGAATACCGTCGCGGCGGCGGCGGAGGAGCTCGGCTCGTCGGTCCAGGAGATCGGGCGGCAGGTCTCCGGCTCGGCCGACCTCGCGCAGACGGCGGTCTCCGAAGCGGAGCAGACCGGACGCCTGGTTCACGAACTGAGCCAGGCGGCCGCCAAGATCGGCGACGTGGTGGGGCTGATCTCGAACATCGCCGGGCAGACCAACCTGCTGGCGCTCAACGCCACCATCGAGGCGGCGCGCGCCGGAGAGGCCGGCCGCGGCTTCGCGGTGGTCGCCGCCGAGGTGAAGGAGCTTGCCAACCAGACGGCCGGCGCCACCGCCGAGATCGGAAGCCAGATCGCGCAGATCCAGACCTCGACGCAAGGGGCGGTGCAGGCGATCGGGACCATCTCGACGCGCATCCGTGAGATCGACGCGGTCGCCGCGTCGATCGCGGCGGCGGTGGAGGAGCAGGGTGCGGCGACCCAGGAGATCGTGCGCAACGTCGCGCAGGCCTCCGCCGGCACGAGCGAGGTCACCGGCAACATCGCCGGCGTCGCGCAGGCTTCGGAGGAGACCGGCGCCGCGGCCGCGCAGGTGCTGGCCTCGGCGTCCGAACTGTCGCGTCAGTCGGAGCATCTGGGCGCGGAGGTCACCCGCTTCCTCGCCACCGTTCGTGCCGCCTGAGCCGCCGGGCTTTCCGGGGCGGCTCCGAGGCCGGGCATCGTGCCCGGCCTTCCTCCGTTCGCGGGCCTTCGCCGCGACACCGGGCGGTCAATGCCCGTCGAGGAACTCCAGCATCGCGGCGTCGAAGCGGTCGGTCGCCTCCATGTGGACGAGGTGGCCGATGCCCGCGAACACGATCGCCCGGCCGTTCGGCATCCTCGCGGCCAGCGCCGTCGCGTTGTCGGCGTTGCGGCCCATCCTCGCGGCGAGGTCCGGCGGGGCGTAGGGCTTGCCCGGCGCGTTGTGGTCGGCGCCGCCCATGACGAACAGGGTCGGCATCGGGAGCAGCGGGATCTCGTGCACCACCGGCTGGCCCCAGATCATGGTGTAGGAGTTCACGAACGATTGCAGCCAGCGCGGATACTCGCCCGCTCCCTTCACCCGCTCGCGCACCTCGACGAACGGCTCGATCGCCGATTCTGGCAGCGAGAGCGCGTAGCTGGTCATCAGCTGCCGGCGGTAGGCGGCCGCCGTGAGCTCGCCCTCGCGCTTGAGCAGGGTGTCGTTGGCGACCGGCGGCACGCTGAAGCGGTAATCCTCCAGGCCGAGCGGCGCCTCGAGGACAAGGCTGTTGACCCGGTCGGGGGCGTTGCGTGCCAACCGCACGGCCAGCATCCCGCCCATCGAGTGGGCGACCACGTCGACCCGGCGCAGGTTCAGGTGATCGAGCAGCGCGACGGTGTCGGCGGCCATCGCGTCGAAGGTGAACGGGCCGATGGGCTTCGAGGACTTGCCGAAGCCGAGCTGGTCGGGCGCGACCACGCGGTAGCCCGCGCCCGTCAGCGCCGCGACGACCGGCGCCCAGTAGCTCGCCGGGAAGTTGCGGCCGTGCAGCAGCAGCGCCGTGCGGCCGTTGGCCGTGCCGGTCGGCGCCACGTCCATGTAGGCGAGGCGCTGGGCCTCGCCGTCGCGCGACAGGGCGAGGAAGCGCACCGGATACGGGTAGGCGAAGCCTTCCAGCCCGATCCCGAGCGGCGGCGCCTCCTGCGCCGGCGCCGCCATCGGCATCAGCGGCAACAGGGCGAGCAGCAGGGCGGTGGTCCGCGTCATCGTCGGCATCGGGGCGTCATCCGTCGGATCGAGGCGACGACGCGATGGCGCGTCGTAAAGGCGGAAAAGCGGCGCACGGGCGAAGGATCCCGCGGCCATGTCACCGGCGCGCTGCTCAAGCCTGCGTGAAGCCGCTATGTGCGGGCGCAAGCGCCAGGCGGACCCACGGCGGCCGGCGGCCGGGGTCGGCCCAGAACGAGGTTTTCGACGATGACCGAGACGGCCGGATCGTCCGGACGACGCGCGATCCGCGGGGCGGAGGAGGAAGCGCAGGCGGCAAGCGGCCTCGGCGACGGGAGCCCGGCCGCCGCGAGGCCGGCCGACGGGCTTCCCCCGCGCGAGCGCCTGCTGGCGATGGCGGCGGTGTCGCTCGCCATGACCATGGCGGTGCTCGACGGGGCGATCGTCAACGTGGCGCTGCCGGTGATGGCCAAGGACCTCGCGGTCGATCCGGCCGCGGCGATCTTCGTGGTCAACGGCTACCAGATCGCGGTGACGGCGGCGCTCCTGCCCTTCGCCTCCCTCGGCGACATCCTCGGCTACAAGCGCGTGTACCTCGCCGGGCTGGCGGCTTTCGTTGCGGCCTCGCTCGCCTGCGCCTTCGCGCCGAGCCTCGGCTTCCTGATCGCCGGGCGCCTGGCGCAGGGGCTCGGCGCCGCCGGCGTGATGAGCGTCAACATCGCGCTGGTGCGCTTCATCTATCCCCACCGGATGATCGGCCGCGGCGTCGGCAACGTGGCGCTCGTCGTCGCCGTCGCCTCCGCGGCCGGCCCGACTGTCGCCGCCGCGATCCTCTCGGTGGCGTCCTGGCCGTGGCTGTTCCTGGTCAACCTGCCTGTGGGCGGCCTCGCCTTCCTCGTCGCCTCGCGGACGCTGCCGGCGACGCCGCGCAGCGGCGCGCGTTTCGACGCGTTGAGCGCGGTGCTGAACGCGCTGACCTTCGGCCTGCTGATCGTCGGCGTCGACCGCCTCGGCGACGCCGACGGACGGGCGATCGCCTTCGCCGAGATCGCGGGCGCCGTCGCGGTCGGCGCGGTGTTCGTGCTGTACCAGCTGCGCCTGCGGGCTCCGCTGCTGCCGGTGGACCTCCTGCGGATCCCGGCCTTCGCGCTGTCGATGGCGACCTCGATCGCCTCGTTCGCGGCGCAGATGAGCGCCTACATCGCCCTGCCCTTCTATTTCCAGGACGTGCTGCACCTCTCGGGCACGCAGACCGGCTTCCTGATGACGCCCTGGCCGATCGCGATCGCGGCGATGGCGCCGGTCGCCGGGCGGCTCGCCGACCGCTACCCGCCGGGGCTGCTCGGCGGCATCGGCCTCGCGCTGATGGCGTCGGGCATCGCGGCGATGGCGCTGCTGCCGGCGCACCCGGCGACCCTCGACATCGTCTGGCGGCTGACGCTGAGCGGCCTCGGCTTCGGCCTGTTCCAGACGCCGAACAACAAGGTCATCATCACCGCCGCCCCGCGCGAGCGCAGCGGCGGGGCGAGCGGCATGCAGTCGACGGCGCGGCTCACCGGCCAGTCCCTCGGCGCGGCGATGGTGGCGGTGATCTTCGGGATGACCCAGGGCGCCGGGCCGGAGCGGGCGGTATCGCTGGCGCTGTGGTCCGCGGTGGCGCTCGCCGTGTTCGGCGGCTGCGCCAGCGTTCTGCGGCGGGGCAGAGCCGGATAGGCTGCATGCCACCCGGGGCCGGACCGGCGCGTTGATCGGCATCGCGAGACATCGCGGCAACCAGGGATCGACCGAAATGGACATGAACCTGAAGGGCCGCCGCGCCCTCGTCACCGGCTCCACCGGCGGCATCGGCTTCGGGATCGCCCAGGCGCTCCTCGACCTCGGCGCCAGCGTCGGCATCAACGGGCGCACCGCGGAACGGGTCGAGGCGGCCATCGCGGCCCTGCGCGGGAAGACCCAGGCCGGCGAGGCGTTCGCGGCGGTCGGCGACGTGGCGACGGCCGATGGGGTCGCCGCGCTGGTCGCGGCGCTGCCGGACGTCGACATCCTGGTCAACAACACGGGGATCTTCGAGCCGAAGCCGTTCTTCGACATCCCCGATGGCGACTGGCAGCGCTTCTTCGACGTCAACGTGATGAGCGGCGTGCGGCTGTCGCGCGCCTACGCGCCGGGGATGGTGGCGCGGGGCTGGGGCCGCGTGGTCTTCATCGCCAGCGAGTCGGGCATCAACATCCCGGTCGAGATGGTCCATTACGGGATGACGAAGACGGCGCAGCTCGCGGTCTCGCGCGGGCTCGCCGAGACGGTCTCGGGCACCGGCGTCACGGTCAACAGCGTGCTGCCGGGGCCGACCCTGTCTGAGGGCGTCGCCGATTTCATGAAGCAGATGGCCGGCGGATCGGGCGAGGCCGATCTCGACGCCCTCGGCCGCCAGTTCGTCGCCGAGCACCGCCCGACATCGCTGATCGGACGGCTGGCCAGCGTCGAGGAAGTGGCCAACATGGTGGCCTACGTCTGCAGCCCGGCGGCGAGCGCGACCAGCGGCGCGGCGCTTCGAGTGGATGGCGGCGTCCTGCGCAACATCGCCTGACGCCTGATCGGGTCGCGCGGGGCGGCGTGGCGCCGCCCCGTTCGAGCGCACCGTCGAAGCAGGACGATCCGGGAACCGCGTCTCCGGATCGACCCGACGACGGGTCCGGCGCGGCTCAGGCCTTGAGGTGGGCGGCGAGGTGCTTATTCATCTCGAACATGCTGCACTTGTCCTTGCCGAAGACCTTCTTCAGCTTGTCGTCGGCGAGGATCTCGCGCTTGTTCTCCGGGTTCTGGAGGTTATGCTTCTTGATGTATTCCCAGACCTTGCTGACGACCTCGCCGCGCGGGATCGGGCTGGTGCCGACGATGGCGCCGAGATCGGCCGAGGGCTTCAGCGGCTGCTGCAGGGCGTTCGGCTTGGCGCCGGCGGCGGCCTTGGTCGCCTTGGGGGCTGCAGCCTTCGCGGGCTTGGCGTCCTTGGTCTCCTTCGCAGCCTTCGGGGCGGCCTTTTCCGTCGTCTTGGTTGCCATGGGGTTCCTCCGGTTCTCGCTGCGAGCGTGAACGTGACATCCCCGCAGCAGGGGTGAGCATAGCAGCAAGAACTAAGGGCTAGCGCAGCCGTTCCAAGGGAAAACTGGAACAGTTCCCTTCATCATCCACAGGGTGTGGCGCCGGCGGGCGGGTTCGGCACCGGTTTTCGCGCCGCGAAACCCTTTCTTCACCCAACCGGAGGACAGATCCGGGCATGGTCAGCACCGCCCTCGCCCTCGCTTTCGTCTCCGCGTTCGCCCTGGTCCTCGGGCTCGGCATCGGCATCGCCGCCGAGCCGAATGCTTGCGATCACCCGCATGGCGGCGGATTGATCTGAGGGCGCGAAGGCCGGAGTGGACGCCGGATCCTCGCGAACCGCCCGGACGTTGGCGGCGTCGGAGGACGGCCCTCCCGCCTTCCTCCTCGCGCCGCGGAAACCTCTGCCCATGTCGAGCCTCGAGCCGAACACCCTCGACGGCATCGCGCACATCATCCAGGTGGCGCTGACGCCGGTGTTCCTGCTGTCCGGGGTGGCGACCCTGCTCAACGTCTTCGGCGCGCGCCTCGCCCGCGTGTCGGATCAGGCGGAGCGGGCGTCGAGCCTGCTCGCGGGCGCGAGCGAGGCGGAGCGCCGCCGCCTCGGCCACCGGCTCGACCGCCTGCGGCTGCGGGCGCTGCTGCTCGACGCGGCCGTGGTGCTCGCGGCGCTTTCGGGGGTCTCGACCTGCGGCGCCGTCCTGACGCTGTTCGTCGGCGCGCTGCGCGACGCCACCGTGGCCGGCGTGCTGTTCGCGTTGTTCGGCACGGCGATCCTGTGCACGCTCCTGGCGCTGGTCGCCTTCGGGACCGAGATGCTGTTCGCGAGCCGCGGCGTGCGCAACCGTGTCGCCCTGCGGCGCGCCGAGGCGGAAGCCGGCCCGGAAGGCTGAAGGGGCCCGCGGAACCCATCGCGGGTCCGAGCTTTCCCCTGCGAACGCCCGGGATGCCGGGCCCGTGCAGTCCTGCGAAAGGGTATCGCGATGCCGACAGATCTTCCCAACGAGCGCAGCATCCGCAAGGCCGGCTCGATGGAGCTCGACCCCTCGGCCGAGGGCGTCGCCATCGACGAGACCGTCCGGCTGATCGCCTCCAACAAGGTCGAGGGCACGGCGGTCTACGATGCCGCCGGCAAGCACCTCGGCGCGGTGCACAACTTCATGGTCGACAAGGTCTCGGGCCAGGTCGCCTACGCGGTGCTCGCCTTCGGCGGGTTCCTGGGGCTCGGCGAGAACCACCACCCGCTGCCGTGGAAGGCGCTGACCTACAGCGTCGCGCTCGGCGGCTACGTCGTGGACATCGACCCGGCGACGCTCGCCGGCGCGCCGAGCCACGGCGCCGGCGAGGACGGCTTCGCCGATCCGGCTTATGGCGGCCGGCTCGACGACTATTACGGTCGCGGCCCGAAAGCGGCCTGACGATCAGAACTTGCCGCCGAGGCCGACGCTGCCGCCGGGCGTCAGGGACGGCGTCATGCCGCCCGACGACCCGCCGCTGGTGGGCTCGCCGTCGATCTCCTCGCGGCGGATGCGGCGCGCGCCGTCGTTCGCGGCGCGCGCGTCGTTGCGCTTGTCCTTGGGCAGGTCGAGCGTCCGGGTCGGCGCCGTCGCCAGCGGGCGCCCGTCGGAATCGACGTTGGCCATGCGCGCCTCGCGGCCCGGAAGGGCGCCGCGCAGCGACGGCGGCGGCCCGACCTCGGCCGCCGGCATCACGCCGCCGCCGCCGCCCAGCGCCCCGCCGAGCGCCTGGCATCCGGCCAGGGCCGCGCCGAGGCAGAGGGCGGTGGCCGTCAGCGCGAGCGGGCGGCGGAGGCGACCCGCGGCGGTCGAAGGCGAGGCAGGCAGAGGCGAGGCAGCCATGGGCGGTGAAGTCCTGTCTTCTCGTGGCGGCCATGGTGGGACCGGGCCGCCGTCATGTCGTTGACGGCCTCTCTACGATGCAGTTTGGGCGAAAACCAGACGCCGCCGCGTCCATCCCGGGGCGCGGCGCGAGGCCCTCGCCGATCGATCGGGGGCATCGGAGCGGATGCACGCGGCCCGAAACGTGCGGCGCGAAACCTGCACACCAAAACGTGCGGGTCGGGCGACCGGACGCGATTCACAACTTCGCCTTGGTCGAACGGCATGCGAAGGTCGTGCTCTCGTAACCCGTGACGATGCGGCGGAGACACCCGCGCGTCGCCACGGCCGCGCCGCGCCGACGCCAGCACTTGAGGACCTTGCGTGACCACACCGATCCGGATGATCGCGACCGCGACGATCACCCTCTGGACCGCCCTCCTCGGGAGCGCGTCCGTCATGGCTCAGGCGCCGATGGCGCAGACGCCCGCGCCGCAGACCCCGCCGGCCGGCAGCGAGACCGCGCCGGCGACACCGGCCGCGCCGCCCCCGGTCGCCCCGACCGCGCCGCCGCAGGCCCAGCAGGGCACCCCCGCCACCGTCCTCGACACCCAGGATTACGAGAGCGTGCTGGGCAAGAGCGTGCGCAGCGCCAACGGCGACGAGCTCGGCCGGGTGATCGACCTGATCATCGACAAGGAGGGGCGCCCGCGCGCGGCGATCATCGATTTCGGCGGCTTCCTCGGCGTCGGCTCGCGCAAGATCGCGGTCGACTGGCGGGCGCTCCGCTTCACCTCCGACGGCAAGGTCGGGCGGCTGTCGTTGCAGCTGAGCCGCAATCAGGTCCGCGTCTCGCCCGAATACAAGGCCGGCGAGCCGATCGTGGTCCTCGGCCCGGCGAGCCCCGGCCCGGACGGCGAGCAGGCGACGGCACCGGCCGCCGCCCAGCCCGCGCCCGCCCCCACGGCCGCACCGGCGCCTGCCGCCGTGCCGGCGCCGCCCGCGCCCGCGCCCGCCGCGAAGCCCGCGGACAAGCCGGCCGCTGAGAAGGTGCCCGATAAGTGACGGTGGCGCGACCGAAGGACCGCCGCGTCATCCCCCCCCGCGAGGCGCAGCGCCAGGCGAGGCTCGACCACGAGGTCCGCGCCCGTCCGGTCCGGCTGCGCGAGCCGACCGTCGAGCCGGCGCCCGCGGCCGCCGGCGCGGACGGGCTGTCGCGCGCGAGCCGGCGCGGGCTCGATCTGTTCGCCTTCTTCGTCGCCAACCTGCAGACCGGGTTCGGCCCGTTCCTGGCGGTGTACTTCACCCAGTCGAAATGGACCCAGTCCGACATCGGCTTCGCGCTCACCGTCGGCAGCCTGGTCAGCCTGCTCGGCCAGGTCCCCGGCGGCGCCTTCGTCGACGCGATGCGCTCGAAGCGGTTCGCGGCCGGCGTGTCGGTCGCCGCGATCTCGGCGAGCGCGCTGGCGCTGGCGCTGTGGCCGAACTTCCTCATCGTCCTGCTCGCGATGGCGGTGCATTCGGCCGCGAGCTGCATCCTGACGCCGGCGATCGCCGCGATCAGCATCGGCCTCGTCGGCCATGCCCGCGCCGGCGAGCGCCTCGGGCGCAACGCCAGCTTCCAGGCGATGGGCAACGCGGTGGCCGCCGCCGGCATGGGCGCTTGCGGCTACTACCTGTCGAACGACGCGGTGTTCTACCTCACCGCCGCCCTGGTGGTGCCGACGATCATGGCGCTCTCGGCGATCCGCGCCGAGGAGATCGATGCCGGCGTGCGGACCCAGGAGGCCGAGCCCCGCAGCGGCGACGCGGCGGCGGGCGGCGTGAAGGCCCTGCTGACCAACCGCGCGCTCCTCAGCTTCGCGGCCTGCATGACGCTGTTCTTCCTGGCCAACGCCGCGATGCTGCCGCTCGTCGGCAGCGTCCTGACGCTGCGGGCGAGCGAGACCGCGACGGCGCTCGTCGCCGCCTGCATCATGGTCCCGCAGGCGGTGCTGGCGGTGCTGGCCCCCGCCGTCGGCCGGGCGGCGGAGCGCTTCGGCCGCTATCCGGTGCTGCTGGCGGGGTTCGCCGCGCTTCCGATCCGCGGCCTGCTCTTCGCCTACACCGACAACCCCTACATGCTGGTCTCGATCCAGGTCTTCGACGGCATCTCGGCCGCGGTGCTCGGGGTGATGGTGCCCCTCGTCGTCTCCGACCTCACCCGCGGCACCGGCCGGTTCAACCTCGCGCTCGGCGCGGTCGGCACCGCCATGGGGATCGGGGCCGCGCTCTCGACCTCGCTCGCCGGAATCCTGGCCGACCGGCTCGGCAGCCACACCGCCTTCCTCGGGCTGGCGCTCGTCGGGGCCGGCGCCTTCGCCCTCGTCGCGCTGATCATGCCCGAGACCCGGCGCGGGGCGGCACGATGAGGATTCTCGCGGCCTGCACGGGGCGGTCCGGCACCGGAATCGCATACCGGTCAAACGGCGTTCAGCTTCGTGCGATAAAAGCGCGGCGCAGGAACGGGCTCACGCAACGGTTGACGAGGCTGTTGCGTTGCCCCGCCGGCGCTTATTTTTATCCGCGTCCCGTCGTAGTGCCATCCGCCAACGCATTCCTCGTGTCGACCGCCCCGTCGCTCACCGCGTCATTACCCCCTTCGCCCCTCCCCCTTCCGCCGGCCCTCCGCGTCGCCTGAAATCGAGATGCTCATCGCGATGGAAGACCTCTGCCAATACGCCGACCGGCCCTTCGCCTTCGTGGGCCGCTACCTGCGGCGCCGGGCGTTGCCGCATGCGGTGATCCTGATTGCGGTGCTCGGCGCCGTCGGCTTCTCGGTCTCGACCGACTACGCGCTGAAGGGCGTGGTCGACGCGCTCAGCAAGGGGCCGCAGGCGAACCTCGTCTGGGGGGCGCTCGCGGTCCTCATCGCCTTCATCGCCGCCGACAACATGCTCTGGCGCGTGGCCTCGCTCGTCGGCTCGTTCACCTTCGTCGGCGTCACCGGCGACATCCGCCGCGACCTGTTCCGGCACATGACCGGGCACTCCCCGAGCTTCTTCGCCGACCGGCAGCCGGGCACGCTGGCCTCGCGCATCACCGCGACCTCGAACGCAATCTTCACGGTCGAGAACATGTTCGTGTTCAACGTGATGCCGCCCTGCGTCGCGGCCTTCGGCTCGATTCTCTACATCGGCAGCGTCAACGTCACGATGGCCCTGGTGCTGGCCGGCATCTTCGCCGCCGTGGTGGTGCTGATGTTCAAGATGGCGGCGGCCGGCAAGCCGCTGCACCACGACTTCGCCTCGAAGGCCGCGAGCGTCGACGGCGAGATGGTGGACCTCGTCGGCAACATGCCGTTGGTGCGCGCCTTCTCCGCGTTCAAGCGCGAAGGCGTGCGCTTCGAGGGCACGATCGCCCAGGAGATGCGCGCGCGGCGCTCCTCGCTGCTCTACCTCGAGAAGCTCCGCATCGTGCACGCGATCCTCACCGTGCTCGCGGTGCTCGGCCTGCTCTACTGGGCGATCACCATGTGGGAGGCGGGGCAGGCGACCAACGGCCAGGTGGTGCTGGTCTGCACGCTGGGCATCCGCATCCTCGCCGCCACCCGCGACCTCGCCGTGGCGCTCGTCGACGCGACCCAGCACACCGCCCGCCTCTCGGAGGCGCTGCACACCCTGCTGCAGCCGCACGACCTGATCGACCACCCCGAGGCGGTGCCGCTCTCGGGCACCGGCGCGCGCATCGAGTTCCAGCACGTCGCCTTCGCCTACCCGGACGGGCGCTCGGTCTTCACCGACTTCGACCTCGTGCTCGAGCCCGGCCAGCGCGTCGGCCTCGTCGGCAAGTCGGGCGGCGGCAAGTCGACCCTGTTCTCGCTGATCCAGCGCTTCTACGAGGCCAAGGGCGGCAAGATCCTGATCAACGGCCAGGACATCGACCGGGTGACGCAGGAATCCCTGCGCGAGGCGATCACGGTCGTGCCGCAGGACGTGTCGATGTTCCACCGCACCCTGCGCGAGAACATCCGCTACGGCCGGCCGGAGGCCTCGGACGAGGACGTGTGGAAGGCGGCCGACGCGGCGCACTGCACCGACTTCATCAACGCCCTGCCGGAAGGATTCGACACCATCGTCGGCGACCGCGGGGTCAAGCTCTCGGGCGGCCAGCGCCAGCGCATCGCCATCGCCCGCGCGATCCTCAAGGATTCGCCGATCCTGCTCCTCGACGAGGCGACCTCGGCGCTGGACGCCGAGTCGGAGGAGGCGATCCGCCACGCGCTCGCTAACCTGATGAAGGGCCGCACGGTCATCGCCATCGCCCACCGGCTCTCGACCCTCAAGGACTTCGACCGGATCGTGGTTCTGGAGGGCGGCCGCATCATCCAGGACGGCTCGCCGGACAAGCTGACCCATCTCGACGGCTTCTACCGCGAGCTGATGAAGAAGGAATCGATGTCGATGGGCGCGCTCGCCGCGGCCTGAGGCGGACGTCCCCTGCCCTCCCCCTCTGCGGGGGAGGGAAAGTGGAGGTCGGCGTTTCGATCGGCGCCGGAACTCAGCCGACCTTCATCGACCGGAACAGGAAGCGCCGGGCGTCGTCGTCCACCTCGGCCTTGAACGCGTGCCGGCCCTTGAGGCTTTCCGCCCGCTGCGCCGCCGGGCGGGCGCTCACCGTGTCGAGCAGCTGCTTCACGTTCGGGAATTCGAGGATCGCGTCCTCGCCGAGCATGAAGGGCAGCATCCGCGCCCAGCCCCAGACCGCCATGTCGACGATGCCGTACTCGGCGAGCACGAAGCTGCGGCCGGCGAGGTGGGCGTCGAGCACGCCCCAGTGGCGCCGCGCCTCGAACACGTAGCGCTCGGCGGCGTATCCCGTCCGCTCGGCCTCCGGCGCGAAGTGGCGGAAATGCACGCACTGGCCGGAAAACGGCCCGATCCCGGTGGCCACGAACATCAGCCAGGACAGCATCTGGCCGCGGGCCGCCTCGCCGTGGGGCAGGAAGGCCCCGGCCTTCTCGGCCAGATGCAGCAGGATCGCGTTCGAATCGAACACCGTAGCGTCGCCGTCGACGATCGCCGGCACCTTGGCGTTCGGGTTGATCGCGGCATAGGTCTCGGCGAACTGCTCGCCCCTGCGCGTGTCCACCGGGATCGGCTCGTAGGCGAGCCCGGTCTCCTCAAGGCACAACGCCACCTTCATCGGGTTCGGCGCGAGGTTGTAGTAGAAGCGGATCATCGGGTGTGCATCCTGCGTGTCGGCCGGGTCGGGCATCGCGCGAACGCGGCACCGGTGGCAAGGCCGGCGGGCGCCGGAGGGCGGTGGGCCCGCTTACTCCACCACCACCTTGTAGCTCTGCCCCGTCTTCAGCGGCACGCCGCGCTCCAGGCCGTTGAGCACCAGGAACCGATCCAGCGCGCGGTCCGGCACCGCCATCCGCCGGGCGAGGTCCTCGGCGTTCGACGAGGCGGCGACGACGATCTGCAGGCGCAGCGGCTTGAGCGAGGCGGTCTCGGCCGGCGAGACCGAGGCCAGGCTCGCGATCCAGCGGCGGAAGGCCGGGTCGGGGTCGGTCGCGCCCTTGGCCGCCATGATCAGGCGGAAGGTGGCGTCGCCGACGCGGATCGCGGCGAGCCGGAAGGTCCAGTCCTTGCCGCGGGACAGGGCGGTCGCCGCCGGATGGTCGGCGATCGGCTGGACCTCGATCGAGGCCGGGTCGATCGCGTCGTTCCACGTCGCCTTGAGGATCGCGTCGAGTGTCTGGCCGTCCTTGGCCTCGACCTGGTCGAACAGCAGGCGCCGGCTGCCCTCGTTGGTGGTGCCCAGCACCGCGTTGCGGGTGTTCTCGATCGAGAAGCCCTCCGGCACCTCGAAGGCGATGCCGAGGCTCGGATGCACGAAGCGGTGCCCGCGCACCGCGCCCTCGCCGGGGTTGTCGCCGTAGGCCAGCCCGTCGATCGCCGCGAGGTAGGCTGCGCGGTCGTCGGTGCCGACGCCCGGGGCCCCGGTGCGCCGCGCGGCACGAGTGACGAGCCCGATGCGCTCGGCCGTGCCCGGATGAGTCGCGAGCATGTCCGGCTCGGCCGCGGTGCCGCCGCCGGCCTTCAGCGCCAGGGTCCGGTTCAGCGCGGTGAGGAAGCGGCCGGCGCCGTAGGGGTCGTAGCCGGCCTTCGCCAGGGTGCGCACGCCGGCCGCATCGGCTTCGAGCTCCTGCTCGCGGGAGAAGCGGGCGAGCGCGAAGCGCGACTGACTCTGGAGCTGGGCGCCGGTGGCCGGATCGTTCAGCACGTCGGCGACCACGCGGCTGACGAGCTGCGAGCGCAGCTCGAGCTCGGTCCGGGCGGTGGCGTGGCTCAGCGTGACGTGCGCGATCTCGTGGGCGAGCACGGCCGCGATCTCCGAGGTGTCGCTCGCCAGCGCGACGAGGCCGCGGGTGACGTAGAGGCGGCCGCTCGGCAGGGCGAAGGCGTTGACCACGGGCGAATCGAGCAGCGTCACCGCGTAGGTCTGGTCGGGCCGGTCGCTCGCCCTGACCAGCCGGTCGGTCACCTCGGTGAGCAGGCGCAGGGTGGCCGGCGACCGGTATTCCCCGCCGAAGGAGGCGACGAGCTTGGCGTGGTCGGCATCCGTGACGTTGGCGGGACGGCCGGTGGTGCGCGGCGCCTCCGGCGGCACGGAGACGACGGCCGGAACCAGCACCGCCCCGGTCTGCTCGCCGGCGCAGGCCGAGAGCGCGAGCAGCAGGGCGAGCGCCGGCGCGCGACGCGCCTGCGCGCGGCCGCCCTGCCCAATTCCCGTTCCGCTCCGCGTCGTGCCGCCCATCATGCCGTTCAGCGCCGCAGCGCCCGCTCCCCATCCGTGCTCGCGCCGGCGATCGCCGTGGGCGCCTCCAGCACTTCGATCGTCTCCGGCACCGCGATGTCGAGGGTCGGCCCGCGACGGATCTCGACCACCCCGCGCACCCGCACCCGCGCATTCTTGAGCCTGTCCGCACTCAAACCATGTTCGCGCATCCTGCGCCAAGTGCGTTTCGACACGGTGACCGTGAGCCCGTCCTCCCCCCGGGCCGCGAAGTCGAGATAGGTCCGGCTCGGGCGCTCGCCGACATGGCGGATCGTGCCCTGGACCACGACGAACCGCCCCGCCGCCGCGCGCAGGCCAGTACCGTCCGAGGCCTCGAGCGACGGCTGGTGCCAGAGCCCGAGTCCGGCCGTGCGCGCGGCCTCCTCGACGGTGAGCAGCCCCGGGCGGCACAGGGCGTCGCCCTCGCCGGCATCGACCTGGGCGAGACCGGCACCGACGAGGTCCCCCGCGAGGTCGACCGGTCCATCCGCCTCCGACAGGGCGTCGATGCGCAGGCGGCCCCAGCGGTCGGCCTCGCCGCGGGCGACGACGGTCAGCGGGCGGCCGCGCAAAGCCAGCAACCTCTCGGTCGCGGCCTTGGCGATCTCCGGGTCGTCGGGCCAGCGCACCGATCCGAGCACCGCGCGAGCGCCGGAGGCCAGCGCGAGCTCGCCGCGGGGCTCGACCGCGGACAGGGTCTCCGTCCGTCCCCGGAAAGGCACTCGGCCGTGCCGGATCGCGGCGCCGCCGCGACGCGGGCGGCCGAGGCGGCGAGCGCGCAGGCCGCGACCGCGAGCATCCGCCCCGTCCATCCCATCGCCACGACTCCCGCTCCGACGTCCGCTGCAGCATGCCCCGGATCGACGCGATCCGCACAGGGCGATCCGGCCACACCGGCGAAGCCGCGGTTGCCCAGTGGACTCGCACGGCGACGATGGTACAAACCTCCGGTACGTCTCCGTAGCTCAGCTGGACAGAGCACAGGTTTCCTAAATGCAAATTGGGCGCCGCATCGGGAAACCGCGCGGCGGATCCGCTCAAATTCGGGGAACGCTTCCGGTCCCGGCGATCCAGGTCGCCGGAATCCTGCCGATCCCGAGCCAAGCCCGCGCAGTGCCATGCGCGGGAAGGTGTAGAGACTAGACGGGCGGCACCTAAGGGCGCCTTCGGGCGCCTAGGGCGAAGGGATAGTCCAGGCCACGAACGCGGGCACCCGCCCGCGGCGGCGAAAGCCGAAGTGGTATGAAACCTGGGGTCGCAGGTTCGAGCCCTGCCGGGGACGCCACAGCTTCTTAAGGCCTTGATTGGCCTGAAACTCTGCCGATATCAGTGCTTTAGCAGACGCCGGTCCTACAATCCGGTGATGCAAACGCCATGGCCCTGATGTCGTATCTCGTCCGCGACCGCCACTGCACCTACTACTTCCGCCGGCCCATCCCCGTGGCCTTGCGCCCCTTCATGCCGGCGCCGTGGACCGGCAAGACGGCCTGGACGAAGAGTCTCAGGACCAAGCTCCCGGCCGCCGCCAAGCAGGCAGGGGCACGGGCCTTGCGGGACTGTATGGCGGACTTCGAGGCGGCCGAGCGGGCCCAGCGTGGCGAATCACTACCCCCTCCCCCGCGCCGATCCCCGCTGCCGCCGCTGGAGGAAATCGAGCGGGACGTGCTCGCGGGCCTGCTTGCGGACGACGAGGCGGAGCGGCTTCACGGCGATGCCCGGCGGCACCTCCAGACGGCGGAGGAGCGGCGATTGCTGCCCGACCTCGTGCCCGTCCCTCACGGCCGGCGCGGGATCGGAGAGGATTATGCCCACGTTCTAGGGCTGGAGCTGGAGGAGGAGCTGGCGGAATACCGTAGGGCTCTCTCGCGCTCTGAGCCGGGAGCGGTGGACGGGGAAACCCGCGCGTACCTCAGGGCGAAAAACGTACCGATAGACCCGACCTCCGAGGCCTACCATGAGGCTGGCATCGCGGTGCTCAAGGCCCACGTTCGCGCCTACGGCCTCCGGCTAGAGCGCCAGCGCGGTGAGGTCGTGCCCACCCCTGCCCCGAGTACCGGCCAGGGCCCGAAGCTGTCAGAGGCCTATGAGGCTTGGAAGGCGGGGAGCGGGGCCAGGGGCAGCCGGAAGCCGGCCGCGAAGACGCTGCTTGAGGCGGACCACGCGGTTCGGCGCCTCACGGAATGGGTGGGCGATATCCGCCTGGGCTCCCTCACCCGGGAGATGGTGAGGACGTTCCGCGATGCTCTCGCCACGATGCCCACCCGGCTCCCGGAGAGCTTGCGCCGCCTGCCGCTCCGCGAGTTGCTCATGCGGGACCTCAAAGCCTACCCGGCGGCCCACGCCTCAACGATCAACAAATCCCTCAACATCCTTTCGGCCATCGTGAGCCACGCGGAGGCTGCCGGGAAGCTCGACGCGGTGCCGGCCTTCCGCAATCCATTCGGCAAGGGCGCCAAGCTCGTGGTCGAGGAACGGGCGGAGGAGGCAAGGCAGCCGTTCTCCCGCACCGACCTCGCGAGCATCTTCGGGGCGGAGGTCTTCACCAACGGCAAGCGGCCGGTCGGTGGTGGCGGCGAGGCGGCCTTCTGGTTGCCCGTCCTGGCGCTGCTCTCCGGTGCGCGGCAGGGCGAGCTTGCTCAGCTCCGAGTGGCCGACCTTGCGCAGGATGAGGAGACGGGGGTCTGGCACATCGCCATCGGGACGGACGGCGGCCGGAACATCAAGACGGCCTCCTCCCGGCGCAAGGTTCCGCTGCATCCGGCCTTGGAGGGCATCGGCCTCCTCCGCTACCGCCAGAGCTTGGTAGACGCGGGAGCGGGGCCTACGGCTTCCCTATGGCCCGCCATGAACGTGGACCGCGTGGCTCAGCCGGCTGGTGCGTGGTCGAAATGGTTCACCCGGTTCCTTCGGGAGACGGCTGGTGTTGCTGACCGGACGAAGGTCTTTCACAGCTTCCGGCATACCTTCAAGCGGCTGGCGCGTGACGCGCGGCTCGGTGAGGAGGTGCACGATGCGCTCACCGGGCACACAGGCGGCGGTGGCGTTGGACGGAGCTACGGAAGCGGCTTCGGCTTGAAGGCCTTGGCGGAGGAGATAGCGCGGATTGAGGCGCCCGAAGCGGTGCGGGGTCTGAGGTGGGAAGCGCCCCGCCCGGCCGCCGCACAGTGGTAGTCCCATGGTGCCAGTAACCCTCTGACGCTTTAAGCCCGCTCTATCGCCGCAGGGCCTTCTGCAAGCGAGCCGTGCCATATATTGCCTTAATCGCCGGCCATCGAGCGGCGGCAATTGGCCAGCTTAGAATTATGATGCAGCACCATTCCGTCTCAGGCCCGGCATCGTTGACCGTATGGCCCACCGACATGAGCACGAAGGCCACGGAGCCGAGGGAGCTGCCCAGCTTCAAAGAGGCGCTGGATGAAGCCCTCAAGGCGCTCAATGACGGCACCGGGACGCCCTGGGTGACCACGAGTGACGGTCTTATTCTGTCCCCGGCTCACCTCAGAGGCATGCTGCATTCGGCGCGAAGTTCCGATGGTGGCTTGAGCGGTCCGATGCCTGAGGTGGGAGGCCGGTGTTAAGGTCTACTTTGCCGCCGGGGCTCCTGGATTTGCCTCAGGATCAATCTCTCGGTTCTGATTGGCTGCGCCCTCGGTAGGCTCCTTCTGAGCGGCGACCTGCTGGCGCGTCACGCTGAGCAGCTTGTCGAGCTTTGCCAGCTCCCCGGTCTTCGCCGTGAGGTCCTCTGCAACCGAGGAAAGCTGGCCTTGCGTCTCTGCGAGCTTGCTCTTGGCAGCCTCCAGCTCAGAGGCACTACTCAGCTTCTCCGCGCTCAACTTCGTAACGGCATCTTGTACCTGGCTTCGCTCTGCGTGTGCGAGGGCGATATCTCGCGCAGCCGCCGCCAAGGCATCGCTCGATTGCTGAGCCCGGGCCTGGAGAGTAACAAGCTGCTGAGCCTCGGCACTTACCATCTTGTCGGCCTCCTCCGCTCTTTGCTGTAACTCGCTCCGGCGCAGCTCCAAGGCGGCAAGCTCTTCTCGCGCCGTCACGAGCTTCTGAGTGGCCAGCTTGCCCTCCTGCTCGCTTGCGGCGGTTCTGGCCTGCAACTCGGTGAGAGTACCTGCCGTCGCCTGTTGCTGGACGAGTTGCTGCCGGAGGTCTTCTTGGGCTGTGACGAGCATCGTAATGTGCCGAGCATGCGACCGGCGCTCATTGCCTTGCTGGACGGCCATGATGATCCCGACAGCGAGCAAGGCGACGACGGCGATGGCCAAACCGAGCGAGACGGGCCGGCGTAGCTCCGAGACGGTTTCAAGTGCCACAGGGCGACCTCACAGGCTGGCGGGTAGGCGAACCGTCAACGCGAGGATAGGGCGGGTGGGTCCGCCTTGGGCCGGGTTGTATGAGCGGTCTGAAGCTTCGGCATTGTGCGGGCTGCGCCCATTGTAGGGCTCGCTGGTCGCTCGCTAGTTTTGTCCGGTCCTGGCGTGAGGAGACCCACCGATATGCGGAAGGCAGCGACCACGGCGGTGGTCCTTGCGGTCGCCCTCACGCCTACCCTCGCGCTGGCCCGGCGGGTGATCGTTGAGGACGGCACCGCGAGCCGGGACCTTCAAGGCGCGGCGGCCTTCCTCGCGCTGTTCCCCCTGGTGGCCGTGGCGGTCTTCGCGATGGCACGGTGGGTGGGCTGGCGGGGGTAGGATAGAAGGCCACGATGCGCTCCCTGAGCACACGGGCAGCATTGGCGTCGGGAGGAGCTACGGGGGCGGCTTCGGGTTAAGGGGCCTGGCCGAAGGAGCTGGAGCGGATACAAGCGCCCGAGGCGGCCCGGGGTCTTAGATGAGAGCGCTAAGCGGGCTTCGCCCATTGTAGTGCTCGCTGGTCGCTCGCTCTGTCTAAAAGGGAATGTCATCATCCAGCTCAAGAGCTTGTGACTTGGGCGGGTTTCCCCGCCTGTCATGACTTACCGGGTCTTGAAGGTAGCGCAATACTCGCTTGGCGATAGCAAGAAGGCCATCGAAAGTGATTATCTCAATTCGATTAAGGTGCCCATTGTGCCGGACGAGTGAGGATCGCTGTGCATCATCTCCGTCACGTCCAATGATTATCTTCGCGCATACCTTCGCAGTGTCGATATTGTCAGTAACTTTAATGGCATTGCGGTTGCCATCGAGGCTGTCGAGATAGTTTTCTACTTGGGCGGTAACCCTGGAAAGGGCGGACGAAGGGAAGAGGTTTTTATGGTCGGCGTCGTAAGCAAAAAGGCTTTTACCGTTCATCGGAGTTTTTATCTCGATCACCTCGATGCGCCCATCGGTGGTACGCCGAGTTACAAAATCTTTTTGCTGATCGCGCACAAAGCATCGGCGGGGCAATAATTCTGAGTACCCGCTTCCAAACAACCACGGATGCTCTTCGAGCAGACTCTGAAAATCCTGCTCTCTCGTTGATGTGTCTATGAGGTACTCTAATTTCTTTACGACGCGTTCGTAGACCGCTAGATTTATGGATGCTACAGTTTTTTCGAGGTAGTCCCCATCGGTTGAGAGGCGTTCGATTAGGTCTCTCAGCATTTGCGGCTTCTCGGATGCGTGGCGAAGAAGAAGCGCCAACGCATCAGTCTTATCAGGCGTTTCTAATGCTCCGACTTGTTCGAGCAAGAACTCCGCCTTTGCCCCTGCAGGGAGCATGAGATACCGCCCTCTATCTGAGGGGATAACACCATCTCTTCTGGCGCCGAGGAAGTCGGTAAGCCTATCAATTTCTTCTCTCTCCAAACTTATGGAGCGTCCATCAACCGGTGGTCCCCAACCGCCGTTCTCGCGTATTTGGGTTTCGATCTTGAGATTATCATGATGAACACCCCCTCGCTTGGTATCGGGGATATCGAAAAGTGTTGCGGTCTTAAAAACTCGCGGGCCGCTCTTCAACGCAATACTTTTAGCTGTTGGTGCACCCGGCTTTGTTAAGCGATTTGGAACGTGGACCTGAATTTCAGACGGGCTGCGCACTGAGGCCTCACCGAACTGCTGGATGGGTTCAGCACCCTAGCCACGCTGCTGCCAAGCAGTCACTCGGTATTTGACGTGCTGCCGAGGTGAACACGTATCGCCCACCTCAGCCACCATCTCTCCCGCCTACTGCTCCGGCACCACCCGCTGAGGCCCCCCTCCAAACGCTTTACCCATCCTAGCGATGGCCCCCCACCCGTCGGCTGGTCCGTCCTCGCCCCTTCACCGCCGCGGAAGCCGCAAGGCCCCATACAGCCTGCTTGAAGACCGCCTCGCGCACCACCGGGTCCGCCCTCAGCCGCTTGCCGGACGCTTCTCAATACGTCGCTGCGGTACCGCTAAGCATCGTTAGCGGCTGAGACCCCCTCTTCCTCCCCACCCTTCTCGCGACCTCCAGGCCTGCCGGTGCTGCTGTCCTCAAGGTGACTGGGAAGTCACCACCTCAAGCCCCTCTCATGACCACCACCCGGCACAGTCCACCCCGCACTAGGGCACCTTCATGCCCGCCACCAAGCCAACTCTTGCCCGTCACCGGGTGGGCTTCTGGTGTCCCTACAGGGTGAGCCTCCACGCCCCGCCCGTAATGGGTGCAGTCCCTCGCCCCCAACCTCCGCGGGTACCTGATGCCCGACTTGGGGGTGCCACCGGGTACCGTGGGTGGGCATGGGGTCGGGCCTTGTGGACCCAAACGGGTCCGGTCGTTCACAGTCTCAGATTCACTGCCGCTAAGGTGGCTGGTTGGTACCTTGTGGTGGGGCCTGCTGGACGCATGAGGCCGGCAGTGGAGGGGGTAGGAGATTGGGGCAATATCACCACCACTGATTGCCCTTAGGGGGCTTAGACTCTGCGTGGTCTCATTCTCCTCGGTCGATCCACTCGGTGCAGCCTTCCAGCAAATGGCAATTAGGATTGAGGCGGCGGGATTGCCCTGTTCCGCTTCGGAAGACCTAGAGGAGAGACACAAGGGCATAAGCAGGGAGCTAAATTGATAAGCTATTGATATTGCTCGCCATAGTCGATGCTCAGGGCCGCGCGAGGTTCGCCCGTGGCGGAGGCAAATGCATTGGCCATTGCGAGGCGTGCTCTCTCTGCTTCGGACCGTGCCACGAGGACGGAGTCATGAAGCGGGAGAGCCGTCACCCCCTGTCGGGCCAAGTCCTCAAGGGCCATCATGAGGATGCTGCTTTCCACGAAGGCGAGGCGGTGCCCGTACCCTGTCCAGAAGCGGTGGGCGATAGGCGCGTGGCGGCGCTCAATGGCAGCCACAACGTCTTTCGTAGCGGTACCGGGAGGGAACTTCGCGCGGGCCTCGGACGGTAGCTGAGTGAGACGCCGCTGCGCGAACAGCATGGCGCTCATTAGGACCTTGAAGCCGGCCCGGTCCGACCCATCCCCGCGGATGTCGTAGAGGTCGTCCTCCGGGATCGGTAGGCTCTCCAGGACGTAGCAGAGGGTTGGGTTGAGCGCCCGGAAATCGACGTTGCAGACCCGCTCGCCTTCGGGGTGCTTGGTCGAGCCAATGCGCAGCAAACGGAAGCGGTCGCCCCGCCTCATCGTTTCCCAGAAGCCACCCCAAAGTCGGCCTCCTTCCATGAAGGTACCGTTGTTGAAGGTCCGCCAGACTGTACGGCGGAGGGGGTCTATCGGGTCGCCATCCTGATCCAACGCCAATGGGCCAGCATCACCCGTGAGCCAGAACGGCGCTGCGGAAAGGATCGCGTTAAGTGCCTTCACCTCTCGGCGGAGCTTCCGGGTATGTGCGGTGTCGCGGTAGTCCATCCTATCGCTCGACGCGGCCCCCTTTGCCTTCGGTGCTTTAAGCACCAGTACGTCTGGCTCATCATCACGTGTGAAGTCGCGCCACGTCACGTCACCGGCAGGGAACAGGGCGAGGAAAGCCGCCGTGGGTCGTACGGTCGAAGGTGCTGACGCGCCGTCTCGGTAGCTGTAGCCCCGCAACAAGTTCTCGATGAGGCCGACCTCGGGCCGTCCCATGAGGTCCAGCGTGTCGAGGAATGGTTGACCGTAGCAGGCGTGCGCATACCGGCCGCCAGCACCCATAAGGCTCCGGTCACGCGGTACGGCTAAAGACCGCCCGAGCGGGTCCATGGTGCTCCAAACCAAGTTGCTCGCGATGGTCGATGCAGCGCACAGGAAGCTGTCAAGGGCGGCCCGATCCCGACGACGGCGGCGAGTGCCGAGAACGGCTTCACGGGCCTCTAGGTGTGCCATGAGGCCCCGCACGGCAGATACCATGCGGGGCGACGAAGGGCGGAGGAGGGGATCGAACCGAAGCCAACTGCGGGGCTCTGCCTCTCCATCGGGCATGGCGCTTTTCGAGGCTCCCATCTTACTCACATGTGCGGCCCGAACTTCCGCCGCCTAATCGCTCGCGCGTGAGTCCATTAGGCCATCGCTGCTGTCCGTTCGCGCTGCCACCGCGGCCGCCAGCCGGGAAGCTGGCTCGTATGAGGACCGTGCCGTTCGCGTTTGAGGCGTCGAATGGTCTCCATGTCCCTGCTGGTCACCAACTCGCACGCTGTCTCCAGCTCCTCTCCCATTACCCGGAGGACCCTGCCGGCTGACTTCGGGTAGACGTGCATCACCAAGGGTGCTGTCGTCCCATCGCTCAATGGAAAGTCCCACCTGCGATGCGTGCCGCTGGCGAGGCGGTGCGCCACCTTCGCGACCTGTACGATGCGATACTCCCGAACTCGGTGGCTCTCGTTGTCATCTTCAATCAGGGCGGCGATTGCGAGGTGGGTCGCTAGCAATCGTTCCGGTTCGACTCCTGCCTCCCGAAGCCGCGCGAAGGCGACCCGGGACCGGAAGGCTGCTGAACGGCCCTTGAGGTCCATTGCGGGCTCAGCCATGCCGGCACCATCAAGGAGACCTCGCAGGCACCGCAGGGCGTGGATGGTGAAAGCGTCGGCCGTGTTCTCTCCAATCCAGCGACGGGCGGTCGCGAGGTAAGGCTTGAGGTCGGCCGCGCGGATCGTGGGCGCGAAGGCGCTACCGTGTCGGGCAACCCGTTGCGAATGGTACTTGCACAGTTCGGCGGAGAGTCCGACCCGAGCGGCTCGCATGGTTGGTCGGTGGCAGCTCGGGATAGTGCATCGCGCGAGATGGTCTTCGGTGTCGGACTCCAAGCGGACCTTGAGTTCGGCCCTGCGTTTGCGGCGGGCCGCGTCGGTGATGGACATCAGTAGTCGAAGCGGCCGAGTAAGAGATCATCGTGCATCTCGAAGAGCGCTCGGAGGTTCGCTTCATAGGCGTCCGCATCAGCTCCGGCCTCGCGACATAGCTCGACGCTGTGCCTGACCGCAGTTTCTCGGGCGTTCTTGGCCGCCTTGCCGGCTCCGCGCTTCTCCAAAAACTCCGGGCGATAGTCTCCGAGGTCGCCCACAGGGTGGACTGCCTGCCGGGGCAGTGCGTCCGCGATGATTCGCGAAACCGGCATCGAGTCCTTCGGGTGCTTCGCGAATGTTATCTTCACGTAGTTGCTGCCGGTGCCGTTCGGGTTAGTCACGATCCCATTGCCGTACCGGGTCAGTTCAACGAGGATGGCAGCGCCGATGAAGGGAAACTTTGAGATGAGCGGCTCGGCGCCATCTACGCGGACAGTGAAGACATCATCCGCGATGTCCAGGTCGGAGCCGGCACTCTCTCCTCCGCGAGCCCAATCGGGGAGTCTTGCAAAGGCTTCGGTGCGATCTGCCATAAGACGATCAGGCGTAATCAAGGGTGTTGATGCAAAGCTCGTGCGGTGCATTTCGAAATGCTTTCGCTTTGGGTGAAACGCGGTTAGCTAATGCTCAAGGAGAGCCGCGGATGCTTTTCGCGCACTGATGAGTTGGGTCTGTAAAGACCGTTCGTCAAGACAATTTAGAAGGCTTACTCCAGTTATTGGTGCAGCAATGTCCTTAGGTAAGGACATCGGAAGCTAACTCCGACATGGGTTTACGGCTGGGATACGCCAGGCGAATTCTCCTAAGACACTGCTTAGATGCGTCGTCCTGCCGCACTAAATTAGCGGCTTTGATCAGGGTGACCGAAGCCGTTGGCTCAGTAGAGCCATAGCAGAGCAAGCCTTGGAGCGGCCCCCCGGCACCCTGCGTTCCTGGCCGTCCGACAACGACCAGACGAAGACCTCGACCACCATGCCCTGGGCTACTACGCGCCAGCCAAAGGGATCAGCCGGGAGGCCTATCCGTATGCAGAGGGCACCGAGGCCCACGCGCAGTGAGTCGCTGGGTATGATGCGGCGGTGAAGGAGAGGGAGGCCGGCAAGGCGGGGTGAGCCCGATGGTTGCCGTGGCCCCTTCCGGGATTGCACCCAGCAACCCCCGCGGTAACCTCGGACCATGCCCGAGCTGAGTCGCATCGCCCGCCTTCGCATCACGCTAGACGACACCGAGCCCACCATTTGGCGGATTGTCGAGGTGCCTCTCACCGCGAGCCTCAAGCTCCTTCACGAGGTGATCCAGGCGGCGATGCCCTTCCAGGACTACCACCTGTTCCAATTCCAAGAGGGGCTGGTCCGCTACGCCATCCCGGACCCGGAGTGGCCAGACGGGAACACCCGAAGCGCCAAGACCACGAAGCTCGGGGCGCTCGTTGATCGGGGCACCACCGCCTTCGCCTATACCTACGACTTCGGGGACAACTGGCAGCACACCATCGCGGTCGAGCTGGTCGGCCTGGCTGACCCCGCAGTCGCCTACCCGCGCTTCCTCGACGGGGCGAGGCGGGCACCTCCCGAGGACGTGGGCGGCATGATGGGCTTCGAGGAATTTCTTGAGGCAGTCACCAAGCCTCGGCACCGAGAGCGCAAACGGATGCTCGAATGGTACGGCGGCCCGTTCGATCCCGAGGTGCTGGACCGGGAGACCATCGAGGCCGGCATGACGAAGTTGGCCCGGCGCCGCGCCATCGGGCAAGCAGCGTTCGCGAAGAGCCGAGGTCGGCTGTGAAGTCCCTGAGGGGATGAGGGCGTAGAGGGAAAGCGGGCGGCGAAGCCACTAAGCCGTTTCAAGCTCTTCGATAGCAAGCGTAAGCCGTGCCCGCATGATTATGGTTCCGGCCTGATCTCGAACGCTCGCCAAGAATATTTGACCGTCTGATGTTGTGTCCAGCAGCTCAGAGAATCGCTTCAAAACATGACCCAACTTCTCTCGCGCCGCTCCTGCGTCTGGTAAATCAAAGCCTTTCTTGTCGCGCACGAAATTAGTACCGTCATGAAGGTCGATATAGAACAGCGGCATCTTAAGCGCCTAAGCCTGAGAATGGTAATAAGGCTAAGTACTGCCTGCGGACTCGTTTTGCGATAGCGCCACGCTTGCATGTTGCATGCCGCCTACCCTTCATCCCGTGAGCTGGTCCCGCCCACCTTTCTCAGGATGTCCCGGCGCTGTGCTGTTGAGTAAGGCGGTACCTGATGGCCCGACCGTTGCCTCCGCCTCAGTCTCGCCAAGGCAACCGGGCACCATCCCCTCATGATGAAGACCTCCCGCATTCTCAGCTGGCTGCTCCTGGCGGGAGTTGTCTTCGCGACGCTCGCGCCCATCGGCCTTCGGCCCATCAGCGATGCCCCGGTCTCCGTCGAGCGGTTTGGCTCCTACGCGGTGGTGAGCTTCTTGTTCGCCCTCGGATACCCGAACCGCCGTTGGCAGATCGTGGGAGGGCTGATCGCGCTTGCTGGTGCCATGGAAGCGATGCAGAACCTCGAGCTAACCCGGCATGGTCGCTTCGGGGACTTCGCGGTCAAGGCTATTGGATGTTGGTTCGGGGTGATGGTTGCCGTCGTCCTCGCCTTCATCCCGGCGAGCATGGCGAAGGCCGAGGGACGCCTTTAAGCTCGTCCCACTGCGTCGCATCTTATTCCTTGATGAGAGCAGGCTCACTCAACGCGACGCCCCTAGTCTACCGCTATCGCCTCCGACGAATGATCCCACTCAATGCGTGGGTGTCTGACTCGCGGGCGGGGCAAATGGATGACAACAAGGCCCGCGCTTCCAGCGACCGCGACAAGCTCACAGCACCAGAATACCACGTCGAGCATGGTCGTTGCCCTTCTACAAGCTCCCAAGATATGCGTGGCCGAACATGGTTAACATTTCGTTTCTGTGAGGGGGAGGCGTCAGCATAGCTTGCCCACAGTCTCTGCCGCGAGTGGCTCTGACCGTTAGTCTTCCCAGAGCAGGCCATTCTCCTGAGCCAAGGCCGCTGCCTCGCCGCGCTTAGCGAGCGCCTGGATGGCATGACGCCGGCTCAAGGTACGGAACAGTTCGCCAGCCCCGCACGAGGCCTGCCGGTCCATATAGGCCGCGAGGTTGGCATAGTGGCTGGCCATCAGCTCGTCGGCTGCGGCGGCAACGCGGAGGGCCGAGACCGCTAATCTCGCGGCGGACCATGGCCGTTCTGGTGCATCCATCCCTACGACCATCGTGCTAATGCAGCTTCCGACCCTACAGGGTTGTCGCGGATGCGGTAGATGGCTTGTCGAGTAAGGCCGGTAACAGCGGCGATATCGCTCACGCCCTCACCCATGCTCAGAGCCTCCGTAACGGCATCGAACTGCGCCCGCGTGAAGCTGGGCTTGCGGCCTCGGTAGGCGTCCTCACGGCCCTTGGCGTGGTCGATGCCGGCCCTTTGCGCTTCCTTGGTCGCCTCCGCCTGGGCCTGCGCCGTGGCGGCCATGAAGCCGATGAGCGCATCCCGCACGGCTTGCTGCATCGGGTCCTTAGTGGCCCCGTCGAAGGTGAGGCCGTTGATGACGGTGCGGACGATGACGCCCCGGCGCATCAACTCCCGGATGGTGTCGCACACGTCCGCGTAGTTGCGGCCTAGGCGGTCCACCCAGCGGACCACGAGGGTATCCCCGCGGCGAAGCATGTCGAAGAGCCTGCGGCCCTGAGGGCGATCCTTGAGGCTGGTGGTGAGGCCTGACACCCCCTCGTCCGCGACCACCTCGTCTACCTCGAAGCCGGCCGCCTCGGCCTGGGTCCGCTGGTGGGTGATGGTCTGATCGGTGGTCGAGACCCGGGCGTAGAGGATGGTCTGCATAGGAGCGGCACTTGTCCGAAAGGATGTTGTCCGCAGAATCAGCTGTCCGTTGACCGATGTCAACCCTTACGGACGGCCTACCGGACAACCTCGGTGGCGTACGCTGCGGTATACCCTTTCGGACAAGCCACGGAACGCCGTGGCGTATAACCGGCTAAAAGCCTTTGAACTGAAACTTAGCATTTGATTGCTTGATGCAACCTGCGCTAGAAAGGCCCAACGCGGGGTTGCTGAATGTTGAAAGACCATTTGGTAGTGCACGTTCCACAAGGGCCGGTAACGTTTCGCGGGCGAGGTGATGGCTCGCTTACGGGCTTCAAGCTGACATTGAGGGTCTGCCCACACTGCTCCCAGCGCAATGCTCAACAGACGGAAGCAAAAGGCTACTGCCAGTGGTGCGCCTACGTCCCGTTGCTTTGTGATGCCGAGCCCGCAAAAGCGGCCTGAGGCGGGCAGCCAAAGCTAATCGCAGTCGCGGCCGACACCGGATCACACTCGGGCCTTCGGCTTGGCCTTGCGCTTCCGTGCGGGCTTCTTCCCTGTGGCGGCCTTTGTCATCTCGGCAAGTGCCAACTGCTGTTGCCGTCGAACGATGGACGTAGCCGTTCCCATCCACCAGCCGGCCGCGCGATTAGCGCCAGACAGCCAGAGGCTCAATGCGGGGTTCTTCATGGCCAACCTCGTGCGGGCCGCCGTGGCCTTCCTGACTGGGTAACGCGCGGGAGACTTGGAAGTGGCGGAGGCCCGGGCGCCGGCTGCGCGAGGGTGGCACGAGGCCGGCGGGAGGGGCCATCGCGCTCGCGCCCGAGGGAGGCCGGGCGGAGGGGTACGGGGGAAACTCTGCCGCTGCGTTTCAGGTGTGAGGTGTCGCGCGAGTGACCCCTAGGTTTTAGTCCGGCAGTACCGTTGTAACCTTCTCGCCCCGCTCTTTGGCGGCCCGCAGGAAATCAACGACTCCCGGTGGCAACTCCCGCATCTGACCCGTTGCCCGCCGGGCAAGCTTCGCTACCTCCTCTTGCCGGATCGCAGCGGCCTCCAGGCTAAGACCAAACCGCGAGCTTATGGACTCGACAGTCTCGCTTGCCCCCACGAGATATGCTGGCGCTAAGAAAATCGCGGCGAAGCGCCTAGCCTCAAACTCTTCTTGCTTCACTGCCGATACAAACTTTTCAGCAGCGTTTTTAACGAGGCTTCGATTTCGCACTCCGCTATGCCCAAGTGCGAAGTGGCCGAGTTCATGTGCTGCGGTCATACGAGCGCGTGGGTGCTCTGCAATAACGCCTTGATAGACGCTCTCCCGCAGGGTCATTAGCCCTTGTGCTGCGTCCCATTGGGCTTCGGCATCCGGCAGCTTAAAGTCGGTCAACCGTTCGAACCGGAAGCAAGCACTCAACACCTGGAGCTTCTGCAACACGGCCATCATGTCGATCGGCGTGTCACGCTCGAAGCCCAACCTCATGCGGAGGCGTTTGGCGATTTCCTCGATCTCGTCGTCCGTGCGATACCGCGACATGTGGTGGTCTCCGATTGAGTTATACGCTACATGTTGCATGCGGCCCCCGCAATGGGCTGATTCCAAGAGACGCCGAGGTTCCGTGTGGGCACACCATGACTGTGGGGATGCGCCTTGGCGTCTCCTGTCACGGCTCGGAAAGGATGACGTGGACTACCTGGGTCCGTGGTGCGACTTGCCTGTAAGCTACCCCGGTCCTACACTCCGCGTTCGTACGGCGCCTGCATCTCACTGATTTAATTGCAGATTTTTAGCTTGTCGCGCCACCCTGCCGGGGACGCCACGCATTCCACCTGATGCGACGCGGCCGATCGCGGGACGATCGGCCGGTCCGCAACGGACGCTGCCGACGCGTTGGATCGATCACGGGGACCCTGCACCAGGCCGGGTCACTAACGTGGCGTGACGATCGTACCAGTGAAAACAATCGAGACCGGGAACCAGTTGCATTCGCAACTGTTGCTGCCGGGATCGTCCAACCCTGGGTCGATCCCTTGGTAGGACGTGCCCCACCCGTGACCGCAGGCGTCGACAGATCGGAACTCCGGCAGATCATCGCCGGCCTGACCGAAGGGGTGATCCTCGTCGAGCCTGATCAGCGCATCGTCTGGGCGAACGAGGCCGCGCTCGCCATGCACGGGGCCGAGAGCCTCGCCGAGCTCGGCGCGACGGTGGACGAGTACCGGGCCCGGTTCTCCCTGCGCTACCGCAACAACCGCCCGCCGGACCAGTACCCGATCGAGCGGGTGGTGCGCGGCGAGACCTTCCACGACGTCATCGTCGACGTGCGCCGCACCGACCGGCCGGACGTCGACTTCGTCCATTCGCTCCGCAGCATCGTCGCGACCGACACGTCCGGGACGCCGAGCTGCCTCGCGCTGATCCTCCAGAACGTGACCCCGCAATTCGAGGCGGAGGAGCGGTTCGAGAAGACCTTCAACGCCAACCCGGCCCCGGCGGTGATCACCCGCCTGTCCGACCTGCGTCACGTCAAGGTCAACACCGGCTTCCTCGAGATGACCGGCTACACCCGCGACGCCGTGATCGGGCGCAGCGTCTACGAGGTCGACGTGCTCGCCGGCGCGCGCAGCCGCGACCTCGCGATCGCCCGCCTCAACGCCGGCACCACGGTCCCGCAGATGGAGGCCTGCCTCGGGCTGCCGGACGGCGGCACACGGTTCGTGATCGTCGCCGGCCAGCCGATGGAGCTGGGCGACGAGCCGTGCATGCTGTTCACCTTCGCCGACCTCGAGCTGCGCAAGAAGGCCGAGACGGCGCTGCGCCAGAGCGAGGAGCGCTTCGCCAAGGCGTTCCAGCTCACGCCCGTGCCGACCATGCTGTGCCGGGCCGACGGCTTCGCGGTCACCGGCATCAACGAGGCCTTCACCCGGGTGTTCGGCTACGGCCAGGACAAGGTCGTCGGCCGCACGCCGGAGGAGATCGGTCTCTGGACCAAGGATGCGGCCCGCCAGCGCTTCGAATCCGCGGTGATCCGCACCGGCTCCGTCCTCGGGCTGGAGACCTGCCTGCACGCCCAGGAGGCCGGAGACCTCGATTGCCTCGTCTCCGCCGAGCGCGTCACCATCAACGACGAGGCGTTCGTGCTGGCGGTGCTGCAGGACATCACCGAGCGCAAGCGCTCCGAGCGCGACCTGTTCGTCGCGATCGAGGCGGTGATGGCCGACACCTCCTGGTTCAGCCGCGGCCTGATCGAGAAGCTCGCGAGCCTGCGCCACCCGGGCGAGGCGAGCGCCGAGGATCCGACCCTCAGCCTCACGGTGCGCGAGCGCCAGATGCTCGGTCTGGTCTGCGCAGGGCTGAGCGACGATGCCATCGCCAAGCGGCTGAACCTGTCGCGCAACACCGTCCGCAACCACACCGCCGCGCTCTACCGCAAGCTCGGCCTGCACAAGCGCTCGGAGGTGATCGTGTGGGCGCGCGAGCACGGCCTGCCGGCGACCATCCCAATATGAATAAATCAGAATACCAGTAGTTTTATACCATTGCCTGTTCGATGGGTGTCACCATCTCCAAAGGATAAAGGCCAGACCAACAAGAACAGGGGCAGCAACCCGCCGCATCGAACCGCAAGCGATCTGTGCGGATCGCGCCGTCAGCTCGATCGGGCAGCCGCCGGCGACCTGCGCGCCGCGGCCGAGATCGAAGCGAACACGAGTTTTTCGAAGTCCGACGCGACGTCCGGGTCCACGCGCATGCCGTAGCCCGGGCGACACGTCGCACACGTCTCCCACACCTCGAAGCAACAGGACGAGCATCATGGTCGATACGGATCGCGTCACGGGCGCAGCGAAAGAATTTGCGGGCAAGGCACAGGGCGCCGTCGGCGATCTCGTCGGATCGCGGAACGACTCGGTCGAGGGCCGCTTCCGCGAAGCCCAGGGGTCGGCCGAGAACCTCTACGGCCAGGCCAAGGACGCCGTCCGGCACGTCGCCGGCGAAGCCTCGGACTACGCCGAGGACGCCTACGAGAACAGCGGCCACTACCTCCGCCAGGGCCGTCGCGCCGTCAGCCACCAGGTCGAGGAAAGCCCCTTCGTCGCCCTGATGATCGCCGGAGCCGTCGGCTACGGCCTCGCCCTCCTCATCCATTCCCGCCGCTGACAGCCCTCGTCGTCGCGTCAAGTCTTTCGGAGCATACCGTGGCCACATCGTCCAACATTTCCGCCGCCCCCGTCGCGGCGAGCGCAGCCTCCACCGTCCACCTGCACCAGGCGTCCTGGGGCGCGATCTTCGCCGGCGCCGTCCTGGCGCTGGTGGTGCAGGTCATCCTGAACATGGTCGGCGTCGGCGTCGGCCTGTCCAGCGTCGGCTATCCCGCCGGTGACAACCCCGCCGCCTCGACCCTGTCGATGGGCGCCGGCGTCTGGTTCGTCGTGTCCGGCATCGTTGCGGCCCTCGTCGGCGGCTTCCTCGCCGGTCGCCTCTCGGGCAAGCCCGTCGCCGCCACCGCCGGCTATCACGGCCTCGTCTCCTGGGCGGTGAGCACCCTCGTCGTGCTGTACCTGCTCAGCTCCGCCGTCGGCGGCCTCGTCGGCGGCGCGTTCGGCGCGGTGACCAGCACCCTCGGCGGCGCCGGCTCGCTCGTCGGCGGCACCGTGCAGACGGCCGCCCAGGCCGCGGCGCCCTCGCTGTCCAAGATCTCGAACCCGCTCGACGGGATCGAGAACACGGTGCGCCAGCAGGCGGCCGGCCAGGACCCGCAGGCCCTGCGCGATGCCGCCGCCTCGGCGGTCCGCGCCCTGCTCTCGGGCGACCCGGCCCAGAAGGCCCAGGCCGAGAACCGCGCCGCCGACGCGCTGGCCAAGGCCCAGGGCATCCCGACCGACCAGGCCAAGACGCAGATCCAGGACTACGAGAAGCAGTACGACGCCGCCGTCGCCGACGCCAAGCAGAAGGCCAAGGTCGCGGCCGAGGCCGCCCGCAGCGCGGCCACGCAGGGCGCGTTCTACGGCGCCCTCGCGCTGATCCTCGGCGCGCTCGCCGGCTTCCTCGGCGGCCGCTTCGGCGCCGTCAACCCGGCGCTGGCCTACGGCACCACCCGTCGCGCCTGACCCCTCCGGCCCCGGCACGCCGGGGCCGACCTCCCGCCGGTCGGATCGGCCGGTTCCCATGACATCGCACAAGGAGCGTTTTCGATGAGCAGCACCACCGACAAGATCAAGGGCCTGGCCAACGAGGCCGTCGCCAACGTCAAGCAGGGCGTCGGCAACGTCACCGGCAACGACAAGCTCGTCGCCGAGGGCAAGGCGCAGGAGTTGAAGGGCGAAGCCCAGAAGACCGTCGGCGACGCCAAGGACGGCGCCCAGAACCTGGCCGACAAGGTGAAGAGCAAGTTCTGAGCGAAGCCCGCGTCCCGAGGGACGCGCGCCTTGCCGATCCGACGATGCGGGACGGCGGCCGATGCCGTCCCGCACCTTTCCACCCGAACCGACGGATGCCGACCATGAACCGCGACGAATACCGGGGCGCCAAGCGCCACCTCAAGGGCCGCGCCCAATCCACCCTCGGCGGCATCACCGGCGAGGCCGGGCGCCAGGTCCGCGGCGCGGTCGATCAGGTCGCCGGCGGCGCGCAGTACGCCTACGGCCGCGCCCGCGACCGGGCCGAGGACGTGATCGAGGACGGAACCCACCTCGCCCGCGAAGCCCGCCGCCGCGGAGAGAGCCTCATCGACGACGGCAGCCGCTACGCGCGCGACGCACGCCGCCGCAGCGAGACCTATGGCCGCCAGGCCCTCGGCTATGCCGACGAGAACCGCGCCACCACCCTCCTCGCGCTCGCCGCGGTGGCCTTCGCCGCCGGTTGGCTGCTCCGCCCGGCGCGCTGACCGCCAGAGACAGGACAGATTCCATGATCCGCAAGCTCCTCACCGCCTTCATCGTGCCGAAGCTGATCGCCTATGTCGGCCGCCGCTTCGGCGGGGGCGCCGGGCGCCGTCCGCGCTGACCCCTTCCGGGCTCCGAAGCTTCGGCATCCGGCCGTATCCCGCGACGGGACTGACGGCCGGAGTCGAATCCCGCTATACGCATGCAAGTGCCGGTAATTGCGGGCAGCCGGGCCAGCCGGCCGGGGCGCGAGGCGAACGATGGCGAAGGGCACGCGAGCCCGCACCGACGCGACGACCGGCTGCGCCATCGCCTCGCGGAGCCGGTGCAGCAACGCGGCGCTGCGCAGGGCAACCCGAAACATCGGGCAGCTCTACGACGAGGTGCTGGCGCCCGGCGGCCTGCGAACGACCCAGCACAGCCTCCTCGTCACCGTCCGCGCGATGGGAAGCCCGACCATGGGGCAGCTCGCCGAGGCGATGGTGATGGACCTGTCCGGCCTCGGCCACACCCTGAAGCCGCTGGCCCGGGACGGCTATCTCCGCCTCGTCCCGGACGCGGCCGACCGCCGCGTCCGCCGCGTGGCGCTGACCGACCTCGGCGCGGCCAAGCTGGAGCAGACGATCCCGCTCTGGCAGGACGCCCAGGCGCGCTTCGAGGCGGCTTTCGGGCAGGCGCGCACCGAGGCCCTGCGCGACATCCTCAGCGCGCTGGCGACGCCAGGGTTTCGCGAGGCTTTTGCGGGCGGCAAGGCGCGCGACGACGCGGGCTGATCCTGCGCCCGCTGCCTGCGCACCGGTTCAGAACAGGGCGACGAGGGCGCCCCCCCGATCATCAGGACGCCGCCGAGGATCCGCCACGGCGTCGCCGGATGCACCGCGAAGCCGACCCAGCCGAAGTGATCGAGCAGGACCGAGGCGACGACGCCGGCCGTCACCAGCAGGCCGAGGAAGGCGCCGGCGCCGATCTGGCGCGCGACGAGCAGCTGCGCGATGACGATGCCGCCGCCGAACACGCCGCCGAACCATCCCCACCACGGGACGGTGGCCAGGTCTTCGGACGACGGCCAGGCGAGCCGGCCGGTGACGAGCCCGACGACGAGAACGGTGGTCGCCGTGCAGATCCCGACGACGAGCCCGGCGGTGAGCGGCTGCGAGAAGCCCTTGGCCAGGGCCGCGTTCTGGCCCGGCTGGATCGCGTTGGCGATGCCCGCGATCAGGACGACGCCGTAGAGGTACCACATGCGGAAATCCTAGGCCGAAGGGCAACCGACGGAGGGGCAACGGGGCACGGGCGGCCGAGGCGCGATGACGCCGCACCGCTCTGCCAACCGCCCGGCGAGGTTCCTAGATCCGAGACACCCCGCCCCGCCTGGACATGACCCGCTTGCTCCGAATCGCTCTTCTCGTCTTCGTGATCGTGTTCCTCGCGCCGATCGCGGTGTCGGCGGCCCTGTACTACCTGCGGAACGACATCGCCGACTGGCGCACCGCCGACCGCTCGAGCGCCGGGCTGCTCCGGCCGGCCGCCCAAAACCCCGAGGCCGTGGTGCGGGTGTTCTCGGCCCGCACGGTGAGCTGGCGCGGCATCATCGCGAGCCACAGCTGGATCGTGGTGAAGGGCGCCGGCGACCGCGCCTACAAGCGGTTCGACTACACCGCCTGGGGCATGCCGATCTGGGTCGACCGGTTCGTGCCGGACGGGCGCTGGTTCGGCAGCACGCCGGAGCTGGTCTTCGCCGCCGACGGCGCCGAGGCGGAGCGGATGCTGCCGCGCATCCGCGAGACCATCGCCAACTACCGCTACGCGAAGCTCGGCGACTACCACCTCTGGCCCGGGCCGAACTCGAACACCTTCGTGGCGGCGGTGATGAGCTCCGTCCCGGAGATGCGCGCGAGCCTGCCGGCGACGGCGATCGGCAAGGATTTTCCCTATGACGGCCGCTGGGCCGGCCCGACGCCCTCGGGCACCGGCTTCCGGATCAATCTCGGCGGCTATCTCGGGCTGACGGTCGGCTGGGTCGAGGGCCTCGAGGTCAACATCCTCGGCGCGGTCGCCGGCCTCGACATCCGCCGTCCCGGCCTCAAGCTGCCGGGCCTCGGCCGCCTCGGCGTCTGAAGCCTCGCGCGATTCGACGCGGCGCGCGGAACCGGGTTTCGACCGGGCGCCCGCACGAAAAGCGGGTCACGACCGGATGGCAGGTTCGGTGGGAAGCAGTAGGAGACTGCGAACCCTCGGGAAATTTGGTCGGAGTGGCAGGATTTGAACCTGCGACCCCCACGTCCCGAACGGGGGCGCGGACCGCAGGCACTCCCTCTGTAGAGCCCATTTCCGTAGGGGGCCAGCCCCCTTCTCGTTCACCGCCGTTCGCCCCGAAACGCGCCCGTTCACGACCAATGTTTGGTCGATGTTTGGTCGGGACGCGCTTTGTTCGCATCCCCGGCGTGTCCCGTTCCAGGCCACGCCGGGGGCGGTCATCAAGTGACTTGATGGCATCGCCCGGGCGCCGGCGGCATCATGCCGGGGACCCAGGGAGACCCCGCATGACCACCACCATCGAGTCCTTCGACGACGTCGTCATCCGCGACGTGCTGATCACCGGCACCGTCGAGGTCACCACCGACGCCGACGGTCGCCGCATCGCCGGAGAGATCGAGCGAGGCCTGTGCCTCGACGTCTGGAACGTCGGGTTCCCGACGCCCTGCGACAGCTTCATGCGGAGCGACGCGGAGATCCGTGCGGCGCTGGAGGCCAGGTGGGCGCGCGCCGAGGGCGTCGTCCCATTCCGCCGGAGGGCGGCCGCCTGAGCCGATCAGGCCGCGCCCCGCTTCGCCCGGGCCTTGTCCTCCAGCATCATCGCGATCACGACCGGGCAATCCGGCCCCATCGGAGCGGCGCCGTCACGACCGAGATCCCGGACGCGGATGAGGAGCGAGTCCGTTCGTGGGCCGCCCAGCGAGCCGATCTTTGCCAGCCATCCCAGGGTGCCCTCCCGTTTCAGCCGTGCCTTGAGCACGCCGTGGAGCCACTCGTGCGGCAGTTCCGGGATGACCATGGTGGCGCGGTAGAGCCGGTCGAGGCGGGCCTGCATCTTGTCGCGCTCGGCGGTCGCAGCGGCCAGGGCTGCAACCCCTTTTGCCGGGCGTGCGTCGGCCTCGATGCCGGCGAGGACAGCCTCGATCTCCTCTACGAGTTCGACCTGGGGCTTCAGGGTCGCCTGCAGCCTGAGGATCGCGTTGGCGGTTCGCACGTGGTCCGGTGTCATGCGCATGCCCTCCCGCAGGACGGCACCGTGCCGGATCGCGGTTACGCACCCCTTGCCGTCGGCGTGGTTGTCCACCGTGGGTTGGTCTGGGAGCGAGGTTGCCGCCCTCGCGTTTGTCCCGGATCGGGGACTCGTCGCCACCGCCCTGGACGGGACGGGCCAGGACCTCCCCCGGCGCGCTCCGTTCGGCCTCTCGAATTGGGGGGTCATACGCCAGCCGGGGCTATTCCCCTCAACCCCTGTCGGGGTCCTCCACTCCGTTCCGGCGCTGGCGCGTGCGGGTCGCCCTCGGCCGTCTCCGGGCCCTCCCATCGAGGCCGCATCGGGCGGCCGAGGGAGAGCACCATGGCCCAGAACATCCACCGGATCGTCACCGACAAGATCATCGAGACCATGGAAGCCGGCGAGGCCGGACAGTGGACCTGCCCCTGGCACCGCACCGGCGGAGGCATCCCCCGCAACGCCCTTGTCCGTCGTCAGATGATTTGGGACATTCAGCGGTGTTCAGGAGCGGAGGCTCTGGTTCATCTGGGGTAAGAGGTTAGGCAGCCTGCGCGTGGTGGCGCAAGCGGCGATCCATCAGGGTCTGGCGCTTGATGCGTTCCCGCTCGGCCAGGATCCCTTCGCCGCGTCCGAAGTAGACGTCGGCGGGCGTGAGGTTGCTCAGGCTCTCATGGGCTCGGGCATGGTTGTAGTGTTCGACGAAGTCGGCAACCTGCGTCTCCAACTCGCCGGGCAAGTACGCGTGTTCGAGCAGGATGCGGTTCTTGAGTGTCTGATGCCAACGCTCGATCTTGCCCTGCGTTTGCGGATGGCATGGCGCACCGCGGATGTGGGTCATGCCCCGAATGCCGAGCCAGTCAGCCAGGTCGCTGGCGACGTAGCTTGGACCGTTGTCGGAGAGCAGGCGTGGCCGCGGCATCACCCGCGCCTGATCGAGCCCAGCCGCACCCAGCGCCAGGTCGAGCGTGGCGGTGACGTCGCTGGCCTGCATCGTCGTGCACAGCTTCCAGGCGACGATGTAGCGTGAGAAGTCGTCCAGGACCGTCGACAGGTAGTACCAGCCCCAGCCAACGACCTTCAAGTAGGTGAAGTCCGTCTGCCAAAGCTGGTTGGGCGCGGTGGTTTTATCGCGGAACTCGTCGGCGGCCTTGATGACGATATAGGCCGGGCTGGTGATCAGGTTCTGAGACTTGAGCAACCGGTAGACGGTCGCTTCCGAGACGAAGTAGCGCCGCTCGTCGGTGAAGCGCACCGCCAGCTCACGCGGACTGAGTTCAGGCTGCTCCAGAGCCAAGGCAACGATCTGCTCGCGGATCTCTGCAGGTAGACGGTTCCAGACCCGGCTCGGCTGCGAAGGATGGTCATTCAACGCCTCGGGGCCGCCGCGCTGGTAGGCGTCGTACCAGCGGTAGAACGTCGAGCGCGTGATGCCGAGCTTGTCCAGGGTGGCACGCACCGGCAGGTGGGATTGCTCGACCAGCCGGATGATCTCCAGCTTCTCGGGGGCCGGGTACCTCATGCCTCGTCGCCCCCAGCCCCGCTCATGCTTTTTTTAAGCAAACGGTTCTCCAGGACGAGATCAGCTACGACCTCCTTCAGCGCCCCCGCTTCGCGACGGAGATCCCGCACCTCATCCGTGGTGGCCGCACGAGACGTGTCACCGGACAGGCGCTTCTTGCCAGCCTCCAGGAACTCCTTGGACCAGCCGTAGTACATCGAGGCGGCAATCCCCTCACGTCGGCACAACTCCGCGATGCTGTCCTCGCCACGCAAGCCTTCCAGCACCACACGGATCTTCTCCTCGGACGAGAACTGCCGACGTGTGGCCCGACGGATGTCCTTGATCACCGCTTCTGCCGGCTTCTTGGCCGGTCCGGATGTCTGCTTCATCTTCGCTCCTCAGGGGCTACGATGAACCAGCCAGCCTCCGTTCGTGAAGACCCTCATTCTGTCCCACAGGTGCTGACGTCGGACACCCAGGGCGGGTTCGGAAGGACCGGTCGGCTTGTTCTCGCGGGGTTCGACCGGGTTCAGAAAATCGACGATTCTGTCCCGGAAACGGAGCCCTTTCAGTTCGGCCCGGACTATAGCATGCTCTAAGGCACGGGAGATTGGGGAGGCTCTCCCCCTGTGCGGACCCGCTATCTGATCCCGACGCCTCGAAACCGCTTGTCGTTCGCAACCCCCAGGTCAACAATCCCACATCGAATTCGGAGACCGGCGGGTCGTGGTGCCCCGCAGGTCTCCCAAGCCAGGGAACGTTGCGAACGTGTCCGACGCCGATCTACTCTCCGAAGCCCCGCCCGTGGGCGTCCCGGGCCCGTCCGACGACACGCTCGGACGCCTCCCGATCCATCATCTGCGCTGGTCCTCGTACGCCTCGGTGATCCATCCCGAGGACACCCGCGGCGTCTGCGTCCTCACCTACACGGCCCGGGTCATGATCGAGGGCATCGAGGAGCCCCGCACCCGCTCCGCCGGCGCCAAGGGACACGAGCTCGCCGAGACCGTCCGGCGGCTCCGGCCGAAGTTCATGACCCTCAGCGCCTTCCGCGAGCCCAAGCCGACCAAGGACGGCAAGCCGAGCCGGGACTACCGCGAGAGCCCGTGCAAGGCGTTCTGGAACCTGTCGAGCCTCGGTGCCCTCTGGGTCGACCTCGATTTCTACAACAAGAAGGCCTACCGGCACAGCACGCCGCGCACGATGGTGCCGCTGGTGCTCGCCCGCCTCCAGGACCTCGGCCTGCCCCTGCCGTCCTACATCATGTCGAGCGGCAAGGGGCTGTTGGCCGTATGGCTGCACACCCGGCTCCTGCCCGCGATGCACCCGGTCTGGAAGGCCGTTCAGAAGTGCCTCAACGACGGCTTCGTCGACATGGGTCGCGATATCCAGGCGATGGCCTGCACGGCCAATTTCCGTGTCGCCGGGTCGACCAACGACGGGCACGCGGTCGAGGTGCTCTGGCCCGCCTACGTCGACCAGATCGAGCACTTCTACTTCGACATGCTTCGGACCGAGATCTTGCCGTACTCGCCCGAGCAGGTCCGCGAGTACCGCAAGGTCCAGGCCCGGAAGATGGCCGCCAAGGCGGAGAGCGCCGCCGCCAGGAAGGCCGAGGGACGCCCCGCCCCGAGGGTCAAGTTGAACCGCGAGACGTACTCCAAAGCCGTGGTGAAGGACCTGTACAACCTGTTCGAGGCGAGGTTCCAGGGCCACCCGGTCCAGAAGGGCGAGCGGGACACCTGGCTCTACCACCTCACCGTCGCGGCCGCATGGGTCATGGAGCCGGACGCGCTCAAGGCCGAGGTCAGGCGCCTGGCACCCCTGTGTGGCCTTTCCTGCACCAGGGCCGTCACCCTGATGGGCAGCGTCATCGCCAAGGCCCGGCGCGCCGCCCAAGGCCATAGCGCCACGTACAAGAAGCGGTCCGTCGACCCCCGCTACCGAACCAACCCGCAGATGCTCGTCGACCTGTTCGGCGTCACCGTCGAGGAGGCCCGCGAGCTCGACCTGCGCGTGATCGCGCCCCGTGCCCTGAAGACCGCCCGGGAGGCCGAGCGGTCCCTGACCCGTCGCCGGGATGCCGGCGCGCAGGACCGCACCCTGATCCAGGCCCAGCGCCTCGCCTTCGGCCTCGTCGCACTGGAGCGCAAGGCCGCCGGCGTCCGGGTCGAGGACATCGCGTTCGAGGCCAAGCGCAGCGTGTCCTATGTCGAGAAGGCGATGCGGGAGGCCCGGGCCGTCGCCTCCATCGGGAAGGGACAGGTCAAGCCCAAGGCCGGTCGCCCTCGGAAGGCCCCCGAGCCCGTCTCCGAAAACCCTTTCGGTTCGACCGTGTCTATTGACGCGGGGACTTCGCCCAAGGGCCTCGATGCCGAGCCCCGATCTGTTGTGGCCCGCGGCGACCAGGCGTATGCTGACGGGGTTCGCAACGTGCACCACACGGTACTGGACACGACGCCCGACGCGGTCTCCGACCCGGCGGGCGTCGACGTTTCCGGGGTTGGCGTGGATTACGAGAACGGCCAGCCCCAGAAGGTCCACGGTGTCTGGCGCCACTGGGACGGTTCGCGGTGGACGCCGACGCCGGCGCTACTCATCTGTTTCTGGCGCCTGGAGGTAGGGACGCTGGACGAGATCATCGCCCGCCACCCGTTTGCCCCGCCCCTCCAGGCCGTAGCCTAGATCGCGCCACGCCCGGGCCGGCATCGTCCCGGGCATGAGCATGTCCTTCGACGTCCGGATCGCCGCCGATATCTCCGGGCCCATCACGGCCTGGCGCGACAGGTTCCTCTCGTCCGTCGGCGAGGCCAAGTACAGGCGCGCCGCCGGCTGGACCGTCGACGAGGTGGCCAAGACCGCCGTCGTCGGCATTCGCGCGCAGTTCCACAAGACGCTCGACGTCCGCAATCGCGGCCGTTCAGTCAGGTTAGTCGGGGCGGTGGCGCCGATGGGAATGGTCGACGTCCGCAATTAAGGTCGTCCAATCAAGCCAATCGTGGCAGTCGCCTGTAGGCACAGTTGACGTCCGCAATCGCGGCCGTTCAGCCAGGCTAGTCGGGGCGGTCGCGCCGATGGGAATGGTCGACGTCCGTAATCACGGTCGTCCGATCAAGCCAGTCGTGGCAGTCGACTGGAGACACGCTCGATGGCCGCAATCACGGTCGTCCGATCAAACCAATCGTGCCAGTCGCCTGTAGGCATGGTCGACGTCCGCGTTAACGGTCATCCGATCAGGCCAATCGTGGCTGTCGCCGGTAGGCACGCTCCACGTCCTCGTCGTGGACGGTCCCAAGGCGGCGCTCGACCTGCTCGACGGCGGCGAGCACGTCGACCTGCTGTTCACCGACCTCGTCATGCCCGGCGGCGTCGACGGAACGATGCTGGCGCGTGCGGCTCGTGCGCGGCGGCCACGGATTGGGATCCTACTGACGACAGGCTACGCCGAGGCCTCGCTTGAGGGTGAAGACGGTCCCGAGTTCGAGGTCATCGACAAGCCATACGGGAGGACGGAGCTGGCCCGGCGTGTCAGGGCACTGCTCGACGCGCCGACTGACGGCGGCTGAGCTCTGTCACCTGGTACACGAACGCCTCACGGTAGGACGGAGGCAACGTCACTCCGCTTGGACTATGACGAGAACCATATCACCCGGCCAGATGCCGAAGCCCTTGTGTTCACTCCTTTTGATCGGAGGCTTTTCTTTCGACGGACCATGGGTCTGCGTCAGGGGCCGGAGGCCTCCGCATATTGCGTCGGTTGTCCGCTTTCTTAGCTCGACTTTGGCCATTTGCGGCGCGTGGAGTGGGCGGAGGTGACGAAGCGGGCGTGAGGGATAGGCTGGTGGCGTCCCCGCCAAGAGACACCGCCATGCTGCCCCTGCCCACCCGCTTTGCCGGGATCATCCTGGCGTTCGCGCCGCTGTTCGTCCACCGCTCCTGGCGCCATGCTCAGCTGTTGCTGATCGGCGCGATCCTGACGCCGGGGCGGCGCACGGTGACGAGCGTCCTGCGCATCATCGGCCGCGCGCAGGAGCGGCGGTTCGTGAACGTCCACCGTATCCTCAACCGAGCGGCGTGGTGCCCGCGCTCCGGCAGCCGTATCCTGCTCGGGCTCCTCGTCGATGCGTTCGCGCAACGCGGCCCCGTGGTCCTGGGACTGGACGATACGATCGAGCGCCGCCGCGGCAAGCGGATCGCGGCCAAGGGCATCTACCGTGATCCAGTTCGCTCCTCCGACAGCCATTTCGTCAAGGCGAGCGGGCTGCGCTGGATGAGCCTCATGGTGCTCGCCCCGATCCCCTGGGCGGGGCGCGTCTGGGCGCTGCCGTTCCTAACCGCGTTGGTGCCGTCAGAGCGCGCCTGTCGCGAACGGGGCCGTCGGCACAAGCCTCTGCTCGACGTCGGACGCCAACTCGCTCTCCAGGCTCGCCGCTGGCTGCGCGCACGCGACCTCGTTGTGGTGGGCGACAGCGGCTTCTCGGCCTTGCTGTTCCTCGACGCGATGCGCCGCGCTCGCATCACGGCGATCACCCGCCTGCGGCTGGATGCTGCTCTCTACGAGCCGGCCCCACCTCGGCCGCCCGGCACGATTGGACGCCCGCGGACCAAAGGCGCGCGGCTGCCGACGCTCGCCGCGATCCTCGCGGCCAAGGACACGCGCTGGCACGCGGTCGTGGTGCCCGGCTGGTACGGGGCGGGCGAGCGCACCCTTGAGATCGCCTCCGGGACCGCCGTGTGGCGGCACGGCGGTCTGCCGGTCGTGCCGATCCGATGGGTGCTGGTGCGCGATCCCGAGAGCCGCTTTGCACCGCAGGCCCTGCTCTGCACCGAACCGGTGCGCGAGCCCGCGCAGATCGTGGGGTGGTTCGTGCGGCGCTGGACCGTTGAGGTCACCTTCCAGGAAGCGCGCGCCCATCTCGGTGTCGAGACGCAGCGGCAGTGGTCGGACAAGGCCATCGCCCGCACCACGCCCTGCCTGCTCGCCCTGTTCTCGATCGTCACGCTGCTGGCTGCACGGCTCCCAGTCCGCCAACGGCAACGGATCGCGGCCGCCGCGTGGTACCCCAAACCGCGCCCGACCTTCGCCGATGCTCTGGCCGCCGTGCGCTATGCGATCTGGCGCGAGCGGACTTTGGCAACATCACCGCGCCGACGCGCCCGAACAAAACCCGGCTTCCGTTTGCCAGCGCCCTGGGCCTATGCCCTCTGCCACGCCGCATGAGTGGCCAAAGTCGAGCTTAGGATCTATTCCCAAAACCTGACCGGCGGAATTCCACCCGTCTCGGACATTCAGTCTTAGGTATCGCGGGGTCTGATTCCGGCCGCTACACGATGCCCAGATTGGCGGCGCATAGCCTGCGGTAGCGGTCATCCAGGTCGGCGATGTCGGACGGGTCCGCCACGTCGCGGTCGGCGGCGGCGATGACAAGATCGGCATGCCGGGAGAGCTCCGCCGTCCGGTCCGGCCGCCTCTCGACCTCGACGACGCGCGCGAGCACGTCGAGCAGCCGGCCGAGCCTGTGGACCGAGCCGCCCGCGTTCTGCCGGATCATGGGGAACATGGCATCGCACAGACCGTCGTAATTCGTTACCGGGTGCACGAGCACGGCTCCGGCCCTCGCGCATTACCACACCTGTCGGCAGGTGCCGCGGGGCGATCCGGCACCGGGCATCGCCGAGGTAGTCCACCACGCCGCAGGACCATCAGCGCGTAGGCGAAGGTCCCCAGGAAGATGCCGAGCACCGTCTGGTTGCGACCATCGCGGATGAAGTTGCGCAGGAGCCGGGGACCCATCTGGCCGGAGGCCAGGGTCAGGGCGGCGATGGAGAAGGTCGTGCCGGCGACGCCGATGTTCGAGGAGGCGATGGCGCTGAGCAGCGCGGAAGTACGTCTCCGCCCTGTGGACGCTCATCGATGCGGTGCTGTTCCTCCTAATCGGCCTGGAGGTGCTCGTCCTGCGCTACCAGGTCGCCGGCCTGGCGCTGGCGGCATGTTCCGTCCCCATCGTGCTGGTCGCCCGTCTCGTCGCGGTATCAGCGCCCGTCATGCTGTTCCGCTGGGGCGGCAACCTCTCGCTCGGCAACGTGCCTTTCCTGAACTGGGCGGGTGCGCGCGGAGGCATCTCGGTGGCACTGGCGCTGTCGATACCGGAGAGCGACGCCAAGCCCGCGATCCTGGCGGCGACCTACGCCGTGGTGCTGTTCACGATCATCGTGCAGGGCTCGTCCCTCGGCCTCGTGGCACGGCGGACCCTTCGCGCGACCTAGATAGTCATCGGCCATTCCTTGCGGCCTTATGGAGCAAATGCACCAAGGTGATTAAGGGTGCCACCACATGCGGTGGAAAATATCACTATTTGCGCAACATGTCTGACGCCGTGCCTCAATCTGCTTGGCAAAACCTCAAGTTTTATGGTTCAGCTGATCATAGTACCTCACTTTGTGAGTGCTGGGAGGGCCTGTCAGAAATGCGCGCGACCGAGCGGCGGATCTATCATTTTGATTTGGAGGTGAAGGGGCACGGTCATACAGACCATCTCCATTCATTGATGAAGCTTCTGGAAGATGATTAGCTCCCGAGAACCTCAATTTTGGCATGCATCGCGTGCGGCATCCGAACAATCTAGTGTGGTTGCTCTGGAGCGAAAGCTGATGATCTTGCTGGTAATTTCGGCGCCATGAACCGCGTTGGCGACTACCTGAGCCAGTGTGCCTTGATCAAACGGCTTGCTCAGCCGAGGTAGAACAAGGGTGCGCTTTGACGATACCTCGGCGTAGCCCGAGGCTAAAATAACTGGCAACCCAGGGTGCACGCGTGCGATCTGCTCTGCCAGCTGTGTTCCCGTCATGCCCGGCATAGCGTGGTCGGTAATGACGAGGTCCAGCCCTTGTCTGCGATCAAGAATGTCCAGAGCATCCTGGCCCGACCGGGCTTCAACGGCGTAATGACCCAAATCCTCCAGCATCGCTGCTGTGTTTTCGAGAACCAGGGGATCGTCATCGACGACCAGCACGGCCAAAGACCGCGACGACATACGGGGGGAAGGTGCAGCGTTCACAGTTTCCGCTTGTGCCCCAGCCTCGGCCATTGGAAACCACATTTCCGCAGTCGTTCCCTCGCCGACCTGGCTCCTGAGCGTGAGAAGGCCCTGTGACTGCGCAGTCAAGCCCTGCACCATAGGAAGGCCCAGCCCTGTTCCCTTGCCGACGCCCTTAGTGGTGAAGAATGGCTCCTGCGCACGGGCGAGGGTCGCCGCGTCCATGCCGCTGCCTGTGTCCGCCACCGAGAGGCAGATGAAGCGGCCTTCGGAAAGATCGGCCGCATCTTCCTCGCCCGCTTCGCGACCCACAATTGTGATCGTGCCGCCCTCGGGCATGGCATCGCGTGCGTTCACAGTCAGGTTGAGAAGCGCCAGTTCACACTGGTGCGCATCTACCATGACGCGCGGTAAGCCTAGCGGGAAGCGGGTCTCGATACGTATCTGCGGTCCGATAGAGCTTTGGAGCAGGTCCGTCATACCCTGCACGAGTTGAGGCAAGTCCACCGCCTCGGGCTTCAGCTGCTGCCGTCGCGCGAAGGCGAGCATGCGCTGCGTCAGGGCAGCACCACGCTGCGCGCCCTGAACTGCATTGTCGAGCAGGCGTGTGAGCTTGGGATCGTCCGGTAGGCGTTTCCGCAGCAATTCGAGGCTGCCGAGGACCGCCATGAGGAGATTGTTGAAGTCGTGCGCGACCCCTCCCGTGAGCTGGCCCACCGCCTCCATCTTCTGAGCCTGTGCAAGCGCCTCACGGGCTTGATCCAGCGATTCCTGGGCCTGCTTGCGCTCGGTAATGTCGCGTGTGACCTTCGCGTAGCCAACAAGGAGGCCTTGCTCGTTGCGGATTGCGTCGATCACCACGTTGGCCCAGAAGCGGCTGCCATCCTTGCGCACCCGCCAGCCCTCGTCCTCGAACCGCCCCTCGCGGGCCGCAGTCATGAGCGCCGTGGCCGGAACGCCGCGCTGGAGGTCTGCCGGCGTGTAAAAGCGAGACAGGTGACTGCCCACAATTTCCTCGGCTGTGTAGCCCTTGATGCACTCAGCCCCGGCGTTCCAGTTGGCGATCCGGCCTTCAGTATCGAGCATAAAGATCGCGTAGTCTCTCACGCCCTGGAGCAGCAGTCGGAAGCGCTCCTCACTGGCGCGGAGAGCCGCGGCCTCGTGCTCAGATGCCTCCGACAGGTGCCGGTCGAACATGGCTGCAGTCAGTGCCAAGACGAGGATCAGGAAGGTCGTGCCTATGACCCAAAGCGCGAGGTAGGTTTGGTTCACACCCACGGTACTGTGAGCATGATCGACGGGCGCATGCGCGCTGAACGCGGAACCCTGCATCGCGCCGTAGTGCATGCCTGAAACGGCGAAGCCCATGACCGCGGCGGCAAGGAGGCGCAGCTTGACGCTAGTCTGCTGGAAGGCGAGCCAGAGCGCGGCGATGGCTGCGCCGATGGCGATGAGGATCGAGATGGCGACCCAAAAATGGTTATATCTCAGGTCGGCCGGCATGCGCATGGCCATCATGCCCGTGTAGTGCATTCCCGCGATGCCGAGCCCCATCACGAGGCCGCTGAGGCAGAGGGCACCCGGTCCTGCGCCTGGCCCGTTGACGACGACGAAGCCGAGCCCCGTGAGCGTGATGGGCAGCATCAGCGAGAGCAGGGTCAGGCGTAGATCGTAGCCGACCTCCAGGCCCGGAAGGCTGAAGGCCAACATGGCAACGAAATGCATCGACCAGATGCCGCCTCCCATGGCGACGGCGGCGGCGGCGAGCCACGCCCGCGAAGGCCATCCGGTGGTGGCACGCATGCGTGCGGCGAGGTCGAGCGCCGTGTAGGAAGCGGCGGCAGCGATCAGAATCGAAATTGCGACGAGGGTAGAGTCGTGAGTTCCGAGATGTGCCATCCGGGCGAAGTACCTTGCGACCGCATTCTAGTCGTTAGATCAGTGCGTTTCATCAACTAGGGCGTGCCCTGTATGCCCTGCGTTCGCTGCAGCAAAAGTCGTAGTGCTTCGGCAAAACTTGCCCCGGGAGCCGGGGTTCTCCGCGTGCAACGAAGCCGTATCCTGTGAGACGCGTTGTTTGGGCCGGATCTGATGGCGCCGCTTGCCTTCAACTCAGCGAGTGACATTGTGTCATGCCCACGCGGCTTCGGATCGGCCGCGTTGGCCTTCAGCGTCGGCTATCCGGACACGCGAGGGTCCTTTGAAGACCGTATTCTCGACGGAGCACATCCATCCGCGGGACCGTTGCGCTTTCTAGCACGATGTGGCCCGGAAGGATGTCGTCCTGCTCGGCACGCGAAGCTTGCCCCGAGCACATCATCATCTGCGCCATAGTTTGAGTGTGCTCGTCGTCAAAGTTCACGTTTGCGATTTCGATATCTGCCCAGCACTGACGTTGCGTCGCCAGCTTCAGGGGCCGAGGCGCGGTCAGAGCCTAATCTGCTCGTCGAAGCAGTTGGCGGCCAAGGGCTCGCAGAATTGAACGGCGATACCTCCTTCGAGGTGACGCACGATCGTGGCATAGTGAACTCCGACCTTGATCCGGGTGCCGACAAAAGGCACGGTGGAGGAGCTAAGGGAAATGGCTGCGCCAGTCCGTGACAGGTTCAGGATCTCGCCCCGCAGGACGATGTCCTGAGCAAACTTGATTTCTACCGAACGGTGTATGGGTACGATACGCGGCGCGGCACGCAGTTCCACCGTTTGTGCGCATCGGCGGGCGTGCCATTCGAGGCGGGCCGCGACGGGGCCGCGTCGGAACTCGGGCAGGTACAGATCGAGGGTGAAGCCTTCCGCCGTGATCTTGGTCACGCGGCCCAGCAGTATGCCGATATTGGTGAGGAAGCAGACCGCCGTCTCACCCACTTCGACCTCGGCGTTGGCGATAATGTCGGCCGACTTCAACGAAATTTCGGTCGCACGGCAGGAAACCTCGTGCCCCGATGCGACCAAGACACGTCCGCCCACGACGTAGACTGGCTTAGTGTCATTTGATACAGGAGGCGCCACGAATTTGGGCTCTACTACAGCAGATCCAGCCACAACCCGCCCCCGATATTCGTTACAAATTTTAGTAGCTTTGGATATCGTTCGCAGTGATAGAATTCCTTGATATTGCATGTTAATTTGCCGATTACAACCGAAAATTGCTTGTCATGTGCCCATAAGCGCGACGAAAATCATATTGATTTGTATCGCAACGTAGTCCGGGTTTGTTAGTTGGTAACTCTATTTTAAGCATTGAGCGTGACGTGGCTCATGAGCGATTTCGAATGCTATGAAACAAGCCCTCGTCGCAGTAGTGCTCGTTGGTGACGACGCCGACGATTGAGGGACTGCGTGCTGTTATCGGGAAGTAAAACGACTTACGGAGCGACTCGAGCCCCCTGGCCGCAAGCGGCTCGACAGGCCGTGCGCTCGGCATTCTGGGGTCCAAGACGTTGGCTGATGATCGCAGCCGCCCTCTCCCTGACCGCTGGCCCAGGTTGATTACACGCCTCACACTTGAAGCACACGTTACCCACGTTCGCTTGGTGGGTCCGCTTCGCCGGCTCAGCCGCCCATAAGCGGACAGGCAGCCTCCCACCCAACGCAGACGCAAAACGAGCGGGTAGACGTTAGTTTACAACAGTGTCTCATGCTACCGTGGGGGGGGAGGGGGTGAAGGAAACTGCGTTAAAGCTCCGTGCTCTGCCTTGCGCGTGGGCAGGATGACGACTTGCTCAATCTGTCATTATATTGAGATGATAACGAAGAACTAGTTTGAATACCGCTCGATGCGTGATCGTTTATAATTGTCGAACGTCGCAACAAGTTCATTCGCTCAGCGAGCTGCTGAATCTGGATTTCATGAGCCGCCTGAATTTGGCGTTCAGATTGTCGCCCAGCCAGCTCGCCTACGAACTCAAACACAACGCCGAGTGCGACAAGGCCTGCGCCGATCAAGCGTAAGGCGCTCATCCAGCGCGCAAAATCAGCAGTTCTTCGAAGATCTACAGAATTTGATAGCATATCGATCGCGCTCATTGGTATGACCACACAGGCTGAATGAGAAATGCTATTACTTCAGTAGACGTCGCGGAGGTAGCGCTTTGTCTTGGTGAGTTCGGCGACGTAGGCGTCGGCCTTGTCGCCGGAAAGACCGCCTGCCTCCCGGATAACGATTCGCAGGGTGGCATCTACGTCCCTGGCCATGTGGGCTGCGTCGCCGCAGACGTAGAGGTGCGCCCCTTCTTCCAGCCAGCGCCAGAGTTCGGCACCCTGCTCTCGCATGCGGTCCTGGACGTAGATCCGCTCAGGCTGATCGCGCGAGAAGGCGGTGTCGATCCGTGTCAGCAGTCCGCTGCGCTGCCATGCCTCGAAGGAGTCGCGATAGTAGAAGTCGGTCGCGATGCGCTGCTCGCCGAAGAACAGCCAGTTGCGGCCGCGTGCGCCGCGCGCCTGCCGTTCCTCCAAGAAGGCGTGGAACGGCGCGACGCCGGTCCCAGGGCCGATCATCACTATCGGTACGTCCGGCGCCACAGGTGGCCGGAAATTTGGATTGGCCTGGATGAAGATCGGGATGTCGCCGTCGGCTCGGTCGGCAAGATAGCCCGCCGACACGCCCGTCCGCCCGCGGTTGCCTGCGGTGTAGCGAACGATCGCCACCGTCGTCTGGACCTCGCGCGGATGCAGCTTCGGGCTGGACGAGATCGAGTAAAGGCGTGGCTGCAGCTTGCGCAGGCGTGGAAGAAACGCCTCCGGCTCGATCGCGACCGACGTGCCCGTCAGCAAATCGGCGATCTGCAGGCCAGAGAGCCGTGCCGCGCGCTCGCTGCCGGTCAGAGCCAGCGTTTCGCGAAGCTCATGGTCCCCGAAGACGGACGCCCACCAATCCAAGAATTCGGGCGAAGGCCTAGCGATGTCGTAGTGCCGCGCCAGCGCATCCTCCAGGGTCATCATGCCCTGCTCGACCACGACCTCCGAGTCCAGCTGGAGGTGAAGCGCAGCGACGATTTCAGCGACAACGCCGGGATCGTTGCGCGGCCACACGCCGATCGCATCCCCGGCCTCGTAGGTGGGACCGTCTTCGCCGAGAGCGAAAGTGAACTGCCGAGTTTCTTTCCCGCTGTCAGGGCCGTTGAGGTGGCGGTTCCCGATCAGCCGCGAGCGGTAGGGGTGCTTGCGGTCCCAGGCCGAAACAGATCCAGGCGTCGAGGCGGCAGGCACGGGCTTAATCGTCTTTCCGGCATCGGCTTCCCCGATATCTCTCACCAGGAGAGCTGTCGCTCGGGCGATCCAGGCTGCGGACGTGGCCTCGTCGCCAGGCTCGCATTCGGCCCGTTCGATGATCCGCTCGGCCCCGAGTTCGGCCAGCCGAGCATCCAATTTGCGACCGAAACCGCAGAACTGGTCGTAGCTGCTATCGCCAAGCGCCAAAACGCCGTAGCGCAGGCCGTCAAGCCGGGGAGCGTCGGCCGCTTCCAGAGCTTCCCAGAATAGGCCTGCGTTATCGGGCGAATCCCCGTCACCGAAGGTGCTGGTGACGAACAAGGCGGGTCCCTCAGCAAGATCTTTCGGGCGAACGTCATTCAGGGGGGCCAGACGCGTAGGCCGATTAGCCTTCTCCAAGGCTTCTGCACAACGCTGGGCGAGCGCTTCCGCGTTGCCTGTCTGCGACCCCCAGACGATCGGAATCGCCGCCTGTGCTGGCGTATCGAGCGCTGGTTGGCCCTTCGTCCCGGCTTCAGCTCGTACGCGGGAGAACAGCCCCGCGAGCAAACCGTCGAGTTGCAAGCGGCTGGACCTGTCGAGCGGAGCGGTCTCGGGAAGGACCGGGACGCGGTTCAAAGTCGGTGTATCTGCACCGAGCCCAGCCACATAACCTTGTAAATAGAGGCGCGCATCCGCGTCGAAAGCCTGCGGCAGCGCGGCCTCGATCCCAAGCAAGTTCGAAAGGGTACGAACGGCATCCGATGAATCTGGCCGTTCGCCCGAGCCATCGCCGGCCGCCGAGCCTGTGGCCTCGTCCAGCGGCTGGGCGGCAATACGGGTCAAAGCGACCGCGCTGCTCTTGAACGCCGGTTGCAGAGAGATCGGATCGACGGCATCGTCGGTCACCGCATTCACGGTCAGGTCGACGCCGAAGCGGTCGTTCCAGTGGAAGGGCGCGAAGCAGGAGCCCGGTGACACCCGGTCCGTCACCGAGGCCGGCAACGTCGCGCTGCCGCGCGGGGTCCGGATCTCCACCGCATTCCCTTCGGCGATGCCGAGCGTCGTGGCATCCTCGGGATGGATCTCGATGAAGGGACCGGGATTCAGGCGGTTCAAGGCCGCGATCCGTCCTGTCTTCGTTGCCGTGTGCCACTGATGCTGGACACGACCTGTATCGAGGACGAACGGATAGGTGGTGTCCGGTGTTTCCGCTGGGCTGGCGAAGGGTTGTGCGAAGAAGCGGGCGCGCCCCGTTTCGGTGGGAAAGTTCAGGCCCTCGGGCGTTCGATAGAGAATCGCACTGCTGTCGTTTCCCGTGTCCGGGGCGACCGGCCACTGCAACGCACCCTCGCGCAGGCGGGCATGGCTGGCTCCGCGGATGTCGTATCCCGTCCGCGGATTGGCGAAGCGGGCGAACTCGTCGAAGATTTCCGAGGCCGTCTCGTAGGCGAACGCGTCGCCATAGCCCATGGCACGGGCAACGCTGGCGATGATCGACCAATCCGGCGCTGCCTCCCCCGGGGGCGCGACGGCCCTGCTCGTCAACGTCATCGTGCGCTCGGAGTTGGTCATGACGCCGTCGCCCTCGGCCCAAAGTGCGCCGGGCAGGAGGATGTCGGCGTAGGCGTTGGTCTCCGCATCTCGGAACGCGTCCTGCACCACGACGAACTCCGCCGTTTTGAGCGCCGTGAGTACCTTCTTGCGGTCCGGAGCGGAGGCGACGGGATTGGTGCAGATGATCCAGCATGCACGGACACGCTGCTCGGCCATCGCCTCGAACATTGCGACGGCCCCCACGTCGGACTCGTCGCGAACGCTCCCCGCCGGCAGGTCCCAAGCCCGCTCGACGAAGGCCCGATCGTCCGCATCCGCAGTCGATCGCTGGCCCGGCAGACCGCGCCCCATATAACCAACCTCACGACCGCCCATCGCGTTCGCCTGTCCGGTGAGCGAGAACGGGCCGCTACCGAGCCGGCAGATCCGGCCGGTGGCCAGATGAAGGTTGCACAACGCGTTGGTGTGGGCCGTCCCCCGCGTGCTCTGGTTCAAGCCCATCGACCAGAGCGAGACCCATTCTCCGGCCTCGCCGATCCAGGCCGCCGCCTGCCTGATGTCGGCCTCGATGAGGCCGGTGATCGCTGCAACCTTGGCGGGAGGATAGTCAGCGAGGAACGCCGGCATCGCGCCCCAATCTTCGGTGTGCCGCGCGATGAAGCTGGTATCGATGTGGTCGTTCTCGACGAGAAGGTGCAACAGGCCGTTCAGCAGGGCGAGATCCGTGCCCGGCCGAAGCTGCAAGAAGAGGCTGGCCTTTTCGGCGGTCGTCGTGCGGCGCGGGTCGATCACGATAAGCCGGGCGCCGCCGCGGACACGCTCCATCATCCGCAGAAACAGGATCGGATGGCAGTCGGCCATGTTCGATCCGATGACCAGGAAGAGATCTGCACGCTCGAAGTCTTCGTAGGAACCGGGCGGCGCGTCGGCGCCGAGCGAAAGCCGATAGCCGCTGCTGGCGCTCGCCATGCAGAAGCGAGAGTTCGCCTCCACGTGCCGCGTGCGGATAAAGCCCTTGGCGAGCTTGGTAGCGAGGTACTGCGCCTCGATCGACATCTGCCCTGAGATATGGAAGGCGATCGCATCCGGCCCATGCTCGTCGCGGATCTCGCACAAGCGCCGAGCCGTTTCGGTAACTGCAGCACCGAGGGATGCGCTGGAGAAGCCGTCCGAGCGAGCAGATCGCCGGTATGCGGTGTCCAGCCGTTCGGGTACCGCGACAGCCTCGCCGCAACTCGCCCCTTTCGTGCAGAGGCGCCCGCGATTGGCTGGGTGGGACTTGTCCCCGCTAACCCGTGCAATGCGCCCATCGACGACGTCCATCACGATGCCGCATCCGACGCCGCAATAGGGGCAAACCCCCTTCACTGCTTCAGCCATCAACCGTTCAACCTCGCCGCGTGCCGAACCGTGTGGATACAACCAAGTTGGCAGCGCATGTCGAAGTCACATAAAGCAAAAATCGACGGACGAGCGATGAGGCGGCCGAACGTCGCGTACGTACAAATAAATATTCAGTGATATCCAAAAATTGATTTGGCCTAATATTCTCCTGTTGCCTTCCGCAGGGGAAATTTATGCTTGGAGCGCATTAGAATCATACGTTTGTGCGGCGTATGCAAAATTCAGCTATGAGCCTGCAGCCTTACTGCCCCGCGCTTTGCCAGGCGGTTTCGATGGCGAACCCTCAGCTGAGAGTATGTGCGAGCTTTTTGCATCGGCACTCCATCACATGCACAGTCGTGCCCACAGTCCAGATGCTCGAAGCACGAACCGGGGACGGCCCCTGACGTATCTCGAATTCATAATTTGAAGCCGCGATCAGCATTTGAGCCTTGTTCGAGGTGAGGCGGCTGCCCGTACCGTGCGGCGAAGTATTTTTCGGTACCGGTGGACAGAACATCCGTTTCCGTGAGTACGGTGCCGCAATGCTGGAAGGGAGAAATTCAACCGAGCGAGTCTTGAAGCAGACGGACGGATTTCGACCCAACCCGGCCATTCGAGATACATTCGCCCGTCCCCTGAAGCAGACGGCAGCAGGCCCCACATAAGAGCCATGCTGCGTCCACCCGTCAGCGTCGCTTGGATCGCCCGGCTTCCGAGAACGCGACCGCGACCAACATACCGCCAAGCGCTAGCCCAACCGTAAGGCGGGGGTGCATGTACGCCGTGGTGGTGACCGCGGTCTCGTCCGGATAGCGGGTCGAGGTGCGGCGTGCCAGTAGATGATTGTAGAGCTGTGTGAAGGCCTGATCGATCGCGCGGGTCTCGACAAGCGTACGATCTAAAAGCTTGGCGGCTTTGGCGTGCCCGAGCGCGTGCGCAGCACTACGTAGCGTCCCATACCGGGCGATGTAGAAATGCGCCGCAACTTGACCGTACTCAATGTTGAGGAGATCGCGGTCGACGGCGTTCCTGTGCTTGGCTATTTCTGCTTCGTTGAGATCGCAGATGCCCTGCATGGCTGAATCTTTTTTGGGATCGGGCCTGATACCGATTAGATCAAATACTTCATCCAACCGCTTCTGCTGAACGATGTTCTGCTTGGATCCCGCCTCCAGCATCTGTTTCAGCTTCGGCAGCGTCGCCGTCTTGTTGTTGCGCGTCGCCTGCGCCGCCCCCTGCCGATGCGCTCCGTGGAGAAGGTCTAACCCTTCCTCGAAAAGTCGCCGGTTCCCTGACATCATTCCTCACCTCGTGTTCGCCGTCTTGAGCTCAGAGTCTGTCTGGCAACTCTGGCCGCCCTCGTCGTTCGGTTGATGCGATCGACTACGGTATCCAACGCAGTAAGCGCCCGGGTCGGCCTCAAGATCCGTCTCGGCCTTCTGCAGGCGGCAGGTATCTACGGGCACCGACTGAAACTGGAACGCCGACACGCGGTTTCGGCGGTCGCTCAAGAAACACCCGAAAACCCACCTGTGTGATGGCCAGGACATGCCCGCCACACAATCCACACGGCTTGAAGCGCTTGCTCGCCAGCGATGTCTGTATTTTAAACTGCTCATTTCACATCCGTCAGGCAGCTTTCCGTCGGACCCGGTCGCTCGGGATCGTACAGTTTGCCGGAACGCAGACCTTCCGAATTACCGAGTCGGTCGTGGGCGGAAACGTTCGGTAGCCGATCCCCTTTGGGACACATGGGGAATGCCCGGAGCGCGAGTTCAGACGGTCCGCTGTCGAGCCTGTAAACGGCAAGGCTAATTAAAGCGGTCGTTCGCGGGATGGGCCATGTGAAGCGCAACCAGAGCAGGTCAGCGCGATCAGCGCAGCCTCGAAATGCCGCGCTCTAGGTTAGCTTTGAAGCGCTGCTTCATTTCCGCGGCGATAAAAGAGCGGACTATGGACCGGATCCCGAGAGGATGCGGCAAGCTCGGCCGATATGCTTGACGATCCGGGGATGACCGCAGGCTCTGGGGTGCAAGAAGCCCTTTAAAGGCGCATCCTCACCGGCCGTTTCAAGGATCACGCGCGCCGTCTCGGCAGGCTGATCCCAATGCGGGAAGTGGCTGCAGCGTTCGAACCAGTGCAGCCGGGCCGACGGGAAGGCTACCTGGGCGCGTGCAGCCTGGCGTGGCAGCAGCAGGTGGTCCTGGCGGCCCCAGCCGATGGTGACCCGGCCAGGCGTCTTTGCCGAGCCTTGCTGCAACGGTCCGCGTGCCAGCTCGCGCAGCATCGCATCGAACACCGGTGTGGCCGCCAGGCTCCGCAGCTCCTCTTCAACAAGCTGCGGTGGTAGCACCCACGGACGGGCCGACAGTTGGGCCAGCAACACCGTACGGGTGACGGCGTGGCGCGACAGGCCGGGATGGAAGGGCCGCAGCAGCCGCACCAGGCGTATCGATGCCGCGAGCGTCCAGTGTAACCAGCGCGTTTCCCATCCGCGCCAGAAACCGCCGGGATCGAGCGCCACACAGTGCCGACCGATGCCCTGCCGCGCCAGCTCCAGCACCAGCCGGCCCCCCACCGAACTGCCGACAAGGTCCGCCGGCGTCAGGCCATGGGACTGCACGAAGCCGGCTAGGGCGTCTGCATAAGCCTCCACCGTCTGCCGGCCCGCGAGCGGGGCCGATTTGCCATGTCCCGGCAGGTCGACCAAGATCAGTTCGCGCGAGCCGCGCAATGCGCTCAAGAGCGGATCCCAGGTGCGGAGATTGGCCCCCAGCCCATGGACCATCAGTAGCGGCCGGCCCGTGCCGAGGCGTTCGAAATGTAGGGACATGACGGCATTGTCCTTCAATTTTCGCCCTGCAATACGAACACTGGTCCGTCGCAGATTTCGTCAGGCCGAGAGTGCCAGTCAGGTCCGCGAGCCGCTCATATCGGACGCATCGAGGTCGAGTGACCCGCCGCGGCATTCGGTGAACCTGCACAGGTGATCAGAACATGAACCTATGGCCGGGTTGGCGCTTGCCGAGCCAGCATCGTCGTGCGCGGTCCGTGCGATCACACCGGCTCCAAACGGTCGACGGACGGAGACTTGACGGCACGGAGCCATCCAGCCCCCGGGAACTACTCACCATCGTCTTCAGTTCTTTGCGGTCGGCTCCCTGATCCGGAACCTGAGGGCTTCGATCACGACCGTCTTCGTCAGGATGGCGCCGCCGCGGTCGATGTGCGTGTTGCACACCACCGCATCGTCGGTTCAATCGGAGACGGAGGGGCCCTCGAACTCACAGGCGTGCGCCCGGGCGACATCAATCAGCATGTCGCCCCCCCTTGGCTGTCCGATGTCGGTCATGTCGCGCCTAGGCCGGAACGTGATCAATGCTCGCGGTATCCTCGGACGCCACGCCATTCTTGCTGTGGCGGAAATCGCTCAGCGCCTGGTAGACCCGAAGCCGTGCGCGCATCACGGAACCAAGCGGCCGGTGAGCCGTGAGACTATGGGCAGGACGGAAGGTCATCACCTCGTCAAAGTAGCGCACGCGGTCCGCGCCGTAGGCATCCTGGCGGGGCAGCCGCAGCGTCGCGACCGTACGGTAGGGGCTGATGGAGACCGGCCAGTCGACCGAGGCATCCTCGATGGGTTGACTCTCAGCGTCGGCCCAGATCTGGGCCCTCAACTCGAACACCACCTCGTGGTCGCGGAAGAAGGCGACCGTGGCATGGCGGAAGCCGTCCTCGTCCTGATGCGGATCGAGCCGCCACTCGGATAGGGCACGCTGGCTTTCCGTCGCCGGAACGACCCCGAGCTTGGCCACGTAATCGCCGTAGCGGACCGGCGCCTGGCTGAAGTAGCTGTCGGCGAGGGGGTGGCTGTAGGGATGGCCGAAGAAGTCGGCCAGCGCGCTCTCCGTCCCGAAGGCGTGCAGCGCGCGATTGAGGTTGCGCATCGTCGACGAGACCGCGCTCTTCACCCCTTCCGGCAACCCCGTGGACTTCCCGATGACGGTGCCGTCCCGCAGGAAGCCGGCCGCTGTGCCCGAGGGAAACGTGGTGCCCGTCGCGAGTACGAAGTCCTGGGTGTCGACGGCGTGGCCGGGCAGCTTCTCGCCGGGCACGTCGAACACCTTGATGGACATGCCGCGGTGGGTCGAGACCCGGTCGCCCAGGGTCTCGCCCGGCCCCTGAGCGAAGCGAACCGCCACGGGGTGAGTGCCGGGCGTGGCGAACAGCCCTTGGGCCAGTTCGGGCGGCAGGCCGGCGGCAATCATCAACTCGCCGGTGACGCACGCAGAGCTCTTCGCATGGCTGGCACGCACGGCATGGTGCTCGCGTGCCTCGACGGTCTCCGATTGCTGCGTCATGCCGTTGATGATGCCGTCAATCGTCTTCTGCTCGTCCGGATCGGGCTTCTCGACGTCGGGTGCGTATCGAAGGTAGGTCATGTTCTTCCTCACGGGGATCGGGGAGCCGAGCCAGCTCGTCGTGTCGAAGCCGTGACCGAACACCGTCGTCACGCCCTTGGGCGGGTCGGCCTCGGTCGAGGACATCGCCATCAGCGGCGTGTCGAAGGTCGAGAAGCTGCCCCAGTAAAGGGCCGGGTGGGCGTTGAAGATTTGCAGGCCACTCATCACCAGGACCAGGAGGTAGACCGCGTTCACCCAGTGCGTGATGCGGATGACGACGGGATGCCGGAACATCCATCGGCGACGCTCGACCTAATCAGTCTCTGGCGCTGATCGGGTGAGATAGGTTCGGGCCAAGCGGTCTTCCTTGAAATCGTGGCCTGCAGGGCGGAGATCCCTTCATCGGGACCTCCGGGACTGTCAGGCGCTTGAAATCACATACCGCGGTTCATCATCCGCTTCTTCATCATGCGGCGCTTCATCATTTGCTTCCGCATCATGCGTTTCTTCATCATCATCCGGTCGCTCTGCATCATGCGGACCTGGGTGACGCCGCTCTCGGACTGGAGGCCGTTGACGGACATCGGGGCGGCGCTGGCCGAACCGGTCACGAATGCGATGCCGCCAAGGGCGGTCAGTGCGGTGAGGGCGAGTGTGAACCTCTTCATGCAAGATCTCCTGTAGTGCTGAATGCCATATTCAACCTTCGTCACAACAAAAATCTTCCGGCATTGTTCCGATATATAAAATCTCGTCAATTGATGGTTATTGCCTTTCGGCCAAGCGGTAGAGTGTACCTAAGCAGAGCCTTCGGCACGAACGTTCTTGGGTCGTCTGTAGGCGGTACGACATCCGCTGATTTTAAGTTTCAGATTTTCACACCGGCGGTCAGGATGCCGCGCATTCTCACCCGCCCCGGCCATCGGGGAATGCCATACCGAGTAGCCTGCAAGCGGACCTTCCGACCTTCTGCAAAGGGTCGTGATCGGTCCCCGCCGGGATGTCCGCCTCCATGCACTCGCCGCCCCGAAGCGGAAAGGCAGAAAACCACCCTCGGCGGCCCTTCCAATAGCGACCCAACCCGGCCGCGCGCGCGTTTCAACGCCTGCTTGGAAGCCGACGTTGTTCTGCAGCCCGCTATTCGGGTGGAATTAGCTAAACACCCCAACTGCTCTTCGATAGCTGTAGCAATGTAAATGTCGTTCCTCTACTGATTGAAGATCCTGGCGAGAACCTTCGAAGTGCAGACGGAATTGGGCCGAGGGCAAGAAGCGTGTCTCGCTTCAGACCGTATTGGCACCGGTTAAGCCGAAGGTGGCAGGCAACAACCAGTGCGTCGGCAAGCATCTGGCGGATTGGACGCGGGAGCGGGACTACAGCCCAATCATCGAGTACCGGAACGGCGCGAACGCCGGACGTCGCGCGACCGTGCCGTTCCCGCTGGTCGACGACGCGTGCGCCACCGCGGTGCTCGCGGCGATGGACGGGATCGCAAAGGCGCACGGCGCGATGCACGAGGCTGTAGCGCTCGCCTAGCTCAGGCAGCAGTCGGGCGTCGCCAGCATCATCGTCGGCGTCAAGGGCGTGGATCAGCTCGAAGCCAACTTGGTGAGCCTCGAAGTCACCCTCGGCCCGTCGAAGTTGGACATGCTCGGCGAGGCGGGTGCCCTCGCACCGGAATACCCCGGCTGGATGCTGCCCCAATCCGGCGCGGCGCGGGCGGGACTGCTTCGCACCGGCGAGGTGCCGGTCGCCCACTGAGGCCCGTCTCCGAAGCGGTATCGGACGTCGTGTCCTGGGAATGTCGGCGCCGGCCCGGCCCGTGCCGCGGGTGCGTATCAGATACAGCGACGGGCACCGCGCGGAGACCGGGCGGCCGGTCCCGCCCCCGGCGATCGTCCATGCCGAGCGGCGCGCATTCGTGCCGGCGTGGTGCCGTCTGCGCGACGCGTTCGGCATGGTCAGGATGGACCGTATCGTCGAGGCGCGCACGGACGGCACGCGCTTCCGTCCGCGCCGGGCGTCGCAGCCGCGGATCGACCTTGCCGGACCAAGCCGGAGCGGCGGGCGGCCACGGATCGAGGCCGCCCCTGCACCCCGAGGGCAAGCCTCACCCCGGCCTCCGTTCCAGGGCCCGCCCGATGATGTCCCCGAGCGCGTCCGCCGTCAGTGCGCCCTCGTGTCGGTCGTCGTTCACGAACAGGGTCGGCGTGCTGTGGACGCCCAGGGCCGAGCTCGCCTGCGCGAAGACGCCTTGCACGCCGTCGTAGAGGGACTGGTCGCGAAGGATGGCATCGAACCGGCCGCCGTCGATTCCCGCCTGCCGCATCAGTTCCCGCATGGCATCCAGCGGTTTTTCCACGAACGCCCAGGCGCGCTGCCGCTCGAACAGCAGGTCGGTGCGCGCGTAGTAGTCCCGGTCGCCGTCGGCCCGGGCCAGCATGAAGCCGGCCGTGTCGAGGGGGCTCAGGGGAAACCCGCGCAGGGCGAAGCGTACCTGTCCGGCGTCGACCCAGCGCGCCTTGACGGCCGGCCAGGTCCCGTCGTGGAACGCCGCGCAATGCGGGCAGGTCAGCGCGGCGTACTCGACGAGCGTCACGGGTGCCCGGGGCGAGCCTACCCAGACGTCGCCGAGCGGACCGGCCAGGGCCGGGTCGGCGACATGGACGGCCCCGGATTTCCGGGAGGCCATCGCCGACAGGCCGGCGACGCCGAGGGCAGTCAGGCCGAGGACCGATCCGGCGATCAAGCCGCGACGGCTGAATCGCGGCGGTGCCGTCCTGTCGGCAGGGGGCATGCGAGGTCTCCGGCGGGGTTGCGGGACGAGGGCGAGGCCGCCGAGGCGGGGGCGCCCTTGTGGGGTACGGAGGGCATCACCAGCGACGATGCCAGCCCGCATGCCGGAACCCGCCCCAGCGACGGCCGCCGCCATGCCAACCGAAACGACGATGCCAGGCATAGTGGTAGCTGTAGTGCCAGCGGCGGCCGCCCCATCCACGATAGCCGAAGCCACGGTACACGGGACCGTAGGCGTAGGGACGGTAGCCCAGGTTCGGACGGCACCAGCCGTAGAAACCGCGGTGGAAGCCGAGGCCGCAGCCGTCGCGGGCCTCGGCGGCCGAACCGGCCGTGAGAAGCCCTGCGGCGACAGCAAGGGGTAGGACGATCTTACGGATCATGTTTGCCTCCATGCGCGTCCGGAACGCAGCCGGACGCGGTGGTCGCGAAAGGGGTGTGAAAGCTCAGTTCGGCCAGCAGCGGCGGCCGTAGGGTCCGATGTGGAAGCCGGCCGGGCAGGAGGCGCCACGAACGTAGCCACCGGCCTGACCACCGGTCCTGCAGCCGCCGTAGGGGCCGCGATGGGCGTACGGTCCGCAACCGCCGTAGACTTGAATGATCTCGGCACCGTCCGAACCGTTGGAGACCGCATCCTGGATCAAAGGCGCGGCGGTGGCCGGGACCGCGATGGCGGCCAGGAAGGCGACCGGGGCGAGATACTTCAGCATCGTTGCATCCTCCGCTCTCGTGGGGTCTTGGCGCCGTCTCCCGACGCCGCGACCGATGAGGGCAGGATCGACCCGGGCTTCTTCCCGGATGTGACGGGCGGATGCGCCGGCGTAACGATTTGTAACGACGGCCCGGGTGGTCAGGCGACGGCGGGCAGGGTCAGCACGAGACGGGCGCCGCCGAGCGCGGTCGCCTCGGCCACGACGGTGCCGCCGTGCGCCTCTGCGATCTGCCGGGCGATGGCCAGCCCCAGACCCGTCCCGCCGGTCCCGCGGTTCCGGGAGCGCTCGATCCGGTAGTACGGAGTGAACACGGCGGACCGCTCAGCCTCCGGAATGCCTAGGCCGTCGTCCTCGACCGCGACCTGACAGGTCGGCCCCGCACGTTGCACCGCTGTCCGACGTCAGCACCTGTGGGACAGAATGAGGGTCTTCACGAACGGAGGATGGCTGGTTCATCGTAGCCCCTGAGGAGCGAAGATGAAGCAGACATCCGGACCGGCCAAGAAGCCGGCAGAAGCGGTGATCAAGGACATCCGTCGGGCCACACGTCGGCAGTTCTCGTCCGAGGAGAAGATCCGTGTGGTGCTGGAAGGCTTGCGTGGCGAGGACAGCATCGCGGAGTTGTGCCGACGTGAGGGGATTGCCGCCTCGATGTACTACGGCTGGTCCAAGGAGTTCCTGGAGGCTGGCAAGAAGCGCCTGTCCGGTGACACGTCTCGTGCGGCCACCACGGATGAGGTGCGGGATCTCCGTCGCGAAGCGGGGGCGCTGAAGGAGGTCGTAGCTGATCTCGTCCTGGAGAACCGTTTGCTTAAAAAAAGCATGAGCGGGGCTGGGGGCGACGAGGCATGAGGTACCCGGCCCCCGAGAAGCTGGAGATCATCCGGCTGGTCGAGCAATCCCACCTGCCGGTGCGTGCCACCCTGGACAAGCTCGGCATCACGCGCTCGACGTTCTACCGCTGGTACGACGCCTACCAGCGCGGCGGCCCCGAGGCGTTGAATGACCATCCTTCGCAGCCGAGCCGGGTCTGGAACCGTCTACCTGCAGAGATCCGCGAGCAGATCGTTGCCTTGGCTCTGGAGCAGCCTGAACTCAGTCCGCGTGAGCTGGCGGTGCGCTTCACCGACGAGCGGCGCTACTTCGTCTCGGAAGCGACCGTCTACCGGTTGCTCAAGTCTCAGAACCTGATCACCAGCCCGGCCTATATCGTCATCAAGGCCGCCGACGAGTTCCGCGATAAAACCACCGCGCCCAACCAGCTTTGGCAGACGGACTTCACCTACTTGAAGGTCGTTGGCTGGGGCTGGTACTACCTGTCGACGGTCCTGGACGACTTCTCACGCTACATCGTCGCCTGGAAGCTGTGCACGACGATGCAGGCCAGCGACGTCACCGCCACGCTCGACCTGGCGCTGGGTGCGGCTGGGCTCGATCAGGCGCGGGTGATGCCGCGGCCACGCCTGCTCTCCGACAACGGTCCAAGCTACGTCGCCAGCGACCTGGCTGACTGGCTCGGCATTCGGGGCATGACCCACATCCGCGGTGCGCCATGCCATCCGCAAACGCAGGGCAAGATCGAGCGTTGGCATCAGACACTCAAGAACCGCATCCTGCTCGAACACGCGTACTTGCCCGGCGAGTTGGAGACGCAGGTTGCCGACTTCGTCGAACACTACAACCATGCCCGAGCCCATGAGAGCCTGAGCAACCTCACGCCCGCCGACGTCTACTTCGGACGCGGCGAAGGGATCCTGGCCGAGCGGGAACGCATCAAGCGCCAGACCCTGATGGATCGCCGCTTGCGCCACCACGCGCAGGCTGCCTAACCTCTTACCCCAGATGAACCAGAGCCTCCGCTCCTGAACACCGCTGAATGTCCCAAATCATCTGACGACGGACACGCTTGCGTTCACTGCGCGTTCCGCACGCCTCACGGTCGGTCTATCTCCAGCACCGCCGATACGGGATCGGCACGAGGGACACCGATGAAGCTGGTCGCCGTCGAGGAGCACTTTCTGCCGCACGTTGTGAGGGACGCCTGGGCTATCGCTGCGGCCGACGATCCCACTGCGGCCTTCGACCGGGGCGAGATCGGCGCACGCCTGGAGGACCTTGGCGCGGGACGCATCGCCCTGATGGACGAGGCGGGCGTCGATGTGCAGGTTCTATCGTTGACGACCCCCGGCCTGCATAATCTCGCTGCCGCCGACAGCGCCGCGCTCGCCCGCCACACCAACGACCTGATCGCCGGGGCCGTGGCCAGGCGGCCCGATCGCTTCCAAGGCTTCGCCGCGCTGCCGACGCCCGCGCCCGACGCTGCGCCGCGTGAACTCGAACGCGCGGTCCGCGACCTCGGCCTCAAGGGCGCGATGGTCTGCGGCCGGACGCGGGACAAGCACCTCGACCACCCGGACTTCCAGCCCCTGTTCGCCTGCGCGGCAGAACTGGGGGTGCCGGTTTTCATTCACCCGCAGATCCCGCTGCGGGCGGTGCGGGACGCCAACTACGCGGGCTTCGACCCAGAGACCGACCTCGCCCTCGCCGCCTACGGGCTCGGCTGGCACTACGAGGCCGGGCTTCAGTTCGTGCGCCTCGTTTTGGCGGGCACGTTCGACCGCCACCCAGGCCTCCAAGTCATCCTCGGGCACTGGGGCGAGGTGGTCCTGTTCTATCTGGAGCGCCTGGCCGCGCTCCAGCGCGTGGCCAAGCTCGACCGACCGGTCGCCGACTACGTGCGAGACAACCTCTACGTCACGGCGAGCGGGATGTTCAGCCTCGACTACTTCCGGCGATGCGTCGAGATCGTAGGCTTGGATCGCGTCCTGTTCTCCACGGACTACCCCTACCAGTACCGCCCCGGCCGACAGGCCCGAGGATACCTCGACCGGCTCCCGCTCGACGACGCCGACAGGGCAAAGCTTGCTCACGGTAACTGGGAGCGCCTCACCCACCGAGACTAAGGCGGATCGGCTTTGGTCCAGAGCGAACCGGATGTTCATCGATGTGGCAGGGTTTGAGCGCAATGCCTCGGTCTAGTCCAAATGCACCGAATAGACATGTCATCGGCATCGAAAACACGTCTAGTCCGGCTTAGTAGCAACGTTAAAAAACGTAATATCTTATCATACTTCGGTAAAAAAAGGATGCTGGAATGGAATATGCTCATTGCGTTGAGACGGAGACCTCACTTGAACATAAACCATTGTAAGTTACCCGGGAAAATGACCATCAGACGCTCTGCCCTGGCGGTTGCCGTGGCCTTCGTGCTGGGTCCTGCGGCCGCTCAGTCGGGCATCGAACACTGGTCGGCAATGAGCAGCACCGCTATGGCGGTTACGGGCGACATCACCTTATCGCCGGACAGACTGATCGCCGCAAAAAAGAGCTTTCCTCTTTCCGTGGCGGCGGATGTGACCGCCTTTGGCACCGATACCGGGCCGAAGCCTGCCCGCATCCTCAAGGTGACGTCACCGGCCGATCCTGTGCTGCTGAATGGCAATACGTTCTGCGGAGCTCCCGTCCGTTGGATCGTCGTCTATCGTGGCGATGGTGGTCGTGAATTGAGCCTGGCCGTCTTCAGTGGCGATGCAATGCCGAAAGGAGAAACTGACCGGAGCCTTTGCGGGACCTATCTGTATGCGAAATGAGAGAACAATCGGCGGCACGTTCTCGGACGTTAGACAATTTCAGGTACATCAGCTCTGCGATTTTTGCTTCGTTTCTGTGCCCAGGCGCAACAAGGAAGATAAAACCAGCGACATGGAGATTCATGCGTGAGATTTACGCCCATAATGATGGTTCTATACATTTTGATAGCCTTGATGCCCTCTCATGTCCATGCGAAAATCGATGCTGAACGTGTCAGGCCATCCGATGCAGATAAAGGTGTTGGTGATTTTTACTTCGAAAACATAGTTTTCAATGGTAAAGACGATACACGCAATGCTCCGTTAGTCGTGTTTCTGCCCGGCACCGGTGGCGGACGCGACGGTGGCCCTGAATTGCTGATGGAAACGGTTGCGAAGCAAGGATATCGCGTGATCTTCTTGCCCTATGACGACGTACCGGCTGTCGCACAGGCTTGCCCGCAACGCCCTCCGCAATGCTCCGCGCGCTTTCGTGCAGCACGCGTTTTTGGCGGTGAAGGGCCGGTCTCGAACCCGCCCTCGGAGGGAATCGTCACGCGCTTGGTTGCCTTGCTCCGCTACCTCGACCACGAGCATCCCAACGCTGGCTGGGGTGGCTTTCTCGCACCGGACGGTGGCCCGGCTTGGCCGCGGATCGTCATGTCCGGCCTTTCACAAGGGGCGGGCATGGCCGCCTTCATCGCGAAGCGGTTTCCGGTTCGGCGGGTCGTCCTCTTTTCAAGCCCTTGGGACACCTTCGGCCCTGAGCAGCTTCCAGCGCCCTGGTTGGCTGGCCGCTCCGCGACACCGCCGTGGCGCTGGTGGGCTGAGCGTCACGCTCGGGAGAACACCACCCGCCTGCTTGCCCAGGCTTATCGCGTTCTCGGCATCCCCCCAGGTCACCTCTTCCTTTTCGATGGTGATTTACCGGCATCAGCCTACGGCGAGAATCCCTACCATGGCTCGACGGTCACCTCGGCCGAATACGTTCCGCAATGGCGTGCGATGTTTGGAATAGCTGGGTCAGAGCCATCTTCTACCGAGACGCCGCCCCGACCGTGGCGACCGACGCGCTTGAGGCCGTGAACGCGTCGGGAGGTCCCGATCCCCTCAGGCCGTCGCGGAGGCGCCGGTGGATCATCTCGACCCGGGAGGCCACCGCCGCGAACGTGCTCGCCTGTAGGACGAGCACGAACTCGTCGCCCTCGAGCCACCCGAGCGGTCACCCCGTCGTCGACCGACCCGAAGCCGTCGATGTCCGCCGGCGCGAGCACGGCCAACTGAGAACTTTGACCGCCCAGGGGGGCCTTCCGCTTTCCATCCGATCCGGCCGAAAGTCGAACGGGCGGGCTCCGACCCATGTCGGGCATGCGGAGCGTCGGTGGGGCTTCCAGGCGAGATGGGAAGCAAATGGTGGTTTACGCCGTGGGGGTCGGGAGATTGCTCGACCGCGCGGTTGGACGTAACCTCGTAGATGCCGCGCAAAACGACCGCCCAACCAAGGCTGTCGAATACACGTCACCCCCGCACCTTGCGTGGGTCGGCCAGCGTCTCCGAAGCAGATGCCCGACCATGGGCAGCCGCAGTGATCGGCACCGACGAGTGCTGCGCGCCTGCGGTCTCAGGAGCGCAGCCATGCGACAGTCGATCATGATCCTCGGCGCAGGTCCCGGCGGCCTCGCGCTGGCCCGCATCCTCCATGTCAACGGGATCGTGGCAACGATCTACGAGGGCGAACCGTCGGCCGACGCGAGGACGCAGGGCGGCCTGCTCGACATCCACGAGCACACCGGCGAGGTCGCCCTGAGGGACGCGGGCCTTCACGACGCGTTCCTCCGTCTCGTCCGCCCCGGCGAAGACGCCAAACGTGTGGTCGACCGGAACGGCACCGTGCTGTTCGACCGCCCCGGTACACCCGTGGGGCATCGACCCGAGATCGACCGTGGCGACCTGCGGCGGATGCTGATCGCCTCGCTCCCGGCGGACACGGTCCGATGGGACCACAAGGCGGTGGCGATCGCCGCATGCAGGGACGGGCGGCACGCGGTCAGCTTCGCGAACGGCGCCACGGTCACGACCGATCTGCTCGTGGGCGCGGACGGGGCGTGGTCGAAGGTCCGTTCCCTGCTCTCGGGGACAGCCCCCGCCTACACGGGCACCTCATTCGTCGAGACGAGCATCCGCGAGGGTGCCGTACGCCTCAAGGCCAGCGCGAACGCCATCGGCGGGGGTACGCTCATGGCGGTGGCGCCGGGCATGGGGATCCTCGCACACCGCCATGCGGATGGGCGTATCCACACGTACACGGCTCTGAACAGGCCGGAGCCTTGGTTTCGTGCCATCGACTTCGGCGACTCGGGGGTGGCCATGGCCCGGATTGCAGCCGAGTTCACGGGATGGGCACCACACCTGACCGCGCTCATCACGACCAGCGACACAAACCCGGTCCTTCGTCCGATCCATGCGCTGCCGGTTGGCCATCGGTGGGACCGTGTGCCGGGCCTGACCCTCCTCGGCGACGCGGCGCACCTGATGTCGCCGTTCGCGGGAGAGGGAGCGAACCTAGCACTCCATGATGGTGCCGATCTCGCGAAAGCGATCATCGCCTCGCCTGAAAACATGAACGATGCGCTCAAGGCATACGAGCGCAGCCTTTTCCCCCGAAGCGCCGGGATCGCCGACGCCTCCGGGCGGAACCTTGCCCGGTTCTTCGGCGCGGAGGCACCTCACAGCGTAGCCGCGATGTTTGCGCCCTAGCTATCGCAAGCGTCAGGGATCTCGGGAGGGCACGGAAACGTCGTCCGCTTCCTGCATTTCTCGTCCCGGAGCGGACTGTCGGAAATCCAACCCGAGCGGTCATTCGGCTTGCGACCCGAAACAGCCACTCAGGCCGTATTCAGCGATCCTCAAAAGCGGACGTTCGCCATGCCTTCGAAAACCTGAGTTTGGGGCTGTATGTGGAATTCGAGGGCTAAATATAAGCTGCGTTGAGTGGTAAGAGGCTGAGAACGGCAGCGTCGCGTTAATAAGCGCTGCTGCGCGGCCCTTGCAAATGGTTCAAAATGGGACGTATATTAAAGGGCTACTCATTGATGATATTGACGGCGGCAGCACTCCGCGCCTCCATCCTGTATCCGGCTACATCGTGGGGCAGCTACAACATATTTGGAATCGTGCTTCAGGCAATTGTATTATCATTTATGTACTATATTGTCGCAGCAATACAAATATTTTTTGCTATAGCTCTGGCGGAATGGTTTGCGATAAGGAGCAAGTATTACTACTTAGCCGTTAATTTCGTTGTGTCGATGTTTTTCGCCATGTGGTTTTTCGCATCGTTCAAGGGTGGCATAAGTTTTTCCACCGCTAACTTTAATAATTTTGGTTATATTGAGGGTGGGTTACCCATAGTATCAAGTGGAACGTTCTCTGCGTTGGTCTATTGGTATATCTCAGGTCGTCATGCTGGGCGCTGCGACGAACAAGATAAAGACATCGCGCGATTGATTTCCCGGAAGAGCAATTCATGAGCCTCTCCTTGTGTGGAAATTGGTCCACGAGGCTACGTCTGGTTCGATGCATCTTCCGCTTAAAAGCGGACCAGTTGAAATCCACCTTTCTCGAACGTTTGCCTTACGACCCGATGCGGCCGCCAATTGTCCATTGAAGAGACCTTGAAAGCGGACATCCGCGGTCCCCTAGTTGCGGCGCAACTAGACCAGTGCGTAACCCGCATCCGCACGCTCGATCCTTCCACTTGTGGCGAGGTGCATCCCCGTCACCCGCAAGCCGTCGACTGCCGCACGGTCGAGGATGCGCCGTCGCGTCGTGATCGCTTCCGCTGGATCGGTGTCCCAGATCACCGTCCAATCCGGATGCGGCAGCTGTAGGATTCGCGAGTGGACGATATCGCCCCAGATCAGCAGGCGGTCGGAGCCGTCCGCGATTAAGACGCCCATATGTCCCGGCGTATGGCCGGGCAGCGGCACAGCATGGATACCCGGTGCGAGTTCCGCCTCGCCGGAGACGCGGCGGATCCTGTGAGGATAGGCCGCCAGCACTGCCTGTGCGGTTTCGAACATCGGGCTCAATGGAACCGGAGCCGAGGCTCTGGCAGCCGCATCCGACCAGTAGGCCACCTCACGCTCCTGCAGCACGAGTTCCGCGTTAGCGAACCGCGCGAGGCGGTCCGGCGTCAAGAGACCGCCGGCATGGTCGGCGTGCAGATGGCTCAGCCAGATGGTCTCGATCTGCTCCGGCCGCACGCCCTCCGCCGCCAGTGCCGCGGTTACCCGGTCGAAGCCCGGCCCGAGGACGGTGCCGCAGCCCGCATCGAGCAGCCAGTGCCGTTCCCCGCGTCGGATCAGGAACGCGTTGACCGGCTCTGGCGACGGGCCCTTCGCAGGAAGACCGGCCCCCTCCAGCAAGGCTTGTCCGGCCTGGCTTTCGGCGGCCGGGATCATGCTCGGCTCCAGCGGAAAGAGACCGTCGCGCAACGGCGTCACCGTGAACGCGCCGACCCGGTACGGGCCATTCACGGGCGCGGCTATTGCAGGGAGGTGAAATCCGAGCGGGAGCAGGGCGGACGCAGCCAGGAGGTTACGGCGAGACAGGAGAAGCGACATGGTCGGCTCCGTTGAGAGGGGACAGCACCATCCTCCGGATCGTGGCGGGATCAGACCAGGGAAGTCCTCCCGCTGAAGCCCGGGCATTCTTCCCGTCCGAGTGAGCCATGACTTGCGCACCCCCACGGTCCAGGCGCCAAATCGGAGCCTCGCTTCGAGCCCGGCTGCTTGATCCATGAGCCTGCCCACACATCTCGGTCTGCGCCTTCTGGTTGTGGCCGCGCTCTGCCTAGTTGGGGCGGTCGCATGGGCCGCCTGGGACGCTCACGCGAGCCTCCGCTGGGAGGCTGCAATGTCGGCAGATCGGATCGCCGCGCAGCTCGCGCGTCAGCCGGGCCTCGGAAGCGCCGGACCAGCTGCAATGCCCGCCAGCGCACCGCAGGCCGCGCCGGCCATCGTCACGCTCCTACCGGGCATCTGTGCCGACATTCATCTCGGCGTGGATTGCCCCGCCGCTTCTGCGGTGACTGGGACGGCCTCGATGCCGCCCCTGCGTGGTTCCGCGAAGCCCTCGTCTGGGAAGCCGCTGCCGCGCCGACGATCCGGGCGATCGTGTATCGCGAGCGGACCATCGGCAGTGTCACGGCATGGCCCGATCCGATGGCATCGGCGGCTCGTCTCTGGCGGCGCACGCGCCTTGCAGGCGGACTGGTCCTTGGTTTGGCGGCGGCGACGCTCCTTCTCAACTGGCTCGCCGTGATGCGACTCGTTGCACCGGTCGGGCGGATCGTGCACGGGCTCGAAAACCTCGACACGGCCAGCACCCACCCGCCTCTGCCGAGCTTTGCCGCCATCGAGTTCGACCGGATTGCCCGCGCCTGCAACGCCCTCGCCGACCGGCTTGCCAACATTGAGGCCGAGCGCGCGGGCCTGATGCAGCGGCTCGTTACGGTTCAGGAAGAAGAGCGGCAGGCCCTCGCGCGCGACCTACACGATGCCTTCGGCCAGTGCCTGGCCGCTGCGGGGGCACGTGCCGCAGCGATCGAACTGGCTGCGCCCCCGGAGCGCGACGATCTTCGCGAGGACGCCCAGGGCATCGAAGCCATCATCGCCACCATGCGGGAGAGCCTGCGTGGAGCCCTGGCCCGCCTCGAACTGCCCGATCTCGCCGAAGCTGGATTGGAGGAGGCTCTGCGCGGCCTCGTGGCAGATTGGCGAGGACAACTCAGGTCCGGGCCGGCCCTGCATCTCGATGTCAGGGGTGATCTCTCCGGCATACCCGAGAACGTGGCGGCGAGCCTCTATCGGATCGCGCAGGAACTGCTGACGAACGCCTTGCGACATGGCCGGCCGAGCAGGATCTTCCTACGGCTCGGCCGGTCGGAGGCCGGACCACGAACGGTGACGCTGACGCTCGACGATGACGGTGGGGGCGATGTGTCCCGAACAGCTTCTCACACGGGCCGTGGGCTCGTCGGCATCCGTGCGCGGCTCGCCGCCCTGGGCGGAAGCTTTTCGCTCACCGGCACCGGTTCAGGCATCCATGCCTGTGCATCTGTGCCGACGGCCGGCTGAGATCGCCTCATGGCCACAACCATCTTGCTCGTCGATGACCATCCGGTCGTGCGCGAGGGCTATCGCCGCCTGATCGAGCGACAGCTGGGCTTGGTCGTGGTCGCTGAAGCCGAGAACGCGGCAATGGCCTATTTCCAATACAAGGCTCACGAGCCCGATCTCGTGATCCTCGACCTGTCGCTGCCAGGCCCAAGCGGAATCGAGGCCATCCGTCACATCCGCCAATGGGATGGGTCAGCTCGCATCGTCGTGTTCAGCATGCGCACCGGGGCAATGACCGCGCGCCAAGCCTTCGCCGCCGGGGCGAGCGGGTATGTCAGTAAGGCGAGCCCACCCCGTGAGCTGCTGGCGGCGGTGGCGACCGTGCTCCGCGGCGAGCGGGCGATGAGCGCCGACATCGCGCGCGCGATCGCTCAGGACGAGGTGGTCGGCGGGCGCACGGCGCTTGACGACCTCAGCCCGCGGGAGCTCGAAATCTTGAGCCTGACCGTCGGGGGGATGACCGCCCAAGCCGTCGCTGAGGCGCTGTGTCTGAGCCTCAAAACGGTGCACAACAACCTCTCGGTGATCCGCGCCACTCTTGGGGCACGCACCGACGCCCATCTCGTCTGGATCGCGATTGGGGCTGGGCTTGTATCGCCCTCGGAGAAACTGTCGCTGAAGGAGCCCTAGAACTTCGTCTGCTTTGACGACCTTTCGACCAGAAGCCGATAGGCAGGAAACCACCCCGAGCAGCCTTTCAGCTCGCGACTCATTCAGGGCGTCAGACTGACGTATCGGGTTTCAGGAGCCATGTGGGATACCCTCCCAGGAACATCGACAGGCCGGTCCGCATGCGGAGAAGCCATGCTGTAAGCAGGTGTCATAGTCTGGTAGTTGTCGGAGATGGCCGTACGAAAAACCATCACCGTCTCGGTGACACCTGAGCAACACGCGTTCCTGGGCGAGCGCGTGCATTCCGGGCAATACGGCAGCGTGAGCGAGGTCGTCCGGGCGGCCCTGAGAATGCTCGAACGGAGCGAACCGGACTTCCTGCTGAAGGAACAGGCTCGCCTTGCCATCGGGCATAAGCTCCGCTGACCGCATGTCACACGGACAAGAAGCCGACAACGCTGGGGACGTCGCTGCCCATGCATCTCGCCAAGCTGCGCACGAGCGCCTTGAGATCGCCCAAGCAACAAATCGAGCAAGCCAGGCCCGCCTATCCCTTGCCGTCGACATCGCAAGGCTCGGCATCTTCGAGTGGGACACCGTCACGGGCGCGGTCGAGATGGACGCGCGAAGCCGTCGGGTCGAAGAACGGCACCAGCCATGAGATCCACGTCGAACTCGACGGCAAGATCCGTAAAGCGAAGCCCCTGGCGGCCTGAGACGTTCGGCGAGGATCGAACCGACTTTACTCCCGTATGTATTCATCATGCAAGTTCGGTGATGGCATCATGCGGGATGAGACCGGGATTGATCATTGGCGCAACTTCCAGTCTCTAGGCCCTTCATTCATCACATTCTGTTGATGCATCCAAAATCGTCGCACCCAGGCGGAGCCCCCGCCATTCTTGGCCGTTGCTTGGCAGTTTCCGTCTCCTAAGGATCATCACGGGTGATGCCGAAGCTTCCACAATGGCTCTTCGGACGCAGCATCCTCGCCGTCGGTGCCATCGTAGTTATCCTCGGCGCCGGTGCCCTCGCGATCTACCTCGCCCAGGCGACGACCCTCGTTATCGCCGTGGCCCCGAGGGACGGCACCGAACCGGGCCTGATCAAGGCCTATGCCGACGCCTTGGATGCCGGAGGCGAAAACGTCCGGCTTAAGATACTCTCGTTCGACGACGTCCGGGAGAGCGCGGCCGCCCTCCAGGACGGGCGAGCCGACCTCGCGGTGGTCCGACCCGACGTCGACCTGCCCACCAACGGCCTGACCCTCGCGATCCTTCGCGACCAAGCCATGGTCATCGTCTCGACGGAGACGACGGGAATCGATGATTTTCCAAAACTCGCCGGAAAGAAGCTTGGCATCGCCGCACATAAGGACGCCGACTTCTGGTTGCTGAAGAACATCCTCGGCTACTACGGCTTGACCCTGGATACAGAGGCGGCAGGGACGAAGGTCCCTGCCAAGTCCGTCCTTCTCGTCCCGGTCGAGGCTGCGGACGTCGGCGCGGCGATCCAATCGAGGAAGGTGGACGCGTTCGTCAGCATCATCGCCCCATCGGCGCCAAAGGCGTTGGCGTTGGTCGAGGCGGTCAAGTCCGTCAGCAAGGGCGGCAAGGTCAACTTCGTCGGCGTGCCCGACGATGACGCGATCATCGAGCGCTTCCCGCGCCTCCAGGCCGTCACCATCCCCGGGGGGCTGTTCGGTGGGCAGCCCAAACTACCCGGCGACGACGTCAAGACGGTCGGCGCCTCCTACCGGCTGATGGCCCGGTCGTCCCTAAGCCGGGTCACCGCCGCCGACGTGACGCAACACCTGTTCGAGTTGCGCACCGCCGCCGCGAAGTCGAGCGACGCGGCCGAGTACGTGCTGGCGCCGTCCTACGACACGACGGTCGCGGCCACGAGCGCGCGTATACCGATCCATCCGGGCGCCATCGACTACTATGAGCGCGAGCAGCACAGCTTCATCGACCGCTACGGCGACACCCTGTACCTCCTCGCGGCCCTGGCCGGCGGCCTATTCTCCGCCGTCGCATGGCTCCGTCAAAGGCTGGCGGGTTTGCGTCGTGAACGCATCGACGAGGTCACCGACCGACTGCTGGAGATTATCGACGAGGCCCGGACCCTGCGTGACCCGGAGGCCATCGAGGCCTTGAACATCGAGATCGACCGGCTCGCGACGGACGTGGTCCGCTACGCCCGCGAACGCGAGCCGGAGATGCGCACCATGGCCGCCGTCGGGATTGCCATCGACACGGCGAAGGCAACGGTTGCCGATTGCCGGACCCTCGCGACCGGCGGTGGAAGCCCGGGAACTAAGCCGCCCTTGAAACCGCGGCTCCACCTCGCGGGCGGCGGCTCCGAGACATGAGCCAGTCTTGCAACGGTCATGGGGCTGCTCCGGCCATCGCCGGGATAGTCGGTTTACGCCGAGTCTGAATACGCAGGCCAGTTAAAACGCTTTCGGTCGTGGAACACGGACCCGCGGCTACACTTTTTGCGACGCAGCAATCGGTGGGCTGTTTGCCGGGCGAGCTACGCCATGGCGTTCGATGCATGCGTTCGGATGCTTCGAAACGGTCGCTCCGGTTGTCACGCCGGCCCCCATCCCATGAACAAGGACGAGCTGCCGATGGGCGCGCTGACGCTGACCCCGAACCTCATGACGTGGGGCATCGCTGCCCTCGCGACCCTGGGGGTGATCACCCGACCGTTCTCATGGCCGGAAGCAATCTGGGCCGTGATCGGGGCCTCCGCCCTGGTGGTGTTCGGCCTGATGCCGGCCGGGACCGCCTGGGAGGGCGTGCTCAAGGGTACGGACGTCTACCTGTTCCTGATCGGCATGATGCTGATGTCGGAGGTGGCCCGGAAGGAGGGCCTGTTCGACTGGCTCGCCGGCATTGCGGTCCGGGCCGCCAAGGGCTCGGCGACGCGCCTATTCACCCTGATCTACGTGGTCGGCACCGTCGTCACGGTCTTCCTGTCGAACGGTGCCTGCGCGGTGGTGCTGACCCCGGCGGTCTATGCCGCGACAAAGGCGGCCAAGGTCGAGAACCCGCTGCCCTACCTATTCATCTGCGCCTTCATCGCAAACGCGGCGAGCTTCGTGCTGCCGATCTCGAACCCGGCCAACCTCGTGGTTTTCGCCGAGCACATGCCGCCACTCACGCGGTGGTTGGCGATGTTCGCGCTGCCGTCGGTGCTGGCCATCGTCGCCACCTATGCGACCCTGCGCCTGACACAGAATTCCGTGCTGCGAACCCAGCAGGTCTCCACTGACGTCGAGGCGGTACACCTGTCCCGCACCGGCCTCGTCGCCGGTCTCGGCATCGTCGCGACCGGCGGCGTTCTCATCGGCGCCTCCGCCATGGGCCTCGACCTGGGCCTGCCGACCTTCGTGGCGGGTGGGCTCACCACCGCGGCGGTCCTGCTGATGAGGCGCGGCGGCCTCGTCGAGGTCGCCAAGGACGTGTCCTGGAGCGTGCTGCCGCTCGTGGCCGGCCTATTCGTGCTGGTTGAGGCGCTGGAGAAGACCGGCGTCCTGCGGATGATCGCCGACGCGCTGAAGCAGGCGGCGACAGCCTCGCCCACCGAGACCGCCTGGGGAGCCGGTACCCTCATCGCGGTGCTGTGCAACCTCGTCAACAACCTGCCCGCAGGGCTGATCGCGGGGGCGGCCGTACAGACCGCCCACGTGCCGGACAAGGTCGCCGGCGCCGTGCTGATCGGCGTCGACATCGGCCCGAACCTGTCGGTGACGGGCTCGCTCGCCACCATCCTGTGGCTCACGGCGATCCGCCGCGAGGGCCAGGACGTCGGCTTCTGGCGCTTCCTCAAGCTCGGGCTGCTTGTCATGCCGCCTGCCCTCCTGCTGGCGCTCGCCGGCCTCATCCTCGTGCCTTGAGAGGCTCCCTGCCGTGAACGCCGCCCTGCTCTATCCCTTCATCCTCATCGCCGGTGCCCTGCAGGCGCTCGGCAACTCAATGAACGCGCAGCTGCGCGGCCGGCTCGTGAACCCGTGGCTGGCCGCATCGGTCTCGTTCCTACCCATCGTCTTCGTGTTCGCGACCTTGTTCTTCATCATGCCGACGCCCCTCCCGTCATTGGAGACGCTCGGCAAGATGCCCTGGTACGCGCCCCTCGGCGGTATCGCGGGCGCGGTGGCGGTGTTCGGCGGCCTGGCCTTCATCGACAAGGTCGGGGCCGGCCCCTTCAACGGGCTGACGCTGACGGCCAACATCCTGGCCTCGCTCGCCATGGACTCCTTCGGCTTATTCGGGCTGCCGGGAAGCGGGTTCAAGCTGATGCCGTGGCTCGGCGGCCTGCTGATGGCCATCGGGGTCGTCTTCATCGCCCGCACCACCGCCGACAAGGGCGGAGAGAAGGACGAGGGCCACGGCCTCAACCCGAAGCTGCTCTATCCTTTCATCGTCGTCGCGGGCATCCTGCAGGCCGTCGGCGTGGTCTGGAACTCCCAGTTGCGTGGAGCCCTGGTGAACCCGTGGCTCGCGGCCACCGTCTCGTTCCTGCCCGTCGTCTTCGTGTTCGTGCTGGTCTTCCTGATCCGCCCGACGCCCCTGCCGACGAAGCAGGACGTGTCGGGCGTTCGCTGGTGGATGCCGCTGGCCGGCATAACCGGGGCGGTGGCGGTGTTCGGCGGCCTGCTCTTCGTCGACAAGGTCGGCGCCGGCGCCTTCAACGGCCTGCTCATCACTGCCAACCTTCTGACTTCGGTGGCGCTGGACCATTTCGGATGGGTCGGCATGAAGCAGGTGAAAGCCGGCCCGTCGCGGCTCGGCGGCGCCGCGCTAATGATCGCGGGCATCGTCCTGATCTCGCTGTTCTGAAGGTCGGCATGGCATCGGCAGCCAACCCGGAGGCGGCCGATGCACACGGCGAAGGGCGGACACACGTTGAAGGGTTTCTGGGACACCATGTTGCGTTTCACCATCGTGCGGTCGCGGACCGTCACGTGGATGAGTGCCGGCTTCGCCGCGCTCATCCTGATGACCGTCATCGCGGTCGCCGGTTTCCTGTACCAGCAGCACGGGAGCGACGCGGTCCGCCATACGGTGGAGGTCGACGCCCGGCTCTCCCGCGTCCTGTCCTCGCTCCAGGACGCCGAGACCGGTCAGCGCGGGTTCGTCATCAGCGACGACGAGGCCTTCCTCGCTCCGTACATCGACAGCCGCGCCGCCTTCGATCGCAACCTCGACCGGCTGCGTGACCTCGTCCTCGACAACCCCGAACAACTCGCCCAACTGAGCCGCTTGCGGGCCTTCGCCAAGCAGTTCGAGGTGGAACTCGACACGAGCGTCGCGCTGCGCCGTGCCGGTGATGCGGCCGGCAGTGCACGGCTCGTCACCGAGGGGCAGGGCAAGCGTACGATGGACGCCATCCGGGCCCTTGTCCAGGAGATGGAGCAGCACGAGGCGGGCCTGCTCGACGAGCGGCAGGCCGTGGTGTCGCGCATCGCGCTGGCCGTCTGGGCGGCGGTGGCAGCCGTGGTGACGCTGCTGGCCGTGCTCGCGACCACGGCGGTCCGGGAGGCGGGGCGCCGCGCGAGCCTCGCCCGCTTCCTGCCGGAGGAACTGTCGGACCAGCTCGCCGACGCGGACGACAGCCTGCGGGTCGGGCGCCGGCAGAACGCCGCCGTGGCCTTCGTCGACATGCGCGGCTCGACAACGCTCGCCGAAAACCTCGACCCGCACGAACTCTCCGTCTTCCTGACGTCGTTCCGGCGCCGCGTGATGCGCATCGCCCGGCTGAGGGGCGGCGTGGTCGACAAGTTCCTCGGCGACGGCGCCCTGGTCGTGTTCGGACTGCCCGAGCCGCGCCCGGACGACGCCGCCCGGGCGCTGGCCTTCGCCAAGGACCTCGTCGAGGTCATCGCCCGCTGGAACGTGAAGAGCGACGGCCAGCCCCCGATCCGGATCGGCGTCGGCATCCACTACGGCGACCTGTTCTGCGGCATCATCGGCGAGGATACGCGCCTTGAGTTCACCGTGCTCGGCGACACCGTGAACGTCGCGGCTCGCCTGGAGCAGGCGACCAAGGCGCACGGCGTCCCGATCCTGGTCTCCCAGGCCGCACGGGATGCGGCGGGCAAGGGGGTCGGCCGGTGGCGGGAGGTAAGCCGGACGCCGCTGCGCGGTCGGGCCGAGGCGATGGCCTACTTCACGCCGTTGGAATCCGACGAGTAACCGCGACCCGCGAGCGTGCAGCCACCGCTGATGACCGCCGTCGCCGGTCTCGACTGACCGGACGCCGAGCATTCGCGCCAGCAGCCGAGCGAGGCGCCTGGAACGCCAGACCTCATCACGGAAGGGGCCGCGGGCCCCACGAGGAGAACCGAATTGGAAGTCATCCACCCCGACCCGCCGATGCGCGAGGAGATCGCGCGCGGCTTCTATCCGACGTTCGAAGGCAAGTGGCGCAGGGCCGAGGTCATCGGTCGTTGGGCCATGGTCGCCTTCGTGGCCGCCAACGTCCTCGGGCTGTTCGGCCAGGGGCTGTTCAGCGAGCGCGAGGCCGCCAATGCCGATGCCTCGATCAAGCTTCGCTATGAGCCGGTCGTCCGGTTCGGTGCCCCGACCAAGGTTCAGTTCGACACCCGCGTCCCGCCGGGCGGGGACAAGGTCGCCGTGACCATGGCCAAGGGCCTGGCGGACCATTTCGGGCTGGAGAGCATCATCCCGCGCCCCTCTCGCTGGGAGGCCGGCGCCGACAGCATCCGGATGGAGTTCCCTGTCGTGAAGGGCCAGGAGCGCGTCACCATCCTGTTCGCGGGCTCGCCCGGCTTCCGCGGCGGCGTCGAACTCTGGGCACGGCTGGACGCGGGCGAGACCCTGTCCTGGTCGCAATACTCGGTCCCGTAGCCATGAGCACCGTCTTCAAGGCCGCGGCGGCCTACCTCGTCGTCCTCTTCGTCATTCGCCTCATCGGACGCCGGACTGCGAGCCAGCAGGCCCCCATCGACATGGTGGTGCTGTTCCTGTTCGGCGGCATGAGCGTCAGCGCGGTGCTCGGCGACGACAAGTCGTTCGTGGGCGCGATGAGCGCGGTCTTCACGGTCGGCCTGATGCACGTGGCCGTGTCGTGGCTGAAGTTGCGCTACGTCTGGTTCGAGCGAATCTGCGACGGCACGCCCATCGTGGTCTACCGCGACGGCGACTGGGACGAGACCCAGATGCGGCGCCTGCGAATGCAGCAGGCCGACGTGCGTACCGCTGCGCGCCAACAGGGCCTCGACGACATGGACCAGGTCGCCGTCGCCATCGTCGAGCGCGACGGCAAGGTCTCCGTGATCGAGAAGGCATGAGGTCGGCACGGCCGCCTCTCGGGACCGTTACCCGATGCCGGGAACGGGGCTCGGGCCGAGGCCGTTCCTGATCCCCGTGGCCGCCCTGGTCGCGAAGGAGAACCGCCATGAGCAGCACCACCGACAAGATCAAGGGTCTGGCCAACGAGGCCGTCGGCAACGTGAAGCAGGGCGTCGGCAACGTCACCGACAACGACAAGCTCAAGGCCGAGGGCAAGGCCCAGGAGCTCAAGGGCGAGGCCCAGAAGACGACCGGGGACGTCAAGGACGGCGCCAAGCACGTCGTCGACAAGGTCACCGGCAAGGCCTGATCAGGTCGCACAGGGCGGTCGAGCCGACCTGGCCCAAAATCCCAACGGCGGGCCACACCGTCGCCGGCGATCGCAAGTCCAGGGTAGCCCTGGCTTGCGACCACCGCGAGCCTTGCCGCGTCGGATGGTCGGACCGATATTCGATCCGCAGCCGAAAACGCCAGCGAACAAACTCGCGGGCACATGAACCAGTTGAACGCCTCGCAACCGACGCACGATGTCGATCTTTCGTCATGTGACCGCGAGCCCATCAACATCCTGGGCTCGGTGCAGCCGTTCGGCTTCTTGATCGAGGTCTCGGCCGACTGGATCGTCACCCGCGCCTCGGACAACGTCGCGACCTGACTGGGCCGCTCCGCCGAGGCGATGCTCGGCCTTCCGCTCGATGCCGTCCTCGATGGCGAGGCCATTCACATCCTGCGCGGGCACCTCCAGACCCTTCGCGGCCCGGACGCCGTCGACCGTGTTTTCGGACTGCGGCTCCTGCCGGGCGGCGAGCCGTTCGACGTTGCCCTTCACCTGTCGGGCAACACCATTGTCATGGAGGCCGAACCGTACGCCACCGGCCTTCGTATCGAAGTCCGGGGTCCCCTCGCGAAGCGGTAGTCGAAAAAATCCGATGCTTTGTGCCCCCGCCGAACGTCGGCGACAGGGGAGTTACAGACCTTGACCCTTCATTCAAAAGCGGACGGCCCGCCTACGACCCAACTCAGCCGTTCGAACCACCATCGGCGCTTCCCGGAAGCAGCCATGCGTCGAAGACCAGACACCTCGGCCCTGCACCCTGAGAACGGCGAACGCCTCCAGTTCCTGTTAGACCGGAGTTAGGTCCGATGCCGCGCCTTCCCCTCGTCGTCCAAGGCGACATAGGTGAACACCCCTTCGGTGACCTTCTGTGGATCACCTCAGGTCCTATCCCGGATCCAGACCTCGATCCGAACGCCCAACGATGTCTCACCGTCTTCCTGTAGGGTGCAGTAGCAACTCATCTCATCACCGAACCGAGATCGGCCTGAGAAAACGCATTGCGTCGATGCTGACCGTCGCCACGCGGCCCTTAGTTCGCTGGGCAGCAAAGGTTCCGCCGGCCAGATCCATCTGCGAAACCGTCCAGCCTCCGAAAATGGCGCCAGCAGCGTTCGTGTCGCGCGGCATGGCGATGGTGCGCAGGTGCGGCCCCTCGGACGGGGTTGAGCTCGTGGCTGCCATGGGAGGTGCTCCGTCCTCGTACGATCAGGTCTGCGACCCTGCGAGTGGCGAGGTCTCGTATCGGGCGAGCAGTTCAGCCGGATCCCGATAGGTGGCGATGCAGCCGGCCTGCATGAGTTCTTCGGCCGTCCACCCCCCCGTAAGCAGCCCAATCGTCCGAATGCCAGCCTTGGCAGCGGCTTCGGCATCGTAGGGCGTATCACCGACGACAACGGCATCCTGTGCCGCGACGCCGTCGAGGCGCTTCAGGGCCGCCTGGAAGATGTCCGGGTTCGGCTTGCTCTCCTCCGCGTCATCGGACGACGTCTCGATGCTAATGAGATCGTCGATCTCGGCGATCTTCTTGTAAGTCTTGAGCTCGTCGCCCTTGGCGGAGGAGGCGAGTGCGAGCTGCTTGCCGTCGGCCAGCAGGCGCTCGACGAGCGCCCGGACCTGCGGCAAGCCCTTGATGGTCGGGAGGTAGAGCTCCTTCAGGATCCCCGAGCGGTACTCCTCTAGGGCATCGCCCTTCTCGGCGATCTCCGCCTCCGACAGGAACACCGGCATCAGGAGGTCCCCGCCCTTGCCGATCTGCCTCCTGAGTTCTTCGAACGGGATGTCGTGACCGAAGTCCCTGAAAGCATCCTGCCAGGCACGGGCGTGCTGGGGGACCGAGTCGATGAGGGTGCCATCGACGTCGAAGATCACTGCGGTAGGCATGGATCGCTTTCTTGTCTGTCGTTGGCGGCGGCGACCCATCAGGAGCCGGCCGTGCCTCGTCCCTGGAAATGAACGTGCTCCAGCTCCGTGGTCGTCCTTCAGCCGTGAGGCTTGAACACCACCTTGGTGCAGGCATCCTTCTTGTCCCGGAACATGTCGTACAGCGCCGGGCCGTCCTCCAGGTTTGTGGAGCGATGGCTGATGATGAAGGACGGGTCGATGTCGCCATTCTGGATGCGCTCCATCAGGGGTTTCATGTAGCGGACCATGTGGGTCTGGCCGGTCTTCAGGGTCAGGCCCTTGTTCATCAGGATGCCGAGGGCGACGGGACCGACCGGGCCCGCGAAGACGCCCGGCATCGAGACGTTGCCGCCCGGACGGCAGGCCAGGATTGCCTGGTTCAGGGCGAAGGGCCGTTCTAGGCTGACGGTGTGCTCCATAATGGCGGACGACACCTTCTGCAGCGTGGTGTCTGCCCCATGGGACTCCATGCCGACCGCCTCAATGACCGAGTCCGGACCGAGCCCGTGGGTCATTTCCATCAGGGTGTCCTGGATGTTCTCCGTGGATAGATCGATGGTCTCGGCACCGGCTTCCCGTGCCAGGGCGAGGCGCTCCGGGACGCTGTCGATAGAGATGACGCGCTTGGCGCCCAGCATCAGGCAGCACTTCACCGCGAGCACGCCGACTGGGCCGCAGCCCCAGATCGCCACCGTGTCCTCCGGACCGATGTCGCAATGCTCGGCGGCCTGGTAGGCGGTCGGGAAGATGTCGCTCAGGAACAGCACCTGCTCGTCGGTCAGGCCCTCGGGTACGACGATGGGGCCGACGTCGGCGTAGGGCACCCGCAGGTACTCAGCCTGGCCGCCGGGGATGCCACCGGTGAGGTGCGAGAAGCCGAACAGTCCGGCGAGCGGATAGCCGAAAACCTTGGCCTGCATCGCTCCGTTCGGGTTGGTGCGCTCGCAGCAGCTCCAGTTGCCCCACTTACACTGGCGACACTCGCCGCAGCAGATCGTGAAGGGCACCACGATACGGTCGCCGACCTTCAGCTTGGCGTTGTCCCGACCGACCTCGATGACTTCACCCATGGTCTCGTGGCCGAGGACGTCGCCGCACTCCATCGTGGGCATGAAGCCGCCCATGAGGTGAAGGTCCGAGCCGCAGATTGCGCAGGCGGTCACCTTAATGATGACGTCACGACCGTGCTCGATCTTCGGATCCGGCACGGTCTCGCACGAGATTTTGCCTCGGCTCTGCCAAGTAAGTGCCTTCATTTGATCAATCCTGCTAAAAAATATTGCGCACGAAACCGCGGAAGCCCGTCCACCGCCGAGCGCTAAGCATGATGACAACTAAGCCCCGGGTCGCTTGATCCCCCGCACCCCAATAAGAATTTCTGCGTCTGGGAACGCCCGGTCGCCTTTCAGGACGGCGGCAGACCCATCACCCAAGGGCTGGTGGCAACCGTGTCCCGGCCGGACCATCACTGATCGACCGCATCGACAGGTTGCGATGATGGCGGTGACCGACACGGGTCTGCCCCGCGTTTCGTGTTGCAGCGCAACATTCGTCGCTGGCTCGTGTTGGATAGACGCTACCCTCGCATCGCTGCGTGAGGGACGGCATCCCAGTCATTCGCTCGCCGAGCGGGTCCGGAGGTGCTGCCATCCCCCGGAGAGACACCATGATGCGCTTCGCCGCCGCCGCCGTTCTCGCGACTCTTCCGCTTCCCGCCCTCGCATCATCCTGTGCCGAACAGATCGGCACCATCGAGCGTCGTCTCGACAGCGCTGGGGCGGTTCAGGTCGCGGGCTTGAAATCGGGGCACGAACTTCGAACAGGCTCGGCACGAGGTCTGACCGATATCCGCCGCGGCTCACCGAGCGATCCGGAAATGGTCTCAACCGCCGACCACATCGCCGCCGCGCGGACCCTCATTGTCCGTGCGTCCGCCGAGGACCGAGGCGGCGACAAGCGCGCATGCGAGAATACGATGACCGAGGCGAAAGGCATGATCGGCGCCCTGCCGTAGTTCGCGATCCGCGCCGGACAGAGCCATCCTCGAAAGCATCGCGATGACAGAGCGTTTCGGATCCGCGTCGAGCAATGCGTCGGAGCAGTCCATTGAACGGCCCGCCGCCCTGGCACGCCGATACGGCAACCTGTCCGGAAGCCGCGCTTACGACCTGTTCCTCCCGTCGGGAAAAGGTCATAGGCCTCGTCCGCTCGTCGTGATGCTTCATGGCTGCTCGCAGACGGCGCGCGACTTCGCTATCGGCACACGCATGAGTCGGCTGGCTGAGGAGCAAGGAGTCATCGTGGCCTATCCCGACCAGCCCCGATCGGCCAACATGGTCAAGAGCTGGAACTGGTTCAGGGACGGCGACCAGCACCGCGGGCGAGGCGAGCCGTCTATCCTGGCCGGATTGACCCGACAGATCATTAACGACTTCGACGTGGACCCAACCAGAGTCTACGTCGCTGGTCTGTCCTCAGGTGGGGCCGCGGCCGCGGTGATGGGCCAGGCCTACCCTGACCTCTACGCAGCCATCGGCATCCATTCCGGGTTGGCCTGCGGGTCCGCCAAGTCCATGGCGACGGCCCTCTCGACGATGCGGAGGGGCTCCTTGCAACAACCTATGCCGACGGGGCATCCGGTTCCGACCATCGTGTTCCATGGGGACCGCGACACAACCGTCGCATCGATCAATGGGGATCAGGCCATTGCGCAATCGCGACCGGGGACGGAACTAACTGGCACCACCACCGAGGGGCGTTCCGCAGCCGGGAGGTCGTTCACGCGGACCGTCCTGGCAGAGACCTACGGAGCTTGGTCATCGGAGCAATGGCTCCTGCACGGTGCCGGCCATGCCTGGGCTGGCGGCCACCCATCAGGGTCCCGCACCGATCCCAAGGGTCCCGATGCGAGCCGGGAGATGCTGCGCTTCTTCATGTCCCACGCGATGGTGACCTGACCGGTATTTTGGACCGAGCCAATTGAGAGGCTACTGCATGGTGGCGGCCATGGGTAGCCGGAAGGCCAGACCCGGGTAGCTGACGGGCGCGGGCGGCCGATAGCCCAGCGACGAATGCGGTCGAACGCGGTTGTAGGTGGTTTGCCAGAGACCGATCACGATCTGCGCCTCCTTCAGCGAGTAGAAGATCTCCTGGCGTAGGCACTCGTCGCGCAGCTTGCCGTTAAAGCTCTCGCAGTAGCCATTCTCCCACGGGGATCCTGGCGCGATGTACTGGATCTGTGAGCCAGCTTTGGCGACCCATTTGCGCAACGCCTTGGAGATCATCTCTGGGCCATTGTCGCAGCGAATGTGCTCCGGGATGCCGTGCAGGCACATCGCGTCGGCCAGCGCCTCGATCACGCCGACGCTGTTGATGCGCCGCGCCACCTTCAGCGCGAGGCAGGCACGGCTGTGCTCGTCAATCAGCGTTAGGATGCGCAGAGAGCGCCCATCGTGCGTCTGGGCTTGCACGAAGTCGAAGCTCCAGACGTGATTGCGATGAAGCGGTCGTAGCCGCACGCAGGAGCCGTCGTTCAGCCACAAGCGGCTGCGGGGTCTATGTCGGCTGGGGACCTTCAGCCCCTCGCGACGCCAGATGCGCTGAACCCGGTCTTTGCCTACCTGCCAGCCGGCTGCCTGTAGCAGCGCGGTGACTCGGCGGTAGCCGTAGCGTCCGTACTCGGACGCCAGGGCGATCATGGCCTGGGTCAGTGCATCCTCGTCGGCCAGCACGGTAGGCACGTAGCGTTGCGTGCCGCGGTGCTGACCGACGATCCGGCAGGCGTGACGTTCCGAGAGGCCGTACTTCTCGCGGATGCCGTTCACCGCCTGCCTGCGTCGCTCGGGGGCTACAAGTTTCCCGAGGCGACGTCCGCCAGCACCTGCTTCTCTAGAGAAAGGTCGGCGACGAGCCGGCGCAGACGAGCGTTCTCGCGCTCCAGATCCTTCATCTTCCTGGCTTGATCGACCTGAAGGCCGCCGTACTCCTTGCGCCAGCGGTAGTAACTCTGCTCGGAGATCTCCGCCTCCCTGCATGCAAGGGCCAAACTCTTGCCCTGGGCCGTCTGCACCTCAATCTGACGCAGCTTGAGCACGACCTGCTCCGCGTTCGTCTTCTGGCCTCGCCGCATGTCCAACTCCTTTGGTCCTGGCTGATCCTCTCAATCAGCCCGGTCCAAAGCCAGCCGGTCAGGCCAGACCGCGCCCCCCCTTGTCGGGGATGGCCTCATCGAGGGCGGCCAACGGAGACGGCGTCTCCATCAACACGAACATCCGGCTGTGAACCGGCAGGTCTGGAAGGGCGGTGGCGAGGATCTCGACGAGGCGCTTCATGCAGCCCTGATGCAGGTTCATCGGCATTGGCCGAGCCTCGCACGGGCGTGTCGTGGGCGTAATGGGGAAGATCGCCAAGACCACAGCATCCGACCAATGTTTGGTCGAATGTTTGGTCGGGTTTTGCTCTCTGAGCCGGGAAGACCGGTTTCCCTAGAGAAACGATGGTCGGAGTGGCAGGATTTGAACCTGCGACCCCCACGTCCCGAACGTGGTGCGCTACCAGACTGCGCTACACTCCGAAGGCCGGCGGCTTCGCCAGCGAGCGGGGGTATAGCCGGCACCCGGGCGGGCCGCAAGCGGCATCTCGCGGAGCAGTGCGTTTCGCGGGCGATCAGCACGGGGGGCGGTCCGGCCAATCCGGCGGCAGGGCGCAGCGGGCGATGGCCGCGCCCGGCGCCCGGATCGCCGCGGCGCCGACCGTGCCGGATCCGGGTTCGAGGTGGTGGAGGCTCCAGGCCTGCGGGTCGTCGCCGGCGATCGCGACGAGGCGCGGCGGCGCCGGCGGCAGGGTCAGGGCGAAGCGGTCCAGCGGCAGCGACAGGCCGGCACCCAACGCCTTCACCACCGCCTCCTTGCGCGTCCACAGACCGGTGAAGGCGAGACCGAGCGCCTCCGACGTCAGGGCCGCCAGCGCCTCGGCTTCCCAGGGCGCGAAGTGCGCGCGGGCGATGCGCAGGACGTCCGGGATCGGGCGGACCGCCTCAACATCGACGCCGATCGCGGCCGTGGGCGAGACCCCGACGAGGGCGCGGGTGCCCGAATGCGACAGGTTGAAGCGCAGGCTCCCGGCCAGCGCGCCGGCCAGCTCCGGCTTGCCGGCCGGCCCCGCCGTAAAGGCGAGCGCATCGCCCCCCACGCCGAGGGCCGGGGCGAGGATCAGGCGCAGCGCCGCGTGGCTCGCGCGAAAACGGTCGCGGTCCTCCGCACGCAGGAAGCGATCCGCCCGGGCGGCCTCGTCAGGCGAAAGCCATGCGTCGCAGCGCGCGAGCTGGCCCGCCGACAGGGCGAGATCGATGCTCCACACCCGGATCGCCGTGCTGGGTCCGGGTTCGGTGACGACCCAGGCACCGTTCACAAGACATACGCCGAAGCCGGCGACGCGTACTTCCCTCCCCCCTCTGCGGGGGAGGGTGGCCCGCGAAGCGGGTCGGGAGAGGGAAGCGCCGTATCCGGCACCGTCGCTCCCCTCTCCCGACCCTCGCTGACGCGAGGCCCACCCTCCCCCGCAGAGGGGGGAGGGAGAAACGCGCGTGCGTTGCCGCGCGCTATCGTATGGTCGAGGCCGGACGAGCGGGGCGGATCTGCGTGCAATGAGGAGCCTTCGGGAATGAGCGGCGCGGAGGATCCACCGGCGCGGGCGGCCCCGCAAGCCGGAAGCGCCGTCGCGATCGCAAGCTTCGGCATGCGGCTGCCGACCCTGCAAGATCGCGGCGCCCGCTACGGCGTGTTCTTCGCCACCTATCTCTACCAGGGGCTGGTCGCCGGGTTCTCGCTGACCGCGCTCGCCAACCATCTCGCGGCGCAGGGCGTGTCGAGCGCCGAGGTCGGCGTCCACTTCGCCATCGCCGGCCTGCCCTGGACGGTGCAGCCGATCCTGTGGGGGCCGCTGGTCGACCGGGCGAGCGGGTTCGCGATGGGGCGGCGCCGGGCCTGGAGCGTGCTCGCGATCCTCGGCTGCCACGCGGCGCTCGCCGGGCTGCTGGTGCCGGACGCCCGCGCGCTCGGCGCTCTGGGGGGCGTCTTCCTCGTGCACAGCACCTTCGCCGCCCTGCTCGACACCGCCTGCGACCGGATGGTGATGGACCATGTCCCGCCGGGCGAGCTCGGGCGGATGAGCGCCTGCACGCGGGCCGGCTTCGTCGCCGGCACCAGCCTCGGCGCCGGCCTGTTCGGCTGGCTGCTCGCCGCCTACGGGTTCGGGTTCAGCACCGCCTGCCTGCTCGCGGCCGCCATCCTCGCCGGCCTGCCGATCCTGCTGGTGCGCGAGGCGCCGGGCGACGCCCTGCTCTCGCCGGCGCGGCGGCCGAGCGCGGGGGGCGGGCGGAAGGTCCCGTTCGCGCGGTTCCTGCGCCGGCTGGCCCTGGGCCTGCGCCGGCCGAACGCCCTCCGGCTCGTCGCCCTGTGCTTCTCGGTCGACGGGGCGCTCGCCCTGTTCGAGCTGCCGTTCTCGGTCGATCTCGTCCAGGCGCAGGGCTGGGATGCCGCCGAGCTGTCGCGGCTCCAGGCCGGCCTCGCCTTCGCCGGCGGAACCCTGGGAGCGCTCGGCATCGGACTGTGGTGCGACCGCGCTGGGCCGTTGCCGGCCCTGCGCACCCTGTTCGCGGCGAGTGCCGCCGCGTTCCTCGCCACCGCGTGCCTGATCGCGGGCGGCTTCGCCGGATCGGCCGGCCCGCTGATCCTCGGCTTCACCAACGTCCTGCCCGGCCTGCTGATCGTCGCCCTGGTGCCGGCGCTGATGCAGGCGAGCCGAGGCCGGGCCGGCGCGGCGACGCAGTTCGAGGTGTTCATGGCGGTGATGAACCTCGGCTCCGTCGCGGGCGGGGCGGCCTCGGGCGTGCTGGCGCCGGTGCTGCCGCTGTCAGGGGTCGCCCTCCTTGCCGGGCTGGTCCTCGTCGGCGCGGCGGCGCTGGTCCGGCGCCCGGACCTGATCCTGCCGCGGCAACGGCCCGGCGATGCACGATCGCTGTGAATCGCGACGCTTCGGCTCGGTCTCCAAGTGATCCCGGCCGGGGGGAAATCGGTTAGAAGCCCGATCGCCCCCTGCGGAAGTCTCGAGCCCGATGCCGAAGCCCCAGCCTGCCGCCTCGAAGTCTGCCGCCCCGAAATCGGCCGGCGTCGAATCTGTCCCGCCGGAGGCCGTCACGCTCACCGCCGAGGCGGCGCGGGCGCGCCACGCCGCGCTCTCCGCCGAGATCGCCGAGGCCGACCGGCTCTACCACCAGGAGGACGCGCCCGAGATCTCGGACGCCGCCTACGACGCCCTGCGCCGGGAACTGGAGACGCTGGAAGCGCAGGTCCCCGACCTTGCCGGCACCGGCATCGCCAGCGCGTCGGTGGGCGCGAAGCCCTCCGAGAAGTTCGCCAAGGTGCGCCATGCGGTGCCGATGCTCTCCCTCGGCAACGCCTTCGCCGACGCCGAGGTCGAGGAGTTCGTCGCCCGCGTGCGCCGCTTCCTCAACCGCCCGGAGGAACCGCTCGCCTTCACGGCCGAGCCGAAGATCGACGGTCTTTCGCTGTCGCTGCGCTACGAGGACGGGCGCCTCGTCACCGCCGCCACCCGCGGCGACGGGGAGACCGGCGAGAACGTCACGGCCAATGCCCGCACGGTCGAGGACATCCCCCAGGCGCTCGCCGGCAGCGGCTGGCCGGCGGTCTGCGAGGTGCGCGGCGAGGTCTACCTCTCGCACGCGGATTTCGCCGCGATCAACGCCCGCCAGGAGGCGGCGGGCAAGCCGCTCTTCGCCAACCCGCGCAACGCCGCCGCCGGCTCGCTGCGCCAGCTCGATCCGTCGATCACCGCCGCGCGGCCGCTGAAGTTCTTCGCCTACGCCTGGGGCGAGGTGGTGCCGCCGTTCGAGGGAACGCAATCGGGGGTGATGGACCGGTTCCGCGCGTGGGGCCTGCCGGTGAACCCGCTGACCGTCACCTGCACGGATGCGGCCGGCATGATCGCGCATTACCGGCGGATCGAGGCCGACCGGCCGACGCTGGGCTACGACATCGACGGCGTCGTCTACAAGGTCGACGACCTCGCCCTGCAGAAGCGGCTCGGCTTCGTGTCGCGGAGCCCGCGCTGGGCCCTGGCCCACAAGTTCGCGGCGCAGGAGGCGTTCACGGTGGTCGAGGGCATCGACATCAACGTCGGCCGCACCGGCTCGCTCAACCCGCTCGCGCGCCTGCGCCCGGTGACGGTCGGCGGCGTCGTGGTCTCGAACGCGACGCTGCACAACGAGGGCTACGTCAAGGGCGTCGGCGGCGACGGCGAGCCGATCCGCGACGGCCGCGACATCCGCGTCGGCGACACCGTGGTGGTGCTGCGGGCCGGCGACGTGATCCCGAAGGTGATGGACGTGGTGCTGGAGAAGCGCCCGGCCGACGCGAAGCCCTTCGACTTTCCCGAGACCTGCCCGGCCTGCGGCAGCAAGGCGGTCCGCGAGATCAACCCGCGCACCGGCAAGCCCGACGCGGTGCGACGCTGCACCGGCGGGCTGATCTGCCCGGCCCAAGGGGTCGAGCGGCTGAAGCACTTCGTCTCGCGCAACGGCTTCGACCTCGAAGGCTTCGGGCAGACCTACATCGAGGTGCTGTTCGAGGCCGGGCTCGTGACACAACCGGCCGACCTGTTCACCCTCGAATTCGAGCCGCTGAAGGCGGCGATCGTCGCGCGGCGCGAGGCCCTGTCGGCGGAGCGCCGGGCGGAGGGGGCGCCGGCGCCGAAGAAGCCGACCAAGAAGAAGGGCGAGGAGGAGGACAAGGCGATCCACAACCTGCTCGCGGCGGTCGCCGAGCGCCGCAGCTTGCCGATGAACCGCTTCCTGTTCGCCCTCGGCATTCCGGACATCGGCGAGTCGACCGCCAAGGCCCTGGCCAAGCGGTTCTCGGACTTTTCGGAGCTGAAGACGGCGCTGCGGGCGGCGGCCGACGCGCAGGCCGGGCCGGACTGGATCGAGCTCTCAGCGGTGCCGCGGATCGGGCCGACCACCCGCGACCGGCTGCTCGAGGCCGGCCTGCCGGGCGAAGCGGCACATTCGGCTGACGCGGAACCTCCGGCGGAAGCGGGCGATGCCGAGGAGGGCGAAGCCGCGCCGGCGGACGCCGGCAGGATCCGGTTCAGCACCAGCCAGCGCGCCAGCCTGATCGCCCATTACGGCAGCCTGGACGCCGCCCGGGCGGCGATCGCGCGCGCGGCCGAGCAGCGACCCGGGGACGCCTACCGGGTCTTCGCCGACGACGGCGAGATCGGCCCGGTGGCGACCGACTCGCTGATCGCGTTCTTCTCCGAGCCGCACAACGACGCCGCCGTCTCGGCGCTGCTCGCCGAGGTGACGGTGGCGCCGATGGAGGCGGCCGCGCGCACGGCGGCGTTCTCGGGCAAGACCGTGGTCTTCACCGGAACGCTGGAGAAGATGACCCGCAACGAGGCCAAGGCCACCGCGGAACGTCTCGGGGCGAAGGTCTCGGGCTCGGTCTCGGCGAAGACCGACCTCGTCGTCGCCGGCCCCGGCGCCGGCTCGAAGCTGAAGGATGCCGAGAAGCACGGGGTGCGCGTCGTCTCGGAAGACGAATGGCTCGCGATGGTCGCAGGCGCTTGAAGCGCGAGTCCGCGGGTCATAGACCTGGGTCATGACACCCCCGCGGCCGTCCCGTTCAGGCACATGACCGTCGTCGCCCTCGATTTCGAGACCGCCAACGAGCGGCGCGACAGCGCTTGCGCGATCGGGCTCGCCTGGATCGAGGGGGGCCGCGTGGTCCGGCGCGCGTCCCGGCTGATCCGGCCGCCGGAGCTGCGGTTCTCGCCCGGCAACATCCGCGTCCACGGGATCGTCCCGGCCGACGTGCGCGACAAGCCGAATTTCGGCGAGGCGGTCGCCGAGTTCCTGCCCGACCTCGCCGGCGGGCTGATCCTCGCCCACAACGCGAGCTTCGACATCGGCGTGCTGCGGGCCTCGCTCCAGGCCTGCGGGCTGCCGGCGCCCCCCTTGCGCTACCTCTGCACGGTGCAGGTCGCCCGCCGCGTGTTCCCGGACCCGGAGGGCTGCGGCCTCGGCAAGGTCGCCCGCCGCCTCGGCATCCGGTTCGAGCACCACGACGCCGGCGAGGACGCCTATGCCTGCGCCGAGATCGCGCTCGCGGCCGTCCGGCAGACGGAGGCCGCGGACGTGCCCGACCTGTCGCGGGTGCTGTCGCTGCCGGCGACGCGGATCGACGGGAGCGCCGCGATCCCGCGGGCGGGCGCCGGCGCGATCAGCGGCCGCATCCTGCGGGCGCTCAAGCCGGCCGAGCCGGACGCGCTGCGCTTCGCCATGCGCGGCAGCACCGGCAACCGCTACGAGGTCTCGCTGGAGGACCGCAGGAGCGGCTTGATGCTGCGCTGCACCTGCATGGCCGGCCGCCACGGAGTGCGCTGCCGCCACGTGAAGGCGCTCGTCGTCGGCGACATCACCGACCTGCTGTCGAACAACCACGCCGACGTCGAGGTGCTGCGCCGCCGGCTGGCCGCGGTGGGGTGAGACGGGACGCCGTCTTGAATCCAAACGCCCACGATGCCGTGAGCTCCCTCCCCCTGAAGTGGGGGAGGGAAAGGGCGATCACGCCGCCTTCTTCGCCGCCTCGCCGTAGAACGTGCCGCCGCTCTCGGCCATGGCGCGCAGGTTGTCGGGCACCGCGAAGCGCGGGCCGTGCTTGGCCTCAAGCCCCTCGGCCAGGGCGACGAAGTCCTTCGCGCCCATGAAGTCGATGTAGGACAACGCGCCGCCGGTGAACGGGGCGAAGCCGAAGCCGAGGATCGAGCCGACGTCGGCCTCGCGCGGATCGGTGATGACGCCCTCGCCCACCGTGCGCGCGGCCTCCAGCGCCTGGACCACGAGGAGCCGGTGCTTCAGCTCGGCGATGTCGAGGGTGTCCGGGTCGAGGTGGGTCGGCTGCAGGTCCTTCAGCCCGGGCCACAGGCGCTTCGGCGCGCCCTCCGGGTAGTCGTAGAAGCCCTTCCGGTTCTTGCGCCCGAGCCGCCCCTGGTTCTCGACGAGCTCGACGAGCAGCGCCTTCTGCGCCGGGTCGACCGCGTCCGGGCCGAGCTGCGCCTCCGTCGCCTTGGCGATCTTCAGGCCGAGGTCGAGGGCGACCTCGTCGTTGAGCGAGAGCGGGCCGACCGGCATGCCGGCCATCTTGCCGGCGTTCTCGATCATCGCGGGCGGCACGCCCTCGTTGAGCATCTTATGCCCTTCCAGGATGTAGGCGCCGACGCAGCGGTTGGCGAAGAAGCCGCGGGCGTCGTTCACGACGATCGGCGTCTTCTTCACCGTGCGGACGTAGTCCAGCGCGGTGGCGAGCGCCCGGTCGCCGGTGGCCTCGCCCTTGATGATCTCGACGAGCATCATCTTCTCGACCGGCGAGAAGAAGTGGATGCCGACGAAGGCTTCCGGGCGCGAGGACGCCTTGGCGAGGCCGGAGATCGGCAGCGTCGAGGTGTTGGAGGCGAAGATCGTGTCGGGGCCGATCACCGCCTCGACCTTGGCGATCACCTCGGCCTTCACCTTCGGGTCCTCGAACACCGCCTCGATGACGAGGTCGCAATCGGCGAGATCCCCGTAGTCGGCCGACGCCTGGATGCGGGCGAGCAGCGCGTCGCGGTCGGCGGTCTTGGCGCGACCCTTGTTGATCTGCCCGGTGATCAGCGCGTGGGCGTAGGCCTTGCCCTTCTCGGCCGCCTCGGTCGACTGGTCGACGAGCACCACCTCGAGGCCGGCATTGGCGGTGACGTAGGCGACGCCGGCGCCCATGAAGCCGGCGCCGACCACGCCGACCTTGCGCAGGCTGGTGGCGGGCACGTCCTTCGGGCGGCGCGCGCCCTTGTTCAGCTCGCCCATCGAGATGAACAGCGTGCGGATCATCGCCGCCGCCTCCTTGGTGCGCAGGATCATCGCGAAGTAGCGGCTCTCGACCTTGAGGCCGAGGTCCATCGGCAGCTGCAGGCCCTCGTAGACCGAGGCCAGGATCGCCTTCGCCGCCGGGTAGTTGTCGTGCGTCTCGCGCCGGTAGATCGCGTTGGCCGGGGGCCAGATCATCATGCCGGCCGGCGAATACACCTTGCCCGACGGGGCCTTGAACTTCGGTACGTCCCAGGGCGCCACCGCCGAGCCGCCGGCGAGGATCCAGGCCTTGGCCTTGGCCACGATCTCGTCCTTGCCCGCGACCTCGTGGACGAGGCCCATGCTCCTGGCCATCGCCGGGCGGATCTGCTCGCCCTTGAACAGCATCTGCAGGGCGTCGCCGGTCTGCATCAGCCGCGCCACGCGCTGGGTGCCGCCGCCGCCGGGAAACAGCCCGACCTTGATCTCGGGCAGGCCGACCCGGGTCTTCGGGTCGTCCGAGACCACGCGGTGATGGCAGGACAGCGCCAGCTCGAACGCGCCGCCGAGGCAGAGCCCGCTCACCGCCGCCGCGAAGGGCTTGCCGCAGGTCTCGAGCTTGCGGAACACCAGCGAGAGCCGACGCGACGCCTCGAAGAAGTGGCGCATGGCGGGCTCCTCGCCCTGCTCGCGCTTGAGCTTCTCGTATTCGAGCCCGAGGCCCTGCAGCATCGTAAGGTCGGCGCCGCCCGAGAAGTTGTCCTTGCCCGAGGTGATGACGCAGCCCTTCACGGCCGGATCGGCGACGACCGCGTCGACGATCGCCTCGATCTCGTCGATCACGGCTTGCGTGATGACGTTCATCGAGCGGCCGGGGCAATCCCAGACGGCCAGGGCGACGCCATCGGCATCGGTCTCGAAGCGAAAGTTCTGGAGATTCATTGCTGATCCTCGGATGACCGAACGCATGTAGTCCGGCGCGTTAACAGTGTGGAGATACTTGCTCTTCAGAAGGCTTGAGGGGGTCGAGCAACGGAAACTAGCCCATGATCGTCGATGCCGAGCCTGCCGATGCCAGACCAGCCGACGCCGCGCCGGCCGACGGGAAGGCGACCGCCGGGAAGTGCCGGGCCTGCCGCAACGGCGAGGAACTCGGCTTCGCCTTCACCATGGCGTTCCAGCCGATCCTGGACACGGTCGACGGCCGCGTCTGGGGCTACGAGGCCCTGGTCCGCGGGCCGGAAGGACAGTCGGCGGCCTCGATCCTCGACCGCGTGACCGACGAGACGCGCTACCGCTTCGACCAGGCCGCCCGGGTCAAGGCGATCGAGCTCGCCGGGCGCCTGTTCCCGAAGGACGACCAGACGCGCCTGTCGATCAACTTCATGCCCAACGCCGTGTACGAGCCGGCGGCCTGCATCCGCGCCTCGCTCGAGGCCGCGCGCCGGGTCGGCTTCGAGCACCGCCGGATCATGTTCGAGTTCACCGAGAACGAGCGCTTCCGCGACATCGCCCACGTGAAGCGCATCATCGCCGAGTACCGGCGCCAGGGCTTCCTCACCGCGCTGGACGATTTCGGCGCCGGCTATGCCGGGCTGAGCCTGCTGGCGAACTTCCGCACCGACCTGATCAAGATCGACATGGACCTGCTGCGCGGCATCGACGCCGATGCCGGGCGCGGCGCGATCGTGGCGGGCCTCGTCGCCATCGCGCGCGGCCTCGACGTCTCGGTGCTGGCCGAGGGCGTCGAGACGCAAGCCGAGTTCGACGCTCTGCGCGACCTCGGGATTACGCTGTTCCAGGGCTATCACTTCGCCAAGCCCCGGTTCGAAGGCCTGCCGGAGGTGGCGGGCTTTCCCGGGTCGGAGCGATCCGCGCAGGCCGCTTGAGCTGGGCTGGGGGGCCATGCCCGGATCGCTCCGCCGCCGACGTCAGCGCGCCGGGGCCGGCGCGGGCGCCGGGGCGGGTGCCGGAGTCGGCGCAGGCATCGGAGCCCCGGCCTTCGGCGTGTTGTCGCCGGCCGCCGCGATCGCCAGCATGTTGAGCAGCTTCGTCACCGAAGCCTGCGAGATCGCCGTCACCGACGAGGACGGGTCGGCGTTGATGGCCTGGAACTTGAGGTAGGTCTTGTCCTCGTAGATCTCGTTGAGGTGTTTGAGCTCGGCCAGCGTGAACTTGGTCGCGTATTCCTTCGACAGGCCCTCGACCATGATGCCGCTCTGCTTGTCGAACTCGGCCATCAGCTCCTTGCGGACGGACTCCGACTTGTCGTCCGGCATCGCGGCGACGGTCTTCTCGAGCGCGGCGTCGAAGCCGGTCTTCAGGTTCTTGATCAACGTCTTGCTGACGAGCGTCTTGGCCTCGGCGACCTTGTCGGCCGCCTCGTCCGCGCGGGCGGCGATGGGCAGGGCGAGCGCGGTCGTCAGGCACAGGGTGGCGAGAAGGCGGGTCATCGTTTCTCCCAAAGGTTCGTGTCGTCCCCGCCGTTTCCCGGCACGGGTCGGGGCCGGCTCTAGCAGCGTTCGCGCCGAATAGGGAACGCGCCGGCCGGTTCGAGACCGCGTCAGACCCGCTCGATGATCGTCGCCGTGCCCATGCCGGCGCCGATGCACAGGGTCACCAGGGCGCGCTCCTTGCCGGTGCGCTCCAGCTCGTCGAGCACGGTGCCCAGGATCATCGCGCCGGTGGCGCCGAGCGGATGGCCCATGGCGATGGCGCCGCCGTTGACGTTGACCTTGGCCGGATCGAGGTCGAACGCCTGCTGGAAGCGCAGGACCACGGCGGCGAAGGCCTCGTTGACCTCGAACAGGTCGATGTCGGAGAGCTGCATCCCGGCCCGCGCCAGCACCTTCCTCGTCACATCGACCGGGCCTGTCAGCATCAGCGCCGGATCGGAGCCGATGTTGGCGAAGGCGCGGATTCGTGCACGCGGCTTCAGGCCCGCGGCGACGCCCGCCTCTCGCGAGCCGATCAGCACCGCGGCGGCGCCGTCGACGATGCCCGACGAGTTGCCGGCATGGTGGACGTGGTCGACCGCCTCGACGTCCGGATGCGCGTCGACCGCCACCGCGTCGAAGCCGCCCATCTGGCCCATCTGCACGAACGAGGCCTTCAGCTGCCCGAGCGACTGCATGTCGGTCGCGGGCCGCATGTGCTCGTCGCGGTCGAGCAGGGTGATGCCGTTCACGTCGCGCACCGGCACGACCGAATCCTTGAACAGGCCGTCGGCCCAGGACCTGCCCGAACGGGTCTGGGACTGCACGGCGTAGGCGTCGCAATCGTCGCGCGAGAACCCGTACTTGGTGGCGATCAGGTCGGCGGAGACGCCCTGGGGCATGAAGTAGGACTTGATCGCGATCGCCGGGTCGACCGGCCAGGCGCCGCCCGAGGCGCCGAGGCCGACGCGGCTCATCGACTCGACGCCCCCGCCCACCGTCATGTCGTGCTGGCCGGCCATGACCTGGGCGGCGGCGAAGTTGATCGCGTCGAGGCCCGAGGCGCAGAAGCGGTTGATCTGCACGCCCGGCACGTGGTTGCCGTAGTCGGCGACCAGCGCCGCGGCGCGGGCGATGTCGCCGCCGGCCTCGCCGACCGGGTCGACGCAGCCGAGCACCACGTCGTCGACCTTTCGGGTGTCGAGGCCGTTGCGGTCCTTGAGCGCGCGCAACGCCGTCTCGGCCAGGCGGAGCGCCGTGACCTCGTGCAGCGACCCGTCCGGCTTGCCGCGGCCGCGGGGGGTGCGGACGTGGTCGTAGATGAAGGCCTCGGTCATGGCGTTTCCCTCGGGTCTTTGTCCACTTGGCAACAGCGAGGGCTTGCGCGGTCCGACGCTCCCTCGTGTCCCTCCCCCCTCTGCGGGGGAGGGTGGGCCTCGCGTCAGCGAGGGTCGGGAGAGGGGAGCGCCGTATCCGGAACCGTCGCTCCCCTCTCCCGACCCGCTTCGCGGGCCACCCTCCCCCGCAGAGGGGGGAGGGAAGGGCGTGATTAGAACGCCTCGGCCGGCAAGGCCATGGTCGTGTCCGCGCCGGCCTTGACCCGCCCGAAGCGCATCGCGGTCTCGGGCAGCACCCGCTCCATGTAGAACCGGCCGATGGCGAGCTTGGCCTCCATGCGCTCCGGCCGCTCGGCCTTCTTGGCGTTCGCCGCCTTGGCGATCTTGCCCCACATGTAGCCCATCGCGACGAGGCCGAGGAGATGCATGTAGTCGGTGGCGCCGGCGCCGGCGTTGTCCGGCTTCGAGAACGCGTTCTGCATGAACCACATGGTGGCGCCCTGCAGGTCGTTGAGCCCGGCCTGGAGCGGCCCGGTGAAGGGTTTCAGCGCCTCGTCCTCGCCGTTGTCCTTGATGAAGGCCTGGACCTCGCCGAGGAAGGTCATCATCGCGCGACCGCCGTCTTTGGGCAGCTTGCGCCCGATCAGGTCCATCGCCTGAATGCCGTTGGCGCCCTCGTAGATCATCGCGATGCGGGCATCGCGCACGAACTGCGACATGCCCCATTCCTCGATGTAGCCGTGGCCGCCGAACATCTGCTGCGCCTCGACCGCGTTGGCGAAGCCCCGGTCGGTGAGCACGCCCTTGACCACGGGGGTGAGCAGGCCGAGCAGGTCGTCGGCGGTCTGGCGCTCCTTCGCGTCCTCGGAGCGATGCGAGATGTCGGATTGCAGCGCGGTCCAGAGCATCAGCGCGCGCGCCGAATCGTTGAAGGCGCGGATGCCCATCAGCGTGCGGCGCACGTCGGGGTGGACGATGATCGGGTCGGCGGCCCTGTCCGGCGCCTTCGCGCCGGTGAGCGAGCGGCCCTGCAGCCGGTCCTTCGCGTAGGCCACGGCGTTCTGGTAGGCGACCTCGGACTGGCCGAGGCCCTGCACGCCGACGGCGAGCCGCGCCTCGTTCATCATCACGAACATCGCGTTGAGGCCGCGGTTCTCCTGGCCGACGAGCCAGCCGGTGGCGCTGTCGTAGTTCATCACGCAGGTCGAGTTGCCGTGGATGCCCATCTTGTGCTCGATCGAGCCGCAGGACACGCCGTTGCGCGCGCCGACCGAGCCGTCCGCGTTCACCAGGAACTTCGGCACCACGAAGAGCGAGATCCCCTTGGTGCCGGCCGGCGCGCCCTCGATCCGGGCGATGACGAGATGGACGATGTTCTCCGACAGGTCGTGCTCGCCCGCCGAGATGAAGATCTTGGTGCCGGTCAGCGCGTAGGAGCCGTCGCCGTTCGGCACGGCCTTGGTCTTCAGGAGGCCGAGATCGGTGCCGCAATGGGGCTCGGTGAGGTTCATGGTGCCGGTCCAGGCGCCCTCGACCATCTTCGGCAGGTAGGTGCTCTTCTGCTCGTCCGAGCCGTGAACCAGCAAAGCCGCCATCGCCCCCTGCGTCAGGCCAGGATACATCCCGAGCGCGAGGTTGGCGCCGGAGGCGAATTCCTGGATCGCGGTGTTCAGCGTGTGCGGCAGCCCCTGGCCGCCGTATTCCTCCGGCACCGACAGGCCCATCCAGCCGCCCTGGGCGTAGGCGTCGTAGGCCGCCTTGAAGCCCTTGGGCGTCGTCACCGAGCCGTCGGCCCGGCGGAGGCAGCCTTCGAGGTCGCCGACGCGGTTGAGCGGGGCCAGCACCTCGTCGGCGAGTTTGGCGCCCTCGTTCAGCACCGCCTCGACCATGTCCGGCGTGGCTTCGGAGAAGCCCGCGAGGTTGGCGTGGTTGTGGAAGCCGAGCACGTCGTTGAGGAGGAACAGGGTGTCCTCGACCGGGGCGCGATAGCTCGGCATGTGTCGATCCTCCAAGGGGGCGGAGGCCCTGCCCGGTCCGTCGCGGAGCGGTGGGTCTCTCGATAGTTCATATATAAACTATCCCGCCGTCCGGGGGCAAGAGGGGTGCGGCCGGGTTCCGCGGTTTCGACTGATGCAACCCATGTTCGACCTCTTAACCCGGTGTTTACCAAGAAAGTTAATGGTCCTGGACAACCGATCCGAGGACCGCGTTCCGGACACGTCGCAAGCGTGCGCGAACGTGGCCGGGGCCCGGTGCCGAACGCCGCCGAACGCAGGCCCGATGATGACCCGAACCGCGACGCCGAGCTTCGACAACTTCGATCCCGACGTGCTCGATGCTGCCCGCGACGTGGCCCGCCGCGCCGGCGTCCCACTGGAAACGTGGATCGCCTCCGTCGTGCCGGACAAGGCGAAGACGGGCTCGGTCAAGGCGGCGGCGAAGTCCAGCACGAAGGTGCCGCGCCGCCCCGCCTCGGATCTCGGGACGTCCCGGCCGGCCGCACAGGCCGCGCCGGCTGCCGCCGCCGCGACGATGCCCGACGCCGCCCCGGACGGCGCTCTCGGCGCGACCATCCAGGCCCTGCTCGCGCGCATCGACGGGCTCGACCGCACCCTCGCCGAGGAGCGGCTGTCGGTGGAGGACGCCGCCCAGCGTCGGATCGCCGACATCGAATCCCGCATCGGCGCGGCGATCGGCGCCAGCGCCGCCCCGGTCCAGCAGGTCGCCGAGCGCCTCGGCGACATCGAGCGCCGGATGTCGGCGCTGGGCGAGCAGCTCGCGGCGACCCGGCCCCCGGGCCGGCGCGGCCGCCCGGCGGCCGCCGAGATCCAGGATGCGGTGCAGGACATCCGCCAGCGCCAGCGCGAGCTCGGCGAGAACGCCGGCGCCAGCGTGGTCGCGACCATGCGCGAGGACATCGCCCGCCGCCTCGACGCGACGGTCGAGGACACCGCGCTGCCGGACACCGCGGTGTCCGAGCTGCGCCGCGAGACGAACCGGCTTCGCGAATCGATCGGCCATCTCGCCACGCGGCGCGACCTCGGCGCCCTGGAGCAGGCGGTGATCTCGCTGGCCAGCGGCGTCGAGCGCGCCGGAGCGCCGGCGGACCTCGCCGCCATCGCCGAGCCGATCGAGCTGATCCGCGCGCAGGTCGAGCGGCTGGCCGACGACGTGGCCGAGAACGTCCACACCCGCGTGGCCGGCGAGGTCGAGCGCCTCGCCTCCCGGCTCGATGCCGTCGTCGCCACCGGGCACGGCAGCGCCGTCGATCACGACGCGCTCAAGCACCTGTTCGACGAGATCGAGGAGATCCGCCGCCTGATCGCGGCGCTCGCCGGGCCGGAGCGGATCCAGAGCCTCGCCGCCGGCGTCCAGGCGATCAGCGCGCAGATCGCCCAGCTCCAGAAGGCCGCGACCGCGGGCAGCGACACCGCCCTGCGCCCGCTGCTGGAGGAGATCCGCAGCGGCCTCAACGCCAGCGTTCCCGCCCCGGCGGCGCTGGTCGACCAGATCGACGCGATCGCCTCGAAGCTCGACGCGATGCAGGCGGGCGCACACGGCGCCGACGCGGCCAGCTCTCAGGCGATCCTCGGGCGGATCGACGCGCTGTCGGACAAGGTCGACCGCGTCAGCACCCAGCCGGTGGGCGACCTGATCGGGCGCCTGGAAGGCCTCGGCGAGAGCCTGCGCATGCCGGCGATGCCGGGCGGCGACGTCGCCTCGATCCACGCCATGCTGCGCAACCTCGCGGAGAAGGTCGACCGCGTCGGCGCGCGCTCCGGCGACGACGGCCTCGACGCCCTGGAAAAGCAGGTGGTGTCGATCGCCGACCGGCTCGACGCCCGCAGCGGCGACCCGACGCTCGCAAGCCTGGAGCGGTCCATGGGCGACCTGCTCAAGCAGGTCTCCGCGCTCCGCGACGAGGCGCCGATCGAGGCCGCCGTGGCCCGTGCCACCCGCAGCGCCGTAGCCGATTCGATTGGCGGCCGCGGGAACGCCGAGACGAGCGAGTTCGGGCTGCTGCGCGCCGGCCTCGCGGACATGCAGGCCCGGCAGGCGGCGTCCGACCAGCGCCTCGCCACGACGCTCGAAGGGGTGCAGACCGCCCTCGAGCGCCTGACCGGGCGCCTCGATGCGCCCCCGGCCGCCGCGCCGGCCCGCGCCCCGATCGGCAACCGCGCGGTGCCACTGGAGGAGCGTCTGCTCGCCTCGACCACCGTCGAGGCGCCGCGCCCCCGCACCGCCCGGCGCCCGGAGCTTCCGAGCGCCGCCGCGACGGGCCCCGAGACGGCCCGGGCCGGCGACGAGCTGCTGGAGCCCGGCGCGGCGCGTCCGTCCAAGGACGCCGCCCCCCGGGAGCGCCAGGCCCGCGACCGGGCCGAGCCCGCCGAGGCGGACGGCGCGACCGACATCAAGACCAACTTCATCGCCGCCGCCCGCCGGGCCGCCCAGGCCGCTCAGGCCGAGGTCGCCTCCGAGGCCGACCTCTCGGCCGGCCGCCGCGAGCCGCGCCCCGCCGCCCGCCGGCCGATGCCGGTCGCGGACGCGGCCGGCGACGGACCGGTCGCGCGCCTGCGCGCCGAGATCAACCGCCGGCGCCGGCCGCTGCTGCTCGGCCTCGCGGCGATCGTGCTCGCGCTCGGCGCCCTGCAGGCGATCAGCATGCGCCCGACCGCGAACGGCGACACGGCGCGCGCGCCCCAGCCGCCGACCGTGCTGGCCGACACCAACGCGTCCGCCGCGCCCAAGAGCGACCCGAAGGCCGAGCCTCGCGCGGACAAGGCCGAGCCGGCGATGCCGGCCGAGGCCCGCCCTGCCCCGGCCGACCCGCAGACCACGCAGGCGCTTGCCACCGCCGCCCCCGCGGAGGCGAAGGCGGCGCAGGCCCGGAGCGCGGTGCCGCAGGTGTCGAGCATGGCCTCGCTCGCCGGCGACCTCGCCACCCTGCCCGCCGGCCTGTCGAAGCTCCGCCAGGCGGCGCAGGAGGGCGACGGCACCGCGGTCTGGGAACTGGCCGGGCGCGCCGCGGACGGGCGCGGCCTGCCGCGCGACCTGTCGCTGGCGGCCAAGCTCTACGAGAAGCTCGCCGGCGCCGGCTACGCGCCGGCCCAGTACAAGTACGCCGGTCATTACGAGAAGGGCGCCGGCCTCGTGCGCGACCTCGACAAGGCCAAGATGTGGTACGGCCGCGCCGCCGAGCAGGGCCATGCCCGCTCGATGCACAACCTCGCGGTGATCTACGCCGAGAACCCGAGCGCGACCGGCAAGCCGGACTACGCCTCGGCCGCCTCGTGGTTCAGGCAGGGGGCCGAGTACGGGGTGCGCGACAGCCAGTACAACCTCGCGGTGCTCTACGCCCGCGGCCTCGGCCTGACCCAGGACCTCGCGCAATCCTACGCCTGGTTCGCCGCCGCCGCCGCGCAGGGCGACGAGGATGCCGGCAAGAAGCGCGACGACGTGGCGACCAAGCTGAGCCCGGCCGACCTCGCCGCGGCGCGCAGCATCGCCGCGAACTTCAAGCCGCACCGGCTCGACCGCGCGGTCAACGAACCCCCGGTCGCCAAGGACGCCGCCGGGCCGATGACCCTGCTCGGCGCCCCGGCCCCGATCGCTCCCGCCCTCGGCCAGACCGCCCGCAAGGGGGTCTGAGCGCGAGCGCACGGGTGGCCCGAACCGGCGTTCCGGGCGGCGGAAGCTTGACCATGATGCCGCAGTGCGGGAACCCTCCGCGGCGGCGTTCGTAGGATACGTGATTCGATATGCGACCGCCGATCCGCAGCGGGCAGCCCGGAGGTCGGATGGCGCGCGTCTCCCCCGTACCGACCGGCGCCGTCCTCCTTGGCGTCGCGGGACTGATTCCGTTCGTCGGCTTCGCCGCGCTCGCCGTCAGCGGCAGCGACGGCGGCCTCGGCACGATCGGCCTGTCGCCGCGCACCATCCTCTCGGCCTACGGCGCGGTGATCGCGTCCTTCCTCGGCGGCATCCGCTGGGGCGCGGCGGCGGCGCGCAACGCCGGCAACGCCGACTACCTCATCGCCATCGTCCCGTCGCTCCTGGCCTGGGCCGCGCTCGCGGCCCCCGCCCCGTGGGACCTGCGGACCCTCGGCATCCTGGTGCTCGCCTGGGGCGTGGTCGACCAGGACCTCGCCCGGCGCGGCCTCGTCCCGGTCTGGCTCGGTCGCCTGCGCCTCGTGCTCTCGGGCGTCGCCGGCGCCGCCCTCCTGGTCGCGGCCTGATCGTCGCGCGGGTCGCCGACCGTCGACGACCCATTCCCCCGGCGATCGGCCTGCGCGGGACCCGGCCCGGGCCTCAGAACGGCAGCTTCATGCCGGGCGGCAGGGGCAGGCCCTTGGTGAGCTCGGCCATGCGCTCCTGCGCCGCCTGCTCGGCCTTGCCGCGCGCGTCGTTGACGGCGGCGAGGATCAGGTCCTCGAGGATCTCGCGCTCGTCGGCGACCATCAGGCTCGGGTCGATGGCGACGGCCTTGACGAGGCCCTTGGCGGTCATCGTCACGCGCACGGAGCCGCCGCCGGAGGCCCCCGAGACCTCGACCGTGTCGAGCTCGGCCTGGAGGCCGGCCATCTTCTCCTGCATGGCCTGAGCCTGCTTCATGATGCCCATGATGTCGCGCATGCGGATCGGTCTCTCGTTCGTGGGGTGAAGCGTGATCTGGGAAGCCGGGCGGGCGGATGCCAGCGTCAGGCGTCGTCGGCCTCGCCGTCCTCGGTCGCGGCCTCGTCGAGGCCTGCCGGGGCTTCGAGGCCTGCGGAGGCCGCCTCGGGGGCGTTGTCGCGCACGTCGACGATCTGCGCGCCGGGGAAACGCGCCAGCACCTCGCGCACCAAGGGGTGCGAGGCGGCGTTCTCGCGGCGGCTCTCGATCGCGGCACGGGCCTGCGCGTCGAGCGTCGGCGCGCCCGCCTCCCGCGAGGGCGTGACGATCCAGCGGCGGCCGGTCCACTGCTCGAGCGCCTTGGCGAGGTCGGCATGCAGGGAGGGGCGCCCGCCGTCCGCCTGACGGAACTCGATGCGGCCGTCCTCGAAGCGCACGAGATGCGCCTCGCGCTCCAGCGCCGACTTCAGAAGGATGTCGCGGCGGGCGTCGGCGAGCGCCACCACGTCCTCGAACCGGGACAGGCGCGGGCCGGCCGGCTCGGCGGGCCGGCCCTGCACCACGGGCGCGGGCGCGACCGGTGCCGGGACCAGGACCGGACGCGGCGGCGGAAGCGGCCGGGCCTCCGGCAGGGGCCGCGCTTCGGCAGGCGGCGGTGCGGCGGCCGGCTCGGGCGCCGGAGGCGGTACCGAGACGGGGGCCGGCGGAGGCGGCGCGATCGCGCGGGGCGCCGGGGTGGTGAGGGCTGGTCGAGCCGGTGCGTCGCCCTCCTGCGCACCGGCGGCGAGCGATTCGGTCCTGAGTTGTCGCAACGCCTCGTCCGGCGTCGGCAGGTCGGCGGCGTAGGCGAGCCGCACCAGGGCCATCTCGGCCGCAGCGAGCGGGCGGGCCGCACTCTGCACCTCGGGTATCGCCTTCAGCAGGATCTGCCAGGCCCGCGACAGCGCCCGCACGGGCAGGCGGCCCGCGAAATCGCCGCCGCGCCGCCGCTCGATCTCGCTCAGCGTCGGGTCGGCGGCCGCCGCCTCCGGCGCGAGCTTCAGCCGGGTGACGAGGTGGGTGAAGGCGGCGAGATCCGAGAGCACGACCGACGGGTCGGCACCGGACTCGTACTGGTTGCGCAGCTCGGCGAAGGCGGCGGGCACGTCGCCGCGCATCACCGCCTCGAACAGGTCGAGGATGCGGGCCCGGTCGGCGAGCCCGAGCATGTCGCGCACGCCCGCGGCGGTGACGGCGCCGGCGCCGTGGGCGATGGCCTGGTCGAGCAGCGAGAGCGCGTCGCGCACCGAGCCCTCCGCCGCGCGCACGATCGCGGCCACCGCCTCGTCCTCGGCGCCGACGCCTTCGGCCGCGCAGATCTTCTGGAGATGGGCGGAGAGCACGTCGGCCTCGACCCGGCGCAGGTCGAACCGCTGGCAGCGCGACAGGATGGTGATCGGGACCTTGCGGATCTCGGTCGTCGCGAACACGAACTTCGCGTGCGGCGGCGGTTCCTCCAGCGTCTTCAGGAACGCGTTGAACGCGTTGCCCGAGAGCATGTGGACCTCGTCGATGATGTAGACCTTGTAGCGCGCCGAGACCGGCGAATAGCGCACGCCGTCGATGATCGCGCGCACGTCCTCGATGCCGGTATGCGAGGCGGCGTCCATCTCCAGCACGTCCATGTGCCGCGATTCCATGATCGCCTGGCAATGGACCCCGAGCCCCGGCATCGCGATGGTCGGGCCGGTGTCGGGCGCGCCGACCGGCGCGTAGTTCAGGCCGCGGGCGAGGATGCGGGCGGTGGTCGTCTTGCCGACGCCGCGCACACCGGTCAGCATCCAGGCCTGCGGGATGCGCCCGGCCGCGAACGCGTTGCCGAGCGTGCGCACCATCGCGCCCTGGCCGATCAGGTCGTCGAAATCCTTGGGACGGTATTTGCGCGCCAGCACGCGGTACGGCGTCTGCGCGAGGGCAGGCGCCGGAAACCCGGGCAGGCCCGGCTCGTCGTCAGGCGTGCCGGTGCTCGCGTCCATGCGCTCTTCGGGGGTGCGTCTTCGCTCTTCGCGGTCGTGCCTTGGCCGCCGCTGCGGGCCGATCGACCCGCGGTTCCTGCGGTGGAACGAGGTGGGAGGCTGGACGAAGACCCGCTCGGTCTCGTTAGGGCTGCTTCCTTCCGGACCTGACCCGGTTGGCGAGTGAAACGTCCCTCGCCAACCTCCCGCGGCCTATATGGCGGGAGCTTCCGGCGATGGCAAGCGGGCGGGGCACCGGGTCCCCGGCTGCAACCCCCGGCGTCGACGGCCGGGCCGGACGCGGCGCGATCAGACCTGCGCGCCCGCCGGATCGCCGCTCCGCGTCATCGCGGAGGCCGCGAGCACGAGGGCGAAGCCGAACAGGAACACCTGGTTGATCGACAGCTCCTCGAACATCAGCGAGGGCACCATGAACAGCACCGTGTAGAACGGGAGCGGGCCGAACCGCTGGGGGGCGAGGACGATCCGGACCGTTCCGGCCAGGAAGGCGAGCACGACGAGGACGCCGCTCTGGAGCGCGAGGGTGACGACGGCGTTGTGCGGCGTGCCGACGCCGGCCATCATCAGCAGCTGGTTCTCCTTGGAGACGTTGCCGAGGCCGAACGGATGGGCGGCGGCAAGCTGCAGCCCGGCCGCGGTCGAATCGAGACGCTCGAGGATGTTGCTGTCGGCGTGGCTGTCCGCGACGAACCGCTTCTCGATCGCCGACTGGAGCTGCTCGGGGACGGGGGCATAGCCGGTGGCGCTGAACAGCATGACGAGCCCGCAGATGGCGGCGGCCCCCAGCAGCACGGCGTAGACGCTGACGCTCTTCCGGAGGATCAGCCCGAGTACGATCGCCGGCAGGAAGAGCCCGGCGCGGTTGTTGGTCAGCGGGAAGCTGACGAGCAGCGCGGCGAAATACGCGATGTAGATCGCGCTGCGGCCGGTGCGGTGCCAGAGGTAGGCCGCAGCGGCGCCGGCGAACGCGAAGACGTGCCCGGTCTCGTTGCCGGCGGCCCACAGGCCGCCGAGCTTGTCCTTCATGAACAGGACGAGTTCCGGCTCAAGGCCGTCGGTCGGCACCGCGAGCCCGACGCCGATGAGGTCGATGCCGGCCGAGGCTGCGACCAGGACCAGGAGCGACCCGGCGAAGCCTCCGAGCGTGCCGGCCGCGAAGCTGTCGGCGCCCGCCGGATCGCGGAGCAGGATCACGAGCTGGGTCGCCTGGACGAAGTACAGAAGCAGCACCAGGGTCAGGTACAGGTCGCCCTGCTGGACGTCGGCCTTCGCCAGCAGCGAGGCGACGAGCAGCATGACGACCACCCCGATCGGCAGGGCCCGCGCCAGGAGCGTGGACAGGATGCGCGGGCGGAGCAGGAAGTACGGGATCGTCAGGAAGGGCAGCGCGTCGGACAGGCGCATGAACGGCAGCCCGAAGGTCGAGGTCAGCACGTTGAACTGCAGCGCGAAGCCGACGCCGAGGATCACGAGCCGGTCTAGACGGCTCAGGGACGCGCCTCCGGACACTGCAACCGCACGCTGCGGCTCGGCCGGGACGATTCCTCCCTTGGCGATCCGCATGCACGCCTCCTCGAAGACCGGCACCCTCGGCGACCGGAGAGGGCCGACCTTGCACGGGATACGTTTGGAAAGGCTTGCGACGGCGGACGAAGAAAAGGCCTGATCCCGGCTGGCCGGCGGACGCTGCGGATTGCACGTCGCCGGTCCGTTGCCCCCCGCCCCTTCTACCCCATGTCCCGTCGCAGCATCCCCGAGTGCGTTCGGAAACCGGAGGACGGATGGACAGTTCGAAGGGCCACGGCCGCTACGGCTACAGCGCGCTGCCGGACCGGCCGCTCTACGACTGGCCGGGTGGCCGGCGCCTGGCGGTCTACGTCGCGCTCAACCTCGAGACCTTCGATTTCGGATCGGGGCTCGGCGCCGAGCTTGCCCCCGGCGGGCCGCAGCCCGACGTGCTGAACTACGCCTGGCGCGACTGGGGCAACCGGGTCGGGGCGTGGCGGATCAAGGCGATGCTCGACGCGCTCGCGCTGCCGGCGAGCGTCCTGGTCAACAGCCGCCTCTATGCGGATTGCCCCGGCCTGATCGAGGCCTTCCGCGCCCGCGGCGACGAGATCGTCGGGCACGGCCGCACCAACGCCGAGCGCCAGGGCAGCCTCGACGAGGCGGGCGAGCGCGCGCTGATCGCCGAGGCGACGGCGCTGCTGACCGAGCACGAGGGCCGCCCGCCCGCCGGCTGGCTCGGCCCGTGGATCTCGCAGTCGACGGCGACGCCCGACCTCCTGGCCGAGGCGGGCTATCGCTACCTGCTGGACTGGGCGCACGACGACCAGCCGACGTGGTTCGGGACCCGCGACGGCGGCCGCATCCTCTCGGTGCCCTACCCGCAGGAGCTGAACGACATCCCGGCGATCGTCGCCCGCAAGGAGACCGGGCGGCAATTCGCCGACGCGATCTCCGACGCCTTCGACGAGATGCTGGAGCAGTCGCGCCACGCGCCGCTGGTGATGGGGATCGCGCTCCACCCCTACATCGTCGGCCAGCCGCAGCGCCTGCGCCCCCTGCGCACGGTGCTGGCCCGCATCGCCGCTCACCGCGACACGGTCTGGCTCACCACCGCGGGCGCGATCGCCGAGCACGCGGTGCAGGTGATGGGCTGAGGCGGTCCCGTCGCGACGGGACCAGCACGGAGGACGGCGCCGCCTCACGTGAGGGCCTGAAGGCTCGCCGCGAGTGGTCAACCGAAGGCGGATGGTCCGCTCCGACCCAGTGCCCGGATCATCGCGGCGGGGTCGGGTCCGGAACGGCCAGCAACCCGATCAGCACCAGGGCCGGCACGAGCACGCACCAGAAGGACAGGGCGGCGACCCCGAACGCGCCGGCCAGGGCACCTGCCGCGAAGGCCAGCACCGCGGACAGCGTGCGCCGCAGGCGGGCGCCGGCCTGCGCGCCGAGCTTGGTCCCGCACAGGTGGTCGGTGATGTCGATGACGGCCTGCGTGACGTTCACGGTCATCACCGTCGTCGCGGCGAGGTGGCCGATCACCAGGCGCCCGATGCCGTTCTGGATGCCCATCGCGGCGACCCCGAGCATGCCGATGCCGATCGCCCGCGCGCCGTCCGGCGAGCCGAGCGGCGACAGGGCCGCGCCGAAGATCGCGAAGGCGATCAGGACGGCCGCCTCGAGGGCCAGCAAGGGGCGCAGCGGCGACGTCCCGCGCCGCTCCAACGCCAGGGCGATCAGGCGCGTGAGCGCGACGGCCAGGATGAAGGTCGGCAGGGCGAGCAGCTTGGCGAGGACGCCGGTCGAGGTCGAGACCAGCTCCGCGCCGATCAGGACGAAGTTGCCGGTGACGTGGGCGGTGAACAGGCCGGTCAGGGCGATGAAGGCGGCGGCGTCCACGAAGCCGGCGACGAAGGCGAGCCCGACGCCGATCACGGCGTCCCTGAGCGATGGGGTGAACACGATGCCTTGCTCTCCTGCCCGTCCGAGCCGGTCGCCGCTCGCCATCCGCCGAGCGCCCGGGGCGCGGACCTTCCAGGCGTCCGGGCCGGACCGCAAGCGGGCGCTCGCCGGGCCGAGCCCAGGCCGCGACACCGCCTCGCCGCGGCCGCGCTTGCGATCCGCGCGCCCACGCCCGATGGTCCGCCCGTCGCGGGCCGCGGGGCGGCCCCTGGGGATGCGTTCATGAGCCGCCAAGCGGGCGAGGCCTTCGTCGTCGATCCCGGAACCGAGGACGCGCAACGCCGCGCCGCCGACCCGCGCGCCTCGGCCTGGGTCTCGGCCAATGCCGGGGCCGGCAAGACCAAGGTGCTCACCGACCGGGTGGTGCGCCTGCTGCTCGACGGGGCCGCGCCGTCGCGCATCCTGTGCCTGACCTTCACCAAGGCCGCCGCCGCCAACATGTCGATCCGGATCTTCCGGACGCTGGGGCGTTGGGTGACCCTCGGCGACGCGGCGCTGTCGGCCGAGCTCGCCGCGCTCACGGGGCGCACCGCCTCGCCGACCGACCTCGATGCGGCGCGGCGCCTGTTCGCCCGCGCGGTCGAGACGCCGGGCGGGCTGAAGATCGAGACGCTGCACGCCCTGTGCGAGCGGCTGCTGCACATGTTCCCGTTCGAGGCCAACGTGCCCGCCCGGTTCGCGGTGCTGGACGAGAACCTGTCGCGCGAGATGTTCGCCAACGAGACCGACCAGGTGCTGGCCGCCGCAATCGGCGGCGACGCGCGGCTCGGCCACGCCCTCGACCTCGTGACGCCGGAGGCGACGGGCGATGCGCTGCGCAAGGCGATCCGGCAGGCCATGGCCGCGCGCACGGTGCTGGCCGCGCGGGGCGGGCTGACGCGGCAATTCGCCCGGCTCGGCACCGCCCTCGGCCTCGCCGCGGGCCAGACCGACGCGTCGCTGGTGGAGACGATCCTGAACGGCGGGATCTCCGACAAGTCGGCCTTCGCCGAGCGCCTGCGCACCGGCAAGGCGACCGACGAGAAGCTCGCCGACGGCCTGCTCGCGGCGGAGGCCGCCGACGGCCGGCCGGAGGCGCTCGACCTCTATCGCGCGGTGTTCTTCACCGCCAAGGACGAGCCGAAGGCCGACAAGAGCCTGGGCACCAAGGCGGTCCCCGAGGACGTGCGCGCGGCGCTGATCGACGAGCGCGACCGGCTCGCGCCGCTGTTCGACGCCCTGCGCAGCGCCCGGGCGCTCGCCCGCACCGAGGCGCTGTTCACCCTCGCCGCCGAGATCCACCGCCGGATCGAGGCGCAGAAGGCCAAGCTCGGGGCGCTGGATTTCGACGACCTGATCCACAAGACCCTCGACCTGCTCGCGCGGGTCGACGCCGCCTGGGTGCTGTACAAGCTCGACCGCGGCGTCGACCACGTGCTCGTGGACGAGGCGCAGGACACCAACCCGCAGCAATGGCAGATCCTCGACCGGATCACCGCCGAGTTCGCCACCGGCGCCGGCGCGCGCGAGACCCTGCGCACCCGCTTCGCCGTCGGCGACCCCAAGCAGTCGATCTACAGCTTCCAGGGCGCCGAGCCGCGCGAGTTCGCGACGATGCACGGCAAGTGGAAGGGCGAGGCGCGCTCGGCCAAGCTCCGGTTCGAGGACGTCGACCTGAAGCTGTCGTTCCGCTCGACGCTCGGCGTGTTGCGGGCGGTCGACGCCACCTTCCACCTGCCCGAGCACTACGACGGCCTCGGCTTCGACGATGCGGCGGTCGGCACCGTCCACACCACGGCGCGGGCCGGCGCGCCCGGCACCGTCGAGCTGTGGCCGATCGCCGAGCCGGTGGAGGAGGTCGAGCCCGACGCCTGGGCCGCGCCCGTGGACGCGCCGGAGGCCAACGCGCCGGCGATCGTTACCGCGCGCCGGATCGCCCGCGCGGTGCGGACCTGGGTCACTGCGGGCGACACCAGCGGCCGGGTCTGGCGGCCGGGCGAGGTGCTGGTGCTGGTGCGCAAGCGCGGGCCGGCCTTCGAGGAGGTGATCCGCGCGCTGAAGGGCGCCGGCGTGCCGGTCGCCGGCCAGGACCGGCTCGACGTCGGCGCGCACATCGCGGTGGCCGACCTCGTCTCGATCGGCCGCGCCGGGCTGCTGCCGGCCGACGACCTGACGCTGGCCTGCGCGCTGAAGACGCCGCTGGTCGGGCTCACCGACGAGGATCTCGTCCGCATCGCCGCCGGCCGCGACCGGTCCGAGACGCTGGAGGACGCGCTCGCCCGGCACGCGGACGCGGGCGACCCGGCCGCGATCGTCGGGCGCGAGGCGCTGGCCGGCTGGATCGCGGCCGCCGGCGCGCAGGGGCCGTTCGGGTTCTACGCCGCCCTGCTCGGGCCGGGCGAGGGCCGGGCCCGCCTCGTCGCGCGCCTCGGCGGCGAGGCGGGCGACGCGATCGACGTGTTCCTGCTCGGCGCGGCGCAGGCCGAGGCGGGCGCGGACGCACCCTCGCTCGCCGGCTTCCTGGCGCGCTACTGCGCCGGCGGCCGGGGCGAGGCCGGCCACACGGTCAAGCGCGACATGGAATCCGGCCGCGACGAGGTCCGGGTGATGACCGTGCACGGCGCCAAGGGCCTGGAGGCCCCGGTGGTGGTGATGATCGACGGCTGCGAGGCGCCGGGCGGCAACGACCCGCCGCTGCTGGCGATGCCGGGCGACGTCCCGCCGGTCTGGTCGAGCGCGAAGCCCTACGATTCCGAGGCGATCGGCGCGGCGCGAGAGACCCTGCACGCGCGGGCGCGGGAGGAGCACAACCGCCTGCTCTACGTGGCGATGACGCGGGCCGCCGACCGGCTCGTGGTCGCGCCGTTCCGCGGCCAGACGCCGGTGGGCCCGACCGCGTGGTGCGAGATGATCCGCACCGGGATGGTGCAGGCCTTCGGCGAGGGCGAGGCGGTGGAGACCGCCTACGGGCCGGCCACCCTGTGGCGGGACGGATCCGGGCCGGAGACCGGGACCGCGCCGGCCGAGGCGGCGCCCGAGCCCGGCGCTCTGCCGTCCTGGCTGCGCGAGCCGGTCGCGGCCGAGGCGGCCCCGGCGCCGCCGATCAGCCCGTCCGGCGCGATGCGCGCGGCCGACGGCGAGCGCCAGATCCCGCCGCGGCAGGCCGATGCCGAGGCGCGCCGGCGCGGCAAGCTGATCCACGCCCTGCTGGAGCACCTGCCGCGCCTCGACCCGGCCGGCCGCGAGAGCGCCGCGACCGCCTTCGTAGCCGCCCGCGCGCCGTCCTTCTCGCGCCCGAAGCGCGCGGCGATCGTGCAGGCGGCCCTGAACCTCATCGCGACGCCGGACCTCGCGCCGCTCTTCGCCCGCGAGGCGCGGGCCGAGGTCAGCCTGTCGGGGCGGGTCGTGGTCGCGGGCATCGAGCGGCCGGTCTTCGGCCGCATCGACCGCCTCGCGGTCGCCGACGGCACGGTGCGGCTCGCCGACTTCAAGACCGGCCGGCCGCCCGCCGAGGGCGCGCCGCCGCCGCGGCCCGAGACCGCGCAGATCGCCCTCTACGCCCGCCTGCTCGCGCGGATCTACCCGGACCACGCGATCCGCCCGATGCTGGTCTGGACCTCGGGACCGGTGATCCGGCTCCTGAGCGAGGCGGAGATCGCGGAGGCGCTGGCCGGGCTCGGGCTGGCCGCGGCGTGACGCGGCCGCACGCGGCAGGGTCCTGAGCGGCCGGGTCCTGAGCGCCCGGGTCCGCGCCTGCGGCGGGGTCCCCCTGCGGAAATGGCGGTTGCGTCTGAGGCCGAGAACCAGCATCAGGCGTCTCGTATTTCGGGCCGTTCGGATCGCCGCCGCCAGGTGGAGCGATCCGAAGCGCCGTCGCCTGTCGACGCCGTCCGTTATCGTCCAGGCACAGGGAACCCGACATCATGAAGACGCGCGCAGCCGTGGCGTGGGAGGCGAAGAAGCCGCTCACGATCGAGACCATCGACATCGAGGGGCCGAAGGCCGGCGAGGTCCTCGTCGAGGTGATGGCCACCGGCATCTGCCACACCGACGCCTACACCCTCTCGGGCCTCGACTCGGAGGGCAAGTTCCCGGCGATCCTCGGCCACGAGGGCGCGGGCATCGTCCGCGAAATCGGCGCCGGCGTCACCGACCTGAAGGTCGGCGACCACGTGATCCCGCTCTACACGCCCGAATGCCGCGGCTGTAAGTCCTGCCTGTCGCAGCGCACCAACCTCTGCACCGCGATCCGCGCGACGCAGGGCCAGGGCGTGATGCCCGACGGCACCAGCCGCTTCTCCTGCGTCTCCACCGGCGGCAGCCCGGGCGGGTCCGACACCCTGTTCCACTACATGGGCTGCTCGACCTTCTCGAACTTCACCGTGCTGCCGGCGATCGCGCTGGCGAAGATCCGCGAGGACGCCCCCTTCGACAAGGTCTGCTACATCGGCTGCGGCGTCACCACCGGCATCGGCGCGGTGATCTACACCGCGAAGGTCTGGCCCGGCGCCAACGTCGTGGTGTTCGGCCTCGGCGGCATCGGCCTTAACGTGCTCCAGGCCGCGCGGATGGTGGGGGCCGACAAGATCATCGGCGTCGACATCAATCCCGACAAGCAGGAGATGGCGCGCAAGTTCGGGATGACGCACTTCATCAACCCGAAGGAGGTCGGCAACGATCACGTCGTCGCGGCGATCCTCGACGCCACCGGCGGCGGCGCCGACTTCTCGTTCGACTGCACCGGCAACGTCCACGTGATGCGCCAGGCGCTCGAGTGCTGCCACCGCGGCTGGGGCGAGTCGATCGTCATCGGCGTGGCGGAGGCCGGCAAGGAGATCTCGACCCGCCCGTTCCAGCTCGTCACCGGCCGCGTCTGGAAGGGCTCGGCCTTCGGCGGGGCGCGGGGCCGCACCGACGTGCCGAAGATCGTCGACTGGTACATGGAGGGCAAGATCAACATCGACGACCTGATCACCCACACCATGCCGCTCGACGAGATCAACCACGGCTTCGACCTGATGCACGAGGGCAAGTCGATCCGCTCGGTGGTGCTGTACTAGGACCGACACTCGGACCGACGCGCGCTTCCCTCCCCCCTCTGCGGGGGAGGGAGGAGCCTGTATCGACCCATCGGCCGGTAACGGCCCCAGAGCCCCCAGGAGATCACCCCATGGAAACCGTCTCGAAGGCCCTCTCGCACGGTGGCGTCCAGGGCGTGTACAAGCATGACGCGACGACCACCGGCTGCCCGATGACCTTCGCGGTCTTCGTGCCGCCCCAGGCCAAGGACGGCCCGGTGCCGGTGCTGTGGTACCTCTCGGGGCTGACCTGCACCCACGCCAACGTCATGGACAAGGGCGAGTACCGGCAGGCCGCCGCCCGCCACGGCGTGATCGTCGTCGCGCCCGACACCTCGCCCCGCGGCGAGGGCATTCCCGACGAGGCCGGCAACTGGCAGTTCGGCTCCGGCGCGGGCTTCTACCTCGACGCGACGCAGGCACCCTATTCCGCGAACTACCGGATGTGGAGCTACGTCACCGAGGAGCTTCCGGCGCTGGTCGCGAAGAACTTCCCCGCCGACATGAGCCGCCAGGGCATCTTCGGCCACTCAATGGGCGGGCACGGCGCGCTCACGATCGCGCTGACCTATCCCGACCGCTTCAAGTCCTGCTCGGCCTTCGCGCCGATCGCCCAGCCCTCTACGGCGGGCTGGTCGAAGCCGGCCTTCGAGAAGTATCTCGGCACGGACGCGGCGGCCTGGCGCGCCCACGACGCCACCGCGCTGATCGAGGACGGGCACCGCTTCCCCGAGTTCCTCGTCGACCAGGGCACCGCCGACAGCTTCCTTCAGGACGGGCTGCGGCCGTGGCTGCTGGAAGAGGCCTGCAAGAAGGCCGGCATCGCGCTGACCCTCAACATGCGCGAGGGCTACGACCACTCCTACTCCTTCATCTCCAGCTTCATGGACGACCACATCGCCTGGGCCGCCGCCCGGCTGAAGTGACAAAAAACCCTCCCGCGATCGGGCGATCGCGGGAGGGTTTTTGCTTTCGGCGTCGTCACGACGGCTCACGCCGCGACGGCACGCGTCGAACGATGATCGCGGTCGTCCCATCCATGAGGCCTTCGGCGGACGTCGGGCCTCGACGTGCAGGATGACAGGAATGGACCGCGTCGCGGTGTGCCCGCTGGCGGCCGGCCTGAAATCAGCGGAGGGCCGTGACCTGCACGGGCGCCGCGTCCGCGACCTGCGAAGAGGCCTGATCCGCCAAGTAGATCCGACCGCCGACGAACAGAAGCGCCAGAGCCCAGAACACCAGGGCCGCACGGCGCGTCTCACGGTAGCTGCCGGCTGCGCCCACGGCCTTCGCATCGACGCAGGCGCGCGGCATCTCCATCGGCTCGCCGAAGGGATCGTAGGCGGTCGTGCGCTGGTCGAGCTGAGCGGTCATGATGAGAGATGTCGCGCTTGGCCGCCCCCGGATCAATGGTTGCGTCTCCCGAAGATTCCTTGACAAAGAGAGGCCTCTTCTCCGCTGGATCGTTGGCGTGGAAGTTCGTTCCTCGACGCATCCCCGGATGTGGAATCCGCCGAGCGAGAGGCCGCGTGACCGCAGACTCGAAGCCGATGACCCCGCCCGCGCACGCCGCGCCCACGGTCGCCGCCGGCCCGTTCGCGCTGCTGCCGGGCATCCTCGTCTGCGTCGCGATCACCGGGATCGCGATGGGCGTGCAGGCGGTCGAGGAGCGCGCGCTCGACCATCCGTATATCGAGGCGCTGGTGATCGCGATCCTGCTCGGCATCGCGCTCCGCAGCGCGTGGGTGCCGGGGGCGCGCTTCCGCAGCGGCATCGCCTTCAGCGCCAAGCAGCTGCTCGAGCTCGCCGTGACGCTGCTCGGCGCCTCCCTGAGCCTCGGGGCGATCGTCGCCTCCGGCCCGGCGCTGCTCACCGGCATCGTCGGCACGGTGATCCTGACGATCGCGGCGAGCTACGGCATCTGCCGCCTGCTGGCGCTTCCGGCGCGGATGGCGATCCTCGTCGCCTGCGGCAACGCGATCTGCGGCAACTCGGCGATCGCCGCCGTCGCCCCGGTGATCGGGGCCGACAACAAGGACATCGCCGCCGCGATCGCCTTCACCGCCGTGCTCGGCGTGCTGATGGTGCTCGGCCTACCGCTGTTCGTGCCGTTGGCCCACCTGTCCGACAACCAGTACGGCGTGCTCGCCGGGCTCACCGTCTACGCGGTGCCGCAGGTGCTGGCCGCCACCGTGCCGGTGAGCCTCGTCAGCACCCAGGTCGGCACCCTGGTCAAGCTGGTGCGCGTGCTGATGCTCGGCCCAGTGGTGCTCACCTTCTCGCTGATCGCCCGCCGGCTGCCGGCCGAGGGCGGCGCGGCGGCCCGGCCCGGGCGCCTGAGCCTGACCAAGCTCGTGCCGTGGTTCATCGTCGGCTTCCTGGTGCTGGCGAGCCTGCGCTCCCTCGGCCTGATCCCCGACGCGGCCGCGCTTCCGCTGACGAGGCTCGCCGGCATCCTCACCATCGTCTCGATGGCCGCGCTCGGCCTCGGCGTCGACGTGCGCATCCTCGCGCGCGTCGGCGGACGCGTCACCGCCGCCGTCACCGGCTCGCTCCTCGTGCTCATCGGTATCAGCCTCGTGCTGATCCGGGCCCTCGGCATCGCCTGAGCGGCTGCGACGCCACCGCCGAGTCGGTCTATCGTCCGCGTTCCTCGTCCCGACGCCGTCACGAAGGATCAAACCCCATGCGCCTCGATGCCTCCGAACGCGGCGTCTTCCCGATCGCCCCGACGCCGTTCCACCCGGACGGCCGCATCGACCACGGCTCGATCGACCGGCTGACCGACTTCTACGCCGCGAACGGCGCCACCGGCCTCACCGTGCTCGGGGTGATGGGCGAGGCGCCCAAGCTCGACCAGGGCGAGGCGCTCGACGTCGCCCGACGCTTCATCGTGCGGGCGAAGGGCCTGCCGGTGATCGTCGGCGTCTCGGCGCCGGGCTTCGCCGCGATGGCGTCGCTGGCCCGCAGCGCGATGGATGCGGGCGCGGCCGGGGTGATGATCGCGCCGCCCAGTTCCCTGCGCACGGACGACCAGATCGTCGCCTACTACGCGCAGGCCGCCGAGGCGATCGGCGCCGACGTGCCGTTCGTGATCCAGGACTATCCCCTCACCTTCACCGTGGTGATGACGCCGGGCGTGATCCGCCGGATCGTCAACGACAACCCGGCCTGCGGGATGCTCAAGCACGAGGACTGGCCGGGGCTCGAGAAGATCTCGGCTTTGCGCGGCTTCGAGGCGGAGGGCTCGATGCGGCACATTTCGATCCTGTGCGGCAACGGCGGCCTGTTCCTCGATTTCGAGACCGAGCGCGGCGCCGACGGGGCGATGACCGGCTACGCCTTCCCCGACATGCTCGCCGACGTGGTCCGCCTCTCGGCCGCCGGCGAGCGCGACGCCGCCCACGACCTGTTCGACGCCCATCTGCCGCTGCTGCGCTACGAGCAGCAGCCCGGCATCGGGCTGGCGGTGCGCAAATACGTCATGGCGCGCCGCGGGCTGATCGCCTCCGCCGCCCAGCGCAAGCCCGGCGGCACGCTGGGCCCGAAGGCGGTCGCCGAGGTCGAGTACCTGCTCGGCCGGCTCGCCCGCCACGATCCCCGCGCGGCGCTGGCGCCGGTCTGAAGCCTCGGTTCGCCGACGGATAGATTCGGAGGCTGCTCTCGCGCCTTTCCCTCCCCCCACTGCGGGGGAGGGAGACGCGTGCATCCGCTCCGATCGACCGGAGGCAACCGGATCAGCCCTCGCCATCTCCCCCGAGCGACCATTCGCCGACGCGGGCGAGGTGGTCGTAGTCGCCGTAGGACTTGGCGTACTTCGCGTAGGGCCGCGAGGTGTAGGCGGCCTGCCCGGTCATGAAACGGGCGACGAGCCCCCTCAGGCGGGTGGCGTGCTCCTCGACGATCTCCGCCACGGTGCGCGGATCGCCCTTCGGCGGCTTCACGGCCAGCGGCACGAACGGCTTCCGCCCGCCCGAGGCGTGGACGTAGAGCAGGTCCGGCGTCGCGTTCGTCGCCGGAAACCCATCGAACGCGCCGTGCATCAGCATCGCCGCCTCCAGGGTGAGCTGCGGTGAGAAGCCGGCAAAGATCTCGCGGGCCGAGGGCGGCGCACCGGTCTTGAAGTCGACGATGCAGGCGCCGTCCGCCCCGCGCTCGATCCGGTCGGCGCGCGCCCGGAGCGTGAAGGTCTCAGGCCCGAGCGGGATCGCCCACCGTCCGAAGATCTCGGGCTCGACCCGCGCGAGGGTCGCCCGCCGCGCGATCTCCCAGGGAAGGTAGACGGCGGCCATGCGCTCGTAGCGCGGCCACCACTCGGCGTAGAGCTCGGGGTAGGTGTCGGCGGTGCCGGCGAAGGCCTCGACCGCGATCTGGTTGAGCCGTTCCCAGGCGATTGCGGGATCGGGCAGCGCATCGGGATAGCGCTCGGCGAATCGGCCGAAGATCGCGTGGATCATGGTGCCGCGGTCCCCCGCGCCGGGCCGCTCGGCCACCGCCTCGAGCGGATCGAGCCCGAGCACGTGGCGGGCGAAGACGGCGTAGGGGTCGCGCACCAGCGTCTCGATCTCGGTGACGCTGAGGCTGCGCGGGAACAGGGCCGGGTCGGGCTTGGGCTTCGGCTGGGTCAGGCGCGGCTGCGCGGGCGCCGTGTCGAGCACGCGCGCATAGCCGGCAAAGCGCCGGCCGGCGTCGAGGGTGGCCGCCCAGGCCGCCTCACCGGCGAAGGCGCGGATGCGCTGGAGGAAGCGCGACGGCACGGTCGGCGAGCCCTCGCGCTTGGCCGCGCGGGTGATCACCGCGTCGCGGCAGCCGAGGGCCTGGACGAAGTCGTGCGCCGCCTGGCCGAGCTGGCGCTCGGGCGGGTTGAGGCCGATGCGTTCGCGCATCGGCCGGTTGAGGAAGGGATCCGTGGTGGTCTTGCCGGGCCAGACGCCCTCGTCGAGCCCGGCGAGCACGACGCGGTCGTAGTGCATCAGGCGCGATCCGAGCGGATCGAGGATGCTCAGGCGCGGATGCGGCGCCGGCCCGGCGCAGGGCACGGTGCGGTCGGCGGCGAGCGTGGTGAGAAAGGCGGGGTAGTCGTCGAAGCTCCCCGGCAGCAGCGCCGCGTCGGCCTCGGCGCGGTGGCCGACGAGGTTCCGCACGTCGTCGAACAGCGTGTCGAGGCAGTTCAGCGAGGCATCGGCGATCGGCTCGGCCACCTCCGCCGGCCGCGCCAGCAGCGCCTCGCACACCTCGGCATGGAGGCGCGCCGCCTCGACGAGATCGCAGGCGGCCGCCTCGGCGCCGCAGGGGCCGGCGAACGCGGCGAGCGGTGCGAACGCGGCCTCGAGCTGATCGAGGATCGTCGCCGCCAGGTCCCAATCGCGGTCGCCGAGGCGCTGCTTGGCCCGGGGCTGGTGCCTGTGCGGGGCGGCGCGTTGGACGGCGAGCGCATCCTTGAGCCCCTGGAAGCTGCCGGCCGGCGCCGGGCCGCGCAGCACGCCGATCTCCAGGGCCGCCGCGCCGCGCACGACGTCGCCGCGCGGGAGGCCGAGGCCGACCAGCGGATGGGCCAGGAGCGCGATGATCCGCGCCGGGATCGCGTCGCCCTGCTCTCGGTGGAGGTCGACGGCGAGTTCCGCCGAGAGGCGCGCCATCCGGCCCGCCGCGCTGCGGCTGAGAGCGAGACCGGCGCCGTCCTCGGCGACGATGTCCCAGCGGGCGAGCTCGGCGGCGACCCGCATGGCGAGCGCCCGGTCGGGCGTGATCAGCGCGGCGGTCCGGCCCGGCGCGGCGAGCGCCTCGCGCAGGGCGACGGCGGCCATCAGTGCCTCGTCGCGCTCGTCGGCCGCCTCGGCGACGGCGAGCCCCGCCAGACCCTGCCGGCCGAGGGTCTCGCGCGCCGTCCCGTCGAGGCGCGCCCAGGCATCCGTGGTCTCGGCCGGGCGCAGGGCCTGCGACAGCAGCGCGGCGCGGGCGGTCACCTCGGGATCGTGGCCGCCGAGGTCGACGACCGCGTCCCGCGCGACGCCGAGGCAGCCGGGGCCGAGCAGCCGATGCAGCACGGCCTGCGGGTGGCCGTGGGCGATCTCGCGCTCGAAGCCTGCGCCGGTCTCGATCGCGTCCCAGCCGGCCGCGTCGAGATCCAGGTCGAGGCCGGGGAGCATCACCGCGCCGTGCGGCAGGCCCGCCACCGCGGCGATGAGCTTGGCGGTGGCCGGCACCGAGCCGGTCGAGCCGGCGATCACCACCGGGTCGCGCGGACGCTCGCGGGTGAGGCGGGCGGCCTCCGCCAGCACGAGGTCGCGCGCCCGCGAGACCGGATCGGTGAGGCCGCGCTCGGCCAGGATCCGCGGCCAGTTCTCCGCGGCGATCCGGACGAAATCGAGGGTCAGGCCGAAATAGCGCGAGTACTCGGCCTCGACGGCACCCGCGATCTCGGACCAGGGCAGGCCCTCGACGGTCAGCGCGTCCATCAGCCCTTCGAGGTCGGCGGCGAGCGCCACCGCGTCGGCGGGCGAGGCCGGCACCAGGAACGGCACCTCCTCGTCGATCGGCAGCAGCGAGCGGTCGACCGCCTGCGCCCAGGACTGCACCAGCCGGGCGAGGATCAGCCGGCGCTCAAGCTTCTGCATCTCCGGGTCGAGGCCGACGGCGGCGTTCGCGACCAGCGGCATCGCGGCGAGATCCAGCTCGGCCTCGTCCGCCTCGCCGAGCGGGATCATCCGCGGCAGCAAGGCCGCCTCGCCCAGCCGCGCCGCCAGGCGCTTGGCCAGCTCCTTCGCCACGCCCGGCGTCGGCAGGTAGATCGTGACGGCGGCGAGCGCGAGCGGGTCGCGCCCGAGATCGCCGACGAGGCGCCCGTCGAGCAGCGCATCGACCAGCGTCGGCAGGAACGGCGCGCCGCGGGTGATGGTGAAGACGTGGGCGTGTGGGTCGGTCGGGTCGATCTGGGTCAACCGAGGATCCGTTCGCGCTCGTGCGAGAAGTTGAGCACCTTCCTGCCCGACATCGCGCTGGTGCGGTAGAGGTGGAGGTCGTCGGTGATCAGGGTGACGTCCGGCTCCCGCACGTTCGGGATCGAGACGTCGTTGAGGGGCAGCCTGTCGAAGTCGACGGAACCGACGGCATCCGCGCTCGGCGCATACGTCTCCGACGCCGCCTCCGCGTAGGAACGGAACGCCTCGAGAACCGGAGCCAGGCGGGCCTGGTCGAATTGTCGGATCAGGTACGCGGTCTCGACAAGGACGTTCGGCGTGGCGACGAAGATCGCCGCATCCCCGATCCGGAGCTTCAGCAGCACGAAGTCGTCGATCGTGTGGACGCGCGCGCGCCGATGCGCGGCGATGTATGATCGGGAGACGGTCCCGACGAAGAGCAGCAGAAGCAGGTTCGTGTCGACGAGCAGGCGTCCGGCACTCAAGGTTCGACCCGGCGGTTGGTGACGGAGACGACGCGGCCGTCATCGTCCTTGAGGTGCACCACCTGGTAGGATCGTTTCGGATCGAGATCGCGCCCGAGAGCGGTCACGAGCGGCTCGGACGCGTCCCAGGGCCGCGAAAACCTGACGGTGATGAGCCGCTGGTTCAGCGCGTCGTCGAACCGGATCTCCTCGAGACCGATGTTCGTCGGCTGCTCGGCATCGAAGACCGCGGCGACGTAGTCTTTCGCCTTGGAAACCGCTTCCTTCACGTCCACCGAGACCTCCGCAGCGACCAGGGCCATCCTCGATGCGAGCAATCTAGAGGTTCCGCATCCGTTCCTCAAACGGAATCGCGGCTCACCCCTCCTGCGCGCTCACCCGCACGCGCTCCTCGGCGGCGCGGATCGCGTCGGGCGTGCCGACGTGGAGCCATTGCCCGTCGAGCCGCAGCCCGGACAGGCGGCCCGCCGCGATCGCCCGGTCGAACAGCAGGTTGAGCGAGAACGCGCCGTCCGGCGTGTCGGCGAACAGCTCCGGCTTCACGATGGCGACGCCCGCGTAGATGAAGGGGGCCACCCGGCGCTCGCCGCGCCGCTCCAGCCGGCCGTCGGCGTCCATGACGAAGTCGCCCGAGCCCTCGTAGCCGAGGCTCGTGGTGGTCGGCGCCACCAGGAGCAGGATGTCCATCCGCGCCGCGTCCCAGGCCTCGATGAGCCGGGCGAGGTTCGGGGTCGGGCCCTCCAGCCAGAACGAATCCGAGTTGAACACCACGAAGGGGTCCGCGCCGACCAGGGCGAGCGCCTTCTTCACGCCGCCGCCGGTCTCGAGCAGGGTCTCGCGCTCGTCGGACACGACGATCTTCGGAAGGCCGACGCGCTTGGCCAGGTGCCCCTCGATCAGGTCCGGCAGGTAGTGGACGTTGACCACCGCGGTCTCGATCCCGCCCTCCGCCGCCCGGTCGAGGGCGTGGTCGATCAGCGCCTTGCCCGCGACCTCCACCAGGGGCTTCGGCACCGTGGCGGTGACCGGGCGCATGCGCTTGCCCAGGCCCGCGGCGAGGACGAAGGCGCGGGTGATCGCGGCTTGCGCGGTCGGCGGCGAGGCGGGGGTGTCGCTCATGCGCGGGGCTCGCGAAGGAGAGGTCGGACGGCGGTTCAGGCGGGCTCGGCCGGCGGCTCGGCGCGTCCGAGCAACCCCGGAAGGTGCTGCAGGTGCCAGTCCCGCAGGGACGCCAGCGCCGGGTGGGCGAGGTTGCGGGCGAGGTAGCCCTCGATCCGCGGGATGTGGGCGAGGTAGGCCGGCTTTCCGTCGCGCAGGTTCAGCCGGGCGAAGATGCCGAGGATCTTGGTGGCGCGCTGCGCCGCCAGGATGGCGTAGGCGGTGGCGAAGCCCTGCACGTCGAAGGCCGGATCGCGGGCGCGGCGCTCGCGGGCGTAGAGCCCGAGCAATCTGAGCTCGAACTCGGCGTTGGCGTCGACGCGGGCGTCCTGCAGCAGCGAGGCGACGTCGTAGGCCGGGTGGCCGAGCACCGCGTCCTGGAAGTCGATCACGCCGATGCGCTCCAGCCCGTCGCGCTCGGGGAGCCAGATCAGGTTGGGGGAATGGTAGTCGCGCAGCGTCCAGGTCGGGCGGGCGGGCACGGCGCCCTTCAGCACCTCGGCCCAGAGCGCGCCGAACGCGTCCCGCGCCTCGGGCGGGAGCGTGACGCCGCGCAGCGCCGGGGCATACCAGTCCGGCAGCAGCTCGGTCTCGAACAACAGCGCCTCGGCATCGTAGGCCGGGATCACGTGGTCGATGCCGTCCGCCACCGGCAGCACGCCCGGCAGCTCGACCGCGTGGAGCTTGGCGAGCAGGCGCGTCGCCTCGGCGTAGCGCTCGGGCCGCGGGCCGGCGGCGTCGACCACCGGCTCGGTGCCGAGGTCCTCGAGGATCAGCAGCCCGGTGTCGAGGTCCTCGCCGTAGATGCGCGGCGCCGAGAAGCCGAGCGCCCGCAGGCCCCGGTCGATCGCGACGAAGGCGTGGACGCTCTCGGCGAGCTTGACGATCGCGCTATAGGGCTTTCCGTCGCGCACCGGCGGCCCGTCGGCGCGCGGCGGCGAGATCATCAGCACCGCCGAGCGGCCGTCGGGATGCGTCAGGCGCTCGTAGGCGCGCGACGACGCGTCGCCCTGCATCAGGGTGCGGGTCGCCTCGTCCCAGCCGCTGCGGGCGAGAAGGGCGCGGACCGCGCGCGCCCGGTCGAGGCGGGCGCGCATGCCTTCGGTGCCGGAGATGCGGGCGAAGCGCGAGCCCTCGCCGAACTCGGGCCGCAGCGACAGGTCGATCGACAGGACCGGCCCCTCGCGCGGCGGAAGCCGCTCGGGCCACTCGACCAGCGTGATCGCGGCCTCGGTCATCTCGTCGAAACCGAGCTCGACCAGTTCGTCCGCGCTGCGCAGCCGGTAGAGGTCGGCATGGACGATCGCGCCGAGGCGACCCTCGTAGGGCTGGATCAGCGTGAAGGTCGGGCTCGGGACCTCGAGGCTCGGATCGTCGGCAAGCTCGCGGATCAGCGCGCGCGCCAGCGTGGTCTTGCCGCCGCCGAGGCCGCCCGAGAGCGCGACGAGGTCGCCCGGCATCAGGAACTCGGCCAGGAACAACCCGAGATCCTCGGTCGCGCCCTCCTCCGGCAGGACGATCTCCCAGGCCGGCGGCTGCGCGTCCGCGGGGGGCGTGCCCGGCGAGGGGGCTGCGCCCGAGACGGCACCCTGCCAGTCGTGATCGGGATCGTCCTCGCCCAAAACCGTCAACCTCCGAGCGCCGATGCGCGGCGCGGCCTTGCAACCGTACCGGTCTATCGGAGGATCCTTAACCGAACTTCGCGAAAACGCGCATCCCCGCACGGGGCGGCACCGGTCGCGGCCGGCGCGGCGCGGTCGAAGCCGGTCGTCGCGATGAGATCGGCCGGGCGTGCGGGACAGCTCGGCCCATCCGCGGCCGGTCACGCCGCGGCGATCTGCGGCGCGTCGCCGCCGGCGGCCTTCCAGTTCCGGATCAGAGCGAGGGTGTCGGCCAGCGGCACCGGGCAGCCATAGAGGTATCCCTGGCCGTAGGCGCAGCCCATCTCGGCGAGCGCCGCCGCCTCGGCCGGCGCCTCGATGCCCTCGGCCACCACGGGGATGCCGAGCTCGTCGGCGAGCACGAGGATCGTCTGGATGATCTTGCGGTTGCACGGGGTGGTCAGCATCGCCCGGACGAAGGCGCGGTCCACCTTCAGGGTCGTGATCGGCAGCTTCGACAGGTAGCTCAGCGACGAGTAGCCGGTGCCGAAATCGTCGATGGCGATGCCCATGCCCGCCTCGCGGCACACGCTGAGGGCCTCCGTGGCGCCCGCGGGATCGCGCATCACCGTGCTCTCGGTAATCTCCAGCTTCAGCGTCGCGGGGGCGATGCCGGTGGAGCGCAGCATCTCGGCGACCATCGCCGGGAAGCTCGCGCGGGCGAGGTCGTAACCGGTGACGTTGATCGAGAGGAACAGCGGCCCTTCGGCGGCGCCCGGGTTCTGCAGGGCCGCCATCATGATCTCCGGCATGATCCGGCCGACCTCGGAGACGACCCATTCGGTGATCTCGACGATCAGCCCGCTCGATTCGGCCACGGGGATGAACGTCATCGGCGGCACCAGGCCCTGCTCGGGGTGGCGCCAGCGGATCAGCGCCTCGAAGCCGGCCAGCGTTTCGGTGCCGAGCCGCACGATCGGCTGGAGGAACAGCTCGAACTCGTTGCGGTCGAGCGCCCGGCGCAGGGCGCGCTCCATCATCACCACGGAGATCGCGGCCTGGAAATCCGCCTTGAGCGCCGGCGAGGGCTCGACGGCGACGGGGCGCGCCGTCACGGCCGGGGCATGCGGCTTCAGCAGCGCGATCGCGTCGCGATAGCGGGCCATGACCACGCCGAGGCACAGGCGCAGGATCGGGTCCGCCTGCAGGAGGCGATTCTCGATCTGCGCCTCGGAGATCGGGACGAGGACGCAGTCCTCGATCGCCCGCGCCGAGGTGGGGCGCGGGCCCGAATCGAGGATTGCCATCTCGCCGAAGATCTCGCCGGGGCCGCGCTCGACGAGCGGTTGCTCGATGCCGTCGCGGCGCAGGAAGATCGCGGCCCGTCCGGCGACGATCAGGTAGGCCACGGTTCCGGGCTCGCCTTCCTCGAAGATCGCGCTGCCGGCGGGCAGCGTGATCGTAGCGTTGGGATCGTTCATCGTCCGGTCCATGTCCCACCGAAACTTCAGGTGGCCTGGAGCGAACTTTGCCCGACGGACATTAATCAACCTACAATTCGTTCGATCCCAAGCCGCGCAATACATACCGCCGCGAACGAATGCTGCGGCAGCGAAAAACGATCGATGACGTTGCGGCGTATACAACCACTGGATGGTCAGGCGAATACTATCTTCGATAGAAATCCGCATAGCTGGCCATCACCGGCGGGCTTCGGCGGCGCGATCACGCGACGAAGCGCCAGACGTGGCTCTGCTTGATCTCGGCATCCTCCAGCGCCCGCGTCACCGGCACGGCGTAGCTGGCGATCGCCTCGAGGCGCGCGCGCGGCAGGTAGCTGCGGCCGGGATCGCCGATGAGCACCGTGGTGCCGGCCGCGTGCAGGCGGCCGAGCCAGTCGCCGACCGCGCCGGCGAGGTCGCGCTCGTAGAAGATGTCGGCGGCGAGCACGAGGTCGACGTCGGGCACCGTGCCGATCAGGTCGGCGGAGGAGGTGGCGATGCGCCCGGAGACGCCGTTGGCGGCGGCGTTCAGCGGGATCGCCGCGATCGCGAAGGCATCGAGGTCGCTGGCGAGCACCGAGGCGGCGCCGGACCGCGCCGCCGCGATCGCCACGAGGCCGGAGCCGGAGGCGAAGTCGAGCACGCGCCGGCCGGCGGCGATGTCCGGGTTGTCGAGGAGGTAGCGGGCGAGGGCTTGGCCGCCGGCCCAGGCGAAGGCCCAGAACGGCGGCGGCAGGCCGATCTCGGCGAGCTCGTCCTCGGTCTTCTGCCACAGCTCCGTCGCCTCGTCGGCGACGTGGAGCACGATCTCCGGCGCATGCGCCACCGGCAGCAGGCGGGTGTTCGCGCGGATGAAGGCGGCGGCGTTCTCCGGCGTGATCATGGCCCGAGCAGCTCGCGATAGAGGCCGCACACGGCCTGCGCCACCGCGTGCTCCGAAAACCCGTCCTCGACGATGCGCCTGCGGGCCGCCGCGCCGAGGGCGGCCACGCGATCCGGATCGCCCGCGAGCCGGACCAGGGCGGCGGCCAGAGCCGGCGCGTCGCCGGGGGGGACGACGAGGCCCTCGATGCCGTCGCGCACCAGGGCGCGGCAGCCCGGCACGTCGGTGGTGAGCAGCGCCCGGCCGCAGGCGGCGGCCTCCAGCAGGGTGCGCGGCAGGCCCTCGCCGCCGCGGGAGGGCAGGCAGCCGACATGGGCGCCGGCGAAGGCCGCGGCCGCGTCCCGCGTCGGCCCGAGCCAGGCGACCCCGTCGCGGGACCAGTCGCGCAGCGTCGCCTCGGGGATCGCCCGGCGGTTCGAGGGATCGGGCGCGCCGTGCAGCGCAAGCTCGACCGCAGCGCCCTGCGCGCGGGCGAGCCGCACCGCCTCGACGGCGACGTCGATCCCCTTCGACCACAGCATCCGCGCCACGATCGCGACCCGGAGCGGCGGATGCGGCGGCAGCGGCAGCGGCACGAACGCGTCCGGGTCGACGCCGGCGCCGCCGACGATCGTCACCGCGGTGTCGGCCGGGTCGAGGCCGAGGGCGGCGGCGTCGTCCGGGTTCTCGAACAGGAAGCGGGTGCGCTTCGAGGCCAGCGGCCCGCGGATCAGGTGGCGCAGGGCGGTCCGCGAGAGGCGTCCGGCCGCGTCGGCGCGCGCGCCGATCAGCCCGAGGCCGGTGAGTGCGTAGACGCGCGCCGGGATGCCGGCCATCGCCGCCGACGTGCCGCCGACCAGGATCCCGCGCAGCGCGATGCAGTGGACGATGTCGGGCTTCCAGGCCTTCAGGATCGCGGCGAGCTGCCCCGCGGCGTAGCCGGCGGCCATCGGGTTGAGGCTGGAGCGCTCCGCCTCCAAAGCGATCACCCGGGCGCCCGTCGCCTCGACCACCGCGCGGTGGTCGCGCACCCGCGTCACCACGGCGACCGACAGGCCCATCGCCACCGCCGCCCGCGCCATCGGCAGGAAATGCGAGGCGAAGAACCAATCCTCGGTGACGACGAAGGCGAGGCGCCGCATCGGCGCGGCGGGGGTGGAAGGGGCGGCGTCCATCGCACGAGCCTCTAACACGGGCGCGCATCCATGTACGGCGGATACGCAGGCGCCGGAACACGGCCGCGCGGCGACCGGTTGAGGGCAGGCTTTCGCAAGCGAGGAGCAGCGCTCATGGCATCGGATCTCGTGTCCTCGGACGAGACCGCCGGCACCGTCGTCGACCCGCGCGACGCGGCCGCCGAAGCCGGGCTCGCCTACGTCGACGACACGATGCCGGGCCTGACCCGGAAGAAGACCGCCAAGGGCTTCCGCTTCGTCGACGCCAAGGGCGCGCCCGTCCGCGACAAGGCGCAGGTCCAGCGGATCAAGTCCCTCGCGATCCCGCCGGCCTACACCGACGTGTGGATCTGCCCGCGCAAGAACGGCCACATCCAGGCCACCGGGCGCGATGCCAAGGGGCGCAAGCAGTACCGCTACCATCCCGATTTCCGCGCGGCGCGGGACTCGACGAAGTTCAGCCACATCATGGCCTTCGCCGACGCGCTGCCGGGCATCCGCACGCGGATCGACGCGGACATGCGGCGCAGGGGCCTGTCGCGCGAGAAGGTGCTCGCCACCGTGGTGCACCTTCTCGAGACGACGCTGATCCGCGTCGGCAACGACGACTACGCCAAGGCCAACAAGAGCTACGGCCTGACGACGCTGCGCGACCCGCACGTGACGGTCGAGGGCGCGGCGATGACCTTCCGCTTCAAGGGCAAGAGCGGCAAGACCTGGAACCTGTCGGTGAAGGACCGGCGCGTGGCCAGGATCGTCAAGGCCTGCCAGGACCTGCCGGGCCAGGAGCTGTTCCAGTACATCGACGAGGCCGGCGAGCAGCGCGACGTGACCTCGTCGGACGTCAACGCGTACCTGCGCGAGATCTCGGGGCAGGACATCACGGCGAAGGACTTCCGCACCTGGGCCGGCACGGTGCTGGCGGCGCTGGCGCTTCGCGAGTTCGAGACCTTCGACGGCGAGGCCGGCGCCAAGAAGAACGTCCGCGCGGCGATCGAGAACGTGTCGGCCCGGCTCGGCAACACGCCGACCATCTGCCGCAAGTGCTACATCCACCCGCAGATCATCGACTGCTACCTCGAAGGCGCCCTGCTGCTCCAGGTGAAGGACGCGGTCGAGAGCGAGCTGGTCGAGGATCTCGGCCGCCTGCGCCCGGAGGAGGCGGCGGTGCTGAGCCTGCTGCAGACCCGGCTCGCCGGAGACGCGCCCTCGACCGGCACGGCGAAGGCCGCGCGCCGGACGGCTCGGGCCGGCAAGGCGGCGAAGGCGAACACGCCGCGCAAGCCCGCGGCGAAGGCCGCCAAGGGCGCGGAGGCCGCGCGCGCCTGAACGCGCGCCCGCCCGGGTCGCGGCGCGCTCAATGGCGCGCCGGACCCTCGCCCGTGCTGGCCCGCGCCGATTCGGCCCCGCGACGGCCCTGCTCGGTGTCGAGCACCGGCGCGAGGCCGAGCTGACGGGCGAGCGAGACCAGATCCTTCAACCGTCCGGTCTGGGTCTTGCGGCGCAGGTTCAGGCGGTGGGTCTCCACCGTGCGGACCGACAGCATCAGGCGGCGCGCGACCTCCTTGTTGCTGAAGCCGGCGCTGAGGAAGCGCAGGACTTCGGCCTCGCGCGGCGTCAGCCCGAGGCTGTCGGCCGGCTCCGCGGACGGGGCCGTGCCCGCCTCGACCTCGCTCCGGGCGATCAGCCGCGGGGCGCCCTCGGCCAGGGCCAGCACGGCGTTGCAGAGGTCCCGCGGCGTGGCGGAGCGGGCCACGAAGGCGTCCGCCCCGGCCTCCCGCAGCGCGTCGACGTCGGCCGCGTTCAGCGCCTGGAACGCCACCAGCGTCCGCAGCGCCGGCAAGCGCGCCTTGAGGTCCACGAGGTGGCTGAGCCCGACCTGCAGCCGGGTCTCGTCCAGGAAGATCAGCGCGACGGTGTTGGCCGGGTCGACCTGGTCGAGGTCGGCCTCGCCGATCGTATGGAGCGCCGGCATGTGCTCCAGCGTCGCGCGGAAGGCGGGATTCAGCTCCTGGGGCTCGTCGAACACCAGGACGTCTACGGCCGTACTCATACCGCGCACCCTTCTTTCCCGGCATGGCACAATTCGGCCGGGGTCGGAAGAAGTGTTTCAAGACTCGTTCCAGACGAATCCTGCGGTCTTTCGCAGTCGACTTGTGTCGAAATCAGATACGGCGCCGGGCTTATACTTAACGCGTGTCTCGCACAGGCACAGCGCGATCAACCTTAACGTCCCTCCGTCTCCGCGACGACCGAGCGACGCAGGGCGGCGGGTCCCCGTGCCGGCGAAGCGGACCGGGCTTCAGCCGGCGCGGGCGAGGACGAGGTCGTTCTCGGCCGAGACGACGCGGTCGCGCCCGGAGGTCTTGGCCTCGTAGAGGGCGATGTCGGCACGCTTGGTCAGCGCGGTGACGCTGTCGCCCTCGCACCAGGTGCTGACGCCGAAGCTGCACGTCATGCGCACGGGGCCGCGCGATCCGCGGATGCGGAGGTCCCTCACCTGCAGGCGGAGGCGCCCGGCGACGGCCTCGGCCTCCGCGAGGGAAAGTCCGGGCAGCACCACCGCGAACTCCTCGCCGCCGAGGCGCCCGACGATCCCCTGGGCGCCCAGGAGCTCGGCCACGGCCTTGATCGCGGCATCGCCGACATCGTGGCCGTGCTCGTCGTTGATGCGCTTGAAATGGTCGATGTCGGCGAGCACGGCCGAGAGCGCCCCGTGGTTGCCGGCGCGCTCGGTCGCCGCGCCGACCCGGGCGAAGAAGGCGCGGCGGTTGAGCAGGCCGGTGAGCGGGTCGGTCTCGGCGAGCCGGATCAGCTCGTTCTGCATCGTGGTCAGGCGCTCAGCCGCGCGAAGGCGCGCATGCAGCTCCTCGGCGCTCGGCGGCTTCTCGATGAAGTCGTCGGCGCCGCTGTCCAAGGCCTCGGCGAGGTTCCGCGCGTTGCGCGCCGACGACATCGTGACGACGTAGAGGGGGCGGCGCGCCTCGGCGAGGAGCCGGGCCGACCAGCACAGCTCCAATCCCGTCACCGGCCGGACCTCGAGGCTGGTGATCAGCACCCGGACGCTCGGGGTCTCCTCCAGGAAATCGCGGGCGGCGGCCGAGTCCGTGAAGGCGCTCACGACGTGCCCGCGCGGTTCCAGCAGCCCGGTGATGATCTTGAGGACGACGCGGCTCGAATCGACGATGACGATGTGCATGGCGCGCGATACCGATAGAAACGGGTTCTGATGCAACCAGGCCTTAAAAACCTTAAGATGCAGTCTCGGCTCGCGCACACGTGGATGATCGGCGACGGAATCGTACGAACGCCGGCCGGCGCCGACGCGGCGCGAAGGACGAGCGGGAACCCCGATTGCGGGTGCGGGAGGCGAGCGTGACCGCGACAGGAAGGTCGGAGGGGGCGGAGGCGGCGCCGTACCCGCGCACGCCGGACGGGCGCTACTTCGTCGTCGGGGAGCGGCTCTGGCGCTGCACCGACCCGCGCCTGCCGGAAGAGGCCCGGCAACGCCACGTCGACGCGCTGATGGATGCGCGCCGCGCCGTCGGGGCGGCCAAGCGCGCCGAACGGAAGGGCGATCCCCAGGCTCCGGCGCTGCTGCGGTCGGCGCGCGGCGCCGTGCAGGCCGCCAAGGAAGCCCTCGGCGAGCGCGGGCCGGTCTGGTGGACGGATGGAGCAGAGGACCAGGGCGGGCGCCATCCGCGCAACACGCCCTATGCCGCGTGGTACGCGGCGCTCACCGAGCCCGAACGCCGCTGACGCTCAGCGCCGCGGCACGGAGACCGTGACGACCGAGACGCCGTTCCCGGACTGGACCTGCCCGCCCGAGGTCCAGGCGCCATCGCGTCCGCGCGACAGGATGCGCGGCCCCTGCCCGCGGCGGGAGGCCGGGTGAAGGCCGGGGTTGATCACGGTCAGGCTCGGCGCCGCCACCGGTGCCTCGCGCAGGCCCGAGATCGTCGGGATGCCGTAGGTGCCGTAGCTCCAGGGGGCCGGGACGATGCGGTTCGGCGAGGGCACGCTGCTGAAGGGCGCACCGATATACGCACCGCGCACCGCCTCGTCGGCGAAGCCGTACCCGACCGGACCGCCATAGGCCGAGCCGTAGCCGTAGGGTGCGACGCGCACGGTCTCGGCGTGCGCGGCCCCGACGCCGAGCGACAGGGCGGCGGCGAGCGCGAACCGGGCGGCGATCCGCGAGCGGGACGGATGGTGACGGGTCATGGATCGCAACTCCGGTCGGGACGCTGACATGCGGGGCAAACCCCGGTCTCGCCGATCTCGTTCCGGTCGGCCCGCCCAAGCCACGGGCGAAGACTGCTTAAACCGCGCGGCGAACGCTGTTGCCCACAGAATTACGCGCGGCGCCGAAGTCGATCCCGCTCAACGGCAAGTGGTGATACGGCGAACGATCCAGCCTTCGCCCTCGACCCAGAGACGACGGCGGATCCGGCTGCAGGTGCCGCCGTCGTCCTCGCCCTCGGTGGCCGAGACCGGACGGACGGGGGGCGTCACCTCGGCGACCTTGGTCACGGTCGCGGTGGCGGGGGCCGCCGACGCCGTCGTGGGGGCGGCGAAGCCGAGGAGCGCGACGAGCGCGAGGACGGGAGCAACGGACGTCGTCGACATGGATCTGGGTCTCGCCTGGGCAGCTTGGCCGGCGCGTTGGCACCGGAGCGGAGACGCTTCGTGCGTGTCCGAACGGGTAATCCGCGACCCTTCGTTTCGGTTGCAACGCCTGCGCGGATCTCGCGACGAATGCTCCGATCCGGCACGGATGAAGCGCGGATCCCGAACCGCGCCGTGCGCCCTCAGTCCAGCTGCTGGATCAGCCCGTCGCGGATCGTGACCCGGCGGTCCATGCGGGCGGCGAGCTCCATGTTGTGGGTGGCGATGAGGGCGGCCAGGCCGGAAGCGCGCACCAGCGAGAGCAGGATCGAGAAGACGTGCCCCGCGGTCGAGGGGTCGAGGTTGCCGGTGGGCTCGTCGGCGAGCAGCAGGCGCGGGCCGTTCGCGACGGCGCGCGCGATCGCGACGCGCTGCTGCTCGCCGCCGGACAGCTCCGCCGGCCGGTGGACGAGGCGGTCCTTGAGGCCGAGGAAGCTCAAGAGCTCGGTGGCGCGCGCCTTCGCCTCGCCGCGCCCGAGCCCGCGGATGAGCTGGGGCATCACCACGTTCTCCAGCGCCGAGAACTCCGGCAGCAGGTGATGGAACTGGTAGACGAAGCCCATCTCCTCGCGGCGGAAGCGCGTGCGCTCGGCATCCTTCATCGCAGCGGTCGGCTGGCCGCCGACGTAGACCTCGCCGCCGTCCGGCCGCTCCAGCAAACCGGCGAGGTGCAGCAGGGTCGACTTGCCGGCGCCCGACGGCGCGACCAGCGCGACCAGCTCGCCCGGCCAGATCGCGAGGTCGGCCCCGCGCAGGATGTCGAGCGACCGGTCGCCCTGCGCATAGCGCCGCTCGACGCGGGAAAAGAACAGGGCCGGCACCGGCGGGATGCCGGCGCTCTCGGAGGTGCCGCTCATGGAAGTGCCGCTCAGCCGTAGCGCAGCGCCTGCACCGGATCGAGCCGGGCCGCGCGCCAGGAGGGATAGACCGTCGCGGCGAGCGCGAGCAGGAACGAGGTCAGCACCACGACGGTGATCTCGGTGGGGTTCATCTCGGCCGGGATCTCGGCGAGGAACCGCACCGTCGGGTCCCAGGCGCCGGGAAACAGCATGCGCTGGATCGGCTTGATGTTCAGCGTAATCAGGATGCCGAGCCCGAGGCCCGACAGGGTGCCGACGAGGCCGATCAGCGCGCCGTTGATCAGGAAGACGCGCATCACCGTGCCGGGGGTCGCGCCCATGGTGCGCAGGATGGCGATGTCGCTCGACTTGTCGCGCACCAGCAGGATCAGGCCGGAGACGATGTTCAAGGTCGCCACGACGACGATGAGGCTCAGGATCAGGAACATCACGTTGCGCTCGACCTCGAGCGCCCCGAAGAAGGTTCGGTTGCGCTGGCGCCAATCGGTGAGCAGCACCGGCCGCTCGGCCGCCAGCTCCAGCGGCTCGCGCATGGCGGCGACCGCATCGGGGTTGTCGATGTAGATCTCGATCAGGCTGACGTCGCCCTCGCGGTTGAAGAACGCCTGCGATTCCGCGAGCGGCATGAACACGAAGGTCGAGTCGAACTCGGTCATGCCGATCTCGAAGATCGCCTTGACCGTGTAGCTCTTGGTCCGCGGCGCGGTGCCGAAGGCCGTGGTCGCGCCCTTCGGCGTCGAGAGCGTGATGGTGTCGCCGGCCTGGATCGCCAGGCTGTCGGCGAGCCGGCGGCCGATCAGCACCCCCGAGCCGTCGTCGAAGCCCTCCAGCGTGCCGCCGCGGAGCGACTTGGCGATGCCGCCGATCGCCCCGAGGTCGTCGCCGCGCACGCCGCGGACCAGCACGCCGCTGCCGCCGTAGGGCGACGAGGCGAAGGCCTGGCCCTCGACCAGCGGGATCGCGGCCCGCACGCCCGCCACCTTCGACAGGCGCTCGGACAGGTCGGCGAAATCGGTGAAGGTCCGGTCGATCGGGGTGACGAAGATGTGGCCGTTGATGCCGACGATCTTCGACAGCAGCTCGGTCCGGAAGCCGTTCATCACCGAGAGCACGATGATCAGCGTCGCGACGCCGAGCGCGATGCCGAGCACCGAGAAGAACGCCACCACCGAGACGCCGCCGCCGCGGCGGCGCGCGCGCAGGTAGCGTCCGGCGATGATCCACTCGAAGGCCGCGAACGGCGCGGTCGCCCCGCGCAGCCATGCCGGCTTCCGCATGCTCGCCTCGGTGCCGGCTTCGACCGCCATCGAAGCCTCAGGCACGCCGGATGCGGGTGATCAGGTCCACCGGCGCCAGGGTCTCGCGCTCGCCGCCGGCGCGGCGCTTCAGCTCGACCTTGCCCTCGGCCAGGCTCTTGGGGCCGACCACCACCTGCCAGGGCAGGCCGATCAGGTCCGCGGTGGCGAACTTCGCGCCCGGCCGCTCGTCGCGATCGTCGTAGAGCACGCTGAGGCCGGCGGCCTCGAGCGTCCCCTGGATCTCGGCGCAGGCGGCGTCGGTCGCGGCGTCGCCGGTCTTCAGGTTGATCAGCGCGACGTCGAACGGCGCGACCGCATCCGGCCAGATGATGCCGGCCTCGTCGTGCGACGCCTCGATGATCGCGGCAACCAGGCGGCTCGGGCCGATGCCGTAGGAGCCCATGTGGACCGGGCGCTCGATCCCGTCCGGGCCGGCGACCTTGGCGCCCATCGGCTCGGAATACTTCGTGCCGAAGTAGAAGATGTGCCCGACCTCGATGCCGCGGGCCGACATGCGGTTCTCCTCCGGCACCTCGGCGAAGGCGTCGGCCTCGTGCATCTCGTCGGTGGCGGCGTAGTGCGAGGTCCAGGCGTCGACGAGGCCCTGCAGGCCGGCGACGTCCTCGAAATCCACGGTCGCGGGCGGGATCTCGAAGTCGAGATAGGCGCGGTCGCAGAACACCTCGCTCTCGCCGGTCTGGGCGAGGATGATGAACTCGTGGCTGAGGTCGCCGCCGATCGGCCCGGTATCGGCCCGCATCGGGATCGCCTTGAGGCCGAGGCCCGCGAAGGTGCGCAGGTAGGCCACGAACATCCGGTTGTAGGCGTGGCGGGCGCCGGCCTGGTCGAAGTCGAAGGAGTAGGCGTCCTTCATCAGGAACTCGCGCGAGCGCATCGTGCCGAAGCGCGGGCGCACCTCGTCGCGGAACTTCCAGGAGATCTGGTAGAGGTTCTTCGGCAGGTCCTTGTAGGAGCGCACGCTCGCCCGGAAGATCCCGGTCACGACCTCCTCGGCGGTGGGGCCGTACAGCATCTCGCGGTCGTGCCGGTCCTTGATGCGCAGCATCTCCTTGCCGTAGGCGTCGTAGCGGCCCGATTCCCGCCACGGCTCGGCGGACTGGATCGTCGGCAGCAGCAGCTCGACCGCCCCGGCCCGGTCCTGCTCGGTGCGGATCACGTCGCAGACCTTGTTCAGCACCCGCAGGCCGAGCGGCAGCCACGCGTAGATGCCGGCCGATTCCTGGCGCACGAGGCCGGCGCGCAGCATCAACCGGTGCGAGACGATCTCGGCTTCCTTGGGCGTCTCGCGCAAGGTCGGCAGGAAGTAGCGGGACAGACGCATGAGACTTCTTTGACGGATCCGGCGGTCGGTTCGGGTCTGGCGGCGCGCGCGGACGCCGATCCCGTTGCCGGGGGCACACAACACATTGCAACCGGAAAACACAAGCGGCTTGGGTCTTCGGGGCCGGCCGGAGCCCGTTTCGTCGCTTCGCCACCCGCCGACGGCCCCGGAGACGGTTCCCTGCAATTTCTCGGCGAAAAAACGCAGATTTGTCCCTTCGACCCGGTGACAGGACGAAATGTTGTTCCTATAAGCAGCCCGCGATGGTTGCGTAGCCCCTCAGAGGGAACGCAAAGGTCCGGGTCTCGGGAGGAAAATCGACCGCCACGCAGTCAATGCGTAGGACAACCAAAGGTCGAACCAGATTGACTGCTTGAAAAGCAAGGCCTCGGGCCTTGCTTTTTTGTTTCGTACGCCCGTGAACGCTCAGGCCGGCAGCGGCCCGGTGGCCGGCACGTCTCGAGCGGTGCGCAGGTTGGCCAGCCCGTAGCCCGCCACGCAGAGGTAGCACAGCACCGGCACCCCGAGGGCGGTCCCGAGCCCGGCATGGTCGGCGAGGGTTCCGGTGATCACCGGCACGATCGCTCCGCCGACGATCGCCACGCAAACGATCCCCGACCCCTGCGCCGTGCGATCGCCCAGGCCCTCGATCGCCATCGCGAAGATCGTCGGGAACAGGATCGCGTTGGCGAGGCCGACCGTGAGCAGCGTCCAGGCGGCGACCGACCCGTGGGACAGGGCCGACACCGTGACGAGGAGGCCGGCCGCGACGGCGCAGGCCGCGAGCGCCGCGCCGGCCCGGACATGGCGCAGCGCGAGGCTGCCGACGATGCGCCCGGCCAGCGCACCGCCCCAGTAGACGCTGAGCAGATGGCCGGCGGTGGCCGGATCCGCCCCGAGGACGTGCGGCTCCTCGAGGTAGCTGACCATCAGCGTGCCGATCGAGACTTCCGCCCCGACGTAGAGGAACAAGGCCAGGGCGCCGAGGGCGAGGCGCGGCCGGGCGAGCAGATCGAGGCCGAAGCCCGCGACCGCCGCCGTCGGCGTCTCCCGGACGCTGCCGCGAAGCGACCAGAACAGGATCGCCAGCGCGAAGAGGCCGGCCGCGATGGCGAGGAACGGCCCCTGCAGCACCGCCGCCTCGGCCTGCCGCGCGGCGGCGAGCATGGCGGGCGAGGCGGTCGCCGCATCGGCCGGCGCCGGAGCGTCGCGGCCGAGGATCGCCCAGGCGCCGACCGCCGGGCCGACGGTGGTGCCGAGCGCGTTGAAGGTCTGCGCCAGCGTCAGCCGGCTCGACGCCCGCTCGGGCGCACCGAGCCGCGCGACCAGCGGGTTCGCCGCGACCTGCAGCACCGCGATGCCGGACGCCATCACGAACAGGGCGAGGAGGAACAGCGGGAACACGCCGGCCCGCGCGGCGGGCGCGAACAGCACGCAGCCGGCCGTCATCACCAGGAGCCCGAGCACCAGCCCGCGCATGTAGCCGATGCGGGAGACGAGGAGGCCGGCCGGCAGGGAGACCACTGCGTAGGCGATGAAGAACGCGAACTGCGTCAGCGTCGCCTCGGCGTAGCTCAGCGCGAACAGGCTCTTGAGCTTCGGGGTGACGATGTCGACGAGAACGGTGGCGAGCCCCCAGGTGAAGAACAGCGCCAGGACGATCGGCAGGAGCCGCCGTGCCGCCGCACCGGCGGCGGCCTCGCCCTCCGGCATTGCGCCCGGCGCCAGCATGCGATCCTCCGTCGTCCTGGGATGACGGGCGGTCGAGCGCCGCGCCACGGCGAAGCTTTCACCAGGCGTCGACGGGCTGTCAACGCGACATCCGGGAGCGGAAGGCGCCTAGAGGCCCGTCAGGGGGAACGCGGCGAGCGCGACCAGGAAGGCCGCGCCGGCGGCGAGCGTCGTCCAGATCGCCTTCTCGCGGAGCCGCGGCGCGGCCGGCGCGCCGGGATCCTGGCCCGGCACCACGCGGGCCGGGTCGGTCTCGGCCTGGTTGCGGATCGGCAGGATCGCGAAGAGCAGCGTCCACCACACCACGAAGTACAACGCGCTCGCGCCGAACACCGTGAGACGGAACTGCAGAACCGCCACCGCGACGAAGGCGGCCACCAGAACCAGCACGACGCCGAGCGTCCGCGGCGTCGTGCGCGCCACGGCCTTCAGGATCGCGTTCACCCGGATCAGACCTGCTCCAGCTCGGTCAGCGTCCCGAGGAAGTCCTTCGGGTGCAGGAACAGCACCGGCTTGCCGTGCGCGCCGATGCGGGGCTCGCCGGTGCCGAGCACGCGGGCGCCCTCGGCCTTGAGCCGGTCGCGGGCGGCGATGATGTCGTCGACCTCGTAGCAAACGTGGTGGACGCCGCCGCCCGGGTTGCGCTCGACGAAGCTGGCGATCGGCGAATCCGCGCCGAGCGGCGCCATCAGCTCGATCTTGCTGTTGGGCAATTCGACGAACACGACGGTGACGCCGTGCTCGGGCTGCGGCAGCGGCGCGGTCAGCGTCGCGCCCAGCGTCTCGCGGTAGACCTTGCAGGCGGCGTCGAGATCGCGCACCGCGATGGCGACGTGGTTGAGCCGGCCGATCATTGGTTTCTCCCTAACTGTCTTCCGCGAGAGGACGCTGCGCCCCATTCGAGGTCTCCACCGACCTAACGATCCGGAGCCCCCTGGCAACCCGAACCCGTCGTTTACGGGCTCCGTCGGCGAGCCCGGAACCCAGAGCCGCCGCGGCGTGCCGGTCACGACGCCGCCGGCGGTTCTGGATCCCGGGCTCCGCTTCGCGGCCCCGGGATGACGGGGTTGGAGCAGATACGCGCCGGTCCGAGCCGAGACTCGAGAGCCGGATCGCCGCTGCGAATGCGGGTCGAATGCGCGGAGCGACGTTTTCGCAGGCGCCCTCCCCCCGCAACGGGGGGAGGGTAAAGATCAGACTTCGACCACCTGCACGTGGCAGGCGGGCTTCTTGCCCCAGACCTCGTTGACGGCCGAGCGCACGGCGCGGTCGACCGCCTTCTCGACGGCCTCCGAGTCGCGGCGCTTGCCCTTCGACATGCCCGACAGGGTGCGCGACACCGAATCGACCACGGTGTCGATCAACGGCGCGCCGCCGCGGCCGCGGTTGGGCAGGCCGATGATGTCGACCGCCGGCTCGCCCAACACCTCGCCGCTCTCGTCGATGGCGATCGCCACCGAGACGAGGCCGGCCTGGGCGAGCTTGCGCCGCTCGGGGATCGCGCGGTCCTTCCCGTCGATCAGGACGTTGCCGTCCTTGAACAGGCGGCCCGACTTCACGTGGTCGATGATCTCCGGCTTGCCCGGGCTCAGGCGGATCAGGGTGCCGTTGCGGGCCTTGACCACGTTGTCGACGCCGTGGGCGCGGGCGAAGCGCGCATGCTCGTCGAGGTGAAGCGCCTCGCCGTGGACGGGAATCGCCGTCTGCGGGTGCGTCCAGGCGTACATCTCGGCCATCTCGTCGCGGCGCGGGTGGCCGGAGACGTGGACCAGCTCGGTCCGGTCGGTGATGACCTCGACGCCCTGCTCGATCAGGTCGTTGATGATCGCGCCGACGTCGCGCTCGTTGCCGGGGATGGCGCGCGAGGAGAAGATCACCTGGTCGCCGGCGGCGAGCGCGATGTCCGGATGGTCCTTGCGGGAGACGCGGGCGAGCGCCGCCCGGGGCTCGCCCTGCGAGCCGGTGAGCAGCGCCACGACCTTGTCGCGCGGCAGGTCGCGCCACGAATCGGCGCGGCGGAACTCCTGCAGCCCGTCGAGGAAGCCGCATTCGCGGGCGACGTCGATGACCCGGTCCATGGCGCGGCCGACCGCGACCACCTCGCGCCCGCAGGCCTTGGCGGCTTCGGCCACCGCGCGGATGCGGGCGACGTTCGAGGCGAAGGTCGTCACCGCCACGCGCTGGGGCGCGGCCGCGATCAGCTTGGCCAGGGTCGAGGCGACCTCGGCCTCGCTCGGCGAGAAGCCCTCGCGGACGACGTTGGTCGAATCGCAGACCAGCGCCAGGATGCCCTCGTCGCCCATGGCGCGGAAGGCCTCGGCCGAGGTCACGTCGCCGAGGATCGGCGTCGGGTCGATCTTCCAGTCGCCGGTGTGCAGCACGAGGCCGGCCGAGGTGCGGATCGCCACCGCATTCGATTCTGGGATCGAGTGCGAGACCGGCACGTAGTCGATCTCGAACGGCCCGAGCGTCACGCGCCGGCCCGGCTTGATCTCGCGCAGGTCGACCTTCGGCGCGCCCGGCTCCGACAGGCGCCGGGTCTCGAGCAGGCTCTTGGCGAAGCGGGTCGCGTAGACCGGCACCTTGAGGCGCGGCCACAGCTCGCTGATCGCGCCGATATGGTCCTCGTGCGCGTGGGTGATGAAGATCCCGAGAAGGTCCTTCTTGCGCTCCTCGATGTAGGAGAGGTCCGGGAACATGAGATCGACGCCGGGCATCGCCTCCTCGCTCGCGAACCCCATCCCGCAATCGACCATGATCCACTTGCGGCCCTTCTCCGGCCCGAAGCCGTAGAGCGCCGCGTTCATCCCGATCTCGCCCACGCCGCCGAGCGGCAGGAAGACAAGCTCGTCCTGTCCCGTTGTCATAAATCCAGAATCCATCTCATGCCGCCGTCGCGGCCGTCCCAAAATGCACCTCGCCCGCCGTCACGGTCCGCCGCGTTCCATCGGGGGCGAGGATCACGAGCCGCCCCCCCTCGTCGATGTCTTCGAAATCGCCGACCAGGGTCTCCGTCCCGCTGCGGACCGCGATGCGCGATCCGAGGCCGGAGGCCCGTGCGAGCCAACGCTCGCGAATCTCAGGAAATCCCCGTCCGCGATCCCAGATACGGGCCGCCACGGCAAGCTTATTCGTCAGATCCGCCAACACCATGCCGGCATCAAGTGGGTATCCGAGCCCCGCCAAAGAGGTGGCGGAGGCCGAAAACGCCTCCGGGACGTCTGCGACATTGACGCCGAACCCGATCGCCACCGCCCGCCGGCCGCCCCGCAGCGTCTCCGCCTCGAGCAGGATGCCGGCGAGCTTGGCCCCGCCCGCGAGCACGTCGTTCGGCCATTTGAGGCCGAACGTCCCGGCCGAGTCGGGGCCGCAGGCCGCGTCCAGGGCCTCGACCAGCGCGATGCCGGCGACGAAGCCGAGGCCGGCGACCCGCTCCGGCTCGACACCGGCCACCGGCCAGAGCACGCTCGCGGTCAGGTTCCCCGGGACCGAGGCCCAGACGTTGCCGCGCCGGCCGCGGCCGGCCTCCTGGGCACGCGCCGCGATCCAGAGCGGCCCGGTCGCGCCGGCGCGGGCCTGGTCGAGCGCCTCGGTGTTGGTCGAGCCGAGGCGGTCGTGGACGTGAAGGCGGTGCCCGGCCGCCCGCGCACCCTCGCCGAGACGGAAGTCCAAGGCCTAGAACAGCGACTTGGCTGCCGCGCCCGCCGCCCCGACGAGCGGTGCCGGCAGCAGCCAGAACAGGATCACGACGACGCTCGACAGGGCGAGAACGATGCGCAGGCCCGGCGCCATCGCCTCGTAGGGCGCCTTGGCCTCGTCGAAGTACATGATCTTGACCACGCGGATGTAGTAGTACGCCCCGACCACGCTGGTGACCACGCCGATGACGGCCAGCGCCACGAGGTTGGCCTGGATCGCGGCGGCGAAGACGTAGAATTTGCCGAAGAACCCCGCGAGCGGCGGGATGCCGGCCAGCGAGAACATCATCATCGCGAGGCAGAACGCGATCCACGGATGGGTGCGCGACAGGCCCGACAGGTCCTCGATCGTCTCGAACATCTCGTTCCGGCGGCGGAGCGAGAGGATGATCGCGAAGGCGCCGAGCGTCATCGCGAGGTAGATGATCATGTAGACCACCACGCCGCGGATGCCCTCCTCGGTGCCGGCGGCCAGCCCGATCAGCGCGTAGCCGACGTTGCCGATCGACGAGTAGGCCATCAGGCGCTTGAGGCTGCGCTGGCCGATCGCCGCGAACGAGCCCAGCGTCATCGAGGCGATGGCGATGAACACGATGATCTGCTGCCAGATCGCGGTCACGTCGGGGAAGGCGCCGATGAAGACGCGGACCGTCATCGCCATCGCCGCCATCTTCGGGGCGGAGGCGAAGAACGCCGTCACCGGGGTCGGCGAGCCCTCGTAGACGTCGGGCGTCCACATGTGGAACGGCACCGCCGCCAGCTTGAACGAGACGCCGGCCGCGACGAACACGATGCCGAGCACGATGCCGAAGCCGGCATCCTCGTGCAGCGCCGAGACGATGCCCGGGAACGACACCGTGCCGGTGAAGCCGTAGACCAGCGAGGCGCCGTAGAGCAGCATGCCCGAGGAGAGCGCGCCGAGGACGAAGTACTTGAGGCCGGCCTCGGTGGATTTCAGGTCGTCGCGGTGGAACGCGGCGATGACGTAGGCGGCGAGCGACTGCAGCTCGAGCCCGAGATAGAGCGCGATCAGGTCGTTGGCCGAGACCATGATCAGCATGCCGATCGTGCACAGCACGATCAGGATCGGGAACTCGAACCGGTCGATGCGCTCGCGCTGGAAGTAGTCGCGCGAGAGCAGGATCGTCGCGGCCGAGCCCAGCAGCACCAGGGCCTTCATCACCTTCGAGAAGCCGTCCTGGATGAAGCTGCCGGACAGCGTGGTCACCTTGGTACCGGCCGGCTGCGACATCACCACGAAGAGGGCCACCAAGAGCAGCGCGAGGGCGCCGACGTTGACGGTCTCGACGGAGCGCTCGCCGCGGAAGGCGCCGTAGAGGATCAGCACCATCACGCCGATGCCGAGGATCAGCTCGGGCAGCAGCGGGGTGAGCGAGGGCAGGACGGTCTGCACGGTCTGGACGGTCGGCATCTCTGGCCCTGCCTTCAGCGCGCGAGGGGCAGCGCGGCGGCCGCGGTCTGCGTGTTCGAGAGGGCGGCCTTCATGCTCGTCATCAGCGCCTCGGTGGAGGGGGCGAAGACGTCGAGGATCGGGGCCGGGTGGACGCCGTAGTAGATCGTCAGCGCGACGAGCGGCGCGAGGATCAGCTTCTCGCGGTTGTCGAGGTCCAGGATGCTTTGGAGGTTGGGCTTCTCGAGCTTGCCGTAGATCACGCGGGCGTAGAGCCACAGGGCGTAGCCGGCCGACAGGATGATGCCGAAGACCGAGAAGAACGCCACCGTCGGGTTGGCCTTGAACGCCCCCATCATCGCCAGGAACTCGCCGACGAAGCCGGAGGTGCCGGGCAGGCCGACATTGGCCATGGTGAACACCATCATCGCCACCGCGTAGAGCGGCATCCGCTTCACGAGGCCGCCATAGGCGGCGATCTCGCGGGTGTGCATCCGGTCGTAGACTACGCCGACGCCGAGGAAGAGCGCGCCGGAGACGATGCCGTGGGAGATCATCAGGAACAGCGCGCCCTGGATGCCCTGCTCGTTGAGCGTAAACAGGCCGAGGGTGACGAAGCCCATATGCGCCACGGAGGAGTAGGCGATCAGCTTCTTGATGTCGGTCTGCATCAGCGCGGTGAGCGAGGTGAAGATGATCGCGATCACCGACAGCGCGAAGACGAGCGGCGCGAAGGTGTGGCTCGCATCCGGCAGCATCGGCAGCGAGATCCGGATGAAGCCGTAGCCGCCCATCTTGAGCAGGATGCCGGCCAGGATCACCGAGCCGGCGGTGGGCGCCTCGACGTGCGCGTCGGGGAGCCAGGTGTGGACCGGCCACATCGGCATCTTCACCGCGAAGCTCGCGAAGAAGGCCAGCCACAGCCACCATTGCATGCCCACGGGGAAGCGGGTCTGGAGCAGGGTCGGGATGTCGGTCGTGCCGGCCTGCCAGTACATCGCCATGATGGCAAGCAGCATCAGCACCGAGCCGAGCAGCGTGTAGAGGAAGAACTTGAAGCTGGCGTAGATGCGCCGCTTGCCGCCCCAGATGCCGATGATCAGGAACATCGGGATCAGGCCGGCCTCGAAGAACAGGTAGAACAGCACCAGGTCGAGCGCCTGGAACACGCCGATCATCGTCGTCTCGAGCACGAGGAAGGCGACGAAGTACTCCTTCACCCGCGTCTCGATGGAATGCCACGAGGCGCCGATGCAGAACGGCATCAGGAACGTCGTCAGCAGCACTAGCGGCATCGAGAAGCCGTCGACGCCGAGCTTGAACCGGATCGTCTCGGCGAGCCAGGCATGGCTCTCGACCAGCTGGAAGCTCGCCGAGGTCGCGTCGTAGCGGTTCCAGGCCACCAGCGAGAGCAGGAAGGTGACGACCGTGGTGGCGAGCGCCGCCCAGCGGGCGTTCTTCGCCACCGCCTTCTCGTCGCCCGACAAGGTCAGGATGAAGGCCGCGCCGCAGAGCGGCACGATCAACAGCCCGGAGAGGAGCCCTAAGCCGAACATCTAGCGATCCATCCCGTTCGTGAGGGCGGCTTGCGACGCGAGGCCCATCAGTGCCCCCCCGGCTTCGGCAGGCCGGCCATCAGGTACCAGCTCAGGATGCCCGCGACGCCGATCAGCATCACGAAGGCGTAGTGGTAGACGTAGCCGGTCTGGAAGCGGACGACGCCGCGGGTCACGTCGACGACGCGGGCCGCGATCCCGTCCGGGCCGGCGCCGTCGATGGCGCGGCCGTCGACCTGCTTCCACAGAAACAGGCCGAAATCCTTGGCCGGACGCACGAAGATCCGGTCGTAGAGCTCGTCGACGTACCACTTGTTGAGCAGGAACCGGTACAGCACCGGCTGCTGGGCGGCGAGCTCGGCCGGCAGCTTCGGCCGGCGGATGTACATCACGAAGGCCAGCACGAAGCCGAGCACCAGCATAATGAACGGCGCGTAGGAGACGAGCGCCGGCACGTGGTGGATGTCGTGCATGATGTGGTTGTCGGGCCCGTGCGCCAGCGCGTGGCCCCAGAACGCCTCCATGCCCTCGCCGATGAAACGGTCCTTGAAGATCAGGCCGGCGAAGAGCGCGCCGAAGGCGAGCACGCCGAGCGGGATCGTCATCACCAGGGGCGATTCGTGCGGCATGTGATCGCCGTGATGGCCGTGCCCGTGATGGTCGTCGGCGACGAGGTCGCTCCTGTGCGCCGGCTCGACGTCGTGGCCGCGATCGTCGTGGGCGACGCCCTCGGTGTGGCCGGGCGCGCCGTCGGCCTCGTGGGCCGCGGACGCGTGGGCGACGGCCGGCGCCGCGTGGTCGTCGTGGTGGGCATGCGCCCCCCAGCGGGCCGGCCCCTCGAAGGTGAGGAAGAACAGGCGCCAGGAGTAGAACGAGGTGAAGAACGCCGCGATCACGGTGGCGAGGAAGGCCAGGGTGTGCCCGGGACGCGTCGAGGCATAGGCCGCCTCGATGATCGCGTCCTTGGAATAGTAGCCGGCGGTGAAGGGGAAGCCGATGAGCGCGAGGGTGCCGATCGCCATCATCGCCGTGGTGAACGGGATGTAGCGGCGCAAGGACCCCATGTTCCGCATGTCCTGCTCGTGGTGCATCGCGTGGATGACCGAGCCGGCGCCGAGGAACAGCAGCGCCTTGAAGAAGGCGTGGGTGAACAGGTGGAAGATGCCGGCGGAATAGGCGCCGACGCCGAGCGCGACGAACATGTAGCCGAGCTGCGAGCAGGTCGAGTACGCGATCACCCGCTTGATGTCGTTCTGCACCAGGCCCACGGTGGCGGCGAAGAAGGCGGTGATGCCGCCGATGACCGTGACGAAGACCAGCGCGTCGGGCGCGAGCTCGAACAGCGGCGACAGGCGCGCCACCATGAAGACGCCGGCGGTGACCATGGTCGCGGCATGGATCAGGGCCGAGACCGGGGTCGGGCCTTCCATCGCGTCCGGCAGCCAGGTGTGGAGCAGGAACTGCGCCGACTTGCCCATCGCGCCCATGAACAGCAGCAGGCAGGTCAGGGTGAGCGCGTGCCAGTCCTGGCCGAGGAAGTGGAAATGCGCGTCCTTGAGCTCGTTCACCCGCGGGAAGATGCCGTCGAAGGCGACCGAGCCGAACAGCACGAAGACCAGGAAGATGCCGAGCGAGAAGCCGAAATCGCCGACGCGGTTGACGATGAAGGCCTTCATCGCGGCCGCGTTCGCAGAGGGCTTCTCGTACCAGAACCCGATCAGCAGGTAGGAGGCGAGGCCGACGCCCTCCCAGCCGAAGAACATCTGCACGAGGTTGTCGGCCGTCACCAGCATCAGCATGGCGAAGGTGAAGAGCGACAGGTAGGCGAAGAAGCGCGGCCGGTGCGGATCCTCCTCCATGTAGCCGACGGAGTAGAGGTGCACGAGCGTCGAGACGGTGGTGACGACGACGAGCATCACCCGGGTCAGCGTGTCGATGCGGAAGGCCCAGTCGACGGTGAGGTCGCCGGCCGTGAACCAGGTCGCGACCTGCACCCGCGTGGCGTGGTCGCCCTCGATAAACACGCCCCAGGACAGGAGCGCCGAGAAGGCGAGGCAGGCGGTGGTGACGTACTCGCAGACCCGCGCGCCGAGGAAGCGCCCGAACAGCCCGGCGATCAGGGCGCCGATGAGCGGGAAGAAGACGATCGCGTGATACATCGTGCGGTCCGGCCTCGCGGGGCAGCGGGTTTCTGGCGGAAGGACGTCGCGGGGGTCCCCGCTCAGCCCTTCATCATGCTGATGTCCTCGACCGCGATGGAGCCGCGGTTGCGGAAGAACACCACGAGGATGGCGAGCCCGATCGCGGCCTCGGCCGCGGCGACGGTCAGGACGAACAGGGCGAAAACCTGGCCGGTGATGTCGTTCAGGTAGGTCGAGAACGCGACGAAGTTGATGTTGACCGCGAGCAGGATCAGCTCGATCGACATCAGGATGACGATGACGTTCTTGCGGTTGATGAAGATCCCCAGCACGCCGAGCGTGAACAGGATCGCGGCGACCGTGAGGTAGTGGCTGAGGCCGATCATCGTGCTGTCTCCGCCCAAGTCTTCAGGGTCGCCCAAGCCGTCCGAGCCGCGGCCATCAGACCTCGACGCCCTGGCGCGAGGGCACCTTCCGGGTCTCGACCGCGTCCCCTTGGGTCCGCGCGTTCTGCAGGGCGATGTTCTGCCGCTTCACGCCGGGGCGGTCGCGCAGGGTCAGCACGATGGCGCCGATCATCGCGACGAGCAGGATCAGGCCGGCGATCTGGAAGAAGTAGACGTATTCCGTGTACAGCACCCGGCCGAGGATCACCGTGTTGCTGGTGTGCTCGCCCGCCGCCACGTTGCCGAGCGGCGCCTGCACCAGGCCGGGATCGATCGTCCACGAGCCGACGACCAGCAGAAGCTCGATCAGGAACACCGCGCCGATCATCGCGCCGACCGGGAGATACTGCTGGAACCCCTGCCGGAGCTGGGCGAAATCCACGTCGAGCATCATCACGACGAACAGGAACAGCACCGCGACCGCGCCGACGTAGACCACGACCAGGATCATCGCCAGGAACTCGGCGCCCATCAGCACGAACAGGCCGGCCGCGTTGACGAAGGCCAGGATCAGGAACAGCACCGAGGCGATGGGATTGCGGGACGCGATCACCATGAAGCCCGAGGCGATGGTGAGGCCCGCGAACAGGTAGAAGAAGGCGGCGGCTGCGGTCATGCGCTTGTCGGGATCGGCCGCCGGAGCGGCCCCTTCTGCCTCATGAGAAAACGGTCCGCAAAAACGGTCCGGACCCGGCCGGCCGTCTATAGAACCCGCTCCCGCGCCGCACAACCCGCGGCGCCGGCGACGGGGCGGGGATGTCAGCGGTAGGGGGCGTCCATCGCGAGGTTTCGCGCGATCTCGCGCTCCCAGCGGTCGCCGTTCAGGAGAAGCTTCTCCTTGTCGTAGAGCAGCTCCTCGCGGGTCTCGACCGAGAACTCGAAGTTCGGCCCCTCGACGATGGCGTCGACCGGGCAGGCCTCCTGGCACATGCCGCAGTAGATGCACTTCACCATGTCGATGTCGTAGCGCGTGGTGCGGCGCGTGCCGTCGTTGCGGCGCGGGCCGGCCTCGATGGTGATCGCCTGCGCCGGGCAGATCGCCTCGCACAGCTTGCACGCGATGCAGCGCTCCTCCCCGTTCGGGTAGCGGCGAAGCGCGTGCTCGCCGCGGAAGCGCGGCCCGCGATGGCCCATCTCGAAGGGGTAGTTGATCGTCGCCTTCGGCTTGAAGAAATACTTCATCGCGAGGACGAACCCCGAGACGAACTCCTTCAGCAGAAGGCCCTTGGCGACCTGATCGAGCTTCATGCCGCGATCTCCGATTCCTGGGTGAGGCTCACGCACGACGTCACTCATGCACCTGGAGCGAGGCCGGTCAGCTTGAGCACGAAGGCGACGACGACGACCGAGGCGAGCGAAAGGGGCAGGAAAACCTTCCAGCCCAGCCGCATGAGCTGGTCGTAGCGGTAGCGCGGCACCATGGCCTTCACCATGGCGATCATGAAGAACAGGAAGCTGGCCTTGAGCGCGAACCAGAGCAGCCCCGGCACCCAGGTGAAGGGCGCGAACGGGATCGGCGAGAGCCAGCCGCCGAGGAACAGCACCGTGCCGAGCGCGCACATGGTCATGATCGCCACGTACTCGCCGAGCATGAACAGCAGGTACGGGGTCGAGGAGTACTCGACCATGTAGCCGGCGACGAGCTCCGATTCGGCCTCGGGCAGGTCGAAGGGCGGACGGTTGGTCTCGGCGAGCGCCGAGATGAAGAACACGACGAACATCGGGAACAGCCACAGCCAGTACCAGCCGAGGATGCCGAGCGAGGTGTCCTGCGCGATGACGATCTTCGACAGGTTGAGCGAGCCGGCGCAGAGCAGCACGCAGATGATCACGAAGCCGAGCGAGACCTCGTAGGAGATCATCTGCGCCGCCGAGCGCAGCGCACCGAGGAAGGCGTATTTCGAGTTCGAGGCCCAGCCGCCCATCAGGACGCCGTAGACGCCCAGCGACGAGATCGCGAAGATGTAGGTCATGCCGACGTTGAGGTCGGCCAGCGCCCAGCCCTCCGCGAGCGGGATCACGGCCCAGGCCGCGAGCGCCAGCGTCGCGAAGACCAGGGGCGCCAGCAGGAACAGCGCCTTGTTGGCGCCGGCGGGAATCACCGGCTCCTTCAGCACGAACTTCAAGAGGTCGGCGAAGGACTGGAACAGGCCGAACGGGCCGACCACGTTCGGCCCGCGTCGCAGCTGCACCGCCGCCCAGATCTTGCGGTCGGCAAGCAGCGCGTAGGCGATGAAGACGAGCAGGCAGGCGAGCAGCAGGAAGCTCTTCAGCGCCAGCAGCAGCACGAGGCCCACGGTTTCCCAAGGTGTCATGGCGGCCCCTTACTCGGCGGCTTCGAGGGCGCGCCCGCGGGCGAGGCTCGAACATTCGGCGAGCACGCGCGAGGCGCGCGCGATCGGATTGGTGAGGTAGAAGTCGAGCACCGGCGAGGCGAAGGTCGCCTTCGCGACCTCGCCGCCGAGGCCGGCCAGGCGATCGACCGCCGCGACCGTGTCGCCCGGCTCGACGTTGCCGATGGCGGCCATGTGGGGGTGCTCGGCGTAGAGCGCCCGGCGCAGGGCCACCAGCGAATCGAACGGCAGGCGGTGGCCGAGCACGTCCGAGAGCGCGCGCAGGATGGCCCAGTCCTCGCGGGCGTCGCCCGGCGGGAAGCCGGCGCGGTTGGCCTGCTGAACCCGGCCCTCGAGGTTGACGTAGGTCGCGCTCTTCTCGGTGTAGGCGGCGCCCGGCAGCACCACGTCGGCGCGGGAGGCGCCGCGGTCGCCGTGGGTCCCCTGGTAGATCACGAAGGCGCCGGCCCCGACCGTGCACTCGTCGGCACCGAGGTTGAACACCACGTCGAGGGCGCCGGGCGCGATCATGCCGGCGAAGTCGAGCCCGCCTTCCCCCGGCACGAAGCCGAGATCCAGCGCCCCGACGCGGGCGGCCGCGGTGTGCAGAACGCCGAAGCCGTTCCACGCCGGCGTGACGGCGCCGACGTCCTTGGCGAGCGCGGCGGCGGCGGCGAGCACCGCCGAATCGGCGAGCGCGGCGGCACCGACGATCACCATCGGACGCTCGGCGCCCTTCAGGATCTCGAGGAAGCTGTGCTCGCCCTTGGCCAAAGCCGTCAGCGTGTCGGTGCCGGCGCCGAGATAGGTGTGGGGATAGGTGAGGTCGGTGGCCTCGCCGATCAGGCCGACCGCGAGCGGCCCCATCCGCCAGCGCTTGCGGATGCGGACGTTGAGGAGCGACGCCTCGGTCCGCGGGTTGGCGCCGACGAGCAGGATCGCGTCCGCCGCCTCGATGCCGGGGATCGTCGGGTTGAACACGTAGGCGGCGCGGCCCCAGGCCGGATCGAGCCGCTCGCCGCCCTGGCGGCAATCGCGGTTGGCGACGCCGAGCGCGGTCATCAGGCTCTTGAGCGCGTAGGTTTCCTCGACCCCGGCGAGATCGCCGACCAGCGCGCCGATGCGCTTGGGATCGGTGCCCTTCACCTTGGCCGCGATCGCGGCGAAGGCCTCGCCCCAGGAGGCGGGGCGCAGGCGGCCGTTCTCGCGCAGGTACGGCCGGTCGAGGCGCTGGACGCGCAGGCCGTCGACGGGGTGGCGGGTCTTGTCCGAGATCCACTCCTCGTTGATGTCCTCGTTGACCCGAGGCTCGATCTGCATGACCTCGCGGCCGCGGGCGTCGACGCGGATCGCCGAGCCGACCGCGTCCATCACGTCGACCGATTCGGTCTTCGACAGCTCCCACGGGCGGATGTTGTAGCTCTGCGGCTTGGGCACGAGGGCGCCGACCGGGCAGAGGTCGGCGACGTTGCCCTGCAGCTCCGAGCCCATCGCCTCCTCGAGGTAGCTCGTGATCTCCATGTCCTCGCCGCGGCCGATCGCGCCGAGATCCGGCACGCCGGCGACCTCGGCGAGGAAGCGGACGCAGCGGGTGCAGTGGATGCAGCGGTTCATCGCGGTCCGCACCAGCGGGCCGATGTACTTCTCCTCGACCGCGCGCTTGTTCTCGCCGTAGCGGGTCGAGTCGACGCCGTAGGCCATCGCCTGGTCCTGCAGATCGCAATGGCCGCCCTGGTCGCAGATCGGGCAATCGAGCGGGTGGTTGATGAGGAGGAACTCCATCACCCCCTCGCGCGCCTTCTTCGTCGTTCCGGAGCGCGTGAGGACCTCCGGCGGCTCGCCGTTCGGGCCGGGCCGGCAATCCTTGACCGCGTAGGCGCAGGAGGCCACCGGCTTCGGCGCGCCCTTCAGCTCGACCAGGCACATCCGGCAATTGCCGGCGATCGACAGCCGCTCGTGGAAGCAGAAGCGCGGGATCTCCGCGCCCGCCATCTCGCAGGCCTGCAGCAGGGTGAATTCGGCCGGAACATCGACCTCGATGCCGTCGACGAGGATTTTGGTCATGCGCGCTTCTCAGTGCGTCGTGTCGGCGAGATCGAGCCTGCGCTCGATCCGCTCGACCGGAAGTTCGAGACGGTCGATCCGGCGATGGACGCCCGCCAGATTCTCTTCGATGCGACGGAGGTACACGAGCCTCGGGTTGTCGGGCTGGTCGGTCATCGGCTTCACTCCGCGGCCATCGGCGCCGCATCGGAATGCGGGTTGGCACTGTAGCGGTCGATCCGCTTCTCGATCTCGGGGCGGAAATGGCGGATCAGGCCCTGGATCGGCCAGGCCGCCGCGTCGCCGAGCGCGCAGATCGTGTGACCCTCGATCTGCTTGGTGACGTCGAGCAGCATGTCGATCTCGCGCTTCTGAGCGCGGCCTTCCGCCATGCGCAGCATCACCCGCCACATCCAGCCGGTGCCCTCGCGACAGGGCGTGCACTGCCCGCAAGACTCGTGCTTGTAGAAGTACGCGATGCGGGCGATCGCCTGGACGATGTCGGTCGAGCGGTCGAGCACGATCACCGCCGCCGTGCCGAGGCCGGAGCCGAGGTTGCGCAGGGTGTCGAAGTCCATTTTCGCGTCGATGATCTGCTCGGCCGGCACCAGCGGCACCGAGGAGCCGCCGGGGATCGAGCACAGCAGGTTGTCCCAGCCGCCGCGCATGCCGCCGCAATGCTTGTCGATGAGCTCGCGGAAGGTGATCCCGAGCTCCTCCTCGACGTTGCACGGCTTGTTGACGTGGCCGGAGACGCAGAACAGCTTGGTGCCGGTGTTGTTCTTGCCGCCCAAGCCCGCGAACCACGCGCCGCCGCGGCGCAGGATCGTGCCGGCGACCGCGATCGACTCGACGTTGTTCACCGTCGTCGGGCAGCCGTAGAGGCCCATGTTGGCCGGGAACGGCGGCTTGAGGCGCGGCATCCCCTTCTTGCCCTCGAGGCTTTCCAGCAGCGCCGTCTCCTCGCCGCAGATGTAGGCCCCGGCGCCGTGGTGGACGTAGATGTCGAACGGGTAGCCGTGGACGTTGTCCTGCCCGACGAGCCGGGCGGCGTAGGCCTCGTCGACCGCCCGCTGCAGCGCGTGCTTCTCGGCGACGTACTCGCCGCGGATGTAGATGTAGCAGGCATGCGCCGCCATCGCGAACGAGGCCAGCATGCAGCCCTCGATCAGGAGGTGCGGATCGTGCCGCATGATCTCCCGGTCCTTGCAGGTGCCGGGCTCGGACTCATCGGCGTTGACCACGAGGTAGTGCGGCCGCCCGTCCGACTTCTTGGGCATGAACGACCACTTGAGGCCGGTCGGGAAGCCGGCGCCGCCGCGGCCGCGCAGGCCCGAGGCCTTCATCTCGTCGATGATCCAGTCGCGGCCCATCTCGAGAAGGAATTTGGTGCCGTCCCACGCGCCGCGCTTCTGCGCGGCCTCGAGGCCCGGCGAGTGCAACCCGTACAGGTTGGTGAAGATGCGATCCTGATCGGCCAGCATGGCTTTGGCTTTCCGTGTCTCAGGTGGCCGGGTCGGTCTTGGACGGCGCCGCGTCGGGCTTCGATGGCTCCGCGGCGGGCGCGTCCCCGCTCGCGCCCGAGGCTTCCGGCTGCGGCGGCACCGCGTCGCGCGGCAGGTCGGACTGCGCGCCCGCCTCGGCGCCGGCGGGCTCGCCCTCGAGGACGCGCTTGGCCGGCGAACCCAGGACGTCGGCGTCGGCCTTGTCGCCGGCCTTGGTCGGCGCATCGCCGTCCGCGGCGCGCTGGGCCGGGGCGTCGGCGGCCGGGCGCTCGACGGCGCGGCCGGCATCGGGCTTGGCGATCTTCGGCTCGCTCGCCGCGCGCGCCTCGGTCGAGGCGGCTTCGTCCTTGCCCCGGGCCTCCTCGCCCTCGGCCTTGCTCTTGTCCTCGAAGCGCTGGCGCCAGGCGCCGACGCGCGACCCGTCGAACAGCGTCGCGTCGGTCAGCGTCGCGGCGCCGCCCTGCGGCTCCGACGAGACGCGGCCGGTCTGCGAGCCGACCTTGACCGGACGGCCGGCGGCGAGGTCGTCCATCAGCCGGCCGAGGCTCTCGGGCGTCAGGTCCTCGTAGTAGTCCTGGTTGATCTGCACCATCGGCGCGTTGCAGCAGGCACCGAGGCACTCGACCTCGAGCCAGGAGAAGTTGCCGTCGGCGGACACGTGCCCCGGCGCGCCGAGGCGGGCGTGCAGCATGTCCTTCAGCTCGCGCGCGCCGCAGGAATCGCACGGCACCGTGCCGCAGAGCTGGATCCAGAACCGGCCGACCGGCTCCAACGCGAACATCGTGTAGAAGGTCGCGACCTCGAGCACGCGGATGTGCGGCATGCCGAGCTCGTCGGCCACCGCCTCGATCGCGCGGCGCGGCAGCCAGCCGCCGTTCTGCTCCTGCGCCTTCCACAGCAGCGGGATCACGGCGGAGGCCTGGCGGCCCTCCGGGTACTTCTCGATCTGGCCCCTGGCCCAGTCCGCGTTCTCCGGCGTGAACGCGAAGCTCTCGGGCTGCTCGGCGGCGGGGGCGAGCCTGCGGTTCGACATATCAGTTCTGGCCCTTCCAGCTCACCGGTCCACCTCGCCGAAGACGATGTCGAGCGTGCCGAGCACGCAGGACACGTCGGCGAGCAGGTGCCCGCGGCACATCCAGTCCATCGCCTGGAGGTGGGCGAAGCCCGGAGCGCGAATCTTGCAGCGATACGGCTTGTTGGTGCCGTCGGAGACGAGGTAGACGCCGAACTCGCCCTTGGGCGCCTCGACCGCGGCGTAGACCTCGCCGGCGGGCACGTGGAACCCTTCCGTGTAGAGCTTGAAGTGGTGGATGAGCGCTTCCATCGAGCGCTTCATCTCCCGGCGCGGCGGCGGCGCGAACTTGCCGTCGATCGAGGCGATCGGCCCCTGCCCCGCCGGCTCGCGCAGCTTGACGCAGCATTGCCGCATGATCTTCACGGATTCCCGCATCTCCTCCATGCGGATCACCTGGCGATCGTAGGTGTCGCCGTTCTTCCCCACGGGGATGTCGAACTCCATCTCCTCGTAGCACTCGTAGGGCTGCGACTTGCGCAGGTCCCACGGGATGCCGGAGCCGCGCACCATCGGGCCTGAGAAGCCCCAGGCCATCGCCTCGTCCACCGAGACGATGCCGATGTCGACGTTGCGCTGCTTGAAGATGCGGTTGGACATGACGAGGTCGTCGAGGTCCTGCACCACCTGCAGGAACGGGTCGCAGAACGCCTCGATGTCGTCGATCAGCGCGGGCGGCAGGTCCTGGTGCACGCCGCCGGGACGGAAGTAGTTGGCGTGGAGCCGGGCGCCCGAGGCCCGCTCGTAGAAGATCATCAGCTTCTCGCGCTCCTCGAAGCCCCAGAGCGGGGGCGTCAGCGCGCCGACATCCATCGCCTGCGTCGTGACGTTGAGGAGGTGGGAGAGCAGCCGGCCGATCTCGCAGAACAGGGTGCGGATGAGCTGGGCCCGCCGCGGAACCTCGATGCCCGCGAGCTTCTCGATCGCCAGGCAGAAGGCGTGCTCCTGGTTCATCGGGGAGACGTAGTCGAGCCGGTCGAAATACGGCGTGACCTGAAGGTAGGTCTTGTACTCGATCAGCTTCTCGGTGCCGCGATGGAGCAGGCCGATATGCGGATCGACGCGCTCGACCACCTCGCCGTCGAGCTCCAGCACGAGGCGCAGCACGCCGTGCGCCGCCGGATGCTGCGGCCCGAAATTGATCGCGAAGTTGCGGATGTTATGCTCGGTCATGGTGAGCCCTCCGCCTCAAGCCGTCTTCTTCTCGTCGCCGGGAAGCACGTATTCGGTGCCCTCCCACGGCGACAGGAAGTCGAAGTTCCGGAATTCCTGCGTCAGCTTCACCGGCTCGTAGACCACCCGCGCCTCGTCCTGGTCGTAGCGGACCTCGACGAAGCCGGTGAGCGGGAAGTCCTTGCGCAGGGGGTGTCCCTCGAAGCCGTAATCGGTGAGCAGCCGGCGCAGGTCCGGGTGGCCCGAGAACAGGATGCCGTAGAGGTCGTAGGTCTCGCGCTCGTACCAGTTGGCCGCCGGGAACACCTCGATCACGGAAGGGACCGGCGTGACCTCGTCGGTGCGCACCTTGACCCGGATGCGGCAATTGTGGCGCAGGCTGAGCAGGTGGTAGACCACGTCGAAGCGCTCGGCGCGGCTCGGATAGTCGGCGCCGCAGATGTCGATGAAGTTCCGGAAGGCGCAGGCCGGGTCGTCGCGCAGGAACGTCAGCGCGAAGACGATGTCCGAGGCCTGGACGATCAGCGTCAGCTCGCCGAGCGCGATGGTGCGCTCGACCACCGCCGGGCCGAGCGCCCCGGCGACGTGGTCCGACAGCGCCTGCAGCGCCACGTCGCCGGAGACCGGCTGGGTGTGGGCGAGGATCGAGATGCCGTTGGTCATCGCGTCACCTCAGCGCTCGATCGTGCCGGTGCGGCGGATCTTCTTCTGCAGGAGCAGCACGCCGTAGAGCAGCGCTTCCGCCGTCGGCGGGCAGCCCGGAACGTAGATGTCGACCGGCACGACCCGGTCGCAGCCGCGCACCACCGAATACGAATAGTGGTAGTAGCCGCCGCCGTTGGCGCAGGACCCCATCGAGATCACGTAGCGCGGCTCCGGCATCTGGTCGTAGACCTTGCGCAGCGCCGGGGCCATCTTGTTGGTCAGCGTGCCGGCGACGATCATCACGTCGGACTGGCGGGGCGAACCGCGCGGGGCGAAGCCGAAGCGCTCGCAATCGTAGCGCGGCATCGACATCTGCATCATCTCGACGGCGCAGCAGGCCAGCCCGAACGTCATCCACATCAGCGAGCCGGTGCGGGCCCAGTTGATCAGGTCGTCGGTGGAGGTGATCAGGAACCCGCGGTCGGCGAGCTCGGCGCTGATCGTCAGAAAGGTCGGGTCGTCCGCGCCGATCGGACGTCCGGTGTTCGGGTCGACGAGCCCCTTGGCCTGCGGCGCGATCGCCGGGGCGCGGGACAGTTCGGGAGTGAAGGCCATGGATGCCTCAGGAGCGGACGGGCGGGGCGACGACGCGGGCTAATCCCATTCGAGGGCGCCCTTGCGCCACTCGTAGACGAAGCCGACGGTGAGGACCCCGAGGAAGGCCATCATCGACCACATGCCGAACCAGCCGAGATCCCCGAACGTGATGGCCCAGGGGAACAGGAAGGCGACTTCGAGGTCGAAGATGATGAACAGGATGGCGACGAGGTAGAACCGCACGTCGAACTTCATGCGGGCGTCGTCGAAGGCGTTGAAGCCGCACTCGTAGGCCGAGAGCTTTTCCGGATCCGGGCTCGAATAGGCCACCAGGAACGGGGCCACCAGGAGAGCCGCCGCGATGAACAGCGATACGCCGAGGAACACGATGAGCGGCAGGTAATCCGCCAGGAGACCGGTCATGCGACACCTCTCACGCGCTGGACTGCGCCGCCCTGAATTTCACCGAACGGCGATATGGAATTGCTCCAATGCCAGAGTGCGCGCGGGCCGAGGCTTAGTCGAGCCGACCCGGTGAAACAAGCCGTTTGCGCGTCGCACAATCGCGGCTTGAGACAGACAGGTGGCGCTGTGTCAGGCCTTCGCCAACACGGCAGATCGGCGCAGGCCCGGCAAGGTCCGAGCCGGCCCGGCGGCACCGGGATCGGGCCATGCGGACAATCGCGCTCCGCGTGGCAAGCTCGCGCTTGACACTCCCTGCCCCCCCACATAAACCCCCGCTCGTCGCCGAGGCCCACCGGGCCTTCGAGCGGATGCGCCGTGCGGGCGTAGCTCAGTTGGTTAGAGTGCCGGCCTGTCACGCCGGAGGTCGCGGGTTCGAGTCCCGTCGCCCGCGCCACGTTTCCTCCCTCCCCATCCAGACCGAATCAGCCCTCCGGCTTCGTGCCGTCGAGGGCTTTACGCGTTCGGCTCTAGCCCGGCAGAACGAGGGTCGCGCGCAGGCCGCCGAGGCCGGACCGGTCGAGCGTCAGGCCGCCGCCGTAGAGCTCGGCCAGCTCCAGGGTGATCGACAGGCCGAAGCCGTTGCCCGGCACGCTCTCGTCGAGCCGCTGCCCGCGGTGCAGGACGGACGCCGCCTCGGCCGGATCGAGGCCCGGCCCGTCGTCCTCGACGCGAATCGCCACCGCCCCCTCGGCCGGGGCCGCCGAGACGCGGACCTCGCCGCGGCACCACTGGCAGGCGTTGTCCATCAGGTTCCCGAGCATCTCGTCGAGGTCCTGCGCCTCGCATCCCACGGCTAACCCCTCGGCGAGGTTTGCCTGGATCCGCACGCCCTTGGCCGCATGCAGCCGCCCCAGCGTCGCGGCGAGGTCCCCGACAGGGCTCGCGAGGTCGATCCGGCCGCGGGCCGTGCCTTCCAGCGCCGCGGCGCGCGCCCGGCGCAGGTGGTGGCGGACCTGCCGGTCCATCGAGCCGACAAGGTCGCTCAAGGTGCCGTCGGCGTCGCGGGCCGGGTCGGCGAGCGCCAGGGTCAGGGTGGCGAGCGGCGTCTTCAGGCCGTGGGCGAGGTTCGCGACATGGGTGCGGGCCCGATCGAGGTTGGCCGCGTTCTGGTCCAGCAGCGCGTTGAGCTCGGCGACCAGCGGCCGGATCTCCGTCGGCTGCGCCACCGGTACCCGCTCGCGCCGCCCGGCACGCACCTCGGCGAGGTCCGCGCGCAGGCGCTGCAGCGGCGCGAGGCCGAGGCGCACCTGCGCCAGCACCCCGCCGATCAGGCAGAGGCCGAGCACCGCGAGCGCCAGCGCGAGCGTGGTCAGGGCCTCGCGCAGCGGCCCGCGCAACGCCGCGGCGGGCGCGGAGGCGACGATGACGGTCGGCGCGCCGCCGTCCTCCGCCGGCAGCGTCAGGACGCGCAGGATCAGGCCGCGTCCGTTCGCATCGGTCGCGTCGGCGGGCTGTGGCCGCTCCGACCCGTCGTCGGGACGGGGGCCGGCCGGCACGGGCAGCACGTCGCTGCCGAGCGAGGCGGAGCGCAGGCGCGTCCCGCCGCGCCGCACCTGCCAGGCCCAGCCCGAGCCCGCGCGGTCGAAGGGCGGCGCGTCGAAGTCGCGGGCGAGGCGCGGACCGTCGGGGCCCTGCTCCAGCCCGGAGCGGATCGCCACGATCTGCGCGTCGAGCCGGCCGTCGATCTGCCCCCGCACGAAACGGTGGAGGATGAAGCCGATCGCGATGCCCGCCACGACCAGCGCGACGGTGACGAGGACGAAGGCGGCCGCGAGCAGGCGGCGCGCCAGCGAGCCCGTGCGCGGTGCGCCTACTAGCCGGGATTCGTGCGCCATCACGCGGCGTCCGCGTGCAGGCGCCAGCCGTGGCCGCGCACCGCCTCGATCTGGGCCGGCGCGATCTTGCGGCGCAGGCGGGTGATGATGACCTCGACCGAGTTCGAGTCGACGTCGGCGTCGCCGTCATAGACCCGCTCGATCAGCTGGCCGCGCGGCACCACCGCGTCCTTGCGCAGCATCAGGCAGGACAGCACCCGCCATTCGAGCCCGGTGAGCTTCAGGGGCAGGCCGTCGCGCTCGAAGGCGCCCAGCCCGGGGTCGAAGCTCAGCGGCCCGCAGACGAGCCGGCTCGCGCCGCTGGCCTGGGCGCGGCGCACCAGCGCCCGCAGGCGGATCACCAGCTCCTCGGTGCGGAACGGCTTGACGAGATAGTCGTCGGCGCCGGCCTTGAAGCCCGCGACCTTGTCGCTCCAGCCGTCGCGGGCGGTGAGGATCAGCACCGGGAGCGTGCGCCCCGCGGCGCGCCATGCCTGCAGCACGGAGACGCCGTCGCGCTTGGGCAGGCCGAGATCGAGCACCACCGCGTCGTAATCCTCGGTCTCGCCGAGGTGCTGCGCGTCCTCGCCGTCGCGCGCGTGGTCGAGGGCGAAGCTTTCCGCGCGCAGGGCCTTCGCGATCTCGGCGCCGAGCGCGGCATCGTCCTCGACCAACAGGACTTTCATGGTTCTCGGCACCTTCGGGGAACGGGCGTCGAGGGTTAGGCCGGCCGGTTTAACCGGGGCTGAACCGCGCGGTTCAGGGTGGATTGGCGGGCCTCTCCTAGAACGCCGTCAACCCGAAAGGGCCCACTCGAACAGGACACGTTTCATCATGAGCAACGAACAGGTCATCGACGGCACCGCCACCGAGGTTCGCCAGGCCGCCGCCGAGGGAGCCGCATCGAGACCCGCACGCCGCCTGCCCCGCCGCACCCTCGTCGTCGGGGCGATCGCCGCGCCGCTGGCGCTCGGCGCCGTCGGCCTCTCCCTGGCGCAGAACGGCGCGCCCTCGACCACGCCGATCGCCCCGGTGGCGATCTCGGCGCTGGTGCCGTCGGGCGGCATCGCCGCCAAGGGCGAGGTCGCCGAGATCTTCGGCAACAAGTTCTTGCTGCAGGACGGCACCGGGCGGGCGCTGGTCGAGACCGGGCGCCAGGGCGAAGACGGCAAGCTCGTCGCCAAGGGCGAGACCGTCACCGTGCAGGGGCGCTTCGAGAACGGGTTCCTGCACGCGGCGGTGCTGACCCACGGCGACGGCAACCGCGTGCTGCTCGGCCCGGCCGGCGGCCCGCCCCCCGGCACCCTCGACTGGGCGAAGGACAAGGTCGGGCTCGGGCCCAACCCCGACGTGCCGGCGCTGACCGCCTCGGTGCAGGCGGCCGGCTACTCGGACGTCCGCGTCACCGGCCGCGGCCCGCGCCACCTCGAGGTCGCCGCCAAGGGCCAGGACGGGCGCGAGCGCCAGCTCCATGTCGGCTTCGACGGTCAGATCCGCGAGAAGCGCGTGTTCTGAGGTCGTCGGCCGCGCCGCCGATCCGGCGGCGCGGCACGATCCTCGCCTCGACGGGCCCGGCGCGATGCAACCGATCCCGCCCTGCCGCGTCTTGGCGAGAGACGGACCGCACGCGAGACACCCGCAAGGAGCCTGCCCCAGATGGAACCGATGAAGCCGATGGAACCGATGAAGCCCATGAAGCCGATGAAGGGCATGGAGCCCTGGTGGCCGGAGGACCTCGGCCAGCCTTCGACCAGCGGGGCGCAGAACGGGATGAAGTACGCCTTCTTCCCCGAGAAGCACCGCCTGCTGATCGAGCAGGACGGCAAGACCACGACCTACGACAGCGGCGACCACAAGATCGGCGGCGTCTCGCAGCAGGACGGCGGATCCAAGTCGCTGACCTTCACCAGCCAGAACGGCGACGTCGACCTCGGCTCGCTGAAGAAGGTCGATTGATCGCGGGCGGGCGGGCTTCGGCCCGCCCGCGTGGACAGCCCGGCGCCGGGCCTCTATGCGCTCGGCCCAAATGAACGTGCGCTTCACAGAGAGAACCGCGCCGGGCGCCTTTCCCTGCCCCCCTGCTCCGCAGGGTACCCTTCCCCGCAAAGGGGAGAGGGAGAGGTGCGTTCCGCCGATCCCGAGGACACCCCGTTGCGCACGCTGATCGATCTCGTGCGCGCGATGCGGGCCCGCGACCGGCGCCGGCTCGCGCTGATCGCCCTGGGGCTGGCCGGCGCAGGGCTGCTCGAGGTGGTCGGCGTCGCCTCGGTGATTCCGTTCCTGACGCTGGTCGGCGATCCCGCGGCCGCCACCCGCCTGCCCTACCTCGCGCAGATCCGCGACACGCTCGGGCTGTCGGACGACCGCAGCTTCCTGATCGCGGCCGGGATGGCGGCGCTGCTCGCGATCCTCGTGACCGCGGTGGTCAACGCCGCGCTGACCTACGCGCAGCTCTTGTTCACCCATCTCACCGGCTACGGCTTCGCCCGGCGGCTGCTGTTCCGCTACCTCGCCCGCGAAAAGCTGTTCTTCACCCAGGGCAACAGCGCGGAGCTTGCCAAGAACGTGCTCTCGGAGACCGACCGCCTGGTCGTCGGCGTGCTGACGCCGGCCACCGTCGTCGCCTCCCGCGCGATCTCGGCCCTCGCGGTGATCGGCTTCCTGCTGGTCTACGCGCCGCGCCTGGCGCTGATCCTCGGCGGCGGCTTCGGCGGGCTCTACGTCGGCATCTACCTGGTGATGCGCGCGCGCCTCGCCTCGCTCGGCGCCCGCTCGGTCGCCGACAACGCGCAGCGCTACCGCGTGGTGCAGGAGACCCTGGGCGCGCTCACCGAGCTCAAGCTCTACGGTCGGGCGGACGCCTTCGCCGGCAAATTCGACGCCCCCGCCCGCGCCTATGCCAAGGCCACCGCCGAGAGCCTGCTGACGGGGCAGATGCCGCGCTTCGTCATCGAGGCCCTGGCCTTCGGCGGCGTCATCGTGGTGGTGCTGTTCGCCCTCGCCCAGGGGCTCGACACCGCCGGCATCCTGCCGCTGCTCGGGCTGTTCGCCTTCGCCGGATACCGGATGCTGCCGGCCTTCCAGAACATCTTCAACTCGCTGGCTCTGCTGCGCTTCTACCTGCCGGCGGTGCGGGTGATCGTCGACGACCTCGACGGCGAGGCCGAGAGTTCGCCGCGGACCGACGCACGGCTGCCGTTCCGCGACGCGATCCGCCTGGAGCGGGTCGGCTTCGCCTACGCGCCCGGGCGGGCGGCGCTCGCGGACGTGAGCCTGACGATCCGGGCCAACACCACCGTCGGCCTCGTCGGGCGCACCGGCTCGGGCAAGTCGACCCTGGTCGGCCTGATCCTCGGCATCCTGACGCCGGATGCCGGCCGCATCACCGTCGACGGCACGCCCTTGGATTCACAGGCCCTGCCGGCCTGGCAGAACCGGATCGGCTACGTCCCGCAGGACGTGTTCCTCGTGGACGGGACGGTGGCCGAGAACATCGCGCTGGGCCTCGAGCCGGTCGACCGCGCGGCGGTGGAGCGGGCGGCGCGGCTCGCCGGCGCGCACGACTTCGTCGCCGCCCTGCCCGAGGGCTACGACGCCCGCGTCGGCGAGCGCGGCGCGCGCCTCTCCGGCGGCCAGCGCCAGCGCATCGGCATCGCCCGCGCGCTCTACCACGACCCCGACGTGATCGTGTTCGACGAGGCGACCTCGGCGCTGGACGGCGAGACCGAGGGCGCGGTGATGGCCGCGCTCGACGCGCTCGCCGGCCAGCGCACGCTGATCATGATCGCCCACCGCCTCACCAGCCTGGAAGCCGCCGACACGGTCCACGTGCTCGACGGCGGCCGCCTCGTGGCGTCGGGCCCGCTTCACGCGGTGACGCAGCATGTCGGGGCGGCCGCGTGAGCCGGGCGCCGACGAACCCACCCCGATCCGGAGCCGATGCCCCATGCCCGATCCGATCCACCTGAAGGCCGCCGACGGCACCACCGCGACCCTGACGCTCGCCGGCGCCGAGCCGGTGTCGTGGCGGGTGGGCGGCACCGAATACCTCTGGAGCGGCGATCCCGAGCACTGGAACCGGCACGCGCCCTGGCTCTTCCCGGTGGTCGGCGCCTCCGCCGGCGGGATGGTCCGGGTCGACGGCCGGACCTATCCGATGGCCCAGCACGGCTTCGCCCGCGACCTGCCCTTCGCGGTGGTGGAGCGGACGGACGAGGCCGTCACCCTGCGCCTGACCGAAACGGCCGAGACGCTGGCGCACTATCCCTTCCGCTTCCGCCTCGACATCACCGCGCGGGTGCGCCCCGCCGGGCTCGACTTCGCCATCGCGGTCCACAATCCGGGCGAGACCGCCCTGCCCTATGGGCTCGGCTTCCACCCGGCCTTCCCCTGGCCGTTCGCGGGCGGGACGCGCGCGGCCGGCGGCGGCTACGCGGTCGCGTTCGAGCGGGCCGAGCGCGCCAGCGTCCCCGAGGTCGGCCCCGGCGGCCTGCTGCTGCGCGAGGAGCGCCCGATCCGCCTCGAGGGCAACGTCCTGCCCCTCGATCCGGCGCTCTTCACCGAGGCGCTGGTGTTCCGCGACGCGCTGAGCCGCACGATGCGCTTCACCGGGCCGGGCGGGCGGGCGATCCGGATGGCGGTCGAGGATTTTTCGCACCTCGCCGTGTGGACGAAGCCGACCGCGCCGTTCCTATCGCTGGAAGCCTGGACCGGGCATGCCGACTGGGCCGGATTCTCGGGCGAGCTCGCCGAGCGCGATGCGCAGCGCCTGCTGGCGCCCGGCGCCACCGCCGATCACGGCATCCGCCTCACCCTGGAGGGGTGAGGCCGTGCGGGTCTGGGTGGCGCGGCCGGAGCCCGGCGCCGCACGCACCGGCGAACGCCTGGCGGCGCTCGGCCACCTGCCCCTGGTGGCGCCGGTGCTGGTGGTGCGCCCCACCGGCGCAGCCCTGCCGCCGGGCCCGTTCGACGGGCTGATCCTCACCAGCGCGAACGCCCTCGACGCGCTGCTCGCGACGACCGAGGCGGCCACCCTGCGCGGAATCCCGGTCTTCGCCGTCGGCCCGCGGACGGCGGCGCTCGCCGAAGCGCGGCTCGGCGCGGTGACGGCGGGGACGGGCGACGCCGCCGCGCTCGCAGCGATCGTGCAGGGATCCGTCGCGCCGGGGGCATCCCTGCTCCACGTGGCCGGCGCGGAGCGCAAGGCGGAACCCGCCGCCCGGCTGACGGCCGCCGGCTACCGGATCGCGACGCACGTCGCCTACGCGGCCGAGGCGGTGGCGCACCTGCCGGACCCGGTCTTCGCGGCCTTCGCCGCCGTCCCCGGAGGGCTCGACGCCGCCCTGCACTATTCCCGCCGCAGCGCGCGCGTGGCGCATCGATTGTCGGAAGCGGCCGGACACGGCGGAGCTTTCCGCGCGTTGAGGCATTACTGCCTGTCGGACGACGTGGCCGCAGCCCTGGACCAAGCCGGGGTCGCGGCCCATTTCGTCGCTGGGCGACCGCGCGAGGACGACCTCCTCGCCGGCCTGTCCTGACATCGCCGCGCCGCCGTCAGATCGGGTCTCGCCCGGGCGGAAGCGGCGGTGATAGGTAGGCGCCGCCCGCACCGGCGCGGGTCGTGAGGAACGTTAGGATCGGGGCGCGCGGCACAGCCGCCGCGCCCGGGACGTCGAGACGGGAGAGACAACGGCCGTGAAGCCACCATCCAACGACGCCGACCGTCCAAATTCCGGCTCACAGGCTCCGGGTGCCGCGAAGAACGGTGCCCCGAGCTCGACCGCCCCCCAGACCCAGGGCGGCAAGCCCGGAACGGTGTCGACGCCGCAGGGCCGTCCGCCCGAGACCCTGCCGCCGGGCGTCCACGTCAAGTCGGAGCCGGCCAAATCCGAGACCGGCAAGCCCGATACGGCCAAGAACGATACGGCCAAGCCCGATACCATCAAGCCCGATACGGCCACGCCCGCCGTCCCGTCGTCCTCGGCCCAGGCGCCGAAGCCGGAGGCCGGCCGCGCCGATCCTCCGATCACCGCCGGGCCGACGAAGGCCGAGCCCGACCGCCCGGCCCAGCCCCCCGCCGATCCGGCGAAGCTCGACGCCAAGCCTGCCGGCGGGGCGGGCGCCGCCTCTGCAGCGTTCCCGAGCAAGCCCGCGACAGAGGCGGTCAAGCCCGGGATCGCCGGCGCGCCGGGCGGCCCGTCCGCGGCGAAGGAGCCGGGGAAAGCCGAGCCGGGCAAGCCGGACCCGGCGAAGCCCGAGTTCGGCCGGTCCGGGGCCGGCACCGCCGCCGAGCCGCCGAAATCCGCCGGCGGCGCCACGGCGGGCGGGCCGCGGCCCTCCGGCGCCCTCACCGATGGACCGATCATCGACCTCAAGGCCAAGCGCGTCGAGGACGCCGGGGCGAACAAGGGCGACGTCCGCGGCGACGCCAAGGCCGCCGCGGCGGGAGCCGCGGGGGTCGCGGCCGGCATGGCGGCGTCCGGTCCCAAGCCTGCTTCAGACATCAAGCCTGCTTCCGACGGCAAGGCAGCGTCCGACGCCAAGGCCGGCGCCAAGCCGGCGGGCTCCGGCAGCACCCCGCCGCGGGTCGGCCCGGCCGAGGCGCCCGCCGCCCGCGGGCCGGGCTTCGGCTCGGTGGCGACCGCCGGCCTTCTCGGCGGCGTGATCGGCGCCGGCCTGCTCTTCGCGGTGGAGCGCGCCGGCATCCTCGTCAATGCCGGCGACGACGCCCGCCTCAACGCTCTCGACCAGCGCATCTCCGGCCAGCTCACCGGCCTCGACCAGCGCATGGCATCGTTGAGCCCACGCGACGCGGTCGCCGCCCTCGACAAGCGCGTCGCCGCCAACGAGGCGACGCTGAAGCCGCTGCCCGACGCGGTGAAGGCGGCGGAGGCCGCGGCCAGGCAGGCGCTCGACCGTGCGTCCGGCGCGACGGCCACGTCCGCCGAGGGCCAGGGCACGACCCCGGCGGCGGCCGCCCTGGCCGCTCTTCCGGCCGACATCGCCGCCCGGCTCGACAGCCTGGACCAGCGCGTCTCCGCCCTGCAGGAGGAGCCGGGCCGCGACCAGGCTGGCGATTCCCGCCTCGGGGTGGCCCAGGCCGGCGGCGACCCCAAGCAGATCGCCGCCCTCGACGGGCGCGTGAAGGCGCTCGAGGACAAGGCACCCGACAAGGCGGCGCGCGCGCCGGCCGTCGACCTCGCGCCGAAGCTCGCCACGCTCCAGGGCGAGGTCGAGGCGCGCACCAAGGCGAACGCCGAGGCCGACCAGGCCCTCGGCCAGCGCCTCGACGCCCTGCAGAAGACCCTCGACGAGCGGGTGAAGGCCGCGACCGAGGCGGTGCAGACGGCAACGCAGGCGAGCCGCGAGGCGGCCGAGGCCGGCAGGAGCACGGCCGAATCGGCGACCAAGGCCCTCGACCGGCGCCTGCAGGATCAGGCCGACAAGATCGCCACCCTCGACAAGGCGGTGGCGCTTCGCGCCGAGGCCAGCACCGTCCAGGCCGCGTTGAAGGTCGTCACCGCCGACCGGATCGCCGCCGCGCTGGAGGCCAGCGTCCCGTATGCCGAGCCGCTGGCGACCCTGCGCAAGCTCGAGACCGGCGACGCGAGCCGCGTCGACGCCCTGGCGCCGTTCGCCGACAAGGGCGCGCCGACCGCGGACCAGCTCGCCGCCGCGTTTCGCCCGATCGCCGACAAGGTCGCCGCCGCGCGCAAGGCCGCCGCCGCCAAGGAGGTCGCCGCCAACGGCGACCTCAAGAGCCGCTTCCTCAGCATCGCGGACTCGATCGTGCAGGTCCGCAAGGTCGATGCGCCGCCGGCCGCCGAGGAGGCTGCCGCCAGCGATCCGACGGCGAAGGTGCAGGCGGCCCTCGACCGCGGCGCGCTGATCGAGGCGTCGCAGGCCTACGAGGCGATGCCGCAGGATCTGAAGGCGCAGGCCGGCGATTTCGGCGCGACGCTGAAGGCGCGGGCCCAGGCGGCCCAGGCGGCCCAGGCGCTGCTCTCCGACGCGTTCAAGGGCCTGCCGACGACCGCGCCGACCGCCAAGCCGTGATCGCCCCCCAGAGGTGATCGCAGAGACACGCCATCCTGCGGGGGCGGCCATCGCCCCCGCCCACATCCTCGTCGCGACGCGACGCCGTCCTCGCGGCTGACAGGAGTACCCGACCTCATGTGGCGCGCTCTCGCCTTCCTGGCCCTGCTTGCCGTCGCCGCCTTCGGGGCGGTGTGGATCGCCGACCGACCCGGGTCGGTCACCATCGTGTGGAACGGCTACGAGGTGGCCACGAGCCTCGCCATCGCCCTCATCGGCGTCGGCATCGCGGCGATCGCGCTCGGCCTCGTCTGGGCCGTGGTCCGCGGCATCATCACCCTGCCGGACACCCTGGTGAACGGCTCGCGCGAGCGCCGCCGGGCCAAGGGCTTCACCGCCCTGTCGCGCGGCATGGTCGCGGTCGGGTCGGGCGATCCCCTCGCCGCCCGCCGCCATGCGGGCGACGCCGAGCGCCTGCTCGGCGCGGAACCGCTGACCCTGCTGCTCAAGGCTCAGGCGGCGCAGATCTCCGGCGATCGGCAGGCGGCCGAGAGCGCGTTCCAGCGCATGGTCGACGACCCCGAGACGCGGGTGCTCGGCCTGCGCGGCCTATTTGTCGAAGCGCGCCGACGCGAGGACGACGTCTCCGCCCGCGCCTACGCGGCGGAGGCCGCGCGCCTCGCCCCCAGCGTCACCTGGGCGAACGACGCCGTGCTGGAGGCGCAATGCGCCGACGGCGACTGGGGCGGCGCGCTCGAGATCGTCGAGCGCCGCGGCTCCCTCGGGCTGATCGACAAGGCGGAGGCGCGGCGCCAGCGTGCCGTCCTGCTCACCGCGATGGCGCAGGTGCGCGAGGCCGGCGAGCCGGAGGCGGCGACCGAGCGCGCGCTCCAGGCGGTCAAGCTCGCGCCCGATCTCGTTCCCGCCGCCAGCATCGCCGGGCGCCTGCTCGCCCGCCGCGGCGATCTGAAGAAGGCGGCCAAGATCGTCGAGGCCGCGTGGAAGGCCAATCCGCACCCGGACCTCGCCAAGGTCTACCTCAACCTGCGCACCGGCGATTCCGTGCGGGACCGCCTGGCGCGGGCCGAGACGCTGGCCAAGCTCTCGTCCTGGGCCCCCGAGGCGCGCCTCGCCCTGGCGCAGGCCGCGTTCGACGCCCGCGACTTCGAGAAGGCCCGCGAGGCGATCCGGCCCCTGCTCGACGACGGCCCGAGCGTGCGCACCTGCCTGATGATGGCGCGGATCGAGGAGACCGAGCACGGCGCCGGCTCGGGCCGCGCCCGCGAATGGCTCGCCCGCGCCGCGCATGCCCCGCGCGATCCCGTCTGGATCGCCGACGGCGTCGCCTCGCCGACCTGGGAGCCGATCTCGCCGGTCTCCGGCCGCATCGACGCCTTCGTCTGGCAGGCGCCGCCGAACCTGCTCGCCGGCCAGGAGCCGTTCGAGACGCCGGCGCCGGACACCGACACGGTCGCGCTCGCGGCGCCCCATGCCGCCGCGCCTGCGGCCGCGAGCACGATGGCGCCCGCTCCCGCCGCCGGGCCCAAGCCGACGACCACCATCCCGGCCGGCATCACGCCGGCGAGCGTTGCGCGGGTGCCGGCCGAGGCCGACAAGCCTGCCGTCGCCGAACCCGGGCCGATGCCGGCCGGCGCTGCGAGCCCCGTGGTGCTGCCGCAGCCGCGTCCCGCCGGTCCGCCTGCAACCGGTTCGCCCGCAACGGCACGCGAGGACGCCGAGGCCAAGGCCCGTCGCTTCGGCTGATCGTTCCCGCGCCGCCCGGCCCCGCCGGGCGGCCGGCGGGTGCGACACGGGCATGGCGTCGGGCTTCATCGAACGGCCATATCGCCACGGCAAGATACATCCTGTGGTAGGCTCCGACGCGCGGCACCGTTCTGCGCTCCGGTGCGTTTGACCCACGAAACGACCAACCTTTGGTGGTGAAGACGGCTGCAATCGGCGGTACGCCCGCTTCCCAGGGCAGGTCCGATCGATTATTTGCCGGATAACTTTTCCTCCGAGAGGCCCCACCACTGTTCCAGTTCCGTTCCGGCCCAGCACACCGCATCGTTCCCTCCGCGATCGGGCCGCACGCCTCGGAGCGCTGGAACCGCATCGGAGCGCCCGCATGGCGCCGACGCGCATGACGACGATGCCGCTCGACGACGAGCGCGAGGCGCGGCCGCAGGTCGGCGCGCTGCCGTTCCGGCGCGAGCCCGACGGCAGCTACAGCGTGCTCCTCGTCACCTCCCGCGAGAGCCGGCGCTGGGTGATCCCGAAGGGGTGGCCGATGAAGGGGCGCAAGCCCTTCGAGGCGGCGGCCCGCGAGGCCTACGAGGAGGCCGGCGTGATCGGCCAGATCGGCAAGCGGCCGCTCGGCTTCTACCTCTACCAGAAGCGCCTGAAGAACCGCGACGCGGTGCTGTGCCAGGTGAAGGTGTTTCCGCTCGAGGTGCGCAAGCACCGCAAGACCTGGCCGGAGCAGCACCAGCGCGAGCAGCGCTGGTTCACCCCCGCGGACGCCGCCGAGGCGGTGACCGAGCCGGGCTTGGCCGCGATCATCCGCGCGGCGCTGAAGCGTGACGGCCGCCCCAAAACGTGATCCACCCGGTCGATTGCGCCCTCGGGACCGCCAAGCGCGATTGCCAAGCCGCCGTCGATCCCTTAAAGCCCCTCTCGGTCGGACGGAGACGCCCCCTCGCGGGCCCCGGATCGCCGTTGCTGCGGTAGCTCAGTGGTAGAGCACCTCATTGGTAATGAGGAGGTCGTGGGTTCGATCCCCCCTCGCAGCACCATTTATACCAAGCACTTAGTTCGGATTTGCCGAGCGCTTGCACCCCCCGAATTAATGCAGGGGTGCAGCAGGGGTGCAGTCTGGTCATATGCATCCCCGGTCGCTCGATTGAGCGTCGGCAGCGAATGCTGCAACCAGCCCAAGAAGCAAGTCGCCCATTGGATCGCCACAGCGAGTCACAGGCGGCGTTCAACGCTTCCGGCGGCCGAATGATGTTTCGGACTCGGAAGAGGCTTCAGCGGGCGTTTCTAGAGCTGGGCTGTATGCGGTGCGGGTCTTCGTGCGGAACACCTCGTTGACGAGATCCTGCATGCGTCGGCCGTCGAGGCGCCCGATCATCCGGGCAATCTCGGCTAGCTCGCTGACTGTGCCGCGTGCCAAGACGCTCCTGAGAGCGCCGGGAGCAACCTCGCGTTCGGCTCTGGTATCGGTCTGCTGCTTCTCGCGGAGGGCGTCACGAGCTTCGAGGACGGAGGCTAGTTGCGCACGTATTTCCGGTGTGGATTGGTATTTGGCGCGCCTGGCCTTCGCAGCATCCTCGCGGTTTCGGGCCGCGCCAGGATCGAGCGACGTGGGGGCGTTACTCATGGCGACGGTCTCCGGCCTCTGCCCGTAGGCGTTCGGCGAGTTCGGGGTGGTTGTTCAGAATGACGGCGGCGTGAGTCATGTTGCCGGACGTGGCCCAAGGTGAGCCGTAGACGCGGACGATCTCTTCGGCCTGCTGACGCTTCAGGGCCGCCGATCCTTCGCGGGCGGCTCGGTTCGTCTCGATGGCGCGTTGGGTCGCGTTCGCTCCAGCCGGAAGCTGAGTGGTTGATGTCGAAGGGGTCGACGTCCGGCCCATGCCTTCGGAGTAGAGGGACAACGCGGCGTCGAGGTCGCCAATCCGGCCGTTGCCGAGGGTGAACGCGATCTGGCCAGCGTCATTCACGAATGAGACGGATCTCAGGGTGGCGTTCAGCGTATCGATCTCTTCGGTGCTGAGATCCGCTCCACGCGCTTTGGCGTGGGTGATGATGTTCTGGTTGTAGGTGATGTTCGGCTGGCTCATGGGGTGGCCTCGCGGATCGCGGAGGCAAGTGCTCCGGCCTCGCGGAGGGCCTTGGCCAGCGTGGCGCGGACGAAGGCGGGACGTGAGAGGCGCGCGTCGCGTCGAGCCCGATCCAAAGCCTGCTCGGCCTCAAGATCGAGTTCAACGACGACCCGAGCCCCGCGTGGGGTCGAGGTCATAGGTTTTCTCCGGGAGTAGGCGTGCAATGCGCACGCAGAAAACCGCCTCTGGCAGGATGCCGAGACGTTCAGGCCAGAAGGGTGTCTGGCTGTTCAATGATGGGAGGGAAGCCGCCGGGTGGATGTCTAGCAGCTTGCCTTGCGTGTATCACACCCGGCCCTGTTTGTCAAGTCGGGCTGCAAACCATCAGTTTCTAGCCAGAAGTGAGTCAGAAAAGCCGAAGTCGACGAAGCGACCGTAGGGAGCGATGATCGAGCCGAAGGCGAGGCTACCTTCCTCCAGTCCGCGTCATGTCTGGTCTAGAACGGGCAGTCTGCTCCGACCATGGCCTCGCTGGCCTTGTCGTTCTGCTCACTAACCCGAGCTTTGATCGTCCCCATCCATTCGTTCTCCGGCATGGGCGATTGAGCAGCCTCTCGGATCGCAGCTTCGATGTCCGGCAGGTTGTTGAATTGCCCCGCCCAGCGGTTAGCGGTGCCCGGCGAGATCGTCCCTTGGGAGATGACGATGGGCTTGGTGATGGAACCGGCCTTGCGTCTCGGCACCGGCTGGCTTGGCCGCCCCCCTACACCCCCCTTACCAGCTACAACTGCGATCTGATCTGATGCAGTGTGATCCAGTGTAGTGTGATCTGATGTGGTCTGATCTCTTATGGATGCAGTGACAGAGGCTGTGGCAGGCTCTGTGACAGAAGCTGTGACAATCTCTGCGACAGAGGCCGAAGTGGTCTCGGTGGTCTGCCTGTTCCCGTTGCGAGCCTCGCGGGCTTTCCTTGTCCGCTCAATCTGCTGCCTACGCGACTCCCAAGCCTCCAGGGCCTGCGGTGCCAGAGTGCGCGAGTACCGCCGGCCATCTGAGCAGAGAGTGAAGTCGGACAGGGCCTCAACCTTCACGGCCTCCCATAAGGCCAGGGCAGCTGGTCCACGACCGAACCCGCAGAATGCAGCGAGGCGCCGGTCGTCGTCTGGCAGGGATGCAGCGGGCTTCTCCTGCCATGACTTCATCATCAGCATGATCGCGGCCTTGAACCCGTCCCCGGACAGGAACGACAGTTCTCCCTCTGTGACCGCGTTAATGTCGAGAGGAGTCCACAGATAGCTCGGGAACGAGACATCTGCCGGAATGAGCGGTTCTGGGAGATCTGACGTAGTTGCGGTATGTATCATCTCTATTCTTCTTTCAGTGAAGCCCGTTCTCTGTTGTCAGCCAGACATTGCGGGGGACGGGTTTTTGCATTCACGCCCCTATTTTCTGCTGCTTTAAGCCGTAAAATCGGGCACCCTAAGTTATTGTTTGTGTTGATCTTTCGAATTTATCGGTCGAAAAGGGGGATTTACGCTGTTGTCGCTCGCTTTTTGTGTGACGGAATGCGGGAGGTCGGCAGATCTTCAAGGTAAGTTCAGATCTGCCGTTTGCGTCTTTAGCCACCTCAATCGGACACATCCTGTCGGAGAATTTGAGATAGCTGATGCGGGCCAACCAATTCGGATTCGCACAAAGTGGAGCGAGACATCGAGTGGCATCGCAGCTTGGCACATATGGCTATTGTTACCCCAGAGCCACAATGGCATGTGTATAGAATGATCACGGAAATTCCTACCGCAGCAGATTTCCAGGCAGCAGGCCTGAATCAGATTTACCTGGCATGGCAGATCGCCATACAAACCACACAAGAGTATGATCGAGCACGGGAAAGCGCTCTTGATTTAGAAGAGGAAGAGATTACTGCAGCGGGAAAAGCTTATTGGCTGAAATCGCAACCAATTTTGGCCAATGCTTTCGGCCTGGTGCAACAAGCGATGGAAATGTCCTTAAAAGGACGCATAGCTGCAATCTCTCCATACCTCCTAATCTCAAGAGATCCAAAAGACTGGCCATCAAAAGTCGATACAACGCCGATACCATTCAGCGATTTTAGAACTTTGGACGCTGCAGACTTAGTAAAAGTCCATAACACATTCTCAGATAATCCACTTGACGACCAATTTAAGGCTTTTTGGGACGGAGTGCGACGAGATAGAAATAAGGTAATGCATTCCGTTACTGTACATGAATTTAATCCGTCAATAATAGTTCGGACTATTCTGCAAGCTGTAGAAACTCTATTTTCTGATGTTAAGTGGCCTCTAAGATTGATAAAAATGGAAGAAGATGGAAAATACGCTGCATATGGATTAGGTGAATACTATGAGCATAATATAGTTATGGGACAAATAGAAACTGCATTGAGTTATTTAGAGCCGTCCGAAAAGAAAAGATTTTTTTCATTCGACTCGAAACGACGTGCTTATGTGTGCCCTGGTTGTTGGTATTCTGCCAATCGGGATTACCAAGAAGAATGGCCAGCACTTGCGCAGCTCACATCAAAAAGCTCAAACTGCGGTGAAATCCATTGTATTCTCTGTGACCAGGATTTTGCCGTCGAACGAAGCGACTGTATGAATCCTGATTGCAAGGGAAACGTGCTCCACGAAGGTACATGTCTTACCTGCCATTCAGAGCAGGACTCTCCATACAACTTTCGCTCTGATCTAGAAAAGAAACCAAGCAAAGAAACGGTTGAATATAGTTTTTGGTGGAAAAGATTTGCGCAAACTGTGGCGGACCGTTCACATTTTATCGATGAAGAAAGCGCGGTTGAACATGCTCGACAAGCAATGAGCGCGCCTCATCTTTTATCATGGGAGTGTGTAACCATAAGAATGCAGCCTTTAGGAGCGCTCGAGCTTAGAAGTACAGTCGTTGGAACTTGGTTGAGAGAAGGTTAAGATTTGATCTGGAGGCGAAATCATATGCCTTGAGAAATTCGACTGCGGACCCTCTAGTTTAATAAGAGTATTCATACGTAGGGGGATGCCTTTTCTATATTTTATGTAATACAGAAAAAACCAACGTGCTAAATTAGGGAAATATGTTTATGGGCTTTTAATCAAAAGAGCCGGAATGATCGCTTGAGAGTTTGAGAAAACGCGCCAACTGCTAGGTCTGGCGGGATCAAGTTGTGACGCTTCGCGGGTTTACCGAGCACCATATGATCGAAAGCATCTGGGTTCTCGAACGGTCCTGGTAGTCCGAAGTAAAAGCAAGCCGTAGTGTCAGGCAAAGAGGCGTCGATAGCGTTCTTTCCGTCTGTTGTGTTGAAGCTGTGCCAGAACGGTTCTCCGCTCGATACAATCGATTTGGGAGCGAGACACCAGCCTTGCACGCGCACGAGACCATTGCTGTTCTGCAAGTGCTCCGAAGCTTCGAGGCAGCTGCCCTCTGGCCAGCGAGCGATGCCGTCGGGAAGGGGGGCGCCTTCGTAGGATTGGCCGTGTTCGATGAGGTAATCGATGTATCGGCGCGCGAGAACGTCAGATCGGCGTAAAGCGCGGATCACCGGGTGCTTCTCAGCATCCATAGGGAACTTCCTTTTTGGGTTGTGAAGATTTTCCAGCTTAAATTATGACGGAGTGCATCGAAGCCGGATTTCAAATAATAAAGGTTTCTTTTAGCGCAAAAATTTTATTACATCATTGGCAAGGCCACCCCTATGCTGTCAAATAAAATGATTGCATTCTTGCAAGTGACATGCAAACGCATCTATATTTTTGATGAATTGAGAAAAGATTCGTAACACTGCAAATAACACTTGCAACACGGCGACGAATGCCGTAGCTTGAGGATGCACCCCGATGCTGGATCATGAAGCACTGAGCAAGTTGGATGATGTGGCCGGGCTACTCTTGCGCCTGGCTGAGCAACGCACCGCCGATGGTGACGATGCCAGTGGCACGGTCGTGGCCACTGCCGCCGATCAAGTGCTGGCTGTGCTTGACCTCAACGCCTTGCGCACCCGTGAGGCGAAGGCAGCGTAAGCTTCCCTGGTAGGCGAGACCTCAAGAGGCTTGGCGCTGGCGTCCTCGGGCGTCGGCGCCTGGCTGTCGTTCAACTAGTGATGATCGAAGCGCCTACTGCTGCGAGCGTCGCGTGCCGCGTTCCTGGCAGCGCGATCCTGTCGAACCGCACGGTCGTCCTCTACCTGCCGGAGGCGGTGTAGATCGTCAGCCTGGCGTTCCTGCTCTGGCCATGTCACGCAGGGCGTTGACGGCCCGAGTGTCGTCGTACCCTTGCGCTGCCACGGGGGCGGTAGCCAGGATGAGCAGAGTGTCCGTCTTCAGATGATTTGGGACATTCAGCGGTGTTCAGGAGCGGAGGCTCTGGTTCATCTGGGGTAAGAGGTTAGGCAGCCTGCGCGTGGTGGCGCAAGCGGCGATCCATCAGGGTCTGGCGCTTGATGCGTTCCCGCTCGGCCAGGATCCCTTCGCCGCGTCCGAAGTAGACGTCGGCGGGCGTGAGGTTGCTCAGGCTCTCATGGGCTCGGGCATGGTTGTAGTGTTCGACGAAGTCGGCAACCTGCGTCTCCAACTCGCCGGGCAAGTACGCGTGTTCGAGCAGGATGCGGTTCTTGAGTGTCTGATGCCAACGCTCGATCTTGCCCTGCGTTTGCGGATGGCATGGCGCACCGCGGATGTGGGTCATGCCCCGAATGCCGAGCCAGTCAGCCAGGTCGCTGGCGACGTAGCTTGGACCGTTGTCGGAGAGCAGGCGTGGCCGCGGCATCACCCGCGCCTGATCGAGCCCAGCCGCACCCAGCGCCAGGTCGAGCGTGGCGGTGACGTCGCTGGCCTGCATCGTCGTGCACAGCTTCCAGGCGACGATGTAGCGTGAGAAGTCGTCCAGGACCGTCGACAGGTAGTACCAGCCCCAGCCAACGACCTTCAAGTAGGTGAAGTCCGTCTGCCAAAGCTGGTTGGGCGCGGTGGTTTTATCGCGGAACTCGTCGGCGGCCTTGATGACGATATAGGCCGGGCTGGTGATCAGGTTCTGAGACTTGAGCAACCGGTAGACGGTCGCTTCCGAGACGAAGTAGCGCCGCTCGTCGGTGAAGCGCACCGCCAGCTCACGCGGACTGAGTTCAGGCTGCTCCAGAGCCAAGGCAACGATCTGCTCGCGGATCTCTGCAGGTAGACGGTTCCAGACCCGGCTCGGCTGCGAAGGATGGTCATTCAACGCCTCGGGGCCGCCGCGCTGGTAGGCGTCGTACCAGCGGTAGAACGTCGAGCGCGTGATGCCGAGCTTGTCCAGGGTGGCACGCACCGGCAGGTGGGATTGCTCGACCAGCCGGATGATCTCCAGCTTCTCGGGGGCCGGGTACCTCATGCCTCGTCGCCCCCAGCCCCGCTCATGCTTTTTTTAAGCAAACGGTTCTCCAGGACGAGATCAGCTACGACCTCCTTCAGCGCCCCCGCTTCGCGACGGAGATCCCGCACCTCATCCGTGGTGGCCGCACGAGACGTGTCACCGGACAGGCGCTTCTTGCCAGCCTCCAGGAACTCCTTGGACCAGCCGTAGTACATCGAGGCGGCAATCCCCTCACGTCGGCACAACTCCGCGATGCTGTCCTCGCCACGCAAGCCTTCCAGCACCACACGGATCTTCTCCTCGGACGAGAACTGCCGACGTGTGGCCCGACGGATGTCCTTGATCACCGCTTCTGCCGGCTTCTTGGCCGGTCCGGATGTCTGCTTCATCTTCGCTCCTCAGGGGCTACGATGAACCAGCCATCCTCCGTTCGTGAAGACCCTCATTCTGTCCCACAGGTGCTGACGTCGGACAGCCTTCGACAACGTCACGGTGGATCACATCGCCCATCGGCTCGTCGGGTTCGCGCGTCGCTGCTACCGTCGGACAACATCTCCTGGAGCACCCAGCCAATGCGCCCGCTCGCCCTTGTCCTGCCGATCGTCCTCAGCCTCGCCGTTCCGGCCGTCGCCCAATCGCCAATGCCCTCGGCTGCACAGAGTGCTCAGCGAGACCGGATGAAGAGCTGCAACGCCGACGCCGGCTCCCAGAAGCTCGCCGGCAGCGCGCGCAAGGGCTTCATGTCCGATTGTCTCGCCGGCAAGGCTGCAGCGCCGGCGAAGGAGCTGACACCGCAGCAGGCGAAGATGAAGAGCTGCAACGTCGATGCCTCAGCCAAAAGCCTGAAGGGCGCCGAGCGCAGGAGCTTCATGAGCACCTGCCTGAAGGGCTGAGCGACCGCCGCGCAGTGGTTCGGCGACCTAGACAACCTAACCGGCGGCGAGACAATCTCCGGCGGCACCGGAGAACGCTCGTGTTTCGCCATTTTCTGCCATGCCTTACCATCACCGTGGCCCTCTTCCTGGTGGGGCCGATGGTTCCACAGCCGGCGGAAGCAACGCCGGGCATGGTCTCAGCGAACGGGTGCCATAGCCACCCGCGGCACTGCCACAGTCACGGCGAGCTACGCCGCAACACGCAAGGCCGCTACTATGTCCCAGGTGCGTTCGGTGGCCATCGCTCTCGCGCTCGCCGCGGCCGCCGTAGATAACGCAACCGCGGCCGAGCTGATCGTCGGGCGCGCCAGCGTCACCGACGGCGACACGGTCGTCATTCACGGCACGCGCATTCGTCTCCACGGCATCGACGCCCCGGAGAGCGCGCAAATTTGCCAGGACGCCGCCGGCAAGGATTACCGCTGCGGGCAGGTCGCAGCCCTGGCCCTGTCCGATCTCATTGGAGAGGCACCGATCGCGTGCGAGCCTCGCGACACCGACCGCTATGGCCGCACCGTCGCCGTCTGCCGGAAGGGGGCCGAGGATCTGAACGCATGGATGGTCGCCCAAGGCCACGCCATCGCCTACCGCCGCTACTCCACCGACTACGTCGAGGCCGAGGCGACCGCGAAAGCGGTCAAGCGCGGCATCTGGGCCGGCTCGTTCACGACCCCGTCCGAGTGGCGCAGGGGCGAGCGCGGCATGTCTATGGGATTCGCGGCACCCGGTGGGCCGGACGGGCCGATCCCCGCCCCGTCATCGCGCGTCGAGCCGGCCGTGGGCGGCAGCTGCACGATCAAGGGTAACATCAGCCGGAAGGGCGAGCGGGTCTACCACCTACCGGGCTCCCGCGATTACGACCGGACCCGGATCGACGCAAAGTCCGGCGAGCGTATGTTCTGTACTGAGGACGAGGCTAAAGCCGCAGGGTGGCGCGCATCACGCGGATAGTCGTCAGCAACAGCAGAGATTATCGCTAATAAGACATACGGCCATATCACCTACATGAGATAGAAATAGGCCAGTATTGACGGAGTCAATATTGTGCTAGCGATCGATAGCACCATAAGAGACACGACAGCATTTCCGTGTTCCCTGGGCCTATCTTTCAATATGTATTCGACTGGAACCGATAGAAGCAAAAATGGCAATGCACATATCATAAAAATAATACATATGGCATAGTACGGCATCATCACAGCGATTAACACCGGCACCATAACATCTATACTCTTCGGTTCATTGAGCGCCGCAGAATTGCACGACATGAGGCGTCCCTTCCTCCGATCCAAATGCAACCAGAGATAGAATTACAGCTCCCAATAAAACCGCAAGCGTACGCCGCGCCGGATTTGCGGCGTAGAGTACGCAGGCCTGGGATTGGTGCGCGACCCAGGTCACAAGCCCTTCGCGATCGGCTAGCACCATTTCAGATGACCTAGTGACGCTCTGCAGGCGCTCGCGCGAACACGCGCTTCTCCGACCGTGGCCGCGCTACACTGGCCGACGGAGAGGCGGCATGTCACACGAGTCGGATGGCTAAGCCCGATCTGAACCGTTGCGAAGTGAAGATCGACGGGTCCTGGATTGCGGTCAGCCTGATCGAAGCAGTTGGACAGCACGGTACGGCCGAGAAGCGTTGTCTGGTTTGCCATGGGCGCGTTGCGGTTGCCGGATCGTACGCTGCAGTCGTGAAGCGCACGCTCACGCATCGCCGGGTTCACGATGGATGCCCGCTGATACCGAAGGCCTATTGCGGTACGCCTTCGCCGCACCCGGAAGCCGTGAAGTAGCCTGAGATTGTTGGCCTTCTCGGACCAGTGGCAATGAGCACCACGATCACCAGCACCTGCTGAAGGCCAAGATCATGACCGACGACGAGGTGAACGCCGCGGCCGACGTGTTCATGCGTGACGCGACGGTGAGTCTGTTCCGGTTCGAGAGCGGGTACACGGTGGATCCGGCCGCCGCGGTGAAGGATTACGAGCCGTCGCGGAGGTCGGTCGCCGAGCCCGACGCGTCCGAGACCTTCCGGCGAGGCATGGTGCGAACCGCGATTTTGCTGGCGCGGCCGGCGGCATCGTGAGCGACGACCCCTTTCACGAAGCTGCTGAAGTCCTCCGCGCGATGGGCTGGGACGTCCAGCCGACCGGCGACGACCTTGGCTTGTGGCTGGTGGATGGTGAGCAGGTTGGCGACGCCGATCTGATGGCGCTCGCCCGTCTCGTTGGCCTCGTGACAGCGCCTGAGACGATCCAGTAAAGTCGACCGACACCTCGCCGGCCAAGCCCAGACCGGCGCGGTGTCGGTGGGAGCCGTCGAGCAGGTCTTCGGGTCACTCCGCCGCTTGCTGAAAGCGCAGGCGCTGGTTCTGCCCGATGGTGCGGGAGATCACCGAACGGCGCGCGCTGTAGCTCGCTGAGACCAAGGGATAGTCGACCGGCAGGCCCCACTTGGCACGGTAGGCCTCGGCCGACAGTCCGCGCAGCGTCAGGTGTCGGCGCAGCGCCTTGTAGGGCTTGCCGTCTTCGAAGCTGATGATGGCGTCCGGCGAGATCGACTTGCGAATCTCCGCATTGGTTGGCTTCGTCAGAACCGGCTTCGGCGGAGTGGTCAGCCCCGTAAGCGAGCCGTGAACCATGCGGATCAGGTCCGGCAGCCCCGTAGCGGGCACAGAGTTGTGGGCGACGTAGCTCGTGAGGATCTTGGCGGCGAGATCGATGGGGTCCGTCGTGGTCTGCACGGTTCGTCTCCTGCGAATGCTGTCTTGTCGGTGCGTGTCCAAACGTGCTGTCGCCGAGCACAGGATGTTTTCGGTCGTCGATCACCCTGAACGGTCGCGGCAGGTCGGCCTGCCGTCGCACGATTATGCGCCCGCGATTTCGAAACACAACTTCTGCGCGAGTTTGTTGATGGGTGCGATCTACTTAGAATTGATTAACGGGCTCAACCCGGCTGCAATGGGACGCCGTGAGAGACGAGACGCTGCTATTTTCCCATCGAAGTGGGGTTCAGGCACCTCTTGCGAGCCCCGGCCTCAACCTTCAGGCGTGCAATTATCGGTTGTATAAACCGCCCCGCTTGCAGCCCCACCCGATCGGCTCGGGGGGCCTGCTGCTGCCTACGGCGGAAGTCTGGCGCGGCTGGCGTGAGCGGGGCAAACCTCAATCTGGCTTCTCGCGCTTCGCAATGACCCGGCAGGCCTGGCGCAGCGTAATCTCCTGCGCCGGGTAAAGCTTCGCCGCCGCGTCGAGCACGAGGTGGCCGAGCTCGAAGTTGTAGACCGTCGCCAAGTGCCACTCGATCGAGCCCGACGTCGTCCAGGCCTCGACGTTCAGGCCGCGCTGAATCGGCGTCGGCACGATCTGCTTCCGCGGATGCGGCAGCACGAGCCGGGCCTGGCACACGTTCTCGTATTTGCGGGCGGGCGGCGACCCGGGGCGGCGCTGATGCCGGCACGAGCCCGACAGGTGCCGGAGCGCGTCGAGCTGCTGCATCGAGGGCCCGAACCGCGCCACAAGGCCGTCTGTCGCGTAGACGCCCCGCCGGCGGCACGACAGGCACTCCACCACGACGCGATCGCCTCCGATGTCCCCGAGGGTGTCCACCTACGCGCGTGCTCGTAGACAGCGGGCGCCGCGGCGAGATGGCGGCTGAATCTCCACAGGCGCTTGGAGGGGCGGGGGATGCATCGCGGCTCCTGGTCCGGCAAGAACGGATCGGGAACAAACAGCATGCGTCACGACGGTTCAACCATGGCGACCACAGCCACGCGCGCAGCGGTGAGATGGTGTGGAGGGCGGGGTAGAAAGCCAATGCCGACGCCGCTTTACCGCTTCCACTGCACCGACGGGCACGAGCTCGTGGCCGATCTCCAGGGCAAGCGGCTACCGACCTGGGCGCTGATGCGCGCGCATGCAGAGCGGGTCTCCCTGGATCTGATGCTCAGCGGCGCTCAGCGCGACTGGTCGACGTGGACGGTCGAGATCTACGATGGGTCCGGACGGCATGTGATGTCGAAGCCGTTTACCGACGTGCTGGCCAACCGGAGCACGCGGCAAGGTTGAAGGGAAGCACCATGGCGGTGAAGCCGGCGGTCGTGATGCTCACAGCCGTCGCTCTCAGTCCCACGAAACGGTATTAGATTTTTAGGGCGAAATTCCTTTTTGTGCTTGCTACATTATTCAAGCTATGCATGATCATTGATTTCTGTATTGGTGAAGTACCGACATCAAAACAGAGCGATATGGGAATCGATCGGTACATAGCTGGAGGATCCCATGCCAAGCGCAAGATTAGCTTTTGCCCTAATGATTGGCGCCACTTCTGGTGCGGTGGCATCCGATTTTCCGAAGGAGGGTACCGCATCCTACACCACACATTACGTCAACATATCTGCTACGCCCATGAAGATGAATGATAGAACCTCCTCGATCTACGAGAGCGCCGGCATCACTCGCAATGATAAGGGCGAGGCACCTTTCAACGACATGGGAACGCGCTGTGTCGGCATGCGTGAGGCGAACGGGAACGATGTAGTTAACCGCGGCAGCTGCATCGATACCGACAAGGACGGCGACCAAGTGTTCTCGACATACGAGGCGAACGCAAAGAGCGGACAGCACGTGTTCGTCGGCGGAACGGGAAAGTACCAGGGTATCTCTGGATCAGCTGAGTACACCTTCCAAGCGGTGAAGGTGCCGGAGGGTGCACGATCGATGACAATCGTGCCTCACAAGGCGACTTGGAAGCTGCCCTGAGGATCTACGTTTGCTGAGCGCCTTCGTGGTTAGGTGACGATAGCCTACGGTTCGGCCCCGCCGCGATCTGCTCACGCGGCGGGGGAACTCCGGATCTCACCAGCTAGAGCTGTTGCCGTTCAGGTCGGGTCATAAGCGTCGTATCCTGCGGCTGTGATGTAGTTTCGGCATTCGTTCGGACTGAAGGCGGCGAAGGCGTTTGCGATGGCCTGCCAGAGGTCGGGGACGGTGCGCGCGGCGGCTGTGCGCAGAAGGGCTTTGAGCTTGGCGAAGGCTTGTTCGATCGGGTTGAAGTCGGGCGAGTAGGCGAGTAGGCGGGGAGGTAGAGTAGGCGCGCGCCGACCGCCTCGATGGCCTCGCGCACGCCGGCTACCTTGTGGACGTTTAGGTTGTCGAGGACGACGGTGTCGCCGCGTCTCAGCACCGGGACGAGGATGTCGGTGACGTAGGCTCGGAAGCGCTCGCCGTTGGTGGCGCCATCGAACAGGGTGGTGGCGAGGAGGCCGCTGGTACGAAGGGCGGCGGTGACGGTGGTGGTCTTGTAGTGACCCTGGGGCACGAGGAGCCGGCAGCGCTCGCCACGTGGAGACCGACCGTAGCGCCGGGCCATGTTGGTGGCCGCAGCGGTCTCGTCGATGAACACCACGGCGTCGGGATCGAGGTCGAGTTGCCCTGCAAACCACGCCTCCCGTGCGGCTTTCACGTCCGCTCGTTCCTGCTCAGTGGCGTAGACAGCCCCCTTTTACGGGTGACCCGATGCCGGGCGAAGAACCGCCACAGCCCGCTGACGCTCGTCCGGACGCCCCGCTCGGCCAGGGTGTCGCGTAACTCCCGCAGGAACGCCTGCGGATGCTCTTGGTAGGCCTGAAGGATAAGCTCGGCATGCGCCTCGATGGCGGGTGCGGGCCGCTCACCACAAGCCGGCAGGGGCGCGATCTCGCCCTCCTTCTGGAAACGCTCGTGCCAGCGGATCGCGCTGGACGCACCGACACCAAAGCGCTTGGCTGCCTGTCGGCGCGACGACCCCGCTTCGATCGCCGCGATCACCCGCTCGCGAAGATCCACGGATAAGGCTGACGGCATCCCGATCTCCTCGGAAAGCCCGACATCGAATCAGATCCGAAACCCGCCCGCTACCCCCTTGATTCAATCCAACCGGACGTGGCTCTAGGCCGATACGCAACTTGGCCCGCGTCTAAGATGCTGGTGGTTGGTTAGAGGTACGTCACCGCGGCGGGTACCGCAGTGTGCCGGAACAGGGCGCTAAGGGCCTCAGGCCGTCTCGGCGACCTTCTTACGCCCGCGTGCCTTCGGAGCTGCCTCGGACGCCCCTCCGGTCTTGGGCTTCCGACCACGGGTCTTGGGCACCTCGGAGACTGTCTCGTCGGCTGCGGCAGCCTTGGGAGCCGCTTTACGCCGTTGCTGGCCAAGGCCGAGAGAGCGGGCCAGCTCGGAGCGCCTGGCGGAGTAGTTGGCAGAGGTCGATGGGTAGTCAGCCGGCAGACCGTAGCGCGTCCGGTATTCTTCAAACGTCAGGCCGTTGCCCGTCAGGTGGCGCTTCAAGGTCTGATAGGTCTTGCCGTCGATGAAGCTGACCAAACCCTCAGGGCGGATCGACTTCTTGACCTGGGCCGGCGTCGGCTTCTCGGGCCCGGCAGGCTCGGCAGCCGCCCCACTGCTGAGACCAGACAAGGAGGCATGCACGCCGGCGATGACCTTGGGCAGCTCCGAAACAGGCACATTGTTGTTCGACACATAGGCCGCGACGATGTCGGCAGCGAGTTCCATGAAGTTGTTAGCTTGAGCTTCGACTTGTTCGTCCACGACGATCCCTTTCCTAAAGTGGATCTATCGCTCTACCCCTATCGGCGGCCCGTCAAGACACATACGGTAGAAACACACTGCCGAATGCTGATACAAGTCAGATACGCGAACGACTTTGACCTCGTTGCCGATTTACGGAGCAACCTGTTGCTGATGGTTGCGCTGATGGGGCCTCACGCCGAGCAGGTCGCCTGGTGTGATGCTTGGCAACGCACGGCGCGGAGCTCGGTCTGGAGTGTCGAGGTTTGCGACGCCAACGGTGGATCCACGTTGAGGTTGGCGTTCAGCACTATGCGGGACAGAGACTTCCGATAGCGAGGCCGCGAAGCCCCTGCTACGATTGGATGACCTGTCCACGAGCCCCTAAGGGCGTGACCCGATGCCCTACCCCGTTGCCATCATCTTCACGCTCGCGTTGTTCTTCGTAGGGATGGCGGCGATCGGATGGTGGCAGGATCCGGCGGCACCTGCCCTTAGCGATTGGTTTGTTGCTAAGGCGACCGAAGGCGGTCTCTGGACGGGCCTGCTGCTATTCCTGATCGCGGCCGCTTGCTTCGCTTGGCGCGGGCAGCAATCGACCAAATAAGGGCTTGAGCAATCCCGAAACGCAGTTCCAACGAGGTGCCTTTTGGCCATTCCAAATCGAGAGATTGAGGACTCTCCGCTTGCCGGCAGCGTCACCCGCAACGGCGTCACGGTGCAGGTCCACATCTACCGGTTCGCCGGCACTGATGATGAGTGGACCCTAGAGGTCGTCGACCACGAAGGCGGTCACACGGCCTGGACTGGCGCCTTTGCGACGGATGAGCATGCCTTCGAGGCTTTCGAGCATGCAGTAGCTGAGGACGGCATCGGCTCGTTCGTTGAACAGCCGGTGGAGCACTAATCGAGAACGTGCCGGCGAAGGGCTCACGGGAGTGAACGTTGAACGGCTTGCGATGGGGATCGGTGGCTTCCTGGTGGCCTACGTGTCGATCACGGTGCTGATTTCGAACGGCTTCGACAATGCACTCATGATGGTCTTCGTGTCGGGGCTCGTCGCATCCGTTGCGCTTCTGGCCTTGCAAATCCGAGCCAATCTCAAACGGTGATCCGAGGAAACAACCGGTGTCCGAACATCAGAGTAAAGAGTGGAAGCAGGCCGAAGCACTATTCGCTAAGCGGGAGAGCCAGCCCATCCCCATGCCTCCCTACGAGGCACCGGCAAACGTGGCTGAGACGAACCTAGCTCGGCAGAGGGCGGCACGCTTAGCTAGAGATGCCGAGCAATCGAAGGCGAAGGGCCGTTTGAAATGAGCGACACGCCGGATCCTGACCGCGCCGCCCGGGTGATTGCCGAGAACGTCTACGCAGCGTTCTGCCGGCAGGGCACGATGCCAGCTCACCCCTTGGAGGAGCAGACGATCGTCACCCGGCTGGTCGAGGCGATCCGCCCGCAAATCGGCATCGGCTCCACAGGTGCGATCGTCGAAGCTGCCAACGCCGCGCTGTCGGCCTGGGAACAGCGCGATCCGGATGTCCGCGGTCCTCGCGTCGTAGCGGTCAATCAGACCGACGGTTCTGTGACCCTGGGGTAGCTACTCGACACGCCATCAGGCCCCCCGTGTCACGGCAGTGGAAGGGCTACTGGCAGCGCCACACGGCGAAGGCCGCCTGAGATGGCAATCACTCAGGTTGTCCACACCCTCACCGCCAAGCGGGATGAGATCGAAGGGCACATCGCAGAGCTACGGCGTCAACTCGCCGTGGCAGAGCGCGACCTGCCGAGCATCACAGCAGTGCTGGCGCTCTATGACCTATCACCCACCACATAGACCCGGTTTCCGGCCTACGCCCATCTCAACCGCATGTTCGCCTACGGCGAGATGTTCGGGCTGTGTAAGGCCGCCCTGTCTGAGGCTGGGAAGCCGCTCACAACGCGAGAGATCGCGCTGGCTGTCATCCGGGCGAAGCGGTGGGATGAGCGCGATGTGATGTTGCATCGAGCGGTTGCGTACCGTCTGATCCAATCACTTACACGGGCTAATGCTCAAGGAAGGATCGTAACCCTCGGAAAACGTAAAGGGATACGGATCTGGAATTCGGCTTAGCTATGCTAGTCTTTTGGAGCATCAGAAGAATTTAAGGCAGGAGTATCATTGATCCTAAGACTGTTTAGCCTTTTTACCTCACCCTCGCACTCGAGTGTGACTTTGATAAATCCAAGCTCGTCAACTTGGATATGACTTAATCCCAGTGGAATTGACAGATTAGCAAATACAGGGCCATCGGCATAGGCCTTTTTTATACCTTCTAATTGTGATGCGGATGGCTTTTGAGCTGTATTTATTCCATGGACTAAACTTGGAGTACTTTCGTCGTCCCCAGGCAGATATACATTAATATTTAATGATTTTCCGCAATGCTCTAGAGTATATCTAAATCGTATCAGAAGTTGAATTTGAGTAAGCGTTATGGGAAATTCGCCCTGCGCGATCAAATCGGTGCCATAAACGCCGATCAACATCAGTTTTCCGTTGTCTTCGACTCTGATGTCATCGCAATATATGACATAACCTTCCAACATTAGGCCACCTGCTCTAGGCCAGACTCAAAACTAGATGTGCGGTCTTTTGCTGAATTTACATTGGTTTTTTTGCTGCGGGTAGCTGCATCAAACACAACTCTAGTCGCCAAGTCTCTATATTCAGATGTCTTTGCTGAGGTTTTAACCTCACGAGCACCCCTGTCTATAAGATCAAAAACAGGTTCTTTGTTGAGAGCCCATGATAAATCTGCAATAGTTTTAACTGTCAGATTTGCTTCACCGCTCAGTTGGCGATAAATAACAGACTTATTAACTCCAAGTTTGTCGGCAATGCTCTGCAATGTCTCGCCGCGAATATGCTTAGCCTGAACATACGCAGCCTGCAGCTTAGCTCTTACTAGAGCCATATAGTTTGCCTGAGTCTCTTCTCTTGGATCAATATCAAGATAGAACATAGTGAACACCATTTTCTTTGACGTATGGAACACCAAGATGATATCTAAAAGTCTCTACTTCATTTTTATAACCTTCGGAGAGACTATAAAGCTTGATCCTCCACTTATAATCTATTACAACGGCAACAAATTCGTCGACATCAGAGAAAAATCCAAATATTCTCATCTCGATAGTTTTCAATTCCCATATTTTTTTGTCGCCCGGCCGCATTGGATGAAACTCTTGATCAAAGACCAGCGGATCTCCCGACGTATATGCTTTTAATAGATTATATAATTGCAGCTTTGGCGTTTCGTCATATCCTTCCGGAGAACTTGGACTGTTACGACTCACGCCGACTATCCAATCCAGAGCAGCATCCGTTGCATAAAATCTCCGAGTTTTTCCTTTCTTGGTTCCTTTGCTGCCACCAACCGGATGAAGCACTCCAGCCCGCGTCAAATCGCTGATCGTTGCCATATAAGTCAACAAGGTTGCCAGGGGGAGTGCAGAAAGGCACCATTGGCTCCAATCTAGAATGTTTTTTTCAGATGGTGAAGAAAAGTCACAGAGTGCAAACGAAGCGTCCTCAACCGAAAGGGTTGAGGACGCTGCATAATGTTCGCGCCGCGGAACTCGTCGTCGGTCAGGAAGCGCACGGCCCAGGCGGCCTGTTACCCGGCGGGTAACGCGTGCAGCCTCTGCCTTTGCACCCAGGTGCAGCCACTAAGCCCCCTCCAGAACCGGTAGCAGATACCGATTTCATGCAATCAAGGGTTGTGCTATGCCCTTGTGGCTCCTCCCCCTAGAGCTTCGAACCTGACTTCGGCGCGCCCTTACCCGGCGCGCCTTTTTCGTTGGCGGCATCGCGTCGTGCCCAGGGGATGAATTATCGTGTCATTGCCCTAATTGGCATGAACTATGGTTCAGGAGGTCGGGCATGCCAGGAAACGAATTTCTCATCATCGGCTTGGCGATCGCGACCTTGGCTATCGTCATTGTCGTGGCTTCGGTGATGCGAGGCAGAGTGGCAAAATCTAAGGGCGACCCAGAACGCTCGGCCTTCACAGAGACGCACGGCGAAGCCCCTCGTCAGAACCGGCCCGGGACCGAGCATTAGCCCATGATCGTTGGTGCATTTGCTCCATAAGGCCAACTTCACGTCGCCGCCTCTGGCTGGGCGAGCGCGTTGCCGAGGTCGTATAAGCCATCGTTCTTCATGGCGTCGCCCTTGCGCTGCTCCCAAGCCAGCGTGTTGATTGGGTCTAAGCGTCCTCGAACGTGCTCAGGATCGGCGCACCGCCGAGCCACGCCGTCGCCGCTTCCAGGGTCGGGAATCGGTGCTCGACGCAATCGAAGGGCCGGGGGCGTGTCGCAGCTGGGAGATCCTCCAGTAGCTCCGCGCACCACCCGGTAGGCGCACCTCCTGCTGTGGTCTCGCGAACCACACCGCCGACAATTACGCCGTCGAGGGCCAGGTCGTAGCTGCCGGCGGCGAGCTGATGGAGCGTGTACCTCATCGCTGGCCCATAGCTCCCGGAGTTTGAAGGCTTTGCCTTAGCAGCGCGTTCGCGAACACCGGCTCGACGCCGCGCTGCACGATGTCGGCAATGCGGTCGGCGCTGTCCGGCGCGGTGAAGAGGTCCGCAAGGCGGCCGGTATGTCGGCCAAGAGCCGCCTGCCGCGCCTTGCCGCCGACGTTGGCGAACAGGGATCGGCCCTGCGTCCGCAAAGCCGTGACGGCCTCACCCAAGGTGCTCTGCTCCGACAAGGCTTCCTGCATGGCGCGGTCGGCCGAGGTGTTCGACCCCGCCGGCAGCCGTCGGCCCGTAGCGCGCAGCGTGTCGAGCAGCGTGTTGACCGACTGCGGCGCGGCCGGGCTGTTCGGCAGAGCGCCGAGCACCGCATCGATGTTCGCCTGCTTCTGCGGGGTGCCGGCCATGTCCTTCGCGAACTTGGCACCGCCGCTGTGATTTCCGCCGCCGACGAGATCCGTCGCGCTGGCGTCGTACTGGTTGCCCATGCGCTGCCGGACCAGCTGCGCGATGGCCTCCGGATCGATCGCGCCGATGCGGCGCGTGGCGTCGGCCAACTCGACGTTCTGCCCGCGCTCCGTCGTTGCCGGCAGGATCGTCTGCTGCGCGGCCTGCGACCCGCTGTGGACGCCCGCGCCGGAGTTGCCAACCTTGGCGAGCTGCCCGACCGGACCCTGCTCGAGCGGATCCAGATTCTGCGTGCGGGCTTGCGCCTGCGCGGTGAGCGCGTCGTCGTAGGCCTGCGTGCCGCCGCGCGCCGGATCGCGGAGAATGTCGCGCGCGTCGGCGGCGCCGGACGAGTAGCGCTCCGCCGCGAGCGGGTTGAAACCCTCGCCGCTGGCCGACAGCGCCTGGCCGCGCGCGCCCATGTCCTTGGTCACGAGATCGATCACGCGGCCGCTGTTGTCGGGATGCTGCGCGAGCTCGGGCCCGAGCACCGGGTCGGCGCGCAGGCGCTGAAGCGAGGCGTCGAACGCCGGCGTCCGCATCGCGTCGAAGTCCTGCGGCTGCATCACGTGCGCCTCGGCCGCCGCGTAGTCCGGCCGGGTCTGCGCGTTGATGCCCTGACGCACATCGTTGATCGCCGTGTCGGCGGCCGTCGCCACGCGCGAGCCGAGCGTCGACGGCGCCGCGCTCTGCGGTGCGATGGTGTCGAAGGCGTTATCCGCGGCCGTGCGCATCTGCATCGGCCGGTCGGCGTAGAACTGCGCCATGGTCGGGCCGCCGCCGGTCGAGCCCTCGACGACGCGCTGGAGCTTGCCGAGGCCGGTCGCGCCGTCGGTGATGTGCTGGATACCCTCCGGGCCGGACAGCGGCACACCGATGCCGGCGCCCTGGTCCAGCACCGGCTGGCCGGCGCGAAGCTGCTCCGGCGTCGTCCCGTGCGTCGCCGCGACGACGGCCCGGTCGCCGGCGTTCATGCGCGCGGCGCCGAGGTTGCCCGCGAGCCCGCCGGCGAAGCGCGCCGCGTCTTCGTGCCCCGCCGGCGCCACGCGCGCCGCGGTCTCGGCCGTCACACCCGGCACGACGGCACCCATGATCCGCGCCATGAGGCTGCCCGGCACGAGCATCGCGGCCGGCGCGTTCTCGGCGATCGACCCGGCATACTGCCCGGCCGTCGTCTCGGGCTTCCGGTACAGCGGGCCCATCACGCGGCCGACCATGTCGTTCAGGTCCGCGCCGCTCGGCAGCGCCGGCACCGCGCGCACGACGGAGGCCGCGCCCGGGTAGCCGCGGCTCTCGAGCGCGTTGCCCGCGGCGCCGCGCTCGAGCTGCTGGAGCGTGCCGGGCCCGCCGAGGAATCCGGTGACGGCGTTGACCAGGCCGTGAACGATCCCGCCGCCGGCCGCGTCGATCTGCGGCTTGGCGGCCGGAGTGCCGTAGTGGGTCTGAAGCGCCTTCGACATGACGTCGTCCGACGTCCCATGCGGGAACTCGACAATCGCCCCGTCGGGGCCTTCGACCTCGATCATCCCACCGGCCGCCGCTGCGGGTTGCTGATGGAAGCGCGCGAAAGGGTTCTCGGCCGAGCCGCCTGCCGGCGCGGGCTCGTCGAACTGGTCGAAATAGTTGGGCACCTTCGCGGGCGGTTGAGCCATCGCCTGGAACCCGCTGGGAACCATGGACAAGGCCGCCGGCGCGACCTTGGCCAGCGGCGAGACCGGCAGCGGGTCGAAGATGTCGAATGGGTTGGGCTCGGGCCGCGACGTGTTGCTCATCCGAAAATATCCCCTCGCGGCACCAAGCGGAGGGTGGCGATTGCCGCCTCTCGGCGCTTGTAGGCTCCGCGCTCGTGGGCCTTCTTCAACCGTCGAGCGGCGAAGGCCTCGAACTCCCTGTGGAACAGGGCCAGCGTAGCAGCCCCCTCTCTGTCGGCGGTGGCCTGCGATGGCTCGGGCCACCGCTTCACCGCGGCGACGACCGCGTCGATGCCCGCCACGAAGCGCGCCGGCGGGTATTCCTGAAGGGTGTCGACGGACCTGACCTTGATCAGGGAGAGCGCGCTCAAAACGCTGCTCGGGACGTCGTCGATGTGGTCCCGCAGGATGTCCTGGTCGATGTTCGAGATCATCCGCAGCGCGGTCCGGAAGGAACACTCGAAATCCTGGCCCTCGGCGGCGAGGTTCAAGAGCCCCTCGATGACGCCGGCCTGGGCGCGAAGGGTATGCGCTGGCGCATCAGCAGGTGACGCTTGCTTGTCACCGCCCCAGAGAAGGCAAACCGACTCGGCCATTGCGGGTGTCGATCTTCAAATCCGATGAGGCGATAGTACAGCCCTGAACCTATCGGGTAAACCCAATTGATAGATCTGGCCTATTATTATTTACCCGACGGCGTGGGCACCTTAAAGTACTGATCTGATTTCAGATTGCCCCCCATTTGTATGTCAGATTACTTTTTGCGGATCGAAATTTCCTATGGGACTAACCGGCGCGTTTCACCGAAGCGACCGGACTACCCCCATGGGTGGGTGCCGGCCCTCCCCAACCCCGGGGGCCCGGTAATTCGCCGCTTGGCGCGGTCGCGCGCTGGGCGCACACTGTCCGCATCACCCCCGACGATCTCAGCCCATGCACCTCCCGCTCGACATGCGCGCGACGTTGCTCGTCTCCTCCCTCGATGTCATCGCTGAAGAGATCGATGCCGTCCGCCGTGGCCGCCCGGTCAGCCCCGCCCTGGAAGGTGTGCTGGCTCAGGCACAGCGCAGCGCCCGTGTCCTGGCCGAGGAACTCCAGCCGGCGCAGGCCGTGGCCTTAGGCAAGGCGCGTCGTCCCGCGATAGCGCCAGCTGCCTCGATGCCGGCGCGCGATCTCAGCGGCAACGTGGTGCAGCTGCGGCCGCGCCTGTCGTAACCAACCGGACGACCCGCGATCCGGCGCTCCCAATGTTCGTATGCGCCAGAAGCATGCCCAAGCGTGTCCGTTAGAGTATACCGCAGCGTACGGCGCCGGGGCTGTCCGGAAGTCCGTCCGTAAGGGTTGACATCGGTCAACGGACAACCGATCATGCGGACAGCTCCCATTCGGACAGGCACCGCTCCCATGCAGACCATCCTCTACGCCCGGGTCTCGACCGCGGATCAGACCATCGCCCACCAGCGCACCCAGGCCGAGGCCGCCGGCTTCAAGGTAGACGAGGTGATCGCGGACGAGGGGGTGTCAGGCCTCACTACCAGCCTCAGGGATCGCCCTCAGGGCCGCAGGCTCTTCGACATGCTCCGCCGCGGGGATACCCTCGTGGTCCGCTGGGTGGACCGCCTGGGCCGCAACTATGCGGACGTGTGCGACACCATCCGAGAGCTGATGCGCCGGGGCGTCATCGTTCGCACCGTCATCAACGGCCTCACCTTCGACGGGGCCACCAAGGACCCGATGCAACAAGCCGTGCGGGATGCGCTCATCGGCTTCATGGCCGCCACGGCGCAGGCCCAGGCGGAAGCGACCAAGGAAGCGCAAAGGGCCGGCATCGACCACGCCAAGGGCCGTGAGGACGCCTACCGAGGCCGCAAGCCCAGCTTCACGCGGGCGCAGTTCGATGCCGTCAGCGGGGCTCTAGGCCAGGGCCAGGGGGTGAGCGATATCGCCACTGTGACTGGCCTCTCTCGCCAGACCATCTACCGCATCCGTGACAACCCGGTAGAAGCGGAAGCAGCTTTGGCACGATGGGCCTAGGGATGGACGCGCCGGATAGACCGTGGGCATTGGCGCAAGTGGCGGTCTCTGCTCTCCGCGTGGCAGCCGCAGCCGATGAGCTGATGGCCAGCCACTATGCCAACCTCGCGGCCTATATGGACCGCCAAGCCCCGTGCGCGGCTGGCGAGCTGTTCCGTACCCTGAGCCGGCATCATGCCATCCAGGCGCTCGCAAAACGCGGCGAGGCGGCGGCCTTGGCTCAGGAGAATGGCCTGCTCTGGGAGGAGTAGGGCCTTGCGTTTAAGCCCGCCCCTCAGCCTTCGCCATGCTCGCCGGGATGAAGGCGAGGACTACCGCAACCATCACTCCGAACCAGCACCCGGCAGCCTTGACCGCGAAGTCCCCGAAGCGGCCATGCCGGGTTAGCTCAAGGTTCTGCATCGCTTCCATGGCACCAGCAAGCACGATGAGCGCTCCCACGATCTGCCAGCGGCGGCGCGGGTACCCGAAGGCGAACAGGAAGCTGACCACCGCGTAGGCGCCGAACCGCTCAAGAGAGACCGGGGCATCGGTGACGGGTCGGAGGCCGATGGGCGCGAGGGTCGCGAAGACTACTCCCGCCAGGAGCAGCCAGCCGAGAATGCGGGAGGTCTTCATCATGAAGGGGAGGGTGCCCGGTTGCCTTGGCGAGACTGAGGCGGAGGCAACGGTCGGGCCATCGGGCACCGCCTTACTCAAGAACGCAGCGCTGGGACATCCTCAGAAAGGTGGGCGGGACCGGCTTGCGGGATGAAGGATAGGCGGCATGCAACATGCAGGTGTGGCATCATCGCAAAACAAGCCCGTAGGCAGTACACATCCTTATTACCATCCTCTGGATTAGGCGCATAATATGCCGCTGTTCTATATCGACCTTCATGATGGCACTAATTTCGTGCGCGATAAGAAAGGCTTTGATTTACCGGACGCAGGAGCAGCGCGAGAGAAGTTGGGACATGTTTTAAAGCGGTTCTCTGAGCTGCTGGACACCACCTCAGACGGTCAAATATTTTTGGCGAGCGTTCGAGACCCGGCTGGAACCATAATCATGCGGGCACGGCTTACGCTTGCTATCGAAGAGCTTGAAACGGCTTAGTGGCTTCACCGCCCGCCTTCCCTCTTCGCCCTCATCCGCTGAGGGACTTCACGGCCGACCTCGGCTCTTCGCGAACGCTGCCTGCCCGATGGCTCGCCGCCGGGCCAGCTTCGTCATGCCGGCCTCGATGGTCTCCCGGTCCAGCACCTCGGGATCGAACGGGCCGCCGTACCAATCGAGCATCCGTTTGCGCTCGCGGTGCCGAGGCTTGGTGACAGCCTCCAGGAACTCCTCGAAGCCCATCGTCCCGCCCACGTCCTCGGGTGGTGCCCGCCTCGCACCGTCGAGAAAGCGCGGGTAGGCGACATCGGGGGCCTCAGTGCCGGTGCAGCCCTCACGGACGCTGCCAGGGCCAAGGGGGTGGCATCGCGGCAGGCCAAGGCAGCCGGCCGCACGGCAGACATCGCGCCCATCATCGCGGAGATCCGGGCCGCCGGCGCAGGGTCGCTGCGCGAGATCGCGGCACAGTTGAACGAGCGCCTTCCCGACCACCCGGGGCGGCACATGGAGCACTGTCCAGGTCCAGCGCGTCATGGCTCGCGCGGAAGCCTGAAACGCGAAAGGCGCACCGTGTGAGGGCGCGCCTTCGGTCTTTCGTCGCCTCTCGTCGCCGTCAGTCGTAGTGCCGGGCCGCGCCCATGCGCCCCGCTATGGCGGCCAGGGCATAGATGTAGGCCGACGGCCCTAAGACCTCCGTATGCGCCCACCCGGAGCCTGCGCCGTCCTCGTCATAGTCGAAGTGTGGGTCGGACTTCAGCGCCAGCATCTCGGGCGACAGGATCTCGCGGATGAAGGCGAACGCCGCGAGCTTGGGGAAGACCACGTTCATGGTCAGCGTGTCTCGGCTCGGGTCGGTGCTATCGAGGTGCTCTTCCCATTCGATGACGAAGATCGGACCCCCAACCTTCTGCGCATCGCGGATGTAGGGCTGGTTGAAATTGGCTTCCCGATTGGTGGTGATCCGCATGGTCTCGCATCCATTTCTCGCCTGGGCTGGTGCCCTGGTGGATTTTGGATAGGTCGAGAACGCCTTTACGGCAATATGCCCGGCCCTGCTGTTTTGTCCGTTATCTCCGTTTTACTTTCGGAAAAACGGACAAATACATCTCAAGAAACTGTAACTGCTTCGGTATACGGCGTCCGTTTTGTCCGGTACTATCGCAAAATATTTTTCACCCTAGGTTTCGCTACCCGAAGATCCCGGCGTTCGAGCCTCCCTCCCCTGCTGGGGAGGGTGCAACGCCTGCTTCGGTCTGGTGCTCGATGGTGTGCTCAGCCTCGGCCACGAGGGCATCGTAGGCGGCAAGCTTCAGCTTCTCGCGCTCGTACCGCTGCCGGAGCTCGGCCGCGGTCATCTCGTGGAGCTCCTTCTCGGGCTCCGCGTCGCCCATGGTCGACCGGTAGTGCTTCAGCACCTTGTCCGCGGCGTCGACACGGACGCGAGCCGGGTACTTCTCCCCGTTCTCCGGCTTCAGCACCTCCTCGAAGGTCGCGACGGCCAGCGGCACGAGCATGGTCTCGACGCGAGCGGCGACCTGCTGCCGGACCGTCTGCATGATCGGCTCGCGTCGCTGGAGTTTCGAGGCCGCCACGGCCGGGTGCGCATATCCCGCCACCTTCGCCGCGTGCACCGCGTTTCCGGTGTGCGCCATCTCCTTCGCGAAGATCCGCTCCTGGCGCGTCCAGTCACCGTCCTTGGCTGGCATAACCGATACCTCTCTAAGTGGCCGATCCGACAGAATGTTAATCCAATTCACATTTTCCCGCAAAGTGGCTGCTACAACCTGTCATGCTGAGCGGGGCGGGGTGAGTCGTGCGTGACTGTTCTGGAGGTACGTCGGCCGGGTTCTTAGTCCCCCAATGCGAAGCAAACACCGTCTCATCACCGGCCGAAGTCACTCCTAATACGAAGATGGGAGCAGGTGGCCACAGGGCCAGCGTAGCGGCCTGCTCCCTCTATAGTAGGGTTCTGCACCGCTGCACCGCCGCGCCCGCACCGCAAACAATATCAATAACTTAGCCGGTCCGCACCGCAGGAGTATACGCCCGCACCGCATCTCTTAATCAGCTGAAGATGTCCTCCGGCGGTAGTTCGTATGTCACAACGCGATACCCTGTCCGCGAATTGCGCTTATCGAACACCGACAGTTCAATCCGACCGGTGTCCACCCAGTCTTTCAGCGCGGTTTCGGCACCCTCGCGCGTGAACCCGAAATCGCTGACTATACGTTTGACCGCATGACGTTCGCCGCCACGGAAGGTTTCCCGCCACGCATCCTTGGCGACCCAGGCGGCGTCCATGGCACCGAGGACACGCGCCGTCTCATCGGGAGCCGTCACGGTCACCCGTGGGGTAGAGGTGACGCGGCCGCTTGGGACCAAGCTCGAACCGCCCGTCACCTGGACCGTCTCGAAGCGGTAGCTGTGCGTCCAGCCGTCGGGTCCGTCCTTCTGCTTCTCGCAAAGGACGTCCCCAACGTTGGAATCTTTGCCCTTCGTCAGCTTGAAGACGAAGTCGCCGTTGCCCTTCAGTACGCCCGACCCGCGCATCATGCCTTTCTGGTTGGCGTGGTGGACGCCGAGCACGACGCATTCGAATACGTCCCGGATCGCCTCGCACCGGCTCACGAAAGCGGACATCTCCTTCTGGAGGTTCTCGTCAGCTCCGGGGATCGCGCGGGACACCGTGTCCACCACGACGAAGCAAGTACGGCCGACACCAAGGCGGATGGAGCGGGCGAGCTTCTCAACCTCTGCCGCGTTCATCATGTCGACGTTCTCGGTGATGAGTCTGAAGCGCCCACCTTCGATCTCGGACTCCGGGATGCCGTGATGCTTGGCCCATGCCAGCACACGGGTCCGGAAGCCGTGCGCACCCTCGCCGGCGAGGTAGACGACACAGGCCGTTGGGTCCGCATCGATGGCGCTGCCGTGCCAGTCGACCTTGCCGAAGGCGAGGTGCAGGGCCCAGTCGAGCGCGATGAAGCTCTTGCGAGAGCCGGGCTCGCCATACAGGAAGCCGACGCTCTGCTCTGGGAGGTACCCCGCGACGACGAACCGGAGAGGTGGTCGACTGACGATCTCGCCGAGCGAGAGCATCTTGAACACGTTTGGGCCGGTAGGCGCCGGCACCAATTGCCCGGAAATCCCGGGTGGTTCGTCCGGCTGTGCCGCGGCGGCGGCGGCGTCGAACAACGCTTCTTTGTGCCCCTGCCACCCGCCGTGCTTCTCGGCGAGGTCATAAATGAGCTGCTTACCGAGCTTGAACGGCGGCTTCAGGCTTCGATAGATACGGCCGGGGTTCTCTGAGACCTCATCGGGCGCCAAGTCGGTGCGGTCGCTGAACTCGACGAAAAGCTCTTCGCCGAGATCCTGGTCGTCCGGCAGCGCGGCGCGCAGCGCCGTCGCGATGTCGCGCCACTTCTCGTAGCCGAAGAGCTCGTGGCGGTTCGGAATCGCAGCCATGGCCGCTTTGATCAGTTCCGGATCGCCGCGAAGCGCCTGCTGATCGACTCCACCCCGATCCTCTGGCGTGCTGATGCTGCCTTGTGCCGACGGCAGATTGCGCTTCATCGCCGCGAAGAACGTCTCCAACTGCTCGGTCGTTACAAAGGGAAGCTCGTCACGGCGCGGGATGCCCTCAGGCCAAGTGTACGGCTTGCCGGTCTGCGGGTGGATCGTGTCGACATTGGCGTAGTTGTGGCTTCCCGCGAGAAGCTCGATCAGCGCCGGCTTCTTGCTCACGCCGTCGGCGAACCGCACGGACATGTACGGCACGTCCTCTGGCGCTCGATACATCAGCAGCTGCTTGGGCCAGCGCCCGATCCGCACTGGCGCGGTGCCGAGCGCCCGCACCGCCGCGTCGGCGATCTTCACGCTCCACGCTTCGGACAGTACGTCGATATCGAGCGTGACTATGCCCTTGCCCATGCGAAGCCCAACCCCGGCCGACATGGCGCCCCACGTCGTGAGATCGGGTTCCGTGGCCTCGAATGTCTGTACACCCCGGCCGATCCACCGCTCGCCGTCGAACAGGCCGGGACGCTTGCCGGCATTGTGGATGCCGGCGCTCGGCGGCACGACCGGCAGAAGGCGCGTGTAGCCGAGATCATACCAGCGCCGGAATGCCTCTTCCGTGCCGCCGTGCGGCTTCGAGCCGTTGCTCATAGCCCCCTCCCGGTCCGGATAGCGGGCATGTTGCAGAGCAGCCGCGAGCGGCCTAAGTTTCGGTCAGACATACGACACCTTCCCGGCCGGCACCTTCGCGAGAGGTGACCGGCCGTTTTCGTGAGAGCGGTGCTCGTCACGATGGATCCAAGGGAAACCGGTCGCCGGGAGTACCGGGCCGGGGTGCATCTGGAAGACCGGCTCTCAGGCCGCCCCCATCCACTCCCGAACATCACGGACCCGATACCGCGGCCGGCCCTCCACGACGGTGATCCGCGGACCGCGTCCGTTCTTCGCCCATACCTTCAGGGTGATCAGGGCGAAGCTGCTGATCTCGGAGAGTTGGCGCCGCGTGATGAGGGTCTCGCCCGGCAGCTTCCCGAGATCAGGGACAGGACGAACGGCAGCAGCGTTCGAGGCAACGCCTGCGGACATAGGGATTCTCCCGAGCGAGCGGCGCCTTGGCGCGCGTCGCAGATGCGAGTGGATCGGCTGGAGCTGCTTCAGATCGGCCGGTTCATCGGATTCGCAGGGGAGCGCAGCTCGCCCTTAACTAAACGGCCAGACACGGATGGTCAAGTATATTCGTGGGTCATAGCGTATTTACTGGTCGTATGGCCCGATCAACAACTTGTTCTGACATACAAAGCCTGAACCGTTATGACATACAAACGACGCCAGATCCTCAATACTTACATCGCACTGAAGCGACCGAGGTGGCGACGTCCGACGAGCGAACTCGTTGAGTTCTGAAGCAGACCCTGCATCGCGATGCGTCAGAGTATCCAGTGGCAAAACCTCAATCGGGTTTAGCCACCCCGCAGACGACGCGAACGCCCTTCAGGTCCTTAGGAATGACCATCTGCTTCTTGGTGCGGTGGTAGGCGCGTTTCAGACTTTCAACCGTTATGCGGCGGCCAGGGAGCTGAGCAAGCGCCGCCTCGAACACCTCGTCGCCTTTCAGCCCTTGAGCTCGTATGCGTTCGATGACGAAGTACTCGCTAATCCGATCGACCGCCTTCGATGGCCGGCCATTCCGATGCGGGAGGTCGGAGAGGATGCCAAGGAGCCCGCGAACGGTCCGGGCAAGGGGCGTCTCGGACCGCACGGCTTCGAGCACTGCATCCGGATCTTCGCCACGCTCGACCGCCGCATGGCGAAGGAACGCCAGACCCATCTCGTGCTCCGCTTCCTGCTCCGCATTCCCGCACAGACGCCGCGGCCAATGCGGGTCTTCGAGCGCGGCGCGCACCTCGGCCTCGTTCAGGGGCTTCATGCGGCAGCGCTCAGTTCATGCGAGCCTGCGTCCAGGGCGGTGACGTGATCCGCCCAGGCCGCGAAGGCGAAGCGCAGCTTCGGGATCGCATCGTCCCGGTTGTAGATCGCCTCGAGATCCTCGCGGGCGTGGCCGATCGAGATCTCCGCGGTGTCGGCGTCGATGCCGAGCTTGGAAAGGCCGGTCCGGAAGGTGCGCCGGAGATCGTGCAGGCCGAAATCGACGCCGGACGCTTTGCGCATGCCGTCGACGAGCTTCGTCCAACCGTTCATCGCCCTCCCCGTCTTCACCGACGGGAAGACCAATTCGGACCGGGCGTCGCGTTCGCATAGGTCGAGGATCGCACGCAGCTGCGGAGCAATCGGCGCCTTGTGCCCCCTCCCCTGCTTCGTGAAGATGGCAGGGAGATCGAGCACGCCAGTGACCTCATCGACCATTTGCCAGGTGACGCCAGCGCCTTCTCCCCGCCGGCACCCGGTCAGGATCAAGAAGCGGATCAACCTGCCGATCGTGGTGCGGGGGTCGGCGGCACGCCAGATCCGGAGGAGCTCGGCATCGGACAGCGCCCGCCCCTTCATCACCTTCGAGACCTTGTCGGCGCGCGTTGCACGTTCCTTCCGGTGACCGGCCAGAGGATTGACGGCGAGAACCTTGGCGTCCGACACGCACCACGTAAGGAATGCCCGACAGAGGGTGCGGAACATATCCGCGGCGCCGGCCAAGCCCTTGGCCCTGATGCCCTCGATGATCTTCGCGTACTCGGCACCCGTGATCGTCGTGACGTCGCGAGACAGAAGGGCGGCGAGCCTGCCACGCAATGCGCTCATCACCGACTTGCGGTTCACGTACTGCCGGCGCTCCAGGTTCGCGTCGTAGCGGTCGAGCAGCTCGCCCAACCGAGCGCGTTCCTTGGCCCGGTGCTGCGCGCGATCTCCGAGCGGGTCGGCTCCGCGCGCGATCTGCCCGAGGGCGATCAGAGCGAGCTTCCGGGCGTCAGCGACCTTGGCGACGGCGCTGAGCGTCGCCAGCTTCATCTTCTTCGTGTTGGCGCTTCGGCCCGTGCCGGCAGGCCGGTAGCACAAGATCCACGTTTTTCCGCCGGGGCGGATGCGCAGCCCGAAGCCGACGATGTCGGCGTCCCAGACAACTGCATCCTTGACCCCTACCGGCAGAACTACCCGAGCGGCGAGCGCGTCAGTGAGCTTCACTTTCATCGGCCGGCGCTCCTTGGACAGCACATGGGCAGCACCGAACAGCAAAACTCCGGCATCGCCACGTAAACCAAGGTATCCCGAAAAGCTCACCTATAACAGGGGCCTAGCACCGCCGGCATATACCTCTGTAGACCCTCATGATCCGGGTGCGACACTTTTGGTAATGAGGAGGTCGTGGGTTCGATCCCCCCTCGCAGCACCATCAATCCACGCCTCCGATGAGCACTGAGATTGACCGGTAGGGCGTTGTCCCCCGGCCGCGCTTTTTCGCATGGGCAGAACGCGGGCGAGCCAAGCTCCCCCTGCCCGATCGACATCCCCGAACACCACCTTGTCGGGACCGTCTCGTTCACGGTCGGCTTGGGTGCCGGCTTGGGCCGCGGCGGAGGCGACGGATCGCTCTCGGCAGCGTGGTCATGGACCGGTGCGCCCCCGCTCACGGATCGGGCGCGGATCGGCCCATGCCGGTCGTGCCATCGCCCATGCTGCCGGCCGGAAAATCGGCGCGGATGCGCGGGCGGTCAGGGGCGGGGCGCACGTGTTGCGCCCCGCGAAAGCAAGACCCTTACTTGTTGGTCCGGCCCTGGTGGTTCGGATCGATCCCGCCGTCGAGCTTCGTCTCATTGGCCGTGTCGCCCTCCACCGTCGAGTCCGCCTCGATGTCCTCGATGTCGTGACCCGTCAGGCCTCGGGACTGGCCGATCCCCGGATTGCCCTTCAGGTCGGCATCGGTCGGCGTATCGGTCTTCGGGTGCTTGTTCGACATGGGTGCTCCAATCTGTCGGCCGGCGCGAAGCCTGCGCCGCAGCCTCGGGACGTGGGGAGCAAACCCCGGGTCGAAACGGCCGTTCCGATCGCCCGGCGCGGAGCGACCCTCGGCCGCGCCGCACTGTGCGCGGGTGTCGGCTCGCGTACGCCGACCGTGCTCCCGAGAAAGCCGCCGATCGATCGCCAGCGGGCGGGAGCAGGGATCGCCGTCGGCCTCATCGCGGGGCGAAGGAAAGCCGGCACGGCCGAGACGTGCCGTCCGGCCCGCCCACGGCCGCCTGATGATCCGGCGCCCGCGATGGCCGTGGCCGCGCTCCGTCAGAGCTGCCCGCGGACGTAGCCGCGCGAGACCAGCCGGTCCCGCCGCAGCGACCGGCGCTCGGCCTCGGCCAGGTCTGCGAGCGCGTCCTCGACCACCTGCACCAGCGCGATCCAGGCATCGCCGCGGGCGGCCCTCCGGTAGGCCAGCGCGATCGTCTCGGCCTCGGTGAGCCGGATCTCCACAGGCGGTTGGTGGGGCTGGGGGTGCATCGCGGCTCCGAGTTGTCCAAGAACATACAAGGAACAAATAGCAAGCGGGCCGACGGTTCAACCATGGCGAGCACGGTGGGCCACGGAACGGTGAGATGCTGTGGAGGGCGGGGTAGAAGGCCAATGCCGACACCGCTTTACCGTTTCCACTGCACGAACGGCTTCGACCTCGTGGCCGATCTCCAGGGCAGGCGGCTGCCGACCTGGGCGCTCATGCGCCTCCACGCCGAGCGGGTCGCGATCGACCTGATGCTCGGCAGCGCGCGGCGCGATTGGTCGGCCTGGACGGTCGAGATCTACGATGCGGCGGGCCGGCACGTGATCTCGAAGCCGTTCGTGGACATTCTGGAGAGCCGATCGGAACGGAAGAAATAGTTTCTGTTTTTCGCTGCCGAATGGCCTCGAACCAGCGACAGCGCAGAAGATTGACTTGTCATGGAGGCAGCCATGACAGCAACGCGCCTGATCCTATCCACCCTTGTGCTGTGTATCCTTCCCGCGGCGACGGCGACCGCTCAGACCGGCGACATCCGGACCGGTGCGATCCCGCCCGTCAACGAGAAGGCGGTGACCACGACCGCCGTCGGGCAGACCAAAAAGCCGAGCCGTGATGCGGGCTCGGTATCGGACCGATCGAGATCACCCGGCGACGTCGGGGACGGCATGATCCGGAACATCTGTATCGGGTGCGAGCCGGATCGCAGCACGCTCGACACGGTGACGACGAACGTTCCCCCCAGGACCGGGGGCGAAACCTGGAATACGAAGCTCGAGCGGCTTCGCAAGTTGCCCGAACCCAGCAAGCAGGGCGACCTTGATACCTTCTCTCTCGCTTCGGCCCATCGCGAGCGAGCGGAATCGGTGCAGGAGAAGACCAACGGCCTGTGGCAATCGTGGCTGGTCTCCGTGTGCGAGGGCTGCGGAGACCAGAAGCCGGCCAAGGCCTGGAACCTGCAGGATCGGCCCTCCTTCCGGCTTGGATCGGTCACGCCGGATCGTCCGGAGGGCGACGCGTCGTCCGAGAAGACGCGCCCGGCCGAGCCGAGGCAGGTCGCCGTCCACCATCACGGCGCCTTCGAGGCGGACCTCTCCCCCGAGAACGTCGGCTCGATCAGGCGCATGCCGCAACGCTGATCCGATCGGCTCCTTCTCTCGTCCGCAGCCACTTGGTCCCAGTGCGGACCATCCGCTCGCCCGTCCTGGCGACGGTCGCAGCCTGCACGCGCTCGTCCCCCCTGGGCCGGCGGCCGATGTCCAGAGCGGACGACGCGGCTCGGCGTTTCGTCGCACGCTTCGGCGGCGCTCGAACCGTGATCGATGCGGGCGGTTGCCGCGTGACCACGAGAGAGGATGTGATGATGTCGAACCCAGCCAAGGGTCGGTCCGGCGACGGTCAGCAGCACGAGACGACGAGCGCGCAGGCCGAGCGGGCGGCCGAGGTGCAGCGGGCCGGAAGCGCCGAGGCGGGGGCCGGCCACCCCGAGGTTCTCGAAGGCGGCAAGGCGGAGGCGCCGACGGAGGGCAAGGGGCAGCCGAAATCCGCGGCCTCGAACGCGCCGGCCGGTGCGACGAGCGACGCCGCCACCAGCTCGGCGACGGTCGGGAAGGCCGAGAAGGAGGCTGCAGCCGCGGCCGGCGCCGGCAAGGCGCAGCACGGGCGCGGGCACCGCAAGGCGGAGTAGCACGCTCTCGCCGGGCGATCCGGCCCCGTCCCGATCCGCCCACGGGACGGGGCGTCGAACGGCGTCAGGCCGGCTCGGCGACCGTCTTGGCGTTGCCTTTGCGGCCACGCGTCTTCGGAGCCGACGCTGACGCTCCTTCGGCCTGGGACGCCTCTACGGCCTTGGGCGACTCGGCGGCTTTGGGCTTGCGTCCGCGCGCCTTCGGAGCCTCGGCGGTCGCCTCGACCGCTGCGGCGGCCGCGGGCTGCTTCCGCCGCTGCTGACCGAGACCGAGCGAGCGCGCCAACGCCGAGCGCGTGGCGGAGTAGTTCGCCGAGGTCGACGGGTAGTCCGCCGGCAGGCCGTAGCGGGTCCTGTACTCCTCGAACGACAGGCCGTTCCCGTTCAGATGGCGCTTCAGCGTCTTGTAGGGCTTGCCGTCGAGGAAGGAGACCAGCGCGTCCGGCGTGACCGACTTGCGGATCTGAGCCGCCGTCGGCTTCTCCGGGCCCGCGGGCTCGGCCGGCTTGCCGTTGCGAAGTTCGGACAGCATCGCGTGCACGTTGGCGATCAGCGTCGGCAGCTCGGCCACCTGGACATGATTGCCAGAGACATAGGCCGCGACGATGTCGGCCGTGAGACCGACGGGGGTATTGGGCTGATATTCGAGCTGATCTTCCAAGGCGGCACTCCTTTTCCGGAAAAGCTATGGCTCTGCGGGCTCGCCTATCTCGTCAAGTGCCGTTCGAACGAAACGCGTGGGTATCGGATGTAATATTGCAGAAACCGAGCGATCCCGACGTGCGACGATCCTATCTCTGGAACCAGGACTGCCGATCCCTGTTCTGACGTCACGGCGCAGCGCCGTGTAAGGCTCTACAGAATGAACAAGCTCATCCTCGGCGCAACGGTGGCGCTCGGCCTCCTGCTCGGCGCCAACACCGCCGGCATGGCGTCACCGGGCGATGGCCTCGATCGCAACGCGGCGGCGACCGGCAACGGTCGCATGGGCGGAATGCACGCCGGCGCGCGCACCGGCGGGATGATGCGCCCCCGCATGGGCGGGATGCGGATGATGCGGCGCCATCACCGGCGTCACCACCGCTGAGCGACCGGCCCTCTCGATCGGCGCACGACGCAGGAACCCCGGGACGCTCGCGCGATCCGGGGTTCCTGCGTCGGCGAGCGCCGGTCGCCCTAGGGACGCTCCGCCTTCGGCCAGGTGTCGATCACGGCCTCGCCCGATCGTAGCTCGACCCGGTGGGCATGCGCATCGTCCCGCGTCTCGCACAGGTCGACCGCCGATGCGAAGCGCAGGCGGGCAGCCACCTCGGTGGCGGCATCCTCCTCGACGACGACGTGCCCGTCCCGGTAGGTGAGCACCACGAAGGGCGGGTACTTCAGATCGCTGACTTCCATGGGCTCGCTCCGACCGCGTGTCATGGCGCAACGTTCGTCGGCGGTTCCCGCTCCGCCCGCATGGGACCCGCTTCGACGACGGTGTACAGCGGACGGCGAGAAACCACTCCGGGAACGCCACCCATGCCGCTCGCCCAGGGATTGCCGGCCGCGCTCGCCATTCTCGCCGCCATGACGCTTCCCGGGCTTGCGCAGGAGACCGCCGCGAAGGCCACGCTGGCGCCGACCGGCACGCTCCGGGTCGGCCTCGTCGAGGCGCCTTCCGCCGGCCTCGTCTTCGTCGCCCGCTCGCCGGACGGGACGCCCGAGGGTGTCACCGCGGATCTCGGCGCAGACCTTGCGCGACAAGCGGGCCTGCCGCTGGCCGTGACCCTCTTCCCGAACTCGGGCGCTGCGGCAGCGGCCCTCCAGGCCGAGGCGATCGACGTGAGCTTCATGCCCGTCGATGCGGCGCGTCGGCAGGTGCTCGATTTCGGGCCGGGCTACTACGACCTCGAGAGCACCTACCTGGTGACCGGCGCGTCGGGCATCGTCGACGTCGCGCAGGTCAACCGGCCGGATCTCAAAGTGGTGCCGATCGACGGGACCACGACGATCCGCGCCTCGGCCCGCACGCTGACGCGGACCCGGCCGGTGGCCGTCTCTTCCGTGGCCGAGGCGATCGAGCGGATGCGAACCGGAGCGGCCGACGCCTTCGCCCTGTCGCGAGACACGCTGCAGCCGATCGTGGCGCAGGTCCCCGGCTCGCGGATCGTCACCGGCGGCTTCCAGCGGACGCAGGTCGCCGTCGCGGTGCCGAAGGGCCGGCCGGCGGCGCTCGCCTCGGTGACGGTGTGGCTTGCGGAGGCGAAGCGGTCGGGCCTCGTGCGCCGGATCTTCGACGCTCACGGCTTCGATGGGGATGCGGTGGCACCGTAGGAACGGAGCGAGGCGATGAGGCGATGGTACGCAAGCGTCGGGCTCGCGCTGGCCTGCACGGCCGGTGGAATCGGTTTCGGGGGCTCGGCGATGGCGCAGGAGACGGTGGTGCACGAGATCAGGCGGACCGAGCTCGGCCGCGCGCCGGTCTCCGGCGACGACACGCGCGAGATCATCATGCAGCTGGTGTAGTTTCCGCCGGGTGCGACCTCGCCCCGCCACGTCCACCACGGCGAGGAGTCGTTCTACGTGATCGAGGGCGGCACGGTGCACGTGTCCGGCAAGGAACCGAAGCAACGGCCGGCCGGCGAGCGCGGGATCAACCCGCGCGGCGTGCCGCACGCGGGCTACACGGTGGTCGGCGACAGGACGATCAAGGTCCTGTCGGTCTACGTGGTCGACAAGGGCAAGCCCTTGCAGGAGCCGTCCCCCTGACCGCGGGCCTGCCGAAGCTGCACCCAACGAAGCGGGCGACGCGCGAAACAGCGTCTTCCGAGCACCCCGACGCGAAAGGCTTTTCTGGAATGAGCGAAACGCCCGATCCCGACCGCGCGGCCCGCGCCATCGCGGAGAACGTCTACGCGGCGTACTGCCGCCAGGCGACCATGCCGGCTCACCCTTTGGAGGAGCAGACGATCGTCACCCGGCTGGTCGAGGCGATCCGCCCGCAGATCGGCGGCTCCCCGGGCGCGATCGTCGAGGCCGTCAACGCCGCCCTGTCGGCCTGGGAACAGCGAGATCCGGACATTCGCGGCCCGCGCGTCGCAACGATCGACCGGAGCGACGGCGCGATCACCCTGGGGTGAGCGCGGCCTCGGGGTGCGGTCCGGCTCGGCGCACGCTTGCCGCCGGAAGGCCGAGCGACGAGAGCCGGATCCCGCCTCGCGGAGCTCCATGCCCACCGCCGGGCGAGAGCCGCCCGGGCGACGCGGCTCGGGGCGCCGGCGGGGCGGGCCTCAACCCTTCTTCTTGTAGGCCTCGATCGCGTTGCGGCACCCGGGCGAGAGCTTCGACATGTTCCTGTTGAAGCAAGCGCGCGTCTCGGGGCCGTCCTCGAGCGGCAGGCCGGTGCAGAAGGTCGCGAAGTCGCCGGCGCAGAGCAGCTGCATCGCGGCCTTGTCTTCCTGCGACACCGGAGCGGCGATCGCTGCGGTCGCCGCAAACGTCGCGAGCGCAAAGCCGACTCCAAAACGTACCAACATCGTCTTCTCCTGAGGCACCCGCTCGACCCGGGTCCGGTGCCAGAACGTTGCGGGATGCGTCCGGGTTGCGCCGCCCGGCCCACGTCGTCGCGCGGCGTGTCCCGACGGGCACGGTCGGAACGGTGCTCGATCGCCCACCGGCCCGGTGGGCCGGCGAAGCGTCGCGTCAGACGATGCCGCTGGCCTCGTACGGCCAGGGAAGGCCGAGATGCGCCGCGACCTTCTCGGCGTCGTGGCCGACGGCCTCCACAGCCGCCCCGAGCGTCTCCACCGGCACCTGGAGCTTGCGCGCCCAGTAGGCGGCCGCGTCCGGCGTCGAGAGGTTGACGGTCTGAGGCTCGTGCGTGTCGTCGATCGGCATGGGGTGCTCCTGCCTCCCCCAATGCGGCAGTGCACCGGCGGTTCATTCACGCGGCCCGCCCCGGCGATTCGTTGCGCACGCTGCGCCCGAGCGCGGGCGGATGGAGGAACGGCCGGTGGGCGGGGCGGTTAGCAGGGACAACGGTAAGGAGTACCATCATGGATGTCTGGCAGCTCATCGGACGCGACCACGCGAACATCGAGCAACTCATCCACGATGCGCCGAAGGCATCGCAGGGGCCGGGTGCCGTGCGGAGCCGCGAGCGCCTTCTCGGCGAGCTCATCGATCGCCTCGAAGCACATGCCGAGGCGGTCTCCGTCAGCCTCTACGCCCCCCTCGGCCGGCGCGCGCAGACGCGGACGCTGGTTGATGCGCTGGACGAGCAGCACCGGGCGTTCATGAGCCAGCTCGCGGACCTGGCGCGACAGCGTCGGACGGGCTCCGAGGGGTGGCTGGATGCCTTCGAGGACGCGACCTTCCTCGTCGACCAGTACCTTCACCGCCACAAGCACGAGTTGATCCCGGCAGCGCGGGCGTTGCTGTCCGAGGGCGAGGTCCGCGATGCGGGCCAGACGTTCGTTCAAGCCAAGCGCTGGATGCTGCAGGGCCGCGACCGTCCGGCACCGGCACCGCGGAGCGAGTTCGACCTCCGGGTCATCGTCTGCACCCTGGCGGTCGGCCTCGGCTACCTTCTGTGGCAGGCGGGCTTCCTTGGTCGAGCCGGCGGCCGCCGCGGCGCGACCGGCGGCGCGAGCCGGGGCGTGAACCCAGCGACGGCCTCGATCCCGGCGGGACGCAACGGGGTGGACGGCCCCGCGCAGCGCCGGGAGCGGCTGCTCGACGAAGGGCTCGAGGAGACCTTCCCCGCCAGCGACCCAATCTCGGCGCAGCGTTTCACCTAGCGGGCCGGGCGGGCGACCGCCGGCGGCACGGTTGTCGCTCCGGACGCGGAATGCGGCGACGGAGAGCCGGAAGCAGGCTCGGGGAGGCGGCGATGTCGGACCTGGACACGAAGCGGGAGGAGATCGCGGCCCTCGTCGCCCGCGATCTCGGGTTCGACGGGCTCGCCGGGCTGAGCCCATCCGATCGGGCTGCCGTCGACCGGAGGACGGCGGAGCTCGTCGACCGCTGCGATACGACCTCGCCGGTGCCGGCCGACGCCCCTGCCGCCGACCGGGAGATGCGTCGCCTGCTCGCGGAGTACCGCGGGCTGCTGCATCTCCCGACCGACGCGGCCAACGTCCGCCTGGCGGAGGTCGGCGAGGTCTTCGCCCCGGAAGACGACGCCTGACGCCGTCCTTTCGACCGGAGCAGCGCACGTTCTAGCCGCCCTTCGCGACCAGAAAGAACGCGACGCCGACGATGAGGAGGCTTCGCGCGACCCGGCCGCACGTTATCGCGCCGACGCCGTCGTCGAGGGAACGCAGGTGGGCGATCTGGGCGAACATCGCCGCCCAGTAGGCCGACCACAGGCCGAGGATCGAGGCCATCGCAGGCGACATGGCCGGGCTGCCGGACCTAGCCCGGCGGCCGCCGCTCGTGGCGCCAGGACGCCACCGCGGCACGCCGCGCCTCGTAGGCACGCCGGACGGGCGAGCCGTCGGCGCCGCGCCCTTCCGGGCCGTAGCCGAAACGGAGGACGCCCTCGGGACCGTAGAGGCGGCTCACCTCGGTTCGCCAGACCCGATCGGTCTGGGCGAGAGTCGCCTCGGTCTCCGCGAGTCGTGTCGCATGCATCGTGGCTGTCCTGAAGGGCGGGGTCGTGGGGTCAACGCGAGCCGGCGCCATCCGCTCCGGATCGCACGCGACAAACCGGTTTCTCGACGGGCCGCCCGCGGGGGCTATCTTGAGGCGATGCCCCTGTCCCGCCCCGCCCGTCCCGGTGCCCGCGCAAGCGACGGGCCAAGCCCCGCTTCGCCGTGCCCGGCGACGTCCTTCCGGGGCGCCCGGGCAGGCGCGCGATGAGTGCGCGCCGCGCGCTGATCGTCGGCGCCTCCCGCGGGCTCGGCCTCGGTCTCGTCGCCCGGTTCCTCGAGCGCGGCTGGGCGGTGACGGCCACCGTGCGCCGGCCGTCGGCCGCCCTGTCCGAGCTCGCGAGCGCCGGCACGCTGCGGATCGAGACGGGCGTGGACATCGACGACGATGCGGCGGTGACCGCCCTACGCACGCGGCTGGCGGAGGCTCCGGCCTTCGATCTCGTCTTCGTGGTCGCGGGCGTCGCGACGCAGGCCGGCACGCCGGCCGCGGCGATGCCGCGCGCGGTCGCGACGGCGGTGTTCGAGACGAACGCCCTCAGCCCGATCCGTTTCGCGGAGGCCTTCCACAAGCGCGTCGCACCGGGCGGTCTCGTCGTCCTGATGACGTCGAAGCTCGGCTCGGTGTCGCTGAACCGCGGCGGCGGCTGGAGCAGCTACCGGGCGAGCAAGGCGGCGCTCAACACCCTGGCCCGCTCCTTCGCCGGGCAGCACGCCAAGGCCGATTGGGGCGTCGTGCTGATGCATCCGGGCTGGGTCCGCACGGATCTCGGCGGCCGGCGGGCGACGCTCGACGTCGAGACCAGCGCGCGGGGCATGGTGGCCGTCCTGGAAGGTCGCCTCGGGGGATCCGGCTGCGTCTTCCTCGACCATGCCGGGGAGGTCGTGCCCTGGTAGCCCCTCGAACTCAACGCCGCCGGATCGAGGTCCGTCTTCGGCGGCGCGGCGCGATCGCAACGCCGGACAGGCCATCCCTCCGGCTTCGAACGATTCCCGCCGGAGCCGTGCGCCGGTCGGAGGCGATCGTTCGGACCGATGCCCTGCGTCGAGACGCTTCGGGCCCGAAAAGCAAACCGCCGCCCGAACTAAGGCGATCCGTAAAGGCGCGTCACGCGGGACGATCGTCCAGCCTGTCGCCGCGGACCGCCGCGTCGTACCCGGCCAGCCATTGGTCGTGGGCCGCCATGCCCTCGGCATAGGGGCAGTCTTCGCGGCGGAGGTTCTTGCCCGGCGCGTAGAAGCCGAGCGCGTAGTGGTCCAGGTTGTCGTCCGGCGGCTCCGACATCGATGGCTCTCCCGTATGCGTAGGGCGGCGGTGCCGCGGCTTAAGTCATCACCTCGGCGAGGATGCACGGCACCTCCGCCGGAAGCTCGCGGGCGAGGAAGCCGATTCCGCCGTAGCGGCGCGCCAGCCGGCGGCCCGCCTCGCCGTGGGCGTAGACGCTCCAAAGGGCCGCGGCTTCGGGCTCGGTTCCGCGCGCGAGCAGGCCGACGATGAGGCCCGCCAGCGTGTCGCCCGATCCCGAGATCGCCAGCCCGACATGCCCCATCTCGTAGCACCAGGCGCGGCCGTTGGGGGAGACGACCTGCGTCCGGCCGCCCTTCATCACCGTGATCGTCCCGAAGCGCTCGGTGGCCCGGCGGGCCGCCGCCAGCGGGTCGGCTTCGACGGCCTCGCGGTCGATGTCCAGCAGCTTGGCCATCTCGCCCGCGTGCGGGGTGATGATCGCCGGCTTGGGCAGGCGGCGCGTCAGGTCCGGATCGGCGCGCAACGCGGCGAGCGCCCCGGCATCCAGGACGATGGCTGCCGTGTCCGCCCCGCGGACGAGCGCGGCGACCACGGCTTCCGTGTCCGCGTCCTCGCTCATCCCCGGCCCGCACAGGATCGCGTCGCTCGCGCCGGCCCGCTGCGCGAGATCGTCGGCGCAGGCACGCCCGATGCCGCCGGCCTCGGTCTGTGCCAGGCCGATCACCAGGGCTTCCGGCACGGCGATCCCGATCGGGATCGCGAGGTCGCGGCAGACGCCGATCTGCAGCTTTCCCGCCCCGACGCGCATCGCCGCGTTGGCGCCGAGCAGGACGGCGCCCGGCAGCGCCGTGCAGCCCGCTACGATCAGTACGCAGCCGCGCCCATCCTTGCTGTCGCCGTCCGGATCGGGAGGGGCCATGCCGCGGAGCACGTACTCGGTCAGCGGTGTGACGGCGCTCATGGCTTCCCTCCGGTCCTTGCCCCAAGGGTCTGACGGTCGCTCAGCTCTTGGTGTCGGGTTCGGAGGTAACGGTGGCGCCCTGTGCCTCAAGGGGTGCGACGAAGTTGTAGCGGATCAGGTCGAGGGCACCACCGGGTGTGGCGCGCGCAGAGGGGACGTACTCAGTGACCCCGCAATTGGCGATGTCGCCCTCGGCGTCGATCGCCAGGATCTCCCCCTCGGTCATGTTCTCCAGGAGGTAGCGCAGGCACAGGACGACCACCTGGTGGGCGACGAGGAGGATGCGCTGGCCTTCGTAGTGCAGGGCCATCGTGTCGAGCGCGCCGCGCAGGCGCAGGATGACGTCGCACCAGCTCTCGCCGCCGGGCGGCCGGTGGTAGAACTTGCCGAGGTCGCTGCGCAGCGCCGCCTGCTCCGGGTGCAGCTGCTCGATTCCGGCGCGCGTAAGCCGGTCGAGGATCCCGAACTCCTTCTCGCGCAGGCGCTCGTCGACGAGGAGCGGCGGGGTGTCCGCGGCCAGCGCACCGGCGGCGCGGATCCCCTCGGCGGTCTCGACCGCGCGGCGGTAGGGCGAGGCCAGGACGAGGTTCGGACGCTGGTCCTCGGGCAGGCTCGCGAACCAGCGGCCGAGCGCCTCGGCCTGCCGGTGGCCGAGCGGGCTCAGCGGCACGTCCACGTCGCGTTCGGGAATGTCGATCCGCGCCGCGCCCGAGGCCTGCGCCGCATCGCGGGCGACGTTGCCGGCGCTCTCGCCGTGGCGCACGATCCAGAGGTGAAGCGGCTGTCTGTGCGGCACGGGGATCTCCAGCGCGTCCACCGGTCCGGTCGGCGCAGGTCTCGTCATACGGCGTCGTCGCGCGCGAGACACGGCGACGACGCGGGATCGCATCGCCCCGCCCTTGGGCGCGATGCCGGCAGGGCGGGCGAGCGCACGAAGAAGCCCGCCGCGGCGAACCGGGCGGGCTGAACGACGTGCCGTCGTCGCGAAGCCTACTTCGCGGTCGGGGCGCTGCCGCTGTTGACGGTGCCGCCCGCGCTCGGGCCCGCACCGTTGCCGGCGGCACCGGGCGCGACGGGCGCCGTGGTGGCGCTCGGCGCGGTGGTGCCTGCGTTCGGGACGGTGCCGGTGGTGGTGGACGACCGGCCCGCGGCCGACCCCTCACTGATCGTGCCGCCGGCCGACGGCCCGGCGCCCGGGCTGCCGGGGCCGCCGTCGGAGGCTCCGCCCTGGGCGAAGGCGGCAGTGCCCATGGTCAGGACGAACGCGGACGCGAGCGTGATCGACTTGAAAGACAATGTGTTTCCTCCGGTGGATTACCAAACTCTGCTGAAGAACCAGCTTGCGCCGTCTCCGTTCCACACGAGAAAGCCGGCCTGGATTTCCCCGGCCGGGCCCCTCGATCGTCGGGCTTCGATCGGCGCGTCTTCAAAGGCGCCTTCAGCGCGTCCTGGCACCGAGCTTCGTGCTGATCGTCCGTCCGCCGCCACGGCGCATCATGTGGCGCCGCATGGTGTGGTGGCGCATCATCGAGCGGCGCGTCATCCGCACCTGCACGGTCGGGGCCTCGGGCTGGACGAGGCTCGGCGCGGGCGCCGGCGTCGCGGCGGAGACGGCGCCGGCCGACATCAGGACGGCGCCGAAGGCCGCGGCCGCGATCGCAGAGGCTGTGAGACGGGTCTTGGTCATCGGTGCCGGATCCTTGCTGCCGCACCGGGTCGGTGCCACGGCGTGAAACCACGGCCACGATCCGATCGTTCCTCGCCTTCCGGTTGAGAAGGTGCCAGCCGGCCCGCCTCAGCCGATCAGGAAGTGCACCAGGATCAGCGCCAGCGCCGCGCCGCCGATCGCGAGGCCCATCAGGACGACGCTGCTGAGCTGGTCGACGCCGTCCACGTCCTGGCCGATGCGATGCTCGACGCTGTTGGCGCCGTGGCCCGGCCTGTCGGGAAAGGTGGGTTGTGCCATGTCGATCTTCCTCGCGATCCGAAGGGGTGATGCGGGGGCAACGCGACATCGGACCGGTCGGTCCTCGACGTTCGGCAGGCGATGCAACATGCCGCGGGTCGCGAAGTCCCGGGCGCAGCGCGCTCCGAGCCGATGTGAACCAAAGCCTTCGCACGCCGTTGCAAGTGCCAGCGACGGGAGTGGATCGATGAAGACGCTTTGCACGGTGATGGTGGTGGGCCTGACGATCGCCGGATCGGTCGCGCCGGCCTTGTCCCAGCCCTACGGCGGCCGGGACTACGGCTACGGCGAGCGCGAATCCGGGTATGGCGGCCGCGACGACCGCTACCGCGATCGCGACCGGGGCTACGACGACCGCGGCCGCGGCGGCGGCCGCGGCGGTTTCGGGTTCGACGAGGCCGAGTACCTTCGCTGCAACCCCGACGTTCGCCGCGCGGTGAGCCGCGGGCAGGTGGATTCGGGCGCGGCGCATTACCGGGTGTTCGGCCGGCGCGAAGGCCGGCGGTTGAGCTGCTGAGCCTCCGACGACGCGGTCGGCCGGCACGACGGCCTAGCGGAGGCGATCTCGCCAAGCCCGGCCGGAGAGTCGCGTAGGGTCGACGGCGGCCGCCGGTTCGCCGACGGCGCGGTCGGCCCGATGCAGATATGCACCTGGAGCGTAGCAACGCCGTGTGGTTGCGCTTGCCGGCGCACTTGCCAGCATCCCCGCCATGGCCGCATGCAGCACGCGTTGCCGCCGCGAGCCCCAGCCCACGATGTCCCCTCCGCCCGCACCGTCGAGCACGCCGACCCATCACGGCCTGCCTCCGGCCCAGCGCGGGCGGGCGATGGTGGCGGTGCTCACCGGCGTCGCGCTGGCGACGCTCGACACCGCCATCGCCAACACCGCGCTGCCGACCATCGCCGCCGATCTCGGGGTCGATCCCGGCGCCTCGGTGTGGATCGTCAACGCGTACCAGCTCGCGGTGGTGGCGACGCTGCTGCCGATCGCGGCGCTGGGCGAGATCGTCGGCCAGCAGCGGATCTACGTCGGCGGGCTGATCCTGTTCACCGGCGCCTCGCTCGTCTGCGCGCTGGCCTGGTCGCTGCCGACGCTCGTTGCGGCCCGCGTGCTCCAGGGCGTCGGCGCGAGCGCCCTGATGGCGGTCAACATCGCCCTCATCCGCTTCATCTATCCGGCCCACCAGCTCGGGCGCGGCGTCGGCCTCAACGCCTTCGTGGTCGGCGTCGGCTTCGCGGTCGGCCCGACCGTCGCCTCGCTGATTCTCGTCGCGGCGCCGTGGCCGTGGCTCTTCGCCGTCAACGTGCCGATCGGGCTCGCCGCCCTGGTGCTGGCCTGGACCGCGCTGCCGGAGACCGGCCGCTCCGGCCACCGCTTCGATGGGGTCGGCTCGCTGCTCAACGCGTCCGCCTTCGCCCTGCTCGTGCTCGGCCTCGGCGAGGCCGCGCACGAGGGGCCGCTCTGGCGCATCCTGGCGGAGGCCGCCGGCTCGGTCGCCTGCTTCCTGCTGCTGCTGCGGCGGCAGGCAGGGCATCCTGCGCCGATGCTGGCCGCCGACCTCCTCCGGCGCCCGCTGTTCGCCCTCTCCGCCACGACCTCGGTGTGCTCGTTCGCGGCGCAGGGGCTCGCCTTCGTCTCGCTGCCCTTCCTGTTCCAGCACACGCTCGGGCGCACGCAGGTCGAGACCGGCTTCCTGATGACGCCGTGGCCCGTCGTGGTCGCGCTGATGGCTCCCCTGGCCGGGCGCCTCTCGGACCGCTACCCGCCGGGCCTGCTCGGCGGGATCGGGCTCGCCGGACTCGCCGTCGGCATGGGGCTGCTCGCCGCCCTGCCGGCGAGCCCGACCGTCCTCGACATCGGCTGGCGCATGGCGATCTGCGGCGCGGGCTTCGGCTTCTTCCAGGCGCCGAACCTGCGCGCCATCATGACGAGCGCGCCGCCGGCGCGATCGGGCGGGGCAAGCGGCATCGTCGCCACCTCCCGTCTCCTCGGCCAGACCATGGGCGCCGCGCTCGTCGCCGCCTGCTTCGCGATCGCGGATGCGCATGGGCCGGCGCTCGCCCTGGGGCTCGGCGGCGCCTTCGCCGCCGTCGCGAGCGTCGTCAGCTTCCTCCGGCTCGCCGTCGCCCCCGAGGACACGGCGAGACCGGCGTGAGGCTGCGGGGCCGGACCTCGGCGCCGCGTTAACGCTTCATCAACCACGCGCCGGCCACGGTGTCCCGAGGAGAGACACCGCCATGAAGCGACGCCCCAGCCGCGACTTCGATGCCCTGAGCCAGGCGCAGATCGCCGCCGGCCGGACCGACACCCGGCGCGTAGATGCCGGCCGCCTGATGCCCGCCTCGGCGCCGAAGCGGATGGCGGACCTCCTCGACGCGATCCAGCACGTGACCGAGGCGGCGACGGGGGAGCGCAGCTTCCTCCACGTCCGGCCGCGCCCGTGACGCCGGCGCGCTCGTCCGGCGACGGTCTTGCGATGATCACGCTGGGCTTCGTGGTGATGCTCGCGGCCGCCCTCGGCCCGGCGGCGATCCTCGTCGCCGCCCCGGCGCGCCGTCGGTTCCTGCGCTGAGCGCGGGGCCTACGAAGCCGGCCCACGTCACGCTGCGGGGCGCGCCGCCTGATACACGGCGAGGAAGATGCGGACGGCCTCGTCCACGTGCCGTTCCATGTCGGCGCGGCTGCCGTCGTCCTTGTGGGGGATGAACAGGCACACCGGAACCACCTTCCCGATGATCAACCCGATGAACATGGTCGCGGCGAGCAACGGGTCGTCGCCGATGAACGCGCCGTCGCGCCGGGCCGCCTCGAGGTAGTCGGTCAGGTGCCGCTGCGTGCGGCCCGGCGCCATCGCGTAGAACGCCTCGCCGAGGGCCGGGTTGCGCTGGACCTCGGCGACGATGATGCGGGCGAGCGCCGTCATCTCGGGCATGATCATCGCGCCGTAGAGGTTCGTGCCGAAGGCCCGGAGCACCGCCGGGAGCGGGCCCTTGCTCCCGAGATCGGTCTCGATCCGCTGCCTGAGATCGCGCGTCCGGTTGCTCACGACCTCGATGAACAGGTCGTCCTTCGAGCCGAAATGGCGATAGAGCGTCTCGGTCGAGGCCCCGGCCTCGTTCGCCACCATCTTCATCGTGGTGTCCGAGAACCCGTGCTGAAGGAACACGCGCTCCGCCACAGCGGCGATCTCCTCGCGACGGCGCGATCCGCGCGGCACACGAATCCGAGAGCCATCAGCCGAACCGTTCGTTTCGCTTGACATCACCATCCAGATTGAGGGTAGAAACGAAACGTTCGGTTCGGATAACTCGCCGCACCGTACGGACGATCGCCCACGCCGTCTCGCTGAACGTGCGGTGGGACGAAAGGTTTGCATTCATTCCATGCGTGACGTCGATGCAAGCACCTCGTCCGGCCTGTCCAGGCCGTCGCGGAGTCGACGCGACCTGCTCGACGTCGGCTCGCCGCCCCGGCAGGGCGGGCCAGCCCGCGATGCCGACGACCGCCGTCGCCCCGCCCGCGATGCGTTGCGCGTCGTCCGGGATCGGCCCCGCGACGGCAGGGACGAGGAGCCGTACGCGGACGAGCGGGATCACGGAGATCCCCGTCGCAGCCGCGACGCGCGCGACCACCGCTCCGAGGGCTGGCAGGCCCGCGAGCGGCAAGGCGACGACGATCGGCACGGCGACGACGATCGGCAAGACCACGATGGGCGAGACGACCATCGGCAGGACGACGATGATCGGAAGGGCGGCGACGCGAAGGACCGGGACGACCGCGGCGGCAAGAAATCGGACGGAGACGACAAGGGAGCGGACGAGCGCGCGCGCAGGAAGCGGCGGCCTTGGGTCATCGGGATCGCCGTGGTGGTCCTGCTGCTGCTCGCCGGGGGCGGCGTGACCTACTGGCTCGCGACCCGCGGGACGATCAGCACCGACGACGCCTACACCGACGGCAACATCGTCACGATCGCGCCGCAGGTGGCCGGGCAGGTGATCGCGCTCGAGGTGACGGACAACCAGTTCGTGCACAAGGGCGACACGCTGTTCCGCATCGACCAGCGCCAGTTCGTCTACAGCCGCGAGCAGGCCCAGGGCCAGTTCGCCGCGAGCAACGCCCAGATCGCCAGCCAGCGGCTCGGCGTCGAGATCGCCAAGAAGAACTTCCCCGCTTCCCTCCAGCTCGCGCAGGCGAACCTCGACTCGGCCAAGGCCAACCTCGCCCTGCAGCAGGCCAACTACGACCGGCAGAGGAGCCTGCCCAAGCTGGCCACGACGCAGCAGGAGGTCGAGACCAACGCGTCCAACTACCAGCAGGCCAAGGCGCAGGTCGAGCAGGCCCAGGCCCGCCTCGTCCAGGCGATGCCGGTCCAGCAGAACATCGGCCAGTCCGAGCAGCAGGTCGACCAGATCAAGGGCCAGGCCGAGCAGGCCAGGGCGCAGGTCGCGCAGGCCAACCTGAACATCGAATGGAGCGTGGTGCGGGCGCCGCAGGACGGCTGGGTGACGAAGCGCAACGTCAACGCCGGCGACTACCTCACCGCCGGCCAGCAGGTCATGTCGCTGGTCACCACCGACGTCTGGGTGACGGCCAACTACAAGGAGACCGAACTCGACGGCATGCGGACCGGGCAGCGGGTGCGGATCGCGATCGACGCCTATCCCGACCTCGACCTGCAGGGGCACGTCGAGTCGATCCAGCGCGGGTCGGGCTCGAAATTCTCCGCCTTCCCGGCCGAGAACGCCACCGGCAACTTCATCAAGATCGTCCAGCGCGTGCCGGTGAAGATCGTGATCGATTCCGGCCTGAGGAAGGAGGAGCCGCTGCCGCTCGGCATCAGCGTGGTGCCGACGGTGATGCTGAAGTGAGCGGGGCCTCGGACGGCTGGAAACCTGCCCACAACCCCTGGCTCATCGCCATCGCGGTGACGCTGGCGGCGTTCATGGAAGTGCTCGACACCACCATTGTCAACGTGGCCCTGCCCTACATCGCGGGCTCGCTCGCCGCCTCGAACGACGAGGCGACCTACACGCTCACCGCCTACCTCGTCGCCAACGGCATCGTGCTGACCATCGCCGGCTGGCTCTCCGACACGATCGGCCGGAAGCGCTACTTCCTGATCTGCATCGGCATGTTCACGGTGGCCTCGTTCCTGTGCGGGCTGTCGCAGAGCCTCGGGCAGATCATCCTGTTCCGCCTGATGCAGGGCTTCTTCGGCGGCGGCCTGCAGCCGAGCCAGCAGGCGATCATCCTGGACACCTTCCCGCCGGCCAAGCGCGGGGCGGCCTTCGGGGTCACGGCGGTGGCGACGGTGGTCGCGCCCGTCCTCGGGCCGACGCTCGGCGGCTACCTCGTCGAGCACGCGACCTGGCGCTGGATCTTCTTCATCAACGTGCCGGTCGGCATCGTCACGCTGTTCGTCAACGCCTACCTGGTCCAGGACCCGCCGGCCGCGGCCGAGAAGCGCGCGCGCGGGCTCGACTACGTCGGCCTGGCCCTGATCGTCGTCGGCATCGGCTGCATGCAGATCATGATCGACCGCGGCGAGGTCAACGCCTGGTTCAGCTCGTCCTTCATCCGGATCATGGCCGTCGTCGCCTTCCTCGGGATCTTCGGCGCCATCTGCTGGCTGCTGACGGCCAAGGCGCCTGTGGTCGACCTGATGGTGTTCCGGGACCGGAACTTCGCCGTCGGCTGCCTGCTCATTGGCGCGGTCGGCGCCCTGCTCTACGCGGGCTCGGTCCTGATCCCGCAATTCGCGCAGCAGGTGCTGGGCTACACCGCGCTCGATTCAGGCTTCATCCTGTCGCCGGGCGGCGTGGCGGTGATCGTGCTGATCCCGCTCGTCGGCCTGATGATGAAGGTCGTGCAGACCCGCTACCTGATCATGTTCGGGTTCGCCTTCATGGGCGCGGCGATGTTCTATTCGAGCCGGATCGCGCCCGACATCGACTTCCGGACCCTGGTCTGGATGCGCACGCTCCAGACGGCGGCGCTCGCCTTCCTGTTTGTGCCGATCTCCACCGTCGCCTACCTGACGCTGCCCCAGAAGTACCGCAGCGACGCGTCGGCGCTGTTCTCGATGTTCCGCAACGTGTTCGGCTCGGTCGGGATCTCGCTCTCGACCGCCGCGGTCACGGAGCGGACGCAGGCCGACCAGGCCCACCTCTCGACGTTCATGACGCCGCTGCGACAGGGCTACGCCACGCTGATCCAGGAGACCGAGCAGACGCTGCGCTCGCTCGGGCGTGCCGCCTCGGTGGTGCACCAGCAGGCCGTCGCCCAGACCTACCAGACCTACACGAAGCAGGCTCAGATCCTGGCCTACAGCAACGTGTACCAATACGTGGCGCTGCTGGCGTTCCTCGTCGTGCCGCTCTGCTTCCTGATATCGGCCCGGACCGCCAAGGCCGAGGGCGGAGGACACTGACATGACATCCCGCCGAATGTTCGAAGGCCGGTCCCGCGCGAAGGCCTCGGCTGCGCTGTCGGGCCGGGCCTCCCTCCTCGCGCTCGCCGCGATGCTCGGCCTGGCCGGCTGCACGGTCGGCCCCGACTTCTCCGTTCCGCCGACGCCGCTCGCCGATGCGAGCGACTACCTCGACACCGGCGTCCCGGCCCGGGCGGCACGGCGCCTGACGGCGCGCACTAGCCAGGCCGAGCCGGACATCGCCTGGTGGCAGGCCTTCCGCGATCCGATCCTGACCCGGCTCGAGGAGCGCGTGGCCGCGCAGAACCTCGACGTGAAGACCGCGACCGCGCGCCTGTTCGAGAGCCGGGCCCAGCTCACCACCGCGAACGCCGCGACGCTGCCGACGATCGGCGGCACCGGCAACGCCTACCGCATGCAGTACAGCCAGAACGGGACGATCGGCCTCCTGTCCGGCTCCCTCGGCGGCCTGACCGGCGGCGGGGCGGCGGGCGTCAACCCGACCGCACCGCTGACCAACGGGTTCGAGAGCTACACCCTCGGGCTCGACGCATCGTGGGAGCTCGATCTCTGGGGCCGGGTCCGCCGCTCGGTCGAGGCCGCGGAGGCCCAGGCCGACGCGTCCGCGGATCAGCGCCGCGACATCCTGGTCTCGAGCCAGTCCGACCTCGCCCGCAACTACGTGCAGCTGCGCGGCACCCAGGAGCAGATGCGGATCAACCTCGCCAACATCCGCGTCAACGAGCAGATCCTCGACGTGGTGCGGGTGCGCCAGCAGAAGGGCCTCGTCACCGGCCTCGACATCGCCAGCGCGGCGCAGCAGGTCGAGGCGATCAAGGCGCAGCTGCCCGGGCTGCAACAGCAGGAGATCCAGCAGATCAACGCGATCTCGCTCCTGCTCGGCGAGGCGCCGCTCGCCCTGTCGCAGGAGCTGGTCACCGCCCGGGCGATCCCGCCGGTGCCGCCGCGGGTGCCGGTCGGCATCCCGTCGACCCTCGTCCTGCGCCGTCCCGACATCCGCGCCGCGGAAGCCAACCTGCAAGCCGCCGTGGCCGAGATCGGGGTCGCCGAGGCGCAGTTCTTCCCGACCGTGACCTTGAGCGCCAGCCCGACCGGCAACGCGGTCGATCCCGGAAAGATCTTCCGGGTCTCGTCGCTGCAGTACATGAACGTCGGCCCGTCGATCTCGATTCCGCTCTTCGACGGCGGCCGGCTCAAGGCGAACCTCGTGCTCCAGCGCGCCCGGCAGCAGGAGGCGGCGATCGCCTACCAGAAGGCCGTGCTCCAGGGCTGGCACGACATCGTCAACGCGCTCGCCGCGTTGCGCGCCGACGAGGGCCGGCGGGCGCGCCTGTCCAGGCAGGTCGGCGATGCGCGCCAGGCGCTGTCGCTGTCGCGGTCGCGCTACGAGCAGGGCGTCGACACCTTCACCACGGTCCTGCAGGCGTCGCAGACCGTGCTCCAGGCGGAGGTCAACCTGGCTCAGGCCACCGCCGCGATCTCGACCGACTTCGTCTCCCTGTCGCGGGCGCTCGGCGGCGGGTGGGAGACGACGTTCCCGAGCGGCCGGACGCCGCCCCTGTCCCTGGCGAAGGTCGGCGTCCCGCTCGCCGACCTCGTCCACGACGCGCCCGCCGCACATTGAGCGGGCGCGCGCGACCGGGCGCGCGGCGTCGGCGTCAGAACGCGTTCGCGACCGGCCTGAAGGCGCGGACGAGGTCGGTGTCGAGCCGTCCGCCCATCCCGACCAGGATGTCGTAGGCCTTCGCGTTCGGCATCGGCGCGCGATAGGGGCGGCGCTCGATCAGCGCGCCGAAGATGTCGCAGATCGTGACGAGGCGGACGAGATCCGGGATCGCGCGGCCGGCGAGCCCGTCGGGATAGCCCGAGCCGTCGAGCATCTCGTGATGCGAGCGCACGACCGCGAGCAGGGTGTCGTCGAACCCGCGCCCCACCAGCATGGCGTATCCCAGCGCGGCGTGGGTGCGCATCACGGCCATCTCCCCGTCGTCGAGCCTGCCCGGCTTGTTCAGGATGGCGGGGTCGATCTCCATCTTGCCGACGTCGTGCAGCAGGGCCGCCTTGACGAGGTGATGGCAATCGGCCGCTTTCAGGCCGAGGATGCCGCCGAAGGCCGCCGACAGCCCGGCCACGAGCATGCAGTGCCGGTGGGTGGCGTCGTCGAAGCGCCGGACGGCGCGCACCCAGGAGCGGATGTCGACCTCCTGCACCGCGCTCGCCACGAGCTTCGTTCCGGCCTCGATCTCGGCCGGCGTGACCGAGCGGCCGGGCACGAAGGTCTTGCGCAGGAACTGCTCGGCCATCTCGCCGTAGCGTTGCATCGCCGCCGGCATCGGCGCCGCCCGCTCCAGCAGGCCCGTCAGGGTATCGACCAGGGCACCCGCGCCGGCGGCGGCGCTCAGCAGGCTGGAGGCGCCCAGGAGGTCGGCGTACGCGCGCGTGCGGCCGCCGTCGTCGTGCAGCAGGCAGACGTAGGGCACGTGCTGGCCGCGAACCCGCTCGAGCACCTGGCGCAGGCGCTGAAGCGCCTCGGAGGTCAGCGCCTTCACGTCGCTGACGATCAGTCGCGGCGGCCCCGGATACGGCTTGTCGTCGTAGAGGTCGTAGATGGTCGAGCCCTCGAAGTTTCGCAGGTCGCGTGCCAGCCGTGCCGTGCGGGCCGGGTCGTCGCTGATCAGAAGAAGCTCGGCCATGACGGCGGTCCATGTTGGATTTTCGTTGTCGCGCTCAGCTTGGACAGATTACAGATAGACCTCCCCCATCATCTCGAGGTCTGGCGCCGGGAACGGCAGATCCATGCTCGAGATCATCCCAGCGCCCGCGACGCTTCGCGGACCTGCCGCGTCGCGTGATCCACCCGCTCGCTGGCCTGGGCGATCATGTCCATGCCCGACGCGATCACCGACACGCCGCGCGAGGCGGTCTGCATGCTGCCCGAGATCTCCTGCGTCACCGCGGACTGCTCCTCGACCGCCGCCGCGATCGCGTTCGACACGTCGTTGAGCGTCTGGATCGTGGTCTGGATCGAGGCGATCGCGTCGACGGCATCGCGGGTGGCGTTCTGCGTCGCGACGATCTGGCCCCGGATCTGATCCGTAGCCTTGCCGGTCTGCTCGGCCAGCGCCTTCACTTCGGCCGCCACCACGGCGAAGCCCTTGCCCGCCGCCCCGGCGCGCGCTGCCTCGATCGTGGCGTTCAGCGCGAGCAGGTTGGTCTGGGCGGCGATGCCCTGGATCAGGGCGACGACGTCGCCGATCTGGGCGGCCTGGCTGCTCAGGCCGGCGACGATGTTGCCCGTGCGCTCGGTCTGATGGACGGCCTGGCCGGCGATCTGAGCGGCGTGGCTGACCTGCTGGCTGATCTCGCCGACCGAGGCCGAGAGCTCCTCCGCGCCCGAAGCCACGCTCTGGATGTCGCCGGAAACGCGCGCCACCGTGGTGGCCGCCTCCGAGGTCTGCCGCATGACGTCCTCGGTCGCCGCGCCGATCGCATCGAGATCCGTGCCGATCGCCCGCTGCGCTTCGACGCGGCGCTGCCGCTCGCGCACCTGCTCGGTGATGTCGGTCGCGAACTTGACGACCTTGACCGTGCGCCCCTCCGCATCGGTGACGGGGTTGTAGGTCGCCTGGATCCAGACCTCGCGTCCGCCCTTGCCGATCCGAAGGTACTCGGCGGACTGGTATTCCCCGCGGGCGAGCGCCTTCCAGAACTCCTGGTAGGCGGCCGTGGCGCGATCCGCCTCGGTGACGAACATGCTGTGGTGCTGGCCCTTCACCTCGTCGAGCCGGTAGCCGACGGCATCGAGGAAGTTCGCGTTGGCGGTGAGGATCGTGCCGTCGGGCTCGAAGGCGATCACGGCCTGCGACCGGTGCAGGGCGGCGATCTGGCCCTCGAGCTCCAGCGCTTCCTGCTTGTGGGCGGTGACGTCGGTCGCGAACTTCACGATCCTGACGGTCTTGCCGGCGCGGTCGAGCACGGGGTTGTAGGAGGCCTGGACCCAGACCTCGCGGCCTCCCTTGGCGATGCGCCTGAAGGCGGCCTGTTGCGACTTGCCCTGCGCCAGATCCGCCCAGAACTGCCGATACGCCTCGCTGGTCGCATATGACGGCGGGACGAACAGGCTGTGATGCCGCCCCTGGATCTCGTCGAGGCCGTATCCCATCACCGCGAGGAAGTTGGCGTTGGCGGTAAGGATCTTGCCGCCGGGGTCGAACTCGATCACGGCCTGCGATTTGTCCAGCAGATCCGCCGCGATCGATGCGCGATGATTTCGAAATGTCAACATGCCGCCCCCCGTCCAATCATCGGCTTCCCAGCGTGCTCGTCCTTCGAGGCGAGAATTCGTACAGGCAGGCGATGAATTCCAGGCACAACCTAGACTATAAATAGTTAAGACCGGCTTATACTCCTGTCAGAATTGGCATCGACATGACGATCCGCCGACGAGATCACGTTTGTGATACTACGCATCGCAAAATTGATACTTTCCGCGACTTTCCATACCTCTGGTTGAACATTGGGTGATCCTGGGTTCCACCGCGGCATCACCGCCTCGCCCGCGATGGGATGTCGGTGGTCAGGGGCGACCGGATGCCTCGCGACGGGTCTGGGTCGGTGCACACCCGTACATGCGGCGATAGCGCTGCCCGAAATCGCTCATGTGGACGAAGCCCCACCGTCTTGCGATGTCTCCGACGGAGAGATTCATGTTCGAAGTCGCGACGAGATCTTCGTGGACGCGCATCAGGCGCTGCTGGATGATGTATCGGAACGGCGTCTGGTCGACCGACCGGCGGAAGTTGTCCTGCAACCCGCGGACGCTCAGCCCGGCGGCCGCGGCGATGTCGCTCAACGCCAGGGGCGTGGCGAGATACGTCTGAATGTAGTCCTTCGCGAGGCTCAGGCGCGACGGCCGGGCCTGCCGCCGGACGTCGGCGATCGCCTCCGCCCGCCTCGGCCAGGCCGAAAGCAGTTGATACCCCAGGATCTCCTGCATCAGCGCCAGGGTGTGATCGCCCGAAGGCTCGACCTCGAGGCATCGGCGATAGATCTGCCGCATCGCGCAGTACAAGGCTCTGATGCCGGGCGCCCCCATGTCGGCGCCCCGGGCGAAGGGCGGGAAACCGGTCGCTTCGCCGCCGGTCAGAGCCGCGTTGATGGTCGTCAACGCCTGTTTCGAGATCGAGCAGCCGAACAGGTGGAACCCGTCCGACGATTGCGCATCGCTCAGATCCTGATGATCGGCGAGGATCGCGGTCGTCGGCGCCCCCATGGCACGACCGTCCTGGAAGACGTAGTTCGTATGCCCGCCCAACGTGAAGTTGATCGTCACGATGTCGTAAGCGGATTTCGGCCTTCTGCTGTAGGGGCCGACGGACCTCACGTCCCAGAAACTGAGCAGATCGCTCTGGCTGCCGACGAGCTCGATCTTGATCTCGGACGACCGCCCGATCTCGAACTGCACCGGGACCATGTCCCGATCGTTGAAATCCCGGACGTTCGTCGCGGAGCCGATCGACTCGGCTATGCGTCCCCTGGGTCGCCAGATCCCCGCCCTCGAATTCGCCTTGCCCTTCATCGTGCCCTGTTCTTGCCCTGGCCTATCTCCCGACCGCACCGACGATCATTCCGCGAAGGACGTGAGGATCGGGATCTCCGAGCCGCGATCTCTTCGGCTGCATGCAACGCCCGTCGAAAGACCTGCGGCGGCCCCCGTCGCGAGGCGCTTCGAGGACACGGATCGAGCCGATCCAAGATCCCCGACGTTTCGATCCGCGACCCTCGGCGTATCCGCGCGAGGGGATGCCGAACGTTACTGAATCGTGCCACATCTTATGAAACAATCGTAAGTTGGTTGTAGCTTCCGACTTTTCTACCGCTGCAACGATCGACTTTTATCTATGCAAAAGGAGCTATCTGTTTTGCCCGAATCCCGCGACGATGGCAGGCATCACTTTTCCGCGGTCTTCGGACCCGACGAATATCGCCGACGATCGTCCGAATAGTTTCGTGATGCGGCACTCAGAATAGCAGTATATTATGAGACAGAATTTCGATTTATAAAATATAGATAATACAGAAAAGTGTTTCAAGGCGATTGTCTTTGCTGAGATCGTCCGTGACGCGCACTTCCGCAGGTCGGGGGACGTCATCGGCGAGACGCGATGTTCCGTCGGCGCGCTGCTGCTGAATGGGGGCGCTCGTTCGCCGCGCGATGGACCCGGCCGGGGCTTGAGGGCCGGCGGCGCCGCGCGCTGCGGCGATCGTGCCGGCTGTGCCGGGTCGCGATACGCCGGCGGGAAGCCGCTTCGTCGGCGGCGTCGGCCGTGATCGGGACCGCACGCAACGTGGCCGTCGGCATCCTCGCCGACGCCGATCCGGAGGCGCCGCGGCCGGTCCGGAACCGGTCAGGCGCCGGAGGTCGCCGCGCCGCCGTCCCGCATCGCCTCGGCGACGCTCTCGAAGGCGGCCACCACCGCCTGCGCATTCGCCTGGCGGATGGCGTCGAGGTCGGGGCCGCCGGCGCCGGGGATCTCGATGTCCGACATCTCGGCGCTGAGGCTGCGCCCGAGCGCGCGCACCCGGTCCGGCGGCAGGCCGCTCTGCTCGAACACCAGCACCGCGACCGTCTGGACGAGCACCCGCAGGGCGGAGGCTTCCGCGAGCCGCTCGACTGCTTCCTGATTGATCGCCATCGCCACCCCGCCGCCCGGCTCCGCCCCCGGAGGCCGGCTCATCGTCGTCGCCCCGCCATGCCCGAGGCCGCGTCCGGATGGCAACCGCTAATGCGCGTCGTCGGTATCCAGCGTCAGTCCGGTTGCATGCGGCGGGCTCCCATCGGCGAGGCTCAGGCGGCCTTCGGAAGCCAGTCGCAGAAGGCGCGCACGGCCGGGTCCTCGGCGCGGGCCTCCGGGACGTAGGCGTGGTAGCTGCGCGCCGGCAGCGCCGGGCCGTCGAAGGGCAGCGTCAGCCGGCCGGCCGCCACGTCGTCGGCGATCAACCGCTCCGGCCCCATCGCCACGCCCAGCCCGTCGAGGGCGGCTTGCAGCGTGAGGTAGAAGTGCTCCAGCGTCACCGAGCGCGCCGGGCCGAGGTTCGGCACGCCGGCGGCCTGCAGCCAGTGCAGCCACACCTCGGGCAGCGTCGCCGCGTGCAGCAGCGTGTGGCGCTCCAGGTCCGCCGGCGTGCGGAGCGGCAGGCGCTGCAGCAGCGCCGGGCTGCAGACGGGGATGCGCCGCTCGGTCAGGAAACGCTGCCGGACATAACCGGGGCACGTGTCCGGCCCGCCGCGGATCGCGACGTCGAACGGCTCGACGATGTGGGCGAGCGGCACGTTCGAGGTGGTCAGCCGGACCTCGATCGCCGGGTTGCCGCGCTGGAAGGCCGAGAGGCGCGGGATCAGCCAGCGCAGCGTGAAGGTCGCGAGCGCGTTCACGTGCAGCACGCGCGCCTGCCCCCGCTCCATCTGCCGCGCGGTCGCGAGCGCGACGCGGTCGAGGGCGGCCCCGATCTCGGCGAGGTAGCCCCGCCCGGCTTCCGTCAGGACGACGCGACGGTTGTGGCGCTCGAACAGCGGCGTCCCGAGCCAGGCCTCGAGCGCCTGGACGTGCCGGCTCACGGCACCGTGCGTCACGCCGAGTTCCGCCGCGGCCAGCGTGAAGCTCTGGTGCCGGCCGGCGGCCTCGAAGGCCTTGAGCGCGTTGAGCGGCGGCAGTCGGCGATGCATGCGCGTCAGCTTTCCTCACACGCGCGTCAACATAAGGCGTTTGTCAGCCGGCGGCGAGGACGGCATCCTCGCCGGCCATGAACACGGCCAGCAACACGGACAGCCGCTCCGCGCGCCCACCGAACCTCGCCGCCCCATCCGAGCCGGCCCAGGTCGCGGAGGCGGGGCGCTCGCTCGCGGTGGTCGGCCTGAACCACGCGCTCCACGACGGCTACACCGACCTGATCTACGTGCTGCTACCGGTGTGGCAGGCGGAGTTCGGCCTCGGCTACGTCGCGCTGGCCGTGCTGCGCTCGCTCTACGTCGGCGCGCTGGCCGGGCTGCAGATGCCGGCCACCGCCGTCGCCCGCCGGCTCGGCCTGCGCACCGTGCTGGTGCTCGGGACGCTGCTCGGCGCGGCCGGCTACGCTCTCGCCGGCGCGTCGGGCGGCCTCGTCACCCTGTGCCTCGCCCTCGCCCTCTCGGGGGCCGGCAGCAGCACGCAGCACCCGCTCGCCTCGGCGGTCATCGCCCGGGCGTATGGAAAGGCCGCGCGCGGGCCGCTCGGCACCTACAACTTCACCGGCGACCTCGGGAAGGCGGCGCTGCCGCCCCTCGTCGGCTTCCTCCTCCTCCGCGCCGAATGGCGCGCCGTGCTGTGGATCGTCGCCGGCCTCGGTGCCGCGGTCGCGATCGCCGTCGCCGTCCTGCTGCCGCGTGAGCCGGCGTCGCGCGAAGCCGAGCCGGGCGAGCCGCGGGCGACCCCGGCCGGCGGGGCGCGGGAGGGCCGGGCCGGGTTCGGGCTGCTGGTGGCGATCGGCATGCTCGACAACGCGGCGCGGCCGGCCTTCCTCATCTACCTGCCGTTCCTGCTCCAGGCGAAGGGGGCAGCGCTCGCGACCGTCGGGATCGCGTTCGCCCTCGTCGCGGTCGGCGGCGCGCTGGGCAAGGCGGCGTTCGGCCGTCTCGGCGCCCGCTTCGGCGTGACGCCGAGCGTGATCGCCACCGAGGCCGGGACGGCGGCGGCGATCCTCGCCGTCGTCGCCCTGCCGCTCGCGCCAGCCATCGCCGTGCTGCCGCTGCTCGGCCTGCTGCTGAACGGCACCTCCTCCGTCCTCTACGGCACGGTGCCGGAGCTCGCGCCGGGCGGGCACGTCGAGCGTGCCTTCGCCGTGTTCTACACCTGCACCCTCGGCTTCAGCGCGCTGGCGACGCCCCTACTCTACGGGCCGCTCGGCGATGCGGTCGGGCCCGGCTGGGCGGCGATGGCGGCCGCGGCGACGGCGTTCGCCGTGATCCCGCTGGTGCTCGCGCTGTCGCCCCGGCTCGCGCCGGCGCGGCGGTCGTGACGCCCATGCCCGGCGACCGCGCATGACCCCGCTCGTCCTCGCCTGCGTCGTCGGCGCCGCGATCCTCCATGCCGGCTGGAACGCGGTGCTGCGCGGTGGCAGCGACCGGCTGTGGTCGATGACCCTGATGATGATCGCCGTCGCCGCCGTCTCGGCGGTCGCGGTCGCGCTCCTGCCGTGGCCGGACGCGGCGAGCTGGCCCTACGTGATCGCCTCCGCGCTGATCCACACCGCCTACAACCTCTCCCTGGTGCGGACCTATCGCTCGGGCGACCTCGGGCAGACCTACCCGATCTCGCGCGGCTCATCGCCCGTCCTCGTCGCCCTCGGCGCCGCGGTGTTCGCGCACGAGACGCCCGGCGCGGTCGCCGTCCTCGGCATCGTCCTGGTCTCGGGCGGCATCCTATCCCTCGCCTTCCAGGGGCGGATGCGGGCGGACTTCGTCCCGGCCGCGCTCACCACCGGATCGCTGATCGGGGCCTACACCGTCGTCGACGGCATCGGGGTGCGGCTGTCGGGGAACAGCCTGTCCTACGCGGCGAGCATGTTCCTGCTGTGGAGCCTGACCATGCCGCCGCTCTACTGGGCGATGCGCGGGACGCCGCCGGCCTATACCGGCGCGCAGACCGCGATGGCGCTCGCCGGCGGCCTGGTCTCGCTGCTCGCCTACGGCATCGTGATCTGGGCGATGCAGTCCGACGCGATGGGGGCGGTCTCGGCCCTGCGCGAGACCAGCGTGGTCTACGCCGCCCTCATCGGACGGCTCTTTCTCGGCGAGGAACTGAGCCCGCGCCGGATCGCGTCCTGCCTCGCCGTCGCCCTCGGCGCGGCGTGCCTGGCGTGGTGATCCGGCCGGGGCGGACCACCGAGGCCGCGGCGCGGCCGCGCACGTGATCGGAAGTGGACGACGGAGGCGACATGGCGAACGACACGACGACCCTGACGGGCCGGTGCCATTGCGGCGCGGTCCGGTTCTCGGCGACGCTCGGCGACGGCTTCCGGTCGATCCGCCGCTGCACCTGCTCCTATTGCCGGATGCGCGGCGCCGTCGTCGCGATGGCGGCGATGGGCGGGGTCGAGATCCTGGAGGGCGAGGCGGCGCTGACGCGCTACCGCTTCCACACCGGCACGGCGCAGCACTTCTTCTGCGCGCGCTGCGGGGTCTACACCCATCACCAGCGCCGGTCCGACCGGACCCTGTACGCGGTCAACGTCGCCTGCCTCGACGGGGTCAGCCCGTTCGATTTCGCGGAGGTTCCGGTGATGGACGGGATCAACCACACCAGCGACACCGGCCAGCCGACCCGGCGCGCGGGCACGCTGCGCTTCGTCCCGGCCGATTGACGCCGGCGGGCCGGCGCAGGCGCGTCTCAGCGCAGGCCGCGGATCGCCATCTCCTCGGGCGCCTGTTCGGCGGCGTCCTGGCGGGCGAGCACCTCGGCGAGGTCGACCGGTCGGTAATCCTGCGCGTCGACGCCAACGTCGCAGGATCGGCTGGTGTCGGGCAGGCAGGCGTGGGTGTGGCCGTAGAGGTGCCGGGTCTCGCGCCAGAAGCCCGGCCACGAGCGATGCGGGTAGTGCGACAGGAACAGGCGCTGCGGGCGGCCGGCGGCATCCATCACGCTGATGCGGGCGCTGTCGACCGGCGGCTCGGCCCAGGGCAGGTCGAGCACGCGGTTGGTGTCGTGGTTGCCGCGCACCAGCCGCTTCACGCCGTTCAGCCGCCGGAAGATCGCGGCGCAATGCGCGCGGCTCGCCTCGGCGGCGAAGTCGCCGAGGTGCCAGACCTCGTCGTCGGCGCCGACGCGCGCGTTCCAGCGTGCGACCAGCGCCTCGTCGTGGTCCTCGACCGACCCGAAGGCGCTGCGCCGGCGCCGGACGAGGTCGGCATCGCCGAAATGCGTGTCGGCCGTGAAGTAGGTCGCCATGGATCCTGGGTCGCTCGAGCCCGGCTGGACGGTCGCCGAGACCCGAAGTGGCGCCCCGCGCGGCCGCCGCCACCCGACGCGGCATTGGACCGCTCTCCGGGCGGCCGGGCGCCGCCGCGCGTCAGGGGGCGTGACGCGGCGGCGGCTCCCGCTCGAGCCCGAGCAGGCCGGCGAGCTGGCCCCGCGCCCGGCTGACCCGGCTCTTCACCGTGCCGACCTGGCATTGCAGCCGGACCGCCGCCTCCTCGTAGGTCAGGCCCTCGGCCCCGACGAGAAGCAGCGCCTCCCGCTGCGTCGCCGGCAGCGTCTCCATCACCGCGTAGAGCCGCTTCAGGGTGACGACGTCCTCCTGATCGGGCACGGCGGTGAGCTTGCCGGCCTGGACCCCGTCCGCATCCTCGACCTCGCGCTTGCGCTTGCGGATCTCGGTGTAGAACTGGTTGCGCATGATCGTGAACAGCCACGCGACCAGGTTCGAGCCCGGCTGGAACCGGTGCTGGTTCATCCACGCCTTCATCAGCGTTTCCTGGACCAGGTCGTCGGTCCGGCTCATGTCGCCGACGAGCGAGAACGCGAAGGTGCGCAAAGCCGGAAGCACCGCCATCAGGTCGTCGCGGAACGCCGTGGTCGGCGTCTCGCCGCGGCTCGCCAGCACCGCCTCGAAGCGGCGCACCAGCACGAGGAGCGGTTCCGGCAGGGCATCGCAGGTCGGCAGGGCAAAGTAGGCGCGCAGCTCGCCGCCGAGATGGTTGCGGACCGCGGCCGCGACGTCGACCTCGTTCAGCTCGGTCTCGAAGGTTTCGTCCCGACCGTTGGAGATGGCGTGCGTCATGCCGATGGAGCGTCCCAAGGTTCTTACGGTCAAGCTCTTTTGAGCCAGTCTAAGGTAATTGCATATTAAATTCTGAGCCGGTGATGAACGGGGCGCGATCGCGAGCGACTTCAGAAATCGTTGCCTCGGCAAGCAACGCCCCATCCTTCGGAATCACCGTGCCGCGCATCACGGGCTCAGGCAATCGCGCCCGGATGCTGAGCTTCGCGGATCACGGGACCGTGCGACCCGAATGCGCTGCCTGAAGGTCGGAACCGATACCATCGCGTCCGATTTCCTCACGGGCAACCTTCTCGCACGGGGAAGGTTGAGGTATCTATTCGTCATGCCTCGCTTGGTTTCCTATCGCATTCACGACCGGGACGACGGCCTGTTCGACGCCGTCGCCAGGCTCGCACCCGACAAGACGTATCGGCGCGAGGGCTTCGCCTCGCTGGCCGAGGTCGAGGACTGGATCGACGGGCTGCGGATCCTGATGGCCGCGATCGGCGCACCGCTCGTGCGGGCGCAGCACGCCACCGGTCTCGACGAGGCCGCCGCCCTTCGTCCGGACGGCGACGCACCCGAGGCGGATTCGCGCTCGGCCCGCGCCCGCCTGCTTCGCTTCCGCGATGCGGTGTCCGGCGCCGACGACGCGACGGACTGACAGGGCCGCCCCGCGCGGCAGGGCCTCGAACGGAGGCCGAGCATGTTCGCGACGGCCTCGTCTCCCGCCGCCGCGCGCAGGCTGCGGCCTTGCCTTCGACGCCCGGCGAACCAGACTTCCCCGCGCGAGGGCGACCGCTCCGGTCCGCACGAGGAAACCGCCGATGGCCCGACCCCGAACCGGCGCGCGCGTGCTCGTCGACCAGCTCCTGGCGCAGGGCGTCGGGCGCCTGACCTGCGTCCCCGGCGAGAGCTACCTCGCAGTGCTCGACGCGCTCTACGACACGGACGTCGACGTGCTGGTCTGCCGGCAGGAGGGCGGGGCCGCGATGATGGCCGAGGCGGCGGGCAAGCTCACCGGCCGGCCGGGCATCTGCTTCGTCACCCGCGGCCCCGGCGCCACCAACGCCGCATCCGGCCTGCACGTGGCGCAGCAGGACTCGACGCCGATGATCCTGTTCGTCGGCCAGGTCGCCCGCGCGATGCGGGACCGCGACGCGTTCCAGGAGATCGACTACCGCGCGATGTTCGGCACCGTGGCCAAGTGGGTGGTCGAGATCGACGACGCCGCGCGCATCCCCGAGCTCGTGGCCCGCGCCTTCCGGACGGCGATGCAGGGGCGCCCCGGCCCGGTGGTGGTGGCGCTGCCGGAGGACATGCTCGACGACGCGGTCGCGGTCGCCGATGCGGGGCCCGTCGAGCCGGCGGAGCCCGCACCCCGCCCGGAGGACGTGGCCGACCTGCGCCGGAGGCTCGACGGCGCGCAAAGCCCGATCGTCCTCGTCGGCGGCTCGCGCTGGAACGAGGCCGCGCGCGACGACCTCGTCGCCGTCGCCGAGGCCGAGGACCTCTCGGTGGCGACCTCGTTCCGGCGCGCCCACCTCTTTCCGGCCGACCATCCGCACTACGCCGGCGAGCTCGGCATCGGCCCGAACCCGGCCCTCGTCGCCCGCATCCGCGCGGCCGACCTGCTGGTGATGATCGGCGGCCGGCTCTCGGAGATGACGGCGCAGTCCTATCGCCTGCTCGGCATCCCCGATCCCGGCCTGCCGCTGGTCCACGCCCACCCGGACGCGAACGAGCTCGGCCGGGTCTACCAGCCGGCCCTGGCGATCCAGGCCGCGCCCGGCCCGCTGCTCGCGGCGCTCCGGGCATCGCCGCCGGCCGTCGCGGCGCGGCGTGGACGCGCGGTCGCGGCGCATGCGAGCTACCGCGACTGGTCGGAGCGACCGGCGGCGACGCCCGGCGCCTTCCAGTACGGCGAGGCGGTGACCTTCCTGCGCGGGCGGCTGCCGGCCGACGCGATCCTCTGCAACGGGGCGGGCAACTTCGCCACCTGGATCCACCGCTACTACCGGTTCCGGGATTTCCGAACCCAGCTCGCGCCGACCTCGGGCTCGATGGGCTACGGCGTGCCCGCCGCGATCATGGCCAAGCGCACGCACCCCGAGCGCATCGTGGTCGCGCTCGCGGGCGACGGCGACCTGCTGATGACCGGCCAGGAATTCGCGACCGCCGTGCAATACGCGATCCCGGTCGTCGTCGTGGTGCTCGACAACGGCATGTACGGCACCATCCGCATGCATCAGGAGCGCGAATATCCCGGCCGCGTCTCCGGCACGCGGCTGCGCAACCCGGATTTCGCGGCGCTGGCCCGCGCCTATGGCGGCCACGGCGAGCGCGTGGAGCGGACGGAGGACTTCGCGCCGGCCTTCGAGCGGGCGCTCGCCTCCGGGCTGCCGGCGATGCTGCACTGCCTCGTCGACCCGCAGGCGCTGACGCCGACCCAGACGCTCGACGCGATCCGCGCCGGCGCGGTCGCGCAAGGCAAGGGCAAAGGCACGGGTCCCGACACGGGCAGCGAGGGCCCGGACGACGTTTGACGCGCCGTCCGCCGGGGGCCGCATCGTCAGAAGATCGAGATCAGCAGGATGCCGGCCACCATCAGCGCGGCGCCGCCGAGCCGCGCCGGGCCGGCCTTGACCTGCTTCATGCCGACCCAGCCGAAATGATCGAGCGCCACCGAGGTCAGCAGGTTGGCGGTGATCAAGAGGCCGTTGAAGGCGCCGGCGCCGACCGTGTCGACGAACAGCAGGCCGCCGAACACCGCCACCGCGCCGGTGATGCCGGCGAGCGGCATCCACCAGCGCACGCCCTTCACGTCCTCGCGGGTCGGGAGCGGCGTCGGCCGCACCAGGAACACCAGCGCGAACACGAAGACGACGGGCAGGAACGAGACGGTCGCCGCGAGCCAGGGGTTCACCAGGGCGCCGCGCAGCTGGGAGTTCCACACCACGCCCACCGCCTGCAGGATGCCCGCGACGACGATGAACGGGTAGAGCAGCTTCGGGTTGAGGCCGTGGCCCTCGTCCTTCTCCCCGCCCGTGTCGGCGGTGGTGCGGGCGATGAAGAAGACGCCGACGGCCATCAGCAGGCCGCCGAGCCACGGCATCGGCTTGAAGCCGCCGCCCTGCAGCCCGAACAGGCCGAACGCATCCATCGCCAGCGAGGCCAGGATGTTGGCCGTGAGCGTCAGGCCGTTGAATGGCCCGGCCCCGACCTTGTCGATGAAGGCGAGACCGCCGAACACCGCGACCGCGCCCGCGACGCCGCCGAGCGGGGCGTACCAGGGCATCTTGCCCAGCGTCTCCAGGGTCGGGAGCGGCACCGGCATGATGAAGAACAGCGTCGCGAACACGAACACGATCGGGGCGAACGACACCGTTGCCGCCAGCCAGGGGTTCACCAGCCGCCCCCGCAGCTGGGCGTTCATGGAGTTGCCGAGCGCCTGGAGGGCGCCGGCGACGAGGATGAAGGGATAGAGCAGGGCGGCGTTCACGGGGGGATCTCCGATCCGAAGGGCTGAGGGCTTGGCCGAGGCGTCAGACGAGGAGCAGGCCGGCGAGCGCCAGCGCCAGCGCCGGCGGCATCACCAGCAGGCCGAGCTTGAGGAAGCGCCAGAAGCCGACATCCTCGCCCTCGCGCCGGATCGCGGTGAGCCAGAGGATCGTGGCGAGCGAGCCGGTGACCGAGAGGTTCGGCCCGAGGTCGACGCCGATCAGGATCGCGGCGGCGATGGTCTTCGAGACGGCCGCGGCATGGACCGCGGCGCCGGCGAGGAGGCCCGCCGGCAGGTTGTTGACGAGATTGGAGCCGACGGCGACGACGACGCCCGAGCCCCAGGCGGTGCCGGCCGGGTCGGCCTGGGCGTAGGCCTTGAGCTGGTCGGCGATCATCTTGAGCACGCCGGACTTCTCCAGCGCCTCGACCAGGACGAACAGGCCGGCGACCAGCGGCAGCACGCTCCACGACACATCCTTCACCACCGCGACGAGGCCGCTGCGCTTGATCGCGAGGACGACGAGGGTGGTGGCCAGCCCCGCGATGAAGGTCGGCAGGCCGAGCTCGATCCCGGCCGCCGACGACCCGATCAGCGCAGCCGCGGTGGCGACGATGCCGGCGCCCGCGACCTTGCCGCCGAGCCCGAGCGACGCGGCCTCGACGTCGGTCGCGATCGCCTGGCGCTTCAGCGTGCCGTTCTGCGTGACGCGCAGGACGAGGTAGGTGGCGACGATGGCCAGCACCGAGGGCAGGCCGAAGGTCGCGAGCCATTCCCCCAGCGGCGGCATGTGGTCGGCGAACACGACGAGGTTGGCCGGGTTCGAGATCGGCAGCACGAAGCTCGCCGCGTTGGCGATGAAGGCGCAGATGAACAGGTAGGGCAGCGGGTTCTCGACCTTCGCCGCCTTGGTCGCGGCGTAGACGGCCGGCGTCAGCACCACGGCGCAGGCGTCGTTCGAGAGGAACACCGTCACCACCGTGCCGACGACGTAGACCAGCAGGAACAGCCGCGTGGCCGAGCCCTTGGCCATCCGCACCGCGATCGTCGCGAGCCAGTCGAACAGGCCCTCCTTCCGCGCGATCTCGGCGAGCAGCATCATGCCGATGAGGAACAGGTAGACGTCGGTCCCCTTGGCGACGCCGTCGAGCGCGTCGTGCCACGGCAGCAGCCCGAGGACGACGAGGAGGACGGCCCCGAGCGCCGCCCAGATCGCCTCCGGCCATCCGAACGGCCGCAGGATCACGCCGAGCGTCGCGGCGCCCGCGATCCCCCAGGTCGCGAGGTTGGGTGTCATGGCCAGTCCAGCGATCACGTCTTGCATCCCCCGGCGCCCCGCGGGGCGCGTGTCGTCCTGAAATCCTGGGTCAGGCGCTCACCACTTGCGCCCGGCCCGGTTGGGGCCGAGCTGGTCGCCGCGCACGCCCTTCTGGAGCCAGCGGCCGACATTCGGCACGTCGCTGCCGGGCTTGCCCGGGATCGCGGGCACGAAGCCGGGCTCGTCGAAGGCGACGACCGGCTCGACCACGTCGGTGTCGACGAAGTCGGGCCCGTGGCCGGACCAGTCCGCGTGCACCGCCTCGACCTGGATGCTGCGCGCGTCCCGCGGCCAGGCCAGCCACGCCGCGTAGGTGCGCCCGCCCTCGTGCGCCATGCGGACCCATGGCCCTGTCCCGACGCGGGCATGCACGTAGCGCGGCGGCGCGTCGGAGAGCACCACGGCGCGGACCGCGATCCGCCCGCGCGCGTCGGCGACCATGCCGGAGGTCTCGGGCGTCGCCGGCCGCGCGGCGACGCGCCGGTCGGCCGGGCTGGTGATCAGCACGAACGGCCACGGGCGGTCGAGCGCCTTGAAGCGCCAGCTCGTGACCGGGCCGTCGATCGCCGCGACCGCGTAGCCGACCGAGCCGTCCTCGTTCTGCCCGACCGAACGCGCCGCGGCGTAGAGGGTGCGCCCGTCATGGGCGAGCTCGTTGTAGTGGGTGTGGCCCATCTCCACGAGGCGCACGCCCGTGGCCCGGAACAGGCCGGCGACGTCGAGGCGGTCGTCGGGCTCGCGCAGGTCGTCGGGGTAGGCGTGCATGAACACCGCGACGGGAACGCCGTCCTCGGCCGCCTGGGTCAGCGCCGCGCTCAGCCACTGCGTCTGGTCGGGCCCCAGGCGGAAATCGAGGCCGATGCCCTTCCGGCCGTAGCCCGGGCTGACGATGTCGACGAACAGGCAGCGGACGCCCTGAAAATTCTCGCACGCGCAGTAATGCGGGATCTCGGCCGGCGGCCAGGTCTCCTCGGGCGACCCCACCGGCGGCTGGTCCAGCGTCCACACCGTCGGAGCCGGCAGGCCCCGCGACGCGACCAGGCCGGCGTGGAACGCCTGGAAGTCGGCCATCGCCCCCTGCTGCCGGTCGTGGTCGCCGGGAATCAGGCGCACCGGCAGGTGCGGATGCCGGGCGAGGGCGTCGGCGAGGATCGCGTACTCGCAGGCCCAGCCGTTCTCGGCGAGGTCGCCGGGCAGGTAGACGAAGTCGAGCAGGTGCTGCGGCGCGATCATTGCGATCTGGTCGAGGATCGCGCGGAAGTCGGCGGCGTTGCGCGTGTCGGGCTTCGTCAGGTGCAGGTCGCCGACGTGCAGGAACACCAGTGGTTCGGCGGTCGGCGTCCCGCGCTCGGCGGCGGTCGGCATGGAGGCGTCGGACATTGCGGGTGGGTCCGTCCGATCAAGCGGTCGCGGGCATCGCGGCCGGCAGGCCGCCGTCCGGGCGGCCTCCGATCGCGGTCGCGTCGCGGGTCTCGGGCATCAGCGCGAGGTAGAGGACGAAGCCGAGCCCGGCGGTCGCCGCGAGCGCCAGGAACGCGGCCGAGTAGCCCGCCGAGACGATGATCAGCCCGGCGAAGGTGGCGCTGAACGCGGCACCGAGCCCCTGCGCCGTCGCCACCGCCCCCTGCGCGGCGTTGAAGCGGCCGCCGCCGCGGGTGAGGTCGGCCACCACCACCGGGAACAGCGCGCCGTAGACGCCGGCACCGACGCCGTCGAGCAGCTGGACGCCGACGAGCCAGAACGGGTTGTCCGACAGCGTGTAGAGCACGCCGCGCAGGGCCAGAACGCCGAAGGCCGCGAGGAAGATCGGCTTGCGCCCGATCGCGTCGGCCTTGGCACCGACGAACATCGCCACCGGCACCATCACGCATTGCGCGGCGACGATGCAGACCGCGATCAGCGAGGTCGCGTGGTCCTTGCCCGACAGGTGCGTCAGCAGCTGCCCGACCGAGGTCAGCATCGCCGCGTTCGAAAGGTGGAACAGCGCGCACAGGCCGGCGAACAGTACCAGCGGCTTGTTCTTCAGCAGGGTGGCGAAGCCCGACGGCGCGTTCTCCTCGACGACGTCCTGTTCCTTGGTCATGCCGCAGGCGAGGTCGTCGTCGATGGCTCGCGCCGGCACCAAGAGCATCGCGCCGATGGAGCAGACGGCGAGCGCCCCCATCAGCCAGAACACCACGACGGGCCCGAAGAAGTAGGCGAGCCCGCCGGCGAGCGCGGCGGAGACGGCGTTGCCGGCGTGGTTGAAGCCCTCGTTGCGGCCGATCCGCCGCGAGAACATTTTGGGGCCGACGATCCCGAGGGTGATGGCGGCGAGCGCCGGCGGGAAGATCGCCCCGGCGACGCCGGCGACCGATTGCGTCGCGGCGACGAGGTAGAAGTTGCCGATGAACGGCAGCGCGAGGCAGCTCGCCGTCACCGCCAGGGCGGCGGCGATCACCACGGCGCGCTTGGCGTTGGTGCCGTCGATCAGCATCCCGGCCGGCGTCTGCGCGATCAGCCCGGCGATGCCCGCGATCGTCATGATCAGGCCCGTCGTTGCCTCGTTCCAGCCCTGGTCGGGCCCGCGCACGGCGATCAGGTAGATCGCGAGATAGGGCCCGAGGCCGTCGCGCACGTCGGCGAGGAAGAAGTTGAGGGCGTCGAGCCCGCGCAGGGTCTTCGCCGACGGCATCGAACCGGCCGTGCCGTCCCTCGCCCCCGCCTGTGTCGTGCTCACGTCGTCGCCCTCGCTGGTCGGGTGGCCGGGCGGATCGCCTCCGCTCGGCCGGGTGCTCAAGTCGTTGATCGCGCCTGTGTTCCGCCGCCCGGCTGCGATCAGGCCGCCTCGGCCGTCGCCGGCTTCGGCTTGCGGACGGTGCCGTCGTGGTCGACGTGCAGCCGGACGGCCTGCCCGTCCTTCTCGGCCGGCACGTCGAAGTGCTTCGGCCGCCGCTCCGGCTCGCCGGTCACGCGGTAGCCGGCGGCCTCCGCGGCGGCGATCGCCGCGGCCGGATCCGCATCCGAACCCGCAGCCTTCGCCGGCCACGTCACCGCGTGCACCGTGCCGTCGGCGGCGGTGAGGCGCGCGACCTTGATCTCCGACGGCTTGCGCTCGCCCTCCACCGTCACGGCATCGCCGACGCGGAGCGCGATGCCCTCGGCCCCCTTCGGCCCGAGGTCGGCGAGGTGTCGCCCGTCGGCGCCTTCGATGGCGAAGCGGTGCCCGAAGATGGCCCAGACGGTTCCGGTGGCGTTCGTCGTCGTCATGATCGTCTCTCTGAGGGGTGGTGGGTCGGTCAGCGCGGCGGCGCGGCGTCCGGCGGCGGCGGAGGGGCGTCCGGCGGCGGGGGCCGCCCCGGATCGATCTCGGTCATCGCGCCGGTGGCGGCGGCGATGGCGTGCGCCTCGATCACGGTGCCCAGCGCCCAGCGGGCGAGAACCCCGCGGACGGTCAGGACGCGCCCGGCCCGGAGCTCGGCGTTCCAGCGTTCGGCCTCGCGCGGCGGCATCCGCACCTGCGTGCCGTCCGCGAGCAGCACCCCGTTGATCTCGCCGCGCTTGCCGTGCAGCGGCATGGCCACGCGCCCGGTCACCGTCGTCTCGCTGCGGTCGCGCCCGGGCGGCCCGAGGTCGATCACCGTCGCCCCGGTCGCGTCGTTGCGGATCATCGTCCCGTCGACCAGCGGCAGCGCGCGGGCCTTCAGTCCGTGGATGGTGACGGCATCCCCGGGGCGCACCGTGAAGGCCAGCTGCACGCTGAGATGGGGCGGCGCCTTCACCTCGGTGCCGTCGGTGAGGATCAGGCCGTCGATGTCGCCGCGTGGCGTCAGCGTGTACTGCCGCACCGTTCCGCGTGTCTCGGGCAGGCCGGCGGGATCGAACGCCGTCTGCGCCGCGGCGCTCGCTGCCGAGAGGGCGAGCGCCGCGATGGCCGGGAGGAGAGCCGTCTTCCGATGCCGCACGACGCCTCCCTGTCCCGATCGGATCACGGGAAGGCCATGGCACCGTCCGTGCCATCGACAAAACGCTTACGGATCAGATGGTTGCCTCGGCAACGGTCAAGCTTGATCGTCCGGATTCGCGACAGCGACCGTCGTGAGATCGGACAGGCGCGCGCCGTCGGCCGGCACGCCGAGGCCGTAGCGCTCGATCTTGGCGTAGAGCAGCTGGCGCTGGATGCCGAGGCGCCGGGCGGCCGCGGTGCGGTTGCCGCCGGACGCCTCCAGGGCCGCTGCGATCATCGCCGCCTCGAGCCGCGCCACGGCGCCGGGCAGGTCGCCGGCGAGCCAGTCGACCGGCTCGGCCCTGCGGGCGGCGGCGGGCAGGTCGAGGTCGGGCGCGTCGATCGCGTCGCCCCGCACCAGCACGCCGGCGCGCTCGATCACGTTGCGCAGCTCGCGGACGTTGCCCGGCCAGGCATGCCCGAGCAGCCGCGCGGCGGCCGCCGCCGTCAGCCGCTTACCCCCGAGCCCGGCGCCGGCCAGGAAATGCTCGGCCAGCGGCAGGATGTCGGCGAGGCGCTCGCGCAGGGGCGGCAGCGCGATCGGGACGACGTTGAGGCGGTAGTACAGGTCCTCGCGGAACGTGCCGGCGGCGACCATCCCCGGCAGGTCGCGGTGCGTCGCGGCGACCACCCGCACCGCGACGGCGACCGGGCGCCCGCCGACCGGCGCCACGACCTTGTCCTGGATCACCCGCAGGATCTTGGCCTGCATCTCGGGCGGCATGTCGCCGATCTCGTCGAGGAACAGGGTTCCCCCGTTCGCCTCGCGGAACGCGCCGGTTCGGTCCGTCACCGCGCCGCTGAACGCCCCGCGGACATGGCCGAACAGCTCGCTCTCGAGGAGGTCGCGGGGGATCGCGGCGCAGTTGACCGGGACGAAGGCGCCGGAGCGGCGCTTCGCGTAGGTGTGGAGCGCGCGCGCCACCAGCTCCTTGCCGGTGCCGGTCTCGCCCTGGATCAGGATCGTCGCATCGCTGTCGGCGGCGAGCCCGATGGTCTTCTGCACCCGCCGCATCCCGGCGCTCGACCCGACGAGGCCGTCGCCGGCGCCCGGCTCGCCGGCCGCGGCCGAGGGGATCGCCGGCCGGTCGAGCATCGCGGACAGCACCGCCGCGAGGTCGGCGCGGCCGACGGGCTTCGTCAGGTGGTCGTGCGCGCCCAGCCGCATCGCCTCGATGGTGTTGCCGGCATTGGCGTAGGCCGTCAGCACGGTCACCGGCGGCGGGCTGTCCTGCGCGCGGATGCGGGCGAGCACCGCCATGCCGTCGAGATCGCCCGGCATGCGCAGATCGAGCAGGATCGCGGCGACCCCCGGCTCGGCCGCCAGCCGCGACAGGGCCTCGCGGCCCGAGGCCGCCACCAGGGGCCGGTGGCCGAGATCGGCGATGGTCTCGGCGAGGCTCTCGGCCAGGGCCGCGTCGTCGTCGACGATGAGGATCAGAGCCATATCGCCATCAGAGCCAGGGCAGGTCGATCTCGAAGGTGGCGCCCACGGTCGATTCGACGAGCCGCACCTCGCCGTCATGCGCGCGGGCGATCTCGCGCACGATCGCGAGGCCGAGGCCGGTGCCGTCGGGACGCCCGGTCGCGAAGGGCTCGAACGGCTCGGCCCGGATCGCGTCGGGGACGCCCGGCCCGGTATCGGAGACGGTGAGCAGCAGGCGCGCGCCGCGAGCGTCGCCGATGCGCGCGGCGGCGAGCCGGACGAGGCCGCCCTCGGGCACGTGCTGGAGCGCATTGAGCACGAGGTTGTCCAGCGCTCGGGCGATCTGGCCGGCATCGATCGAGACCCGGGCGCCGGCCGGCAGCCCGTCGGTCTCGACCGCGAGCCGCACGCTCTGCTCGCGGGCCAGATCCTCGTGCAGGCGGGCGCTGGCCTCGAGCAGGGCGGCGACGTCGGCGGGCGCGCGCACGGGCGGCCGCGCCTGCGTCAGGCCGAGGAGGTCCGAGAGCAGCCCGTCGATGCGGGCGACCTGCTCCAGCACGGTCTCGATCGCGCCGCGGGCGCGGGCCGGATCGCCGCTCGCCAGGGCGTTCTCGGCCTTGAGGCGCATCGCCGAGAGCGGGTTGCGGATCTCGTGGGCGACGCTCGCCGAGAGCCGCCCGACCGCGGCGAGCTTCTCGGCCGCCACCGCCCGTCCCTGCGCCTCGCGCAGGCGCGCGCTCGCCGCGTTCAGCGCGTCGACGAGGCGGTCGAGCTCCGGCTCGCCGGTCGGCGCGAGGTCGGGCAGGTCGCCGCGCTCGGAGCGCGGCGCGGCGAGCTGCGCCTTGAGCCGGGCGATGTGGCCGGAGAAGCCGTAGAGGAAGCGCCCGAGGAACAGCGCCGAGCCGAGCACGGTCGCCGCGAGGAAGGCGAAGCCGGCAAGCAGCTGGCGGTAGGCCGGGCCGTGATCGGTCTGGATCCGCGCCATGGTCCAGGCGGTCGCGCCGACGATCGGGCCGCGCAGGGGGCAGGCCTGGAGCAGCAGGGCCTGCGTCCGGCTCGGGCGGCGGAGCGCCACGGGCCGCTCGGTGCGCAGCGCGTCGGCATTGATCTGCGCGATGCTGTCGCGCTCGGCCGCCGGCAGGTCGGTCTTCGGCCCGGTGCCCTCGTAGGTCGGGAAGGCGTAGGCGACCGAGCCTTCGGACGCGGTCCAGATCCCGCCCTCGACGCCGGGCGAGCGGGCGAGCGCCACGCTCACCGCATCGGCGAGGTCGGCGCGCAGGGCGGCGTCGACCGCGCGCGTGGACGGCATCGCGCCGGCGACGAAGGCGGTGCGGTCGACGATCTCGCGGCAGGCGCGGGCGACCGCGACCTCGGCCTGGCCGACCTGCACGTCGGCCGACTGGCTGTAGAACGCGAACAGCAGGTAGGCGGTGGCCGCGGCGGAGGCGAGCAGCAGCAGCCAGAGCGCGAGCAGCCGCGCCCGCAGCGAGCGCGGCATCACCGGCCGCGCCATCGCCGCGCTCGGTCGAAACCTGGGTCGAAGCGGATCTCGCGCACCGGGCGTCTCGGCCCCTTCATCGGCAAGGCGCCACCGCCTCGGATGCTGCCGGTGGTCGCATGTTCCGGCCAGGCGACCAAGCGGGCTGGGCGGATGTCGGGTCGGGCGGGCTCGACGATCCTGCGGAGGCCCCCCTCGCTTGACCGCCCCGGCGGTTTTCGACAGGGTCCGCGGCGCTGCAATCCGCGGTTCCGGCGAGGGCCGCCGCACTGGACGATCCGCAAAAGCTCCCGATGGCGTCAGGCGACGAGACGGCTCCCGAGGCGGCTCCTGGGCCCTTCACGATCTGCCGCGAGGACGAGCCGGTGCCGGCAGCGCTTCGCGGCGCCGTCGCCGGGATCGGCAATTTCGACGGGGTCCATCGCGGGCATCGCGCGCTGGTCGCGGCGGTGCGCGCCGCCGCCGACGAGACCGGGGTCCCGGCGGCGATCCTCACCTTCGAGCCGCATCCCCGAGCCTACTTCGCCCCCGACAAGCCGATGTTCCGCCTCACCGGCGTCGCCGCCCGCGAGATCGTCTTCCGGCGGCTCGGGCTCGACGGGGTGATCGTGCGCCGGTTCGACGCGGGCCTCGCCGGCACCGGCGCGCGCGACTTCGTCGATCGGCTGCTGCGCGACGACCTCGGCCTGTCGGGCGTCGTCGTCGGGCACGACTTCCATTTCGGGCGCGGGCGCGAGGGCACGCCGGAGATGCTGGCGGCCCTGTGCGCCGAGGTCGGCCTGTCGTGCCGCATCGTCGCGCCGGTGGCGCTCGGCACCGAGGCCGACCCGGTCTCGTCGAGCGCGATCCGGCGGGCGCTCGCCGAGGGCGAGGTGGCCCGCGCCAACGCGCTGCTCGGCTACCGCTGGTTCGTGATCGCCGCCGTGCGGCACGGCGACAAGCGCGGGCGCACGCTGGGCTATCCGACCGCCAACCTCGCGCTCTCGGACTGCGCCCTCGCCCACGGCATCTACGCGGTGCGCGTGCGCCTGCCCGACGGCACGATGCGGGACGGGGTGGCGAGCTACGGCCGCCGCCCGACCTTCGACGACGGCGCGCCGCTGCTCGAGGTCAACCTGTTCGGGTTCGCGGGCGACCTCTACGGGCAGGAGATCGCGGTCGAGCTCGTTGGCTTCATCCGCGGCGAGGAGCGCTTCTCGAGCGCCGAGGCGCTGATCGCCCGCATGGACGTCGATTCGGCCGAGGCGCGGGCGATGCTCGCCGCCGACCGGACGCCGTCGATGCTGGACTGACCGGCGTCAGGGCGCCGAAGCGAGCGCGAGCGCGGCGTGGCGCAGGTCCTTCGCGTCGTGGCCGCCGCTGACGGCGTAGGCCGAGTCGCCGGTGGTCCAGGCCAGCGTCGCGCCGTCGCCGGCATCGGCCACCTCGGTGGCGAGCCCGGCCGCGTGCACGAGCCCGGTCGCGCGGCGCCGGGTTGCGAACAGGGAAACCTCGCCGAGCTCGCCGGCCGCGAACGCCACCTCGATCCCGGTGCCGCTGCGGGCGGGAAACACCTGCACGTCGCGCACCGTCCAGCCCTCGGGGACCGCGGGCAGCGCGATGCCGGTCGCCGCCGAGAGCCGCGCCCGGTCGTAGGCCGGCACGCCCTGCGCGCCGATGCGGACGCGGAGCTGCGCCACCTGCCGGGCCTGCTGCGCGTCGGCGACGAGCGCCGGGTCGACCGGCGAGGCGAAGGTGTCGGGCACCCCGAACTGGCCGACCTCGCTGTGCGCGAGCCAGCCCGCACCGACGAGCACGGCGATCGCCGCCGCCCGCTTGAAGCGCGACGCGACGCGGTTCCAGCGCAGCGACCGGTCGAGGCGGCGGGCGGCGATGCGCAGGCGGTCCGGCCCGGGGCCGGGCGACGGCGCGAAGGATTCGCGCAGAGCGTCGCGGTCGTGCATCTCGGCCATCACGCGGGCCGCCACGTCGGGGTTGCCCGCCAGGTACGCCTCCACGTCGAGGCGGCGCATCACGTCGAGCTGCCCGTCGACGAAGGCGATGAGGTCGGTGTCTGCAATCGGGTCGGTCATCGCGGGTTCGTCCTGTCGCCTCGTTCGCCGTCGTCTCGCTCCGCGCCGTCAGAAGTCGCCGACGGCGCGGCGGGCAAAGGGCGCATCGCCCGGCCCCTCGGTGCGGCCGTCCCGGGTCACGAGGCGCAGGCCCGGCCGCTCGGGCGCGCGCGGTCGAGGCTCGTCGGCGCCCTTCCGCGCGGCGTTCTCCCGCGCGGCGCCCTCGCCCTCCTCGAAGGCGCGCAACGCCGCCCGGCCGCGGCCGAGGCGCGACATCAGCGTGCCGATCGGGATGCCGAGCACCGCCGCGGCGTCGGCATAGGCCATGCCTTCGAGGGTGACGAGATGGAGGGCGGCGCGCTGCTCCTCGGGGAGCGTCAGGAAGGCGCGGCGGATCTGGGCGAGGCGCACCTGCCCCTCCTGGGCCGGCAGCGCCACCTCCTCGTGCATCTGCACCAGCACGTCGGCATGGCGCGTCTCGACGCGCTTGCGGCGTTGGTCGTCGATGAAGACGTTGTGCAGCACCGTCATCATCCAGGTGCGCAGGTTGGTGTTGGGCCGGAGGCTGCCTTCCGCCTCCAGCGCCCGCACGAGCGTGTCGTGCACGAGGTCGTCCGCCCGCAGGGTGTCGCGGGTGAGCGAGCGCGCATAGCGCCGCAACGGCACCAGGAGGTCGACGATATCGGGGCGCTTGGTCTTGTCGGCGATCATGGAACGCTAACGGAGCGGCGCGCGGATTTAATCCGTCCGCGCGCCGGCGTGCCCGAAGGGTCGGGTGCGCCGGCGCACCCGACCCGGCGCGCTCGGCTTACTGGTACGCCTGCTGCAGGTCGAGCGAGCAGTCGCGGCCGATCTTCTCGTAGTTCTCGGCGAGCCAGGCCTGCGCCGCGTGGCGGCCCTTGTCGCGCAGGCGCTGGAACACGCGCCAGCGCGCGTCGAGCTTGGAGCCGGCATTGTAGGCGTCGAGCGCGTCGGTGCCGTCGATGCGGTGGACCAGCACCCGCTGGTACTGGCCCTGGCCGAGCACGCCCTCCTCGATCAGCCCGTCGACGAAGTCGATCGCGCGCAGCTCGCGCATCAGGTTGGCGTTGAAGGTGATCTCGTTCAGCCGGTCCTGGATCTCCCGCTCGGTCCGCGGGGTCTCGCGGCGCTCGACCGGGTTGATCTGCACCAGGAGGATGTCGCGGGTCACGGCGCCGCGATGCAGGGGATAGAGCGGCGGGTTGCCGAGGTAGCCGCCGTCCCAGTAGGGCACGCCGTCGATCTCGACGGCCTGGAACACGGTCGGCAGGCAGGCCGAGGCCATCAGGTGGTCGACGGTGAGGCGCTCGCGCTCGAACACCGCGAGCTTGCCGGTCCAGACGTTGGTGGCCGAGACGAAGACGCCGGCCGTGCTCGCCTCGCGCAGGCGCTCGAAATCGACCTGGGCGGCGAGCGCCTTGCGCAGCGGGTTGATGTTGAGCGGGTTCGAGACGTAGGGGCTCGGCGTCAGCACCTTCGACCAGAACTCGATCACCGGGTTGCCCTTCAGCGCGCCGAACATCCCGTGGAACAGGCTGCGCTGGCCCGGCGAGAAGTCGCCGTCGAGGCTGACCTCGCGCCAGAACCGCTCGAGCCCGGCGCGGGCGCCCTCGGGGCCGTCCTTCAGCCAGCCGTCGATCATCACCACGGCGTTCATCGCGCCGGCGCTCGCCCCGGTGACCGCCTCGAAGCCGAGGCGCCCGTCCTCGATCAGCGCGTCGAGGACGCCCCAGGTGAAGGCGCCGTGCGCGCCGCCGCCCTGCAGCGCCAGGGCGACGTTCTTCTCCGCCCGCGGCCCCGCGAGCACGTGATGCGAGGGGTGGGCGGAGGGGCGGTCGGCGATGCCGTCGGAGACAGGCCCGGGCACGGCGGTGACCGGGTTGCCGGGCTCGGGACGATCGGTGCAGGGCTGCGAAGTCGGCGTCATCATCGCCTCAACATAAATTGCTGCACTGCGGTATCAAAGGCCGCATCGCAGCATTTTTCTACGGACACGGCGCCGGCGCAAGCGCGCCCGGTGCGTCGCGGTTCCGCGAATCGGCGCGGTGGACGGCGGCGCCCCGGCAAGCGCGACGCGACCGGAGCGCGCGCGAGGTCCGGGGCCGGCAAGCACGATCCCGTTGGCGGACAACGCTTATCCGAGGCGGGGTCGGCACGATCGCGCCGGGCCGTGGCCTGCGCGAACTCGACATCGCGGGGCGGATGCGACATGACACGCGCGGTGCAGACATGCATCGCCGCAGGATTGACGCGGTCCCGCGTCAATCGCAGCTAAACGATCGACCGTGCAAGCTGATGGCGTGCTGCGCGCAGCCGCCGGCCGATCGCGACGTCGCGAAACACAAGGCCTTGAACGAAGGTCCACGATGGAAGCCATGCAAGCCGCCAGCCTCGACCAGAACCCGCTCGCCGCGCAGGCCGCGGGCCTGACCGGACCGGAGATCGCCGGGCCGGCCCCGCGGCACCGCACCGTCGGGGTCCGCGTCGGCCAGGGCGAGGGCGCGGTGACCGTCGGCGGCGGCGCACCGGTCGTCGTCCAGTCGATGACCAACACCGACACCGCCGACATCGACGCCACGGTGGCGCAGGTCGCGCAGCTGGCGCGGGCCGGCTCGGAGCTGGTGCGCATCACCGTCGACCGCGACGAGGCCGCCGCCGCCGTCCCGAAGGTGCGCGAGCGCCTGGACCGCATCGGCTGCCACGTGCCGCTGGTCGGCGACTTCCACTACATCGGCCACAAGCTGCTCTCCGATCACCCGGCCTGCGCCGAGGCGCTGGCGAAGTACCGGATCAACCCGGGCAACGTCGGCTTCAAGGAGAAGAAGGACGTCCAGTTCTCGACGATCATCGAGCAGGCGATCCGCTACGGCAAGACGGTGCGCATCGGCGCGAACTGGGGCTCGCTCGACGAGGCGCTGCTCACCCACCTGATGGACGAGAACGCCCGGCTGCCCCGGCCGATCGACGCCCGCGCGGTGATGCGCGAGGCGATGGTGCAGTCGGCGCTGTCCTCGGCCGAGCGCGCCGTGGAGCTCGGCCTGCCGAAGGACCGCATCATCCTCTCCGCCAAGGTCTCGGCGGTGCAGGACCTGATCGCGGTCTACCGCGAGGTCGCGCGCCGCTCGGACTACGCGATCCACCTTGGGCTGACCGAGGCCGGCATGGGCTCGAAGGGCCTGGTCGCGGCGTCTGCCGCCATCGGCGTGCTGCTGCAGGAAGGCATCGGCGACACGATCCGCTACTCGCTGACGCCGGAGCCCGGCGGCGACCGCACCGTCGAGGTGAAGGCCAGCCAGGAACTGCTGCAGACCATGGGCTTCCGCACCTTCGTGCCGATGGTGGCGGCCTGCCCCGGCTGCGGCCGCACCACCTCGACCACGTTCCAGGAGCTCGCCCGCGACATCCAGAACTGGATCGTCACCTCGATGCCGGAGTGGAAGAAGACCTATCCGGGCGTCGAAGGCCTGAACGTCGCGGTGATGGGCTGCATCGTCAACGGCCCCGGCGAATCGAAGCATGCCGACATCGGCATCTCGCTCCCCGGCACCGGCGAGACCCCGACCGCGCCGGTCTTCATCGACGGCAAGAAGGCGATGACCTTGCGCGGCGCGACGCTGGCCAAGGACTTCGAGACGGTGGTGATCGACTACATCGAGCGCCGCTTCGGCCAGGGCGCCCGCAACGCCGCGGAGTAGCACCGCCGCGCCTCCCCCTCCCCCGCACCCAAGTCGGGCACACCCCGGCTTGGGCACATGAAGGTGCAGGTTTGGGGCGGGCCCGAGATCGGTCGGGCGGAGGGACGCCCCGTTCCCCGAAACCTCCCTGTTCCCGCCCGCACGGGGGCGTGATAGCAGGGCGCCGAGATTCCGTGAGCGGCAGGCCCAGCGGCCGCCGTGGCCCGGCATTCGCGTTCCCGGTCGCATCCTCCGGTGGGACCCTCGATGCGCCACACCGCGAAACGCCGTGCAGGCTTGATGAGCCTCGATCGCACCCGATGACCCAACCCGTGACACCGGGCGGCACCGCCGCTCAGCCCGACGCCGCGGGCGTCCAGCCCGCCGCGGACGGCCCGGCCCTGGCCGCGCCCGGCACCGTCGTGCACCCCGCCGGCGCCGTCGACCCGGCGGAGGGCCGGGCGCACGCCGCGCCGGGCCTCTGGACGCTGGCCGTCGGCTCGGTCGGCGTGGTCTACGGCGACATCGGCACCAGCCCGCTCTACGCCTTCCGCGAGGCGCTGGTGCCGGCCCGCTACGACAACATCCTGCTGGCGGAGGAGGTGCTCGGCACCGCCTCGCTGATCCTGTGGGCGCTGTTCCTGATCGTGACGGTGAAGTACGTCGCGATCCTGCTGCGCATGGACAACAACGGCGAGGGCGGCATCCTCTCGCTGATGGCGCTGGCGCGGAAGGCGCTCGGCGGATCGCGGATCGTGTTCGCGCTGGGCCTGCTCGGCGCGGCGCTGTTCTACGGCGATGCGGTGATCACCCCGGCGATCTCGGTGCTGTCGGCGGTGGAGGGGCTGAAGCTCGTCACCCCGGCCTTCGAGGGCTCGGTGCTGCCGATCACCGTGGCGATCATCCTCGCGCTGTTCCTGGTGCAGAGCCGCGGCACCAGCAAGGTCGCGGCCTTCTTCGGGCCGGTGATGGTGCTGTGGTTCCTGGCGCTGGCGCTCGCCGCCGTGCCGCACATCGTCGGAAACCTCACGGTCTTCAAGGCGCTGAACCCGTGGTACGCCGTGCATTACCTGCTCGGCCACGGCACCGGCGCCCTCGTCGCCCTCGGCGCGGTCTTCCTCGCCGTCACCGGCGCGGAGGCGCTGTTCGCCGACCTCGGCCATTTCGGCCGGCGGCCGATCCAGATCGCGTGGCTCGGCCTCGTCTTCCCGTCGCTGGCCCTGAACTATCTCGGCCAGGCGGCCCTGGTGCTGGAAAAGCCCGAGACCACCGATCCGTTCTTCCAGCTGTTTCCCGAATGGGCGCTGCTGCCGATGGTGATCCTGGCGACGCTCGCCACCGTCACCGCGAGCCAGGCGGTCATCACCGGGGCGTTCTCCCTGTCCCGGCAGGCGATCCAGCTCGGCCTGCTGCCGCGGCTCGAGATCCGCCACACCTCCGAATCGCATTCGGGGCAGATCTTCCTGCCGCAGATCAACGGCCTGCTGATGATCGGCGTCGTGGTGCTGGCGGTGGTGTTCCGCTCGTCCTCGGCCCTGGCCTCGGCCTACGGCATCGCGGTCACCGGCACGATGCTGCTCACCGCGAGCATGACCTTCCTCGTGGTCTGGCGGCTGTGGCACTGGTCGCCCGTGGCGGCGGCCGCCCTGATGCTGCCGTTCATCGTGATCGAGTTCCTGTTCCTGCTCTCGAACCTGCTCAAGGTGTTCGAGGGCGGCTACGTGCCGCTGCTGCTCGCCGCCGGCCTGATCGTGCTGATGTGGACCTGGGTGCGGGGCGTCACGATCCTGTTCAACAAGACCCGCAAGACCGACGTGCCGATCCTCGAGCTCGTCGGCATGCTGGAGAAGAGCCCGCCGCACCACGTGCGCGGCACCGCGGTGTTCCTGACGAGCGATCCCGAGATCGCGCCGGCGGCCCTCCTGCACAACCTCAAGCACAACAAGGTGCTGCACGAGAAGAACGTTATCCTCACGGTCGAGACCGTCGACACCCCCCGCGCCAACGGGCCGGACCGGGTGCGGCTGGAGCCGATCGGGCCGGGCTTCTACAAGGTCGTGATGAAGTTCGGCTACATGGAGACGCCGAACATCCCAAAAACCCTCGTGCTGCTGCGCAAGGAGGGCTTCAAGTTCGACATCATGGCGACGTCGTTCTTCCTGTCGCGCCGCTCGATCCGCCCGGCCGCCCATTCCGGGATGCCGCTGTGGCAGGACCGGATCTTCATCACGCTCGCCAAGAACGCCAACGACGCGACGGACTTCTTCCAGATCCCCACGGGCCGGGTCGTGGAGGTGGGGACGCAGGTCACGGTCTGAGGCGCCCCACTTCCAGGCCAGCCGGGATGGCGGCGCGCATCGTCGCTCGATGTCACAGGCGTTCGACGGGCACGCCCACGGCCGCACCCGCCTCTGCGGGGCGCGTGTCGAGGGTCGCGAGCGTCAGGCCGGCATCGGCGGCGATCGCCCGATGAAGCGCATCTCCAGCGCGAAAGCCGGGATGGGTCTGGTCCGCGAAGCGTGCCGCCGTCCGAAACGTCCTTTCGTCGATCGGCAGTATCACGAGCGACGTAGCCGTCAGGCGCGTGAACGCCGACGGGGCCACCGAACGATGCTGCGAATCGATCGTGCCCGTGCGGAACTTGATCGAGGGCGGTGCCGAGAACTCGGTGGCGACCCAGGCACTGATGGCGAGGTCCCCGCCTGCCCAGGCGGTGGGCCAAGCCCGCATCCGGGCGGTTTCCCGCTCCTCGGTCTACGCCGCGACCGAGACCGACGTATCGAGATACGGCATCAGTACCGTTCGTCGTCCCACATCGCGCGCACAAACGTCGCGGCACCCTCCGGCTGCAGCGGCATCGCGGCGGTGACGGCCCGGAGGGTCGCGATATCGATCGGCCGCTTCGGTCCCGGCATGGCACTGTGCCGTGCCACCTCGCGCCCGCGACGCGTGACGACAGCGGCTTCGCCGGCGACCACTCGGTCGATGGGCGCGCTGAGTCGCGCCTTTGCCTCTGCCAAGCCCCCGTTTCCATCGCCCTCGATGCCCATCGAGCTGGTCATCGTAGGTGGCGGATCGGGATTCGGCTATCCGCCCGTTCCCTCCTATGTGTGCGTGCGCCAACGCACACGGCATGCCCCAGGCGCCGGGCTCGGGCCGCGTGCGGTCGTTTGCCCGCGTTGCACCGCGCAGCAGGCATGCCGTAGATTGAATTCATTCTGAGAACGACATGCGGACCCGGGGGGCGTCGCGGCACGGGAGGCCTTCGCGTCGTCCGGGCCGTCGCGCCGTCCCGGTGCGATCCGCATTCACACAGGACGTTTGCGAATGATCAAACTGACGGTGAACGGAGCGCCACGCAGCTTCGACGGCGACCCCGACATGCCGCTGCTGTGGTACCTGCGCGACGAGCTCGGCCTGGTCGGCACCAAGTTCGGCTGCGGCCAGTCGCTGTGCGGCGCCTGCACGATCCACCTCGGCGGCACCGCGACCCGCTCCTGCACCACCCCGATCTCGGCCGCGGCCGACCAGGAGGTGACGACCATCGAGGGGCTTTCCCCCGACGGCAACCATCCGGTGCAGGTGGCCTGGCGCGACCTCAACGTGGCGCAGTGCGGCTACTGCCAGTGCGGCCAGATCATGCAGGCGGCCTCGCTCCTGAAGGATACGCCGAAGCCGACCGACGCGCAGATCGACGAGCAGATGAGCGGCAACATCTGCCGCTGCGGCACCTACCCGCGCATCCGCGCCGCGATCCACCAGGCCGCCGGTCAGGCGCCCGCCAGCAAGGGAGAGCGCCTGTGATCCATGACGCAAAGATGATGGCCGACCTCGCCGCCGAGGCGCCGACCCGGCCGACCCTGATCGCCAATGTCAGCCGCCGCGCCATCCTCGGCGGGCTCGGCGCCTTCGTGCTCGCGGTGAACCTGCGCGACACCGCCAAGGCCGAGACCAAGGCCCAGGAGCCGGCGAAGTTCGGCGCCGACGGCATGCCGCACGGCTGGCGCGACGACCCGAAGATCTTCGTGGCGATCGCCGCCGACGGCCGCGTGACCGTGACCAACCACCGCTCCGACATGGGCCAGGGCGTGCGCACCTCGGTCGCCTTCGTCGTCGCCGACGAGCTCGAGGCCGACTGGTCGAAGGTCGGTGTGGTGCAGGCCTGGGGCGACGAGGAGCGCTTCGGCAACCAGGACACCGACGGCTCGCGCAGCTTGCGCCACTTCTTCCAGCACTTCCGCCACGCGGGCGCGGCGGCCAAGCTGATGCTGATCCAGGCGGCGGCCAAGCAGTGGAACGTGCCGGCCTCCGAGGTGACGGCCGAGAACCACGTGCTGACGCATGCCAAGTCGGAGCGCACGCTCGGCTACGGCGACGTCGCGGCGATCGCGGCGGAGCTGCCCGTGCCGGCCCGCGAGAGCGTGGTGCTGAAGGACCCCAAGGCCTTCCGCTACATCGGCAAGGGCCAGATCGGCATCATCGACAACCGCGACATCACCACGGGCAAGGCGGTCTACGGCCTCGACACGAAGCGCGAGGGCATGCTGTACGCGCTGGTCGCGCGCCCGGCGGTCTACGGCGGCAAGGTCGTGAGCTTCGACGATACCGAGACCCGGAAGGTCCCCGGCGTCGTGAAGGTGTTCAAGATCGACGGCGGCGAGATCCCCTCGGAGTTCATGCCGCTCGGCGGCGTCGCGGTGGTGGCCAAGAACACCTGGGCGGCGATGAAGGGTCGCGAGGCGCTGAAGATCGTCTGGGACGACGGCCCGAACGCCGGCTACGACACCGACGCGTTCCGCACCGAGCTCGAGAAGGCGGCGCGCGCGCCCGGCAAGGTCGTGCGCAACCAGGGCGACGTCGACGGGGCGATGGCCAAGGCCAAGACCAAGCTGACGGCCGACTACTTCGTGCCCCACCTCGTCCAGGCTCCGATGGAGCCGCCGGCCGCGGTGGCGCAGGTGAAGGACGGCGCGTGCGAGGCCTGGGCCTGCACGCAAGGGCCGCAGGCGGCGCATGACCGGCTGGTCAAGGCGCTGGGGCTTCCCGCCGACAAGGTCCGGGTGAACGTGACGCTGCTCGGCGGCGGCTTTGGCCGCAAGTCGAAGCCCGACTACGTGGTCGAGGCCGCGCTCTGCTCGCGCGAGGTCGGCGGCGCGCCGGTGAAGCTCACCTGGACCCGTGAGGACGACATTCACCACGGCTACTATCACACCATCTCGGCCGAGCACCTCGAAGCGGGCCTGGACGACAAGGGCATGCCGGTGGCCTGGCTCCACCGCTCGGCGGCGCCGACGATCGGCTCGATCTTCGCGCCCGATCCGAAGCACGAGCTGCCGTTCGAGCTCGGCATGGGCCTGGTCAACACGCCGTTCGCGGTGCCGAACATCCGGCTGGAGAACCCGGAGGCGGCCGCCCACGTGCGGATCGGCTGGTTCCGCTCGGTCTCGAACATCCCGCACGCCTTCGCGATCCAATCGTTCGTCGCCGAGCTGGCGCACGCGGCGGGGCGCGACGCGAAGGACTACCTGCTCGACCTGATCGGCCCGGCGCGCAAGATCGATCCCACCTCGATTGGCGATGTCTGGAACCACGGCGAGGATCCCAAGCTGTACCCGATCGACACCGGGCGCCTGCGCCGGGTGATCGAGACGGCGGCCGGTGGCGCCGGCTGGGGCCGCAAGCTCGAGAAGGGCCGGGGCCTCGGGATCGCGGGGCATTACAGCTTCGTCACCCACACCGCGGTCGCGGCGGAGGTCGAAGTCGACCCGAAGGGCGGCGTGAAGGTCGTCGCGGTCGACATCGCGATCGATTGCGGGCCGCAGGTGAACCCGGAGCGCATCCGCTCGCAGATGGAAGGCGCCGTGGTGATGGGGATGGGCCTCGCGCTCACCTCCGAGATCACCTTCAAGAACGGCCGGGCGCAGCAGAACAACTTCGACGGCTACGAGATCATCCGGATCGACGCCGCGCCGAAGGTGATCCGCGTGCACCTCGTCAACTCGGGCACCTGGGACGGGCCGCTCGGCGGCGTCGGCGAGCCCGGCGTTCCGCCGGTGGCGCCGGCGATCGCCAACGCGGTGTTCGCGGCCACTGGCCGCCGCGTGCGGCAGCTGCCGATCCGCGACCAGCTCAGCGCCTGAGCCAAGGAAGCCGCGCCGCCCGCCGGCGCGGCGACGGACCGGACGACCGAGGGGCCCCTCTTCCACCGGAAGAGCGGGCCCCTCGGCGTTTTGCGAAAAGCTCCGTGTCCGAGGCTTCTGTTTTCCCGCGACGTCGCGTTTCGGCGGAGCCTTGCCGGTGGATGCCGCGTTTCCGTCACGGAGCCACCGGGATCGTCCTGTCGGTCCCTCTCGGCTCCCAACCACCGGAGATCTCATTCGATGACGCGTCCTGCGTACCTCGCCACCCTGCTCGCCGTGTCCGCGCTCGCGGCGCCCGGCCTGATTGGGCCGGCTTCGGCCTCGCCCTGCTCGGACCGGATCGCCGGGCTGGAGAAGCGGGTGAAGGCGGAGTCGACCGAGGCGATCTCGGCCTCGACCAGCGGCCAGGGCGCCGCGGCCAAGCGCGGCGGCGAAGGCGTGACCGGCACGGAAGGCAACGCGCCCGGCCAGTCGCCGCAGGCTCCGCCGGAGAAGTCGGCCGAGGCCGGAAAGGGCGGCGACGCCGCCCAGCAGGCTAAGGTGGCGCTCGACGAGGCCCGCACCGCCGACGGCAAGGGCGACGCCAAGGCCTGCGAGGCGGCGTTGACCCGCGCCGAGGCGCAACTCAAGGCGGCGCCGTAAGCACGAGCCTCCGCCGGATGCGCGAGCCTCCGCCGTCGTCCGTCGGATGCGGGGGCCGGTGGAGGCTCGGTTGGGTTCGCGCGCCGGATCGGAAAGACCCATGTGGGGCGGAGCCGGTCGGGCGCGGACGCGCGGCGGGCTAAAAAAACCGTTTGCGGCGACGACGCCGGCGGCGGCGAAACGGTTTGCGAAACGGTCGGTCGCGGCGAAACGATCGTGGGTCGGGGGCGGAGACCGTGTCCTCGCCCCGCGGAGGCTTCGTCAGGCCATCGCGTCGAAGGCTAAGCGGGCGGAGGCGGCGCCGAGGGCGTGCGCGTTGCCGTTGAGCCCGGCGCAGAGGTCGTCGATCTCGGCGACGTCGAGGGCCTCGCCGGTCTCGGCGGCGATGGCGTCGATGAGGTGATCCTGGCGGGGGTCGAACGGATGACCCTGCATCCGGTAGAACTGGTAATAGCGCAGGGCCGCCAGGACGGTGTCGCGCTCGCGGGCCGTGACCGTGAAGTTCTGCATGGGCTTTTGGCTCCCGTGTGGCTTCATCGAACGCCGGTACGTGCCGCGGCAACCGCACCAAGCTTGTCCATTGTACGCACAGCGCCGTGAGCGTCCATGTCTTGACACGGCGATCCTGCGTGATTCGGTCGAGAAAGTCCGGTTGCGCGCAAGCGGATATTGAGTTTCCGAACGCAATTCCCGTGGTTTTTCAAACCTGTGCGGTCGCAGCCTGCGTTATTCTGCAGGTGTTCCTGCGCCATTGCATCGGATCACGATGTGAGCGCGGCGAGGAAGGCCGGCACCGTCTCGCTGGCCGGGCCGTAGCGGGCCTCGTCGAACGCGTCCGCGTTGTCGGAGGGCCCGGCGTTGAGCTCGCAGGTCGGGATGTTCCGCGCCTGCGCCAGCCGCACGTAGCCGGCCGCCGGGTAGACCGCCCCCGAGGTGCCGATCGCGACGAACAGGTCCGCCGCCGACAGCGCCGCCTGGATCGCGTCGAGGTGGTGGGGCATCTCGCCGAACCACACCACGTCGGGCCGCGACGTGCCGACCGTCGAGCACAGCGGGCAGGCATCGGCGACGTCGAGGTCGCCGGGACAGGGAAAGGTGCCGGCGCAGGCGGTGCAGCGGCCCTTCAGCAGCTCGCCATGCATGTGGACGACGGCACGCGAGCCCGCCCGCTCGTGCAGGTCGTCGACGTTCTGGGTGCACAGGAACAGCCGCCCGCCGCGCTCCGCCAGCGCCGCCTCGGCCTGCGCGAGCGCGACGTGGGCCGGGTTCGGCGCGGCCGCGACCGCCCCGCGCCGGCGCAGGTTGTAGAAGTCCAGGACGGTGCCGGGGTCGGCCGCGAAGGCCTCGGGCGTCGCGAGCCGCATCGGATCGAACCGCGCCCACATCCCGCCGCGGTCGCGGAACGTGCCGAGCCCGCTCTCGGCCGAGACGCCGGCTCCGGTGAGGACGAAGACGGTCTTCGGAAAGGGCGCACGCAGGGGCATGGGCGCGAGCCTACACCCGCCCGGCGCCGACCGCCCATCGGAATTCGGCGCCGGGCAGGTCGAAGCTGCGGGCCGGCGCGGCGAGGCTCGGCGGAGGGGCCGGCGCGCCGTCCCGCCGGGCGATGCGGCCCGAGCCGATCAGCCGAGCTATACCGCGCCGATGCGCATCCTCGGCCGCCTTCTCCTCGGCTCCCTCGCCCTGCTCCTCGCGATCCCGAGCGGCGGCGCGATCCTGCTCATGGCGCTCGTGCTCGATCCGGTGGCAAGCGTCTGGCTGACGAAAGGCGCGCTCGCCGGGCTCGATGCCGGCCTGTCGGATCTCGCCGCCGGCCTGCCGCCGGAGAGCTTCGCGTGGGTCCTCGCGGGGCTGGCGAAGGCGTCCTTCGTGCTGCTCGCGGTGCCGCCGGCCCTGGTGGCGCTGGTCGGCGAGACCCTGCGCTGGCGCGGCCTGCTCTGGTACGGCGCCGGGTGCGGCCTGATCACCGCCGCCCTGCCCTGGCTCGCGCGCGGGGCCGTGCACCCCGGCGGCACGGCGCTCGCGGCCGAGGCGCGGGTCACCGCGATCCTGTTCCTCGCCGGCGCCGGTGCCGGGCTCGTGTACTGGCTGATCGCCGGGCGAAGCGCCGGGCGGCCCCCGACGCGGGCGTGACGTTTCCGCGACACGGGCGCGCTTCGGGGCGGCCCGGCGGGATGCTTCGGATGCGTCGAACCGTCGAACCCCGGTCGGCCCGCCCAGGATCCCCCTGGCGGCGACGAGGGACGAACGATGATCGCACGCCGCCCGTGGACGACCCGGACCGCCCTCGCCCTGCTCGCGGCCCTCCTGCCCGGCGGCCCCGCCTGGGCCGGCTCGGCGGCGCAGCCGGGCCAGACCGTCGGCCTGCCGGTGGGGGGGCAACTGCCGGTCGGGTTCTATTTCGTGAACCTGTCGAGCTTCGGCGTCCGCGACACGCGGCCCCTGGACTCGGAATCGAACGTCAACCTGCCGACCTTCGCCTGGGCGACGCCGTGGACGATCGCCGACGCGCGGCTGCAGTTCTTCGTCACGCAGCCGGTGGTCGCCTCGAGCGGGCGCGGCGCGCCCTACCGGAGCGGCGTCGGGCAGCCGCTGCTCGCGGCGCAGCTCGCATGGGACCTCGGAAACGACATCGGGTTCAGCTACCTGTTCGGCGGCTACCTGCCGATCGAGACCCGCTTCCTGACGCAGTCGGCCTCGATCACCCAGCGCTTCGCGGTCAGCTACACCGGCAACGGCTGGAACCTGACCGCCAACCTGCTGCACGGGATCTTCATCGACGACCGCTCGCCCACGGGCACGCTCTACCCGGACTACCTCAACCTCGACCTCACCGCGACGAGGAAGCTCGGCCAGTGGCAGGTCGGCGCCGTGGCCTTCGGCTCGACCGACCTGCCGACCGGGGTCGGCAGCGACCGACCCCAGGGGCAGATCGCGGTGGGCGGCCTCGTCGGCTACAATTTCGGCCCGGTGAACCTGCAGGCCTACCTCACGCGCGACGTGGTCGAGCGCAACTACGGCGGCCGGGAGACCCGCGGCTGGCTGCGCGCGATCGTGCCGCTCTACCAGGACAAGGGCGAGGTGGAGCCGAGCCGCACGCTGGTGACGCGGCGCCAGGGCGAATGACCGGCGCCTGCCGGACGGTCGCGGCCGTGCTATCGGGAAGCGAATGAGATCGATCCGCGCCGCCCTCGCCGTTCTCCTCATGCTGGGCGGCCCCGCCCTCCCGCAGGGCTCGGGGCCGCCGATCCCCTCCGACGACGCACGGATGCTGCCGGTGCAGGCCGCGCACGGCATGGTCGCGAGCCAGGAGGCGCGGGCGACGCGGATCGGCGTCGACATCCTCAAGCGCGGCGGCAACGCGGTCGACGCCGCGGTCGCCGTCGGCTTCGCGCTGGCGGTGACCCTGCCGCAGGCGGGCAACCTCGGCGGCGGCGGCTTCATGCTGGTGCACCTGGCGGACCGGCACGAGACCGTGGCGATCGACTACCGCGAGACCGCGCCGCAGGCCGCCACCGCCGACATGTTCCTGGCGCCCGGCGGCGAGCCGGACCGCGCCGCCTCGCGGCGCAGCGGCAAGGCCGTCGGCGTGCCGGGCACGGTGCGGGGCCTGGCGGAGGCGCACCGCCTCTACGGATCGGGAAAGCTGTCCCTCGCCGAGCTGATCGCGCCGGCCGAGGCCCTGGCCCGCGCCGGGATCCCGGTCACCGGCGGCCTCGCCGATTCCCTGCCGCGGTCGGCCGGCCTCCTCGGGCGCTGGCCCTCGACCCGCCGGATCTTCTTCCGCGGCGACGTCCCCCTGCCCCGCGGCGACAGCCTCGTGCAGGCGGACCTCGCCGACACGCTGCGCGCCGTCGCCGAGGGCGGCCCGGACGCGTTCTATGCCGGCCCGATCGCCGGGCGGATCGCGGCGGCGGTGCGCGCGGCCGGCGGCCCGATGACGGAGGCCGATCTCGCCGCCTACCGGCCGGTGGTCCGCCAGCCCGTGCGCGGGACCTATCGCGGCTACGAGGTGGTCTCGATGCCGCCGCCCTCGTCCGGCGGCGTCCACCTGATCGAGATCCTGAACATCCTCGAGGGCTTCGACCTCGCCGCGATGGGTGCGGGCAGCGCCGCCGCGATCCACACCCTGGCCGAGGCGATGAAGCCGGCCTACGCCGACCGGGCGACCTGGCTCGGCGACCCGGACCGGGTCCGCGTGCCGGTGCAGGGCCTCACCGCCAAATCCTACGCGGCGCGGCTGCGGCGGGCGATCGACCCGGAGCGGGCACGGCTCGCCGACAGCATCGCGGCCGGCGACCCGTTGCCGCCCGAGCCCGACCAGACCACGCATTTCTCGGTGGTCGATGCCGCGGGCAACGCGGTGGCCAACACCTACACCCTGAACTTCTCCTACGGGATCGGGCTGGTGGCCGAGGGCACCGGCGTGCTGCTCAACAACGAGATGGACGACTTCTCCGCCAAGGCCGGCACCCCGAACGCCTACGGGCTCGTCGGCGGCGACGCCAACGCGGTGGCGCCGGGCGCCCGGCCGCTCTCCTCGATGACGCCGACCTTCCTGTTCCGGGACGGGCAGCTCTACCTCGTCACCGGCAGCCCCGGCGGCAGCCGCATCATCACCACCGTGCTCGACGTGATCGTCAACCTGATCGACTTCCGCATGAACCTCGCCGAGGCCGTCGACGCGCCGCGCATCCACCACCAGTGGAAGCCCGACGTGCTGCGGGTCGAGCAGGGCCTGTCGCCCGACACCCTCGCCCTCCTGCGGGCGCGGGGGCACGACGTCAGGGTCGGGTCGAGCTCGGGCTCGGCCAACTCGATCCTGCGCAGCGACGGCCTGCTCTCGGGCGCCGCCGATCCGCGCCAGCGCGACACGCTCGCCGAAGGGTATTGAGGTGGGGCCGAGCGGCCGTCCGGCGGCGTCGGGACATGAAAAACCCCGCCGAAGCGGGGCTGCTGGGTCCGTCGCGCCACGGCGTCCTATGCCGTGTTCGACGAGCGGTAGGCCGGATCGCCATGGCTTTCCGCGCCGCGATAGGCGCGGAGCCGCGTCTTCTGGTCCTCGGAAAGCCCGTCGAAGAAGCTCGTCATGGGACGCGGTTGCGGTTGCGCCGACGCGTCAGACGCGGGAACAGCCTTGGAGGCCAGCGGCACCCGACGGAACGGCCCGAGAAGGCGTGCTAAGGTGTTCATCAGGGTATCTCCAGCCGGTAATATGCGTCCTGGCCCCTCGGGGTTGCAAGCTCGAACCCGAAAATGTCGCGATACAGGTCTTCCAGCCGCGGCACGACCGGCTGCACCCGGATCTCACGCTTGCCGTTGAGCTGTGCGTAGTTCTGCGTCGCCTCCAACGCCACGAGGGCCCGATATCCGGTCAGGGGACAATCCTGCCGCGGACTGCCTTCCAGGAACCTGACCGTGGCCGCCTCGCCGGACAGCGTGGTCAGGGCAAGGCCGCAGAGTCGGTCGCCGACCCACATCACGAGGTCGAGGCGATCGACTTCGTTGTGGTAGCGGTCGTGGACGAGATCCCAGTCCCAACATTCCGCGGACCGCCGGTCCAACCCCAACCATTGCCTCTTCCAGGCCTCGGACGCCCTGCGAGACCAGATTCCGAGGCTCAGATCGATCCCGAGGGCCGACGAGATCTTCCGGGCCGCCCGCAGACGGGCTTCGTCACCCCGCGGGAGATACCGCGCCCTGGCCATCGCAGACACTGGAAGGACGCCCTCCTGAAACGGCGACGGTCGTTGGCCGCCCCGGTGACGGCCGAGATGCAAGGCCGAGACTCGATGAAGCCAAGATCGAGGTGAAGCCAAGATCGAGCGATGACAAGATCGATCGATGGACAAGCCGCAAGCCTTCGATCGTCACCCGAGGTCGATGCTCGGGCCGTCTCCCGCGAAGCGGCGCGGGATGCGCTGGCCCGGACCCGGGGTGCACGGTTCGCTTCCCGTCACAGCTTTCGCCCCGGTACCGGGCGCCATCTGTTGGCCCCCGCCGCGCCCACGCGCTAAAGGAAACCGTCACAGAAGGTCCCGATGCTCGCCGTCCGCTCCCTCGCGTTCAATCTCTGCTTCTACGCCGCCACGACGCTGATCGCGTTCGGCGGGTTGCCGACGCTGGTCTCGGGGCGGGCGGTGATGCGGCTGGCGCGGTTCTGGGGGCGGGTGACGCTGTGGCTGCTGCGCGTGGTCGCCGGCACCCGCGTGGAGTTCCGCGGGCTGGAGAACATCCCGTCCGGCGCGATGCTGGTCGGGGCCAAGCACCAGTCGGCGCTCGAGACCCTGGCCCTGTGCACGGTGTTTCCCGAATTCGCCTACGTGCTGAAGCGCGAGCTGCTGTTCATCCCGCTGATCGGCTGGTTCCTGTCGCGCAGCGGCATGGTGGCGATCGACCGGTCGAAGGGCGCGCGCGCCATGAGCCTGATGAACGCGGCCGCCGCCGACGCGATCGCGCAGGGGCGCCAGCTCATCGTCTTCCCCGAGGGCACCCGGACGGCGCCCGGCGCGGCCCCGACCTACAAGCAGGGCCTGTCCCACCTCTACGCCGCGCTCTCCGTGCCGTGCCTGCCGGTGGCGCTGAACACCGGGCTGTACTGGCCGCGCCGCAGCTTCGTCCGCCGCCCGGGCACCACGGTGATCGAGTTCCTGCCGCCGATCCCACCCGGGCTGGCACGCGCCGCCTTCCTCGACCTCGTCGAGGACCGCATCGAGACCGCCTCGAAGGCCCTGCTCGCGGCCGGCCTCGCCGACCTCGGGCAGGCCGCCCGCACGGTCCCGGAGCCGCGCCGCGAAACCTCGCGTCCGGCCTGACCCGCGCGCCCGATTCGTGCGCGCGGAGAACCGTCGGGACGTTGCGAATCGGCCTGCGAATTCCCATTTCCGTTGAACGAGACGAATCGCTTGACGGGCGCGCGATGCCCGATCTAGGTTGGAACAAATGGCGAACAAGAGAGCCTTGTCCTGGTCGGCCGCCCTGCGCGACCTGAAGGACGAGCGGACACGGAGACAGGACGTGCGGGAAGAGCGCTTGAGGACCACCGCCGGCCTTCGCGGCACCCCCGCCCTGGCGCTCAGCGCCTGGCGCGGACGTTCCGGCCGGCGCTACGTCGTCGGCGTCCACGACCTCAGCGCGCCCGAGCTCGACGAGATGGGCGAGGCGGTGGTGATCGCGGTCCGCCGCGATCCCGCCGGCATCGCCGAGCTGGTCGCGGTGTCGGCCTCCGGCGAGAGCCCCCGCGAGCGCCTGCACCGGACCTGGCTCGCCCGCGCCCGGAAGGGCGGCGCGACCGAGATGCACGTGCATCGGCTCGCCGAGGACGAGGCCGAGCGCAAGGCCATCGTCGACGATCTCTCGATGGAGAGCGCGGATCCGGCGCACGCCTGATATCCCTCCGCTCGATCAGGGCGGTCGGCATATCCGGCAGGCCCGCGCGCGATCGAAGGCCGAATCCGCCGGTCCGGCGAGGTGATGCGGATTTGGATCACGCCGCCCACGCCCCAGTTTCGCCCCGAGCCTCCCCTCATGCCTTGTGCGGCATGGACGATCGCGGACGAACCCGCGACGGGGCGAGAGCGCGGAGCGAACGATGCAGGATCCGGTACGGCAAGATCCTTCGGGGCAAGCCCCGGCCGAGCCCGCCGCGATCCCGCCGAAGGCGCCGCGTTCCCGGCGCGGCCTGTTCCTCCCCTACATCCTGCTGCTGACGCTGGTGCTGCTGTGGTCGGCGGGCTGGGTCTACCTCCGCGGCCGCGCCGCCACCGAGATGGACGGCTGGGTCGCCCGCGAGGCCGCGGCCGGCCGGACCTGGACCTGCGCCGACCGGTCGATCACCGGCTATCCGTTCCGGATCGAGCTGCGCTGCGCCTCGGTCAGCCTCGCGCGTGCCGACGGCCGCTTCCGGCTGGGTCCGCTGACCGCGGTGACGCAGGTCTACCAACCCCGGCACGTGCTGATGCTCGCCGAGGGCCCGTTTCACGTGGAACAGGGCGACCTCGTCGGCGACGCGACCTGGACGATGCTGGAAGGCAGCTTCCACGGCGCGTCGGACGGGTTCGTGCGCGCCTCGCTCGTGGTCGACGGGCCTTCGGTGACGGTCGCCGGCGCGGCGCCCGATCCGATCACCGTCTCCGCCCGCCACCTCGAGCTGCATGCGCGGCCGACGCCGGGACGATTCGATTCGGACGGCGCGGTCGACCTCAGCCTGCGCCTGTCGCAGGCCCTGGCGCCGATGGCGGATGCGCTGATCGGCAACGCCGATCCCGCCGACCTCACCCTCGACGCCACGGTCAACCGGGCGGCGATGCTCGGCACCGGCACGGTGGCGCGCGAGCTCGAACGCTGGCGCCAGGCCGACGGCAGCCTCGACGTCGCCGGGCTGTCGCTGGCCAAGGGTGCGCGCCGCCTGCAGGCCAAGGGCAATCTCGGGATCGACCAGGATCATCGCGTCGAGGGCCAGCTGGACCTGCGGGCCGCCGGGGTCGAGGCGCTGGTCGCGTCGGTCGTCGGGCAGCGCTTCGGCGCCGATCGCGGCGCGCTCATCGGCAACCTCGTCGGCGGCCTGCTCGGGCTTAGGCGCCAGCCCGAGGGCGAGCCGGGGGGCGACGTGCCGCTCAAGCCGCTGCCGCCGCTGCGCCTCGCCGACGGCCGGATGATGTTCGGGCCGATCGCGATCCCGAACGTGCGGCTGCAGCCGCTGTACTGATCCGGCCGTGCCGGTCCCCGGGCGTCGAGGGTGGAGCAGACTGCGCCGCCCGGGCGCCGGCGGCCATACGCAAAACAGCGTATATGCTGCAACGCAACCGAGCCCCTAGCCTGCGCTCCACGATCCGCGGCCGTTCCATGAGCCGCCGGACGCGAGATGCGAGGCGTGAGGCACGATGGCTGACGGGGATCACGATCTGGATCGGGGCATGGACCGCGGCTTGCGCTCGCCCCTGCGGCGCAAGCTGCTGATGGGGCTGGCGGCCGCGCCCGCCCTTTCGCTCCTGCCGCGCACCGCGTTCGCGGCGGGGCCTGCCACCTCGGCGGTCAGCACCACCGGCCTCGCCGTCACCGACACCGAGGTGACCTGCGGCATCCTCCACTCGATCACCGGCACCATGGCGATCTCGGAGACCGGCGCCCAGCAGGCCGAGAAGCTCGCCATCGCGCAGATCAACGAGGCCGGCGGCATCCTCGGCCGCAAGATCAAGATCATCCAGGAGGACGGCGCCTCCGACTGGCCGACCTTCGCCGAGAAGGCCAAGAAGCTCCTCGTCAACGACAAGTGCGCGGCGGTGATGGGCTGCTGGACCTCGGCCTCGCGCAAGGCGGTGCTGCCGGTCTTCGAGCAGTACAACGGCCTCCTGTACTACCCGACCTTCTACGAGGGCCTGGAGCAGTCCAAGAACGTGTTCTACACCGGCCAGGAGGCGACGCAGCAGATCCTCGCCGGCCTCGACTGGGTGCACAAGGAGAAGGGCGGCGACACGTTCTTCTTCGTCGGCTCGGACTACATCTGGCCGCGCACCTCGAACAAGATCGCCCGCAAGCACGTCGAGAACGTGCTCAAGGGCAAGGTCGTCGGCGAGGAATACTTCCCGCTCGGTCACACGCAGTTCAACTCGGTGATCAACAAGATCAAGCTCACGAAGCCGAAGGTGATCTTCACCGACGTGGTCGGCGGCTCGAACGTGGCGTTCTACAAGCAGCTCAAGGCGTCCGGCATCGACCTCTCGAAGCAGGTGCTTCTGACGATCTCGGTCACCGAGGACGAGATCGACGGCATCGGCGGCGACAACATCGCCGGCGCGTACTCGTGCATGAAGTACTTCCAGTCGATCGAGAACGACAACAACAAGAAGTTCGTCGCCGACTTCAAGAAGATGTGGGGCGAGAAGACCGTCATCGGCGACGTCACCCAGGCCGCCTATCTCGGGCCCTACCTGTGGAAGATGGCCTGCGAGAAGGCCGGCTCGTTCGACGTCGACAAGGTCGTCGCCGCTTCGCCCGATCTCGAGTTCAAGGGCGCCCCCGAGGGCTACGTCCGGATCGACCCGAACCACCACCTGTGGTCGAAGACCCGGGTCGGCAAGGCCAAGACCGACGGCCAGTTCGAGATCGTCTACACAAGCCCCGAGCTGATCAAGCCCGACCCGTTCCCGAAGGGCTACCAGTAGGCCGCATGCGCGCGCCGCCGATGCGGCGCGCGATTTGCAGACGGCCTTTCGACGATCCCCCATCCCCCGGCCTCATCCTGAGGCGCCCGCGACGGTGGGCCTCGAAGGAGGGCTCCAGGGATCGCCGAGCGCTTCGGAGGGCTCCCTCGAGGCCTCCGCTTCGCTCCGGCACCTCAGGATGAGGTGGGCGGGTGGGAGACGGCGATCGCGCAAAGCGGCGGGCCACGGCCCTCCGGCATTCCCGACGGCTCGGAGCGCACGGATGTTCGGTGACTATTCCCTCGGCGATCTCGGCGCGATCTTCGCGATGCAGGGCTTCGCCGGCCTGATCCTGTTCTCGGTCTACGTGCTGATGGCGCTCGGGCTGGCGATCATCTTCGGGCAGATGGGCGTGATCAACATGGCGCACGGGGAGTTCATGATCCTCGGCGCGTACATGACCTACCTGTGCTCGACCTTCTTCCAGACCTACCTGCCGGCGCTGTTCCCGGCATACTTCTTCCTGGCGATGATCCTCGCCTTCTGCGCCTCCGGGGCGCTGGGGATGCTGGTGGAGTGGGCGCTGATCCGCCACCTCTACAAGCGCCCGCTCGACACGCTGCTCGCCACCTGGGGCCTGTCGCTGATCCTGCAGCAGGCCTACCGCTCGATCTTCGGCGCGCGCGAGGTCGGCGTCGAGCTGCCGAGCTGGCTGATCGGCTCGGTGCAGGTCACCGATTCGATCGAGATCCCGATCAACGGCCTGTTCGTGATGGCGGTCACCACGCTGATCACGGTCGGCGTCGCGCTGCTGATCTACCGCTCGCGCTTCGGCCAGCAGGTCCGCGCGGTGATGGCCAACCGCCCGATGGCGGGCGCCGTCGGCATCGATACCGAGAAGGTCGACCGCTACACGTTCGGCCTCGGTTGCGGCATCGCGGGCGTGGCCGGCTCGGCCTTCACGATGATCGGCTCGACCGGGCCGACCTCGGGCCAGCTCTACATCGTCGACACCTTCCTGATCGTGGTCTTCGGCGGGGCGGCCTCCCTGCTCGGCACCATCGCCTCGGCGTTCTCGATCTCCCAGACCCAGTCGACGCTGGAATTCTTCCTCTCCGGCTCGATGGCCAAGGTGCTCACCCTGCTCGCCGTGGTCGGCATCCTGATGCTGCGGCCGCAGGGCCTGTTCACCCTCAAGGTCCGGCGCTGAGGATTTCGACGATGAAGAACCCCGTCCAGACCCTGACCAAGTCCGTCACCGTGAACGACAACCCGTTCATGAAGCCGATCGAGTGGCTGAGCCTGGCGGTGCTGGCTTTGGTGCTGCTCGTCGTGCTGCCGAGCCTGCTCGACGCCTTCCGGCTCAACCTGGTTGGCAAGTACCTCACCTACGCCTTCGTCGCCCTCGGCCTCGTCATCTGCTGGGGCTATGCCGGCATCCTGTCGCTCGGCCAGGGCTGCTTCTTCGGCCTCGGCGGCTACTGCATGGCGATGTACCTGAAGCTCGAGGCGTCCAGCGTCGAGAACACGAAGATCCAGTCGACGCCGGGCATCCCCGACTTCATGGACTGGAACCAGATCACGGCGCTGCCGTGGTTCTGGAAGCCGTTCCAGAGCCTGCCGCTGACCTTGATCCTCGTCGTCGCGGTACCGGTGCTGTTCGCCTTCGTGATCTCGGCGGCGATGTTCAAGCGCCGGGTCGGCGGCACCTACTTCGCCATCATCACCCAGGCGATCGCCGCGATCCTGACGATCCTGATCGTCGGGCAGCAGGGCTACACCGGCGGCATCAACGGCATCACCGACCTGCGCACGCTGCACGGCTGGGACATCCGCACCGACGGCGCCCACACCATCCTCTACTTCGTCAACGGCGGCCTGCTGATCGGCTGCATCCTGATCGCGCAGTTCGTGAAGAAGTCGAAGCTCGGGCGCATCCTGGTCGCGATGCGGGACAAGGAGGACCGGGTGCGGTTCTCCGGCTACTCGGTCGCCGGGTTCAAGGTCTTCGCCTTCTGCCTCGCCGCCGCCTTCGCGGCGATCGGCGGCGCGATGTTCACCCTCCAGGTCGGGTTCATGTCGCCGTCCTTCGTCGGTATCGTGCCCTCGATCGAGATGGTGATCTACGCCGCCGTCGGCGGGCGGATGTCGCTGTTCGGCGCGGTCTGGGGCACGCTGCTCGTCAACTGGGCCAAGACCAGCTTCTCGGAATCCTTCCCCGACCTGTGGCTGTTCGGCCTCGGCGCGCTGTTCATCGCCGTGGTGCTGGCCTTCCCGAACGGTCTCGCCGGCATCTGGCGCGAGCACGTCGAGCCGCGCCTGACGCGCCGGGTGAAGGGTCTGCGCGCCCCGCCCCCCGCGATCGTCCCCCACGGCGCACCGGCCGAGTGAGAACAGCATGAACGCCGCGATCCTCCCGGGCTCCGTCATCGGCGCCAACCCGAACGCCCCCGAATACCTGCTGGCGGTCGACGCGCTCACCGTCTCCTTCGACGGGTTCAAGGCGGTCAACGACGTCTCGTTCTACGTCGACCCCAACGAGATCCGGGTGATCATCGGCCCGAACGGCGCCGGCAAGACCACGGTGCTCGACCTGATCTGCGGGCGCACGCGCGCCAGCGCCGGGTCGATCAAGTACAAGGGCCAGGAGCTGACCAAGCTCACCGAGAGCGCGATCGTCCAGGCCGGCGTCGGGCGCAAGTTCCAGACCCCGTCGATCTACGACGACCTGACCGTGTTCGAGAACCTGGAGATCTCGTTCCCGCGCGGGCGCTCGGTGTTCGGGGCGCTGACCTTCAAGCGCGACGCGCAGGTCCGCGAGCGCATCCACGAGATCGCCGAGACGATCTTCCTGAAGGACCAGCTGCTGGAGCGGGCCGAGTTCCTCAGCCACGGCCAGAAGCAGTGGCTCGAGATCGGCATGCTGCTGATCCAGGACCCGGAGCTGCTGATGCTCGACGAGCCGGTGGCCGGGATGAGCGTCGGCGAGCGCATCAAGACCGCCGAGCTGCTGAACCAGATCATCGTCGGCCGCTCGGTGCTGGTGATCGAGCACGACATGAAGTTCGTCGAGGACATCGCCCACCGGGTCACCGTGCTGCACCAGGGCAAGGTCCTGTCGGAGGGCTCGATGGAGCGGGTCAAGAACGATCCGAAGGTCATCGAAGTGTATCTGGGACACTGAGCATCATGCTGCAGACCGCGCATCCCCCCCTGGCCAAGGCCCCTCCGCTCACCACGCTCCCCTCGGCGGCGCCGATCTTAAGCGTCGAGGACCTGCACGCCGCCTACGGCCAGAGCGAGGTGCTGCACGGGCTGAACTTCCAGGTCGCGCCCGGCGAGATCGTCGCGGTGATGGGCCGCAACGGCATGGGCAAGACCACGCTGATGAAGACCCTGATGGGGATCGTGCCGGTGAAGGCCGGCTCGATCCGCGTCGACGGCACCGAGATCGGCGCCCTCAAGAGCCACGCCCGGGTCGCCAAGGGTCTCGCCTACGTGCCGCAGGGCCGGATGATCTTCTCGACCATGACGGTGCAGGAGAACATCGAGACCGGGCTCACCGTCACCGGCGCCCGCAAGGTGCCGCAGGACCTCTACGAAATGTTCCCGGTGCTGCTCGAGATGAAGGGACGGCGCGGCGGCAATCTGTCGGGCGGCCAGCAGCAGCAGCTCGCCATCGCCCGCGCGCTCGCGAGCAAGCCGAAGGTGCTGCTCCTCGACGAGCCGACCGAGGGCATCCAGCCGTCGATCATCCGCGAGATGGGCCGGACCCTGAAGAAGATCCGCGACGCGCGCGGCCTGTCGATCGTCGTCTCCGAGCAGGTCCTGAGCTTCGCCCTCGACGTCGCCGACCGGGTGCTCGTCATGGAGAACGGCGAGATCGTCCACGAATCGCTGCGCGCCGACATCGACGAGGCCCAGGTCGCCCGCTTCCTCTCGGTCTGAACGAGGACATCATGGCCGATTACGAGATCTTCGAGCTCGGCGACCACGTTCTCCAATGCGGCAAGACGCTGCGCAACGCCAAGCTCGCGTTCAAGACCTTCGGCACGCTGAACGCGGCGCGCGACAACGCCATCGTCTACCCGACCTGGTATTCCGGCCAGCACACCGAGAACGAGTGGCTGATCGGGCCGGGCAAGGCGCTCGACCCCGAGAAGTACTTCATCATCATCCCGAACATGTTCGGCAACGGGCTCTCGTCCTCGCCGAGCAACACGCCGGCCCCCTGGAACGGGCCGCGCTTCCCGAACGTCACCGCCTACGACAACGTCTGCGCGCAGCACCGGCTCGTCACCGAGCATTTCGGCATCGATAAGCTGGTGCTGGTGACCGGGTGGTCGATGGGAGCGCTCCAGACCTACCATTGGGGCGCGCTCTATCCCGACATGGTCCCGCGCATCCTGCCGTTTCAGGGCTCGGCCAAGTGCTCGCGGCACAACTTCGTCTTCCTCGAAGGCGCCAAGGCCGCGCTCCAGGCCGACGCCGCCTTCGCCGAGGGCTGGTACGCGAGCCCGCCGAACAAGGGGCTGCGCGCCTTCGGCCGGGTCTATGCCGGCTGGGGCCTGTCGCAGACCTTCTACCGGATCGAGGCCGACAAGACCCACATGGGCTACGCCTCCCTCGAGGACTTCCTCGTCGGGTTCTGGGAGGGGCTGTTCTACACGCGCGACGCCAACGACCTGCTCGCGATGCTGTGGACCTGGCAGAACGGCGACATCGGCGCCAACGACACCTTCCACGGGGACACCAAGGCGGCGCTTCGCGCGATCACCGCCAAGGCGATCCTGATGCCGGCCTCGACCGACCTGTACTTCCCGCCCGAGGACAACCGCATCGAGGCGGAGTCGATGCCGAACGCGGAGCTGCGCGTCATCGACACCTGGTGGGGCCACTTCGCCGGCGGCCCCGGCACCAGCCCCGACGACATCAAGACCCTCGACGACGCGCTCAAAGAGCTGCTCGCGAGCTGAACGGTTTCGGCCGGTGCGCCGGCCGGGCGGGGATGCGCCAAGCCCCGGATTTTCGAACAACAGGGAGCACAGTCGAGACATGCCCGAGACGCTGATCAAGGTCGACCTGACGCAATCGGCCTACGACAACGACATGGTGCACAACCGCTGGCACCCGGACATCCCGATGGTCGCGACGGTGAAGCCCGGCGACGACTTCATCGTCGAGACCTACGACTGGACCGGCGGCTTCATCAAGAACAACGATTCCGCCGACGACGTGCGCGACATCGACCTGTCGATCGTCCACTTCCTCTCCGGCCCGATCGGCGTCGAGGGCGCCGAGCCCGGCGACCTGCTCGTGGTCGACCTCCTCGACATCGGCGCCAAGCCCGAGAGCCAGTGGGGCTTCAACGGCTTCTTCTCGAAGAACAACGGCGGCGGCTTCCTCGACGAGCACTTCCCCCAGGCGCAGAAGTCGATCTGGGACTTCGAGGGCATGTTCACCAAGTCGCGCCACATCCCCGGCGTGCGCTTCCCCGGCCTGATCCACCCGGGGCTGATCGGCTGCCTGCCCGACCCGAAGATGCTGGAGACCTGGAACACCCGCGAGAAGGCGCTGTTCGACACCGACCCGAACCGCGTGCCGGCGCTGGCCACCCTGCCCTTCGCGCCGACCGCCCACATGGGCCGGCTCAAGGGCGAGGCGAAGGACAAGGCGGCGGCCGCCGGCGCCCGCACGGTGCCGGGGCGCGAGCACGGCGGCAATTGCGACATCAAGGACCTGTCGCGCGGCTCGAAGATCTACTTCCCGGTCTACGTGCCCGGCGCCGGCCTCTCGATGGGCGACCTGCACTTCAGCCAGGGCGACGGCGAGATCACCTTCTGCGGCGCGATCGAGATGGCGGGCTGGGTCCACCTCAAGGTCAGCCTGATCAAGGACGGCATGGCCAAGTACGGGATCAAGAACCCGATCTTCAAGCCGTCGCCGATCACCCCGAAGTTCGACGACCACCTGATCTTCGAGGGCGTCTCGGTCGACGAGCACGGCAAGCAGCACTACCTCGACGTGACGGTGGCCTACCGCCAGGCCTGCCTCAACGCGATCGAGTACCTCAAGAAGTTCGGCTACTCGGGCGCGCAGGCCTACTCGATCCTCGGCACCGCGCCGGTCCAGGGCCACATCTCCGGCGTCGTCGACATCCCGAACGCCTGCGCGACCTTGTGGATTCCGACCAAGATCTTCGAGTTCGACATCAATCCCACTGCTGCCGGGCCGACGAAGTTCCTCGACGGCTCGATCCAGATGCCGCTCTCGCCGGATCTGTAGTCTTCGGGTCTGCCGCGCCTTCCGGGCGGCAGACCGCGTGCACCCTGCCTGAAAGCGCTCGAATGCCCGTCTACGATTACGCTTGCGAGGCCTGCGGGCCGTTCACGGTGCTGCGCCCGATGGCGCAGTTCAAGGACCCGCACGACTGTCCCGATTGCGGGGCGGCGTGCGGGCGCGCCTTCCTCACCGCGCCGAACCTCGCCTCCATGGATGCGGGCCGGCGCAAGGCCTTCGCCACCAATGAGCGCAGCGCGCACGCGCCCCGCAAGTCGTCCGCACACGGGGCCGGCTGCGGCTGCTGCAGCGGGACCAAGGCGAAGTCCAACCCCACGGCCGCCAAGAGCTTTCCGAACGCGCGGCCGTGGATGATCAGCCACTAGGCTGCAGCTCACCCTCCCCCTCTCGCGGGGGAGGCAAGAACCCAAGCCAGGAGGAACCCACGCCATGATGCACGGAGACATCTCGTCCAGCGCCGACAGCGTCGGCGTCGCGGTGGTGAACTACAAGATGCCCCGCCTGCACACCAAGGCCGAGGTCTTGGAGAACGCAAGCAAGATCGGCGACATGATCGTCGGGATGAAGGCCGGCCTGCCGGGCCTCGACCTGGTGATCTTCCCCGAATACTCGACCCACGGGATCATGTACGACGCGGGCGAGATGTACGAGACCGCCTCCACCGTGCCGGGGGCGGAGACCGAGATCTTCGCCGCCGCCTGCCGGAAGGCCAAGGTCTGGGGCGTGTTCTCGCTCACCGGCGAGCGCCACGAGGAGCACCCGAACAAGGCGCCCTACAACACGCTCATCCTGATGAACGACCAGGGCGAGATCGTGCAGAAGTACCGCAAGATCATGCCCTGGACGCCGATCGAGGGCTGGTACCCGGGCGACCGCACCTACGTCTCGGAGGGGCCGAAGGGCCTGATGATCAGCCTGATCATCTGCGACGACGGCAACTATCCCGAGATCTGGCGCGACTGCGCGATGCGCGGGGCCGAGCTCATCATCCGCTGCCAGGGCTACATGTACCCGGCCAAGGAGCAGCAGATCCTGATGTCGAAGGCGATGGCCTTCGCCAACAACACCTACGTGGCGGTGGCCAACGCGGCCAGCTTCGACGGGGTCTACAGCTACTTCGGCCACTCCGCGATCGTCGGCTTCGACGGGCGCACCCTCGGCGAGTGCGGCGAGGAGGAGATGGGCATCCAGTACGCGGCGCTGTCGAAGTTCCTGATCCGCGACTTCCGTGCGCACGGGCAGTCGGAGAACCACCTCTTCAAGCTGCTGCACCGCGGCTACACCGGGATGATCAACTCGAAGGAGAACCGGCACGGGCTGTCGGAATGCCCCTACGACTTCTACCGCCGCTGGATCGAGGACCCCGACGCCACCCGCGACGCGGTGCGCGCCATCACCCGGCAGGGCGTCGGCACCGAGGAATGCCCGATCGACGGCATCCCCTTCGTCGGCAAGGGCGAGGGTCCGCCGGACCCGCGCTGAGACGCGGCCCACCGCGCGGTTCCGCCGGCCCGGGAGGCCGGGCGGGGCCGCGCGGGTGACAGGACGTCGTCCCTATCGGAACGGCCCATCGCCCGACACGTTGACCGGCGCTTGCCTAGCGCACATCAGGTCGGAACAGGGGCGGATCGGGAAGATCATGAACGGTGAGTCGAAGCCGGCCGGTGCGGGCGGTCAGGACAGCGAGCCGGGAGCGCCCATGGTCAGCGCGGAGTTCCGGCGCTTCGCCGACGACGTTCCGCTGATGATGTGGCGCTCGGACCATCTCGGCCACGCGATCCATCACAACGAGTGCTGGCTCCAGTTCACCGGGCGGCCGCTGGAGGAGGAACTCGGCGCCGGCTGGCGCACGGGGCTCCACCCGGACGACTTCGAGCGCCACGCGCGCATCGTCTCGGCCGCGTTCACGGCGCGGGAGCCGTTCACCGTGGAGTTCCGCCTGCGGCGCCACGACGGGGCCTATCGCTGGCTGCTCGACACCGCCCGGCCGCTGACCGAGGACGGCGAGTTCCGCGGCTATCTCGGCTCGTGCTTCGACATCACCGACCGCAAGCATGCCGAGGTGCATATCGAGGAGTCGCTGCAGGAGAAGGAGACCCTGCTCGCCGAGGTCTACCACCGGGTCCGCAACAACCTCCAGGTGATGGTCAGCCTGATCGGGCTCTACGGCCGCGCGGCGCCCGAGCCCTGCCGCGGCAGCTTCGAGGCGCTGGGCCAGCGGGTGCGGGCGATCGCGCTGGTGCAGCAGCACCTGCACGAGGCGCCGCACATCGCCTCGATCGACCTGCGCGACTACCTGCACCGGCTCGCCTCCGGCCTCGGCCAGCTGCGCCGGGCCGGCCGCATCGGCGTCCATCTCGGCGGCGCCGGCACCAGCCTAGTCGAGCCGCGCACCGCCAACGCCCTCGGCATGATCGTCGCCGAGATCGTCGCCGAATGCCTCGACGCCACCGCCGAGAGCGTCGCCTGCACGATCGCCATCGACATCGACGCGGCCCCCGGTGCGCCGGTGCGTCTCTCGATCGTCTCCGGCGCCGGCGACCAGGCGGAGTCGGGTCGGCCGAACATCCCGAAGCTGGGGCCGCGGCTGATCGCGGCCTACGCCGCCCAGGCCGAGATCGCGGTCACCGGCGTCGCGACCACCGAGGATCCGCTGCGGCTGCAGCTGCCGGAGGCGCGGGTCGAGGACCCGGCCTGAGCGGGCGTCGCGATTCGCATCGGCCGGGGCGGCGACCTATATCCGGGATATCCCGCGCCCCCCGACACGAAACCGGCCGAGCATGCTGCCTCCGATCGAGACCATCGTCGAGAACTTCGAATTCATCGACGACTGGGAAGAACGCTACCGCTACCTGATCGAGCTCGGCCGCACCCTGCCGCCGGCCGACCCGGCCCTGCATGCCGAGTCGAACAAGGTGCTCGGCTGCGCCAGCCAGGTCTGGATCGACCTGAACGTCGACGCCTCGGGCGACGTGCCGCGCCTGCACCTGCGCGGCGACAGCGACGCCCACATCGTGCGCGGCCTCGTCGCGCTGATGGTGGCGCTGTTCAACGGCAAGACCCCGCGCGAGGCGGCCGACACCGACGCCTTCGCGCTCTACACCAAGCTCGGCCTCGGCGAGCACCTGACGCCGCAGCGCTCGAACGGGGTCCGCGCCATGGCGGACCGCATCCATCGCGACGCGGTCCGCCTCGCCGCCTGAGCGCGCGGGGCTTACGCCCGGTCCCGCCACAGCCGCATCCGGGCGTGGTCGGGCCCGACCGCCTCGCGCTGCAGGCCGTAATGCTCGGCGAGGCGCCCGAGGGCGATCTTCGCCACCACCTTGGCGGAGCGCGCCGGCCAGCGGCGCTCCTCCTCGATCCGCTCGAGCCCCTTCACGTGGCCGCACAGGTCGATCAGCAAGCCCGACAGGTCGTGGCCGACCGCGGCCATCGCCCGCTCCACCCGGGCACGGGCCGCCATCATCGCATCCGAGGCGCCGGCGGCGGCGCGCGGGCCGGAACCGTCGACGCGGATCGCGCTCCAGTCGATGCCCATTCGTGGCATCATCAGGCCCGTGGTGATGTCGCGGCGCAGACGCTCGCCGGCCTCGAACGAGGCCCGGTCGAGGAGGGGCGCCCCGTCCTGGCCGCGCCGCCGCACCATCCAGGCGATCGGGCTCTCGGCGGCGTCGCGCAGGCGTCGCTCCGCCCCCTCGCCCTCCACCACGAGGTCGAGATGCTGGCCGCGGAACGCTTCGCCGGCCGGGGCGTCGCCGCGCCTGAGGCGGGCACGGCCGGCCGGCGCCAGCAGGATGCGGCCGCGCGGACCTGGCTCGCGGTGGGCGAGGTCCGCGGCCAGCAGGCGCTCGCCCGACGCCGCAGGAAAGCGCCCGCCGCCGAGCGAGACGCCGCCGCCGCACCGCACGATCAGCATCGCATCCTCGACCGGGTCCGGGAAGGCGTAGGCGCCCTCGGGCGCGAGCGCCGCGAGCAGCCGCTCGCCGGCGCGCCCGAGCGCGGCCTCCGCGCGCGGCACGGCCACGGGGCGGGCGGTCCGGGCCTGAGGAGTTTTGTTCATGTTTTGTTCCCAACGCGAACGATCTTCGTCACGGCGAAGGAAACAGGAGAGTCTTGAAAATCGTCCTAGATCAAGACTTGACGGCCCGCGCGCTGTGGAGCGTCACGCAGCTCACGCCGTGGGTTGGGTCGGCGGATGCTTCAGCACCTCGGCGATCTCGTCCTCGGACTTGCCGCGAACGTCGTAGCCCATCGCGGCGAGCCGCTCGACCAGCCCGCCGCTGTCGGCCGCGGACCGGGCGGCCCACTCCGCCAGGACGTCGTTCGCCTTGTCGAGGTCGTCGGTGGGGATCTTGGGATCGCTCATCGGAACAGACCGCTCACGGGACAGGACTGAGGCAGTGCAAGGTTCGTTCCTCTGGCAGCGCGCGCGAAGCCGGGTGCGCCCCGGCTTCGCCTCCGCCCGCCTCAGGCGGCTTCGTCGTAGTTGCCGTTGCGGGTCTGGCCGAGGCCGATCGCCTTGGCGAGGTCGGAGCGGGCCTTGGCGTAGTTCGGTGCGACCATCGGGTAATCCGGCGGCAGGCCCCACTTGGCGCGGTACTGCTCGGGGCTCATGTCGTACTTGGCGCGCAGGTGGCGCTTGAGCGACTTGAAGGTCCGGCCGTCCTCCAGGCAGATGATGTGGTCCGCGGTGACGGACTTCTTCACCGGCACGGCCGGCGTCAGCGGACCGGCGGGGGCGGCCGCCTCGACCTGCCCGCCCGCGACCTGCACCAGCGAAGCGTGGACGCGGCCGATCAGCTGCGCCAGCTCGCCCGGGGGGACCGGATTGTTGCTGACGTAAGCCGACACGATGTCGGCGGCGAGTTCCACGTAATCGACCGTGGTGTCTGTGTCGTTCATGTTCGGCGATGTCCCCTGGACGCTGAGGCAGTCGACGCGTCCCGAGCGGCGCGGACCCTCGGCCCCGACGTCTCGTGGTGCGATGCGGGCATTCCCGCAACAATGGTCGTCCTGCCCGCAAGTGCTGAGTGAAATGCGGCGACCCCTTTCGCCACGACATCTCAATAGGATATTTGCAGATCGGCCGCAAGTTGCTCGACGGCAGCTTGGATACGCAACGTCAACTATCCGGAAGAATATTTCAGCTTGCCGACATCGCTCAAACAGATGCCTACTCAAGGGCGAAGTGCTGGCGACGAGTTTCGCTACCTCTGATTGCGCCTCCCTCGGCGGACGCCACGCCGCCGCCCGCCACCGAGAGCCTCGCGGCGAAAGCTGTCAAGCCAAGTCCTCGCCAAGTCCTCGTCCGCATCAAGCCCTCGTCCGCACCAAGCCCTCGTCCTCGCCAAGCCCTCGTCCTGGTCAAACCCTGGCGCGGCCGCGCTCGGCCCGGGCACCCCGTCCGCGCGATGCCCCGCCCGGCCAACACCATCCGATCGCGAGCGTTTCGACGCCGGGTCTTGTCCGGGAACGGGCCGCACGGCACATGCGCAGGCTCGAAGATTCTCCACGGGAAATTTCAGATGGCGTTCGAAACGGCTCACGTCCCGCCCGCATCCGACGCACCGAAGGCGCCGCGCCGGCCGCACAGCTACGTCGTCCATGGCCGCACCATCACCGATGACTACGCCTGGTTGAAGGCCGAGAACTGGCAGGATGTCCTCAAGGACCCGGCAGCCCTGCCCGCGGACATCGCGGACTACTTGAAGTCCGAGAACGACTACGCGCAGGTTGCGCTCGCCGACGCGGCGCCGCTGCGCAGGACCCTGGTCGCCGAGATGCGCGGCCGCATCCGCGAGGACGACAGCGGCGTGCCGACCCCGGATGGGCCGTTCGCCTATTACAACCGCCACCGCGACGGCGGCCAGCACCCGCTGATCTGTCGCCGGCCGACCGGTTCCGTCGACGACGCGGGGGCCGAAGAGATCCTGATCGACGGCGACGAGGAGGGCGCGGGCCAGGCGTTCTTCGAGATCGCCGGGGCCGCCCATTCCGACGACCACGCCCGCCTGGCCTGGGGCGCAGACACCAAGGGCTCGGAGCTCCACACCATCCGCGTACGCGACCTCGCCACCGGGACCGACGCGCCGGACCGGGTCGAGGCGACCTCCGGCGAGGCGGTGTGGTCGGCCGACGGCATGGGCTTCTGGTACGTGGCGGTCGACACCAACCACCGGCCGGCACGGGTGATGTACCACCGCCTCGGCGCGGACCAGGCCGACGACCTCGCGGTCTACACCGAGCGCGATTCCGGGTTCTTCGTCCATATCGGGGCGACGCAGTCGGGCGCCTACCTCACCATCACCGCGAGCGACCACGAGACCTCGGAGGTCCACCTCCTCGACCGCGCCGCGCCGGACGGGCGCCTGCGCGCGGTGCAGCCGCGCGAGCCGCTGCTGATCTACTCGGTCGAGCATCGCGGGACGGATCTCTACATCCTCACCAACGCCGACGGCGCCGAGGACTTCAAGATCGTCACCGCCCCGGTGGCCGACCCGGGCCGGGCGCACTGGACCGACCTCGTGCCGCACCGCGCCGGCACCATGATCCGCCACCTGCACGTGCTCGCGGCGCATCTGGTCCGCCTCGAGGTGGAGAACGCCCGCCCGCGGATCATCGTGCGCGACCTCGCGACCCGCGAGGAGCATGCGGTGGCGTTCGCCGAGGAGGCTTACTCGCTCGGCCTCCAGCCCGGCTACGCGTTCGAGACGGCGACGATCCGGTTCGCCTACTCGTCCATGACGACGCCGACGGAGACCTGGGACTACGATTGCGCCACCCGCGCCCGGCTCCTGCGCAAGCGCCAGACCATCCCGAGCGGGCACGCGCCGGAGGATTACGTCACCCGGCGCCTGTTCGCGACTGCCGCCGACGGCGAGCAGGTCCCGATCTCGCTGCTGCACCGGCGCGACCTCGTCCTCGACGGGTCGGCGCCGCTGCTGCTATACGGCTACGGCGCCTACGGCACGCTGATGCCGGCGGCGTTCCGCACCAACCTGCTGAGCCTGGTCGACCGCGGCTTCGTCTACGCCATCGCCCACATCCGCGGCGGCACCGAGAAGGGCTGGCGCTGGTACCTCGACGGCAAGCGCGAGAAGAAGCCCAACACCTTCTCAGACTTCGTCGCCTGCGCCCGGGCGCTGATCGCCGCGAACTACACGTCGGAGAAGCGGATCGTCGCGCATGGCGGCAGCGCCGGCGGCATGCTGATGGGGGCGGTGGCCAACCTCGCCCCCGAGCTGTTCGCCGGCATCGTCGCCGACGTGCCCTTCGTCGACGTGCTCAACACCATGCTCGACGCCGAGCTGCCGCTGACTCCTCCGGAATGGCCGGAATGGGGAAACCCCGCCGAGAGCGAGGCGGCGTTCCGGACGATCCTGTCGTACTCGCCCTACGACAACGTCGCGGCCAAGGCCTATCCGGCGATCCTGGCGCTCGGCGGCCTCACCGATCCGCGCGTGACCTACTGGGAGCCCGCGAAATGGGTGGCGCGCCTGCGCGCGACCATGACCGGCGGCGGCCCGGTCCTGCTGCGCACCAACATGGAAGCCGGCCACGGCGGCGCCGCCGGCCGCTTCGACCGGCTCGAGGAGGTGGCGCTGATCTACGGCTTCGCGCTGGCGGCGGTGGGGAAGGCTTGAGGGGGCGCGGGGTGGCGCCGCCGAGATAGGAACACGCCCTCCCCCCCACTGCGGGGGAGGGAGGACGCGCATCACGGCTGGGCGGGCGGCGGGCGGATGTCGAGCGGGCGCTCGGCCGGCGGCGGTTCGGCGGTCTCGGCGCGGGCGCGGCGGGCAGCCTCCTCGGCGGCCTGCGCCTTGAGCCGGGCCTGGCGGGCGGCCTCCTCGACCGCGGCCCTGTCGGCGGCCGCCTTTTCCGCAGCGACCTTCTCGGCGGCGGCCTTGAGGGCGGCGGCGCGGGCCTTGTCCATCTCGATCCGGGCGCGGCGGCGCTGGCGCTCGATCTGGTCGGCCTCGATCAGCTCGATGGTCTCGAGCTCGCGCTGCAGCACCAGGGCGGCGAGCCCGGTGGTGAGCGGGCCGACGTCGAGGCTGCGCTCGGGCGCGGCGAGCGGGCCGGCGAAGCCGAGCTGGATCGCGGGCGGCCCGCCGCTCCAGCCCTTCGGCGCCGCACCGCCGCCGAGCGTGCCGCGGGCGTCGAGCCGGCTCGTTCGAAGATCGTAGCCGAGCGTCCCGTTCCAGCGCGCCGCGCCGAAATCGAGGTCGAGCGGCCCGGCGCGCACGACCCCTCCGATGATGGTGGCCGGCGCCGAGGCCGGCTGCGTCGTGCCGGTGGCGGCCTTCGACAGCTCCTCGGCGACGAGGGCCTGGAGCCGGCCGTCGCGCAAGGGGTCCTCGATCTGCAGGGCGCGGACGAGGGCGCGCCCGACGGCGGCGGGATCCGTCTCGGGCAGGTTGAGGGCGGCGAGCGTGAGGCTGCCGGTGCCCGAGAGGTTGGCCGCCAGCGCGCCGGGCGTCTCGCCGGAGGTGCCGAAGCGCAGCGCCGCCGACAGGCGCCCGCCGAGCGGGCCGCCCCCCGCGAGCACCGGGATCGACAGCTCGGCGACGGTGCCCTCGCCCGCGATCGAGGCGAGGCCGCCGCGCCGCGACAGGGTCGCCGAGCCGGCGATCCGGCCCTCGGCGAGCCTGGCCGAGAGGTCGCGCAGCGTCAGGGTCCCCTCCTCGAACCCCAACGCCATGGCGGCGCCCGAGGCGGTGAGCCCGCGCCCGAGCTCGAGCTGGTCGACCCTGAGGTCGAGGGAGACCGGCGGTCCCGGCGGTGGCACCGGGCCGAACCGGCCGGCGGCGCCCGCCGGCATCGCCAGGGCGGCCGCGAGCTGCGGCAGGGACAGGCGGGCGAGGCGCGCCGTTCCCGACAGCGCCCCGTCCGGCGCGCGGACGAGGGTCGCATCGAGGGCCGCCCCCGCGATCCGGCCGGCGAGCGCGGCACGCGCGTCGTCTCCTTGCCGGGTCAGCGCGACGGAAAGGTCGGCCGGCCACGGCCCCGGCGCGAGGGCGGCGGCGCCCGCCAGCGTCAGGAACGGCGCGAGGTCGGCGGTCTCGATCCGCAGCGCGCCGGATCGGGGCGGGCCGCCCTCGGTGGGAAGCCGCAGCGGCGTCGCGGTCGACAGCGTGGCGCCGGCGATCGTGCCGGTCGCCTGGAGCGTCAGGCCGCCGTCGGCCGCGCGGGCCGCCACCAGGCTCAGGTCGGCCGGCTGCTGCAGGCCGGCGATGTCGGTGCGGCCGAGCCAGGTGCCGGCCCGCGGCGTCGCGAGGCGGATCCTCGCCCCCTCGACCGCGCCGGCGCGGCTGACCAGCGACAGGTCGAGGCTGCCGCCCGCGGCTTGGCCCGTGGCGGCGAGCCGCAGCGCGTCGGCGTCGCCCGCGTCGCGCTCCAGCGTGACGGCGAGGTCGAGCGCGCCGGCGCGCAGGAAGGCCGGGATCAGGCGCGTCTCCGCGATCCAGACCCGGTCGACCAGGGCGACCAGCGGCGCCGCCACCGGGGCCGAGAGCCGGCCGGCGACGCGCCCCGTGCCGTCGGCGCCGATCCGCCCGGACAGCTTGGCGTTGGCGCCGGCCAGGTCCGTCACGTCGAGGCTGTCGACGACGAGGGCGGCGCCGTCCGACTGGATGCTGGCCGAGAGCGTGCCGTTCCCGGTGCCGGTCGCGCCGTAGCGCAGGTCGCGCGCCTCGATGGTCAGGCCGAGGTCGTGGCCGTGCAGCCCCGCGAGCGCGTTGCCGAGCGGCGGCAGGCCGGCGACGTCGAGGCCGCGGGCGCGGATCTGCGCGTCGAACCGGCCGCGGGTCCGGCCCTCGGCCGGGGTGTAGCGGGCATTTCCGGTAACCTGCGCCTCGCCCAGCGCGAGCCGGAGGTTGCGCAGGGAGAACGCGGTGCCGGCCGCCGAGACCTCGGCCGAGACCTCGACCGGCCGCCCGTCGAGCAGCGCCGTCGGCGGCCCGTCGAGGCCGAGCCGGCGCAGGTAGCGCCCGAGCCCGTCGGAGGCCGCGGCCGCGAGCGCGACCGGGCCGGTGAAGCGCGGGCTCGGATCGGTGTCGATCTCGCCGCTGGCCGTGATGGTCGCCGCACCCGGCGCCACGGCCGAGAAGCGTCGCAGCAGCAGGCCGCCGGTGCGGTCGAGGGTGCCCGTGGCCTTGAGGTTGGACCATTCCTCGAAGCCGAGCACGGCCGCCTCGACCGAGAGGTCGAGGTCGAGCATCACCGGCAGGCCGCCACCCGATTTCGCGCCCACCTTGGGCAGCCCGCGCGCCACGAAGGCCTGCCCGCCCGGCGAGAGCAGGAAGGCGTCGAGGTCGAGGCGGCGCGCCTCCAGGGTCAGCCCCGCGCGCCAGCGGCGCAGGTCGATCTGGCCGCTGCCGGAAAGCCGCAAGGCTTGCCCGCCCGGATCGATCTCGGCGTTGACGCCCTCGAACCGGACGAGGGCGCCGCGGGCCTTGAACTTGCCGCCCAGCGCGAACGGCAGGTAGGCGCCGGCGGCCTGGGCCGGCGGGCCGACGACGAGGCGGGCGCTGCCCTCGGCCTCGGCGACGAGCGGGCGCGGCTCGGTGCTGCGGGCGCCGCCGCGCGGATCCGCCGGCACGAAGGCGACGCGGGCGTCGGCCTCGAAGCGCGGATGGGCGTCGCCGCCGCCCGAGAGCTTCAGGGCGACGGCGCCGTCCGCCGCCGGCTCGCCGCTGACCAGGGTGAACGGCAGGCCGCCGCTGGTGCCCGCGACCCGCCAGGGGCCGACGAGGGCCGGCGCCTGGATCTGCACGGCTTCCGCGTAGAACTGGTCGGTGCGCCCGGTCGCGGGCACCACCGTGGTCAGCAGCAGCTGCTGGACGTGGAGGTCTTCGATTGCGAGGTCGCGGCCGCGCAGGGCCTCGCCGAGGCCGGCCGGCACCACGAGGGCGTCGCCCTCGGTCACCGGCAGCTTGACCTCGGCGCGGCCGATCCGGGTCTCGGTGAAGCGGAACGCGCCCGCCAGCAGCGGGCTCAGGCCGAGCTCGGCCTTGACGAAGCGCAGATCGAGGGCGGGCCGTCCCGGCTCGTCGCCGAGATGAAGGCGGTCGAGGCGCAGGCGCGGCGAGGGCAGCAGCCGCACGTCGATGCGGCCCTCGCTGCGCACCGGCAGGCCGAGGGACCGGCTCACGGTCGCGTCGACGAAGGCGCGATGGGCCGGCCAGTCGATGAAGGGCGGCACCGCGAGCGCCGCGACGAGGATCAGGATGACGGCGCCCGCGAGCGCGGTCAGGAGGTCACGCACCGTGATCGTTCCGCATGCACCCCGCGCCACCCGGCGGGTTTACGGCGGGCATAGCACGGCGCGAGACCGCAGGCGCCAGGGCGCCCGCGGCCTCGGTTCAACGCCCGCGGGCTCCGCTCAGCGCCGGGGGGCGACGATCACGCCCGGGGTGGGTTGGGGTGCCTGCATCTGCTGGCTGCGCTGGATCTCCATGCGCGTGGTGTTGTTCTGCGAGGTGAGGTTCTGCTGCAGCGCCCGGGACTCGCCCTGGCGGGCGAAGGACTCGTTGGCGGCGTCGGGGTTGCCCTGCCGGACCTGCGCGAGGGCGGGCGTGGCGGCGAGGGCGGCGATGATGGCGATCGGCACGATGCGCATCGGGCGCTCCTGTGTGGGGGATGTCTGTCGATGATGTGAGCAAGCGGCCGGCCTGCTTCAAGTTCCCTCCCGGCGGCCGCGCGGGGCGGCGACATTGCGTCCGGGCCTCGGGCTCCGGGCCTCGGCGATCGCGCCTCAGCGTCGAGGCCTCGGCGTCCGGGTCTCGACGCCGTTCGCGTTTTGGTCCAGGGATTGCCCATGCCGAACTCTTCGCATGCGACGCCGCCTTCCGACGCGGAGCGTGGCTCCAGCTCCATCGCCGCCCGCGCCATGGGGGCCTTGCGCCCGAGCGCGTCCTCCTATCTCGACGGCCTGAACGACGAGCAGCGCCGCGCCGTCGAGGCGACGGAGGGCCCCGTCCTGGTGCTGGCCGGCGCCGGCACCGGCAAGACGCGGGTGCTGACGACCCGCATCGCCCACCTGATCACGACCGGCCGGGCGCGGCCGTTCGACATCCTGTCGGTGACCTTCACCAACAAGGCCGCGCGGGAGATGAAGCACCGCATCGGCACGCTGATCGGGCCGGCCGGCGAGGGCATGCCCTGGCTCGGCACCTTCCACGCCATCGGCACCAAGATCCTGCGCCGCCACGCCGAGCTGGTGGGCTTGAAATCCGACTTCACGATCCTCGGCACCGACGACCAGCTGCGCCTGATGAAGCAGGTGCTGAAGGACCAGAACATCGACGAGAAGCGCTGGCCGGCACGCGCGCTCGGCCACGTCATCGACGGCTGGAAGAACCGCGGCCTCGGCCCGGACCAGATCCCGGCCGGCGAGGCGCAGGCCTTCGCCTTCGGCAAGGGCGGCGACCTCTACACCGCCTACCAGGCCCGGCTCGTCACGCTCAACGCGGTCGATTTCGGCGACCTGCTGCTGCTCTGCCTCAAGCTGTGGCGCGAGAATCCGGACGTGCTGGCCAACTACCAGGACCGGTTCCGCTACATCCTCGTCGACGAGTACCAGGACACCAACGTCGCCCAGTACCTCTGGCTCAGGCTGCTCGGGCAGGTGCGCAAGAACATCGCCTGCGTCGGCGACGACGACCAGTCGATCTACGGCTGGCGCGGGGCCGAGGTCGACAACATCTTGCGCTTCGAGCACGATTTTCCCGGTGCCGTGGTGGTCCGCCTCGAGCGCAACTACCGCTCGACGGGCCACATCCTGGCCGCCGCCTCGGGCCTGATCGCCAAGAACCAGGGCCGGCTCGGCAAGACCCTGCGCACGGAGGACGAGCTCGGCGAGCCCGTCACCGTGTCGGGCGCGTGGGATTCGGAAGAAGAGGCGCGGCTCCTGGCGGAATCGATCGAGGCGCTCCAGGCCAAGCAGCACCCGCTCTCCGAGATCGCGGTGCTGGTGCGGATCTCGGCGCAGATGCGCGAGATCGAGGACCGCTTCGTCCAGCTCGGCCTGCCCTACCGGGTGATCGGCGGCCCGCGCTTCTACGAGCGCGCCGAGATCCGCGACGCGCTGGCCTACCTGCGCGCGACCAACAACCCGTCCGACGACCTCGCCTTCGAGCGGATCGTCAACACCCCCAAGCGCGGCCTGGGCGACGCGACGCTGCAGCAGCTCCACCTCTACGCCCGCGCCGAGCAGGTCCCGCTGCTCCACGCCGCGCGAAAGCTCTGCGAGACCGACGAGCTCAAGCCCCGCGTGCGCTCGACGCTGCGCGCGCTCACCGAGAGCTTCTCGCGGTGGGCGCGGCTCGTCGAGAGCAACCCGCATTCCGAGGTGGCGCAGACCATCCTCGAGGAATCCGGCTACACCGAGATGTGGCAGAAGGAGAAGTCGGCCGACGCCGCCGGGCGGCTGGAGAACCTCAAGGAGTTCGTCCGCTCGATGGAGGAGTTCCCCGACATGGGCGCCTTCCTCGAGCACGTCTCGCTGGTGATGGAGGCCTCTGAGGCCGAGGGCGCCGAGCGCGTCTCGCTGATGACCCTGCACGCGGCCAAGGGGCTGGAATTCGACACGGTGTTCCTGCCCGGCTGGGAGGATGGCCTCTTCCCGAACCAGCGCGCCCTCGACGAGAGCGGCCGCGCGGGCCTCGAGGAGGAGCGTCGCCTCGCCCATGTCGGGCTGACGCGGGCCCGCAAGCGCGCGAAGCTGTCCTTTGCCGTCAACCGCCGCATCCACGGCCTGTGGTCCTCGACCATCCCGTCGCGCTTCATCGACGAGCTGCCGGAATCGGCGGTCGACGTGATCGAGGCGCCGGCCCACTTCTCCGCCGGCGCCTCGCGCTTCGACCGCAATCCGCAGCCCTTCGGCTCGAGCTACGGCACGCCGGGCTGGCAGCGGGCGCAGGCCAATACCGGGCAGCAGAACAACTTCGGCAAGGGCGCGGCGCACACCACCGCCCGCGGCTTCGGCGCCTCGCCCGGCGGCGGGCGCGGCGGCCCGCGCCAGATCGAGGGCGAGCTGATCGCCAAATCCACCGGCACGCCCTCGGCCTTCGAGGCCGGGATGCGGGTTCTGCACACCAAGTTCGGCCCCGGCGACGTGGCCGCCGTCGACGGCAACAAGCTCACCGTTGACTTCGACAAGGCCGGTCGCAAGATGGTGCTCGACAGCTTCCTGCAGCCGGCCTGAGGCCGCTCGCGGACGAGCGTGACGTCGGGCGCAGGACACGACCTTGGGCGGACCGGACACGGCCCCATCCCCCGACCGTCCCGGCGCACCATCCGCCGTCGTCCGAGCCATTTCAGCAACACCTGCCGGGCCCCGTCATGCGGCCGTCGCATCGCCCGACTCTATGGTGCGCGCGTTGCATGCTCCGGCAACGACCAGGCGGGCCGCGCAGCGGCTCGTCTTGTCCACAAGCTTCGTGTCGAGGGCCGGAACCGGCTCGACGCAGCGTCATTGCTTCCGAGAGGAGAGATAAGCCCACGATACGAAGGTTAGAGCGAAGAGCGGTTTCTGGTTAGCAAGTCCTTTTGGTTGGCAAATCCCACGCGGAGTGTTGATCGATGAAAAGACGGCGCGCACGACTCGAGCTGGTGGAAGACCGCACGGTCCGGCTGCACAGGACCCGCTTCGACGAGGAACGAAACCTAGGCCCGATCCAGCCGCTGACCGACCGGCAGGCCGAATACCTCGACGCGCTCGCCCTGAACCCGCAGGTCATCGTGCTCGGCCCGGCCGGCACCGGCAAGACCTACATCGCCGGCACACGCGCCGCCGACCTGCTGCGCCAGCGCCGGATCGCCAAGGTGATCATCACCCGCCCGAACGTTCCCGGCGGCCGTTCGCTCGGCTTCTTTCCCGGCACGCTGGAGGAGAAGATCGCGCCCTGGGTCGCTCCCCTCACCGAGGCGATGAAGGAACGGATGGGCGCCGCCGCCTTCGAGATCGCCTTGAAGGCCGGCGACATCGAGATCGTGCCGTTCGAGGTGATGCGCGGGCGCACCTTCAAGGACTGCCTCGTGATCCTCGACGAGGCGCAGAACACGACCACCGCCGAGATCAAGATGTTCCTCACCCGCATCGGCGACGCCTGCCAGGTGATCATCAACGGCGACGTCTCGCAGACCGACCTGCGCGAGACCTCGGGGCTGCGCACCGTCATCCACCTGATCAAGAGCCGGATGATGCCGATCCCCGTGGTCGAGTTCACCCGCGACGACATCGTCCGCTCCGGAATTTGCGCGGAGTGGGTGAAGGCTTTCGAGGAAACGAATCTGTAAGTTGCGAGTTACCAGCGGCGGGTCGAAGCGGAGACCCGCCGCGCTTCACCGGCGCGACGTCCTTCTCTCATCTCCCGGACCCGGGAGATGACATGGGTGCCGCGGCCCGACGACAAGAAACAGGATTATCTCCGTGAGGAAACTGACCTTCGCCGTTGCCGTTCTGGCCTCGCTCGGCGCCGCCGCCATCACCGCCCCCGCCTCCGCCGCCCCGGGCGCCCCGATGGGCGTGACCGCCCCCGACGCGATCGAGCATGTCCAGATGCACCGCATGGAGCGTCGCATGATGCATCGCCGGATGGAGCGTCGCATGATGCGCCGGCACATGGAGCACCGCATGATGCGCCGCCACATGATGCGCCGCATGTGATCTGACCGACCCTGATCGGTCGGCGACGGGGTCCTTCGGGGCCCCGTTTTCTTTTGTGGCAGCCCGCGCCGCCGCGCGCCGGCGGATTGCCCCGGACTCCGCGGATTCCTATGTCGAGGCGCAGGCCGGGTTGCGGCTGCGAGCTTTCGGAGACCACATGCCCCCCTCCAACCGCCTGTTCGACGACTTCGCCCGCCTGATGACGGATGCCGCGGGCGCCGCGCAGGGGGTGCGCCGCGAGGCCGAGACCGTGATCCGCGCCCAGGCCGAGCGGCTGATCCGCGACATGGACATCGCCTCCCGCGAGGAGCTCGACGTGCTGCGCGACATGGTCGCCACCCTGCGCGCGCAGAACGAGGCGCTGACCGCGCGGGTCGCGGCGCTCGAGGCCGATGCGGCGCCGGCCGCGGCCGCTGCGTCCACCGCCGGAGCGAGCGAGGCGATCTGATCCGACGCGCGGGCGACCGGCGCGAATCGGTCTCGGCGGGGCGGCGGGCTTGTACACAGGAAGCGCGCGCGAACGATCCATTTCCTGTTCACCGGCCGGGCGAAGCGCTTTGTGTCGCGAGTCCGCGCCGGTTTATAGTCGGTGACGTACTGATTCGCCTTAGCCCGCCGAAGACCGGGAGCCGCCAAGTCGTCATCGCGCGATATTCCGTCCCATCGGGACAAGTGATTTCGCGTCGTGACATGGTTCCGAACTTTGGTTATTTATCGTTCACCATGCCGCGGCGCCGGAATACGGCGGCGTCATCTCGGATCGTCATGCCACAGCTTCACGTCGACATCGAAGGCTACGATCGGATCGAGCACCCGCTCGATGTCGTGGAGCGTCTTGCCGCGCTCCGCGACTGGATCTTCGATCGCGCCGAGACGGACGAGATGTCCGTCGTGGTGGCCGGGCGCTGGACCGAATACCAGGTCGCGTTCACCTGGATCGAGGACGTCGAGGCCCTGCACGTCGCCTGCGCCTTCGACCTCAAGGTGCCGGATCGCCGCCGCACCGAGGTGCAGCGCCTGATCGCGCTGATCAACGAGCAGCTCTGGATCGGGCATTTCGACCTGTGGTCGAGCGACGACGTGGTGATGTTCCGCCATTCGCTCCTGCTCGCCGGCGGCTCGGTGCCGACGCATCCGCAATGCGCGATGCTGCTGAAGTCGGCGGTGGAGGCATGCGAGCGCTACTACCAGGCCTTCCAGTTCGTGCTCTGGGCCGGCAAGTCCGCCCGCGAGGCGCTGGACGCGGTCCTGTTCGAGACCGAGGGCGAGGCCTGAGGCCCGCCATGGCCGCTCCTCCCGCGGCGGGCGCCCTGCCCGCCTCCCTCACCCTCGTCGGGGCGGGCAAGATGGGCGGGGCGATGCTCGAAGGCTGGCTCGCGGCCGGCCTCGACCCGAAGCGCACGACGATCGTCGAGGCCGATCCGTCCGATGCGCTGCGCGCGCTCTGCACCGCCCGCGGCCTCGCCCTCAACCCGGCCACGGTCGCGCCCGCCGCCGTCCTCGTCCTCGCGATCAAGCCGCAAGGGTTCGCCGACGCCGCGCCCGGCCTCGACCGGATGATCGGCCCGGGCACCGTCGTCATGTCGATCCTGGCCGGCAAGACCGTGGCCGACATCGAAGGCCGCCTGCCGAGCGCCCGGGCGATCGTGCGCGCAATGCCGAACCTGCCCGCCAGCATCGGCCGCGGGGCCACCGGCGCCGTCGCGAACGCGGCGGTGACCGCGGGCCAGCGTGCCGCCGTCGCGGCTCTGCTCGGCGCCAACGGGCTCGTCGAATGGGTCGGCTCGGAAGCCGAGATCGATGCGGTCACCGCCCTGTCGGGCTCGGGGCCGGCCTACGTCTTCCTGATGGTCGAGGCGATGACGGAGGCCGGGATCGCCGCCGGGCTCGATCCGCAGGTCGCCGCGCGGCTTGCCCGGGCCACGATCTCCGGCGCCGGCGCCCTCCTCGACGCGAGCGACCTGCCCGCATCGGAATTGCGCCGCAACGTCACCTCGCCGGGCGGCACCACCGCCGCCGCCCTCGACGTGCTGATGCGCGACGACGCGCTTGGCCCCCTGATGCGGGAGGCCGTCGCGGCGGCCAAACGGCGGGCGGGCGAGCTGGCGGGCTGAGGCTCGACGCCATAGGGCATGCGGGGCTCCTCCATCCCACTCCCTCATCCTGAGGCGCCCGCGCCAGCGGGCCTCGACGGAGCCCTCCGGGAATCGCGCGCAAGCTGGAAGCCTCCTTCGAGGCCTCCGCTTCGCTACGGCACCTCAGGATGAGGATGGTGGACGGGATCGGCTGAAGGCTCGATCCTTCGGCCTCACCGGTCCAAGCTCGCAGGAACCAGCGCCACCCGATCGAGCCCCTTGGCCAGCACCGATCCGCCGGGCGGGGCGTCGTGGAGTTCGCGCCAGTTCACCCCGGCGCCGTCCGGCAGGACGACTTCGCCGTCGAGGCGCATCGGGGCGCCCGCCTCGATCGCGGCGAGGCTGTCGAGGAGGCGGTGCGTCACGGTGGCCGGCCAGAGCAGGTCGAGGTCCGAGGTCGTTGAGAGGTAGGCGAGGCCGGTCAGGCTTTGCCACAGCAGGCCGCCGAACACCTGCGGGACGACGCCGTATTCGGCGGCCAGCGCCAGCACCGCGTCGACGGCGAGGTGCCAGGCCGGCGGCGCGGATGGGCGCGCGGCGGCGAGGGTCACCGGAGGGGACGGCGTCGCGTCGGCCCACGGCACCGCGAGGCCGATGCGGCGCTTGCCGGCGGCCGGCGGCAGGGGCAGCCCGGCGGGCAGATGGTCGCCCTCGTCCGGATGACGGCGCCGCACGATCACCGGCCAGCCGTTGGCGGCCCAGGCCGCGACATGCGGCACGCCGTCGAGGTCGGAGCGCCCGGCGAGCAGCCGGTCCCAGGCCTCGGGCGCCACCACGAACAGGTCGTGGCGGCGAAGCGTCGTCACGCGCGCGCCGCGTCGACCACCCGCGCGGCGATGTCGTGGGCGACGGGACGACCGCCGCGATCCTTGCCGAGGGCGTCGCGGGCGTCGTGCGAGGGCGGCTCGCCGATCAGGGCCGCGATCTGCGGCCCGAGGGGCTTGGCGGGATCGAGCACCGCCTGCACCGCGCCGGCCTGGACCATGTTGTCGAGGCCGGGCGCGAAGACGGGGGTGGATTTCGCCATCGCCTCGAGCTTCTCCAGCGGCAGCTTGGTGACGCGGGCGACGGAGGGCAGGTCCATCACGCTCGGGTTGGCCCCGGGCAGCGCCACCAGAACCCGGGTGGCGAGGGCGGTGGCGATGAAGGCGCCGGCGGCCGAGTGGCCGTAGATCAGGCCGATCGTCGGGTGGCCCTGCGCATCCGCCAGCAGCAGCGCCTTGGCGAGGTGGGCCAGGCACTCGTTCAGCCCCAGAAGCTCGTCGCGCCGGCTCATGCGCTGGCTGTCGGAATCGACGAGCACGAGGATCGGCGTGGCGCCGCCGGCCCGCACCGTCGCCAGCACGGCGGCCGAAAGGGCCAGCGCGCCCTCGATCCCGAGCGGCGTGTCGCCGTCGACGCCGACCACCGCGAGGTCGCGGCCGTCCAGCGGCCCGCGGCCGGTGATCAGACCGTCGGCGACGGCGACCGCGTGGCCGTCGGGGAAGAGCGAGGCCAGGATCTCAGCGAGCGTCATGTGTCGTCCCCTCGAGCCCGGCGACGAGGCCGTCGAAGTCGGCCGCCGACAGGGCCGGCACGCCGGCCGGGTCGTTGACGCCGAGGCGCGCCCAGATCTCGGTGGCGTCGCGGCAATCGCCGAAGCGCGCGATGCGGTCTTCGAGCCGCGCCTGCTCCGCTTCGAGCGTCGCGAGGTCGAAGGCCGGCGCCCGGCCGATCAGGTCGAGGGCGGCGGCGCGAAACGCCTCCACGGTGTCGTCGCAGAACCGGTCGGCGCCGCCGGCGAGGCGCCGGTGCTTGCCGCCCATGGTGCGCCAGACCAGGGCGCGGTCCTTCGAGTCGAATTCCTCGGCGCCCTGGTTGGTCTCGATCACCTCCGGGCCGGAGACCGAGATGCGCCCGCCCTCCGAGACCGCGAGGCGCGAGCAGGTTCCGGCGATTAGGCCGCCGCCGCCGAAGCAGCCGGCGCGGCCGCCGACGAGCCCGACCACCGGGATGCCGGCGCGGCGCAGATCGGCGATGGCGCGCATGGTCTCGGCGATGGCGGTCTCGCCCGCATTGGCCTCCTGCAGGCGGACGCCGCCGGTGTCGAACAGGATCAGCACGGCCTCCGGCGTCTCGGTGACCGCGGCGCGTAAAAGCCCGACGAGCTTGGCGCCGTGCACCTCGCCGAAGGCGCCGCCCATGAAGCGGCCCTCCTGGGCGGCGAGGTAGACCGTGCGGCCGTCGAGCCTGCCCCGGCCGACGACGATGCCGTCGTCGAAGGCGCGGGGCAGGTCGAACAGCGGCAGGTGGGGGCTCATCGCCCGCTGCTCCGGGCCGACGAACTCTTCGAAACTCTCCGCGTCGACGAGCGCGGCGACGCGCTGCCGGGCGCTGGCCTCGTACCAGCTCAAGCTCATCGGCCGGTCTCCATCAGGCGCGCGCCCTGGAGCAGGCGCAGCGACACGGTGTCGGGCCGGGCGCCCCCGTCGTTGATCGCGATGCGCAGGCCGCCGGGCTGGGCCCGCGCCACGAAGTCGGCCGCCACCGCCTCCCAGACGTCGCCGTAGCCGACCACCGGCGTCGCGATCTCGATGGTGCATTGGTCCGGCGGCAGCACGCGCTCCAGCAGCACCTCGAGGTTGCCGGATGCGACGACGCCGGTGATCGCCTGCGGCTTGGTGCCGGCGAGCGGTCCTTTCGTGGTGTGGCGGAAGGTCATCGTTTCCATGTGACATCGTCCTCCTGCGCCCAATGCCATCCGGCGGGATCGCGGGTCCCCTCTCCCGAACGCGAGAGGGGGTCGCGTACCGCGTTCCGCGCCTGCTCCGTCAGCCCGATCATCTCACCAGTTCCGGAACCGGGCCGGCGGCTCGTACAGGCCGCCCGACCAGTGCACGAGGTCCTTGATCGACTTCGCCGCGAGCAGGCTGCGGTCGGCGTCGAGCGGCTCGATCCCGAGATCCTCCGGGCGGCGGACGATGCCCCGGGCGCGCAGGTGCTCGACCTTGGCCTTGTCGCGGCCGCGCCCGACCTCGGTGTAGCCGGCCACGCCGCGGATCGCCTGCTCGCGCTCGTCCGCGTTGCGGCAGAGCAGGAGGTTGGCAATGCCCTCCTCGGTGACGATGTGGGTGACGTCGTCGGCGTAGACCATCACCGGCGCGAGCTCGAGGCCGATCGTCCGGGCGAGCTCGAGGGCGTCGAGGTGCTCGACGAAGGCGGGCACGAGCCCGTCGCCGAAGGTCTCGACGAGCTGCACCACGAGCTTGCGCCCGCGCATCAGCGCCGGGTCGCCGGTCTGCTGCGCCTCGCGCCCGGCCTTCATCCAGGTGTCGGACGGGTGGCGGCGGCCGTGCGGGTCCGAGCCCATGTTCGGCGCGCCGCCGAAGCCCGCGACGCGGTTCGTCGTCACGGTCGAGGAGTGGCCCATGAGGTCGATCTGCAGGGTCGAGCCGATGAACAGGTCGCAGGCGTAGAGCCCCGCCGTCTGGCAGAAGGCGCGGTTCGAGCGCAGCGAGCCGTCGGCGCCGGTGAAGAAGATGTCCGGCCGCGCGGCGATGTAGCGGTCCATGCCGACTTCCGAGCCGAAGCAGTGCACCTGCTCGACCCAGCCCGCCTCGATCGCCGGGATCAGCGTCGGGTGCGGGTTCAGCGCCCAGTTGGTGGCGATCCGGCCCTTCAGCCCGAGCCGCTCGCCATAGGTCGGCAGCAGCAGCTCGATCGCCGCGGTGCCGAAGCCGATGCCGTGGTTGAGCCGGCGGATGCCGTACTCGGCGTAGATTCCCTTGATGGCCATCATCGCCATCAGGATCTGCGTCTCGGTGACGGCGGCCGGGTCGCGGGTGAACAGCGGCTCGACGTAGAACGGCGTGTCGGCCTCGACCACGAAGTCGATCCGGTCGCCGGGGATGTCGACCCGCGGCACCGTCTCGACGATCTGGTTCACCTGCGCGATCACCACGCCGTTCTTGAACGCGGTGGCCTCGACCACCGTCGGCGTGTCCTCGGTGTTGGGGCCGGTATAGAGGTTGCCGGCCCGGTCGGCCGAGACGCCGGCGATCAGCGCGACGTTCGGCGTGAGGTCGATGAAGTAGCGCGCGAACAGCTCGAGGTAGGTGTGCACCGCCCCGAGCTCGATCTGCCCGCCGTAGAGCATCTTGGCGATGCGGGCGCCCTGCGGGCCGGAATACGAGTAGTCGAGGCGCTTGGCGATGCCGGTCTCGAACACGTCGAGATGCTCCGGCAGCACGATGCCGGACTGGACCATGTGCAGGCCGTGCACCTTGTCCGGGTCGCAGGCGCTCAGCCCGCGCGCCAGGCAGTCGGCCTGCTTCTGGTTGTCGCCTTCGAGGCAGACCCGGTCGCCCGGGCGCAGGACGGCTTCGAGCAGGTCGACCACGTCGGCGGCCGCGACGACCTTGCCGTCGGCGTGGGCGCGGCCGGCCGCGATCCGCGCATCCCGCGCCGTCCTCTGCCTGCGCCAGTCCGTCATCCCGATCCCCAAACCGTCGATCCGCCCGCACGCTGTCGGCATGCGATCGCGGATCAGACACAGCAATTTGTATGCGAGTGATCCGTTCGATCACATGATCGTATACCAGCTTGCCGATCTGTCAATATTTTGCATACTCAGTGGCAACGAAGACGAATCACGAAATCGGGACGGATACGCCGGATGCCCCGTGCCATTGCGCCTCCTCGACCATCGCCCGGCCCGATCGGGAGTGCCCCGCACTGGAGGCTGCGGCCATGATCATCGCCGGCGTCGCGCTGCTCGCCGCCTGCACGCTGATCGGCGTGTATCTCGGCGATCTCCTCGGGATCGCACTCGGCGTGAAGGCCAATGTCGGCGGGGTCGGCATCGCCATGATCCTGCTGATCGCCGCCCGCGTCTGGCTGATGCGCCACGGCCGCTTGAGCAAGAACGTCAAGTTCGGCGTCGAGTTCTGGGGCGGCATGTACATTCCCATCGTCGTCGCGATGGCCGCCCAGCAGAACGTCGTCGCCGCGGTGAGCGGTGGCCCGATCGTGATCATCGCCGCCTTCGGCTCCCTGGCGATCTGCTTCGCCGCGGTGGCGCTGCTCAGCCGCATCGGCGGCCGCGACCCGGGCGGTCCGGAGGTCGAGCACGGCGGCGCCGTCATCGGCGGCGAACCCGAGGCAGCGCGGGCCGACGCCGCGGCGATCCCGGCGGGGCGGACGCGATGAGCGGCCTGTGGCACGGCCTTGAGCACGTCTTCGTCGAGCAGAGCCTGGTTGCGGCCTTCGCCGTCGTCGGGGCGCTGATCCTGGTCTCGAACGTCGCCGCGCGGCGGCTCACCAACGGGCGGGTGCACGGCTCGGCCATCGCCATCGTGCTCGGCCTGGTGCTCGCCTATTTCGGCGGCGTGCTCACCGGCGGCAAGAAGGGCCTGGCCGACATCCCGGCGCTGGCCGGGATCGGGCTGATGGGCGGGGCCATGCTGCGCGATTTCGCCATCGTCGCCACCGCCTTCGAGGTCGACGTGATCGAGGCGCGCCGGGCCGGCCTCGTCGGCGTGCTGGCGCTGGCGCTCGGCACGCTGCTGCCCTTCCTCGTCGGCACGCTGACCGCGGTCGCCTTCGGCTACCACGACGCGGTCTCGATCACGACGATCGGCGCGGGCGCGATCACCTACATCGTCGGCCCGGTCACCGGCGCGGCGCTCGGCGCCGACTCGACGGTGATGGCGCTCTCGATCGCCACCGGCGTGACCAAGGCGGTGGGCGTGATGGTCGGCACGCCCCTCGTCGCCAAGCTGATCGGCCTCGACAACCCGCGCTCGGCCATGGCCTATGGCGGGCTGATGGGCACGGTCAGCGGGGTGGCCGGCGGCCTGGCCGCCACCGATCCCAAGCTCGTGCCCTACGGCGCGCTGACCGCGACCTTCCACACCGGCATCGGCTGCCTCGTCGGCCCGTCGGTGCTGTTCCTGACGGTGCGGGCGATCGTCGGCTGAGACCGGCTTCGCGGGGCGGGAGAGCCATGGACGCGGGCCACGAGACCGAGGAGCGGGCGCTGATCTCCGATCGCATCCGCGACGCGCTCACGGATGCGATCGCGGCGGGCGAGCTCGCCGCCGGCACGACCCTGGACGAGCAGACGCTGGCCGACCGCTTCGGCGCCTCGCGCACCCCCGTGCGGGAGGCCCTGCGCCAGCTCGCCTTCGGCGGCCTCGTGGAGCAGCGCCCGCGCCGCGGCATGGTCGTCGCTCGGATGACGCCCGAGCGGATCATGGACATGTTCGAGGCCACCGCCGAGATCGAGGCTTTGTGCGTGCGGCTCGCCACCCACCGCATGCGCCCGCTCGAGCTTAGCGCCCTGATGGAGCTGCACCGGCGCTCGGGCGCGGCGGTCGAGGGCGGCGACTTCGACGCCTACGACGGCCTGAACCGCCAGTTCCACGAGGGGCTCTACGCGGCCACCCACAACGGGTTCCTGGCCGAGCAGGCGCTGGCGATCCGCACCCGGCTCTCGGCCTTCCGCCGCACGCAGCTGCGCCAGGGCGACCGCATCCGCCGCTCCCACGCCGAGCACGGCGCGATCCTGGCCGCGATCGCCGAGGGCGACGGCGAGGCGGCGGCACGGCGCATGCGGGCGCACATGCTCAACGCGGCCGGGGCGCTCGGGCGCTACATCGCCGAGCATCACGCCGACTGATCCTCCCGGAGCGCAAAGGCGCGCCCGCCCGGCTCAGCCGGGCGGCGGCCCGTCGATCATCCGGCGGAGGTGGTCCAGAAGCTCCCGACGCTGCCCGGGCTGATCGAGGGTGGCCCACAGGCGCAGCAGGGTGAGGCTCTCGGCGATCCGATCCCCTTCGTCGAGCGTGGCGAAGAACGCCGTCGTCGGAATGCCGAGCGCCGCCGCCAGCTCGTCGAGCACCGAGTTGCGCGGGCGCGCCGTCCCCTCGTCCGTCGCCACGTCGTCCCCCCTCGGTGCCCCGTTCCGCCCCCATGAGCGAGCCGTCCGCCGTCGCCCGAGCCGCCGCAGCTTCGGTGGAAACCGGCCGAAGCGGCAAGGGGCGGCAGCAGCCGCCTCGCCCGGCCCGGCTCAGCCCTCCTTGAAGCCGTATTCCGGCACGCCGTCCTCGCTGCCGTAATACTTGTACGGCAGGAACTTGCCGGACATGCCGAGCTTCACGCGGTCGCCCTTGTTGTTGGCCTCGCGCTCCATGGTCATGTTGAAGTCGATCGCCGACATGATGCCGTCGCCGAACTCCTCCTGGATCAGTTCCTTGAAGGTGGTGCCGTAGACCATCACCAGCTCGTAGAAGCGGTAGATCAGCGGATCGGTCGGCGGCATCGACGGGATCGAGCCGCGATAGGGCGCCTCGTTGAGCATCCGCTCCTCGGATTCGGTGAGCCCGAACAGCGCGGCGGCCTTGGCGGCCTGCGCCTTCGGCAGCTTCATCTGGCCCATGCAGGCGGCGGTGATCAGGATCGGCGAGAGGCCGCCGATCTCGTCCTGGATGTACTTCCATGTCCAGCCCTTGTCGCGCTTGATGTCTAGGAGCTTCTCGGTGAGGTCTTCGCGCTTCATGGTCGGCACTCCGGCAGGTTGTGAGATCGGTCGCGCCCCGCCGCGTGGTCTGCCGGCGGGGCGCGCTCGAGCGAGGCTTGCGCAAGCGATGTGCCAGCTGGGTCGTTGCGAAGAACCGCCGCGGGAACAGCGACTTGGCCTAATGATCATCAGCTACGAGATCTCGTGCCCGACGAGATCTCGTGGTATGACCACGAAGTCTCGTAGCGAGACGGGTGCGTCGGGTCCGACATGATCGAGGATTTCGGGCCGGTCTTCGAGCAGCACCGGGAGGCGATGCTGGTGCTGGAGCCCGAGGCCGACCGGATCGTCGACGCCAACCCGGCCGCGGCGCGCCTGCTCGGCTACGACCGCGCGGCGCTCCGCAGGATCACGGCGAGCGCGCTGCATCCGGGCCAGCGGCCCGCGCTGGTGGTGTTCACGCAGGGCGCCTTCGCCAAGGGGCAATGGTGGTCGCGGACGCTGGAGCCGCGCCACGCGGACGGCCGCGGGCTGCGCCTCGAATACGCCGCGAGCCCGCTCGCGGGCGACCCGCCGCGGCTTCTCCTGACGCTCTCCGATCTCGAGGCGCGCCGTCGGCGGGCGGTCGACGGGCAGGCCGACGACCACATGCGCGCCGGCATCGCCGAGTGGCAGCGGATGGAGCGCATCTTCCGCGACATCGAGCGCGGGAACCAGCTGATCCTGCGGGCCGCTGGCGAGGGCATCTACGGCGTCAACGCCGATGGGGCGACCACCTTCGTCAACCCGGCCGCCGAGCGCATGCTCGGCTGGCGGGCCGCCGACCTCGTCGGCAAGGACATGCACGCCACCGTGCACCACACCCGCTCCGACGGCGCGCATTACCCGCACCGCGACTGCCCGATCTACGCGGCCTTCCGCGACGGCGCGGTGCGCCAGGTCGACGACGAGGTGTTCTGGCGGCGCGACGGCACCGCGTTCCCGGTCGCGTACACCTCGACGCCGATCCGGGATCGCGGGCGTCTGCTCGGCGCCGTCATCGTGTTCCGCGACATCAGCCAACGGCGCGAGGCCGAGGAACGGCTGCGCAGCGCGCTCGCCGAGGTCGATTCCCTGCGCGAGCGGCTGGAGCTGGAGAACGCCTACCTGAAGGAGGAAATCCGGCTGGAGCGCCACCACCAGGGCATCATCGGCCGTTCCCCCGCCATCGCGGCGACGTTGCGCCAGATCGACCTCGTGGCCGGCACCGACGCCACCGTGCTGATCACCGGCGAGTCCGGCACCGGCAAGGAGCTGATCGCCCGCGCGATCCACGAGGCCAGCCGACGGCGCGACCGGCCGATGATCCGCGTGAACTGCGCCGCGGTGCCGCGCGAGCTGTTCGAGAGCGAGTTCTTCGGCCATGCCCGCGGCGCGTTCACCGGTGCGCTGCGCGATCGCGTCGGGCGCTTTGAGCTCGCCGACGGCGGCACGCTGTTCCTCGACGAGGTCGGCGAGATCCCGCTCGATCTCCAGGGCAAGCTGCTGCGGGTGCTGCAGGAGCGCTCGTTCGAGCGCGTCGGCGAGGAGCGTACGCGCGCCGTCGACATCCGCCTCGTCGCCGCCACCAACCGCGACCTGCGGGAGGAGGTGCGCCGCGGCCGGTTCCGCGAGGACCTGTACTTCCGCCTCAACGTCTTCCCGCTGGCCGCGAGCCCGCTCCGCGAGCGCCCCGAGGACATCGCGCCGATCGCCCAGCACGTCCTGACGGGGGCCGCACGCCGCCTGAACATCCCCGAGCCGCGGCTGACCGAGGGCGACGTGCGCCGGCTTGCCTGCTACGCCTGGCCCGGCAACGTGCGCGAGCTGGAGAACGTGATCGAGCGCGCCGCCATCCTCGCCGTCCGCGGCCGCCTGCGCTTCGACCTGCCCGAATCCGAACGGTTCGAAGCCGAACGGCCCGATCCCGCGGGCCCCGTCAACGCGACGCCGCCGGCGCTTCCCGCCGACCGGCCGCCGACGGAGGCCGACCGCCGCGCCCGCGACCGCGCCGAGATCGCCGCCGCCCTTTCGCTCACCGGCGGCAAGGTGTTCGGCCCCGGCGGCGCCGCCGAGCTCATGGGGCTGCGCCCGACGACGTTGGCCTCGCGCATCAAGGCGATGGGGATCGAGAAGACCCGTTAACCGCCGGGCAACCGCGCGGGCGTCCAGTGACCGGCTCGCGCGCTCGACGCGGGCGCGCTCCGCGAGGAAGACCCGATGCCGACTTCCGCTGCCGCGTCGGGCTCCGTCCTTCCCGCGATGCCGGGCGATGCCGCCCTCCTTGCCGCCGCCCGCGCCTGGGGCCTCAGCCTCGCGGCCGAGCGGCGGATGTCCGCCAACACGGTGGAGGCCTACGAGCGCGACCTGCGCCAGTTCCTCGCCCATCTCGACGCCCGCACCGGCACGCCGACGATCCCCGCGATCGTCGCGCTGAAGCCGCGCGACGTCCGCGCCTTCATGGCCGCGCGGCGGGCCGACGAGGTCGGCGGCCGCTCGCTGATGCGGGCCCTGGCCGGCCTGCGCTCCTTCGCCAAGCACCTCGAGCGCGAGGGCCACGGCACCGTGGCGGCGCTCGGCGCCGTGCGCTCGCCCAAGGTGGAGCGGCGCCTGCCGCGTCCGCTGCCCGTGGCGGCCGCCCGCGCCCTCACCGACGTGTCGCTGCGCGCCGACGAGGACCGCGACCCCTGGATCCTGCTGCGCGATGCGGCGGTGCTCGCGCTGCTGTACGGCGCGGGCCTGCGCATCTCGGAGGCGCTGGGGCTGGCGCGGCGCGATGCCCCGGTGCCCGGCATCGACGCGGTGACGGTGCTGGGCAAGGGCGCGAAGCAGCGGATGGTCCCGGTGCTGCCGGTGGTGGCCGAGGCGGTCGCCGCCTACCTCGCCGCCTGCCCGCACCCGCTGCCGCCGGAGGGCCCGCTCTTCGTCGGCGCCCGCGGCGGCCCGCTCTCGCCGCGGATCATCCAGTACGTCGTCGCCCGCGCCCGCGGCGCCCTCGGGCTGCCCGACAGCGCCACGCCGCACGCCCTGCGGCACTCCTTCGCGACGCATCTCCTGGCGCGGCAGGGCGAGCTGCGCGCGATCCAGGAGCTGCTCGGCCACGCCTCGCTCTCGACGACGCAGCTCTACACCAAGGTCGACGCGGCCCGCCTGATGAGCGCCTTCGACGCCACCCATCCGCGCGCCGGCCGTGCCGTGCCGACGGGGGCGTGACACGCGACGTGCATTGAGATGACACGTTGACACACTAGACAGAGCAAATAGCCGGTTCGGCCAGCCATTAAGCTTGCCGAGAGATTTGAGCGCTATTTCTCTTGTCATAGGATCGGACTGGACAGGAACCATGGCGGGCGAACACGCCGATATCGGAAGCGCGGTCCGGCCCCCGCAAGCCGGCACCGTCCTCATCGCCGATCGCGACGCGGGACGCCGGGCCGAACTCGCCACGGTGGTATCGCACTTCGATCCCAGGGCCGTGATCGTGCAAACGGCCTCGGGCGAGGCGCTGATCGATCTCGCCCTCGCGCACAAGCCGGCCCTGGCCTTCGTCGGCCTCCAGCTCGAAGGCGTGAGCGGCCCGGAGGCGGTGGCGGTGGCGCGCAAGCGCGGCGCCACTCTGCCCTGCCTCGTGCTGATCGCCGCCCGCGTCTTCGCCCAGTGGCAGGAACTCGCGGTCTCGCTCGGCGCCTACGAGGTGCTGAAGGTGCCCCTCGACACCGCCCACATCGAGAGCCTGCTGCACGCCGACACCCGGCGCCGGCAGCCGACGCGCATCCTGCTCGCCTCCTCGTCGGACGCGGCGCGCGCGGCGATCGGGCGGGTGCTGGCGCGCAGCGGCTTCGCCCTCGAGATCGACGAGACGGATTGCGGCCGGCACGCTCTGAAGCTCCTAAAGACCGACGCCTACCCGCTCGCCTTCGTCGACGTGAAGCTCAACGGGACCGACGGCCTCGAGCTCGCCTGCCAGGTTCAGACCCTGAACCTGACGACGCGCCTCACGATGCTGACCAGCGGCGATCCCGAGCCGATCGCCCAGGCCGCCCGCTACTTCGGCGCCACCTTCGTCCTGAAGATGCCGTTCCACGCCCGCGACATCGACCTCACGCTCCACCACGCGCTCGGTCTGCGGCGGCCGTACCTGCTGAACGCGATCACCGCGCCGCCGGCCCCGACCGCCCTCCTGCGCATCGCCGCCCTCGCCCCGGCCCGCCGCTCGGCCTGAGCGACGGGCGCGGCCGCGTCCTCAGACGTGGATCGCGCGCTTCCCGACCGCGAGCGCGGCTTCCTTCACCGCTTCCGTCAAGGTCGGGTGGGCGTGGCAGGTGCGGGCGATGTCCTCGGCCGACGCCCCGAACTCCATCGCCACCGCCACCTCGGCGATGAGGTTGCCGGCATCGGCGCCGACGATGTGGACGCCGAGCACCCGGTCGCTCGCGGCGTCGGCCAGCACCTTCACGAAGCCCTCGGTGGTGCCGTTGGCCTTGGCCCGCCCGTTGGCGGTGAAGGGGAACTTGCCCGCGTTGTAGGCGATGCCGTCCTTCTTCAGCTCCTCCTCGGTCTTCCCGACCGAGGCGACCTCCGGATAGGTGTAGACCACGTTCGGGATCACCGCGTAGTTCACGTGGCCGGACTGGCCGGCCAGGATCTCGGCCACCGCAACGCCCTCGTCCTCGGCCTTGTGCGCGAGCATCGGCCCGGCGATCACGTCGCCGATCGCGTAGATGCCGGTGACGTTGGTGGCGTAGTGGCTGTCGGTCTGGATCCGGCCCTTGTTGTCGAGCCCGACGCCGACGCCCTCGAGGCCGAGCCCCTCGGTGTAGGGCACCCGCCCGATCGCCACGAGCACCACGTCGGCCTGAAGCGTCTCGGATTCGCCGCCCGCCGCCGGCTCGACGGTGACGGTCGCGCCGCCCGCGCCGGTCGCCACGCCGGTGACCTTGGTCGAGAGCTTGAAGGCGATGCCCTGCTTGGACATGATCCGCTGGAACTGCTTGCCGACCTCGCCGTCCATCCCCGGCAGCACCCGGTCGAGATACTCGACCACGGTGACCTCGGCCCCGAGCCGGCGCCAGACCGAGCCGAGCTCGAGGCCGATCACGCCCGCGCCGATCACCAGGAGCTTCTTCGGCACCGCCGCGAGCTCGAGCGCGCCAGTGGAGGAGACCACGGTCTTCTCGTCGATCTCGACGCCGGGCAGGCGCGTCACGTCCGAGCCGGTGGCGATGACGATGTTCTTGGTCTCCAGCATCTGGTTTCCGCCGTCCTCCGACGTGACCTCGACGCGGCCGGCGCCGGCGATCCTGCCGGTGCCGCGGATGGTGTCGACCTTGTTCTTCTTCAGCAGGAACTCGACGCCCTTGGTGTTGCCGTCGACGCCGCTCTGCTTGAACCCCTGCATCTTGGCGAGATCGAGCTTCGGCGTGCCGACCTCGATGCCGAGATCGGGAAAGTGCTTGGTCGCCTCCTCGAACGCCTCGGAGGCGTGCAGCAGCGCCTTCGACGGGATGCAGCCGACGTTCAGGCAGGTGCCGCCATGGGTCGCGCGCTTCTCGACGACGGCGGTGCGCAGGCCCAGCTGCGCGGCGCGGATGGCGCAGACATAGCCGCCGGGGCCGGTGCCGATGACGACGAGATCGTAGGTGCTCATGGTTCTGTTCGTTCCTGCATGCGCGTGCGGCGACCGCCGTGGCGGGTCGCCGCCGGATTCATTCGTTGCCGGGGATCACCGACCGCCCGAGACGTCGAGGATGGCGCCGGTGGTGTAGGCCGCCTCGTCGGAGAGCAGCCAGAGCACCGGGGCGGCGACTTCGTCGGCGGTGCCGGCGCGCCTCATCGGCACGCCCGGCCCCATCGCCGCCACCTTGTCGGGCGTGCCGCCGCTGGCATGGATCTCGGTGTCGATGATGCCGGGCGCCACGGCGTTCACCCGGATGCCGGCATCGGCCACCTCGCGGGCGAGGCCGATCGTGAAGCTGTCGATCGCTCCCTTCGAGGCGGCGTAGTCGACGAACTGCCCGGCCCCGCCGAGGCGCGCCGCGATCGACGAGACGTTGACGACGGCCCCGCCCCGGCCGCCCTGCTTCGTCGACATCCGCCGCACCGCCTCGCGGGCGCAGAGGAAGCTGCCAACGACGTTGGTCGCCATCATCCGGTGGAGCCGGGCGGCGCTCATCTCGGACACGGGCGCGGAGAGATCGACCACCCCGGCATTGTTGACCAGCGCCGTGACGGTGCCGAGACGGTCGGCCGCCGCGAACAGGGCGATCACGTCGGCCTCCTCCGCCACGTCGCAGCGCACCGCGACGGCCTGGCCACCCTCGGCTTCGATCGCCGCGACCACCGTCGCAGCCGCGGCCGCGTCGGAGACGTAGCTCAGGCAGACGCGATAGCCGCGCCGCGCCGCGAGCAGGGATACCGCACGGCCGATGCCGCGGCCGCCGCCGGTGACGACCGCGACGGCATCGGGGGTGAGCATCGCGCCGGCCTTACAGATCCAGGACGAGCCGCGCCGGATCCTCCAGCGCCTCCTTCACCCGCACCAGGAAGGTCACGGCCTCCTTCCCGTCGACGATGCGGTGATCGTAGGAGAGGGCGAGATACATCATCGGCCGCGCCTCGATCTTGCCGTTGCGGACCACCGGGCGCTCCTCGATGCGGTGCATCCCGAGGATGCCCGATTGCGGCGCGTTGAGGATCGGGGTCGACATCAGCGAGCCGTAGATGCCGCCGTTGGTGATGGTGAAGGTGCCGCCCTGCATCTCGTCGATCGAGAGCTTGCCGTCCCGGGCCTTGCGGCCGAAGCCCGAGATCGTCTTCTCGATGCCGGCGATTGAGAGGTCGTCGGCGTTGCGCACCACCGGCACGACGAGACCCTTGTCGGTCCCGACGGCGATGCCGATGTGATAGTAGTTCTTGTAGACGAGATCCTGCCCGTCGATCTCGGCGTTGACCGCCGGCACGTCCTTGAGCGCCCCGATCACCGCCTTGGTGAAGAAGCCCATGAAGCCGAGCTTCGTGCCGTGCTTCTTCTCGAAGATGTCCTTGTACTGCGCGCGCAGCGCCATCACCGCGCCCATGTCCACGTCGTTGAACGTGGTGAGCATCGCGGCGGTGTCCTGCGCGTCCTTGAGGCGGCGAGCGATGGTCTGGCGCAGCTTGGTCATCCGCACCCGCTCCTCGCGGGCGGCGTCGTCCGGCTTCGAGGCCGGGCGCGGCGGCGTCGGGCGCGCCTCCTTGGCCGGGGCGGGAGCCGCCTGCGCGGGCCCCTTCGCGATCGCGCCGAGCATGTCGCCCTTGGTCACGCGGCCGTCCTTGCCGCTGCCGTTGACGCTCGACGGGTCGATGCCCGATTCCCGCGACAGCTTGCCGACCGCCGGGCCGTTGTCGTCGGAGGGGCGGGCGGCCGGGGGCGCCGCGTCGCCGTGGTTGCCGTAGCCGGCGGCCGATTCCTTGGCCGGGGCCTCCTCGACCGCCTTGGCGTCGGGGGCGGACGCCTTCGGCGCCTCGCTGCGGCTCTCGGACTTGGCCTCGGCCTCCTTCTTCGGCGCGGCCTCCTTGGGCGCGGGCTTGGCGCCGCCGCCGCTCGCCTCGACGATCGAGCCGAGCAGCGCGCCCGGCTCCACCGTCTCGCCGTCCTTGACCAGGATCTCGCCGAGCTCGCCGGCGGCGGGGGCGTTGACCTCGAGGGTCACCTTGTCGGTCTCGAGCTCGACCAGGGGCTCGTCGGCCGCGACCGTGTCGCCCGGCTTCTTGAACCAGCGGCCGATGGTGGCCTCGCTGACGGATTCGCCGAGCGTCGGGACGAGGATGTCGGTTGCCATTGTGTCAGCTCATGCCGGATCGGTTGGGCCGTACCGGACGGCCGGGCAGGGTGAGCGGCGGCCCCGGAGAGCCGCCGCCATAGGTGAGGACATTCAGACCGCGAGGGCCTCGTTGAGGAAGGCCTGCAGCTGGGCCTGGTGCTTCGACATCTGCCCCACGGCGGTCGAGGCCGAGGCCGGGCGGCCGACGTAGCGGGCGCGCTTCACCGCGGAGCCGGCCTGGCCGAGCACCCATTCGAGGTAGGGCTCGACGAAGGCCCAGGCGCCCATGTTCTTGGGCTCCTCCTGGCACCACACCACCTCGGCATTGCGGAAGCGGCCCATCTCGTTGGCCAGCGCCTTGAGCGGGAACGGGTAGAGCTGCTCGACGCGCAGCAGGTAGACGTCGTTGACGCCGCGCTTCTCGCGCTCCTCGAACAGGTCGTAGTAGACCTTGCCCGAGCACAGCACGACGCGGCGGACCTTGTCGTCGCGGACGAGCTTGACCCCGCTCTCGTCGTGCTCGGCGTCGTCCCACAGGATGCGGTGGAAGCTCGAACCCTCGGCGATCATCTCGATCGTCGACACCGCCCGCTTGTGGCGCAGCAGCGACTTCGGCGTCATCAGGATCAGCGGCTTGCGGAAGTCGCGCTTCAGCTGCCGGCGCAGGATGTGGAAGTAGTTCGCCGGTGTCGAGCAGTTGGCGACCTGCATGTTGTCCTCGGCGCAGCTCTGGAGGTAGCGCTCCAGGCGGGCGGAGGAGTGCTCCGGCCCCTGCCCCTCGTAGCCGTGGGGCAGCAGCATCACGAGGCCGGACATGCGCAGCCACTTGCGCTCGCCGGACGCGATGAACTGGTCGATCACCACCTGCGCGCCGTTGGCGAAGTCGCCGAACTGCGCCTCCCACAGCACGAGCGCGTTCGGCTCGGCCGCCGAGTAGCCGTACTCGAAGCCGAGCACCGCCTCCTCGGACAGCATCGAGTTGATCACCTCCAGCGGCGCCTGGCCCTCGCGGATGGCGTTGAGGGGCGTGAAGCGCTGCTCGTTCTCCTGGTCGATCACCACGGCGTGGCGCTGCGAGAAGGTGCCGCGCTCGACGTCCTGGCCCGAGAGCCGGACGCGGTTGCCGTCGAGCATGGTCGCGCCGAAGGCCAGGGCCTCGGCGGTCGCCCAGTCGATGCCGACGCCGGTCTCCACCGCCTTGGCGCGGTTGTCCATGAAGCGCTGGATCGTGCGGTGCAGGTGGAAGCCGGGGGGCGCCTGAGTGATCTTCTGCGCGATCTCGCGCAGGGTCTCGACCGGCACGCCGGTGCGGCCGCGGCGCGGGTCGTCCACGTCCTCGTGCACGGCCTTGAAGCCGGACCAGCGCCCGTCGAGCCAGTCGGCCTTGTTGGCCTTGTAGGTGCCGGCGACCTCGAGCTCGGCGTCGAGCATCGCCCGGAACTCGGCCTTTCGGGCGTCGTAGGCCTCCTGGCTCAGGGTGCCGTTCTCGATCAGCTTGCGTGCGTAGCTCTCCAGCACCGAGGTGTGCTTGCGGATGCGCTGGTACATCTTCGGCTGGGTGAAGGCCGGCTCGTCGCCCTCGTTGTGGCCGAAGCGGCGGTAGCACAGCATGTCGATCACGACCGGCTTGCCGAACTTCTGGCGGTACTCGACCGCGACCTTGGTGGCGAAGGTCACCGCCTCCGGGTCGTCGCCGTTGCAATGGAAGATCGGCGCCTCGACCATCTTCGCCACGTCGGACGGGTACGGCGAGGAGCGCGAGAAGCGCGGATCGGTGGTGAAGCCGATCTGGTTGTTGATGATGAAGTGGATCGAACCGCCGGTGCGGTGGCCCTTCAGGCCCGAAAGCCCGAGGCACTCGGCGACCACGCCCTGGCCGGCGAAGGCCGCGTCGCCGTGGATCAGGAGCGGCATCACGCTGGCGCGCACGACGTTCGGCTTGGCGCGCTGGTCCTGCTTGGCGCGGACCTTTCCGAGCACCACGGGATCGACGATCTCGAGGTGCGACGGGTTGGCGGTGAGCGACAGGTGGACGTTGTTGCCGTCGAAGGCGCGGTCGGACGAGGCACCGAGATGGTACTTCACGTCGCCCGAGCCCTCGACCTCGGCCGGCGAGGCCGAGCCCCCCTTGAACTCGTTGAACACCGCACGGAACGGCTTTGCCATCACGTTGGTGAGCACGTTGAGGCGCCCACGGTGGGCCATGCCGAGCACGATCTCGCGCACGCCGAGCGCGCCGCCGCGCTTGATGATCTGCTCGAGCGCCGGGATCATCGCCTCCGAGCCGTCGAGGCCGAAGCGCTTGGTGCCGGTGTACTTGAGGTCGAGGAACTTCTCGAAGCCCTCGGCCTCGATCAGCTTGTTGAGGATCGCGCGGCGCCCTTCGGGGGTGAACGAGATCTCCTTGTCCTTGCCCTCGATGCGCTCCTGCAGCCACGCCTTCTCCTCGGGATCGGAGATGTGCATGAACTCGACGCCGAGGGTCTGGCAGTAGGTCCGCTCCAGGATCGCGACGATCTCGCGGATCGTGGCGAATTCCAGCCCGAGCACGTTGTCGAGGAAGATCGGCCGGTCCCAGTCGGATTCGAGGAAGCCGTAATGCTGCGGATGCAGTTCCTCGTGGTCGCCGCGGGGGGCCAGCCCGAGCGGGTCGAGCTTGGCGTGCAGGTGGCCGCGCATGCGGTACGAGCGGATCAGCATGATCGCGCGAACCGAATCCTTGGTCGCCTGCTCGACCGAGACGCCGGTCTTGCCGGTGACGGCGAGGCCGTCGGCGGGCTTGCCGGGCCTCTGTTCGCCCTTCTCCGCGCCCTTGGCGAGGATCCTCTCGCCGACCGCCTTCTCCAGGGTCGCCCAGTTGCCGTCGAGCGCCGAGACGATCTCGCCGTTGGCCGGCACCGGCCAGTTCGGCTTGGTCCACGAGGCGCCGGCCGCGTTCTTCTCGACCAGGGTCTCGTCCTCGCCGAGCCCCTTGAAGAAGCTCTGCCACTCGGGGTCGACCGAAGCCGGGTTGCGGGCGTAGGCAGCCTGCAATTCCTCGATGTAGGCGGCGTTGCCGCCGTAGAGGAACGAGGTTTCCAGCAGCGCTTCGTTCACGTCCTGGCGTGCCATCGGCGGGTCATCCTGTCCTTCGGGCCCTCCGCCGGTGCGGATGAGCCGCGTCATCGCGCGGGAGGCGCCTCCGCGAGCGGAAGGCGCGGGCCGCGCTGCGATTCCTGTGGGCGCACGAAGCGGGCGCTCCGTCGCCCATCATATGGGCGTCACCGGCTTGCGTGCGCTGCAACACAGCCGCGCGCGGGTCATACGCGCGCGGCTGTCACTCGGTTTCAGCCCTTCAGGACCTCGACCAGCGTCGAGCCGAGGCGCGCCGGCGACGGCGAGACGCGGATGCCCGCGGCCTCCATCGCCGCGATCTTGTCCTCGGCGCCGCCCTTGCCGCCGGAGATGATCGCGCCAGCATGGCCCATGCGGCGGCCCGGAGGCGCGGTGCGGCCGGCGATGAAGCCGACCATCGGCTTCTTGCGGCCGCGCTTGGCCTCGTCGGCCAGGAACTGCGCCGCCTCCTCCTCGGCCGAGCCGCCGATCTCGCCGATCATCACGATCGACGTCGTCTTCTCGTCGGCGAGGAACATCTCGAGCATGTCGATGAACTCGGTGCCCTTCACCGGGTCGCCGCCGATGCCGACCGCGGTGGTCTGGCCGAGGCCGGCGGTCGAGGTCTGGAACACCGCCTCGTAGGTCAGCGTGCCGGAGCGCGAGACGATGCCGACCGAGCCCGGCTTGAAGATGTTGGCCGGCATGATGCCGATCTTCGATTCGCCGGCGGTGACGACACCGGGGCAGTTCGGCCCGATGAGGCGCGACTCCGAGCCGATCAGCGCACGCTTGACCCGCACCATGTCGAGCACCGGGATGCCTTCCGTGATGCAGACGATCAGCGGCATCTCGGCCGCGATCGCCTCGCAGATCGCGTCGGCCGCGCCCGGCGGCGGCACGTAGACCACGGACGCGGTCGCGCCGGTGGCCTCGCGGGCCTCGCCGACCGTGTCGAAGACCGGCAGGTTGAGGTGCTTGGAGCCGCCTTTGCCGGGCGAGGTGCCGCCGACCATCTTGGTGCCGTAGGCCAGCGCCTGCTCGGAATGGAAGGTCCCGTTCTTGCCGGTGAAGCCCTGGCAGATGACCTTGGTGTTCGCGTCGATGAGGATGGACATAACGCTTCAGCCCTTCTTCACGGCGGCGACGATCTTCTGCGCGGCGTCGTCGAGATCGTCGGCCGGGATCACGTTGAGCCCCGAGCCGCTGATGATCGCCTTGCCTTCCTCGACGTTGGTGCCCTCGAGGCGCACGACGAGCGGCACCTCCAGGCCCACCGTCTTCACCGCCGCGATCACGCCGCGGGCGATGACATCGCACTTCATGATCCCGCCGAAGATGTTGACGAGGATGCCCTTCACCTGCGGGTCGGCGGTGATGATCTTGAAGGCCGCGGTGACCTTCTCCTCGGTCGCGCCGCCGCCGACGTCGAGGAAGTTCGCCGGCTCCTCGCCGTAGAGCTTGATGATGTCGAGCGTCGCCATGGCGAGGCCGGCGCCGTTGACCATGCAGCCGATCGTGCCGTCGAGCGCGATGTAGGCGAGGTCGTACTTCGAGGCCTCGATCTCCTTGGCGTCCTCCTCGGTCTCGTCGCGGAGCGCGACGATGTCGGGGTGGCGGTAGAGCGCGTTCGAGTCGAACGAGATCTTGGCGTCGAGGCACTTGAGATGGCCGTCGCCGGTCAGCACCAGCGGGTTGATCTCGAGCATGCTCATGTCCTTGGCCGTGAAGGCCGCGTAGAGCTTGGCGGTGAGCTCGCCCGCTTCCTTCGCCTGCGGGCCGGCGAGCCCCAGCGCCTTGGCGACGGCGCGGCCGTGATGAGGCATGATGCCGGTGGCCGGGTCGACCGAGAAGGTGACGATCTTCTCGGGGGTGTCGTGGGCCACCGTCTCGATGTCCATGCCGCCCTCGGTCGAGACGACGAAGGCGACCTGCCCGGTCTCGCGGTCGACCAGCATCGACAGGTAGAACTCGGCGGCGATCTGCGCGCCTTCCTCGATGTAGAGCCGGTTGACCTGCTTGCCGGCCTCGCCGGTCTGGATCGTGACCAGCGTCTGGCCGAGCATCTCGCCGGCGAACTGCTTTACCTCGTCGATCGACTTGGTGACGCGCACGCCGCCCTTGGCGCCGGCCGGCGCGCCCTTGAAGGTGCCCTTGCCGCGCCCGCCCGCGTGGATCTGCGACTTCACCACCCAGACCGGGCCGCCGAGCTCGCGCGCGGCGGCTTCCGCCTCCTCGGGCCTGAAGATCGCGATGCCCTTGGAGACGGGCAGGCCGAACTCCTTCAGCACCGCCTTGGCTTGGTATTCATGGATGTTCATGTGCGCTCCGCAGGCGAATAGGGAGTGGCGAATGGCGAATAGCGAGCCGGGGCAGCAGAGAGCACGTGGCTCTGTCTTCGCTAGCCCTATTCGCTATTCGCCCAATGTTTTTAGGCGAGCGCCGGGTTCACGCCCTTGCAGGCCTCGATCAGCGTGTTCACCGCGCCGACCGACTTCTCGAACATCGCCTTCTCGGCCGCGTCGAAGGTCACCTCGAGCACGCGCTCGACGCCGTTCTCGCCGATCACGACGGGCACGCCGACATACATGCCGGAGATGCCGTACTGGCCGTCGAGGTAGGCGGCGCAGGGCAGGACCCGCTTCTTGTCCTTGAGGTAGCTCTCGGCCATCGCGATGGCCGAGGCCGCTGGCGCGTAGAAGGCCGAGCCGGTCTTGAGCAGGTTGACGATCTCGCCGCCGCCCTTGCGGGTCCGCTCGACCATGGCGTCGAGCTTCTCCTGGGTGGTCCAGCCGAGCTTGACCAGGTCGGTCAGCGGCACGCCGGCGACCGTCGAGTAGCGGGTGAGCGGCACCATGTCGTCGCCGTGGCCGCCGAGCACGAAGGCGGTGACGTCCTCGACCGAGACCTTGAACTCCTCGGCCAGGAAATGGCGGAAGCGGGCCGAGTCGAGCACGCCGGCCATGCCGACGACCTTGTTGGTCGGCAGGCCAGAGAACTTCTGCAGCGCCCAGACCATGGCGTCGAGCGGGTTGGTGATGCAGATCACGAACGCGTCCGGCGCGTTCTCCTTGATGCCGGTGCCGACGGCCTCCATGACCTTCAGGTTGATCCCGATCAGGTCGTCGCGGCTCATGCCGGGCTTGCGCGGCACGCCGGCGGTGACGATCACCACGTCGGCGCCCTTGATCGCCGAATAGTCGCTCGCACCCGAATACTTCGCGTCGAAGCCGTCGACCGGGGCCGATTCGGCGATGTCGAGCGCCTTGCCCTGCGGTACGCCGTCGACGATGTCGAACAGCACGACGTCGCCGAGTTCCTTCAGACCGGCGAGGTGCGCCAGCGTTCCGCCGATCTGGCCGGCGCCGATGAGCGCGATCTTGCTGCGTGCCATGTCCGAGACGTCTCCAGCTTAGCGTGAAAGGGTGAGGCGAGCGCGTCGACGACTCGGGGGTCGAAAGTCCGTCCGAGGCGCCGCCCGACGCGACCGGTTTTCCTGCGCGGCTGTGTGGCCGAAAAGCACCGCCCCATCAACCCGACGCAGATCGCCCAAGCAGGGTTCGGGCCAGGGCGGATGTGCGGCGCGCAAAACAAAGCCCTCGAAAAGCTAAGCTTTTCGAGGGCTTTAGGAGGAGATTGCCAATTCGGGATCGGCGCTATGACAACTTTTTGAACCTGTCATTCCGCTCAGAGGATACCCGCGCGCAGCACCCGCTGGATCGCGTGAATCACCGCGCCGAAGCGGGCGTCGACCAGATCGCGCGGCACCTCGGCGTCGTGCTGGATCGCCAGGGGATGGGTGAAGCGGTAGCTCGCATCGAAGATGTAGGCGATGGCGCGCTCGCGGTCGCGCGCCGAGAAGGTGCCGGTGGCCATCCCCTCCTCGATCACCCGCTCGACCAGGCTGCGCAGGCGGACCCGGTGGCGGCGGGCGATCGGCCTAGCGGCGACCGTGGCGTCGAGATGGACCGCGAACAGGTTCGGCTCGTCCTGGAGCGCGTCGCGCTGCAGGGCGGCGAGCGCGGTCAGCAGCCGCTCGATCTTGTCGTCGGCCGGGTCGGGCGCGTCGGCGATGCCGGCCAGGCGGGTCTCGATGTCCCGCAGCCAGCGGCCGGCGACGGCGTCGAGCAGGGCGTCCTTCGAGGGGAAGTAGCGGTAGACGTTGGCGTGCGTCATGCCGGCTTCGGCGGCGACGGCGACGACGGTGACCCGCTTGGGGCCGAGCCGGGCCAGGTGCTCGGTGGCGATCCCGAGCAGCCGCACGTCGGCGGAGATCGGCGCCACCCGGGATCGGGCGGCCGCGGGGGCGCGGGCCGGACGGTCCGCATCGGACGGGGACCGTCCCGTCGCCGTCGCTTTGGCGGCGGGCTCTTCGGAACGCGGCTCGGGATCCGGTTGAAGGAAGGGAAGCGGGAGGCGTGAGGACGAGAGGTGGTAAGGCGAGACGGACCCCCATCTGACCGAAAGAAGCGGGAACACGCTTCCGTTGACGTCGAGCCTCCCTCCGGGAGCCTATCGATCAGACGGTTTAGCGCCTGTCGAATGTCCTATGTTCACTTCTCTTTGAGAAGGCAACAAAATTTCCTTGAAAACCTGTGCGTCAGAAGCGGTTCTTCCATTCTCGCAGTGCAACAAAAACCGTTGCCGGGTCAGCAGCTTCGTTGAGTCCCACCGCCGTCTTCAGTGCCGGCAGGCCGCTTCGCAGGAACGGGTTGGTCGCCCGTTCCGCCGCCATCGTAGAGGGAACCAGGAAGCGGCCGGAGGATTTTAGCTCTTCCGCTTCGCGCAGGCGGCCGTGCAGATCCGCGTTGCCGGGCTCTGCTGCGACCGCGAAGCGGGCGTTCGACAGCACGTAATCGTGCCCGCTGTACACTTGTGTCGCATCCGGCAGCGGCAGGAACCGCTCGAGCGACCGCCACAGGGTCTCGGGCGGGCTTTCCATCACCCGGCCGCAGCCGAGGGTGAACAGGGTGTCGCCGGAGAACACGATTCCCGGCTCGGCGAACCAGTAGGTGACGTGGTCGGCACAATGCCCCGGCGTCTCCCACACCTCGGCCGAGAGGTCGCCGACCCGGACGGTGTCGCCCTCCGACACGGTGCGGTCCACGTCGGGGATCGCCGGGCCGGCCTTGGCCGGGGCGGTGACGCGGGCGCCGGTCGCGCGTTTGACCTCTGGGATGCCCGCGATGTGGTCGCCGTGGCGATGGGTGACCAGGATGTCGGTGAGCAGCCAGCCGGTCTGCGTCAGCATCGCCAGGACCGGCGCCGCCTCCGGCACGTCGATCGCCGCGCAGGTGCCGGTGGCGGGGTCGCGGATGAGCACGCCGATGTTGTCGCTGCGGCACAGGAAGGTGCGGATCTCGGGGGCCGTGGCCATGAACGCGTCTCCGGGCTCGCGGCCGGTCCGGCCGTATCGGGCGGGAACGGATGCGGAAACCGGGGGGTTCCCCGGCGCGTCGCCCTGCAAGTCGCCGCCTGCGCCTTGTCGCGGCGGGTGCCCGGCCCCATTGAATCGCCATCGGGCCGGGACGCCGGCCTTCCCCGACGCCGCTCCAGCTCCGACCCATGCGCCTCGACGTCACCGACCTGCGGGCCTTCTACGCCACGCCGCTGGGCGTCACGACGCACCGGATCGTCGCCCGCACCCTGCACGGCTTCCTCGGCTCGGTCTCCGGCCTGCGCGTGCTCGGGCTCGGCTACGCGGTGCCTTATCTGAGCCCGGTTCACTGCATCGCCGAGCGGACGCTGGCCTTCATGCCGGCGACGCAAGGGGTGGTGAACTGGCCCGGCGCCGGCCGCTCGTGCTCGGCGCTCGCCGACCCGACGATGATGCCGCTGCCGGATGCGGCGATCGACCGGGTGATCCTGGTGCATGCGCTCGAGGCGGTGGAGAGCCCGACGGAACTGCTCCGGGAGGTCTGGCGCACGCTGACGCCGGGGGGGCGGATGATCCTCGTCGTGCCGAACCGGCGCGGGGTCTGGGCGCGGCGCGACGCGACGCCGTTCGGGCACGGCCAGCCCTACAGCCGCTCGCAGCTGAGCCGGCTGATGCGCGACACGCTGTTCTCGCCGGAGGACTGGGCCGAGACGCTCTACATGCCGCCGCTGCGCTCGCGGGTGATGCTGCAGACCGCCGCCGCCTGGGAGCGGGTCGGGACGGGCCTCTCGCTCCCCTTCGCCGGCCTCCACGTGGTGCACGCCACCAAGCAGCTCTACCGGCCGATCACCGTGCAGCAGGTCCACCGCGCCCGCCGCCTCGCGCCCGCGCGGGTGCTCGTGCCGGCGCCCGCGCCGGGTTAAGCCCGACGCTTCGCACGCCGACGCCGGCGGCCCGGCCCAACCCCGTCTCGACGGAGATCGCGAAGACACCATGAGCGTCGAAGCGGCCATCCAGCAGTTCCTGCTCGCGCTCTCGAGCCTGTTCTCGATCGTCAACCCGCTCGGCGGGGCGCTGATCTTCGCGCAGGTGACGGCGGGGCACAGCCACGACGACCGGGTCTGGCTCGCTGGCCGGATCGGCGGATACGCGCTGCTGATCATGCTGGCGGCGCTGTGGGCCGGCGCGCCGATCCTCAACTTCTTCGGCGTGTCGCTCGGCGCGCTCCGCATCGCGGGCGGGCTCGTCGTCGGCGCCTCCGCCTGGGGGCTGCTGAACCGGCCCGAGGCCCGCGAGGCGCGCAAGCAGGCCGAGGTCTCCTCGACGACGGGACAAGGAGCGACCCAAGCGGCAGCGCAAGCCGGAAGCCAAGCGGCGGCGCCGACCGCGCCCCGAGCGGCGGCGGCCGCCGCTCCCGCCCAGCCGCCGGCGGATGGGCAGAGATCGGTCGATCCCCTGTCCGAGATCGCGTTCTTCCCGCTGACCCTGCCCTTCACCACCGGCCCGGGCACCATCGCGGTGGCGATCACCCTCGGCTCGAACCGTCCGGCCGTGATGGCCGACCGGCTCGGCTTCTACGTCGGCGTGTCGCTGGCCGCGCTCGGCGTCGCCGCGACGGTGGCGCTGATCTACGCCTCGGCCGACCGGGTGGTGAGCCTGCTCGGGCCGATCGGGGCGCGGGTGCTCGGCCGGCTGTTCGCGTTCCTGCTGCTCTGCGTCGGCACCCAGATCACCATCAACGGGGTGATCGACGTGTTCGGGCCGCTGCTCGCCGCGCGCTGAGACGCCCGCGTCACCGCGCGGCCTCGGCCCGCGCCAAACCCTCGATCCGGTCGAGCCAGCGCTCCAGGCGGGCCCGGTTGCCGCCGGCATCGAGCAACCCAAATTGCGGGCGGGCGTACAGGGCCAGGGTCGATCGGCCCTCGCCGGCGCCGAGAATCGCGACGGCGACCGTGTCGGGCAGCCGCAGCCATTCCGAGCGGACGACGTAGCGGTCCTCCTCGGCCCAGCGGGCCTGGAAGGCCAGCTCGGTGCGCGGCTCCTCGGCCGCCACCGCGGCGACGATGGCGCGCAGGCGCTCGCCCGGCACCGGCAGCACCGGCGGCACGCGATCCGAGACCGCGCGGCACTGGCCGGGCGGGCAGGCGAGCGCGTCGCCCGCGCTTCGCGAGACGGTCGGCAGGTCCACCGCGCCGCGGTCGGGCGCGCCGAACAGCAGCCACACGTCCTCGATGCCCCCGGGCTCCGGCCCACGCGCCACCAGCACGGCGCCGGCGAGCGCGAGCCCGCCCAGAGCCAGCGCCATGCCCGCCTTCCCCCACCGCACGCCGATCCTCCGCGCCTTCGACCCGTCCGAACACCGGACATGCGAAAGCGGCCCCCTCTCGGAGGCCGCCCGCCCGTCGTCCGCGTCGATCAGATCAGATCACGGGCGCCGAGAACAGCGCGCCGTACATCGCCGCATGGCCGACGTAGTAGAGCGTGAGGAAGCCGGTGAGCGCCACCGCGTAGTAGGCCGGGGCCAGCGCCACGTCGCGGCGGCGGACGGCGCTGCGGGCGTCGTCGGCGGCGATGCCGATCAGCACCACGATGATCCCGGAATGGCCGATCGCATCGACCTTGCCGAACTCGAACACGGCGGAGACGAAGATCGCGGCCAGGATGATCGCGGCGGTGCGGCGCACCAGGGGCGTCCAGATCAGGGCGAAGGCCAGGGTGAACTCGACGACGCCGGCGGCCTTCATGAACAGCTCGGGCGAGGCGCCGAAGGTCATCTCGGGCTTGGCGGCCAGGAGCGGCGCGGTCCATTCCGGGTAGGCCCACTTCTCGACCGAGGCCCACATCAGGGTGACGGCGGCGGCGGCGCGGACCACGTCGATGGGGCGGATGCCGTAGAGGGTGCGGTCCAGGCCGGTGAGGATCAGGTAGGCGGCGACGCCGAGGAAGACCGGGTAGTCGGCCAGATGGAACGCGCCGTAGCTCCAGGTCGCGTAGCCGAACAGCACGACGATGCCGGCGCCGGCCAGCGGCAGGGTGCGGTGCCAGATCAGGCAGGCCGCAAGCGCGAGCTGGAACCACGGGATCCAGGCCGCGTCGGTCTTGAGCTCGGGGGTGAGGATGATGCCGCCGAGCGTCCAGAGCGAGACGAAGAAGAAGCCCAGCGTCGCCCGCACCAGCAATTCGGTGTCGGTGCGCAGCCGCGCGGTGACCCGGTCCAGGGCGTTGAGCAGCGCGGTGCCGAGCGGGGTGCCCTCGGCGAGGCACCCGAACATCAGGCACAGGACCGACAGGCCGACGAGCCACTCGAAGTCGAGGCAGAGCACCTGCTCGAGGCCGCGGGGCTGGCCGGCGACGTCGTAGGCGCAGAACCACTTCACATGGGCGCTGGCCTCGCTGCTGGCGAGCAGGGTCGCGGGAAGGGCTAGGGCGCCGGCAAGAAACGGAGAAGAGCAACGCCACTCAAAGGTCCGCATCGAAGCCTCGTCACAACGGGTCAGAACAGTGCTTACCGATGCATTTAGAACTAAGCCGCCGGATTTTGCCAAGGGTTTGTTAACGTCCGTGTCGAAAAGGTTAACGCTGTGGGTGCCGGGTAGAATCGGCTGAAAGCGAATCCCGTCTAGGGCGCCGTGCCGGGCAACGCGCCATTCAGCATGGACGCGGATTCCCAGCTCTTCGGACCGCCGCGCAAGAGTTCGCTCAGTGTTGGCCGGCGATCCTGGCGCGGCCGGAACCCGACATCGCCGGCCGGACCAAGCGTGGGGGGATTGCGGATGATCGGCTTGGCAAGTCTCGCGAGCCTCGGTGCCGGGATCGGGCTGGCCGGCTTCGCGCCGCGTGCGGGCCTGCGCGCCGCCACCTTCGAATCCTGCGGCGGCGTGCTTCTGGTGACCGGCCTCGCCCTGCTCGGCGCTGGGCTGCCGCTGTTCCGCTAGGGCATTCCCCAGCGAGGTGGATCGAGGGGCGCGCGACGATGCTGCCGGCGACGCCGCCGCGGACGCATCGGGGGCCGCGCCCGCCGTCCGGCCCGGTTACGGCTTCGGCGCGTCGCCGGTCAGGTCCGCGAGGGCGCGGTCGTTCCCGGCCGGCGCGGTGAGCGTCTGCAGGAAGGCCAGCAGGTCGGCCTTCTCCGCGCTCGTGAGGTTCAGCGGGCGGATCTCCGGCGAGCGGCTCGGGCGTGCGATGCCGCCGCGGTCGTAGAGATCGATCACCGCCTCCAGCGTCGCGATCGATCCGTCATGCATGTAGGCGCCGCGGCCGGCGACCTCGCGCAGGCCGGGGGTCTTGAAGGCGTAGCGCAGGGCCTCCGAGCTCGGCACGAAGCGCCCGCGTCCGAGATCCGCGCCGGTCGCCGTGCCGATGTCGTGGAACGAGCCGTCGGTGAAGGCCCAGCCGCCATGGCAGGCGGCGCAGTTCGCGCGGCCGTTGAACAGGTCGAAGCCGCGCTTGGCGGCGACCGGGATCGCCGTCTCGTCGCCCGCGATCCAGCGGTCGAACGGGCTCACGCCGGACACGATCAGGCGCTGGAAGGTGGCGAGCGCCGCCTCGATCCGGTCCTTGGTGACGCCGGGATCGGCGAAGGCCTCGGCGAAGGCGGCGGCATAGGCGGCATCCGCCGACAGGCGCGCCACCGCGTCGTCGGCGGGCAGGCCCATGTTGCCGGGCGCGCTGATCGGGACGAAGGCGACGCTCTCGAGGTCGCGGAACTTGCCGTCCCAGCCGAGGCGGCCCTCCTGCCAGGCGATGTTGAGCAGGCTCGGCGTCCGCAGGTCCATGTCGGAATCGTTGCGGGCCGGCGCGCGCTTGCGCCCGTCCGCCCAGGCGAGGTCGGGCAGGTGGCAGGTCACGCAGGCCCGGTCGCGGTCGGCCGACAGGATCGGATCGAAGAACAGCTTTCGGCCGAGTTCCGCCTTGGCCTGGGCGTAGGGATTGATCTCCGGGAACGGGATCGCGGAAGGCGGGGCATAGGCCTCGCGCCCGGCGGCCCGCTGCGCCGCCGGTCCGCTCGCGGCCGGACCGCAAACCGCACCGAGCATCACAATTGCGGCGATACCGCCGCCGAGCTTCCATCGCATCGCAGAGCTCCCAAGGGGAGGGTCTACGATGCGATGTCTTGCAGATCCGTAAAGCCTTCGTTTCGATTATGGTCCTGCCCGAGAATTATATTCCCGAAACCTCAACGATAACTTGAACCTCAGCGAACATGCCGCGACGTCATGCACCCTCCCCGATCCGGGGCGGCGATCAGCGGGCGTCGAGGGCGGCGCGGGTGCGGGCGTCGGTGCCGACGTCGCCGGCGTCGTCCATGCCGAGGCTCTCGATCAGCCGCCCGCGCGCGCGGCTGACCCGGCTCTTGATCGTGCCGACGGCGACCCCGCAGATCTCGGCCGCCTCCTCGTAGGTGAAGCTCTGCGCGCCGACGAGAACCAGCGCCTCGCGCTGGGCCAGCGGCAGCAGGTTCAGCGCGCTCTGGAACGCGCGCATCTCCACGCGGACCTCCTGCTCGGGCAGGCTGGTCAGCCGCCCGGCATGGCCGCCGTCGGCATCCTCGATCTCGCGCTTGCGCTTGCGCTGCTCGGAATAGAACAGGTTGCGCAGGATCGTGAACAGCCACGCCGTGAGGTTGGTGCCGCGGCGGAAGCTCTCGGCCTTGGTCCAGGCCCGCATCAGCGTGTCCTGCACGAGGTCGTCGGTGCGGTCGAAATCGTAGGTCAGCGAGAAGGCGAAGGCGCGCAGCGCCGGGATCGCGCCGAGCAGGAGGTCGCGCATCTCGGCGTCGGCGCCGGCGGGCGTTCCGACGGGGGCACAGGCCTGGATCATCGCGCGGATTCCTTTTCCGACCGGGCGGCGAATTCCGCGACGAGCGCCTCGAACCGCTCGGGGATCGGCTGGGCGAGCAGGCCCGCATAGAGCACCCGCAGGCTGCGCCCGATCCGGCGCCGCGTCTCCGGATCGAGCCGCCGGTCGCCGCCGCGCGGCCGCCGCTCGGGCGTCGGCACGGCATCGCCGGCCACGCGCCCGATCGCGTCGTCGGCACCGCGTTCGTCGGAGATGTCGTGCATCGTCGGCCGTCCTGGCAAAGCGGGGCGACGCCTCGCGACCCGACCGCCTGCGAACGACCGGGCGCGGCCCTCAGGCCTCCGGTGCGTCGCGGACGCCAGGTCCGTCGCCGTGGCTACGGGTGCTAGGGCCGGGCGGTTTAATCAAGTCTGAAAAAGACATTCACCTAGAATTCATCACCATAGGCCGCGACATCATCTTATGGTCAAGCTGGCGACTTTGTCAATTTGTATGTTTTTCGCAACCTTGATACATCTGGTTACATTCCAATGTTCGAAACCTGACGGTCTGGACTTCGGGCGGCGGCAGCCGGCGGCGCGCCGCGGCGTCCCGGCCGAGGGCGCGGATGCATCGTCGAAGCTCAGCGCGGCCCCTCTCCCGCTGGGGAGAGGGGGACCGCGTCCTCTTCGGCTCGCGAGAACGATGGGCGCCGTCCGTCAGAGCGCGATCGGAACGCTGACGGAGCCGTAGGCGGTGACGACGAGGCCGCAGACGAAGGCGCCGATCATCGCGTCGTCGAACAGCGTCATGGTCTCGATCCCGGTCCGCTTCCCGCTCAGCAACGGCTGCCGCCGCTGGTCTGGCCGTACTGCATCACCGGCCGGGTCTGCCGGTTGGCGTCGCCCTCGCTCGCCGAGCTCGGCACGCACCCGCCGGTGCGCGGCGTGCCGTCGACGCCGATCCCGACCGAACCCGTGGCCAGGTCGTCAGAGGGGGACGGCGGCGCGAAGCGGTCGACGGGGGCCTCGTAGCTGAACGCGCGCGCGGACGAGACGGGGGCGGAAACGTCGATGACGAGAGCGGCCGCGACGGCAACGAAACGCAACGTCATGAGGATAGAAGACGCCGTCCAGCAATACAGGCCGCCGGTTCGGCACGGTCTGATCTTGCGTCAAGCTTATATGGATCGCCCCTGACCCTCACGACGTGATGGGCTCCACGCGGCACGGCGGATGAAACGCTGGGCCGGATCGGGACGATCGCGTCACGACGATCCGGCGGGTGGCTTCGGGAGGGCGGATCCGGGCTTCGCGGGCTTGCCGGATCCGGCCTCCCTTCGATCGCGCGAGAACCGTGTCAGGGCTTGAAGTAGGGCCGTGCGACGACCGGCGACGCATCGCCGGGCCGGACGCGCGCGGCGTGCACGACGCGGCGGGCGCTCCGGGCGGGCCGCACCGCGCGCGGTGCCGCGAACCGCTCGTCGCGCATCTCGCCGAGGTAGTCCGAGCCGCCCGCCCCGAAGACGCCGCCCTGCACCACGCCGGCCGAGGGCGGGCGGCCCATGAAGAATTCCTCGGCCCCGCCGGCGAGCGCCGGCGCTGCGGCGAGGAGAAGGGCGACGGCGGAGAGGAAGGAGCGCATGCACGCAGTTTAGGGCCGCGCGCCTCCACGCCGCGTTAACGATGTCGCGAGAGCGGACGGACCGGCATCGCGCGGGGCGGCGGCGATCACGCGGCGGGGCTCAGGTCGCAGATGCGGACCTGCGCGCGCTCGGCCCCGCGCCAGCGGTCGCAGGCGAGTGTGCCGGCGACGTGGAACTCCGAGCCGATGCCCGCCAGGATCGCCTGCCCGAGCGGCGATTGCGCGCTGCGGAAGCTGATCGCGCCGACCGCCTGCCCGTCGCGGCTGCGCAGGCGCGCACGGACATGGCCGTGGCCGACGAGGCCGGCATCGACGATGCGGTGGCGCGGCAGGGCGAAGACCGGCTCCGGCGCCCCCTGCCCGAACGGGCCGGCGCGCTGGATCAGGCGGACGGTCTCGGCCGTGGCGCCGCCGGCGCTGACCGTGCCGTCGACGAGCAGCGCCTCGACCGCGCGCGCCTGCGCCACCGCGTCCGCCAGGTCCGCGGCGAGGAAGGCGGCAAAGCGCGTCAGGTCGGGGCCGGCGAGAGTCACGCCCGCGGCCATGGCGTGGCCGCCGCCCTTCGTCGCGAGACCCGCCGCGACGGCGGCGCGGACGGCGTGGCCGAGGTCGGCGCCGGCGATCGAGCGCCCCGAGCCGGTGGCCGTCCCGTCCGGCCGCAGGGCGAAGGCGAAGGCCGGCCGGCCGAAGCGCTCCTTGAGCCGCGCCGCGATCAGCCCGACGATGCCCGGATGCCATTCGGCGCTGCCCGCGACCAGCACCGGGCGATCGGGGTCGCGGCCGAGGGCGTGGTCCATCTCGGCCTCGGCCTCCGCCACGGCCTGCGCCTCGATCGCCTGGCGCTCGCGATTCAGGCGGTCGAGCTCGACCGCGATGCGGGCGGCCTCGGCGGGGTCGTCGGTGGTGAGCAGGCGCGCGCCCAGACCCGCGTCGCCGATGCGCCCGCCGGCGTTGATGCGGGGGCCGAGGAGATAGCCGAGGTGCCACGCCTCCGGCGGCCCGTCGAGGGCGGCGGCATCGAGGAGCGCCGCGAGGCCGTGGCGGCCGCGGGCACGCATCACGGTCAGCCCCTGGACCACGAAGGCGCGGTTGAGGCCGGTCAGCGGCACCACGTCGGCGACGGTGGCCAGCGCCACCAGGTCGAGGGCGTCGGTCAGCGACGGCTCGGGGCGCGCGGCGAAGGCCCCCTCCGCCCGCAGCGTCCGGGCCAGGGCCACCAGCGTCAGGAACACGACGCCCGCGGCGCAGAGATGGCCGAGGCCCGACAGGTCGTCGAGGCGGTTCGGGTTCACCAGCGCGCGCACCGGCGGCAGCAGCTCGGGGGCGCCGTGGTGGTCGAGGACGAGCACGTCGAGGCCGATCCGCGCCGCCTCCGCCAGGGGCCCGTGCCCGCTGGTGCCGCAATCGACGCAGACCAATAGGGTCGCCCCCTCCCCCGCCAGCGCGGCGACCGCGGCGGTGTTCGGGCCGTAGCCCTCGGTGATCCGGTCGGGGATGTGGATGCGGGTCGGCACGCCGAGCGCGCGCAGGTATCCGGCCAGCAGGGCCGCGCTCGCGGCGCCGTCGACGTCGTAATCGCCGAACACCGCGACGCTCTCGCCCTGCCGCACCGCCCGCGCGAGGCGATCGGCGGCGGCTTCCATGTCGACGAGGCAAGCGGGGTCGGGCATCAGGTCGCGCAGGCGTGGGCGCAGGTAGGCCTCCGACCCGTCCGGCCGGACGCCGCGCCCGGCAAGCACGCGGGCCAGCAGCTCCGGCAGGCCATGGGCCTGGACCATGGTCGCGGCGTAGGCCTGCGCGGCCGGGTCGGCGCAGCGCTCCCGCCACGGCCGCCCGAGGATGGACCGGGTGACGCCGAGGAAGGCGCGGGACTCTGGAAGCAGGGCTGACACGGGGCGCACCATAGACCGCAACGGCGGCCAAATCCCGGTCCGCGTGCGGGCGTCGGCGCTACTCGTCGGCCTCCATCCCGGCCAAGGGCACGGCCAGCTCGCACAGCACGCCGTCGGGCGGGTAGGTCAGGCGGACCTCGCCGCCGATCGCCCCGGCGAGGCCGCGCTCGATCAGGCGGCTGCCGAACCCCATCCGGGTCGGGTGCGCGACCCGCGGCCCACCGCTCTCGGCCCAGCGCAGCCGGACCATCGGCTCGTGGCCCTCCGGGTCGATCGACCAGTCCACCACCACGAAGCCCGCGGGCGTCGAGAGGGCGCCGTACTTGGCGGCGTTCGTCGCCAGCTCGTGGATCATCAGCGACAGCGACAGGGCGGCCTTGGAGCCGACCTGAACGTGCGGCCCGAACAGCCGCAGGCGGCCCGCCTGGGCATCGTCGTGGATCGTCAGCGCGCCGTGGACGACCTTCTCCAGGCTGGCGCTCTCGCGGGTGCCGTCGAGCAGGATGTCGTGGGCCTTGCCGAGCGCGATCAGCCGGTTGGCGAGGGCGTCGCGGGCGACTTCGAGGTCGGTGGCGTTGCGCATGGTCTGCATCGCGATGGCCTGCACCATCGCCAGCGTGTTCTTCATGCGGTGGCTGAGCTCGCGGTTGAGCACCGCCTGCTGCTCCTCGGCCCGCAGGCGGCCGATGCCGACCTGGACCCGGTCCGCGACGTTGCGGGCGAAGGCGATCTCCTCCGGCAGCCAGTCGCGCGGCGCGGCGGCGTGGACGAAGAACAGCCCCACCGTGCGCCCGCGCTCCCGCACCGGCACGTCGAGCATCGCGCCGATGGCGAGCGCCGCGAACGGAGCCGCGAACGCGGCGGTGCGCGGATCGTCCGCGACCGCGCGGACGACGAGGGCGTCGCCGCGCTCGATCGAGGCGCCCAGCCGGCCGAAATCGGCGAAGCGGTGGGTCCCGGCGAGGCTGCCGGCGCCGGACGCGGTCCAGTCCTCGAGGACGGTGACCTGCGCCCCGCTGGCGTCGATCTCGCCGTAGCCGGCCCGGCTCGCGTTGAGCGTCCGCCCGACGATCTCCGCCGCCTTGGCGGTCATCGCCGCCACCGAGGCCACGTCGCGCAGGTGGTCGCCGAGCTCGATCAGGGCCGCCCGGCGGATCGAGGCGGCGCGGGTCAGGCGCTCCTCCGCCCGCAGGCGGACCAGCTGGCGCCGCTCGCGCATCAGGATCATGATCTGCCGCGCGAGCCGCCGCAGCGCGTCCGCCTGCTCCTCGGTGAGGCCGTCGGGCCGGAGCACGTTGTCGATCACGCAGAGGCTGCCCAGCGCCCTGCCGCTCGTCGTGCGCAGCGGCGCCCCGGCATAGAAGCGGATCCGCGGATCGCCGGTCACCAGCGGGTTGTCGCGGGTGCGCGAGTCCAGCGTCAGGTCGGGGATGACGAGGAGATCGGGCTCGCCGAGCGCGTACTTGCAGACCGACGCGTTCAGGTCGGTCTCGCAGCGCGGGAAGCCGACGCGGGCCTTGAACCACTGCCGGTCGGCGGCGACGAGGCTGACCAGGGCCACGGGGGCGAGGCAGATCGTGCGGGCGATCTGCACCGCGTCGTCGAAGGCTTCCTCGGGTGCCGTGTCGAGGACGGCGAACGCTTCCAACTCGGCCAGTCGATCGGGATCGGAAGTCTCGGGCGACATGCCAGCCCCGGGTTGGAGATCCATCGCGCCGGATCGGCGGTCGGCGTTGCGCGTTGTAGGGCCCCGCTCGACGTCTGTCATGCCTGGAGCATCGTCCGTGATCCAGGGATCACGGACGATGCTCCATCGCGCTGAGAGTGCGCGTTTTCTTCACGCGAGCCGGGATCCGCCTCGCTTGAGGACGCTCCGGCGCCATTCCCGCGGGCCGCCGCCGAGGACGCGAGGGCTGCGCGACGAAAAAAGGGCGGGCATCGCTGCCCGCCCTTCGACCCCGACCCCGGGGAGCCCGGATCAGAGGTTCTTGAGGATCTGGTCGACGACCTTCTTGGCGTCGCCGAACAGCATCATCGTGTTGTCGCGGAAGAACACCTCGTTCTCGACGCCGGCGTAGCCCGAGCCCATGCCGCGCTTGATGAACAGCACGGTCTTGGCCCGCTCCACGTCGAGGATCGGCATGCCGTAGATCGGCGAGGTCTTGTCGGTCTTGGCGGCCGGGTTGGTGACGTCGTTGGCGCCGATCACGAAGGCCACGTCGGCCTGCGGGAACTCGCCGTTGATGTCCTCCAGCTCGAACACCTCGTCGTAGGGGACGTTGGCTTCGGCGAGCAGCACGTTCATGTGGCCGGGCATGCGGCCGGCGACGGGATGGATGGCGTACTTCACGTCGACGCCCTCCTTCTTGAGCAGGTCGGCCATCTCGCGGAGCGAGTGCTGGGCCTGCGCCACCGCCATGCCGTAACCCGGCACGATGATGACCCGCTCGGCGTTCTTCATGATGTAGGCCGCGTCGTCCGACGAGCCCTGCTTGACCGGCCGGGTCTCGACCTCGCCGCCGCCGGCCGCAGCCGCGTCGCCGCCGAAGCCGCCGAGGATCACCGAGATGAACGAGCGGTTCATCGCGTGGCACATGATGTAGGACAGGATCGCGCCCGAGGAGCCGACCAGCGCGCCGGTGATGATCAGCGCGAGGTTGCCGAGCGTGAAGCCGATGCCGGCCGCGGCCCAGCCCGAGTACGAGTTCAGCATCGAGACGACGACGGGCATGTCGGCGCCGCCGATCGGGATGATGAGCAGGCCGCCGAGCGCGAACGACAGCAGCACGATCAGCCAGAACACGACCTTGCTCTCGCCGCCGATGAACACCGCGATCAGCACGACCAGCGCCACCGCGAGGCCGATGTTGATGAGGTGGCGGCTCGGCAGCATGATCGGCTTGCCGGACATGCGTCCGTCGAGCTTGGCGAAGGCGATGACCGAGCCGGTGAAGGTGATCGCGCCGATCGCCGCGCCGAGCGCCATCTCGAACAGCGACTCCTTGTGGATGTGGCCGTTCTCGAGGATGCCCACCGCCTGCGGCGCGTAGAGGGTCGCCGCCGCGCCCGCGACGGCGGCGAGGCCAACGAGCGAGTGGAAGGCCGCCACGAGCTGCGGCATCGCCGTCATCGGCACGCGCTTGGCGATGACCGCACCCGCGCCGCCGCCGATGGCGAGCCCGAGGAAGACGAGGAGCCAGGCGGCCGCGCCGGCCGGCGGATGGCCGACCAGGGTGGTGAGCACGGCGAGGGCCATGCCGATCATGCCGTAGAGGTTGCCCTGCCGCGACGTCGTCGGGTGCGAGAGCCCCCGCAGCGCCATGATGAACAGGACGCCCGAGACGATGTAGAGAAGGGCGGAGACGTTCTGGGACATGTCTCAGGCCTTCTTCTTGTACATGGCGAGCATGCGCTGGGTCACCAGGAAGCCGCCGAAGATGTTCACGCTCGCCAGCACGATGCCGATGAACCCGAAAGCGCGGGCCCAGCCGGTGCCCTTCTCGATCAGGGGCACGCCGGCGGCCAGGATCGCGCCGACGATGATCACCGACGAGATCGCGTTGGTGACCGACATCAGCGGCGTGTGCAGCGCCGGGGTCACCGACCACACCACGTAGTAGCCGACGAAGATCGCGAGCACGAAGATCGCGAGCTGGAACACGGTGGCGTCGACCGCGCCGTGGGTCACGGCGCTGAGACCGTGGCCGACGCCGTCGGCGATGGCCTGGGCCTGGTCGGCGGCGTTGCGCGCGGCGGCGGCGGCCGAGCGCGCGGTGTCGGCGAGGACGCGGGTCTGGTCGACCGCCTGATCGGGGGGGATGTTGGCCATCGTTATGCTCCTCGCGACCGGCCTACGCCGCGCCCGTTGCCTGTGTGCTGGGTGACTGCGACACCCCGGTCTTCGACAGCCCGACCGAGGCCTGCTCGGATTGCGGCGCGTCCTGCGGGCGGTCGGCGACCGCCGCGTCGGCCTTCGGCTGGAAGGACGGGTGCACGACGGCGCCGTCGTGGGTCAGGTTCGTGGCCTTGACGAGCTCGTCGTCCCACTTGATCGCCAGAGCCTTCGACTCCTTGTCGACCAGGGTCTCGACGAAGGCGTAGAGGTTGCGCGCGTAGAGCGCCGAGGCGCTCGCCGCGAGGCGGCCGGCCACGTTGAGGTGGCCGACGATCTTCACGCCGCGATCGTTCACCACGACCTCGCCGGGCTTGGCGCCCTCGACGTTGCCGCCGCGCTCGACCGCGAGGTCGACCAGCACCGAGCCAGGCTTCATCGAGGCGACCATCGCCGCCGAGACGAGCTTCGGCGCCGGGCGCCCGGGGATCAGCGCCGTGGTGATGACGATGTCCTGCTTGGCGATGTGGGTCGCGACCAGCTCGGCCTGCTTCTTCTGGTACTCGGCCGACATCTCCTTGGCGTAGCCGCCCTTGGTCTCGGCCTGCTTGAACTCGTCGTCCTCGACGGCGACGAACTTCGCACCGAGCGACTCGACCTGCTCCTTGGTGGCGGGGCGCACGTCGGTGGCGGTGACGACCGCGCCCATGCGGCGCGCCGTGGCGATCGCCTGGAGCCCGGCGACGCCGACGCCCATCACGAACACGCGGGCGGCGGGCACGGTGCCGGCCGCCGTCATCATCATCGGCATGGCGCGGCCGTACTCGGAGGCACCGTCGACCACCGAACGGTAGCCAGCGAGGTTGGCCTGGCTCGAGAGCACGTCCATCACCTGCGCACGGGTGATGCGCGGCATCAGCTCCATGGCGAAGCCGTCGACGCCGGCCTCGGCCATCGCCTGCAGCTCGGCCTCGCGGCCGTAGGGGTCCATGATCGCGACGACCACGGCGCCCCGCTTCAGGAGCTTCAGCTCGTCGGCGGCGGGGCGGCGGACCTTGAGGATCAGGTCGGCGTCGCGGGCGGCCTCCTCGGCCGAGGCCGCGACCGAGGCGCCGACGGCCTCGTACTCGGAATCCGGCATGCCGGCCTTCAGCCCGGCGCCCGACTGCACGGTCACGTCCGCGCCGAGCGCCAGGAACTTCTTGACCGTCTCGGGCACCGCCGCGACCCGCGGTTCCGCGGAATCGGTCTCCGACAGGACAGCGATGCGCATTCAGGATTTCCCCTCGATGGACCGCTCCCGAATGCGCGAAATGGAACGGCTTTTCGAGGCGGGTTGAACGGACGGACTGACGGAAGCGTTACGATTGTAATGGCAGGCCCGGGCGCGGGGCGCGGACCGTCCCGGCCTCATGGAGAGGACGAGCATTCAGGCGAAGGCGAGGTAGAGCGCCATCAGGATGGCCACGACGCAAGGCGCGCGCCAGCCGATGTTCGGCGCGAAGGCGCCGAGCGCGCCGGCCGCACTCGACAGGACGACGCCGAGGATCGCCGTGAGCCACGCCTCGCGGATGCCGCCGACCGCCAGCGCGAGCACCCAGCAGATCACCACCCCGGTGGCGATCTCGACGAAGCGGACGAATCCCCGATAGGTCTGCTCGTGCGTCTTCGCGTCCATCGCGGGGCTGTAGGCCACCCCGGAAACGCCCTTCGTATCGGCCATCGTGCGCTCGTCCTCGACGCTACCACTCTCGATGGGTGCGGGTTTAGCCCAAGCTTATTGCTGCCGCAATCGGCCGCAACCGGCATCGCACGGCTTCGCTTGGGCCTCAATTCACTTGCGCACAAAACACCCGCCGAACACGCGATCGTGAGCCGGCGAAGGCCGCCTCCGCGGCCCGCCGCCCCGGTCAGGCCGGCAGGGCCAGCCCCACCGCGCCGAGCGCCTCGGCCTGCCGCGCCGCGAGGGCGTCGAGGCTGAAGCGCTCGATCTCGGCCTCAAACAGGCGGTGGTAGTTCAGCTCGGACTTGAGGTGCAGGAACACCGCGCCCAGGCCGACGGCGGCCCGGTCCATGAACACGAATTCCTGCGGCACCGTCACCGGGCCCCGCGCCTTGAGGGCCTGGTGCACCTCGAAGGCCTGGCGCCGGCCGTACTCGCCCGGCTTCACCCCGTCGGCGACGGTGCGCGTGCGGTCCTCCAGCAGCGGCCCGTAGATGAACCGCGCCCAGATGTTGAGGATCTCGATCTTCTCCTTGTCGAGGTCCTTGAAGCCCCAGACCTCGTAGGCGTGGACGATCCGGGCCATGTCGTCGGTGAGGAGGCCGCGGTAGAGGTCGACCACACCGCCGACGAAGCGCGGATGGAAGATCCGCACGCAGCCGTAATCGAGCAGGTTGATGCCCTGCGGCTCCCGGTCCCCCGCGCCGCCCTCCGAGAACACGGTGTAGTTGCCGAGATGCGGGTCGCCATGGATCACCGCGGCGCGGCTGAACGGGTGCCACCACGCCTTGAACATCGCCTGCGCGATGCGGTTGCGGATCTCGACCGGCGACTCGGTGAAGCTCAGGATGCGCTCGCCGTCGAGCCAGCCGAGCGTGAGCAGGCGCTTGGTCGAGAGGTCCTCGTGGATCGCCGGCACGCGCACCTGCGCGATGTCCTTGAGCACGGCGCCGTAGAGCGCGCCGTGCTTGGCCTCGCGGGCGTAGTCGAGCTCCTCCCGCACCCGGGCGCCGATCTCCTTGGCGATCTCGCGGGTGTCGAGCCAGGAATTCATCCGCCGGTGCAGGGCGAAGGCGACCTCGAGCTGCTTCAGGTCGGCTTCCACGGCCGACTGCATGTCCGGGTACTGCAGCTTGCAGGCGAGCGCCGTGCCGTCGAGCGCGGTGGCGCGATGGACCTGGCCGAGCGAGGCGGCGGCGGCGGGCTTCAGGTCGAAGCGCTCGAACCGCGCCTGCCAGCCGACCCCGAGCTCGGCCTGCATCCGGCGCTTGACGAAGGCCGCGCCCATCGGCGGCGCATCCGATTGCAGCTTCTGCAGCTCGGCCGCGTATTCGGGCGGCAGCAGGTCGGGCACGGTGGCGAGCAGCTGCGCCACCTTCATGATCGGGCCCTTGAGGCCGCCGAGCGCCTGGGCGAGCGCCGCCGCGTTGGTGGTGCCCTCCTTGCCGAACAGGCGTGCGCCCGCCATCCGCGCGGCGACGCCGCCGACATTGGCGCCGACGCGGGCGTAGCGGCTGGCGCGGGCGGAAAAGCGGTTGGCTTCCGGATCGGTCTCTGACATCGGCTGGGTCTGCACCTCTCCCCGACCGCGGAGCGCGATCCGACCGTGTCGGACCGGGCGCTCCGGATCTTGCTTCGACGTGCTTGCCCTCGACGAACCGGACGCCGGACCCTCGGGACGCGCACGACGGACCGGCGCGTCCGGACGCGTCCGCGGATCGCGGCATCCGGGAACGATCGTTCCGTGAGGCCGCAGATAAGCTCTTCGTCGCTTCCCGCCAGGGCGCTGGGTCCCTGGGTCGCGGCACCCTCCGCCGGCTGTCGCCGCGCCGGCCCGCCGGGCCGGCAGGGCGCTCCTCCACGGCGCGAATGTTGCCGCCCGGCCACAATCCCGAGCGATCGGAATTTCCATTCGTTTCCAGCTTGAGTCACGGAAACGTGAGGCTCATACGTTACTGAGTTCAAGAACGATGCGCATCGACAAGACATCGTGAATGCCCGAAGGAATGCGTCGATCGCATTCTTCGGAAAGAACACGCACCTTCGCGTGCCGCCATCGGCCGTAGTTCTTCACTCGAATACGGTGACATTCATGCCCTTGACCTTTCGTCCGCGCGCGCTCGGCGTCGCAGGCCTGACCTATGCCCTGTGCGCGACGGTTTCCCCGGCGGCTCTGGCGCAGTCGGCCGGCTACCAGGATCCCGGTCGCGTCGGCGACCCGGCAAGCTGGCGCACCCCGGAATACCTCGCCGATTACGGCAAGGCCTCGATGAACGCCGACCAAGCCTATGCCCGCGGCATCACCGGCAGGGGCGTCCTGGTCGGCTCGGTGGATTCGGGGTTCCTCGGGACGCATCCGGAATTCGCCGGTCGCGCTCGGGCGATCACCAACACCGGCAGCTATTCCTCGAGCAGCTTCCGCTACGACAGCGGCACGACGCGCTCGGACTTCTTCACCGCCGGCCAGCCCTATTCGGTGCCCGGCACCTGGGTGCGCGGCGTCAACGACGACCACGGCACCCACGTCGACGGCACCATCGTCGCCAACCGCGACGGCACCGGCACCCACGGCGTCGCCTTCGGCGCCCAGCTGATCGCGACCAACACCAACGGCACCGACTCGTCGATCTACGGCCCGAACGCGGACTACGCCTACTTCAAAGGCGCCTACGGCAACCTCGTCGCGCAGGGCGCACGGCTGATCAACAGCAGCTGGGGCAGCCCGCCGCCGCGCGACAACTACAACACGCTGGCCGGCCTCACGGCCGCCTACGCCCCCTTCACGCGCCAGCTGAGCTGGCTCAACGCCATCGCGGATGCGGGCCGCGCCGGCGTGATCCAGGTCGTCGCCGCCGGCAACGCCGGGGTCAACAACCCGACCATCCGCGCGGCGCTGCCCTACTTCCAACCGGACCTCGAGAAGGACTGGATCGCCGCGTCGGGCCTGAATGCCGCCGACCAGACCCAGTTCAACCGCTGCGGCGTCGCCAAGTACTGGTGCATCGCCGCGCCCGGCCGCAGCATCACCTCGACGGTGGTCAACCTCACGACCGGCGAGGCCGGCTACGGGGTGAAGAGCGGCACCTCGATGTCGGCCCCGCACGTCTCCGGCGCCCTGGCGCTGGTGATGGAGCGCTACGCCTACATGACCAACGAGCAGGCGCGCGACGTGCTGCTGACCACCGCCACCCATCTCGGGACCGGCCCCGCCGACGTGCCGAACGAGGTCTTCGGCTGGGGCAAGATCGACCTCGGCCGCGCGATGAACGGCCCGGGCCAGTTCCTCGGCCGCTTCGACGCCAACCTCGGCGCCGGCGTCGCCGACACCTGGTCGAACAACATCTCCGACGCGGCCCTGCGCCAGCGCTTCGTCGAGGACAGCGCCGAGCACGCGGCCTGGGAGCAGACGAAGGCGGCGCGCGGCTGGACGAATGGGCTGCCCGCGACGGCGACGCCCGACGAGCAGGCCGAGTACGGATGGCGGGTCGCCCGCGACCAGGCCTTTTTCGCGCGCACCTACCAGGGCGGCCTGACGAAGTCCGGCGGCGGCGTGCTCGAGCTGACCGGGGCCAGCACCTATACCGGCACCACCGAGGTGAACGGCGGCCTCCTCGCGGTCAACGGCTCCATCACCTCGACGGCCAACGTCAACGCGGGCGGCACCCTCGGCGGCGGCGGCAGCGTCGGCGCCCTCAACGTCCGCGGCGGCGGAACGGTCGCGCCGGGCAACAGCATTGGGACGCTGACGGTCGCCGGCAACGCGACCTTCGCGGCCGGCTCGCTCTACGCCGTCGAGGTCGCGCCGGGCGGGCGCAGCGACCGGATCGCGGCGGCCGGCACGGCGCAGATCGCCGGCGGCACCGTCTCGGTGTCGCTGGAGAACGCCGCCGCGCCGCTCAGCGCGGCCGAAGCCCGGAGCCTGCTCGGGCAGCGCTACACCATCCTGACCGCGGCCGGCGGCGTCGCCGGGCGCTTCGACCTCGCGACCCCGAGCTACACCTTCATCGGGACCGACCTCGCCTACGGCGCCAACGCCGTCGACCTCTCGGTGTCGCGCAACGCGACGACCTTCGCCTCGGTCGGCACGACGCGCAACCAGTCCGCGGTCGGTGCCGGCATCGAAGGCCTCGGTGCCGGCAACCGCCTCTACGAGACCATCCTCGTGACCACCAACCCGGAGGCGGCGCGCAGCGCCTTCGGGTCGCTGGCCGGCGACATCCACGCGAGCACGGTCTCGGCCGAGTTCGAGACCGCGTTCTTCGTCCGCGAGGCGATCCTCGACCGGATGCGCTGGGGCTCCACCCCCGGGGCGCCCGAGAGCCTGAACTACGGCACCCTGCTCGCCAGCTACACGGCGGACCTGCCGGGGCGCCGCGTCGCGCCGTCGCCGGTGCCGATGCAGGTGATCGATCCGCGGGTCGCCGGGTTCTGGGGCCAGGGCTTCGGCGCCTTCGGGCAGGCGCGGACCGACGGCAACGCCGCCGGGCTCAACCGCCAGACCTCGGGCTTCGTGCTCGGCGGCGACGTGCGCCTCGAGAACGGCATCCGGGTCGGCGTGGCCGGCGGCTACACCACGACCAGCCTCGACACGGCCGGCCGCCTGCAATCGGCGACGATCGAGAGCGGCTTCGGCGGCGTCTACGGCGGGTACGAGCTCGGCCCGGTCGCGCTGCGGCTGGGCGCGGTCTACGCCGACAATTCGGCGCGCACGCGCCGCACCGCTCTGTTCGCCGGGCTGACCGACACGCCGAGCGCCCGCACCGGGGGCTCGACGATCCAGGGTTTCGGCGAGATCGGCTACCGGATCTTCCTCGGCGAGGGCCGCTCGGCGCTGGTCTCGAAGGATCCCGTCGCGCCGGCGGTCCAGGCGCTCAGCTACATCGAGCCGTTCGTCGGGGGCGCCTACGTCTCGATCGGGCGCGACCGCTTCGTGGAGACCGGGGGCCTCGCGGCGCTCACGAGCTTCGCCCGCGATTACGACCTCGGGGCGGCCACCGCCGGCGTCCGGGCGCAGACGAGCCTCGACCTCGGGTTCGGGACGCCGGTCTCGGCCCATGGCCTGATCGGCTACCGCCGCGCCTTCGGCGACGTCGTGCCCAAGGCGCTGCTCGCCTTCGGTACCGGACCGAGCTTCCTGACCGCCGGCATCCCGATCGACCGCGACGCCCTCGTCGCCGAGGCCGGGCTCGACCTGCGGGTCTCGGCCAACGCCACGATCGGCATCGCCTATACCGGGCAGGTCGGGTCCCGCGCCGAGGACCATGCGGCGAAGGGTAACTTCACCTATCGCTTCTGATACGCCGCCCGGGCCCGGCCGACGATCCGCGGCCGGGCCCCGCCGCGACACAAGGGACGCCTCGGCCGGCGGCGCGTGCGGAGTCGGGTCACGGCGCTCGCGCAGGCGGCCGACGGAGCCGAGCGTTGCCCTCGGGTGTTGAGACGTTGCCGCGACGCCGAGGGAGGGTCGTCGGCCATGGATCCGCCGATGACCTACGCACGCGTCGCCTTCGCCCTGATCCTCTGCGCCGGCCCCTGTCTCGCCGCGCCGTCCCCGGCCGAGGAGGAGGCCGAGATGGTCCAGGGGATGGTGCGCATCGTCGGGGCGCAGGCCGGCATCACGCTGTACTGCCGGAAGACCTACACGATCGACGACACGGTGTCGGACGGGCTGCTCCGGACGGTTCGTCCCACCCTCGACAAGGCGATCGGCCACCGGCAGGCGCAGGCCGCGATCGACGAGGAAGGGCAGCGCCTCGCTCGGGAGATCGCGGAGGTCGGCGCAGAGCGCTGGTGCGCCGACCAGCGCGACATCCTCAACACCGACGGGGTCCGCGTCTTTTTGGACTGAGCGCCCGCCGTGGATCGGCCTCATTAACCGATCACCGGCATCCTACGATCCATCGTAAGGGTTCCAGCGTGCCGAAGATCCCCACCGTCGCCGTAGCCGGATTGTGGTCCGCGATCACCGTGGCGGCGCTCGGCGTCGTTGCGATGGATCAGGCGCAATCGATGCGCCGCGCCGAGGCCATCACCGCGCCGGCCGCCATCGCGGCCGATCCCGCGACCACGGCCGCGATCATCCTCACCGACGCGACCGGCAACCGATACCGGAAGCGGGTCGACTGAGAGCCGCTAGCTCGGCTGCTCCTCGGTCTGCGCGATCGCGGCCGCGTCGTCCATCGGCGGCGTCGGGCCGAGGTCGGGCATCGGATCGCCGGTCGGCTCCTGGGGGCCCGGCGACGGGTCTCCGATCGGCGCCGGATCGTCGCCCGGTCGCGGGGTGTCGGCGTCGCTCATCGTCTCGCTCCCAGGATGTATCCGCGGGCAAAGCGGCGAGCAGCGCGCGCGTTCCCTGCTCCCTCGCCAAGCTCTGCTCACTCGCCAAGTTCCATTCCGTCGTCGAGTGCTCCGCCGACGGAGGCGCCCCGGGGCAACCGTCGGGATCGCCGACCGCCACCGGAACCACGAGGCCGGTCGGCCACCCGGCTATCGACGGGAGGGATCGACGCTCGGCTGTCGCCGGTGGACCTTGCGAGAGCCATCGGGTCGGACCGCGTAGGCATTCCCGCTGCGGATCGCCTCATCCACGTTGCGCGGGCCGGCGATGCCCTCGGTGCCCCCGGGGGCCGTCGCCGGGAGCTGGCCGCCCGGTGGCGTCGGGGCCGCGCCCGAGAGCGCGAGGGCGGCGCCGCTCCAGGCGAGCGCCGCAGCCGTCACGCCGAGCGCCCACGCCTTGCTGTTCCGTTTCGGCATCGCGCCCTCCGTTCCTCGTCGCGGCGACGGACCAATCGCGGCACGCAGGGCACTGTTCCGGCCAGCCGCCGCGACCGACGGTCCGGCAACGAGCGATGTGCGGGCTTCGACGAACGGGGAGTCGACGATGAGTCGCGCGTCGCGGCCGGCGGGCGGGGCGGATCGCGACGGGGACCGCGCCGCATCCCGCGCCTTGACGAAGCGCCGTCAAACGTAGTCAAAGACGCCCCTGACGCGCCAGAACCCTTAGGTCTGTCAAGGGTTTCGGAATGCCCGCCGGTGTAGCACAGCGGTAGTGCAGCGGTTTTGTAAACCGAAGGTCGGGAGTTCGATCCTCTCCACCGGCACCATACATTACAATGACTTACGGTCATTTTGTATTCCTTTTCGAGGCGCCGCTTCAGCCCGGGGTAACAGCCAGGGTAACAAGCGGCGCATTTCGAGATGCTAGGGACACCCGCGGCATCTAAGCGCCGGGCCGAACGAATGACTTGTCCCCGGCTTACCCAAGCGTCGGTCTGAGGATCGACCGTCCATGCCCCCATGCTCAGCTTCCCCCCCCCCCCGTTTCTGGGCGGGCTTGGACGACAGGTTCAGATCGCAACACGCGATCGGCCTCGGACGAGGTGCGCGATGACCCCAAGAACGGTGGCGATCCTCTGCGGTGCCGGCTGTGCCTTGATCGGTCCTGCGGTAGCCCGCGCCTTCACCAGCGACCCAACGGACCAGCTCATCCTGTCGCTGATCATCGCCGGCTCGGTGGTGGTGACGGTCCTAGTGTGCGGGCTTCGGTCCTGGGAGGATTGATCGACCCGCTCGGCAATGTGACCAAACGGTAATTTGATCGAAACAACTCACCGGTAATCGTCACCTGTCAGGCTTCGGTCAGGCCGTCCGCGCCCATTCTTGAAATGGGCCCCTTCCCGCTTCACGCTGGGCGCGGACGTCATTACTCACTCGGCGCTGATCGGAGCATGCTGCCGAGGCCTGCGCGTCGGGCTAGGCCTTCGGCGACGCGGCGTCGGGCATCAGCACGCGCAATCGCTGCATCTGCCTCGTCGCTCAGCCTCTCGGCTCGGGCGAGGTCGGCGACGGCCCAGCGGATTTGGAAGATAGCGAGAGCGTTGAGGATCAGGCGCATCGTGCCGCCTCCGCTTCCGCCATAGCCCACGCGGGAATGACGCCGCTCCCGGTATGCAACGCTCGATCGCGCTCCAACATGCCGGGTTCGTCACCGAAGCCCGTCCAGCCCGGCGGCATCGCCGTGCCGGTGACGGCAAGCGTGGCCCGGATCAAGCCGATCGCTGCAACCTCCATCGAGTCGGATGGGTCTTCGCCTTCCCACATGAGTGCTGAGGCGATGGCGGTCAGACCGAGGTCGGGCAGCGTGCGAGGGATAGGAAGCCTGCGGATTTCCTCGCAGATGCTCCAAACACGGCCCATGACGAGACAGCAGGCTTCTTCCTCAACACCGAAGCCTTCGCACGATCCGTAGATGGGGCGCATGGCCCTATCCTCTGCGTAGGCGTCAAACAGACGCTTCCGGTAATCGGTTCTTTCCTCGCCAGGTGTGGCGACTGCCACGCTCCCCGCGAATGGGACGGCGGCGAGGCCGCAGAGCAATCGGCGACGGGCGAGCGGGGTACTCATGCCTTGCCTCCCGATCTTTGCAGGGCCTCACTCCATCCCGCTTCGAGACGCTTTGCCAATTCGAGCACTGGCGAACTGATAACGTGCAAGGCGCCCGGGTCTATCATCGAACCGCTAGAGCTAAGCGAGTCGATGAGGTGAGCCCAGCGGCGCACGTCATAGATGTCATCCTCCATTTCCAACAGGGTTTGAGAGGTACGCTCGGCGACGGTGCTCATGCGCGCCCCCTCCGATTGCGCGAATAGTTCACGCCGTCGAAGCCGGCGACGCGATGAACGCCCTCGTCTTCCCCGGCGCCGGCGTCCTCCTCGGCATCGTGCGGCTCGTCCTGCACGTCGCCGCCGTGCTCGTTCTCACGCTCTTGGTCGTGACCGTCTTCAAGGTCTGCGTCGCCCGTCAGCATGTCGAGCAAGGCAAGATCCGACTCGATGCGGTCCGCGACGCTCCGGCGAAGCGTCTTGAGGCGCCTATGGTCAGACTCGGAGAAGTGGCGATCCAGGCCTCGGCGGATCGCCTCGATGGCATCGTGCGCAGCCTGATCGGGATCGGCTGTTCGCATAGCGCGGAGGGCCAGCGTGACTGGGCCAGGCTGCCTGCCGGCCCCACGGGGTAATAAGGCCGACTGAGCGCCAGCCTGGGGTAATAAGGGCGTGCGTGTGCTATGGGCGTGGCTAGCCATGAACAGCATCCTAAGTGCGGTTGGTGGTCAGGGCCGTTCCGGTGTGTCCAGCACCGTTGCGGCCCGTCCTATTTCATGGCACCATCAAATCATGTCGTCAATAGCTGGCACCAACAAAAAGCGAGGCCGCGGTAGGCCGGTGGTGAACAGCACCGCCATCAATTTGCGCGCTCCACCTGCCTTGCTCTCGCCCCTTGATGCCTGGATCGCAGATCAGCCCGAGCCGAAGCCCTCACGTCCGGAGGCGATCCGGCACGCACTCACGGACTGGCTCACTGGGCAGGGCTATGTTCGGCACCGCGAGGATCCTGAGGGCGCGAACTGTCCGTCGTCAGATGATTTGGGACATTCAGCGGTGTTCAGGAGCGGAGGCTCTGGTTCATCTGGGGTAAGAGGTTAGGCAGCCTGCGCGTGGTGGCGCAAGCGGCGATCCATCAGGGTCTGGCGCTTGATGCGTTCCCGCTCGGCCAGGATCCCTTCGCCGCGTCCGAAGTAGACGTCGGCGGGCGTGAGGTTGCTCAGGCTCTCATGGGCTCGGGCATGGTTGTAGTGTTCGACGAAGTCGGCAACCTGCGTCTCCAACTCGCCGGGCAAGTACGCGTGTTCGAGCAGGATGCGGTTCTTGAGTGTCTGATGCCAACGCTCGATCTTGCCCTGCGTTTGCGGATGGCATGGCGCACCGCGGATGTGGGTCATGCCCCGAATGCCGAGCCAGTCAGCCAGGTCGCTGGCGACGTAGCTTGGACCGTTGTCGGAGAGCAGGCGTGGCCGCGGCATCACCCGCGCCTGATCGAGCCCAGCCGCACCCAGCGCCAGGTCGAGCGTGGCGGTGACGTCGCTGGCCTGCATCGTCGTGCACAGCTTCCAGGCGACGATGTAGCGTGAGAAGTCGTCCAGGACCGTCGACAGGTAGTACCAGCCCCAGCCAACGACCTTCAAGTAGGTGAAGTCCGTCTGCCAAAGCTGGTTGGGCGCGGTGGTTTTATCGCGGAACTCGTCGGCGGCCTTGATGACGATATAGGCCGGGCTGGTGATCAGGTTCTGAGACTTGAGCAACCGGTAGACGGTCGCTTCCGAGACGAAGTAGCGCCGCTCGTCGGTGAAGCGCACCGCCAGCTCACGCGGACTGAGTTCAGGCTGCTCCAGAGCCAAGGCAACGATCTGCTCGCGGATCTCTGCAGGTAGACGGTTCCAGACCCGGCTCGGCTGCGAAGGATGGTCATTCAACGCCTCGGGGCCGCCGCGCTGGTAGGCGTCGTACCAGCGGTAGAACGTCGAGCGCGTGATGCCGAGCTTGTCCAGGGTGGCACGCACCGGCAGGTGGGATTGCTCGACCAGCCGGATGATCTCCAGCTTCTCGGGGGCCGGGTACCTCATGCCTCGTCGCCCCCAGCCCCGCTCATGCTTTTTTTAAGCAAACGGTTCTCCAGGACGAGATCAGCTACGACCTCCTTCAGCGCCCCCGCTTCGCGACGGAGATCCCGCACCTCATCCGTGGTGGCCGCACGAGACGTGTCACCGGACAGGCGCTTCTTGCCAGCCTCCAGGAACTCCTTGGACCAGCCGTAGTACATCGAGGCGGCAATCCCCTCACGTCGGCACAACTCCGCGATGCTGTCCTCGCCACGCAAGCCTTCCAGCACCACACGGATCTTCTCCTCGGACGAGAACTGCCGACGTGTGGCCCGACGGATGTCCTTGATCACCGCTTCTGCCGGCTTCTTGGCCGGTCCGGATGTCTGCTTCATCTTCGCTCCTCAGGGGCTACGATGAACCAGCCATCCTCCGTTCGTGAAGACCCTCATTCTGTCCCACAGGTGCTGACGTCGGACAGTCCCGGACCTGGCGTGCTGCACGCGTCCTTTCAGTCTCAAGGCTCGGAGCGCGACGCAGCTGCGCCAATGCACCGGAGGCAACATGTCGAACAAGCATCCCAAGACCGACGTGCAAACCGATGCCGACCTGAAGGGCAATCCGGGGATCGGCCAGTCCCGAGGCCTGACGGGTCACGACATCGAAGACATCGAGGCGGACGCGACGGTGGAGGGCGACACGGCCAACGAGACGAAGCTCGACGGCGGGATCGATCCGAACCACCAGGGCCGCACAAACAAGTAGCCACTGGCATTCTGCTCCACCTTGCAAAGTGGAGTGGCGGCAGGTGGAGGAAGTGGAGGCAACCGGCCCTCCACCACCACCCTATATAGGGGTGGAGGGGTGGTGGTGGCGGTAGCTGGCAAGGTGGAGGTGGAGGCGACCGGTGGGTGGCAGTCTGCAGCAGGCGGTACGGTTCGCGTCACCGCCATGGTCTACATACGCAAGCGCATGGCGGGGCGAGTGCTAGTCGTCCTCGCACTTCCGTTGATCGCAGACCTCTTCCTCGATCTCTTCGTAGAAGTGAGCCTTCACGTCGTCGCGGGTGACGCCTTTGGCGGCCATCTCAGCTAGCGCCGCATCAATGACGGGCGCCGCTGCCTTCGCGCGGTCTTCCGCTAGCTTCGCTTCGGCTCGTCGGCGCTCAGCAACCGCTTCTCGCCGCTGCGTGCGCTCAGCCTGCGCGGCCTCAGTCTCGGCCACCTCGGACGGGGATGGTGCCGGCTCATGCTGAGCGAAGTACACGAGGCCCAAGGCGAGGCCAGCGATTATCAAAAGGTAGCGCATCACTCAGATACGGGCGTTCGCCCTGCGCTTGCAATTGCCTGCGCCTGTCAGGTGAGCTTGCTACCTAATACCGCGCGTGCGGGATTGTGCAGCATCTACCACGCCGCTCACCCCCGTGGCCTACATGCTCAAACGCACGGCGAGTCGATGGTTTGTTCGTGCTAACGGCCAAGCTACGTGCTACCGCCATATGGCTCCTGACCTGGGGAGCGTCGAAACTATGCGAACCTCGGCGCGCCCTTACCGGCGCGCCTTTTCTTTTGTGGGAACGGGCTGGAACTTACTCAAAGCCATGATGTTTTGCTCCTTACCTAAATCGGTCGAGACGGTTCGGTCGAGAACATTGCTAGTTTAGCAGCGGGAACCTGGCTTATGCCGAAGAGGGTCTACAAAGACACCGCCGTTCAATTAGCTCTTGAACGATCCTATGCCTGCATTGATCGGGCTCGAAGTTCGGCGAGCGCTTCATATAGCGCAATGTCCAGGTCTAGAGAGGCAACCAATTCCTCTCGTACGATACTCAGTAACATAGCGGCACGTTCTGCAGACGATTGCGACTATCCATCGGAAGCTGATTTTTTATCATCGATGGACGACGTGGCCGTTAATATAATGGTTGATGATTTTATTGCAGCATACTTAGAAGCTTGTGATACCGGAGACGAGGCCAGGGCCGAGGTTATACAAAAAGCTTTAATAGTTGTAGGGCGCTTCCTAGCCACTAAGCTCGGCCCTAAAGCGGCTGGGGTGCTGATGAACTGATCAGGCATAGGCGCGTTTGAGCTATATGGACGATATGCCGAAACAGCCTCGCACTGCCAACGCCGCACGCGAGAGCTTGGAGCGTATCGCACGCGCGCTGGATCGGCCTGTGGCATCTCTGTTCGACGACAACGACTCAACAACCCGCGAGACTGAAACGCTCGCTCTCGTGAAAGCCTTTGAGCGCATTCCTAACAGTCAAGCTCGCGCCCGGTGTCTCGCGTGACCTGACCGGTATTTTGGACCGAGCCAATTGAGAGGCTACTGCATGGTGGCGGCCATGGGTAGCCGGAAGGCCAGACCCGGGTAGCTGACGGGCGCGGGCGGCCGATAGCCCAGCGACGAATGCGGTCGAACGCGGCTGTAGGTGGTTTGCCAGAGACCGATCACGATCTGCGCCTCCTTCAGCGAGTAGAAGATCTCCTGGCGTAGGCACTCGTCGCGCAGCTTGCCGTTAAAGCTCTCGCAGTAGCCATTCTCCCACGGGGATCCTGGCGCGATGTACTGGATCTGTGAGCCAGCTTTGGCGACCCATTTGCGCAACGCCTTGGAGATCATCTCTGGGCCATTGTCGCAGCGAATGTGCTCCGGGATGCCGTGCAGGCACATCGCGTCGGCCAGCGCCTCGATCACGCCGACGCTGTTGATGCGCCGCGCCACCTTCAGCGCGAGGCAGGCACGGCTGTGCTCGTCAATCAGCGTTAGGATGCGCAGAGAGCGCCCATCGTGCGTCTGGGCTTGCACGAAGTCGAAGCTCCAGACGTGATTGCGATGAAGCGGTCGTAGCCGCACGCAGGAGCCGTCGTTCAGCCACAAGCGGCTGCGGGGTCTATGTCGGCTGGGGACCTTCAGCCCCTCGCGACGCCAGATGCGCTGAACCCGGTCTTTGCCTACCTGCCAGCCGGCTGCCTGTAGCAGCGCGGTGACTCGGCGGTAGCCGTAGCGTCCGTACTCGGACGCCAGGGCGATCATGGCCTGGGTCAGTGCATCCTCGTCGGCCAGCACGGTAGGCACGTAGCGTTGCGTGCCGCGGTGCTGACCGACGATCCGGCAGGCGTGACGTTCCGAGAGGCCGTACTTCTCGCGGATGCCGTTCACCGCCTGCCTGCGTCGCTCGGGGGCTACAAGTTTCCCGAGGCGACGTCCGCCAGCACCTGCTTCTCTAGAGAAAGGTCGGCGACGAGCCGGCGCAGACGAGCGTTCTCGCGCTCCAGATCCTTCATCTTCCTGGCTTGATCGACCTGAAGGCCGCCGTACTCCTTGCGCCAGCGGTAGTAACTCTGCTCGGAGATCTCCGCCTCCCTGCATGCAAGGGCCAAACTCTTGCCCTGGGCCGTCTGCACCTCAATCTGACGCAGCTTGAGCACGACCTGCTCCGCGTTCGTCTTCTGGCCTCGCCGCATGTCCAACTCCTTTGGTCCTGGCTGATCCTCTCAATCAGCCCGGTCCAAAGCCAGCCGGTCAGGCCACGGTGACGGAACCACCGCAACCGTCAACGGTGGCGGCACTGTCGGCCTTATCAACAACCAGCAGACCTTGACGCTCGGAGATAGCGGCTCCACGGTCAACACCGCGCCCGGGGTCGTGAACGAGGTCATCAGCGGATCGGGTGAAGGCATCAACCTCACCGCCAACTCGGCCGCGAACATCGACGGCTCTGGTAATACGATCAATCTCAACACCGGCGACAGCATTGCCGTCCGTGGCGGGGGAAACACCATCAACGGGTGCGCCGACGAACGCATCTACGTCGGAAATACAGACGGTAATCCCGATACACTCAATGTCAGCGATGACCGCGAGAATTCGGATGCGATCGATCACCAGACCACCGGGATCTTCTTCGGCCCCCAAACGCAGGCGTCTCTCAACGGAAGGGGCGACGGATACTCATCGGCGCCGGGGGACCAGATCACGTCTCCGGATGACTTCATGAGCGATTACGAAGGAAACGCGCCTTTCGACAACGGATACTATAGCGGCGATGATCCAAGCAGTGCTGGTCAAGGAGACGATCCAGGCGGCTCGGACGGCTCCACCAGCCCCGGAAGCGCGGACGGCTCGGACGGGTCGGACGGCTCCATCAACCCCGGAAGCGCGGACGGCTCGGACGGGTCCACCAGCCCCGGCAACTCGGACGGCTCGGACGGCTCCATCAACCCCGGAAGCGCGGACGGCTCGGATGGGTCGGACGGCTCCATCAGCCCCGGAAGCACGGACGGCTCGGACGGGTCAATCGGTGCGGACGGCGGGGACGACGGAGGTTTCTTTGGTGGCTTCGGCGACCCGCTGATCCTCGACCTCGCCCACGGCGGCGTTCAGACCGTGAACGCCGACCATTCGCCCGCGCGCTTCGACATGGGGAACGACGGCCGCCGGGTTCAGACAGGATGGGGAACGCCAGGCGAAGGCTATCTCGTCGACCTTCCGAGCGGCGCCCAGACCCCGACCGATGCTGCCGATCTCGTGCCGACCTTCGAAGCCCTACGAGCCGCGGATACGAACCATGACAGCGTGCTCGATGCGCATGATGCGGGCTGGAGCAACCTGAAGGTCTGGGTCGATGCGTCCGGGACCGCGGTATCGGACCCCGGTTCGCTCCACTCCCTGGGCGATCTGGGCATCGTGTCTATCGATCTGAACGCCACGCCGGATGGTCGCCTCGATCACGGAAACACGATCTTGGCCGACGGGAGGTTCACGTGGGCCGACGGCTCTCGCGGCGACATCGCGGACGTCGCCTTGCGGTTCCGGACGAACCCGTCGCCGGTCTCGAACGGCGCGGGCGCCATCGATCCCGAAACCCAGACGCAGGCGTCGCAGCTCGTCGCGGCGATGTCGACCTTCGGCGTCAGCCCGGCTGCCGAAAGCACGGTGCAGACCGCCCCGCCATCGGGTCAAATCGCCCTGACGGTCGATCCGACCGCCGCGCAAGCGCGCAGGCTGGCGGCCTAGGCTGTCCGGAATGGCGTCTCCCAGCGGCCGCGTCCTCTAGCGTCTGCTGGGCCGTGACGATCACCTCGGCGGTGCGGGCGGCGAGCGCCTTGCCGGCTTCCGAGGAGCCGGCCTGCACCACGACCGGATGCCCCTGCGGCGCACGCGGCACGTTGAGGGGGCCGCGCACCGAAACATGCGCCCCTTCGTGCGCGAGGAGGTGCAACTTTTCGGGATCGAAGAAGCGCCCGGATTCGCGGTCGCGCACGAAGGCGTCGTCCGCGTAGGAATCCCACAGGCCGCGCACGACATCGACAAACTCCTCCGCCCTGGCGGATCGGTCGGCATGGGCGAGGTGGCTCGCGCGGCTGAAATTCCAGGCCTCGCGCGGATCGGCGGAGGTGACGAGGTTCCAGCCCGCGGCCGCCGCTCAGATGGTCGAGGAAGGCGAACTTGCGCGCGACGTGGAAGGGCTCGTTGTAGGTCGTGGACGCGGTCGCCACGAGGCCGATGCGCTCCGTGACCGCCGAGAGGTGAGACAGCAGGGTCAAGGGCTCGAACTGGCCGACATAGCGGATCGCCGTCCGGCTCAGGGCGTCGAGGTCGTCGCCGCGGACGCTGACCCCGTCGGCGAGGAAGATCAGGTCGAACTTCGCCGCCTCGGCCGTGCGGGCGATCTGCCGGTCATGGGCGGCGTTGATCCCGGCATCGGCCTGCGACGACGGATGCCGCCTGCGGCGACATGGTGTCCGCCGGGATACAGGAACGCGCCCAGGCGCATGCGGTCGCGGCGTCCCATGTCCGTCGCCGCCTCACGCCGATCCGACGCGATATTGGCGCGGCGGCGCCGCGCCGGAGATCGCGAAGGCGCCGACGGAGCGGTCCCGGTAGATCCGCGGATTGTGCGAGGCGATGGTGCGGGCGTTGCGCCAGTAGCGATCGAGCCCGGTTCCGACCTTGACCGCGGAGGCGCCGAGCGCGTCGAACAGGCTGGTCGTCGCGGTCAGGATCAGGTCGGTGACCACGCCGACCGCCTGGTTGACCTCGACATCGGCGAGCGTCGCCTGTCGCTCCGCATCCGGCGATCCGGCACGGTGCGCGTCGTAAACCCTCTGCAGCGCCTCGGCGGCCTTGAGCACGATCGCGCCCGCCGCGTAGGCGTTGGCCCGAACGCGGCCCACGACCGCCTGGATCTGCGGATCGTCGGCCGTCCGCCCGGCATTGCCGTGGCTGTAGACGCGGGTCCGCTCGGCCACCAGCCGCGCCACGTCGTCGGCCGCAGCCCGGCCGACGCCGGCCAGCGTCGCCAGGTGCACGAGCTGGAAGAACGCCATGGCATAGGGGAAGCGGGCGGGATCGGGCTTGATCAGGCCCGGATCGAGCACCACGCTCTCGAAGGTCGCGGTGCCGCTGGCGGTGAGCGCCTGCCCGAATCCGTCCCAATCGTCGACGATGGTCACGCCGGGCGCGCGCACGGGCACCGCCGCGGTGACCGGGCCGCCCGCTTCGTCCTCGGCCGAGAGGTGGATGTAGTCCGCGAACAGCGAGCCGGTCGTGTAGAATTTCCGGCCATCCACCACATGGGCGCCGTCACGCCGGCGCACCACCGTGTCGAAGGCGCCAACCTTGGCCGGCCCCGTTTCCGAGACGCCGCTGCCGATGGTCTCGCCGGCTCCGATCCGCCCGATCCAGGCCGCGCGCCATTCCGGCGACGACGAGCAGAGCGCATCCTCGGTGAAGCCGAAATGGGCCCGGAGCGCATTGGTGACATTGGAATCCGCGACCGACAGCTCGACCAGCAGGGCGAACAGCTCGGGCAGGCTCGCGCCGTGGCCGCCCTCGGCCGGCGCGAGGCGCAGGGTGGTGAAGTTGGCTTCCCGCAACCAGCCGATCTCGGCATGAGGCAGGCGACGGCTGCGGTCCCGCTCGACCGCCGTGGCGCGGATCTCGGCGAGGACCGGGCGGAACCGGTCCGCGAGCTCTTCGTAGCGCCCGCTCGGCCCCGCACCCCAGCCTGCATCCGTCTGTGACATGAACACGATTTCCCGATTCCGGCCGACTGCGCGACAGAGCGACCGATAAATCGATGAATTGCCCTCCGATCTCAAGCCGAGCATCGTGCAAGCACATGTTTTTGGAATGTCTGCCCTGGCTTTGAGTAGAGCAAGGTAGTTTTGTTTCGATCTGTGCCGACAGGAAAGAAGACGTTTTCCCGGTCCAGATCCGGATCATCAAGCTCGGACCGATCGCTCGGCAGGATCTCAGTATTATCTGCATACCGCCGCTCACGAACAGACAGGAGACCTATTCTCTCCGACAAGCCGATCGAAGAAGGCGCTTCCACGCATCCGAGGAAAATCGAAACCGTGGTTTCTTGATCCGACGCCCTCGCTCGACTTCAATACGCGAGCCGGCGAGCGGCGGGCGGGCCCGAGACGGCGTGGCCGCCACCGTATCGGCCTCTCTCCCGCCTTCCAGCCGATGTGCGAGCCTTCGATGACCGACGAGACCCCGTGGCGGATCGCGCCCTCCCGCCGTTCGCTCCTCCGCACCGGGCTCGGCGGAGCCGCTGCCCTGGCGCTCGGTGCGCCGGCCGTACGCGCGGCGCCGCGCGAGGTGAAGATCAGCATGCAGCGCTCGTCGGTGCTGTTCACGGTGCTGAAGGTGAAGGGCACGCTCGCCGAGCGGCTCGCTCCGCTGGGCTTCACGCCGTCCTGGCACCTGTTCACCAGCGTGATCGAGCCGATGAATGCCGGCGCCGTGGATATTCATGCGGACGTCGCCGACGCCGTGCCGATCTTCACCCAGTCGGCCAAGGCGCCGCTCACCTTCTACGCCCGCGAGCGGGGCGCGCCCGCGGCCGAGGCGATCATCGTGCCGGCCGACTCCGCGATCCGCACGATCGCCGACCTGAAGGGCAAGACGGTGGGCGTCTCCCGCGGCTCGGGGAGCCATTACGTGCTGGCCGCCGCGCTCAGGCGCGCCGGCCTGACGTTCGCCGACATCAAGCCCGCCTACCTCCAGGCGCCGGACGGAGCCGTCGCCTTCGATCAGGGCAGCCTCGACGCGTGGTCGATCTGGGACCCGTTTCTGGCCTTCGCGGAGGCCAAGCGCCCGGTGCGGGTCATCGCCGACGGCGGCGGGCTGACGAGCTACCACCGCTATTATCTGGCGAACGACAGCTTCGTCGCGGCACAGCCCGAGGTGGTGGCGACCGTCTACCGCTCCCTGGTGGAGGCCGGTGCCTGGATGAAGGCGAACCCGGAGGCGGCCGTGGCGCTGCTCGCCCCGATCTGGGGCGACCTGCCGCCGGCGGTCGTCGCCGCAGCCAACAGCCGCCGGACCTACGCCGTCGAGCCGGTGGAGCGCGCCCAGCTCGGCGAGCAGCAGGCCATCGCCGACGTGTTCTACGAGGCCAAGCTCATCCCCCGCCGGATCGACGCCACCGACGTGCCGATCTTCCAGCCCCCCGTCGGCCGGGGCTGACGCCGTGACCCATGCTCCCCGTTTCGGCATCTGGGCCGCCGTCCACGGCTCCCGCGCCTCCCACCACGATCCCGACGAGCCGGACGATGCCGGCTGGGAGCGCAACCGCGCCCTGGTGCTCGAGGCGGAGGCGCTCGGCTTCGACGCGGTGCTGGTCGCCCAGCACACGATGAACCCCTACGATTCCGGGCGCGACCAGCTCGAGGCCTGGACCGGGGCGGCGGCGCTCGCGGCGCTGACCCGGCGCATCGAGATCATCGCGGCGATCAAGCCGGGACTGTACCACCCGGTGGTGCTCGCCAAGATGGCGCTGCAGATCGAGCATATCAGCGGCGGGCGCTTCGCCCTGAACCTGGTGAATGCGTGGAACAAGGCGGAGTTCGAGCGGGCCGGCCTGCCCTTCCCGGCCCATGACGACCGCTACGCCTACGGCCGCGAATGGATCGGCCTCGTGGACCGGCTGATGCGCGGGGAGACCGTGACCTTCGCGGGTGCGCACTTCCAGGTCGAGGAGTATCGGCTCCGCCCGGCCGGCACCTTCCGGCCGCGGCCGACCATCTATCTCGGCGGCGAATCCGAGCCGGCCCGGGCGCTGGCGGCCGACCACGCCGACGTGTGGTTCATCAACGGCCAACCGCTGCGGGACGTCGCGGCCTTGATCGCCGACCTGCGCCGGCGTCCCGCCGCCAACGGCCCCTTGCGCTACGGGCTTTCGGCCTTCGTGATCGCCAGGGACACCGATGCCGAGGCGCAAGCCGAGCATGCCCGCCTCCTCGCCCTCGCAGAGCGCGACGCGCCGTTGCGGGCCGACACCCGCGCCCGGACCGATCAGGCGAGCGTGATGTTCGCCAAGACCGATGCCGCCGCCTCGCGGCACGTCGGAACCAATGGCGGCACCGCCGCCGGGCTGGTGGGCAACTACGACACGGTGGCCGAGCGCATCCGCGCCTTCCACGCCGCCGGCATCGACCTGTTCATGCTGCAGTTCCAGCCGTTCGAGGCGGAGATGCGCCGCTTCGCCGAGCAGATCCTGCCGCGCGTGCGCTGAACCGGAGACCATCGATGAGCGGCCGCCAGCTGCACCTCAACGTCAACCTGCTGCATTCGGGCGTCTACCCGTCCGCCTGGCGCCTGCCGGACAGCCGGCCGGACGCCTTCGTCGACATCGACCACTTCGTGCGCGTCGCTCGGATCGCGGAGCGCGGCAAGCTCGACGCGATCTTCCTGGCCGACACGCCCGCGATCAACGACCGGATCGACCACCGACCGTTCAACGCCCTCGAGCCGACCGTGGTGCTCGCGGCCGTGGCGGCGGCGACGCGCCATGTCGGCCTCGTGGCCACCGCCTCGACGACCTACAACGAGCCTTACAACCTCGCCCGCCGCTTCGCGAGCCTCGACCTCGTGAGCCGCGGCCGGGCCGGGTGGAACGTGGTGACGACGGCCGACGCCGCCGCCGGCCGCAACTTCGGCTTCGCGGGCGCCTCGGCGCACGGCGCGCGCTATGCCCGGGCGCGGGAGTTCACCGACCTCGTCCACGCCCTGTGGGACAGCTGGGAGGACGACGCGTTCGTCGGCGACAGGGCGAGCGGCCGCTTCGTCGACACCGCCAAGGTCCACGCCGTGAATCATCGCGGCACGCACTATTCGGTCGCCGGGCCGCTCACGGTGCCGCGCAGCCCGCAGGGACGCCCGGTGACCTTCCAGGCCGGCGGTTCGGAGGATGGGCGCGAGCTCGCCGCCGCCACCGCCGACGCGGTGTTCTCCCTGGCCCAGACGATCGAGGACGGCGCCGCCTACGCCCGCGACCTGCGCGCGCGGGCGGCGCGCTACGGACGGGGGCCCGACGCGCTGGTCGTCCTGCCGGGCCTCGCCACCGTGATCGGCTCCACCGAAGCCGAGGCGCGGCGGCGCCAGGACGCGCTCTGGGACCTCGTGCCGGTGGAGTACAGCCTCGCGCGCCTCGCGGGCACGCTGCGGATCGATCCTGGCCGCCTCGACCTCGACAAGCCGCTGCCCGATCCGCTGCCGCTGCCGCCGGATGCCAACCACACGATGTTCCTCGGCACCGTCGCGCTCGCGCGCCGAGACGCGCTGACGGTACGCCAGCTCCTGCGGGCCCTGGGCGGCGGCGTCGGCCACCGCATCGTCGCGGGCACGCCGGAGGCGATCGCCGACGACATCGAGGCCTGGTTCCGGGCCGGCGCGGCGGACGGCTTCAACCTGATGCCGGACGTGCTTCCGGACGGCCTGGAGACCTTCGTGGACGCGGTCGTGCCGATCCTCCAGCGGCGCGGCCTGTTCCGGCGCGACTACGCCGGGACCACCCTGCGGGATCATCTCGGCCTCGCGCGCCCTGCCAGCCGCTTCGCCGCGACGGGGGCCGCCGCTTCGGCGTGAGCCCCGTCGCGGCAAGGGGCCGGGAGAACATCGCTATCCTCCCGCCGCGAAACACGGCGACGATCCCCTTCGAACGGGCCGAAATTCGGCAATCGCTGCTCTTGATGCGAGACCTTCGTTTCGAGATACCAAGACCAGTCTTCATCATCGAAATTCCATCGAAAAGCGTGCGCCGTGCCTGCATCGACCCGTCGCGTCTTCCTGTCCGGCGCCCTGGCCCTTTGCGTCGGGCCGGCCCGCGCCGCGTCGGCGCCCCTGCGGGTCGTGGCCTCCTCGCTGCCGCATGCGGAGATCCTCGAATTCGTCGGCGACACGCTCGCCCCCGACCTGCCGCTGAAGGTGATCGAGATCTCGGGCGATCTGCGCCCGAACGCCCTGCTGCGTGACGGCGACGCCGACGCCAACTTCTTCCAGCACGTCCCCTTCCTCCGCTCGGAGGAGGCCGCCATGGGGATGCGCTTCGCCGTCGTGGCGGCGGTGCATGTCGAGCCGCTGGGATTGTACAGCCGCCGGGCCAAGGCGCTCGCGGACCTGCCGGCCGGCGGGGTCGTCTCCCTGTCGAACAACGTCTCGAACACCCACCGCGGGCTGTCGCTGCTTCAGGCCAACGGCCTGATCCGGCTGCGGGCGAAGGAGGCGGACGTGAACGCGACGGTGGACGACATCGTCGAGAACCCGAAGAGCTTCCGGTTCGTCGAGATCGCGCCCCCGCAACTGCCGCGCTCCCTCGACGACGTGGCGCTCGCGGTCATCAACGGCAACTACGCGCTGGAAGCGGGGCTGGAGCCTGCGCGGGATGCGCTGGCGCTCGAACGGGCCGAGGGCAACCCCTACGCGAACGTCCTCGTCACGACGGAGGGCCTGGCGAAGGATCCCCGCGTGTTGCGCCTCGGAACCCTGCTGACCTCGGCCGAGGTCGCGGATTTCATCCGCAAACGCTACCGCGGCTCGGTCGTCCCCGTCCGCCCGTCCTGACCGGCACGGCCCGGGCGAGGCCGCTCCGGCCCACCGATCGACCCTCTGCCCCCTTACCCCCGCCCGCTGCCCCGGCTTCGCCGAGCCGAGCGACCGGAGTCCCCGACCGATGCGCTTCCTGAAGACTTTCGCCGTCGTTCTCTTGTCCATTGGCGCGATGGCGGCCCAGGCCGAGACCCTGAAGATCGGCACCGTGCCGGGCGCCTACAGCGACGCCGTCACCGCGGCCGCCAAGGAGGCCAAGGCGCAGGGCATCGACGTGAAGGTGATCGAGTTCAGCGACTGGACGACGCCCAACGTCGCCCTCGACGGGGGCGACATCGATCTGAACTTCTTCCAGCATCGTCCCTTCATGGAGAACGCCGCGAAGCAGAAGGGCTACCGGTTCGACATCGTCGGGCTCGGCATCCTGCAGAACATCGGCCTGTTCTCGCTCAAGCATAAGAGCCTCGACCAGGTCCCGGTGGGGGGCAAGGTCGCCATCGCCAACGATCCGGTGAACCAGGGCCGAGGCCTGCTGCTGCTGCAGAAGGCCGGCCTCATCAAGCTCAAGGACGATGTCGGCTTCCTCGGCACCGTCGACGACATCGTCGAGAACCCGAGGACGCTGAAATTCACCGAGGTCGAGGGGCCGCAACTGGTGCGGATCACCGGCGATGTCGATCTCGCGCAGGGGTATCCGCATTTCATCGTCGCCGCCGGTGCCTTCGATCCGACGAGCGGGCTGATCTATTCCGGGATCGAGGACAAGCTCTTCGCGGTGAGCTTCGTCACGAAGGCCGCTCGCAAGGACGATCCGACGATCCGGAAATTCGTCCAGATCTTTCAGAACTCCGAGGCCGTGAAGCAGCAGATCGACAAATCCTTTGCCGGCAGCGACAAGCTGTACCTGCTCGCGTGGCAGAACTGACGATGGCGAGCTTGGCTTTGGACAGTCTCGGATCGATCGATCCGGCCGCGCCGAAGGCGACGGGCGCAAACGCGGTCCCGGTGGCCCGGACGGAAACGGGCCCGCGCGGCGTCGGCACGGTGCGGTTCGAGAACGTCGCGAAGACCTATCGCTCCGCGGGCGGCGAGGTCCGCGCCCTCGACGACGTCAGCCTCGACGTCTCGTCCGGCGCGATCTTCGGCATCATCGGCCGCTCGGGTGCCGGCAAGTCGACCCTGCTCCGGACCGTCAACCGGCTGGAGGAGCCCACATCGGGCCGCGTGCTGGTCGACGGCGAGCCCATCGAGGCCCTGCGCACGGACGGTCTCGTGGCCCTGCGCCGCCGCATCGGCATGATCTTCCAGCACTTCAACCTCCTGTCGGCCAAGACCGTCCGGCAGAACGTGGCCCTACCGCTCAAGGTGGCCGGCATCGGCAGGGCGGAGGTCGACCGGCGGGTCGCGGAGGCGCTGCGCCTCGTCGGCCTGGAGGGCAAGGCCGAGACCTATCCGTCGCGCCTCTCGGGCGGGCAGAAGCAGCGCGTCGGCATCGCCCGCGCCCTGGTCAGCGACCCCGAGATCCTGCTCTGCGACGAGGCGACCTCGGCGCTGGACCCGGAGACCACCCTGTCGATCCTCGGCCTGCTGCGGGACATCAACCGGCGGCTCGGCCTGACCATTATCCTCATTACCCACGAGATGAGCGTGATCCGCGAGATCTGCACCGACGTCGTCGTGCTGGAAGCCGGGCGGATCGCCGAATCCGGCCCGGTCTGGCGCGTGTTCGGCGCGCCCGAGCACCCGGCGACCCGGGCGCTGCTGGCGCCCCTCACCCGCGACGTGCCGGACGACCTGGCGCAGCGGCTCCTGTCGCATCCCGCGCCGGGCGCGCAGGCCGTGCTGCGGATCACCTATGCCGGGCGGTCCGCGCCCGACCTGTCGGCCCTCGTCGCGGCGACGGGGGGATCGGTGCGGCTTCTGCAGGCGGGCGTCGAGCGCATCCAGGGGCATGCCGTCGGCCGCCTGCTGATCGCCGCCGAGGGGATGCAGGCGGAGGCCCGGCTGAGGGCCATCGGGGAAACCGTCGAGGGGATCGGCTATGTCGCCGCAGATGATTGACCGCCTCTGGCAGGCGGCGTTCGACACGATGTTCATGGTGGGGGTCTCGGCGGGGATCGCGGTGGTCGCCGGCATCCCGCTCGCGCTGTTCCTCGTCACCTCCGGGCCGGGCGGCATCTTCCCGGCGCCGCGGGCGAACCGCTTGGTCGGCCTCGTCGTGAACGGCTTCCGCGCCGTGCCCTTCATCGTGCTGCTGGTCGCGCTGATCCCGTTCACCCGGCTCGTCGTCGGAACCACGATCGGCGTCTGGGCCGCCATCGTGCCGCTGGCGGTGAGCGCGACGCCGTTCTTCGCGCGGATCGCCGAGGTCTCGCTGCGGGAGGTCGATCCCGGGCTGGTCGAGGCGGCCCAGTCCATCGGCTGCCGCCGTCGCCACATCCTGCTCCACGTGCTGCTGCCCGAAGCCCTGCCGGGGATCGTCGGCGGCTTCACCATCACCGTCGTGTCGATGATCGGCGCCTCGGCCGTGGCCGGTGCGGTCGGCGCGGGCGGGCTCGGCGACGTGGCGATCCGCTACGGCTACCAGCGCTTCGACACGACCGTGATGTCGGTGGTGATCGCGATCCTGATCGTTCTCGTCTGCCTCGTGCAATTCACGGGCGACAGCGTCGTGCGGAGGCTCCGGGCGCGATGAGCGACGGCCGAAAGCAGATCCGGCTCAACGCGTTCAACATGAACTGCGTCGGCCACATCAACCACGGCCTGTGGACCCACCCGCGCGACCGCTCGGCCGCGTACAACACCCTGCGCTACTGGACGGACCAGGCGAAGCTTCTGGAGCGCGGCCTGTTCGACGGGCTGTTCATCGCCGACATCCTCGGCGTCTACGACATCTACGGCGGCGGCATCGACGTGACGGCGCGGGAAGCCGTGCAGCTGCCGGTGAACGACCCGACGCTGATCGTTCCGGCCATGGCCGCGGTGACGGAGCATCTCGGCTTCGGCATCACGCTCAACGTCTTCGCGGAGGCGCCCTACACCTTCGCCCGGCGCCTCTCGACGCTGGACCATCTCACCGGCGGGCGGGTCGGCTGGAACATCGTCACCGGCTACCTCGAGAGCGCCCATCGCGGCCGGGGCGAGGCGCTTCCGGCGCACGACAGGCGCTACGATTACGCCGACGAGTATCTCGAGGTGCTCTACAAGCTTTGGGAAGGAAGCTGGGACGACGCGGCGGTGCGCTGGGACCGCGAGGCGCGGGTGTTCAGCGATCCGGCGCTGATCCGGCCGGTCTCCCATCGCGGCGAGTTTCTGGCGGTCGACGGCTACCACCTGTGCGAACCCTCGCCCCAGCGGACGCCCGTGCTCTACCAGGCGGGCGCCTCCGGCCGCGGCCGGGCCTTCGCCGGACGGCACGCCGAGTGCGTGTTCATCTCGGCGCGCGACAAGACGTCGGCCCGCGATTCGGTCCGCGCGATCCGCGCCGAGGCCGCCGCTGCCGGGCGCGACCCGCAGGACGTGAAGGTGTTCATCGGCATCGCCGCCATCCCCGGCCGCACCCGTGCCGAGGCGGAGGACAAGCGCGCCGAGTACATGCGCTACGCCAGCTCCGAAGCCGGGCTCGCCCACTTCTCCGCCTCCACCGGCATCGATTTCGCCCGCTACGGCCTCGACGAGCCGATCCCCTACGCCCCGGGCAACGCGATCCAGTCGGCCACCGCCGCGGCGGCCAAGCGCGGGCTGACCAAGCGCGACCTGCTCTCGGAAATGGGCCTCGGCGGCCGCTACGCGGTGCTGACCGGCGACGCCGCGTCCATCGCCGACGAGCTGCAATCCTGGGTCGAGGAGGGCGAGGTGGACGGGTTCAACCTCAGCCGTCTCGTCGTGCCGGAAAGCTTCTCGGATTTCATCGACCTCGTGATCCCCGAGCTCCAGGACCGCGGCCTGTACAAGACCACCTACGCGCCGGGCTCGCTCAGAAACAAGCTGTTCGGCCAGGGCGACCGCCTGCCCGCCCGCCACGCCGCACAAGCCTATCGCGGCGCCGCCGCGCTCGGAGGCTGACCGCAGGCGTCCTGCCGCCATCCCGAAGAGCCCGGCTGCGACAACAGCGAGGCTCGGATGGCCGGCCCCCTTCCGGCCGGATCGAGGCGAGTCCCCCGCGATGGATCTCACGGGTCGCCGGCGCCCTCGCCCGCGACGCCGGCCGGCCTGCCGCCGGACGACATGACGTATCGCCCACGATCACGGTGGCGGTCCTGCGGAACGAGCGATGCGGCGAAGCGAAACGGGGACCGGCAAGCCGCGATCAGGCCGCCGCCTCATCCTCGCCCCAGCGACGCAGCGCCCGGACATGCGGCCGCAGCAGCGTGATGCCGAGAAGCGAGATGCCCGCGAGCGTCGTGCCGAACAGCGCGATCGGCAGCCACGCCCCACCCGAGGCTTCCGCCAGCACCGTGCCGACGATCGGCGTCAGGCCCCCCGCCACCGCGCCGCTGAACTGGTAGCCGATCGAGATGGCGGTGTAGCGCACCCGGGTCGGGAAGGCGCCGGCGACATAGCCGGCCACCACCGCGTAGAAGCTCGCGATACCGAGCTGGATCAGGCACAGGCCCAGCGTGATCGCGGCGAACGAGCGCGTCTCCAGCAGCAGGAACAGCGGGTAGGGCGTGACGATGCACCAAAGGAGCGAGAGCTGGAGGAAGCGGCTCTCGTCGCCGAGCCGCTCGGCCACGCGCGCGGCCACCGGCTGGACGACGAACTGCACCCCGGCGGTGATCAGCAGGGCGTCGAGGATCACCGCGCGCTCGATATGCAGGTACTGCACGGCGTAGGTGATCAGGAACACCTGGTAGAGATACACCGAGGCGATGGCGAAGGTGTTGGCGGCGATCGCCATCAGCAGCGGGCCGCGCTGCGTGCGCAGCACCTCCGGGATCGGCGCCGCCCGGGCGAGCGCCTCCCGATCGGCCGCCTGCGCGGCCTGGAACGCCGGCGATTCCGCGACGCCGAGCCGGATGACGAACCCCACCGCCAGGAGCACGACGCTGGCGAGGAACGGCAGGCGCCAGCCCCAGGCGAGGAACGCCTCCTTGTCCATCAGCCCGGCCAGGCGGAACGCCAGCAGCGAGAGGATCTGCCCGGCCGGGCTGCCGAGCTGGGCGAAGGAGGCGAAGTACGTGCTGCGACCGCGGGGGGCGTGCTCGGCGGCGAGCAGCACGGCGCCGCCCCACTCGCCGCCGACCGCGATGCCCTGGAAGAGGCGCAGCAGCACCAGGGCAACCGGAGCCCAGATGCCGGCCGAGGCGTAGGTCGGCAGCAGCCCGATCGCGCTGGTGGCCAGCCCCATCATGACGAGCGTGGCGATGAGTGCGCGCTTGCGCCCGAAGCGGTCGCCGAGGTGGCCGAAGATGAGGCCGCCGGCCGGCCGCGCCAGGAAGCCGACCGCGAAGGCGCCGAACGCGGACAGCGTGCCGAGGAACGGGGTCTCGCCCGCGAAGAACAGCGGGCCGAACACCAGCGCAGCGGCGACGCCGTAGATGAAGAAGTCGTACCACTCGATGGTCGTGCCGATGAAGGCGGCGACCGCGGCGCGGCGCGACTGATCGGCGACGCCCGCGGAGGGAGTGGGTGACGCCTGCATGTCCGCTCCGCGACCAGGGGCCGAGCGCGCATCACCCGGCTGGTCATCAGGTCACGACCGCCGCCGCCGCGCAAGCCGGGGTCGCCGCTCAGCATCAGGCCATCGACCGCATCGGCGACCCGACGATGATCGATGTCGCGTCGCACGAAGCCGGTGAGCACGGTGCGCCACCTTGGCATCGAGACGGCCGCCTATGCCGGCGTTCCGGCGGCGAACCGCGCATTCCGTTGGCTGCAGGGCGGGCGTCGTCCGATCGAGCACCGGGCTGCCCTCACGGGCATCCTGTTCGGGCCGCGCACGGGGCTGCCGTGGGAAATTTCGCTGCGGCGGGCGATCCGGACCGGGCATCCCGCGGGCGGCGGCTAGGACTTGTCCGGCTCGGTCGAGGGGGCGGCGAGGGCGCCCACGCCGTTGCCCATCTCCAATCCCCGGTGGGGCGGCACGCCGCTCGGCAGCACGGGCGCGGTCGCGGGCTCGTCCCGCACCTGCCCCAGGCCGGCTTCGACCTCCTGGATGAGGTCGGCGAACTTGTACGGCTTGCTGAGCAGGCGCGTCCCCGGCGGCAGCGCGCTGCGAAGATCCGCGCCCGCGCCCGAGGTGACGATGATGCCGACGCCGGGCCAGCGGTGGTGGACGAGATGGACGAGGGCGACGCCGTCGCCGACGATGCTGCGCCCCGTGATCAGCATGCGGACGGTGTCCGGTCCCTGGAGCACCGCCAGCGCCTCGGCGGCGGTGCCGACCTCGATGGCCCGGTAGCCGAGATCGGTCAGCATGTCGGCGGTGACCATGCGGACGAGCTGGTCCGCCTCCGCGATGAGGATGGCGAGAGGCCTGCCGTCACCGATCATCGAATACGCTCCTGATGTCCGTCTCAAGGTCGTCAAGACGAGGAGCTGCGGAGCACTCCGGCATGGCGATGGCCGCTCCGAAGAGTTCGAAGCCGCGAACTCTGATACCGCACCCGACGAAAACCTCCTAATCCGGGTGCGATCGGAATCCTCGGCGCGCCAAGTCCGATCGCGCATGGCGGAAGGCAATATCCGGCCGGCCGAACCCTGCTCGAATGCGGGCGGTCGGGACGGGGATGGAGCGTCGGCGGGCGCGGCGGTTCTGACGTCAGGCAACGACCGGTCCGTACGCCGCGGTCGCGGTTCCGGAGGGGAGACGGCGTGCCTGCGAGCCCGCTCCGCCTTCTGCCGAAGGGTCAGCGCGGCCACCTTCGCTTGGCGGCGGAGCGAACGGGCCTGCTCCAGCCGATGCCGGAACGCTTCCGGCCCCCGCCTCGAACGCTCGCCCCGAACTTCGTCTCGCCCGCCGCGTCCCCTGCCGGGAAAAATCTTTTCGGCTCTACTAGACGACCGGTCTAATCCGAGCTATCTCCCGGTCATGGCACGCGTCACCGCACAGACCGACACCCGCCAGGGCATCCTCGACACCGCCTACGGCCTCGTGGGCGCCAAGGGGTTCTCCGGGGTCGGGCTCAACGAGATCCTCGCTTCGGCCGGCGTGCCGAAGGGATCGTTCTACCACTACTTCGGCTCGAAGGAGGCGTTCGGCGAGGCGCTTCTGGAGGACTACTTCGACACCTACCTCGCCGAGCTCGACGCGATGCTGGCCGAGCCGAGCCTGAGCCAGGCCGACCGCCTGATGACCTACTGGCGGAAGTGGCAGGCGACGCAAGGGGGCATCGACGACCGGCGCAGGTGCCTGGCGGTGAAGCTCGCGGCGGAGGTCTCGGACCTTTCCGAGGCCATGCGCCTCGCCCTGAAGGCAGGCACCGTCGGGATCATCGAACGCCTGTCGCGAGCGATCGCGGCCGGCGTGGCGGAGGGCTCGCTCACGATCGCGAGCGAGCCGCACACGACCGCCGAGGACCTGTATCACGTCTGGCTCGGCGCCAGCCTGATGGCGAAGATCGTGCGGACCGACGCCCCGTTCGAGGCCGCCCTGGGCACGACGCGGCGAATCCTCGGCCTCGCATCGCACTGATCATCCCCTCGGCGCCGGCAACGGCACGCATGGCTGCGCAAAACCAAGACGACCGGTCTACTCAGATCCTCATCATTCCCCTGGGCCGGCGGGGGGAACGCGAACCGGAAGGAGAAAACCGATGCCTCACCACACCAAGACGCTGGCCGCCGCCCTCCTCGCAGCCGCCGCCCTGACGGCCCTCCCGGGCGCCACCACGGACGCGACGGCGCAGGAGCGGATCACCCTGGAGACCATCGGCGCCGTCCGCATGGCCCGGTTCGAGGAGGTCCGCGGCACGAATGCGGAACTCCGCCCCGCGCAGGCGGCCCCGGCCCGCGACCCGGCCGCGGAACGCGCCGCCAAGGTGCGGTAGCGCCGGCCCGCCCCATGCCGCCCCCCGCGCGGGGAGTCCCCCTCGAGGACGTCCTCGCACCCCACCTTCACTCGCCCAACCTCCCCTCGCCCAACCTCCCCTCACCCAAGCCAACGATCCGGAGAACGACATGAAGATCCTGATGGTCCTGACCTCGCACGACCAGCTCGGCGACACCGGCCGCAAGACCGGCTTCTGGCTGGAGGAGCTTGCCGCCCCCTACTACGTGTTCAAGGATGCGGGCGCGGAGGTGGTGCTGGTGTCGCCCAAGGGCGGCCGGCCGCCGCTCGATCCGAAGAGCGCCGAGCCGAGCTTCCAGACCGACACGACGCGCCGCTTCGAAGCGGACGCAACGGCGATGGCGGTGCTGGCCGAGACCGGCCGGCTCGTCGGCGTCGGCCACGACGGCTTCGACGCCGTGTTCTATCCCGGCGGGCACGGCCCCCTCTGGGACCTCGCCGAGGACCCGGCCTCGATCCGGCTGATCGAGACCACGCTGGCGGCCGGCAAGCCCGTGGCCCTGGTCTGCCATGCCCCCGGCGTGCTGCGCCATGCCAAGGCCGGCGACGGGACGCCCCTGGTCGCGGGCCGCAACGTCACCGGCTTCGCGAACACCGAGGAGGAGGCGGTCGGCCTCACCCGGGTGGTTCCGTTCCTGGTCGAGGACGAGCTCGCCCGCAACGGCGGCCTCTACGCCAAGGGTGCCGACTGGGCCCCCTTCGTCGTCACCGACGGCCTGCTCGTCACCGGCCAGAACCCCGCCTCCTCGGGTCCTGCCGCCGAAACGCTCGTCGCACGCCTCGCGAACCGCTGACGGGTCGGGCGTCCCCCGCGGCGCCCGCCCCCGACCATCGCACGGCCGGCGCACCGCACGGCCCTCCCCATGACCCGGCCGAGGCACCATGCCCGCATCGGCGATCGCGAAGGCTCTCAGATCATGACCACCGACATCGTCTTCTCGGACGCGACCGGCCTCGCCGCGCTGATCCGCACCCGCCAGGTCTCGCCGGTCGAGGTCGTGCAGGCCCATCTCGACCGCATCGCGGCGGTCGACCCCAAGGTCAACGCCATCGTCACCCTCGCGGAGGGCGCGCTCGCCGCCGCGCGGGAAGCCGAGGCGGCGGTCATGGCCGACAAGGAGCTCGGGCCGCTGCACGGCGTGCCCTTCACCGTGAAGGATTCGATCGACACGGCAGGCGTCCTCACCCAGCGCGGCTCGCCGATCTTCGCGGGCCGCCGGCCGGACGCCGATGCCACCAGCGTCGCCCGCATGAAGAGCGCCGGCGGCATCCTGCTCGCCAAGACCAACCTGCCGGAGTTCTCCTACTGGATCGAGAGCGACAACCTGCTCTCGGGCCGCTCGAACAACCCGTGGGACCTCGACCGCACGCCCGGCGGATCGAGCGGCGGCGAGTCGGCGGCGATCGCGGCGGGCCTGTCGCCCTTGGGCCTCGGCACCGACCTCGCCATCTCGGTGCGCGGCCCGGCCGCGCAGACCGGCATCGTCGCGCTGAAGCCGACGCACGGGCGCGTGCCGATGACCGGCATCTGGCCGCGGGCGCCGCGCCGGTTCTGGCACGTCGGCCCGATGGCGCGCTCGATCCGCGACCTCGCGCTCGCCTTCGCGCAGCTGGCCGGTCCCGACGGCCTCGACGGCTTCGCCTCGCACGGCGGCCCGTTCGACGCCGGAGCCGGCATCGCACCGGGCCGCAAGCTCCGCGTCGGCTGGATGGTCGGGCCGGGCTTCGGGCCGATCGACACGGAGGTCGCGGCCACCGTCCGGGCGGCGGCGGACGCGCTCGCGGGCGAGGGACACCCGGTGCAGGAAGTCCGCATCCCGGCCCTGGAACGCGACTTCGCCCTCGACGTGTTCAACAAGCTCCACGTCATGGAGATGAAGCCGGCCTTCCGGGAGGCGACCGCCGGGCACGAGGATCGGATGTACAGGATGGCGCGGACGATGCTGTCGCTGACCGACACCTCGATGGCGGACTACGTCGCGGCCGAGCAGGCGGCCGAGCGGCTGCGGGACGGCTACGCCGCCTATTTCCGGGATTACGACGTGCTCCTCACGCCCGTGCTGCCCGTGCCGGCGCACAAGCACGGCATCCGGGACCTCGTCGTCGACGGCGAGACCGTCGACCTGACCTACCTGCAGGGCGCGACCGTGCCCCTGAACGTCACCGGCCTGCCGGGGGTGTCGATGCGGTTCGGCACCAGCCGCGAGGGCCTGCCGATCGGCGTGCAGCTGGTCGGCAGCTGGCAGGCGGAGGCGACGATCCTGCACGCCGCCGCGCTGCTGGAGGGCGTGAGCCCGGTCCGCGGCCTGCACCCGAGCCTCTGACGGGAGCGGACAGGCCCGGGTCGCACACCGCGCTCCCAGGCCGCCGGCACGAAAGCCTGCGTCCGGCCGACCTTCGCACCGTTCTCGCGATGGACGGTCGAGGGGGCGCCACCGGAGCGCCGCTGGCGGATGGCCTCTCGAAGGGCCGCCAGGCTTCGGGCCGGCGGATCGATCGCACACCGGGCGCGCGGATCGTCGTGTCCCGCATCCCGAGGCGTCGTCAGGCCGAGTCCGGCATCCGGTCGAGGAGCTTGTCGAGGGTGATGGGGTAGTCGCGCACCCGCACGCCGGTCGCGTTGTAGACCGCGTTGGCGATCGCCGGGGCGACGCCGACATGGCCGAGCTCCCCGACGCCCTTCGCCTTGACCGGGGACATGGTCGGGTCGACCTCGTCGAGGAAGACCGCCTCGAGATGGGGCACGTCGGCGTGCACCGGCACCTCGTAGCCGGCGAGATCGTGGTTCACGAAGAAGCCGCGCTTCCTGTCGACGACCATCTCCTCCATCAGGGCGGCGCCGATCCCCATGGTCATGCCGCCGATGATCTGGCTGCGCGCGGCCTTGGGGTTGATGATGCGCCCGGCCGCGCACACCGCCAGCATCCGGCGGACGCGGATCTCGCCGGTGTCGGCGTCGACGCCGACCTCGGCGAAGTGCGCGCCGAAGGTCTGCTGCGCGAAGCGCTTGGCGAGATCGCCGAACACGATGGTGTCCTCGGCGACGAGGTCGCCGGCCTCCGCCGCCCGTTCGAGCGGCACGGCGCGGTTGCCGGAGCGGACCTCGCCGTCGGCGAAGGCGACGTCGGCCGAGTTGAACCCGAGCCGCTGGGCCACCGCCTCGCGAAGCTTGACGCAGGCCGCGTAGACGCCCGCGGTGACGGAAGGGGCCCCCTGCTGGCCGCCGGAGCCGGGCGTCTCCGGGAAATCGGAATCGCCGAGGCGGGCGACGACGCGATCCGGCGTGACGCCCATCATCTCGGCGGCGGTCTGCGCGACGATGGTGTAGCTGCCGGTGCCGATGTCGGTCATGTCGACCTCGACCGTGACGACGCCGCGTGCGTCGAGGCGCACGCGGGCGGCGGACCGGGCGATCTTCGCCGCGCGGATCGCCCCGGCCATGCCGAACCCGACGCGCCAGCGCCCGTCGCGCAAGCCGGCCGGCTGCGCCTGGCGGCGCTCCCATCCGAAGCGCTCGGCACCGAGGCGCAGGCACGCGACGAAGGGCCGGGTCGAGAACGGGATCTCCGGGTGCTCGGGGTCGACCTGGGTGTCGTTGAGCGCCCGGAACGCGACCGGGTCCATCCCGAGCTTCTCGGCCATCTCGTCCATGGCGATCTCGAGGGCCATCAGGCCCGGCGCCTCGCCGGGCGCCCGCATCGCGTTGCCCTCGGCGAGGTCGAGCACCGCCAGGCGCTGGCGGGTCATCCGGTCGGCGCCGGCGTAGAAGGCGCGCGTCGCCGCCGTCGACGGCTCGGTCCGGCCGCCGGCGAGGTTGCCGTTGAGGTTGTCGTGGCCGATCGCGGTGATCCGCCCGTCCCGGGTCGCGCCGATCCAGATGCGCTGGATCGTGGCGGGGCGGTGGATGGTGGTGTTGAACATCATCGCACGCTGCAGCGCGAGCTTGACCGGCCGGCCGGCCACCCGCGCCGCCACCGCCGCGAGCGCGAGGTCGGACTGGACGGTGCCCTTCCCCCCGAACCCGCCGCCGACATACGGCGAGACGAGGCGGATCCTGTCCCGGGGGATGCCGAGCGTCCTGGCGAGGTCGCGCACGCCCCAGTTCATCTGCTGGATCGAAGTGTGGCAGGTGAGCCGGTCGCCGTCCCAGGCGGCGATGGTGGCATGCGGCTCCATCATCGCGTGGGCCTGGTCGGGGGTGGTGTAGCGCGCGTCGAGCTGGACCGGCGCCCGCGCGAACGCGGCCTCGAAGTCGCCGACGCGGGTCTCGGGCTTGCCGCCGAACGGGCCCTGCTCGGCCACGGGCGCGGTCGCCTCCTGCGCGGCGAGGTCGAAGGCGCCCGGCTCCTCGACATACGTGACCCGGACCAGGGCCGCGGCGGCCCGCGCCTGCTCGAAGGTCTCGGCGACGACGACCGCGACGGCCTGGTGGTAGTGGTCGACGACGAGCGCGGCGAGGAAGCGGTGGACGTAGAACTCGCCCTGGCCGAGCGGCCCGGCATTCTCGTGGGTGACGACGGCGACGACGCCCGAGGCGGCCTTCGCGCGCGCCACGTCGAGGGTCGCGATCCGGCCCTTGGCGATGCCGGCGCCGACGATGAAGCCGTAGGCGAGGTTCGCGTGCGGATCGTGCCATTCGTAGGCGTAGGGCGCGGTCCCCGTGACCTTGAGCGGTCCTTCGACCCGGTCGGTCGGCTTTCCGACGACCTTGAGCTGGTCGATCGGGTTTTGGCCGGCGGGCTGATCGAACTTCATGGCTTTAGGCCCTCGCTTGGTTGAGCGCCGCGGACAGGGTCCGCTCGGCGAGCGTCAGCTTGTAGGCGTTCGCGTGCGTCGGCGCGGCGCCGGCGAAGACCTGCTCGGTCACCGCCTTGGCCCCCCGCGGCAGGTCGGCCTCGGCCGCCTCCACCCGCCAGGGTTTCGGCGCCACCCCGCCGAAGGCGACGCGGCCGGACCCGTCCCTGCCCAGGATCGCCGCCACCGAGACCAGCGCGTAGGCGTACGACGCCCGGTCGCGGACCTTGCGGTAGAGGTGCGTGCCCGCCACCGGCTTCGGCAGCGTCACCGCCGTGATCAGCGCGCCGGCCGCGAGCGTGGTGTCGCGCTCGGGCGCGTCGCCCGGCAGGCGGTGGAACTCCTCGATCGGGATCGTCCGGGAACCGCCCTTTGCGTCGATGGTCTCGACGGTGGCGTCGAGCACGCGCATCGCCACCGCCATGTCGCCGGGATGGGTGGCGATGCAGGCGTCGCTTCCGCCGATCACCGCCAGCTGCCGGCTGACCCCGTCGAGCGCCGAGCAGCCGGAGCCCGGCCGGCGCTTGTTGCAGGCCTGCGCGGTGTCGTAGAAGTACGGGCAGCGGGTGCGCTGCAGCAGGTTGCCGGCGGTGGTCGCCTTGTTGCGCAGCTGCCCCGAGGCGCCGGCCAGCAGCGCGCGCGACAGCACGCCGTAATCCTTCCGGACACGGGCGTCGGCGGCGAGGTCGGTGTTGCGCACCAGCGCGCCGATGCGCAGGCCGCCCTCCGGCGTGGCCTCGATCCGGTCGAGCCCGAGCCCGTTGACGTCGACGAGGTGGGTCGGGGTCTCGATCTGCAGCTTCATCAGGTCGAGCAGGTTGGTGCCGCCGGCGATGAACTTGGCGTTGGGCGTGCGCGCCACGGCGGCGGCGGCCTCGGCCGGCGTGCTCGGGCGCTCGTAGGTGAACGACTTCATGCGGGCCTCCGGCCGGTCTCGAGGCCGGCGACCTCGCTCATCGCCTCGACGATGTTGGAATAGGCGCCGCAGCGGCACAGGTTGCCGCTCATGCGCTCGCGGATCTCGGCCTCGGTGACCCGGGTCGGCGCGGTGAGGTCGGCGGTGACGTGGCTGGGGATGCCGGCCCGGATCTCGTCGAGCACGGCCACGCCCGAGCAGATCTGGCCGGGCGTGCAGTAGCCGCACTGGTAGCCGTCGTGGCGGACGAAGGCGGCCTGCATCGGGTGCAGGTCGTCGGGCTGGCCCAGCCCCTCGATGGTGGTGATCTCGGCGCCCTGGTGCATCACGGCGAGTGTCAGGCAGGCGTTGATGCGCCGCCCGTCGACGATCATCGTGCAGGCGCCGCACTGGCCGTGGTCGCAGCCCTTCTTCGAGCCGGTCAGGTGCAGATGCTCGCGCGCCGCATCGAGCAGGCTGGTGCGGGTGTCGAGCTCGAGCTCGCGCCGCTGGCCGTTGATCGTGAACCACACCCGCGCCAGGACAGGGCGGTCGCCGGGCCCGGGATCGGCTCTCGCGGCCGGCGGCATCGACGCCATGGCCGCGCAGGCGGTGGTTCCTGCCATCAGGTCTCTCCGGTTCAATCCAGGCTCGCGCACGGGCTGCATGATGTCTCCGCACCGTCGGTGGGGGTCGCCCGACCGGGACGGCGACGGCTCGGTCGGGCCGCCGTCCCGGGCCATGCAGGAGATCTAGGGGCTGCCGAGCGCCGCGATTAGGCACTAGGTTCCACTTGAGGCCATGCCCTGGGGTTATGAATGCTGCGGGAGAACCTGAACGACCTCGTCGCCTTCGCGGCGGTGGCGCGGGAGGGCAGCTTCACCCGGGCCGCCGCCCGGTCCGGCGTGACGCAGCCGGTGCTGAGCCGCGCCGTCCGGGCGCTGGAGGAGCGCCTCGGCGTCCGCCTCCTGGCGCGAACCACCCGCGCCGTCGTGCCGACCGAGGCCGGCGAACGCCTGCTGCGGATCGTGGGGCCGCAACTGGACGGCATCGCGGCCGACCTGTCCGCACTCACCGCGCTGCGCGACAAGCCGGCCGGGACCATCCGGATCACGTCCGGCGAGCACGCGGCCGCCTCCATCCTGTGGCCGGCTCTGGAACGGCTCCTGCCGGCCTACCCGGATATCACCGTCGACGTGATCACCGAGAACGCCCTGACCGACATCGTCTCCGAGCGCTTCGACGCGGGAATCCGCATGGGGGATCAGGTCGAGAAGGACATGGTCGCGGTCCGGATCGGGCCCGCCCTGCGCATGGCCGTGGTCGCGACGCCCGCCTATTTCGCGGCGCGCCCTCGACCGCGTACCCCCCAGGACCTGACCGCCCACGCCTGCATCAACCTGCATCTTGCCAGCTACGGCGGCCGCTACGCCTGGGAGTTCGAGAAGGGCGGGCGCGAGCTGAGGGTCCGGGTGGACGGCCCCCTCGCGTTCAGCAGCGTGTTCCTGGCCAGGACGGCGGCCCTGGCCGGGCTCGGCGTCGCCTGCATGCCCGACGACCTCGTCCGGGCGGACATCGCCGCGGGCCGGCTCGTGCGGGTGCTCGCCGACTGGTGCGCGCCCTTCGCCGGCTACCACCTGTACTATCCGAGCCGCCGCCAGGCCTCGCCGGCCTTCGCCGTGCTGGTGGACGCCCTGCGATATCCCGGCGTCGGAAAGCCGGCGCCGTCCGCGTGAGCCGGCCGGCAGCCTGCGCGCGGTTCGCGCGGCGGCGGCGTTCGGCCGGGTCGACGTCCTGGGGTCGAACGCGGGCATCCGGAAGGATGCGGCGGTCGCGGACCTGTCGCCGGATGACTAAAACGCGGTGATCGACGTGAATCTCATCGGGCAAGTCCCCTGCAGGCGCGGGGCCTTGCGCCGTTTCCGTGCGCAGCCGCGCGGCGGACGGCCGGCCCGAAGCGGGGCGCCATCGTCGCGATCCGGATTGTGTGACGGGGACGACGCTGTTCGTCGGCGGCGGCCTGTCGCTCGACCCCGGGTTCCGCGTCGACGGCCGAGCCGCCGCACGTCGCTTCCGGCGGCGCGATGCCGCCCCTGGCCTTCGGGGGCCCCCGGGATCCGAGACGCCGTCGCAAAGGATCACGCCCGGCACCGAAGCGTCTCGCGTCGCCCGGGTTCGGCGCGCACCGAGATCCCGGCGTCGGCCCGATCACGGCCGGTGCCCGGCCGCCTCCGAGGCCGCGTAGCGGGTCCGGGCCGCGGCGACGGCCGCGTGGTTGCGTTCCGCCCAGGCGACGAGCGCCGCCAGCGGCTCCAGCATCGAATGCCCGAGCGCGTCGAGGCGATACTCCACGCTGGGCGGCTTGGTCGGGAAGACGTGCCGGGTGACGAAGCCGTCGCGTTCCAGCTCGCGCAGCGTCTGGGTCAGCATGCGCTTCGAGATGTCGGGCACGGCCCGGCCGAGGGCGCTGAACCGCCGCGGGCCGCCGGCCAGCACGAGCAGCACCAGCGTCGTCCACTTGTCGCCGAGGCGATCCAGCACGTCGCGCACCGGGCAGAGCGAAGGATCGACGGCCGTGGCCTGCCACTCCGCGAACCGCCGCACCAGTTCCGCCTGCTGGCTCATCGCCCGGTTCCCGCGAGGTTACCCTGTCCCAAAATACTGCCTCCTTATGCGCCGTTGTGGTCTCGAATAGGAAGCATGTATCGCAACCGAACCTTCGTGGACTGCGCCCATGACCTCCGCACATCCCCGCATCGGCATCACCGGCGCATCCGGGCGCCTCGGGCGCCTCGTCGTCGAGGCCCTGCTGCGCAGCGTGCCGGCCTCCCGGATCGTGGCCGGCCTGCGCAACCCCGACGACGACGGCGCCAAGGCGCTCCGGGCCCTCGACGTCGAGGTGCGGCAGGTCGACTACGAGAGGACCGACACCCTGGACCGAGCCTTCGCGGGCATCGAGCGCCTGCTGCTCATCTCCTCCAACGAGTTCGGCAAGCGCGTGGACCAGCATCGGAACGTCATCGAGGCGGCCAAGCGGGCGGGCGTCCGCCGCATCGCCTACACCAGCGTCCTGCACGCCGACACGTCCCCGCCCAAGCTCACCGACGAGCATCGGCGGACGGAGCTCGTCCTCGCGGCATCCGGCGTGCCCTTCGTCATCTTGCGCAACGGCTGGTACACGGAGAACTACGCCGCCTCGATCCCGATGGCGCTCGAGCACGGCACCCTCTTCGGCAGCGCGGGCCAGGGGCGGATCTCGTCCGCGGCGCGGGCCGACTACGCCGACGCGGCCGCGGCCGTGCTGACGGCCGCCGAGGTGGAGAACGGCCGCATCTACGAACTGGCGGGCGACGACGCCTACACGCTGGAGCAGTTCGCAGCCGAGGTCGCGAAGGTGTCGGGCCGGCCGGTGGTCTACAGGAACCTGCCCGAGACCGAGTACGAGGGCGTCCTGCTGAAGGCCGGCCTGCCGAAGGACCTGGCGGCCTTCGTCGCCGCCTCCGACTCCGTCGTGGCGGAGGGTGCGCTGTTCGAGGACGGCCGCGACTTGAGCAGGCTGATCGGCCGACCCACGAAACCGATGCGCGAGACCGTGGCCGCCGGCGAGCACTGAGCCCCGAGCGCGAGCCCGGCCCGCGCACGTCGCAGGGTTCGGCATCCGCCGCGCCTCGCGCTTGCCCCGACGCCGGGCCACGAACAGGAACCCTCCGGCATGCCGACCTTCGTCGAGATGGGTCGGTCGGTGACCGTGGCCGAGCAGCTCGCAGAGGAGAGCAGCGCGACGATCGGGGCCGAGCCGGGCGGCGTCGCGCCGGCACGCTGGATCGCCACCGTTGGGCTCGTCGGCGGGACCTGCGCCCCACGCTGGCCGCGCGCCGGCCCGGCGTTAGATGCCGGAATGCGCACGCGGCGATGCGCCGGACTTCATGAATGGCGCGGGAGAACCTGAACGACCTGCTCGCCTTCGTCGCGGTCGCGCGCGCGCGGAGCTTCACCCGGGCGGCGGCGCAGCTCGGCCTGTCGCAGCCCGCGCTCAGCCAGACCATCCGCGGGCTCGAGGCGCGTTTGGGCCTGAGGCTGCTGACGCGCACCACGCGCAGCGTCGCGCCGACCGAGGCGGGCGAGCGGCTGATCCGGTCCGTCGGGCCCCGGCTCGCGGAGATCGAGGCCGGCTTGGTCGCGGTGACGGACCTGCGCGAGACGCCGGCCGGCACCGTGCTGATCAACGCCGACGAGCACGCGGTCGCGGCGGTGCTGTGGCCGGCGCTGCGGAGGGTGCTGCCCGGGTACCCGGACATCCAGGTGGAGCTGGTCACCGACTTCGCCCTGACCGACATCGTCGCCGGGCGCTTCGACGCCGGGGTGCGGCTCGGCGAGGTGGTGGCCAAGGACATGGTCTCCGTCCCGATCGGGCCGGACATGCGCATGGCGGCGGTCGCCGCGCCGGCCTACCTCGCGCGCCGGCCTGCGCCGCGGACGCCGCAGGACCTGACCGGCCACGCCTGCATCAACCTGCGCCTGCCGACCCATGGCGGCCTGTACGCCTGGGAGTTCGCGGCCAACGGGCGCGAGGTCCGGGTTCGCGTGGACGGGCAGGTCGTGTTCAACACGGTGAGCATGATCCTGCGCGCCGCCCTGGACGGGTTCGGCATCGCCTACCTGCCGCAGGACCAGGTGCAGCCCCATCTCGACAGCGCGGCGCTGACCTGGGTGCTGAAGGATTGGAGCCCGCCCTTCCCGGGCTACCACCTGTACTATCCGAGCCGCCGGCAGCCCGCGGCGGCGCTCGCGGTGCTGATCGAGGCCCTGCGCTACCGAGGCTGACCGATGCGGGATCCGCGCCGGGGGGGCGCGCACGCCGTGACCACGCGTGGGTGAGCGCCCGATCCGCCCCGCCGGCTCGCGTCAGGCGCCGGCGGGATCGGGATAGCCGGTCAGGTCCGGCTCCTTGGCGCGGCCGGTGGACAGCTTCGAGGCCAGGCGGCGGAGGCCCGGCCGGCTGGCGATGCGCAGCACGCGGTGGAGCAGGCTGATGCCGAGCCGGCTGTTCGGGTTCATCAGCTTCGGCGCGATCTTGGGCACGCCCTGCCCGTCCTCGACCATCGGGCGCATGGCGCGCTCGTAGGCGGCGAAGGCCGCGGCGACGTCGTCGCCGCGGGCGAGCTCGGCGGCGAGGACGTAGGCGCCGGTGACGGCCAGCGTCGTGCCGATGCCGGCGAGCGGCGTGGCGCACCAGGCCGCGTCGCCGGTCACCGCCACGCGGCCGCTGGACCAGCGCCGCATCCGCACCTGGCGCAGGACGTCGAAGTAGAAGTCCGCGGTGGCCTCCATCCCGGAAAGGACGCGCGCCGCCTGCCAGCCCGCATCGGAGAAGCGCTGCCGCAGGTAGGCCTTCTGCCGGTCCGCGCCCCAATCCTGCTCGCCGCCCGGCGGCTGCCGCAGCGTGAGCATCGCGCGGGTGGTGCCGTGCTGGTCGGGGCGCAGGGAGATGCCGCGGCCGCCGGGCGCGTTGAACCACCGCCACATCCGGTCGTCGTCCGCGGTCCGCGGGATGGTGAAGTAGGCGATGGCGAGATCCATCCAGCGCGGGTCGGCCTCGCCGGGGAACACGAGCTCGCGCGTCGTCGAGCCGACGCCCTCGGCGACGAGGACGGCGTCGTAGCGCTCGCTCGCCCCGGAGGCGAAGGTCACCGTCGCGGCCTCCGCTCCGTCGTCGATCCGGGTCACGCGATCCCCGAAGCGGTAGGTCGCGCGCTCCCGGGCCGGCTCGTAGAGGAGCCGCGCGAGGTCGCCGCGCAGGATCTCCATCTCGGCGGTGGGGCCGTCGCCGAGGCTGGCATCCATCGTGAAGGCCGCGACCGCCCGGCCCCGCCCGTCGACCCAGGCGGTGCCCTGCTCGCCGGTGCCCCGGTCGAGCGCCGCCTGCTCCAGGCCCATGCGGCGCAGGACCTCGCGCCCGACCCCGCGGACGTCGACGTTCTGGCCGCCGTCGCGGAAGCCCGGCGCCCGCTCGACGACGGTGACGTCGAAGCCGTGGCGGCCGAGCCACCAGGCCGCGGTGTTCCCGGCGACGCTCGCGCCGGTGATGAGGATGCGACGGGGCATGCGGGACGGGTCTCCGGGTGATCCGGCCCGCGCGGAGCCGGTCGCGGCCACGCCGCGCGGCAGGATCTGCGCGAGCGCCGTGATCGAGGGGGGCCCCGCGCGTCAGGCCCCCGGCGAGGCCGCCCGGGTGACCGCCCGGCGCAGGGTGCGGGACAGGTCCTCGACCGAGTACGGCTTCTTCAGGAGCGGGAAGCCGTGGGTGCCCTGCTCGGCGAGCACGTGGCTGTAGCCGGAGGCGAGGACGACCGGCAGGCCGGTGTGGCGGTGGCGGATCTCCCGCGCCATGTCGATGCCGTTCATCCCGGGCATCACCACGTCGGAGAACACCACGTCGAAGCGCGGCGACGCGGACAGGACGGCGAGGGCCTCCTCGGCGCTCATCGCCCACACGGTCTCGTAGCCGAGCTCGCGCAGGGCCTGGGTGGCGAAGGAGCCGACCTCCTGGTTGTCCTCGACCACGAGGACGCGGGTGCCGTGCCCGTCGGCGAGGGGCTCGGGCTCGCCGTCCTCCTCGATCGCCACGGACCGCCCGACCTCGCGGGGCAGGTAAAGCGTGAAGGTGGTGCCCCGGCCGAGCGTGCTCTCGACCAGCACCTCGCCGCCCGACTGCTTGGCGAAGCCGAACACCTGCGACAGGCCGAGCCCGGTGCCCTGGCCGACGCCCTTGGTGGTGTAGAACGGCTCGAAGATCCGATCGAGATCGGCCGCCGCGATGCCGGTCCCGGTGTCGCGGACCGAGACGGCGACGAAGTCGCCGGGGATGCGGGGATGGGCCCGCACCGCCGGGATCGCCGAGGCGCGGCGCACGCCGATGTCGAGGCGGCCCTCGCCGTCCATGGCGTCGCGCGCGTTGATGGCCATGTTCACCAGGGCCGTGTCGAACTGGCTCGGGTCGGCGTCGATCAGGTAGGGCACCTCGTTCCCGCGACCGTCCCGGTTCGCGGCCACGTCTGTGACGACCCGGATGCGGGCGCCGGTGAGCGTGCCGACCATGTCGGCGACCGAGGCGACGCTGCGGCCGACGTCGAACACCTCCGGGGTCAGGGATTGGCGCCGGGCGAAGGCGAGGAGCTGGCCGGTGAGCTTGGCGGCGCGGGTGACGGTGTCGGAGATCGCGCCGATGTAGCGCTGCCGGCGCTCCTCCGGCAGGTCGGGGCGCTTGAGCAGGTCGGTCGAGGACCGGATCACCGTCAGCAGGTTGTTGAAGTCGTGCGCGACGCCGCCGGTGAGCTGGCCGACCGCTTCCAGCTTCTGCGACTGCCGGAGCTGCTCCTCCAGGGCGCGGCGCTCGGTGACGTCGCGGCCGGCGGCGTAGAAGTGGTCCTCCTGCGGGATGGCGTTCCACGACACCCAGCGGAAGTCGCCGTCCGCCGTGAGCATGCGCACGTCGAGGCTGTCGAGAACTTGGCCTTCCCGCAGCAGCTCGAACGCCGCGGTCGCGGCCGCCCTGTCCTCGGGGTGGACGTAGTCGCTGAAGGACGTGCGCACGAGATCGAAGGCCGACCAGCCCAGCATCTCGTGCCAGGCCGGGTTGACCGAGCGGTAGAGGCCGTCGAAGCCGCAGACAACGAGGAGGTCGCGGCTCGCCCGCCACACCAGGTCGCGCTCCGTGGTCCGGTCGCGGGCGGTGTCGCGCAGCACGCTCTCGGCCTTCTGCCGGTCGGTGACGTCGTTGAACAGCAGGGCGACCCGGTGCTGCACCGGATCGCCGATGCGCAGGGCCTGGACCTCGAACCAGCGCCCGAGCGCGACGACGCCGCTCTCGAAGCGGACGGCCCGGCCCGTCATCGCGACCTGGCCGTAGGTGTCGAGCCAGCTGCGCTCGAGGTCGGGCACCACCTCGCTCACCCACTTGCCGACCACGTCGTCGAGGCCGGTGTGGCGCGAGAAGGCCGGATTCGCCTCGACGAAGCGGTAGTCGACCGCGCGGCTGTCGGCGTCGAACCGGAGCTCGATGACGCAGAAGCCGGCGTCGAGGGCATTGAACAGGGTGCGGTAGCGCGCCTCGCTCTCGGCGAGCATGCCCTCCTCGGTCCGGAACCGGGTGACGTCGAGCTGGCTCGCGAAGAAGTAGCGCAGGTGGCCCTCGGCGGTGAAGACCGGGCTGACGTAGAGCTCGTTGCGGAAGGTGGACCCGTCGCGGCGGTAGTTCAGGATCTCGACGACCACGTCGCGGCGCGCGGCGATGGCGTCGCGCACCTTGGCGATGTCCGCCGGATCGGTGTCCGGCCCCTGCAGGAAGCGGCAGTTGCGGCCGATCAGCTCGTCGGCCGAGTAGCCGCACAGGGCCTGGAACGCCCGGTTGGCGAACACGATCGGGTTGTCCGGCAGGTTCGGGTCGGTGACGATCTGCGGCATGCGGGTCTTCTCCGCCGCCGTGAACAGCAGGTCGACATCCGCCCCGGACGTGCGCTGGCCGGAATCCGGGAGCCTGACATGCGACGCGTTCCGCTCGCGCAGGCGCGCGACCTCGGCCTCGAGCCTCCGATTCTCGCTGCGCAGCCGCTCGATCTCGTCGTCCATGCCGTCCGTTTCCATGGGGCATGGTCGCCACCATCATGCCCGTCCGAGAACGGCTTTCGGCGACGGAAGCTCCCATGCGGGTGCCCGCGGCGCCGACGGGCCTTCATGCTCCACGCGGTCGCCTCCGGTCAACGCGGATGGCGGAGCAAGATCCCGGCCGGGACCCCGGCACCGGGCCGGAACTCGCGCTCCCGCGCTCCCGCGCTCCCGCGCTCCCGCGCGAGGCCGGAGCCTTCACCGGTACGCTGGTTCAACGACACTGTGACATGTCGAACCACCACCGATGTTGGAACGCGGTGCGGCCGAGGTCGTTTTAAGAGCCATACTCACCCAGACAGGAGATCTTGGATGCGCAAGCTCGCACTCGCTTCCACCGCACTGCTCGGGCTCGGCATGCTGGCATCGGCCCCCGCCGAGGCCCGCGGCTGGGGTTACGGCGGCGGCTACGGCCACGGCGGCTTCGGTCACGGCGGCTACGGCTATCGCGGCGTCGGCTTCCGCGGCGGATACGGACGCGGCTACGGCTATCGCCGCGGCATCGGCCCGGGCGCCGCGATCGGCCTCGGCATCGCCGGCCTCGCCGCCGGCGCAATCGTGGCGAATTCCTACGGCGGCTACGGTGGCTACGGCGGTTACGGCTACGGCCGCCCGGTGGGCTACTACGGCGGCTACGGCTACGCGCCGGCCTACGGATACGCCCCCGCCTACGGCTACGGCTACCCGGCCTACGGCTACGGCTACTGAGGCGCCGGTCGCGGGCGCCGTTGCGCCCGCGACGCGACGTGTCCTCGACGAAGGGCGCCCGACTCACCGTCGGGCGCCCTTTTCCGTTGGACGCCCCTCGCCTCCAGGACACGCGGTCCGTCCTCGGAACCTTTTCGCTTAGGCCGAGCCCTCGATCAGGCCGCGGATGCGGGTGGCGAGCGCCTCCAGGGCGAAGGGCTTCACCAGCACCTCCATGCCGGGCGCGAGGTGGCCGTGGTTGAGCGCGGCGTTCTCCGCGTAGCCGGTGATGAACAGCACCTTGAGGCCGGGCCGCGCGGTCTTCGCCGCATCGGCCATCTGCCGCCCGTTCATCCCGCCGGGCAGCCCGACATCGGTCACCAGCAGGTCGATGCGCACGTCCGACTGCAGCACCTTGAGGCCGGAGGCGCCGTCCGCCGCCTCGATCGCCGCGTAGCCCAGATCCTCCAGCACCTCGGTCACGAGCATCCGCACCGTCGGCTCGTCGTCGACCACCAGCACCGTCTCGCCGAGCTTGGCCCGCGCGGCGTCCGACAGGTCGGGCACCGCCTCGACCGCCTCGGCCTCGCCGAGGTGGCGGGGCAGGTAGATGCAGACCATCGTGCCCTTGCCGGGCTCGGAGTAGATCCGCACCTGCCCGCCCGACTGCTTGGCGAAGCCGTAGATCATGCTCAGGCCGAGCCCCGTGCCCTCGCCCATCGGCTTGGTCGTGAAGAACGGGTCGAACGCCTTCGCCGCCACGTCCGGCGCCATGCCGGTGCCGTTGTCGGAGACGCAGAGCGCGACGTACTGCCCCGGCTCGAGGTCGCGCTCGCGGGCGGCGCGCCGGTCGAGCCAGCGGTTGCTGGTCTCGACCACGATGCGGCCGCCCTCCGGCATCGCGTCGCGGGCGTTGATGCAGAGGTTGAGCAGGGCGTTCTCGAGCTGGCTCGGGTCGACCAGGGTCGGCCAGAGCCCGGCGGCCCCGACCGCCTCGACCGACACGCCCGGCCCGACGGTGCGGCGCACCAGGTCCTCCATGCCCTCGACCAGACGGTTCACGTCCGTCGGCTTGGGGGCCAGGGTCTGTCGGCGGGAGAAGGCGAGCAGGCGGTGGGTCAGGGCGGCGGCGCGGCGTGCCGCACCTTGCGCGGCGCCGATGTAGCGGTCGAGCTCGCCCATCCGGCCCTGCAGCATGCGGGTCTGCATCAGCTCCAGGGAGCCGACGATGCCCGCGAGCATGTTGTTGAAGTCGTGCGCGAGGCCACCGGTGAGCTGCCCGACCGCTTCCATCTTCTGCGACTGGCGCAGCGCCTCCTCGGTCCGCGCCAGCGCCTCGGCCTGGGCCTTGGCGGCGCTGACGTCGCGCACGGTGGCGTAGATCAGGCCGCCGTTCGGGACCGCGTTCCAGGAGAGCCAGCGCCAGCCGCCGTCGCGATGGCGGTAGCGGTTCTCGAACGACAGCTGGGCGTCGCCCCGCGCCAGGCCGGCCGCGGCCGCCTCGGTGACGGCCCGATCGTCGGGGTGGACCAGGTCCAGGAACGGGCCGGCCTTCATCTCGGCCTCGGTCCAGCCGAGCGTCGCGGCCCAGGCCGGGTTGAGGCTGACGAAGCGGCCTTCGAAGTTCGCGACGCAGAGCAGGTCGGACGACGCCTTCCAGATCATGTCGCGCTCCGCGGTGCGGGCGGCGACCTGCCGCTCGAGCTCCTCGGCCTGGCGCCGCCGCTCGTCGATGTCGGTGTGGGTGCCGACCCACTGGGTCAGAGCGCCGGCGGCGTCCCGCACCGGCTGCGCCCGCGCCAGGAACCAGCGGTAGCCGCCGCCGCCGCGGATGCGGAACTCGACCTCGTAGGGCTCGCCCGTGGCGACCGAGCGGTCCCAACCGGCGCGCGCCGCCGGCAGGTCGTCGGGATGGATCAGGTCGGACCAGGTCGCGGCCGCGTTCAGCGCCCCCGGCGCCGCGCCGGTATAAGCGTAGGCCCGGCCGTTGAACCAATGCAGCGTGCCGTCCGGGCGGGCGCCCCAGACCTGGTTCGGCACGGCCTCGGCGAAGGCCCGGAACTGCGCCTCGCTGGCCTGGAGGTCCGCCTCCGCGCGCCGGCGGCCGGTGACGTCCCGGAACAGCACCGAGACCTGGCGCCGGCTCGCCGGCTCGATCCGGGCGGCCGAGACCTCGATGTGGCGGCCCGCGCGCGGGAACGCGCGCTCGAACCGGATCGACTCCCCCGTGCGCAGGACGCCGCTGTAGAGCGCGAGCCAGCCCTCGGCCTCGTCCGGCGCGAGGTCGCGCAGGGTCCGCCCGACGATGCCGGCGATCCCGGTCTGGCGCTCGTAGCCCTGGTTGGCGACGATGTGGACGTAGTCGCTCGCCGGACCGTGCGGCCCGTCGATGAACTCGATGATGCAGAAGCCGTCGTCGACCGCCTCGAACAGCGCCGTGTAGCGCTCCTCGGTCTCGCGGCGGCCGGTGGCGTCGACCATCGTCCCGAGCGCCCGGAAGGCCCGGCCCCGGCCGTCGAACAGGCCGCGCCCCTTGGCCGACACCCATCGCACCGTGCCGTCGGCCTTGGAGACGACGCGGAACTCGGCCTCGAACGGCGCGCGCCGCTCCGGATCGAGGGCGGCGGCGAGCGCCGCCAGCACCGTCTCCCGGTCGTCCGGGTGGAGGCCGTCGCGAAGCGTCGCGCGATCGCACGCGGCGTCCGGGGCGAGGCCGAACAGCTCGCGGGTGCGCTCGGACAGGGTCAGCGCGTCGGCGGCCACGTCGAGGTCGAAGGTGCCGATCTCGGCCGCCTCGGTCGCCAGCCGCAGCGCCATCTCGCTGAACTGCAGGCGCTCGGCGTCGGTGGCGCGGGCCGCCGACAGGGCGGCGTTCTCGCCGCGCAGAGCCGCGAGCTGCAGCACGTCGGCGGTGACGTCGTACTGGCTGGCGAAGAAGTACGCGACCTCGCCGGCGGCGTCCTTCACCGGGGCCAGCAGAAGCTGGTTCCAGAAGGTCGTGCCGTCCTTGCGGTAGTTGAGGAGCGCGACCTCGATCGGCTGCCGGGCGGCGATCGCCGCGCGCACCCGGGCGACGTCGTCCCGGTCGGTGTCGGGCCCCTGGAGGAAGCGGCAGTTCCGCCCGACGATCTCCTCGGAGGCATAGCCGGTCAGGCGGCTGAAGGCCGCGTTGACGAAGAGGATCGGGTTGTCGGGCTGGCGCGGGTCCGTGACGATCATCGGCATGCGCGTGGCCCGCACCGCCGCCGCGAACGGATCGGTGACGTCCGCCCCGCCGGCGATCTCGGAGAGGATGCGGTGGGTCTCGCGGCGGACGCGGCTCGCCTCGGTCTCGGCCGGCATGGGCTGATGCGGTGCTGTGGTCACGCCGGGCCGTCTAGCAGGAGCGCCATGGGGTCAGAACCGCGATTCGGGTCGGGCTGGTGCGCGCGCGTCTCGGATCGGCAACCGGGAACGGCATCGATCCGCCCCGAAGGCGGGCCCGGCCGGTCATCGGGTCGGCACGACCATCCGGAACCGCAGCCCGGCCGCGTCGATGGTACGGTCGAACCGCCCCGCCAGGCTGCGCTCGATGGTCTGCTTGAGCAGGCGGGACCCGAACCCGGTCCCGTCGGCCTTGGGCGTCCCGGACGGCGCGCCGCCCTCGGTCCAGTCCAGCGTCAGCGCGCGGTCGGCGACGCGACCGACCAGCCTGAGCGTGCCGCCGCCGGCCAGCGCCCCGTACTTGGCGGAGTTGGTGGCGAGCTCGTGGACGATCATCGCGTAGTCGTTGACCTTGTCGGGCGGCGCCACCGCCGCGTCCGGGATGTCCACGGCGATGTTGGCGCCGTTCAGGTACGGCGCCAGGATGCGCTCGGCGAGGTCCCGCAGCCGCACGTCGCCCCGGTCGGCCCGGTTCGACCGCGTCGCCAGGGCGGTCGCCTCGTGCAGCACCCCGAAGCGCTGCGACAGGTCCTCGGCGAAGTGCGGCGTCGACGTGGCCTCGCGGGCGACGATGGCGGTGAGCGCGCGGGCGACCGTGAACATGTTCGAGACGCGGTGCGCCAGCTCGGCGGTCAGCAGCCGCTCGGCATCCTCCGCCCGCTTGCGGTCGGTGATGTCGAGGAAGATGGCCTGGACCCACTCCCCGACCCGGCCGGCCTCGCCGCCGACGCCGCGCGCCGAGATCCAGCGGGCGTCGGCGCCGTCGCCGATGCGGAAGTCGAAGCTGTAGGCCTGCGGATCGGTGGCGCTCGCCGCCCAGTCCCGCATCATGCCCGGGCGGTCCTCGGCGTTCACTTTCGCGAACAGCGCGTCGATGCCCACCACCGGCTCGGTCGTGTCCCAGAACGCGCGGCAGAGGCCGTCGAGCTGGGCGAGCCGCCGCTCCGGCGACCAGGCCCACAGGCCGACGCCGCCCCGGTGGATCGCGGCGGTGAAGCTGGCGAGCGTCCACCCGTCACCGGTGGGATCCGTGTCCTGAGCCATCCGTCCTTCCGAAACCGAACCCCGACCCGCGCGGACGGCGCGGTGCCGCCCCCACGCGAGGGAACTCACCGGGGGCGCCTTTGCTCCGAATCCGGGCGCGCCGGCCCGGGCGGGGACCGTCGCGTGGCATCAAGAAGACGCGAGCGCCGCCCGGAGGGCGGCGCTCAGCCTTCGGCCTGCTCCACGAAGCGGCGGATGAGCCAGCGCCCAGCCGGGCCGGGCGGGCGGTCGGTGCGGTGGATCGCGGTGAGCGGGAGCAGGCGGCGCGTCGCCTCCGGCAGCTTCAGCGCCACGAGGCGCCCCGCCTCGAGGTCGGCGCGCGCCAGGTGCGCGGGCATGCTGCCCCAGCCGATCCCGGCCAGCAGCAGCGTGTGCTTGGAGCTCATGTCGGAGAGCCGCCAGGTCCGCGGCGCGATCACCCCGAATTCCTGGCCTTCCGACAGGGGAGAGCGGTCGGAGATCACCAGCTGCACGTGCTCGCGCGCCAGGCCCGACACCGACCCGTCGGCGGCGGCCAGGGGATGGGAGGGCGCGGCGACCGCCACCATCTCGACCTCGCCGACGGACACCAGCTCGAGCGGGTCGGTCTCCCGCTGCCAGAGCTCGACCCCGATGCCGATCGCCGCCCGGCCGTCGATCACGTGCTGCTGCACCGCGCCGAGCGCCTCGACGTTCAGGCGCAGGGCCACCGAGGGAAACCGCGCCTGGAACGCCTTGAGCGCATCGACGAGCCGCGGCCCCGGCATCAGCAGGGTGACGACGAGGCTGACCTCCGCCTCGAGCCCGCTCAGCAATCCGCCGACCTTGGCGCGCAGGGCGTCGACGCCGTGGGCGACGATGCGCGCCTCCGCCAGCACCGCGCGCCCGGCCTCGGTCAATTGCGGCCGTCGCGTCGCGTCGCGGTCGAACAGCGGCAGGCCGAGCTGCTGCTCGAGATTGGCCACCGCGTAGCTGATCACCGAGGTGGCCCGGTTGAGGCGACGGCCCGCCGCGGCGAAGCTCCCGGCCTCGACCACCGCGAGGAAGACCCCGAGCTGGTCCAGCGTCGGTGTTCCGGGGCCGCGCATGCCGGGATCCTCGAACGATCGGGGCGCGTCCGGCCCCGGCGATCCGGCAAGCAAGGTCGGCGCCGCCGGGTCAGCGGCGGGCGGGCTTGTGCGCCGGGATGCGGCCGACCGAGCCGGTGACCATCGCATCGTAGGCGCTCGGCGCGGCCTGGCCGACGCCGCGCTCGACGGGGCGGCCGGAGACCGTGCCGGGCGCGGTCTCGGTGGGGATGCCGGCCGGCGCGGTGTAGCTCTGCGCGACCGCGGCGGCGGGCAGGGCGGCCGCCAGGGAGAGGGCGAGAACCGAAACCTTGAGGATGCTGGACATGGGGGGCTCCATCGATCTGAGGCGAGGCGACCCGGTGGCCGCCGTCCGATGAAGCGAAGATGGGCCCGTCTTGCTGATCCGAAAACCCGAATAGTTTCGAACAAGACGTTCGACTTTCTTGGCAAGCCTGCTTTCTTCTCCAGCCCGCCGGCTTCACCTGCGCTCGGGTGCGAGGGGGCGGCAGCCGGCGAGGAACAGGGCCACCGCGGCGCGGCGGCGCTTCTCCTGCGCTTCCGGGTCGACCGCGATGCCGTAGAGCGCCTGCTTCGCGCTGCGGCCGAGGACGAGGTTGAGGAACAGGTCGGCGGCGATCTCCGCGTCGTCGACCGCGATCTGCCCCCGCGCGGCCATCACCGTGAGGAGGCGGCCGACCGCGCGCACGCCGCGCATCCAGCCTTCCTCGTAGGCGAGCCGCGCCAGATCGGGGAACTGCATCGCCTGCGCGGCGATGCAGCGGGTGAGCGCGGCGGCGCCCGGCGCATGGGCTCGGGCGAGGAGGTTGCGGCTGAGCTCGTCCAGCACGGTCGCGGCGTCCCGCGGGTTGGCCTCGAGGGCCTGCGTCTCGGCCGCGGCCGAGAGCGGGGCCAGCCATTCGCGGATGCGCTCGTCGAGCACCGCCTCGAACAGCGCGCGCTTGTCGCGATAGCGCGAATACAGCGTCGGCTTGCTGACGCCGGCCGCCTCCGCGACCGCGTCGATCGAGGTCGCGTCGAAGCCGCGCTCCATGAACAGGCGGGTGGCGACCTCGACGATGCGCGCCTCGCGCCGCGCGGCTTCCGCGCGGGTCGGCCGTCCGCCGCCGCGCCGGGGCTGCGCCTCCGCATCGTCGGCCGCGACCTGCGTCATGAACTTCCTCCTTGTCAGCCCGAACCGCCGACCGTATTACAACGATACCGTATCGTTTTATTGTTGGCCAGCCGCGATGCAACCACGATCCACCGACGATCTTGCGCCCGTCCCCGTCGTTCCTGCGCCCGCGCGCAAGCGCCGTCCCGCACGGCTGATCCTTCCGCTGCTCGTCCTGGCCGCGCTCGGCGGGGGCGGCAGCTACGGCTGGCACTGGTGGACCGTCGGCCGGTTCCTGGAGACGACCGAGGACGCCTACCTGCAGGCCGACAAGGTGACGGTCGCCCCCCGCATCGCCGGCCACGTCGCCGCGGTGCTGGTCGGCGACAACCAGGCGGTGCAGGTCGGCGACGCGATCGCGCGGCTCGACGACCGCGAGTATCGGATCGCGTTGAAGCAGGCCCAGGCCGAGGTCGAAAAGAACCGCGCCCAGCTGCTCGGGACCGCCGCCGCCATCCTCCAGCAGCAGGCGCAGGTGCAGTCCGCGAAGGCCGAGGTCGAGAACACCGATGCGGCCCTCGATTTCGCCACCAAGGAATACGCCCGCTACCAGAACCTGCTGCAGACCGGCTCGGGCACCGCCCAGCGCCAGCAGCAGGCCGATGCCGACCTGAGGCAGAGGCGGGCGGCGCACGACAAGTCCGTCGCCTCGCTGGACGCCGCCCGCAAGCAGGTGGAGAGCCTGACGGCGCTGGAGGCGAGCGCCCGCGCGAGCCTGGACGGGGCGCGGGCCAAGGTCGAGCAGGCGCAGCTCAACCTCAGCTACACGACCATCGCCGCGCCCGCCGCCGGCACGGTCGGCGACCGGGCCCTGCGCGTCGGGCAGTTCGTCTCGGCCGGCACCGGGCTGCTCACGATCGTGCCGACCGGCCGCGACATCTACCTCGTGGCGAACTTCAAGGAGACGCAGACCGGGGAGATGGTCGAGGGACAGCACGTCACCTTCACCGTCGATGCGCTGGGCGACCGCGCGTTCGAGGGCCGGATCGAGAGCTTCTCGCCCGGCACCGGTGCGCAGTTCGCCCTGCTGCCGCCCGAGAACGCCACCGGCAACTTCACCAAGGTCGTCCAGCGCGTGCCGGTGCGGGTCGCGATCGACGCGTCCGACCCGCGGCTCGCGCGCCTGCGCGCCGGCCTGTCGGTCGAGGCCACGGTGCACCTGGCGGACCCGGTCGCACCGGCCGCACGCCGCGCCCGGCCCGGCGCCGCCCTCGTCAGCGAGGCCCTGCCGCGATGAGCGCCGCCGCGGCGATGCGCGGGCCCGAGGCCAAGGCCAGCGCGCGCGACTGGCTCGCGGTGTTCGGCGCGATCCTCGGCGCGTTCACCGCCATCCTCGACATCCAGATCACCAACGCCTCGCTCTCCGACATCCAGGGCGCGCTCGGCGCCTCCACCGAGGAGGGCAGCTGGATCTCGACCGCCTACCTGATGGCCGAGATCATCGTGATCCCCCTCACCGGCTGGCTCTCCTCGGTGATCGGCCTGCGCCGGTACCTGTCGGTGAACACGATGCTGTTCACCGCCTTCTCGCTCGCCTGCGCGCTCTCGACCTCGCTCTCGCAGATGATCCTGTTCCGGGCCGGCCAGGGCTTCACCGGCGGCGTGCTGATCCCGACCGCGATCGTCATCGTGCGCACGCGCCTGTCGAGGAGCCAGCAGCCGATCGGCATCGCGATGTTCGGGCTGACCGCCACCTTCGCGCCGGCGATCGGCCCGACGGTGGGCGGCTGGCTCACCGACAACCTGTCCTGGCACTACATCTTCTACCTGAACCTGCTCTTCGGCCCGCTCGCCGCCGCGATCCAGCTCGGCGCCTTCGACAGCGTGCCGGCGCGCTGGGCCGAACTCCTGAAGGGCGACTGGATCGGCATCGGCCTGATGGCGACCGGCCTGCCGGCGCTGACCTACGTGCTGGAGGAGGGCCAGCGGAAGGACTGGTTCGGCTCGCCCGTCATCGTCCAGGCGAGCTGGCTCGCGGTGGCCGGCATCGCCGGCTTCATCGTCCGCGAGCTCATGGCCGAGCGCCCCTTCATCAACCTGCGGGTGCTCGCCAACCGCTCGGTCGGCGGATCGTGCGTGCTGATGACGGTGCTCGGCGCGGTCTCGTTCGGCTCGATCTACATCATCCCGCTCTACTGCGCGCAGATCCAGGGCTACGACGCCCAGCAGATCGGCTACGTCGTGATGTGGTCCGGGCTGCCGCAGCTGCTGCTGTTCCCGATGATGCCGCTGATCATGCGCACCTTCGACGCTCGGCTGCTGGTGGTGACCGGCACGCTGTTCTTCATCGCGAGCTGCTGGATCAACGTCGGGCTGACCCACGACGTCGGCGCGGACCAGCTGATCCTGCCGCAGCTCCTGCGCGCCGTCGGCCAGCCGCTGTTCACCATCCCGCTGTCGCAGCTCTCGACGGCGGGCCTCGCCCCGCGCGACACGGCGGACGCCTCGGCGCTGTCGAACATGATGCGCAACCTCGGCGGCTCGATCGGCATCGCGATGCTCTCGACGATGATCGACCGGCGCGAGCACATGCACTTCTCGGTGCTGGCCGAGGCGATCACCGTGAACGCCACGCGCACCCAGGAGCGCCTTGCGGCCATGGCCGCCGGCCTGCACGGGCACGTCGCCGACGCCGCGGCCGCGAAGGGCGCCGCCCTCGGCATGCTGGCGGCCCAGGTCCGGCGCGAGGCCGAGGTGATGGCCTATGCCGACGGGTTCTGGCTCGTCGGCGTCAGCCTCGTGCTGAGCCTCGGCGTCGTCGCGATCCTGAGGAAGCCGCAGCGCGCCTCGGGGCCGGTCGAGGCCCACTGAGCCCGCGCCTGCGACGATCGTCCGTCTCAGTGGTGCCCGGCCATGTGACGGCCGATCGTCGCCACCTCGGCGGTGGCGGCCTGCGTCTCGTAGACGAGGCGGCCCTCCGACATCACCACGATGCGGTCGGACAGCTCCAGGATCTCGTCGAGGTCCTCGCTGATCAGCAGCACCGCGGCGCCGGCGTTGCGCGCGGCCACGATCCGGTTGCGGATCTCGGAGACCGCCGAGAAGTCGAGGCCGAAGCACGGGTTGACGACGATCAGGAGGTCAACCGGGTCGGTCAGCTCGCGGGCGAGCACCGCCCGCTGCACGTTGCCGCCGGACAGGGTCGCGATCGGCGCCTCGGACGAGGCGGTCTTCACCTTGAACCGCTCGATCAGGTCGCGCCCGCGCCGGGCCATCGCCCCCCGGTCGAGCCAGAAGGTCGGCTTGCCCGTCGGGTCGTCGCCGCGCCGGTCGAAGGCGCGAAAGCCCAGGTTCTCGACCACCGACATCCGCGGCGCGCAGGCGTTGCGCAGCGGCTCCTCCGGGATGAACCGCACCTTTCGCGCGCGGCTCTCGGCCCGTGTGCCGGCATAGGGCGCGCCGGCCACCACCACCCGGCCGCCGGTGGCGCGGACCTGGCCGCCGAGGACGTCGGCGAGCTCCTTCTGCCCGTTGCCCGAGACGCCGGCGATGCCGACGATCTCGCGGGCGCGAACGCTGAGCGCGTCGACGGCGATGTGGCGCAGGCCCGAGGCGTCGGTGGCGGTCACGCCCGCGATGCGCAGGATCTCGCGGGCTTCGTCGGGCTTGCCGAGGCGGGCGGCCGGCACGCGCACCTTGCGCTCGCCCATCATCATCGCCGCCATGTCGTCGCGGGACAGCGCGCCGACCGCGCCGCCGCCCACGAGCCGACCGCGCCGGAGCACGCTCAGGCTTCGGGCGAAGGTCTCGACCTCGCGGAACTTGTGGCTGATCATCAGCACGGTGAGGTCGCCGCGGTCGGCCATCGCGCGGAGCAGCCCCAGCACCTCCTCGGCCTCGCCCGGCGTCAGCACCGAGGTCGGCTCGTCGAGGATCAGGAACCGCGCCTCGAGGTAGAGCTGCTTGACGATCTCGAGCTTCTGCTTCTCGCCCGCCGCCAGCTCCGCCACCGGCCGGTCGAGGTTCAGCCGGAACGGCATGCCGGCCATGAAGGCGGACAGCCGCGCGCGCTCCCGGCCCCAGGCGATCACCGAGGGCGCGTCGGCGCGGCTGATGACGAGGTTCTCCGCCCCCGTGAGCGAGGGCACCAGCGTGAAGTGCTGGTAGACCATGCCGAGGCCGCGCGCCTGCGCGCCCTTCGGGTTGGTGATCTCGGCCTCGCGGCCGTCGACCAGCACCGTGCCGGCGCTCGGGGCGTAGAACCCCATCACGCACTTCACTAGGGTGGACTTGCCGGCGCCGTTCTCGCCGAGCAGCGCGTGGAAGCCGCCGGCCGCGATCTTCATCGACACGTCGTCGAGGGCGGCGAAGGCGCCGAAGCGCTTCGTCATGCCGACGGTCTCGACGCCGATGGCGCGGGGGGTGCCCGGGGCCGGGGCCGAGGGAGGAGACGCGAGCGGTGACGACGTCATGGGCGGCCTCTCACGGCGTTTCGGCGATGATCGCGACGGGGCCGCCGCCATCCGGCCCCTGATGCTCGGCGCCGCCGGAGACGTAGAGCTCGGCATGGCCGACGAGGCCGGCGAGCACCCCGCCGACGAAGCCGCGGGCGTGCCGCGTCGCGGCGTGGTCGGAATCGGTGAGCATGGTGGTGCGAAGCCCGCGCAGGCGCCCGTCGGACGGGGCCTCGGCCTTGGCGAGCAGCGCGACCATCCGCGCGCGCTGCGCCGGCGCCAGCTGTCCGGCGGTGCCGAGGCCGAGGCGGGCGAGGGCGGCCCGCACGGGCTCGACGTCCAGGGCGTCGGCCATGGTGGCGTGGTCGATCCGCAGCGGGCCGGACCAGCCGGCGCCGCGCCCGAGCACCACGATCTCGTGGCCCATCAGCTCGATCCCGGCCGAGGCCGAGGCGCGCGACGAGGCGAGCGAAAAGTCCCGGCCGATCGCGGCCTCCTCCAGCGCGCCGACCTCGCCGAGCGCCGCGGCGATGCCGAGGGAGGCGGCCGCGCGGGAGAGGCCCATGGATTTCAGCGTGTCGGCGGTGGCGCAGTCCACGTCGCGGCCGCGCGCCTCGGCGATCCGCTCCGAGGTGAGGAGCGGGCACTTCACCTGGACGAAGTGCACCTCGTCCGGATCGACGATCCCGGCCGCGCGCATCGCCGCGCGCACGCCGTCGGCCACCGACGCGACCTGGGCCAGGCGCCCGACCTGCTCGGGCCGGAGGTCGGCGGTGTGGGCGCGGCCGATGGCGAGCGCGCCGGGCACGGCGGCCTCGTCGGCCTCGCGCACCTCGAACACGGTGACGTGCGGGGACAGGCCGCCCTCGGTCCCGCCCGACATGACGAGGCAGACCCCCTCGGCGGCCTCCGGGCCGGCGTGCCGACCCAGCAGGTCGCGTAGGGCGCGGGCGGCGAGCCCCCGGGTCCAGTCGTTGACCAGGCCGTTGCCCTCGGTCTTACCGAAGATCGCGACGATCGCGCCCGGCACGATCCGGCCCTCCGCGATCGCGCGTTCCAGGCCGGAGACGTCGTCCGGGGCGGCGGTGGCGATGCGGTGGACGACGGCGCGGCGGGTGCTCATGCGGCGGCGAGCGCCGCGATGACGGCGTCGGTGTCGGAGACCGCGCCGAACACGCCGCCCTGCATCGTCACCATGCGAAGCGCCGCCGCGTGGTTCTCCGGATCGGTGGCGCCGCAGGCGTCGCCCAGCACCACGCATTCGAAGCCGCGATCGTTGGCCTCCCGCATGGTGGTGGAGACGCAGACGTCGGTGGTGATGCCGGTGAGCACGAGGTTGCGGATGCCGCGGGTGCGCAGGATCAGCTCGAGGTCGGTGGCGCAGAACGAGCCCTTGCCGGGCTTGTCGATCACCACCTCGCCGGGGAGCGGCGCGAGCTCCGGGATGATCTCCCAGCCGGGCTCGCCGCGGACCAGGATCTTGCCGCAGGGCCCGGGGTCGCCGATGCCGGCGCCGATCCGGCGCGAGCGCCAGCGCTTGTTCTCCGGCAGGTCGGAGAGGTCGGGCCGGTGGCCCTCGCGGGTGTGGATGATCGTGTAGCCGGCCCCGCGCATCGCGGCGAGCAGGCGGGCGATCGGCGCGATCGGCGCGCGGGTCAACGACAGGTCGTAACCCATCGCGTCGACGTAGCCGCCGTCGCCGCAGAAATCGATCTGCATGTCGATGATGACGAGCGCCGTGTTCCCCGGCCGCAGGTCGCCGTCGTAGGGCCACGGGTAGGGCTCGGCGGCGACGGTGGTGCCGGCCTCGGCTGAGGCCCTCACTCCGCCGCCTCGCGCGCGGCTGGCGCCTGGCCGGCGCCGTAGGAGCGGGTCGGCGCGACGAAGCCGCAGGACGTGCCGTCCACGACCTTCACCTGATCCTCCCACGGCAGCCTGTACCGGCCGGCGGCGAGGTCGTGCATGTAGGTGTAGGGGCAGTCCTGCGCGCCGCCCTTCACCGCCGTGTAGCCGCGGTGGCCGAGCTGGTAGATGTTGTTCTCGACGCCCCAGTGGATGCGCGCCTCGCGCACGAGGTCGGGCCGGACCTCGGCGGTGATGATCTCGTCGACGCGGCCGGTGGTGCCGTGGGCGAGGATCGCCCCGTCGAAGTTGCAGACCATGCCCTCGCCCATCGAGTCGAAGGTGCCGTCCGAGCCGCACAGGCAGACGTTGGCGGTGACCATCAGGTTGCAGAAGGCGTTCGACTGGTTGGTGAAGCGCCAGGATTCGCGGATCGGCGCGGTGTAGCCGGCCGTGCGGATCATGATCTCGGCGCCCTTGTAGGCGCATTCGCGCGCCATCTCCGGGAACATCCCGTCGTGGCAGATGATCAGGGCGAGCTTGGCGCCCTTCGGCCCGTCGATCACCGGGATGCCGAGGTCGCCGGGCTCCCACGGCTCCACCGGCACCCAGGGGTGCATCTTGCGATAGTACAGCTTCACGTCGCCGGCATCGTCGATGATCAGGCCGGTGTTGTAGGGCGCGCCGTGCGGGTTGAGCTCCATGATGGAGAAGCAGCCCCAGATCCGGTTGTCGACGCAGGCCTTGCGGAAGGCGGCGACCTCCGGCCCGTCCATCCGGCACATCAGCTCCGGCCGGGTGTCCATCGACAGGCCGTGGAGCGCGTATTCGGGAAACACCACGAGATCCATGCTCGCCATGTTGGCCCGCGCCTTGGCGACCATCGCGACGATCCGATCGGCCTGCGCGCCCAGGTCGGCCGGCGTCTCGACCTTCGGCAGCTTCAGCTGCACAAGGCCGACGACGACGCCGTTCGGGGATTTGTTCAGCCCACCGAGACCGTTCATGCGAAACCTTATTTCGAGAGGGAGAGCTCGCCCGGCGCGCCGGCCAGCGCCCGGTCGGGCGACGAGGTGGCGATCAGCAGGGCCAGGGTGAGGACGTAGGGTGCGGCGTAGTACAGGTAGTAGCCCTGCGTGACGCCGACCGATTGCAGCGCCGGCCCGAGCGCCCCGGCGCCGCCGAACAGCAGGGCGGCGGCGAAGCACGCGAGCGGGTTCCAGCGGGCGAAGATCACCAGCGCCACCGCCATCAGCCCCTGGCCCGAGGAGATCCCCTCGTTCCACGAGCCCGGATAGTACAGCGACAGGTAGGCGCCGCCGATCCCGGCGAGCACGCCGCCGGCGGCGGTCGCGAAGAGCCTCACGCGGTCGACGTCGTAGCCCATGGCACGCGCCGCGTCGGCGCTGTCGCCGACGACGCGCACGATCAGCCCGGCCTTGGTGTTGCGGAACGCCCACCACAGGAACACCGCGAGCGCGGCGCCGACGAGGAACAGCACGTTGACGCGCAGCGCCGCCTGGATCTGCGGCACGTCCGACCAGAACCCGAACGGGATCGCCGGAAGCGGCGGCGCCGAGGGCTGGATGAAGGCCTTGCCGAAGAAGAAGGCCAGCCCGGTGCCGAACAGCATCAGGGCGATGCCGACCGCCACGTCGTTGACCCGCGGCAGGCGGCAGACGAACCCGTGCAGCAGCCCGAAGGCGCCGCCGGCGAGCCCCGCCACCGCGACGCCGGCCCAGGGCGAGCCGGTGAGCACCGCGGTGGCGTAGGCCGACATCGCACCGAACACGAGGGTGCCCTCGAGGCCGAGGTTGATCCGCCCCGAGCGCTCGGTGATGGTCTCGCCGAGGCTGACGAACAGGAACGGCGTCGAGACGCGGATCGCGCCGCCGACCACCGCGATCAGGACGCTCCAGAGCCCGAGATCGCCGCTCATCGCCCGCTCTCCGCCGCGCTCATGGGGGCGCTCATGCGGGCGCTCCCGCCGGCAGCGCGGCGGCGGCGCGCTTGGTGGCCCACAGGTGCGGGCTGAACAGGTGCAGGCGCCCGTAGAGCGTTTCGCTGGCGAGCACCACGAGGAACAGCAGCCCCTCCAGCACCAGCACGGTGGCGTCGGGCAGCTGCATCCGGCGCTGGATCAGCCCGCTCGACGCCTCGATCCCGCCGAGCAGGAACGCGACCGGCATGATCGCGATCGGGTTCTGGCGGGCGAGGAAGGCGACGAGGATGCCGGTGTAGCCGTAGCCGGCGGCCAGCGTGCCGTTGGCGGTGCCCTGAACCGCGACCACCTCGAAGAACCCGGCGAGCGCCGCGAAGGCGCCGCCGAGGGCGGTGAAGCCGACGATCAGCCGCCCGACCGGCAAGCCCTGGATCTGCGCCGCGCGCACGTTGCCGCCGGCGATCCGCGCGGCGAAGCCCAGCGTCGTGCGGTCCATCAGCACGTAGGCGACGAGGCAGGACAGGACGCCGACGCCGAGGCCCCAATGCACCCCGATCCCCGGCATCGGCGCGAGCATGAAGGCGTCGCCGACGGGCAGCGTCGAGGGCTTGTTGAGGCTCGCCGGATCGCGCAGCCAGCCCTCGATCAGGTGGTTGGAGAGCGCGATGGCGATGTAGGACAGCAGCAGGCTCGAGATCGTGGCGTTGACGCCGCGATAGGCCTGCAGAAACCCGACGGCGCCGATCCAGACCGCGCCGACCAGCGCCGCGGCGAGCGCCATCAAGGGGATCGCGAGACCGGGCGGAAGGGCGGCCAGCGGCTGGGCCGCGGCGGCGGCGCTGAGGCCGCCCAGCACGATCGCCCCCTCCCCGCCGATCACCACGAGGCCGAGGCGGGCGGGCAACGCGACGCAGAGCGCGGCGAACAGCAGGGGCGCGGCGCGCTGCAGGCTGTTGCCGAGCGCGAAGGACGAGCCGAAGCCGCCGCGGTAGACGATGTCGACGAACTGGAGCGGCGACTTGCCCAAAGCCGCCAGGAACAGCCCGAACAGGACGAAGCCCGCGAGCGCCGCGCCGACCGGGATCAGGAACGCCTCCGAGCGCCGCGCCAGCCAGGCCCGGGCCTGAAGGCCGCGCGCCGGCGGATCCGCCGTCTCGACCGGTGCCACAGCGGCGTCCGCGACCATCCCGCACCTCCGAACCGGTTCCACCATCCTGCGACGCGTGCGGCAGGAAGCGTGCCAGCCCCGTAACCGGGCCGGTGCAAGCCTTCGCCGTCCCTTCCCTCCCCCTCTGCGGGGGAGGGAGAGCGTCGAACCGTGCCTCAGACCGAGCCCTTCACGCCCGCGACCAGGTAGTTCGTGCTTTCCAGCTCGGCCGCCTTCTCGGGGTAGCCCTTTCCGGCGGCGAGGATCTCCTTGCCCGCATTGTCCTTGAGCGGTCCCTTGATGATCTGGTAGCCGCCCTTCATCATCTCGGCCTTGACCGCGTCCGCGTTCTTGCGCGCCGCGTCGCTGACGCCCGGGCCGTAGGGGCTCATCTTAACGTAGCCGTCGGCGAGGCCGCCGCGGACGAAGTTCTCCGGCACCTTGCCGGCCTGCATCGCCTCGACGAAGCCCTTGTAGATCGGCAGCCAGTTCCACTCCGCCCCGGTGAGGTACTTCTGCGGCGCCAGCGGCGACTGGTCGACGTGGTAGCCGCAGACGAAGGCGCCCCGGCGGGCGGCGGTCTCCACCGTCACCTTCGGGCTGTCGACGTGGCAGGTGACGACGTCGGCGCCGCCGTCGATCAGCGCGTTGGTCGCCTCGGCCTCCTTGACCGCGAGCGACCACTCGCCGGTGAAGATCACCTGGCAGGTGATCGACGGGTCGACGCTCTGCGCGCCGAGCAGGAAGGCGTTAATGTTGTTGAGGACCTGCGGGATCGGCTTGGCGGCGACGAAGCCGAGCTTCTTCGACTTGGTGGCGTGCCCGGCGGCGATGCCGTTGAGGTACTGCCCCTGCGCGATGTAGCCGAAGTAGGAGCCGGCGTTCTTCGGGTCCTTGTCGGTCCACAGGCCGCCGCAGTGCCGGAACTGGATCTTGGGGTTCTTCTTGGCCTCGGCGACCATGTAGGGGCTGTAGTAGCCGAACGAGGTCGGGAGCAGCAGCGTCGCCCCGTCGAGGTTGATCATGCTCTCCATGGTCTTCTCGACCGCGTTGGTCTCGGGGACGCGCTCCTCCTCCGTGACCTCCAGGCCGGGCATGCCCTTCAAAGCCTTGGCGGCGAGGGCGTGGGCCTGGTTGTAGCCGTAATCGTCCTTCGGCCCGACATAGATGAAGCCGGCGGTGAGCGTGCCGGCGGCGCGCGCCCGCGAGAGGGGCGTCAGCGCGAGCGCGGCGGCGCCCCCGAGGAGGTGCCTGCGCGAAAGCGAATGATCTGCCAAGGCCGTCTGCTCCGTCCCGAATGCGGGGCGAAGTCTAGGCTTGGCCGCAACACCGGCGAAGCCGAGATTTTCGGCATCGTCGGCGTCGTCGCGGCTCAGCGCGACGCCTGATCGACTTGGATCAGGCGCCTAAAATCGGTCCTGCCACTGCGAATCTTTTCGGCAAAGCTCGTGGCGGCGTTCGGACCGACCTCAGCGGCTGCGATAGGCCCGCGCGTCGCGCCCGTCGCGCAGCGAACCGGTGACGAGGCCGTCGTCGACCCCGTAGACGCTCCGCGCGTCGCCACGCGGGGTGCGGCCCGCGGCGTCGAGGGCGTTCGGGATGGCGGCGCGGCCTTCGAGGCCGCCGGGCGCGAGCGCGGGCGGGATGCCGGCGGGCGCGTTGTAGCTCTGGGCGAAGGCGGTGGTGGACAGGGCGAGCCCGAGGGAGGCGGCGAGGATCAGGCGTGCGGTCATGGGAGGCATCCGAGGTTCGATCGGTCGGCGACCCCGTGGTCGCCGACGCTCTCGGATCTAGATTTTCACCAGACCTGCCTTTGGAAAGGGCCGTGAATGCTGAAGTTTTAGCCTGATTTCCAGGGAATACCCGCCGCGGGCGGATCGAACGGGCCGGCTCGGCCGAACTCTAAGATTAAAAGACGCATTTAATCAAATACTTAACAGAGCAATCGGTCGCCGCTGCCCTGTTATTCGGCATCTGGCACGCTTCTTTCGCGGAGCGTGCGGTTCGGCACCCGGCTCGTCGCTGCGGGTGCCGGGCTAGCCCCGGCCGATGGTCGCCACGATCTGCCCGTGCGGCTCGTCGGTCGGCAGGAACACGGTGTTGGCGTTCGCAAGCCCGAACGGCGCCAGGTTGATCGGGATGTAGTGCTTGTTCGGCATGGCGAACCCGATCTCGCCGACCTCGGGAATCGCGGCCAGCACCGTCTCGCCCATCCGGTACATGCTGTCCTGCACGCCAAGGCTGTAGGTGGTGCCGAACACGGTGAGCAGGTGGGTGAGGATGTCGGCGTTGGCGGCGGCGTAATCGGCCGGCGGCCGCGTCCAAGTCCAGGTCGCGTCCATGGCGGTGGCGGCGATGCGGTCGGTGGTGTCGGGCAGGGTGCGGTAGCCGTCGTCGACGAAGTCGGACCAGCCCGATTGCGTGGTCTTCATGAAGGTGAAGTTGCGCAGGCCCGATTGCAGCACGCGCGCGCCCCGGCTCGCGACGAGCCGGACGAAGCCGGTGCCGTTGGCGTCCAGCGTGAAGGTGTGGCCGTGCGGCTCGCCCGCGACGGCGTAGCGGAGCCAGCGCGTCTCCAGCCCCTCGATCGTGACCTCCTCGATCTGGGGATAGGTGTCGAGGAACACCGCCGCGACCGCCTCGACGAAGGCTTCCTTGTCGAGGGACAGGTTCTTGGCCGCGGTGACGTTGACGATGTTCTTGACGCTGTCGGTGGCGACGCAGGCGCGGTTGTCGCCCGCGGTCCAGGCGGCGTCGAAGGCGCCCTTCATCAGCACGGTGAGGGTGAGCTCGCGCGGGGTGTGGTGGTCGCCCTCGCGGGTCAACCGCATGACCCGGACGCGGCCCTTGCCGTAGGTCGAGGCGATGAGCGGCATGGAGGTCTCCGGTTCGGCTGGAGGTTCGTCGGAGCGTCTTCGCCGGATCGCGCGGACGGGCGCGATCCGGCGACGGGCGTCAGTGCTCGGAGGCCGCGGCTTGGCGCAGGGCCGCGTCGCGGGCGTCGGCCGTGCTGCCGAGGCCGTTGAAGAACAGGTTGAGGACCACCGCGGCGATCGCGCAGAGCAGGATGCCGGATTCGAGCAGCGGATGCAGCGCGTGCGGCATCTGCTTGAAGAAGTTCGGCGCGACGAGCGGGATCATCCCGAAGCCGACCGAGACCGCGACGATGAACAGGTTGTTGCGGTTGCGGGCGAAGTCGACCGCGCCGAGGATGCGCGCTCCGGTGGCGCCGACCATGCCGAACATCACGAGGCCGGCGCCGCCGAGCACGCATTGCGGCACCGCCTCGACCAGGGCGGCGAGCTTCGGGATCAACCCGAGCCCGAGCATGATCACGCCGCCGACCACGGCGACGTAGCGGGAGCGCACGCCGGTGACGCCGACGAGGCCGATGTTCTGCGAGAACGAGGTGTAGGGAAACGTGTTGAACACGCCGCCGATGATCGTGCCGAGCCCGTCGCCGCGCAGGCCCTTGGTCAGGCGCCTCTCGTCGACCGGGTCGGCGCAGATCTCGGCGAGCGCCAGGAACATGCCGGTCGACTCGATCATCACCACGATCATCACGATGCACAGCGTCACCACCGAGACCGGGTCGAAGGTCGGCAGCCCGAAGGCGAAGGGGCGCACCACGTCGAACCACCCGGCGGCGGCCACGTGCGAGAGGTCGACCAGCCCGAAGACGCCGGCCACCAGCGTGCCGACGACGATCCCGATCAGCACCGAGGCGGAGGCGACGAAGCCGGTGCCGTAGCGGGTGATCGCCAGGATCACGCAGAGCACGAAGGCGGCGATCCCGAGGAAGACCGGCGCGCCGTAGCTCGGGTTGCCGACCCCGCCGGCCGCCCAGTTCACGCCGACGCGCATCAGCGAGATGCCGATGACGAGGATGATCGTGCCGGTGACCACCGGCGGGAACAGCGGCAGCAGCCGCCCGACGAGCGGCGCCACCAGGAACGCGAACAGCCCGGCGGCGATCACCGCGCCGTAGATGCCGGTGAGCCCGATCTCCGGGCTCGCGCCCATGGCGATCATCGGCGTGACGGCGGCGAAGGTCACGCCCATCATCACCGGCATGCGGATGCCGATGCCGGGCAGGCCCCAGCTCTGCACCAGGGTGGCGAGGCCGCCGGCGAACAGGTCGGCGCTCACCAGCATCGCCACCTGCTCCGGCGCCAGCTTCAGGGCGCGCCCGACGATCAGCGGCACCGCGACGGCGCCGGCATACATCACCAGCACGTGCTGGAGGCCGAGGAGCCCGAGCGCGAGGGCGCCGACCCGGGCGACCGGCGCGGTGGCGGGCCCGAGCGGCACCGGACCGCTCTCGGGCAGGACATCCGGGTGGGCCGTGTTCGACATCGGCGAACGCTCCAGCAGGCCGCCGGATCGGTCCGGCTGCCGAGGACAGATCCTCGCGCAAGGCATGTGCCAGCGCAGGCCCCGCAGGGGCGGGCGATCGCGCGGCCGACGCGCCCGACGGACGCGCCGCTTGGCCCGTTGCCTGCTACCCTCGGCCGCGAGACCCGACGCGCGAGGCCCGATGACGATTCCCCTGGCCGACCTGAACGCGATGGCGGAGGCCGACTTCGTCGCCGCCCTCGGCGCGGTGTTCGAGCACGCGCCCTGGGTGGCGCAGCGGGCGGCCGCCGCGCGCCCTTTCGCCACCGTCGACGCGCTGTACGGCGCGATGCGCGCCGCGGTGGAGACGGCGCCCGACACGGCGCGCCTCGCGCTGCTGGCGGGCCATCCCGAGCTGGCGGGCCGCGCGGCGCGCGACGGCGCCATCGCCCCCGATTCGATCGCCGAGCAGGCGGCGGCCGGGCTCGACCGGATGTCGGACGCAGAATACGCGCGCTTCGAAGCGCTCAACGCGGCCTACCGCGCGAAATTCGGCCTGCCCTTCATCCTGTGCGTCAAGCGGCACGGGCGCGCCGCGCTGCTCTCCGCCTTCGCGACGCGTCTCGACTCCGACGCCGCGACCGAGCGGCGGACCGCCGAGGCCGAGGTCCTCCGCATCGCCGCGATCCGCCTGAACGCGCTGGTCTCCGGCGAGGGGCCGCTCAGGACGACGGGGCGGATCTCGACGCACGTGCTCGATACGGTGAGCGGGCGCCCGGCGGCCGGCGTCGCGGTGAGCCTCCACGAGATCGTCTCGGAGACCGAGACGGCCCTGGTGGCGCGGGCCGTGACCAATGCCGACGGGCGCACCGACGCGCCGCTCGTCGGCGGCCGGCCGGTGCCGATCGCGGTCTACGAGCTGCGCTTCGCCCTCGGCGACCATTACCGCCGGCTCGGGCTTTCGCTCGCCGAGCCGCCCTTCCTCGACGTCGTGCCGCTGCGCTTCGGCGTCGCGGAGCCGGAGGGGCACTACCACGTGCCGCTGGTGGCGACGCCGTGGAGCTTCCAGACCTATCGCGGAAGTTGAGCCGCACCGCGGAAAATCGTCTTCCTGGGGCGCACCGCGGCGGGGTTCGCGCGTTGTCGGCGCAGATCCCACGAGGAGCCGCCATGCTGCGTTCCGCCCAAGTCCTGATCTTCTCGCTCTGCCTCGGCTGTGGCTTGGCCGGCGCGGCCTCGGCCCAGTCCGTCGGCGCCCCCGCCGGGCGCGTCGCCGCGACCGCCCCGGGCGGCACGGTCGGCAAGGCCGGGGCGCGCAACCGGATGGAGGCGATTCGCAGCGGCGACGCCTACGGCCGGCGCCGGATGCGCCACCACCGCCGCCACCGGCGCTGAGCCGCCCGCGCCCCTCACGCGATCACGGAGAACCCATCGATGCGCCTCGCCACCCTCACGGCCCTGACCCTCGCCGCCGGCCTCGGCCTCGGCGGCTCCGCCTTCGCCCAGTCGACGGGCGCCCCTGCGGGGCTCGACCCCGCGACGGCGCCCGGCGGCACCGAAGGCCGCGCCGGCCCGCAGAACGAGATGAACGCCGTCCGCGACGGCGACGCGGTGGCGGTTCCGCCGCCGGCGGGCGGCGTCACGACGGAGGCGCCGCCGCGCCGGGACGACGTGCCGCCGCGGCCCCGCTACTGAACCGGACGCGCGGGCGGCCCCCCGCTCGCGCGCCGGAGACGGCGGCCCGCTACTGCGGCAGCTTGTCGTCGATGCCCTTCACGTACCAGTTCATGCCGAGGATCATCGGGTCGGGCGCGTCATCGCCCGCCTTCACTGCGACCGTGCCGTCCTGCTTCGTCACCGGGCCGGCGAAGGGGTGGACCTTGCCCGACGCGATACCGGCCTTGGTCTCCTCGGCCATCGCCTTCACGTTGTCCGGCATGTTGGTGAAGGGCGCGAGCACGACCATGCCGTCCTTGATGCCGCCCCAGGTGTCGTGGCTCTTCCACGAGCCGTCGAGCACCGCCTTGGCCTCGCCGATCACGTAGCCGTCCCAGTCGTCGGTGATCGAGGTCAGCTGCGCCTTCGGGGCGAAGCGGAACTGGTCCGAGGACTGGCCGAAGGCGAGCTTGCCGGCCTTCTCGGCCTCCTGCAGCGGGGCCGCGGAATCGGTGTGCTGGGTCAGGATGTCGGCGCCCTGCGCGAGCAGGGCCTTGGCGGCCTCCGCCTCCTTGCCCGGGTCGAACCAGGTGTTCACCCAGACGATCTTGAGCTTGACGTTGGGGTTCACCGACTGCGCGCCCAGCATGAAGGCGTTGATGCCGCTCACCACCTCGGGGATCGGGAACGAGGCGATGTAGCCGACCGTGCCGGACTTCGAGAGCGTGCCGGCGATCTTCCCGCAGACGTAGCGGCCCTCGTAGAAGCGGGCCGAGTAGGTCGAGACGTTGGCGCTGCGCTTGTATCCCGTGGCGTGCTCGAACTTCACGGTGGGGAATTTCTTGGCGACCTTCAGGGTCGGCTCCATGAAGCCGAACGAGGTGGTGAAGATCAGCTTGGCGCCCGAGCGCGCCAGCTTCTCGATCGAGCGCTCGCTGTCGGCCTCGGGCACGCTCTCGAGAAACGTGGTCTCGACCTTGCCGGGCATCGCCGCCTCGAGCGCCTTGCGGCTGAGGTCGTGCTGGTAGGAATAGCCGTAATCGGCCACCGGGCCGACATAGACGAAGCCGACCTTGAGCTTGTCGTCGGCCCGCGCGGCGGGTGCGAGCAGAAGAGCCGCCAGGATGGCGCCGGTGATCGTCCGCATGGTCGTCGATGTCCCCAAGGTCGATACCCCCAACATGGCCCCCGCCTTCTAGCGGTGGGGCGTGAATTCGCGGCCCAGGGCGGCGGGCGCCAGCGAGCCGCCCTGGCGCCGCCCGAGGGACAGCAAGACCAGGGCCAGGATCGTCGCAACGTAGGGCAGCGCCGACAGCGCCTGCCCCGGCAGGCCGAGGCCCGCGGCCTGGGCGTGGAGCTGGAGCACCGTCGCGCCGCCGAACAGCAGCGCCCCGGCGGCCACCCGCAGCGGGCGCCACGAGGCGAACACCACCAGCGCCAGGGCGATCCAGCCGCGCCCGGCGGTCATCCCCGGCGACCAGAACGGGGTGTAGGCGAGCGACAGGTAGGCGCCGGCGAGCCCGGCGCAGGCGCCGCCGAACAGGACCGCGAGGACGCGGACCTTGCGCACCGGCAGGCCGAGCGCGTGCGTCGCGGTGTGGTCGTCGCCGATGGCGCGCAGCACCAGCCCGGCGCGGCTCCGGACGAGGAACCACCACACCCCGAGCACCAGGGCGACCGCGACGTAGACGAAGGCGTCCTGCCCGAAAAGCAGGTCGCCGACGACCGGCAGGTCGCTCAGCCCCGCCAGGTGGAGGTGGGGCGCCGGATCGCGCTTCATCCCGACGTAGCCGGTGCCGACGAGGCCCGAGAGCCCGAGGCCGAGGATCGTCAGGGCGAGGCCCGAGGCGACCTGGTTGGCGGCGAGCCCGACCGTGAGGATCGCGAACAGACCCGACAGCGCGAGCCCGGCGCCGGCGCCGCCGAGCGCGCCGGCGAGCGTCGAGCCCGTCTCGGTGGCGACCGCGAAGCCGGCGGCGGCGCCGAGCACCATCATCCCCTCGGTGCCGAGGTTGAGCACCCCGGAGCGCTCCGCCACCAGCTCGCCGATCGCGGCCAGGATCAGGGGCGTAGCCGCGGTCAGCACGGTGACGAGCACCATCTGGACGATGTCGAGGGTCATGGCCGCCTTCTCACCATGCCCGGCGCCTCACGCGGTCCGCCGGGGGCCGCCCGGCACGAGCCGGACGCGGTAGCGGGCGAGCACGTCCGCCCCGAGCACGAAGGCGAGCAGCAGCCCCTGGAACGCGCGGGTGAGGTCGAGCGGCAGCTTCAGGTCGATCTGGGCCGACTCGCCGCCGATCGTGGTCAGCGCGATCACCCCGGCGGCGACCAGGATTCCCGGGGGGGACAGCCGCCCGAGGAAGGCGACGATGATCGCGGTGAAGCCGTAGCCCGGCGAGATCGTCGGCTGCAGCTGGCCGATCTTGCCGGCCACCTCGCAGATGCCGGCGAGCCCGGCCGCCGCCCCCGAGATCGCGAAGACGGCGAGCGTCAGGCGCGCGTCGCTGAAGCCCGCGAACCGCGCCGCGCGCGGCGCGGCGCCGACGACGCGGACCTCGAAGCCGAACAGCGTCCGGGCGAGGACGAGCGTCGCGACGATCACGGCGGCGAGCGCGATGAGCACGCCGGCATGCAGCGTGTCGCCCTCCATCAGGTAGGGCAGCCGCGCCGCCGGATCGAACGGCACGCTCTGCGGAAAGTTGAAGCCCGCCGGATCGCGCAACGGCCCGCGGGCCATGTAGTCGAGCAGCAGCTCCGCGACGTAGACCAGCATCAGGCTGGTCAGGATCTCCGAGACGCCGAGGCGGACCTTCAGGAGCGCCGGGATCATCGCGTAGGCGAGGCCCGCCAGCGTGCCGGCGGCCAGCATCGTCGGCAGGATCCAGGCCGTGAAGCCCTCCGCACCTTGCGTCGCGACGCCGATCCAGCCGCCGGCCAGGCCGCCGACCACGAACTGGCCCTCGGCGCCGATGTTCCACAGGCTCGCCCGGAAGCAGAAGGCCAGCCCCGTGGCGACCAGCGCCAGCGGCGCCGCCTTCAGCGCCACCTCCTGCAGCGACCACACCTCGCTCAGCGGGGTGACGAAGTAGGTCGTGAACGCGGCCCCCGGCGCGACGCCGAGCAAAGCCACCGCGATCCCGCCGACGAGCACGGCGCCGGCGAAGGCGATGACCGGCGACAGCGCCGAGAGCACGGCCGAGCGCCGGGCGCGCGGGCTCAGATCGAGGCGCATGGGAGGCTCTGAACAGTCGGAAAGAATCGCGGGCGGCTCCTCCCTCCCCCCTCTGCGGGGGAGGGCGGGCCTCGCGTCAGCGAGGGTCGGGAGAGGGGAGCGACGGTGCCGGACGCGGCGCTCCCCTCTCCCCCCCTGCTGCGCAGGGTACCCTCCCCCGCTTCAGGGGGAGGGAAGAACGCCGCAGCTTCACGCATGCGATCCGCCCATCAGCAAGCCCACCGCCTCGCGGGTCGTCTCGCCCGCCGGGACCGGCTCGGAGAGGGTGCCGGCATGCAGCACCGCGATCCGGCTCGCGATCTCGAACAGCTCGTCGAGGTCCTGGCTGATCACCAGCAGCGCGGCGCCGCGGGCGGCGAGATCGATCAGCGCCTGGCGGATGCGGGCGGCGGCTGAGGCGTCGACGCCCCAGGTCGGCTGGTTGACCACCAGCACGCCGGGCTCCGCCTGGATCTCGCGCCCGACGACGAACTTCTGCAGGTTGCCCCCCGACAGGGTGCCGGCGGCGGGGTCCGGGCCGGCCTTGCGCACGTCGAAGGCCGCGATCACGGCGGCCGCGAGCGCGCGCGCCGCCCCGCACCGGAGCAGGCCGAAGCGCGCGAGCGGCGCGGTGGCGTGGCGCGAGAGCACCGTGTTCTCGGACAGGCTCATGCCCGGGGCGGCCGCGTGGCCGTTGCGCTCCTCGGGCACGAAGGCCGCGCCGCGCCGGCGCCGCGCGTTGATGTCGAGCCGCCCGACGGCCGCGCCGTCGACGACGACCGCCTCGGCCCGCGCCGCGGCGGTCTCGCCCGAGAGCGCGGAGAAGAACTCCGCCTGCCCGTTGCCGGCGACGCCGGCCACGCCGAGGATCTCGCCGCCCCGGACGGTGAGGCGGATGTCGGCGAGCGCGGTGCCGTGCAGGCCGGGCGCCGGCAGGGACAGGCGATCGAGGACGAGGCGCGGCGGGCCGAGCGCGGCGCCGGCGCGGCCGGTCACCGCGCCGACCTGCGCCCCGACCATCAGGGCCGCGAGCGAGCGGGCGCTCTCCCCCTGCGGATCGCAGGCGCCGACGACGCGCCCGTGGCGCAGGATGGTGGCGCGGGTGCACAGGCGCCGCACCTCGTCGAGCCGGTGCGAGATGTAGAGCAGCGCCCGGCCCTCGTCGCGCAGCCGCTCCAGCACCGAGAACAGCTGCTCCGCCTCGCCCGGCGTCAGCACCGAGGTCGGCTCGTCGAGGATGACGAGGCGCGGGTCCTGCAGCAGGCAGCGCACGATCTCGATGCGCTGGCGCTCCCCGGCCGAGAGCGACCAGACCGGCCGGGCGGGATCGAGGTGCAGGCCGTAGGCCGCCCCGAGCGCGGCGATCCGCTCGGCAAGCGCCCTGCCCGAGAGGGTCTTCGGCATGACGAGGGCGATGTTCTCGGCCACCGTCAGGTTCTCGCAGAGCGAGAAGTGCTGAAACACCATCCCGATGCCGATGGCGCGCGCCGCCTCGGGGTCGGGCAGCTGCACGATGTCGCCCTTGTGGGTGACGACGCCCTCCGTCGGCTCCAGCAGCCCGTAGAGGATCTTCATCAGGGTCGACTTGCCGGCGCCGTTCTCGCCGAGCAGCGCGTGGATCTCGCCGGCGCGGATCTCGAGGTCGACGCCGTCGTTGGCCTTGAAGTCGCCGAAGCGCTTGACGATGCCGTAGGCCCCGTAGAGCGGCGCGGTGCCGGCGGCGGGCGACGGCACGGCCGCCATCAGGCGCCGCCGAGGAGGCTGAGGGCGAGCCGGCCGTGGTCCTCGCGCAGCTTCCGCGTGTCCATGCCGACAGGGTTTCCGTCGACCACCCGCCACCGGCCCGCGACCATCACCCGGTCGGCGCGGTGCGCGCCGCACAGCACGAGCGCGGCCAGCGGATCGTGCGCGCCGGAGAAGCGCAGCGCGTCGAGGGTGAACAGCGCGAGGTCGGCCTCGCGGCCCGGCTCGATCCGGCCGATGTCGTCGCGCCCGAGGCAGCGGGCCGAGCCCTCGGTGGCCCAGCGCAGGGCGTCGAGATGCGTCACCGCTTCGGCACCGTAGGTCAGGCGGTTGATCATCAGGGCGTGGCGCACGCCCTCCATCAGGTTGGAGCTGTCGTTCGAGGCCGAGCCGTCGACGCCGAGGCCAACCGGCGCGCCCGCCGCCTCCAGCTCGCAGGTGCGGCACTGCCCCGAGGCCAGCGTCATGTTCGAGGTCGGGCAGTGGCAGACGCCGACGCCGGCCTTGCCGAGCCGGCGCACCTCGTCGTCGTTGAAGTGGATGCCGTGCGCGAGCCAGGCCCGCGGGCTCATCCAGCCGATCTCCTCGAGGTAGTCGACCGGCCGCTGGCCGAACATCTCCAGGCAGTAGGCGTCCTCGTCCAGCGTCTCGCCGAGATGGGTGTGGAGCTGGCAGTCGTGGCGGTCGGCGAGCGCCGCGCTCTCGCGCATCAGCCGCTTGGTGACGTTGAAGGGCGAGCACGGCGCCAGCCCGATCCGCACCATCGCGCCGGGCTTCGCGTCGTGGAACAGGTTCAGCACCCGCTCGCTGTCGGCGAGGATGGTGTCGTCGTCCTGCGTCAGGCATTCGGGCGGCAGGCCGCCGTCCTTCTCCGACAGGCTCATCGAGCCGCGGGTGACGAAGGCGCGGATGCCGAGGCTGCGCGCCTCGTCGACCTGCACGTCGACGGAATCCTCGAGCCCCTTCGGGTAGAGGTAGTGGTGGTCCCCCGCCGTGGTGCAGCCGGAGAGCAGCAGCTCGGTGTAGGCGAGCCGCGTCGCGAGCCGGAACGCGTCGGGGGTGATCTTGTCCCAGACCGTGTAGAGCGCCTTCAGCCACGGGAACAGCGGCTTGTTGATCGCCAGCGGGTGGGCCCGCGTCAGCGTCTGGAAGAAGTGGTGGTGGGTGTTGATCAGCCCGGGGATGACGACGTGGCGCGACGCGTCGAAGGTCTCGTCCACCGGCGCGGCGGGCTGCGCGCCGGCCGCCACGCGCTCGACGATGCGGCTGCCCTCGACCACGATGCCGCCGCCGGCGCCCTCGGCGAGGATCGCCAGCGGATCGCGAATCCACAGGCGCCGGAGCGTTTCGTCCCCTCGGGGCCTGGCGTCGGATCCCGTCATGCCGTCTCCCATCCCGTCACGGTCGTGCGATCGGCGATCCAACCGGCGATCAGAAGATGTGGAACGCGACGCCGGCGAGGAAGCTCTTCTCTTCCGTGCCCTTGAACGTCGCCGTCTCGACGTTGCCGAACTTGTTCAGCCAGTACTGGAAGCCGATGAAGGCGTCGACCTTGTTGGGCTGGTCGTAGATCAGCTTGCCCACGTCGAGCACCAGGTTGGTGCGCGACAGGAATTCGAGGCCGCGCTTCGGGTTGAAGGCGAAGTCGGCCACGTTCTGCACGCCGCGGCCCTTGGGCAGCACGATGTTGTTGAAGCCGGTCAGGCTCAGCGGCAGGTTGGTGAAGGCGAGGGGGAAATTGTAGACCACCTCGAATTCCGGCACCACGTCGAAGCTCTGGTCGCGATCGGGCTGCAGGTTGAAGCCGTTGCGGTTCCATTCCTTGTAGGCGTGGACCGACAGGTTCAGGAATCCGGCCGGCACGTCGAAGGAGAAGTTGAGGCCGCCGACCACGTCGCGCTTCTTCGAGCCGAACGCGTCGTTCTGCGAGTTCGCGTCGAAGCCGAAGGCGAGGGAGATGTCCTTGACGATGCCCGGCAGCGTGAACGCCTTGGAGTTGGTCAGCGCGTTGAGGCTCAGGGTGCCGCGATAGAGGCCGTAGGCTTCGGTGTTGCCGTAATCGGCGAAGAACGGCGCGCCGACGCTGCCGGGCGGGTTCGTGGTGCCGGCCGGGAATTGCGAGCCCGACTTGAGGATGTCGAGCGAGAAGAAGTTCGTGCCGTAGGCCCAGGCGTCGGCATGCGAGATGTTGTAGATCTGCTTGGGCGCCTCGCGGCTGACGAACGAGCCGTCGGCCTTCTGGATCTGGACGCCCGGCGACACGGTCGGGAACTGGTAGCGATAGCTGAACTGCGTGTCGGCGAAGAGGAAGAACGGCGCCTCCTTGGCCGGCGCCTCGACGGGCGCCTTGTCCTTCTTCGCATCGAGATCGGCCGCCGCGCCGTATCCCACCAGACCGAGCGACATGGCCGCTGCAACGAGTCCCCGAGCGATCATGTCTGCCCTCTCCGTGCCGAAAATCCGGTGAGCAGGCAGCAACCGATATGCCAGCGCGTGCCACCTGGGCGAGAGGCGGCGGCCGAGTCATAATTCGGCAACAGGTTTGCCGGCCGAGCGCAGGCGCCCGCTCCGACGGGTGCGGCGGCGGCGACCCTGAAACGCGCGACGCGGCGGCCGGGCTCCCACCTCCGGCGGCGCGTCGTCCGCCGACGAACGCGCCACCGCCCATGACGTCGGCAGCATGCGCACAACATTCGAGCAATGTCGGGCAGTATTTGCGGATGCATTCCGCGCCATCGCCCGACATCGTCGCGTCGCGCGCCGCCGAGCCGGCCGCAGGACGGGAGATTCGCGCCGATGGTGACCGTGGATGCCGAGCCGGGCCCGCTGGCGATCGACCTGGCGACGACGGCGCTGGTGATCATCGACATGCAGCGCGATTTCCTGGAGCCCAGCGGCTTCGGCGAGAGCCTCGGCAACGACGTCTCGCTGCTCGCCGCCGCCGTGCCGCCGGCGCAGGCGCTGCTGGCGGCGGCGCGGCGGGCCGGCCTCCTCGTGGTCCACACCCGCGAAGGGCATCGCCCCGACCTGTCGGACGCGCCCGCCGCCAAGATCGCCCGCGGCACGCCGTCCGCCCGCATCGGCGCGCCCGGGCCGATGGGGCGCATCCTGATCCGCGGCGAGCCCGGCCACGACATCGTCGCCGACCTCGCGCCCGCTCCCGGCGAGCCGGTGGTCGACAAGCCGGGCAAGGGCGCGTTCTACGCCACCGACCTGGCCGAGATCCTGGCCGCGCGCAGCGTCGCCACGCTGCTCGTCTGCGGCGTCACCACCGAGGTCTGCGTCCACACCACCGTGCGCGAGGCCAATGACCGCGGCTACCGCTGCCTCGTGGTGTCGGATGCCTGCGGCTCGTACATCCCGGCCTTCCACGCGGCCGGCCTCGCGATGATCGTGGCGCAGGGCGGCATCTTCGGATGGGTGTCGGATTCGCATCGCGTCGTCGCCGCGATCGCCGCCGGCCGCACCGCGTGATCGACCACGCCCCGAGCCGCCAAGCTTGGCCCGGTTATTGCCCGGCGAGCGCGACAGATGAAGCAGGAGTTCGTTGGATGCGTACGGTCTTGGCAAGCACCCTGTGTCTCGCGTTGCTGACGACGTCGGGCCTCGCGCAATCCTACACCGCGCCCGCGCCGACCGACGTCCCGTCGAGCGGCACGAAGAGCCTCAACAAGGCCGACCGCAAGATCGCCTGCACCCAGGAAGCCGACCGCCGCAACATGCGCGGCCTGAGCCGGCAGCAATATCGCGCCGCCTGCCGCAACCGCCCGATCCCGCGGGGCTGAGCGGCCGCGCCTTGCCGAGCGGGCGATCGGGTTCTATCCGCGCCGGGCCGTGACCGATCCACGCCCGAAGCGAGTGCCCAGGTGGACGCCCCGACACGCTACGCGCTCTACGTCACGCCGGAGCCCGGATCGGCGCTCGCCGCCTTCGGCGAGGCGGTCCTCGGCGATGCGCACCTGCCCGGATGGGACGCGGCCGCGCGCGCGGCGCTCGCCGTCGTCACCGCGGCGCCGCGGGTCTACGGCTTCCACGCGACGCTGAAGGCGCCGATGCGCCTCGCCGCGGGCCGGACCGAGGGCGACCTCCTCGCGGCCTGCGCGGCGCTGGCGCAGCCCCGCGCGCCCCTGGCGGTCGGGCCCCTCGCGGTGACCCTGCTCGGGGACTTCGTCGCCCTGGTGCCCACCGCGCCGCCGCCCGGGCTTGGCCTGCTCGCGGCCGAGTGCGTCGCCGCCCTCGACCCGTTCCGGGCCGGCCTCACCCCGGCGGAGCGGGCGCGCCGCCAGCCGGAGCGCCTCGACGCGCGCCGCCGCGCGCTCCTCGACCGCTGGGGCTATCCCCACGTCTTCGAGGCCTTCCGCTTCCACATGACCCTGACCGGCCGCCTCGCCGGCGACGCCCGCGAAACCTGGCGCGCCCGCCTCGCGGCGGCCTGCCCGCCGACGGCGCTGACGATCGACGCGATCACGCTGCTGCGCCAGGACGGCGCGGCGCCGTTCCGCATCCTGCGCCGGATCCCGTTCGCTGCGTAGCCGCACGGCGCGCCCGTTCACGATGAAACCACGGGTCGCGGCGCGGCTGTCATCCTATCGTCGCGCGCGACGGATCTACCGGCGCATCCCTCGCGGCGGACGGCACGCATGCTCATCGTCGATAGCCTCACGCGGCGCTACGGACCGCGCCTCGCGGTCGACCGGATCTCGCTGCGGATCGAGCCGGGCAGCTTCGTCGGGGTGATCGGGCGCTCGGGCGCCGGCAAGTCGACCTTCCTGCGCATGCTCAACCGCCTCGCCGAGCCCTCGGCCGGGTGGATCCTGTTCGACGGGCTCGACGTCACCGCGCTCCGGGGGCGCGACCTGCGCCGCTGGCGCGCCCGCTGCGCCATGGTGTTCCAGCAGTTCAACCTGGTCGGCCGCCTCGACGTGCTGACCAACGTGCTGATGGGGCGCCTCGCCCACGCCCCGAGCCACCGCGCGCTCCTGAAGCTGTGGTCGGCCGAGGACCGGGCGCGGGCGCTCGCGGCGCTCGAGGCGTTCGACATGGCGGGCTTTTCCGCCCACCGCGCCGACCAGCTCTCGGGCGGGCAGCAGCAGCGGGTCGCGATCGCCCGCGCGCTGGTGCAGGAGCCCGACATCATCCTCGCCGACGAGCCGGTGGCCTCGCTGGACCCGCGCAACACCAAGCTGGTGATGGATGCGCTCGCCGACGCCAACCGGCGCCTCGGCATCACCGTGCTGTGCAACCTGCACTCGCTCGACCTCGCCCGCGCCTATTGCGACCGGCTCGTCGGCCTCGCCGACGGCCGCGTGGTGTTCGACGGCGGCGCCTTCGACCTCACCGAGGACGTCGCCAAGCAGCTCTACGGCCTGGAGGCCGGCGAGGTGATGGACCGGGCGCCGAACGCGGTCGAGCCCGCCGCCCTCGTCGCCTGACCCCGGACGACCCCGTGCCACGCCCCTTCCCGGAGATGATGATGCTCGACCGTCGCACCCTCGTCGGCGCCCTCGCGGGCGGCCTGGCCGCGCTCGCCCTGCAGCCCGCCCTGGCTCAGGATTGGAAGGCGACGGTGCCCGAGATCACCCTCGGCGCGATTCCCGTCGAGAACGCCACCGGCACCACCGACCGCTACGCGCCGCTCGCCGCCTACCTCACCAAGGCGCTCGGGGTGCCGGTGAAGCTGCGGGTCGCCAACGACTACGCCGCGGTGATCGAGGGCCAGCGCGCCGGCAACATCCAGATCGCCTTCTACGGCCCGGCCTCGTTCGCCCGCGCGGTGATGACGGGGGTGAAGGTCGACCCGATCGTCAACCAGAAGCACGATAACGGCGCCTCGGGCTACTACTCGGTGCTCTACGTGCGCGCCGACAGCCCGTACCGGACGATCGCGGACCTGAAGGGCAGGAACCTCGCCCTGGTCGACCCGAACTCGACCTCCGGCAACCAGGCCCCGCGATTCTTCCTCAACAAGAGCGGCCACGACGTCGACGCGCTGTTCGGCAAGACCGTCTACGCCGGCAGCCACGAGAACGCGGTGCTGGCGCTGACCCAGGGCACGGCCGACGCCGCCGCCAACCTGTGGAACTCCGAGACCGATTCCGTCGTCACCCGCATGGCCGCCAAGGGCATGCTGAAGAAGCCCGACGGCACGCCGCTGAGCCCGTCCGACTTCCGCATCGTCTTCAAGTCCGCGTTCCTGCCCGAGGGCCCGTTCGCGATGCTGTCGAGCCTGCCCGCCGACCTGAAGCGCAAGATCGTCGAGGCCTTCGTCGCTTTGCCGACCGCCGACAAGGCCGCCTTCGACCGCCTCTCCGACGGCAAGGACCTCGGCCTCACCCCGGTGACGCTGGAGGATTACCAGCCGATCATCGAGATGCTGAAGTTCAACGACGCGCAGCGCCGCAAGTCCTGATCCCGGGACCGGACGGGTCGCCGCCGTGAGCGGGCGGATCGCGCCGCTGCCGCCCGAGCGGGCGGCGGCCCTGGCCGAGGCCTACGGGCGCGCGGTCGCGTCGACCCGGCGGCGGAGCCTGGCGTTCCTCGCGGTCGTCGCCGGGCTGCTGGTCCTGTCGGGCCTGATGGCCGAGGTGCGGCCGCTGGTGCTCGCCGACAACATCGGCAACCTCACCGCCTATCTTGGCCGCATCCTGCCGCACCTGACGCTCGCCGACCTGCGCGGCGACCTCGCCGAATGGTACTGGGGCCTGCCGAAATGGGCGGCGCTCCTCGGCGAGACCCTGCTGATGGCCTATCTCGGCACGCTGCTCGGCGGCGTCGGCGCCTTCCTGCTGTGCTTCGGCGCGGCCGCGAACCTCGCCCGCACCCGCGCCGGCCGCTTCCTGACGCGCCGCGCCCTCGAGGTCCTGCGCACGGTGCCCGAGATCGTGTTCGCCCTGCTCTTCGTCATCGCCTTCGGCCTCGGCCCGATGGTGGGCGTGCTGGCGCTCGCCCTCCACACCACGGGGGCGCTCGGCAAGCTGTTCTCCGAGGTGGTCGAGAACATCGACATGAGGCCGGTCGAGGGGCTGACCGCATCGGGCGCCTCGCGGATCCAGGCGATCCGCTTCGCGGTGCTGCCGCAGGTGCTGTCGAGCTTCGCCTCCTACGGGCTGCTCCGCTTCGAGATCAACGTGCGCGGCGCCGGGGTGATGGGCTTCGTCGGCGCCGGCGGCATCGGCCAGGAGCTGCTGGTGGCGATCCGCAACTTCTACGACGCGGACGTGAGCGCGATCCTCCTGATGATCGTCGCGACGGTGATGGCGATCGACCTCGGCACCGAGCGGCTGCGCCACCACCTCATCGGGGCGGAGGGCGCGCGATGAGCCGGCCGCCGCGTCCCGTGGACGTCGCCGCCCTGCGCCGGCGCCACCCCGACGCGTTCCGGACCGCGTGGGGCGCGCGGCTCGCGACGCTCGCGACCCTGGCCGCCCTCCTCGGGCTCGCGGCGTTCGCGATGGTGCGCCTCGACTTCTCGGCCACCCGCATCGTGAGCGGCCTCGGGCGGCTCGCCGAGTTCTCGCTGATGATGCTGCCGCCCTCGGCCGGCGGCCGCTTCCCCGATTTCCTGCACGCGCTCGGCGAGACCCTGGCCATCGCCTTCCTCGGGACGCTGGCCGCGGCGCTGGTCGCCTTCCCGCTGGCGCTGCTCGCGGCCCGGAACGTGGTGCCGAACCCGTTCGCGCATTTCGCGGTGCGCCGCGGCCTCGACGTGGTCCGCTCGGTCGACGTGCTGATCTGGGCGCTGGTCTGGATCAACGTCGTTGGGCTCGGCCCCTTCGCCGGTGCGCTGGCCATCGCCTGCTCCGACGTCGGGGCGCTCGGCAAGCTGTTCTCGGAGGCGGTCGAGACCGTTGATCGCCGCGACGGCGAGGGCGTCGCGGCCTCCGGCGGCGGCGCGCTCCACCGCATCCGCTTCGGCCTCGTGCCCGCCGTCCTGCCGGTGCTCGGCAGCCAGGTGCTGTACTTCTTCGAATCGAACACCCGATCGGCGACGATCATCGGCATCGTCGGCGCGGGCGGCATCGGCCAGTACCTGAGCGAGCTGATCCGGGTGCTCGAGCTGCAGCAGGTCGCCTGCCTCGTGCTGATGATCCTCGTCGCCGTGGCGGCGATCGACGCCGTGTCCGGCCGGCTGCGCCGGGCGCTGATCGGCGGGCCGGCGCGGTAGGCCGGGTGCCGCTTCCCTACAGAAAGCGGCCGGGGTCGAACGGCGCCAGCGGGATCTCGGGCGCCTCGCCGCCGACGAGCTGGGCGACGAGGCGCCCGGTGCGCGCCGACCCGACGAGGCCGACATGGCCGTGGCCGAAGGCGTAGACCACGTCCCCGGTGCGGCGGGCGCGGCCGATGCAGGGCCGCCCGTCCGGCATGCTCGGGCGATGGCCGAGCCACATCCGGATCCGCTCGGCCGGCACGGTCGCGGGCAGGTCCGGGAACATGCCGGTCAGGTGATCGCGCAGGATCTCGGCGCGCTTCCAGTTCGGCGCCGCGTCGAGCCCGGCGAACTCGACCTGGCCCGCCGCGCGCAGGCCGCCGTCCATGGCGTTGACCACCATCTTGGCGTCCGAGGCCATCACCGGGGTGCGCGGCCCCGCCTCGGCGCCGGCGATCATCACGTGGTAGCCGCGCTCGCTCTCCAGCGGCAGCCGGTCGCCGAGGCTCGCGGTCAGCGCGCCCGAGCGGGCGCCGGCGGCGACCACCGCCCGGTCGCACGGGATCGCGCCGGCCTCGGTCTCCACCGCGACGAGCCGACCCGCGTCGAGGCGGAACCCGGTGGCGCGGGTGCGGGCGTAGGTCGCGCCGCGGGCGCGGGCGAGGTCGGCGAGCCCGGCGACGTAGCCGCCCGGGTCGCGGCAATGGCCCGCTTCCTCGACCATCACCCCGAAGGTGTAGCGGCGATGCAGGGTCGGCTCGCGCTGGCGCAGCTCGTCGGCCGAGAGCTCGAGCCATCGCACGCCGACCGCGCGGCGGATCGCCCAGGCCGCGGCGTCGGCCGCGAAGGCCGCCCGGTCGGGATAGACGTGCAGCAGGCCGCGCCGCTCGATCAGGTGGCCGAGGCCGGCCTCCTCGGCGAGGCCGGCATGGAGGCGGGGCGCATCCGCCAGCAGGGTGCGCATCGCCCGTGCCGTCTCGGTGATCTGCCGCCCGGTGCGCGCCGCCCAGATGTAGCGCACCAGCCAGGGCAGCACCCGGGGCAGGTAGCGCCAGCGGATGGCCAGCGGCCCGAGCGGGTCGGCGAGGTAGGACGGCACGCGCTTCCAGATGCCGGGCTCCGCCGGCGGGATCACCGAGTGCGACGAGAGCCAGCCGGCATTGCCGTAGCTCGACGCCTGCTCCCCGCCGGGCACGCCCGGATCGACCACCGTGACGCGATGGCCGGCGCGCAGGCATTCGAGCGCGCTCACGGTCCCGACCGCCCCCGAACCGATGATCACGACGTGGCGGGCCGATGGCTCGGTCATGGGTTGCGTATCCTGCCGGGGGGCGCGTGCGCCTCGCATCCGGGGTCAGTAGTCAACCCGGGCACCTGCGAGCAACGCCGCCCTCGGCGGCCCTGCCCATGCCGGGGAGCATAGGGCGTCGCCTTGCGCCGCGACGCGCTTGCTTCGAAGGCTGCCGACGAGGGAAGGGAAATTCCTTACCTCAAGCCGCCGAGGCCGCGATGGGTCCCCTCGTACGAGAGCGCAGCAAGATCACCGCGAAGGGCCAGACGACCGTCCCGAAGGCCGTGCGCCAGGCCCTGGGCGTCAGCTACGGCGGCGAGATCGCCTACGTCGTCGACGAGGGCGGCGTGCGCCTCACCCGCGTCGAGGTCGAGGAGGCGGACCCCGTGATCGAGGGATTCCTGGCCTTCCTCGCCCAGGACATGGCGCGCCGGCCGCAGGCCATCACGCCCTTCCCCGCCGATCTGATGGAGCGCATGTCGGCCCTCGCCGAGGGGATCGACGCCGATCCCGGCGCGGACATCGACGGTCCCGTGGCGCTCTGATCGATGACGGTCGTCGGCGCGTGGACGATCTTCGCCCATCCGCTGCTGCTCGACCAGCTCGAGACGCTGACCGCCGCCGTGGAGAAGGCCAAGGCCGACGACCCGGACGGGTACCGCAGGACCGCCAACGCGAAGCTGCTCGCGGTCTTGCGGAGATTGATGTTCGAGACCGTCCCGCAGGACCCGTCCCGGGCCGAGTACCGCCAGGGCGCCCCCCTCGGCGCGTCCCGAAAGCATTGGTTCCGGGCCAAGTACGGCAACGGCCGCTTCCGCCTGTTCTTCCGCTACGACAGCCGGACCAGGATCCTGATCTATGCGTGGGTGAACGACGCGGAGACGCTGCGCACCCACGGCGCGAAGACCGACGCCTATGCCGTGTTCGAGCGGATGCTCGACATGGGCCATCCCCCCCGACGATTGGGCGACGTTGCTCGCGGCGGCGTCCGCAGGGCCGCCGAAAGCGCGCCTGAAGACCGCAGCAGCGAAATAGCCGACCGACGGTCCGCAAGGGCGCCCCTGCCGGGCGCTTCGCGCGCAGGAGCGGCACTCAGGCCTGGTCCAGTCCCTCGTCGCGACGCCGTCTGGCATCGCCGCTAATCCACCACCAGCTCGACCCGGTCGGCGACGAACACGGAGGCCGCGGCCAGGATGCGTTCGCCGGCGGCGTCGACGTTGACGCTGGCGACCGTGAGCAGGGTCCGCCCCGGCGCCACGTCGAGGCGGCTGGCCTCCTCCGCGGTGGCGGCGCGTGCCCCGATCCGCGTCGAGAGGCGGGTGTAGTCGGCGATGCCGAACCCGGCGAAGGCGCGGGTGATCGAGCCGGAGGCGGCGTAGGCCTCGGCGAAGCCGGCCAAGCGCGGCAGCGGCAGGGCGATCCGCGCCGCCGAGATCGGGGCGTCGTCGGCCCGGTGCAGGGTCAGCATCTCGATCACCGGATCGCCGGCCGCGAGCCCCAGGGCCTCCGCCGTCTCGAGGCTCGCCGGCACCGTCGCCGCCGCGACGAGGTCGCCCCAGGCCTGGCGGCCGGCCCGGGTGACGATCTCGGAGAACCGGGTGCGCGGCCCGATCGGATAGGGGATCGGCCCCGGCTCGACGAAGGTGCCGCGCCCCTGCGTCGCCCGCACCAGGCCGCGCTCGGCCAGCGTCCCAAGGGCGCGGCGCACGGTGTGGCGGTTCACCCCGAACCGGGCCGCCAGAGCCGCCTCGGTGGGAAGCTGGCTGCCGGCCGGAAATTCGCCGCCCGCGATCGCGCCGCCGATCGCGTCGGCGATCTGGCGCCACGCGGCCAGGCCCGCGCCGCGCTCGACGGGGCCGGCGCGGGCGGATGTCACCGGGGTGTCGCTCGCCTCGTCCATGACGGATCGCATCGTCCCTTGCGTCCACGACTGGATTTGTCTATATCTATAGACAAATCGGAGGCCTTCGAACGCGAATGCCGTGCGCCAGCCAAACAGCACCCGACCCGGCAACGCCAGAGGTCGAAGCCCGTCGCGCCGCGATGGCGCGTGCCGGGGCGGCCTCGCTCGCCGAGCTCGAGGCCGTTCTCGCCGAGACCGGGCTGTCCTGCGAGGCCGAGGATCTGCGCGCGCCCGAGACCGGCCTCGTCATGGCGCGCGGCCGCATCGGCGGCGACGGGCGCGCCTTCAACGTCGGCGAGGCGACGGTGACCCGGGCGGCGGTGCGCCTGGCCGGCGGCGAGACCGGCTTCGCCTACCATCTCGGCCGCGACCGTCCGCGCGCCCGGCTCGCCGCCATCCTCGACGCGCATTGGCAGCACCCGGCGCGGCGCGGGGCGGTCGAGGCCGCCCTGGCGGGGATCGCCGAACGCCGCGCCTCGGAAGCGGCCGCCGCGGCGCGAAAGATCGCGGCGACGCGGGTGAACTTCTTCACCCTGGCGCGGGGCGAGGATTGATGGCGCTCGCCCGCGGCTTCGCCGACCCGGTCCACGACGCGCAAGGGGCGTTCCGCACGCTGATGGACGCGCTCGCCCGGCCGGGCCGCATCGGGCGGCTCGCGAGCGACCTTTCTCCGCCCGCCCCGCTCACGCCGGAACTCGCGGCCGTCGCGCTGGCGCTGACCGATGCCGACACGCCGGTCTGGCTCGACGCGCCGCTCGCCGCGAACCCGGCGGTGGCCGCGTTCCTGCGCTTCCACACCGGCGCACCGATCGTAGCCGAGCCCGCCGACGCGGCCTTCGCGCTGATCGCGGATCCTGCCGCCTGCCCGCCCTTCGCGGCGTTCGCGCAGGGCTCGCCCGACTATCCCGACACCTCCGCCACCCTGGTGCTGGCCCTCGACCGCCTGTCCGAGGATGGCGCCGCCTTCGAAGGCCCCGGCATCCGCGGCCACATCCGGCTCGCCGCCGCGCCGCTGCCGGCGGACTGGCCGGCGCGCCTTGCGGCGAACCACGCCGCCTTCCCGCGCGGGCTCGACCTCCTTCTCACCGCGCCGGGCGTCGTCGCCGGGCTGCCGCGCTCGTCGCGGCCCGTCCCTTCGCCCGCCCCTTCGCCCGTCCCTTCGGAGGCGTAGACCGATGTACGTGGCGGTGAAGGGCGGCGAGGCCGCGATCGACAACGCCCACTGGCTGCTCGCCGAGACGCGCCGGGGCGACCCGTCGGTGCCCGACCTCACCGTGGCGCAGATCCGCGAGCAGATGCGGCTGCTGGTCGACCGGGTGATGACCGAGGGCTCGCTCCACGATCCGGATCTGGCCGCGCTCGCCCTCAAGCAGGCCCGCGGCGACGTCGTCGAGGCGGTGTTCCTGGTCCGCGCCTACCGCACCACCCTGCCGCGCTTCGGTGCCACCCTGCCGGTGGAGACCGCGGCGATGGCGGTGTCGCGCCGGGTCTCGGCGACTTTCAAGGACCTGCCCGGCGGGCAGGTGCTCGGCCCGACCTTCGACTACACCCATCGCCTGATCGACTTTTCGCTCGCCGAGGGCATGGCGCCCGAGCCCGGCGCGGAGGCCGAGCCCGGCCCGGACGCGGCCGCCTGCCCGCGCGTGACCGACTTCCTCGGCGAGGCCGGCCTGATCGAGCCGTCGCCCCGGGACGAGGGCGCCCCCGTCGGCGACCTGACCCGCGAGCCGGTCGACTACCCGGCCGACCGTGCGGTCCGGCTGCAGACGCTGGCGCGGGGCGACGAGGGCTTCGTGCTGGCGCTGGCCTACTCGACGCAGCGCGGCTACGGCCGCACCCATCCCTTCGTCGGCGAGGTCCGCTTCGGCACCGTGGCGCTGGAGCTCGTCCCCGAGGAGCTCGGCTTCCCGGTGCAGCTCGGCGCCGTGGCGATGACCGAGTGCCAGATGCTCGCCCAGTTCCACGGCGGCGGCGACGTCCCGCCCCGGTTCACCCGCGGCTACGGGCTCGTCTTCGGCCAGGGCGAGCGCAAGGCGATGGCGATGGCCCTGGTCGACCGATCGCTGCGCGCGGCCGAGCTCGGCGAGGCGCTGGTCGCCCCGGCGCAGGACCAGGAATTCGTGCTCGCCCATTGCGACAGCCTGCAGGCGACGGGCTTCGTCGAGCACCTCAAGCTGCCACACTACGTCGACTTCCAGGCCGAGCTGGAGCTGCTGCGCCGCCTGCGCGCCGAGCACGCCGCCGCGCGGACGGGAGAGTCCGGGCCGGACGAAGCGCTTCGGGAGGCCGCCGAATGAGCACGCCCGCCGCGCGGCCGGAGACCGGCTACAACTTCGCCTACCTCGACGAGGGCACCAAGCGGATGATCCGCCGGGCGATCCTCAAGGCGATCGCGATCCCCGGCTACCAGGTGCCCTTCGCCGCCCGCGAGATGCCGATGCCCTACGGCTGGGGCACCGGCGGGGTCCAGGTCACCGCCGCGATCCTGGGGGCGTCCGACGTGCTCAAGGTGATCGACCAGGGCGCCGACGACACCACGAACGCGGTCTCGATCCGGCGCTTCTTCTCGGCCACCGCCGGCATCGCCACCACCACGCGGACGGTGGAGGCCACGGTGATCCAGACCCGCCACCGCATCCCGGAGGCGCCGCTGAGGGAGGGCCAGATCCTGGTCTACCAGGTGCCGATCCCGGAGCCCCTGCGCTTCCTCGAGCCGCGCGAGACCGAGACACGCCAGCTCCACGCGCTCGCCGAGTACGGGCCGATGCACGTCAAGCTCTACGAGGACATCGCCCGCCACGGCCACATCGCCACCACCTACGCCTACCCCGTCGAGGTCGCGGGCCGCTACGTCATGGACCCGTCGCCGACGCCGAAGTTCGACAACCCGAAGATGGACGACTGCCCCGCCCTGCAGCTCTTCGGCGCCGGCCGCGAGAAGCGCATCTACGCGGTGCCGCCCTACACGCGGGTGCGCAGCCTCGACTTCGAGGACCATCCCTTCCAAATCCAACGCTTCGACCGCCCCTGCGCCCTGTGCGGGGCGGACGACGCCTACCTCGACGAGGTCGTCCTCGACGATGCCGGCGAGCGGATGTTCGTCTGCTCCGACACCGATCATTGCGAGGACCGGCGCCGGTGCGGGTTCGGGCCGGCGGCTCCCCCTCCCCCCTCTGCGGGGGAGGGGGAGCCGCGGAGCGGGTCGGGAGAGGGGAGCGCGGTATCCGGCACTGTCGCTCCCCTCTCCCGACCCTCGCTCACGCGAGGCCCACCCTCCCCCGCACCCAAGTCGGGCCTGCCCGACTTGGGCACACGGTGTGCGGATCTCGGGCAAGTCCGAGATCCGCCGGGGGGAGGGAAGAACGGAGCGGAGGAACGATCATGACCGCCCCCCTGCTCACGGTCTCCGGCCTGACCAAGCGCTACGGCGCGCGCACCGCCTGCGACGGCGTCGGCTTCACTTTGGAGGCGGGCGAGGTGCTGGCGGTGGTCGGCGAATCCGGCTCCGGCAAGTCGACCCTGCTCGGCCTGGTCGCCGGCGAGGTCGCGGCGGATGCGGGCTCGGTCGCCTACCGGATGCGCGACGGCGCCAGCCGCGACCTCGCGACCTTGAGCGCGGCCGAGCGCCGGGCGCTGATGCGCACCGACTGGGGCTTCGTGCGCCAGGACGCGTCGCAGCGCCTGCGCATGGCGGTCTCGGCCGGCGGCAACGTCGGCGAGCGGCTGATGGGGGTCGGCGAGCGCCATTACGGCCGCATCCGCGCCACCGCCCTCGACTGGCTCGGCCGCGTCGAGATCGCCGCAGACCGGATCGACGACCCGCCGACGCGGTTCTCCGGCGGCATGCGCCAGCGCCTGCAGATCGCCCGCAACCTCGTGACGAGCCCCCGCCTCGTGCTGATGGACGAGCCGACCTCGGGCCTCGACGTCTCGGTGCAGGCGCGCCTGCTCGACATGGTCCGCGGGCTCGTGGCCGAGCTCGGGCTCGCGGTGATCATCGTCACCCACGACCTCGCCGTCGCCCGCCTGCTCTCGCACCGGGTGCTGGTGATGCGCCACGGCCGGGTGATCGAGACCGGGCTGACCGATCAGGTCCTCGACGACCCGCAGGCCGCCTACACCCAGCTCCTCGTCTCCTCGGTGCTCGCCGCATGACCCCGCCGCTGATCGCCTTCGAGGACGTGGGCAAGCGCTTCACCCTGCATCTGCGCGGCGGCACGGTGCTGCCGGTGATCGCGGGCGCGAGCCTCGCCGTCGCGGCGGGCGAGTGCGTGGTGCTCGGCGGCGCGTCCGGCACCGGGAAATCCTCGCTCCTGAAGATGGCCTACGGCAATTACCGCTGCGAGCACGGCGCGATCCGGATCTGGGACGGAGCCCGCACGGTCGACGTCGCCACGGCCGAGCCGCGCGCGATCCTGGCCCTGCGCCGGCACGTCGTCGCCTACGTCTCGCAGTTCCTGCGCGTGATCCCCCGCGTCGGCGCCCGCGCGATCGTCGAGGCGGCGGGCATCGAGGGCGGCCTCGCCGCCGATGTGGCGCGCGCGCGCGCTGCGGCGCTGCTCGCGCGCCTCGACCTGCCCGAGCGCCTATGGGACCTGCCGCCGGCCACCTTCTCGGGCGGCGAGCAGCAGCGGGTGAACATCGCCCGCGGGTTGATCGCCGACCGGCCCCTCGTGCTGATGGACGAGCCGACCGCCTCGCTCGATGCCCGCAACCGCGACGTCGTGATCGCGCTGATCCGCGAGAAGCGGGCGGCGGGCGCGGGCATCCTCGGCATCTTCCACGACGCCGACGTACGCGAGGCGGTGGCGACGCGGATCGTGGACGTGGCGGATTTCCGCGCGCCGATCGCGGCATGAGCGGGCGGGGCATGAACGGGCGCGGCATGAGCGGAGACGGCGGAGCGATGGCGGACCGGGTCGAGATCCTCGAGAACGCGCGCCTCGTCCTGGCCGACCGCGTCGTCGACGGCTGGCTCGCGATCGTGGACGGCCGCATCGCCGAGCACGGCGCGGGCCGGGCGCCGGAGCGCGGCCGGGACCTCCGCGGCGACCACCTCGTCCCCGGCCTGGTCGAGCTGCACACCGACCACCTGGAAAGCCACTACGCGCCGCGCCCCGGCGTGCGCTGGCATCCGCTGGGCGCCGTGCTCGCCTACGATGCGCAGATCGCCGCCTCGGGGATCACCACCGTGTTCGATTCGCTGCGCGCCGGCACCGACCCGGACGGCAGCGGCCTCGGCTCCGAGCTCGACGCGCTGGCGCAGGCCATCGCCGACGCGCGCGCCGCCGACCTGTTCCGGGCCGAGCACCGGACGCACCTGCGCTGCGAGATCCCGTCGGCCGACGTGATCGACACCGTCCGCGCCTTCGTCCGGCGTCATCCCGTCGGCCTGATCTCGCTGATGGATCACACGCCGGGGCAGCGGCAGTTCCGCGACATGGCGAAGTATTATCAATATGCCGGCCGCGGCGGCCGGCCGATCGAGGCGATCCGGGCCGGCACCGAGCGCAAGATCCGCGACGGCGCCGCGCTCAACGCCCGCAACCGCCCGATCCTCGTGGCGCTGGCCCGGGAGCAGGGCATCCCGCTGGCGAGCCACGACGACACGACGCTGGCCGACGTCGCCCAGTCGCGGGCCGAAGCGGTCGCGCTCGCCGAGTTCCCGACCACCCGCGAGGCGGCCGAGGCTTCGCACGCGGCCGGCATCACCGTGATGATGGGCGCGCCCAACCTGATCCGCGGCGGCTCGCATTCCGGCAACGTGGCGGCGCACGCTCTCGCCGAGGCCGGCCTGCTCAGCATCCTGTCCTCCGACTACGTGCCGGCGAGCCTGCTGATGGCGGCGTTCCAGCTGCCCGAGCGCGTGCCCGGCATCGACCTGGCCGCCGCCATCGCCACCGTCACCGCCAACCCGGCCCGCGCCACCGGCCTCGACGACCGCGGCCGGATCGCGCCCGGCCTGCGCGCCGACCTCGTCCGCGTGCGGACGGCGCAAGGGGTGCCCGTCGTCCGCGAGGTCTGGCGCGCCGGCGCGCGGGTGGTGTGATGGCGGGCGGCTTCGTCCTCGTGGTCGGCCCGAGCGGGGCCGGCAAGGACACGGTGATCGCCGCCGCGCGGGCGCAGCTGGCCGGCGACCCGCGCTTCGTCTTCCCGCGCCGCCTGGTGACCCGGCCGCCCTCGGCGCACGAGGACAACGCCGAGATCGCCGAGGCGGAGTTTTCCCGCGCCGCCGCGGCCGGCGCGTTTCCCCTGCATTGGCGCGCGCACGGCCTCGGCTACGCGATCCCGGCCGAGGCGCTGACCGAGGCCGAGCAGGGGCGGGTCGTGGTGTGCAACGTCTCGCGCCGGGTGATCGAGGCGGCGCGCCGGACGCTCCCCGGCGTCCACGTCGTGGCGATCACGGCCGCCCCCGAGATCCTGGCCGCACGGCTTGCCGCCCGCGGCCGCGCCGAGGACGGCGACCTTGCCGCGCGCCTGGCCCGCGCGGTCCCGGCGGAGGCCGACGACACCGTCGCCAACGACGGCGACCGCCGCGTCGCGGCGGCCGGCTTCGTCGCGATCCTGCGCGACCGCGCCGGACGCCGCTGACCGTCTCGACGCGGCGGCCGGCGACGCGCCGTGGCCGCCGGCGAGAGCCTGGACAGGTCTTTCGATGGGCAGGCAACCAAGCGGCGGTCGATCGGTTATTCGGGCCACCATCTGCATTGGGAAAGAAGTCGACGCCATGCCGAACCGTCTCACCCTCACCGCCGGCCTGATCGCCGCCGGCCTGCTCGCCGCTCCGCTCGGCCTGACGCATGCGGCCAAGGCCGAGTCCGACCAGAAGGAGTTCCAGCTCGCCAAGACCACCAAGGTCGGTCTCGCCCAGGCGCTGACCACGGCCGAGGCCCAGGGCGAGAAGGGCCGCGCCATCGACGCGGATTTCGAGAAGGCGGACGGCAAGAACCCGACGCATTACAGCATCAAGGTCGTCTATCCGGACGGCAAGCTCGTCGAGTACGGCATCAATGCCGACAGCGGCGCGCTCTACAAGACCGAGAACCAGCCGATCGAGCGGTACTTCACCCGCCTCAAGCCGGCCGATTTCCAGAACGCCACCACGTCGTTGAAGGACGCGCTGACGATCGCCGAGCAGAAGGCGGGCGGCGGCAAGGCCTACGAGGCCGAGGTCGAGCGCGACGGCAAGTCGGTACAGTACGAGATCAAGGTGGCGCTGGCCGACCGCGAGCAGACCGTGAAGGTCGGCCCGAACGGCAAGGTCGTCGGCGACTGATCGCCCCGGTGCGCGGCGCGGCGCCGATCGGTGCCGCGCCGATCCGCGGATCGTGATACGGGGTCTGCCGGAGGCCGGATCGATGGCGGACCCCGAGCTCAGATCTGAACGGCCGCGAGCCATGCTGCGATGAACCCGACCGCCGTCGCCGTCATGCTCGGCATCGCCACGGGCGCGATCTCCCTGCTCGTGTTCGCGATCGTCGACGGCCACCCGCTGCTCCTGGCCAGCATGGTCGCCGTGTTCATCGCGATGTTCGTGCGCTGGGGCTGACGCGCCCCCTCGTCCCGGCAGCCGTCGGCTTCGAAGACCCCGTCGATCCACCGATCTGTGGGTGCGGCGTCGGCCGCGACAGGGCGGAGCTTCACAAGGCTGTCACGCTGCTATTAGACTAAGCCCCGATGGAGAGGGCCTTTTCGTCACTTCGCGAAGGGCTGGGATCGACCGGATTGGCACCCGGACCCCGCCGCGAGCCGGATGTATCCGCCCCAGCCGGTCGCCGACCGCGCCCGGCGCGCCACGCGTGTCCCATGCCTCCGGCCGAGACGGTGCCGCCGCCGGGCCGCCGGATCCCGCGCCCGGACGCACGAGAGCCCCATCCCCCCGTCGACCCTGTCCTCGGGACAGCGCGCAATGTCGATCTCGCGCGTTGTCCCGTATGGCTTTCGTTCGAAGAGTCGCGCCGATGATGGATCTCCAGACCCTCGTCCTCAACGCGGATTACCGGCCGCTCTCCTACAACCCGCTCTCGTTGTGGAGCTGGAAGGACGCCTTCACCGCCCTGTTCCTCGACCGCGTGACGCTGGTGGCGAGCTACGACGTCGAGGCGCGCAGCCCGAGCCGGGCGCTCCGGGTGCCGAGCGTGGTGGCGCTGAAGAACTACGTCACGCTGGCCCGCAGCCCGGCCTTCACCCGCTACAACATCTACCTGCGCGACAGCTTCTCGTGCCAGTATTGCGGCCTGCGCCTGCCCTCGGGCGGCCTGACCTTCGACCACGTCAACCCGCGCTCCCGCGGCGGGCTCTCCACCTGGGAGAACGTCGTCGCCGCCTGCAGCCCGTGCAACCTGCGCAAGGCGAACCGCACCCCGCACGAGGCCGAGATGCCGCTGCTGACCGAGCCGCGCCGCCCGACCCGCTACGAGCTGCACCACCGCCAGCCCGAGTTCGACCACCGCGACTACCACCACACCTGGCTCGACTACCTGTACTGGGACAGCGAGCTGGAGAGCTGATCGGGAAAGGAGCGCGCATCCGGTCTCATCGGCACCGGCCGACGGGACCGCGTGGAGCGTGCGTCCTGAGACGCGTTCGGGCCGGTTCCCTGGCCGTGATCGGGCTCCGAGACGGGAGCGCCGAGGCCGATCCGGGCGCCGCGCGGCCATGTCGACTTCACGATGTCGTCGGTGTAGGGCCCCTGCTCCTGCGTGAAAGCTGTATCGGCACGGCCGAGAACGGCCAGGACGGCAACCCAGCAAAGCCGATGCACCCGCATCATCCGAGTTTCCTCCGAGGTCGAGGGCGAACCCTGGGCTGACCGGGTTCAGCCGAGCGGATCGGCAGCGGTTCCGTCGCCCCCCGGAGGCCGGGTCCGGTCGCGCACCGAGCGAACCGCGGCGCGGTGGCGCGCGTTCGAGCATCGACCGGACCGATCCGGGACGACCTCGAGGATGGAACCGGCATGGCAGAACCGACCCGCATCGTGATCGTCGGCGGCGGCATCGCCGGGATCACGGTGGCGACCGGCCTCGGTCGCCGCCTCGGCCGGAGCGGGGCGGCGCAGGTCACCCTGGTCGACCGGGCCCTGTCCCATGTCTGGAAGCCGATGCTGCACACCTTCGCCGCCGGCACCGCGCTGCCGGACCGGCAGAAGCTGAGCTTGCTCGCGCAGGCCAAGGCCAACCATTTCCGCTTCCGGCTCGGCTCGCTGCAGGCCGTCGACCGTGCCGCGCGGCAGCTGACCCTCGCCCCCTTCGACGCGGAGGGCGCCGGGGCGGCCCTCGCGCCGACGCAGCTCGGCTACGACGTGCTGATCCTCGCCCTCGGCAGCCGCGCGAACGATTTCGGGACGCCGGGCGTGGCCGAGCATTGCGCCACGATCGACGACCTCTCCGACGCGGAGGCGCTGCACCGGCGCCTGCGCGGGCAGGTGCTGGCGGCGCTGCGCTCGGAGGCCAGCCTGCGGATCGCCATCGTCGGCGGCGGCGCCACCGGCGTCGAGTTCGCGGCCGAGCTGAAGCACGCCGTCGACGTGATCGCCGGCTACGGCACCGGCGCCTTGCGCGAAAAGCTCCGCCTCACCCTGATCGAGAGCGGCCCGCGCCTGCTCGCCGCCTTCCCCGATCGCGTCTCCCGGGCCGCGGCGGCCACCCTGGCCGATCTCGCGGTCGACGTGCGCACCGGCGCCCTGGTGACCGGCGCCGACGCCGCGGGCTTCACGCTGAAGGACGGCGGACGGATCGAGGCCGACATCAAGGTCTGGGCCGCCGGGGTGCGCGCGCCCGCCGTGCTCGCCCGGATCGAGGGGCTCGACCGGTCGCGCACCGGCCAGCTCGTGGTCGGCGACACCCTCCAGGCCACGCGCGACCCGGCGATCTTCGCGCTCGGCGACTGCGCCGCCTGCCCGCAGCCCGGCGCGGAGCATCCGGTGCCGGCGACCGCGCAGGCGGCCCACCAGCAGGCCCGGCACCTCGTGCGCCATTTCGAGGCGTGGCGGCGCGGCGGCGCGATGGCGCCGTTCCGCTATCGCGACAAGGGCGCGCTCGTGTCCCTGGCCGACTACAACGGCTGGGGCACGCTCGGGTGCTACACCTTCGGCGGCGGCCGCCTGCGCGGCCTGTTCGCGCGGCTCGCCCACGACCTGCTCTACCGCCGGCACCAGGTCGGCCTGCTCGGCCCGTTCCGCGGCGCCCTCGCCTGGCTCGCCGATGACCTCGCCCATGCCGTCGGGCCGCCGGTGCGGCTGGATTGAGACGCCCGGTTTCGGGATCGGCCGGGCGGGCACGTCCCCGTGCGACGTCGAGCCTGCCGTCGGCCGGCCGCATTCCGGCGTCGGACCGGCTTATGCCGGCCGCTCTCCATCGTGCGGAGACGGCGCGATCAGGCCGGCCGGCACGGCGGGTGAACCGGGGCCGGATCGGGTGCCGCGGGGGGGGGGCGTGTCGCGGGTCAGCGGTCCAGGGGCTGGCCGTCGCGGGGCGTGATGCCCTGCGAGCGCAGCTGTTGGTTCTGGTCGTTGATCTGGATCGGGTCCACGCGACGCTGCGGCGCGCCCGGCAGCGTGATCGACGGACCGGCGACCGATTGCGCGGCAGCGGAGGGCGGGCACAGCAGCTGGCAGATCGGCACGTTGTCGGCGGTCGAGGAGCATCGCGCGACGGCGGTTCCCTGGACACAGGCGCAGCTGCACAGGGCGAGCGCCGGGACGGGCGCGATCATGATGGCAAGCGCGAGGATGACGGTTCGCATGTCGCTGGTCCTGGGTGGCGCCTCCGGAGCCTAGAGCATCATTTCGCCCGAGGCGCCATCATCCCCCATCCGCGAGGCCGACGGGGATCCGAGCCCGAGGATCGCACGGACCGAAGCGGCGCCGGCATCTCGTGGAGCGATCCGCGACGCCGGTCGCCGAGGTGACCTGACCGGTATTTTGGACCGAGCCAATTGAGAGGCTACTGCATGGTGGCGGCCATGGGTAGCCGGAAGGCCAGACCCGGGTAGCTGACGGGCGCGGGCGGCCGATAGCCCAGCGACGAATGCGGTCGAACGCGGTTGTAGGTGGTTTGCCAGAGACCGATCACGATCTGCGCCTCCTTCAGCGAGTAGAAGATCTCCTGGCGTAGGCACTCGTCGCGCAGCTTGCCGTTAAAGCTCTCGCAGTAGCCATTCTCCCACGGGGATCCTGGCGCGATGTACTGGATCTGTGAGCCAGCTTTGGCGACCCATTTGCGCAACGCCTTGGAGATCATCTCTGGGCCATTGTCGCAGCGAATGTGCTCCGGGATGCCGTGCAGGCACATCGCGTCGGCCAGCGCCTCGATCACGCCGACGCTGTTGATGCGCCGCGCCACCTTCAGCGCGAGGCAGGCACGGCTGTGCTCGTCAATCAGCGTTAGGATGCGCAGAGAGCGCCCATCGTGCGTCTGGGCTTGCACGAAGTCGAAGCTCCAGACGTGATTGCGATGAAGCGGTCGTAGCCGCACGCAGGAGCCGTCGTTCAGCCACAAGCGGCTGCGGGGTCTATGTCGGCTGGGGACCTTCAGCCCCTCGCGACGCCAGATGCGCTGAACCCGGTCTTTGCCTACCTGCCAGCCGGCTGCCTGTAGCAGCGCGGTGACTCGGCGGTAGCCGTAGCGTCCGTACTCGGACGCCAGGGCGATCATGGCCTGGGTCAGTGCATCCTCGTCGGCCAGCACGGTAGGCACGTAGCGTTGCGTGCCGCGGTGCTGACCGACGATCCGGCAGGCGTGACGTTCCGAGAGGCCGTACTTCTCGCGGATGCCGTTCACCGCCTGCCTGCGTCGCTCGGGGGCTACAAGTTTCCCGAGGCGACGTCCGCCAGCACCTGCTTCTCTAGAGAAAGGTCGGCGACGAGCCGGCGCAGACGAGCGTTCTCGCGCTCCAGATCCTTCATCTTCCTGGCTTGATCGACCTGAAGGCCGCCGTACTCCTTGCGCCAGCGGTAGTAACTCTGCTCGGAGATCTCCGCCTCCCTGCATGCAAGGGCCAAACTCTTGCCCTGGGCCGTCTGCACCTCAATCTGACGCAGCTTGAGCACGACCTGCTCCGCGTTCGTCTTCTGGCCTCGCCGCATGTCCAACTCCTTTGGTCCTGGCTGATCCTCTCAATCAGCCCGGTCCAAAGCCAGCCGGTCAGGCCACGAGATGCTGACGGGTAGCTTGCTGTGGCTGATCGGGGTGCCAATCCCGGTCATTCTCCTGGCGTAGTTCTTCTTTTTCCGTGGCCGGTAGCTGGCAGGATCATAAACGAGGCGGCACCAACGAGGCAGGCTCCCCTTTGAGGGGAAGCCTGTTCGATCCTCAGACTAGCTGGGCCTCTAGGTTCGCTCAGGAGGCGCCCTGAGCCGCGAGATCGTGCTGTGACTGACGTTGTAGCTCCGGCCGATCTCGGCGCAGCTCTCGCCGGCCTCGCGCCGTGCCAGGGCCTCTCGCTGCTGGTGGGGCGTGAGCTTGTGCTTCGGCCCCGACCGCACGCCGCGTTCCCGTGCCCGCTTCAGCCCCTCCCCTGTCCGCGCTCGGATCAGCTCACGTTCGAATTCCGCCAGGCCGCCGAGGATCGTGACCATGAGCCGACCGTGCGCCGTGGTCGTATCGGCCCAGGCATCCGCTAGGGAGCGGAAGCCTGCGCCGCGCCTCGTTCCTGACCTGGGTCGGCTTTGCGGGCGAGCCTCAACAGCAGGATTTAGGCACCTTGCTCCTTCGGGCGGTTCATAACGCGTATCCGCAGCGGGCGACCCGCGACAGCGCCGCCGAGTCCATCCGTGATCGGTAGCGGGAAGCAGCGCGCGACGGATGCCAGAACCTCGGAGAGAAAGGCCTTCTGAGCCTGCTCGTCGCCGACGAGCTTCGAGTGCGTGATCCTCGGCTTACCCTGTAAGCTTCCGTCACGCTTGATGCTGAAGAGAAGCGTGACTTCCGATCCGACCGACGCAGCGGGGCCGCCGACTGACTGGGTGCACGAGCCGAGAAGTTGCCACATTCCGTTGAGGGTGGACGTTGGTTCAGCCCTGGCGTTGGTGGCGGCGAGGAGCAAGGATAGCGCGAGGATCACAGAGCGCATAACGTCACTCCATTGGGTTTGCGGATCAAAGAAAAAGCGACGGCATGCGGAGCCTCGTTCGGGCGGTACATGGCCGCTGTAGCCGTCGTCACGCAATCGGGCATTTGCGTGACGTCGAGCTACGGGATATTGCCGCAGCAATATCGAAACGCTACTTATGGCCATACTCGACGCTTTAAGTTTATAGCACGGCATAGAACAATGACTCACGTTGGAAGATGTGGCATTTGTGAAGAAGACAAAGAACTTCTTCTGTCTCACATCATTCCAAGGTTTATGATCAAGTGGATTAGGCAGAAGCGTCGAATTCGCTTTCGAATGTCATTATGGGCGGAAAACTTGTCGGTCCATGAGCGACAAAAAAGGCGACTTAAAAATATAAGCCAAGATGGACCAAAGCATCATCTTCTCTGTAAGGATTGCGAGAGTCGCCTTGGGCAGCTTGAAAATAAATTTTCTAGATTAGCTTTGAACAATCTCCCACCAGCTATAGAACATAATTTGATTTATGACGCCTGGCTTTATAAGTTTTGCTGTAGCATAGCCTTGCGAGCATTTCTTTTTACTGCAGTCGATGGTGCCGACCTTAGTAGATGGAATGATGCGCTGAAAACGTGGCGTACCCATCTAATGGAAAAAGCGGCAGATTGCCATTCTTATGAAACTCACTTGATTCCGTTAAATTTAGGTGAGTTTCGTGGAAGGATACCAGATAATCTTCCCTCTGACTGGCAAGCAATGTTGTACCGAGATTTTAGTATTACTTTGGGTGACGCTGGAGAAGTACCAATCTGCGTCGTTAGAGTTAAGCACTTGATATTTGTAGGATATGGGAGGGCCGTACCATTCCCGGGGGAATGGACAGTTCATCAAATTCATCCAGAAAAAGGTGAAGTTGCCGCCGGAGATGTTCATATACCTGAACAAATCTTTCATCTTGTTAGATCGGGATGGCGATTCAATGCGTAACATGTATCAAAGAAACATCTGTATCTTTCAGTGATATAAATTCATCCACGGCCGACGGCCAAACAGTCGGATAACGACCGTTTTCTCGAACTGAAATCCTGTCAGTGTGATCCAACGCGCCTCTCCAACACCGATTAGCGCGCTAAGTATCTGATTTAAAACACAGTGGTTAAGTTCTTTCGGGAGGCGCGTCGCACCCGGACCTGATGGGCTGAAGCGTCGTCCTCTAGAGGCGCCGGGATAGAGGTTGGATGCAGTCTCAACGAACCGTCATCGCCGTGCGATAGGTCGCCTCCCTCGGCTCACTCTGCAAGGCAGGATCCACGATGACCAGCGAGCACATGGGGTTGGACCTGGAGGTAAGCCGCCGCAGGCTCTTGGCGGCTGCCGGCCTCACGCCCGGGCTCCTCGTGTCGTCTGCGCTCGGCGCTACGCCCGATAGCCGAGCCTCGCCGCTGCCAGACACATCGACCGGACGGACGGGAACTCCTACTGTTTCGGGGCTGCACCTGCAGTTCGGTGCCGACGCCGCGAGCGAGGTTACCGTGTCTTGGCACACCCTGCAGCCTGTCGTCAGGCCACGCGTGTTGCTCGGCCGCTTTGACGGCCGACTGGAGCAGACCGCAGACGCCGCCCCAAGCGAGTACGTTGACAGCAAGTCGAGACGAACCGTTCACGCCTACCACGCGAAGCTTGGAGGTCTGGAGCCTAACACCACCTACATGTATGCCGCCATGCACGAGGGCGCTGATCCCGACTTCGGATCGTTCCGGACCGCGCCGCGAGGGCGCGCAGCGTTTACGTTCACCAGCTTCGGTGATCAAGGGACGCCGACACTGGGGCGTCAGGTTGATGTGCCGGCAGGATTGTCGCTTCGCACGCCGCTGTTCATCAACGACAACCTCGGCTCGCCGGCGGCAGGCGACGTGGTGCTCGGCGTCGAGCGGCTGCGACCGCTGTTTCACCTGTTCAACGGCGACCTATGCTACGCCAACCTCGCGCATGATCGCATCCGAACGTGGTGGGATTTTTGGGAGAACAATACCCGCAGCGCCCGCAACCGACCCTGGATGCCCTCGCCTGGAAACCATGAGAACGAGCTTGGCAACGGGCCGATCGGCTACAAAGCCTATCAGACCTTCTTCGCCGTGCCGTCGGCGACGGGCCAAACCGATGTGACGCGTGGGCTTTGGTACGCCTTCACGGCCGGGTCCGTTCGCGTGATCAGTATCGCCAACGACGACGTTACCTACCAGGACGGCGGCGACTCCTACGTCAGGGGTTACTCAGCGGGCGCTCAGAAGGCGTGGCTGGAGAGCGAGCTAGCCGCGACGCGAGCCAATCGCGACATCGACTGGATCGTCGTGTGCATGCACCAAGTTGCAGTTTCCACGGCCGACAAGTCCAACGGTGCGGACCTCGGTATTCGGGAGGAATGGGTTCCGCTGTTCGACACGTACAACGTTGATCTCGTGGTATGCGGGCACGAGCATCACTACGAACGGTCGCACCCGATCAGGGGACAAGAAGCCAACCGGACCCTGACACCCAAGGCGCAAGCGACCGCCCTTGATGTGATCGATACGACGAAGGGTACAGTCCACATGGTGATCGGCGGCGGAGGAACGTCGGCGCCCACGAACAGACGGTTCTTCGACCCACCGCAGTGTCGCGTGATCGTCTCAGTTGGTACGCCGGACCCGACAACAGGCAGGCGGCCATCCGTTTACGTCATAGAGGACGCACACTGGTCCGCAGTGCGCAACGCCGCCCACGCCTACGGCTTCGCGGCATTCACGGTTAATCCCGGAGCCGGCCCTGGCACCGAGACCACGATAAAGGTCACCTATTACGACGTCGTCGGCCCTGGCGGCGAGCTGGCACCCTTCGAAGCGTTCACGCTGCGACGCCCCCGGCAAGACTGAGATTTCACCTAGGCAGCGAGAGTGAGCGTCCGGCCAAGCATGCGCCCTCAAGCACTCATATAACGAGACAGCTGTCCTATCATGCCATACGTCCGAAATCCGACCGGTTTTCCGACGCGTACGACTACATGCAGCAAGGTCCGAGAGGGGTGGATAGCGGAAGTCAGCCACTCGCCTCGAAGCAGACATTCCGCATCCGACCCAACCCAGTCGCCTGGGTTGCCGTGGGCGCGTCCCATAAGCGGTCATTCGTAGGCCGTCCGGCAACTTCGGCTCGGGGTGGTGAGCGGACCTCGGGCCGTCATCCGAAAGCAGATGGGGTGGATGGCTCCCGCTCCGACTGACGGCATCTCGGTGCCAAGATGTGGTTGCTGTCAAAGCAGCAGCCACGCAGATGCAGGAGCCATCCCCATGGAGATCACCACCGTCGGCATCGATCTGGCCAAGAGCATTTTCCAGGTTCACGCCGTTGATGCAGCTGGGCACGTCGTCGTTCGCAAGGCGCTACGCCGGGCGCAGGTCGTGCCGTTCTTCGCCAAGCTGCCTCGATGCCTGGTCGGCATGGAGGCGTGCGGAACGTCCCATCACTGGGCCCGGGAACTCATGAGCCTCGGCCACGACGTGCGGCTGATGCCGCCCGCTTACGTGAAGCCGTATGTGAAGCGCGGTAAAACCGATGCGAACGATGCCGCTGCCATCTGCGAGGCGGTGACGCGCCCGAGCATGCGCTTCGTGCCGGTGAAGTCGACCGAGCAGCAGGCAGCGCTGGCGCTGCACAGGACGCGCGACCTGCTGGTCAAGCAACGTACGCAGTTGGTGAACATGATCCGCGGCCTGCTCGCCGAGTTCGGGATCGAGATGGCGCGGGGCCTGCGGCACGCGCTCGAACTGGCAGCCCGGCTCTCGGCCGGAGACGCAGCCGAGGTGCCACCACTGGCGCAACGCGTGGTGACCGGGCTGGCCGATCAGATCGGCGCCGTACAGATCCATCTCACCCGGATGGAGAAGGAGTTGTTGGCCTGGCATCGGGACAGCGACCTGTCACAGCGCCTGGCGACGATCCCCGGTGTCGGCATCGTCTCGGCAACGGCGCTGGCCGCCTCAGTGAGCGAGCCCGAGCGCTTCCGCTCCGGTCGGCAGTTCGCAGCTTCGTTGGGGCTGACACCGCTGCAGAACTGCAGTGGCGGCAAAGAGCGCATGGGCCGGATCTCGCGCATGGGCGACCGCTATCTGCGCCGCCTGCTCGTGGTCGGCATGACCTCTTTGGTCCGGCGCGCGAAGGCTGCGCCGACGTCGGTCGACCCACGGCTGCCGGCGCTGCTCCAGCGCAAGCCAGTGCGCGTGGTAACCGTTGCGGCGGCCAACCGCACCGCACGGGTCGCCTGGGCGATCATGACCCGCGGCGGCACCTACCGCGCACCAGCGGCCACGGCCGCCTGACAGCACGGCAAGGAGACTTTTCCAGGTTGCGAGGACGATGAGAGTTGATGGCGAACCGGTCAGCCCGGGAGCCGGGACACCCCGCTGAATGTCCAGGGCATCATAGCCCGCAAAGCAGAGTGGGACCCAGCTCGCGGATACCATCAGGGCCAGCAGTCACAAGAACGACTGCATCAACAGGCCGGACACAAGACTGCACCCGACCAACGCGTCAGAAGCTCAATTCGCCGCTTGCAATGCGGGAGCCATCCACACAGGACGTTCCGCGTTCGAGCCAACTTCGCCGAACTCGTACGTAGCCGTCGCAGCCGTCGCAGCCGAAACTCGACAAGTCTGCAATCTGCGATTGATTTGCGCGAAAGTCCACCAACGCTCCGCGGCAACTCGCCGGACCATGGTGTGGTGACAGCCCAATGGCCCAACGATGCTGACAATTGAGCCGGACTGCCCACTTCAAAAAAGCAGATAGAAGTATGGATACGACGCACGATCAAATGATCAGTTTTCCGTCGAATATACTAGATATAATGAAGTGAAATACAGGCAAATTAAGCTTTGATAAAATATTGTGCCCGAGGATCTTTAAGCCCGAAGCCTTCAGGCATGCCATCGATGATCAAGGTCGCCCCTGCATGCATCGTACCCGATGCATTTGCTGTCTCGGAGAAGTCTGCCTCCGACCCACCGCTCGACGCAGTCTGCCGGACGGCCGCCGCGCTCTTCGGCATGCGCTACGCCTTCGTGTCGCGCCTCGACGAAACCCATCAGCGCTTCCTCGGACGGGAAGGCTTGGACGTATCCGAGACGCCGCGGGATGTCGCGTTCTGCGCGTACACGGTGCTGGGTGAGGCCTACGAGCCATTGGTCGTGCTAGACACCCATTGCGATGAACGCTTCGCCGCCAACCCCCTCGTCACGGGTGCGCCGTTCCTGCGCTTCTACGCGGGGATACGGATCGCGCTGGCCGGCGGCGTTCACGCGGCCACCGTCTGCATCGCCGATACGCTGCCCCGTCCAAGCTTCGGCAAGGCCGAAAAGGAGCGCCTCACGGATCTGGCCCTGTTCGTCGAGGCGACGTTGCGCGGCCGCGCCGCCGAGATCGAAGCCGGTCGCGCGCGGTACCAGGTCGAAGCCTCGGACACCCTGCTGCGGACGACCCTGGAGAGCATGGACCAGGGCCTGCTCATGACCGACGCCGACGATCGCGTCCGGGTCTCCAACAGGCGCGTCGCGTCCCTGACGGGGGTACCCGACAGTTTGCTTCAGGACGGAGCGCCGTTCGCGGCCGTTCGCGCCTATCAGGCGGCGCTGGGGGAATTTGCCAATCTACCCGAAGATCTCAGAGGCTGGCTGGAACACGGGACGTCAAAAACGAATCATTTCGACTACGAACGTATGCGCCCGGACGGGACCGTACTTCAGATATGCACGCGGCCTTTGCCCAGGGGCGGAGTCGTGCGGACGTTCACTGACGTGACCGAACGCCGTGCTGCGGAATGCGCTCTGCGAGCCAGTGAGAACCGCTACCGGATCCTGGCTGAGAATGCCAACGACGTCATCGTGCTGGGCGATCTCTCGATGCGGCGCCACTATGTCTCGCCTGCCGTTCGAAGCGTCCTCGGCTACGAGCCGGAAGAACTCATAGAGACAACCCCGGCCGAGTTCTGCCATCCCGATGATGCGCAATCCCTTGCGGATTTCTGGACGCAGGTGAAGGCCCAGCAGGAAGGCCGTTTCATTACCTGTCTGCGTCATCGCCACAAGGCGGGGCATTACGTGTGGATCGAGGCCTCCATCCGCGTGGTCCGCGATGAGCAGGACCCGGATAGGGCGATTTACGTGGCGGCCCTGCGCGACGTCACCGCGCGTCATGAGGCCGAGGCTCAGGTCCGGCACATGGCCCTCCACGATGCCCTCACGGGCCTGCCCAACCGCACGCTGTTTCGCGATCGTCTCGAACAGGCCATTGCCTATGCGCGCCGGGCCCGGACCTTCTTTGCGGTGCTTGCGTGTGACCTAGACCGCTTCAAGGCCGTCAACGACAGCCTCGGCCATCCCGCCGGTGACGCCCTCCTGCGCGTCGTCGCCGAGCGGATGCGGGCGGTCCTGCGCCCCTACGATACCCTCGCGCGGTTCGGCGGCGACGAGTTCGCCATCGTGCTAACCTATCTCGACGCGGCCGGCGACGCCGGCGACCTCGCCGACCGGCTGATCGCGGCGGTGAGCGAACCAGTCGACCTCGATGGGCAGATCGTCGAGGTCGGGGTCAGCATCGGGGTGACCGTGGCGACCGAGCGGGACCGCGATCCGGATGAACTGTTCAAGCGCGCCGACATCGCCCTCTACGAAGCCAAGGCGGCGGGGCGCAACACCCATCGGGAGTTCGAGCCGAATGCGGGCGCGCGCATCGCCACGCGCGGGCAACTCGCCCTCGACATGAAGGAGGCGCTCCGGGCTCAGGAGTTCCGTCTCGCCTACCAGCCCGTGGTCAATGCCGAGACGGGCGCCGTGGTCAGCTTCGAGGCGCTGATGCGCTGGTACCATCCGGCGCAGGGCGAGGTCGCGCCGAGCGCCTTCATCCCCGTTGCCGAGGAGACGGGTCTGATCGTGCCCCTCGGAGCCTGGGCGCTGCACGAGGCCTGCCGCGAGGCGGCCTCCTGGCCCGCACACATCCGCGTGGCGGTGAACGTCTCCGTCGTCCAGTTGCGGCGCGCGGGGTTCGAGCCCACCGTCCTGGCGGCGCTCGCGGGCTCGGGTCTGCCGGCGGCCCGCCTCAAGCTGGAGGTGACCGAAAGCGTGCTGATGCAGGACGTGGACGTCGTCATGGCCAGCCTGCACCGCCTGCGCGCCCTCGGCGTGCTGATCGCCCTCGACGATTTCGGCACCGGCTATTCCTCGCTGAGCTACCTGCGCCGCTTTCCCTTCGACAAGATCAAGATCGACCGGGCGTTCATCCGCGACATCGCCGATCCCGACGCGGCGGCGATCGTTCGGGCCGTCGTCGGCATCGGCGAGCGGTTGGGCATGGGCATCGTGGCGGAGGGGGTAGAGACGGCCGAGCAGCTCGACCTCGTCCGCCAGGAGGGCTGCACCCAGGTCCAGGGCTTCCTGTTCAGCCCCCCGCTGCCGCCGGACGCGGCACGGCGCTACATCGAACGGGTTGCCCAGCACCAGACGCCGCCATCCGGGCTCGCGCCCGCACCGGTCAAACAAGCGGACCAGCAGAAACCAACCCGACCCGGTCGTTGGGCTCGATCTTGACAGCCCAGAAGCGGACCTTCCGAGAGTCGGCTCGGGGTGGCAATCGGACGTTGGCCAGATGCCAGAAAGCTGACATTCGACTTTCGGCTTAGGCCGGCGCCGCGATCCGCTCACCCATGAGTGAGAGACGGCCGGGCTCTGCAAAGGTGTGCCGTTGCCCACTACTTTCGTCTAGGCAACGTCATGGGTACCACGCCAGCGCGGGAGGGCCACCGAGATCCTCGGCTGCAGAGCGCAAACCTTTCGGTCATCCCTGCTCCAGGAGGTTCGTGAAGTTGGCGACGATCCCGGGCGTCCGGCTACCCTTCCGGGACGAGGCCATCAACTGGACGTGGTAGCGGGCGCCGTCCGCGCCCTCGATCGTCCGCTCGGAGGGCCGGCGCGTCGCCAGCACCGTCGGGATCTCGTCCGACAGCCACGTCAGGGCGATCGGCGCCGAGAAGTTGCGCAGGGACCGGCCGACGTCGCTCGGCTGCAAGCCGAAGATCTGCGCCGCGGCACGGGTGAACATGCGGATGTGGAGATCCGGCGTCAGGAGCACGCTGGCGACGTTCATGCCCTCGAACAGCGTGGCCTGGTCGTCGCTCAGCTGATCGATCGCCTCGATCTTCGACGTCAGCTCGACGTTCATCGTCTGAAGCTCTTCGTTCAGAGACTGCGTCTCCTCCTTCGCGGCCTCGAGCTCCTCGTTGGCGGCCTGCATCTCCTCGTTGACGGAGTACAGCTCCTCGTTCGAGGATTTGAGCTCCTCGAGGGAGGTCTCGTACTCCTCGATCACGGATTGGAGCCGCTCGCGCGTGCTGCTCAGCTCGCGCTCCAGGCCGTGGATCGCCGCGTCCCGATCGTCGGCTTCCAGAGCCTGCCGCCGCTCCTTCTCGACGGGGGCGGCGGCCTCGTCGAACACCACCAGGAACAGCGGCTCCGTCTCGCTCGGCGTGTGGAGCGGCTTGACGACCAGGGTGATCGTCTGCAGGCGCCCGTCCGGAAGCTCGACGCCGATGCTGTCGCGCACGACCCGGGTGTTGCCCTCGATCGCCTCGCGCAGGGCCGTCCGGAGATCCAGCCGCAGGCCCTTGCGCGCCATCGCGGCCAGCTCCCGGGTCGGCTGGCCGGGCACGACCTCCAGATGATCGCCGATCCGCGACGAGTAATGCACGGCCTCGCCCGTCCGCGTCACGACCGCGTGGGGGGGCGTGAACTCGGACAGCATCAGCGTCTCGACCGTGTGCCGCAGGGCCGCGTGCGTCTTCACGTTGCGCCGGTGCGGATGGCCGGTCCCCACGAAGACCGCCGTGTCCGGCCCGGACATCGGCGGCAGCCGGGCCGGCGGGATCGCGTCCCGCGCCTGGAAGATGCGGTGCCGCTTGTCGATCGTCTCGAACAGGTCCTCGAAGCGCGTCACGTTCTCGGCCATGCCGATGAACAGGTAGCCGCGCGGGCGCAGGGCGTAGTGTAGCACCGGCATCAGCTGCTGCTGGGCCTCGACGCCGAGATAGATCAGCAGGTTTCGGCAGGAGACGAGATCGAGGCGCGAGAACGGCGGGTCGCGCAGCACGCTGTGCGGGGCAAAGGTGCACAGGTCACGCACCGCCTTGGCGACCACCGCGCTGTCACCCTCGACGACGAAGTGCTGCGCGATCCGCTCGGGCGAGACAGCGGATAGGTAGGCCGTCGGGTAGCGGCCAGTCCGGGCGACCGTGAGCGAGCGCTCGTCGATGTCGGTGGCGAAGATCTGCACGCGCGGCGGATCCGCCAGGGTGAGCATGTGCTCACGCAGGAGGATGGCCAGGGAGTAGACCTCCTCACCGGTCGAGCAGGCCGGCACCCAGATCCGCACGACGTCGTTCGCCGCGCGCTCGTCGAACAGCTTCGGGATGACGTGGGTGGCGAGCGCCTCGAAGGCGGCGGCGTCGCGGAAGAAGTTCGTCACGCCGATCAGCAAATCCCGAAACAGCATTCCAACCTCGGCCGGATTGGAACGCAGCAGCTTGCGGTAGCCGTCCGGCCCGGCCGCACCGACGACGCTGATGCGCCGCTGCAGGCGACGCACGAAGGTGTTGGGCTTGTAGCCCGAGAAGTCGTGCCCGACCTGCGAGCGGAGGATAGCGAAGATCTCGTTGAGCAGCTCAGCGTCAGGCTTCCGCGCGGCCGGGTCGGCCTGGGCATCCCGCGCGGCAGCGACGTGCGCGGCGATCACGTCGCCCATCCGTTCGGCCGGCTCGCCGAAATCGACGAAGCCGGTGCGCAGCGAGCTGAGCGGCATGTCGGGGGTTTCGGGGCCGTCGCCATCCGCCGTCTGGGCCAGGGTCAGACCACCGTGCTCCTTGATCACCTTGACGCCGATAGCGCCGTCGCCGTCGCTGCCGGACAGGATCACGCCGACCGCACGATCGCCCTGGTCGAGGGCCAAGGCCGTCAGGAAGATGTCGACCGGCTTGGTCTCGCGGATCTTCGGCTCGAGCGGCGTCAACGTCAGCCGACCATCCACGATGCCCATGACGAAACCGCCCGGCATGACGTAGACGCAGCCCGGTCGGACCGACACGCCGTCGGTGGCGGTCTCGACCTCCAGCGGCGTGAACCGGGCCAGCACGTCTGGGAGCAGGCTCTTATGCTCGCGGTTGAGATGTGTGACGACGACGAAGGCTGCCTCAAGCGTCTCCGGCACCCCACGGAAGAAGCCCCGCATCGCCTCGATGCCGCCCGCGGACGCACCGATGCCGACGATCGGGAAGTGGTCCTGGTCCATCACGATGTTCTGAGCCTTCGGATTGATGCCGCGCCGTTCCTCGGGTCTCAGCAACATGTGTTCTCGCCCGATGTCGAGGACGACCGTGCGGATCAGCTATCGTTCGTAGCCTCCTGCACGACGTAGGCGAGGCAGCGGGCCCGGGCCTCGGGGCTCTTCAGCCGCACGAACAGACGCAGCAGCGCCACCACTTCGGGGAGGTGATCCAGACCCGCCACGGCGGTTTCGGTGTTTGGTGTCTCAGGTGGGTCGGCCGTCAGGAAGGTCGCGACTGGAACACCCAGCGACCGGGCGATGCGGACCAGCGCACCGGGGGCGTCGTCCTGCGGATCGTCACCGTTCATCATGGTTTTCCGCCGATCCCCGCGCCGCGTCGATCAATGCACAGCGATCCCGGCCGCCCGTGGTCCCATCACGCCGGCGATGCGACGCCCGACATGATGAAGTACGTGACCGAGGAGTAGGCGGGTCTGGGTATCGGGGTCGTCTTCCGCAGCCTCGTAGGCCTCGATGAGGGACGTCACCAATTGGTTCGACGGGCCTAGGTCGTCGTCCTTGCAACCTGCAGGCGGCCCTGCGGCGGACTGCTCGTGGGAGCGCCGAACGAAATCGTGCGAGGCCTGGAGCGTCTGCCGCGTCTCTTCGGCCGCCGCGCGCAACTCACGGGCAACCTCCAGGCACAGATCTATTTGTAGGCGGTCCATCAAGAGCGCTCCGGTTTCCGCTGCATGCCCGCACGTAGTTTATTTCTGCGCGACTACCGGGAACGTGCACTCAATTTCTAGGTGTGGCAATCCAAAGGTTGAATTCAATGGCGATTGGGAGGATCTAAGATCACCACTCGCCGCAGCTCGGCTTTTTGAGCTTTTTGCAGAAACCGAGCAGACGCAGGTATCCGCGCTAAGTTCCTAGGTCTTCACTCAGTAAGCTACCAGGAAGCGGACCTTTCGGCCTTCCGCAAAGGGTCGTGAGCGGGCGGGACGGTAATGTCCGTTTCTGCCAAATCCCGCTCGTAAGCGGACCGGCGAAAAACCACCCCGAGCGGTCATAGGCCCCTGCTTCGTAGACGCCCCGAAGCAGGCCTTCCCGCAGCGCGCACCGGGGCGCGTACGACCGCGGAACGCACCGTCGCTCCGTAAGCTGCTCGTAGAAGACCGCGGGCTCGGGTGTGCGACAAGTTATTTCAAAGCGTATCTTTCCCAACCGTTTCAAGGATCACGCGCGCCGTTTCGACAGGCTGATCCCAATGCGGGAAGTGGCCGCAGCGCTCGAACCATTGCAGACGTGCCGACGGAAAAGCTACCAGGGCGCGTGCAGCTTGGCGCGGCAGCAGCAGGTGGTCTTGGCGGCCCCAGCCTATGGTGACAAGGCCGGGGGGCTTTGCCGAGCCCTGCTGCAATGGCCCACTTGCCAACTCAACCAGCATCGCATCGAACACCGGTGTGGCCGCCAGGCTCCGCAGCTCCTCTACGACGAGCTGCGGTGGCAGCAGCCACGGACGGGCCGACAATTGTGCCAGCAGCAGCGTACGGGTGACGGCGTGGCGCGATAGGCCGGGATGGAAGGGCCGTAGCAACCGAACCAGGCGTATCGATGCCGCGAGGGTCCAGTGTAACCAACGCGTTTCCCACCCGCGCCAGAAACCGCCGGGATCAAGCGCCACGCAGTGCCGACCGATGCCCCGCCGCGCCAGCTCCAGCACCAGCCGGCCCCCCACCGAACTGCCGACGAGGTCCGCCGTCGTCAGGCCTTGCGACTGCACGAAGCCGTCGAGGGCGTCCGCATAGGCCTCCACCGTCTGCCGGCCCGCGAGCGGGGCCGATCTGCCGTGTCCCGGCAGGTCGACCAAGATCAGTTCGCGCGAGCCGCGCAATGCGGACAAGAGCGGATCCCAGGTGCGGAGATTGGCCCCCAACCCATGGACCATCAGGAGCGGCCGGCCCGTGCCGAGGCGTTCAAAATGTAGGGACATGACGGCATTGTCCTTCAATGTTCGCGCTGCAGTCCGAACATTGGTCCGTCGCAGGTTTCGTCAGGCCGGATGTGCCGGTCAGGTTCGCGTGCCGCTCATTTCGGACGCTTCGAGGCAGAGTCGCCGGTCTGATAGCCAGCTGCGCGGCGCTGACTGTACTTTGCAGCTTTGCAAGGGCCGGATGTCGCCACGAAGGCCCCCCGGAGTTCGCCAGGAGAGATGCGCTTCCAACGCTCGCGGAGAGGTAGACGTCACGTCAGCCCCAACTCAGATACCGGCGTACCAGGCGTAGCCCTGGTCCTCCCAGTATCCTCCCTTGCCATCGCCCAGATGGGCGAAGCTCTCGACCACCTCGATGCGCATCACGTACTTGGCCTGCTTGTAGCCGAGGTTGCGTTCCACCCGCAGACGCAGCGGGGCGCCGTTCGAGACCGGAAGCGCCTTGTCGTTCATGTCGTAGGCGAGGATCGTCTGCGGATGGAACGCGTCCACGAGGTCGATGCTCTCGTAGTACCTGACCGGTGATCCACCACTGGCCGCAGTGTCATCAGACGCCTGCTGGCCGCCTGAGTCCTTCCTGCTCTCCCCACCGCCCGATTGCTTGGTCATGGCTGGGTTGGCATTGCCGGCAGAGATTGTTTCGTCGGAGCCGCCATCCTCCGCGGTGTCCGCTCCGCCGTTGTCCTCTCCTTGGTCCATCGTGTCCGCGCAGTGGAACACCACGTAGCGCCCCTCGGGCTTGAGCTTGGCCCGGTTCAGGAGGTCGGCGAGCGGCACGCCGGTCCACTTGCCGATGGCGCTCCAGCCCTCGACGCAATCATGCCGGGTGATCTGGGTCCGGGCGGGAAGCTTGCGGAGCTCGGCCAGGGACAGCCTGAAGGGCGTCTCCACGAGGCCGTCCACCTGCAGGTGGTACTTGGCGAACCTGCCCTTCGCGAGCGCCTTGTAGTCCCTGTCCGGCGGATCCTCGGTGCCGTTCGGCTTGAACCACGGCGAGATGTCGGCCTCGGCGTATTCCGGGGCCAGCGTCCGGTCGGTCAGCAGCAGGCGCTGGACGAAGAGGTTGGCGTCCTCGCCGGTCTTGAGGGTGCGCCGGAACCACTCCGCATTGCCAAGGCGGTCGCACCCGCCGAGCACGGCCGCCGCGGCCGCGGCGGAAGCCCCCGTCAGGAGGGCCCTTCGGCTCGGAAGGCGGCTCATGCTCGGGTCTCCCCGGTGACGGGTGCCGGTTCGACCTTGCGCTCGATCACGAACCAGCCGGTGACCATGCCGCGCATGTTGTTCCAGAAGCCCGACAGCAGGACCAGGGCGACGTGAACGACCACGAACAGGACCAGCAGGGCCGCAACGACGAAGTGGACCGTGCGGGCCGACTGGCGCCCGTCGAACAGCGTCAGCAGGAACGGGAAGGCCGCGTCCATCGCCGGCGACATCGCGAGGCCGGCGAGGACCTGAACCGGCAGGAGCACGAACAGGACCACGAGGTAGGTGAGCTTCTGGATGACGTTGTAGCGCTTGGCCTCGTCGCCCTGCGGGAAACGCAGCGTCAGGTGCTCCCGGATCGACGTCCCGAAGTGACGGATCTGGTCGCGTGACGGGATCACGCGGAACCGGAGCTGCCCGCTGACCAGCCCGTAGAGCAGGTAGGCAAGGCCGTTCAGGACGAAGGCCCAGGCGAAGAAGAAGTGCCAGGAGCGACCGCCGGTGAGGTCCTGGTCGCTCGGAAGCGTTGCCCAGCTAGGGAAGCCGCGGTCGGCCGCCTCGCCGTCGCCACCGGTGGATGAGCCGAGATACCCGGTGGTATCGAAGGAATGCCCGAGGACCGTCGTGACGCCTTTGGGCGGATCGTCCTCTGTGGAGGACATCCCCATCAGCGGCGTATCGAAGGTCGAAACCTTGCCCCAGTACAGGGCCGGGTGGGCGTTGAAGATCTGAAGGCCGCTCATCAGCAGCACCAGGAGGCAGATCGCGTTGACCCAGTGGGTGACGCGGATCACGACCGGGTGTCGGAACATCCATCGGCGGCGCTCGACCTCGCCCGTGTCGGGCGCGGAGCGCGTCAGGTAGGTGCGAGGCAAACGGTCTCCCTCGGCATGTCGGTCGTCCAGGGCGGAGGCCCCCGTGACGGGGCCTCCGGATGCGTCGGCGGTCACATGCCGCGGTTCATCATCATCCGCTTCTTCATCATGCGGCGCTTCATCATTTGCTTCCGCATCATGCGCTTCTTCATCATCATCCGGTCACCATGCATCATGCGGACCTGGGTGACGCCGCTCTCGGACTGAAGGCCGTTGACGGACATCGGTGCGGCGGTGGCGGAACCGGCCGCGAGGGCGATGCCGCCCAGGGCGGTCAGCGCGGTCAGGGCTAGCGTGAGCTTCTTCATGGGATATCTCCTGCGGAGGTGAATTTCTTGTTCCACCTTCAGGACAACAATATCATTCTCCTATTGTTCCGCATCAGAAGAGATCATCTTTTCGGTTTTATTATAATTTGACAATATTCATCGCATGCTGAAACCAAGGCTTCGAGCACGGGAACGACGGGAACGAACTCTCGTCGAGCACTGCTACGGGATCGGTCGGCGATAAGTTTCGGGCTCATCGCGCCGCCCGGATCGGACCTTTCGAGGTCATGCAAGCGGTGGTAGATTTCCGTGGATCCGACGGAGATCAGAAGCAGGATCTCCGTCGGGCCGGCGCACGTCGAACCGGCATCGTCGCATCAGGATCACCCGTCGCGTGGCACCGTCCACCCTGGCCTTTTGCGCTTCGTACCAGGATCAGTGCACCCGATTGCGCACTACGGCAGGGTGATTGCCTCACGCGGCTCCGTGATGGTGCTGCCGTTCCTCTCGGCGCGGAAGCGCTTGCCCATCTCGTAGGCTTGCTTGCGCGAGCGCATGATGCCGCCGAGGGGCCGGTGCGCGGCGAGCCCGTGCCAGGGGCTGAACGACAGGCCGTCGTCGACCGCGCTCGACCGGGCCTCGCTCCAGGCCGTCTGCGGCTTCACCCGGATCCGCGCCACGGTCTGGTACAGACTCTCGCTCTCGGGCCAGACCGTGGCGGCGTTCTCGACCGGCATATCTTCGAGGCCGGTGCAGAGCTGCGCCCTGACCTCCCAGAGCCCGCCATTCGCACGGAAGAACTCGACGACCGCCTCCCGTATGGCGTTCGGGCCTCCGTCCACCTGCAAGGCCTTGTCGGTCAAGGCCGTCAGTTCGGGCGCGACCGGCGCTACGCACAACTTGGCGACGTAATCGCCGAAGCGCACGGGAACCTGACTGTAGAAGGTCTCGCCGAGGATGTGGGTCTCGGGCTGGCCGCCCATCGTCGCGACGGTGGCGTTGGGCGCACCAGTGGTCGAGACGATAAGATCCTGCACGCCACGCATCGCACCCGATACGACCTTCTTGAAGCCCTGCACCTTGTCGGTCGTAGCCGCAAGCAGCTTCAGGGTGGCGAGGAAGGCTTTCGGTGTCGGCGCGCCGAAGGCGGGTCCGTTGACTAGCACGAGGTCCTGGGTGACTGTCCGTCGTCAGATGATTTGGGACATTCAGCGGTGTTCAGGAGCGGAGGCTCTGGTTCATCTGGGGTAAGAGGTTAGGCAGCCTGCGCGTGGTGGCGCAAGCGGCGATCCATCAGGGTCTGGCGCTTGATGCGTTCCCGCTCGGCCAGGATCCCTTCGCCGCGTCCGAAGTAGACGTCGGCGGGCGTGAGGTTGCTCAGGCTCTCATGGGCTCGGGCATGGTTGTAGTGTTCGACGAAGTCGGCAACCTGCGTCTCCAACTCGCCGGGCAAGTACGCGTGTTCGAGCAGGATGCGGTTCTTGAGTGTCTGATGCCAACGCTCGATCTTGCCCTGCGTTTGCGGATGGCATGGCGCACCGCGGATGTGGGTCATGCCCCGAATGCCGAGCCAGTCAGCCAGGTCGCTGGCGACGTAGCTTGGACCGTTGTCGGAGAGCAGGCGTGGCCGCGGCATCACCCGCGCCTGATCGAGCCCAGCCGCACCCAGCGCCAGGTCGAGCGTGGCGGTGACGTCGCTGGCCTGCATCGTCGTGCACAGCTTCCAGGCGACGATGTAGCGTGAGAAGTCGTCCAGGACCGTCGACAGGTAGTACCAGCCCCAGCCAACGACCTTCAAGTAGGTGAAGTCCGTCTGCCAAAGCTGGTTGGGCGCGGTGGTTTTATCGCGGAACTCGTCGGCGGCCTTGATGACGATATAGGCCGGGCTGGTGATCAGGTTCTGAGACTTGAGCAACCGGTAGACGGTCGCTTCCGAGACGAAGTAGCGCCGCTCGTCGGTGAAGCGCACCGCCAGCTCACGCGGACTGAGTTCAGGCTGCTCCAGAGCCAAGGCAACGATCTGCTCGCGGATCTCTGCAGGTAGACGGTTCCAGACCCGGCTCGGCTGCGAAGGATGGTCATTCAACGCCTCGGGGCCGCCGCGCTGGTAGGCGTCGTACCAGCGGTAGAACGTCGAGCGCGTGATGCCGAGCTTGTCCAGGGTGGCACGCACCGGCAGGTGGGATTGCTCGACCAGCCGGATGATCTCCAGCTTCTCGGGGGCCGGGTACCTCATGCCTCGTCGCCCCCAGCCCCGCTCATGCTTTTTTTAAGCAAACGGTTCTCCAGGACGAGATCAGCTACGACCTCCTTCAGCGCCCCCGCTTCGCGACGGAGATCCCGCACCTCATCCGTGGTGGCCGCACGAGACGTGTCACCGGACAGGCGCTTCTTGCCAGCCTCCAGGAACTCCTTGGACCAGCCGTAGTACATCGAGGCGGCAATCCCCTCACGTCGGCACAACTCCGCGATGCTGTCCTCGCCACGCAAGCCTTCCAGCACCACACGGATCTTCTCCTCGGACGAGAACTGCCGACGTGTGGCCCGACGGATGTCCTTGATCACCGCTTCTGCCGGCTTCTTGGCCGGTCCGGATGTCTGCTTCATCTTCGCTCCTCAGGGGCTACGATGAACCAGCCATCCTCCGTTCGTGAAGACCCTCATTCTGTCCCACAGGTGCTGACGTCGGACAATCGCGCACCCGGAATTCGATGCCACCGATCTGATGACCCGTTTCGTCGCCTGGGCCGAGCAGGGCGAATACTCCTGCACCGGCGCCTGCTTCGACATCGGCATCGTGACCCGGAACTCGCTGGGCCACTTCCGGCGGACCGGCAACCCGTTCGCGGGCTCGTCGGCTCCCGACCGCGCCGGCAACGGCTCGCTGATGCGGGTCGCACCGGTGGCGCTGCGAGCGCTCCACGACGATGTCCTCGCCGCGCGGATTGCCCGGCACCAGAGCTGCACCACCCATGCTTCCACCGAGGCCGTCGAGGCCTGCGACCTGTTCGTGCGGATCCTGCGCGAGGCAATCCTGGGTGCGGGCAAGGAGGCGCTCCGATCCCGCCCCTGGGAGGGAGCATCGAAGATCCAGGCCATCGCTGCAGGCGCCTGGCGTGGGAAACCCCGGGGGGAAATCCGCTCAACCGGTTACGTCGTCGACACCCTGGAGGCGGCGCTGTGGTGCACGGAGCAGGCCGAGGGTTTCGAGGAGGCGCTGGTGCTTGCCGTCAACCTGGCGGGCGACGCCGATACCGTCGGTGCCGTCACGGGCCAGGTCGCCGGCGCGGTGTTCGGGGCTTCGACCATTCCGCAGCGCTGGCTCGCCCCCCTGGCGTGGCGCAACCAGCTGGAGAGCCTCGCCTCGCAGCTCATCAGACTGGCCAGCCCCTCTACGTGAGCGTCGCTACTTCGCTATTGTCTGAACGTCCGGGTTCTCCAGGGAAGCGTTACAGGAGCACGAGCCAGCAGGCGACGTCAACCTCCCCTCGAAAGATCACATCTGGGTGTCTTTGTAGTTGACCGTCACAAGCCTCAGTTTTTTATGGCAAATTCCCCCCGGTACTTGGAAAACGCCAGTGCAAACGCGACCAATAAAAGGCCGAATTTCTCATCAGACTTCTGCTGTACTGCTCAACATTCTTGCCGATACTTGATCCAAGCCTGCCGCAGGATCTGCGCCGCATCGCCCGATTGGTCGTCCTGCGTGTTGGTGAATGCACCAAACCCTCTCGCCCGGTCTCAGATACATCCGTGTCATCCGGGGTCAGAAAGTTACCCACATCCGTATGTTGACGGATCCGTTATCATAGTGTTTTGTAGATCTACGGATCGCTCAGCGGAGAAGATTAGGATGACTTTTGAGACGACCAGCCAGTACGTCGAGGCCCTGGCCCAAGATCCCACGCTGGCCATCCTACCGCTCCAGATGGTGGCAGATCACCGGGGTAGGACCCGCGCCGCCGTGGACCGGATGGTCCGCATCGGCCAGCTCGAGGAGATCCGGATCGACGGCAACCGGTACGTCCGGGCCTCGAGCCTCTTCGGCCGCCAGCAGGTTCGCGAACAACAGATCGAAACCGTCCGCGCCTTCCTCGAGAAGCACGTCCGCGAGCAGACCCACGGCGCCCGCGAGCCGCTGACCTACGAGCCGGTCATGGCCTTGGTCGGCCTGTCGCCGTCGATCCCGGCGGACCGGACCATCATCGGGGGGATCCTCGGCGCGATCCTGGAGCGGACCTGGGCGGAGCATCGCATTCTGCTGACGGTCATCGTCCATCGGAAGACGCAAGGCCGGACCCGCCCCGGTCCTGGCTTCTTTGCCATCGCGGAGACGCTCAGCGGCCTTGAGCCCTGGGCGAGCAACGACGAGCTCGTCGAGCGCGAAACAGCGAAGGTCTGGGCCTTCTACGCGGCCAACCCGCTCGCCTGATTACCCTGACGGCATTCCAGCCCATCAACCCGGAGGACGCGCCGTGAAGATCGACCTGACCAAGTGCTCGGTGGCCCAGCTCGAGACGCTGATGGACAACGCCCGGAGATCGGACAAGCTGGACGCGCCGGACGCCTACAGGGCCGCGGCCGTCGAGCTCTTCCGGCGCCGCGGCAGCGACTACACCGATCCCGTCGTCGCCGGGTGCTGGGGGGCCATCGCCCTGCTCGAGCGCTGTCGCTACGAGAAGACCGGCAAGCGCCTCAGGTCGACCTACAGCGTGCGCTCCATGCACCGGAACGGCGAGATCGCTTTTATGACCGACTGCGCCCGCGGCAAGACCCAGGGCACCGGGTTCGCGCTGCTCGTCGAGGCCGGCCTCGGCACCTGCACCGTCGAGTACATCGTCGCGACCAACCCAAACCGCTTCCCCCAGGATGCTGTCCTTGCTGCCCGAGCCCGCCTTGCCGAACACGGCGTGGCGCTCCCCGGTTGAGGCTGCCCGGATGCTCAACACTCCCGCGGCCGATCCCCTCGCCACTCTATCGGCCGGTCCGATCTTGTGGTTTGCGGACTGGCCCACCAACGCAGTTGCAGTCCCCCGTTCCGGATCGGCCGTCTACACGGTGTGGGATCGGGCTGACGCCTTCCTCTACGTCGGCATGTCGGGCCGCTCGTCCACGGCGACGGGCTCAGGTCCATTCGGACGACTGAACAGCCACGCGGGCGGGCGCCGCAGTGGCGATCAGTTCAACGTCTACATCTCGGACCGCTTCGTGCTGCCGCGCGTCCACAACCGCATCCCGGAGATCGCCGCCGGCGTGCTGTCCCTCGACAAGCTGACCCGGGACTACATCCGCGCCGAGCTGGGCTTCCGGGTCACGGCACTCCCGAGCCCGGCGGACGCCTTCACGCTCGAGCGACAGCTACAACGAGGCGAATGGGCTGCGGGCCGTCCGATCCTCAACCCGTTGCTGGAAGATCCACCGACGAGCTGACGACCGCGGATGCGCCTAAGGTGGAATTCAGCGGCATGCAAAGGGCAGGCGGAAGACCGGGTTGGTCGCTCGGGTTCGGGCTCGGCTCGTATGACAACCCCAGGTGAAGGTCGGTGAGCAGCTCCGCGCGGAACGCCTCGCCCCGCAAATGGCGGTGCACGACGTCGCTGGTCAGTGCGAATTCGTCCGTCAGGATGACTAGGAAGTTGCGTTCGTAGGGACCACCCTTCCAAGCCTTGTCCTTGCGGCGGACGCGATCCTGCAGCGCGTCGACGAGCTGCTCCCCCGTCCACATCAGGAACTGCTCCCTGCCTTTCAGGGAGGCTTTCAAGGTCTTCTGGTCGATCAACTCGGTGACCTCGACTCCGCACCACCGGGCATCGATCCAGCCTTCACAATCAGGCGGATCTTCGCCGCCGACGCGGGATCGGAGATCACGGACTTGGTGACCGGCCGCCTCCAGAATCAGGCCAGCGTTGACCCGTTCGGCCACGGCCCGATCGGCACAGCCAGTCCAGAAGCCTTGCCACGGGCGACACGTCTCCAATGCCTCGACGAAGGCGGCCTCGATCTCGTCCTCGTCACCAAGCGCTCCTCCCCGACCTTGTCTGGCGACCTTGGTCCAGATGAACTGCCAAGTGGGCACCATCAAAAGGGGCTGCGAAAATACGGGCTCCGAGCTAAGTAGCCGATTTGTCTGAGTTTTCTCTCGAAAATATGGGATTGCAGATGTCGAGGAGTGCTCCTGAAATGCGAGCACATCCTCAGGTGCCTTCCTAGGCCAAGGAGAAGCCCGCACACGGCGTTCGCGCAAAAACGGCGACCTGTGACCACTCACACGCTGACGGGCCTCCACGGGCACCAGTTTCGCTCTGGAGGGCTGTCCGGTCGAACCAACTCCTACTCCGCAAAAACCCTTGTAGCAGTTGCCGCTGATCTCGACGGACCTGGAGTAGTTGTTCGTGTCGTTGCCGGACCATCTCTGACTTCCACCCCCCACACGCAGAGGGACGATCCACTCGGGGCTGACGATCGATAGGATTTGACGAAGGGTCGCTGGCTCCTGCACCCCATATGCACCCCAGAACGGCAATCGGGGGTGCAGAGACTCGCTAAACCATTGATTTCATGGTGGGCGGTGAGGGACTCGAACCCCCGACCCTCTCCGTGTAAAGGAATGGCCCTTACTGGCCGTAGAGCGCCGCTCCCTTCGCGGATCGCCATTCCAGGCCATAAAGGGACATTCTGAGCCCTCGTTCCTGGGGAGTTTCTGGGGAGATGTTCCCCGGGTGTTCACCGCCGCCTCGCGGAGACGGCCTCGACCACGCCCCGCATGTGCTCCGGCGCATGGTGGCCATAGACGTCGCGCACAATCCGCTCGGTGGTGCCGAGGGCGAGCGCGACCATCCCGAACGACACGCCCTCGCGCACGGCCCACGTGGCAAACGTGTGCCGCAGGATGTGGGGTGTCACCTCCTCGCCGAGCCCGGCGGCGAGGCGCGCCGTATTCCAAGCGCGGCGTAGGCGCTCGAGCGGCGCCCCCTCGAACTCGATGACATGCGAGACGCTCTGCCCCTTCCAGCGCCGCATGTGCGCCTGCAGCCGGTTCGAGAGCGGGACGGGCGTGCGCCGCTTCGAGCTCTCCCCCTCCCCTTGCCCGCGCCGGTAGAGGATGCCGCCCCGCAGGTCGACGTAGCCGCCTTCGGTGGTCGGGAGCCACTTCAGCCGCAGGATCGCCTCGTGCCGGGTGCCGGTGTAGAGGCCGGTCAGGATGAAGCGGGCGACGTGCCGGCTCTTGTCGAACTCGGCCCGCAGCTTCCCGTCTGGGCCGATCACACGCGGGCGGCGCCAGATCGGTGTTCCTGGCGGGTCGTTCGCCACGTTGCGGAAGCCGAGGGCCGCCAGGATCAGGCGTGCCGCCTCTGATCGCGACAGCCAGCGCTCGCGGCTCGGCTTCTTGTCCGGCATGGCGATGACGACGGGGTAGAGCAGGCGGTGCTCGGCATGGGCGTAGCCGATCGCGGCCGAGAGTACGCCGAGCTCGCGGAGCGCCGTCTGCGAGCCGACGCGCGGCACCTCGTCGATGGTCGCAAACCGGTAGCCGGGCCCGACTTTGTAGCGCGCCTGGGGCTGGGCCGTGCGCCAAGTCGCATATGCCCGGCACACGTTCGGGGTCAGGTCGGCCACCATCTTGCCGGCGAAGAACTGGCCGAGGTGCGGGTTGGCCGACTTCACGACGTCCGGCCGCGCCGTGTGGGGCGCGTGCTCGTCCGTGTAGACCTTCAGGACGTCGAGGACCGAGACGCGAGCGGGATCACCCTTGCCGAAGTCGGGTTTGTATTTTCGCGCGAGGTGCTCTTGGAGCTTTTGCTCAGCCTGCGCGTGCTCTCCATAAGCGCAGCCAGTGCCGACGTCTGGCTGTCCGCTGTCGCGGATGAGCCACCGGTCGTCCTTGCGCGAGTAGTAGAGGCGCGCTCCCTTGGCGGGACGAGGCATTTCCGAGCCATCCGCTTGATGTCGCCGAGCGTGGTGTGAATCCGCCCGAACAGTTCGTAGGTGACCAACCGATCACGCTCGGCCTCGCGCCGCAAGGATTTCGCGGACACGGACGAGACGATGCCGTGCGCCATGGCGACCTCCGCCGCGATGCTCAGGGGCATCATGGTCTCGTCGGTGACCTCGGATCGATCGGGGATGCGGAGGCTTCGAGGCATCAGCGTGGCCCCACCTGCGGTCTCGGCTCCACGGCTCGCATCTCCACAGGGCCGCGGATCACTATCCCCGCGCGCCCGCCGAACGTGACCCGATCTCCCATTCGGATCTGATCCCGGTCGAACGGCCCGACCATACGCATGTTCGCGATGATGGCCCCGTCGCCAAAGCACAGCGCTGCGGAACAGGGCTGCCCCATCCACCCGTTCGCAACGATGGGGGTGTCGCCCAGCAAGGCCAGAGCGATGGCGTTCACCGAACGCTGCTGGATCAGCAGCGGCCAGAGATCGTCGCGGTAGGCTTCAATGACGTTGGCGGTCAGGACGGCGGAGCAGGCAAGGCCGGCCGCAGTGCCGAGAATGAAGGATCGGACGCTCATGCTGCCCTCCCCGTGCTTGTCGCTTCGGTCGGCCGCACGCCTTGCTCGGCCAGCGCCTCGAGGTCCGGAATCATCTCGGCCACGATCTCGGATCGCGCGTAGGTCCAGCCTGGGAGGCAGGTGTGGAAGTAGTGGCCGCGGCGCCCGTTCACGCGGGCGAAACCGGGCAGGTTCGCCCACGTCTCCCACCACTCGCCCCGGCGCGGGCGGACGAGGTCTACATGCGCAACGGCGCGCGCGCCCATCGTGGACGGGTCGGCGATCGCCGCGCGGAGGGCGACGGCCGCCTCGCGGGCGCGCTGGCGCTCCTCGGCCGTCGGCGGCGGGAGCGGCTTCGGGGCCCGGCTCACGTCTGCACCTCCGGCATCCCGTTGTGCTCGACGCCGTCGAGGAGGCGGCCGGCGGCCTTCTTGCCGACGCGTGAGACGACGGTCGGGTGCTGACCGGCGTGGAGGCCTTCCCGATCGCGCTGCAGGCAGAAGTCGCGCGTGTGCGGCCCGCTCACACCGTCGCGGTAGATGATCCGGTGCTCGGTGCGCTCGAACGCGGGCCCGAAGGCGCTGCCGTCCTGCCACTCGCCGTTCTGCTTGTGGTGGTACGGCACGCCGGCCTTGGCGCACTGGTCGCGGATCGATCGGAACCAGTCCGGGTGCGACGGCCGCGCCTTGTGCGCGCCCTGGTCGGTCTCGCCGCCGGTGATCACCCAATCGATGCGCTCGATGGCGCAGTCCTTCAGCGCGTTACGGATGACCCGGTGGCCGCTGACGATCCCGTAGTCGATCCAGGTGAAGTCGATCGGCCCAAGCAGCGGTTCGGCCGAGACGAAGGTGAAGGCCGGATAGAGGTCGCGCGCGGCGTCGAGCAGGTGCCGCACGTTCCGGTTCGCGACCTCCTGGTTCTCGCACGTCGCGCCGAGTGCTGCGTTGTCCGGCAGCCCGCCGACGGCCTCTGCCATCGCCACCGCGTTCTGCGGCCGCTTCGACAACAGCAGGTGCACGAGGTTCGGCGTCTCGCGCATCACCGCGAACCACTCACGCCGGATGCCTGGATCAGCCGCGTTGTCCCACGGGTCGCAGAGCGACGGGAACACGCTGATGATCTTGCCGGCGGCCTTCGCCTCCCGGTCCCATTTCGCGAGGTTGCGCCAGTAGGACTCGCTGGTACGCGCGCGCTCGCCGTGCGGCCCCCACTCGACGCGGCCGAGGCGGGTGTCCATCAGGTGCGCGGCGTAGCAGCCGTCGCACGCCGGGCTGATCTTCGTGCAGCCGATCCAAGGCGACCAGGTCCGGTCGCACCAGGAGATGCCGGTGGTCTCAGCCACGGGCGACTCCCGTCGCGAGGGCGGCAAGGTAGGCCGGCGTGTCTTCGAACCGCATGTTGCGGCAGGTGATGAAGCTCTCGCTGGGCGCGACCTCGCGCATGATCGAAGCGGTTCCTGCGTCCCGCCAGGCCGGGCCCATGCGGACCGTCCCATCCGGCCGCCGGTAGAAGTTGCGGTATTCCCCGAGGTCGGGCGGCCCGGGGCGCGTATCGACGGCCAATGCGCCCGGGTCCGCTCGATAGATGAAGGGCGCCGGGATCGGATCGCCGGGCTTCAGCGGTTCGCCGTCCGGGCCGGAGTAGCTCTCCGGCTCGGGTCCGCAGCAGCCCTCATGGATGAGGCCTTCGTTCACGTCCTCGTAGACGGGGTCGCCGTCCTTGAACGCGTGTCCGCAGGCGAAGCAGTGCTCGCGCGTGATGGTGCTGGTCTCGGCCATGGGGCTACTCCGCTGCGAAGAGGTCGGGCATCGCGGCTTCCGCCGGGATGGGGCGCTGGGCGCGCGGTTTGGCGCTCCGCTTCTCGTTGGCCTTGCCGCGCATCAGGCCGGCAAGATCGGGTCTGGCCTTGAGCGCTCGCTGGAAGGCGTCGAACCCACCGAAGCCGCCGTCCTCGAGGATCCGGCAGAACTGATCGAGCACGGGCTGGCCGTCCGGGGTCAGCATCGTGGTGATGCCGATCACGTTCTCCATCACCATCGTCTTCGGATTCAGCCCGACGATGAACCGAGCGAAGTCGAAAACGAGGGAGGACCGCGGGTCCATCACGTCCCGCTTGCCGGCGGTGCTGTAGCCCTGGCAGGGCGGGCCGCCGGCGACGCAGTCGAGCTCGCCGCGCTTCATGCCGATATCCGACAGGATGCGCTCCGCCGTGAGCTTCCGGACGTCTCCGAAGAAGATGTGCGAGACGCCCGGGGTGCTGGTCGGCTCGTTCTTGATCCAGCCGGAGCCAGCCAGTCCGGAGCCTTGCCGGACGGTGTCGGCGAGGCTGCGTCCACCCTTCGTCTTCGACCGCTCCATGGATCGGTTGAGCCGATCCTTGTCCGCGGGCTCGACGTAGTGGATCTCCACCTGGCCCCATCGGCACAGGTTCAACATGAACGTCGTGACCGCGTACGGATCGTTCTCGACGGCGGCCACAACCTCGAAGCCCGCCTGGATGAAGCCGAGCGTTATGCCTCCGCAGCCGGCGAAGAAATCCATGGCCTTCGGGCGACGGCTCGAACGGATCTGCGCCTCGGCCGCTGCGGACGGCAGGAACAGGCCGGATGGTGAGCGGATGAAGTCGCGAGACGGCGCGGTGGCCAATCCCTCGGCGATCGGTGCGTGAGCATTCATGCCGCCGCCCTCGCCTTCTTCGCCGAGCGCGAACCCGGGCGGGTCTGCGCCCACGCACGGATCTCGGGGTACGTGACGCGGTTGAGCGCGCGGTAGGCCTCGCGGCACTGCTCCAGCGTGAACATGCCGGTGTGGCAGGTGTCGCGCGTCAGCCCCATGCGCTCGGCCAGGAAGCCGTAGACCCGGCTGCGGGCGACCTTGCGGATGAACTTGCGATCCTCGTCGCCCTTCGGCCGGTAATCGACGGTCCGGTCCGCCGTCTTCCACAGCGGGTCGATGCGGTTCCGATGCAGGAGCATGCGGGCCTCGCGCAGGCCTGCGTCGGCCGGCGTCCCCAGCGGGTTCTCGGTGCCGGGGTGGCAGCCGACATAGGTGTCCTCGCAGATCGCGCAGGCCCAGATCGGCTTGTCGGCGAGGTCTGGGCGGTGCGGGTAGATCTCGCGGCCGTCCGTGAGGCGGGCCGGGGTATCGCAGGCGGGGCAGATCGGGGCGTTAGACATGGGCGAAGCTTGCACCGCTCGTCACCGCCCGCTCGCCATCCGGGATGGTAAGGTTCACCGCGGCGACCAAGTCTGCGTCCCGGCGCTCGACGAGCTCGGCGAGCTTGGTCAGGTTGCCACCGCAGATGTCCTTGTAGGCGACCCAGATCTGAGGCCCGCGGATGTTCATGTCGTCGAGGCTCAACAGGAACATGAAGTCCTGCGGCGAAGGCAGGTGCTTGGCTGCCGCCATGATGACGGTGAGCGCACCCGGGTTGCCCTCGCTGAGGGTGTAGAGCCCGTCCGGGTCGCCAAGCCTAAAGCGCTTGCGCTGGGTGCTGATACGATCGGCCATGGCTATGCCGCCTCGCTGTTCGGGATGTCGCCGGGGAACGTCTCCTCGTCGCGCGCGTCGGCGTCGTCGAGCAGCCGGTCGAGGTCGCCGCGGATCTCGCCCAGCGCTTCGACCTGGCGAGGCGTCAGGCGATCGGTCCAGGCGGCATAGGCCTCGCGACCGAGGCGGGCCTTGTCGCGGGCGACGTCGAACAGCGACGGCTTCGGGGCGCCTGTCGGTGTGGTCGGTTCCTTCCCCGGCGCCGGGCCGCGATCGCCGCGCAGGGGGTCGATCCGATGCGGCTTGCGGCTGCCCTTCTTGTCGGTGAGCGCCATCGTGATGGTGGCGTCGATGTCCGACATATGGCTGATCCGGATGCCGCCGACATCGACGCCGCCGAACCGAACCTTGTCGTCCCGGTAGAGCGTCATGCGGCGGCCGGCGTAGGCGTTGCCGTCGTTGCCCCAGACCCGGACGAGGACACGCCGCATCGACAGGCCCGGCTTGTAGGGCTTGCCGTTGTCGCCCTCGAAGAACACCGCGATCGGCTGCTCGGGGCTGTTGGTCTGCGAGACCTTCGTGACCGTGATCGTGCGCGGGCCGCCGATCAGGTCGTCGGCGTTCATCTGGTCGCTCTTCGGAGCGATGGTGCGTGAAAGGTCGGTCAAAGCACGATCTCCCGGTTGATGCGCGGGGTCGGGACGGCCTTCGACTTGGCGATGGCGTGGAGGTAGCGGTCGTGGGCCTCGGCCAGCCGCCGCTCGAAGTCGCCGGCGGCCTCCTCGATCGCGGCCTGGATCTTCTCGTCGGGGTAGGCGCGGATCACCGCCATCGGCAGGCCGCCGGAGTACGAGACGAGGTCGCACCAGTCGCGCTCGGCCACGAGGAGGCCGGTCTGGATCTGGATCAGGTAGTCGGCCGGGATCGACCCCTCGGCGACGTGCACGACGAAGGTCTCGATCTGGTACTTCTGGCGCCGCGACTTGCACTCGACGAGGCCGTCGGTGCCGACGATCGCGTCCGGCGAGTAGCCGAGCGTGAAGCCCCATTTGTCGTTGGTGATGAAGCCGACGGCCTCGGTCTCGGCGTAGTGCTTGGCGTAGATGGCCAGCGCCTCGAACTCGTCCTCCTGCCCGCGCAGCATGTCGTCGCCGACATAGTGGGGCTCGACGTGCTTCGTGATGCGCTGGGCCAAGAGCTCGTAGAGGTGCGCGCGCTCCTTCTCGTTCTTCGCCGCCTTGAAGGTCGGCGTGATGATCAGCTTCATCTCGCTCGCGGTGAGCATGCCGCACCGAGCCGCCAGCCACTCATCGGTGCCCTGGAAGAGGTCGGTGTGGATGCGGACCGAGGACGGCGCCCGGCCCGCGTTGGCGATCATTTCCATGGTGGTCACTCCGCGGCTGCGACGAGCATGGTGCCGCGCACCGCGCCGTCTTCGATGACGATGGCGGCCGACCGGCCGGACTGAACGACCTCGATCCAGACCTGGTAGTCCGAGGCCTGGGCCATCTCGGCGAGGATCCGCATGGCCTCCTCGTCGAGGAGCGATCCGTCCTGGACGCGGATCACGCGGAGCTTCGGGTTCGCGGCCATGGCGATCGCGACGGAGGTCCGCAGCTGCTCGGCGCTCGACGCCTGGTCGAACGGCACGCCGTCCAGCAGGATCTCGTCGTCGCCGAAACCGATGCCCGGCACCGGCAGGTCGGCCTTCGCGATCGCCTCGCGCTTGGCCGCGGTGCGCTCGTCCATCGCCTTCGTCAGGGCGGCGGACGTGGCCTCGGCTTCCGCGGCTTTGGTCTCGATGGCGGCACGCTGCTCGCGGCGCGCGACCAGGGCATTGACGCGGCCGGCGTCGGCGATGCGCGCCCGAAGGGCGGCCGTGTCGATGGGCTCGGGGAGCGCGGTGGCCGCCGTAAGCCTCTCCCGGATCTCGCGGGCCGAAGCGTCCTCCTGCTCGGCGCGGGCGTCGAGCTCGTCGGCTTCGCGCCGCAGGCTGATCGCCTTGGTGCGGTACTCGACGGCGGTCTGCACGAAGGCGGAGATCGCCTGCTCGGCCTGGGCTCGCCGACCCTTGCGGCGTTCCAAGTCGGTGTTGTGCTCGCCGGCCTGCTCCATCTCCGCGACGAGCGCCGCGTCGTCGACACGTTCGGCCGGCGCGTCGGCCGGGATCTCGATGCCGGCGGCCTGCGAGCGAAGCGTCCGCGCATCCCGGTTCACCTCGGTGCGCTTGTCGAAATCGACCTTGTTCGCCTTCTCGATGGCCGCGAAGTCGACGCCGGGGACGAAGCGTTTCAGCGCCTCCATCTGCGCCTTGCCGTCCATCCGGGTGAAGGCGAGCGGATCGAACGACAGGGCGCCGAGGAGCGCGTCGAGCATCTTCTGCGGGGACGGGTAGCGGGCGCCCTCCTCGCTCTCGACGACGAGCGTGGTGGTGAAGGTCTCGTCCTCGCGCTTCGTGAAGGTGCGCACGACCTTGATCTCGCCGAGGTCGAGCCGGATGCGGGCCTTGTTCTCGCCCTTGCGGATCGGCACCGCCTGGATGTGCGTGGTGCCCGAGAGCGCCCACCAGATCGCGTCGAGGACGGAGCTCTTGCCCTGCCCGTTCCGCCCGGTGATCTCGACGATGTTGCCGTCGGGCTCGATCGACACGGCGCGCAGCCGCTTCACGTTCTCGGCCTGCAGTTGAACGATCTTCATGGGGGCTACTCCGCAGCGTCGGGAAGGCGGCCGCGGTTCATCCGCTCGGCCTGCTGGCGGCTCTCGGCGCGGACGGCCGCGACGTGATGGGGGTCGAGGGGCGCGGCGATCGCGGGCGCCGGGACGCCGCAGCCGGCGTTGATGGCGGCGGCCACGAGGTCCACGAGCGCTTGATCGGAGGCTGCCGAGCCGCTGGGCGTCAGCACCGCGAACACCTTCCCGTCGGCGTCGACGAGGGCGCGCAGGATGCCCTCGCCGGATCGCACCGGGGTGCGGACGCCAAGGGTGGTAAGCCGCTGGCGGCGAGCGGCAGCTGCGAGGCTGGCGTTGGTGTAGGCGCTCACGACCGCGCCCCCCTCGTCTGCCGCGCCTTCGCGGCCCGGACATGCGCCAGAACCGGCACGTCGGCTGGCAGCGTTTCGGGCCGGTCGTAGGCGGCGAAGCGATCGGCGGCGTGCTTGGCGGTGGCGAGCAGGTTGATGCTGGTCTCGCCGTCGCCGATCGCGACCGCCGTCATGGCGGACTGGATGCCGGCGGCCAGGACCGTGAAGCCGGCGCGTAGGCGGCGGTTCTCCGCGACGCAGGCGCCGACGAGCTGCGCCTCAAGGCGGGCGCCGGCGGTCTCGTTCCAGCGCGCGAGCTCGGCACGCAACTCGCCGTAGGTCGTGCGGCCCGCCTTCCGAAGCGCCATGTCGACGACGTCCTCGACGGTGTTCGCCTCTGGGTCGGCCGGCTGGGCCGCGTCGATCCCGAGGAAGCGGACGAGGTCGGACCAAGTCGCGAAGGCGTAGACGTAGTGCCGGAAGGGCTCCGGAAGGGTCTCGATCTGGGCGCGGACCGAGAGCGCCCATTCCTGGTCGCTCTTGTCGAGGTACAGACCGGCCATCTCGACGCCGTCGAGGGTGACGCAGAAGTGGTCCGGCAGGACCGTGGGGACCAGCGCGTAGGCCGGCCGCGTGAGGGCGTGAAACTCGCTCATGCCGCCACCTGCTGGCGCTGCAGCCGGGACAGGACGTCCTCGAGGAGCGCCGAGACGGATCGGGCGGTGCGCGCCAGGTCCTCGATGTGCTGCGGGTCACTCTCGGCGAGCGTCGCGATGCTGGCCGCGGCGGCGAGCTCGCTCGCGGCCCGGTAGGCGGAGAGCAGGTCGCGCTTGCACGCCGATTCCGCGCCGATGAACTGCCCGTAGGCGATGGAGCGCGCGACGTGGTCGTCTGCGGTTGGGGAGCGCTGGGTCACGCGAGGGGGTCCTTGTGGTCAGACGTGGATGAAGCGCCGCCCGGTCGGGGCGGATTCCCGGAGGCCCGGGCTGCGATCGCGGATGGGGGTGACGTCGGAGCCGGCGAGCGCGTCGCGGCGGGCCTGGACCCACTGGCCGGCGTGCTCGGCCATCGCGGCTTCGGCGGCGGCGAACGCCGGGCTCGGCCCGTGCTCGGCCATCGCGACGGCGCGGTCGGCCTCGGCGAGGCGGTAGGCGGCCTCCCGGGCGCGGCAGCCGGCGCGGAAGCGCTCGGTCGAGAGGCGGAGGTCGTCGGGCAGCGCCGACGCGCTGATCGTGGCGTCGGCCGGGGTGCGGAGTTTGGGGGCGGCCATGTCAGCGGCCCTCCATCATGCGGTCGTCGCGGTCCGCCTCGGCGCGGCGCTCGGCTGCGTCGGACTTGTCGCTGTCGTTCTGCTCGGCAGCGTGGGTGACGAGGCTGTCGAGCAGACCTGCCGCGGCCTCGATCCAACCTGAGAGCCATTCGGGTACGGAAAGGTGCTCGCCGTCGCGCAAGATGCGGACTGCCGTAACCTCGGCGGTGTCACCGGCCGGCGGCTCGTCCCAAGAGCCCTTGGAGCCGGGATGAAACTCGTAATCGACCGCGAGAACGAGCTGCTGCTCGCCACCGTCCCAAAGGGAGAGGTCGAGGCCGGTGATGAAGGTGCGAGTGCGGGCCATCACTGCCCCCAGCCGTAGCGGGCCTGCCCGGCGCAGAACGCCAGGCCGCCGAGGGTGAGGGCCGCGCAGATCGCGAAGCCGATGATCTGGAGGTCAGAGAGGGCGGCCATGTCAGGCGGCCTCAGCGAGGGCGGCGTTGGCCTCGATGCGCAGCGCGTCGAGGACGCGAGCCTTGTCGGCCTCGGGCAGGTTCAGGAAGTTCGCCCAGAGGTGCTCGCTGACCTCCCCGGTGGAGAGGAAGCCGCAGAACGACATGATGTCCTGGTCGGCGTAGCGCGGGCAGTTCTGGACCATCGCCAGGACGCGGAGGAGCACCTGACGGGTCGGGGTGAACGCGGCCTCAAGCGCGGCGATGGCGGCGTCAGGGGTGACGGTGCCGTGCTCGCTGGCGTGGCGCTCGGCGGCCGCGTGGTTGTCGGCGACGATCTCGGAAGGGGTCGGAACTTTGGGCACCGGAGGGCTCCATCGGCTCGGTGAGCGGCGATGGACATGTTGTGCCCTATGTGGGCACGACGTGCAAGCCCATAATGGGCACAATTATGCGATGCTGGTTTTCCACCGTTGTCCACAGCCTAAGCCCGACTTGGGCACGGACCGTTGATTTGTTCCTTTTTTGTTCTCAACCTAGGGAGGTCCAAGCGGGAGGATCTTGATGGCTCAGACCACGTGGCACGCCGTACAGCCCTACGTCCGAACCAGGCTGGGGAGGGACGACATGGCTCCGATCCAGCCCTGTCAGAGCGCCGAGGGCGCTCGCCGCTTGGCGGAGAGGCTTGTGGAGAGCGGTTCGGCGATCGGCGCCGTTGCGCTGACGCGCGTCGTGGATCTTGAGGAAGGTGAGTACGCCGATCCGGAGGTGCTAGCCTCCTTCGGACGCGTGCCCTGCGAGGACGTCGACCTGCCGTTCTAGAACGTCGTCAGCGCGGCTTGATCCATGCGACCTTCGCCGACCATTCGACCTCCTCGTCACGAAGGGGCTCGAATCGGCCAGTGGAGATGAGGTCGAAGGTGCCGGGGTCTTTGCCGCGGAACACCCGCTTCACGTACACCCGATCGTCGGGCAGCCAGACGACGCAGATTTCACCCAGCCACTCGTTCGGGATGCCGGCGACGCGGGCGTCGTAATAGATCAGCCACCCGTCCTCGGCGACGCCGGGCATCGAATCGCCCCGGACGCGGACGGCGACGGTCTCAGGAGGTGCACCGGGCGGTCGATCCGTCCCCTCGGATGCCCCCTGGCCCTCTCCACTGTACGTGACGACACCGCCAGCCCCGACGTCTCCCACGACCGGCACTTCGTCCTTCGCGGTGGTCACCAGCTGGCCAGCATCCACGCCGAGCGCGGCTGCCGCACGACTTATCCACACGTCAGAAAGACGGCGCGCCCCGCCCTCCAGCTTCGCCAGCTGGTTGCGGGTCGTGCCCATGCGCTCGGCCATTTCGTCCTGCGACCAGCCGCGCTTTTTCCTCAGGGCGCTCAGATTGTTCTGCATACGCCGCATTGTGCCCAGGGGCGCCAGCCGATTGCAGAGCACAAGATGGGCACGTTCTTCGATTGACGATGTGCCCATCATGGGCATATATCGAGCCCATGCAGCTCGATCCCTACCTCCGCGAGAAGAAGCTCACTGATGAGAGCTTCGCTGCCCTGCTTGGGCCCGACGTTTCGACGTGGGCCGTGCGGAAGTGGAGGTATGGCCAACGGGTCCCTCGTCTCGCGATGCAGCAGCGGATTTCCGCCGCCACCGAAGGCGCGGTCACCGCGAACGATTTCGTGGCCGCGGCGATCGCTGCCGACCGCCGCCGCGAGGATGCCGCCCACACCGGAGCAGCCGCATGACCCGCCCCCGCACGCTCACCGCGCGCGGCGTTGCGACGGAAGCCGGCCTCCCCTGGGCGACGGCGCAGATCCGCGCCGGCATCCTGCACATCGATTCCCACGGTCTGCCGCGGCCGGTCACGACCGCTGAGGGCCGGCACTTCGCCGCCCGCCTGCTCGCCCTCTGCGACGAGGTCGATGCGCGCAGCCGGACCGGCGCCGTCATCTCGCGGGACGGCCTGTGATGCCGGTCCGCGCCTCCTCGTCCCTCATGCGCGGCCTGATCGTGGCGTTCCTGATCGCGCCGTTCGTGTGGCTCGCGATCGCGCTGATCGTCGTCGCTGGCGGGTCGCTGGCGCTGTGGGTCGCCGACCTGCCGCTGATGCCGTGGAGCCCGCGGTCGTGAGCGCGCCCCTCCCCCATTCCGAGATCCGCACCACCAACGGCCTGGCCGGCCGGGTGCGGCGGGACGCCTGCGCTGCCGACCCCATCGTCACAGCAGGCGTCCCAACCCTTTCACCGCGTATCCCGGCCTCCGACCAGCGTCAGGAGGGTCAGCCGGCCCATCCGGTGGCGGCCCCCTCCGACCTGGGGCTCGCGATGCAGCCGTTCGACCTGACGCAGTGCGCCTACGCCCTTGAAACCCTGCTGCCAGGCCTGGGCGAGGAAGACGTTCGACGGCAGCGGCTCGCGAACCTGCTGTCGCTGGCCGAACCCGGTTCGGATGCCGCCCTCGGTGCGGCCGTCGAAGCCTGTCGTCTGCATGTCGTCCTCAAGAACGTGGCCGCGCTTGCTGACTTCCTGGCGCGCGCGGCGATCTACCAGGACGAGTTGCTGACCGTGCTCCAACATTTGGAGCGTGGCGACTCGGTTCGCATCGTGGTCACCGCGAATTCGTGCGGGACCGTTACTGAATTCGTGGGCGGGGGTGACGTCGTTGCCTTCGCTCCCGTCGAGCGGGTGGCCTGACATGGCACCCTGGCTCGCTGTCCTCTTCGCTGCGCTCTCGGCGCTGGGCCTCGCGCAAGCCGGCCTGTCCGGTTCGCTGCGCGCGCTCGTCTTCGGCCTCGCAGACGCCCTGCTCGCCCTCGGCTTCTTCGCCGGCGGGGTGCTGCCATGGTGACCCTTTCCCATCGCGCCGGGCTCACCGGCCGATCGCGCGCCCGTTCGTTCCGACCTGTCGTCGGGTGCGCGTCCCCTTTGGACCTTCCCGCCGTGCATCCGGATCAGGCGCGCCAACGCCTGCCGGCCCCGTCGGGTCGTGTTCTCGTCTCGCGTGATCGCCTGAGCTTCCCGGCCGTCGATCTCGCTCGTGTCGCCGCCGCGTTTCTCTTTCCTCTGCTGCACGTCGCGGCTCCCGTTGCTGTGAGTCTCACAGACCACGGGAGATTTCGCGAATGCGCGAAAAGATCAGGGCAGCCGAGCCCATGATGACGGCCGACCAAGCGCGCGAGGAAGTCCGCTCGCCCCTCGACATCCTCGTGCAGCACCACGTCGCGCGCGGCACGCCGCGGATGAGCGCCTACGGCCGCGTCGGCACGCTGATCGGACGCTCGCCCGCCTGGGTCCAGCGGGTGCTCGGGCGCCGCCCGGACGCGGTGATCGGGCTGCACGACGCCCTCAACATCAAGGCCGCCTACGCGCGGCTCTGCATCAGCATCGAGGCCTCCGCAGACGCGACGGCGGCCCGCAACAACGCGCTCCGGGAGGAGATCCATGCAGCTCTTCAAGCTGATCCGGCGGCTCGTCCACGAACGCCGGGAGGAGCGCCGGCTGCGGGCGCAGCTGCGCGCCGTCCAGGACGGTCGCCCGCATCCGCACTGGTCCGCTCGCCTGCTGCGTCGGGTGTGCCGGCAGCGGCGGATCCGAGCCTGAACGACCTGCCGCTGTGGCGGGCGCTGAACGAGGGAGAGTGACGATGGTGGATGGTGGCGATCAGGCGCGCGCGTTCAATTCCGGATCCTATGGAGCCAAGACGGCACCGCAGAGTGGCCAGTACGTCGAGGGCCGGAAGACCCTGGGCAGTTCGGGTGAGGTGAAAGGCGCGACCGGGGCCGGCCCGACGCTAGCGGGCGTCGTCGAACTCGCGGCCATCGCGCGCAAGTTCGGGATGGAGCGCTGCATCACCATCGAGGATCTCGCGAGCCGAGCGATATCGATCGCTACCCGGATCGCTGGTTCCTATCCGTGTGGCGCGCCCCCCGGCGATTCGCGCGTGGATGGTGAGCGGGTCGAACCGCACTCGGCCCTGGATGCGCTCGTGCGCGAGGTCGTTGCTGTGCGCGAGCCGCTGTCCCGCATGGATCAACCGCTGAACGATCTCTCCGCCGCCCTCGACGTGCTCGAGCGCTCGATCGGCTGACGTCGCCCTCACCGGGCGGCGCGCGGCGTCGCTCGGCTCACCCTCCAGGAGCACGAGCATGGACACGTTCAAGCCGACCCATGTCAGCCACAAGATGGTGGAGGCCTACCCGCTCGTCCGCCTCAAGCTCGACCAGGCCGACGAGCGCGCGCTGATCGCGGTGGTCGAGAAGGATGGCGCCGAGGCGTCGATCAAGGTGCCCGGCGACATCACCGCGCGCGGCGCGCCTCAGCCGGGCAGCATGCTCGTCCGCTACATGCCGACGGAGGCAGAGCCGGACGGCTACCTCGCATTCTCGCCGCGCAGCGCCTTCGACGAGGGCTACCGGGCGATCCCCCCGCACGAGCACCACAAGTCGTACGAGGGCGGTGGCCGCGGTCTGACCTTCGGGCAGGCGATCGAGCAGCTGAAGGCTGGCGATCGCGTTGCGCGCGATGGGTGGAACGGCAAGGGCATGTTCCTGCTGCTCGTACCCGGCTCCACCGGCCTCACCGTCGATGAGGGGCGCCCGCTGGCGAGAGCCGGCATCCCGGTCGGCACGACCTTCAACTACCTGCCGCACATCGACATGTGGACGGCGCAGGGCGACTTCGTGCCGTGGCTCGCCAGCCAGACCGACATGCTGGCCGAGGACTGGTGCGTCGTCAGCGGCAAGGCGGCCTGACCAATGGCCGCCTTCCTCCCGAACGTCGAACTGACCTTCCACGTCGAGGCGCACCCGATCGTCTCCGTCGGCTCGCGGGCGGTGATGATCGAGTTGCCGAACGGCGACACGCGTCCGGTGCCGATCCCGACCTCGTTCGGCGACCGCCCACCGGCCGTCGGCGACATGCTGATCCGGTTCGACGGCGGCTTCCTGATCCACCGCCCGGCGGACCTCGTCTTCCGGGACGCGATGCCGCTCGACGCGAACCTCGTCGAGGCCGCCCGCCCGCTGGCGCGCACGCCCGTCGTCGAGGAGCCGCTGGTGCCCCGGCGCGACGCCGGCCTGCCGCACGGCCGCCCGCACCCCTGACCTTCCCCCGTCACCCTGAGGAGAGCCCCGTGTCGAATCCCCTGTCCAAGCTCGTCGAGTTCTTCCGCATCCAGATGAGCGGCGCGCCCGTCGAGCACGTCGAGGCGGCCGTCGCCGGCATCGAGAAGCACGTCGAGGCGGAGATCTCGGACGCCGAAGCCCGGATCAAGGCCGACGTGCTGGCCGAGGTCGATCGCGTTCTCGCCGAAGTCGGCTTGGAGCGCACCGCGGCCCCGACGCCCGCGGCGCCGGCCGCTGCCGACCCTGCCCCGCCGGCGCCCGCCACCGAGGCGCCCGCCGCGGCCTGACCTTCCCCAGAACGAAAACCGCCCGGCCTGCTGGGGAGCATGGCGCCGGGCGGATCACCGAGATTGTCTTGGAGGAACCAATGAGTAGGCGCCGAAAGTCGGAAGATCAAGCTACCTCGAATCACGACACAGTTGCAGAACTTCGTTCGTATGCAGAACGGATTGTCCGCATCGAAGGAGAACGCAAAGAACTGGCTGGCGATATCAAGGAGATTAAGAACGAGGCGGCCGCGCGCGGCTTCGATAAGAAGGCGCTCGCTATCGTTGTCGCCACCATGCGTGAGACGGCCGAGGAGCGTGCCGCCCGCATTGAGACCGCTGCGTTGGCCGATGTCTATCTTGCCAGCCTGGGCATGCTTGGCGGCACTCCACTAGGGGACGCCGCTCGTCGTCTGTTCGACCCGATCGCTGACCCGGACGGCTATGCCGCCGCGACCGACGATGATCCGGACCGCGACGACGATGATGCCGGTGCGGCGCCCGTCGAGACCGCGGAGCCGCCGGCCGGCGCCATGAGCGAGGAGACCATCGCCACGGCGCGTGATCAGGGCTCTGCTGCAGCAGCAGCCGGTGAGCGTGTATTTGCAAATCCATTTGTCGCCGGCGATCCGCGCCGCGCCGCCTGGGATGAAGGCTGGTGCGTCCAGAAGGGCTCCGATGGCATGGAGATCCCTGACGCGTTCCGCAGGAAGAAAAAGCCCGCCGCCGACGAGGCCGGTGAAGGGGCGTCGTCATGACCACAGTGCGCGAGATGGCCCCCGGTCGAGCTCTGCGTGGCCGTGCAGCCGCCGAGGAAGCAAGCGCAGCGCAGCGCCTTCGGACCGAACTCGGGCCGATGGTCGACGTGCGCGAATCCAAGGAGGCAGAGGAGCCAATCCTTGGGCCGCGGGTACGTGCCGCCATTCTCGGATGGCTCGCGGAGATACATGCCGCCGCTGATCTTGCCGCGGTTGGGGTGAAGCCGCGGAGCACCGCCTTGCTCTACGGGCCGCCCGGCTGCGGAAAGACGACGCTGGCCCACCATCTCGCGGCGCGTCTCGGCGTGCCGCTGGTCATCGTTCAGGCCGAGCAGTTGGTGGAGGCAAAGCTCGGAGGTACGGGCCGGGCGATCGCTGATCTGTTCGACGGGCTCGCAAAGGTCGGCGCGCCCTGCGTCGTCCTCATGGATGAGATCGACGCGATTGGCTCGGAGCGTAGCAACGACGATCAGGCCTGCTCGCGCGAGATGAATGCGGCGCTGACGACGCTGCTACAGAAGATCGAGGCGTTCGGCGGCCGGCTGATCGCAGCCACCAACCGGCACGACAAGCTCGACAAGGCGCTGTGGCGACGGTTCGGCCTCCAGATTGATGTCGCACTGCCGGGCGACGAGGAGCGCTGGTCGATCCTCAAGCGCTACGGTTTGCCGTTCGATTTCGACGATGACACGATCGATGCGCTTGCGGAGATTACCCGTGGCGCGGCCCCCTCGTTGCTGCGGCAGACCATGGAAGGGATCAAGCGGACGCTGGTCCTCGGCGAGCGGCTTCGGCTGCCGGTGAACGATCCTGGGGCGGTGCTACGCATCGTCATCGAGCACGCCCGGCCGCACCCGGATTACGAGCCTCCGCCCCTATGGGCTGACCCATCCCTTGCACGGATGTTCGCGCCTGAGGCGTGGCCGCCGACCCGTGGCACTACGCCATGACGTGGCCGTTCGGCGATCTCCAGCCCTTCGGCTTCGATCTCCTCATGGCCGATCCGCCGTGGGCGTTCGCGCTCCGCTCCGAGAAGGGCGAGGGCAAAAGCGCCCAGGCGCAATACGCCTGCATGCCGCTTGACGCGATCAAGGCCCTCCCGGTCGGGCAGCTCGCCCGCGGCGACGCCTTCCTCTGGCTTTGGGCCACGAACCCGATGCTGCCCCAGGCGCTCGAGGTGATGGCCGCGTGGGGCTTCACGTTCTCGACGGCTGGCACGTGGGTGAAGACCACGAGCAGCGGCAAGCTCGCCTTCGGAACCGGCTACGTCCTGCGCTCCGCCTCCGAGCCATTCCTGATCGGCAAGTTCGGCCGGCCGCGCGCCGGGCGCTCGGTCCGCAGCGTGATCATGGCGCCTGTCCGCGAGCACAGCCGCAAGCCCGACGAGGCCTACGCCGCGGCTGAGGCGCTGGCGCCGGACGCGCTGTGCCGCGCCGACCTGTTCTCGCGCGAGACGCGGCCCGGGTGGAAGGCCTGGGGCAACGAGGTAGGCCGCTTCGACGAGGTGGCGGCATGACGTTCGCCGATCACCCATGCTTCGCCGCCGGCACGCCCGGCGTGTTCACGCGCGGCGAGGCGTGCGCCAGCCTCTCGGCCTCCATCGCCAAGACGCCTGAGGCACGCGAAGCCTTTCTCGCGCTCGGCGACCCCCACGACCCGGCCCGCCGCGCCCGCGCGCTGGCGGTGCTCGACGCCTTACCCCCGAAGCTCCAGGCCAAGATCGCAACCATGGAGGCGCGGCCGTGATGGATCTCCAGACCCTCGACCGCTCGCTGTCCGGTGCCATCGCGGCGTGCGGCCACGATCCTGTCGCTGCCGACGACCTGCTCGCGAAGCTGGTGGCGTCGGCCGGCCTGCTCATCGCCTACCGCACGGCCGGCGATGCGCCGCTGGCGCGGGTCCTGTGCGAGCGGGCAGCCGTCGGTGTGGTCCGTGAGACCTGGGCGCAGACCGGGATGCTGGCGAACCTGCGGGGGATGCTCTGATGGCGATGTCCCCCGCGATGATCGACGCCATGGTCTCGGCCGGCCTCACCGCCGAGCAGATGGCTACGCTCCTGAAGGCGCAGCTAGCTGCCGAGGCGAGCGCTGTCGACGAGAAGGCTAGGCACCGCCGCGAGGCGACGGCCGAACGGGTCCGCCGGCACCGTGAAACGCATCGTAACGCCAGTAACGCGCGTAACGCGTTACCCTCTTCCGCCCCCCCTGGTGGTCCCCCTCTTCCCCCTGCACCCCCTACACCCCCCCTTAACCCCCCCGCCATCCCCGGTTCCGACCCTACCGGGTCGGCGGCGGGCGCCGCTGGCGAGCAACGGGACGGGTCCGAGGAATGCGACGGGGCCGGCGACGCTGAGGGACCGAACGCGGTTCGACGCATCCTGCTCGGTCGAGGCGTCGACCTGGTCTGCGCGAACACGGGACGGTCGAAGCACTCGGCACGCGCCCTGATCGGGCACTGGCTCGGGATCGCCCGGGACGAGGCGACGGTCGTGCTGGCCACGATCGAGGAGGCCGACGGGCGTGAGCTGATCGACTTCTCGTCCTGGGTCGGGGCGCAACTTCGGCAGCGGCGCGACCGCGGACCGGATGACGATCCCCCATCGGGCCGCCGGTCGCCACCGCCCCGCGACCGTCCATCCGGCTTCGCCGGCCGCCTGATCCGCCTCCACGAGCAATCCCTGACCGGGGCTTACGATGTCGAACCGCCTTCCGTCGACGCGAACGAACCTTCCGCAGAGCCTACCCGAGGCGAGGATCGAGGCCTTGCATGGTCGGCTGGAGGCTCATCCCGCCCATCCGACGCGCTACTGCGTGCCGCGGGCGAAGGCGGCCACGACAGCCGAGCGTCACGCGCTCTCCGCATGCGCCGAGCGGCTGGAGGCTGAATTGGCCCCGTGGCGCCGCACCCCGCCCGGGGCTGATCGTCCGACCGCCGACCATCTCGCGGTCGACGCGATCGTGACCCGGATCCTGACCGGATTCGAGCAGGGGCGCGGGCGCAGCGACGACGAGACCGACGTGCTGGTCGGTGAGTACCTCGACGGGCTGAAGGGCTTCCCCCTGGCGGCGATCCACGCGGCGGCCGAGCGGTATCGGAACGACACGACGCTCGAGCCCAGGAATCGTCGGTTTCGTCCCTCGCCCGGCGAGTTCGCCGCCGAGGTCCGCAAGGGTCTGATCGCGCTGCGCACGAGGCTGCTGCACGTCCGCCGGGTTCTCGACGCCGAGGTCTATGACCCGCCGACGGAGGCCGATGCCGCGAAGGTGCGCGAGGCGACCGCCGCCTACCTGTCGGGCCGCGGTTTCCCAACGGATGGGGGCCGGCCCGCTCCAGCGCCGGAAGAGGTCACCGCCGCGCGCGAAGCCAGCCTTCGCGAGATGGGTGCGGCCGCCGCCCGGTCCTTCGACGCCGGCACGCTCGCTCGCCTGAATGCGCGGCTCGACGCGCGGCGGCCCTGATCCCTTACCGCGCGCCGCGGTCCGGCGCCTGACCCCGAGGAGACCACGATGCCCGAAGCCCACGACCTCACGACCCACACCGCCCGGATCGCGGCGGCTTACGTCTCCGGCAACCGCCTGCCGGCCGCCGACCTGCCCGCGGCGCTGCGGACTATCCATGGCGCACTCGCCGGCCTGGGCCAGCCCGCAGCGGCGCCCGCGCGCGCCAAGCCGACCGAGGCGCAGATCCGCGCCTCCATCCGCCCGGACGCGCTCGTGAGCTTCGAGGACGGCAAGCCCTACAAGACGCTGCGGCGGCACCTGACGATCCGGGGCCTGTCACCGGCGGACTATCGCCGGAAGCACGGCCTGCCGATCGACTATCCGATGACGTCGGCGGAGTACGGCGCCCGGCGCTCGGAGATCTCCCGGCGGATCGGGCTGGGACGCCGCGCGCCGGTCCTGCAGGCTGCCGAATAGTCCCGAGGCTTGATCGAACCGCCGGGAGAGGCCGGCATGCGTGACGCATTCACCGACGCCGGGGCCGCGGGCCCTGGCCTACCCGCCGCGCTACAGCCACCGACAGGTCGTCGCTTGGGTCGCATCCGGTCTCACCGACAAGCCGCCGATGCCGGGGTTCGGCGAGGCGCCGGCGGACCTACGGATGCGGCGGCTCGTCGAGAAGCACGTCCCGGAGCGGGAGCACCGCGAGCAGCTGAAGGCCTGGTGCCGGTCGCACATGGATGAGGGCGCATTCCGGGAGGCCTGCCGGCTGCGGGGTTGGAACCGCACCTCGGCCCAGCGGCACGTTGATCTCGCCCTCGCGCAGATCTTCCTCGTCATGTGCCTCGCCGACGGCGAACCGTAGGGTGCGTCAAAAACTGAATACAATCGCTCTTGACCACTGTGCCATTTTGGTCCGACCCCGGAAATACGGGCCCGGCAACGACGCCGGACCATAGGGGAACGCACCGTGACCGCGTCGGCCAGCCAGTCGTCCAGCACCACCCGCAGCATCCGGATCGCCACCACCACGGCCGAGCGCCGCCGCGCGAAGCAAGGCCGCCTCGGTCCGCTCACCGCCCGAGACGTGCATGTCGAGGTCGGCGAGGCGTCGATCGCCGATCCCTACGCGCCGGGCAGCTATCGCATCGGGCAGGTGAACCGTCGGGTCGATGTCCTGTCCCTCGAACACACCGCCGGTCGCATCTCGGACTCGCAGTTCCTGGTCGGCCGGATGATCCAGGCGGTGTTCGAGCGCGGGTCCGGCGCTAAGCTCGGATCGGGCGGATGGAACCCGGGCGGGTCGCGCGATCAGACCATCGCCCACGAGCTGCAGATCATCTTCGCGATCGAGGACGCCGAGAAGGTCAAGAAATTCGTCGGCCGGCTCGAGCGCGCGATCGGCGCCGTCGGTACCCGCTTCCTCCGCGCCGTCCTCTCCGAGGGTCAGACCTTCTCGTCCTACGCCAAGGCCCGCGGCAAGAGCAGCGAGCGCGATGCCGGGCAGGTCGCGGCGCACTTCCGCTACCTCCTCGAAGGGCTGGTCGAGCAGCAGCACACCGCGACCGGCGCGGGGCGGTCGGTGCCGGACGATCAGTACGCGGCCCGGGCTCGGGAGATCGCGCGGCTCAGCGCCGATGCCTGAGCCTGAGGTCCTTCCCGGGCAGGTCTGGCGCCTCTGGGGCGAGACCTGGATCATCGACGCCGTCCGCTGGGACGGCTGGGAGCTCACCGCCTACTGCTCGAAGCGGCGAGGGCCGAACGCTCGTGGGATGCCGGATACGCTGCAGATGCCGGCGAGTTCGATCGCGCGGAGTGGCACGCTTAAGATGCGGGCTTCCGAGACAGCCTGAGATCGCTGTGCCAGCATGTGCTCCTCAAAAGGAGGCCGGCATGAACTGGGTATCATTCACGCAGCGGAAGCCAGGTGGCGGGGAAAGGTGGGTCGAGCTGAACATGGCTCTGGCCTGGAAAATCTGTCCCGATAGAGAGGGTACCGGGTCCATTATCCACTTCATCACGCCTTCTAGCGGCGGGAGTGCGCACGAGATGGTTCTGGAGCCTTCGAACAAGGTGGTGGAGATGACGAAGGCTGCCGCCGGCAAGGCTCCTTGACCCCGCGGGCCAACCCTGCCAAATCACCACCGTCGGAAGACATGCGCCCGGGGCTCACAAGCCGCCGGGCGTTTGCATTTCCGCCTTGGTCGCCTCGGCGACATTCCCCCCTAGGCTGCCGTCCCTGCCTCCCCGGCATGTGCAGGACGAACACGGCGGCCGACCTCAGCATGCCGTGTGAGCGCTGCGCCGGGAAGGCGCTCACGACCCGTCCTCGGCTTCGAGCGTTCGAGGGGACGGTTGGCACCCGAAATGCTCCTCCCGGCGCGCCGCTACAGGATTGCCGCCGCCGGGACCGTTTCGCCCGCAAGGGCATCCCCGCGAACCTGCTCAACAGCTTAGGCGTTCTCCTCGGAGACGTGAGCGCAGTTCCGTGCCATGATCGGTTCCACGATGACGGATCGCGAGACAGCCGAGCGGGTCGATGACCTGTTCCGCATAGCGGATCGGCTCCGGGTCCCGGGCCACCGCAACAGCGTCGAGACGTTTCTGGGCGAGCTCGGCGAACTCCGCATCGGTCTTTCCCGCCTTCATCGCGACCTGACCGGCGCCGACCCGGCCCGCACCTTCACCGCGAAGCGCCCGTCCGTCGCCGCGTTTCCGGCCGGCGCGATCGCCGGCACCCGCGCCGTCGTCCAGCATCGGAGCCGGCCCCGCGCCCGGCTCGCCGCTCGGGCCTGATCCGCGTCGGTCCCTGCGCTCTGCGCAGACGCACGATAATTGCCCTTCTTGTGCACCCAAACGGGGTTTTCCAGCATGTCCGGAGGCGCAGTTATCGTGCGTCCGGCGACGGATGCGGCGACCCTTCCTGATGCGCTCGACGAGGCCGCGGCCGGGTTCGCGGCAGCCTCGAAGTCGGCCGCGACCCGCCGGGCCTACGCCGCCGACTGGCGCGACTTCCTCGGCTGGTGCGCCGAGCATGGTGAAACCACCATACCCGCCTCGGGCCGCACGGTCGGGCGCTACCTGACCCATCTCGCCGGCCTCGGACGTTCGGTCTCGACGATCGACCGCCGGGCCGCCGCCATCGCCGCGGTGCACCGCGCCGCCGGCCATACCGCGCCGACGGCGCTCGAAGAGGTCCGGTCGATCCTGACCGGCATCCGCAACACGCTCGGGCGCCGCCCGGACAAGAAACAGGCCCTCACCGCCGACCTGGTGGCGAAGGTCGTGAAGCGGATCCGCGGGACGGACCTCGCGAGCCACCGCGACCGCGCGCTGATCCTGCTGTGCTTCGGCGCGGCGCTCCGCCGGTCCGAGCTCGTCGCGCTCGACGTCGCCGACCTCGAGCGCCACCGCCGCGGTCTCCTCGTCCGGATCGGCAAGAGCAAGACCGACCAGCAGGGCATGGGCCGCTCGGTCGCGATCCTCGACGGCAAGCTGAAGATCCCCGCGGCGGTCGCAGCTTGGCTCGAGGTCTCGGGCATCGCCGACGGCCCGGTGTTCCGCGGCGCCGACCGCGGCCGGCTCTCTGCCGATCGCCTCACCGCCGGGCAGTTCGCCCGCATCCTGAAATCGCGCTGTGCGGCGGCCGGGCTCGACCCGGAGGCCTTCAGCGGCCACTCGCCCCGCCGCGGCTTCGCGACGTCGGCCGGCGACGACGGGGCCGACCTCCGGCTGACGGCCAAGCACATGCGCCACGCGAAGCTCGAGACGACGCTGGGCTACATGGAAGACGGCGAGCTGTTCCGCGAGAACGCCGGCCGGAGCTTCCTGTGAGCCCCGCGACCACCGCCCGCGCCCTCGCCGGGCTGAACGTCCAGCGCGGCCGCCCGACCGCCGCGCAGTGGGTCGATGTCCTGGCGCTGCTCGCCAACGCGACCCGCACGCCCCGGCACACGCTCCACGTCGAGTTCACGCCGGGCGGCTCGGCCCGGATCACCGAGAAGCCGTTCCGATGAAGCGCTACGTCACCCTGCTGCGCGAGCTGCTCGCGCCGGCGCCGGCCGCGCCCGTCGACGACGACGCGCCGATCGTCCACCGCGGCGAGCACGAGCTGTGCGCCGGCTTCGACCACCTCGGCGAGGACCGCGACCCGCCCCGCAAGCTTTCGGCCGACGAGGTCGAGCGCATGTGCGGCCGCCCGCTGCGGGTGCTCGGCTGATGTCGCGCTCCGCCTACTACACCGACTTCGTCGCGATGCCGGTCCTGGCGCTGGTGCTGATCGCCTTCGGCGGCGCGACCTTCTCCGGGATCGCGTTCGGCCTCGCTGCCTGGTCGCTCGCCGAATACGTGATCCACCGGCACCTGTTCCACGCGCTGCCGCTGTTCCGCGACGCGCACGACCTCCACCACGCCAAGCCGCACGCGCGGACCGGCGTCACCTCCTGGCACTCGCTCGGGATCTTCGGCGTCCTCGCGCTGGTGCTCTCCGCCGGCGTCCTGGCCGGGATCGCGCTGGGCTACCTCGCCTACATCACGGCGCACCACGCCGTGCATCACTGGACGATCGGGCCGCGCCATCCGCTCTACGGGCTGAAGATGCGCCACACGATGCACCACCGCGGCATCGAGGCGAACTTCGGCGTCACCACCACGCTCTGGGACCACGTGTTCCGGACCTACCGCGAGCGCCGCTGATGCCCCGCCTCTGCGCCCTCCTGCTGCTCGCCGGCATGGCGGCCGCAGCGACGTCCGCTCGCCCGCGCCCGGCGCGCTACGTCCATCCGCTCTCGCCGACGAGGCACTGATGCGCAACGTGGTTGGCCTCCGTCACGCCGCCTGCGTCGCGCTGATCCTGGTCGCCGGCTGGGGCTGGGTCTGGGCGTTCACGCCGGCGCACGCCGACACGATCGCCTACCGCATCGAGGTCCGTGCCTGCCGCGGCGCCGACTGCCGGCTCCTGCCAGTCTCCGCGCGGCGCTGGGCCGGTCGTTACGCCTGCCAGGGCCACGCCGAGACCATCGAGCGCTACGCCGACGCCCTGCCGCCGGTGCGCGGGCTGCCGAAGGGCGCCTGGACGATCCGGGCGCGCTGCGCGGCGGTCGACGGGATGGCGGGCGCGTGATGCAACGCCCGCGCCCGCCGGCAGACCTGCTGGGCGAAGACGGCGCCCTGACCCTCACGCCGGTTCGCCCGGACCACGATCTGCTGACTTGGATCCGCGCGACCTTCATCGACGAGGACGCGCCGCTGCTGAACGAGGATCACACGCACCTGCGCAGCGCCCGGCTCGGCGCCATCTGGTGCGCGGTGCCGAACGCCAAGCAGGGCAACAGCGTCGTCGGCATGTGCGAGACGACGGCGTTCATGGGGAATCGCTGGGCGAAGGCGCGGTTCGAGCAGCAGATCATGGGGTGGTTCGGCGTCATGCCGCACTTCCTGTTGACCTTCGATGCCGAGTTCGCGGACCGGTGCGACGACGCCACCTTCTGCAGCCTCATCGAACACGAGTTGTATCACGCGGGCCAGGCCAAGGACGCGTACGGCGCGCCACGCTTCTCGAAGACGACCGGCTTGCCGGTGTTCGAGATCCGCGGCCACGACGTTGAGGAGTTCGTTGGGGTGGTTGCGCGCTACGGCGTCGGCGCGGCCGCTGGCCAGACCGCGGCTCTGGTCGCCGCAGCCAACCGGGCCCCGATCGTCTGCGAGGCGGACATCGCCGGCGCCTGCGGGACCTGCGGTCGTCCCTTGAAGGGGCCTTGAAGGTCCGATGGCAGCCAATCCCCTTCCCGACGCGGTGAAAACCTTCGTCGTCCAACAGCTTGCCTGCTTCGAGACCCCCTCCGCGGTGGTGAAGACCGTCAAGGAAGAATTCGGCCTCGATGTCACGCCGCAACGGGTCGAGGCCTACGATCCAGGCAAGCGCGCCGGCGCCGATCTGTCCGAGGAATACCGTACGCTGTTCCAGGCCACGCGAGAGGCGTTCCTGGCGGACACGGCCGCGATCGGCGTCTCGCACAAGGTTGTCCGGCTCCGCACGCTCGCCCGGCTGATCGACACGGCTGAGAAGCGCGGCAACGCGGTGTTGGTGGCCTCGCTCCTGGAGCAGGTCGCCAAGGAGTGCGGAGACGCTTTCACGAACAAGCGCCAGGTCGAGGCGACCGGCAAGGGCGGCTCTCCGCTGATCGACGGCGGGATCACGGTCGCGTTCGTGCGGGCGCCGCCGGCCCATGCAGGTTGAGTTCCCGGAGAAGCTCGACTTCCTGTTCGAGCCGGCACGCTACAAGATCGCCTACGGTGGCCGCGGCGGCGCCAAGTCCTGGGGCTTCGGTCGCGCCCTGGTGATCATGGGCGCGCAGCGGAAGCTCCGGGTGCTCTGCGCTCGCGAATTCCAGAATTCGATCGCGGAATCGGCGCACGCGCTGCTCGCCCAGCAGATCGATCTCCTCGGCCTCTCGCGCTTCTACGATACGCAGGAGAAGCGGATCCTCGGCGTCAACGGCACCGAGTTCATCTTCAAGGGGCTCCGGCACAACGTCGCCTCGGTGAAATCGACCGAGGGTGTCGACGTGTGCTGGGTCGAAGAGGCCCGGACCGTCTCGAAGACGTCCTGGGACGTGCTGATCCCGACCATCCGCAAGGAAAGCTCGGAGATCTGGATCAGCTTCAACACCGAGCTCGAAGGCGACGAGACCTACCAGCGCTTCGTGAAGAAGCCGCCGACCGGCGCCCGCGTCGTCAAGATCGGCTGGGAGGACAACCCGTGGTTCCCGGACGTGCTCCGGCAGGAGGCGCTCGACCTCAAGGCGCGCGATCCGATCGCCTACGAGACGGTCTGGGGCGGCAACTGCAAGCAGGTCCTCGACGGCGCGATCTACGCGAACGAGATCCTCGCGGCCTCCCGTGAGAACCGGTTCACGAAGGTCGCCTACGACCCGTCGAAGCCGGTCCACACCTTCTGGGACCTGGGCCGGGCCGACAAGACGAGCATCTGGTTCGCCCAGATCGTCGGGTTCGAGTTCCGGCTGATCGATTTCTACGAGAACCGCGGCTTCGCGCTCCAGCACTACCTCGACGTGCTGAAGGCGCGCTCCGAGGGCAAGGACGGCGTCCCGGGCTACGTCTACGGCGAGCACTGGCTGCCGCACGATGCGCGGAACGAGTTGCTCGCCTCCGAGCGCACGATCGAGCAACAGATGTGGGCGGCCGGGCACCGCGTCCGGATCACCCCGAAGCTTTCGGTCGCCGCCGGCATCGACGCCGCCCGCAAGATCTTCGCCCGGTGCTGGTTCGACGAGGAGCGGTGCGCCGACGGGCTCCAGGCTCTGCGGAATTACCGCTACGAGGTCGACGAGAAGACGCAGGCCTTCTCGAAGAGCCCGCTGCACGATTGGGCCAGCCACGGCTCCGACGCCTTCCGCTACTTCGCCGTCGGCATCGCCGAGCCGCGCGAGGACGATGTCCCGCCCGACGGCCCCAACGACCGCTACGCGCGCCGCCGGCGCAGCGAGGCACAACCCTCAGGATCGGCATGGGCGCAATGAGCGACATCGACGACGATGCCGGCGCCGACGCGCGCTCGCCCGAGGAGCAGGCCGACCTCGACAACGAGGCGCTGTTCCGCCGGCTGAAGGCGTGGTTCCGCACCGACCGTGATGCGTCCTCGGCCTGGCGCGCCGAAGCACGGATCGACTTCGACATGGTCGCCGGCCACCAGTGGGCCCCCGAGGACGAGGCCGCCTTGCGCGAGCAGGGCCGCCCCCCGATCACGTTCAACCGCTGCCTCCCAATCATCAAGGCGGTGGCAGGCTCCGAGGTGAACAGCCGCCTCGACATCCAGTACCTGCCCCGCGAGGTCGGCGACGCAGCGCTGAACGAGCTGCTGACCGAGGGCTCGCGCTACCTCGCCGACGAGGCCGAGGCGGAAGACGAGGAATCGGACGCGTTCGTCGACACGGCGATTTGCGGCATGGGCTGGGTCGAGATGCGCCTCGACTACGAGACCAACCCTGACGGTGACTACGTCGAGGACCGGGTGAACCCGCTCGAGATGATCTGGGACGCCTCCGCGACGAAGCGGAACCTCGTCGACGCCCGCCGCCTCTTCCGCGCCAAGAGCATGGACATGGCCGAGGCGCGCGGCCTGTTCCCCGATGCGGATCCCGAGGACCTCGACGCGGCCTGGGCCGAGGATCGCGACGGCGAGCAGCACCACCAGATCCGGCCGGGGCAGAAGCGCAGCGACCGCCCGGGCGACGTCTCGGACGGCACGTCGCGCGTCACCATCGTCGAGGCGGTGTGGTGGGAGCGCAAGCGCGTCGCCCTCGTGACCGACCCGACCACCGGGCAGACGCAGGAGATGGATGCGGCCAAGGCCGGCATCCTCGAACAGCGCGCGGCCGCGCTCGGGATGCAGGTCGACGTTCGCCGCATCACGAAGCGGGTCTACCGCCGCGCCTTCCTCGGCAACACGATCCTGAAGGAGACGGCCTCGCCCGCCGGCGATCGCTTCGCCTACGCCTGCATCACAGGCGACCGCGACCAGAACCGGAACTCGTGGTTCGGCATCGTGCGGCCCATGCGTGACCCGCAGCGCTTCGCGAACAAGTGGCTCTCGCAGACCCTCGACATGCTTAACCGCCAGGCCAAGGGCGGCGTGATGATGGAGAAGGGTGCGGTGCCGGATCAGGCGCAGTTCGAGGCGAGCTACGCCAAGCCCGGCGCCGTGACCTGGATCGCCGACGGCACGCTGTCCGGCGGCCGGATGAAGGAGAAGCCGCTGCCGGTCCTGCCGGCCGGGCACTACCAGCTGATGGAGTTCGCCATCGGCTCGATCCGCGACGCCTCCGGCGTGAACCTCGAACTCCTCGGTCAGAAGCAGAACGACCAGGCCGGCGTGCTGGAGTACCAGCGCAAGCAGGCCGCGATGACGATCCTCGCCTCCCTGTTCGACAGCCTGCGCCGCGCGCGCAAGCACATCGGCCGGGTGCGCCTCTACATGATCCAGACCTTCCTCTCGGACGGGCGCCTGGTGCGCATCGCCGGCGAGGGCGTGATGCGGATCGTGCCGATGCTGCGCGACCACACCGCCGGTGACTACGACGTGGTGATCGACGACGCGCCGTCCTCGCCGAACCAGCAGCAGGTCGTCTGGCAGACGTTCACCAGCGTCCTGCCGATCATCAAGGATATGATCACGCCGCAGGTCCTGCTCGAGGTCCTGCCCTACTCGCCGTTCCCCGACTCGTTCGTCGCCAAGATGCGCGAGCTGCTCGCCCAGCCGGCGCAACCGTCGCCGGAACAGCAGCAGCACCAGCAGATCGCCGTCCAGACCGCGCTCGCCAAGATCCAAGACATGACGGCCGGCGCGAACCTGAAGAACGCTAAGGCCGGCCGCGAGGTGGGCCTGACGCACCACGACACCCTCGACGGCTTCGCCAAGGTCGCGGCGATGGCCGCGCCGCCCCAGGCGCCCGCACAGGCCGGCTTCGCCGCCTGACCCCTTACGCCCGCCGGCGGCGCACGCCGGCATCCGTCTCCATCACGTCACGAGGATCCACATGAACGACCACGCCGAAGGCATGGGCGAAGACGCCTTCTCGACCGAAGATCAGGCCGCCTGGGACGCGATGCGCGAGGGCGGTGACGCCGCTCCGGAGCCCGTGGGCGCCGTCGAGCCGGCCGCCGCTGCGCCAATCGCCGCCGCGGCCGCCGAGCCCGCTGCCGCGGCTCCCGGCGAGGTCATCGACCCCGAGAACGAAGAGGGCGCTCCCGAGGAGAACAAGGGCAAGTTCGTCCGCCACGGCGCCTTCCATCAGGAGCGCGAGCGCCGGAAGGCCGTCGAGCGCCAGTTCGCCGAGCTCCAGGAGCGCCACGCCCGCGTCGACGAGCGGGTGCGCATCCTGTCGGAGGCAATGAACCGCCCGGCCCCGGCCGCCGCCGCCCAGCCCGCCGCCACTGTCGAGCCCGAGAAGGTGCCCGATCCCGCCGAGGACATCTTCGGGTACGTGAAGCACCTGGAGAAGCAGCTGGAGGCCGTGCGCACCGGCCAGACCCAGATGACCGAGGCGCAGAAGCAAGCCGAGACCCAGCGCCAGGCCGAGGCCGAGCGCAACACCGTCATCGGCCACTACCAGACCGACATCCGCACCGCGGTCGCTGCCGACCCGACCTTCGCCGACGCCTACGAGCACCTGTTCTCGGGCCGCGTGGCCGAGCTGCAGTTCGCCGCCGGCCTGACGCAGCAGCAGGCCGTCGAGACCGCCCGCGAGGAGGAATTCCAGCTGGTGCAGGCGGCGATCGCCCGCCGCGAATCCCCAGCCGCGCTGATCCTGAAGATGGCCAAGGGCCGCGGGTTCACCCCGAAGGCGCCCGAGCCGACCCCGGCCCCGGCCGCCCCCGCCGAGACCCCGGCCGAGCGCGCCGCGCGCATTAGCAAGGGCCAGGAGGCGTCGTTGTCGCTCTCGGCCGCCGGTGGCTCGCCGGCCGGGGAGATCACGCTGGAGATGCTGGCCAGCATGAGCGAGGCGGACTTCGCCAAGCTCGAGAAATCCAACCCGGGCCGCGTCCGCGCCCTGATGGGGGGCTGATGGGCTGCCGATCCGACACAGTAGACGCCCCGAATCTTGGCTCATGACGTGTCCACAGGGGCGTCGGTAATGCCGATCACAAGCGCCCCGGCTTATGATAGCTCTGGTCTATCGATCTTGGAGTTTATCATGCGCACCATCAATGTGCTGCCGCTGCTTGCGTTGCTGATGCTGCCAGTGCCGGCCGAGGCTCAGGCGAGTCCGGCGTACCGCTCGTCGAGCCCGATCACGCCGGGCACCCCGGTCCCCTTCGGCGATGGCGTTGCGTTCGCCTGCTCGGCTCCCGGGACCGTCCGCCTCGTGATGCAAGACGGGACGTTCCTCGATTTCTATGCGCAGGTCGGGACGGCGATCGTGGATTCGCTCGCCGCGAAGGACGTGAACGCCGGCGCGACCACGGCGACCTGCTCCGTCTCCGTCCTGCGCCGGTACTGACGCCATGGCTATTCGCCCGACCAACATCTTCGGCGGTGGCTCTGGCCCGTCGGGCGCGGCGCGTACCAACGCCGGCCTGACCTACACCGCCACCGGCCTCAAGGTTGGCTCCACGGCCATTCTCTACGGCAACGGCACGCAGCTCTCGTCTGTGACCGTGGATGGCACGGGCAAGGCGACGTGGACGCTGGGGACGGCGCCCGTGGCCGGGACGAACATCACCTATGACGGTGTGGTGGTTGGGTCTGGTGGTACGATACCGGCAGGCCAATTCGTGGCCACAAGTCTCGGCGTCTATCTTGATAACGCCAGGGGTTCGGGCCAGCTTTTCCAAGACTTCATCGGCACCCCGGTTGCCTACGGTGACCAGCATATCGGACGCGCCAGCCTGTCCGACATGACGGGCTCGTTTCCGTTCGGTGCTGGCTTGATCCAGTGGGTTGGGCCTCAGTATGTGGCGGTCCCTCTGGTACCAACCGGTGGAACGCTCGCCGCCGCTGCTAATGGCGACTACAACGCGACCTTCACCGCAATCGCGCAGGGTATTATTGCCAACCGGCCCGGTCTTACGGCTCTGACAGCTCGCATCGGTTGGGAGTTCAACAACAACTTCCAGCCGTGGGGCACGCAGCCCGGCGGCGTGGTTGGCACGGCGTATACCGTCGATCAGCTCAACGCGTTTTACGCCACGGCTTTCCAGAAAGCCGCTACAGCCTTGCGCGCAGTTTTCGCTGCGGCCGGCATAACCTTCCGCGCTGCATGGGTGCAGAACCTCGGCGAGTTCGACGCGGCGCCTGCATACCCTGGCGATGCCTACGTCGATGTCATCGGCTGCGACGCCTACCAGACGCAGTACCTCAAGCTCCAGAGCACCGACCCGAACAACGCCCTGTCGGTCTGGAACGATATGCTCAACCGGCCCTTCGGGCTTCAGGTGAGCCGAGACTTTGCCCGCGCGCACGGGAAGCCATTCTACATCCCCGAGTTCGGCGTTCAGCGCGATGATTTCGCCCCGATCGTTCGAGCAGCTTACGATTGGTGTACGGCTCAGCAAGTCGAGAGCATCGGCTGGTGGGACTCCAACTCCGATTACCCGAGCAAGGTGTCTGACGGCTCGCTGCCGAACATCGGCGCAACGCTGCGGAACTGCTTCAACCCGGCTCAGTACCCGACCTCGGCGCCTGTTGCGGTCTCCCAGGTTCCAAACCTCCTGCTCCCTCCGGTCATCACCGGATCGAACACTTCGGGCGGTATCGCCGTGTGCTCGTCGGGTGTCTGGGGCAAGATCCCGACCGGCTACACCTATGCGTGGCAGCGGAACGGCGTCACGATCTCGGCCGGCACGACTGCGTTGAACGGCAAGTCGAACAGCTACAACCTCGTAGACGCGGACATCGGGCAGGTCATCACCTGCTCGGTCACGGCCACGAACGGAGTCGGCGCGAGCCTCGCGTCGGTTGCTTCGCGCATCCCTGTCGTCTTTGCGCCGATCACCAACTTCCCGGATCAGACCGACTATCTCACGAACATCGTGGCGGGTAGCGGCGACCTGACGAACGCCGCTTGGAACAAGGCTGCTACGACCGTTGCTTCGGGCGCTCGCGACCTCTTCAACGGCACCACCGCACAGTACGTCTACGAGACGACGGCTAACGCTCAGCACGGCGTTAGCCAGACGTTCACCGCGACGCAGCTCCCGGCGGGCAACAAGCGCTACCTGCTTCAGACCAAGGTCAAGATGCTTGGTCGGCGCTACCTGCACGTCCAGTACAGCGACACCTCTTACGCTAACGGCTTCCAGGCGTTCATTGATCTCCAGACCAGCACCATCACCTACCAGTCCGGCGGCACCGGCGACGGCGGATCTCTGAACCGCATCACGGCGGTTCCGATGGCGAACGGCTACACCCGGATCGAGGCCGATTTCGTCAAGCCGAACGCTGCTGGCGCGATCTTCCAGATCCTGCCCGTGCCGACTGACCAGAACTACGGCGGCTTCGCGGGCGACACGACGCAGGGCGTGATCGTCCTCGGCGTCTCGCTGGTTGACCCGAGTGTGGCTCTGCCGACGCAGACTGCCGTCCCGGCCGTGACGACCAATCCAGTGACGTTCGGCGACACGACGCTGGCCGGGGCCGTCATCTTCGCCCACTACGGCACCTGGACCAACCAGCCGACCAGCTTCTCCTACGTGTGGAAGTCGGCTGGCACCGTCATCGCCGGCCAGACGGCCAACACGCTCACCATGACCTCGGCGCTTGTAGCATCGGGCTCGATCACCTGCGAGGTGACGGCCGTCAACAACTTCGGGTCCTCTGCCGCGGTCGCCGCCACCAATCTCGGCGACGTGACGGACTACTATCCGACCTTCCTCACGACGCAGAACTTCCCGACTGCGGACGTGCCGAAGACCCCCGCCGTCACGCCGGCCTATGGCACGCTCGCCACAGCCAATACCAACTTCATCGATATAGACTTCACGCCCGGTTCGGGATCGAACAAGATCAATACGCGCGAAGCTCTGGACTCGATCGCCTTCTACAACACGATCACCGGCAACCAGACGAACGCAACGGGACCGGACAACGACGATCCGACTGCCGGCGCTTGCTATGCCAAGATGCGGCGCTATCCGAAGGGCAGTCCGGCCGACCTTCACAAGTTCACGACCGATGGCCTGAAGCTCGGTGTCTATGGCGCCAACCGTGACGCGCAGCCCTATGCCAAGGGCCAGCTCTCTGCCGGCGGTATCCGCCTGGAGCCCAATTTATTCCCGGGCTGCACCATCGAAATCGTCTTCAAAGGGCCGACGCATAAGGTGGCATGGGCGCCGTTCTGGCTCTATCGCGGCGTTCAGCGGTCCCCGAAGCGGTTTGGCTCGAATGACCCATACTACAAGGTCACGAACCAGTACGTCACGAATGCCAACCTGACGGATTTCGCTAACAACGACTATAAAGAGATCGATATCCTCGATAACTTTGGAGACAAGCAATACGCGGCAGGTCGGACGATGTCTGCTGGCGTCATCACGAAGTCAGGTGCCATTGATGCCCGCAACGTCTACCCGTCTCGTCGTGAGTTCGTTGCTGCAAGTGACGGTTTCACGAACGAGACATCGACTTACGCGGTCATTGACGACAGTTCGGTTCCGGCTCGCAACATGGCGGCTGGGTTCCACACCCTGACACTTAGCTGGCCCAACGACGGCTCCAATTTGATCTATTACGCTCTCGACGGCGTGATCTTCGAAATGGATTATTGGGAGTTCTGGTCCTATAATTATACCGACCCAGTCGATGGGACGGTGCAGCCCGCGGGTATGCACCTGATCATCGGCGGCCAGGCTATCCCAACCTTCCACGCGGATGTCGTCGCCAACAGCGTCGGCCCCATGAACGTGGGCAGCGCCGACGCCCTCGCCGTCACCGTCAAGAGCATCCGGGCCTGGCGCTCGCCGCTTGTCCTGACGCGGACGGCCGGTACGCAACCGGGCGGCATGCTTGTGCCTGCCACCAACAAGCTCGGGACCGTCACGCCCTACGCCAAGGCCTACACCCTCACGGGTCCGGTCTCCGGCAACGGCATCGTGGGCGAGCCTGCCAACTTCGTGGTCAAGGCGTCGGGTCGCATCACCTCAGACGCCACGATCACTCCGGCCTCGACTGTCGCCGGCACGTTCAGCCCGACCACTGTGACACTGACGGCGGGCGACAATCCGCAGGCGGCATTCACCTTTACCCCCTCGACCACGGGTTCGGTGACGATCAGCACGACCAACAACACGCCGAAGCAGTTCCCCACCGATCCGGCCGGGGTCGCGATAACGGTCGCTGCCAGCACGCCTTACACCTTCACCAACACGGAGGCATCGAACTACGTCGCGGCGATGACGGTTCAGCCGAACAACACGCGCAAGGGGCTTATCGACAACCTCTACACCGCCCTCAAGGCAACTGTAGACGGCGCGACGCTTCTGTCTCTCAGCGACGAACTTCTGCTCAACGCTGCGCATACCGCTCAGGCGGCCACACTTAACGTGATCAGCCGGTCGTATGGTGACGCGACCATCGTCAACAACATGACCTTCACGGCCGACCGTGGTTTCACCGGGGCATCGTCGCCAACCGGCACGAGCGCGCTTGGCATCGACACGAACGTGGCGGGCAATCGGAGCGGCAACAAGTACACCCAGAACAGCGCGACCATCGGTGCGTGGCTCCTCAACGGTGGCAATGCGGGCGTGAACACGCTCGGCAACGGCACGTCTTCGATGACGATCCAGAACACCGCGACGAGCACGAAGGGTGTCATCAACGATGCCACGACGATCACGGCCACAACGACGAATAATATTGGCCTGACGTTGCTGACACGCTCGTCTTCTGCGGCGCGTCAGATCTACCGCAACGGCGCTTCGATCGGGTCTGATACGGTCGCCTCGACCCGGACGCCCGATGCAACGACGCTGAAATTCGGAAACTCCAATTCCGGGTTCCCGTCCAGCGCGCAATTTGCAGTGATGTACCAGGGCGGCTCGCTAACGGCGAACCAGCATACGGCGCTCTACAACGCTCTGCTTTCCTACTTGCAGGGCGTCGGCGCCGTCTGATCGCTAATGGCTTGCCATCGCCACCCTCACCATCTCAGCGCAGATCATCGTCTTCGCCGAGATGGTGATGGTGGCGCCTGAACTGCCCTGGCACGACTGAGGGCAACACGCACCTCGCCCGCCGGGCTTGACCCCGCGGGCGAACCCCGTCATCAGACCAGCGTCGCGAGACGTGCGGGCAGACTGCCTCGCTCGCGACCTCCATTTTCGACCGACCGGTACTTGATCGCACCCTGCATCTCGCGGGGCGCTTTCGCGTGTCCGGTCCCCTTCGCCTGATCGCCCGTCACGCGATCCGCACAGCCGCGTCAGAGCCTTCGTCCGCGCCACGCACGGCGCCCGTCCGACCACCGTCCCCAACGGTCATCCGGGGCCCGGCCTTCGTCCGCTCGCGGCGTTACGCGCAGCACGAACCCCTTCCCGCATTCCCTGATCTCCGAAGGACCCCCTCCGATGGGTACCACCACCTATGGCCTGAACGACGCGCTCGCCGCCAAGCTCTGGTCGATGAAGCTCTCCACCGAGGCCACCAAGGCGCTCGACATCGGCCCGCTGTTCGGCGAGTCGGCCAAGTCCGTGATCCAGGTCAAGACCGAGACCCAGAAGGGCACCGGCGACAAGGTCACCTTCGGCCTGCGCATGCAGCTGAGCGGCAACGGCTTCACCTCGTCCGACCGCGCCGAGGGCAACGGCGAGCAGCTGACCACGAACTCCGACGCGATCACCATCGACGAGCTCGGCAACGTCGTCGGCATCCGCTCGAAGAACACCATCGATTCCCAGCGCGTGCCCTTCAACCTGCGCGACGAGGCCAAGGACGGCCTGGTCGACTGGTTCCAGCTCCGCACCTCGGTGACCTTCTTCAACCACGTCTGCGGCTACACCCCCGCGAACTTCGTCCAGGTCGACGGCTCGGGCGGCGCCAAGTTCACCGGCAACAACGTGGTCACCGCCGCGACCCGCGTCATCCGTCCGAACGCCCGCGCCAACGACGGCGCGCTGGTGGCCGGCGACATCCTCACCCTCGACCAGATCGACGCCGCGGTGGAGATCGCCAAGACCGGCGGCAACGCCGGCGGCGTGAAGATGCGCCCGATCACCATCGACGGCATGGACGAGTGCTGGGTCATGTACCTGCATCCGACGCAGGTGACCCAGCTGCGCCGCAACACCGCCGCGGGCCAGTGGTTCGACATCCAGAAGGCCGCGCTCCAGGGTGGCGAGATCACCAAGAACGCGATCTTCAACGGCTCGGTCGGCATGTACAACAAGGTCATCCTGCGCGAGTCGCAGCAGGTGACCTACGGCGTCGCCGCCGACGGCAAGACCATCATCCCGACCGTGCGCCGCGCGGTCCTGATGGGCGCGCAGGCCGCGACCGCCGCCTTCGGCAAGTCGGGCGGCCCGACGAAGTACCGCTGGAACGAAGAGCTGTACGACCACAAGCGCGAGCTCGAGGTCTCGGCCTGGGCGATCTGGGGCCTGAAGAAGACGACCTTCAACGGCGCCGACTTCGCCGCGATCGTCATCCCGACCTACGCCGTCAACGCCGGCTGATCCGCGCCGACCCGTGATCCCTGACGCGCGGGCCGGCTCCGGCCGCCTGCGCGTCGTCCGCCGTTTCCAGACCTGAGAGGGGCCCGAACATGGCCACCAACGTCACCCCGACCAAGCCGCCCGTCCGCTCGACCTTCCACGGGCAGGTCGGCGAAATCCGCTCGCGCGTCACCTTTTCCGACATCGGCCTCGTGGCCGGCCTGCCGATGAAGAACGCCTTCCCGATGGGCGCGATCATCACCCGCACCACGATCATCGTCAGCCAGGCCTTCAACGCCGGCACGACCAACCCGCTCGTCGTCGGCTCGACGCCGGGCGGCAACGACCTCGTCGCAGCGGCCGACGCCAACGCTGGCACCGTCGGCGTGAAGCGCCCCGACACCGCGACCGCCCTCGGCCAGCTGCCGGCCGACACCGTGCCGTACGTGTCCTACGCCCCGACCGGCTCGGTGCCGACGGCCGGCGTCGCCGACATCGTCTTCGAGTACGTCGCGCCGCGCCCGGTCGCCTGATGAGCATCATGGCGTGGGCGCTCTGCGCCGCCCGCGTCGCCGACCTCGAGCCGACGGCGGAGCGAAGCGCCCCGCCGTCGCCCCCTCCCGATCCGGAGACGCGCCCCGATGACGGCATCGACGCTCGGCGACCTGGTCGCGGAGATCATGGACGATCTCGACAGGCCCGACCTCGAGCCGCAGATCCGGCGCGGAATCGCGGCCGCCGTCCGGCACTTCCAGCCTGAGCGGTTCGCGTTCAACGAACGGATCCTGACCTTCCAGACAATCCCGGGCGCCGACGTGTACGGGCAGGGCGACACGCCGGCGATCCCTGGCCTCTACGCGATCGGCTCGGTGGTGCTGGTCGACGGCGATCAGGTGTCTGACCTCTCCCGCGTCGCTGAGACTTGGATCGAGTGTGCCGACCAGCCGGCGAGCCAAGCCCAGCCCTGCTGCTACTCCTACTTCGACAGCTCGCTCCGGCTCTGGCCGGTGCCGTGCGACGCATGGACGATCCGGCTGTCAGCACACGTGAAGCTCGACATCCCGACCGACGATGCATCGCCGAGCCCGTGGTTCGACGAGGCCCGCGACATGATCTCGGCCCGGGCGAAGTGGCACCTCGCGCTGCACGTCCTGAAGGATGCCAGCCTCGCCGCCGCGATGCAGGTCGCGTTCACCGACGCGTTCGGCACGCTGCGCGCGCGGGCCAACGGGATCGCCTCGACCGGGCAGATCCAGGCCTGGAACCTCTGACATGGCGGTGGTGAAGCTCGCACCGTTCGCGCCTGACATCGCCTCGGTCGACGCCTCGGTGTCGAGCGTCGCCACCAACGTCCTGCCGCGCGCCGACGGCTATGGGCCGTGCCTATCACCGGCTCCGATCTCCCTCCCCCTGCCGGCAGACTGCCGCGGCGCCATCGAGGTGAACTCGCCCGGCTTCGGCTTCCCCGTCTACTTTGCCGGCACCGGCACCAAGCTCTACAAGTTCAACCTCGGCACCTCGGGCTGGGACGACGTGTCGAAGCCCGGCGCGACCTACTCCGTACCGCCGGGCGACTACTGGTCGTTCGCGGTCTACGGCACCCGCCTCGTCGCCGTTGCGCTCGGCGCCCGGCCGCAGGCGATCGACATCGACATCGGCAAGGCGTTCGCGGATCTCGGCGGCACGCCCCCCCGCGCGCGCCATTGCGGCGTCGTCGGCGAGTTCCTGGTGCTGGCCGGCCTCGCCTCCGATCCGAACGCCGTCCAGTGGTCGGACCTCGGCAACATCGATTCCTGGCCGCTCGGGCTCGCCAACGGCCACGAAGGCGACATCCAGCTGTTCCCCGACGGCGGGGCGGTCACGGGGTTCGCCGGCGGCGAGTTCGGCATCGTGTTCCAGGAGCGCACGATCCGCCGCATGGTGTTCGTGCCGAACTCGACCGAGGTGTTCGACTTCTCGATCCTCGAGGAGAACCGCGGCTCGGTCGCGCCCTGGTCGCTCACCAAGGTCGGGCCGCGGGTGTTCTTCCTCGACCGCGACGGGTTCTACGTCTTCACCGGCGGCGCCTCGTCGACGATCGGCGCCGAGCGCGTGAACCGGTTCTTCTTCGATCGGGTCGATCCGAACGCCGTCGCGAGCACCGTGGTGATCCGCGACGCGACCGGGCCGCGCGTGCTGTTCGCCTATCGCTCCAAGACGGCCTCCGCCTCCGATCCCACGCTGCTCGACCAGGTCCTGCTCTACGACTGGCTGCTCGACCGCTGGACCTACATCGATCTCGCGGTACGGTTCGGCCTCGTCGCCGCGACGCCGGCGACCTCGATCGACAACATCCCGGGCTCGCTCGACGACGCCGGCCAGAAGCCGCTCGACGACCCCTCCTATGCCGGTGGCGCGCCCGCGCTCGGCCTGGTGACGCTCGACAACCGCCTTGCGCTGCTCAACGGGCCGGCGCTCGAGGCTCACGTCGAGACGCCGGACGCGATGCTCTCTCGGCCCAACCGCGCCTTCGTCCGGGGCCTACGGCTCGACAGCGATGCCGACGACTGGCGCGCGCAGGTCGGGACCCGCGAGACCACCCGCCAAGCCGATGTCGTCCGCTACCGCCCGGAGACGGCACCGAACTTCGAGCGGTTCGCGCCCTGCCGCGCCTCGGGCCGGTACCACCGCGCGCGCATCCGCATCCCGGCCGGGACCGCTTGGTCCTACGCCTCCGGCGTCGAGCCGGACGTGACCGTCGAGGGTTCGCGATGATCGTCCCGGGTAAGTCCGAACGCGATCTGGCGAAGTTCGCGCAGGCGCTGGGCGACCTCGCGCAGGGCGGCTCGAACGCGCTCGGCTCGTCCGTCGTGACCCTGGCCCCGGGCGCCGTCGAGACGGTGGTCACCGATTCCCGCTGCACCGAGGGCGCGCTGGTGGCGCCGATCCCGACGTCGGCCGCCGCCGCGGCGGCCACGATCTGGCTGAAGGCGACCGCGCGCGGCTCGTTCACCTGGGGGCACGACGCCTCGGCCGCAGCCGACCGCACCTTCCGATACGAAATCCGGCGGCCCTGATGCACCTGCAGCCGATCGCCCGCACCGACCTCGCGCGAGCCTGGGCGGTGGCGGAGCCGTGGCTGGCGCAGGCCTGCGCGCGGCCCGGCTGCGACCTCACCGTCTCGGACCTGCACGCAGCGCTAGAGCGCGACGAGGCCGCCCTGATCCTGATCGTCGACGGCGAGCGGCCGGTCGCCGCTGGCGTGACGCAGGTCCGCGACCTCGCCGACGGCGGTCGGTCCTGCTGCGTCCTCGCGGTCGGCGGCTCCGGGGCGCGCGCTTGGCGCGAAACCCTTCGACAGATCGAGGCGGGCGCGGCCCGCAACGGCTGCGCGCGCGTCGAGTTCGTCGGCCGCGTCGGCTGGGCCGCGCTTCTGCCGGACTACGTCGTCGACGCCTACTACGTGAAGCACTTGGAGCAGGCGCGATGAGCGGCGGGACGAAGACCCAGACCACCACGCAGAACACGCAGTCCGATCCGTGGGCGCCGGCACAGCCTGCGCTCCAGCAGATCCTCAGCGGCGCCACCACGGCGCTGAACTCCGGCGTAGGCTCGCAGGTCTACACCGGGCAGCGCGTCGCCGGGCTCGGCTCCGACACGGTCGACGGCCTCGACGCCATGAAGACGGGCGCGGCGGCCGGTACCAGCACCGCGGCGGCCGGCAACAGCTATCTCGGGAGCCTGCTCGGATCGGGTGGTTCGACGGCCGCGACGCAGGCGGCCACGGCCGGGATTGCCGGCGTCAACACCAACGTCGACACGTCCGGCGTCTCGTCGGCCGCAGCGCGCCTCGCCGACCCGAACAGCATCGCCCGGACCACGGGCGCCGCGCTGGCCGGCGGCAACTACGCGACCGACGCCTCGCCGCTCTCCGGGCTCGCCAGCAACCTCGCCACCGGCGGGACGCAGACCGAGCGCTCGCTTCAGGACGTCGCCGACGGGAAGTACCTGTCGGGCGGCAACCCGTACCTGCAGGCGATGATCGACAAGGCGACCACCAGCGCCGCCTCGACCGTCGGACAGAAGTTCGCGGCCTCGGGGCGGTATGGCTCCGGCCGGTTTGCCGGCGCCACGGCGGAGGCGGCCCAGAACGCCGACCTCGGCCTGCGCTACCAGGATTACTCGACCGAGCGCGACCGGCAGGCCGCCGCCGCCGGCGCGATCGACAGCGCCGAGAACGCGCGCGCCAGCACCGCGACGGGTGTCTACCAGGGCCTCGCCGGCATCAACCAGGGCAACGCGGGGCTCGCTGCGACCGGCGCCGGCCTCTCGCTCTCCGCCGATCAGGCCGGGCTCACCGGCGCCTCGACGCTCGCCTCGCTTCAGGGCTCGAACGCCGACCGCACGCTCGGCCAGCAGGGCGCGCTCCTCTCGGCCGCGCAGGGCGACCGCGCCGCGGGCCTCGCCGCGATCGGCGCCGAGGGCGCGAACCAGGCTGCTCTCACCGCGCCCGGGCAGACGATGGCGCAGGTCGGCGCGATCCAGGACGCGGCCCGGCAGGATCAGCTCACGTCGGACCAGACCGTGTTCGACGAGCAGCAGGCCGCGCCGTGGAAACAGCTTGGGCTCGCCTCGAGCGTCGTCGATCCGATCGCGGGCATGGGCGGCACGACGAGCGGAACCACGGTCCAGAAGATCCCGCAGGCGAGCTTCTTCCAGCAGCTGATGGGCGGGCTGATCGGCGCCGGTGGTGCTGCCGCCAACTCGGCCTCCGCGCTCGGCAAGGCCGGCCTGATTTGAGGGCGGTCCCGTGGCATCCTCTCCCGCCCCCTTCGGCTTCCTGCCGCCCGGCGCGCTTTCGGGCCTGCGCCGGTCGGTGATCGATCCCGAGACCGGCAACCCCGTCGTCACGTCGGTGCCGACCGGAGAGGTGGTCCAGCGATCGGCGGTCCTGCCGATCGGGCGGGACGACGACGGGCGGCTGACGCCGGCGGTGCCGGGGCTGATCGCCGACGCCCCGCAGAGCATCGCGTCAGCTCTCACGCTGCCCCGCGATGCCTGGCGCGGCGACGTCCAGACCCAGCCCACGAGGATGAGCGCGGACGAGGGGCGGCGGGTCGCCGACCTCGCCGGCACCGCCATGACGGGTTCGCTGCCGTTCGGGGTGCCGAAGGGCGCGCTGCGGATGTTCGGCGGTTGGAACGCCGAGACGGCCGACCATGCCGCCCTGTCGAAAGCACACAGCCTCGCGGGGGCCGGCGCTGATCGGCAGACCATCTGGGATCAGACCGGATGGTTTCAGGGGGCGGACAAGCACTGGCGGTTCGAAATTCCCGACGACCTTTCGACAGTCGGCACGCCAAAGAATGCGCCGCCCGGCTATGGTCAGTTGCACCACGACGACCTCGCGGATGCATATCCCGGACTGTGGAACCGGACCCAGCAGAGCATCCGCGAGGCCCCGGTCGCGAGCGGGGGCTACGAGGCGCAAGACGGCGTGATCCACGCGCAGGGGCCGACGGTCAGGGATCAGCACGGCATCGCCCTGCATGAGCTGCAGCACGCGATCCAAGGGCAAGAGGGCTTCGCACGAGGCGCCAACCCGAAAAGCTTCACCGCGACGGATTGGGAGGCGGCCGGCGCTCCTGCGAGTGCCGGGCAGACCTTCGCCGACGCGCACCGCAATTGGGCGTGGGATCAGTACCACCGCACGGCCGGAGAGGTCGAAGCCCGCAACGTGCAGACCCGCATGAACATGACGCCCGAGCAGCGCAGTGCCCGGCCGCCGTGGCTTACCCAAGACGTCGCCGACGCGGACCAGATCGTGCGGATGGGTGGCGATGGTCCCCAGATGTCCCTAGGTGCCCGTAGCAAAGACGACCCGTTCGCGGCGCTTGAGGCAGGGCTGGCCGCCGGCATGAAGGATGCCGAGCCGATCGCCCGGCCGATCGCCCGCGTCGACCCGACGGCGAAGTCGTGGGACCTGTTCCACGGCACCGCGGCGCCGGAGGATTTCGCGCGCTTCGACCCGCACCTCGCGGCATCCTCGCGTCCGCACACGCCCGAGGGCGAGACCGGCGCCGTGTTCCTGTCGCCGGCCGCAGGGGAGGCCAACCATTACGCCTCGGCGCGCTCGTCGTCCGGCCCGGATACAGCCGGTCCCCGCGTGATCCGCACGACCGTCGATCCGGGCAAGACCGACGTCTTCGACCTCCCGGCCCTGTTCGAGAACGACCCGACCTTCGTCGCACGGGCGCGAGACGCGTTCATCCAGGACGCGAAGAGCAACGGCGCTGACCCCGACGTGGTCGCACGCGCCGGCTCGGTTTTCGACGAGCGCCATGCCCGGATGCTCGACGAGTTCCAGGGCGCCCGCGATCTGAACGCGCAGCTCGCCGAACTCGGCTACCCGGCGACCGAGGTCCCGCAGGTGCAATGGGGCTACGGCGCGACCTCGGCGGCGATCCAGCGCGCTCGCGAACAGGGTCTCGACACCGCGGTCCTGCGCGGCCTGAGCGAGAGCAACGGCGGCGACCAGGTCGTCGCCTTGACGCCGGGCCGGGTCCGCTCGTTCTACGCGCCCGACCAGCTCCTCTACTCCGGCGGCCCGTCGGGGGCCGGCGTCGGCGCCGCCGCGCTCGCCGCCCGCTCCGACGCGCAGGCCGCCCCCTCCCAAGGAACCCCGCCTATGTCCGCTGGCCCCGCCCCGTTCGGCTTCAGCCTGTCGCCCGAGGACATCGCGCGGCTGATGCGCCAGCAGGGTGCCGACCCGCGCGCCGACATGCCGGCCGAGGATGCGGCCCCGGTCTCGTTTCTGACGCAGCACGGCCCCGACGGGTTCGTGATCCCGCCGGCCGTCCGCGTGACGGCGCCGGCCGGTGATCCGTCCGCGCTGCGCCCGGGCGAGCAGGCGGCCGCCGCTGCCAGCGCGCCGGCCCCGTCGCTGGAGAATGCGCCGGCTCGGCTGGCGCCCGCCCCGCAAAGCCTCACCGGCCTGCCGCCGTCGTTCAGCTTCCCCGATCCTGTCGCGCCGCGCTCCGCACCTGCGCCGGCCTCGCGCGTCGCCGCCCGCGCGCCCGCTCCCGAAGCGGACGACGCGCCGGTGCCGATGATGGTGCCGCTGCCGCCGCAGCGCCCACTCGGCCTCGGCGTGCCGTCGCAGGCGGACATGCCCGCCGTCGGCGCCGTCCCCGCGCAGGGTCAGGCATCCACCGGCGCGCCGGCGGTACCTGAGAAGGAAGGTCCCGGTATCGGCACGATCCTCGGCCGCCTCGGCGACGCCGGGGTCGGCGATCAGATGATGGCCTTCGGGTCTGGCCTGATGAGCAAGCACGGCTTCGGCGCCGGAGCGGCGGCCGGCTTCGACAATATGCAGAAGGCCGGGAAGGACCGGGCCGTCACGGATCTCGCGAAAGCCGACCTCGCCCTGAAGCAGCGCAAGATCGCGCAGGAGACGGCCGCGCTCGGCGGCAACGCGGCGATCATCAAGCGCGCCTTCCCGAACCTGTCCGACGCCGAGGCGATCGCGGCCGGCTCGAACGGCGGCCAGGTCACCGAGGCGCTCAAGATCCTGCGCGACCCCAACCACGGGCGCGAGAACGATCCTGCCATCGTAAAGGCTCGCGCGCAGGCGCAGGCCGAGGGTACGGCGGCGGGATCGAAGGACGATGTGCAGATCGTGACGCGCCCCGACGGCTCGATCGCTGCGGTGAACAAAAGCCAGATCGGCGAGCCGAACGCCGCTGCGGTCACCACCGTCGCCCCGGCGACCGGCGGCACGCGGATCTGGGGCGCACCGGGCCCGGATGGGCAGGTCGTCCAGGCGCCGCCGAACACGCCTGCCGGCACGCCGGGCTACTACGACGAGAAGGGCGCGCCGCACGTTTCCCTGACGCAGGGCACGAACCAGTTGCCGCAGAAGGCGAACGCCGAGCTCGACGGCGCCGCAGTGAAGGCGATCACCGAGAGCCGGGCGAAGGCCGAGGGCGCCGTCGGCACCATCGCGGCGATCAACCGGCAGAAGGAAGCGCTCGACAACGGGATCGTCTCGGGCGCGGGCGCGGACTGGCGCACCAAGGCCCGGGCGATCACGGCGCAGATCCTCGGCATCCCGGACAGCTACGTGACGCAGTCGCAGCTCTTCGATCAGGCCGCGACCCAGAAGAGCGCCGAGCTCGCCAAGGCGATCTCGCAGTCCGGCCACACCACCAACATGGACCTGCAGCTCGGCAAGACGATCTCGTCGGGCGACCGCTCCAGCGTCGAGGCGGCGCTGCGGGCCGGCATCGAGGCGCAGGAGATCCTCGCGAAGAAGACGATCGAGCACCACAACGCCAGCGTCGACCGGTTCGCGACGCCGGAAACGGCCCAGCGTGCGGGCTTCTTCAAGGTCGAGCAGCCCGAGATCTACCAGTACAAGCCGGCGGCCCCTGACCGGTCCGCCGTCGAGACCGAACTGCGTCGCCGGGGGATGATGCGTTGAGCGACCTGTCGAAACTCTCCGACGAAGAGCTGATGCGGCTCTACCACGCGACGCCGGAGCCGAAGCAGGCGCCCGGCGCGGCGCCGACGGCCGATCTGTCCAAGATGTCGGACGCCGACCTGATGAAGCTGCACGCCAGCTTCACGGACGCGCCCTCCTCCGGCGTGGCCGGCGACGGCGCGGCTGCTGTCGGGCGCGGGATCATCGACGGCGTTCCGGTGGTCGGCCCGTACCTGACGGCGGGCGTGAACAAGGCCGTCGCCGGCGTGCGCGCGCTCCAGCACGACACGAAGTACAGCGACGAGCTGCGCAACGTCGAGAATTTCGGACGCGCCACGGCGGCGGAGCACCCGATCGCCGACATGGCGGGCCAGCTGGCGGGCGGTGTCGTCGGCACGCTGCCGCTAGTCGCCGCGGCGCCTGCCGCGTTCGGGGCGGGCGCCGGCGGGCTGGCAGCTCGCACGGGCGCCTCGCTTCTTAGCGGGGGCGTACTGGGCGGTGCCGATGCGGCCGTCCGGAACGATGGCGACCTGGCTGCGACCAAGGATGGCGCCCTGATTGGCGCGGGCCTTGGCGCGGCCGGTCCCATCGCTGGGCGCCTCGTCGGCAAGGCTGTCACCGCGATGCGGGGCGGTGATCCCGGGATGCACCTCCTGAGGGAGGCGACGCATGGGATATCCGAATCAGAACTCGCCTCGGCGCAGGCGATCCGCGATACCTCGCACGCTCTTCCCGGCGGCGGCGTCGAAATCCCTCTCGACGAGGCCCTGAACCGCGCCACCGACGGCCGCGCCGGGCGCGTTTCGCAGCTCGCCCGCGTCGCGGCGAACTCCGGTGGCGAGGGCGGCCGGATCGCGTCCGAGGTCTATGCCGGCCGGCCCGCGTCGATCGACAACGTGTCCCGCGCCCTGTTCGACCAGATCGCGCCGGAGAACGTCGCGCCGTCGGCCGTCGGGCTCGACGTCCAGTCCGCGGCGCGCGCCGGCGTTCGGCAGACCCCCGAGGGCGTGGCCTTGGACCAGGCCCGCGCCGCGGTCGGGCCACGCGTCACGCCGGACCAGGCCGGCCGCACGATCCAGCCGGAGATGCGCAACGTCGCCGACGCGCGCGAGGCCGTCCGGTCGCTGCAGGCCGACCGCGACTATGCCGCCGCGCGCGCCGCGCCGGAGAATGCCGGCATCGAGCGCACCATCACGGTCGAGCGCCCCGGCGAGCCGATCGTGACCCAGCCGGCCTACAGCCGGCCGCAGTTCGAAGCGGATGCCCCGCGCCCGGCCGACCCGGCGCCGCTTCGTGGGGCGCCGACCGAAGCCGATGCGCAGGGCGAAAGCCTCGCTCGCTTCATCGCGCGCAACGGCGGCCTCGACCTCACGAGCGACCTCAAGAGCCAGGACTTCCACCGCTTCAACATCCCCGGCGCTGGCACGGTGGCGCGCGAGGGCGGCAAGCCGCTCGACGCGTTCTGGCGCGTGAAGCTGATGGAGGCCGGGTATCTGCGCCCCGACGCCGACGGCGGCATGGCGCGCGACATCCGCGGCGAGCTGATGCGCAAGCTCACGAACGAGCGCCGCGGCGTGCCGTCGTATCCGATCGGGCAAGAGCGGGCGCCGCTCGGCGAGCGGCTCAAGGCTGGGCAGATCGCCGACGACTTCAGCCACGCGCGCGATCTCGCCGAGAGCCGCCTGAACGAGGACCTGACGCGCGTCGGTGTCGATCCGGCGAGCGTGCATCCCGACATCCGCGACCGCGTGCTCGGCACGCTGATGCGCGACGGCGGTGCCGATCCGGTGGAGGCCTACGAGGCGGTCATCGGCAAGATGAAGGGGCCGCTCGAGCCCTACGTGAAGACGCCCACGATCACCGAGGAGATCCCGGATGTCCGGTTCGGGCAGGTTAACCCGATGCCGGCGCTCGATGCGGTCGCCGGGCAGGCCCGCACTGCCAAGGGCGACGTGCGGGGGGCGCTCGGCAACGTCCGACGCGACCTGATCGGCGCGGACGGTCAGCCCGACATGAGCGTCGAGGGCCTGCTGCACGCCCGCGAGCGCAACGACTTCGCGATCCGGCAGGCGCAGGAGGTCGGCGACAATACCAAGGTCCGCGACCTCACGATCCCCCGGCAGGCCCTCGACCGGCAGCTGAAGGCCGTTCCAGAAGTCGCGACCGCCGACGCGAACTTCGCTGCCAACAGCCGTCCCCTGGAACCCTTCACCGGCAACACGCCGCTCGGGCGCGTGGTCCAGCGCGATCCGACCACCGGCCGGATGGCCACGCCGACCGAGCAGGTACCGACCCACCTGCGGGGTGCCTCGGCTGCACGCGAGTTCCTGGCGAATGCAACCCCAGCCGCGCGCCAGGCCTACGAGGGCCACGTCGCAACCCGCATCCTGGACGCGGCGACCGACCGGCGCGGCACCATCAATCCGGACGCCCTGAACCAGGCGCTGCGCGAGCACGTCGACGTGCTGACGGAGATGCCGGACGTCTACCACCGCCTCGATGACGTGGTGCGCGCCCGCGACGGGCTCGCCCGCGTCGAGAAGAGCCCGCTCGGTCAGCTCGCCCAGACCGACGACGTCCGCCGCGCCGTCAACGTGCTATTCCCGCAGGTGCCACAGGGCGCGAACCACCATGAGATCGCCGCTGCGATGACGGCGGTGGCGCGCAACAACCCGGCGGCCGCCCGCGACCTGACGCGGATCTACCTCGAGACGCTGTTCAACGAATCGACCCAGCAGGTGAAGGGCATCGCGGCGCAGTACGGTGGCGCGGGCTTCGCCTCGGCGGTGCGGGGCAACCCACAGCAGCGCCATAACCTAGAAGCGGTCCTGCGCGTCCTGCCCGACGGCGAGATGCGCGCGGCTGCGGTCGACCGACTGCTGACGACCCTCGAGGCGACCGGCTACCGGCCGCAGAAGGGCTCGGACACCGCGTTCAATCAGGCGATTCAGAAGCAGCTCGCCAGCGGCAACACCCCCGTCGGGCAGGCGATCACCAGTGCTGCGTCCGGTGCGGCGGCGGGCGCTTCCGTCGGCGGCTTCAGCGGGGCGCTCGGCGGCGGCGTGGTCGGCCTGAAGCACGGCATCAGCGATGCGATGACCCACGCCCGGATGATGGGGAACGGCGAAGCGGTGGCGCGCCTGATCTACGATCCGAAGGCGCTGCCGGACCTGCGCGCGCTCTCGAAGTCGCCGCCCGGCTCGAAGAACGCCGAGCTGTTCACGGCGCGGCTGCTACGGCTTGCGAACGATGGCCAGCGGCCGGTGGTGAACCAGTCAGCGGCGGCGCGGTAGAAGGGGGCGCATCCGGCCGACTTCGTCGCGGGGCCAGTAGCCGACTACGGCCGCAATGACGAATATCGCCACGATGAAGGCAATCGAGCCGCCCTCACCGACGGATTCGGTCAGCCAACGATTGAACCCCGGCACGACAAGCTTCAGCACCCAGCCGACTGCCAGCATGATGGCGGTGAACAGGGCGAAGGCAACGACGCGGTGCATCACAGCACCTTAGTGCAGATGGCTCGGAGATTACCATTCGCATCACCTCCGTTCGGGATGGTGCACGTCTGCATGCTGCCAGTCAGCCGGTCGATGAGATAGAAGCTGTCCCATCCCATCGAGTTCTTCGAGAAGTTGACCGCTTCCCAGCGGTTGGACAGCGCGCCCACTGTGGCCGCGATGATGACCGCGGCGGTGAACAGGACGAGCGTGACGGGGACGGAGAGCCAGCGGGGCATGCTGGACATCCTACACGCCGATCTTCGATTGGGGTAGGATCACGGGATGACGAAGCAGGACTTCATTGATCGGGCTACCCCGGAGATCGAGGCGTGGTTCCGCTCGCGCTACGCGGGGTGGATCGACAACACGCGCTTCAGCTTCGATCCGGCCGACGCTTGCGATCTGGCTTCGGAGCTGTGGGACTCGGCTTGGTCGGGTACTCCCGGAAGCCTTTCGCCCACTTGCTCAGATCGTATTCTGCGTGAGGGACGGATGACATCATTGCCCCGATCTCCTGCATCCGACTGATGCGTTTCGCGACATACTCTAGATCAAGCGGCGTCATCGAAGAGCGATCACCTCGCCCGTCCGCTTTGTGCTGGATCAGTACATAGCGTCGCGCTCCCGGCTCCTGATCAATGATCCGGCCGTGAAGTAGCTCATTGCGGTCGCCAAGTAGCGACCGAGCTTCGTTGACGTAGCCCCGTATTTGTTCGCGCCAATGCGGGTCGATTGCGACCTCGGGCAGGTTCAGTAGCCCCTCGAGAATGGTGAGGTTTCGGCTCACGCTGTTGGATGCGAAGATGACCGAGCCCATTGCCATCGTCATCGGCAGCAGCCTGACGAGCGTGCTTTCGATTGCATCCTCGAGGAAGCTCGCCGCCTGGCTGGCGCGTCCGAGCAGAGATGCCAGATCAGGATCAAGGTCGGCGGCGGTGTAGAACTTCAGCATGCCACCAGCCTACCACGTCGGTCGCTTGCCAGCGTACCGTCCAACACCCTTGACCCCGCGGGCAATCCGCCCGAATAAGCCACCGTCAGGCGCCCTGCGCGCCGGCAGACAAGGCCGCTCCGAGATGGGCGGCCTTTCGCGTTTCCGGAGTACCGCATGGCCGCAGATCCTCGCGCCGCGGCGCTCATCGCGTCGGCCCAGCGCATCGGCGCCAACCCGCTCGATTACGCGACGGTCATGTCCTACGAGACCGGCGGCAAGCTCGACCCGAGCATTCGGGGCGGCGCCGGCAACCGGCATATCGGCTTGATCCAGTTCGGCCCGTCCGAGCAGAAGGCCTATGGCGCGAGCCAGGACCAGAGCTTCGAGGAGCAGCTGCCAGCGGTCGAAGCGTACCTAACTGACCGCGGCTTCAAGCCCGGGATGGGCCGCCTCGACCTCTATTCGACCATCAACGCCGGCCGCCCCGGCCTCTACAACGCGAGCGACGCCGGCAACGGTGGCGCGCCCGGGACCGTCGCCGACAAGGTCAACGGGCAGATGGCCGGGCACGAAGCGAAGGCCGCGGCCTTCCTCGGCGGCGATTTTACGCCGTCGATGCCCGCCTCTGCTGGGACGTCCGCCGCCACGGGCGCCTTCGGCCTCGCCGGCCCAGTCGCCACCGGCACCGCCGACTCCGTCACCCCGGCCGCGGGCGCCACGATGCAGGCGCCCGCGAAGGACGACAGCGTCGACGTCGCCGGCCTGCTGAAGGCGCTGAACGGCGGCGGGCAGGCAGCGGCCTCGCCGGTCGCGCAATCGGCCGCCGCACCGTCTGCGCCGCCGATGCTCCAGCCGCGCCGACCGGCGGCTCAAGCGTTCGACGCGTCGCGGTTCTTCGCCATGCTCCCCGGCGCCCGCGCGCGCTGATCCACCCCTATCGCCGCTCGACCCGATCCGGACGCGCCCGCGTCATCGGAGCCGGACCCGTGCGCGCTGCCAGGAGCCGCCATGACGGGTCTGAAGGATTTCTCGACCGACGCGGCATCGAACGATGTCGCGGCGCCGCCGATCCTCTGGATCGAGGGCCAGCCGGCCAAGACGGTCAACAACAGCGCTCGCGCGGTGATGGCGGCGCTCGCCTGCTGGCGGGACGACAACTCCGGTATCCTGTCCGCGACGGGCGGCGCCTCGAATACCTACGCCGTTGCGACGAACCAGGTGTTCGAGGCGGCCGATTACGCAAACGCCTTCGAGGTCGCCTTTACGCCCGATGCGGTGAATTCCGGCCCTTCCACCTTCAATCCCGATGGCGCCGGGGCAAAGCCGCTGCGCCGTCACGGCGGGGCCGAACTCGGGCCTGGTGATATCCAGGTCGGCAGCGTCTATCGGCTGCGCTGGCATCCCGGCACGGGCGCCTTCACGGTCGTATCCCCGATGATCCGATCGGCCGGCGCGATCGAAGCCTTCGCGGCGGTTGGCGCCGTGCCCCCGGGCTGGCTCGTCTGTGACGGATCTGCCGTCTCTCGCACGTCCTACGCCGCGCTCCTGGCCGCGATCGGCTTAACCTGGGGCGCTGGCGACGGCGCCACGACGTTCAACGTTCCGAACCTTCGCGGTCGAGCCCTGTTCGGTGCCGATCCCAGCGGTGGCGTTCTCAGCGGCGTGGGCGGCGTCGGCGCGGCGGTCGGGTCGTATGGCGGTGTCGAGGCCGTCACGTTGTCCGCCGCGCAGCTCGCGAGCCACACGCACACCGGGTCGGTGGCGGCTGCCGGTGGCCACGATCACGGCGGGGCGACCGCATCCGCAGGGACGCACAGCCACGGTGGCAACACCGGGGCGGCCGGCACCCATACGCATTCGGCCTCAACCGATGCGCAGGGGAGCCACGCCCATAGCGGGACCACGGATAGCGCCGGTGATCATGCCCACCAGGAGGGCTACGTCATCAGCGTGGCCGGATCGGGCTCCACGAACCGGGTTGTCACAGACCTGTCGCCCACCGGGACACGCAATGGCACCGGCGTGAGCGATCCGGCTGGAGCGCATACCCACACCTATACGACCAATATCGGCGGTCTGCATGCTCACGCGATCACCGTGAATGGCGTGGGCGATCACGCGCACATCATCGGCCCTGACGGCAACCACGTGCACGGCATCAATGCGGTCGCCGACCACACGCATGGTCTTGCCATCGATGCCGCCGGTTCCGGTGCCGCACACACGAACATGCCGCCGGCCGCCGTGATCGTTTGGGCGATCAAGGCCTGACGCCCTCAATCCTCGGAGACCTTCCACATGGGCGTTCTGTCCTGGGCCCTCGACCGGCTCGCTAATGCTTTCGTCGACCCGACGATACCAGCTGTCGACGGGGCCTCAGCGCGTTCCTACCCCGACCTGATCCGCGGCCTCATGTCGGGTACGCGTGCCTACGCTGACGATCAGGGCGGCGCGATCACCACCAAGGGAGTCGGCAACGCTTACGTCGCCGTCACGGCTTCGGGCGTAACGGCGCTTCGACCGGGTCTGAGCCTACTCTTCAAGGTCCATGCGACGAACACCGACCTCGCGACACTGAATGTCGATGGGACTGGCCCGAAGCCGTGGGCCGACCGAGACGGGAATGCCCTGATCGTTGGCGGCATCGCCGCCGGGCATTTCCTGCGCGCGACCTACGACGCCGACCGGGACATCTGGCTTAGCGACATCCTGGCCGGCCTCAGCCTGTCCGCCTTCGACGTGGCCTTTCGTTCCTGGGTCCTCACGCTTCCGAACGCGCCGGACGGCCTTGGACCGGGGCGCCCTTGGAAAACTGGCGATGCGGCCGGCGGCTACACCCTTCAGATCACGGGGACGAACACCTGATGCGCTTCTTCGCTCGCTACCTCGCGCTCGCTGCGGCTATCCTGGCCGCGGCGCCAGCCGTTGCCTTCGATGCGACGAAGTACGTCTCGCCGACGTACAACACACCGCGCGTCGATAAGCTCATCATCCAATCCCCGGGTTCGACCGGACCGCTCGACGGGATGAGCGTGCTCGGCCGACCGATAGAGACGCGCGCACGGGATCAGCTCAACTTTCTCGACTACGGCGCCAAGACGGACGGATCTTTCAACGACACGGCCCTGGCATCTTGGTTGGCCGCCATCAGCACTACCGGCAAGTGCGGGTACGTCCCGGGCGGGCGCTACGTGTTCGCTTCCCAAATCGATTTTCGCATTCCAGCAGGCGCGATCCGGTACTGTATCCGGGGTGACGACGCGCTGTTCGTCACGACCACGACCGCTTCGCCAGCTGTACAGTTTCGCAGTCCCAGCGCGGGCGGGACGGCCCTAGCCTTCTATCCGATCATCACCGGCATGCGGTTCGAGGCCAACGTGAACGGCGTCGCCGTGGCGATCGGTAACGCGGACTTCAGCGATCAGATCAACGCGGCGACCATCGACATCGTCGCCAACAACAGCAGCACCGGCACCAACGCCGTCGTACTGCAGCTGAACTCGATCTACTGGAGCTCGATCAAGGCCGCCGCGAATGGATCGTCCCCGACGAATGGCCTCGCCTCCATCCAGATCCGGCAGACGCAGTTCTCAAACCTCAGCTTGGCTCCGGGGCACTCCGCTGTCGGCCTTCACCTTACTGGCGGGTATTCCTACGCGAACACCTTCGTACAGACAGATGTCGAAGAAACCACCAAATCAGTTCTCATCGATAGCGCTTTTGTGACGCGCAATACGTTCTTGGGCGGAACCTTCGTCTATCGCGGCAACGGAATCACGGCAACCGCCGGTAGTGCGAACCTGATGATTATGCCGAACATCGCACCGCAGTCCGGTGCACCTGGGCCGTCGATCGTGAGCCAGACCGGGCTTCAGATCCTCGACAACGGCAGTTCTTATGTCCTGGGAGCGCTCGGCTACACGCCAATCAGTCAGGCTGCAGCTGTCGCGGCCAACAAGTTCGACGTGCAGAACGGCAGCAACGTCCTTCGGTTCGAAATGAATTCGGCCGGCACCGCCTATCTCACCAACTTCGTGAACGGCCAGCCCTTGGCCTATAGCGTACAGTCCGGCGGCGCGCACTCGTTCAACGTTGCGGGGGCGGAGCGCTTCAAGGTGGATGGTGGGGGTATCTACGCGAGCGGCCTGCCCACTTCAGCGATCGGTCTGCCGTCCGGTGCGCTTTGGAGGGATAGCGCGAATGGGAATGCCTTGAAGGTCGTCCCTTGATGCCCCGCATCTTCACGGCCCTCGCGCTCATCTGCGCGCTGGCCTCTCCCGCTATGGCCGCGCGTCACCGGCCGGTCTGCGCGGCCGTCGATGTCGAGGGCATCCCGACCCGCATCTGCCCGCCAGCCCGCGGCTGATCGTTAGGCTGGCGGGATGCTGCCATGAACCGTCGCCGGTGTGCCCGCGAGCGCTCGGCGAACGACATTCATCTCGACCCCGTACCTCGCACCGTTCTCGCCGTGCACGCGCGGCCAGTGGTTCTGCCGAGCCAGGGCCTCGACCTGCTCGGGCTGGCACTCGCAGGCCAGCGCGATCTCTTCGGCCGTAAGCCATGGTTTCGTCTGCGTCGCGTCGCTCGACATCGTGCTCGTCCCTCCTTCGTAATCCGAGCTGCTGCCTAGCATAGCCGGGCGCCGCTGACCCTTACTCACCGTGGAGATTACCATGGCCTCGTCCACCGACGCGGGGGCGTTCGCGCGCCTGGACCGCGCGCTGTTCTTCGCCGCGATCCGCCCGCTGTTCGGGTCGATGACGCAGTCGCAGGTGGATGGCATCGGCCGCCTTCTCGACGCCTTCCTGCTGCACGCGCTGCTGCTGGACCGGCGTCACCTCGCCTACATCCTCGCGACCTCGTTCCATGAGACCGGCCGTCGGATGATGCCAGTGCGCGAGGGGTTCGCGACGTCGGACGCGGCCGCGCGCCGGGCGGTGGCCGCCCTGTTCGCGGCGGGCAAGATCAGCCGGAACTACGCTCTGCCGAACGCCCGCGGCCTCTCGTTCTACGGGCGCGGCGACGTGCAGCTGACGTTCGAGGCGAACTACGTGGCGATGGGCAAGCTGCTCGGCCTCGACCTCGCCGGCAACCCGGACCTCGCGCTCGACCCTGACGTGTCGGCCTGGATCCTGATCGAGGGCGTCACCCGGGGCGTGTCGATCAAGGGCGACTTCACCGGCCGGGCGCTCGAAGACTTCATCGCGGGCGACCGCTGCGACTACGTCGGGGCCCGCCGGACCGTGAACGGGACGGACAAGGCGGCGGCGATCGCCGGGTACGCGGAGCGGTTCGAGGCGGCGCTAGTCGCCGGCGGAATGCCGCTCACTGCCGCGCGGATGCCTGGCGCGCTCGGGGCCGGGCCGCCGCCCCTCGCTGCGCCGCCCCGGGCGGCCAGCCCCGCTCCGAAGGCTCCTGCCCTGCCCCAGCCCGCCCTCACCGGCGGGCTTCTTCGTTCCGGGGCCCAAGCCACCGGCGGCGCGACGCGCGGACTGCTCAACGTGCTCTTCGCCGGCATCCACAACGCCCTGGCCCGGAAGGTCTGACCACATGAACATGCTTCAGCGCATCAACGCGCGACTGGTCGGCGTGCGGATCTACCTGCTCGCCGTCCTGTTCTCGCTGCCGGACATCCTGAACGCGCTCGTTGGCTTCGACTGGACACTGGTCCTGCCGGCGGGCTGCGAGGGCTACGGGGCTCGGATCGGCGCCGGCCTCACCCTCGCGCGCCTCGTCCTGCCGCCGGTCCTGAAGAGCATCCGCGATGCCGCCCGCCCAATGGGTCCGCGCCCGGGTGATGGTCCGGACGGAGGCCCCCGCTGATGGATTGGCTGCTCAACCCCATCGGCAAGATTGCCGCGTTCTTCGGCTCGGGCATCATCAAGGTGCTCGGCGACAGCGTGCTCGGGCCGATCCTGAAGACGATGCAGAACGGGCAGAACGCCCAGAAGGACGTGGCGGTCTCGGTCATTCAGGCCGAGATGGCCGCGAACCAGGCCCGCGCCGCCATCGCGCCGGCGTTCAAGGCGCTGATCTACGGCATCGGCATCCCGCCAGCGATCCACTTCGGCGCGACGTGCCTGTCGCACACCTTCGACCTCGGCTGGCCGATCACCCCGCTGCCGACGGAGTACGTGCCGATCGAGGCGACGATCCTCACCGCGTTCTTCATCTCCTCGCCGTTGACGACCCTCGCCCGCGCGGGCGCGGCGCGCCTGCTCAAGGCCTGAGACCGCCTTACCCTCCCCCGCAGGAGGGGGAGGGATCACCGCGCGACCGGAACACCGGCGCGCCTCCTCTGGGGCTGCACGATGTCCGACACCGCCGAACCGAAGCGGGCACGTCGCTCGCGCCGCCACGATCCCGCCGCCCTGCGCCGCTCGGCGCTAGAGCACATCGGCTCCGAGCTCGGCGCCGCGATTCAACCGCCCATCCCACCGGGGCTCGGCGAAGGCCTGCTCGAACGGGCGGCGCACGAGGGCTCCATGCAGGACCGCCACATCGCAGCCCTGCTCGGGCAGCTTCTCGCCCGAAGCGAGGCCAACGGCGACCAGATCGACGAAACGCGAGCGCAGGTGACCCGCATGGACGAGAAGCTTGAAGCGATCAGCCGCCGCCTGGATGGCGTCGCCTACCAGAAGGACATCGCGTCGTTCATGTCGCGCGAGGAGATCGAACGGAAGATCGAGAAGTCCGTCGGCGAGGTGAAGGTGGAGGTCGCCGGCCTGCGGAAGATCGGTTGGGGCCTCACCTCGGCGGTACTCCTCGGCGCCGTTGGCCTGCTGGTGAAGGTCATCATGGCGGCGGCCCACATCGCGACCTGACCCGCCGCTTCACACCCAGCTTCACACCCTCGGCGCCCGGGCTTCGGCTCGGGCGCCTTCTCTGCGTTGGAGGGGAGTGTTCCGAGTGATGGCGCGGGCGAAGCGGCGACCTACCTCTTAATAGCGACTGAGACGCCCTGGCCCCACGAAAGAGACCCGCGCCGTGGTTTTCTATGTGGCCGTCGGACCACGGGCAGGACTTGTCCGCCCAGACTTCGCCATTATCTCTGGTCAGGAACTTATCACGGTGATAAGTGCTTTTGCAGCCGAGGGGCCGAGCGATGGCATCCGACCAACCGTGGAAACCCCCTGAGGCGACGATCGAGATACGGAAGCTCGCCCGAGATGAGCGTCTTCCCCTTACCTATACGAGGCATATCCGTGAGCGGATGGCTGAACGCGATCTCACGACCGGTGACGTCCTATACGTACTGAAGCACGGCTTCGTGTACGAGGCGCCCGAGGAATCGACGCGGTTAAGGTACTATAAGTACCGCATCGAGAGCCGATCCCCCAACTCTGGCAGTCGCGCCGTTCGCGTCGTGGCTATCCCCGATATCAACAACTGCGAGATGAAGCTGGTGACGGTGATGTACGTCGACGAATCCTAAAGCCTATGGGAGCGAGATGCTCCCTTTGGGAGTTTCAGGCTCCCGCAGAATGCTGAAATATCGAGGGCAATTATGAACGCGTATCGCTACACGGAGAGCGGTCTCACCAACGTCATGATCGAGGGCGCCACCCTCGTGCACGACGATGCCGGTGAGGAATGCGTCACGATCCCCAACATCAATGGCCTGCACAAGGCTATCGCACATGGCATCGTGACGAAGAAGTCGGCGATCACGGGGCTGGAGCTCCGATTCCTGCGCACGGAGATGGGCCTCACTCAGGCAGAACTCGCTGGCATCGTCCACCGCGAGCCCTTAACCGTGAGCCGCTGGGAGCGGAGCGAGATCGAGCTCGACAACAATGCTGAGGCCATCATCCGGCTGGAGGCTATCGAGGCTCTCGATCTCCCTAGGGATGCCGGTGTGCGCGAACTGTCTGGATGGTGCGTGCCTAGCGCTGAAACGGCGCCTATCCGAATCGACGGTTCGGATCCGTCGAACTATAAGATCGCTGCGTAGCACAGTCCGGACGTAACCAACGCCCGCCCGGCACCAGCCGCGGCGGGCTTTTTCGTACCCGTCCCCTACCGCCCGAACGCCCAGACCGGCACGCCCACAGGCCGCCCCGGCCGGTCCCGCCGGAAGGTCTGATTCCCATACCGGATCCAGGTGTCGCCGATCGCCTCGACCCGGCGCGCGTTGATCATCAGGCCGCCGCAGTAGTCGACGCGGACGACGCCGACGGTCGGGTGCAGGCCGAACAGGTCCGTAGCCGTCCAGCCATGGGCGACGACCTCCTCGCCGAACCGATCGAGGAAGTCGATCGCCGCCTCGCGCATCTCCTGCCAACGCAGCGCCGAGAGCCCGGGACACGGCGGCACCGTGGGCTTCATGGCATCGAGAGCATCGCGCCACGTCTGGACGTCAGAGGCCGTGGGTCGAATCGGTGCAGGTGATGCCATAGGTCTCGCCGGATGTAGGCCGGCGGGGATAGGGGCCTGGGCGTGGTGGCGCAACGTGGCTGACAGCCGCCGGCCTATCCCGGGCCAAGCACTTTCAGCAGCTCGTGTCCGCTGTCACTGAGGAACCAGGCCTGCTCGTCCCGCCGGCGTCCGGGGTACTGCGCCGGCCGGACGTCGATGTATCCGAGCACAACAAGGCTCTGCATTGATTTTGGGTGGGCGGAGAGTCGGAGGCCGAGCGGGTGCATCGCCGCGGCCCTAAGGGCTTCCAGGGCCCGGCCGCGCACAGGTGGTTCAGCCATGGTGCAATGCGATTTTGCGCGTTGTTGGGGAATTTCTAGGGAAGAATCGCCCGGAAATCTCGGTAATCCGGCCTAAGTCATTGTAAGTATTGGTGGGCGGTGAGGGACTCGAACCCCCGACCCTCTCCGTGTAAAGGAGACGCTCTACCAACTGAGCTAACCGCCCGCGCCCGCGTGGTACGGCATGCCGCGGCACCGAGGCAAGGCCGAGGCGCGCGCGGCGCCCCCCCTACGCGCCGGCCAGGAGCTGCGCCAGGGCCGGGGACAGGCCGGCGCTGTCGATCGCCGGGCGGTCGGGCGGCGTGGGGCCGGGTCGGGCCGCGGCGGCGAGGACCGCGCGGGTGCCGGCCTCCACCGAGCACAGGACCCGTACCGGAACCGCGGGCTGGATGCGCTCGGCGAGGCCCGCCAGGCCGGCGCCGCTGAGGATCACCGTATCGGCCCCGTCCTCGTCGGCGCAGGCGCGGCAGGCGGCGATCAGGTCGGCCAGGGCCGCGTCCGGGTCGCGGTGGATCTCGCCGCCGGTGGCGGTCGTCGTGCGGAGACCGGCGAGCCGGTCCGACAGGTCGAGGAGCGCGACGAACTCGCTCAGCATCGGCCGCCACGCCGTCCCCCCGGTGACGATGGCGAAGCGCCCGGCTGCGGCCGCCTCGCGGCAGGCGGCCTCGGCCATGCCGACGACCGGGACGGGGGCGATCTCGCGCAGCGCCAGCAGGCCGGGATCGCCGAAGCAGGCGAGGTAGACCGCATCGCATCCGGCCCCGTGCTCGGCGAAGGCGTCGAGCGCGGCGTGGCCGGCGATCGCCGCGGCGCTCCGGCTGGCGATGTAGCGGGCCCCGAAGCGGCCGGTCGCCGGCACGATCGTGGCGGCGGCCCCCGCGATCCGGCGGACATGCGCGGCGACGCGCTCGGTCACGGCCTCGGTGGTGTTGGGATTGATCACCAGGATGCGCATGGGCGGCCTTTCGCGGGGGACCATGCAAGCGAAAGGCCCCGGAGCGGTGCTCCGGGGCCTCGTCGTTCATGCTCGGGCGGTCAGTGGGCGACGAAGGCGGCGCCGTCCTCGGCCGTCTTCTTGACCGGGATCACTTCCTCCCAAGCGATCGCCTCGGGCTGGCGCACCAGGGCGTGCTTGAGGACCTGATCCATCATCGCGACGGGGATGATCTCCATCCCGTTCTTCACGCTGTCGGGCACCTCGGCGATGTCCTTGGCGTTCTCCTCGGGGATCAGCACCGTCTTGATGCCGCCGCGGAGCGCAGCGAGCAGCTTCTCCTTCAAGCCGCCGATCGGCAGCACCCGCCCGCGGAGCGTGACCTCGCCGGTCATGGCGATGTCGCGGCGCACCGGGATGCCGGTGAAGGTCGAGACGATGGCGGTCGCCATGGCAATGCCGGCCGAGGGCCCGTCCTTCGGGGTCGCCCCCTCCGGCACGTGGACGTGGATGTCCCGACGCTCGAACAGCGGCGGCTCGATGCCGAAGTCGAGCGCCCGCGAGCGGACGTAGCTCGCCGCCGCCGAGATCGACTCCTTCATCACGTCCTTCAGGTTGCCCGTGACCGTCATCTTGCCCTTGCCCGGCATCATGACGCCCTCGATCGTCAGCAGCTCGCCGCCGACCTCGGTCCAGGCCAGCCCGGTGACCACGCCGACCTGGTCGTCGGCATCGATCTCGCCGTAGCGGAACTTCGGCGGGCCGAGGAAGACCTGCAGGCGCTCGACGTCAATCTCGACGCTCTTCACCTTGGTGATGAGGATCTCCTTCACCGCCTTGCGGATCAGGTTCGACAGCTCGCGCTCGAGGTTGCGCACGCCCGCCTCCCGCGTGTAGCGGCGGACGAGCATCAGCAGGGCCTCATCGTCGATCGACCATTCCTTGCTGTCCAGGCCGTGCTTCTTCAGCGCGTTCTGGATCAGGTGCTTGCGCGCGATCTCGACCTTCTCCTCCTCGGTGTACCCGGCGATGCGGATCACCTCCATGCGGTCCATCAGGGGCCCAGGGATGTTGAGGGTGTTGGCGGTCGTCACGAACATCACGTTCGACAGGTCGTAGTCGACCTCGAGGTAATGGTCGTTGAAGGTCGCGTTCTGCTCGGGGTCGAGAACCTCCAGCAGGGCGGCAGAGGGGTCACCGCGGAAATCCATGCCCATCTTGTCGATCTCGTCGAGCAGGATGAGCGGGTTCGAGGTCTTGGCCTTGCGCATCGACTGGACGATTTTGCCGGGCATCGAGCCGATGTAGGTCCGGCGGTGGCCGCGAATCTCGGCCTCGTCACGCACGCCGCCGAGCGACATCCGCACGAACTCGCGACCCGTCGCCTTGGCGATCGACTTGCCGAGCGAGGTCTTGCCGACGCCGGGGGGCCCGACGAGGCAGAGGATCGGCCCGGTGAGCTTGTTGGCCCGCTGCTGCACGGCGAGGTACTCGACGATCCGCTCCTTGACCTTCTCCAGGCCGAAATGGTCGCCGTCGAGCAGGACTTGGGCGCCGAGGAGATCCTTCTTGATCTTCGAGCGCTTGTTCCAGGGGATGCCGAGCATCCAGTCGAGGTAGTTGCGCACCACCGTCGCCTCGGCCGACATCGGCGACATCTGGCGCAGCTTCTTCAGCTCGGCCGACGCCTTCTCGCGGGCTTCCTTGGTGAACTTGGTCTTCTCGATCTTGTCCTCGAGCTCGGCCAGCTCGTCGCGGCCGTCCTCGTCGCCGAGCTCCTTCTGGATCGCCTTCATCTGCTCGTTGAGGTAGTACTCGCGCTGGGTCTTCTCCATCTGCCGCTTGACGCGGGTACGGATGCGCTTCTCCACCTGCAGCACGGAGATCTCGCTCTCCATCAGCGACAGCACGCGCTCCAGGCGCGCGGCCACCGTCGGCGTCTCCAGGATCGCCTGCTTGTCGGCGATCTTGACGAGGAGGTGCGAGCCGATCGTGTCGGCGAGCTTCGAGGGCTCCTCGATCTGCGTGACCGCGGAGACGACCTCGGGCGAGATCTTCTTGTTGAGCTTGACGTAGTTCTCGAACTCCGAGAGCACCGAGCGCGCGAGCGCCTCAGCCTCCACCTTGTCGCCGAGCTCGTCGACCAGGGCCTCGGCCTCGGCCTCGTAGTACTCGTCCGAGCGGGTGAAGCCGGTGATCTTGGCACGGCCGCCGCCCTCGACCAGCACCTTCACGGTGCCGTCGGGCAGCTTCAGGAGCTGCAGCACGGAGGCGAGCGTCCCGATCGTGTAGATCGCGTCGGTGGCCGGGTCGTCGTCGCCGGCGTTGATCTGGGTGGCGAGCAGGATGTGGCGGTCGGTCTTGACCGCCTCCTCGAGCGCGCGGATGGACTTCTCGCGACCCACGAACAAGGGCACGATCATGTGCGGGAAGACGACGATGTCGCGCAACGGCAGGACGGCGTAGGAGCCGGTCGAGCCCGGAACGACCGGCTGGCGGGATTTCGATTGGGTCATCGTTGACTTCCTCATGAGGGACGCCGGGCGGTCGCTCCTCCGATTCGGAGCAAGCTTCCTGCCAGGGGCCGACCGGGCCGCGAGGGTCGGGATAGGTCTGCTGGAGACTTTGCGGCTGGTGGCACGGTACCGCCCCTCAAGGGAGGCAGCGGCCACTGCGCTGAGCCTCAGGTGGTTTTCCAGGAGCCCCGTTTCAAGGTGCCCACCTGTCGCGGGCCGATCCGTGATCGGCCCGCTCCGTCAAGGACTTAGCGCATGTGCGCCGGCGCACGTCAGGCGCTGACGCTGGCCGGCGCTTCCTTGTTGCGGTCGCCGTGGATGAAGAGCGGGCGCGACTTGCCCTCGACCACCTCGGGGCCGATCACGACCTGCTCCACCGAGTCGAGGCCCGGCAGGTCGTACATCGTGTCGAGGAGGATCGTCTCCAGGATGGAGCGCAGGCCGCGGGCGCCGGTCTTGCGCTCGATCGCCTTGCGGGCGACGAGCGACAGCGCCTCGTCCTGGAACGTCAGGTCGACGTTCTCCATCTCGAACAGCCGCTGGTACTGCTTCACCAGCGCGTTCTTCGGCTCCTGGAGGATCTTCTTGAGGGCGTCCTCGTCGAGGTCCTCGAGCGTCGCCAGCACGGGAAGGCGGCCGACGAACTCGGGGATGAGGCCGAACTTCAGCAGGTCCTCAGGCTCGACCGAGCGGAACACCTCGCCGGTGCGCCGGTCGTCGGGGGCCTGCACGGTCGCGCCGAAGCCGATCGAGGTGCCCTTGCCGCGCGCCGAGATGATCCGCTCGAGCCCGGCGAAGGCGCCGCCGCAGATGAACAGGATGTTGGTCGTGTCGACCTGCAGGAACTCCTGCTGCGGGTGCTTGCGGCCGCCCTGCGGAGGCACGGAGGCGACGGTGCCTTCCATGATCTTCAGGAGCGCCTGCTGCACGCCCTCACCCGAGACGTCGCGGGTGATCGAGGGGTTGTCGGACTTGCGCGAGATCTTGTCGATCTCGTCGATGTAGACGATGCCGCGCTGCGCCCGCTCGACGTTGTAGTCCGAGGCCTGGAGCAGCTTGAGGATGATGTTCTCGACGTCCTCGCCAACGTAGCCCGCCTCGGTCAGCGTGGTCGCGTCCGCCATGGTGAACGGCACGTCGAGGATGCGAGCCAGCGTCTGCGCGAGCAGCGTCTTGCCCGAGCCCGTAGGCCCGATCAGCATGATGTTGGACTTGGCCAGCTCGACGTCGTTGTGCTTGGTCGCGTGGGCGAGGCGCTTGTAGTGGTTGTGCACCGCGACCGAGAGGACCTTCTTCGCGAAGTCCTGGCCGATGACGTAGTCGTCGAGGACGCGCCGGATCTCCTTCGGCGTCGGCACGCCGTCGCGGCTCTTCACCAGGGAGGATTTCGACTCCTCGCGGATGATGTCCATGCACAGCTCGACGCACTCGTCGCAGATGAACACCGTCGGGCCCGCGATCAGCTTGCGGACCTCGTGCTGGCTCTTGCCGCAAAACGAGCAGTACAGCGTGCTCTTGGAGTCGGTGCCGCCAGTCTTGCTCATATCGGTCTCCGATTCGTGCGTGCGCTGCCAGCCGGGGGCACACGCGCATCGTTTACAAGTAAGGGAATCCGCTTAAAGAAAAAGTCACCTGCGCGTCTTTGCCTGGGGTCCCTCGCGAACCGGTCGCTGCGAACCCCGATGCAAACACGCGGCCGCGGCGGGATCAAGGCCGCGATCGCCACACCCCTCCCCCGGCGACGCCGCGGCCGCCGGGCGAGGGCATGCGGTCTCCTCAGGCGGCGGCCGGCTCGGGCCGCTTCTGGATGACCTCGTCGATCAGGCCGAACTCCTTGGCCGCATCGGCGGTCATGAAGTTGTCGCGCTCCAGCGCCTGGACGATCGAGTCGTAGTCGCGCCCGGTGTGCTTCACGTAGATCTCGTTGAGGCGCTTCTTCAGCGCCTCGATCTCGCGGGCGTGGATCAGGATGTCGGTGGCCTGGCCCTGGAACCCGCCGGACGGCTGGTGGACCATGATGCGGGCGTTGGGCAGGGCGAAGCGGTGGCCCGGCTCGCCGGCGGTGAGGAGCAGCGAGCCCATCGAGGCGGCCTGGCCGACGCAGAGCGTCGTCACCGGGCAGCGGATGAACTGCATCGTGTCGTAGATCGACAGGCCCGAGGTCACCACGCCGCCGGGCGAGTTGATGTAGAAGGAGATCTCCTTCTTCGGGTTCTCGGCCTCGAGGAACAGCAGCTGCGCGACGATCAGCGACGCGCCGTAATCCTCGACCGGTCCGGTGAGGAAGATGATCCGCTCGCGCAGCAGCCGCGAGTAGATGTCGAACGCCCGCTCGCCGCGGCTCGACTGCTCGACCACCATGGGCACGAGCGCGCTGTTATAATAGTCGACCGGATCTCTCATCATGGCCTTTTGGGCTCCAAGGGGCCCGGCCCTCCGCGAATCACGGAGAGGCCGGGCGCGTCAGCGAACGACGGCATTCCTTAACGCCGCCTAACCATATGCCCGCCGCCTCGAGACGAGCGCGGGCTCAGTCGGCCTTCGATTCAGCCGGCGCCGCCTCGGCGGACGTCGAGTCGGCCGACTTGGCGTCGGCCTTCCCGTCGCCGGCGTCGTCGGCTTCCTCGTCGGCGAAGAGCGTCTCCTTCGAGACGGGCTCCTCCACCAGCTTGACCTGGCCGAGGACGTGGTCGACGACCTTCTCCTCGAACAGCGGCGCCCGAAGCTCGGCGAGCGCCTGCGCATTCTTCCGGTAGAAATCCCAGACCTGCTGCTCCTGGCCCGGGAACTGCCGGACCCGGGCGATGAGGGCCTGGTTCACCTCTTCGTCGGAGACCTTGATATCGGCGCTCTCGCCGACCTGCGCAAGCACCAAGCCGAGGCGCACGCGACGCTCGGCGATCTTGCGGTACTCGGCGGTGGCCTTCTCCTCGGTGGTGTCCTCGTCCTCGAAGGTCTTGCCGCGGGCCTTCAAGTCCTGCTCGACCTGGGCCCAGACGCTGGCGAATTCCTGCGCGACGAGCGAGGGCGGCAGGTCGAAGGCGTAGCGGCCGTCGAGCGCGTCGAGGAGCTCTTTCTTGAGCTTGCGGCGCGAGGCCGCCTCGAAGTCGGTGCCGATCGCCTTGGCCACCGCCTCCTTGAGCGCGTCGAGGGAGTCGAGGCCCATGCCCTTGGCGAAGTCGTCGTCGATCTTGGCCTCGCCCGGGGCCTGGATCTTGGTGACGGTCACGTCGAACTCGGCGTCCTTGCCGGCGAGCTGCTCGGCGCCGTAGGCCTCCGGGAAGGTCGCCTTGACGAGGCGCTGCTCGCCGACCTTGGCGCCGACCAGCGCCTCCTCGAAGCCGGGGATGAAGGAGTTCGAGCCGAGCTCGAGATCGATGCCCTCGCCCTTGCCGCCCTCGAACTCGGTGCCGTCGATGCGGCCGACGAAGTCGATGGTGAGGCGGTCGCCGGTCTCGGCGGCCGCGCCGGCGTCGCGCTCGGTGAACGGGCGGCTCTGGCCGGCCATGCGCTCCAGCGCCTCGTTCACTTCGGTGTCCGAGGGGGTGGCGACCAGCTTCGTCAGGCTGACGTCGGAGAGGTCGGCGAGCTCGAAGCTCGGCAGCACCTCGAGGGCGACCTTGAACGAGATGTCGGCCTTGGCGTCGAGCGCCTTCTCGACCACCGACTGGTCGGAGGGGAACTCGATCTGCGGCTCGAGGGCGAGCTTGAGGCCGTTGTCGGCGACGATCTTCTGGTTCGCCTCGTTGACGGCGTTCTGCACCACGTCGGCCATCACCGAGCGGCCGTAGACCTTGCGCAGGTGCGCCACCGGCACCTTGCCCGGCCGGAAGCCCTTGAGCTGGACCTTGTCCTTCATGCCCGACAGCTCGGTGTTCAGGCGATCCTCGAGCTCGCTCGCGGCGAGGGACACCTGAAACGTGCGCTTCAGCCCCTCGGAGTGTGTCTCGGTCACCTGCATCGTCGTCGCTCTCAAAGTCCGTGTGATCGTATGCGCGAGCATCCGGGTGCGGCCCTTGCTGAGGCCTGGCGGAGTCGCGGGTTCGGTACGGGGAAGCGGGACCGCGCGAGGCGAACGGCATCCGCTGGGCGGAGCCGGCCGCCCGCGTCCGCACAGGGATCGGCCGTTTCCGTTTCCGACGGCGGAGCTGGTGCGGGCGGAGGGGCTCGAACCCCCACGTCTTGCGACACTGGAACCTAAATCCAGCGCGTCTACCAGTTCCGCCACGCCCGCGAGCGCCGATGCCCGGCGCGTGTCCGGCCGCCGGAGGGCGGGTCTATAGCATGCGAGGCACAGGCCGCAGCAAAAAACTTGCGGGTCCGAAACGGTGGCGCCGCGCGGGGGCGGCGGCTACAAGCGGCGGCCCCGGAATCCGCCCCGGATTCCGCGCGCGCGCCCCGCCGCTCCGAGGTTCCATGCCGACAGCCCGATCCGCGCCGCCGACCGAATCTCGACACGGCGCGTCGCGTCGGGCGCTCTTCCTGGGAAGCGCCGCGTTCCTCCTGCTCCCGCGGGCCGGCCGGGCCCAGGGCAAGCCCGCGGCGCCTGCGCCGGGGGCGCCGACCGCGCCGCTGCCGGAGCCGCGCGCCGCGAAGGCGGCGCCGTCCAAGACGCGCTTCCGGCCCGAGCCCGCCCCCGAGACCGCCGTATGGTCGTTCGACGGGACCTCGGCGCCTCCGACGTTCCGGGTGAAGCTCGGCGAGGCCGTGCGCGTGCGGGTCGAGAACAGGACCGACAAGCCGCTCTCGCTGCACTGGCACGGGGTGCGCAACAAGAACGCCATGGACGGCGTCGGCGGCGTGACGCAGGCGCCGATCGCGCCCGGCGCCGACTTCACCTACGATTTCGTGCCGCCCGACGCCGGCACCTTCCTGGTCCGTCCGCTCGTGGTCGGCGGATCGAGCGAGCCGTCCGGCCGGGGCCTCGCCGGCTTCCTGATCGTGGAGGAGAAGGCGCCGCCCGCGGTCGAGGCCGACGTGTCGCTGCTGATGCAGGACTGGCGCCTGCAGGACGACGGCGCGCTGCTGCCCTTCGGCCAGACCGCGTTCGCGGCGAGCAACGGGCGGCTCGGCAACCTCGTGACCATCAACGGCGCCAACGTGCCGGCCACCTTCGAGGCGCGGCCGGGCAGCCGGATCCGGGTGCGGCTCGGCAACGCCTGCAACGCCCGGGCGACCCGCATCCGCTTCGAGGGCCTGAAGGTCTACGTCGCGGCCGTCGACGGCCAGCCGACCGACACGTTCGAGCCGCTGCGCGCGACGCTGCCGTTCCCGCCCGGCACCCGCTACGACCTGCTGATCGACCTGCCGGCGGAGGCCGACGCGAAGGGGGCGATCACCGCGCTGGTCGGCCAGGGCCTGCAGCTCGCCACCGTCGTCACCAAGGGCTCGGCCGTCACCGAGAAGCGGCCGCCGATCGGCCCGATCGGCGAGAACCCGCTGCTGCCGCGCGAGGTCAAGCTGCAGAACGCGCTGCGCCGCGACGTGGTGATCACCGGCGGCGCCAGCCTCTCGAAGGACAAGCCCGAGGCGGAGCCGGCCTATTCCGGGGACGCCAACCGGATCTGGTCGGTCAACGGCACCAGCGCGACCACGGGCCTCGCGCCGATCTTCACGGTGAAGCGCGGCCAGGTGGTGGTGCTGGCCTTGCGCAACGAGACCGCGTTCCCGCAGGCGCTGCACCTGCACGGCCACGTCTTCCGCCTGCTCCACCCCCTCGACGACGGCTGGGAGCCCTACTGGCTCGACACCTTCCAGCTCCTCGAAGGCCGCACCGCTCGCATCGCCTTCCAGGCCGACAATCCCGGCCGCTGGCTGATCAGCGCGACGGTGCTGGAGCGGTTCGACACCGGGCTGTGGACCTGCTTCGAGGTGACGTGACGCAGCCCGCTTCTTCCCTCCCCCCTTTGCGGGGCGAGGGAAAAGACCGTCGTCACCCTCCAAGCTCTTCCAGAACCCCCGCCAGCACCGCCGGCATCAACTCCGGAATATCCTCAGCGATCAGCCCCGGGCCGTGGCGCAGGCCGGCATCGCCGTGGAGCCAGGCCGCGGCGCAGGCCGCCTCGAACGGCGGCATGCCCTGGGCCAGGAGCCCCGCGACCAGGCCGGCGAGCACGTCGCCCGAGCCGGCGGTGCCGAGCGACGGCGTGGCGTGGTCGTTGATCGCGGCGCGGCCGTCGGGGGCGGCCACCACCGTGTCGGGGCCCTTGAGCACCACCACGGCGCCGACCCGTGCGGCGGCGCGGCGGGCCTGCTCGAGCTTGCCGACCTCCGCGACGGCGTCGGTGCCCGCGAACAGTTTCGCGAACTCGCCCGCATGCGGGGTCAGCACCGCCTTCGCGTCGCCGTCGGCGAGGTGGGCGGCGAGCAGGGCCGCCTGCTTGGCAAAGCTCGTCAGCGCATCGGCGTCGAGCACGAGGCCGCGCCCGGCGGCGGCCGCCACCGCGACGAGGTCGCGCGTCGCCTCGCCGACGCCGAGGCCGGGGCCCGCCAGGATCGCGTTGATGCGCTCGTCGGTGAGCAGGTCGTCGAGGTCGTCGGCGGAGTCGCACGGCCGCAGCATGATCGCGGTGAGGTGGGCGGCGTTCTCCGCCAGCGCCCGCTCCGGCGAGGCCACCGTGACGAGCCCGGCCCCGATCCGCAGCGCGCCACGGGCGGCCAGCCGCGCCGCGCCGGTGCGGGTGGCCGGCCCCGACAGCACGAGGGCGTGGCCGCGGGTGTACTTGTGGCTCGCATCGGCGAGCCGCGGCAGGCGCGCGCCCCAGACCTCCGGTCCGTTGCGGAACACCGGCGCGCCGACCGCGAGCCCGGCCGCGAACGCCGCCGGGCCGGTGCCGATCCCGGCGACGTGCAGCCGGCCGCAAAGGCCGCGGCCGGGCTGCAGCCGGTGGCCGGGCTTCTCCGCGACGAACGTGACGGTCTCGACCGCCCGGAGCGCGAAGCCGCGGACGGCGCCGGTATCGCCGTCGACCCCGCTCGGCACGTCGACCGCCAGCACCGGGCGCCCGGACGCCGCGACCCGCTCGAGCGCATGGCGGGCCGGCCCTTCGAGGTCGCGCGACAGGCCGGCGCCGAACAGCGCGTCGACGACGAGGTCGGCGCGCGACGGATCGGCCTCCGCCAAGCCCAGCACCGTCCCGCTCCACGCCGCCGCGGCCTCGGCCGCATCGCCCGAGAGGGCGTCGCGGGGGCCGAGCAGGGCGAGATCGACGCCATGCCCGGCCTCGGCGAGCAGGCGGGCCGCGACGAACCCGTCGCCGCCGTTGTTGCCGGGGCCGCACAGGACGAGCACCCGGCCGCCGGGGGCCAGGTGCGCCCGCGCCCGCTCCGCCACCGCGGCGCCGGCCGCCCGCATCAGGGCGATGCCCGGCGTGCCCCCGGCGATCGCCGTCGCATCGACGGTCCTCATCGCGTCGACCGTCATCAGGCGTGAGCCGTCCATCACGTCACTTCCGTCTCGTTCGAAGCTGCGCTGCCCGTGCACGGTCCAGCCGATGCCCAAACAATCGGCCCCCACAGCAAAATTGCCTAAACGATTTGCATTTCATGCAACCAGAATGGGCAGTTTCCCCGGGGGCGGGTTGAAAACGGCGTGGCGGCCGGACCGGCGGAGTGATAGAAATTCGGCATCATAGAGCGCAGGTTGGGCCGTCCGGCATGAAGAAGATCGAAGCGATCATCAAGCCCTTCAAGCTCGACGAGGTGAAGGAGGCGCTCCAGGAGGTCGGCCTCCAGGGCATCACCGTGATCGAGGCCAAGGGCTTCGGCCGCCAGAAGGGCCACACCGAGCTGTATCGCGGCGCGGAGTACGTCGTCGACTTCCTGCCCAAGGTGAAGCTCGAGATCGTGCTCTCGGACGCGCTGGTCGAGGGCGCCGTCGAGGCGATCCGCAAGTCGGCCCAGACCGGCCGCATCGGCGACGGCAAGATCTTCGTCTCGACCATCGAGGAGGCGATCCGCATCCGCACCGGCGAGACCGGGCCGGACGCGATCTGAGCCCCGCGCCGGGAGGCGGCGCGTGAGCCTCGCTCCGCACCTGCGCAGCGTGGTCGAGGAGATCGCCTACGAGATGCGGCAGCGCTCCGACCGGGGCACGGTCGCGCGCTACATCCCCGAGCTCGCCCGCGTCGACCCGCAGGCCTTCGGCCTCGTCGTGATCGATGCCGACGGCACCATCGCCGCGGCCGGCGACAGCGAGACCCCGTTCTCGATCCAGAGCGTGTCGAAGGTCTTCACCCTGACGCTCGCGCTCGGCATGGTCGGCGACGCCCTGTGGAAGCGCGTCGGGCGCGAGCCCTCGGGCAGCCCGTTCAACTCGATCGTGCAGCTGGAGCGCGAGCAGGGCGTTCCGCGCAACCCCTTCATCAATGCCGGCGCGATCGCGGTGACCGACGTGATCCTGTCCGGCCACCAGCCGCGCGAGGCGCTGGGCGAGATCCTGCGCTTCATGCAGGCGCTCGCCAACGACCCGACCATCGCCATCGACGAGGCGGTGGCGGCGTCCGAGAAGCGCACCGGCTTCCGCAACGTGGCGCTGGCCAACTACATGAAGTCCTTCGGCGTGGTCGAGAACCCGGTCGACTACACGCTCGGCGTCTACTTCCACCATTGCGCGATCAGCATGTCGTGCCGGCAGCTCGCCACGGCGGGGCGCTTCCTGGCCCATTCCGGCCGGAACCCCGCCACCGGCCTGTCGGTGATCCCGCCCGAGCGCGCGCGCCGCATCAACGCGGTGATGCTGACCTGCGGCCACTACGACGGCTCGGGCGAGTTCGCCTACCGGGTCGGCCTGCCGGGCAAGAGCGGCGTCGGCGGCGGCATCCTGGCGATCGCCCCGGGCCGGGCCTCGATCGCGGTCTGGTCGCCCGGCCTCGACGAATCTGGCAACTCGCATCTCGGCCGGATCGCGCTGGAAAGCCTGACCAAGCGCATGGGCTGGTCGATCTTCGGCGCGTGAGCTCTCCGCGAAGCGCCGAAGGGCCTCCTCTCCCCTCGGGGAGAGGGGGGTCCGCGTTCCGACCGGCACGCGCCCGCGGAACGAAAGACGGCGCGGATCCGAAGACCCGCGCCGCCGCGTAAGGCCGAAATCCCGGACCTCAGTGGGTCGGAACCGACTCGACCGTCTTCAGGATCTGCGAGGCGATCTGGTAGGGGTCCCCCTGGCTGTTGGGACGGCGGTCTTCCAGGTAGCCCTTGTAGTCGTTGTTGACGAAGGAGTGCGGCACGCGGATCGAGGCGCCGCGGTCGGCCACGCCGTAGGAGAACTGGTTGATCGCCGCGGTCTCGTGCTTGCCGGTCAGCCGCATGTGGTTGTCGGGGCCGTAGACGGCGATGTGGTCGTCGAGGTTCTCCTTGAACGCCGCCATCAACTTCTCGAAGTATTCCTTGCCGCCGGTCTCGCGGAGGTAGGTGGTCGAGAAGTTGGCGTGCATGCCCGAGCCGTTCCAGTCGGTGTCGCCGAGCGGCTTGCAGTGGTACTCGACGTCGATGCCGTACTTCTCGCACAGGCGCTGCAGCAGGTAGCGCGCGACCCACATCTCGTCGGCGGCCTTCTTGGAGCCCTTGCCGAAGATCTGGAACTCCCACTGGCCCTTGGCCACCTCGGCGTTGATGCCCTCGTGGTTGATGCCGGCGTCGAGGCAGAGGTCGAGGTGCTCCTCGACGATCTGGCGCGCGATCGGGCCGACGTTCGAGTAGCCGGCGCCGCAATAGTACGGGCCCTGCGGCGCGGGGTAGCCGGTCGACGGGAAGCCGAGCGGGCGGCCGTCCTTGTAGAAGAAGTATTCCTGCTCGAAGCCGAACCAGGCGCCCGGGTCGTCGTGGATGGTGGCGCGCTTGTTCGACGGGTGCGGGGTCTTGCCGTCCGGCATCATCACTTCGCACATCACCAGCACGCCGTTCTTGCGCGTGGAATCGGGGAAGTGGCGCACGGGCTTGAGCATGCAGTCGGACGAGCCGCCTTCGGCCTGCAGGGTCGATGAGCCGTCGAAGCCCCAGAGCGGGAGCTGCTCCAGGGTCGGGAAGCCGTCGAAGTCCTTGATCTGGGTCTTGCCGCGAAGATTCGGGACCGGCGTGTACCCGTCGAGCCACAAATACTCGAGTTTGTATTTCGTCATTCCGAGTCTCTCGTCCGTTAACGATGAAAAGCCAGCGGGAACGGCAGCCGCTCCGGGGCTTCCGACGACCGAGACCCCGCTAGCAGGGACCGTGCCAGCGAAACGCCGTCCCGCCGGCGGTTCCCGTCCCCGCGCGGCCGAGGCAGTCAACTCCGCGTGAGCGTCGGGCTCGGAGGGGGCCGGTTCGCGCGGCTCGGGCGCGGGCGATGCGGCGGCACCGCCCGTCGTCCGAGGCCGCGCGCGCCGGCGCGCGACGACGATTTCCCGGCCCCTTCGGTTGGCACGACGGCGTCGCGGGCTGTATGGAGCCCACGTCCGGCGCACGGCACGGTGCGGCGGCCCACGAATGTCAGGAGGACGTCCACGATGACGACAGCGGCCGAGGTGCTCAAGACCATCCGGGACAACGACGTCAAGTATGTCGACTTCCGGTTCACGGACCCGCGCGGCAAGTGGCAGCACGTCACCTTCGACGTCACCCTGGTGGACGACGAGATCTTCGAGGAAGGCACGATGTTCGACGGCTCGTCGATCGCCGGCTGGAAGGCGATCAACGAATCCGACATGCTGCTGATGCCGGACCCGGCGACCGCCACGATGGACCCGTTCTTCTCGGCGGCCACCATGGTCATCGTCTGCGACGTGCTCGAGCCCTCGACCGGCGCGCCCTACCCGCGCGACCCGCGCGGCACCGCCAAGCTCGCCGAGGCCTATCTCAAGTCCACCGGCATCGGCGACACGATCTACGTCGGCCCGGAGGCCGAGTTCTTCGTCTTCGACGACGTGAAGTTCGGCGCCGACCCGTACCACACCGGCTTCCAGCTCGATTCGACCGAGCTGCCCACCAACGGCTTCACCGACTACGAGGGCGGCAACCTCGGCCACCGCGTCGCCACCAAGGGCGGCTACTTCCCGGTGCCGCCGCAGGATTCGGCCCAGGACATGCGCGGCGAGATGCTGGCCGCGATGCAGGGCATGGGCGTGAAGGTGGAGAAGCACCACCACGAGGTCGCCAGCGCCCAGCACGAGCTCGGCATGAAGTTCGACACGCTGACGCTGCTCGCCGACCACATGCAGATCTACAAGTACTGCATCCACAACGTGGCGCAGAGCTTCGGCAAGACCGCGACCTTCATGCCGAAGCCGGTCTTCGGCGACAACGGCTCGGGCATGCACGTGCACCAGTCGATCTGGAAGGACGGCAAGCCGATCTTCGCCGGCGACAAGTACGCCGGCCTCTCCCAGGAATGCCTGTGGTACATCGGCGGCATCATCAAGCACGCCAAGGCGCTGAACGCCTTCACCAACCCGTCGACCAACTCCTACAAGCGCCTGGTGCCGGGCTACGAGGCCCCCGTGCTGCTCGCCTACTCGGCGCGCAACCGCTCGGCCTCCTGCCGCATCCCGTGGACGAAGAGCCCGAAGGCCAAGCGCGTCGAGGTCCGCTTCCCCGATCCGATGGCCAACCCCTACCTCGCCTTCTCGGCGCTGCTGATGGCCGGGCTCGACGGCATCCTCAACAAGATCGATCCAGGCGCGGCCATGGACAAGGACCTCTACGACCTGCCCCCGCGCGAGCTGAAGAAGATCCCCACCGTCTGCGGCTCGTTGCGCGAGGCGCTGCAGAACCTCGACCGCGACCGCGCCTTCCTCAAGGCCGGCGACGTCTTCACCGACGACCAGATCGATTCGTTCATCGCCCTGAAAATGGAGGAGGTCATGCGCTACGAGATGACCCCGCACCCGGTCGAGTTCACGATGTACTACTCGCTCTGAGGCCGGGGCGGGCGCGACGCCCGCTCCCATCGCCCACGACGAAGCGCCGGAGCCTCCTCGAGGCTCCGGCGCTTCGCGTTTGAGAACCGCGATGAAAGCCTCGCTTTTCTGACTATCTTCCTATGTAGGAATATAGGAAGTTCCGAGGGGTGCAGTCCATGGCGTCAGGCGCGACGGGCCTTTTGCGGGCGAGATGGCTGATCGCCGCGTACCGCGTGGAGGTCGCCTTCCTGCGGTTGCGCCTGTCGCTGCGTGCGTATCACGCCGACCAACCCCGCGTGCCGGCCGGGAACCCGAGCGGGGGCCAATGGACGGATGGCGATACGGGCGACGGGCATGATTCCGCCGACGATGCGCGGATCGTCCACGTCTCGGACGATGCCGACCGCCGGTACAGGGTCTTGCTCTCCGAGGAAGAGGCGCGCGGCGGGCATACGCTTCGCGAGCATGTCGGCAAGACGGATGCGGAGATGATGGGTCGCGTCCTGGCCAGCAGAAGGACGTTCCCGGTCATCAGTTACGGCCTGAAGCGCGATGGCTCGTTCGAGTCGGTGGAGACTGCGAACGACTTTGTCAATCGAACACTGGAGCAGAATGCTGCGGAGGTCGATGACGTCGCAACCGGTAGAAGAGACGATGCCTTCATAACATCCCGTTTCGGATAGAGAACCGGGCGGGAAGCCTACACGGCGGGGCAGCTCGAGCCGTATCTGCGCACGACCTACGGTGTCGGAATGTTCATCGTTCACGATCCGGGCAGTCCCCGCGGGTACCGCATCCATACCGCCTATCCGCGCAACGACTGAGATCGACATGCGGGCCGCCCCGGAATTCCTGACCTTTGCCCGCTGGTACATCCAGGACATCGATCGCATCGCGCCGACGCTCGAGGAGATGTACGATTTCGGTCTCAGACGTTTTCGTGGCGAGGAACGCGTCCGCCTGCGGCAGTTCATCGACCGGGCCGTCCGCGAGGCGTCCGACGCGACGTTGGAACGGCTGTGGAATGAGACGGACGCCGACATCTACTTCCCCACCGTGCAGGATCTCCGCGCCTTCCTGGCCGGCGCCCGCGACCGGCTCTGACCAGAGAATCCGAGGGATCGGGTTCGGACGCCGCAGAGGGAAGAGGGAAGACGCCATGGCGAAGCCGCGCCTCGAACCCACGTCGGAATTCCATCGGCTCGGCCTGGGTTTCTACCAGGACCTCGACACGACCGGGAAGACGGAAGACGAGGTCTGTGACATCGTGCTCGATCCGTTCACCGGCCAGGAGCGGATCCGCCTGCAGGACTTCCTCGACGGGATCACACGCGACGACGCCTCGGATGCCGAGCTGCTGCAATTAAGGTAGCTTGTATATCAAATATAATCGCAGTGCTGGTTTTTACTTGATCCATGACCTGAATTCGGCGCGTGGCTCTTGCGTCCGAGCCGCATATCCACGGAGTGACGGGGATCGACATGCAGCTGCCACCGGAATTCGAAAAATTATCACTTCAATTTTATTCGGGCATATTGGACGACGTTGAAACAGAAGCGAAATTAATCGATTCGGTCTTGTCTCCATTCTCGAATCCGCAACAACGCGCGCGCCTGCGTTCGTATCTCGACGAGATAACGCGGGATCATGTAGACGATAGGGATCTGCAAGAAATCTGGTGGTCGTCGTCCGCAGACACCGTGTTTCGTGATAGCGCTGGGCTGCGTGAGCTGCTGAAAAGATTACGAGATCGGCTCTGATATCTGGCCCGAATTCATCCTTGCGATGCGCGATCCCTCCTATGAAATCTCCATATCCCGCATGATCCTCCCTCGATTGCAGATTTCATGTTCCTACTGGAAGAAGGTCTGAGTTGCCGTATCTCGATGATAGCATCAATACACTTCGCAAATCACACGGACGACAGCGTTATTTATATGCGCGACAGACGTGGTGTCGGCGTCGAGTCGAGACATGACCCGACTTCCCCGCGCGGATTTCTTATCCGGGCCGCATTTCCCCCTGCAGAAGGCAGCCGAAATGAAGCTGTCTGCGGAATTTTGTGATTTCAGCCTGCAATTCTATCAAGATCTTCTCGACGACGTGTCGAGCGAAGAGGAAATGATCCGTACCGTCTTATCGCCGTTGAAGGATGCGGAAAACCGCAAGACTGAGGGAATATCTCAGCTCGATCACCGCAGACGAATTTTCAGATGAAGACTTGCGGAAACTGTGGTGGTCCTCGTCCGCCGATATCGTGTTTCACGACGGCGCCGAGCTGAGAGGTTTTCTGAAACGGGTGCGGGACAGATTGTAACGCCCGCCTCGGAAGCCGGCAGGGCAGCTCGGAACCGGCGAAGGCTGTCGATGACGGGGATGCGGTAGAAGTCACGGCAGGTCGCCGAGGCCTGAAGCGTGCCATGGAAGCATGGTGATCGTCCGACGGTGAAGAACGGATCCTTCCCCGGACCCGTCCGGGTTTCGAAAGGCCCGAGATCTTTCGCGGGTGCGGGCCAGGGCCCTGCATGATCCTCGGGGCTCGGCCCCGAGCCCCCGCCAAAGGGATGATCCCTTTGGAATCCCCCGGTTTGTGGTTCTATGATCAGGGGTGGGATCGATCGTCGTCACGGTCAATCACGCCCCCTCGGAATGCGTTGCCGGTCGCTTTGGGACCCTGATCGTTCGAATCGGCGGATCGATCCATGCTCACCCTCGACCACCTTGTCATCGTCGCACCGGATCTCGCCGCGGGCGTGGCTCATGTCCGCGACGGCCTCGGCGTCGACATGCCCGAGGGCGGGCGCCACCGCGAGATGGCGACCCGCAACCATCTGCTGCGCCTCGGCCCGGCGACCTTCCTCGAGGTGATCGCGGTGGACGCGACGGCCGCGCCGCCCGGCCGCCCGCGCTGGTTCGGCCTCGACGACGGCGTCCGCGTGCGGGCCGACTGGGAGGCCGGCCGGCGCCTGCGCGGCTGGGTCGCCCGCACCGGCGACCTCGACGGCCTGCTCGGGCGCCATCCCGGCCTGTTCGGCGATGCGCTGGCCGTCAGCCGCGGCGCCCTGCGCTGGCGCTTCGCCGTGCGCCGCGACGGCGCCTGGCCCGAGGACGGCGCCCTGCCCTGCCCGATGACGTGGGGCGAAGGCCCGCACCCGGCCGGCGCGATGCCCGATCTCGGCTGCCGGCTGGCCGGCCTCACCCTCACGCACCCCGATCCCGACCGGATCGCCGCCCTGTACCGGACGCTTCGGCTCGCGGACGCGCCGGCGGTCCGGGCCGGGGCGTTCGGCTACCGCGCCGAGATCGCGACGCCCCACGGCCTGCGCGTGCTATCCTGACGGGCAGCGCGATCGGCGCGTCGTTCCGGCCCCCTGCAGGAGATTGTCCCATGGCCCTCGTCTGCCCGGTGATCCTCGGCTCCGTCCGCTCGGACCGGCAGGGTCTTCGCGTCGCGCGATTCCTGATCGCCGAGCTGGTGCGGCGCGGCTGGGAGGCGCCGCTGGTCGACCCCGCCGAGCTGCAGCTGCCGCTGCTCGACCGGATGTACAAGGAGCACCCGAAGGACGAGGCGCCGCCGAAGCTCGAGGCGCTGGCGGCGCTCTACCGCCGGGCCGACGCCTTCGCCGTGGTCTCGGCCGAGTACAACCATTCGGTGCCGCCGGCCCTGTCGAACACCCTCGACCACTTCCTGGAGGAGTATTACTGGCGGCCCTCGGCGATCTGCTGCTACTCGGCCGGGCAGTACGGCGGCGTGCGCGCGGCGATGCAGCTTCGGGCGATGCTGGCCGAGCTCGGCATGCCGAGCATCCCCTCGCTGCTGCCGGTGCCGCGGGTCGGCAAGGCGCTGGACGAGGCGGGCACGGCCGCCGAGCCGTGGCTGACCAAGGCCGCCGGCAAGTTCCTCGACGAGCTGGCCTGGTACGCCGAGGCGCTGAAGGCCCAGCGGCAGAAGGGCACGCCGTACTGAGCGCCGAGTGGCACCGCGATTGCCACGCGCCGGGGACCGCGGGTCGCAGGACGGGCGTGGCATCAACGAGAGCTGGGCATGAACGAGAGCGTGGAACGGGTCCGGGACGCCCTGGCTGAGCTGATCAAGGCGGCGCTGATCTCCGACGACCGGACGAGCCTTGCCTGCCGCGACGCGGCGCGGGAGAAGCTCGCGGCGCTGGCGGCCGACCCGCCGGAGGCGGCATCGCTGCGCATCGACGGCGCCTGGACCCTGGCGATCAAGGCGGCCGAGGCGCCGGAGCTCCAGCCGGCCGAGGGCCAGGTGAACCTGACCCTGCCTCGGGCCGCGCCGTTCGCCCTCGAGGACCTGATCGCGCCGGGCTTCGACGTGGACGCCGCCGTCGAGACGATCCGCAAGTCGGCCTCCACCGGCTAGAGCATCGTCCGTGATCCAGGGATCGCGGACGATGCTCTGTCCTGTCGTGAGGCCGTATTGTCTTCACGCGGGCCGGGATCCGCCCCGCTTGAAAATGCTCACCGAGCGGAGACCGGCGACCGACGCCTGTCGAGGGCCGGCGGCGCCGATGTTGCTCCGGATCGGGCGCAGCACCATGTTGGGGAACAGACGCGCGGTCCTCGATCGCGATCCCCGAACAGAACCGTCGCCGCGCGCGGCGCGAGCGAGCTGAACAGCCTTTGGCCAAACGCATCAACACCCAGGCGGGGGAGCCGTCCCTCCCCTCGCGCGAGCAGATCGTCGCCTTCATCGCGCAGGCGACCGACACGGTCGGCAAGCGCGAGATCGCGCAGGCCTTCGGCATCAAGGGCGCCGACAAGATCGGCTTGAAGCGCATCCTCAAGGAGATCGAGGAGGACGGCGACATCGCCCGCGGGCGCGGCGGCCTGTCGAAGGCCGGGCGCCTGCCGCCGGTGGTGCTGGCCGACATCCGCTCGCGCGACCGCAACGGCGACTTCCTGGCGTTTCCCGCCGAGTGGGATGCCGGCAAGGGCGATGGGACGGGCGACGGGACGGGCAAGCCGCCGACCATCGTGCTCCACGCGCCGCGCGGCGGCCGCAAGCCGCGGGGCCTGACCGCCGGCATCGGCGACCGCGCCCTGCTCAGGGTCGAGCCCGACGGCGCCGACGGGCGCTACACCGGCCGCGTCGTCAAGGTGATCGGCAAGAACAAGGCCGAGATCATCGGCGTGTTCCGCGAGGGCGCCCAAGGTGGCCGCATCGTGCCGGTGGAGAAGCGCTCGCAGGGCCGCGAGATCCTGATCCCGCCCGGCGAGGAGGGCGAGGCCCGCGAGGGCGACCTCGTCAGCGTCACGCTGGAGCGCGAGACCCGCTTCGGGCTGCCGCGCGGCCGGGTGCGCGAGCGCCTCGGCTCGCTCGGCTCCGAGAAGGCGGTGAGCCTGATCGCGCTGCACCTCCATCACATCCCGCACGTGTTCACGGAGGCGACGCTGGCCGAGGCCGACGCGGCCAAGCCCGCCACTATGAAGGGCCGCGAGGATTGGCGCGACCGCCCGCTGCTGACCATCGATCCGCCCGACGCCAAGGACCACGACGACGCGGTGATGGCGCAAGCCGACGACGACGCCGGCAACCCCGGCGGCTTCGTCGTCACCGTGGCGATCGCCGACGTCGCGGCCTACGTCCGCCCCGGCTCGGCCCTCGACCGCGAGGCGCTGGAGCGCGGCAACTCGGTCTACTTCCCCGACCGGGTCGTGCCGATGCTGCCCGAGCGCATCTCCAACGACCTGTGCTCGCTCCGCGAGGGCGAGGACCGCCCGGCGCTGGCGGTGCGGATGGTGGTCGCCGCCGACGGGACGAAGCGCAAGCACACGTTCCACCGGGTGATGATGCGCTCGCGCGCCAAGCTCTCCTACGCCCAGGCGCAGGCCGCCATCGACGGGCACGGTGACGACGCCGCGAATGCGCTGCTCGACACGGCGCTCCGCCCGCTCTGGGCCGCCTACGCGGCGCTCCGCGAGGCGCGCGACCGGCGCGGCCCGCTGGCGCTCGACCTGCCGGAGCGCAAGGTGCTGCTGACCCCGGACGGCGCGGTCGACCGGGTGATCGTGCCGGAGCGCCTCGACGCGCACCGGCTGATCGAGGAGTTCATGATCCAGGCCAACGTCGCGGCGGCCGAGACGCTCGAGGGCGCGCGCCAGGCGCTGATCTACCGGGTGCACGACGAGCCGGCGATCGAGAAGATGCGCGCGCTCGGCGAGGTGCTCGCCTCGGTCGGCGTCAAGCTGCCGAAGGAGGGCGCGCTCCGGCCGGCCCTGTTCAACCGCATCCTCGCGGCGGTGGCCGAGACCGAGCACGCGCTGTTCATCAACGAGGTGGTGCTGCGCAGCCAGGCCCAGGCCGTCTACGGCTCGGAGAATCTCGGGCATTTCGGGCTGAACCTGCGCCGCTACGCCCACTTCACCTCGCCGATCCGGCGCTACGCCGACCTCATCGTCCACCGGGCGTTGATCGCTGCCGGGCGCATGGGCACGGACGGGCTCTCGCCGGACGTGACGGCCGCCGACCTCGCGCAGGTCGGCGAGCAGATCTCGGCGGCCGAGCGCCGGGCCATGGCGGCCGAGCGCGAGACCATCGACCGGCTGATCGCCCACCACCTCGCCGACCGGGTCGGCGCGACCTTCCACGGCCAGATCGCCGGCGTGACGCGGGCCGGGCTGTTCATCAAGCTGGCCGATACCGGCGCGGACGGCTTCGTGCCGATCTCGACGCTGGGCGCCGACTACTTCCGCCACGAGGAGGGCCGCCACGCGCTGGTCGGCGAGCGCACCGGCGAGACCTTCCGGCTGGGCGACAAGGTCGAGGTGAAGCTCGTCGAGGCCGCCCCCGTCGCCGGCGCGCTGCGCTTCGAGCTTTTGTCGGAAGGGCGCACCCGGGCGGGAACCAAGGCCTCCGGCACCCAGGCGCCCGGCGGCCGCGCCTTCAAGGCCGCCCCGAGCGGCCGCCCCGCCGGCATCCGCAACGCGGGCACGCGTCACCGCGGCTCGCGCCGGTGAGGCGGCAGGGTGTATGGTGACGGCATGATGCGCGAGCCCCCCACCCGTACCGGCCTGGTCCGCTCGATGGCGCGGGGCTTCGTCGGCCGCTGCCCGCATTGCGGGGAGGGCCGGATCTTCGGGCGCTACCTCAAGGTCCGGCCCGAATGCGACGCGTGCGGGCTCGAGCTACACCATCACCGCGCCGACGACCTGCCGCCCTACCTGGTGATCTTCGTGGTCGCCCACGTGATCGGCTACCTGATCCTCGAATCGGAGCTGAACTACGACGTGCCGCTCTGGGTCTCGCTCAGCGTCTGGCCGGTGGTGACGCTGGCGCTGGCGCTCGGGCTGCTCCAGCCGGTGAAGGGCGCGGTGGTCGGGCTGCAATACGCGCTTGGCATGCACGGCTTCGCCACGCTACCGGGAGCTAAGCCCGACGCGGGGCCGGAGGACGCGCACCTTGACCGACCCGGCCTCGACGGCGCGTCCCCCCTCCGGCCCTAAGCCGAAACCGTCCGCGGCCTTGCGCCCGCGCGACGCCGCGACGCTGATCGTGCTCGACCGCCGCACCCGCGCGCCGAAGGTGCTGATGGGGCGGCGCAACGCCGGCCTCGCCTTCATGCCGAGCAAGTTCGTGTTTCCCGGCGGGCGGATCGAGGCGAGCGACAGGCGCATGCCGGTGGCCGGCGCGCTGCCCGACTACGCCGAGGCCGCGCTGACCCGGCAGGTGGCGCGCCCGCCCCACCATCTCGGCCGCGCGCTGGCGCTCGCCGCCATCCGCGAGACCTTCGAGGAGACCGGCCTGCTCGTCGGCACCCGCGAATACGGGCCGCCGGAGGAGGTGCCGGCCGGCTGGGAGGCCTTCGCCGCCCACGGCGTGCTACCGGACCTCGAGGCGCTGCACTTCGTCGCCCGCGCGATCACGCCGCCGAAGCGCGTGCGCCGCTTCGACACCCGCTTCTTCACGGTCGACCGCCGCGCCATCGCCGCCGAGGAGCCGGGCCGGGTCTCGGAGGCGTCGGAACTCACCGAGCTCGCCTGGTTCACCTTCGCCGCCGCGCGCAAGCTCGACCTGCCGACCATCACCGGCATGATCCTCGACGAGCTGGAAGCCCAGGTCGCGGTCGACTTCGCGCCCTACCGCCCGATCCCGTTCCACGCCGAGCGCCGCGGCCGGCGCGAGCGCACGGTGCTGTAGGGCTCGGGCCGCGGGGCGCCCGAGCGGGTCCCCACCTTGACGGCCCCGGCCCGATCGGGCATTCACCCGCCGGTATTCGGCCGGCCACGCCCGGCCCTTTTGCGTTTCGCGCTTGCGGAATGCCGCGAAGCCCCAGGAGCGCCCGCCATGGCCAAGGCCGTCACCGTCAAGATCAAGCTCGTCTCCACCGCCGACACGGGCTACTTCTACGTCACCAAGAAGAACTCCCGCACGCAGACCGAGAAGCTGACGCAGCGCAAGTACGACCCGGTCGTGCGCAAGCATGTCGACTTCAAGGAATCGAAGATCAAGTAAGCCCTTTCGGGCCAACCATCTGTAAGCGCTAAGAAAACCGCCCCTTTCTTCGGGCGGTTTTTCATTCGGGGTCACAGCAGGGTCACGTCGGATCGGCGCTGAACTCTCGCGCGTGCGGCGGCGTTTTAGAGTTCGAGGCCAGCATGGACCGCCGCGCCCTCCTTAACAGCTTGGTCGAGAAAGTGGCCGAATCGCCGGCCCCCTCGCGCGAGCTCTTCGCCGAGGTGTGGTTCGCCACCACCGGCAAGCAGCATCCCGACATCAAAGGCCGGTTCGCCGTCCTTATGGACGCCAAGGCCTGGACCGAAGCCAGATTAAGAGCGCCTAACAGAACGGGCACGGATCGGGCGGGCGGGCGTTGATCTTGTTGGCTTGTCCGCTTCTGCCCGATGATCTCTGGACCAAGATTGCGCCGCTTCTACCGCCGCCCCGCCCACGTCCAGAAGGTGGTCGACGGCCGATCGAGAACCGAGCTGCATTGACCGGCATTCTGTTCGTGCTGCGCTCAGGCGTTCCGTGGGAGATGCTGCCCGCGGAGATGTGCTGCGGCTGCGGGATGAGTTGCTAGCGCCGCATCGGGATTGGGAGGCGGCCGGCGTATGGGCGCGCCTGCATCAGGTGCTCTTGGAGCGCCTGCACGGGGCGGGCGAGATCGACTGGAGCCGAGCGAGCTTGGACAGCGCCTCTGTCCCAGCCAAAAAAAGGGCTCTGCCACCGGCCCGAACCCGACGGACCGGGGCAAGGCGGGCACGAAGCGCCACCTCTTCACTGATGCGCGCGGTACGCCGCTCGGCTTCCGCCTGAGTGGGGCCAACCGGCACGACAGCATGATGATGGCACCGACCCTTGATGCCATTCCACCCATGCGCAACGGTCGGCGGGGCCGACCGCGACACCGCCCGGACAAACTGTACGCTGACAAAGCCTACGACACTGAACCGCGCAGACACGAGTGCCGAGCGCGTGGGATTGTACCGCGCATCGCACGCCGCGGCATCGAGAGCAGCGAGAGGCTGGGCCGGCACCGGTGGGTGGTGGAGCGCACGCACGCTTGGTTCAATCGCTTCCGTCGGCTGCCCGTGCGCTACGAGCGACGTGCGGACATCTACGAAGCCTTCACCAGCCTCGCTGCCAGCCTCATCACACTCAACCAAATCAGACGGTTCTGTTGGGCGGTCTTAGCTCGACTTTGGCCATTTGCGGCGCGTGGAGTGGGCGGAGGTGACGAAGCGGGCGTGAGGGATAGGCTGGTGGCGTCCCCGCCAAGAGACACCGCCATGCTGCCCCTGCCCACCCGCTTTGCCGGGATCATCCTGGCGTTCGCGCCGCTGTTCGTCCACCGCTCCTGGCGCCATGCTCAGCTGTTGCTGATCGGCGCGATCCTGACGCCGGGGCGGCGCACGGTGACGAGCGTCCTGCGCATCATCGGCCGCGCGCAGGAGCGGCGGTTCGTGAACGTCCACCGTATCCTCAACCGAGCGGCGTGGTGCCCGCGCTCCGGCAGCCGTATCCTGCTCGGGCTCCTCGTCGATGCGTTCGCGCAACGCGGCCCCGTGGTCCTGGGACTGGACGATACGATCGAGCGCCGCCGCGGCAAGCGGATCGCGGCCAAGGGCATCTACCGTGATCCAGTTCGCTCCTCCGACAGCCATTTCGTCAAGGCGAGCGGGCTGCGCTGGATGAGCCTCATGGTGCTCGCCCCGATCCCCTGGGCGGGGCGCGTCTGGGCGCTGCCGTTCCTAACCGCGTTGGTGCCGTCAGAGCGCGCCTGTCGCGAACGGGGCCGTCGGCACAAGCCTCTGCTCGACGTCGGACGCCAACTCGCTCTCCAGGCTCGCCGCTGGCTGCGCGCACGCGACCTCGTTGTGGTGGGCGACAGCGGCTTCTCGGCCTTGCTGTTCCTCGACGCGATGCGCCGCGCTCGCATCACGGCGATCACCCGCCTGCGGCTGGATGCTGCTCTCTACGAGCCGGCCCCACCTCGGCCGCCCGGCACGATTGGACGCCCGCGGACCAAAGGCGCGCGGCTGCCGACGCTCGCCGCGATCCTCGCGGCCAAGGACACGCGCTGGCACGCGGTCGTGGTGCCCGGCTGGTACGGGGCGGGCGAGCGCACCCTTGAGATCGCCTCCGGGACCGCCGTGTGGCGGCACGGCGGTCTGCCGGTCGTGCCGATCCGATGGGTGCTGGTGCGCGATCCCGAGAGCCGCTTTGCACCGCAGGCCCTGCTCTGCACCGAACCGGTGCGCGAGCCCGCGCAGATCGTGGGGTGGTTCGTGCGGCGCTGGACCGTTGAGGTCACCTTCCAGGAAGCGCGCGCCCATCTCGGTGTCGAGACGCAGCGGCAGTGGTCGGACAAGGCCATCGCCCGCACCACGCCCTGCCTGCTCGCCCTGTTCTCGATCGTCACGCTGCTGGCTGCACGGCTCCCAGTCCGCCAACGGCAACGGATCGCGGCCGCCGCGTGGTACCCCAAACCGCGCCCGACCTTCGCCGATGCTCTGGCCGCCGTGCGCTATGCGATCTGGCGCGAGCGGACTTTGGCAACATCACCGCGCCGACGCGCCCGAACAAAACCCGGCTTCCGTTTGCCAGCGCCCTGGGCCTATGCCCTCTGCCACGCCGCATGAGTGGCCAAAGTCGAGCTTAGTACAAGGGGCATGACCCACATCAGCGGTGTGCCGTGCCATCCGCAAACGCTGGGTAAGATCGAGCGCTGGCACCAGACACTCAAGAACCACATCTTCCTTGAACACGCCTACTTGCTTGGCGAACTCGAAGCACAGGTGGCGGCCTTCGTCGAGCATTACGATCAATGCCAAGCTCACGAGAGTCTTGGCAACCTCACGTCCACCGACGTCTACTTCGGACGCGGCGAAGGAATCCTGGCCGAGCGAGAACGCATCAAGCGTCAGCCTCTCATGGATCGCCACTTGCGCCATCACGCGCAGGCTGCCTAACCTCTCATCCCAGATAGACCAAAGCCTCCGCTCCTGAACTCCGCACACTGTTCCAAATCATCTGACGACGGACAGCAGCCGTGACGTTGCATCCTTCAGGATCGCAGGCCCGCTCCGCATCGTCCTGCGACCGACGACGCACCGACTGCGAACCCGAGCCTCGCTACAGGAACGGCCAGGCGCCTGCGGATCAGCGTACCGGTTCTCCGGTCGATGCCGCGCGGTAGGCTTTCTGAAACCTTCCCGCGTTCCAGGTCGTAGCCAGGGCTTCCGCCCGTCTCGGTCGGTACAACGAGGAAGCGCCTTTCCATGACCCAATCTGATTTTCGTTTGAACGCTAAGACTCTGGATGCCGATCCCGCTCCGCAACCGATCAACCTCGAGGCGGGACGCCGCGCCTTCCTGCAGACCCTGGGCCTCGGGGTGGTCGGCGCAACGCTTCTCGGTTTCGACGCCGGCCACAGCCCAGCCGCGGCGCAGTCAATCACCGATGCCGACATCTTCAACTTCGCCCTGAATCTCGAGTACCTCGAGGCTGAGTTCTACCTTCGGGCCTCCGTCGGCCAGGGCTTGGCCGACGCGGAGGTCCAGGGAACCGGCACCCTCGGTCCGGTCGCCGGCGGCCGCGCCGTGCCATTCCAGTCCCAGATCATCGCCAACTACGCCAACGAGATCGCGCGCAACGAGCGGCAACACGTCAACACCCTGCGCGCCGCCCTCGGCAGCAACGCCGTCGCGCGGCCCGCGATCGACCTCGGCTTCGCCTTCACCATCGCCGCCCGCGCCGCCGGCCTGGCTGGCCCCAACGACACCTTCGACGCCTTCGCCAACGAAACCAATTTCCTCTTGGCCGCCTTCATCTTCGAGGATGTCGGCGTCACCGCCTATCACGGCGCCGCGCCGCTCATCAAAGACCCGGCCAATCTCGCCGGCGCCGCCGGCATCCTCGCCGTAGAAGCCTACCACGCCGGCATCATCCGTACGGTGCTCTACAGCCGAGGCCTCTACACCCAAGCCCAGGCCATCTCCGACGCCCGGGACTCGCTGGACGGGGCCAGCGACCTCGACCAGGGCATCGGCAACGCCACCACCTCGAACCTCACCCCGGTGGATTCCAGCGGCATCGCCTTCCAGCGCACCCCCCAGCAGGTCCTCAGCATCGTCTACCTCAACGCTGGAGCCCAGCCTAACGGCTTCTTCCCCAAAGGCCTCAACGGGAACGTAAAGTAACACCGTCCCCGGGTGCGGTCGTCCCACGACTGCTGACCGACGACGCCCGACGCGGTACGCCGCGTCGGGAACCGATCAGCCTCTTCCTCCGTCGCGCCCGGGGGCATCGGCAATGTGGATACCCTCGAAAACGTCATCTTAAGAGGCGTCTGCGCCCATACGCCGATGACGCGTATGCTGACGATTCAAACCTGCGGTACCCTTGTCGTCCTCGGCGCCTTCGCCCTGGCCGAGGTCGCAGCTTACGCTCTCGACGCCTCCCCCAACTGGGACCTAGCATGGTATCTCAACGTGGTGGTGTTCCGTTCCTTCGAGCGCGCTCGCGTCGAATCCTCACCTTTGAATGGCGCCTTTGGCCCCTCGACGCTCCCCATCGTTCTGGCGCTGATGGCAGTTGCCGTCGCCTTCCGGCAGATGCGGCTCCGCTTGGCCGTGGCGCTCATGGCCAATCTCAGCTTCGGCGCGGCGCTACTCTTGGCCCATGCGGGGCTGTCGAGCGAAACCGGGCCGGCGACGGCTTCGCTGTCCGCGATCAGCCTGCGACCCAGGGCCGAAACATGGACGGTGGGCCTGATCATCATCACCTCGTTCGTCGCGTTCGCAACGAGTCATGCCGGCTTCGTCCTGGCGATCTGGCGCGACACCACAGGAGGGCGTTCGGAAGCCTGCCCGCTCGCCGACGGGGCGTGATCCTCCCACGCGTCTTGGTTGCCGCAGGCTTGTTCCTAGCCCGTGAGGGTCACAGCCACGCCCGGGAGGTGACCGCCCTCGTCGGCCAGAACGGCTGGGATCTCGAGCGCTTCGGCACCGAAGCGACGATCCTGCGGGCGCGGCGTGTCACCACGTCCGTTGCAAGCACGGGCGGCCTGCTGCTGTCATGCGCCGGAGCTGACCGGCGCCTGCGCCTGACGTTGCCGGACGCCATCGCCGCCACGTCCAGCGGCTCGGGGGCCGGCCGGCTACTCATGCGGGCAGGCGGCGCGGCATCGACCGCACGCGTGACCGTTCAGGGCGGCGTTCTGACACTGACGGATCAGCGGATGATCGACATGGTGCTTCTCGAACTGCGCGCCTCCGCAGCAGCTTCGCATACGCTCAGCTTGCTTCTCGACCTGGGATCCAGTCCGATCATGCTGGGCCGGTCGATGGCGTTCCATCTCTCCTTCGCGTCAACGACCGGCGACGGGCCGGCCTTTCGCGACGCAGCGGAAGCCTGCGGGCGAGACACTCGAGAGTCCACCCCTGCGACGCCGCGGTAACGAGAACTACGCTTTAGTTCGGTAGCTTCCGGGCTTTAGGTCGTACCTGTTGCTGACACGCGGGAGTGTGTTGCAGCGGCCCGACCGAGTAGGCGACCGTTCGGGGGTCGCACCGCACATTAGGTGTGAGGACGCAGTGAAGATCGTCAGTCTGTCTACAATGATATGCACGGTCCTCGTAGTCGGAGGATGCCAGACGCCGCTCTCCGGGGAGGCGGTCGTTTCCAGCGATCCTCCCGCCTTCGACACGGGCATCCTCACCTCGAACGAGACCAATCGCCTCGGCCGAGCCGACCTCGCCGCGGGAAACTACGGGATGGCCGAGCGGCATTTCCGCGAGGCCGTGGAGAAGGATAAGAACGATGCACCGTCCTGGATCGGGCTCGCCGCAGCTTACGACAACCTTTCGCGCTTCGAACTCGCCGATCACGCCTACGCCCAGGCTGTTGGGCTCCTTGGCGAAACCCTCGAAGTGGTCAACAACTTGGGATATTCCTATCTGTTGCGGGGCGACAAGCGTCGGGCGTTGCAGCATTTCGAACGTGCCCTGAGGCTCGACCCGGCCAACGCCGTCGTTCGCAACAACATCAAGATCTTGCGCGCTGGCGAGCGGCCGAACCGAGCTGTCCCGCTCTAGGAACGTGGAACAACTGCAAGGCTCAATCGCGCGTATGCGCTGGGGCGGTGGGAATATGTAGACTTGAACAAGCGATATACGTTGCCGCTCAAGAACTAGTAGGCGATTTGCCTAACGCAGTATCAAGGCCCGCTCCTGGAGACTTGGCTGGTTATAGATTTTTATAGATCCAAACTTAATTCTTCAATGTAACATAGGTTATGGATATGACCGCCGGTGCCACATAGCCTAGGAGTTTTTTTGCCCGGGCTAGACAACTCCACGACAGATGTTATTGGTTTAAGCAAAAATCGCACTTGATCGTTGGACAGAATGTCCTAGCTTGGCACAGTATATCTGCGGTCATTAGGCGACTAAGGCTACAGATACCTTCGTGCAGCTGGAGCGACACACCGTGACTGATGATCTGACGCGTGGAGCCAGCAAGGCTCTGACCTCGCAAGACAACGCCGTCGATTTTGCGGCCGGACGCCGTGCTTTCATACAGACCGTTGGGCTCGCCGCCGCGGGCGTCGCCGTTCTCGGCGGACTGGATGTTCAGCCGGCAGCAGCGCAGTCCGCCCAGACCGACATCGACATCTTCAATTTCGCGCTCAATCTCGAGTATCTCGAAGCCGAGTTCTATCAGCGTGCCGCCTACGGTCAGGGTCTGTCAGCCGCGGATGTCGACGGCGTTGGTAACCCGGGGCCCGTGTCGGGCGGTCGACAGGTACCGTTCGCAGACCCGAACATCCGCAAGATCGCCGTCGAACTCGCCAACGACGAACTCGCGCACGTCCGCACCTTGCGCCGGGCGCTTGGGTCCAACCGCGTCGCACGCCCAGCGATCGATCTCAACTTGGCGTTCACTTTCGCCGCGCGCTCCGCTGGGCTCGTCGGACCGAACGACGTCTTCGACGCCTATGCGAACGATACAAACTTCCTGCTCGCGTCCTATATCTTCGAGGATGTCGGTACGTCCGCCTATCTTGGCGCGGGGCCGCTGATCAACGATCCGGCGAACCTGTCCGGCGCGGCGCGGATCCTGGCGGTCGAAGGCTATCACGCCGGGGCCATCCGCACTGAGCTCTACGTTAATGGCTTCTATGCGCAGGCGCAGGCGATTTCGAACGCCCGCAATTCCTTGAACCCGGGAACCAACCTCGACCAAGGCATCGGCGATGCCAACACCGCCAACATCGTCCTGACGAACCCCGCGACCGGCGTCACCCCGGGGCGGACCACCACCCAGGTACTAAATATCGTTTATCTGAACGCCAATACCCGACCGACCGGCTTCTTCCCGAATGGCCTCAACGGAACCATCCGCTAAGTCGAACGCAATCCTTCCATTCAGGACGAGGTATTTCCGATCATGACTCAAAGCATGCCCCGCTTCGCCAACGATGTTTTCCGGCCGGCCGACGGTCCGGAGGTCAGTGTCGCCCAGGGCCGCCGTGGCTTCATACAGGCCCTAGGCCTCGCCGGGCTCGGAGCCGCCATCCTTGGTGGAAGCGCTACGACCGCCTCCGCGCAGGCTGCGCCGAGCGACTTAGACATCGCCAACTTTGCTCTCAATTTCGAGTATCTCGGCGCCGAATTCTACCTGCGGGCCTCCGTCGGGCGCGGCTTGACCGACGCTGAAGTCAGTGGGTCCGGCACGCTCGGTCCTGTCTCGGGCGGTCGGCAAATCACCTTCGCAACGCAATACATCGCTAACTTTGCCAACGAACTCGCCCGTGACGAGCGGGCTCATGTTAATAGCCTCCGTGCGACGATTACCAACGTCCTTGGCGGTACGCCGATCGCGCGTCCTGCGATCGACTTAGCTTTCGCCTTCACCTTGGCGGCCCGCTCGGCCGGGCTGATCGGGCCGAACGACACCTTCGATCCCTACGCCAACGAGAACAACTTCCTGCAAGCGGCCTTCATCTTCGAGGACGTCTGCGTCACGGCTCTCGCCGGTGCCGCGCCGCTGATCCGCAACAAGACCTTCCTCGCCAACGCCTCCGGCTTCCTCGCAACGGAATCGTACCAAGCCGGGGCCATTCGCACCTTCCTGTACTCGCGCAACCTTCTGCAGCAGGCCAGCCTGATTTCTGGCGCCCGCGACGCGGTCGACGGCCCCCAGGCGGACGATCAGGGCATCGGCGACAACGCAACGATCAACATCACACCGACAGATGTCGACGGCCTCGTCTTCGCCCGTACGCCGCAACAGGTGCTTCGGGTGGCCTACCTCAACGCCAACGGCACGCCGACCGGCTTCTTCCCCAATGGAACGAACGGCACGATCCGGTAGCTTTCAACCGACCGGCGCAGACGAGAAGGGGGCAGCACCGTCGCAGGTGCTGCCCCCTTCTCGTCGTGCAGCGTCGCTCGCGCTACCCCGGTCCCGCTCGTCGTCCGTCCGCACTTGCGGCTTCAGCGTACGCGGGTGGTCGCAGCGTTCCGCGACTTTGTGGATCCTCCCAATTTGCATCCGGCCACGGCGTTCGCCGACGGCCCCCCCGTAAGCCATGCCTGACCTCGGTCCTGTGCTGCTCAGTCCGCGGATGTCAGTCCGTTTCGACAAGCTGCACCACGTGGCGCAGCTTGCCGTCGTCCTGGGCGGGCGTGAGCAGCCCAACGAACTCGACCAGTGTCGCGCCGAGATCCGACGGTTCGGTAACGAAGACTTTGGCCACTCTTTGCGAAAGGTTTGCGGCGGTGGCCGCGTTAGGAAAAGCCGTGCAATCCGCGATCGACAGGTAGAGGATGCGTCGCCGCGCCTGCGTTGGCGGCAGCGTTCCGGCATAACAAATTGGCGCCGCGCGCTCGCGTAGGGGACTGCTCGCCGGCCCCCCACTCGGGATCGTCGCAGTTGCGGACCCGTAGCTGCGGGTATCGACGGGCTCGCCCTCGCTACTTCGGTCGAGGCCGAGTTCTTGCAGATACAGATCCCAGCGTGTCGGCGACTCTCGCAGCCGCGCCTGAAGGTTCGGCGACTTGTTGTCGTGGTTCCAGAACACGTACTCGTCGAGCGCAGAGCGCGCCCCGAGGCTGCCGACCGGTCCGGCCGTGCGCCAATCTCCCGCCCCTTGGTCCCAGGGAGCGGACAGCCTCAGGCCCTGGAAGGCGCTGTCGCGCGGCAAGGCGAACGGCGGCGCTGTGCTGTAGCCATTGATCGGCGAGGCGCAGGTCTCGTAGCGCCGCCCCTGCACCACGATCGGTGCCGGAGGATAAACGGCGAGATCGGGGGCCACCGGTCCGGCGCGTCCGAAGTAACGGTCGAAGCGGATGTTGAGCGCGTCGTCGTATTCAGCGGGCGCGACGTTGGTGCGCAGGACGACGCCGTCGCCGTAGCAGAACTGGGGCCTGTCGCCCGCTAGGTCTTGCAAGCTCTGACGCGTCCCGACGCGGTCGGGGCGGTCGAGGAGCGCGATCGATCCAGCGACGCGGTTGCCATCCATGCGTAGGAGGTACTGCCGTCCGGGGCGTACGGTCGCCGCGAAGGCGTCCGGGTCAGGCTGACACAGGACGGCGGGGGTTACATCGCAGGCGTAGTACTGCGATTCAGCGATGGCGCGGCGTCGCACGCGTGCTGAACGGCCCCCCAGTAGGGCGAGCAGGCTAGCATCGAGCGAGACCTCCGACGTCGTCGCCTCCACATAGACCGCGGAGGTGCCAGCGGTCTCGGCGAGGGGGCTCGTCGCGCCGGCCTTGAGGTCCGAGAGGTTGGCGGCGAATCGCAGGCTGAGGCGCCGCCCGCCACCTAGGTTGGCCAGCGTGACGCGGTTGTCGAGCGCGAGCGCTGCGCCGCGCGCCGCCGCTATGGCGCCAGCGGAGCGATCGAGGCGGTTTGCGGCGGCGAGCGCCGCGGCATCGGCTATCGCGGCGGCCTGCGTGTCGAGTATCAGGAGCCGCGCTCCGTCCACGGCCAGTCCAACGAGGCCGAGCAGGGCTGGGATGCAGATGGCGAAGAAGACGAGTACGAAACCGGCTTCGTCCTGCCGGACGGTCGCCGCGTGCCGCAGCATCTGCCGAGATCGAGGCGGATCGGCGATCACCGGGATGTAAGGTCCTCGCCGGGGAGCGTCGCGGAAGCGCGCAACGGGATGCGGCGTCCGATCAGGTCGCCGAGGATGAGGGACTCATACTCAAGGCCAATGAGACGAATGGTGACGTCCACCGGTACGGGCGGCGGCCGGCCGACATAGCCGAGAGCGTTAGTCGCGTAGCTCACCTGCACGTTCTCCGAGCGGATGCCCGGCAATACGGCTCGCATCGCGGCCAGGATCGGCGCGAGCCGCCCGCCCGACGGGGTGAAGCCGCAGGCATTCCCGTGGCACGTACAGCCAGTAGAAAGATCGCACGTCACGGCGAAGGTCGGGCAGGGGCTCGGATCCCGCCCCGCCGGCAGACAGCGCAGGCCCGGCGGGAGGTCCCGCCAGTAGGCAGCACTCTCCGTGCGAACCAGGCCGGGACCGGTGGCGACGGGATCGGACACGATCGCGCGACGGACGCCGAGCTGGACCGCCTTGGCTGCCAGATTCAGGTTCCAGGCATAAAAGCTCACCTCCATGAGACCGAACACAAGTAGCAGGATGAGAGGCAGGACGAGCGCAGCCTCGATCAATGCAGCCCCCTCCTCGCCGATCAGGACCTGCGGCGCGTCATTCCGCAACGCGAGCCTCCTGATGGATGGCCGTCAGCCTCATCGTCGGGCTTAGACCGACCCAGCCGAGCATGTCGACGGACAATACGACTTCCGCCATCATCATCACGGTGCCTGAGGGCGGATCCGGGAGGGGATAGACCCGCACCTGGGACAGCGCGAGGCGCGTGTTCTCGACGATTTGATCGGTCGCGAGCGCCACCGCGTGGGCCGCGCCGGCCGAGCAGACAGAACGGCAGGTCGGGTCCGGTACGCGTGCGAGGTAGCGCGTCCCTCCGCGAACCGCCTCCGTGATGGCGGACTGGACGAGGAGCGCCCGACCGAGTTCGAACCCGCCGGCGAGCAGCGCCAGCAGCAAAGGCAGCACCAGAGCGAATTCGAGGATCGCCGCGCCCTCCTCGCACCGGTTGAGCGCCCTCTGACTTGTCGTGCTCGTGGCGGGCATGGCGGCCGTCAACCAGCCAGAACGTGCATTATGCGCATCACCGCCGGAGCCAGAACGGCAATCAGCACGACGGGGAAGATGAAGAGGCCGAGCGGAAGCGTCAGCTTCGGTGGGAGCGCCGCGGCCTTCTCCTCAGCGCGCGCCATGCGCTTGTCGCGCATCTCATCGGAGAAGACGGTAAGGGCCTGAGTCAGGTCGGTACCGAGTTCGATCGTCTGTTGAAGCAGGGCCGCAAACGAGCGCGCCTCGCGAAGGCACAGGCGTTCGGCGAGCGTTCGCAACGCTTCGCCCGTGCTTTTGCCGGCGCGCATCTCCCCGGCCATGAGGTCGAGATTGGTGCGGAACTCTGTGTCACCACGGCCGAGCTCCCGCGCCGCTCGTTGCAGCGCCGCTTCCAGGCTCAAGCCTGCATTGATGCACACCACGAGCATGTCGAGGAAATCGGGGAACGTCTGGCGGTAGCGCACCTCCAGGATCCGTTGGCGGCGGCTCAGGTAGGCGCTCGGCAGATAGTAGGCGACGGCGAGAAGCGTTAACGTCAACGCCGCCTGTTCCATGAGGCCGAAGACCGGCAATAGGACGGCGCCGGCTGCAAAGCCGGCGAGCGGCAGGAACGAGAGCAGGGCGATGCGGGACAGAGCAAAGGTCGTCACCGCGGACGGCTCAAAGTATCCAGCGCGGATCAGCTCGGCTCTGAGGACCCGTTGCGCCGCCGGATCAAAGCCAAGGCGGGCCGGGTCGATCCATGGCCCACGCGTCTCCTCGCCGTCGGGGAAGTCGACCGTGGCGAGGACGCCGTAGCGGCGGCGCACGCGGTCGCGCTGCCCGACCAGCCGAATCCCCGTGGCGGCGAGAAGCGCTCCGGATGCGAACACCAGGATCGTGATGAGGAGCAGGGTCACTGGGCTACGGCCCACGCAGACGCGATCACGGCGCTCAAACCTTTAGGTTCACCAGCCGGAGAATCACGGCGTTGCCGATCAGCAGGAGAACGAGGCTGATTGCCAGAACCGTGCTCGAGGACGGGCTCTTCCAGAACTCGGCATAGTACGCCGGGCTGAGGATGTTGATTAGGGCGAACAACCCTACGGGCAGGATGCTCAGGGCGTAGCCGCTGAACCGACCTTCCGCCGACAGGGCCCGGACTTTGCGCGACAGGCGGAAGCGGTCGCGCAGCATGCGCGAGAGGCGAGCCAGGATCTCTCCCAGGTTGCCGCCCGTTTGATGCCCGATTGAGACCGCGGCGACGACGAAGCGCAACTCCGGATAGCCGACGCGCTGGTAGAGGTTCTCGAGGGCTTCAGTAAAGCTGCGCCCGTAATTGACTTCATCGACCACGAGCGCGAATTCGCTCTTGGCCGGCTCAGGCATCTCGCGGGCGACCAACGCCATCGAGACGGGCAGAGGATGGCCGGCGCGCAACGAGCGCGTGATGACGTCGAGGACTTCCGGCAACTGCTCGCCGAAGCTGGCGATGCGCCGCGCGCGCTTCACGCGCAGCCAGGCGAGCACAAGGCTGCTGGCGGCGATCAGCGCCGCGAGCAGCCGCAAGGGGGCGCTAGGCAACGGCAGGGCGACGAACAGCACGACTGCCAGTCCGGCGACGAGGCTGCCGAGACCCGCCGGCGTCATCGCCGTCCCGGATTGCAGGAAAAGGCGCGCTAACGCCCGAGCCGGTGCTGACGTGCCGAGCCGCGAGGCGCGGCGACGGAGAGCCGCGGGCTCGTCGGGCATAGTGTCGCCTGCGAGCGCATCGAGGCGCCTGCGGGTCGCGCTCCGTCCCTGGAGGAGAGTCGAGGCAGCAATCTGGCCCTGTTGGACGGCAAACGCCACTCCGGCGAAGACCGCGAGGTAGATCAGCAAGGATCCGACCGACATGGCGTTACAGCGCTGCTCGGGGATCGAAAAACGCCCCTGGCATCTCGACGCCCTGCGCGCGGAGCTCGGTCAGGAACTTCGGTCGCACGCCGGTGGCCCGGAACTGTCCGACGACGGCCCCGCGATCGTCCACACCTTCGCGCGCGAACGTATAGATTTCCTGCATCTGGATGACATCGCCCTCCATGCCGGTGATTTCGGCAACGCTGGTGACGCGACGCTTGCCGTCGGTCATGCGCTGCAGCTGGAGGATGAGGGTGATGCCCGACGCGATCTGGCTGCGCACCGACGACACCGACATGTTAGCAGCGGCCATGCCGATCATCTGTTCGATGCGCGACATCGCATCGCGAGGCGTGTTGGCGTGCACCGTAGTCATCGAGCCCTCGTGGCCCGTGTTCATCGCTTGGAGCATGTCGAACGCTTCCTCGCCGCGGCACTCGCCGAGGATGATGCGGTCGGGTCTCATGCGCAAGGCGTTCTTCAAAAGCTCGCGCTGACGGATCTCGCCCCGCCCCTCGACAGATGGCGGCCTAGTCTCCAGGCGGGCCACATGGGGCTGCTGCAATTGCAGCTCCGCCGCATCCTCGATGGTGATGAGCCGCTCGGTCGATGGGATGTAGGAGGACAGGGCGTTGAGCATGGTGGTCTTGCCCGAGCCCGTTCCGCCGGAGACGACGAGGGAAACGCGGCCCTTCACCGCCGCCTTCAGCAGCTCGGCGATCGCCGGACGCAGCGCACCGAGCTCGACCAGCCGCTCCATCAAGATCGGCTTCTTGGAGAACTTTCGGATCGAGACCAGCGGTCCGTCCACCGCTACAGGACGGATCGCGACGTTGACGCGCGAGCCGTCGGGCAAGCGCGCATCGACCATCGGCGATGATTCGTCGACGCGGCGGCCAACGGCGGCGACCATCTTGTTGACGATACGCAGGAGGTGCGCCTCGTCCTTGAAGCGGACGGGACTGAGTTGAAGTTGGCCGCCCCGCTCGACGTAAACCGACATGTGCGCGTTGATGAGGATGTCAGTGACGCTCGGATCCTTCAAAAGGGGTTCAATCGGTCCCAGGCCGATCATCTCGTCAACGATGTCGGCGGCGAAGGCCTCCAACTCGCGCTGATTGAGCGTAAGCCGCTCCTGGGTCGCATAGTCCGCAACGTAGCGGACCACCTGCCGGGCGAGATCGCTCGTGGACAGCTTGTCGATCAGTGCAAGGTTGAACTCGTCGATGATGCGCCCGTGGAGCCGGACCTTAGCATCGATCAGCGCCGTCCCGGGCGTCGACGTCAGCGGCGGAGCGTCAGGCAGGATAGCACGGGGCGCGATCGCGGCCGGAGCCGGTTCCGGTGTCGTCTCGTTGGTAGCCGGTCGGCCGGGTGCCTCGCGCCAGCGGTCGGAGAAACCCGGTTTCATGCGGCGCCCCCCTGCCGGCCGAGCGCCTTGCGGGGATCGGTTTCCCGAGCGTCGGCCTCGCCGCCCTTCGCGGCGGCGGCCGAGCCAGCGACGACTCCCTCGATCCAGGTCGCGAGGCGACGAATGTCGCGACCGACGCGGCTGTCGGGGGCCGACTCGAGCAGCGGGCGCCCGGAATCGGAGGCGTCTTCGAGGGCAGAGCCGTCACGGCGCACGAAGAAGAGGCGATGCCCGTCAAGTACCCGCTCGATTTCGGGACGGCGCTTAAACCGTCCGAAGAGGTCAGTGCAGACCTGGTTGACTGCCACGGCGCGCTTGCCCTCGGGAACACCCAACCCGGCGACATGCGCCAGCCGAAGGGATAGGCGGCGGAGGGCCGGCACGGTGGTGGTCCCAGTTACGACGACGGCGTCCGAGCCCTGGATCAACGTGTCGGTCCACGCGAGCCAGGTCTCGGGCAAGTCGAGAAGGATCGCGTCGTAGCGAGCGCTGATCGCGTCGATGAACGTGAAAATGAGGCCCGGTCCGACCTCTTCGGCGGCCGAGGCGCGCATCGGGCTCGCGAAGATGTCGAGGCGGTTCGCGTAGCGGCTGGTGAAGACTTCGATGAGTTGCTCGTCCAGGCGCTCAGGGCGTCCTATGATCTCGGCGATGTCGAAGCGGGGCTCAACATCGAGGCAGTCGGCCAGCGTGCCTCCCTGAAGGTTAAGGTCGAGGACGGCGACGCGTGCGCCTCCCCGACGAGAGTTGGCGAGCCGGTTGGACAAGTGAACCGCCACCTCGATCACCAAGGTCGTGTTGCCGACCCCGCCCTTGCTCGGCAGGAAGCTGACGACCCGTGCGCCTCCGTCGCTGTGAGCGGGCGCGGAAAAGCTGAGCGCCACCTCCGCAAGCTCCGCCTCGCAGCTTCCCCACTGGATCCATTCGCCTGAGCCGGAGCGCACCAAGGCCTTGTAGGCCTCCGGCACGACGGTGTCGGCGACGATGACCACGAAGGCTTGCCCGGCTGCCTGCACGGCGAAGTCTGCGGCATCGAACGCGAGGGAGGAATCGGCCAACAGGACGAGCGCCCGCGGCGTCGCCAGGAACTGCTTGTCGATCCTAAGCGCATCCATCGCGGCGAGCGTCGACACGGTGAAGCCGAGATCGGCGGCAACCGAGCCGAGCCGCGCGGCGCCTTGCGAATCCGCACCAACGATGAAGCATCGCACTGGAAGACCTGTACCTGTTGTCCGTTCTCACGATAGGCGCCGCGGCCTGTCGCCAGCGCTGGGTCGGCGATCAGCCCGATCGCCGGCCGCTGATCACCGCTCCGCGGCAACCGTGTAGGATTCAGTCTTCGAACCATTCCGGATGACATTGATCACCGATCCGGACGGCGGCGCTTTGGCGGCAGCAGGAGGCCCCATTGACGCCATGGCCGAGGGACGATTGAGCTCCCGCATCCGCGCTTCCATCTCCGACAGACGTTGCGCCGCCTTCCGGTCGGCTTCGGCGCGCGCTTCGTCGTCGGCCTTTCGCATCGACTCGAGGCGCTTCTCCAGCTCGGCGATGCGGTCGCGCTCGATCGTTTCGCCCGAACCGAGGTCGCTCGCCGTGACGCGGATGCTCGGCCTGTCGTCGGCCTCGTTGGCTTGGCGCAGGACCAGGGACAACCGCCCGATGCCCTGCGCGAGCACCACCTTCTGAGCGTGCTGGGGCGTCAACTCCAGGGTGACGGCTCGCGCCACCGTCGGCTTATCCTGGCCTTCTGTGGCGATCTGGTCGACTGCGAGTACCTTGGCGTTCTGAAGAAGCACGTCGGCGAAGGCTGCCGAGTCCAGGCCCCCGTTCTCGCCGCGGGTCAGGATCACGTCGACGCGGTCGCCGGGCAGGACGAAGCCCGCGACGCCCCGCACCTCGTCGACGCGGACTGTGACGGCGCGCATGCCTTCATCGAGTTGGGTGGACAGCGTTGCGCGCTGGTTAGGTGCCGTGACACGGGGCGCGAGGATCGGCTCGTTGCGCTGAATGCTCGCGAGGGCGAGGCGCCGCCCGTCGCGCACTAAGTCACCGACATGCGCGAAGGATCCGTCCAGCGGATCGGTCGCATGCCATGCCACCTCGCGAAGGTTCTCCGGAGTCAGAACGGCGCCTGCAGCGATTGGTCCGCGGGCGACGACGATAGTGCGGCCGACCACTGCAGGACGCCCCTGGATAAGTCCATGCGCCAGGAAGGCGGCTAGCAGCCCGAAAACCAGAGCGATCAGCAGCGTGATCCTGGGTGAGAGTCTCACGGCTGCTCACATGGGGCGGATGGGTTCGAGATCTTGCAACTAATCTTGGCGAACTGGGAGTTGATGCTGGTCCCCGTGGCGGAGACGCCGACGATGGCCACCAGCGCGATCAGCGCCACGAGGAGAGCGTACTCCACCATGGCTGCACCGCCCTCATCCCGCAGGAAATCTTTCACGAAGGAACGCATACCCAATTCATCCTACCCTTGCTCGGCTGCGACGCCCGCCGTTCGCCTCATCCTACGAGAATAAGGCCCGAGTGGATTCACGATTGCTTAACCCTTCGGGCGAGTCAATTACATGCCCGTACGTGGCCCGAAGGTCCGAACAAGGAGGCCGCTCTCCCTCGTGAGGAACTATAACAAGGCACGCTGCAGTCCCATCACAACGAGCCATGCGGCAGAGATGCAAGGGCCGAAGGGGATGCGCGTTCGCCCGTTCGTCGTCCGTGACGGCACGAGTCCGAAGCGTGCTCCCGCGGTGTAGAGCAGCACGGCGCAAAGCAGCAGGATGGCGAAAGCGAGGGCGCTTTCCGGTCCGAGCCAGAGAAGCGCGACGCCGAGCAGCTTGGCATCGCCGCCGCCGATCATCCGAGCCGCGAACGCACCGATCAGCAGGGCGAAACCGCAGGCGGCGAAGGTGACGTGGACAAGGAGCAGCCCCACATGGCCCTGCAGGAGAGAGGCGCCGAGAAAGCCGCCCGCGAGAAGCGCGACGGCGCGGTTCGGGATGCGGAACCGCCGCAGGTCCTCGGTCGCTGCCCAAACTAGGACGGCGGCAACGGCCAGGTCGATCAGCACCGGGCCGAAGCCTCTATCGCACCCCATGGATCAGCGGATCACGCGGTCGTGCGAGCTCGCCGTCGGCGGGTCGGCGCGCATAGGATAGGGCGCCCGCCCTTCCGGCGCAGGTGCCGCCTCGAGCCCGCCCCCGGTCCCTTGATCTGTCAAACATCCTCGCATCGCAGGCGCCCTACCGGAAACCGGACCCTCCGATTGGCGGTGCGTTGGACGACCCTACGGGCACCGGAGGCGGAAGCGCGCTCGCGCCCACGCCCACGCCCGCGCCCGGTCCCGAGCCCGGGTTGCGGTAGCGTTCGATCGCGTGCTGAGCGCGCTCGCCATTCGCGTCCCGATCATATTGCTGGGCGTGAGCCGGCCAAGGGTTGATGACGTGCTTGGCAATGTTGGCTTGGACGGCCTCGCCCGAGCCGAGTGTAAGCGTGTCGCGGCGGGCCAGATAAGCGTCTTGGCATCCTGCCGTCAGCACGCAGACGAGGGCGGCGGTGAGACATCGCGCCGGATGGGGCCGGGGCATCGTCGCCATCAACGCACCAAGATTTGCGACCCGGCCTCGGGGGCCGGGACAATGTGCCCGTGCGGTCCGATAGCGCCACCACGCGACGTCACGAAGGTACGCGTGTCCCGGGCAATTTCCATCTTACCGTTGACGAACAAGTCGACGTCGTTGGCCGGCAGCGTCGTGTCGAGCGGCGAGGCGAGCACCTGGCCTGGTTTGGCCGGGTTCACGAGCGCCGGCGTCACAATGACGACCAGCTCCGTCTCGCTGTCCTGGAAGGACGGGCTGCGGAACAGCGCCCCCAGCACCGGCACCGAGCCGAGCCACGGCAACTGCTCGATGGTGCGTGTCGATTGGGTCTGGAGTAATCCGGCGATCGCGAAGCTCTGCCCGTCGCGCAACTCGACGCTGGTGCGCGCCCGGCGCTTGGTCAGGCCCGGCACGGAGACGCCGCCGCCGACGCCGACAGCGAGCGTCGGGTCGATCTGGCTAACCTCCGGCTCGAGTTGGAGGTTGATCTGGCCGTTGCGCAACACCGTTGGGGTGAAGGCGAGCCTCACGCCGAACTCCTTGTAGGAGACCGTGATCTGCGGCGAGCCGTTGAATGTCTGATTGGCGATCGGTATCGGGATCTCGCCGCCGGCGAGGAACTCGGCCCGTTCTCCGGACTGCGCGATGAGGTTCGGCTCGGCCAATCGCCGCAGAAGGCCTTTGGTCTCTAGGGCGCTGATGAACACGTCGAGCTGGCGCGACGAGCCGCCGAACGACTGTACTAAGGTTCCGAACGGCACGCCGCCGGTGGTCGCGGCGCTGACCGCCGTACCGACAAGCCCTGACAGGAGCCCAGTGCCCGGGTTCTGAGTGCTTGTCGCCTGGTTCAGGCCACCGAAATTGCCGACCGCGGCCAGCGTCCGCGGGCCGCCGAACTCGAAGCGCGCGCCGATCTCTCGCCCTGCCGTACGGTTCACCTCCACGAAGCGGACCTTGAGCATCACCTGCTGCGGGGATTTGACCCTAGTTAGGTTGATGGTGCCCGGGGGGGCAACCTGCATCGCGCGGTCGACGGCGGGCCCATCGGATGCGACGCCGCCCAGGATCAGACGATCACCCTGGCTGCCCACGGTCAGGCTACCCTGGCCGGTGCTCTGCCGGACCTGCGAGGTGATCGCTTCGACGTCGGGACGCACCTCGATGTCGAGGAGGCCAACGAGCCGTTTCTCGGCATCGATCAGCGATACGTTGGTCGTGCCGGTCTTCTTTCCCAACAGGTAGATCGTCCGATCGCTGATCGGCACGACGTCGGCAATCTCCGACGACCCGACTAGAACGTCTGCGAATATGCTGTCGACCTTAATGGTCTGGGATTTGTTGACGGTCAGCTTGAGCCGGCTCAGGACGGTGTTGCCGCCGGAGCGCGGAAGCGTTCGAACCTGAGCCACGGCCGGTGCGGCGACCATCAGCGCGACCGCCGCAAGGCAGGCCAGGGCGCCAATCGCCCGTCGGTGATGTCCGAGAAGGTCTACGGTCCGTTCGGCCACAGCTGCTACCTCGAGAACGCATCGCATGCTTTAACCGGACGTTAACGAGTGTCCGGGCGCAAACCTAGCCGCTGACGGAGCCCCGCACGCGATTGCTCGTCCGGTGAGGCTAGGGCGACACGCTTTGCCTTTTGATGGCTTTTCAACGACCTTTGTTGCCGTCTCTCCAAACTTGTGATTAGTCGCCCCGTCCAACGTAGGCGCAGGGTATAAATGCACGGCCGGAATTAAGTCCGCCTACCAGACGCCACACATGGAAATCCCGTTCTCATGCGCTTCTTTCGTAAAAGATCCGCCAAGACCCTGGAGCATATACCAAGTAGCGAGACCGAAGCAGCGGTCTTCGATGCCGTGCAAGCTTCCGGCTTCTTCGACCCTGAGTTCTACCTGCTGCGCTACCCGGAAATTCGCTCCTTCCGAAAGGGGCCGCTCGTTCATTTTTGCCAGTACGGCATCTATGAGCATCGCGATCCGGGTCCGAATTTCGATACACGTGCATATCTAGACGTCTTCCCCGAGGCGGGAAAGCTCACGGTCCCGACATTCCTACACGTCCTCGGCAGCGAGCACATCGAGGAGCCAGGTCTCTGGCTTGCGAGAGACATTGGATCACTGCGCTTCCTCTTGGAACGCAGCGGCTTGTTCGATGCCAAATGGTACAAAGCCCGGAACCCCGACCTCGTGCGCGTCGGCCTGGATCCGATCTCGCATCTGCTGGACCACGGGATGCGCGAGTGGCGCGATCCCGGCCCGGGCTTCGAAACTGCCTTCTATGCGGAGAGCCATCCGTCGTTCCTGGCGTTGGGCCTCTCCCCCTTGGAGCATTTCTTGCGGATCGGCCGCGCGGCCGGCTACACCGCCACCGGCCTGCCGAAATACGAGCGATGGGTCCAACGCTTCCAGGCTTTGAGTGTGGCGGATGAGGCGCGCATCGCCGCGGACGCAGCGGTTCGGCCCCTGCCGGCTATCGCGTGGTACGTTTCGCCAAACGACGCCGACACCGACGCGGTGCAGGCGGCCCTCGCCGCTCAGGTCGGCGCCGAGCCGCGCCTCGTGGGCGGTGAGCCAGGCACGACGCTCGCCGGCCTCGCCGACGGCACCGTGTTGATCCTCATCGGGAGCGGCGCGCGTTTGCGCCCACAGGCCTCGTATGTCCTTGCCCGCGCCCTCGAAAGCTTCGGGATGCTGGCGGCCTACAGCGATCATGACAGGATCGACGATGCGGGCGTCCACAGCCATCCGGTCTTCAAACCGGCGATGGCCCCAGACTTCATGGCACGGCTCCCCTATGCTGGGCCGGTCGTCGCCCTAACGCTCACGGCAGAGACCCGTGCTCGTGCGACCCAGGCATTTACGACGGCCGATCCCTCGGCGGCTTGGGCCCGCCTCCTGCTCAGCCTGCCCGCGACGCGCGTGATGCGGGTGCCGATGCCGCTCTACAGCCTACTCGATCGGGCCGTTTCGGAAGACGGGGAGGAGGGCGTCTACGAGCCCGTCGCCACGCGTGGCCTGCCGGCATCGGCGCTCCATCCGAACTCGTCGACGGAGAAGACCTGGCCTCCGGTGAGGATTGTCATTCCGACCCGCGACCGGCTCGAGTTCCTGGAAGCCTGCCTCGATAGCCTCTTCGAGCATACGACCTATCCCCGCGACCGGATGCGGGTCGTGGTGGTCGACAACGATTCCAAGGACGCCGCAGCGCTCGCCTACCTCAACGCTTTCGCAGCCCGTCCTTGCTGTACCGTCTTATCATCGCCGGGGCCGTTCAATTTCGCCAAGATCTGTAATGATGGCGCAGCTGGGTCTGAAAGCGAGATTTTGGTCTTTCTGAATAACGATACCACGATTCTGCAACCCGACTGGCTGGACAAGCTCGCCCACCAAGCTGCTCGGCATGAAATCGGCGCGGTCGGAGCGCAGCTGCTCTACCCGGATCGGACGGTGCAACACGGTGGCGTCATCTTAGGAATCCAAGGCGTTGGCGGTCACCGCCTGGTCGGCGTCAAGGCGGACCGGGCGGCCCAGCGCGACGTCACGCGCGAGATGGTCGCCGTGACGGGTGCATGCCTCGCGATCCGCGCGGCGGTGTTCGAGGAGCTCGGCGGCTTCGATGAACGACTGGGCGTGGCGTTCAACGACACGGCGCTTTGCGTGCGCGCCCACGAGGTCGGGTATCGAAACCTCTACATCGCCGAGCCGCTCCTGATCCACCATGAGTCGAAATCGCGCGGGTTCGACGACTCCCGCGACAAGCTGGCGCGCCAGCGTCGCGAGGCAACCTACGTGCGCGAACGCTACGGGGCGCTGTTCCGCGACGACCCTTCCTACAGCCCGAACCTGTCGCTCCAGAACGTCGGTCACCTTGCGGTCCCACCGCGGGTCGTACGGCCGTGGCGGCGGTCGAAGCCGGGCGCGCGCAGGGCGCTCATCCTGTCGTCCGTTCATGGGATCGGCCACGGCGTCGCCGAGGTGGTGGCGCAGCAGGCCGCGTTCCTGGTCGGGCTCAACTGGGAGGTCATCGTCGGCGGCCCGACCACGCGTCGGGACCGTCCCTATCCGGGATGCCGCCGGGTCGCGATCTGGACCTCTATGGACGCGGCCGCGCTCGCCGTGGAGGACGGCGTCGATTGTATCATCGCCCATACGCCACCCTTCTTCTCAGTAACGCGCTTCCTAGGACGGCGACCGCTGGTCTACCTGTATGACCACGGCGAGCCGCCGCCCGAACTGTTCGTCACCGATCGGATCCAACGCGAGGACGTCGATTGGGAGAAACGCTTCGTCGCTCCCCTGGCACGCCGAACCTTCGTGATTTCCCGGGCGATCCGCGACCAACAGTTTCGCCGTGACGCCGTCGTGCTACGCAACGGCAACTCACACCTGTCGTCATGGACGCCGGACTGGGCGCGGCGGCGGGCAGATCTGCGCGCGAAATTCGGCTTCGCCGGCCGCTTCGTCGTGCTCAACGTCTGCCGTTTCGGTGCGGAGGAGCGGCGCTACAAAGGGATCGATGCCTACATCAAACTCTTGGACGACCTGCCGTTCATCGTCCCCGACCTGGCCGAGATGGGGGTGTTCGCGCAAGCGGGGAGGGGCGACCATCGTGACATTGCCCACGTGAAAGCAGGCGGATTGACGCCCTTCGCTAACGTGACCGATGTCGAGTTGGCCGAGCTCTACGCGGCGAGCGATCTCTACCTCAGCCTATCGCAGTGGGAAGGCTACAATCTCGGTATCGGGCAGGCGTTGGCGATGGGACTTCCGGTGGTAGCCTCCGACATACCCGCTCATCGTGAGTTCGGGATCGATACGGCTTCCACTACCCCACGCCTCTGTGCCCTGATCGCCGAGCACTACGCGGCCTGGGACGAGGCGGCGACCGCGCGACAGGCCAGGATCGAGCCCTGGGAAGTGCCGCTGGCGCGAATGGCGGAAGTGATGGAGGCCGACTGCGCCGAGGAGGATGTCGGGCCGTGGTATTGATCGGGTCGACGAAGCTGTCGCATCCAGCGATGCGTTCCGCGCGGCGATCGCAGCGCTGATGCCGTCACGGCTTGGAGCTCTTTTCGGCCGCGTCCTCGGGAGGAGCCACTCGCTGTCTTCCGAGCCAAGCCTCGTCGCGAGCTTGCCCGCACAGGCGGAACCGGCGCCGCTTTCGACCGTGCGCATCGAGCGGCGCGATCTTTGCCTCGCCGACCTTAATGCGGAGGGCATACGAGCGCTGATCGGCGAGCTGAATGCCGTCGCGGATCAGGTCGGATGCGTCGTGTTCCGCCCGCCGGGGACCCATGCGTGCGTCACTATCATCTTCGCGGGCAACCTCGAGCGGTTCTTCATGTTAGCGGCGGCCCGTGCGCTGCGTGGTCCAGTCGTCTACGTTCAGGACACCGTAAGCTGGTGGTACCAGGGGTCGGAACGTCTTCCCGAGCTCGACACCTTCTGCCGGGCCGTCCTTGTCCCCGAGGTCGGCGAAGCCCGGGCTCTGCTGTTCGGGCAATCGTCGGGGGCCTACGCGGCGCTCGCAGCGAGCATCCACCTGCCGTCGGCCACGGTCATCGCCTGCGCACCACAGACGTTCTCGGATGCCGCTACGAAGGCGCGAATCCGCTTCGTTGGTATCCGGGCGCTCTCGACGCCCGAGGGGCTGATCGACCTGCGCGAGCGGCTCACCCGACATCCCGATCCGAAATCAATGCGCGCCCTCGTCATAGCCGCGGGCGAAGTTGACAATCCGGCGGCCGCTCACTGGTGGGGCGATTACCTTCACATGGTGCGGATGGCCGATATTCGGGATCTGTCGATCTTCGTCGTGAATGCGAACACGCACGTGATCGCCCACGGCCGCGTCAACCGCTTCGCCGAGCTGCTCTCGAATCTCGCGGCCCTGGCGTTCGAGGCGCCCTCAATCCGCGAGTCCGCCCTCGACGCATTCCTTGAAGCTGAGTTCGGCAGACCGCTCGGATAAGCGCCGTTGGACCGGAGCGCGCACCGAACGTCTCGGATCGCCTTATGACCTGACGGGCACTGCCACTCAATGCGATGCTTGGTTTTCCGGGGTGGAAACACAGCAGCCTCTGCCTTGTCCGCCGGCGGCACCGTCGCGGCGCCGCGACGGTCCAGACGACAGCTGTGCGCTGGGATATCCCAGCGGATCCCCTAAAGCTTAAGGTAAGGCCGATGCCGAGAAGTCTAATCTTGCTGGTATTCTGGACCGAGCCAGTTAAGAGAACACTGCATGGCAGCGCCATAGGTAGTCGGAAGGCCAGATCTGGGACGGTGACAGGCGTGGGCGGGAGGTCCCAAGGGAAGAGTGCGGCCGAACATAGTTGTAGGGGTTCTGCTAGGTTCCATTACGATCTGCGCCCTGGGCAGAGAAAGAATCTTTCAGCGTAGGCACTTGTCATTCAGCTTACCGTCAAAGCTCGCGGTAGTCGTTCTCCCAGGGGGGGGGCTGGGAAATATAATTGATTTCAGAACCGGCTTTGGCAACCCATTTACCCAGCACCTTCGAGATCATTTCGCTGCGCGGTATTTCAGTTCCGGCCCGTTGTCGTAGCGGATGTGCTCTGGGATGCCGTGGAGGCACATCGCGTCGGCTAGGGCCTCAATCACGCCCAGGCTGTCGATCCGCCGTGCGACCTTTAGCGCGAGACAAGCCTGGCTGCGTGTTCATCAATCAGCGTCAGGATGCGCAGGCTCCGGCCGTCGTGCGTTTGCGCCTGTACGAAGTCGAAGCCCCAGATGTGGTGGCGGTAGAGCAGTCGCAGCCGCACGTATGAGCCGTCGTTCAACCATAGGCGGATGCGGGGCCGCTATCGGCTGGGGACCTTCAGCCCCTCTCGACGCCAGATGCGCTGAAATCGGTCCTTGCCCACTTGCCAACCGGCTGCCTGCAGTAGTGCCGTGACGCGACGGTAACTGTCGCGCCCGTACTCGGACACCAGGGCGATGATGGCGCGGGTCAACTTATCCTCGTCGGCCGGCACGGTGGGCACTTAGCGCTGCGTACCCCGATGCTGGCCGACGATTCGGCAGGCGTGACGCTTCCAGAGGCCGTACTTCTTCCGGATGCCGTTGACCGCCTGCCGGCGTCGCTCGGGGGCTAGATGGAGTATTTTGGGTGCATCGCGCTGTGGAAGCAGCATGATAGTGCTCCGAACCAACCTCGGAGCCCTGCCATGGACCAGCAGCACCACGTCGGCCTCGATGTTTCCGTGAAGGGGACCGCGATCTGCATCGTCGATTCCCACGGCAGGGCGTTCACCGCGCCACCGTCGAGAGCCATCCCGAGGTTATTAGCCGGCATCTCGTCGACCTCGGGCACAGCTACGGGCGTGTCGGCCTGGAGGCGGGGCCGCTCTCGCCTTGGCTCTACGCCAGCCTGGTCGTGGCCGGGCTCCCGGCGATCTGCGTCGAGACCCGCCATATGATGCCGCCCTCTCGGCGCGCATCAACAAGATCGACCGCAACGACGCCATGGGCATCGGCCAGGTGATGCTGCTCGGCCTGTTCAAGCCAGTCCACGTCGAGACCTCGGCCAGCCAGCAACGCCACCTGTCCCTGACCTCGCGCAAGCTCCTGCAGCGCAAGGCCTAAGACATCGAGAGAGACCTGCGCGGCCAGTTGCGTAACTTCGGCCTCAAGGTCGGCGTCGTGGGGGCCGCCGGGTTCGAGCAGCGCGTGCGCGACCTCGTGCTCGATCTGCCGTTCGTCGCGGCCGTGGTCCTGCTGCTGCTGGAGGCACGCTCGGCGCTGCGGACCTAGTTCGCAAAGCTGTACAAGATGCTGTTTGACCAAGGTCCGTACCGATCCGATCTGCGGGCGGCTGATGACCGCGCCTGGCATCGGGCCGATCGTGGCGTTGACCGACCGCACCTGCGTCGACGATCCGGCTCGGCTCGGACGCTCGCGATCCGTCGGGGCGCATCGCGGTGTGACATCGCGGCTCTACCAATCCGGTGAGACGATGCGGATCGGACGGATCTTGAAATGCGGGGACACGATGATGCGTGCCGCGCCGTTTGAGGCCACGCTCGTGCTGCTGACCAGCCGGCGCGGCCGGTGGTCCTCGCTCAAGGCCTGGAGGCTGGCCGTCGCTAAGCGCTGGGGCATGCAGAAGGCGCTCGCGGCCGTCGCCTGCAAGCCGGCGATCGTGCTTCACCGCATGTGGCGCGACAAGACGGACTTCCGCTGGTCGGTCGCGACCGTTATGGCGACCTGAGGCCCGCACACCAGCATAACGCAACATCGAGTTCCTCCGGCGTGGGGGAGGTTCCTGTCGGGCGACGGGAGCGGATGAGACCGAGGAAACTCGAGCGACGGTTCGGTCGAGCGCGCGGCTCGAGAATAGTTCCGACCACTCCCTCGGATCCCATCATGATGGCGGCCCACGCCGATCTTGGAAAGAAGCAAGAACTTCACAGGACTGTTCACGCGCCGAACTGGAATGCGCACGAAAGGGCGCTGAACGATGAACCCCGTATAAAGCACGATCTTCCCGAGGTGACGTCCGCCATAACTTGTTTCTCCAAGAACATGTCGGCCACTAGCCATTGCAATTGAGGGTCATTGCACTTCAGCGCTTTCATCTTCTTAGCTAGTTCGGCCTTCAGACCGCCATTCTCCTAACGTAAGCGGCGCTAAACCTGCTGAAAAACATCGGCTTTCTTACGTGCGACGACGTTACTCTTCCCCTGGACCGTCTGCACCACGAGCTGGCGCAACATCAGCACGACCTACTCCACACTTGACCTCTGTCCTCGCTTCGTCCCCAACTCCTCTGATCCAAGCTAATCCTCTCAATCAGCACGGTCCAAAGCCAGCCTGTCAGGTCAGCGGCAGAGCGCGACTTCCTGCCGGTCAGCGACGTGGTGAGGGCACATGTCGATCTGATCGGGCGAGGCCTGGACATCGCGGGTGGGTCGGTGTTCAACGTCGCCTCGGGGCGGCCGCGCAGCATCGCCAGCGTGGTGGACGACCTGCGCCGGCACGCGCGGGTGCCGTTCGAGGTCCGGGTCGCACCGGACCGGATGCGCCCGTCGGAGATCCCGGTGGCGGCCGGCGATGCGACGCGCCTAACGGAGGCCACAGGCTGGACGCCTAAGGCCGACTGGGACGCGGCGCTCGCCGACGTGCTCGAACAGGCCAGGGCGACCCTGGGCCGAACGAAACAATGGGCTGGCTGAAAGACGTGGATAAAGTCTTGCAATCCCCCACAGTGTCGTTGGCTATCCTGCCCGTGATCCTGTGCGGCGGCTCGGGCACGCGGCTGTGGCCGGTATCGCGCGAGAGCATGCCCAAGCAGTTCGCGCGGCTGGTGGACGCGTCGGAATCGACGTTCCAGGCTACCGCCCGCCGGGTGAGCGACCTTGCAACCTTCGCCCGGCCGGCGGTGATCGCGGCGGCCGAGTCGCGCTTCATCGTGGCCGAGCAGCTGGCGCAGGCGGGGATTACCGGCGACATCATCCTGGAGCCGGAGGGGCGCGACTCGGCCGCCGCCGTGGCGGTGGCGGCCTTGCACGCGGCCAAGGCCGACCCGGAGGCGGTGGTGCTGATCATGGCCGCCGACCACGTGATCGGCGACGTGCCGGCCTTCGCCGCCGCCGTGCGCACGGCGGCGGTCGGCGCGCGGGCCGGCTACACCATGACGCTCGGCATCGAGCCGACGCGCCCGGCGACCGATTACGGCTACATCCGCCGCGGGGGGGCGCTGCCGGAGGCCGAGGGCGCCTTCGCGGTAGAGCGCTTCGTCGAGAAGCCGGATGCGGAGGGCGCCGCCGCGCTGATCGCGGAGGGCGCCCTGTGGAACTCGGGCTACTTCCTGTTCCGGGCCGACCTGATGCTGGCCGAGCTCGAGGCGCACGCGCCCGCGGTGCTCTCCGCCGCCCGGGCGGCGCTGGAGCGGGCCGGCGTCGACCTCGACTTCGTCCGCCTGGACGCGGCGGCGTTCGGGCAGGCGCCCAAGATCTCGATCGACTACGCGGTGATGGAGCGCACGACGCGCGCCGGCGTGCTGCCGGTGTCATTCCCGTGGTCGGACGTCGGCACCTGGGACGCGGTCTGGCAGGTGCTGCCGCAGGACGCCGCCGGCAACGCGGTGCGCGGCCGGGTCGAGCTCCTGGGCACGCGCAACAGCCTGGTGCACAGCGAGGGCGAGGGGCTGACCACGGTGGTCGGCCTCGACGACGTGGTGGTGGTGGCCACCCCCGACGCGGTGCTGGTCGCCTCGAAGGCGCAGTCGGGCCGGGTCAAGGAGCTGGTCGGGGTGCTGCGGGCCCGGGCCCATCCGGAGGCCGACGCGCATCGGCGGATGTACCGGCCCTGGGGCTGGTACCAGCGCGTCGACATCGGCGAGCGCTTCCAGGTCAAGCGCATCATGGTGACGCCGGGCGGGCGCCTGTCGCTGCAGAAGCACCATCACCGCGCCGAGCACTGGGTGGTGGTGAAGGGCACGGCGGAGGTGACGCTGGGCGAGCGCCTGGTCCTCGTGCACGAGAACGAGGCGGTGTACCTGCCGATCGGCTCGCTGCACCGCCTGACCAATCCCGGCAGGATCCCGCTCGAGCTGATCGAGGTCCAGGTCGGCTCCTATACCGGCGAGGACGACATCATCCGCGTCGAGGACGTCTACGGGCGCTAAAGAAACAAAGTTTGCACGAGGATGGTAGAATAACGAAAATTTAAGATAAAGCTAAAACTCTGAATGGTTCAATGAGCAAATTTTTTTACATGGAATACAGTTGAGTAGAATTAAACATTTTACCCTAAATCATATTGTAAGTTCTATCTTAGTGAAATGATTTGATATCATAAAGTAGTTTGAAAGTTATGCCTAGTCGCAACTATAGATAAATAATTGTCGTATAGTTGATCCCGAATACAAAATAGTTGGCCCACAGATGATTATTAAAAAGATCAGCGCCTTCAAGGAACAACGCAAAGCGCGTAAGCGCATGATGCGCAACAAAGATATTATCTCCGGCTCAGACCTATTTGACGAAGTGTGGTATCTTAAACAATACCCTGAGGTAAAAAATTATAGATCTCCACCGCTTGAACATTATATTGAACTCGGAGCTGCCGAGGGCCGCGCTGCAGGGCCACGCTTCGACACTTTAGCTTACATCACTGCCAACCCAGATGTAGCTGAGGCAGGTCACAACCCACTCGTCCATTATATTCGTCACGGCGAAAAAGAAGGGCGAAAATTTGCTTTAAAATCAATCATGAACCTCAGCTCCGCTAAATCTAAGTTAAGGCAATCTACAACCTTTAGTATTATTTTAGGACCAGGTATAAACGAAAGTGTTGATAATACTCTTAGCAGCTTACACCGGCAAACAGGCTTCTTCTTCGAAGTAATCTATGATAGTAGGTTAGAGCTAGGGGCGCCTCAAAAAAGTAGAAAAAATACTTCAAGCGGATTTAGCAGGTATGTGCCTGTTTCAGGGTCTGACAATTCCAGTTTCTTATATCGCGCTGCGTCTGTCGCCACGTATGATTTTACAATATATCTGAACTCTGGCGATACGCTAGATCCATCTGCACTCCAAAAGCTATCGAGATCAATAAATACAACAAATTGTGACCTCGTTTATAGTGATGAGTCGCAATCAACCTTATCAATAGACGGTACGAAGAGCATATTAAAACCTTCATGGTCACCTGAGCTCTTGTTAGCTTATGATTATTTCGGTCATCTGACGGCTATACGTACATGCTTATTGAAAAATATTATTAGTCATTCAAATGATATGTCCCAGTCACTTTCGATAGCCGCGGCCCAGTGGGACCTTCATCTTCGAGTTACGGAGCAGACAAATAAAGTTGAGCGGGTTGCAAATATTCTATGTCATCGAATTCAGATCGATGATAAGGATTTGCGATTACCTGCTTCGTCCGATATAGATTATGATGAAGTTCTGAAAGCCGCGTGGAAACGGCGAGGTCATACTGCTACTGTCTCACGGTCCTCCGACGGAACATTTCGTTCAAGTTGGACGCTTTCAGCTCATCCACTTGTCTCAATTGTTATTCCTAACAGGAATCGCGCTCATTTACTACGTACCTGTACGAATGGTATTTTTAATAGAACAGCATATAAAAACGTAGAAATAATAGTAGTTGATAACAAATCTGACGATTTTCATACAATCGAACTTTATCGCGAATTATCCGAAAATGGGGTACGTATTATCTATTTTAATGAGCCTTTTAATTATTCCCGCGCTTGTAATAAAGGAGCCGTAGCTGCTCGCGGTGAATTTCTTCTTTTTCTCAACAACGATGTAGAGATTGTTCAAGCAGATTGGCTCGAGCAATTGGTACGGGCGGCATGTGAGCCCGGTGTTGGCGTTGTAGGTGCCAAGTTACTCTACCCCAGTGGCGAAATTCAGCATGCCGGTGTCGCCATCGGTCTCTTCTCGCTCGCCGCGCACGTCTTTCATCGAACGCCTCACAATCTTTGGGGCCCGTTTGGCTCACCTGACACGCAGCGCAACTTGTCTGCTGTCACCGGAGCTTGCCAGCTCGTTCGACGAACGCTTTTCGACCTCGTTTCCGGGTACGACGAAGAATTTATTATTGCTTACAGCGATGTTTTATTTTGTCTCGATGTTGCACGGATGGGGTTCCGTACGGTCTACTTGCCCTCGGCCATCCTCGTGCACCACGAAGGCGCGTCACGTGGGACTGAAAGCCCGCAGAGGGACCAGATCTTATTTGCGAAGCGTCTCAGAAGTCTTGGTTTTGCCGCAGATCCCTATTTCCACCCTGCACTTGATCCTGAAAGCTTCGAGCCCAAGGTTTTGCGTACAAACACCGCCGTCAGTCGGACACGCCTGCAGGCTGATATTGAAACTATTGCAGGTCCTCCGGCCCAGCCCCTCAATCCCTATGATTTCGGCGCGATCGCAACCGCTGTTGGAATGTCATGGGATGCTATCATGTGGCCGTTCGATCCAGTCCTCATGGAACCCAGCCTCGAAAATGGTACGCGAATTATTCTTGAATTCCTTTGGCGGCGTTCCGATTTGCGCAAGCAATTCCCGCGTCCGATCCGCGACGGATCTCAGGGTGGCTTCGCTCTGTGGATTAAAACCGATGGACTGCGCCTGCTTGGTCTGAGCACAACTTATGTGCGTTGCATCGATGCCGCCTTTGCTTCCGACATCGGAGGAAAGTCGCGTCAGATCCTTGCTCAGGATCACGCCTTCTGCAATGACAACCCGCTGTATCTTCTCCCTGAAGGAAGAAATGCAAGTTGCGCTCGATTGTTTGACGCATACGTAGATGGATTAATTACACGGGAGGATATCTGGTGGTTCCTCTTCTCTTTGGAGGAGTCACCGCACGCGGCCCTCTGCGAGACGTGGGCTAGTACGCCCTCTTGGCAAGCGGCAATCCCTGATGGCGGTACGGTCTTCGGCATTATCCCTTTGGCCCAATGGGTGTGGGATCTGCACGGCGTCCGCGATCAGAGGATCTTCGTTCAAGAGTACCCTAGCACGATGAGCGATGCTGCTCAGGTTCGCGTCGCCTATGCCGCTCGTCCCGAATGGCAGAAGTGCTTTCCGATGGCGATGACCGATGAGTCGAGTGCACGAGCGCTCCTTGATCATCTCGCCACGCATGCATCTGGCCTGTCTTTCTTGCCCCGCGGTTGGGTTGAGGCACGACGGAAGGGCACGCTTGCCAAAGACATCGTCGCACATGGCATCAATATCTTAGGTCATTTCGCCTACCCGTCCGGCCTGCGGATCTCAACAGAGAGTCTTGTAGAGGGTCTGCGCGAGAATGGTATCGCAGCTAGCCTACGAAACGTGCCGGTCTCGACAGCGACAGATGATCCGACCGGTCACCACTTTCAAGGACTTGAGTTCTACGACACAACCTTGATTCACGTTCAGCCTGAACCGTTGTTTGACGAGGTTTACAAGCTAGCCGGTCTTTTACCACGGCATGAAAAAACGTATCGCATAGGATACTGGTATTGGGAATTCGGTGAAGTCCCCGAGTCGTGGAACCGCGCCTCTCTGCAATGCGACGAGATATGGACAGCGACCAAGTTCATTGCTGATGGCTTACGTCGTCACTACCGTCAGCCAATTTATGTATTAACACCGGGCATTGAGATGCCTGTATTCGATAGGATGCCGAGGAACCGGTTTCAGATTCCTGATGACGAATTCGTTTTCGTCTTCGTATTTCATATGACGAGCATTATGGACCGTAAAAATCCACTTGGCCTGATTGAAGCTTTTAAACAAGCCTTTAATTCGACGGACAAAGCTCGCCTCGTCATCAAAACCTCATTCGGAGCTGGATACCCAAAATCTATGGACGCACTAAAGACAGCAGCCGAGGAAAGTAAAATTGACATCATAGACGCGGTTTTCACCCGCGATGAAACGTTGAGCCTAATCGATTGCGGCGATGCCTATGTATCTCTCCATCGAAGCGAAGGGCTCGGATTAACTATGGCTGAGGCGATGCTTCTTGGGAAACCCGTCATTGCGACGCGGTATTCGGGTAACTGTGAATTTATGGATGATAACAACAGCTTACTTGTTGATTATGAGGAAGTTCAGCTCGATCGGGATATCGATCCCTACAAAGCAGGGTTGCGATGGGCAGAACCGTCGATCGAGCATGCGGCGGTTCTTATGCGTAAACTATACGAGCAGCCAGAGATCGCCCGCGCCGTAGGCGCTCGGGCGAAGGATGACCTTGAGCGACGCTTGAGCTATTCCACTACTGGTCGGGCCGTTGCTGAAAGACTAGGCGAGATCAATGCAATGAAGTGTTCCACATAGGTGGATCTGTGTGTGCAACAGTCCGGTGTGCATGGAGCATGCTAGGGCAGTCTTGGATTATATTGCCTTCTGTTCTGGTGAGGTGAAGAAGCTTATTCACTCGTAATGCTTGATGGTTTCGACAAGGCCGCAAGAGCGTCTAACAGAACCGTTGATACTGGTTGAGGGTGAAAGGGCGCAAGCTAGGGTAGTGAAGGCGAGGTGCATGTCGGCGCGCTGCTCGTAGCGGATGTCGAGCCGGCGGAAGCGGGCGAGTTCAGAGCCCGTCCGATAACATCCGGCAGGGGTTGAGTGGCCGGGATGGCGGTGATTCCAGAAGGGTGCCGAAGCCTGATCTGGAATTGCCATGTGGACCCCGACCACTCGCCGGCAGCATAAGCCGTTCGCGCCTGCGCTACGAAACCGACCTGAGCGATGCGGAATGGGCGGTCATCGCGCCGCTGATGCCAGAGCCGGCTTCGTGCGGTCGTCTGCTCGTCTGCTCGTCTGGACGACGCGAAAGTTCCTGAACGCGATCATCTCAGTGCTGCGGGACGGCATCGCGTGGCGGATGATCCCGAAGGACCTGCCTCCGCGCAGCACGACGTTTGGCTACTTTGCGCGCTGGCGCGACGACGGCCTGTTCGGCCGGATCAACCATCACCTCGTCATGGCGCACCGCGAGCGGGTCGATCGAAGAGCCTCGCCTACCGCCACAGTGCTTGATAGCCAGAGCGTGAAGACCACCGAGAGCGGAGGGCCGCGCGGCTACAACGCTGGAAAGAAGATCAAGGGCCGTACAAGGGCCGTAAGCGTTAGCCCTGTCGACACGGACGGACGCGCTCCAGTCCTCGACCCATAGCCCGCCGACGTGCAGGATAGCGATGATACCGGACCGGTGCTGCGCCTGTCGCGGCGGACCTTCCCGTTCATCGCCAAGGCCTTCGCCGATGCAGGCTATGCCGGCGACAGGCCCACGACCGCAACGATCATCACCGTCGACATCGTGCGCAAACCCAAGGATCAGGTCGGCTTTGCCGTGCGCCCGCGCAGATGGGTGGTCGAACGCTTCTTCGGCTGGATCAGCCGCAACCGCCGCCTTTGGAAAGACCCGGAGGCAACCCTCGCCTCGGCCCAGGCCTTCCTCTACGCCGCCGTCATGATCCTTGTCCGAAGGCTCGGCCGAGCGTCATGACTTATCGGACGGACTCTGAGCTCGACTTTGGCCATTTGCGGCGCGTGGAGTGGGCGGAGGTGACGAAGCGGGCGTGAGGGATAGGCTGGTGGCGTCCCCGCCAAGAGACACCGCCATGCTGCCCCTGCCCACCCGCTTTGCCGGGATCATCCTGGCGTTCGCGCCGCTGTTCGTCCACCGCTCCTGGCGCCATGCTCAGCTGTTGCTGATCGGCGCGATCCTGACGCCGGGGCGGCGCACGGTGACGAGCGTCCTGCGCATCATCGGCCGCGCGCAGGAGCGGCGGTTCGTGAACGTCCACCGTATCCTCAACCGAGCGGCGTGGTGCCCGCGCTCCGGCAGCCGTATCCTGCTCGGGCTCCTCGTCGATGCGTTCGCGCAACGCGGCCCCGTGGTCCTGGGACTGGACGATACGATCGAGCGCCGCCGCGGCAAGCGGATCGCGGCCAAGGGCATCTACCGTGATCCAGTTCGCTCCTCCGACAGCCATTTCGTCAAGGCGAGCGGGCTGCGCTGGATGAGCCTCATGGTGCTCGCCCCGATCCCCTGGGCGGGGCGCGTCTGGGCGCTGCCGTTCCTAACCGCGTTGGTGCCGTCAGAGCGCGCCTGTCGCGAACGGGGCCGTCGGCACAAGCCTCTGCTCGACGTCGGACGCCAACTCGCTCTCCAGGCTCGCCGCTGGCTGCGCGCACGCGACCTCGTTGTGGTGGGCGACAGCGGCTTCTCGGCCTTGCTGTTCCTCGACGCGATGCGCCGCGCTCGCATCACGGCGATCACCCGCCTGCGGCTGGATGCTGCTCTCTACGAGCCGGCCCCACCTCGGCCGCCCGGCACGATTGGACGCCCGCGGACCAAAGGCGCGCGGCTGCCGACGCTCGCCGCGATCCTCGCGGCCAAGGACACGCGCTGGCACGCGGTCGTGGTGCCCGGCTGGTACGGGGCGGGCGAGCGCACCCTTGAGATCGCCTCCGGGACCGCCGTGTGGCGGCACGGCGGTCTGCCGGTCGTGCCGATCCGATGGGTGCTGGTGCGCGATCCCGAGAGCCGCTTTGCACCGCAGGCCCTGCTCTGCACCGAACCGGTGCGCGAGCCCGCGCAGATCGTGGGGTGGTTCGTGCGGCGCTGGACCGTTGAGGTCACCTTCCAGGAAGCGCGCGCCCATCTCGGTGTCGAGACGCAGCGGCAGTGGTCGGACAAGGCCATCGCCCGCACCACGCCCTGCCTGCTCGCCCTGTTCTCGATCGTCACGCTGCTGGCTGCACGGCTCCCAGTCCGCCAACGGCAACGGATCGCGGCCGCCGCGTGGTACCCCAAACCGCGCCCGACCTTCGCCGATGCTCTGGCCGCCGTGCGCTATGCGATCTGGCGCGAGCGGACTTTGGCAACATCACCGCGCCGACGCGCCCGAACAAAACCCGGCTTCCGTTTGCCAGCGCCCTGGGCCTATGCCCTCTGCCACGCCGCATGAGTGGCCAAAGTCGAGCTGAGACAGGCTGAGCTAATCCATCCTCTTTCTTTCCCAATGTCTTTCTCAAACTCGCGCCCGTTACCCTGCCACTGGCTGGCGCCCCACCAGACGCGATCGGGCCGGCGGGTGACCTCAGCCCCTCAAGCGACGGCCTCCAGCAATTGCCCCGGGCAGCGGGCCCCGGGCTCCAGCGATCAGGCCAGCGGACCGCGCCTTTATCTTGTCGAGGATCACGTCGAGGGAACTGTCTGGCCGCTGCTGCACCTGTGCCGTGACCGGCTCGCCGTTGTTGATGACGTTGCCCTTAGCAAATGCGGCGTTGGCGTTCGCTGGTGTGCGAGTGGACACCACTCGACAGGTCGTCGGCGACGCGTAGAGTCCTTTGCATGCGTCACCCCCTGCTTACCGCCATCGTCATGTTGCAGGGCGGGGGCGCATTCGCTGCCGAGCCGATCGTCGGGCGTACCAGCGTCACCGATGGCGACACGGTGGTGATCCATGGCACCCGTATCCGTCTCTTTGGGATCGACGCGCTGGAGAGCGCTCAGGTGTGCGAGGACGCCGCCGGCAAGGAGTATCGCTGCGGACAGGTCGCTGCCCTCGCGCTGTCCGATCGGATCGGCGAGGCACCAATCTCATGTGAGCCCCGGGACACCGACCGCTACGGTCGCACTGTAGCCATCTGTAGGAAGGGCCCTGAGGACCTGAACGCCTGGATGGTGGCGCAGGGCCATGCCGTCGCGTTCCGGCGCTACTCGAGCGAGTATGTGGGACAGGAAGCGCAGGCACGTGCGGCCAAGCGCGGGATCTGGGCTGGCACGTTCGAAGACCCAGCGGGCTGGCGTAGGACACGTCGAGGTGGAGCAGCAGCGCGAGCGGCCGACGAGCCGACGCCGGCCGGATCGAATGCCTCGATGACCTGCACGATCAAGGGGAACATCTCGGCCAGGGGCAACCGGATCTACCACCTGCCAGGGACGAGCGCCTACACGCGCACCGTGATCGACGAGCAAGCCGGCGAGCGCATGTTCTGCTCCGAGGACGAGGCGAAAGCAGCCGGGTGGGGGGCACCGCGCGGATGAGATGGATCCAGAGGAGGCAGCGTTCAGACGCCAACCATGAACCAGAGTTCGACGCCCACCCAATTTGATCAAGGTGCGCCCATCGAGACGCTCGCCGGCGACGTAGCTCGAGCGTGAAACAATCCACTACTTCGCGCCTAACTCGACCGCATAAAGAATGGCAACGACATCTCTAAATTCGACATCAGATGCAACTGCTCCTGCAGAACTAAGAACGACAGCCACTACGCCAAGCGGGCCAAGCCCGCTCTCGTTGTCGATAATCGTTGCGACACTGGTACCTCCAGGGCCGGGCTTTCCATCTGCACATGACTTGACGTCCTATCGACCGGTACGATCACCGAACTGTTCCATCCCGTAATTCGTGGTCAAAGTCTGACGTGATCACCCTCACGCGCCCGAGCTTGATTGTATGAATTGTCAGCCACTTTGCAGGGCTAATTTCGACCGTGATCGACATACGAATGGGTTGCCACCGAACCTGCTTCTCGGGCCGATCGGATGCACGGTTTGGCGCTTGGACAGCCTGGTCATCGTTCACATCGATGATCGGCATCAGGCGGACCTCAAACCGACGGCTGCCCTCCACACCAGACCGTCCTCCCATACTCATGTCCGCGTCCGACAAGGGTTCGGCGAGGAGGCTCCGTATCAGCCAATCAGGCGCTACACGGTCTGCAGCCTGGGCCGTGGCGCCGCGGGATTGCACGAGGCTTCGCTGCACGACCACGGTGGCGCCCGCGACGATCGCGAAGGCCACGAGGGCCTCGATCAGGGTGAAGCCGTCGCGGCCCGCCCCCCGCATCCTCATTCTCGGCTGACCGTGTTGCCGTCCCCCCGCTGCCCGTCCGGCCCGAGGGAGATGATCATGTAGGGAGCTGCCTTGCCGGGCACCCGGTACTCGTAGGGTCGCCCCCAGGGATCAACAGGGACGGATGCCTGCTTCAGGTATGGGCCGCTCCAGTTCTCGGCCGAGGTCGGCCGCTGGACTAACGCCTGCAACCCTTCGCTCATGTTCGGGTAGCGGCCGTTGTCGAGGAAAAACAGGTCGAGAGCCGACGAAAAGGATTCGATCTGTAGCTTGGCGGTGCGCTCGCGCGAACTCGACAAGTATCCGAGCACCCGTGGACCAGCAAGCCCCATCACTAGCCCAAGTATTACTAGGACAACGAGTAATTCAACTAATGTAAAACCTCCATGGCGGTCGCGATCTCGACTCCGATACTGGTGGCGTGCTGCCGTCTGGTGTATTTTGGCTCCCAACCAATCCATCCTCACCCCCTCGCATCAGGCCAGCATGTCATTGATGCTCATCAGCGCGGTCATTACCGAGATAATTAGCCACGCGATGAGAATGCTGACGAATATCATGACGGCCGGCCCCACGACAGAGATCAGTCTGCCAAGAGCCGCATCCAGCTTAGTCTCGTAAAACAATGCCACCTGCTCGGCGCTGGCGGCCAATTCACCGGCCTCCTCGCCAACGCGCAGCATCTGCACGACGTGGCGCGGGAAGAGCTGGCGGTTGCCGAGGGTGTCGGAGAGGCGCCGGCCCTGGCGCACGCCCGCAACGATTCCGTCGATCTCCGCGCCCGCCCGGGGCATGCGGACGACGCCGCGCATCAGCCGCAGGGCGCTGGAGATGTCGACGCCGTTGCGCACCAGGACGGCGAGCGTCCGACAGAACGTCACCGTGAATTCGCTTTGGAGCACGCCATGCGCGCCGGGTAAGCGCGCGAGCAGAGCAATCCAGAGGCCGTGCTCCCGCCCGAGCCGCGCGATCACGACACCTGTGACCAAAAGAAGGGCTAGCGCGATCACCAGTGAGTCAAGGTTTCGATTTAGGAAAGCCGACATGTTAAATACGATAAGGGCGGTCGGATCGATTCGGTCACGAAATCCTTGCAGGGCGACCTCAAATTTCGGGATCAGGTAGATCAGTACGAAGACGAGAACACCGAGCGCCGCCACCACGAGGAAGACGGGATAGGAGATCGCCGAAATGAAGCGCTTGCGCAGGCGCTCGCCCCTCTGTCGCTCTGTGACCAGAGCCGTGAGGGATACCGCGAGCGAGCCAGAGGCCTCGGCCGCCTCGACCATCTTCACGTAGATCGGCGAGAACATGCGCGGATGCCGGGCCAGCGCCTGGGAAAAGCTTTGCCCCTGGCCGAGGCTCGCATGCAGATCGCGCAGCACCTGCGCCAACCAGCGGTCGCTCGCGAGCTGAGCGAGGATCAGCAGCGCCTCGTCGAGAGCAACTCCGCCGCGCAGGAGCATGGCGAGATCGAGTGTCATCGCCGTGATGCCGACCGGCGAGGGCTCGGGCTTGAGGAGGTCGCGCCAAGTCCGCTGCCCGGTGGAGCGCGTCGGGGCCGCCTGCGCCGAGATCGGCGTGCAGCCGAGGCGTTCGAGATGCGCAACAACGTCGGCTGGGGTCTCCGCCTCCATGCTGCCCGAGAGGATCTTACCCACCGGATCGATGGCCCGGTACTCGAAGCTGAGCAGCGCGCCCATGTCAGCCGATCCCTGTGAGAGCTGGGGCCTGAAGCTGCGGCAGGCCAGCGCTCAGTAGCCAGACGAGGCAGAGGCAGGGCGCCAGGAGCGCCCCGTAGGCGAGCTTCTTCGGCTCGGGCGAGGCCTGACCCCGCCCGCGCAGCCACAGAGCAACAGCGAGACCACCGAGGCTCGCGGCAAGCACGGTCCAGGCGAAGCCATCGGTGCCAACGAGGATGCCCCCGGCAAGGGCGAGCTTCACATCGCCGAAGCCGAGGCCGTCGTAGCCGCGCCAGCGATAGAAACCTTCGCGCAATAGGAAGAACGCGGCTCCGCACAGCAATCCGTCGAGGGCGGCGAGCCCAAGGGCGGTCAGCGGCGGAACACCCAAGAAAGCCGCCTCAGATAGTCGCGCAGCGAGACTCAGCACGCCGAGGGCGATCAAAGCCACATCAGAAATCGTGTACGTCGCGAGATCCTGCCACGCGATCTGCGCCGCGACGAGGGCCAGGCCCGTGAGGATCAGCAAAGCACAGGTCGGCCCGTGTCCGAGCCACGCGGCGCCAGTGACGCTTATGACGGCAAGCGGTGGGAGGAAGGGCGCGAGGAACGACCGGCTCATCGCTCGCGCTGCCCTGGGGTCGGTCGGAGCCGCGTTCCGGGCGGCGTGGTCGCCGCGAACAGCCTGTAGGTCTGGACCTGATCGCCCAGGCGGATCGTCAGATGCTCTGGCCCGATTTCACTGACGGACCATCCATCGATAGGGTCGCCTGCGCGCAGTACGAGGGTCGGACCGCTTCCACGCCGCACGAGGCCCGCCGCGTTTTCTGGATCCTGGACGATTCCGATAAGGCGCAAGGCGGGAGCGGAAGGCGGCAAGGCCGCGACCGGGACCACGACTTGCGCCACCGGAGCCGTGACAGGCTTATGGGGTCGGCGCGAAGACGAGAAGAGCGGTCGCTCGCGTACCGCCTTCAACGCGGGGAGCATGTCTGCCAACGGATTCAGTTCGGAGGCAACCTTTTCGGCGGGACGCTCGGAGAGCCGCGGTCGCGGCAGTACCGAGCTCTGCGTGGACGGCTGCGTGAAACCGCCCTGTCGGGGCGCTGAGCCGGGCCCCATCACCGTTCCAATGCCGCCGCCAGGCATCGTCGGCATGACCGGCGGGCCAACCGGATCGGCTGTGGCGGGGGCGTCGGGCAGAATCTGGCGAGCGACGCCCCAGGGGGTCACGGGCTCGGCCCAGGCAATACCATCAACGACCGCGAGCGCTGGGATTGCCGCCGCCAGGATTAAGCGAAGAACGCGTGCGCACCGGCTGGCGAGCCCTGCTCTCATCACGGCTGCCCCCTCTTGCGGTAGCTCCGAACCGTAAGGGTGATACGCAGGCGTGGATCATCGGGGAGAACGGAAGACTCCCGCCGCTGCTCCAGCCGGGCGTCGAGGCCGGCGACGCGTAGGAGCGGCAGGCCGCCCTCCACGGCCGCGAGAAGGTCCACGAGACGGTCCTGCACCGTTTCGAACGTGGCACGGACGGTCGCGCTGAGGGGATCCTCCGCCGGTGCATCTTCATCTGCCCGCACCTCAATGAGGCGGCTCCCGGAGCGCTCGATCAAATCGACCACCCGCGTCTGCAATTCGGCCCGTGCCAGAGTCGCAACCGTGGCGCCGAGATAGATCCGGCTCATGTCGAGGGCTGGCGGCCGGTCGGCGGTCAAGGACCGGACCCGCCGCTCGATGTCGGCCACGCGTTCGGCCTGCTCCGCCTGCGCTGTTCGAGCCTCAGCCCAGCGCAGGATGTTGGCAACCGTTAGCGCCGCGAGGAGGCAGGGTAGCGCGACGAAAACCACGAGGGCGGTCGGCCTGACCCAGCGGGCGGGAGCGGTGATGGCGATCATCGCGGTCCCCGGAACGGACGCGCGGGATCGACGCCAGGCCCGCGTCCGTCCCCCTGTAGCGCGCCGGGTCTTTCCGCCGTGATCTCGAACAGGTCGCGCCCCGAGGCGTCGCGCACGACCGGGGCGGCGAACTTCACGCCGGTCAGGCCTGCCTGTCCTTCGAGCTGCTTGATCAGAGCCGGCGCGTCGCTTGACCGTCCGGCGAGGCGTATCTTCCCAGAGTTTAGGTTGATCTCCTGGAGCACCGTGTTGTCGGGAATAGCCGCGCTCAGACCGTCAATAAGGACGAGAGCGCTCGCATCGCGATGCGCTTCGATGAGTGCCCGCTCGTGCGAGGTCCCGCCCCCGCGATGAGCCTGAAGACGGCTCCGCAGGGCGGCGAGAAGCGTCGTAGTCTCAGCCTGCTCGGCTTCGGCCTCTTGCGCGACCCACGCGCTGGCGAGGCATGCCGCCGTTAGCGCGGCAGCCGTGGAAACGGCGATCCGGCCGACCCGGCGCCGAAGAAACCGGTCGGCGGTGCCGGGACGTCCCGCATACAAGTCGATGCGCGGGGGGGCGTCGATTAGATCCTCAGCGCTTCCGAGGGCCGTCGGGACGTAGCCTTTGGCAGTAAGACGTTTAAGAACCGGCGCCAGACGATCCGCCGACGTGGCGAGGAGGTCGACCACGAGCGTGCCATCCGTCCGCTCCTCCGGGGACACGGCGAAGCCATGCAGCACCTTGTCCATGCGCCAAGGCGTAAGGCGCTCGAGACGGTGGGCGATGATGGATGGAAGGTAGGCGCGCCCGGCCGACGGCAGGGTGAGGCTGCGGCGCAGCATCTGGTCGGCCGGTAGGCGCAGGTCGATGATCGCGAATCGGCCCGGCGTGGCCTCGGCCACATCATCGAGGGGGCCGACACGGACGAGGGTACCGCGTCCGGCCTGCTCGTGCAGGACGAACGTCCCGTCCTCCGGCACGATCACCACCCGCCGCTGTGGGACGATGCGGGAGAGAAGCGGCGCGATTTGCGCCAGGAAAGCATCGAGCAACTGCTCGGACACCCACCCAGCGGCCGCCCATGCCGGCGCGAGACGGGCCGCCATCGCTTGCCGGACGAGCACGAGGGTCATCGCGCCCTTCATGCTAGGCTCAGGCCGCGACACGCATCACCTCTTCAAGGGATATTAGGCCCTCGGCCGCCTTTCCGATTCCATCCTCAAGCATCGTCGTCATGCCGCCGGCACGAGCCGCTTCGAGGATCCGCATCGGATCGGGTTCACGGCGGACCAGGTCGCGCACGGCGCCATCAACGGGCAGCGCCTCGAAAAGTCCAACGCGCCCCCGGTAGCCGGTTCCCCCGCACGACGGGCAACCAACCGGAGCATGCAGGTGCAACCGCTCAGGCGGCGCGATCCCTCGTCGCGCGCAGATCTCGCGGAGGAGTCCGGCGCCGCGCTCGTCCGATATTCGGCAACGGGCGCAGAGGCGCCGGACGAGGCGTTGCCCGAGGACGCCGCGCAGAGCGGAGGCGATCAGGAACGGCTCGATCCCCATGTCTGCGAGACGGACCACCGCGTCGCAGGCACTGTTGGTATGAAGGGTCGTCAGAACGAGGTGGCCAGTGAGCGCTGCCTGGATGCCGATGCTTGCTGTCTCACGGTCGCGCATCTCGCCGACCATAATCACGTCCGGATCGTGCCGCAGGAAGGAGCGCAGGGCGCTGGCGAAGGTCAACCCGATCGCCGGCTTTACCTGCGTCTGGTGGATGCCGGGGATCTGGTACTCGACCGGATCCTCGACGGTGACGATCTTGCGGGCCGGATCGTTCAACAGTGAGATCGCGGTTGCAAGCGTCGTCGTCTTGCCGCTGCCAGTAGGTCCCGTGACGATGATGACGCCGTGCGGCTCGGCCAGCATTGCCTCGAGGGCGGCGCGGTCGCGGCCGGCGATGCCGATCCGCCCGAAATTAAGGATCTGCGCATCCTGCACGAGGATGCGCAAGACGGCCGTCTCTCCATATAGCGTTGGCATCACCGCCACGCGCAGATCCGCCTCGACGGAGCCGACCCGGATTGTTGTGCGCCCATCCTGCGGTAGGCGGCGCTCGGCGATGTCGAGACCGGCGAGGATTTTCACGCGGGAAATCACCGCCGGCGCCATGCCTCGTGGCATGTTCTGCTGCAGTCGCAGCAGTCCGTCGATCCGGAAGCGGATGCGCAGCTCTTCCCGTGCTGTCTCGATGTGGATGTCGGTGGCCCCCGCATCGAGGGCGCGGGTGAAGAGGTCGTCGATCGCCCTCACGACGGGCGCACCGCGCGCTAGATCCTGCAGGGTCTCGATGTCGTCGAAGAGACCGACGTCAGTTGCGCCGTCAAGGTCGACCTCCCCATGCAGCGGGTGGTCTGCGGTGTCGTCGCGGGTGAGCAGATCCGCTATTTCCTCAAAGGAGAGCACAGCCAAGGCGGCTCGCTCATCGAGGGCGAGCCTCACCGCTTCGATGGGCTCGGCTTGCGTAGGATCTGCAGTCAGGACGAGGGCGCCCTCCGCCGTGCGCACGGGATAAAGGAAGGTCTCCTGCAGAAAGCGCCGGGACAATCCCTTGGTCAGGGCCGGCAGGTCCACGACCGCGTCCCGGCTGGCGCGGGGCACACAGTGAAAAGCGGCCACCGCATCAGCAAGCTCCTCGGCGCCGATATCACCCTGTCGCCAGATCGCTTGGGCGGTTACGGCGCCGACGGCGGCAACCGGCAGGCCTCGCATCCGGAGGAAGTCCGTGAGGGAGAGGTCGGCGGCTGATTCGAGGCGAATTTCCTCACCCACTCGCTAATCTCCGACCTGGCTCCGAAAGCGTTGGAATTAACGATTTTTAACTCAACAATACCTAAGCCGCAGCACCGCTTGTCTCCCCAAGATTAGAAATCTGCTCCTCGTGGCCGGAATGCAACAAGTTGCGCTGCAATATCAATTTGCTTGAACAGATCGAGCCGCCGGAGACGTCCCAGTCAAGGAATAGAAGCGGACAGAACAAATTTCACGGCTTGCAGCTCAGCTGCCGAAAGAAAGAGCTTCCATCTGCCGGCCAAATTTATCGTGTTCAAAATCCGCAGGAGGGATCGTCACCATGAAGCGCTCGGCGATCTCGGTGAGGATGAAATCAGGGCGAAGCTCTGAGGCGTGGGACCAGTCGACCGTCGTTGCCCAGAAAAAGTACACCTCGTGAAATGTCTCGGCGAACATCGCTGTTAGCGTACCGACATGGGGCAGGAAGGCATGGTGGGCGAATGAATCCCCGCACAGGATGATCCGGCGTGGATCGATACCGGGTGCCTCGTTGCGGAACACGGCCTGCGTTCCAACACCGCCCCCGGTGGCGCCGCGCTCAGTGAGGATACGGTGCAGGTAGGCGTTGACGTGGACACGCTCGGCCGTGCGCGGATACGTCCAGGCCAGCAGAACCTCGCTCCGGTGCGTCGGAAATTTGGTCCCGAGGTCCCCAGATAGCGAAGCGAGCGCGGGATCGGCCGGAACAAGGCGGACCTGCGGTCGAACTCCCATGCGCGCGCAGATGCTCAGGTAGGCGCGATGGCAGCCAAGCAGGGACCAATGCGAGTCCGTCTTGAGGTAGAGGCTCTCGCGGTCCGGATCACTGCGATACGACGTGCTTAGGTCGATCAACGATCCCCACGCGAGGGAATTGCGGAGCCAGCGGCGCAGTGCCAGCGACGGCGCGCGGTCGGGATCGACCGGCACGTCGGAGTGGTCGGCGAGGATCGACAGCTTCTCGGGGACCGCCACGTGAAAGTACCGCGCGCCGACACCGCGCGCGCGCCGGACGCGATCCTCCAGCAGGCGGCGCCATGCCTGGAAATGCTGCGGCGGGAAGGCGTCCTCCCGGTACTGGTCCAACACGTTGTTCGATCCGCCAACGAGGAAGAGCCAGCCGTCGCGACCTATATGCACGATGTCTTGCACAATGTTCCATTTCAGCCGCCCGCCCCGCGAACCCGCCGCCGAGCCACCGGCACGGCGACAGATACGGGTCTTGGTGTTCGACCAGGGTGGACCGGACATAGCGACTCTTGGATCGTCGCGAAGCGTCACAAGGCCGCGGCTGAAATATGTCCGCTGGCCTTTCCACCGAATCAGCTGTTGGTCGATTGGCCCTGAGTGCCGGCCGAGTTCGGGCAGTTCGGATGGCCGCCCGTCGACGGCGTCGCGCCATTTACGAGGGTGATCGTGTCCGTCTCCGGGCCGCGAAGATTGAGGACCTGCCGGATGCGCCATGCGACCGAATGATCGGCGCAGGCAGTGTCCCCGGACACGCCGATCGCACCGACGGCGAAGTTGCCGGAATAGAGCGCAAGGCCGCCACCGAAGGTGATCGTACCGCCGATCCGGTAACCGAGCATCGGGTCCTGTGCGGTGCCGAACTGGAAGTAGTCACCGTTGTAAGCTTTCTCGGCCTGCAGGACGTTGCCGCCCTCGAGGCCGAAAAGCGGGTTGCCGCCGCTCGGCGACGGCTGCGCGAAGCCGTAGAGCTGCGCGGTTGAGAGCGGGCCGCGACCTGCCGTAACGCTCAGGCTAAATGCGTTGGCGGTGTAGGCCTTTGCGGCAGCGATCTGCCGGCTGCCGAGCCACTGCGAATCGATCGCTGCACCTGAATACGCGACGGCGCAAACATTGCCGGAACGATTGACGGCAACCGCCCAGAAATCGTTGTTAAATCCCGTGGAATCGGCAGCCGCCGCCTGCGTCACCGCCGTTTTCAGTGCATCGTAGCTGATGGGGCAAGCGACCTGTGCTTGTGCCGACGAGATTACTCCCAAGCATCCGGCCGCAAGGCATGCCGCGAGCAGCCCCTTCTTCGCATATCTTTGCATGATTTGGTCCTCTCAGATGATTCGGAGCCGCGCCCAATTCGCAGCTCCAAGTAAATGCTCGATTATTTTCTCAGATATTTCAAGGGCAATATTCAGCATATAGAGAGAAATTCATCTACTTGTGGTCAGATCGCACGGATTTCAGCTTAAAAATAGGAGTTTCCCGCGAAACAGCCTTCCGACTGCCGCGATGGATGTACGTATCTGCTCCTCAACGCAGAGCGAACGGGTCGCTGAACTTAAAACACGGGTTCGTACGCGGTTGTGTAATAGAGTGCCTGCTCCTGAGAGGCCTTGACTGTGGTCAGCCGAATGCGCTTGCGCGACTGTGCGTTCGTGGTTGCATCCAGAAGGATTCGGAAGCAGCGACTGGCCTTGACGGCAAGGTAGGCTTGCTGGTCGCGAAGCAGGTTCGCCAGATCCTCAGCCAGCCGGTCGGTTGGAGCTTCACGCAGCCGCAGCACGCGGTCGATGGTCTGCGGCATCAAGCCGGGAAGGGCGTACAAGACTGTAACGGGTGCGGTCGCGGGGGCGATCTTTCCTTGAGGGTTCAGTACAGTCACAAATTCGGACAGTGCGACTGCATCGGACGCGGACAAGCCGGGTAACCAACGCAAATCGCCGATCGAGCGGAAGCCGGGCTCCCGCCGTTCGCGGTTCGCGCCAGTTGGCGGAAAACGCTTGCGCCATGCCACTACCTTCGCGGCAAAAACCTCCGGCTCGATGTCAGCTAGACCAGCCGCCCGGTAAAGTCCTGCGAGTAGCAAGGGCGCCGACCCGTTAAGGTCGATCTTCCCGGCCTCGTCCTCGACGGTGACTTGCACGACGCCGTCGTCTAGGCGGATCTCCCGGCCGTTCACGCGGAAGGCCGGGCGCTTGAGCTCGTAGAGTTCATAAGCGATGAGGGCCGCTCCGGCCTGGATCAACCCTTCGAGCCGCACCTGCTCGGACGCGGTTAGAACCGAGTCGACTTCGCCCCTAACCGCAAGGCTGAGGGTGCCAAGCAGCCCTGTCAGCAGGGCTAGTACCGCCAGCACCGCGACAACGATGAAGCCATCCCTCCCGCCCCTCATGGCTTTTGCCTCTGAAGCGCGTTGACGATGGCTGCTGTGCTGACCCCCTCGTCGCCCTCCCGGTCGGCGGGGCGGCTGCAGAAGCCCTCCGTGGGAGCGGCGCAGCCCGATTCGGCCTCTATGCGCAGGGCGACGCGCAACGATTGAGTGATGAGGCCGGTCTTCGGATCTTCGAGCGAAAGGCGTACGGCGACTGGCATTGCGTCGGGCAGATCCCATGCGTCCAAGGCGATCTCAGGCGTCTTAACCGTCGCGGCGACGATATAGGCGAAGCGCAGGCGGGAGGGGCCACGGTGCAGAAGTTGGGAAGATTCCGGACTGAGGTCGGCGATTTCCCGCGCGATGGGGGGAAGCGCTGCTTCGGTGCGGAAGACTTCGCCGCCGTCCGGTGTGACGGCGCTCTGAAGCTGTACGATCCGAGAAGGGGCCGCAGCGGACCCGATCGGCGAATCAGCCGCGAACAGGAGGCTGTCCGCGCTGCCGACGAAGACGAAAGGCCGGGCCTCCGGCCGCCCCGCCCAGCGCAGACGTTGAGCGAGCTCGATTTCTCTAGCGAGTGCGGCTAGGCCCCGGCGGTCGGCCTCAGAAGCCTCTACGCGGCCGATGATAAGCCGGGCATGGCGGGATACAACGTTCGTTAGCGAATAGAGACCGACTAAGACTGCTCCGCTGATAGCCAGCGCCACCAGCGTCTCGGCGAGGATGAACCCGGCTTGGCGGTTGGCCTCGGGCAGAATTCGGTCAAGGCGCATGGCGCGCCTCACTACTATGCACCACGATGGCGGCGCTGATCGGATCAATCCGCAGGACCAAGTGTTGCTCCTGCGCATTCAGCAACGCAATCTCGCCCCCCTGCGCATGGCCGTCGGGATCGAACCGAATGCCTGCCGCGAGCGCGTCGGAGATCACCATCCGGTAGTGCGGGGGAAGCACAACTACGTTGTCGCCCGAGCCCGAACGAACGGCTCCTGCATCGCGGTCGATACCGCTTACGATGGGCCGGCCGCCACGCAACGCCGCGTTTCGGTCCGCTCGCAGCAGGACCGCGATGCGCGATGTTGTGGACCACAATTCGCTCGCTCCGCCAGTTGCAGAGACCCGAGGCAATGCGAGACCGGCCAGCAGGCTGACGAGCATCAGGACGAGCATCAGCTCGATAAGGACATAACCCTGCTTCGAGTTCGAGGCGGAAGTCCCTCTCGCAGTCTTCATCCTGATCGCATGGTTGGCACGGGACCAGAGCATCGTGTCAATCTTTGTAGACAGGAGCCTGGGGACGTGCCCCACGGCGGACGCTGGCATCAAGGAGCTTGTCGCGGTAATTCTCCGTGACAGCCCGGGCATCGCCGGCATTGCGCACGACCACCGGGCGTATGAAGATCACGAGTTCTGAGCGCTCGGCGCCGTTATCTGTCGAGCTGAACAGTGCGCCGACATTCGGGATGCGGTTCAAGAAGGGGATGCCGTCGCGCTCGCGCTGGCGTTTCTCGCTGATCAGGCCGGCCAGCAGCACGGTCTGTCCATTTGCAACGGAGATCGTGCTGGCAACGCGACGCTTCGAGATCGTTGGCGTCAGCGTATCGGCAGCCGAGACGACGGCGGAAATCTCCTGCTCGATCTGAAGTGTGACTGCGTTGTCCTGCCCGATGCGGGGGATGACGTTGAGAATGATGCCCGTGTCGCGGAACTCAACTTGGTTGATCAGTGGAGCGTTCGAGACTTCGACGCTCTGCGCTTGGCGGGTGGTGATCGGCACCGCATCGCCGACCTGTAACGTCGCCGGCTGGTTCTCGACGACCACGAGCGAGGGGGAGGATAGGATCTTCACGTCGGTGAAGCCATCGAGCGCGGACAATACGATGTCCGGACCGGCATAGCTTCCGCCAAGGAAATTGAAACCACCCGTCGCAGGCTTGATGATGTTCGGTGCAGCGGAGGCCGCCGCGCTAACGAGACCGAACGATCCCTTGTTTTTCCCGAGGCCGATCCGGCTGCTATCGAGGTAATATTGCACGCCGTATTTGAGCTGATCCGTCAGCTTCACTTCGGCGATGGTAACATTAATTGCTACTTGCGGCGGCATACCGTCGAGCTGGCGCAGCGCGGCGTGGATCTTCCGATAGCTCTCGCCATCCGTGTAGACGACCACCGCGTTATTCGACGGATCGACGCTGACCGCCACGCGGCGCGCCTGGCTCCGCTGCGTCAGGTCTAGGAGCCCGCCCGATTGGCCGGGCCCCGCCGCATAGGTCTGGCCCCCGCTCGCTGTGCCGCTGGCGAACGTGTTCCCCTCGTTAAAATTGGCGGCGAAGCGCGCCTTAAGCAGATCTGTACCGCGCGAGTCGGCCCCAGACGTGCCCGTTGCTCCCCCGTTCGGTATGCTAGATCCCGCCCCGCCTAGCCCGGAATTGAAACTACCGCCGGAGTTACCCAAGCCGGAGCCGCCCGCCCCGGATCCGGCCAAGCCCGACCCCGTCAGACCGGGCGAGGACGACCGTGACGGATCGGGGCTCGTCCCGCCCATGCCGCCCTGGCCTGAGCCAAATAGGTTGTTCACCACCCTCGCGAGGTCGCGAGCATCCCGGTAGCGTGCCTTGTAGATAAATACATTGTCCTCAGCCGTCTCGTTCGCGCTGTCGAGCTTCCGGATGTAGGTTTCAGCCCGGCGGATTAGGTTCGGATTCTTCGATGTGACCATGATCGTGCGCAGCCGCACGATCGGCTTGAATTGGATTAGCCCGGCCCCGGTACCGTTCTCACCCGTATCAAAGAGTTGGGTCAGTTCCGCCACGATGGCGTCCGGCCGGGCGCGGCGCAACTCGAATAGACTTACCGACTGTCCGCGCATCCAATCCGCGTCGAACGATAGGATTGCATTCACGGCCTCCTGCCGCCGTTGAGCTGGGCCCTTGACGATCATCGTGTTGCGCGCGACGTCGAAGCGCAATCCGTCCGCATCGGCGACGAAGCCCGAGACGAGGCGCGACATCACCGAAGCCGAAACATAGCGTAGCGGAACGATCGTGACGCCGTAGCCGGGTTCACCTGCACGGCCGAAAGTGACTTTTCCAGGACTTAAAGCATTGGGGGCTACCCGGTAGCCCGATCCAGCCCGTATCAAGGCAAGACCCTGCCCCGCTAGAGTGGTTTCTAGCGCAGTGAGCAATTCCTCCCGACTCAGCGGCCGGGGCGAGGAAATCGTGACTTGTCCGTTCACCTCTCCGGCGAGGGTATAGTTAAGACCGAGCGTCGTACTCAGGATGGCGTGAACGACATCTCTAATTTCGGCTCGTTCGAAATTGAGCCTGTAGCCGCCAACCGGTGCAGGAAGACCGACCTCCTTCGGTTCGGCATCATCCGGCGACACCGCTGCCGTAGTCTCCACCTCCTCGGGGCCGAAATGGAAGATACTTCCGGGCTGCCGATCGCTTGGAGCAACCCCTTTCAAGGACGAGGGAGAAACAGTCTTTGCTCTTGGGGCGCGAGTAGATATTTCCTTAGAAACCTCGTTTCCTAAATTAGCGCGCGAAAGATCTTCCGCAAATGCGGGAGAACTAAATATATTCGCGAAGAGATAAATAATCAGAGCGCATACTGGCATAAGAGACCTGAACGCTTCACGAAAGAATTAGAAATTTTTAACCAGCCTCGAGCCTGTTGGGAATATGAAAAACTATGCAATTTTCATTTTTCCTCAATGTTGATTTTTTTACCACATACCCAGTAATGAAAAATTCTTTCTTGAAGAATTATGATTTTTCAAAATATCGAAATCGATCTGACGAAATCAGTTGTGAAATCGCAGTTATAATTGCCCCCCCCGAAAGGTTTTTAGGGTAGGCAGAACCAGGCCGTTACATTGCGTGCTGCTTCATGAATTTTGGCGACCATCTGCAGTTTGGTGACCCCGGCCTTATTCTGTTTTACTGCCCAAATGAGTATTGAGCGGTGATGGCTCCGTTCATGCTCATGGGTCCGCTCGGAACTACCCAAAGGACGCTCGGCAGATCAACTCCGGCATCATGTAGGTCCTAACGTTGGGCTACCGCTTGCGTGATGCTGGGCAGCCTCCGCCCACGCACAAAGGCCTATAACCGCTTCAACCCTTAGTTGCCGCATGGGTTTGGCAGAGCTTGTCTGCCAAGATGTCAGTCGCTGGCCCTGCCCTAGGCGAGCTGATGTGCGGCTCAGCCCACGGGCGAGATCGGAACGCTCGATCCCAGATCGTGAAGCCGGCAGTGGCCAAGCCGGCGATCCCGCCTACCAGCTTGATCGTTTTGACCAACGCGCTGTCTGCCATCCGATCCTGCTCCCCCGGTAGGATACCGAACGGAAAACGGGGTGCCCTTTCGGTACACCCCGCTCCGCTACAGGGGGCGAGCGGATGGTCGGGGCGGGTGCGCTCCAGCGCCTGGATCTGGCTCTTCTCGTCGATGGACAGCACCACCGCGTGGGCGGGCGGGTCCATGTAAAGGCCAACGACATCCTCGACCTTGGCGGCGAAGGCGGGATCGCGCGACCGTTTGAATGTGCGTAGCCGATGCGGGTGGAGGCGGTGAGCATCCCAGATCCGCTGCACGGCGCGCAACGAGATCCCAACGGCGCGGGCCACGGCACGGCCGGTCCAGTGCGTGACCTCGCCCGGCGGTTCCGAGCAGGTCAGCGCCAGCACCTCGGCCACCGTCTCGGTCGAATGGGGCGGGGTGCCAGGCGGACGCGTCTTGTCGCGCAGCAGACCTTCGACGCCCGCCTCGGCGTAACGCCGTTGCCAGCGCCACACGGCCGGGCGGCTGACGCCCGCCCGCCGAGCAACGTCCTGGACGCTCAAGCGCTCGGCCGAGAGCAGGACCATGCGGGCGCGCTGGATGTGCTTGAGCGGACGGGAGCGGTCACCGACAAGCGTAGCCAGCCGGGCCGAGTCGCTCGGATCGAGAAGCACACAGACCGTCTGAGCCATTGCCCAGACTCGCATGCCTCACCGTGTGCGTGAATCCTCCGTCCGCGTCACTGCACTAGCGGGCACCGTGCTCGGCCGCTGCATGCAGCGCCACCGTAACGGTGAGTTCAACCGGTTCCTCAACGCCGTCGAGGCCGCCGTCCCGCCCGGCAAGGCGATCCACGCAATCCTCGACAACGTCGCCACCCACAAGCATCCGAAGGTGCGCGCCTGGCTCGCCCGCCACCCGCGCTGGACCTTCCACTTCACCCCGACCTCGGCCTCGTGGCTCAACGCCGTCGAGGGCTTCTTCTAGGCGCTGACCCGTCGTCGGTTGCGACGCGGCTCCTTCACCGGCGTCGTCGATCTGCAGGCCGCCATCAGACCCTACATCGCCGAGCACAACCAGCGCGCCAGACCTTTAGTCTGGACCAAACCCGCCACCGATATCCTCGCCGCCGTCAGCCGAGCCCCTGAACCATCCGTCTGAGTCAGTGCACTAGGTTCAGGCTCCGCTGGCGCTGCCATGATCCAATTTTAGGCCACCGCGATCGGCAGCTTGCCGACCTGCGTCGTGTAGCGCGGCGTGCGCATCTCGAACTTCGTGCTCCAGGTCCGCTTCCCGACGAGGCCGGCGCGAGCGGGGACGACGCCGCCGCAGCTGAACCGGGCGTTGCAGGCGTCGATCGCCACCATCAGCGACCCGGAGCGCGCGCTGTTGAGTTGCCCGATCAGGCCACGTTGGCGGGTGGCCGTAAGAGTTCAGCGCATCTACGATCGCCCGATGGCAGATCCAACGACCGGCGACCTCATCAAGGCCAAAACGATCGCTTCCGATGAGGTCAACGCCGCGGTCGATGTGTTCCTGACGGGTGGCGCGGTGCGCCTGTTCGGATTCGGAAGCGGCCACACGCTGGATCTTGCCGCCGCGGTGAAGGCCAGCCGCCATGCCAGTGCCACCTTGTCCGAACCCACGGCGAAGAATGGCGCCCGGCGATTGGCCGTACGGACCGCGATCCTGCTGGCACGGCCGACGGCGCCGTGAGCGACGACCCCTTCCACGAGGCCGTCGAAGCCCTGCACGCGATCGGTCGGACGGTCGAGCCTACGGGCGACGACCTGGGGTTGTGGCTGGTCGATGGCCACGAGTGCACCGACGGCGAGCTGATCGCGCTGGCGCATCTCTACGGGCTGGTCGAGGGGCCGAAGCGTGAGCAGTGAGCCACGACCCCTTCCGTGCAAAAAGCATAAGGAACCGCCTCCCGCTCTAACTGATCGGATCAGGCTTCCTGATGATTGTCGCCATGGAGGCCAATCGGAATTTTAGTGCTTTCGCAATACAACCCAACCAGCTAGAACTTCAAATCACATCAAGGCAGCGTATAAACTGCTGGAGTAAGAGATTATGGCCGACTTTCATTTTATAGAAGATTATGAGAAACACGTTGCTAATTTAGTGAAAATATATCCTATTGACGAAGCAATGAGTTTGGCCGTTGGGGGCTCTTATGATCATATTGGAGCAATAGAATGCAGCATTCTGCGATATGCAGGCCTCAAAAATGGGCAAAAAATTATTGATTTTGGCTGCGGCTCTGGAAGACTTGCAGTTCATGTTTCGCGTGAATTTGATATATCATATCTTGGGCTCGATGTCGTACAACAATTGCTCAATTACGCCAAAACCAAAACACCGAAGCATTATGAGTATCTACTGAATAGAAATCTCTCTATTCCCTCAAGCAACGAATCCGTAGACTGGTTCACGGCATTTAGCGTTTTTACGCATCTTCTCCATTCAGAGAGTTTTATCTACCTGCATGACATGTATAGATGCCTAATTCCTGGCGGAAAGGTTGTTGCATCCTTCTTGGAATTTGAACATATGCCGCATTGGCATGTGTTTGAGGCAACTGTAAATCAACAGCGTAATAGCACGACTCCACATTTGAACCAATTCATCGAAAGAAACCAATTTAGAGTATGGGCAAGCAACATCGGATTTTCAGAGGTCGAGTTTATTGATGGCAACGCTGCCCCTTGGAGCTCTGGCCATGCGCTCGGTCAATCAATAGTGATATTTACGAAATAACTCTACCTATCAATAATTCTTAATCGGTCACACACAGCCGAAGTGTGGTGCCAAAGCCGTTCTCGGGCATGCTGGCTGTCCGGCAAGCGCTGCACGGCTGATCGCCACGTTGCGCCTCCCCACCCGCGCCCCTTTCCCCGCCGGCTCACATCCAGCGAGACCCATGGCATCACCCGCACCGATTCGACCCATGCCTTCCGACGTCCAGGCCTAGCGCAATGCCCTCGAGGCTATGAAGCCCACGGTGCCGCCCTGTCCCAGCTTCTCGGCGCAGCGATGGCAGGAGATGCGCGACGCGGCGATCGACTTCCTCGACCGGTTCGGGGAGGACGTCATCGCTCATGGCTGGACGGCCACCGACCTGTTCGGCGTGCACCCGACCGTCGGCGTGGTCCGTGTCGACTACTGCGGCGCCCTGATGATCAACGCGCGCCGCGTCGAGGCGATAGCGACAATTGGATCCGCTACGGGAACCAGACATTCCGGCGGGACCGACCTGGGCGCCCCGTTGGCGTGCCGGTGTGGCAGGCCATGCGATAGGCAGCAGGCCCGTCCCCCGATCTGATCACGGAGGACGAGTTCTTCGCATGTGTCACCAGCGAACCGGTCCTGAGCCCGGCTCGCGAGCAAGGTGCCCGCGATCTGTTACTCGAGCGTCAACAGGTTGCTCGGCCGGCGGGCACGGCTAAGAGCGCCTAACAGAACGGCACCCTGAGCGTTGATGTGCGTTGGTGTTTCATGGCCCGCGCACTTCTTCCCGACGATCTCTGGGACGAGATCGCCCCGCTGCTTCCGCCTCCCCGACCCCGTCCGAAAGGCGGTCGACGGCCTATCAAGAACCGGGCGGCCCTGACAGGCATCCTGTTCGTGCTGCGCTCTGGATTGCCCTGGGAGATGCTGCCGGCCGAGATGGGCTGTGGCTCGGGCATGACGTGCTGGCGCCGCCTGCGGGACTGGCAGGCGGCGGGCGTCTGGACCCGCCTGCATCAGGTGCTGCTGGGGCGACTTTACGAAGCCGGCCAGCTCGACTGGAGCCGGGCCAGCCTGGACAGCGCGTCTGTCCCGGCGAAAAAAGGGGCTCTGCCACAGGCCCGAACCCGACGGATCGCGGCAAACCGGGCACCAAGCGCCACCTCGTCGTCGATGCCCGCGGCACGCCCTTCGGCCTGACCTTCACGGGGGCCAACCGCCACGACAGCGTGATGATGGCCCCGACCCTCGATGCGATCCCGCCCGTGGGCAGCGGCCGGCGCGGTCGCCCACGCCGCCGTCCCCACAAGCTTCATGCCGACAAGGCCTACGACGCCCGTGCCCGTCGCCAGGAGTGCCGCGCCCGTGGGATCGTCCCTCGCATCGCTCGGCGCGGGATCGACAGCAGCGAGAAGCTTGGGCGTCACCGTTGGGTAGTCGAGCGCACCCATGCCTGGTTCAACCGTTTCCGACGCCTGCCCGTACGCTACGAGCGCCGCGCCGACATCTACGAGGCCTTCACCAACCTCGCCGCCAGTCTCATCACCCTCAACCAAATCAGGCGGTTCTGTTAGGCGCTCTAAGTCAACGCTAGGTGTATGGTCCCGGGATGAGGTGTGACGGGTCGATCCTGAAGCGATTGGGCTCTTTCGTCCAGGCGTTCAGGATGAACTCGGTGGGTGTCAGGCCCCGCAGGGTCTTGAGCCGACGAGCGTGATTGTAGGCATCGACGAACAGGTGCAGATGCGTTCGAAGCTGGTCGTGGCTGTCGTAGTGGTAGCGCTTGACCGTCGCATCCTTGATGGTGCGGTTCATCCGCTCGACCTGCCCGTTGGTCCAAGGATGGTTCACCTTGGTCAGCCGATGCTCGATGTTGTGCTCGTCGCAGACGCGGTCGAAGATGTGCTTACTATCGTAGATGTCCTGTCGACGTGATGTGAACTGAACGCCGTTATCTGTGAGCACGGTGTGGATGCGGTAAGGCACCGCCTCAATGAAGTCGCGCAGAAACTGGGCGGCCTCCATCTTGCCGGCGCTCTCCACGAGCCGCACGAAGGCAAATTTGCTGGTTCGATCGATGGCTACGAACAGCCTGAGCTTACCTTCGGCCGTGCTCACCTCGGCGATGTCGATGTGGACGTAGCCAATGGCCTAGGTCGCAAAGCGCTGCTTCTTGGGTTTGTCGCCTTCGATCTCGGGTAGTCGGCTGATGCAGTGCCGTTCCAGGCAGCGATGCAGCGAGGATCGCGTCAGGTGCGGGATCGTCGGCTGCAAGCCATAGAGGCAGTCGTCAAGCGGCAGCAGGGTATGCCGGCGGAAGGCGACAATGATCGCTTCCTCCTCGACGGTGAGCACGGTGGAGCGCGGTTCCTTGGGGCCCATCCGGGCATCCGCTGTGCTCGTCCGTTTGCGCCACTTCTGCACCGTCGTCGGGCTGACGCCGTAGCGCTTGGCCAGCGCTCTTACGCTCTCTTCACGTAGCTGGATCGCGCGACGGACTGCCTCCGTCGTGGTGGCGCTTCCATGAAGAACCTGGCCCATAGCGCATCCCTCGCAGCATGGTGGTCAACCGTACCACCACACCGCGGGATCAAACACCTAAGGCGTGCTGGTTGCAAACAAGATCATAGACAACCTCCAGCTCCGGAGGCGCCATGCAAGCCGTATGGTCAACGCCGCGCGGTTGCGACAGGGCCTCGCAAACGCGCGCGGAGGTCGCAGGAAAGGCCGGATCGGGTCTGGTTTCAGGCTTTAGGCCCCAAAAAAGTGCGCCGGAACTGTGACTTCATGTGCGTGAACCACTTCGCTGATAGCTTTTTCGCACGAAGTGGTTTCTGCGCGATGCCCACTGCATAATGCGGAATACTAGCTGTCGCTCGATCTAGTAAAAGGCAAAGCTTAAGTATGTCACTGCCTTCTGGAATGTTCGTTAAAATGTCTCCGAGGCCGACGTGATAAACTGTGCCGCCAACGTGCTTGATAAGCGCGTTTGGAAAATAGTTATTCAATGCTGGAATGATTGCTTCCGCATCGACTGACTCACTTGGGTCGTATTCCATTTCTTCCAAAGTCGGGCGACGAAAGTGACGTGGCCAAGGATGTTCGGGATCGCGGGGATTGTGGAAACACTCGTCGTTCAGGCTGTTCCTGACCGCATTTATCAGCTCGACAGCTTCCTCAGTCCATTGGAAACGATTTGCTCCAACGAATTCTGTCATCAAGAACCAGGCGCCAGGACGCAGAATTTCCAAGCTCCAACGCACCGCATCGTCGGCGCTCGGCATGTGGTGAAGTGCATTGTCCCAGTAGACAAGATCGTACTCTTGGTTTTTAATATTATCGAATGCGTTGCCGTGAGCAAAAGAGACTTTATCTGATAGTCCCCACTCCTGAGCAATTTGCTTTCCCTGCTCAAGGGAGACAGAAGAAAGGTCGCATAAATGAAAATGTGAAACGACACCCGCTTGGATCAGCCGCATCTCCTTCGCGCCCGTCCCGCATCCGACGGAGATGGCCTTGGCGAGCGGCAAATGCGCCCCTGCCACTTGCTTGAACAGGTCGACTAATCCCGTGTTTTCGCCATCCAGGTATTTGCCACAGATACGAAAATTTTGGTCGCGGACGATTTGAAACGACTCATTCCACCGCGCGCGTGGGGGCATTTGTGAACGCCAAGCAGGCAATGCGTCCCAATGCCCCTCAGCAACTTTAACTCGATTATCAGCATCCATCGCGTTGCACTCTGAGGCACCCCTTCAAAAAAGGGGTCTCGTATAAATGAGGGTTTTTCGCAAGCCGTGCATCAGGCTGCAGCAGAGGCCAGATCTGCTTCGTTTCCAGGTTTTGTCAAATTCCGGAAGTTCGGAACAGAACTCAAGTCGCGAGTTCTCCTTGCACTCCGCGAAGAGAAGCGCGTAACCAGCGGGAGCGACACGGCCAACCTCCGACAACATCGATCAGGAGACGCTTGCCTTACAAACCCCAATCAGAGCGGGCTCTCAGTGATCGTCCACTCCCTCGATCCGTCAGCCGAAATGACTCCAACCTGCTCAATGAGACCCGTCTTCATCAGCCGGCGGATTTCCTAGTCCTCTTGCCATAGCGGCGTGGTCCGCGCTCCAACAGCTTAAGCCGCTGGTGCAGGCTCGGTCGCAGCTTACCCTCATGCCGTCGGCCACGCACGCCCTTCTCCGCTCTTGGAACTCGGTGCCCTTTTCTGAAATGCACCACCAGTCAGTCGGTCACCCTAACAGCGCAAGCAGCTCGTCGTCGGTTGGAAGCTGGCTCGGCCTATGCTGCAGTGTGTCGATCCACTCATCGATCTCGTGCCGGTCCCACCGCCTTACCGAACTGACTCGGTAAGCCGTTGAAGGAAGGCACTTCGGAAACCGTTTAGGCGGTCCAGTCGTATCCATAGCGTCCAGGCGGCTTCGACCGCTCAAGCGCGAAAGCTGCTGCATGTCTTGTACCCTCGTTTCCATCCTTGTCGTTGGCGGGGCAGTGGCTCTTCTCGTGCCCGCTGAAGCAGCCGAGAGTAAGGTTCAGGTACCCGACAAGTTCGATGGGTCGTGGAGCATCACAGCTGTCACCAAGGACGGGCCGTGCCCAGCGAGCACGAGTTATCTGGTGCAGATCAAGGATAGCGACGCTTCGGTCCCAGGCGACGAGATCAAGGTCGATGGCGGCGTCTCACAGCCCGGGACCGTGCAGGCCACGATCATCAAGGGAGCCAACAGGGTGCCAATCGCTGGAACGCTCGACGCCAAGGGCAGCGGTAGTGGGACGTGGCACACCAGCGGCGGCATCGTCAGCTGCAGCGGAAGCTGGAGCGCCAAACGTGCTGGGTAGCAGCTTGCCATTGAGTTGGAACAAGGGTGAACCCCGCGAGGAGGCAGGCCCGCCCGCCCCGATCTGATCACGGGGTGGCGGGTGCATCGTTCATCTCACCAGCGAACCGATCCTGAGCCCGGCCTGCCGGTAAGGTGCCATCGATTGGTTACTGGCAGGTCAACGGTATCCCGCTCGCGAATGATGACGGCGTGCTGCCCGGCTCTGTAGCCTCTGGTGATCATGCAATTGGAAGGGAGCTAGATGGTCTGGTGTAGCGGGGCCGCTAAGCGATGCAGCACCCAACCTGCTCCGCAAGGGATCTGACCCTCTCTAGATTGTTGCGGCACCGAGTGGCACCTGCGGTCGATCCAATTGCGTTCAAGGCCGCGCCTCGCTCCCGATACCAGCGGGCGAGCGACAACAGGCGTGCTACGCGATCTCCGGCAGGTAAGCTCATCATCTCGACAGCGGTAGGAATGCGGTAGTTTCTCATGCTGCCACTACGTCAGGTCGGTGCTTCAGGATGCAGCGGGTGATCTCAACCCAATGCAGTGAGGAGCGGCTCGTCTGCCCTGCGTGGATTTCAAGGACCGCCACGTCGTTGAACGCATCTGGGTTCGCCTTACAAAATAGGGGCTGGTGGGTCGAGACTGTGATGCGGCATGCCGGACACAGAGAGCGGTTGATCACGCCGCTTTTCATATGTCCTCCTATCTCGAAAACTCGGTTGGATCCGGTTAGATGGAATGAGAATTGATATTGAGTACAAGCGCCAGCGATGGGGGATTACATATTTGTTTTTAATTATATCCATAGCCACGCCGTCGGTGTCTGCCGAAAAGACAGCGGGCGTTCTATCACTGCGTAGGTTTGAGCTACTCGACAATCTATCAGGATCTCAAAGGTCATCTGAGCTAGATTTTTATCTTATGGCCGTCACCGACAGCCTTTCACTTTCAAACCGATATCTTGAGAACGATCGGAAGCCGAGGATTTTCTGTTCTGACCAACCAGTTTCAATCGATCAGCTTCGAGGCATCGTACGGGAGCGGATTAAATCTCTGGCAAAGCTGGGACAGGACGCCGAACAAGCCAAGGAGCGGACTGGCGTGGTGATCGCTGTCATTCAAAAGCTGCGCGAAACGTATCCCTGCAAGTAGCCCCGTGCTGCAAAGATCAAGCTTGGTGTCCATGCGTTAAGCGCATGAAAATGTTAATTTATGCCGACCTCTATCTCTCGGGCACATGCGGCACCCATTCTTGCATGGACGCAATCTCACGAAAGCGTGATGTCGTTGTCTAAAAACATATCTCGGACGTTGCTGGGATATTTCTGAGGCTGGAGATGGTCTAGGTCCTGGCTGCCCTAGCTCGGATTGTTCTCCGCGCCAGGGTGAGTGCCGCGTTCCCGACACCCATAAAAAGACCGCCGGTTGCAGCCCATAATCCGAAGCAAAGTCGCCTTTAAGCACGTGCTTATAAGGCGGGGCATCAGCGCTTCTACGCGTCGCTGCGTGCCGCTTGTACGGATGGTCCGCCGGCTGTTCTCCCTGAGGAGCAAGCTATGACTCAACAACATTTTCGTCTGAACAACGACGCCGAAAACGCCGAGGCAGCGCCGCGCAAACTCGATCTCGTAGCCGGACGCCGCGCCTTCATCCAGACTTTGGGGCTCGGCATTGCCGGCACCGCGTTGTTCGGCGCGGATGCCAGTCGCCCTGCCGCCGCCCAGTCCATCACCGATGCTGACATTTTCAATTTCGCGCTGAACCTTGAGTACCTCGAAGCCGAGTTCTACCTGCGTGCTTCGGTTGGCCAGGGCCTCGCTGACGCGGAAGTCAGCGGCACTGGAACCCTCGGCCCGGTCTCTGGCGGCCGCGCGGTTCCGTTTCAGTCACAAGTCATAGCCAACTACGCTAACGAGATTGCTCGTGACGAGCGCTTGCACGTCAACACGCTGCGTGCAGCACTCGGCAGCAACGCCGTCGCTCGCCCGGCAATCGATCTCGGTTTCGCCTTCACCATTGCCGCGCGTGCCGCTGGCCTTGCGGGTCCGAACGACACCTTCGACGCCTTCGCCAACGAGACCAACTTCCTGCTCGCAGCCTTTATCTTCGAGGATGTCGGGGTGACCGCCTATCACGGTGCTGCCCCGCTCATTAAGGACCCCGCAAACCTCTCTGGCGCCGCGGGCATCCTGGCTGTCGAGGCTTACCACGCCGGCATCATCCGTACGGTGCTCTACAGCCGCGGGCTATTCAGTCAGGCTCAGGCTATCTCCACCGCGCGCGACTCGCTCGACGGGCCTGGCAAGGCGGACGAGGGGATCGGTGATGCGACGACCTCGAAGCTCGTGCCGCTCGACTCGGCGGGCGTTGCTTATCAGCGTACACCGAAGCAGGTGCTCAGCATCGTCTACCTGAACGCTGGCGCTCAGCCGAACGGCTTCTTCCCGAAGGGCCTGAACGGCAACCTGCGTTAGAACGTCAAACGGTCGGAAGGAGCCATCCCGCTCCTTCCGACACCTATCTCGGCGTAAAGGCTCATCGCCCCGCCACCATCCCAAAGAGTGCTACGCCGGCCGCCGAGACGACGTTGCCCCTGCCGCCCCATGGGAGGGGCGCGAACGGGATCACCGGGTACTCAGCCACCGAGACCGGCAGCGAGCGAGATCGACCGGTTGCTGACCGGCGCTTCGTGCCCCTATTCGAGCGCCATGATCCAGTCCAACCTCGTTCTCCGCCTCGTCGCTCTGAACCCGCATTTCTACGAGAAGGACTGCGAAGCGGTGGTCGATGCCATTCTTGACCGCATCGCAGACGCGCTGGTAGCGGGCGATCGGGTGGAGATCCGTGGGTTCGGATCGCTCACGGTGAAGGAGCAGCTTGCCCGGCAGGGGCGCAATCCGAGGAACGGAGTGCCGGTCGCGGTGCCGGCCAAGACCGTGCTCGCCCTTCAAGGCCGGCAAGGAGATGCGGGACCGTCTGAACTTGGAGGCGAGGGCGACGACGCCGTGAGCGACGATCCATTCCACGAAGCCGTCGAAGCCCTTCGCGCGATCGGCCTGTACGTCGGGCCAACTGGCGACGACCTCAGCCTGTGGCTCGTGAATGGCGAGGAGATGACCGACACGGGCCTGATGAAGCTTGCCGCGCTGCTGGGCCTCGTATCCGGCTCGGCGACGATCCAATGACAGGCATTCCGAGGCACCGGCGCAACCCACACCGCTGGTACAACGCCGACGACATTGAGCAGCCGCCGGCCACGAATGCGAACAGCAAGGCGATCCATGTGCCAACGCGACGATGATCAGCGTCAGCTATCAGACCTGGGCTGCCGGTTCGGTCCCCATTACTTTCTCCAGCTCGACGCGCCCTTTCGAGAAGCCATCCAGCCAGGCAAACCGAAGGCCAAACTTCGTGTAGTCGTAAGGACATTCGCCCGCGAAGCGCTTCTCGGCTTTCCCGGCCTCCGAGCCGAGCCGCATCGCTTCGGCCTCCTCGTTCTTCGTGCTGCCGTCCACCAAACTGGTGATCTGACCAAGGCCATAGGCGGATGACGGCCAGCCGTTCTCGCCGAGGATCTTGGAATAGCCGACGTTCGGGTTGCTCCCGGACTCGTGGCCACCGATGCCGGCGATAATCCCAGCCGGGACGCGACCCGACTGGTTGGCCGCCGAGATGATCTGCTGCTGTAGGGTTTGGCTCATCCTGGAGAAGGCGCCGCCAACCGCGTTGAGGTCGATGGTCGACTGCTGCTCCAGGGTCTTGAGCCGCGTGGTGCGTTCGAGCACCAGGGTCTGAAGCGCCGCAAGCTGCTGGTCCCGCGGTCCGCTCGCCTGCGCCTGGCGCCCTCGCTCTGCGATGTCGTTCTCGATCTGCGCGGCGCTCAGACCCTGTGGCGTGAAGCCGACAGTGCGCTGCCCGAACTGCGCCTGCCGGAGGCTGGCGGCGTACTGCTCCCCGCCGGTTCAGCCCCTCGAACCCTCAGTTCAACCGAGGGTCTTCTTGATGAAGCTGAAGGCGCCGGACACCGCAGATCCAGCCGTATGTGCAGCATCTTCGGCTGATGCGATGACCTTCGCGGCAATGCCGGTTTCGGACGGCGCGATCAGCGCTGGCTCTGGGCTGAACCGCTTGGCGGCGAGTTGGATCACGCGACGATCGTTCTCCATCAGGGCAGCAATGCCGACGTCCGTCATGGCGAGCAGGGTGGCACCGTCCTGGAACACTACCTCGATCAGGGCCCGCTGTTTCGGACCACTATCAAGGGCGCCCAGCCCCGCACCGAGGGCAGAGGCGGCCACGGTGACCGGCATGGTGAGATCCATCTGCTGCGCCAGCGCCAAACCGCCTCGAAGGCCGGTCAGCACCTGCCCGAGTGTCGACTGCTTCTCACCGACGCCGCCATGAACCGTCACGGTCGCGATGGTCTCAGCACCACGATCACCACCAACCGGCAGGGTGAATAAACCGGTGTCATATTCGCCGGAGCCACGACCGCACTCTCCCGCCACGATCATTAGCTCTGCCATTAATTCCTCTCACCGGCCCGATCCGGCATTGCGGGTCAGGGCTCTGCTGGGATCGCCACCGAAGGGCAAGATCCGAATTTTCTGCAATTTCGGCTAGAAATTAAATTCGACGCCAATTTATTTCCGGCAACCGCCAGCGAAAAACCTCCGCCAATGAAACCTGATGCGGTGAGAGCCCCCTTCGGTTCCAGAGTTTTGCCCCCCCTGCTCGGGTCAGCGAAGGGCTGAATGGTCCCGCGGAATTCGAGAAACCAATCAATTCGATCGGATGGCGCAATCACTCGGCTCGCCCTCGCGGGAGGGGGGGCATCGAAAGTCTGAAGGTCTAGGGCCTCCAACCCCACCAGGTGCCGAGCGCGCAAAACTTTTTCCGTGTCCCAGAATTTCAGGCTCACCTATTTAGAGCTACGTCCGGTTGGATTGAATCAAGGGGGTAGCGGGCGGGTTTCGGATCTGATTCGATGTCGGGCTTTCCGAGGAGATCGGGATGCCGTCAGCCTTATCCGTGGATCTTCGCGAGCGGGTGATCGCGGCGATCGAAGCGGGGTCGTCGCGCCGACAGGCAGCCAAGCGCTTTGGTGTCGGTGCGTCCAGCGCGATCCGCTGGCACGAGCGTTTCCAGGAGGAGGGCGAGATCGCGCCCCTGCCGGCTTGTGGTGAGCGGCCCGCACCCGCCATCGAGGCGCATGCCGAGCTTATCCTTCAGGCCTACCAAGAGCATCCGCAGGCGTTCCTGCGGGAGTTACGCGACACCCTGGCCGAGCGGGGCGTCCGGACGAGCGTCAGCGGGCTGTGGCGGTTCTTCGCCCGGCATCGGGTCACCCGTAAAAGGGGGCTGTCTACGCCACTGAGCAGGAACGAGCGGACGTGAAAGCCGCACGGGAGGCGTGGTTTGCAGGGCAACTCGACCTCGATCCCGACGCCGTGGTGTTCATCGACGAGACCGCTGCGGCCACCAACATGGCCCGGCGCTACGGTCGGTCTCCACGTGGCGAGCGCTGCCGGCTCCTCGTGCCCCAGGGTCACTACAAGACCACCACCGTCACCGCCGCCCTTCGTACCAGCGGCCTCCTCGCCACCACCCTGTTCGATGGCGCCACCAACGGCGAGCGCTTCCGAGCCTACGTCACCGACATCCTCGTCCCGGTGCTGAGACGCGGCGACACCGTCGTCCTCGACAACCTAAACGTCCACAAGGTAGCCGGCGTGCGCGAGGCCATCGAGGCGGTCGGCGCGCGCCTACTCTACCTCCCCGCCTACTCGCCTACTCGCCCGACTTCAACCCGATCGAACAAGCCTTCGCCAAGCTCAAAGCCCTTCTGCGCACAGCCGCCGCGCGCACCGTCCCCGACCTCTGGCAGGCCATCGCAAACGCCTTCGCCGCCTTCAGTCCGAACGAATGCCGAAACTACATCACAGCCGCAGGATACGACGCTTATGACCCAACCTGAACGGCAACAGCTCTAGGCAAATCTCGAGTTCCGAATTGGTCGTTGTCGATGATGACGGTTGCGCCCCTGGTGCGCGCCCTGATCGAGGCGATGACGTGCAGGAGGTATTAGACCGCCTGAGCAACCCGCCGGACAGCGCCGACCGTCGTCGGTGAGATCCCGAGACGCCGAGCTATTTCGCGATCGCCATGTCCCTGATCCAGGAGAGCACGAATTGCGGCGTGCCGTTCGGCTCGGGTTGGACGGTGTGCCTGTCCAGAATGGACGGGGCCGGTCTGGCTCGGATCTGAATTATCCGATGGGGTTTCGTTCCGCTCGCGAAGCCACTGTCCCATGCGCTCAATATCAGCGCGCAGGGTTGCTACCGCGGTGCGGTGGTCGTCTCTGCTCTGCTCAGCCTCGCCGTCTGCCCAATGGCCCAGCCACGCTCCGCGGGCGCGCATGTCGTGGAGGGAGCGCGCCGGCAGGGTGTTGAGGATCTCTGCCACGAGCTGCTGGCGCGCCTCGGTGAAAAGGTGCGGCTCGTAATAGCCGTCGACGGTGTAACGCTCACGGGTGAGGCGATCGGTGGCCTCGTATTCAGCCCATGTCGCAGCGACGGTCTCGGGCATTGGCCATGCCTGGCAGACCGCATCCCGCACAGTGGCCGGCATTTGATGACGAGACCCGCGGCTGCCCCAGCCGTTGAGGTGGTAATCCATTTCCCACGTCTCATCGGGGCCGAGGAGCGGCTCGCACGCGGCGCGCAAGGCCTCCTCCATTGGTGTATCCGCGAACACCGCACCTTCCGACCCGTGCCGCTCAAGGATCGCCGCAACCTCGATCCGCCGGCGCGCCTCCCGCTCCATCCGCTCAGCTACAAACTCGGGCCGGCTCATGAATTCGGCGAAGGAGTCGGCCATAGCCTGAGCGGGCGCTTTCGGCGCGTCCAAATTGGACACGGCATGCTCAACGGTGAGCCCGGCTTTACGGGCGAGGGCCTTCATCCGTGCAGCGGCCGCCGCCTTCTCGCCCGGGTTCGAGGTGCTGTCGTGCAGAGCAAGGACCTTAGCGAAGGTCTGCATTCCGGCCGTCATTCCAAGCTCCCCGTCGGGTGCCGCGCGCACGTGGTCGCCACATCCTCGGCAGCTTCTCTTTTTCTTTTTGCAGACACGGTCCGACGGCCTCGCGCTGGCGGATGGTCACCACCAACGGCGGCGACCATCGAGATTCGAATTATCAGTGGGTCGAAATCAGGTAGGGGGCGACGGTCTGGAAGGCGTAGGCGTAAGCGGCTGGATAGGGTGCGTTCAGATCAGAGCCCTCGCCGTAGAGACGTGCCCAGAACTCAGCGACGCTCATTGAAGGCTCAACATCCGGGCCCATTCCATATCCGGTCCGCCGCATTCGGCGAGCGAGTTCGAGTGGGCCACGATGTGCAGCCTCGGCAAGGGCCAGCAATTCGGCCCGATCGCTGATTTTCTCAAAGGCGCGGACCGCCTCGAATTGTGCGACTGCCCATTCCTGCTCGGGTGAGCCGTCCGACATACAAGGGTGCATCTGCTTTTGGTTCGTCATTACTAACGCCCTCCAATGGCAGGGCGGCGCTTGGTGCGGCGCTCGACGACGACAGGGGGCCGAGGCGCCGGCTCCTTCACTTCAGGCGGTGGCGGAGGCTCGGGATCAGCGACCGGGGCGGTTGTCACCACCTCGGCGGGCGGAGGCAGCACCGAAGCAACCTCTCGGAACACAGCGAACTCCTTGCGGTAGCGGTCAGCCATCCGCTGCGCCTGGGCCTCGGCGTCAGCTTGGTCGGCATGCTCGTATGGCCTATCGGCAATTCGGATCAGGGTGCCGTTCGTCGAGTTGCGGCAAACGATGATGTAGCCACCGCGCGCCGTCTGTGGCGGACGGGACGAAACATCGAGGGGGACAGGCATTCGGCGGTTGGATGTCGTTATAGGAGTCTCTTGAATTGCGAATTGCGGAATGCCGGTTCAGCGAAGGGCGAGGCGGCGGCCGATCTCGTCGAGACGATCTAGGCAAGCGACGTCGGCGGCGATTTGGGCCAGGATGCTACCGCGCAGCACATGAAAGGCGCTGCGCTCCAAGTCGGCGGCGCGCATGGCGCTGATCGCGGCCGTGACGGGCCCGACCTGCGGGCGAGCGTGCGAGTCGGCCGGAGCCGTGATATTGATGTTCATGATCGGATTTCCTGCTGAGGGGATTGGATCGAGGCTCGGGAGCCCTGGCGGGCGTTTCCCGAGCCGCTCTATTTCGGGATCAGGCGCAGGCTCGATCTGAGCGAGCGTCGTCGACGTGCTCCATCAGATGCTCGACGAGCGTCGTTGCAGTGTCGCTGGCGCTTCGAAAGCCGATATCGCGCAGCAGCACCGATTGCGTCTCCGAGGTCTGAGAAGCCATTTCGTCGTGCCAGGCCTCGGAATACCCCCGCATAAGGTCGTCCGGCACGTCGATCACGCTGGCCGCAATACGCTTCAGCAATTCGGCGGCTGGCGTATTTCGGGGCTCGTTCGGGAATTGCTCGGCCTTCTCCAAGCGCCACCGTGCGGTTTCCAGGATGGCCTCAGACAACGCATCGCGAGCGTCATCGATTTCCGACGATTCATTTCTCGGATGACGACGATTCGAATTGATCGGCTGTGGCTTGGTGCTGAACTCCTCCATGGTGCCTCTCACAGCGTTGTTGAGGCTCTCGGCACGCTGGGCCTGTTCCTGTTCGATTTGAGACATGACTTCTCCTTCGGGCGACAGCCCGGCTGCACACCGCCACAGGTCGCGGCGGATCTCAAATTCATCGGAAAGTTAGACAAGCCGCCGATCGATTGATCGACCAACAAGCGTCACGATACGCGTTTTGTGATGACTGTAAATAGTCAATCTACCACGATGAATATTTGAATTTCTACCATTTGCCGAGCTAGAAATTCGGGTAACTCGAGAATTCCGGAATTCAGATCGCCGCTACGGTGGAAGGCGCTACACGTCAGCATCTCGGCGAAGCGGCGGGCGCTGGGGGCGAGCTAACCCGAGCCACCACGGCCAAGATATTAATAGTAGTTCCAGAAGTGACACTGGGCCCAGCAGTTACAGAAGTGACACTGGAACACGGACACAAACGTCACTGGCACAAAGTCAGAAACGTCACTGGCTTCTGAATTTTTTCCCGTTTGGCGCGGCTCTTTTTCGGACGGAGTCTTCACCTCCGTCTGTTGCTCGCTTGGTTACGCTATCCCGAGCCTCGGCCGCGACCGCTTCTGCTGCGGCGAGGGTCTCGAATCGCCTCCACTGGATCGTGGCGGGACCATTCTCGCTCGTAGGCAACCACGCCAAGCGAAAAAGGCTCGGTGCCCCAGCCCAGTCGCCATAACCGCGCGTACCTTTGCGTGTCATTTCAACGAAGCCGAGGGCGAGGGCTTCCGCTATCGCCCGCCGGATGCTGCCCCTCCGGATGCCGGTTCGCTGAAAATCATCGTAGGTCACCGGGAGCGAACCGTTCTGGCCACCTCCGTGTGCCATGTGCTCGACACAGACCCGATCGACGACTAGGCGCGCATTCTGAGACATCGCGCGCCAGGCCGGGCTCTCGACCATTTCGCGCGTGAACCAGACGAAGGCTTGACCGCTCGGGACGCTGTTCAGCTTCCTAAACTTCGAGTCCAGGAATTTGCCGGTCGATCGTCCTGTTGCATCGACCCGGCGGGCGGTGAGGTGCGCACTCATGCTGCACCGCCGGGAGCTAGCAGCAGGGTCCAACATGCGGCTCGGATATTACCCTCGATCGCCTGAAGCTCACCGCGGGCGACGTCCGGGAGAACGCCCCGTCGCTGAAGCGTCTCAGCCTGGATCCCGAGTTGCCGCGCGAGGTGTGCCTCGGCTTTCGCGGCTGTTCTGGCTTGCGCCATGTGGGCGGCGTGTCGGCGGATGAACTGCCGATCCCGTGACCGCGGGAAGGGGAGGATGACGGCGCTCATGCCTCGCCCCCGGAGCCTCCGACGCGACGGAGGCCCGCCTGCCATGCCTGGATATCCGTCTCGTACCAGCCAACAGCGTGGGTCGTGAGGTTGACCGGCTTCGGGAAAGAGCCAGCCTTCACCTGCCGCCAGACCGTCGTGCGGCTCAGGCCAGTTCGATCGCGGACATCCCGGAAGCGGAGGATTCGGTTGGGTTCGGTCATTGTGCGTCGCTCTCTGTTTCGGGCGACAGCAACAATGTGCGGGATTTTTCAGCGCGTCACAGGACAATACGTGGGAGGAAAAAATCCAGCCTTGGATTTCTGCCTCCTACTCAATGTCCAGCGGATCGGCTTTCGCTCGCCTCCAAATTCGCTCAACGTGAGCCACGCCGGCTTCGAACGTCGCATGCATCAGCACGCAATCGGCGACGATCTGCGCGCAGACTTCTCGAAGACTCCGGCCCTTAGCAATTTCCTCATCAATGAATTCAACGAAAACAAGGGCCGGGTCGTAAGACCCTTCCTTGGTCCATTTCCGGATCCATCCGTCATTTTCGTCCGTGAGTCGGTTCTCTTGCAAAGCCTCAAGCGCAGCTGAGAAGCGATTGTCACCCGTCACGCGAACGAGCAAAGCCAGTTCTTTCACCAAATCGCGTGCGGTCACATGATGGGCCTCGCGGGTTTTCGCGATAACCTTCTGAGTATCGGCCTGGAAGACCTCCCAGTTCGCCTTGTGCTGGGCGTAGGACATTTCAAGCACCGACCTTGAGCACGGTTACGTTGTCGGGGTTTGGCACCCCGCTGACGATCTGCTGGATCTCGGCATCCAGAGCTTCGAGAGCTCGCTTTTTCTGCGGCATGTAAGTGTTTTGATCGTAGGTCGAACCAGTCACCGTGCTCTTGGTGGTCGAAGCGTGGTTCAGCACGTAGGCGACCGTCATGCGATCGATTTCCAGGCGGCCAAGCACCGTCGCTGCAGTGCGCCGGAGATCGTGCGGCGTCGCCCCTTCGTCGAAGATGCCTTCCCGTAGGCGCTCGAAGGCCTTCGCCATGTTTTGGGGGGATAGAGGCTTGCCGCGGGGACTGAGGATCAGAGCGCCAGACGGCGTCTCCGACCGCAGTCGGCGCGCGATCGCGAGCGCCTCGCCTACAAGCGGGATCGCGTGCGGGCGTTTGTTCTTCGTGCGGGCCGCCGGCAGCGTCCAGGTGGCCTTCACTGGGTCAACCTCCTCGGCGAGGATCCCCGCACATTCCCCAGGCCTCTGACCGGTCAGGAGGATCAAGCGGAAGGCGTCGCGATAGGATGGCGCCGCTGCGGCGCTCGCCGTCCAGAAGGCTGCAATCTCGGCGTCCGACAGCACCCGTTCCTTCGGCACCTCGGTGTGTCGCTGCTTGAGGCCGATGACCGGGTTGGACGGCACCAGCCCTTCCGACACGGCCCAACTGTAGACCGACGAGAGAGTTTGCAGATTGCGGTTCGAGACGACGGGCGCGCGCAGGGCAATTTTGTCGATGAGATTCGCCACCTCGCCGCGGGTGAGCTCGTGCGCCAGCCGTCGGCCAAGGACGGGCACCACATCCCGGCTCAGAAGGCTCTCGTAATCGCGCCAGCTCCGCAGCTTCACCTTGGCGTGCCGCTCGATGAAGCGCGCAATCAGACCGGCGACGGTCAGTGCCTCGCTGCGCTCCTTGGCAGCCGCCACGGGGTCGCCGCCGTCCTGGACAAGCCGACGGAGCGCCAACGCCTTCTCCCGAGCCTGTGACAGGCTCCAGGCGGGGTAATCGCCGATCGTGAACCGGCGCTGCTGTGCGCTGCCCCGGGGCCGGTAGACGAAGCTCCAGGCTTTGGTGCCAGCCGAGACGCGGAGGCATAGGCCGCGGGCCTTCGCATCATAGACCATCAGCCGGCCGCTTGGCTCGGGCTTGAGCGAACGCACCTCGACGTCGGTGAGGATCCGGGCAGGCAAATTCGAACTCGCTCTTCCGAACCCGGGTCACGTCCGGGTCACAAAATCACGCTACTAGACGGACAATTCTGAAACAAGCTGACACGAGTTAACTTAGCCTTGTCAGTCGGTTGATTGTTTCAGGATAATTCAGAACAACCGACTGGATTTGATCGAAGATCAAGTAAGCGTTTCGGTCCGGCAGCCCGGATCGGACGACGAGGCCGCCCCCGACCGGGGCGGCCTTTTTCGTGCACGCCGGTGCGGCGCTCCTACAGGTCCGGCGCGTCGAGCGTCTTCGCCAATGTCCGGGCGATGGCGACCAGCGCCGTGATCATCGGGGTGGAGGGCTCGCGCCGCGGCGCCACCAGGCCGATCGTGTGCTCCAGCTCCGGCGCGACGATCGGGATCGCGCGCACGCCGACCATCGGCCCGAGGGCGTCGGCGAGGATCGCCGGCATCACGCTCGCCCACTTGAGCGTGCGGACATGGGTCATCAGCACGATCATCGAGTTCGATTCGAGCGAGGCCGAGGGCTCACCGCCCGCGTCGCGGATCTGCTGGTCGATGATGCGCCGGTTCTGCATGTTCGGCGTGAGCAGGCACAGCGGCAGGCGGCCGATCTCGGCCCAGGTCACCGAGGCGCGCGCGTCGAAGGCGCCGCCTTCCGCGGTCAGCAGCCGGTAGCGCTCGCGGTAGAGCGGCACCGAGATCACCCGGCCGAGCGGCTCGTTGTCGAGGTAGGTCAGGCCGGCATCGGCCTCCAGGTTCTCGATCAACGAGAAGATGTCGGCCGAGGTGGTCGATTCCACCGTCAGCCGCACGTCGGGGTGCTTCTCGCGGTAGGGCGTGGTTAGGTTGGCCACCATCGGCAGCGCGGTCGGGATCGCGGCGATGCGCAGGTGCCCGGTGAGGCCGCGGCGCAGGCCCGCCACGTCCTCGTGCATGGCGCGGCTGTCGGCGACGATGCGCCGGCCCCATTCGAGCACGCGCTCGCCCTCCGGGGTGAAGCCCTGGAAGCGCGAGCCGCGCCGCACCAGCTGCACCCCGAAGCGGTTCTCGAGCTGCTTCACCCCCGCCGACAGGGTCTGCTGGGTGACGCCGCAGGTCTCGGCGGCGCGCCCGAAATGCTGCTCCCGCGAGAGCGCGAGCAGGAAGTCGAGCTTGTCGATCATGGCACCCTCCCCGGCGGCGTGCCGGGAAGGCTATACCCATTCGGCCGGCCGCGCCCGCTCAGCGGAACAGGATCAGCGCCTTGGCGAGCGTCGTCCACACGCCCCAGGCGATCGGGATGCCGACGACGGCCCAGGCGGCGAGCGCCGCCAGGCCGAAGCCGCCGCGGCCGATGCCGAAGGAGCCCGAGGGGATCGTCCCCGCCGCGCCCCGGCTGTTCAGCGCCGCCACGTCGGCGTCCGACATGAACCACTTGGCCTTGAGCGGGCGCACCAGCAGGTTGGCGACGAAGCCGAGCGCCAGCATGCCGGCGAGGATGTACATGGTGCCGTCGTAGAGACGCGAGCCGGCGACGCCGGCATCGACCTGCGCCTGGCGGATGTAGTTGACCACCACCGGCCCGACGATGCCGGCCGTCGACCACGCGGTGAGCAGCCGCCCGTGGATCGCGCCGACGAACTGCGTGCCGAAGATGTCGGCGAGATAGGCCGGCACCGTGGCGAAGCCGCCGCCGTACATCGACAGGATGACGCAGAATGCGAGCACGAACAGCGCCTGCGAGCCGGCGGCGGCGAAGGACGGCGCGCCGGCATAGAGCGCGATGCCGAGCGCGAAGAAGATCGCGTAGGTGGTCTTGCGCCCGAGCTTGTCCGACATCGAGGCCCAGAAGAAGCGGCCGCCGATGTTGAACAGCGACAGCAGCCCGACGAAGCCCGCCGCGATCGCGGCGACCTGCGCCTTCTGGCCGGCCTCGAGGGCGGAAAAGCCGACATCCGGCGCGCCGACGAGGCGGCCGCCGAAGATCTCCTGCAGCATCGGCGAGGCGATGCCGATGACGCCGATCCCGGCCGAGACGTTGAGGCACAGCACCGCCCAGATCAGCCAGAACTGCGCGGTCTTGTGCGCGTCGTCGAGGTGGACCTGGCCGTTGGTGATCATCCCCGCCTTGGCCGGCGCCGGGCTCCAGCCCTCGGGCTTCCAGCCGGCCGGCGGCACGCGGTAGCCGAGCGCGCCGGCCATCATGAACACGAAGTAACCGGCGGCCATCACCAGGAAGGTCTGCCACACGCCGACCGAGGTCGGCGACTTGAACGCGTCCATCAGCATCGCCGCCAGCGGCGAGCCGATCAGCGCGCCGCCGCCGAACCCCATGATCGCCATGCCGGTGGCCATGCCGCGCCGGTCCGGGAACCACTTGATCAGGGTCGAGACCGGCGAGATGTAGCCGAGCCCGAGGCCGATGCCGCCGATCACGCCCGAGCCGAGCCACATCATCCAGAGCTGATGGGTGACGATGCCCAGCGCCGAGATCGCCATGCCGCCGCACCAGCACAAAGCCGCGGCGATGCCGGCCTTGCGCGGCCCCGCCCGCTCGAGCCAGCCGCCGAACACCGCGGCCGAGGCCCCGAGGAAGACGAAGAACAGGGTGTACATCCAGCCGAGATCGGCCACCCGCCAGTCGCAGGTGGTGGTCACCAGCGCGGTCGCCAGCGACATGTCCGGGCAGGCCTTCGACGCGGTGATGCCGAGGGCGCGCGAGAGCGGCAGCCAGAACACCGAGAAGCCGTAGGCCATGCCGATGCAGAGGTGGATCGCCAGGGCCGCCGGCGGCACGAGCCAGCGGTTGAACCCGGGTTTCGCGACGATGTATTCGCGCGACAACCAGGATGTCGGCCGCTCGCGCAGCAAGGTGACGTCGGCGGTCCGTGCGGTCATCGGTGAGGTTCCCCCGAAGCGGCCCTGTTGGGCGGGCCGTCAATCGAGGTGAATTCTAAGGATTGAATTCAAGCGCGACTATGCGCGGATGTCGACGAGTCGGACGTTTCATCCGTCCGATCATGACAAAACCGCGTCGGCGTCAACCGGCGTCGCTCGCACCTTCGCCGAGCTTCTGCGGATCGCGGGTGGCGGACCGCACCGGGCTCTCGGCCTCGGTCCGGCCCTCGCGCATCGCGCGGACCACGAGCGGGTCGACCCGCTCGCCCATCGCCGGCAGGCAGGCCTCGAGGCTCGCGAGCATCTTCGGGGTCCAGAACGCGACCACGTGCTTGTGGATGCCGGTCACCGCCTCGTCGTCCGGGTAGGACCGGAAGAAGGACGCGATCTGGTTGGCCATCCGTACCAGCTTCTCGTCGCTCGTCAGCGCGCTCATCGAAAACCTTTGCTTGCCTGCGTTGCCGAACGATGCGCGAGCAGCGCGTGTCCCTCCCCCCGCAGAGGGGGGAGGGAAAGGCCTGCCGCTACTCCGCCGCGTCGAGCTGCTGCGCGATGCGGGTGAGCGAGAAGTCCTCCTCGTAGAACTTCGCCTGCCAGTCCGACGGGCGGTTGGTGCGCCGGACCTGCACCGCCGTGACCTTGTACTCGGGGCAGTTGGTCGCCCAGTCCGAGAAGTCCGTCGTGATGACGTTCGCGCCGGTCTTGGCGTGATGGAAGGTGGTGTAGACCACGCCCGGCTGCATCCGCTCGGTGATGCGCGCCTTGAGCGCGATGTCGCCCGACCGGCTCTCCAGCGAGACCAGGTCGCCGTCGACCACGCCGCGGACCTCGGCGTCGAACGGGTGGATCTCCAGCACGTCCTCCTCGTGCCAGCGCGAGTTCTCGGTGCGCCGGGTCTGCGCGCCGACATTGTACTGCGACAGGATCCGGCCGGTGGTGAGGATGAGCGGGAACTTCGCCCCCGTGCGCTCCTCGGTGGCCACGAACTCGGTGATCATGAACCGGCCGAGGCCGCGCACGAACCGGTCGACGTGCATCATCGGCGTGCCCATCGGCGCCTTGTCGTTGCAGGGCCACTGCACCGAGCCGAGCTCGTCGAGCTTGGCGAAGGAGACGCCGGCGAAGCTCGGCGTCAGCGCCGCGATCTCGTCCATGATCTCCGACGGATGGCTGTAGTCCATCTCGTAGCCCAGCGCCTTGGAGAGCAGGATCGTGCCCTCCCAGTCGCCGTAGCCGCCCATCGGCGGCATCACCTTGCGCACGCGCGAGATCCGGCGCTCGGCGTTGGTGAAGGTGCCGTCCTTCTCCAGGAACGAGGCGCCCGGCAGGAAGACGTGGGCGTACTTGGCGGTCTCGTTCAGGAACAGGTCCTGGATGACGATGCACTCCATCGCCATCAGGCCGGACGTGACGTGGTGGGTGTCCGGGTCCGACTGGGCGATGTCCTCGCCCTGGATGTACATGCCCTTGAAGGCGCCATCGACGGCCTCGTCGAGCATGTTGGTGATGCGCAGGCCCGGCGCGTTGTCGAGCTTGGCCCCCCAGAGCGCCTCGAAGCTCTCGCGGGTGGCGTCGTCCGAGACGTGGCGGTAGCCCGGCAGCTCGTGCGGGAACGAGCCCATGTCGCAGGAGCCCTGGACGTTGTTCTGGCCGCGCAGCGGGTTCACGCCGGCGCCGAGCTTGCCGATGTTGCCGGTGGCCATGGCGATGTTGGCCATGCCCATCACCATGGTCGAGCCCTGGCTGTGCTCGGTGACGCCGAGGCCGTAGTAGATGCCGGCGTTGCCGCCGGTGGCGTAGAGCCGGGCGGCGGCGCGGAGCTCAACGGGGTCGATGCCGGTGTATTGCGCCTGCGCCTCCGGCGAGTGGCGCTCGTCGGCGATGAAGCGGGCCCAGGACTCGAACTCGGCGAGGTCGCAGCGCTCGCGCACGTAGGCCTCGTCGATCAGCCCCTCGGTGACGATCACGTGCGCCATCGAGTTGATGAAGGCGACGTTGGAGCCGGGCTTCAGCGGCAGGTGGTGCGTCGCCTTGATGTGGGGCGACTTCACCAGGTCGATCTTGCGCGGGTCGGCGACGATGAGCTTGGCGCCCTGGCGCAGGCGCCGCTTCATCCGCGAGCCGAAGACCGGGTGGCCGTCGGTCGGGTTGGCGCCGATCACCAGGATCACGTCGGACTGCTCGACCGACTTGAAGTCCTGCGTGCCGGCCGAGGTGCCGAGCGTCGACATCAGGCCGTAGCCGGTCGGCGAGTGGCAGACGCGGGCGCAGGTGTCGACGTTGTTGTTGCCGAAGGCGGCGCGCACCAGCTTCTGGACGAGGTAGGCCTCTTCGTTGGTGCAGCGCGACGAGGTGATGCCGCCGACCGAGTCCCGGCCGTAGGTCGCCTGGATGCGCTTGAACTCGGAGGCCGCGCGGCCGATCGCCTCCTCCCACGACACCTCGCGCCACGGATCCGTGATCTTCTCGCGGATCATCGGCTTGGTGATGCGGTCCTTGTGGGTGGCGTAGCCGTAGGCGAAGCGGCCCTTGACGCAGCTGTGGCCCTCGTTGGCCTTGCCGCCCTTGTAGGGCACCATGCGGATGATCTTGGTGCCCTGCATCTCCGCCTTGAACGAGCAGCCGACGCCGCAATAGGCGCAGGTCGTGACCTCCGAATGCTCGGGCTGGCCGTGCTCGTGGATCGACTTCTCCTGGAGCGTCGCGGTCGGGCAGGCCTGCACGCAGGCGCCGCAGGATACGCACTCGGATTCCATGAAGTTGGTGTTGCCGGCCGCCACGCGGCTGTCGAAGCCGCGGCCCTCGATGGTGAGCGCGAAGGTGCCCTGCACCTCCTCGCAGGCGCGGACGCAGCGGTTGCAGACGATGCACTTCGACGGATCGTAGGTGAAGTACGGGTTCGACTCGTCCTTCGGCAGGTACTTCTCGGCGGTGGGCACGACGTGGTTGTCGCCGTCGTAGCCGTAGCGCACGTCGCGCAGGCCCACGATCCCGGCCATGTCCTGCAGCTCGCAGTCGCCGTTGGCGGCGCAGGTCAGGCAGGTCAGCGGGTGGTCGGAGATGTAGAGCTCCATCACGCCCTTGCGGAGCTTGGCGAGCTTGTCGGTCTGCGTCCGCACCACCATGCCGTTTTCGGCCGGCGTGGTGCAGGAGGCCGGCGTGCCGCGCCGCCCCTCGATCTCCACGAGGCAGAGGCGGCAGGAGCCGAACGGCTCCAGCGAGTCCGTCGCGCACAGCTTCGGGATCTGCGTGCCCGCCGTCATCGCGGCGGCCATCACCGACGTTCCGGCCGGGACGGTGACGTCCATGCCGTCGATGCTCAGCGTCACCGTCTGATCGCTGACGCGGATCGGGGTGCCGTAGTCGATCTCTTTGATGAGGGCCATGGACGCCTCCCTATTCCGCCGCGACGGGCAGGTCGCCCGCGCGCGAAAAGTCTTCGGGGAAATGGGTGATCGCGCTCATCACGGGCATCGGCGTGAGCCCGCCCATGGCGCAGAGCGAACCGTCGGTCATGACCTCGCAGAGGTCGGCGATGACGGTGAGGTTCTTCTCCGGGCTGATCCCGGCGATGACCTTGTCCATCGTCTCGACGCCGCGGGTCGCGCCGATGCGGCACGGGGTGCACTTGCCGCAGGATTCGGTGGCGCAGAACTCGAAGGCGAAGCGGGCCTGCTTCGCCATGTCGACGGTGTCGTCGAACACGACGATGCCGCCGTGGCCGACGAGACCCTTGTTGGCCGCCATCGCCTCGTAATCGAGGGGCGTGTCGAGCAGGTGATCGGGGAAATAGGCCCCGAGCGGGCCGCCGACCTGCACCGCGCGGACCGGGCGGCCGGAGAAGGTGCCGCCGCCGTAGCCCTCGATCACCTCGCGCAGCGTGATGCCGAAGGCGGTCTCGATCAGGCCGCCGTGCTTCACGTTGCCGGCGAGCTGGATCGGCAGGGTGCCGAGCGAGCGGCCCATGCCGTAATCGGCGTAGGCCTTGGCGCCGTGCTCCAGGATCCAGGGCGTCGCCGTGAAGGTCATCACGTTGTTGACGAGCGTCGGCTGGCCGAGGAAGCCCTTCAGCGCCGGGATCGGCGGCTTGGCGCGGACGATGCCGCGCTTGCCCTCGAGGCTCTCCAGCAACGAGGTCTCCTCGCCGCAGATGTAGGCGCCGGCGCCGAGCCGGACCTCGAGGTGGAAGCTCTTGCCCGAGCCCATCACGTCGTCGCCGAGGACGCCCGCCGCGATGCCGTTGGCGATGGCCTCCTTCAGCGTCGCGAAGGCCTGCGGGTACTCGGAGCGCAGGTAGATGTAGCCCCGCGTCGCGCCGACGGCGACGGCGGCGATGGTCATGCCCTCGATGAGGTTGAAGGGGTCGCCCTCCATCATCATCCGGTCGGCGAAGGTGCCGGAATCGCCCTCGTCGGCGTTGCAGACCACGTATTTCTGATGCGACTGCGCCAGCATCACCGTGTTCCACTTGATGCCGGCGGGAAAGCCGGCGCCGCCGCGGCCGCGCAGGCCGGATTCGCGGACCTCGCCGACGGTGCCCTCGGGGCCGAGCCGCAACGCGGCCTCGAGGCCGCGATAGCCGCCATGGGCCTTGTAGTCGTCGACCGAGACCGGATCGATCACGCCGCAGCGGTGGAAGGTGAGTCGCTGCTGGCGGGCCAGGAACGGGATCGCCTCCGGGTCGCCGAGGCGGAGCGGGTGGTCGCCGCCCTCCGCCAGGCCGGCATCGAGGAGCGCGTCGACGTCGGCGGGCGTCACCGGGCCGTAGGCGACGCGGCCCTCGGGGGTCGCGACCTCGACCATCGGCTCGAGCCAAAACAGGCCGCGCGAGCCGGTGCGGACGATCGACACGTCGAGGCCGCGGCGCTCGGCGCCGGAGAACAGCGCGCGGGCGACGCGGTTGGCGCCGAGGCCGAGGGCCACGGCGTCGCGGGGGACGTAGAGGGTGATGCTCATGGGGGTGCTCATGCGCGCGCCTCGCTCAGGGCCGCGTCGAGGCTGTCGGCGGTGAGGCGTGCGATCGGCTCGCCGTCCACCAGCGCCGCCGGGGCGTTGGAGCACAGGCCGAGGCAGTAGACCGGCTCGACCGTCGCGTTCCCGTCGGCGGTGGTGCCGTGCCAGCCGGTGCCGAGGCGCGACAGGATCTCGGCGTGCAGCCGGTCCGAGCCCATGGCCTGGCAGGCCTCGGCGCGGCACAGCTTCACCGCGTGCCGGCCGGTCGGGTGGGCGCGGAAGTCGTGGTAGAAGGTGATGCAGCCGTGGACCTCGGCCCGCGACAGGTTGAGCGCATCGGCGACCAGCGGCACCGCGCCGGCATCGACGTAGCCGAAGGTCTCCTGCAGCGCGTGCAGGATCGGAAGGGTGGCGCCTTCCAGGTGACGGTGCTCGGCGATGATCCCGGAAGCGCGCTGCGCATCCCAGGGCTCGAAACGCGGCATGATTTCCTGCCCAGATTGTTCCCGTTCTAAGTGGCGACTGGAACAGAAATGCCGATTGCATTCAATCGTGCAGATCGGTCGCTCGACAAAGGTCTTCTGTCGAAATCGGGGGTCCAGCCCTCTGCTTCCCTACGGACGAACCCGCGAGCGCGGCATTTTCAACGCGTCCGATTTGTCATGCTGCACCGCAACAGAACGAAGCCTCGGAGCGTACGTCATGCTGCCGTGCAATAAACTACCGGTTCGCATCCCGGCCTCAACCCTCGGATGGTTCGGCCCGCGTTCGTCTGCAACCATCGACGGGCACACCGAAACTTTCTTTTCGCCGGCATGAAACCCTGGACCAAAGCACGACTTGACAAGCCCTAAGGGCAGTCTTGGAGCTGTCCGTCAGGCTTACGACGGCGCTGGCAACGGGATGAATAGGGCGCCGAAGGTGACGAATTCCATGGTCAAGAGCGATCTCCACCCGCCGCATTCCGGGCCCGGGTCCGATCCGGTGCTCTACGGGGTGGCCGCCGGGCTCGCCGAGCTGTTCCCGCCGGTGACGGCGCACCCGCGCCCGGTCCACGATCGCGACCGGGCCGAGACCGACGAGCCCGACCAGGACTGAGGCGACGCGCCCCGAGCGCGAAACCCGACGCGTCTCCCGTCGGAGCGCGTCCCGCGGCGATCGTGATCAGAGCGCGTCCCGCGCCGTGTCCTGCCAGCGCACCAGCGGGGTCGTGAGCGCTACCAGCAAAGCGTCGGCGAGCTTGCCCGCCACCGCGAAGGCGATGATCGCGGCGAGGATCTGCTCGGGCTTGGAGAATTGCTGGCCGTCGATCAGCAGGTAGCCGAGACCTTCGGACGCCCCCATCAGCTCGGCCGCGACCACGAACAGGAAGCCGAGCCCGAGGCCGGTGCGCAAGGCCGTGACGGTGGCCGGCAGCACCGCGGGCAGCAGAATGCGCCGCACCTGCGCCGCCCGCGACAGCCGGAAGATCCGCCCGACCTCGACGAGCTTGCGGTCGACCGAGGCGATGGCGCCCGCGACCCCGACATAGACGGGGAAGAACACCCCGACCGCGATCAGCATCACCTTCGGCGTCTCGAGGATGCCGAACCACAGGATGAACAGCGGCACCCAGGCGAGCGACGGCACCGCGCGCAACGCCTGCAGGCTCGGGTCGACGAGCCGGCGCAGGGTCGGCAGGGTCGCGGTCAGCGCGCCCGCGACGATCCCCGCCGCCGCGCCGAGCGCAAAGCCGAGGCCGACGCGCACCAGCGTCGCGGAGACGTGCATCCACAGGTCGCCCGAGCGGGCGAGCTCCCACAGCGTCGCCGCGATCCGGCTCGGCGGCGGCAGCAGCCGGCCCTGCGCCAGGCCGGCACGGACCGCCGCCTCCCAGCCCAGAGCCAGCGCCAGCGGAAGCAGGAGGCCGAGGCCGGCCCGGCCCAAGCGCGGGGAGACCGCGCGTCCGGCCCGTGGGGCGGCGCTTGGCGCGAGGTTGGAAGCGGCGTTCGCCGCCGGAGCGGCCGCGGGTCCGGTCATCGGGCGTCGAGCTCGGAAAGGTGTGGCATCGGACCGTCGGGAGCTGGAGGGTCGGCGGCCCTATAGCACCGCCGCGGGCTCAGCGCCGCGCCTCGGTCGCCATCCGCACCGCGAGGCCAGCGAGCACAGTGCCCATCAGCCAGCGCTGCGCCACCATCCAGGCCGGGCGCCCGCCGAGGAAGGCGGCCACCGACCCGGCGGTGACGGCGAGCAGCGCGTTCACGCCGATGCTGATCCCGGTCTGCACCGACCCCAGCACCAGCGATTGCACCAGCACGCTGCCGTGCCCCGGCGTGATGAACTGCGGCAGCAGCGACAGGTACATCACCGCGATCTTCGGGTTGAGGAGGTTCGTCAGGAACCCCATCGCGAACAGCCGCCGCGGCCCGTCGGGCGGCAGCATCCGCGGCTGGAACGGCGAGCGCCCGCCCGGCCGCACCGCCTGCCAGGCCAGCCACATCAGGTACAGCGCGCCGGAAAGGCGCAGGGCGTCGTAGGCGAAGGGCACGGCGAGCAGCAGCGCGGTGATGCCGAAGGCCGCCGCCAGCATGTAGACGAGATACCCCGCCGCGACCCCGCCGAGCGAGACCAGCCCGGCGCCCGCCCCCTGCGAGAGCGAGCGCGAGACCAGGTAGACCATGTTCGGCCCCGGCGTCAGCACCATGCCGAGGGAGACAAGCGCAAAGGCGAGGAGGTTCGTGATCTCGGGCATGCCTCCGGTCGCTCCTGCTGTGTGCATCGACCGGACCGTGGGCATATCGCGGCGCGGGCCCCCTTTCCCAGGGGGAGAGGGACAGGGTGAGGGGTGTGACCTTTCCGTCTGAGGCACGCCCCTCATCCCACCCTTCTCCCCCTGGGAGAAGGAGCCGCGCTGCGGATCGCGCGGACGATACGGCTCTGCGACGACCGATGCGAGCGGGGCTCGATACGCCCTCGCCTACCGCGCCGGGTTGAAGCGCGTGTCGATCAGCCCGTCGACGGCGGCGGCGACGTCGGTGCCGGCGGGGATGATGCCGGCCTGCTGCAGGGCGAGGCCGGCCGCCTGGATCGAGGCCGCCTGGGCCTTGCCGACCGCCGGCTCGGAGAGGTCGGTGCGGGCGACCTGCCGGGCGATCACCGGCTCGGGCAGCTTCGTCGCGGCGACCAGGGCCGCCTTCAGCGCGTCCGGGTTCTCGATCGCGAACAGCCGCGCCCGCTCATAGGCGGCGATCACGGTGCGGACGAGCTCGGGGTTCTCCTGGGCGAACGCCTCGCGCACGTCGAGCAGGCCCCAGGTGTTGGCGCTCGCGTCGCGGAAGAACAGCACGTCGTCGTTCTCGATCTCGGCCGCGGCCATCATCGGGTCGAGGCCGGCCCAGGCGTCGACGTCGCCGCGGTCGAGCGCCGTGCGGCCGTCGGCGTGCTGGAGCAGGACGAGCTTGGCGTCGCGCTCGGTCAGGCCGGCGCCCTGGAGGGCGCGGATCAGGAAGATGTGCGGGTCGGTGCCGCGGGTCACGGCGATGCGCTTGCCCTTGAGGTCGGCGACCCGCGCGATGCCGCTGCCCTTGCGGGTGACGAGCGCGGTCCATTCCGGCCGCGAGAAGGCGTAGACCGCCTTGATCGGGTTGCCGTTGATGCGCGCCACGAGGGCGGCGGCGCCGGCCGAGGAGCCGAAGTCGATCGCGCCGGCATTGAGGAATTCGAGCGCCTTGTTGGAGCCGAGCGACTGGACCCAGCGCACGGTGATGCCCCTCGGCTTCAGCGCCTCCTCCAAAAACCCCTTGTCCTTCAGGACCAGCCCGACCGGATTGTAGGTCGCCCAGTCCAGGCGGACCTCCTTGACCTCGGCGGCGCCGGCGGGCGCAGACAAGGCGGTGGGCAGGGCGACCGGGAGAGCGAGCACGAGGGCGGCACCGAGAAGCGCGCGGCGGGCAAGGCGCATGAGGACAGTCCTTTTCGGATCGGGCGTTTGATCCGAGCTAGGCCGGTGCGTTCTTTATGTCAAACGACAATTCCGCAATATAGGACGCACAGCCGTGGACGATCGGCATCAACCGAGTTGCAGGAACGCCGCGATCTTCGCCTTCACGTCATCGATCACGGCCGCCGGCGCGACGTCGACGAAGCGCGCGTAGCGCTCGGCCCAGGCGAGCGGCTTGCCCTGGTCCGCAAGGACGAAGCCGTGGATCTTCAGCCCGGACGGCAGGGCCACCTCGTAAGGGTAGCCACGTCCGCGGCTGGTGACCGGACACGCGAAGCAGCGCCCGACGAGGCCGTTGTAGGACCGCGGCGTGAGGACGAGCCCGGGCCGGGTGAAGCCCTGCTCGGTCCCAAGATGCGGACTGAACTCGAGGAAGATCAGGTCGCCGAGATCAGGGCAATAGGGCGGCTCACCAGATCTCGTCACCGACCGTCCGCCCCTCGAACTGGTCGTCGTGCAGGTTCTCTTTGGTGATGCCGGCAAGCAGGCCGTCGAAGGTGTAGCGCGGCGGCTCTGCGCGCGGCGCGATGACGATCCGCCCCTCCTCGACACTCAGTTCGGCCGTGCTGCCTTCAGCAGCGCCGACGTCTCGCAGGATCTGCGCCGGAATGCGGAGGGCGAGACTGTTGCCCCATCGGGAGAACTGAACGATCACGCGCACCTCCCTGGCATGGCTGTGACCAAGCTTCGAACGGCACCGTGCCGCGCTCGCATCAACGTATCGCCTTCGTATATACGATCCCCGGGACGGCGCGTCAAAGCTCGCCCACCGGCACCCCGCCCGCTCCGGCGGATCCGGATCGAGCGTGGCTTCGGCGTGGCTCTTGCTCGCGGCCCCTCGCCCGAGGCCCTTCGTTGACGAGCCCCGGCTCGAGGACCCTGGCTCGACGCCGCGCGCCGGTCCGGAAGCCCGGCCCCGCTGGCAGCACCGGCAGTTCATGCTAACGGGTACCCATGTTCGATGCCGTCGCTGCCCTGGACAAGGTTCTGGATGCCCTGGATCGCGAGGCTCGTGAGCCGACGAAGCTCCGCGCCGTCCTGGTGCCGGAGCTGAAGCGGGTCATCGAGGCCGGCCACGCGGCGGCCGAGGCGCAGCTTCTGAAGGACCGGGACGGCATGCGCTGCGCCCGCGCCCTGTCGAACCTGACCGACGCGGTGGTGCGCGCGATCCACGACGCGGTGGTCTGGCGGCTCTATCCGAACGACAACCCCTCCACCGGCGAGCAGCTCGCGGTGGTGGCGACCGGCGGCTACGGCCGGGGCACGATGGCGCCGGGCTCCGACATCGATCTCCTGTTCCTGCTGCCCTACAAGCAGACCGCGTGGTCGGAGAGCGTCGTCGAGGCGATGCTCTACGTGCTGTGGGACCTCAAGCTGAAGGTCGGCCACGCCACCCGCTCGGTCGAGGAATGCCTGCGCGAGGCCCGCGCCGACATGACGATCCGCACGGCGCTCCTGGAGGCGCGCTTCCTGTTCGGCACGCGGGTGCTGTTCGAGGAGCTGGTGACGCGCTTCGACGCCGAGCTGGTGATGGGCACCGCGCACGAGTTCGTCGAGGCCAAGCTGCGCGAGCGCGACGGCCGCATCACCAAGGCCGGCTCCTCGCGCTACCTGGTCGAGCCCAACGTCAAGGACGGCAAGGGCGGCCTGCGCGACCTCAACACCCTGTTCTGGATCGCCAAGTACACCTACCGGGTTCGCGACCAGGTCGAGCTCGTCGCCGCCGGCCTGTTCACGGCCGAGGAGTACCGCCTGTTCGAGCGCTGCGACGAGTTCCTGTGGCGGGTGCGCTGCCACCTGCACTTCGTCACGCGGCGCGCGGAGGAGCGGCTGTCCTTCGGGCTGCAGCCGAAGATCGCCGAGCGCCTCGGCTTCGGGCCGCGCGGCGGGCTGTCGGGCGTCGAGCGCTTCATGAAGGCGTACTTCCTGATCGCCAAGGACGTCGGCGACCTCACCGCCATCGTCTGCGCCGAGCTGGAGGCGCGCCACGCCAAGCGCACGCCGGTGCTCGACCGCTGGATCGGCAAGTTCCGCGACCGGTTCCGCGCCACCGCGATCGAGGCGGAGGATTTCTGGCTCGACCACGGCCGGGTCAACGTCCGCGCCGAGGACGCGTTCGAGCGCGATCCGGTCAACCTCCTGCGCCTGTTCTGGCTCGCCGACCGGCACAACCTCGCGATCCATCCCGACGCCAAGCGCCTGGCGAACCGCTCCCTGCGCCTGATCGGCCACGCCCTGCGCGCCGACGAGGAGGCCAACCGCCTCTTCCTCGAGATCCTGACCTCGAAGAACTCGCCGGAATCGGTGCTGCGGCAGATGAACGAGGCCGGCGTGCTCGGCCGCTTCATCCCGGATTTCGGCCGCATCGTCGCGATGATGCAGTTCAACATGTACCACCACTTCACGGTGGACGAGCACCTGCTGCGCTCGCTCGGCGTGCTCGCGGCGATCGATTCCGGGCGCACCGAGGAGCAGTTCCCGCTGGTCTCGCGCCTGGTCAACGCGATCCACAACCGGCGCGCGCTCTACGTGGCGATCCTGCTCCACGACATCGCCAAGGGCCGGCCCGAGGACCACTCGATCGCCGGCGCGGCGATCGCGCAGAAGCTGTGCCCGCGCTTCGGCCTGACCCAGGCCGAGACCGAGACGGTGGCCTGGCTCGTCGAGCACCATCTCCTGATGTCGATGACCGCCCAGAGCCGCGACCTTTCGGACCCGAAGACCATCGAGAAGTTCGCCGCCGTGGTGCAGACGCTGGAGCGCCTGCGCCTGCTGACGATCCTCACCGTCGCCGACATCACCGCCGTCGGCCCCGGCGTCTGGACCGCGTGGAAGGGCACGCTGATCCGCACCCTCTACGACGAGACCGAGGTGGTGCTGTCGGGCGGCCATTCCGAGATCGCCCGCACCGACCGCGTCCGGCTGATCCAGATGGGCCTGCGCGAGCAGCTGCCCGACTGGTCGTCGGAGGTGTTCGACGCCTACGCCGCGCGCCACAACCAGGCCTACTGGCTGAAGGTCGACGGCGTGCGCCAGTTCAAGAACGCCGGCTTCATCCGCCAGGCGATCGAGGCCGGCCGCACCAGCGCCACCGACGTCGAGACCGATCCGGTCCGCGGCGTCACCGAGCTGACGGTGTACTCGCCCGACCATCCGCGGCTGCTGGCCATCGTCACCGGGGCCTGCGCGGCGGCCGGCGGCAACATCGTCGACGCCCAGGCCTTCACCACCAGCGACGGCTTCGCCCTCGATTCGATCTTCATCTCCCGCGCCTTCGAGCGCGACGAGGACGAGATGCGCCGCGGCCGGCGCATCACCGCCTCGATCGAGCGCTCGCTCAAGGGCGAGATCAAGATCGCCGAGCTCGTGGCCGACAAGCACCCGCCCTCCGCCGGCCGGGCCAAGACCTTCCTGGTCCCGCCGGACGTGGCGATCGACAACGCGCTGTCCAGCCGCGAGACGGTGGTCGAGGTCACCGGTCTCGACCGGCCGGGCCTGCTCTACGAGCTGACCACGGCGCTGAACCGCCTCAACCTCAACATCACCTCGGCGCATGTCGCGACCTTCGGCGAGCGGGCGGTGGACGTGTTCTACGTCACCGACCTGACCGGCACCCGCGTCACCCAGCCCGACCGCCAGGCGGCGATCCGCAGCGCGGTGATGGAGGTCTTCGCCGGCGACGTGGCGGTGATGAAGGCCGAAGGGCTCGAGGCGCTCGTCGCCGCGCCGCCGCCGCGGGAGGCGTGATGTGCTTCGCCGGGTTGATTTCGCGGCCCGCGCGCCTGATATCAACGCCGACCCCGAAATCACCCGGCGAGCCCTTTTCGCGATGACGAGCAACGACATGCAGCATGACGACCCGCGCCAGAGCACGGTCGAGGCCGGGGCCGGCGTGGCGCACGAGGCGCCGCACGACGCCCCCGCGTCCCAGGACGGGTCGGCCGCCGACGCGAAGCTCGCGGCGATGACCGCCGAGCGCGACGAGCTGAAGGACCGCACGCTGCGCACGCTGGCCGAGATGGAGAACCTGCGCCGCCGGACCGAGCGCGAGGTCGCCGACGGCCGGACCTACGCGGTCACCAACTTCGCCCGCGACGTGCTCAACGTCGCCGACAACATCCGCCGCGCGCTCGACAGCGTCCCGGCCGAGGCGCGGGCCTCGGCCGAGGGCGCCTTGAAGGGCCTGATCGACGGCATCGAGCTGACCGAGCGGGATCTCGCCAAGACCCTGGAGCGCCATGGCGTGAAGGTGGTCGAGCCCAAGGGCCAGCGCTTCGACCCGAACCGCCACCAGGCGATGTTCGAGGTGCCCGACCCGGAGGTGCCGGCCGGCACCGTCGTGCAGGTGGTCCAGTCGGGCTACGTCATCGGCGACCGGACCCTGCGCCCGGCCCTGGTCGGCGTCGCCAAGGGCGGCCCGAAGGCCGGCGCGCCGGCGGACGCCGCGCAGGCGTAAGGCGGCCGAGGCAGGCCGGGCCTCGTCCGGCCTGCGGTCCCGCCTCGGGGGCGCCGCCGCGACGCCTTCCTGCCCGGCCCGTCGGTTCGCGGCTGCGCGGGGTCTCGGCGCCGGATCGATCCCGCCACGCACCGCGCCGCCTCTCTCGAACGGGAAAGGCGCCCTTTCCCCCGCCGGGCGGGAGGGACGGGCGATCGGGCGTCGCAGGACAGTCCGACAGCGGCCCGCCCGGGTCGGGCGCCGCCAGCGCACGCCATCCGGGAACGGCCGCGCCATCGCCGTGCGCGAACGCACGGCGCGTCCGCCGAATCCTCGCCCGCACGGCTTCCGGATGCAGGCGACAGTTGAACATTCGGAAACGCTTGGGCCATAACTTCGCCATCGGCCGGGCGCATCCCGGACGAGTCGGCGCGGCGCGCGAAGCGTCGGGGCCGGGCTCGCGGGCGCATCGCCCCAGCGTCGCGCATCGGAATCGTCATGCAGGTCGTCGACGCGGTCGAGATGAACGGGTACGCCCAGGCGAGCGGTCGGACCGACCTGCGCCGCACCCGCGCGCATGCGCGCGCCCATCGCCACAGCGCCCAGGTGCGCACGCTGCGCCGGGTGCTGCCCCTGGTCGCGGGCGGCGCGGTGATCGCGCTCGGAGCCTGGCTGTTCAACCCGTTCGCGGCCGTCATCCCCGGCGTCAGCGTCGGGCCGGTGACGCTGTCGGGCACCAAGGTGCGGATGGAGAACCCGAAGCTCTCCGGCTTCCGCAAGGGCGACCGCGGCTACGAGGTCACCGCCACCGCCGCGCTGCAGGACATGCGCAAGCCGAGCCTGATCGAACTCGAGGCGATGCGCGGCCACGTCGCCACCGACGACAAGGGCGGCCTCGCCTGGATCGAGGCGGCGACCGGGCTGTTCGACACCACCCGCGAGGCGCTCGATCTCAAGCAGGACATCCGGATCTGGACCGACAAGGGCGAGGAGGCGCGGCTGCAATCGGCCGCCGTCGACTTCAAGGCCGGCAGCGTGAAATCGGCCGAGACCGTCACCGTGTCGGTGCCGAGCGGCCAGGTGGTCGCCGACGGGCTCGACGTGGTCGAGAACGGCCGCGTGATCTCGTTCATCGGCAACGTCCACACCGTGTTCCACCAGGACAAGGCCAAGGACGCGAAGGCCGACGACAAGGCCGAGCCGGCCAAGGTGCCCCTGCGCGTCCTCACCTCCTCGGCCGAGCCGACGGACGGCCGACCATGACCGGCCTGTCCGGTCTGCCGGCGCGGCTCGCCGCCGCCTTCGCGGCCGCGTCGCTTCTCTCCGTTGCGCTGCCGGTCGCGCCCGCCCGGGCCGAGAAGCCGGCCGTCGCGGCGGCGCCGAAGAAGGATCCGACCTCGCCGTTCGGATCGATGGGCGGCGGCAAGGAGCCGATCAAGATCGACGCCGACCGGCTCGACGTGTTCGACCGCGAGAGCAAGGCGATCTTCGCCGGCAACGTCGTGGCCGTGCAGGGCGAGAGCACCATCCGCTGCTCGACGATGACGGTCCACTACAAGCGCGGCAAGGACAAGGACGCCAAGGACAAGGCGAGCCCAGCCGCGGAGGCCGAGGACAAGCCCAAGGATGCGGCCGGCATGGGCGAGAACGGCATCCAGAAGGTGGAATGCGCCGGCCCGGTCACGGTGGTGCAGAAGGACCAGGTCGCCACCGGCGACAGCGCGGTGTTCGACCAGGCGGCCAAGCGCATCGTGCTCACCGGCAACGTCGTGCTGAGCCAGTGCCAGAACGTCACCCGCGGCCAACGCCTCGTCTACGACATGAACACCGGCCGCGCGAACATGGACCCGGTGCCGGGCGGGCGCGTCTCCGCCCTGTTCGTGCCGGGCGAGAAGGCCGAGAAGGACAAGCCCGCCAAGGGCTGCGCGCAGCCCGCCGGCATCGCCAGGACCGCGCCGAAGCCGGCCGACGCAGCCAAGGGTGACGCAGCCAAGACGGATGCCGCCAAGGGCGACGGCAAGTCCGACGGCAAGACGCGGGCCCAGGCCAATTGAGCGGTTCGATCGGCGTCCCCGGCGGTCAGGCCCTCTCCCCGCACCGGTCCGAGACCGCGAGCCCGCGCCCGTCCTGGCTCGGGCGGGTGCTCGGCCGCGCCCGGCCCGAGGCGGTGCCGTCCGAGGTCGAGGGCGGCCCCGGCATCCTCAGCGTCCGCGGCCTGCGCAAGAGCTACGGCGCGCGCACCGTCGTGCACGAGGCCGGGCTCACGGTGCGGACCGGCGAGGCGGTCGGCCTGCTCGGGCCGAACGGCGCCGGCAAGACCACGATCTTCTACATGATCACCGGGCTGGTGGCGGCCGACCGCGGCCACATCACGCTGGACGGCCTGGCGATCACCCACCTGCCGATGTACCAGCGCGCGCGCCTCGGCATCGGCTACCTGCCGCAGGAAGCCTCGATCTTCCGCGGCCTGACGGTGGAGGACAACATCCGCGCCGTGCTCGAGGTCGCCGAGCCCGACCGCAAGGCGCGGGCGAGGAAGCTCGATTCGCTGCTCGAGGAATTCGACATCGCGCGCCTGCGCAAGTCCCCGTCGATCGCGCTCTCGGGCGGCGAGCGGCGGCGCTGCGAGATCGCCCGGGCGCTGGCCTCGTCGCCGACCTTCATGCTGCTCGACGAGCCCTTCGCCGGCATCGACCCGATCGCGGTCGGCGACATCCAGGACCTCGTCAAGCACCTGAAGCAGCGCGGCATCGGCGTGCTGATCACCGACCACAACGTCCGCGAGACGCTCGGCCTGATCGACCGCGCCTACATCGCCCATTCCGGCCGCATCCTCACCGAGGGCACCCCGGAGGAAATCGTCGCCAACGCCGACGCGCGCCGGCTCTACCTCGGCGAGGATTTCCGGCTGTAGCGGCGGCGGCTCCGGTCGGGCCCGGTGTCGTGACCGGAAGGACGGCTCGGGGTGGGAAGCCTCATCCGGTCGGCTCCGTGAACGACGCGATGGCCGCGTCGACCAGAGGATTGCTGCGGGCGTCCGACCAGACCAGGGCCGCCGCGACGATCTCAACGTTCTCGGCCAGCGGTCGGATCACGACCTGGGGCGGGGCGAGCCCTTCGAAGCGCAGGGGCACCAGCGCGACACCCTGCCCGCAGGCCACGAAGGCGATCTGCGAGGTCACGGCGCGGACCTCGTGCACGATGCGCGGCGCGAACCCCGCCGCGTGGCAGGCTGCCGTCACTCGGTCGAAGTAGACCGGGCTGGAGCGGCGAGCGAACATCGCGAAATCCGCATCGGCCAGCAGCGCCAGCGGGACCGCCGCCATGCCGGTCAGCCGGTGATCGCGCGGCAGGGCGACGGCGAGACGATCGGTGGCGACCGGCCGCGAGCGGATGTTCGGGCCGAGTTCCCCTTCCAGGCGCGCGAAGGCGAGATCGATCTCGCCCGTCTCGATCAGCGGCACCGCCTCGACGCTGTCGATCTCGCGCACGGCGATCGTCAGCCCCGGCCGGGCCGCACGCAGGCGCGCCACCATCGGCGGCAAGTCCTCCAGAAGCGCCGAGTTGATCGCGCCGACGGTCAGCGTGCCGGTCCGGCCTGCGACCGCCTCGCGCACGGCCCGCTCCAAGCGCTCGACCTGGCCGGCGAAGACCTGCACCGCCGGCAGGATCGCGGCGCCCGCGGGCGTGAGCCGCACGCCGCGGCGGTCGCGGTCGAACAACCGCGCGCCCAGCATCCGCTCCAAGGTCTGGATGCCCTCGCTCAGCGGGGGCTGCGACATGCCGAGCCGCTGGGCGGCACGCCCGAAATGCCGTGCCTCGGCCACCGCCAGGAACAGCCAGAGGTGCCGGATCAACCGGACGTCCACGGTCACTTCGATAGCCCAGCCGTATCACAGGGATCTTGAGATGGTATTTTACCGATCGAAGGGCGGATGGGAAATCCGGGGCTGCGCCGCCACGAAGCGTGCGGCAGGAGCCCGACGATGCCCGACCATCCCACCCTCGTCGCCTACGGCGCGGTGATCCTCGGCTTGGCGATCACGCCGGGGCCGAACATGATCTACCTGATCTCGCGCTCGATCGCGCAGGGGCGCCGGGCCGGCTTGGTCTCGCTGGTGGGCAGCGCGCTAGGGTTTCTGCTCTACATGACCTGCGCCGCCTTCGGGATCACGGCACTGCTTGCGACGGTGCCCTACGCCCACGATGCCCTGCGGCTCGCCGGGGCGGCCTACCTGCTGCTCCTCGCCTGGTCCGCAGTGCGCCCCGGGGGCGTCTCGCCATTCCGAGCCGCGGACCTGCCGCAGGCCGGCCCTTGCCGGGTGCTCGCGATGGGGCTGGCCACGACCTTGCTGAACCCCAAGGCGGCGCTGCTCTACCTCGCGCTGCTGCCGCAATTCGTGATCCCCGGCCACGGCAGCGTGCTGGCTCAGACCCTGGTGCTCGGCCTGATGCACATCGCCCTCAACCTCGCCTTCGGCGTCGTCATCGCCACCACGGCCGGGGCGCTGGCGGCCGGCCTCGCCCGGCGCCCGTCCTGGATGCGGGCGCAGCGCTGGCTGATGGGCGGCATGCTCGGTGCGTTCGCGGCCAAGCTGCTCGCTGAGGCCTGAGGCGAGCCCGACGACCCGCCCGGCGATCGACGGGCCGCCGGGCCGTCCCGATCACCACCACGGCGCCGGGCCGAATGACGCAAGCGGGCGGCGCTCGACACCGGCTCGCGGAGCGGCCGCCCTCACGCCGTCGGCTCGTAGACCGAGACCAGCCCGGCCGGCGCCGTGGCGCGCCAGGCGGCGAGCAGGGCGTCCCGCAGAATCTCCTCCTCGCAGGCGTCGAGGTCGAGGTTGGTCCAGCCGCGGCGGCCCCAGGCGCCGTCGATGGCCGAGAACAGGTCCGGCTCGGCCACCAGCAGGCGCTCCTGGTCCTCCGGCGACAGCCGCAGCACCAGCCGGTCCTCCTCGGTCCATAGCGTCGCGAAGACCCGGCCGCCCACGCGAAAATCCGGGTTGCCCTTGTGCGCGCCGGGGATCGCTTCCGGCAGCATCAGCGCGAGGGCGCGCACGTCCTCCGGCAGCACCGATCAGGGCCCGGCGGGCGCCCGCGACAGGCTGGTCGGCCAGGTGCTGCCGGGATGCTCGCGGACGTCGCCGGGGTTCGATCCGGTCGCGGCATCGCTGGCCCACTCGCCCGGCTCGGCCACCGCCTCGATCCGGTCCTCGGGGTAGTGCGCCTCGAGGAACAGCAGCGCCTCGGCCTCCGAGGCCGCGCGCACCGTGACCAGGGGGCGCGGGCCGGACGGGGTCCGGACGTCGGCGATGAACAGGCGCGTCATGTCGATCTCGCTCGGTGGAGGCTGTGCAGGCAACGCCCGGAACGGCGATTGTGTCCGCAGGACCGCATCGGGGACGTGCAGGATTGCGCACCTCAAACAATCCATAACGCTAAGTTTTAACGTTAAGCCAGCTTTAAGACCTTGCCGCCATGGTCCGGGAGGTCACCAGAGCCGGCACCGAAAGCTTCCGGCACATTTAAGCGTGAAGGAATTCTTATGGCCCGCTCCAAGCTCGTCGCTTTGGTGCGCACCCTGACGCTCGCGGCGAGCGTCGGCGCGCCCTCACTGGCCGCAGCCGCCGACCTGCTGCCGCCCCCGCCCCCGCCGCCCTATGCCCCGCCGATCGAGGTCGGCGGCGGCTGGTACCTGCGCGGCGACGTCGGGGCCAGCGTCTACGACCGGGCGAAGTACAGCACGTCCTACGACTATGCCGGCTACCCGGAGGCGAACCGCTCCTACGGCAACGAGGTCGGCGGCGGCGGCTTCGCCGGGGTCGGCGTCGGCTACCAGTTCACCCCGTTCCTGCGCGGCGACGTGACCGGCGAGTACCGCTACTCCACCGGCCTGCGCGGCAGCGAGTACTACAGGGGCCCCGACTACGACAACGGCCTCGGCTCGTACGGCATCAACAAGTCGAGCGGCCACTTCGATTCGGCCGTCGTCCTCGCCAACGCCTACTTCGACCTCGGCACCTGGTACGGCATCACGCCGTTCATCGGCGCCGGCGCCGGCTACGCCTTCAACCACGTCTCCGGCTACGGCACGAACGGCCAGTTCACCAGCCCGACCTACGCCTACGATTACGGCAACCCGCAATACGGCGGCTGCCCCTGCGCCCCGCCGACCTACAACTACACCCCGACCTACACGGTCGACGCGAACGGCAACGCGACGCCGGTGTACAACAGCCAGGCGACGACCAAGTCGTACAAGGACAAGACCACCGGCAGCTTCGCCTGGGCGCTCCATGCCGGTCTCGCCTACAACGTCACCGACGCGTTCAAGGTCGAGCTCGCCTACCGCTACCTGAACCTCGGCCACGCCTCGACCGGCGCCAGCTTCTCCACCTGCTGCGGCGAGGCCGGAGCCGGCGTGAAGATCAAGGACATCGAGGCCCACGACGTGAAGATCGGCGTGCGCTACCTGCTCGGCGGCCTCGTCGCCGCGCCGCTGCCGCCGCTGGTGCCCGACTATCAGCCGGCCCCGGGCCCGCTCGTCCGCAAGTACTGAGACACGTACCGAACCTGCACGGCCTCGACATCGAAGACGGCGCGGATCCGATCCGCGCCGTCTTCTTTCGTTTCAGGGCCAAGACGCGCGCCACGGACCGCGAAATACGGTTAAGCCGTTCACAAGATTTGGGGTTTAGGGTCCTCGTCAAGTCGTCCTACGGGATGCAACCGTTGATCTTGCGTGAGGACTTTCCCCATGGCTGCGCTCGAACGCCGCTTCGCCGCCGCGGCGCTGCTTCTCCTCGGGATCGGTCGCGCCGAGGCCGCCGACCTGCTGCCCCCGCCCCCGCCGATGGCGCCGCCGGTCGCGGTCGGCGGCGGCTGGTACCTGCGGGCCGACTTCACCGAATCGGCCTACGCGCGCCCGCACGACGACACCCGGGCGGACGCGAACGACCCGGGCATGCCGCCGCTCGTCGGCCTGCGCCTGAGCGATGCGGCCGGCTACGGCGGCGGCGTCGGCTACCGGATCACCCCGTGGCTGCGCGTCGACGCGACCGTCGACCAGCGCGAGCCGGCCCGCTACGGCGCCGCCTCCTCGCGCTCGAACTTCGCCACCGGCTACAATGTCGAGGCGGCGCAGGTCTCCGCGCTCACCGCCCTCGTCAACGTCTACGCCGACCTCGGCACCTGGTGGGGACTGACGCCCTATGTCGGCGCCGGCATCGGCCTCTCGGACATGGGCGTGGCGCGGGGCTACACCCAGACCACCTGCACGGTCGACGCCTGCGACGGCAACCCCGGCACCGGCCTGCGCACCGCCGTGGCGCGCCCGAACCGCTCGGTCGCCTCGCTCGCCTGGGCGCTGACCGGCGGCGTCTCCTACGCGATCGGCGGCGGCTTCAGCCTGGACGCGGCCTATCGCTACGTCGATTTCGGCAACGCCAAGAGCGGGCTCGACGCCTACAACGCCGGCACGCGGCTGAAGGACATCGCCGCCAACGAGTTCCGCCTCGGCCTGCGCTACGACCTCGGCGGCTTCGGCAGCGGCCCGAGCCTCGCCGGTCTCGGCGGCAGCGCCTACGGCAACTGATCCGCGACCGGGCGATCGCCGACGGACGCGAAGCGGCCGCGGGCCTCGCGCGGCCCCTTGCCCTGCGGAGAGATGGCTGGATCGGGGGCGTGACCGCCCCCGGGCGGTATCGGATTTCCCACCTCGCGACCGTCATATGCCGGCGCTCGTCCGCGGCACGGCGGGCGAGCCGACGCCCGAAGCGACGGGCGTCGGCGGTCGGGGTGGCGTCGCGATCCGCGGATCGAAGCCTCGGCCCGGTCGCCGGGCGCGGGCGTGCGGTAAAATCCCGTCTTCGTTCCGGTTTTCGCGTCGCATCCCCGCATTGACACGGCATGCCGGCCGATATCGAAACCAGCCATTAAGGTTACTCTCCTATCAAGAGAGAACAGGTTTCGTAGTGCGGTCGTGTTGCCGCCCCGAGGACGACCGCGATGCGTAAGACTTCCCGCGCACTTCTTGCCGCCCTGAGCCTGGCCGGCCCGACCACAGCCCGCGCCGCCGACCTCGACTACGATTTCCTCCGCGGCCCCGACTACGACCCGCCGGTCGCGGTCACGGCGATCGACTGGAGCGGCGTGTATGTCGGCGGGCACGGCGGGTACAGCACGACAAGCTTCAACTTCGGAAGTGCTGGACAATCCGACATCGCGCACATCTTGCGGACATCCACGATCCAGAACGAGTTCGATGTTTCGCGGTGGAACACGCTTCGCCCTGGGCGTGCGCACGACGTCTCGTTCGGCGGATTTGCCGGCTACAACATCCAAATCGACGATGCCGTTTTCGGTATAGAGGTCGACTACACGAACGCCAATCAGAAGGCGCGATCGGAGGACAGCCTCACCCGCAACGTGACGACGAAGGATAACTACTTCTACGATGCCTTCGTTCACACGGCGGCGCGCGCTACTTTGGAAGATTACGGAACAATCCGGGCTCGTGCCGGGTATGCCTACGGTCAGTTCTTGCCCTTCGTGACAGGCGGACTTGCGTATGGTCGAGCTCTCGTTGGCGATACCGTCAACGTCGCGACCGCACAATACACCGACTCGACGCGGAACACCCTCGTTGCAACGCTGGCGCAAAGTGGCGGTAGCTTGAAGGAGAAGTTCGCTCTCGGCGGCGCGCTTGGCGCGGGAGTCGATGTCTCGATCACACAGAACGTGTTTCTACGCGCCGAATACCAGTATGTATGGTTCAGCGCCTTCGGCGACAACAAGATGAACGTCAACACGGTCCGCGGCGCCCTCGGCGTGAAGTTCTGAGCGCTTAGCTCGCCGACCGAGTCAGCGCATCGCGCGGCGATCCTCGCTTCCCTACGCGTCGGAAACCCATCATGCCCGTTCGGATCTCGCTCCCCCTCGTCACCCTCGCGGGCCTGCTGGCGACGCTGTCGCTCGCCGGCCCCGCCGCGGCCGAGGGGCCGGGCTACGCCGAGGCGGCCCCGCGCGCCGCGCCGCGGCGCCTCGCGCATCGCCCCCTCCCCCCGGCCGGCCTCGACCGCCGGTACGGCGCCTATGCCGGGCCGCGCGTCTACGGCCCGGTCGTGCGCGCCTACCTGCCGCGCAACGACAACGTTCCGATGTACAACGAGCCGCCGCCGCGCTGAGGCGGCTTTCGCAGCGCGCCCGACCCGAACGGGGACGTGCCGCCCTTCCCCCCCTCTGCGGGGGAGGGAAAAGCATGTTGCGCCGGCCTCTTCCGCCCGCCGCTCGATCCGCTAGACATCGGGCTCCGCGCCGCGCGCGCGGGGCTTGGCGGGAGCGGGCGATGCGGATCCAGGGTCTCTCGGCGATCGTGACGGGCGGGGCCTCCGGGCTCGGGGCGGCGACGGCGCAGGCCCTGGCCGAGGCCGGCGCGCGGGTGGCGCTGCTCGACCTCGACGGGGCAGCGGCGCAAGCCCGGGCCGCCGTGCTCGGCGGGATCGGCATCGCCTGCGACGTGGCGGACGCGGCGAGCGCCGAGGCCGCCGTGGCGCGGGCGGCCGAGGCGCACGGTCCCGCCCGCATCCTCGTCAACTGCGCCGGGATCGCGCCGGCCGCCCGCATCGTCGGGCGCGACGGCCCGGCCTCGCTCGACGGCTTCGCCCGGGTGATCCAGGTCAACCTCGTCGGCTCGTTCAACCTGATGCGGCTGGTGGCGGCGGGCGCCGCCGGGCTCGATCCCCTCGACGGGGGCGAGCGCGGGGTGATCGTCTCCACCGCCTCGATCGCCGCCTACGAGGGACAGGTCGGCCAGGCCGCCTACGCCGCCTCGAAGGCCGGCATCGTCGGGCTGACGCTGCCGGCGGCCCGCGAGCTCGCGCCGCTCGGCATCCGCGTCTGCGCGATCGCGCCGGGCATCTTCGGCACGCCGATGCTGCTCGGCCTGCCTCAGGACGTCCAGGACAGCTTGGGGGCCGCGGTGCCCTTCCCCGCCCGCCTCGGCCGGCCGGAGGAATACGCCGACCTCGTGCTGGCGATCGTCCGCAACCCGATGCTCAACGGCGAGACCATCCGCCTCGACGGCGCGTTGCGCATGCAGGCGCGCTGATCCGCGCACGAATCCTGCGTCGCAACGAAGGGAAGTCCGATGGGATCGTCCCTTCGGCGGGGGTCGGGCGAAGCCCGACGAACCGACCGGGCTTCGCCCTCGGCCCCGGACAAGGGATCACCCCTTATCGAAACCCGGACGTCACGCGCCGACCCTCAGTGAGCTGACCCGACATGTCGCAAACCTTCGACTGGACCTCCGCCTATCCCTCGATCCGCATGCCGATGTTCGGCCGCAACGTGGTCGCGACCTCGCACGCGCTGGCGGCGCAGGCCGGGATGCGGATGCTGTGGAAGGGCGGCAACGCGGTCGACGCGGCGATCGCCACCGCCGCGGCGAAGACGCTGACCGAGCCGTGCAGCAACGGGCTCGGCTCGGACGCCTTCTGCATCCTCTGGGACGGCCAGGAACTGCACGGCCTGAACGCCTCGGGCGGGGCGCCGGCCGCCTGGACGCCGGACTACTTCGCCCGGAAATACGGCCCGGCCACGCGGCCGCCGATGCGCGGCTGGGATTCGGTGACGGTGCCGGGCGCCGTCGGCGCCTGGGTCGCCCTGTCCGAGCGCTTCGGCAAGCTGCCCTTCGCCGACCTGCTGGAGCCGGCCATCGAGATCGCCGAGCGCGGCTACCTCGCGCCGATCGTGGTGCAGCAGAAATGGGCCGCCGCGGCAGCGGTCCCCGACCTCGTGCGCCAGCCGGGCTTTTCCGAGTTCTTCCTGCCCCGCGGCCGCGCGCCGGATGTCGGCGAGCTGGTGACGCTCAGGGCCGCCGCGCGGACGCTGCGCGCCATCGGCGAGACGAAGGGCAAAGCCTTCTACGAGGGCGAGATCGCCGAGGCCATGGCGCGGCACGCGGGCGCGAACGGCGGCGCGATGACGCTCGCGGACCTGTCCGCCTACCGCCCGGAATGGGTGACGCCGACGCGCAAGGACTACCGCGGCTACACGCTGCACGAGATCCCGCCGAACGGGCAGGGCATCGCCGCGCAGATCGCGCTCGGCATCCTCGAGAGCTTCGACCTCGCCGGGATGGCGGTGGACGGGGCGGAGGCGCAGCACCTGCAGATCGAGGCGATGAAGCTCGCCTTCGCCGACACCTACGCCCACGTCGCCGACGGGCCCGCGATGCGGGTGAGCCCCGAGGCGATGCTCGACGACGCCTACCTCGCGTCCCGCGCCAAGCTGATCGACCCGCGCCGCGCGCAGGATTTCGGCGCCGGCAACCCGGTCCGCGGCGGCACGATCTACCTCACCGCCGCCGACGAATCCGGGATGATGGTGAGCTTCATCCAGTCGAACTTCATGGGCTTCGGCTCCGGCGTGGTGGTGCCGGAGTGGGGCCTGTCGCTGCAGAACCGCGGCTACGGCTTCGTCCTCGACGAAGCGAGCCCGAATTGCGTGGCGCCGGGCAAGCGCCCGTTCCACACCATCATCCCCGGCTTCCTCACACAGGGCGGCGCCCCGGTGATGAGTTTCGGCGTGATGGGCGGCAACATGCAGCCGCAGGGCCACGTGCAGACGCTGGTGCGGATGATCGACCACGCCCAGAACCCGCAAGCCGCCTGCGACGCCCCGCGCTGGCGCTTCAACCAGGGCCTCGAGATCAACGCCGAATCCGCGATGCCGGCGGACACGCTCGACGGCCTCGTCGCCCGCGGCCACCGGGTCGCGGTGATCCGGGACAGCTACCAGGATTTCGGCGCCGGCCAGTTCATCTGGCGGATGGGCGACCCCGGCGTCGAAGGCTACGCCGCCGCCAGCGACCCGCGCCGCGACGGGCAGGCGGTGGTCTGGTGACGCCGAAGCGCCCCGACGCGGCATCCCGGGTCGCCGCTGGCGATCGCCCGCCGAGCGGTTAGGCTGGCGCGGCGAAACATCCGTCCGCCGAGGCTCCCGGCCATGAACCCGTTCCTGTTCCAGACCACTCCGAACCTGCTGTTCGAGGCCGGGGCGGCGGGCAAGATCCCCGAGCTGGTCGCCAAGTTCGGCGCGCGAACCATCCTGCTGGTGACCGACCGGGGCGTGCGCGCCGCCGGGCTGACGCGGGCGGCCGAGGCGGCGCTGGCGCAGGCCGGCTGCCGCATCGACGTGTTCGCGGACGTGGTCGCCGACCCGCCGAGCCACGTGGTCGAGACCGCGGCGGCCTTCGCGCGGGCGTCGGGCGCGGAGCTGGTGCTCGCGATCGGCGGCGGCTCGGCGCTCGATACCGCCAAGCTCGTGGCCTACCTCGCCCGCTCGGACGACGCCCTGGACGCGATCTACGGCGCCGGCCTCGCCACGGGCGAGCGCCTGCCGCTGATCCTGGTGCCGACCACCGCCGGCACCGGATCGGAGGTGACGCCGATCGCCATCGTCACCACGCCCACGCAAGAGAAGAAGGGCGTCGTCGCCCCGCGCCTGCTGCCCGACTGGGCGGTGCTCGACCCGGAGCTGACGCGGGGCCTGCCCGCCGCCGTCACCGCGGCCACCGGCATCGACGCGATGGTGCACGCGATCGAGGCCTATACCAGCCGCCACCGCAAGAACCCGATCTCCGACGGCCTCGCCCGGCAGGCCCTGGGGCTGCTCGCCTGCCATATCCGGATCGCCTGCACCGACGGCGGCGATGTCGAGGCGCGCTCCGGGATGCTGCTCGGGTCGATGCTCGCTGGCATGGCCTTCGCCAACGCGCCGGTGGCGGCGGTGCACGCGCTCGCCTACCCGATCGGCGCGCTGTTCCACGTGCCGCACGGGCTCTCGAACGCGCTGGTGCTGATGGGCGTGCTGCGCTTCAACCTGCCGGAGGCGCGGGCGCTCTACGCCGAGCTCGCGCCGATCCTCGACCCGGACGCCCGCGACCGGCCGGCGGCGGAGGCGGCCGACCGCTTCGTCGCGGCGCTCGCCGCGATCTGCCGCGATTGCGGCGTCCCGGCCTCGCTCGCGGCGGTCGGCATCGCGGAGACGGACCTCGACCGCCTCGCCGACGACGCGATGAAGCAGACGCGGCTCCTGGTGAACAACCCGCGGACGGTGACCCGCGCCGACGCGCGCGCGATCTACGCCGCGGCGCTGGCGGGCACCGCCTGAGGGCGTCTTCGAGGAAGCGATCCCGGCTGTCGCCGACGGCCTTGGCCGCGATCCAGCCACCGCCCTCATCCTGAGGCGCGGCCGCTTCCGTCGCTCTCGCGCTTCGGCCGGTCCTTTTCGGGTCGATGTCCGTATAGGGGGGGCACACAGGAGCGACGCCACCCACCATGCCAGCCATCGAGACGGTCCCGAACCGCGTCGTCGCCGCCGTCCGGCGGTCCTTCCGGCAGTTCCTGGCACTGCCGCTCGCGACGATCGTCGGCTTCGTCGGGCTCAATGCGCTGGTCTACCTCGCCGACCGCTCGTGGTCCGGCGGCGCGGCGCCCACGGGCTTCCGCTGGCTCGGCGCGCTGCTCGGAGACCGCGCCGCGCTCGGCGGCCTGCTCACCACCGTGGCGTCGAGCATCATCACCGTGACGTCGATCACCTTCTCGCTGCTGCTCATCGCCGTGCAGCAGGGCGCGGCCTCGCTCACCGCGCAGGTCACCGACCAGTTCATGGCCCGGCGCACCAACCAGTTCTACTTCGGCTACTTCGTCGGCCTGTCGGTCTTCGTGCTGATGACCCTGGTGACCAACACCGAGTTCCACCGGCCGGTCTTCGGCACGAGCCTGGCGCTGGTAATGACGACCTTCGCCCTCTGCCTCGTCATCGTGATGCTCTACAACACCATCGATCAGATGCGGCCTGAGCGCATCGTCCAGTTCATCCACGAGCAGATCCTCGAGGCCCGCGCCGACGACGAGCGCCTGCTCGCGCGCACCCGCCGGACGCCCCGGCCGGGCTGGGACGTCCGCGCGGTGGTGCGCGCGACCGAGCGCGGCTACGTCGTCGGCCTCGACGCAGACCGGATCCAGGCGGCGATCGCGCGCGCCGCGCCGGACGCCGTCGAGGTTCGGATGCGGGTTCCGGTCGGCACCTTCCGGGCGCTCGGCGACCCGCTCTTCGACATCCGCGCCCGGCCGGGCTTCGTGCTGGAAGCGGAAGCGCGGGAGGCGGTCGAGGCCGCGTGCGGGCGGGCGCTCACCTTCGACGACGGGCGCGACCTCGGGCACGATGCCGGCTACGGCCTGCACCAGCTCGCGACCATCGCCTGGACCTCGGTCTCGACCGCGAAGTCGAACCCCAGCCCCGGCCGCGTCGTCCTCCTGGCTTTGCGCGACATCGTCGCCCGCTGGAGCCCCGGCGAGGTCGACCCGCCGGAGGCACTGGGCGCGCACGTGATCCTGGCCGACCACGCCCCGACCGCGGCCACCGATGCGCTGGAGGCGGTGATCGTCGTCGCCTCGGAATCGATCCAGTGCCAGACCCTCGCCGAGGCGATGGACAGCCTGGCGATCCTGCTCGGCCACGTCGCCGCGCCGACGGCCGACCGCCTCGCCGGCATCGCCCAGCGCTCGCTCTCCGCCCTCGGCGAGCACGTGCTGACCCGCGAGCTCGAAGCCGCCCTCGACGGCCTCGCCGCGGCGTTGGCCACGCGCGGCTTCGACGACGGCGCGGCGGCGGTCGCGGCGGCGACGCGGGCGCTGGCCGAAAGCCACGGCACGCTCAACTCGCGATCGACCCGCGTGCCGGGAACCACCGGCTGACCCGCCGCGGACAGCGGCTCCGTTCTCGGGAACTTCCGGCCACTCGTCCCGCCCGCGCCCTCATCCTGAGGTGCTTGCGCGAAGCGGACGCCTGGAAGGAGGCTCCCGGGGATCGCGCGACCACTGGAAGGCTCCTTCGCGGCGGCCGCCGCGGGGCCGCACCTCAGGACGAGGGGGTGGTTTGGGGCGAGGCGCGTTCGCCAGAACGCCGCGCCGCTACTTCGGCGTTGGCGCACCCGCCGGCTTGGCGGCCGCGGGCTTCGGCGCGGCTCCGGGCTTCCCCGCCCATTCCGGGTCCGAGCGCGGGCCGCCGGGGGTGTCGGTCGCGGCGGTGAGCTGGCCGGGCACCACGTCGCCCACCCGCGTCCAGGTCTGGGTCTGGCACAGCACGGAGATCAGGCAGCCCTTCACCGACAGCTCGGCGGGGGTCTCGCTCCAGATCGTCACGTCGTAGGACTTGCCGTTGTCGCCGTTGTAGATCTTGCCGACGAACCGGCCCTCCTCGTTGCGCTTCAGGCCGAGGATCATCTGGTGGCCGAGGAGCGGCCGGGCCTGCCGCTTCGGGTCGGGGTTGTAGCGGTCGATCTTCGGCTTGCCGTCCTCGCCCAGCGGCTTCGAGCCCCAGACGACGTAGCCGCACAGGTTCGCGCCGCCCGGCCCGCAATGCTCGGTCCGCACCCGGGCGCGCCCGTCCTCGGTGAACCAGGTGCCGGTGGGGTCGGCCGCGGCCGCCGGACTGGCCCCGAGGGCGGAGGCTGCGGCGAGGCCGAGGAGGGCGAAGGTCGAGACGCGGGCGGACATGACGGTCATTCGGTTTCCTCAGGGGGAAGGGGAGGGATGGGTCGCGGGCGCGGTGCCGCCCTCGTCGCGGGCGCCGACGAAGCGGCCGAGCACCCGTCCGAGGACGCGGCTCAAGCCCTCCATCAGCAGGAACACCGCCGGCACGAAGACCAGCGAGAGCAGGGTCGAGACGATCAGCCCGGCGATCACCGCGACCGCCATCGGCGCGCGGAACTCGCCGCCGACGCCGAGCGCCATCGCGGAGGGCACCATGCCGGCGGCCATGGCGATCGTCGTCATCACGATCGGGCGGGCACGCTTGCGGCCGGCCTCGACGATCGCGGTGACGGGATCGACGCCGCGTCCCATCTCCTCGACGGCGAAATCCACCAGCATGATCGCGTTCTTGGTCACCAGCCCCATCAGCATCAGGATGCCGATCACCACCGGCATCGAGATCGGCATGCTCATCACGAGCAGGCCGAGGATCGCGCCGCCGATCGAGAGCGGCAGCGAGAACAGGATCGTCAGCGGCTGCAGGAACGAGCCGAACAGCAGCACGAGCACGGCGTACACCATCATGATGCCGGCGCCCATCGCCAGAAGGAAGCCGGAGAAGACCTCGCCCATGATCTCGGCGTCGCCGGTCTGGCGGATGGTGACGCCCGGCGGCAGGCTCTTGGCGGTCGGCGTCTCCAGCGCCTGGGCGATCAGCGAGCCGAGCGCGTCCGAGCCCTCCATGTTGGCCTCCACGGCCACGCGCACGACGCGGTCGTAGCGGTCGATCGCGCCCGGGCCCTGGTCGAGCTCGATGTCGGCCACCGCCGCCAGCGGCACCGCGGTGCCGTTGTTGGCCGGCACCTTCAGGTTCTCCAGCCGCGAGACCGTGCCGCGGGCGCTGTCGGGCAGCTGCACCCGGATCGGGATCTGGCGGTCGGCGGCGTTGAACTTGGCGAGGTTCAGGCCGATGTCGCCGATCGTTCCGACCCGCACCGTCTCGGCGATGGCGTCGGTCGAGACGCCGAGATCGGCCGCGACGCCGGGCTTCGGGCGGATGCGGACCTCGGTGCGGTTCAGGGGCGCCGTCGACATCACCGCGACGAGATGGGGGATCGCGGCCATGTCGCGCTGGAGCCTAGCGGCGACCTCGGCCACAACGCCGGCATCGGGGCCGCCGACCACGAGGGCGAGGTCGCGCTGGCCCGAGTCGCGCAGGGACCACGAGCGGATGTCGGGCTCCTGCGCGATCAGCCCGGCGATCTCGGTCTCGACGGCGGCCTGCGACTGGGCGCGGGCGTTCTTCGGCGTCAGGTTGACGGTGAGCGTGGCCAGCCGCGTCTCCCGCTTGCCGCCGACCTGCCGGCCGCCGTCGACGAAGACCGAGACCACCTCGGGCAGGGCGCGGATGCGCGCGACCACCCGGTCGGACACGGCGATGGTGTCGGCGAGCCGCGCGCCCGGCGCCAGCTCGAGCATGAACAGGGTGCGGGCGTTGTCCTGCTTCGGCACGAAGCCGGAGGGCAGCAGGCCGGTGGAGGCGAGCGAGCCGGCAAACAGGGCCAGCCCGACGAGGAGGGTGACCACCCGGTGGCGCACCGACCAGCCGACGAGGCGGCCATAGGCGCGCATCACCGGCCCCTCGCGCTCCGCGTGGTGGGCGTGGTCGCGCAGGAAGTAGGCCGCGAGCATCGGCGTGATCAGCCGCGCGACCAGCAGCGACATGAACACCGAGACCGCGATGGTGAGCCCGAACTGGATGAAGTAGCGCCCGGCGATCCCCGGCATGAACGACACCGGCGCGAACACCGCGATCAGGGTCGCGGTGATGGCGATGACGGCGAGCCCGATCTCGTCGGCGCCCTCGATCGCCGCCCGGTAGGCGGACTTGCCCATCCGCATGTGGCGGACGATGTTCTCGATCTCGACGATGGCGTCGTCGACCAGGATGCCGGTCACCAGGGTGATCGCCAGCAGGCTGATGCCGTTCAGGGTGAAGCCGAGCGCGTCCATCGCCCAGAAGGTCGGGAACACGGAGAGCGGCAGGGCCAAGGCCGCGATCAGCGTCGCGCGCCAGTCGCGCAGGAACAGGAACACCACCAGCACGGCGAGCGCCGCCCCCTCGATCAGGGTGTGCATCGCAGAATCGTAGGAGCCGATCGTGGCCGAGACCGAGGAGTCGATCCTTTCGAATTTGACGTCGGGGTAGCTGGTTACGAACTCCGAGATCTTCCTTTCGACGCCGGCGGCGACCTCGGCGTCGCTCGCGCCCGAGCCGCGCGAGACCGCGAAGGCGACCACCGGCCGGCCGTCGAAGCGGGCGAAGGTGCGTGGCTCCTCGATCGCGTCCCGCACGGTGGCCAGATCCGCGAGGCGCACCTTGCGGCCGCCGGGCAGGACGATGGAGGTGGCCTTGAGGTCGGCGAGCGTCCGCGAGGCGGCCAGCGTCCGGATCGACTGCTCGCGCCCGCCGACCTCGCCGCGTCCGCCGGCCATGTCGGCCGAGGTCAGGCGCACCTGCCGGTTGACGTCGGCCGCGGTGATGCCGAGCGCCAGCAGCCGGTCGGGCTGCAGCTCGATGCGCATCTCGCGCGCCACGCCCCCGACCCGCTCGACGCCGCCGACGCCCTTCACCCCCTGGAGGATGCGCGCGAACCTGTCCTCGACGAGCCAGGACAGGTCGGCGGGCGTCATCGCCGGCGCGGTGACGCCGTAGATTAGGATCGGCAGGCCGGCGATCTCGACCCGGCTGATCACCGGCTCGTCGATGGTGCGCGGCAGGTTGATGCGGATCTTCGAGACCGCGTCCTTGACGTCGTTGACGGCCCGGTCGGTGTTCACCTCGAGCCGGAACTCGACGGTGGTGACGGACGAGCCCTCGGTGATCGCCGAGGTGATGTGCTTGACCCCGCGCACGCCGGCGATCGAGTCCTCGACCCATTTCGTGACCTGGGTCTGGAGCTCGGAGGGCGCCGCGCCCGACTGCGTGATCGCCACCGAGACGATCGGCACGTCGACGTTCGGCATCCGCGTCACCGCGAGCCCGCGGAAGCTGACGAGGCCGAGCACGATCAGCACGAGGAACAGGACCAGCGGCCCGATCGGGTTGCGGATCGCGTAGGCCGAGACGTTCAGGCGCATCGGGCGGCCCGTTCCTTCTGCATCACTTGGCGGGGCGGCGTCGGCTCAGGGGACGCCGGCGTCGGCGCTCGCCTCGGGCGACGGCGCCTCGGCCACGGCCGGGGCGACGGCCGCCAGCGGAACGGGGCGGACCTTGTCGCCGTCCCGCAGGAAGCTGCCGGCGCGGGCGACGACGCGCTCGCCCTCGGAGAGCCCGCTGCGGATCTCGATGTCGTCGTCGTCGGACAGGCCGGTGCGGACCTGGCGGGCCTCGACCGTGTCGCCGGCGACCACGAGGACGCTGCTGCGCGCCGGGCCGCCGTAGAGCACCGCGGCCTGGGGAACGGCGACGCCGCGGGTGCGGGCGATCTCGACCGCGCCGCGGGCGAAGGTGCCGATGCGCAGCCGCGGGTCGGCCTCGAGCCGGACGCGGACCTTGCCGAGCCGGCTCGCCCGGTCGACCTCCGGGTAGACCGCGCGGACGCTGCCCTGGACGCGCGCGCCCGCGCCGATCTCGATCCAGGCCGGGCGGCCCTCCCGCAGCAGCGGCAGCTTGGTCTCGACGACCTCGCCTTCGAGCTCGATCTCGCCCCGGGCGATCAGGCGGAACAGCGGCTCGGCCGCGGACGAGGCGGTGATGCCGACGCGCGCGGTGCGGCGGTTGACGATGCCGGCTTCCGGCGCGCGGATCTCGGTGCGGGCGAGCCGCAGCTCCAGCTCGTCGCGCACCGCCTTCGCCTGGGCCAGCTCGGCCTTCGCGATGACCAGGCCGTTGCGGGCGAAGGCGAGCTTGCCCTCGGCTTGGCGCAGGGTGGAGGTGCGCCCTTCCAGGATCGCCGCCGTGCCGTTCCCGGTCTGCATCAGCTGCTTGGCGCGGTCGAACGCGAGGCGCGCCTCGACGGCGGCGGCTTCCGCCTGCTCGATGGTGCTCTCGGCCTGCGGGACGGCGGCGGTGGCCTTGTCCACCAGGGCGGATTGCTGGGCGAGCTGGCGGTCGATCAAGTCGTGCGACAGGCGGGCGAGCACCTGGCCGCGGGCGACGCGCGCGCCCTCCTCGACCAGGACCTCGGTGACGCGGTAGCCGTCGATCTCGGGCGTCACCAGGATCTCGTCGCGCGGCACCAGCGTGCCGGTGACGACCACGCTCTCGACGATCTCGCGGCGCGCCGCCTCTACCACGCTAACCGCGGGCGCGGGGCTCGCCGTGGCGGGCGCCGGGGCGGTCTCGGCCCGTGAAGGCAGGGACAGGGGGAGCGCGAGGGCCAGGGCGGCGAGGCCGAGGCGATGGGCGCGAACGGTCATCGGCCGGTCTCCGCGGGCGTCGAGGCGAGGGGAAGGCGCCCGTCGAGGCCCGCATCGAGCAGGGCGAGGAGCTGGGCGACGGCGGCGGCCGGGTCGTAGCCGGGCAGCAGCGCCCGGTCGACGATGATCCCCTTCATCAGGGGGCCGAGCAGGGCGTAGAGCGCGGCCGGGTCGCAGGCGGGGGACCGCGCCAGGGCGGCGAAGGTCTCGACGAACCAGCCCCGCGCCTCGGCCTCGGCCCGCGCGGTCATCGCGGCGATCGCCGGGTTGCGCGTCGCCTCCGACCAGATGTCGACCCGCAGGATCGCGGTCTCGCGGGTGATCGAGACGAAGTAGCGGGTGATGATGCCGAGCAGCGCCGCGCGGCGGTCGCCGTCGCGCTCCAGCTCGGCCACGAGCAGGGCGCCGCGGGCGCGCTCGCACTCGGCGAGCCCGAGGACGAGGTCCTCCTTCGAGGCGAAGTAGCGGTAGACGTTGCCGGCGCTCATCGCCGCCTCGCGGGCGAGGTCCTGCATCGTGGTGCGGTGGAAGCCGTTGCGCACGAAGCAGGCCTCGGCCGCCGCCAGGATGTGCTCGCGCCGGGCCGACGGATCGATCCGCGCCGCGACGGCGCTGCCGGCGCTCATTGCGCGAGGCTCGCCGCCGAGACGTGGGGCACGATGCGGCTCGCGTCCTTCGCGGGCGGGATTCCCTGGCAGGCGGCGGGACGAACCGCGAGCCCGGCACAGGACCGCGCCTGCCATCCGTCGGGACCGGCCCCAGTCCAGCCGATCAGCGCGACCCAGGCGAACCCGAGGATCCCGACGAGCGCGAGGTTCGCCGGCGTGGCCACGGCGCGAAGCTCCGCGAGGCGGAGGGCGGTGCCGGAATCGGAAACGGAAAGGCCCATGGCGGATTCCTGTGTGCCGCCCCCATGTAATGAACGTTCATTCTCATGTCAATGAACGTTCATTCTCAGATCGGCTCAGGAAGCGCGTCGTCGCCGCAGCCCGTCTTCCCTCCCCCCCCACGGGGGAGGGAAGACGGGATCGCTCATGCCGAAACGCTCACGCCGCGGCGCGGGTCACCGCGTCGACGACCGCGTCGACGACGTCGTTGACGAGGCCGCGGTCGTCGCCCTCGGCCATCACGCGGATGACCGGCTCGGTGCCGGACGGGCGGATGACGAGGCGGCCGGCGTTGCCCAGGCGCTCGCGGGCGTGCTCGATCGCGGTGACGACGCTGTCGGCGCGCAGCGGCTCGCCGGAGCGATAGCGCACGTTCTTCAGGATCTGCGGCAGCGGGTCGAAGCAGTGGCAGACCTCGCTCACCGGCCGCGCGCTGCGCTGGACCACGCTCAGGACCTGCAGCGCGGCCACCAGCCCGTCGCCGGTGGTGGCGTAGTCCGACATGATGATGTGGCCGGACTGCTCGCCGCCGAGGTTGTAGCCGTGCTCGCGCATGTGCTCGAGCACGTAGCGGTCGCCCACCGCGGTGCGGGCGAGCGAGAGGCCGATCCCGCCGAGGTAGCGCTCCAGCCCGAGGTTGGACATGATCGTGGCCACGATCCCCGGCTGGGTCAGGAGGTCGTCCTCCTTCCACGAGCGGGCGACGACGGCCATGAGCTGGTCGCCGTCGACGACCTGCCCCTTCTCGTCGACGATCAGCACCCGGTCGGCGTCGCCGTCGAGCGCGATGCCGATGTCGGCGCGCAGCTCGCGGACCTTGCCGACCAGGGCGGCGGGCGCGGTCGAGCCGACGTCGCGGTTGATGTTGAAGCCGTCCGGCTCGACGCCGATGGCGATGACCTCGGCGCCGAGCTCCCACAGGGTCTCGGGGGCGACGCGGTAGGCGGCGCCGTTGGCGCAGTCGACCACGATGCGCAGGCCGTCCAGCGTCACGTTGCGCGGCAGCGAGCGCTTGGCGAACTCGATGTAGCGGGCATGCACGCTCTCGATGCGCTTGGCCCGGCCGAGCGACATGGAGCCGGCGAGCCGGGTGTGCAGCTCGCCGTCGATCAGCGCCTCGATCTCGCGCTCGATCGCGTCGTTCAGCTTGAACCCGTCCGGCCCGAACAGCTTGATGCCGTTGTCCTCGAACGGGTTGTGCGAGGCGGAGATCATCACGCCGATGTCGGCGCGCATCGAGCGGGTGAGCATCGCCACCGCCGGCGTCGGCATCGGCCCGAGCTGCAGCACGTCCATGCCGACCGAGGTGAAGCCGGCGATGAGCGCGGTCTCGATCATGTAGCCCGACAGGCGGGTGTCCTTGCCGATGACGACGCGGTGGCGATGGTCGCCGCGCTGGAACACCAAGCCCGCCGCCTGGCCGACCTTCAGCGCCAGCTCCGGCGTGATCACCCCGTTGGCCCGGCCGCGAATGCCGTCGGTGCCGAAATACTTTCTCACGAAACTCTCCGTCCCATCGGGCACGCGACGTTGCGGGCAACCTATCATCGATCGCGCCGCACGCACGGATCGCGTCCCGTTACGGTGAATCGACGCCGCCTCTTCCCCCCCCGCAGAGGGGTGAGGGAAAACCCGCGCTGCGTCTCCCATGCCTGTCCGTCTCGGATGCTGGACATACGAAAAAGGGCGCCGTCGTGGCGCCCTTCCCGTTCGTCGGTGGTGAGGCTCTCAGCCCTGCGGCTGCGGCTCGAGGCCGCCGTCGCTCTCCTTCGGGCGGCCGCGGCCGGCCGACGGGACCGAGGAACCGCGGGCCGGCGTCGGGGGCACGTCGCCACCGTCGCGGACCGGGGGACGGCCCTTGAGCAGGTTCTTGATCTCGTCGCCGGACAGCGTCTCGTACTCGAGCAGCCCCTGCGCGAGCGCCTCGAGGTCGTCCTTCCTGTCGGCGAGGATGCGGCGTGCCTCCTCCAGCCCGGTCTCGACGAGGCGGCGCACCTCGGCGTCGATCTTCTGGGCGGTCGACTCGGACACCGTCTGCTGGCGGCCCATCGACATGCCGAGGAAGACCTCGTCGTTGTTGTCGCCGTAGGCGACGGTGCCGAGCTCAGGCGAGAAGCCCCAGCGCGTGACCATCATCTTGGCGAGCCGCGTCGCCTGCTCGATGTCGGACTGGGCACCCGACGTCACCTTGTCCGGGCCGAAGGTCATCTCCTCGGCGATGCGGCCGCCCATCATGATCGCCAGCCGCGAGGTCATCTGCTCGAACGACATCGACAGCTTGTCGCGCTCGGGCAGCTGCATGACCATGCCCAAAGCCCGGCCGCGCGGGATGATCGTCGCCTTGTGGACGGGATCGGTGGCCGGCACGTTGAAGGCGACGATGGCGTGGCCGCCCTCGTGGTAGGCGGTGAGCCGCTTCTCGTCCTCGGTCATGACGAGGGTGCGACGCTCGGCGCCCATCATCACCTTGTCCTTGGCGTCCTCGAACTCGTGCATCGTGACGATGCGCTTGCCGCGGCGCGCGGCCAGCAGCGCCGACTCGTTGACGAGGTTCATCAGGTCGGCGCCCGAGAAGCCGGGGGTGCCGCGGGCGATGACCTTGAGGTCGACGTCCGGCGCCAGCGGCACCTTGCGGACGTGGACGCGCAGGATGCGCTCGCGGCCAGTCACGTCCGGGTTCGGCACCATGATCTGGCGGTCGAACCGGCCGGGACGCAGCAGCGCGGGGTCGAGCACGTCGGGGCGGTTGGTCGCCGCGATGATGATCACGCCCTCGTTGGCCTCGAAGCCGTCCATCTCGACGAGCAGCTGGTTGAGGGTCTGCTCGCGCTCGTCGTTGCCGCCGCCGAGGCCGGCGCCGCGATGGCGGCCGACCGCGTCGATCTCGTCGATGAAGATGATGCAGGGGGCGTTCTTCTTGGCCTGCTCGAACATGTCGCGCACGCGGCTGGCGCCGACGCCGACGAACATCTCGACGAAGTCCGAGCCGGAGATGGTGAAGAACGGCACGTTGGCCTCGCCCGCCACCGCGCGGGCGATCAGGGTCTTGCCGGTGCCGGGGGGGCCGACCAGGAGCACGCCGCGCGGGATGCGCCCGCCGAGCCGCTGGAACTTCTGGGGGTCGCGCAGGAACTCGACGATCTCCTGCAGATCCTCCTTCGCCTCTTCCACGCCGGCGACGTCGTCGAAGCTGACGCGCCCGTGCGCTTCATTGAGGAGCTTGGCCTTCGACTTCCCAAAACCCATGGCGCGGCCGGCGCCCGACTGCATCTGCCGGGACAGGAACACCCAGGCGCCGATGAAGACGAGGATCGGCAGCCAGCTCACCAGCAGCTGGATGAACCAGGGCGTGTTGTCCGACGGCGGGCGCGCGGTGATCTGCACGCCCTTGCCCGAAAGCTTCGAGACGAGGCCCGGATCGTTCGGCGCGTAGGAGGTGAAGCTGCCGCCGCCGACGTAGGAGCCGGACACGTCCTGGCCCGAGATCACGACGGACTGGATCTTGCCGGCATCGGCGTCGTTGAGAAGCTGGCTGTAGGCGATCTCGCTCCCGCCGCCGCGGTGACCCGGATTCTGGAACAGGGTCACCAGGGCCAGGACGAGGAGGAAGATGACGACCCACAGAGCAAAATTGCGAAAATTCGGGTTCATCGATCAATCCCTGGGGCGTGTGGGCCGGCTGCCCGCCGCTGCGGGTTCGTCCGCGCACGCCAAGCCAATGTAGGCAGAGCCCTCCCCCTTGCCAAGTAAGTCGGGCGCCCCTGCGGCAAGGCCGTCCCCTCGCCTGGGCGGAGCGGGCCGGATCGTCACGCGGCGGGCCGGGTCGGCGGCGATGGCGAGCCCGCGCAGGGTGCGCCGCACCGCGCGCCCCGATCTCAGCGCCGGCAGCAGGTCGACGAGGACCAGCCGCTCCAGCCGCTCCAGCCGCCGCGGCAGCGTGCCGCCGGCCCGGTCGAGGGCGAGGTCGAGGACGCGCAGCGCGACCGCGTCGGGGAGCGCGGCGAGGATTTGGCCGTCGAGACGGAGCGGGACGATCGCCGCAGCACCCCCTCCCCCCACTGCGGGGGGAGGGAGAGGCGCGGCTCCCTCCCCCCCTGGGAGAGGGGGCCCGTGCGCGTTCGTTGACACGAGATCTGAATGCACGCTCGCGAAGGCCGCCGCCGCCGCCTCTCCCAAGGCCGCCTCGTCGCGGGCCGCGCGCTCGGCCAGGCGGACGAGGCGATCGACGCTGAGGCCTTCGCGTTCCAGCAATCGGCGCAGGCGCACCCGGCCGTAGCGCTCGTCGGCGTTCGAGGGGTCGCGCGCGAAGCCGACGCCCTGCGCCTCGCACCAGGCCACGAGGTCAACCTTGGCGATGTCGAGGAAGGGCCGCGCCAGCGCCAGCCCCGGCTCGAGCGGGCGCTCCCGCCGCATCCCGGCGAGGCCCGCCGGGCCGCTGCCGGCGATCAGGCGCATCAGCACCGTTTCGGCCTGGTCGTCGCGGGTGTGGCCGGTGAGCACGAGGCGTGCGCCGACCGTGCGCGCATGCGCGGCGAGCAGGCGGTAGCGGGCGGCCCGCGCCTCCGCCTGGATCGCGGCTCTGGGACGGACGCCCTCCCAGGGCAGGGTCGCGTGGGGCAGGCCGAGCGCCGCGGCGGCGCGGGCGACGGCGCGGGCCTCGTCGGCGGATTCGGGGCGCAGGCCGTGGTCCACCGTCGCGACGAAGAGCGCGCCGGCCCGGCACGCGGCGGCGGCGTGCATCAGGGCGGTGGAATCGGCCCCCCCGGAGACGGCGAGCACCACGGGCGCGTCCCCGGCGAGCCAAGGTGCGAGGGCGTTGGCGAGGGCGCGACGGATCCGGTCACCGGGATCGTCGCGCGGGTCGCTCACGCGGTGCAGCGCGCGCGCTTCTGCTCGCGCGCCACGCTCTGGCGCACGTTCGAGCCGGCGGCGGGGAACTTGCGGTCGAGCTCGGCCAGGGTCGCGCAGGCCTGCTCGCGCGCGCCCAGCGCGTTGAGCGAGACGCCGAGCTTCAGCATCGCCTCCGGCGCCTGGGGCGAGCGGGCGTAGTCGGTCGAGACCTTCAGGAACTGCTCGGCCGCCTCGCGGTTGCGGTTGCGCTGCAGGTAGCTCTCGCCGAGCCAGTAGGTCGCGGCCGGGACGTGGCCGTCGCGCGGGTGCGACTGGATGAACTGGCGGAAGGCCATCTCGGCCTGTTCGTAGCGCTTCTCGCGGATGTGGCCGACGGCGGCCTCGTAGTCGCTCGTCGCGTCCCCGCTGCCGGTGGCGGCGACGCTGGCCGGGGCGCGGGCCGGGCTCGGGAGCGCGCCGGTGGTGCCGACCCGGGCGGGCGGCGACAGGTCGACGGGCTCGTCGTAGCCGGGGGCGCCGCGCGCCTCCGCGTCCTCGCCGTCGTCGATCGCCGGCTCCGGCAGGCGCCGGGTCTGGGCCATCGGCGCGGCGCCTGCCGGCGCAGGCGCCGCGGCCGGGGCGGAGGGCTGGGTCGCGCCGAGCTGCATCGGCGCACCGGGGCGGCCGGGGCTCTGCTCGGGGTCGAAGGCGTCGCCGCGCTTCTGCGGGCGGGCGGCGCCCGGATTGCCGCCGTTGACGGCGCCGGCCGGCTCGCGGCTCGGCGCGGGCGCGGCCTTGCCGCCGCCCTTCTCGTTGAGGCGGAACTCGACGTCCTCCTGGAACTTCCGAAGCTGCTCCTTGAGCTGCCGGTTCTCGTATTGCAGCGTCTCGATCTGCCCGGCCATCATCCGGGACTGGTTCTCGATCCGGTTGAGGCGCACGACGAATTCGGAGGCGTCCTGCGCCGCGGCCGGGGCGGCGAGGCTGAGGACGGCGCAGGAGGCGAGAAGCAGGCGGCGGAGCATGGTGGCACCGGTCGTGACAGGGAGCGCGCAAGGTCGGCGCGAGGCCGGTAGCAGATGCGCTCCAGCACGGCAAAGTTAAGGCGATGCCGGCTCGGGGCCCCTCGAGCCGCACGGCGAGGGCGGGCCTAGGGGGCCGGCCGCATGCGGCGTCGCCCCGGAAGTTGCCGCCACGACCGGCCTGGTGTGAGATGCCCGCCGCGAAGTCCCGAACGGCCGGATGCGAAGCCCCCATGCCGCAGGAACGGATCATCGTAGAAGCGACGGCGTCCGCGCCGGTCGGCGTCGTCCGGGACGACTACACGATGCCGAATCGGATCACGCAGTGGAATTTTGCGTCCGACGACTGGCATTGTCCGACGGCGACCGTCGACCTTCGGGAAGGCGGCACGTTCACGGCGCGCATGGCGGCGAAGGACGGCAGCATGGGCTTCGATGTCGTGGGCACCGACACCAGGAGCGTCCCGAACGAACGGATCGAACACGCCTTCGGCGACCGTCATGCGGTGGTCGAGTTCACCGCGTTGGGCGACCGGACCGGCGTCACGGTCGCGTTCGATCCCGAGACCGATGTCCCCATCGCGCAGCAGCGCAGCGGCTGGGCCGCCATCCTCGGCAACCTCTGCCGACACGTGGCGAGAGGGTGAGCCGCGCCGGACGCGTCGGCCGGACGCGTCGCGGCGGGTGTTGTCCCCCGCTCGCCCCTGCCCCGATACGCCCGCCCGAGGAGGCCGCGGGATGGTGGAGGCAGGATGGCGGGGTCGTCGGGCGACGAAGGTCGCGCCTGCGGTCAGCTTCCGGCGCCGCGGTCGAGCACCGTCACGGCGCGGCGGTTCTGCGACCAGCACGAGATGTCGTTGCAGACCGCGACCGGGCGTTCCTTACCGTAGGAGACGGTGCGCATCCGCCCGGCGGCGATGCCGCGCGAGGCGAGGTAGTCGTTCACCGCCTGGGCGCGGCGGGCACCCAGCGAGAAGTTGTACTCGCGGGTGCCGCGCTCGTCGGCATGGCCCTCGATGAGGAAGCTGTAGCGCGGGTAGCGCTGCAGCCAGGCCGCCTGCTTGTCGAGGGTGCCGGTCGCGGTGGGCGTCAGGTCGGTCGAGTCGGATTCGAAGAACACCCGGTCGCCGACGTTGACGACGAAGTCCTGCGCGCTGCCGGGGGTGGAGGCGCCGCCGCCGAAGGCGGAGGCGTCGGCGAGGTCCTTGTCGCTGCTGCAGGCTGAGACGGCGAGGCCAGCGCAGAGGGCGAAGCTCAGGGAGGCGGCGCGGAAGGTGGCGGCGCGGAAGCGCGCGGATCGGGGCATGTCTGTCACTCCACGAGCGGACGGTGTGCGCCGGCCCGGTCCCGGGTCGCGGCAGGTCGGCGCGTTGATGTCCGCGCGATCAAACGAGATTGGGCTTTAGGCCTGTCGGGTTAAGCGAAGGTTCCATCAAGCTTGACGCCGGGTTTCCAACGGAGCCGGCCCGCCGCCGATGTGTCGTGGCGCACGCAGGACTCGTGGCGCGAGGACCGACGTCGCGGGCCCCGTCAGGCACCCGCATTGCGGCGGCCGCGCGGCCCGGCCTCGCGCAAGCGTCGATTCGACCGGCGCGTTGCGGCGGCGCAACAACGGCGCGTCGCGGGCGAGCCCGCGCGGGCATGCGGGGCCGGGGGCGGCGCGCGTTAGGGAAGCGTTAACGCTCGCGGCCTCCACTGAGGCGAAACCTGCCGACCGGATCCACCCCGATGCATCCCGCCCAGAGCGTGCTCATTGTCGAGGACAGCTACCTGCTCCTCGAGATCGTCGCGTCGCTGTGCGAGACGCAGGGCATCCGCGTCATCGAGGCGTCGAGCGGAGAGGCCGCGCTGACGATCCTGCGCGAGCGCGGCCGCACGATCGACTGGCTGTTCACCGACATCCGCCTGCCCGGCCTGATCGACGGCTGGAGCGTGGCCGAGGCCTTCCGCGCGATGCATCCCGACCGGCCGGTGGTCTACACCTCGACCGCCCCCGGCCTGCCGCCGCGCGCCGTCCGCGGCGGCCTCTACCTGCGCAAGCCGTTCCAGATCCGCGACATCGAGCAGGTGGTGCGGATGATGGCGCAGGGCGTCACCGACGAGCCGCTCCGCGCCGCGATGTGATCGTCGCCCGGTCGCGCCGGGGCGTCACGCGACCCGCCCCGGCTCACGCGGCCTCGGCGCGGAACATCGCGACGATCTCCGGCGCGCCGATCCAGGCCTCGACCCGCGCGCAGGCGAGGTCGCTCGGCTCCGCGGCGTCGTACAGGGCGAAGCTCGCCGCCAGGAAGCCGGGCAGGTCGTACAGGACCGGGAAGGCGTCGCCGCGGGGCTTGGTCTTGAACAGGTACGAGCCGGTGAGCCCGTAGATCTCGGCGATCGGCGGATAGACCGGCCAGACCACGTCGCGGGCGAGCTCGTCGCCGAGGTAGTCCTCGATCTCCACCGGCTCCGGCGCGAAGCCGCTCTCGACCAGCAGGCGCCGGGCGATGTCGGCGACGACGAAGACCTTCGGGTGGTTGATCACGTGCATGAAGGCGCCGCGCCGGCTCCAGCGGCTCATCTCGCGCTCGAGCCCGAAGGCGACCGTGGCCCCGCCGCCGATCAGCTCGCGGACCGCCGGCTCCCACTGGTCGAGATAGCCGAGCCGCCGGAACACGTCCTCGCGGAACAGCCGCCCGGCCTGGGTCGCGGTGAGGCCGAGGCGGTGGGCGCACAGGGCGATCGCCGAATGGTACTGCCCGAGCGGCGAGCGCGCGAGCTTCAGCGCCGCGAGGTCCTCGACCCGGCCGGCATAGACCATGTCCGGATGGAAGGCCGAGAACACGATCGTCGGAAACAGCTTGGTGCGCGGGTCGCGCCGGCGCAGGACCGCGATGTCGCCGCCGGGGAGCAGCCCGGCCGGGAACAGCTGCGAGAACACGTGGTCGGAGGCGGCGAGCGTCGACACCAGCCCGTCGATGTCGCCGTGGTCGCGCCCGAGCGTCCCCATCGGCAGGAAGCGCACCGGGCTGTTGGGCGCCAGCAGCCGCATCGCCTGGGCCACGCCGCGCGCCTGGCAGTTGCCGAGCACCGCGATGCGCGGGCCGCGCCGGCCCGCATCGGCAGCGGGCTTGGCGCGCCACGGTGTCGCCCAGGATGGCGGCGACAACGAGAACGCGCCGCGGGCGCGCCTAGGCAGATCGGACAGGGCCACGTTACGCGCCGGGTGCATCGGGTGGGGCGAAGAAGCTCGGGGCGCGTCGCCGAGGCGGTTGCGCCGGAGGTCGGAGGAAGGGTCTACAAGATGACGTCCAACCCCTATAGCGGTCTACCGGCCGAGCGTTTCTGGCGCAAGGTCGTGACCAACGTCGCCCCCTTCGCCGTCGATCCGCGGCCGCGCGCGCCCTTCGCGATCGGCCAGGCCGACAAGGTCGCCACCGGCGGATCGTGCTTCGCCCAGCGCGTCGCCGAGGCGCTTCGGGCGGAAGGTTTCAACTACTACGTGACGGAAGCCGCCCCGGAGGGCACCGCGCCGGCGGAGGCCGACGCGCGCCAGTTCGGCACCTTCTCGGCCCGGTACGGCAACCTCTATTACACGCGCCAGTTCGTGCAGCTGTTCGATCGGGCCTACGGCCGGTTCGAGCCCGAGCTGAAGGCGTGGCTGCGCGAGGACGGCCGCTACGTCGACCCGTTCCGCCCCACCGTCGAGCCCGCCGGCTTCGCGGACGAGGCCGCGGTGGTCGCCGCGCGCGACGCGCATCTGGCCGAGGTGCGCCGCCTGTTCGAGACCCTCGACGTGTTCGTGCTGACGCTGGGCCTGACCGAGGGCTGGCGCTGGCGCGCCGACGGCGCCGCCCTGCCGCTCGCGCCCGGCGTCGCCGGCGGCAGCTACGATCCGGCGCTCTACGAATGCGTCAACGCCGGCGCGGCCGAGGTGCTCGCCGACCTGCAGGGCTTCCTCGAGCGGCTCTGGAGCGTGAACCCGACCGCCCGCATCATCCTCACGGTCTCGCCGGTGCCGATGATCGCCACCTACATGGACCGGCACGTGATGGAGTCGAACAGCTACTCGAAGTCGGTGCTGCGGGTGGCGGCCGGCGAGGCCTGCGCCTCCGGCGACCCGCGGGCGGTGTACTTCCCGGCCTACGACATCGTCACCAGCAACGTGAATGCCGGCCGCTACTACAACGACGACCTGCGCACCATCAACGACGCCGGCGTGCGCCACGTGATGCGCTCGTTCCTCGCCACCTTCGCCGCCGACCGCACCGCGCCGGCCCCGGTGCAGGCCGCCCACGACTTCGCCGCCGAATACGAGGGCACGGCGGGCGTGATCTGCGACGAGGAGCAGATCGAGCGCAGCGTGGCGTGAGGGGACGACGCGACCCGTCCCTTCCCTCCCCCGCAGAGGGGGGAGGGGAGCGCGCGTCGCGGATAGCCCCTACTGCAGGTGCTTCGTGTAGACCTCGCCCGCCGCCGCCTTGATCGCCGCGCCGCAGTCGCGCCCGATCCGCTCGGCGTCGGCGACCGGGCCCGAGCGCGAGGCGGCCCAGTGGCGGCTGCCGTCGGGGAGGAAGAGCAGGCCGTCGAGGCTGAGCGTGTCGCCCTCGATCCGCGCCAGCGCCGCGATCGGCGTGCGGCAGGAGCCGTCGAGCTCGGCCAGGAGCGCGCGCTCGGCGCCGATCGCCGTGGTGGTGCGGGCGCAGGCGAGCGGCGCCAGCAGCGCGTGGATCTCGGCATCGCCCGCGCGGGCCTCGATGCCGAGCGCCCCCTGCGCGACCGCCGGCAGCATCTCCTCGACCGAGAGCACCGAGCGGGCCATGCCCTCCAGCCCGAGGCGCTCGAGGCCGGCGAGCGCCAGCAGCGTCGCGTCGCACTCGCCGGCCTCGAGCTTGCGCATCCGGGTGTTGGCGTTGCCGCGGAGCGGCACGATGCGCAGGTCGGGGCGCCGCATCAGCACCTGCGCCGCGCGCCGGAGCGACGAGGTGCCGACCCGCGCGCCCGCGGGCAATTCCGAGAGCCCGGCGGCCCGCGGCGACAGGAAGGCGTCGCGCGGGTCGTCGCGGGCGAGGATGCAGGCGATGACCAGCCCCTCGGGCAGCCAGGTCTCGACGTCCTTCATCGAGTGGACCGCCACGTCGACCTCGTCGGAAAACAGCGCCTGCTCCAGCTCTTTGGTGAACAGCCCCTTGCCGCCGATCTCGGAGAGCGGCCGGTCCAGGATCTTGTCGGCCACCGTGGTGACGACGACGAGCTCGGTCTCCAGGCCCGGGTTGGCCGCCACGATCCGGTCGCGGACCATGCCGGTCTGGGCCAGCGCCATCGGGCTGCCGCGGGTGCCGATGCGGAGGGGACGCTGGATCATGTGCTTCTTGTCTCGCCCGAGCTTTGCGCGAGCATCGTCGGCGGCGGCGGGCGACGCAAGCGCTCGATCCGCTCCGACCCCGTCATTCCGGGGCTGCGAAGCAGAGCCCGGAATCCAGAGCCGCCGACAATGCCCATGACTTTCGCGTCGGCGTGTCCGGACTCCGGGCTCGCCTGCGGCGCCCCGGAATGACGGTGGAGGGGGCCGTCGGCGTCGCGCGCGTCCTCAGAACGCCTTCAGCACCCGTTCCGTGTGCTCCACGGCCGGCGGGCTCGCGAAGCAGGGGGAGACCAGGGCGCGGTAATCCTGCCACGGCTGCGAGCCGGTGAAGTCCCGGGTGTGGGCCTCGAGCGTGTCCCACTCGATCAGCAGGCGGTAGCGCTGCGGATGCTCGACCGAGCGCCGCACGTCGAAGCTGCGGCAGCCGGCGGCGACCCGGAAGATCTCCGCGGCCTCGGCGATGCCGGCCTCGAACGCCGCCTCCATCCCGGGCTTGATCTCGACCTGTGCGATTTCGAGGATCATCGGTGTCGTGTCCTTTGCGGCGGGAGGCCTACTGGAGCGGGCGGCCGAGCTTGCGCGCCAGGATCCGCTGCGGGCTCTTGTCCGGGTCGGCCTGGGCGGAGACCGGCAGGTAGGCGGTCTGCTCCAGCATGTAGCGGCCGCCCATGGCGCCGTGCATCACGAGGTCGGAGAAGGTGACCCAGGTCTGGCCCGGCAGGAACTCCACGTCGGCCTGGGGCGCGCCGGCCTGGTAGTCGGCGTCCTGCTTGAGCGCGTCGTGCAGGTGCAGCATCAGGTGGTCGTATTCCGAGCGCCGCGCCTTGGTGATGCGCAGGGCGGCGAGCAGCCGCGCCGAGAGGGCCGAGTAGCCCGGGAGCTTCGGCAGGAACTTGTCGGCCATCGAGCCGAAATCCTCGCCCACCCGCCACAGGCGCGGCTGGCCGCTCGGGTTGATGTTGCGGAACACCCGCAGGATGCGCTTCTCGCCGATCGGGTTGGAGGGGAAGGCGTCGACGTGCAGCCGGGTGTCGTCGCGGCGCCAGCTCATCTTGCGCCGGTCGACGTCGAAGGGCCGGTACGACGTGCCGGCGAGGCTGATCCCGCTCGCGTATTCCGGCAGGTGGCGCGCGATCAGGTCCTTGGAGAACGCCCGGTAGCGCACCAGCAGCTGGCGCAGCGCCTCCTGCTCCTCCGGCGTGCCGGCGGCGCCCCGGAGGGTCGCGGCCTCGCCCCGGATGTTGACGTTCTTGGCCTTGCCGTCGGCGAAGGGGCGCTCGGTGAAGCGCCGCTCGAAGTCGCTGAACGGGAAGTCGAGATCGGGGAACATCAGCACCGCGCCGCCTTCCAGGGCCGCGGCGAGCGAGCCGTTCGAGGCGGGCCCCGAGGCGGGAACGGTGAGGATCGGGCTGATCATGCGGGTCGCGTGTCCTGTCGCGGGGCCGGCGTCGCGGGTCCGCGGGTTTAGCCGAGGCTCGGGGCGAGGGCCAGCGCGGCGGTTTTACCGGTGGATGACGGCGCCGGCATCCTGTCATCCCGGGATGCCGCAGTCGCGACGCCTTGCGCAACCGATGCGAAGGCGGCACGTTCTCCCCCTGTTCCGGGCGGTCTCGCCCGCACAAGGATCATTCGCCGATGGCGACGTTGAAGGAATTCGAGGAGTCGCTGCGCGAGCACGGCATGAACATGGCGCTTGCCCTGCTGGAGCGCCTGCGCGAGCGCGACCGCGCGATCCGCACCGTGAAGCCCGCCCGGCGCCTGACCGGCCAGAAGATGACGCCGGAGCTGGCCCACGCCATCCTCGACCTGCACGCCTCCACCGGCATGACGCAGCAGGAGATCGCCTTCAAGGTCGGCGTGAACCAGGGCCGGGTCAACGAGGTGATCAAGCGCGGCAAGTGGCTCGACGGCGATCCGCACGCCCCCGAGGCCGTGGCCCGCGACAAGGCCCTGGCCCGCCTGCGCGGCGAGCCGACGGCGCGCAAGGCCCCCGCGGCGAAGCGCGCCGCAGGAAAGAGCACCCCGGCCAAGGCGAAGACCGTCCCGGCGCCCCGGCGCAACCAGGGGCAATTGGCCTTCGGCGATCTCTGAGGCGCCGGGCGCAGGCATCGGCTTCGTCCGAGCGCCTGCAACCGGCTTGGGGACGATGACTTAATCCGTCAGGTCCGGGCTGAGGTCCTTCGGCCGCACGAACCGCTCCAGGCGGCCGTCGCCGTCGATCGCGTTCCAGCTTTCCGCATCGAATTCGATCACCGCCAGCGCCGCCGTGGGGAAGCCCTGCGCGAGGCGGCTTCGCGCCGCGCGCGGGCCGGCGTTGACCAGCCGGTCGGCCAGCGCCTCCATGCCGGGATTGTGGCCGACCAGGATCAGCGTCTCGGCGGAATCGGGGGCGGCGCGGACCGCCTCGAGCAGCGATGCCGGCGGCGCCTCGTAGATCGTCTCGACGATCTGCGCGGGAACCGCGCCGAGCGAGGCGGCCACCGCCTCCCAGGTTTCCCGCGTGCGCTTTGCGGGCGAGACCAGGGCGAGGTCGGGCTGCAGGCCCTCGCTCGCGAGGTAGGCGCCCATCCGCGGCGCCGCCTCGCGCCCCCGGGCGTCGAGGGGCCGGTCGATGTCGGGGACGCCCGCCGGCCGGTCCGACTTGGCGTGGCGCAGGAGCAGCAGGCGGCGCATCAGGCGAACCCGACGATCGGATGCGGGGTGTAGAGCGACTCCAGCGCCGCGATCTCGTCGTCCATGAGCACGAGGTCGAGGGCCGCGACTGCATCGGTCAGGTGGCCGGGCTTCGCGGCGCCGATGATCGGCGCGGCGACCTCGGGCTTGGCCGCGACCCAGGCCAGGGCCACCTGCGCGCGCGGCACGCCGCGGGCCTCGGCGATCTCGGCGACCTTGGCGATGATCGCCCGGTCGGCGTCGGCCGCCGCGTCGTAGAGGCCCTTGCCGACGGCGTCGCTGTCCTGGCGCGCGCTGGTGGCGTCGGCGTCGCGGGTCAGCCGCCCGCGGGCGAGCGGGCTCCACGGCAGCACGGCGATCCCCTGGTCGCGGCAGAGCGGCAGCATCTCGCGCTCCTCCTCGCGATGCAGCAGGTTGACGTGGTTCTGCATGGTCGCGAACCGGGTCCAGCCGTGGAGATCGGCGGTGTAGAGCGCCTTCGAGAACTGCCACGCATACATCGACGAGGCGCCGAGATACCGCGCCTTGCCGGCCTTCACCACGTCGTGCAGCGCCTCCAGCGTCACCTCGATCGGGGTCTCGTAGTCCCAGCGGTGGATCTGGAACAGGTCGACGTGGTCCATGCCGAGCCGCTTCAGGCTGGCGTCGATCGCCGCGAAGATTGCCTTTCGCGACAGCCCGCCGGCATTCGGCTGGTCCGTCAGCGGGTAGAAGCACTTGGTCGCGACGACGAGGCTGTCGCGGTCGCCGTAATCGCGCAGCGCCCGGCCGACGATCTCCTCGCTGGTGCCGTCGGAATAGTAGTTGGCCGTGTCGAAGAAGTTGATCCCGAGGTCGAGCGCCTGGTGGATCAGCGGGCGGCTCTCGTCCTCCGGCAGCGTCCAGGGATGGGGGCCGCGCTCGGGGATGCCGTAGGTCATGCAGCCGAGGCAGAGGGCGGACACGTCGAGGCCGGTGCGGCCGAGTTTCTTCATCTTCATGCGGCGGCTCTTGGTTCTCTCGATCTGACGGCCGCGTTTTGGCCAAGGTGGCAGGCGGCGTTCCGCTGCCCCCAATTCATCGCCTCATCTGAGGTGCCCGCGCGAGCGGGCCTCGAAGGAGCCCTCCCGAGGTCGCGCGGTCCCTGGAACCCTCCTTCGAGGCCTCCGCTTCGCTGCGGCACCTCAGGATGATGGGGTGGAGGGGAGGAGCGGAAGGCTCAGCCCCCCCGCCCCTCGCGCCGCATCATGAAGGCCAGCTTCTCGAACAGGCTCACGTCCTGCTCGTTCTTGAGCAGCGCGCCGTGCAGCGGCGGGATCAGCTTGCGGGCGTTGGTCTCGCGCAGGGTCTCGGGGTCGACGTCCTCCGAGACCAGGAGCTTGAGCCAGTCGAGCAGCTCGGAGGTCGAGGGCTTCTTCTTCAGGCCCGGCACCTCGCGGGTCTCGATGAACACCCGCAGCGCCTCCTCGACGAGGCGGTGCTTGATGCCGGGATAGTGCACCTCGACGATTCGCCCCAGCGTCTGCGCGTCCGGGAACTTGATGTAGTGGAAGAAGCACCGGCGCAGGAACGCGTCCGGCAGCTCCTTCTCGTTGTTCGAGGTGATGATCACCACAGGGCGGCGGGCCGCCTTCACCGTCTCGCCGGTCTCGTAGACGAAGAACTCCATGCGATCGAGCTCGGTCAGCAGGTCGTTCGGGAACTCGATGTCGGCCTTGTCGATCTCGTCGATCAGCAGCACCGGGCGCGCGTCGGCCGTGAAGGCCTCCCACAGCTTGCCGCGGCGGATGTAGTGGGAAATCTCCGAGACGCGGGGATCGCCGAGCTGCGAGTCGCGCAGCCGCGAGACGGCGTCGTACTCGTACAGGCCCTGCTGCGCCTTGGTGGTCGACTTGACGTTCCAGGTGAGCAGGTCGGCGCCGAGCCCCTTGGCGATCTCCTCGGCCAGCACCGTCTTGCCGGTGCCGGGCTCGCCCTTCACCAGCAGCGGCCGCTCCAGCACGATGGCGGCGTTGACGGCCGCCGTGAGGTCGGGCGTCGCGACGTAGGACTCGGTTCCGGTGAAGCGCATCGGGCTGTCTCGTCCTGGCGGGCCGGCACGGCCGACCCGTCCGACATAGGGTGCAAAGCCGGTCGCGGGCAACGCCCCAGGGACGCGGCCCGCTCATCCCCAGTCCCGTGGGTCGGGACCCATGAGGTCCGGCGGGCCGCCGCCCCGCCGTCGCGGGGAGCCGGACCGCGACGCGATCGACCGCGTCGCGGTCCGGTCTTCGCCCGGCCTAGCGGTCGGCCTTGGCGCCGGCGGTGGTCAGCTCGATGTAGCGCAGGGTCGTCGGGCGCACGAGCTCGCGCACCTTGGCGGCCATGCCCTCCTCCTCCTTCAGCGATTGCTGGAAGGCCGCGGCATGGCCCTGCTGGCCCGCCGCCTCGCCGATCGCCAGCAGCGAGGTGTAGGCGGCGATCTCGAAGTTCTCGAAGGCGTGGTTGGCGTAGGCGTTCTTCAGGATCTCGTCCTGGGCCGGGGCGTGCCCGAGCGCCATCATGTTGCCGACGAAGCCGAGAAAGCCCTCCTTGAGCGCCGAGGGGCTCTCGGAGAGGCCGTGCAGCGCCTCCTCCAGGCGGGTGCGCTGGCCGTGGGTCTCGTCGATGTGGCGGCGGAGCGCCGCCTCCATCTCGGGATAGTTCTGCAGCCGTTCGACCTGACGCTCCATGATCTGGAGCGCCTGCATCTCCAGGGCATGCGTGTTCTTCAGCGCCGTGACGTAGATGTCGCGCGTGTCGAGGGCCATGTTCGGATCTCCTGATCGGCGGCCGGAGCCCGGCCGCGCCTATGGGAGAGACCCGGCGCCCGCCGGCCAAGTTTCCCGGGAGTCGCGCACGCGCTCAATGTGACGCAGCGCGGCGGATCTCCCGCGTGCGTCTCGCGCGTGGACGGCGCACCCAAGCCTCCCCCGCACCCAAGCCGGGCTCGCCCGCCTCGGGCACATGGGGTGCGGATCTCGGGCGGGCCCGAGATCCGTCGGGGGGAGGGAAAAGCCGGTGCTCCTCAGGCGAGCAGGGTGTCGGACGGCTCGCTGTCGGAGGGGCGGTCGTCCTCGGAGCTTTCCGGGGCGGTCTCGATCACCGGCTCGACCGCGGCGGCGACCGGCTCCGAGCGGATCGTCACGGTGTCGCCCTCGATGGAGAAGCGCACGTTCATGGCGGCGGCGCGGGCGACGAGGCCGGCATAGTAGGGCAGGATGCCGTGGGCATCGACGACGCCGTTCTCGGGCGTGCCGGCGATCAGCGCCTCGACATGGGGCGGGATGCGGGCATGCGAGCCCTTGGCGACCAGCACCAGGGTCGGCGCCTCGCCGTCGCCGGTCACCGTCACGTCGAGCAGGCCGCCGCGCGGGATCGCGCCGGTGGCGATCATCACGAGGTTGAGGAGCAGCTTGACCTTGTTCTTCGGGTAGAGCGCCACCGGCGCGCTCCAGCTGAGCTGGGTCTTCTCGTCGGAGAACATGCCGCGCGAGACCTTCTCCGCGTCGGCGAGGTCGATCGAGGCGCCGGCCGAGCCCGCCGCGCCGAAGGCGATCCGGGCGAATTGCAGGCGGGCGGAGGCGTGGCGCGCGCTCTTGCGGATCAGGTCGAGGGCGAACTCGCGCATCGACTCGTCCTGGTCGTCCTCCAGCACCTCGAGCCCGTTCACGATCGCGCCCACGGGGCTGATCACGTCGTGGCAGACGCGGGAGCACAGCAGCGCGGAGAGGTCGAGGGCGTCGAGGGTCACGGCATTCATGGCACGCTCCGGGCGTTTTCTTCGGACTTGGTCTTCGGACTTGGTCGTCCGGCTTGGCGACGCGGAACTCGGCCGCGGGCTTGGCGACGCGGAACTCGGCCGCGGGGCGGCCCTGCCCGAACGGATAGACGCCACATCCGCCTTTGCAAAGGGTTACGGGGGAGGCGCGACGCGGCAAGCCGATCGCCGGCCGGCCCTCGGACCGGAGCGGCAGGCGCCCGGCTCGGTCCGCCGCCCCGCGCGCCCCCTCAGGTCCGGCAGAACAGCACCCGCCCGTCCGCCCGCATCTGAAGCAGGGCGTCGAACTCGCGCACGTTGCGGGTCAGCACGGCGACCCCGTGCTTCATCGCCTGCACGAACAGCACGCAGTCGTGGAGGGCCTTCATCCGCTCGTCGCGGCCGTAGCCCTGAACCCGCGCGAGGATGCCCGCATACACGGCGGCCTGGGCGAGGATGTCGGCATCCGGCACGAACAGGCGATGCGCCGGCATGGCATCGATCGCCGCTTCGATCGCCGCGACGGCGCCCTCGGTCCGGGCGTCGCCCGGATCCAGCGCGCCGACCGTATGCATCAGCTCCTGGACGGCGACGGTGCTGTGGTTCACCAGCCGGATCGCGAGCAGATCCGCGACGATCGCGGGCGCCCTGCCTTGCATCTGGTCGATGTAGACGCAGGTATCGAGGAGAAGGCCGTTCCCGGCCGATGCCTCCGTCCCGAGAAACGGAAGACAGTCGTCGGATCGGCGTCCCAGGGTCCTGACCGGAGCCTGCCTCCGAACCCGCTCGGCGGACCGGAAGTCGAACGCCACGCGCTAGAATCCGAGGTCCAGCCCGGGATCGACCGTGCCTCTCAACGCTCGAAACACGTCGGCGAAATCGTCTTCGATCGCCAGGTTGGCCAGGGCGAACTCCACCAGCTCGGTGTCCGACCGGATGCCGGTGCGGGCTTTCGCGCGCTCGATCAGTTCCGGCGACACGCGCCCGTGAATCCGCCCGCCTTTCTTTGCGATCAGGCCGCTCTCCTGCGCCCGCGCCAGCACGGCCTGAACCTTCGCCTTGGACGAGGCCGCCGCCACGATCGCCATAGGATCGGGCGACACGCGGTGCAATCGGACGCTCGATCCGCTCGGTCCTCCGCGTGGAGGCTCGTCGCGAAGGCGGTCTGCGCCCGTCCCATGCGCCCGGCTCGGCGAGCACGCCCGCAGACCCGGCAAACCTCTGGAGGCGTGCGACGCGCACGACCGGCACCGGGATGCCGGCGCGCCTATTCCAGCCGCACCACGACGCTGTCGCTCGCGCCGGTCGCGTCGAGGACCGAGATGCGGGCGAAGCCGGCGCCGTCCGGGACCCATTCGGACTGGCGGCGGGGGGAATCGGCCACCGGGCGGCCGCCGACCATCCAGGTCAGCGGCGGCACGCCGCCCAGCGCCTTCAGGGCGAGGCGCGCCTGCTGCGCCGCCTCGCCCGGGTGATCCTGAAGCCCGAGATCGATCCGGGCGCCGTCGGGCGGGTAGGCGATCTTCAGGGGCGCGGTGTCGGCGGCGGCCAGGGTCTTGGGGGCGTCGCGGCGGATGTGGCGGAGCGGCGGCGGCAGGCCGGCCGACGTGGTGACCAGCGCGTCGCGCGGCTGCGCCACCGGCTCCGGCTCGCCGCCGAAGCGCGCGAACGCGTCGAACAGGATCGGCGCGGCGACCGCGCGCCCGACGAGGCCCGGCACCGCGGCGCCGTCCGGCCGCCCGACCCAGACCGCGATCGTCACCCGCCGGTCGAACCCGGCCGCCCACGCGTCGCGATAGCCGAACGAGGTGCCGGTCTTGTAGGCGATGCGGCCGGGCAGCGCGTTCTCGGGGGGCGGTGCGCCGCGCAGGATGTCGGCGACGTACCAGGCCGCCACCGGCTCGGCGACGCGGCGCGCGGAGTCGGGCGGCGCCGGCCGGTCGGCGCGGCGGATCAGGTCGGGCATCGCGCCGCCGCGGGCGAGGCCGGCATAGAGCCGGGCGAGGTCGGTCAGCGTGATCCCGAGGCCGCCCAGCGCCACGGGTAGGCCCGGCGCGGCGTCGCGCGGCAGCAGGATCGCGGCGCCGGCGGCCCTGAGGCGGGCGATGAAGCGGGCCGGGCCGACCGCCGCCATCAACGCGACGGCGGGCACGTTGAGCGAGAGCTGCAGGGCGCGGCGGGCGGTGACGGTGCCTTGATACGTGAGGTCGAAGTTCTCGGGCGCGTAGGCGGCGGCGTACCGGGCCGGGCGGTCGTCGAGCAGCGTCTCGGGATGGGCGAGCCCGCTCTCGAAGGCCTGTGCGTAGATGAAGGGCTTGAGCGCCGAGCCCGGCGAGCGCACCGCCAGCGTCATGTCGATGGCGCCGCGGCGCGCGGCGTCGCGGTAGCCGGCGCTGCCGACCTGGGCGAGCACCGCGCCGGTGCGGTTGTCGATCGCCAGGATCGCCGCCGACAGGCCGGGCCCCGCGGCCTGCGCGCGCTCCGTCGCCAGCTGCTCGAGGCTCGCCTGGAGCCGGCCGTCGAGGGTCAGGCGCAGCACGCTCGCCGACGGGTCGGCGGCGACCGCCGCCTCCGCCGCGTGCGCCGCCGCCATCGGGAACGGGCGTCGCAGGTCCGGCACCGGCTCGGCCTTGGCGGCGGCGGCCTCGCTGCGCGTGATCGCGCCGCGGGCGGCGGCGATGTCGAGCACCCGGTCCCGCGCCCGGCGGGCGTTGGCGGGAAAGCGGTCCGGCCGGCGGGTCTCGGGCGCCTGCGGCAGGGCGACGAGGAGGGCGGATTCGGCGAACGAGAGCCGGGCCGGCTCGCGGCCGAAATAGGCGAGCGCCGCCGCCCGCGCGCCCTCGACCGGGCCGCCATAGGGCGCGAGCGCGAGGTAGAGGTCGAGCACGCCGGCCTTGCCGAAGCGCCGCTCGAGCGCGACCGCGCGGACCATCTGCCGGAGCTTTGCGGCGAGCGAGCGTTCGGCGCGCGGCTCGACCAGGCGGGCGACCTGCATCGACAGGGTCGAGCCGCCGGAGACGATCCGTCCGTGCGCCAGCCATTGCCACGCGGCGCGCAGCGTCGCCGCCGGGTCGATGCCGGGATGGTTGGCGAAGCGCCGGTCCTCGTAGGCCGTGAGCATCGCGAGATAGCGCGGGTCGACGGACGCCGCCGTCACCGGCAGCCGCCAGCGCCCGTCCGGCGTCGCGAACGGGCGCAGCAGGGTCCCGCGGGCGTCGACCACGATGGTGGAGCGCAGGTCCGCCTGCGCCAGGTCGAGGGGCGGCAGCGCGGCGGCGAAGCGCCAGAGGGCGAGGGGGGGGATGGCGACGAGGATCGCGACGAGGGCGACAAACACGCGCCACCACCCTCCCCCCTCGGCGGGGGAGGGTGACCCCTGCGTGAGCAGGGGTCGGGAGAGGGGAGCGCCGTCTCCGGAGGACGCGGTCCCCTCTCCCCCCCTGCTCCGCAGGGTCCCCTCCCCCGCAGAGGGGGGAGGGACGCGCGGGCGGCCGCCCATCCCTACTTCGCCGCCCCGATCTCGACCGAGCCGAACGCGGTGCGGCCGAAGCGTTCGGGGCGGTACATGTCCTCGATGGTCGCGCCGGGGTGGACGTAGGTGCCGGGCGAGATCGCGCGGACGGTGTAGGCGGCGGTGAAGAAGGCCGACTGCTCGGGCGAGCGGTCGTAGGCGGCCACGAAGCGGTCGTCGCGGAACTCGGTGTGGACCGGCTGCACGTCGGACTTCGCGAAGGCGAGGCCGGTGAGCGCGTCGGCGTCGAGGAGCTTCGGGTTGTCGATCTCGAGGCCCGCGGGCAGGCGGTCGACCAGCAGCAGGCGGCCGGCGCTGGCCTTGGCCTCCGTCACCTTCAGCACCACCACGAGGCGGTCGTTCTGGCGGATGCCGCGGGCGGGGTCGACGATGCTGCCGTCGAGGCGGTGATAGCTCCGCTCGATGGCGTAGCCGCGCGCGTCGGCCGGCTCGGGCGACACGGGATTGCCCGAGACGCCGACCACCACCTGCACCGGCGCCCGGCCGGTGTTGGCGATCGCCACCGGCCGCTCCAGCGCCGCCGCCCGGTAGCTCCGCGCCAGCGGGCCGGCCTGGGGCGCGCCGTCGACGGTGAAGGACAGCGCGTCGGCTTCCTGCGTCAGGCCCTGGGCCGCCAGCACCATCCAGGTGTTCTCCTGCGTGCTGGTGACCCGCCCGGAGGCGCGCTCCTCGACAAGCACCGCGGAGACCGGGGTCAGCGCGGCCTGCGAGAAACCGGTCTCGGCGGCGAGCGCCAGCAGGCCGGCGCCGTCGCGCAGGCGCGAGCCGTAATCGGCGCGGTAGCTCTGCCTGTCGCGCTCGGACCGGAGCGCCGTCAGCGCGGACTCCATCGCCTTGGCGGCGCGGCCGCGGTCGCCGAGGAGCGCCAGGGCCGCCGCGATCTGCGCCCGCCCGAGGGGGGTGACGAAGTCGGCGAGCTTGGTGTCGGCGAGGTAGCGCAGGTCCCCCATCACCGGGCGGCCGTTCCGGGCCAGCACGTAGGCCGCGTAGGCGAGGTCGGTGCCGCCGTCGCGCACCTCCGTGGTGTTGGCGACCGCGTTGCGCAGGCGGTCGAGGGCTTGGCCGAACGCCACCTGCGGCACGGCGAAGCCGCGCTCGCGGGCCCGCGTCAGGAAGTCGGTGACGTCGGCCGACAGCCAGAGGTCGTTCGACCCCTGCGCCGACCACAGCCCGAAATCGCCGCTCGCATCCTGGCGCGACAGCACCCGCTCGATCGCCTCGCGGATGCGGGCGTCGACGGTGTCGTCGAGGGCCAGCCTGTCCTTGGCCGCGAGCGCGTTGACGTAGAGCAGCGGCATCGCCCGGCTCACCACCTGCTCGGAGCAGCCGTAGGGGTAGCGGTCCAGCGCCAGCAGCAGCGCCGGCACGTCGATGCCCGGCAGCGCGCCGGCCGCCACCGAGACGGTGCCGGTGCCGGGCAGGATGTCGGCGAGCAGGTCCCCGGAGAGCTGCAGGCTCGCGCCGGGCGCCAGCGTGCGCACCTCGCGCCGCACCAGCGCGCCGGTGCCGGGCGAGACGGGAAGCGTGAAGCGCTGGCCGACGCCCGCGGCGAGGCCCGGGCCGGAGAGCGTCAGGTCGAGGCTCGCGGTGCCGGGCCCGGCCGCGGTGATCGGCACCACGAGCTGCCCCTTGGCGCCCGCCTCCAGCCGCATCGTCGTGCGCACCGCCTGCGCCCCGACCAGCACCGGCCCCGACAGGTCGAGGTCGAGGGTGTAGTCGCCGCCCTGCCCCTCGACGTTGTCGAGCGCCAGGAAGACGCGGGAGCGGTCGCCGGCATTGAGGAAGCGCGGCAGCGTGCCGGTGACGACCACGGGATCGCGCACGATCACGTCGGCCGAGGCCTGGCCGACGCGGCTGCCGCTCCAGGCGGTGACCATCACCCGCGCGGTGCCGTTGAAGGCCGGCACCGGGAAGGTGACGCTGGCGCTGCCGTCGGGCGCGACAGTCACCACGCCGGAATAGAGCGCGAGCGGCGCCTGGGTCGGCGGCGCGTCGGCCAGCTCCCCGCCGGCGCCGTCGCCGCCGGAGCGGATCGCGCCCAGCGTCCCCTGCATCCCGTCGATCAGGTACCCGTAGAGGTCGCGGATCTCGGGTCCGAGCGCCTTCTGGCCGAGGAAGTAGGCGACCGGGTTCGGCGCCTCGTAGCGGGTGAGGTTGAGGATGCCGACGTCGACCATCGCCACGGTGACGCGGGCCGCCTCGCCGGCCTTGAGCCCCGCGAGCCGGATCGGCAGGGTCAGGTCCTGGCGCGGGCGCGTCTTCTCCGGGGCCTCGACCGAGACCGTCAGCGCCCGCTCGGCCCGGTCGACCGAGAACCACGCCAGCCCCAGCGCCCGGCCCGGCAGGCGCTTGGCGGCCTGGTCGAGCGGCCGGTAGGCGGTGGCGACGAGGTAGGCGCCCGCGCCCCATTCGGCCTTGACCGGGATCGACACCGTGGCGCCGCCCTCCGGCACGTCCACGTCGAGCACCGCCTGCAGCCGGTCGCCGACCACCGTGACGGTGGCGCGGCCCTTGAAGCGCGGGTTCAGCCGCGCCTGCAGGGTGTCGCCGGCCGTGTAGGCCGCCTTGTCGAGGGTGAGGTCGAGGAGGTCGGGCACCTCGGCCGTCTCCGAGCCGCCCCAGCCGACGCTGAAGCTGACGGAGGCCGCAGCCCCCGGCCGGCCCGGCGCGCTGACCTCGAGGCGGTACTTCCCGAAGCCGAGCGCCTGGGCCACCTTGGCCGGCGCGTCGGCCTTCAGGTCGAGGGTGCCGTCGGCGACCCGGCGCACGGACTTCACCGGCTCGAACGACCAGCGGCCGTCGGCGCGGTACCATTGGTAGGTCTGCTCCAGCCGCGACAGCGTCCAGGTCGCGCCGGCCTGCGCCAGGCGCGTGCCGTCGGGCGCGGCCATCACCACGTCGAAGCCGGCGGTGCCGCCGACGGGCAGGTCGTCGCCAAAGCCCTTGCGGATCGCCAGCACCGGGCCCTCGGGCAGGATCGGCAGGGTGAGGCTGCGCGACAGCGCCCGCCCGCCGGGCTCGCCGACCGCGAGCGTGATCTTGGCCTCGACCGGGCGCGGCGCGGCCAGCGCCTGCACCGGCACCGCGACCACGGCCTCGCCCTGGGCGTCGGTGGCGGCGCGCGCCTCGATCTCCTGGGTCGAGGCCTCGATCGCCTCGTCGTCGAGCCCGACCGAGAAGCCGTCCAGGCCCTTGATGCCGCTCGCGGCCGCCGCCTGCACGGTGACGCTGCCCGAGACGTCGAGGCCCGAGCCCGGCGCGCCGTAGAGGTAGCGCGCCGCCACCGCGACCCGGGCGGCCTCGCCCCGGCGCAGGCTCGGCTGCTCGGGCTTCAGCGTCACCTCGAGCCGCTCGGGGACGTAGTCCTCGAGCAGGAACGAGGCCTCGCCGACGGCGGGCGCCTTCGGATCGGTGAAGGCCTGGATCCGCCAGGTGCCGTGCATCGCGCCCGAGAGCAGCGGCAGCGGCAGGGCGCGCCCGCCGAGGCCCTGGTCGGCCACCGAGACGCGGCGGTACTCGACGCCGTCGGGGCGCTTGACCACCAGGGTCAGCGGCAGGCTCGGCACCGCCTTGCCCTGCCCGTCGCGGAGGAGCGCGGTGATCTGCACGGTCTCGCCGGAGCGGTAGACCCCGCGCTCGGGGAAGACGTAGGCCTCGATCGAGCCGGCGTCGGCCCGACCCTTCACGCCGCGGTCGGTGAGGTCGAAGGCGGCGAGGTCGAGGTCGAGGAAGCCGTAATCGTCGCCGACCTGCGCCACCACCAGGCTCGGGGCGACGCCGCCCTCGCCGCGGGCGAGCCCCGGATCGAAGGCGGCGTGGCCGCTCGCGTCGGTCCGGCGCGCGGCCAGCACCTCGTTGTTGCGGGCGATCAGGCGGATCTCGGCGTTCGCGACCACCGTCGCGCTGGCGAGCGAGCGCGCGAAGACGTGGACGCCGTCGCGGCCCTTGAAGGCGGTAAGCCCGAGATCGGAGACCACGAACCACTGCGTCGCCTTGGCCTCGTAGCCGCCGTCCTCGCCCTCCGCGGTCGCGGCGGTGCCCGAGGCCTGCGCCAGCATCACGTAGAGGCCGGGCTCGAGCCGGCCCACCGCCTGGAGCACCGGGAAGGCGGTGACCGATTCCTGGTTGACCTCGGCCTTGGCCGTGTCGAGCGTGCCCTTCCAGACCTGGACGCCCTTCTGCTCGGCGATGGTCCGGGCGGTGGCGCCGTTGAGCTGGCCGAGGAACTCCTCCGACCGCAGCGACGGCAGCAGGCCGCGGTCGCCGATGCGCAGCACCTCGACGTCGACCTTCGGCGCGTTGACCGAGACCAGCGGCACCCCCGCCTGCCCGGTGCGGGGCAGGACGTAGTTGCGGCCGGTGAAGCGCACCTGGGGGGCGCGGTCGCGGACGTAGACCTCGTAGTCGGCCGACTTCAGCAGGCTCTCGCCCACCGCGGAGGGCAGGCCCTGGCGCACGACGAAGGCGTAGGAGCCGCCGTGCTTCAGCCCGTCGACGCAGACCTGGGAGCCTTCGGCCGTGACCGCGGCGTTGGTCGCGCCCGACACCGCGACGAAGGGGGCGAAGTCGGCCTTGGCCGCCAGCGGCTCGGAGAAGGTGAAGCACACCCGCGGGGCGGCGGCGTCGGCGTCGACCTTGTAGTCGAGGATGCGGAAGCCGTGCTCGGCGCGCATCGTCTCGTAGGCCTCGCGCACGGGCGCCACGTCGTTCAGGGCCAGGCTCGCCCCGTAGGCTTCGAGCGCCGGGCGCCACTCCGCCCGGCCGCCCTGGATCTCGGCGAGCAGCGCCAGGGCCTCGGCCGCCTCGGGCGCGCTCCGCGCGCGCTGGTAGGCCTGGTAGGCGGCGGCCGGGGCCCGGCCGCGCAGGCGCGCGCGGCCCTCGTAATCCTTGTTCTCGTCGTCGCCGGCGACCGCGTCGGCCGCCCGCGCGTAGCCGAGCCAGGCCTGGACGTCGGACGGGTCGGCCGCCACCGCGGCGGCGAAGGGCGGCAGCGCCTCGGCGGCCTTCTCGTCGGCGAGCAGCGCCTCGGCGGCGCGGCGGGATTGCCCGGGCCCCTTGAGCGCGCCGGCGGCCTCGCCCTTCAGCGACGTTTCGAGCCGCACGGCCGCGCTCGCCAGCCCCTCGCGCACGAAGGTCCTTGCGATCGCCGGTGCGGGCCGGGCCGCGGGCGCCGGCCTGGGGACGGCACGCGCGGCGGGCGCCGGCGCCTGCGCGAAGGACGGCGTCGTCGACGGCGCCGCGATCAGGAGCCCGGCCAGCAGGCCGATCCGACGCCCGAACCCCGATCCCAGCATGATCGTCCTCGCCCTGTCGCGCCGGTCGGCCCCTCGGGGCCGACCGGCGATTCGCGTGGCGCAAATGCCGGGCGGACCGTAGCACCCGCCCCGCCGGCCGCAATCAGCGCGGGGCCGCCGTCGGCCCCGTCCCGCCGAAAATCGGGTCCGCGGCGGCGGCGTCGACGATGACCGCCGCATCCTCCGGCAGCAGGAAGCCCTGGGCCTCGGCCTCCCGGGCGGCCTCGCGCACCCGGTTCACGTAGTCGGCCTGGCTCCGGTAGCGCTCGGCCAGCGACGGCGGGCCGCCCTCGGTCGCCCGTCGCGGGAAGGGCCGGTAGGCGCCGACGAGCGAGCAGGTGAAGGTGGACAGCGGCGCGTTCTGCAGGCCGTGGACGCCGAGCGGCGCCGCGATGTCGGGCAGGCGCACGCCGCCGACGGGATTGCCGTCGGCGTCGCGCCGCGGCACCTGGACGACCGCCCCCTGCAGGGTCCTGGGCGCCTGCAGCACGCTCGCGTCGCCGGTGGCCGGCACCAGCGGCATCAGCCGGGTCTCGGGCGGGGCGAGGTTTTGCGCGACCCAGCCGTCGAGGCGCTGGAGCGTGGCCCGGGCCACGGGAGCCCAGTCGAGGCGGCCCGGCGGCAGGCTGCAGGCCTCGGCCCGGACCACGGTGACGTGCGAGGCGCCGGCGACGTCGTACATCCGGACGTTGGCCGGCAGCGCGAGGTCTTCGGTGCCGGTGGCGCCGGTGCGGCCGAGCGAGGCGCGCAGCGACGCGTAATCCGTGGTCGAATTCAGGAGCATCGCCTTCGGCGCCACCTCGCCCCGCGCCTCGGCCGCGGCGACGATCGCGCCGATGGTCAGCGGCCCGTCGTGGACGCCGGGAAACTCCGGATCGGCGAAATTCGGCGCGCCGTCGGCGCTCGATCCCGGCCCGGTGCCCGATCGCAGGATCGGCAGCAGCCCCGCGCCCGAGACGAAGACGTGCATCCCGTCGAAGACGCGCCGGCCGTCGGCGCGGTTGAAGCCGTGCAGCAGGAAGGTCTTCAGGAAGCGCCCGTCCTGCGACTTGCCGGTGGCGAGCGTCCGGCTCACGCTGCCGGCGAGCGGGTTCGGCGTGCCCGCGGCATCGGCCGCCGCGTGGGCGAGGAAGTCGGCCGTATCGCGCACGATGGCGAAGCCGACCCCCTCGACGAAGCGCCGCTGTCCCTCGCCGTCGGTGAAGGACGGCAGGTCGGCGCCCTGGCCGAGCTCCCAGTACACCTCGGCGACCCGGTAGCCGCGATCCTCCAGGAAGCCGGTGCCGGCATCGAGGTTGCCCGACGCCATCGGCAGCGCCCGCGGGCTGTTGTAGAGCGCGTGGGCGTAGGCCTTGCCGCGATTGGGCACGTCGACCAGCAGCGCGCCGTTGCCGGCGGCCGCATCGACCGGCAGGAACAGGATCACCCGCGCCGCGTACTCGACCCTGCCGGCGGCGTTGCGCGTCGCCCTGTCGAGATCGGGAATGCCGGCCTCGCCGGGCGCCAGATCGCCGACGACGCGCCCCTCCCAGCGCGCATAGGCCCCCGCCGCGAACGTGCCGTAGGGCTGCTTGGACGCGATCTCCAGGCGGACGACCCTGGCCTCGGCCGCGCCCGCGCCGAGGGCGAGGAGGAGGGCTGCGGCGTGGAGGATGCGTGGCATGGGAACCCCTCGTTTCGGCAGAGCCTGACGCCGTCGCGGCGTGCCGGCCCGGGGGACGATCCGGGGGCGGATGGAACCGCGCTCGGCGCTCGATCCCGACACGGAACGCCCGATGCGCGCGGCCGTCACTTCCGCAGCGGCACGCCCTTCGTGGTGAAACGCGGCGCGCCCGGATGGCGCCCGGGTCGCGGCTGGCCGCCCGCCTTGCCCAGGCCCGTTCCCGGCGGCTGCGAGAGCGGGACGAGCTGGTCCGGCCGCGGCCCGATGAGATCCGCGCGGCCCATCGCCCGCAACGCCTCGCGCAGCAGGGGCCAGTTCTCGGGGTCGTGGTAGCGCAGGAACGCCTTGTGCAGCCGGCGCTGGCGCATCCCCTTGATCGCGTCGACCGGCTCGCTGCCGCCGCGCCGCACGCCCTGCAACGGATTGATCTCGGTGTGGTACATCGTCGTGGCGGTCGCCATCGGCGAGGGCAGGAACGTCTGCACCTGATCGGCGCGGTAGTCGTTCTTCTTGAGCCAGACGGCGAGGTTCATCATGTCCTGGTCGGTCGTGCCCGGATGGGCCGCGATGAAGTACGGGATCAGGTAGTATTTCTTGCCGGCCTTCTCGGCGGCGGCGTCGAACATCTCCTTGAAGCGGTCGTAGGTGCCGATCCCCGGCTTCATCATCAGGTCGAGGGGGCCGCGCTCGGTGTGCTCGGGGGCGATCTTCAGCCGGCCGCCGACGTGATGGGTCACGAGCTCCTCGACGTATTCGGGGCTCCGGACCGCGAGGTCGTAGCGCACGCCGGAGGCCACCATCACCTTCTTGACGCCCTTGACCTCGCGGACCTTGCGATAGAGCCGGATCAGGTCGTCGTGCGAGGTGTTCAGGTTCGGGCAGATGTCCGGGAAGACGCAGGACGGCAGCCGGCACGCCGCCTCGATCTTCGGGTCCTTGCAGGCCATCCGGTACATGTTCGCCGTCGGCCCGCCGACATCCGAGATCACGCCGGTGAAGCCCGGGGTCTTGTCGCGGATCCGCTCGATCTCGCGCAGGATCGAGCCTTCCGAGCGGTTCTGGATGACGCGGCCCTCGTGCTCGGTGATCGAGCAGAAGGTGCAGCCGCCGAAGCAGCCGCGCATGATCGTCACGGAGAACTTGATCATGTCCCAGGCGGGGATCTTCGCGTCGCCGTAGGCGGGATGGGGGGCGCGGGCGTAGGGCAGGTCGTAGACCGCATCCATCTCCTCGCTGGAGAGCGGGATCGGCGGCGGGTTCAGCCACAGGTCGCGGTCGCCGTGGCGCTGGACGAGGGGGCGGGCGTTGCCGGGGTTAGCCTCCCGGTGCAGCACCCGCGAGGCGCGGGCATAGGCCTCCTTGTCGTCCTTGACCTCGTCGTAGGCGGGGAGCCGGATCACGGTCTCGCCGGGGCGGCGGCTGGCGGCCTCGTCGGCCGAATCGAGGTCGTCGGCGGGCAGCTCGGCGTAGTGCGCGGGCACGCGGCGGAACAGGGCGACGCCCCGGACGGAGTCGAGCTCGTGCGGCGCCGCGCCGGCCGCGAGGCGGTTCGCCACCTCGACCACGGCGCGCTCGGCATTGCCGTAGAGCAGCAGGTCGGCCTTCGCATCCGCGAGGATCGAGCGGCGCACCTTGTCGGACCAGTAATCGTAATGGGCGATGCGGCGGAGCGAGGCCTCGATGCCGCCGAGGATGATCGGCACGTCCTTGTACGCCTCGCGGCAGCGCTGCGTGTAGACGATGGTCGAGCGGTCCGGGCGCCGGCCGCCCTCCCCGCCCGCGGTGTAGGCGTCGTCGTGGCGCAGGCGACGGTCCGCCGTGTAGCGGTTCACCATCGAGTCGAGATTGCCGCCGGTGACGCCGAAGAACAGCGCCGGCCGGCCCAGGGCCTTGAACGGCTCCGCCGATTGCCAGTCGGGCTGCGCGATGATGCCGACCCGGAATCCCTGCGCCTCGAGCAGCCGGCCGATGATGGCCATGCCGAAGCTGGGATGGTCGACATAGGCGTCGCCCGTCACCAGGACGATGTCGCAGGATTCCCACCCGAGCGCGTCCATCTCGGCGCGGCTCATGGGCAGGAACGGCGCCGCCGCCTTGGAAGACGGCCGCTTGCAGGCGAGGGGAGCCGGGGATCGGCTCGCGGAAGCTTGGAGGAGGTCCATGGGGCCCGTGCATAGACCGCCGGGGCCGCGACCTCAACGAACGGCGCGGCGGGTCATCACGGACCAGCCCGGCCCCTACCCCTCCTCGCCCGGCATCGCCGTCGGCCAGTCGACGATCCGGTCCGGGAGCTCGTCGTCGGAGAACTCCTCCTCGTTGCCGGCCATCCGGCCGCGGATCGAGATGCCGGCGTCGTGGACGCTGTTGCGCGAGCCCGAGATCAGCGGGTGCCAGTCGAACAGCGGCTCGCCGTCGCGGACCAGGCGGTAGGCGCAGGTGGGCGGCAGCCACGGGATCGTGCGCACCGCCTCCGGCGTGAGGCGGACGCAGTCCGGCACGCGGACCTGGCGCTTGGCGTAGTCGCGGCAGCGGCAATGGTGGCCGTCGAGCAGCGTGCAGCCGACGTCGGTGTGGTGGACCTCGCCGGTGTCGTCGTCCTCGAGCTTGAGCAGGCAGCAGCGGCCGCAGCCGTCGCACAGGCTCTCCCACTCGGCCGGCGTCATCGCATCGAGGGATTTCTCCCGCCAGAACGGCAGGGCGGCACCCGCGGGGGCGGGCTTGGGGTTCCCCATCGGGAACACCTCTCGTGTCTCAAGGGCTGAAGCGCTCTCCTGTGCCGCATGGGCGCCGGCCGCGCAACCTCGCCCCGGGGCCGCCCCAATCCCGCATCAAGGTTGACGCGACCTTTCTCGGGCGCCCGCCGGACCCATCGCCGCGAGGGCCGCGTTCCATCTCGCGAAAGGCCCCGCGGCTTGGTAGAGAGGGGCACGGCCCCGTCGTCCGCGGGTCCGTCGAGGCGTCTCTAGGAGCCGGAACCCCGTCGTGCGCCTGCCGAACGTCTCTCGTCTCCTCACCCGCATCAGGCACGCGTCGCTGGCCTTCGACGCGTGGGTCAATGCGGGCCTCTACGACAGCGGCGTCTCCGGCGGCGCGGCCTACGGCCGCTTCCAGGAGCGGATGAAGGTCTTCGCCTTCCGCGGCTGGAAGCGGGTCGCCCTCGACCTGACGAGCGAAGCCACGACGCTCGGCACCGGGGCTGCGATCCTGATGCTGGCGATGGCGCAGCCCGCCTTCAACCTCACCAGCGACAACTGGCTGAAGCAGCAGGACCTCGCGGTCACCTTCCTCGACCGCTACGGCACCGAGGTCGGGCGGCGCGGGATCAAGCACGACGACTCGCTCAAGCTCGACGAATTCCCCGACATCATGATCAAGGCCCTGGTCTCGACCGAGGACCGGCGCTTCTACGAGCACTGGGGCATCGACCCGATCGGCACGATGCGGGCGCTGGTCAACAACTCGCGCGGCGGCGGCAACACCCAGGGCGGCTCGTCGATCACGCAGCAGCTCGCCAAGAACCTGTTCCTCACCAACGAGCGCTCGCTGGAGCGCAAGATCAACGAGGCCTTTCTGGCCCTGTGGCTCGAGAGCCACCTGACCAAGAACGAGATCCTGAAGCTCTACCTCGACCGCGCCTACATGGGCGGCGGCACCTTCGGCGCGGTGGCGGCGGCGGACTACTATTTCGGCAAGCCGCTGAAGGACATCAGCCTGGCCGAGGCCGCGATGCTGGCCGGCCTGTTCAAGGCGCCGAGCAAGTACGCGCCGAGCGTCAACCTTCCGGCGGCCCGCGCGCGCGCCGTCGACGTGCTGCACAACATGGTCGAGGCCGGCTTCGTCACCGAGGGGCAGATCCAGACGGCGCTGCGCAACCCGGCGACGCCGGTGACGCGCACCCGCGACATCACCGCCGACTACTACCTCGACTGGGCCTTCGGCGAGATCAAGGCCATGGCCGACGCGGGCAAGTTCAAGAGCGACCGGGTGCTGACGGTGAAGACGCCGCTCGACCTCGGCATCCAGAAGCGCGCCGACCAGGTGGTGGCCGACATCCTGCGCAAGTCCGGCGAGGCCTACGACGTCGACGAGGCGGCGATGGTGATCCTCGATCCCGACGGCGCCCTGCGCGCGATGGTCGGCGGCGCCGATTACGGCGAGAGCCAGTTCAACCGCGCCACCGACGCGCTGCGCCAGCCCGGCTCGTCGTTCAAGCCCTACGTCTACGCGGCGGCGCTGAGCTCGGGCCTGTTCCGGCCGGACACGGTGGTCGTCGACAGCCCCGTCTGCCTCGGCAACTGGTGCCCGCAGAATTACGGCCGCTCCTATTCCGGGCGCCAGCCGATGTGGCTCGCGGTGGCCAAATCGATCAACACGATCCCGATCAAGGTCTCGATCGCCATCGGCAAGGGCCTCGGGATCAAGGGCGACTTCCCGGCGGCGAAGGCGGGCCGCGCCAAGATCATCGACACGGCCCACCGCATGGGCATCACCACCCCGCTGGTCGATTCCGTCTCGCTGCCGATCGGCTCGGCCGAGGTCACGGTGATCGACCAGGCCGCGGCCTACGCGGTGTTCGCCAACGGCGGGCGCAAGGCGAAGCCCTACGCGGCCTCCGAGGTGAAGAACTCCAGCGGCGAGGTGATCTACCGGCACGACGACGAGAAGCCCGAGCAGGTGCTCTCGACCCAGGTCGTGGCCGACATGAACTACATGCTGAACAAGGTGGTCGAGGAGGGCACCGGCCGCCGCGCGCAGCTCGAGGGCATGAAGGTCGCGGGCAAGTCCGGCACCACGAACGCCTACCGCGACGCGTGGTTCGTCGGCTACACCGGCAACTACGTCGCCGCGGTCTGGTTCGGCAACGACGACCACACCTCGACCAACAAGATGACCGGCGGCTCGCTCCCCGCCTCCGTCTGGCACGACGTGCTCGAGGTCGCCCACCAGGGCATCGAGCTCAAGCCCCTGCCGGGGCTCAAGGCCCCGAACGCCGCCGCCGCCCAGGCCGCCGCCGCCGCCCCGACCGATCCGGCCGCGACCAGCTACGGCAAGCTCTCGCGCCGGAGCTTCGAGGTGATCGGCGGCCTCAACGGCCTGTTCCGCACCGTCGAGCGGGCCCGGCCCGATGCGGGCGAGGCCAAGCCCGCCGCCGGCGAGCCGCGCCCGGGCGCGAGCCTGGCGCCGGCCGCCACGACCCGCGACGTCGCCGAAGGCACCCGCTCCGTCGGCGGCCGCTTCGAGACCCGGTGACGGCCATGGCGTCGGGCATCGATCCGGCCGCGACGGCGGTCGCGCCGCAGGCCGCGGACGCGCGGCGCGAGCCGAGCCCGCGGCAAGGCACCGACAGGGGCACGGACAGGGGCACCGGCACGGCCGCCGGCCGTCTGCGGAAGCTCGCCTCCGGCGCCTCGCCGGCCGCGCTCGCCCTCTACGCGCTCGCGCTCGGCGCCGGCCTCGGGCTTGCCAGCGCCGACTGGGCGACGCGGGGCGGCTACCCGTTCGGCGGCGTCACGGTGGGGGCCTGGACCGCGTGGCCGCGGGCCGGCTCGACCGCGGCCGACCCCTATACCCGCGCCGTCAACGCCCGCCGGGGCGAGGTGCCGCTCGCCGTCGGCGAGGGTCTGCTGCTCACCGCCGCGGTCGACGATGCCGGGCGGGCGCTCGATGCGACCTGCACCTACCGCATCGCCGGCGTCACCCCGCCGGCCCGCGCCTGGACGCTGACGGTGGCCGGCCGCGGCGCGCCCGAGCCGGGCCGCCAGCCGGTGCGCGAGGGCTTCACCGCCACCGAGATCCTGCGCGAGGCCGACGGGCGCTTCGCGATCCTCCTCGGCCCCGAGGTCGAGCCCGGCAACTGGCTACCGAGCCCGCGCGCCAGCGGGCCGATTCGACTGGCGCTGCGCCTCTACGACACCCCCGTGGCCGCCAGCGCCGGGACGCTCGACCGCGACGCCGTGCCGGCCATCACCCGGACGGGATGCGCCTCGTGAACCTGCGCGTCATCTACGCCACCGCCTGCGGGCTGGCGCTCGCCGGCATCGTCCACGTGGCGACGGTGCTCGCGATTCCCGCCCTGTCGGAGACCGACGCCCTCACCCGCGCCCGCTCCAGCGAGAGCCTGGAGCACCCGCAGCGGGTCTACACGCTGGCGACCCACGGCGAGGCGGCGCCGGCCGAGGCGTGGCTGCCGATCCCCGACCCGTCGGTCGCGGTCGGCGTCTGCGCCTACGACCTGGACGACGGCCCGATGCGGGTCTCGGCCCGCACCGGCGCGATGATGCTGTCGCTGGCGGTGCACGGGCGGAAGGGCGCCTTCTACGCGGTGACCGACCAGGCGGCGGTGCGCGGCGCCCTCGACCTCGTGGTGCTGACCCGGGCGCAGTACGACGCGGCGCTCGCCAGCGACGACGAGAACGAGCCGAGCCGCGACGTGCGCATCGTCGCCCCGAGCGACCAGGGATTCGTCGTGGTCCGCGTCATCGCCGCCCTGCCGAGCCAGCGGCAGGCCGCCAACGACGCGGTGCAGGCGGTCTCCTGCACCACCGACAGCCCGGACGAGCCGGATCCCGACCCGGCGCCGGCCAGCGCGTCGCCGGCGAGCCCGCCGCCCGCAAGTCCCTCGCCGACAAGCCCGCCGCCGGCCGGCCGCGCCAAGCCGAACGGCTGACGTGGAGCCGAACGGCCGACGTCACGCCGTCGGCGCCGGCCGCTTCCGCGCGAAGTAGGCCCGGCGCTCGGCCTCCGACCGGTTCACGGCGGCGCGGACCTGCAGCAGGTCCTTGCGCGTGACGAGCCCGACCAGCGCGCCGGTCTCCGCATCGGTCACCGGCAGGCGGCCCTGGCCGGTCGTCAGCATCAGGTCGACGGCGTGCGCCGCGACGTCGCCCGGATGGACGACGGCCAGCGACCCATCCGAGACCCGCTCGCTCAGCCGCTCGCCCGCGCGGTTCCCCTCCGCCCGCCACAGCAGCGCGTCGCCGCGGGTGACGAGGCCAACGGGGCGGTGCGCGCCGTCCACCACCGGGTAGGCGTCGTGGCGCCCCGCCTCCACCGCCGCGACCGCCTCGGCGAGCGTCAGGCCGGCGTCGAGCGTCTCGACCGCGGGCACCATCACCGCGGCGACGCGGGTGAGCTCGTAGGGGTCGATGCCGTATTCGCGGGTGATGTGCTGGCCGCGCCGCGCGATCTTCTCCGTCAGGATGGAGCGCTTGAGCAGCAGCACCGTCACCCCGTAGGCGGCCGCCGACGCCGCCAGCAGCGCCGGCAGCGCGTGGACGTCGCCAGTCAGCTCGACGGCGAACAGCGTGCCGGTGAGCGGCGCCCGCATCGTGCCGCCGAGCATCGCCGCCATGCCGAGCAGGGCCCAGAACCCGGGCTCGCCCGGCAGCACCGACCCGACGAGCCAGCCCATCGCCCCGCCGAGGATCAGCAGCGGCGCGAGCACGCCGCCCGAGGTGCCGGACGAGAGCGCGACGAGCCAGATCGCCGCCTTGACCAGCAGGATCAGCAGGACGGCCCGGACCAGCATGTGCCCGCCAAGCAGGTCGGCGATGACGTCGTAGCCGACGCCGAGGGCGCGCGGCTCGACCAGCCCGCCGAGGCCGACGGCGAGGCCGCCGAGCGCCGGCCACCACATCCAGTGGATCGGCAGGTGCTCGAACGCGTCCTCGATCGCGTAGAGCAGCGTCGTCAGCGCGCCCGAGAGCAGCCCCGCGACGACGCCGACGGCGACGCAGGCGGCGAGCCCCCACCACGGCAGCACCGGGTCGGCGGCGAAGGGGAAGAGCGGGCCGGACCCGAACAGCGCCGGCCGCAGCATCGTGGCGGTGACGGCGGCGGCCACCACCGGGATGAAGCTGCGCGGGCGCCACTCGAACAGCAGCAGCTCCACCGCGAGCAGCACCGCGGCGACCGGCGTGCCGAAGATCGCGGTCATGCCGGCGGCGGCGCCGGCGACGAGGAGCGTCTTCCGCTCGGCGGCGCTCAAGTGGAAGAACTGCGCGAACAGCGAGCCGATGGCGCCGCCGGTCATGATGATCGGCCCCTCGGCGCCGAACGGGCCGCCGGTGCCGATCGAGATCGCGGACGAGACCGGCTTCAGCACGGCGACCTTCGGCGACATGCGGCTGCCGCCGATCAGGATCGCCTCGATCGCCTCGGGAATGCCGTGGCCGCGGATCTTCTCGGAGCCGAACCGCGCCATCAGGCCGATGACCAGGCCGCCGAGCGGCGGCACGCAGACCATCCAGAGCGACGGCGTCGCCCGCGCCAGCGAGGTCGCCGCCGCGTCGACCCGGCCGAACCAGACGAGGTTCGTCACGACGGCGATCAGCGCGAGCAGGGCCCACGCCGCGACCGTGCTTCCGAGGCCGATGATCACGGCCATGGCGCAGAGGCGGACGAGGCGTCGGTCGGTCCGGAAATCGCCGAGAGCCCGACGCCCGGCGGGCGCGGCTGGCTGGGTGGCCTGCATGCGGTCGAACCTCCTGTAGGATGCGGTGACGCCCGATATATATCGTAATACGATATATTAAACCCCTGACCGGAGATGCCCGATGGATTCGGATGCGGGGCCCGTCCTCTCGCGGGAGGCCTATGCCGCGATCGCGCGCTTCCGGCTGGAGCTGCGGCGCTTCCTCGCCTTCAGCGAGGCGGCAGCCGGCAAGGTCGGCCTGCCGGCGCAGCAGCATCAGGCGCTGCTGGCGATCGCCGGGCATGACGGGCCGCCCACCGTCGGGTTCGTGGCCGAGCAGCTGCTGATCGCGCCGCAGACCGCGGCGGAGCTGGTCGCGCGCATGGTCGACAAGGGCTTCCTGACCAAGGCCGCGGAGGCCCGGGACCGGCGCCGCATGGCGCTGACGCTGACGCCGAAGGCGATGGCGGTGCTGCAGCAGCTGACGACGGCCCACCTCGCCGAGCTGCAGACGCTGGAGCCGGCGCTGGCCACCGCCCTGGCCACGGCCCTCGACCGCGTGCACGGCCGGCCCGACGCCGGGTGCCCTTGAGGAGCGCCGGGCTTGCGGAACCGGGGCGCTCCGGTCTGAATGCCGGGCGGAACGGCCGCGGGCCGGCGGCGCGGGAGGACGACCTCGATGATCGAGCTGATCCCGCGGGCGCACCTGTTCGGCAACCCGCTGCGGACCGCCTACCGGATCAGCCGCGACGGGACGCGGCTGGCCTGGCTCGCGCCGGTCGAGGGCGTGCTCAACCTCTGGGTCGGGCCGGCCGGCGACCCGGCTTCCGGCGCGCCGGTGACCGCCACCGCGGCATCCGCGACTACGAATGGGCCTATGACGGGCGCCACCTGCTCTACCTGCAGGACACGGACGGCGACGAGAACCACCGACCCGCTGGCCTACGCGGTCGACCGCGCGCGCTCGCCGGTCCACGTCGCCGACCGGATCCGGGTGCCGCTGCTGATCGCGCAGGGCGCGAACGATCCGCGGGTGCGGCAGGCGGAATCCGACCAGATGGTCGCGGCGCTCGTCGCCAAGCGCATCCCGGTCACCTACCTGCTGTTCCCCGACGAGGGCCACGGCTTCGCCCGGCCGGAGAACAGCCTCGCCTTCCACGCCCGGGCCGAAGCCTTCCTCGGCCGCCACCTCGGCGGCCGCGTCGAGCCGATCCACCGGCACGAGGCCGAGGGACGCGCGATGCGGATCCTGCGCGACGATCCGCCGGCCTGAGAACGGTCGCCTGCGCCGCGATGCGATCCCCTCACGAAAGCGTGTGGCGATCCGCGGCCGAATTGTATGGATTTTGTATTCAAACCAGCAACCTTCCGACCGGTACGTTCGTACCGATGGCATGGTCAACGACAACGTGCATTCCCTGCAAGCGATCGCCGACGCCCTCGGGCTGCCCGTGGAAGCCTTCGCGGCCGGAGCGCAAGGGGACCGAGCGCAAGGGGCCGGAGAGCGAGAGGCCGGGGCACAGTCGGCCGGCGAGCTCGGCGAGCTGGCGTCCCTGCTGCAGCTCTGGCTCTCGATCCGCGATCCCCAGGCCCGGCGCCGCGTCCTCAACGCGATGCGCGGCGAAGCGGAACGCCCGGGCAGCGGCGGCTGAGCCGGCGCGGGCGGCCGCCGCGCGGACCTTCAGGCGGGCGGGAGGGCGTCGAGCGCGCGGGACAGGTCGGCCAGGAGGTCGTCCTCCGCCTCGAGCCCGATCGACAGCCGCAGCAGCCCGCCGGTGATGCCGGCGATCGCGCGCGCGTCGGGATCCATCGCCGCATGGGTCATGGTCTCGGCGTGCGAGATCAGGCTCTCGACCCCGCCGAGGGACTCGGCCAGCGTGAACACCCGCAGCACCGCCACGAACCGCCGCACCGCCTCGCGCCCGCCCGCGAGCTCGAAGCTCAGCATGGCGCCGAAGCCGCTCTGCTGCGCCTTGGCGAGGGCGTGGCCCGGATGGGTCTCAAGGCCGGGATAGTACACCGCGGCGACGGCCGGGTGGCCGGCCAGGAACGCGGCGAGACGCCCGGCGGTCTTCTGCTGCTGCTCGATCCGCACGAACAGGGTGCGCACGCCCCGCAGCGTGAGGTAGGCGTCGAACGACGAGCCGGTGACGCCGATGGTGTTGGCCCAGGCGGCGAGCTCGTCGCCGACCTTGGCGTCGGCCGCGACCACCGCGCCCCCGACCACGTCGGAATGCCCGTTGAGGAACTTGGTCGTCGCGTGCACGACGAGGTCGGCCCCGAGCGCCAGGGGCCGCTGCAGGGCCGGCGACAGGAAGGTGTTGTCGACCACCGAGAGCGCGCCGGCCTCGCGGGCGAGCCCGGTGACGCGGCGGACGTCGACGACGCGCATCAGCGGGTTGCTCGGCGTCTCGATCAGCACGACCTTGGGCCTTCTCGCGAAGGCCGCGGCCAAAGCCGCCGGGTCGTTCTGGTCGACGAAGGCAACCGTGTAGTGCCCGCGCGCGCTGCGCAGGCTGAGCAGGCGGTGCGTGCCGCCGTAGCAATCGTGCGGGGCGATCAGGAGGTCGCCCGGCCGCAGGCTCGACAGCGCCAGGTCGAGGGCCGCCATGCCGCTCGACACCACGACCGCGCGGGCGCCGCCCTCGAGCTTGGCGATGGTGTCGGCGAGCTGGTCGCGCGTCGGGTTGCCCAGACGCGAGTAGTCGTACGGCCCCGGCTTCTCGAAGGCCGGGAACTTGTATGTCGTCGAGAGATGGATCGGGGCGATGACGGCGCCGTACGCGGTGTCCTCGGCCACGCCGTTGGTGGCCGCGATCGTGCGCGCTGCTTTCGGTTCGGTCATCGCTTCCCCTCCTCCCGGGAATCGGTCCGCGGTGCGATCCGACGGCCCCGCCGAGGCGTTCTTTATAGAGGACGAAACGATCTTACAACGGAACGTGGCGTCGCGTGCCGCCTTTCAGTCCTTCACGACCAGCGGGCGCACCGGCGGCAACGCCGCGGCCCCATCCTCACCGGGCACGAGGCCGCAGCGGAAGGCGGCCTCGCGCGGGAGCAGCGGGTCGAGCAGCGCGCGGCGGGCGGCGAGCACGCCGATGCTGCGCTCCGCCCCCACGGCCTCCGGGCCGGGCAGCGCGACGACGAGGTGCTCGACCGCGTAGCGGTAGCGCGCGGTGCGCTCGGCCAGTTCGAGCCGGACCCAGGCGATCAGGCATCGGTTCTCGGCCACCCGCATGGCGGCGTTGCGCACGTCGACATCGTCGAGCGCCCTGGCGAAGGGAAGGCTGCGCAGCCGCAGGGCGTCGGCGTCGATCACCCGCGCGGCGATCGCGACGAAGGGCGGGATCAGCCGGGCGTCGGCGGTCGCGTCCTCGGACAGCCGGCGGTAGCGCGAGACCGGCGAGCGGGCGGGCTCTGCGACGAGGGCGTCGTGATAGGCGGCGACGTCCCCCGGGCGCCACGAGGGCGGCAGCACGCGGGCGCGGGTGAGGTTGGCGAGCACGTCGACGAACGCGGCCTCGGGGGCCGCCGGCATCAGGAAGCGCCAGGCGCGCGCGCGCAGCGTCTGCTCCTCGTCGGTCAGCGGGAAGGCGGAGGCCGGCTCCTCGCGCTCGCGGGCGGCCAGCGTCCCGGTGGTCTCGACCAGGCTGTTCCAGGCGCCGGCCTTCGGGCGGCCGAAATCGCCCTCCTGGGCGCAGGCGGCCAGCAGCGCGGTGAGGAGCGCGGCGGTGAGCGCGCAGGTCGCGACCGGGCTCGCGCGGCGCCGGGCGCCGGCGATCGGAATCGGCACGCGCCGGGCCTGACTCGGCCGGGGCTGACTCGGCCGGCCCTGACTTGGCATGGTCCGCCTCGTTCGGGTGTCGATGGGGTGGGACGCGGGGATCGTCGGGCCGGCGGGTCGCCCGCCGGGGGCCGGATCAGGAGGCGAGGCGCTCGTAGCGCACGCCGAGGAACAGCAGGATCTCGCCGCGGCGCTCGCCGGCCTCGGGACGCCGGGGGGGCCGGGGCGCGGCGGGGAACGGCACCACGCGGCCGGCCGGCACGCGCGGCGCGACGTCGTCGACGGCCGGCGGGTCGGATCGGAGGGCGGCGGGTCGGGAGACGGTCATGGGGGGCACCTGTCGGCTGATCCGGGCATCGCGCCCGGGCCCCGGGGCGGGGCGTCGGCAAGGGCGACGGCGTGTCGATGGCCGGCAGATCAGCACGCCATGGTTAACGCATCGTTTCCCGGAGGCGCGCTCGCAAGAACGGCGCGCGGGGCCTCATCGCGCGGCGCGTGCCGGCCCCGGCACGCCGTTGGCCTGCCCCTTGCAGGATCGGATCCGCCCATGGCGGGCGTTTCCTCCCAACGACTGGGCCCTGCTCGCGACCCGGGCGGGGCCCTTCTTCTGCGCCGGGCCGATCCGTGCCGGCGGACGCCGTCGCCCGGGGGATCGCGGCCGATGCTGCGTTGCGGTGGCGGAGCGGCCGAAGCGGAACCGTCGCACGGTCAGGGCGCTTGCCTAGCGACCGTCGGGCCCGATATGCCGTGCCATTCGCGGATGCGCCCCTCGCGGACCCGCCGCCCGGGATTCCATGACCGACAAGCAAGGACCACGCTGGATGCGACTGGACACGTTTCGACACGCCCGTGGCGCAAGGCTGCCCCGGATGCTCCGCCCGGTGGCGCTGGCGGCCCTCCCGCTCGCCCTGCTGGCGCTCGCCGGCAGCCCGGCGCAGGCCCAGCGCGAGGACCAGGGGCTGCAGCTCGGCTGCGCCAACGACTATTTCCGCCTCTGCGCGGGCGTCGACCCGAACAGCCCGGCGGCCGAGGCCTGCATGACGCGCAACCGCAAGCGCCTCTCGCCCGAGTGCCGCAACGCCATCGGCGACTACGACAAGCGCACCGGCGGCAAGTCGATGCCGGAGGATTGATCGGTCCGGGCGCGTCCGCGACGCGCCCGAAGCGACGATGGGGACGACGAGCGGCCGGCTCGGTCCGGGGGGATGCGGCGATTCCCCAGGGAGCCGGCCGCGTCATGAGTGGAGCCCGACGACATGGCTTTGACCGTTGCGGTCCAGATGGACCCGATCCAGGCGATCCGCATCGCCGGCGACACCACCTTCGCCCTGCTGCTCGAGGCGCAGGCGCGCGGCCACCGGCTGATCTACTACACCCCCGACCGGCTCTCGATGCAGGGCCGCCGCGTCACCGCGCGGGTGCAGGCGCTGACCGTGCAGGACGTGGAGGGCGCGCACGCGACGCTCGGCGAGATCGAGCGGATCGACCTGTCGGAGGCCGACGTGGTGCTGATGCGCCAGGACCCGCCCTTCGACATGGCCTACATCACCGCGACCCACATGCTGGAGAAGATCCACCCGCAGACGCTGGTGGTGAACAACCCGGCCGAAGTCCGCAACGCGCCGGAAAAGCTCTTCGTCCTCGACTTCCCCGACCTGATGCCGCCGACGCTGATCTCCCGCGACAAGGCGGAGATCGAGGACTTTCGCCGCGAGCACGGCACCGTGGCGATGAAGCCGCTGCACGGCCACGGCGGCGCGGCGGTGTTCCGCGTCTCCGAGACCGACCCGAACTTCGGCTCGATGTTCGACCTGTTCTCGGTCACCTTCCGCGAGGCGTGGGTGGTGCAGCGCTTCCTCGAGAAGATCACCGAGGGCGACAAGCGCATCATCCTGGTCGACGGCGAGCCGATGGGCGCGATCAACCGCGTGCCGGCCCTGAACGATATCCGCTCCAACATGGTCCGCGGCGGCGCCGCCCGGCCCTCCGACCTGACCGAGCGGGAGCGCGAGATCTGCGCCACGATCGGCCCGGAGCTGCGCCGCCGCGGCCTGATCCTCGTCGGCATCGACGTGATCGACGGGCACCTGACCGAGATCAACGTCACCTCCCCGACCGGCATCCGCGCGATCAAGCGCCTGGGCGGCCCGGACCTCGCCGTGAGCGTGTGGGACGCGATCGAGGCGCGCGTGGGCGCGCAGGTCTGAAGCCTTTTCGAGCGAGGTGGATGCCGGCTCGCGTGAAGACAGTGCGACATCACAACAAGGGAGAGCATTGTCCGTGACCTGGTGATCACGGACAATGTTCTAGGGCGCGTCCCTCGCCTTTGCGGTCAGGCGGTGCGCTTGATCGCGCGCCGCTCGGCCGAGGGCGCCTGCGTCCCGTCGTGGACGGCGCGATTCCGATCAGGGCGAGGGTCGCGTTGGGTGTGCGTCGCCAGCCCGGCTGCGAGCGCCGCGTTCATTCGCGTCTGCCAGCCCGGCCCGCCCGCCTTGTAGGCGTCCAGCACCTCCGCCGGCACGCGCAGGGAGACCGGGACGCTGCGCCGCTCGACCTTCGGCCGGCCGGCCCTCTTGGTGAAGGCCTCGGCCATCGCGGGCGGCATCCCTTCGACGCCGGGCCTGGCGCGCGCCAGCTCCGCATCGGTCAGGGGCGGCGTGTCGGACACGGCATCCCAATCCGCCTGGGTATAGGCGTCGTTCGGGACGTAGCTCGGGGCAGGATCACGCTTGCTCATAGGACGCTCGCTCCTTCCGGCCGGCACGCCGCACGCTGATCACGTCGATCACCTCGGAGCCGAGCGGCGAAACGATCGCCACGACGACCGTTTCGCCGTGCCACGTCCCGATCAGCTTGAAGCGGGCGCGTCCGGTGCGGCTCGGCTTGGCGGCGATGTTCAGGAAGCGGTCGAAACTGAAGGCCTCCTCGAACGCAGCGAGATCGAAGCCGTGCTTGACGATGTTCGCCTGTCGCTTCGGCTCGTCGAAGGCGAACCTCATGGTTCCGGTCTACACCGAAACCCGACGTCCGCAAGCCTATTTCGGTATATACAGCCCGACGGTGGCGGCACGTGATCCCATCCGTTCTGGCCGATCTCACGTCTCCGATTTCGGCGTCGCGTTCAACTCGGCCCAATCGAACTCCTCCTCCAGCACGAAGTAGGCGTCGTCGCCGATCGCGCCCTCGCGGCGCAGGCGCATGACCGTGTCGCGGGCGGCGCCGATGGCGCGGCGGCGCAGGCCGTCGGTGGGCAGCGATTCCGGGGCGCGGCCCTCGTCGTGGTCCTCGGCCGCCGCGAGCGCGCCGCGAAGCTCCTCGCGCAGGGCCTCGGTGCCGGCGTCGTCCTCGGCCCCCTCGAGGCTGTCGAGCGCCGCGCGGTAGGCTTCGGCCCGGGCGCGGCCCACCTCGCGGCCGACCGGGTCGTCGTCCTCGAGGCCGAGCCGGGCGAGCAGCGGGTTCAGGGTCAGGCCCTGGACCACGAGGGTGCCGAGCACCGTGCCGAAGGCGGCGAACACGATGAGGTCGCGCTGGGGGAAGCCCTGCGGCAGGGCGAGCGCCGTGGCGATGGTGAGGATGCCGCGCATCCCCGCCCACGACACCGCGATCGCGCCGCGGAAGGCGTGGCGGCCGGGCTCGGCGAAGGCGAGGCCGGGCAGGGCGGAGGCCGGCAGCACCCAGGCGATCCGCACCAGCACCACCGTGGCGAAGACCGCGCCGGCGAGCGCGAGCGCGCCGAGCTGGTCGGCGCCGGCGAGGCGCTGCAGGATCGGGCCGATCTGGATGCCGATCAGCACGAAGGCCAGCACGTTGAGCACGAACACCGCGGTGTTCCAGACCGCGTAGGAGATGATGCGGGTGCGCGGCGCGGTGATGCCGGGGGTGCCGCGCGCCACGGTGATCGCGAAGGCGACCAGCGTCAGCACCCCCGACATCTCCAGGCGCTCGGCCGCGATCCAGATGCCGAAGGCGGCCACGAACTGCAGCACGATGGTGCTGGCCGCATCTTGCACCCGCCGCATCCCGGCGACGAAGGCGAACCCCGCGAGCGGCCCGACGACCAGGCTCGCGACCACGCCGACGAGGAAGGTCGGGCCGACCTCGGAGGCGTGGAAGGCGCCGCTCGCGGCGGCCGCGACGCCGAGCCGGTAGATCAGCAGCGAGCCGGCATCGTTGAGCAGGCTCTCGCCGCGCAGGATGGTGGTGAGGCGGTGCGGCAGCGAGACGTGGCGCAGCACCGAGAGCGCGGCCACCGCGTCGGGCGGCGCGACGATCGCGCCGAGCACGATGCAGGCGGCGAGCGGCATGCCCGGCACCAGCAGCTTGGCGACGACGGCGACGGCGATCGTCGTCACCGCCACCGCGCCGAAGGCGAGGCCAGCGATCGGGCGCCAGTTCACCCGCAGGTCGCGCAGCGAGGTGGCGTAGCCGGCATCCATCAGCACGGGGGCGAGGAACAGCGCCAGCGCCAGCTCGGGGTCGAGCTCGAGGTTCGGCACGCCCGGCACGAAGGCCAGCCCGACGCCGCCGAGCGCCAGGAAGGCCGGATACGGCGCCCCGATCCGCCGCGCGAAAGCAGCCAGAAGCACCGCGCCGAACAGGACGCCGACGACCCAATCGAAGATGATCATGGATCGGAGATAGGGCGCTGCGGGCGGCGCGGCGCACGCCCCGGCGGAGCAAGCTCGGGATTTGCCGAACCCAGGACTTGCCCAGCTCAGGACTTGCCCAGTTCAGGACTTGCCCAGCTCAGGATTTGCCGAGCCGGTCGCGGATCCAGGCCTGTGCCGCGTCGAGGTCGACGAAGACGGGGGCCCGCGGGTCGTCGAGCGGCCCGAAGCCGGCCTCCAGGAACCAGCGGCCCGCCCCGTCCTCGTGCTGGTCGGACAGGCGCACCAGCACGGCGACGAGGAAGCCGTCGGAGAAGACGAGCCGGCTCTCGTGGTCGTCGCTTCCCGTGGCGACCTGCACGGGCTGCAGGAACAGGCTCATGCGGCGGCCCGCTCGCCGAGATGGAGGTAGTTGGGCTTGAATTCGGCCAGCGCCCTCAGCCGGGGCAGGTCGAGGATCCGCACCCGCTTGCCGCGGAACTCGATGAGCCCGGACCGGCGCAGCTCCTGCAGCGTGCGGTTGAGGTGCACGTTCGACAGGCCGGTGGTGTCGGCGAGATCCAGCTGCGTGAGCGGCAGGTCGTAGCTGTCGTCCTCGGCCAGCCCCACCACCTGCAGCCGGATGCGAAGCTCGCAGAACAGGTGCGCGAGCCGCTCCAGGGCCGAGCGGCAGCCGACGTTCACCAGCCATTCGCGCAGCGTCGCCTCGTCCACCAGCGTGGTCATCCGGAGCGCACGGGCGATCCGGGGATGGCTCTCCATCACCTCGACCACCGTCCTCGGCGGGATCAGCACCACGCGGCAGGCCGACAGCGTGGTGATCGAGTGGTCCATCGCGTCCAGCAACGCCACGTCGAGGTCGCAGAGGTCGCCCGGGACCAGGTAGGCGGTGATCTGGCGGGTGCCGGTGGCGCGCACCTTGTGGCGGCAGGCGATGCCCTCCAGGATCAGGAACACGCCCTGCGGCGCGTCGCCCTCGCGGGCGAGGTCGGTCTGCGACGGGACGATCCGCGACGGGGCGCTGATCCGCTCCAGCAGCGCCTCGTCGGCCTCCGACAGGGCCGCGAAGCCCTCGAGCTTGCGCACGAGCGGGTTGCGGCCCCTCGCCGCCCGAAGCCGCCGGACCGGTGCGGTCGGCGCATCGCCGGCGGGCGCGCGGCCGACGGGCTCGACGTGGGTCGGGGGCGCATGGACCGCCCCCTCATGCGCCGGCGCCGATCCGGCGGCGGCCAAAGCCGGCTCGTCGAGGGCGGGCTGGTCGATGGCCGGCTCGTCGAGGGTCAGCGCGTCGAGCAGGGCCACCACGTCCCAGGGCAGCGCCGGCTTGCGCAGCCAGGGCTCGTCCCGGACGTCGCGGGCGGCGGGGTCGTCGCGCTCGAGGCCGGAATGGACGAGGAAGGGCAGCCGGCACTGGCGCAGCCGCGCGATCAGGGCGTCGGAGGGTCCTTCCTTGAGCACCAGGTCGACGACCGCCACGCTCGGCGCCTCCCGCTCCAGTGACAGCAGCGCCTCGGCCGCCGTCGCGAACGGCCCGATCACCCGGTAGCCCGCCCCCTCCAGGGCGTCGCTCAAATCCATGGCGACGATCGCGTCGGCTTCGGCGACCAGCACCGCCGGTTGCTGGGCCACGTCTTTCATTCGGATCTCCGGACGCGAAGGCGGCCGCCCCTTCGAGCAGCGCAGAGAGCAAGGTTTCGAATTCTAGACATACGCGAATGCCGCCCGGAAGAGGCACGGGAGCTTCAGTATGATAGCCAACACTTGGGTCTGTCTGCAATCATACAAACATCGAGGCGCGAAACTTTTCGATTGACCTCGCCGCGGGCGAGCGCTCATCTGGCCCATCGCCTGCCGGGGAGACGAGGCGCGGGCGCCTGGGAGACAGCGTGTGCTCTTGCCCGATCGGGACCGAGCGATGCCGGCACCGCAGCGATCCAGCGTCCGCAACCGCTTGCTGAGGGCGCTCTCGCCCGCCGACTTCGCGTTGCTCCAGCCGGCCCTGCAGCCGGTCGCGACCGAGCTGCGACAGACCCTGATCGCGCCCGACGAGCCGATCCGGACGCTGTACTTCCCCGAGGACAGCCTTGCCTCGATCGTCAGCGGGGCCGCCGGCAGGGTCGAGATCGGCGTGATCGGGCGGGAGGGCCTGGTCGGGGCCGCGCCGGTGCTGCTCGCCGTCGACCGGTCGCCGTTCCACCACTTCGTCCAGAGCCCGGGCGGGATGCTGTCCATCGCCACCGCGGACCTGCTGGCCGCGGTCGACGAGAGCCCGACCCTGCGCGGGCTGCTGCTGCGCTTCGTCCAGATCCTGATGCTGCAGACGGCGCAGACCGCCTTCGTCAACGCGGCCTACAACATCGACGTGCGCCTCGCCCGCTGGCTGCTGATGTGCCACGATCGGCTGGAGGGCGACGACCTCGTGCTCACCCACGAGTTCCTGTCCCTGATGCTGGGCGCGCAGCGCAGCAGCACGACCCTGGCGGTCCAGGCCCTGGAGGGGCACGGCCTGATCCGCGCGCGGCGCGGCCGCATCACGATCCTGAGCCGCGAAGGGCTGGAGGCGGTCGTGGACGACGGCTACGGCCTGCCCGAGCGCGAGTACGCCCGGTTGATCGGGAGCCTGTGATGCCGCGGTACTTCTTCCATGTCCGGCACCGCGAAGGCCCGGCGGGGCTGGCGATCGACGAGGAGGGCGACGAGCTCGCCGACGTGGAGGCCGCCCGCGCGCGGGCGCTCGCCGTCGCCCGCCGGATGATCGCGCAGGACCGCCTGACGCTGATCCGCGACTGGATGGTGTGCAGCTTCGAGATCGCCGACGAGGCCGGCGAGCGCGTGCTCACGGTGCCGTTCGGCGACACCGTCCCGGACGAGGACGGCCCGGGCTGACCCGCAGGCCTCGCGGCCGCGGGCCGGCGCGCCGCCCGGGCTCAATACTGCACGGTCGCCCGCACCCCGAGCACGGTGGCGTTCTTCAGCCGGCGCCCGTCCGCGTCGGCGACGCCGCCGCTCGGGCGGATGATGTACTGCACGTCCGGCTGCACGGTGAAGCCCGGCACCACCAGCGCCTGGTAGGTCGCCTCCAGCGCGGTCTCGGCCCGCCGCCGCGGGATCGCGGTGCCGGTGAACAGGATGGTGTCGGTGTCGGCCCGGCGCGCGTCGTCGGCGTAGCGGGCATAGGCGATGCCGGCGCCGATCGTGTCGTCGTCGCGCCCCGGGATCAGGCCCTTGTAGGCCAGGCCGGCATCGACGTAGGCCGAGATCAGGCTGGAGCGCGTCGGCGAGAGCGAGGCGCGCACGAACACCGACAGGCCCTCGTCGTCCTTCTCGGGCTCGATCAGCAGGCTCTGGTCGATCATCGCGTAGAGGCCGGCATTGCCCCGGCGCTGGCGCGGCACGCCGGACGAGGCCGGGTCGGCGAGGGACAGGCCGAGCGTGTCGCGGCGCAGGTCGTCGAAGCGGCCGAAATGCTGCCAGCCGCCGAACGTCACCGTGCCCGGCAGCGCCGTCGAGCCCTTCTCGGTGTTGTAGGAATAGGCCGCCTCGGCCACGATCAGGGCCGGGTCGTTCGTGCGGAAGTTCGTGCCGGTGCGGTTGAGGCGCTGCTCCTCCGCGTCGTCGCCGGGGCGGTTGGCGCCGGCCGGATCGCCGTCGTAGATCCCGGCCTGGAACGACAGGCCGCCGCCGGGCTCGAACTTTGCGCGGATGGCCGGCGCCGCCACGGGATAGGCCGGGCCGCCGGAAGGCAGGTTGGCGCTGGTGATCGCCGGCCAGCCGAAGCTCGAGTTCACGAACAGCGTCGCGGTCTGGCTGACGAAGAACTCGGTGTCGGCGGCCTGCTGGCCGATGCGCAGGCCGAGCTTGCCGTCGAGGAACTGCTGGTCGAACCACAGCACGTAGAGCCGGGTCGCGGGCAGCGCCCCGATCACGCTGACGTCGAGCAGGTTGCCGACGTAGTAGCGCGACAGGCCGGTGCCGTGGATGAAGTAGGCGTTGGCGTGCACGCTCGCGCCCTGCCAGCCGGCGAGCTTGTCGAGGTCGAGGTAGAGCCGCAGGTTCAGCCGGTCCTCGACCACCGCCCCCTGCCGCATCCCGCCGGTCGGGTTGCCGAGCACGTCGGTGATGTAGGTGAGGCTGTACTGGATGCCCCGCTCCTTCAGGACCGGGCGCAGGCCGAACGGATCGCCGAGCGGCCCGAGATAGGGCTCGACCGAGCGGGCATAGCCGCCCGAGGTCTGGCTCGTGGTCTCGGGCTGCGCCACCGAGGTCCGCACGTCGCCGCCGGCGCCTTCGCGGATCACCGGAATGACCGGGGGCGCCGGCGATGCCTGCTGCGCTTGCGCAAGCGTCGGGAGGCCGAGCATCGCGGCGGCGAGGCAAGGGAGCAGGCGGCTGCGCGGAAGGGGGGCTGGACGCGACACGACTGAACCCTGAAGCCTTCGTGGCCCGATCCTAGCCCCACCGAACGGGGCTGTCCCGTGCAGGTTAAGCACACCAGCCGGGTTCCGGGCCGAAGGGATGCTTCGGAGGGCCGGTGAAGCGCGGATCTCCTCGCTCTCACAGATCTGGGGCTTGCCCGAGATCTGCACGTCGTGTGCCCAAACCTGCTCGTCGTGTGGCCAAGTCGGAGAGACCCGACTTGGATGCGGGAGAGGGACACGGTGAGGGGGACAGGTCTTTCCGGACAGGTCGCACCCCGACCTCTCCCAGACGGGAGCGGGGGCCGCGTCGGCGCTTCGCGCGATCCCTTCGTCGAGACCCGCGGCTTTGCGCCCGCGGCACGGTTTTCGTACAGCCGGCCGATCCGTCGCCAGCCGTGAGCGAGACCATGCCCGAGACACCCGTCTTCTCCCACGGCGCCGTCGCCGCCCCGCACCACCGCGCCGCGCAGGCCGGGCAGACCGTGCTGGCGCAGGGCGGCAACGCGATCGAGGCGATGACCGCGATGGCCGCGACGATCGCCGTGGTCTACCCGCACATGAACGGCATCGGCGGCGACGGGTTCTGGCTGGTGCGCGAGAAGGGCGGCCGGGTGCGCGGCATCGAGGCCTGCGGGCCGGCCGGCGCGCTCGCCACCCGGGCGCGCTACCGTGAGCGCGAGCTCGACGCCATCCCGTCCCGCGGCTCCGACGCCTGCGTCACGGTCGCGGGCGCCGTCGGCGGCTGGCGGCTGGCGCTGGAGCTGTCGCGGGCGCTCGGCGGCAGGCTGCCGCTGGAGACGCTGCTCGCCGACGCGATCCGCCACGCCCGCGAGGGCTGCCCGGTCTCGCCCTCGGAGGGGCGCTACGTGCCGAAGGAGCTCGACACCCTCCACGACGCCCCGAACTTTTCCGCGACGTTCCTCAAGGCGGGCAAGCCGTGGCCGGTGGGCGACGTGCGGAGGTTGCCGGCGCTGGCCGCGACCCTGGAGCAGCTCGCCCATGCCGGGCTCGACGACTTCTACCGCGGCGACGTCGGCCGCGAGATCGCCGCCGACCTCGAGCGCCTCGGCGCGCCGGTGACGCGGGCCGACCTGAAGGCCTACCAGCCGCGCGAGCGCGCGCCGCTCTCGATCCGCCGCCGCGACGCGACGCTCTACAACTTCCCGCCGCCGACGCAGGGCCTGGCGGCGCTGCTGATCCTCGGCATCGTCGACCGCCTCGACATCCGCCAGGCGGAGACCACGGCGCATTACCACGGGCTGATCGAGGCGACGAAGCGCGCCTTCGCGATCCGCGACCGGGTGGTGACCGACCACGACCGCCTGACCTCGGACCCGGCGACCTACCTCACGCCCGAAAGCCTCGCCCGCGAGGCGGCGCAGGTGGACATGGCGCGCGCCGCCGCGATCCCGCTGCGGAACCCTGGCGAGGGCGACACCGTGTGGATGGGCGCGATCGATGCCGACGGCCTGGCCGTGTCCTACATCCAGTCGATCTACTGGGAATACGGCTCGGGCTGCGTGCTGCCGAAGACCGGCATCCACTGGCAGAACCGCGGCACGTCGTTCTCGCTCGACGCCGACGCCGTGAACCCGCTGGAGCCGGGACGGCGCCCGTTCCACACCCTGATCCCGGCGCTCGCCTGCTTCGACGACGGCCGGGTGATGGCCTACGGCTCGATGGGCGGCGACGGCCAGCCGCAGTTCCAGGCGCAGATCTTCACCCGCTACGCCGATTACGGCCGCAGCCCCGCCGACGCGGTCGACGCCCCGCGCCTGCTCTACGGCCGCACCTGGGGCGCGGAATCGCTGACGGTGAAGGTCGAGGACCGCTTCGACCCGGCCTGCATCCGCGCCCTCGAGCGCATGGGCCACCGGATCGAGGAGCTCGGCGGCGCCTACATCGACTCGCTCGGCCACGCCGGCATGCTGGTGCGCCACGCCAGGAACGGGCGGATCGAGGCGACGCACGACCCGCGCTCGGACGGCGGCGCGCTGGGGTTGTGAGGGAACGGGCGGCCGGAGGCGCGCCGCGACGCTTCCGCGGCGGACCCGGGCGCGATCGGATGGGTCGGCCCACGGGCCGCGATCGGCCGCTCCCTCGGGGGCGGCCGGATGGCGAGGATCCGGCCGCGCCGGCCGCCGTGCCCGTCCGGCGAGATCAGGCGGCCGCCGCGGCGAGGACGCAGCGGAGCTGCTCGTCCAGGTCGCGCGCGACGCCGTCGACCTCGGGGTTGCCGAACTGGCCGAAGGTGGTGGCCGGGCGGTCGTACTCGAACGCGACGCGGCCCTCGGCATCCTCGCGCAGGAGCACCCGGACCGGCGCGTACAGGGCGGCCGAAAGGACGTGCCGGGTCATCCGCGCGGCCGTCAGCGGGTTGCCGATGTCGTACTGGACGGCCTTGCGCACGAGCCCGGCGGTGCGGAGCAGCCCGCCATGGTCGCGGGCGCCGAAGATCGAGAGCGGCGCCTGGCGCTCGAGGAGGTCGCGCGCCGCGTCCACCTGCCCGTCCAGCAGCAGCTCGGCATAGGCGTGGTCGAGGCGCGGCACCGACGCCTCCAGGGCGGACCGCACCGCCTCGAAGGACTTGGGGGAGCGCAGCGTCACGTGCTCGATCGTGACCTGGGTCGCGGATATCGGGTCGTTCATGGAATCGATGCCTCGGGTCTCTCGCCTCGGGTTCTCAGGCTCGATCGCGCGCGCCGGACGCGTGGCCCGCCTCCGCTGCGGCCGACCGACCGCCGTATGCCTGAAGGAGGGCGCGGAGCGGCGTCCGCAAGACGGATAAGATATCTACGCCATCGATACTTGGGATCGATCGCATCTGTTTGATCGATAGAGTGGCCGTTCGCATCTTCGCCTCATCGAACGACGGGCAGCCCCGTCGCAGTTGAGGATCGACGGATGACCCACCGCACCATCACCCTCGCCGCCGCCGTGGCCCTGACCATCGGGACCCTCGCCGCGGCCCCCGCCTCCGAGGCGACCGCCACCGGAAACGCCGTCGCCGTGCCCGCCGTGCTCGGTGCGGGCTATCACGTGCCGGGCGTGGCGCTCGGCGCCGCCGACGTCCGCGCGCAGGGCGGCCTTCTCGTGCCGAACCTGACGCGGTGGCGGCCCGCATCCGTTGCCGAGGCGTCGGCCGAGCGCTTCCAGGCGCCGGCCGCCTTCACCGTCGCCTACCGGACCCGCGGCATCGCCACGAATGCCGCCCAGGTCCTCAAGCAGGGCGGGTTCGCGACCGCCGGCGCCGTGCGCTGGCTGCCCGATGTCCCCGCCTCGGCCGAGCTCGGCGCAAGCACCGTGACGCTCGGGGCCCTGTGAGCGGGGACCGGTCCGCGGAGCGAGCCTCAACCCTGCGAAGCCCTGGCCGATCGCGCGCATCGGCCAGGACTGCAGATCCACCCGATGCGCCGCCGCGCCGCGCGCCTTTCGCTCGACCGGGTCGACGGGTTTGCGGCCGGTCCGCCCGCGGCCGTAGATGGTCCGGCGCGGACATCGCCGATGTCCTGCCGAGGAGGCTTCGATGGCGACCGAGCAGACCACGATCCGGACACGCGACGGCGCCTGCCCGACGCATGTCGTGACGCCTGCCGGTGGCGGGCCGTGGCCGGCGGTGATCCTCTACATGGACGCCGGCGGCATCCGCCCGGCGATGCTCGACATGGCGCGGCGGCTCGCCGATGCCGGCTACGTCGTCCTCGTCCCGGATCTGTTCTACCGCTACGGCCCCTACGGGCCGTTCGTGCCGCGCGACGTCCTGGCGGCCGGCTTCCGCGCCATCCTCGGCCCGCTGATGGCGACGACCGACCCGATCAAGGCCGCGGAGGATACCGGTGCCGTCCTGGCCTATCTCGACACGCGCGACGACGTCGCGGGACGCAGGGTCGGTGCGGTCGGCTTCTGCATGGGGGGCGGCATGGCGCTTGCCGCGGCGGGAACCTACCCCCACCGATTCGCCGCCGCGGCGAGCTTCCACGGCGGCAACCTCGCCACCGATGCGCCGACGAGCCCCCACCGGCTCGCGCCCGCGCTGACGGCGGAGATCCACATCGCCGCGGCCGAGAACGACGACAGCTATCCGCCCGCGATGGCCGCGCGCCTGGAGCACGCCCTGGCGCAGGCCGGCGTGCGCTACACGGCGCGGACCTATCCCGCCGCGCATGGCTGGATGATGCCGGATTTCCCCGTCCACGATCCCGACGCCGCCGAGCAGGGCTGGCACGCGATGCGCGCCCTCTTCGGCCGCACGCTGCACGGCGGCGGATAACGGCGCGCCGCGGATCGTATTGGGCCCTTCCGGGAAGACCGGCCGCCCTCCCCCGCCCGAGGCGCGGTCCGGCGCCTGCGCCGGGGATCGATGCCCCGCTCTCGGACGCGGGTCGCGAGCAGGGTCCCCCCGTGTTCGGATCCCTTGGGCGCGCGAGGTCCGCCTATTGCCGCCCTATTCGTGCGGGCGTCCCGGACGAACCCCGATCGATCGGCCGTCCTCGATCCTATTCGAGCCGTCGCGGGCCCGCGCATCGAGGCGATGTGCATCACATCGGGGGCTCAGGCCCGGGCGGTGCTGATGAGGCTCCGGCCGCCGCCCCCGGAAAGTGCAGCCTTTGTGCAACGGCCGCCCAATCTTGGCACTAAGGTGCCTGAAACCGCTATTTTTTTGGGCGACGCTGTAGAATAATTCTCCAGGTTGAGACGGAAGAGGTCGGACCGCAAGACGGCGCTTGGGCCATCGCCGAACAGAACTCGCACCGGACAAGCGAGCTTCGGCACGATGGTCTCGAGGCGACGTGCCCGACATTCGAGATCCCTGGGGTAGGAACGAGAACATGATGAAGACCTGGCTTGCCGCAGGTGCGGTCGCCCTCACCGTCGGCATGAGCACCACCGTTCTGGCCGGTCCGGTCACGCAGCCCGGCGAGCAGGTCGGTCTCGCCTACGGCCCGCTGCCGCAAGGCGTCTACGCGATCAACACCTTCAGCACCGGCCGCGGCGACGCGCGCAACAGCCCGGACGTCGGCGTCAACGTGCCGATCCTGGTCTGGTCGACCGGCTACAAGGTGCTCGGCGCGACCATCATGCCTGTGATCGCGGTCCCGTCGGTGTTCGTGGGCACGAACAACCCGGCCGGCGTCGCCAACCAGGACCAGAGCTACTTCTACAACCCCTTCATCGGCAACATCTTCGCCTGGGATCTCGGCAACAAGATCAGCGCCGCCTACCTCGTCGGCGCCTATGTCGGCGTCGGCGACCGCGGCTCGCTCTGCAACGGCGCTCCCGGCGCCGCCTGCATCGCCGGCGGTGCCACCCCGGTGCTGCCGCAGGTCGCCGGCACCTCGATCCGCAACACCGGCGGCATCTCCTACACCGGCGAAGGCTGGAACCTGACCGCCGCGCTCACCCACATCCTGCAGGTGGACGACGCGCCGCGCTTCGGCGGCCAGGTCGGCGCCGCCCTCGGCCCGATCCCGAATTCCGACGGCCTCTACATCGACCTGACCGCGACCAAGACCTTCGGCAAGTTCGAGATCGGCGCCGTGGCCTACGGCTACACCGACCTGCCGGTGAACCGGAACCGGGCGATCTACGCGAACTACCAGAAGCAGGGCACGTTCGCGGCCGGCGGCCTGATCGGCTACGACTTCGGCATCTTCAAGACGCAGCTCATGGTGACCCGCACCGTCGCCGACCGCGGCGTCGGCCCGTTCGCCGACGAGACCCGCGGCTGGGTCCGCTTCATCGCGCCGCTCTACACCACCGCCGCCGCCGCGGTCGCCGCGCCGACCCCGCTCGTCCGCAAGTACTGATCGCCAACGACCGATCGACCGACGATGCCGGCTCCCCGTGAGCCGGCATCGTCATGTCGGGTGGCCGCGATCGTCGCGAACCGCGTCCATCGGCCGATGCGGAGCGATCGCCGCCGACCGGTCGCCCGCGAGGCACGACGAAAAGCCCCGCGCGGCTCGAGCCGGCGGGGCTGAGTGTGAGAATCGAAGCAAAGGGGAAACGGAAGCTTCGCCTTCTCAGGATCGACAGCATATCAATCGCCGACCCGACAGCAAGGTCTGATTTCATAAGTCACGGATCCTGGAACGGAATTACAGTTTTGACGATCCGTTCTGTGAGAAATACGAATCGGATATTGACCTCGCAATCCCTCGAAGGATCGGCAGCAGCCCGGCAGCATGCTCCGCTCGGCATCGGCATGGTGCCGGCATGCGCGGCACCGATCCGGCGCTCCCCGGGCCCAGCGCGCGCATCGGCGCCCCCGACCTCTGAAACGGACGGCCCCCGCACGGCCTGAAGCGGCGGCGGTCGACCGGCCCGCCGGCCGGCGCCAGGCTGGTGGCCATGCACGGTCCACAGCGCCTCGGATCGCAGGGCCGGTGACGGATCGATCGGGTGCCGCTCCGGGGGCCGGCGCGACCCGGTCCGCGAGCGTGCGGGTCGAGCGTCCGCTGCCGCGGCTGATCGCGCGGCGCCGAACCTGGCTCGCTGCCGCCGTCGGCGCGGGCCCGCGGCTCCGCGACGACCGGAGCCGGCCGCGCCCCTGACCGCCGACGGCTGAAAGCCGATCCCCGCATCCGGCGCCGTTCAAGCCTTCACCATCCGGCCTTGACCTTCCGACCGTTGGAAGCCCCATCTCGGCTCCATGCTGAACGCAGACGCCGACACGCTCACCCCGACCGCGACCGCGCCGCACGCGCCGGCCGACACCCGCACCGTCGCCCTGCCCGTCTCGGGCATGACCTGCGCGTCCTGCGCCGGCCGCATCGAGACGGCGTTGCGGGCGGTGCCGGGCGTCGCGAGCGCCTCCGTGAACCTCGCCACCGAGCGGGCCAGCGTCACCGTCGCGGCCGGGGTGCCGACCGCCGCCCTCGCGCAGGCGGTGACGGATGCCGGCTACGACGTCGCGGCCGAGACCGTCGATCTCGCGGTCACGGGCATGACCTGCGCGTCCTGCGCCGGGCGGGTGGAGGCGGCGTTGCGGGTCGTGCCCGGCGTCTCCGCGGCCGCGGTCAACCTCGCCACCGAGCGGGCGCGGGTGACGGTCGCGGCCGGCACCGTCACCGCCGACGCGCTCGTCGCGGCGATCGAGGCGGCCGGCTACGAGGCGGCCCCGGCGGCACCCGCGGGCGGGGCCGAGGCCGCGGACGTCCAGCGGGACGCCGCCGCGCGCCGCGACGGGCTCCACCTCCTCGTCGCAGGCCTGCTCGCGGCGCCGCTGGTCGCGCCGATGCTGCTGATGCCGTTCGGGATCGCGTGGATGCCGCCCGGCTGGCTGCAGCTGGCGCTCGCCACCCCGATCCAGCTTTGGCTCGGCGCCCGATTCTACCGGGCCGGCTGGCGCGCGCTGCGGGCCGGCGCCGGCAACATGGACCTGCTCGTCGCGCTCGGCACCTCGGCGGCCTACGGCCTCAGCCTGGTCGAGCTGGTCCGGGCCGAGGCGCACGGCCACGCGGCGCCGCACCTGTATTTCGAGACCTCGGCGGTGGTGATCACCCTGGTGCTGCTCGGCAAGCGCCTGGAAAGCCGCGCCAAGCGGCGCACCGCGTCGGCGATCCGCGCGCTGACGGCGTTGCGCCCCGAGCGTGCGCGCCTGCGCCGGCCGGACGGCAGCGAGGCCGAGATCGACGTCGCGGCGCTCCGGGTCGGCGACATGGTCGTGGTCCGCCCCGGCGAGCGGCTGCCCGCCGACGGCACCGTCCGCGCCGGCGCGAGCCAGGTCGACGAGGCGCTGATCACCGGCGAGAGCGTGCCGGTCGCCAAGGCGGTCGGCGACCGGGTCGTCGGCGGCGCGATCAACGGCGACGGCCTGCTCGTGGTCGAGGCCGTCGCGGTCGGCGCGGAGGCGACCCTGGCGCGGATCATCCGCCTGGTCGAGGACGCGCAGGCGGCCAAGGCCCCGATCCAGCGCCTGGTCGACCGGGTGAGCGCGGTGTTCGTGCCGGTGGTGCTCGGGCTGGCGCTTCTCACCTTCCTCGGCTGGTGGCTCGTGGCCGGCGCCGGCGTCGAGGCCGCGCTGATCGACGCGGTGGCGGTCCTCGTGATCGCCTGCCCCTGCGCGCTCGGCCTGGCGACGCCCACGGCGATCATGGCCGGCACCGGCGTCGCGGCGCGCCACGGCATCCTGATCAAGGACGCGGAGGCGCTGGAGGTGGCCCATGCCCTCGACACGGTCGCCTTCGACAAGACCGGCACGCTGACGGAGGGACGCCCGACGGTGACCGAGCTCGAGCCCGCGCCGGGCATCGCGCGGGCCGACCTCCTGCGCCGCGCCGCGGCGCTGCAGGCCGGCAGCGAGCATCCCCTCGCCCGCGCCGTCGCGGCGCTGGCCGCCGCCGAGGGCGTGTCGCCGCCGGCCGCGTCCGACCTGCGGGCGTTGCCCGGCCGCGGCGTCGCCGCCGTGGTGGAGGGCCGCACGCTGCGCCTCGGCAGCCGCCGGCTGATGGTCGAGGACGGCGTCGACCTCACGGCGCTCGCCGCGCGGGCCGAGGCGTTGGCGCGGGACGGCCGCACGGTCTCGTGGCTCGCCGAGGCGGGTCGCGACCCGGACCAGGCGCCGCGGCTCCTCGGCCTGATCGCGTTCGGCGATGCGATGAAGCCCTCGGCGGCCGCGGCCGTGGCCGCGCTCCGCCGGCGCGGCCTGCGCATCGTGATGCTGACCGGCGACAATCGCGGCAGCGCCGCCCGGGCGGCCGAGGCGCTCGGCCTCGACGCGGTCACGGCCGAGCTTCTGCCGGAGGACAAGGCGGCGGCGATCCTGCGCCTGAAGGCCGGCGGGCGCCGGGTCGCCATGGTCGGCGACGGCGTCAACGACGCGCCGGCGCTCGCGGCCGCCGATGTCGGCATCGCCCTGAGCAGCGGGACCGACGTCGCGATGCACGCCGCCGGCATCACGCTGATGCGCGGCGATCCCGTGCTGGTCGCCGACGCCGTCGACATCGCCCGGCGGACCTACGCCAAGATCCGGCAGAACCTGTTCTGGGCGCTGGCCTACAACGTCGTCGGCATTCCGCTCGCGGCCGCCGGCCTGCTCAGCCCGATGGTCGCCGGCGCCGCGATGGCGTTCTCCAGCGTCAGCGTCGTCGGCAACGCGCTGTTGCTGCGCCGCTGGCGCCCGGCCGCGGAGGCGCGGCGATGATGACCATCGGCGAGGCCGCACGGGCCTCCGGCGTCTCGGCCAAGATGATCCGCTACTACGAGAGCACCGGCCTGATCGACCGGGCGGCGCGATCGGAAGCCGGCTACCGGCACTACACCGAAGCGGAGATCCACACGTTGCGC
>NZ_JBJFLN010000001.1:5372500-5448379 GCF_045033435.1 Methylobacterium sp. HMF5984
GATCCGCTCGGTCCCGATCGAGCGCAGGAAGGCCCGGGTGCCGGCCCCCCCGTCGCCGCGGGTCATGTCGTAGTAGACCGCCGCCGCCGTCTCGGACTCCGGCAGGCGGCGCTCCTCGACCGTCAGGCCGGCCTCCGCGAACGCCCTCGCCGCCGCGCGCACGGCCGCCGCGATCTCCGGCGTCGGGGCCGAGGCGCCGTCGTCGTCGAAGAAGGCGAGCTTCAGCCCGCGCAGGCCAACGGTGTCCGGATCGCACAACGGCATGTCGACGATGGTGTAGTCGCGAAAATCCGGCCCGGCGACGATGGGCAGCGCGAGGGCGAGGTCGTCGACGCGGCGGGCGATCAGGCTGACGTGGAACACGCTGTTGCGGGCACCCATCGGCCGGGGAAACTGCCCGGTGCGCGGGATGCGGCCCGAGGTCGGCTTGAGCGCGGCCAGCCCGCAATAATGCGCCGGGACGCGGATGCTGCCGCCGGCATCGGTGCCGAGGCCGAGGGGCGAGCCGCCGGCCGCGACGATCGCCGCCTCACCGCCGCTGCTGCCGCCCGGCGTGCGGGCGAGGTCGTAGGGGTTGTTGGTGCGGCCGTAGACGAGGTTGTCGGTCTCCAGCGCGCCGGCGAGCTCCGGCACGTTGGTCTTGCCGAGCACGATCGCGCCGGCCGCGCGAAGGCGGGCCACCGCAGTCGCGTCGGCCTTCGGCACGTAGGCGGCCCGGCCCAGCGTGCCGCCGGTGCAGACCACGCCCGCGGTCTCCAGCGTGTCCTTGATCGTCACCGGGACGCCGTGCAGCGGTTTCGGCGCCTCGCCCCGCGCCAGGGCGGCGTCGGCAGCCGCCGCCTCGCGCCGCGCGGAGTCGGCGGTGAGCTGCACGACGGCGTTGAGCTGCGGGTTGACCGCAGCGATGCGGGCCAGATGCGCCTCGACCACCTCCGCGGCGGTGACCCGCCGGGTGCGGATCGCCTCGGCCAGCGCGCTCGCGGAGGCGGCGGTGAGCGCGTTCGTGCCGCTCGCCCGGGCGGGCGATGCCGCGAGGGCCGCAGCCGTCGCGATCCCGCCGAGCAGGGCGCGTCGGTCGATGGTGGAGGTGTCGTGCACGGGCGTCATCCGCTGGGGTGTGGGGGACGAGGCATCTTCCGTGCCGGCGAGGCCGGGAGACACGCGGCGCCCCGGTCAGTACCCCTTCTTCACCTGCGCCAGCGCGCCGGTGAGGCCGCGGGCGATGCGGGCGCGCTCGTCGGGCGAGGCGTCGCGGGCGACGACGACGTATTCCCGGCGCGAGACCAGGGTCAGGCGCTGCAACCCGAACTCCTCGTCCTCGACCTGGGTGAGCTTGGTCCAGAGCGGGTTGAAGCGCCATTGGTGGCGCTCGCCGCGGTGGCTGACGCGGGTGAGCAGGATCTCGAGCTGGGAGATCATCACCTCCTCGAAGGAGCGGCCGCGGCGGAAGCTGACCTTGAGCGCGGCGTAGATCGCCAGCATGTCGAGGCCGAAGAAGCCGGCGACCGGCCAGAAGCCCATGCGCCAGCACCACACCGAGATCACCAGCGAGACCAGGCAGCAGCCCGTCATCACCACCTTGAAGCCGGCGCGGCTCAGGGACTGGGCCGGCCGGATGGTGGCCGAGAACACCGGCCGGTCGATGGTATCGGGATCGAGGCCGTCCGGGTGGACGTGGAGGTTGCCGCTCGCCATGGGGCCAATATAACCCGACGATGCCAGCCAGGAAGCCGCCCGCCGTGAAGAAAGCCGCGATCGGGGGCACGCTCGCCCGACCGATCGTCGCACGCGCCACCCGCGCGCCCGATCCGGTCGGCCCCGAGGCCGTCGTCGCGATCTTCTCGCGCCTGCGGGCGGCCAATCCCGAGCCGCGGGCCGAGCTCACGTTCCTCAACCCCTACACGCTGCTCGTCGCGGTGGTGCTGTCGGCCCAGGCGACCGACGTCGGCGTGAACCGGGCGACCGGGCCGCTCTTCGCGATCGCCGACACCCCGGAGGCGATGCTGGCGCTCGGCGAGGACCGGGTGCGCGACTTCATCCGCACGATCGGGCTGTTCAACACCAAGGCGAAGAACGTGATTGCGCTCTCGCGCATCCTGGTCGAGCAGCACGGCGGGGTGGTTCCGCGCAGCCAGGCGGAGCTGCAGGTGCTGCCCGGCGTCGGCGCCAAGACCGCGAGCGTGGTGCTCAACGTCGCCTTCGGCGAGGCCCGCATCGCGGTCGACACCCACATCTTCCGCGTCGCCAACCGCATCCCGCTGGTGGTCGCCGCCACCACCGACAAGGTCCAGGCCGGGCTGGAGGCGCTGGTGCCCGAGCCCTTCCGCCTCAATGCCCACCACTGGCTGATCCTGTTCGGCCGCTACGTCTGCAAGGCGCGCAAGCCCGACTGCCCGAACTGCCCGATCGCCGACCTGTGCCGCTACCCGGACAAGACGGCGTGAGGGGGCGCCCCGGTGCGAGGCCTGCAAGGGGGAAGGCATCCCGTCATCCCGCCCGCCATCCCGGGGCGCCGAAGGCGAGCCCGGGATGACGAGGCGGGGGCGGGAAGCGTGCGCGCGACGGACGAACGCCGGCGTCGACCAAGGCCGAGGAAGGCGCGCCGCGCGTATCCCCCACCCGGCTAACGCGTTGTGCTGCCAGCGCGCTTCGGGTAGTTTGCGGCACGGTCGCCGGGGTTCCCAGCCATGACATGTGCCCGCGGCCCGACCTCTCCCGAGGTCTGAACGCCGCGGAATCCGCGCACGTCTCGTCGCCAAGGAGCCACGGCCCGATGGACTTCCTCAAACCACGGTACACGCCTATGAACCGCCGCCGTCGCATCTACGAGGGCAAGGCGAAGGTCCTCTACGAGGGTCCGGAGCCGGGAACGCTCATCCAGCACTTCAAGGACGACGCGACCGCCTTCAACGCGAAGAAGCACGAGATCATCGACGGCAAGGGCGTGCTGAACAACCGGATCTCGGAGTTCGTCTTCCAGCACCTCAACGACATCGGCGTGCCGACCCATTTCATTCGCCGGCTCAACATGCGCGAGCAGCTGATCCGCGAAGTCGAGATCATCCCGCTCGAGGTGGTGGTGCGCAACGTCGCCGCCGGCTCGCTGGCGACGCGGCTCGGGCTCGAGGAGGGCACCCAGCTGCCGCGCTCGATCATCGAGTTCTACTACAAGAACGACGCGCTCAACGACCCGATGGTGTCGGAGGAGCACATCACCGCGTTCGGCTGGGCGACGCCCCAGGAGATCGACGACATCATGGCGCTGGCGATCCGCGTCAACGACTTCCTGTCGGGCCTGTTCCTCGGCGTCGGCATCCGCCTGGTGGACTTCAAGATCGAGACCGGCCGCCTGTGGGAGGGCGACATGATGCGCATCGTCGTCGCCGACGAGATCTCCCCGGATTCGTGCCGGCTGTGGGACATCAAGTCCGCCGACAAGCTCGACAAGGACCGCTTCCGCAAGGATCTCGGCGGCCTGATCGAGGCCTATACCGAGGTCGCCAAGCGGCTCGGGATCATGTCGGAGAACGAGAAGGTCCAGACCGGCGGACCGCGCCTGGTCCAGTAGGGCCGTCGACGGCGCCCGCGCGCAGCCGCGCGTGGGTCGAGAGATCGGGATCGAAGCCCGGATGATAATGGGGGTCCTGCGCCAGCAGCGGCCCCCATCGCATTTTGAATGCCGCGACCTCGCGGGCGTGGCGGCTTTCGGCCTCCGGCGAGCGCCTACGGCTCGCGCCCTCGCGGTGATGCAGCACCGCGCTTGGCACCATCAGCGTGCGGTGGCCGGCCGCGTTCAGGCGCAGGCACAGGTCGACGTCGTTGAAGTCGACCGCGAAATGCGCGGCGTCGAAGCCGCCGACCGCGCGGAACTTGGCCGCCTCGACCACGAGGCAGGCGGCGGTGACGGCCGAGACCGCATGCGTCGCCCGCAGGCGCATGCCGTCGCCGGGGGCGTCCCCGGGGAAGTGCCGATGCGCGTGGGTGGCGAGGCCTCCGGTGCCGAGCACGATGCCGGCGTGCTGGATCCGGCCCTCCCCGTCGAGCAGCTTGGCGCCGACCGCGCCGATCTCGGGCCGCAGCGCCTCGCGCACCATCCGCCCGAGCCAATCCGGCCTGAAGGCCTCGACGTCGTTGTTGACGAAGGCGAGCAGCGCGCCCCGCGCCAGCGCGGCGGCCGCGTTGTTCATGCCGGCGAAGTCGAACGGCCCCGGGCAGGCGACGACGCGCACCCCCTCGCCTTCGAGGGCGCGGAAGTAGGCCAGGGTCTCGGGCGCGCGGCTGTCGTTGTCGGCGATCAGGATCTCGAGGGTCGGCCAGTCGGTGCGGGTGCGCAGGCCGTCGAGGCACGCGCGCAGCAGATCGACCCGGTCGCGGGTCGGGACGATGACGCTGACCAGGGGAAGCGGATCGGGCAGCGGATGCAGGGCCGAGACGACGCCGTCGGGTTCGCGCGCCAGCCCGGTCACGGCCCGACCAGTGCGGTCGAGGTGGCGGCGTAGGCTGGCGAGCCGGGTTTCGAGATGGGCGTCTCGCGGCCCCCGCCTTCCCTCGCCCTGAAGCGGGAGAGGGTGGGCCTCGCGCGAGCGAGGGTCGGGAGCGGGGAGCGCCGTAGCCGGATCGGTCGCTCCCCTCTCCCGCCCGCCTTCGGAGGGTCCCCTCCCCCGCAGAGGGGGGAGGGAAGACGCGCGGTCGGAAGCGAGGTCCGGCCCGATCCGAACCGACACGATCCCCGGCAGGTGCCCGATCGCGTCCGGGCCGAAGCGCTCGACGATGCGCAAGGCGGCGTCGAGGGCCGAGATCTCCGCGTCCCCGCCGGCGATCGCGCAAAGGCTCGTCCGGCGCACGGCGAGCACCGGGCCGAGCCAATCGACGGCCATCAGGTAGTCTGGATCGAAGGCCGGGCGCAGCAGCGGGAACACCGGGCCGCCGGGCGAAGCCTGGACCAGCGCGTCACCGTAGAGCGCGTGCAGGCTCGGATCGGCGGCGAAGGCGGCGGCGAAGGCCCGGCGGGCGCCCGCGACGAGCGCGTGACCCGGTGCCGTGAGCAGGCGGAGGTCGGGATCGTCGGACGGGACGGGCTCGGTCGGAAACCGGTCCAGGATCCCGGGCGGCAGCGCCAGGCGGTGATCGATGCCGACGAGGGCCGCGCATTGCTGGCGCGCGCGCAGGCGCCGGCCGGTGAGGCGGGCCCAGAGGATCGCGAAGGTCCGCCGCGGATGACGCGCCAGGGTGGCGGCGACGGCGCGCGTGCCCGAGCCAGCCATGGCTATTCCAGGTCCTCGCCAAAGGTCGTGAGCGACAGGGCGGGATGATAGAACGGATCGTGCCGGATCACGTCGCGCCAGCGCTCGGTGAAGCGGGCGGCCTCCGCCTCGAACCGGATGCGCTTGGCGCCCACCGACGGGCCGCGGCTCACCGATTCGAGGTGGGCCAGGGTGGCGGCCGGCGTCCACACCGTCTTGCAACCGGCCGCCCCGAGGCGGAGGCAGAAATCCACGTCGTTGAAATCGACCGGGAACGCCTCCGCGTCGAAGCCGCCGACCGCCCGATAGTTTTCCCGTGAAACAGCGAGGCACGCGGCGGTGACGGCCGAGACCTCGTGCGCGACCCGCATCTGCCCGAGACGGCCGGGGCTGCCCGCGGGGCGCTTGCGCAGGATGTGCCCGGCCCGCCCGCCGAGCCCGACGACGACGCCGGCATGCTGCAACGTGCCGTTCGCGTAGAGCAGCTTGGCGCCGACCGCGCCGACCTCCGGCCGCAGCGCCTGCCGGACCATCGCGTCGAGCCAATCCGGGTGCAGCACCGCCACGTCGTTGTTGAGCAGCACGACGACGGCGCCGGTCGCGGCCGCCACCCCGGCATTGACCATCGCCGAGAAGTTGAAGGGCGCATCGAACGCGACGATCCGCACCCGCCGATCGCGCCGGAGCGCGTCGTAGTGAGCGAGCACCGCCGGATCGGTCGAGCCGTTGTCGACGATCACGCACTCGATCGCAGGGTAGGCGGTCTCGTGCAGCACGCCGCGGCAGACCCGCTCGATCAGGTCGAGCCTGTCGCGCGACGGGATCACGATGCTGACGCGCGGCGCCGGCTCGGGCAGCGGCCAAAGCAGGTCGACGACGCCGTCGCGGATCGCCGGCTCGGCGGCGTCGGTGCGATGCCGGGCGAGCGCGGCGGCGCGCGGCGCGGCATCCGGCGCGGCCCCGGTGGTCTCGGCGAGGATGCGCGGGAGGTGCGCCACACGGGTCGCGCGCGCGCCGAGCCACAGGTCGAGGGCGAGCGGAAACGCCGCGATCGCCCCGGCCGGGTCTTCGGGAAGGCGCGCGAGCAGGGCCGGCGCGGCGAGCCACGGCCGGCCCTGGTAGCCGGTGGTGCGGGCGAGATCCGGGCTCCAATCCGGTTTCAGCCGGGGCGCGCCGTCGCGCAGCTCGTCGGCGTAGATCAGGTCGGCGGTGCCGATCTCCGCGAAGAGCTGAGCGAGCGCCTCGGGCCTCAGCCGGTCGCCGGCGCGGAGCAGGCAGAGGGGCGCGATTCCGAGGACATCCCCGAGGCCGCGATCGTCGCGCCAGGCCTCGTGCGCGATGCGAGGGTCGTCGGGCGTGGCCTGCAAGGCGGCGGCGTGCAGGACGATCGCGCGCCAGTCGGGATGGGTCTGCGCGCGCAGGCTCGCGAGCGTCGCGGCGAGGCTTTCGGCATCCGCGTCGGCCAGGACGAGCACGCAGATCATGCCGAACGCCCCCTTCCCTCCCCCGCCTTCGGGGGAGGGCGGAGGGAGGGCGCGGTCCGCCGCCCAATCCGAGAACCGCGCGCGCGGCGTCACCGCGCAGGTCCCGCGGAGGGTGTCGCGATAGCGGCGCTCGTCGCCGCGCAGGCGTTCGTAGAGGGCGGAGACGGCGCGGAGCGGCCGGGTCGCGAGCGCTTGCAGGAACAGGCTCGCCTCGGTGCGGCGGCCGACGCGCTCCAGCACGAAGCCGGGTCCGGCGGCGAGGCGGATCTCGCGGAGGTCGTCCGGGAGCAGGCCGAGCCAGTGGGCGCAGGGCTGCGCGACGCCGGGCAGCACCACGTCCTGCGCGCCCTCGGCGCGGATCAGGCGCAGCATCGGCCGGCGCGGCCGGGCGGTCGGCGGCTCGCGATAGGTCAGGACGACCCAGCCGCCGCGGCCGATCTCCGGCAGCACGAGGCGGCGGTCGAAGACCGGGTCGGCCGCCGGCACGCAGTGGAACGCGGTCGCGCGCCCGAGGTCGAGCCGGGCGGTCAGGCGCGGAACGGGCCGTCTCCCGGCTTGGGCTTCACTGCGCGGCGCCCGCCTCGGCCGGAGCTTCGGAGGGCGCCTCGGACGGGGCCTGGGCCACCGGCGCGCGGCGGCGGGGTTTCGGCTTCGCCGCCGCCGCCTTCGGGGCGCCGCCCAGGCCGACGACGATCTCGTAGTCGGCGCTCACGGCGGCCGGCACGGGGATGTCGTCCTCCACCACCGTGGCGAAGCCCTGGGCCTCGCCCGACCCGACCGAGACCGCGACGCGGCGGGTGCGGGTGCTGACGGTCTTGTCGTCGTGCTTGATCGCGATGGTGAAGGGCACGTCGAACCGGCCGGGCGCGCCGGAGGGGCCGAGCAGGACGCGGGCCTCGATGCCGACCTTGACCGTGATCGACCCGTCCGCGCGCCGGGTGCACTCGCGGGCGATGCGCCCGAGGGAGACCTGGCTGCGGATGCCGGCGCCGGTGGCGCCGGCCGGGTTGGTGAGCGCGGCGCCGCCGTCCGGCACGTCGACGGTCGGGCAGTTGGGCGCCTCGAGCTCCTTGGGCTGCGACGGCGGCACGGTGGTGCCGCCGTACTTGAGCAGGCTGGAGAAGATGTTGCCCTCCTCGGCACCCGCGGGCGCCGCGCCGAGCGCGAGGGCGAGCCCGCAGAGGGCCGTTCGCCCGATCCCCAAAGCCCCGATCATGCCGCGCCTCCCGATGCTCACTTCAGGCTGTCGAACCCGGCCGCGAAGCCCTTCATCGACAGCGGGATGCCGACGCCCTCTTCCGGCGTCTGGAACACGATGAAGGTCGCCTGCGTGCCGGCCTTGAACTGGCGCACGAGGCCCTCGTCCATCACCACCTCGGCGACGCAGCCGGTGGTGAGGCAGCGCACGAAGCCGGCGCGGCCGACGTCGGTCTGGTCGATCTTCAGCCCGAGGCCCGACGGCAGCAGCACGCCGAGCGGCGCGACCACCCGCAGCAGGTAGCCGCGGTTGTCGGCGGTCTTCAGCACGATGACCACCAAGGTGAGGTTCGGGCGGTCCTCGGCGGCGAGGTACTGCACCATGGCGCATTGCTCGGCCTTGGCGCCGGCCGGGGTCTCGCAGCGCAGCTGCCAGTCCTCGAAGGTCTTGCGCACCATGCCCTGCGCCTGCGCCGCGCCGCCGAGGCCGCCCAGCAGGCCGCCGGCGAGGGCCACGGTTGCCAGCGCCGACGACAGGCGCCTGACACGGTCGAAACTCCTGTGCAGCCGCACCGACGATCCCTTCACGAGCGCCCCCCCGGGCCCGTTGCGGGCGGGAGGCCTTGCCGAAAACCCGGGTGTTCCGACCATGCGGGGCCCGGCGCTGTCAAGCGAGCCGCGCCGGCGCCCGCGGCAAACGCGCGGGCCTCAGCGCCGCCTCGTCCCGCCCGGGCCCGAAACGCGGCGGCCGGACACCGTGCGGACCGAATGTTGCCACAATGCGCTATCGCCGGGACGCGCCGCGACCTAGATATCGCAGCGATGCATCATCACACGAGAGCCGGCGCCATGCGTGTCCTCGCCCTGACGGTCCTGCTGCTCGGCGCCACCGGCGTCGCGGCGACGGCCGAGCCGCTTCCGATCGGCGAGACGACCTACGTCGAGCGCTCGCTCAACCGCAGCGGCCTGCTCACGGTCGAGCATCCGCCGGTGGAGGTGAACCCCTACGGCCGCCGCAACGGCAACGCCGCCATCGCCGGCTTCTGCCGCGAGGGCGGGCTGATCCGTCGCCGCGACGAATTCGGCAACCCGATCGTCGTGCGCCAGCGCGAGCTCTGCGACAGCGTCGCCCCGCGCACCCTCGATCCCGGCGAGGTCGACCCCCGCCCGGCCTGGCCGGCGGAACGGGTCTCGCGCGAGCGGGTGCTGCGCGCGAAGGGGTGAGATTCGCGAAGCCGCACCGTTCGCCCACGCGGTTTCTCGCTCCTTCCCGTCATTCCGGGGCGCCGAAGGCGAGCCCGGGATCCAGAACCGCAGGTCGTGTTCCCGTATGCGCCGTCGCGGCTCTGGATTCCGGGCTCCGCTGCGCGGCCCCGGGATGACGGGGAGGGACCGGTGGAATGGCGCGTCCTCGGTCCGCGATCCGCACCCTCACCCGTAGCGATGCAGCGCCGTGCCGTTGCGCTTGAGCCAGGCCTCGGCCGCGTCGACCTCGGGGCAGAGCTGGCCGAGCAGCGTCCAGAACCGGGCCGAATGGTTCATCTCGCGCAGGTGCGCCATCTCGTGGGCGACGAGGTAGTCGAGCACGACGGGCGGCGCGAGGATCAGGCGCCAGGAGAAGTTCAAGGCGCCGCCGGCGGTGCACGAGCCCCAGCGGCTGCGCGTGTCGCGCACCGTGATCCGCACCGGGCCCTGGCCGAGCTTGGCCGTGTAGTGCGCCACCGCACGCGCGAGGTCGCGGCGCACCTCCCCGTCGAGGAAGGCCTGCACCCGGCGGGCGACGTGCTCGGGCCCGCAGGAGACCGACAGCACCGGCTCGGCCGCGTCGGCCTCGATCCGAGTGATGCCGCTGCGCGAGCCCCGCCGCACGATCCGGTGCGGCACGCCGCGCAGGGGCACCATCGCGCCCTCCGCGAACGGCACCCGCTCGGGCACGCGGGCGAGGCGCGCGGCGATCCAGCCGCCGTGGCTCACGGCGAAGCGCTGGGCGGTGCTGATCGCGCTGCGGGCCGGCAGGGTAATCACCACCTCGCCGGTGGCGGCCGAGACCCGCAGCGTCAGGCGCCGCGCGGTCGGGCGCCGACGCACCGCGACGCGGTAGGTCTCGCCGTCATGCACGATATCGAGATGGTCGGGATCGGGGCGTCGCAGCAGCGCGAAGGGCATGGTGCCAGTCTAGCTGCGTGGCCGCCGCCCCTCCAGGGCGGCGACGCCAGATTCCGGCGCGTTTTCGCCCCGTCGGAAGCGCCGCTCAGCTCGCGAGCTGAATCGGCGCCGCGGCGTCGGCCGGAAGCCCCTGCATCGCGCGCACGAAGGCGGCGATCCGCGGGGCGATGATCGTGCGGTAGCGCGAGCCGTTGAACACGCCGTAATGCCCGACGCCCGGCTGCAGGTGGTAGGCCTTGCGCTCCTGGGGCAGGTTCGGCGTCAGGTCGAGGGCGGCGAGCGTCTGGCCGACGCCGGAGATGTCGTCGTTCTCGCCCTCGACCGCGAGGATCGCGCAGCGGCGGATCGCCGTCAGGTCGACCGGCACGCCGCGGTGGCGCATCGTGCCCTTGGGCAGGTCGTGGTTCACGAACACCGTCTCGACGGTCTGGAGGTAGAACTCGGCCGTCAGGTCCATCACCGCCAGGTACTCGTCGTAGAACTCGCGGTGCTTCTCCGCCGAATCGCCGTCGCCCTTCACGAGATGGTCGAACATGTCGGAATGGGCCGTCACGTGCCGGTCGAGGTTCATTGCCATGAATCCCGAGAGCTGCAGGAAGCCCGGATAGACCGCCCGCCACGCGCCCGGATGGATCGGCGGCACGTAGGAGATCGTGTTGGTCTCGAACCAGGCCTGCCCGCGCTCCTGCGCCATGCAGTTCACGGCGGTGGGCGAGCGGCGGGTGTCGATCGGCCCGCCCATCAGGGTCATCGAGACCGGCACGCCGGGATCGCCCGCGGCCTCCATCACCGCGATCGCCGCCAGCACCGGCACCGCGGGCTGGCACACGGCCATCACGTGCAGGTCCGGCCCGAGCGCGGCGAAGATCGCCTTGCAATAGTCGATGTAGCTGTCGAGATCGAACCGGCCGGCGAGCAGCGGCACCATGCGCGCATCCGACCAGTCGGTGACGAAGACGTCGTGGTTCGGCAGCATCGCCTCGACGGTGCCGCGCAGCAGCGTCGCGTAGTGGCCCGACATCGGCGCGACCACGAGGAGCTTCGGTTGCGGGCTGGCCGGCGGGGTCGCGAAGGCGCGCTCGAACGCGATCACCCGGCAGAACGGCCGCTCCCACACGATCCGCTCGGTCACCGGCACGGCGACGCCGTCGACGACGGTCTCGGACAGCCCGAAGGCCGGCTTGCCGTAGCGGCGGGTGGCCCGCTCGAACATCTCGCAGCCGGCCGCCATCGAGCGGGCGTAGGGCGAGTAGGCGAGCGGGTTGGCCGGGTTCTGCAGGCCGAACCGCGCCATGTCGGCGGCCATGCGCGCCGGCGCCATCAGGAACCGCATGCCCTCGAAGGCGGTGTAGGCGAGATCCATCCGGGCCATCGAACGCTCCTTCGCCCGGACGCGGCCGTCGGGCGTTGCAGGCAACCACCTTACCCGGGCGATGGTTCCGGTGAAGGCCCGTCGCGCGGACGTGATGCGATGGTCCTCGGCTCGTTACGCGACACGGCGTGGTCGAGGCGCGGGTCCCCTCTCCCGGACGGGAGAGGGGCGGGGCGGTGCTTCCCGGCCCCCCGAACGACCTACGCGTTGTCGCCGCGGATCGCGGCGATGACCGCGTCGGTGACCTGGCGCGTGGTGGCGGTGCCGCCGAGGTCCGGCGTGTGCAGGCTCGGGTCGGCGGTGACGCGCTCGACCGCGCGCATCAGCCGGTCGGCCGCCGGCGCCTCGCCGAGATGCTCCAGCATCTGGCACGCGGTCCAGAAGGTGGCGATCGGGTTGGCGATGCCCTTGCCCGTGATGTCGAAGGCCGAGCCGTGGATCGGCTCGAACATCGACGGGTAGGTGCGCTCCGGGTTGATGTTGGCGGTCGGCGCGATGCCGAGCGAGCCGGCGAGCGCCGCGGCGAGGTCCGAGAGGATGTCGGCGTGGAGGTTGGTCGCGACGATGGTGTCGAGGGTCTGCGGCTTCATCGTCATGCGCATGGTCATGGCGTCGACCAGCATCTTGTCCCAGGTCACGTCGGGAAAGTCCCGGGCGACCTCCGCCGCGATCTCGTCCCACATCACCATGGCGTGGCGCTGGGCGTTCGACTTCGTCACCACGGTCAGGAGCTTGCGCGGGCGCGACTGCGCGAGCTTGAAGGCGTAGCGGATGATCCGGTCGACCCCGGAGCGGGTCATCATCGAGACGTCGGTGGCGACCTCGTTCGGATGGCCCTGGTGCACGCGCCCGCCGACGCCCGCATACTCGCCTTCCGAGTTCTCGCGCACGATCACCCAGTCGAGCTCCGGCCCCGACACGTGGCGCAGCGGCGAGGTGATGCCGGGCAGGATCCGGGTCGGGCGGACGTTGGCGTACTGGTCGAAGGGCTGGCAGATCGCGAGCCTGAGGCCCCAGAGCGTGATGTGGTCGGGCACGTCGGGCGCGCCGACGGCGCCGAAGAAGATCGCGTCGTGGTGGCGGATCTGGTCGCGCCCGTCGGCGGGCATCATCACGCCGTGGCGCTTGTAGTAGTCCGAGCCCCAGTCGAAGTGGTCGAACCGGAAATCGAAGCTGCCGGCCTTCTCGGCGAGCGCGTCGAGCACCTCGATGCCGGCGGCGATGACTTCGATGCCGATGCCGTCAGCGGGAATGGCGGCGATTCTGTAGGTGGTCATGATGGGTCTCCGTGGGATGCGGTGCGCGGATCGAGCGGGGTTCTAGCGCGCGGTGGCGCCGGCCGGCTCGGCCCGCCGCCCGGAACGGGCGACGACGAGCGTGAGGACGGCCGAGAGGACGAGGAGCGCCGCCACGAAGACCAGGCCGCCGGTGAAGCTGCCGGTGCGGTCCTTGATCCAGCCGATCGCCCAGGGGCCGACGAAGCCGCCGAGGTTGCCGATCGCGTTGATCGTGGCGATGCCCACCGCCGCGGCCGAGCCGGACAGGAACATCGTCGGCATCGCCCAGAGCGGGGGCTTGGCCGAGCTGATGCCGACGTTGACGAGGCTCAGGGCCGCGACGACCGCCAGCGTCGAGGCGGCGCCGCCGGCCAGCATCAGGCCGGCCGCCGCGACGAGGCAGGCGACGACCACGTGCCAGGTGCGCTCGCCGGTCCGGTCGGAATGGCGCGCCCACAGGATCATCGCGACCACCGCGATCGTCGGCGGCACGGCATTGAGGAAGCCGACCGCCAGCGTCGACAGGCCGAAGCTCCTGATGATCTGCGGCGCCCAGATGCCGAGCGTGTAGAGGCCGGCGGAGGTGCCGAAGTAGATCAGCGCGAGCGCCAGCACGCGGATGTCGGTGATCCCGGCCATGAGGCCGTGCTTGGCGTGCACCCGCTTGCCGGCGCGCTCGGCGTCCATCTCCGCGACGAGCCAGGCGCGCTGGTCGTCGGCGAGCCACGTCGCCTTCTCGGGCCGGTCGGTGAGGTAGAACAGCACGACGACCCCGAGGATCACGGCCGGCACCGCCTCGACGATGAACATCCACTGCCAGCCGTGCAGGCCGAGGAGGCCCTCCATCTCCAGGAGCGCGCTGGAGAGCGGCGAGCCGAGCAGCACCGAGATCGGCGCCGACGCCATGAACAGCGAGACCACCGCCGCGCGGTAGCGGGCCGGGAACCAGTAGGTCAGGTAGAGGATGATGCCGGGAAAGAACCCGGCTTCCGCCGCGCCGAGCAGGAAGCGCAGCGCGTAGAAGCTGGTCTCGCCTTGGATGAAGGCGAAGGCGCCCGACAGCATCCCCCAGGTGATCATCACCCGGGCGATCCACAGGCGCGCGCCGACCTTGTCGAGGATGTAGTTCGAGGGCACCTCGAACAGGAAGTACCCGAAGAAGAACACCCCGGCGCCGAAGCCGAACACCGCCGAGGTGAAGCCGAGGTCCTTGTTCATCGTCAGGGCGGCGAAGCCGATGTTCACCCGGTCGATGAAGGCGACGAAGTACAGCAGGCAAATAAACGGCACCAGGCGCCACGCGACCTGGCGCATGGTCGCCTGCTCGAGCGTGCGGTCCATCGTGTCCTCCTCGGATGGGCTCCAGCGATCGAGTCGGTCTTCAGTGCCAACTTCCATGCAAGATGGCATGTGGTAAGATATTGCAGGCGGCCGCGTCAAGCCTGCATTGCAGCCTCCATGGAAGCTGATAGGCCTGCGCCGCGGTGGGAGGTCGTGATGGTTCGGGTGCGTGCGGAGAAGGCCGAGGAGGGCGACAGGCGTCCCTCCCTCGTCGACGACGCCTATGCGGCGATGAAGGAGGAGATCCGCGAATCGCGGTTTCCGCCCGGGTACCAGGCCTCCGAGCAGGAGATCGCGCTGCGCCTCGGCATGAGCCGGACGCCGGTCCACGAGGCCGCCATCCGCCTGCAGGAGGACGGCCTCGTCCGGATCCTGTCGCGCAAGGGCATCGTCATCTGCGCGCTGGCGCCGGCCGACATGCGCGAGATCTACGACGTGGTGATCGCGGTCGAGGGGCGGGCGGCGGCGCTGATCGCGGGCCTGCCGGAAGCGGAGCGCGAAGCGGCGGCGGCGCGGCTCGCCGCCGCCACCACCGCGATGGCCGAGGCCCGGGCGGCGGGCGACCACGCGGCCTGGGGCCATGCCGACGAGGATTTCCACCGCACCCTGGTCGAGCGCGCCGGCAATGGCCGCATGATCCGGATCAACCAGACGATCAACGACCAGTCGCACCGCGCCCGCATGCTGACGCTCAAGCTGCGCCGGGAGCTCGGGGCCTCGGTCGCCGAGCACGAGCGGATCGTCGCGGCGATCCGCCTCGGCGACGCCGCCGCGGCCCAGGAGCGCGCGCAGAGCCACCGCCTGCGCGCCCGCGACGAGCTGCTTCCGCTGCTCGAGAGCTTCGGGCTGAAGCACCTCTGACCCGAATGCGGCCGTGTCCCGGCGCCGTTCGGTCCCGCCGGGGACGGAGGCGGCGGTGGACGCCCGGTCTCACGCCGTCCTTCGCGCCACCGCCGGCCCCTCGTTTCGGCGCGGAGACGATGAGATCGGGACGCGTTGCTGTGCGTTAAGCGCTTTTTTACGGTCTTCGAAAAATCGAACTGAGCAATGACGCCTCATGGACGGTCGTTCGCGCGGAACAACTTCACGTTAAATATTGCGGTTCTATACATGCACCGTGGATTGCAGGCTCGGTGATCTCGGGCCTGGGTTGCGTGTGGAGATGTCGGATGCGTCGGGCCGTGTCGCGCGCGAGACCAGCGCTGGCTCGAAACCAGAGCGGCAACGTCGTCGTGATCTTCGCCCTGAGCCTGCCGTTGCTGCTCGGCGCCGGCGGGCTCGCGATCGACTACGGCAATGCCGTCCGCATCCGCGCCGTCGCGGCCAGCGTCGCGGACGCGACCGCGCTCCTCGTCGCCAACGCCGATACGGTCGCGGCGGCGGCCGAGGGCTTCCGCCTCGCCAACGCCCAGCTCACGTCCCGCCTCGGCACGGCCAATGCGGCGAACGGCTATCAGATCAACGGCACCTGGATCGACGGCGCGAACTATCGCGTGACCATCTCGACGACGCTTCGGACGAGCCTGCTGCACCTGCTGCCCGGCATGCCGCGCCAGATCACCGTCGCGACCGCGACCACGGTCAACCGCGTCGCCCCCGTCTACGAGACGGCTCCGCCGACGGTGAGCCAGCTGTCTCCCGATGCCGCCGACTACAATCGGATCTACATCTACTGCTATTCGTCCGACCCGGCCCGGCAGGCCTCCGCCGACAAGGGCCGCACGATCCCGGTGCCGATCGCCGACAACGCGACGCCGCCGTCGGACTATTCCAAGTACAAGGCCCCGACCTGCGGCGCCAACGAGGCGCCGTCCTACATGCTGCGGAACGTCCGGAACGGGCGCAGCAACAAGTCCGCCTGGGACGACCCCAATCAAGAGGTGTATCAATACTACACCGATACGATGATCGACACCGGACTGCGCGTTCAGACGATGGGCATGAAGGGCTATCGCGTCAATTCCAACGGCAGCATGACCACGGTCAACATGGTCTCGAACCCGATCCTCGAGACGATCGTCTGCGACAACCTGAGCCAATGCCGGAACAAGTCCAACGGCGGCATCCTGCCGAACAACAACACCACCCATACGCCGGCGACCTCCACCGCGAGCTGCAGCGAAGGGAAGTACATGTATTACGGGTGGGAGGATCGGCCGCCGAGCGCGGGAAGCGATCGCGACTACGACGACATCCGCATCGTCGTCTCCTGCCCGACCACGACGAAAGTCTCCGACAAGAAGCTCCGGATCGTGGAATAGGCGTTGTTTTCATGAACGCCCGCCCGACCCGTGAACCCCCTGCCCTGAGCCCGGGAATGGTCGTCGATGCGATCCGCCATCCTCGTCATCGGCAGCGGAAGACCGGCCCGGCCCTGCGTCGCTTCCCGGCGGCGCGCGATGGAGCCAGCGCCGTCGAGTTCGCGCTGGTCGCGATGCCGTTCATCGCCCTGCTGGCCATGGTCCTGCAAACGGCCCTGCTGATCTGGGCCTCGCGCGATCTCGACGATGCGCTGCAACGCGCCGGGCGGACGATCTACACGGGAGAATTCCAGACCTCGAACGCGGGCCAGAGCGACGCCGGCACCCTGCTCGCCGCCATGAAGACCGCGATCTGCGGCACCACCGCATCGCGCGTCGTCACCGTGTTCGATTGCGACACCCTGAAGCTCGACGTGGCCCTGGGCAGCTCGTTCGCCGGCAGCACGATCCCGACCCCGTTGGACACAAAGACGCGCGACTGGTCCAAGGGCTTCGGCTCGAACTATGCGTGCGCGCAGCCCGGATCGATCGTCGTCGTCACCGCGGCCGTCAAGCAACGCGTCGCGTTCGGCTTCCTCTACGCGAGCCTGCCGAGCTTCGGCGACGGCTCGCGCCTGCTTCAATCCACGGCGGTGTTTCGAACCGAACCCTATGACACGTCTTCCAGCAAGAGCTGCTAGGCCGAGGAACCGGGCGATGCTGCGGACGGCCGATCGGCCGGCATCGTCGTCCGGCTTCGGATCCGATGCCCGCGGCGTCTCGGCGATCGAGTTCGCGCTCGTCCTTCCGATCCTGCTGACGATCTCGCTCGGCATCTCGGAATTCGCGCGTGCGATCGACCATTACCGGAAGGTCACGCTCCTGGCGCGGACGGTCGCGGATCTCACCGCGCAGGGCGACGCCGCGACACCGATGGCGACCGCCACGATGACCGACATCCTGGCCTCGGCCAAGCTCGTCCTCACGCCCTATGCCAGCGGCTCGGCCAGCATCGTGGTCAGCGCGCTCGGCGTGTACGCCGACGGCGGCGGCCAGCGTCCCAAGGTCTGCTCCAGCTACGCCACGAGCAACGGCACGGCCCGCGGGCTCGGGACGGCGGCCGACCTCACCGTTCCCGACGGCTTCCAGATCGGCGGCATGCGCTACGTGCTGGCCGAGGTGAGCGTTCCCTACGCGCCGCTGCTCGGCAGCAACCTGATCCGCTTCGTCGGCGGGGCCAACAACCAGTTCACGTTCAAGGCCAACGTGCCCTGGCCGGTCCGCGGCGGCCAGCCCGCCAAGTCGACCTACAACGAGGTCGTCATGCCCGGCGGCAAAGCCTGCACCTGACGAGGCTTGCACCTGAGCGCGCCTCGCCGATCTGCAAGGCGCGCGACAGCCGGCCCTTCGCGCGGGCGGGACCGCGCCGTCAGGCCCGGCCCATGCTGACCGAGAGCATTGCCGGGTCGATGCCGTTGCCGCGCAGCGCCCGGTCGTACTTTCCGGCGAGGTCGGCGTGGAAGATCAGGTCCGGGTCGGCCGGGCAGTTGAGCCAGCCGTTGGCCATGATCTCGCTCTCGAGCTGGCCCGCCTGCCAGCCGGCATAGCCGAGCGCCAGCACGGCGCTGGCCGGCCCGTCCCCCGCCGCGATCGCGCGCAGGATCTCGACGGTGGCGGTGAGGCAGATGCCGTCGTCGATGATCAGCGTCGACTGGTCGATGTGGAAGTCGTCGGTGTGGAGCACGAAGCCGCGCTTGCCCTCGACCGGGCCGCCCATCAGCACCGGCATGTGGCCGACCCGCTCGCGCAGGCGGATCGCGTCGGCCTCGCCCGCCACGTCGAGCTGCACCAGGAGGTCGGGCATCGACAGGTCGGTCACCGGCTTGTTGACGATGATGCCCATCGCGCCGTCGGCGGAGTGCGCGCAGACGTAGATGACGGAGCGGGCGAAGCGCGCATCCGTCATCCCCGGCATCGCCACGAGGAACTGGCCGTCGAGGTAGGCGGGATCGCCGGAATCGGGCATCGGTATCGAAGGCCTGGGCATCCGCGCATGCTACGCTCCGCCCCCCCGATGTCCAGCGGACAAAACGCCGTGCGGGTGTCGCCGGTCACGCGGGCGGGTCGCGCTCCGGCGTCGCCCGGTCCGGCAGCGCTCTCCGCCCTTGGGCGGTCGCCGGCGCCGAAGCGAGCACATGAGCGAGCACGCGCGCGCGCAGCAGCGGGTCGTCGATCCCCTGCCACAGGCGAAGCAGCTCCGCCGTGTCGCCGAGCGGGCCGCCGAGCGGGCAGGCGCGCGGGTCGTCGAAGGCGGAGACCGGGATCGCGAGGGACCGGGCGATCTCCGCCAGCCTGGCGGCCGCTCGGCCGGAACCTGCGACGGATTCGGAACCCATGCGCATCACCGATCGAATGATCGGAAATCAGTTTTACAGTCGGCCATGCGGTCAGCGTAACCGATCTACGTCCGACAAAAACTATCGGATGATGGCACGACAGCTCGATGTTTTCGGGCCGCGCGTCAAACCCGTATCGAGGACGGATGAATTCGCATCGCGATCTCGCGACGACGGTCGATGCCTGCATCGCGGCGCAGGCGGCGGTCGAGGCGGCGGGGACGCCGGAGATGCGGACCCTCGTCCGCATCCTCCTGTTCCGGCCCAGCCGGGAGCTGGCGCGCCTGGAGCGCGCGCGGGCGAAGGCGGTGCGCCGAGGCGCGCGGCCCGAACCGGCGACCGCATCCCGATCCCGCGGCGCCATCCCTGCGATCACCCTGGCGATCGCCCTTGCGCGCGCCGCCTCGCTCGACAGCCCCCGCGGGCCGCGCTACGTCACCGCCGATCCGAAGCGGCGCGATGCCGCGATGCGCGAGGAACGGTCCAACATGACGATTCAGGTCGGCGATCACCTGCCCCAGGCCACCTTCCGCATCACCGGCCCCGAGGGCCCCCTCGCCAAGACCACGGACGACGTGTTCAAGGGCCGCCGCGTCGTGCTGATCGGCGTGCCGGGCGCCTTCACCCCGAGCTGCCACCGCAACCACCTGCCGGGCTTCGTCAACAACAAGGACGCGATCCTCGCGCGCGGCGTCGACGCCATCGCGGTCACCTCGGTCAACGACGTGTTCGTGCTCGACGCGTGGTCGAAGGCCAGCGGCGCGGAAGGGCTCGAGTTCCTCGCCGACGGCAACGGCGACTTCGCCAAGGGCCTCGGCCTGGAGATGGACGGCAGCGGCTTCGGCCTCGGCATCCGCTCCAAGCGCTACGCGATGCTGGTCGAGGACGGCGTGGTGCGCGTCCTCAACGTCGAGGAATCGCCCTCGAAGGCCGAGACCTCGAGCGCCGAGGCGCTGCTCAAGGTGATCTGATCCCGGCGGGGACGCCCTTGGGAGGGCGCGCCGGCCGAGGCCGGACATGCGCCCTCGAATGGCCACCTTCCCGTTGCGAATTGCGGCCCGATCAACCTCAGGGGCCGCATGTCCTTCCTGCACGAACTGCCGATCGCCGACCTGATCGCGTCCTACGGCTACGTCGCGATCTTCGTCATCATCACCCTGGAGAGCGCCGGCGTGCCGATGCCGGGCGAGACCGTGCTGATCTCCTCGGCCGTCTATGCCGGCAGCACCGGCAACCTCAACATCGCGCTGATCATCGCCGCCGCGGCCGCCGCCGCGATCATCGGCGACAACCTCGGCTACTGGGTCGGCCGGCGCTGGGGCATGCCGCTGCTGCTGCGCTACGGCCGCATGATCGCCCTCGACCACGGCCGGCTCAAGCTCGGGCAGTACCTGTTCCGCGAGCACGGCGGGAAGATCGTGTTCTTCGGCCGCTTCACCGCGATGCTGCGCGCCTACGCGGCACTGCTCGCCGGGGTGAACCGGCTCGATGCCCGCCGCTTCATGCTGTTCAACGGGCTCGGCGGCCTCGCCTGGGCGACCAGCATGGGGCTGGGCTCCTACTATTGCGGCCGCTCGATCGAGCAGATCGCCGGCCCCGTCGGGCTGGCGCTGCTGGCCCTGGTGATCTTCGGCGGCCTGGCCCTGTGGCTGTTCGTGCGCCGCCACGAGACGCGGCTGCTCGCCGAAGCCGAGCGCGCGATCCCCGGCCCGCTCGCCTGAGGGGCGCGGGTCCTCCCCCCTCAGCGGCGGGTCTTGAACGGCGCCATCGCGGCCACCGCCAGCGCGTCGACGCGGTTGTTCAGCGGGTCGCTGGCGTGGCCCTTGACCCAGTGCCACTCGACCGTGTGGCGGGTGCGCGCCGCGTCGATGCGGCGCCACAGGTCCTCGTTCTTCACCGGCTTCTTGTCGGCGGTGCGCCAGCCCCGCGCCTTCCAGCCGTGGATCCAGCTGGTGACGCCCTGGCGCAGGTACTGCGAGTCGGTGAACACGTCGACGCGGCAGGGACGCTTGAGCGTCTCCAGCGCCTCGATCGCGGCGAGCAGCTCCATGCGGTTGTTGGTGGTGTGCGCCTCGCCCCCCGAGATCTCGCGGCGCGTGTCGCCGTAGATCAGGATCGCGCCCCAGCCGCCGGGGCCGGGATTCCCCGAGCAGGCCCCGTCCGTGTAGATCTTGACCCGGGTGGGGGCCGCGTCGGTCGCCGCCTCGCTCATCGCGACCATCCGTAGGCCGAGGCGTCCGCGGCCTGCCGGTGGAAGCTCAGGCGGCGGTCGTACTCGCGCGGGTCCTTCGGCTGCACCAGGGCGCCGGGCGGCACGTTCAGCCAGTCGACCAGCCGCGTCAGCATGAACCGCAGCGCCGCGCCGCGGCACAGGATCGGCAGGGCCTCGATCTCGGCGGCCTCCAGCGGGCGCACCGCCTCGTAGCCGGCGATCAGCGCCGCGCCCATGTCGCGGTGGTAGGTGCCCTCAGGAGAGAAGCACCACGCGTTGAGGCAGATCGCGAGGTCGTAGGCGAAGGCGTCGGTGCAGGCGAAGTAGAAGTCGATCAGCCCCGACAACCCATCGCCGATGAAGAACACGTTGTCGGTGAAGAGATCCGCGTGGATCACCCCGCCGGGCAGGTTCGCCGGCCAGCGCGCCTCGAGCAGGGCGAGGTCGTCGCGGGTGCGCGCGGCGAGCCCGGGCGCGACGCCGTCGGCCTGGCGCTCGGCCTGGTCGAACAGCCCCCGCCAGGCGCCGACCGAGAGGCTGTTGTCGCGGCGCATGCCGAAATCGGCGCCCGCCGCATGGAGCCGGGCCAGGGCGCGTCCGAGCTCGGCACAGTGATGCGCGGTCGGCGCCTTCACCGAGACCCCGTCGAGGAAGCTGACGATCGCCGCCGGGCGGTCGCACAGGGTGCCGAGCGCCGTGCCGTCGCGGTTGCGGATCGGCTGCGGGCAGGCCAGCCCGCGGCTCGCCAGGTGCTCCATCAGGCCGATGAAGAACGGCAGGTCGCCGGCCCGCACCCGCTTCTCGTACAGGGTGAGGATGTAGGCGCCGCCGGTGGTGTGCAGGAAGAAGTTGGTGTTCTCGACCCCTTCCGCGATGCCCTTGTAGGAGAGCAGCCCGCCGATCTCGTAATCGGCGAGGAAGTCGGTCAAAGCCGCGTCGGATACCTCGGTGTAGACGGCCACGGCGCTTCTTTTCTACGGATCTTCAGATCAATCGGCACGCGACGATGTTCCCCGCCGGCCCGAGCCGGCGAGACGGGCGGGCGATGGCACCCGCCGCCCAAAGTCGCAGAGAACCTACTCGGCGGCTTCGCTGCGCAGCTCGCGCGGCAGCGGGAAGACCATGTCCTCGACCACGGTCTGCACCGTGTCGACCGTCACCGTGTAGCGGGCGGCGAAGGCGTCGATGATCTCCTCGACCAGCACCTCGGGGGCCGAGGCGCCGGCGGTGAGGCCGAGCTTGGTGATGCCCTCGAAGGCGGGCCAGTCGATCTCCTCGGCGCGGAGCACGAGGCGGGTGATTGGGCAGCCGACGCGCTCGGCGACCTCGCGCAGGCGCTGCGAGTTCGAGGAGTTCGAGGAGCCGACGACGATCAGCGCGTCGACCAGCGGCGCGATCTGCTTCACCGCCTCCTGGCGGTTGGTGGTGGCGTAGCAGATGTCGTCCTTGTGCGGCCCGGTGATGGTCGGGAACTTCGCCTTCAGGGCCGCGACGATGTGCAGGGTGTCGTCGACCGACAGCGTCGTCTGGGTGACCCAGGCGAGGTTGTTCGGGTTCTCGGGCTCGAGCGCGGCGATCTGCTCGAGGTCCTCGACCAGGGTGATCGAGCCCTTGGGCAACTGGCCCATGGTGCCAACGACCTCCGGGTGGCCGGAATGGCCGACGAGGAGCACGTGGCGGCCGCGCTTGTGGTGGATCTCGGCCTCGCGGTGGACCTTGGTCACCAGCGGGCAGGTGGCGTCGATGGTGATCAGGCCGCGGGTGTCGGCGTTGGCCGGCACGGTCTTGGCCACGCCGTGGGCGGAGAAGATCACCGGCGCCTCGCCGTCGGGGACCTCGTCGAGCTCGCGCACGAACACCGCGCCTTTGCGCTTCAGGCTCTCGACCACGTACTTGTTGTGCACGATCTCGTGGCGGACGTAGACCGGCGGCCCGTAGATCGCGAGCGCGCGCTCGACCACGTCGATCGCCCGCACCACGCCGGCGCAGAAGCCGCGGGGGGCTGCGAGCAGGATCTCCAGCGGCGGCTTTGCTGCGGTTGCGGACGCCCCGTCCGAGGCGGTGTCGAGATTCGTGATGGCGCTCATGATCCGGGATGTGGCGAGGAGGGGCCCGCCCTGTCAACCGGGCGGCCGCGGCAAACCCGCCGCGTGGGCACGCGCTATAGCACGTTTGCCGGCGCGGGTGACCCCCGGAGCCGGCGTTCGTCGAAGGGTGGGGATTCGGGGGCGCTGCGCGGGTCGCGTCGGGCTTCAGGTCCCGGCGCCGACGAGCCGCGCCTTGGCGGCCGAGGCGAGAAAGCCGGACCGGGTCTCGCCGGCCGAGGCGGCCGCGCGATCGATCCGCTTCAGCAGATTCTCCTCGACCGAGATGTTCACCCGCACGGCGCGCCCGGGGAGGTCGACGTCGATGAGGGCGACGATCGCATCGGCGCTGTCCTCGCGGAACACGGGATCGCAGCGTAGAACGTCGAGCGAGCGGATGCCGGGGATCGGCTCGCCATCCTCGGCCAGGCCGCCGACATGGAAGGCCAGCATCTCGGCCGCCTTCACGTAGAGCGTGTCGAGGTCGTCCGCGCCGGTGGTGGCGCCGGGGAAATCGGGGAACGAGGCGCCGTAGTTTCCGGCCTCGCCGTGGATCAGCATGACGACACGGGCCATGGGCGGTGCTTCCCGTCGGGCCGACGATCCGGCCTCGTCCTCGAAGGGGGAGGCGTCACCACACCCACCCGGCTTGCCGATACACGCTTCGCAGCGGGCCGATCGCCTGCTCGCGCCGACCGGCATCCACAGTCACCCGTCCCGGCCTGGTCGGATGCTTGAGCTGGACATGGTCGCCCGGGCCCTTCCGCGCGATCCCCCATCCGTCGGCTTCGAGGGCGGCCAGCAGGTCGCGGGTCTTCGAGAGGCGGACGCGAGGCGGCATGGCGATCCCGTCCGGGTCGCTCGCTGCGGCCGCAGCGCGGTCGATCCGCGGGCCTGCAAGCCGGATTATAAGCGTCGCCCGTCGCTTGCAAGCTTGTGTATGGCAAGCGCGCGTGCGGACGGCGCGATCGGCAGCGCGCGCCTGCCGTCCGACCTTCGTGACCGCGCGTCCCGCAACCGGGACGCGACCGCCGCCCCCTCCGGCCCCGCCTCAGGCGGCGCGGAGCGAAGCCAGCATGCGGCTCATCTCGGCGTTGAGGTGCTCGGACTGGCGCGACAGCTCGGTGGCGGAGGTCAGCACCTGCGAGGCCGCGGCGCCGGTCTCGTCGGCCGCCGCCGCGAGCCCGCCGATGTTGGCCGTCACCGCCCCCGTCCCGGAGGCCGCCTCGCCGACGTTGCGCACGATCTCCTGGGTCGCCGCGCCCTGCTCCTCCACCGCCGCCGCGATCGAGGCCGACACCCCGGAGATCTCCCGGATCCGTCCCGCGATCGCGTCGATCGCCGCGACCGCCTGGCGGGTCGAGTCCTGGATCCGCCCGATCTGGCTGCCGATCTCGCCGGTGGCCCGCGCCGTCTGCGCGGCGAGCTCCTTCACCTCGGCCGCCACCACCGCGAAGCCGCGGCCGGCCTCGCCGGCGCGCGCCGCCTCGATCGTGGCGTTCAGGGCGAGCAGGTTGGTCTGCCCGGCGATCGACGAGATCATCGCCACCACGTCGCCGATCCGGGCCGCCGCCTCGCTCAGGTCCTGCACCACGGCCGCCGTCTGCGCCGCCTCGGCCACCGCCCCCTGCGCCAGCGCCGAGGAGCCGCCGACCTGCCGCCCGATCTCCAGCACCGACGAGCCGAGCTCCTCGGCCGCCGCCGCCACCGTGTTGACGTTCGAGGCCGCCTCCTCGGCGGCCATCGCCACCGTCGTCGACTGCGATGCCGTCTGCGTCGCGGTCGCCGTCATGCTCTGCGCCGTCGCCTGCAGCTCGGTCGCCGCCGCGGTCACCGTCGCGACGATGCCGCCGACCGAGCGCTCGAAGGTGTCGGCCATCTGCCGCATCGCGGCCTTGCGCTGCGCCTCCGCGCCGGCCCGCGCCAGGGCGGTCTCGCTCTCCAGCGCCCGCATGCGCAGCAGCGCAGCCTTGAACACCTGCACCGCGTCGGCGATGCGGCCCATCTCGGTGCGCGTGCCCTGGAGCGGGATCGCGGTCTCGAGGTCGCCCTCGGCCAGAGCCTGCATCGGCCGGACGACGTGGTCGATCCCGCGGCCGATGCCGGCGATCAGCAGCACGGCCATCGCGACCGCCAGGGCCAGGGCCGTCCCGAGGGCCGCGACCATCCAGAACCGGGTGCGCGCGACGGATGCCGCGGCGGACGCTTCCGCGCGCGCGGCGCCCTCCGTGTTGAGGGCGATGATCCTCTCCAGGGCGATCGAGGCGTTGCGGCGCGCGCCGATCCCCTTGCTCTGGTAGGCGAGCAGCGCCTCGGCCTTCTCGCCGGCGCGGGAATGGGCGAGGATCGGCGCCTCGGTGGCGGTGAAGGCGCCCCACTCGCGCAGGAAGGTCTCGTACAGCGCCCGCTCCTCGGGCTGCGCGATGCCGCGCGCGTAGGCGGCCATCCCGGTCTCGATCGCTTGGCCGCGCTGGGCGATGTCGCCCTCGATGGCGGCCAGCGCCTTCGGCTCGGTGGTGAGCATGTGCCGCAGCAGGCTGGTGGTGTACCGCCCGGTCAGCGCGTCGAGGGCGCCGGCGTCGCGGACGTTCGGCAGCCACCGCGTCTGCACGTCGACCAGCCGTTCCTCGACCGTCGCGATGCCGGACAGGCCGGCGAGCCCGAGCCCGAGCACGAACAGGGTCAGCGTCGCGAAGGCGGCGACGAGCCGCGTGCGGATCGAAACATTTCTCAGGGACACGCGCGACTCCGGGAATAAAGTCTTCATGGGCTTCGGCGCCCGAACATTTGCTCGCAATAAAGTATAGGTGGCCCGCGTTAAGGAATACAAAAGCGCAACCCCGATCCGTGCCCGACGCCCGGGGGACGGCGTTCCGCGCCGGCCGTTCCGGCGGGCCCGCGCGCCGCCGCGGGCCGGCCGGGTGACGAACGGCACCCGCAAGGCCCTCGCGCCTCCGCGCCGTCCGCGGTAAGGGCAGGACGTCCCGTCCTCGCGATCAGGCGCTTCATGGCGAGCCCGGCCGAACATGCGAGCTTCCTGCCGCCGGTGCTGACGTTCCTGTCGGCGGCGGTGATCGGCGTGCCGATCTTCCGGCTGCTCGGGCAGAGCGCGGTGCTGGGCTACCTCGTCGCCGGGGTGCTGATCGGCCCGTCCGGCCTGTCGCTGATCGCCGAGCCCGAGACGGCGGCGAGCGTCGCCGAGATCGGCGTGGTGCTGCTGCTGTTCATCGTCGGGCTCGAATTGCACCTGTCGCAGCTCGTCTCGATGCGCCGCGACATCTTCGGGCTCGGCACGGCGCAGCTCGTCGTCTGCGCGATCGTGCTCGGGGGCCTCGGCGTGCTGCTCGGCGCGGCGCCCAGCGCCAGCGGCATCATCGGCATCACGCTGGCGCTCTCGGCCACCGCGGTGGCGCTGCAGCTCCTGGAGGAGCGCGGCGACCTCGGCACCGCCTACGGCAGCCGCGCCTTCGCGGTGCTGCTGTTCCAGGACATCGCCGTCGTCGGCATCCTGGCGCTGATGCCGCTCCTGGCATCGGCCGGCGGCGGCAGCGGCGCGCCCTGGCTCGGGGACGCGGCGCTCTCCACCGGCAAGGCGCTGGCGGCGATCGTCGCCGTGGTGCTCGTCGGCCGCTACGGCCTGAACCGCTTCTTCCGCCTGCTCGCCGCGAGCGGCGCCCGCGAGGTGATGACGGCGGCGGCCCTCCTGGTGGTGCTCGGCACCGCGCTGCTGATGGCCGAGGTCGGCCTGTCGATGGCGATGGGCGCGTTCCTGGCCGGCATCCTGCTGTCGGAATCGAACTTCCGCCACCAGCTCGAGGCCGACATCGAGCCGTTCCGCGGCATGCTGCTCGGCCTGTTCTTCATGAGCGTCGGCATGTCGATCGACGGCGGGCTGGTGCGCGCGGTCTGGCCGCTGCTGTTCGGGGCGACCTTCGCGGCGATCCTGGTCAAGGTCGCGCTGGTGGCCGGGCTGTTCCGCCTGTTCGGCTCGACCTGGCTCGACGCGGTGCGCGGCGCCGCGATCCTGGCGCCGGCCGGCGAGTTCGCCTTCGTGCTGCTGCCGCTCGCCGGCTCGCTGGGCTTGACCGACGCCACCGCCACGCGCTTCGCGGTGGCGCTCGCCGCCCTCACCATGCTGATCGGCCCGGTGGCGGCCAAGGGCCTCGACAAGGCGCTCGACCTCGCCCGCGCCCGCCGCGGCGGCGAAGCGCTGCCGGCCACCGACGTGGTCGAGAGCGCCGAGGCCCGCGTCCTGGTGATCGGCTTCGGCCGGTTCGGGCAGATCCTGACGCAGGTGCTGCTCGCCGAGGGCATCGGCGTCACGGTGATCGACAAGGACGTCGAGCAAATCCGCTCGGCCTCGCGCTTCGGCTTCCGGATCTACTACGGCGACGGCACCCGCCTCGACGTGCTGCGCGCCGCCGGCATCGGCCGGGTCGACCTGGTGTGCCTGTGCATCGACGACGCCGAGGCGGCGCTGAAGATCGTCGACATCGTCCACGAGGAGTTCGAGTCGGTCCGCACCTACGTCCGCGCCTACGACCGGATGCACGCCGTCGAGCTGATGAACCGCGACGTCGACTTCCACATCCGCGAGACCGCCGAATCCGCCCTGGTGTTCGGCCGCGCGACGCTGGAGGGCCTCGGGCTGTCCGCCGACGCCGCCGCCGCGCGGGTCGAGGACGTGCGCAAGCGCGACGTCGCCCGCCTCGTGCTGCAGCAGGCCGGGGCGCTCCCCGAGGGCGGCGGCTGGCTGCGCGGCATCGGCGTGCCCGAGATGAAGCCGGAGCCGCTCACCGCCCCGCAGCGCCCGGCCCGCGCGCTCTCGGCCGAGACCCGCGACATCATCGGCAACGACCGCCGCGAGGCCGCCGGCCGCATGCTCGACCGGCCGCCGGTCGACACCGCCGAGCGCGAGGCCGAGCGCGAGGCCGAGGCCGCGGCGCAGGCGGAGGCGGACGCCCAGGCCGCGCGCGCGATCCGCACGCCGGCGATGGAGGTCCAGAGCGGTGAGCGGTGAGGCGGACGCCGCCCTTCCCCCTCCCCCTGAAGCGGGGAAGGGTCCCCCCCGCAGCAGGGGGAGAGAGCGGAGCGCGTCATCCGGAGACGGCGCTCCCCTCTCACGGCCCTCGCCGACGCGAGACCCTCCCTCCCCCGCTTCGGGGGGAGGAAAGACCGTGCCACCCGATGCCGGCCGCTTCGTCACCGGCTCGATCCTGCGCCACGTGGTGGTGATGAGCGCCACCGGCTCGATCGGCCTGATGGCGGTGTTCGTCGTCGACCTGCTGTCGCTGCTCTACGTGTCGAAGCTCGGCGACACCGACCTCACCGCCGCGGTCGGCTTCGCCGCGATCGTCCAGTTCTTCGCCATCGCCATCAACATCGGCCTGATGATCGCCGCCGGCGCCCTGGTCAGCCGCGCGATCGGCGCCGGCGACCGGGACGGCGCGCGGCGGATCGCGACCTCGTCGACGCTGCTCGGGCTCGCCGCCTCCGCCCTCCTCGTGGCGCTGCTGCTGCCGCTGTCGGACCCGCTGCTGCGGGCGATCGGCGCGGAGGGCGAGACGCTGACCGTGGCCGAGCGCTTCCTCTGGATCGCCCTGCCCTCGAACGTGCTGATGGGCCCGGGGATGATGTTCTCCGGGCTGCTGCGCGCGGTCGGCGCCGCGCGCCAGGCGATGTTCGTGACGCTCGGCGGCGCGCTGGTGACGGTGGGGCTCGATCCGCTGCTGATCTTCGGGGGCGGGCTCGGGGTCGACGGGGCGGCGATCACCACCTGCGTGGCGCGCGCCACCTTCGCGCTGATCGGCTGGCACGGGGTGCGCCAGCACCGGATGCTGGCGCCCGCGAGCCTCGCGGCGACGGTCGCCGACGCGCCGCTGGTGTTCCGGATCGCGCTGCCGGCGGTGCTCACCAACCTCGCGCCGTCTGTGGCGAGCGCCTTCCTCGCCCACGTGCTGGCCCGCTACGGCGCGGTGGCGGTGGCGGCCAACGTGGTGATCGACCGGCTCACCCCGGTGGCCTTCGGCGGGCTGTTCGCCCTGTCGGGCTCGATCGGCCCGATCCTCGGCCAGAACTGGGGCGCCCGCCGCTTCGACCGGATGCGCGGCGTGCTCCGCGACGGCGCGCTCGTGACCTTCCTCTACGTGGCGGTGGTGTGGGCCGCCCTGGTGCTCGCCCGCGGCCCGCTGATGCGGCTATTCGCGCTCGACGGGGTCGCCGCCGACCTGTTCGGCTTCTTCTGCCTCGTCAGCGGCGGGGTGTGGTTCTTCAACGGCCTGCTGTTCCTGGCCAACGCCGCGTTCAACAACCTCGGCTTCCCGTTCCGCTCGACCCTGCTCAACTGGGGCCGGGCGACGCTGGGCACGATGCCGCCGGCGCTCGCGGGCGCCGCCCTGTACGGGCCGCGCGGAGTTCTCGCCGGCGTCGGCATCGGCTCGCTCGCCTTCGGGCTGGCCGGCATCCTGATGGCCGCCCGCACGGTCACGCTGCTCGAGCGCGACGTCGTGGTGCCGGCGCGCGCGCCCGATCCCGAGGCGAGCGTCGCCGCCGGCCCGGCCCATGGCGGCGCGCTGGTGTAGCGCGCCGCGTCGCGTCGGCGGGCGCGACATCCCCGGGCATCCCGGCCGGGACGCGATCCCCGGTGGATGCGCGGCACCGATCGCGCCGGGACGCGCCCGAACGTTGGCCGGCAACTGGCCAGCGGCGTCGATAAGGGTCTAGACTTGGAACGCGCGGCCCGCGATGCGGTCTTCCGCGCGGCGAACAGACCAAGGCCGCGTGATGTTCAACCCGCTCGACATGCTTCAGGCCCAGAACGGCGCCGGGATGCAGAGTGTGGCGCAGCAGTTCGGCCTCACCCCCGAGCAGACGCGCCGGGCGATGGAGGCCCTGATGCCGGCCTTCGCGCTCGGGCTGCAGCGCAGCGCCGTCCCCGACCCGACCGGCCTGTCGCAGATGTTCGGGCTGGCCGGCGCCCGCCCCGCCGCCAGCCCGGCACCCAGCCCGGCCGAGACCATGCTCGGGCAGATGTTCGGCTCGCCGGCCCTCACCCAGGCGATCCTGCAGCAGGCCTCCTCGGCCAGCGGCGTCGGCTCGCAGGTGCTGCGCCAGATGCTGCCGATGATGGCCGGCGCGGTGGTCGCGAGCATCGTCCACATGCTGCTGAACCAGCAGGCTCCGGAGGCCAAGCCGGCGCCCGCCCCGGCACCCTCGCCGTTCGCAGTCGCGCCGGGCTGGGCCGAAATGATGAAGGCGTTCGTCCCGGCGCAGGCCGCGCCGGAGGCGCAGAAGCAGGCCGCCAGGCCCCCGGTCTCGAAGCCCCAGGTCTCGAAGCCCGCGCCGAAGCCGGAACCCGATGCCGCCGGCGGCATGTTCCAGCAGATGCTGAAGACCGGCGCCGAAGTTCAGGAACAGAACGTCAAGGCGATGCAGGGCCTGTTCGAGGCGTTCTGGGCCGAGGCCGATCCGGCCAAGGCGGCCGCGGCCAAGCCCTCGGGCACGACGCCGAACGCCGACCCCGCCTCGGAGCCGGACGCGTCGCACCGGTCGCGCAAGGGCCGGCCGGGGACGCGCTGAGGTTGGTCAGTTCTGGCTGACCGCGTTTCCGATGGTCTGGTAGACGGTGCTGACCTTGGACGCGTAGAGGCGCAGGCTGCCGACGATGGCCAGGAAGACCAGCCCCGAGATCAGGGCGTACTCGATGCTCGTCGCGCCGCGCGCGTCGGCGGCGAAGCGACGCTTCGCCGGCACGGCTCCGGCCCCTTTCGACAGTTCGACGACCGTCCTCGACATCGATGATCGCCTTCCTCGGCCGAACCGGCACACGGCGACCCTACCCGCGCGACCTTGAGGATGTTTTAACTCGATCGGCGACGGGCGACGGTCGCGGCATCCGCCGAAGCAGGATCCGTGCGACCGGCCGTTATGCGGGTCCCCCCCCGCTTGCGGCGAGAGGGGATGGGCGCTCGGGCGACCCGTCGGGAGCGGGCCCCGCGGGCGCCTTCGCTCCGCTCAGCCGTGGCCGGCTTCCTTGCGCAGGGCGTCGATGCGCTTGGAGGCCTCGGCCTTGTCGATGTCGGGATCGAACGCCTCGGGCTCCTTGGTCTCCTCCGACAGGGTCTTGAGATAGGAGGCCTGCGCACCGGTCATCGGCTCGCCGCCGGTGGTCCACTGGTCGGGATCCTTGATCTGGTTCGACACGTCCTTCGGGTCGGTCTTCGGGTTCTCGTTCGAAGCGGACTTCGTGTCGGACTTGGCGTCGGACTTCGAATCGGACTTCGCCGTGGTCTTGGCAGCGGCCTTGGTCATCGGGCACTCACGCGTTCATGGAATGTTCCGTCAGAACGCGGCCCGCATCCCCGAGGTTCCCCGCCGGCCGGAACCGGCGGGGGATAAGACGCCTGAGGCCGCGCGCGCCTTCAGGCTGCGCGCGCCTGCGGCTGCACCTCGGCGAGGTAGTCGTCCATCAGCGTGCGGGTGATCGCGCCCGGCGCGAACCGGTAGGGCCCGATCTCGGAGACCGGGGTGACCTCGGCGGCCGAGCCGGTGATGAAGCATTCCGAGAAGTCGGCCATCTCCTCGGGGCGGATGCGGCGCTCGGTGACCGCGAGGCCGCGGCGGCGGGCCAGCTCGATCACCGTCTGCCGGGTGATGCCGTTGAGGAAGCGGTCGGCGGTGGGGGTGTGGATCGCCCCGTCGCGGATGAAGAACACGTTGGCGCCGGTGCACTCGGCGACGTTGTCCTCGAAGTCGAGCATCAGCGCGTCGGCATAGCCCTTGTTCTCAGCCCGGTGCTTGGAGATCGTGCAGATCATGTACAGGCCCGCCGCCTTCGAGGCGCAGGGGGCGGTGCGGGGATCGGGCCGGCGATACTCGGCAATGTCGAGACGGATGCCCTTCATCTTGGTGGCGGCGTCGAAGTAGCTCGGCCATTCCCAGGCGGCGATCGCCAGGTGGATGGTGTTGCCCTGGGCCGAGACGCCCATCATCTCCGAGCCGCGCCAGGCGACCGGGCGGAGATACGCGTCCTGCAGGCCGCTGACCTTGAGCACGGCCTCCTTGGCCGCGACGATCTCGGCGGCCGAATACGGCACCGCGAAGTCGAGCAGCTCGGCGGAGCGGCGCAGGCGCTCGGCATGGGCGAGGCTCTTGAAGATCACCCCGCCATAGGCGCGCTCGCCCTCGAACACCGACGAGCCGTAATGCAGCCCGTGGCTCAGCACGTGGATCTTGGCGTCCCGCCACGGCACCATGGCGCCGTCGAACCAGATGGTGCCCTCGCGCTCGTCGAACGGGATCACGGACATGGGAACGTCTTCCTGGAAATCGTCGCGGCCCGCGCAACCTGCGGGCCCTTCGGCGGGGACGATGTCGATGGGCGCGCATGCGGGCGGCGCCGGCGGGGTTGACGGGTACCAACCGGCCTGGAATATGTCAACGACACTGACGTATATCGCGCGCACGCTCCTCCTTCCCATCCTCTCCGCTCCGACGTCCTTCGCGCCGACGTTCGTCTCCTCTCCCGCCCTTCGCGCCGCAACCGGACCCGGGCCGCACGTGACATCTCCCGCCCTCCGCGAACGCAAGGACGCCGCCGAGCCGGCCGCCGCCTGCAGCAGCGACGACCTGATCGAGCTCCTGTTCTTCGCCTATCGCGACTTCGTCGGCGATCCGGACCGGATCCTGGCCGAGTACGGCTTCGGCCGGGCGCACCACCGGGTGCTGCACTTCGTCGACCGCTATCCCGGCCTGACCATCGCCGAATTGCTCGACATCCTGCGCATCACCAAGCAGAGCCTCAACCGGGTGCTGAAGGACCTGATCGGCCAGGGCTACATCGCCCAGCGGCCCGGCACCCAGGACCGGCGCCAGCGCCTGCTCACCTGCACGCCGAGCGGCGCGGCGCTGGCCGCCGACCTCACCCGCGTGCAGGCGCGGCGGCTGGCCCGCGCGCTGGCCTCGCCGGAGGATGCGGCCGCCCCCGAGAGCTTCCTGATGGCGATGATCGAGCCCGACGAGCGGGCGGTGGTGCGCCGCCTGATGGCCCGCCGCGGCGGCGGGGCCGCCTGATGGCCGCCCATGCCCGCACCGAGCTCTCCGACGGGGCGCCGCACGTCCTCGTGGTCGACGACGACCGGCGCCTGCGCGAGCTGCTCGCCCGCTACCTCGCCGAGCAGGGGTTCCGCGTCACCGCCGCCGCGAGCGCGGCCGAGGCGCGGGCCAAGGCGCAGAGCCTGGTCTTCGACGCGATGGTGCTCGACGTGATGATGCCGGGCGAGGACGGCTTCGCCTATGCGCGCAGCGTGCGCGAGACCTCGCGCGTGCCGATCCTGATGCTCACCGCCCGCTCCAACCCGAACGACCGGGTGATGGGCCTCGAGATCGGCGCCGACGACTACCTGCCGAAGCCGTTCGAGCCGCGCGAGCTGACGCTCCGGCTCACCAACATCATCAACCGGGCGTCGGGCCCGCGCCGCGACACCGGCACCGGCGACGTGGTGACCTTCGGGCCGTTCTCCTACCGGATCGAGCGCGGGGAGCTGCGCCGCGAGGACGAGATGATCCGCATCACCGAGCGCGAGCGCGAGATCCTGACGATCCTGGCCGGCGCCCACGGCGCCAACGTCGAGCGCGAGGTGCTGGCCGGAGGCGGGGGCCTCGCCGCCGAGCGCACCATCGACGTGCAGATCAACCGCCTGCGCCGCAAGACCGAGGTCGACCCGGCCAACCCGACCTTCCTGCAGACCGTGCGCGGGGTCGGGTACCGGCTCGCGGTGGATTGAGGGGCGATGGCGCCCCTCAGATCTCGATCTCGGTCCCCACCTCCACCACCTGCCGCGTCGGCAGCCCGAAATGGGCGCCGGTGCGCTCGGCGTTGCGCTTCATGAAGGCGTAGAGGCCCTCGCGCCAGCTGTGCATGCCGGGGTTGGTCGGCGACGGGATGATGGCCTCGTGGCCGACGAAGTAGGTGATATCCTCCACGAACTCCGCCGGCAGCAGGCCGCTCGCCACCGCGCATTGCAGCCCTTCGGGAATCGAGGCCGTCTGCATGAAGCCGTAATGCAGCACCACGCGCTCCATCCCGGGCGTGTATTTCGAGATCGCCTTGCGGATGCCCGAAGCCACGAGCGTCACCTCCGCGCGCTGCGACGCCGGCACGATCGGCTCCTCCTCGTAGATCACGGTGATCAGGAGGATGCGCTCGTGCAGGCAGCGGCTGCGCTCGACCAGGCGCCCGAGCGCCATCGGGATGCCCTCGCTCGCCGCCGAGAGGAAGGCGGCGGTGCCGGGCAGCGTCACCGGCGGGTGCGAGGCGAGGCGGGCGAGGAAGGCGTCCTCCTTCTGCCGCAGCGGCTCGCGCACCGCCTCCAGCACCCGGTTGCCCTTCATCCAGGTCAGCATCAGGAAGGCGACCGAGAAGGCCAGCACCAGCGGGAACCAGCCGCCCTCGAGGAGCTTCGCGCTGTTGGCCGCCAGGAACACCAGGTCGATGGCGAGGAAGAAGCCGTTGACCGCGAGCACCGCGGCGAGGCCGTAGCCCCAGCGCAGCGCGATCAGCGCGGCGAGCAGCGTGGTGATGCCCATCAGCGCCGAGACGGCGATGCCGTAGGCGCCGGCCAGCGCATCGGAGGAGCCGAACAGCACCACCGCGACGAGGGTGGCGAGCGCCAAGAGCCAGTTCACCGCCGGCACGTAGATCTGCCCGCGCTCGTGCTTGTCGGTGTGGACCACCCGCATCGCCGGCATGAAGCCGAGCTGGATCGCCTGCTGCGTCAGGGAATACACCCCCGAGATCACCGCCTGCGAGGCGATGACGGTGGCCATGGTGGCGAGCGCCACGAGGGGATAGTGCGCCCAGTCCGGCGCGAGCCGGTAGAACGGGTTCTCGATCGCGTCCGGCTCGGCGATGAGCAGCGCGCCCTGCCCGCAATAGTGGATCAGCAGCGCCGGCAGCACGAGGCCGAACCACGCGGTGCGGATCGCCGGCGCCCCGAAATGCCCGAGATCAGCATACATCGCCTCGCCGCCGGTGACCGCGAGGAAGGCCGCGCCGAGCATCAGGAACGAGACGTGCCAGCCGGCATGGACCAGGAAGTCGACCGCCCGCCACGGGTTGACCGCCGCCAGGATCTGCGGCGCGTGCCAGATGCTCGGGATCGCCAGCAGCACCAGGACGGAGAACCACACCAGCATCACCGGGCCGAACACCCGGCCGATCACCGCCACGCCCTGCCGCTGGACCAGGAACAGCCCGATCAGGATCAAAATCGTCAGCGGGACGACGAAGGGGCTCAGCACCGGCGCGTCGACCTTCAGGCCCTCGATCGCCGACAGCACCGAGATCGCCGGGGTGATCGCGCCGTCGCCGTAGAGAAGCGCCGCGCCGACGAGCCCGACCACCAGCAGCAGCGCCTGCCAGGTGCCGGCCTTGGCGTGGCGGGCGCCGAGCAGCGCCAGCATCGCGACGATGCCGCCCTCGCCGCGGTTGTCGGCGCGCAGGATCAGCACCGCGTATTTCAGCGAGACGATCAGGATCAGCGCCCACAGGATCAGCGAGACCGCGCCGGTGGCCGCCGCCGCGACCGGCGCCCCGCCGGAGATGCCGGCCTTCACCGCCTCCTTGAAGGCGTAGAGCGGGCTGGTGCCGATGTCGCCGTAGACGACCCCGAGCGCCCCGAGCGTCAGCGCCGGCCCGGCCGCGTGCCGCACCGCCCCGGGCTTTCGCGCCACCGGGGCGACCGGGAGCGCACGCTCCTGCGAAGGGCTGACGGCTCGGCTCACGGACACGCCCCTCGGATCGAAGATCGGCGCGAGGCTGCCTGCATCCGCGCGGCCGTTCAAGATGCCGGTGCGGGCGAATGCTGTGGGAACACGGCGATGTGTCCGGGTTGCACAAGTCGGGACGGCCCGGAATCGCGGAGAGACGGGATCCGATCCGTCGACCGCCCCGACGTGACCCGCCCCGACGTGGCCTGCCTCGACGTGACCTGCACCGACGGGATCTGCTCCCAGCCGGTTCGGCTGCGCCCCGCGTGCGGCCGGGGCCGGCACGATTTCAGGACGCGCGTGCGGCCGGGGCGAAACTCGCGGCGAGCATCGTCCGGTCCCCGGCCGGCATCCCACGCGCCGCCATGAACTCCGGCACGCGCCGCATCGCCGCCTGGACCGCCTCGCGAATGCTGTCGGCCGCGATGCGGGACAGCTTGAACCGCGGATGGGACGCGAACGCCCGTTCGGCATCCCATTCGGGACCAAGGCCCGGCGCCGGCGCGCAGACATGCCGCATCACGCCCGGATGCGGTGCGATGTCGAAGACCGGCGACAGCCGCCACCCGTCGCCCGCACCGAGGAACGCGTGGGTGCGCAGGTGGTCGTCGGTGATGTGGAGGCACGCGTTCACCAAGAGCCGCCGGAACATCTCCGGAAACGCGTTCGCGACGCCGATCGACTCCGCGACCGCCGCGATGTCGACGTAGGTCTTCCGGGTGCCGTAGCCGAAGCTCGGCTCCTTGAGCAGCGTGGCCGCACTCAGATAGGCGATCGGCTCGCCTTCCGAGGTGCGGTCGAACCGTTCGACGAGAAGCGCGCTTCGACCGCCGATATCGAGAAGCTCGCGAGCCGGGACCGACAGGCCGGCCGCCTCGGCGACGTCGAGGCAGACCGCCTCCGCGCGCGGATCGTCGAACCTGTCGCCCCAGGCGGGAAACTTCGCGATCCACTGGCGCCCGCGGTGCCGCAGCCGCGCCTTGGGGCGGGCGCCCCCGACGTCGGCGCTGTTGCGGAGGAGCACCTGCAGGTGATGCGAGGCGCTGCGGCCGTCCTCGATCGCCTTGGCCGCCGCCAGCAGCGCCGCGACGTCGTCCTCCGCGGCGGGCAGGTGCAGGAGCGGGGCTTCGTCCGGAACCCAGGTCCGGGGACCGTCCGGGGTCGGGCCGAAGGCGAGGTCCCCCGTTCGCGTGGTTCCGCCCAGGGCAAGATACTCGGCCATCCCGAGGCGTCGATGCGGGAAGGCCCGATCGAGGATGCCCTTGCCCCAGCCGTCGGGCCCGGCATCGTGAAAGGCGAGGTGGACTTCGTCGGGATGAGCCGACCTCGACCGGCCGCTGATCGGAAGCCCGATCGGATCGATCGGCCTCGGGGTCCCGGAGCGAAGGACGGACTTGGCGTAGACGAAGCGGCCGATCCGCCTGTCGCCCCCTTCGAAGCGGAGCGAGCCGACGGGGACGTAGCGCGCCGCATCCCATCGGAAGACGACGAGCTCGTCGAGGCGGCCGGATTCAGAAATCCGCCACATGGGCAGACCTCCTCGATCGCCGGCGGCCGAGCACGGCGTCCATGTCGTCGCCGATCGGATCGGCGGCGACGATCTCCCCGAGGCGTTCGGTATAGCCGAGGACGGTCAGCGCCTTGAGCAGGATGCCGACCGCCACGCCCGGACGCCCGTTCTCGATCGCGACCACGGATGGGCGGCCGACCCCCATGCGCTCGGCGAACGCGGCCTGGGTGAGGTTTCGGCGCAGCCGTGCGAGCCGGATGGTCTGGCCAAGCCTCGCGAGGCTCGCCAGTTCGTCGCTCGACAGGACCGTGGTCGTGCGCATGGCTAGAACTCCATACGTTATCTCGGTTTGTGATATATCTTCTGATCGCCCGAAGGACCAGCACGGACTGCCGGGCGGGAACCCTCCGCCGAACCGACCGGACACGGGCTCGCGTCGCCTCCGTGGGCGCGCCGACGCGCCGGCCGCCTGAGCTGGGCGCCGCGACGCACCCGGCGCGCTCCGGTGCCCACGATGCCGCGTAACCGATGGCCTCGGCTGCGCGTACATCAGGATCGGCCCCCGCCCCGCGCGCGCCGCGCCCCCTCGCTCGGAGACCGCCATGTCCACGAACATGTCCCTGACACCCAAAGCGTCCGGCCTGCGCGGGGTCGCGCTCGCGACGGTCGCGGGCCTGGCCCTGATGGCCGGTGCGGTCTCGCTGCGCGGCCTCGCCCATGCGGAGGAGCCCGGCCGGCGCCTGCCGGAGGCCGCCGTGACCGCCCGGGAGACCGCGAAGGAGACCGGCCTGCGCACCGCAACGCTCGCCGGCGGCTGCTTCTGGGGCGTGCAGGGGGTGTTCCAGCACGTGCGCGGCGTCCGCCGGGCCGTGTCGGGCTATGCCGGCGGCGACGCGTCGGATGCGCGCTACAGCGCGGTCAGCACCGGCGGCACCGGCCATGCCGAGGCGGTGCGCATCACCTACGATCCCAAGGTGATCCGCTACGACGAGCTGCTGCGGATCTTCTTCTCGGTGGCGCTCGACCCGACGCAGGTGAACCGCCAGGGCCCGGATTCCGGCCCGCAATACCGCTCGGCGATCTTCCCCGCCGACGCGGAGCAGGCGCGGGTCGCCGAGGCCTACATCGCCCAGCTCGACGCCGCGCACGCCTACGCGAAGCCGATCGCCACGCGGATCGAGCCGGGCGCGACCTTCTACCCGGCGGAAGGCTACCACCAGGACTTCATGGCGAGCCACCCGAACCACCCCTACATCGCCGCCAACGACGCGCCGAAGCTGCGCGACCTGCAGGCGCTGTTCCCCGAGCGCACCGCGCCGGAGCCGGTGCTGGTCGGCGGCCGCCCGCCGGCCTGAGGACGTCTCACGGGCCGAATCGGCCACCGGCCCGGCACGGGTGTTGTCATCATTGACAACACCCGTGCCGGGCCGCTAGGGATGGCACCATGACGGCGGTGCTGATCGAGAAATCCCGCACCGTCCTCAGCGACACCGCCTTCTTCGAGGTAACGCTTTGGCATGTCCCGGCCCCGGTCCCGGGCAGCCTGCATGCCTTCAAGTACCGGCTCGCCCTCGTCGTGAACGGCGCGTGCGTGCTTCGCTACGACAACGAGCGCGGCAAGGGCGATCACCGCCCTATCGGATCGCGGGAGGACCGGTTCGCCTTCACGAGCCTGGAAGCCCTCTTCGACGCCTTCGAGGCCGACATGTGAAGGATCCTGGAATGAGCATTCTGACGGTCGGCATCGGATCCGTGGCGGATGCGAGGACCCGCTTCCTCGAGGCGGCCGCCGATGCCATGGCCGGGCACGCCGCTGCCGCTGCGCCGACGATCTACTTTGCCAGCTACGATGCGTTGCATCGCGTCCTCGCGCCGTCGCGCCTGGCGATCGTCAAGGCGATGGCGGGCCAGGGACCGCTCGCCATCCGCGAAGTCGCCCGGCGGGTCGGTCGCGACGTCCAGGCGGTGCATCGGGACGTGGTGACGCTGGCGGAGGCCGGCGTCGTCGACCGGTCGGACGCGGGCGTGACCTTCCCCTACGACCGGATCCATTTCGAGTTCGACGTCGGCGCCGCCGCCTGAGCGCAGGCGAGCGGTCCCTGAGGGCCGCCCCCGCGCACCGCGACAATCCTGCGCCCTTCCCCCCTCCCGTGCCGCCGGCGCCCTTGTCCTGCCGCTCCGATCCGCGCCAGGATCGCCGGGTCGGCGAAAGGGGACCGGATCATGGCTGTGGCGTCGGGACCCGGAGCCCCAAACCCCCTCGACCTCGTGCCGATCGAGGATGCCAGCCTCGGGGCGTTCTACCGGAGCATGACCACGCCCGAGCGGCGCACCTTCTGGGCCTGCGCCGCCGGCTGGGCGCTCGACGGCATGGACTTCATGATCTACCCGCTGGTGATCGGCACGATCATCAGCCTGTGGAGGGTCGATCCGGGCACGGCCGGCCTCGCCGCCACCGTCACGCTGCTGGCCTCCGCGCTCGGCGGGTGGCTCGCCGGCTTCGTCGCCGACCGCATCGGCCGCGTGCTGACGCTGCAGATCACCATCCTCTGGTTCTCGGTCTTCTCGCTGGTCTGCGCCTTCGTGCAGAATTTCGAGCAGCTGCTCGTCGCCCGCGCGCTGCTCGGCCTCGGCTTCGGCGGCGAGTGGGCGGCCGGCGCGGTGCTGATGGGCGAGACCATCCGGGCGCAGTATCGCGGCCGGGCCGTCGGCTCGGTCCAGTCCGGCTGGGCGATCGGCTGGGGGATGGCGGTGCTGTCGCAGGCGGTGCTGTTCTCCTATCTCCCGCCCGAGAGCGCGTGGCGCTGGATGTTCGCGATCGGCGCGCTGCCGGCGCTGCTGGTGTTCTACCTCCGCCGCTACGTCGCGGAGCCGAAGGTCGCCGCCGAGACCCGCGCCAGGGCGCGCGCGGCCGGCGAGGAGCCCAAGCTCTGGGAGATCTTCGCCGGCCCGCTGCTGCGCACCACGATCCTGGCCTCGCTCGCCGCCGCCGGCTGCCAGGGCGGCTACTACGCCATCACCACCTGGCTGCCGCGCTACCTCACCACCGAGCGCGGCCTGTCGATCGTCTCCTCCACCGGCTACCTCTCGGCGCTGATCGTGGGCTCGTTTGCCGGCTACCTCGTCGGCGCCTGGCTCGCCGACCAGCTCGGGCGGCGCCCGCTGTTCCTGATCTTCTCGATCGGCGCGATCCTGGTCATCGTCGCCTACACCCAGCTGCCGCTCTCGAACGCGGTGCTGTGGGTGCTGGGCTTCCCGCTCGGCTTCTTCGCCTCGGGCTACTTCTCGGGGATGGGCGCCTTCCTCACCGAGCTCTACCCGACGCGGCTGCGCGGCTCGGGCCAGGGCTTCTGCTACAATTTCGGGCGGGGCCTCGGCGCGCTGTTCCCGTTCCTGGTGGGCGAGCTCTCGAAATCGATCGGCCTCGCCTCGGCGATCGCGGTCTTCGCCGCGGGCGCCTACGGCGTGTTCTTTCTCGCCGCCTTCGCCCTGCCGGAGACGCGGGGGAAGGTGCTGCACGCCGACGGGTAGGGGGACGGGTTTGTCCCTCCCCCCTCTGCGGGGGAGGGAAAGACTGCGTCGAGTTCGGAGGAGAGGACGCCATGATCCCGATCCGCGATTGCCCCGCCCCCGATCCGCATCCCGCCGGCCCGACGCGCTACGCGGTGCCGGCGGGGGCGGTCGACAGCCATGCCCACGTGATCGGCCGGCCGCCGGCCCATCCGTTCGTGGAGAATCGCAGCTACACCCCGCCGGCGGCGCCGGCGCAGGCCTACCTGGCGATGCTCGACGCCACCGGCATGGCCCACGGCGTGCTGGTCCAGGTCAGCGTCCACGGCACCGACAACCGGTTGCTGCTGGAGACGCTGGCCGCGAACGCCGAGCGCCTGCGCGGCATCGCCGTGATCCCCCTCGGGCTGCCCGAGGGCGACCTCCGCGCGATGAAGGACGCCGGCATCGTCGGCCTGCGCCTCAACGTGCTCTACGGCGGCGGCATCGATTTCGCGGCGGTCGAGGCCTACGGCGCGCTCGCCCGCGAGATGGGCTGGCACCTGCAATTCCTGATCGACGCCCGCAGCCTGCCGCCGCTCGCCGCGCGGCTGTCGCGGCTGCCGGTGCCGTTCGTCGTCGACCACATGGGCCACATGCCGACCGCCGCGGGCCTTTCGGACCCGGGCTTTTCCACCCTCGTGGCGCTGGTGCGCGACGGCGCCTGGGTGAAGCTCTCGGGCGCGTTCCGCACCTCGGTGGCGGGCGCGCCCTACGCCGACACCATCCCCTTCGCCCGGGCGCTGAACGACGCCGCACCCGAGCGCTGCCTGTGGGGCTCCGACTGGCCGCACGTCGCCGCCTGGGACGGGCCGCCGAAGCTCGCGACGCTCCTCGACCTCGTGGCCGACTGGGTGCCGGACGAGGCCAGGCGCCGAAGGCTCTTCGTCGAGAACCCGCGCGCGCTCTACGGCTTCGGCTAGGCCTGGGCTTCGGCTAGGCCTGGGGCTTCAGGTAGCTCCGACCGTCGAGATAGGCCTTGCGCCAGCGCTGGATCGCGACCCGCTCGAACAGGCCGGCCTTCGCGAACGGGTCCTCGGCGATGAAGCGCTCGGCCTCCGCCCGCGTCTCCACGTCGACGAGGTAGAGGCCGCCGCCCGCATCCGACCCGTCGTCGGACAGTTTCGCGCCGCAGGCGAGCAGCCGCGCGGCCTGGGCCTCCAGGAAGGCGAGGTGCTCGGCCCTCGCCGCGCGGCGCAGGTGCTCGTGGCCGGGCTTGTCGAAGGTCTCGATGATGAACGGCATGGCGGCTCCGGGGGCGGGCTGCGGATAACGGCGATCGTTTGTGTAGCGCGGCGCAGGCGATGGCGCCCTCGGGCTTCCTGACACCCGCGGGCGGTTCTCACCGGTTCGCCCCGGCCGGGCGCGATCGCGCACCGGGACGCCGCTATAGGTGAAGCCGGCCGCGCGCGAGGCCTCGCGCACGGCGCCGGCCTGCCTCCGGACGCGGGGAAAAACCGCCAACCGGGCGAGGCCGGATCACCGAATCCGCGGGCGGGCACGCGGACCGGGTTCGCGACCACAAGCCCCCGGGAGGACGATCGTGGCAAGGACCATTCCCGCATCCGCGCTCGCTGCAGCGCTGTCCACGGCCGTGCTGCTCGCGGCCACGCCGGCCTCCGCCCAGTACGCCGACGGCGGCATCAGGATCGGCGTGCTGACCGACATGTCCGGCGGCTACTCGGACCTCGCCGGCAAGGGCTCGGTGACGGCGGCGCAGCTCGCGATCGAGGATTTCGGCAGGGCGATCGGCGGCCGCAAGGTCGAGCTGATCTTCGCCGACCACCAGAACAAGGCCGACATCGCCTCGACCATCGCCCGCCGCTGGTTCGACACGGAGGGGGTGGACGCGATCTTCGACACGAACTCGTCGGTGGCGGGGCTCGCCGTGCGCGAGGTCGCCCGCGCCAAGGGCAAGGTCGACATCAATTCCGGCGCCGGCTCGATGGCGCTGACCAACGCCGCCTGCTCGGCCACCGGCGCGCACTGGTCCTGGGACACCCACGCGCTCGCCGCCGGCACCGCCGCGGCGCTGGCCGACGACCCGAAGAACACCTGGTTCTTCATCACCGCCGACTACACCTTCGGGCACGACCTCGAGGCCCAGGTCACCCGCGTGGTGCGGGCCAAGGGCGGCACGGTGCTCGGCTCGGTCAAGCACCCGTTCCCGAACGCCGACTTCTCGTCCTACCTGATCCAGGCGCAGGCCTCGGGCGCCCGGATCATCGGCATGGCCAATGCCGGCGCCGACACGATCAACACCATCAAGCAGGCCGCCGAGTTCGGCATCGCCGAGGGCGGCCAGTCGCTCGGCGGCCTCAACATCTTCCTCACCGACGTCAACTCGGTCGGCCTGAAGGCGGCACAGGGCATGATCCTGACGACGGGCTTCTACTGGGACCTCGACGACCGCACCCGCGCCTTCGCGAAGCGCTTCGGCGAACGCATGGGCGGGCGGATGCCGACCATGGTCCAGGCCGGCGACTACTCGGCGGTGCTGCACTACCTCAAGGCGGCCGAGGCGGCGGGCACCGACGACGGCCTCGCGGTGATGGCCAAGATGCGTGCGCTGCCGATCGAGGACGCCTTCGCGCGCAACGCCAAGCTGCGCCCCGACGGCCGCATGGTCCACGACATGTACCTGGCGCGGGTGAAGACCCCGGCCGAGTCGAAGGGCCCGTGGGACTTCTACACGATCCTCAAGACCATCCCCGGCGACGAGGCCTTCCAGCCGCTGGCGCAGAGCACCTGCAGGCTGGTGACGAACCCATGATCCCAGCCTTCCCTCTCCCGCAGAGGGGAGAGGGAAGGGGCCCCCCGCTCACAAGGCCGACGGGTGCCGGGCCAGCGGCGTCACCGTCACGCTCATGAACGGGAACAGCGGCAGGCCGGAGAGGATCGCGTGCAGCTCGTCGTGGTCGGCCACGTCGAACACGCTGATGTTGGCGTACTGCCCGGCGATGCGCCAGAGGTGCACCCACCGGCCCGATTCCTGGAGCGCCCGCGCCTGCGCCTTCTCCTCGGCCTTCAACCGGTCGAACTCGGCCGGCGGCAGCTGCGTGGGCGGATGGACGTCCATCCTGACGTGATACAGCATCGCTTCCTCCTCGATGTCCTGTTCGGGAACGCGGCCTTCCGCCGCGAGCGCCGAATGCAGTGCCGGCCAGGATCGCTGCGAGTCTCGCCACCGTCGAATTCTCATCCGTGGAGCCGGCGTCCCTCGCATCGGAGCCTGCGTCGGGTTTCCTTCGCACAAGTCCCGGCGGTGGCCGCGCCCCGTGCCGTGCCGGAGCTGTCGCCGGCGTCCGGCGCGGCTTTGCGGCGCCGCGAATCGATGGAATGAAGACCGCGGACATGGGCGCCATCGAGACGCCCAGCCACCATCACCCGCGAGGAAGACGCCCATGACTGCTCCCACCTCGAACCGGCGCGACGTGCTGACGGCCTCGCTGCTCGGTGCTCTGCCCCTCGCGTTCGGCCAGGCCGCCGCCTCACCGCTCGACCCGGAACAGACCATCATCCGCTTGCCGAACCAGCTGGTCTGGACCCCGACGCCGACCTATCCCGACCATTGCTCGGACCGCTGCGCCCTCACCGGCGACAGCAACGGAACCGGCTTCTACTACACGCTCGTGCGGTGGTGGCCCGGCTACATGAGCGCTCCGCACACCTACACGACCGACCGGTTCTGCATGGTGGTGTCCGGCATCTGGTGGTGCAACAGCGGCCCCGACTTCGATCCCGCCTCCTGCGTTCCCGTTCCGGCCGGTAGCTTCGTGCGTCGGGTCGCGGGCACGCCGCACTACGACGGCGTGATCCGCCCCGGGACGGAACCGGCGGTGATCGCGATCTGCGGCCAACCTCCGGTCAACTATCGCCTCGTCGATCCGAGCCAGCCGGGATGGCGCCGCGTCTGACGCAGACCACGCCCACCCGAAGGCGCGGAAGCCGGTGCGATCACGGCGCCCTCGACCGCCGCCCACGCCGGGCGGCCGTTGCCGGGCACATGCCGGAGGCGCCCGGCTTGCGCGAAAGGGGGTTGTTGCGGCGCGCGAAACCGGGTCCCCTGCCGGCACGATCGCGAGCCGAGGAGCCCTCATGTCCGACCTGAACGCACGGAAGAACGCGCCCTCGCTGGAGGCGTTCTGGATGCCGTTCACGGCCAACCGCCAGTTCAAGGCGGTGCCGCGGATGTTCGTGGCCGCCGACGGGATGCACTACACCACCGACGACGGCCGCCAGGTGCTCGACGGGACGGCGGGCCTGTGGTGCTGCAACGCCGGGCACGGCCGCCGCGGGATCGCGAGCGCGGTCGAGCGCCAGCTCGCGACGATGGACTTCGCCCCGACCTTCCAGATGGGCCACCCGATCGCGTTCGAATTCGCCGAGCGCCTGGCCGAGATCGCGCCTGGGCCGGCCGGCGCCGCGCTCGACCGGGTGTTCTTCACCGGCTCGGGCTCGGAATCGGTCGACACCGCGCTCAAGATCGCGCTGGCCTACCAGCGGGCGGTCGGCCAGGGCACCCGCACCCGGCTGATCGGGCGCGAGCGCGGCTACCACGGCGTCGGCTTCGGCGGCATCTCGGTCGGCGGCATCGTCTCGAACCGCCGGGCCTTCCCGACGCTGCCGGGCACCGACCACCTGCGCCACACCCACGACCCGGCCCGCAACGCCTTCACCAAGGGCCAGCCCGAGCACGGGGCCGAGCTCGCCGACGACCTCGAGCGCCTCGTGGCGCTGCATGGCGCCGAGACCATCGCCGCCTGCATCGTCGAGCCGGTGGCGGGCTCGACCGGCGTGCTGGTGCCGCCGAAGGGCTACCTCGAGCGCCTGCGCGCGATCTGCGACGCCCACGGCATCCTGCTGATCTTCGACGAGGTGATCTCCGGCTTCGGGCGGCTGGGCGCGCCCTTCGCCGCCGACTTCTTCGGGGTGACGCCCGACCTCGTCTGCACCGCCAAGGGGCTGACCAACGGCACCATCCCGATGGGCGCGGTCTTCGCCGGCCGCCACGTCCACGACGCGCTGATGAACGGCCCGGACGGGATCGAGCTGTTCCACGGCTACACCTATTCCGGGCACCCGGTCGCCTGCGCGGCGGGGCTGGCGACCCTCGACATCTACCGCGACGAGGGCCTGCTCACCCGGGCGGCGGACCTCGCCGACGACTGGGCCGCTGCGATGCACGACCTGCGCGGGCGCGCCCGCGTCACCGACATCCGCACCATCGGCCTGATCGCCGGGATCGAGCTGGAACCGCGCCCCGGCGCGCCGGGCAAGCGGGCCTACGACGTGTTCGTCGACTGCTTCGCGCGCGGCCTGCTGATCCGCGTCACCGGCGACATCGTCGCGCTCTCGCCGCCGCTGATCCTGGAGCACGGCCAGATCGGCGAGATCGCGCAGGTGCTGGGCGACGCGATCGACCGGGTGGCGTGAGGCCGGGGGCCCGGTTCCGCAATCCGGGCGATGCGGGCACCTCCCCTCCCCCGCAGAGGGGGAAGGGAAGAGGCGTCTTCGCTGCAACGCAACGCACGCCCGCTGGTTGAACCCGCATACGAAGGCCGCGCGCCTTCGGCAGCGAGGGTCATGCATGACGGGTTCGGTTCTAATCGTGGGCGCCAGCGGCATCGTCGGGAGCGCGGCCGCCGAGCGGTTCTCCGCCGAGGGCTGGGCGGTGGCGGGGCTGGCGCGCAAGCCCGTGGCGCAGGACGGCGTCGTGCCCGTCGCCGCCGACCTGCAGGATCCGGCCTCCCTCCAGCGGGCGCTCGCGGGCCTCAAGCCGAGCCACGTGGTGCTCGCGACCTGGATGCGCCGCGACACCGAGGCCGAGATGATCCGCGTCAACGGCGCGATGGTGGAGAACCTGCTCGACGCGCTGCGGCCGGCGGCCTCGCTCCGGCACGTCGCCCTGGTCACCGGCCTGAAGCACTATCTCGGCCCGTTCGAGGCCTACGGGAAGGGCTCGGTGCCGCAGACCCCGTTCCGCGAGGACCAGGGCCGGCTCGACGTCGAGAACTTCTACTACGCCCAGGAGGATGCGGTGTTCTCGGCCGCCGCCCGCGACGGCTTCCGTTGGAGCGTCCACCGCCCGCACACAATCATCGGCAAGGCGGTCGGCAACGCCATGAATATAGGCACGACGCTGGCCGCCTACGCCACCCTGTGCCGCGAGACCGGCCGGCCGTTCCGCTTCCCTGGCTCCGGCATGCAGTGGAGCGGCCTGACCGACATGACCGACGCGCGGCTGCTCGCCCGCCACCTGCTCTGGGCCTCGACCAGCGCCGTCGCGGCCAACCAGGACTTCAACGTCGTCGACGGCGACGTCTTCCGCTGGAGCTGGATGTGGGGCCGGATCGCGGCCTGGTTCGGGCTGACGCCCGAGCCGTTCGACGGCACGGTGCGCCCGCTCGAGGCGCAGATGGCCGAGGACGGCCCGATCTGGGCGGAGATCGCTTCGCGCCACGGCCTCGCCGAGCCCGACCTCGCCAAGCTCGCCTCGCCCTGGCACACCGACGCCGACCTCGGCCGGCCGATCGAGGTGGTCACCGACATGAGCAAGAGCCGTCGGCTCGGGTTCCTCGCCTACCAGCCGACCGACGACGCATTCTTCGACCTGTTCGCCCGCCTGCGGGCCGACCGGCTGATCCCGTGAGCCGCGCCTGACGGGACGGCCGGCGCGATCCCGCATCGAGCCGGCCGATGCCTCGCCCCGGCGGCGTAGACCGGCAAGGTCGCGCCAAGGAGAAATCTTGCGCATCCAAGGACCGTCCGGTCCTTATAGGGTGATCTTAACCGGGATCGACAATCACGGAGCCTTGCGACGAAGGATTCCGCGATGCTGGCCCATTTCTCGATCCGTGCGCGCCTGGTCGGCGCGGTGCTGGTGCTGTTCCTGCTGACGGCCGGGCTCGGCGGCTTCTGCTACGCGCGCCTGCACGCCCTCAGCACCGTGACCGACGCGCTCGCGGGCAATGCGCTGCCGTCCACCCGCATCCTCGGGCGGCTCGCCACCAACTTCGAGGCGCTGCGCAGCCGGCAGCTCGCCTACCTCGTCTCCAGTGACGAGCGGCGGCCGCAATCGCTGCCGCGGCTGCGCGCCAGCATGGCCGAGCTGGACGCGGACCTGAAGGACTATGCCGGCTTCGTCAGCCCCGGCGAGGAGGCGCTGTGGGAGGCGGTGAAGGCAACCGTGCCGGCCTACTCGGCGATGGGCGAGGAATTCCTGCGGCGGCTGCAGGCGGGCGACGCGAAGGGCGCGAGCGCGCACCTCCTCGACGGCATGCTCCCCGCGCTCAACGCCGCGCGCGCCGCGCTGAAGGCCGACCTCGCCTTCAACGACGCCGCCGGCCGGGCGAGCGCCGAGAGCGCCACGGCGCTCGGCGAGCAGGCGCGCTTCGCCATCGCCGTCGGCCTCGGCCTCGTCGCGGCGACGGCGTTGGCGGTCGGGTGGATGTCGGTGTTCACGATCTCCGTGCCGGTGCAGCGGATGGCCCGGGTGATGGACACGGTGGCGGCGGGCGACACCGCGATCGCCGTGCCGCATACCGGCGAGCGCAGCGAGATCGGCGCCATGGCGGCGGCGGTGCAGGTGTTCAAGGACAACCTGATCCGCACCCGCAAGCTCGAGGCCGACACGGCGCAGGCGCGGCTGGCGGCCGAGGCGCAGCGCAAGGCCGGCATGCGCCAGATGGCCGACGACTTCGAGGCGGCGGTCGGCGGGATCATCGGCATGGTGTCGTCCTCGGCGACCGAGCTGCAGGCCACCGCCCAGACCCTGACCGCGACGGCGACCGAGACGGCCGGCCAGTCCACCACGGTCGCGGCCGCGGCCGAGGAGGCCGGCACCAACGTCAACACGGTGGCGGCGGCCGCCGAGGAGCTCGGCTCCTCGGTGGCCGAGATCGGCCGGCAGGTCGGCGGCTCGGCCGAACTCGCGCATCTGGCCGTGCGCGAGGCCGACCAGACCGGCGCCCGGGTGCAGGAGCTGAGCGCGGCGGTGTCGCGGATCGGCGCCGTGGTCGGGCTGATCTCGGACATCGCCGGCCAGACCAACCTGCTGGCCCTGAACGCCACCATCGAGGCGGCCCGCGCCGGCGCGGCCGGCAAGGGTTTTGCCGTGGTCGCCTCCGAGGTGAAGGCCCTGGCCGAGCAGACCGCCAGGGCGACGAGCGAGATCTCGGGCCAGATCGCGCAGATCCAGGCCTCGACCGGTCAGGCGGTCGCCTCGATCGGCGGGATGACCGGGCGCATCCGCGAGATCAACGCGGTGGCCACCGCGATCGCGGCGGCGGTCGAGGAGCAGGGCGCGGCGACGCAGGAGATCGTGCGCAACGTCGGCCAGGCGGCGATGGGCACGGCCGAGGTGACCAGCAACATCACCGGCGTCGCCGGCGCCGCCGAGGAGACCGGGGCGGCCGCGACCCAGGTGCTCGGCGCGGCGTCCGAGCTGTCGCGCCAGTCCGAGCACCTCGCCGCCGAGGTCGGGCGCTTCCTCGCCACCGTGCGCGCCGCCTGACCGGGCGGGATCAGGCCGGCTCGGTCCCGCACCATTCGGCGACGAACAGCGCCATCGCCGTGGTGATGCGCCGGACCGAGGCGAGGCTGACGCGCTCGTCGAAGCCGTGGATGTTCTCGCTCCGCGGGCCGTAGCACAAGGCCGGCACCCGCTCGTAGAGGGCGTGCACCCGGGTATCGAGGTAGCAGGGCGACATGACGCTCGTGAGCGCCGTCCCGACCGCCGCGCGGTGGGCGGCGGCGAGCACGTTCTCGGCGTCCGAGCCCGGCTCCAGCACGTAGCCCTCGGCGAAGAAGCCGTCGAAGCTCACCCGCGGCGGCGTGCCCGACAGGAACGGGTCGGTGCGGGCGAAGGCGCCGACCGCCGCCTCGATCTCGGCGGCGGCGTCGGCCGCGCGGAGGCCGGGATAGAGCGCGATCCGGCAGCCGATGCGGCACCAGGCCGGCACCGAGGAGATCCAGTCGCCGCCCTCGATCCGGCCGATATTGAGGTTGATCGGGTGCTCGGCCTCGGCGAAGTGCGGCCGGCCGGCCCGGTCGGCGTTCCAGCGCGCCTCGACCGCGCGCAGGGCGCCGATCACCCGGTAGGTCGCGTCGATGGCGTTGGCGCCGGCCCCCATCTCGCGCACGTGCACCGGGCGCCCGCGCACCTCGACCGTGAACCACAGCACGCCGGTGTTGGCCCGCACCAGGGCCTCGTCCATCGGCTCGGGGATCAGCACCGCGTCGGCGCGGTAGCCGCGCAGGTGCGCCGCGAGCGCGCCGTTGCCGGTGGATTCCTCCTCGACCACCGACTGGATCGTCACGGTGGCGGCCGGCTGCAGGCCGATGCGGCGCAGGGCGTCGAGGGCAAACAGGTTGGCCGCGTGCCCCGCCTTCATGTCGGCGGCGCCGCGCCCGTACATCCAGTCGCCGGCGATCACCGGATCGAAGGGCGGGTGCGTCCACAGATCGAGCGGCCCGGGGGGCACCACGTCGACATGGGCCTGGAGGATCAGCGAGCGCCCGCGCTCGTCCCGCGGCCGGTGGATGCCGACCACCACCGGCGCCTCGGAATGCCCGGCCGCGACCTTGGCGCCGCCGGGATGGGCCTCGACCGCGGCGGCGTCGATGCCGAACCGCTCGGTGGCGTAGCCGCGCGCGCGGAAGCCGCGGAACACGAAATCCTGGATCGCGTGCTCGGCGCCGCGGGTCGAGCCGAACCGCACCAGCGCCTGGGTGTGGGCGACCTGGTCGGCGAACCCGTCCGCGACGGAAGCCTCGATGCGGGCGGCCAGGGCAGGATCGAGGCGCATGCGGGGTCCTCAGGGCTCGCGACGGCGGAACGCCGCGAGCCTACCGCGCCCGCGCGCGCCGGCCTAGGCGAAGGCCGGCGCGGCATGCCTTCGCGCAGCGGTCGCCGGCGAGACGACCGGAAGCCCTGGGCCGGATCGCACGCGTCGTCCCATCGAATGCGGAACGCGATCGGGACATCGCCTCGTTCCAACGCCGCGATTCGCCCCGAGGTCACCCGACCTCGTCGCCTCGGAGATCTTGCGGTTCGCGCGCAGGCCGGCTGCGCTGGGCGATCGCCTTGCCGACCGTGAACAGGAGCATCCGACTCATCGTCTTCATCTCGTGCGTGCCGTGCTCGTCGATGACAACATGCGCGGCCATGACCGCGTCGGCGACCGCTTTCAGATCAGGCGTGTGATCCACAAGCATTTCCTTCCTGCACGGGAAGATAAAATGTAAAATTTTTACAGAGCTGTGCCGTTCTCTATTTTTGTACATTATTTACGATTTTACTACCCCCTCTGCAATGCTAAGATGCATTCCTGTCGAGCTAGAGACGGATACACGAGGGAATAGGATGGATATGCCGACACCTAAGGGGACCGACATGGCCCCTGAAGTCAGCGGTTCCGAGACGCTCGCTCAGCTCGCGCTGATGCTCGGCTGCTCCCCAGACTCATTCTTCGAGCAGTCCAACGCCGGCTACCCGAAGGATGCCTCGCTGCTCATCCAGACTTGGCTGGCGATCAAATCGCCGAAAGGGCGCGACGCGGTGTTCGCGTTCGCCCGCGAAATGCTGCGGGCGGAGAAGCAGTAAGATCACGCGGATTGCTCGGCACCCCTCCCTTGGATGGAGAATCAAATCACGCTCGATAAGTAAAAATATGACGATTTATCCGGGAATTCCACCTGATTGATGTCCATGGTACGGCTCGGAGCGATTGCTGATCTATGTATCGCGCACCATGTATTCTCGGTGGTCGGCTCGTTTCAGGGCGCTGACGATTGAGGGACAGCGTGTGCTCTTGCCCGCAACGCGAGAGCACACGTGGCAGATCTCCAGCAGCCCGCCCTGCGCAACCGCCTCCTGCGCGCGTTGCCTCCGGAGGACTTCGCCGCCCTGGCGCCTGCGCTGCGTCCCGAGGCGATCCCGCTCCGGCGCGTGCTCATCTCGGCCAACACGCAGATCACGAGCGTCCACTTCGTGGAGGCGGGCATTGTCTCCGTCACCTCCGATGCGCCCAGCGGCCGCATCGAGATTGGGCTGCTCGGCCGCGAAGGCTTGGTCGGGGCCGCCCCGGTCCTGCTCGACGACGACCGCAGCCCGTTCACCCACTTCGTGCAGGCGGCCGGGCACGTCTTGACGGTCGATGTGCCCGACCTGCGCGCCGAAGTGGAGCGACGCCCCGCCCTACGGAGCCTCCTGCACCGATACATCCAGACCCAAACCATCCAGACCGCGCAGACCGCGTTCGCGAACGCCCGCGGCGGTACGCCGACCCGCCTCGCCCGTTGGCTGCTGATGTGCCACGATCGCGGCGAGGGCGACGACATCACGGTCACGCAGGAGTTCATGTCGCTGATGCTGGGCGTCGAACGGCCCGGCGTGACGATGGCGATGAAGGTTCTCGAGAAGGACGGCCTCGTCGGCAAGCGCCGGGGCCACGTCCAGATCATCGACCGCGAGCGTCTGCTCGATGTGGCGGGGGACGGCTACGGCTTGGCCGAGACCGAGTACGCCCGGCTGATCGAGGGAAGCGACGCTCCGGAGGCGCGGTAGTCCGCGCCACGACCGCGTCACGGGTCGGGCCGACCCCGAGCCGCGAAAGGGACTTGCCGCCGGTGGATGCCCGCGGGGCGGACGCCTCGGGAGCATCCGTCGCGCGCCCGCCGGCTCGCGACCCGCCTCATGCCAAGCCTCGCCGAGCGTGACGCATCGAGGCTTGGCCCCCGCGACTGCGGGGCGGCGGTCGTCCGCCGGACCTCATGGGTCCTGACCCATGAGACCCGGTATCAGTCGTGCGCCGCGGGGATCGCGCCATCGATGCGCGCTGCGGTGACGCTCACCCGCACGCGGTGCCAGCAGGCGCAGAGGTAGCCCTTGTGGTTCCAGGTGTCGTCCGGCAGCGCCGGCTGCGTCTGGCCGGCGGCGTCCCAGGCGCGGACCGCGAGCTCGTGCTCGCCCGGCGGCAGATCGAGCTCCACCGCCCAGAACGTCCAGGCGAACGGCGCGCCGGCCGCGTGCTCCAGGTCGGCCTGCCGCCAGGACCGGCCGCCGTTGCCGGAGACGTCGACGCGCACGATGGCCCGGTCGCCGCTCACCGCGTAGCCGCGAACCCTGGTGCGACCGGCGCGGAGGGCGGCGCCGCGCTCCGGCTCGCAGATCGCGGCGTTCAGCGGCATCGTGTCGATGGTGTGCCCCCGGGCCGGGTCCGCCGTCTCGGCGCCGACGTCGGGCGGGTACAGCTTGTAATCCTCGGCCTGGATCGGGTTGTCGGACGGGCGATCCTGCACGGCGAGGCGCCGGAGCCATTTGGGGCTGCGCACGCCGGCGAATCCCGGCACCACCGCGCGGACCGGGAAGCCGTGCTCGGGCAGCAGGGCTTCCCCGTTCATGGCGTAGGCGAGCAGGGTCTCGGGCGCCATCGCCTTGGCGAGCGGGATCGAGGCGCCGTACGGGCGGCCGTCCACCCGGTCGTGGCTCTCGAAGGCCACGTGGAGATCGGCGCCCTCGGTGACGCCCGCCGCGCGCAGGAGGTCGCCGAGGCGCACGCCCGTCCACGCGGCCGTGCCGATCGCCCCGGCATCCCACGGGTCGCCCGAGACCGGGGCGACCGCCCGCATGTCGGCGCGCCGGTTGCCGGCGCACTGCAGCGTCGCCGTGACCGTGACCTGCGGGAAGCGGGTCCGCAGGTCGTGCAGCGAAAGCGCCCGCGCGGCACCGTCTCCGCCCTCGACGGCGAGGCGCCAGGTGTCGGGGTCGAGGTCCGGCAGGTCGCCGTGCGAGCGGACGTAGAAGTCCTCCGCCGGGGTCCGGTAGGCGGCCCGCAACCGGGCGAGCGGCGGCTCGGCGTTGTAGGGCCGATCGCCGTGGACGATCAGGCGCGCCTTTCGCTCGGCCAAGCTCGACATCGGGGCTCCCGTTCGGATGCGGACACGGGCCGTGAACGCGCCGGCGGCGCGAAGGCTCACGCGCCGCCCCGAAACGGCCCGGGCGACATCGTCACAGGCGTTGGCGCGATCCCGCGCGCCCCCGATCCCGGGGATCGGGTCCGGGCCGGGGAGCCCGCGCGGCTACGTCGCGGCGTGGAGGGTCGGCGGCCCGAGATGCTGCAGGAAATCCGGCTTGCCGAGGCTCACCCCGGCGGCCCGCAGGATGCCGTAGGCCGTGGTGACGTGGAAGAAGAAGTTCGGAAGCGCGAAGCCGGTGAGGTAGCCCTGCCCGCTGAAGCGGTATCCCATGCCGTTCGGGAACGTCAGCTCCACCGCGCGCTCCGCGCCGAGGGCCAGAGCCGCCGGATCGACGCCCTCGACGAAGGCGATCGTCCGGGCGCAGCGCGCCTTGAGTTCGGCGAAGCTCGCCTCGACGTCGGGCATCGCGGGCGCCGCGATCCCGGCGAGCCGGGCCACCGCGTTCTTCGCGCTGTCGGACGCCATCTGATACTGGGCCGGCAACGGCTTCATGTCCGGAGCCAGCCGCCGGCCGAGCAGGTCGGCCTCCGGCTTCTCCGCCGCCGCCTTGTCGAGCCACGCGCTCATGTTGCCAAGCGCGTGGACGAAGACCGGGACGCTGACGTCGTGGATGCTGATGCTCATCCGGCCCAGCTTAGGCGGCGGCCCGGGACGACGCGGTGACGGGGCGCACACCGCGCGCGGGCACGCCGGGCGACGGGGCCGCACGGCCGGCGGGTCGCGTCGGGACCGTACGGTCCGGGCGCCGGCCTGTTCTCCCTCACCCTCGACCACGGCAACCCCAACTTCGCCCGCGCGCTGCGTGACGGGGATCTGCGCCGGACCGTCGCGCACGAGGCGCACCACTGCATGCGCATGGCCGGGCCCGGCTACGGCTGGACGCTCGGCGAGGCCCTCGTGAGCGAGGGCTTGGCGGGGCGGTTCGTCGGCCGCCTGTTCGATTCGCCGCCCGAGCCGTGGGAATGCGCGGTGACCGACGCGGAACTCGCGGCCAACCTGCCCGACGACGCGACGCTCGCGGGCGCCGGGCACGACCACCGCGCCTGGTTCTTCGGGGGAGGACGGTATCCGCGCTGGCTCGGCTACACCCTCGGCTACCGGATCGTGGGCGACTGGCTCGAAGCGGGCGCCGACACCGGCGGTGGCGCATGGGTCGACATCCCCGCGCCCGACGTCATCGCGGCGGCGCGCGGGCGCACGCTGCCGAATCTCCGACCGCCGGCCGGCCCGGGCCGCCTCCCAGCCCCGAGGCGGAATGGCCAAGCCGGTCGATGACGGCGGCTTCCGACACCGGCGGATGCTTGTCCGCACGGCCGGCACGGGCCGAGATCGGCCGGTCCGCTCTGCGACCGGATCGGATGGAAAGCGGCCCCTGGCGTTTTCCCCGGAAGCAGACGTCCGGAGTCGGACCCGACCACGCCCTCGACGCCGATGTCGGTGGTTTTCGAAAGCCGACGAAGGCGGCGTTCCGGACGGTCAGCGCGATCGAAGACTTGCACTCCTAGAAGTTGTACTTCCGGTTGCATCAAATGCGATCGACTTTGCTATCACCCTGTCCTGCTGGATGCTGCATGATGAACTCACAGGGCGGGTGCCAGATTTTTCAGCCGACGCCTTCAGCGCAAGCCAACATCAGAAAGCTCAGATCATGCTGACCCGCGGCCTCAATTGGCTTTTCCTCCGGGCCTTGGGTTCGCCCGCCTGCGGTTGGGTGGTGCGCACGCTCATCGTCTCGGCGTCGGGAGACGCGTCACCTCGTGCCGACGGCAGGGCCTCCAAGATGATCCTGATCCGGTAGTCGGAGGGTTCACCGAGAGGCGGCTCGGCTCAAGCCGCCCGCGCAAGATCGCCCTCGATCGAGGCGAGCGCACGCTCCAGCGCCGCGAAGCAGATCGGGTCGAACGCGGTGCCGAGATCCGCGCGCATGATGCCGAGCGCCTTCTCGAGCGACATGGCCGCCCGGTAGGGCCGGTCGGCTGTCAGCGCGTCGAACACGTCGGCGACCGAGACGATGCGGGTCTCGGGCTCGATCGCGTCGCCGCTCAAGCCGCGCGGATAGCCCTTCCCGTCCAGCCGTTCGTGGTGTCCGCCACCGATGCGGGCCATCTCATGGAACACGGCCGCGCGGGTCAGGATGGTCTCGGAGAGGGACGCGTGATTGCGCATGTCCCGCCACTCCGCGTCATCCAGCTTGCCGTTCTTGTCGAGGATCGCGTTCGAGACCCCGAGCTTGCCGACGTCGTGGAGCAGCGCAGCCCGCTTCAGCCAGCGGCGGCGCTCCGACGTGTAGCCAAGCTCGGCCGCGATCATGTCGGCGTAGACGGCAACCCGCTCCGAATGGCCGGAGGTGAACGGGCTCTTGGCGTCGATGATCTGCGCGAAGGCACGGGCGATGTCGTCGAGGTAGTCCTCATCAACGACGATCGGGCTGACCGGTGCCAACGCGAACACCGCCTCCTCGACCTCATCCGAGGCCAGGGTATCCCAGAAGCCGGGTTCGGATGCGGCCGCTTCGAAGCAGGCGACGATCTGAGGATCGAACCATGTGCCCGAGCGCGCCCGCACCTCGGCCATCGCGGCCGCGGGGCCGGCTGCGGTGTGGAACACGTCCACGACCTGAGCGAGCAACGCCATCCGTGCGTAGAGCGGGATCCCCGGGCCGACCAGGCGGTCCGGTCTGCCGCCGCCGTTCCAGTGCTCGTCCAGCGCGTGGATGGCCTCGCAAACGCTCGCGGGGAAGCGAAGCTGCCGGGCGATCTGGGCACCGCGCTGGCAGCGGGTTTGGATCAGTTCGTCGGTGATCGCTCCGCCGTTCTGCAGGATGTTGAGCACGGCACGGAAGCGTTCGGCGAGGCCGGCCTTGAGGCCGGTATGAGAGAAGACGAAGCCGAGCACCTTCGGCAGGCTGTCGCTCACCGTCTTGAAGTCGCGTTTGAAGCTGAGATCGTCGGACAGATAGAGCTCGCAGATGCGCGCGGCGTTGCTGGAGCACCCGAGATCCTTCAGCATCACCGTGTGGTAGAGTTCCCAGAGCTGCAAGTCCGGGAGGCCCATCTCGCGGCCGATGTGGAAGCCGATCCAGGTCGCGCGCACGCAATGCCCGACGGGCTGACCTTCCGTCAGGTCGAGGGCGTGGCTCAAGGCACCCAGCACTTCCGACAGCTGGATCGTCCTGGCTTCCTCGTCGCCGCCTGATACAATCCGCATCGTTCTCGTCCGGCCTCTTGGCTTATCGGTCTCGATAGGCGGCAAGACTGCCTCAAGAACCTGATCAAAGCGTTGCGTTGCCTTGCGCGCGCCGATCCGCCCCGAGCGGACCTTTCCAGCGTCCGCAAAGGGTCGCAGCCTCTCGGATCGCCGGCAGAGCCCCTACCGCCCGGCGATCAGCGCCTTGAGGCGGGTGGCGAGGGCGTCCATCGGGAAGGGCTTGGTCAGAACCTCCATGCCGGGGTCGAGGTGGCCGTGGCCGAGGATCGCGGTCTCGGCGTAGCCGGTGATGAACAGCACCTTGAGGTCGGGCCGGCCGACGCGGGCCGCGTCCGCCATCTGGCGGCCGTTCATGCCGCCGGGCAGGCCGACGTCGGTGACGAGCAGGTCGATGCGCATGTCCGATTGCAGCACCGCCAGGCCGGCGACGCCGTCGGCCGCCTCGATCGCGGTGTAGCCGAGATCCTCCAGCACCTCGGTGACCAGCATGCGCACCGAGGGCTCGTCGTCGACGATCAGCACCGTCTCGCCCTGCTCGGCCCGGGCGGCCTCGGCGGGGACGGGCGCCCCGTCGTCGCCGTCGGCCTCGCCGTGGTGGCGCGGCATGTACAGGCAGACGGCGGTGCCCCGGCCGGGCTCGGACCGGATCCGCACCTGCCCGCCCGATTGCCGGGCGAAGCCGTGGATCATCGACAGGCCGAGGCCCGTCCCCTGGCCCATCGGCTTCGTGGTGAAGAACGGCTCGAACACCCGGGCCACCACCTCGGGCGGCATGCCGGTGCCGGTGTCGGTCACGCACACCGCGAGATACTCGCCCTCGGGGAGGTCGTGCGCGGTCGCGGCCGCCCGGTCCAGCCGGGAGTTGGCGGTCTCGATGGTGATGCAGCCGCCGTTCGGCATCGCGTCGCGGGCGTTGATGCAGAGGTTCAGCAGCGCGTTCTCGAGCTGGCCCGGATCGATCAGCGCCGGCCACAGGTCCGCCGCGCCGACCCGCTCCAGCGCGATCTCGGGGCCGATGGTCCGGCGGATCAGCTCCTCCATCCCGCCGATCAGCCCGTTCACGTCGGTCGGCTTCGGCGTCAGCGTCTGCCGGCGCGAGAAGGCGAGCAGGCGGTGGGTCAGCGCGGCCGCGCGGCGGGCCGCCCCCTGCGCCACGCCCATGTAGCGCTCGAGGTCGTCGAACCGGCCCTGGCCGATCCGGCTCTGCATCAGCTCCAGCGCGCCGGAGATGCCGGCCAGCAGGTTGTTGAAGTCGTGCGCCAGGCCGCCGGTGAGCTGGCCCACCGCCTCCATCTTCTGCGATTGCCGCAAGGCCGCCTCGGTCTGCATCAGCTCGGCCGTCCGCTCGGCGACGCGCTGCTCCAGGGTCTCGTTGAGGGCGCGCAGCGCCGCCGCCGCCCGGTCGCGCTCCGCCTGCACGGCGCGGCGCTCCTCGACGTCGATCAGAACGCCGGGGAAGCTCGACGGGGTGCCGTCCTCGGCCCACTCGACCCGGCCGTTGGCCTCGATCCAGTAGTAGCGCCCGTCCGTCCGGCGCACGCGGTACTGGTGCGCGTAGGCGCCGCCCTTCCGGATCGCCGCGTCGATCGCCGCGGCCAGGCCGACCTGGTCGTCGGGGTGGACGGTGGCGACGATCTGGGCGAGCGGGATGCCGGTGCGGCCGAGCGCCGGGTCGAGACCGAAGCTGCGGGCGAAGGCCTCGTCGACGGTGAACCGGTCGGTCGGCAGGTCCCAGTGCCAGGTCCCGATGATCGCGCCGGCCTCGAGGGCGAGCTGCACCCGCTCGGCATTCTCGCGCGCCAGGGTCTCGCTGACGCGCAGGCGCTCCTCCGCGCGCTTGCGCTCGGTGACGTCGTTGAAGAAGATCGCGATCTGCCGCTCGGCCGGATCCCCGACCCGCACGGCGCGCACGTCGAACCAGCGCGCGAACGCCTCCGCATAGCTCTCGAACGTCGCCGGCTCCCCGGTCCAGGCGACGCGGCCGTAGGTCTCGAACCAGAACCGCTCCAGGTCGGGCGCGAACTCGGTGACCCACTTGCCGCGCAGGTTGACCCCGGCCTGGCGCTCGAAGGCCGGGTTCGCCTCGATGAAGCGGTAATCGATCGGGCGCTCGCCCTCGAACCGCACCTCGACGATGGCGAAGGCGGTCTCGATGGTCTCCAGGAGCGTGCTGAAGCGGTCCTGCGTCGCGCGCAGGCGCTCGCCGGCCTCGTGCTGCTGGGTGCGGTCGCGGACGATCTTGACGTAGCCCTGGTGGACGCCGTCCTCGTCGCGCAGCGGCATCAGCGCGCCGGAGGCCCAGAACCGGCTGCCGTCCCGGCGCAGGTGCCAGCGCTCGTCGCTCGCCTGGCCCTCGGCGAGGGCGGCGCGCATCTCCCGCTCGACGCAGCCCGCGGCCCGGTCCTCCGCGGTGAAGATGCGCGCCGACGACCCGCCGACGACCGCCTCGCGGGGCCAGCCGAAGATGGTCTCCGCCCCCGCGTTCCACTCCGTCACCGCGCCTTCCGGGTCGGTGACGATGACGGCGAAGTCGATGGCGCTCTCGATGACGTTCTGAAGGCGGTGGCGTCCGGGCATGGCCCCGGTTTAGCCGCATCCGCCGCGCGATTTATGTAGCCGCCCGGCCACGCCGGCGCGTCGGTTGCGGAGCGACCCTTTTGCGGGTCGGCCGTTCCGATGCCGCGAGACCCGCTTGCCCCTGCCGGGCCGCGCGGATCCCGGCCGCGCCGGGCGCGGTTCCGCCACCGGTTGCACGTTTCGGTTGCCCGCCACATACTCGCGCGTGCCGCCTGCGGACCAACCCGGGGGCCGACGGCGATCGGGGGCGGGGCGTGGCACAGGGAACGCAGATGCGCACGCATCTGTGCGGCATCAGGACGGCGTGGACGGAGCGCGGCTCCGCCGGCGAGGCCGTCGCCGAGATCGCGCGGGCGGTCGGCGCCGACGCGGCCCAGCTCCTGGTGTTCTTCTCCCCCGACTACGACCCCGAAAACCTGAGCCGGCGGCTGGCCGAGGCGTTTCCGCGGGCCGAGATTTCCGGCTGCACCATGTCGGGCGGGATCGCCCCGGCCGGCGGGCTCGACCGCGGCCTGGTGGCGATCGCGTTCCCGGCGGACGGCTTCCGCATCGTCTCGACGGTGCTCGACGCGATCGACCACCTCGACGTCGAGCGCACCGCGGGCGCGGTGCGGGCGCTGCGCCGCCGGCTCGAGCCGCACGGGCCCGACCACGCCCAGCCGACCCGCTGCTTCGCGCTCTCGCTGATCGATGGGCTCGCCAACGCCGAGGAGACCGTGGTCTCGGCCATCGCCTGGGCGCTGGAGGGCATCCCGCTGGTCGGCGGCTCGGCCGGCGACGACCTCACCTTCCGCGACGCGGTGCTGCTGCACGGCGGCGCGATCCACCGCAACGCCGCCGTGCTGCTCCTCGTCGAGAGCGACTTTCCGGTGCAGATCTTCAAGAGCGACAACTTCGAGCCGACCGACGTGAAGTTCGTGGTCACCGCCTCGGACGGCGAGTCGCGCACCGTCTACGAGCTCAACGCCGAGCCGGCCGCGCGCGAATACGCCATGGCGGTGGGGCTCGACCCCGAGCGGCTGACGCCGATGAGCTTCGCCGCCTACCCGCTCGCGGTGAAGGTCGGCGGCGAATACTTCTGCCGCTCGATCCGGCGGCTCAACGCCGACGGCTCCCTCAGCTTCTTCTGCGCCATCGACGAGGGCGTGGTGCTGACGCTGGCCGAGCCGCGCGACATCGTCGCCTCGACCCGGGCGGAGCTCGCCCGGCTCGACCGGGCGCTCGGCGGCGTCGACCTGATCATCGGCTTCGAATGCGTGCTGCGCCGGCTCGACGCCGAGAGCCGGCAGGTGCGCCAGGGCATCGCCGACCTCTACCGGCGCTACGACATGGTCGGCTTCGAGACCTACGGCGAGCAGTACCGGGCGATGCACCTCAACCAGACGTTGACCGGCATCGCCATCGGCAAAAGGCCCGCGGACGAGAGGCTTGCGAGCGAAGGGCCTGCGGAGGCGACGCCCGCCCCGCCGGCGCTCCCGTGACCCTGCACGACGCCGGTCTGGAGGGCGAGGCGTCCCTGCGCCGGCGCATCGCCAAGCTCGAGCGGATCAACGCCGCGCTGATGGCGCATGTGGAGCGCAGCACCGACCAGCGCGGCGGCGCCTATGCTTTGTTCCAGACCGCGATCACCCTGGAGGGCCGCGTCCGCACCCGCACCGAGGAGCTGACGGCGCTGATGCACCGCCTCGAGCGCTCGAACGAGGCGCTGGTGGCGGCCAAGGAGGAGGCTGAGACCGCCAACCGCTCCAAGACCCGGTTCCTGGCCGCCGCCAGCCACGACCTGCTGCAGCCGCTGAACGCCGCCCGCCTCTCGATCTCGGCGCTCGCCGACCTGCCGCTCGGGCCCGAGGCGAGCCTGATCGGCGCCCAGGTCGAGCGCGGCCTGCAGACGATCGAAGACCTGATCAAGACCCTGCTCGACATCTCCAAGCTCGATGCCGGCATCGTCCACCCGCAGGTGCGGCCCGTGCCGCTGCCCGACCTGCTGGCGGGGCTGGCGGCGAGCTTCGCGCCGTTCGCCGCGCGCAGGGGCCTGCGCCTGGTGGTGCGCAGCCCGGAGCTGGCGGTGTCGAGCGACGGCATCCTGCTGCGGCGCATCCTGCAGAACCTGCTCTCCAACGCGATCCGCTACACCGCGTCCGGCGGCGTCGCCCTGGTCGCGCGCCGCCGCGCCGGCACGGTCCGGGTCGACGTGATCGATACCGGCTGCGGCATCGCCGCCGACGAGCACGCGCTGGTGTTCGACGAGTTCTACCGCGGCAGCGCGAACGGCGCCGGGACGCCGCCGCGCGCCGCCGAGGGCGACGGGCCGGGCCTCGGCCTCGGGCTCTCGATCGTGCGGCGCCTGGCGCTGGCGCTCGACCACCCGCTGGCGCTGGCCTCCCGCCCGGGGCGCGGCACGCGGGTGTCGCTCACCCTGCCCCCGAGCGCCGTGCCGGCCGCGTCCGAGCCCGCGGCGCGGCCCGGGCCGGTGGCGACGCGGCTCTCGGGCGCCCGCGTCGTCGTGGTCGAGAACGACGCCGCCACCGCCGACGCGCTCGAGCGGCTGCTCGGGAACTGGGATGCGCGCGTCGCCACCTTCCGCGATCCCGCCGGCGTCGCGGCCGCCCTGCGCGCGGGCGGGCTCGCGCCCGACATCCTGATCCTCGACTACCACCTCGACGACGGCGCCCGCGGGCTCGACGTCGCCGTCCTGCTCCGGGAAGGGCGCACCGCGCCGCTGCCCGTCATCGTCACCACCGCCGACCACGCCCCCGAGATCGCGGCCGAGGCGGCGGCCCTCGGCGCCGAGCTGGTGCACAAGCCGATCAAGCCGGCGCAGCTGCGCGCGCTGCTGACCTCCATGCTGACGTGAGGACGGGCGAGCCGGCGCCGCATCGTCGTCGCGAGACCGCGTGTCGGCCCGACGGTCCCGCCCCTCGGAGGGCCCGCAGCCCTCGGCCTCAATGCGCCGGCGCGATCGCGGCCGCGGCGGGCGCGTGCTTCTTCCGCTTGCGCTTGCGCACCGTCACGACCGCGTCGGCCTCCTCGTCGGCGCCGCGCTCGGACAGGGCGAAGCCGTGCAGGTCCGCCGACGCGTCCCCGTCCGCGGCCGGGGCCTCGGCAAGGGCGTAGAACGCGGCGCGGACGATCTCCTTCTTGCTCGCCTCCGGGTGCTTCTCCCGGATGGCCGCGCGGATCGCCTTCGGCGTCATCCCGGGCGTGACGACGCTGCGCATCGTCGCCGCGATCTCCTGCATCGATGCCATGGGTTCGTTCCTTCATGCGACGGGCCGCCCGCGCTCCGGCTCCGGCTTAACCCAAGTTACATTTCGATGACACGGCCACACTGCTGGCATATCGCCGACCAGACCTTGCCCGCGCCGCGCCGACCCCGTATCCCACCCGGGTTCCTTCACGAGACCGGAACCAACTCAGGGCGCACCTCTGCCAAGAGGCGCGCCTTTTTCGTCGGCGCCGATCCCGGCACGGGCGCTGCCGGATCGCATGGGATCATGCGTCGAGCGCCATCAGGCTGGCGTTGCCGCCCGCCGCCGCCGTGTTGATCGACACCGTCCGTTCCGCGAACAGGTCCGAGAGCTCGTAACCCGCCTCCGGATCGGAGGCCGTGGGGATCGACAGGATCGTAAGGATCGGCCCGTCGCGCTCGGCGATCCGGCGGACCAGCCCCGCGAGATCGGCCCGCCCGCCCGCATGCAGCACCCCGCCGAGGCCGGGGGCGCCCGCGGGATCCTCGGCGGGGACGATCCTCCGCAGGACCGCCGCGGGCAGGCCGTCGAGCAGGCCCGACGACGCCCGCTCCGCCGCGATCACCGCGCGCTGGCCGGTGGCCAGGATCGCGCCGAGCTGGCGCAGGGTTCCCGCCTCGTCCGAGGCGAGCGCCGCGATCGGGCCGCGCGGGCGGAGGCCGTAGCTGTTGCGCTCGCCGACCGGGCCCGGCAGCACCGATTCGGTCAGCGCGGGCATCCGGGCGAGATCGCGCTCGACCCGGGACGCGACCTCGGCGTGGCCCCGCTGCCGGAGCCAGCCGATGTAGGCCCGAGCGACCGGATCGACGACCGCCTCGGCCGGGGACCGGGCCGCGTCGGCGGGGGCATCGGCCCAGGACGGGGCCGGGCGCGTCATCAGCCGGCGGAGGTAGCGCGGCCCGCCGGCCTTCGGCCCCGTGCCGGACAGGCCCGTGCCGCCGAACGGCTGCACGCCGACGACGGCGCCGATGGTGTTGCGGTTGACGTAGACGTTGCCCGCCCCGATCCGGTCGAGGACGCGCGTCACCGTCTCCTCGATGCGGGTGTGCAGGCCGAAGGTCAGCCCGTAGCCGGTGGCGTCGATGGCGTCGACGAGGGCATCGAGGTCGTCCCGCCGGTAGCGGAGCACGTGGAGAACCGGCCCGAACACCTCGGCCTCCACGTCCGAGACCCGGTCGATCGCGATTACCGTCGGGGGCACGAAGCTGCCCGCGTCCAGGGCCGGATCCTTCCGCCCTTGGGGGTTCTCGCCCCCTTGCGCGATCTCATCCCCTTGCGTGATCGCGTGGCCCCGGCTCCGCATCGTCTCGATGTGGCGGAAGATCCCTTCGGCCGCCTCGGCGGTGATCACCGGGCCGACGTCGACGGACAGGCGCCGGGGATCGCCCACCGCGAGCTCGCGCAGGGCCCCGTGCAGCATGGCGAGCGTCCGCTCGGCGATCTCCTCCTGCAGGCACAGGATGCGCAGGGCCGAGCAGCGCTGGCCGGCCGAATCGAAGGCGGAGGCGAGGACGTCCGCCACCACCTGCTCGGGCAGGGCGGAGGAATCCACGATCATCGCGTTCTGCCCCCCGGTCTCGGCGACGAGCGGCACCGGCCGCCCGTCCGCGGTCAGGCGGTCCGCCAGCGTCCGCTGGATCAGGCGGGCGACGGCGGTCGAGCCGGTGAACATCACGCCCTGGACCCGGGCATCGCCGACGAGCGCCGCGCCGACCGCGCCCGCACCGGGCAGGAGATGCAGCACCCCCGCCGGGATCCCGGCCTCGCCCAGCAGCCGCACCGCCTCGGCCGCGACGAGCGGGGTCTCCTCGGCCGGCTTGGCGAGCACGGGGTTGCCGGCCGCGAGGGCGGCCGCGACCTGCCCGGTGAAGATCGCGAGGGGGAAGTTCCAGGGGGCGATGCAGGCGACCGGGCCGAGGGGCCGTGCCTCCGGGCCGCAGACCCGTTCGGCCTCGCCGGCATAGTAGCGCAGGAAGTCCACCGCCTCCCGCACCTCGGCGACGGCGTTCGCCAGGGACTTGCCCGCCTCCCGCACGATCAGGCCGAGCAGGACCGGCATCCGCGCCTCGAAGGCGTCCGCGGCGGCGCGGAGCAGGCCGGCGCGAAGGGCCGGCGCCGTCGCCGCCCAGCCCGGGGCCGCCGCCGCTGCGGCCGCCAGGGCGCGGGCGATGTCGACGGGCTCCGCCGCGCGCACGCGGCCCACCACGTCGGTGCGATCGGCAGGGTTAAGGACCGGGTCGCGGGCCTCCGCGGCGGAGCGCCCGGACGGGACGGCGGCCCAATCCGCGGCGGCACGCGCCGGCAGGTCGGCGGCGAGCCGGGCGAGCACGGCCTCGTCGTTCAGGTCGAGCCCGGCCGCGTTCGGCCGCCCGGCGCCGAACAGGTCGCGCGGGGTCGCGATCCGCGGGTGCGGCGCCCCCGGCGGGCGCATCGCCCGCACCGTCGCGACCGGATCGGCGACGAGGTCGTCGAGCGAGACGGAGGCGTCGGCGATGCGGTTGACGAAGGAAGCGTTCGCGCCGTTCTCCAGGAGCCGGCGGACGAGGTAGGCGAGCAGGGTCTCGTGGGTGCCGACGGGGGCGTAGATCCGGCACGGCCGGTCGAGCCCGCCCGGGCCGACCACCGCCGCGTAGAGCGGCTCGCCCATTCCGTGCAGGCACTGGAACTCGTAGTCGCCGGGCCGGAAGCCGGGGCCGGCCATCTCCAGGATGCTGGCCACGGTCTGCGCGTTGTGGGTCGCGAATTGCGGGAACACCGCGTCCGGCGCGGCCAGCAGCATCCGGGCGCAGGCGAGGTAGGACACGTCGGTGTGGGCCTTGCGGGTGAAGACCGGGAAGTCGGAGAGTCCCTCGACCTGCGCCCGCTTGATCTCGCCGTCCCAGTAGGCGCCCTTCACCAGCCGGACCATCAGGCGGCGGCCGCTCCGGCGGGCGAGGTCGACGAGCCAGTCGACGACGAAGGGGCAGCGCCGGCCGTAGGCCTGGATCACGAAGCCGAGCCCGTCCCAGGCCGCGAGGTCCGGGTCGGTGGCCAGCGCCTCGAGGATGTCGAGGGAGAGGTCGAGCCGGTCGGCCTCCTCGGCGTCGATGTTCAGGCCGATGCCGTACCCCCTGGCCAGCACGGCCAGCGCCTTCGCCCGGGGGATCAGCTCCGCGAGCACGCGGGCGCGCTTCGTCCGCGTGTAGCGCGGGTGCAGCGCCGAGAGCTTGATCGAGATGCCCGGCCCCCCGATGACGCCCCACCCGGCCGATTCCCGCCCGATGGCATGGATCGCCGCCGCGTAGGCGGCCTGGTAGCGGGCGGCATCCGCTTCCGTGGCCGCGGCCTCCCCGAGCATGTCGTAGGAATAGGCGAACCCCTTCGCCTCGTTGGCGCGCGCCCGGCGCAGGGCCTCGGCGATGGTCTCGCCCATCACGAACTGCTCGCCCATCAACCGCATGGCGAGGTCCACGCCCCGGCGGATCAACGGCTCCCCGCCCCGCCCGATCAGGCGCGTCAGGGCCGCGGACAGGCCGCGCTCGCGCGTCGTCGCGGTGAGCTTGCCGGTCACCAGCAGGCCCCAGGTCGCCGCGTTGACGAACGGCGAGGGGCTGTGGCCGAGATGGGCCCGCCAGTCGCCGGGGGCGATCTTGTCGCGGATCAGCGCGTCGCGGGTCGCCGCGTCCGGGATGCGCAGCAGGGCCTCGGCGAGGCACATCAGGGCGACGCCCTCCTGGCTCGACAGGTCGTATTCGTGGATCAGGCCCTCGACGCCGCCCCGCTTCGCCGTCCGCCGCAGGCCCGCGACCAAGCCGCGCGCCGTCGCCGCGACGCGCGACGCCGCCTCGGGCGGAAGCTGCGCGCGGTCGAGGAGCGGCGCCAGGCACGCCGCCTCCGGGCGCCGGTGCGCCGCGACGATCGCCGCGCGCAGCGGCGACGACGCGGGCAGCTCGTCGGCGAGATCCGCGAAGGACGGGCGGGCGGGCACGACGGGCCGAGGGGAAGACACGATCGACGACGACACGATCGACATGGCAGACCCCGCCTCCCTCCGCCGCCGGCCGCCGGCCGCCGGCCGGGCACGGACCACTTTGTAGCCGCGGCGGCGCAGTGCTAAAATCCGTGGGTCGCGTCGAAGACCGGCGGATTCCCCATCGGAATGGCGTTCTGCGCGTGAAGACCACCGATTCGATCGATGCCGCCATCCTGCGCATCCTGCAGCAGGACGGGCGCATCGCCACCGTCGACCTCGCCGAGCGGCTCAGGCTCTCGCCCACCGCCACGGCCGAGCGCCTGAAGCGGCTGACCCGCGCGGGCTACATCACCGGCTACGGTGCCCGCCTCGATCCGGCGATGCTCGATCTGGGATTGCTGGTGTTCATCGAGGTGCTGCTCGACAAGACCACCGGCGCGGTGTTCGACCGCTTCTCGCAGGAGGTCCGCCGCGTGCCGGAGATCCTGGAATGCCACATGGTGGCCGGCGGCTTCGACTACCTGCTCAAGGCCCGGGTGAAGGACATGGCCGCCTACCGCCGCTTCCTCGGGCAGGTCATGGTCGACCTGCCCGGCGTGAAGGAGACGCGCACCTACGCGGTGATGGAGGAGGTCAAGACGGACAGCCCGCTGCCCGTGTGAGCCGCGACCGGGCGCGTCAATGCCCCGAATGGCGCACCGCCATCTTGAGGCGCTGGTCGACGTCGTCGATGCGGGCGGCGACGCCGCGGCGGATGCATTTGCCGAGGGTGTCGCCGGCGAAGAAGCCCAACGTCGCCTCCTGCTCGCGGCAGGCGACGGTCGGCGGCCAGGCCAGGTAGATGCCGGCGATGGCGGCGATGACCACGAGCTCGACCACGAGCCAGCCGCCCCAGCCGAGGCGGAAGCCCTCGCGCCGGCCCGCGCCGTGCCGGCGCCGGCGCAGGGCGTCCGCGGCGCGGGCCCCCTCGGGCGTCGGGCGCACCGGCTCCTGCGCGGTGCGGGCGATCCGGTCGAGGCGGGCGCGGGCCGCCTCCGCCTCGGTGAGGGTGGGCTGCGCGTCGGTTCCGGGGGGCGGGGCGTGCATGGTCGGCTCGTTCGAAAGGGCGGGCGGCGCGGGTCGCGTCGTCGGGGCGGGTGTCTCGGGGGGCGTCGCCTCGTCCGAGGCCGTCCCGTGCGCGGTGCGCGGTCAGTTCATCGCGCGGCGCAGGGTACCGAGGTCGTCCGGCAGGGACAGGGCGCGGTTCAGCATCTCGTTGCGGGCGCAGGCGCCGGCCTTGAGCAGCTGGCCGAGGCCGCCGCCCGAGCGCGACCCGCAATCGGTCACGAAGTAGCTCGCCGCGAACAGCGCGATCGGGGCGAGGAACAGCACGAGCTTGAGCAGCCCGAACACCCGCCCGATCGCGCTCCGGCGGCGGGGCCGCGCGTCCTCCCAGTCCGCGTCGCGATCGAACCGCTCGTAACCCTGCTGCATGGTCGGACCGACCTCCCGGAGACCCGCGTGCGACCGCGCGAAGACCGGCGGCGACATCGTGAGGATGATGGTCCCATTTGAAGATCTCGCTAAGCGACGTGCTTAACGGCACCGGACCCGCCGCATCCGTCCCCGCCCGCCGCTTCGCCGCCCTTCTCGGCCGCCCCTCTCGGCCGCTCCTCGGCGAAGCCGTCGCGAACCTTGGCGAAGCAATTGCAAAGGCCTAAGCCGCGGGGTGTGATCGGGCCGGCGGCGCGAGCCGCCCGCCGGCGGACCGCCACGCCGCCGCATCGAACCGGGAGCAGCCCTTGGCCACCATCATTCCCGTCGCCTCCTTCGACTACGTCGTGTTCGGCGCGACCGGCGACCTCACCACCCGCAAGCTGCTGCCGGCCCTGTACCACCGCTACAAGGACGGCCAGATCCCGGCCACCTCCCGGATCATCGGCGCCTCGCGCTCCGAGCTCGCGGTCGAGGCGTTCCGCGCCCGCACGCAGGACGCGCTGAAGCGCTTCGTGGCCCCCGACGACCTCGACCCGGAGACGCTCGCCGCCTTCCTCGACCATCTCGACTACGTCGCGGTCGACGGCGCCGGCGACGACGGCTGGACCGAGCTCGTGGCCAAGCTCGACGAGCGGCCGGACCAGGTGCGCCCGTTCTACCTCGCCACCTCGCCCGACCTCTACGGCTCGATCTGCCGGAACCTCGCCAAGTTCGGCCTCGTCGGCCCGAAATCCCGCGTCGTGCTCGAGAAGCCGATCGGCAAGGACCTGACCTCGGCCCGCGCGATCAACGACGCGGTCGGCGAGGTGTTTCCCGAGGAGCAGATCTTCCGGATCGACCACTACCTCGGCAAGGAGACGGTGCAGAACCTGCTGGCGCTGCGCTTCGCCAACACGATCTTCGACCGGCTCTGGACGGCCGACGTCATCGACCACGTCCAGATCACGGTGGCCGAGACCGTCGGGGTCGAGGGCCGGGCCGGCTACTACGACACGTCCGGCGCCCTGCGCGACATGCTGCAGAACCACATCCTGCAGCTGCTCTGCCTCACCGCGATGGAGAGCCCGCTCAACCTCGACGCCAACTCGGTGCGCGACGAGAAGCTGAAGGTGCTGCGCGCCCTCAAGCCGATCACCGCGGGCGACGTGCAGCACGTGACGGTGCGCGGCCAGTACGTCCAGGGCGCCGTCGACGGCAAGCCGGTGGAGGGCTACCTCAACGAGCTCGGGCACGACAGCCGCACCGAGACCTTCGTCGCCTGCAAGGTCGAGGTCCAGTCCTGGCGCTGGGCCGGCGTGCCGTTCTACCTGCGCACCGGCAAGCGGCTGCCGCAGAAGCTGTCCGAGATCGTGGTGCAGTTCCGCGCCGCGCCGTTCTCGATCTTCCCGGAGGAATCGTTCGGGCGCGAGCCCAACCGCCTCGTCATCCGCCTGCAGCCGCAGGAAGGCATGAAGCTCGAGGTGATGACCAAGGATCCCGGCCCCGGCGGCATGCGCCTGCGGCCGACCAACCTCGACATCTCGTTCGAGGAGACCTTCAAGCAGCGCTATCCCGACGCTTACGAGCGCCTGCTGATGGACGTGGTGCGCGGCAACGCCACCCTGTTCATGCGCCGCGACGAGGTCGAGGTCGCCTGGGCCTGGGCCGACAGCCTGCTCAAGGCCTGGGCCGACCGCCGCGAGCCGCCGCGCGCCTACCCGGCCGGCAGCTGGGGCCCCACCGCCGCCATCGCCCTGATCGAGCGCGACGGGCGGACCTGGCACGAGGAGCTGCGGTGACCGCACCCGCCGCCCGGCGCCGGCTCGCCCTCGCCCTAACGCTCGCCTGCCTCGCCCACCCGGCCCGGGCGCAGGGGCCGGCGACGGGGCAGGATGATGCGCCGAGCGGGGGCGGGGGACGGCCCGACACCCGCGCGCTCACCTGCGCCGCCGCCGCGGGCCTCGTCGCCCGCGCAGGCGCCGTGGTGATGAGCACCGGCCCGATCACCTACCTGCGGATCGTGCGCGACGGCGGCTTCTGCACCATCGAGGAGACGACGCGGCCCGATTACGAGGCCACCCGCGACGAGCGGCAATGCTTCGTCGGCTACCGTTGCGTCGAGCGGCTGCAGGAGGGCCGCGAGGGACCTTGAGGGGGAGGAAACCTTGAAATTCCGGCCTGCGCGTGCCTTATTCCGTGCCTGGGGACGGATCGCCTGAGCGGCTTGCCGCGATAGCCCCAGGCCGCCGACGACGGGCAACCGCAGTCGGTCCACGCGCAACGCGAGATAGCCAAGTGTCCCGGCGAGTGATGGCCCCTCCTCCCCGTGAGAGAGGGGCTTTTCACGTCCGGAGCCGTCCCGAACCGTGGATGCCGGCCCGCCGGAAAGGGCGCGGTCCTGTCGTGAGATCGCATCTTCCTCATGCGAGCCGGGCTCCACCGCGCTTGAGAATGCCTCAGCGCCGCGCCCGGGGCCGCACCCGATCACCCTGGTACACCTTCGCGCACAGGACCGCGAAGCTGATCTTGGTCGTGCCGGCCAGCACCCGCCGCCGATCCTGCACCGGGTACGCGCTCTCGACGACGATGAGCAGTTGCTGCCGATGCCCGGCCGCCGCCCGGCGGAGGCTGAAGTACATCGGATAGCACGCGCCATCGGCCAGCACGACGTTGGCGAGATAGACGTAGTTCCGATCCGTCGGCGTCATGTAGACCGAGGCACCCGGCAAAGCGTCGACGATGGCCGGCAATCGGCGGGAGAGTTCGTGCCGCGCGGGATCGTATGCGCGACGGCTCCGATGGTCCCAGATCAGGTGCTGGCGGTCGTGACGTTCGTCGTCGAAACCGACGGTGAAGCAGTGATTCAAGAAGCGTACCTCGATCGACAGCGCACGGCCGATCTTGTCGACGAAGAATGTCAGACGGCGCGGCTCCAGATGGGCAAGGTCGAGCCTCACGCCATCGATCACGTGGTCGAAATAGGCCATGGCCCATTCCGGATAGGTCTTCGGGCCGAGGCCGCGCAACCGGCAAAGCTTGCATGCCGCAAGGCTCGCCACCGAACCCGTCATGGCCACCGGCCCGAGCGAATCGGGAAACGCAAGAGCCTGGCGGAGATCGCCGCACCGGTTCGCGGCACCGTCGCGTGCGCGAACCGGATCTCGATCCGCCCCGCCGCCCGGCGTCAGGCCGCCGGGACGCCGATCAGCTCGGCCTGGAGGCCGCCGAGATAGGTGGTGAGCCGGGCCGAGATCGCCGGGTCGGCGCACTGGACCCAGAGCGGCACCGGCAGGGCGGCGCGCGGGCAGCGCAGGATGATCCGCTCGGCCGACAGGGCGGCCTGCCGCTCGCTCGCCGCGGCCAGGAGCTTCGAGCCCGTCGGCGTTCCGATCATGATGGCGATGCTCGTCATGCCGGGCCAACCCGTGAGCGGGCCGTCCGTTGCCTGCCGCCGGGGGCCGGGACGGCGTGTCGCGTGCGCGATCCCGATTCCCGGTCTACCCTGTCGCCGCCGCAGCTCATGAGCCTCGGCCCCGAGGGAGGATGGAACGCCGTGCGACGCCTCCTGAAGTTCCTGCACACGATGGGCACGGTCGGGCTGATGGGAGCGTTGGCCTGCCTGCTCGTGCTGTTCACGTTCGTGCCGCCGCCGGCCGACCGGGCCGGATACGCGCTGATGCGCGGCGCGATGGGCGCGGTCGCCACCTGGATCTTCCTGCCCGTGCTGGCGCTGACGCTGCTGGCCGGCCTCCTCGCCCTGGCGCAGCGCGCCTTCCACCGGGCGGTCTGGGCCTGGGCGAAGCTCGCCACCGGCGTGCTGATGTTCGAGGGCGGCCTCGTCTACGTCCAGGGACCGATGCGGCAGGAAGCCGACTTGAGCGCCGCGGCCTTGGCCGGCCGCCTCGACCCGGCGACGCTGGCCCAGTCGTTCGGGCCCGAGCGCAACACCCTGTGGCTGCTGCTGGTCGTCGCCACCGCCAACGTGGTGCTCGGCGTCTGGCGCCCGCGGCTGGTGCGGCGGGCGCCCGTCGGGCAGACGGCGGCGCGCGGATAGGGTCCGCAGCACGCCCGCCCCGGCCCCCGTCCGGCGTCACGCCTCGTCGGCGGCCGGGACCCAGAGCGGCCCGCGCAGCACGGGGGCGCGCTTGGGCGGCGGCAGGGCGCGGCTGCCGGCGAGGTCGGCGAGCTCGGGCGCCTGGGCGGTGTCGTCGACGGTGAGGAACAGGCCGCGGGCGCGGGCCGCCCGGCCGAGATCGGCCCGGCTGGTCAGCACGCTCTGGGCCGGGCTCGTCAGCAGCGCGATCACCACCGGCGACAGCCACAGGGCGAGCCACGGGTCGCCGACCAGCGCCAGCGCGAGGCCGGCGAGCGCGCCGACCACGAGGGCGTCGGCCTGCAGGCGGCAGGCTTCCGCCCAGCTCACCTTGCGGTCGTCGCGGGCCTGGGCGTCCCAGCGCACGACCCGGCCGAAGAAGGTCGAGATCACCGCGCCGGCGGTGAACAGCGTCATCACCGGCCAGAGCAGCACCCAGATGCCCTGCTCGAGCGCCGCGCTCGCCAGCAGCGAGCGGGTGCCGCCGAAGGCGTCGCGCCGCGCCTTGGAGGCGAGCACGTGGCCGAGGCTCAGGAGCTTCGGCAGGGCCAGCACCGTGAGGGTGAGCGCGGCGAGCCCGTGCGCGGCGGCGCCGGTGCCGGTCAGCCCGTAGCCGAGCAGGCCGAGCTCGCCGGTGCGCGCGGCCAGCCACGCCCCCGCGACGAGGTAGGCGATCCACAGGGGCAGCACCCCGTAGGAGACGATGCCGACGGCGAGGTGCCAGCGGCTCGCCGCGCGCAGGCCCGGCCAGGGCAGGACGCGCAGGTGCTGCATGTTGCCCTGGCACCAGCGGCGCTCGCGCCCGAGGAGGTCGACGAGGTTCGTCGGCATCTCCTCCCAGGTGCCGCCCATCTCCGGCAGCAGGCGGACCTCCCAGCCGGCGCGGGCCAGCATCCCGCCCTCGACGATGTCGTGGCACAGGATCTCGCCGCCCAGGGGCGCCCTGCCCGGCAGCACCGGCAGCTGGGCGTGGTCGGCGAACGCCGCGACCCGCAGGATCGCGTTGTGGCCCCAGTAGCTCCCGTCCGGCCCCTGCCAGGTCTCGAGGCAGCGCAGGGCCAGCGGCGCGTAGAGCCGCACCGCGAATTGCTGGATGCGGGCGAACAGCGTGTCGCGGCCGGCGGCGTAGGACACGGTCTGGATCAGGCCGGTCGCCGGGCTCTCCTCCATCAGCCGGGCGAGGCGGCGCATCGTGGCGCCGGTCATCAGGCTGTCGGCGTCGAGCACGATCATGAAGTCGTACTGGTCGCCGTAGGTCCTGGTGAACTCGGCGATGTTGCCGGCCTTGCGCCCGATGTTCTCGGTGCGGCGGCGATAGCGGATCCGCGGGATGCCGGGGCCGGCGGTCTCGCGCCAGGCCTGGATCCGGGCGAACTCGTGCTCCTCCACCGCCGCGATCGCGCCGTCGCGGGTGTCGGAGAGGACGAAGAGGTCGATGTCGCCGCCGAGGGACTCGTCCTGGGCACCGTCCCGCGCGGCGTCGCGGGCGAGCGAGCGCGCCATCACCCGCAGCGCCGCGAACACCGCCACCGGGTCCTCGGCGTGGATCGCCACCACGGCCGCCGTGCGCGACAGGCCCGACGCCTGCGCCGGCATCGTCTCCGAGCGGCGCTCCAGGGCGGATTTCGCCCGCGCGCCGAGGCCGGCGGCGATCAGGCCGTAGAGGTACTGCCACGCCACGAACGACTGCCAGGTCATCACCACCGCGAACAGGACCAGCACGGTGCGGGCGAGCCAGGCGCCGGTCGGGTCGGCCGGGACCGGGTAGGCGACGGCCGCCAGCCACGCGATCGCCGCGCCGGTGGCGAGCGACGGCACCGCGAGCGCCAGCCGCCGCCCGCCCAGCGAGCCGATGCGCCCGGCGCGCTGCCAGGTTTCGGCCGCGCACCTCTCGACAGGGCGCCCGTCGGCGTGGGAGGCCGGCACTTTCGTGGACGGAATGGGGCGCGTGGCGGGCATGGAGCGCATCGAACTCGAAGGTGAGGACCACCCGCCGGAGGCGGGGCCGCAGCGCGGCGCCGGCGAGGGCCGGGGCAACGGGCCGGGGCCGGGCCTGCCGGCGCGAGGAAGCCCCGAGGCCTCCCCGCGATCGGCCGCCAGCTTGTCCCCCTCCCGCCGCCGCGTTCTCCGCACGGCCCTGACCGCGATGGTCGGCAGCGTCGTTCCTAGCGTCATCGATCTGAATGAGGCCCGAACGATGGCGCAGGAGCGGCAAGCGGTGACGGACGGGCCGACCACCTTCGCCACGGTGTCCGCGATGGCCGAGCGGCTGGCCGGCGCGCCCTACGTCGCGCCGCCCGAGGACCTGCCGGGCGCCCTCGCCGGGCTGACCTACGACCAGTACCGCGCCATCGTCTTCCGCCCGGCGGCGGCCCTGCGCCTCGGGCGGCACTTCAGCGCGCAGCTGTTCCACCGCGGCTTCCTGCAGCGCAAGCGCTGCGCGCTGTACCTGCAGCCGAAGGCCGGCCCGGCCCAGGCGGTCGCCTACGAGCCCGGCCTGTTCGAGCTGGGCCGGGCGCTCGACGGCCAGAGCTTCCCGACGACGCTCGGCTTTGCCGGCTTCCGACTGCACTTCGCCGCCACCGAGACCCCGCCCGGCCGCCCGCGCGGCTTCCAGGAGGAGTTCCTGGTGTTCCTCGGCGCGTCGTACTTCCGCCTGCGCGGCGAGGGCCAGGAATACGGGCTCTCGGCGCGCGGCGCGGCGATCGGCACCGGCTCGGCCGCGGGCGAGGAGTTTCCCGACTTCACCGCCCACTGGATCTGCGAGCCGGAGGACGATGCGAAGACGATCACCGTGCTCTCGCTCCTCGACAGCCCGAGCCTGTCCGGCGCCTACCGCTTCGAGATCGCGCCGGGCGACCCGGCGCACATCCAGGTCACCGCCGCGCTCCACCCGCGGAAGGACATTCCCCAGCTCGGGCTGGCCCCGCTCACCAGCATGTTCCTGCACGGCCAGAACGGGCCGGGCGCGCGCGGCGCCAGGCCCTTCGACGACTTCCGGCCGCAGGTGCACGATTCCGACGGGCTGGTGGTGCGCTCCGGCGCCGACCGGCTGTGGCGCCCGCTGGTCAACGGCCGCCCGAGCCCGCAGATCTCCGCCTTCCGCGCGGCGCCGCTCTCCGGCTTCGGGCTGATGCAGCGCGAGCGGACCTTTGCCGCCTACCTCGACGTCGAGGCGCGGCAGGAGGCCCGGCCCGGCCTGTGGGTCGAGCCCGCCGCCCCCGCGACGAAGCCCGAGATGGTCGCGGCCGGCGCCTCGCCGCGGGCCGGCGACGCGTTCGCGGCCGGCCAGGTGCAGCTGTTCGAGATCCCCTCGGTCGAGGAGTACATGGACAACATCGTGGCGGCCTTCGTGCCGGACGCGCCCGTCCGCCCCGGCCACCCGATCGCGCTCGCCTACGGGCTCACCACGGTGGGAGCCGAGCCGGTGCCGGCGCTGCCCGGCACCCTCGCCCGCGTGATCTCGACCCGCATCGGCTCGCCCGACCGCCTGCGCCCGGTCGACCCGCCGATCCCCGGCCGGCGGC
>NZ_JBJFLN010000002.1:0-53890 GCF_045033435.1 Methylobacterium sp. HMF5984
TCATCGGCCACGTCCAACGCGAGGACGTTGCCCTTCTTGGCGACCAGCGCCTCCACCGTACCGGCGGCGTCCGTGACGAAGGTGGTGACGTCGATGTCCTCGGGGTAGAGTTCCATCTTCTCGGCCTCGACCTTGGACAGGTCGAGCACGTCGTTGATCAGCCCGAGCAGGTGCTGGGCGTTCGATTTGATTTTCCCGAGATCCTTGAGGAGGCTGTCCTGGCCGAGTTCCTCCGCCTCCTCTTCGAGCATCTCCGAATAGCCGATCACCGCGGATAGCGGCGTGCGCAACTCGTGGCTCATGTTGGCCAAGAATCGGCTCTTGGCCCGGCTGTGCTCCTCGGCAGCCTCTTTCGCGGCCTCGGCCCGAGCATTAGCAGCGGTCAATTCCGATTGGTTGTTAACAAGGGTGCGGTTCGCACCGTCAAGGCGCTCCAGCGTCGCCTCGTTCTGCACAACGGACCGACGCAGCGAGTCGCAGATCCAGATCATGACGGCGCCAATCAACACGTACTGACACAGGAGCGAGACATCGACACCGTCGAGGCTCCCGTCGCGCGTGTAGAACCAAGTGGCGATCAGCGTGGAGAGCGTGAGGACCAACGTTCCGGCCCCCCGGCCGAAGGCGAGGCTTACCGCCAACAGAACGGGGATGTAGAGGAGGAAGGGCGCGATATAGGCCGGCGCTAGGAAGCGCACGAACGTCATGAACGTGACGAGCAGCAACGGTACGCCGTAGCGAATGCCCGGCGATGGGCGGTGTCGGGCGATGGTTCCGATCAGTCTATGCAAGCTGCTCATCGCGGAGGAGTGTCACGACACGTCCGTATCGCAAAGCCATTGCATCGACGGCACGAAAATCGAGTGGGTTCATGTGAACCGCCATGCGATGGTCCTATTCTATCTCATTGGGTCTAAACGCTGTTGGACCAAACCCATCTGCATCGTTGAGCGCCAAAGCCGGGAGCCGGAGCGCGGCGGCTATCGCGCGGTGCAAGGCGGATCAGGTTCGTGGCAGGCAACAGGAAGCTTGTAGATTGGCGCTTCAGCTCGCCATGGCCCGCATCTCGGGCCCACCTTCACGAAGCACGTAGCCGCGGCCCCAGACGGTCTCGATGTAGTTCTTGCCCCCGCTGGCGTTGGCGAGCTTTTTTCGCATTTTGCAGATGAACACGTCGATGATCTTCACCTCCGGCTCGTCCATGCCGCCGTAGAGATGGTTAAGGAACATCTCCTTGGTGATCGCCGTCCCCTTCCGCAGAGCAAGAAGTTCCAGCATCTGGTACTCCTTGGTCGTGAGATTGATCGAGGTTCCAGCGATCTGGACGAACTTTTTGTCGATGTTGACCGTAAGATCATCGATCGTGACGACGGCCTCTGCATGCCCCTGCGACCGGCGCACGATCGCGTGGATGCGAGCCACGAGCTCGTCCTTGTGGAACGGCTTGGTGAGGTAATCGTCGGCACCGAAGCCGAGGCCCTTCACCTTGTCCTCGATGCTGGCCATGCCCGACAGGATCAGGATCGGGGTCTTGACCCTGGCGAGGCGGAGCTTCCTGAGCACTTCGTACCCCGACATGTCGGGCAGGTTCAGATCGAGCAGGATGATGTCGTAATCGTAGAGCTTGCCGAGATCGATCCCCTCCTCACCGAGGTCGGTGATGTAGGTCACGAACCGCTCGGATTTGAGCATCAGTTCGATGCTCTCTGCGACCGACGCATCGTCCTCGACCAACAGAACACGCATCGTCCAACCCCGAAAAATCTAAGAAACTCCTAATGCGATATCCCTAACAAAAGCTTGACGCTTGATTTGCCAAATCGTTATGCAGAGCGATAGGTAATCCAAGGGTAATAACATGACTGATGGTGCGATGCTCGTTTCGGGGCGCAATGAGCTTGAAATGACGGCCGACCTCGTCGCCGCTTACGTCTCGAACAACAACGTGCCCGTCGCCGAACTGGCGGCCCTGATTGCCAGGGTTCATACCGCTCTTACCGGGCTCGGCAAGGAAGCCGTGCCAGAGCTGACTGGTCCCGAGAAGCCGACGCCTGCACAGATCCGCAAATCAATCACCCCCGACGGCATGGTCAGCTTCGAGGATGGCAAGACCTACAAGACGATGAAGCGCCACCTCACGCTTCGCGGGCTCACACCGGATAGCTACCGTGCGAAGTACGGCCTGCCGTCTGACTACCCCATCGTATCGGCCGCCTACTCCGCCAAGCGGTCCGAGCTAGCGCGTTCACTCGGCCTTGGCCAGCTGCGGCGCAAGGCAGCCGCTAAGGCTGTTGATACGGGAGAGACGATCTCGGAGGCGCCCAAGACCCGTGGTCGGAAGCTCAAGATGTGACGAGTGGTGATCATCGATACCTGCAACGCTCGCGTCGGGCGCGACAGCATCGTCCCGGCGTGGGCTGGCCTGGAAGCGAAGCGGACGTGGAGCACGAAGTTCAAGATGCGGACGCTGCGCTACATGACCCAGGTCGGCTAGCTGCCGGTTGCGCATGCGTAACACGGCAATACGCGTGTCACAGGCGCATAAACGTTTTTTTCCACGTACCCTTGTGGTTCTCAGCCTATGTGTGTCTAGGTTGTATTCCATCGCCAGCATGCCCGTTCCAGTGCTGACGACGGCGAGAGTTTTGAGCTTCCGCTTTCAGTGAGGCGAAGCCGTCATGACATTCGTATCAAACCAAGCTGCACTCGGCCTGCTCGTGCGCAAGATGGAGCGCAGTGGCCACCTCTCTAACGAGGAGCGGCAAGCCGTCGAGAACTTGTCAGCCAGAGTTCAGACATTTGCACCACGGCAAGACATCGTGCGCGATGGGGACAAGCCCGAGCACTGCTGCCTGCTGGTGGAAGGTTGGACGTTCCGATACAAGCTCCTCGGCGAGGGCCGGCGACAAATCTTGTCCTTCCACGTGCCGGGTGACGTGCCGGATCTACACAGCCTGCATATCAACACGATGGATCACAGCCTTGCGGCCCTGACCGAGGCCACGATCGCCTTCATCTCGCATGAAAGCCTGATCGATGTCACGAAGCGCTTCCCTGGGCTAGCGGCAATCCTCTGGCGCGAGACCCTGATCGACGCGGCAATCTTCCGGCAGTGGATCACCGGTATGGGGCAGCGCGATGCCTTTGGGCGGATGGCGCATCTTTTCTGCGAACTCTATTGCAGGATGGAAGCGATGGGTCTTGCGGCTGAGCACCGCTGCACATTGCCGATCACGCAGAGCGAACTTGGCGATGCACTAGGCCTATCGAGCGTGCACACCAACCGCGTGTCGAAGGAGATGCGGCGTCAGGGTCTGATCGAGCTCCGCACACGGACGCTCAACATCACGGCCTGGGACAGGCTCGCGCAGGCCGCCGAGTTCGATCCGGCCCATCTTCAACACTAACGTATGTTGCTGCCGAACCGCTGCGTATCGTATGACTTCATGCGATAGTTGGCCACGGTACCGGTAGTCGGCGCTTATGAGACTATTGTGCTCCCGCATATGCCGCGCGGAGAGCCATGTGCCTCGCTTCTTTTTCGATATCCTTGATGCAAACGCCAACGAGCGTGATGAGGTCGGCGTCGCGTGTGCCGACCTTGAGGCTGCCGTTGTCGAAGCCAAGCGAGTGCTCCCATCTATCGCGATCGACGAACTTCGACGTGATGGGGATTATAAGAACTATATGGTGATGGTGAGGGACGAGGATGGGCAGGCCGTCTACTCGGCGGCCCTGTCATTCGTTGGAACGCGGTTGATCCGGTGAGACCACGGTGCCTGACAGTCGTCCCAAGCACCAACCTCGGCGTCCCAGCACCGTCCGTCGCCGAGCTGGTCCAGCGTTCGGCGTAGACCAACCCAGATCCCAGAAAACGCCGTTCAGATCGTAGGGATCAACTTTGTAGATCCGAGAAGCCGATCGTACTCGGCTTCTGGCATTCCGTAGCAGGCGCCCGCTTGAGCAATTAGGTGCTCGCGGTCCTTAATGATGATCGCCCCACGCTTCGTTGCGATGACCCCAGCCCGTTCCAGAACGGCCATCGCCTCGCTGACGCCGGTGCGGTTCACGCCGAGCATCAAGGACAGGAAGCGGTGTGTCGTCGACAGGTCGTCACCCTCAACCCGATCGTGGCACATCAGCAGCCAGCGGGCGAGACGGGCTGCCAGCGTGTAGCGTGCGTTGGCGAGCGCTGTTCCAGCCATTTGCGCAGTGACGGTTTGCACATATCGAAGTAGCCGCTCACCGAGAGGTGAGGATCGAGGCAGGATCTCGCGAAAGCTCGGAGCGGACATGACCCAGGCTGAGCCTGCATTCTGAACTCGGCCATCAAAAGGGGCCTGATCGCAGCCAAGCAAGAGCGGAGTTCCGACGAGGCCTTCGCAGCCAACGAGCCCGACCTCCGCCTGTTCGCCGTCGGGAGCTTGCGCCACCAGCGAGACAATGCCGCGTTCGATAAAATACAAACTGGTGATTGGGGTATCCGTCTGGATCAGCACGTCGCCCACCGCGATCTTTTTTAGGGCGAGCTGGTCCCGAAGCAGATCGAAGTCGGATGGTGGCAGTCCGGCGAGCAAGCGATTGCGGCACGTGGCCTGTCGGAGCTGCGTCACGGGCTCGCCCTGAAAAGGGCGGGGGCACGAACCCTCAGCCGTGTGCGCCCGAAAGATTGCAAACGATGCGCAGGTTCTAGGGAAAACGTGACCGCGGCGCAAACTGTTCATCAAATGATGATTTGAAATGTCGGATTTCCGACATAGGGTCGTTTCGGTCAAATTTTTACTGAGGCGTGATGCAGCAGGTACTGACCCGGAAGCTGGAAGGCTTCGAGGACCTATCGGATGACGATCGCCGGGCCCTGGATGGCCTGGCGCCGCGTATCCGGCAGGTCGGTGCACGGGTCGATCTGGTCCGAGAAGGTGACGCCCCTGAGAATGTCCATCTGATCCTCGATGGCCTCGCCTGCCGCTACAAGGTGCTGCCGGACGGCAAACGCCAGATCATGGCTCTCTTGGTTCCGGGGGACTTCTGCGATCTGAACGTGTTCATCCTCGACCAGATGGATCACAACATCGGCACGATCTCCCCGTGCCATGTCGTCGACATCCCGCGTCGGGCGATCGAGGAGATCACTGAGGCGCATCCGCAGATCACGCGAGCCTTTTGGTGGTGTGCCCTCGTCGATGAGGCGGTGCTGCGCGAGTGGCTCGTCAACCTCGGTGGCCGTGCCCCGGAGCAGCGTCTCGCCCACCTCCTCTGCGAACTACTGGTCCGGCTCGATGCGGTGGGAAAAGTCACGAACGACAGCTACCCCTTTCCGTTCACGCAGCCCGAGCTTGCCGACACGATGGGCTTGTCCGCCGTGCACGTGCATCGTACGCTTCGAGAGCTGCGTGATCTCGGGCTGATCACGCTCAAACGACGGGTTCTAACGATCCACGATGTCGAGCAGCTCAAGGCGTTCTGCGGGTTCACGCCCAACTACCTTCACCTCAAGAACACGCGCTGGGGGGCACGCCGAAGCGATCCATGGCTGAGCCAGCTTCAGGGAAGCTAGGCATGGATGCACGCAACAACGTCGAGGCGTTGCTCGTGCTGCAGCCGATCATGGTTGACACGGGCAGCCCGGATCGGGAAGGGCGTCTCGTCCTGGCCAACGGCCTGCTGATTGCCGTGCTGGTGCGTCTCGATACCCCCGAGTACGAGGTGGGCCAGGGCTGGTTCGTAGAGGCGGCCTTCGGACGTCTCTTCGGGGTCTCGGCACCGATCTTCGCCACGCTGGAGGAGGCCACGCGATGGCTGCGCCAGCACTGGAAAGCATGACCGAAGCCGCAACGTTGCAAGTCTGCCTTCGCTGGGATTGCGCTATAAGACGAAGGAGGAGATGCGAAGCTACTAACTTCAGGCCATAACTAATCGTAAATCAGGGCTCACGGGACCTGAAACTCGGACGCAGTTCCGATCCGATCGTTTGGCTTCGTATAGAGCGGCGTCGGCGGCACGAAACAGCGCCGTTGGGTCAATGGCAATCGCTTCAGGGATCTGGGCCAACCCGCAGCTCACGGTAAGCACCCCATGTTTACTACCGGCATGAGGGAGCTTCCAACCCGCTACAGCATCTAGAATACGATCGGCAACTATCTTTGCACCGTCTTCACCTGTATTAGGGAGGAGGATAGCAAACTCCTCGCCGCCGATGCGATAGCCGGTATCACCAGATCGGCTGATAATAGCTTCGATTGATCGAGCGATGATCTTTAAGGCTTCATCGCCCTTCTGATGCCCGTAACGGTCGTTGAACCCCTTGAAGGAGTCGGCATCCAGCAGGATCAGCGAAAGCGGCTGTAAGGTTCGTACGGCGCGTGACCATTCATGAGCCAAAACCTCATCGAAGCGACGACGATTAGACAAGCCGGTCAGCCCATCCGTCGTTGCCAATAATTCTAACTCGACGTTAAGGGCCGTCGTCGCAATCTCGGCACTCTGCCGTCGATTGAGTTCGCGACGGAACAACCCCGTCAGGCCAATGGTGACTCCACAAAGGGTTAGTACGGTTCCTCCAAGTGTCAGAGCTTTCTGCCACCAATCCGCATAGATATCCGTCGGCGAGATCGCGGTGCTAAGTTGCAGAGGTTGATCGCCGACATGGGTAAATTCGAAGCGGCGCTCACCCTCTCCGATCATTGCTGGACCGATGAAGCTACCATTTTGGCGCGCCATGATGTGGTAATAGCTTGGCTGTTGAGCGACGCTTTTACCAAGCAGTTGCTGATCGAATGGCTCCCGCATCAAGATTGAGCCGCCTGGTCCGTATAAAGTCACAGTGCCGATATGAGCTACGCCCGCGGCGGCGAACAAGCCGCGGAAGTAGTCGAGATGGATGGCACCAGCGACGACCCCAGCAAACGAGCCATCTGGGTTCGACAGGCGGCGGCTCAACATGACAACCCATTTTCCCGTCAGGCGGGAGATGGCCGGTGGGCTGATATGTAGCCCATCATCGTTGTGAGCGGCAAAGTACTGAAAATACTCGCCATCTGCTCGGTTCAGCGTACGTGGCGTGACCGATTGCGAGTTGAGAATAACGTCGCCGGTCGCGTTCATCACCATGATGAAGCCGAAGCCGAGGCCGGTTGCCGAGCGATCGAACAAGATCATGTGACGGAGTTCGGGCGAGGCCTGCGCCACGTCCGTTCGCTTCATACCGTCGACCACCGCCTGTAACGATAGGCCATAGAGCTCGATATTGCGGGCGATATCGCGCTCCAGCACCTGCAGCAGGCTACGGGACGTGATTTCTGTCCGGCGGGTCGCATCCTCTCGCATGTCCCACAGCATCACGGCGGACACGCTGCAGAGACCGGCAACGCAGGCGAGATTGAACGCCGTCAGCGAGCGTGCCGAGTGGGTCCAGCGTCCAAGCAGGGCGAAGGGCGATCGGATGGTCATAGGCAGCCGTGAGAGTCCACATTCCAATTGTAATTCTTGAATGCCTAATGACTCCTTATCATCTGAAGCTATCAAACAATTGCTGAATGCCCTCTCATTTAATTGGGGTAATATTTTTACATTAGTACAAAACCTTGAAGTTGGTTGATACCGAAAGCACGCCCATTTTTTGAAGAGCGCTGCGTGTAGGGCGGCGCAGGCATTCAACCCTAGGTGTTGAAATTTGCAGGCTTTCAGCGCTACCGTGGCCTATCGTAAGCAAAATGGCTTGCAGGGGGTATGCAGATTTTATGGACCAGATGGCGGGAGACCGATTGCGACTCTTTCAAAATCTTGCAGCCCATGCAGCATTGACCCGCGCGAAAATGGGCCTATCGTTATCCGATGCAGCACGGTTATTTGGGATTGAGCAAAACATCATTGAAAAAATTGAGCGAAGAGAAGATTGCGACTTACCAATAAAGGTTCTGCTGCGCCTAGCGCAAGGGCTTGGCTTGACTGATGTCGGATTACCTCGTGAGAAACCTAATGGATCGGTGTAGAAGTCAATAGATATAAAATAGAAACCAACTTTCTATTTGTAAAAAATTGCAATCGCGCCTGGCAAACAGAATGTTCGTTAGAACGGCTGATGCTAGACGCCCCGGTTGCCGGACTTTACACGCTCCAGGGTACGAGCGCTTTCACGCTCGAACTGCCGCGGCGTCATCTCGCCAGCGTCCACCCGGCGGGCAAGCTGCGTCCGATAGGCGACAGCAGCTTCCTGATCCGGGCTGAGCGTCACGTTCATCCGCACAGCCGCACCCGTGCGCTCCGCCCACTCGGCATACGAGATGCGCCGGGCATCACGATCGACTCTAAGGCGTGCGATGTCCTCCTGAAACACGGCTGCCTTTTCTGGGTTCGGCGCGGCGGTCTGACAGGCGGCCAGGCTGAGCGAGGTGATAAGAGCAGCGACGATTGGGCGGTACATGGCAGTCTCCCGTGGATCACGGGCTTGGACGGTTGCAGCCGAAGAGACGATACCCGAACGGCAACACCACCATCGAAATCAAAACCCTTGTAGATGCGCGTCTCTCAACGGGACGGATCACAGGAACCCGCTCCCCGAGTGTCCCTTGAAGGCGTTCGCCCGCCAGATGTACCCGACGACCGTGCGGGTATCGCGATGGCCGCTCTGATCCATGATCCGGGTAAGGGCTGCGTTTCACGTGATCACGTTACCACGTTTCAACTTCCTACTCGCCCCGGTTTAGAGCGTCGAAGTCGCGTCCATGCGTCCGCAGCACCATGCGGAGCCCTTCGAGGTAGAGATCGTGTGGCTTGCAATCCTGTGCGACCGCGATCTCGCGGAGGGCCTTGAACACCTTCGGATGTGCGTAGACCGAGGCGTGTGGCTTCTCGTATCGGACACGCCGCTTGTAGCCATCCGGACCAGCGGGCTCCGCCAGAGCTTCACTTGCCACGTTCCCAGGTTTCACGTCATCACGCTGTAACGTGGTAACGTTGTCGCGTGACGACGTTACTGTGTCAGTTGGAACCTGAGAGGCGATCCGCGCGAGTTGGTCATTGATCGACGGTCGCGGCTTCTTGGTCATGCGTTCGGTCCTGCAAGCTGCGCCTTCACCCATTGCCAAAGCAGGCGAATTTCGGTTGCGGCTTTGCCTTTTGGGGCGAGTTCTGTAACCCCCTGCCCCATCGTCATCGAGTCGAGGAAGTCAGAGCGGGTAGCAACCATCGACGGCGCCAGGGCCCCGGAACTCACGAGCGCGGTTGCCGCATCGAGAGTCCGGGCCTGCGTCGTCGCATTGCACTGGTTCAGTACGAAGGCGAACGGCCTGCCGAGGAGCCGGATCTGTTCCACGGTCGGCCGGGCTGCCTCCACATCAAGGATCGACGGCTTCACTGGCAGGAGGCATAGGCTGGCTTCCCGAAGCACCAGGGCGACATCGGGGCCGTACCGCCCAGGCGTGTCCACGATCACCAGTGAAATCTGACCGTTAGCGCGCATCCGCTTGAGCGTGCCTGCGAAGGCCGAGGGTTCGACCCTCTGCACGTCTATTCCATCTGCTTCGCGCCGTCGTCCCCAACCGGCAAGCGAAGCCTGCTGATCCGTGTCGAGCACCGCAACTGTCTCGCCGTCCTGCATCGCCGCGGCAGCGAGGCTCGCGGCGAGCGTGCTCTTGCCGCTACCGCCCTTCTGCGTCGTAAGAGCCAGGACGCGCATCACAGGCCCGCCATCCCTGCCGGGTTCTGCTTGAAGATTTGCCCGGACCGGATGTAGCCGCTCGTCGTGTCGAACCGCTTGTGCCGAAGCTGCCGCTGGATTGCGTGGCCTGGTGCGTCGTTGGCCGCGGCTGAGGTGGCGAGGCCGGATCGAAGTGAATGGCCAGCAAACGCTGAAGCTATCCGCCGGGTCTCCTCCGGCGAGTGTCCGTCCACCAACGCCGCAGCTTCGATCGTCCGCTGGACAATCCGAGCCACAGTCCGGTCAGTGACTGCCTCCACCCCGAGTCTCCCATGTCGGTCGATCGGTCGGAACGCCGGCCCCTCCCGCAACTGAGCGGCGTTGATCCACGCGCGATAGCTCCGCACCGGGCACGTCTCCATCTTCGATCCATAGGGCACGCCGACCTCGGCGCCCTCGCTTTGCTGATCCGTCTTGCTGCGCCCGAGATGGATCACGAGGCCGTCGGGCCGCTCCTCGATCCAGGCAGCACCATCGCGGCGTGAAACCTCAAGCCCAGCGAGTTCGGACCGGCGCAACGCCGCGGCGAAGCCGATGAGGATCAGTGCGCGGTCGCGCGTACCGGCAAGGGTATCGGGCAGCGTTGCGATGGCGCGCCGAAGATCGACTGTCATCAGCGGACGCTTCTTCTCTGCCGGCTGTCCATGCGTCCGCTTGATCCCGCGCCACGCATCTCGGAACGCAGCCGAGGCGGTATCTAGAACGAAGCCTGCCGCAGCATGCTGTTCCCGGATTGCCGCAAGACGACGTTGTAACGTGGTAACTTTTAACGTGGCAGCGTGATCGATTAGGTAGGCGAGCACCGCAGCCCCACTGGCTGGTAAAGCAGACTCCCCGCGGGCCTCGCACCATGTCGCAAATGCACGTGCGTCGCTGGCGTAAGCGCGTCGCGTATTCTTGGCCCGCGCCTGACCCGCATACTCGCGCGCCCGGTCGGCGAAGGCTTCGAGGCTGGTCGGCGGGACGAGGCTTACGTCTGTGCTCACGGCTGAGGTTCCTCGCCCAGCGGTTTGCCTTCGTCTATCGCTGAGACGATCTGGTTCCGCACAAGCTTCAGGGCGGCTTGCACAGGATCGGCCCAATCCGGGCGCTGGGCCTTCTGTATGGCCTCAATCGGCACAAGGACGAAAAACCGAGTCTGTCCCCGCGAGCGGGCATGCAAAAAGCCGCGAACCTCGACCCCCGCCGCTGTCGGCCGGGCCTTGACGATGAAGTTCTGCCCGGCATGCGAGAAGGGGAGGCGAGGCAGTGTGGACGGCATGCTGACTTCTGAGGTCCGATAATCTCTTCTTATCGGACCCTAAACCGCCACGCAGGAAATGGCAACGGGATCGCGCTACCACGTTACAACGTGAAAGCGTGGAAACGTTAAGGATGCTGATCGGGCCTTTGTTATAGGCCGCCTAGCCGCGCCGTGGTCGGGTGCGCGAGCCGGGTGCGTTTTGATGATACCTCCCCTGCGAGCGCTCCACCCGAGCTAAACAAATGTGAGGCGCGTTTCAGCTTCTGTCCCTGACCCGTCATTCCGCTCGGCCAACGGTGGTCCGGCGCTTTCAATTTGTCATCGCGCCGCTAGCTTTATCTGCAGCGAACGGTTGAGGTCGATGGAGCGGTCAGCACACTTTATGGACATCACACCACTGCTCAACGATCAGCAAGAGGCTCTAGTCAAAGCCGCGGAAGAAGCGGTCTTGGAGCCATTGGCAGACTTTCCACATATCGAGCTGCGTTCGGGCGTGGAGCCGTGGGACAAGCGGCGCACCGCCGGCAAGATCCTACGTATCGAAATTCCTCATAAAGTTCATTCCGTACTGAATGTTAGCGCGGATCGTCCAGACCCGGTGATGCTGATCGAGGCAGCACATAAGGGCCGGCAATCGCACCTCATTCCTCTCCGCATCGCCCGCATGGCTTCCTCACCATTCGCTTTTCTGCGTGGGGCTGCCCAGGTCATGGCCTGGGACCTCGCTCATGGTCCTCGCACCGCAATCGATGTAGTTTTGAACGGGGACGCACATATTTCCAATTTCGGCTTGTTCGGCACCCCACAAGGCGATGTGGTATTAGATCTCAACGACTTCGATGAAGTCACAGTTGGACCGTGGGAGTGGGATCTCAAGCGGCTCTGTGCGAGCATCGAGGTGGCAGCTCGTGACGCTGATTGTCCGACGTCAGCACCTGTGGGACAGATTGAGGGTCTTCACGAACGGAGGATGGCTGGTTCATCGTAGCCCCTGAGGAGCGAAGATGAAGCAGACATCCGGACCGGCCAAGAAGCCGGCAGAAGCGGTGATCAAGGACATCCGTCGGGCCACACGTCGGCAGTTCTCGTCCGAGGAGAAGATCCGTGTGGTGCTGGAAGGCTTGCGTGGCGAGGACAGCATAGCCGAGCTTTGCCGACGTGAGGGGATTGCCGCCTCGATGTACTACGGCTGGTCCAAGGAGTTCCTGGAGGCTGGCAAGAAGCGCCTGTCCGGTGACACGTCTCGTGCGGCCACCACGGATGAGGTGCGGGATCTCCGTCGCGAAGCGGGGGCGCTGAAGGAGGTCGTAGCTGATCTCGTCCTGGAGAACCGTTTGCTTAAAAAAAGCATGAGCGGGGCTGGGGGCGACGAGGCATGAGGTACCCGGCCCCCGAGAAGCTGGAGATCATCCGGCTGGTCGAGCAATCCCACCTGCCGGTGCGTGCCACCCTGGACAAGCTCGGCATCACGCGCTCGACGTTCTACCGCTGGTACGACGCCTACCAGCGCGGCGGCCCCGAGGCGTTGAAGGACCATCCTTCGCAGCCGAGCCGGGTCTGGAACCGTCTACCTGCAGAGATCCGCGAGCAGATCGTTGCCTTGGCTCTGGAGCAGCCTGAACTCAGTCCGCGTGAGCTGGCGGTGCGCTTCACCGACGAGCGGCGCTACTTCGTCTCGGAAGCGACCGTCTACCGGTTGCTCAAGTCTCAGAACCTGATCACCAGCCCGGCCTATATCGTCATCAAGGCCGCCGACGAGTTCCGCGATAAGACCACCGCGCCCAACCAGCTTTGGCAGACGGACTTCACCTACTTGAAGGTCGTTGGCTGGGGCTGGTACTACCTGTCGACGGTCCTGGACGACTTCTCACGCTACATCGTCGCCTGGAAGCTGTGCACGACGATGCAGGCCAGCGACGTCACCGCCACGCTCGACCTGGCGCTGGGTGCGGCTGGGCTCGATCAGGCGCGGGTGATGCCGCAGCCACGCCTGCTCTCCGACAACGGTCCAAGCTACGTCGCCAGCGACCTGGCTGACTGGCTCGGCATTCGGGGCATGACCCACATCCGCGGTGCGCCATGCCATCCGCAAACGCAGGGCAAGATCGAGCGTTGGCATCAGACGCTCAAGAACCGCATCCTGCTCGAACACGCGTACTTGCCCGGCGAGTTGGAGACGCAGGTTGCCGCCTTCGTCGAACACTACAACCATGCCCGAGCCCATGAGAGCCTGAGCAACCTCACGCCCGCCGACGTCTACTTCGGACGCGGCGAAGGGATCCTGGCCGAGCGGGAACGCATCAAGCGCCAGACCCTGATGGATCGCCGCTTGCGCCACCACGCGCAGGCTGCCTAACCTCTTACCCCAGATGGACCAGAGCCTCCTCTCCTGAACACCGCTGAATGTCCCAAATCATCTGACGACGGACAATACGACGGCAATCATGCTCGCCCGATCAGTGGCGTCACAGATGGGTACCAAGTGTCGGATTTCGACCCAACCCGGCCGCTTGGATCGCCATGGGCGCTTCCCACAAGCGGTCATTCGTCGGTTGTCCGGCAACTTTGGCTAGCGGTGGAGAGCAGAAGTAGATTACTCGTCCCGAAACGGGCGTGCCACATCCGGTCGTGTCGGGCGCCCGGGGAGGCTCCCACCCCCGAAAGCTCGACTGTATCTCGCGTTCGTGAAGTGTAAGACAGTTTGGGAGCATGCTAGCGTCCGGCATGGCCCTGCGCGAAACCATCACCGTGTCGATCACACCGGAGCTGCGGGCCTTCATCAAAGAGCGCCTGGCCACTGGGCGCTACAGCAGCACTAGCGAGGTCGTCCGCGCAGGCTTGCGCGCTCTCGAACGGTTCGAGACGGACTTCAGCCCGAAGACACGCGCCTCCCGATCGGCCAGCGCCGTTGACTGACCCAGCGGTCCTGGCGGCCCAAGACGAGAACTCTGCGGAGGCGGACGCGGCCTATAGCGAGGCCGTGCTCAACGGCATCCTCGCGGCGAGCCCGGACTGCGTGACGGTCCTATCTGCCGAGGGGCGCTTGGAGTTCATGAATGCCCGCGGCGTCGAGCTGAACCAGCTCGACACGGCCGACGACGTGCTCGGGCTGAACTTCGCAGACCTCTGGCCGGAGAGGGAGCGCGACAAGATCCGCGCGGCGATCGGCAAGGCGGCTGGCGGCGAGATCGCCCGCGCGGAGGGGTTCTGTCCCACCGCCAGGGGTGAGCCGCGGTGGTGGGAGGCGAGCTTCGCGCCGTTCCGGCCGTTGGCGGCGGGATCGCTCAAGCTGATCGGCATCTCTCGCGACATCACCGAGCGCGTCCGCGCCGAGCGCTCGCTGCGTGAAAGCGAGCACTACCTCGACGCGCTGGTCCGCTCGTCTTCCGAGGTCCGGTTCTCGGTCAACGCCGACTGGAGCGACCTGCATCACCTCACGGGCGGCGACTTCATCCCGAATACCGCTACGACCGACACGGACTGGCTCAGCACGTACATACCGTCGGATGACCGTGCCGCCGTGCGCACGGAGTTTGAGCGGGCGATCCGGACCCAGTCGACGTTTCAACTGGAGCATCGGGTCAACCGCGTAGACGGTACGGTCGGCTGGGCGCTGTCGCGCGCTGTGCCGTTGTTCGACACCGAGGGCAGCGTGACGGGCTGGCTCGGTGCCGCGTCGGACATCACGGCGCGCAAGCGAAGCGAGACGGCGATGGTCGGGCTGAACGAAGCGCTCGAACACCAGGTTGCTGAACGCAACGCCGACCTGGACCGGGTCTGGCGCAACGCTCAAGACCTGCAGGTCGTCATCGATGCGGAGGGGGGCCTTCGGGCCGTCAGTCCTTCCGCCACGCGGCTGCTGGGGTGGACCCCCGAGGAGATGGTTGGCCGGAGTCTGTTTGTGTTCACGCACCCGGAGGGTCACGCCGCATCGCGGGAGGCGCTGCTCCTGGCCGCGAAGCAGCCACTGCCAACGCACTTGAACCGTTACCGTCACAAGGACGGGACCTACCGAACGATCTCCTGGGTGACGACGCCCGAGGGTGGGCTGATCTTCTGTTACGGGCGCGATGTTACCCTGGAGACCGAGCAGGCGCAGAACCTGTTGCAGGCCGAGGAAGCCCTGCGTCAGTCACAGAAGATGGAGGCCATCGGGCAGCTCACAGGAGGCGTGGCGCACGACTTCAACAACCTACTCACCGTCATCAAGTCGTCCACCGACCTCCTGAAGCGACCGGACCTGCCCGAGGAACGCCGGACCCGCTACATCGCTGCTATCTCCAACACGGTGGACCGGGCTGCGCGGCTGACCGGCCAGCTGCTCGCCTTCGCCCGCCGCCAAACCCTCAAGCCCGAAGTGTTTGCTGCCTGCGACGGCGTGCGCTCGATCACCGAGATGGTCGGCACGCTGACGGGGGCGCGGATCAAGCTCGTGACCGACCTGCCGGAGCATCGCATCTTCATCAGCGCCGACCCAAGCCAGTTCGACACCGCGTTGGTCAACATGGCGGTCAACGCCCGCGACGCAATGGAGGGCGAGGGGCAAATCACCATCGCCGTGCGCCCGGCCGAGGCCATTCCGGCGATGCGTACCCACGCGGCCGTCGAGGGGGCCTACGTGGCGATCTCGCTGGCCGACACCGGCGGTGGCATCCCGCCGGACAAGCTCGATCAGATCTTCGAGCCGTTCTTCACCACCAAGGAGGTCGGCAAAGGCACCGGCCTCGGCCTGTCGCAGGTGTTCGGCTTCGCTAAGCAGACCGGCGGCGACGTGATGGTGGAAAGCGCACTGGGCGAGGGCACGACGTTCACGCTGTTCCTACCGCGCGTCGCCGGCAGACGGCGCAGAGCGACCAAGGCCGCCGGCCCGGACCCGTTGGTGGTCGGCCACGACACCTGCGTTCTGTTGGTGGAGGACAACGCCGACGTCGGTGGGTTCTCGGCGCAAGCGCTGATCGAGTTGGGCTACCGGCCGGTCCTTGCCCCCAGCGCGGATGAGGCTTTGGCCGAACTGGCCGCGGATGCGGGGCGCTTCGATGTGGTGTTCACGGATGTGGTCATGCCCGGCATGAACGGCGTCGACCTCGCCAAGGAGATCGGCCGTCTCCATCCCAGCCTGCCGGTGGTGCTGACCTCAGGCTACAGCCACGTCCTGGCCAAGGAGGGGACTCACGGGTTCGAGATGCTGCAGAAGCCCTACTCCGTAGACGACCTCTCGGCCGTGCTGCGCCGGGCGGTGGGCCAGCGTCCGCGGACCGCGGCGGACCGAGCCTGAGCGCACACGTCCGATGCTGACCCGACGCATCCTGGCCCTGGTGGCGCTCGCTCTGATGCCTGCGCTCGCGATCCAGGGCTACAACGAGTACGCGCTGCGCGCCTCGCGCGACGCGGCGGTACGGGTCGATGCCCTCGGCAGCGCCCGCGCGGCGGCTACGGACCTCGTCCAGCTCGCCCAGAGCCTCCAGCAGGTTCTCGATCTCGCCGCCGTCGACGGCTCCGTGCGCGGCAAAGACTCCGCCGCCTGCACGGCCTACCTCGGACTGATCAGCGAGCGCCTGCCGCAACTCAGCCTGCTCTCGCTCGCCGAACCGGACGGGAGGGTTGTCTGCGACTCCCGCGGCTCGCCCCCGGGCGCGTATTCGAACGCCGAGCGCGCCTACCACAAGCGCGTGCTGGCCACGGAGGCCTTCGCGATGGGTAACTTCGTGGTCGGCGTGCGCACCCGCCAGCCGGCGGTGCATTTCGCCCAGCCCGTACGCGACGCGGACGGCCGCCTCACCGGGGTGATCGTGGCGAGCGTCGACCTCATGCAACTGTCCGAGCGGCTGCAGGACGTGCTGCGGTTCGCGAGCACCACCCTGACAGTCACGGACAGCGAGGGCACCGTGCTCGTGCGCCGCCCGGACCACGACGCCTGGGTTGGGCGCAAGCTACCGCCGGAGCGGCTGGCGCGGCTGATGGACATGGGGGAAGGCACCCGGTCGATCGCAGGGCTGGACGGGCGCGAGCGCGTCGTCGGGGTGGCCGAGCCCGGTGGTGTGCTCGCGGGGGTGCACGTCGTGGTCGGGCGCGACCGCGAAGTGGCCTTCGCCGACATCGATGCCGCCACCGAGCGCGGGATTGCACTGATCCTACTTGGCGCCCTGCTGGCGGGGCTGGCCACTTGGTTCGGCGGCCGCCGGTTCATCGAGCGTCCAGTGCAGCGGCTGCTGCGCGGGGCCGCGGCGTGGCAGGGCGGCGACCTTGGCGCGAGGACCGGCATGGGCGGACCCTCCGAGTTCGGGCGGCTCGGGGCAGCCTTCGACGCCATGGCCGGCGCGCTGGAACGCCGCGAGGGCGAGCTGAACGGCGCGATCGCCCGGGGGCTGTCGATGCAGGCGCAGCAGACGACGATGCTGCACGAGTTGAACCACCGGGTGAAAAACACCTTGGCCACGGTGCAGTCGCTGGCGCGGCAGTCGCGCGGGGGAGAGGCGCAGGCTGCGCAGCTGGAGGCGCGCATCCTCGCGCTGTCGAAGACGCACGACCTGCTGACGCGCGAGGACTGGACGGGCGCCTCGTTGCGGGAGGTGCTGGAGAACGAGCTGGCGCCCTACCGCGGTGGGCTCGATCACATCACCCTCGACGGCCCCGACGTCGCCTTGCCGGCGCGCTACGTGCTGGCCATCGGCATGACGGTGCACGAGCTGACCACCAATGCGGCCAAGTACGGGGCGCTGTCGACGGCGGGGGGGCGGGTCGGGATCATGTGGCGGCTCGCTCAGGGCGAGGGTGGTGGCCGGTACCTGAAGCTGGACTGGCAGGAGAGTGAGGGGCCGTTGGTCGAACCTCCGCGGCGGCAAGGCTTCGGCACACGGCTGATCACCGGGGGTATGCAGCGGGAGTTGGGAGGGCAGGTGTCGCTGACGTTCGACTCGTCTGGGTTGCGCTGCTCCCTCGACCTGCCCCTCCCATGCAGCAACGAGCGGGCGTCCATGCTCAGCCCAGTGGCCGACGAGCGTCATCACTAATCTGGTCTCTTGCCACCGCCCCGTGGCGGACGTTCGGCCCAGGTGGGTCGTTCGAGAACACGCTAGGGATGAAGAGGATAGTGTCCGATCCGGGGCGAGAGCGGGCTGAGAGCGATGTCAGCTCCGATGCATCTGGGGCCTAGAAGCGGACGGGCAGGAAACCACCCTTCTCAGCCCTTACAAGCACCGCGCCACGGCGGTCCACGCGACGCACTCCGGTTCCGGCTCTCCGAGCAGGCCACTGGATCAAAATGCGTTGGCGTGATGTTTTGAATGACCGTCGATCACGGAGGGAGCGGGAGAACGCCATGAACGCAGCACCGGACGGTTCCGTCATCCAGCGCGAGGCCCCTCGTCCCGACCTCCTCGCCTTCGAGATCAAGGACAAGATCACCAAACCCGACATCGAATGGATGTCTTCCGTGACCGATACGGCCATGCAGGCACACGGCAAAATCGACATGCTGATCATCATGTCGAACTACGAAGGCTCGGATCTTGGAGCGACGTTCGACGGGTATGCAGCGAGCGTGAAAGCCCGTTCGGTGGCCCATATCCAGCGCTACGTCGTTGTTGGCGCCCCGACGATGGCGAAGGCGATGATCAACCTCTCGGGAATGATCATGCCGGTGGAGACCAAGACCTTCGATCTTGATGAGGAGCCGGCTGCTTGGGCTTGGCTGGCACAGGCTCCAACCGCTGCGTCCTGATACGCACAAGGTCGTTGGATCGGCGCAAAGGAACCAGCGCCCGGTGGCGGTTTTGAAGGGAGCGAGCGCATTCCGGACGCTATGGCCCAAGCTGTTGCGGAGCGCCTTCCGGCTGTCGCTGAAACTTGAAGGGACCTACCATGGCCGACACGAACGCCTCCCAGGGGCAGCGCCTCCACGAGACCCAGAACGGCACCAAGTCCAACGCGAAGCAGGTCTCGACCGACGCGCTCAACGCCCGGCTCGCGGACGGCATCGACTTGGCGCTGGCGGTCAAGCAGGCCCACTGGAACCTGAAGGGTCCGCAGTTCATCGGCATCCACCTGATGCTGGATGGGTTCCGTACCGAACTCGACGATTACAACGACAAGGTTGCCGAGCGCATCACGCAGCTCGGCGGCACGGCGCGGGGCACGGCGACCGCGGTGGCCGCTGGCTCGCAGCTCGCACCGTATCCGCTCGACGCCTATCGGATCGCAGACCATCTTGCGGCGCTGATCGATCGCTATGCGGTCTATGCGAACGCCGTCCGCCAGAACATCGACGACACCGACGAGGCGGGCGATGCCGGCACGGCGGACCTCTTCACTGAGGTCTCGCGCGGCGTCGATAAGCAGCTCTGGTTCCTCGAAGCTCATGTCCAGGAGCCAACTGGCGCGATGCGCGATGGTGATCACGACGGCAAGCGCTGAGGCGGGGTACGGTCATAGGAATGGATGGGAGGCGCTGGATCTCAGTGCCCTCCCTTTGAAGTTCGCACTGCCTGACACATTGCCAACATCGATAGGTGCCTCAGGCCGCCTTCGCGGGTTCCGCATCACCAAGGAGAGGTATGTAGGCACACCATTGGCAGTACCCTTTTGCCTCGGTCTGCCGAGCGTTCCGCTGAGAGCATTGAGGGCAGACACGCAGCAGCAGCTTGAAGCCCGTCACGATGCCATGCCCGCGACCACGGAACGTCACCTCCCCCTGGGGTAGGGCATTGGCGCTGATGCTGAGGGGCATGCGGTCTCCGGCAGGAAGCTCAGCTTTCAGAGTTACAACCTAGGAGCGAAAACGGCCACCGCCATAAAAGGATGTGAGGCATGCGTACTTCACATCAGCGGCAATCCTCAGTTCACGGTGTGGCCGTCAAAGTGCCCACCGTTCCGTTATCCAATCTCGCAGCTCTTGCCGACCTCTCGCCGCGCTAGAGCCTTGGAAATGGGCCTTGTGCCCTGGCCTCCCGAGCATCGCCGCTGACGGCAGCACGAGCCTGCCAGCTACATCACCACGAGTTCCGCCACCGTGCAGGGGGCGGAGGGGGTGATACTGGCCGCGAATTGCTTATCCTCGCCGCGATGACGCGCCCGTCCTGCCAGTACCCCACAGACTGTCACGCCATCGGTCGCGGCGGCCCCTGTCGCCGATGCGATGCCGGGGCGATCGCTCAGCGGGCGGTAGCGCTTCGCGAGCGCATCCACGCGAACCGCGTAGAGGGACTTCCGCCGTACGCACCACGTGGTTGTGAGCATCCCACCGAAGTAGATAGGAGCAAAGTTGTGTCCGTGACCCTATGACGAAACGCGGGGGGGGCGGGACACGTGCGCTTGCATTGCCCTCAACGGTTCGCTGGCATCATAGCTCAGCGAGGATAGCCCGAGCTTCCGCCACATCCCCCGGCTCGGGTCGGCCGAGCAGTGCGGAGATCTCGGCGTGGGAGGCCAGCCAGCGCCGGGTAAAGCGGAGTAGCCGCGCGCCGCCGGCCGTGGCCCCGATCCGGCTTTGTCTCAACATGGCCCAATGCATCCGCCGGGCGAAGTAGCGTACCCGCAGCATTAGCCACACAAGCCGGCCCAACTGACGCAATGTCAGCCGGCGATCGGTCGTAGCAGGAGGGGCAGTCGGCATCAGCGCTCGCCTCTAGCTTCGCGGTGATGACGGCGCGGCGGGCGTCGGCGGTCAGACGCGGGTCGGCGCTGCGGGCGATGTGCGAGGCGGGGATGAGGTTGGCGTAGCGCATCGGGGTGTCTCTCAATAGCTAACTCGATACTTATGGCGACAACGGCCCGGCCTTGTCAACGGGGGTCGCATCTTATATTTCTAGCGACAGGATCGGAGATGATCGCGTGACTGAATTGACGCCCGAGATGTGCCGCGCAGGGCGCGCATTGGCTCGAATGGATCAGAAAGGGTTGTCGGAGGCGTCGGGCGTCCCCTTGCCGACGATCAAGGCGTTTGAGACGGTCCGCAGCGTGGACGGGAAGCCATCCCGGCGCCTCACGACCCTGAATAACCGCGCCTTGGTCGAGGCTTTTGAGCGCGCTGGGCTGGAATTCATCGCCGAGAATGGCGGCGGGGCCGGCATCCGGTTCCGCGAGCGGAAGGCCCTGTGAAGGCTAGACAGTTTGAAGGGTAGGCCGTGATCGACGATCCCTTCCTCCTCGTCATGATCGCTGCCGCGGTCGTTACTATTGCAGCTGCGCTCCTCGTCTTCTGGGTCACAGGGCGGAAGGATCGCGATGGAGGCATTGGTAGCCAATGAGCGAACGTGGCGTGCCCTTACCCGCTACCCGGCTTCTTACGAAAGCGCAGGCTGCATCGTTTTGCGGCCTGTCAGTAGCAGCTTTCGCAGCGCAGTGTTCGGTGGCCCCAATCGACTTTGGCGATAGGCGTCTGGATCGGTTTGATCGTCAGGATTTAGATGCTTGGATTGATGGTCTGAAGGCACCAACGTCTGGAATAAAAACCGTTGCCGAGGCGCTGGCGGAATGGAGACAGAGCAACAACGTTCCGCGTTCGCCGCGAGGGGGTCGGAACCGTTAGCCCGAGAACGGGGGAGGGGCCGACATCCAGTTCCGGGAGCAGAAGGCGCCGGGAGGGTTCGATAAGATGAAATGTAAGCTGCGGCCCAGCCAGCATTACCGGCTGACGCTACTGGCTGGCGGACCACGTCGATATGCCAAGGGGGACCAGGAAATCCCCGGGCTGATGAAGATGGGTCTTGTTGAGCCGACCGGAGCCGGTTGGGTGGACGGATCACGGGAGTGGGAGATCACGGAGGCAGGTCGCATCGCCTTACAGTCCCATACCGGTGACGAGGCACTTTAACCGACGATCCGTTCCTCCGACTTTTGATCGCGGTCCATGGCTGATCACCGTCCAAATCTAACCAACATGGGTGGCATCACACCAAGGCTCGGTCGACCTCTCGATTTTCGTTAGCAGCCGCCGGCGCACGCGATGCGAAGCAGACACGAACTGCCGTATGGAATGCTTTGCGCTCGGCAGGAGACAATCGCCTCAATCTGGCCGTCAGTAGCGCTCGGCCTGCCACCGCATCAGGATGCTGCGCGGCTTGGGCTTCCAAGATCATGACTGTTCAAGCTTTTTAATGTTGGCCAATGCGCTCACCCCAGATGCCAATTGGGAGCATCATCGCGTGGCGTACCGTCGTAGCCTTCCAGCCAAGAGGCGCGCTCTTCACTGTTGTAAGGATAGGGGCAAGCATCCTTCGGCCTACCGTGGATACGAGCCTGCGCGCCCTCTTCGACAGGGTCGGAATGAGAATTCAGATGCCGGGTCTGGGCCATGGCGATCACTCCGCGCTGAAGATCTATAGGTCTAACCACGCCGAAACGAACACGATCCCGCGGCATAAGAAGCGGTCAACGTGTCTTGGGACCGCCCCGTGGTGGATCGTTGACGCTGCGATAACTGGTTGAGGGCATCTTGCCCGCAAGCCGGGCTCAGGACCGGTCCGCTCGTGAGATGAACGATGCACCCGTCGCCCCGTGGTCAGGTCGGAGGACGGGCCTGCTGCCTACTGAACAGCCTGACAGACCGGCACACCGACGGGGGGCCCAAGCCGGTCACGCCGGAAGATCTGGTTCCCGTACCGGATCCAGATATCACCGATTGCCTCGACGCGCCGCGCGTTGATCATCAGGGCCCCGCGGCTGGGCCCGAGGTCATGCCAAGCAAGCGGTATGACGGCCGGACGCATTCGGAGTGTTCACTGCAACGGAACGCCAGATCCCGGCACCCAAGTAGCCCCCGCGGCCTCGTCACGGGTGCCAGGTTCTGGCGGCAGGCTTCGAAACGAGTTGGGGCCAATGATGTGGGTAGGACCGCCGATGGAGGCGGTGGTCATGCCGTGGCTTCGAAGCCAGCCCTGCATCTGATCGATTTCGCGCTGCTGCTCCACGATGATCGACTCAGCGAGCTGGCGGCTCCAAGGATCCTTGGCACGACGCATCGCGACCTTCGCCATATCGATCGCGCCCTGATGGTGGGGGATCATCTGGAGGCGGAAATCCACATCCGGGTCGCCCGTGTAGGGTACAGCCATATTCTTCATCATCTGCTCATGCGACGCCCTGAACTCGCGCGTGGCAGGCGTGTCGGCAGCGCCGCCCTTGGCGGTATGATCCATGTGCATGTGGTCATGGCTTTGGGCCATTGCGCTTCCGACCACTGCCACTGCGAAGGCTGTTCCTGCCAACCAAACGATGTGCCGCATACCGCTCTCCCCGCATGACATCACGCTAGTGAAATCGGGCCTAAGCCTTCCAACGATAGGAAGGTCAAGAACGGTGTGAATTGGATTGGTGCAGGTGATGCCGTGGGTCTCGCCGGATGTGGGCCGGCGGGGATAGGAGTGAGGGTGAAGCGGCGCAAGGCGAGGACGAAGCCTCAATCCCCGAACCGCTTCGTCACATAGAGGTACGCTAAGGGAACACAGATGGCGCAGACCACGACCAAAAGCGATAAAAACTCCTGATTTTCACCGGCTCGCCTGCAAGCCGTTCCGGCCCCTTTGGCTACGATGCACGCATTCATCGCCTCTACGGCGTTGAAGCCCATCCAGAGAATGCCGGCAGAGACCGCCCATAGCGCTTCCGTGCGTAGCCGCTGCATCTCACCTTCCCACCAGTCCTCACACTCGCCTCGCTCAATGCGATCCGTCAGCGCCCGTGAGGCGATCTTCACGGCCTTATGGAGCAAATCCACCGTGGAGCAGCGCTCCGCAGACAAGAGTGCGGCTAGATCCCCTTCGGCGCACGCGCTTCTGCAAGCATCGCTTGAGCTAGATCATCGTCGGCAATCGGATCGCCGGATGCGTCGTGAACGCTCACCTTCCAGCCCTGCCGCGATAGCCGATCGTACTGTTCAATCGCGATCCAGGCGGCCGAGCAGCGCACGACTTTCCGCTCTGTATGGCGAGTGGCGTGGACATAGTAGGTACGCGGCATAGCAGCCGGATCAGGCAATGAGTGCGCCAATAAAGGGGTGCGTTTAACATCGGGCCTGGGTTTCGCAGCCTTGTAAAGCGGATGCGCCAAGGGGATTGCGTGACTATAAAACACCGTGCAATGAGATCGATTATAGATATCCCACCGCATTCGGGCCTATCCTTTTTGCTAAATAACGGCCTATCTCAAGCAATGCCTGTTCAGCTGCGGCTTCCATTTTAGTGTCGCCCCATTCCTGTGCGATCACATATGTATCTATCAATGCGTTCGCGAATGCCTCTATCTCTGGATCGCTCCATTTGGCTAAAATATGCAAGTGGACTTCAGGTTTAAATTTCTTAATATCACTAGGTAATGTCTGAACATTTGCTAAAGACATTAATTTACGTGAAAGGCTCATTGTACTAAGCGACGAATGTGTGAGTTCTTCTGATTGTCCTGTTAAAGATTTGGCGTCGCTAATGCAATCTCTGCTTTGCCTCACAGCGAGATCAGAAAGCCTCAAGCCGAGACGATTTAACATAGCAAATCAGCTCACCCTGCAAGGGGCGAAGGCGACCGCGCTTCCATGCCGACGCCCAATACCACCTGTCGGCAACAACTTAGAGGTGCATACCCCTACATGTTCCGCTTTAACTTATGTTAATCATGAGTTATTTTCATAATCCATTTTTGTAAAGTTGCACCCACGCATCTCGACACGATCGCCTGCCGCGATGGCGTCCGCGAGCCGGCCTAAGATGGCATCGACCACGGCCTCGCAATCCTTCGCGTAGAGTTGCGGGTTCGCATCAGCGAGGCGCTGGACCAGTTCGGATCGGCTCATGGCGGCGCAGAATGCGCATCACGCCGGGAACGACAACCCCGCCGCCTGACACTCCCAGCGTTGACTTAACGGTGCCTGCCGGCCGACATGCCATGTCCGGCTGTGGCGCGCCCCGTGGCGAGTCGTGAGCCGGCATCAGGAGATTGAAGCCGCGAGATAGACCCTGAAAAGCCAACGGCGCCGACCCCTGGCAGGGTGGCGCCGTCGAAAACCTGGGGCTGTGAGGCCCGAGTCACTTCCCCTCACAAGCCACGACCTCCCTCGGGAGTCAAGACGGAACCTGTTTCCGTCAACGGGAAGGCTTTGCCTGGACCCTAGACCGCGGCCCGTAAGGGACCGTGAACGATGGACTATGCCTATGAGATCCGCCGACAGGCGGAGGCGGCCCCGCGTGCCGCGTTGCCGGCCGTCGCGTCCGCCATGTGGAAAGCGTTCGGGAAAGGGCACCTGTCCGAGGCAGAGGCGGAGGCCCTGTCCGGACTGATCGAGGCCCGACAGGCGAATGTTGGAACCCACGCCCCAAAGCCCCTAGGAAGCCCCAGGAGCCGCGCAGGCTCCCGGCCACGCACGGACGCCTCGATGGAGCGCCGTCGTCGCTGGGCGGCCTCCGGGCGGCTTCCTCCGGGCCTTGCGACACGGTTCACGCTGGCCGAGCAGGCGGTGCTAGCCGTGGTCGCGGGGGAGGTAGCGAAGCGGGGCGACTGTCGTCTAGCTCTGGATCATATCGCGGCGCTGGCAGGCGTGAGCCGTGCGACCGTCCGCAACGCAATCCGGCAGGCCAAGGTGCTGGGCCTCGTCACGGTCGAGGAACGACGGCAGTCCCGGTTCCGCAACGACACCAACGTGGTCTGCATCGTCTCGCGAGAATGGACGTCCTGGCTGCGGCTGGCTCGGAAGGGGGTAACGGATCGTTACTACCCTGGCGGAAATGGGGTGGCGGATCATCACCCCCATGCCGGGCGGGCTAAGAAAAACTTAGGGCGTCAGGGGGGTCGCGAAACGCTCCCCCCTTTCCGCAAGGAGGAGGGCGTAAATCCGTGAGCGGCACGGATACTCCTGTTCCATACCCTGTGAATTCAGAGGCGCGAAGCCGTCAAAAGGGCTGCCGGCAAGCGGCGGTCGACCCTGCCGACAAAGCTCGATCTAGGATCCGCGCACCGGGTAGAACCGGTCGAGCCATGCAGTAGGCACACACAGGCGGACGGTATGACGAACGACGATGAACAGTTCCCCCATGCCAAGTTGCCTGCCTGCTTCGCGCTATCAGTCAGTGATCTGGCCGACATGATCCGCGCAGCTGCCCAACCTGGCGGGTCGGAGGGAGCAGCTCCACGTAACGCCGAGGTTCACTTGCTGACGATCAGGGCGAACGCGGCGAAGGGCATGCCAGGCTTGTACGATGCCCTGGATGCGGTCCGGTCAGCCGTGCGCGCCGTCGAGGACATTGCCCGTCGAGAGCCAACGCTAGTCCCCTATCACGCAGAGCTTCTAGCGATCGCCCAAACCCATGCTCTGAGCGCTCTCAGCTTCCTGACCGCGGTGCTGTGTATAGCCAAGCCAAATGCGCGGGCATCGGCAAGTTGGTCGGGTCGCGCTGCATCGTAGAGGACGACAGCCTCGTAAGGCATGCTACAGCCTCCGCCTCTCGACGCATGCGCGCCGGCGGTGGTCGCGAACGCCGACAGGCAGCTCGGCACAGAGAGCACGCGACGACAGGTCGGTGCGTTGCTGACTTACTGCACGTAGAAATGAAAAAGCGGCCGGGGCAGGGCCCTGGCCGCTTCGTTGTGTTGTGAACGCTCAGGCCGCTTAGCGGAGAAGCTGAAGCACGCCCTGCTGCGCGGTGTTGGCCAGCGAGAGCGCCGAGATGCCGAGCGACTGGCGGGTCGACAGCGCCTGGGAGTTCGCGGCCTCCTCGTTCAGGTCGGCATCGGTGAGCTTGGAGGCGCCGGTGTCGAGCACGTTCTGGAGGTTCTTGGTGAAGTCCTGGCGGTTCTGTACCACCGACAGGTTCGAGCCGAAGGTCGAGGCCTGCGAGCGCAGCGTCGTGGATGCGCTCGTCAGGCTGCTAAGCGTGGAGGTGACCGAGCTGTCGAGAAGGAAGTTGCCCTTGCCGTCCGCAGTCGCGCCGGCGTCGCCCGTGATCGACTTCAGGCTGAGACCGGTCGAGGTGGCATCGACGCCCTGGACGTCGAGGTTCGAGGTGTCCTTCTCGTTGAACGAGATGTGCAGCTTGTTCGTGGTGGCGCTGCTCGACAGCAGGTTGGTGCCGTTGAAGCTCGAGTCCTTGGCGAGCTGGTCGATCTGGGTCAGCAGGCTGTTGTACTGCTTCGACAGGGAAGCCCGCTCCTTGACGCCGGTCACCGTCAGGTTGTTGCTCTGTCCGGCCGTCGAGGTGGTGCCGTACTGAGGACCCGCGTTAGCAGTGCCGCTGGTGAAGCCGAGGTTGGCCTGATCGGCGGGCGACGAAAACTCGATATCGGCGGTGGCGTTGACGACAATCTTGGTGCCCGTCACGTCCTTGCTGAACGCGTTACCGGCGCCCTGAGCGCTGACAGCGCTGTTGAGCTTGGTGATGGCCGTGTCGATGGTGTCGCTGGTGGTCAGCGTGGTGTTGACCGCGGTGCCGTTCACTTCGAGATTGATAGTGTTGGCGGTAGCAGAGAAGACGGCGCCAGCCGTTCCGGTGGTGGTGATCTGCGTCGCAAGCGCCTGGTTGGCAGTCGACTTGGCCGAGTCCACGAGCTTCTGGATCGAGGTCAGGCCCTGGTTGGCCGCCTGGATCGTCTGCACGCCGTTGGAGATGCTGTCGAGCAGGCTGCCGAGGTCCGACGAGCGGTTCGACAGGCTCTGCGCGGTGAAGAAGTTGACTGGGTTGTCGAGGGCCGAGGAAACCTTCTTACCGGTGGAGAGACGGTTCTGCGTCGTCGACGAGAGCGCCGCCGTATCCTGCAGCGAGAGCAGGTTCTGGCGGGTAGCAGCGGTGAGAGAAACGCCGGACATGAGGTGAGATCCATACTTGATCAGAGGACCGGCTTTTTGCCGGCCTTGTGAACAAACATGTCGCCACCTACCGACGCGTTAAATCGACCGGTCAAATCGGGCGGGTCGAGCATTCACCGCGTGTTATTGGACCATTATGACCACGGGAGTTTAAACAACGTTAACAGATCGTGTCGATGGTCAGGCGTCTCTAGAATGGAGTTGCCGGCATGGCGCTACGCATCGAACTGAAACCCTCGGAGCGGTTGATCATCAACGGAGCACTGATCCGGAACGGGGATCGGCGATCGGTCTTCCTGGTCGAGACGCCATGCAGGTTTCTGCGCGAAAGCGAGATCATCCGCGAGGCGGACGCTGATACGATCAGTAAGAAACTCTGCGTGACCCTGCAGGTCATCTACCTCGACGAGAGTGCGGCCGAGGCTGAGAACCTCCTTGTGATGCAGTCGATCGAGATCCTGAAGACAATCCCGGGCTCGGCCCCGTACCTAGTCGCGATCCACGACGCGCTGGCGGCCAAGCAGTATCACCTGGCTATCAAGACTGGGCGGAAGCTTATCGCCTATGAAGACGAAATGGGTGGTAAGAACTGGGATCGCGGAGCGGATCTAGTTGCCGTAGGATGAGCGACGAGACGACGGCTCTGGTCCTGGCGCTCGCGACCGAGAATGCGGAACTGCGCGCGGCCCTCGCCGAGGCTCAGGAACTCCTGATTGAGACGGCGGTCGATGCCGGCGAGATGCATGCCCGGCTTGAGGGCGTGCAGAGGGAGTTGGCCGTGGCCCGCGTAGACCGCGACGCCTGGATGATCCGTGCAAGGCCTCAAGCGTCTTAAGGCGGATTGAAAGGCTTGACTTGGGTCAAGGCTGCCCGCAGCGGTCACACGCTAACGTTCCGCGGTTCTGGGTACTGAGAGGGCCGGCATGCATTCGCTGGAAGAGCGCACGTTGCGAGAGACCCAGATGCTCATTGATCGAGTTAGGGCCCATCGCGCCGAGCACGATGCAATGCTGCAAGCAACCCGTGCCGCCATCCGAACGTCATTGGACCGCATCGCGCGTGTTCAGGCAAAATACGGCGAGCTTCCCAACGTTCGCCGACCGGAGACCTGAGAAAGCCCTGCTCAGGGGGCAAGCAGGGCCGCCTCAGCGGATCAGGCGATCGGCTGGCTGCTGATGCAGCACCAACCACCGTGAACCATTCGGCTCTCGTCTACCAGTTGGTTCCCGTCAGCGCCGGGACGGCTGAGACTGGCGGATCGCGGCCTCATGATATGACGTAGCGCCGTTGGCGACCGTTGGTGTCTGTGACGGCTGCTCGCTCATGTGGTCTTGCTCGTGACGATCTCCGCTGGCTGCTGCGGCGGCCGCCCTCACAGCGTAATCATCGTGCTGGTCGGAACTAATACGCGAAATCATGGTCATAATGTTAATATCCTTGCGTCAGGGCGAACCCTCTGCGCAAGATTTGTTTATTGAACGGAAAATATTCAATCGGTATTGGGCGTTGTGCAAGTATTATGTGCCTGATACATTTCTAGGCACGCAATCATATGTTAACGTTCGGTAGCCGATCAGCCGGACTGACTTGGGCTACCGTTGCCGCCGACCCCGCTCCTCGTCGGCCACCGCCTCTACCGCCGCGATGGCGTTCTCAAGCTCCGCGATCTGCCTCAAGACGCTCGCGGCCGGCAATGTGTCGTATTCGGCCGCCGCCAGGATCAATGACCGCTGATGGGTCTTGAGGCGGTCCAGGAGGGCTTCGAGCTTGTCCATGGCGCGCTGTAGCGAGGCGTGTCTTTCTCGACAACATGGCACCCGCCAGCAGCTTTCAGTGCGTGTGGTATGATACCCCTGCTGCTACCGTGCTCCTTACCGTGACGCTGCCGTACCTTACCGTGCGCGACCGTGGCCTTGCCGCGGATCTGCGATGGCCCTCACCGGGCGGCCCACATCGCAAGCACCTTATGCGCACTCAGCGCATAGCTCAGCGGTGTCGGGTATCCGACCGTTTTCCCGACGAAATGGCCGTGCGCATAAGGGCGTCCTATGGAACGTCGAGGCCGTAGCTGTCTTGAAGATCGGCACCGTACGCGAGCGGCATATGCGCTGGAGCTGAATGACAATCGTCGAGTGGATCAAGGCGTTTGCGCACGACATCTCGGTCGGCATCGTGGTCACGGATGCGGCGATCGAACGTCCGGGTCCGATCATCCTCTACGCCAATCCCGCGTTCGGGCAGCTAGTCGGCCGGGACCCGGGCGAGATCGTCGGGCAGAGTCCGCGCTTCATGCAAGGCAAGGAGACGCGCCGGGAGACGCTTGACGCCTTCCACCGCACTCTATCCTCAGGCGAGCGGTTTCACGGCTACGTCACCAACTACCGCGGCGATGGAGCCAAGTACCGGGCCGAGATCGACTGCCGGCCGTTGCGGGATGCCGAGGGCGGTATTCAGGCCTTCATCTCATTCGAGCGTGAGGTCGTGCGGCGGGTCGGCCGCCCGGCTGGGAGCAGTGGCGGGCGCTACGAGCCCAGCTCAATAAGTAACGACTTATTACCTGGCGCCCTGCGGGGCCTCGCCGTTTTCGCGGCTACGTCCAACGAGTAACCCGCGATCTAATCAATTTATAAGATTGGCCTTGCGTACCTTTGAGGCCGATCCAGTATTTGATCTTTTGATAGATTTTATTGCCGATCACTTGTTTCGTATATTAAGCTTTAATTAAGCATTTATAACTGATCTTAGACAGTAAGAATTGCCTTCTGAGTAGGCTTGCCTGCTCATACATCCCGCGCTCTCGCACGAGATTGTTGCACATCCGTGCGCGGCCTCAGGCGTGCGGTAGCGGGGCATCAATCCGACTAGCCCCTTACGATCAGAGCCTTGCCACATGCGTCTGAACCTGTCCCTCAAGGCCGCGCTGTCTGCGGCCTTCGGCCTTCTCGCGCTGATCTGTGCGGGACAAGGCGTTCTTTCCGTCCTCAAGCTGACCGGTATTCGTCACAGCGTTACGCAGGTCGCAACCAACTGGCTGCCTTCCATTATCGCCGTCAACGCGATCGGGAGCGCGGCATCCGAGGTCCGGATAAAGCAGCTGCGTCTCCTCACGCTCTCCGATACGGCCTCTCGTCTCGCTGCAAACGAAGCCCAGCTCGCCGCTACCCATGCCAAGCTCGCGAGCGCGCGCAAGACCTACGAGGCACTGATCTCCTCCGCCGAGGAGAAGTCCTTGTATGAGGCATTCTCCGCCACCTGGACCCGATTCGAGCACGCCGATAGCGAGATGCGCCGCTTGATGGAGGCGGGACAGCAGGCCGCGGCACTCATTCTGATGAGCGGCCCTGATGCGGTGCACCTTTACGACGAAGCGCGTACGACGCTTTCGCGCGATGTTGCCCTCAACGAAGGTGGGGCCCGCCACGACGCGGATATTGCAACGACCGAGACAGATGCTGCCACCCTGGCCGCCTACGTTGCCGCGGCCCTGGCGCTAGCCACGGCGTGCGCGGCCACCGCATTCGGCCTGGTACACGTGTCACGGCCGATCCAAGCGATGACGAGCACGATGTCCGTGCTGGCGGCCGGCGACACCACGGCCGAGGTGCCGTACCGAGCCCGCCGAGACGAGATCGGTGCGATGGCGGCCGCGGTGCAGGTATTCAAGGACAACCTGATCCGCACCCGCCAGCTCGAGGCTGATACCGCCCAGGCACGCTTGGCGGCGGAGGAGCAGCGCAAGGTTGGCATGCAGCAGATGGCTGACGGCTTCGAAGCGGCGGTTGGCGGGATCATCGGCATGGTCTCGTCGTCGGCGACCGAGCTGCAGGCGACTGCCCAGACGATGACGGCGACGGCGACCGAGACGGCGAGCCAATCCACGACCGTGGCCGCTGCCGCGGAGGAGGCCGCCACCAACGTCAACACCGTCGCCGCAGCGGCCGAGGAGCTCGGCTCATCGGTTCAGGAGATCGGACGCCAGGTCGATGGCTCTGCAGCCCTCGCACAGCAAGCTGTCGCCGAGGCCGATCAAACCGGCGCTTTGGTGCAGGAGCTGAGCACGGCGGTCTCGCGCATCGGCGACGTGGTCGGCATGATCTCCACCATTGCCGGACAGACCAACCTTCTGGCACTGAATGCCACCATCGAGGCGGCGCGCGCCGGTGAAGCGGGACGAGGCTTCGCGGTGGTCGCTGCCGAGGTCAAGGAACTGGCTTCGCAGACGGCGCGGGCAACCGATGAGATCTCGGGACAGATCGCACGCATCCAGGCGTCCACCGGTCAGGCAGTGACGGCGATCGGTGGCATCACCGCCCGGATCCAGGAGATCAGCGGCGTAACAACGTCCATTGCGGCCGCCGTTGAGCAGCAGGGTGCGGCGACGCAGGAGATCGTGCGCAACGTCAGCCAGGCGGCGATGGGTACGGGCGAGGTCACCAGCAACATCGCCGGTGTGGCGGGCGCTGCCGAGGAGACCGGGGCCGCTGCCAGTCAAGTCCTCGGCGCGGCCTCCGAGCTGTCGCGCCAATCCGAGCACCTCTCAGCCGAGGTCGGACGCTTCCTCGCCACAGTCCGGGCCGCGTGAGGTCATCATGGCCGAGGTTCACCTACTGTCCCGCCGCGTTGACCAAGCGGGTGCTGAGCGGCTCGCGGCGGCCCTGGAACAGGTCCTCACAACCAAGGCCGATCCCGGGCCACGCTGGCCTCAGATCCGATCGCTCGGAGGCTCACTGCGGCAGCTGAGCCGGGATCTAGAGCAGGAAATCGACCGTCTGGCCGTCGCACCTGGCAGCTCGCCGCCGGAGATCCAGACTCTGCGCAGCAGCTTGTACCGCTTGGCTGACACCTTCTCGCGGCTGGGCTTGCTCGCTGAAGACTATCCATCCTGAACACGTCGTCCGGTCTGGACCGCATCACAGTCCCGCCAAACCTGCCGGAAATTGATTATGGACGTCCTCCTCGTAGATGACAGCAAGGTGATGTTATTGCGCCTCCGACAATTCCTGGAGGCTAAAGACGGCATCATCGTCACCGCCTGCAGCGACCCGCTCGCGGCTTTGGTCGAGGCTCGAACCTGCGCCTTCGACCTCGTGCTGGTCGACCAGCACATGCCCGAGCTGGACGGGATCACTTTCATCCGTGAGATCCGCGCTATACCGCACTACGCGCAGGTGCCAGTCGCCATGATCACCAGCGATGTGTGCGACACGGTCAGGCTGAGCGCGCTGGAGGCGGGCGCCACCGATTTCCTCGACAAGCGAGCGAAGGGAATCGAGCTGAATGTGCGGGTGAACAACCTCGTCCGATTGGCGAACGCGGTCCGGCACCTCGACGAACAGGCGGCGTCACTGGCCGGCGAGATCGAGCGGGCGACACGACAGCTGCGCGAGCGGGAAGCCGAGATCATCTTCCGCCTCGCCCTGGCGGTCGAATACCGAGACAACGACACCGGCGACCATACCTGGCGCGTGGCCCGCTACAGCCAGATCATCGCCGAGGCGATGGGGCTGTCGGAGGATTACTGCCAACGGCTGTACCTCGCAGCCCCCCTTCATGACGTGGGCAAGGTCGCCGTGCCCGACGGGATCCTGCTGAAGAAGGGGCGGCTCGACGAGGCCGAGTTCGCCGTCATCCGCACCCACCCGATCGTTGGCAAGCGGATCCTGACCGGCAGCGGATCGGAGCTGATCTGCTTGGCCGCGGAGATCGCCGAGGCCCACCATGAGAAGTGGGATGGCTGCGGCTACCCGCACGGCTTGGCTGGCGAGTCCATCCCCCTATCGGCCCGAATCGTCGCGGTGGCGGATGTGTTCGACGCCTTGACCACGGTGCGACCGTACAAGGCGGCCATGGCGGTCGAGGAGGCGCTGGGCTGCATCCAAGCCGAAAGTGGCCGCCATTTCGACCCGGCCTGTGTCGAAGCCTTCACGTCAGCCTGGGACGCGGTACTGGCGGTCCGTGAGACGGCGGTCGGATCGCGCCTGGAAGCGCTAGCCCGGACTACCGAGCCGTGGGCGCGCGTACCGGAATTGCGCCGCGAGGTTGCCGAGAGCATCAGATAGCCCACTGACGTTCCATTCAAGAAGCGCTCTGATCGGAAACAGCCATGGGCGAGCTTCTGCTGATCACGGATGACCTGCGTCGTGCTCAAAGGCTCACACGCGATCTTGGGACCGCAACCGGCGGCACCATCCATGACTTGTACGGCGACACGCTGCCGGTATCACGCCCCAAACTGATCGTCAGCGACGTCGAGGCACTCACCTCCGATGCCATCGTTCGCCTACGCCGAGTCCTAGAACAGGTGCGCGACGAAGGGGTGCCGTACCTGTTCCTCGTCCATGGCAATGTTGCCCGTGCCGAGGCTCATGCCCAGGTTCTAGGTGCGAATGGCACGCTCAGCGCCAACGCGAGCGTGCAGCAGCTACGAACCACATTGGGCCACATCCAGGTTCAGATGCGGCCGATCCCGGCTGCTGTGCGGGAGCGGGCTGTCAAAGCGCGGCAATTCCTCCGGCAGGTCCTCTTATCCGGCAGACCGATCACGCCCGCCGGCGCCGAGATCGGCACCGACCTCGTCGTGCGTGCCGTCAGTGAGAGCGGCATCTACGACTGGATCCGAGCGGTCCAACAGTTCGACGATGCCACGCACCAGCACTGCCTGCTCGTGGCGTCGCTGGCTGCCGCCTTCTCGGCCGCACTCGGTCTTCGCGAGGCAGACCGCCATCGCCTGACGAAGGCTGCCCTGCTGCATGATGTCGGCAAGATCCACGTTCCGACTGAGATCCTGAACAAGCCGGGCAAGCTCACCGAGGCGGAGACGGCGGTGATGCGCACGCATCCAGCGCGCGGTCACGCCATGCTCGTGGGCCAGGGGTTTGAAGACACGATGCTGGCGGCTGTGCGGTCGCACCACGAGCTGCTCGATGGCACCGGCTACCCGGATCGGCTCAAGGGTCGGGAGATCCCCGATCTCGTGCGGTTGGTTACCGTCTGCGACATCTACGGGGCCCTCGTCGAACGGCGTCCTTACAGACCTCCGATCGCCGGTCAGCAGGCCTACGCTATCCTGAAGGGTATGGAAGGTCACCTTGATGTCGACCTCGTGCACGCCTTCCATCCTGTAGCCGTGGCATTCGATGCCTCCGTACCGAACATGGCGTGAAGTTGCAGAACACAAATGAACCGGACCAGAGTTTCATTTTGGAAGCGGCCGGGCTGAAAACTAATCCACGCGATCATTCATACTATCAGCCGATATGTCCGGTAAACAATCGTTTTCTCGACGGCAAGGGACGGCGCCTATCGACCCATTGCGGCCCCTCGGAAGGTCCGCTTCGGGGTAGCTTGGTGGAGGATGATCCACTTCCAGGTCGTTGGGGAGCAATAGTTAGCTCAGTGCCCGGAAACAGACGCTCGGCCCCGTGCGCAGTCGCGTCGCTGTTCCCGTGGCTGTCAGTGCGAAGGCAGTCGCCATGGGCCGAACGCGTGCGACGGGTTACGTGACTGATCCGCAGACCTGTTCTGCTACGGTAGAGCGGCGATCGCGGCCCACTTAACGCGTGGGGTGATCGCCATCACGTCGCCAAGTACTGAGCGCCTATCGCCTGCACCGCATGCATGAAACGTTCGCGGGCTTCCGGATCGACTCCGCCGAGGTAGGCCTGTACAAGCGTAAGCAACGTCAGGCCTTGTTGATCCAGCATCAATGGACTGTAGAACTCTGAGGCCGGCACGCCGAGGGCGTCAGCTATCCGGCGCAGGTTCCGTTTCGTCGTCGCGTCGCCGTCCATCGCGATCTGGGCTATAATATCGTCGCCCATGCGCGCTTCCTCCGCCCTATCCGGCTCTTCCGCGTACACGGGATGAGCTGTCTGACCCGCTGTAAGGGCAACGGTCGCCCCCGATACACAACCACAAAACGAAATCTTTGTCATTCATGCAAGCAAGGAGTACGGATTGGTCTGGCACAGTCCGGCTGCCCGCATGCGAGATGGCAAGATGGATCGGCGGTTCGACAGTTCAGTGGCCACGTCCGGGGACATCGGTGGTTCGCACGAGCGATTGCATGCCGCCCTTGAAGCCTCCCGCGTCGTTGGAACTTGGGATTTGGATCACGTGCGCCAAGTCATCGTCTACGACGTCGGTGCGGCGCAGCTGCTGACCGGAGATCCGGACCTCGCCGGGAAAGAGCTTACTGGGCCGAGCTCTATTGCGGCTGTGCATCCCGTCGACCATGCTTGGCTGATTGATCATGTTGGAGAGGTGACCCGGGCGGGTGGCCTATTCCTGGTCGAGTACCGTGTCATGGCCGAGGACGGGTCCGTTCGATGGCTCCTCAGCCGTGGCCGCACCTATCTATCTGGGGCCGGGGATCCCTTGCGCTCGTGCGGAATCCTGATCGACATCACCGAGATGCACGATGGCGACGACCGCTACGTCGTCAGCGGTTCGGGTATAAGCGATGACCCGCTGGAACGAGCGACTGACCTCGCCCTAGCACTTAAGCAGACGCTCGGCCCCGACGCGCCCGCTGGGGTTCGCGCGGCGACGGATTTGCTATTGATCAGCCTAGGGCAGACGCTCGCCCGGATCGGACGTCATTGAGCGACTTCCAACACCAGACCCAACCAAAGTCCGGGAAGGGTCGGAGGCTGAATGACCCGTTTGGGTGGAATTGAGACTGTCTGCTTATAAATGGCGAGCCGTGGAAGCGGATATCGCCTTCCCGCACGACGCTCACCGGCACTGTGGTCTCGTCGCTGATATCGCGATCCCGACGCCGTGGCTCTCCGCCGTGGGGATGCGAGGCGCGCGACGGATCGCCGTCCATGACCTCAACCGACCGCTCTCGCAGCTTCGCGCACTTGGCGTGTGGCAGTGTCAACCTGCTCGCTTGCGCGGGCGATCGCATCCATGCCGCCGGCGATCGTCGTCACCCCCTGCGCTGCCGTGTGCATGCTACCCGACATCTCACGGGTCACGGCCGACTGCTCCTCAACCGCTGCTGCAATCGCCGCAGACACCTCGTTCAGTGCCCGGATCGTGCTTTGGATCGAACCGATTGCGCCAACGGCCTCGGACGTGGCCGCCTGGGTCGCGGAGATTTGCACCCGGATCTGATCGGTCGCCTTGGCGGTCTGCTCGGCCAAAGCCTTCACCTCAGCAGCCACGACCGCAAAACCCTTGCCCGAGACGCCGGCTCGCGCCGCCTCAATCGTAGCGTTCAGCGCCAGCAGGTTGGTCTGCGAGGCGATGCCCTGGATCATCGTGACCACTTCGCCGATCTGCGCCGCCTGCACGCTCAGACCCTCAACAATGCCGCCAGTGTGACGCGCCTGCTCGACCGCCTCGCCGGCCATACGCGCGGCGTGGCTGACCTGCTGACTGATCTCGCAGACGGAGGCCGACAACTCCTCCGAGCCCGAAGCCATGGCTTGGACGTCACTGGAGACTTGTCCGATCGTTCCGACGGCATCGGCCGTCTGCCGCGTCACGGCCTCAACCGCGAAGCCAATCGCGTCGAGATCCGCACCGATCGCGCGTTGCGCCTCGACCCTGCGCTGGCGGTCCTGCACCTGTTCGGTGATGTCGGTAGCGAATTTGACCACCTTCAGCACCGTCCCGTTTGCATCGGTGATCGGGTTGTAGGTTGCTTGGATCCAGACCTCGCGGCCGCCCTTGGCAATCCGGCGAAACTCGCCAGCGGCAAACTCGCCGCGTCCCAGCCGATCCCAGAAGCCGCGATAGATCATGCCCGACCGTTCGACGTCATCCACGAACAGGCTGTGATGACAGCCCCGGATCTCCTCAAGCCGGTAGCCGACCGCATCGAGGAAGTTCTGATTGGCGTCGAGGACCGTGCCGGTCGGGTCGAAGGCGATGACAGCCTGCGAGCGGTGCAGGGCGGAGATCTGACCGTCGCTATCCAGCGCGCGAAGCTTCTGTCCGGTGATGTCAGTGGCGATCTTGACGATCTTGAAAACACGACCAGACCGGTCGCGAACAGGGTTGTAGCTCGCCTGGATCCAGACCTGACGCCCGCCCTTGGCGATGCGCTTGAACTCGGCGGCCCTGTAGGTCCCGCAGCGCAGAGCATCCCAGAATGCGCGGTATTCGGCGCTGTCTCGGTCAGCCGGATCGATGAATAAGGAATGATGCTGGCCCTGGATCTCGGCCAAGCTGTAACCCATGGCGTCGAGGAAGTTCCGATTGGCGGTCAGGATGATCCCGTCCAACCGGAACTCGATGATCGCTTGCGACAAGGCGACCGCGTCCAGAGTGGCTTTAGCGTCGTTATTGCCTATTGCGAACACGGCTCGGCCTATCAATTGATAAAATCAAAGCGATTTGATCACCAATTGGTTAAAGTCAGTTAAATGGTCCCCAATCGACAATCACTTGTCCGAGATCGGGAGCGCTGTGTGAAATGGAAGACAGTCAGCGGCAACGTTCAAGGCTGACGAACCACAGGTTGTGTTTATATGGCACTTCATGCCGATCTGCCCTTCGGATGGTCTGATGACCTACAGCGTGGCCATCGAACGTCTGCAGGTGCGAAAGCTAGCTATACCGGATCGTGGACGAGTTGGATCACAGGTGGAACGTCCTCTTTCGGATGATAGGGCAAGGTCCAGTTGCCACCCAACTTGGACGTTTGTCCTATCAGTTCGCATGTCCGATATCCGACCATTTCTCCGACACCTACGACTGGTTGCGGCAAAGTCCGAGAAGGGTGGAGCCTGTGTGAAAACGCGGGCGCATTGCCAAGGCGTAAAACAAATTTTTACGCGGCAACTAGTTCAGCTCGCCAGACGGCCGATCTGGCGCTGACAATTCACCTATTAAGCCAACGCACAGCGCGGGCGAGAGGAGATCATTCTACCGCAACCGATGAATGCCGCGTTTTCACACAGCCTCGGTGGGGGGCGGCCGGTCCGCTCCGGGGCGGGAGAGTGAGAAAGCCGACGTTCGCCGACGGGGCGAACTGATCGTTTCGAGAGCAAGAAGCGGAGTTCTTCGCAGCCCACGGGATCGCATAACCGGCTCGTTGCCAAGCCATGGAGCTTCTCGTGACCGATCCCCACGTCACCATCGAGCCGTCGATCCTCTACCTCGGAACCCCGGTCGTCCTCATCAGCACGCAGAACGAGGACGGCACCGCCAACCTCGCGCCGATGTCAGCCGCATGGTGGCTCGGCTGGCGGTGCATGCTCGGCCTCCAGACCGCGTCGCAGACGCCACAGAACATGATCCGGACGGGACAATGCGTCCTGAACCTGGCGTCACCCAAACAGGCCGATGCGGTGAACAGGCTGGCGCGTCTGACGGGCACCGAGAAGATACCCGAGCTGAAGCAGAAGCTGGGCTATTCCTATGAGCCCCGGAAGTTCGAGGTGGCCGGCCTGACCCCAATCCCGTCGCACACGGTGGCCCCGCCGCGCGCTCTGGAATGCCCAATCCAACTGGAGGCCGTCGTCGCGGCCCGACACGGCATCATGGACGACGACCCCCAGGTTGCGGGCCTGCTCTCCGCCTTCGAGGTGCGCATCACCCGCGTCCACGTGCACCCGGACTTACTCATGGCGGGGCACAAAAATCGGATCGACCCCGCCAAGTGGCAGCCGCTGATCATGAATTTCCAGAAGCTCTACGGTGTCTCAGGCACCGAGATCATTCCGTCCCGCCTCGCCGAGATCAAGGAAGATGCCTACCGCATGCCCGACGTCGACCGGGCACGCGGGGAAGCCGAACTCGCAGCGTGAGACCCGACGCTATGACCAGCCGAGACACGCACGCCATGGCGGTCCTTGCCGACCCGCGCTGGGCCCGTATCGTCGCCCGGGACAAGACGGCCGACGACCAATTCTGGTACGCCGTCAGTACCACCGGGGTCTATTGCCGGCCGTCCTGCCCCTCCCGCGGCTGCAATCCCAAGAACGTCACCATCCACGACACCCTTGAGGATGCGCGGCGAACGGGTTTCCGGCCGTGCAAGCGGTGCAAGCCCGACGGACCGGCCGCTGAGACGGTGAGCGCCGAGCTCGTGACCAAGGCTTGCCGGTTGATTGAGGACAGCGAGACGGCGCCGTCACTGACCGAACTCGCCGCGGCGCTCGGGCTCAGCCCCGGGTACTTCCACCGTATCTTCAAGGCGCGAACTGGCCTGACGCCGAAGGGCTACGTGGCGGCCCACCGCGCGAAGCGGGTGCGCGAGGCGCTGGTCGGCGAGGGAAGCGTCACCGAGGCCATCTACGATGCCGGCTTCGGATCCAGCGGCCGCTTCTACGAGGCGTCCACCGCCATGCTGGGGATGACGCCTTCGAGCTTCCGCAAGGGCGGGGTACAGGAGGAGATCCGTTTCGCTATCGGCGAGACGACACTGGGCTCGATCCTGGTCGCCTCCAGCGCCAGGGGCGTGGCCGCCATCCTGCTCGGCGACGACCCCGATGAACTGGCGCGCGACCTCCAAGACCGCTTCCCCAAGGCGAAGCTGGTCGGCGCCGACGCCGATTACGAGGCCGTCGTGGCCAAGGTGGTCGGCTTCGTGGAGGCGCCGCAGGTCGGCCTGGACCTGCCGCTCGACGTGCGCGGCACGGCGTTCCAGCAGCGGGTCTGGCAGGCGCTGCGCGACATCCCGCTCGGTCGGACCTCCTCCTACATGGATGTCGCGGAGCGCATCGGGCTCCCGAGCGCGACCCGGGCGGTGGCGGGTGCGTGCGCGGCCAACAAGCTGGCGATTGCGATTCCCTGCCACCGTGTCGTGCGTAGCGACGGAGCCCTGTCGGGCTACGCCTGGGGCGTCGAGCGCAAGCGCGCGATCCTCGACCGGGAGCAGACGACATGATCATGGCCCGCATCGACGAACTGGACTGGGAGACAATCGCCCGTGACCTCGACCGGCAGGGTTGGGGCGTGCTGCCCAAGCTCCTGGTCGCCGACCAGTGCGATGCGGTCTCCAGGATGTACGGGGACACACCCACCTTCCGCAGCCACGTCGTCATGGCGAGGCACGGGTTCGGGCGCGGCGAGTACCGCTACTTCTCCTATCCGCTCCTATGAAAGGAGTAGCATTCCATTGAGTGAGCATCAGCCCGTTCAGGCGTAACGGGCCTGGTAGAATAAAATCTCAAAAACATTCCATAAAAAGAACATTTTCTTAGCTTCAACATCAATAGTTGGAATGCATGCATCGGAAGAATGATTAAATTTCCGTAAAGTTTTCTAGGTAATGATCTTTTGATCATGAGACAATGCGCAGTTTCCGTAGTTTGGCGATAGCTTGACATTTCGTCATGCGAGACCAAGGCGCGGGAGCTGGCAATGGCGACAGGACCCCTCTGGGATCGTCTCTCCCTGGCGCTATCCCCCGGCCTGAATGGCTACGGTTCACCTCAACGCCGTCTACCGCCACAGCACCGACTGTTCGACCCCAGCACCATCGAAGCGGTACGGCGCGGCCCATGGTCCGTCGAGATCCTAAGCCGGTGCATCGTCGAGGCGAGCCCAGACTGCATTGAGGTGCTCGATCCACAGGGTAATCTTCAGTTCGCCAACCCGACCGCGCTACAGCAGCTGCGCAGTAGCAACACCGCCGAGAACGAGGGCGAGTCCTGGGCTCTATCCTGGCCCGATGAGGCGCGAGCGACCGTTTTGGAGATGCTCGAAGCCGTGCGTGACACCGGCGTCGCCCGTTTCAGTCATTGGCGTCCGGGAATTTTTGGAGAGGCACGTTACTGGGACATCACGCTCTCGCGCATGTTGGATGACGACGGTGATCTCATCGGCCTGCTCGCGGTATCACGGGACATCACCGCATTGGCTCAAGCACAAACCCACAGCGTCCTGTGCAGCCTAGAACTGAGCCATCGTCTGAAGAACGTCTTCGCTCTGGTCAACGGCCTGGTCACCCTGTCGGCACGCAACGTGCCGGTGGTGCAGCCATATGCACGAACGCTGCGAGATCGGTTCACCAACCTCGGTCGGGCGCTGGAGTATCTGCATGCGTCATCCCAAGATAAGGCAGAGCCACGCCCGGTGCAGACCATGCAGGCGCTACTGCGCACCTTGCTGATGCCGTTCGAGGATGTGAGCAGCGCACATCGCCGTATTCGGTTGTTCGATGTTGCCGATATTCCGATCCGCGATACGTCAGTAACGAGCCTCGCGCTGATCATCCACGAACTCGCGACGAACGCGGTCAAGTATGGTGCTCTGTCTGGTGATATAGGCACCGTCAGTCTGAGATGTCGTCGCTACGACAAGCGCATCAGCCTGGTTTGGTGTGGGCGGGGCGGGCCGCTGATCGCGCAACCGCCGGAACATGTCGGGTTCGGCGCAACCTTGGTCCAGCGCAGCGTCAGCGGCCAGCTCGGCGGCAAGATCGCCTATCACTGGGAACCCGAGGGTCTGCGCGTGCTAATATCGATGCCGACCGATCTGCTGGTGCAGGCGGACGCGACCTGACGCACACAAGCAGACCACCTGATACTCAGCCCTGATCTAATCCGCATGGACAATCACCAGGGTGTACGGATTGAGGTCGAGCAGAAACCCGAGCGGCTGGATGTTGCCGACAATGTGGATCGGCTCCCGATCGCACGTGGTCAGGTCGAGTTGGGGAACCTCTTCGCTTCGTTAATACAAACCAGGTCTCGCCGCGTCTGATCAGAGCTGGTCACAGAGCTGGGTCAGGTTGCCCGCAAGCGGACCTTCTGAACTTCAGAGAAGGGTCGATAGCAACCTGAACGACGTGTCGGGTATCAGACCGTTTTGCCGATACCCACGATTGCTTGCGGCAATGTCTGAGAAGGGTGGATTTCTTCTGGTCCGCTCTCGGGTAGCCATGCATAACAGCGGACGCTACTGGTGCGCCCGCTCACGACCCGAGGCAGACCCTCGTTGACTCGATGGCAACATACTATCGGGACGCGCAGCAGGACTGGGCCTAGGATGGAAGCGTGATCCTGGTCTGTTACCGGCTACGCAACCCATTCAGCTTCATCGACTTCAGTTCGAGATGGGTCTGCTGGATGCCTCACCATCCTGTCAGCCTGCCGATTGCCAACCGAGGACCAGACACACCGCGCAGAGCATGGCGGGCGCGCCAGCATCACACAGGATCAGGCCGATGACGGATACACCCAATGTCGTGCCGATCCATGACCCGCTCGCAGCGAAGCTGAGTGGTGCAGATGATCGCATCCTGTTGAGCCATTGGCTGCCGCCACAGCAAGGCATCGTGCCTCGCATCCGCGTCGGACGGCGCTGGGTCAGCACTTTGTGGGCCTTGCCACTCGGCTTCGCCGCTCTCGTCCTCGTGGTCGCCCTTGCACAGAGCCTGCGAGAGTATCCGGACGTGAAGGCGTTCATCGTACGCCATCCCGGCATCGCGCAGAATGCGCCTTCGGTGAACTCCGGCTTTCCCTGGTGGCTGCGGCTACAGCATTTTCTGAACATGCTGTTCATGATGTTCATCATCCGCGCCGGCATCCAAATCCTGGCAGACCACCCCCGGCTATACTGGAAACGAGATTGCACGCCAGGCACGGACTGGTTCCGCTTCCAGCGCCCGGTGCCGACCGGGCGGATCTGGACCGCCAAAGACGACTCCGTGACGCTGCCGAAGTGGCTCGGCATTCCTGGGTTGCGCCACTCCATCGGGTTGGCCCGCTGGTGGCATTTCTCCACTAACCTGCTTTGGACGGTGAACGGCGTCGTCTTCTACGTGATGCTATTCGCCACCGATCAGTGGCGCCGCCTGGTGCCGCTGACTTGGGACGTGTTCCCAAGCGCGATCTCGACGGCGATCCAGTACGGGTCGCTGAACTTTCCGGTGGACCAGGGCTGGACCCGCTACAATGCTCTGCAGCAGCTGGCCTATTTCGCCACGGTGTTCATCGCAGCCCCTGTCTCCATTGCCACCGGCCTGCTGCAGAGCCCGGCGATCTCCAACCGCCTTGGCTGGACCGGGCGGGTGCTGAACCGGCAAGTGGCGCGGTCCATCCACTTTCTCTCCTTCTCGTGGTTCGTGCTGTTCATCCTGGCGCACGGCGTCATGGTGTTCGTCACCAGCCTGCGCGAGAACACCAACCACATGTTCGCCGGCGTGCAGAACGCCTCGTGGTCGGGTTTCCTACCTTTCATGCTGGCGATGTCGGTGGTTGCCGGGGCTTGGGCGGCTGCCTCGCCGGTAACGATCCGCTACGCGCGGCAAGTGCAGCACGTCGGTAAGTTCATGATCGGCTGGATTAAGGGCCTGGCCGAGTGGTGGGACCCACGGTCCGAACTCACCGAGGCGGACATATCGCCTTATTTCTGGCCGAACGGCACCATGCCCGCCTCCGCCGAGTTCGACGCTCAGGTCGCCGGCAATTTTGCGGATTATCGGTTGCGGGTGGACGGGCTGGTCGATCGACCACAGGAGTTCTCGCTCGCGGACCTCAGGGCGATGCCGAAGCAGGAGCAGATCACCACGCATTTCTGCATCCAGGGATGGTCGGGTGTCGCCAAGTGGGGCGGCGTGCCGATGCAGCACATCCTTGATCTCGTGCAACCCAGTTCCGAGGCCCGTTATGCCGTGTTCTACTCGTTCGCCGAGGGTGGCGAAGGGGGGCGTTACTACGACGCGCACCGGATGCACAACATGCACCATGCGCTGACCATCCTGGCCTACGAGATGAACGGTGCTCCGGTCAGTGTGCTGCACGGTGCGCCGCTGCGCCTGCGCTGCGAGAACGAGCTGGGCTTCAAGATGGTGAAATGGATCACCGCGATCGAATTCGTCCACGACTTCGCCGATCTTGGCGCTGGGCAGGGCGGTTACAACGAGGACCACGAGTTCTACGGCTATCGGATGCCGATCTGACACCAGGCTATTCCCTGGAAGTCACATGGGATGCCTGAGCGCTCGCTTCCCCGACATACGGGGAGCAGTTAGCCGTTAAAAGGATCGTGTGGTGGTCCAGCCAATGGCCGCTCACCACCCCGAGCCGAAGTTGCCGGACGGCCGAAGAATGGCTGCTTTCAGGAAGCGCCAATGGCCCACGGTACGTCTGTGTTGGGTCGAATGCGGAACGTCCGCTTCAGGGCGAAGGGTCAGGGTCTGCTCCCCACCCTTCTCGGACCTTCGTCCTATCGAGTTATATGTCGGGTATCCGACCGTTTTCCCGACGGTCAGCATGAGCGCATCGTGGGCAATCGGAAACAACCTCGTTTTTGTCGGGAAACTATGACCGGTTTTCTATTGCGGATAAAACGCTCTAAGATCACTATCCCGACATGCTCGTCGGATATGCCCGCGTCTCCACCCTCGACCAGAACCTCGATCTGCAGCGTGATGCGCTGAAAGGCGCCGGCTGCGAGAAGCTGTTCGAGGAGAAGAAGTCCGGCAAGGCTGGGACCAAGCGTCCGGAGTTCGAGGCGGCGCTCGCCTACCTGCGGCCGACCGACGTGCTCGTGGTCTGGAAGCTCGATCGGCTCGGCCGGTCGCTCGTCGAGATGATGCGCACCATCGACAGCCTGCGACTGAAGGAGATCCACTTCCGGTCGCTGACCGAGCAGTTCGACAGCGATACCGCTCACGGGCGCTTCGCCCTGCAGATGCACGGCGCCATGGCCGAGTACTTCCTCGACCTCAACCGGGAGCGCACGATGGAAGGGCTCAAGGCGGCGCTGGCCCGCGGGCGCAAAGGTGGCCGGCCGAAGAAGCTGACCGAGGCCGACATCGAGGTCGGCCGCGCCCTGCTGCAGACGGGCACCATCTCGATCGCAGCGATCGCCAAGCGTCTCGGAGTGAGCCGGGACACCTTCTACAGCTACTTCCCTCAAGCTCGTGCTCGCAGTCAGGCCGCGGCGGCGGTTGTGAAAGGCTGATCCCCGCCAACACCTGACGCGCCGCCGTCGCTTCTAGGGGGTGTCATCGCTTGAGCCAATCGAGGGCTGCAGCGCGGGAGAGGACGCCCATGAAGCTGGCGGCGGTCTTCTCGTAGCGGGTGGCGATGGCACGCCATTCCTTGAGCCTGGCCCAGAGGTGCTCGACCTGACTGCGGTTGTTGTCGATCCAGTCTGGGCACGCGACGGGCGCCTCGTGGCGCTGGGGTGGGATCGCCGGTCGCGCCCATGTTCCAGATGTGCTGGCGAAAGGCGTGACGGGTGTCGCCGCGGTCCCCGACGACCCACTTGGGCACGCCCGTCAGTTGGTCGAGCAGGGGGACGGCGTGAGGCAGTTCATGAGCCTGACCGGGTGCCAGCCGGAAGGCGATGGCGCGACCCTGCCCGTCGGCGATCACGCAAGCCTTGGAACTATCGCCGCCACGCGTCCTTCGACAGGCTCAGGATGAGGCGGCCAAGCGCTTCACGAGCGTCTCGCTCGGCCCCAGATCCCCCCTTTTGGCAGCACCTGCCGCCTTTTGGTGCGCCCGCACGTTGGTGCCATCGAGGAACACCATACCAAGCTGGACGCCCTGCTCCTGCACGAGGCCGAGCAGCCGCTCTCAGACGCCAGCACGCGACCAGCGGATGAAGATCTGCGCCGCGCGCCACCACGGCCCCAGATCCTCTGGAATGGCCCGCCACTTGGCCCCGTTCTGATGCCGCTAGAGGATGGCTAAGAGTGTGCGCCTGAGATCCTGTGGGGGCGTCTTGGCCTTGGGCCGGCAGGCCTCGACCAAGGGCTCCAGTTCAGACCACTGGGCGTCGCTCAGCATCGTCCCTCCGGCATCAGAGAAACGAAAACGCTAGCCAAGCCAATCCGTTCAGACGACGACACGCCCTAGTCGATCCGGCGGATCGGCTCGTTCCAGGAAATAGGCCGCCTCGTCCAAGCCCGCTTTCAGCACCATGTCCTTCAGGCGCGATTTGTAAGGCGTCCGATGTCAGTCCGTCCAGATCTGCTCTTCATTCCGCCCCGCCAGACGGAATTTGTATTTGTACACGAGCAGATGGGGGCGTCCGGCGCAGGAGCTCAAACAGGCCCTTAGAGCGTCGTCATTGTTGCTGTCACTTTGACTTTCGCTGTCCGTCACGACTGTCACCCCAGTTTCAAAACCGCTTTACTGGGAAAAAGCCGGGTGCTTCCCGCCCGCGATATAGCTCGGGCTGGGGAGGGACCCGCGACCCCTTCAAACGCATGGCTCGACCTCCTCCCGAGGGGCCCCGCCATGGGCCCGACGCGGGCGAAACGCAGCTAGGTCGCGCCGGGTCGGGCGCCCGGCGCATGGCTTATGGTCTCAGATCATCCGGCCGAGGCGCTTGAGCACCGCGCGCTGCACCGTCGGCGCGGCGTTCGCCGTGAAGTCGGCGCCGGTCTGATCCTTCGTGATTTCCTTTGCGATCGACGACCCGCGTAGGCCGCGGATCGGTTGCCGCGCCGCCCCCTGAGCAGGCCACGCCGGGACGTGGTGAAACTGCGCGCGAAGGTGTGCGCCGCGCCCAAGGGCTGCGCCGTAACCGGCCGGTGCACGGCCGAGCGCAACGGGAACAGGCGGATCGGCAGACCCTTGCCCTCGCCCATGATCGTATATTCCAGCGCGCCAGGAGCCGCTCGGCGCGAGCCAATATGCTCGACGATCGTCCCGTAAGTTTTGGCCCCGGTTTGCTTGCGCAGATCGCGCCGGGCGCCGGTGCGCAGCAAGTCGCCACCTTCGTTGAGCCCCTCGACCATGACCCGCTGCGCCTTGGCAGCGAGGGCGGCGATCGCCCCGACGAAGCGCCTCGAGGCGTCGTCGACTGTGACCACGATCCGCAAGATTTTACCGGCAGGCTTGAGGGTGGGCTCACAATAAAGCGCCCTGCAGAGCGAGGCGCTTTGGAAACCTTTTGACGCCTGCTTGTTGTCCGCAAACTTTTGCCGTCTGAAAAGCCCCCTCGGGTAAGATTTAACCGGCGGCGCGTGCCTTGCGCGGCCGGGCTTGGCCCGGCTCCCAATCCCGCACATGCTGCGGCACGCCATCGCCCGGCGGCGGCGGGACCAGGAGAGAGTCGAGCAGCGTCGCCGGCGCCTCGCATGGCGCCCCAGGCGCGCGGGACGGTCACGTTCAGGCCGGGCAGGGCGGCGAACTTGGCCGCGAGCAGCACAAGCTCGCAATGCCACCCGGCATAGATCGCCCGATCGAAAGCGACCGAGGGCTCGAAAACCGGCTCCTGGCCGACAACCTTTTCCCGGCGCTCGCTGGCATAGATCGGCCGCGTTCCCGTCTGCACGGCCTCGCCGCGGTCAGGCCGGTTGCGAGGGTTGCGAGGGTTCGTCGAGGGTTTTGAAAAACCCTCGCGGCCGTTTTATTGTTTAATATAAGGGGCTTACCTACCACCTGCGAGGGTTGCGAGGGTTTTCCTCGTATGTATGTAAGAGAAAGCCCCAATCGAATTGCGCCGGCAGAAAAGCGTTCCTTACGCGCGTGCGCGCGAAAACCCTCGCAACCCTCGCAAGTGTACGTTATATGCCTGATATTGTTGAGATTTTCGGATGAGAGGGTTTTGAAAAACCCTCGCTAAACCCTCGCAACCCTCGCAAGTTTTGCGGCCTGTCGGGCGCAAGCGGGCGTAAGCGGGCGTAAGCGGGCCGAGGAGACTGCACGAGGGCGGGCCGGCGCGATAGCCTGCCGCCCTCGATCAGGTGGGATTGTCCGCACCCTGTCGCCGGCAAGCCACAAGGCCGCACGCGACGGCGGCGGCACGCCGTCGAGCCTTACATTGAGGTATTGCCGCACTCGGCCCTGGTTACGGACGTAGTTTTTACTCGGCAGTACGCGGACGAATATGTTATCTTTCCAGGGGATAACAGAATTGGCGTCGAACCAATTCTCGAAAGCCGCATAAAAGTCGCACGCTTTTTCGTTGTTCCCTGGCTGACGGATCAACAGGCGGCGGCAAACTCGCCAATCAGATCGAGGTCGACGGGGTAGGCCGGCGAGAGTGGCGCTGACATCGGCCGGAGCTACAATGTCAGCCACAGTACGATCTGACGGTCGAAGGCGTAGCCTTGGCCTTTTCAACGAAACAGCGGCAGGCCTGCGCCGAGCAGACAGAGGCCGCCTACGATCAGGCAGCCGCCCATGCTCTCGAATGCCGCTTGCCGTGCGGGTCGACGCGGGGCAACGCCCGCAATGATCGCTCCCGAGACGAGACACATCAGGCTCAGAACGAACATCGCGGACGCCTCCTCAGCCCTTGTGGTCACTTACCAGCAAGAGTTAGGGCAGTCCTGAGCATTTGACTGCTTTTGAAGTCAGTCAATCTATTAACCAGGTTTCTTAACCAGCCTTACATAACAGGTTAACATTTGGTTAGAATTCACCTCAAATTTGTAGGTAAATAGTGGGGCAGGCAGGTGCCTGTAGGCGCTTCCCCAGGTTCTGAAAATGGCTCCGCAAGCGACGCGACAGCTTCCTTGGCTTTCCGGTGTCTTGCTGGCGGTGCCGGCCATGCTCTTCACACCCAGCGAGGCCAGCGCCCATGTGAAGTGGTTCTGCGCCTACGACGTCGCCGGCCAGCCCCGCGGCCTCGAGCAGGTGCTCTGCCTCGACTTCGAGTGGCTCGTCGGCCTGTCGGTCCTGTGCCTGATGTTCGGGTGCCTCGCCGAGGGCACCCCGCTCGGCACCGCGCTGCTCAACGCCCTGGACCGGGTCACCGCGCGGCTGCGCACCGACACCGAATTGCTGGTGCGGGCGACGCTGGGCTTCTTCTTCGTCTCGCTCTGGACGCTCGGCGGCATCATCCTCACCCCCGAGCTCAAGACCGACGCGGCCTGGATCCCGTGGTTCCAGCTCGCGCTTGCGGCCTGCCTGATCTGGCACCGCACCCTGCCGCTGGCCGGCGCCGGCATCGTCGTGCTGTTCGGCTACGCGACCTGGAGCTACGGCGCGTTCCATCTGGCCGACTACCCGGTCTTCCTCGGCGTCGCCGCCTACCTGATCCTCACCGGCCTGGACCGCACCCTCTACGGCATCCGCCCCATCGACGTGGTCCGCGCCGCCGCCGCCGTCACCCTGATGTGGGCCTCGGTCGAGAAGTGGGCCTACCCGGAATGGACCGCGCCGCTCCTGGCCGCCAAGCCCGAGATGACCTTCGGCGCCTCGCCCGAGCTGTTCATGAAGGCTGCCGGCGTCGTCGAGTTCACCCTGGCCTTCGCCCTGATCTGGACGCCCCTGGTGCGCCGCACCGCCGCGATCATCCTGGCCGCGATCTTCGTCTCCGCCGTGTTCGAGTTCGGCAAGGTCGATGCGATCGGCCATTCCGGGATCATCGTGGTGCTGATCGGCATCGCCGCCGACGACGCCCGCAGCGCCGTCCGCCGCCGCGACGTGGCGCTGGCCCCGGCCTACTACGCGGTGGCGCTCACCGGCTTCCTCACGCTCTACTACGTCGGCCATGCGGCGATGTACGGCGCGCTGTTCTCGGCGCCCGTGATCTGATCGAAGAGCCCCGTTATCTGGTAGGCTTGTTCGCTTTTTGTGCCGGCTGTGGCGCAGGCGTAGCAGCCTTCGCAGACCCCTTCGGCTTACCGTGAGGCATCCTTCAGGTGCCTGTCATGCTCACCCTAATCTCGATGCTCACCCGCAGCGTCCTCGCTGTCGCGACCGTGGGCGGCCTCGCGGTGCTGGCAGATGGCGGGGTGCGGTCTCAGCTCGAACAGGCCGTGCGGGGCAATCTGAACGTCGTGGGGCGTGCTCCAGCACCGGTGCAGGTCGCCCGAGCTGATGAGCGCTACGTCGCGAAGGGGCTGGACCGGAGCCGGCTTGGTGCGACCGTACGGATGGTCGGCGCGGACGACGCGCGGTAGGCGCATCACCCTCCGTTGATCCGGGGCCTAAGCCCCGTCGCTCCGCTTGCCCCGTGCGATCTCTCTCATCTCATTGTCAGGCAGGGGGCGTTGGAGGTTCAGGGCCTCCTCCACCGGCGCCTCCAGCCACGTGCGCCACTCCTCCGGCGTCGTCAGCAGCACCGGCATCGCCTTCGGGCGCACCGGCCCGACGATTCCGTTGGCCTCGGTCGTGAGGAAGGCACAGAGCCGGTGTTCCTCCTCGACAGGCTTATCCCGCTTCGGGCCACGCACGCCCGTCCAGGGTCGCCAGATCCCGGCAAACGCGAACAGTGGCCGGTCCTCATCGAGTGCGAACCACACGGGGGTCTTGCGGGGCTTCGTGTCGGCATACTCGCTGAACGACGACACCGGCACCAGGCAGCGCTGCTCCGGCTTCAGCCAAGGCTGCCAGTAAGGCGACCTTACGTTCCGAACGTTCGTGACCGGGTGCTGCGGCCCCTTGCTTACGGGCGAGGGAAAGCCCCAGCGCATCATCGCCAGCTCGCGCTCGCCATCAGCGAGCCGCACGGTCGGAGCCATTTGGTCGGGGAAGATCGCCGGCAGCGGCGGCAGGTTGCCGGTCTCGTCGCGAGCAACGCCGAATGCCCTGCGGATGGCGTCCTGGCCCCTGTCGAGGCTGTAGAGGTTGCACATGCCGGCACCGTGCGCTGGTCAGGTCCGCAAGGGCAAGCTAGTGCGCTCATCGCCGCCCTCGACGCCGATCGCGGCACGGCAGGTCCGGCCGTACTGGTTCGGCTGGGATAGCCCGACTGCCTGCGGCGGCACCCGGAGGCCTTTGCAGGTGCAGCGGGCCGATGCGCGGTCCGTCGGAGGTCGGGGAGCTACCGTAGGGGGGACTGGCCGATCCATGCGCGCCCGTTCCAAAGCTCGAACGCGCGGCCCTCAGCGATCCAACTCATAAGCGCGAGCGCGTCCCCATCGTTGGGGGCGTCGATGATGACGACGCTCGATCGGCCATCATCGAGGGATAGGACGGCTCGGTAGGACGACCGCCACGCTACGCCTTTACCGGTCTCTGGGCTCTCTAGATCACCGGCCATGCCGTGCTCCTCGCTCAGGACGAGAGCAAAGGTAATTCGGCTCGGCGCTGAGTGGTTCGCGACGGCGCCGGCGAGGCCGCACCGTGCCCCCCCCCTAGACGGTGCTGCTCTGCCGGCGCTCGGCCATCAGCCGGTCGCTGAGGGTAACCTGACATGACAAGGTTAATAGCAATCGCATTCCGAACGAGCGACAGTCTCCAAATCGCGTAGATACTCGATCACGGGGAGACGAACATCGTCGCCCTTGTCCTGCGCAAGCTGGACCTTGGACGTTACGAGGACGGGTATCCCCTTCCAGAATTCGGCTCGTGCCACAGAAAGACCGCTTCCAATCTCAGGTCCGGTCGAGCCGAAGATCGGCGCTGTGAGTTTCTCAGGTGCAACCTGCGTCATATTTTTCTACCTCTGCCTGCAATTGCGCCCCTCTAACTGCCTGCGAACTAGATCTCCGACTTGCGCATTTGATGTCTGCAACCGAAATAAGTCGAGATCGATGTTTAATAATACAAGTATTAGCAAGCGATACATCATCGTCGTGGGTCCCATGCGGGCTTGGTTCAAGGCCCTCCGCACAGTCCGAACCAACTGTATTGTCGCAGGTCTCGATGTGGCTCGGTCATGAACACCCGCGAACGAGCTGCCTACAAAGCCGGCCTCCGCGCCGCCATCCATGCCGCCCGAACGACGGCCATCACCATGGAAACCGCGCCCGGTTCGGCCGACGTGCGCAAGCAGGCCGCCGTCGCCGCCCTCTCAGCCTTCGCCGAAAGCGCCGAGGGGCTGGCCCTCACTCCGAAGCCCGATCCGACCCACGAGGACCCGTGATGAACGACCTGCACAAGCGTCTCGCCAAGCTGGAAGTGGCAACCGCGCCGCCGGCCATCCCTCGTCAGACCCGCCAGTTCCCGGTGGAGGGGCCCGCCGGACTACTACGCCACTCGGACGCTGAAAGAGATCGCCACGGACTACAAGGCCATGTTCAAGGGCGCGCCGGCGCCGTGGCTTCGGTAATCCAAGCCTCGGCATCGTCTTGAACGACGTGCTCTGCGTCACCGGCCCAGAACTGACGGCGTGCGAGTGGGCGGCGCGGCACGTCACGGAGCACTGAAGAAAATGACCCTCTTAAACTTGATAAGGCGCTCCTGCTGCATCTTGTTCGCCAGCATCGGTTTGGCGGTTATCGATTTTACGCAGCTCGGTAGCAATGTCCTGCAGGCTGGTGTCGCCCTTGCGCAGCACCTGATCTGCCTCGGACAGACGGTCACGCTCGGCCGCGGTGACGTCGCGAGCGCTTAACACTACCACCGGCACCTCGGTACAGCCGGGCAAATCCCGGAGCCGGTCGAGGAACGAGAACCCGTCCATCACTGGCATGGTCAGGTCGAGCAGCACGAGGCGTGGCACGCCGTGCCGGACCTGGTCGAGCGCCTCGCAGCCGTTCCCAGCCTCGCGGACGGTCCAGCCGTTGCGCTCGAGCACCGTCCGGAGCCGGTGGCGCATATCGGCATCGTCGTCGACCACAAGCACGTCGCCGTCGGCCGCCCGAAACTGGTCCAGGATCGTTCGCAGCCGCGCCCAGTCCACGGGCTTGGGGACCGCCTCCACCGCCCCGAGCGAGGCGCTCAGCGCCGCATCGGCGACGAAGCTGACCATCACCACGGGAATGCCTGCGGTATCTGGATCAGCCTTCAGGGCGGCCAGTACCGACCAGCCGTCCATCTCGGGCATCATCACATCGAGCAGGATCGCACGTGGCTTGAGCGATCTGGCGAGGTCGAGCCCGGTGCGCCCGTCCCCCGCAGTGCGGACGGCGAAGCGTTGGCGTTCGAGGAACCGGGTCATCAGCTCGCGCTGGTTGGCCTCGTCGTCAATGACCAGCACGAGGTCTCCCGCCGTTATCTGGTTCTCGGGAGCCGTCAGTGCCGCCTCAACGGCCTGCTCGGGGGCCGCCGTAGGGATGCGCAGGGTGAAGATCGTTCCCTCGCCCTCGACGCTGTCGACGGTGATGTCGCCGCCGAGCAACTGGGCGAAGGCGCGGCTTAGCGCCAGTCCGAGGCCGGTGCCGCCATAGTTGCGTGTGGTGCTCTCGTCGGCCTGAGTGAACCGCTCGAACAGGCGCCCGACCTGCTCCGGGCTCATGCCGATGCCAGTGTCCTGCACCGTGAAACGGAGCCAGTCGCCGGTCACGTTGACCTCCCGGGCCGCCGTCAGCGTGATGGTGCCGCCCTCGGTGAATTTTGCCGCGTTCGACAGAAGATTGAACACGCACTGGCGCAGCTTGGTCGCGTCCGTGCGCGCCCGGCCTACG
>NZ_JBJFLN010000003.1:0-15000 GCF_045033435.1 Methylobacterium sp. HMF5984
TGACATTGCCCCGGCCGCCCCAGGGAAGAGGAGCGAACGGGATCACCGCGCAATCAACCGCCACGACCGGCAACACGACCTCCGGCATCTCGGCCTCCCGGTCCGCATCGTTGCCCCGCATCCACAGTCATCCGTATCGAACAGCGCTCTCGATGGCTCCTGCAAGATCAGCAGGGCTTCCGATCACGTCGATGGGGCCGTCATAGGCGATCGCGTTTTCCGGCATGCCTGGCATTCGTGGAGCGCCCGGCGTCAGCACCATCGTCAAGCCACCTGCGGCGTGGATGGCGGCGAGACCGCGTGAGCCATCATCCAGGGAGCCCGACAGGACCACGCCGATCATGCGGTGTCTGCCATGTGCGGCGACCGAGCGGAAGAGCAGGTCCACCGTGCGGTTGCCGTGCAGACGATGCGGATCGTCCACGATCTCGCTGAAGCTCCTGGCTGCGAGTGTCAGGTGATCGGCCGGTTCGCCGATATAAGCTACCCCCGGCTCGAAGCGCTCGCCTTGCGCCGCGATGACGATCGGCAGGTTCGATCCGCGCGTCAGTACCTCGTGGAGATGGCTGAGCCTATCCCACGGCCTGTGGAGGACGATCAGCACGACGGCTGGCAGGGAAGGTGGCAAGGTCTGGAGCAGGGCCTTGATGTCGCAAAGGCCCTCGGCGCCCGAAGCACCAACGGCGACAAACCAGGGCGTGACGCTGTCGGCGTTCATCTGCGGAGCGTAGCACACCAACGGCCAAATTCACGGCTGCTCGTCCTTGCGTCAACGCAGCCACGCGAGCTGCAATCTCTGCGACTGGCAGGCTGGCGTCAGGATGATCAGCCATGAGGGCTGCCCAGGGCATCGAGGGCTGCTCCGCCTCCTCGGGCTTCTGGACGAGGGCCAAACCACCGAGCGCCCTAACCCTGGCGAGACCATCCGCCCCGTCGCCGTTGTAGCCGCTGAGCACGATACCGATGACGCGCTCGCCGTAGTCCTCGGCGGCTGAGATGAACAAGGGATCGGCGGCTGGACGAGTGAAGTTCACCTTGCTCCCCTGATCCAACCAGATCGAACCGAAGCCCAACCGCATGTGCTTGTCGGGAGGGGCGACGTAGACGCGGCCAGCCTGGATATGCTCGCCATCCTCCCCGTATCCGACGGGCAGGTGGCTCGTCATGTTCAAGAGTCCCGGCAGGATGCTGGAACAGTTGCCGGTGTGCCAGACGATGAACACCGATGCCGAGCAGGATGCCGGTAGCGCGGCCACGATCCGTTTGATTGGGGTAAGGCTGATCGGCCCCCACGAGGTGATCCAGGGGTAAAGTTAGTGCACGGTGGGCCGCTCCGCCACGAGTAGCTTGGCCGACGGAGCTGGTTGGGCGAGCGCAGCCGGCCAAGCGGAGAACGCTGGCATGAACACCTCCGGTGCCGACGGCCGGTGGCCTGACCGGCTGGCTTTGGACCGGGCTGATTGAGAGGATCAGCCAGGACCAAAGGAGTTGGACATGCGGCGAGGCCAGAAGACGAACGCGGAGCAGGTCGTGCTCAAGCTGCGTCAGATTGAGGTGCAGACGGCCCAGGGCAAGAGTTTGGCCCTTGCATGCAGGGAGGCGGAGATCTCCGAGCAGAGTTACTACCGCTGGCGCAAGGAGTACGGCGGCCTTCAGGTCGATCAAGCCAGGAAGATGAAGGATCTGGAGCGCGAGAACGCTCGTCTGCGCCGGCTCGTCGCCGACCTTTCTCTAGAGAAGCAGGTGCTGGCGGACGTCGCCTCGGGAAACTTGTAGCCCCCGAGCGACGCAGGCAGGCGGTGAACGGCATCCGCGAGAAGTACGGCCTCTCGGAACGTCACGCCTGCCGGATCGTCGGTCAGCACCGCGGCACGCAACGCTACGTGCCTACCGTGCTGGCCGACGAGGATGCACTGACCCAGGCCATGATCGCCCTGGCGTCCGAGTACGGACGCTACGGCTACCGCCGAGTCACCGCGCTGCTACAGGCAGCCGGCTGGCAGGTAGGCAAAGACCGGGTTCAGCGCATCTGGCGTCGCGAGGGGCTGAAGGTCCCCAGCCGACATAGACCCCGCAGCCGCTTGTGGCTGAACGACGGCTCCTGCGTGCGGCTACGACCGCTTCATCGCAATCACGTCTGGAGCTTCGACTTCGTGCAAGCCCAGACGCACGATGGGCGCTCTCTGCGCATCCTAACGCTGATTGACGAGCACAGCCGTGCCTGCCTCGCGCTGAAGGTGGCGCGGCGCATCAACAGCGTCGGCGTGATCGAGGCGCTGGCCGACGCGATGTGCCTGCACGGCATCCCGGAGCACATTCGCTGCGACAATGGCCCAGAGATGATCTCCAAGGCGTTGCGCAAATGGGTCGCCAAAGCTGGCTCACAGATCCAGTACATCGCGCCAGGATCCCCGTGGGAGAATGGCTACTGCGAGAGCTTTAACGGCAAGCTGCGCGACGAGTGCCTACGCCAGGAGATCTTCTACTCGCTGAAGGAGGCGCAGATCGTGATCGGTCTCTGGCAAACCACCTACAACCGCGTTCGACCGCATTCGTCGCTGGGCTATCGGCCGCCCGCGCCCGTCAGCTACCCGGGTCTGGCCTTCCGGCTACCCATGGCCGCCACCATGCAGTAGCCTCTCAATTGGCTCGGTCCAAAATACCGGTCAGGTCAAACACGAGCACGGCAATGCGCCACGGCTCGATGATTGGTTGGGGTAACGGCTTGTCTGGCTGAGTGTTCATTGGCCTGCCGTCCTCCAGCGCCTGTGAAGCGCGAAAGGACGCTGGGGAGGTAAACGCTTCCTGAAGATCCAGGCTGCCCGCCGTTGACTTAGCCGTGCGCGCCGGCCGACATGCCATGTCCGGCTGTGGCGCGCCTTATGGCGAGTCGTGAGCCGGCTGGAACAAGGGACCAAGGCCGCGAGAAAGACCTAAGCCCAAAACGCCAACGGCCCCACCCCGGCAAGGGTGAGGCCGTCGAAATCGAGGTGTCTACGGGGACACGTGCAACTCCCCAGACATCATAGCTCCCGCCGGGAGTCAATCGGGATCGCTTCCCGAAACGATGGCGCTTTGCCTTTTGCCGGGGACAGCTACCGCTGCGCCCCCTGCTTTGACGCGGCCCGAGCAGGGCTGTGAGTGATGTTTCACGCGACTATGGCCGCCGCGATCGACGGCGCGCGGACGCTTGCGCAGATGGACGAGCTATCGCGCCAGGTGTGGCAGGGGCACGGGTCAGGCGCCTTGGGCGACGCAGAGGCCCAAGCTCTCGCCGAACGCCTCCACGGGCGCCGCAGCGCGATCCGAGAGGGCATCCGGCCCGTTGGCATCCCCGCCGGCCGTGCGAGCCTGTTCCCGCCCCGGCGTGCAGCCGTCTCGCCTGATCGATCAGCCTCGCGAGACCGTCGCCGGCTGCTGGCCTGTTCTGGCCCAATGCCGCCGGCCCTCGCCAGCAGGTTCACGACCGGGCAACTCGCGGTATTGCGCGTCGTCGGCGACGAGGTAGCCGGCAAGGGCGTGTGCGGGCTCTGTATCGACGCCATTGCGGCACGGGCCGGGGTGTGCCGCCGGCTGGCCCAGGCCGCGATCCGCCTCGCCGAGGGCGATGGCCTGCTGACCATTCAGGAGCGCCGGCATCAGGGGCGGAAGTCCGATCCGAACCTGCTGCGCATCATCAGCCGGGAATGGCAGGCGTGGATGCGACGCGGACGCCGCCTCCCTGTCGAGGGGGGTGGGTGCAAATCCATGCATCCCACGGATAAGGGGGTGTTAAATACGGGGAAAACAGAGCCAACGGCATCGTTGAAGAAGCTGCCGGAACGGCAGGGTCGCTCTCACGCCAGAGCCTTGCGAGCAGCGGCGCGGGTGGCAGAGCCGGTGCGAGCCATGCGGTAGCCGCAGGCGGGTGTTCGGCATGGCGAACGCGGAGCCGGACTCGATCAGTGAATGCGATCGCGGTGATCGGGTGCCGTCATGTTCCGCGCGAGAAGCTTGCCTGCCGTGAACAATGCCTCCCTCAACACGGGCAGCATCTCCTGGGCGTGATCCTGTTCGATGAGTCCGTGCGCGATCAGCAGGTAGTCAGCCACGGCTTCCAGGGTCGAGCCAGGCGGCGTGGCTGGGTTCATGGGAGGCGGAACAAAACGCGTGAGGGTGCCATACGCCGTCAGCGGCTCAGAACGGCTCGGGCTGATCTCGGTAAGTGATCCAAGGTAGCCCAGGAAGGTGTTGCCCGGCGGACCGTAGGAAGGCACAGCGCCGATCATCACCCAAGCGTAGCTCCCATCGGCCCGGCGCAAGCGCGCGCGGAGGCTGAACTCGCTCTGCTGATGATGGGCGTCGCGCAGAAAGGTACGGGCGGTCTCGTGGTCCTCAGGGTGCATGCATGCGAACCAGCCGTGCTCAGCAGCCTCCGGGGCTGCTTGGCCGGTGAAACTGGTCCATTCGGGGCTGACGTAGCTCACGCCACCGTCCGCCTTCGTGACAAAGATCATTGAGGGGTGCTCCCGCAGCTTCAGTTACGCATTGACGCTGAAGCCCGAGCGCCGAAGGCGGGATGTATCGCCGTTTCGCTTGGCATCCCGAAGACGTTGCGTTCCATCACGCTGCCGTGAAAACCAAATTTTGGCTTCCCAGGAACGATCTTCCATGGGTTTGGTTCTCGGCACCATCATGGAAAAATCGGCCGATCCTCAACGGGCAATCCTGCGACGGATTGCGGACAAGCTCGGCGTGCCGGTCGAGCAATTCTTCACCGGCAACTTGCCCTTGGACGCGGACGATTGCCTCCGCCTGTGGCTCAGGATCAAGACGGACGAGGGGCGCCGGCAAGCCCTAGAAGCCCTGCGAGCCATTGCAGAGATTGAGCAGACGTAGTGGCTTCTGGGAGGCTGTTGTGGCTCGACGCTTACACAGTTAGTTGCGCCGGCTTGATAGCGACGCTGGGGGCTGGATGGTCGACGAGACGACGGTCCTGGCGCTTGCGACCGAGACACGCGGAATTGCGCGCGGCGCTCGCCGAGGCTCAGGAACTCTTAATCGAGACCGCCGTCGATGCCGGCGAGATGCACGTCCGTGCCGAGGAATTGGAGAGGGAGTTGGCCGTGGCGCGCGCAGACCGCGACGCCTAGATGATCCTTGCGGGGCGAGAGGCGTCATGATTAGCCCCTAGGCCCATGGCGATTATACCGTTCGCACATACGTTGCCGGAGCTAGCCGACGCCGTTGGATCAGCGCTCAGGCGTCAGTGAGCTGCGTGCTCGTCGCCTGCGCCCTTCCGGTGCTTCTTCTTTTTGCGCAGCTTGGCAGCCTTCGGCTCGGCATCCTCATCTGACGCGCGCTCTCCGAGCGCGAACGCATGCAGTCCCTTTACAGCTTCGGGGTCGGCGGCATGGCTGTCGATCAAAGCATAGAAGGCGGCGCGAACAACTTCCTTCTTGCTGGCTTCAGGATGCTTTTCACGGGCCGCGGTGAGCAAATCCTTCGGCTTCATGCCTGACGTGGCGAGGCTTCGAAGCGTCTCTGCTATGGTCTCAATCGAAGGCATCTTGATCTCTAGAGCCACGTCCGGTTGGATTGAATCAAGGGGGTAGCGGGCGGGTTTCGGATCTGATTCGATGTCGGGCTTTCCGAGGAGATCGGGATGCCGTCAGCCTTATCCGTGGATCTTCGCGAGCGGGTGATCGCGGCGATCGAAGCGGGGTCGTCGCGCCGACAGGCAGCCAAGCGCTTTGGTGTCGGTGCGTCCAGCGCGATCCGCTGGCACGAGCGTTTCCAGAAGGAGGGCGAGATCGCGCCCCTGCCGGCTTGTGGTGAGCGGCCCGCACCCGCCATCGAGGCGCATGCCGAGCTTATCCTTCAGGCCTACCAAGAGCATCCGCAGGCGTTCCTGCGGGAGTTACGCGACACCCTGGCCGAGCGGGGCGTCCGGACGAGCGTCAGCGGGCTGTGGCGGTTCTTCGCCCGGCATCGGGTCACCCGTAAAAGGGGGCTGTCTACGCCACTGAGCAGGAACGAGCGGACGTGAAAGCCGCACGGGAGGCGTGGTTTGCAGGGCAACTCGACCTCGATCCCGACGCCGTGGTGTTCATCGACGAGACCGCTGCGGCCACCAACATGGCCCGGCGCTACGGTCGGTCTCCACGTGGCGAGCGCTGCCGGCTCCTCGTGCCCCAGGGTCACTACAAGACCACCACCGTCACCGCCGCCCTTCGTACCAGCGGCCTCCTCGCCACCACCCTGTTCGATGGCGCCACCAACGGCGAGCGCTTCCGAGCCTACGTCACCGACATCCTCGTCCCGGTGCTGAGACGCGGCGACACCGTCGTCCTCGACAACCTAAACGTCCACAAGGTAGCCGGCGTGCGCGAGGCCATCGAGGCGGTCGGCGCGCGCCTACTCTACCTCCCCGCCTACTCGCCTACTCGCCCGACTTCAACCCGATCGAACAAGCCTTCGCCAAGCTCAAAGCCCTTCTGCGCACAGCCGCCGCGCGCACCGTCCCCGACCTCTGGCAGGCCATCGCAAACGCCTTCGCCGCCTTCAGTCCGAACGAATGCCGAAACTACATCACAGCCGCAGGATACGACGCTTATGACCCGACCTGAACGGCAACAGCTCTAAGCTATGCGGCTATCCTGCCGCACCTGACTAGCTCCTATCATATGTTGTGACCCTGGCCACGGTGATCGCATCGTCACGGTGCATGACGTAAGGGGTGCGCCAAATCGATGGAGATGACCGATGGCTAAGGATAAAAAGAGTGCGTTCCCCGGCTCAATACGGGACCAAAAGAATGCGGCGAACGCCGAGGCTGAAAAGGTAAGCGCCAAAATCCAAGAGTCGTTCGGCAAGCTCGCCAAAAAGATGCGGGAGCGGGCAGACAAGGCGAAATCAAAGATAGACGAGACGCAAAAGCCTGAGAAGCGTGCCGTTTTAACGCGACGCTTCGAGCTATACGCGGATGCGGCGACATATCTCGAAGAACGTCTTCCTCCGAGCGATGAATAGCTGGGTGCCTTCGCGATCGGTCACGGATAGAATTAGCGTCAGGCACAGGCGTGAGATCATAGACCCCTACACCTACCCGCCTCGCGGCCTCGATCTCGCTGCCGCCGCCCGCTACCTCGGCTGCGATCCGGGTGCCTTCAGGAACCTCGTGAATGCCGTACTGACCTCCGTCAAAAGCGGGCCGTCATGAACAGGCGGACGTTGCGCCCCGGCAGCAGGATCTCGTCCTTCTTGAACGAGGCCGAGTTGCGGATATCGTCGTCGAGCAGGTTGCGTGCCTGCAGCCCAACGGTCACCTCGGTAGCGCCGTAAACCCGGGGATCGATCGGCGCGGTGTAGCTGACCTCAGCGCGCAGGTCGTCCCAACCCTTCGTCGGCGTCTCGAACACGCCGGTGGCGTTGTGGTCGAAGGCATGTAGCAGGTTCACTCGTGCAAACCAGCCATCCGCCCGCACGTACATGCCACCGCCAAGGCGGTAGGGCGGGATGCGCGGCACGTTGCTGCCGTCGTCGAGTTGGGCCCTGACGAAGTCGAACTGCCCCTCCAGGCCGAAGAAGCCGTTCCCGACCGGCAGGAGGTCGTACTGGCCGATGATCTCGGCACCGTAGAAAGTGGCGTTCTGCTGCTGGTAGACGATTTGCCGGTTCTCGGTGCCGCCGCTGCACGAAGCGAAGTCATCGTCGCAGAACAGGCCAGTGTAGTTCCGGTAGATGAAGCCGGTGTAGCGCGTGTAGAACCCGGTGGCGTCGAGGCGCAGCGGGCCATCGGCCTTGCGGATGCTCGCCTCGACGGTGCGGGCCCGCTCCCGCTTCAGGTTCGGGTTGCCGATCTCGAAGGTGGCGGTGGCGTCGTGCGGCCCCTGGGAGAACAGCTCGTAGCTCGTGGGTCCGCGCTCGACGTAGGAGCCGTTGAGGCTCGCGACGAAGCCGTAAGGCAGATCCTGCAGCGCGCCGATGCTGGCGCTTTTCGGAGCGAAGCGGCGGGTCAGGGCATATTGGAATGGCTCCTGTCCCTCGACCGGGACATAGCCGGCCGGGAACTGCGCCGCCGTGCTGTTCAAGCGGTCGACCTCGTAGCGGCCCGCCGCCTGCAACCGCGTTCCCGGACGCAGTTCCAGTTCCTCGAACAGGTAGACGGCGTTCGAGCGAGACTCGGTCTTCGGAAGGAACGCTTCGAGCTGTGAGTTGATGACCCGACGATCCGACTGGAAGCCAAGCGCGCCAGTCAGCGTGCCGATGGCGGTGAACACCGGCACATGCTGGAGCTCGATACGACCCTCGGCTTCTCGGTTCTTGAAGATCGCCTGGACGCCTTCGATCCCGTCCTCACCGAACCCGATCTCCCGGTGCTTGTAGACTGAATAGCCAGCCCAGTAGCGGATCACCTCGATGGGGCCGTCGAGGGGTCGGTACTCGCCGCGAGAGGTGACGCGGTCCTGGTTCGGGTCCAGGCGGGTGCGGTTCTGCTCGGCCACGCCGCCGGGGATGGCATAGAGCGCATCGTAGTGGCTGAACGAGACGCCGACGAAGCCGCGGTCGCCGATCGCAGAGATGCCGACCGCGCCGCCCTGGGACTCGTTGTAGGAGTTGCGCTGGATGCCGCCGGGGATTGCGTAGCTATCGTTGGCGGTCTTAAAGCCGTCGGCGTGAACCGCGACGCCGTCCTTGCCGGCATCCACGGTTGCCGCGCCGAGCCGGCCGTTATCGACGCTGGAGAAGCCTGTAGTGACCTGGCCGCTGTAGCCGTTCAGCGGGATGAAGGTCGGTATCCGGTTGTTCTCGGACGAGACCACGCCGCCGATGGCGCCGGAGCCGTAGCGCAGGGTCGCAGGCCCACGGATCACCTCGATCCGGTCGGAAACCAAGGGGTTCACCGGGACGGCGTGATCCTCGCCGAGATCCGAGACGCCGTTGTTGACGACGCCGTTCTCCTGGATGCGGACACGGGCTTGGTCGAGGCCGCGGATGATCGGGCGGGAAGAGGCGCCCGGCGCGTAGCTCGACGACGTGATGCCCGGGCGGTCGAACAGGGCGTCGCCTAGGGTCCGGGGTTGGTCGCGGGCGATTTGCTCCCGCGTGACCAATGTCACCGGCGAGAAGGTGTCGGTCGCCACCGGCAACACGCCGATCGTCGAGGGCACCGCGCCGGGTGACGGCCCGGCGGGGGCCGGCGTCGCGGGCGACTGGGCGGGGGATGCGTTCGCTGCGGAGACGGCACCGGACCCACTGCGCTGGATCGGGCTCGGCGACGTGACGCTGATCTCGCCCAGGTTCACAGATTGCTGCGCCCATGAAGGTGTCGAGGTAGCGACGAGGAGCATCCCGGAGACGCTCCCCAGGGCCGATCCGACGAGGGTCTTGCGGAGTGAGAAAGGCATGGCTCACGACCTAATGTAATATCATTACACAGGCGCAGCTTGGCCTTGGCTGCGCAAGCTGAATGGCTCGTGCTGGGCCAAGAAGAGTCGTGACGTTACAATGTTGCAACAACCGCAGGGCGTGATGCGGTCAAGCGGATGATGAAGCCGGGTTAGTCTCAATTCTCCGCGCCGACCCGGCAAGCGGCGCACCGTCCCTGGATCTCAATGGCTTGGCCTGAGGCCTCAAACCCGCTGGCCTCGGCAAGTTGGGCGACCGTTTTCCGGATCAGGTGTGATGCACTCTCGGCGACGCTTCCGCACCCGGTACAAACCAGCATCGCCAGCGGCTCGGGCTCAACGCGAGCCCGGCACACGAACGCCTTGCGAAGGGCGAGGTGCCGTACGAAGCCGGCTTCGATTAGAAACTCCAGCGCCCGGTAGACTGTCGGCGGCGCGAGCAGCTTGGTGCCCGACAAGCGATGGATGATCGCATAGGCCGACACCGGACCATCGGAGGCCGCAACCACCTCTAAGACGCGACGGCGTATCGGCGTGAGGTTCAAGCCGCGCTGGTGGCAACTCTCGACGGCCTCCGCGACGAAGCCGGACGGTCCGGGACCCAACGGGGGCTCCGGGCTCGCGGTTGAGAAGCGGGAGGCGGTTCGAGCCTGCATCGAGGGTGTCGCCAGTTGACGATGTAACGTTATCACATTCTGTTCTCAGGCTACCTTTCATGCAAGTCCCTAAGCCGGATATCATCGACCCCTACGCCTACCCGCCCAGAGCGTTCGACCTTGCTGCGGCGGCTCGATACCTTGGGCTCACGCCGGCCGCATTCAGCGCCCTTGTCCGGGTCGGCCAACTCCCGTTTGCCCGGCAACTCGGCGTGACCGCCGTCTGGGACAGGCTGGCCCTCAATGCAGCGTTCGAGGTGGCCTCGGCTGATGAGGTGCGGCCTGACGGGAAACCTGCGCAGAAGCGAAGAGGTACGCCCGCGATGTCGAAGGAGTGGCCGGGCTACCACAACGTCTACACGCCTGAGACGCTGGCCGATCGGTGGCAGTGCTCCGGCAACCACATCCGCAACATGATCAAGCGGGGGGACCTGGCCGGGTTTCAGTATGGCGGAAAGCTGCTCCGCATCTCGGCCGCAGTCGTGGCCGCCTACGAGAACGCGGACACGGGTAAGGCACGAGATCGATAGAGGCGGTATCGGGCAAGGGCCTGCCTGCCTTAATTGGCGGGCAGATGCGCTCCTCCCACGCTGCACCAGCGTTTGACGGCCGGCACCTTAGAGTATCAATCGGGCGTCGGAAAATGGTCTATGAACCGCGCGCCGTCCCATAACTCGACGGCGTGTCCGTCCACGAGGGACTTGGCTTCGATAATTGCGGTGGGATCGTCGCCTACGTTCAGCCGCGCCATCCCAAGGACTTCACCGCTCACTCCAAGTAGGACGGCACGGTAGCGCGGCCGTGCAGGCGGATCGTCCAATCCGCTCGCGCCGATCCTATCATTACCTGCCATTGCCTTCTCCGTCGCTTCATGGGCTCGCGTTGCCAGGAAGCAAAGCGTCGGGCTCCCGTCCTTTGTGCCGGCCTCAATAAAAAGGCGCGCCGGGTAAGGGCGCGCCAGAGTGGTTGAGAACGGTTCTCGGGTTGAACCAGAGATAGGCTTATCACCGCCCTCAAAGACTAACCGCTCAATTGATGCGTTTGCTTACAAAATCTCTTTCCGTCGCCCGCGCACCAGCCGTGCGCTTGGGCACGTAGGCCACGGCGGTGGGTGCCGGTGAACTCCACGCCCGTGACTGTAGCGCGCGGACTGCGACGCGTGGATGGTCCGGGCGATGCGGCCGATGTCGTGTTCGCCCCCAGGCCCAGGCGATTGGACCGTTCGCGCATACGGCCCATCCGGTACCCGACCGAAGGCTAAGCGCTGCCGCAAAACATCACCCATGTTAACGATGAGGCTTCGTTTTCATCATACGATGGGTTTAGTGCGGCCCTACCTTTGGCCTTCCGTGCCTGTGAGACGTTTGTGCTCCCGCCTGCTGCGCGCGGAGAACCCTGTGCATCGCTACTATTTCGACATCAACGACGGTCGTACCCAGCGCGACGAGGAAGGCGTTCTATGTGCCGACCTGCAAGCTGCCGTGCTGGAGGCCAAGAAACTGCTTCCCGCCATCGCTGCCGACGAAGTGCCAAAGGACGGCGAGCGCCAAGCCATGACGGTGCTGGTGACAGACGAGGACGGCAAAGCGGTCTACATGGCCGCGCTGGCCTACACGGGGGCGTGGCTGCTCCGGTAGCGCCTCTTTCGAAGCGGCCGGGGTCTCCGGCTTCACAAGCCGTTTCAACGCGGCATCGAAGTCCACCGTGATCGGTACTGGCACCAGCCTCCCGCGCAGCTTCGATGAACCGGCCGCCCTGCTCGGAGGGAAAGCAGGGCCAACGCAGCAGATCGGGAGGACTGGCCGGCTGCTCGGCTCTCACCTGACCCGTTGGGCCTCGTCAGCGCCGGGACGGCTGAGACTGCCGGATCGCGGCTTCATGATACGACGTAGCGCCATTGGCAGCCGTGGGCGCCTGAGAGGGCTGCTCGCTCATGTGATCCTGCTCGTGACGATCTCCGCTAGCTGCGGCTGCGGCCGCCCTGGCAGCGTACTCATCGCTTTGGCTGGAACTATTACGTGAAATCAAAGTCATAATGCTAATATCCTTGCGTTAGGGCGAACCCTCTGCGCAGGATTTGTTTATTGAACAGAAAATATTCAATCGGGATTGGGCGTTGTGCAAGTTTTATGTGCCTGAGACATTTCTGGGCACACGATCATATGTTTACGTGCGGTAGCCGCTCAAACGGACTGACTTGCGCTATCGTTGCCGCCGACCCCGTTCTTCGTCGGCCACCGCTTCCACCGCCGCGATGGCGTTCTCAAGCTCCGCGATCCGCTTCAGCGTGCTGTCGGCCGGCATCGTATCGTACTGAGCGGCTTCCATAATGAGGTCGCGCTGACGAGCCTTGAGGCGGTCCAGGAGGGCTTCGAGCTTGTCCATGGCGTGCTGTAGCGAGGCGTGTCTTGCTCGACAACATGGCGTCGTGAGCCGGGTAGTAGGTCCGTTCGAAATTCTACCGAAGTTGTCCGGCCACAATAGGCTCGCACCCGCGTGGCATGATCCAGGCATGCTAAAACGTCACGAAACGCGACCATGTGATCTCGGTGTCCCCGAGCGAGCAACAGCCGGGCTCCTATCGGTGGAGCATCACGGCGTTGGCCACCGCATTGGTGACTTAGTCTCCCTACGCCTTCGCAACAGCGTTAGGAGCCACGATGTCCGCCGAATGTTGGCTGCGCGTAATCGCGGAGAAGGGCAGCGAATGATCTTGTCGTCGCTGATCATAGAGGTGCGAATGGACCGAGATCCGGCCTGAGCGACCCCTCCCACATGGCCCCAACGATATGTCGGTAAAACGACGGTTTTCCCGACATTTGGGGCGGCGGCTTTCGATCAAACCTGGCCGCCGGAGGCACAGTCAGCGTTCCTCCAAAGCGGCCGTCTGTCATCCGTCCGGAAACTCCGGCTCGGGGTGGGGAGCGGACCCTAACCCGTCGCCCTGAAACGGACGTTCTTCCCCTGTCGCGAGCGGATCATCCAACAAGCCGGGTCAAATTCGCATAGGCGCCTGCATGGAGCCGCCGCTCTTAGCCGCCGCCGAGTTTCGCCTCAGGCTCAGCTTGGCGACGCGCGATCTCCTGGCCAATCTGAAAACAACAGCAAGCGCATGAGGGTCTTCATCTCAGGTGTGCCATACGCCTGCACGATCTCGTTTGCCTCAAAGCACACCTCGGCCAGTGCGACCATTTCGTCCGTCATCGGCATCGCAGTCGGCTATGTTTCTTCAATCTCGTTGGGTAGGTATGAGGCGCACAGCGTGGAAAGCAATGTGGGATATGTAATTTTCTTACGCTGAGATTTCGTAAATCTCTTACATATCCTATGTTATGAATTTGAGGGTCTATGTCGTCCATTGATCTGAAGTCCATCCAGAACGAGAAGGCGAATGCTTTGCTTGATCGACTTGCCGCATCACTCGGTTGCTCAACGGAAGCCTTCTATGGTCAGAACCAACACCAATCGAGTGAGACCCTTGAACTGCTGAACCTGTGGTTCGCGCTGGAGGAGCCGCAGGACCGGGCGAAGGCGATGTCGTTTCTGCGGAACGCGAAAACTAAGGCGCGAGCCCTGGATGAGGTCAGAGCACCGTCATCTGGCGAGCCCGTGGCCCTCGCGCACGCGATGCAGAAGCCCGAGAAGGCTCCCTGATATCAGACACATGAAGAAAGGTTATTCGGTCAGCGAGTGGCATGTGCGCTGGGACGGATGCAAACACACCAAAAGTGTAAGAATTTTACAGTTCGCCTCGGGAGCTATAAGTTTGCGGACGTATCCGGATGCGACTGCTGGAGGTGAGCATGAGCGATCCAGCAGATGTCGCCCGTCTGGCGAAGCTGTCCGCGATGGCCGCCACCCTCGGCATTCCCGTTGGGAGCTTCTTCGCTGACTGCGAGGCGTCCGAACGCCTCGCCGGGGCAAATGAGTGCGCACAGCTCTGGGACCGTATCAAAACCGCCGAGGCTCGCCGCCGCGCGTTGGCATACCTGCGCGAACTGGCGGACGAGCCCCACCCATGATGCGGTGATTGCTCGAACTACGGCGCTTCTGGGTCGGCATTCCCCTCGATCAGCCGGGCGTACTCGGTCTCGGCCAAGCCGTAGCCGTCCCCCGCCACATCGAGCAGACGCTCGCGGTCGATGATCTGGACGCGGCCCCGGCCCTTGGCGACGAGGCCGTCCTTCTCGAGCACCTTCATCGCCATCGTCACGCCGGGCCGTTCGACGCCCAGCATCAGCGACATGAACTCCTGCGTGACCGTGATGTCGTCGCCCTCGCCGCGATCGTGGCACATCAGCAGCCAACGGGCGAGGCGGGTCGGCGTACCGCCGCGGGCGTTCGCGAACGCGGTCTGCGCGGTCTGGACGATTTGGGCCTGGATGTAGCGGTGCAGGAGACCGCGCAGGGCGGGGCGTCGCTCCACTTCAGCGCGCAGGTCAGACACATCGACCGTCAAGATGTGCCCGGCCGCCTGCACGAAGTGGGTGAACGGGCTGCGATCGTCGCCGAGCAGGACTGGAGAGGCACCAACCAGGGCTTCGCGGCCGAGCAGCCCGACCTCGATGCGGCCGCTGGGCGCATCGGAGGTGACGGAGACAATGCCCGCCTCCACGAAGTGGACGCTCGTGATCTGCGTGTTGGCCGAGATGAGCACGCGCCGGAGCGGGATCGCCTCGGGACGCAGCGCAGGCGCCAGGGCAGCGAAGTCCTCCGGAGGCAGCGCGCGCAGGAGGCGGTTGCGTAGGTCGGTCTGCTGGAGGTTTGCCACGTGTGCTCTCGCGCTGGGGGCAAGAGCACACGCGGTCCCTCAATCGTCAGCGCCCTGAAACGAGCCAACCACAACAAATATATGGTGATCGGTAGGAAGAATTGCAATCGCTCAATATGCTATATACTTCATTATCTGGTCCAAAATTGAGACCGAATGTAAATTTATTACTTATAATATCCGC
>NZ_JBJFLN010000003.1:22500-44943 GCF_045033435.1 Methylobacterium sp. HMF5984
TGCCAGAGACCGATCACGATCTGCGCCTCCTTCAGCGAGTAGAAGATCTCCTGGCGTAGGCACTCGTCGCGCAGCTTGCCGTTAAAGCTCTCGCAGTAGCCATTCTCCCACGGGGATCCTGGCGCGATGTACTGGATCTGTGAGCCAGCTTTGGCGACCCATTTGCGCAACGCCTTGGAGATCATCTCTGGGCCATTGTCGCAGCGAATGTGCTCCGGGATGCCGTGCAGGCACATCGCGTCGGCCAGCGCCTCGATCACGCCGACGCTGTTGATGCGCCGCGCCACCTTCAGCGCGAGGCAGGCACGGCTGTGCTCGTCAATCAGCGTTAGGATGCGCAGAGAGCGCCCATCGTGCGTCTGGGCTTGCACGAAGTCGAAGCTCCAGACGTGATTGCGATGAAGCGGTCGTAGCCGCACGCAGGAGCCGTCGTTCAGCCACAAGCGGCTGCGGGGTCTATGTCGGCTGGGGACCTTCAGCCCCTCGCGACGCCAGATGCGCTGAACCCGGTCTTTGCCTACCTGCCAGCCGGCTGCCTGTAGCAGCGCGGTGACTCGGCGGTAGCCGTAGCGTCCGTACTCGGACGCCAGGGCGATCATGGCCTGGGTCAGTGCATCCTCGTCGGCCAGCACGGTAGGCACGTAGCGTTGCGTGCCGCGGTGCTGACCGACGATCCGGCAGGCGTGACGTTCCGAGAGGCCGTACTTCTCGCGGATGCCGTTCACCGCCTGCCTGCGTCGCTCGGGGGCTACAAGTTTCCCGAGGCGACGTCCGCCAGCACCTGCTTCTCTAGAGAAAGGTCGGCGACGAGCCGGCGCAGACGAGCGTTCTCGCGCTCCAGATCCTTCATCTTCCTGGCTTGATCGACCTGAAGGCCGCCGTACTCCTTGCGCCAGCGGTAGTAACTCTGCTCGGAGATCTCCGCCTCCCTGCATGCAAGGGCCAAACTCTTGCCCTGGGCCGTCTGCACCTCAATCTGACGCAGCTTGAGCACGACCTGCTCCGCGTTCGTCTTCTGGCCTCGCCGCATGTCCAACTCCTTTGGTCCTGGCTGATCCTCTCAATCAGCCCGGTCCAAAGCCAGCCGGTCAGGCCAGTGCCCGGCAGACAAGCCTGTGGACCCTGCCGGCGGTCCAGGCTGTGTATAGTCATACTGAATAGTCCCTCCGCTTCCGGCCCTTCTAAGACCCGGGGAACTTCCGCTTTGCGGCAACTTGATCGAGGATGACCTACATCTGGGTTGGGTGGTTATCTGAATGTCTGCGGTAGGGAGAAGCGACCGTTTTCTCGACGCTATGCCTGTATGCAGCAACTTCCGAGAAGGATGGTTACTAGACCCCGGCCAAGTGAGCCAGGGCGACGCTGAGCCTATGCGTCTCGTCCCACGCCTCTGTGGACAGGTGGAACTCTTGCGAAGCGTTGAGCCGGGCGGGCCTCAGACTTTGTGGGGTACTATGCCGCCCTGAGCCTGTGGATCGTGCCCAGCACCTCGGCCCGCTGGATCTCGAGCCGGTGGATGAGCGGGCGCAAGTCGCCGTCGCCGTGGGCGGCGGCCTCGATCTCGCGGCACAGGCGCGACAGCCGGGTGAAGCCGAGCATGCCGGCGGCCGAGACCAGCGCGTGCGCGTCGTGGGCGACCTGGACCCGGTCGTCCTCGTCGGTGCGGAAGCGGTCGCGCATCTCGCTGCCCATCAGGTTGAGCAGCGTCGCCACGCGCTCCGGCCCGAAGCCGTCCTTGAGGGCGTCGAACACCGCCGGGTCGAGCACCGCGTTCGCGCCGTCCGGCGCCGGGATCGGGGCGGCCGGGCGGGTCTCACGCTGCGGCCCGGTCCAGCGCGCGATGGTGGCGTAGAGGTCGGCGCGGCGGAAGGGCTTGCTGACGTGGTCGTCCATACCAGCTGCCCGAGCTGCGCTGACCTGTTGAGGCAGCACGTTGGCGGTCATCGCCACGATCGGGATCTCGCGGGCCGGCGACGCCAGCGCGCGGATGTGGCGCGTCGCGGTCAGGCCGTCCATCACCGGCATCTGCACGTCCATCAGCACGAGGTCGTAGCCCCTGCCCTGCTTCAGCGCCGCCTCGACCGCGACGATCGCCTCGGCGCCGTCCTCGACCACGTCCACCACGTAGCCCTGCGCCTCGAGCACCGCGCAGGCGAGCTCCTGGTTGAGCGGCACGTCCTCGGCGAGAAGCAGCCGGACGGCGCGTCCGGCGGGGTCCGTGGCCGGAGCCGCGGACGTTGCCGCCGCGACCCCGGTCTCCTCGCCCGGCGGCAGCGTGAGGGTGAACCAGAAGGTCGAGCCGACGCCCTCGCGGCTGCTGACGCCGATCTCGCCGCCCATCAACGAGAGCAGGTGGCGGCAGATCACCAGGCCGAGGCCGGTGCCGCCGAAGCGCCGGCTGATCGAGCCGTCGACCTGGCTGAAGCGCTTGAACAGCCGGTCCTGCTGCGCCGAATTGATCCCGATGCCGGTGTCGGTGACCTCGAAGCGCAGGTCGTGGCCGCGCGCCCCCGAGCGCTCGCGCCGGACCACGAGGGTCACCGAGCCGACGGGGGTGAACTTCACCGCGTTGTTCAGCAGGTTCAGCAGCACCTGGCGCAGCCGGCTCGCGTCGCCGAGGACGAAGGCGGGCAGATCCGGGTCGATCCGGGTCTCGATCCGCAGGTTGCTCTTCAGCGCGCCGCCGCGGACGATCGAGACGGTGTTGTCGATCACCGAGACCAGCGGGAACGAGACCGGGTCGAGGGTCAGCTGCCCGGCCTCGATCTTCGAGAAGTCGAGGATGTCGTTGACGACGGTGAGCAGCGCAGCACCACACCCTTGGATCAGCTCCAGTCGGCGCTGGTCCTCTGCCCTCAAATGTCGCCCGTCGAGCAGCATGTCAGCGTAGCCGAGGATGCCGTTCAGGGGCGTGCGGATCTCGTGGCTCATCGCCGCGAGGAAGTCGCTCTTGGCCTCGCTCGCGTGCTCGGCTGCAATGCGTGCCTGTTCGGCAACGCGCGTCTGCTCCTCGACACGCTGTGCGAGTGTCGCGTTCAGTTCGAAGAGGGCGCGCTCCGCAGACTCCCTCGCGGTCTCATCCCGTAATGTCAGCACAGCTCCAATCTGCTGGCCATCCGCTCCGCGAAGAGGTTGCGCATTGCCGATCGCAAGCACCTCGACTCCGTCCGGTCGAACGATCCGCCACCGTGCCTCTCGGACTGTCTCTCCCCGCACTGCACGAGCGAGCGGCAAATCAAGCGGTGGATACGGTCGGCCGTCCTCTGTGAAGAGGTGGTAGGTATCGCTGTAGTTGTCGGGCACGACATCGAGGCGAGCTACGCCATGGATGGCGGCTGCAGCCCCGTTCACCATCGTGATCCGACCTGCTGCATCGGTGACGATCACGCCCTCGGCGAGCTGATTGAGGATGATGGTCTGCGTTGCAGCGGCAGCCTCAGCTTGGTCCATGGGGTCTATCGGGACCCAGGGGGAAGGCTGCATATGGACCGGCGTGCCGTGTTAGTTTCTGCCCGGCGAGACCACAGGCAGGCGATCGCGATCCAGGAACTCCAGGGTTCGGAACGAACGATACACCTGTCATCCTGTAAGAGAGGTAAAATGCCTGTCAGCCTTCAGCGGTAGACATCGTGCCCCCTATAGCCTCCTATTAGTCCTGGTCAGCGATTGACCATCTGCTACACGGTGGGCTCCTTGACGCTTACGCGCCGGCGGCGGTCGCGAACGCCGACAGGCAGTCCAGCACACAGAGCACGCGATGACAGGTCGGTACGGGCCAGTTACTTGCGCTGTACTTGTGAAGCCTCGCGCCGGGTGATCGTGTGAACGTCGATGCAGCGGGGGGACAGGAACCGCCGGCGTCCGCTTATGGCCTGTCCTTTGCCATCTTACTGTAGCTGGTGCGGATCGGCGTTTGCCCTGATCCAGCGCGGCGAAAGGATGTCGCCGTCCTCGGTGATGATCCAGGGCTGTGCGTCGTTGGCCTGGATGCTTTCGGCCGCAGCCACAAGGGCTTCGCGTAGTGTGGAGAACGCCTGCCCGCGTGCAGTATGAGCTGGTTCGCTGGACGGCCAGACAGTCAGCTCGGCACGCTTGTCGAGGTCGGCGAGTACCATGCACATGCTCCGGTTCATCGCAGGAGCGGAGGTGTCTACCGCTGCACCATGATCAGCATGTGGCGATCTGGTTGCTGAACCGTGTCACCCTATCGCGGGAGCGTGTGGCCGGCTTCGTCTTAGCAATGCGGATGCGGCCCTCGCGGGGGCCGACCCGCCCCCCGACAGCGGTGAGCTTCCCCGTGATCCCCCTCAGGATCTCGCGAAGGTGTGCCGTGTCCCGGCACTCGGCTGCTGCGGCAATCCCAGCCTCGTCATGTCGACAGCCGGCGGCCAGAGGCGCCAAGATACGGGCAACAGCAGGCACCGTGCACCCGACCCGCCGCTGGTCGCGACGGGCTTCTGTAGATCCTTAGGCAGCTGCGCGGCCAGGCCGGCCGAGCCCGATGTTCTTCGCGAGGGCAGAGCGCGCCTCAGAGTACGAGGGTGAGACCATTGGGTAGTCAGCAGGGAGGCCGAACTTCGCCCGGTAGGAATGCGGGTCGAGACCGTGTTTGCTGAGATGGCGCTTCAGAGTCTTGTACCGCTTGCCATCAACGAAGCTGGTGAGCGCGTCTGGTGTAATCGACTTTTTGATTTGGGCGGAGGTTGGCTTCTCGACCTCTTCGGCCGGGGAGTCCATGCTCGCGGTCCCTAAGCCGTTGTAGAGGCCCAACAGAGCCGCATGCACGCTTCCAATCAGCTTCGGAAGCTCAGGGACCGGGATAGAGTTGTTCGCAACGTAGGCCGCAACGATTTCGCAGGCCAGCGCGAGCGTTTCGGGGCTCTGTCCCTGGTTTTCTTTTATCATTGAGGTTGTCCTATGAGTACGCTACCGGCGTGAGATCTATCACCATTCATGCCAGATCAAGGTATGTCACACACATGTCCATGCGATCCTGCTTTGAGCTACGCGCATGCTTGGAGGACTGGACTTGGTGAGGAGGTGCGCCGGGGCGTCCCGTGGGGGCGGGCGCGGTCGACCAAGCGGTCCGGGGCGTCTCTACCTTCATTGGGACCAACATTGAGGCGCAGTAACAAATCTCTATGCGTGTTGCAGCACTCGGCGGTGTATTCTTCATAGGTGCGGCTTGACCCACGGCCTGATGCGGTAGAGCGGTAGATCCTCTTGATGGAAGGAACGGCCGTGGACGAACAAGCTGAAGCTCAATCCACCAACTTCATGGAACTCGCTGCCAACCTCGTTGCGGCATACGTGTCGAACAACAACGTTCCGATCTCTGAGTTGCCAAACGTCATCGCCAGCGTGCACGCGGCCTTGTCTGGTCTTGCCAACGGGGCACCCGCTGAGGATGCCGGTCCCGAGAAGCCGACGCCGGCGCAGGTGAAGAAGTCCGTCACTCCGGACGCGCTCATCAGCTTCGTTGATGGGAAAAGCTACAAGACACTGAAGCGCCATCTGACCAAAGCCGGCCTGACGATGGAGACTTACCGCGCGCGCTACGGCCTGCCGTCGGACTACCCATCGACCGCCGCCAGCTACTCTGCCCAACGATCCGAGCTGGCGCGCTCGCTCGGCCTCGGCCAGCAGCGGCGCAAGGCGTCGCCCAAGGCCGCCGCTGCCAGCGAGACGGTCTCTGAGGCGCCAAAGGCCCGCGGCCGGAAGCCCAAGGCCGTGGAGGCTCCCGTAAATGCCCCTGAGGCAGCTCCGAAGGCTCGCGGCCGGAAGAAGGTTGCCGAGACGGCCTGAAGCCGCTCTGCGACCCGTTCCGGCACACCCCGACACCCGCCTTGGTGACGTGCTTCTAACCGGAGGAGCCGCATCCCACGTCCGGGCCAAGTTGCGTATCGGCCGCGCTGGTGAGATCCGGGGTTCCCCCGTCCCGTGAGCAGATCGGGGCGGGGCCGAACCGAGGTCGCTGTAGGGGTTGATGTGACATCGCCACGATCGCTTCCCGTGCTCGTCGTGGATGATGTGCCTTTGATCCGTGTCGTGGTGCGGGCGACCCTCGAACAGGTCGGGTTGACCGACGTGCATGAGGCTGCCGATGGAGCTGCCGCGCTCGCGATGATGAACCAGCGCCGCTACGGCCTCGTCATCGCGGATTGGAACATGCACCCGATGACCGGCTACGAGCTGCTGCGCCAGGTGCGCGACGATCCGCAGCTCCGCGAGACGCCGTTCGTCATCATGACGACGAAGGAGCAGGCCCACTGCTTCGTCGCCGCGCGTCGGGCTGGTGTGAACGCCTGCCTCATCAAGCCGTTCATGCCAGCAGCTCTGCGCGAAACGATCGAGCAAGTCTGGTCCGTTACCCAGTCGCCTGCCACAGGGACCCGCGAAGCGGCAACCGTGCTGCTGTAGCCCAGCTAAAATCTCGTCAGTGCACGTGGTCGGTGACGCTCGGCCCCATCTTTCGGGCCAGGATCGTCCCCAGTTCGAAGAGCATGACATCGACCAAGGTCGGCAGGACCGGCGAGCCTAGCTCCTTTGTCACAGCCCGAAGCGCGATGAGCGCATCGACCACCCGATCGATCGTCCGCATCGTATGGTCGGTTGCTGCCTGACCAGCTTGGCGCGCCTCGGTCAGGTCCGCCATCAGCCCGATGCAGCGCAAGCCCCGACCGTTCTCATCGGTCTCGACCCTCCCACGTGCGGAGACCCAGTGAACGCCGCCCTCTCGATCGCAGGTTCGAAACTCGGCTTCGAACCGTCCTGCAGTGCTATGAGCCTCGTGGACGAGATAAGCGACGCGCTCTCGATCTGCCGGGTGCACGCCTTTTAGAAACATCGTGACAGGGACTCCCGACGCGCCTTGTGCCTCATCGACTGCAAGCACGCGGGGGAGCGCACCCGTGAGTTCAATGATCTGCGTGTCGAGGTCCGTTTCCCAGGTGCCGAGGTAGCCCGACGCATTGAGGATGGATTGCAGAGATGCGGGCATGGCGTGCCTCTATGAGAAGTTGCGTCGCGCACCACAACCTAAATCATCAATTGATGCAATCTTCAGGCGCGCCTGAATTTCTAACGCAGCCCCAGACTGTATCTGCCTTGGCAATCCACGCGACCAATGCGTATCCCGAGGCCAGGTTTGGGTTCAGCTCGGGTGAGCGCGGAACACAGGGCATCAGCTCACATACGGCCAAGCCATGCCATTTCTGCAACCCAGGATTGATCGATGTCGTGAAACTCAATCGCGCGCAATGCGTGTTGAGTTGTGTTCGGAACAGCAGTGACGCTCGCCGGGCTACCTCCAACCCGAAAGTGATTGCCCGAATGACCCCCACCCATGCGCCGAGGCTCACCACCGATGGTGACCGATCGATTGGAAGCCGCATCGCGGCGTATCGGACGGCCCAGGGTCTGAGCCAGACCGCGCTCGGGCAAGCGCTCGGGGTCACGTTCCAGCAGGTTCAGAAGTACGAGAAGGGCCGCAACCGCGTCGGAGCCGCCCGGCTTCATCCTGGGGGATCTCGTCAACGGCAATGGCAGGCAGCAAGCGCTTGGCTTCAAGCGCAGCGGCTTGCAGAACGCTGTTCCGGCGGCGCGCTTCGGGCGACCTGTTCGGCGGCATCTAACTGCACCCACGAGCTGGCTTGGCGCCCGACTGGAGCGGCCTCAAAGCGGATCCCTTCGGCAGTCAGGCAGGGTGTTAACTCTGGGGGTAACGCGTCGGCGCGACCCAAGAAAGCTGGGCCGCAACAGCAAGGTCGTCGTTTCACGAAGGGCTTACAGGAGAGTGTGGGGGGATGGCAGGGCACACCTCATGATGAGAGGCCGTGTTTGGATAAGAATATAGGGATCGCCGGTGTGTCTTAGTTGCTACAGCAACTGCCTGCGGAAAGGGTATCTAGCACTCAACTAGGCACACCGATCGGCACCCGACATATGAACAAGATCCTTACGTCCCTCGCAGCCTTCACGGCTCTCACCGCTGCCGCTTCGGCCGCCGACCTTCCGCGTCGCGCTCCGCCGCCGGTGTTCACCCCGGTTCCGGTGTTCACCTGGACGGGCGCCTACTTCGGTATCAACGCCGGCTACGGCTTCGATGCCAACGACAACCGTGGCGCCACCGTCGTCGGCGTCTCGCCGCGGAACGCGATCTTCGCCAACGCTGCCGGCACCGCCACGACCTCGGGCGTGCTCGCCTTCGGCGGCAACCGCGGCAACGACGGCTTCACCGGCGGTGGCCAGGTCGGCTACAACTACCAGTTCACCCCGGGCTCGGGCGTCGTGATCGGCATCGAGGCCGACGCGCAGTACGTCGACTTCGGCCAGAACCGCAACCGCTTCTCGGCCGTTACTCCCAATGGTCGCGGTATCGCTGCCATCATCCCCGGCACGGTAGTGTACAACCCGTCGGGCATCTCCAGCCTCGACTACTTCGGCACCGTGCGCGGTCGCCTCGGTTACGCCTTCGACCGCACCCTCGTGTACGGCACCGGCGGTTTCGCCTACGGCAGCGGTGGCGGTCGTGACTTCGGTTTGTCCAACCGCAGCCGTGACGACTTCCAGACCGGCTGGGCTGCTGGCGCCGGCGTCGAGTACGCCCTGCCGACCGACTCGTTCCTGAACTTCTTCCGCTCCTCGGCCGTGACGCTGAAGGTGGAAGGCCTGTACGTGAACCTCGACCAGGGCAACCGCAACAACGGCGCCTTCGCCACCAACGGCTTCGGCACCACCACGCTGACTTCGCCGGGCGTGACCGTCGTTCAGAGCGGCTTGAACCGCAACAACAGCACCGAGTTCGCTGTCGTGCGCGCCGGCCTGAACTACAAGTTCGGCTCGTACTAGGACCTGCGGCCATTCCTTTGGCCTAGGGATCCCCAGCCCGATCAGACTGGCCGCTAGGTCTAACAACGCCTCAGGAGCAAGCCTCCTGGGGCGTCTGTTGTTTCAAGATGTCGCTTGTTGAAAACTGAAACCACCAACGAAAAAAGCGCGCCTGTTGAGGCGCGCTTGAAGTTGCTTCTAGATGGAATGGACCTGTCTAGACATTAGACAAAATCATATGCCGTGCAATAGGCTTGTTATAGCATTCTATTGGTTTTTCGAAGTTGTCCCCGCTACCGCCGATCCCCTGTCCCGACCCTACGTCATCGCGACCCACGGTAACGAGCGGTGGCAGCGCGGTAGGTACGGCAGCGTCACGGTAAAAAGCACGGTAGCAGCAGGGGGATCACACCACACGCACTGAGGGTGGGTCAGCCCTAGCCCTCACTGAGCTGCCGGCAATCCATAATTTGCTCAGCCCGACACCGGCACCGAACCGCTACGGGTCCGGGGCGGGGGCGTCCGAACGCATCCGCGGCGCTCCGCCTTCGAACGACCGCCGGGCCTTCGCAGCACCGATACCGCCGACGAGCGCACATTGGCCGACCTTGGCGCCGTAGGTGCCCGCAGCTGCAGGCAGACCACCGACCTTGAACGGTACCATCCGGGCCAGCATGTCGAACGCCTTCGCGGCTCCACCTCACGGTCTCGAAAGCTGAATGGATGCTGCCAGCAAGTTTCAGCGTTGATGCAGGCTCCCTCTGCCACTCTTCTCCTCAACAGCCGAAAGACCACCGGCTGGGTCACTGAGACCGGGCACCTCGCACGATGCCGGCCTCCTCGAATGATCAGGGGATGGGCGATGAAAAAGATTGCTGCTCTCACAGCCGCGGCCCTTGTCGCGGTGAGCGCTCTCGGGACGACGGCCGCTGAGGCTCGGGGGGGCGGTGCGATTGCCGCCGGCGTCATCGGTGGTCTTGCCGCTGGCGCTCTTCTGGGTGCCGCGGTCGCAGAGGCCCGTGAGCCTCCGGCATACGGCTACGGCCGCCCGGCGCCGGCCTACGAGTATGGATATAGCGTGCCTCCGGTGGTCCAGTATCGCCCTGCCCGTGTCGTCCGCGAGTACGACTACGAAGACGCACCGGTCTACCACGCTCCTCCCACCGCCCGCTTCTACGGCGGTGGCCATGACAGCTACGGCTACGGCTTCCGCCACGCAGGCTACGGCTACGAGCGGGACTGCGACCGGCCACACGGTTATCGCGGCTGGTAGCCAAGCAAAGTGATGGGGCCGCTCGGGGAACCAGCGGCCTCAGTCCTGCCCCCCCGGTACTCTCGCGTGTTCTGCACCGTTCCATACTGGTGCTTCCGCGAACGGCTACTCGTCCGACAAACGACCGTTTTCCCGACTCGTACAGCTGCATGCAGCAAGGTCCGAGAAGGGTGGGGAGCGGACCCTGACCCTCCGTCCTGAAGCGGCAGGTTGTCAGAGCGACTGAAACATCACCAAGGCATCCACATCGCCGTGGGCCGGATGGTGGAAGGCGAGAGGCAATCGACCGACGATCTCGAACCCAAGCTTCTGCCAGAGACGCACCGCCCGCCCATTCGTGCTCACCACGAAGTTGAACTGCATGCCCCGGTATCCGCGTGATCGCGCATGAGCCAAGGCATGCTCGCCCATGTGTCCTGCAATGCCGCGCCCGGTGGCAGCGGCGCTCACCATGAAGCCGCAGTTGCAGACGTGGCGACCACCACCCGCTTGGTTCGGGCGCATGTAGTAGGTCCCAAGGATAATCCCGTCCTCCTCGGCAACGAATGTCTCCTTGTCCGATCCCATCCAGTAGGCGAGCGCCTTCTCCTCCGTCATGTCCCGGTCGAGCGTGTAGGTCTCACCAACACGGATGACTGGCTCGATGATTGACCAGATAGTGGGGGCGTCTTCGGAGAGGGCAGTACGGATCACCATGGCGACGCGCATAATGGTAACCGCGGGGGTCGGAAAGCCATGAGATTGTGGGTCTGCTTCCCATCCGACTGGGACGTAAGGCATCCTCTACCGAGCTGCTGCGAAGCAGACCTTCCGAGGATCCGAGAAGGTTGGCAACCGGACTTGCGCTTTGGTCCAGATGCGGACGCTTAGCCTGGGATCGCGGACGGGCAGGACCGCTCGAAGGTGTTTGCGATGGTTCGGACCGTGAGTGCTACGACACAGGTGTCGTGTTCGAGCTTTTTAATCAGCGGGTTGGAGGACGCTTGTTGCCTTGCTGGGAATGGTATCGCGTCATCCAAGTGAACGGGAATTCGCGACGTCTCCGCCTGAGTCATGCTTTTCGGTGCTGTCGCAGCCATCGCGTTGCCTCCTCCAGGGAGGCGAAGATCGGCGCCGAGATCCCGACGAGCCGCCCGAAGGCCGCCTCCACGAACCAGCCGGTGCCTACCTCGTGGTCGGGGGTATCGAGGCGCACCAGCACGGCAATCAGCAGGCCGTTGGCGAGAACCAGCCGCCCCTCCTGATCCGGACTGCCGGTGTCGACCATGATCGGCTGCAGCACGAGCAACGCCTCGACGTTGTCGCGCGCATCCATGCCTAACTTCCCCGGAGCTGGTTCAGCCACGGCTCGCTCCGGCGTGCGCCCCAACGCGTGTTCTTGAGGTGGAGGTAGTTCGGCGTGAACCGGCAGAACGCCTTGAGCTGCTCGACATCGTGGATCGTCAGAACGCGCTGTTTGATCGTGATCAGGCCGAGATCACGAAGCTCTCGCAGAGTACGGTGCACGTGGACGGCGGACAAGCCCATCGTATCGGCAAGCTCGGCCTGCGTGAACGGGAAGGCGTAGCTGTCGTTCGTAACTTTCCCGACCGCATCGAGCCGGACCAGCAGTTCGCAAAGGAGGTGAGCGATACGCTGCTCCGGGGCACGGCCACCGAGATTGACCAGCCACTCGCGCAGCACCGCCTCATCGACGAGGGCGCACCACCAGAAGGCCCGCGTGATCTGCGGATGGGCCTCGGTGATCTCCTCGATCGCCAGACGCGGGATGTAGACGACCTGACACGGGGAGATCGTGCCGATGTTGTGGTCCATCTGATCGAGAATGAACACGTTCAGGTCGCAGAAGTCTCCTGGAACCAAGAGGGACATGATCTGGCGTTTGCCATCCGGCAGCATCTTGTAACGGCAGGCGAGGCCATCGAGGATCAGATGAACATCCTTGGGTTCGTCACCCTCTTGGATCAGATCGACCCGTGCACCAACCTGCTGGATGCGCGGCACAAGGCTGTCCAGGGCCCGGCGATCGTCATCCGATAGGTCCTCGAAGCCTTCCAGCTTTCGGGTCAGTGCATGGTGCATCACGCCTCGGTAAAAATTTGACCGAAACGACCCTATGTCGGAAATCCGACATTTCAAATCATCATTTGATGAAAAGTTTGCGCCGCGGTCACGTTTTCCCTAGAACCAGCGCATCGTTTGCAATCTTTCGGGCGCACGCGGCTGAGGGTTCGTGCCCCCGCCCTTTTCAGGGCGAGTCCGTGACACAGCTCCGACAGGCCACGTGCCGCAATCGCTTGCTCGCCGGACTGCCACCATCCGACTTCGATCTACTTCAGGACCGCCTCGCGCTAAAAAAGCTCGCGGTAGGCGACGTGCTGATCCAGGCGGATACCCCAATCACCAGTTTGTATTTTATCGAACGCGGCATTGTCTCGCTCGTCGCGCAAGCTCCCGACGGCGAACAGGCGGAGGTCGGGCTCGTTGGCTACGAAGGCCTCGTCGGCACTCCTCTCTTGCTTGGCTGCGATCAGGCCCCTTTTGATGGCCGGGTGCAGAATGCAGGCTCAGCCTGGGTCATGTCCGCTCCGAGCTTCCGCGAGATCCTGCCGCGATCCTCACCTCTAGGTGAGCGGCTACTTCGATATGTGCAAACCGTTACTGCGCAAATGGCTGGAACAGCGCTCGCCAACGCACGCTACACGCTGGCGGCCCGTCTCGCCCGCTGGCTGCTGATGTGCCACGATCGGGTTGAGGGTGACGACCTCTCGACGACCCAACGCTTCCTCTCCTTGATGCTCGGCGTCAACCGCACCGGCGTCAGCGAGGCGATGGCCGTTCTGGAACGGGCTGGGGTTATCGCAACGAAGCGTGGGACCATCATCATCCGAGACCGCGAGCACCTGCTTGTTCAAGCGGGCGCCTGCTATGGGATGCCGGAAGCCGAGTACGATCGGCTTCTCGGACCTACAACGTCCGTCCCAACGGTCTGATCGACGTTTCCTGAAATCCGGGCTGGGCTACGTCAAGCGCTGCCGCAACACACCAAGAGCCTGAGAGCAGACGTTCTCAAGGCCTGCAATGGGTCGATAGCAACCTGAACGACGTGTCGGGTATCCGACCGTTTTCCCGACGGGTAGCATGAGCACATTGCGGGCAATCGGAAACAGCCTCGTTTCTGTCGGGAAACTATGACCGGTTTTCTATTGCGGATAAAACGCTCCAAGCTCACTATCCCGACATGCTCGTCGGATATGCCCGCGTCTCCACCCTCGACCAGAACCTCGACCTCCAGCGTGACGCGCTGAAAGGCGCCGGGTGCGACAAGCTGTTCGAGGAGAAGAAGTCCGGCAAGGCTGGGACCAAGCGTCCGGAGTTCGAGGCGGCGCTCGCTTACCTGCGACCCACCGACGTGCTCGTGGTGTGGAAGCTCGATCGGCTCGGCCGGTCGCTCGTCGAGATGATGCGCACCATCGACAGCCTGCGACTGAAGGAAATCCACTTCCGGTCGCTGACCGAGCAGTTCGACAGCGATACCGCTCACGGGCGCTTCGCCCTGCAGATGCACGGCGCGATGGCCGAGTACTTCCTCGACCTCAATCGCGAGCGCACAATGGAAGGCCTCAAGGCGGCGCTGGCCCGTGGACGTAAGGGTGGCCGGCCGAAGAAGCTGACGGCGGCCGACATCGAGGTTGGTCGTGCCCTGCTGCAGTCGGGTACCATCTCGATCGCGGCGATCGCCAAGCGCCTTGGGGTGAGCCGGGACACGTTCTACAGCTACTTCCCGCAGGCGCGGGCACGCAGCCAAGCCTCGGCTGCAGCCACTGGCAGGACCGGCTGAGCCGATGCCGATCCGTCCTGAACACCGCTTCTTCTACCCGATCGACTGGCCGCAGCTCTCGGCCATGATCCGCTTCCGCCGCGCTGGCGGCGCTTGTGAGGGCTGCGGGCGACCACACGGCCAGGATGTCTACTGCCTGACTGATGGACGCTGGTGGGATGCGGCCTGTGGCGCTTGGCGCGATGGACAGGGGCACACAGTCTCGGCCCTGCCGACGATCGAGGATCTTGGGACGCTCCGCGCCACGAAGGTTGTGCTGGCTGCTGCTCATCGGGACCACGACACTGCCAATAACCGTGGTGCGAACCTCGCAGCTTTCTGTCAGCGCTGCCACATGAACCATGATCGTCCGGAGCACCGGCGACGGCGATGGCGCACCTTGTTCCGGCGCAAGGCGGATGGCGACCTGTTCCAGGGGCCATACCCACCAGGCGCGTAAGCCGGGCGCTACCACTGACCGACGCCTGCTTGACGGTCTGTCGCCGATGCCCGTTCAGGTTGCCTCAATCCTTGGAGGGTCCGAGCCGGGCGCGTGCTGCTGATCGAGGATAATGCGTTGGTCGCGGCCAGCATCGAGCTGATGCTCCCATGCTCCCAGAACAGGCGCCGGATCTTGGCGATGGTCTCCACGATGAACATCTCCGGCTAGCTTTCTGATCCGAGCCTCCATCATGCAGCCCGGTAACTTCCCGGCGAGGGCGATCACCCGCTCACGCTGCGTTGACATCGCAACACGACCTATCCACTCGCATCTGTCCGTCGTCAGATGATTTGGGACATTCAGCGGTGTTCAGGAGCGGAGGCTCTGGTTCATCTGGGGTAAGAGGTTAGGCAGCCTGCGCGTGGTGGCGCAAGCGGCGATCCATCAGGGTCTGGCGCTTGATGCGTTCCCGCTCGGCCAGGATCCCTTCGCCGCGTCCGAAGTAGACGTCGGCGGGCGTGAGGTTGCTCAGGCTCTCATGGGCTCGGGCATGGTTGTAGTGTTCGACGAAGTCGGCAACCTGCGTCTCCAACTCGCCGGGCAAGTACGCGTGTTCGAGCAGGATGCGGTTCTTGAGTGTCTGATGCCAACGCTCGATCTTGCCCTGCGTTTGCGGATGGCATGGCGCACCGCGGATGTGGGTCATGCCCCGAATGCCGAGCCAGTCAGCCAGGTCGCTGGCGACGTAGCTTGGACCGTTGTCGGAGAGCAGGCGTGGCCGCGGCATCACCCGCGCCTGATCGAGCCCAGCCGCACCCAGCGCCAGGTCGAGCGTGGCGGTGACGTCGCTGGCCTGCATCGTCGTGCACAGCTTCCAGGCGACGATGTAGCGTGAGAAGTCGTCCAGGACCGTCGACAGGTAGTACCAGCCCCAGCCAACGACCTTCAAGTAGGTGAAGTCCGTCTGCCAAAGCTGGTTGGGCGCGGTGGTTTTATCGCGGAACTCGTCGGCGGCCTTGATGACGATATAGGCCGGGCTGGTGATCAGGTTCTGAGACTTGAGCAACCGGTAGACGGTCGCTTCCGAGACGAAGTAGCGCCGCTCGTCGGTGAAGCGCACCGCCAGCTCACGCGGACTGAGTTCAGGCTGCTCCAGAGCCAAGGCAACGATCTGCTCGCGGATCTCTGCAGGTAGACGGTTCCAGACCCGGCTCGGCTGCGAAGGATGGTCATTCAACGCCTCGGGGCCGCCGCGCTGGTAGGCGTCGTACCAGCGGTAGAACGTCGAGCGCGTGATGCCGAGCTTGTCCAGGGTGGCACGCACCGGCAGGTGGGATTGCTCGACCAGCCGGATGATCTCCAGCTTCTCGGGGGCCGGGTACCTCATGCCTCGTCGCCCCCAGCCCCGCTCATGCTTTTTTTAAGCAAACGGTTCTCCAGGACGAGATCAGCTACGACCTCCTTCAGCGCCCCCGCTTCGCGACGGAGATCCCGCACCTCATCCGTGGTGGCCGCACGAGACGTGTCACCGGACAGGCGCTTCTTGCCAGCCTCCAGGAACTCCTTGGACCAGCCGTAGTACATCGAGGCGGCAATCCCCTCACGTCGGCACAACTCCGCGATGCTGTCCTCGCCACGCAAGCCTTCCAGCACCACACGGATCTTCTCCTCGGACGAGAACTGCCGACGTGTGGCCCGACGGATGTCCTTGATCACCGCTTCTGCCGGCTTCTTGGCCGGTCCGGATGTCTGCTTCATCTTCGCTCCTCAGGGGCTACGATGAACCAGCCATCCTCCGTTCGTGAAGACCCTCATTCTGTCCCACAGGTGCTGACGTCGGACACCCAGCCGACATAGACCCCGCAGCCGCTTGTGGCTGAACGACGGCTCCTGCGTGCGGCTACGACCGCTTCATCGCAATCACGTCTGGAGCTTCGACTTCGTGCAAGCCCAGACGCACGATGGGCGCTCTCTGCGCATCCTAACGCTGATTGACGAGCACAGCCGTGCCTGCCTCGCGCTGAAGGTGGCGCGGCGCATCAACAGCGTCGGCGTGATCGAGGCGCTGGCCGACGCGATGTGCCTGCACGGCATCCCGGAGCACATTCGCTGCGACAATGGCCCAGAGATGATCTCCAAGGCGTTGCGCAAATGGGTCGCCAAAGCTGGCTCACAGATCCAGTACATCGCGCCAGGATCCCCGTGGGAGAATGGCTACTGCGAGAGCTTTAACGGCAAGCTGCGCGACGAGTGCCTACGCCAGGAGATCTTCTACTCGCTGAAGGAGGCGCAGATCGTGATCGGTCTCTGGCAAACCACCTACAACCGCGTTCGACCGCATTCGTCGCTGGGCTATCGGCCGCCCGCGCCCGTCAGCTACCCGGGTCTGGCCTTCCGGCTACCCATGGCCGCCACCATGCAGTAGCCTCTCAATTGGCTCGGTCCAAAATACCGGTCAGGTCAAATCCTCAGCTACGTGCTTACGTAATGACGTAGGCATGGATGGGATCATTGGCCATCCTCCTTGTCGAGGTGGGTCATCAGCGCGGCCTCGATCACATCCTGATGGCTTGCCCCCCGGTCAAAGGCGAACCGGCGAAGTCGTTGGTACTGACCTTCCGATAGCCGCAGTGTGAGGGACTTCGTGCGCGGCTCGATCGTTGATACGGCCCGGCTATGAGATGACGCGGCAGGTATTGCCAACGCCGAGGCTGGCGTCGGAGCCGCGGCACTCTCACCCCGCTGCGGGACATCGCTCGGCCGCGATGCGCCCTTTGGCTGAATTAACCCCTCAAGGGAAAGTGTCTGTTTCCCGGCCATGTTCACCACCCTCTCGCCTTGCCTACGTCCTTACGCAGCTGCGTCATTACGTACTCAAGCACTTCCTTAATCTCGCGTGCGGCGGTTGTCTCTGGCTCTAACTCTGTGACCGCCCTGCCCGAGATCGCGGCTGTCGGGAAATCGGTCCGATCGTGGATCACGGTCGGCGCGAGCTTGCCATGCTTCGCTAGAGCCATCACCGCCTGCATCTGCAATCTGGTCCGCGGCTTCGCCTGCGTCAGCACGAATACGAACGGGCAGCCCGCATCCTCAATCAGCGCCAGGGTGTCACCTACCGCGTCCAGGTCGTCGGGGGAGGGGCGAACTGGTACGATGGCGAGGCTGGCATGCCCGAGTAGCGTGCGTAGCTCCGGCCGGACTGAAGGCGGCGTGTCAACAAACAAGAACTCGATCCCTGCTTCCGCCAGCCGCGCCGCGCCGGCTGAAAAGTCTGCGACCTCGATCCTGACAAGCGCCGGCTGCTGATCCTCTCGCCGGTTCCACCAACTCGTAAGCGACCCCTGCGGATCTGTATCGAGCAAAGCAGTTGGGTGCCCTGCTTGGTGCGTCGCCACTGCGAGGCTACGCATCAGCGAGGTCTTGCCCGCCCCACCCTTTTGGCTCGCCACCACGACGACGTACATCATTGCCTCATTGCGTGCTTACGTAATGACGTAACTCCGTCGTCACGTAGATACGTCCATCAAGCTCAGGCTTGAGTCGTTAATAGGCGCTTACCATGTTCAAACTTCACACCACCAGCCGCGCCGCGGTCGGGTGTGCACGCCGGGCGAGCTGCGATGGTGTGGCCGCCCGGCGGGTGCGCAGCGTGCCTTAAGTGCGCTTGCTCATGTTGCTGCCGCTCATGCCCTCACAGCAGCACCCCGCCTTCTTGCCTCGGCTGCCGTGGTTCATCGCCATACCGCCCTTGCCGCACATCATTGCGCCCTTGCCCTTGCCGCCACCGCAGCAGCTCATGGCGAGGGCAGGGGCGGCGCTAAGCAGCACGAGGGCGGCGGTGGTCACGAGTAGCTTCTTCATGGGCATCCTCCTTCGGGGCGATGTTCTCGTACCGCGTTTGGCCGCTCGATCTACTGCTTCACAAAGCCCACATCAGCCGCCACCGCCTTCAGGCGCTCCGGCTCGCGCTCCTTCCGCTCGCTGTAGCGGTCCACGAGGTAGTCGGCCCGCTCGCGGGTGAGCAGAGTGAACTTCATCAGTTCCTCGCACACGTCCACCACGCGCTCGTAGAGCGGCCCCGGCTTCATCCGGCCGGCGTCGTCAAACTCCTTGTAGGCCATCGGTACCGACGACTGGTTGGGGATCGTCACCATCCGCATCCAGCGGCCGAGCAGGCGCAGGCTGTTCACGGCGTTGAAGCTCTGCGAACCGCCGGACACCTGCATGACGGCGAGGGTGCGGCCCTGGGTCGGCCGCACGCTGCCCTCGCTGAGCGGCAACCAGTCGATCTGGCTTTTCATCACGCCAGTCATGTTGCCGTGCCGCTCTGGCGACACCCACACATGGCCCTCGGACCAGATCGAGAGGTTGCGTAGCTCCTGCACCTTCGGATGGTCGGCGGTGGCATCGTCAGGCAGGGGCAGGCCGTGGGCGTCGTAAATGCGCACCTCGCTGCCCATCGCCTCAAGAAGCCGGGCCGCCTCGTAGGCCAGGAACCGGCTGAACGACCGCTCGCGCAGTGATCCGTAGAGGATCAGGAAACGGGGGGCGTGCGTGAACGGCTGGGCTACCTGCAAATCTACCGGCGTCGGCACTGCGAAATGCCCGTGACTGAGGTTCGGCATGCCATCGGCGAACGGCTGAGGAGGCTTGTCCAAGGGGTAGCTTTCATCTACGTTTCAATAATGATTGAGATATTGCATCAATGATGGACACACCGCAAGCCGTCGCTGCCTTTGCAGCCCTCGGGCAGGAACACCGCTTGAACATCGTGCGGGCGCTGGTCACGGCCGGGCCTGACGGCCTGGCTGCCGGCTCCTTGGGCAGCGAGGTCGGCGTGTCCGGCACGAACCTGTCCTTTCACGTCAAGGAGCTGTGCCGCACTGGGCTGATCCAGTCCCGGCGTGAAGGCCGTTCGATCATCTACAGCGCCGCCTACCCGGCTCTGTCCGGCCTGATCGAGTTTCTAATGAGGGACTGTTGCCAAGGGCGGTCGGAAGTCTGCACCCCGGCCGTTACCGCCTTGGCGGCCTGCTGCACCCCGGCCGGGGAGGCGACCCATGCCTGAGGCGATAGACGTGGTGATCTACCACAACCCGGACTGCGGCACCTCGCTTAACACGCTGGCGATGATCCGCAACGCCGGCATCGAGCCGCATTTGATCGAGTACCTGAAGACGCCGCCGACCCGGGCGCTGCTGGTGCAGATGCTCGCCCGCGCTGGCCTCTCGGTGCGCGACGTGCTGCGCGAGAAGGGCACGCCCTTCGCTGATCTGGGCCTAGGCGATCCGGCACTGACTGATGGCCAGCTTCTGGACGCCATCGAGGCGCACCCGATCCTGCTCAACCGCCCGCTGGTCGTCACGCCCCGAGGCGTCGCCCTGTGCCGGCCGTCCGAAGCCGTGCTGGATCTCCTGCCGGTCCAGCAGGGTGAGTTCGTCAAGGAAGACGGTGAGCGGGTCGTGGACGAACATGGCCGGCGCGTCGCCACGGCCTGAACTTCATAGCCATCAATAAGAAGAAACCGTCTCGATGCTCGCGCTTGCCATCTTCCTCGTCACCCTTGTGTTCGTCATTTGGCAGCCGAAGGGCTTCGGGATCGGGTGGAGCGCCCTGATCGGCGCAGCGGTTGCCCTCGCCACCGGGGTCATCATCCCCGGTGACATTCCGGTGGTCTGGCACATCGTCTGGGACGCGACGTTCACGTTCGTGGCCCTCATCATCATCTCGCTGCTGCTCGATGAGGCCGGGTTCTTCCATTGGGCCGCCCTGCATATCGCCCGTTGGGGCGGGGGCAGGGGCCGGCTGCTGTTCCCGCTGGTGATCCTGCTCGGCGCTGCCATCGCGGCGGTGTTCGCCAACGACGGTGCGGCCCTGCTGCTGACCCCGATCGTGCTGGCGATCCTGCTACGGCTCAACTTCAAGCCGGCGGCGGCGCTGGCGTTCATCGTCGCCTGTGGGTTCGTCGCGGACTCCACCAGCCTGCCGCTGGTGATCTCGAACCTCGTCAACATCGTCTCGGCGAACTTCTTCGACGTGACGTTCGGGCGCTACGCCGCCGTCATGGTGCCGGTGAACCTGGTGTCGCTCGCCGCGACGCTCGTGGTGCTCTGGGCCTACTACCGCCGCGACCTGCCGGCCACGTACCCGGTCAGCGAGTTGGAACCACCCCGCGATGCGATCCGCGATCCGGTCGTGTTCAAGGCGGCGTTCCCATTGCTGGGCGTGCTGCTGCTCGCCTACTTCATCACCGCGCCGCTGGGCGTGCCGGTGTCGGTTGTCACCTGTGCGGGCGCGGCGGTACTGCTCGGCCTCGCCCTGCGCGGCCGGGTCATTCCGATCCGCAAGGTGCTGAGCGGCGCACCTTGGCAGATCGTGCTGTTCAGTCTCGGCATGTACCTGGTAGTCTACGGTCTGCGGAACGCCGGGCTGACCGACGAGCTGGCCAAGGGCCTCGTCTGGCTCGCCGGGCACGGGCCGTGGGTCGCCACCATCGGCACCGGCTTTGCCGCCGCGATCCTGTCATCCGTCATGAACAACATGCCGAGCGTGCTGATCGGCGCTCTGTCGATCCAGCAGGCGCCGGACCTTTCGCCACTGACCCGCGAGCTGATGATCTACGCCAACGTGATCGGCTGCGACCTCGGGCCGAAGTTCACACCGATTGGCAGCCTCGCCACCCTGCTCTGGCTGTACGTGCTGGCCTCGAAAGGCCAGCGGATCACCTGGGGCCAGTATATGAAGGTCGGCCTGGTCATCACGCCCCCCGTGCTGCTGGTCACGCTACTGGCGCTCGCGGCCTGGCTGCCGCTGCTCGGCGCACGATAGGCGGATCATGGGCCAGGCACGGCGCTGGCCGGTGATTTCTGCCCTCGGCGTAGTGCAGATCCTCGCCTGGGGCTCTTCGTTCTACCTGCCGGCTGTCCTGGCTGCCCCGGTCGCTGCCGCCACGGGTTGGCCATTGGCCTGGGTGGTAGGTGGCCTCGCGCTCGGCCTGCTCGTGGCCGCGTTCGTCTCGCCGCATGTCGGGGCGGCGATCCATCGTCACGGCGGTCGGCCGGTGCTGGCCCTGGCGGCACTTATCCTAGCCGCCGGCCTGAGCACACTGGCGCTCGCGCCGGTCCTGCCGATCTATCTGGCCGGATGGCTGCTGATGGGCCTCGGCATGGGCTGCGGGCTGTACGACCCGGCGTTCGCGACGCTCGGCCGCCTGTACGGCGCGGAGGCGCGGCCGGCCATCACGACGCTGACCCTGTGGGGCGGGTTCGCCAGCACGATCTGCTGGCTGCTGTCGGCGCACCTGGTCGCGCATGTCGGATGGCGGGGCGCCTGCCTTGCCTATGCTGGACTGCACATCCTGGTCACGCTGCCGCTGGTGCTGCTGCTGATCCCGTCGCCACCATCGCTGCCGGCGATGTCCGGCGCCCATGCGGACGCTGCCGGCCCGCTTTCGTCGCGGGAGCATCGGGCGTTCCTGCTGCTCGGCGGGGTGCTGGCCTTGGGCTGCGCGATCATGGCGCTGATATCGGTCCACCTGATCACGCTGTTGCAAGCGCGAGGCGTGGCTCTGGCCTCGGCGGTGTCCTATGGGGCGCTGATCGGCCCGGCCCAGGTCAGTGCCCGCGTTGCCGAAATCGCGCTCAAGGGCCGACATCATCCGCTCTGGACGCTGACCGCTGCGCTCTGTCTGATCTCGGCGGGGCTGGCGCTCCTCGCGTGCGGCCTGCCGGGGGTCGTGGTCTGGCTGGTGCTCTACGGCGGCGGCAACGGCATCTACTCGATCGCACGAGGCACCGTGCCGCTCGCCCTGTTCGGCCCCCAACGTTACCCACTGCTGGTCGGCCGCTTGGCGCGCCCAGGGCTGATCGCTCAGGCCCTCGCGCCACCGGCCGGTGCGGTCGTGCTGACACACGCCGGCCCCGGTGTTCTGTGGTGGCTGCTATTCGCGCTCGCGCTCGGCAACCTTGCCCTTGTTGGCTCACTCTGGCGGATAAGGTGATCCGTTCAGCCGAAAAAGGAAGGGCGGTCGGCATCAGCGCCCCCCGACCATGTCGAGCAGTGCCACGCCGGCAGCCGCGA
>NZ_JBJFLN010000004.1:0-44053 GCF_045033435.1 Methylobacterium sp. HMF5984
TAGATATATCTAAAACGATAAATAATATATTAATTCAAATCTAATCACGCCCGTGTTACTTACATCAAATGATAAAAAATTCGTGAGATTGACTAAGCTGACAGGAACGACGGATCTAGTCGCAACCGGCTTCGTCGAGTTGTGGCCGGGGGGGCTCTTCTAGGTTGCCGGGCATGCACAGTGAGACCGATCATTTTTCTCGATCTCACCATGAGTTTTTAGCGTCAGCGCCCCGCCACCATCCCAAGGAGCGCCACGCCAGCAGCTGCTACGACGTTGCCCGAGCCACGCCAGGGCAGGGGCGCAAACAAGGCCACTAACCGTTCCGCCACCACAATCGGCAGCACGGCTTCCGGCTCCTCGGCCTTCCGGTCCGCATCGTTGCCCCCCATCCACACGACCTGACTGCCGTGGTGGTTCTCAGGGGCACCGAGGGTGGGTTCAGCGTCCCTGCTGTCCTCGGCATCGGCGTCGCCGTCCATGCGGTCAAGAATGGCGAGGAGGCTGTCGGCGGTGTCGAGGGCGGCTTGCGCTGCCTCCTCGATCATGCGGCGGGTCTCGGCCGGCGAGGGGGCCGGCGGGACGTGCGGTGCTATGGCGCGCGGGCGGAAGGTGACGATATCGCCCATCGGTCAAGCTTTCACGCGGAGGCCACCGGGGGCGCTTTTGGGGTCCGCGAGCCAGCCGCGAATTTCATCGGAGGTCACTTCAAGCCGCGGGATCGGCGAGAGCCCGGCCGCTGCGATCAGTCCGCGCAGGAGCGCCTGACAACGCAAATGGTCCAAGTCGTCCTCGCCTCCGTCCCAGATCGCAGCCGCATCGTGCTCTAGGATCTGAGCTTTGAGCCCGAAGCCGAGAAGCGTGGTTGCCGGAAGGGCCATGGCGTGACGGACAATGTCCTCCCGGCCTTGGTTCGTGAAATGGCGAACCCGATCGATTGCGTTGTACAAATCATCGGGAAGCGGCAAGCCGACCTCATCCTCACGGGTCACAGCCTCATCGCTGACGCGAGCGAACCCTTCATATTCCGCGACGAGGGCCGTCATCCTGTAGGCTTCGGCATACAGGCGTTCCCCGTAGGCTTGCGTATGCCTGTCGATCGCGGCCGACACGGCGTCAGCCAGGGGGGCGGAGGCGGGATTGGCGGCGGGGGAGGCCGGGCGGCCCTGGCTCGTCTCGGTCGCGAGACCCGCGGCCTTGGCCTTCATCGACGCGAACCGCTCGCGCAGGGTCGGCTTAAGATTGGTGGTCGGGAGCTTTAAGGGGTTGCGCATATCTAATCCTACGATGCTGTAATGCTACAATGCTGTCGTGCGTTAGCGGGATACCGTTGCTTGTCAGATCAGGGACGCGAGGCCCGTGAGGACGCAGCCGCCCCCGATGATCGCCACGGCGGCCAGGAATTCGCCGGCCGCGCTGATGAAGCGACGGGAGCGGACGAACGCGGTATCGGGACGGACGGCGGTCACGGCCTGCCAGGTCTCGTCCTCGCCGGGCAGGGCTTCGTTCGGCGGGGCAAGCGCGGCGTGCTGGCTGTAGCGATCGACGCCCGGCAGCAGGCGGCCCGAGGGGAAGGCGGACGAGATCGCGACGGGCGGCAGGTTCGTGCCCAGGAACAGCGTGAGGTCGGCGACGCGGGCCTGAACGATGCCGAAGCCGGGCTGATGCGCGGCTGAGAACTCGGCTTCCTCGCCCAGCCACCAGCGCAGGTGCCCGAGCAGGGCGAGCGCGCCGAAGCGAGAAGCGCAGGGCGTCGTCGTCAGGGCGTCGGTCGCGGCGTCGTAGTCGTCGCTCGCGATCACGGAAGCCTTGCCCTCGGGGGCGACCTGATAAGCTTCGTAGGCGGCGCGGTGGCGCTGGATCGCGGCGTGGATCGGGTCGGCGGCGGTGTCGAGGGCGAGGATACGGGCGTGCGTCATCGGTCGGGCTTCAGAGGGCTCGGGGAGGAAATCAGGGAAAGCGGAGGGGGAAGGGGCGCCGGTTAGGTCGGCCGGGGCGGAAGCGCGGCACCCGGCCGGGCGAACGCCTTGCGGAGCCGGCGGCGGGCAGCTCGTCGGGCGCCTGCGCTACCGGCCCGCTCGCCGCGCGCGGTGTGGTAGGCGGCCAGGGCTGCGGCGGTCTCGGGCGTGGTCGGCGTCAGGGCGTAGAGGTCGAGGCGAGCCAGCCGGCGCACGCGGGCTAGAGAAGCGCGGTAGGCACGCCAGCCGGAAGGCATCGGCAGGCCGGCGGCGGCGAGATCCGCAGTGACACGCCCCGAGGCGGAGTAGGCGGCATCGGCTTTCTCGGCCCAGCGGATCGCCGGCAGCACACGGTCGGAAGCCATGGCCGGCACCCGCGAGGACACGAGAACGAGGAAGGCGCCGAGGACGCCGCGGCGGGACAGGGCGGCCATCAGCGCCCCTCGCTCAGTTCGGCGGCGACGAGGCGCCAGCGGCGGGCGTTGCCGAGCGCCCAGGCATGGGCCTCGCGTTGATCGGTCTCGCCGGCCGCGATGCGCTGCCGGTAGGAAGCCGCCAGGCGGAGGCAGGTCGCGTGATCCTGCCGGGCGTGGAGCAGGCGAACGACGGGCGGGCGGATGAGGGTGGCGGCCATCGGTCTGGCCCTCAGTGCGCGCGGTAGGGGCGGGAAGCCTTGGCAGCGGCCCAGGCGCCCTTGAGCGCGTAGGACATGCACACGCCCCAGGCGTCGCCGGTCACTTCCATGCGGGCCTGAGCGGAGAAGATCGCGGCGCGCATGATGGCGGAGCGGTCGAACGTGCCGTCGCGATTGACGAGGGGAACGGTGCGGTTGAAGCGCTTGGCGCTCTGGGTCGAGGCGACGACGGCGGCCTTCGTGGTGATGAAGGCGCGGCGGGCGTCTGCGGTCAGGCGGGGGTCGGCGCTGCGGGCGATATGCGAGGCGGGGATGAGATTGGCGTAGCGCATCGGGGCGGGCCTTGGCTTGAAGTAACCTTGCCCTTTTGATATAACCTCCCCATCTTGTAGTCAACTCCAAAAGCGCAAGGTTTCCAAAAAATGGTAATGACACGGGACCAGTGCCGTGCCGCCCGCGCACTTTTGGAATGGACCCAGGACCGCCTTGCGGAAGTCTCCTCCGTCTCGAAAAAGACGATCGCTGATTTCGAGGCAGGAAAGCGGACGCCCTACGACCGGACGTTGGCTGATATTCAGCGCACGCTTGAGACCGCCGGCCTCGAATTCATCCCCGAGAACGGGGGCGGGGCCGGCATCCGCTTCCGAGAGCGCAAGGCATGACCTCCTCGCCCGAGCGCCTATCTGAAGTCTCGCGCCTCGCTGGCCTCCTTGCCGATCAGGTGCTGGACGCACAGATCATGAGCCGGCCGGTCCCGGAGCAACACATCCGGGCGCTACTCAGCGCCGCCTTCCTCCTGGACGAGTACGGCGTTCCGCTTCCCTCATTGTTGCAGCAGATCGTTCATGAGGTCGACAAGGGGACAGACCAGATGGCGGCGGATGAGGTTGAGCAGGCTGATGTGGAGGGATGGCTTGGCTGCTTCGGCCCTTCCAGGGGCGGAAAGAGCCCTAGTGGCGCAGGGTTGGAACGATCGCGCCTAGATTGGTTTCCTTCCGGCAATACGATCCGGAGGAAACATGACCAAGCTTGCAACCCTTTCAGGCGCTGCTGCCATCCTGATGCTGACGGCTGGCGCATCTTTCGCCGCTCCGTGCGCGGTGGGTACGACCACCAACATGGAAGGCAAAGCATCCTCGGGCGATAAAAGCTCGATGGTCGATGGTACATCAGCTGCCCCCAAGAGCCCTGGCGCCAAAGCCGAGTCTCCCGGAACTGTCGGCGCGCTGAACAACGTCGGCGCCGGCACCAAGGCCGCCGACGGCGAGAAGAAGCCTACCGAGGGTCAGGTGATGAAGCCCGGCAGCAACGACTGCTGAGGTTTTTCGGGATCTGATGCTCGGTATCCGAGAGCCGGCAACGCCAAGCTGTTGACGTCCGAGTAACCGATCGCGGGCAGCTTGCCCCCAAGCCGGGCTCAGGACCGGTTCGCTGGTGACACATGCGAAGAACCCGTCCTCCGTGTTCAGAGCGGAGGACGGGTCTGCGTCCCTCGGCTACGCTTGCGGGGAACTTGTCAGATCAGCCCGCCTGGCATCCGCCGCGGCGTGCTTTTTCGTGTCATGCATCCCGATATTGATACCGCACATGTGAACTCGAAGGCCGCCCTGCCGTTTGTGTTCCTTATTTGCGCGAGAGCGTCCTGCCCTCGACACACCGGAAGTACCCCATGAAGAAGCTTTTGTTTGCCGGCGTCGTGCTGTTCGCAGCTGCTCCGGCGTTCGGTCAGACCGAAGCGCCTCGCCAGCCCGGTACGAGCGGCACGGTCATTCAGAACCAGCCGAACACCACAGGCAATGACGGCGCCACGTCTGTTTCTCGCGGCGCTACCGGTGCAGAAACGGTGACGAAGGACTCGGCGGCTGGTGGCAATGCCGGAAAGCCTGAGCAAGCGGTCCCGAACGGCAGCGCCGGCAGTGGCGGTAGCCAGTAGGCGGGCGTCTCTCGGCGGGTGGAACAACCGTTCGCGCTCGCCGCCTTGTCCACTAGGGAACTCGTCAGATCAGCCCGGCCGGAGAGATCCGCGCGGGGCTTTTTCGTGCCTGCACTACCCCTCGCCGGGGCAGGCCCCGGTCGCTCGCCATATCCGGATCCGCAGCAACCGGATCTGTGCCCGGCGAAGGACCGAGTGTGCGTAGTCCCGAAGGAACGGCTCGCTCGTCAGTCGCAGGATCTTTCGGTTGTTTCGGCAGGTCCGAATGGCTCGGCGGCGATGCCAAGCGATCTGCTCCGCCAGTGAGGCGCGGTCGTACCAGCAGTGGAAACCCTCGACGATCTCGCGGATCTCGGGGTCCGGTTCGTCCGTGAGGTCGGGCCTCTCCATCCTCATCGCGGCTTCCCCTGCGATCTCGGCTGGTACACTCGCTCAGCGAGCCTCCCCGCGCCAGCGGCGCACGGCGAAACCTTCCAAGAGGATGAACGTAGTTGGCTTGAGGAGCTCGTTCGGCAGGCAGCAGAGGTAGCCTTCCAGATCACGGGAGAAGCTGATGGATGGCAGCACGAAAAACGAGGAGGCCGAAGCGATGCGGCTCGGCTCGGAGGCCGGAAAAGTCGAGAAGCACTTCGCGGGCGAATGTCCGTACGACTACTCGGCGTTCGGCCTTCGGTTTGCGTGGCTGGACGGCTTCTCGAAGGGCCGCGCCGAGTTGCAGAAGGCGACGGGGACCGAGCCGGCAACCCGGGTTGAGAGCTGTCAATGATCGTGGGACGTAGATCGCTTAGCGTCTCGTGTGAAGCGTTTCGGCCTGACGCTTCCCTACCCGAGATCACTTCGACCAACCCGGCACTGCCGCGGCGGGTTGTTCCATTTGGGGCGTGATCTCGGCCCAAGGAACGATAGCATCGTGCCCGTGGTTTCACGCCGTCGCGCCAATCCGGTGCGGCAGCAAGGACCCGCCACCGATGACCAAGACCCGTCTCACAGCCTCTGCGATCGTGGCCGCGGCCTTCGGCGCCGTCCTGATGTCGGCCGGCGCCGTCTCCGCCGCGACGCCGGCGCCCGCGCCGAGCCTCGTTCAACCCGAGGCCCCGACCGTGCAGGTGCGGATGACGCGCCGCTCGATGATGCGCCACCACACCATGCGGCGCCACATGATGCGCCGTGGTAGCGGTCGGACCATTGGTACGAAGAAGGGGCTCTAACCAACAGTTCGTTGGTACACTTCGTCGCTAGCTTTTTTACGAGGACTCATCAGAAAAGCCCGCCCGGGACTCGCCGCGGCGGCCTTTCCCTGTCGTTATGGGACAACCGTGCTGAGGAGCGTGCGACCTACGTTCTTGAACGATACCCCAATCTCGTCCGACAGGTTACGGCGATATAAATCGTTGTAGCAATCAAAAGATAATCCAGCCCAATCAAATGTGCGCTTTAGTCGCACAATGACAGATTATCCGCCCTCAGACGCCCCGGGATCCAGTTTCTATAGACGACTCTCTCGAGACGCCCTTAGCCAGAACCACTCCCAAGACGGCGTCAGCGATCTCAGCCAAGACAGTCGTGATCTGCTCATGCTCATTCGATTATGGACTGCCATCACTGAGCAGCCGGCGAAGGCCCGCGTCCTCAGTACTGCGCGACAGGAAGCGGAGAGATCAGGCTACCGTGAGTAATGCGTCTGAGCGGTCACGACGGAGCACATAATCGTTCCATACTCTTGTGGGCGGTGATTGTTATCGAACGCCAGATGCTGGCACCCAGGTAGCTCCCGCAGCCTCGGTACGGGTGGCCGCCTCAGGTGACAAGCTTCGGAAGGAGTCTGCGCCAATGATATGTGTCGCGCCCCCACTGGATGCGGCCTTCACGCCATGGCTCTCAAGCCATCCCCGCATTTGTACGATCTCGCGCTGTTGCTCCACTATGATCGACTCTGCGAGCTGGCGGCTCCAGGGGTTCTTGGCGCGGCGCATCGCGGCCTTCGCCATATCGATTGCACCCTGATGGTGGGGGATCATCTGAAGGCGGAAATCCACGTCCGGGTCGCCCGTGTAGGGTACAGCCATATTCTTCATCATCTGCTCATGCGACGCCCTGAACTCGCGCGTAGCAGGCGCGTCGGCAGCGCCGCCCTTGGCGGTATGATCCATGTGCATGTGGTCATGGCTTTGGGACATCGCGCTTCCGGCTACTACCACTGCGAGCGCTGTTCCTGCCAACCAAACGATATGCCGCATATCGCTCTCCCCGCATGACATCACGCTAGTGAAATCGGGCCTAAGCCTTCCAACGATAGGAAGGTCAAGAACGGTATGGATCGGATCGGTGCAGGTGATGCCGTGGGTCTCGCCGGATGTGGGCCTGCGGGGATTGGAGCGTGCGCGGGGCGGCGCAACGCGGTGTCCGGCCGCCAGCGGCATTCGATGGGCTACCCGTGATCCCCGCCTCCCGCCACGGTTAATAGCTCTCGCCCGGTGTGAGTGATGAACCACGCCCGTTCGAGCGGCTCTGCGCCGAGCCACCGTGCCTGCCGTTCCTCGACGTAGCCGAGCTCAGCGAGGGCCCGCATCGCCTTCGGGTGAGCCGTAAGCCGCATGCCGAGCGGGTACAGCGCGACGGCGCGCAGGGCTTCGAGTGCTCGCCCACCGATGGACGGGCCCTTATCTCCGGTACTCACTGAATGGTCGCCGAGCTGGGTACGAGGCCCAACAGCGCAGCGAGCTTCATCGAGCCAGCGTCGCTCATCTCCTCACCGTCCACGAGCCACAGGCTCAGGTCGTCGCCAGTTGGCTCGACGTACAGGCCGAGCGCGCGAAGGGCTTCGACGGCTTCGTGGAACGGGTCGTCGCTCACGGTGCCGTCAGTCGGCCCAGCAGGATCGCGGTCCGCGCGGCCAATCGCCGAGCGCCATCCTTCGCCGTGGGTTCGGACAGAGTGGCACTGGCATGGCGGCTGGCTTTCACCGTGGCAGCAAGGTCCAGCGTGTGGCCGCTCGCGAACCCAAACAGGCCCACCGCGCCACCCTTCAGGAACGCCTCCACCGCAGCGTTCACTTCGTCGGAGGCGATCGTCTTGGCCTTGATGAGGTCGCCGGTCGTTAAGTCAGTCATGGGGTGCGTATCCGAGCATCCCGATTTGATCGACGGGTTTGCCGAGGGGCAACAGATTGGAGCACCACTTGCCGCTTGAGAAGGCGGTGCGTTGCCTCCTTATCTCGCCTGCGCCTCGCCGAGCCCTTACCGTTGACTTAACCGTGCCTGCCGGCCGACATGCCATGTCCGGCTATGGCGCGCCCTGTGGCGAGTCGTGAGCCGGCATCAGGAGAGATCGCCGCGAGATAGACCCCTGAAAAGCCAACAGCCCCTTCCCGGCAAGGAAGAGGCTGCTGAAAACCCAGAGGCGCTGTGAGGCGCGAGTCGCTTCCCCTCACAAGCCACATGCTCCCGGTGGGAGTCAAGACGGAACGTGTTTCCGTCAACGGGAAGGCTTTGCCTGGACCCTAGCCGCGGCCCGTGAGGGACCGGGTTCGATGAACTATGCCTATGAGATCCGCCGTCAGGCGGAGGCGGCTCCGCGCGCCGCATTGCCGGCTGTCGCGTCCGCGCTGTGGAAGGCGTTCGGCGAGGGGTACCTGTCAGAGGTCGAGGCGGAGGCGTTGGCCGCCGTCATCGAGGCGCGGCAGGCCGATGTTGGAACTCACACCCCAAAGCCCACAGGAAGCCCCAGGAGCGGCGCCGGCTCCCGCCCGCGCACGGATGCCTCGATGGAGCGCCGTCGCCGCTGGGCGGCCTCTGGGCGGCTTCCGCCGGGCCTTGCGGCGCGGTTCACGCTCGCCGAACAGGCGGTGCTCTCGCTCGTCGCGGCCGAGACGGTCCGGCGCAAGGATTGCCGCCTCGCCGTGGAGCACCTGGCCGCGATCGTCGGTGTGTGCCGGTCCACCGTGAAGAACGCGATCCGCGAGGCCCGCAAGCTCGGGCTCGTGACGGTCGAGGAACGCCCCGTGACAGGCTTCCGCAACCTGCCGAACGTGGTCCGCATCGTCTCGGCCGAGTGGACGGCCTGGCTGCGGTTGACGCGAAAGGGGGGAGCGGATCGCGCCCCCGTTGCCGAAGGGAGAGGGGTCAAATCTGCAACCCGCACGCCTACTGATGTTTCATACCCTGTGAAATCAGGGGCTCGGAACCCTCGAAAGGGCTGCCGACAAGCAGCGGGCGACCCTGCCGTCAGAGCCTCTCCCCAAATCCGGGAGGCAGGTAGAGCCGGTCGAGCCATGCGGTAGCCGCAGGCAGGCGTTCTGCATGGCGGACGAGGCAACTCCATCCTTGCAAGAGGTCGATCGGCTACGCGCGCCACTTTGGCGTAGGGATGCCTGTCCTCAGCCTGCTATCGACCTCTGCCGCAAATCGAGGGAGGGGGGCGTAGGGGGACGCAGGATGAGCGACAACAGGGCCAACCTGATCCTGTCGCTTACAGCAGTATGTCCAATATATCATAATTTAATATCCCAATACACACCCAAATTTCCAATAGGAACGGAAGTTCGATTTACAGCTGTATGTTATTCAATGTCTAAAACGATACGGTTTGTAATAACGCGTTTTGATTTGGAATACTGTCGGCTACTTAATAAGGAGTATTAGATTATATTATAAACCATTCATAATTTATTAATATGACAAACCTAATAATAGATCTGTATTAGCTCTGATACTCATACAGAGTAGAGTAAAAATGTCTGATAGACGCCGTATCCAGCGACAAGCCTGCAACCTTTCAGCAAGGATATTTGTTCCTCGAACAAATACTGTAATAATGTGCGAGGTTACAGACATATCCAGCTATGGGTGTTTTGTCAAAACACCAGAGTATGAGTTAGTTCCTCCAAACTTCGATCTTTCCATTGGTATGAGCAACTTGCCGCGCGCCTGCCGCATTGCGCGTCGCGAAGCCAATGGCTTTGGCGTCGAGTTTCTTGACCCGGTGCGCCAGGAAATTGAGGGAATTCTGATTGAGCATGCCTTCAAGGAAGAACTAGTTTTCGAAGCGCTCGACCCCGCGTTAGAGGGCACGGTGAGCATTACTGAGGTGCGACTTCACCAGACAGTAAGTGCGATAATGGAATTGATCGAGCGTCGCAATGCCATGATTTGGCAGCATACTGCCACAAACGAAACCCCACCCGGGAATGTAAGGGCTTCTGCTACCCCAATGCCGGTGCGATACAGCCATACGCCGCTCAAGGATCTTTTAAAGTCTGCTTAGTGTCGGGTAATCTGATGTTAATACGCATGGCCAACAAGTACATCATATATATCTAGCGCTAAGTACAAAGCTACAACAAGGCCTAATTGCCTCGTTGTAGCTTTGATCATGAACTACAGGCGGATTTGGTGGAGGCACGAGCTGAGCGTGATACGTGGCGGATCGAAGCTGGCCAACGACGAGAGCCGATGCTGCGAAGTGGCCGACGGTCTGCTATGCCGCCGGCCTCTCGACGCATGCGCGTCGGCGGCGGTCGCGAACGCCGTCAGGCCGCCCAGCATCGAGAGCACGCGATGATAGGTCGGTGCGGGCCAGTTCCCTGCACCGTGCCCGTGAAGCCTTGGGTCGGGTGGTTGCGTGAAGGTCGGTGCTGCGGGGAACAGGAACCGCCGACGCCGGCTTATGGCCCGCTTGAAGCCTCGAAGAGGTGGTGGCCCTGCTTGAAGGGGCAAACAGGGCCACCGCAACAGATCGGGCGACCTGCTGGCCGCTGATGCAGCGCCTAGCACGTTGCAGCATCCAGGTTGCCGAAGGATGACCTTCAGGTCCAGGTCGCGACACTGCGGGCTGAGCGAACTGCTCAAGCTCGTCTGTTGCGGGCCAGACACGGCACGAGGGAGGGCTTGCCACTATGCTCGAAGACCTACCTGCCCCACTCCGAGGATCGCAAGATGCCGATCCGTCCCGAGCACCGCTTCTTCTACCCGATCGACTGGCGCGAACTGTCGGCCATGGTCCGGTTCCGGCGCGCTGGTGGCGCATGCGAGGGCTGCGGCCGGCCGCACGGGCGCATGATCTATCATCTCGGTGATGGGCGTTGGTGGGACGCCGAAATCAGCGCCTGGCGTGATGGAAGGGGCAAGAGCCTCGCCGAGCTGCCGACCTTGGACGACCTGACTGAAAGGCTACGAACGACACGGGTGGTGCTTGCGACGGCCCATCGGGATCACGACACGGCCAACAACGCCGATGCCAACCTCGCCGCCTTTTGCCAGCGGTGCCACGTGAACCACGATCGGCCCGAGCATCAGCGGCGGCGATGGCGAACGCTGTTCCGCCGCAAGGCGCTGGGGGATCTGTTTGGGGGCTATCCGCCATGACGGGAGCTGGGCAGATGCCAAACATCAGCGACCCCTACGCTCACCCGCCTCAGGGCCTCGATCTCGCTGCCAAAGCGCCCCGCGCGGCCGGCGCCGGCGGGGCGAAGGTGGTTCGGGAGGAGACGCACAACGGGTCATCTCAGATCATAACCCGTGAGCGATCGAAACGACCTGAGCAAAGCCGTCGCGACGACCCTACGAGGCAAATTCTGAGCATAGGCGCCTTATAATATGATGTAATAAATCCACTATTGCCTCTTATTAAAATTCGGTGCGAATAAATATGCTTCTGATTTGATCTTTTGATGAATTTGCAATTGTAGACCTATGCAACGTTCTGTCGTCGTCGCTGCCAGTCGGTAACTTCGGCACGCCCGCGCTGGCGGAATTTTCCCCCGATCGGCTGGCGCGGGCGCCAACTGCTGGAGGGCACGCGATGGCTTACAGTGTCAGGGTGCAGCAGATAGGTTCAGCCGGCACACCCAGCGGAAAAACTTTGCTCTACGAAGCCGAGAGCGAAATCGAAGCTGTCACAATCGCGGCTTACGAAGTGGACGCCCACAGGTCCACCAAGCGGCGCATCGCAATGGTGTGGAACCCCGCCGGGCACCTTATGCTCTCTTACACAGGTCGCGCGAGGGCCAGGTCTGATGCAGACCGAGGCTGAGCGGCTGGCTCAGATCATCCATGATCGCGATGCGAAAATACTGATCAGCGCCCTGCTCACTTTACAGGTCATGATGCTCGGGGTGCTGCTCTGGTTATGAGGGAGGGCTCGCTTTGGGCACACTTACCTCCGCCGACTCCGTTCCTCGTCAGCTACCGCCTCTACTGCCGCGATAGCGTTTTCAAGCTCCGCAATCCGCTTCAACGTGCTATCGGCCGGCATCGTATCGTACTGAGCGGCCTCCATGATGAGGTCGCGCTGGCGGGTCTTGAGACGATCCAGAAGGGCTACGAGCTTGTCCATGGCGCGCTGTAACGAGGCGTGCCTTCCTCGACAACATGGCGTTGCGAGCCGGTAGTAGGTCAGTTCAAAATCCTGCCGAAGTTGCCCCGGCCATAATGGGCCCGCACCGGCGTGGCATGACCCAGGCATGTCAAATGTTACGAAAAGGCGACCATGTGATCTCGGTGTTCCCGAGCGAGCAACAACCGGACTCCTATCGGTGGAGCATTACGGCTCTGTCTACCACATCGGTAACTCAGTCACCCTACGCCTTCGCGACAGCGTTAGGAGCCAGGATGTCAGCCGAATGCTGGTTGCGCGTGATCGTGGAGAGGGGCAGCGAATGACCTTGTCGTCGCTGATCATTGAGGAGCGGATGGACCAAGGTCTGGCCTGAGCCAGCCCTCCCACTTGCCCCCAGCGACATGTCTGGGAAACAACCGTTTTACCGACACCCACGACTGCTTGCGGCACAGTCCGAGAAGGGTGGATTGCTGACGTTCCGCCGCTGGGCAGATCTTGTGGCGAAACGGACCTCGCAGCCGGAGCCATTCACAACCGTTCCAGATAGTTGGAAAGGTCGACCCTGAGTGAACCCCACAAGCCCGGACTATCGCTCGCAGAGCCGAAGAGATCCTGAGTTGGACCCGGCGTTCGCCCGCCGCGTTGGCCATTGTGGTCGCTCGCATCAACCGAACGGCTCGAGTGGTCAGGTCTGCCAAACAGACATTGAGCCAAGAACGGCGAACACGAGGCGTGAAACGATGTCAGGGAACCGGCGACTTTTCGAGGACGGGTTACATCTGCTCTACGAAGCGCATCGGCAGGGGGCGGCACAGGCTGCACGCAACGACAAGACGTCGACGCTGCCAAAGCTCAAACAGATGCTGGAGGCCGGATCCAAGCAGAACATCGTTCAGCAGAAGCGGTTGGACGAAGTATTTGATCTGATCGGCATCAGGACCGATCCCAAAAAAGATCCAGCCATGCAGGGCATCTGCGATCTTAACGAAGCAGAAATAGCCAAGCACAGGAACGCCGTCGACCGCGATCTCATCAACATTGAGTACGGTCAAGTTGCGGCGCATTTCTACATCGCCCGGTATGGGACGCTACGTAGTGCTGCGCACGCGCTCGGGCACGCCAAAGCCGCCAAGCTTTTAGATCGTACGCTTGTCGAGACCCGCGCGATCGATCAGGCCTTCACACAGCTCTACGATCATCTACTGACACGCCGCACCTCGACCCGCTATCCGGACGAGACCGCGCTCGCCACCACGGCGTACATGCACCCCCGCCTTACGGTTGGGCTAGCGCTTGGCGGTATGTTGGTTGCGGTCGCGCTCTCGGAAGCCGGGCGATCCAAGCGACGCTGACGGGTGGACGCAGCATGCCTCTTATGTGGGGCCTGCTGCCGTCTTCTTCAGGGGACGGGCGAATATATCTCGAATGGCCGGGTTGGGTCGGGGGCGGAACGTCCGCTTCAAGACGAAGGGTCAGGGTCCGCTCACCACCCAAAGGTGACGCTCCTGAACGTTCCCAACCGCCGCCCGTTCTCATGGGTGACGCTGGACAAGGAAGGCGTGTGCTCTCGATCTTCGATCTCGCCGCCCTTCTCCTGACACTGTCGGCCCTATTCGGCTGGATCAACCGGCGCTTCGTCCACATGCCGCACGGCATCGGCCTGCTGGTGATGGGGCTTGTCGCATCACTGTTGCTGGTGCTCCTCGACGTCGCCTTCCCCGGCCAAAACCTCTACGGCGCCCTAAGTGACGTGCTGAGGCAGATCGACTTCACCGACGTGGTGATGAACGGGATGCTGGCGTTCCTGCTGTTCGCGGGCGCCATGACCCTCGACCTCGGCGCCCTGCGCGACCGGGCCTGGCCGGTCGCCACGCTCGCGCTGGTCGGTACCGTCATCTCGACGGCCGTGGTGGGCGGCGCCTTCTGGGCCGTGGCGCAGGGCATCGGCCTTCCGGTCACCCTGCCATGGGCGCTGGTGTTTGGTTCGCTGATCAGCCCAACCGATCCGGTGGCGGTACTGGCTACCTTGAAGAACGTGAAGGTGCCCCTCGCCTTAGAGATCGAGATGCAGGGTGAAGCGCTGTTCAACGATGGCGTCGGCATCGTCCTGTTCACCGTTCTCCTCGGCTTCGCGGCCGGCATCGGCGGTGAAGCATCCGGCCCGACGGGGATCGCGCGCCTGCTGGTGCAGGAGGCGGGTGGCGGCCTCTTCCTCGGCGTCGTGACCGGCTACGTCGCCTACCGCGCCATGCGCACCATCGACGACTTCCCCGTCGAGGTCCTGATCACCCTGGCCCTCGTGACGGGCACCTACGCCCTGGCCCAGAAGCTCCACACCAGCGGCCCCCTTGCGGTGGTCGCGGCCGGGCTGCTCGTCGGCGACAGGGCTCCGCGTGATGCCATGAGCGAGCGCACTCAGGGCTATGTCTCGTCCCTGTGGACCCTGATCGATGAGGTGCTGAACTCGGTGCTGTTCCTGCTGATCGGCCTGGAGGTGCTGGTCCTTCGCTTCAGGCCCGACACCCTCGTCCTCGCCGCGGCGGCCGTCCCCATCGTGCTCGTCGCCCGCCTACTGGCGGTCTCGGCGCCCTTGCTGGTGTTCCGCTGGGGCGGGAACCTGTCGGCCAAGAACGTGCCCTTCCTAACCTGGGCCGGCGTACGCGGTGGCATCTCGGTGGCGCTGGCCCTCTCGATCCCGGAGAGCGACGCCAAGCCCGTCATCCTCGCGGCGACCTACGCCGTGGTGCTGTTCGCCATCATCGTGCAGGGCTCGACGCTCGGCGTGGTGGCCAAACGTACCGTGGCGAGACCCGCGCCGGAAGAACCCGACCGATAGACCAGGGGGTAACGCGCTGCCTTCCCTGCTGATGAGGGTGCGGGTGCCCTCGGCGCCCCCCGGTATGCCGGTCGCATGCGGAACGTCTGCTTCCGAATGGAGTGCGAAGGTCCGCTTCCCACCCTGAACGGACATTCCAAGTCGCCCCTGTACCGGTATGCCTCACAGGCGCCTTGTGCGCACTCAGCGCATAGCTCAGCGGTGTCAGGTATCCGACCGTTTTGCCGACATTTGCGACTGCTTGCGGCAAAGTCGGAGAGAGTGGGAAGCGGCTGTTCGGTCCTTGCGTTGTGAACGTCTGGAATGCGAACGATCCGGACGTGCAGCTGCCAATCAAACATCAAACTGGGTGTCGGGCTTGTTCGTGCTGCGCTGCGTTTGGGCCGCGATGTTCAGTATTCGAGAGAGCTGCTCGACCGAGTACGGCTTCTGCAGCAACTCGAAACCGTGGGTTCCCTCCCTTGCCAGCACGTGGCTGTAGCCCGAGGTCAGGATCACAGGCAGATCGGGATACAACCGTCGGATCTCTATGGCGAGGTCGACGCCGTTCATCCCTGGCATCACCACGTCGGAGAACACCACGTCGAAGCCGTCAGCGTCTTTCGTAAGTTCGGTTAGGGCCTCCTCGGCGTTTGCGGCGAGGATCGGCAGGTAGCCTAACTCAATGAGCGCCTGAACCGAGAAGCTGCCCACGTCCGCGTTGTCTTCGACCACCAGAACACGCGTGTCGTGGCCTACGATCAGGACATCGGGCATCTCAGCCTTGACTGGCTTACGCGATGCGCCGTGGACACGCGGCAAATACAACGTGAACGTCGTGCCCTCGCCGACCTCACTCTCGACTGTCACCTCGCCGCCCGATTGCTTGGCGAACCCTAACACCTGTGACAAGCCAAGGCCGGTGCCCTTGCCGACCTCCTTCGTCGTGAAGAATGGCTCAAAGATGTGGTCCAGCCGCTCCGGCGGGATCCCGCTGCCGGTATCGTTGAGTGAGACCGCTACGTAGGGACCTTTGATGGTCGGGTGGGTCCGCACCGCCGGGATCGCCTCAACCGGCGCGACGCGGATCGTGATTGCCCCCTCGCCCGACATCGCGTCGCGGGCGTTGACCGCCATGTTGACCAGCGCCGTATCGAACTGGCTCGGGTCGACATCGATGTAGCAGCGCCGCGCTGGCAACTCGGTTGTGAGCCTAATCCGGGCGCCGGTCAGCGTCCCCACCATCTCGTTGATCGCTCGGACCCCATCGCAGGCGGCGAACACCTCAGGTTTGAGCGCCTGCCGGCGTGCGAAGGCGAGGAGCTGAGCGGTGAGCCGCGCGGCGCGATCCACCGTGTCGGAGATCGCATCGACGTAACGGATGCGGCGTTCCTCGGGGAGGTTCGGCCGCTTCAGCAGGTCGGTGGACGACTTGATGACCGTGAGCAGGTTGTTGAAGTCGTGCGCGACGCCACCGGTGAGCTGGCCGATGGCCTCAAGTTTCTGCGACTGACGCAGGGCGTCTTCGGCTTGCAGAAGGTTCTGTGCCTGCTCGATCTCCAGCGTGACGTCGCGCCCGTAGCAGAAGATCAGGCCGTCCTCAGGCGTCGTGACCCAAGCGATCCAACGGTGGCCGCCGTCCTTGTGCCGGTAGCGGTTGCGATGCAGAGGCAGCGACTCGTGCGCGGCTTGGCGCAGCGCCGCCCGCGAGGCGGCGTGGCCCTCTGGATCGGTGAACGCGAACAAGCTGCGGCCGACCATCTCCTCGGGCGCCCAACCAAGCAACCGCGTGGCAGATGGACTGACGGCGCGGAACACGCCGTCCGCATCGACGACGACCTGTAGATCCTGGGCGTTGCGCCAGACTCGGTCGAGATCGGCGCTGCGTTGGGCGACCTGTCGTTCGAGCGTCTCGTTCAGCTCGTGCAAGTCCGCCTCGGCGCGCTTGCGCGCCGTGATGTCGGAGGCAGCGCCGAGCCAGCCGGTGATACGACCCTCGGCGTCGAGCTGCGGCACGGCGCGAGACAGCGCCCAGCCGACCGTCCCGCCTACTAGATTGACCCGGTGTTCGAGCTGGTAGGTTGAACGGGTCTTGATCGCCCGGTCGTATTCCGCGCGCACGGCCTCACGGTCCTCCAGCGGGATGTACTCGGTCAGCCAGTTCGGATTGGCCGTAGCATTGTCGGCGATGAAATTACCGCCTGCGAGCTGATAAAGCTCGCTCCAATCCGCACTAAGCGCGTAGCGGACCTCTGACGAGGAACGAACCAAGGCATCGAGGTGCTGCCGCGCGCTCACCCCGGCCGTGGTTTCGACCACGGCGCAGAACAAGCCCTGGATCGTACCGGCTTCCTCGCGCAGTGGCGCGAAGGAGAACGTGAAGTACGCCTGTTCGACGCCCGCGCCGCGCTGCACCTTCAGGGGCAGGTCGACAATCTGGACCGGATCGCCAGCGAGGCTGCGTGCCACGAGTGGTTGCACCTCTGCCCAGATCTCGGCCCAGACCTCGGCCATGGGGCGCCCCAGCGCCATCGGGTGCTTGCTGCCGAGCATGGACACGTAAGCGTCGTTGTACAGGAACGTCAGCTCCGGCCCCCAGACCAACCAAGTCGGCCCGATGCTGTCCAACACGAGCGTCAGCGCCGCACGAAGGGGCGCCGGCCATACCTCCGGCGAACCGAACAATGACGTAGTCCAGTCGTGCGCGCGGATGGCGCCACGCATCGTGCTATCACCAATGGGAAAGATGGCGGCTCGTGATGTCCGGTCAGGCACGCCCACCCTCATGCTGTGAACCAGAAGCTCGAATGGCTGCGACCGCGGCGGCTTCGTCGCGCTCCAACAAGCGCAGAGCAGCCCGCATCGCCTCGCTGATGCTCCGGTAGCGGCCGGATCGCAGAAGGGTGTTGAGCAGCGCATCCTGCTCGGGCGTGATCGAGACGGTGACGGTGCGGCGCGCGGACATGGCTAAGCTGTACGCCTTAAGAATTGTTCTTACAACCAGCTGCTCTGTCTGGCCTGCTTTCTGAGAAGTGCTCCTCCCCCAAGCTATGGATTTTCGACCACAGTCATGCGGATTTGTCGCTCGCAGGGGAACAGCCCTCGACGGTCACGGATTGCGGTCGATGGAATTGTGCATCTGCACAAGCCTAGCTAAGGCAGCATGCCCGACATTGCCGGCCGTGAGGTGCCGTGTGCGGGTCAACGTCCAACCCGTTTGAAGGGTCGCACCTGTGCCGAACTCCCGGCAGCCACTCCAGTCCGTTTCTGCTGCGATTGCCCCCTTATCGACGCTGCGCCGGGGGGATCAGCTGTTCGAGACGGAACGGCGCCTCAACGCGGTGCTGAACAACGCCTCGGTGGCGATCTTCCTGATGGATGACCGACAGCACTGCATCTACATGAACCGCGCCGCCGAGCAGCTCACCGGCTGGACGCTGGAAGAGGTGCTGGCTCGCGACTGCCCGCTGCACGACATCGTCCACCACACCTATCCGAACGGTCGCCCGTTCCCACTCGCCGAATGCGCCATCGACCGGGCTTTCCCGGAGAACAACCAAGAGCGGGGCGAGGAGGTGTTCGTCCACCGGGACGGGCATTTCTATCCGGTAGGGTTCACCGCGAGCCCGATCCGCGACGACGCAGCCAACATCATCGGCACGATCATCGAGGTACGCGACATCAGCGAGGAGAAGGCGGCGGCCGAGCGCCAGCGCCTGTTGCTTAACGAGCTGAACCATCGGGTGAAAAACACCCTGGCCACCGTTCAGTCGATCGCTGCGCAGACGTTCCGCGGACGAACCGACCCTGATGTTCGAGCAATCTTCGACGCGCGCATGGCAGCTTTGTCCGACGCCCACAACGTGCTGGTGGCGGACAACTGGGAGAGCGCCAGCCTGTGCGCTGTAGTCGAGCGCGCGCTGGCACCGTACCTGCTGGCCGAGGTCGATGTTAACCGGTTCCAGTTAGATGGACCGGACGCGCGGTTGCACCCAAAGGTAGCGGTTACGCTGGCGATGACGCTACACGAGCTGATGACCAACGCGGCCAAGTACGGCGCCCTCTCGATCCCTGAGGGACAGGTTGGCGTGATCTGGTCTCTGCGCGAACTTGACGACGGTCGGCAACGGCTTGACCTCACCTGGACGGAGTGCGGCGGTCCTCCGGTTACCCCGCCGACGCGCAAGGGGTTCGGCTCGCGGCTGATCGAGCGGCAACTGCCGCTAGAGTTCGATGGTAGCGCCGAAATCGACTACCGCCCCGCAGGGGTGGTGTGCCAGCTGCAGATCCCGCTCACAACGTTGGGCTGGGTGGGCCAGGATGCGATCGAAGGGCACCCGGCTTGATGAGCATCTTGGGGGGGCGCCGGGTCCTGTTGGTCGAAGACGAGAGCCTCGTAGCGATGCTGGCTGAGGACATGCTGCTCGACCTCGGTTGCGAGGTCATGGTGGCGATGCGCTTGGACAAGGGGCTCGCCGCCGCGCACGCGGAGCGGTTCGACGTAGCAGTGCTCGATGTGAACCTCGGCGATGCGCGCAGCTATCCAATCGCAGACCTTTTGTTCGAGCGCTGCACACCGTTCCTGTTCGCCACCGGTTATGGACAGCAGGGGTTGGAAGATGCCTATGGGGCAGTGCCGGTGATGCAAAAACCCTATCAGGCGACGCAACTGGAGCACCTGCTGATCCGCCTATTGACCGGCGAGTTGCCCGACCGGCAGCGGAGCGTGCTGCAGCATCGCTCTCATTGCAGCTGTTGCGGAGGTGGCAGCTCCCTAAAGGTTGGTCGGTCTCGGCCCGAAACCCTGAGCTAGGGACTGGCGGAGAGTACCAACCGCAATCTGTCAGGTCGAGGCAAAGGGTTTGTCGGCTAAGAACGCCCACGCGGCCGCCTCCTCCTCCAGATCGAACGTCTTGGCCTCGACCGGCAACAGCAGGCCCGAGAGGTTGATCATCGCCTTGGCCAGCGTCGGTGCCCCAACGACCACGTAGCGGTTGATATGGGCCACCGAGCGTGCCTTGACGCTGTTGGCATAACCGTCGAAGCTCGCGCCCAACTCCGAGCCTTCGTAGTTCGACATGATGATGAGCATATCGATCTTGTCATGCTCTTTCATCGCCCGATCAGTGACCGACGACATCCATTCGATATCGTCCTTGGTTACTTTGTGACGGATCTCGAACGCGATCAGATCGGGGCGGGGCGAGGTACGCTGAACAACCGATCCTTCCGGGGCACCAGCTATGATTTGAGTTTCCATGGACGTTTCCCTCCCGCGACGTGGCTGTCGATCCCTGTTCAGCCCGCCGGGGAAACCCCTCGTCGCGACAAGCGTTGCCGAGGTCCTGCAAACTCCCCAACGAAGAGACATCGCCATGCTGGACCGACTTATGCTGTCTGCCGGGCTGCTCGCCCTGTCGGCCGGGTTCGCTGCCGCTCAAAGCACCCCACCGGCCGTTGGCACGCAGACGCTGATGCCGGCCACGCATGCGGATGACAACATGAAGGAGTGGCAGGTCGCCAAGACTGCCAAGGTCAGTCTGCCGCAGGCGATCAGTACTGCCGAGATGCAGGGGGACGAGAAAGGCGGTCGTGCCATCGACGCCGACTTCGAGAAGGCTGACAGCAAGGACCCAGCACACTACAGCGTCAAGGTTGTCTACCCGAGCGGCAAGTTAGTCGAGTACGGCATCAACGCTGACACGGGCGCGCTGTACAAGACCGAGAACCAGCCGATCGAGCGCTACTTCACCTTCCTGAAGCCAGCCAACTTTAACGAGGCCAAGACCTCGCTCAAGGAGGCTCTCGCGATTGCCGAGCAAAAGGCGGGCGGCGGCAAGGCCTACGAGGCGTCCGTTTCGAAGGACGGTAAGGCGGTGCAGTACCAGATCAAGGTCGCGGGCATGGACAAGGAGCAGACCATCAACGTCGGGGCGGACGGCAAAGTCATCGACTGAACGATCGAGCGGCCCCGGTACGCGCCGGGGCCGGCCACGTGCGCTCACCTATGATGGTGGGCGTGCTGTTCTCCGCCATGCTGCTGGGCATGGTCGTGGCCTCCGTGGCCGTGCTGCATCGGATGCTTCCGGCTGACCCACCACAAGTAGGCGCCAAGCGTACCGAATACGAGGTTGAGCCAGAAAGTGTAATTCATCGAGAAATGGGTCAGGTGCGCGCGTACGTCGGTGTCATGCGACGGCACCAATCCTAGCCCCGTGAACGACAGATCTATGACCAACGAGGCGATCACCATCGTCGCGTAGAACACCCCGCCGATGTAGGCCGCCATGCGCCAGCCGAAGTAGCGGCGGTAGGTGTCGAGCAGCGGCAGCACGATCAGGTCGGCGTAGAGGAACGCCAGCACCCCGCCGAAGCTCGCCCCCCCGCCCCACAGCACCGCCGCGAGCGGCACATTGCCGATCGAGCAGACGAAGGTCAGCACGGCAATCACCGGCCCGAGCAGCGCGTTGAGCGGTATCTTCACCCAGGGCGAGGCGTCGGTGAAGAACAGGGCCTTCCAGAACGCATCCGGCACGAAGGCTGAGAGGAACCCACCGACCAGAAAGCCGATGGCGAGGTCCTTCCACAGCATCGTCCATTCCATGGCGAAGTTCTGTGCTACGCGCACACGGGTCTCAGGATTGGTGAGCCGTTGACCAAGCGTATCGCCCTCAACGGTCATGCTCATGTGGTTGTGTCCGCCGGACGCCTCCTCGTGCTGGCGCGCCTCCTTGGCAAGCCGTTTTGGGTAGGTCAGTTTCACTAGTACGCTCATCACCGCAACCAGCACGATCCCGCCGATCCACTCGCCGGCCATGAACTGCCAGCCCAGCAGCAGGTAGAGGATGATGCCGAGTTCGAGCACGAGGTTGGTAGAGGCAAACATAAAGGCGAGCGAGGTCGCCAGCGCGGCGCCTTTCTTGAATAGGGTGCGCATGATCGCCGCCGAGGCGTAGGAGCACGAGGACGATGCTGCGCCGGCCAGCGAGGCCAGTACTAGTTCCTTCGGTCCGCTTCGGCCGAGCGCCCGCTTCATTTGCTCGGTCGAAACGATGGATTGCAGCAACGCTGAAATTGTGAAGCCGAGCACCAGTGTCCAGCCAGTCTGCCACGCCATGCCGGCTGCCATCAGCAGCGCTTGGCCAAATTTATCGATGATATCTGGCACGTTCGCTTCACTCCTACCCAAGCGAAAAGCACAAGGTAATCGTGCTGTTCCTCGTCGCTTCCTTGATGTCTGGGAAGGGACCGTTTGCCGACACCCACGACTGCTTGCGTTAAAGTCTGAGAGAGGGAAACAGACACTCGCATGCCAGCGGTCGAACGTCAGCCGTTACCTACATGCGGACAATGGATCGGTCGGTCACCTTCTCGTGGCAGGGTCAGCCATCTGTGGCATAAGGCGTGTCAGTCATTCACATCAGATCCACAGGCCCGCAAACCCGAATGTCGGCCTGGGATCAACGCCGGGTGAACGGGTGGCCGTGGAACAGACCGACTGCACAGCGCAACGCCAAGCGGCGCTTGCCGCCTACGACATTCTGGACACGCCGACTGAGGCCGAGTTCGACGGCATCGTGAGAGTGGCGTCCGAGACCTGCGGCATGCCGGTGTCCCTGATCTCCCTGCTCGACGGCGAGCGCCAGTGGTTCAAGGCCGAGACCGGCTTCGGTCAGAGCGAGACCCCGATCTCGCAGTCCATCTGCGCTTACGCCGCCCAGCAGCACGACGTGTTCGAGATCCCCGATCTCACCCTTGATCCGCGCACTGCCGACAATCCCCTCGTGACCGGCGGGCCAGAGGTGCGGTTCTACGCCGGCGTGCCGCTGAAGACGGCGGATGGTGTCGCTCTCGGCGCCCTGTGCGTCCTCGACACCAAGCCCAACCGGCTGAGCCCGTCGCAGGCGTTCACCCTGCGCACACTCGCCCAGCAGGTCATCACCAACCTGGAGCTGCGACGTGTCCTTAAGGAGCGTCGCGAGAGCGACCGGCGCAACAAGGCGATCCTGGAGAGCGCGATCGACTACGGCATCATCGCGATGGATCTGAACGGCCGCGTCACGAGCTGGAACGTGGGGGCCGAGCAGATCCTCGGATGGACCGAGGCCGAAATGCTCGGACGGCACGCCAACGTCTTCTTCACCGAGGAGGACGAGCGCGAGCAGATCGCCGAGAGAGAGATGGGCGCGGCCCTGTTGCACGGGCGCGGCACCGACGAACGTTGGCACTTGCGCAAAGACGGCAGCAGGTTCTGGGCGAACGGCGAGATGATGCCGCTCAAGGATGAGGACGGGCGCCCCGAGGGCTTCATCAAAATCCTGCGCGACCGTACCGAGCAGCGCAACGCCGCCGCCCGGCAGCAAGCCGAAGCCAAGTTCATGCGCGGCGTGCTCGCCTCGTCGGCCGACTGCATCAAGGTGCTCGACCTTGACGGCGGTTTGACCTTCATGAGTGAGGGCGGCATGCGGGTGATGGAGGTCAGCGATTTTAACTTCATCCGCGGGTGCCCGTGGCCGGACTTCTGGACGGGCCAGGGTCATGACGATGCCGTCGCGGCCTTCGCAGCCGCCAAGGCCGGAGGCGTCGGCCACTTCCAGGGACCGGCCGATACCTATCTCGGCACCCCGAAGTGGTGGGACGTGCAGGTGACGCCGATCCTCGGCTCGGATGGGCAGCCGGAGAAGGTCTTGTCGGTCTCGCGCGACATCACCGATCAGAAGTCCGTCGAGCGCCAACTCGCGGTGAGTGAGGAACGCTGGCGCGGGCTGTTCACCGGAATGCAGGAGGGCTTTCTCAGCGCTGTGTTGATCCGGGATGAGGCCGGACACCCCGTGGATTTTCGGTTCCTGGAGGTCAATCCAGCATTCGCCGGACTGACCGGGCTACCGGCTGACACTGCTGGACACACCATGCGCGAACTTGTACCGGCCATCCCCCAGTGGTTGATCGACACCTACGCCCGCACCGTCGATACCGGCCAGCCTGAGAAGTTCGAGATCCACGTCCCTGAGCTGCACCGTACGTTCGAGGTCCGGGCACACAAGCAGAGCGGCCAGCAGTTTGCGGCGCTGTTCCTGGAAATCTCGGACCGCAAACGGACCGAGGCTCGCCGTGCGGCCATGACCGAACTGGGCGACCGGCTGCGCGATGTGGGCGATAAGGGCGAGATCAGCCGGGTCGCTGCTGAGGTTATGGGGCGCACGCTCGAACTGAGCCACGCGGGCTACGGACAGGTCGATCCCGACGCCGAAACGGTCTTAGTGGAGCAAGGGTGGACTGCACCGGGCCTCGCCAGCATCGCCGGATTGCACCGTTTCCGCGCCTACGGCTCGTACATCCGAGACCTGAAGGGCGGGCGCGATGTCGTCATTGACGACATTGGCAGTGACCCTCGGACCGCGGACGATGCTGAGGCATTGGCAGCCATCAGTACGCGCGCGCTACTCAACCTGCCCGTGCTGGAGCACGGCCGGTTTGTGGCCTTGTTCTACGCCGTGAGGGCGGAACCGGGGGAGTGGACGCAAGAAGACATCGCCTTCGTACGCAACGTCGCCGACCGCACTCGGGCAGCCATCGCGCGCGTCGAGGCCGAGGCAAAGCAGCATTTGCTCAACCACGAGCTGAGCCACCGCATGAAGAACATGCTGGCGATGGTGCAGTCCATCGCCACGCAGACGATGCGCGGAGCTGCCGATCTCGTCACCGCTCGGGATGTGCTGGCCAACCGCCTGATTGCCCTAGGCAAATCGCACGACCTCCTGCTCGGCGGCTCGTTGTCGCAAGCCCCGCTGACGAGCGTGATCGAGAGCGCGCTCGACATCCACCGCGACCGCCCAGACCGGTTCACGCTCGATGGCCCGACTATAATGGTCGGTTCCAAGGCAGCGCTGTCGTTGTCGTTGATGCTGCACGAGCTGGCAACCAACGCCGCCAAGTACGGCGCGCTCTCGAACGCGGACGGTCGGGTTACGATCACCTGGCGCATCGAAGGCGACGGTGACGAAGCTCCGGTCACCTTGCGTTGGATCGAGGCAGGCGGTCCGCCGGTGGTGGCGCCAAAGCGGACCGGGTTCGGCACCCGGTTGATCGAGCGTGGTCTTGCTGGAAGTTTCAATGGGGAGGTGGAACTGAGCTATCCGTCCTCCGGTGTGGTCTGCACGATCGTCGCGCCGCGACGCGGGCTCATGACGAGCTAACTCCCAGATACCATCGACGGCAGCATGTTGGACGATCAGTCCGTCCCACCAGCCGCATCCAACTGTGCCAGGAGTTGGTTCAGGCGGTCCGGCGGTGGCGTTGTAGGGATCTGAGCGTACATGCCCTGTAGCTTGCGTCCAAGGTGGTGCTGGATCGCGTGGGGTGATCCCGGCTGCATCCATATGACGGCCCTCTCGGGGAGAGGTTGTCCGTTCTCGTCAGTGATAGAGTCAATCCCAGCCTCAGAGGCACGTTCATTCACCTAACAGCCTCACTGGCTCCAGATCGCACAATAAGGGTGCAAACGGCCCATTTGGATTAGGTTCCTGTTAGGACGCTGAGTAATCGACACAATGCCATTGGCGCCACACCAACATGGCTCGCACCGACCACAGCATCTTCTGCTGCTCGAATGCAGACCTTAGGCTGGTTCTAATTTTTGTCCGAGAAGGGTCGATAGCAACCTGAACGACATGTCGGGTATCCGACCGTTTTCCCGACGGTCGGCATGATCGCGTCGTGGGCAGTCGGAAACAGCCTCGTTTCTGTCGGAAAACTATGACCGGTTTTCTATTGCGGATAAAACGTTCCTGTAGCACTATCCCGACATGCTCGTCGGATATGCCCGCGTTTCCACTCTCGACCAGAACCTCGACCTGCAGCGCGACGCGCTGAAAGGCGCCGGGTGCGAGAAGCTGTTTGAGGAGAAGAAATCCGGCAAGGCCGGGACCAAGCGTCCGGAGTTCGAGGCGGCGCTCGCCTACCTGCGACCCACCGACGTGCTCGTGGTGTGGAAGCTCGATCGGCTCGGCCGGTCGCTCGTCGAGATGATGCGCACCATCGATAGCCTGCGATTGAAGGAGATCCACTTCCGGTCGCTGACCGAGCAGTTCGACAGCGATACCGCTCACGGGCGTTTTGCCCTGCAGATGCACGGCGCGATGGCGGAGTACTTCCTCGACCTCAACCGCGAGCGCACGATGGAAGGGCTCAAGGCGGCCCTGGCCCGCGGGCGCAAGGGTGGCCGGCCGAAGAAGCTGACCGAGGCCGACATCGAGGTCGGTCGGGCCCTGCTGCAGTCGGGCACCATCTCGATCGCGGCGATCGCCAAGCGCCTTGGGGTGAGCCGGGACACGTTCTACAGCTACTTCCCGCAGGCCCGGGCACGCAGCCAAGCCTCGGCCGTTGGCAAGACAGGCTGAGCCGATGCCGATCCGTCCCGAGCACCGCTTCTTCTACCCGATCGGCTGGCTCCAGCTCTCAGCCACGATCCGCTTCGGACGGGCCGGTGGCGCTTGCGAAGGTTGCGGACGCCCACATGGGCGGACGGTCTACTGCTTGAGCGATGGCCGCTGGTGGGATGCTGCTGCCGGCACCTGGCGTGATGGGAAGGGACGGACACTCCCTGCCCTGCCGACGATCGAAGATCTCGGTGCGATCCGTTCGACCCACGTCGTGCTCGCCACGGCCCATCGGGACCACGACACGGCCAATAACGCAGCCGCGAACCTCACCGCGTTCTGCCAGCGCTGCCACATCAACCACGACCGGCCCGAGCACCGCCGCCGGCGCTGGCGAACCCTGTTCCGTCGGCGGGCAATGGGGGACCTGTTCCGGGGGACATATGCGCCCTGAGTTTCTGGCACGGGTCGCCGCCTCTACCAGCGCTCCTTTTTTATAGACGGGAAATAGTCCCTCCGACCGAGCCGGCAGCCGCGAGGATTTGGAGCGCCCAGAGCAGGCACCATAAACGCGGAAGTGGCCTATGGACTCCGCACCCAAGCCGCGCCAACTCTCGTTGGACTTGGAGGTCCGATGAACCGCCGGCCGCCCCTCGATCACCCCGACCTATTCCAGCAGCTAGACCAATGGGACCGCCTCCACGCCCAAGTGGCGGGCGAGGCCGAGGCCAGAGGCAGGGCTATCAGCCGAGCTCTAGAACACGAACGGCAGGCCGGACGGACGAAGCGGCCACATGGCACCTGCAAGCGCTGGAACATCAACAGGCAGCGGATCGCGGAGATCGGGAAAATCATTCGGAGCCGCCACGACGGCCCCTGCGATACCGACGATGCCGAACTCTATCTCCAAGTGGCGCTGCCCCATTTTTTGAAACTGCACTCCATCGCGGCCGACCTTCGCGTTGCCGTCGATGCCTGGACTGCTACGCTCCTGCCGGGCCTAGCGCGACACCGCGTAGTGGAGATGGTGGATGAGAGCGAAGCTCGGGAATGGCGCTTCGCTACCCATGACCAAGTGGCCCGTCTTCTCAATGTCGTGCTGACAGAACGGTCCAACCTCGGCCTTAGGACCATAGGCGCGATCGACCGCACGAAGGCGCAGAGGGCTAAGGATCGCAAGGCTCAGAACGCCAAGCACCAGCGTGCGAAGCGCACGTTAAACGGAGCCACGCCCCGCTCGAAATCCAAGGCTGCGATGAAGCCTTGGGAGGCCGATGGGGTCAGCCGATCGACATTCTATGCCCGCCAGAAAGCGGCGATGGAGGCACCGTCCATCGCACATGTCACGGAGGGCTGGACTGTTTCGTCAGCACTAGTGCGTAGCACTTACCTAGTGGTGACGGATCAGTCCGACGCAGCGGAACAGAACGATCAGGGTCCAGCGAGATCCGCCCGCCCGAGACGCAGCGTCAGCGCTGACGGGCCTTCGCCCGGTGCCAAGATGAGGGCTGTTCCCCCTGGACGTGCCGTCCCGCTGCCGCTGCCGATCGACGGTGTTTCCGAGCATCCTGATCTGATTGGCGGGTTGGGCGAGTGGCGACAGGTTGGGGCGCCACTTGCCGCCTACGAGGGCGGTGTGCTGCCTCCCGAGCTTGCCCGAGCCGTCCGCGAAGCGTTGCGGGTTCGGATGCTGACGCAGCAGGCGTTGGCGAACCAAATCGGCGTCAGCCGCCCTCAGATCGTCAACGTCCTGCGGGGTCGGTTCGGTCTGAGCCGAAGCGCGGCCTCGAACCTGATGCAGTGGCTGGCAGCGTGACCTCGGCAACTTCGGCGCCATGGCTGCGCATCGAACGTGACGAACTACGAAGGTGATGGCGTGCTGACCGATCCGTGGAGGCTTCGGTTCAGATCGTCCGTCGGATTTTGGTCTAGACGACTTCCTCGGCGCTCCGCTGCATGGCCCTGATCCAGGCACTGAGTTCGCGTCGCTCCGCCAGGGCCTCGTTCGTATAGCGCCCGTGCCTGTACATCCCGTTCGCCTTGCCTTTCGGGGCACCGGGTGAGGAACCACCGTGCATCCGACAGCGGCCATTCGGCATCGCCGGTGAACGGCATGGGCTTCCGCTTCGCGTCTTCGCTCCACAGCGAGGGCTAAGGTGCATTGAAAGAACGTTTTGCATGGGGTTGCCTTTGATTTCCTCCTGGTGCCCCACCCCCACCCATCGATGCCTCGACAGACCCGACGACGGCTTGGCCGCCCGAGTGGACGTGGACGTGCTTGACCGTGACCTTCTGCTGGCTGACCTTGCCGCGATGGCGGTTCAGTGCCTCCAGAAGCGTGACGTAGGTCCGTGAGAGTTTGTTGGCCTGGGTGAGGTTTTCCTTGCGCCCCTCGAAGGACTGCTCCGGGAGCATGGCGCGGCGGTAGCACTCCATGGCGGCAGCGTTGGCAGCGACGAGCTGCCCGGCGAGCATGCCTTCGAGTTCGTCCTGGGGCCCGATGCCGGTGAGGGCGGCGGCCATGGCAGAGACCTGCCGGTCGTGGCCCTCGGGGTCGGCGTTCTTGAGCCAGAGGGTCCCAAGGACCGAGTTGGCCAGCGTGTTGTTGAAGGCATCAGAGGCGGAGCCACCGATGGATTTGAGGCGGCCTGCGCGGTCCGCGGGATCGTCCATCACCACCGTCGTCACCTGGGTCTTCGTCATGGCCTACCTTGCTCTGAACGGAAGGCGGATAAATCCGGGCACTTGTACTAGTCTCTGATTTTTTTAGGGCCGGTCTTCTCGACCCCTCAAATCGATAAATCCTTTTTGTAGCTCGCGTTTCCGAGCACGGCTAAACAAGGTGCCTGGGGTATCCGAATAAAAAATCAGCTCCTTTTAGAAGTGCCGCCTCGTCAGGCGACAAGCGCCGAGGCTGATGTGTCTTTGGGTAGAGTGATGCGGTACCGCTCGCGGGCGGCGCGGCTGAGGTTCTCCGTTACCCCGCAGCGCTTGCCATGAACGCGCCCCTGCGGCTGGGGCCTGATGGCGAGCAGTCCGTCGCATTCCATCAGGCGGGCTGCTCCCGGCGCGGTAGACTTGAGGAGGTAGGCGAGGGCGCCGTGACGTGCCGGCATGGTCCAGCCGATCTGGTCGACGACGATGGCTTTACGGCCTAGCGGGAATGCGGATCGAGGAAGCAAGTCAGCGGCGGCGGCCGGCAGGCGTTCGGCAAGGTCGGCCGGGACGTGCAAGTGAATGTGGTCGTTTGGCTTTGCTGACGCACCTGCCGGCCGCTCGCGGACGTAGATGGCGTATAGCGCGTGCCGACCCTGGTCCGGGCTTCGCAGCCAGCGGGCGATCCGGTTGCGGTAAGCGGCTGCTGCGGACCCGTCGGCGTCGTCCTCCAGTGCGGTGCGGCTCCAATTCAAATGGATGCGGTAGAGCAGTGGGCGCCCGATCTTACCTGCGAAGGCATCCGCCGCGTAAAGCTCGCGCGCCTGACGGCCTGAGATGAAGTCCGACCAGCCACGTCGCGGACCGTAAGGCATCGAATGCCCTCCTCTCTACTGCCACCGTGTGGGCCTACATTTACGATCATAGCACGCGCGCGCGAGGACTGCACGGACCTGATTGTGACTAACCCCAGGCAGCGAAAAGGGTTTCGGCGTTGTCCGTTCGCGATTTGGGCTAATTAGGAATGTTGAAGTTTGTGATGGTACTTCAACCCTGATCCTCCCCGATCGTCCTTCAGGCGTCGGACCCAACATCCGTGTCGAGGACTGGCAGGCATGGATCGCCAATGGCCTCGGTATCGTCACGAACGGCGTGCTCTGCGTAACCGGGCCGGTGCTGACGGCAGACGAGTAGGCGGCACGGCACGTCAGGGAGCACTGAAGAAAATGACCCTCTTAAACTTGATAAGGCGCTCCTACTGCATCTTGTCCGCCAGCATCGGTCTGGCGATTGTCGAGCTTGCGCAGCTCGGTGGCAATGTCCTGTAGACTAGTGTCGCCCTTGCGCAGCACCTGATCCGCTTCGGACAGACGGTCACGCTCGGCCGCGGTGACGTCGCGCGCGCTCAGCACCACCACGGGGACTTCGGCGCAGCCGGGCAGGTCCCGCAGCCGATCGAGGAACGAGAACCCGTCCATGACCGGCATGGTCAGGTCGAGCAGCACGAGGCGCGGCACCCCATGCCGGACCTGGTCGAGCGCCTCGCTGCCGTCCCCGGCCTCGCGAACGGTCCAGCCATTGCGTTCCAGCACCGTCCGCAGCCGGTGGCGCATGTCGGCATCGTCGTCGACCACGAGCACGTCGCCGTCCGCCGCCCGGAACTGGTCCAGGATCGTTCGCAGCCGGGCCCAGTCGACGGGCTTGGGCACCGCCTCAACTGCCCCAAGCGAGGCACTCAGCGCCGCGTCGGCGACGAAGCTGACCATGACCACCGGGATGCCGGCGGTCTCCGGGTCGGCCTTTAGGGCGGCCAGCACCGACCATCCGTCCATCTCGGGCATCATCACGTCGAGGAGGATTGCACGTGGCCTAAGCGACTTGGCGAGGTCGAGCCCGGTGCGCCCGTCCCCCGCGGTGCGGACCGCGAAGCGCTGACGTTCGAGGAACCGGGTCATCAGCTCGCGCTGGTTGGCCTCGTCGTCGATGACCAGCACGAGGTCGCCCACCATCATCTGGCTCTCGGGTGCCACCGGTGCCGCCTCGACGGCCTGCTCGGGGGCCACCGCCGGGACACGTAGGGTGAAGCTCGTCCCCTCGCCCTCGACGCTGTTGACGGTGATGTCGCCACCGAGCAACTGGGCGAAGGCGCGGCTCAGCGCCAGCCCGAGGCCGGTGCCACCATAGTTGCGGGTGGTGCTCTCGTCGGCCTGGGTGAAGCGCTCGAACAGGCGCCCGACCTGCTCCGCGTTCATGCCGATGCCGGTGTCCTGCACCGTGAACCGAAGGCAGTCGCCGGCCATGTTGACCTCCCGGACCGCCGTCAGCGTGATGGTGCCGCCCTCGGTGAACTTGGCGGCGTTCGAGAGCAGGTTGAACACGCATTGGCGCAGCTTGGTCGCGTCCGTGCGCGCTTGGCCGACGTCACTGGCGACGTCCAGGACAAGGACGTTGCCCTTCTTGGCGACCAGCGCTTCCACCGTACCGGCGGCGTCCGTGACGAAGGCGGCGACGTCGATGTCCTCGGGGTAGAGTTCCATCTTCTCTGCCTCGACCTTCGATAGGTCGAGGACGTCGTTGATTAGCCCGAGCAGGTGCTGGGCGTTCGACTTGATCTTGCCGAGGTCCTTCAGGAGGCTGTCCTGGCCGAGTTCCTCCGCCTCCTCTTCGAGCATCTCTGAATAGCCGATCACTGCGGACAGCGGCGTGCGCAACTCGTGGCTCATATTGGCCAGGAACCGGCTCTTAGCGCGGCTGTGCTCCTCGGCAGCCTCTTTCGCGGCCTCGGCCCGAGCATTAGCAGCGGTCAATTCCGACTGGTTGCTAACCAGGGTGCGGTTCGCACCGTCAAGGCGCTCCAGCGTCGCCTCGTTCTGCACAACGGACCGACGCAACGAGTCGCAGATCCAGATCATGATGGTGCCAACTAACGCGTACTGACACAGGAGTGAGACATCGATACCGTCGAGGCTCCCATCCCGCGTGTAGAACCAGGTGGCGATCAGGGTGGAGAGGGTGAGGACCAGCACTCCGGCTCCTCGGCCAAAGGCGAGGCTCACAGCCAGAAGAACGGGAATGTAAAGGAGGAAGGGGGCGATATAAGCCGGCGCCAGGAAGCGCACGAACGTCGTGATCGCGACGAGCAGCAACGACACGCCGTAGCGGATGCCCGGCGATGGGCGGTGTCGGGCGATGGTTCCGATCAGTCTATGCAAGCTGCTCATCGCTGAGGAGTGTCACGACACGTCCGTATCGCAAAGCCATTGCATCGACGGCACGAAAATCGAGTGGGTTCATGTGGACCGCCACGCGATGGTCCTATTCTATCTCGTTGGATCTAAACGCTGTTGGACCAAACCCATCTGCATCGTTGAGCGCCAAAGCCGGGAGCCGGAGCGCGGCGGCTATCGTGCGGTGCAAGGCGGATCAGGTTCGTGGCAGGCAACATGAAGCTTGTGGATTGACGCTTCAGCTCGCCATAGCCCGCATCTCGGGCTCACCTTCACGAAGCACGTAGCCGCGGCCCCAGACGGTCTCGATGTAGTTCTTGCCCCCGCTTGCGTTGGCGAGCTTTTTTCGCATTTTGCAAATGAACACGTCGATGATCTTCACCTCCGGCTCGTCCATGCCGCCGTAGAGATGGTTGAGGAACATCTCCTTGGTGATCGCCGTCCCCTTCCGCAGAGCAAGGAGTTCCAGCATCTGGTACTCCTTGGTCGTGAGATTGATCGAGGTTCCAGCGATCTGGACGAACTTTTTGTCGATGTTGACCGTGAGATCATCGATCGTGACGACGGCCTCTGCATGCCCCTGCGACCGGCGCACGATCGCGTGGATGCGAGCCACGAGCTCGTCCTTGTGGAACGGCTTGGTGAGGTAATCGTCGGCACCAAAGCCGAGGCCCTTCACCTTGTCCTCGATGCTGGCCATGCCCGACAGGATCAGGATCGGCGTCTTGACCCTGGCGAGGCGGAGCTTCCTGAGCACCTCGTACCCCGACATGTCGGGCAGGTTCAGATCGAGCAGGATGATGTCGTAATCGTAGAGCTTGCCGAGATCGACACCTTCGTCACCGAGATCGGTGGTGTAAGTCACGAACCGCTCGGATTTGAGCATCAGTTCGATGCTCTCCGCCACCGACGCATCATCCTCGACCAACAGAACGCGCATCGTCCAACCCCGAAAAATCTAAGAAACTCCTAATGCGATATCCCTAACAAAAGCTTGACGCTTGATTTGGCAAATCGTTATGCAGAGCGATAGGTAATCCAAGGGTAATAACATGGCTGATGGTGCGATGCTCGTTTCGGGGCGCAATGAGCTTGAAATGACGGCCGACCTCGTCGCCGCTTACGTCTCGAACAACAACGTGCCTGTCGCCGAACTGGCGGCCCTGATTGCCAGGGTTCATACCGCGCTTACCGGGCTCAGCAAGGAAACCGTGCCAGAGCTGACTGGTCCCGAGAAGCCGACGCCTGCACAGATCCGCAAATCAATCACCCCCGACGGCATGGTCAGCTTCGAGGATGGCAAGACCTACAAGACGATGAAGCGCCACCTCACGCTTCGCGGGCTCACACCGGAGAGCTACCGTGCGAAGTATGGCCTGCCGTCTGACTACCCCATCGTATCGGCCGCCTACTCCGCCAAGCGGTCCGAGCTGGCGCGCTCACTCGGCCTTGGCCAGCTGCGGCGCAAGGCAGCCGCTTAGGCTGTTGATACGGGAGAAACGATCCCCGAGGCGTCCAAGACCCGTAGTCGGAAGCCCAAGGCCGTAAAAGCCTTTGAGGCGGCTCCGAAGGCCCGCGGCCGGAAGAAGGTCGCCGAGACGGCCTGAGGCCGCTCAGCGCCCCGTTTCGGCACACCGCGGCATCCAACGCGGTGATGTGCTTCTAACCGAGTCCTGCCATCCTACCCCCGGGCCGAGTTGCGTATCGGCCTTGCTGGTGAGAACCGGGGGGCCTCTCGTCCCGTAAACAGATCAGGGCGGTGCCGAACCGCTACCAGCCTCAGCTACCTCGCTAGCTCTTGGCGAAGTCGTCTGGCATCTCACCGAACGGCCCGAGGATCGTCGCGTTTTCCAGCTCACCGGTCTCATCGTCGGCGACGATCTTGAGCGCGGCGGTGTCAGGCATCAAACCAGCTATGGTCTCGGTCCGCCTGTAAAGCTACGGCTAAGGCAACGTTCCTTTAACCACGTCCCGCCAGGTTGCCCTCAGCGACCGGCTAATGGCCGAGCGCCGGCAGAGCAGCACCGCCTGGGGGGGCACGGTGCGGCCTCGCCGGCGCCGTCGCGAACCACTCAGCGCCGAGCCGAATTACCTTCGCTCTCGTTTTGAGCGAAGAGCCCAGCATGGCCAACGATCCAGAGGGCACAGAGACCGGTGAAGGCGTAGCGTGGCGGTCGTCCTACCTGGGCGTCCTGTCTCTCGATGATGACCAATCGAGCATCGTCACCATTGACGCCCCCAACGATGAGGACGCGCTCGCGCTTATGAATTGGATCGCTGAGGGCCGTGCGTTCGAGCTTTGGAACGGTCGCGCATGGATTGGCCAGTCCCCCCTACGATAGCCCTCCGACCTCAAGCAGAGCGACGGTGCTTAGGCTTCGGATTATCGACAAGTGACGTGCGTCGTCACGGTCAGGTCGCCGCGTTGGGATGCGGTGAAGATGTACCGCAGTAGGCTCTTGGGATCAGCGGGCATCCAGTGTGCATCCGTCGATGCGTCAGCCTGTGCTTCACAGGAGTCGTGTAGCGCCCCATGATCGACACTGCCCCATGGCAGATCGGGCATCGTTTCGGAGCCAAACGGTACTTTCCCCTTGCATCAGCAAGGCTCATAGGCATCCAGACGCCGTCGATCTTGGCCTCGCATTTCGGTTCGACAGTCTTCGGCATCTCGTTGTCGTGCCACGGCAGTTGCCAGCCCGCCAGTACACCTACTGCGCATCGTCCGCGCCTACCATCAGCACGGTCGCGCCAAGCCGGCTCCGGTCGAGACGCTACGCGGTGGAGCGCTTATCTACTTGGGCAACGCGCATCTAGACTTCAAATGAAAGTTCTGTCCAAGCGAGCACAGGTCACAGGGCATCGGCTCTGCGCTGCTGTCGAGATAAACCTCATTCGCCGCGGTTGCCTGCCCCCTGCGTTCAAACGAGCCAGCGCCCGCCGCGTGGCGGAGATCGCGTCGGCGAGATCGTTTGAAAGCTCGCCGCGAGGGGTACACCTTGACTATAAAACAGGCGCTTTGAGGAGGAAGCCGGTCAGGCTGAGATCGAGACGGAGGATCAGGAGGCCCTGCTCATCCATGACCTCCATGTGCCACGGCTTTCCACCCAACAGCTGCTCTGCCTTTGCTTTGAAGAGTTCCCCGGCAAAGCGAATTGCTTCGACGCCAGCAACGCGCATGCTCACCAGCTCAATCCCCTCGTTGTCTAGACTGTCGACGCCATCGTAAACGTTAAAATAATACCGAGGCATTCCACCCTCCGCAGGTTCGGGCGGAAGCGAATTGCGCTCACGATCGCCAAGGAGTTGAGCGTATCAGATAAGGTTGACGATCAACATACCAAAATGATTGATTATTTCATTTCATTATCACATGCCTGATTGGCAGGTAGTCCTATACGTGGAGCATTGAAGGGTTGATAAAAGGCCATTTTTTGGAACTTAATCTTATAAATTATCAAATGATGAAACGCAAGGTACGGTTTGGATATATGTTTGTCCCGATCGAACCCACGTCGAGGCGTGATGCACCATGCACTGACCCGGAAGCTGAAAGGCTTCGAGGACTTGTCGGATGAGGATTGCCGGGCCCTGGATGGCCTGGTGCCACGCATCCGGCAGGTCGGTGCACGGGTCGATCTGATCCAGGAGGGTGACGAACCCGAGAACGTTCATCTGATCCTCGATGGCCTTGCTTGCCGCTACAAAGTGCTGCCGGGCGGCAAACGCCAGATCATGAGCCTCATGGTTCCAGGGGACTTCTGCGATCTGAACGTGTTCATTCTCGATCAGATGGACCACAACATCGGTACGATCTCCGCGTGTCAGGTCGTAGACATACCCCGTCGGGCCATCGAGGAGATCACCGAGTCCCATCCGCAGATCACGCGGGCCTTCTGGTGGTGCGCCCTCGTCGATGAGGCAGTGCTGCGCGAATGGCTGGTCAACCTCGGTGGCCGTGCCCCGGAGCAGCGTATCGCACACCTCCTCTGCGAACTGCTGGTCCGTCTCGATGCGGTCGGTAAGGTCACGAACGACAGCTACGCCTTCCCCTTCACGCAGGCCGAGCTTGCCGACGCGATGGGCCTTTCTGCTGTCCACGTGCACCGCACGCTGCGAGAGCTTCGTGACCTCGGCATGATCACGATCAAACAGCGCGTTCTGACGATCCACGACCCTGAGAAGCTGAAGGCATTCTGCCGGTTCACGCCGAACTACCTCCACCTCAAGAACACCCGCTGGGGCGCACGCCGGAGCGAGCCATGGCTGAACCAGCTCCGGGGAGGTTAGGCATGCATACGCACGACAACGTCGAGACGTTGCTCGTGCTGCAGCCGATCGCTGTCGACACTGGCAGTCCGGATCAGGAGGGACGGCTGGTTCTGGCCAACGGCCTGCTGATTGCCGTGCTGGTGCGCCTCGATACCCCCGACCACGAGGTAGGCAGCGGCTGGTTCGTGGAGGCTTCCTTCGGCCGGCTTTTTGGGATCTCGGCGCCGATCTTCGCCACGCTGGAGGAGGCAACGCGATGGCTGCGCCAGCACCGGAAAGCATGACCGAGGCAGAGACGTCGCAAGCCCGCCTTCTCTCGGATGACGCGATCCTGTTCCCGGCGAGCCGACGCACAACCTCGAACCCGCTGATCCTCAAACTCGAACACGCCTGCGTTCTTGACGAGACCGACAGAGCCACGCTGCTGAACCTGTCGGCTACGCCCCAGCAGGTCGAGGCGGATTGCGATCTCTGTCGTGAGGGAGATCGCCCTGAGACCGTGCATCTCGTGGTCGAAGGCCTTGCGTATCGCTACAAGATCCTGCCCGACGGCAAGCGCCAAATCCTGAGCCTGCTGCTCCCGGGGGACTTCTGCGACCTGCACGTGGCGATCCTGGCGCGGCGCGACCACAGCATCGGCACGTTCACACCCTGCGAGGTGGCGGCGATCCCCCGCGCGACGATTGTCGACCTGATCACGACACGGCCTCATATCGCACACGCCTTCTGGTGGGCCACCCTCGTTGACGAGGGGATCATGCGCGAGTGGATGGCCAGCATGGGCCAGCGACAAGCGGCCAAGATGGTGGCGCATCTCTTTTGCGAACTGCTGGTCCGCCTGCAGGCTATCGGGCGTGCGACGGCGAACAGCTACGAGCTACGGATGACGCAGAACGAGCTTGCAGACGTGTTCGGGATTACAGTCGTGCATCTCAACCGAACGCTGCGCGATCTGCGCGCCCAAGAGCTGATCGTGCTGAAAAGTGGGCGGCTAGACATCCCTGACGTCGCGCGTCTCAAAGCCTTCTGCTGCTTCAACTCGAACTACTTGCACTTGGATCTTCGTCCGCCGGAGGCCTAACAGGCTGCGCCGTGATCGGCGTTGAGGGCAGCGACCGATGCACGGACTTACGATCGCGGATTGGACAGGCGCACGGTACCGACATGTGCAACTTTTTCAGCCTCGACAAGGGCCAGGGCGAGATCCGCATCAATGACCGCGGATGGTCGGCGGAAACGCTCTGAGAGCGGCAGTGCCCGCAATCCGACGTACCCGTGATATGACCAAGCAGGAAGCTTCGTCTGCCCCCTCCCGCTCTGCGTCCATCTCCAACTCAACCAAGCGGTTGAACAAAAGCGCGTCCTGCGTGATAGCTGCTGACGATGCGTCCTCGGAGAGGACAACGATAAGCTTGCGCATAAAGCGGCAAGAAATCGATGGCGACCAGGCTGCCATTGAAATACCCGATATTCGCCCGCTGAAGTGAGCAACATAATCAGTAATTGTTATAATTCGCCATCATTTGATGACTTTTCCTCGTTGCGATCGTGATCGTCTCTGAATATTGTTTTTACATAGGGCATGCCGCGCCATGCATGGGAGTCTTCCGCAAGGTCGAGTGATGTTTCGTGGCCGTGGCCAAGCCTTCGTCTACGGCACACGGATCGTCGTGAAGCTCTGTCCGATCTGCTCTCGGTGGAACGCACCGAAGGCGGCAGAAAATGGCCATTGTGGGTGGTGCGCCTACGTTCCCCTACACTCAGATGTGGTGCCAGTCGCAAGGACGGGACCCAGCAAGTTTTGACGCCGCATGGGCATCTTCTGCTTCGCGGCAGCTTCTGTAACTCAAGGAACGATTGGTCTCAGGGAAGGCTGTGTTTTCATCTGAACGCTTGCCTATAGGAACCCGCTCCCCGAGTGCACCTCAAAGCGTTTGCCCGCCTCAGACCCCTAGGAACCGAGCCGAGCTTTCCGAGGGGCGGGCATGTAGGTAGCGCCCCGTCGTCGCTACGCTGGCGTGCCCGAGCGTCGCTTGAACGAGATGGATCGGCGCCCCGCGGTCTAGGCTGTGCGATGCGTGTGCGTGCCGAAGCCAATGCGCCGAGACCTCAGCCGGCAACCCGGCCCGAGCTACAGCCGCCTTAACCACGCGATGCACGGCGCTCGGGTCGAGAGCCCCACCCTTCCGCGACAGGAACACAGGGGCGTCCGGTCCAGCCCCGCCACGCAGGGCGGCCAGTATCTTCCACGTCGCGGCCGACAGCAGCACCGCCCGTGTCTTGCCGCCCTTGCCGAAGATCGTCGCTTGCCCGGCCTCGTCGCGCGCCGAGAGGTCGCGCCAGCGCAGCCCGCACACTTCCGAGATCCGTAGGCCCCCGCCGTAGAGCACCGTCAGGAGCACGCGGTTCCGCATGTCCGGTTCCTGCCGGATCATCAGTAGCGCGTCGGCTTCCGACATGATGCGCTCAGCCAGCGTGTTCTTGATCGGCGGCACCTTCACAGCTGCACCGATGTTGAACCGGAGGAACCCGACCTCCTGGGCGAACGTGAACAGGCTCTTGAGCGCCGAGGCCGCGAGAGCGACGGTTGCCGACGATCCGTCCCGGCTGGCAACGTAATCCTGTAGGTCGCCGATCCGAACCGACCCGAGTGGCTTGCCGACGTGCGCCAGGAAGCGCCGGGCCTCCCGCTCATAATTCCGGCGGGTGTTCGGGCTCGCGGATCGCGCCAGCCAGAGCCGGACCATCTGCGCGTCGTCGTCGGCTTGCGTCGGAGGCAGCGTCGGCGAGACAGGCTCGATGACCGGGATGAGGGCCGTACTCATGCCTGAGACCTCTAACGCAAGATAATGTCACTTGTCTTGCGTTCGTAGACCATGCCCGAATGCCGCGTCGCACACAACCTTGAAATGCTATAATGCTGCAATGCTACAGCGCTGTAATCCGGTGACGCTAAAGCGCTTTCATGCGACGGCGCTACGCCTACCGCTTCCGTTCTGGCTTCAACGCATCGACCGATGGGTGGCCGTGACGCTGCAAGGCCGCGTCGATCCCTTCCATGATGACATCATGCACCTTCACGTCGCGGGTGAACGCGATCTCGCGCAGGCGCCGATGGACCTCCTTCGGGAGGTAGACAGACGTATGCACCACGTCGGGCCGTGGCTTCCGACCGACGGATGGACTCTCAGCTTCTGCCGCCGTGTCGGAGACAGGGGCGGCAGACGAGGCGCCGGGGAGGCTCAGGCCGCCGATCAGCGAGGGTCGCTTGCTCATGCCTTGCCACCCTTCATCTTGCGATCGGCCCAGCTCCAAAGGGCGCGGATCTCGTCGGCCGCTTTTCCCTCGGGCGCGAATTCGGTCACGCCCTGCCCCGCTGCAATCGCGTCCTGATGGTCGGCGCGCTGCGTTAGTGTCGGCTCTGCCAACACGCCGAAGATCCCCAAGCCGTTTGCAGCCTCGGTTGCACGGGTCGATCGTCCTGCGGGGCACTGGTTCAGGACGAAGGCGAACCGCTCGCGCATCCCTAAGCGCATCAAGGTCTCAATTGTCGGCATCGTGGCTTGAAGGTCGAGCCGCGACGGACGCGCCGGCACCAAGGCGAGGTCGGCCGCCTGCATGGCGAGGTTCCCGCCTGTCGAGGACACGCCAGCCGTGTCGAGGATCGCAAGCGTGAAGCCTTGAGCCTTTAACGCCGCAAGGATTGCCGGCAACTCGCCGAGCCGATCGGGTCCGAGCTTATCGACGGCTGGCGCATCTGCGGTGCGGGTGTCGCCCCAGGCCGCAAGAGAGCCTTGCGGATCGAGGTCGAGGGCAACGACACGTTCTCCGGCCTCACTCGCGGTGACGGCCAGGGATGCGCCGATCGTCGTTTTGCCGACGCCGCCTTTTTGGGTAACGAGGGTGATCGTTCGCATGTCCGACTCGCGTTGCAAAAACGCCGTAGCAGGAAAGCGCTACAGTTCGAAAGCGCGATCCTGCTATCACGCCAGAGCATCGAAGCAGTGTAGCGCTACAGCATCATAGGGGCGTCATGCTGCTGGTGAGGCGAGAGCTTGCGCTTTGGGCCTAGCGGATGCCTGCGTCGCGATAAGTGCCATGCTACTGCGAGCCGGGCGCAGTCGTAGGGGCCCGCACCGCGACGGGATTGAAGTGTGACGGACCAGAGCCACCCCTACGTCGTTCGAGGCGTTTCGAACAACGGCACCGTCACCTACAATTGCTCGACGCCCGAATGGGCCGTGCGCAAGCTCCGCGACATGATCGAGAGTAAATTATCTGACGTGACGATCACGGGACCGGACGGACAAGCGCTAAGCCTGACAGACCTTGAAGCCCTATCGAACGAGGCGGCCGTTCCCAAGCCTAGCGCCCAAGCCTCCCGAGCCTGATTGCAGCCAGCCAGCTACATCGCACTCAGTTCCGCAACCCTAGGGGGGAAGAGGGGGTGATACTGCCCTCGAATTGCTTATTCTCGCCGCGATGCCACGTCCTTCCTGCCAGCACTCTACCAACTGTCAGGCCGTCGGTCGCGGCGGCCCCTGTCGCCGATGCGATGCCGATACAATCGCCCGGCGGGCCGTAGCGCTTCGCGAGCGTATCCAGGCGAACCGCGCCGAGGGCTTGCCGCTGTACGCTCTGCGTGTCGCGATCACTCCAGAGGATCACCAGGAGCATCGAGTCTCAACGGCATCATTGACCCGCTACCATGTCGAGTAACCCCGCACCGGCAGCGTGTAGCATCAGCGCTGAGCCCAGCCGGAGCACTGCTGTCGCTTCCCAACCCTGGATGCCACCAGCCTCATTTCCCCGCAGCTATCGCCTGCACACGTGCTAGAATTCTGCGACGTTCCTCGGGATCAGAAATGCTCAGGAATGCGTGGAGAAGCGCCGCGCATTCGCCGTCTTGGCTGCCATGATCCTCTGTCTGCCCCACGGGCTTGGCCGCCTTGATGGCGTTCTGCGGCTGATACAGAGCGGCCGGGGGCACCTGAAGCGCGTCGGCGATGCGCTGCAGGGATGTGATCTTGGTCGCGTGACCCGCTGACAGAGGATGCCCGACGGCATCACCCTCTTGCAGGTCGGCGTTTAACGGCTTGTCGGGAGGCGGCGACTTCGATCCCATGGCTCTCCCCGTATGGGCGTTCGAGGTACCTTTTACGGCGCTGCTGATACAATTGCACCTTGAAGCAGAATTGCAAACACGCCACGGTTGTCGTCAAATGAGAAAATTGCCTTGAAGTTGTATCTGCAGCGCAGATACAAGGATGCGTTGTTGGGCTGGAAGGGGTATCTGCAGTGCCAAAACCCAAAGCTCCCTGCGGTCAGACCAGCCCGGAAGCCTTCCAGACCGCGTTGGACGCCCTGGATGTGATCGGACGCTGGGACTGGGACGCGACCACCGACCAGGTTCGCGTCGATGCGTTCGTGGCGCTGCTTTTCAATGTCGATCCAGAGGAGGCCAAGGAGGGTCTGCCGCTCTCGTTCTTCATTGACGGCGTCCACCCTGACGACCGAAATGGGGTTCTAGTTCTGATCCGTGACAGCGCACGCAAGAGCAGCGCATATCTAGCCGAATACAGAGTGATCTCCGTTGATGGTCGGACGCGCTGGGTGCTCGCGCGCGGTCGCTTCACTGGGGACCACCACGGCCGGCCGCAAGTCGGTTCCGGCATTCTCATCGACATCACGCAGATGCGGGTGAGTGAGGGCACATTCGGCGGCGCCGATAGCCGGACCGAGGACACGCTGCTGGACCGTGCGGCCGGCCTTGCCATTGCGGCTCAGGAGGCGATCATTGACCTGCAGGACCCACAACTGAAGGTGTTCGCGGACGCCCTGCTGATGGAGCTGGGGCGCCGGCTGGCCCGCGAGGAGGTTCTCGACCGCCGCAAGCGCATGAACTGAGCTGGTCGTCTCAGACCCCGTTTCATAATGGGCAGAACAGCTTAGCTATTGGGTGAGCGGCCAGCATCGCGGGCGTTGGGAGAGTGTCTGACGCTCACCCAGGAACCCCGATGTGGACGCCCGCCGATCTGCGATCGGCCCGCCGCCCGCGCCGAGCTTGCGCGCGAGAGCCTGCCCTACGCAACCAATCTGAGCGATGCCGAGTGGGCGGTGCTTGCGCCGCTTCTGCCTGCGCCGTCCAGCACAGGCCGCCCATGGCGCCGGCCCCTGCGCGCGGTCTTCGACGGCATCCTGTACGTCCTGCGGACAGGATGCGCGTGGCGGCATCTGCCGCTGGACTTCCCGCCGTGGAGCACGGTGCATCGCTGGTTCTTGCGTCTCTCGCAGACAGGCGTGTTCGAGCGCCTCGCTTAGGAGCAGTGTCAGGCAGCCGCCTGTGAAGCTTGGCGCACCTGACGGGTTGCAACATCGACCTGCTCGCTCGCTCGGGCGATGTCTTCCATACTGCTGGCAATCGTCGTGACGCCGTGCGCAGCCGTCTGCATGCTGCCCGACATCTCCCGCGTCACCGCGGACTGTTCCTCGACTGCAGCGGCGATGGCACCCGACACCTCGTCGAGCGAGCGGATCGTTGCCTGGATCGAGCCGATGGCGTCCACGGCCTCGCGCGCAGCGGTCTGAGTTGCTGCAATCTGCCCGCGGATCTGATCGGTCGCCTTGGCCGTCTGCTCGGCCAGCGCCTTCACCTCGGACGCCACCACGGCGAAGCCTTTGCCGGCCATGCCGGCGCGTGCCGCCTCGATGGTGGCGTTGAGCGCTAAAAGGTTGGTTTGACCGGCAATGCCTTGGATCAGCGTCACGACATCGCCGATCTGCGCAGCCTGGTCGCTCAAGCCGGCGACGATGGTGCCCGTGCGCTGTGCCTGATCGACCGCCTGTCCCGCCATCCGCGCGGCATGGCTGACCTGTTGGCTGATCTCGCCGACCGAGGCCGACAGCTCTTCGGCGCCCGAGGCGACAGACTGAATGTCGTTCGATACCTGCCCAACCGTGCCGGCGGCCTCCACCGTCTGGCGGGTTACGTTCTCGACCGCCTGACCGATCGCGTCGAGGTCGGTGCCAATCGCGTGCTGCGCTTCGACTCGACGCTGCCGCTCATGCACCTGAGCCGTGATGTCGGTCGCGAACTTCACCACCTTGAATGGGATGCCATCCCGGTCACTGATCGGATTGTAGGTGGCTTGGATCCAGATTTCCCGACCGCCCTTGGCGATCCGTCGGAACTCGCCCGATTTGAACTTGCCCTGTCCAAGCTCGGCCCAGAAGCCGCGATAGGCTTCCCCCGTCCGCTCGTTGGCATCAACGAACAGGCTGTGATGACGCCCGCGGATCTCGTCGAGCCGGTAGCCTACTGCAGCGAGGAAGTTGACGTTGGCCGTCAGGACAGTGCCGTCGAGGGCGAACTCGATGACCGCTTGCGAACGATCGAGGGCAGCAAGTTGGCCCTCCTGGTCAATCGCATGCTGGACCTGCGCCGTGATGTCTGATGCGAATTTGACGATCTTACTGACGCGGCCGGCGCGGTTGAGAACCGGGCTGTAGGTTGCCCGGATCCATACCTCACGGCCGTCCTTGGCAACGCGCTTGAACTCGTGGGTCTGCGCCTCACCCCGGCGCAACGCGTCCCAGAACGCACGATAGGCCGGCGCGTCGCGTTCCGTCGGAGTTACGAGGCTGCGGTGGTTCTGGCCCTTCAACTCGCCAAGCGTGTAGCCGACAAGGTCAAGGAACTTGACGTTGGCCTCCAGAATGGTGCCGTCGGGGGCGAACGCGATGCGAGCGTGCGAACGATCGATGCTGTCGAACAACGCACGTAGAGGGGTAGCGAACAAACTCACAGGCAAGTTCCTAACTAGCAGATTATCAGCATCTATTTCAA
>NZ_JBJFLN010000005.1:0-25358 GCF_045033435.1 Methylobacterium sp. HMF5984
CGTATCTACGGTCAAGGCCGTGCTCGGCGAGCTTGAGCAGATCACCGAGATTGAGGGGCTTATTGCTCGGTTCCCACCATTCGAGCCGTTGTGCTGTGTTCTGGTTTGGCAGCGGCGTCCTGGCGTTGGGCGCGGAAGGCGGCGGCGTATGCAGCGAGCACGTCGGCGCCCATCTGCTCCATCGAGAAGCGCTGGCGCACCGAGTCGCTCAGGGCCCGGAAGCGGGCGGCGCGGCTCTCGGGCGCTTCGTCGAGGACGCGGGCGATCGCCCGCTGCAGCGCGATCGGATCGCGGGCCGGGACGAGATCGCCCGCGGCCGAGCCGAAGATCTCGGGGATGCCGCCGACATCGGTGGCGACCAAGGGCTGAGCGGCCGCGGCGGCCTCGAGCACGACGTAGGGGAGGGACTCGGCGAAGGACGGCACCACCATGATCCGTCCGCGCGCCAGCACCGAGCGGATGTTCTGGGCCGGCTCGAAGGCGATGGCGCCGGCGAGGCCGAGGGTCTCGGCCTTGGCCTGGAGCAGCCCGGCATCGGCACCGGATCCAACCATCAGCAGGCGGACGCTCCGGCCCTCGGCGCGCAGCAGGGCCAGGGCCTGAAGCAGGATCGGCAGGCCCTTGGCCTCGCGCAGCTCGCCCACGTAGAGCAGGTCGAACGGGTCGGCCGCCAGCGTCACGGGCGCGAACTCGGCCTCGCTCAGGCCGTTGTGGACGATGCGGCTGACGCGGCCGTGGATGCCGACATAGGTGCGATGGCGCCCGGCGACGAACTCGCTCTCGAACAGGAACACGTCGGTGCGGCGGGCGAGGAGGCTCTCGGCGCCCATGTAGAGCCGGTGCAACGGGCTGCCGGGCCGATAGTTGTAGCTGCCGCCGTGCGGGGTGTAGGCGCGGATCACGCTGCGGCTGCCGGGGACGGACGCGAGGCGGGCGTAGACGCCGCCCTTGGCGCCGTGCCCGTGCAGGACGTCGGCGGCAACAGTCTCGGCCCGGGCCGCCACCGCGCGCAGGCAGGCGAGGTCGGACGGGTGCGGGTTGCGCCGCATCGGGATCCGGGTGACGCCGAGGGCGAGGCAGGGCGCGAGATCGGCCAGCGCCTGGACGGCGCGCTCGCCGCCGGTGGTCGCGTCGCACACGATCCCGACGCGGTGGCCGGCCGCGGCCTGGAGCCGTGCGAGGTCGACCACGTGGCGGAACAGGCCTCCGACGGGCGCGCGGAACACGTGCAGGATGCGACGGGGTTCGGCATCCGAAGGGCTGACGGACGGGGTCACGGCGGACGTCTCCAGGCCGGCGGGTTCAGCCGGCCCCACTTTCGTCCCACGCTATCCCTGCTCGTGCGGTTAAACGCATGGATCCTGACGAGCAGACTGGACCCATGGGCGAGCTTTTCCAGCGCTGAGGGTCAACGTTTGGCTAACGGGCGTCTAGTTCTACGAGGCTCTTTGAGGTCTCGGTAGTTTTAGCGGCGCAGCTTGAAGGATGCGGCGAGGAGGATGCCGAGGGTGGCTCCGAGTTGCGCGCCGAGCAATCCGCCGACCCATCCCCAACTCAGGCCGATCCAGAGCCCAAGCGCGGCCATACTTATCGCGCCGCACAAGAGAACGATCAGCACGCGTTTAGCTCCTAACTACTGCGTTATATGGTTTTATGACAATCTCTCCGACAAATTTTGCTGTTATACATCCATATCTTATTCTGATAACGGTATGATACTGTAGATATCTGAGGACTTACATAGAGGAAAGATCGATTTCGAAGCGTTTTATCTCCTACGGTCACGCTTGTGTAGCGGCAAGTGTCGCGGTATGGAGTTTGCATTAATGTTCTTTTAACCCTGTGCACCTGCGCGCCCCAGGAGAGTGACCATGCTGCGTGAGGCCGGCCATCCGTCTTCCTCCACGGCCGTTGCACCGCAGCATCTGAGCGAGGTGGTCACACAGGCAGTGCTGCCACTCGGAAAGGCACGGCGTCTGGAACGGCTGGGCAAGCGCAGCCTCGATATCGGCGTGGCCGGCACGGCGCTGTTCCTCCTGTTGCCGTTGCTCCTGCTGCTTGGCTTGCTCGTCTGGGCCGGAGACGGCAAGGCTCCGATCTTTCGTCACATGCGGATCGGGCGAAAGGGCCGCCGTTTCGGGTGCCTCAAGTTCCGCTCAATGGTTCCGGACGGTGATGCAGTGCTGCGGGCCCACCTGGCTGCCAATCCGGCCGCCCAGCGGGAATGGGACGAAACGCACAAGCTCGCCAACGATCCGCGCGTGACGCCGCTGGGTTTGGTGCTGCGCAAGACCAGCCTCGACGAACTGCCCCAGCTCGTGAACGTGCTGCTGGGCGAGATGAGCCTGGTTGGCCCCCGTCCGATCGTTCAGGCCGAGGTCGAGCGCTATGGCTCTGCTTTTGCCACCTGCTTCTCGGTCACGCCTGGGGTCACGGGTCTGTGGCAGGTGTCGGGGCGCAGCGATTGTTCGTATGCCGAGCGGGTGGCGCTGGATCTCGATTACGCCACGCATTGGGGGCTGGGTCGCGACATCGCCATCATGCTGCGCACGATCCCGGCGGTCCTGGCTCAACGCGGCAGTCGCTGACCCCACCAGCACGGGCGGCATTGCTGCGGCAATCCTGGGCAGGGTAGGACGCCGGCCTGGCTGTCATCAGCCGGCGGAGACAGGTGATGAAGGCCTTGCTGCTGAATGCCCTGCTCGGCCTGGGGTTGGGCCGATTTGGCTCGATCTGGCTGGCTGTGGTGTTTGTCCCGATCGTCGCCCTCGAGGTGGCTTATGGCGTCTATAGCTTCCACTTGAGCCCTGCTGCGTGCGTTCGCCGGGGCCTGACGCTTCTGATCTGTGCGCAGCTGGCTTTCCTGCTCGGCGCACTCATGCGCCCGATGCGCAACGAAACCTGATCCACCTCATCATGGTGTGTGGAGATCGCCTGAGACGGGCTGTTCTGCCACGCACGGGTGGTGACAAGCGGGTTGGTAAATGATTTGCTAAGACCCTCGCGGCACGCTGGGTTTGCGCTGCGGAGGGATCAGCTTTGGACGAGAACGACCCGCTTTGGTACGACTATGCCGAGCCTGACGAGGCTCCTGGCCTGTGGCTGCATGCCTTGGCTGGTGTGTTCTGGGTGCTGGCGAGCAGCATCGCGGTGGCACGGCACGTCTACGGGGTGCCGGACAGGGTTTGGCAGTGGAGTGCAGGCTGGATTGCCCGGCGTATTGCGACCGGCATTCGGCGCTTCTGAATCCCTTCGGACGTTTTTGCCACCACCGGAGGGGTATTTGTCTGACGGATTTACCCTGTCGGAGGACGCATGAGGAAGGCTTTGCGCCTTCTCGGCGGCTGGTTCGCGGTATCGCTCCCCCTCGGCCTGTTCCTTGGTCGCTTTATCGCGGCCGGGCAGCGGCGTCGAACGTTTGAAGTGCGGAGCAAAGACCGCATGCCGACGGACTCCAAGCCGGAAACGCGGCGAGCAACGTAAATTGTAAAGCCTGACCTTATGGGGACATTCCTAGATCGTGCAGCCCTGTAAACGCTCTGCAACGATTGGGCTCGCGATGGAACAATTTGGCAGCGTCGATTGCTACTCAGTCCGAAACAGAGGGCTGAGCCGTGAGTTTATTGCAAAACGAGACAAGGGATCCGCCGCTTCCCGTTCAGAAAGTCGGGATCGGCCGGCGCTTGTTCGATCGTTTCGGCTCGATCCTGATCCTGATGATGGTGCTGATGGTCGTCATTGGGTGGATCGGCGCGATCGGCTGGGCGCTGATCTGGCTGCTGGGTTGGTACGGGACCTAGCGTGGTGACGGCGCGTTCGACACGGGATCCTCTTGCATCAACGGGGCGTCCTGACACAGACGCCAAAACTCGAGGAAGCCGATGGCATAAGCGGCAAGGCCGACGGCAGCCCAGTGCATGATCACGATCCCATAGCGTCCCGCAGACCACCGTGCACGAGAACAATTAAGAGCCCACCAACGCGGTCACACACCGGCGGGTTCAGGAACAATAATGACATTTCTCGTCGCTTGGCGAGAGAAAATAAAACTATTTTGCTTCCCGCGCAGCATTTGGCTTTCAGACCGCGCCAAAAGCCGCGGGGGTCCCGTCATGATGCCCAGCGGATGAAGATTGGCTGCGTTTGGTGGTAGGGGCCATCTCCCTGGGCATTGCCGCGACGTAGTATTGTTCTGATGCCGCCATAGGATCGATCGGATCGTACGCCAGCGATACCGCCGCTCAGCCTTGGCAAGTGTTATCGGCTCAATCACAAGAGACTCATCACGATAGCTCGAAAAGATTAAGATGCTGCAATATAATTAATGCTTACTCGGATTTTCGAAGCGTTTTTCTTTTGCTTGTGTTCAATGTGAAAACAATTGGTAGGCTAAAGTTCAGGCCTTTGGCTGCTACGGAAGCTGGCGGAGCCGGTACTGGATCGGCCCTTTGCATCATAGTCAGTGCCGCTTGGTCGATAGCTGCTTCTCCGGAACTCCTGGCGACCGTAGCACTCACGACATGACCGCTCCGGTCTAGAACAAAGCTAAGCGTGACCTGCGCGTTCTGATTGACTGCTATGGTCGGGTAACTGCGGTAGCGAGCGAGGTGGACAACAAGCTGCTTCTCCCACGTCTTCCGTATGCGCTCCTCCGTCTGTTGCGCATTCTGCGCTTGTGCGTTTGAGGCCGTTGCATCTACCGCAGCCTGAGCAGGAGTATTTGAGTCCTGAAAATGAAATCCTTCCCGCGGAGGCGCGTCTTTTCTCGAGTCCAGCCCCATACCATCCGACTGAGCGTCTGGCTCGACATCTTTAGAGCTTGCTTCGACTGGGTATTTCGTTTCAGACGAAGATATAACTGGCGATTCGACTAATCTTTTATCTAAATTATTATTGGTATTTTCATCAACGGATTGCGAAGAACGGATTGCTTCGGCCGCTTCATATGAGGCAATATTGAATTCTATACTAATTTCGTGACTCTTGACTGTCGTTGCATCATCGTCTTCCGAGACAGACACTGCAACGAAAGATATGACAAATGCGGCATGCAAAAATAGTGCGGTAAAGATAGAGGCAAACCAGAGGGTTTTGTGATCCGATGCTGCCGCGAGCGACTCAAGAAATGCTTGGCCCCACCGTCGAACTCGTTGGAGCGCGGCTCCCATCACGGACTCAGAACCGCGGGCGAGAGGGTCAACGCTGCAAGCTGCAGCCTCGTAGTTGATCCGAAGTCTATGGTGGTCATAACCTGATTTTGGCCAAAATCGCTTGTCAAGGCAGCCCCTGCATCGAGTGGCTATGATTGGCTCCGCATGATACAAACAGCATGCAGGTGTGAATTTTGCCCTCCGCCGTAGCTGACATTGTGAGGCAGAGCCAGTTTTTAGATGTTTGCCAGAGCGATGATTTCAGATGGCCATGCGGTCGCCACGTGGCTGAGCTAACGTGGCCTCATCGGAAAATGTGTCATTTTGGGCTGGCCCAGAGAATGCACGAAGCGCTCATGCCGATGTCATGCTGCCGAGGTTGCCGGTGAAAATTCATGCGCACATCGTCGGCGCGACGTTGGTGTTTGCTGCGCTGGCCTTGCTGCCTGAGGCTTCGCCAGCGGCAACGTTACGTGAGAAGTGGCAGGCTGAGGAGCGTGGGTTTCGCACGCTGAGCGGGTCAATTTGTGACGGATGCGATCCAAGGCCGGTGGGGTCGCGTCGATCCCCTAAGAGCTTCTCCGCACTGGTTGATCCCATTGCCGTTCTAGAAAGATCCTCGCGTACGACAGCCAAGTATTTGGCATCTGCTTTGCCGACAGCAAGGCGACCTTCAACGCCAATCGTTGATCGAACGCTTGCAGCAACGAACCAGCGCATTCCGCGTAGGTACGCACAAATTCTTGCCCGCCGTCGGCTGGCAAAGCTTATCCGTGCTCGTCGCTATGCGGCAGTAATTGCTCGACGTAAGTCGCAAGCTGCAGCGAATGCCGCTTCAGCTAAGTATAAAGTCGATTTTGGTCGTATAGAGCAGCAGGGTCAATAGGCAATATTCTATACTAGATGATTTTTAGAAATATATTTTGCACTATTTTTTCAGATTAGAGATAGACTATCTTTGATATTGTCCGTGCGATCGGCTTGTCGTTTCACCTTGGATACGATTGCTGAAAGGGACTACTCGTCCTAAAGCAAGCCGGACGAAGGTCGGACACCGTCGACATCGCTTATTTCGACAAAACTCCTTTCTTCATTGTTCCGGATGGTCCAAGCAGATCGTACACCTCCGAGCACCAGCCTTCTGATCCGTTCCGCACGTATGCTCGTCGGACCTCTGCAGACCATTTGCGAAGTTTATCCTCGATAATGGGCTCTTCGCTGAGAGATATCGATGTTGCCATCCGCAGCGTTGTCAATTGTCCAGCCAACACTCGGAATTTTGGGCATTGAGCTTCTGCAAAGAGCGATGCAGCAGCGACCTTTGCATAGTACTTAAGCGCGTCATCGCGGCTCGAAGCAGAGACTGGCTGGATGAGCCCAAGGAAGATTCCTAATATCATGAGTCGCACTGCGTTCTATGCTCAATCTGACGTTTGTTGGATCACTTGATGCAACGGACATCGCTCGAGCATTCCTGGCATCAGATGAATATAAAGTTCATACGACCGGCCTGACCGACGCAAATTACGTTGACATGCTATATAGTCAAACACTTGGCCGGGCCGGGGATGTCACTGGTTTGCTAGCATGGAACAGCAATCTTGCTCATGGCATGGACCGCGCCAAAGTCATCAACGGATTCACTGACTCGTTCGAATTTCAGTCGAAGTACCTCGGCGCAAGTAATGCAACTTACGTCGAAGGACTGTATGAACACGCACTAGGCCGAACCGGTGAGAGCAACGGCTTGGCGGCTTGGTCTCAGCTGTTGAACAACCATGCCCTTAGTCGAGCCGACATAGCGCATGCCTTCTCAGGATCCGCGGAATTCCAGCAGAAATACGTTGCCCCGTCGGATGCATCGTATGTGGATGACCTCTACATCGATGCCCTCGGTCGGCATGCTGAAGCAGCTGGTCTGCAAATATGGACCACAGCTTTAACTCACGGGTCGACACGAGCGGATGTGGCCGTTGCAATCACACAAAGCGCTGAAGCTCAGGCCCATATCGTTGGCTCCGTCGATCAGGGATGGCACATTACGTGACGTGAACCGGTGATAGAGCGTTTCTGCCTGTCCAACTCAGGGTCTGACCGAGCCAAACGGTCAGAGTCGGGGCGGGTGTGATCTCAATGGCGGGGCTGCTTTTTTGCCCGATCGAATTATTCGTTCAAGGCAGAGTGTCGCTTTTATATCGCATCGCTTGGGATTCAAAGGCTTGGCAGGTGGGGGCACCGTTTAGAAAGGGTGGAGTGCGATAAGGTCACGCCAGGGCGGGCTTGGCTGGAGAGGCGCGAAACGGGCGCTGTGTCCGTCTTTTGGGTGAGACGGGGATCCGGTCATCGAGACACCGCAAGGGCTGATCGACGTGACACAAGACAAACCTGCGGCCTGCCGCGCATTCCGGATGGCCGGCTTCGCCGTCGCCGCCGGCTTGGCTGTGGTGGGTCCGGCGGCGTCCGAGACGCTGGAATCGGCGCTCGCCAAGGCCTACGGCGGCAACCCGCAGCTCAACTCCAGCCGCGCCGGCGTCCGCGCGACCGACGAGGGCGTCGCGATCGCGAAGTCCGGCTATCGCCCGACCGCCAGCATCAGCGCCGACATCGGCTCCCAGTACCTCGAAGGCCGCGTCTCCGGAGCGCAGCTCGCGCAGACGACGACGCCGGGCGGTGCGGGCCTCACCGTCAACCAGACATTGTTCAACGGGTTCCAGACCGACAACAACACCCGCCGCGCCGAGTCGAACGTCTACAGCCAGCGCGAAAGCCTGCGCTCCACCGAGATGTCGGTGCTGTACGGCGGCGTGCAGTCCTACATGAACGTGCTCAGCAACACCGCGACGCTGGAGCTGAACCGCAACAACGTCGAGGTGCTGGAGGAGCAGCTCCGCCAGACCCGCGACCGCTTCAACGTCGGCGAGGTCACCCGCACCGACGTCGCCCAGGCCGAGGCGCGCCTCGCCGGCGCCCGCTCGCAGGTCAGCGTCGCGGAATCGGCCCTGCGCACCAGCATCGGCACCTATCGCCAGAACATCGGCGTCGAGCCGCGCCAGCTCGCCCCGGGCCGCCCGCTCGACCGCTACGTGCCGGCCAACCTCGATTCGGCGATCGCGATCGGCCTGCAGGAGCATCCGCAGATCCTCTCGGCGCTGCACGCGGTCGACGCGGCCGAGGCGCAGGTCAAGGTGCTCGAGGCCGCGCTGTATCCGACCGTCGGCCTGCAGGGCAGCGTGCAGCAGCGCTACGACCAGACCTTCCCCGGCGACAACTTCGTGTCGGCGTCGATCGTCGGGCGGGTGACGATCCCGCTGTACCAGGGCGGCCAGGAATACGCGCAGATCCGCCAGCAGAAGGAAGTCGTCGGCCAGACCCGCATCCAGGCCGACCTCGTCCGCGATCAGGTCCGCGCGCAGGTGGTCGACTTCTGGGGCCGGCTCGAGGCCGCCAAGGCACAGGTGATCGCCGCCCAGGCCCAGGTCCAGGCCAACGAGGTCGCGCTGAACGGCGTCCGCGAGGAAGCCCGCGTCGGTCAGCGCACGACCCTCGACGTGCTCAACGCGCAGCAGGAACTGCTCAACGCCCGCGTGAACCTGATCACCGCCCAGCGCGACCGGGTGATCTTCTCCTACGGCGTGGTCCAGGCGATCGGCCGGCTGACGGTGCGCTACACCGCGGTGCCGGTGGCGGTCTACAGCGCCAAGGTCCACTACGACCAGGTCAAGGACCTCTGGTACGGCGTCCGCTCACCGGACGGCCGCTGACAGTGAGATCTGGCGCATGCCAAAGAAGCCGCGCGATCTGGAACAGCTTGATTGGGAAGATATCCGTCTCTTCTTGGTTGTAACGCAAGCGGGATCGATCCGAGCCGCGGCCAAGCGGCTCGATGTGCATCATTCTACCGTGGCCCGCCGCGTACTTAAACTTGAAGAAACGCTCAACCAGCGTTTGATCTGTGCTGGTTCGGCGGGTGTTTCGGCATGTCATCTAACGCAAAAAGGGCATACCCTTCTCGAGCTTGCGCAATCGATGTTTGATGCTGCAGAAAAAATCAATCATTTAAAGCATCATCATCTTGCATAGTGTTTAAGCAAAAATGACGCATTTTTTAGTCATTTAGCTTGGCGATACGTAGTCTATATTTATAGAATGCCAAAAGTAGTACACCTGATAACGTTCAGTTCTAGCTATCCTGTCGGCTAAGATTTCTCGAAAAGGCCTCCCTGCCGAATGGCTCATCCTTCTGCTCTCGTCGTTCCTATCATTTTGTGCGGCGGCTCGGGCACGCGGCTGTGGCCGGTATCGCGCGAGAGCATGCCGAAGCAGTTCGCGCGGCTGGTGGACGCGTCGGAATCGACGTTCCAGGCCACCGCGCGGCGGGTGGGCGACGCGGCGGTCTTCGCCCGGCCGGCGGTGATCGCGGCGGCCGAGTCGCGCTTCATCGTGGCCGAGCAGCTGGCCCAGGCCGGGATGTCCGCCGACATCATCCTGGAGCCGGAGGGGCGCGACTCGGCCGCCGCCGTGGCGGTGGCGGCCTTGCACGCGGCCAAGGCCGACCCGGAGGCGGTGGTGCTGATCATGGCCGCCGACCACGTGATCGGCGACGTGCCGGCCTTCGCCGCCGCCGTGCGCACGGCGGCGGTCGGCGCGCGGGCCGGCTACACCATGACGCTCGGCATCGAGCCGACGCGCCCGGCGACCGATTACGGCTACATCCGCCGCGGGGGGGCGCTGCCGGAGGCCGAGGGCGCCTTCGCGGTAGAGCGCTTCGTCGAGAAGCCGGATGCGCGCGGGGCGGAAGACCTGATCGCAGAGGGCGCCCTGTGGAACTCGGGCTACTTCCTGTTCCGCGCCGACCTGATGCTGACGGAGCTGGAGGCGTACGCCCCCGCGGTGCTGGCCGCCGCCCGGGCGGCGCTGGAGGCTGCCACCACCGACCTCGACTTCGTCCGCCTGGACGCGGCGGCGTTCGGGCAGGCGCCCAAGATCTCGATCGACTACGCGGTGATGGAGCGCACGACGCGCGCCGGCGTGCTGCCGGTGTCGTTCCCGTGGTCGGACGTCGGCACCTGGGACGCGGTCTGGCAGGTGCTGCCGCAGGACGCCGCCGGCAACGCGGTGCGCGGCCGGGTCGAGCTCCTGGGCACGCGCAACAGCCTGGTGCACAGCGAGGGCGAGGGGCTGACCACGGTGGTCGGCCTCGACGACGTGGTGGTGGTGGCGACCCCCGATGCGGTGCTGGTCGCCTCGAAGGCGCAGTCGGGCCGGGTCAAGGAGCTGGTCGGGGTGCTGCGGGCCCGGGCCCATCCGGAGGCCGACGCGCACCGGCGGATGTACCGGCCCTGGGGCTGGTACCAGCGCGTCGACATCGGCGAGCGCTTCCAGGTCAAGCGCATCATGGTGACGCCGGGCGGGCGCCTGTCGCTGCAGAAGCACCATCACCGCGCCGAGCACTGGGTGGTGGTGAAGGGCACGGCGGAGGTGACGCTGGGCGAGCGCCTGGTCCTCGTGCACGAGAACGAGGCGGTGTACCTGCCGATCGGCTCGCTGCACCGCCTGACCAACCCCGGCAAGATCCCGCTCGAGCTGATCGAGGTCCAGGTCGGCTCCTATACCGGCGAGGACGACATCATCCGCGTCGAGGATGTCTATGGACGTTCGTCAGAATGATGAAAGGTCTAGCAAAAAATCTTCAGCGATAGTTCGATTACTACCTATGTCAAAAAAATTGATGTTCTTTTACAGGCGTATGTTGTATTGGTACTAGCGACAAAATTTATTGAAAATATGACATTGGTTTTACAATAAAATCTATGCTTATACTTCAGAAAATATAAATACAATTACGCCAGCGAAACGAGAAAAATAATTGATACCTTATAATTTATAGAACAATATTATATTTCTAAAATATAATAAGCGCCTATAATTATACTTAATGACATAACAAGTGTGTCCGATAAGCCACAAAATCGTCCCTTTGGAGTGGTATTAGCTTTGCCTGCGAATTTTTGACCAAGGATTTCTGTCGGGGGACAGGCATGACGCAGACGGGTGTGTACGTCGGGACCAACCCGGCCGATTTTGCTTCGTACTCCAAGTGGGTAGGGAGCACGCCGGGCAACGTGTTGACCTACCTCAACAACGACAGCTGGAAGGCGTTCGACAGCTCGATTGGCTGGGCCACGAGCCTGTGGAAGAACACCGCCGCCTCTAACATCTGGTCGGTGCCGCTGACGGTCTGGGGCACCTCGCTCGAGCAGGTCGCCACGGGCGATTTCAACGACCACTTCCTCAAGGCTGCACAGGCTCTGGCGCAGACCAAGGCCAGCAGCGACGGCAACATCTACGTGCGCGTCGGCTGGGAGTTCAACGGCTCCTGGATGCCCTGGGCCGCCAACGGCCACGAGGCCGCGTTCATTAAGTCCTTCCAGAACCTTGTCGACACCTTCCGCTCGGTCTCGGACAAGTTCAAGTTCGTGTGGGACACCACCAACGATGGTGGCAACATGAACCCGGAGAAGGCGTATCCGGGCGACAAGTACGTCGATGTGATCGGCACCGACGTCTACTACAGCACCCAGTGGGACGGCACCGATGCCGCCAAGGGGTTCAAGGGTGAGGTCACCCGCGCCTACGGCCTGCAGTGGCAGCAGGATTTCGCCGCAGCCCACGGCAAGGCCACCGCCATCTCCGAATGGGGTGTCGCCAGCGACAACGCTGCTCCCTACGTCCAGGCCATGACCAAGTGGATGGCCGACCACAACATGGTCTACGAGAACTACTGGGACTCAAACGCCGACTACAGTGGCAAGCTGAGCACGGGCGCAAACGCCACCGCAGGTGCTGCCTACAAGAGCGCTATCAGCAGCCTTCAGGGCGCAGCTACCTCCTCACCCCTTACGGCCCCGACGGTTGCGATCACGTCGTCGGGTGGTCTGACGAACACGCTGGCGGTCAAGCTGGCTGGTACCGTGGGCCTGAGCGACGCCGGCACGACCGTGCATGTGCTGGATGGCGCCACCGAGATCGGAACCGCCCTCGTTCAGGCCGATGGCAAGTGGAGCGCCAACGTCTCGCTGCTGAACCAGCAGGGCACCCACCAGATCACTACCAGCGATACCAACGCGGCAGGCACCGGCAAGAGCAGCAGCATCAGCTACACCGTCGACACCATTGCACCACTCCTTAGCGTGTCGGAAAGCGTATCAGGGCTGACGAACAAGACCTCCAACACCGTCACCGTGAAGGGCTCCGATAGCATCTTCGGCATGCGCTCAGTCGAGATCTACGACAATGGGCGCGATCTTGGGGCAGCGACCCAGAGCAGCAATGGCAGCTGGGTGTTTACTGCAGCCAAGCTGACGGACGGCACGCACAACTTCACCGCTGTGGCGATCGACAACGCGGGCAACAAGAGTGGAGCGGTATCGGCCGGTAACCGCATGGTCGTCGACACCGTCGCGCCCTTAGTGAAGCTTGGTCTGGTCCAGGACACGGGTACCTCGGGCACGGACAAGATCACCACCAACCCAGCCCTGACCGGCACGGCAGAGGCTGGAGCGAAGGTGACGCTGAGCGAGGGCACGACCACGCTGGGTTCCGTCATCGCCGACAGCACCGGCCACTGGAACTTCACGCCCACGAGCCTGAAGCTCGGTGCGCATACCATCCTGGCCAGCCAGACGGATGCGGCCGGCAACATCGGCTCCGATACCTTCGCGTTCAACCTGCAGAACAGCACACCTGCTTCGACATCGGTCACCCATACGGTAGCTCAGGGCTACGAGGTGGTGACCACGGAAGCCAACCGCGTGGTGACCGACAGCTTCGACTTCAACTGGCAACGTACGGGCGCGGAAATTGTCACGAAGGATGCTCCTGGCAAGACCATTAATCAGCATTTTGACAGGAATTACCAGCAGACTTCCGCTGAAGTCACCGAAGTTACACAAGATGGCAACCGAATTCTTAAAGGATTCTATGACAATGCCTGGAATTTTACTCATGCCGAAATCGATACGCACAACATCTCAGGTCAGTCTTTTGGCTCGACCCATGAGGTCTTTGATGCGAACTGGCATGAGACAACGTGGGTAGCTTATACCGGCAACCATCTGGATGGAAACATTATCGGTTAGATTTTTACTTCGAATGATGCTCTTGTATCTGCAAGGAGTCAGCATGGCCAATTTGACTCGTTTGAATAGACGTACAGGTCAATCAATGATATATTCATAGAAAACAGTAATTTTGTTATAGATATAACAATTCGATTTATGAATTAATCGGTGAATAGTACTTTTATACATCAAGACAAAATTTCAATTAGATACTTTTTCTACCTAAGATTTTGAGGGCATCGGCTCTAAGCTGACCTTTGGGATCGACGTGTCGGTAGAGGGTCTGACGGGTGATCCCGAGTTCGATACAGAGGTCGGCGACCTTGGTCTCGGGCTGGCCCATGGCGGCTTGTGCCAGCCGAAGTTTGGCCGGGGTCATCTTCGGCTTACGCCCACCATTGCGGCCTCGGGCTCGTGCTGAGGCGAGCCCGGCCTTGGTGCGCTCGATGATGAGCTCACGCTCAAATTCTGCCAACGCTGCGAAGATCCCAAACACCAGCCGGCCATTGGCGGTGGTCGTGTCGATGTTGGCACCCTGCCCCGTGAGCACCTTGAGCCCGACGCCGCGCTTGGTGAGATCGTGGACGGTGTTGACGAGGTGGCGCAGGTCGCGGCCGAGGCGATCGAGCTTCCAGATTGCGAGGGTATCGCCTTCACGCAGGGCCTTGAGGCAAGCGTCGAGTCCAGGGCGGCTGTCGCGTTTGCCTGATGCGAAGTCTTCGTAGAACCGATCGAGTTCGACACCGGCGGTGAGCAGGGCATCACGCTGGAGATCGGTGGTCTGCGAGCCGTCGGCCTTTGACACACGCATGTAGCCGAGCAGCATGAGGTCGCGATCCTGTGCGGGTGTGATGGGCCACGCGTCGTGAGGCGGGATGACGATTGAGGGTCCAGGAGCCGCCGAGCTACGGCAATCCCCCGTTCGTGTCTGTCACGCAAACGAGCGATTGCGTGACAGATGGACTGATGCCCCCAAAACGGCCGAGCTGTTGTACCACAATCCGTCATAAATTCTACGCTCCACCATCGCTATGAAACCATCACTAAGTGACATTATGTTCGGTTAATAGTGCGGTTTTTGTTATAGACTGACTCTTCGTCTCAAAAACGGATCGCAATCTGATCGGCCCCACGAGGTGGTCCAAAAGTAAAGTTAGTACACGGTGGGCCGCTCCGCCACGAGTAGCTTGGCCGGCGGAGCTGGTCGGGCGAGCGCAGCCGGCCAAGCGGAGAAGGCTGGCACGAACACCTCCGGGGCCGGCGGCCGGTATCTCAGTGATGCATGCGGGCGCACGCCGTTGTAGTGACGTCGCCAGCTTTCGATGACGACCTGCGCTTCTCTGAGTGTTTAGAAGATCTCGCCGTTCAGACCACTGAAGGGGTGCAGTCGTCATGAAGCGCTTGTTCGTTGTCGCTACAATGGGCCTTTCTGTCATGCACTCAGCACGGGGCTAGAGGCGAAGGGCTGCATCAAGGGCGCGATCCTCGGCGGGATTGCAGGTCGCTACGCGGGCCACGGTGTCCTGGGGGCTCTCGGTGGGTGCGCCGTCGGCCGGCATCTCGCCAATGAGCAAGGCCGCACGCTAGGCACAGCAGCCGGGGCCTCAGCAGGGTCGCTAACCCGTTCTACGAAGCGACGCGCGTCGACCGGACTCGCAGTGCGTCTCGCTCCGCCCGCGCCTCAGATAGCTCGGCTTGCAAGCCCTCGATAAGAGCTTGCAGCTCGCCGGCGTCGACAGCCATCTCGATGAGCTGATCCTGCGCCTCCGCGAGCTGAAGGCGCAGCTCGGCATTCTCCGTGGCGAGTTCGAGCAGGGGGATGTCGGGAGCCGTCCCGCCTTCCCTCACTCCGCATTCGGCCCGCTGATCGCCCCGGCCGCTGCGGCGCTGAGAGCCGCGGTGATCGCTATGAGTACGGCTGCCTCGATCATCGGATGCGCCTCCCATCCTCGGGCACGGCTGACAGGTCGACGTTGTAACCCTTGGCTGCCAGCGCTTCGAGGACGAGGTATTTCACCGTCACACGGCGGTTCAGTGCTTCCTGGCGCAGCGCCGTCCAAACCTCATCGGGCACTTCAAATTTGAGGGCGGACCCTTTCAGAGGGGCAATGGGGATTTTGGGGGCTTGAGCCTTTGTGCTGATGGGCTCAGGGACCAGCGCCTCGGCGGAGGCAGTCTCGGGAGCGCTCGACGCGCGACTGAACCCTAGGTCACTAGCGGAGGCGGCAAGCTGCTGGGCCTCCTCCGGGCTGGTGCGAGGCCGGGGACGGGGGGCGGGTTGGAATGCGGGCTTCGTCATGTCGATCATGCCGCCTGGTGCTGGTTGGCGAGGACTTCGAGCAATTCGCCGAGGACGCCTGCCACCTCCTGCAACGCCTTCGGATCGCCGTCAGGGTGGGCAGGAGTGGCACCGGTGAAGTGGATGCTCTGGTAGGCTGCGCGTTGGATGATCTCCGTCCTCAGGACGGGGATGGTCGCACTCTGGATCTCCTGGCGCGCGTGCTGTGCCACGCGGCTTTGCAGGGGCGACATCTGCGTGAGGACCACGCGTGCCGGGATCGGCCGCCGCAACATTTTCTCGGCCCGTTGAACCACCTCGTAGGTGCGGAACACCTCCTGAAGGTCCATCCCAGACACCTTGCTCGGGATCAGGACAAGGTCGCTCTCGGCGATCGCGTAGGTGACGGACTGTGACGCCGCGCCTTCTAGGTCTACCAGCACGAGGGCATAGCGCGATGCGGCATCCGAGATCCGGTCGAGGACCGTCTTCTCTGTGACGCCACTGATCACCTCAACGGTGCAATCCTCTCCGGCCCGTTCTCGCCAGGATGCGACGTGCCCGTTCGGATCGGCATCGATCACCGCGATGCTGCCACCCTGGCGCGCGAAGGCGTCGGCCAAGCAGATGACCAAAGTCGTCTTTCCGACGCCGCCTTTGGTCGAGCAAACGCTCACGACCGCCATTGCTCTAGTCCCCTTCTGAGCGTGTGCCCCCGTACCCTATTGAGGAAGAGCGCCAACGGTCAAGAAAGCCTTAACCCGAGCGCTCTCTTGGGCAAAAAACCATTTGGTTTTTTGGGCCTTGACCCATCAGCGTGATTGGCCAGATTTTCTTGAGGGGACCTGCCCAAGTTAGCTCACGGGCGAGACGCCATATGTGCAAACGACCGAAGGGGTAGGCGATCCGTCCGGCTCTCGATACGGTGAGGTTTAAGCAGCTGGTCCGGCCCGAGATCTCCCATGCCGATCCGCCCTGAGCACCGCTTCTTCTACCCGATTGATTGGCCGCAGCTCTCGCACGAGATCCGGTTCGTCCGCGCTAAGGGGCATTGCGAGCAATGCGGACGCCCGCACGGCCGGGTCGTCCTGCACCTTGGCGCCGGCCGGTGGTGGGACAAGGACTCTGGGCGCTGGCGCTGCGACCGCGGCCGGCAGCTCGCGACACAGCCGGCGGCGGCGGAGATCGCGGGTGCCGTGCGCCAGACTCGCGTCTACCTCGCCACCGCGCACCGAAACCACGACACCAGTGTGAACAATGCCCGCAACCTCGCCGCTTGGTGTCAGAGCTGTCACATCCTGCACGACGGCCCCGAGCATCACCGGAGACGGCGGGCGACTCTCATGCAGCGCCGAGGCGGTCGGGGATCTGTTCGCGGGCGCCTACGGGGCGTTCTGAGGGATCGGGAGCTTATGCCGAGGTGTCAAACGCAGGAGTAGCGTTGACTTGACCATGTGCCCCGGTCGAGATGAACCATTCCGGCCCTCGCGCTCAGATGAGTCGTGAGCCGGCATCAGGAGAGATCACAGCCGCGAGATAGACCCTGAAAAGCCAACGGCCCCACCCCTGGCAGGGTGAGGCCGTCGAAAACCTGGGGCTTTGTGGGCCCGGCGTCGTTGCTCCCCACAAGCCACATGATTCCCTCGGGAGTCAAGACGGAACGTGTTTTCGTCAACGGGAAGGCTTTGCCTGGACCCTGGACCGCGGCCCGTAGGGGACCGTGAGCGATGGACTACGCCTATGAGATCCGCCGACAGGCGGAGGCGGCCCCGCGCGCCGCGTTGCCGGCCGTCACGGCTGCGCTGTGGAAGGCGTTCGGGGAAGGGCACCTGTCCGAGGCTGAGGCCGAGGCGCTGTCCGGGCTGATCGAGCTTCGATCGATCGCCCCGGCCCCTGTGGCGAGGCTCAGGAAGGCCGTGGGCTCTCGTCCGCGCACGGATGCCTCAATGGAACGCCGTCGCCGCTGGGCGGCTTCTGGGCGGCTTCCTCCGGGCCTCGCCGCACGGTTCACCCTGGCCGAACAGGCAGTATTGGCGGTGGTCGCGGTGGAAGTAGCGAAGCGGGGCGACTGCCGGCTCTGTCACGAGCACGTCGCTGCAGCGGCAGGCGTCTCGCGATCAACGGCAAAGGCTGCCCTTCGTCAAGCCAGAGTGCTCGGGCTGATCACAGTGGAGGAACGACGGCTCGCCCGCTTCCGCAACGACACCAACGTGGTTCGGATCGTCTCAAGGGAATGGCTTGCCTGGATGCGGGTCGCCCGATCCGGTGAGCATGGTGCCATAGCGCCGCGACCAGGGGGTGGGGTTAAATCCGCGACCCGCACGAGTACTTCTGTTCCTTACCCTGTGAATTTAGGGGGTCGGGGAAGACAGGAAAGCTGCCGAAGGTTGGCGGATGACGCAGGCGGTAGAGCCGGATTTGACATCCGAGAGCGAGGTTGAACCGTGTCGTAGAAGAATGGAAATTGACGACAAACCGACCGTTGCGACAACACAAGATGACCTCTCGGCGAAAGTCGCTGAAATCCAGCGCTTAGGCTCGGCGCTCGCTGCACGTGTCAGATATGCCTAAGTCGTGAAACACCTTATCGCGGCCGAGAAGGTTACAGCTCTAATCCTTGCGGCACAATTGCTCAAAGAATACGACACTCCATGGCCACCGTTGATGAAAACAGTCCTGAATGAACTCATGTTGCATTCTAAACAACTACAAATTGCGAAACCTATTTTGAGTAAGGCATAAGTGGTTAGTGTGCCGTTTGGGAAACACCTTCTCCGTTTCTAGTTTCGCCTGCACAAGTCCGTCGCTGAGCCGTTAATTGAATGGTAGTACACCTAACCAAATCGTTAACCGAAGGCCTTCGATCGAATTAGGCCTCAAGTGCCTTTAGAGGAGGAGGGGCCATGGACACAGCAACAAAGTACCTCTGGCAGAGCTTGTCAGCCCTAGACGCTCCTGTCGAAGATCCTACCCCTAAGGAAAGTCCAGCAAAGGTGGTTCGGCTTGTTGAGCCCGTTGAAAACATCAGCGGCGGATCGCTGCCGACGCCACTCTCTTCACCAAAGGATTGGTCGAAGCTGATCGAACAGGTTCGGCATGCGGCCAACCATGCTCGCGAAATCGAGGCTCAGGCTCAAGAACAAGAACTGCGCGTTCAGAAGGTGCTCGACCGCGTCCGCGATGATGTCCGCAATGCCGCCGAGCGGGTTCGGGCTGCTGAGGCGCGCACTGCTGAAATTCAGAGCCGTGCCGACGCCTTGCTGAAGGCCGCCGACGAGAAGGTGAAGGCGGGTGAGGAACGGGCACGGGTCGCCGAGGAGTGGCTGACACGCGTCTACGACACGATCGCGAGCGAGTTCACCATCGAGCCTAATAAGAAGCAGACACCTTGAACCAGTGCTGCGGAGCGGCTGATGGTCTGATACACGGCTGGCCTCTCGACGCATGTGCGCCGGCGGCGGTCGCGAACGCTGACAGGCAGCCCAGTGTGCGCACGACGGCGGGTCGTGAAGGCCCGAGGGCGGCTTGTCGGCTGGAATGTAGTATGCGGCCCTGTATGAAGGGGCATACAGGACCGCCACAGCGGATCGGGCAGATCTGCTGGCCGCTGGTGCAGCGCCTACCGCAGTGCACCAGACAAGTTGCTGAAGGATGAGCGATACGTCGTCAGCTCTACCGTCGCCGCCGACCCCGTTCCTCGTCGGCCACCGCTTCCACCGCCGCGATGGCGTTCTTACTCAGAGAGATGAAAACGCAAGTCTAGCCAATCCGTTCAGGCGACGATAGGCCCTAGGCGCGTGTGTCAACCGCAACCGTCAGAGCCCCACCGAACATCTGAAACCAACTTCTCGTTTTTAGCGATGAGGGCGGACTAGTCTGGGAAGGGTCAAAGCCTCTCTTTCCCTCTTGGTCGCTTTATCACGAAGCATCAACAGGATGACGGCGGCCATTGCAGCTAGGCTTCCCCCCAATGGCATTGTCAAGATAACAGCGATCGCTCCGTAATCAGCCATCCAGGCAGCCGTTGCTACCCCACCGAGTAGGGCGGTTAATGTGAGTACAAGCATGGCATCCTCGTTTGCAACTCATAGTTGCGTTGGACCATGCTCGAAGAAGGGTTGCGGTACCAGTCTGTCGCCTCCCGCACGAGTACGTAGCCAGAGGTAGGGTGAAGCCGCTGTGCATCTCGGCTGTTCCTCGGTGCTGTCGGCTCTGTTCATCCTGCGCGGCGTACCTAGCCATATCCGTTCGGATAACGGGCCGCAGTTCGTTGCGAAGACCGTCCAAGCTTGGATTACTGGTGTCGGAACAAAGATGGCCTACATCACGCCATGCTTACCATGAGAGAAGGCCACGTCCTCTCACCCGACTGGATCGCTGCCAACGGGCCCGCAGCGCGCAGTCACTGAAACGCTGTCTCAGCGTAGGGCTACCTCGGGGTTTAGCCGATCCCGCAGCTCCTTGCCGGCTTTGAAGGCAAGCACCGTCTTGGCCGGCACCACGATCCGGGCCTCTGTTCTCGGGTTGCGCCCCTGCCGAATTGGCTGTTCTCTCACTGCGAAGGACTCGAACCCGCGGATTTCTATACGATCACAAGCCGCAAGAGTACCCGAGATGCGGCCGAGAATGATATCGACCAACGTCACGCAGTCCTTCTCGTAGAGATGCGGGTTTAGCTGTGCAGTCCCGAGGTGTGGTGGCATCAGTTTCGCTGAGGTCGCTGCATTCCGGGAGGCGTTATGGGACGGGTTCTTCACGGCTGCGCCACGACCACGCACGCGGTCAGAGCAGCGCTACAGCGATCGAAAGCTCCGCTCAAAGATCTTGCCGCCCAGCACGGACTGAACCCCAAGACAGTCGCGAAGTGGCGTAAGCGAGCCTTCGTTCATGACGCGGCGATGGGACCGAAGACGCCGCACTCTACCGTGCTCACGACCGAGGAAGAGGCGGTGATCGTCGCCTTCCGCCGGCACACCCTCTTGCCGCTCGACGACTGCCTCTACGCGCTGCAGGCCACCATCCCGCACCTAACCCGCTCGTCGCTGCATCGCTGCCTGCAACGCCATGGAATCAGCCGGTTACCCGAGGTCGGCGGCGATAAGCCCGGCAAGCAAGCGTTCAAGGGCGACCCGATCGGCTTCGTCCACATCGACATCGCGGAGGTTCGCACCGGCGAAGGCAAGCTGTACCTCTGGGTGGCCATCGACAGGACGTCCAAATACGCCTTCGCCCAGCTGCACGAACGCGCTGATCGGCCCGTGGCCTGCGCCTTTGTGGAGGCGCTCATTGAGGCTTGTCCTTACCGCCTGCACATCATCCTGACCGACAACGGCATCCAGTTCGCCGAGCTGCCTAAGAACCGTCGCGGTCCGACTGCCCTGTACCGCGTCAACCGCTTCAACCAGATCTGCCGGGCGCACGACATTGAGCATCGGCTCACCAAGCCAAACCACCCGTGGACCAATGGCCAGGTCGAGCGCATGAACCGGACCCTCAAGGAGGCGACGGTCAAGCGCTACCATTACGACACCTACGATCAGCTGCGGGAACACCTCGCCGCCTTCCTGGATGCCTACAGCTTCGCTCGGCGGCTCAAGACCCTACGCGGCCTTACTCCGTATGAAGCGATCTGCCGGGCCTGGGCAGACAATCCAGACCGCTTGAGATACAATCCAACCCATCTCACCTCGGGACTGCACAGCTAATTTTTTTGCTAGTCCTGAAACTTTCTCACTCTTGGCTACGTCTCACCATCTGATTTGAGACGGAAGAGTAGTAAACAGGAGAGAATTATGAAGTTTTGGCTTCTCGTTTTCGGTATGCCGATCTTGGCTATAACGCCTATTGTGGCGCAAGAAGCTCATGATCAATCAATTACAGATAGGCAGCGGAATGCCACCAGTGAAGGAAAGGCCGCAGAGATCCGAGCATTGATAGAGAAAGCTCGAATCAGACAGCAAGCCGTTGATCGACAGAACGAAAATCTATGGGCTCGGTGGACTTATGCGGTCTGCATCGGTTGCGGACCGGTATTTGGAAAAATCCGCATGGTGCGAACGAATCCTTTGCGTGTCCTAATGGGTATTCCGGCCGCTGAGGATGACGCCCGAAGTGAGCGCGGGAAGCGTCAGGTTTAGTGGCCTTGGAAGGATCAGGCTGCAGTCCAAGCGAGCCTATCGCCGGTTTTGCAGAACAGGGGGCGAAAGCCGCACGGAAGCCGCCCAGCGGCGACGGCGTCTCACCGAGGCATGAATCCGAGGACGAGAGCCGCGGCGGCACTTCGGTGTAGCCGTCCGTTCCGAAGGTCCAGCGGACTCGTCATCGGTCTCGGTCGCGTCACCTTCCCGCCCTCTCGTCGCAATAGGGCGAAAGCGATCTGTTCGTTTGTGAAGCGTTTGAGAGGCACGGCATCCACCCTCCTTCAGGATCCAGAATGCCCGAAGAACTTACTCTCAGCCTGGACCAGTTTGCTGTGTCAGAGTCAGGGGTCAACTTTAGGCCAACCACGCTCTAACTTTACTCTTGGACCTTCGCGTAGGGGCGGATCATAAGAGGAAAATATTAATCTTTTGGTAATAATGTTATTAATTTATAAAGCTAGTGTTTGTGCCAGCTGGTTAAAATCTTTATGGCTAGGGAGGGAGACCGATGAGGACCCATAGGGGTTCTACGGAACTTGCGAGTGCTATAGCTCGCTGCCGGACGGCGTTCGTCGGCGTCGCGGTGATGAGCGGCGTGGTGAACGTGCTGTACCTCACCGGCTCATTCTTCATGCTGGAGGTCTACGACCGGGTGATCCCGAGCCGTTCGGTGCCGACGCTGATCGGGCTGATGGCGCTGGCGCTGACGCTGTACGCGTTCCAGGGGGCGCTCGAGGCGATCCGCTCGCGCATCCTCGCCCGCGTCGGGGCGGCGCTCGACGAGGCGCTGTCGGGCCGCGTGTTCGACCTCGTGGTGCGCGCGCCGCTCAAGGGGGCCGCCCCCGGCGACGGGCTGCTGCCGCTGCGCGACCTCGACCAGATCCGCGCGTTCCTGTCGGGCACCGGCCCGTCGGCGTTCTTCGACCTGCCGTGGCTGCCGATCTACCTGGCCGTCTGCTTCCTGTTCCACCCGCTGATCGGCGTCGCCGCGCTCTGCGGCGCCCTCTTCCTCGCGGCGGTGACGTGGCTGACCGACCGCGCCACCCGCAGGCCGGCCCAGGCCGCCACCGGGCACGGCCTGCGCCGCAACGGCCTGGCGGAGGCCGGGCGCCGCAACGCCGAGGTGCTCGCCGCGCTCGGCATGCAGGGTCGCTTCCAGGCGCGCTGGGCCGGGGCCAACCGCGACTACATGGACGCCCAGCAGCGCAACGCCGACGTGGCCGGGGGCCTCGGCGCCGTGTCGAAGGTGTTCCGCATGGCGCTGCAATCGGGCGTGCTGGCGCTCGGCGCCTGGCTGGTGATCCAGGGCCAGGCCACCGCCGGCATCATCATCGCGAGCTCGATCCTGGTGTCGCGGGCGCTGGCCCCGGCGGAACTCGCCATCGCCAACTGGAAGGGCTTCGTCCAGGCGCGCCAGAGCTGGGCCCGGCTCTCGGACCTGCTCGCGCGCATCCCGGCCGGGCAGCCGCGCCACGGCCTGCCGGCGCCGTCGCGGACGCTGACGGTGGAGGCGGTCACGATCGCCCCGCCCGGCTCGCAGCGTCCGGTGGTCGGCGAGGTCAGCTTCGCGCTGAAGGCCGGGCAGGGCCTCGGGGTGATCGGCCCCTCGGCCTCCGGCAAGTCGAGCCTGATCCGCGCGCTGATCGGCGTGTGGCCGCCCCTGCGCGGCAAGGTGCGCCTCGACGGGGCGGCCCTCGACCAGTGGGAACCGGCCGACCTCGGCCCCCATCTCGGCTACCTGCCGCAGGAGGCGGAGCTGTTCGCGGGCACCATCGGCGAGAACATCGCCCGCTTCGACCCGGCGGCCTCGGCCGAGGCGGTGATCGCGGCGGCGCAAGCGGCGGGCATCCACGAGATGGTGCTGCGGCTGACCGACGGCTACGACACCCGGATCGGCGAGGGCGGAGCGGGCCTGTCCTCCGGCCAGCGCCAGCGCATCGGCCTGGCGCGGGCGCTCTACGGCGATCCGTTCCTGGTGATCCTCGACGAGCCCAACGCCAACCTCGATGCCGAGGGCGAGAACGCGCTGACCCGGGCGATCCTCGGCGTGCGGGCGCGGGGCGGCATCTGCATCGTCGTGGCCCACCGCCCCTCGGCCCTGGCCGCGCTCGACCTCGTGCTGATGATGGCCGACGGCCGCGCCCAGGCCTTCGGCCCGAAGGACGAGGTGTTCAAGCGCGTGCTGCGCGCCGCCCCCGAACCGGCCCCGGCGGGGCTGCCCGCGCAAGGGCCCGCGAAGCCGACCCTGCAGGAAAGCGCCTGACCATGGCCGACCCCGTGATCCTCGCAGGCCCGATCGCCGCCGTCCCGGCCGCCCCCCTGCCGCCGCGCCCCCGCGCCCGGGCCTCGATCCGGCGCCACCTCGCGCTGAGCCTGGGGCTCGGCACCGTGCTGGTGGTCGGCGTCGGCGGCTGGGCCACCTTCACCGAGATCGCCGGCGCGGTGATCGCGCCGGGCCAGCTCGTGGTCGAGTCCGACGTCAAGAAGGTGCAGCACCCCACCGGCGGGGTGGTCGGGGAGCTGCGCGTGCGCGAGGGCGACCGGGTCAAGGCCGGCGACGTGCTGATCCGCCTCGACGAGACGCAGACCCGGGCCAACCTCGACATCGTGCTGCGGGCGCTGGACGAGCTCGACGCGCGCCATGCCCGCGACGAGGCCGAGCGCGACGACGCCCCGACGATCGCCTTCCCCGCCGAGCTGCTGGGCCGCCGGGACGCCGACCCCTCGGTCGCCCGCCTCGTCGACGGCGAGACCCGCCTGTTCGCCGCCCGCCGCGCCGGCCGCGCCGGGCAGAAGGCGCAGCTCTCCGAGCGCATCGAGCAGCTGCGCCAGGAGATCGGCGGCCTGACCCAGCAGGCCAACGCCAAGGAGCGCGAGATCGCGCTGATCCTCACCGAGCTGACGGGGGTGCGCGAGCTCTACGCCAAGAACCTGGTGCCGCTCTCGCGCGTCACGGCGCTCGAGCGCGAGACCGCCCGGCTCCAGGGCGAGCGCGGCCAGCTCGTCGCGCAGACCGCCTCGGCCAAGGGCAAGATCACCGAGACCGAGCTGCAGATCCTGCAGGTCGACGGCGACATGCGCACCGAGGTCGGCAAGGACCTCGCCGAGATCCGCGGCAAGCGCTCGGAGCTGCGCGAGAAGCGGGTCGCGGCCGAGGACCAGCTCAAGCGCATCGACCTGCGCAGCCCGCAGGACGGCACCGTCCACCAGATGACGGTCCACACCGTGGGCGGGCTGGTGACGCCGTCCGAGCCGGCGATGCTGATCGTGCCCACGGCCGACCAGCTCGCCGTCGAGGTCAAGATCCCGCCCCAGGACATCGACAGCGTGCGCCGCGAGCAGCGTGCGGTGCTGCGGTTCTCCGCCTTCAACAGCCGCACCACGCCCGAGATCGACGGCACGGTGAGCCGCGTCTCGGCCGACGTCTCGACCGATCCCAAGACCGGACAGAGCTACTACACCGCCCGCATCCGCGTGCCCGAGACCCAGCGCGAGCGCCTGGGCGAGGTCCAGCTCGTGCCTGGCATGCCGGTCGAAGCCTTCCTCCAGATCGGCGAGCGCTCCGTGATGAGCTACCTGATGAAGCCGCTCGCCGACCAGGTCGCCAAAGCCTGGCGCGAGAAGTAAGATAAATAACCTTCTACAATCGATCGGTGCAGCTCGATTGAGC